>NZ_CM177771.1:6245000-6252325 GCF_058269095.1 Paenibacillus sp. JNUCC 35 | reverse complement strand
TGCGCAGGGGAAGACCAACTTGCTGGAATCCATCTATGTGCTTGCACTGACCAAGTCTCACCGTACCCATCAGGAGAAGGAATTGATTCAATGGCAGGAAGACCATGCCAGACTTTTCGGCGAGGTGGAACGAAAATACGGAATGAGTACGCTCGAACTTTCGATATCGGGCAAAGGCAAGAAAGCGAAAGTAAACGGGCTTGAGCAAAAAAAGCTGAGCCAGTACGTCGGGGCGCTTAATGTGGTCATGTTCGCTCCCGAAGACCTGGAGATCGTCAAGGGAAGCCCCGGCATCCGCCGGAGGTTTCTCGATATGGAGATCGGGCAGGTTTACCCCAGCTACCTTTACGACCTCACTCAATACCAGAAGGTGCTTGTGCAGCGCAACAATTTGCTGAAACAGTCCTACCCCCCTTCCGCGGCCAATAGCTCTATGCTCGATGTATGGAACGAACAGCTTGCGGCCTTCGGTGTTAAAATTATGAAAAAGCGTCAAAGCTTTATAAAGAAACTCCAAAGCTGGGCGGAGCAGATTCATCAGGGAATCACCAACGGCAAGGAAATGCTCCGGGTGGAGTATGCTCCTTCCTTTGCGGACGGGCACTTTGAAGATGAATCTGTTTTATTGGACCGATTTATGATAAAGTTATCACAGATAAAAGAACAGGAAATGCGAAGAGGCGTCTCATTGATCGGTCCGCACCGGGACGACCTTCTTTTCTGCATTAACGACAAAGACGTACAAACGTACGGATCCCAAGGGCAGCAGAGAACGACTGCTCTTTCTTTAAAGTTAGCCGAAATCGAACTCATCCGGGAGGAGGTCGGCGAGTACCCTGTTTTACTCCTCGACGATGTTCTTTCCGAACTTGACGAATATAGACAGACCCAACTCATCCAGACGTTCCAGAAGAAAGTACAAACGTTTATCACAACGACCGGACTCGAAAGCGTCCATTTGGACCAGTTAGACCATGCGGCCGTTTTTCATGTTTCGAGCGGCAGCGTCATCGACAGGAGTTGAGAGATTGTGTTTATCCATTTAGGCGGCGAAAAGATTATTCGTTCCTCGGAACTCATCGCGATTTTCGATCTGTCGATCGAGAAGTCTTCGAAGATATCCAAGCAGTTTATTGCAGAGGCTACTCGCAGCAAGAAGATCGAGATCATTGGCGAAGAGGAATGCAAATCGCTTGTCGTGACGCAAGGCAAAGTGTATTATTCCCCAATCTCCTCGATGACTTTGAAGAAACGCGCAAATCAGCTGTTGACGAACTGAGCGATTTGACTATGTAAAAGCAGGTGAAGGGTGTATGACTTTGAACCAAAATTCGTACGATGAGAATCAGATTCAGGTACTGGAAGGGCTGGAAGCCGTTCGTAAAAGACCGGGCATGTATATCGGCTCGACCAGCAGCCGCGGCCTCCACCATCTCGTGTGGGAAGTTGTCGATAACTCCATCGACGAAGCGCTGGCCGGTTATTGTACCCGTATCGACGTCATCGTTCATAAAGACAACCGGATTACCGTAATTGACAACGGACGCGGAATTCCTGTAGGGGAACATGCCAAGATGAAGCGTCCCGCGCTAGAAGTGGTTCTCACCGTGCTGCATGCAGGCGGCAAATTCGGCGGGGACGAGTCGGGCTACAAAGTTTCCGGCGGACTTCACGGGGTAGGTATTTCCGTTGTTAACGCACTGTCCTCGCATCTTCTCGTACGAGTCAAGCTTCACGGTAAAATCCACGAACAAGAATATCGCCAGGGTAAACCGCAATACGATCTTCGGATTATAGGCGAAACGGAAGAAACCGGAACAACGGTTACGTTTACGCCCGATCCGGAGATTTTTACGGAGACGACCGAATATGAATACGAGATTCTGCAATCCAGAATCCGTGAACTGGCGTTTTTGAATAAAGGAATCGAGATCAATCTGACCGACGAACGTACGGATACTTCCGAAAGCTTTATGTACGAGGGAGGAATTAAGTCTTTCGTCGAGCACTTGAACCGCAATAAAGAAGCCCTTCATCAGCCTCCGATCTATGTGGAGGGCAGCAAGGAAAACATCCAGGTTGAAGTGGCTATTCAGTACAACGACAGCTATACGGAGAACATCTATTCGTTTGCCAACAATATCAATACCCACGAAGGCGGTACCCACGAGTCCGGCTTCAAAAGCGCATTGACGCGGATTCTGAATGACTACGCGCGCAAAACGAATGCGATCAAAGAAAGCGGCTCTAACCTGTCCGGTGACGACGTTCGTGAGGGCTTGGCCGCCATTATCTCGGTTAAGATACCCGAGCCTCAGTTTGAAGGGCAGACCAAGACGAAGCTCGGCAACAGCGAAGTGCGCGGGATTGTCGATTCTCTGTTTGCCGAGAAGCTTCTCGAGTTCCTGGACGAAAACCCGGCGATCGCGAAGAAGATCGTGGAGAAAGGCCTCCAGGCCTCCCGTGCGCGCGAAGCGGCACGCAAAGCAAGGGAATTGACCCGCCGCAAGAGCGTGCTGGAAGTAAGCTCCCTTCCGGGTAAGCTGGCCGACTGCTCGTCCAAGGATGCGTCCATCAGCGAGCTGTACATCGTGGAAGGGGACTCCGCCGGCGGGTCGGCCAAACAGGGCCGTGACCGTCACTTCCAGGCCATTCTGCCGATCCGGGGTAAAATTTTGAACGTGGAGAAAGCCCGTCTGGACAAAATTTTATCGAACCTCGAAATCCGTGCCATTATTACGGCGATGGGTACCGGAATCAGCGATGATTTCGATATTGCCAAAGCCCGCTATCACAAGCTGATTATTATGACGGACGCGGACGTCGACGGAGCCCATATCCGTACCTTGCTGCTTACGTATTTCTATCGTTATATGCGCAAGCTGATTGAAGTGGGGTATGTGTATATTGCGCAGCCGCCGCTTTATAAATTGGAGCGGGGCAAAGTAGCCCGCTATGCATACAGCGACAAGCAGCGGGATGAGATCATGAAAGAATTTGGCGAAGGAGCCAAAGTCAACGTTCAGCGTTACAAAGGTCTCGGGGAGATGGATGCGGAACAATTGTGGGATACAACCATGGATCCGGAGACTCGCACTCTGCTGCAAGTCACTATCCAGGATGCGATGGATGCCGATTCTATTTTCGATACGCTGATGGGAGACAACGTGGAACCTAGACGTAACTTCATTCACCAGCACGCTAAGTATGTCAAGAACTTGGATATTTAAGGCTTCAAGAGATAGAGGGCCGGATTCATTCCGGTCTAGGATGCACGTTTCAGGAGGATAAATCATGACCGAAGAAATGCGTTCGCAAGTCGTTGAGGTTGATATTAGTTCGGAAATGCGCACCTCATTTTTAGATTACGCCATGAGTATCATCGTCAGCCGTGCGCTTCCCGACGTCCGGGACGGCCTCAAACCGGTTCACCGGCGTATTTTGTACGCGATGTCCGAGCTGGGCATGTATTCAGATAAACCGCACAAAAAGTCAGCCAGAATCGTCGGCGAAGTAATCGGCAAGTACCATCCTCACGGGGATTCTCCCGTGTATGAAACGATGGTCCGGATGGCACAGGATTTCTCGCTGCGTTACATGCTCATTGACGGGCACGGAAACTTCGGTTCCGTCGATGGCGACATGGCGGCAGCTATGCGTTACACGGAGGCACGCCTCTCCAAGATCGCTATGGAGATGCTGCGTGATATCAATAGAGAGACCATTGACTACATTCCGAACTATGACGGAGAGGAACAGGAGCCGGTCGTACTGCCGGCACGGTTCCCTAACCTTCTTGTTAACGGATCTTCCGGGATTGCCGTAGGTATGGCCACCAATATTCCGCCGCATAATCTTGGAGAGGTTATCGACGGAATTCAGCAAATGATCGAGAACCCGGATGTAACTCCCTTGGAATTGATGCAGTCAATCAAAGGGCCGGACTTCCCGACGGGTGCGTATATACTCGGCCGCGAAGGAATTCGGCAGGCTTATGCCACCGGCAGAGGCTCCGTTACCATGAGAGCGAAAGCCGACATTGAAGAAGTGAATAATAAAGCGCGGATTATCGTGCATGAAATTCCTTATCAAGTAAACAAAGCCCGTTTGATTGAGAAGATCGCCGAACTCGTCCGCGACAAGAAAATCGACGGCATTACAGACTTACGTGACGAATCGGACCGTAACGGTATGCGCATCGTTATGGAGCTGCGTCGTGATGTGAATCCGAATGTCGTTCTCAACAATTTGTATAAGCATACAGCTTTGCAGTCCAATTTCGGTATCATCATGCTGGCCCTCGTAAATGGGGAACCTCGGGTTCTGAACCTGAGGGAGATGATTTATTATTACTTGGAACACCAGAAAGTCATCATCCGCAGACGTACCGAATACGATCTGCGCAAAGCCGAAGCCCGTGCTCATATTCTCGAGGGTCTGCGTATCGCGCTCGACAATCTGGATGAAGTCATTGCCCTGATCCGTTCTTCGCGTACAACCGAAGCTGCGCGTGAAGGCTTGATGACAACCTTCAACCTTTCTCACGATCAGGCGCAAGCCATTTTGGATATGCGTCTGCAGCGCCTTACAGGTCTGGAGCGGGAGAAGATTGAACAAGAGTATGCTGAGCTTCTTCAAAAGATCGCGGAATTAAAAGCTATTCTTGCAGATGAGCAGCTTATTCTTGCTATCATCAGTGATGAACTCAATGAAATTAAACAAAGCTACGGTGATGAAAGACGCAGTGAAATTACCAAAGGCGAAGACAGCATCGAAGACGAAGACTTGATTCCTCAAGAGGATGTTGTCATTACTATTACCCACACGGGCTATATTAAACGCCTTCCGGTAAACACGTACCGCAGCCAGAAACGCGGAGGCCGCGGAATCGTCGGTATGGATACGAAGACGGATGACTTTGTAAACCATCTGTTCGTAACCAACACGCATCACTATCTTCTCTTCTTTACGGACAGAGGCAAAGTGTACAAGCTTAAGGCGTATGAGATTCCGGATCTTAGCCGGACTGCGCGGGGAACCCCGATTATCAATCTGATTCAGATTGAACAGGGCGAAACCGTAAGTGCCGTTATCCCGGTTCAGGAATTTAGTGCGGACAATTACTTGTTCTTTGCCACAAAGCAGGGAATTGTGAAAAAAACTCCGTTGGATGATTACGTCAATATCCGCAAAGGCGGTCTGATCGCAATCAACCTCCGTGACGATGACTCGCTTGTCGGCGTTAAACTGACGGATGGCAAGCGCGATATTATCATGGGTACGCGTGACGGCATGTCCATCCGATTCCCGGAAGACGATGTCAGATCCATGGGCCGTTCGGCTACGGGTGTCAAAGGCATTCAAATCGGGCCGGAAGATACGGTTATCGATATGGACGTGGTTGACGAAGACGCGAGCGTCCTCATTGTAACTTCCAAAGGCTTCGGCAAACGGACGCCGATAGCGGAATACCGCGTGCAATCACGGGGCGGCAAGGGGATCAAAACGCTCAACGTTACCACCAAGAACGGTGCGGTAGTAGGTCTTAAAGTCGTGAACAACGAAGAAGATCTGATGATCATTACCGCGAGCGGAACACTTATTCGGACAAGCATCTCGGGCATCTCTGAAATGGGACGTAACACGCAGGGGGTTCGTCTAATCAACATCCGCGAGGATGATGAGGTGGCGACTGTGACGCATGTGGCCAAGAGCGAGGAAAGCCAGGATGATGAGTTCAACGAAGAAGATCAGGAACAAATAGCGTCTGAACAAACAGACGCACAGGTGGACAATCCTGAAGAGGATACTGAAACTTAATAAATACATTCGGAGGTGGGGACTTACATCCCCATCTTTTTTGTTTTACAATAAAATTGACAAACTTAGGTAAAACGGAGGGAAACACCTTGCGGACAGTCTCTGTCTCACAAATTAAAGCCGGCGATAAGCTTCTGGAGGCTGTAAACAGCCGTTTCGGCAATGCATTATTTTATAAGGGCAGAATCCTGACAGAGCGAGATGCGGAGATTCTGAAGGCATTCCTGATCTCTACCGTAACCATTGATAACGGGACAAGCAATTCGGGTCAAGAATCGGCCGGTGCGGTTGCTTCATTGGATATAGATACGAAACAAATCTCGTCCTTTGATCTTTCTTACGACAAAATGCTGCAGCTGCTTAAGAAAGCGTTCGGTCTTGTG
The DNA here is from genome assembly GCF_058269095.1 of Paenibacillus sp. JNUCC 35. NCBI lineage: Bacteria > Bacillati > Bacillota > Bacilli > Caryophanales > Paenibacillaceae > Paenibacillus > Paenibacillus sp. JNUCC 35. Next base: position 6,246,122 of record NZ_CM177771.1, on the reverse strand, counting down.
CTGGGCAACTCTGCCCTGCCGGTGCTGGAGATGCGTAATGAGCTGCACAAGCTGATCGAGCATATAGAAGGATATCAGGTCCTTACGTTTACACCGCGGCAGTTTCAGCTGCAGGATTTCGTCTATCACAACAGCATCATGGTTTCTCTGACTTCTTATCTTCTGGCTAAATGGCACGGACTCCCTCAGAAGGACTGGATGCAGATAGCCCTCGCCGGACTCCTGCATGATATCGGCAATGCCAAAATCGATCAGGCCCTTCTCGTTAAACCGACCAAGTTAACACCTATTGAGCTTGAGGAAATGCGCAAGCACACCCTATACGGTTACAATGTGCTAAAACCGATAGCAGCCCTTAACGAGGGAGTTAAGCTTTGTTCTCTTCAGCATCATGAGCGGGAGGACGCCTCCGGCTATCCGCTTGGTCTTAAAAGCGATCAGATTCACATCTATTCCAAAGTGGTTGCTGTAGCCGATATCTTTCATGCCATGACAAGCGTTCGTTATCATCAGGAAGCCACATCCCCTTATCTGGTTCTGGAGCAGCTGAGCAAAGATGCTTTCGGCAAAGTCGATCCGGCGATCGTCAATACGTTCATCAACAAAGTGACTTCGTTTCACATCGGGACCGTTGTAAAATTGAACGATAACCGCGTAGGCGAAATTGTTTTCTCGGATCGGTCGTATCCGACACGCCCGTGGGTCAACATCAACGGAACAATCATTAATCTTACCTTGGAAAGAAATCTGTACATTCAAGAGGTCATTGAAGCGCGTTAAGGACAAATAGGTTCGATGAAAAATATCTTCCCTAGGGAAGATATTTTTTGTTGACATGGTACCGAGTGAATGGTATATTAGTATTCCGCCTTCCGAAAGAAGCGACAAATTAAAAAGCCTGAAAAAATTCATCGAAAAAAAAGCTTGCAATCAACTAGGTGAATGTGGTATATTAATTAAGTCGCCGCTGGAACGAAGCGGACAACGACGAGGCTGATAAAGCCGAGATTGTCCTTTGAAAACTGAACAACGAGTGATTGAAGCGTCTCAAGCAATTGAGATATTAAATGAGAAGAAATTCTCGTCAGCAACGAATTTTTGAGCTTAATCAGCTTGAGATAA
>NZ_CM177771.1:5515000-6242500 GCF_058269095.1 Paenibacillus sp. JNUCC 35 | reverse complement strand
AAAGCGAGTCTGAATAGGGCGACTATAGTATGCAGGCGTAGACCCGAAACCGTGTGATCTACCCCTGTCCAGGGTGAAGGTGCGGTAACACGCACTGGAGGCCCGAACCCACGAATGTTGAAAAATTCGGGGATGAGGTGGGGGTAGCGGAGAAATTCCAATCGAACTCGGAGATAGCTGGTTCTCCCCGAAATAGCTTTAGGGCTAGCCTCGGGGGATGTGTCGTGGAGGTAAAGCACTGATTGGGTGCGGGGCCCGCCAAGGGTTACCAAGTCCAGTCAAACTCTGAATGCCACAGACATTACCCCGGGAGTCAGACAGTGAGTGCTAAGATCCATTGTCAAGAGGGAAACAGCCCAGATCATCAGCTAAGGTCCCCAAGTGTGTGTTAAGTGGGAAAGGATGTGGAGTTGCACAGACAACCAGGATGTTGGCTTAGAAGCAGCCACCATTTAAAGAGTGCGTAATAGCTCACTGGTCGAGTGACTCTGCGCCGAAAATGTAACGGGGCTAAACACACCACCGAAGCTATGACTTGCACCTTGTGTGCATGGGTAGGGGAGCGTTCTGTACGGAGTGAAGGTAGATCGTGAGGACTGCTGGACTGTACAGAAGTGAGAATGCCGGTATGAGTAACGAAAAGATCAGTGAGAATCTGATCCGCCGAAAGCCTAAGGGTTCCTGAGGAAGGTTCGTCCGCTCAGGGTAAGTCGGGACCTAAGGCGAGGCCGAAAGGCGTAGTCGAAGGACAACAGGTTGAAATTCCTGTACCACCGTAAGCCGTTACGAGCAATGGAGTGACGCAGCAGGGTAGGGACGCGGACTGATGGATGTCCGTCCAAGCAGTGAGGCTGATGTGTAGGCAAATCCGCACATCGTGAAGGCTGGGCTGTGATGGGGAGCGAAAATTACAGTAGCGAAGGTCTTGATCTCACACTGCCGAGAAAAGCTTCTAGCCAGGCGAAGGTGCCCGTACCGCAAACCGACACAGGTGGGCGAGAAGAGAATTCTAAGGCGCGCGGAAGAACTCTCGTTAAGGAACTCGGCAAAATGACCCCGTAACTTCGGGAGAAGGGGTGCCCCGGTAGTGTGAATAGCACGAGGGGGCCGCAGTGAAAAGGCCCAAGCGACTGTTTAGCAAAAACACAGGTCTATGCGAAGCCGCAAGGCGAAGTATATGGGCTGACGCCTGCCCGGTGCTGGAAGGTTAAGGGGAGCGGTTAGGAGCAATCCGAAGCTGTGAACCGAAGCCCCAGTAAACGGCGGCCGTAACTATAACGGTCCTAAGGTAGCGAAATTCCTTGTCAGGTAAATTCTGACCCGCACGAATGGCGTAACGACTTGGGCGCTGTCTCAACGAGAGATCCGGTGAAATTTTAATACCTGTGAAGATGCAGGTTACCCGCGACAAGACGGAAAGACCCCATGGAGCTTTACTGCAGCTTGATATTGGACTTTGGTACGATCTGTACAGGATAGGTGGGAGCCTTTGAAGCCTGAGCGCCAGCTTGGGTGGAGGCGCCGTTGGGATACCACCCTGATCGTATCGGAGTTCTAACCTACTACCGTTAACCGGTAGAGGGACCGTGTCAGGTGGGCAGTTTGACTGGGGCGGTCGCCTCCTAAAGAGTAACGGAGGCGCCCCAAGGTTCCCTCAGAATGGTTGGAAATCATTCGAAGAGTGCAAAGGCATAAGGGAGCTTGACTGCGAGACATACAGGTCGAGCAGGGACGAAAGTCGGGCTTAGTGATCCGGTGGTACCGCATGGAAGGGCCATCGCTCAACGGATAAAAGCTACCCTGGGGATAACAGGCTTATCTCCCCCAAGAGTCCACATCGACGGGGAGGTTTGGCACCTCGATGTCGGCTCATCGCATCCTGGGGCTGAAGTAGGTCCCAAGGGTTGGGCTGTTCGCCCATTAAAGCGGTACGCGAGCTGGGTTCAGAACGTCGTGAGACAGTTCGGTCCCTATCTGTCGCGGGCGCAGGAAATTTGAGAGGAGCTGTCCTTAGTACGAGAGGACCGGGATGGACGTACCGCTGGTGTACCAGTTGTCTCGCCAGAGGCATAGCTGGGTAGCTATGTACGGAAGGGATAAGCGCTGAAAGCATCTAAGCGTGAAGCCCCCCTCAAGATGAGATTTCCCAATTAGTAAGACCCCTTGAAGACGACGAGGTAGATAGGTTGGAGGTGGAAGCGCAGCAATGTGTGGAGCTGACCAATACTAATCGGTCGAGGGCTTGACCACAAGGCTTTTTCCGAAAGGAAAGGCCGCATCGAAAGCATATAACACATATGCACCACAAGATCTTTGGATGGATCGACTGCACGTTTCGCTGCTAGTTTTCAGGGAGCAACCCTGGTGTGTCTGAATAGACACCTGTTTGGTGACGATGGCGGAAGGGAACCACGCGTACCCATCCCGAACACGACCGTTAAGCCTTCCAGCGCCGATGGTACTTGGACCGAAGGGTCCTGGGAGAGTAGGACGTTGCCAAGCACAAATAAAACCTTTTCGAACTCTCATTCGAAAAGGTTTTTTGTTATAGAAAAGAGACATGCTAGCAGGGAGCGCCAAGATTGTCATGCTCTGCTTCTTGACATGAAAAAACGCCTTATGTATGATTGCAATAATATCTAAAGACAGAAGAGGAGGGCAAACCCTGTGTGGGATGCTAAATTCGCAAAAGAAGGATTGACGTTTGACGATGTACTTCTGGTGCCTCGTAAATCAAATGTGTTCGGTAAAGAGATTGATGTTTCCACCAAGCTTGCCCCGAAAGTGAAATTAAATATTCCTCTCCTCAGTTCAGCGATGGATACGGTGACAGAGGCCGCTCTGGCGATTGCAATCGCCCGTGAAGGCGGAATCGGAATTATTCATAAGAATATGTCCATTGAGCAGCAAGCCGGCGAGGTAGACCGGGTTAAGCGTTCGGAGTCCGGTGTTATTACGAACCCTTTCCACCTTACACCGCAGCATCATGTTTACGATGCGGAAGCACTCATGGCGAAGTTCAGAATCTCCGGCGTGCCGATCGTCGATGAGAATAAGAAACTGGTTGGGATTTTGACCAACCGTGATTTGCGTTTTGTTCATGACTACTCCATTAAAATTGAGGAAGTCATGACAAAAGAAAATCTGGTGACGGCTCCGGTTGGGACAACCCTGGAGCAGGCGGAAGGAATTCTCCAACAGCACAAGATCGAAAAGCTGCCGCTGGTGGATGACTCTTTTGTCCTGAAAGGTCTCATCACGATTAAGGATATCGAAAAAGCTATTCAGTTCCCTAATGCGGGCAAAGATGAATTCGGCCGCCTGCTGTGCGGAGCGGCAGTAGGAGTTTCCAAAGACGTGATGGAACGCGCCGCGGCACTTGTAGAAGCCGGAGCGGACGTGCTGGTTGTCGATTCGGCTCACGGTCATCATATCAATATCCTGGAGACGGTCAGAAAGCTTCGCAACCAATATCCGGAGCTGCCGCTTATCGCCGGTAACGTGGCTACCGGAGACGGAACGCGTGATCTGATCGAAGCAGGCGCTTCTATCGTCAAAGTTGGAATTGGCCCTGGGTCAATTTGTACAACCCGTGTTATCGCCGGTATCGGTGTTCCACAAATCACCGCTATCTACGATTGTGCGTCCGTTGCACGTGAGTACAACGTACCGATCATTGCAGACGGAGGCATCAAGTACTCCGGTGACGTAGTTAAAGCGATCGCCGCGGGCGCAAGCGCCGTTATGCTGGGAAGCCTTTTTGCAGGTACGGAGGAAAGCCCAGGAGAGTCGGAGATCTATCAAGGCAGACGCTTTAAGGTTTACCGTGGTATGGGTTCACTCGGAGCAATGAAAGAAGGCAGCAAGGATCGTTATTTCCAGGAGAACGAAACCAAGCTGGTGCCGGAAGGTATTGAAGGACGTGTAGCCTACAAAGGGCCGCTGGCCGATACCATCTATCAACTCGTTGGTGGTCTTCGTTCCGGTATGGGGTACTGCGGTGCTCCCGACATCGACACTTTGATCAACGATACAGCGTTTGTTCGTATCTCGGGTGCGGGTCTACGCGAAAGCCATCCGCATGATGTGCAAATTACGAAAGAAGCCCCCAACTACTCGATGTAACTAGAATGTTTCGAGCCATATAGGAGACCCCGGTTTCAGGACCGGGGTCTCCTTTTTTTTATGCCCGGGGAATGGTACAATAAGACACATCATGAATTTACAAATAGGAGTGTGTGAGTTGAAAAAATTTGGTTTCTGGAAAAGAAAAGTATCTTTGGCCCTCGTTTTTGCAATGCTACAAGTATCCTTCCTTCACATATTTGCGGTTACCGCGTTGGCGGCTGACGGCGAACCCGAATTGGATGTTAGTTCTGCTATTCTGATGGAAGCGAGCACAGGACAGATTTTATTTGAGAAAAATGCCGATCAAGTCTTGCCTCCGGCAAGTATGTCCAAAATGATGACAGAATACCTTGTTATGGAAGCGATTCACAATGGCAAGCTCAAGTGGGAGGATACCGCCACGGCAAGCAAGTACGCGGCCAGCGTAATCGGATCCGGCCAGCTAATCGCGGAAGGCGAAACCCTGACCATCAAAGATTTGTTTTATGCGATGTCGATTTATTCTTCCAACGATGCTTCTATTGTTCTTGCGGAAAAGCTTGGCGGGTCGGAAGAAGGTTTTGCCAAGTTGATGAACGATAAAGCAAGAGAGCTCGGCATGTCGGATAAAGCCCAATTCATTAATGCGACGGGCCTATCCAGAGCGGATATTAAGGAGAATGCCCCTAAAAGTATTCAAGGGGAGACGGTGATGTCAGCGAAGGATGTAGCCATTCTCGCAAGACATCTGGTTACAGAGCATAAAGAAGTGCTGGAGTATACAAAGGTTCCTTCAAAAAAACTACGCGAATCGGATAAAAGTCCGATGATTAATTATAACTGGATGCTTGAAGGCAACAGCAGCAATGTGAATTTCAAGAAATATGCCTATCAGGGTCTGGATGGCCTTAAAACGGGTCATACCGATGAAGCCAAGTATTGCTTTACTGGTACGGCCGAACGCAACGGCATGCGCTTAATCAGCGTTGTGATGGGTGCGAAGACGGAGCCGGAACGTTTTAACCAGACACGCAAAGTGCTGGACTACGGATTTAACAATTTTGAGTTCAAAACGTTGGCTAAAGCCGGAACTGCTCTCGACGCGCAGAAAACCGTGCCGATTACAAAAGGCGTAGAACTGGAAGCGCCTGCTGTCCTGAAAAACGATGTAGCTTTTGCTGTGAAGAAGGGAACCGCGGATACGAAGCTGGAAACGAAGGTTGATCTGCTGGCAGCGGACAAACTGGTTGCCCCTCTTAAAAAGGGAGACAAGCTGGGTACGGCTACCTTGTCCTTCGGTAAAAACTCCGAAACGGTTGATCTGGTGGCCGAAAACGATATGGAAAAAGCGGGCTGGTTCCGGATGATGATGCGGGCGATCAAAAACTTGTTCGCAGATCTGTTCAACGGGGTTAAAGGCTTATTCTAAGCGGGTTCTCTCAGGAAAAGTTATTGTTTTCACGAACAGGTTCATGTAAAATGTTAGCTTAGAAGTTCATGAACGAAAAATCTAGCTAGGGATATAAATTCCAGGAGGATTTAATATGGAGACGGGTACTTCGCGCGTAAAAAGAGGCATGGCTGAAATGCAAAAAGGCGGCGTCATCATGGACGTCATGAATGCGGAACAAGCTAAGGTTGCAGAAGCTGCGGGTGCTTCCGCGGTTATGGCACTGGAACGGGTACCATCCGATATCCGTGCGGCAGGCGGCGTAGCCCGCATGGCGGACCCGACTGTTCTGGAAGAGGTTATGAAGGTTGTTTCCATTCCGGTAATGGCTAAAGCGCGTATCGGTCATATTGTAGAAGCACGCGTGCTGGAAGCACTGGGTGCGGACTATATTGACGAGAGCGAAGTACTGACACCGGCAGACGAAGTGTTCCATATCGACAAGAAGGACTTCACCGTTCCGTTCGTATGCGGAGCGAAAGATATCGGCGAAGCTTTGCGCCGTATCAACGAAGGAGCTTCCATGCTTCGTACGAAAGGTGAACCGGGAACAGGCAATATTGTGGAAGCGGTTCGTCATATGCGTCTTATTCAATCTCAAATCCGGAAAATCCAGAGCCTGGCGAAGGACGAGCTGTATGCCGAAGCCAAAAACCTGGGTGCCCCATACGATCTGGTTCTATATATTCACGAGAACGGCAAATTGCCGGTCGTTAACTTCGCCGCAGGCGGTGTAGCGACTCCTTCCGATGCGGCTCTTATGATGGAGCTTGGCGCGGACGGTGTATTCGTAGGCTCCGGTATTTTCAAATCGGACAGCCCTGAGAAGTTCGCGCGTGCGATCGTAGAAGCGACTACGCATTACAAAGACTACAAGCTGATTGCGGAGGTTTCCAAAAACCTGGGAGCCCCGATGAGAGGCATCGAAATCTCCAAGCTGCATGCTTCCGAGCGGATGCAGGATCGCGGCTGGTAATCAGCCGAGGCAGGAAGCGGGGAAGAACGATGAAAGTTGGCGTATTGGCTCTGCAGGGAGCCGTAGCGGAACATATCCGCCTGATCGAGGCGGTTGGCGGAGAAGGCGTCGTTGTGAAGCGCACGGAGCAGCTTGCCGAACTGGACGGTCTGATCATTCCCGGAGGCGAGAGTACCACGATTGGCAAATTGATGAGACGCTACGGTTTTATCGAAGCGATTCGGGATTTTTCCAATCAGGGAAAAGTGGTCTTCGGCACGTGTGCCGGACTGATTGTGATCGCGGATAAGATTGCGGGTCAGGAAGAAGCCCATCTGGGACTGATGGATATGACCGTGCAGCGCAATGCGTTTGGCCGGCAGCAGGAAAGCTTTGAAACCGATCTGCCTGTTAAGGGCATTGATCGGCCTGTAAGGGCCGTTTTCATCCGTGCGCCGCTTATCGATCAGGTCGGAAACGGCGTGGACGTGTTAAGCGAGTACAACGGGCAAATCGTGGCCGCCAGACAGGGTCATCTGCTTGCGGCTTCGTTCCATCCCGAACTGACGGATGATTCAAGCATGCACGCTTATTTTCTGGATATGATCCGGGAAACCCGTTAATCGATCTAAAAGCAGAAGCACCTCTTTTGCTCCATACGAGAGAAGGGTGCTTTTGTTCCATTTTTACAACTTTAGGAGGAGGAGTCTCCTTGTTTGATATTAAATTAATCCGTACCGACATAGAAACGGTTCAAACCGCTATGAAAAACCGCGGAGGCAAGCAGCTCGAAGAAGTTGCGCGTATAGCGGAACTTGATGTGAAACGCAGAGAGCTGCTGCAGGAAGTGGAGCAGCTGAAGAACCGCCGGAACACGGTATCGCAGGAAGTGGCGATGCGTAAGAAGGCAAAAGAGGATGCGGATGATCTGATCGCCGAAATGAAAGGCGTGGGTGACCGCATCAAAGAACTGGATGAGGAGCTCAGGACACTGGAAGTCGAGCTGAATCACCTGCTTCTTTCTATACCGAATGTTCCTCATGAAAGCGTTCCGGTGGGGGCCACGGAAGAGGATAACATTGAGATCCGCCGCAATGGGAACGTTCCGGAATTCGGATTCGAGGCGAAAGCTCACTGGGATCTGGCCACGGATTTGGGGATCCTGGACTTTGAAGCGGCCGGTAAAGTAACGGGATCACGCTTCGTGTTCTATAAGGGTCTGGGCGCCCGTCTGGAGCGCGCTCTGATGAACTTTATGATGGACCTGCACAGTACGGAGCACGGGTATGAAGAAATGCTTCCTCCGTATATCGTAAACCGGGACAGCCTTACGGGAACCGGGCAGCTTCCGAAGTTTGAGGAAGACGTGTTCCATATCGAGAATTCGGAATATTTCCTGATTCCGACGGCGGAAGTGCCGGTGACCAATTACCACCGGGATGATATTCTTGCCGCGGAGCAGCTTCCGCGTAAATTCGTCGCGTTCAGCGCATGCTTCCGTTCCGAAGCGGGAGCTGCCGGAAGAGATACCCGCGGCCTGATCCGCCAGCACCAGTTTAACAAAGTGGAGCTGGTCAAGCTCGTCAAGCCCGAGGAATCGTACGAGGAGCTCGAGGAGCTCACTCAGAACGCGGAGCGCGTGCTTCAGCTTCTGAAGCTGCCTTATCGCGTTCTGACGCTCTGTACAGGCGATATCGGCTTCACATCGGCTAAGACATACGATCTTGAGGTATGGCTGCCAAGCTCGGAAGCCTACCGGGAGATCTCCTCGTGCAGCAACTTCGAGGACTTCCAGGCGCGCCGCGCCAATATCCGTTTCCGCAGAGATGCCAAAGCGAAGCCGGAATTCGTACATACGCTGAACGGCTCGGGGCTTGCCATCGGACGGACGCTAGCGGCCATCCTTGAAAATTACCAGCAGGAAGACGGTTCGGTTACGGTTCCGGAAGTGCTGGTTCCTTACATGAATGGCGTTACGGTGCTGCGTAAAAATTAACACTTGTAAATAGAACTTTGATTGTGATAAAATTTCTCTGTTACAGTTACTGTCTTCTGTGATCGGAAGTCGGTAGCTTTCTGGAGAGGTGGTCGAGTGGTTTAAGGCAGCGGTCTTGAAAACCGCCGTGTCTGTGAGGGCACCGTGGGTTCGAATCCCACCCTCTCCGCCATTCAACTTTTATAAAATAAGACCTTACGAACTGCGGGCTTAAGCGCCGCAGTTTTTTTGCGTTCATGTATATTCTTTTAAACCATTGGGAGTGCTTGGAGTGCTTTGGTTGCTTTGAAGGAAGGTTGCAGCACGGAAATCACCCAGCTTTTGTCGCAACGGGAAAAGAATAAGCGGACCACGCCTTGACGCATGTTAACGGTAGGGGGTGGTGTAGGATGATGATCAAGACGGAAAAGCCGTCTGTGGAAAGAGATCAACTCGCCAAAGCTTGGATGGAGGAACTGCCCAATACGCTTCCCGAGTCCGATCATGCGCGCGTATGGCCCGATGAGGCTGACCCGCAGGCAATCCGGATTCATATCACGAACGCGGGCAGGACGCATTACACGTTCGACTTTAAATGTACTTACGTGGACTCGCGGGAAGTGAAGGTGGAACTGGTGGATGTGGAGCGTGATGACGTGCACGCGGATGAAACCAGCGAAATTATTCAGGGCCTGGTCAAGGATTATGTCCGGCATATTCACGAGTGTGCTCAAGTGTTGCAAGAGCTCACGCATGCGTAACTGCTTGTAGCCGAAATGGGGGTGGACTGATATGACCCGACAAAGAACGCGGGATAAGAATCTGCAAAATGTGGCCAAAGATTTGAATAAATCGGCTGTAAACAGTCATGATGCCCAGCAAATTCAGCAGCAGACCAATGACCGCCGTCATCAGGATGCTTTGAATCACGAAGAATAGAAGCGAAAAATTCCGAAAACGGACCGTTTGGGGTGAAAAAAATGTCCAAGCCGAAGGCGCTACCCGTGGGGGACAACGTGACGCAGGAGGAACGGGAGAGATACAACACTCCTGCCAATGAGCCTCTGTCGGGATCGAAGAAAGCGAAGAAACGGAATCATTCCCATCAAAATCACGGAGAAGGAAGATAACGATAAACGAAAAAACTTCGCGCGGAGTGCATAGCAATTTAGAACCGGGACATACTAGGATTGTCGGTGAACACAGAGAGGTGTGGTTCCGTTGGAAAAGTCAGCAGAACAATCATCTGAAGGTCATTCGAGCTTGTAAAGCCAAACTGGAGGAGATGTGCCAAAGACACCGGGACGTGTTCTAAAAGCCGTTTCACTGTGAAGGTTTGTGAACAGCAAGATGTAGAAGATCATCCAAGTAATCACCGACGGAAAGGAACCCTTAGGGGTTCCTTTTTCATTTTGATATGCATGAAATTTCTTACAATTTGGTAACAACCGATTCTAACTTCGTCATAAGAGGTACTGATAAGGTATAGTTTATAGTCAAGGAGGGATGAATCATGGGATTTACGTTAGGAATTGGAGACGGGGCTAGGGATTTTCGTTTACAGGGTACGGACGGCAATATTTACACATTAGACAGTTTCCGGCACGCCAAGGCATTGGTTGTTTTCTTTACGTGCAATCACTGTCCGTATGTCCTGGGCTCAGAGGAGATCACGCGGCGCACGGCGGAGCAATTTACCGAACAAGGCGTCGCTTTCGTTGCGATTAACAGCAACAGCTCCCAGACTAACCCGGAGGATTCTTTTGAGAACATGGTAGAACGCATGGAGGAGAAGAAATTCCCCTGGGTGTATCTTCACGACAAGGGTCAGGAAGTTGCACTTGCTTACGGCGCTCTCCGTACACCTCATTTCTTTGTGTTTAACGACAGACGTAAGCTGGTCTACACAGGGCGCGGAGTCGATAACCCGAGGGAAACCGCTAACATGACCGTAAACAACCTCCAGGAGGCCCTAGAAGCGATTTCGGCAGGTAAACCTGTTCCTACCCCTGTAACTAACCCGATTGGCTGCAATGTCAAATGGGAGGGTCGTGACAAGCACTGGATGCCGGAGGAAGCCTGCGACTTGGTTTGAATGGCTAACCGAGGGGATAGGTGCGCTTTTCCTATCTAAATTTAAGAAAAAGAAAATCCGCAGGGCAATATGCTCTGCGGAGCTTGGCGTTGGAATTTTTAAGATTTCCGGTTCGGGGAATTGAAGAGCAGAGTTAACCCGCCCCCGATTAGAACCAAGGCGACGATAAATGTTTGAAAGTACGAGGAGATCGAATACGGCCAGTGCCAATCCGGATAATATCTCCGTAATACGTCGAGCAGTACTTCATTCGTCAGATAGTACAGGCCGACCAGAATGATGAGAAAGCCGATCTTGCGCTGATGGCGTTTGATTCCTTTAAAAATCGGCTTGTCTTCGACATATCCGAATTCTTGCCGGGAAATCAGCTGCAGGGCATCGAAAAAGCTGTAAAACCAGAAGATCGGAATCAGGAACAAAAAGAGCGAGAGGCGGAGGACATCCATAATATAAATGGAGAACAGGAAGCCTGCCATGATTTGAAGCCCTCTCATTTGAAGCCCGAGATACAAGTGGGCGGCGCCGGGAAATACGGCCAGAACGGTAGCGATCGTCTTGCTCCGTCTGCCTTCCTGACGGCTTTCGCTGAAGTCGTCGAAGAACGTCCGGTCCGTCAGCTCCATGCCGGCCTGTTTCTTTTCCAACTGCCGGACGGCATCAAAAAGAATATAGATCCAAAGCACGGGCAGCGCGAGTAGGAAGAAGAGAAATTCTCCGGTATGGGTGAGCGATGCTCCGAAGAAAATCACAATCGCTGCCCCGATAAAGAATGTCATAGCGGAGAGCCCGCGGTACATCATGCCCAGCATGTAGTGGCCCAGGCCGGGGATGAAGGAAGCCAGGATAATCTTCCGGCGCTCCTCCCTGCGCTGCCATTCGTAGACGTTCGGATTGAATTCCGGAACGGAGCCAGGACCTGGACCGTGACCACGGCCTAGATCGTGGCCCGGGATTCCGTAGTCATGATAGCCGGGAGGCGGGTATGACGGCGTGCTGCCAAGGGTGATAAACATATCGACCATGTTAACGACCCAACAAGCGGCCGCAAAGAGCAGGAGGAGGACGGCGAAGTCTTTAGGGCCGTGTCCGTCCACAACAATGAGAAAGGCCAAAGCGACCGGACCGAAGAAACCGGCTCCGTACAGGAAGGCCCTGAAAATGCGTTTTAAGTACAAATGCCCGAGTCCCGGTATAAACGAGAGCAGCAGCGCGACTGTGTTGGATCTAGGGTTCAAGGGGATGTCCTCCTTTTGGTTTCTGGGCATGCAGAGAATCGAAGAAAGCGAAGGTCTGTTCCATAAGCTTATCAGACACCGGTGTAGCGAGCGGTTTCTTCTGTTCGGTGTGGACCAGGGAGAACTGGTCCGTCATGCGTCCGAACACGCCGGTGGTCATAAGCAGGAACGTCGCCGCGGCTGCTATAGCGTAATGAGTCAGGGCCGTCCGTCTCGGGGAGCGGGCTTTTCGGTGTTTTTTCGCTTCCGTCCGGTGAAGGCTTTCTTCGGGTTCTTCCTGTTTCTGTGCAGCCATCGGAGCCGCTTCCTGTACAACAGGCAGGCTGCCGCTTCGGGCTAGAATTTGATCGATCATGCGTTCAGTATCGGCCTCATCCGGAAGGGGAAGAGTCGGGGACAAGAATTCCAGGCATTCCGTGTATAGCTCCAGGCAAAGATCACATTCATACAAGTGATCCTCCCAAAGGCCTCTCTGACGATCATCCGTAATTTCTCCGGCAATGTAAAGCTTCCATTCATCGCGGCTTCTATGACTCATTCGAACTCTTCCTCCTTCCAGTGCTGCTTAATCCACTGTTTTGCCCGGTATAGTTTGGATTTGATGGTCTGCACGGTGACTTCCTGCTCGTCGGCAATTTGCTGGTACGATTTATCTTCGTAGTAGAAGGCAATAATGACATCTCTATAGTTTTCGGGAAGCTCCTCCAATTTGCGCATAACAAGCGCCTGAAGCTCTTTGCTTAACAGCGGATCTTCGGTATCGGACCCACTCAGGGAGGGAGGGGGCATTGCTTCTTCCATACCGTCGGTCGCTGTTTCCCGCTGGCGGTAGGCTTTGCGTTTGTAATCGATCGCTTTGTTGACGGCCACGCGGGAGATCCAAGCTTTCAAGCCTTTTACCTCGGTTTGGGGGAGGGAGGTATACATCTTGAGAAAGACTTCCTGCATGACGTCTTCCGCATCTTTGGGATGCCGGACGACCGAAAACACAATTTGAAACACGTAATTCCGGTAAGTCCGGACAACCTCACGAAAGGCTTCCTCATCTCCGGCAAGCATGCCTTGGACAAGCAGTTCCTCTTGCTGCGTTAAAATGTCTTTCTCCCTCCCCTCTCCATCACTATAGACGAAACGATTTGATTCGAGTTCTGCACTTCCGGTAAAAATATTTTTCCAGGTACAAAAAAACCGCCATCCGGTCGAACCAAGGGCGGAATTTTATAAAAAATTTACAATAAGCGCCGGGAGCGGATAAAGTACGCGTCCTCGGTTGTCAGCGGGACTTGGACAAACCCCGGTGCGGGGCATTCGCGGCTGAACACCCGCCATTCGATATGGTCTCCAACCAGCTTGCGGATCATTACGCAAGCCTCGTCGAAGGGAAAGGCATCAGCATGGGGAAGAATCCCCTGCCAAACACCGAGAGGAACTTGCCTCCAGGCTCCCGGCGTTCCGTAAAATTCCGGCTTGCCGGCGTTCAGCCATAGGAGCTGGTCGGCTTCCTGCCACTCGTTCAGCTCATGGGCCGCGATAAGTACGATACTGCCGCGGGCATGCCGGTACAAGAGGCGGATAACCGTTTTGCGCTCGATGGAATCCAGGTAGTTGAGAGGCTCATCCAGAAGCAGATAACGGGGAGAGCCGAGTAGAGCCTGCCCGATTGCCAGCCGCTGCTTCATTCCCTGGGAAAGCGACCCGATCCGCTTCCGTTTGACATCCTCCAGATGAAGCTCGCGCAGCAGCTGTTCTCCTTGAGGAGGATCGGCTCCTTTAAGGAGACACATGTAGTTCATCAGCCGGATAGGCGTCATGTCTTCATGAAGCTCCACATCGGTTGGCACATAACCGATCCGGCTCCGTATCTGGGGAAGCTGCTCCTTGACGGTTCCTTCCAGATAGCTGATTTCCCCTCCGTCGGGAAAATCAGCGGTAGCCAGCAGGCGGAGCAGCGTGGACTTGCCTGCTCCGTTCTTTCCGACGAGCAGAATCAGGCCGGGAGCTAGCGTCAGTTGATCTACATGCAGCCGGATATGGCCCTCGTAGAGACGGACGAGCTGATTAAGCCGGATCATGCCGACCGCCATCCCTGCACGCTTGTCAGCCGCAGACTTTTCCGATAGGCCGACAGAAGGAAAAGAACACCCGCCGCGATAAGCACCGCCTGAAGAATCAGTGCCCAGTTCCAGACCGGTCCGGTTAGTTCCCGGCGAAGCCACTCCTCCATGAATAGTTCTACCCCCCAGCCTGTCAGAGCGGCCATTATGGCGGAGAGCATGCCGCGCTTCATCATAAAATAAGCGGTTAACCCCGTGACGAGCAGAAGCGGAGCAATCCAGTCGAAAAGAAAAGGAAGCGTCATCCAAGACCTTGAATAGCTCATGGTTGCAAACGTGTAGAGAGAGCCGATGAGACCGAGCACCGCATTCGTAACGAGCAGAACGATTAAGCGGCTGAACATGAGCAGCGCCGGGGGATAAGGCGTGACGCTTTCGATCATGCGCATCCCTTCATTCCAGCTTCGGTACTGGTACAGAAAGCCGCAAACGAGCAGCAGCGGGAAAGCCAGCGAATAAGACGAGCGGCCCGGTAAGGAGTCGGCTATGGTGTAAGGCGAGTTCAGCAGCAGCAGCATGGCAAAGAGCAGCAGGCTAAGCAGCCAGAACCACTTGTTGTACATAAAAAGCTGGTGGCGGCAAAGCTTCCACAGGGACGGCCGCAGGTCCGCCGAATGTTCAGGCCGGGTTGTACCCGGACTGTTCTCGCGTATGGCATCGAAGTGGCTTTGAAGCCTGCCGAGCAGGTTCGTAGTATCTATGCGGTCAGGCGTTTTAACCAGGTATCCGTTCAGCAGGACAGCCGTATCTTTCTCCAGTTGGTCCAGCTCTTTATCGTCAGGTTCATACATAAGGGGTCCCCTCCTTGGTCGGTTTGCCGCGATTTTCTTTCCGTCCGCCGCCGGTATCGGTTAAGCTCCCGGCTTTGGGGCCGAGGAGAGCTTTGAGTTTACGAAGGCCGCTGTAAAGGTGGGTCTTCGTCGTGCTGAGCGGGATTTGCAGAACTTCCGTAATTTCTTGAAGCTTCAGATCATGAAAGAAACGAAGAATGACAATTTCCTTCTGAACTTCAGGAAGGGAGCGGAGGGCTCCGATAATTTCTTTGCGTGCCTCCTGCCGCTCGTAAATTTCAACAACCGAAGGCTGGGTATCCTGAGCCTCGGGCGGTTCAGCCGTCAATTGCTGCTCGTTTCTGTAAGCTAGGCTCTTCCAGTAATCCCGGCATAGATTTAAGGCTACCCGGTACATCCAGGGTCGGATGTGATCGGGGATTTTCTGTTGCTGCAGCTGCTTGAGCAGACGCACAAATACTTCCTGGACCAGATCCTCCGCCTTGCGGGGATCGTGCAGGGTCCGCTCGAGATAATGCTGAAGCGGCGCGTGGTAGCGGTGCACAAAGGCCTCAAAAGCGGCCTGATCGCCGCGGGCCATGGCTTGGACCAGCTCTTCATCCGTAAGCATCTGTCTTCTCCTTTCTCCGGTCACGTTTATGAGGCCGGCTATATTATTCTTCTTCGGAGACAATCCAGCGGCTGCGGTCATGAACCGTATAGTTCAAGATTACGGTTAAAACAAGTGCAGCAGACAGCAGAACAAGGCGGTTCGGAAGAAAAAGATCCGGGATCTCCTTAGCCTGCTCCTGAATATGGACCGTATAAATGGTGAAGTAAGGAAGCCAGCTCCCGTGTGAAAGGATATCGAGCATCCACAGGGCGAGCCCTGCAAAAAGTCCGGCGTAGAGCTTCTTGACCGTAAGCATAACTGTAATGGTAAGAACAGCGATAAACAGCAGAGCCGGCAGCATCTGCAGCAGAAGCGGCATAAAGCTGTGTAAGGTACGCATAGAAGACTGACCGGCAGGGCCGTAAGAATACACCAGCGTTGTTACGGCACCGAATTTCGCTTGGTAGGCCGTAAACCAGGCAGCCTGATAGCCTGTGCAGACGGCAAGCAGGATCAGTCCTTTACGGGCCGCCATCCCTGTCAGGGACTGGGGAAAGGTCGCGTAAATCTCCATAGGCCCTCCGAGCTCCCGATGAAACAGCGCGGCACAAAGCATGACAACGAGCGGGTAGAAGGCAAGCTCCCCGTAAAACAATGCATTGCCCGGCTGCTCCGGATCCGAGCTCCAGATAGCACATCCGAGCATAAGTACATAAAGAAGCGGAGGCAAGCCCCACATGCTTTTAAATCCTCTGAGGTCCTGCAGCCAAAGGCTCACGATCCGAATACCTTTGCCCATTCCCGGTTCCAATCATCGAGAGTGACTATCGGATAGCGGAAAGGGGCGTCGGGAGCACTAAGACCTTTTTTATAAAAAGAGGCCAGCACTTTTTTCACTTCTTCCGTTTTTCCCGCATCCAACGCCTCACGGACTTGAAGGAGAATATGGTTCTTGATCTGTTGGCCGAGACCCCGGTCGCCGGTCATTCGATCCTTCGGAAGAAACTGGCCCGAGAACTGAACGCTCCTGATTTGCTCCTCCGTAAGCTGAAGTCCGTCCCGGTAATACAGATATAAAAACGCGGCACGGATTTCCATGAAAATGGAAGGTTTGACGGTCTCATCCGTGTTACCGTTCGCATCTTTGGAAACCTCGGCGTAACTGCTCTGGTAGGAATCATCTCCGAACAGGAGAGCATAAGTGGTCCGAATACGCTGATAATCGTCCAGATTGTGATTTCTGGATTCGTTGATATAGTAACTGCTTCCCGCAACCGCCGATTGACGGCTGTCCGGAGAAATCAGATTCCCGTAAGACAGGTACACGATGTTACGCACGGCGCCTAGATTTGTCTGCAGAAGAGCTTCATAATAAGCTTTCATCCTCAAGATATCTTTCCAGAAAAGGTCGGCTTCCAGCCGGTTGCCCGGAGTTGTTTGCAGCTTGAGACTGCCCTTGGCGTCACTGAACTGAATAAGGTTTCCCGCTATGAAGGTCAGATGTTTTACACCCTGCTGCTCAAAATGCTGGATGCGCGCGGCACCTTGTTTTTCCGTAATAGAACCGTAGATGAGGTTGGAAAACCCTTTAAAAGTGACATCGAAATCGGCTGGCTGAGCCAGGGGTTGCGGTCCGCCGTAGAACAGCCCTTTTTTGCGCTCATCGGTAAGGTAGAGCGGTCCGTTGTTAGGTAAAGGATACCATGCTGCCGAATTGGGCAGGTAAAGATAAGGGTCCATGACGAAAGAAATAATCTGCTCACCCTGCTGCGGTCCGTATGTCCAGTTGATTCCTTTGCTTTCATAGTTGAAGGTAAGCGTCTGGCTGCTTTTGGAGGAGTCAAAATGACGACTCTCGACGGAAATCAAATTGCCGCGGCGCGTAAACGATACAGGCTGATTATCGAGCAGCAATTGTTCCACGTGAAAATAATCATGCAGGGTAAATGAAACGTCGCCCTGGGGCAAATCCGTGGGCCGGAGCGACACTTCTACAGAGGCCTTGAGTCCATCCGAAGAAGTAGGGGCCAGCTCCATTTTGTAAGAAGAGACGGTAAACTGAGTAATCGTGCGCTGATTATAGACCGATTCTGTCGGTGCATTCCGAAGTTGTTCCCGGTATGCCGCAAAATGCGGAGTCCAGAATCCCACATAGGTGTAATAAGAGCCCGCGGACAAGACGGTAAAAAGAATCAGTGCGCCCGCCCATCTGGCGCGTGTTCCGCTCGGACGAACCCATTTCAGAATCGTAACGCAAACGGTAAGCAGGACCAGGGTGAAACTGAGTACAAACCATCTGGAAAGCCAAGTTTCCCGTTTTTTTATCCACGGACCCCATGCTTCATTGGCGTAGAAGGAATCGAGCGTTATCCCGCTGAGATGGAAGGGCTTCAGTACCCGCAGCTCCAGAATGCCGAGACGTTCGATAATGAATTGATCGATAAAAAACGTGCCGAAAACCCACGCGCAAAAGCCGATCAGATACACGATCCGGTTGCGGATGGCGATGGCCAGAAGCATAGCCAGGGCCAGAGTAACCATATAGGACCATTCGTACTGGACCGCAAAAAAAGAAAGCTCCCGAAGCATGATAGGCCTGCCGATGCCGTAGTGAAGGGCAAAGTACACATACACGACTGCCATGGCCGCCGTAAACAAGGAAAGATACAAGAGCCCGGCCGCATATTTCACGCTGAAAAGGACCGCAGGAGAGACGGGAAGGCCCGCCGTCCACTCGTAGGCCGTTTTGGCGGTATCCCTGCGAATAAGCAGGATGCCCAGCAGCATGGCCGCACCCAAAGTAAGCGTGTGCTTCACTTTATGAAAGTCATACACGTACAAATAAAGGTCCTGCGATACAGGAGGAGCGATTCCTGCGAGAGAGTAGACCATCCAGGCTCCGAACAGAACCGGGAGGACCAGAAGAACGGGATTGCTGCGCAGCAGCCGCAGTTCCAGCGAAAAAGCGCGCAGCCATCTATGCACGCCGGTCACCTCCGATCAGCGCGAGGTAGCCGTCCTCCAGCGTGGGCTTCACGGCTGCGGCATTCCCCGCGGGCGGAGTCGCCGACACGATGCGGCAGAGCATGCCGTGGTCGGTCCGGCGGGCGGTTACGACCTCATGCGGCTCATATGCCGCAAATTCCCGCTCGCTGAGCTCCGCTTCCCAGACCAGACCCTCGGCGCACTCCTGCAGGCCGGCGAGACTTCCCGCGAAGGCGACGCGTCCGCGGTGCAGCACCGCTACCCGGCTGCAGCTGCTCTCGATATCCGCGACGATGTGCGTGGACAGCAGCACCGTCCGGCTCAGGCTGGAGCGGTTCAGGAGATTGCGGAAGCGGACCCTCTCCTCGGGATCCAGCCCCGCCGTGGGCTCATCCACGATGAGCACCCTGGGGTCCCCGAGGAGAGCCTGCGCAATCCCCAGACGCTGTTTCATGCCGCCGGAGAAGGTTTTGATCTTGGCGCGCGCCTTGTCGGTCAGATTGACCTGCTGCAGAATCTCGCCGATCTGGGATTTGCGCTCACGGGCGCTTTTGATGCCTTTCATGACGGCCACATAGTCCAGAAATTCGTAGGCTGTGAGCTGCGGGTAGAGATGAAAATACTGGGGGAGGTAGCCCGTGATTTTGCGGATATGCTCCGCATCCGAAAGCAGGTTCAAGCCTCCCACGCGGACAGTACCTTCCGTAGGCTCAAGCAGAGTGGACAAAATGCGCATGAGCGTTGTTTTGCCGGCGCCGTTCGGCCCGAGCAGGCCGAACATCTCTTGTCCGATCTCCAGGTTCATTCCAGTGAGAGCCGGGTGATTTTTATATTGTTTAGATAAATTGCGGATCTCAATCATGAGGATCTTCCTTTGTGAAGGTTTACTTTACGCGTATGTACTCTTTCAACGATAGAAGATGTAAAATAGTTTGGACGGCCGGGTGATTGCCAGCTTTTTACGGATCATTTTGCGGAAGAGAAGTATTGAACTCTTTTGCCGCTGTGCTATAATATTTAGTATCGAATTGATCTATTTCCGAGTAATCGAGACGTGGCTCAGCTTGGTAGAGCGCTTGCTTCGGGAGCAAGAGGTCGCAGGTTCAAATCCTGTCGTCTCGACCATCATTTCCCCCATGAATTGGCTCATTCTCTAATACATGTACATCCAGACCGCCGACAGGTGGTCTTTTTAGTATGCCGGGAAAGAGTGTTCCGACCCGCCTGACGAAGAAAAAACTTCTTCAATCGCCAAAATCTATCAAATTATCAATTTACCCCGCCCCCATGATTCGCTAGAATAGAAGAGCGGCATCATAATTCCGATCAAGGAGTGAGGGTATGAGAACTAGAACAGGCAAAATGTTGATCGGCGGTTTTTTAACGGCAGCTCTGCTGGCTTCAGGACTGGGCGGGAATGGCTATAAGGCCGCTGCGGCGTCCCAGACGTCCCCTTCCAATAAATCCGCGTTTAAAGACACCAAGGGCCACTGGGCTGAAGAAACGATCCGCTGGGCGTATGAGCACAAGATGACGGACGGTTATGCGGACGGCACGTTCCGGCCGGATAAGGCCGTTACCGAACCGGAGTTTCTGGCACTGCTGCTGCGCGCCTATAACAAAGTGGGGTCCGGAACGGCGGCAGGCTCCCAATGGTTCGATCCCTATTATACCAAAGCGGCTATTTATTCCTGGCCGGTGCTTAAAGATACAACCTCCCCTTATTTACGGGGAGATGCAGCCAGACTGATTGCGGCTACGCAGGGCAATCTGCTTTCGACCAAGGAAGCGGTGCAGCGTTTGCTGGATCAAGGCTTGTCTCAAGGCAAAACGGACGGGAGCGAGAACGGATTCCGCCCCGATGACGCTTTAACCCGCGCGGAAGCGCTGAAGTTCCTGCAAAATCTGCTCGGCGTACAGAGCGATCTCGTCGCTGTCGCTTATTCGGAAATCCCGAATAATTCCGGCAGCGCCGGCGGGGCCGCACCCGGTGGAACGGTCGCCGTGCTGGACAATTCGGGTAGTAACGGCAGCCCTAAGACGGAAAGCCTGGAAGCCCGGCATTTTGTGATTGAGGGTGCGGCCGTAGGCGATACGGAAGCGGACCTGACCAAGCGGCTGGGCCAACCCGCCCGCAAAGATACGGGAGGCAGCGGGCTGACCTGGTACATTTACAACACCACGGACTACAAGCACTACCTGCAGGCGGGAATCAAGAACGGCCAAGTCGCCGCGCTGTATACGGTCACAGGTAATTGGACGGAAGCGAACGGAGTCACGCCGGCTATGAACGAGGAGGCGGTCCGCCAGAAAATGGCGGGCGCCAAGGCTGTCAGCGACTCGGGCAAGGGTGCGGTTTCGTTCGAATCGGGCGGGGTGAACGTCAGTTTCTACTTCGATGCAAACGATAGCGGGAAACTGATCGGCATGCTCGTCCAGGATACGTCCATGTCCGCCGCAAAAAGCAGCTCCGGCACCTTAGCCTCGCGCAGTGCGGATCAGCGGATCGCCTACGAGAAGCAGACGTTCGATCTGACGAATGCCATTCGCGTCCGTCACGGCAAGGCGCCGTTCGAATGGGACGAGCCCATTGCCTCGACGGCCCGCAAGCACAGCGAAGATATGGCCGTGAACGGATATTTCGATCATACAAACAAGCAGGGACTCTCTCCCTTCGACCGGATGGAGAAGGACGGGCTGAAGTTCCGGAGTGCGGCGGAGAACATCGCGGCCGGTTACTCGGGACCGATTGAATTGGTGAACGGCTGGATGAATTCCTCCGGACACCGCAAAAACATAATGGGCGATACCACCCGCTTGGGCGTCGGAGTTTACTTCGGCGGCTCCATGAACGTATATTACACACAAAACTTTTATACACCGAGATAACGTAATGTGCATCTCATCTCCTGCGGGAAAACCCGTGGAGCGACGGGTTCCTGAGAAGGAACCCTTTTTTTTCGGTTAAGGAACGGAACGGGCGGGCTGTCTCCCCGTGGGTTCGCTTGCGGACAGTCAGAATGAAACCTATCCCCGCCAAGCTTCGTCTAAATAAGAGATTTATCGACGGCTTATTCACCAGGGGATAGAGGGGAACCTATTTCGCAGAAGGATGAGGTTGAAGATGACGCAAACGACGGATTCGAGAAAAAAAGAGAGTCAATCACGTACTTATCCCCGTAAGGGAATGGGATTAATAAGCGCTTTTTCTTTTCTGCTGCTGATCAGTTTAAGCTGGTGGGCCTGGTCGGCCTGGAAAGGAACGGATACGGTCAAGCCCGGTCAGTCCCAATCCGTCAAGAAAGTGGCCTCGATTAAAGCGCCCGAGTCCGAATACGACGTGATCGTCGCGGGTACGGACCCGGAAGGCATCGCCGCGGCCGTATCGGCGGCCCGCAACGGGCAGAAGACGCTTCTCGTGGAGAACCGCGACCGGGATGTGCTGGGCGGCTTATTCACCGAGGGCTGGCTTAACAGCCTGGACAACAGCTTCGCGCCTAACGAAGAAGGGAAGTCCGACGCCGGCAAGTTTCTGAATGAGGGAATTTTCCTGGAATGGCGCAAGGGGATTGAAGGGACTTCGTTTGACGTGACAACCGCAGCCAACACGTTCTACGACCTGGTGCGGAAGGAGAAGAAAATCGACCTGCTGATGCATGCCAAGAGCTTTACGCCGATGGTGAACGGATCGCAGACCGTAACGGGATTGAATATCACGACGGCGGACGGCAGAGAACACAAAGTGAGCGCCCGGGCCGTCATTGACGCCACACAAGACGGAGACGTGGCTGCGGCCGCCGGTGTGCCTTTTACAATCGGGCGTCAGGATCTTGGGGATGACAAATCGCTCATGGCCGTCACGCTAGTATTCCGTTTAAAAGGAATGACCGAAGAAATCTGGCAGCAGATGAAAAAGAACGGCGAGAACGATCCGCATCTGCTCAGAGGCATGGGCGCCGATGCCATGAGCGGCTGGGGATACTCGGCCATGTGGGATTACAAATCGACGAATCCCGAGCGGGTTCGCATGCGCGGCTTGAACATCGGCCGCCAGAACGACGGATCGATTTTGATCAATGCGCTGCAGATCTTCGGAGTTAATCCGTTAGATCCCGCTTCTGTGAAGGAAGGAATGGAAATCGGCCGTGCCGAGCTCCCGCATGTGCTGGATTATATGAAGAAAGAATTCCCGGAACTTGCGCCGCTCAAACTGGAC
Source organism: Paenibacillus sp. JNUCC 35 (assembly GCF_058269095.1). Lineage (NCBI taxonomy): Bacteria > Bacillati > Bacillota > Bacilli > Caryophanales > Paenibacillaceae > Paenibacillus > Paenibacillus sp. JNUCC 35. The sequence goes on along the minus strand of NZ_CM177771.1, from coordinate 6,219,985 downwards.
GGCTCGGCTCCCGAGCTGTATGTCCGGGAAACGCGCCATATGATCGGTGAATACCGGCTTACTATGGTAGACGCGCTCGATAACCGCGATCAGTGGGACAAGATAGCCTACGGCTCCTACAACCTCGATATCCAGAGTACGGACGCCAAGTATCGCGGGGATATCGTTTTGAAGCCGAGTCAGTACGCCGTCCCGTTCCGGGCTTTGGTCCCGCAGAAAATAAACGGGCTGCTGGTGGTCGGACGTTCGGCGAGCTTTGATTCGCTGCCCCACGGATCTGCACGGACCGTCCCGATCGGGATGGCGTCGGGCCAAGCGGCAGGTGCCGCGGCCGCGGTGGCGGCCAAAAACAAGGTCAGCTTCCGGGAACTGTCCTTGTCGAAGCCTCTGGTTACCGAGCTGCAGGAAGCCCTGGTGAAGCAGGGCGTGCGCCTGGAGCCTTACAAATTCGCTGCGCCGCCGTATACCAAACATAAAGCTTACGAAGGCTTGAAAGCTGCCGTAAGTCTCGGTATCGCTGCGGGAGGCGAGAAGAACGAGTTTCAGCTGGACGAGCCGTCCAACCCGCGGCGGTTTGCCAACCATTTTAACACGATGAAGACGGTGCTTGGCCGGACCTACCCCAAAGCCGTAAGCGGCAGCGCGGATGCGGCGGTCAAGGGATTGACCAAACCCGGCGACATTGCATTGACGTGGGATCAGGCGGCCTGGACCATATCCCAGGCGGTGGGAGCTAAAGTAAGACGGAGCGAGTCGGCCGCTTATGTGCTGGAACAGAAGCTGGTCGAACCGGCGACTTTCGAAGCGATCGAGAACAAATCGAAGCTGACCAACGGAGAAGCTTATATGCTGCTGCGCGATGTGCTTAAAGCTCAAGCCGGGGTTGTTTACCGGTAGTAGAAAGTGCAGCGAAAACGAAATGAGTCTTATTCGGAACCGGTCGTCATGTGCGGCCGGTTTTATTTCTTTTACAAAAATAAATTTATACTAAAACAAGAGAAATGTATCCCTTTAGGCTAGTAGATATCTGCTATAATGATAATAAATGGTAAATGTATGAAGGTTATAATTCCATAAGAAAGTGAGCACTTGAATGAGGCAGCTGAGGTCTAGTCCCGTATATCGGCACATTATCCGAAATGGCAAGGCTTATTTATTAACGCTTCTTGTACTCACTATCGTGAACAACTTGTTCTCGGTCGGACAGGACCACATGATTAAAGTGTTTGTATTCCTGACGACCGTTCTATCCGCCGTATTCCTGAGAAAATCAGTTGTGCTGCAACATATCCTCGCTTCGATAGCCTATATTACCTTGTTTACTCTGCTTCACAACATCGACTATTTCAAACTTCCTTCCATCATGTATACTCTTCTGCTGTTGTATGCTTTCCTACTTCCTGGATTGTGGGTGCCGACGATTGTCGGAGCGGGCTTTCTGCTTTTTCTGCTCACCTATTCAAGCACGGTCCAGTTCGACTATCTCCGGGCCAATCTGGTCGGTGTCGTGTTTAATACGGTCGTTTATGCCGCATTAAGCTATTTCTTCAGGCAAATGATCATAGAACGCGACCGGCTTAAAGAAAGTGAGAACCGTTACCGGAGTTTGATCGAAATATGCCCGGAGCCGATTGTGGTCCAGCAGAAGGGCAAGCTCGTTTATGCCAATCCGGCTGCCGTCCAATCACTGGGTGCGGAAGACGTGAACAAACTTTTAGGGCGGTCGGCCCTGAGGTTTCTCCATCCGGAATCCCGCAAGAATGCCTTGGAGCATGTGAACGAAGTTTTGGAAAAAGGGGCTTCCGCCCGCATGGAGCAAAGGTATGTCCGTCTGGACGGTCAGGTAAGGAGCTGCGAACTGGTACTCGTTGCAACTAATTACGGGGGCAAACCCGCGTGCATGAGTATCGGCAAGGACATCACGGAACGCAAAAAGGCCGAGGAAAAGATTAATCATATGGCTTACCATGACACCTTAACGGGGCTGCCTAACCGCAGCTATCTCAACGAGTGTCTATATATGGCAATTGAGAGAGCAGGGCAGACGGGATCGCAATTGGCGGTGCTTTTTCTGGACCTGGACCGGTTCAAAAATATTAACGATACCGTCGGTCATATATACGGCGATCTTCTGCTGAGACAGGTTGCCGAACGGCTGCAGGCGTGTCTCGGTCCGTCCGATACCGTATTCAGGCACAGCGGGGACGAATTCGTTATTTTGCTTGAAGGGGTGACGGAAGACGGCGTCCGTGTTCAGGCCCAGACGGTGCTGGATCAGTTCAAGCAGCCGTTCCAGCTCCACGGGCACGAGGTTTATACGACGACAAGCATCGGCATCAGTATTTACCCGCAGGACGGTATGGACCGTGATGTACTGATCAAACATGCGGACATGGCCATGTATCTGTCCAAAGAAAACGGGAAAAACAATTACCAGTTTTACCGGGTACACAACAACCGGCTCGCCCGGAAGCTTAAGCTGGAGAACGGGCTGCGCAGAGCCCTGGAGAAGCAGCTGTTTACCCTTCACTACCAGCCGCAAATTAATCTGGCCAGCGGAGAGATCGTAGGAATGGAAGCCCTGATTCGCTGGATGGACCCGGAACTCGGGGTTGTCACGCCAGGGGAGTTCATTCCGATCGCCGAGGAAACGGGGCTTATCGTGCCTATCGGCAAATGGGTGCTTCACACAGCCTGTCACCAGTACAAACAGTGGAGGGAAGCGGGGCTGCCGGAAATCCGGTTGGCCGTCAATATCTCCGTAAGACAATTCCAGGATAAACAGCTCGTCTCAACCATCCAAAGCGTCCTAGAAGAATTCGACATGAACCCGGCTCATCTGGAGCTTGAAATTACCGAAAGCATCATGCAGAATCTGGATCAGTCTCTCGTGATTTTGACCGCATTGAAGAAGATTGGAGTCAAGCTTTCGATCGATGATTTCGGAACCGGCTATTCCTCCCTCTTCTTATTGGATAAACTGCCTATCGACCATATTAAAATCGACCGCACCTTCATAGAAGAAATCACGTTCAATGCCAACACGGAAGCTATTGTCCGAACCATCATCGATATGGGCCGGCATTTAAAATTCCAGCTTATCGGAGAAGGCATCGAACATGAGAGGCAGATTCATTTCCTCCAGGAGCATCAATGCACGATCGGACAAGGCTTTTTCATCAGTCCTCCGTTACCCAGCGAGAAGGCTGGAGAGCTTTTAAGCAGGAAACAGCCCTTCGTTCAAGTCTGAAGGGTTTTCGCTGACAGATCAATAAAATCCCCCGGCCAAGTAAGGCGCGGGGGATTTTGCTGTATTCGATCCTATCGGGATAAACGCCGAACGTTACGACGGTTTAAAGCATAACCTCTGCCGGCTTTACGATGTAAAGCGGCTTGGTGCTGACCTGGCGCTCAACAAGCAGGCGGCGGTCGAACAGGGCTCCGGGCTCGCCTGGTTCCACAACAACCGGAAGCTGAAGCTGTTCGGCGAGAATGGACGCAAAACGCGTCAGCACTCCGGCGTCTTTGCCCTGCCATTCGAACGTAAAGTGAAGCCCGTCCTGCGCGGGCGTTACTTTCCAGGCATCCGGCAGATCCGGCAGCGAATACACGGCGTCGTGAATGTCCGCCGGTTCCAAGATCCGGCCGGCAACCTCCAGCCTGTCCAGCTGCCGTCCGTAATGGGTCAGCCTGCGCCCGCTTCTCCCGCACGGACAGTTGACTTCTTCGAGGGAGATCACGTCCCCGTTCAAATAACGGAGAAGGGGGGATCCCTCGTGGGTCAGCGTTGTGATCACGGCAAGACCTTTGCCCCCGCCGGGCTCAACCGCCGCTGACAGGTCTTCTTGCAGCACTTCCACGAAGAAATCGTCTTCGGCCACATGCAGGATGCCGTGCTCGCACATCGCGGCTATGTTGGCCGTCTCCGTAGAGCCGTACAAGTTGTAAACCGGCACGCCCCAAAGCTCTTCAATCTTCTTCCGGCGCGACTCGGCCAGAAGTTCTCCCGCGACGCCGATGGCCCGGAGGTGGGGGAAATCTTCCCGGCAGCCGAGATCGTGCAGCCGTGCGGTTTCCGCCAGTATTTCCATCTCGCGGGGAAGGCCCGTCATCACCGTTACATTCAACTTGCGCAGCAGTTCAATGATGCGCGGATATGGCGTCATCGTATTCCGGCTGCTGGCCGGAAGCACGCATGCGCCTGCCTGCCGCGCGGCCTGCTGAACCAAGTGAGCCGGCAGGGACAGCGCGTAAGGGAACCGGTTAAGCAGCCGGTCCCCGGGCCTAAGGCGCAGGCCGGAATCGCCGATCTGACGGCCTCCCGCCTCCAGATCCCGGACTGTGTACCAAGCCGAAGCGGGCAGGCCGGTCGTTCCGAACGTTTCGAAGTACTGGCAGACTTCCTCCGGCGGCACCGCCAGCAGATTCCAGGGACCCGCTTCACGGAGGTGGTCTTTGGTCGTAAGCGGCAGCTCACCGATGCGGGAAATATCTCTTATTTCCCGCTCCTCTGCCGAAAGGTGTTTTCTATAGAAAGGTGATTGTTCCAATCGCTCCATAAGGGCGGTAAATTTCACGGACACAGGCTGTTCCCCCTTAAATGGGTATGGGCTTGCAGATCGAAAAGAATCTGGTATTAGAGACGGCGCTTACTGTTCGATAATCAGCTCGTCGACTTTCACGCCGACATGTCTGCCGGGGTCCATCGTATAGCCCAGTACCTGATCACCCGGCTTTAATGTCGTAATGTTGATCGGCTGGCCCTCCGTGCCGAATACGCGTACGTGCCAGTCCTCTTGCATAATGACATTAAGAGTCGTTCCGTCTTCCGCCCGGGCTTCGATATAAAGCAGAGGGCGCCGCTCGATTTTCACGCGGCCGACCGAAACGCGTCTCGCTTTGCCGGATGTGCTGACGACGAGGACTTCCATTCCCGATCGCAGGTCGGACAAGTACCAGGTCCGGTTATCCGGTGCCAGCACATAGGTGTGCAGGCTGCCCGCATTGATGCGGAAAGGTCTCGTCGGCATATACGGAAGCGGGTGTGTCTCGCTGCAGGCAAGAATGCCCCCGCAGGAAAAGGAACCGAGCAGCACGCCTTCGTCGAGGCCGAGATAGCTCGTCAGGTCGATACAGGCGCGATCGCCCATGCCGACATGCTCCGTCCGTGTAATGGTCAGCTTCTGAAGCGGCTGACCGCCTTTTTGGCCCGTTGAAGTAATTACTTCGCCGACCGCATATACTTGGCCGAGATCGCCCGACGCGATCAGGACGCCATCCGCCCCGCATTCGAGTACGCCGAAGACGACTTTCGCTTCGACATCGTCGCGTACTTTCATGACCACTTCGGTACCGAAATTCTGGGCGTCCGCCAGAACGATTTCAAGCGGAATTTTTGTATCGTCGCGGAATTCGACAATTAGCAGAGACACCTCGTGGGTCATGGCTACGGCAAGCTGCAAAGACTCAGGGTCCGTTACATTCACGCTCGTGCCGATTTTACAGGTAATGGCTTCACGGTTGCGTCTGAACCAGCTGCCGCCGATCACCGACGGTTCCAAAATAACGATGTCGTAGGCTTCATTTAAAGCCGCCAACTTATCGGGAGAAGGGGTGCCTTCGACATAGGTGATTTTATCCAAATTCGGAGGAAGCTGCTTCACCTGCTGCTCGTTGGCTACGACGCCGGTGAATTTCTGATGAGGCAGAGCTTGTACGATAGCGCCCCATTGCTCCGGTGAGGTTAAAGAACTGATATCGAACCACGCGTATTTGCTGCGCACAGGCGCGATAGGTTTATTTTTGGCCTGATTAAGGCTGGAAACCGGGGTGGCTGTACCGCTTGTTTTCGCTTCGGCCGGTTTTTCGGTTGGCTGGGTGGTGGAATCGTTAGGTGCCTTTGGATTAATATCAGGCGTTTCTTTCAGCGCTTTACTCATTTCGCAGATCTCCTCTTGTTATAGTCGAATAACCCGGCGGGCTTTTCCCGCGTCTCGCTCCACGTAATCCACGACTTGAACGTCGCAGGATTGTTGGATGCTCGCTTCGATACGCAATTTTATCTGCGTTAATAGCTCCGCCCGGTCTACGCTTGAATCGGAAGCTTCGACGAGTATGGAAAGCTCCCCGTTTTCAACGATAAATTGGTACCAGTTTCCTGTTCCGCCGATTTGCAGGAGCTGCTGTTCCAGATACAGGGGAGAAAAATTCCCGCTGTTAAGGGCGAGCTGATCGCCCATACGTCCTCTCAGCTGCAAACGGCGCAGACGGCAGCCGCAAGGGCAGGGACCTTCCTCAATGCAGCCGAGATCTCCGGTTTTGTACCGGATTATGGGCATGCCGTCGCGCATCAGGGTAGTGAGAACGACTTCGCCGACGATGCCGGGAGCTTGGGGCTCCCCCGTAACAGGATGAACGATTTCGGTATAGATATGGCCTTCTGCCAAATGGTAACCTTGGTGCTCCAGGCATTCGATCCCGATCAGACCTACCTCAAGCGACCCATACCAGGTTGTCACCGGTGTATTCCAGATCCGTTCGATCCGTTCGCGAAGAGCGGGTGAAGCGCCTTCACCGGTCAAAAACAAATGCTGCAAGTTGAAATCCCGATGAAGGTCCATTCCTAGTTTCTGCGCATGTTCAGCCAGGGTCACGGCGTAGGAAGGAGCAATAACCAAGGTTTGCATATCCCAAGCCAGCATGCACTCAAGAGCCTTATCGGGGTGAGAATAAGCTCCCCCTTTGCCGACAGGCAGTACGCAGCAGTCCTGCATATATTGGAACACCCGGTGGAATGAAAGCCCGGACGAGCTCATTTCGTAGGGTAAGGCGTTTCCGACTACGGTATTTCGCGTGTTCTGCATAAGGGATGGGTAGCGAGGGGCCGTATCCAGCCGATAAAGATCATTCAAAGTATGGCCGATAAAGATCGGCTTGCCTCCGGTTGTGCCGGTCGAAGTATGGATATGAGCCAGATCAGGCGAGCAAATGATGCAGCGCGGATCATTGCGCAAGTCTTCCTTTGTCAGGAAAGGCAGCTGGGCAAATAAAGCCGGATTGGATGCTTCTTCGGGAGTCAGACCAGTGATATCCATACGCTGTTTGTAAAACTCGTTGGTTTCATACACAAATTGAAGTAAACTGCGTAAGGCCCTCCGGTGATAAGCATCCACTTCCGCCTGGCTCAGGTTCTCTACCGACATTCCGCGTTCGGTCAGGCTGTTAAGCCACCGGACGTGCGGCTCGAACCTGTCCACCGCTTTTTGTCCGGACATCAATTCCATTTGGCTTCTGGCTGTTACGGCCACGTGCTTTCCCTCCTTATACGGCGAATATTATAGTCCAAGCAAGCGTGAAATCGTATGATGCAAAATCGTTTCCTTATCCGCATCGGAGATAGAGAGACGGTCGATTTTGACTTTCTCTACGAATGGGTCCGACAAGGGAAACTCGGAACCGAACATAAGTTTATCCGGCCCCGCCAGTTTAACAGCGGTCTGAATCGCCAGCGGGTTGCCCGTGGACGTCTCCAGGTAAACATTTTCCCTTCGTGCCGCTAATTCAATGGCATCTATATCGAGCGGGCCGAATCCCATATGGCCGATAACGAAGTTAGTACCGGGAAAAGCTTCGGCGAGAGAACCCAGTGCGGCCGTGTTTGCGGTTGCTTGAATAACTAGGTGCGTATAGAAGGGAATTCCATAGTCCCCGCACAGGGCGGCAAGCTCTTTAACGACGTCTCCCATAAGAGAAATCTGGTGGACAAGAGGTGACAGCTTGAGGCCTTTGAAGCCGTTTCGATAGGCCTTCTCCAGGGAAGCCAGAGCCGCCGGAGCCCCGTCGTTAGGATTAATGCAGCAGATTCCGTAAAATTTGTCCGGGTATTCACGGATAATATCCAGCACGGTATCGTTGGGCGGATCCGTCAGGATCGGCTTTTCCGCTCCGGTGATGTACCGGGTCATGTGCCTAACGTCCAGCATGCCGCCCGGCACCAGGACGGCTTTGTCTATACCCGCTGATTTCATATCGTCCAGCAGCCGTTCGGGGCTGCTATAATCTTGTCTCGATATGTGGGCGTGGCCATCAATGATCATGCGTATTCCTCCCAGGGGTCAAATTGTGCGGCGGCAATTCCGGGATCGGTCTGCTTCGTGATAAGCGGCATGCGGGAGGAGGCGGCTAAGTAGGTCTCGTAAGCTTCCTCCGCGCTGCAGTCCTTATGAACAAGATCTCCGAGCGCACGGCACATATCATCGGGACGAGAATCCTCGAACAGATTCCGGCCTATGCACAGACCTTTGCCCCCGGCATCGAGCATTTCCCTGATCCCACGGAAAAAAGCCAGCTTGTCGCCGACCGAACTTCCTCCGGCCATCAGCACGGGGATGTTAAAAGCGGCAACGGCTTCAGCCGCTCTCTGCGGAGTAACCGGCGTCTGGACTTTGACAAGATCCGCGCCCAATTCTCCGGCAATACGGACCGCATGGGCTATTTTATTGGTCGCCGCCGCTCCCCCCGAAAGATCTTCTTCAGGAACGTTCATCATGGCCAGGACCGGAAGGCCCCAAGCATAAGCCTCATCACAGATAAGACCGAGGTCGCGCAGCATCTCATGTTCCTGGGGGACGCCCAGGTTAATATGTACGGAAAGGCCGATAGCCCCGATTTGCAGGCCGTGACGGACAGTCGATACGATTTGCTTATTGGACATATCCGGTGACATTTGAGTGGACGCCGAGAGATGGAGAATAAATTCGGTTCCCCACGGCGATTCACTGCTTTCAAGGGCACGACGGATGGCTCCCTTATGAGCAATGATAGCCTGCAGTCGGAATCGGTTGGCCATACGAAGCAAAGCCGGCATGGAGGAGATTCCGTTAAGAGGTCCGTAGGTGGTGCCGTGATCAACCGGAAGCATGAAAGCGCGGCCGGATTTCGGATGAAAAATCTTTGAAAGACGCAGCAATTTACTCATACATAGATCTCCTTTCCGATGAACATGCAAAATAAGAAAGAACCCCATTTTCTGAACTGTACGAAAATGGAAGTGATACCGGACAGGCTGAAAAGCGCAAGCTAAAAGATTGTTGCTGAATGTTATGGATGGTCTTGAAGTGAGGATCTCAAAAAATCGTTCTTTTGTCACAGTACGAATAATCCGGAAGATAGGGGTGAAAAGAGGAAGTAGGCCAATAGATTCGAAATGGATGAAATGTAAATAGATACATAAACATCCATAACCATCTCTTCAACTATGATTTTACTTTTTTAGACAAAAAAAGTAAATTAAAATTTCGTTAAATTGCTCAAAAATCTTTAAATTAAGTTTTAGTATTTAATTTTGGCCTGGCTGTTTTTAAATGGCGAAAGGAAATGATGTGAATGATGCATGAATTCGGAAACCCTGATTGGAGTAAGGGGATGAAGGGGGGAGAACGGTAATCAAGGATCAATTTCTCTATATAAGAAGCGGAGGGAAGCGAAACGGGAGGGGAATATATTTCTAATCTGAGTTAAAATTTGTAATAAATTGTAAAAATAATTTGTCGGTTGGAGGAAGAAAAGAAAAACCGGCTCTACAAAAGAGAAATGCTGCCCAAATTAACCCCACAAGAAAACGCGTAATCTATGCCGAATTTAATCTATGCTTAAAAAAGAAAAAACCCTTGTGTATCAAGGGTTTTTGAGCGAATATAGAACGCGCCCGAGAGGATTCGAACCTCCGACCTGCAGTTTAGGAAACTGTCGCTCTATCCTGCTGAGCTACGGGCGCAAATAAATTCCGTTATTCAGTATACCACAGAATGGCTTGAGGGAGGAAGAATCTCCAAGGCAAAACCTTAGAGGAGCGAGGTTACTCCTCCGCTGGAAGCGCCTTCTTCGTTTCCTTGGCCCGGCGGCGCAGTTCCCGGAAGAAATCAGTCAACTGGGAAGCGCACTCGGGCTGCAGTACCCCGCTGATCACGTCCACGCAGTGGTTGAAACGCTCTTCCTGCAGCAGGTTCATCAGCGTTCCGGCACAACCCGCTTTGGGATCCGGCGTGCCGTAAATCACCTGGGGAACGCGTGACTGGACGATGGCGCCCGCGCACATCGGACACGGCTCCAGCGTGACGTAGAGCCTGCAGTCCAGCAGCCGCCAGGCTCCCAGCTTTTCGCTGGCTTCGCGTATCGCGATAATCTCCGCATGAGCGGTAGGATCCAGCGAGGTTTCGCGAAGATTGTGGCCGCGTCCGATGATCTCGCCGCCGTGGACAATCACGGCCCCGATGGGAACTTCCATCAGCGCTTTTGCTTTGTCCGCTTCGAGCATGGCTTCCCGCATCCATTTTTCGTGTTCGGCTTGTATAGGATCATGAGGGTCATGGTCAAATTGTACGGTTTCCATAAAGTTGTTTCTGCTCCTTGTCCGGCCTGTTACAGCAGTTATGAGGGAAGAAAATGAAGTTATGCCCCGAACGTTCATTCCCTTTGTTAACATGTTGTGGATAAAAATGTGGACAACTTCATTCATTGTACCTGTGAACCGTACATTAGTCTATCCAAAATGAGCGGCGCAAGCAAACAACACTACTTGTAAAAAAGGATAAATAAACACAACGTGTTTAAGGATCGTGTATAAAAGAAGAGAAAAGCGCGAAGCGTAAACCCGCGTGAATACTGAGGAAAATTCAGTTTAGTCGCAAAATTCGGAAAATTCAAACATGATGAAAAAGAACGAAATTCTACTAATCGGGAAACCCGAGAATTCTCAAACGTTACCCACAAGTGGATAACGTTTTTCGGTGAATATTTGTTAACAACTTGTGGATAACGATGTTAACAAGTAATAAATCTGTGGATAGTGTGTGACTAACTTATTGAATATACCATGGCGTGACCACGAAAAAAAAGAACCCGCTCCTTAAAGAAAAGAACGGGTTCTTATTATAACCAGGCTCCGGAATACGGGGAGGAACCGGCTCTTCTATTTTCAAACCTATCAGGACGGAGAATCCTGAGCAGGTATTTCACCGATCAGATTGTTGACCGAGGCTGCGGGCTTCCCTTTATGGAGGTACACTCTCGGGACCCGTTTTCCGATCAGGCAAACGACTTCGTAATTGATGGTGTCCATCAGTTCCGCGATTTCATCCACATGAAGAAACGCGTCTCCGGATTTGCCGAAGATCGTCACCAGATCGCCTTCCTCGGTATTCTCCACGTCCGTGATATCCAGCATCGTCTGATCCATGCACACTCTGCCGGCGATTCTGACGCGTTTTCCGTGCAGGAGCATATCTCCACGGTTGGAGAGGGACCTGGAGAGGCCGTCGGCATATCCGGCCGGGATAGTGCCGATCCGGGTGGGCCGTTCGGCGACGAAGGTGCTGCCGTAGCTGACCGGCGTTCCGATCTCGATGTCCTTCACCTGGAGGATCCGGGTCTTGAACTGCATCGCCGGCTTCAGAGGGTGAGTGTCCCGCTCGGAGGCTACGGAGGGCAGCAGGCCGTACAAGCTGATCCCGACACGGACCATGTCCAGATGCATGTCGGGATACTGCATTGTAGCGGCACTGTTGCAGCAGTGGCGCAGCGGGATGTCGATGCCGTCGCCGGAGAGGTGATCGACGATGTCCATAAACCGCCGGAACTGCTCGCGGGTAAAGGTATCGTCTGCGCTATCGGCGGTTGCGAAGTGCGTAAAGATCCCTTCAAGCGCTACGCTTGGCGTCTGCATGGCTTGGCGGGCGAAGCTGAGGGCTTCCGCCGCTGTTCTCACGCCGATCCGGGTCATGCCGGTATCTACTTTGAGATGGATGCGTGCCGGCGTCCGGGACGACACCGCCGCGGCGACTCCAACCGCCTCCAGTACGTCGGTCGTAAACACCGTGAGCGTTACGCCGGCGCGAACGGCTTTCTTGACGGAACGGGGCGGTGTATAGCCCAGTACAAGCACCGGCTCCGTGATGCCGGCCGCACGCAGCTCCAGCGCCTCGTCCAGCAGAGCGACGGAGAGGTATTCCGCGCCTGCGCGGAGAGCGGCACGTGCGGTTTCGTAGGCCCCGTGGCCGTATCCGTCGGCTTTGACGACAGCCATAAGCTTGCAGCCGCGCTGCAGATTTTTTTTGAACGTACGGGCATTGTGTTCGATCGCGTCTAGCGAAATTTCCGCCCAAGTATCGCGGTAACTGGCAGGATGCATGCAGAATTCGCCTCCAAAAACAATTTGACGAGAACTAACCCGAAAAGAGGTAAATCCCCCCGAAGCAGCTTCGAGGGGATGAATGCCGCGGAAACCGCGGTATATTTTCGTTAAAGTGACTGATGCGGTTGGCTGGCTCTAAGAAAAGGACCGGTTTAAGAAGAAACCGAGATTTTGTCCAAAGCCTTGCCGACCGGCACGTATTCGTAGCCGAGATCGCGGGCAACCGCTTCATACGTAATGGAACCGCCGGCCACGTTGACGCCAAGCTGAAGAGCGGCGTTGTCTCTCACGGCTTGCAGTACACCTTTGCCTGCGATTTGCAGGGCATAAGGGAGGGTGACGTTGGTCAGCGCCAGAGTAGACGTGCGCGGAACCGCACCCGGCATGTTGGCAACCGCATAGTGAACGACTCCATGCTTCACGTAAGTCGGGTTGTCGTGCGTCGTGATTTTGTCGACGGTTTCGATAATACCGCCTTGGTCGACGGCCACGTCAACGACTACGGAGCCCGGTTTCATGGAAGCGATCATCGCTTCGGAAACCAGCTTAGGCGCTTTGGCACCCGGAATGAGAACGGCGCCGATCACGAGGTCCGAAGCCGCAACCGCTTCCGCAATGTTCAGCGGGTTGGACATCAGCGTGTTCACCTGATTGCCGAACAGGTCGTCCAGCTGACGGAGGCGTTCAGGGCTAAGATCGATGATCGTTACGTCCGCGCCCAGACCGACCGCAAGCTTCGCCGCGTTCGTACCTACGACACCGCCGCCGATAACGGTTACTTTGCCGCGCTGTACGCCCGGTACGCCCGCAAGAAGGATCCCTTTGCCGCCGTGCGGCTTCTCCAGGAACTGAGCGCCGATTTGAGCGGACATGCGTCCAGCCACTTCGCTCATCGGAGTCAGCAGCGGAAGCGTACGGTTCACTTCGACCGTTTCGTAAGCGATAGCCGTTACGCCTTTAGCCGTGAGTGCTTTAGCCAGCTCAGGCTCTGCCGCAAGGTGAAGGTAAGTGAAGAGAATGAGACCTTCGCGGAAATACTCGTACTCGGAAGCAAGAGGTTCTTTAACCTTCATAATCATGTCCGCTCCGGCCCATACATCCGCCGCCTGATCGATCAGGGAAGCTCCTGCTGTTAAGTATTCTTCGTTCGTAAAGCCGCTTCCGATACCGGCATTCTTCTCCACGAGAACTTCATGACCTGCTTTAACAAAAGCCACAACGCCCGAAGGAGTTACGGCGACACGATTTTCGTTGTTTTTGATTTCTTTAGGAACACCTATCCGCATAAGAACTGCCTCCTTAGATTAGGAAATCTAAGGCTAGTATAGTTTTGAAAACGCTTTTTTGCTTCGTGTACTTTCCAGAAAAAAGCGCCCGCTTTTTGTGTAAATCCACAAAGCTTGCCACAGAATGCCGAATGGCGCTACAGTTTTTCGCTTTTCAAATCGAGATACAGGCTGACTTTCTGGTCCATATCTTTCAGATCGATGTTCCCGATCTCGGAAATCCGTTTCAGTCGATAGTTTAGCGTGTTGGTATGAACGTGGAGAGCATCGGCGGCGTCTTTGACGTTGCTGTCCTGCAGAAGAAATATTTCCAGTGTATGCAGGAGATTGCCGTTATGCTCCCGGTCGTACTGCCGCAGTTTAAGCAAGGACGGGTTGGTGTGGGCGTGAATTCGGTTTTCCTCGGCCATAAGAGGAAGAAAGCGATAGAAACCGAGATCCCGGTAATGGACAAACCGTTTCGTTTCCTGGGGAAACTGCCGCTTCACCTGAAGAACGGAGAGAGCTTCCCGGTAGCTTTTTTCGACAAGGCCGTAGTCTTCATAGATATTGCCGATAGCGGTTTGTCCGGGCGAGACGCCGAACCGGTCTTTCATCTGCTGGGCAAAGAGCCGCAGGAACTCTGAGGAATCCGCCGCAAACTGATTACGGGAAGAAGAGGTCCCGAGCAGAACAAGCTGAGTGCGGTCGACAATATGAAGGGCGATCCGGATCCGCTGAGTCGTACTGATAAGGTACCGGATCTGCTGAGCCCTCTGCTCGCTGATATCCGAATCGAATTCGACGACCATGACCTGGAAGCAGTCCATGAGAGGAATGCCGAGCTTATCGGACTTTTGCCGGACGGCGTCGCCCGAGGATATATGGCCGGTGAGCAGCTGCCAGAAGAAGTCCTCGAATCCTTCCTGCTCCTTGCGTTTCTGCTGCTGCAGCTGCAGCAGCTTGGTTTTGGCCGCGCGGGAGGCGTGCTTAAGCTGAAGGAAATCGGCTTCTTCTAATAAGCGGGCATCCTCCAGCACCCAAATGTAGCCCAGCACCTCGCGGTTGTTGCGGATGGAAATGGCGATGCGGCGGCCGAGTTTGACGTCGTCCAGCGCTTTGATGGGCACAGGATCCTCACTTTTCATCAACTGCTGAATAAACCCCTCGCGCCAGAGGCTGGCGATAACCTTCTCGGGCACGCGGCGGCCGACGATCGTGGCGATCCGTACGGGGTCGGTCTGAGCTTCGTGCGTGCTGTACGCGATCAGCCGATGGTTAGCGTCTTCTATGGTGATGGCGCAGCCGAGCACCTCGCTGATGGTATCCGCCAGTGCTTCCAAACTTTCAAAACTTCGGTCGAACGGATTTAATTCGTTGCTCATGCGGGTCTTGACTCCATTTCCTTTGGCTTGCGAAGCGGTTTATTTTATATAAGTGAGGTTCATTCAATGTCGGTATTTTTATTATAAAACGATTGTGCGAAAAGCCATAGACGGAATGCGCCGGTTTGTGCATTTGCACAAATCGCGGAAGAAACATTCTCATAATCACACAAAAACAGATCCTACACAAATATGCTACACTTCTTTTTGTAAATGAAGCGCTTTCAATAAACATAAAATAGATGATAGCGCTTACTTTTGCAGAAATTAGCTACTTTTGTTGGACAGACTTCACGCCCTTAGAGAGGATATAATCAGTACACGTTTAAGACGAATTTTCAGGAGGTACCTATGTCCAAAAAAACTCAGCCCAATGAACTGCAAAGAGGATTGGAACAACGACATATCACCTTGATGTCACTTGGTGCCGCCATTGGTGTAGGCCTGTTTCTCGGCTCCGCATCCGCGATCAAACTTGCCGGTCCCGGCATTCTGCTGGCTTACGCGCTCGGAGGCCTTATTATTTTCTTCATTATGAGAGCTCTCGGGGAAATGGCCATTGAAAATCCCGTAGCCGGTTCGTTCAGCCGGTATGCGAGAAATCATATTTCACCTCTTTTCGGATATTTGACCGGTTGGAACTATTGGTTCCTATGGATAATCACCTGTATGGCCGAAATTACGGCAGTCGGCATTTATATGGAGTACTGGTTCCCGGGAACTCCGCGCTGGCTCTGGGCCCTTGGTGCGCTTATTCTCATGAGCGCCATTAACCTGATCGCCGTTAAAGCTTACGGGGAATTCGAGTTCTGGTTCGCTTTGATTAAAATTGTCACGATTATCGGCATGATTGTTATCGGAGCCGGGATGATCTTCTTCGGAATCGGCAACAACGGCATCGCAGTCGGATTCAGCAACCTTTGGAGCCACGGAGGATTCCTCCCTAACGGGGTAACAGGTCTCCTGCTTTCTTTCCAGATGGTTATGTTCGCTTATCTGGGCGTTGAGATGATCGGGGTAACCGCGGGCGAAGCCCAGAACCCTGAGAAAACCTTGGCAAAAGCCATCGACACTGTCTTCTGGCGTATTCTTATCTTCTACATCGGCGCGCTTGTTGTCATCATGTCCATCTATCCGTGGGATGAAATCGGCAAAGCCGGCAGCCCGTTCGTGATGACGTTCGAGAAAATCGGAATTCCGGGAGCCGCGGGCATTATCAACTTCGTTGTCCTGACGGCAGCCTTGTCTTCCTGCAACTCCGGTATTTTCAGTACGGGCCGTATGCTCTTCAACCTGGCTCAACAGGGCGAGGCGCCGGATTCCTTCCGTAAGGTTTCCAAAAGCGGCGTTCCGGGCAAGGCTATCGTCGTATCGGCCATCGCGCTTCTTATCGGCGTCATTCTGAACTATATCGTTCCGGAAAAAGTGTTTGCCTGGGTAACAAGTATCGCCACTTTCGGAGCCGTATGGACATGGGCGATGATACTCATCTCCCAAATGAGATACCGTAAGAAACTAAGCCCGGATCAAGTTCGTAATCTTAAGTACAAGATGCCGCTGGCACCTTATACTTCCTATATCTCTTTGGCATTCCTCGTGCTCGTCATTGTTCTTCTCGGCTTCTCCGAGGATACGCGCGTCGCGCTGATAGTCGGGCCGATCTGGCTGATCGCTCTCGTTGTCGTTTACTACAGCAGGGGATATCACCGGAAAAACGCGCTTCCCGAAAAGAACTCCGATAGCGCCGGAATCAGCATTAATCCTCAGTCTGAACTGTAAGTCCGGTTCTTGAATGAACAAAACGTTTAAAAAGGTAAGGACGGATTCTGAAATGGAGTCCGGACTTGCCTTTTTTTATTTTCAGTAAAATTTATGAAAAACTCTTGTTTTTGGAAGCTCGATCTGGAACTTTTAAGGACTCCCGGTCGTTATAAAACTAAGAGTATTTTCAGGAGGGGGTCAGGTTGTCAGCCAACCGTGAAGCAATGGGACAAAAGCAATTCACCAAAGGTCATTTCCTGTTCATCCTTGGAACTTGTCTGCTCAGCTTGCTGCTGGGTATTTTATATACCCCGATATGGGGAGGAGAGACGGCATTCTCCATTCAGTTTATTGCACACGAAATCGTGGCTGAGCCCCGCGGGTTAAAGCTCTGGGCTTATCTTTCCATCGGTCTGGGGGCCATCTTGCTGGCCGGTTTGGTCGGACTGATCCGGCCCGGCAAAGCTTGCGGACTCAGCTGTATCGTCCTGGCCGGAATAGCGGTCGTTCTTGTGCTGATCCAGCTTCCGCCCGTTTTTCTGTGGGGGATGGTGCTTCCGGTAGATGCCGCTGCCTGGCTCCCGATCTTACTGCACGGGACGGCTTTGTTTGTCGGACTGTGTGCGGCGGGTCTGCTCAAAAGCTTGAAAAACAAATGACAGAATGGAATTCATACATAGAATCGGATAACGAAAATCAGAATCGGCTTTTCAAAGGAAGCGGAAAACGAAAGCAGGCTAAATGAACATCCTGTCCCTTTTTCTTAAAATAGGGTCAGGATGTTCGGCCGTCTATCGGCAGAAAAGTCTAATCGGTTAAGCGAAATTCCTCCTTAATCCCCCTGAATTAAGCAAATTGTAACCCCTTGACGAATGGTTTATAATAGAATATGGTGCATTTTTTTAATTTGAGAACCAAGGAGTGTCACATACATGGCTTTGAAAGCAGGAATCGTCGGGTTGCCGAACGTAGGAAAATCGACGCTATTTAACGCGATTACACAAGCGGGTGCCGAATCCGCAAACTATCCTTTCTGCACGATTGATCCGAACGTCGGTGTGGTTGAGGTGCCTGACGAAAGATTGCAGAAACTGGCCGATATTGTGAATCCGAACCGGATCGTGCCGACTGCTTTTGAATTCGTCGATATTGCAGGTCTGGTCAAAGGCGCGAGCAAAGGCGAAGGCCTTGGGAATAAATTTTTGGCAAACATTCGCGAAGTGGATGCGATTGTGCATGTTGTCCGCTGTTTTGTGGACGAGAACATTACCCACGTGTCCGGTAAAGTCGATCCGATTTCCGATATCGAGACGATTAACCTGGAGCTGATCCTGGCGGACCTGGATTCCGTGGAGAAGCGCATCGACCGTTCGCGCAAAAATATGAAAGGCGGCAACAAGCAGTATGCCGCTGAAGTGGAATGCTTCGAGAAGATCAAGGAAGCTTTGTACAACGACCAGCCAGCCCGCAGCGTGGAGCTGACGGACGAGGAGCGTGTGCTTGTGCGCGACCTTCATCTGCTGACCATGAAGCCCGTGCTTTATGCCGCTAACGTGAGCGAAGCGGAAGTGGCGGACGGCGATAACAACCCTTACGTGCAGAAGGTCCGCGAGTTTGCGGCTCAAGAAGGCGCGGAGGTTGTGGCCATCAGCGCGAAGGTTGAATCCGAGATCGCCGAGCTCGAAGGCGAAGACAAAGAAATGTTCCTGGAAGAGCTCGGTCTGCAGGAGTCCGGTCTTGACCGTCTAATTAAAGCGGCCTACAAGCTGCTCGGTCTTTACACCTATTTCACGGCCGGTGTTCAGGAAGTAAGAGCTTGGACCATCCGCAAAGGAACGAAAGCCCCGCAGGCGGCTGCCGTCATTCATACGGACTTCGAACGCGGTTTTATCCGGGCGGAAGTTGTATCCTATGAAGATTTGACCGCAACCGGCTCGATGAACGCGGCCAAAGAGAAAGGCCAGCTTCGTCTGGAAGGCAAAGAATATATCGTGCAGGACGGCGACGTGATGCACTTCCGTTTCAACGTTTAGGGTGCAGATACAGCTGTGTCCTTAGCTTGATACGGTGTTATATAGAACAGGCGGGAATGTACATTCCTCGGCGGTATAAAGGCCCGTGAACGGTTAACCGGTCACCTACGTAAACTATCCTGACCGCTGCCGAGAGGCGCGTTTAGTATTTAAGCTGTTTGCAAAAACAGCGCAAGGCCCTGATTATTTTGACATTATGGTAAGGAGTGGTCCAAATGCTGGATCGTTTGCAGGCTCTGGCGGATCGCTATGAGAAACTGAGCGAGCTGCTCTGTGACCCGGATGTAACGAGCGACACGAAGAAGCTCCGGGAATTCTCAAAAGAACAATCCGACCTACAAGAAGCCTACGATGCTTATGTGGAATACAAAGACGTGCTGGAACAGCTGGATGCGGCGAAAGCGATGCAGGCTGAGAAGCTTGATGACGAAATGCGGGACCTCGTGAAAATGGAGATCGAGGAACTGTCCGGCCGCAAAGACGAGCTGGAAGAGCGTCTGACGGTGCTCATGCTGCCTAAGGATCCTAACGATGACAAGAACGTGATCGTGGAGATTCGCGGCGCGGCCGGCGGTGACGAGGCCGCTCTGTTTGCCGGAGATCTGTATCGCATGTACTCCAAGTACGCGGACGCCCAAGGGTGGAAAACCGAAGTGCTGGAAGCGAACCTGAACGACCTTGGCGGATTTAAAGAGATTATTTTCATGATTAACGGCAAGGGCGCATACAGCAAAATGAAATACGAAAGCGGCGCACACCGCGTTCAGCGGATTCCCGTTACGGAATCGGGTGGCCGTATTCATACATCCACTTCCACGGTCGGCGTAATGCCCGAAATGGAAGAGATCGATATCGAGATCAAGGACAGCGATATTCGGGTCGATACGTTCTGCTCCAGCGGAGCGGGCGGCCAGTCCGTTAATACGACGAAGTCCGCGGTCCGGGTTCTCCACGTGCCGACAGGCATTATGGCGACCTGTCAGGACGGCAAGTCCCAGAACGACAACAAGGCGAAAGCGCTGCAGGTTCTGCGCGCGCGCATTTACGATGTTAAACGTCAGGAAGAAGAAGCGAAGTATGCCGGCGAGCGTAAGAGCAAGGTCGGCACGGGTGACCGCAGCGAGCGCATCCGGACCTACAACTTCCCGCAAAGCCGCGTAACGGACCACCGCATCGGTCTTACGCTTCACAAACTGGATACCATCTTGAACGGAGATATGGGCGAAATCGTCAATGCTCTGACTATGACGGCGCAAGCCGAGCTTCTTGAAAAAGGGGAGCAATAAAACCATCATGAACAGGCTTATTTATCAAGCCGGCATGTCAATCCGAGAAGCCTATACCCAGGCTTCTTCTTTTTTCAAAGAGCGGCAAATCCAGGACGCGGCTATCTGTGCGGAGATTCTGCTTCAGCACGTGCTGGGTCTGAGCCGGACGGAATTCTTCTTCCGGATGGAAGAGCCTTTTCCCGCTGCGCATGCGGAGCAGTGGGGCGAGGTCGTGGAGCGTAAGGCCGCGGGGGAGCCGGTGCAGTACATCACCGGCGAGCAGGAGTTCTACGGCCTAACGCTCCGGGTCACGGACGCGGTCCTGATCCCGCGTCCCGAAACCGAGCTCCTCGTGGAAGAAATCCTCCGCGAGGGCTCGCGCTTGTTCCCGCAAGGCGCTCCGCTCCTTGCGGATATCGGCACCGGGAGCGGAGCTATCCCGGTGAGCCTGCTGCATGCGCGCCCCGATTGGCGCGCGGCGGCATGCGACCTCTCGCCGGAGGCGCTGGAGGTCGCCAAGGGCAACGCCGAACGATGCGGCGTAGGGGAGCGGATCGCCTTCTGCGAGGGCGATCTGCTCCTGCCCTGCGTCGAACGGGGGATGCCCGTCGACATCCTGGTTTCGAACCCGCCGTACATTCCGGCGGGGGATTCGCCGTCGCTGCAGCCGGAGGTGCGCGACTATGAGCCGCATCTCGCGCTGTTCGGAGGCGAGGACGGGCTGGATCTGTACCGGCGGCTGGCCGGCCAGATCCCCCTGCTGCCGAGGCAGCCGAGGCTGGTCGGGCTGGAAGTCGGCATCCATCAGGCGGAGGCAGTGGCGGACCTGCTGCGCGCAGCGGGGGAGTGGAGCGAGATCCGCTTCGTGAAGGACCTGGCTGGGATCGACCGGCATGTCATAGCGATACAGGACCCCTCAGAAGCCTGACTCTGGCAGGAATCCGCACAAAGCAGTCAGAGACCGGTCACCACAGGCTATGTATCCTCGATCGGAACGGCGAGGCCCGAAGTCCTAGACGACCACGTCGGAGATATTCAGTGAGTTGATCTCGATTTCATGACTGTCCGGGTTAACAAAGGACTTTGGGCCGCGTCTTGTATCGGCAAACGTTAGTCTGGCCGGTAGCTCAAATGATTTATCGTCATACGCAAATAGCGTGTGGCTGCGAGCAATCCGCTTGCTTAGGAAACCGACTGAGTGCAACGCGGGTAAAGGATCGCGAACCCCATTTTTGACATGGGTATAACGAAGAATGGCTTCCCGTAACAGAGAGACGCTGAAGGCTTTGCTATTACCCTTCCCCTAACGGGAAATCTATAAACCTCGTATCTAGCGAGGATCAATTTTTTAAGAGCTATCAGCACGTTCGCCATACAGGCCCACTATGAAAGTCCTGTGCTGCGATAATGTTGCTGCGATTGCCGGTTACTTTCCAAAAGGTTTATATGTTTCACACCCGAAAATTGTTCCACGTGAAAAAATCATAGATTGCTAGTTTAAAAGAATTGCCTTTTGACCATACTAACCGTTACAGAGGAAGAAACAGAGAACAGCTTCGAAGCTGGCGCTGTTTTTCCGGGAAACGGGAGGGAATTATTATGGTCATCCGTAAATCATACAAGCACTTGTTTTATACGTTTTTCGCTCTTGCCATCATGATGATGAGCTGGGAAGGTACACGTTCGAATGCAGCTCTGGCGGAAGGAGCTATACCGGAGCAGTCGATCCGTCTTCGTATACTGGCCAACTCCGATAAGCCGGAGGATCAGGCCATCAAGCGGCTGGTGCGGGACGCCATTGTCGCTCAGATGAACGAATGGGTCACCGGACCGCATTCTATTGACGAAGCGAGGCAAATTGTGAGGCAAAACCTTCCGGTTCTAGAAAAAGTCGTCCGCGATACACTGACATCCCGCGGTCTGGGAGGACTTCCTTACACAGTGGAGCTTGGACAGGTACCGTTTCCGACCAAAATGTACGGCAGCCGCGTCTATCCGGCCGGGGATTACGAAGCTCTTCGTGTATCTCTGGGCGAAGGGAAGGGCCAGAACTGGTGGTGCGTGCTTTTTCCTCCTCTTTGCTTTGTAGACGGCGTGTCGGGCGAAGCGGTGGCCCAGGCGGCTCCTGCTGGAGACGGCGGGGAAGGACCTGGTGAAGCCAAAACCGCTGGCGTGCAGAAAAAAACGGCCGACGCTCCCGCCGAAGGATCTGCGGCGGCGGCAGCTGCCGGCGGAGATACGGAAGTGAAATTTTTTCTGTGGGAATTGCTTCAAGGTATCATCGGATTCTTCCTGAATTTGTTCAGATAAATTTCGGAAACCAGTAAGGGTGAACAGCATTGACAACGACTAAACTATGGCAAATTCACGATGAAGCCGGAACGGGGACGGGGACAAAAGAAACGGTGGATAAAGCGATTGCCGAAGCTGCCGGACTTCTCGTCCAAGGAGAGACCGTAGCGTTTCCGACCGAAACGGTATACGGCTTAGGAGCCGATGCGACAAATTCCGCTGCGGTCGAAGGCATTTACCGGGCCAAGGGCCGTCCGTCGGACAACCCGCTGATCGTCCACATCGCGGACCGCTCCCAAATGGACGCGTTCGCGGAGGGGGCGCCGGCCGAGCCCCTGCGCAGGCTGATGGATGCCTTCTGGCCCGGGCCCCTGACGGTCATCGTGCCGGTCCGCGCGGGCGCGGTTTCCCCGCTGGTCACGGCGGGGCTGTCTACCGTCGGGGTCCGCATCCCCGACCATCCTGTCGCCTTGGCGCTGCTGCGCGCCGCAGGCTGCCCGGTTGCGGCCCCGAGCGCGAACAGCTCGGGGCGTCCCAGCCCGACGATGGCGGAACACGTCGCCGATGATCTCGGCGGGCGAATCGGCGGCATCGTCGACGGGGGGCCGACGGGCGTCGGCGTAGAGTCGACCGTCGTGGAGTGGGCGTCCGGGGCGGTCTACATCCTGCGCCCCGGCGGGGTGACGGCCGAGCAGCTGCGCGAGGCGCTGCCGGACGTGCCGGTGCGCGAGCCTGTGCGCACCGGGGAACCGGCCGGGACGCCGCGGGCTCCCGGCATGAAGTACGCGCATTATGCCCCGAAGGGGAGCATGCGCGTGGTGCTGGGCGACGATCCGGAGGCCGTCGCCGAGTGGATGCGGCGCGACCTGGACGCCGCCAAGGCCCGCGGTGAGCGCACGGGCGTGCTCACCTATGACGAGCGCCGCGGTCTGCATCACGCGGACGCCGTAATCTCCTCCGGCCGTCTAGCCGAGCCGGAGACGATCGCGCGCGGGCTGTATGCCGCGCTCCGGCAGTTCGACCGCGAGGGAGTGACGTATATTCTCGCGGAAGGCTGCCCGGACACGGGAATAGGCCGTGCCGTCATGAACCGTCTGCTGAAAGCGGCGGGTCAGGAAGTCATCCGGGTTTAAACATACAAGGGGAAACCCGGTGCCCTTAGAACGGCCTTAAGCTCTCCGGTTCGTATAAAGTAACTGCCGTCAGCGGCTAAGCTTCGGGCAGTTGCAGATCCCCCGGAACGTCTTTATTCTTTTCCGTTCCGAAAAGCAGCCGCCTGTACCGGTTATGCAGACAGGTACAAGTCCATAGCATGTTTCCCGGTTTGTCCGCATATCTTGAGAGAGAAAAAGTGGACAGGGGGAAATACCAATGGCGGCACTGGCGGGCGTGTCACCTTTCGTATGGGGCCAACTGGTGACGATCTTCATCATGGCTATTGCGCTTGGTTTTGACGCGTTTTCTTTAGGGATTGGAATCGGAATGAGGGGTATACGCCTGCTGCATATTCTTAAAATCAGCATCGTGATCGGTCTCTTTCATATCCTCATGCCGCTGCTCGGCATGTATGCGGGACATTATCTCGGCTCTTTACTCGGACAAGTTGCCGTGGCGGCCGGGGGCGGTCTGCTCATTTTGTTAGGATCCCATATGATTTACAGCTCGTTCCGTGGAGAAGATTCCAATGCATTCGATCATCGCACCTTCTGGGGAATGGTCCTGTTTGCGTTAAGCGTGAGCGTGGATTCCTTTTCTGTCGGCGTTTCGCTGGGGATTTTCGCAACGGATGTGGTTTTGACGGTGCTGCTTTTCGGATTGCTGGGCGGAGGCATGTCGATTCTGGGGCTTATGCTCGGGCGTCATGTGGGAAGCTGGATCGGTGAATACGGAGAAGCGCTGGGCGGTGTGATTTTGCTGCTGTTCGGTCTGAAATTTCTGCTGTAAAGTGTCCCTGATTTCAAAAAAACGGTACAATATATAGAGAGCGGAATAACCCGTTGGAATACTCTGTAAGGAGGTAGACGAAACATGAAACAGATTCTTTTTGTCTGTACCGGAAATACATGCCGCAGCCCGCTGGCTGAAGGGATTCTGCGCCATATGGCCCGGCAGGATAACCTGGAAGTCCATATCCGTTCTGCAGGGGTTTTTGCTTCCGACGGCAGTCCGATTTCCCGGCAATCTTCCTCCGTTTTGCGTGAAAAAGGCTGTGAAGCTTCTATCAGCTCCAGTCTTCTCAGATCCGCAGACGTGGATTGGGCCGATCTCATCTTAACGATGACACAAGATCATAAACGCGCCGTTATTCAGCGGTTCCCGCAGGCGGCGGATAAAACACATACACTGAAAGAATTTGTAGAAGACGATCCCAAGGTTGTCACGGCTGCCGCGGAATGGGAGAAGCTGATTGCCGAAGTGCAGGTTAAGCATGCCCTTTCCGAAGAAATCACGATAGAAGAGCGGACGCGGCTCATCCACTTGGAAAAACAACTCCCGGATTACGATATTTCCGATCCTTACGGCGGTTCGTTGGAGCTTTACCGCCATACGGCGGAAGAAATCGAAGAAGCGCTCGTTAAACTGGTTCAAAAGCTAAAGGAAAGCCGATGAGCGTCAAACGGTCGCATTATCTTTCTGCCCGGCCTAACAAAATCTTCATTTTTTAGCGGCTTTACAGTTTTGCGGGAATACGGTAAGATAGGGGCATAAAAGAAGACCCGATGTAACTGGCGACGAGTGGGTGTAACCACAGTGGAGCATCGGGGTATACGGCCGGTCGCCTGGGCAAAAGAGCAGTACATGCGTATTTACGCGTGTCATGCTCTTTTTTTCATTGTCTCTTAACGATTACACAGGTGCAGGTTAAGTCGGAATTTGCCGGTTTTTTTCTCCGGCTGATCGGTTTGGGTTATAATAGAGCCAAACGCAGTTTATTCCCACTCGAGGAGGGCTTTTCAATGAAAATTGCAATTGGCGCCGATCACGCCGGATACCGGCTTAAAGATGTTATCGTTCCTTACCTGGAATCGTTAGGTCATGAAGTGAAGGATGTCGGCTGCAACTGTGAACAATCGGTCGACTATCCGGACTACGCCGTTCCGGTTTGCGATATGGTGCTTAACGGGCAGGCGGACAAAGGTATTCTGATTTGCGGTACAGGCATCGGCATGACCATTGCCGCCAACAAAATGCCGGGCATCCGCTGCGCGCTAGTGCACGATATGTTCTCCGCGAAAGCAACCCGGGAGCACAACGACACGAATGTGCTTGCTATGGGAGAACGCGTAATCGGACCCGGCGTGGCGCAGGAAATCGTCAAGATCTGGATTGAGACCGAGTTTTCGCACGGCGAACGTCATGAGAACCGCCTGAACAAAGTGAAGCTTTTGGAAGAGAAGAATACGATTCATCCGTAAGGAGCTCTATTTTAAATGGAGGTGATCGTATGAATGACGGCGAGAAAGTCTGGCTGGACGGAATAGGGCCTGCGGTCGAGGCCAATTTCCGGGCACTGATTGAAGCCGGCGGCTTAAGGCGCGGCCAGATCGTCGTGTTCGGTACCTCGACCAGCGAGGTCCGGGGCCAGAGAATCGGCACGTCCGGTACGCCGGAAGCGGCCGAGCGCATTTTCGCCGCCGCTGTCCGGGTGGCGGAAGAACACGGGCTGCGGCTCGCCTTCCAGTGCTGCGAGCATTTAAACCGCGCGCTTGTCGTCGAAGAAGCGCTGCTGGAGCAAGACTCCCGGCTGGAGCCGGTGAATGTAGTGCCGGTGCCCAAGGCGGGCGGCTCGATGGCCGCCCATGCTTACCGGCACCTGGAGCGCGCATGCGTCGTGGAAGAGATCGCCGCCCATGCGGGCATCGACATCGGCGACACGCTGATTGGCATGCACCTCCGCCGGGTGGCCGTCCCTGTGCGCCCGCCCGTGAAACGGGTGGGTGAGGCGCACGTGACGATGGCGTATACGCGTCCGAAGCTGATTGGCGGACAACGGGCGGTGTACGAGGCTGTCCCGGAGAGCGAGGGTATTCCCGTATTCGCCGGCGCTGTTGCTCCTGCCCGGACAAGTCCGGGAAGTGGGGCAGACAGCGGCGCCTGCGAATAATGCATCTGGAGCCGTGATAAACGGGGGATCTTTTTTCCTGTTTATCCGGCTTGTACAAAGTGAAACTGATTGTGATTTTAAAATCCATGGGAGGTTGTTATAGATGGTAGAATTTTTGCGTAAACAGGACCCGAAAATCGTTGAGGCTATGAACCTGGAGCTTGGCCGTCAACGCGACAAAATCGAACTGATCGCTTCCGAAAACTTTGTAAGCCAGGCGGTCCTTGAAGCTATGGGCACCGTGCTGACGAACAAATACGCGGAAGGCTACCCGTCCAAGCGTTATTACGGCGGCTGCGAGTACGTGGATATCGTCGAAGATATCGCGCGCGACCGTGCGAAGGAACTTTTCGGGGCCGAGCATGCCAATGTACAGCCTCACTCCGGTGCTCAAGCGAATATGGCCGTTTATCTGGCCGCGCTGAAGCCGGGCGACACAGTCCTGGGTATGAACCTGGCGCATGGCGGACACTTGACACACGGGAGCCCCGTCAACGCGTCCGGTATCCTCTATAATTTCGTAGCTTACGGCGTTAGCGAACAGGATTCCCGCATCGATTACGACGATGTCCGCAAAGCCGCGTTCAAACACAGACCTCGCATGATCGTTGCAGGGGCAAGTGCTTACCCGCGCATCATCGATTTCGAAAAACTGGGCCAAATCGCGGACGAAGTCGGCGCCCTGTTTATGGTTGACATGGCTCACATCGCGGGTCTTGTTGCGGCAGGTCTGCATCCGAACCCGGTTCCGCATGCCCATTTTGTCACGACAACGACTCACAAAACGCTTCGCGGACCGCGCGGCGGTTTGATTCTGTGCCGCAAGCCATGGGCTGCCGCAATCGACAAAGCCGTATTCCCGGGTTCCCAAGGCGGACCTCTGATGCACATCATCGCCGCTAAAGCCGTTGCGCTGGGAGAAGCCCTCCAAGCCGACTTCAAAACATACGGAAAGAACGTTATTGATAATGCCAAAGCGCTGGCTGAAGGTTTGACGGCCGAAGGCATCAACCTCGTTTCCGGCGGTACGGACAATCACCTGATCTTGATCGACCTGCGCAGCCTGAACATCACGGGTAAAGACGCCGAGCATCTGCTTGACGAAGTGGGTGTGACCGTCAACAAGAACGCGATTCCGTTCGATCCGACCAGCCCGTTCGTAACCAGCGGTATCCGTATCGGTACACCTGCCGCGACTTCCCGTGGAATGGATACGGAAGCCATGAAGCAAATCGCCAAGATTATCGCCCTGACGCTTAAAAATCCGAGCGATTCCGCCGTTCACGAGCAAGCCCGCGGACTTGTTAAAGAAGTTACCTCCAAGTTCCCGCTGTACACGGGATTGGAATATTAATTCTTCCATATAAAATAGCCTGCTTTCCAGCAGGTGGTTTGTGAATCAGGGAACCCATAAAGGGTTCCTTTTTTTATGAAAAAAAAGAGGGCGGATTGTTCATACAAAAGCAGATTCTTGTCATAAGAGAGTGTGCTTTTTGGGGAGGATATATAAACAGACATATGATATAATGGACGAGGTTTGTGGAAAGTTGGAAAGACATCCAGATCAGCCAGATCGATATTCGGGAGGAATACTATGAGTAAGGTGTTCATTTGCGACCACCCTTTGATTCAGCACAAACTCACATACATAAGAGACGTAAATACGAAAACCAAGGATTTCCGTGAATTGGTGGATGAAGTCGCCACTTTGATGGCGTACGAGATTACGCGTAATATCCAGCTGGAGAACATCCAGGTCAAAACGCCTGTAGCGACTGCGGACTGCCGGATTATTTCCGGACGCATGCTCGGGATTATCCCGATTCTCCGGGCAGGACTCGGCATGGTGGACGGGATTCTGAATCTGATTCCGGCTGCGAAAGTAGGCCATATCGGGCTGTATCGCGACCCCGAGACACTTCAACCTGTCGAGTATTATGTGAAATTACCCACAGATGTACAGGAAAGAGAATTGATCGTCGTGGACCCTATGCTCGCGACAGGCGGTTCCGCTAACCTGGCTATCACCGCTTTGAAAAACCGCGGATGCGTGCAAATCAAGCTGATGTGCCTGATCGCCGCTCCCGAAGGGATCGAAGCCGTCCAGAAAGAGCATCCGGACATTGACATCTATGTGGCCGCTATCGACGATTACCTGAACGATCATGGTTACATCATTCCCGGTCTGGGAGACGCGGGCGACCGTTTATTCGGTACGAAATAAAGTATTTTGGGGGGACGTACGTTCATGAAAAGGTTGAAAGTCATTACGATTTTCGGTACAAGACCGGAAGCCATCAAGATGGCTCCGCTTATTTTGGAGCTTCAGAAGCATCCGGAACAGATTGAATCACTCGTGGCCGTAACGGCCCAGCATCGTCAAATGCTGGATCAGGTGCTTGAGTTGTTCAATATCCAGCCAGATTTCGACCTCAACGTCATGAAGGACCGTCAAACACTCAATGAAGTTACTATCCGGGTTCTTCAAGGCCTGGAGCCTGTTTTCCGCGAAGCGAAGCCGGACCTGATTCTGGTGCACGGCGATACGCTGACCACCTTCCTTGCCAGCTATGCGGCCTTCCTGCAGCAGATCAAAGTCGGCCATGTGGAAGCGGGCCTGCGGACCTGGAACAAGATGTCGCCGTATCCGGAGGAGATGAACCGTCAGTTGACGGGCGTCCTCGCGGATTTGCACTTTGCTCCGACCCAGTTGTCGGCAGGCAACCTGCGCAAAGAGAATAAATCGGAAGACGCGATTTATGTTACCGGCAACACCGTAACGGACGTATTCCAGTACACCGTGAAGAAGGACTTCCACCATCCGGTTCTGGACTGGGCGGAAGGCAAGCGTCTCATCCTGATGACGGCCCACCGCAGGGAAGCGCAGGGCGAGCCGCACCGCCAGATCTTCAACGCGGTCAAGCGCATTGCGGACGAATTCGAGGATGTCGCGATCGTGTATCCGGTTCATCCGAGCCCGGCCGTTAAGGAACCGGCTTATGAGATTCTGGGCAACCACCCGAGAATTAAACTGATTGATCCGCTTGACGTGTTCGAATTCCATAATATTTATCCTCATACTTATATGATTTTGACAGACTCTGGCGGTATGCAGGAAGAAGCCCCGTCTTTCGGGATTCCGACCTTGGTTCTTCGTGACACTACGGAACGTCCGGAAGGCGTAGAAACCGGGAACTTGGAAATGGTTGGTACAGACGGGGAGAAAGTTTACGAGCGTGCACGCGCTTTGCTCACCGATCCGCAAACGTATGATCGTATGAAAGACGCTGTGAACCCTTATGGGGACGGACAAGCTTCCCGCAGAATCGTGCAGGGAATCCTTCACCATTTCGGCTATAAAACGGAAAAACCCGACTCTTTTTAACGCAACTCTTTCGACATTGTGACGATGCAATGACAAAGGTCACACTGTACAGTTCCACTGTTTGGTTTTAAATGCTGAAATCCCTTGATATACAAGGGATTTCGGTAGTGCTGTTCACGAAATGTTTGATTTTATACGAATTGACAAAGTAGACTTTGCTCCGATACAATATATGAGGATTGATAGGGGTCAAAGCCATGAAAAACAAAGGAAACCGCGATAATCCTTGGAGGGCGGCCGGCCTTGTAGGCGCACTCGGGCTTGATATCGCTATCTGTACACTGCTCGGCTACTTCGCCGCGAACTTCGCAGTCCAGCGTTTTGGCGGTCCGAGAAGCTGGATAGTAGCAGGCGTGATGCTCGGTCTCTTCGCGGGGATCGCTTCGGTTATCATGCTGCTTAAGAAGTTTCTGGAGGAACCCGATGAATGACCTGCTCAAGAAAGCTATGCGTATCGCACTTCTGCTTCTCGCCGCATGTTTACTGGTCTGGGCGCTTGTCCCTTCCGTACGCACGGTAGCTGCAGGATTATCAGTAGGTGCGGTTGCAAGCGGCATCAATGCTTTGCTCCTTCAGCGCAGAGTCGATTTGATCGGCAAAACCGTTGCGGAGCGGGGCGCACAGCGTATGAGTCTCGGATTTTTAAGCCGTCTGGCTACCGTGCTCCTTGCCGTTATGATTGCGCTTAAATTTCCACAACACCTTGATATCGCCTCAACCATTATTGGTTGCTTTTTGGTTCCATTTATACTTTTGCTAGTCGGCATTTTGAGTCGTCCACACAAACCGTAATGCATGGAAAGGGGTGAAATTGGAAAATGCATGAGTTTCCCGTGCTACACTTCGAAAATGGTATCGATATTGACATTTCAACCTTTTTGGCGATTATCGTATCCTGCGTGGTTGTGTTAGTCCTGGCTCTTCTGTCCGTGCGGAACCTGTCCGTCGACAAACCTTCCAAATTGCAAAACTTTATGGAATGGGTCGTTGAGTTCGTTCATAACACGATTGCGAGTACGATGCCGCTCAGCAAGGCAAAGTCCTACATTTCGTTAGGATTGACATTAATTATGTTTATCTTCGTCTCCAACCTTCTCGGTCTTCCGTTCGGTATCGTAACCGACCATCATCATGGATTTACGCTATTCGGTCAGCAAGTCTTGACGGATGCCCGTATTCATGAGCTGGAGGCAGCAGGCAAGCATGCTTCTGTGGCTTGGTGGAAATCACCGACAGCCGACCTTTCCGTAACGTCCGCACTCGCCCTGATGGTGTTTGTTATGACGAATACACTCGGTTTGACACAGAACACGAAACATTATCTGAAGCATTACTTTGAGCCGTTCTGGTTCTTCCTGCCGCTGAACATCATTAAAGAGCTCTCCAAGCCGTTGACGCTTGCTCTTCGTTTGTTCGCGAACATCTTTGCGGGTGAGGTTCTGATCTCCACCATTATGATGCTGGGTGTTGTAGGGATACCGCTTCTCGCCGTTTGGCAGGGCTTCAGTATCTTCGTAGGTGCCATCCAGGCATTCTTGTTCACCATCCTTACCATGGTTTACATTTCCCAAGCTACCGTTCATCATGAAGATCACTAAATGATCGGCTCAGCTGCGATTAGCAGCTCTGCGCGGCTTCCGCAAGGCGTGGGATCCATATACACATTACAGGTACAAAACCTATTTTCTGAGGAGGAAATTTTTCATGGAATTCCTGGCAGCAGCATTAGCAATCGGTTTGGGCGCACTTGGCGCTGGTATTGGTAACGGTCTGATCGTAAGCAAGACAGTAGAAGGTATCGCTCGTCAACCTGAGCTTCGCGGTACTCTGCAAACAACAATGTTTATCGGTGTTGGTATCGTCGAGGTTGTTCCGATTATCGGTGTCGTTCTGGGCTTCCTGATTTTCTTCAAATAATTCACATAGCCTCGGTTGGGCGGGGAAGGCCTGAGCCATCCGCGCCTTCGCTATGAATTAGGTTTTTGAAGAATCGCCCCAGCACACAGTTACGGAAAGGAGTGACTCGAATGTCTTGGAATTGGGAATCGTTCGTATTCGCGCTTGTCGCGTTCGGAATTCTATACTGGGTGCTCAGCAAATACGCCTTCGGTCCGTTGCTCGCAACGATGGAAGAGCGCAGAAAGCTGATTGCCGACCAGATGAACTCTGCTGATGCAAGTCGTGTTCAAGCCGAGCAAATGCTCGAAGAACAGAAGCAGGTAATTCAAGAGGCACGTAAAGAAGCTTACCAAATGATCGAGCAAGCTAAATTGACGAGCTCCAAGCAAGCCGAAGAAATCGTCGATAAAGCGAAAAGCGAAGCGGACCGCGTGAAAGAAGAAGCGGTACGCGAGATCGAAAGCGAGAAAAACAAAGCGGTTGCAGCACTGCGCGGGCAAGTTAGCGCTATGTCCGTTATGATCGCTTCTAAAATTATTGAAAAGCAAGTTGACGAAAAGTCACAGGAAGAATTGGTGAACCATTACCTGAATGAGGTAGGGGGATCTAAATGAGTGACATCGTGGTAGCGAAAAGATATGCGAAAGCACTTTTTGAAGCTGCGAAGGAGCAGAACGCGGTCGCTCAAGTTGAAACTGAACTGACCGAGATTGTTCAGACGATCCAGGACCATGCGGAATTGCGCAGCGTTCTGGATCATCCGAATATCGACGTGCCTGCGAAACGTCAGCTTTTGTCGAACATCTTTGCGGATCGGATTTCTCCGCTCGTTATGAATACGATTAAACTCCTGATCGATAGAAGACGGCAATCCCTGCTTCCTATTGTACTGTCCGACTTTGTTCAGATTTCCAACGAGTCGCTTGGCCAGGCAGACGCTACAATTTACACAGCCCTGCCGCTGTCTGAAGTACAAGTCAAGGAAATTGCAGACAACTTTAGCCGTATGACCGGCAAACAAATTCGTGTACAGACGGTAGTCGACCCGAGCTTGCTTGGCGGCATTACTGTTCGGATCGGTGACCGTCTATACGACGGCAGTTTGGCTGGCAAACTCGAACGTTTGGAAAAATCGCTGAAACAAGCTCAAGCAATGTAGATAGGGGTGAGGTTCGTTGAGTATCAGACCTGATGAAATCAGCACGCTGATTAAGCAGCAAATCGAAAATTATACAGCAGATCTGCAAGTCGTTGAAGTCGGTACGGTTATCACTATCGGTGACGGTATCGCTCGTGTGCACGGCTTGGAGAACGTCATGGCCGGTGAGCTTCTCGAGTTCGCCAACGGCGTTGTGGGCATGGCGCAGAACCTGGAAGAAAACAATGTAGGTATCATCATTCTCGGACCGTATTCCGACATCCGCGAAGGTGACCAAGTTAAGCGTACAGGCCGCATCATGCAGGTGCCTGTAGGCGAAGCGCTGCTCGGACGCGTTGTTAACGCACTGGGTATGCCGATTGACGGCAAAGGACCGATCGAAGCTTCCGGATACCGTCCGGTTGAATCCGCGGCTCCTGGCGTTATGGCGCGTAAATCCGTACACGAGCCTATGCAGACCGGTATCAAGGCGATTGACGCGCTTGTACCGATCGGCCGCGGCCAGCGTGAGCTGATCATCGGTGACCGTCAAACCGGTAAAACGGCGATTGCCATCGATACGATCATCAACCAAAAAGGCAACGGCGTGAAATGTATCTACGTGGCCATCGGTCAAAAGCAGTCCACCGTTTCCAACGTAGTGGATACACTCCGCCGCAACGGCGCTCTCGACTACACGATCGTCGTAACCGCGAGTGCTTCCGAACCGGCTCCATTGCTCTTCCTGGCTCCTTATTCCGGCTGCGCAATGGGCGAATACTTCATGTACAAAGGCGAGCATGTCCTGATCGTTTATGACGATCTGTCCAAACAAGCTGCCGCTTATCGTGAGCTTTCCCTGCTCCTCCGTCGTCCACCGGGCCGTGAGGCTTATCCGGGTGACGTATTCTATCTTCACTCCCGTTTGCTTGAGCGTGCAGCTAAGCTGAACGACGAGCTGGGCGGAGGCTCCATCACGGCGCTTCCATTCATCGAAACTCAAGCGAGTGACGTATCGGCGTACATTCCGACTAACGTAATTTCCATTACGGACGGTCAAATCTTCCTGGAATCCGACCTGTTCTATTCCGGTCAGCGTCCGGCTATCAACGTGGGTATCTCCGTATCCCGTGTAGGTAGCTCCGCTCAAGTGAAAGCCATGAAGAAAGTTGCCGGTACCCTGAAGACTGACCTTGCCCAATATCGCGAATTGGCTGCTTTCTCGCAGTTCGGTTCCGACCTTGATAAAGCAACGGTTTCCCGTCTGAACCGTGGTGAGCGTACACTGGAAATCCTGAAGCAGGGTATTAACGAGCCGATGCCTTTAGAACAACAGGTTATCAGCATCTATGCCGCTACTAAAGGCTTCCTGGATGAACTGCCGGTTAAAGACATTACCCGTTTCGAAAAAGAATTCCTTGCATACCTCGATGCCAACAAACCGGAAATCGCCAGCTCCATCCGTGACACGAAGGATCTTACTTCCGACACGGAAAAAGCGCTGGTTGCAGCTATCGAGACATTCCTCAAAGGATTCTCGGTATCCGAATAATTATGAGAATTTGCGATTCCATAATCAAGCTGCAGGGGGTGAAACAGTATGGCTAAGGGTATACGCGAGATTAAGCGTCAGATTAAGAGCAAACAGAACACAAGGCAGATCACTAAAGCGATGGAGATGGTCGCGGCTTCCAAGCTGAAGCGCGCCCAGAACAATGCGGAGGCATCCCGTCCTTATGCGGATAAGATCCGCGAAGTGGTGTTTAGTGTGGCTGCAGGCTCGAAGGGCGTTCAGCATCCGATGCTCCAGGTTCGTGAAGTCAAACGCACGGGATATCTGGTCTTGACTTCAGACCGCGGACTCGCTGGCGGTTTTAACGCCAACGTGCTTCGGAAGGCGTTAAATGCTATTCGTGAGCGGCATAAATCTACGGATGAATATGCGGTTTTCGTTGTTGGCCGTAAAGGCAAGGATTTCTTCAAGCGGAGAAACATCCCGGTCTTTGACGAAGTCACAGGTCTCAGCGATTCTCCGACGTTCGCCGATATTAAGCAGCTCGCTTCGTCCGCTGTACAGAACTTCATCGACGGCAATTACGACGAGCTGTACGTTTATTACAACCAGTTCCATAACGCAATTACGCAAACGCCGGTTGAGAAAAAACTGCTGCCGCTCGAGCAGCCGGAGTCCGGCAGCAGCGCTGTCTCTTCCTACGAATATGAGCCCTCCGCCGAAGGCGTTCTGGAAGTACTGCTTCCGAAGTATGCGGAAACGGTCATTTTCAGCGCCGTGCTGGAAAGCAAAGCGAGCGAATTCGGCGCGCGTATGACCGCTATGGGTAGCGCGACGAAGAATGCGACGAAGATGATTGCAGAGCTTACACTTTCCTATAACCGTGCACGTCAGGCGGCAATTACTCAGGAAATCTCGGAGATTGTTGCCGGTGCCAACGCATTGAACTAAGGCGCAGTGCGGAACTAAGCATTTGAGTACAGGAGGGAAATACAATGAGCAAAGGACGTGTTGTTCAGGTCTTGGGACCGGTTGTCGACATCGAGTTCGAACGTGGACATCTTCCCGAGATTCTGAATGCCATTAAAATTCAAAAAACTGCTCAATCCGCTGATCAAGAAAACAGCGAAGTGACAGTTGAAGTTGCCGTGCACCTTGGCGACAACCAAGTACGCTGTGTAGCTATGTCTTCCACGGACGGTCTCGTGCGCGGAATGGCAGCTATCGATAGCGGTGCCGCTATCTCCGTACCGGTCGGTCCTGCTACACTGGGCCGTGTATATAACGTACTGGGCGATCCGATCGACGGTAAAGGTCCTGCGGACCGGACCCTGACATCCCCGATTCACAAGCAAGCTCCTGAGTATGTCAACCTGACGACTCAAGCTGAGATGCTGGAAACGGGTATCAAGGTTATCGACCTTCTTGCTCCTTACATGAAGGGCGGAAAGATCGGTCTCTTCGGTGGCGCGGGTGTAGGTAAAACCGTAACCATGCAAGAGCTTATTCATAACATCGCGCAAGAGCATGGCGGTATCTCCGTATTTGCCGGCGTAGGTGAAAGAACACGTGAAGGTAATGACCTCTATCACGAGATGAGTGATTCCGGCGTTATCGCCAAGACCGCAATGGTGTTCGGTCAGATGAACGAACCTCCTGGCGCGCGTCTGCGTGTTGCTCTTTCCGGCCTGACTATGGCCGAGTATTTCCGTGATGTGGAAGGCCGTGACGTACTTCTGTTCATCGACAACATCTTCCGTTTCACACAAGCGGGTTCCGAAGTTTCCGCCCTCCTCGGACGTATGCCGTCCGCGGTAGGTTACCAGCCTACGCTGGCAACCGAAATGGGTCAGCTTCAAGAGCGTATTACTTCCACGACCAAAGGTTCCGTAACGTCGATTCAAGCGATCTACGTACCGGCGGATGACTACACTGATCCGGCTCCGGCAACTGCGTTTGCCCACTTGGACGCAACGACTAACCTCGAGCGTTCTATTGCCGCGAAAGGTATCTTCCCGGCCGTTGACCCGCTTGCTTCCTCTTCCCGTATCCTGACTCCTCAGGTAGTAGGCGAAGAGCACTATGAAGTGGCACAAGGCGTTAAGCGTCTGCTTCAGCGTTACAAAGAACTTCAAGATATTATCGCGATCCTCGGTATGGACGAGTTGAGCGAAGAAGACAGAATTGCCGTTAACCGCGCAAGACGCGTAGAACGCTTCCTGTCCCAACCGCTCCACGTTGCCGAAGCGTTTAACGGTATGCCAGGTCTCTACTGCCCGGTTAAAGAAACCGTACGCAGCTTTAGAGAACTGCTTGACGGTAAGCATGACGATCTGCCGGAAGCAGCTTTCGTTAACGTAGGTTCGATTGATGAGGCCGTTGAAAAGGCAAGAACGATGGTATAAGCAATCGGGTCATGCGGGCATCTGCCTGCTTTCCCGGGTTTGAACCGAGTCGGGGAGAGGATCTCTCGCAGAGCGCTTCTCTCTGACATGGTGAAAAGCTTACGAAGCGAACGAACTTTCTAGCGAAAGTTCTGGGGAGGAATGAGCGTGAGTACTTTCCTTTTGGAAATCGTAACTCCGGAGCGCATCGTATATACCCAGAATGTTCACATGGTAAGTGTCGACGGCATCGAAGGCCAACTTGGCATTCTTCCGAACCACATTCCGTTTGTGACACCCTTGAAAATCGCACCCGCCACGATCAAACTTGAGAATGGCAAACAAGAAACTGTCGCTTTGAACGGCGGTTTCATGGAAGTGCGCAAAAATAAGGTTGTCATTCTGGCGGAAAGTGCGGAGCTGCCTGGCGACATTGACATCGAACGTGCGAAGTCTGCGAAGGAACGCGCCGAAAAACGTTTAACGGGTAAGAAGGACGAAGCTGATTTCCAGCGCGCCGAGCTTGCTCTTAAACGGGCGTTGAACCGGATCGGGGTTTACGAGCATAAATAAGCAAGAAAAACAGAGGACGTTCATGCGTCTTCTGTTTTTTTATTTTCTCTGGAAAGTATACGCTTACATCTAAAATCATTTTCATTAGACACATTTTTTGAGCGTATGCTATAATTGGAAAGGCGTTACATTACCAAAATTTATGAGATGATTCAAGATTTCTTATGAAAATGGAGGCGGTTTCAAGCAGATGTACGCGGTAAAGTATGTGATCGTAGCCATTTTCGTCGCACTCGGCATTTTGCTTCCGGTTGCAGCTCTTACGATCGGCAGATGGCTTAGACCCAACAAGCCGAACGAAGACAAGGCGACCACTTACGAAAGCGGAAATGAGCCAGTAGGGGAAGGTCAGGTCAGGTTCAATATCCGGTATTATCTTTTCGCCTTAATGTTTGTCATTTTCGATGTAGAAACCGTATTTTTGTATCCGTGGGCCGTGGCGTATAACAAGCTGGGGCTGTTTGCACTGGTGGAAATGTGTATTTTTGTCCTGCTTCTCGGTGTCGGGCTACTCTATGCTTGGAAGAAGAAGGTGCTGCAATGGACTTCAATTTAGAGTCGATAACTCCGGAGGATCGGGCTGAACTGGATCGTAACGTGTTTATGACAACCCTGGAGCAAGTCAAAGCCTGGGCAAGGAGCAATTCCTTGTGGCCGCTCACTTTCGGCCTTGCCTGCTGTGCCATCGAAATGATGGGTACGGGCGCATCGCATTATGATCTGGACCGTTTTGGCGTGATTTTCAGGACATCTCCCCGCCAATCCGATGTGATGATCGTGGCCGGCACGGTGACGAAGAAAATGGCTCCGCTGCTGCGTCGTCTGTACGATCAAATGCCGGAACCGAAGTGGGTCATTGCGATGGGATCCTGCGCTACAGCGGGCGGTCCGTACGTAAAATCTTATGCGGTTGTAAAAGGCGTCGATCAGGTGGTTCCGGTTGATGTATATATTCCGGGCTGTCCACCGAATCCGGCGGCATTGATTTATGGAATCAATAAGCTTCAGGAGAAAATCCGTTACGAGGCGAAAACCGGAAAGCAGGTGACGAACCTGTGACCGATAAGGAAAAGGAAAATCCGCAGGAAACCGATATTCGATCAAAACCGACAAAATCAGACGACAAATTGGAAGCGAATACAATTGAATATAAGGAAAAACAAGGGATTTTGTCGAAAGAAGAAAATAACGAGTTACATACAAGTCCAGCGAGCACAGGATCAGCGGGGGACGGCACAACGCCTCCGGCCAGTTCGTCCGAGCAGAGCGCCTCGGCGGCGGGCACCGGCGAATCGGCGCCGGAAACCCCGGCGTCCGGTGCTGCACAGCGCCCGGACGCAAACCGTGCGGCAGCGCGAAGCACCGCTGCCGCTGAAGCCGGCGGCACGGCTCCGGCCGCGGTGAGCGGTGCTGTCCCGACTGAGGGCGCAGCGGCCGAGGACGGCGGCGACAAAGCGACAGCCGCCGCCGAAGCTCGCGCAGCCCGTGCGGCGGCCCGCGCCGCCAAAACCGCGGCTCCGGCGGAGGATGCCCCGCCGAAGCCGCCGTCCCCGAACCAGCCGCTGCTGGACCGGCTGGTCGAGATCTTGAAGGGAGAGGTGGCCGAAAACGCCGTTGATGAAGCGTTCATCAACGAGATCGACGGCCACCGTCCCTTCGTGGTTATCCGCGGCGAGCACTGGGTGCGTGCCGCGGAGGTCTTCCTGCAGCACGAGGAGCTGCAGTGCGGCTACCTGCGCAGCGTGAGCGGCATAGACCTCGGCAACCAGCTGGAAGTGGTTTACCATCTGCTCTCTATCCCGCTGCGCAAAGAATACGGAGTCCGCGTGCGCACAGAGCGGGAGGCTCCGTCCGTTCCCTCCGTCGCTTCCATATGGCCGACCGCGGACTGGAACGAACGGGAAATCTATGACCTGCTGGGCATTGATTTTCCCGGCCATCCCAACCTGACGCGCATCATGATGCCGGACGAGTGGGTCGGCCACCCGCTGCGCAAAGATTACGAAGCGTACGACCCGGAGGTGTAGCGTTATGTTACGGACAGAAGAACTGCTGCTTAACGTAGGGCCTCAGCATCCGAGTACCCACGGGGTATTCCGGATTATCGTCAAGCTGGACGGAGAGATTATCCGCGAGGCGATCCCGGTAATGGGTTACCTGCACCGCGGTACCGAGAAACTTGCGGAAAATCTCAATTACACGCAAATTATTCCTTATACGGACCGGATGGATTACGTTTCGGCCATGACAAACAATTATGTGCTGGTCAATGCGGTCGAACGGATGCTTGGCCTGCAAATACCGGAAAGAGCCGAATATTTGCGTATTCTGGTCATGGAGCTTCAGCGGATTGCCAGTCATCTGGTCTGGTGGGGAACTTATTTGCTGGATATCGGGGCGATGAGCCCGTTTCTTTATGCGTTCCGCGACCGGGAGATGATCATCGACTTTTTCAATGAACTGTGCGGCGCTAGACTTACCTACAACTATATGCGTGTCGGCGGGGTCAAATGGGATGCCCCGGAAGGCTGGCTGGACAAAATCCGGGCATTTATTCCTTACATGAAGAGTAAGCTGGAAGAGTATGACCGTCTTGTCAGCGGCAATGAAATTTTTCTCGCTCGGATCAAAGGCGTGGGCCGTTACGATGCCGATACGGCTATTGCTTACGGATTAAGCGGAGCGAACCTGCGTTGTACCGGCGTGAAATGGGACTTGCGTAAGGATCAGCCTTACTGCATCTATGATCGTTTCGATTTTGACGTACCGGTAGGAACCAATGGTGACTGCTACGACCGTTATCTCATTAGAATGGAAGAGATCGTTCAATCCCTGCGTATCATCGAACAGGCGCTGGATCAGATTCCCGAAGGCGATACGATGGGAAAAGCCCCCCGGGTCATCAAGCCGCCGGAAGGCGATATTTATGCGCCGATCGAATCACCGAGGGGGGAAATCGGCTGTTTTATTATGTCCAAAGGGCGGCCCGAACCGTTCCGGTTGAAGTTCCGCCGCCCCTCCTTCGTGAATCTTCAAATTTTACCGAAGCTGCTGGTCGGGGAAACCATGACGAACCTGATTACCATTCTCGGCGGGATTGATATCGTTGTAGGGGAGG
The DNA here is from genome assembly GCF_058269095.1 of Paenibacillus sp. JNUCC 35. NCBI lineage: Bacteria > Bacillati > Bacillota > Bacilli > Caryophanales > Paenibacillaceae > Paenibacillus > Paenibacillus sp. JNUCC 35. Next base: position 6,179,676 of record NZ_CM177771.1, on the reverse strand, counting down.
TGGACGGCTGATGCTGGATCTGGTCGGACAACCGCTGACATGGACGACGGGGCTTATTTTCGCGGCTTACGGCGTTGTGCTGCTTCTTATCATCCTGGGATTCGTAACGTATGCCATCTACTTCGAGCGAAAAGTCATCGGCTGGATGCAGGGGAGATACGGCCCGAACCGTGTAGGCCCGCTGGGACTGCTGCAAACGGTCGCTGACGTGTTTAAGCTGCTCATCAAGGAAGATACCATTCCGCGCAAAGCGGACCGGGAGCTGTTCATTCTCGCGCCTGTGCTTACGTTTATCCCGGCGTTCGTCGTTGTGGCGACGATTCCGTTCACGGCGAATCTCATTCATGCCGATCTTGATGTCGGCCTTCTTTATTACGTAGCGTTGTCCGGTATTTCCACCCTGGGAATGATTCTCGGCGGTTGGGCTTCCAACAACAAATATGCCCTGCTCGGCGGCATGAGGTCAGCCGCTCAGATGATCAGCTACGAGGTTCCTCTCGTCATTTCCGTGATCGGGGTCATCATGATGACCGGCACCTTGAACCTTCATAAAATCGTGGAAGCCCAGGGCGACAACTTCTGGAACTGGAACTTCCTCCCCCAGATCGTCGGTTTTATCGTCTTCGTCATTGCGGGCGTGTCGGAGCTGAACCGCACCCCGTTTGACCTGCCTGAAGCCGAATCGGAACTTGTAGCCGGCTACCATGTCGAATACAGCGGATTCCGTTTCGCTTTCTTCATGCTTGCGGAATATGTGTACGTCTTTGCGATCGCTTCTTTAACGACGGTCCTTTTCCTGGGCGGCTGGCACGCTCCTTTTGCTTTTCTCACTTTTATTCCCGGCATTGTCTGGTTTCTGCTTAAATTCTCGTTCATTGTCTTCTTCTTTTTCTGGATCAGGGCGACTTTGCCCCGAATCCGGATTGATCAGCTGATGGGACTCGGCTGGAAGGTTCTTTTGCCTCTGGCGCTGCTCAATATTTTTATAACGGCTCTCTACATGGGTCTTACCGGGTAACGCGGCCGCTGCCGTTGTTCTATGAAGTCGAAGTCGTAAAAGGAGGAGAGGGCCAATGAAAGGTCTTATCAAAGGATTAGGCGTTACACTCAAAACGATGACCCAGAAAAAAGTAACGTACGCTTATCCCGATGTGCCCCTGCAAATGCCGGACCGGTTCCGGGGAATCCAGCATTTCGAACCGGACAAATGTATTGTCTGCAATATGTGCGCGAAAGTGTGTCCCACGGAGTGTATTACCCTGACGGGGAAGCCCAATCCGGATCCCGACAAAAAGGGCAAAATTATCGACACCTACGATATCAATTTTGAAATCTGCATCCTTTGCGATCTCTGCACGGAAGTTTGTCCGACCGAAGCGATTGTGATGACCAACCACTTTGAATTGAGCGCCTACAGCCGTGACGAGCTGTTTAAAGATATGAAGTGGCTTACGGACAACAACACGCTGGTGCGTAAAGAAAATAACTCCGCCCTTCCCAAAGGAGGCGCGAAGAAGGATGTTTAGCGGTTTAGGGAGCTTTTTGTCGCAGGGGGAGAACTGGTGGTTCCTTCTGTTTGCCATCTGTGCGATCGGGGGCGCCATCTATATGATCACTTTCACGAAAGTGGTTCATATGGTGCTGTCCGTTGCCTTTACGTTCGTGAGTCTGGCCGGGTTGTATGTGCTGCTGGAAGCGGAGTTTGTCGGTTTTGTCCAGATTCTGATCTATGCGGGAGCCATCTCGATCCTGATGATTTTCGGCATTATGATGACCAACCACAGGGCTGAAGAGAAGGCCAAGAGCGGGCCGGTTCAGAAGATTCTGCTCGGTATCGGGTCGCTGGGACTCTTCGGCATCCTTTTCTATGCGATTCAAAATACGACGTTTCCGTCCGCCGCAGGCTCTCTTCAGACCGGGCAGGATAATACGCTTGAGATCGGAAAACTGCTGTACAACGAATACGTCATTCCGTTCGAAATTATGTCCGTGCTGCTGACGGTCGCCTTTATCGGAGCGATTGTCGTTGCCAAAAGAGAGGAGGATTAACGTGACAAGTGTCGTGACTCCTTATCTGACTCTGGCGGCCATTTTGTTCTGTATCGGTTTGTACGGGGCTTTGTCCAAGAGGAACGGTGTCATCGTTCTCCTCTCCATCGAGCTGATGCTCAACGCCGTGAACCTGAATCTGGTCGCATTCGCCAAAATGGGCGCGCAGCCTGCGCTGACCGGGCAAGTTTTTTCCTTGTTCACCATCACGGTAGCGGCAGCGGAAGCGGCTGTTGGCGTCGCTATCCTGATCGCTCTCTACCGCAATAAGGGAACGGGCAACGTGGATGAAATGAACTCCATGAAGCATTAGCGGCGAATGGTGCGGCTCTTATCCTCATCTTTGATTGGCAGAGCTGTCTAACGTCATGGCCTTGAAGGAGGAAAGGAAAAATATGATTTCCGTTTATTCGCAATATGCCTGGCTCATCCCGTTGTTTCCGCTCCTGGCCTATGCTCTGATAACCGCTTCGGGCAGGTCGGCAAGAAGAACAGGCCTTTATCTGAGTACGGCCGCCATCTTCGCTTCGTTTGTTGTGGCCCTTCTCATTCTTATCGAGAGACTTGGAAAAGGCGTTCAAGACTACACCTGGAACGGTTTCCAGTGGCTGCGGGCGGGCGATTTTGCGGTGAGCCTGGGCTTCGAGGTCAATAATTTAAACGCGATCATGCTTATTGTTGTCACGCTCGTATCGTTGCTGGTCCATATCTATTCGATCGGATATATGAAGGACGACGAACGGGTACATGTGTTTTTCAGCTACATAGCGCTCTTTTCTTTTGCGATGCTGGGACTGGTTATTTCAGTCAACCTGGTGGAGTTTTATCTATTTTGGGAACTTGTCGGAGTCTGTTCGTTCCTGCTGATCGGATTTTGGTATACGAAACCCGAGGCTAAGGCTGCCGCAAAAAAAGCTTTTATCGTGACAAGAATAGGCGATTTCGGATTGTTTATCGGAATTCTGCTTCTGTTTTGGAGCATGCCGGGTCATGCGCTGGATTTTAATTCGGTACAAAACGCGTTTACAAGCGGTCAGGTGGAAGGCTCCGCAGCAACATGGATCGCGCTTCTCTTCTTTATGGGAGCCATGGGAAAATCGGGGCAATTCCCTCTGCATACCTGGCTGCCCGATGCGATGGAAGGCCCTACTCCGATCAGTGCGCTTATTCATGCCGCGACTATGGTGGCGGCCGGGGTTTATCTGGTCGCCCGTACGTTCGATGTTTTCCTCGCGTCGGATACGGCCATGCAGGTCGTCGCTTATGTCGGGGGTTTTACGGCGATTTTCGCAGCGACAATCGGAACGGCGCAGAACGATATCAAACGGATTCTCGCCTATTCGACCGTATCCCAGCTGGGGTATATGATGATGGCGCTTGGAGTGAGCGCTACGTATACGACGGGAATATTCCATTTGTTCACGCACGCGTTCTTTAAAGCTCTCCTGTTTCTGGGTGCGGGCAGCGTTATTCATGCCGTACACACGCAGGATATTACCAAAATGGGCGGAATCGGCGGAAGGATGAAGATTACGGCGTGGACCTTCGCGATCGGAACGCTGGCCTTGTCCGGAATTCCTCCGTTCTCCGGTTTCTGGTCCAAGGACGCGATTCTGTCCCAGGCTTACGAGACGAATTCGTTGCTGTTCTGGATCGGCATCGTCGGTGCTTTCTTTACGGCCTTGTATATGGCCCGGCTCTTTTTCCTGGTATTCTGGGGCAAATCGCGCAGCGGTCAAGAGGTCCACGAATCTCCGGCCTCTATGACGCTCCCGCTCCTTCTGCTGGCGGTTCCCGCCGCTCTTGCCGGCTTTCTGTACACCCCGTGGAGCGGGTGGTTCGGCAACTGGCTGACAGGCAGGACCGAAGAAGAGGCCGTTCACGCGGGCGTGATGCTTCTCTCTACGGCGGCGGGCGTTCTGGGCCTCGTTCTGGGCTACCTGCTGTACGCAAGGAAGCCGGGAAGTTTTGTGTTCTCCGCAAAGTTTCCATGGCTGTACAATCTCGTGCGTCGTAAATATTATATCGACGAAATTTACCAGACGGTCATTGTCCTCCCGCTGCGGGGAATCGGGTATCTCTTGCAGGCCGTAGACACGTTTATCGTGGACGGTGCCGTCCGGCTCGTGGCCGCAGCCGCCGTCGGACTAGGCCGAACGGGCTCACGTCTGCAGAACGGCCAGGTCCAGACCTACGGCCTGATCACCCTGCTCGGCCTGCTTGTTCTCATCCTTGCTGTAGCCGGAAGGAGGTTTATCCATGTCGGCTAACCTGCTTAGTCTGATCGTGTTTTCCCCACTGCTCGGCGTGCTCGTCCTCCTTTTTCTGCCGAAGGAGAACAAGAAAGCGCTCCAGGCTGTATGCATGGCGGCGACCGGAATCCCGCTTCTGCTCAGCGTATGGCTGTATGCGGCTTATTCCAACGGAGCGTCAGGGATGCAGTTCAAAGAGCAGCTGGACTGGATCCGTATCCCTCTCAACAAAGAAGGGGTCGAAGGTCTCACCAGCTTCTACTGGACCGTTCAATACCATCTGGCCGTTGACGGTTTGTCGATGCCGCTCGTTTTCCTCACCGCGTTAGTGTTTACCATGGCCGCCTTCGCTTCGATCTACATCAAAAAAAGATGGAAGGCATATTCGATCTGGCTGCTGCTGCTGGAAGTCGGCGTTTTCGGCGTGTTTACGTCCCAGGATCTGTTTCTGTTCTTCCTCTTTTTCGAAGTCACCCTCGTTCCGATGTTTTTCCTGATCGGAATCTGGGGCCGCGTAGACCGGGAAAAGGCAGCCGGCCGCTTTCTGATTTACAACGGACTCGGCTCGGCCATCATGCTTGTCGCGTTCGTTATTCTCGTCACGACGGCGGGAATTTCCCAGCAGATCACGGGCAATCAGCTGACCGTATTCTACAGCGGCGATATCCAGACGATTGTACATAACCTGCTGCAGGACCCGGCCGCCCTGGTGAATCAGGTGTCGCCTAATCCTCAAGCGGAAAATCCGTTCTTCTTGAGCGGGGGCATGAAAACGGCCCTCCTGGTCATGCTGCTCATCGCGTTCGGCATCAAGCTGCCGATTTTTCCGTTTCACACCTGGATGCTCAAGGTGCACACGGAAGCTCCGCCTCCGGTGGTGATGATTCACTCGGGTATTTTGCTGAAAATGGGCGCTTACGGACTCATTCGTTTCGGCATCCTGCTGTTTCCGGCGCAAGCGCAGGATTGGGCATGGGTACTCGCCCTGCTGGGTGTCATCAACATTTTGTACGGAGCCCTGCTGGCTTTTGTCCAGAATGAGTTCAGGCTAGTGCTCGCATATTCCAGTATCAGCCACATGGGCATTGTACTGCTGGGCTTGGCGGCCTTTAATCCGATCGGCATGCAGGGAGCGATTTTCCAACTCGTTTCTCACGGCCTGATTTCCGCTCTCATGTTCCTGCTCGTCGGCAGTATTTACGAACGGACCTCCACGACGGAACTAGGCAAGCTGGGCGGGCTGGCGAAATCCATGCCTTTTCTTAGCGCTATTCTGCTTGTGGGAGGGCTTGCTTCCCTCGGTCTGCCGGGACTTTCCGGCTTCGTGAGCGAGCTGCTGGCGTTTATCGGCTTGTTCGGTACGGCCCGGATTCTGGCGATTATAGGTGCAGTCGGCATTATCCTGACGGCCGCTTATGTGCTGCGGGGGGTCATGAAGATGACGTACGGACCTCTGCCGGAACGGTTCAAGGGACTGCCGGATGCCCGGTTTATAGAAGCTGTGCCGATGATTGCGCTGGTCGCTTTCATTCTTCTGCTAGGCGTGTATCCGGGTATACTGAGCGAGCCTTTGCAGCAGACGGTAAACGGGTTTCATCAGACGATTCACAGCTTAGCTGGGAAGATAGGGGGATAGAACGTGGAACCGATACGAATTCATGTACAGGATTTAGCGCATCTGCTCCCGGAAATGACGCTGGTGATCACGGCTATCCTGCTGTCGGTGCTCGACCTGTTTTTGCCGAAGGGGGTCAACCGGAAATGGATCGGCTGGCTTTCCCTCGCCGGTATTGCGGTCTCTATCGCCTTTGTCATTGCCCAGCTTAATCCCGGTCAGGCAATTGTGCTCCTTAACGAAAGCTACCGCGTAGACGATTTCGGAAACCTGTTGAAATTGGCGTTCCTCGGCGGAACCGCGCTGATTATTCTGATGAGTCTGGGAAGTGTGGAAGACGAGGAGATACCGCATGTCGGGGAATATTATTATTTCCTGTTGCCGGCTGTGCTGGGTGCCATGGTGATGGCTTCCTCCGCCGATCTCATCACGCTATTCGTAGGATTGGAGCTTCTGAGTATTACTTCTTACGTGCTTGTCGCCATGAAAAAGAAAAACACCCGGTCCAACGAGGGCGCGTTCAAGTATGTCATATTGGGCGGAATATCGTCCGCCGTTATTTTATACGGAATGTCATTCCTTTACGGAATTGCGGGAACAACGAACCTGGGGGCGATACAGGCGGCCATCGTTGCAGGCTACGAGAGTTATAAACCGCTCCTGTATGTATCTTTCTTCCTGCTCTTGGCGGGGTTCGGTTTCAAAATAGCGGCCGCGCCTTTCCACTCGTGGGCACCGGATGTTTATCAGGGAGCCCCGACACCGGTCACCGCTTTTCTCGCCGTTATATCCAAAGGGGCGGCTTTTGCCATCCTGTTCAGGGTCTTTTATGTGCTTCTTGCCTTAGGACAGTTCGGGGACGAAGGGCTTCAGAAAGACATCTTCCTGGCCCTGTCGGTGGTAGCGGCAACCGCCATGATCTGGGGCAACACAGTCGCGCTGCGGCAAAAAAACGTTAAACGGCTGCTGGCTTATTCCGGAATTGCCAATGCCGGTTATCTGCTCGTTCCTTTGGCCGTCCACATCAATCTGGTGCAGGTGGATAACTTCTCCAAATTTTTCTTTTATCTGACCGCCTACATTCTGATGAATATCGGCGCCTTCGCGGTCCTTCTGATTATAGAAAAATCGACCGGAGATGACGAGACCAAAGGGTTTGCCGGTCTTTATTACCGTGCCCCCTGGACTTCTGCGGCCGCTGTCGTTCTTCTTCTGTCGCTTGCGGGCATTCCGGTTTCTGGGGGGTTTTTTGGAAAGTTGTATCTGCTGTTTGGCACCATGCAGGCGCATCTGTACTGGCTCGGTGCCGTTATGATGATCACGAGCGTCATTTCGTTTTATTATTACTTCGGCATTATCCGGCAAATGTTCATGCGCGCCGACCTTGAAGACCGGCCCGTAAGCGTGCCGGTTCCCCTCGGAATCACCCTATGGATATGTGCCGGCTTGACGTTATTGCTGGGACTCGTTCCCGGATATCTGCTCGCTTATATCGACCGGATATTCAGTTTGACTAGGGACCTCCTAATCCTGTCATAAATTTGATATAATATAAGCTTCTCCGCTGTTTGGGCAGTGGAGGGGCTTATTTTTATTGTTTTTATCTTCGATTAGACGGCGTAAAACTATCCGGGCTTATTATTTTTTTTAAAATGACCGAAAGAGGACTCTCTAAATGAACCGAAAATTTCGATATAAATGGATGTATGGATGGCTCGGGATTGTACTGCTCGTATGGACCGTCGGCATATCGAATGTACAGGCGTATCCGGTTTCCAGCGATCCTTTGCGGGTGAAACAAACCTATTTGGATGACATACATATGGATGAAGGCTGGGCGCAGGCAGGCGATAGCGATGAACCCGTCATCGTGGCGGTCGTGGATACGGGCGTCGATCTGACGCATCCCGATCTGGAAGGCAGACTCGTCCCGGGAGCGAACCTGCTTAATCCGCAGGAGAAACCCCAGGACGATAACGGCCACGGTACGAACGTGGCCGGGATTATCGCCGCCAAGATGAACAACGACAAAGGCATCGCCGGCATCGCGCCCAACGCGAAGATTATGCCGATCAAGGCATTGGAAGCGGACGGTACGGGCGGGGAGACCAAGCTCGGCGAAGGCATCCGTTATGCCGTCGATCACGGAGCCAAGATCGTCGTGCTCTCACTGGGCTTGAACAAATATTCAAGCTTCATGGCCGGCACGGTCCGCTACGCCGAGGAGCGCGGCGTGCTTCTTGTCGCCGCCTCCGGCAACGAAGGCGGCAGCGTGAAGTATCCCGCCGCGTACCCGACGGTGCTCGGGGTAGGCGGCATGACCTCCGCGCGCCTCGCGGACGACCGGTCGAACTACGGACCGGATCTTGACCTCGTGGCGCCTTGGCAGGTGTACACCACCGCCAAAGGCGGAGGCTACGAGAGCAAGGAGGGCACGTCGATGGCCGCTCCGCAGGTGGCGGGCGCTGCGGCGCTGTTATGGGGCCGCGCCCCTTACCTGGAGCCCTGGCAGCTCAGGGAGCTCATCAAGCAGACGGCAGAGGATCTGGAATCGCCCGGATGGGATGCGACAACAGGCTTCGGGCTCCTGCGGGTAGACCGCCTGATGAAGGAGCCGCTTCTGAGTGACCGTTTCGAGCCGAATGACGATTCGGGCCATGCGCCCATGCTGCCCGTACACACTCTCATCCATGCGGATTTCAGCTCCGGCAAAGATACCGATTGGTTTACACTGGATAGTCCCTACGACGGTTTTGTGAAGCTTGTCTTAAAAACAAGTGATGCTAGTCCTGTTTCTATTCGGTATTTTCGGGATAATAAAGAGGCAGAAGAGGTATTCACCACGGACCCTCAGAATCCGGTTGTGACTCTGCCTGTTCAGAAGGGAAAGAGCAAAATCGCTGCAAGTCTTCTTGATCCGGGTAGAGCAGGAGCAGTCCTGTATACGCTGCAGACCGACTTCCAGATTTATCAAGACGCTTTTGAAGATAACGACCATCAGTATAAAGCGACTTCCCTGCCTGCGAGAAGCCAGATTGTGAAGGGCACCTTTCATCAGGAGAACGATCAGGATTGGTTTATGATTTCTTTTAAGAAATCCGGTACTCTCCGCTTGAAAACTTCCGTGGATACCGCTAGAATAGACCCGGTAGTATTGATTCAGAAAAAGGGAGAAAAATCGACAACTTTTGACCAGTTTGGAGAAGGAGCGACCGAGGCGACCCCTCTTATGAATGTCACGCCAGGCGACTATTACATCCGGATCAGCAATGTGAAGGACAATACGCAGCCGGTGATGGGGGAGTATACGCTATCGGTTGATTATACACCTAAGCTGATTGACCCGAATGAACCCAATAATAAGCCCTACCAGGCTACGGCACTGACACTGCATGAAGATCGTCCCGGCGTTATAGAGAGTGCTTCGGATTTGGATTGGTTTCAATTCCGGCTGGAGCAGGAAAGTCTGGTGCAGCTGAAGTTCGGCTCTCTCCAGCGGGGATGCGATATGGCGTTCACGCTGTACGATCACACCCTGAAGGAGCTCGACAGCAAGAGCAGCGAAGGGGTTGCCGAGAATCTCGTTCTTGACAGGCGCTTGCCGGCAGGCTTGTATTATATCAAGCTGCAGAGTGACAGGGCTGCGACTCAGCAGATGTATCAGCTGAATGCGGCCGCACAGCCTCTCGTTGCCGGATTTTCCGATATTCACGGACATTGGGCCGAGAAGGCTATCGCAGACCTGGCCAGCAGGCATGTTATCGACGGAGACGGGAGCTACAAATTTTACCCTGACCTGCCGATCACCCGCGCACAGGCCGCTGTAATGCTGGCGAACGGATTCCGCCTGGATAAGAACAGGCCGGTCGATTATCCGGATCTCAGCAGCAGCCATTGGGCCTATGATTCCATTGCAAGGACAACAATGGCCGGTTACATGGACGGATATGAGGATGGGCATTTCCGACCGGATCAGCCTCTGACCCGGATGGAAATGACGCAAGTGATTGCGAATACGATGCAAATGGCAGGCAAATACCGCGGGCGTTCTCCTTTCCTGGACGTTAACGACCGGTATTGGGGTGTCGGCATTCTGAAGCAAATGTCCGGGGACGGCTGGATTCGGGGATTCCCGGATGGGACTTACCGCCCTGACAATCAGGCGACCCGGGCCGAATTTGCAGCCCTTTTGTCCCGGTTTTCGAATGTTTTCGGGAGGAAGAGGTAGAAACATGTCGAATATGGAAGAACTGACAACTGTTGTTCCGCAAATGCCCCTAATCAATATTGTTGTATATTTAGTCGCCGTGGGACTGTCGTGGTGGGCACTCCAGCAGTTCCGATTCGATGTGCTGCTGAAGCAGCCGCGAAGTCCCGCAGCCAAGATGCTGCAAGTGTTTATGTCCATCGGACTCGGTTACCTGGTAGCCAGTTTTTTCTTGAAGTATCTGGAATGGTCTGTAGGATTAAACGGAATTTTTTGACATTTTGTCGAATAACATCGCTTAGACTTGTAAACAATGGTAGTACAACGGTGCCAAACCCAGACCCCATTCCGAACTGTATGAATGGTGTGTTCATGACGACATAGACCGACAGTCACGTTTTACCCGATTTAGAACGATAAATTAAGACGCGGAGGGACCGAGATGAGCAAAATTATCGTCCGCGGTGGCCGTAAATTAGCCGGCAAGATTAAAGTTAACGGCGCCAAAAACGCTGTACTGCCCATCATTGCGGCATCAATTTTGGCTGCGGAAGGAGAAAGTGTCATACATGACGCTCCTCCGCTTGACGATGTACTTGTAATTAACAAGGTACTTAGAAGCCTGGGCCTGCAGCTCAGCTATCATAATCACAGCGTGAAAGTAAACGCTCAAGCGATCGAGACGTGCGAAGCTTCTTACGAGCTCGTTCGTAAAATGCGGGCTTCTTTTCTCGTGATGGGACCACTTTTGGCCCGCCTGGGCAAAGCCCGTATCTCCCTTCCGGGGGGATGTGCTATCGGCACGCGCCCGATCGACCAGCACCTTAAAGGCTTTGAAGCCATGGGAGCGGAGATCGAGCTGGGTCAAGGCTACATCGAAGCCAGGGTGGAGAAGCGCCTCAAAGGCGCGAAGATTTACCTCGACGTCGCCAGTGTAGGCGCGACCGAGAACATTATGATGGCCGCTACTCTGGCCGAGGGCACGACGATTATCGAAAACGCGGCGAAAGAGCCCGAAATCGTCGATCTGGCCAACTACTTGAATGCGATGGGCGCAGTTGTCCGGGGTGCCGGTACCGGCGTCATCCGCATTGAAGGCGTGGAAAAAATGAAGGGCGCGGTACATAGCGTCATACCGGACCGTATCGAAGCGGGTACTTATATGATCGCCGCTGCGATTACACGCAGTGAACTGTACGTGGAGGGCGCCATCGGCGATCACCTGCGCCCTGTGATTTCGAAGCTGCAGGAAATGGGCGTACACGTGGAAGAGGACGAGAACGGAATTCTCGTCCGTGCCGATAAACCTTTGCGCGCGGCCGACATCAAGACACTGCCGTATCCCGGCTTCCCGACGGATATGCAGTCTCAGATGATGGCGCTCCAGCTGGTTGCGGACGGCACGAGCCTGGTTACCGAGACGGTATTCGAGAACCGGTTCATGCACGTGGACGAATTTATGCTCATGAACGCCTCGATTAAAGTCGACGGCCGTACGGCTGTCGTGAGCGGCAGCAATAAGCTTAAGGGCGCCAAAGTTTGTGCGACCGACCTCCGCGCGGGTGCCGCTTTGATTCTGGCCGCTCTTGTAGCCGAGGGAGAGACCGAGATTACCGGACTTCACCATATCGACCGGGGATACGTGGATATTACCTCCGCGCTCCGTTCAGTGGGTGCCGATATTCAACGGGTCGTCCCGCAGGAAGAAGAGCAGGAGAAACCGCAAGAAATCGGACTGTTCGCCGTTCAGCCTACCTGGGCTTAAGCACTGTACTTTCGTGATCCGCTAACGGATCCAATCAGATATAAGGAAAGCCGGCTCTCCTATCGGAGGGCCGGTTTTTTCGTTCTAATCTAGTAAATACCTTCATAAGATGAGAGTAATCCCGTTCCGCAGAGAGAGGACGATTGGAGCATCTGCTGACAGCGGATTTGGAGCAGCCATTCCTTAAGGGCGGCTCCCCGCTATCCTTCTCGATACTAAAGACGGAACGGAACATTTACGGAGGCCATCTATGAAGTTTAAGAGACGTTCAAAGCTCAAACAGCCGGCACTGCTTTGGACGGGCATTGCGGTTTCGGGTTTGCTGCTGGTCACCGTTTTGCTTCCCGCCGTGGTCGTCAAACAGCAAACCGGCACTTTTGCGGATCCTCGTGACACCGAAGCAGTCTCTTCATCCGCCGGCATGGTTATGGTTCCGGTCTACCTCTCCAAGCAGAAGCAGATTCAGACAGTAAGTCTGGAGCAGTATGTGAAAGGAGTTGTGGCGGCGGAGATGCCTGCGGAGTTTTCGGAAGAGGCTCTCAAAGCTCAGGCGATTGCGGCGCGTACTTATATCGTACGCCGGATTTTAACGGGAGATTTCAGCAACGTCCCCGTCAAGGAAGCATGGGTCACGGACACGATTCAGCATCAGGCCTACCTGACCGACGACCAGCTTCAGAAACAATGGACAGGCAAGGCGTACGAGTCGAACAACAAAAAGATCGACGCCGCCGTAAAGACCACGGCCGATCTCATTCTTACCTACGAGGGGAAGCCGATTCAGGCCACATTTTTCTCCACCTCCAACGGGTATACGGAGGATGTCCGCAATGTGTGGGGGTCCGATGTTCCTTATCTGAAGTCGGTCAGCAGCCCGTGGGATGAGAAGCTTTCGCCCAAATTCAAACAAACCGTAACCCTTTCCTATAAAGACATTCTTCAAAAGATGGGGCTTCCGGCTTCATCGTCCTTAAATTCGGGCAGCATAAAAGTTCTGGAACGGACGGAGTCCAAACGGGTCAAGACCGCCATGATAGCGGGCAAAGCATTTACGGGAAAAGAAATAAGAGAGAAACTGGGTCTCAACTCTACCGATTTTGAAGCGGCTTTGAGCGAAGCGGATTGGACATTTACGGTAAAAGGGTACGGACATGGAGTCGGAATGAGCCAGTGGGGAGCGAACGGAATGGCCAAAGAAGGGAAGAAAGCCGCGGAAATCGCCTCTTATTACTATCCCGGCGCAAAACTGACTTCCGCTTCCACTCTACTGAACAAGAAAACTCAAAAATAAGACCTGCTAGAATTTCTTTAGGGCAAATGTATAAAACTCTCAAACGTGTCAACAATGGTTATTGAGGTGATAACCATATGAGAGATGGTAAACAAGAGTTTCAGAACAAGGAAGAAGCTCCCCAAACTGTAACGGGAGCAGGAAATGTCCCTAACTCCGCATGGAAGAGATTTTTGGCCAAAAAGTGGGTTTTCCCGGCAACTTATGTAGCGGCAGCGGCAATTATCTTAACCTTAATGTGGGTCTATCAGGATGCGGTTAAGAAACCGGTCGCAACGAATACGCCGGCTGATTCCGTTCAATCCGATAAACCTGCTGGTGAAACGGCTAAAAAAGACAATGCCGTTCCCGTAGGTGCCAAAGCCGAAAGCATTCAATGGCCGGTAAAAGACCGCAGCCAAGTAACGATTTCGCTTCCGTCCTACGACAGCAAAGGCAGCAATGAAGCCAAGCAAGCGGCGATGATCGAATACGGAGATACGATTACCCCTCACGTGGGCGTCGATCTTGTCCGTGCAGACAAGCAGGCGTTTGATGTAAGCGCGGCCCTCAGCGGTAAAGTAACCGCGGTGGACAAAAATCCGGTCGTAGGCAATCTGGTCGAGATTACGCACGACAACGGGCTTGTAACGGTTTATCAAAGCCTTGGGGAAGTGAAAGTAGCCAAAGGGGCCGCCGTTAAACAAGGCGATGTTATCGCACAGGCCGGCCGCAACGAGCTGGAGAAGGACCAAGGCGTCCACCTTCACTTCGAAGTGCGCAAGGCGGAAGACGGCACGGCCGAGCTGCCGGAGCAGCTGCTTCCGGAATTCAAACCGCAATAAATCTTTACCATATCGGCGGATGGGGAAAACCCTATCCGTCTTTTTTTTGCCTGCATAGGGAAAACGTCCGGGGGACTAGCTTTCACCTTGTCCGTCAAAATAATTGGACGGAAATAGCTTGTCAGCGGCGGAAACAAAGAATATTAGGCCCTACCCCTCATATAATGTACCAAACTATCCGAGTAGGGAGGCGAGGGGAGTGCACGATTACATCAAAGAGCGAACCATTAAGATCGGAACTTGCATCGTTGAGACGAGAAATACGGTTCGCACCATAGCGAAGGAGTTTGGCGTTTCCAAAAGCACGGTGCACAAGGATTTGACGGAGAGACTGCCGGAAATCAACCCGGAGCTGGCCAATCAGGTCAAAACGATCCTCGAATACCACAAATCGATCCGCCATCTTAGGGGAGGGGAAGCGACCAAAATCAAATACCGCAAGACCAAACCTGTCAAATCCGCTGAACCGCTTGTTACGGTTAAATCCTGACTCCCAAGCCCGCCCTTCCTTCCGGAAAATTGTCGAAATTGTCCCGAAAAAAGAGGAATTTCTGTTTTTTTCTGCGAAATTAGCTTATAATGAAAAATATGTATACTATTCGAAGCACCGCTTCAGTTTATGGGGATGGACGGTTAGTTTAGGGAGGATTATTTTTCATGTTAAGTAAGGATATCGGAATCGATTTGGGCACTGCGAACGTCTTGATTCATGTGAAAGGACGCGGCGTAGTGCTCGATGAACCCTCGGTTGTGGCGATCGAAAGCGATACAAAACGCGTTCTAGCGGTCGGTGAAGAAGCCAGGAGAATGGTAGGGCGTACACCCGGTAACATCGTGGCTATTCGCCCGCTCCGCGAAGGTGTAATCGCCGATTTTGAAATTACTGAAGCGATGTTGAAACATTTTATTTCCAAAGTTGGGGGCAAAAGCTGGTACTCACATCCTCGCATCCTCATCTGTGCGCCTACCAACATTACCTCTGTGGAACAAAAAGCAATTCGGGAAGCGGCTGAACGCAGCGGCGCACGCGAAGTGTTTATGGAAGAAGAACCGAAAGCCGCTGCAATCGGCGCCGGAATGGATATTTACCAGCCGAGCGGCAATATGGTCGTTGATATCGGTGGAGGGACGACGGACGTGGCCGTGTTATCCATGGGTGATGTCGTCACCTCTTCCTCCATTAAGATCGCCGGCGATAAATTTGATACGGCGATTACCAAGTACATCAAGAACAAATACAAATTGCTGATCGGCGAACGCACCTCCGAAGACATTAAGGTCAAAATCGGTACGGTACAAGCCGACAGTACTCGGAATGAAATGGATATCCGCGGCCGGGACATGGTATCCGGTCTTCCTTTGACGATCACGATTCGTTCCGGTGAAGTGCAGGAAGCACTGTGGGATCCGATTTCTTCTATCGTAACTGCCGCAAAAAGTGTATTAGAACGTACACCTCCGGAACTTTCTGCCGATATAATAGATAGAGGGGTTATTTTGACAGGTGGCGGTGCCATGCTTCACGGTCTGGATCAGCTTCTGGCGGACGAGCTCAAGGTTCCCGTTCTGATTGCGGAAGACCCGATGCACTGCGTCGTCAAAGGTACGGGCATTATGCTCGACAACCTGGACAAAGTGACCAAACGAAAATTCGTATAGAGGTGACTCATGCTTAGGGGATTATACACGGCGGCATCCGGCTTGACCATGCAGCAGCGTAAACACGATACCGTGACGAACAACATTGCCAATCTCAATACACCGGGCTTCAAACAGGAAACCACTTCGGCGCGTTCCTTTCCGGAAGTTCTTATCTCGCGTATTCGCGGGGGAGAAGCCGGGGATGGTACCGTGGTGAATGTGGGCAGAATGAATACGGGCGTATTTGCCGAGGAAACCGCCAGACTCATGGCGCAGGGTCCGCTTCAGCAAACGGGAAATCCGCTTGATTATGCGCTTGTTTCCGATATTCAGGTAAACGGCTTGAAGTTCGACAACGGCGGTAAGGCTGTAGGCCCGGACGGTACGGTCGTTTACCAACCGGAAGCGTTGTTTGTGGTCGAGAATCCGCAAGTTGCGGGCGAACGCCACTATACGCGCAACGGCAAATTCACGGTGGATGCGGATGGTTTCGTTGCCAATGCGGACGGTTATCGTCTTGTGGTGGCTAACGGCCAGACAGTCCGTTACGATCCGGCCAATCCGCCCATTCCGCTCGTAATGAAAGTCCAGAATCCGAATGTGCTTCTTCCGGAGGGCAACGGGCTTTTCACGGTCGGCGCGAATGACGAAGGACAAGTTGTGGCGCTGGCGGCGGGAGATCAAGTTGAGGTCCGCAAGGGTTTCGTGGAACGCTCCAATGTGGATCCGACTCAAGCGATGGTCGATATGACGACGGCAGCCCGTGCTTATGAAGCCAACCAGAAGATGGTTCAATTCTATGACCGCAGTATGGACAAGCTTGTAAATGACGTGGGCCGGGTATAAGCAGTGGGCATGATAAAATCCCTCTCAGGGAATGCTTTCGAAGCAGCTTTCTCCGGAAAGCTTGGAGGAGATCACAATGAACAACTCGATTATTAACGCATCGGTCACGATGCAGGGCCTGCAGCAGAAGCTGGATGTATTGGCGAACAACATGGCGAACGTCAATACCGTCGGATACAAGAAGAAGGAAGCCAGCTTCGAGAATGTACTGACGAACACCATGAATCAGCCGCAAGGTTTTATGAAAACCGGACGGATGACTTCTCTCGGGTTTCCTCAAGGCTGGGGCGCCAAGCTGGTCGGCCTGCAGAATATTATGACGCAGGGAAGCCTGAAACCGACGGATGAGCCGTACGATCTGGCTATCGAAGGGGACGGTCTGTTCGAGGTGACCATTCCCGGCTCCAACACACCGGCTTGGACCCGCGACGGAGCTCTTAAGCTCAGCGCGTATAACAAAGTGGACCCGGCTACGGGCAATGTGACCAAAGCCATGGGGCTTGCCACCAAAGACGGTTACTTCGTAAAGGACACGGCCAGCAATCAGCCGATTGAGATCGCGATCGATCCGGCCGATCCGACCCTGCAGAATAGCCGCGTCCGCGTGGACGAGCAGGGGCGGGTAGTGGTTTACAACGAAGCCAATCCGGCGAGTACGGGCAGACAAGTCGGCCAGATTAAGCTGGTCAAAGTCATTAATCCGCAGCTGCTCGGCGAAGCCGACGGCAACTACTTCCGTCTTCCGGCGAACGTGGCGCAGAATAACGTTTTCGCGGCCAATACGGACGGCGTGACCGTCAAGCAGGGCTTCCTGGAGCAGTCCAACGTGGATTTGCAGCAGGAAATGTCCGAACTTGTTATGATTCAGCGTGCTTTCCAATTGAATTCAAGAGCAATCTCCTCGGCGGATACGATGATGGGGCTCGCTAACAACTTGCGCGGCTAATGCGTGAAGGAGGGGCGATTCTCGTGTCCATGGAAGAAGAAAGCAAGGAGACGGAAACAGCATCATCTACGCAGGCTAAAGAACCGGACACGGGCAAACCGGGAGGGACTTCAAGATCCGCCGGAGCGCTTCGCGTCCTGAAGAAACTGCGCGTTCCGCTCATTTTTTTGGGAGCCTTGATTGTCGGGCTTTGGATCGGATATTCAGGAATCGGCGGTCAGCCGACTTTAGACATATTCAGAATCAGCACCTGGAAACATCTCTTCGATTTGGTGTTTGCAGACTGAGCGTGGGCTCCCGCAAGGGAGTTTTCTTTTTGCCCGGAGAAACGGTATAATGGAAACCAATGAAAATGAGAGGAATCGCGCCTGTTCCAGCTTTAGCCGTAGAAAGGGAGAGACGATTGAATTTACCGAATCTGCTTACCATAAGCCGTTTTTTTCTAATTCCCGTCTATCTGTACATTTTCTATGCAGGCTATACGAAACTGGCTTTTCTCGTTGTCGTCCTAGCGGGCATAACTGATATCGCAGACGGATATATCGCCCGCAAACGGAATCTGGTTACCCAGATGGGCATTATGCTCGATCCGCTTGCGGATAAATTGATGATGATCGCGGTCATCATCTCCCTGCTCAGTTCCGGGATGATTCCCTGGCTGGCCGCAGTGGCTTTTTTCATCCGGGATATCGGCATGATCGCAGGGTCGGCTTTTTTTCATTTCCGCGGCAAACAAACGCTTCCAGCCAACGCCATGGGCAAGCTGACGACGGTCCTGTACTACCTGGCTGTCCTGCTTATCCTCTTTCACGTTCCTTATGCAACGGAATACCTGGCGGCCGTCATCTTGTTTTCTTTCGTCACCTCTATTATTTACGTGGCCCAGTTCAATACGGTAAACCGTAAAACCAGGCGATTAAGTACGGAAGAGACAAGTCCGGTAAAAAAAGGGTCGTAAAGACCTTGTTCGAACCTTGAAAAATTGTTTATAAAGGATAGGGAAGCAAAAAAAGAGCATATTCCACGACCATTTCGGTGGCCGCAAAATACGCTCCCTTATATCAACCTTCACTTCTGCAGCGGTGAAGGGATAGGGTTAGTGTGAGTTGTTTCAAACCAAAATATACAAACGGAAAGCGTCGGAAGGAGCAAGATTGCAATGTTGGACAACAAGCAGATTCAGGAGATTATCCCGCACCGCTACCCCTTTTTGCTGGTAGACCGTATTTTGGAGGTAGAGGACGGCGTTCGTGCCGTGGGCCTCAAAAACGTAACGGCGAACGAACCTTTTTTCCAGGGACATTTCCCGGGCTATCCGGTTATGCCGGGCGTTCTTATCTTGGAGGCACTCGCACAGGTCGGAGCGTTTGCGATTTTGAATGTGGAAGCCAACCGCGGGAAAATCGGTCTGCTGGCCGGTGTGGATGGGTTCAGATTCCGCAGACAGGTAACTCCTGGCGACACGCTGACGCTGGAAGTGAAAATCACCCGCTTGAAGGGTACCATAGGCAAAGGCCAGGCGACCGCTAAAGTCGGAGAAGAGCTGGTAGCCGAAGGTGAAATCATGTTTGCGCTGGCAAACGCCTAACCGGATAAAAAAAGATCCTATCATTTTAATAAGGGGACGATGAACGATGACTCGTGTACAGAATCTTTATGAAAAATGGTTGCAGGACCCGTCTATCGACGAAGAAACGAAAAAAGAGCTTCAATCCATTGCAGGACAGGACAAAGAGATCGAAGATCGTTTCTACAAGGATCTTGAATTCGGAACCGGCGGTCTTCGCGGCGTAATCGGCGCGGGTACGAACCGGATGAACCTATATACGGTAGGAAAAGCTACGCAGGCACTTGCGGAATTCGCTTTGAAAAACGGAGGAGCTCATCCTTCCGTTGTGATTGCGTATGATTCGCGCCATCAGTCGCCGGAATTTGCTTTGGAGGCTGCGCTTGTCCTTGCGGGCAACGGAGTGAAGGCCTATGTGTTCGAGTCACTGCGACCGACGCCCGAGCTTTCTTTTGCCGTGCGCGAGCTGAAAGCTTCCGCCGGAATCGTGGTAACGGCCAGCCACAACCCTCCGGAATATAACGGGTATAAGGTGTATGGCGCCGACGGTGGCCAATTGGTGCCGCACGATGCAGAACAAGTGCTTGCGAACATCCAGAAGATCGAGGGATTTGACAGCGTCCGCAAAATCTCTCGCACCGAAGCCGAGGAGAAGGGTCTGCTGGAATGGCTGGGCGGAGAGATGGACGAGAAATACTATGCGGCCGTTACATCCGTGAGTCAGCATCCCGATGTTATTAAGCAAACGAGCGGAGACTTCCGTATCGTATACACCCCGCTGCACGGGACGGGCAACAAACCGGTCCGCGAAGCCCTGAAGCGCATCGGTTTCGAGCAGGTGCGCGTCGTGAAGGAACAGGAGCAGCCGGACAGCAATTTTTCTACGGTCAAATCGCCTAACCCGGAAGAGCGGGAAGCTTTCACGCTGGCTCTGAGAGACGCCAAAGAGTGGGACGCCGACATCATCGTGGGAACGGACCCGGATGCCGACCGGATGGGCGCAGTTGTGAAAGACGATAAAGGCGAATATTTCGTACTCACGGGAAACCAATCGGGCGCTATAATCGTCAATTATTTGTTGGGTTCGTTAAAAGAACGCGGACAGCTGCCTTCTAACGGCGTCGTGATCAAGACCATCGTAACGAGCGAGATGGGAGCCGTTATTGCCGAAAGCTACGGGGCGAAAGTCATGAACACCCTGACGGGATTCAAGTACATCGGGGAGAAAATGACCGAGTTCGAATCGACCGGTGAGCATCAATTCTTGTTCGGGTATGAAGAGAGCTACGGCTACCTGGCGGGAACCTATGCCCGGGATAAAGACGCGGTCGTAGCGGCCATGCTGATCTGTGAAGCGGCTGCTTACTACAAGAGTCAGGGTAAGACACTATACGACGTTCTGCAGGAGCTTTACCGCCAGCACGGCTTCTTCTTGGAGAAGCTGGAGTCCAAGACGCTAAAGGGCAAAGACGGCGTGGAGCAGATCGGTCGGATGATGGAAGACTGGAGAAACAACCCGCCGGCTTCCATTGAAGGTGTGGAGGTTGCGGAAGTAGAAGATTACAGCCGCGGCATTAACGGGCTGCCCAAAGAAAATGTATTGAAATTCAAGCTCAAAGACGGCTCCTGGTTCTGCCTCCGTCCTTCCGGAACGGAACCGAAGATCAAATTCTACTTTGCGGTAAAAGGAACGACAGGCGACGAGGCGGCGAAACAGCTGGAAGGTCTGGTGCGCTTCGTTCTGGGCAGAGTAGAGCAGTAACAGCCGAACCTCTCCAAGGCCCCTGCATCCATACGGTGCCGGGGCCGAGAGGTTTTCGGGTACAAATGACGCATGATTCAAGAAACGGAGTTGAACAGATTGGTACACAGGTATACTGCGGCAAACCGGATGCTGCGCAAGCTTTTATGGTGGCTTGTCATTATTGGCCTTCTGGCTTCCCTGCCGCTTGCCTTCTTCCGCGAACAGACGGAGAAGTCCGCAAATCAAGTGGAGTTTGTGTTTGATTATCGCGACTTATTGGAGATGGCCGACGTGCGGCCGAATCCGCAAGGATTTGTATCGGAACAGCTTCAGGCGATGAAAAAAGCCGGCATCGGATCGCTTTCCGTGTACGAATCGACGCTTTCCGAATTAAGATTGAGCCGACGTATTGAAGTGTTCTCCTCCAAGGATGCGACTTCTCTTACGCAAAAGCCGATCTCGCCGAACGAAAATTTTACGTATATCCTGTTCACTGATCCGGCATCGGAGTCCCAGATCAAACCGATGATCGAGACGGCTTTTAACAAGCTCGGTGTTAAGACAAGCCCATGGAGCTTCAAGAACCAGACGGGCATGATCATCGAAATGAACATGGAAGAAGCTAATATGAAGCCGATGGACCCGGATCCTATTACACTTCAAATGATGAAGGATGAAGGCTTCCGTATCGTGGTACGTCTCGGCAACAAACGTGAATTCGTCACGAACGAGATGGATGCGCTGCTCGCGAAATTATACAAAATGGGTGCCCGTCGTATCATCATTGACGGAGATTATGCCCCGGGATACTCGGATGATCCTGAACAGGTCACTCTCCACAAGATGGGGATTCTGCTCAAAAAGTACGATATGGGTCTGGCCAATATCGAGATGTTGAAACAACCGCAAAAAGGCTTCGGCTCTCTGGCCAAAGATATCGACTATAACGTCGTCCGCCTGCACTCTTTTACGGAGAAAGACGGCGAGAAACTGACGGAGAACCTGACCCAAGAGGATCAGGAAGCCCGTATTCAACAAACGGCGGACCGGTTTGTGCTGGCGGTTAAAGACCGGAATATTCGGATGATCTTCCTTAACGGACGCGCCGTCAAGAATCTGGACAAGGCAGCGATCCTCACTCCGCTGGATGGCCTGTACGAGAGCCTGAACGGCAAAGACGGGGCGATCAAAAGGATCGAAGACGCCGGTTTCACAGTGGAGCCTGCCAAGCAGTTCGACTACACGTACAACGCTTACCAGAATGTCGCCCGGTTCTTTACACTGATCGGCGGTGTCAGCCTGATTGTTCTGTTGGTCGGCTACTTCGTTCCCGAAGCCGTACTGGCGTTGTTTATCATCGGCTTGTTAGGAGCGGCGGGGTTGTTCTTAAAATCGCCGGATCTGTACGCGCAGGGACTTGCGCTCGCTTGTGCGATATCGGCGCCGAGCATCGCAGTCATCGAGGCGATCCGCTCCATTCAATCGGGCCGGGCAGCTAAGGCGAAATCAGCAATCCTTTATGCTTTGGGCCTGCTGATTAAAACGACACTGGTCTCGTTAATCGGAGTCGTTTACCTGGTCGGTTTGCTCAATCATATTTCGTACTTCCTGGTACTCCAGCAGTTCCGCGGTGTCAGCCTTCTGCACCTGCTGCCAATCGCCATTGTCGGTCTCTATCTGCTGTTCTTCCGGGAAACCTTAAACTATCGGGAACGCGGAGAGCGGGTAAAGAAGCTTCTTTTTACTAACATTAGCGTGCTTTGGATAATTGCTGCAGCCGCGGGGGCCGGAGTGATCTACTACTACCTGTCGCGTACGGGCAATGAAGGTCAAACTTCAGCGATTGAGCGTTATCTCCGCTCCTTCTTGGAAAATACGCTGGGTGTTCGCCCGCGGAATAAAGAATTTATGTTGGCACACCCGCTCTTCCTGCTTGGAGCTTATCTGTCGGTCAAATACCGGAACGCCGTTTATTTGCTGCTGATCGGTGTGGTCGGACAGTTGTCCATCGTGGATACATTCGCGCATTTGCACACGCCGCTTGAGATCTCGGGCATCCGGATTACGTACGGAATCGTATTCGGCGCCATGATCGGACTCGTGCTGATCGCCGTCTGGGAAATTGCATCAAGGAGTTGGAAAGCATGGGCCGCGAAATCGAGCACAAGAGCAAACGGTTAGTTGTTTCGGGCTATTACGGTTTTGACAACAGCGGGGACGAGGCCGTTCTGCAATCGATTCTTTTTGCACTAAAAGAACAGGGGGAGACGGCAGGCATCCATATCGAGCCTGTTGTGCTGTCCGCCAATCCCCAGCGTACAAGGGAGATGTACGGAGTCGAGACCTGCCACCGGATGAAGGTGCCGGATTTGTTCCGGGCGATCAAATCGTCCGACGGACTGATCAGCGGCGGCGGAAGTCTGCTGCAGGATGCGACCAGCTCCCGCACCATTCCTTATTATCTGCTGGTCCTCAAACTGGCCCAGTGGATGCGTAAACCGACCTTTATTTATTCGCAGGGAATCGGTCCGGTGAACAATCCGCGCTTCTTTTCCTGGATCCGGTCCACTTTCAAAAAATGCGCCATGATCACGGTCCGCGACCAGGAATCCGCGGATCTCATCGGGCGCATGGGCGTACCGGCCTCTTCGGTCAGCGTGGTGCCGGACCCGGTCATGGGGCTCCCGCTGCGCGGGGGGGCAGCCTCCGGCAAAGCCGGAACCGCCGCCGATGCGAGCGGCGAAACCGGCCGCGTTCCCGTCGTGGGCGTATCCGTCCGCTTCTGGAACGCGGACCGCTCCGAGCTGGACGCGCTCGCCGAGGCGCTGCGCGCCGTGATGGACAGCCGCCGCATTGAGGTGCGGCTTCTGCCGTTCCATCTCCCTTCGGACGAGGAAGCTTCCGCCTATGTGGCGGAGCGTCTCTCTCCCGCGGGAGAAGGCGGCGACGTCCGCATCGTGCGCGGCGTCACTCATCCGCAGGACATGCTCGCCGAGGTGAGCGCCTGCGATGTGCTCGTCGGCATGAGGCTGCATTCGCTGATCTATGCCGCCTCGCAGTTCGTGCCCATGGTCGGCGTGTCCTACGACCCGAAGATCGACCAATTCCTCGCCCGGCTCGGAATGAAGGCCGCGGCATCGACGCAGAGCTTCGACGCCGCGGCGGTAGCCGCCGAAATCGAGCGGCTGCTGGACGGCCGCCGTGAGTGGGCGGACGGCAAGCAAGCCGCCATCGACCGGCTTAAAAAAGAGGCGCAGCTGCCGGCGCAACAAATCATACAATTTTACCGTTAAGAGGGATGAAGACCAATGACTGCTAATGCAAACGCAAGCGCAAGCGTGCCGATTGTCCGGATCTACGGCGTTCCCGTTTCCAAAATGAACATGAAGGATACCGTCACCTACTTGACGGGAGCGATCGAGTCCCGTATTCCGCATCAGATCATAACCGCAAATCCGATTATGATCATGTCGGCTCTCGAGGACCCGGCCTATATGGAGATGATGCGCAGAGTGGAGCTGATTGTCCCGGATGGTGCCGGACTGGTTTGGGCCGCCGGCTACGTCGGACAGCCTGTCGCCGAACGCGTTCCGGGTAGTGACCTCATTCATGAGTTGATGAGAGCGGGAGAGCCTCGCAGATGGAAAGTTTACCTGTTAGGCACGACTCCGGATACAATTCAGGCAGCTGCGGCTAAACTGGCGCGCGATTATCCTCTCATTGATATCGTCGGTTTCAGGGACGGTTATTTCGGAGAAGCGGAAGACCGGCAGGTTGTGGACAGCATTCGGCAGCTGCAGCCGGACATCCTTCTCGTCGGCCGTTCTTCCTCGACGCAGGAACCCTGGATTTCGAAATACAAGCGGGACCTGGACGTTCCTGTTATAATGGGCGTAGGCGGAAGTTTTGACGTTTTGGCCGGTAAGCTGAAGCGTGCACCCAAGATTTTTCAAAAGCTTAAGCTGGAGTGGTTTTACCGCCTGCTTCAGGAACCGTCCCGTTTCGGACGCATGCTGGCTCTGCCTAAATTTGCGTGGAAAGTGATTCGCGACAAAGAAAATGTGTTAAAAACCGATGAAAACCTTTGAAATTGGCGTTGTCCATCTGTTTGGGTGTAAAATAGGACTGGTAATGTTTATAAAGTAGCAGTATAATTTTGTCGGCGGTACATGTTACTAGCGACAAGAGGGGTTGAAAAACCGATTATGTATGGATTATATGTGCTGGGCTTTGTTGTATCCTGCCTGTTTGCACTGTTGTTGACCCCGCTGGTCAAACGTTTTGCCTTCTGGGTAGGCGCCATCGATAAACCGAATCACCGCAAGGTACATACGAGAATCATGGCGCGTATGGGTGGAGTTGCGATTTTCTTGGCTTTTGTCGGAGCATACTTTGTCATCTCACCGGCTTTGTCCGATGTTAACGGAAACGCGGCGCTGGCGTTGGTGCTCGGAGGATTTGTTATTGTGCTCACCGGCGCTTTGGATGATCGTTTCGAGCTTTCTCCCAGATGGAAGCTTCTCGGACAATTCGTTGCGGCCTGTATCGTAGTGGCATGCGGACTGAAGATCAATGAATTCAATGTCCCGTTCGGCGGACACTTCTCCCTGCCTGATTACGTGAGCATGCCTCTGACCGTTCTCTGGATCGTCGGGGTTTCCAACGCGGTGAACCTGATCGACGGTTTGGATGGTCTGTCTGCCGGTGTATCCGGAATCGGTACGGGTACTATTCTGGTTCTTGCGCTGCTGACACCGTTCAGCGATGCTTTTACCGTAATCTTGCTTTGTACGATACTTCTTGGAAGCATTTCCGGATTTCTGTTCTACAACTTTCATCCGGCCAAGATTTTTATGGGAGATTCGGGAGCCTTGTTCCTCGGTTTTGCCTTGGCTACACTGTCGATACTCGGGTTCAAAGTATCCGTCGTTCTCTCCTTGTTGACACCTATCATGATTCTGGGTGTTCCGTTGTCCGATACATTCTTTGCGATCATGAGACGTTTTCTCAATAAGAAACCGATCTCGGAAGCGGATAAGAACCATCTGCATCACTGCCTGCTTCAGCTGGGTTTCAGCCACCGCACTACGGTGCTGATTATTTACGGAATTGCGGCCATGTTCGGCGCGGTAGCTATCATTTTGAATAACTACACGGATTCCGCCTGGTTGACGGTTTTGATCGTTGTCATTCTGCTCTTTGTACTTGTAGTCGGCGCTGAAGCGATCGGTATCATCAGCAGCAGTCAGAAGCCGGTCATCCGCTTTCTCCAGAAGCTGCTCTTTAAACCTTCCGTGAACAGCCGTTTACCCAAATAACGGCACGGATTCCGGCAACAGTTTTACTGAACTTATAAAATAAAATACCTAACCATTCCATTCGTGGAATGGTTTTTTTGTGCCTTTTTTATTCCAAAAAATGAGAAATGGCTAAACATTTCGGCGATCCGGGCCGATATTTAAAATACAACTGTTTAAAGGACACCATGATTAGCTTCGCCTAATATCGGAAGGGGGCCCGCAGACAGCAAGATTGTACGTTTCCATTTGTAGATTTCATCCATTTATATAAGGAGGAGTTTTGTTTTGAAAAAGCATACCCGTAAATGGTTCAGCGTTCTCGTGCTCTTTTCGATGCTGATTAGCCTGCTTCCGCCTCTTACGGCTTACGCGGCTTCCACCATTTCCATCACAAACATGTACAACCAGACCGTAAACTTCGGTACAGACAAGGAAGCTCCACAGGATTACAACAACGTTACACGCGTAACACGCAATCCGTTCACTCTGAAGGCGAGCATTTCCAACATCAGCGACTCGCAGATCAGCTCGATCTACTATGAGATCATGAATGTGAATACAAAGCAGGTTACGGTGGAGAAATCCCACAAACCTACACAAACGGGCGCGAACGAGATTACATTCTCGAACATCACGCTGTCCGAAGGCTTAAACCGCATTATCGTTAAGATGGGGGACACCAACACGCTGTCTTCCGCACCGGGCTGGATTTACTACACCCCGACGACCAACCTGACTGATTTTACGGTAAATAACGCCGGTCTGGTGGACGGCAAAATTTATCCGGTTGACCGCGGCAACATCAAGCTGGGCGTTACAGCTGTCGATATTAAAGCTAAAGCTTCCAACGCGAATGAAGTAAAGGCTTATGAAACCGGAAGTACGGTTCCTAAAATCGGTATTCTGAACCGGACCGAAGGCATGGTTTACTTCCGTGGGGGAGATGCCGCCGCAGGCTGCGGTTCCACGGGTGAAATTTGTTTGAAAGCCGGGGATAACCGGATTGTTTTCGATTCCAGCAACGATTCGAACTCCTACCAGACGGAAAAACGGTTCGTGTACGATAACGGTCAACCGTTTGCATTCGGGGTAGAGATGGGCGTTACGAGCGCAGGTACTACACAGTCTCTGCTGGACAAGCCTAACTTCGATGTAAAAGAACTGACGCTTAAAACAAGCCTTAAAGTTGACTATGATTCAACCGGGGCTCTGCGTCAGAATCGTGTTGACGTACTGATCAACGGACAGCAGGTGGCCGCAGGCCTTGACCTGAACACGCCAAGCAGCTCTGTAGGGGGCGCAGTCAAGAAATTTACTACAAACTCCACGTTCACACGTGCCAATGAATATGCGGCTTATGATCTAGTTCTGGATCTGAACGTTGCCGGTCTGACCGATTGGACAGCGGCGCGTAATCCGCAAACGATTCAATTTATTTTCAAGGATGCAACAGGTTCGGCTGGACAAGGGGAGTCTTCGTATACCTTTAACTACACCAACCCGAACGAAGCCGGTATTCTCGATGTTTCGATGGTAACGGGCAAAGACGCCGCTACGAACACGAACATTTACACTTCCTTGAGTGAGTCGGCAACGACCGAGGTTAACGAACTGCCGGTAGAAATGAAGATCAAAGCTAACGGACACACAACTAAGATCAAAGTTTTCCTGGACGGCAAAGAATTCGCAGAGGTTGGCAATCCGTCCAATAATGAATTTATCTACAAACTGGAAAACATCACCGACGGTCAAAAAAACCTCAAGTTTGTTCCGGTTGATGCTTCTGGCACACTAGTTGAGAATGGAAGCCGTCAATATACGATTCAAATTAACAACGCACCGTATATTATTGCGAATCAAATCGCAAGCCCGGGCAACACGGGCATCACGCTCCGTGACGTTAAACAACTGACTTGCGGATCCGATGTCGCTTGTCTTTCGGGTAAAGCGGTTAACTACCTGCCTACAGGCGCCGGCAACAAAGTCGAGCTTTATGTCAACGACAAAATGATCGAGCTTCAAGCGAGCGACTTTGACGCCAACCGTCAATTTAAGTTTGATCTGGCCAGACTGGGAACGAAATACGGCATTACGCCTGCCCAACTGTTCAGCGAAGGCGCTAACCAGATCAAGTTCTTTATGTACGTAAACAACTCCCTGATCAGCAAGGCGATTTATAATGTAAACCTGATCACGGCCGAGGCGCCGGAAATCGTTCTTTTCGTACCGAATGAAGATTCGGTTGGCAAGAGCAAGTTTCCGAAAGCTCAAAAGCCGGATATGTATGCCACGAATGAACGTACCGTTCAATTGAACGGAAAATTCTTTAACACAACTAACGCAGGCAACGTTACGGTTTCCCTGAACGTGTACTCCAAAGATAAAGACGGCAATCCGCGCGCCGACTATCACGTGTGGAACAGCGTTTCTGGCTCCAGTACGAACGTAAGCGGAGGATTCTTCACCGGTATGCCTAGCTCCGGGGTTGAATTCAGAACGAATGCCATTAAGCTTCCTGAAAAAGGCGAAATGACGTTCCAGTTCACGGTTACGAACCAAGCTAACATGAGTGTTTCCAAGACGGTTACCATTGCACGCGAACCGCTTCCGTATGTTGTGAAAAAGCCGGTACTTATCGAGAACGAAAAGCATGAGTACCAAGCGAACATCAACAGCAACTTCTACACGATTGTGATCGATGCCGAGAAAGCGGACAGCGTTACTTTCGGTAAAGAGACGGCAAGCAAGCAAACCTTGAACGAAAACGGCCTCGATGTAGATCGTTTCTCTTATGAAGTGAGAGATCTCAAGGCGGGCAAAAACACGATCAAGTTCACGGTCAACCGTGGAACCTCGAAAACAAACGGTACTATCGTGCTGTACAACACAAATACGCCGGTTGTCGGAGCGGAATATCTGGACGGTATGACCAGCAACTTCAACGTATTTAACGGTGACGTTAAACTGAAGTTCGATAAAGACACCAAACTTATGCGCTTTAAACCGACTTTCGATAACAATCAGTACATTACTGCCGATCGTAAAGTATACTTCGGTATTGCAGATACCGTTGACGGCCGTGTAGACAAGATCAACAATCCGTTCAGCAGCGACTATGCCAAGTCTCTACTCGCCAGAAAAGGCAAGGGCGATAACTTTAGCGCAGCGAGCAAATTGTTCTACATCGATTCGGGTACAATTCCCGAGAAAGCAAGCGGACAATCGACGGAAGATTATCTGCAAAACGCTCTCCGGGGAAGAGGGATGGAACCGTTTGATCTTAAAAACAACTTCTATACCCGTTCCGTTGATCAAACTGTAGTTCCTACCAAACGCGGTACGCTGACTCTTAAGTTCGACCAAGCTATCCGTGACGACGCAGGTAAGTATATCTCCGTCTTCTTCTTTGATACGTATGAGCAGTACAACACATTAACAGGACGCGGTTGGGTTAATCTTGGCGGCGTTGTGGATGTGAAGAGCAACACGGTCACGGTTCCGTTTGAGAAATTCGGTTACTATCAAGTTATGTACATGGATAAAGGCTTCGATGATGTAACGGGCCACCCGTGGGCAAGAAATGAACTGGAAACCTTGTTCTCCAAAGGGATCATGAACAGCAAAACGAACTATTCGTTCAGCCCGAACGAACCGATTTCCCGTGGCGAATTCGCTACCATGCTCGTTCGCATTTTCGATCTTCCTTTAAATTACAGCGGCACGCCGACCTTTATTGACGTATTTAAGGTTGAAAATCTGTACGGTTTGTATGACTACAAGTATATCGAAACAGCAGCAAGAGCGGGTATCGTCAGGGGTACTGCGGGCAACCGCTTTAGTCCAGACAGCTCGCTTACACGTCAGGATGCTTCCGTGATGATTGCCCGTGCGGCAGATTTGAAGCTGGGTACCGACAACAAAAAGATTCTTGCAGGGCTGCAAAAAACGTTTACCGACGCGAATACGATCGATTATTATGCCCAACCGGCCGTAGAGGCCGTTGTAAAGGCTAAATTGATCGAAGGCAAGCCTAACGTTCTTATCGAAGGCCAGAAGAAAGAAACGGTCCGTTTCGATCCGCTGGAAACCTTCACGAGAGCCGAGGCGGCTATTGTTGCGATTCGTGTCATGAAGCAGCAAGGCAAGCTGAAGTAAACGGATAAAAAGAAAAGACACGGCAGCAAATTGCTGTCGTGTCTTCTCTTAAATCGAGGCAACTCTTTTCAAAGTCTTCAAAATTGGACATCCATAATTATCCCAAGCTATAATACATAAGGGTAATAAAAAAGTTACAAAAAGATTTCAAAAAAAAATAAAAAAAATCGCAGCAGCCGCAACTTTTTTCGAAATCGCTCGTTTAATACATTGGAAGAGCAAGAGAGCTCCAAAAACGCAAGGTTTTCTGGAATCATTTCTCAAAATTCTTCTTTACGTAGCAATAACGCCCATGTATAATATTTAGAGTGGTGTTAGATGTCTACATATCTATTAGTTTCATTACTAGATTCTATGTGGTCTTTTAGGCTGCAGATGAATTAGTTATACATTTAGGCTCAACCACTCTGGAAAGGGGGTGAATCATTCAATGAGTAATATGAGCTCTAGAATTCCTAATCACTCTCAAAACCCGAAAGATATTCAAGGAGGAGACAAAAAGGTTATGAAAAAAAGTTTATCCGTAATTCTTTCCACAGCTATGGCATTGTCCGTATTTTCTTCCGTAGCATTCGCAGCTAAGGCTGATGATTTCTCTGATCTTAAAGATCTGGACGCGGCTACAAAAGCCAAGTTCGATTCCATGATTCAAGCAGGCATCTTTGACGGTGTTGAAGAAGGCCGCTTTGGTCTGAACGACAAAATGAACCGCGCCCAATTCGCTAAAGTAGCAGCTCTGATTTTCGAACTGAAATCTTCCGCTACTACTTCCAGCTTCGAAGACGTTAAATCCAGCGACCCTGCTAACGGTTACGCTCTTCCTTACATCGAAGCTCTCCGTGTTGCCGGCATTACTGACGGTAAAGCAGAAGGCAAATACGTTCCAGCTGGCGATGTAACTAAAGAAGAACTCGCTACATTCCTGATCCGTGGTCTTGGTAAAGAGTCCGAAGCTAAAGCTAAGCCGGGCGTTTCCGATAAAACAGTTTCCGACTGGGCTAAAGGTTATGTTCAACTGGCACAAGAACTGAAATTGTTCGAAACTCCAGCTGGCCAACCTTTCAACGGTACTGCATCTGCTACGCGCGACCTGCTCGTAACTTCCGCTTACCAAGCACAACAAATCAACAACGCTAGCAAAAAGCTTTCCGTTTCCGAAGCTAAAGCTACTGGCGTTAAAACTGTAACAGTTAAATTTAACCGTGAAGTTGATACTGCTAAAGCATCCCTTGCTCTGAAAAAAGGTACTGCTTCCGTAGCAACTGACGTTAAATGGGCAGACGATAAGAAATCTGCTGTACTTACACTGACTAACAGCAAACTGAGCGCTGGTGCTTACTCCGTAACACTGAGCGGTCTGGCAGCTGAAACAGTTGACAAAGCCGTAGCAGAATTCTCCGCTGAAGACGAGAAGCTGACTAAAATCGAGTTCTTGAACCCTAGCGACACCATCGCTTACAGCAAGAACGTAATGATTAAACTGGCTGCTACGAACCAATACGGTGAAGCTGCCTCCCTGTCTGCTGGTGCGTACACTGTATATGCCGGCAACAACAACGATGTACTGAAAAGAATCACTAAAGCAGAAGACGGTACTCTTCGTTTGATTCTCGATACAGCTACAGGTGATAACTACAAGCAAGGCTACGGCATTGTTTCCGTTAACATCATTGAGAACGATTCCCGTGTTAGCGTAAATAAGACGTTTAAAATTGGTACGCAGCCAATCATCACGAAGAGTGAACTGGGCACAGTGAAATACTCCACTGGTGATGCTCTTTCCGGCAAAGGTCAACAAGCAACAGTTGAATTGCTTCGTTACGACCAATACGGTAACCTGGTAGCTGCCGATGATTCCGAAGATTATGACAAAACAATTACTCGTTTCTTCTCTGAATATGAGAAAAACCTGAAAACTGAAGTTGTAAAATCCGGAAATGACGGCATTCTGACCGTTAAGGTATCTTTGCTTGATAACGTAGCAAAATCCGGCACTTATACACTGAATGTTCAAACTCAAGCTTCCTTCTCTACTGTTAAAATCAACGTTAAATCTTCGAAAGTAGCTACGAAGGTTAAACTGGGAGATGTTAAAAAAGAAATCTCCGCAGGTGACGACGAAGCAATTATCGATCTAGCTGCATTTGACAGTGAAGGCAACCAACTGAGTGCTGATGACATCGTTAACAGCCTGAAAACAAACCAAGGTAACGATAACACTGTGAACCTTTCGACTTCGAACGGTAAGATTGAAATTGTTCAAAGCGGTGAAAACAAAGGTAAACTGCGCATCACTGATATGACTGCAACTGACAAGAGCATTATCAGCGTAAGCATTGTGTTGACTTCCCCAGGTCTGAACTCATTCGACACAAAAACTTATAACGTTAAAGGTACTCGTGTAGCAAGCACACTTAAGCTGACTAACGATCCAGCTAAGAAAGCACTGCCAGGCGCAACTGCTGATATCGAACTGAACGTTCTTGATCAATTTGATTCCAAGCTTGATAAAGCGGCTGTTACTAGCGATGTGTATGTTCAAGTATCCTTCACGGGTAGTGCGGGTGTTGAACTTTGGGAAGATGGTCAGTCCGGTAAAGCAGGGCAAACAGCTATTACTACTACTAAGAAATATCAGTCTGATCAACTTAAAACCTTCAATAAAGGGTTCGATATTGTAGTTGGAGCTGGCGTTGATAACTCTAAGAACGACGTTTCTGGAACATTCAAAGCTGAGCTTGTTAACACTAAAGGTAACGTACTTGCAAGCATTACTAAAGACGTTAAAGTGATTGACAATAAAGCAGATCTTTCTTACACGGTAACTCCTGTATCTGATCTCTATGCAGCTGCTGATAAGCTGAAAGATGATCAAGCAAATGTTCTGAAAAGTGATCTCCACAAAAAAGTTAAAATCACTGCAAAAGACAACGCTGGTGATCTTGTAGCATTGCCTGATGGCGTAATTACTTCCATCGCTACTTACAATGATTCTATTGTAAAAGCAGAGATTGGTACTGACGGTAAACCTTACGTGTTAGGTAATAAAGTTGGATCCACTACAGTAGCTGTTGGTTACAACACTGCTAAAGGCGAGCAAAAAACTGCTTCTATCTCTATCAACGTTAAAGACGAAGCCGTTCAAGTTGCTAAAGTTGTAGGTGAAAATGACAAAGCAGATTACGTGAAGGCTACTCCTGAAACTGCTCAAGAACTTCTTGACCTGAAAGTGACTGATAACTACGGTGTTGAGTATGGCAAAGCTGTAATTGCTAATAACAACAACCTTCTGGGTGTTATCTACACTGCAACAGATGTACAAGGTAGCGGCTCTGTAACAATCTCCAGCAAAGGTGTAATCACAGTTAATGGAACTGTTTCGAGCTTCACACTGCAAGCTATTGCTAACGGAAAATCCGATTCTGCTGTAATCACAGTTAAGTAATCAAATTTCCAATAGTAAAATAAAGGGGACCCAATAGGGTCTCCTTTTTTCTTAAAGGAGGTACTTTTATGAAGAAGGTTGTAGGACTTGGGATGGTTATATTAACATTACTTGCATCTCCTATTCATGCCGCAGCTCCCACTCCCGGCTCCGCAGATGATCCAGTCGTAACTAAGAGCTATCTGGAACAATATGTTCAAGGGCTTGGCGGGTCTGTCGGTACTGGTGGAGGAAGCAATGGCTTAACAGAGAGCAAAATTAAAGAAATCATTGCGCAAGAAATCGCAAAGCTGCCAACGAACAACGGTGGAGGCGGAACGCCATCCACAGGTCAAGGCAATGCTATGAAAGTTGTTACGCTTAAAGCCGGACAAACTATTCTAGCCGATGCAGGTTCTGAGCTGATTGTTCGTAATGGTAAGACACTGGCTGTGAGCAACGACGATAATGGCATTCCGGATGTAACGGCTGGTAAAGACTTAGCTGCTGGTACAGTGGTACAAAACAATCACCTGCTAATTTTCCCGAGAGACGGCCGCGGAGTTAAGCCTGATCTTAAGGAAACAGCAGACGTGTATGTGATGGTCCGTGGCGGATATGTGGTTCAGAACGCGGATGGTTCTAAGGTTCCTCAATAAAGAGGACTCTAGGCTGGAATATTTTTATAACATTAATGGTGGCATGGATTCCAATTTTGGAGTCCTTGTCATTTTTTATTTTTGTAAATGATTTTATTTCACCCAAAATGATCTATGACGAATGCAAACTCCTCCATAAATTAACCAAGCTGACAACAACTTATACGGGTCGAATGAAGTCGAAAGGTGATACTAATCGCACAACCAGTGAAGGAGTGTGAAAAAGATGTCGAAGAACAACAATAAGGTGGTACCGGAGTCGCATAAAGCTTTAGACCTACTTAAATACGAAATCGCTGCAGAGATGGGGCTGCCTGTTGGGAAACAAGCTTTAGGAAGTTTGGATTTAAGCACTGAGTTTGCATCGGAGCTTGGTTCTATACCCGCAACTTCGATAAAAGAGGACTACTGGGGGCACATCAGTTCACGGGACAGCGGGGCGGTTGGAGGGGCTATCACTAGCCGGTTAATCCGCAAAGCGGAAGAGGTTCTTTTCACTTTATAATTCATACCTGTTTCGTTGACATTCATCGACAAATGAAGTAACATAACTTCAAGAAGGTCCTGAAGCAACCTTTTCCACCGAGGAAAAGGTTCATTTTTTGTGTAAGTTCGCACTTGTTTCTACATACTAAATCCAGTAGGAGGTCGATGACATTGGCACTAGAACGCGGCAGACGTTTGTTTACATCCGAGTCCGTGACAGAAGGTCATCCCGATAAAATTTGCGATCAGATTTCCGATGCGGTGTTAGACGCATTTTTGGAGAACGATCCGAACGCACGTGTAGCTTGTGAGGTATCTGTGGCTACCGGTTTGGTTCTGGTCATCGGCGAAATCACGTCCCGTTCCGAATATGTGGACATTCAAGCCATTGCCAGAAAAACAATTAAGGATATTGGTTACACACGCGCGAAGTATGGTTTCGACTACCAAACGTGTGCTGTGCTTACATCCCTGAACGAACAATCCCCTGACATTGCGCAAGGGGTAGACCAGGCTCTCGAAGCCCGTGAAGGTCAAATGAGCGACGCTGAAATCGAAGCGATCGGTGCAGGCGACCAAGGTCTCATGTTCGGATATGCAACGAACGAAACACCGGAACTGATGCCGCTGCCGATTTCGATGGCGCACCAGCTTTCCCGCAGACTGACTGAAGTCCGCAAGAACGGCACCCTGGAGTACCTCCGTCCGGACGGTAAAACTCAAGTGACGATTGAGTACGATGGGGACAAGCCTGTACGTGTTGATGCGATCGTAGTATCTACACAGCACAGTGAAGAAGTCACTTTGGAACAAATCCAAAAAGACATCAAAGAACACGTTATCAAGCCAATCGTTCCGGAGCAATTCTTGGATGAGAACACGAACTATTTCATCAACCCGACGGGCCGTTTCGTAATCGGCGGACCTCAAGGGGATGCCGGTCTGACTGGCCGTAAAATTATCGTAGATACTTACGGTGGTTACGCTCGTCACGGCGGCGGCGCATTCTCCGGTAAGGATCCGACAAAAGTCGACCGTTCCGGCGCTTACGCGGCTCGTTACGTTGCTAAAAACATCGTTGCTGCAGGACTCGCAGAAAAATGCGAAGTACAGCTTGCTTACGCCATCGGCGTTGCTAAGCCGGTTTCCATCAGCATCGATACGTTCGGCACAGGCAAAGTAAGCGAAGAGAAGCTCGTTGAGCTGATTCGCAAACATTTTGACCTTCGTCCTGCCGGTATCATTAAGCAGCTCGACCTGCGTCGTCCAATCTACAAGCAAACGGCTGCTTACGGTCATTTTGGCCGTAACGATCTGGATGTTCCTTGGGAACGTACAGACAAAGCTGAACTGCTCAAAGCGGAAGCTCTGTAGAACTGAGGTTTTACTTTTCAACAATTGTCTGACAAGACGTGAAGAACACGGCTTGATCCTAAGGGATCGGGTCGTGTTTTTTTGTTCGCTAAATATTTGCGGAAGAATGGTTTAGATTTAAGCGGCTATATAGCTAGAAACAAGAAGATAGCGATATTCGGGGAACAGCGGCAAATATGTTGAACAGAATTTGTGAAAATAATCGCCACAGAACAACGACCTTGCTCTCCTTAATAGCCGCTGAATTACTACCTCCTTAAGCGCAGCTAACCTTCTCATACCCTCAAAAAGGCATATAAAGACCGATTTTAGACCCGATTATTCCAGTTTGGACCAAATTCCGAGCCTTTTGCTCTCTTTTCACAATTACTCTAGGAAAAATCACATAAATTTCGTAACTTTTTAGCTAGTTTAAGAGTCTATACTATTGTGTATCCAAGTTGATTTTACCTATTCAGGAGAGAGGAAAGTGAAAGAAGAATGAGGTTTACCAACAAGCTGTGGAGATCGACACTCGCATTCGTCGTTGCTTTTCAGGTAGTCGTATCCCTGCCTGTTCCCACATTTGCCGCTGATCCTACGGTTACTTTGAAGTCGGAGAGCATTTTAACTTCGGGTGCCGTTATGAAGAAGTATGTTTGGAACTTTACCAGAAACAATAAAAAGGTCTCGGCGACTGCCAACGTAGTAGAGGTAGATTTGACGAATCCATATGTAAAACTGGATGTTATCGCGGGGAAAAATAATCAGTTTACCGACAAGCAGACGGTGGCTACGATGGCCAAAGCAGCCGGCGCAGTCGCGGCGGTTAACGGCGATTTTTTTAATACGCAAGCGGAGGGCGTGCCCTTGGGCCCGCAAATCACCAACGGTCAAATCATGTCGACCCCATCCAATAAAATGTCCGGTCTTTACGCTTTTGGGATAACAAAAGACAACAAGCCGGTGATTGACCTGTTTGCTTTCCAAGGTGCGGTAAAAGCCAAGGACGGCACTTCTTTCGAACTCGGAGGCATCAACAAAACGTACTATTGGTATGATGACGGCACTCACAGCCATACGGACGGGTTGTTCATGTATACCGATGCTTGGGGACAGGTGGACCGTTCCAATGACGGAAAATCCGTGCCGACCGAGGTCTTGGTACAAGACGGGGTTATCAAACAAATCGCACCGGATACGGTTATTAAAGTCGAGCCGCCTAAGAACGGATACATTTTAAGAGCCGCGGGCAAATCTGCTCAATTCGTCAAAGAACATTTAAAAGTCGGAGACCCTCTTACGGCGGACTACGCGTTTATTAACCAGCGTACGGGAACGGCCTATGCGAACGATGCTTTTAAAACAATGATCGGGGGCCACTCCATTCTCGTAGACGGAGCTAAAGCCACTTCCTTCTCCCGTGATGTCTCTTCCCTGGGTGGTTACCGTTCCCGTACCGGCGTAGGATACTCCCAAGATATGAAGAAAGCCTATCTGGTTACAGCCGATAAGAACGACAACAGTGCAGGAATGAGCCTGCAGGAATTCCAGCGTTTTCTGATTCAGATCGGTGCTTACAAAGCGATGAATCTGGACGGCGGCGGTTCCACGCAAATGGTCGAACGTCCTCTTGGCACGAACAATATCCAACTGGCCCATGTAACGGAATATGGCACGCAGAGGGCTGTCGTGAATGCCCTGGGAGTCTTCTCAACGGCACCGAAAGGCCAGCCGAAGGGTTTCACTATGAAAGGCGACACAGAACTGTTCCTGAACGAGAAAGCGACGTTCACCTTCAGTGGTTATGACGAATATTACAACCCGATTGTTTCGGACAGCGTTCAGCCGACCTGGAGCGTTTCCAACAATCTTGGGAAATTCGACGGAAATGCCTTCATTCCTACTAGCTTCGGAAGCGGTAAAATTACGGCAACAACCGGTGCAGGGTCGTCGAACCTGGACGTAAAAGTAATACGCCGTGCGGATATCAGCTCTATGAAGGTTTCGAAAGCAAGCGGACAAGGGCTTGTTGCGGGCGGAAGCTACAATTTGAGCGTAACCGCGACGACCAAGAGCGGCAAAACCAAGGAAATTTCCCCGGCGTCGCTTGAGTGGGAAGTGCTCGGTGTGAAGGGCGAAGTCAAGAACGGCGTCCTGAAAGTAGACAGCCTGGAGGGCAGCAAGAATGCCCAAGTTATCGCCCGGTACGATGGGTACAGCAGTATGCTGAACATCCCGCTCGGCAATGAGTCTATGTGGTACAACCTCGATGACAAATCGATTCTGACCACTTCGGAAAGTTTCCCGGCTGAAGTCAGTACGAAGCTGAGCATCGTGAAGAACGAGTCCGGCAACAACAGCCTGCAGCTCGCTTACGATTTTACCAAAGGCAGCGGCAACAAGGCGTCTTACGCGGTCTTCAACAATACCGGCGCGCAGTTGTACGGCTACCCGCAAACGATCAACCTCAAGGTAAAAGGTGACGAAAGCCAGAACTGGCTCCGCGCCGAAGTGATCGATGCGGATGGTAAAAAAGAACTGGTTGAGCTCGCCAAGAACATCAACTGGCAGGGCTGGAAGTCCATCTCGGCCAACTTGTCCGGCCTTAACCTGAAATACCCGCTGACTTTGCGCAGCATCTATGTGGTTAATCCGGAGCAAGGTCAGGACGAGCGTGCGCTGCAAGGCAAGATCGAGCTTGACGACATCTCATTCAGCTATCCGAATTATGATACACCGTCCGGCAGCCTGAACAAAGTAACCCTGCAAATCGGCAATCAGATGGCAACCGTCAATGGAAAATCGTACTGGTTGGAGCAAGCTCCGATTAACGATCGCGGAAACACGCTCGTTCCGACACGCTTTGTTTCAGAAGCTCTAGGAGCGAAAGTGCTGTGGGATCAGGAAGCACTCCGGGCAACGGTTGTAAAAGACGGGAACATCGTCGATATGTGGAACAATGAGCTCGATTTAATCACGAACGGCAAGCGGGTTACCGCCGAAGTTCCGCCGCGTATCATGAACAATTTAACGATGGTTCCGCTGCGTCTGCTGACTGAAACTTTAGGCTGGAAAGTCACGTGGAATCAGGCCGAACAGATCGTTAACCTGCAATAAATAGTTCTATTAGTTTACTCTCAAACAGCACAAAGTATGGTACTATAGAAGGCAGACCAATTTGTTTTGAAAAGGGGTTTGGAGCGATTTGCAGGTGGATGCATTAGACCGTGTCATCAAGAACGCCATCGAAGTCATGGAGAGCAGCAAGTACCAGGTATTCGAAATTTGCGAAAGCGCCCGGGGCGAACGAGAGTCGCTTCTTAGGGAATTAAGTCAAGTTAAGGATGAAGTTACCCAGACGATCGAGCTGGTGGACAACCTGGAACGTGGCTACAAACGTGCGCGTATCCGTCTTACGGAAGTAAGCCGTGATTTTGCCAGATACCGGGAAAATGACATCAAAACCGCCTACGAGGCGGCTATATCGCTCCAACTGCAGCTTACGGTATCCAGAGAAAAAGAGAATCACCTGAAAGAAAGACGCAACGACATCCAACAAAGAATCAAAAATGTAGACAAACAGCTCGAGCGGGCGGAAATGATCGTCTCCCAGATGAATGTCGTTCTCGAATATTTATCGGGTGATCTTAATCAGGTCACCCGCATTCTGGAGTCGGCCAAAAACCGCCAACTGCTCGGGCTGAAAATAATTTTGGCCCAGGAAGACGAGCGCAAGCGCATGGCCCGTGAGATTCATGACGGGGTAGCGCAGACCATGGCGAACGTCGTACTTCGCACGGAAATCGCGGAGCGCATGGTGACCAAACAGGAATATACGGCGGCAAAGGAAGAACTCATAGATCTTAAGTCCCAGCTGCGGTGCGGGCTGGAGGAAGTTCGCAAAATGATCTTCAATCTCAGGCCGATGGCGCTGGACGATCTTGGCTTGATTCCGACCGTACGTAAATTCGTACAGGATTTTGAAGATAAGACCCAGGTACATACGAAGCTTGAAATTTCGGGCAAAGAAACAAGACTTCCATCCGGGATGGAGGTCGCTATTTTCCGCCTGATTCAGGAAACCTTCTCCAATATTCTCAAGCATGCCCACGCAACGTTCGTTACACTTGAGCTGTCTTTCCAAGAGGATCTGGTGAGTATCTCCATTAATGACAACGGAATCGGTTTCAATGTGGACTTGACGGAGCATAAGATTGCCAAGGGCAACAATTTTGGCATCATCGGGATGCGGGAACGGTTGAAGCTACTCGAAGGGGACATGGCCATCTACTCAGAAAAGGACGTGGGAACGAAGATTACGATGTTGATTCCCATTCGCGCAGAGAACAAGGAGGAAATTGGTAATGGACAACCAGGGGAGTCCCAAGCGTAACGTAAGACTCATTCTTGCGGACGATCATCAGCTGTTTCGCGAAGGCCTCAAACGAATCATTAATATGGAAGACGATATGGAAGTCATCGGGGAGTGCGGCGACGGTATTCAGGTTATCGAGCTCTGCAACGAAATGCAGCCGGATGTAGTCCTGATGGATATTAACATGCCACTGGAAAACGGCGTTGTCGCTACTGAGCGGCTAAAGCTTATTTTTCCCGACGTTAAGGTGATCATCCTTTCGATTCACGATGATGAAAGTTATGTGTTTGAGACGCTTCGCAAAGGTGCTTCCGGATATCTGCTGAAGGATATGGAGGCGGAGGCGCTGATCAATGCGATTCGCTCCGTTGTAGCCGGGCATGCCTATATTCACCCGAAAGTCACCGGTAAATTGATCAACCAGCTCCGTCGTATGACATATCTGGATGATAACGGTGTTATGGGTTCCGGCAACGGCGTTCAAGAATCCGGACTAAAATATATTCATGTTCCGACAAGCCCGCTGACCAAGCGTGAAGCGGAAGTTTTGCGTTTGATGGCTGAAGGCAAAAGCAACAAGCTGATCGGAGAATTCCTTTATATCAGCGAGAAGACTGTAAAAAACCATGTGAGCAGCATTCTGCAAAAGATGGAAGTAGACGACCGTACACAGGCCGTTATTATCGCCATCAAAAACGGCTGGGTGACTCTCTAGGAACCAACCCTCCCGCCAAGGCATATAGTATGCTAAGGGAGGGAGCCGTCATGTGGACCGGATTGATGTTATTTGTAGGGAGCTACATCTTCTGTGTATGTATGCTCCATGCGTTAAAACGCCCCAATGAAGAGGTACGTTCGTACCACCTGATTTTAGTGACCAAGGATAACCAATTGCATATCGAGTGGTATATCCGTTCTTTGTTTTTTCTGGCGAGGTTCAGCGGAAAATCTCTGTCCGTCTCCGTAATTGACGAAGGTTCTACGGACGATACGCTGCGGATTGCCGAGAAGCTTTCACGTTCCTACGAGATTAAGATCAGAACGGTTTTGCCCGAATCTTCCTGGGAAGAATGGGCTTCATCATCCGAACGGGATAACCTGGTGGTTATGCATGTGAGCAACCAGAAACAGCTGGTTAAGCTTCCGTTGTTTGAGTAAGCACCTAGGATTCTTCATTGGCTCTTTGCCGTCTGTGGTTTACGTAATCGTTTACAACCGAATAAGCGTTGAAGTAGGTGAGGCATGAAAGTTCAGGTTTACGCTGCTGCCGACGATAATGGTTGGCAATGGCACATTTCCCTTGCAATGGCCGTCGACTTCACGTACTGGTTCGAGCGGCTCGGACGTTCCGTCCGGATTGTGCTGCTGGAGCCTCCTGTCTCAGTTGGACAAGCTCTGGCTCTGATTGATGTGTTGAGCTCTCCCTCTTGCAAGAAAAGATTCCCCCATGTTTTCCCCGAAATTCATTCGTCTGTTTATACACCCTCTTCGTCAAGAGAAGACCCTGATTGGCTGAAAACCGATTTTTTAAT
Source organism: Paenibacillus sp. JNUCC 35 (assembly GCF_058269095.1). Classification (NCBI taxonomy): domain Bacteria; kingdom Bacillati; phylum Bacillota; class Bacilli; order Caryophanales; family Paenibacillaceae; genus Paenibacillus; species Paenibacillus sp. JNUCC 35. The sequence continues at coordinate 6,137,642 of NZ_CM177771.1, read as the reverse complement.
CCCCCACTCTCATTCTACAGGTAAAAGAAGTACCCCCGAAACCAAGTCTGATCTCTTCACCCCCCCTAATGTAATTCATCCTACATCTTCTTCACCAGAGTCTTTAAATGACTACTTACAAGCAGCAACCCTAACCGATTCAACCGCAGCTTTAAACCATTCTCCGCCGCCTGACGGTAGAAAAAGCACGCTCCTCCCAGAAGAATTAATGCGTACGTCCCCCCCTCCGGTTCCTTCAGAAATCATTCAATCTCTTACTTCCCGTTCGATAGACTATGACAGCTGGCTTACTTACGGCCCATCTGCGTTTCCTCATAATTTCCCCACATATGATCGGCTTATAGAAGCACTAAACGGCAGAAGTCTTTTGAGTGAAGAAGTCATCCGGTTGCTGGAGGCTTCTGGAATGGCAGAGCTGTTGGAAAATGGAGTTTGGAAAGCTTACATCCAATTGGCTTATTTAAACGGGGATATCACCTTAACCAATGGATTACAGAGCAACCAGATGAGAAGGTTTCCGGCCTTTTGGCGGCGGCAGACCACCTATAGCTGCAGAAGATGCGGAAGCGGCAAACTTCATTTTACTCCCTGTTATCATTGCGGAACGGATTGCGCCTACTGTGAAGAATGTCTGACTATGGGGCGAGTGCGCTCCTGTACTTTGCTCATTGAAGGAGTTAAGGGAAGCGACAAGGGCGAGGAGAATGTTTACCGGTGGCCTGGAGATGTAAAAGAAAGCCCAAGGGGGAACCGTTATCCTAAAATTAGTACAAGGGAATCTGCATTCGATCCTACTTTGGAGGTTTATTTAACCCCTTGGGGTCTGAGTCCGGCTCAAACAGCAGCTTCGAAGGAGGCGCTTGCGTTTTTAAGCAGCACATCGCCCGGCAGCAAAGATGCAGCAGAAAAAGTGGGGCTGCCGCGAAGCGACGGAGACCCGGATGCGGGAGAGAAAGGCGGCAAAACAGCGCCCAGCTTCCTGATCTGGGCGGTCACGGGAGCGGGAAAGACCGAAATGATCTTCCCGCTCCTCCAATACGAACTTGCGCACGGCCGCAAGATCGCGATTGCCACGCCGCGCCGGGACGTCGTACTCGAGCTGCAGCCGCGCCTGATGCGCGCATTTGAGGGCCGCAGCATCGTGACGCTGTACGGCGGCGGTAGCCAGACTTGGGAAAGCGGCGATATCACGATCGCAACCACGCATCAGCTTATGCGCTTCACGCATGCTTTTGATGCCGTGATTATCGACGAGATCGACGCTTTCCCGTACCTGAACAGCGCGGCGCTGGAATTCGCCGCGCGCAAAGCTCTCGCGCCGGGAGGACGCTACGTCCTCCTCTCGGCGACGCCCCCGCGGGCACTGCAGCGCGAGGCGGCGTCCGGACGCCTGCCTCACGTCACCGTGCCCGTGCGCTTTCACCGGCATCCGCTGCCTGTGCCCAAGCGGGTGCCGGTGCCACCGCTGCGGCGTATCCTCCGCAGCGGTGCCCTGCCCCAGACGCTGCGTGCGCGTCTGGAAGGCTCGCTCGAACGCGGTGCGCAGCTGTTCGTGTTCGTGCCGGAGATCAAGCTGGTGGACCCTCTTGTCGGGCTGCTTCAAGGCCTTTGGCCGGACAAGGTTATCGCCGGCACATCGTCCAAAGACCACGAAAGGTCGGTGAAGGTAACCGACTTCCGCGGCAAGGTTACGGACATCCTGGTCACCACAACGATTTTGGAGCGTGGCGTGACCGTGCCTAAAACGGACGTATTCATTCTCGACGCGGATTCCAGTTTGTTCAACGAAGCGGCTTTGGTTCAAATGGCAGGACGTGCGGGAAGATCGAAGGATGACCCCCGAGGACTTGTTTTTTTTGCAGGATTGGAAAATACCGTCTCGCAAACAGGGGCAATCCGGCAAATCAAAAAAATGAACCGGACAGCACGGAGAAGAGGTTATTTGTTGAATTAAGTTAGTGAAAGGAAGGATAAACGAATGATCGGTCTGTCCAACCCCAAGCCGCCTGCGGTATGGTGGAGCAAGGTGAAACGTTGGTTCCAGTTTCCTGAAGCCGAGATAAACGCACGCGATAGAGAAACGGCTAATTGTGTTTGCTGCGGCGGGCGCAGAAGCTCCGCCAAAGAGAGTCTCGGACTTTGCATGACCTGTTTTAACGCCATTCCTTGGATAATGGCTGTACGTTGTCCGGTTTGCGGCCGTCCGGATGATTGTCCGGACTGTATCCGACGAACGACGTGTTTTTTCCGGTACAGCCGAAGTGCAGTCCGCTATGACTCCCTGATGAAAGAATGGCTGGCCTCCTACAAGTACAGGGGCAATGAGCGCCTGCTTCCTCTTTTCTCCGGAATGCTGGTACATGCCTATCATCAATTGGTCAAAGAACTGCCGGCGGCGGGGCACGAAGGTTCCGGCTTTCACTGCATCAGTTACGTACCCATGAATGCCAGCCGTTTGGCGGAAAGAGGCTTTAATCAGGCCGAGGCCATGGCCGTAGAGCTGGGAAGACGGCTCTCGCTGCCAGTGATGCCTCTGCTTGAGCGGACAAGGCATACGGCTAAGCAGAGTTTTAAGTCAAGGGGGGAGCGGCTCAACGATCTGCAGGGAGCTTTCATGCTTCTTGAGGAAGCCGCAGGATCGATTGTACGGCTGCAGGAGGGGTTTGCGGGTCAAGGTTGGCCGGTTCGCGTCCTCCTGCTTGACGATGTCTACACAACAGGGAGTACTCTAAACCAATGTGCCCAGACTATAACGCAATCTTTACCGGTAGAGGTTTACGGGCTGATGTGGGCGCGCTAATTCTGCCAAGGTGCACGATATGGAGAGAAATAAACATATTTCCAACTCTTTCAGAAGGCCCCTTCTCAACGCAAGTCCAATACGTTACACTAGTCGTATACTATACTTGAAGTTTGATAAGGTGATCATAATGAGCATGAACGTTCAAAATTGTCCGCGCTGCGGAAAGCTTTTTGTGAAAGGATTTGCCGAAACTTGCCCGGCCTGCGTAAAAGACATTGAGGCTCAGTATGTTGCATGTGCGGACTACCTGCGGCAGAATCGTAAATGCGATCTCCAGGAGCTGCATGAAGAGACGGAAGTCCCTATGCGCCAGATTATCCGTTTTATCCGCGAAGGCCGCATTTCGATAGCGGATTCACCGAATCTGACCTATCCCTGCGAAGTTTGCGGAAACCCTATTCGTGAACATACTATGTGCGACTCCTGTCGCCAGCGCCTTGTACGGGATGTGAATCAGATGATGGATGAGGGCAAAAACAGCGCAAACGCGGAAAAAGACGCTCATCATTTTCGCATTACGGACCGCTTAAAAGACCGGCACTAATCAGAAAAGCTGTATTTAACTAAAAAGATCATATCCTTCTGCCGATAATAGTAATAACCATTATCGGTTTTTTTGTAGAATCGAGCCGTAAAGCGGCCTTGGAAAGTAGAGGATCCTTCATCAGATAACAAGAGGTGAATAACTATGAAAATTAATGATAGCCATCGTATCGGAAATGTAAATCCGTATGCCAAGCATAAAGAACAGTTTCAGACGGCTGCCGCTGATAAACGTAACCGTCCCAAAGACGAGGTTCAAATTTCCACGGAAGCTAAAGAGCTGCTTGGAGCCGCAGGGGATGAGAATAGAATGCGCAGAGTAGAAGAATTGAAGCAGCAGGTTAAATCGGGAACCTACCATGTGGAAGCGGGCAAGATCGCCGAGAAGCTCCTTCCGTATCTCAAATAAGACCGGCAGAAACGGGTGAAAAGCTGTGTCCGTATCCGAAATTGTCAACGTTTTGAATCGCATTATTGAATGTCACCAGGAGCTTCGGGAGCTTGGGACAAGGAAGAGAGAAGCGATTCTTCAAAACTCCATAGAAGAGCTGTCGGCTATTGTCCAGAAAGAATCCAAGGCCGTTAAAGAAATCCAGGAGCTGGATCAGCGCCGTGTAGTCAAGATCAATGAGTACATGGTAACACGCTGCTATAAAACGAACCCTTTTATAACCGTTGGAGAATTGGTTAAGCTGGTGTTCAAAGCGGAAGAAAAACAGCAGCTGATGGATTGTCAGGAGCGGCTTTTAAAAGAAATCAGACAGCTTAAAGAACTTAATGCTTTAAATCAGCAGTTGGTGGAACAGTCACTGGGATTTATCGACCTTTCACTCGACCTCTTAACGGCAACACCCGAGCAGGACGCGATCTATGCGAACCCTACCCAGCAGGGGCAGGCCAAACGCAAGAACGCTTACTTCGATACACGGGCTTAGCCCGGCACATATTCCGGCCGTTTAAGGCCCTACAGCAAAGGAAGTGAATTTATGCGTTCTACATTTCATGGACTGGAGCTCGGCAAGCGGGGTGTTATCGCACAGCAAGTCGCGCTGAATACAACGGGCCACAACATTACCAACGCCAATACTCCGGGATATTCCCGCCAGGTAGCCCAGATGGTTGCCGCCCGTCCGCTCGAATATCCTTCTGTAACCAATTCCACCTCTCCCGGCCAGCTGGGCATGGGGGTTGAAGTCAATGCGATCCAGCGTATCCGGGACATTTATTTTGACGTGGAATACCGGAATCAGAACTCATTAATGAACGAATCGAAAGTTATTTCGGAAACGCTCGGCAACATTGAGGGCGTCGTTAACGAACCGTCGAACAACGGTCTGGCTAAGAATATCACGGAATTCTGGAAAGCCTGGCAGACGCTTAGCAAAAACCCGAGCACGGAAGACCTGGCCGCCCGTTCCGCAGTCGTTCAGCAGGCGATGGCGATGGCCGATTCTTTTAACAGCATGGCTAATCAGTTTGCGACGATGGGTAACAACATCACGGAAAGAATCAACGTCAAAGTGTCTGAAGCGAACAGCTATGTGACCGAAATCTCCGACCTGACGAAGCAAATTAAACACATTGAGTCCGGTGGGGATAATGCCAACGATCTCCGGGATAAACGCGACTACCTCGTCGACCAATTGTCCAAACTGGGCAACGTGAAAGTAACGGAGACTTCGCAGACTTACCAGATCACGTTCGGAACGAAACAGGTTATCGATGATCTCAACTCGGATACTATTGTGCAGGCCGATGTCGCGGGCGTTACTTCCGGTGAAATCTTCGGTTATGTACAGTCCCGTGACACATTCATTGCCGAATATACCAAGCAAATCGATCTTATGGCCAACACACTGGCTACTGGCAAAATCGAGGTCACCCTTCCGGCGGGAAGCATTTTGCCTAAAGGGATGACGCCTCCTGCAGGGGCCAAAATGGACCCGGCCAATCCGCGCAAACTGGCTGCCGACGCGAAGGTAACCGTCGATGGCTTGAATGGGCTTCATAGGCTCGGATACACCCTCGAAGATCCGGCTACCAACGGGAAGGACTTCTTCGTCACTTCCGACGGATCGGGGAAATTTACGGCGCAGAACATTCGGGTTAACCCGGACATCGCTAAAGATTTGAAGAAGATCGCAGCTTCGCTGCGTATCGAAACCGTCAGCAAACCGCCTGCGGCACCTACCGACAAAGTGGTGCAAAGCAACGGCGATCTGGCGCTTCTTATCGGCGGCCTGGCGGAGAAGACGTTTGATTTCGGCGGTACAGCTCTGACAGCGTCCTCTACGTACGGCGGTTACTATGAAGCAGTAATGAGCCAACTGGGCGTTCAAACCGATCATGCCAAAAAAATGCTCGAAAACGGCGAGCTGCTCACCGATCACGCAGACAGCTTGCGTCAATCCATCAGCGGTGTGTCGCCCGATGAGGAAACGGCCAACCTGATTAAATTCCAGCACGCCTACAACGCTTCAGCTCGTGTTATCACCGTTGTAGATGAAATGCTCGACAAATTGATTAACGGGACCGGCGTTGTCGGCAGATAGGAGGGATAGCTAAATGCGGATCACACAGAACATGATGAGTTCGTCGATGATGAAAAATCTCCAAACGAACTATAACCGGCTGGATAAGTATCAAGAGCAGTTGCTAACTCAGCAAAAGATTAATCGGCCTTCCGACGATCCCGTAGGCATATCCAGCTCGCTTCGCTATAGAGGCGAAATCGGTATGACGGATCAATTTTCGGAAAATGCCAAGGATGCGGACTCTTGGATGAATTTTTCGGATACTGTGATGAATGAAGCCGTACAGCTTTTACAAACAGCTTCTGAAAAAGCAATACAGGGCACCACGGAATCAATTAATCCTGAAGCACGTAAAATTCTGGCATCAGAGATTGATGAATTATACAAGCAGCTGGTCGCAATTGGCAACTCTCAATTCAAAGGCAAGTATATCTTTAATGGACAAACAACAGATCAGAAACCTTTCTCAGATGATCCAGCGAATACCGCTTATACTCTTGATGAAGGAATAATGCGTTATCAGATAGGCGCGGGTATTTACGTAGACGTAAATTCGCTTGGAAAAGATGTGTTTGGTACCTTTCAGGATCCGTCAGATCCTACTAAGGTGACCAATGTCTTCAAAGTGCTGGACAATTTGAAGGTTGCTTTAAATAACGATAATACAACAGGTATCGAGCAAGGCATAAAAGATATTCAATCCAGCATGGATCGTGTTCTTTACGCTCAGGCCGATGTCGGGGCTCGTCAAAACCGACTTCAATTTACAACGGACCGCTTAGAGGACCTCACATTAAATTACACGGATTTGCAATCTAAAATCGAAGACGTTAATGTGCCCAAAACGATTACCGATCTTAAGACGGCGGAGAGTGTTTTTCAGGCTTCTCTTGATACGATGGGGCGTATTATTCGTCCTAGTCTGCTGGACTTCCTTAGATAGGAGGACAGGTCCATGCAAATTCCTCGTGTCCAGATTAGTCAACAATATAGTAAAATCGGAATTTCCAAGACTCCCGGTGAATTATCTGTTGAACAGCCTAAGGGAGAGCTTAACATTCATCGTGAGAATTCCAAGATTATTATAGATAAACAAAACCCCGTACTTGAAATAGATTCATCCAAAGCCTGGTCCGCTCTGGGATCTTCTAAGCTCATTGAGATGAGGGAACGTATTACACAGAGTGCTTTTGATATCTCTATGCAAAACATTGCGGAAATTGCCCAAAACGGTGATCGTATGATGGACATAACCAACCGCTCAAATGCATTCGCTGAAATTGCTCGACAAAATGCATTTAAAGATAGGCCGATACAAATAACAGGTGAGCCATCGTATGATAACGTAGATATTGCATATACCCCAGGTACATTGGATACCCAGGTTCAAGAAGGCCGAATTTCGTTCAATCCAACTCAGAATAGACCGCTAGTGCACTATGCTCCTGGGAAACTGGAAGTTTATCTTAAGCAAAAAAATTCCGTTTCCTTTTCCGTGGTAGGCGGTAATATGGATGCATCTATTTAATGCGTATGAGACAATAGCTATAATATTATAGCTATTGTTTCTTTTTATAGGGAGGAAATTCGATGATTATACAATCTACACGATTTGGTGAAATTGAAGTTACTGAAAATCAACTGATTAATTTCGAGACGGGTATATTTGGTTTTGAACACTATGATCAGTATGCTTTGCTTGATTTAGAAGAGGAAGAGTCTGTTTTTCTTGCACTTCAATCCCTGGATGACAAAGATCTTGCTTTTATAGTGGCAGAGCCTTTTTTATTCGAGCCCAGTTATGAATTTGATTTGCCAAAATTAATCAAAGAACAGCTTGGTTTAAAAAGTGAGCGGGATGCACGAGTATTGGGCATAGTCACTGTTAGGGATAAGGATAACATTACAATGAATCTCAAAGCCCCTATTGTTGTTAATCGGAATTTAAATAAAGCGGCACAAATTGTATTAGAAAATTCCTCTTTCCCTATTAGATATTCCTTGGTTAAGGGGGGGGATTAAATTGCTGATCCTTTCCCGTCTCAAAGGCGAAAAAATTATGATAGGCCAAGACATTGTTCTGACGATACTGGACGTGGCAGGAGACCAGGTGAGGATCGGTATCGAGGCACCAAAAGAGATTGCAATTTACCGGGAAGAAATCTACCAGGCTATACAAGCTGAAAATCAAGCTGCGATCAGTTTGAATGCTAATAAAACTTCTCTTATTCATGCCTTAAGAGGTATCTCAAATAAAGTAGGAAATTCAGAATAATTTTTTGAAATTCACGCAAATAGCTATAAAGTAAATGTCGACCTCCACCGATATATATATCATGGGAGCAAGCGGGCTTTGGCGGCCGACTGAACTCGCTTAATCCACTAATCAGGTGAACGCAAGGATGCGATCACTGCCCACATTCAAGGAGGAATATAATCATGCGTATTAACCACAACATCAGTTCTTACAACACTCAACGTCAACTAGGCATTAACAACAACTCCCAAAGTAAATCTCTGGAAAAGTTGTCTTCCGGTTACAAAATTAACCGTGCAGCTGATGATGCTGCTGGCCTGGCAATCTCTGAAAAAATGCGTAACCAAGTTCGTGGTCTGGAACAAGCCTCCAAGAATGCTTTGGACGGTATTTCTTTGATCCAAACTGCTGAAGGTGCTCTTAATGAGACTCACGCTATGCTGCAACGTATGGGCGAACTGTACACTCAAGCAGCTAACGAAGTTTTAACTTCCGCAGATACTGCAAAAATTGACGCTGAAGTAAAAGAACTGACAGCTCAAATTGATTCTATCGCTAATCAAACAAGCTTCAACACTAAGAATCTACTTGGTGATAACGCTCCGACTGAGCTTACATTCCAAGTCGGCGCTAACAAAGATGAAACTATCAAGTTGACACTAACAAAAGCTACTACAACTGAGTTGAAAATTGATGGTTTGACCAAGCTGGATGGCACCAATGCTACAGCAGCTGGTAACCTTGACAAAATTCAAAAAGCTATTGATGATGTTTCTACTAACCGTTCCAACCTGGGTGCTGTTCAAAACCGTCTCGAGCACACTATCAATAACCTTGGTACGACTTCCGAGAACCTGCAGGCAGCAGAATCCCGTATCCGTGACACAGACATGGCGAAAGAAATGTCTGAATTCACTAAGAATGGCATCTTGCAGCAAGCAGCTACAGCAATGTTGGCTCAAGCTAACCAACAGCCACAAGGTGTACTGCAATTGCTTCGTTAATTTAATTCCTTCTTGGAATTGGTCCGGCCGGATTATCCGGTCGGTCTTTTTAATATAATTTCGAAAGGGAGTTCACAGGATGAGGCTTGAGGTCACAACAGGCTTTGTTCCGCAAACCTCGGACACACAGACGTACGGACAGCCAGCAGTTCCAGGGTCGGAAAAATCAGACGCTTATGTTGATAAGAGAGCGGCAGTTGGTGAAGACGAGCTGTCTAAACTGGTTAACCAAGCTAACAAAACTCTAATAGGCGCTAACACACATCTGGAATTTACTATTCATTCCAGCAATCATAGGGTTATCGTAAAAGTAATGAATACGGAAACAGATGAAGTAATACGAGAAATTCCGCCTGAAAAATTTATAGATATGGTAGATCAGCTCATTAAACAAGCAGGTATATTATTAGATGAGAAAAGATAACTATTTTGGAGGTGAGTGCAGTTGGTTTCTTCAATAAAATTTAGCGGTATGGCATCCGGGATAGATACGGAAAAGGTTATAAGTGATCTGATGAAAGTGGAACGAATGCCGCTTAACAAACTAAAACAGCAAAAACAAATCTTCGCTTGGAAACGTGACGATTATAGGGATTTTAATACGTCCTTGAGTTCGCTGCGTACATTAGTTGATAAGCTAAGATTTTCTTCAGGTTATAACAAACAGGCAGCAACTAGCAGTAATACTTCTGTGGTATCGGCAACGACAACTTCAGCAGCTGTTAGTGGAAGCTATACGGTAGAAGTTAAATCACTAGCCTCCTCGGCACTTTTAACGGGCGATAACGTTGATCTTGATACTAAGAGCAAGGCAGGGGTCACCGGCGATTTTGAGGTAGTAGGCCCAGATGGAAAAAGTATTAAGGTCTCGGTTACTCCGGATACCACGTATGATTCAATAATGAAACAGGTAAACAGTTCAGGCATAGGCGTTAACATGAGCTACGACAAAATCAATAAACGTTTTATGCTTAGTACAACATCCACCGGTAAAACTGCTTCTGTAAAAGTCCAAGACGGAACTAATAATATAGCGTCTACAATCTTGAAGTTGGACACGACTAAAACTGTTACCGGTAGTGACGCCAGTGTTATTCTGAATGGGTCTGCTATGGAGTTAAAAAATAATTCTTTAGAATTCAATGGTGTAAAGTTTGATTTAAAAGGTGTTTCAACATCGGCAGTCACTGTGAGAGTTTCACAGGATACAGAAAATGTGGCCACCCAAATTAAGGATTTTGTTACTCAATACAATCAACTTGTGGACAAAATAAATGTAAAAACAAAAGCTATTCCCTCAAAAACTTATCTTCCACTAACAGATGAGCAAAGAGAAGCTATGACCGAGAACCAAATTAATTTATGGGAAACTAAAGCTAAAGTGGGAGTTCTCTATAAGGATGATATCCTTCAAGGAACCTTGGAACTCACCCGTAGTTCTCTTGTCGGAACTGTTAAAGGATTGCCCGATGAATTTAATTCTTTGTCGGACATTGGTATTACTTTTAAAGGATATCAAAAAGGACAACCTAACGAGCTCGGGAAATTAAATTTGGATGAAAAAAAGTTGCAAGAAGCTATTGATACAAATCCGGAAGCTGTTATGAACTTGTTCACTAAAACAAGCTCTTTGGACCCTAAAGATCAAAACTACAAATCCGAAACTGGATTTGCTGAACGAATCTATAGTAATTTAACCAATCAGATAAATAAGATTGTTAAGCGGATTGGAACGTCTACTATTTCCGATTATGTAGACGGCAGCCAGTTGGGTAAATCAATCAAAGAACTAAATGATAAGATGGAGACACTGGAAGATAGAATTAAAGTGGTACAGAACAGGTATTATAAACAGTTTACTGCCATGGAACAAGCTATCCAGAAACTTAACAGTCAAGGATCCTGGTTGTCACAGCAATTAGGAAGGTAGTAATTATAGAAACGGTCTATTCTTGCTGAAAGAACAACAAAAAGATTTAAGGAGAGAAGTAAATGATTGCACCCAATTATAAAGAACAATATTTAAAAACGAAAGTTGAGACGGCAAGCCCAGGTGACCTTACCCTCCTTTTATACGAAGAGTTGTATCGGAAGCTGAATATGGCCAAGATGTTTTACAAACAAAACAATCAAGAGGCAATGCTTGAACGTATTCATGGAGCAAGATCAATTTTTTATGAGTTAATCGTAACTCTTAATTATGATTACGAGATATCCAACCAACTAAAAGATTTGTATGATTACTATTTACGCAGGATTAATGAGTTTACGATAAAGAGGCAAGAAGAAATCCTTCAAGAAGTGATTGAGTTTGCCAAGGAATATGCGGAGACTTGGAAGAAAGCTTTACACATTATAAAGAGCAGTAAGGGTTAGAAGCCATGGAACGAATTCAGATAATGGTCGAAATAAAAAGAACATATGAAGAATTGCTAGATGAGATTATGTTAAATAAGTATCAAGATACAGAAAAAAAATTAGATCGTCTTTTCGAAGTGATGAATTCCTTGAGCAACCAATCTTATACTGAAGCTGAACAAAAGTTAATGAAACAGCTATTAGAGTTAAATAAAGAAATTACATCAACGATGGTAAGAAAAAAGAATGAAATGGACCATGCTAACCAGACTTCATTGAAATTATCAAGTAAATACGATTCTTATGGTTATTCTGATGCTTATTTCTTTGATCAAAAATTTTGATTCGGGGGCTATATATGAACACTATTAAGCGTTCAATAACACTTTTTCTTATTGCAATCATGGTAATAAGCTTGTTACCTATGAATGCAATTAAGGTTTCAGCTGCTACCAATTACGTGTCAGCTACCAAAACTATTAATCCCTCAAGCATCATTGTCGGGGACGAAACCGAGGTTACACTGAATATTCAAGGGACACCTCCTGTGAATGTGGTTAAACCTAATGATGTTATACTGGTTATTGATAAATCGGGCAGTATGGGCACTGAAAAAATGAACAGTGCTAAAAATGCAGCTAAAGGCTTCATTGATCTAATGGATTTTACTAAACATCAAGTAGGGATTGTTGATTTTAGTACGAATGTAGGCTCCTTTAATTTGACGACAGATACTCAGGGAGCTAAAAGTTATATTGATACTTTAACTGCCAACGGTTCTACCAATACGGGGACGGCAATACAAAAAGCTACAGAATTACTAGCCAATCATCGTTCAGATGCCCAACCAGTCATTGTATTATTAACGGACGGGGAAGCTACTGGGACTGGAGATGGGCTTAATGCTTTTGATTACACGCTTAAAAAAGCCAGAGAAGCGAAAGACGCAGGAATAGTTTTTTATACTATTGCTCTTTTAAATTCAACAGACAATCCAGAAACAAGTGCACCAAATATTTTGATGAAAAATATGGCTACAACGTCTCACCATCATCATTTTATCCTAGGCTCTGTAGGACTAAGCGAAATCTATGCTGCGATCGTGCAAGAGATTGGATTGGCCAGCGCCTATGATGTTACCGTAAAAGATACTGTGGCCGATGGTTTCGAAATTGTTCCTGGATCATATGATAACAACATACCCAAGCCTACGGTAAGCGGGAACACGTTAACATGGAATTTCCTTGAGCTCAAGAAAGATACTTTAAGTTTCAAATATAAAATTAAACATAAAGGTTCTGTTGCAGGAACTTTTCCAGTAAGTAAAGGTTCGGTAGTATCCTATAAAGATTATACGGGCACTAGCAGAAGCTATGATATTCCTGCTTCTAATATTGAAGTGAAGTATCCGGCTCCAGTTATCACCTCCGTTACTCCCAATAAAGGGCATGTGCTTGGCGGTGAAAAGATTGTGATAGAGGGAGCAAACTTTCTGCCTAATGTTAAAGTTAGGATTGGTGGCGCCTTCTCACCGACAGTTAATTTAATTAATGATAAAAAAATAGAATTCATCACTCCAGCAGGTATTCAAGGAGAAAATACCCTATCTGTAATCAATCCAGATAATCAAACCGCTACAGAAAAATTTAATTATTATGCTGATCCTGAAGTTTCTAAATTTGAACCTAATTCGGGACCATTATCTGGCGGCACTAAATTGGTGGTAACAGGAAAGTACTTTATGAATGGAGTTAAAGTGAAGGTGGGGACGAATTATTCTTCTGCCGTTACTTATAACACGAGCCAATATATAACTGCTTTAACTCCTCCAGGAGATCAGCCTGGGACTGTTGATGTATCTATTGAAAACCCTGATGGAACGACAGTCTTGCTTAAAAATGCATTTACTTATAATGAACCCCCAAAAGTAGCATTAAAATCTATTTCGCCTGCCGAAGGTTTAATCAGTGGCAACGAGACAGTCATACTGACGGGACAGCTATTTGAACCCTCAAGTAAGGTGTTTTTCGGTGACATTCCAGCGGCAAGTGTTACTTTTGTGAATCAAGGTTCTTTATCCGTAAAAACACCGGCGGTTCCCCAAGAGGCAACGGTTGACGTTAAGGTAGTAAATGCTGATGGTACATCATCTACATTATCTCAGGCGTATAAATACATTTTGCCACCGGCCCCCAATGCACCTACGATTACTTCTGTCTCTCCTAACAATGGGCCTATGGAGGGTGGAACGACTGTATATCTTGAAGGTAAAGACTTTGTAGCGGGAGTAAAAGCAACCATTAATAATGGTACTGATAGTAAAGATGTAGAAACAACTTTCGTCAATGCTAACCGTTTAAAGGTCAAAATGCCGGACTGGTCGAAAGCAGAGGTTGTAAATTTTGTGGTAACCAACCCTGATCTTCAGTCAAATACACTTTTCCAAGCCTATACTTATTCAGCACCTCCACAAGCACCAGCGCCTACAGTAACTAACGCATCTCCGAATCACGGTCCGCTGGAAGGTAAAACCATTATTTATGTGGATGGTACTAATTTTAAAGCAGGGACAAAAATGTTCTTTGTTGCGGGTGGTCAAGAAATAGACCTTAATGCAACTTACGTAAGTGCGAGTCGCATGAAAGCTACAACGCCCGCTTATTCTACACCGGGGCCAGTTACCATTAAAGTCACAAATCCTGATGCACAATCCGCGGAATTAGCTAATGCATTCACCTATGATGCGCCACCTGTCTATCCTGATCCGGTTATAACAAGTATAAGCCCGAACAGTGGAAACAAAAGAGGCGGATATTTAGTTGAAATTAACGGTAGCAACTTCCAACAAAATGCTACTGTGAAATTCGGCAGCACGGTAGTTCCACTAAGTGGTTATTTGAGTCCAAGTTTAGTTAGAGTTAAAGCCCCTGTTGCAACCGACACCGGTGCTGTTGATATTACCCTGACTAACCCCGATGGTAAGTCATCTACTATCATAAAGGGATTTACTTTTGAATTAGACAAACCATCCATAACGGGACTTACACCTGGTAATGGGCCATTGGCAGGTGGCACTGTTGTATATGTGGATGGTAGCTTCTTTGAACAAGGCTTGACTCTTAAATTTAATAACACTGTGATTGCACATGATTACATCAGTTCCTCCAGAATTAAGTTTAAAACACCCTCTGCTGCGGCGTCTGGTCCAGTAAGTGTAGAACTAATTAATCCGAGCGGGCTTTCTGCCTCATCAACTTTTACTTATGATGCGCCCCCTGCAGTACCTGCTCCGAAGATTACGAGTGTCTCACCGGCGTATGGGCCTCTTAGTGGGGGAACCACTATCTATATTGATGGTTCTGGCTTACAACAAGGTTCCAAACTAATATTCAATGGTATCCAGTATGATGCCACCTATGTAAGTGCAGCACGCTTAAAGTTTAAGACTCCATCTGCTGTCACAATCGGAGTAATTACTTTTAAAGTCGTTAACCCTGATGGTCAAGAAAGTGGATACTTGAATTTTGAATATAAATAAGTTTTGAAGAAGGGCCTCTCTAGGCCCTTCTTATTTAAAACATACAAGGAAGTGCTCATAATGACAGACAATGTACTTTTACCAACTTACATGAAATCCTTTTCTTGTATAGGTTCAGAATGTGAAGATAGTTGTTGTGTCGGTTGGAGAGTAACGTTAGATAAAAAATCTTTTAAAAATTATAAAAATCTTAAACATCCGGCGCTAACAGAAAAATTTAAACAGGGACTTAAACGAAACAAAAAGGATCCTAGCGATACGAGTTATGGCTATTTTGCTATGGATGCCAAAACTCTTCGTTGCCCGATGTTAGATGACGCTAACCTTTGCAGTATTCAAAAGAATATGGGAGAAGCCATGTTGTCTCCCACCTGTAACACTTATCCTCGTATTTTGAATAAAATGAACGAGGGGTACGAGTTATCAGCAAAATTATCATGTCCTGAAATTGCACGACTTGCCCTTTTAAATGAAGAGGGAATAGATTTTGAAGAACTAAGCTATGAAATAAACCCTCTATGGGGAGTTAGAAGATCAACACATTCGACTTATACGGAGGAACAGGAGCAGATTTTTTGGGCGGTCAGAATGTTTACTATAGAGGTTCTGCAAGATCGTAATTTAACTGTAAGCGATCGCCTCATTTTCTTGGGATTATTTATTGAAAAAGTTAAGAAAGTCATAATGACTAATATTACGGGTATTCAATTTCTTATTGAAGAATATAAAATGAAGATAAGAAATACTGTATTTCTTAACAGTATAAAAGATATAAAAGTGGATTATGAATTTCAAATAAAATCAATACTGGAATTGATTCGGGTACGAGATACATTTGGCTCTGGAAATAAACGTTACCTCGAGTGCTATTCTGACATGCTCCGTGGATTAGGGATAGAGGCAGGTGAAAAGATTGATTTAAAACTTTTAAAGGAAAAATATCTATTTAATGAGCAAACATATTTTAAACCATTTATGAATAAGCACTCTTACATCTTAGAGAATTATCTTGTCAATTACATTTTTGAGACAAAGTTCCCTGATTTCAAAGTGGAGGATATTTTTGAGCAGTATGTAAAAATTATAGTAGTATATGCTATGTTGAAGATTCATTTCATTGGCATTTCTGGTCATTATGAAGGAATAGAACTTGACATGGCCATGAAGATTGTACAGTCCTACGTTAGGGTAGTGGAACATAATAATTCATATCTTGATAATATTATAAGTATGTTTAAAGAGCAGAAATTTGATACTCTTGCCCATCTTGTAACTCTTGTAAAAGATTGAGGTTTTCTATGAATATTCCTGCTGAAGTTTCTGCTTGTCTAATTGTCAAGAATGAAGAAAAGCACATAGAACGATGTATATCTTCGTTAAAGTCAGTTGTAAAAGAAATCATTGTCGTAGATACAGGATCTACGGACCTTACTGTAAGTAAGGTAGAGAGTATGGGAGTAAAAGTACACAATTATGTTTGGGACAATGATTTTTCGAAAGCAAGAAACTTTTCCATTTCACTTGCAAAAGAACCCTATATTTTAATTATCGACGCTGATGAAGTTTTGGAAGCACAATCTTTGAATAAATTTATAGATTATACAAGTAACAACAATAACCAATTGCCAGCTACAGTAATAATTGAAAATTATATCAGCACGGAAAAGTGTGTTAGGAATAGATTGACCCGGCTATTTCCAAACAATGGAGGCTACGATTTTAGTGGACTTATACATGAGCAGCTTTGTTTAAACGGAGAATCTATTGAAAGAAGATTAGAAACAGAAATTTTAATTAGACATTACGGGTACGAAGAAAAAGAAATTGAAAATAAGAAAAAAGTAGAAAGAAATTTATTGCTACTGAAAAAGCAGTTGCTGAAAGAGCCTGATTCGGCTTATCTTAATTTTCAAATTGGACAAACTTATTACGTTGGTAAGGAATACAAAAAAGCAGAAAGCTATTTTGATATAGCATTAAGATTATTGTCGGTTTATCAAACTCTTCCTGTCTATGCTTCGACAATTTTTCTATCCTATGGTTACTGTCTATTTTACAATCTTAAGTTTCAAGAACTTGATTATTTATTGAATGATGCAATGGACTATTACTCTGATTATACAGACCTATATTTCTTATATGGTCTCTCTTTAATAGAAAGAAAAGACGTAACCCGCTTTTCTGAGATCCAACAAACCTTTGAGTACTGTCTATCCTTAGGCGAAGTAATCTCAGGAAGTTATGAGACGGTTGAGGGAGTGGGTTCATATAGATCCCTATATAATTTAGGACTATTTTATGAAGTAACAGGTAACAGGGAACTTGCTCTTTCATACTATACAAAAAGCAGCGAGTATTCTTTTACTCCGGCTCTTGAGAGATTAAAGGTTCTTAATTTGTAAGATGATTTTATGCCGAATTGAATATTAGGAGTAAATATGTTGGATAAACTTCGTTCGGAGCTTCGACGGAAAAGAGTAGATGATTTAATCAATGAGGGTCATAGTGTAAAACGTTTTTTAGAAAGTCGGATAATCGATCAAGACCACCGGCCCCATATCGTTTTCGTCATGAATCAGGTCGGTATTTGGGGCGGCGTTAAAATAGTTTTTGAGCAAGCCAATCGACTAATTGAAAAGGGCTTCCGCATAACCATCCTATCCAGGCATCCTTTTCCTGAATGGTTTCCACTGCAGGCAGAATATATTCAGATCCCATACGGCTTGGATTTGGGGCAGGAGATTCCTCTTTGCGATCTAATAGTGGCTACCTATTACGATCACATCTACGAATGTGTGCAGACGGGGATCGCGCCGGTTGTTTACTTCGAACAGGGGGATAAACATTTATTTGAACCGGAGAAGCTGGAAGAAGAACAGCTGCAATTTATTCAAAAGCAATTAGATCGCGCGGATCGGGTATTAACGGTTTCTCATCAGGTTAGCAACCTGCTCAAGGATTTGTATAATTGTGATTCCACAGTTATTCATAATGGCATTGATTCTGATATTTTTAATCGGGAAGACTACGCACCCGAAAGAATACGTCCATATATCTTAATGATGGGAAACGAGCAAATAGCATTTAAAGGCATTCAAGATGTGTGGAAAGCCTATCTGCATTCACCGGCAATCCAAGCAAATTATGATTTAATTTGGATTACTCCGGTTAAACCTCAGTTTCTGCCACAAGAAAAACCGTGGATATCCGAGATACATGTGAATCCGACTCAGCAAAAGATTGCCGAGCTGTATCGGGGAGCGGCTGTGTTCGTTTCCGGATCTCATTACGAATCCTTCTCACTGCCTGTAATTGAAGCCATGGCTTGTGGTTGCCCGGTTGTGAGTACCCGTAATCAGGGTGTGCTGGAATATTCGGAAGAGGGATCAAATATTTTGCTGGCGGAAATCGGTGATCCGGAGAGCTTGTCCCAGCAATTGACTTGTTTGCTTGAGAGTCCTCTGCTAAGAGAAAGTCAGATTGTAAAAGGCCTGGAAACGGCAGCCCGTTTCTCATGGGAAGCGGTTCTGCCACAGGTAGAGATGTACTACAAAGAAGCGGCCGGCTACGATCCGGTCCCGGTGAACACTTTGGATGAGTGGGACATCTTACTCCAGAAGATAGACTTCATGACCGAAGAGGAGCACGAAAGATTTATAAAAAGGCTGCTGCATAGCAGTAAAGATAAAATCGAGCTTGTTTCCGTATATTCTCTCATCGAAAATCATTCGTTCGGCAGATGGGAGACAGCGGCTGTAAGAAAGCAACCGGGAAGCAGCCGAGAGTCTGTAGACAAAGTGTATAGCTTAGTCCGGAATGCAATATCGCCCGAATCCGATCACGATGCTGCTATCGGTTTGCTTGCACAAGGAATGCCGGATGAAGCGTATCGGCTGTGGCAGCGCTTGATAAATACAAACGACTCTTCGCCAGAGCAGCAAGGCATTTATACGAAATGGCTAATACTATGTTTGATAGAACTTGAGAGAGACGAGGATGCTCTCCAAATGTTAAATAAAGCTCTTCCTAAATATCCGGATTATACGGATTTATATTATTTATACGCTCTTGTACTCACTTTGCTGGGTAAAGGCAGCGAGGCGGCTCCGGTAATAGGGATAGCAAAATTAGTGGGAGACGCGGCCCACTATCCCGAGTTTTTCCTTAACAGCTCCGCATTATTAAAAAATTTACAACAGTGAACAGTTAAAGGAGAGCAAATAATCATGCACGGAACCTACATTGGGAACAATAAAATGATGGTTAAATTAGCGTATAATGCCGTAATTACGATACCGTCCAATGATTTGAGTCTAATGCCGACATTGGTGACGACCGGAATGTTTGAAGTTCCGTTGACGAAATATTTCCTTACCCAGCTGAAACCCGGATATACAGTCGTGGACGTGGGCGCCAATATCGGTTATTTCACCGTGCTGGCCGCCAAAGTAGTCGGAAATACGGGAAGGGTTATCGGATATGAAGCGGACCCTAACACGGCTGCTGTCTTAAAGGATAACCTGGCAATGAACTGGCTTACGGAGAACGTGACCATCATAAATAAAGCGGTTTATTCGGAAAATAAGACGCTGCAATTTCGGAGCTCGGAAAGATTTCATGGTTATTCTTCGTGGAAGGAGAAGCCTAAAGACGACAATTTAATCGATCACTATACAATCCGGGACGTCGAGGCTGTCTCCTTAGATAACGAATTGCAAGAACTGGATACGATTGATCTGGTTAAGATCGATATCGAGGGTGGAGAGTATCATGCTTTTCTGGGGATGAAAAAATTGATACAAGACCGGAAGATTAAGACAATCACTTTTGAATGGAATAAAGCGATGCTTGGAGCGGATGAAGGCCCCTTCCTTGATCTGATCAGCGATCTAATTACAAATCGGGGAGCACGTCTCACGCTGCTGGACAAAGAAGGCGAAGTGGTAGAAACAACGTTAAAAGATCTGGCAGCCTTCGAATTTTATCCATTTGTTCTATTGGAATTCCAAAACTAACATAAATCTCTCCCTGTGGACAATGTGTATAACTTTGTTGATAACTCTGTGAATAAGTGCTTAAATCCCGCTTTCAAAAAGGGATCTAGGGCTTAAAGCCTATGCTGTCGAAAGTGTGAATACCTAAATTTTCAAAATATTTAGGATTATCTTGTCATCAGATTGACACAATTATTTCCGCGGTGATATATTCAAAAGGTAAGCAAAGGCTTACATTTATTTGAAGACGAAGGGAATGTGTCCGATGCAAGGTAAAGTAAAATGGTTCAATGCGGAAAAAGGCTACGGTTTTATTGAGCGCGAGGACGGCGGAGACGTATTCGTACATTTCTCTGCAATCCAAACGGACGGTTTCAAAACACTAGAAGAAGGTCAGGCTGTCGAGTTTGACATCGTGGAAGGCGCTCGCGGACCACAAGCAGCTAACGTAAACAAGCTGTAATTATTCGGCCGTTTGGCCGGTTCATAAAACATGGTAAAGATGTTTGAACCAGCACCCTGGATTGCGATCCGGGGTGTTTTTTTGCATGCGATCGGAGTTCACAGTTTAGCCGCAGAACGGACACAAAACGTATATTAAGATTTTTTGAATATTCAAAATAGTTAGTGTATAATAGAGACAGAAGGGAGGAGTTTTATATGAAATTCACCGTTCGAGGAGATCATCTCGAGATAACAGCTGCCCTCAGGGAGTATGTGGAGAAGAAGCTGAGCAGACTGGAGAAGTACTTTGAAGCCCCCCTCAACTCGGAAGGATTTGTGACACTTAGCGTAGTCAAAAACATCCACACGGTGGAAGTGACGATTCCGCTCCAGGGCGTCCTGCTCCGTGCCGAGAATAAAGATCAAGACATGTATGCGGCTATTGACCTGGTGGTCGACAAGCTGGAACGTCAAGTCCGCAAACACAAAACGAAAATGAATCGTAAAATCCGCCTGGAAGGCAACAAACGAGAGTTGAGCAAGCTGGAAAGCCCGGTTCTCACCATGGATGAGGAAGAGGAGGATTACGAGCTGGTCCGGACGAAGCGGTTTACGCTGAAACCGATGGATATCGACGAAGCGATTCTGCAGATGAACATGGTTGGTCATGATTTCTTCGTTTTTTCCAACATGGATACGGAGCAAGTGAACGTGGTCTATAAAAGGGACGATGGCAGATACGGTCTGATCGAACCGGCTATTTGACCCCAACCCGTCTTACTGATTGCGCAAGTGCCAGACGAACTTCTAACTGAAAATATGAAACCAAAGCTTGATCCGACAGGGTCAGGCTTTTTAAATGTTTACAGCTCATATCCAGCACAAAAAAATCGGGTGAAAACAGCTGGCGTTTGACGTGGAAGCCACCGTTACGTTATCTTCTCTTTAATAGTAGAAAGAAGCTTGCAGATCTTGCGCTCGTTTACGAATAATAAAACAATTCTAAAGGCTCTCGTCCGTTCAACAGCCGACCGGTAAAATTTCGCCAACTTTGGAAACGGAAAATCGGCTTTTCAGTGGCTTTGCCGACAACAACTGCAACAAAGCGCGAGCTTTTACGTATGTAAAGGAGTAGGTTTGCTACAGAGAAGCACATCTGATAAACTGAAATGTTCCCGCTCTGAAGCCTTGTTTTGTTGCGGCTTGACGAGCAAACTGATACAATTTAAGGATACTGAGTGTAAGGGAAAGGGGTTCACCGATGCTAGGACTGGTCAAAAAAATGTTTGGTGATTCCAACGAACGTGAAATCAAGCGATATTGGAAAGCAGTCGATGCTATAAATGGGCTCGAGCCGGAAATTTCCGCTCTGTCCGACGAACAATTAAAAGGCAAAACCGTCGAGTTCCGTGAGCGTCTGGAAAAGGGTGAAGACCTGGACGACCTGCTGCCGGAAGCATTTGCCGTTGTGCGTGAAGCTTCCAAGCGGGTGCTGGGCAAACGTCACTATGACGTGCAGTTAATCGGCGGCATGGTGCTGCACGAAGGCAAAATCGCCGAGATGAGAACCGGTGAAGGTAAAACCCTCGTCGGTACGCTTCCCGTCTATCTGAATGCGCTGGCGGGCAAAGGCGTGCACGTGGTTACCGTCAACGACTATCTGGCGCAGCGTGACAGCGGCGAAATGGGCCAGATTTACGATTTCCTGGGGATGACCGTCGGGGTCAATCTTCATGATCTTTCGCATGAGCAGAAGCAGGGTGCCTATGCTTGCGACGTAACCTACGGCACGAACAATGAATACGGATTCGACTATTTGCGCGATAATATGGTGCTTTACAAAGAGCAGATGGTTCAGCGTCCGCTTTATTTTGCCGTTATCGACGAAGTGGATTCCATCCTGGTCGATGAAGCGAGAACACCGCTGATCATTTCGGGACAAGCTGCCAAATCTACGGATTTGTATTATGCGGCGGACCGTTTTGTGAGCAAGCTGGAAGCGGAGAAGGATTACACCGTCGATATCAAGGTGCGTTCCGTGTCTTTGACGGAGCAGGGTGTGGAGAAGGCAGAGAAGGCGTTCGGGATTGAGAACCTGTTCGATCATCAGAACGTGACCCTCAACCATCACGTTACCCAGGCTTTGAAAGCCCGCGTCATTATGCGCCGTGATGTGGATTACGTTGTTCAGGACGATGAAGTTCTTATCGTCGATGAATTTACGGGCCGTCTGATGACAGGCCGCCGTTACAGCGAAGGCCTGCACCAGGCGATCGAAGCGAAAGAACAGCTCCAGGTGCAGAACGAAAGCATGACGCTGGCGACGATCACGTTCCAGAACTACTTCCGTATGTACCGCAAGCTGGCCGGCATGACCGGTACGGCGAAGACGGAGGAAGAAGAGTTTAAGAAGATTTACGGTCTGGACGTTATTATTGTGCCGACTAACCGTCCAATGATCCGTAAAGATATGCCTGACGTTGTTTATAAGACGGAGATGGGCAAATTCAAAGCGGTCGTGGAAGAAATCGTCGAGCGCTATAAAAATAAACAGCCGGTACTGGTCGGTACCGTTTCCATCGAGAATTCCGAGCTGCTGTCCGAAATGCTGAAGAAAAAAGGCGTTCAGCATAAGGTACTTAACGCGAAGTACCACGCCGAAGAGGCGGAAATCGTCTCCCGCGCGGGACAAGCCGGCGCGGTAACGATCGCAACGAACATGGCGGGCCGCGGTACCGATATTATGCTGGGCGACCAAGTCCACGAAATCGGCGGACTGCATATTATCGGTACGGAGCGCCATGAGAGCCGCCGGATCGATAACCAGCTCCGCGGTCGTGCGGGCCGTCAGGGTGATCCGGGTTCCTCCCAGTTCTATCTGTCACTTGGCGATGAACTGATGAAGCGCTTCGGCGCCGAGAACATCATGGCTATGATGGACCGTCTTGGCATGGAAGAGGATCAGCCGATCGAAAGCAAGCTTATCACGCGTGCGATCGAGTCCGCTCAGAAGCGTGTAGAGGGCAACAACTTCGACATGCGTAAAGTCGTCCTCCAATATGACGACGTTATGAACCAGCAGCGTGAAATTATTTATAAACAGCGCCGTGAGGTGCTCGAGTCCGAGAATATCCGTGAGATCGTGGAAACGATGCTTCGTTCCAGCATTGAGCGTATCGTGAACGCCCACTGCAGCGAATCTCAAATTCCGGAAGAGTGGGACCTTCAGGCGATTGTCGATTACGTAAATAACAACTTCCTTTCCGAAGATGCGCTGAACAACAAAGATATCTGGGGTAAAGAGATCGACGAAATCATTGAATTTATTGATGAGAAAGTCAAAGAAAAATACAACGAGCGCGAAGAACAGATCGGCGCTGAATTTATGCGCGAATTTGAGAAAGTCGTCGTTCTGCGTGCGGTCGATTCCAAATGGATGGATCACATCGACGCGATGGACCAGCTGCGCCAAGGGATTCACCTTCGTGCATACGGCGGCACGGATCCGCTTCGTGAGTATCAATTCGAAGGCTTCGAAATGTTCCACGAAATGGTCGACAGCATCCAGGAAGAAGTGGCCACTTATATCATGAAGGCCCATGTCGAAAGCAATCTGGAGCGTCAAGCCGTGGCCGAAGGCCAAGCCGTGGATCCCAAAGTGGAATCCGCAGGCAAACAGCCGATCGTAAAAGAAGAGCAAATCGGCCGCAACGATCCTTGCCCTTGTGGAAGCGGCAAGAAATATAAGCAGTGCCACGGAGCGTAATTCGTACCCGTCCGGGACTTTATAAGCTGTATCTTATGCAAGGTTATGCATTTTTCATGCATAGCCTTGCATATTCGCTTATATCCTGGCACAGGCCCGGTTATGATAAGCTTAGAGCGGCCGGGACCGGCAATTTTTTTACTACTATGTGTTGCAACTAACTGCTAGAACAAATATGAGGACTCCGAGGTGTTGGTATGCTGGAACCGGAAGTAAAACAAAACCTGCGCGAAATTGCAAAGCGACTAACGGAATTAAGGGGGTCTCTTTGACTTAGATCATAAGCTCGAAGAGATCGGAGATTATGAAGTGAAAATGGCGGCGCCGGATTTCTGGGACGATAACGAGAAGGCCCAGAAAATCATCGGCGAACTCAACGCCATCAAGAGCGTTGTGGATCAGTTCCAGGCGCTGAATAACGAATATGAAGACCTGGACGTTATGGCGCAGCTGGCTGACGAGGAGAACGATGAGGACATGGCGGCCGAACTGGCCGACGGCCTGAAAGGCGTTCTCCGCAAACTGGAAGACTTCCAGCTGCAGCTGCTGCTCAATCAGCCGTACGACCGGCTGAATGCCATTCTCGAGCTGCATCCGGGCGCGGGCGGGACGGAGTCCCAGGACTGGGCGGAGATGCTGCTGCGGATGTACCGCCGATGGGCCGAGAAACGGGACTTCAAGGTCGAGGTGCTCGATTATCTTCCCGGAGACGAGGCCGGCGTGAAGAGCGTTACGCTCCTCATTAAGGGCCACAACGCCTACGGGTACCTTAAAGCGGAGAAGGGCGTACACCGACTCGTGCGCATCTCGCCGTTCGACGCCTCGGGCCGCCGCCACACGTCTTTCGTGTCGTGCGACGTAGTCCCGGAGATCGAAGACGACGTGGAGGTCGATATCCGTACGGAGGATCTGAAGGTCGACACGTACCGCGCGAGCGGAGCGGGCGGCCAGCACATCAACACGACGGATTCGGCCGTGCGGATTACGCACTTGCCGACGGGTGTCGTGGTAACGTGCCAGACGGAACGTTCCCAGATCAAGAACCGGGAACGGGCCATGAAGCACTTGAGATCGAAGCTCTACGAGAAGAAGATCGAGGAGCAGGAGAAGCATCTCGCGGAAATCCGCGGAGAGCAGTCCGACATTGCGTGGGGCAGCCAGATCCGTTCCTACGTCTTCCATCCTTACAGCATGGTCAAGGATCACCGGACTACGGAAGAGACAGGCAATGTGGGAGCGGTGATGGACGGCGATCTCGATCCGTTCATCGATGCTTATCTCCGCCTGCAGATCCAGAAGAAAGAAGAATAAGAAGCGTGCGGGGAAGGAGGCCGAGTGCCTGCGGCCCCGCATTTTTTTGTATGCCGGGGAAGGATGACCGAGGAGGATTCAAGCGCTCAGCCAATTCCGCTGTCAGAGAGGTAAGAACAGGCTGTACTCCCTCAGATTGAGGCATATACCGCTTGGATTTCATGCTGACTATTCGCGCCGCCGCGCGATTTCCCAGTGCGCCGATAAGGCGTCGCATGATGTTGGTGGTGGTCAGCCAGCTTGCTGGTCACAGCTGAAAAACCGGAGCGGGCACGCCATTGAAGGAGCGAAATCTTTTCAAATCAGAAGGATACTTGACGAGTGGTGCGAGCCAGTCCTATACAAGGTTCAGGTTATGCAACGCTTCCGAATTATTTTTGACCTGCGGTTAATTAGAGGTAGGCAAACTCTTCTTTTGATGCCATAATAATTCCAGTACCTTACTCATACAACAATAGACCTTCATCAGGCAAAACTAGAGATAACCGGCGCGAACGGCCGGTAAAAGATAGGAGGAACGCCCCATGGCTATGGCCAAAGGCAAACGGAGAAAAGCCCGTCTTGTCCTGAACAGTCCGCAGCAGAAAGTGTACGAATATGCGATGCTGCTGATCGGCTGTTTGATTATTTCCATCAGTTTTAACGTCTTTCTCAATCCCAATCAGGTTGCTTCCGGAGGGGTATCGGGCCTGTCGACCATTATCCAGCAAACTTTGGGCTGGCAGCCCGCTTTAACGCAGTGGGGCTTGAATATTCCGTTATTTCTCCTCGGCTTGTGGCTTCTGGACCGCTCATACAGTCTTAAGGCAGTCGTAGGTTCGATCGTCCTGCCGCTCTGCGTCATGCTGACCAGCCATTTGCCCACTCTGACTCATAACATTCTGCTTGCAACGATCTACGGCGGCATGGTGCTGGGACTCGGTATCGGGATCGTGTTCCGCGGCCGCGGTTCGACGGGAGGCTTCAGCATTTCCTCGCAAATTTTACATAAGTATTCAGGCTTGAGCCTAGGTGTATCGGTTGCCGTTTTTGACGGAATGGTCATTTTGCTGGCCGGTCTTTTTTTCGGTCCCGAAAAAGCTCTTTACGCGCTGATCGGTCTCTTTGTGACCACGAAAACCATTGACATCGTGCAAGTCGGGCTCAATACGTCAAAGGTGGCTTACATCATTTCGAATGATCCGGAGAAACTTCGCGAAGCGATTCTTCATGATCTGGACCGTGGCCTGACCCAGTTGACCGGAGCCGGCGGATACACGGGTGATGCGCGGCTTGTGCTTATGGTTGTCGTCAGTCAAAGCGAAGTCAGCAAGCTCAAAGCGCTGGTACAGTCGATCGACCCTCAAGCGTTTATCATTTTAAGCAATGCGAACGAGGTGCTGGGGGAAGGTTTCAAACGCGCGGTATAACTTTGCATATATACAAAACATTCTGCATAAAAGATCAAAGACTTGGAGACTGATCCTCTCCAATAACACTCAACTTCGAACATGTATCCTGTAACAGAAAACAGCTGTCTACCATAGACAGCTGTTTTTTTGCGCGTGATTTAATACTGTGGAAGAGAGGCTCCTCGGCAGGCAAAAAAGTCGTTGAATTATTATACCTGTGTCTGTATAATAATACATATCATTTTTAGGACGTTTGGGGGAAAAAGCAATGACGGAACACATGAGAGCGGCAATTGTAGGTTCAACCGGTTACGGAGGAGTGGAGCTGATCAGGCTGCTGCTCGGACATCCTGCTGTAACGATCACTTCGGTAATTTCGTCTTCGAGTGCAGGAACGCCTATTTCGGACGGATTTCCTCATTTGAACAGCATTATACACGATTCACTGGATGCTGTGGACGTATCGCTTATCGCGTCCAAAGCGGATGTCGTTTTTCTGGCGACACCGGCGGGTGTGGCTGCCAAGCTGGCGCCTCAAATGCTGGAGGCCGGTCTCAAAGTGATCGATCTGTCCGGAGATTTCCGGCTGAAAACCCCGGAGATCTATACCCAGTGGTACAAGCGCGAGGGCGCGTCCCAGGAAGATCTGGATAAAGCGGTTTTCGGTTTGTGCGAAATTTACGGTGAGCAGGTGCCGGGAAAAGAGTTTATTTCCAACCCGGGCTGTTACCCGACGGCTACTCTTCTTGGTCTAGTTCCGGCTGTGAAAGCGGGATGGATCGATCCGTCCACGATCATCGTGGATGCCAAATCCGGTATTTCCGGTGGGGGAAGAGGACTGGGCCTCGGCTTTCATTACGCGGAAGCCAACGAGAATTTCTCGGCTTACAAACTTAATCGCCATCAGCATATTCCCGAAATCGAGCAGGTGCTGAGCGATGCCGCGGGACGTGAAGTCATCATCACCTTCTCGACGCATCTTGTGCCGATGACGCGCGGAATTATGGCGACCTGTTATGCGCAGTTGAACGGAAAGCATGACACCCGCGAGTTTATTGAAATGTACCGTAATTTCTACGAAGGACGCCGTTTTGTGCGGATTCGCGAAGAAGGCAAGTGGCCGGCTACCAAAGAAGTTTGGGGCTCGAATTACTGCGATATCGGTTTTGCCGTAGATGAAAGGACGAACCGGGTTACCGTCGTTTCGGTTATCGACAACGTGATGAAAGGCGCGGCCGGGCAAGCCGTGCAGAACTTGAATCTGATGCTTGGCTGGGATGAAACGACGGGTCTTCAACTTACACCGGTTTATCCGTAATAGTTCCGACCTTTTTAATGATAGTTTGCTTTGCATAGATTAGCAGGGCTCTATTGAGGAGCCGTTATATTTTACCGGCTTGCGAGAGATTTAACAGATAGTAGATATCCCAGGGATAATGGGCAAAAAGGACAGGTGAGCATCCATGACGCTGCTAGGCCGTTTTACCGTCGTGCCGGATGGCACGGTGACTACACCTCAAGGCTTCCGCGCTGGCGGCCTGCATTGCGGTTTAAAGAAAACCGAACGCAACGATCTCGGAGCGATCGTATGCGACGTCCCGGCGGCCGTTGCGGCCGTTTACACGCTTAACGCGTTCCAGGCCGCACCGCTTCGCGTGACGCAGGAAAGCATAGCCGCAGGCGGCAGGCTCCAGGCGATGCTCGTCAACAGCGGCAACGCCAACGCGTGCACGGGCGAGCAAGGACTCGCGGATGCGCGCGCTATGCGCGATGCCCTGGCACGCCGCCTCGGGATCGCCGAAGAGCTGGTCGGCGTCACCTCGACAGGCGTCATCGGCGAGCTGCTGCCGATGACGAAAGTGCTCGCCGGCATTGAAGCGCTGCCGGAGAAGGTTCACGCCGCAGGCGGAGAAGACTTTTCCCAGGCGATTCTGACGACCGACCTGGTGAAGAAAGTCATCTGCGTGCGTGTTAACATCGGCGGGCGCGAGGTGCATATCGCCGGAGCGGCCAAAGGTTCGGGGATGATTCATCCGAACATGGCGACGATGCTCGGTTTTGTCACCACCGACGCGAACATCGAGAGCAAGCACCTGCAGCAGCTGCTTGGCGAAGCGACCGATTCCACCTTCAACATGATTACGGTGGACGGCGACACCAGCACGAACGACATGGTCGTCGTGATGGCAAGCGGACTGGCCGGCGGGGAAGCGCTGCAGCCCGGCCAAGCGGACTGGGAAGACTTCGCGGCCGCATTCCGCTACGTGTCGGAGCATCTGGCGAAAGCGATCGCCAGAGACGGCGAAGGAGCGACGAAGCTGATCGAAGTCAACGTGCACGGGGCCGCTTCACAGGAGGCTGCACGCGCGATTGCCAAAACCGTCGTAGGCTCCAGCCTTGTGAAGACGGCGTGCTTCGGAGCGGATGCCAACTGGGGGCGGATCATTGCAGCCGTCGGACGCGCGGGCCAGCCGGTGAATACGGAGACGGTGGATGTAAGTCTTGGAGGCATCGCCGTACTTAAGCAGTCCAAACCGGTTGCGTTTGACGAGGACCGGGCGGAAGCTTATTTAAAGGGAGATATCGTGCAGATTGACGTGCACTTAAATATGAGTGAGAGCGGAGCGACTGCTTGGGGCTGCGATTTGACCTATGATTACGTCCGCATCAATGCGGCGTACCGGACTTAGGCCGCCAGGACCCGCTTAGGGAGACGAACGGAGGCAAGGGGAGACATGGAAAGTTTTGTGATGAAGTGCGGCGGGAGTACCCTAGCTGCACTGCCGGATTCTTTTTTCACGGATTTAAAGCAGCTTCAGGACCGCGGCATTGTCCCTGTCATCGTGCATGGCGGGGGGCCTGCCATTTCAGAGACGCTGAATCAGCTCAGTATAGCGAGTGAGTTCGTGGGCGGGCTCCGCAAAACAAGCGAGGCTGTCCTCGACGTCGTCGAAATGGTGCTGGCCGGACGGATCAATAAAGAAATCGTTAGACGCATCCAACTGTCCGGAGGTAAAGCCCTGGGATTGTCCGGTGTAGACGGACGCCTGATTACGGCCCGCCCGGTGGAAAACACCTCCGAAGTAGGACTCGTAGGCGACGTGACCGATGTGAACGCGGAGCTGATTCAAGGCGTAGTCGGGATGGGCTACATGCCCGTCATTGCACCGATCGGTCTCGGCGGCGACGGGAACCAGCGCTACAACATTAATGCCGATACGGCAGCGGGTGCGGTCGCATCCCGGATCGGGACGGACCGGCTCATCGTTGTGACCGATGTACCCGGTATTATGAAGGTGGAGGACGGTGTGAAGCGGGTGCTTCCGACCGTCACCATTGCGGATATCGAGGCGATGATCGAGAGCGGAGATATTTACGGGGGCATGATCCCTAAAGTACGGGCGGCGATCCAGTGCATCCAAGGGGACGTGCGGGAAGTCGTGATCGTGGACGGTTCCGTCCCGGGTATTCTCAGCAGCGTTCTGGACGGAGCGCAGGCCGGCACCCGGATTATCCGCTAGCGGCAACTATCTTTAACAATTAAACGATGGGAGTGAAGAACATGGTTCAGCAGGCAAGCAGTTTGTTTCCGACGTATGCCCGGTTTCCAATCACACTGGTAAAGGGAGAAGGCAGCCGATTGTGGGACGATCAAGGCAAGGAGTACATCGATTTGATGGCCGGTCTTGCCGTTACGAATTTAGGGCATGCTCCGGAAGTGGTTAAAGAGAAGCTTGTGGCGCAGCTTGATCAGCTTTGGCACGTGTCTAATCTGTTCCATATCCCGAATCAGGAAAAGCTGGCGAAGCTGCTGACCGATAACAGCTGCGCGGACGCCGTGTTCTTCTGCTCGACCGGCGCCGAAGCCAACGAGGCGGCTATCAAGCTTGCGCGCCGTTATTCGCAGAAAGTACTGGGCGAGGACCGTTACGAGATCATTACGTTCCATCAGTCGTTCCACGGCCGTACGCTGGCTACCCTGACCGCAACCGGACAAGAGAAGGTGCAGGAAGGCTTCCACCCCCTTCCCGAAGGGTTTGTCTACGCCGACTATAACGACCTTGCTTCCGTCGAAAAGCTGATCAGCGAGCGTACGTGCGCCGTTATGCTGGAATTGGTTCAAGCCGAAGGCGGCGTAATCCCGGCGGATCCCGCTTTCGTGAAGGCTCTGGCCGAACTTTGCAAGGAGCGCGGCCTGCTTCTCATCGTCGATGAAATTCAGA
Source organism: Paenibacillus sp. JNUCC 35 (assembly GCF_058269095.1). Classification (NCBI taxonomy): domain Bacteria; kingdom Bacillati; phylum Bacillota; class Bacilli; order Caryophanales; family Paenibacillaceae; genus Paenibacillus; species Paenibacillus sp. JNUCC 35. The sequence goes on along the minus strand of NZ_CM177771.1, from coordinate 6,106,476 downwards.
CGGGTATGGGTCGCACCGGCAAGCTGTTCGCCTATGAGCATTACGGCATCGAGCCGGATATCTTTACTCTGGCCAAAGGCCTCGGCAGCGGTTTCCCGATCGGGGCTATGCTGGGGAATGCCAAAGTGGCGCCGGCTTTCTCGGCAGGTTCCCACGGCAGCACGTTCGGGGGAACCCCAATCGCTACGGCTGCAGCTATAGCAACCGTTGAATATATGCTGAGCGAGAAAATTCCTCAGCGCGCGGCGGAGCTTGGCGAATGGACGGTTAAGACGCTTCGTGAGAAGCTTGCGGGCAATCCGATCGTCGAAGAAGTGCGCGGCGAAGGCCTCTTGATCGGCATCGTGTGCAAGCAGCCCGCAGCGGAGCTTATAGCCGAGATTCATGAAGCGGGCGTTCTGGTCGTATCGGCCGGCCCGCAAGTGGTGCGTCTGCTGCCAAGCCTCGTTATTCCGAAAGAAGATTTGCAGAAGGGCCTGGACGTCGTTTGCGATGTACTGGCAAGAAAAGCCTCTGCTTTAGTACAATAGACAAGAAGGTCGTCCGCAGCTCTGCGGGCGCTCCGACATTTTGCAGGAAGAAAGGACGGATTCCCATGTCCAGCACGGTACAGGAAGAATTGCAGCAGCAGCTTAAGGGAAGAGATTTCCTGGGGCTGGTCGATTACACACCCGCGGAGCTTAATTACCTGATCACGCTGGCCCGCGATCTGAAGGCCAAACAAAAGGCCGGCGAAGCGCATCAGCTTCTCAAAGGTAAGACGCTCGGCATGATTTTCGAGAAATCATCCACGCGGACGCGTGTTTCTTTTGATGTAGGGATGTTTCAGCTCGGGGGTCAAGCCTTGTTCCTTAGCAAAAACGACATCCAGCTCGGACGCGGAGAAACGGTTTCCGACACGGCGCAGACGTTGTCCCGCTACCTGGACGGCATCATGATCCGTACGTTTGCCCACCGCAACGTGGTCGATCTGGCGCGTGCCGCGACTATTCCGGTTATTAACGGGTTGACGGACTTTTCTCATCCATGCCAGGCCCTGACGGATTATATGACGATTCAGGAGCATAAAGGCCGCCTGGAAGGGCTTAAAATCGCTTATGTCGGCGACGGCAACAATATGGTCCACTCCCTGCTTGTCGGAGCGGCCAAACTCGGCCTCAACATCACGGTCGCTTCTCCGGAAGGGTACACGCCGGATGAAGAGCTTGTCCGCAGCAGCAGGGAATTTGCTTCCCAATCGGGCGGCTCCGTGCTGGTTACTCAGGATCCGAAGGAAGCCGTGGCGGATGCGGACGTGATATATACGGACGTATGGGCGAGCATGGGCTTCGAAGCGGAGCAGCAGGAGCGCGAGCGTTCTTTCAGCGGCTACCAGGTGAACGAGGAGCTTGCCCGCTACGCGAAGAAGGATTACCTCTTCCTGCACTGTCTCCCGGCACACAGGGGAGAAGAGGTCAGCGAAGGCGTAATCGACGGACCGAATTCTTTCGTATTCGATCAGGCGGAAAACCGTCTTCACGCACAGAAAGCCGTTATGGCTTCGATTATGTAACCAAAATTATGGCAGCAAAGGTGAGGGAAAACATGGCTAAAGAAAAAATCGTGCTGGCCTACTCGGGCGGTTTGGATACGTCCGTTATTCTGGCTTGGCTTAAAGAAACATATGACGCTGAAATTATCGCATTTACAGCGGATATCGGGCAGAAGGACGAACTCGACGGCCTGGAAGAAAAAGCACTGGCGACCGGCGCGAGCAAGGTCTACATAGATGATCTCCGCGAAGAATTCGCGAGCGACTTCATCTATCCGATGTTCCAGTCCGGCGCGCTGTACGAAGGGCAATACCTGCTCGGCACGAGCATCGCGCGCCCGCTGATCGCCAAGCGCATGGTCGAGATCGCCCGCGCCGAAGGCGCTACGGCCATTGCGCATGGCGCAACCGGCAAAGGGAACGACCAGGTGCGCTTTGAGCTGACGGCCGCTGCGCTTGCGCCGGAAATCGGCGTAATCGCCCCATGGCGCCTGGAAGCATTCCGGGAGCAGTTCCCGGGCCGCGCCGAAATGATCGCGTATGCCGAGAAGCACGGCATCCAGGTGCAGGCGACCGCGTCGAAACCGTATTCGACGGACCGCAACCTGCTGCACATCTCTTTCGAGAGCGGCATGCTCGAGGATCCTTGGTTCGACGCAAGCGCCGATTCCAACCGCGATATGTACGTGCTCAGCGTAGCTCCGGAAGATGCGCCGGATCAGCCGGAATACATCGAGCTTGAATTTGAGCAGGGCAATGCAGTCGCTATCAACGGCGAGAAGCTGAACCCGCTGCAAATGATGGAGACGCTCAATGAGCTTGGCGGCAAGCACGGCATCGGCCGTATCGACATGGTCGAAAACCGCTTCGTGGGCATGAAGAGCCGTGGCGTGTACGAGACGCCGGGCGGCACGATTCTGTTTGCGGCTCACCGCCGCATCGAATCCCTGACCATGGACCGTGAAGTCATGCATCTGCGCGACTCTCTGATCTCCAAATACAGCACACTCGTATACAACGGGTTCTGGTTTGCTCCGGAACGTCTGGCTATTCAAGCGCTTGTATCCGAGAGCCAGAAGAACGTAACGGGCACGGTTCGTATGAAGCTGTACAAAGGTAACGTGATTGCCGCCGGCGTGAAGAGTCCGGTGAGTTTGTATAACCCGAATATCGCGACGATGGAAGCGGATCCGACCCAAGCTTACGACCAGGGCGATGCAGCAGGTTTCATCCGTCTCAACGCGCTGCGTCTGAAAGTAAGTTCCGGCGTAGAGCAGCAATCCGGGAAATAAACGGGAAATCAATCGTTTGTTTATATACCTGTGAAACAGGAAACGGGGAACGGGCCGGAAGCGGCCCGTTGTTCCGTTAAAATCGAAGGAGGCAGCAACGTGTCGAAATTATGGGGCGGCCGGTTTACGAAGCAAACCGACCAATTAGTAGAAGAATACACAGCTTCCATCACGTTCGATAAAGAACTGGCGGAAGAAGACATCCAGGGCAGTCTTGCCCACGTGACTATGCTCGGCAAATGCGGCATCCTGCCTCAAGAGGATGTCGAAACGATCAAGGACGGTCTTAATCGCGTACTGGGCATGATCCGCCGCGGCGAGCTGGAATACACGATCGCCAACGAAGACATTCATATGAATATCGAAAAGACGCTGATTGATGAGATCGGACCGGTAGGCGGCAAGCTGCATACGGGCCGCAGCCGTAACGATCAGGTGGCGACCGACATGCATCTGTATTTGCGCGGGCGCGTGGTGGAATTCGTCAGCCTGCTCCAGAAGCTTCAGGAAGCCCTCCTGACGCAGGCAAAGGCCAATCTGGATACTATCGTGCCGGGATATACGCATCTCCAGCGTGCGCAGCCGATTCTGTTCGCCCACCATCTGATGGCTTACGTGTCGATGTTCCAGCGTGATATCGAGCGTCTTCAGGACAGCTACAAGCGGATCAACGTTCTGCCGCTGGGCGCCGGCGCTCTTGCGGGCACAACGTTCCCGATTGACCGTCATTTCGTAGCGGAACAGCTTGGCTTCGAGGGAGTGTACGAGAACAGTCTGGACGCCGTCAGCGACCGTGACTTTATTCTGGAGTTTCTCGCCAATGCATCCTTCATCATGATGCACCTGTCTCGTTTCTGCGAGGAGCTAGTTATGTGGTCCAGCACCGAATTCAATTTCGTCGAACTGGACGATGCGTTCTGTACGGGCAGTTCCATTATGCCGCAAAAGAAGAACCCGGATGTGGCCGAGCTTGTCCGCGGCAAAACCGGCCGCGTCTACGGCAACCTGTTCGGCCTCATGACCGTTCTCAAGGCACTCCCGTTGGCCTATAACAAGGACATGCAGGAAGACAAAGAAGGTATGCTGGACACAGTTCGTACCCTTCAAGGCGCCCTGCAGCTTTTTGCACCGATGATCTCGACAATGAAAGTGAACAAAGCCCGCATGCGCCAGGCGGTGAATCAGGATTTCTCTAACGCTACGGACATTGCGGACTATCTCGTAAACAAGGGTCTGCCATTCCGCCAGGCTCACGAAGTGATCGGCAAGACAGTCCTCTACTGCATCCAAGAGGGTAAATTCCTGCTCGATCTGTCCATGGAAGAGTTCAACAAGTTCTCTGAACTGTTTGGTGACGACATTTACGAGGTGCTTCAGCCGGAGCAGGTGGTTAACGCCCGTAACGTATACGGAGGTACGGCCAGCAGCCAGGTAGAGGGAGCTATTTCACGTGCGGAGAAGTCGCTGGAAGTAACTGTAAGATGGGTTGACAGCAAGCTCGATAAAAGTAAATAATGGGGAAATAACCGAAAGGCTCATGAAATTCATGCGTTTGGCCGTTGTGCCGCGCACGGGTTATTCAGGGCCTTTCCTGTTTCGCCCCGTCCCTCTTTTGCCGGGTGGACGGGTTGTTTCGCAGGCACTAAGGTGTCTTGCCGTTCTGGGTGACTCCGTCTTCAATGACGTTCTTTTGCGGAGGAGCGGATTCCGCCGGCGGCTTGAGTACACCTGTATTAGACGCGACGACTCTCGCTTGCGGAGTATAGCGGTCTCTGGAAATTTTTTCACGGGAGACTTCTTTGCCGCCCTGCTTTTTTATCCGGTAGGTATCGACCACAAACCCTTGCTTGCCGGGACTTAGCTCCACCTGTTCGCCGGCTCTCAACCCGGGATTGTGCACGTATTTGACGGGCGGTTGAATCGTCTCAACGGTATTCGACAATATCTCATACGTCGTATCCGAGGGAATGCTCCCGAATAGTTTAATAGTCAGCGCCATATCCGACATTTCCGTTCGGATAAGGAGGTGGGCTTTTGTGTCGTTTCGGAAGCGAAAATTGATGAAACCTGTCGAAAAAGTGGCATCTTGCCCCAAAGGGGCGTAGCTGATCGGCAGCGAATGGTTTCTTCGTTCGACAATCTCCAGACCGGCGCGCAGAACCGCGTTGTAGAGCGTGGTGGAAACTTGGCAAATTCCGCCCCCTACTCCGGGAACAAGCTTGCCGTTTAGGATAACGGGAGCTTCCCGAAAGCCGAACTTAACGCCGGTCTGTTCAATAATAGGGGCGTAATCGAAAATTTCGCCCGGCTTTAGGATTACTTCATGAAGCGTTGCTGCGGTCGAGCGGACGTTATGCTTGCGTCCCGGCGACGATTGGCTAAGCGGGGTCGAGAACTGCGTGATAAGCCGGTCCACATGCTGGTCGCGCAGCATTTTTTCCGTCACCTCGGGTTCCTGTAGCCGAAATGGGACTTGTATGGAAAGCGGATTCTCCGCCCGCTTCGGATCTATCTGCCTGATCTGCTGCTCTATGTCCGCCTTTAAGCGGGAAGCATCAATGCGGAGGGCGGGTTGTCCCGCTTTATACTGCACGCGGTCATCGGGCGTAACGATGCGCTGGGCAGATACCGGTTGTACGGCATAGATATCGGGCCATAGGATCCGCAGCTTCTTTTCGAGCTGATCCGCTTCTATGAACAAGCCGATTTTCGCTTGGTAATGGCGGAGCTTCCACCGGTTGCGCGCACGATCCAGCAGATTTCCTTCCGTAAGGTCATGAAGGAGTGTCTGAAGCTCGTGATCGTCTACACGCAATCCCAGGTCCTGAAGCTTCTGCGAGCGGGGAGGAACTTCCTTCCGGTCGGACACAAGCTGTACGGGGACGGAATTCAGAAGCGCAACCTGACGGCTTAACTGCCCGGGGAAATCGGCGTAAGCCATTCCGCCCACCTTCCATCCCGATACGGTGAATTGCTCCGGAAAAGCCGGGCGCGAGCCGTAAAAGGCAATGGAACCCAGAGCTATAACGGCCGTCAGCGGCAGGACGAGGGCAATTGTCGTTAGCACACGCTTAACTGGCTTCATAAGTAAACTCCTTCAAAGAATTTGGCGCACTGACACTTTGGACTCAAGTTGAACTTGAACATTCAGACGGATGCCTGTTCTACATGTCTATGGATTCATCGGACAAATATGCCTGAGTCGAAAATAGGGCAAACCTCAACAAAATTCGCGTCCGCTGTGAAAAGATGTTGAAAATTCCCTTTTTTAAAAGGATTTTTAAGATGGCTGTCGAACTTGTATGAGCTAGGATCAATCCGCCGTTAACAGGAAGTGATGATTTTGATCGAAATGCAGGATGTCTGGAAAACGTATCCTAACGGAACTCATGCGCTGCGGGGGATCGATGTCAAGGTCGACCGCAACGAATTCGTTTATATTGTCGGCCCGTCCGGCGCCGGTAAATCTACTTTTATGAAGATGATCTATCGGGAGGAAAAACCTACAAAAGGGCAAATATTTGTGAACGGGTTTAACATCGAGAAGCTTAAACAACGGAAAATCCCGTATGTGCGCCGCAACATCGGCGTTATTTTTCAGGATTACCGGCTGCTGCCGAAGATGACCGTCTATGAAAACATTTCTTTTGCGATGGAAGTTATCGAGGCACCGAAGAAGTTGATCAAAAAGCGCACAATGGAAGTACTCGACCTCGTGCACTTGAAGGATAAGGCCAATTCTTTACCGGGACAGCTCTCTGGCGGTGAACAGCAGAGGATCGCAATTGCCCGGGCAATAGTGAACAACCCGGCCGTGATTGTCGCCGATGAGCCGACAGGTAACCTGGACCCCGAAACCTCGTGGGGAATCATGAAGCTTCTGGAAGAAATCAATTTCCGTGGAACGACGATCATGATGGCGACCCACAACAAAGAAATCGTCAACACGATGCGCAAACGCGTTATCGCTATCGAGAACGGGATTATTGCCCGTGACGAGCTGCGAGGTGAGTACGGTTATGAAGAGTAGGACAATGGCCCGCCATCTGCGGGAAGGCTTTCGCAACATCATTCGCAACGGATGGATGACCTTCGCGTCGATCAGTTCCATCACCATTTCGCTTTTTATACTGGGCTTATTCCTGCTGCTGTCATTGAATGTGAATTATGTGGCAGATCAAATAGAGAAACAAGTCGAAATCCGCGTGTACATGGATTTGAACATTACGGAAGATCAGACCAACCAGTTGAAGCAGGAGCTGAATTCCCTGCCCGAAGTCCAGCAGGTCACTTTCGTTTCGAAGGAGCAAGGGCTTGAAGATCTCCGGAACCGGCTCGGGGAAGAAGGAAAAGGGTTCCTGGAAGGGTTCGAAGGCGACGAGAATCCGCTGCCGCCTGCTTTTAAAGTCGAGGTTAAAGACCCCCGGCAAGTGGCGGGAGTTGCAGATAAAATCAATAAGCTTAACGAAGGCAAGGAACCGAAGCCGATCGGCAGCGTCAAGTACGGCCAGGGCACGGTTGAGAACATGTTCAAAATTACGCAAATTGTCCGCAACGTCGGACTCGTTCTTGTAGCGCTTCTCGCTTTTACATCCGTATTTCTGATTGCCAACACCATCAAGCTTACCATTGTCGCCAGACGCAGAGAGATCTCGATCATGAAGCTGGTCGGCGCGACGAATGCTTTTATCCGCTGGCCGTTCTTTATCGAAGGGGCTCTGCTGGGAGTCGGCGGTTCCGCCATACCGGTGGCCGTGCTCCTGTACGGGTACAACAAGCTGGTGGAGTCCAGCAAGTCGGACCTGAGTATGGTCTTTATCAAATTAAAGCCTTTTGCCGAAGTCAGTTATGTCATTGCCGGACTGCTGTTATGCCTGGGTTTCCTTATCGGAATTTGGGGCAGCATCATCTCCGTGCGCAAGTTTCTCAAAGTGTAGACGTGAATGGGCGCATGCACAATGTGTAAGAGGAGGATCAACACTTGAAGAAAAGACTCATGCCTTTAGTGGTTGCACTCGGAATCTCGACAACATTGCTGCCGTATGCGGTGGCCAACGGGGCTTCCAACTCGGCCAAAATCGATCAGGAAATTTCGAATATGAAGAAAATGAAGTCCGCAGCCGAACAGAAGGCGAAGGACGTTCAAAATCAGCTTACACAGGTTCAACAGGAAAAACAGGAAACCGCCAAGGATATCGACACCTTGATGGACCAGCTCGACAGTGCGACGGCCAAACTTTCCGGCTTGAACGTCCAGATCGAGAACACGACCGAGGACCTCGAAGACAATGCCAGGCAGCTGGACGAAGCGGAGAAGCGGGTTGAAACCCGGGACGAGCTTTTGAAGAAGCGCATGCGCATTATGTATGAGAACGGTTCGGTGTCTTATCTGGAAGTCGTCCTGAACTCCACGAGCTTTTCGGATTTTATCGACCGGATGTCGGCGCTGAAATCTATCGTGGGCCAGGATAAAGAGATTCTGGAAGCGAACAAGAAAGACCGCGCCCTTGTGGCCGAAAAGAAACAGCAGATCGAGAAACAGTTGGCTTATGTGAAGAATCTGTACGCGCAAACGGAAACTCTTAAACAGGATCTCCTCGTCAAGGAAAAAGCAAAAGAAGTGAAAATCGCATCCCTGTCCGCCGAGCAGCAGCATCTGGAAGAGATTAGCAGCGATCAGGAACAGGCGATTATGGAATATGCGAAGAAAGAATCCCAACTTCAGGCCAAGAAAGCAGCCGATGCGAAAGCTGCAGCGGCGGCTGCGGCGGCAGCCGCGTCGAAGAATTCTTCGTCGTCCGGAAGCTCCGGCATCGGTGGCGGCCCGGCAACGGGTTCCGGAGGCAGCATGGGCTATCCGCTTCCGAAGAGAGTTTCGCTGTCATCCGGTTACGGAGGCCGTGTAGACCCGATCAACGGTTCCTACGCCGGTCATACGGGAATTGACATGCCTTCTCCGCAAGGAACCGATATTTATGCGGCGGAATCCGGCACCGTACTGGTTGCTTCCGAGTGGAGCGGCTACGGCAACTGTGTCATTATCGATCACGGGGGCGGCGTTTGGACCCTATACGGACATATACGTAACGGAGGCATTAAGGTTTCCAAAGGTCAATCCGTGAAACGCGGCGAGAAAATCGCAGAGGTAGGTTCAACTGGAAGATCAACGGGGAATCACCTGCATTTCGAAGTCCGGATCAATTCGAAACCGGTCAATCCGTCCAGCTATATCGGCTATTAAGGTTTTCGGCGACTGGCACTCATAAATTGGAAGAGCTTGTCATACACTAACAAGAGCAGCTCATAAGGGTGCAAGTACAAAGGTGGTGAACGGCAGTGCAATTCAAAGGGCGTACGGTGATCGCATTCGTTCTGCTGGGGATGTTTGCAAGCAGCATTCTGACGCTGACCTTTACGGGCAGAAATCTGCTGCCTCTCGGAAGCAAATCCGTCGGAGCTTCGGCAACCGCAGGAAGTTCGGGACTCAGCAGTCAGGACGTCGGCAAAATTGCAAAGACGTACCAGCTGATCGAGAACAAGTATTTGAACAAGGTCGATCACGACAAAATTATGAACGGCGCCATCAACGGAATGCTGGAGTCGCTTGAAGACCCGTATACCGTGTATATGGATTCCAATGAAGCGAAGCAGTTCAGCGAGAGCATCAATTCTTCGTTCGAAGGAATCGGGGCAGAGGTTACGTCGGAAGACGGCAAGATCAAAGTCGTTTCCCCGATCAAGGGATCGCCGGCCGAGAAAGCCGGAATCATGGCTAACGATGTAATCGTATCTGTCAACGGTGAAAAATTGGACGGGCTAACCGTCAATCAGGCGGTCGTCAAAATCCGCGGGCAGAAAGGCACTCAGGCCAAACTGGAGATTTTGCGGCAGGGTTCGACGGAGCCGGTTCAAGTGATTGTAGTCCGTGACGAAATCGACATTGAGACGGTTTTCGGCGAAATGCTTGAGGGCGGCATCGGCAAAATCGAAATCCGCCAGTTTTCGGCAAATACTGCGGAGCACTTCCAGCAGGAGCTGAAGAAGCTGGAGACGCAGGGAATGAAAGGGCTCGTAATCGACGTCCGGAACGATCCCGGCGGTCTTCTCAACGTTGTGATAGATATTGTCGAGCCGTTTGTGCCGAAGGGCAAACCGATCGTACAGATCGAAAACCGGGAAGGCAAACGGGAAGCGACTACGTCCAAGGACGGCAGCAAGAAGTACCCTGTTGTCGTGCTGACGAATAAGGGAAGCGCCAGCGCTTCGGAGATTTTGGCGGGAGCGTTTAAAGAAGCGGTCGGCAGCAAGACCGTTGGCGAAACTACGTTCGGCAAAGGCACCGTGCAGGAAACGTATGTGAAGGAAATGGGAGACGGCAGCAATATCAAAATGACCGTCTACAAGTGGCTGACCCCGGACGGGAACTGGATCCACAAGAAGGGGATCGAACCGGATATCGTGGTCGAGCAGCCGGCATTCTTCAAAGCATCGATTCTGTCCAAGAAAGATACTTTAAAGCCGGACAGCAACAGCGACGATGTGAAGAACCTGCAGCTGATGCTGACCGGTGTAGGCTATGAACCGGGCCGGACAGACGGCTACTACAGCAGCAAAACGGCGGATGCCGTCAAGGCGTTCCAGAAGAGCAGCGGTCTGTCCGTGACCGGTAATGTGGATGCGGCGACGGCCAAGAAGCTGGAAAGCGCCGTTCTGGAAGCCGTTAAGCTTCCGAAGAACGACAATCAGCTGAAAGCGGCCGTTAAAGAGCTGCAGACCCAGCTTTCGAAATAAAAGAGGGACGGTAGGACTTTGCGCGCTCCGGCGCGGGTCCGGCCGTCCTCTTCTTTTTGCCAATTGTATGGGGACGGAAGGAAATGAAGGGGGCGGGTCGAATGTATATAACTAAGTCGGACCGTCGGATTTTTTACAAAAAAGAAGCGTGTTTCGAGCCTTGAGGGAGTGAGTTATGGACATTATTGCGGAAATTGCCGGACGTTTCTTGACGGCGTTCGGTCGGTTATGGCTGAACCCTTTTACGTATATCGGACTTCTTCTCGTCCTTCTGCAGTACCGGAAACAAATTCAATTTGAACGAAAATTGTTTGCCACCCGCCTTCATTCCCTGATCGGGGAGACCTGGCGGACTTATTTATGGGGCTGGGTCGCGGGACTCGGCGTATCGGTCGTTATGCTGTTCGTAGGCGTCTCCCTGCAAGCCGATACGATTCTGCTGCTGTGGGGCCTGTCCGTCGCGATGATTCTCATCCGCATCCGGTTTCTGTGCCTCGCTTATTCGGTGGGACTCCTCGGTATTCTGCAGGTTGTGCTGGCCGGACTGCCCGCCCCTGGCGGGGACGGTTTCTGGAGCAGCGTGGCTGCCGTGGTAAGGAATGCGGACGTTCCGTCCCTGCTTGCTCTGGTAGCCGTCCTACATGCGGCGGAGGCCCTGTTGATCCGCTCGCAGGGAGCTCGGATGGCGAGCCCCATGTTCTACGAGGGCAAGCGGGGCAAGATCGTCGGAGGCTACCAGCTCCAGGGATTCTGGCCGGTGCCGCTTTTCCTCGCGGTTCCGGTTCAAGCGGGTACGGGAGCGGTTGATTTTCCCTGGTCGCCGCTGTTTACCGGCGATGCTCTGATGGCGGGCTGGAGCTTGCTCGCATTCCCCGCCATGATCGGGTTTACGGAGCTGACGATGACCCGGCTTCCGAAGGAGAAGGTGGGGCGAAGCTCCGCTATGCTGCTGGTCTATGCAGCGGTGCTCTTCCTCTCCGCGCTGCTTGCGCAGGTCTGGAGTCCGTTCACCGTTGTCGCTGCCGTGCTTGGAATTGTGCTGCACGAAGCGGTGATCTGGTACGGACGATGGGAAGAAGCGCAGCGCAGCCCGTGCTTTATCAACCAGCCCCGCGGGCTGAAGATTCTGGCGGTGGTGCCCGGCAGCCCCGCCGCCGAGCTGGGGCTGAGACCCGGAGAGCTTGTACACAAGGTAAACGGCGTCCGGGTCCACAGCAAAACCGAGCTGCACCAGGCGATCCAGGTGAGCTCGGCGTACTGCAAGCTGGAGATCGTCGACATGGAAGGCGAGATCCGTTTTCACAAGCGGGCCGTCTTCGCGGGTGAACATCATCAGCTGGGTATCGTCATCTGCCCGGATCAGGATGCCGTTTATTACGTCGAAATCCGGCAGCTGCCGCTGCTGACTTATTTTACGAGAAAGCTGACGGGGCTGTTGACGAAACGTTCGGAAGAAACCTTGTAGGGGCGAACAGAGCGAGTTCCGCGGGGAAATCGGTTCTCAAACGCGCATGTCCGCATTCTGCACGATGCCAAGCAGTTTAGAGACAGGCGGAAGCAGACGCCGCAGGAACTGGCACACCGGCTTGCGGGCTCTTCATCCAAATAAAAACCTCGACATCACCTTATGGTGAACGTCGAGGTTTTTATAGCGTTGCGATGCAGGCGGGAGGGAAGGAAAGCTTCCCAAGCCTTTACAACAGGAGCGTGACTAGTTAGCTTTTGCAGGAGCCGCTTCCGCGACAGCTGCCGGCGGCGCCTCTTTCTGTGGCTGTGGCTGCTGCTCATTATTTTGGAATTCCCTCAATACGACGATCTCCACACGCCGGTTCTTGGCGCGGTTCTCTTCGTTTGTGTTAGGCATTTTAGGAACGGTATCCGCATAAGCCGTCGCCATCAGATGATCATCGCTCAGTTTAGCCGTATTCGTAAAATAACGGAGTACGGAAAGCGACCGCGCAAACGAGAGTCCCCAGTTATCTTTGTAAGCCGATCCGGATGAAATCGGAATATTATCGGTATGCCCTTCGATGCTGACCCGGTTGCTCAGCGTAGGAAGAAGGGTAGCGAGCTTTTCAAGTACGGGATAAGCCGCCGGTTTGAGATCGGCTTTACCCAGATCGAACAGGAACAGATCGTTCAGCGTAATGGCGATGCCCCTCGGTGTATCCGATGCGGAAACTTTAGCTTCCAGGTTGTTATCTTTGATGTACGCCTGGATCGCTTGAAGCATGTCCTTGAGCTGCTGCTCTTTCTTGGCCGCTTCTTCCGCGGAGGTATCCTTCTTAGGCTTGGTTCCGTCGCTCGCCGTGGGTATGATCGTGCCGGAAATTCCGCTGCCTTGAGGCAGAAGGGATTCATTTTTCATAAATTGCGAGTTCAGGGCCTTGGCCATAGTCTCGTATTTGTTCATATCGACTTTGCTCATCGCGTACATCACGATAAAAAATACCAGGAGCAGCGTAATCAAGTCGGAATAAGTAATCAACCAGCGTTCATGGTTCACGTGTTCTTCTTGTTTCTTACCTCTCTTCCGCAAGATCGGCACCCGCCTCTCCGCTGCTTTGCTTATCGGCATTCTTCTCGTGAACGAAGGAAGCCAGCTTTTTGCGGATCAACTGAGGATTCTCACCGGCCTGGAGAGCCAGAATGCCTTCAAGCATCAGTTCCATTTCGGAAATTTGCTCTTTGCCGCGCAGCTTGATCTTGTTGCCGATCGGCAGATAGACCACGTTGGCGAACATAACGCCGTATAGAGTGGCGGAGAAAGCGACCGCGATGGCCGGACCGAGTGTGGAAGGGTCGGACAAGTTGCCGAGTACGTGAATAAGCCCGAGCACCGTTCCGATAATTCCCATGGTCGGGGAGTAGCCGCCTGCGGCTTCGAACATTTTGGACATGCCGTCGTTGCGGTGTTCGATGGAATCCATTTCAAGCTCCAGAATCTGCCGGGTAAGCTCCGGATCCGTTCCGTCTACGACCATCATAAGACCGTCTCTCAGAAAAGGATTAGGATGCTCCTGGGCTCTCTGTTCCAGGGCCAGTACGCCTTCGCGGCGGGCGATGGAAGCCATGTCGACGATTTCGTCGATGGTGGCGGTCGTGTCCCGCTGGGTTTGTTTGAATGCGATTCCGAGCGCTTTCGGAATTTTTTTGAGTGTTGCTACCGGGAAACTCACCGCGACTGCACCGAAGGTGCCTCCGAAGACGATCAGCATGGCACTTGGAACGAGGAGCGAGGTCAGATGACCGCCGTCCCACATGTATCCCCCGATTAGTGCCCCCAAGCCGAGTATAAGCCCTAACAATGTTGCCAAATCCACGATTGACCACCTCTAGAATCGAAATATGTTCATGATGCAGACCAGGCTGCCGCCTAAAAAAAGGAAATGAAAATGAGTCTGAATATTTGCAACCGGATCATAAAAAGAGTATAATTATACGGGAACACATATTCTTATTTCCGGCAGCCCGAATATCTCCGTTGTAGGTAAGTATATATGTTCTATATCGGAGCAAGACGGGTAAAAGTTTATAGGTATTAAGACAGGCATGCGGGGGGTGCAAGCCGCCGCGTGCTTTTAAATTTGACTACCTGACGGTGGGTGATAAATTTTGAGTGAAATAATCAAGAGCACGAACAAGTTTGAACTCGTATCGGATTTTTCTCCTCAGGGAGACCAGCCTTCTGCGATCCAAGAGCTCGTCAAAAGCATACAGGACGGAACGAGGCACCAGACGCTTTTGGGCGCAACGGGTACGGGAAAGACGTTTACGGCGGCTCAGGTCATTGCCCAGCTAAACCGTCCGACCCTCATTATTGCGCACAATAAGACGCTGGCGGCTCAGCTTTGCAGCGAGTTCCAGGAGTTTTTTCCGAACAACGCCGTGTCTTATTTCGTCAGCTACTACGATTACTATCAGCCGGAGGCTTATATAGCTTCTTCGGATACGTATATAGAGAAAGACTCCAGCATCAATGAAGAAATCGATAAGCTTCGCCACTCGGCGACGAGTTCGTTGTTTGAGCGCAGAGACGTTATTATCATAGCGAGCGTGTCGTGTATTTACGGCCTCGGTTCACCTGCGGAATACGGATCGCTGCTGCTGTCGCTGCGCACCGGAATGGAGAAGTCCCGCAACGAGATTCTTCACCGGCTTGTGGACATCCAGTATCAGCGCAACGATATGAACTTCGTGCGCGGCACGTTCCGTGTCCGTGGCGATGTCATTGAGATTTTCCCGGCTTCCCGAAGTGAACAGGCCGTCCGTGTGGAACTGTTCGGGGACGAGATCGAACGGATCACCGAAATCGACGTGCTTACGGGCGAGATTCTGGGTGAACGCGACCATATCGCGATTTTTCCGGCGTCTCACTTCGTAACGAAAGAAGATACGATGAAGCGTGCGCTGGTGAACATCGAGCGCGAGCTGGAGGAACGGCTCGAGGAACTGCGCGGCAAGGGCAAGCTGCTCGAAGCGCAGAGACTGGAACAGAGAACGCGCTACGACATCGAAATGATGGCGGAGATGGGCTTCTGCTCCGGGATCGAGAACTATTCCGGGCCGCTGACGTTCCGCGAACGCGGGGCGACGCCTTATACGCTTCTCGATTATTTCCCGGACGACATGCTGGTGATGGTCGACGAGTCCCACGTGACATTGCCCCAGATTCGTGCGATGTACAACGGGGACCGGGCGCGCAAGGAAGTGCTGGTCGAGCACGGATTCCGTCTCCCTTCCGCGCTGGATAACCGTCCTTTGCAGTTCGAGGAGTTCGAACGCAAGGTGAGCCAGATCGTTTATATCTCGGCAACGCCGGGGCCATATGAGCTGGAACACTGTCCGGAGATGGTTCAGCAGATTATCCGTCCGACCGGACTGCTTGACCCGATCATTGAAGTGAGGCCGACCAAAGGTCAGATCGATGATCTCATCGGTGAGATTCATGACCGGATCGCTAAGGACGAGCGGGTTCTCGTGACGACCCTCACGAAGAAGATGTCCGAGGATCTAACGGATTACTTTAAGGAAATCGGCATCAAGGTACGTTATCTGCACTCCGATATCAAGACTTTGGAGAGGATGCAAATCCTCCGCGATCTGCGGCTCGGTACCTTCCACGTTCTTGTGGGAATCAACCTGCTCAGAGAGGGGCTTGATTTGCCGGAAGTTTCGCTGGTGGCTATTCTGGATGCCGACAAAGAAGGCTTCCTCCGCGCGGAACGTTCGCTGATCCAGACGATCGGCCGGGCGGCCCGGAATGCGGATGGACGCGTCATTATGTACGGCGATAAAATTACGGATTCCATGGATAAGGCGATTAAGGAAACCGAACGCCGCCGGACCATACAGGAAGCCTACAATATAGAGCACGGGATAACCCCGCAAACCATTGCCAAGAAGATTCGCGACGTAATCGAGGCGACGAAGGTCGCCGAGGAGAAGACGGAATACCTGGCAGAAGTGAAGACAGGCAAAATGTCCAAGAAAGATCGCGCCGCGGTAATCGAACGTCTCGAGGCAGAGATGAAAGATGCGGCGAAGAATTTGCAGTTTGAAAGAGCTGCGGAATTGCGCGATGCTCTTCTTGAACTGAAAGCGGAAGGTTAGGATAGCAACGATGCGGCACAGACAGGCAGGAGAACAGAAAGGGATCCTGCCTGTCTGTCTGCTTATATCCGGCCCAATCCGGGCATAACTGGTACTAAGCGAGGCAAGTATGGTAAATAGAGTACCTGCACCCGTATAGTTGGGGATGACAGTTGCACGATTGATAGATTATCGTATATATTGACGTATATACGTTTTTGATTAATATTTAATGGGACCCGCGTTCAAGCGACAGCTGGACGAAGGGTTTTGTTCATAGATATCTTTTTGGTGTGAATCTGTTCTGCTATATTCGAAGAGTCGGTATGTACAAGCCGGAACAGACAATAGAGACTGGATTTTGAAGTGTGTGGAGTATCAAAGAGATTAACTAACAGGAAGCTCAGCCTTAGAACCCGGGAAGGGAACCTTTCAGATGTTCCGGGGAAAGGACTGGACGGCCTGCGAATAGAGAGGGTGTACGTACAAGGTGGCCAGAGAAAACATAGTCATTAAAGGGGCACGGGCACACAATCTGAAAAACATTGATGTGACCATTCCGCGCGACAAGTTCGTCGTGCTTACGGGACTCAGCGGTTCCGGGAAGTCGTCCCTGGCCTTCGATACCATTTATGCGGAAGGACAGCGCCGTTATGTTGAATCGCTGTCTGCTTATGCGCGGCAATTTTTAGGACAAATGGACAAGCCGGACGTCGATTCCATCGAAGGGCTTTCACCGGCGATCTCGATCGACCAGAAGACCACCAGCCGGAATCCCCGTTCTACGGTTGGAACCGTTACGGAGATTTACGATTACCTGCGCCTTCTCTTCGCGCGTATCGGGAAACCGCACTGCCCCGTACACGGCATTGAGATTACTTCCCAGACCGTCGAACAAATGGTCGACCGGGTAATGGAATATCCGGAACGGACGAAGCTGCAAATCTTGGCTCCGCTTGTTTCCGGACGGAAAGGCGAGCACACCAAGCTGCTGGCCGATATTCAGAAACAGGGTTTCGTCCGTGTGCGTGTTAACGGAGAAATCATGGATCTCTCCGACAAGATTACGCTGGAGAAGAACAAAAAGCACAACATTGAAGTCGTTGTTGACCGTATCGTCGTTAAAGACGATATTCAAAGCCGGTTGGCGGATTCCCTGGAGACGGCGCTGAAGCTGTCCGAAGGCCGCATTATCGTCGATATTATCGACCAGGAAGAACTGCTCTTCAGCCAGAATCTAGCCTGCCCGGAGTGCGGGTTCAGCATTGATGAATTGTCTCCGCGTATGTTTTCCTTTAATAGTCCGTTCGGAGCCTGCCCGGAGTGTGACGGTCTTGGCAGCCAGATGATTGTAGATCCGGATCTTCTGGTGTCCGATCCGAACAAGACGATCAACCAGGGAGCTTTTGAAGCTTGGGCGGGAAGCACATCCACTTACTACCCTCAATTCCTGGCGGCCGTTTGCAGCCACTATCAGATTCCGATGGATGTTCCGGTGTCGGAACTGAGCCAGGAGCAGTTCAAAATCATTCTGTATGGCACAGACGGACAGCGTGTCCGCTTCCGTTATCAGAATGAATTTGGAACCGTCAAGGACGCTTACGTGCCGTTTGAGGGCATCGTAAGAAATTTGGAGCGCCGTTACCGCGACACTTTCTCGGATGGAATCCGGGAACACATTGAGGCGTACATGAGCTCCAAGCCATGTCCGAAATGTAAAGGCCAGCGTCTTAAACCGGAAACCCTTGCCGTAACGGTAGGGGGAACCAACATTTCCCATGCGACAGAGCTCTCCATCGGAGAAGCTCAGAACTGGTTTGAGGATCTTGACGGAGGGCTGTCCGAGAAAGAGCGGACCATTGCCCACCTGATTCTTAAAGAAATCAAAGCGCGCCTAGGATTTCTGGTAAATGTCGGACTCGATTACTTGACTCTGCACCGGGCAGCGGGAACGTTATCCGGGGGCGAGGCCCAGCGTATCCGGCTTGCTACCCAAATCGGGTCATCGCTGATGGGTGTCCTCTACATTCTGGACGAGCCGAGTATCGGTCTTCACCAGCGTGATAATACGCGCCTGATTCAGACGCTGGAGCATATGAGAAATCTGGGCAACACACTGATCGTTGTGGAACATGACGAAGACACCATGATGGCTTCCGATTATATTATCGATATCGGTCCGGGTGCGGGTATTCACGGCGGACAAATCATCGCTCAAGGTACGCCGGAAGAGATCATGAACAATGACAACTCCCTGACGGGCCAGTATTTGAGCGGTAAAAAATTCATTCCGATTCCGGCGGAGCGGCGCAAGCCGAACGGGAAATGGCTCGAGATTAAAGGAGCCAAGGAAAATAACCTGCGCAACGTAAGCGTGAAATTCCCACTGGGTGTATTTACGTGCGTAACGGGCGTATCGGGATCGGGTAAAAGTACCTTGATTAACGAGATCCTGTATAAGACACTGGCACGCGATCTTAACAAAGCCAAAGTGCGTCCGGGTCTGTACCGTGAAATGAAGGGTCTGGAGCACGTGGACAAGGTGATTGATATCGATCAATCGCCAATCGGACGGACGCCCCGTTCCAACCCGGCAACGTATACAGGAGTCTTCGATGATATCCGCGATCTCTTTGCTTCCACAACGGAAGCGAAAATCCGTGGTTATAAGAAGGGCCGTTTCAGCTTTAACGTGAAGGGCGGACGCTGCGAGGCGTGCAGAGGCGACGGGATTATCAAAATCGAGATGCACTTCCTTCCGGACGTCTATGTGCCGTGTGAAGTCTGCAAAGGCAAACGGTACAACCGTGAAACGCTTGAAGTCAACTATAAAGGTAAAAGCATCTCCGATATCCTGGATATGACGATAGAAGATGCCTGCGAATTCTTTGAGAATATACCGCGGATTCACCGCAAGCTTTATACCCTTCTGGATGTAGGCTTGGGTTACATGAAGCTCGGACAGCCCGGAACGACTTTGTCCGGCGGGGAAGCCCAACGTGTGAAGCTGGCGGCGGAGCTTTACCGCCGCAGTACAGGCAAGACGATCTATATCCTGGATGAGCCGACAACGGGTCTGCATATTCACGATATCGACCGTCTGCTGAAAGTGCTTCACCGTCTAGTTGAGAACGGCGATTCGGTTCTGGTTATTGAGCATAACCTGGATGTAATCAAAACAGCCGACTATTTGATCGATCTGGGCCCTGAGGGAGGCAGCCGCGGCGGTGAAATCGTCGCAGCCGGTACTCCGGAAGCCGTCGTCAAGGTCGAAGGCTCCTATACCGGCCAATATCTCAAGCCGATATTGGACCGCGACCGCAAGCGTTCGGACGACTACGCCGAGCGCGCGAAGGAGCTGCTGGAGGACGCGGTCAGCTAAGGCAGGCGTACTCTCGGGCACCTTGCCTCTAAGCAAAAAAGGAAGCAGGAACAAAGCGGTGATTCGCTTTGCTCCTGCTTCTTTTGCGTTGGATGGCAAGTAAATAAAGAAAAACGGGCAGGATCGCTTTGGGACGATCTTGCCCGTTTTCTGTAGTTCTTTAAGAATATATGGGATTCATGAAAGCTCTGTATGAGCATAAGGGGTGCTGTGGTCGGCAAATGCATCCGAATTCAGCTCATCCCCATCCTTTCAAATTAAGAAGCTACCGTAAGGATTTCCGTCAATTTCGCCTGGAATGCAGGTGCTCCTACGCGGAGGAAGAATTGATGGAACGTTTCCTCGGGACTGCGATTTTCCTTGTAGAAACGGATAAGCTCGGCGAGCACCGGGCCTACATCGTCCCCTTTAACACGGCCTTTTAGCCCGGTGTTAAACTGGGCGCCGGGACCGAGGATACCGCCGACCGCGATATCGAACGCATCTACCGGACCGTCCGGCGTTTTAACGAGCGTACCCTGCAAGCCGATGTCCGCGATTTGCTTCTGGCCGCAGGCGTTCGGGCAGCCGATGAAGTGGATGCGGACTTCTTCATCCAGTTCCACATTGGCGTCCAGGTACTCGGCAACGCGGCGTGCGCGTTCCTTGGTTTCGACGATCGCCAAGTTGCAGAATTCGTTGCCTGTGCACGATACCGTCCGGCTCATGAAACGTTTTGGGAACGGCGTCAGACGCTGCAGCACGGTTTCTTGGAGAACATCGTCCACCCGGTCGTTCGGGATATCCGACAGAATGATGTTCTGGGACATGGTCGTGCGGATCGTGCCTTGGCCGTACTGGTCCGAGATGCGGGCCAGTTCGCGCAGCTCTTCCGCATTGAGACGGCCTACCGGAACGTTCAAGCCGACATAGCTGTAGCCATCCTGCTTTTGAGGGTGAACGCCGTCAAAATAAGCCGCTGTCCAGCCGGCGACTTTCTCCTCTCCGCGGGTTGGCATAGGTCCGATCAGCTCGATGAGCTTCTCCAAGAATTTCTCCGGGCCCCAATCGGCCACGAGAAACTTCAGGCGCGCATGGTGGCGCTTCTCACGATAGCCGAAGTCACGGAAAATAACCGTTACGCCGGTAGCGACTTTCAGCACTTCTTCCGGACGCACGAAGAGGTCAAGCTGTTTGGCCAGATGGGGCTTCGCGGAAAGACCGCCGCCGACCCAAGCATGGAAGCCGAGTACTTCTTCTCCGTCAATGATTTTAACGGCCGGTGTAAAACCGAGGCAGTTAATTTCAGCATGAGCGGAGTTATATACGTTGCTGGAAATCGACATTTTATATTTACGCGGCAGGTTGGAGAAATCCTTGTTCATTAGGAAGAAATCGTTTACTTCATTTACCAGGGCAGTCGTGTCCATAAGCTCATCGGGATCGATACCTGCCAGCGGATTGCCGACAATCGTACGCGGGCAGTCGCCGCAAGCTTCATAAGAATATAGGCCGACTTCTTCCAGCCTTTTGAAGATATCGGGGAGGTTCTCAACGGTCAACCAGTGGAACTGGATCGCCTGACGCGTGGTGACGTCGACCAGATTCCGTCCGTAATCTTCCGCAATGCCGGCGAGTGCACGAGCTTGAGCGCTGGTCAATACGCCGGAGTTGATGCGGACGCGCATCATAAAATGGCCGTCCTTGGGCTTTTGCTGATAAACACCGGCCCATTTGAACAAATTCATATCGTCTTCAGGAATGGAATCGTATCCTTCCAGAGCATACTTTTCAATAATGGTACGAATCACATCGAGTCCGTCTTTTTGAAGCTTGACGAGTTCCATCTTGTTCAGCTTCGACGTGTCTTGAGTCCAGATCGGTTGATAAGCCATGCGTGGGACCTCCCTTTTTATACGTAATTCCGATAGAAAAAGTGTGATATAGGATAGGTTGATCGTATCATATTTAGGTCAGGGCGTAAATCCGTGCGGGGCAAAAGCGGGTATAAACAATTATTATGAAAGAGACAGGTTTTGTTTATAATTACCCTCCCTATTCATAGAAATGAATAAATCGTGACAAACTTGTTAACATCAAGACTAGGGCCTTGCATCTTCACCCCGATAGAGCTAACATAGAGAGTAAAAGGCTATTTCGTTAGGTTACCTGGTTGGATAAATGAAGGAGGTCTCTCAATGTTATTTGCAGAAGAGGCAGCACAAGCATCCAGTTTTTCCGGATTCGATCCATTTGTGATCATTTTTACGATCTTGATCGCAATCGGCTTGGTCCGTCTGTTCGCGGCCAAAAGAAAAAACGTTTTCGCGATCGCATTTGCGTTGGTTAGCTTGGCTGTATTCCTTTTCATGGATTTCGTCATGATCAAAGGCTGGTAACAAGCTGCCGCTTACAAATAGCAGCGCATGAAGAAAAGCCCCTTATCTTCCGATAAGAGGCTTTTCTTTTTGTACAGTTACACCCACCACATGTCGCCGAGCGGTTCTTTGATAAGAATCTGTTGCAAGTTCTCAACGGCTTTCGTGAAGCCTTCGTTAACCGACATCAGGCCGTCTTCGTGCTCAATGCTCACGACATAGTCGTAACCGACCAGACGCAGGGCGCTGATGATATCCGCCCATGTCTTCATGTCGTGGCCGTAGCCGACGGTACGGAACTGCCAAGCGCGATCCAGCATAAGCGAGTAGGACTGCATATCCGTGATGCCGTGCTTATTCACGTTGATCGGATCGATCGAAGTATCCTTGGCATGGAAATGATGGATCGCATTTTCACGGCCGAGAATTTGAACAGCTTGAACCGGGTCGATCCCCTGCCACCACATGTGACTCGGATCCAGGTTCGCGCCGATCACTTCGCCGGCTACTTCACGCAGACGGAGCAGGGTGCCCGGTGTATGAACGGAGAAACCGCCGTGCAGTTCAAGGGCGATTTTCACACCGCGGTCCGAAGCGAATTTACCGGTTTCGGTCCAGTAAGGGATGACTTTATTTGTCCACTGCCAGTCGAGAATTTCCTGGAAATCGTTCGGCCAGGGAGCTACGGGCCAGTTCGGATATTTGGCATCCTCGTGATCGCCCGGGCAGCCGGAGAATCCGTTTACGACAGGGACTTCAAGCTTTTCAGCCAGTTCTAGCGTACGGATAAAATCGACGTGGAACTGTTTGGCTACCGCCTTCTGAGGATGAAGCGGGTTACCGTGGCAGCTGAGCGCGGAAATCGTCAGGCCTCGGGAATCGAACGCATGTTTAAATGCCTTTAGCTTGCTTTCGTCGGCAAGCAGTTCTTCGGGCTTGCAGTGAGCGTTGCCCGGGTAACCGCCGGTACCGATTTCAACGGCTTCAAGGCCTTTTTCTGCAATGTAATCGAGTGCTTCTTCTAGAGGTTTTTGTCCGAAAAGGACGGCAAACACGCCTAGTTTCATTGTTGTACACCTCCACGGATTATAAAAAGAACGCGCGTACACTTATTATATCACCGCTTTGCCGGGAAATGAAGCGCACAGCCGTAACAAGTTCCAGTCAGGGAAAACCGGTTTGCTTTTCCGAAAAACAAAAAGGTCTTCCCACCTGCCTCTTTTAGAAGGGGAGATGGAAAAGACCTTTGTAAACACGTAAGACCACGTCGGGGGTATTCAAGTTAATGATAATGGCCGCGACGACAAGAGCTTGGGTCAGCAGGCATCGCATGTAGAAGTAAGGCTTGGAAACCTTTCTGCGGATGACGGTCGTCTTGCCGAGCAGATTCTCAATCGCGATAATCACCCCGTGATAAACCCCGTAGATCAGAAACAGCCACGAGAAGCCGTGCCACAGTCCCATCAGCGTCATAATGAAAATCGAAAGCCCGGCGGTCATGAGCTTGGATGGCGTTTTGCGGGAAAAGAAAATGAAGATATGATCGCGGAACCAATCTCCCAAGGTAGCGTGCCAGTTCCGCCAGAACTGAGTAAGGGTGGGAGAGAGGAACGGTTTCTTAAAGTTTTCGGGAATCGTGAAGCCCATCAGACGGCCGAAGCCGACGGCGATATCCGAATAGCCCGAGAAGTCCATGTAAATCATCAGGTAGAACCAGATCATCAAGAAGAGGCTCTGATGGGTATGAAGCTCCTGGTCCATCACTTTGTTGAACAGATCGGTCATCCAGACGACCACGACGACTTTTTTGAAAAGGCCCAAAATAATCCGTTTGACGCCCGCCTCAAACTGGGGCGCATCGACTTTGTAAGGCACTTTTACATCGGCCATGAAGTCCCGGAACTTTAAGATCGGACCGGAGGTAAACGTGGGAATGAACAAAATGTAGTTCACATAGTCGATAACCTTGGCTTGCCCATCTTTGCCGAAGAAATAGGCGAAATACAGCGCATCGATGATTTTGAGCACGTTGAACATGATGCCGAGTGTCATTACGCCGTCTGCCAAAAGCGAAACCGAGCCCTGCTTGCCGAGCATGTGAAACAGGACGACAGCGCCTATATTGGCGAGAATGAACAGCGCGAACGCAAATTTCCGCCAGACGGGTGTACGGCACAAATAGACGAAGAATATATAATTAAGCAGCGTATAGGCGATATAGAACGCAAACAGTTTGCCGCTCCACAGAAAAAGAAAGCCGAGGTTGAACAGCAGCATCAGGATGCGTTTGTTCTGCGGCCATTTTCTCGTCGCCATCAGCACGAACACCATGCCGCACATGGCAAGCAGCGCGTTCATGTTCAAATAAAACATAACAGGACTCCTTCAACGGACGGAGAATGAGTGGGTCAACACATAAGCGGACAGGTGAGACCTCATGGGGAGGCTGGGGCTAAAACCCTTCATAGATAAACAAGCCTTGCCCGGTAAAATAAACGAGCACCAAATAAAGCATTCCTACATAAATCAGGATTTCGAAGGTTTTCTTAAAGAAAGCAGCCATTCGTCAACCTCCTTCGTAAACAGGGGAGCCCCTTCCTCCCGGTTAAGGTGGACGAGGTCGTGAAAGTACTTGGGCGCATAACGGTCCATGAGATCGAGCACGGGAACGTCCGCGGCTTTGAGACGCGCATTCACTTCCTGCTTCATGGCAGCGGTATAGGGAGGCTTCACATGGTCCTGACGGAATGGCATCCAAACGACGCGAAGCGGAATCCCTTTCTCTTTGGCGTCATCCAGTACCCACTGGAGCGCGTCCAGGTTATCTTGCATGTCCTTGAGCGTCATCCAGTTGTAATCCTTCTCGTACCGGGCCCAGCTTTTGGTCATCGCGTCTTCCGTAGCGTATCCGTGATAAAGTTCCTTGTCGATCCAGCGGGGCTCATAAGCGAGACTCCCCTGAAAAGCCAGATTGCGGACCAGTTCCTTGCCCGCATCCAGGAAGTCCGCTCGGTACGCGTATACGTACGGCTTGTACCAGGGCTTGTTCCACGGGAACCGGTAGTCGGTTTCCATTTTGTCCAGCAGCGTATGCACATCGATGCCGATCACCAGCTCATCTTTCACGGAGTATAATCCGCGCTGAAGAATCTGCTGCAAATCCGTCAGCTTCCCGTAGGATAAGCCCATTTCAACGAGCTTGGCTGCCGACTTCTCCTCGATATACGCCCCCGTAACAGAGGAATTGCCGTAAAATACGGCTCCGCTGCGCGACCAGCCGTGATGGTAGAGCGTCTTCGTAAAGTCGTCTTTACCGAACCGGCGGCTCGTCTCAAGGGGATTCCACCACATGACGAGAGCTTCAGCGACCACAAAAATAAGAAGCAGCCCCAGGACGAAGCTGTTCTTCTTGAAAAAAGCGAGTATGTTCACACGATCACTCTTTATAGGGATTTTTGTTGCCAAGCATGGTACTGCTCACGGAAAGACGCCGGCCAGTTGGCTTCATCCATGCCGTATTGAGCAAGGAATGCAAACGCCCAGCGCTCGATGCCGAATCCTACGCAGCCGGTAACGGCGGCACGCTTGCCTACTTTGATGTCGAAGGCGTTGCCGAAAGTGTTGCTGTGGAAGTTGACGGAACTGCAGGCGATGGACTTGTCCAGGTACGGAATCGTCAAACGCAGTTCATATTTCATCTCCTGATTGCGCTGGAAGGACGCTTTTACCTGAAAATCGTTGGTGAAAAACGGATCGTTCGCAATTTCAAGCAAGCTGTCGACTTCCCACTCTACGGCAAGCTCTTTAATGTATTCGATGGATTTCAGACGATTTTCCTTCACGAAATCCGGTTTTCCCACAAAAATAATTTCCCGCATCGAGAAATCGAGCAGGCGGCCGAAATCGGTGTGGTTCTTGGACTCGAACCGGTGACACTTCGCGACAGCCGTTACTACGATTCCGTCTCCTTCGAGAGTCTCACCCTGCAGGCCTTCATAGCAGTGGTAGCACGTGGACGGGTTCATCGTAAATTTAGGCTTCGGCATGGTGGCGTTCAGATCGAGCGGAAGCTCGTCCTTCCAGCCGCCGGTAGCACGGATTGAGTCGGAGAAGGATTCGATCACATCCAAATCTTCGCGTAGGTGCGTGAGGAAGTGGATATGCTCCGGAAAAGAGGTGAAGTGATTCGTTTTGTTCAAGGTCTCCGAGTGAATCACGGCCGGGTAAGACTCTTCCTTCACCTGGAAGCGGTTCGCAATCTTCGTAACGAACGAATAGTCGAGAAAGCGCATGAGAGAGGAGAACGGCTCGCGGAAAATAAACAGGCCCGGCTCCAGCACCTTAATGCTCTTGCTCTCCACGAGTTCGCGAATAATGTCACCGCTGTATGGAACGGAAACTTCGTTGCGGAACAGGACGTTTTCTTTAAAACCGAAGTCGCCCTTGGAGAAGCGTTCGATAAGACGCTCTACGCGTTCGCGGATCGCTTCGTCGCCGTTCGGGGACGTATGGACGATCCGGAGATGTCCGTCTTCCAAGGAAATTTCCTGAATGTGCTCATCCACGAAAGCGGATGCGTATTTAACCTGTCCGTGCTGGCTTTCGGAAAGCCGTTCCAGCGATATTTTGCATTCCATGGTGTTACCTCCCGGTTTTCGTGGAAATGAATTGGGCGATCTCGCGAACGGTATTCATCGGATACAGCATCAGATCCTGGTTCGTCACTTGAATGCCGTACGTTTGCTCGATATGAGCGATCAGTGCCGTGGCACCCATCGAGTCGATAAAGCCGTAATCGAACAGATGAACATCTACGCCGAAATCGTCGTCGTCTTCTTCAATCTCATAGCGGCTTCTGATGTGTTCTTCCAGCTGCTTTATGATTTCTTCCATAGTCAGTCGGGCCTCCCAGGCAGGAATAGATTGGTGTAAAGAAGGCGTACAGCCGGATGGGCCGTAGGAACGGCAGGCACCGGCTGTACTCGGGAGCGGGACGGCGTTAACCGGCCCCTCCGTTTATTTTTTAAGAGACAGGCTTATGGTCGTCTTATCTCCGTAACGCGTAAGTGTATACATGCCGGTTGCCGCATCTTGTTCAAGCTTGATATCCGCCGGATTTCCCGGGATCGTCAGCCCGGACGGGCTGTAGATTTTGATTTGCTGCAGACCGGCCGCCTGCAAATTGAGCTTCCAGGTGCCGCTCTCCCGGGTATCCAGCTCGAACGGCACATTGGCACGGACAATGTGAGCTTCCTCGGCAGGCTTGCCGATATGAAGCTGCGCCTCGCGGGCAAGGCCGAGGTACAGCTTGCCGCTGCGTTCGGTGTATACGTCGGACTTGGCGGCAAGGGAGTAAGGCGCGTATCTCTCGCCTTTTTCCACCACGACGCCCGGCGTATTGGCGTACTCGGCCGCCTGTTTCGGCACGGCGGATGTATCCGCTCCGATCGTGAGAGACAGATGAAGGCCTTTGCCGGAAATCCGGTCTTTCACTTCGTCCATGATATAGTCGGCCCAGGTGCGCTTCACGGTAACCTGCGTTGTCAAGGTAGTCAGGAAGGAACGGGCCATTTGGGTTTCCGTCATAAAGTTATAATCGTACTGATTCCGAATGTCATCGAGGAAGGAAGCGAATTCCTCCAGTTCCCCTACGCGAGCAGGGAAGTGATACTCAATGTGTTCGAAGTAATCAATGGGCATATCGCGCTTAATATAAGAATCGTAAATATCGACCGTAGAGATTTCGCCCGTTTTGCGAAGCACCGGAGCCGGCGTGTAAATCAACATAGGCTGATCGCTGCCGCTCTTGTCCTTCGTCAGCAGGAAAGGAAGCCCCCAGATGTAATCCGTACCGAGCCGGGGCTCTGTAGGCGTATGTGACGGCGTAAAGCCAAAGTTGAACCAGATTCCCTGCTCGTTCTCGTTGCGGAGTGTCTGAAGCCGGTCCGGGAAGTTGATCCGCCAGGTGTGCTGGTTCGTTCCGGGCATCGTCCAGGGAAGGCCGAGCTTCTCGAACGCCTGCTTGTGCAGGGCGATCTCCTGCTTCTCCTGGGCGTCGCTGACGAAATTGTGCACATATATGTGCGGATACAATTCGAGATGATTCTGCTTCGTATACTGCAGGAACTCCTGCAGTTCCGCCTTGTAAGGGAAGGCCGGCGAATCGACCGGAACCGGCGAGCCGAACTCCAGCTGTCCGACGATCAGGTCTACGACACCGTCGTGATTCACATCGTGCCAGACCGGCACGGAGTTGTGTCCGCCGACCAGGGCGTTCGTGCCCATCTGATTCAGCGTGGCGCCGTTTACGCTTCCCTGGGCGGTGAAGGTTCCGCCGCTTTCCTGGCGGAACACGCGCAGATCCCCCTCGTTGCTGCCGACAACGAGGTCCGCCCGGCCGTCGCCGTCCATGTCACGGACGGACGGCGCGGCGTACTTGGCGCCGACGTCCGCGACTACGGCGCCGGCGGAGAGGCGCAGCGCGCCTGCCTGCGGCGCGCGGTACACCCGGACCTTGCCGTCGGCGTCTCCGACGACCAGGTCCGGAAAGCCTTGGCCGCGGAGATCCCCCGCGGCCGCGAGAGCCGGTCCGGGCACCTTGATGGGCCCGGACGGGTCCTGCAGGGCGGTTAGCGGTGCGAACCGCCCGCCGCCTTGGCCGAGCGCGATCTGCACGGCCCCGGTGGCATCGCTGACGAGAAGGTCGATCTTCCCGTCGGCGTTCCAGTCCACCGCATGCACGGAAGCATGCGGACCGGTCTTGAGCGGCTGGCCATTCGTCAGCAGCAGCTTCTCCGGCTTGCCGTACACATCCGGCAGCTTGAGGCCGCCCGGCGCGGGATCGCGCTCGTAAGCCTCGGGCTTCGGCCCGAGGTTCGGATACACGTAGACGTATCCGTCGCTGCTGCCGGCGAGAAGGTCTTCCTTCCCGTCCCCGTTGATGTCCGCGAACGCCGGTACAAGCCGGTGCGGGCCTTCTACGGGATCGGCCAGCGATTTGTAGTCTGGATACTCCGCCAGGCGTATGGCGCCTTCCTCGGACTGCAGATGCATGCCGCTGCTGTAGTAGGAAGCGGGAGATTCCCCGCTGAACTGCGGCTTCTCGTTGGATCCGCCGTTCAGGTGGACGGAGACGCTCTCTTTCCACTGTCCCCAATAGAAGGCGGAGCGGACCAGCGAGAAGGACGGGATCTGATTGTACTTCTTCGTCAGCTCCGCCCATTGAATCGCTTCCTTGTCCTTGAACGCCGGCATGGCCTCGAAATGGTTCTGGTAGGACATGGCCGGACGCCCGTAAGGCCCGAGTACTTTGGTCACGCTGTACCCGAAGGTTTCCTTGGACACGTAAGTGACAAATTCCGTGCGGAACTGGGCGTTGGCCGCCGAGAAAGCGAAGTTGAAGTAGGGCTCCAGCTTCAGGTCTTTCTTGTCGAAATAGGCGGTGCCCGGTTTCAGGCTCCGCTGCTGATCGTACTTGGCGGCCAGGCTACCGAACCCCTGCGCGGGGTCCATGCCGCTTTGAAGATCGTAGCCCGTAATAAAGTAGCGGTTAGGCAGGAAGGTGCTGCTCAGGAGTACCGTTCCTTTGCCGACCTTATTGACGGCGACGAGCGCTTGTCCGTTCAGCGTAACCAGCGGCTGCGCCGTTGAAGGATCAAGGCCGTAGCCCCAATAGAAGCCCGGAAGATTGTCCATCGTTTCCCGTTTGAAGAAATTATCGCTGAAAAGTTTGATGACTTCCTGCATGCCTTGAGCGTTCACCGGCACGGCCGGATATTGAAACTGCGGTTTGGCCTGCGGCGGCGCTATGAGCTGCGTCTGATAGGCTCCCAGAAAATCGGCGGGAAACTTGCTTGCGAACGCATTGTCGAGAAGCAAATGCCCTCCGTTTTGCACATAGTCCTGGAGCTTCTGGATGTATCCGTTGTCGGGCATGTTTGCGAGCTCCGGATCCGGCACGACCGCATCGTACGATTGTAGCTTGCGGGCCGAAACTTCATCCATCGGCTTCCGTTCAAGCTCTAGATTCGCCGCCAGCGACTGCCGGAACTGTTCGAATGCCGCCGTATCATAGCGATCGCCGCCGGTTGCGTACAGCAGACGGACCTGCTCCTTCTTCCCGGTGAGGAAGGCTACCGCTCCGACTGCCAAAAGAAGAGCGACCAGGCAAAATACCGCTATGGCGGTTCTTTTTTTCGACAAATTCATCCCTCGATTTTTGTATATGATCCTTGCCATTATAGCACTTCTCCCTCCGTTTGTTAACTTTGGGGGCGGCTGCGCCGCGGTTCCGCGCATTCGCCGAATCCGAAAAATTTTGCCGAAAAATAGGTTCATAAATAAAACCTCAAGCGCCGATATATAGGAAAGATGAATATTTACAATCCGAAATCATTCTGACAAATGGGGAGTTGCTATGAGTAACAAGTGGAGTGAGAAGATAGCCGGAGGCTGGCGGAGCGCGGTCAAAAAGATACAGAACCTTGCGCCTAATAAGTCTGCGGCGGGCGGCCCTTCCGGCCCGGGGGGAGGCGGGAATTCGGTTCCCGCGCTGAAAGCCGTAGGAACGAAGCTGTTCGTTATCTTTTTTCTCAGCATTCTGTTCGCCGTTCTCATTGTGGGAACGCTGTCTTACCAGACTTCCAGCAGCGTTGTGGAAGAAGAAGTATCGAAAGCGGCTCAACAGACCGTTATCCAGACGGGAGAAAAGCTTGATTTTCTTTTCCGGACTTATGAGAAGATGTCGCTGGATATCATGATCGACAAAACGGTCGGCGCTTCGGTGGATCAGCTTGCACGTCCGAATATATCCGATTCGGATGTCGCCATCGCCCGGATGAATCTGGACAGCAACCTCAAGAAATACTCGCAAACGGACGAGAATCTGGCGGGCATTTACATTATTCCGGTCACGGAAAAAGGGGTTCCTACCGGCTACGGTCAGGAAAAGCTGATTCAGGAGAATGCCGCCCTCATTAAGAGCGTGAAGGATGGAGACGGTAAGGCCGTCTGGTTCGATTCGAAAATCAACGGCTATTTTACACAGCTTTCCTTCCCTACATTCGGTGTCGCGCGTGTAATGAAGAACGATTACGGACAAGGGAATTATATGGTCCTGCTGGAGGTCAAGACGGACTATCTCTACAATCAGCTTTCCAGCGTTCACGTTGGACAAACAGGCAGGATCGAAGCGATGAATGCCAAACACCAGCTGATGGTGACCGAGAAATCCGACATGATCGGCAAGGAGGCACAGGTTAAACTAGAAGGCCAACTGCAGGATCAGGGCCGTACGAAGGCCGATGTGAGCGGAGAACAGAATCTGATCGTTTATACAAAAAGCAAACAGACGGGCTGGCTCATTTACGGCTTCGCGCCGCTGGATGAAATCACGGAAAAGGCGAACAGTATTTTCGTATTGACCGTCTGGGTGGCGATTATTTCCGCTCTGGTTGCGGTCGTGGCCGGCTGGTTTATGAGCCGCAGGATCGGCAAACCGTTGGTCGAGCTGGGCCATCTGATGAACGAAGGGGAGAAGGGCAACCTGGCGGTACGCACTCTCTTCACGCAGCGTCAGGACGAGATCGGCCAAGTGGGCAAGAGCTTTAACGGCATGATGAGCAAAATCACGGATCTCGTCAATCAGACGAACCGTTCGGCGGACAGCGTGCTCGAAACGGCTCGGGAGCTTACGGACGCATCCAAGAAAACCGCGCTTTCGGCGCGGGAAATCGCGACGGCTACGGAAGATATCGCCGGAGGGGCGACAAGCCTGGCAGTTGCGGCCGAGAACGGAAACGATCTGACTTCTAAAATTTCCGAGCAGATGAAATACGTCATCGAGAAAAACATCCGGATGTCTATCGCCACTTCCGAAGTGCAGCAGATGAGTGAGCGGGGCATCGAGCAGATGGATGAACTGACGCAGAAAACCCTGCAGAGCGAGCAGATGACCCACTCTCTCGTAGACCGGGTCGATACGCTCAAGCAGAGCACCAGCTCCATCCGCAAAATTCTGGATGTGCTTACGAAAATCACCGCGCAGACGAATATTTTGTCGTTGAACGCGAGTATTGAAGCGGCGCGCGCCGGGGCGGCGGGCAAGGGGTTCATGGTCGTTGCCGGAGAGATTCGCAATCTGGCGGACCAATCCAGAGAATCGATCGTGAACGTAGCCCAGATCACCGAGGAGATTCAGCGCGAGATGGACGCTACGGTAGAAGCGCTGTCGGCCGCTTATCCGCTGTTCCGCGAACAGACGGAGTCGGTGAAGGAGGCGAACCAGATGTTCTCTTCCGTGAAAAACGAGATGGACAATCTGCTCATCCAGTTGGATGAGGTCTCGACTTCCATCAACGATCTGAACGAGTCCCAGATAACGCTTGCCGATGCGATGGCCAACGTGAGTGCCGTTGCGGAGCAATCTTCCGCGACAAGCGAGGAAGTCGCTTCCCTGAGCAGCGAGCAGCAGAGCGTGAGCGAAGGGCTGGTACGCCTGTCCGGGAAGCTGGAGGACGTTTCCAGTCAGTTGAGCGATTCGCTGACGAAGTTCAAGGTGTAGGACCGAATCGATAAACCGCATAGCAAAAAGCCCGGCCGACGCAGCATCCTGCGGTGGCCGGGCTTTTCATGTAGGAAGCCCCTTGCGGGGCGGAGCGCAGCCTTTAGATTC
This sequence comes from Paenibacillus sp. JNUCC 35, assembly GCF_058269095.1. NCBI lineage: Bacteria > Bacillati > Bacillota > Bacilli > Caryophanales > Paenibacillaceae > Paenibacillus > Paenibacillus sp. JNUCC 35. The sequence continues at coordinate 6,073,859 of NZ_CM177771.1, read as the reverse complement.
TGGCTGTCCCGCTCCATAAGGGGCTTTTTAATCAGCTCCCTGCTGCCTTAGAACTGAATTTTGCTCTCGATGAACGCCTTCAGCTCGCTGATCGGCATCCGGGTTTGTTCCATCGTGTCGCGGTCGCGCACGGTAACTTGGCCGTCCTGTTCGGACTCGAAGTCGTACGTGATGCAGAACGGCGTGCCGATCTCATCGTGACGGCGGTAACGCTTGCCGATGGAGCCGGTATCGTCGTAATCGACCATGAAGCTTTTGGCCAGGTCGGAGAAGATCGCCTGCGCGCCTTCGGACAGTTTCTTGGAAAGCGGGAAGATCGCCGCCTTGAAAGGAGCAAGCGCCGGGTGAAGGTGAAGCACGGTACGGCTGTCGTCACCTTCCAGCTTCTGCTCTTCGAAGGCGTCGATCAGGAAGGCCAGCGTTACGCGATCGGCGCCGAGCGAAGGCTCGATGCAGTACGGCACGTACTTCTCGTTGCCCGCTTCCTGATCCACATAGTTGAAATCTTCGCCGGAGTGTTCCATATGCTGCTTCAGGTCGTAATCGGTGCGGTCGGCGATGCCCCAGAGCTCGCCCCAGCCGAACGGGAAGCGGTACTCGATATCCGTTGTGGCGTTGCTGTAATGGGACAGCTCGTCATCGGAGTGGTCGCGCAGACGGATGCTGGCTTCTTTCACGCCAAGATTCAAGAGCCAGTCGCGGCAGTATGCGCGCCAGTACTCGAACCATTTCATGTCCTCGCCCGGTTTGCAGAAGAATTCAAGCTCCATCTGTTCAAACTCGCGCGTACGGAAGGTGAAGTTGCCCGGCGTGATTTCATTCCGGAAGCTTTTGCCGATCTGGCCGATACCGAACGGAAGCTTTTTGCGCATGGTGCGCTGTACGTTCTTGAAATTCACGAAAATACCCTGCGCCGTTTCCGGACGCATGTAAACGACGTTGGAGCTGGACTCCGTTACGCCTTGGAACGTTTTGAACATCAGGTTGAACTGGCGGATGTCCGTGAAATCGCGGCTGCCGCAGTCCGGACAGGCGATCTCGTGTTCGTCCATCAGCGCTTTCATCTGATCGAAGGACAAGCCGTCCACCACGAGCTCGATGCCTTTGGCATCCAAAGCGTTTTCGATGATTTTATCCGCGCGGTGGCGGGCTTTGCACTGTTTGCAGTCGATCATCGGATCGTTGAAGTTGCCGACGTGGCCGGATGCGACCCAAGCTTGCGGGTTCATCAGGATAGCGGCGTCCAGACCGACGTTGTAAGGAGACTCCTGGACGAATTTTTTCCACCAGGCGCGCTTCACGTTGTTTTTCAGTTCTACGCCGAGAGGGCCGTAATCCCACGTGTTGGCCAGGCCGCCGTAAATTTCGGAACCCGGGAAAATAAAACCTCTGTGCTTGGCCAGAGCTACGATTTGATCCATGTTGACGCTCATTTTTGTTCGCTCCTTTGCGTATTTCGGGAATGGGTAAAACATGATGCAAGCCAAATCGCCTGATCGCTGCCCGGGTCATGGGAATTTCCGTCTGAGCAGACTCCGCAGATCCGTACGGAGCCTTCCGCCGCCCAATCGAAAAAGCCCCCAATCCCACAGGCATCCGATATGCCTAGGGACGAGAGCTTGAGCACCCGCGGTTCCACCCTAGTTGATGCTCCGCTCGGATATCCGCCTTTCCCCGTCATTCCGTACCCGTCCGGCACTTGCTCATCGGACAAAGGATCGGATTGCGGTGAATGGCGCCTGGCTGGCGCATCCCCTTTCTTGCCGCACGCGGCTCCGGACTGCCGTTTCGCTGGTTCCTTGCCCGGGCTTCCACCATTCCCGGATCGCTGATTCGAAGGAAATTCAGGTACTATTGGTCCTTCACGGCCGCATCGTATGCAGTTGGGAATAGTTTACCTAAGTTGTGCAAAAAAATCAATGCGGCAGATGCGCAGCCGGGACGCAAAATTTTTTTATGGAAAAGGAAGGAAATAAATATTGAGAGTCGAACTGTTTAGGTATTAAGAGAACTGCGGCGATAAAAATGACCCGGACGCATGCATCCGCAGATGCACATTTTGCAGCCTGTAAAGTTAAAGCCATTTAACTTTTGCAGAGACTCGGAGGAGGAGATAAACGAAAGAACGACAGGCTGACAGAGCAAGATACGAATGACAGTCAAGGAAACGGCTGTGCCCGGACGGGTTAAACGGGGTGTCCCGGAAAGTTTCCTAATTATGAAGGGAGAGAATTAACGGATGAATGGAAAAGCAAAAAGAGGATTAGCGTTCGCTCTGGTCGTCCTGCTGCTGCTCGTATCCTTGCCGCTGACCGCTTTGGGCGCGTCGGAATGGGCACCGGGAACGGCTTACAAGAAGGGTGAGATCGTCAGTTACAGCGGAACGCTCTACGAATGTGTGCAGCCGCACACGGCACTGCAGGGCTGGGAGCCGCCGAACGTACCGGCGCTGTGGAAGAAATCGACAGCTGTTCCGGACACGCAAGCGCCGACAGCGCCCACGGGATTGAACGCGGGAACCGTAACGGGGAATTCCGCTGCACTCAGTTGGACGGCTTCTACCGATAACGTTGGTGTAAGCGGTTACGAGGTGTACAACGGTACGGCCCTGGCCGGAACTTCCACGACGACTTCGTATACGGTAACCGGCCTGCAGCCGAATACGTCCTACACGTTTACCGTGAAGGCGAAAGACGCTGCCGGCAATGTGTCCGCGGCCAGTGCGGCGGTTACGGTTAAGACGGCAGCTCCTGACACGCAGGCACCGACTGCTCCGACTAATTTAAAGGTCGGAAATGTAACCGCTAACAGTGTAGCGCTCAGCTGGACAGCGGCTACCGACAACGTCGGAGTGGCAAGCTACGACGTATACAACGGCACAGCACTCGCGGGCTCCACGTCCTCGACAAGCTACACGGTGACGGGCCTTCAGGCGAACACGGCGTACACATTCACCGTGAAAGCCAAAGATGCGGCGGGCAACGAGTCCCCTGCAAGCGCGGCTGTAACGGCAACGACGACGACACAACCGGTCGGAAGCAACGAAATTATCGGCTACTTCCCTAGCTGGACTTCGTACAATACGCCTTCTTTCACACCGGCTAACGTAGATGCAACGAAAGTATCTGCCATCAACTACGCGTTTCTGGATATTTGCTGGAACGGCAGACACGGCAACCCTTCCAATGATCCGGAGAATCCGAATGCTCAAACCTGGCCGTGCCAGGACGGCAACGGAGCGGCGAACAACGCACCGAACGGGTCCATCGTACTGGGTGATCCTTTTGTGGATGATGTCGGCGAAGGCGGCGGCTACGAGAGCCTGAAAAAGCTGGCCCAGCTGAAAACGAAAAATCCGAAGCTGAAACTGTTCTTCTCCATCGGCGGATGGACTTGGTCCAACCAGTTCTCCAATACGGCTGCGGATGCGACAGCTCGCCAAAACTTTGCGACTTCGGCGGTTTCCCTGCTCCGCCAGTACAATTTTGACGGCATTGATATCGACTGGGAATATCCGAACGCCATCGGCGTACCGTGCGCTTCCGGTCAAACCTGCCAGCGCTCGGCGGATAAAGCCAACTACATTCTGCTGCTGCAAACTCTGCGCCAACAACTGGACACCGCCGGACAGAAGGACGGCAAGCAGTACTATATCACGATCGCGTCCGGAGCTAACTCCACTTTCGTGGCGGATGCGGGCGGCACTTCGAACTGGATGACCCAAGCTGCGAACTATCTGGACTGGATCAACATCATGACTTACGATTTCCACGGTCCTTGGGATACTTCCAGCAATCACGTAGCACCGCTTTACAACGATCCGAGCGATCCGGCGGGCACTCCGCAGTTCAATGTGGATTCCGCCGTCAAAATCTATCTGAACAAAGGCGTGCCGGCCAGCAAAATCACGGTAGGCGAACCGTTCTACGGCTACGGCTGGAACGGCTGTAACGCGGGAGCCAAAGGCGACGGCCTGTATCAAAGCTGCTCCGGCTCCTCCAACACGGGTTCGGACGGCTCAACGTTCAACTTCTCGTACCTGCAGAACAAAGGCTACCTGACGAAAGACGCAAGCGGCAAATATACAGTGGGCGGCCTGGGCTTCACGCGTTACTGGAACGACGTGACCAAGACACCATACCTGTACAACCCGACGAGCAAAATTTTCATCACTTACGAGGACGAGGCTTCGATTCACGCGAAGAACGAATATGCGAAGTCCAAAGGGCTGCGCGGCGTCATGTTCTGGGAGCTGGAAGCCGACAGCAACAAAACGCTGCAAACGGTCGTTTCCAACGATCTGCCTCACTAAGCACTTATACTTTTTGAGATTCTTATAGGAAGGAAAACGGGCGCTGTCTTATGACGGCGCTCTTTTTCTATGGAATGGGGTGCGCTGGAAAGGTTCCTTTTCGCTTTCTTATACAACTGTAGATGTGCTTCAAATAGGCAGTGCGCCGCGATGAACGATTTTCTTAAGGCCGGGGCCGCCAGCCGCCTGCGGACGAATTTGTCCGGAAGGCTTATTTTTTTAACCTTATGACAAAAAAAGGGCGCCGCGGGGGCTTTTGCGGGTTGCGGGCGAACATTCACAAAGGTACACTAGTTATGTTACCTGATTTGCACAATGAAAGGATATGAATCATGCGATCTTTACGCAGAGAAGATATAGAGCTTCTGGCTCCTGCCGGCGACTGGGATTGTCTGCGGGCGGCCGTAGCGAACGGCGCCAATGCGATTTTTTTCGGGGTTGAAAAATTCAATGCCCGCGCACGCGCGCACAATTTCAAGATGGATGAACTGTCCGACATTATGTCGTTTCTACATTTATATGGCGTCAAAGGCTTTCTGACGTTCAACATTCTCGTGTTTGAGGACGAGCTTCGCGATGCGAAAGAACTTATCGAGGCTTGCGTGGATGCGGGTGTGGACGCGGTAATCGTACAGGATCTGGGCCTTGTCAAAATGATCCGCGACATCTCCCCGGATTTCCCGATCCACGGATCGACGCAGATGACCATTACTTCGCCGGAAGCGGTGGAGTTTACAAAACCGTTCGATATCGAACGTGTCGTGCTCGGACGCGAAAACAACTTGAAGCAGATCAAAACGATCGGCGACCAGGCGAAGCTTCCGATGGAAGTTTTCGTGCACGGTGCGCTGTGCGTTTCCTATTCGGGACAATGCCTGACATCCGAAATGTGGGGCGGACGCTCCGCCAACCGCGGAGAATGTGCCCAGGCCTGCCGGCTGCCGTATGACCTGATCGTCGATGGAGAGCCTAAGCCGATGGGGGACGTAGCTTACCTGCTGTCGCCCAAGGATTTGGCCGCTATCGAGCTGGTTCCGCAGCTTATCGAAGCGGGCGTCACCTCGTTCAAGATCGAAGGACGCCTGAAAAGTCCGGAGTATGTGGCCAACGTCGTGAGCAAGTACCGCCGGGCTATCGACGCGTATTTCGACGGGAAGGATGCGAAGCCGTCCAAGGAAGATATCCGCGAACTCCAGCAGAGCTTCTCGCGCGGGTTCACGAGCGGGTTCCTCGAAGGAACGAACAACAAGAAGCTCGTGGACGGCACGTTCCCGAAGAGCCGCGGCGTATTCCTCGGCCGCGTGAAGCAGGTTCTGCGCGATGCGGTCATTTGCGAGATTGAGGCGCCGCTCAAACGCGGAGACGGGATCGTGTTCGATGCGGGCGACCCGACGAAGAAGGAAGAGGGCGGCCGCGTGTACGACTTGCGCCGCAAAGGCGTCAAGATGGAAGGCGAAGCCGAGGGCGGCCTGATCGAAATCGTGCCGGGGCGCAACGATGTGGATCTCGGACGTGTCCGTGTCGGAGACCGGATCTGGAAGACGAGCGATCCGGCGCTCGACAAGCGCCTGCGTCAAACGTACGAAACGGAGAAGCCGTACCGTACGTTCCCGGTCCATCTTCGCGTCACAGGAGCGGTAGGCCAGCCGCTGAAGACCTGGTGGAGCGATCCTTCCTCGAACCACAGTGTGTTCGTGGAAAGCGAAGCGCTGCTGGAAGCGGCCCTGAAGCGCCCTCTCGGCGAAGAGGTGCTGGCGGAGCAGCTGGGACGCCTCGGCGGCACGATCTTCGAGCTGGCCGGACTGGACGTCCAGCTTAGCGGTGACGTGATCGTCCCGATGCGCGAGCTGAACGCCCTGCGCCGCCGCGCCGTGGAGCTGCTCGAAGCCGAGCGCCAGAAGCCGCGCCGGTACATGAAGCGCGAGGTCGACGCTTACGCCGACGAGCAGCTGCTGCAGGCGCCGGTGAGCGCCGAAGAGCGCCGGGCAAGCGGCCGCGCGGATGCGGCCGCACAGCAGATGCCTGCGGAAGCGGCCCCTGCGCACACGGCTGACGCGGCGGGCAAGGCCGCAGACGGCATCGGAGCCGCTGGCGGACAGGCTGCGCAGCCTTACGGCGTGCGCCTGACCGCACTCTGCCGCGGCATCGAGCAGGTGCTTGCGGCCGTCGAAACCGACGTCGATATGATCTACGCCGATTTCGAGTTCATCAAGCAGTTCCCGGCCGCCGTGGAGGCCGCTCATGCCGCGGGCAAGAAGATTGCGCTGGCGACTCCACGCATTCATATGCCCGGCGAGACCGGCTACTTCCGCAATATTTTGAAATTGCGGCCGGATGCGGTGCTTATCCGGAACACCGGCGCGATGTACTTCTTCATGAAGTACCGCGCGGAGAACCCGGAGGAGCACCAGCCGGAGCTGATCGGCGATTTCTCGTTGAACATCGCCAACCACAAGACGGCTTCGCTCTTCGTAGATGCCGGATGCTCCATGGTTACTCCGTCGTACGATCTGAATATCCAGCAGATGGTGGATATGCTGTCGCGCACGGATACGTCGAAGATGGAGATGGTGATCCAGCAGCATATGCCGATGTTCCACACGGAGCACTGCGTGTACTGCACGTTTATGAGCGAAGGCACCGACTTCACGAACTGCGGACGCCCTTGCGAGGATCACCGCGCCTCCCTGCAGGACCGGATCGGCATGTCTCATCCGGTTCGCGTGGATGAAGGCTGCCGCAACACGGTATACAACGCCATTGAGCAGTCCGGCGCCGAATATTTGAACCATTTCCTTGAGCTGGGCGTACGCTCGTACCGCGTCGAGTTCCTGGAGGAATCGCCGGAGAAGGTCAAGGAAGTGCTGGACCTGTACCGCCGTGCAATCCGCGGCAACATTACCGGCACGCAGGTATGGAAGACGCTCAAAGCGACCAATCAGCTCGGCGTTACCCGCGGTCAGCTTGTTAAATGGGGCCGCGTGGATACGATGGAATAAGCAACGGATCGGAATAAAGAAAGGCCTGCCGGCAAACCGGCGGGCCTTTTTTCCTTATTATGATGCCGTTACTTGATACGAATGCGGTACGGCTCTCTTAGAGGATTCGGCCATTCGTGCAGGGTTGTGGTCAGCACGCCTCCGTAGTCTTTTTTGGGAATCGTAAAAGATTCCAAGGATGCGTTGGATTCGGGATCTTCTCCTAAAGTCCTGCTTGAAGTATGGTTTGACACTTCGACAGTGTTTCCGTGCGCATCTTTCCAGCCGTCCCATGCCGTGTAGTTCATGTTGTCCCAGGAGGAATCGAGCCCGCTTAATTTGAGATACACGGCGTAGCTGTCGCCCATGTCGGTTAGCTTCAGAAGCTGAAGCCGGTTGTCCGGAGATACGATCTGTTTGTTCGCCACATCCAGCTTTACGGTCAATTGTTCTTTGTCCAGGGCAGTCACCAGGCTGCCTTCCACATACAGTTCCTTCGGTTGGGTGAAGTAGGAGCTTTCGAAGGTGAGTATCTTTTTATCCTCGGTGTCGTTAGATGCGCCCCAATTCGGAAGACGTTCCCCTTTTTCGGTGACCAAATGAATGTCGCGCAGCCCGAAAAGCTGCTTAGTATTGCTTTCCTCGTACGAAACGTCGAGCAAAATGCGGGTCGGATAAAGCTTAGCTTCATTAAATGTAACCGTTTGACCTTGTATGACGACGCTTTTACCGATCGGAATCGTTTCCACCCGGTTCATGAACAGCTCCCGGTCGAGCTTGAAAGGTATTTTCCAAACCGGACCGTCATCGCCCGCCAGCCTGGCTTCGAAAATGAAATCTTCCGGCATCGGTGCACCCTCTACCAGCATCGCATCCAAATAGTCGCTGCCTGAAGATACAGGCTCGGCAGGGACCGGCGAATGCTGAAAACCAATAACAGCCGGCATATGGCTCCCGTCAGCGGGGTTCAGTTTTACCTCAGGGCCGCGTTTCGGAGTAGTAGGAGCATTGCTCCACGAATAAAAAACCACGATTCGCGATTCATCGGCGATGACGCCGTTGAGCGTGACGGTTTCTCCGTTTTGCGTGTGGGATATGTTAATCGGTTGAAAAAATTCGTTGTCGAAGGCTCGCGCCAACCCTTTATCCTGGGTGCCCAGTATCCGGACGAAAACCTCCATGCCCGGTATCTGACGGATCGCAGAGGCAAAGGCGGGAGACACATGGACCATGGCCGCAAATACCGTAACCAGCAAGATAAAAGAAGCCGCAGCGGTTAAGGACGTCCGGTTCCGACGCCGTAAGACCTTGGCTCTCTGAATACCTTGCGCTATGGCAAGGTCCGCCTCGGCGGGTATTTCCCCGTCTGTGGTTCCGCGCAGTTCTTTTTGCAGCCAATCCTTCTCATCCATAGGCTTCGTCCTCCCTTCCCAGAATTGATTTTAACTGGTCGAGCGCCTTGCGCGCCCTGGTTTTGATCGTGCTTTCCGGCATTTGCAGCAAGGAAGCGATCTGAGGGTATGTCCAGTCCTCCATATATTTGAGAATGATGAGTTGTTTTTCGGAAGGCTGCAGGCGGTCCAAAGCCATATATAAATCCAGGTTGTCGGGCTTCGGGCCGGAAACTTCTTTCGCTGCCGTGTAATCCGGATAAACGGGACGGTTTCGGCGCTTCCGTTCATCGGCGCAATAGTTCAATAGAATACGGGTGATCCAGGTGGAAAACAGCGTGTGATCGTTCAGCTTGCGAATATTACGGTAAGCGCGGAAGGCCGTTTCCTGCAGGGCATCCAGCGCGTCCGGCCGGCTGTGAAGGTAGGCGTAGGCGATCCGGTACAGCCTTGCTTTTTCCTCATCCATAAGCCGGGTAAATGCCTGATCGTCCCCGTTTGGTGCCGCCCGGACCAGCATTTCGGTGTCCAGAAAAAGCTCCCTCCTTCCAGGTTCTATTGTATTAGACGGAGCAGAAGAGGGAATCGTCGGAGTTCCGGTGAAAATATTTTGTTCACAATTTGGACACATTTTTTTAATCCGAAATTCAGTTTTGTTTAAGCTTGTTTTATTGTGCCCTGGATATATTGAGTACGGCTTCTACAAAAGAACGTTGTCTATCCATTCCAGAACATGTGACTGGTGAACACCTATTTGAACGTTGAAAAGGAGGGGGCAGGATTGCTGGAAGTGAACGGAGTCAGCAAGCTCTACGAGAACTTCCGGGGAGTCAGGGAGATTAATTTCTCCATGCAGCGCGGGGAAATCGTGGGCTTTTTGGGGCCCAACGGAGCAGGCAAAACGACTACCATGAGGATGATTACGGGGTACTTGAATCCGACGGGCGGGAACATCCTGGTGGACGGCTTGTCCATGGCCGATCATCCTCGCAAGGCTAGGCGCAAGATCGGATATTTGCCTGAAACGCCGCCGCTTTATCCGGAAATGACCGTACGGTCGTACCTGAAATTTGTGGCCGATCTCAGGGATGTACCTGTCCGGGCCCAAAAAGGCAGGGTTAACGAAATTATTGATAAGCTGGGGCTTAACGGACGCGAAAACCAGATCATCCGCAGCTTGTCTAAAGGCTATAAGCAGCGTCTGGGGCTGGCGCAGGCGATCGTTCACAAACCCGATTTGCTTGTGCTGGACGAACCCACTTCGGGGCTGGACCCGAAGCAGATCATTGAAATCCGCAGCCTCATCCGCGAGCTGGGCGAAAATCATACGGTGCTGCTCAGCACGCACATTCTGCCCGAAGTGAACACGCTGTGCAACCGGGTGCTCATTATTAATCAGGGGCAGATTGTGCTCGACGAGAAGCCGGAGATGCTCGGCGCGACGATGGGCGACACCTTCGAAGTGTCGCTGGAAGTGAAGGGCCCGCGCGAGGAAATCATCTCGCTGCTGGGCTCTACCGCCGGCATTGCCGCTGTGCGGGAGCTGGCGGACGGCGCATCCGCCGCGGTGCCGCTTGGCCTCGCCAGTGCCCCGGCGTCTGGGGCTGGCGAAGCAGCTGACGCGGAAGCGGCATCCGGCGGCGCGAGCGAGGCTGCAGAGGCAGTGGCTGTGGCGCCGGCCTCGTCGGATGCAACGGCAGAGCCGGCGAGCTCTTCCGGCTCCGCCGCGCAGACGGACGGCCCCGGACGGCCCCAGTCGGGGGCCGTAGAAGAGCCGGCTGCAGCCGGAGCAGACGCCTCGGCGGCACCGCAGGCGAAGACCGGCGGGCAGCAGACCGTTTCTCCGGGGGGAACTGCCCCGGATACGGTCAAGCTGCTCGTCTCGTCAGCCGATAGCACGGACATCCGCGAGCCGCTTTTCTTCCGTCTGGCGGAAGCCGGTTATCCCATCCTGGAGATGAAGCGGGAGAGCCTCAGCCTAGAGGATATTTTCCTCAAGCTGACGACCGACGAGAGCTTGTCCGGCTCTGCCGAAGACGAGCCGGAGAGCCGTCCGGGACAGTCGTCCAGACTGAACCGTGTAAGCAAATGGCTGCCGCTGAAAGACAAGTCCGGAAGCGCGTCGGCAGGCCAATCGAAGGGAGGCGGCGAAGATGCGTAGAACGTGGGCGATCTGCTCGAAAGAACTGCAGCTGTTTTTCTATTCGCCGACCTCGTATGTCGCATTCGCTTTTTATGTGCTGGTGTCGGGCATCATGTTTTACTTGAATTTTGTCATGGTGCAGCCCAGCCTGATCGATATCCGGTATGTGGTCGGTAATATTACGTTCATTTACCTGTTCATCATCCCGCTGCTCACGATGCGTCTGGTGGCGGATGAATTCCGTCACGGTACGGATGAGCTGCTGCTTACTTCACCTGCCGGAATCGGCGAAATTGTGCTGGGCAAGTACCTGGCCGCGCTTATCGTCCAGTTTCTGCTTACCTTGTGCAGTCTGGTTTACCCGCTGATCATGTCTGCCTTCGGCACGCTGGACCAGCCGGTCCTGTGGCTGTCATACCTTAGCATGTTCCTGCTGGGAGCCGCGATGATGGCGATCGGCCTGTTTGCCTCCACGTTATCCAACAACCAGATGGTGGCCGGGATTGCGGGTTTTGCCTTTCTTCTGTTTTTCTGGCTGATCGACTGGCTGGCCGACGGATTCGGCGGCAAGTTCCGGGAATGGATCATCCAATTCTCGATGAGCGGCCGGATGGCCAATATGCAGAAGGGAATTCTTCAAGGAGCGGACATCCTGTTCTTCGTGACGCTTGCGGCCGTGTTCCTTATTCTCGGCATGCAGACCCTTGAAAGAAAACGGTGGAGGTGACAGCGATGAAGAAATGGCTGCGCGGTACAAATACGGCGGTGATTTCAATCGCCGTCATCGGAATTTTTATTCTGCTGACCTTCTTTCTCCATTCGTTGAAAGATTTTCAGCTCGACTTATCCAAAAACAAAATGTACACACTTTCGGATCAAACGCTGGGAACTCTCAAAGATCTGGGCAAGGACATTCATGTCACGGCTTTTACGAATCCTCAGGAGGATCCGGACGGCGTGCTGACCCGCGAAGTGACGGATATGGTTCAGGAATACAGCAAGCGTACGGGCAAGATTACGTATGATCAGTACGACATGCTGAAAGAGCCCTCCAAAGTCCAGCAGTACGGTGTTCAGCAGAGCAGTCTTGTTTTCGAAAGCGGAAGCCAGAAAAAGGTGATCACCTTCCAGGAGATGTTCACGGCCGGTCAAGACTCCGGATCTTATCAGTTTGCCGGGGAAGAGAAGATGACCCAGGCCGTCAAAAGCCTGACCAGCACCGAAAAGCATACGGCTTATTTCTTATCGGGGCACCAGGAAATGACGCTCCAGGAAATGACCGTTTTGAAATCAAGCCTGGAGGGCGAAAATTACACGGTTAAAGATCTTAATCTATACCGGGAGGGCAAGATTCCGGATGATGCCGACATGCTGTTTCTGATCGGTCCCCAAACCGATTTGAACGACAAAGAGGCCGAACTGGTCAAGCAGTACCTGAGCGGAAAAGGGAAGCTGTACGTCTCCCTGGGCTTCAGCCAGGAAATGGCGTCCAAATGGAAAAACATCGATGCCCTCATGAACACGTACGGCGTCAAGGACCAGCATGCGGTCGCCATCGAAGCGAAGCAGAGCACCCTGTACGATCCGCTTACGATTATTCCCGAGTACGGGGATCACGAGATCACGACAAAGCTGAAAAACTACAATCTCCTGACGATGATGTCGCTGGCCGTTGCCCTGAATGCTCAGGAAGAGGGCGACTTTAAAAGCACGCCGATCTTGAAGACGTCGCCTCAAGCCTATGGTGAAACGGATATCGCCGGGTTGATGAAATCCCAGACGAATCAGGACGACAAAGATGTGAAAGGCCCGCTCAACCTGGGCTATGCCGTAGAGGATAAAGACAGCAAGCCTAAGGCCGTCATACTCGGCGGTTCCACGTTCCTGATGGACCAAGAGATCAACGTGCAGGGCAACCGCGATTTTGCGATGAACAGCATCGGATGGCTTCAGGAGAAAAAAGATCAGGTGACGATCCGGCCCAGACAGAATGAAGCGTATCAAACCGTTGCTTTAACGCCAGGACAGGCCAAAACGATCTTTTTTGTGGCGATCGTCTTTATGCCGCTGATCTTCCTGCTGCTCGGCGGGTTTATCTGGTGGAGGAGGAGAAAAGGGTGAAAAAATTCGCGCCCGCGCTGCTTTTGATTCTCGTGTTTCTGGGCGGTCTCTGGTATGCCTGGAGCCAGGATTTTTTCAAGGAAAAACAAGCGGAGACATCCAAGCCTCTTGTTCATGTAAATGTTGCGGATGTCCAAAGTTTCTCTATCTTGAGCAGAGACCAGCAGACGGAACTGGTCCGCAAGGACGGCGAATGGTCGATGACCAAGCCCTCCGCTGCTCCGCTTAACCCTAACTTGACCGAAGGCTGGATGGATTCTTTTAATTTGCTGACACAGGAAAGGGTCGTCGAAGAGAAGGCGTCCGATCTGGCCAAATACGGGCTCGACAAGCCTTCATCCGTCTATAGAGTAAATCTTGCAGACGGTACTTCTCAGGAAGTGAAGGCCGGTTCGCCGACGCCGGTGGAAGGGTACGTCTATGTGCAGTTGGGAAGCTCTCCTGCCGTCTATCAAGTGGGAGAATCCTCGCTATCCGTCTTGAATAAGTCACCGCTGGATTTCGTGGAAACGAGTCCGGTGAAATTCGATTACGATCAGGTAAAAAGCGTCACGTTCTCCTGGAAGGATCATAAATGGTCCCTGACGAAGAACGAACCGGATAAATCGGCAGCCCAGTCCAAATGGAAGCTGCCGGATCGTGAGATCGAGGGAACGGAGGCGACCCAGGTTCTGGATAAGCTGCTATTCATGAAAACGGAAGAAATGCCGAAACGGACCGCCGATGAGGCGATTAAGCCGGGGGAATGGACGCTGGAAATTGTCCGGACCGTGGATGGCAAAGAGATGAAAGATACGTACAGCGGCCGCTCCGACGGCAAATCCGTTTGGATTGCCAAGCAGGGGGGAGATTGGGCCTATGCTATTCCGCTGGCGGCTATGGAAGAAGCAGCGGCTTCTAATGTGAAAAAGGAATAGCGGTTAAAATGCTTTAATGCCGGCAGGACTTCTATAAGTCCTTGAAAAAGAAAACGCCGTCTGCATTCCCTCCGTTATTAGACGGAAGAAACCTGAAGAATAAAAGCGCACGATGCTTTTATTCTTTTTTTTGCTGTGAGCTGCTTGTGCTAAGAGAGAATGAATCACATAGGATGGGTAAAAATGGGCATGCTAATAAAAACATCCGATCAGGGGGTTGAGGGAATGGCAATCAGTCATGCCGGAGAGCATCGTGTCGTTTACAAAGAAGAACATTTGGAAAGGGTCACTCTTCCCGAGCTTCAGTCGTTAGGGGACCTGATCCGTTTTGAACATACACTGGCCAAACGCTGTGCCGAAGAAGCGGAATCTTCAACGGATGTAGAGCTGCGGGAAGTGCTGGAGCAATTGGCCGTGCTCCGGCTCGGCTGTGCCCGGCAGCTTCTGGCCGCGCTGAGAAGTACGGAACTATGACCCGGCACCTTAAATCTAAGGCTCTAAGCTGTAGAGGATCTTTATGAACAGACCGTATGAACTAAATGGAGGTGGCTGCAGATGAAACAGGAACTTCAAACGGATCAAGCCGGAGAGAAACAATGGGAGGCTGCCGAACGGACGATGGCCGATTTTAAAAGGCTTGCGTCCAGATACGCATCGGCCGCATGGGATGCCCGGCAGCCCGGCATTCGCGCTCTTTACCGCCAGCTTCTCCAGCAGACGCTGGATGATCAGGATAAGCTGTACAGGCTTCTGGCCGATCGCGGGGACAAGAAGAAGGTTCAAAACGCCAGCGGGGAAGACGTGCTGCAGGAGATTGCCAGCCACGACCGGGCGCTCTCCGAGCTGGAAGCCGCTATCCGGAAAGATTTTGCCGGAATAGAAGCGAAAGAAGCTGAAACAGGGGCGTCGCCGGAAGCGGTTTTGTATACAGCCGAGGCGGACAAAACGGCAGCCTTAGAACCTGTTATATACGAAGAGAAAGAACTTGAAATATTCGGAGAACGTCCGGATTACTATTCTTCTCTTTCCTCGTCTTCCGTCTATGATTCTTCATACGGAGACGTCTACCATTCCGAGCCGTCAGTCTCGGATGAGGAAGAACCGGTTTCCGCGGAAGCAGCGGAAACGGGCTCGGGCGCGCTCGCTGCGCCCGAGCAGCCGGCTCTCGCATCGGCGGCAAGCGCCGCCCCCGCGCCGATGGCGCCGTCGCGCTTCGGAGGCGCGCCCGCTTCCGCAGCGCCCGAGCAGCCGGCTCCCGCACGTGCGGCAAGCGCCGCCCCCGCGCCGATGGCGCCGTCGCGCTTTGGAGGCGCGCCCGCTTCCGCAGCGCCTGAACAGCCGGCTCCCGCACCGGCTGCAAGCGCAGCCCAACCGTACGCAGCTCCGCGCTCCCCGTACGGCAGTCCTGCCACAGGCGGAGCGGTGCCGTACGGCACGCCTGCTGCGGCAGCGTCGCCAGTGGCCTACGGGCAGCCCGCGTCCGGCGTGCCGGTTGGGCCGTCCTACGGCGGCTTCCGCAGTCCGGCCCCGGCTTCGGCCCGCTCCCCGTACGGCCAGTCCCGTCCGCAGCCGGGTCAGCCCACGGCAGGCGCTTACTCTGCCGGCCAGCCCCAGCGGTACGGGCAGCCTTACGCCCGCCAGCCGCAGCAGTCCAGCCCGACGCCAATCACGGCGCCGTCTGCACAGCAGCCTTACAACTCCCCGTATAGGGGAGAGGGCGGCGGCAGGCCGCCTGGATATCGTCCGCAGGGTTAACGGCTCTGGCCCCGGTTTTTCGAATCCTGTCGGCAGCCTGGCACAATACAAGGTGCCGTCCTCAAAAAAACGCCTCCTCGAAAGGCGTTTTTTTATTGCCGTAATTCCCGGGGCTTGCGGACTCGGGGAAGTGACGCCGATGGCTGTTTACGGATCCACTTCAGGAAAGCTCGCATCCGTTCATCGCCGCGCAGTGCATCAAGCGTATGCAGACCCCACTCCAGCTGTTCGTTCGTAAACAGGGCGTGAATCTGCTTATGGCGAGGAATGCAAAGCATAGCCGTAGGCAGAAAGGTGCCTCCTTTTTCCTTTGGAGTCAAGTGATGTTCGGTCCGTTTCACCTCGTGGCGCCCGCATAATTCGCAGGCTCCCTGCTTTCTCTTTTTAACCATATTCGCCCCTCCCTTCCGGTGCATTTTCGCCGTTTACAGTATTCCCTTGCCGAAGATGCTGGCATGTTTCCTCATTGCGCCACATATACAAGTTACAGGGATGTCCCTCCCGGCCATTTTATTAACCGAAGGAGTGTCTAAATCATGCGTAAAATAAGCGGTAAACGATCTTTTGTGCTCATGCTTCTCCTCATCTTTGCCAGCAGCGGGGCCTTAACGGCATGCGGCTTCCAGAACAAATCGGAGCAGGTCGGCAGTTCGGCCGTTTCAGGCGCGGCCCCGACTATTGACGCAACCTTAACGCAGGAAGGCACATCCGCCGTTATTTCCTACAAGGTCAGTAATTTGACGATCGCAGGCGACAGCATAGGAGCAGCGCCCAAACAAGGGGAAGGCCATCTCCACATTTACGTGGACGGCGTTCAGAAAGCGATGCTGAAGACAGACGCTCCGGTCCGCCTGGAAAACATCCCTCCGGGCAAGCATACGATCAAACTGTCCCTCCAGCAGAACGATCATGTTCCTTTAAATGTGGAAAAAGTATTCGATGTAACGATTAAAAAGTAATCCGGATCTTTCAAGGCCTACATAACCGGGTATCCCGAGAAGCCGAAACCGGACGAACCTCGCGTTCGGACCGGTTTCTTTTTTTTATTTTCCCGGCTCTAAGCGCGGGCTTCCTTTCACTCCCACCTCTCAAAATGGAAGTTCCTCTTTCGCGAACGTACATTCCTGTTTTATAATAAAAAGAGGTCTGTTTCCTGATTTGACACACCCGGACGCGTAGCATAGACTGAGGGTATTGAAGTGCAGACAGGCGGCTTATTTACGCCTATGCTTGAGCGGAGGGAAGAAACGTTTTGATCGTAGACAGCTCAACCTGGAAACATGTGTTTAAGCTCGACCCCGACCGGGAAATATCCGACGAGGCTCTGGAGCGTATTTGCTTGTCCGGCACCGATGCCATTCTTGTCGGTGGCTCGTCCGGTGTAACGTTTGACAATACCGTGGATCTGCTTGCTCGGATACGCGGATTTGAAGTGCCCTGCATATTGGAAGTGTCCGATGCGGAAGCGATTGTGCCGGGCTTTGACCTGTTTTTTATCCCGATGGTGCTTAATGCCGGAGATCCCCAGTGGATTCTCGGACGGCATCACGAGGCGCTCAAAGAATACGGGGCTATCATGGACTGGAATGAAATTCTAGTCGAAGGCTATGTCATTCTGAACGGGGAATCTACCGCCGCGAAAGTGACGGCAGCCCGTACGGATCTGACCGAGCGTGACGTTGTGGCTTATGCCCGCATGGCGGAGCATCTGCTGAGGCTGCCCATTTTTTATGTGGAATACAGCGGAACTTTCGGCGATATGGAGCTTGTCGGAAGGACGAGACGTGTCCTCGAAGGCACCCGGCTTTTCTACGGCGGCGGCATTGACGGTCCCGAGAAAGCCAAGCTGGCGGCCGAAGCCGCCGATACGATTGTGGTCGGCAACCTTATATATGAAGATTTGGACCGGGCGCTGGAAACAGTGCGGGCGTTGATATAAACAAGCGGGGATCGGTTTCGGCCGGTCAGCCGTGGAAGGAAGGTAATTTCATGATTGATATACAGCAAGCCGTTCAGAAGCTCAACCCTCAGCAGCGTAAAGCCGTGGAAGCGACCGAAGGGCCTCTTCTCATTATGGCGGGAGCGGGGAGCGGCAAGACCCGGGTGCTGACCCACAGAATCGCGTATCTGATCGGAGCGAAACGGGTGGCCCCTTGGAGCATTTTGGCCATCACGTTTACCAACAAAGCCGCACGCGAAATGCGTGAACGGGTCGAACAGCTTGTGGGCCCGTCCGCGAACGACATCTGGGTCTCCACGTTCCACTCCATGTGTGTGCGGATTCTCCGCCGCGATATCGACCGGATCGGGTTTACTTCGAATTTTTCCATCCTGGATTCCGGCGATCAATTATCCGTTATTAAAACTTGCATGAAAGAGCTCAACATCGATACAAAGAAATTCGAGCCCAAAGCCGTTCAGGCCGCACTCAGCACAGCCAAGAACGAACTGATCACCCCTCAGCGTTTTGAGCAGAAGATCGGGGATTATTTTGACGGTCTTGTGGCCAAAGTCTATACCCTGTACCAGAAAAAACTCAAAAGCAACAACTCCCTGGATTTCGACGATCTCATTATGGCGACGATCCAGCTTTTTACCGATGTGCCTGAAGTTCTGGACTTTTATCAAAATAAATTCCGCTTCATTCACGTGGATGAGTATCAGGATACGAACCGCGCCCAGTATATGCTGTGCCAGATGCTGGCGGACAAATCCAAGAATCTCTGTGTCGTAGGTGACTCCGACCAATCGATTTACCGCTGGCGGGGAGCGGACATCACGAATATCCTCAACTTCGAGGAAGATTATCCGAACGCCACGACCATTTTGCTGGAGCAGAATTACCGCTCCACTTCGACCATTCTGCAGGCGGCCAATAAGGTGATCGGCAACAACACGGGCCGCAAAGCCAAGAATCTCTGGACCGACAAAGGCGAAGGCAGCAAAATCCGGGTATACCAGGCGGATTCCGAGCATGACGAGGGGTATTTTATCGCCGGTGAAATCAATAAGAACGTCGGTTCCGCGCAAAAATACGGGGATCACGCGGTCCTGTACCGGACCAATGCCCAATCCCGGGTCATCGAGGAAATTTTAATTAAATCCGATATTCCTTATCAGATCGTGGGAGGCGTCAAGTTCTACGACCGCAAAGAGATCAAGGATATTCTGGCTTACTTAAGACTTATCTCCAATCCGGACGATGATATCAGCCTGACGCGGGTCGTGAATGTTCCGAAGCGGGGAATTGGGGATACTACTCTGGATAAGGTGGCCGATTTCGCGGCCAGACGGGGAATCTCTATGTTCGCTATGCTCGATGAAGTGGAATCGCTTGAAATTTCAGCGAGAACGCGCAACGCGCTTGCGGACTTCCGGGACATGATCCATAACCTTCACCGGATGGTGGACTACTTGTCCGTAACGGAACTTACCGAGAAGGTTCTGGAAATGAGCCAATACCGGATGGAACTGCAGCGTGAGAATACGCTGGAATCCAAGTCCCGGCTGGAGAACATCGACGAGTTCTTATCGGTTACCAGCGAGTTTGAAACCCGCAATGAAGACAAATCCCTTGTCGCGTTCCTGACGGATCTCGCGCTTATTGCGGATATAGATACGATGGACAAAGATGTGGGACCTCAGGACTCGGTCGTCTTGATGACTATGCACAGCGCCAAAGGCCTGGAGTTTCCCGTCGTCTTTATCATAGGCATGGAGGAAGGCGTCTTCCCTCACAGCCGCGCTGCCACGGACAACGAAGAACTGGAAGAAGAGCGGCGTCTGGCTTATGTAGGGATCACGCGTGCCGAAGAAAACCTGTTCCTTTCCTGCGCCCGGATGCGGATGCTTTTCGGCCGGACAAGCACCAACCCGCCGTCCCGGTTCCTCAAAGAGATTCCGCAGGAGCTCATGGAGATCGTTTCGTCCGGCGGAGGGGGCAGCACATTCTCCGGCTGGTCCCGCAGCGGCGGTACGAGCTTCGGCGGACGAACATCCTCCGGCTTCGGCAGCTCGGGCTCCACAAGCTTCGGACAATCGGCCGCGGGCGGATCTTCCTGGGGAAGTCAGACTTCCTCGTTCGGCAAGTCTTCTCCGGGAGCCTCGACTGTGCGCAGTACGCCCCGTACGGCTCCTGCGGCAGCGGGAAGTCAGCCGGGAGACTTCAAGATGGGCGATAAGGTATCCCACGGCAAATGGGGTACAGGCGTTATCGTGGCGGTTAAAGGCAAGGGGGACGATACCGAGCTCCAGATCGCTTTCCCGGCGCCCGTTGGCGTCAAACGGCTTTTGGCCAAGTTTGCACCGATTACGAAGCAATAACCCGAATTCAAGGAATAGATGAGACGAGAGGAAGAAAATAGATGGCCGACATCACTGCGGAGATGAAGACACTCATCGAAGCTATCGAGCAGCACAATTACAACTATTACACGCTGGACCGCCCGGTAGTTACCGATGCCGAATATGATAAGCTGTATGACCGGCTGGTGGAATTGGAGCAGGAGTCGGGAGTGACTCTTCCGAATTCCCCTACAAGGCGTGTCGGCGGCGAGCTGTTGAAAGGGTTCGAACCCCACCGTCATCTCTCCCGGCTGTGGAGTCTGGACAAGACGCGCGACAAAGACGGCCTTAACGCGTGGCTGACGCGAGTACTGAAGCTCGTTGGCGAGCACAACAAACAGAATCCGGACAATCCTCTGCCGCATCCGACCTTCGTCGTTGAGCTCAAATTTGACGGTCTCACCCTCAATTTGACGTATGACAAGGGGACACTTGTCCAAGCTTCGACCCGGGGCAACGGAGCAGTAGGAGAGGGAATCCTGGAGCAGGTGAAAACCATCCGCTCCGTCCCTCTGGAGATTCCGTACAAAGACGGGACCATTGAAGTGCAGGGCGAAGGCCTGATGTTCCTGTCCGTTTTGGATCAGTATAATCAGACGGCGGCCGAACCGTTCAAAAATGCGCGCAATGCGGCCGCAGGGGCTCTTCGGAACCTGAATCCGCAAGTAACGGCGAAACGCAAACTGAGCGCTTTCTTCTATAATGTAGGCTATTCCGATAACCTTCGGTTCACCGACCACCGGGAGATGGTGGAGTTTCTTAAAGAGAATCGGTTTAAAGTTAATCCGGACATCAAATTTTTCGACTCCATCGACGATGTTATGGAGGAACTGGAGCGTATCGGAAGCAATCGCCTAAGCTATGACTTCCTCATCGACGGAGCCGTAGTCAAAGTGGCGGATATGCGTACGAGGGAAGTGCTGGGCTATACCGAGAAATTTCCGCGCTGGGCTATCGCATTCAAGTTCGAGGCTGAAGAGGTTACGACCGTTCTGGAATCCGTATCCTGGGAAGTGGGACGCACAGGCAAAATAACGCCGGTAGCGCGCGTGGAACCGGTCGATCTGGCAGGTGTGACCGTACAAAACTGTACGCTGAACAATATCGGTGACATCGAACGCAAAAACTTGAAGCATGCTCTGGGGAGTCTTGTTTATATTCGCCGCTCGAACGACGTGATCCCGGAAATACTCGGCAAAGCTACGGAAGAGATTGACGGTGAAGAGATCGTTTACCCGGAAAATTGCCCGGCCTGCGGAACTCCGCTTGAACAGCGCGGGGCCCATTTATTCTGTTCGAACCGCTTGGGCTGCAGGCCTCAGATGATCGGCAGAATTACTCATTTCGCTTCCCGCGACGCGATGGATATCGATACGTTCAGCGTCATGACGGCGGAACAGCTCTATCAGGAGGTGGGCGTACGCGATCCTGCGGACCTGTACAGGCTCACTTATGACGATCTGATCAAGCTGGAACGTTTCGGCGAGAAAAAAGCCAACAAGCTGCTTGCCGCGTTCGAGAAAAGCAAGGAGTGCGACCTTTCGTCCTTCCTGTTTGCTTTAGGCATTCCGAATACGGGTAAAACCACGACCAAAGTGCTGGCCGAGCATCTCGGCAGCCTGGGCAGGGTCATGGAGGCGTCGATCGAAGAACTGATCGCGCTGCCGGATGTCGGCGGTATCGTCGCCGACAGCATCTACAGCTTCTTCCGCGATCCGCTCATGCAGGACAGCATCTCCCGCATGCTTACGGCGGGCGTCGCACCTCGCGCGGAAGAAAAGCCGGCCGCCGCGGCGGACGAGAGCCACCCCCTCTTCGGCAAAACCATCGTGCTGACAGGTACACTCAGCGCGATGAGCCGGGACGAAGCGGCGGATAAGCTCGAAGCCCTCGGCGCCAAAGTAACCGGCAGTGTCTCGAAGAAGACGGACATCGTGATCGCCGGGGAGAGTGCCGGCAGCAAGCTTGCCAAGGCCCAGTCTCTTGGCATCCGCATTATAGATGACGAGCAGGAGCTTCTTGCTCTGCTTGGAGAGTAGCTAGACGCCGTTTGGATACAAGAGACAAGGCTCGTTCGTACGGGCCTTGTCTTTACTCTTGTATATAGAAGAAGTTCGAGAGAGGAACTCCACCAGTTTACTGGTTTATCCCGCGGGATCTTTGCGACAGCCACCATGTGATTGACCATCGTCGTGGATGCCAAGCGCCGCGCGCTGCAAGGAGAAAGCAGCGGCTATTCAGGGTTATTTCAAAGGCTTTGGAAGCCTAAATCTCATGCTTGTACCCAGTTTTCAACCTCTTTAAACACCTGGAAGAAAATTCTTTTAAAATAGGGGTTGCAAATAGTTAAAAAGCCTGATAATATTAGTTCTTGTCACCGCAAGTGACGCAAACATTAAGTAAGCTCCTTGAAAACTGAACAGAACTAATTTACAACCAGCATAGATTTAAAATTGAGCTTAATCAGCTTGAGATAAACCGCTGGCCGTAAGGTCGGCACAACTTTATCGGAGAGTTTGATCCTGGCTCAGGACGAACGCTGGCGGCGTGCCTAATACATGCAAGTCGAGCGGAGCGGATGAGGTGCTTGCACCTCTGATGCTTAGCGGCGGACGGGTGAGTAACACGTAGGCAACCTGCCTGTAAGATCGGGATAACTACCGGAAACGGTAGCTAAGACCGGATAATCGATTTCTCCGCATGGAGAGATCGTGAAACACGGAGCAATCTGTGGCTTACGGATGGGCCTGCGGCGCATTAGCTAGTTGGTGAGGTAACGGCTCACCAAGGCGACGATGCGTAGCCGACCTGAGAGGGTGAACGGCCACACTGGGACTGAGACACGGCCCAGACTCCTACGGGAGGCAGCAGTAGGGAATCTTCCGCAATGGACGCAAGTCTGACGGAGCAACGCCGCGTGAGTGATGAAGGTTTTCGGATCGTAAAGCTCTGTTGCCAGGGAAGAACGCCAAGGAGAGTAACTGCTCTTTGGGTGACGGTACCTGAGAAGAAAGCCCCGGCTAACTACGTGCCAGCAGCCGCGGTAATACGTAGGGGGCAAGCGTTGTCCGGAATTATTGGGCGTAAAGCGCGCGCAGGCGGTTTTTTAAGTCTGGTGTTTAATCCCGAGGCTCAACCTCGGTTCGCACCGGAAACTGGGAGACTGGAGTGCAGGAGAGGAAAGTGGAATTCCACGTGTAGCGGTGAAATGCGTAGAGATGTGGAGGAACACCAGTGGCGAAGGCGACTTTCTGGCCTGTAACTGACGCTGAGGCGCGAAAGCGTGGGGAGCAAACAGGATTAGATACCCTGGTAGTCCACGCCGTAAACGATGCATGCTAGGTGTTAGGGGTTTCGATACCCTTGGTGCCGAAGTTAACACAGTAAGCATGCCGCCTGGGGAGTACGCTCGCAAGAGTGAAACTCAAAGGAATTGACGGGGACCCGCACAAGCAGTGGAGTATGTGGTTTAATTCGAAGCAACGCGAAGAACCTTACCAGGTCTTGACATCCCTCTGATCGGCTTAGAGATAAGCCTTTCCTTCGGGACAGAGGTGACAGGTGGTGCATGGTTGTCGTCAGCTCGTGTCGTGAGATGTTGGGTTAAGTCCCGCAACGAGCGCAACCCTTGAACTTAGTTGCCAGCAGGTTAAGCTGGGCACTCTAAGTTGACTGCCGGTGACAAACCGGAGGAAGGCGGGGATGACGTCAAATCATCATGCCCCTTATGACCTGGGCTACACACGTACTACAATGGCCGGTACAACGGGAAGCGAAGGAGCGATCTGGAGCCAATCCTAGAAAAGCCGGTCTCAGTTCGGATTGCAGGCTGCAACTCGCCTGCATGAAGTCGGAATTGCTAGTAATCGCGGATCAGCATGCCGCGGTGAATACGTTCCCGGGTCTTGTACACACCGCCCGTCACACCACGAGAGTTTACAACACCCGAAGTCGGTGAGGTAACCGCAAGGGGCCAGCCGCCGAAGGTGGGGTAGATGATTGGGGTGAAGTCGTAACAAGGTAGCCGTATCGGAAGGTGCGGCTGGATCACCTCCTTTCTATGGATATAACGGAAGAGCGAATCTTCCGATAAAAAGCTGGTTGTAAATTCTGTTCAGTTTTGATGGAGCTTATGGGGCCATAGCTCAGCTGGGAGAGCGCCTGCCTTGCAAGCAGGAGGTCAGCGGTTCGATCCCGCTTGGCTCCACCATCAACCTCCTAAAGGTCTTCAGACCGATGGGAACTACAAAGTTGATCCTTGAAAACTAGATAGCGAAACATGTAACTAGAATCATCCAAAACCTTGATGGTTTGATGTAAAGCGAGGTTATATGCTGAGAAGTGATTTGTTAAGCGCAGCTTAATAGCACGAGTCAGGATATAACGGAGCGTTTGGTCAAGCTAATAAGGGCACACGGAGGATGCCTAGGCGCTAGGAGCCGAAGAAGGACGTGGCGAACGACGAAATGCCTCGGGGAGCCGTAAGCAGGCTTTGATCCGGGGATGTCCGAATGGGGGAACCCAGCTGTGGTAATGCGCAGTTACCATGCAGTGAATACATAGCTGCATTGGAGGCACACCCAGGGAACTGAAACATCTAAGTACCTGGAGGAAAAGAAAACAATAGTGATTCCGTCAGTAGCGGCGAGCGAACGCGGATTAGCCCAAACCAAGGAGCTTGCTCCTTGGGGTTGTAGGACGTCAATGTGGCAAAAGTTCATTAGGTGAAGTGATCTGGAAAGGTCCGCTGGAAAAGGTAACAGCCCTGTAGCCGAAAGTGAACGTATGCCTAGACGGATCCTGAGTACGGCGGGACACGTGAAACCCCGTCGGAATCCGGCAGGACCATCTGCCAAGGCTAAATACTCCCTAGCGACCGATAGTGAAGCAGTACCGTGAGGGAAAGGTGAAAAGCACCCCGGGAGGGGAGTGAAAAAGAACCTGAAACCGTGTGCCTACAAGAAGTCAGAGCCCGTTAATGGGTGATGGCGTGCCTTTTGTAGAATGAACCGGCGAGTTACGTTTGCATGCGAGGTTAAGCTGAAAAGGCGGAGCCGCAGCGAAAGCGAGTCTGAATAGGGCGACTATAGTATGCAGGCGTAGACCCGAAACCGTGTGATCTACCCCTGTCCAGGGTGAAGGTGCGGTAACACGCACTGGAGGCCCGAACCCACGAATGTTGAAAAATTCGGGGATGAGGTGGGGGTAGCGGAGAAATTCCAATCGAACTCGGAGATAGCTGGTTCTCCCCGAAATAGCTTTAGGGCTAGCCTCGGGGGATGTGTCGTGGAGGTAAAGCACTGATTGGGTGCGGGGCCCGCCAAGGGTTACCAAGTCCAGTCAAACTCTGAATGCCACAGACATTACCCCGGGAGTCAGACAGTGAGTGCTAAGATCCATTGTCAAGAGGGAAACAGCCCAGATCATCAGCTAAGGTCCCCAAGTGTGTGTTAAGTGGGAAAGGATGTGGAGTTGCACAGACAACCAGGATGTTGGCTTAGAAGCAGCCACCATTTAAAGAGTGCGTAATAGCTCACTGGTCGAGTGACTCTGCGCCGAAAATGTAACGGGGCTAAACACACCACCGAAGCTATGACTTGCACCTTGTGTGCATGGGTAGGGGAGCGTTCTGTACGGAGTGAAGGTAGATCGTGAGGACTGCTGGACTGTACAGAAGTGAGAATGCCGGTATGAGTAACGAAAAGATCAGTGAGAATCTGATCCGCCGAAAGCCTAAGGGTTCCTGAGGAAGGTTCGTCCGCTCAGGGTAAGTCGGGACCTAAGGCGAGGCCGAAAGGCGTAGTCGAAGGACAACAGGTTGAAATTCCTGTACCACCGTAAGCCGTTACGAGCAATGGAGTGACGCAGCAGGGTAGGGACGCGGACTGATGGATGTCCGTCCAAGCAGTGAGGCTGATGTGTAGGCAAATCCGCACATCGTGAAGGCTGGGCTGTGATGGGGAGCGAAAATTACAGTAGCGAAGGTCTTGATCTCACACTGCCGAGAAAAGCTTCTAGCCAGGCGAAGGTGCCCGTACCGCAAACCGACACAGGTGGGCGAGAAGAGAATTCTAAGGCGCGCGGAAGAACTCTCGTTAAGGAACTCGGCAAAATGACCCCGTAACTTCGGGAGAAGGGGTGCCCCGGTAGTGTGAATAGCACGAGGGGGCCGCAGTGAAAAGGCCCAAGCGACTGTTTAGCAAAAACACAGGTCTATGCGAAGCCGCAAGGCGAAGTATATGGGCTGACGCCTGCCCGGTGCTGGAAGGTTAAGGGGAGCGGTTAGGGGTAACCCGAAGCTGTGAACCGAAGCCCCAGTAAACGGCGGCCGTAACTATAACGGTCCTAAGGTAGCGAAATTCCTTGTCAGGTAAATTCTGACCCGCACGAATGGCGTAACGACTTGGGCGCTGTCTCAACGAGAGATCCGGTGAAATTTTAATACCTGTGAAGATGCAGGTTACCCGCGACAAGACGGAAAGACCCCATGGAGCTTTACTGCAGCTTGATATTGGACTTTGGTACGATCTGTACAGGATAGGTGGGAGCCTTTGAAGCCTGAGCGCCAGCTTGGGTGGAGGCGCCGTTGGGATACCACCCTGATCGTATCGGAGTTCTAACCTACTACCGTTAACCGGTAGAGGGACCGTGTCAGGTGGGCAGTTTGACTGGGGCGGTCGCCTCCTAAAGAGTAACGGAGGCGCCCCAAGGTTCCCTCAGAATGGTTGGAAATCATTCGAAGAGTGCAAAGGCATAAGGGAGCTTGACTGCGAGACATACAGGTCGAGCAGGGACGAAAGTCGGGCTTAGTGATCCGGTGGTACCGCATGGAAGGGCCATCGCTCAACGGATAAAAGCTACCCTGGGGATAACAGGCTTATCTCCCCCAAGAGTCCACATCGACGGGGAGGTTTGGCACCTCGATGTCGGCTCATCGCATCCTGGGGCTGAAGTAGGTCCCAAGGGTTGGGCTGTTCGCCCATTAAAGCGGTACGCGAGCTGGGTTCAGAACGTCGTGAGACAGTTCGGTCCCTATCTGTCGCGGGCGCAGGAAATTTGAGAGGAGCTGTCCTTAGTACGAGAGGACCGGGATGGACGTACCGCTGGTGTACCAGTTGTCTCGCCAGAGGCATAGCTGGGTAGCTATGTACGGAAGGGATAAGCGCTGAAAGCATCTAAGCGTGAAGCCCCCCTCAAGATGAGATTTCCCAATTAGTAAGACCCCTTGAAGACGACGAGGTAGATAGGTTGGAGGTGGAAGCGCAGCAATGTGTGGAGCTGACCAATACTAATCGGTCGAGGGCTTGACCACAAGGCTTTTTCCGAAAGGAAAGGCCGCATCGAAAACATATGCTACGAGCATACACGATAGTGTCTGACGTTGGAAGCATATGCACCACAAGATCTTGGATGGATCGACTGCACGTTTCGCTGCTAGTTTTCAGGGAGCAACCCTGGTGTGTCTGAATAGACACCTGTTTGGTGACGATGGCGGAAGGGAACCACGCGTACCCATCCCGAACACGACCGTTAAGCCTTCCAGCGCCGATGGTACTTGGACCGAAGGGTCCTGGGAGAGTAGGACGTTGCCAAGCACAAATAAAACCTTTTCGAATGAGAGTTCGAAAAGGTTTTTTGTTGTTTAGAGATATTTAAGATAGTACGGGAAGAAGATCGGTCAAGGATAGAAAGAACCCCTGATCCGATCTTTTTTTGTGCCGGGCAGTTCCCGACCGGGTGGTGTCACAAGACGAAAGTCACCCACCTTAATTTATTTTCCATTTCTGTAATCCATAATTTCCATTTTTGAAACGCGTTTTTACCAATTTTATTTCCAGGAATGTTAAGTCTGTAAGCACGCAAGACTTACTTACTGCTTGTAACACGAAGTTTCATTAGCACGGAGGCGCAGCCAGCCGACCTGATATTGTTTTCGGAACATCAAAAACATATAAAACCGCCCGCCTAAGATCCACAAATGCACAAACAAGATATTGGATAAGGTTGCACCGCTGAACCAAGGATATAGAAGCAATATACCGGCGAAACCCGAGATCAGCAGGTGCAGGTGAAGACGGACGAAAGACCGAAGCATCACGTACTGCGCGGGAATATAGCCTGTCCAAAGATGAGCAAACCGGAAAGACCAGCCTTGAGGCTCCGCTTTTCTGACAAAATGAAGATACCCGCGGATTGCCAGCATATGAAGAAGTTGAACGAAAATATAGCCGAGACACAAAGAGAGCAGACTGCCTGTCAGCAGGGCCTTAACCGCCCATACCGCAGCAAATGCGTAATAAACGCCGAGCAGCAGGAGATGATGCGGAATTCGTCGAAGAAGGGTATACGTGTAGATGATCGCATCGCTGGAAGTGTTTTTTTTCAAATTGGAAAGCCTCCGTTTAAAACGTCTGTTGTTCTAGTCAGTATCTCATAAGTAGGGTACTCTATCTATATCGGATTTTAGACCAGGGTTTTTAAAGATTAAAGGTTGAGAAAGCTTGCTGCAATGAGAGCTTTGCACGCAGGCAAAAGTGCCAAATCCCGTACATACGGGGAGGGGGGACGCCGTTACGTGCTTGAAACCTTTCTTTTGCGTCTAAAAGAATCGTAAACCGGACATACTGCTAATAGGAAAAAAAGTAGAGGTGATCCGTATGGAAGACCCGGTTCTGGTGAAATGTATCGTGTGCGGAGAAGAAAAGCAGGAAGGCATTCAGATTGCTTCGGAATTTATCTGCGATGCTTGCGAGGCTGAAATTGTGCGTACGGATGTAATGGATGTCAAATATTCTTTTTTTATCCGGCAGTTAAAGCAAATTTTTTATAAGCAAAACGCTTGATACCGGTCGGCGGAAGTGTGTAAACGCGCGAAAAATGCCTTGATTTTCGGGACGGCTGACAGGTATGCTTAATTTACTTCATGAATATAAGATTTCAAAGGATGCTTGGATATGCCAAATCGCGAAAACGCGCCCCTTTTCGAAAAAATGAGGGAGCATTATGAACGAAGACCGGCCAGTTTCCATGTACCCGGTCATAAATCAGGCAGGGGAGCGGACCGTGAGGCCGCTCCTTTTTTTGAGCCGCTGATGACGCTCGACTATACCGAGATCAGCGGCCTGGACGATCTCCACCAACCCGAAGAGGCGATCCGCGAGGCGCAGGAGCTCGCGGCGGATTGTTTCGGGGCGGCGGAGACGTTTTTTCTCGTTGGCGGCAGCACGGCCGGCAACCTGGCCATGATCATGTCGCTGTGCGGGCCCGGCGACATTCTTCTCGTGCAGCGCAACGCCCACAAATCCGTGCTTCACGGATTGATGCTGGCTGGCGCGCACGCGGTGTTTATTTTCCCGCAGACCGACGGGGAAAGCGGTATACCCGCCTCCGTGAGGTTGAGCGACGTCGAAGACGCGCTCTCCCGGTATCCGGAGGCGAAGGGGCTGCTGCTGACCAATCCGAACTATTACGGAATGGGAGTGAATTTGCGCCCCTATGCCGATCTGATGCACCGGCACGGCCTGCCGCTGCTGGTGGATGAGGCCCACGGGGCGCATTACGGCTTTCATCCGGCGCTGCCGGAGTCCGCGCTTGCATGCGGAGCCGACGCCGTGGTCCAATCCACCCACAAGATGCTTACGGCGATGACGATGGGGGCGATGCTTCATCTCCGGCATGATCGGATGGACCGGGAGAGGATACGGATGCTGCTTGCGATGCTGCAAAGCTCCAGCCCGTCCTATCCGATCATGGCTTCTCTCGACTTAGCCAGGAGACAGATGCACCTCCATGGGGAGAGGCTGGTCGCTGAAGGATTGAAAGCCGTTCAAAGACTCCGTGACGGTCTGGAGGACATATACGGTTTCAGGCAGTTGAAACATCATTCGGCACAAACCGCATACGAGCATATGGATCCTTTCAAAGTGACGATATACGACGGGACGGGAACGTTGAGCGGCTCCGAGCTGCAAGGATTTTTAGAAGAAGCCGGTTGTTTTGTGGAGCTTGCCGCGGATAAAGCCGTTCTGCTTCTTCTAACGCCCGCCTCGACAATTGAAGATGCGGAGAGAGCCTTGGGAGCTTGTGAAGCCATTTCCAAGGAATACTTGACAAATAAGCAGGAACTTCCGGGCATTAGCCCGAATAGTATGTATAAGCCTCTTCTTAACTCCGTTTCCAAACCCGTTCCCATGAACATACCCGTTACCCGAGACATGAAGAACAGCGTACAGGACTCTGTATGCGTCATGCCGATTGAGAGTTCCGCCGGAAAAAGATCCGCTGAAATGGTGATCCCTTATCCGCCCGGAATTCCTTTGCTGTATCCTGGAGAGCTTATTCATGAGGATACGGCGGCAGAGCTTAAGCGGCTGGCCGAATCGGGAGCGAGATTTCACGGAAGCCGGGAGGCGGCGAAAGGCAGCCTGAGGGTTCTGACGGACACTCCGGAGGATACTCATAATAGCAACATAGAATAACTTCCGGCCGGAAGGTTGGTTTCGTTTTTATTTTTAGGAGGGTAATGTGAAAGAACTATTTCTTACATTCGAGGGTCCTGACGGCTCGGGTAAAACGACGCAGCTGCGGAGACTGGCCGAATCGCTGCAGGCGCTCGGATATGATACAGTCGTAACACGGGAGCCGGGAGGCACACCGATCAGCGACCACATACGCAGTCTTGTTCTTACGCCGGATTACAAGGAGATGGCGGATCATACGGAGGTCCTGCTCTACGCCGCATCGCGTGCCCAGCACGTCCGGGAATTTATCGTTCCGGCGCTGAAAGCGAACCGCATCGTGCTTTGCGACCGTTTTGTCGATGCGAGCCTGGCCTATCAGGCCTACGGACTTGGAATCAGCTTCGATGAGGTGGCGGCCATTAACCGTTTTGCGACCGGAGGACTGGAGCCTACACGCACATATTTGCTGGATGTTCCGGTTGAAACGAGCCGTCGGAGGCTTTTGGCCAGGACGCAGTCAGCGGGCGGAGAAGGTCTTGACCGTATTGAACAGAAGGGCGAAGCCTATCACACCCGCGTGCGGGAAGGGTTTATGAAGATCCTGGAACAGAATCCCAAACGGATTTGCCTGATCGATGCGGACCGCACCCAGGATGAAATCGCTCATGATATTTTGCAGGATTGTAAACAACTGTTAGATCGTGTCTTTTTTCCAAAGCCTGAGGTATAATGAAAGAGGGGGATCTGCGATGAAACTCGTAATCGCCGTTGTTCAAGACAAAGACAGCAATCGTCTTTCCAATGCTTTGATCAAGGAAGGGTTCCGTGCAACCAAGCTGGCCAGTACCGGAGGTTTTCTGCGTGCAGGCAACACGACGTTCATGATCGGTATCGAGGATGAGCGGGTTCCGGAAGTTTTCAAAGTGATCAAGGCTAACTGCAAAGTCCGTGATCAGCTTGTTACGCCGGTATCGCCGATGGGCGGTACGACAGATTCATATATTCCGTTCCCGGTTGAAGTGCAGGTCGGCGGTGCCGCCGTATTCTTGCTTCCGGTCGAACGTTTTGAGCACTTCTAAATCGGCAGGGACCGACCGACGGAACCCGCCAATACGCAACAAAAGGGGAGCATGAAGCTTGAAAATCAACCCGGGGTGGCAGCCGATCGGTAAGAACGTAAAGGTTCCGGAAACGGCGCCGACTCTTCAATCGCCTCCCAAAGACTTCTCCGCCTTTATGCTCAAGCATGACGAGAAGGTCACCATGGAGCAGCTTAACCGGATGCTTCAGCAGATCGGGCTCCAGGGTGACCGTCTTTCCAGATCCATGAAGCTGCGGGAACTTCGGCAGTACAAGCTGCTGATCAAGCAGTTTCTGGAGGAGACGGCTCGTCAGGGAGTCGGCTTGCGCGAAACTCGCGGATGGGACAGGAGAGGCCGGACGAAGAGGTACAAGCTGCTGGAGGAAGTAGACGGCGCTCTGCTCAGCATGGCGGACGACCTGCTTGAAACCGAGCAGGGACGGCTGGAGATTTTGCAGCGAATAGGCGAGATACGGGGCATGCTGATCCACTTTTTATTTTAAAGACAGTGGAGAATATACAAATGTCTTTTCAAACGATCCCAGGCCAGGAAACGGCCAAGCGCATATTGCAAAGCGGCTTGCGGCAGGATAGAATATCGCACGCTTATATATTTAGCGGTCCGGTAGGTACGGGGAGGAAGCAGACGGCCCTTATGCTTGCGAAAGCCATCTACTGCACGAACCTCAAGGATGACGCCTGTGGGGAATGTCTGGAGTGCAGGAA
Source organism: Paenibacillus sp. JNUCC 35 (assembly GCF_058269095.1). NCBI lineage: Bacteria > Bacillati > Bacillota > Bacilli > Caryophanales > Paenibacillaceae > Paenibacillus > Paenibacillus sp. JNUCC 35. The sequence goes on along the minus strand of NZ_CM177771.1, from coordinate 6,041,631 downwards.
GGTCGAGCATGGCAACCATCCGGATCTTTACCAAATTGAGCCCGATGGGGCTTCCATCAAGATCGACCAGATTCGCGAGCTGCAGAAGCAGTTTGCCTACCGCTCCGCAGGTTCGGGCACGAAGATTTATATTCTGAATCAAGCGGAGAAAATGACTGTCCAGGCTGCCAACAGCCTGCTTAAGTTTTTGGAAGAACCGAACTCGAAAGTGGTTGCGGTACTCGTTACCGAGAATGGACATGCTCTGCTGCCGACCATTCAGTCCCGGTCTCAATGGATTTCTTTCACACCTATGCCGCGGGCCGAGATGGCGAGAGTACTGCTGGAAGAAGGTCACCCTGCTGCCCTGGTGCAGCCTGCCATTCATTTGACGGCCGGCATACAAGCGGCTAAAGAAATGATTCAGACAAATGGGTTTGCCGAAATCCGCAGCACAATGATACAATTGTTGAGGGAAACGCTGACACGCTATCCGTCTTCCTTTGTTACGCTGCAGCAGAAGTGGATCAAAGCCGGGCTGGCCGATCATACGGCTCTGCTTTTCGATCTCATGATTTTATGGTTGAAAGACATGGTTTCCCTGCGAATCGGTCGCAAGGAAAATTTCGTATATATCGACCAGATGGATTGGATGGGGCCACTGTCGTTCAAGAGGGAAACCGGAGAATGGGTGCGTTTGCTGGCCCAGGCGGTTGAACTTCAAAAACGGCTGCGTTTTAATGCCAATCCACAGCTGGTTGTCGAGAAAATGCTAGTGGACATGCAGGGGGTGTAACATGTATTCCGTCGTAGGTGTCCGCTTCAAGAAGGCGGGCAAGGTGTATTATTTTGATCCCATTGACCTTCCTGTGGAACAAGAGAACGCCGTAATCGTTGAGACCGCCAGAGGCATCGAATATGGTAGAGTGGTCATCGGAAAGAAAACCGTTCAAGAGAACGATGTGGTCCTTCCGCTCAAGAAAGTCATCCGGATTGCGAATCCGACTGATGCCCAGCTTGTTGAAGAGAACAAGAAAGCGGCCAAAGATGCTTTCGGGATTTGTTTGAATAAAATCAAGGATCATCAGCTCAAAATGAAGCTGGTGGACGTGGAATATACATTTGACCGGAATAAAATTATTTTTTATTTTACGGCTGAGGGAAGGGTTGACTTCCGGGAGCTGGTTAAGGACCTGGCGAGCATTTTCAGAACGCGTATCGAACTCCGTCAGATCGGGGTACGGGATGAAGCCAAAATGCTGGGCGGTATCGGACCGTGCGGCCGAATCTTATGCTGTTCTTCATTCCTGGGCGATTTCGAACCGGTGTCGATCAAGATGGCCAAGGACCAGAACCTGTCCCTGAATCCGACCAAAATTTCTGGATTGTGCGGCCGTCTTATGTGCTGCTTGAAGTTCGAGCATGACAACTACGAAAGCGCCAAAGACAGCGTGCCTTCCGTAGGAACTTATGTGATTACCTCACTTGGCAACGGCAAGGTGCTTTCACTGAACATGAACGAAAAAACTTGCAAGGTTCAGCTGTACGATATCGGCAAAATAATGGATCTTCCTTTTGACGATGTAGCGGAGCAAGATTAGTTAACGGATGCAGGAAGCGTTACTTGAGGTGAGACAGTGGAGAAACATGAAATGTTTGCGCAAATCGACGGTTTGGAAGAGCAGATCGGAAAAGCATATGCGGAGCTTGGCGATTTGAAGAAAACCATCATTTCTTTGCTTGAGGATAACCAAAGGCTGATGATGGAAAATCAACAGCTTCGCAAATTGCTGAAGCAGGGGGATGCCGAGGAGACGGACTCCGAACCGGAGAAAGGCGTTGAGCCTGTAATCGGCGAGGGATACGACAACCTGGCCCGTCTGTATTATGAAGGCTTCCATATCTGCAATGTCTATTACGGACACTTGCGGACGGAAGGAGACTGTTTGTTCTGCCTGTCTTTCTTAAATAAATAACGTAAGCCGTAGGGAGCTTTTCTCTACGGTTTTTTCCATATGAGAATTCCGGTTAAAATAAAGGAGGAGTCCACGTGCAGGTTGCACTGCATGAAACGGAGCGGATCGACGATCTGCTGACACATGATTTGAAAATCATCCAAAGCGAAGAGGTATTTGCCTTTTCTTTGGATGCGGTTTTATTGGCAAGGTTCTGCACGGTGTCTCCACGGGGCAAAATTGTGGATCTGTGCTCCGGCAACGGAGTTATTCCCCTTCTGTTGTCTACAAGGACACCCGCAGCCGAGATCTGGGGCGTCGAAATCCAGGAGCGCTTGGCAGGTATGGGGAGACGCAATATCGAGTTGAACGGTTTGCAGGAAAGGCTTCACATGGTACATGCCGATCTCAAGCAGATTCACCGGACACTGGGAGCTTCCCGGTATGATCTGGTGACGGTCAACCCGCCCTATCTGCCTGTCCCTGCGGGTGAACAAAACCGCAACGAGCATGTGGCGGCCGCAAGGCACGAGCTATTCTGTACCTTGGAGGACGTGATAGCCTCTTCCGCTAAACTGCTGAAAGCCGGAGGCAAGATGGCCATGGTACACCGGCCGAACCGGCTGGTCGATATCTGTACGTTAATGAGACAGTACCGCGTCGAGCCCAAAAGGGTCCGTTTCGTTCACCCGCGGCAAGGGGAAGAGGCGATGATGGTACTGATCGAAGGTATCCGTGACGGTAAAGCGGATATGCGAACTCTTCCGCCGCTCTTCGTTCATGAGGAGGGCGGACGGTACTGCGGCGAACTTCATGCCGTATTCTACGGGGAGAAGAGTGAGTTGGAAGCAGGCGGGCAAAAAAGCCCGGAAAACGAAAGAAACAGAGGATAATCCGGCATGAATTTTAATATACAGCGAAGCTATATAATGAAGAAAGACGATCAGCGCATAATCGGGAAGGAGGGAGATGCGGCGGATACAGCAGAGAACATAAAGGATCGAGCGGCGTTAGAAGTGGAAGATTCACCGAACACGGAAAGGCAGACCGGTGCTGATACGCTCCAAAAAGGTACCTACGGCCATGACGCTATCTCGTCTATACCGGAACAGGTTCAGGGCAGAGTCCGCAGCCGTAAACCGGAAAAGTCGATCGGCGTGGGGATGCTTTATCTGGTAGGCACTCCGATCGGCAATCTCGAAGACATGACCTACCGAGCTGTTCGTGTCCTGAAGGAAGCGGACCTTATCGCCGCTGAGGATACGCGCCAGACTCGCAAGCTGCTGACTCACTTCGACATTTCCGGGAGGCTCGTCAGCTATCACGAGCACAATAAGCAGGCGAGCGGCCCGGAGCTGGTCCGGCTCATGAGCGAGGGGCAGACCATCGCGCTCGTCAGCGATGCGGGGCTGCCGGCCATCTCCGATCCCGGGCACGATCTTGTCCGACTGGCAATTGAAGCCGGAGTTACGGTCGTGCCGATTCCGGGAGCGAACGCGGCCTTGTCGGCCCTTATCGCCTCAGGGCTGCCTACCGATGAATTTACCTTCATCGGGTTCCTGCCGCGCGATAAGAAAGATCAGCAGCGGGAGTTGGCGAGGCTGGCGCCTGCGCAGGGCACGCTGCTGTTCTACGAATCCCCCCATAGGGTTGTCCGTACGCTCAAGCAGATGCTCGAATCATGGGGGGATCGGGAGATCTGCCTGGCGCGCGAATTAACGAAGCGCTATGAGGAATTCGGGCGCGGCCGGATCAGCGGGGCGCTGGCCCATCTCGGCGAGCATCCGCCGCAGGGCGAGTACGTCGTCCTCGTGGAGGGACGAAGCGCGGCCGAAACGGCGGAGGCGGAAGCCGCCTGGTGGAAGGAGCTTTCACTGGAGGAGCATGCCGCCCATTACATGGGACAGGGGCTGAGCAAGAAGGAAGCGATCAAAAAGACCGCTTCCGACCGGGGGCTGCCGAAGCGGGACGTCTACAACGAGCTGCTTCAGAATTAAGCTGCCGGTCTAAGAGAAATTATGCCGAGGCTTGCGGGTATGATGGCAGAGGCTCCGGAATCACCGGGCGGATCAGGGAATGAGCGCTTCCAAACGAGGCCCGATGCAAGTGGTGACGGAGCCATTCTGTACGGAGACGCGTGTGCACTTTCGGCGGCTCCTGTTACCTCAAGTTTTGCATGTGTGCTTGGTAACTGTACCCTGCAGCAGAAAGCTTTTTCACGTTTCCGGGCAAAAAAATGTCCCTAATCCATGGCAGTGGTCCGCCGGGATCAGAGACGTAGAGGAGATATGAAAAAGGTTAGAATTACCAATGGGAACTTTGCTAGTTCTTATTATATACTATTTTTCTTATTTTGTCACAGGTATTGGCATTTCATTTAAACATTCGTGACAAACAATTTTTCCTTTGAAATAAGTCACATTTTCAGCGTTGCCGCAGAAGATACAAGCAGGCTCATATTTCTTGAGCATGATGCGCTCGCCGTCTACATAAATCTCCAGCGCGTCCTTTTCACCGATACCGAGTGTACGGCGAAGTTCGATTGGAATAACGACACGCCCCAATTCGTCGACTTTTCTTACAATACCTGTGGATTTCATCATATATAAAAGCTCCTTCCAATCTACTGAAATAATTAATCGTCATTATTCGACATAGTTTTCGATATTTATGATACCAAGCATTCCCAAAATAGTCAACCCAAAATTGGTCTCTAATTGCAGTTTTTATATTTAATGAATTCTTTATGAAATGCCGAATTCCTCCTTAACCCTTAAAAATAAGTGGATCTTTTGCAGTTAACCGCTTTCCTTTGAACTGACAATTGTTTTATTTTTGTGACAAGTACCACTTGGTTTGGAAAATGGCCCGAAACATTATTCGACAAATTCCTTGTTTAATTGATCAAATAGTCGGCTTTTATGTCGAAAAGGAGGCGGAAAAATGATAGAAGAAAAAGTTTTTAAAGACCCTGTCCATAAATATATTTATGTGCAGGACCGTACGGTTTGGGACCTCATCAACACCAGGGAATTTCAGCGGCTGCGGCGTATCCGCCAGCTGGGCACTTCATTCCTGACCTTTCACGGCGCGGAGCACAGCCGTTTTTCCCACTCGCTCGGCGTTTACGAGATTACGAGAAAGATTATTTCTCAATTCGAAAGAAATTCATATGCCGACTGGCCGGAAGAGGAAAGGCTGCTTTGTTTATGCGCCGCTCTGCTGCATGATGTCGGTCACGGGCCATTTTCCCACTCTATTGAAAAAGTATTCGGAACGAATCACGAAAATTGGTCCTGCCGGATCATTTTGGGTGACAGTGAAGTAAACCAGGTGCTTTCCAGAGTGTCGCCGACGTTTGCCCATGACGTTGCCGGTGTCATTTGCAAAACCTATCGCAAGGAAATCGTAACGAGTCTCGTCTCGTCTCAGCTCGATGCCGATCGGATGGATTATTTGCTGCGGGACGCGTATTTTACAGGTGTGAATTACGGAACTTTCGATCTGGAGCGTATTCTGAGGGTAGTACGGCCTTATAAAGGGAAAATTGTCGTAAAAGAGAGCGGGATGCATGCCGTCGAAGATTATTTGATGTCCCGTTACCAGATGTACTGGCAGGTTTATTTTCATCCGGTTACCCGGAGCGCGGAGATTTTGCTGGGGAAAGTTCTGGAGTGCGCCAAAGCGCTGTTCGAAGACGGTTACTCGTTTACATTTATGCCGGAGCCGATTCTTCATCTTTTCCAAGGAAAATTGGCGCTGGAGGATTATTTCCTCCTGGACGAATCTTTGATGCAGACGGTTCTGATGTATTGGAGTTTGGAAAAAGACCCCGTGCTGGCTGATTTGTCCGGCCGCTTTCTGCACCGCCGCTTGTTCAAATTCTCGGCCGTGGAAGAGTGGGACAAAGAACTCCTGACGGAATTCCGTGACGCTCTGGTGGAGGCCGGGTTTGATGCGGATTATTATCTGGAGCTGGATTTCCCGTCGGACCAGTCGTACGATGTATACCGGCCCGATACCGGCAAGGAAGACAAACAACCCATTCTGCTGCTTGACGGCCAGGATAAACTGACGGAAATTTCGGCACGCTCCGAAATCGTCAAATCGATCTCGGGCATTCATATGGGGCAGCACCGTATATATTATCCCGCCGAGTTGTTTGAAAAAGAGGGCGGCAAGGCTGCGGCTCTCCGTAAGAAGCTGTTCGACGCCTAATTCAAAAAAACAGACGAAACAAAAGGAGTTCCCGTTATGCTGACCGATACTCATACTCATATGAACAATGAAGATTTCAACGAAGACCGTGATGATGCTATCCAAAGGGCGTGGGACAACGGGGTAACCCGGATTGTTAACGTAGGGTTCAACCGCGAAACCATTCCTTCTTCCATCGAGCTTGCCGAGAAGTACGATTTTATATGGACGACAGTAGGCTGGCACCCGACCGATGCGATCGATATGCGGCCCGGCGACCTTGAATGGATCGAAGAGCTGTGCAAGCACGAGAAAGTAGTGGCGATCGGGGAGATCGGGCTGGACTATCACTGGGATACGTCGCCGAAAGATGTCCAGGCGAAAGTGTTTCGCGAACAGATCCGCCTTGCACGCAAGGTCGGGCTTCCGATCGTGATCCATAACCGCGAGGCTCACCAAGATATCGTCGATATCCTGAAAGAAGAAAAAGCCGCCGAAGTCGGCGGCATTATGCACTGCTATTCCGGCAGCTGGGAAACGGCGAAGCAGTGTCTGGATATGAACTTCCATATTTCCTTCGGGGGTCCCATTACGTTCAAAAACGCCAAGCAGCCCAAGGAAGTCCTCAAGCAGGTGCCGCTTGACCGCCTGCTTATCGAAACGGATGCGCCTTATTTGACGCCTCATCCGTTCCGGGGCAAGCGCAACGAAACGTCTTACGTGCGTCTCGTTGCCGAAGCGGCGGCCGAGCTGCGCGGCATGAGCCTGGAGGAACTGGCCAAAGTGACGACGGACAATGCCGTGCGTTTACTCGGCCTCAAATGAAGCGGTAAATTTCCGCTTCATTACCGTAGCGCAAAGCACGAGGCCGAGCGCGAGCCCCGCAAGCGGGGCGGCTGCATAAACGCCCGCCCCGCTCAGCAACATCAGCAGGGTAAGAACGATACCCTGCAGGGTGAAAGCGGCGCTGATGATCCGCACCACGGCGTCCACTTTCCGGCGTGGATCTACCGGATAAGTCTGCAGCCAGAACGTGTAGCGGTGCGATTGTTCCAGCGAGGTGAGCTGGATCAGCGAAATGAACAGGGCCACGAGGCAGACCGCAGCGGCCACCGGTGCGGATTGAACGGCCGCGGCTGCGAGGCCGGTGACAAGCGTGATCCGGACGACGATGCCGAGCAGCTCCGAACGGACGAACGTCTTCGTGAAGAGATACAGATAAAGCGAGGAAGACCGGAACGAATACCGGTTCGTAATTCCGGCCAGCCATCGTCTCTGTTTTACGCGCACAGGAAGCTGGGGCACATCGGCGAAGCCGCTAAAAAACAAGTACAGGCGGTACTGCTGTTTGCGCTCGTTGTCGATGAGGTAATCCCAGGCTACGCCGACTGCACGCCGACCGGGCCCGAGCCTGTACATGACCGCCCAGACGGCAAGTCCCGCCAATAGAACGACCCCGCCCGGAAGCGGCCCCGTACCGAACAAGGCGAAAACGACGGCTGCGCTTAAGACCCAGCGGTAACCCGCTGAGATCAGACGCCATCCGGGGGATGAAAAACGGCCTTCCTGCCACGAGCCGAGCAGGTTGGCTGTTTTTATTAGAAGAACAAAAATCGCCATCAGCCACAAGGGCTGTCCTTCCGTGCCCGTGCAGTGTTTGTACAAAGGCCATGCAATCAGCATCAGAACGATAGATCGTGCGGCCTGGATCCCCAGACTATAGCGGAAAGCTGCCCGGAAGAACACGTTCATAACGGGTTCCAGAGGAAGCAGAAACACCCGGTCCGCATTCTTCAGAAGGGTTCGCACCGAGCCGGCTGCGAGAGCCGGAACGAGGACGAGCAGAACGATCCAAATGTAGGGAAAAGATGTCGGAAGCTGCTGAAGTATTTTTGCATAATAATAGGAAGACACGATAAAAATCAGGAAAAGAAAACCGAAAAACTGGCTTCTTGCGACATAAGCCCAGTAGCGGGACGTTTCCTGACGGTAATGGTCGATTCTGCGCTTCCACAGCTGACGGACAGCCCCGGCCGTGCCCTCTCTGTGAACGGCTGCTTCTTGGTTCATGCCGGATTCCTCCGCACCAGCTCATAGAACAGCTCGTCCAGGGTCGCATCGGACAGCCCGGTTTGTTGTCTCAGCTCGTCGAGTGTGCCCTGGGCAAGAATCCGTCCCTGATGGAGAACGACGAACCGGTCGCAGTATCTTTCGATCGTGGCCAGGATGTGGGAACAGATCAGGAAGCTGGCGCCCCTGCTCTTGAAGTCCGCCATAATGTCGAGAAGAGAGCGCATCGCCAGCGGGTCAAGGCCGAGGAACGGCTCGTCAATGACATAAAGCGCGGGCTCGACAAGAAACGCATTCATGATCATGACTTTCTGCTTCATCCCTTTGGATAGCTGGCCCGGGAAGCTTTTGCGCTTAGGCTCCATCTGGAACTCGCTCATCAGGCGTCCGGCACGTTCCTTGAACGCTTCCTTCGGAATATCGTAAGCCATCGCCGTCAGTTCCAAATGCTCTTCAATCGTCAGATCGTCGTACAATTCGGGAGACTCCGGGACGAAAGAATACGAGGACCGGTAGCCGAGCGGATCTTCCTCCAATGTCCGGTTACGGATGCGGACGCTGCCCTCCTGCGGCTTCAGGAGCCCGAGGATGTGTTTGATGGTCGTGCTTTTCCCCGCTCCGTTGAGTCCAATCAGACCGACCATTTCACCTTGTCCGACTGTAATTTCGAGATCGCGGAGAATCGGTTTTCCGGGCAAATAGCCTCCGCTGAGACGGGAAATGTGAAGAATCGGATCCATGCCTTCACCTGCTTTTCTTCAATCGGTTATTGCGGCTTTCGGCCTTTTCGGGCGGATTGCCGTATCTTTTATTATAGTCAAAAAATGCCTGGAAGCCCAATGTCCAAGCGGGACGGCGGAAATGGAGAAAACTAGAAGCGAGATAACGGGAGAAAAAAGGAGAACGACTGCAAGATAATTAGATAAATGCCATTGGTTTGGTTAAATTTGCTTATTTTTAGGGAATATGCCCCCTTTACAGGTTGGATATTTGAGCGTAATATACTTTCATGATAACTTAATAAACGCCAAGTTTTAACGCTGAGTTTCCGTAAAAGGAAAACGGGGGAACCGCTGTCAAGGTCGGAACAGCTTTGGGCCGATACAACAGGAAACAATTTGGGGTGAATCTCAATGGCAGGTGCAGGCAGCACCGCCGGCGAGTAGGGCAGCTCTCACGGCCCGAATCCGTCAGCTAACCTCGTAAGCGTACCGGGAGAGATACCAACTGTCGTGTCATTCTGTTTAGTCGCGCTCACACACAGGCCACCGGGAAGCTTTCTCTTTCCGATGGCCTTTTTTGTTCCATATCGGACGGGTATTCGACCCGCATACAGGTAAACATCAAGCGGAGGTGATGCCGACCCCGTAGAGACTGAGAGCAACCGGTCAGCCGGCGGGAAAGAGCCAATTGCAAGGGTTCCGTTAGGAACCGCCAAATAAACCTAAGTCGCGTCCAAATCATCATGCGTATCACAGAGGCGAGGCTTTGAAGGAGGACCGAAGAAGTGGGCAATATCTCGCAATCAGAGACCCATGTTAAGCGATCATCCAGCATGTCCTTCGCATTGCGATGGAAGCATGAAAACTTGCGTATGATCATCCTTGCAGCTATCATTTCATTCGCTTTGACTTTCATGTTTTTGGTGTTGTTATACGGTACGGCTGGTAAAAGCGTATCATTGGTGGTAAACGGACGAGAAACCGTTGTGGAAACAAGACAATGGGTCCTACAGCGCCTACTGGATGAACAAGCCATTACAATCGGTGAGCACGATCAGGTATCTATGCCGCTTGACGGCAAGATTCAAGACGGTCAGAAGATTGTCATCGATCATGCATCACCCGTACAGCTAACTGCCGACGGGCAGACACAAACTGTGCATACCATTGCGAAAACGGTAGATCAAGTTCTGCAAGATTCAAATATTTCGCTGGGAGAGCACGACAAAGTGACTCCGGCCAAAGACACGGAGCTTTCAGCCAATGCGGCTATCGAAGTTGTCCGGGTGAAGAAAGAAACGGAAGAAATTTCGGAGCCCATCGCATTCAGTGTGGTCAAGAAATCCGATGAGGATCTGCTGAAAGGCAAAGAGCAGGTCGTACAGGAAGGCCAGGAAGGCGTATTGGTCAAAAAGAAAGAGAAGATTTTCGAAAACGGAAAACTCGTATCCGAGCAAGTTATCGATCAAGCAGTCAAAAACGCCAGTGTGGATAAGATTGTGGCTGTAGGCACAAAAAATCCGGTCGTTACGGTGGCAGCCGCATCCGAACCGGTTAAGCCTAAGCAGGTAACTAAAGCAGGTACCGACATAGACGCGAAGAAAATATTAAAGAACGTTACCTTGACCGCTTACTCTTCCGAAGAGCCGGGCGTAGGCAACCGGACCGCCAGCGGAACGAAGCCTGTTCAAGGGCAGACGATTGCCGTAGATCCATCCGTCGTGCCGTTAGGCTGGTGGGTGTACATTGAAGGCATCGGATACCGCCGTGCGGAAGATACGGGCGGTGCTATTAAAGGCCAGAAAATGGACGTTTATTTCGACAGCATGAATTATGCCAAGACTTTCGGTGTGAAACGGGGATATACCGTTTACGTCATCGGTCCGAATAAACCGACGCAAGATTAGGATAACATGTTACCTGTAACGAAGATTTACAAACCGGTAACAAACCGTATGCAAAAAGAAGAGGGAAACCCTCTTCTTTTTGTGCGCTTAAGAGAGGATAAAGAACATGATCAAAGAAATCATTGTTGTCGAAGGAAAAGACGATACAACCGCCATCAAGCGGGCGGTTGAAGCGGATACGATCGAAACCGGCGGGTCGGCAATCAACCGGGCAATTCTGGATCGCATCCGGCTGGCCCAGGAGCGCAGAGGGGTCATTGTCTTCACGGATCCGGATCATGCGGGGGAGCGCATCCGCAAAATCATTTCGGGCAAGGTGCCCGGCTGCAAGCACGCTTTTCTCCCCCAGGAACTTGCCGAGAAGCGGGGGGACATCGGAGTCGAGAACGCGACTCCGGACGCTATACGGTCCGCTCTGGCGAACGTAAAGACCGAATATGAGGGCGCCGCGTCTCTTTTGACATGGGAGGATCTGATCGCCGCCGGCCTCGTTGTTCATCCCGATGCCGCGGCCAGACGACTGGAAGTAGGAAAAAAGCTCGGAATCGGGTATTGTAATGGTAAGCAGTTTTACAAGCGCTGCGCCGCTTTTCAAATTTCCCGGGAAGAGTTCGAAGCTGCCGTAGAGCAGTTGGACCGTCCGGATCAATAATTTACGCACAGGCAGCTTTCGTCAGGGACGGAAGCTTGGAGGATGACTATGAAATTAAATGAACAAGGCAGCGGCCCGTCTTTTGCTTCTGAAGATGTGGCAACGCCCAAACGGACCAAAGATATTCTAAACCGGCACAATCTGGTGCTCAAAAAAAGTCTGGGACAGAACTTTCTTACGGACGGCAACGTTCTGCGCAACATCATCTCGGCGGCGGAGCTTACTCCCGAGAAGGGGGCGCTGGAGATCGGGCCCGGAATCGGCGCCCTGACCCAGCAGCTGGCGAAGGAAGCCGGCCGCGTCGTGGCGGTGGAGATCGACCAGCGTCTGCTCCCCATCCTGCGGGAGACGCTGTCGCCCTATCCGACGGCCGAGGTCGTCCACGGCGACGTGTTGAAGCTCGATCTGAGGCAACTGATCGAGGAGAAATTCTCCGGCTTGTCCGGAATCAGCGTCGTCGCCAACCTTCCGTATTACATCACGACGCCGATCATTATGAAGCTGCTCGAAGAAAAGCTTCCGCTCGAAAACATCGTCGTGATGATCCAGAAGGAAGTGGCGGACCGGATGGCGGCCAAGCCGGGCGGCAAGGAGTACGGCAGCCTCAGCATCGCCGTACAATTCTATTGCGAAGCGGAACTGGTTACGATCGTTCCGCGCACCGTTTTCGTGCCGCAGCCGAACGTCGACTCGGCTGTGATCCGCCTGCGTCTGCGCAAAGGACCTCCCGTCGAAGTAGCGGACGAAGACTTCTTCTTCGAGGTGGTACAGGCCAGCTTTGCGCAGCGGCGCAAAACGATCTATAACAACCTCGGAGCCCGGTTCTTCTCCAAAGAGAACAAACGCGATTTGGAGGCTCTTCTGCTGGAGGCGGGCATCGAACCAAGCCGCCGCGGCGAAACGCTCAGCATGGAGGAATACGGCCGCGTGGCGGAAGCTCTGCGGAACTGCCCGACCTGCAGCAAATAGAAGCGGGCTAATCACCAATTGCCCACCCCTGCCATACGATAGGCTTAGGAGGGGATGGCTTCATGAGGCAAGGCGATCTGGCGACCCGCAAATCCTACGGCAACGATATCATTTTTCGAATCCAGGAGATCGATACGACAAGGGCGATTCTTCGGGGCGTCGATTTTCGCCTGCTGGCGGACGCTCCCATTGCTGATCTATCCCGCGTAACGGTCGCCCGCGATTCGGATTTTCCGAGAGTGAATTTGCCGAGGGTAGGCGAGACAATCCGCAGCATCCGCCAGTTTCGTCAGGAGCTGTATCAGCTCAACGATAATCTGGTGCGTAATAAGCTGCCCGAGAATACGCAATATTTCGAGATGCCGGGTAAGATCCTGCATCTGGACGGCGATCCGAACTATCTGCGCAAAAGCATGAATCTGTACGGAGAGCTTCGCATCCCCGCAGAGGGCTTTTATGTGAGCGAATCTCAGATGGCTGTCACCCTGCAGCGTCTCCTGCCGCAGGTGAAGCCCGATATCGTCGTTGTCACGGGACATGACGGTCTGCTGAAAAACAGAAAGAAGCTGGACGTACATCAGCTCGACAGCTATAAAAACTCGCTTCATTTCGTCAGGGCCGTCCAAGTCGCGCGGCAGTACCAGAGCAACCGCGATGCGCTGACGATCGTGGCGGGTGCCTGCCAATCCCACTTCGAGGCGCTACTGCAGGCGGGGGCGAATTTCGCAAGCTCTCCCGCCCGGGTGCTCATTCATGCGTTGGATCCCCTATGTATAGCTGCCAAAGCTTCCTACACATCGATTCGCGAAACCGTGTCCATGGTCGATCTGGCCGGCGTTACGGTAACGGGTCTGGACGGAGTCGGCGGCATTGAAACCAGGGGGAGCTACCGGATGGGTGTGCCCAGGCTCGTAAACCTGACTGCGGAAGCCACCGTATAGGCTTCTGGCAGGGCGGCTGATGAGGCCGAGGGCGTGAAGCGGTGCCCGGATGCTTCGGAACAAAGGATGCGGCTTTAGCACCTGCTTGGCGTTTAAAGATAAGCGTACAGAACCATGTATCTTGGATACAAGGGGCTGTACGCTTTTTTATACGTTGCGGTTTAAGGGCGGAGAAATGGGCCTTTATGGACCCGGCGGATCTTAGGAAAAGGCAGCGGTGCATAATTCTGCAGGTTTTGACAAAAGCTAAGCCTGTGAAGAAATAAAAATAGGATTTTATACCGTTGACAACGTATTTGTCTGGCTGATATAATATTTGGCTTGTTTGACAAACACACTGGTTTGAGGTATAATAAACAGAGAAAGAGGTGGTAGATCACAATGGCTAAAAATGCGCTGTTGGAAATCAAACGCAGTCTTGAGCCTCATGTTGGACAGAAAATCATGTTGAAAGCAAATGGCGGCCGTCGGAAAACCATTGAGCGTTTCGGTGTTTTGGAAGAAACCTACCCTTCTGTTTTTATCGTAAAGCTAGACCAAGAACAACAATCATTTAAGCGGGTCTCGTACAGCTACGCGGATATTTTGACCGAATCCGTTGAAGTTACGGTTTGTGACGATGACGCAGCAGAAGAACTCCGCATCACGTATATACAGCATTAAGAACAGCGGCACTCCTTTGGGAGCTGCCGTTTTTTGCTTTTCAGGGGCGCTTGTGTGCAAGGATTGTACGGGTCCAAGAGGAAGGTTCCTGTCCATGTCCCGGTGTGAGTGAATGACATTCCGTTCCCGACGCATACTACTGGTGGAAACCTAACGCAATCGCACTCCAAAGGAGGAACTAAGATGAGCAGAAGAAGAAGAAGGGGCATCATGTCGGAGGATTTTAAGTACGAGCTCGCCAAAGACCTTGGTTTCTATGAGACAGTCGAGCGTGAAGGCTGGGGAGGGATACGGAGCAAGGATGCGGGAAATATGGTGAAAAGAGCTCTGCAGATCGCCGAGCAGGCCATAAAACGCCGTCCGTAAGCGGGGGAAGCTGCTGCCCGGTTAACGTGGAAGGGCACCGTGGCTGAACTTCATCCGACAAGGTTAGCTTAAAAAGATGCGGCACATTCATCGGAATGGAGTTATCGGGTCTGCCTGGAATTTCCGAACCGAAGAAAAAGGGCGGATGAGGGATTTGCAGGTTCATCCTCTTATGGAGGCTAAGATAGTACCGGATAATCGCCGTTAAATACAATTGTTAATAAATAAGTGAACAAATGGAAAATGCCCGCCCCGCTTGTATTTGAACCGTGCGGAAGCTTTAGCTTTTCTTAGAGGCATTTGCTATAATATGTGAAGCTATTATCGGCAAAGCGCCCAAAAGAAGGTGACCGTTGTGAAAATATACGAAAGAGCTTCCGCCAAAATCAACCTGTCCCTGGACGTGTTACGGAAACGGGAAGACGGCTACCACGAAGTGGAAATGGTTATGACGATGGTCGACCTGGCCGACCGGATTGAAATGCAGGAGCTCCCGCGGGATACGATCATCATTTCAAGTCAGGCCGGCTACATTCCGCTTGATGAGAAGAACCTCGCCTTCCAGGCCGCGAGGCTCATAAAAGATCGGTACGACGTCCGCAAGGGCGTCTATATACATTTGGATAAAAAGATTCCGGTGGCCGCAGGGCTCGCCGGAGGAAGCAGTGACGCCGCGGCTACGCTGCGCGGGTTGAACCGGCTGTGGGGACTCGGCATCCCCACGGAGGAGCTGCAGAAGCTTGGCGGCGAGCTGGGCTCGGACGTCCCCTTCTGCGTAACGGGAGGAACTGCGCTCGCGACCGGCCGCGGAGAGATTCTTCACCCGGTGGACAACCCTCTGCAATCCTGGGTCATTCTCGCCAAGCCGCCCATCAACGTGTCTACCTCCGAGGTGTACGGCAAGCTGAATGCTGCGGGAATCAACCATCACCCGGATACCAAGCGGGTTTTGGAAGCCATCCGGCATAAACGGTTCGACGAGCTGTGCGGAAGTCTCGGCAACGTGCTCGAAGAGGTGACGCTCCAGCTGTATCCTCAAGTCCGGCAGATGAAAGAAGTGATGGAGAGGCTGGGAGCCGACGGTGTCCTTATGTCGGGCAGCGGTCCGACCGTTTTCGGACTCGTATCGAAGGAAGCCAAGGTTGCCCGGATCTATAACGGGCTAAGAGGGTTCTGCAAGGACGTATACGCGGTACGGATGCTCCCGTAGGCATCAAGCATTCGAGATCCGTGCGATAGCTCCCGGTGAGGAGCTTTTTTTCTGTCTTGGCGGGGGCGGCCTTGTCCCGAATGTGACGTTTCCTTGTATAGGTTGTACAAAGACGGACAAAAATGGTATATTCTCTTTATAATATTCGGTTTTTATTAGGGGTGCGTCATGAAAAAATTGAAGCGAAGCGCTCGGTTGGTTGAGATGACGCAGTATTTGTTATTTCGGCCGCATACGCTCATACCGCTGACTACATTCGCGGAACGTTACAGTTCGGCCAAATCTTCGATCAGTGAGGATCTGGCGATTATAAAAGAGGTATTCGAGGACGAAGGACTCGGAGAACTCCATACACTCGCCGGCGCTGCCGGAGGCGTGAAATTTATTCCGAAGGTCGCCAAGGAAGCGTCGCTTTCGTTCGTGCAGGATTTGTGCAATCAGCTTGAGCAGCCGGAACGCGTGCTGCCGGGCGGATTTTTGTATATGGCCGATATTATGGGGCGGCCGCAAGTATTGAACGAAATCGGCAAAACGTTCGCTACCGCATTCGCGGGCAGAGAGCTGGACGTCGTGATGACGGTAGAAACCAAAGGCATCCCGCTTGCATACGCAACGGCTTCCTTTATGAATCTGCCGGTCGTGACGGTGCGACGCGACAGCAACGCTACGGAAGGATCGGCCGTAAGCATCAATTATGTTTCGGGTTCCAGCAAACGCATACAAACGATGTCGCTGGCCAGACGCACGCTCCAAGAAGGAGCGCGGGTTCTGATCATTGACGACTTCAAAAGGGCGGGCGGCACGATTCAAGGAATGGTGGACTTGCTGGGCGAATTCAAAGCAACCGTTGGCGGTGTAGGCGTGTTTATTGAATCGAACGAGGTCGAGGAGGAGCTTGTGAAAGATTATATCTCCCTCGCCAGGCTGACCGGCGTCGATTCCAAAACCAAACAGGTAACTGTTGTTCCTGGAAATTATTTTGATTCCGAATAAAGGAGAGATCTAAGTTATGCGTATTCTTTCAACGAATGAAGCACCGGCTGCCATCGGGCCGTACTCCCAGGCGGTACAGGTGGGCAATCTCGTTTTTACATCGGGACAAATTCCATTAAATGCCGAGGGGCAGCTCGTAGAGGGCGGCGTTACGGAGCAGACGCATCAGGTGTTCCGGAACCTTCAGGCGGTACTCAAAGAAGCGGGAGCGACTCTTCAGAACGTGGTCAAAGCGACCGTCTTCATCAAGGATATGAACCAGTTCGGAGCCATTAACGAAGTGTACGCTTCCTACTTCGGCGAGCATAAGCCGGCGCGTTCTACCGTAGAAGTGGCAAGGCTTCCGAAAGATGTGCTTGTCGAAATCGAACTGATTGCGGCGATAGCTGTCGAAAACGTTTAAGAGCACATTTAATTTAAGGAAAATCTAAATTTTTCCTCTTTATCCAGAAGGAATTTGCACGAAAATGTGGAAGTATACACCAAGTCCTGCGAATGGAAAAAGGTGGTGAACACAGTGCAAATTACAGATGTCAGACTTCGCCGGGTGAATTCCGAAGGAAGAATGAAGGCGATTGCTTCCATTACCATCGATAACGAATTCGTCGTACACGATATTCGTGTTATTGACGGCAATAATGGAATGTTTGTTGCAATGCCTAGCAAACGGACTCCGGACGGGGAGTTCCGTGATATTGCCCATCCGATTTCATCCACAACCCGCGAGAAGATTCAAGCGGCGGTTTTGTCTGAGTACGACCGTGCGGCTGCGGAAGAGGAAGTTATTGAAGAAGGCGCATAATCAACGCCGGTTTTGGCAGAAGGAGTCCTGTTCCTGCAGGGCTCTCTTTTCTTTTTCCAGCAGATAAGATATAGTCATGGATGAAACCCAGAGGAGAAGAAGGAGTGGATTGAAGTTGAAGCTGATGGCGATTGTACTGGCCGCGGGACAAGGAAAACGAATGAAATCCAAGCTGTACAAAGTGCTGCATTCCGTCTGCGGAAAACCGATGGTGGGACACGTACTGGATACACTTGAACATATACAAACGGAGAAAACGATCGTAATTGTAGGCCACGGGGCCGAAGCCGTTAAAGGCTATTTGGGAGACCGGGCGGAGTACGCTCTTCAGGAGCAGCAGCTCGGAACGGGACATGCCGTTCTCCAGGCGAAGGATGTTATCGGAGCGGAAGACGGCGTTACCTTCGTCGTATGCGGAGATACGCCGCTGGTCCGTCCGGAGACGCTGGAGAAAATGCTCCGCCTGCATCAGGAAAAAGGCGCGGCGGGCACTATCCTGACGGCGGAAATGACAGATGCCGCGGGCTACGGACGCATTATCCGCGGCGAAGGCGGCCGGGTGGACCGGATCGTCGAGCAGAAGGACTGCAGCCCGGAAGAAGCGGCTGTGCGCGAGATCAACACGGGCACCTACTGCTTCGATAACCGGAAGCTGTTCGAAGCGCTGGAGAACGTGAAGAACGAGAACGCCCAGGGCGAGTATTACTTGACGGACGTCGTCGGGATCCTGAAAAATGCCGGCGAGATCGTCGAAGCATACTGCACGCCGGACGAGGCGGAGGCCATTGGCGTTAACGACCGGATCGCCCTCTCGGAAGCGGAGACGCTGATGCGTCAGCGTATCAACCGCAGCCACATGGTAGGCGGGGTAACGTTCATCGACCCTTCTCAAACGTATATTGAGAAAGACGTCGTGATCGGGCCGGATACTATCCTGTATCCGGGGACTGCTCTGCGGGGCAAAACGGTCATCGGATCGGAATGCGTGATCGGACCGAACACCGAGATTTGCGACAGTACGCTCGGCGACGAAGTAACCGTCAAGCAATCGGTGCTTCAGGAAGCCAAAGTCGGCAGCCACGCGAATGTGGGGCCGTTCGCTTACCTGCGTCCGGGAACGGATCTTGGCGAGCATGTCAAAATCGGCGATTTTGTGGAAATCAAAAACGCCAAGCTCGGCGAGGGATCGAAAGTGTCGCACCTCAGTTACGTGGGAGACGCCGTTATCGGTAAGAACGTCAATGTCGGCTGCGGAGCCATCACGGTCAATTACGACGGCTTCAACAAAAGCCTGACGGAAGTCGGCGACGATGCCTTTATCGGAAGCAACGTAAACCTGATCGCCCCTGTCAAAATCGGCGACGGAGCCTATGTGGTGGCGGGCTCGACGATTACGCACAACGTGGAAGACAACGATCTGGCGATCGCCCGCGAGCGCCAGACGAATAAAAAAGGCTACGCCGATCGCATTCGCAGCAAGCTGAAAGCGAAGAAAGAAAACAAGCACTCGTAAAATTTTTTATAAATAATTGATTGAAACCTCCCCCGGATGGGTAATTTATCTTTAGCCATCTAAAAGGGAGGTTCTTTTTGTATGGGAGTAGCTCTTAAAGGAAATACCAGAACCAATGCCACCAAGTCGGAGGCCAAGCAGCTGCGCAGACAAGGCAAGGTGCCTGGCGTAGTTTACGGGAAAACCACGGACAGCCTTACGGTTGTTCTGGAGCGGAAGGAACTCGTGCCGCTGCTGAGAAGCCACCCGAATGCGGTGATTGATCTTAATATCGAAGGTGTGGGCAAACGCCCCGTACTTATCAGCGGAGTTCAGAGAGACAGCCTGAGCCAGGATGTCATCCACATTGATTTCCATCAGATCAACATGAACGAGCCGGTTAAGGCTACGGTTGCCATCGAGATCGTGGGAGAAGCGGCAGGCGTGAAGGAAGGCGGCATTCTCCAGCTGGAGACGGCGCAGCTCGACGTCCGCTGTCTGCCTGATGATCTGCCGGACTCCGTGCAGGTGGATATCAGCAATCTCGGCATCGGGGAGAATATCCTCGTATCCGATTTGAAGCTGCCTGAGAACGTCGAAGTGAAAACGGAAGCTGAGGACGTTGTGGTTACCGTGCTTCAACCGCAGAAGGAAGTCGAAGAAACGACTGCGGACGAGCCTGCAGCCGAAGCTGAGCCTACGGCTGAAAAAACTGCGGAGTCGAAAGAATAACACGGCCTTCGGGCAAAATGAGAGGCTGCTGCCGGTTATCCGGCAGCAGCCTTTGTTATCCTTAACCGCTGGGCGAATAAGTTGACAAGCTATGTAAGCGCTTGCCAAATTGCGCCTAATAACCGGGTCTCGATACGAATGTGAACATGCCGCGGTTGTAAAACGTGTTGTTGATCTTGATGAAGTGGGAAGAATAGAGATAGACGAAGCCTATATCTTTGTGGGCGTTAAGATAGTATACTTGGACAGGAACCTCCGCTTCCAAATGATCTTGAAAATGGTCGTCCTGGTAAAGCTGCTGGCCGTTGTCGTACATAAGATTCATCACCTGCTACCCATATTTTTTGAAGCGTAAATCATGCTGATTTGCGCCAATTTATGACTTTATCTTTGCGGCCGGGACCGGCAAATGAGCCGAGCGGCCGAAAAACCGCAGGCCTATGCCCGGAACCGCGCAAAATGCCTGTATATAATAGACAAGTTTCGCCAGGGAATCGTTACGGTGTCTAGTTAAAAAAAGTAAAAAAATTTTGGGAGTGAATGAAACGTGAAATGTTTTGTCGGTTTAGGCAATCCAGGGAAACAGTATGAGCATACACGGCATAATATCGGATTCATGGCGATTGACCGTTTTGCCGAGAAATGGGGCGTCTCTTCGTTCCAGAATAAGTGCAAGGGCCATCTGGCCGAGGTGCGTGTGAACGGTACAAAGGCCTACTTGCTGAAACCTATGACCTATATGAATTTGTCGGGGGAGTCGATCCGGGCTTTCATGGACTTCTATAAAGTCGACGTGTCGGATCTTGTCATTTTGTACGATGACATGGATACGCCATTCGGGAATATCAGACTGCGTTACCAGGGGAGCGCCGGCGGCCATAACGGGATCAAATCCGTCATAGCCCATACGGGCACGTCCACGTTCAACCGCATCCGTATGGGGATCAATCGACCGAATCCGGGCTATCCGATTGTCGACTATGTTTTGTCGAATTTCAGCAAAGCGGAAACGGGGGCGCTGCCGGCCGTTCTGGACAAAACGTGCGAAGCGATGGAGCACTGCTTGAGCGAGCCTTTCGAGAAAACGATGGCGGTTTTCAACGGAAGCGGGAATTAGTCCGGAGTCCCGGGTGCATGCAATATCCTGAGTTGCGGCAAACGGGCGTTCTCTCGTGTGCCCAGTTTCCAGAATGCTGATCCGGGGACATCGGCCGCTCCAAGACACATTGTATGCCGTGCATAGGCTGGTAAATTACTTCCAGAGTTGGATAGGATTTTAAAATTAGGGCCATACTAAGGAGTAATCGAATCCTGCAAGGAGGCATACATTGATGTCAGTAAAATATATTTGCCGTCATTGCCAATCGTCTATCGGGGAAATCAGCCGGGATCAAGTGAGTGAATACCAGCTCGGTTTCCATTTCTTGACCCCCGAAGAACGGAGCGATATAATAGCGTATAACATGGACGGGGGCGTTACGGTCAAGGTGGTTTGCGATTACTGCAAGCAGGCACTGGACGCCAATCCGGAGCTTAACCTGATCGGCAGCCCGCTGCAGTGACCGATTCCGGCCGCTGCCTGCGCGCTGCTTAGGGCGCTTATCCCGTACTCCGGACATGTGCAAAAATTGTGTCATGACAGCCTAGGCAAGCGCCGAGGCTTCTTTTTGTGAGAGGAGTGTACTTGATTTGCAAGCTTTAATACAGGCTTTTTCAACGGACCGCGATTTTCAAAGTGTGATTACGGGTATTCGTTCCGGCATGAAAGAGCAGTTGATCGCCGGATTAACCGGCTCCTCTCGTCAGGTGATGCTTGCCGCACTGATGCAGCAACTCGAGCGTCCGCTTCTCATCGTTACGCATAATATGTTCTCCGCCCAGAAGATCTTCGAGGATTTAAGCGAATGTCTTCCGGAAGACGGGGTTCTCTTATATCCCGCACAAGAGCTGCTTGCCGCCGAAGCGGCTATTGCCAGTCCCGAAATGCTGGCGCAGCGGATCGATGTGCTGACCAAACTGGCCGGCGGATACCGGGGAGCGGTCATTGTGCCCTATGCCGGATTCCGCCGTTTGCTTCCGACGAAGGAAACGTTCAAGGAAGCCCAGCTCACCGTACGTTTGGGGGATACGATTGACCTGGAGGAATTTCTGACCCGTCTGACCGAGCTGGGTTACGAGCGTGTGGAGCGGGTGGAAGCGAAGGGGGAAATGAGCGTCCGCGGAGGCATCGTGGATTTATTTCCGCTGACTTCTTCCACGGCCGTCCGGATCGAGTTATTCGATGTGGATGTGGATTCTATCCGTACGTTCGACGTATCGGACCAGCGCTCCATCGAAAAGTTGGATTCGTTCGTGATCCAGCCGTGCCGGGAAGTACTCTTAAATAGAAAGCGTTTTCAGAGTGCTGCTCAGCATGCTTACGAACTTCTTCAGACCCAGCTTGCCAAAATGACGGACCGTCAGGCCAAGGACAGGCTGCTGGAAGGAATCGGACATGATATTGAACTGCTCCGAGAGGGGAACACCTTCCAGGGGCTGTTCAAGTATGTCTCGCTGCTCTATCCGGAGCGGCAGACTCTATCCGATTACATGCAGGAAGATACGGTGCTGCTCGTTGACGAGCCGGCCCGGCTCGTGGAAACCTCCAAGCAGCTGGAGCGGGAAGAGGCGGAGTGGGTGACGAGTTCCCTTCAGGACGGGAAGGCCCTCCCGGCCCTCACGCTTTCGAAGCAGTTGGAGACCCTTATGCAGCGCCGCACTTATCCGACGCTTTATATGTCGCTCTTCCTGCGCCAGGTCCCGCAGACCCAGCCGCAGAACATTGTCAATTTCATGTCCCGGGTCATGCAGAATTTCCACGGGCAGATGAACCTTCTGAAAGCGGAAATGGAACGCTGGAAAAAGACGGGCAGCCGCGTTATCATCTTAGCCAACGGTGAAGAGCGGATGGACCGCGTCCGCCGAGTGCTCGGGGATTATCAAATCGATGAACCCGAGATTATGAACGGAAACCTGCAGACCGGCTTCGAGCTGCCGTCCATTCATCTCGTCGTGATTACGGAAGGCGAGATGTTTACGCAGAAGCAGCGGAAAGCGCGCAAAGTAGACAAGAAAATCGAGAATGCCGAGAGAATCAAAAGCTACCAGGAGCTTAAAGTCGGAGACTACGTCGTTCACGTTAATCACGGGATCGGGAAGTATGTCGGGATCGGCACTCTTGAAGTCGGGGGCATTCATAAAGATTATTTGCATATTGTCTATGCGGGCGGCGACAAGCTGTCCGTCCCGATCGACCAGATCGACCTCATTCAGAAATATGTCGGTTCGGAAGAGAAAGAGCCGAAGATATACAAGCTGGGCGGGGCCGACTGGAACCGCGTCAAGAACAAAGTGCGGACCTCCGTCAAGGACATCGCCGACGATCTCATCAAGCTTTACGCGGACCGTCAAGCGACAACGGGATACGGCTTCAGCTCCGATTCCGCCTACCAGCAGGAATTCGAAAGCATGTTTCCGTATGACGAAACGACGGATCAACTCCGGGCAATTGGGGAAATTAAGAAGGATATGGAAAAACCGCGTCCGATGGACCGGCTTCTTTGCGGAGACGTCGGTTACGGCAAGACGGAAGTGGCTATCCGTGCCGCTTTCAAAGCGGCTATCGACGGCAAACAGGTCGCTGTCCTGGTGCCGACGACGATTTTGGCGCAGCAGCATTACGAGACGTTCCGCGAGCGCTTCTCGGGATACCCGTTCAACATCCAGGTGCTGAGCCGGTTCCGTTCGAAGAAAGAGCAGAATGAAACGACCAAGGGTGTCAAAGCCGGTACCGTCGACATCGTAATCGGAACGCACCGCCTGCTGTCCCAGGATCTGAAGTTCAAAGACCTGGGGCTGCTCATCGTCGATGAGGAGCAGCGTTTCGGCGTTTCGCACAAAGAGAAGCTGAAGCGGCTGAAAACGAATGTCGACGTGCTGACTCTGACCGCCACGCCAATCCCGCGCACGCTCCACATGTCGATGCTGGGGGTTCGCGACCTGTCCGTCATCGAGACGCCGCCGGAGAACCGCTTCCCCGTACAGACCTACGTGCTGGAATACAGCACAACGCTCGTACGGGAAGCGATCGAACGCGAGCTGGCGCGTGAAGGACAGGTGTATTTCCTGTTCAACCGCGTCCAGGGGATCAACCAGATGGCCGAGCAGATCTCCATGCTCGTGCCGGAAGCCCGCGTGACCGTTGCGCACGGGCAAATGTCGGAGCAGGAACTCGAGAAAACGATTCTCGACTTCCTGGACGGCGAGTTCGACGTGCTCGTAAGCACGAGCATCATCGAGACCGGCGTCGATATCCCGAACGTGAATACGCTGATCGTGCATGACGCCGACAAGATGGGCTTATCCCAGCTGTACCAGCTGCGGGGCCGGGTCGGCCGTTCCAACCGGATCGCCTACGCGTACTTTACGTATCAGCGCGACAAAGTGCTGAACGAAGTGGCGGAGAAACGTCTCCAGGCAATTAAAGAATTTACAGAACTTGGGTCCGGGTTTAAAATTGCCATGAGGGACTTGTCCATCCGCGGAGCCGGCAATCTGCTCGGAGCCGAGCAGCACGGGTTTATCGCTTCCATCGGATTCGACCTGTACTCTCAGATGCTGAGCGAAGAAATCGCCAAGCGCAAGCTGGAGCTGGACGGAGAGCAGGCGGAGCCCGAGAAGGAATGGATCACGCAGCTTGACCTTCACCTGGATGCTTACCTGCCGTCGGATTACATTTACGACAGTATGCAGAAGATCGAGATTTACAAGAAAGTGGCGAATATCCGCTCCTTCGCGGAAGCGGAAGATCTGGATGAGGAATTGGTGGACCGGTTCGGCGATTTGCCGCCTGCCGTTTCCAATCTTTTGGCCGTAGCCAGATTGAAGGTGTATGGAGCCGAATATAAAATCGAATCCATCTCCCAGAAGGGCGACGACTATCAGATCAAGATTTCTCCGGACGAGACGGAAAGACTGGACGGTCAGAAGCTGTTTACGATTTCGAACGGCTTCGACGGGCGCGTCAAGCTGATTGCCGGGCCTCAGATTCATGTTCATATCCGCGGCAAAGGGCTGTCCCCCGAGGACACAATCGCATTGGTGGAGCGTTTTCTGTTACAATACAGGGAAGCCTTGAAAACGAAGGGAGAATTGCAGAATGCAACACAATAAATCAGGTTGGGCCAAAAGCAAGTGGCTGCTTCTTGCCGTATTAGTCCTTGTTTTGGCCGTGGCCAGCGGATGCGCCAAGAAGGACGAAGGAAAAGCCGGCACGCCGGAAGAGGTTATCGCGACTTACAAAGACGGGGGTAAAGTGACCCGCGGAGAGTTTGATAAACTGCTTTCCTTCAACCGTCTTCTGTATCCGGAATACGCGCAATTCGAAACCGACCCGGCATACCAGCAAAGCATGCTGGAGCAGTATATCATGCTGAAGGTCCTTTCCGGACGTGCGAGCGATGATGTGAAGAAAGAAGCGGACAAGCAGGTAACCGACCAGGTTACGCAGCTGAAAACTTTCGTGGGCGCGCAGGAAGGCGGCCTGGAGAAGAAGCTGAAAGACGCGAAACTGGAAGAGAAAGACATTGAGAACCTCTTGAGACTCAGCGTATATTCCACGAGTTACTTGGAAAAGCAGGTCACCGACGACGAAATCAAAGCGGAATACGAGAAGGCCAAAAAAGCGGACCCGAACGCCTACGATGTAGCGACTGTCCGTCATATTCTCATCGGTCTTAACGATCCGAATACGAATAAAGAGCTCCGCACGAAAGAAGAAGCTTTGAAGCGCGCAAAAGAAGTACAGCAGAAGCTGAAAAACGGCGGAGACTTCGACGCTCTTGCCAAAGAATACTCGGATGACCCGGGTTCGAAAGATAAAGGCGGCAAGTATGAAAACGCCAAAGTAAGCCAGTGGGTGGCCGGATTCAAAAAAGCGGCCCTCGAGCTGCCTTTGAATACGATCAGCGATCCCGTTGAGACCGATTACGGCTACCACGTCATGAAAGTGGAATCCCGTAAAACCGAAACCGTAGAAGACGCCAAGAAAGATCTGGCCTCCAACCTGGCACAAGTGAAGATGCAGGAGTTCGTAACGAAGGAGCTTCCCGGCTTGATCGAAACGAACAAGCTTCCTAAGCCGACTCCGACTCCGGCTCCATCGGCCAATCCGAGCCCGGCACCTGGCGGCAGCACGGAACCAAGCGGCACGCCGGCTCCGACAGGCAGTCCGTCTCCACAGACGACGCCGACCGCGGCGCCGACCGACGTGCCTGGAGCGACGCCTCCGGCCGCAAGCCCTTCGCCGGCGGCGAAGTAAGCGAATCTGCGAAGCCTGGCGGCAGATCATTGATGTCACGAAAGCCATCTCGTCCATCCGGACGGGATGGCTTTTTATTTTACGTGGAGGGAAAGAGGGAAATGTATAAGAATATGGGGGCGGATGAATACTATGGTCAGAATCGAATCGCTACACCCTTCTCTTTTAAATACACGCAGATCGGCGTCCAGTCGTATCCAAAACTTCAAGTGAAAGTGGGGCAACAAGAGTCATGAAAGCAACTGGAATCGTTCGTCGCATTGATGACCTGGGCAGGGTTGTCATTCCGAAGGAAATACGGCGCACACTGCGCATCCGGGAAGGCGACCCGCTCGAGATATTCGTCGATCGCGACGGTGAAGTTATCTTGAAGAAGTATTCCCCGATCGGCGAATTAGGGGATTTTGCCAAAGAATATGCCGAGTCTCTCTATGAGAGCACCAATCATATCACACTGATTACGGACCGGGATACGGTGATCGCGGTAGCGGGCGGTTCGAAGAAAGAGTATATGGACAAGCAGATCGGGCAGATCGTGGAGACCACCATGGAAAACCGTAAACCGACGATCGAGAGCGGTTCGGGTACATACGAAATCTCCAAAGACAATCCCGAAACTTACAGCTCTTTCGTCATCGCTCCGATTGTTGCGGGCGGAGATCCGATCGGTTCGGTTATTCTGATGAGCAAGGACGAAGAGGTCAAGATGGGCAACATGGAATCGAAAATGGTGGAGACTGCAGCCGGTTTTTTGGCGAAACAAATGGAGCAGTAACCGAAAGCTTCCCTTACTTGGAAACCAATTCCGGAGGTAAGGGGGCTTTTTTTGTTTTATGAGGAAATTTATATATAATGGGAAGAGTCCTCTTTAATCCGTATTTTTTCAAACATCCTAGTGTAAACCCCCAGAAGGAAAGCGAGGCTTTAAGCAGCATGAAAGCGACAGGTATAGTTAGACGCATAGACGATTTAGGACGGGTAGTCATTCCGAAGGAGATTCGGCGCACCATGCGCATCCGGGAAGGCGATCCCATGGAAATATTCGTGAACCCCGACGGCGAAGTCATTTTGCAGAAATATTCACCGGTCGGTGAACTTGGAGATTTTGCGCTGGAATACGCGGAGTCGTTAAACGAGAGCACCGGGTATCAAGCCGTTATATCGGACCGTGAGACCTTCATCGCAGCGGCAGGCCGCGGACGTAAAGAATATGACGCCAAACCGGTGGGTGAGCAGTTGGAGAGCGCCTTGAACGGAAGACAGACTATCGTGCAAGAAACGGCCGGCAGTTACGAGCTGGTTAAGGATGCGGCAGATGCTTACGGCTCGTTCGTCATTGCACCGATCATTCACAACGGGGATGCCATCGGCGCCGTTCTGTTGGTCAGCAAGGAAAATGATGTGGTCATGGGAAAAACCGAGCGGATCATGGCCGAAACGGCCGCTTCCTTCTTGTCCAAACAAATGGAAGTGTAGATAGACACAGGCACATTTAATCTTTTATCGCAGGAGAGACGTCCATGTCCACGGAAAAGGGAACGCAGGAACAGACTGTGACGGTCGGAGGCTCCCGGCTCCTTAAGGGCGCCGCGTTACTGGCCGCGGCGGCGGTATTCTCCAAACTGCTCGGAACGCTCCAAAAAATTCCGCTGCAGAATATAGCCGGAGACGGAGCTTTCGGCATCTACAATGCCGTCTATCCGCTGTACCTCCTGATTCTTTTCCTGGCGACGGCGGGTTTTCCGATCACGGTCGCAAAATTCGTCCAGGACCGGGCAGCCGCACGCGACCATGCAGGGGCGAGGCGGGTGGCGGCAGCTTCCGCTCTGCTCCTGACAGGAACCGGCGTCCTTTGCTTTCTCTTGCTGTATTTCGGAGCCGATGCGCTTGCGGGCTGGATAGGAACAGCGGCTGCAGCGCCGGCCATCCGCAGCATTTCGTACGCGCTTCTGCTGGTTCCTGTACTCTCGGTTCTCCGCGGTTATTTTCAAGGCTATCAGAACATGGTCCCCACCGCGGTGTCCCAGGTAGTCGAGCAGACGGTGCGCGTGCTTACGATGGTTCTTCTTCTGCTTTACCTGACCGAACAAGGTGCGGGAGACGGCGATATTGCCGCCGGAGCGACATTCGGTTCCGTAACGGGGGCAGCGGGAGCCTTGCTTCTGCTTCTGTTCTATTGGCAGAGAAGCAGGGAAAGAAGGGCTGGGAATCCGGCTAAATTAACGTCGGCGGAAACCGCCGATCATTCCGACTCCCGTGAAGCCCCGCATAGCGCGGGCAAGAGGCTTGAACGATCGGCTGATGAGAAACCGGCCTCTATAGGAGAGGCTGCCCAAGCTGAGGCCACTGGCCCTGTGGGGACCAAAGAACCGCTTGGCCGGCTCATGGTCTCTATCGGCGCTTACGCGCTGCCGATCTGCCTCGGCTCCATCATGACGCCGATTCTCAATCTCATCGACGCCTTCACCATTCCCCGCCTGCTGCTCGGCGGAGGAGCGGACCCGGCCGAGGCGATGCGCCAGTTCGGCCTGTACAACCACGGCCTGCCCTTGGTACAGGCCGTGACGATGGTCGCGTCCTCGCTGACGGCCGTGCTGGTGCCGGCGATCGCCGCGGCTGCGGCGGCCAACCCGGCGCAGCTGCAAGCGCGCACGGAGCGGACCGTGCGGATGACGGGCCTGCTCGGCCTGGCTGCGGCCGCCGGCCTGGCCTCTCTCGCCGTGCCGGTGAACGTGATGCTCTATCAGAGCGAAGAAGCGTCCGGCACGATGGCTCTGCTCGCGCTCACGGCGCTGTTCGGCACGCTCAACATCGTGCTTGCCGGAGTGCTGCAGGGCCTCGGCGCCGTAAACGCTCCCGCGCTGCACCTGCTCGCCGCAGCCGCCGTCAAGATCGGCGGCAGCCTGCTGCTCGTGCCGCGCTGGGGAATCGCCGGCGCAGCCGTGTCGGCGGTGCTCGCGTTCGCGGCCGCGTCCGCCCTCGGCCTCGCGGAGGTGCGGCGGCTGACCGGCGCTCCGCAGCGCTGGAGCGCCTCGGCCCTGGCGCCGCTTGCCGCCGCGGGGCTCATGTGCGCCGCTCTGGGCGCGCTCCAGCTCGCGGGTAGGCCGCTGCTTGGCGCCGTGGCGCCGGGCCTCGGCTCGCGCGGACAGGCCAGCGTATTGGCGCTGGCCGGGGTGGCGCTCGGCGCGGCCGTGTACGCGATCGCGCTGCTGCGCTTCGGCGCCGTGAACCGCGCGGAGCTTGAGCAGCTCCCCGGCGGCGGCAAGCTGGCTTCGGCGCTGACGAAGCTGCGCCTGCTCCCGCAGGGGGAACGGCTCTAGAAGCGAGCCGCGCCCCGTGATAGACCGCGCCGTGTCGGCGTAAAATAGCTGCGAATCAACCGGCTCCGCTTAAGCGGGAACCGGAATACGCGTGGGAGGCAAGGACTATGACGCAAGGAATTACGGTTCTCGGACTCGGTTCCGGGGACGAAAACCAGCTCACGCTCGGCGTGCTGCGCCGTTTGCAGCAGGCTCCGAAGCTGATTCTCCGCACCGATCATCACCCGGTTGCCGCCTATCTCCGGGCGGAGGGGATCCGGTTCGAGACCTTTGACGCGATTTACGAAGCGAAGGACCGCTTTGACGACACATATGAAGCGATAGCGGCCTCGCTGCTGGAGTCGGCCCTTTCGCAGGCTGTCGTGTACGCCGTTCCCGGACATCCTATGGTGGCCGAATACACCGTGCAGCTGCTGAGGACGAAATGCCCGGACGCGGGCATTCCGTTGGAGATCGTGGGCGGGGAAAGCTTCCTCGACCAGGCGTTTCTCCGGTTCGGCTTCGATCCTATCGAAGGGATGCAGCTTCTGGATGCGACGGACCTGCGGCCCGGCATGCTGAACCCCCGCTTGCATACGGTTATCGGACAAGTGTACGATACATTTACGGCGTCGGATGTGAAGCTTACGCTGATGGAGCTTTACCCGGACGATTACACCGTCTTTGCGGGTCACTCCCTTGGCGTTGCGGGAGAAGAATCGGTTGTCCGGGTTCCTCTTTACGAGCTCGACCGGATCGAGGGCTACGGCAACCTCTCCCTTGTATGGGTGCCGCGCAGCGATCGCGACGAACTCCGCAACCGTACATTGGAGCGGCTGCATGAAATTGTGGCGATTCTCCGCAGCCCGGAAGGCTGCCCGTGGGATCGCGAACAGACGCATGCCAGCCTCCGCAAAAATCTTATCGAAGAAGCGTACGAGGTACTGGAGACGATCGATGAGGACGACCCCGACCATATGTGCGAGGAGCTCGGTGACCTGCTGCTGCAGGTGATGCTCCATTCCCAGATGGAAGAGGAGACCGGCGCTTTTACCGTCTATGACGTAATCGCGGGTCTCAACGAGAAGCTGATCCGCCGTCATCCGCACGTTTTCGGTACGGAAGGAGCGGAAAATGCGGAAGAGGCTCTTGCCAACTGGCAGCAGATGAAGGACGAGGAGAAGCGCCGCAAAGGGATTGACCCTTCGAAGCAGTCTGCTTTGGCGGGAGTGCCCAAGGATCTGCCGGCTCTGATGAAAGCCCTGAAGCTTCAGAAGAAAGCGGCTGTCGTCGGTTTTGACTGGTCCGAGGTCGGAGAAGTGATCGGCAAAATCACCGAGGAACTCGGTGAAGTGCAGGAAGCAATGGAAAACGGTGCGGCGGCGGAGCGCCTGGACGAACTCGGGGATCTGCTTTTCGCCGTTGTCAATCTGTCACGTTTCCTGAAAATCGATCCGGAAGAGGCGCTGGCTTCGACTAACCGCAAGTTTGTACGCCGTTTCCAGTACATCGAAGAGCGCCTGGAAGCCCGGGGCAAGTCCCTGGCGGAGGCGGATTTGGCAGAGATGGAAGAATTGTGGCAGGAAGCAAAAAAACTTCAATCCACGTAGGTTTTTCAGCAGGATTTCCCAAGCTGAGCAAGAATACTTAGTTTCGGAAGCGGCTTTCCTGTGAGATTCAAAACCAGCTACACATTGTCATTCACTTTAGGAGGTATTCGAATCATGAACAAAACAGATCTGATCAACAACATTTCCACAAAGAGCGGACTCACCAAGAAAGACGTGGAAACCGTCCTTAACTCTTTCCTCGGTGAAATTACGGACGCGCTGTCCACAGGAGATAAAGTTCAGCTGATCGGCTTCGGTACATTCGAAACCCGCAAACGCTCCGGACGTACGGGCCGCAACCCGCAAACCGGTCAAGAAATTTCTATTCCGGAATCGAATGTTCCTGCTTTTAAAGCGGGCAACAAGCTTAAAGAAGCCGTAAAATAATGAGACTCGACAAGTTTTTAAAAGTATCCCGGCTGATCAAACGCCGTACGGTGGCCAAAGACGTCTCTGATCAGGGGCGTGTCTGGATCAACGGGCGGGATGCGAAACCGAGCTCGACGTTGAAAGTAGGCGACGAGCTTACCATTCAATTCGGGCAGAAGAAAGTGACCGTTCGCGTGGAACAGCTGACGGAGTCGACTCGTAAAGAGGATGCGGCTCATATGTACACGCTTCTGCGGGAAGAAGCGAATAACGGATAACCAAGAGGCTGAAAGGCGGCTTATGCCGACTAGGCCTCTTTTTTACGTATTTCCGGGTGTTCTAAAAACGGACATCCCCCCATATCGTAGTGGTAGGAAAAGCTGTAGGGGGGACTCGCCATGATGGAGGCCGGAAAGACCAAACGGCAGGAAGTGAAAATGCTCAACCGCAAGCTGCTGGAGATCTCCGGGGTGAAGAATGTGGAGAGCTTTGACAGTGAGGAATTTTTGCTGGAGACGGACTGCGGGTTTCTGCTCATTAAGGGCCAGAATCTGCATATCAAGAATTTGAGTCTGGAGCAGGGACTGGTGGCGATAGAAGGATACGTCAACGCCTTGTCTTATGTGGACGCAAATTCCCCGGAGAAAAACAAGGGATTTCTGGGTAAGCTGTTCAAGTGACACTGAACGTCCAGTTTTTAACCTTGTGGTTCATGTTCGTCAGCGGGATGGGACTGGGGATGCTCTACGACGCCTTCCGGGTGGTGTTCGTGCAGCTGCGGCTGCCGCGCTGGACTTTCCCGCTTGCGGATGTGGTTTACTGGATTACGGCGACCGTCTGCGTGTTCGGGACGCTCGTGCACAGCAATCAGGGACAAGTCCGATTCTTTGTCTTTGTCGGGTTAATTATCGGCCTGCTGGTTTACATGATGACGCTGAGCCGTACCGTCCGTAAGGTTATTGCGGTCCTGATCCGGGCCGTTAAATGGCTCCTCCGCTTTTTCAGGCGAATGTTTACGCTGCTCTTTATCAAGCCTGTGATCGGGTTATACAAGCTGGTCTGGGTGCTGTTGGGCTTTTTGGCGGCGCTGGCTATGTTCCTGTTCCGAGTTGTGGTACAATTGGTTTACCCTGTGTGGAAATTGCTGCTTTGGCTGACACGTCCCCTGTACAAGCATTTACGGGTACCTGCCCGAGTGCTGCGGTGGGTAAATTTTTTGAAGCAGCTGTTTCAGAAGTGGTTCCGCAAGGGTAAGTAACCGGGTATGGGTCGAACTGTACATGGCCCTGCACGATCAGGAGGCTCAGAGATTAATGCCTGTTCCACCCAAATCAACGCAGACGCAACCTAAATCGAATAGCAAAGGCACGCGCCGCAGATTCCGTATTGCCGCCGTCATTCTGCTCGGTTTTCTGACGTGGGCGGGAGTTACATTCTGGGGACAACATGGCAAGATCAGCGAGAAGCGTGCAGAAATGCAGCAGATCAAACAGGAGTTAACCGATGAACAGAAGCGTAAAGCGGACCTTCAGCAGGAGATTGCCCGTTTGCACGACCCTGAGTATTTGGAGCAAGTCATCCGCAGCGAGTTGAATTATGCCCGCGAAGGAGAAACGCGTTTTTTTATACCGACGTCCAAATCACAAAATCCGTAAAACCGGATTATTTGGGCTTTTCTCCATGTTGACCGTCTATTCAGCAATGGGGTATAATCGGCATAGCCATTCTTTTGAACAATTTAAGGGAGGAACATTGTATTTTATGGCAATAGAAGTGGGCAGCAAATTAGAAGGAAGAGTGACCGGGATCACTCACTTTGGGGCATTTGTCGAGCTTGAACAAGGTGTCACCGGATTGGTGCATATCTCGGAGATTGCCGACAACTACGTGAAGGATGTCAACGACCATCTCAAGCTGGAAGACAAGGTTCTGGTCAAGGTCATCAACGTGGACAAGGACGGGAAAATCGGCTTATCCATCAAGCAGACGATTGAAAAGCCCGCTGAACCTGCTCGCCCTGAAAGACAAGGCAATGGCAAGTTCGACTCCCCTCGTTCCGGAGATCGTGGCGGATTCGGTAACCGTGGAGACCGCGGCGGACGCGGTGGCGGCTTCCGTAACGCACCCGGCAAATTGTCTTTCGAAGACAAGATGAACCGTTTCCTCAAGGACAGTGAAGAGCGCATTTCTTCGCTGAAGAAGCAGGACTCCAAGCGTGGCGGACGTGGCGGACGCCGCGACTAATTGTTCCTCGCTCTACTATTTACACAAATTTACAACCACATTCCGTTTCGGCGGATGTGGTTTTTTTGCGTCGATTAACATGCGGTTATTCGGGGAATCGACACAACCTTACCGCATACGCATCCCATTTACCGGTGACAAGCTCCCGCCGCTTCGGAACGGCTGTTCGGAAGGGAGAAGCCAAGCCCCCATGGGGTAGGCATTCGCGCCGACCTGACAGGCTCCCTTTTTTTGTCGGAAATTTCTTAAACTCTAGTAACTCATTGTGACAAAATCTATGATAGAACCCACCTATAATAAACACCACTAAGAGAAATGGTGGTGTCTGAACATGGAAAAACGAAATGGTGCACTTTCCATCGGTCTGCAATGGGCAGGCGCGGTGCAGCGGACGAAGTCGGCAGCTCAGGGCAGAGTGGCGGAAAACAGACTCATTCAATCGTTTGTAGCCAAGAAATGGTCTATCCTGCTCCTGCTGATGGCCTTTCTGCTGGGGAGAGCCATGATCCTTGAGGAGCTTGCTCCGTTTTCGATAGCTTTTTTTGCGGTCATGTATTTCCAGCGCCGCGATTTGCTTCTATGGACAGGCGTGTTTCTATTTGCCGGAAGTTTACTGGCCGTACAACCTCAGAGCGGGTTTATCCTGACCGAGATGATCGTGTTTCTCCTCATCCAGAAAGGATTGGAGAAATACGAGCGTTCGGATATCTCGCTGGCGCCGGTGCTCGTCTTCATCACAACGCTGCTCGTGCAGATGTTCGCTCACTTGGTCAGCTCGGACCTCTCCTGGTACTCCTTGACGATGACGGGAGTGGAATCGGTGCTGAGTCTGGTGCTTACGCTTATTTTTGTACAAGCGGTTCCCGTCTTCACGCTGACCCGCAAAAATTATCAGCTCAAGCATGAAGAGATCATTTGTCTGATCATTCTGCTGGCGTCCATGATGACCGGCACCGTGGGCTGGACGCTCGGACCGGTTACGGTTGAGCACGTTGTCTCCCGTTACCTGATTCTGTTATTCGCACTGGTGGGCGGAGCGCCGTTCGGAGCCTCGGTCGGTGTGGTGACGGGTCTTATCTTAAGTCTCGCCAATACAAATGCGATTTACCAGATGAGTCTGCTGGCCTTTTCGGGCATGCTGGCGGGCCTGCTGAAGGAAGGCAGACGGATGGCGGTAGCCTTCGGCATGCTGCTCGGCTCGTCGATCCTCTCCATTTATATCGGGACGCAGGGGGAAGTCATGAACTCCACCTGGGAATCCGTTGCGGCGGTAGCGCTTTTCCTGCTCACACCCAAGAGCGTTCTCCAGACGCTGGCCAAATACGTGCCGGGTACCCAGGAGAACCTCAAATCCCAGCAGGATTACGCCAAACGCGTCAGGGATATTACGGCCGGCCGGGTGGAGCAGTTTTCACAGGTGTTTATGCAGTTGGCCCGGAGTTTCAAACAGCTTACAGTCGAGAGCCAGCCGGTACCTAAGGAAGAGGAGATCAGCCATTTCATGGAGGCTGTTTCCTGCCAGACCTGCCAGATGTGCCCGAAACGGGTCCGCTGCTGGGACCAGCGTTTCTACCAAACGTATCAGTTTATGACGAGCATGATGACGGAAATCGAGCTGAATCCGAACTTCTCGCGGAAGCAGATTCCGATAGATTGGAAGCAGGCCTGTACGAAGCCGGATCAGGTGCTGGATGTTATGAAAAACCAGTATGCGAAATATCAGAATGATATGCACTGGAAAAAGCAGATTTCGGACAGCCGTCAGATTGTGGCGGATCAATTAAGCGGTGTGTCCCAGGTCATGGAGGATTTGGCGAAGGAGATCAAGCGGGAGGGCCAGGAGCTCTTTCTGCAGGAGGAACAGATTCGTCAGGCTCTGGAGGATCTCGGGCTTTCCATACACAGCATTGATGTTATTTCGCTGGACGAAGGTAACGTGGAGATCGAGATCATCCACCAATATACAAAAGGCTTCGATGAGTGCCGCAAAATCATAGCGCCTCTGTTAAGTGAAATTCTCGGAGAACATATTGCGGTGAAAAATGAGGAAATGCTCCCGAGGGGTGAAGGTTACAGCACGGTATTGTTCGGCTCGGCCAAAGAATTCGAAGTGGAAACGGGGATCGCGGGAGCAGCCAAAGGCGGAGAACTGCTGTCCGGGGACAGCTTTTCCGTAGCGGAGCTGGGCAACGGCAAATTCGTCGTGGCGCTGAGCGACGGAATGGGCAACGGCGAGAGGGCCAGGGCGGAAAGCTCGGCTGCGCTTACTATTTTGCAGCAGCTTCTTCAATCGGGCATGGACGAGAAAATCGCGATCAAATCGGTTAACTCCGTTCTGCTTCTGCGTTCTTCCGACGAAGTGTATGCGACGGTGGATATGGCCCTGATTGATTTGTACAGCGCAGAGACGACCTTTATGAAAATCGGGTCCACACCGAGCTTTATTAAAAGAGGCAGCGAAGTGATTCCGGTGATGGCTAACAACCTGCCGGTCGGCATTCTGCAGGACATCGAAGTGGACCTGCTGTCGCGATCCCTTCAGCACGGAGACCTGCTGATTATGATGACTGACGGCATTTACGACGCACCCGGGCATGCGGTCAACAAAGAAATCTGGATGAAGCGGGTGATTCAGGAAATCGATACGGACATTCCGCAGGACTTTGCCGATAGACTGCTTGATCGCGTTATGCGCTGCCACCATGGGGAGATTATCGACGACATGACCGTGGTCGCGGCGCGTGTCGAGAAGCATCAGCCGGAATGGGCAACTTTCCGCTGGCCAGGCGTTAACCGGATCGAGCGGCCGAAGGTGGTGAGCTGAGCGCCCCGATAACGATAGAACGGTGACCTGCCAGAATAGAAAGGAGGCCGAATGCTGAAATTCGACAAATGCAGCCGTGCAGCGGAGTATCCTAACGGGTGCCCCGCTGCTTTTTCTTGAAAAGGTCCCGCCACCCGATCGACCGGGCGACCAGCCTCTAATCTTTCCCCCTATGATTAAAATCTCGCAGACTTGGCGAAACTAGTAAGAACATTCATAGGTTGGAGGCGGAAGAGATGAAACAGATCCTACTAATCACCGACGGCTGTTCGAACGTCGGAATCAGCCCGGCGGCCGCTGCGGCGGAAGCCCGCGCGGAAGGCATTACCGTCAACGTGATCGGTGTCGTTGACCAGGGCGAGCTCGGCCTGCTCGGCGCCGAGGAAATCCGCGAGATTGCGAAAGCCGGCGGCGGCATGAGCCGGATCGCAACCCCGCAGCAGCTGTCGCAGACCGTGCAGATGATGACGCGCAAGACCGTGACGCAGACGGTGCAGCAGGCGGTCAGCCGGGAGCTGCAGAGCATACTCGGCAGCGGGGACATGACCGAGCTGCCTCCTGCACAGCGCTCCGAGGTCGTGCGCGTCATAGACGAGCTTGCGGAGAGCGGTTCCCTCCGCGTCGCGCTGCTGGTGGATGCCAGCGCCAGCATGAAGCCGAAGATGGCGGCGGTGCGTGAGGCCATCTCCGATCTGCTGCTGAGTCTCAAGGCGCGGAGCGGAACAAGCGAACTGTCGGTTTTTCATTTTCCGGGACGGCACGACGGTGATCCTGATGTGGAAATGGATTCGGGCTGGACGTCAAATCTTGCAAATCTGGATAAGATGTTCTATAAATTAAACATGAAGGGCACCACCCCTACCGGACCTGCCATGCTGAAAGTGGCGGCGTACGTATCGGGTAAACCTATCTATTCAGACGATGAGGACGGGATGCTGCGTGACTACGTCGTATGAGCCCGCCCTGCCGCTCGGTACGACCCTCAAGGGGATCTGGAACGGCAGAACTTATACGGTTGTGCGCGGGCTGGGTTCGGGAGCGAACGGCCAAGTGCTGCTTGTACGCAGAGGCGAGCGCCGGTATGCGATGAAGATCGGATACGATCCTCTCGACCATCAGTTCGAAGTAAACGCCCTGCAGTCCCTTTCCAAAACGGATACGTCGTTCAGCCGATTTTTGCTGGATGCCGACGATGCGGAATTCGAGGGACGCCGCTTGTCGTTTTTTATCATGCCTTACATACAGGGTCTTTCTTTATCGAAATACATACGGACCTACGGCAAGGACTGGATTTACGTGATCGGATCGAATCTGCTTAAAAAGCTTACGGAACTGCACCGCAGCGGGTTTATCTACGGAGATTTGAAATCCGACAATCTCGTTCTTACGGAGCATGGAAGCGTGGAGCTGATAGATTTCGGCGGCATGACGGCCAAGGGACGTGCGGTTAAGCAGTTTACGGAGATTTTTGACCGCGGCTACTGGTGTGCGGGAGAACGGGTTGCGGAGGAGAGCTACGATTTGTTTTCGTTCGCCGTTCTGATCATCAAAACACTGGATGAACGCGACGCGTTCCGCCCCGCCCTGCAGGAGCTTCCACAGAACCGGAATATCTCCATGCTTGAGGATATCGTCAAAAGCAGCGAGCGGATGAAAGGCTTGGCTCCTTTTTTGCTGAAGGCTCTGAATAACCGGTTTGCTTCTTCCGAAGAAGCGCTTGCCGTATGGAGGGAACAAGCCAAGAAGGCGCGCGGTATCAAAGTCCCGGCCGAACGCAAAGAAGCCCCCGGGATTGTTCTGTTTTTGACGATATCCTTGATTGTTTTGCTGGGAACGATCGTTTACTTTTATCTGGACTGAAAAAAGGTCAAGACTTCCGCCCTTTCGTTACAAGGGCCGATTAGCAGGGTGCTGCAGCAGTTGACGGAAAGCGGGGAAACAATCATGGAAGGGAAGCGGCAGCCCAGAGAGGCTAACCATAGGGAGCCCGGCAGCAAAGGATTGGACCCGGGATTCCGGGTCCGTGCGGCCGTCGAGAGCCGTATCGCCGAAGAGAAGCTGCTGGAACCGGGCGACACCGTCGTTGTAGCCGTGTCGGGAGGACCGGATTCGGTTGCGCTTCTTCATTTGCTGTACGGGCTGTCGGGTTCAAGGAATTGGCGCCTCATCGTAGCGCATGTCAATCACCGGTTCAGAGGGGAAGAGTCCGACCGTGAAGCGGCATTCGTCGCTTCCTTTGCGGAGCATCTAGGATTGCCCTGCGAGTCGGCTTTTATTGATGTGCCCGCTTATATAGAAGAAACAGCCTTGAACTCTCAGGTCGCGGCGCGGCGGAAACGGTATGAGTTCCTTTTTGAGACGGCTCGCAAGTATGGCGCAAGCAAAATCGCGCTTGCCCATCACGCGGACGATCAGGCCGAGACGATTCTGATGCGGATTTTACGGGGCACCGGGCCCGGAGGATTAACGGGAATACCCGAGCGGCGAGCCGAAAAAAAAGTGGAACTCGTCCGGCCTATGCTTCGTATATACAAGAAAGAGGTAATTAGTTATTGTGATTTCCTGGGGCTCGCTTACTGCCGGGACAGCAGCAACGATTCGCGGAAGTATTTCCGGAACCGGATACGGCTGGATGCGATGCCTTATTTGCGCCAATATAACGATCAGCTTCCGGAGTCCTTGAACCGGATGGGTGAAATCATGACGGCCGAGAACGATTATATGGAACACGAAGCTGACCGCGTGTATGCTTCCGTCGTCAAGACCGAGGCGGGTGCAGTGAGCTTGGATCGGGGTGATTTTGTTCACTTGCACGTCGCTTTACAAAGGCGTGTGATTAAACTAATATTAAATTATCTCGCTTTTCAAGAGGAAAACGTCGATTATGCAAGATTAGAGGCGATTCGTACGGCAATTGTGCAGGACGGTCCCTCCAATCTCACATGGCCAATCGACGGACGTATTGCCTTGATTCGCGAGTACGAACGTATCTGTTTTCGATCCGAGACATCAGCCAGGTCGGGGGATGCGGCTTTTTTGCATCAAGTGGACTTGCAGCAGCCGTTTCTGCCTATTCCGGAAGCCGGAATGACCTTTGGTTTTACGGCCGAGGAGCGGGATGGAGTCGGCGGCGCCGATATTCCGGCAACCTGCCCCGACGAGGCTTGGTTTGACCTTGATGCCCTTCGGATGCCGTTGTCGGTGAGAAACCGGCAAGCCGGGGACCGTTTGGACGTGTTTGGTTTAAACGGCACCAAAAAAGTAAAAGATATTCTCATGGATGCCAAAATACCGCCCAGCCGCAGAGACCGGCTTCCGCTGCTTATGGATGCAGAAGGAAGGGTTCTGTGGATACCGGGCGTTCGTCGTTCCCGCCATGCGCTTGTCGGACCGGGAACCGTACGTTGGCTGCACATCCGGATTGAGCCCCCGGTGACTGAGGGAAACGGCCTTGGAGAATGATTTGTCACAGTTTTCATATTATTAAGTAGGGGGAGCATCCTTGTTTAACGACATTCAAGAAGTTTTTTACTCGGAGGAACAAATTCAAGCTAAGGTACAGGAGCTTGGAGCCCAGATATCCAAAGACTTCGAAGGCCGCAATCCGCTTGTGATTTGTGTGCTTAAAGGAGCTTTTATTTTCATGGCGGACCTCGTGAAGCAGGTTACGATTCCGCTTGAGCTTGATTTTATGGCGGTATCCAGCTATGGACAATCGACCAAGTCGTCGGGCGTCGTCAAAATCATTAAAGATTTGGACGTGTCCGTAGAAGGACGTCACGTACTGATCGTCGAAGATATTATCGACAGCGGTTTGACCCTGAGCTACCTCATTGACGTGCTTGAGAGAAGAAATGCCCAGTCCGTGTCTGTGGTTACTCTGTTCAACAAACCTGCCAGACGGTCCGTCGATCTGCAGCCCGATTATGCCGGTTTTGAAATTCCGGATGCGTTTATCGTAGGCTACGGACTTGATTATGCCGAGAAATACCGCAATCTTCCTTACATCGGTGTTCTGAAACCAGAGATTTACTCTTCTTAAGAACACTCGGGTATGTCCCACGGCCGGCTTTGTTGTGATGCTAAGACATGCTGTGGTAAAATATAAAAAGTGTGTCGTTTGAGAGGAGGTAGCGGATGAATCGCTTTATCCGGAATACCGGTTTTTATTTATTGATTTTCCTGGTAACAGTCGGTATTGTGCATTTCATTAGTACGCAGAACGATCAGAAAGAAGCGATTACCTACAACCAGTTCCGGCAGGAATTAACGTCCAAGAACGTCGAGAAGCTTCAAATTAAAGTCGACGGGGGCACGTACCTGATCAACGGGCAATACAAGAATCCTAAGGCGGCGGATAAATCTACATTCGTTACCCGTGGTCCATTTGATTCACGTGTAGTAGAGCTGATCGAAACAGCGGGGGTTCAAGAAGAGTATCTGAAAATGGAAGGCGACAGCGTTTGGATTTCGTTCCTGACGTCCATCATTCCGTTTGTGATCATCTTCGTCCTGTTCTTCTTCTTGATGAACCAGGCTCAGGGCGGCGGCGGCAAAGTCATGAATTTCGGCAAGAGCCGTGCACGCTTATATAATGAAGAGAAAAAGCGCGTCACGTTCGAAGACGTTGCCGGCGCGGATGAAGAGAAACAGGAATTGATCGAAGTCGTCGAATTCCTTAAAGATCCGCGTAAATTCTCTGCAGTAGGAGCCCGCATTCCGAAAGGCGTGCTTCTCAACGGTCCTCCGGGGACCGGTAAAACCTTGCTTGCCCGTGCAGTTGCGGGTGAAGCCGGAGTTCCGTTCTTCTCCATCTCCGGTTCCGACTTCGTGGAAATGTTCGTCGGTGTCGGTGCTTCCCGTGTACGGGATCTCTTCGAGAATGCGAAGAAGAACGCGCCTTGTATTATCTTTATCGACGAGATCGACGCCGTCGGCCGTCAGCGGGGCGCAGGCCTCGGAGGCGGACACGACGAGCGCGAGCAGACGCTTAACCAATTGCTCGTCGAGATGGACGGTTTCGGAGCGAATGAGGGAATCATCATCGTCGCGGCTACCAACCGTCCGGACATTTTGGACCCGGCGCTTCTTCGTCCGGGACGTTTCGACCGTCAGATTACGGTTGACCGTCCGGATGTGAAAGGCCGCGAAGCGGTCCTCAAGGTTCACGCGCGCAACAAGCCGCTGGCCAAAGACGTAAGATTGGACTCCATCGCGCGTTACACCACCGGTTTTACGGGTGCCGACTTGGAGAACCTGCTTAACGAAGCGGCGCTTATCGCAGCGCGCCGCAACCGCAAAGATATCTCGATGGCCGAGATCGAAGAAGCTTTCGACCGTGTTATCGTAGGTACGCAGAAGAAAAGCCGCGTAATCAGCGAGCGCGAGAAGCGTACGGTAGCTTACCATGAATCCGGTCACGCCATCATTGGTTACTATGCCGAGAATGCGGACATGGTTCATAAGGTAACGATCGTTCCGCGCGGCCGCGCAGGCGGTTACGTGATGATGCTTCCTAAAGAAGGCGAAGACCGGATGATGCAGACCAAGAACGAGCTGCTCGACAAGGTCACCGGACTTCTTGGCGGTCGCGTTGCCGAAGAAATCTTCATCGGCGAGATCGCGACAGGAGCATACAGCGACTTCCAGAAAGCGACCGGAATCGTTCGCAAGATGGTCATGGAATTCGGTATGAGCGACAAGCTCGGCCCGATGCAGTTCGGCAGCAGCCAAGGCCAAGTATTCCTGGGCCGCGATATCGGTCATGAGCAGAACTACAGCGATGCGATCGCTTATGAAATCGATCAGGAAATGCAGCTGATCATCCGGGAGTGCTACGACCGGGCGAAGCAGATCCTGAATACTCATAAGGACAAAGTTCACCTTGTCGCTCAAACGCTTCTCGAAAGAGAAACGCTCGATAAGGAACAGATCGTGGAGCTTCTTGAGAAAGGTCACATTTCGGGCAATGAGGATATAAAAGTTACGATCCAGGGACAGGATGACAGCGTTAAGCCGGAACCTGCGCCTGAAATCGAACTGAAGACCGAAACGCCTGAACGGACCAAACTGAATCCGGATAAACCGGATGATGAAGGCAACAACCAGGCATAGCCGATAGAACTGAGCATACAACCGGATGTCCCCGCGGACGTCCGGTTTTTTCATTTTAGCGGCCGGATTTGCGGATTGACACGTCCAAGCATGTTGTGTAAATTTAGTTGTGATACTTGAATTGCCTTTTACAAAGAGTTCACAAGGGTGAGAAGGCGATCGCCATAGCTATTGAACATAGGGCGTGCCGCTTCATATAAGGAGGATGCATTCATGGAGGCATTGGCTCTCGAAAGAAAAGCCGAGCAGAACAGACTGCTGAAAGAGCGAATTTTAGAGCTTAAGAAAGAACGCAATGCCATTATTCTCGCTCATTACTACCAGCGTGACGAGATTCAGGAAGTCGCCGATTTCCGCGGGGATTCATTTCTTCTGGCTCAGAAAGCCGCTGAAACCGATGCAGATGTTATCGTTTTTTGCGGAGTACACTTTATGGGGGAAAGCGCTAAAATTCTCGCTCCTACCAAGACGGTGATTATTCCCGACGAACGGGCCGGCTGCCCAATGGCCGACATGGTGAACGTGGAAGGATTGCGGGCTCTGAAGAAAGAGCATCCCAATGCGAAGGTTGTCGCCTACATCAACACGTCAGCGGAAGTGAAGTCCGAAACGGATATCTGCTGCACATCCGCAAATGCAAGAAAAGTCATCGAATCGATCGATGCCGAGGAGATTATCTGGGTACCGGATAAAAATTTAGGCGACTATGTATCAAAATTCACAAACAAAAAAATGATCATCTGGGAAGGCTACTGCAACACCCACGATATGCTGACCGTCAAAGATGTCGAGGAAATGAAGGCGGCTCATCCCAACGCGCAATTCGTGGTTCACCCGGAATGCCGACCGGAGGTTGTAAAGCTCGGAGATTTTGTAGGCAGCACGACGGCCATCATCAAGTACTGCCGTGAATCCGATTGCCAGGAGTTTATCGTCGGAACGGAAGACGGAACAGGCTATCAGCTTCGTTTAGACAGCCCTAATAAAACCTTTCATTTTGCCACGAAATATCTGGTATGCCCGAATATGAAAGTAAACAACTTGAAAAAAGTCGTCCGGTGTCTGGAAACCATGCAGCCTGAAATCTATGTAGCACCGGAAGTGGCTGAAAAAGCAAAGCTTTCCTTAGAGCGCATGTTACAAGTTAAGTAGCATGCGCTACTCTCTTTGTTGAAGGCACGGGTGAACCGCCATGATACCTAGATACTTAACGGATACGGATTTGACCGCCATTCCGCACTATAAAACCGACGTAATCATTATCGGCGCAGGAATTGCCGGTTTATTCACGGCCCTGCAGGCCAGCGCTTCTCAACGCGTGCTTTTGATTACGAAGAAATCGCTTCTGGACAGCAACACCCGGTATGCCCAAGGTGGAATTGCCGCTGTAATTTCCGATGAAGATTCGCCTGAGTATCATCTACAGGATAC
This sequence comes from Paenibacillus sp. JNUCC 35, assembly GCF_058269095.1. Lineage (NCBI taxonomy): Bacteria > Bacillati > Bacillota > Bacilli > Caryophanales > Paenibacillaceae > Paenibacillus > Paenibacillus sp. JNUCC 35. The sequence goes on along the minus strand of NZ_CM177771.1, from coordinate 5,997,732 downwards.
GCTTGTCGCTGGCGCGGGCTTGTGTTCGCGAGATGCTGTGGACGTACTGGTTCATGAAGGACCGCAGGGCGTACAGGACCTGATCGGGATGGGGACGCAGTTTGATTTGGAAAACGGGGAAATCGCCTTGACCAAAGAAGGTGCTCACAGCCAGCGGAGAATTCTCCATGCGAATGGGGATGCGACCGGCGCTGAGATTGTGAGGGCGCTTTCCGAAAATACCAAGAATAACCCGTCCATTGAAATTTGGGATGATCATATTGTAATTGATCTGATTACGGTTGATGGGGAATGCTGCGGTGCCCTGGTTCAAAAGCCCGATGGACAGCGTGTATATGTCCAGGGCAACGCGACCGTGCTTTGTACAGGCGGTGCGGGTCAGTTGTTCCGCTACACAACTAACCCGGACGTTGCGACCGGAGACGGGGTGGCGATCGCTTACCGTGCCGGAGCTGACATACGTGATATGGAATTTATCCAGTTTCATCCGACCGTGCTTGTTTACCCGGGAGCGCCGCGTTTTCTAATTTCGGAGGCAGTCCGCGGTGAGGGCGCTTATTTGCGCAACATCAAAGGGGAGCGATTTATGGAGAAATACCATCCCCAGCTCGAGCTTGCCCCCCGAGATGTAGTAGCCCGGGCGATCGTCAGCGAAATCGAGGAGACGGGTTCCAGTTTCATCTACCTGGATATAACCCATGAGCCGGAACAGATGATCCGGCACCGGTTCCCTACCATCTATGAAACTTGTCTGTCATTCGGTCTGGACTTGACAAGCGACTGGATTCCCGTCGCCCCTGCCGCCCATTATATGATGGGAGGGGTAAAGACCGATCTGCATGGGGAAACCAACATAAAGAGGTTGTTCGCCTGCGGGGAAGTATCCTCTACGGGTGTACACGGAGCTAACCGGCTGGCGAGCAATTCGTTATCCGAAGCGATTGTTTTCGGACGCCGGATTATAGATCGTATCCGGTCACTTGCTCCGCTTCTGAACCAGGTGCCCCGGACAGGTGAGGAAACCGCTGCCCGTACGGAGCTGCCGAAACAGGCAATGGTAGAGAAAAAATTGAAGCTGCAGAAGGTCATGGTTCGTTATGCGGGAGTCCGCCGAGATGCGGCCGGGCTTCAGCGGGGACTCGACGAACTTAAACGGCATCTGCCGTCCTTCGACTCATGCCTTACCCGCAGGGAAGATTACGAATTCGCTAATTTGCTGACCTGCGCGCTGCTGACAGCCGAAGCCGCGCTGCGCCGTGAAGAAAGCCGCGGCGGGCATTACCGGGAAGATTTTCCGCAGCGCAAAGACGAGCAGTGGCTTAAACATACCGTATTAAACCGTGAATGTGGTCTGACGGAGGAGTGGATACTTAATGATGGAATTAAACTTTAAACAAATACGGCAGAACATCAAGTTGTGGCTTGACGAGGATATCGGAACCGGTGATGTGACCACGATGTACACCATCCCCGCGGACCAGCAGAGCAAAGGGATCATTCATCTGAAAGAATCCGGAATTGTGGCGGGCCTGCGCGTAGCGCAGGAAGTATTCGCGGAAGTGGACGAGAACCTGGTGTTTTCGCCGCAGGTAAAGGAAGGGGAGTTTGTTTCCAAGGGGACGGTGATAGCCATCGTGACGGGAAACACTCGGAGTATCCTGAAGGGAGAACGGCTTGCTCTCAATCTTCTTCAACGGATGTCCGGTATCGCCACGCGTACGCGTCAATATGTGAACGCGCTGGAGGGTCTTCCTACCCGGCTCGTCGATACACGGAAAACGACACCGGGGCACCGGATGCTTGAGAAATACGCCGTACGAGTCGGCGGCGGGTTCAATCACCGCTACGGCCTGTACGATGCCGTCATGATCAAAGATAATCACATCAAAGGCGCAGGCAGCATTACGGCGGCAGTCCGTGCGGCTCGTTCGAGAATCCCTCATACGATGAAAATTGAAGTCGAGGTGGAGAACTTCGAACAGTTGGACGAAGCCATTGCGGTTGGCGCGGATATTATTATGCTGGACAATATGAAAGCGGCCGATATGGCCAAAGCCGTTTCCATCGTAAAAAGCCAGGCTCCGCATGTATTGGTGGAGGGCTCCGGTTCCGTTACGCTGGAAACGATCAAATCGCTGGCGGAAACAGGGGTACATGTGATTTCCGTCGGAAGACTGACCTACTCCGTGTCTGCGCTTGATATCAGTCTGGATCTTAACGAGCAGAAAGGAGTTTCCTTGTGATTTTAGTCGTTGACGTTGGCAACACCAATATAGTCCTGGGCATTTATCAGGGCACCGAACTGCTTCATCACTGGCGGCTCGGCACGAATCGCTCTGCGACCGTGGACGAGTACGGGATGATGTTTCATAACCTCTTTCAATATGCCGGCATTGATATCCAGCAGATCGAAGGGGTCATTATTTCATCTGTCGTACCGCCTCTGATGTTTGCGCTGGAACACCTTTGTTTAAAATATGTGAAGAGAACGCCGCTTATCGTCGGGCCCGGCATCAAGACGGGGCTCAACATCCGGGTCGATAATCCGAAGGAAGTGGGGGCGGACCGGATCGTCAATGCCGTGGCTGCGCTCGAGCTGTATGGCTCTCCTTGCATCATTGTTGATTTCGGTACGGCGACCACGTACGATTATATAGACAAGGCCGGGCAGCTTATCGGCTGTGCGATTGCGCCCGGCATTGGGATTTCAACCGAGGCTCTGTATCAGCGGGCGGCCAAACTGCCGCGTATCGAACTGATCAAGCCCAAGAGTGTTGTCGGACGTAATACGATATCGGCCATGCAGGCCGGAATCATTTTCGGCTATGTCGGCCAGGTAGACGGAATCGTGGACCGGGTCAAACAGGAATTCGGCATTGCTCCTAAGGTTATCGCGACCGGAGGACAGGCCGAGCTGATCGCAAGCGAATCCCGTACGATCGATGTCGTCGATCCGATGCTGACGCTGGAAGGCCTGCGCTTTATTTATGCCAAAAATGCGAAGCAGGAATAGCTTACAAGAAACGGGGTAACGTGATGAGTGATTATTTAATCCGCGGAACTGCGCTGGAAGGAAGAGTCCGGGCGTTTGCCGTCCTGACGACCTCCATTACGGAAGAACTCCGCCAACGGCACCATACAACGCCGACAGCCACGGCCGCCCTGGGAAGAACGGCCGCAGCCGGTCTTATGATGGGCGCTATGCTGAAGGGCGAAGAAAAGCTGACCCTGCAGGTTAAGGGCGGCGGACCTATCGGTTCTATCGTCGTTGACGCCAATTCCAAGGGCGAGGTACGCGGATATGTAGACGATCCGAATGTAGATCTGCCATTGAACGCCAAGGGCAAACTGGATGTGGCGGGCGCGGTCGGAACGGACGGATTTTTATATGTAACGAAAGATCTCGGGCTTAAAGAAAATTACCGCGGCAGCATTCCGATCGTCTCCGGTGAACTGGCCGAAGATTTTACCTACTATTTCGCCAAGTCCGAACAGACGCCTTCGGCTGTTGCCCTTGGTGTACTTGTGGACGTCGACCGGACGGTCAAAGTCTCCGGAGGGTTCATTATTCAGCTTCTGCCGGGGCTGACGGACGATGAAATCACTGAAATCGAAAAGACGCTGGCACAGATTCCGCCGATCACTACCCTGCTGGATCGCGGCGCATCGCTTGAAGAAGTGCTGAAAGAAGTGCTGCCTTCCGTAGAAATTATGGAACGGTCTGCCGTATCTTTTCAATGCAAATGTTCCCGGGAAAGAGTGGAGCAAACCATCATCAGCTTGGGCCGTGATGAACTTCAATCTTTAATCGACGAAGACGGACGGGCGGAAGTCGTCTGCCATTTCTGTAACGAAGCTTACCAATTTGAACGCGAAGAGCTGCAAACTATGTTGGATTCCATCAACAAGTAACAAATCGAGGGAGAGAGCATGCACAATGTAAAAGTGTTGTGGGGAGCTATCCTCGCTTTGTCGATAGGAGTCATTGTCCTCTTGTCACTACAATTGTCGGAAACGGGACTAGGGAAGAAGTCGGCGGCAGGCGGACGTTCCGGGGAAACTCCTGCCGACGGTCACATCGTGGCCCGGATCACGGGCCGTGAATTTACACAAGGCGAATTGACGGAGAAGTTGACCAAACACTACGGTGCCGAAATGCTCAATCAAATGCTGGACCGCGAGACCCTCCGGCTGGAAGGCAAGGAGCAAGGAGTGGACGTCGGCGAAGCGGAAATCGGCCATGAGCTGAAACGGATGCAGCAGGGCTACGAAAACGAACAAAACTTTTACGATTCGATGAAAGAACAGCTCGGAATGAGCAAAGAGGATGTCAGAGAAGACGTGCTCTATAAACTTTTGCTCGAAAAGCTTGCGACGCATGACGTCGAGATAGCAGACGACCGGATTACCAAGTACATACAGGGGCATCCTGAAGAATTCAAGGAGACCGCTCAAATTCACCTTCACAAAATGGTCGTGTCCACTCTGGATCAGGCTAAAAAGGCGACGGCCGCCTACCAGGGCGGGGAGAGTTTCGCGACTTTGGCGAGGGACCGTTCTTTGGACGATTCCGGGAGCCAGGGAGGAGATCTGGGCTGGATGGAGGAGGACGATCCGTTCCAGCCGGCGGAGATCATGAAGGCGGCCCGTAAATTAGGGGTCGGCCAATTGAGCGCGCCAATCAAGACCGCGGGAGGATATGCCCTTATTTTAATCACGGAGAAAAAAATGAATACCGGTCTCGACGAAGCGGCTATCCGGGAGAGTGTGCGGAAACAGCTCGCCCTGCAGGAAGCTCCTCCTCTTAACGAGTATTTGCTGTCCCTCCGCCAAAAGTGGAAAGCGACCATTGCCGACCCGGGATTAAACCCGAATTCTTAGAGAATTGTAAGGTGTTGACAAGGGTCTTAGGCACTGATAATATAGGATTATAATACCAACCTAATAACTCGGATATAAATCCTTTTTTTCAAACCTGGGAGGGTGACACGAATGGCTAAATTGGTGGAAAGCATTACACAGTTAATCGGGAATACTCCGCTTGTAAAATTAAACCGGGTCGTTCCGGAAGATAGCGCGGAAATTTACGTAAAGCTTGAGTTCCAGAACCCGGGAGCAAGTGTAAAAGACCGGATTGCCATCAGCATGATCGAAACCGCTGAACAGGAAGGCAAGCTGAAGCCGGGCGACACGATCGTAGAGCCGACGAGCGGCAACACGGGAATCGGTCTGGCCATGGTAGCGGCAGCGAAAGGATACCGTGCCATTCTGGTTATGCCGGAAACGATGAGCATGGAGCGCCGCAATCTGCTGCGCGCTTACGGTGCCGAGCTTGTTCTGACACCGGGAGCCGAAGGCATGAAGGGCGCTATCCGCAAAGCGGAAGAGCTTCAAGCGGAGAACCCTGGCTATTTTATTCCTCAGCAGTTTAAAAACCAGGCTAACGTCAAAATCCACCGTGAAACGACAGGTCCGGAAATTGTCGAAGCCATCAAAGGCCATGACGGCAAGCTGGATGCTTTTATCGCCGGAATCGGAACAGGCGGAACGATCACCGGTACGGGCGAGGTGCTGCGCGAGAACTTCCCGGGCATCAAAATCGTAGCGGTAGAGCCAAGCGCTTCGCCGGTTCTGTCGGGAGGCAAGCCGGGCCCGCATAAGATCCAGGGGATCGGCGCCGGCTTTGTACCGGACATTTTGAACACGGAAATCTACGATCAGATCATCCCGGTCGACAACGAGGACGCTTTCGAAACTTCGCGCCGCGTTGCCCGTCAAGAAGGGATTCTGGGCGGTATTTCTTCCGGTGCGGCGATCTTCGCTGCCCTTAAAGTCGCCAAAGAACTCGGACCCGGCAAACGTGTTATTGCCGTCATTCCAAGCAACGGTGAGCGTTACTTGAGCACTCCGCTTTATCAATTCGACGAATAGAACCGGATAAGAACCGTAACTCTCCGAAAGTCTTCAGCAGTTCAGTGCTGGAGGCTTTTTATTTTGAGTCAATTCAAGTATACTAAGTGACAAATCGGGTGCAAACCGAACCGTCGGGTCTGTTTTTACACGATGCTTTAAACCTGTAAGTGGTCTTCGAACAGGAAGATCGTGGCGTGTAGCATACGGAATTTGCAGAAAAAACACAATTCGTACCGTTTCGATTGAACGCTAACCTATCTTACCTTACTGCATGAGTATAGAGCAGAATGAGGAGCTGGCTGCATGTCTGCGACAACAATAACGTTAACCACCTTGGCTGACTGGACGGAATGGGCGCAAGCAGGCGCCTACACCTCCGTTCCTTATATAACAAGCATCCCATGGACGGAAGAAATCAGCACCTGGGAGCATGCATGGCGAGCGGCGGGCACGCACGCATTCGTACTGGAGAGCGGCAGAGGAGGCCGGTATACCTTCCTCGGGCTGCACCCGGTTGCGGCCATATGCGGCAGTGCGGCATCGGCTGAAGCCGCGGAACGGGACGGGGCCGTCCCGAACGGCTGGCGTTCCGTTCCTATGCAAGGCGCTCCGCTGAATACCGTCAAGAGGTGGATGGCTCCCTGGCGCTCCCCGGATGTAGCGGGGGCCCCCAAATTCACAGGCGGCTGCGTAGGATTCTGGAGCTACGATGTCGTGCGGAGCATGGAGAAGCTTCCGAAGCTGGCGGAAGACGACCTTCCGCTGCCGGAATACAGCTTCGCCCGCTACGACGAGGTCTGGGTCTTCGACCGCGAGGAAGGCCGGCTTTACGCGGCCGTGCATACCCCGCTGCCGGCGGAGCCCTCCGCCTCCGACCTCTCCCGGCTCTACCAGGCCGCCGTTCAGCGTTCGGAGAGCATGCTCCGGCTCTGGCGCGGGCTGGCCGGGGACGCCGAGGCCGGCGCAAAGCGGCTCCAGCGCGAAGCGGAGTGGCAGGCGCTTGTAAGCGCCGGCGAAGACACCACGCTGGAGGCGGAAGCGGCGGAAGGCGCCAGCCGGGCCTTTCCGCGGGAATCTTTCATCCGCGCCGTCGAGCGGATTCAGGCTTACATCGGGCAGGGGGATGTTTTCCAGGTTAATTTGTCGGTCCGCCAAAGCAGACCGCTTCAAACATCGCCCGAGCAGATCTACGAAGCGCTGCGCATCGTGAACCCGTCGCCCTATATGGGGCTGATGAGGTTCCCCGGCTTCGCGCTTGTGTCGGGTTCGCCCGAGCTGCTGGTCCAGCTCGAGGGCAGGCACCTGCGCACCCGGCCCATCGCGGGCACGCGTCCGAGAGGCCGCACGCCGGAAGAGGACGCCCGGCTTGCGGACGAGCTTCTCTCCAACGAGAAGGAGCGTGCGGAGCACGTGATGCTCGTGGATCTGGAGCGCAACGACCTTGGGCGGATCGCCCGGTACGGCTCCGTCAAGGTCGATGAGTTTTTCGTGATCGAGCGCTACTCTCACGTGATGCACCTCGTCTCGGAGGTAACCGGCGAGCTGCGGGAAGGCCTGGACGCGTTTGACGTCATCGCGGCCGCATTCCCGGGAGGAACGATAACCGGGGCGCCGAAAATCCGGACAATGGAGATCATTGAAGAATTGGAGCCGGTCCGGCGCGGCCCGTATACAGGATCGATGGGATGGATTGACTACAACGGCAATATGGAATTTAATATACTTATACGAACGCTCGTAGCGGCCGGAGGCAGCGGTTATATTCAGGCGGGTGCGGGAATAGTGATCGATTCCGTGCCGGACCGTGAATACGAAGAGGCCCTGAACAAAGCGAGAGCGTTATGGAAAGCGATCCAGTTTAGCGAGCACAGCATGAGCCGAGCAGGGACAGAAGTCCTGTAGAAGAGTAGAGGAGGAAGACAAGCATGATTCTTGTCATTGATAATTACGATTCGTTTACGTACAATCTGGTTCAATATCTGGGTGAATTAGGGCAGGAGATCGTCGTGAAACGCAACGATGCCATAGAGCTGTCGGGCATTGAGGAGCTATCGCCGGATCACATTTTAATTTCGCCGGGACCCTGTACCCCGAACGAAGCGGGCATCAGCCTTGGCGTGATTCGCCATTTCAAAGGCCGCATCCCTATTCTGGGCGTTTGCCTCGGCCATCAGGCTATCGGTCAGGCTTTCGGCGGTGACGTGGTTCGGGCCGGCAAACTGATGCACGGTAAAACATCTCCGATTCACCATGACGGCAAAACGATTTTCGAAGGCATTCCTTCTCCCTACACGGCAACGCGTTATCACTCCCTGATCGTCCGCAAAGAAACGCTGCCGGATTGTCTGGAAATTAGCGCCACCTCGGACGAAGGAGAGATTATGGGGCTCCGTCATAAAGAGTACCCGATCGAGGGTGTGCAGTTTCATCCGGAGTCCATCATTACGGACCACGGCCTGACTTTGCTCCGCAATTTCTTGGGGAGTACCGTACCGGCGGGAACCGGAGCTTAAATGAAGATTTGGATGAACGGAAATCTGGTAGAAGAAAAAGAAGCGGTCGTTTCCGTTTACGACCACGGATTTTTATATGGCATGGGGCTGTTCGAGACGTTTCGCACGTACAACGGACACCCTTTTTTACTTCGGGAGCATATGGAGCGAATCCGCGAGGGCTGTGCGGAACTGGGCATTCCGTTTCATACGGACGAGACAGGGATGAGGGCCAGAGTGGCGGATCTTCTGCAGGCTAACGGACTGGAGGACGCCTATTTCCGGTATGCCGTTTCGGCCGGAGTGGATATGCTCGGTTTGCCGGGCGGCGCTTTTTATGAGAATCCCAGCGAGATTATTTACGTCAAAAGCCTTCCGCAGCGGAACGCGGATCAGCCTGCCTCACGTCCCCTTCAGCTGCTGAATCTGCGGAGAAATACGCCGGAAAGCGGACGCAGGCACAAGTCATTTCATTACATGAATAATATCCTTGCTAAAAGAGAAATGATGAACTATCCGTGGGCGCAGGGGGCGGAAGGACTTTTTCTTACGGATAACGGCGGATATGTAGCGGAAGGGATCGTCAGCAATATTTTCTGGATCAAAGGAGCCGTGTGTTTCACTCCTTCTTTGACAACGGGCATTCTTCCCGGCATTACGCGCGCTTTTGTCCTTAAGCTTGCAGAAGAGGAAGGGTTGGAAATAAGCGAGGGTTTATTTCCCTGGAGCGAGCTGTGTGAGGCAGACGAAATTTTTGTGACCAATTCCGTTCAGGAAATTGTCTCTATAAATGAACTGTTTGATGAACGAGGCGGCTCGATAACCGTCTCACGGGGAACGGCCGGACCTGTTACGAGCCGCCTGGCTCAGTTGTATCGGGAATGCACGAGATTACTCTAGCCTTAGGAAGTGACTTTTGGAATGATTCGAACGTTGGCAGCAGGAGAGACAAGCATTGAACTCGGACGCCGGACTCTCATTATGGGAATTCTGAACGTCACACCGGATTCTTTCTCCGACGGAGGCTCCTACACTACTGTGGAGCATACGGTACAACACGCGCTGAGCATGGTGGAGGAAGGCGCAGATATGATCGACATCGGCGGAGAGTCGACCCGCCCGGGACACGCGCCTGTTTCGCTCCAGGAGGAGTTGGAACGGGTCGTACCTGTTATCCGGGAACTGGTCCGGCACGTTCAGGTTCCGATTTCGGTGGATACTTACAAAGCGGAGGTCGCGAGACAGGCGATCGAAGCGGGCGCCCATATCATCAACGATGTATGGGGATTCAAAGCGGATCCGGACATGGCTGGCGTGGCGGCTCAAGCCGGCTGTCCGGTTATTCTCATGCATAACCGCCCGGAGGCCGTGTATACGGATTTTTTGCCGGAAGTTCTGCAGGATCTCCAGGAAAGCATTGATCTCGCTTTGAGCCGGGGAGTGAAGACGACGAATATCATCCTCGACCCCGGTATCGGATTCGCCAAAAGCTACGAGCAGAATTTATGGCTGATGAACCGGCTGGAGGCTATTGTGGAACTGGGATATCCCGTTCTGCTTGGCACTTCCCGCAAAAGTATGATCCGCACGACGCTCGGACTTCCGCCGGATGATGTCATTGAAGGAACGGCGGCTACAACGGCGCTTGGGATTGCGCAGGGCTGCGATATCATCCGTGTACACGATGTGCAGGCAATGAAGCGGGTAGCCGTCATGACGGACGCGATCGTTCGCGGACCCGGGAGTATGTAGAGCCTGAATCTGACCGGTTAGTCTTCTGGATTACGGACCGGCAGTTTTGCGCCTATTCTGATTTTGAGGCTTGAGGAGGAAGACATGTAATGGACAAACTTATACTGACACGTATGGAGTTTTACGGGTATCACGGCGTTTTTGCCGAAGAGAATAAATTGGGACAGCGTTTTTATGTGGATGTCGAGCTGCACATGCCGCTGGACAAACCCGGCCGTACCGATAACATAGAAGATTCCATCAACTATGCGGAAGCTTATGCCGTTATTAAAGAGGTCGTAGAGAAAAGAACCTTTAAATTGATCGAGGCTCTGGCGGAGCAGGTTGCATCCTCCCTTCTTGAAACTTATACTAGTATCGAAGAAGTGACGGTGCGGGTAATCAAACCACATCCGCCTTTCGATATTCATTTTGCAGGCGTGACCGCTGAGATAAGCCGGAAGCGGGCGCAATCATGAGCCCTGCCGACATCACGACCGCGTATATCGCGCTTGGTTCCAACATTGGAGACCGGGAGCGGTATCTAGCCGAAGCGCTTAAGAAGCTGGACGAACATCCGCACGTTCAAATGCTGGCCTGTTCGGCCATTTACGAGACGGATCCGGTCGGGTATGTGGACCAGGATGCCTTTTTAAACATGGCCGCAGCCGTTCATACTAGCCTTTCTCCGGAAGGGCTGCTTGCAGTCATGCAGAACATCGAGCAAGTGCTGGGCAGAGTCCGAGACATTCGCTTCGGTCCCCGAACGATTGACTTGGATTTGCTGCTTTACGGGGAGCGGGAGATCCGCACGCCGGATTTGATTGTCCCGCATCCTCGTATGCAGGAGCGAGCGTTTGTGTTAGTCCCCTTGGCAGATCTTTTTTCACATATACCGAACACATCGTTTGCATCCATAGAGAAACAGTTGGCTAAACTGGATGGAAAGGAAGGCGTTATGTTGTGGAAAAAAATGCAGTGGCCCAGCGAATCCGGGCATTCCGCAAGCTGAAAGGATACACCCAGAACCAACTCGCCGAACTGCTCGGCGTTTCAATAGCCGTTCTCGGTTCCATCGAACGGGGAACACGTAAACCGGATACCCGGATGATTCAGAAAATATCCAATGCCCTGGGCATTGAACCGGAGGAGCTTCTTCCGCCCTCCGGCAAATAGGAGGAGAACACATGTTAAAAATAGGCGACGTCGTCGCCCCGAATAACGTTGTACTGGCACCGATGGCCGGCGTATGCAACCCCGCCTTCCGTCTGATCGCCAGAGAGTTCGGATGCGGCCTGGTCTGCGCTGAGATGGTCAGCGACAAAGCGATTGTGCACGGCAACTCCCGTACGATGGAGATGCTCTACGTGGACGAACGCGAGAAGCCCCTCAGCCTGCAAATTTTCGGCGGCGATACGGAAACGCTCGTGCAAGCCGCTAAATATGTCGACGCCAATACGAATGCCGATATTATCGATATCAACATGGGCTGCCCCGTACCCAAAATCACGAAATGCGATGCGGGGGCACGCTGGCTGCTCGACCCTTCGAGAATCGAAGAAATGGTTCGGACGGTAGTGGGCTCCGTGAACAAACCCGTTACGGTCAAAATGCGGATCGGCTGGGACTCCGAGCATATTTACGCAATCGAGAACGCCAAGGCGGTCGAACGCGGCGGCGGTTCCGCCGTCAGTGTGCATGGCCGTACGCGTGAACAGCTCTATACCGGCAAAGCGGACTGGAACATCATCCGCGACGTCAAGCAGTCCGTCTCCATTCCGGTTATCGGGAACGGGGATGTCGTAACACCCGAAGATGCCAAGCGGATGATCGATGAAACCGGTGTAGACGGCGTCATGATCGGCCGCGGCGCGCTGGGTAACCCTTGGATGCTGTATCGCACTGTACAGTATCTGACCAAAGGCGAGCTGCCTCCGGAGCCGGAAGCCGAAGAGAAAATGCGAATCGCGACCCTTCATATGGACCGTCTGATCAAGCTCAAAGGCGAAAACGTGGCCATCAAGGAAATGCGCAAGCATATGGCGTGGTATCTCAAAGGCATGAAAGGCGCCGCCCGTCTGAAGGACGCCATTATGGAACAGACGACCCGTGACGGCATGGTCCGCATCTTGGACGAATATGCGAGTTCTTTCGACAATATGTCCGATAATCAGGAAGAACAGCCTGCTTTGCACTAAGTAAAGGGGGCGCTGGGTTACATTGACAATTGCAATTGGTTGCCCTATAATCAGGCAATAAGTTGCATCTTTACGTTAAGTTTTTTGAATAAATGAGTGAATTCGTATAGCATTTCCTTGAATTTACACGACGGGAGATAGGTTTGTATGAGTGAAAAAGAAGTGCTCCTTACCCAGGAAGGCCTCAAGAAACTTGAGGAAGAACTCGAACATTTGAAATCGGTTAAACGCCGCGAGGTGGCCGAACGGATTAAAGTAGCCATCGGCTACGGGGATATCAGTGAGAACTCCGAGTACGAGGATGCGAAGAACGAGCAGGCTTTTATTGAAGGCCGCGTCATTACCCTGGAGAAAATGCTCCGTAATGCCCGTATCGTCAATTTGGACGAAGTTGACATCAATACCGTCAGCGTGGGTTCTATCGTGACGCTCAAAGATCTCGAATTCGGCGATCTTGTCGAGTATACGATTGTCGGTACAGCCGAGTCCGATCCTTTCCTGAACAAAATTTCCAATGAAAGTCCTGTCGGCAAAGCGATCCTTGGCAAGCAGAAGGGCGCTAAAGTCGATGTGACGGTTCCAGCCGGCGTTATCCAATACGAAATCATGGACATCAAAAAATAAAACCGCGCTATTGGATGAGCATCCGAAGCGGGGAATGCAGGAAAAGCTTCCTTTGGAAGCTTTTTTCGCGTAAAATAGACCGTATAATTACGGGCAGCCCGCATGATAAGCGCTGCTTTTCTCCTCTTGGGAGCATCATCGGGAGTGGGAAGGGCATGCTAAAAGCTTCGCAATCCGGAGCTATAACATATAGGAGTTGAAAGCATGAGTCAGGAACTCGAGTTAAACGAATTGTTACAAATTCGCCGCGACAAACTGGACGAGCTGCGCGGTCTGGGCGTAGATCCGTTCGGCGACAAATATGTACGGACGCACACGGCCAAGCAAATTTTGGATGCCTATGAAGAAACGCCTAAAGAAGAGCTGGAGCAGCAAACCGTTGAAGTCAGCATTGCCGGACGTATCATGCAGAAGCGTGCTATGGGGAAAGCAAGCTTTGCCCATCTTCAGGACATTACGGGCAAAATTCAAATATACGTTCGTCAGGATGCGCTTGGCGACACGAAGTACAGCGCTTTTGATCTGCTGGATATCGGCGATATGGTGGGTGTGAAAGGTACCGTTTTCAAAACGAAGACCGGTGAAACCTCCATCAAGGTAAAAGAACTGGAAGTGCTGACTAAATCGCTGCTTCCTCTGCCCGAGAAATATCACGGCCTCAAGGATGTCGAAACCCGTTACCGCCAGCGCTACGTCGATCTGATCATGAACCAGGAAGTGAAGGAGACCTTTATTCTGCGTTCAAGAATCATTCAATCCATGCGCCGTTATCTGGACGGCCTCGGCTATCTGGAAGTGGAAACTCCGACTCTGCACGCTATTGCCGGAGGCGCGGCCGCACGGCCTTTTATAACGCATCACAATGCGCTTGATATGCAGCTTTACATGCGTATCGCTATTGAGCTGCACCTGAAACGCCTGATTGTAGGCGGCTTGGAGAAAGTGTACGAAATCGGGCGCGTTTACCGTAACGAAGGTATTTCCACCCGTCATAACCCCGAATTCACCATGATTGAGCTGTACGAGGCTTATGCAGACTACAAAGATATTATGGCGCTCACGGAGAATATGGTGGCCCATATCGCACAGGAAGTATTGGGGACGACTACGGTTCAGTATCAAGGACATGAAGTAAATCTTGCGCCTTCTTGGAAACGGATCTCCATGGTAGATGCGATTAAAGAAGTGGTTGGCGTTGACTTCAGCGTACACATGAGCAATGAAGAAGCACAGCGTCTGGCAAAAGAACACAAGGTTCCGGTCGAGCCTCATATGACTTTTGGCCACATCGTGAACCAATTCTTCGAAACGTTTGTGGAAGAAACGCTTATTCAACCTACGTTTATCTACGGGCATCCGCTTGAAATTTCGCCGCTTGCGAAGAAGAATCCGGAAGACCCGCGTTTCACGGACCGCTTCGAGCTCTTTATCGTAGCGCGTGAACACGCTAACGCCTTCACAGAGCTGAACGATCCGATCGACCAGCGTCAGCGTTTCGAAGCGCAGCTGCTTGAGCGTGAGCACGGTAACGATGAGGCCCATGAAATGGACGATGACTTCATTCGTGCGCTTGAATACGGCATGCCGCCGACAGGCGGACTTGGTATCGGGATTGACCGTCTGGTTATGCTGCTTACCAACGCTCCGTCTATCCGTGACGTGTTGTTGTTCCCTCACATGCGCGAGCAGCGTCAGGGAGAATAGATTTGTACGTAAAAAGGCGCCGATTTGGCGCCTTTTTAATTTTTTTGGGCTTGTCCAAAATTTGGGCTTGCATTCTGTTTCTCAGCGTGGTATCTTATTTAAGTCGCCGCTGAAACACGGTGCCAACAACAAGGCTGACAAGCCGAGATTGTCCTTTGAAAACTGAACAACGAGTGATTGAAGCGTCTCAAGTAATTGAGATATTAAATGAGAAGAAATTCTCGTCAGCAACGAATTTTTGAGCTTAATCAGCTTGAGATAAACCGCTGGCCTTAGGGTCGGCACAACTTTATCGGAGAGTTTGATCCTGGCTCAGGACGAACGCTGGCGGCGTGCCTAATACATGCAAGTCGAGCGGACTTGATGAGAAGCTTGCTTCTCTGAGAGTTAGCGGCGGACGGGTGAGTAACACGTAGGCAACCTGCCTGTAAGATCGGGATAACTACCGGAAACGGTAGCTAAGACCGGATAATCGGTTTCTCCGCATGGGGAGATCGTGAAACACGGAGCAATCTGTGGCTTACGGATGGGCCTGCGGCGCATTAGCTAGTTGGTGAGGTAACGGCTCACCAAGGCGACGATGCGTAGCCGACCTGAGAGGGTGAACGGCCACACTGGGACTGAGACACGGCCCAGACTCCTACGGGAGGCAGCAGTAGGGAATCTTCCGCAATGGACGCAAGTCTGACGGAGCAACGCCGCGTGAGTGATGAAGGTTTTCGGATCGTAAAGCTCTGTTGCCAGGGAAGAACGCCAAGGAGAGTAACTGCTCTTTGGGTGACGGTACCTGAGAAGAAAGCCCCGGCTAACTACGTGCCAGCAGCCGCGGTAATACGTAGGGGGCAAGCGTTGTCCGGAATTATTGGGCGTAAAGCGCGCGCAGGCGGTTTTTTAAGTCTGGTGTTTAATCCCGAGGCTCAACCTCGGTTCGCACCGGAAACTGGGAGACTGGAGTGCAGGAGAGGAAAGTGGAATTCCACGTGTAGCGGTGAAATGCGTAGAGATGTGGAGGAACACCAGTGGCGAAGGCGACTTTCTGGCCTGTAACTGACGCTGAGGCGCGAAAGCGTGGGGAGCAAACAGGATTAGATACCCTGGTAGTCCACGCCGTAAACGATGCATGCTAGGTGTTAGGGGTTTCGATACCCTTGGTGCCGAAGTTAACACAGTAAGCATGCCGCCTGGGGAGTACGCTCGCAAGAGTGAAACTCAAAGGAATTGACGGGGACCCGCACAAGCAGTGGAGTATGTGGTTTAATTCGAAGCAACGCGAAGAACCTTACCAGGTCTTGACATCCCTCTGACCGGCTTAGAGATAAGCCTTTCCTTCGGGACAGAGGTGACAGGTGGTGCATGGTTGTCGTCAGCTCGTGTCGTGAGATGTTGGGTTAAGTCCCGCAACGAGCGCAACCCTTGAACTTAGTTGCCAGCAGGTGAAGCTGGGCACTCTAAGTTGACTGCCGGTGACAAACCGGAGGAAGGCGGGGATGACGTCAAATCATCATGCCCCTTATGACCTGGGCTACACACGTACTACAATGGCCGGTACAACGGGAAGCGAAGGAGCGATCTGGAGCCAATCCTAGAAAAGCCGGTCTCAGTTCGGATTGCAGGCTGCAACTCGCCTGCATGAAGTCGGAATTGCTAGTAATCGCGGATCAGCATGCCGCGGTGAATACGTTCCCGGGTCTTGTACACACCGCCCGTCACACCACGAGAGTTTACAACACCCGAAGTCGGTGAGGTAACCGCAAGGGGCCAGCCGCCGAAGGTGGGGTAGATGATTGGGGTGAAGTCGTAACAAGGTAGCCGTATCGGAAGGTGCGGCTGGATCACCTCCTTTCTATGGAGACTCGGGTCCTGAAACGGACCCAGTCAAGAAGGCTTAGCCTTCAACCTTCAATCACTCGTTGTCAGTTTTGAAAGGGCAAGAACCTTTCAAGCTACAAACCCTTTCTGGAGTTTGGCGACTCCGGAAACCACGCAATTCGTTTGGTGACGATGGCGGAAGGGAACCACGCGTACCCATCCCGAACACGACCGTTAAGCCTTCCAGCGCCGATGGTACTTGGACCGAAGGGTCCTGGGAGAGTAGGACGTTGCCAAGCGAACCCACTTTGTGGGTTTTTATTTTGCGAAAAGAGCAGGCGGTTGCTTGCTGGCACGCAAGACCAAAGTGAGTGAAAACTCACAATATACGGGCCCTTAGCTCAGCTGGTTAGAGCGCACCCCTGATAAGGGTGAGGTCGGTGGTTCGAGTCCACTAGGGCCCACCATAATACCCCAAAAAGTGAAGCGTGGCTTCGCAGAAGATTCCGAGTACTTTTCGGGGGCCCCATAACCATGTGGGCGATATAATGAGGGGCCATAGCTCAGCTGGGAGAGCGCCTGCCTTGCAAGCAGGAGGTCAGCGGTTCGATCCCGCTTGGCTCCACCAAAACCGTCTTCGAAACGGTCGTAATTTCCAATAAATTACGGGTTGATCTGAAGATGCGTGATGTGGTAAGATACTTCTTGCCGCTTTGAGCGGTAACGAAGTCAGTTGATCCTTGAAAACTAGATAGCGAAACATGTAACTAGAATCATCCAAAACCTTGATGGTTTGATGTAAAGCGAGGTTATATGGCGTATGAGCGATTTGGCAAGCTTGCTTGCTAGCGCGAATCGGTATATAACGGAGCGTTTGGTCAAGCTAATAAGGGCACACGGAGGATGCCTAGGCGCTAGGAGCCGAAGAAGGACGTGGCGAACGACGAAATGCCTCGGGGAGCCGTAAGCAGGCTTTGATCCGGGGATGTCCGAATGGGGGAACCCAGCTGTGGTAATGCGCAGTTACCATGCAGTGAATACATAG
This sequence comes from Paenibacillus sp. JNUCC 35, assembly GCF_058269095.1. NCBI lineage: Bacteria > Bacillati > Bacillota > Bacilli > Caryophanales > Paenibacillaceae > Paenibacillus > Paenibacillus sp. JNUCC 35. Next base: position 5,980,216 of record NZ_CM177771.1, on the reverse strand, counting down.
CTGCATTGGAGGCACACCCAGGGAACTGAAACATCTAAGTACCTGGAGGAAAAGAAAACAATAGTGATTCCGTCAGTAGCGGCGAGCGAACGCGGATTAGCCCAAACCAAGGAGCTTGCTCCTTGGGGTTGTAGGACGTCAATGTGGCAAAAGTTCATTAGGTGAAGTGATCTGGAAAGGTCCGCTGGAAAAGGTAACAGCCCTGTAGCCGAAAGTGAACGTATGCCTAGACGGATCCTGAGTACGGCGGGACACGTGAAACCCCGTCGGAATCCGGCAGGACCATCTGCCAAGGCTAAATACTCCCTAGCGACCGATAGTGAAGCAGTACCGTGAGGGAAAGGTGAAAAGCACCCCGGGAGGGGAGTGAAAAAGAACCTGAAACCGTGTGCCTACAAGAAGTCAGAGCCCGTTAATGGGTGATGGCGTGCCTTTTGTAGAATGAACCGGCGAGTTACGTTTGCATGCGAGGTTAAGCTGAAAAGGCGGAGCCGCAGCGAAAGCGAGTCTGAATAGGGCGAATGAGTATGCAGGCGTAGACCCGAAACCGTGTGATCTACCCCTGTCCAGGGTGAAGGTGCGGTAACACGCACTGGAGGCCCGAACCCACGAATGTTGAAAAATTCGGGGATGAGGTGGGGGTAGCGGAGAAATTCCAATCGAACTCGGAGATAGCTGGTTCTCCCCGAAATAGCTTTAGGGCTAGCCTCGGGGGATGTGTCGTGGAGGTAAAGCACTGATTGGGTGCGGGGCCCGCCAAGGGTTACCAAGTCCAGTCAAACTCTGAATGCCACAGACATTACCCCGGGAGTCAGACAGTGAGTGCTAAGATCCATTGTCAAGAGGGAAACAGCCCAGATCATCAGCTAAGGTCCCCAAGTGTGTGTTAAGTGGGAAAGGATGTGGAGTTGCACAGACAACCAGGATGTTGGCTTAGAAGCAGCCACCATTTAAAGAGTGCGTAATAGCTCACTGGTCGAGTGACTCTGCGCCGAAAATGTAACGGGGCTAAACACACCACCGAAGCTATGACTTGCACCTTGCGTGCATGGGTAGGGGAGCGTTCTGTACGGAGTGAAGGTAGATCGTGAGGACTGCTGGACTGTACAGAAGTGAGAATGCCGGTATGAGTAACGAAAAGATCAGTGAGAATCTGATCCGCCGAAAGCCTAAGGGTTCCTGAGGAAGGTTCGTCCGCTCAGGGTAAGTCGGGACCTAAGGCGAGGCCGAAAGGCGTAGTCGAAGGACAACAGGTTGAAATTCCTGTACCACCGTAAGCCGTTATGAGCAATGGAGTGACGCAGCAGGGTAGGGACGCGGACTGATGGATGTCCGTCCAAGCAGTGAGGCTGATGTGTAGGCAAATCCGCACATCGTGAAGGCTGGGCTGTGATGGGGAGCGAAAATTACAGTAGCGAAGGTCTTGATCTCACACTGCCGAGAAAAGCTTCTAGCCAGGCGAAGGTGCCCGTACCGCAAACCGACACAGGTGGGCGAGAAGAGAATTCTAAGGCGCGCGGAAGAACTCTCGTTAAGGAACTCGGCAAAATGACCCCGTAACTTCGGGAGAAGGGGTGCCCCGGTAGTGTGAATAGCACGAGGGGGCCGCAGTGAAAAGGCCCAAGCGACTGTTTAGCAAAAACACAGGTCTATGCGAAGCCGCAAGGCGAAGTATATGGGCTGACGCCTGCCCGGTGCTGGAAGGTTAAGGGGAGCGGTTAGGAGCAATCCGAAGCTGTGAACTGAAGCCCCAGTAAACGGCGGCCGTAACTATAACGGTCCTAAGGTAGCGAAATTCCTTGTCAGGTAAATTCTGACCCGCACGAATGGCGTAACGACTTGGGCGCTGTCTCAACGAGAGATCCGGTGAAATTTTAATACCTGTGAAGATGCAGGTTACCCGCGACAAGACGGAAAGACCCCATGGAGCTTTACTGCAGCTTGATATTGGACTTTGGTACGATCTGTACAGGATAGGTGGGAGCCTTTGAAGCCTGAGCGCCAGCTTGGGTGGAGGTGCCGTTGGGATACCACCCTGATCGTATCGGAGTTCTAACCTACTACCGTTAACCGGTAGAGGGACCGTGTCAGGTGGGCAGTTTGACTGGGGCGGTCGCCTCCTAAAGAGTAACGGAGGCGCCCCAAGGTTCCCTCAGAATGGTTGGAAATCATTCGAAGAGTGCAAAGGCATAAGGGAGCTTGACTGCGAGACATACAGGTCGAGCAGGGACGAAAGTCGGGCTTAGTGATCCGGTGGTACCGCATGGAAGGGCCATCGCTCAACGGATAAAAGCTACCCTGGGGATAACAGGCTTATCTCCCCCAAGAGTCCACATCGACGGGGAGGTTTGGCACCTCGATGTCGGCTCATCGCATCCTGGGGCTGAAGTAGGTCCCAAGGGTTGGGCTGTTCGCCCATTAAAGCGGTACGCGAGCTGGGTTCAGAACGTCGTGAGACAGTTCGGTCCCTATCTGTCGCGGGCGCAGGAAATTTGAGAGGAGCTGTCCTTAGTACGAGAGGACCGGGATGGACGTACCGCTGGTGTACCAGTTGTCTCGCCAGAGGCATAGCTGGGTAGCTATGTACGGAAGGGATAAGCGCTGAAAGCATCTAAGCGTGAAGCCCCCCTCAAGATGAGATTTCCCAGTATGTAAGACCCCTTGAAGACGACGAGGTAGATAGGTTGGAGGTGGAAGCACAGCAATGTGTGGAGCTGACCAATACTAATCGGTCGAGGGCTTGACCACAAGGCTTTTCCGACAGGAAAGGCCGCATCGAAAGCATATGCTACGAGCCTAGACGATAGTGTCTGACATCGGAAGCATATGCACCACAAGATCTTGGATGGATCGACTGCACGTTTCGCTGCTAGTTTTCAGGGAGCAACCTGAAAAGTTTGTTTACACATTGGAGAGATACCCAAGTGGCTCAAGGGGACCCTCTGCTAAGGGGTTAGACTGCGTAAGTGGTGCGAGGGTTCGAATCCCTCTCTCTCCGCCAGTATTAAGGCGGCGTAGCTCAGCTGGCTAGAGCGTACGGTTCATACCCGTGAGGTCGGGGGTTCGAGCCCCTCCGCCGCTACCATAACAACTACATAAGGACGCTTAGCTCAGCTGGGAGAGCATCTGCCTTACAAGCAGAGGGTCGGCGGTTCGATCCCGTCAGCGTCCACCATACAATCTTATTGCACGGAGCTGTGGTGTAGAGGCCTAACATGCCTGCCTGTCACGCAGGAGACCGCGGGTTCGAATCCCGTCAGCTCCGCCATTTTAGTTTGTATAACAATTTCATAGTATGGCTCGGTAGCTCAGTCGGTAGAGCAGAGGACTGAAAATCCTCGTGTCGGCGGTTCGATTCCGTCCCGAGCCACCACTTTTAGTCAAGTTGGTCCATAACGGCGCTTGGCAGTATTGTGGAGGCTTAGCGAAGTGGCCAAACGCAGCAGACTGTAAATCTGTTCTCTGACGAGTTCGGTGGTTCGAATCCATCAGCCTCCACCAGTTTTTCCAAGAGCCATTAGCTCAGTTGGTAGAGCACCTGACTTTTAATCAGGGTGTCGAAGGTTCGAGTCCTTCATGGCTCACATGCCATGTGAACAATTCTCTTCATATAAAAAGAGACCTTAACGGTCTCTTTTTTTGTTGTCTTTTTAGCTGGCGAACGGAAAAGAAAAATATCTTAAATCGCTGCATGAGTCCAACTCTCGACCTAGCCGTGCCGGAAAGACCCTGATATTCGCTGGTGTTGAATTCGATTTTTAGAGGACTCCCGGTGTTCAAGGTGAGCGAAAAAGGTTTTCAGCGAGTGATTGAGTATAGCTTCCGAGCTATTGAAGCCGCTCCAGTTTGTCGGCAACGGACTGGAGTTTTTGTTGCATGGATGCCGTTTTATCACGGCGGTCGTCTATCTTGATGGAGGTGGAGACACGTTGAGCGCCGTTTTCAAAGGGGCTTTCGTGAAGCTTAAGAATGACTTCCATGAGTTGATCCAGTGGGCCTTCGATGATGGTGCTCATTGGAGTAAGCTCATAATGGAGAGGTTGGTTGTTCAGCACCTTTTGGAGATGAGCTACATATTCACTTAAGCTTGTAGAGCTTGTGCCTATAGGAACAACCGTAATTTCTGCAATAGCCATTTAGTAGTGATCCTCCTTTGTTAGGGATAGCTTTGTCTTTAATTGTAATGGAAACGATGCCCGGTGGCTACTTGCTGCTTGGAAAAGGCGGAAGCGCCTGGGTTACCATCAGCGATTTGTAACAAGAAAAGGGGATCTGATATCTTCATTTTGGTGATTAAATGATTTCACTTACGATGTAATCGGCTGTTCGCGATGCTAAAGCCATTACGGTGTTAGTAGGATTCACTCCGCTGGACGTGACGAATAGGCTCGCATCGCATACGAATAAATTCGGGATATCGTGCGTTTGCCCGAATGAATTTGTGACAGATCGCGAAGGATCGCTCCCCATCCGGCAGCCTCCCATCAGGTGGGCGGTATCAGGGACCACAAATTCGGGTGTTCCTCCCGCAGCCTGAAGAATAGATTTCATGTTCGAGACCGCATGCTCGATAAGCTTGGTGTCGTTCTCCCCGAAGCTGAAGGATACTTTGGCTCTGGGCAAACCGAAAGCGTCTTTTTCCCCGGATAACGTGACACAGTTGTGCTCTTGAGGAAGGACTTCTCCAACTAGTGTCGCGCGGCCGTAAAAATTGTAGTCCAGCATAGCCTCTCGTAACGGAGCTCCCCAGATGGGGAATTCGGCTGTTTTGACGATCCCTTGGGCGAAAGCGAGAGGCCGCGTGCCATGGGCATGCAGGGAATACCCGCGTGCAAAGCCGCGGCTCCGGTCGGATTCGTAAAACTCCTGAGTGGTAGCCAGCACAGGGGTCCCCTTGTACAGCCGCACTTCCTCCTCGAACTTGGCATACACGTCATGGCTGCTGTGCGTCATAAGTGCTTTGCCTACCCAGCCGCTGCTGTTGGCAAGCCCGTCCGGATGACGACTGTTCGCAGAATTCAGCAGCAATCGGGGTGTTTCGACCGCATAGGCCGATACGATCACGAGTTTGGCTTTTTGACGGTATTCGACTCCTTTTTTCATAAAAAGCACACCGGAAGCTCTTCCATCAGGCCCTGTTTCGATCTGAGTGACCCTGCTATCGGTAAGCACAGTAGCACCTGCTTGTACAGCTTTCGGGATATGCTGAATGAGGGTGCTGAATTTGGCGTTAGGCATGCAGCCCTGCTGGCAGAAACCACGGTTAATGCAGGGAGGCCTGCCCTCAAAAGGCGCAGACAGAATCGCGAGGGGGGCCGTAACGGAGCGAATTCCCAAACTCTCACAGCCTCTTTGAAACAAATAGGCGTTAGGGCTTAGAGGGTCCCGTTCGGGATAAGGGTAAGGCCCCCGGAAGTTTCCCCATGGAAAATGGCGGGGACCCGAAACCGCGATTTCTTTTTCGATCCGGGAATAATACGGCTCCAAATCTTTATAGTGGATAGGCCAATCTTCGCCGACTCCGTCGATCGATCTCGTTTTGAAGTCGGATTCATGGAATCGCAAAAACACTCCGGTGAAATGCTGGGTTCCGCCGCCCACTCCCCAGCCCGAATTGTTGTGCCCCATAGCAAGAGGATGCTCGCCGTCCACAAGACGGGTATCCTGCCAGCCCAGGCACTGCATGGACAGCTCGTCGCTCGCAAAATCCCTTTGGGGATCCCGCAGCGGTCCGGCTTCCACTACCACGACCTGCAGCCCGGCTTCGCTAAGTTCCTGTGCAAGCACGCCGCCTGCCGCTCCCGCGCCGATAATGACCACATCAACGGTTTCCGATTGAGTGTTCCATTTCATCGTTCCGGTTTCGCCTCCCACGGATCAAAATGCCCCCGGTCTGCCCGGATGTAGCCTCTTGGATAAGCAGGACCTGCGTAACCGATTTCGGACCAGATTTGGGGATGAGAATAGTAAGCTTCCACGGTCAGCGCGAGCAGCCTGTTGAAGAAGGCTTTCTGCACGGGAGCCGGCCAATCGCCCCTCAGGGATAAGCGAACCTCGGCTACATTCGTGAGCAGCTCCTTCTGTTCCGCCGGAGATAGCTGTTGAAAGGGCCTCGCATGAAACCCGTGCGACATCGTCTCAAGCGCTTCCAGCCCTTTCCGGATTAATTCGGACTGAGGAGGAGTATCGGGTCCTTTCTGGCCTTCTTCCTTTTGCCCGTACAAAGTGTCATCTATATGCTCCAGCACGTAAGTCAGGATTTCGGACCTGTCGTCGTCGACAAGAAGAGAGCATACGCTTCTGAGCTGTTCCGCTTCTAACAGCGTTAACAGCCGATATTCACGGCGCCGCCTCATACGGGAGCTGACGATAGACCGCGTGTGGGGATCCCAGTGGTTTTGCTCCTTCATGACATCGAAAGAAGGGTATTTCGGCATTTTTCTCATACAAGTCACCTTCCATAGACAGCGATTAACCCGAGGACACCGAGAGCTGAGTACAGCAGAGGCATCAGGACGGGAGGTCCGATAAGGAAATTGCGGAACGCATAAGACCCGACGCGTTTGCCCACTCCCCGGATGTGAAGGGACAGCCCGTATAAGCCCGTCAAAATCCCCAGCCACATGCCTATATGAAAAAGATGGAGAAGCCAGGGCCGGTTAAGGAGAACCGCGAGCAGCCCAACCAGAAAGTACAGCGGGGCGGTAATAACGGGAATCAGCATGACTTTGCGGTGAAAATTTTGCCGGTAATGGGACAAGGTCACTTGAGCCGCGATAAATAAATAAGCGAAAGCCGTAAACAAAATAACGGACCTGTCTAACGTCCAGGTGTTCCAGATCATCGTAGGGGGATCTCCTTTGTTTCGTTTTGAACATCCGCTTAAATGGTTGAATTCCCTTCTTATTTTTTCCATAAAGGGAGGAGTTAACTCGCTTCTGACAAAATGTTCTCAAGGTTTTGAGCGGGTTAGTCGACCAAACCTTTACCAAACGGGGCAAGTATGGGCGGAATTCGATTGGGAGACGCTAACAGATGCGGTGAAAAAGCCATTTACCCATCGTCATCCGTAAGGGTAACGATAGGCAGGAGGAATCGAGCGTATGCACTATCTAATCCCTATGCTGACGAGCTTTATTCTGGTGGCGCTGCTGGTACCCGTTATGAAGCGAATCGCTGTAAAAGCAGGGTTTGTCGACCGGCCGTCTACCCGCAAAATTCATGCCGCTCCTATCCCCTTGCTCGGAGGAGTGGCGATTTATATCGCTTGCGCGGCGGCTATTTTATTGTTCAGCCGTAACGGCAATCTTTCTTATGCGGTGCTGATCGGCGGAACGGTCCTTATGCTGACCGGCTTGACGGACGACTGGTTTAAAACCCGGAGCAAGGACTTTCCCGTCTGGCCCAGGCTGATCATCTATATTGCGGTGTCCGCGGTGCCGCTTTTATTCGGCATTCAAATAATCGGGGTGTCGAATCTCCATTTCAGCGGCATGATTTTTTTCCCGGTCTGGCTTGTCTGGCTCGGCACGATGGCCTGGATTTTCGGGATCACCAATATGATCAATTTCATTGACGGGGTCGATGGTCTCGCCTCGGGGATCGTAACGATCGCTTCTCTGGCGCTGCTTGTGGCGGCCCTAGTCAAAAGGCAGGAGGATTCCGCATTGATTGCGGCCATTCTGGTCGGAGCCTGCCTGGCTTTTCTGGCGTTCAATTTTTATCCCGCCAAAATTTTTATGGGGGACGCCGGCGCGATTTTCCTGGGGTACACGATAGCGGTCGTTGCTGTGGACGGAGCTTTCAAAAGCGCGACTTTTATCTCCCTCCTGGTTCCTGTGCTGGCGCTGGGCGTTCCTATCCTGGATACGGTCATCGTGTTTACGAGAAGGCTCCTGAAAGGCGGAGGGCTGCACCGGGCCGATAAGCTTCATACTCATCACAGCCTTATGCAGTGGGGGCTGTCCCAAACCCAAACGGTTTCTTTCCTGTACCTGGTCGGCGCTCTGTTCTCCCTGCTTTCTATTATTGTGGTGCTCATGGGCGTATGACCGCATCCCGCTCCCGAGGCTTATTAAAGCCATCTTTAAGTGATACGCTTACCTTAGCTGTGTTACAATAATAGGAAGCACCATGGCAGCCTCGATATTACACAGATAGGGAGCTATGCGGATGGATTGGGAAAGGCTGAAAGAACAATTGGAATCGATCGGCAAAGGGCCGGTCCAACTGATTGCAAAGACGCCGGAAGAGTGGGAAGCCCTTACAAGAACCGCGGGAAAAAATAACGGGGACAGGCAGGCCCTGAATAAGAGCAGCATGCTGATCGGCAAAGATGTTTATTTTCTGCTGGGCAGGGAAGGAAATCAAGTCCATGCTTTGTCTATACCTGCGGGGAACTTGGCCGGAGACGAACGTCATCTGGTCGAGTGGCTCATTGAATCTGCACAGCCGGAGAAAAGGCAAAGCGGCACTCTTCTGCTCGAAGAAGAGAAAAAGCTTTCCGCGCTCAGGGAATGGCTGCTGCAGCATGCCGAAACCGACTCCCAAGCGGAGGTTCCCGACACGATTTCTTCCCAGGCCGGGCTTTATTCGACCAAAATACCTTTTCTCCTGTATGGAGATTATTCTTCGAACGTACGGGCGTCTTACCGGGAGCTGAAAAGGCTGCTGGAGACGTTTTTTGACGCGGAAATTATATTGATCCCATTGCTGGATAAAGAATGGCTGATTCTCGCGCCGGATTATCTGCTCACAGTAGGGCAGGAGGACAAGACGGACGCCCAGGAAGAGAGCACCGAGCAGATGCTCGATGCCCTGGCGTCAGGACTTCATGACATGCTGGCTACCGAATGGGTCGGAGAAAGCCACCTGGGGGTTCACTACCCTATCCAGCCTGCCCAGACGCTTCTGGCGGCCATGCTTTCTCTGCGCTCGACGATTATGCTCGGCCGGTTATACAATGTGACGAACAACATTCACACGCCTTGGCATTTGCAAATGGAAAAGCTGCTCCATCCGATCCCCGATTCCGAGAAACATCAGTTTCTGGAGCATGTGCTGAAGGACTATTCCATGGATGCCGAGACGCAGTCCACGCTGGAGAGTTTTTTTGCGCTGGACTGCAACGTGAGCGAGACGGCTAAAAAGCTGTATATTCATCGCAACACGCTTTTATACCGGCTGGACAAGTTCAAAAACGAGACGGGGCTGGACGTAAGAACTTTCCACGATGCCGTCCTGGTAAAGCTGGCGCTCGTATTGTACAAAGTAACAAAAAGAAAGTGAGTTTTTTGTGAAGATTGTGCATAGTCAGTCTTCGGGCATTTAAGCTAAGATAAATGTACAGATTCCAAATTAAGAACATTCAAGAACCAGGGGGAATGAACTATGGCAGGCGTTCGTCTTAACCATATCGTAAAGAGGTACCCAGGCAACCAAGAAGCAACCGTTAAGGATTTCCATCTCGATATTCAAGATAAAGAGTTTCTCGTATTGGTAGGAGCATCCGGTTGCGGTAAATCCACAACTCTGCGGATGATTGCCGGTCTTGAAGAAATTTCCGAAGGCGAACTGTACATCGGCGACCGTCTCGTGAACGACGTGGCTCCTAAAGACCGCGACATCGCGATGGTATTCCAGTCCTACGCCCTGTACCCGCACATGAACGTGTACCAGAACATGGCGTTCGGCCTTAAACTCCGTAAATTCAAAAAAGCCGATATCGACGCACGCGTGCGTGAAGCGGCTAAAATTCTCGATATTGAACACCTTCTGGACCGCAAACCGAAAGCACTTTCTGGTGGTCAGCGTCAGCGTGTCGCCCTGGGCCGCGCAATCGTCCGTGAACCGCAAGTCTTCTTGATGGACGAACCGCTTTCCAACTTGGACGCTAAACTTCGTGTACAAATGCGTGCCGAAATTTCCAAACTTCACAAACGTCTCGGCGTAACGATCATCTACGTAACGCATGACCAAACCGAAGCTATGACGATGGGAAGCCGGATTGTCGTTATGGACAAAGGCATCATCCAACAAGCGGCTTCTCCGGAAGAGATCTACAACTTCCCGGTCAACATGTTCGTAGCGGGCTTCATCGGATCTCCTTCCATGAACTTCGTAAACGGCTCGCTGAGCGACCAAGGCGGAGAGCTTCACTTCAAAGCCAAAGGCGTAGACGTTGTTATTCCGCAAGGCAAAGCTCAAGTTCTTCGCGATAAAGGCTATGCGAGCAAAGAAGTTATTCTGGGTATTCGTCCTGAAGATATCCACGATGAGCCTGTGTTCCTTGAAGCTTCCGCTAAGACAGTGGTTAACGCCCTGATCGAAGTGTCCGAGAACCTGGGTCACGAGATGCAGGTTCACCTTGCCGGTATCGGCGAAGGTACAGTCGTAGCGCGTGTTGACGGCCGCTCCGGTCTGAAAGACGGCGCTAACGTGAAGCTTGCTCTGGACATGAACAAAGTTCACTTCTTCGATAAAGAAACAACGAACTCCATTCTTCTGAACTCGTAAGAATCATCAATTTAAAGCCAGTCCATCGTGACTGGCTTTTTTGACGTATTAGAGGTTGATAAGGCGGCCTATGGGAACGATGCAGAAGTTACACCTCTGCGCAGCATATCGGTAGGCCTGCCGGCAGGTTGATTTTCACCCGGCAGTTGAATTACGATGGAACTATTGGGAAAACAAAGGGGAATGAACGATGGGCAAAAAAGTGAGAGTGTCTGAGCTGGTTGAGCATTACAACCTGGAAGTCATTTGCGGCGAAGACGGTCTTAAGCGGACTGTAACGGTTGCCGATCTTTACCGGCCCGGTCTGGAAATGGCGGGCTACTTCAATTATCATCCGCAGGAACGCGTTCAACTGCTGGGACGCACCGAGATGTCCTTCTTCGAAACGCTGGATGAAACGGTCCGGCTGCATCGTGCCGAGCAGCTTTGTGCAAGCGAAGAGACGCCCTGCATCATCGTCACCCGCGGATTGGATATTCCGGCGGAATTGGTGGAGGAAGCGAAGAAGCACCAGCTTCCGGTTCTCCGCAGCCAGGTGGCGACCACCATTCTGGCCAGCCGGCTGACCAACTTCCTCGAAAACAAGCTTGCTCCCTCCACTACCATTCATGGTGTACTGGTGGATGTGTACGGCGTCGGAATGCTTATTACGGGCGGCAGCGGAATCGGGAAAAGCGAGACGGCGCTCGAACTGGTCAAGCGCGGCCACCGTCTGGTAGCGGACGATGCCGTTGAAATCCGTCAGACAGCCGATTATATGCTGTACGGGAACGCTCCCGACCTGATCCGCCATTTGCTCGAAATCCGCGGCGTCGGCATTATTAACGTGATGACGCTGTTCGGTGCGGGAGCGGTGCGGAACGTCAAGAAAATATCCGTCGTTGCCCGGTTGGAAACTTGGCAGCAGGATAAGCAATACGACCGCCTCGGTCTGGACGAAGAAACGACCCGGATTATTGAAACGGATGTGCCGCTGATCACCATTCCCGTCCGTCCGGGAAGAAACTTGGCGGTCATCGTCGAAGTTGCGGCGATGAACTACAGGCTCAAGCGGATGGGCTTCAACGCGGCCCTGCAGTTCACCAATAAGCTGACGGAAACGCTGGCCGAAGATTTGGACGACATGGACTGAGAGCCGGTTCATACCCACACAGGTAAGGAATAGGAGGATATCGACCGTTTATGCTAAATCCAGTCGCTTTTAAGCTAGGCCCGATTTCCGTGCATTGGTACGGCATTATATTAGGCACGGCGGCCCTGATCGGGCTGCTGCTTGTCATTCGGGAAGGCAAACGCTTCAAGCTGCAGCCCGAGTTTTTTATGGATCTGCTGCTGATCGGAGTTCCGTCTGCCATTGTGGCCGCTCGTATTTATTATGTGGCCTTCCAATGGGAAAACTACAAAAACAATTTGGGCGAAATCATCGCCATCTGGCACGGGGGAATCGCCATTTACGGCGCTCTGATCGGGGCTATTATCGCAGCGGTCATCTATGTCCGCCGCAAAGGATACTCGTTCTGGCGGATCGCGGACATTTGCGCTCCTGGACTCATTGTCGGCCAAATGATCGGCCGCTGGGGTAACTTCGTGAACCAGGAGGCCCACGGCGGCCCGGTCAGCGAATCTTTCCTGCGAAACACGCTTCATCTGCCGGATTGGATCGTGAACCAGATGAACATCGAAGGCATTTTCTATCATCCCACTTTCCTGTATGAATCGGTATGGAATTTCGTCGGTCTGCTGCTGCTCTTCTGGCTGCGCCGCCGTCCGTTCCTTCGTGCGGGCGAGTTGTTTATGAGCTATTTTATCTGGTATTCGCTGGGCCGCTTCTTCATCGAAGGCTTGCGTACGGACAGCCTCGATTTCACGGGACCGGCATGGCTGGCTTCCCTGCTGAACGGACTGTGGTCGCCGATGTCCCTGCTGTTCGGTGAAGCGGGTACGATGACTTACGGCGGCAACATCCGCATTTCCCAGCTTCTTGCCGTGCTGATCATCATCGCGGCTATCATCATCATCGTCCTGCGCCGCCGTATGGGCTATGCGAAAACCAAGTACAGCGATCCGATCGAGAAAATCGGCGGGACACCGGCTTCGGCCAACACAAGCCATTGAAAACAGGACAGAACTCTTGATAATAAGGAGCACAGCATGAAGCATACGGTATTGTTTGATTTGGACGGCACTATTCTGGACACCAACGAGCTCATTATCCAGTCGTTCCTGCATGCGCTGGAAGGAAAGACGCCCGAGCTGTTTACAAGAGACAACATCATTCCCCACATGGGGCGCCCTCTCATCGAGCAGCTCCAGTTTTTCAGCGGCCTGGATGAAGTGACGGATCTTCTGACTCTTTACCGGTCTTATAATCTTAAGCACCACGACGAGCTGGTGAGGCCTTTTCCTTATGTAAAAGAGGTATTGGCCAAGCTGCATGCCTACGGAGTCAAAATCGGCGTCGTAACCAGCAAAATCAGGCTGACAACCATGCTGGGCCTGGAGCTTTGCGAACTGCTGCCGTATATCCAAAGTATTGTGACCGTCGATGATGTAAAGAACGCGAAGCCGGACCCGGAAGGAATCAGGAAGGCTCTCGATGAACTGGGCTCAACAGCGGAGGAAGCCGTCATGGTGGGCGACAGCCATTATGATATCGAAGCGGCCAAAGCCGCAGGCGTTGAAGCCGTGGCTGTCAACTGGTCTCTTAAGGGCCAGGCCTACCTGGAACAGTACCATCCGGAGCATATGATCGCGGATATGCGCGAGCTGTATACGATTTTCGGGATTACGGAGGAAAGTGTTTGAGGAAAACCGACAGATACCCGGTCGACGGACCTAACGCCTTATGGCAGATTTACCGGACGGTCAGCAAATGGAAAGCGGTCAAAAATTTCGTCTGGATACAAATTAGCCGCTACTGTCCCTCGCTTCCGGTTAAAAATTGGATCTACCGCCGCATGTTGGGCATGGAGGTGGGAGAACACACCGCTTTCGCTTTGATGGTGATGGTGGATGTATTTTTTCCGGAAAAAATAAAGATCGGCCGCAACTCGATCATCGGGTACAACACAACCATTCTGGCTCACGAGTATTTGACCAAGGAGTATCGTCTGGGTGAAGTGAAGATCGGATCGAATGTGATGGTCGGGGCGAACACGACCATTCTGCCCGGTGTAACGATAGGGGATGGCGCCGTAATCGGTGCAGGATCTGTCGTCCACAAGGATGTGGAGCCATACAGTTTCGTAGCGGGCAATCCGCTTCAGGTTATCCGGACGGGAACTCCCGATTCCGCAGAAGCCCGGACTTTCGGAGCGTCAGCGGAAATATCCGGACCGGAGTCGGCTTCCGGCAACAGCACCAATCCAAACAGTTCATCTTCTTAAGAAGATGAACTGTTTTTTTGTTTGAAGCGAAGAGGACATTGGCTGCAGAGAAACGAATGGGAATGAATCTGCAAATTGACGCCTCTGACATTCCGTGATAAACTAACGGATATCCTTCAATTTGGTAGTATGGTAGCGTACTAAAGCGTTTTGAAAATAGAGGTGTACCGGCAGGGCAAGGAGGAACATGAATGTCTAAACCTAAAGTGTTTGAAAAGCCTACGGGTTTTAAAGATTTGCTTCCGGAATCGGTAGCGAGAATCCGTGAGATCGAATTCAGCGTGCTGGACTGCATGGAACGGTGGGGTTACCGCCAAATCGTGACTCCGACGCTGGAATTTTACGATACGGTAGGGATGGCCAGCTCCATCGAAGACCGGAAACAGTTCAAGCTGCTGGACCGCAACGGGAAAACGCTTGTACTACGTTCCGACATGACGGCCCCTATCGCACGGGTGGTCTCCTCTCTTCTGCGGGATGAGCCTCTCCCGCTCCGTCTCAGCTATCACGGGAATGTCTTCCGGGCGATGGAGGAAGAAGCCGGGCGCGATTCGGAGTTCGTGCAGACCGGTGTGGAGCTCGTAGGCGACCCGTCCGCGGAAGCGGATGCCGAAGTAGTGGCTTTGGCGATTGCTTCCTTACAGGCCGCAGGCGTAAAAACGTTTAAGTTTGCCTTGGGGCATGTCGGGTTTTTACACGGCTTGTTCGGCGAAACGCTCAAAGACCATCCCGAAGCTCAGGAAGAGCTCAAGAGCTGCTTGCTCGGCAGGGACTACGTCGGTTACCGCACGGCCATTCGGCGTATGGGTGTGGACGAAGCCCGGCGCGGCGAACTGGAGAGCATCCTCCGGCTGCGCGGAGGCAAAGACATCTGCGAACAGGCACTCAGCGTCACTTCCGATCGGACGGCCCAGGCGGCCATCGCCCATCTGTGCGAGGTATGGAACGTTCTGGAGGCTTACGGAGTCAGCGAGCATGTGCTGATCGACCTGGCGATGATCGGGAATTTTTCTTACTACACGGGTCTTACGTTCGAAGGCTATGCCGCGGATCTCGGATTCCCGCTGTGCAGCGGGGGCAGATACGACAATCTGCTCGCTCAGTTCGGACGTCCCGCACCGGCAACGGGCTTTGCCTTGAAGACGAACCGCATTCTGGAAGCGGCGGGAGATGCGGTCCGCAAGCAGCAGGAACGGGTCCTGATCGTATACGGGGAATCCCGCCGCGGCGAAGCGCTGGGCAAAGCCCGGGAGCTGAGGACCCTTCCCGGAAAGGTCGTTGTGACACGCCACGCCGGCAATGGAACCGGATCCTGTGCGTCGTGGGATCCGGCAGCTTTGCACGAACTGGGACAGGGCCGTTACCGGTACGAAGGGAACGTGTACTCGGACGTCCTGCTCTACCTGACGGATTGATTTTCAGCGTCCGAGTTGATAAATTCGCCGGCCGGTATAGAGCTGTTAAATCATACGAATGCGGCAGCCTAAACCGGTTGACGATGCGATAAAACAAACGATTCAGGCCGTTCAAACCGGCCTTTCCGGTTATACAGCGGGCCTTGCTTGCGGCTTACGCGCCGTACGGGGTTCCGCAATCATTTAGCTTCGACAGAGGCTGCTGACAGGAGGCTGAAGGCATGCAGGAAATGCTTAAGGTAGCCATGCCCAAAGGGCGTATATATAAACAGGCATTCAAACTTTTCCGCCGAGCGGGATTGCCGATGCCTGAAGATAGCGGTGACGATTCCAGGAGACTGATCGTGACCTTTCCGGAAGCCAACATGGAATTCATTCTTGCCAAACCCGTCGATGTTCCGACCTATGTGGAATACGGAGTGGCGGATATCGGAGTGGTGGGTAAGGATGTATTGATGGAAGAAAACAGGGACGTCTACGAGCTGCTTGACCTCGGTATCGCCCGCTGCCGGATGTCCGTTATCGCGCTGCCGGACTGGCAGCCCGTTCTGAATCCCCGCGTCGCGACCAAATATCCCCGAGTAGCTTCCCAGTATTTCAGGGAAAGAGGACAGCAGGTCGAAGTCATCAAGCTGAACGGCTCGATTGAACTGGCGCCGCTGATCGGCTTGGCCGACAGGATCGTGGATATGGTCGAAACCGGTCAGACTCTGAAAGAAAACGGATTGGTCGAATACGAGGAAATATTTCCGATCACGAGCCGGCTTATCGCGAATCGCGTCAGTTACCGGATGAAAAACGACCGGATTCAGCAGCTTTGCGACGCTCTGCAGGCAACGATTGCGTTGCCGGAGTAAGAGGCTGCTATCCCCTGACGGATGACATAAAGCGTTATAAAACGAAACGATTAGCAGGCGGAAGCCGGCGTTATGAAAGGGTGATTGCGCATGAAAATCGTGCCTGCGGAAGAGTTTAAACTCGCTCGGGAAGTGGACTACGGGACGGCGGAGCAGAACGACGCCGTAAAATCGATCATCGCCGCTGTACGGAGCGAAGGCGATGCGGCTCTCCGGCGGCTGTCCAAGGAGTTCGACGGCGTCGACCTTCACGAACTCCGCGTAGACGAAGCCGAGATCGAGGCGGCGTACGACCGAGTGGACGCCGAGTTTCTGAAGGCGCTGCGTCAAGCCGCCGCCAACATCCGCGCGTTTCACGAAAAGCAGAAACGCGTGTCCTGGATGGACCTGCAGGACAATGGGTCCCTGCTGGGCCAGATCATCCGGCCGCTGCAGCGCGTCGGCTTGTACGTCCCCGGAGGGAAGGCGGCTTACCCCTCATCGGTGCTCATGAACGCTATCCCGGCCGTCGTCGCCGGCGTTCCCGAGATCGTGATGGTGACGCCGCCGGCTACAGCCGGGGAAGAGGGCATCAACCCGCACATCCTGGTGGCGGCAGCCGAGGCCGGCGTGCGGGAGATCTACCGCGTCGGCGGCGCACAGGCCGTCGCGGCGCTCGCTTACGGCACGGATACGATTCGTGCCGTCGACAAGATCGTCGGACCCGGCAATATTTACGTCGCACTCGCGAAACGCGCCGTATTCGGCGTTGTCGATATCGACATGATTGCCGGGCCGACCGACATCGTGGTCCTGGCCGACGAGTCGGCGGACCCCGAATACATCGCCGCGGACCTGCTGGCCCAGGCGGAGCATGACGAGCTGTCACCCGCCATTCTGGTGACGCCGTCACGCAAGCTCGCCGAGCAGGTGCGCGGAGAGGTGGAGCGGCAGCTGCAGGCGCTGCCGCGCAAAGCGATCGCCGAGGTGTCCACGGCGAACAAGGGCGCGATCGTCCTCGTCGGGGATCTTGACGAGGGCATCCGCGTCGTCAACGCGATTGCTCCGGAGCATGCGGAGCTGCTCGTGGACGACCCGTTCGCGGTGCTGCCGCGGATCGAGAACGCCGGGGCGATCTTCCTCGGCGCGTACAGCCCGGAGCCGGTCGGCGACTATTTCGCCGGACCGAATCACGTGCTGCCGACGAACGGTACGGCCCGGTTCTCCTCGCCGCTGAACGTCGATGATTTTATTAAAAAATCCAGTGTGATTTCCTATAGTAAGGAAGCTCTCCTTGCGAACGGAGAGCAAATTATGACGCTCGCCCGCAATGAAGGGCTCGAAGGGCATGCCAGAGCGATACAAGTTCGATTGCAGAAAGAAGGGAACTTTCATGGCTGAACAAGTGGACAAGAACGCAAAACAAGCGGGGCTGGAAGGCGGATACCCCGGTGGATCGGTTAACGTGGATGCAGTAGACACGGGCGCAGGTGAAGGCTTGTCCGTCACGGATCCCGTTTCCCGTGCGCGCGTATCCAGTGTAGCGCGCAAAACGAACGAAACCGACATCGAACTTTCGTTCGGCGTGGACGGAACCGGTGTCTCGGAGCTGGAGACGGATGTTCCTTTTCTGAACCATATGCTCGATCTTTTTGCCAAGCACGGACAGTTCGATCTTAAAGTTCAAGCTCGCGGAGACGTTGACATAGACGATCACCACACGGTAGAGGACATCGGAATCTGTCTCGGTCAGACGCTCAGGGAAGCTCTTGGGGACAAGAAGGGCATCAAGCGTTACGCCAGCGTATTTATCCCGATGGATGAGGCGCTGGCGCAGGTGATTATCGATGTCAGCAACCGGCCTCATTTCGAATACCGGGCGGAGTATCCGTCCCAGCAGGTCGGAAGTTTCACGACGGAGCTGGTTCACGAGTTCTTGTGGAAGTTTGCTCTGGAGGCCCGGATTACCCTTCATGTCATTGTTCATTACGGCCGGAACACGCATCACATGATCGAAGCGGTGTTCAAAGCGCTAGGACGCGCTCTGGATGAAGCCACTTCCATTGATCCCCGTGTTAAGGGAGTACCTTCGACGAAGGGAGTTCTCTAAGCATGATTGCCATCATCGATTACGGCATGGGCAACCTGCATAGTGTGAGCAAGGCCGTGGAACGTCTCGGATGCGAGTCCACGGTTACATCCGATCCGGATATTCTCGCGGAGGCGGAAGGTCTCATTCTGCCCGGAGTAGGAGCGTTCGGCGACGCGATGGAGCAGCTCCGCTCGCTCGGTCTCGATCGGCTTTTGCGGGAACAGACCGCTCAAGGGAAGCCGCTGCTCGGTATTTGCCTCGGCATGCAGCTGCTTTTCACCTCCAGCGAAGAATACGGAGAGCATGAAGGCCTCAATCTGCTTCCCGGTCAAGTCGTGCGATTCCGAGGGGACTACAAGGTGCCGCATATGGGCTGGAACCGGCTGGAGTTCAAGCAGGCCGGCCCGCTTCTGGAAGGGCTTGAAGAGGGCCACGTTTATTTTGTTCATTCTTATCATGTGAAGCCGGAGCGTCAGGAGGATCTTCTGGCTGTCACGGATTATCATCAGCCGGTTACGGCTGTAGTAGGAAGAGGTTCCGTCTACGGCATGCAGTTTCATCCGGAAAAAAGCGGTGAGCTGGGCATGCGGCTGCTTCAAAATTTCGTAGGGCTTTGTCAAAGCAAGGTAGGGGCCTAAGATTAACCGGCCCTGCGGCCTATCAGGTGGAGGTAACGAAAAATGTCCTTTATTATTTATCCGGCAATCGATATCCGGGACGGCAAATGCGTTCGTCTCGTTCAAGGCGATTATAATCAGGAAACAGTCTATAACGAAAATCCTCTTGAGGTCGCGCAAGCTTGGGAAGCTCAAGGTGGACAATGGATTCATCTGGTCGACCTGGACGGTGCGAAGGCAGGACGGCCGGTTAACGACAAGCTGATCGGCGAAATCGCACGCACGGTGAAAGTTCCGGTCCAGGTGGGGGGCGGACTCCGTACGGAAGAGGATGTGGATCGTCTGCTGTCGCTGGGCGTATCCCGTGTCATTCTCGGGACCGCGGCCATCGAGGACCGGGCTTTCGTCCAGTCTCTGCTGGCCAAACACGGCGAGAACGTCGCCATCGGCCTGGACGCGCGGGACGGTTTCGTCGCGACCCGGGGCTGGCTCGAAACTTCCTCGGTAAAAGCGGAGGATTTGGCTGTTCAGCTTGCCGAGCATGGAGCCAAGACGTTCATTTTCACCGATATTTCACGAGACGGCATGATGGGCGGGCCGAATGTGGAGGCTATCGTACGCCTGGCTAAGGTTTCGGGCCAGACGGTTATCGCTTCCGGCGGTGTGAGCCGACCGGAAGACCTGGAGCGGCTTGCCGCCGAGGCTGCGAATGGCGTGGGCGGCGCGATTGTCGGCAAGGCGCTCTACACAGGCAGCATCCGGCTTGAGGAAGCTCTAAAGCTGGTTTAGGTTTAGGGCGGTGCGAGGAACCACGGATCAAGGAAAACACGAACGCATCAAGGTGCTCTCATATAGGGTGGTACAGAGTTAAAGGGGGAAGTCAGAATGCTGGCTAAACGGATTATTCCCTGTCTGGACGTGAAGGACGGCCGGGTCGTCAAGGGTGTAAATTTCGTGAATTTGAGAGACGCGGGCGATCCGGTCGAGCTTGCTTCCATTTATGACCGCGAAGGCGCCGACGAGCTCGTTTTCCTGGATATTTCGGCTTCGGTTGAAGGACGGGCGACGATGGTGGAGGTCGTGAAGAAAACGGCAGGCGAAATCACGATTCCGTTCACGGTCGGCGGAGGAATTTCGACTACCGATGATATGAAGCGTCTGCTCCGTGCCGGCGCGGATAAAATCGGCATCAACACGGCGGCTGTCAAGAATCCGCAGCTTGTATCGGACGGAGCCCGCAAATTCGGGTCCCAGTGCATCGTTGTCGCCATTGACGCCAAGTTCAACCCGGCCTGGGGCGAGTGGGAAGTCTATACGCACGGGGGCCGGACGGCTTCCGGCATCCGGGCTGTCGAGTGGGCGAAGCGGATGGAGACGGCGGGCGCCGGGGAATTGCTTCTTACCAGCATGGATGCGGACGGGACGAAGGACGGGTTCGATCTGGCTTTGACCAAGGCGGTATCGGGATTTGTCGGGATCCCCGTTATCGCGTCCGGAGGTGCCGGAAATGAAGAACACTTCTACGAGGTGTTCACCGAAGGCCGTGCCGATGCGGGTCTGGCCGCGACGATCTTTCATTATAAAGAACTGACGGTGCAGGGCGTTAAAGAGAGCTTGAAGAAAAAAGGAGTGGAGATTCGATGACAGGCATACAACTGGACAGCATCCGCTACGATTCGCAGGGTCTCGTTCCCGCTATTGTACAGGATGCCATCAGCAAAGACGTTCTGATGCTGGCTTATATGAATAAAGAATCGCTTGAAAAAACGGTGGCCACCGGCACGACCTGGTTCTGGAGCCGCTCGCGGCAGGAGCTTTGGAACAAGGGGGCGACTTCGGGGCACACGCAGCGCGTGGTTTCACTCCGCTATGACTGCGATGCGGACACGCTTCTGGTGCTGGCGGAACAGACCGGACCCGCTTGTCACACCGGATCCTACACCTGCTTCGGCAGTGAAATTCCGGTGGCCGGCGCAGATTCCGGTGCAACCGCAGAACCTGCAGCCGTGCCCGCCTCCCCCGACCGGTTCGGCATCTTGTCGAGGCTGGAATCCGTCATCGCTTCCCGCGAAGCGGAAAGACCCGAAGGCGCCTACACGACCTACTTGTTCGAGAAGGGAATCGACAAAATTCTCAAAAAAGTAGGCGAGGAAACGGCAGAGGTAATCATCGCGGCCAAAAACCGGGACCACGACGAGCTCCGGTACGAAACGAGCGATCTGATTTTTCACTTGATGGTTCTTCTTCGTGAGTCCAAGCTTCCGCTTGACGATGTAATGGCGGAGCTGGAGCGGCGCCACATGAGCAAATCCAAATAAAGGGACCGGCATCCGACTCTATAGGCAAATATGCCATCTAGAGGAACGGGTGCCGGTTTTTGTTTCCGAAGTTCATAAACTAGCCACAATTACCTCGATTTGGCGTCCCTCTGTGCTTTTTCATTTCGACAAGTTTCATGTATAATGGTGGGGTAGGAGAATGTCCCTGGTACTAGATACTAGACAGAGGGGGCATCTTTTTTCTCGCTTACATGCTAAAAAGCGCTTTCGTATGAAAACGTATGCGGAGCGTTCTATACAGAAGTTTGACCCGTCTGCAGTCCCAATAATCAAAAACATTTCGGAGGTAACCATAACCATGGATCTCAACAACATTAAAATTTTCTCCGGCTCTTCCAACCCGAAGCTGGCACAGAGCATTTGCGACGACCTGGGCGTTGCGCTCGGTAAAATCAAGCTGTCTCGCTTCAAAAGCGGGGAAATTTATTGTTTGTATGAAGAAGGTGTCCGTAACTGCGATGTATTTTTAGTACAAACGTTCTCCCATCCGATCAATGAACACCTTATGGAACTATTGGTTATGATGGATGCGGCCAAGCGTGCATCCGCCCGCACGATCAACTTGATCCTGCCTTACTATGGTTACTCCCGTCAAGAGAGAAAAGCCGCGCCGCGCGAACCGATTTCCGCGAAACTTGTCGCCGATCTGGTCAGTGCCGCAGGAGCGAACCGTGTGATTACCATTGACCTTCATGCACCGGCGATCCAAGGCTTCTTCGACATTCCGGTGGATCACCTGACCGCTCTTGATCTTATCAGCGATTACATCACGAAGAAAAATATCGTCGATCCGGTCATCGTATCTCCGGATGCCGGCCGCGCTACGACGGCCGAGCGTCTTGCCAACATTCTCGATGCTCCGTTCGCGATGATGTTCAAGAAACGTCCCGCTCACAACGAAGCGGTCGTGACTCACGTGATCGGGGACGTTAAAGGCCGTACGCCGATCATCATCGAGGATCTGATCGACACAGGCACAACGATCGT
The DNA here is from genome assembly GCF_058269095.1 of Paenibacillus sp. JNUCC 35. NCBI lineage: Bacteria > Bacillati > Bacillota > Bacilli > Caryophanales > Paenibacillaceae > Paenibacillus > Paenibacillus sp. JNUCC 35. The sequence continues at coordinate 5,958,029 of NZ_CM177771.1, read as the reverse complement.
GAACGTTGTGGAAGGACTGAAGGAACGCGGAGCCAACGATATCTACGTTTGCGCCACTCACGCGGTATTCTCGGGCCCGGCTCTCCAGCGTCTGGATCACCCGAACATTCGTGAAGTCGTGATCACCGATTCCCTGGCGATTCCGGACGATCACGCGGAACGTTTCAAGGTGCTCTCCGTTGCTCCGCTGCTCTCGCATGCGGTACGTATCGTCAGCGACGGCGGCTCTCTCTCTTCGCTGTTTAAATACGGCGGCGTTTAAATCGTGTTTTTGAAACCTCGGGGACTGTGCTATACTTGATCATAGATCTCAAAGTACCGGAGGTGCCTAGTCATGGAAAAGAAAAAGCGTGTCTCCGTAAAGCCGGAACCGAAAATTATTCCCATCAGCATGGATGCCACGTTCTTTTTTGAAAGAGCGGTTCAGTCGCTCGATCGTTTCCATTACGATAAGGCGTTGAAATATTTCCGGCGAGCGGTAGAATACGAATACGATAACCCGGTGAACCACTGCAACCTTGCAGGGGTTCTCTCCGAATTGGGCAAGTACGAGGAATCCAACGACATCTTAAAAGAGGTTCTCGACCGGATCGATCCCTCGATGACCGAATGCTACTTCTATATGGCGAACAATTACGCCAACATGGACCAACACGAACAGGCGGAGGGCTCTCTTGTCCGTTATCTGGAGAACGATACAAACGGACATTACCTGGAAGAAGCCGAGGAGATGCTTGATTTTCTCAGCTACGAGCTGGAGCGTCCCGCCAAACTCAAGACCATCAAATCCCGCGAGGGGTTATACGAGCACGACCAGGCGCGTCTGCTTCTGGAAGAAGGCAAGTTCGCGGAAGCGGTGCGTGTTCTGGAAGAACTCGTCGAAGAGCATGGCGATTTTCTGGCGGCCCGTAATAACTTGGCGCTGGCTTATTATTACACCGGTCATTTTCAGAAATCGTTGGATGCTATTGTCGAGGTGCTGAACATAGATCCCGGGAACCTTCACGCGCTGTGCAATATGGCAATCTTCTACCAGCATCTCGGACGTAAGGAAGAACTTGCCGAACTGATGGGAACTTTACGCAAAACGTATCCTTTCCAGCAGGAGCATGTCTTCAAGCTTGCGACCACAATGGGGATTCTGGGCGATCACGAGAAAGCCTACCAGCTCTTCAGAAGGATTTCCCGTTCCAACGATAGCGGTCTGGATCCGTGCGTTTACCATTATGCGGCCGTGGCCGCTTGTAATATCGGCAGATTTCAGGAAGCCCGGATTCTCTGGAATCAGGTGGATAAGCTGGAGAACGGGTCGGAAATCGCCCGCTTTTATTTGGAGCAGCTGAACCGCCGTTCCGATGACCGCCCGCTGTCCTTGAGCTACCACTATAACCTTCCGTTTGAGGAACAGTTCCGCCAATTGGAGCAGTCTCCCGAATCGATCCCGGATCAGATTGCGAAGGACCCGCTTGTCCGCAGCTCCTTCTTCTGGGCGCTGCGCCACGGAGATGTGGAGACGAAGCTGCAGGTGCTTCAGACGTTCGTGTATATCGGCGACAATGAAGTGAAAGAAGCCCTCATCGAGTTTATCGGTGACCCTAAAGAGGACGACTACCTCAAAAAGGTAGCTATCTTCGTTTTGCGGACTATCGGAGTCGAAGAGCCTTTGAAAGCTCATTTGGACGGTACCGTAAAAACCGTGGAAAACTCCGTGCATACGACCGATCTTCCGAAATGGGAGCCCAAATGGCAGACCGTCATGGAGACCGCTCACCGGCACATGCACCAGCGGTACGACATGATCCAGCAGCATGACCTTCAGACTCTATGGGTAGAATATTTGAGCAGAGTGTATCCGAGCGTGCCGAGGATTACAAAAGTGGAGGGCTGGTCCGCCGCTCTCGAATACCTGGTCGCCAAAATGCACCGCAGGTCAATTTCCTATCACGAGGTAGCCAGCCGCTACCATACGACCGTTTCGACCGTAAGCAAGAATGTGAAGCTGATTGACGAAGCTTGCGGGCTCAAGGAGAAGATGGATGCGATTCTGCCGAAGCTCTGGAACGTGGAAAAGAAGGGCCGGGATTAATCACACTTGCAAATTAGAATAATTTTAATTAGAATTATTTTAAATAGAGAATGATTGCAGGCAGTGATGACTCAACACTCAGCCCGCGATCATACGAATTCTGATTTGTTCCCAAGGAGGAGAGATCGATCCATGTATAAAACAATTGTGGTAGGAACCGGACCATCCGGATTAACAGCAGCCATCTATCTGGCACGCGCCAATCTCAACCCTTTGGTTATTGAAGGTCCGGAACCGGGCGGACAGTTGACGACCACGACCGAGGTCGAAAACTTCCCTGGCTTCCCGGAAGGAATCATGGGACCGGAACTTATGGCTAACATGCGCAAGCAGGCTGAGCGTTTCGGCGCCGAGTTCAAAACCGGCTGGGTTAACAGTGTAGAGCTTACGGAACGTCCGTTCAAGCTCAATGTGGAAGGTCTTGGCGAGATCGAGACCGAATCTCTGATCATCTCCACCGGCGCTTCCGCTAAGCTGCTCGGCATCACGAACGAGCGCGAGAATATCGGCCGCGGTGTGAGCACTTGCGCCACTTGCGACGGATTCTTCTTCCGCGGCAAGAAAATCATCGTCGTCGGCGGCGGCGACTCCGCAATGGAAGAAGCGAACTTCCTGACACGTTTCGCTTCCGAAGTTCGACTGGTTCACCGCAGAAGCGAACTCCGTGCTTCCAAGATTATGCAGGATCGTGCGCGTGAGAACGAGAAAATCACGTGGAGCTTGAACTCCACTCCGCTTGAAGTCGTTGCGGGAGACAAAGGCGTAACCGGCCTTAAAGTTCTTAACAACGAGACCGGAGCGGAAGAGGTTCTTGAAACCGACGGTATTTTCGTGGCGATCGGACATACTCCGAACACGAAGTTCCTCGGCGGACAAATCACGACCGACGAAACGGGGTATATCCTCGTTACACCGGGAACGACGGAAACCAACATCCCTGGCGTGTTCGCTTGCGGAGACGTTCAGGATTTGAAATACCGTCAAGCCATTACGGCGGCGGGAAGCGGCTGTATGGCGGCTCTGGACTGCGAAAAGTTCCTCGAGGGCCACATGGTTCACGATTGGAGCAAGTCCCTGTAAAACGGATTATTAGACTCATACGCAAAGACGTGGAACGGCCTACACCCTTCCACGTTTTTTCAATTTGCCGTCCTTGACCTTCCTATGGGGTTCGCTTATAGTGGGTACAGGAGCAACACCCATCGCGAAAGATTTGGAAATAACTTAACTCTTCACTGAGGTGACATTTAGCATGACACAACGGATTTATGTCGGAGTGGACTTAGGGGGCACCAGCATCAAGGTAGGCCTCTGCGACGAAGAAGGAAAATTGATTCAGACTTATGAAGGTCCTACCGGAGCCGAGCACGGTCCCGATTTTGTGCTTGACCGTATTGTTGAGTACGTCCACAGGATCGTAGACGAATCGCCATACGAATGGGAACAAGTAGCGGGGATCGGAGCCGGAATCGCTGGCTTTATGGACATTCCGACAGGCTTTGTGGAATTGTCGCCTAATCTGGGCTGGCGCAATGTCGCAGTCAAGAAGACCCTTGAGGAGAAGCTTGGCAAAACCGTAAAAATCGACAATGACGCCAATGTCGCGGCGCTTGGTGAGGCGTGGGGCGGAGCCGGACGGGGAATCCCGAACCTGGTCTGCTATACGCTTGGAACCGGCGTGGGCGGAGGCATTATTATAAACGGAAAAATTTATCAAGGTTTCAATGGGATGGCAGGCGAGCTCGGACATATGTCCGTTGTTCCGGATATTGAAGCGATTGCCTGCAACTGCGGACAATCCGGATGCCTGGAAACGGTCTCTTCCGCCACGGGTATCGTCAGAATGGCCAACGATGCCAAAGAGCGCGGCGACCGTACGAGTCTGGCGCTGATCGAGAAGATTACGGCGAAGGACGTATTCGATGCGGCGAAGTCGGGAGACGAGGTCGCTGTGCGCATCGTTAACCGTGCCGCCTATTATATCGGCAAGTCCATGGCAGCCGTGGCGGTAACCGTTAATCCGCAGCGGTTCATTATCGGCGGCGGCGTATCGAAAGCGGGAGAAATCCTGTTCAACCCGATCCGCGAGACATTCCGCAAGCTGACTCCGGAACGCGCTTATACAGGCGTTGAAATCGTGCCGGCCACACTGGGCAACGATGCGGGCATCGTAGGAGCGGCGGGTTTAAACCTGCATTAGCAACCAAAGCTTACAATGCGGCTTCCGCCCGGAAGGGTACCCTATAACGGATGAGGAAGGTGAACTCATGGAAGAAAGCAAAGCGGCGGCCAAGCTTGTCATTATTACCGGCATGTCCGGTGCAGGGAAAACAATTGCCGTACAAAGTCTCGAGGATCTCGGATTTTTCTGTGTGGACAACTTGCCGCCTGTTCTGATTCCGAAATTTGCGGAATTAATCGAGCAGTCCCACGGCAAAATCGGCAAGGTGGCGCTGGTGATCGACCTCCGCGGCCGGGAATTTTTCACGGCGCTGCAGGAATCACTGCGTTCCATTAAGGAAGATTACACATTGACGTACGAGATTTTGTTTCTCGACGCAACGGATTCCACGCTGGTTCAGCGTTACAAAGAAAGCAGGCGCCGCCATCCGCTTGCTCCCAACGATGCGCCGTTAGAGGGCATTCTGCTGGAGCGCAAGCTGCTGGAAGAATTAAAGGGCCACGCTTCGCAGGTGATCGACACTAGTGCGTTGAAACCGGCACAGCTCAAACAAAAAATCGCCTCCCGCTTCACCAATATGGGTAGCGGAGGCATATCTATAAATGTCATCTCTTTCGGCTTTAAATACGGCATCCCAATTGATGCCGATCTGATTTTTGACGTACGATTCCTGCCGAATCCGCACTATGTGGAGACGCTTCGCCCGAATACGGGACAGGATGCGGATGTATACGACTACGTGATGAAGTGGAACGAGACGCAGGAGTTTCTGGCGAAACTGCTCGATATGCTTCACTTTCTCGTTCCTCAGTACAAAAAAGAAGGCAAAAGCCAGGTTGTCGTAGGCATCGGTTGTACGGGCGGCAAGCATCGGTCTGTGGCTATTGCCGAGTATTTGGGCAAGGTTATGGGAAACAGCGAGACGGAGATCGTCAGAGTCAATCATCGAGATGCGGAACGCGACCGACCATAAGAGGGTGAAACTATGTCTAAAGTTTACCGCCCTGCCGATATCCCCCGGATAGTCGTCATAGGGGGCGGAACAGGATTGTCCGTCATGCTCCGGGGGTTGAAGCAGAAACCGCTGGATATCACGGCTATCGTTACGGTAGCCGACGACGGAGGCAGCTCCGGCATTCTACGCTCCGAGCTGCAAATTCCTCCACCGGGCGATATCCGCAACGTGCTTACGGCGCTCGCGGATGTGGAGCCACTGCTTTCCGAGATGCTGCAGTACCGCTTTCCGGCCGGAACCGGGCTCGCGGGGCACAGTCTCGGGAACCTGATTCTCGCGGCGATGAAGGACATCACCGGTGACTTCGTCACCGGAATTCGCGAGATGAGCCGCGTGTTCGCGGTTCGCGGCCGGGTGCTGCCTGCCTCGAGGCAGGAGCTCTATTTGCGGGCGTTGATGGAGGACGGCACGATCGTGGAAGGGGAGTCGAAGATTCCACTGGCCGGAGGGCGCATCAAGCGGGTTATGCTGGAGCCGGCGGATATCGAACCGCTGGAGGAGGCGATCGAGGCTATCCGTGAGGCGGATGCCATCCTGTGCGGTCCCGGCAGCTTGTACACGAGTATTCTTCCTAACCTGCTCGTGCCTGGAATAGCGGAGGAGATCCTTAAATCCGATGCGGTCAAAATGTTCATTTGCAACGTGATGACCCAACCGGGCGAGACGGACGATTACTCCGTCGGGGATCATCTGACGGCCATTCATAACCATATAGGCCATCATTTGTTTGATTATGTCATTGTAAATAACGGGGAGATTCCTCCTCAGGTACAGAATAAATATGCCGAGAAGGGCGCCAAAGCCGTCCATCTGGATCTGGACGAGGTGACGAAGCGGGGATACCGCGTCATCGCCGACAAGCTGGTGCTTTTCCGGACCTATCTGCGCCACGATGCGGATAAATTAAGCGAGCATATCTATCAGATCGTGGAGAGCTGGATGCTCAGGAAGAGGTGAGTCCCCATGTCTTTTGCGGCGCAAACGAAGAAGGAATTGACCCTAATCGAAGCGGAGGATTGCTGCGAGAAAGCCGAATTGTCGGCTCTTATCCGCATGAACGGTTCCGTCCAGCTGACGAATCAGCGCGTCGTTCTTGATATTTCAACGGAAAACGCCGCTATTGCCAGGAGGATTTACTCTTTGCTTAAAAAGCGGTATAAGCTTCACACCGAGCTGCTCGTCCGTAAGAAAATGCGTCTTAAGAAGAATAATGTCTATATCGTCCGCGTGCCGAACCAGGTGCAGGAGCTGCTTTCCGACCTTTATATCGTGTCGGAAGGCTTCCAGTTTACTCCGGGCATAGACAAAAGTATTGTAAAAACAAACTGCTGCCGTCGGGCCTACCTTCGGGGGGCTTTTCTTGCGGGAGGCTCCGTCAACAATCCGGAGGGTTCTTCGTATCATCTCGAAATTGCTTCCATGTATGAAGAACACTGCCAGGCACTGTGCCAACTTGCTAACCGTTTCGATTTGAACGCCAGATGCATCGAGCGCAAGAAGGGGTTCGTTTTCTACATCAAGGAAGGCGAACGGATTATTGAGTTTCTCAGCATTATTGGCGCACACCAGGCCCTGTTGCGTTTCGAAGATGTTCGGATCATGAAGGATATGCGAAATTCGGTGAACCGAATCGTAAACTGCGAAACGGCGAATCTTAATAAAACCATCGGCGCGGCTGTCCGGCAGATCGATAACATCCGTCTTATCGAACGGGAAGTCGGCCTGGAGAGCCTGCCGGAGAAACTCCGCGAAGTCGCGGAAATCCGTGTGAAGCATCCCGACTTGAATCTTAAAGAGGTCGGAGACATGCTGAAGGGTAGCGTCAGCAAGTCGGGCGTCAATCATCGTCTTCGTAAAATAGACGAACTGGCTGACAAAATTCGCAACGGCGCTGCCATCCGTTAGACCTATACGGGAACTTTTTCCTAGAGTATTTCGCCGTAAAATGGTATAATATGAAGCAGATTACGCATTTTACGGCACTCGCGGTTCTTGAACGGACAGGCGCAGCCCAGTGCCAGGTCCCCGTTCGATGAACATCCAACGTGAATTGGATAGAAATCATCATGCCTGATGCTTAACCGACATAAGTTACACGTAAGGGGAACCTCCGAGCGATATTGCCGGGGATGCATTATAGACTGCAAATTAAGAACGTAGGGGGAATCCAATCCATGTCGAGACGCCCAGTAGTGGTGAAATTGAAAACCGGCCTTCACGCCAGACCCGCTGCTTTATTTGTCCAGGAAGCGAATAAATTTTCGTCTGAAATTTTTGTAGAGAAGGACGAGAAGAAAGTAAACGCCAAGAGCATTATGGGAATTATGAGCCTTGCGATCAGCACAGGAACTGAAATTTACATAAGTGCAGAAGGTTCGGACGCTGAACAGGCTGTAAACGCTTTAGTCACGCTGGTCAGCAAAGAAGAACTTGAAAATCAGTAAGAGCGAAGGCTTCCTGCCAAGGGAGCTTTTTTATTTTTGTCAAACAGAAACCTTTTCCAGCAAAAAACGTCTAAAGATTGGGCGATTTTTCGGGAGAAGGCTTTTTTGTCATGTCGTTTTTTAGAAAAAGGAAGGAAAAGGAGTAGGAGCATGATTCAATGGAAGAAAGAGGTTTCGCTTCTGATGGCGCTGGTGCTGTTCGCAGCTTTCCTGATGCCGATTCAGGCGCGTGCAATCTCGTCCTCATCGTCGTTAATTGTTTTGTACCTGGATAACAAGCAGGCGTTCGTCAATGAAGATCAGGTGGAGCTGGAGTCGCCGGCCACCATCATCAAGGACAAAACGTTCGTTCCGGCTAAATTTATCGGTGACAGTCTGGGATTCCCCGTTACGTGGGACAATGCGGCCAGAACGATCACAATGCAGCCTCCGGGCTATAACATCGTCTTAAGCAGCGATCTGAAAAAAGCCTATATCAATGGCGAGGAAGTGCCGTTCGATTCGGTTGCGGCCATCGTAAAAGGCAAGCTGCTCGTCAAGCTGACCTGGGTAGCCGATTATATGGGCGCCAAGTATACGTACTACCACGAATCGCGCAAAGTGGAAATCATCTACGTTCCGAAGCCGGAAGGCATTTACGACAATGGAACGAATAATTCGAATCCCGTTGCCAAGTTTACGACCCACAAAGAGAAATACCGTCTCGGCGAGACCGTCAAGTACATTGACCTCTGCTACGATCCGGATGCGGAAGGGATCGCCAAGTACGAATGGACGGGCAAACAAGACGCATTCTTCAAGCCGGGCTCCTACCCGGTTAGTCTTAAGGTCTACGACAGGCACGGACACGTGAGCAAGGTGTTCACCAAAAATGTCATTGTCGAAGATATACCGCTTGTGTCGGAAGCCGAATATCCGGTATATCACAACGAGATCGGCAGCTTCTACAAACTGAGCTGGGATACGCTGACTTCCCACTTCTACAACTTGCCGATGCTCCCCAAAGAAGCGACCAACGTACCGGGCCGCAAGCTGCTCGTCAGCGACAGCCCCGAAGAATTTACGGAGCCGGGCATCCTGTATCAGGACATGATCAACGGCAAAGGCCGTCTGTATGCGGACCACATCAACGGAACGAAGAACAAAGTGACGTTCGCCATTATGGCAACGAATACGACGGATAAGCCGGTTACGGTCAAAACGACCAACAAAGGCGAGGTATGGCCTTCCGTATATGCGAACCTGATCGGCAGCGAGGCTTCCGTAGACTTCCTGCTGGGCAATACATATAACGAGAAACTGACCATTCCGCCGCATGATACGCTCGTTTACCGCCAGCTTCCGGATTTCTATCCGGGCCAAGGCGTGAATCTGTTCTATGATCTTGAAACTTCCGGAGAAGTTCAGTTCTCCTTCCTGGCGGCTGATGAGCTGACGAACACGACGCTGTCCGAAAGCAAGCTGCTCGGCTTTACAGGGCACGTAAGGGGCTCATTCGATGTTTCCGAGGTGAACTGGAATATTGATGCTTCTTCCTTCACGAAAGCCTCCAAGCTGGTCATTGGGGACGGGAAAACCGATCCTTTCGTGGACGGTTATGACGTGATGCGTAAGGAAAACGTGAAGAATGGGGGCAACTACGGCGTTGTCTACAAGATTCACGCGGACAAACCGCGCAAAATGGCGATTATGCTGCTGGCCCGCGGCGGTGTCTTCAAAGGGCCGATCAAGATCAACGGAGAAATCCAGTCGATTCCGTATTCCGGCGTGATTACCGCTTTTGACGGCATGCAAATTCTCCATCGCACCACAGGGACGGAGAAGTCGCTCGATATCGAGTTTACGCCTCCGGCCGGTTCGGCTTTCCCGATCGATCTGATTTTCTATCCGCTTGCGGATCTGGACTAATTTGTTCTAATTTCGCCCGCATTAAAAAAGAAACCCCGGATTACCGACGTAAGTCGATGATCCGGGGTTTTTCTTTGGGCTGTTTAAGCTTGTTTGCCGCCTTCGGTCGTCTTCTCGATCACTTTATCGATAAGACCGTAGGCACTGGCTTCAGCCGCGCTCATGAAGTAGTCGCGGTCGGTATCTTTATCGATACGCTCCAGCGGCTGGCCTGTACGTTCCGCGAGAATTTTGTTCAGGTTCTCGCGCATTTTGAGAATGCGTCTCGCGCGAATCTCGATGTCCGTCGCCTGACCTTCCGCGCCGCCGAGCGGCTGGTGAATCATGACTTCGGAGTTTGGCAGGGCGTAACGCTTGCCTTTGGCGCCCGCCGCAAGCAGGAAAGCGCCCATGGAAGCCGCCATCCCTACGCAGATCGTGGAAACGTCGGATTTGATAAATTGCATGGTGTCGTAAATCGCCATTCCAGCTGTGATGGAACCGCCGGGGCTGTTAATGTACAAAGAAATATCCTTGTCGGGGTCCTGCGCATCTAGGAACAGCAGTTGGGCGATAATCGCGTTGGCGACCTGATCATTCACCGGGGTACCCAGAAAAATAATACGGTCTTTAAGAAGACGGGAGTAAATATCGTAAGCGCGTTCTCCTCTTGCATCAGGCTCGACAACCATTGGAATAAAACTCATTAATGTTACCTCCTTCGATAATACGCCGCTATAACTGCGTTAATTTTCAGTATCTACAAATATGATAACGAAAAAACGTCAAAAGGTCAAGAAAGGTCAAACTTATTTGGAAAAACCTCTCTCGTTCTTTCCCCTCAAGCGGAATTAGTGAAACATCTCATGCTCCCGCAAGGTTCCCTGTATGTCAAGGTGGTGAAAAAATCCGCATGCCAAACCCATAAATTAACAGATGGTCTGGTTCCTGCCACGACCAAAGTCCAGTTTCCAAACTAAACCGGGGACCATTATGAAACTCCTCCTTAAAAGGTATACTGGCTAACAAAGACAAGAAATTAAGTGGAATAAGGAGCGGACTATGGACTGGATTAGTGATCTTTTCGCACAATACGGGTATCTGGTGCTCTTCCTGGGCCTCTTCGCAGAATCGGTGGCCCTGCCTTTTCCCGGGGAACTGGCTATGATGATTTCGGGACATATGGTGCACATGAACACGTTTAATATGGCTGGCGTTATGGGCGTTTCATTTGCGGGAGCTTTTGCGGGAACTATCTTTACGTATGTGCTTGGACGGAAGTTGGGGACGCCTTTCTTTGATAAGTACGGCAGGTATGTGCTTCTCAATCCGGATAGGCTTCTCAAAATTAAGAAGTGGTTCGATAAATACGGGGACAAAATTATTCTGGTCAGTTACTTTGTGCCGGGACTGAGGCATTTTACGGGGTATGTGTCGGGAATTTTGAAAATCCGCCTGAAGACTTTTCTGATTTTTAACGGACTGAGCGGTGTTCTGTGGGTCTTCACGTACGTGATGGTAGGTTTCTTGTTCGGCACGAAAATCCAGCAGCTGCTGCATGTGATTGCCCAATACTCAACGATTGCGATTATTGTTGCCGCTATCGCTTTGACGGGATTCCTGGTTGTAAAAAGAAACAAAGAAGCGGTTTTGGGCTGGCTTCGCGCCCGGTATGCCGGTATTCAGAAGATGTTCATGGGCTCGGCGGAATAAGCGGCTCAACCTTAAGGGGAAAAGAAAAAAGCTCCGGTCCGAAGACGGGAGCTTTCTCTTGTGTAACATTATACGCGCCCGCGAGGAATCGAACCTCGATCTCAGGCTCCGGAGGCCTACGTCATATCCATTGGACCACGGGCGCATGTTTCATTAAGTAACAGCAAAGGTTATTATATGATAGAGATATTAAAAAAGCAAGTCCTATGGCTCAGATTTTTTTTCGACGCCCATTTACAAAAATCAAACTTTGCACACATTGATTCTTTTATAGGAACTGGGGTATAATGGGGTTGTGCAAGGGAAGTTTTTTTTGATCCAGGTGGGACTTAAAATGCACTCGCGGGACATATTGAGTCCCAACACGATCAATAGGAGTGTATGGCATGAGAGATATTCTCGACGTCCAGAAACAGCTCCTGCCGGACTTGCTGGAGGTTCTGAACAAGCGTTACACCGTTCTGCAGCATATTTTTCTGCTGGGAAGCGTGGGACGCAGAACCCTGGCCGGCGCTCTCGATATGACGGAGCGGGTTTTGCGCAGCGAAGTGGAGTTTCTGAAAGGCCAAGGCCTGATTGAAACGGAAACATCGGGCATGCGCATCAGCGAATCGGGCAGGGAACTGCTGGAGAAGCTTCAGCCGCTTATCAAGGAGATGCTCGGGCTTAACGAGCTGGAGAAGCGGATCCGCGACCACTTCCGCCTGGAGCAGGTCGTAGTCGTTCCCGGCGATTCGGATTCTTCGCTGTTTGCGAAGAAGGAGCTGGGCCGGGCGGCCGCACTGATGCTGCGCAAGCACGTCACGAAGCATGACGTGATCGCGGTTACCGGCGGCTCCACAATGGCCGAAGTGGCGGAGCACCTGTCCACAACGAGCGCCCTCAAGGGCAGCCTGTTCGTCCCGGCCCGTGGAGGGCTCGGCGAAAGCGTGGAGCTGCAGGCGAACATGATCGCTTCCAAGATGGCGAAGAAGACCGGTGGACAGTATCGCCTGCTGCATGTTCCGGATCATCTCCGCGAGGAGGCCTATCAGTCTTTGATCCAGGAACCGAACATCCAGGAGATGATGGACGTGGTCCGCAGCAGCCGCATCGTCATTCACGGCATTGGAGATGCTATCGTCATGGCGCAGAGGCGCAAGGTAGACTCCGAGACGATAGACAGCCTGCGAGGCGAAGGGGCGCTTGCCGAAGCGTTCGGCTACTATTTTAACCCCGAGGGCAAGGTTGTCCATAAGATGCCGACCGTAGGACTCCGGCTGGAAGATATCCAGCACTGCGAAGTCGTGATCGGCGTAGCCGGCGGCAAAAGCAAGGGTGCGGCTGTAGCTTCGGTTTTAAAATACGGCCAGGAGGATATCCTGGTGACGGATGAGGCTGCAGCCGTGGAGATGTTAAATCACACGTTATCTTGACGGGCCTTAGGCGCGTCTTGAAATATAAACTTTCTACTGGGAGGAATTACAATGGTTAAAGTGGGTATTAACGGTTTCGGTCGTATCGGACGTAACGTATTCCGCGCCGCTCTGAACAACGCTGAAGTAGAAATCGTAGCAATCAACGATCTGACGGACGTAAGCACGCTTGCGCACCTGCTCAAGTATGACACGACTCACGGCAGACTTAACGCAACGGTTGAAGCTGGCGAAGGCGAACTGAAAGTAAACGGCAAATCCATCAAGGTATTTGCAGAGCGTGACCCTGGAAACCTTCCTTGGGCTGAGTACGGCGTTGAAATCGTCGTCGAATCCACGGGTATCTTCACAGACAAAGCGAAAGCCGAGTCTCACTTGAAAGGCGGAGCGAAGAAAGTTATCATTTCCGCACCGGCTACGAACGAAGATATCACAGTTGTTATGGGCGTTAACGAAGAGAAATACGATCCTTCCGCTCATACCGTCATCTCTAACGCTTCTTGTACGACTAACTGTCTCGCTCCTTTCGCGAAAGTATTGGATGAGAAGTTCGGTATCGTAAAAGGCATGATGACGACTGTTCACTCCTATACGAACGACCAGCAAGTGCTTGATCTGCCTCATAAGGATCTTCGCCGCGCTCGTGCGGCAGCCGAGAACATCATTCCTTCCACTACGGGTGCAGCTAAAGCCGTTTCCCTGGTTCTGCCGCAGCTTAAAGGCAAACTGAACGGTATGGCTATGCGCGTTCCGACTCCAAACGTTTCCGTAACGGATCTGGTTGTCGAGCTGAACGCTAACGTAACCGTTGACGATGTGAACAATGCTCTTAAAGAAGCTGCCAACGGTCCGCTTAAAGGCATCTTGAACTACTCCGACGAGCCGCTTGTATCGAGCGACTACAACGGTGACCCTGCTTCCTCCACAATCGACGCTCTGTCGACTATGGTAGTGGGCGACAACATGGTGAAAGTCGTTTCCTGGTACGACAACGAGTGGGGTTACTCCAACCGTGTCGTTGACCTGGCCGCTTTCATCGCTAATAAAGGTCTGTAATCCTTAAATAAGCCATGCAAGAAGAGGAGAAGAAATTCTCCTCTTCCCATTGCTTATCGGGGCATGAATTTTACATAAGTCCCCGGAATGTACGAAGCTTTCCTCAGGAAAGCCTGGCCCCAAAGGTCTTGCGAAGAAGGTTTTCCTGAACGAAAGCTTTTCCGTTTCGATCGCCGGTTTATGCCGGCGTGCCCCCGTATGCGGTTCCGGTTGTCCATGCGGAGAGCCCGGGTCCGTTATACGCTTGCCGGCCCTTCCCGTGAAAGGGAAAGGCTCGGCCTAAGTTTACGACGACAGCTTTAGACAGCTTTACTGGGAGTTCAGTTAATGCTTACGACACCAGCTTTCCGAAGGAAAGCTCTGTTAATGCTTATGATGCCAGCTTTCTTACAGAAAGCTCTGAGGAGGATATTTCATGAACAAGAAAAGTGTTCGCGATGTAGAAGTTAACGGTAAACGCGTGTTTGTACGCGTCGATTTCAACGTGCCGCTCGAAAACGGCCAAATTACGGACGATACACGTATTCGTGAAACGCTGCCGACGATCAAGTTCCTGATCGACAAAGGCGCTAAAGTTATCCTTGCGAGCCATCTGGGCCGCCCGAAAGGCCAAGTCAACGAAGACCTTCGTCTGACTCCGGTAGCAGCCCGCCTGTCCGAGCTTCTCGGCAAGCCGGTAGCGAAAGCGGACGAAGCTGTCGGCGAAGCGGTTCAAGCGAAAGTAAACGAACTGAAGGACGGCGACGTGCTGCTTCTTGAGAACGTCCGCTTCTACCCGGGCGAAGAGAAGAACGATCCAGAGCTGGCGAAACAATTCGCGGCGCTGGCCGACCTGTACGTGAACGATGCTTTCGGCGCGGCTCACCGTGCGCATGCTTCCACGGAAGGCATCGCTCATCAGCTTCCGGCGGTTTCCGGTCTCTTGATGGAGAAAGAGCTGGACGTGCTGGGCAAAGCGCTTAACAATCCGGAGCGCCCTTTCACCGCGATTGTCGGTGGTTCCAAAGTTAAAGACAAAATCGACGTCATCAATAAAATGCTCGAAATCGCCGACAACATCCTTATCGGCGGCGGCCTTTCCTATACTTTCTTTAAAGCGCAAGGCCATGAAATCGGACAATCTCTCGTAGACAATGAGAAGCTCGATCTGGCGCTCGGCTTCATCGAAAAGGCGAAGAAACTCGGCAAGAACTTCCTTCTGCCTGTAGATATCGTCATCTCGGATGACTTCAGCGCCAATGCCAACACCAACATCGTCGGAATCGATTCCATTCCGGCCGATTGGGAAGGCATCGACATCGGTCCGAAAACGCGTGAACTTTACGCCGATGTTATCAAGAACTCCAAGCTTGTCGTCTGGAACGGACCTATGGGCGTGTTCGAAATCGAGCCGTTCTCCCACGGTACGCGTGCGGTGGCCCAGGCTTGCGCCGACACATCCGCTTACACCGTCATCGGCGGCGGCGATTCCGCGGCTGCAGCCGAGAAGTTCCACCTCGCCGACAAGATGGACCACATCTCCACAGGCGGCGGTGCTTCCCTGGAGTTCATGGAAGGCAAAGTTCTGCCTGGCGTAGTTGCTCTTAACGACAAGTAAGAGATACAGAGAGGAGTTTTGAAGATCATGAGAAAACCCGTTATTGCAGGTAACTGGAAAATGTTCAAAACCGTTTCCGAAGCGGCAAGCTTCGTGAATGATATAAAAGGCAAGGCGGAAGTGGCAGGGGTAGAGAGCGTAATTTGCGCTCCCTATACCAATCTTCCGGCGCTTGTCGAAGCTGTGAAAGGCACGTCGATCGGAATCGGCGCACAGAACTTTCACTGGGAAGAAAACGGCGCATACACCGGGGAAATTTCCGGCGCTATGCTTAAAGATCTCGGCGTAACGTATGTGATTATCGGTCACTCCGAGCGCAGAGCTTATTTTAACGAAACCGACGAAACGGTTAACAAAAAGGTTCTCGCTTCTTTCAGCTACGGTCTGACCCCGATCGTTTGCGTAGGCGAGAAGCTCGAAGAGCGCGAAGCGGGACAAACGAAAGAAGTCTGCCGCGTACAGACGGAAGCGGCTTTCAAAGGCCTGAGCGCCGATCAGGCGAAACAAGTCATCGTGGCTTACGAGCCGATCTGGGCTATTGGTACAGGCAAATCTTCCACGGCTGAAGACGCCAACGAAGTTATTGCTTACATCCGCCAGCTGATCGCTTCCCTGTACGATTCCTCCGTAGCCGATGCGGTCCGCATTCAATACGGCGGCAGCGTAAAACCGGGCAACATCGCCGAGTACATGGCTCAGCCGGATATCGACGGAGCTCTTGTCGGCGGCGCCAGCCTGGAGCCAGCTTCTTATATCCAACTTGTTGAGGGGGCGAAGTAAGATGGCGACTAAACCGGTAGCGCTGATTATTCTGGACGGCTTCGGACTTCGGGGCGAGGTTCACGGCAATGCCGTGGCTCAAGCCAAGAAACCGAACTACGACCGCTATTGGAACCAGTTCCCTCATACGACGCTGACTGCCTGCGGCGAAGCCGTAGGTTTGCCGGAAGGCCAAATGGGTAATTCTGAAGTGGGGCACCTCAACATCGGTGCCGGTCGTGTGGTTTACCAGGACCTGACTCGTATTTCCAAGTCGATCCGGGACGGTGAGTTTTTCGACAACAACACGCTGATCGGCGCCGTACGTCATGCGAAGCAGAACAACAAGAAGCTGCATCTGTACGGGCTGCTTTCCGATGGGGGCGTACACAGCCACATCGCGCACTTGTTCGCGCTGCTTGAGCTGGCGAAGAAAGAAGATCTGCAAGATGTTTACATCCATGCTTTCCTGGACGGACGCGATGTAGCACCCGATTCGGCGAAGAACTACATGGAGCAGCTCCAGGCCAAGATCGCCGAAGTCGGCGTCGGCAAAGTGGCGACGGTTCAAGGCCGCTACTATGCGATGGACCGGGACAAGCGCTGGGAGCGGATCGAGAAATCTTACCGTGCCATGGTGTACGGGGACGGCCCGCACTACACAGACCCGGTAAAAGCGATCACCGAATCGTATGAGAAATCCGTATTCGACGAATTTGTGATGCCGACTGTCATCACGGATGAGAACGACAAGCCGGTGGGACTCGTTGAATCCGGCGATGCGGTTATTTTCTTCAACTTCCGTCCGGACCGTGCGATTCAATTGTCGCAGGTATTTACGAATAAAGATTTCCGCGGTTTTGACCGCGGCGAACTTTTCCCGAAAGATCTGTACTACGTCTGCCTGACGCTGTTCAGTGAAACGGTCGAAGGATACGTCGCGTATAAACCGAAAGATCTCGATAACACGCTTGGCGAGGTTCTGGCCCAGAATAACAAGAGACAGCTTCGTATCGCCGAGACCGAGAAGTACCCGCACGTTACCTTCTTCTTCAGCGGCGGCCGTGATGTGGAACTGCCGGGCGAAACGCGTATCCTCATTCCATCGCCGAAAGTCGCGACTTACGACTTGAAGCCGGAAATGAGCGCGTACGAAGTTGCCGCGGCAGCGGTGAAGGAAGTCAATGAGGACAAGCAGGACGTCATCATTCTGAACTTCGCCAACCCGGATATGGTAGGCCACTCCGGCATGCTGGAGCCGACTATCAAAGCCGTTGAAGCCACGGATGAGTGCCTGGGCCAAGTCGTCGAAGCCATTCTCGCCAAGGGCGGAGTTGTCTGCATTACAGCCGACCACGGCAACGCGGACCTCGTCCTGGACGATGCCGAACGTCCGTTCACCGCTCATACGACGAATCCGGTGCCGTTTATCGTTACATCGAACGACGTCACTCTGCGCGAAGGCGGCGTTCTGGCCGACATCGCCCCGACACTGCTGCATCTGCTGAAGCTGCCGCAGCCGCCGGAAATGACAGGTCTTTCGATCATTGAAGAGAAGAAATAATAACCCGCTCGTTTCTTGATTAAGACAGCAAGTTTTCGGGAACCATTCCTTGGAATACAGCATCTTATTTTGATCGGTAAGGTGCGCCGCTGCCCTTTATGGGAATGAGTTCCCGAAGTTTTTCATACACATAACCTTGTTAAGGAGTGTTCAAACACAATGACTATCATTTCTGACGTTTATGCTCGCGAAGTACTTGACTCCCGCGGCAATCCGACTGTTGAAGTTGAAGTATATCTGGAATCCGGCGTTGTAGGCCGTGCAATCGTACCTTCCGGTGCCTCCACAGGCGCTCACGAAGCTGTCGAGCTCCGCGATGGAGACAAAAGCCGTTACCTGGGTAAAGGTGTACTGAAAGCCGTTGACAACGTCAATTCGATCATCGCGCCTGAAATTATCGGTCTGAACTCCTTGGATCAAGTATCCATTGACAAGAAAATGATCGAGCTGGACGGCACGCATAACAAAGGCAAGCTTGGCGCCAACGCGATCCTCGCGGTATCCATGGCTGTTGCCCGCGCTGCCGCTGAAGCAATGGAACTGCCTCTGTACGTATACCTGGGCGGATTCAACGCTAAAACTCTTCCGGTTCCAATGATGAACATCATCAACGGCGGCGAGCATGCCGACAACAACGTTGACGTTCAAGAATTCATGGTACTTCCGGTAGGCGCTCCTACATTCAAAGAAGCTCTCCGCATGGGCGCAGAGATTTTCCATAACCTTAAATCCGTACTGAAAGATAAAGGCCTGAACACGGCTGTGGGCGACGAAGGCGGTTTTGCACCGAACCTGAGCTCCAACGAAGAAGCGATCCAAACGATCATCACCGCTATCGAGCGTGCTGGCTACAAGCCGGGCGTAGACGTATTCCTGGGTATGGACGTAGCTTCCACCGAGTTCTTCAAGAACGGCAAATACGAGCTCGAAGGCGAAGGCAAATCCTTCACACCGGCTGAATTCGTTGACCTGCTCGCTTCCTGGGTAGACAAATACCCGATCCTTACCATCGAAGACGGTTGTTCCGAGGACGATTGGGAAGGTTGGAAGCTGCTGACCGAGAAGCTGGGCGGCAAAGTACAACTCGTCGGCGACGACCTGTTCGTAACGAACACCGAG
This sequence comes from Paenibacillus sp. JNUCC 35, assembly GCF_058269095.1. Classification (NCBI taxonomy): domain Bacteria; kingdom Bacillati; phylum Bacillota; class Bacilli; order Caryophanales; family Paenibacillaceae; genus Paenibacillus; species Paenibacillus sp. JNUCC 35. The sequence goes on along the minus strand of NZ_CM177771.1, from coordinate 5,939,192 downwards.
CGTCTGTCCAAAGGCATCAACGAGAACATCGGTAACTCCATCCTGATCAAAGTAAACCAAATCGGTACGCTGACCGAAACATTCGACGCGATCGAAATGGCGAAACGCGCAGGCTACACGGCTGTTATTTCCCACCGTTCCGGCGAGAGCGAAGACAGCACGATTGCCGACATCTCCGTGGCAACCAACGCAGGCCAAATCAAAACAGGCGCACCGTCCCGTACGGACCGCGTAGCGAAATACAACCAGCTGCTTCGCATCGAAGACCAACTGGAAGGCATTGCTCAATACGCCGGCAAAGAAGCTTTCTACAACTTGAAAAAATTCAAGTAAGAAACCTTTCACAAAGTGAATGATTTAGCCTTTTAAACGTCGGGGAGGGTCATGAATATGAGTGCTTGGGTAAAAACGATTTTGTTGTTAATCGGTTCGGCCTTGTTAACTCAGTTCATCCCTTTCTCGGCCTATTTCCGCAACCTGGACACCATGGTCCATGAGTTCGGGCACGCAGCCGTGACGATGATCCTGTCAGGAAAAGTCATGGCTATCGTGCTCAATGCCGATCACAGCGGGGTTACTTACTCGTCGGTCAGCGGCTCGTGGAAACTCCTGCCGATTTCGATCGCAGGCTATGTGACGGCGTCCTTGTTTGCGGTTTTTCTTTTCTGGGCGTATGCCCGGGGGAAGCAAAGACTGGGACTCCAGGTAATGACGGTGATCGCCGTGCTGTCTCTGGTGCTGTTCGTGCGCAATGAATTCGGCGTGGGCTGGCTGATCGGCTTCATCGCGCTGAACATCATTGTGCTCGCTTTTACGAGCGGGTTTATCCGCAACGCCTATTATCTGCTCGTCGCCTTCCTTTGTCTGGAGGAGTCGGTCTACGGGCCGCTGACGCTAGCCCTGCTGGCAGCAGGTAATCCGAACAAAGCGGGAGACGCAACGAATCTGGCTTCCATTACGCCTGTACCTGCTCTGATCTGGGGCGTTGTTTTCCTGATTTTCTCTCTCTGGTGCGCCAAAGCGGCCATTCAGTATTTTCTGGGCGGCGACGCAAACAGGCGAAGTAAAGCCCGAAGGTCCGAAAGAGCCTATCCGATGGGGCCGGGTGAACGGTAACCCTGTCGTTAAATCGCAATAAACGACCCGCTGGATGGAATCTCTGTTCCGTCGGCGGGTTTTCTTTTATAAAGCGGGGAAAATAAGTGTGGTTGTCCAACCAGAATCTTGCAGAAAAAGGCCTTTTATGATAGACTTTTTATGCACATTCTAAAAATAAGAACATGCTAATGAGGTGTCGAATTGGTTATCCTGTTAAAAGTTTTGTTGGTTATCGCCTCGCTGGGCTTAATTGTAACGGTATTACTACAAAAGGGTAAAAGTGCGGGACTTTCCGGTGCGATCAGCGGCGGTGCCGAGCATCTGTTCGGCAAAACGAAAGCTAGAGGCATGGACCTGGTTCTGGCCCGGATTACCGTGGTTTTGGCGGCTATTTTTATTGTATTGACGGTCATCGTGGCCTATGTAGTGAAGTATTAACAACTGAACAGACGGTGCACATAAATTGCAAACAGCAGGGGGAAGCTACTCCTGCTGTTTTTTCATGGCGTTTTGCCGATTGTGAATAATGAGGGGCTCGGCGGCTAATGCAATTGATTGGTTTATGTTTTCGTCTTTTCAGGATATACTGGTTAGTAACTTGCACCTGCTTGTCAACCGGTTAATTGTGGGTCTCGCCGGGAACCGTGAGGAATGATAAGGCAGAAGCTTAAACGAATCAACGACCGGAAAGCTGCAAGAAGACCCAACGAAGGCACACCCGTTACCCGCGGCCGTACAGGCCGATAGGGACACTCGCACACAATCATACACCGCCAGACCGAGATGCCCCGGAGGCAGGGGGGAAAGCGGAAGAACAGGCACCTGGAAATCCCCTTGATGTCCCCGCAACGGGTGGAGGATGTGATTTGCAGCAGCGGCTAAGCCTGTTCAAAGAAATGGTTATCGGGTATGAATACGGAGAAGCTCAACCTAATAAGAAGGTGACAACTATGGTGACAGAGCAGGATATATTAAATTTTATGCACGAGAATGCGTACAAGCCGATGACGTACCAGGAGCTTGAAAAGCATTTCGGCATTGAGAGCGCTGCGGGATTTAAAGATTTCGTCAAGCTGCTTAACGACTTGGAGCAATCCGGACACGTGCTGCGCACGCGCAACGACCGTTACGGAGTGCCGGAACGGATGAATCTCATCCGCGGCCGGCTACAGGCCCATCCCAAAGGATTCGGATTCTTGATTCCGGACGACCGGGATCACCCCGACGTGTACATTCATGCCAATGACATGAATACGGCGATGAATAATGACATTATTCTCGTCCGCGTTACGAGCAAAGGCGCCGCCGGAGGCAAGCTCGAGGGGGAAGTGGACCGCGTCGTCACACGCGCCAACACGAGAATCGTGGGAACGTTCCAGAACCACGAAAGCTACGGATTCGTCGTTCCGGATGACAAGCGTGTGCAACGGGATATTTTTATTCCGAAAAATGCTTTCCTCGGTGCGGCAGACGGACAAAAGGTCGTCGTTAACATTGTCCAGTATCCCGAGGGCCGTGCGGCTGCCCAGGGCGAAGTGATCGAAATTCTCGGCCACAAGGACGACCCCGGTGTGGACATTTTGTCTATCATCCGCAAGTTCCAGCTTCCGGAAGCGTTCAGCGAAGAAGTGATCGGGGAAGCGGAAAGTGTGCCGGACTCCATCACGGAAGAGGAAATTGTCAGCCAGAAGCGCCGGGATCTGCGCGGTAAACGCATCGTGACCATCGACGGCGAGGATGCAAAGGATCTCGATGATGCCGTAAACGTGGAACGGCTGCCGAACGGCAACTACCTGCTGGGCGTCCACATTGCGGACGTAAGTTACTATGTGACGGAAAATTCCGCACTGGACCGCGAAGCCTACAACCGCGGCTGTTCGGTGTATCTGGTGGACCGGGTCATACCGATGCTGCCGCACCGGCTGTCCAACGGAATCTGCTCCCTCAACCCGCAGGTAGACCGCCTGACTATGTCCTGCGAGATGGAGTTCGATGCCGAGCTTAACGTGGTGAGGCACGACATTTTTACGAGCGTGATCAAAACAAGCGAAAGAATGACCTATAACAACGTCCGCAAGCTGCTAACAGAGGAAGAGCCCGATGCGGACCTTCTGGAGCGTTACGGCCACCTGGTGGACGATTTCAAGCTGATGGAAGAGCTCGCCATGAAGCTGCGCAACCGGCGTATTCAGCGCGGCGCGATCGATTTCGATTTCCAGGAATCGAAAATCATTGTCGACAAGGACGGAACCCCGGTCGATATCGTCAAGCGTGAGCGTTCCATCGCGGAAATGATCATCGAAGAGTTTATGCTGGCGGCCAACGAAACGGTTGCCGAGCACTTCCATTGGCTGAAGGTGCCGTTCTTGTACCGGATTCACGAAGATCCGGACGCGGAGAAGCTGGCGCATTTCATGGAGTTCATTACGAATTTCGGTTACGTGGTACGCGGACGCGGCAATACCGTGCACCCGCGCGCGCTCCAGTCTCTTCTTGAAGAGATCAAAGGGACGAAGGAGGAGACCGTCATCAGTACGGTGATGCTCCGTTCCATGAAGCAGGCCCGTTACGATTCCAACAGCATCGGGCATTTCGGTCTGGCGGCGGAGTTCTACTCCCACTTTACGTCTCCGATCCGGCGTTATCCGGATTTGATCATTCACCGTGTGATCCGGGAAGTGCTGGAGAACGGTGGCGCCCTGACCGATAAGCGCAGCGAATATTTGCGCGGACGGATGGACGATATTGCCGAGCAGTCTTCCCAGCGGGAGCGGGTTGCCGTTGATGCCGAGCGTGAAACCGATGCGCTGAAGAAAGCGGAGTTCATGCTGGATAAAGTCGGTGAGGAATTCGAGGGCATTATTTCGAGCGTGACGAGCTTCGGTATCTTTGTGGAGCTGGAGAACACGGTCGAGGGCCTGATCCGGCTTAGCGATATGACGGACGATTACTATCACTATCACGAGATGCAGCATGCCCTTATCGGAGAACGCACGTCGAAAATTTACCGGATCGGCGACGAAGTTAAAGTCCGTGTGGGCCGGGTTAATATGGACGAGAAAACCATCGATTTCGAAATGGTGGATATGAAGCCTCGGTCCAACAAGTTCAGCATGCTTGACCGCAGCAAGTCCGGCGGCCGCGGCGGCCAGAAGAAGCGCGTTGCAGGCGGGCGTCCTGTCAAAGGCGGACGCGGTAAAGACCGCGGTCGTGTGCGGGATGTCATCGTGAAGCCCGGTTCGCCGGGTGGAGTAGCCGGTGCTGCCGATGAGGCAGGAGCATCCGAGGGCGGCGGAACCAAGCGCCGCAGACGGAAGAAGAAAGGCGCGTCGGGCGAAGCGCCGCTCGGAATCACACCGGCAGCGGCACCTGGCGGCACGCCGTCTGAGGGCGGCAGCTTGTCCCAGGAGGCTCCGGGAGCCGGCAGAGGACGTAAGCGCCGCAAGGGAGGCAATCCGGCTGCAGCGCCCGATACAGGCCGTGAGAACGGACTCGTGACCGAGTCCGGCGAGAATGGCGGCGGGCGGCGCCGGAAGCGCAAGGGCGGCGGAGCCGAAGGCGAAGCGGCCGTAACGCCGGCTGCAGGCACCGAGGGCGGCGGCAAGCGCCGCAAAGGTGCCGCTCCGGCCCGCGGCGTCTCGCTGCGCGGTGAGTCCGGCGAAGGCGGCGGCCAAGGCGGCCGCGGCCGGCGGGGACGCGATGCGGGCGCGGGTGCGGCGTCAGGCCGCGAGAATGGCGGCCCGCGGACGGAGTCGACGTACTCCGGCAACTGGGCGTCGTCCGTAAACGCGCTGACGAAGACGGTTCGCGGCGACCGGCACACGCCGGACGGCCGCGATCCGTCCGAGCCGGGCGGCCGGCGTGGACGTCCGCGCCGTTAGCAAGCGCGGGCGGCAGGGGCAAGCGGGGAAGGAGCCTGCCCACCGCGGCGCAGCTGACGGTCTTAAGCCCGCTGTGATTTGCGATAGGCTTATGGTTCCGCGATGATCCGTAGGAATCCGCACGCCTGACGGCTTCTGTCTGGCATACATTCCGATGGTGGGTCGTACGCAGACAGTGAGGCGTTTATCCTTTTGCATAAACAGAGCTTACATGCCTAAAAGTTAAGCCTGTTGAATTTTTATAACGGCAAATAAATACATGAGAATTAAGGAAACGGCCCGACCGTGCGCACGTCTTTTTAACGGACATGCCATGGCCCGGGCGTTTCTTGATTTTTGGCAGGGAAATTGCTACAATAAAATACACTCCGATTTTTCAAAAAGGCACGAATGGGGTATTAATAGCATGGACGACTGGAGGGATGACCGTGACCAAGAAAGCGGACGGCAAGGTGCTGGCACAAAATAAGAAAGCTTCGCATGACTATTTTATTGAAGATACTTACGAGTGCGGGCTTGTGCTGACGGGTACGGAAATCAAATCCCTGCGGAACGGCCGGGCGAATCTTTCGGATTCGTTCGCAACCATTCGCAATGCCGAAGCGTTCGTGCATAATATGCACATCAGTCCTTTTGAACAGGGAAACCGGAACAATCCGACCGATCCGACGAGAGCGAGAAAGCTGCTCTTGAAGAAAGCGGAAATCAACAAGCTGATCGGCGCTTCCAAGCAGGAAGGCTATACGCTGGTCCCGCTTAAGATTTATATCCGCAACGGCTATGCGAAACTGCTGATCGGACTCGGTAAAGGTAAGAAGCAGTACGACAAGCGCGATACAGCGGCTAAACGCGATGCTCAGCGTGATATTCAGCGGGCTCTGCGTGAGAAGCAGAAGGTCGCCAGGTAACAATGTGGTTTATTAGCTGCTCCTTGCGGGAGCGGGTGGGAAACCGATCCTGGACTTCCATGGATCAGCACCTGCTTTTGGCGGGAAATGTGGTATAATAAATGAGTAAGAAGAACACAGCATCCGGCTCGATGAGCCGTTGCATCCGAGTTCCTTTTCTATTACGGGGGCGTTTTTGGATTCGACGGGGGTAGTTCGAGCATGGGTAGCGGGTAGTGGGGACGCGTCCGCTTCATCAACGCTAAAGCCTATTAAACGGCAAACAACAACAAAACTACGCTTTCGCAGCTTAATAACCTGTGAGCGTGCTCCTCTCCTGTATCGCCCATGTGCCGGATGTAGGGGCTAACCTTTAGTGGGATACGCTGTCACATCTCCGCCTGGGGTGTGCTGAAGAAGACAATCAGGCTGACCTTAGCGAGAGCCGGTTACGGGGCGCTTGCTTGGGTGACATCAAACCCGTGACTACACCCGTAGAAGCTTATGTGTCGTTATCTTCGGACAGGGGTTCGACTCCCCTCGCCTCCATACAACAACAGAAAGGTCCCAGCCGAGAGGCTGGGGCTTTTTTGTTGTTCTGTGGGAGGGCGGGAGGAGAAGCCCGCGGGTTCAGTCCGCGCGGACGGAGCGAAGCGGAGGAGCACGGGATTGCAATCTACCGCTAGGGTTGTCGGCGGAGGGGTACTGCGTGAGCAGGTAGGATGGGGATTGCAATACTCCCCTCACCTCCATATGTTAAATCCACAAAAAAGAAAGAAGGAGTTTTGCCACTTAATTAGCAATGTTCCTTCTTTCTTTTATTTATTTGTTTTTGTAAGAACAGTGTCATTCTGTCAAGCGGGTTACATTGCCCTCACCCTTTCCTTATATGTTTTGATTATGCACTATTTTTTTTTCTTTCAAAATGGTCTTAAGTCTATATTTAGACTAGACTTTTGGTGTAGTAAACTGGATAATATTTACTAGAGTATGAGAATATCAATATATAATAATTCATTACATTATCAACTTAATTGAGTGAGGAGTAAAGAAAATGAGCATTAAGAAAGCCTTTTATGCTTATTCCAGTCATAAACATGATTTATTAGAAGATATAAGGACAGCAGTAAAGAATATTAATGAATCGAATAATGTAGTAATTACAACATGGGAAGACCTTGCAATAGGTGGCAAGTATATTATTGATGGTATTTTGAAGGCAATTGATGATTGTGATTTGTTTATGTGTGATCTTACATATCTTAACTACAATGTCCTGTATGAGTTAGGTTACGCAATCTCTAAAGAAAAGAAAATTTGGATTACGCTCAACAGTACACATTCTAAAGCTGCAGCTAATTATAAAAGCTTTAACGTTATGACAACAATTGGTTATGCAGGATATCAAAACTCGAAACAACTTGTAGAAAAATTTTTTACTGATGTTCCATATGAATATACAGATACAGTAGGTATAAAAATTCCACAGGGCGGTATTAGTAAAAATCTAATATACTTAAAGTGTGAGGCGACGACAAATGCATCAAGTATAGTGCAGTCCACAGTTACCAAGTCGCAGTTACCAACAAAAGTGGATGACCCATATGAGGGTAGTGAACCATTAAGTTGGTATTTAGATTTACTTCCAAATGCGTTTGGGGTTATCATTCATTTCCATACGATGGATAGTCCTCATGAGAGTAATATTGATGCTGGCAGAAAGGCCTTGATTGCTGGATTATCAAAAGGATTGGAAATTGAAACCTTATTGCTTGCTCACGCTCCATTTCAATCCCCATTAGATTATCATGATCAGTTAAAAATCCATTCTTCGTCCACTCAATGTGAAACCTTTATTAAAAATTGGCTCGATCCGATCTCTGAGAAGTACCGAAGTTTAGAGGTAGACCATCGAGGATATAAAGCAGACCAAAAAGCCGTAGGAAAGATATCAAATCTAATCCTAGGCGATTATGTTGCAGAAAATGAAAATCATGATTTAGTAGAGTATTTTTTGGAAACAGCCGAGTATAATGAAGCGTTAAAAGCTCAGCAGATTTTGTTCGTAGGAAGGAAAGGAACCGGCAAAACAGCTAATTTAATGAAGCTGAAAAGTCAGATGTCTTTAGACAAAAGGAATTTTGTTATTCCAATTCAACCGCAAGGGCATGAATTTGAAGGTGTATTGGATATACTCACCAAATTAATTAATAACTCTGAACACGGACATTTTATCGAAAGTATTTGGAAATACCTAATTTATACGGAGATATCTAAACAATACTATGAGTTTTTAATGAACCAACCACTTCATTTTCAAAAATCTGAAAATGAAAGAGCATTTGAAAGTTTTGTTCAAACAAACGAGCGACTTATTAACGCTGATTTTACACTTAGATTGGAAAATGTCATTAATGATCTTAAATCACTCGGGAAGTCGGATACTGTGGAACAACAAAGACTTAAGGTTAGTGAATATCTACATGCGAATATGATTCATCATTTGAGGACGCATTTGGGAAATGTTTTGCAGAAAAAAGAGCACGTAAAAATCTTAATTGATAATCTAGATAAAGGTTGGAATGACAATGCGGATCTAGGAAAATTAAGTGATCTTCTTTTTGGGTTGCTGAATGTTGTTCACAGAATTACAGATGAATTTCAACGTAATACATATAAGCACGTCAAAGTTAATTTGTCATTGGTAGTTTTTCTAAGGAGTGATATTTTTTCAAGAATTATGAGTCATGCACCAGAGAGAGATAAGATAGCTAATAAATATCTTAATTGGTCTGACCCACATTTATTATTTCGGGTTATTGAGAAGAGAATTGATTATAGTAGCAATGGAATTACGAGCCCTGATGCACTCTGGAGTGAGTATTTTTGTGAAAATGTTAAGGGTATCCCATTAAAAAAATACATAGAAAATTTAATCATTCCTCGCCCCAGGGATATCATTTTCTTTTTCAAGATGGCTCTCCAGGAGGCGGTGAATCGAAATCATAGGAAGGTTGAAGAAGAGGACTTTTTGGCTGCTGAATATTCATATTCAGAATATGCATTGCAATCATTATTTCCCGAGAATGGTAACCGAATAAAAGACTTAGAGTTAGTTTTTTATGAGTTTGCTGGGCAACGCTCTGTTATAACACAGGAAGAATTAGATGAATGTTTAAAAGTAAATAGTGAGTTAGAAACAAGCGAGGTTATTCATATTCTCTGCGAGATGACCTTTCTTGGGCAAGAAGTTCAACAGGATAAATTCGAATACTATAGTGATAAAAAACCATCACAAATAACAAATAAACTAGCTCAGAGATTAGCAGAGCGTAATGGTTCATCTAAAAGATATGAAATTAATCCTGCGTTTCATGCATATCTGGGCATCGAGAAATAAACATCCTCAGCATCAAGCGGCGGCAAATTGTGGATTTATAATGCTACGGATTGCAAAAAACGGCCCCTTGTCCGTAAATATTCGTAGACGATTACCTTTTCCACATGGCTACCGATGAACTTCTTGATTTCAGGAAGATCGCGGTTTGCGATGTGGGCACCGAACTGAGAAAGCAGTTGTCGCAGAGTTTCTTCTGTGATGACTGCTTTCTCGTTTTGAGACCGGACTTCCAGCAGCTTCCGCTTCTCCAATTCTTCTAGCTTGTCGATCGGCGGTGTGTTGGAAATGCCGCTGGCGATTGCGTTGACGAAGTTCAAGATTTGCCGTTCGATGCCCTCCAAACTCTTTTCCAATCGTTCCTTCGCTTCTTTAATATCCGTTTTCTTTGAGCTCTGAAATTTGTTTAGCTGCTTTGCGAGTAGGGGGATGGCCTCGTCATTGAAGATTTTCTCTTTTTTAGTTGGGACAAAACGCAGGTTTCGATGTACTCTCGTCCCAGCTCCGGATTCTTGCACTCCTTGGTTTTTTCCGGATTTCCGTAACGGTAGGTGACGTATTTAAGTTTACTACGCCCGCTGTACCTACAGGTGTGTAATTCTCTCCCCCCACCCGTAACGATCCTATTGCTGCTGAGGAGGGATCTCTACGACAAACGCCAAAAAGCATCGTTCAAGAATCTCCTTTTTGCATTCTTAAACGATGCTTTTGTTAAATAGAGCTCGACCGATTTAAATTAAATCATTTTTGTGCAAAACGTTTAAATAAAATTCATATGCGGGATTCCCTATGTAACCTTCTTCTGGTGGAATACCCTTAAATATGATCAATTCATCTAACATTTTTTCGCTTAAACCTTGTAAAGTAAACGAAGAAATATACTCCCTATCTGCACTTTCGAGTACTAGTTGGAGGAACTTTCCTTCTTGAATATCTCTCCAGAGTAACTCAGATTCCGTAATCTCAGAATTTGATATTGGCTCATTAGCATTACGTTGCCGAGTCTCAGCGTGCATACTCCGTTCATTATCATTAAAGAGAGCGGAAAGAATTTTACTATCATTTACCCTATAACATTTTATAATGTTTTCGTAGTTAACAAAGGGATCTTTCTTCAAATCGTCAACTATTTCTTTATCGATCTCGATTGTGTTATATTTGTCTCTAAGTATTTTCTCCACATGTTCCAATGAATACCTAAATGGCAATTTGGATTTCTTAAAAAGCTTATCAAGTTCTTCTATTTGCATAAGACCCCCCTATTAAAAGAAAGAATGTCCGCCCACTCTTTTCCATGTATGATAGTGGGTGTGGTAGTAATTACCAGGTGCTTAATTACATGTTAACTCAAGGCCACCAGGAAATCTATTCCCACCAGCTACATTCGCTACTTCTGCTGCTAATGTGTAATTTCTAGACCAAACGTCCTCTTCCCCACTTACAAACATAGAATTAACAAGTCTTCCAACAGCCTATGGTAAAGTTAGTGAATTTCCAATCTAAAGATTTCCTTGCATAATTTTAGCCATATAATGGTCATATCGATTATCGTTTCTTAAAGTCGCTGCAATTTCTGAGACTACCACATATGATATACCACTAATAGTAACTGCTAATGCTGCTGCTAGCAATTGCGAAAGCAACCATTCACCTATAATTACGCCAATAGGGATAAACCAAACCAGAGGTTTAATTCTTTATCACCGGATTATAAATCATCAGCTACAAAATTGTTCGGACGTATTAACCAAATGACTGCAGAATCAAGCGAAGATAGAGGTACACTTTTTAGCCATGCGGTTTTAGCATTCGAAAGTCTAAGGTACCGAGATAATCTTGATGCTTTAGATAAAATCTCAGTGGAAAACTTACAGGCTTTGAGTGAAGTATTTGGTAGATTGGATGATTTAGAAGCCTCTCTTTACTATCAGATTATTAAGGAACGTATAGAGGTAATTAGAGTACTTCAAGATAAAGTAGATGCTAACGATCTAGAAAAGTTTATTCAAGAACATCTTTTCAACCACCTTTGGTTATTAGATCCTTCATGGGAAAGAGCTACAGATTCCGATTACATGGAACAACGCATAGACAAAGTTTTTGGTGCTCTTGATGCTGACTTAAGTGACGAAGAAAGACGAGCGAGGCTAGATATTAGGTATAAAAATGTATCAGGGAAGAATGTAGTTATAGAGTTAAAGCGTCCTGATCGAGTAGTGGACTATTGGGAATTAGGTAAGCAAATAGATAAGTATAGGTCCGCTATGCAAAGAATTCTTGATGAAACAGGAGCCAAGGAACCACTTGAATTCATCTGCGTATTGGGAAAACCTTTGCGAGGGTGGGAAGATTCCCGTAAAAGAGAAGAGGACGTTGCTAAACTCAAGAGTCAAGACGCACGTGTAGTACTTTATCCTGAATTAATTCGGAATGCGATGCAAGCATATCAAAGTTATCTAAGCAGAAGCAGGGATGCAGGGCAGGTATATGATTTGATGAGAGATATTCAATCAGGGGCAAAGGTAATCGACTCAGAGCATACTATAGTAACGGATGAAGTTGCTGCTTCTTCTGAAAAATCATTGTAACCCATTATCCAATATTTTTTAAATGCTCTGCTGAACGTGACGGAGCCACCTTGAGTTCGACAATCTTTGTAGGGGCAAGAGCTTGATGAGCCTCCCTCTTGTGCTGTAGTCATTCCTTTGCGATACGCCGCTAAAAAGGCTTTGTTCTTCGTCGTTGGTAATATTGAGAATTACTCCTTATATACAATAACGTCATAATATTTCATTAATATGCGGAAGTTTTTATATTCTATGCATACTAGATAATTTTTAACTCACTTAAAATTCAAGCCATCATACTCCGGCGAATTGTGGTTTTGCACAACAAAGTACCCGACTTACGTCAATGCGACGTTGATTAGGTACTTTTTTATTTGTAAGTGGAGGGATTTGGAAGATGGAGTCGAATATTGATGTAGTATTATTTGAGATAATAATCAGCGGGAAAGGACTGGCTTTTCCCCACTGGAATTTACTATCTCACATATAACAGTAAGGGGGAGACCATGCCTTTTCCTATAGAAGATAAGTTTGTAGTAGCTGTCGCCTCAAGTGCCCTTTTTAACTTGGAGGAGTCCGACAAGGTATTTAAGGAAAAGGGAGAGGAAGAATATCGCCAATATCAACATGATCATGAACAGGATGTGCTAGAACCGGGAGTTGCTTTCCCTTTGATCAAACGTCTACTCATGATCAACGGTGATGATCCAGCCGACCAACCGGTTGAGGTCGTGCTATTGTCGAGGAATGATCCCGATACGGGTCTTCGTGTTTTCAAATCTATTCAACATTATGGACTTTCGATATCTCGTGCTGCATTCGTTGCAGGATCGAATCCATTCATTTATATGAATGCATTTAACGCTTCATTATTTCTTTCGGCAGATCCTAACGATGTGCGATCTGCCATCGAAATGGGTTTGCCAGCCGCCCAGGTGTTTCCTACTGGATTTGTTGATGATGAGAAAGAGTTGGAACTTCGGATTGCGTTTGACTTTGATGGTATCATTGCAGACGATTCAGCGGAAGGGATCTATCAGGCTCTTGGAATGGAAGGCTTTCATGAGAATGAGAGGCAAAAGGCAAGCGAAGCTCTGCCACCCGGACCGCTTTTTAAATTTTTTGGTGAAATAGCCACTCTTCAGCGCCGTGAGTGGAAAAAAAAGCAGAAGGATAATGCTTATTCCCCGCGTGTCCGGATAGCTATAGTAACTGCTAGAAATGCACCTGCACATGAACGCGTAGTAACGACACTAAGAACTCTTGGTATACTAGTTGATGAAGCTTTCTTCCTTGGTGGAATAGAGAAGGGGAGAGTATTAAAGGTATTTCGTCCTCATATCTTTTTCGACGATCAGGTAGGTCATATTGAGGGAGTGTCGAGTGTTTCTCCAACCGCACATGTTCCTTTTGGGGTTGCTAATAAGATTAAATCGCTGACGCCACCTCCCCAAACATCCTAACTAATACACTGCGGCGAATTGTGGTTTGCATAGCCACGGCTCGCCTCCATCAAACAGCAAAAGGTGCTAGCCGAGAGGCTGTGTGGCTTGAAACATAATTTTGCCACTGCGGCAAGGAGATGCTTCCAATCACTCGCGGCTTAGAGTGAGAAAAAACCTCCATGATCGTTTATAACGATTTTTGGAGGTTTTTTTATGTATTGTATTTAATTGCATATTGGTCAACCTTTTCTTTTATCTTTATGCTCAAATTTTATTACATGTATTTTCCCTCCCGAAATATCCAATGTAAGAATGTCGTCTCCATATGGAGGGTTGTGGGCTCCTTCAAAGGTACTCACTGCAACTTTACAAATGAAGTCGAACCCACCTTTTGTTTTTCTTTCCAGACTCACGATTTCTGCATCGTAAAGTCCGAACTGTTTAAGTTCGCCATAATAACCAGCCAGAGCATTGCCAATTGCAGGTGCAATAGTTGCTAAAAATGCATCGGTAATATTATGTTCTGAAACCTTTAGCGGCTCCGCAGAAACCGGTGAAGGCAAAAACGTAATGCTGAGAACGCACATCAATAGAAGTTTGGGTATTTTTTTCACGCTCTAATCATTCCCCATATAAGATCTCCGCTATAATATAATTCCCAGTTTATTAACTTCTATAAGATTTCCCGCAAAATAATTTGTTGCTTCACCGATAGTCATTAAATAACCCCTTTAGACGTAAGTAAAATAAGGATCCGAAATTCATTGTGTCCAAAATGTCTTTCCAGTGATCAACTAGGATGTAAACACTACACCGATCAATCTTTGAATTCGCATGGGCTCACGGCAACGATATGGTTCCAGTCATAGGAGCTTTGTCACTGGAATGGTGGCAGGCTTCTTTTTGTATTTCCCTGCATGACTCTGTTCAGCGAAAAAAAATAAAATACAGGCATTTAGATCAGTAACAAGAGCGGAGTTCGATTCATATGTTGTCATGAAGTATTAGAATTGGCGGATCACGACAGGACAGTTGTTTCTCGCAGAAACACCGTCGTGCTTTGAAAAGGACGACGAAGTCGTTTCTACTTAATGATCTTGGTTCTGTTCTTCTTGCCAGTGCCAGTTTATGCTGTCAATCAAACTGTTTATAAAAAATGGAGGTAAGATTATGAACGATTACAAAAATGATTTAGCGAAATTGAATGTTTCCCAATTTAAGGCGAGCGAGGTGACTCCTTGGAACGATCAAAACGAACAATCGGCTCGTTTATGCTTCTTCAACTGTTTCAACTGTTTCGGTTGTTCTAGTTGTTTCAATTGCTCTAGTTGCTTCAGGTGCTCCAGTTGCTTCAGGTGCTCCAGCTGCTTCAGGTGCTCCAATTGTCACAACTGCTCCAATTGTCACAACTGTTCCAATTGTCACAACTGTCACCGTGGAGGACAATAAGGTATTTATTGCCGATAAGTAAATATTTGTGTCCAATATTACTTGAGAAGAGAAAGGCCCTGTATCCTTTTGATGTGCACCCCTAGAATAGATGTTAGAAAAACCCTTGGGTTAATCTAATCTAATTTAGGGGTGTTTTGCGTTAGGGACGAAAAGACAGAAGTTCAACGTTACAGTCATGAGGGACAAATAGCTGTACATAAGATTACTTGTGAAGTGTTGGAGCAGATTGAGAACAGCCTACGGAGGAGGAGCAGAATGACAAATTTGAACCCTTCGATGCGTCTAAAGGTTAAAAGGGATACATTTTTTCTTCCTGATTTGAGCGGTGTGTATTTTCGAAATAATGTAAGCTCGTTCCGCATGGAAGGTGAGGCGATCGATCAGTGGATTGAAACACTGATACCGATATTCAATGGGGAGCATAGGTTGGAGGATCTGACTGACGGATTGCCGGACGAACACCGGAACCAGGTATATGAAATTGCAGAAGTTTTGTATCGTAACGGCTTTGCTCGGGATGTGAGCCACGATACTCCACATCAATTGCCGGAAGAGGTTCTCACAAAGTATGCTTCTCAAATTGAATTTTTGGATCATTTCGGTGATTCGGGCGCGTACCGGTTTCAGTCCTATCGTCAAGCCAAAGTATTGCTGGTCGGCTCGGGTCCATTTTTGATCTCGGCGATTTCTGCGCTGCTTGAATCCGGATTGCCCAAGTTTTATGTACTGGTCTCGGGTACGGATTCGACTGACCGGCAGCGGATGGCAGAACTGGTGGCACATGCCCGTATAACGGACTCCGAGGTGGCAGTAGAGGAGGTTACCTTGCAGAAGGAGGGGGGGAGTTGTTGGCGGGAGGCGGTGAGGCCGTTTGATTCGATTCTGTTTGTGTCACGGGAGAACGATGCCCGGGAACTTCGAGTTCTTCATGCAGCTTGCCGGGAGGAGCAGAAGTTGTTTCTTTCTGCTGTATGCTTGCAGCAGGTGGGTCTGGCGGGACCGTTAGTACATCCGGATTTTGAGGGATGCTGGGAGTCAGCGTGGCGTCGCCTACACGAATCCGCAATTTCTAAAGACCCGCAACTGCATACCTTTTCTTCAACAGCGGGAGCGATGTTGGCCAATGTGAGCGTGTTTGAGCTATTTAAAAAGATTACGGGAGCGGACGATTCGGAACAGAATAATCGATTTTTTCTGCTTAATCTGGAGACTTTGGAAGGAAGGTGGCATTCGTTCCTGCCCCATCCGCTTGTGACCGGACTTAGCGCACCTGAATGGATTCATGATTTCGATCTTCAGCCCGAACGGAGACCAAACAAAAGCGAGAATGGATTGATTCCTTATTTTAGCCGACTGACATCGGCGGAATCAGGGATTTTTCATGTTTGGGAGGAGGGGGATTTAACGCAGCTGCCGCTCTCTCAGTGTCGCGTTCAGGCCATCGATCCGCTATCGGAAGGACCTGCTGGGCTGCTGCCGGATGTGATTTGTACCGATCTGACGCATGAGGAGGCGCGACGGGAAGCGGGGCTGGCCGGGATTGAAGCCTATGTGTCGCGGATGGCCGGCTTGCTCGTTTCGATGCTTCCTTCTCATCAGGGAGAAGAGGCCGGCAGGATAGAACCGCAGGAATTTATCGGTATCGGAGCGGGAGAGGTGGTTGCGGAAGGCATTTGCCGAGGGTTGCAAAGGTGCTTGGAGGAAGTGCTGGGCAAGCAACCGGTGTCTCAGCTGCCTTTGGTTTCTCGGGTACAATTGCGTACGGTAGAAGATGAACACTGTCTTTTTTATTTGGAAGCATTGACGACGATGAAGGGAGCGCCGGTGATCGCCTTGGGAGAGGAAGTGTCTGGGTTTCCTGTGGTGTGGGTCCGTACGAGTGATTGCTGGTATCGCAGTGTAGGCTTAAATGTGACCCTGGCGCTGCGGAAAGCATTACAACAAGCTCTGCTGGGGGCACAAAACCAACCGGATGGCTTCAAATCGCAAGCATTGGAGTTTTCGTCCGTGCTTTTGGAAGAACAAGCGCCACTAAACCTCGAGATCCCCGCAAGTGAAGGAATGTCACAACCAGCGGATCTGCAATCCGCCTTGCAGGTTTTGAATCGAAACCGTAAGAGGCTTCTGGTCTTCGATCTGGCGGTAGAACCGTTCTTGAAAGAGGAAGTGGCAGGGGTGTTTGGTGTAGTGCTGCGAGAGGAGGGATCCCGGTGAGTGCTGCTGTTGTGATTGTTGGAGAAGGGGTGTTGGCGGATTGCGTGTGCGGAGAACTGTCAACCCGATTTGAGGTCGTTCGTCAGAGTGATTTCGAGGCAGGAGTACCGAATGCGGTAGATTTGGTTCTGGTGTTGAACGATGCTTGGAATCCTTATATTCATCAAAAGGCAGAAGAGCTGTTGCAGCCAGCCGGCATCCCTTGGCTGCGTGGTTTCGTTTCATTTGGTGAGGGCGTGATCGGACCGCTGGTTCGTCCGGGTACACGAGGGTGCTCCCGGTGTGCAGACACGCGGCGCCTCATGGCGGGACGCGAACGCAGGGAAATGCGGGAGCTGCAGCAGAGACTGGTGACACACGGGGGAGTAGAGCGTGATGCATGGGCGTCACGTACAGGACTTTTGCAGGTGGCTCACTTGCTGGCAGTGGAGGCACGGAAGGTGTTACAAGGCCAAACGGTTCACTCGGCAGAGAGGGTGTTTTTGATCAACCTGAAAACGCTGGAGAGTACACTTCACCTCGTTCTCCCTGACCCGCTGTGTCCGGTTTGCAGTCAATTGCTTGACGATTCATCGGCGGCAGCCCATATCTCGTTGCAGCCAAGTCCGAAGATCAGCGCAGACAGTTACCGCTGCCGCGGGATGGATGAGCTGAATAAAGTGCTGACCCAAGACTATCTGGATTACCGGACCGGCTTTCTGAATGGGAAAATGGTTGACCTCAAGTCGCCGTTTGCTGATGTGAGTGTGAATCTGCCTTTGCTTGCAGAGGACGTGGGAACGGCAGGCCGGACTCATTCTTATGCGGTGAGCGAGTTGACCGCCATATTGGAGGGGTTGGAGCGGTACTGCGGTCTGGCACCCCGAAGCAAACGGACGGTAATCCGAGATAGCTTCCGCAATCTGAAGGATCAAGCGCTCGACCCCGTCAAAGTGGGGGTGCACACGAAGGAACAGTATGCTCAGCCGGGGGCTCCGTATACAACGTTTGATCCCGACCACCCAATCGATTGGGTATGGGGGTATTCGTTTTTGCAAGAGCGTCCGATTCTAGTTCCGGAACATCTTGCCTATTACAGTATGGGCTGCGGGCATAGCTCTGTGTTTGAAACTTCCAACGGATGCGCGTTAGGCGGAAGTTTGGAGGAGGCTATTTTTTACGGCATATTGGAAGTGGTGGAACGGGATTCGTTTCTGATGACTTGGTATGCGCAGCTGCCGCTCCCGCGCCTTGACCTTTTTTCCGCTAACGACCAAGAATTGCAGTTGATGATCGATCGTTTGCGGGCAGTGGCGGGGTTTGATGTGCATTTCTTTAACTCGACGATGGAGAATGGGATTCCAAGCGTATGGGGAGTGGCAAAAAACAGGAAGCAAACCGGAGTGAATCTCATCTGTGCGGCCGGGGCTCATCCGGATCCGTTACGGGCCGTGAAAAGTGCGGTTCACGAGTTGGCCGGCATGGTGCTGTCCCTTGACGAAAAGCTGGATTCGAACCGAGAGACGTATGTTCGAATGTTCCATGATTCATCCCTGGTGCAGCAGATGGAGGATCATTCACTGCTTTACGGATTGCCGCAAGCGCAGGAGCGCCTGCAATTTCTGCTGGATGACAATCGCCCGTTGCGAACGTTTGAAGAGGAATTCAAGCGGGAGGCAAGGCATGCCGATTTAACGGATGATCTGAGGGACATTCTTAAGGCATTCCACCGACTGAATCTCGATGTGATCGTGGTGGATGTGACAGCGCCGGAAATCATGCGGAATGGACTGCATTGCGTGAAGGTGCTGATCCCCGGGATGCTGCCGATGACATTCGGACATCACTTTACCCGCTTAGCAGGGTTGGAGCGGGTGCTTCGGGTACCTGTGGAACTCGGGTATGCGGAGAAGCCGCTTAGGCTGGAAGATCTCAATCCACATCCGCATCCGTTTCCATAGGGATAAAAACGTGGCGTGGTGAACCACCCTCGTTCATATAAGGAGGGACAAGGATGAGTCTGGAGGCGTTTCTGTACAATTTACATTATGACATTGACAAGACCAAGCCCCCGGACTTGGCGGTGGATTGGGAAGACGGGCCGCTTGCATATAAGCTCTATCGCGGTTTGCCTGTGATTCCGTTATCTCCAGAAATACCGCTGACGCTCGAAGGTGGCGAAGCTCCAATGAAGCCCGACCTTCGCCGAGTGGGTCATTTTCTCTGGCACGTATTCGGGCTCACTCAATTGTCCCAGTCCGTTCTTGCCTCGAATTCCATGGTACAAACGATGGGCCTGCTGCAGATGTACCGACGGTTTGCCCCCTCCGGGGGAGCGTTATATCCGAATGAATTATACGTGTATCTGAAGATAGAGGATCTGCCTGCAGGGGTATATCATTATGATGTGGCACACCACCGCTTGGTGCTGCTGCGCGAAGGCAACTTCGATTCCTATTTAGCCGCGGCTATGGGTAGTCGCTATGACGCTTCGGCTTGCTTTGGCACTGTTTTTGTATCGGCCATGTTCTGGAAAAACTTCTTTAAATACAATAACTTTTCCTACCGCCTGCAAGGATTGGATGCGGGTGCGCTGATCGGGCAGCTCTTGGAGGTGGCCAAACGGTTTGGCTTTGCGTCGGGAGTGTATTTCCGGTTTCTTGATCGGGCCGTGAATTATCTTCTCGGGATATCCGAACAAGAGGAAAGTGTTTATGCGGTGATTCCGTTGTCGGTGGAGCCAGCGATCTCTTGGTTTGCGAGTAGGAGTGAGGGAGACGGGAGTGTCTCCGCTGCCGAATTGTGCCGGGAGTTGCCGACGGTTCAACATAATCAGTACAGCCGGTCCCAGAGGCGTAAGGAATTTCCGATGCTAATCAAAATGAACGAAGCCTCCCTATTGGAATCGCTTCGATCGATACCGCGAACCGGGGAGAAGAAGATCGCTCCCTGCGGGGGTCGTGCGGTAGTTCTGCCCTATGTGAAGCGATTGTCGTATGATCTTGCGTCAGTAAGCCGAAGGCGGTATTCACCGGACAGTGATTTTAGGATGAGCAAGGTAAGCCAAGAGCAAATGACTTTACTGCTGCGGGAGGCCACGGCTTCCTTCAGGTATTGGAATGATTTGGACGAAGGCCATGAGAACTCCGTTTCCCGCGTCTCACTGTACGCATGTTTGTATAACGTTGAGGGTATTCCGGAAGGTGCTTACCATTATGACAGCGCTGCTCATGCGTTACGATTGATACGTCATGGGGATCATCGGCTCCAACTGCAGCAAGGAATGCCTTCCGATAATGTGAACCTGTTCCAAGTACCGTTATGCTTTCATATTGCAGGGGACAAGGATCATCTCGCAACAGCGATGGGGTATAGGGGATACCGCATCCAACAGATGGAAGCGGGGATGCTGCTGCAGCGTCTGTTATTAGCAGCATCGGCTATCGGATTAGGGGGACATCCGCTCCTCGGATTTGATGCACGATTATGTGATGAGATCTACAAGATGACTTCGCAAGGATTAACGAGCCTAATCCAAATCCCGGTAGGACCCTATCGTCATAGCCCCCGCTTAACGGGAGGATTGCATGGCTAGAAGAGCATGGGTAGAGCCTCTGTGAATCTTGTAGTGTTTAGAGACAGCAAATGAGACGCCGTTAGAAAAACATCCGATTCAGCATGTTGCGGCGAATTGTGGTTTTACAAAGCCACGGCTCGCCTCCACCATGAAAAACCCGACCGTATGAGGTCGGGTTTTTCTATGTGTAAAGAAGAAAAAATCTATTTTGCATTCTTATCTGGCTGATGAATACCAAAAATATTCCCCTCCGTGTCAATATAATACCCTTGCCACGCCATTCCAGGCAGTGCATACTTTGGCAATGCGAGCTTGCCTCCATGATAAAGAACTTTCTCTTCTGTAGAATCATAATCTTCTACTCCCAATGTGCACACATAACCGTTTAAAGGCTGGTCTGGATTTGGGGGAGGACCTTGGCGTTGCATCAAAGCACCGTTAATTCCAGGTTCATTCGCATCACCTGTCATAGCTCCGAAATAGGGCATTCCAGCGTAACTGCTCCAATCCTCAAATGTCCATCCAAATACCTCTCCATAAAATTTCTTAGCACGCTCCATGTCATCTACATGAATTTCGAAATGAACTAATCTGCCCATGATTACCTCCTACGTTTTGGCTTCCTTAAATCTTTTATTATGCACTCTTTTTGATTCTCTTTTTTCATTATTGCAATTATTAAAAAAAATTATTCAGTTGCATAACAGGGTCTGTAAGGGAAGTTATTGAGTTTTTTCGAAAAAAGTGTAGATGGATTAGAGCACATTTTAAAGGATTGGAGCGATCATGTGTTCAAATTCATGTTCCTACGGGTTCCTATTTGCTAGGCACGACTACTTATCATTGGATAAACGAGAACAGACAGGAAACCTTTACCGAGAATCGAAACGATCTCAGGGGATGCGCCTTTTTTATAAAAGGTAATTGCTCAGTCCAACCTATTTCTTACATGCAACAAACGGACAAAAGGGAAAGATCTTGTACTGAAATTTAGGCAGCTTCCCTGAATATCCTGATCATCATACATCTACGAATTGTGGTTTTGCACAGCACGGTTTGCCTCCATACAACCAAAAAGGTCCCAGCCGAGAGGCTGGGTCTTTTGCTGTTCCGGGAGGTGGGAGAAGAAGCCCGAGGGTTCAGTCCACGGACGGAGCGAAGCAGAGGAGCACGGGATTGCAACCTGGCGCTAGGGTTGTCGGCAGGAATAATTGCTTTTATTTAAATCAACGTCAAAATCTTAGTGCAATCTCACGCGCTTGTTGAAGAGCCTTTTCTTTTATCGCAGGTTCTTGCTCGGGTGCAGCGGCCATTCCTTCAACAAATATCCCCTCAAAGCTAGGAACACCCAAAAATTCCATAATGGCTTTCAGGTGTCGGTGACCCATTTCTAAGTCTGCATCATCCGAGCCCGGTGATAAGAAGCTTCCGCTAGCTTGAATATGCAAAGCTTTTTTATCGCTCAGCAAGCCGACACGGCCGATATCGGGTAAATACTTGAAGGTCTTGCCCGCTATACAAACGGAGTCGATATATGACTTCATAACAGGCGGATACGAGTAGTTCCATATCGGAGTAACAAAAATGTATTTGTCTGCGGCAACAAATTGGTCAACTAACTCTCCGATACGGCCTAGTTTCATTTTCTCTGGTTGGGTTAATTTTTCAAATGCAATACCCGTATTCAGCTTTCCCCACCCGCTAAAAATATCTTTATCAAGTTGGGGTATTTCCATTTTATAAAGATCAAGATGGATCACTTCGTCCGATGGATTTGCGGATCGATACGCCTGTACAAACTCTTTACCGACTAACATACTGTATGACTTTTCTTCATCCTGTGGATTTGCCGTAATATATAACACTGTTGCCATATTGAAAGTACCTTCTTCCGCTTTTTTTGAAAAACAATCATATCGGGGGGAAGAAAGCTGCCGCTCAACCCCCTCCATTAACGGCTGTATAATTAATTTTCGTTATTTTCCCGCAGGAACTGAGGCGATCTGTCTTGTAGAAACGTTAAAACGATTCCAGAGGTTGGCCGTGGCGATTCCGGCGATAAGGGTGGCCAAAGCAACCTCATCAAAGTGTCGGGCCGCTTCATTAAAGATCTTATCCGGCACTGGATCTTCTCGATCACTGAGTCGGGTAACAGATTCACTAAGCGCAAGGGCAGCGCGTTCGGCGTCATTGAAGTGTTCCGTCTCACGCCATGCCGACACGGCTAGTAAGCGCTCTGTAGTTTCGCCTGCCGCTAAGGCATTGCGTGAATGAAGTTCGACACATACGCTGTCCCCGTTGATCTGGCTTGCCCGAAGATACGAAAGGAAGAGCGTACGACTCGGAATCCCTGTCTTCTCTGCGGATGCAAACAGGGCTTTGCCTAGGGCTTGTAAGGCTTGGGGCACATCGGGTACGACTATAGCGGGACTTTCCATTCTCGATTTCATGGGGGAATCTCCTTTAATTTTGATTAGAACCTGTTTCGGCCCTTTAATAAGCTGACGAATCAACTCATGGGATATGTGACAACATTTTTTTGGAAAAAAATCAGCAAATGTTTGGCACCTTGTCTTGTCACATTGTTCGGGCTGAATTCGTCAGTATTTATAGAGGATTCTATTTTGTGCGAGGAGTTAGAAGGATGAGCAAACAAGTTGGGTTGGCAAATACGTTCGAAGCACACCGGAAGCACCTCCAGGCAGTGGCTTATCGAATGCTGGGATCATTGAGTGAAGCGGAGGACGCCGTACAAGAGGCTTGGCTGCGTCTTAGTCGCGAGGATGGAAGAGGCATCGAGAACATGGGGGGATGGTTGACTACCGTTGTTTCGCGTATATGTCTAGATATGTTACGATCGCGAAAATCCAGGCGCGAAGATTCGTTAGAAACTCACTTGCCCCATTCTTTCACGAGCCAAGAGAATATAGTCGATCCCGAACAAGAAGCCGTATTGGCTGATTCCGTCGGTATTGCACTGCTAGTCGTGCTGGGTAAGTTGAATCCTGTTGAACGCATCACGTTCGTACTCCACGATGTCTTCGCCATGCCCTTTAATGAGATTGCTCCTATTGTAGGAAAGTCGGAGATCGCAACAAGACAACTTGCGAGCCGGGCACGCCAACGGATTCGCGGAGCGAAAACAATGCCGGAAGTCGATTTTGCTTACCAACGCGACGTCGTTAAAGCTTTTCTGGCCGCGGCTCACTCAGGCGATTTCGAAACTCTTGTAGCTATGCTTGATCCGGATGTTATCCTTCGTGACGATCGTCAAACAGGATCTTCCAGAGTAACGCGAGGAGCGCTCGCACTAGCGAAACAAGTTTCGGGACGTGCACAGAAAGCGGCACAACTAGCCCTCGTGAAAGGACAAGCAGGAATTATAGTAGCTCCACGGGGCAGATTGCTCTATGTACTCCAGTTTACAATGAATCAAGAAAAAATTGTCGAGGTCGACCTGATCTCCGATCCTGAACGAATAAGCCGGCTTGGTCTGGCAGTGTTAAGCGATTGAGCGCTGGTCAATCCGGTCTAATGTTTATTTTCTTAGGACAAACTTACATTCGTCTGAAGCGAAAATCCCACCTGGAGCCGTTATTGGCCGGATGGGATTTTTTAGCTGCCCCTTAGCAGGTCAGGAGCTCATTCATGGCAGTTTTTCTGCCTCATACTACCACTCGTACGTAGACTCTCCTCCGTATTCAAAAATATTTTCATAGCGTCGATTCAATTTAGGGAACTTTGAGCACGCTATCTTGTCTAATAGGTTGGGAGGGGGGAGATAGATGGAAACGGAGTACCTAAAATATTTTCAAGAAGTCGATAATACGGAATTGTACAATCTTATGACTCAATATGGGGACGATGTGTGGAGGTATGCCTATGCATTAACCGGTAATTACGAACAATCCAATGATATTGCGCAAGAAGTCTTTCTTAAGGTTCATTTGAAGATGTCTACCTTTAGAGGACAATCCTCTTTCAAAACCTGGTTGTTTTCCATTACGAGAAATATTGCGATTAATGAAATGAAATCCAGTTATTTTCGGAGGATTCTGTTGTTTGGAAATGTGAAAAGCACTCGGACAGTACAGTCAGCCGAGGTTTCCTATATGGCGAATCAGGCGGCTGCAGATCTCCGGGAAATTATTATGGGTTTATCTCGAAAACTAAGAGAGGTTCTTATTCTAAGTTTGGAACATGAGTTGACTATTCAAGAAATAGCGGAATTACTTCACATTTCTGAAGGAACGGTAAAGTCAAGAATGAGCAGAGCGCGTAAGGAAGTTGAAAAGAGATGGGGGAATCTGAACCATGAATCGTGAGAAACCGAATTGGGCAGCGTTGGTTAAGGCAAGCTCCGTCGGGAGAGGCGTATTCACTGAACAGATGAAACAAACGGTGCTTACCCGGGTTGAACAGAATCAAAGAAAGAAACTGAAAAACCCACTACTCTATATGGCTGCTCCGCTGATAGGCCTTCTGATCTGCATCTCTATTTTTCAGGTCTTTGATCGTTTCCCGGCAGCATTTAAAATTACGGAAAATATGGTGACCATGGGGTCGAAAGAAATTTCTGGTGAAGATATCACCCTGCATTACGAGCCTGCAAAGGAACTGTCGGTCATCCCTGATACAGATAAGGGAATTAGGGGATATACTTTGTCGCGGCTGCCGTTAGCGTCTGTACATGTAAAAGAGACGGTGTCTATTGAAGGAATCGGCAAGTATATGGATTACACAAAAATGGATTACACAAAATCGGATAAAGACCCAATCTCTTATTTCGGTTTTCAGCTTACCAACCATCCTGGTTCTACCGAGGATGAGTTTTATGAAATTGGCTATGGAAAAATGAGTGAAGCGAAACTTCAAAAAAGTGATGCCTTTGGTTTGATGAATCTTCGGCTGGATGGCAAATGCGGACCCGAAAGAAGATGTGTGTATTGGATTGCCTTAAACCAAGATGAGGTTGTGGCCTACGAACAAATGGATGCATGGAGCATTTACGAGCAAGACTTGGATAAGGATGGAGTAACCGAGGTTGTCGCATCGACCTATGCAAAAGAAATCTATATTTACAAAAATATAAAAGGTCAGATCCAATCGGTTGATGTTCAAGCGGCGTTGAAGGCTGGATATGGAGATACGGTAACTTATAATCCGGATAACCAAGTTTTTCAGATCACCGGTAAGGGTGGAACGAAAAAATATCGCTATGTCACAGGAGCGGATATGTTCCGTAAAGTGCACGAATAGGGAATGGATGCAGTTGGACATTTGTCATGGCTGCGGCGAGCTTTTAGGGATTTACTGAGCTGCGGCTCGTTTTTATACCACGCAGAAGGTCTCGGCGTTGAACGGGGCCTTTTTGCTGTTCCGGGAGCAGGGAGGTAAGCGCGCGGGATCACAATCTTTTAAACTCAAAAATAGGTCGCATTGGATATAGCTTGCATGTAAACTTGACTATAAGACTTGTTAATATATAGAAATATCTTCGAACGGGTAAACTCTTCGTTCCCCGCAAGCCGGGGAAAATAACTTAGCGTTTAGGCGGTGACTTAGATGAATGAAAAAAGTTGGCTAGTCGTGCAGTTTCCCCTAAAAAGCGTAAAAGGCAGCCAGCGCGACCACTGGTTAAAAGACAAAGTGATGGAGTATTTGGGGATTTTTTTATCGGATGCCGAGCTGGGCTATGTGGACGGGTTTGATATGGGAAAATGCGTTTCCGACCCGACTGCGTATGCTCTTAACATATTTTGCGTCGTTACGGATGAAGCACGCGGTATTGCTTTGATCAAAAGAGTTTTAAGAGAATACAGGCTGGATTATACTCGCATTAAAATTGCAGCTATGCCCTATGAGAACGGAGACGCCTACACCCTGAAATATGCTTACAAGAAGGGCGTGACCGATTTTTCGTTATGAGGGGATGGAGGCGTGAGCATAACATGAAGTTTGCTGATATCGAACAGAAATAGGAGCCATATCGGTTCTCTAGTTAATGGTATACCAATTAATCAAAAAGCTACTTCGAACAGAGAGTTACGTTTTCGAGGTAGCTTTTTTGACCTGTTTCCGAATAAATATAGACATAGTTTCAATCCCCAGAAAGATAAATATCATCCATCCGACAACTCAAGCATAATGTAGACGGTCTATTATATCAACTAAATTCTATGTTTATATGTATTGACTAAAGATAACTATAAAGGTAATATCAGATCATAAAAACCAAAATTTTCTATAGGAGGCTATGTTCATGGTCGATGGATCTGAAAATAAGATTAAGATGGATTTACCACAATTTGAATGGTTTTTACCACGTCCCCCCAAGCCGGTTTTATCTATAACAATATCAAAAGAGAAAATGATTACTTTTAATAAAAGTCTCTGTGAAAGTATCCCGCAAAAAATTAAAATTGGGATCAATTCAGACGGTACCATGCTGGGACTGATAGGCTTTCCTGAAGAGGGTTATCGCATTCCGAAGAATGGAGTAGTCAGGGATGAGTACTTGGTTCATTGCATGGAGGAACGCGGAGTTCGTTTGCCCGCAAGATATTCAGTTGAAAAAATAGATGAACTATGGTTAGCCACGTTAATCCCCTCTACCCCTGCACCAACAACTCCAAGAGCGACTCCTAAAAAACCAAGAACAAATGGACTTAAAGCTATGCTTCCAAAGAAGAAATAAGGCAATGGAAAAAATTACTGAAGATGATGTTGTGAGACATTATATATCTCTTGTCACACAGGAATGTAAAGACTCCTATAAAGGCCTGGAGCTAGAGGACCGAATTGCAGAAGGTGCACTTGCCCTAATCCATGCAATACGTACATATAAGGTGCAGTATGGATGTTTTGAAGAATACATGCTTTTACAACTGAAATTCACTATGAGGGACAAAAATAAAGAGGCATGGAAGGCAAGGAAGTTGGAGTCTTTGCTCTCTCTAGACGCCCCGTTGTTCAACAACAATAGTACCTTCTCCGCCTTGTCTAACTTCTTAGGTTCAAACTCTCACGATGAAACTATTTTTGAAGTGAATTATTTTATAGAGAATTTGTCAATAATAGAGAAGCGAGTTGTCCTCCATTTAATAGAAGATCGCGATTTGATTAAGATATCTAGGCACCTCGGAGTCTCGGTTTCACAAATACAGCATATTATCGAGAACATTCAAAATAAGGTTGAGTTATACATGAATGGTTATTAGTAATTGAGAGGAGCAAAGCATTTTGTGTGCTATACTTAAAGTAAAAAAGTACTAACTTTCAGAGGTGACGAAGATGCGTTGGGAAGAGGTTAGAGAGCAATTTCCAGACGAGTGGGTGGTCTGTGAGGCTTTGAAGTCTCATTCAGAAGACGGCTACTGGCTCATTGATGAAGTGGCACTTATTGATCGATTTGATGATTCCGCAGTGGCAATGAAGCGCTATTACGAATTGCATCGGGAACAGCCTTACCGGGAGTATGGGTTCTTTCACACATCTCGTGAAGAGCTGAAGCTTCGCGAGAAGTGGGCGGGGGTTAGAGGGCCCAGATGAATATTGAGGTAAAGTACGGGTTACCATTTATAGAAGTTGTGATTTGTTATCGGGACGAACAACTTCATTTGAAGCACGTTTTGCTCGATACTGGTTCGGCGGGAACAATTTTCAGTGCAGATGTAGTAGATGCGATCGGAGTTAAGGTTGAGCCTGAGGATGTTCTGAATAAGATAAGGGGTGTAGGGGGAGTAGAAGTCGTTTACTCTAAATATTTTGACTTCGTGAGGACAGGCGAGGTTTCTTTGGAAGTTTTTGAAGTAGAGATAGGAGAAATGAATTACGGGTTGGAAATTGACGGAATACTAGGTTTTGATTTCATCCAGGCTGCGGGGTTAGTGATCAATTCTAAAGAATTGACTGTAGGCGCGAGGGTTTAGCTGCGCTATCCCAGAATATTTCAAACCTTACGCGGCGACGGATTTTGAATTTACACTTTACGAGCCGCCCCATACATACAAGAGACCCGGCCGATTGGCTGGGTCTTTTTGCCGATCCAACTCTTGACAACAGAGGTTTACTGCAATAAACTCATTACATTAAGGTTTATCACAATAAACCCGCGAGGGGGCGATCCGATTGGAACCGTACAAATTGTTCGATGCCGAATACAAATTCGCATGCCTGGTTTGGGATCATGAACCGGTCAATTCTACCGATCTCGTAAAGCTAAGCCAAACAAAACTTGGTTGGAAGAAGTCCACAACCTATACCGTGTTAAGAAAGCTTTGTGAGCGGGGAATCCTCAAAAACGAGGGAGCGACGGTCACCGCAATCATTAAGAAAACCGACGCGCAGAAATACGAAAGCCGGACGGTTGTGGATAAAGCCTTCAACGGATCTTTACCGCAGTTTTTAACCGCTTTTCTGGGTGAAA
Source organism: Paenibacillus sp. JNUCC 35 (assembly GCF_058269095.1). NCBI lineage: Bacteria > Bacillati > Bacillota > Bacilli > Caryophanales > Paenibacillaceae > Paenibacillus > Paenibacillus sp. JNUCC 35. The sequence goes on along the minus strand of NZ_CM177771.1, from coordinate 5,910,267 downwards.
AGAAACTGTCGGAGAAGGAGGCTGAGGAGCTGAAGCGGATTATTGAGGAGGCAACCCGATGACGAGCCTGTTCCTTACTATCCTTAATATGAGCATTACGGCCAGCTATGTCGCAATTGCGGTTATTATCACGAGATTTTTTTTGAAACGAGCTCCTAAGATATTTTCTTATCTATTATGGCTGGCCGTAGCCGTAAGACTGGTCATTCCCGTTAGTTTCACTTCAAGCTTTAGCCTGTTACGGCTGGTACAGCCCCAAGGCAGGTCCGGAACAGGTTTCATGGAGTTTGTGCCGCAGAATATGGGGATGCAAAAAAATCCTGTGGTGGATGCCGGAATAAGCGGAATAAGCCATTTTATTAACTCGACTCTCCCGGTTGCCGCGCCAACGTCAAGCGTAAATCCCATGCAAATCATCCTGTGGCTTGCAAGTATAATCTGGGTAACGGGCACGGTCGTTCTCCTTTTTTACAGTGTCCTGTCTTATTTGAGAATACGAGCAAGAATTCGAACGGCAACTCTCGTCAAGGATCGGCTATTTGAGACGGACCGGATCACCACACCGTTTGTATGCGGTTTTCTGAAGCCGAGAATATACATTCCGACCGGTCTTAGTGAGCAAGAGTTGTCGTATATTTTACTGCATGAAGAGACACATATCCGGAGACGGGATTATTGGATAAAACCTCTGGCGTTCGTGATTCTGACTGTCCATTGGTTTAACCCTCTTATGTGGCTGTCTTATGCGCTCATGAGCAAGGACATGGAGATGTCCTGTGATGAGTGTGTCGTGGACAAGATGGGCGACCAGATTAAAGGAAGCTACTCTACGACCTTGCTTTCACTTGCGGTAAGGAGGAGCGGGTTACGGACCGGCAGTCCGCTTGCTTTTGGAGAGGGGAATATTAAGGCAAGGATTAAAAATATTCTCGCCTATCGTCAGCCCTCCTCTTGGATAGCCGCAGGCTCCATGCTTGTTATTGCAGCCTTGGTACTAGGTTGTTCGGCCGATCCCAAGCCCAAGCCTTTATCGCATTCGTCCCAGCTATCCTCGCAGCCGCTCTATTCCGGGTATGATATGGAAAAGCTTATGGGGAACAAAACGCTCTATGTCGGCAACCATATAAAAGTAGGCGGCCTCATCGGCGGAATGCCCAGGCCAAGCGGCTTGGAAGGCAGGGGCATTGAGCTTCAAACGAAGGCGCAGCCTTACGGAGTTACGGTCTATTATGTCGTGAACGACGATACGGTTGTGTTAAAAGACGGAGCAGTCAGCGGAGAAGCTTTTTACCGGAATTCCATTCTGCTGTTAAGTCTGATTGATAACGTCGATTGGATCACCTATTCGATTGCGGACCCTACGGGTCCGAATGATGGCCCGGCGTACAGCTTTACGCTCACAAGAGAACAAGCCGAAAAAATGCTGGGAGAGGATGTCAGGTCCTACGGCAAGGACCAAACAAGCCTGCGGCAGCTCATTGATCGGTTGGAACGTCTGAACTTCAATGAAACCGGGCGTACGGTTCAATCATAAGACGACGCGAGACAACCCGGAAGGTCCCGGCAGAGAAGCTGGGGCCTTTTTGTTGTTCAGTTTTTTCAACATAGAGGCTGTATAGGTATGAAATATACTCTTGACTCTCTCCTATACTGGAGACTGTATAATTATGGGGTAAGGAGGGACTTAGATGTACAGTATCGGACAGTTGTCCAAGAAGACGAACATATCGATAAGAACGCTGAGATATTACGATGAAATCGGGCTGCTGAAGCCGGCCAAGGTAGCGGATTCGGGCTACCGGTACTACTCCGGCAGGGAAATTAAGCTGCTCCAGCATATCGCGGCGATGAAGGAGCTGGGTTTTACGCTGGCCTCGATCAAAAAAATGCTCTCTTCCGAGGAAGAGACAAGCGAGATTAATTGGAGAGCTTATCTGGATTTTGAACTGGCCGCAATTGCGGAAGAGAGAAGGCGGCTGGATGAGATGGAAAAGCTGCTTCAGATCACACGGCACGCGTTCGAGATGAAGGGAGATGTCGAGTCGGAGGACATTTTTCTATTCATCCGGTCTCTAAACGCTCCGTCCGAGGGCAGGGAAATGTTCCTGACTCAACATTTTACGGATAAGGAAATTAGAATCATCAAAAGCTTGCCGGACCTGAGTGCAGACGATCCTCGGAATATGGCGTGGGCAAAATTGATCCGGGAGGTCAAGGGAAATCTGCATGAGCCGCCGTCTTCGGCTGTTTCTCAAAAGCTTGCGGCTCGGATCGTAGAAATTTCGATGGATTGGTTTCAGCAGGATGAGCAGCTCATCGAGAAATATTGGACATTAATCCGTCCCGATGAAGGAGAAGAAGCGAAGGTGTACGGAATGGAAGCCGACGTGATGGATTATATCGACCGGATTGTCGATTGGTATTTACAGCATTTGGAGGAGGGGCAGTCGTAGAATGGGAGTCAAATCGGAAGTACGGATGAGTGAGGCCAGAGCATGGACCTATGTGATTCTGGGGGGACTGCTGGAGATTGTGTGGGCAAGCGGATTCAAATATGAAAATGTACCCGGTATTGTCGTTCTCATCGCCCTGTTGACGAGCTTCGATTTAATCATTAAAGCAACCAAGGTTTTACCGGTGGGGACGGTGTATGCCGTGTTTGCAGGTATGGGGACGCTCGGGACTACGATTGTGGAAATCGTCATGTCCGGAGGGGCTGTCAGCATGGTACGGATTTTTTTTATACTTCTTCTGCTGGCGTGTATCGTCGGTTTGAAACTGTCGGGTAAAGGAAGTGAGGCGTGATGGATTGGCTGCTGCTCGTTTCGGCGGGATTGCTGGAAGTGATCGGGGTGATCGGGATCAAACGGGTCGCCCAAAATAACAATGTCACCAACAACATTATCCTTATCGGGGGATTTCTCGTAAGCTTCCAACTGCTTGTCCGGGCGATGGAAACGATCCCTCTGGCGACGGCTTACGCGGTATGGACGGGAATCGGAACGGTCGGGGCCGCCGTAGTGGGGATGTTATTTTTCAAGGAACCGGGAGGCTGGATGCGGATCGGTTGTATTCTTGGCATTATATTCTCTGTCGGCGGGCTGAAATTGGCCGGTTAAATGAGTAGAGGAGCTGCGGCGGCAGCTCCTCTTTTTGTTTTCTTCACAAAGCGGTCATAGTTGATCGGTGTAAAATTGAGGTGCCGTTTGCTGACCGGGGTATGTGTAGTGAGAAGCTCCTGTGTAAGGTAGGGTTGATTGTCCAGGGAAATACGGGTTAGCTGTTCCTTGATTATTTTCGCGGAAAAAGAAAGGACTAAAGAAGGGGGTTCCAAAGCCTCCAAACCCAAACGGAGTGCCAAAACCCCCGAACCCAAACGGAGTTCCAAATCCTCCAAATCCGAACGGACTTCCAAACCCGAACGGGCCTCCAAAACCTCCGTGCCCAAAGCCGCCGTGCCCGAAACCACCGGGTCCAAAACCTCCGAAGCCTCCGTGAAAACTCATATGTGCTGCCTCCCTGTCTAATGGTGTAGGTATTTGACCTTGGTATTGTATGGGCTTCTGTCATAAACGGTGCCTAGCTAGAGGTAAAAATAGGCTTTGCCAAATTCCGATGAGCTTAGGTAAACCTCCTTTCTTGTGGTATACTTATACAATCAGTCAAGAAATGTACTGGCTAAGATTAGGAAGGTTGCCGTCCCTATGCAAGCATTCCAGGATTGGAATCAAAAGGTAAAAAAGACGTTCAATGCGACGAGTAACGAGGTTGTTTTGACGGTTACGGAAGCGGGAAATTTACTGGGGCTGTCCAAAGATCAGATGAAGACTTATGTAGATAAAAGCACGCTGACCAAGGTGCCGATCATGAGAAGCGTTCATAGGTACCTTTTATTGAAAAAGGAAATAGACGAGCTGTTGGAGCGGTAAAAAACACCTGGATAGGTGTTTTTTTATTAGTTGCACCTGCGGGTGGGGAACAATAGCCCGGATAGGCTTATTCATATGGAGGAGGCCGGATTGAATGGACGATTGTCATGCCGGAAAGGAAACGGCGGAGCTTACGCTTCCGCAAAACAATCTGCAAACGGCAACGCTCGGGATGGGCTGTTTTTGGAGCCCGGATGCCTTGTTCGGCCATTTGCCCGGTGTAATCCGCACCAGGACAGGTTATGCCGGAGGAAGGACCGAACAGCCGACTTATCGCGAAATGGGAGACCATTCGGAGACGGTAGAGCTGGAGTTTGATCCGGCGGTGATTACGTTTGAGGATATTCTGGACGTGTTTTGGGACAACCACAATCCCGTCAACATTAACGGGTATAAAGGGCGGCAGTATTTGTCGCTGATTTTGTATCATAACAGGGAGCAGCAGGAGGCCGTACAAGCGGTGATTTCCCGGCGCAAGAAGCAGGGAAGCACGGAGACAGAGACGGAAGCGGCTCCCTACTCGGTTTTTTATCCGGCTGAAGAACGGCACCAGAAATATTATTTGAAAAGATTTCCCGATGCCGTCGACAAGCTCGGCACATTGTATCCTTCTCACCGCGAGCTGGTGAATTCGACTTTGGCGGCGCGGCTGAACGGACTGGCCAAAGGCTACACGAGCCTGGAGCGGGTTGCCGGAGAGATCATGCAGTGGCCGGTGGAACCGGAGGACCGGCAGAAGGTTCTCGATCTGATCCGGCGGATCCGGTGGTAGGCAGCTTTCGGGGCAAGTACAGGCAGGCATAGTGCTGGGCTCAGCAGGATGCCTGAGTACGATGCCATTGGTTTATGAGGAACATCCGATTCTTGCAGCATCCGCCGTATGGAGAGACGCTGAAGCATTCCGGTTGTCAACTGTCAGCGCCTGAAGGCTTAACGGCCTGGATGACCGCCGAGACAATGTACCGGTCAATCGCCGCGCCTGGAACCCAGTCTTTAATAAAAGCTTTGGACTGATCTTTCGGCTCGATTGAAATACTGGTAAAGCCGCTGTTTTGCAGCAGACGCTCCAAATCGGCGATGGAAGAAGCGCCGGAAATACAGCCGGAGTAGAGATCGTTTATGTCGTTTCTGATCTCCTCCGGAAGCTCGGCCGTGGTGACAATATCGGAAATGGCGAGTCTGCCTCCCGGCTTAAGGACGCGGAAAGCTTCATGGAACACCTGCTGTTTATCCGGCGAGAGGTTGATGACACAATTGGAGATAATCACATCGACAGAATTGTCGCGGACAGGCAAGTGCTCAATTTCTCCGAGCCGGAAGCCGGTGTTGGAGAAATTGCCCTTCTCCGCGTTGCGGCGCGCACGGGTGACCATCTCGGGAGTCATGTCGACTCCGATGACTCGGCCGGCTGCACCCACCTGTCGGGAGGCCAGGAAGCAGTCGAATCCGCCGCCGCTGCCCAAATCCAGCACGATTTCGCCGGGCTTCAGAGCCGCTATGGCTTGAGGATTGCCGCATCCCAGACCCAGATTGGCACCCTCGGGCACGGCGGTCAGTTCCTCTCCGGAATAGCCCAGCCTGGCCGAGATGGCATCGAAATCGGCGGGGGTATCGCAGCAGCTTTCCGTCTGGTTTTCTGCCTGGCTTTCCGCGTGCGCACCGGGAGAGCAGCAGGAGGTCAACGGGATGGATTTGACGGCTACTTCTTTGTATTTGCTGCGTACATTGTGACGAATCAGATCGTGGTTGCGGTTTTCTTTTGTCATTATAATCACTCCTTAATGAATGAATAGTCTGTTGGTATACTTGCAAAATGCAACTATTTGTTGGAAAAACTTACCCCGAAACCGGGGCACAGCAGCGGCTTGATTTCCCCATTGCGTCGTTAAACAGCTTAATGGAGCGGATCAGCGTCTCCTTTTCAAATTCACTCATATAAGAAAAAACTTCTTCGAGGTAATCGTTCATCTGGGTATCGATCGCGGTCGCGACGAACTTTCCTTCCGTTGTCAAAGAGAGCGTGTGGATACGGCGGTCGACAGGATCGGGCGTTTTCTGAACGAGCTTCATTTTGATCAGAGACTGCACTTGCCGGCTGAATGTTGTGATGTCGGTTCCGAGTATTTCGGCTACCTGCTGCATGGAAGGCTTGTGCCGGCGGTCGATTTCATAAAGAATGTGGCTTTGGACGAGGGAAATATCGCATCCGCCGACTGTGCAGCAGTTTTTGTTCAGCAGCCCGAAACGCCGGGTCATCATTTGAAAAAGCTCCCGTTCATCCTGCAAAGGAATCACCTCCTGAATTTGTTATACAATAAATTATTGCAAGTTGCAAGTATGTTTGAAATCAGGAAAAAGAGGTTCTATATATAAGTATATGGTTATATAATAATGTCGGCTTGAAATTGTTATAGGATATTCCGGATTACAGGGCTCTTATAACGAATAGTTATTGGTAACCGTGAACGAAGCGTTAAATTGGAGGTTGGAGCAGTGAGTACTGTAGTGTGGGCATGTCTCATTTTTTTGATTACGTTGACGCTGATTATTTGGCAGCCCCGAAATTTGTCTATCGGTTGGTCGGCTTGCGGCGGAGCGGCGGCAGCTCTTCTTGTGGGTGTGGTCACCTTTCAGGATGTGTGGGATGTCACGAATATCGTCTGGAACGCAACGCTGACATTCGTGGCGATTATTCTGATCTCGCTGATTCTGGACCGGATCGGCTTTTTTGAGTGGGCGGCGCTGCACATGGCCAAAGCGGCCAAAGGCAGCGGTCTTCGCATGTTTATATATGTATCGGTGCTCGGAGCGTTTGTCTCGGCGTTTTTTGCCAATGACGGAGCCGCGTTGATTTTGACTCCGATTGTGCTGGCCATGGTGCGGGCACTTCGTTTCGACGAGAAGAAAGTGTTCCCTTTCATTATCGCAGGCGGTTTTATTGCGGACACGACGTCGCTGCCGCTGGTCGTCAGTAATCTGGTGAATATCGTTTCGGCAGACTTTTTCGGGATCAGTTTCATGGAATACGCCGGGCGGATGATCGTGCCGAATTTATTTTCGCTGGCTGCCAGCATTCTGGTGCTGTATCTTTTCTTCCGGAAAAGTATTCCCCGGCATTTTGACGCGGAGCAGGTGAAAAAACCGGCGGATGCGCTTAAAGATCCCGCCATGTTCCGATTGTCGTGGGTGGTGCTGGGAGTTCTGCTGGCCGGGTATTTCGTCAGCGGGTTTCTGAACATTCCCGTGTCGGTTATCGCCGGTGTTATTGCCGGTTTCTTCCTGTTGATGGCGCGTAAAAGCTCCACCGTTCCGGTCCGGGAAGTGGTGAAGGGCGCTCCGTGGGCGATCGTCTTTTTTTCCGTCGGGATGTATGTGGTCGTATACGGGCTGCGCAATGCAGGCTTAACGGATCTGCTGGCCGGTGTTATTCAGGCGGCGGCTGACCGGGGGATGTTCGCGGCGACGATGGGGATGGGTTTTCTTGCCGCTTTGATATCGTCGCTCATGAACAACCTGCCTACCGTCATGATTGACGCCCTCGCCATTGACGCAACCAGCGCGGCAGGTGCCGCGAAAGAAGCGTTGATCTATGCGAATGTGATCGGCTCCGACCTGGGACCCAAAATTACCCCTATCGGTTCCCTGGCGACGCTGCTCTGGCTTCATGTCCTGAATTCCAAAGGAGTGAAGATCTCCTGGGGCACTTATTTTAAAACGGGGATTCTTCTTACCGTTCCTACGTTGTTCATTACCCTGCTGGGCCTGTACTTCTGGCTAAGGATTCTGGCGTGAATGAAGCGGGCTGTTTTCCGGCGGGTGCGTGACGAGATCGGGGAGCGCATGGGGCGGTTCGCCGCCACAGGCGAATAAAGCAAAACCGCCGAGACGGACCAGCGCGAAGCTGATCTGCAGGCGGTTTTTTGCTTTTTGCCGGCGCTTAAAAAGCGATGGCTTCCATAGGCTGCAGCGAAGCAAACCTTCCGTTCCAAATATTTTCATGATGCTCAATAATTTTGGATGCGGGCAGAACGGAGCTGTCCAGGGTGCTGTGGCAGTCTTTTGCGACTAGATTGCACTTGTATCCGTGGCTGTAAGCCGAACGCAGGGTGGTATCCAGGCAAAATTCGGTCTGGGCGCCCGCAAACACGAGTTGTTCGACCCCTTGCTTTTGCAAAAAGTCCGGCAGCTCCGTTTCGTGAAAAGCATCCCACGTCGTTTTGCGGATGACCGTGTCATCTTCACGCCGCGCCAATCCATGATAAAGCTGCCAATCCGGGTTGTCCGGGTAAAATTCATCGCCGGGATCGGAGCTGGTGTGCTGGATGAATACGACGGGAACTGCGGCGGAGCGGGCTTTGTCAATAAGGACGTTAATCCGGCCGGCCAGCTCGTCTTTTCGGTACAGGTGATTCTCCGGCAACGTGTAGAACACTTCCTGCATGTCGATGATCACAAGTGCTTTTTTCAACGTAGATTGCCCCTTTACCGCTTTTTCCCTAAGTATAGCCCGCCGCGGAGTTGGTGAAAAGTGGTTCTTTGGCGGCTTAGGAAGGAGAGATGGTTTACAAATCTATAATTCTAGATATAATAGGGAACATGGAACCTTTATTGATCTATAAAGCATTGGCCAACGAAACAAGGCGGCAAATTCTCGACTGGCTCAAAAATCCTGCCGAGCATTTCGACCCGGCGCCGTATATCCAGCACGGCATCGCATTCAAAACTGGGGTCTGCGTAGCGGATATGCAGGGGAAGACGGGTCTCGCGCAATCGGTAATTTCCAGCTATTTAGCCACTATGCAGAAGGCAGGTTTAGTCGAATCGGAACGGATAGGCAAGTGGACGTTTTACAGACGCAATGAAAAAACAATCCGGGAGTTTGCCGACTATATCCGGAATGAACTGTAGGAAGGAGCGCTTTTTTTTACTCAAATAAATCTATATATTTAGATATATGAATAAAAGTATGAATTCTCCTTATTCAGGAGAATTCACTTCTCATTCCACATAGATACAAAATACGAGTCAGACAGGAGTGTTTACTGCATGAAACAGAGAAATACGCTGCTCATTGTGATTCTCGCCTTGGGCGTTTTCGGCATTATTACGACAGAAATAGGTGTGGTCGGAGTGCTGCCCCAAATTACGGAGAAATTCGGGGTAACGGCCTCCCAATCCGGCCTGCTGGTCAGCTTGTTTGCCCTCGTGGTGGCTGTGTCTGGACCGTTCCTGACACTGCTTGCCTCGGGAATAAATCGCAAACGGATTTTGCTTCTTTCCGTCCTTGTCTTCACGATTTCCAACCTCGTTTACATGATGACGGCCAGCTACAACGTGATGCTGCTGTTCCGCATCCTCCCGGCGTTCTTCCACCCGGTGTTTTTCTCGGTAGCGCTGGTGACTGCAGCCAAACTCGTTCCTCCGGAAAAGAGCGGCCAAGCGGTGACTAAAGTTTTTGCCGGCATTACGGTCGGGTTCGCTTTCGGCGTTCCCCTCACTTCTTATTTGGCGGAGCAGCTTTCGCTGGAAGCGGCGTTTCTGTTCGGTGCCCTTGTGAACGGGGCCGCATTTATGGGCATCCTTTTCTGGCTGCCGTCCATGCCGGTTAAGGAAAGAATGTCGTACGGCAAACAGCTCGGTATTTTACGGAAACCGGGCTTATGGCTGAATATTGCTGCCGTTATGTGCTTGTTTGCGGCTATGTTCTCGGTGTACAGCTACTTTGCGGAGTATCTGGGCCAAGTGACCCGCATGACAGGTTCGTTAATCAGCGCGATGCTGATGGTGTTCGGTGTCGTTATGATTATGGGAAATTTTCTGTTCGGTGTTCTGCTGCAGAAGAGCGTAACGAAGACGGTTCTGCTGTTTCCGTTTCTGTACGCCGTCATTTATTTGATGAACTACTGGCTCGGGTCGTACCTGGTTCCGATGATCGGAATGATTGTCTTGTGGGGGATTGTACACTCAGGCGGGCTCATTATCAGCCAGACATGGCTGATGAAGGAATCGGGGGAAGCTCCCGAGTTCGGGAACAGTCTTTTCGTATCGTTTTCGAATCTGGGGATTACGATAGGAAGCGCGGCCGGAGGCTGGTTTATTTCCCGGATCGGTGTACATCAACTTGTCTGGAGCGGGATCATGTTCGCTGTCCTGGCGTTCTTCCTGATCCTGATTAAAATGAGCGTATTCCGTGCTCAGGCGGACTCGGTGGAACATCGGGCGGCTGCCGAGTAACGCTTTTCAAGCGTTAATTGCGAGGTCTGGAGTGTGGCGTTTGAGGTGAGATAGGACGGGGATAAACTCAACGGGACCTCACGGCTTGTACAGGCAGGAAGACTTTTGTACGATAAGGATGAACCGCACAGAGAACGAGGAATAGGATTCGGATAAAAAAGGCTCTCGCGAGGAGCCGGGGAAACCTTGCCGACAGGGGGAGAACGAATGAAAAACTGGGAACGTCCGCTGCCGGAACCGGCTGAGCTGAAAAGGCAGCTGCTGCATATGGCCGCTTTGGATGTAATCATGAACGGGGAAGAATGGCTGAGAGTGTACCGGTACGTGCCGGACTGGAAGGCAGACGCCGCTCTAGGGATCGTCGAGAACGGGGCGGGCGATGACGTGTACGTGGTTTTCGCGGAAGAGGGAGTCATCATTAAGGGCTTTGACCACATGTCGCCTCTCAGCCCGCATGCCCGCGAGGAGTATGGCGTATGGCCGGGCATGTATGAGACGGCACCCGCCGGACTGTTGGCCTATCTGGACAACGACCTGTTCGAACGGGAGGACGTTACGTTCTGCATCTGGCGGCAGGCCGGCGATTCGGCGTGGAAGACCGGAGATCTTCAGGAGGCCGAAGGGGAGGACGACGGGTCCGATTTTCTGCTCGGCTATCTGAAGAATACACCGGAAGAACATGCGGAATGGGCCGTGTCCTACTACGAGAAACCGGTCGATCTTGAAGCGGTACGCGGGCTATTCGCGGGTGCGGCTGTTACGGAAGAGCTTATAGCGGCGCTAAATCCGCAGCGGAGCGCGAAAGACGCCCTGGCGGAGCTGGAGAGTCTGGGGCTGCGTGCCAACCGGGGCCGATAACGGACATGTAAAAGAGGACGGGGCTGTTCCAACTGATCAGCCTGCGTCCTTTTTTTTGTTGAGGGAGAAGTTGTTATCAGTTTCCTTCTTTCCGAAAATTAGAGTGGATTAAATTGTCCCAGCCAGATATAAATGCCCATCAGACCAAACACGACGATGCAGAAGTTAACGGCAACGAACAAGCAGCGCATGACGGGTGTACGGTGGAACTGGTATAACGTTTTGGCGGCACCGCTCCCTTCGATAATGAACAAAATAAGAATCGTATGCATAATGGTGTGGCCCACGATTTCTTTGAACCCGAAAAAGGTGGTCGTCATGAGAAAAACGCCGGTAAGCAGAAGAGCGGTGAAGCGGTTCATGATCCCCATGATAAAAGCCCAGGCGAGCCCCATTTCGATAAACGCGCTGATCAGCACGAAATCCTCAACCGTGAAGCCGAGCGTAGGGAGTCCGTACTCGTGCATAAGCGAGCAGGCGAGCTTGGCCAGTGTCATTTTTTCCATGGAAAGCCAGGCGAGAGACAGCCCCGTGCATAGGTAGAGAATGGGAGTAGCCGATTGCTTCCAGCGGCTCTCGGTGACGAGCAGGTAATAAATAACGCCGGCGTAGAAAAAATAATCAAGCCCGTGGAAGAGCCCGTATGTAACGAGGGAATACCCATACAGGACAGCGAGAGCGGCACCGCTCACGACCAGCAGTCTGCGGTGGAGAAGCCCGGCGATAGCCAGAATCAGCACGGCGTATACCCAGACATGGTCCGATACGAAACTCGGCGCGAGATACGTGCCCGTAAAAAGCTGCATCAGCAGACCCAAACCGACACCGACGCGCAGAATAAGCAAGTGATAGCGCTTTAATCCGTTCAAAAACTGATGAACCCGGTGTACAAGACCGATCCGCTCCAACGATTCGCTGAAGAGGACACAGATAAGCAGGGCGGCCAGTGTGACCCCGAGCCACAGCAGAAAAGCGGGCGTGATGACTTTGGTCATGGGCTGCGGGTTCCAAACGTGGTCTTCGGTAAACCATTTGACGTGGACGTACAAGCCGCTCCATTTTGGAAGGTACATAGTTCTTTTTTCACCTCCTTGCTAAAATAAGATGTCCATTCATCCATTTTCATAGTTAATTGGGGGGGGAGTCGTGATTTTCAGATAATCGAAGCGCTTGCAAAAATCATGAATCCTAGGACTTTATCTAGATAAAGTTATTTTACAAATTATAGTACCACAACCAATTAAAAAAGTAATCGACAATTTTTGTTCAGATTTTGTCCTTATTTGTAGAAATTAGCTCCATTCGACACGGAATGCGGAATCGAGGCGCGGAACCTTCGTTTTTTCGCCAAAAACCCCCTTTCTTTTCGGAGAGTTGAAGAGAGGTTTTGGAAGGCTGTCGCCGGTTCAAATCAGCTTCACAACCCCACTCTTAGGGTAAAGAGGTTCTATAGCGCGGTTTCATCCGCTTGCCTACAGAACGATAACTCTTTTCAGGAGGTGCGATAAAATGAGTGAATTGAAACAGAACCCGCCGGAGGAAAAGAATTCCGCCCCTGGCGAGACGGGCGAAGAGGGATATGTGGACATTGTGGTCCAGAAGCAGGGAACCAGCTATATCCTGACAGGCATAGGCGGCACAGTGGGAGAAATGACGTATCATATGGTCGACGTGGACACATGGATCGTCAATCATACGTTTATCGATCCCAAGTACCGGGGCCGCAACCTGGGTCGAATGCTGCTGGATTATGTCGTAGCCGAGGCTCGCGAGAACGGCAGAAAAATCATTCCCGCCTGCTCGTACGTATTGGAGCAATTTAAGCAGAATTCGGACGAATTTGCGGATGTGTGGCTGAAGGAAGGCGAGACTCAATACTCGGATACGTACAGTTCCGACAGTGTTATGAAAGGCTGACGACCCGGGCGGCCCGCTCGGTTTAGGGGAAAGGCTGAGGAGCCTTAAAGCCGCACGGCTTTGTCGAAAGCGCGAGTCCGCGAGGACCCGTGCTTTTTGTGCTGCGTCATTGTGAGAACGAACTGCCGGTGCCCTTTTGTTTGGTTACTCGCTTATCTTTGATAATTTACAAAAAAATGGAATCCGTGATAAGATAAATGAAGCAAAATTAAAGCGCTTTAATTTTGTGGATGCACCGCTTTACCCATCTGATCACATGAGGAGAGGAAGCGAAATGCGGAAGTATCGAGCTTTTCCCGGAAAAAGAATGACGCGTTCCATCAGTCTGTTCGTCGTGTTCCTGCTGCTGGCGCTCGACTTGGCCGGAGCCGTTTCGGCAAGCGGTACGGCGGGAGCGAGCAATGGCGCACGGACGGAAGCGGCGGCGACTAAAGAAACGCTGGCGCAGTGGATTTTCAAGGACAAAGGCAATAACGGTGTATTTCCCGCCACGGGCGGCGTGTTCCAAACGGCTTCTTCGATCCGGGACATAGGCACCAATACCGACCAGTACACATACGAATCCGGCGAAAACAGCGTCCGCAATCAGGGCTGGCACGACGGCAGCGGCAAGAAATACTGGCTCGCGGCACTCTCCACCAAAGGGTATGAGAACATCACCCTATCATCGCAGCAGACTTCCTCAAGCACGGGTCCGCGTGACTTCAAAGTTCAATTCAGCACCGATCAGCAGACGTGGACGGACATTCCGAACGGGAAGCTGGTCCTGGCCCAAAATAATTTCAGCTGTCCGAACAATACCTGCAAATTAACGAATCTCTCTTTGCCGCAAGGGGCCGGCGATCAGGATGTGCTTTACATCCGCTGGGTCGTAAGCTCGGCCGCCAGTGTAAGCGGCGGCACGGTATCCAGCTCGGGTTCCAGCCGGATCAAGGATGTGCTCGTGACCGGCGAACGCGGCAGCGGCGAACCCGGGGAACAGCCGACGACGGCTGTAAGCAGAACTCCCGCTCCGGGAGCGGCCGACGCGGCTGTGAACACCGAAATCAGCGTGACCTTCAACAAAGCCGTGGTGCAGGACAACGCGTATAAAGCGGCGATCACGGACAGCGGCGGCGCTTCGCTTTCCGGCGTTTCGTCGGCGGTGAGCGGCAGCACCCTCAAAATCAGCCATCCCGATCTGGCGGCCGGAAAAACTTACAAGGTCACTGTTCCCAAGGGACTCGTAAAAGGCGCTCAGGACGGCGCAGCCCCGTCCGCCGACATTACGTGGAGCTTCACGACGAGGCTGCCGGACTCCGGCATCAAAACGCCGTCTTTGCTGAACATGACGTTCAACGGCGACCCGAAAACAAGCATCTCGTTCGACTGGTATACGGCCGAAACGGTGAAGGGCACGGTTGTCCAGGTGGTGGAAGCATCCAAAGCCACGGGCGGCACGTTCCCGGCTGATTTGGCGCAGAGCTACACGGGCAGTGTCACCGTCATCGACACGCTGATGACCGCGGGCGACAGAAGCTCGAAGAAATACAAGAAATTCGCCAGTCACAAAGCGACTGCAAGCGGGCTTAAGTCGGGTACGAAGTACGTCTACAGGGCCGGCAACGGGGATGCGGACGGCTGGAGTGAGACCGGGTCTTTTACGACGGACCGGGCCGACAATCAGGACTTTCACTTCCTGTACGTGACCGACACGCAGGGCTCCAGCAAATCCAACTTCGAGCTGTGGCAGGATACGTTCAAGAGAGCCATCGAGAAGACGGTAGATCCCAAATTCGTCCTGCTGACGGGGGATTTGACGGATGACGGGGATCTGGAGCAGCTGTGGCAGTGGTTCCTGGGCGTTCCGAAAAAGGAATTCGCTAACGTGCCGTTCGCCCCGATTATCGGCAATCACGAGGTAGAGGACTATCCCAACAACAATTTTTACAACCACTTCAATTTGCCCAAAGATGTCGGGACAGGCGCCCATGACGGATCGGTGTATGCGTTTGAATACGGCGATGCGCTCTTTATGCAGATCAATTCCCAGTACGAAGGGGAGGTTTCCCCGTATAAGGCCGATCCCCAATTTACGAAGCAGCTGGAATGGATGAGGAATCAGGTGGCCAAGTCGGATAAAAAATGGAAATTCGTTTCCATGCATAAAGGACCTTATTCCTCGGGAGACAACGCGTCGGCGGAAGACGACCGGGTGAAGTTTTACCGCAAGTATCTGATTCCGGTATTCGACGAGCTGGGCGTGGATATGGTTTTCGAAGGACATGACCATATGTACATGAGATCCTACCAGATGCTGAATAACGTTCCCATCAAAAACGTCATTATCGACGAGCAGGGCAACGTCGTGAATCCGAAAGGCACCGTATACCTGATGGGCAACTCCGGCGCTTCGAAGTTCTACGATCTGAACCCGAAAGCGGATACGTTCTTCGCAGCCAAGAACGAGCAGCCG
Source organism: Paenibacillus sp. JNUCC 35 (assembly GCF_058269095.1). Taxonomy (NCBI): domain Bacteria; kingdom Bacillati; phylum Bacillota; class Bacilli; order Caryophanales; family Paenibacillaceae; genus Paenibacillus; species Paenibacillus sp. JNUCC 35. The sequence continues at coordinate 5,894,874 of NZ_CM177771.1, read as the reverse complement.
AATAAAAAGATGTTCGTGGATGTGTCGATCACCGGCGATGTGCTCAAATTCACGTCTTATACGGCCGTAAAAGACAAACCCGTCGCTGTTTATGAGTCCTACAGCATCAAGCGGACGGACGGCAAGCCCGCCAAGGTGGAAAATGCGAGCGCCGTCAAACAGTCGGGCAAGGCGGTTATTTCCTGGAAAGCTCCCGCCAGCACGTCCGAGCCGGTTAGAGGCTACCGCATTTACGAGAAGAACGGCAGGGCGGGCATCAACTGGAGCGCCTACGTTCCGGCCGTCAGCGGGCAGACCGCCTACAGCTATACGTTGAGCGGCACCGACTCCGCGCAAACCTATGAGTTTGTCGTTAAAGCCGTCGGGGGAAGAAATAATTCCGAGCCGGTCGAAATCAGCACGGCAGGCGGCATGAAGTGACCTGGAATGGAGAAAAGTAGAAATTCGCGGCTTGACATCCTTCAGGAGCGATTCTATAATTTCTACCCATACAGGCATTGACCAAAGACACGATTCCCTTTACGGGCTGCCCAGAGAGAGAAGCGCATGCTGAAAGCTTCTCCTGCCGACGGATGCGGAATTACCCCTTTGCAGCCGTGGCATCGAACCCGCACAAGATCCGAGCGGCAGTAGATGACACCGGATCATCTCCGTTACCGGATGCCAAATGAGGATTCTGCGCGTTTCGCGGCAGATCAAATGAGGGTGGAACCACGAGCTGAACGCACTCGTCCCTTTGTGGATGAGCTGCGTTTTTTTGCGTTCAACAAAAACACTCGTGGAGGGATAGACGATGAATATTCAAGTAACCTTGCCAGACGAATCGGTCCGGGAGTACTCCAGAGGGACGACGATTGAAGAGGTGGCCCAGTCCATCAGTCCGGGACTTCGTAAGAACGCGTTCGGCGGCAAACTAAACGGCAAACCAGTCGATCTGAACACGTCCATCGACCGGGACAGCGCGGTCGAGATTATCACGCCGGATAGCGCCGAGGGGCTGAACATTTACCGGCACAGCACGGCGCACCTCATGGCGCAGGCCATCAAGCGGATTTACGGCGGCAAAGCCGTGAAGCTGGGCATCGGCCCGGTTATCGAGGACGGGTTCTATTACGACCTGGATCTCGAAAAGCCCTTGTCGACCGAAGATCTCGCCGCAATCGAGAAGGAGATGGAGAAGATCGCGGGCGAAAACCTGCCGATCGTCCGCCGGGTCGTAAGCCGGGAGGAGGCTCTTCGCATTTTCGGCGACATGGAAGATCCCCTGAAGCTGGAGCTGATCCGCGACCTTCCGGAGGATGCGGAAATTTCCGTCTACGAACAGGGAGAATTTCTCGACCTGTGCAGGGGACCGCATCTGCCTTCGACGGGGCGGATCAAAGCGTTCAAGCTGCTGAACGTGGCAGGCGCTTACTGGCGCGGGGATTCCGCCAACAAGATGCTTCAGCGCATCTACGGCACGGCTTTCCCGAAAAAAGCGCAGCTTGACGAGCACCTGCATCTGCTGGAGGAAGCCAAGAAACGCGACCACCGCAAGCTGGGCAAGGAACTCGGCCTGTTCATGTTCTCCGAAGAAGCTCCCGGCATGCCGTTCTACCTGCCCAAAGGGATGACGATTCGCACGGAGCTGGAAAGCTTCGCACGCGGACTGCAGCGGCAGCGGGAATATGACGAAGTGCGTACGCCGTTCATGATGAACAGACGCCTTTGGGAGCAGTCGGGCCACTGGGACCATTACAAGGACAACATGTATTTTACCGATGTGGACGACACGAGTTTTGCGCTGAAGCCCATGAACTGTCCGGGCCATATGCTGATTTATAAAAACAGCCTGCATTCCTACCGGGAACTTCCGATCCGCCTTGCCGAGTACGGGCAGGTGCACCGGCACGAGATGTCGGGCGCGCTGAACGGCATGATGCGCGTGCGCACGTTCTGTCAGGACGATGCGCATCTGTTCGTCCGCCCCGATCAGATCGAAGAAGAAATCGGCCGGGTGATCGAACTGATCGACCATATTTACGGCGTCTTCGGCTTCGAGTACAAAATCGAGCTGTCCACGCGCCCCGAAGACTCCATGGGCTCCCAAGAGCTGTGGGATCAGGCGGAAGCTTCCCTGAAAAACGTGCTCGATAACCGGGGCATCGAATACCGGGTCAACGAAGGCGACGGCGCGTTCTACGGGCCGAAAATCGACTTCCATATTCTCGATGCGCTCAAGCGCAGCTGGCAGTGCGGGACGATTCAGCTCGATTTTCAAATGCCGGAGAAATTCGACCTCACGTACATCGGCGAGGACAGCCTGAAACACCGGCCGGTCGTTATCCACCGGGCCGTGTACGGTTCGGTCGACCGCTTCATCGGCATCATCACCGAGCATTACAGCGGCGCTTTCCCGCTCTGGCTGGCACCGGTGCAGGTGAAGCTTCTGCCGGTGTCCGACCATTACGCCGATTACGCCATGCTCGTGAAGAAATCGCTGGACGAAGCGGGCATCCGTGCGGAAGCCGATCTGAGAAACGAGAAACTGGGCTACAAGATCCGTGAAGCGCAGCTGGAAAAAGTGCCGTACATGTTCGTCCTTGGCGAAAACGAAAAAAATACGGGCACGGCAGCCGTCCGCAAGCGCGGAGAAGGGGACTTGGGCCCGCAATCGATTGAGGAGATTTGCGGGCGGATTCTCGAAGAAATCCGCAGTAAAGCTTAGGAGCCCGGGAGAAAGAATAGGAGCGCGGAAGGCAGGCTTCCTGTTCTCGGGAAGAATTTCAAGCGAAAAATCCGGCGGTGCTCTCCATGTAAGCTCGCCGGACGGTGAAAGGATGAAGTGTGATGACGGAGCGTATTCCGTGCAAAAGCGCGGATTGCCGGGCGACGATTCTTCCCCGGACAGCCGAGAAGACGGGCGGTTACTGTATGCCCTGTGTACAGGACCGGCAGCGGCTGGAGCGGGAGGAGTTCATCCGCCGGAAACGCAGGGATGTGAATCTCTACGAGGGGATAACGGACCCCGTGGAGATTTTGAAAGTCATGTGCGAGCCGAGAGTTCCGGACCCTCTCATCCGCTATACGGCATACGAGAAAACGGCCGAGGAGCTGTATGCCTCTTTGTCCGCACCGGATGCGGAGAGGATGAAAGCTTACGCGGCGGCGCTGCTATCGGAAGATGAGCCGGATATCGCGGAAGACATTCTGTTATCGCTGGCATGCTTCACGGGAATACCGGTGCACGACTGTCTGCCCGCGCTTATTAGGAAGGAATGCTACCATCCGGGTATTCTCTACAAGCAGGCTCCCGCCGCTATCCGGGATTTTCTGCTGGACCAAGTGGAAAAAGATGCGGAGAACCGCAATTTCCTGCTGCTCGCGCTGGCCTGGATCGGGGATGAAGCGGTGGCGGCCCGCTTTAACCAATGGCGGGAAACTCCGCCTGTCTGGGCCGAAGAACTGTATGTTCCTCCACACCAGTACTCGCTTGAGGCGGGATGGATGCTGAACGGGGAAGGTTTGAGAAGCGACTTGTTTTACAGGGAGTGCCGGACGTTTGAAAAAGGCATAGCCTCCGGCGGCGAGCCTGTATCGCTTTTCGGAGAAACCGAAGAGTTTTGCAGAGGCTGCGGCGGCGAAATGACTGTTTTGTTCGATCTGGACCTCAGACATCCTTCGCTTCAGTTCCTGGGTATGGAAGGCGAAAGATTGAAGATTGCGACCTGCTTGAGCTGCACCTGCTATGGCTTTCTTTTTACCGATATAGACGGTAAGGGAGGAAGCAGTTGGAGCCGGTACAATGCCGCCCCCGCCGTTTCCCCGGTGCCGGAAGAGGATGGGCCGTTGGAGGCCGGAGGGCGGCCCGCCCTGCGGTTCTCAGGCAAGGAGCGGAGAACTTACTACGCCGCCGTCTGGACTCAGGAGCCGGCGGTGGCTTCGCAGGTGGGGGGCCATCCCACGTGGATTCAGGATGCGGAGTACCCGGATTGTCCCGGGTGCTCGGGGAAAATGACCTTCCTGGCCCAATTCTCCTGGGAGGACGTGGATGATTACGGCGAAGGAATTACCTATGCGTTCGTATGCAAGGAATGCCAAGTCGCCGCAACCCACTTCCAGCAGACGTAAGTCTCGTGGTCGACCTGCTGCGGCAGGCTCGGTTTTGTCGGGCGGTTACGCCGGTGACAGTCTTGATCGCGTGCCGGCGAGTAGTATTAACCGCGAGTGCCGATGAGGCATGCGGCAGATTCAATCAAAAAAGGCGCCCCCGTAAAATCGGGGGCGCCTTTTTTCTTTTTAACAACGTGATGCTTGAGGGGTGGCGGCGGGCCAGCAAAGACCGGTCAAGTTACGTTCGCGACGCTTCGGGTGATGACCTCGACCAGCTCTGCCTTGTGGGCTTCATAAGCTTCCCGGGACAAGCTTCCACCGGCGAGACGGTCATCCAACTGCGCGGACAATTGCGCCGTTTGCAGGGCAATGACATCCTGCACATCGCGCGAATGGCCGGCCGCTACCTCAGCGAGAGACTGCCCGTTATACAAAGCGTCGTAAATCTCTTCGTCGGAAGTGACGCCCAGGGCCTGATGCAGTTCGTCCTGGACGGGCGCGGCTGCGGTTTGCGTGGCGGAGGTTTTCACTTTATCGAATGCGGCCGGGTTATCCGGGATCATAATTTGTACTTCCGCGGTGCTTTCTTCATTCCAAAATCCCGCACCGATTGTGATGGCAAAAGCGACAGTGCCTGCGATTAAAATATGTTTGGGTCTCATGTGTATTTCCTCTTTTCTGTAAACGAATAGGTGGGATCAGACGAGCAACGGTATCTATAAGCGTAAGTAGGCAGATAAGCGAATGGAGTAATTCGTATGTAAGTTGGAAGGACGTCTTCTAAGTCTTATACGAAGCACACGGGTTTCCGTTGCGCGGCCGGAATTATTACCCGGCAAATTTCCTTCTAAAACGGTTTAAGGCAAACGTTTGATCCGCTGTCCTGAACCCATTGTACCCGGCACTTCTTAAAACGGGATTAAATCAACCTGAATCTGCTCTGAAATCTGAGGGGGAGACTGCAAAGCAAAAACGGTATAGAGCAATCGGGAAAGTAAATACGAGAACGGCAGTGAAGTGCGGATAGAAGAACGGGCCGAAGAGTGACACAGGGAGCGAAGCAAGAGCAGAAGCAAGAGCAGAAGCAAGAGCAGAAGCAAGAGCAGGAGCAAGACCAGAAGCAGAGCAGAACCAAGAGCCACACAAAAACCTCTCCGGATATGACCCGGAGGGGTTAAGCGGCGCAGTGGCCTTGGCGCACAGCGGGCCGGAAAGAGCTGAAACAAGCATCGTTTCAGCCAAGCAGGCATGCTTATTCCGCATCCAGAAGCTTAAGCTCCTGGGCGGTAACGAGCGCTTGGGTACGGGAGGAAACGCCCGGCTTCTCGTACAATTGGGAGAGGTAGACCTTGACGGTGCCCTCGAAAAGCGTCAGCTGCTCCGCCATCTGTTTGTTGGAAGCGCCCCGGCGGATAAGGCGGGTAAGCACGGGGAACGTTGAACGATCTGGCAAGTGGGGAGGGAGAGGCAAGCCATTCAAGAAGCGCAAGCAATGCAAGCAGTGCTAGCGGTACAGCGGTACAAGCGGTACAAGCGGTACAAGCGGTACTAGCAATACTAGCAGTACAAGCAAGGAGCAGCAAAGCAATGAGCCGTACAAGCAGTGTCGTCAAAACATGTGTTCACGGAAAAACTTCTGCGACTGGGGGAATTTGGACAAGAGGCGAGCGCTTGTACATGTTTGTGCCGAACGTAACGTTAGGAACGGAAAAAAGCGCCCGCCCGTCAAGGGGTGGCGCTTTTTTTTGTATAGGCAGCACAATACCGCATATCCCGCCGCCTCAATGAAAACTCCGGTATCGACGGGGAGGCGATAAAGTGCGCGTCAGATGTAGTTGAGACCGGAGGTCGACGGAAACGGGACAGGGAACAGACCTGTCAGCGCCTCGTGCCATTGTGCCGGAGTATCGTCGGGAAGGACCGGCGCCGCATTCGCGTCCGCTGCCGCTTCCTCTCCCGGCAGTAAGAACGGACCGTCGAACAGAAGCGCGATCCACGCGTCCGCATCCAGCTCCAAGTCGTCCAGTCCCGGATAGGACAGCCGGATGCCGCGTTCGGCCGCGCCGGAGCTGCCTTCCAGCAGGGGAGCCTTTTCCGGCTGAAGAGCAGCCAAGTACGGCTTCAGCCGGTGGAAAAGGCGGGCCGCATCGGGCACATAGACGGTCCCCAGAATCCGCTCGTCCGCGTACGGAGCATGCTTCTGCAGCAGAGCGGCCAGTCCGGCATCGTGCCGGGAAGCGAGCACGTCCAGCTTTTCCGGGGCCGCTGTCTCCAGCGCATGCGCGAGCAGAGCGGCTACGGCCGAAGGCTCGCCCGCCCACTCGATGGCGAACGGCGTCATCTTCGGCCGGAGGCTTCCCGGAAGCGCGGCGACCATGAACGCGGCGGGGACGCCTCCGCGTTCCGCAACGTAGACGCGGTGCCCCAGCTTCACGCATCTCGCGTAAGCCTGCGCGTCAATGAGCACGGCCAGGTCCCACTGGCTCTGCTCGAAGGCGACTTCGCGGGAAGCGGCCAGCTTGGCCAGAGCGGGCAGGTCGCTGCGCGTCCATTCCCGGCAGCGGAGCGGTCCGGCCGCATCCGTGCCGCGGGAAGCGCCGGCGCCGACCTGCGAGGCCGCACGGGCAGAGGCACCCGCACCCGTAAGCGAGGCCGTGCTGCCCTCGCTTACGCCGGCTTGCGGAGCCTCAGCGGCTGCTTCCCGCAGCGCCGGGGCCATTTCCGGCGTAAGCGTGTAGCGCCGGATCGTCCCAAACTCGCGGCAGCCTGCGCGCGTGTACAGGCTTCTCGTGCCGGACACGAGGATCAGGTCGCCGTCCGATGCGGCGACTTGATCCTTCACGGCATCGAGCAGCTTGCCGGCAACCCCGTGGCCCCGTGCTTCCGGGGCCGTGCAGACCGCGCCGACGGAGAACACGTTCAGCTGCGAGGAGCCGATTCGGACAGCGGACGGGAGCAGTCCCATAAAAGCCGTCATGCGGCTGTCTTCTCCATAAGCTCCGAACGAGGAGGAAGTGACGGCGGAGAACAAATAAGGGAAGCCGGCGGCCATCGATACCTGCTCGCCGTCCCGGAAAATCGAGTCGGCAAGCGCCGCGGCTTCGGTCATTTCATCAGGTTTCACTAAGCGGACATTCATGTGCATGCAACCTTTCGCTGAGAAATAAACGCTTATGAGGCACTTTCGGACGATTCAACCGCCATGCGGACTTTGCCGCCGGTTTCCTGTAATCTGCGTGAAGCTTCTTCATAGGACATTTTAGCCAGAATCATGACGATGGCGGTTTTGACGTGACCTTGCGATTCCGCATAAGCCCGGGAAATTTCTTCGCTGTCCGAGCCCGTTGCCATCGCAATGAGGCGTTTGGCGCGTTCGACCAGTTTGTAATTGGAAGGCTGAACGTCCACCATCAGATTATCATAAACTTTGCCTAGACGTACCATCGAGGCCGTTGTGAGCATGTTCAGCACCATTTTCTGGGCGGTGCCCGCTTTCATGCGGGTCGACCCGAGCACGACTTCCGGACCGACAACAGGCTCAATGGCCAGATCGGCGATGGCTGCCATCGGGGTGCCGTGGTTATTGCACAAGGCGATGACTTTTGCCCCTTGTTCGCGGGCGCGCTTCATGGCGCCGATCACGTAGGGCGTTCTGCCGCTTGCCGCGATGCCGACAACGACATCCTTGGAGCTGACGCCGCAGGCATCCGCATCGTCGCGTCCGAGCTGCTCGCTGTCTTCCGCTCCCTCGACGGCTTTCAAAATCGCATCGGGTCCCCCGGCAATGATTCCTTGAATCAGCTTGGGATCGGTTCCGTAAGTGGGCGGGCATTCGGATGCGTCAAGAATTCCGAGCCTGCCGCTTGTTCCCGCCCCGAAGTAAAAGAGCCTGCCGCCCGCGGAAAGCCGCTGCGTGATCCAATCAACCGCTTCGGCCACGGCCGGAAGTACCTGCCGGACCGTTTCCGCGACGGTTAAATCCTCCTGGTTGATCAGCGTGACGATATCCAAAGCAGATCTCTGGTCCAATTGGCGGGTCCGGGGATTTTGCTGCTCGGTCGTGAGACTGTGTATATTTTCTTTCATAAGGTACCTCCGATAGTTAAAAAGGGATATAAAGGCGGTCGCAACGCGGCATACTAGGCGGCCGCTTACTTCACCCCTTGGGAGGCCGCAAGCTCCCTGGCGTAATCGGCAGCACCTGCAGATGAGCGGCGGCCGGACAAGACGACGTCCGATAAATCGTTTTCCTGCGATACGTTCACTCGGAAGGTATCGTAGAAGAGCGGACAATGCGCGAAAATCGACCCGGCCGCGCCAATTTTCAGACGGTCAAGCTCGGGGTGGCGGTTCCGGAGCGCAACGACGAGGTCGGCGAGATCTTCGGCTGAACGCACGATGATTTGCCGGGCGAGCATATCTCCCGCCGCCGCTGCACGGACAGCGAGCTCCGCGTGCTCGGCAATCTGCGCCTTCTGCACGCCGGGCCGATAAACGATTCCGCGCAGCTCCGCCGCATCCCGGATGCCGTGTTTTTGAAGGACGGCTTCTGTAAGCACGGTCGCGGGAAGTACGCCGTCGTAGCTTTTCATGACGGTTTGAAGAACGGAGAGCCCGATGTCGTAGCCGCTGCCTTGATCGCCGAGCAGATGCCCCCAGCCTCCGGCACGGTACTTGTTCCCTTCGGAATCGAAGGCGTAAATGATGGAACCGGTGCCTGCAATGGCGATGATGCCTTTGCTGGAGCCGAGGGCGGCTTTCAGCGCGATTTCGGCGTCGTTTTTAATCAGAAGAGATACACCCTCGTAAGCACTTCCCGTAAGCGTTTGGGTCAGATACCGCTCCATTGTGCTCCGTTCCTCGGCGGTGTCTACTCCGGCAAGGCCGGCGCAAACGGCCAGGCATCTGCGTCCCGGCAGAGCATCTTTGACCGTGGCGAGAAGCCGGCCGAGTTCCGTCGAAGCGGTTGCGAAAGTAACGGCGTGAGGATTTCCCGGGCCGCCCGTCCAAGTGCCGAGCTCTGCGCCGCTCAAGTCGATTGCGAGGGCTTCGGTTTTGGTGCCGCCGCCGTCAAGGCCGATGACATAATCCATGGGAGTCACCTTTTCTTCCGTTATTTTTGTAGAAACTGAAAGAATGCCAGCATGATGTATAAAACTCAGCCCGATTGCCTGCCTCGGTCAGAGCCGGGCGGGTTCGGGATATTCGCTGTTGAGAACGGCTGTAAGGCAAACATAAAAAGAAGTTCCAGGCCGTCAAAGAAAAGTGTGGCGTGGAAACTGGAGGAAAAAAAGGAGAATGCAGTTGAAGTCCCTGACAATAGTATAGCGGAAGCACAGGAAGATTGTAAAATAAAAGTTTATATATTTTTAAAATTTCTGAAATAAAATTTTGATTGAAAAGAGGGCGGCAGGTCATTTTCCAAAGGCCTTAAATCATCCGTTTAATAAAGGGAAGTTTCGTAAAAACGTACGGGAAACAAAATTTTATATTGTAAAAAATAATTGAAATAAAATTTCGTAAACGGTATAATGACACATAGAAAGCGGTTACAGATAATTGGAAAAAGAAGACCCGATTTTATTATCCAACAGGGGAGGGAACCTCATGCAAGGGAAGGTGAAAACGGGAGCCGACCGGTTTCCGGAAATGGCGCCCGCGCTGCTCAAGGGCCGTAAATTCGGACTGCTGACGAACCCGACGGGGATCAACCGCGACTTTCAGTCCACCATTCAGGTTTGCGCTTCATTGGAAGAAGCGGAGCTCGGCGCTTTGTTCGCTTGCGAGCACGGTATCCGGGGGGAGCGCCAGGCAGGCGTCCGGTTCGAGGATGAAATCGACCCGGAGCTCGGGATTCCGGTTTACAGCTTGTACGGCAAGCATAAAAAACCGACGGCCGACATGCTTTCGGGGCTTCAGGCGATGGTTTTCGACATCCAGGATCTCGGTGTCCGGTTTTACACGTATCTCAGCACGCTGATCTATACGCTCGAAGCCTGCGCCGAAGCCGGTGTCCGCGTGATTGTGCTGGACCGTCCCAATCCGCTGGGCGGACTTGAGTGGGAAGGCGGCCTGCTGGACGAAAGCCTGCTGTCGATGGTAGGCGCGTGGAGAATGCCCGCCCGTACCGGTATGACCATCGGCGAATTCGCTCTGCTGGCGGCCGATCAAATGAAGACACCTTGCGAGCTGTATGTCGTTAAAATGGAGGGCTGGGAGCGGGAGATGGAATATCCCGATACCGGGCTGCCGTGGCTTCCGCCGTCCCCGAACATGCCGACCATGGATACGGTCCGGATCTACGCGGGGCACTGTCTGTTCGAAGGAACGAACCTGTCGGAAGGACGCGGTACGACCAAGCCTTTCGAGCAGGTGGGAGCGCCTTGGCTTAAGGCGGAGGAAACTTGCCGTGAGCTGAATGCCTTGAATCTTCCCGGCGTCCGGTTCCACCCGGTCACGTTTACGCCGACCTTCTCGAAGCATGCCGGTCAGCTGTGCAACGGCGTGATGACGTTCGTTACGGACCCGAAAGTGTACAAATCAGCCGTCACCGGCCTTCACTTATTGAGTATGATCCAAAGGCTTCATCCCGATGAATTCGAATGGCTGGCGCCTTTCAAGGAAGGCCAGTCCACCTTCATCGACCTGCTGAGCGGCAGCGACCGGATTCGCCTGACCCTGCACGAGCCCGGCGCTCTGGAAGCGATTATCGCTTCTTGGGAACGCGACGGGAAGGAATGGGCCGGCATTCGCAGCAAGTATCTGCTCTACGGACCGGAAGCGGCCGCGGAGGCTTCCGCCACGGAGGCCCGCGGCAATGGGGTATGAGGCGGCCGCTTCCGGAGCTTCGGCACTGGGCCTTTCGCCGGAAGGGGTAATCGCCGCCTGCCGGGCTGTTGACCGCGAGATCGCGGCAGGCGTTACTCCCGGAGCGGTGCTGGCCGTCGTACGCGGTGACGAGGAACTCGTATACGCGGCCGGAGCTGCCGATCCGGACGGTCACGGTCCGGCGCCGGTACATGCGGGCACCCTATACGACTGCGCCTCGCTCACCAAGGTGACCGTAACGCTGCCGCTGGTGCTCGGGCTCATTGACGAGGGCAGGTTGACCCTGGATACACCGGCGGCATCCCTGCTGCCTGAATTTGCAAGCGACGGCAAAGAAGAAGTCACGGTAGGCCAGCTTCTGACGCATACGTCGGGACTGCCGCCGCTCGTCAATCTGTACTCGGCTCATCTGACGTGGGAAGAGATGTGGCAGACGGTGTACCGCACCCCGCTGCAGGCCAAACCCGGCACGCGGATGGCATACAGCGACGTCGGCTACATGACCCTCGGCCGCATAGCCGAGGAGATGCTGGGCGTACCGCTGAACGAGGCGGCGCGCGACAAAATCTTCGGGCCGCTGGGCATGGACAGCGCCCTGTTCTGCCCGCCTGCCGGGCGGGCGGCGGATATAGCGCCAACGGAGTACGACGCCTCCGCAGGAGTCCGCCTGCACGGCGTCGTCCATGACGAGAACGCCCGCGCCCTCGGCGGCGTAAGCGGCCACGCCGGGCTGTTCGCGGCGGCCGGCGACCTGGTCCGCTATGCCCGCATGTGGCTGGGCTGCGGGCTCGTCCCCGCCCCGGCCGCCGGTGCGCGTCATGACGCGGCGGGAGCGGAAACGCCCCGGCCGCGTCTCCTCTCGCGGGCGGCGGCCCTTGCCTCCGTGCGCAGCTTCACGGAGAGCATCCCCGGCGCGCGCCGCGGGCTCGGCTGGGCGCTCAAGGGCGATCCGCTGGATGCCTCGGGCGACTGGATGGGGCCGCGCAGCTTCGGCCACACGGGCTTCACAGGCACCAGCCTGTGGCTGGACCCCGAGCGGGATCTGGCTGTCGTGCTGCTGACGAACCGGGTCTACTACGGACGGGGCAAAACGGTGAAGGCGCTTCGCGCTTGCGTGCATAACGCGCTTGCGGCAGCGGTCGTGACGAATCAAAGATTTTGATGGGACGATAAACCGAGTAATCCAACCCAAAGGAGCGATTTCACATGACAGAGCAAAAGCATCATATTTTGGCGATCGGCGGTCACGCCGGCGACTTGGATTTGACGGCGGGCGCCGTTATCGCGAAATATACGCAGGCCGGCCATAAAGCCACCTTCCTGCATCTGACGCCGGGAGAGAAAGGGCATCCCCGCCTGACTCCGGAAGAATATGCGAAGCAGAAGATCGAGGAAGCCCATAAATTCGCCGATATCGTCGGTGCCGACGTCAAGTTTCTGGCCTATAAAGACGCCGAGCTTCCCGTCGACGAAGAAGTGAAATACCAGGTCGCCGATGTGATCCGCGAAGTGAAACCGGATATCATTCTCACCCATTGGAAGGGCAGCATTCATAAAGACCACGCGAATACGCATTATATTGTCAATGACGCGCGTTTTTACGCCGGATTGAAGACGATCGAGCGAGAGCTTCCGTCCCACTATGCGAACCATCTGTACTACGCGGATAACTGGGAAGATCCGTACGATTTCAACCCTGAAATTTTTATTGACATTCCCGATGAAGCATACGAGACTTGGGTTAAAGCGATGAATGTGTATGCCTACGCACGCGGTGAAACTTACGGATTTCCGTTCATCGAATACTATAAAGCGTTGACGATCGTGCGCGGCGCACCGGCTAACTTCAAGCGGGCTCAAGCGTTCGCGGTACCGACGGGCGCGCTTTCGAAACGCGTACAATTTTTCTAAAGCGCGGCACGCAGGCAAAGGAGAGGAATTATGAACGGAGGATTAGTCAGGCTGCGCGAGATTCTGGACGATATCACGCCATCGGAACGCAAGGTGGCGGAATTTGTGCTCAGTCATCCGCATCGAATGCTGGAAATGTCCGTAGCGCAATTAGCGGCCGAAAGCGGCGGCAGCCAGGCGGCGATTATCCGTTTGTGCAAGTCGATGGGCGTGAAAGGCTACCCGGAGCTGAAGCTCAAAGTAGCCGGTGACTTGAACCAGAGCGAGGAAAGATACGAGTACCGGGAAATTCGTCCGAACGATTCCATCGACCGGATTATCCATACGGTATCGGCCAACAATATCCAGTCCATTCGAGATACGGTGACCATTCTGGATGCGGATACGGTGAGAGAAGCGGTCGAGGCTCTCAGCCGGGCGAAACGGACGTACTTCTACGGCCTCGGCGCTTCGAATCTGATCGCTCAGGATGCCCAGCACAAGTTTTTGCGGATCAACAAGACCAGCTATTCGTTTACCGATCCGCATCTTGAGCTGACTTCCGCCGTGATGCTGAACGAGGACGATGTGGCGGTCGGCATTTCTTATTCCGGCGAAACGGATCATGTCATCGAATGTTTGAAAGAAGCGCGTCTATGCGGGGCAAAAACGATTTCCATCACGAAATACGGCAACAATTCGGTCAGCTCGCACGCGGATTATCCGCTGTATACCTCCTCGACGGAGAACGAAATCCGCAGCGGAGCCATGTCATCACGGATGACGCAGCTGAATGTCATTGATATTTTGTATCTGGGCGTAGCCAGCCGGGAGTACGACAAATCCGTGGGCTATCTGGAAAAAAGCCGCGAGATCATCCGGCGCATGACCGGCCGCTGAATGTCTGCGTCTGCATTTGCGTGGTCTCGCGAGTGCGGCTACAAGCGGCCGGACGGTGGGTCGCCCGTCATACGGCGCGGTACCCCGGCGCCGGTGCCTTGCGAGGTGCGCATAGCACGGAAGAATGCCGGCGGGCCGCCGCAAAAATCCCCTTGAGGGCCGATGAAAGCTTCCTGCTTCCTCGGTCCCTAAGGGGATTTTGTTATTGCCTCCTATTCGCTTAGAGCGGCAGGCGCTTGACGCTCTCCCGTTTTACCAGCTCCGTATTCAGGACGATATGATGGCTTACATTCCGGCCTTCCAGCAAATCGACCAGGAGCTGTGCGGCCTGATAGCCGGACTCGTACTTGTGCTGGTTGACGGTAGTAAGGGATGGCGAGGTGTACGCGGTCAGATCGATATTGTCGAAGCCAATGATCGAAATATCGTCAGGCACACGCCGTCCCAGCCCTTTGACCGCCTGCACGGCTCCGAGCGCCATAAGGTCGCTGGAGCAGAACACGGCGGTTGTTTCCGGATGCAGCGACAGCAGCCTGTACATCGCTTCTTTGCCGCCGGATTCGGAGAAAGAGCCGTCCAGGACGCGGGTCGGATCGAACGGAATGTCGCTGTTATTCAGCGCGTCCGTGTAGCCTTTCAACCGCTGGATGCTAACGTCCGCCTGGGCGTGGCCGTTGATCATGCCGATGCGGCTGTGGCCGTTTTCGATCAGATGCTTTACGGCGGTATAGGCGCCTTTGATGTTGTCCGAGGTAACATAGCCGACATTCGGGCCCTGGAGCGGAATATCGATCAGAACGCATGGGATGTCCGAGGAAACGATCTCCTCCAAATAGGGATCGTCCAGCCGAATGCCCATAATAATGACGCCGTCGACGCCCCGTTCCTGGCACAAGTTCTTGTAGGATTTGATCTTCTGCTTCTGGGGAGTCGTGCTGAACAGCACGAGATCGTAATCCAGCTCTCCGGCCCGGTCGTTCATTCCGCAGAGCACTTCGAAGGCGATATTATCTTTGGAACTCGCGCGTGTGACGTTGGAAAGCAGAAGGCCGAGCGTCTTGGTTTTCTTGGATACGAGGGAGCGGGCCGCCATGTTGGGGCTGTAGCCGAGCTGGTCGGCGAAACGCTTTATCTTCTTGCGTGTCTCTTCGTTTACATCGTCATAGCCGTTTAACGCGCGAGATACGGTGGTGACGGAAACCTGTGCGGCTTTGGCAATATCTTTGATAGTGACCAATGGTTGTTCTCCTTTTATTCAGAAACGTTTTGGACGTTATCGGATGGATAGTTATAACCGGTGTCTAAAATTGGGGTTGTAAATGCTTACACCTTCGCTTATAATGCAATTATAGTTCATCCGAAACGTTTTGGAAAGGGCTGATTGGAAAAAAGAGGCTTCGGTCTCGTATTTTTTTGCTTGTTATCCGAAACGCTTCGGATAAATGAATCAGCATGAAGTCAACGAGAGAAATGAGGTCATATTTTGGATTACCGTGTGATTAAAGAGAATAATCTGTTTCTGATTACCGATGTAAACGGAGATATAAATCCCGAGACGGGACACGGCTTGTATACTTCCGATACGCGGTTTTTAAGCCGTTTTGAGATCGGAATCAACGGGGAGAAGCCCATCCTGCTTTCGTCGGCCGCGGATGAAAATTACATTGCCGTCATCCGGCTTACGAATCCGCATATGGAGCGGGACGGAGAGCTTATTTTATGGAGAGAATCGGTCGAAATCGAAAGAAAGCGCTTTATATACGATGAATCTCTATACGAAACGTTTCGGATCACAAGCTACTATCCGAAGGCGGTTGAATTTGATTTTTCCGTGGCGATGGACGCCGATTTTACAGACATGTTTGTGGTCCGCGGGTTCCAATACGGAGAAATCGGGCACAAAACCGGCGACAGTTTCTCTTCGAACGGCCGGGTCATCACTTACCGGGGAGCGGACAATGTGGACCGGGAAACCCGGATTGGCTGGCAAGGCCCGGCACATACGGTGGATGGCGATGGACGTCTGCATTTTCCCGTCAAGCTTAACCACGGGGAATCCTGTGAAATCGCCTTTACCGTGAGTCCTTCGATTAACGGCGAACAGCCCCGGCTCCACGATCCTCTGGAAGCGATGGCGAAGCTGGACGCGTCTTATGCGGAGTGGAACGGCGGAAGCACCGGCGTGCGCAGCGACCTTCCGGCCTTCGACAAGCTGTTCGGCCGGAGTGTCCAGGACCTGCGCGTCCTGCTGACGGACGTGGGCCACGGGCCGTTTCCGGTGGCGGGCCTGCCGCTGTTCGCGGTTCCTTTCGGACGCGACAGCTTGATCGCGGCGCTTCAGATGCTGCCGCTTAATCCGGCCATCGCGAAGGGAACGCTGCTGACGATGGCTTCCTACCAGGGGACGAAGGAAGATGAATGGCGTGACGAGCAGCCGGGCAAAATCATGCACGAGATCCGCTACGGTGAGCTGGCGGGAACGAACCAAGTACCGTTTACGCCGTATTACGGCACGATCGACGCCACGCCCCTGTTTCTGCTGCTCGCGGCGGAATACTTCCACTGGACCGAAGATACGCCGCTCATCGAAGAGCTGATGCCGCATATCGAGGCGGCGCTGGAATGGGTGGATTCCTATGGGGACGAGGACGGCGACGGCTTCGTCGAATACGTCCAGAAATCGTCCAAAGGCATAGCGAATCAAGGCTGGAAAGACTCGGCGGATTCCGTGGTCAATGCCGACGGGGAGTATGCGAAGGCTCCGATTGCGCTGGTGGAGGTACAGGGGTATGTGTACCAGGCAAAGACGCGGCTGGCTCCTTTGTTCCGCGCGCTTGGCCGGGAGGCCGGGGCGGAGCGGCTGGAAGCGCAGGCCGCTGAGCTTAAAGAGCGCTTCGAGCGCGATTTCTGGATGGACGACGAGCAGTTCTACGCGATCGCGCTGGACGGAGCGAAGAGCCGGGTGCACTCCGTGACTTCCAATGCCGGACACATCCTGATGAGCGGCATAGCTTCGGAAGCAAGAGCGGCAGCGGTTGCGAAGCGGCTTGTGGCGGCCGACATGTTCAGCGGCTACGGTATCCGCACGATGAGCACGGGGGCGGCGGGCTACAACCCGATGAGCTATCATGACGGCAGCGTCTGGCCGCACGATAACTCCCTCTGCCTGCTCGGCATGAGCCGAAGCGGCTATCGGGAGGAAGCGCTCACCGTCATGCAGGGGCTGCTGAAAGCCTCGCAGGCTTTCGAGTACGCCCGCCTGCCGGAGCTGTTCTGCGGCTATGACGACTCGCTCGGATACCCGGTGAAGTATCCGGTAGCCTGTTCGCCGCAGGCCTGGGCAGCGGGCACCTCGCTGACGTTCGTGCAGGCGATGCTCGGTATCGTGCCGGATGCGCTGAAACGGCGCGTGACGCTGAAACCGGCGCTTCTGCCGGACATGAGCGAGCTGGAGGTGGACCGGCTGCGCATCGGCGGCGGTCGCCTGCACCTGCTGCTGAAGCGGGATGCGAGAACAGGCCGCGTGGATGTGAGCGTGCTGGGCAACGATACGGGCTACGAGCTGGAAATCTTGTAAAACGAATAGGACCGGGAGCTGCCGGAGAGAATGTCCTGCACGACATAGCGGCTTCAGCCGGTACGATGAAGCGCTTTGATGGAACCTTTTGCGGGCAGCTCCCTTTGATTGAATAAATCCGAATGAATACATGCCTACAGATATTTTTAGGGAGGTTTATTGTTTATGATGAAAAAATCTTTCGCAACCTTAACGTCCGTGCTCCTCGGCTCCGTCGTCGTGCTTTCCGCCTGCGGCAGCGGCGATTCTTCAACGGGAACGCCCGCACCGGGCGGAACGCCGTCCAGCGGCGCTTCCGGCGAGAAAGTAACCGTTACCCTGGCCGGCTGGACGTCCAGCGCGGATGAGAAAGAGCTTTTGCAGCAAACTCTAAATGAGTTCGAGAAGAAAAATCCGAACATCAAAGTCAACTACGAGGTTATCGCGGACCAGTATATGGACGTCATGAAAACCCGGCTGATCGGCGGAAACGGACCGGACGTGTTCTATCTGGACGCTTTCGAAGCGCCCGGCCTGATCCAGACCGGTGTCGTCGAACCGCTGGACGGCTACGTAACGGCCGATTTCGATACGGCCGACTTCGAGCAGCCGCTTCTCGCGGCTTTCCAGAACGGCGGCAAAACGTACGGCTTCCCGAAGGATTTCTCGACGCTGGCGATGTTTTACAACAAGAAAGATTTTAAAGAAGCGGGCATAGTGAACCCGCCGAAGACGTGGGAAGAGCTTCAGGACGCCGCCAAAAAGCTGACCAAAACCGAAAACGGCAAAGTGGTCCGTTACGGTTTCGGAGCCGCTCCGGAAATCGCCCGCCAAATGTACATGATGAAAGCGTTCGGCGGCCAAGTCTCGGACGACAAAGGAAACGCGACGTTCGCTTCCCCCGAAGCGCTCAAAGGTCTCCAGCTCGTAACCGATATGCACAATGTCGAGAAAACGTCCGGCGAGCCGAAGGAAGTCGGCGCAGGCTGGACCGGCGAAATGTTCGGCCAGGGCAAAGCGTCTATCGTATTCGAAGGCAACTGGGCGATTCCGTTCCTGCAAACCAACTACAAGGACCTTGAATACGGCACGGCCGAGCTTCCGACGGTAAACGGCAAAAAAGGCACGATGGCGTTCCCGGTCGCTTACGTGATGAACAAGGATTCCAAGCAGAAGGACGCTTCCTGGAAGCTGCTCTCCTACCTGACGGGAAAAGAAGGCATGAAAACCTGGACCAGCAAAGGATTCGCGCTTCCGACGCGCAAGTCGGTCGCGACCGAGCTCGGCTACGACAAGGATCCGCTCCGCGCGGCTATCGTGGCGGGCGCCTCTTACGCTACGCCTTGGGTGGATAAAGCGACCCTGCCGACGATCATGAACAACTTTAACAATCAGTTCATCGAAGCGTATTCGGGCAAGGCGAAGCTGGAGGACGCGATGAAGAAAGCCCAGGATACGGCCAACAAGGAAATCTCGGCCGCCAAGTAAAGCAAGAAGGGAAGGAAGGAGGAGCGGTGCTGCTCCTCCTTGCCGCCCTTTAACTTTTCCGCGAAAGGAAGGTAAGGCTCATGACCGTTCACGCGGCCTGGAAACGGAAACTCCGCAACACGGTGACCGGTTATCTGTTTCTGCTTCCCACTCTGCTCGTGCTGGGAACCTTTTTATTTTTGCCGGTCTTTTATTCGATGTATTTATCCGTCCACAAAGTCAGCCTGCTCGGCCAGGTCAGCTACAAGTGGGTGGGGTTCGATAATTTTACGCGTATGGCTCACGACGAGCGGGCCTGGATCGCTTTGAAAAATACGGCTTCGTTCGTGCTTTTCGTCGTGCCGGTTCAGACGGCTTTCGCGATCCTGCTTGCCGTTGTGCTGAACGCCAAACTCAAGTTTAAGAACTTCTTCCGGGTCGTATTTTTCGTGCCGACCGTTACATCCTCAGCGGTTCTGACGCTGATTTTCATGTGGATTTTCAATACGAACGGCCTGCTGAACAAAATTTTGGAGGCTGTCGGCCTGCACGGCTACAACTGGCTGGGGGACCCCGCCGTAGCGCTTAAAGCGATCATGATGATGAACATCTGGTCCACGGACCCGTTCTTTATGGTCGTGTTCCTGGCGGCGCTTCAGGACATTCCCGACGCGCTGTATGAATCCGCGATGCTTGACGGCGCGGGCAAATGGCGCCAGTTCTGGTCCATTACGCTACCGCTGCTGAAACCGGCGACCTTTTTTACCGTGGTGATGGGCATTATCGGAACGTTCCAGCTTTTCGACCAGTCGTACATTTTCTCGGCCGGTTCGGGAGGCCCGAATAACTCCACGCTGACGGTTGCGCTTCTCATTTACCAGTACGCGTTCAAAAATCTGGACTTCGGCTACGCCTCCGCGCTTGCGGTCGTCCTGGCGGCCGTCATCCTGATCATTACGCTGATCCAGCGCAGGCTGTTCACCGAAGACAAAAACTAGGGAGGCGTACTCATGACGACTTCATCATCCAAATTCGTGAAGGTGCTGCTGTACGCCATCTTGTTCGTCTACGCGTGCATTACGCTCATTCCGTTTCTATGGGCGCTCTCTTCGTCCTTCAAGACACTGGGCGAGATCGTGTCGGGCAGCATTAACTTCATACCGAAAAATTTTACCCTGCAAAATTATTACGACATCTTCGTCAAAGAGCCTCTGTTCGGCAGGTGGATGTTAAACAGTGCGCTCGTCGCCGTCATTGCCACCGTTTGCAACATCCTGTTCAATTCCATGGCCGGCTACTCGCTGGCAAGGATCGATTTCTTCGGGAACAAGCTGATGTTCGTTCTCATTCTGGCCGTCCAGATGATTCCGGCGCAGCTGACGATCGTCCCGGCGTATCTGATCATGAAGAACCTGAACCTGCTCAACACCTATTCGTCGCTCACGCTGCCGATGATGGCGAACGCCACGTTCATCTTCATGATGCGCCAGTTCTTCGTCAGCTTTCCGAAGGAGCTGGAGGAGGCTGCGCAGCTCGACGGTCTCAGTCGGTTCGGCATCTTCTTCCGGATCGCGCTCCCGCTGGCCCTTCCGGCCCTGGCCGCCCAGACGATCTTCGTCTTCATGGGCGCCTGGAACGAATTCCTGAAGCCGCTCATGTTCATCTCGGATGCGAAGATGTTCACGCTGACGCTGGGTCTGAACACGTTCAAGGGCCAATACATCAGCAACTGGAACTACATCATGGCGGCGTCCATGGTTTTCACGCTTCCGGCCCTGCTGATTTACGCGGTGTTCAACCGCTTTTTCATCAAAGGCGTCACGTTTACCGGCGGCAAATAATGCCTCCGAATTTTTTGTAAGCCTCAGGGACCGAGCCTACTCGGTTCCAGGGGCTTTTTTTCTGTGCAAAAACGGAAAAAAATTTCCGAATCCTGTAACGAACGGACGCTTTCTGGTACAAATAAGAAGAACGGCAAAAGCATGCCCAACGGATGAGGCTTCGAATGAGGAGGGCGCATGGGGCTTGAAGAGCTTTATCGAGAGATTCAACCGCAAATGTATGCATTTTTCTATGTGAAAACGCAGAGCAGAGAGGCGGCCGAAGACCTGACCCAGGAGGTTTTCTACGAAGCGGTCAAAGGGCACGGCTCCTTCAGGGGAGATTCGACGGTCCGGACCTGGTTGTTCGGAATCGCGAAGTATAAGCTGAGCAAATATTACCGGTCCAAAAAATACGGGCAGGAACTGGCGGCAAAACTTGCGGCGGAAAGCCGCGAATCCGTCACGACGGAGAAGCAGGTGCTGGACCGCGAGGACCGCGATATTTTGCTGGAACGGATTTTCCGGCTGGATGAGGTTTCCCAGGAAATCGTCACGCTGCGCATGTATGCCGAGTTGTCTTTCCGGGAGATCGGACAGATTATCGGCGCTACGGAAAACAGCGTCCGGGTAAGATTCCACCGGATCAAGCTCCAACTGCACAAAGAGCTGGAGGGATATTATGAACGATAAACATACGGTACGGCACATTATCGAGGATCTGCTGCCGCTTTACGAGGAAGGCTTGCTGAGCGAAGAGACGGCCAGGTGGCTGGAAGCGCAGACCGCGGACGACGCCGATTACGAGAAGCTCGTCCGCTTGTCGGGACAGAGCTTGCCTAAACCGGAACTGCCGGAGCCGGCCGAGGACTATGCGAAGATGATGGCGAAGATCAACCGGAAGCTGTCTCTCTATCAGCTGCTGTTTATGGCGATTTCGTTCGTGCTGGCCATCCGCACGTCGCTGCTTAACGAAAGCTTCGGCTTTGTTTTGTGGTATGCCGTGCTCGGCTTCGTCACGTATCTGTTTTATAAACAGATGAAAATCGTGTTTTTCCTCTCGTTTGCGCCTGTTTTTCTATGGTCCATAGGAGACAGCATTTATGAAATCGTAAACGGTTCGGGGGACGGGGGAATGGGAGTGTTTGTCTTTTCGCCTTTATTGGTAGCTGTTGTGACAGCCTCCATTCACTGCCTGTTTGCCTTTGTAGGGAGCTTGATGGGGATGTTGGCAGTAAAGATCAGAAAGATGGGGGAAGAGTCCGAATGAAGACACGTAAGAAGAGAAAGGGCATGTATATCGCCCTGCTGGTGCTGCTTGGTCTGCTTGTCGGTTCGCTGTATAACTCGCTGAACGGGAATCCGCTTAGCAAATGGCTGGCCGGACGCGAGCTGCAGCAGTTTCTGGCGGAGCATTATCCGGAGAAGCGGCTAAGGATTGAGAAAGGGTTTTACGACTTCAAATTTAAGCGTTACGAATTCCGGGTGAAGGAAATCGGGGCAGACGCGGATAAAGGAGAGCCAGCGGAATATGAATTCTCCGTAGGCGGCTGGATACCCGTGGTGAAGATGGACGGCATCCGGTCCGCCAACCTCGATATGGCTTTGATGGAGCGGTTGAGCGGGGATGCCGCGGCGGAGCTTCAAGCTGTTTTTGCGCGGCGGGTTCCTGCGGTCCGGGAGGTCACCGTCCAGCTTGAGGTCGTCAAAGGACAGCTGGCGGAGAATACCGCCTGGACTCCGTCCCTGAAGCTGGATGAACCGCTGTACATCCACGTGGTGACGGATGCGGCGGGCGCTTCCAAGCAGCAGGTTGCCGAAGCGGCGGCGGAGATCGCGGCCGTTCTGGACGCAGGAGGGTACGATTACGGACACGTGACGATTAACGCGAACGTGATGGACGACGAGGCGGGCAAAGACCCGTACGGCTATGTAAAATACGTCGCGCGCTTCGATAAAGGCGGCGGAAAGGTGAGCGCGAAGGACGTGGAGGAAGTGACGAAATAGGAGCGGGAAATGAAGGAGGAGGACGCGGGGAAGGTGGGACAAGGGGCGAATAAGGAGCCCTGCGGGCGCGGTTCGGGGATTTCTGTGCATTGAAGCGCCAGCGTCCCCGTAGACCGTCTAGGAGCCTCTGCGGTAAATGACTTTACCGTCAGCGTCTATGCCTTGAACCTCTTTGATCCCGACTGTGCTGTTCATGTTGACCTGTAAAAAAGTTCTTTTGTCCTTATCTAGTTTAAGATGGAACAAATCATTTCTGAAATCGGTCATTCTAATTTCATTTATTTTATCATTGGTGCAATAACCCGCCATGACGAAGTAGGGCTTTTTTGCATCTCCTGCCGTCTCTCCGCCTATTTGAAAATTGGTTATTTCCATATCGGAAAGAGATAGAGCCGTTTCCGTACGAATGATTTTCCATGCATTATCCTTAAACGTGAGATAGGACAGCCCCTCGTGGAGTTGATTGTCTTTTGTAAAAAAGAAATAAACAAACGTATCCTCGCCTTCGTGCTTAATCTCCTGAGGTTCAAACTCCGCAAGGATAATCCCTTGGCTTTTTTCCACATCCTGTTTTAAAAGAAGAGTGAGTTCGTTCTCTTCCATCCTCTTTTCAATTTTAAAAGGTTGCTTCTCTGCAGTTGAACAGGAAATGATCAATAAAAAGAGGGATAAGATGCTCCATTTAATTAATTTCATTTCGGTTCTCGCTTTCCCATAAATGGTCATACCTAATTTTACAGCATCCACCAAGAAAATGGTAAAAGAAAACCGGTACTGTTCCCAGCACCGGCTATATCCTCGAACCTATATGATTTTTTCAATCGCTCCGCTTATTTCATCCCCGATATCGAATAGTTGTCGATGATGTACTTCTGGAAGATCGCGAAGATGATCAGAATCGGCACGACCATAAAGGCGGAACCGGCCATCTGCAAGGCGAAGTTGCTGTCATACTGGCCTTTCAGCAGCGACAAGCCGACGGACAGCGTGTACAGCTTCTCGTCGTTGGCGATAATGAGCGGCCAGAGGAAGCTGTTCCATCCCGCGATGAAGGTCAGGATCGCCTGCACCGACAGGATCGGCTTGGAGATCGGCAGCACGATCTGAGCGAAGGTGCGCAGCTCGCTGGCGCCGTCGAGCCGGGTCGCTTCCAGCAGTTCGTCCGGGATGGTGGACATGAACTGGCGGAATAGGAAGACGCCGAACGCTCCGACGAGGCCGGGCAGCACGACGCCGACCAGCGTGTTGGTCAGCCCGATGGAGTTCAGGATCAGGTACACGGGAATCATCGTGACCTGTCCGGGAATCATCATCGTGGCGAGCACGAGGTAGAAAAGACCCTCGCGTCCCTTGAAGCGGTATTTGGCGAAGCCGAAGCCCGCCATCGCGTTCAGGAACAGGCCGACGAAGGAGAACAGCACGACGATCAGGGTGTTTTTCAGGTAGACGCCGAAATTCATCCGTTCGAACAGGTTTTTGAAATTTTCCATCGTAAACGTCTCGGGAAACAGGGTGGGCGGGATACGCAGCACTTCACTTTCCGGTTTGAACGCCGACAGAATCATCCAAACGAACGGAATGAGGAAGACGATGCCGCCCAAGGCGAGCAGGACAAACACGAGTCCTTGGAAAAAGGGGCTCGATCCCGATGTCCCTGCGCCAGCCGGACGTAATTTTGCAGCTTTTGCAGCCATAAGCTTTTCCTCCGTTCTTTTTACATGTCCGTATCTTTATTCTGAAACCGGAATTGAATGAGCGTAATAATGATGATGGCGACGAACAGGATAAACGAACCCGCCGCGGCGTAACCGAAGTTGCTCAGCTTGAAGCCGTTGTTGTAAATGAACAGGGCCACGGACGTAGTGCCGTCCAGCGGTCCGCCTTGCGTCATGACGAACGGCTCTTCGAAGAATTGCAGCCAGCCGATCATAGTCGTGATGGACACGAAGAAAATGGCGAAACGCAGCATAGGAACTGTAATATGGATCATTTGCTTCCATGTGCTGGCGCCGTCGAGCTGAGCCGCTTCATAATACGTTTTCGGAATGCCCTGTAGAGCGGCGACGAAAATAATCATGTTCAGACCCACGGCCCGCCACAAGGCGAGGAGGATCAGGGAGATTTTCGCGATCAGGGGATCGGTCAGCCACGGAACCTTATCGAAACCGGCCGATTCCAGCACGTAGTTGAACAGACCGAACGCCGGGTTGTACAAATAGCTCCAGACGACAGCTACCGCGACTACGTTGGTAACGGAAGGGAGGTAGTAAATGACCCGGAATGCTTTGAAAACGCGGGAGGCTCCGTAATTAATCAGCAGCGCAATGCCGAGCGAAAGAATAACGACACACGGAACCCCGATGATCACGTAAAACAGCGTGTTGGTAATCGATTTAATAAAAATCGGGTCCTGCAGGACGCTGATATAGTTTTTGAAGCCGATGAAATTAATGTTGGAATAATCGGCAAGACCTGCGAGATCCATATCGGTGAAACTGATAATGAGCGCAATAAAGATCGGCAGCAGCGAGAAAACCGTAAGCAGGATCAGAGTCGGCGCAATAAAAAAGTACGGTGCTTTGCTGTTGCTGAAGCCCTTCATCTCATGTCCCTTCTTTCACTGTCGTCCAGCCCGGTAAAAAGGATGGACCGTTAATAGCCGGACCGGCCCCTGCGGGCCGGTCAGCTTCGGGTTATTTCCCGTCCGTGCGTTTACTTGTTCAAAATTTGCTGGGCCTGCTTGTTGAAGGCGTCCAGCTCCGGTTTGACTTCCGCCTGACCGCGGTAGATGCGTTCGAAGCTTTTCAGGTAAGCCTGGGCGATTTCTTCCCATGGTTTGATCATCGGCATCGGCTCGGAAGCTTTCATCTGCTCGCCGATCACTTTATAGTTCGGATCTTCCTTCAGAACAGGATCTTCCCATGCTTTCTTGGTGGAAGGCATCGACTGTGTCATTTCGAGCCATTTCAGCTGGGTTTCCGGCTTGCTCATATAGGCAATGAATTTCATCGCTTCTTCTTTATGCTCCGTATGCTGGAAAACCGACAAGTTGGAGCCGCCCAGCGCGGAAATGTTGTTTTCTTTCTTCGGAAGGACGGCCGTGGCCCACTTGCCTTTCAGATCGGGAGCCTTGTCGTTGATGAGCTTAACCATCCACGGGCCGCTGATGAACATCGGCACGATGCCGTCTCCGCTCAAGCCCTGCACAGCGTCGATACCGAGATCCTTCGGCGCCGAGCCGTTCTTGAAGAAGCTGTTGAGATAATCCACGGCTTCAACGAACTGCGGCTGATCGAACAAAGGCTGCTTGCCGTCCAGCAGCTTGGAGCCGTTTTGACGGGCGAACATGAAGGTTAGAGACTGCTCCTTCGGATCGAGCGAGATGCCGTATTTGCCGCTGCCGCGTTTAGTCAGCTTTTGGGCGGCGTCCTGAAGTTCTTCCCACGTTTTCGGCGCCTCGTTATAGCCCGCCTCTTTAAGAAGGTCCGTGCGGTAGTAGAGAACGCGGGTGTCGATGTACCACGGTACGCCTACCGTTTTATCTTCATATTTGGTCGTTTGGATCGAACCTGGATAGAAGTTGTCTTCTTTGATTTCGGGATATTTGTCCGTCATCGATTTAAGGTCCATCAAAGCGCCCGCCGCCGCGAATTCCGGAATCCAGGTCGTTCCCATTTGCAGAACATCCGGACCCTTCTTGGAAGCGACCGCCGTCAGCAGCTTGTCGTGAGCCGAGGCCCAAGGCAGCGCCTGCACATTGATTTTGATGTTCGGATTATCCTTCTCGAACTGTTCCGCGATTTTCGGAAGGGATTTCGCTTCTTCGCCCATTCCCCATACATTCAGCGTCACCTTACCTCCGGACTCTCCGCTGCCTTTATCGCTGCCGCCTGCGTTGCTTCCTCCGCAACCCGATAGAACGCTTGTCAAAAGAACCGTAGTCGCAATGCCTGCCGCCCAATTTTTCCGTTTCATACTGTCTGCCTCCCGTAGGAATCCTTATTATGGTGATAGTTTACCCTAAATCGTAAAGGTTAAATGTTAACTGAAAAACAATCGAAACGTTTCGAAATCATTATAAAACATCCTGGAACCGTATTCAAGTTCTATTTTGGATAAGTATAAACCGCTTACAAAACTCTTTTCTATTGATAAACTCCGTTTGACTTCATTCGAGAAGGAGGGTTATAATTCAAATCAAAGAAAATCGAAACGTTTCACTTAACATTCTATGTAAGCAATTTGCGAAGTGCTTCGGCACTCGTGTCCATTAAAACTTCTATAACTAAAAGCAAGAAAAAATCTGCGCGAGGAGGCGGCGGAATGACGGAACAACAGCTGCTGGCTAGGATAAAGGAAATGACGCTGGAGGAAAAAATCGCTCAGCTGCTGCAGCTGGCGGGTCCTTTTTTTGAAGGGGCGGACGGGCAGATTACCGGTCCCATGGCATCCATGGGCATTACCGGCGAGATGACGGCCCACGCGGGCTCCGTTCTGGGCGTAGCCGGTGCCGGGCAGGTCAAGGCCGTCCAGGAAGCTCACCTGCGCGGCAGACCGGAAGCGATTCCGCTGTTGTTTATGGCGGACGTTGTGCACGGATACCGGACAATCTTCCCGGTACCGCTGGCCACCGGCTGCTCCTGGGATATGGAGCTGGCCGAGAAAAGCGCGGAAATCGCGGCGAGAGAAGCCGCCGTATCCGGCGTGCACGTGACCTTCGCCCCGATGGTCGACCTGGTGCGCGATCCCCGCTGGGGACGCGTAATGGAGTCGACGGGCGAAGACCCGTACCTGAACGGGGAATACGCGCGGGCTTTCGTGCGCGGATTCCAGGGCGCGGACCTGACCGGCGACAAGGAGCGGGTGGCGGCCTGCGTCAAGCATTTCGCCGCCTACGGCGCGGGGGAAGGCGGCCGCGATTACAATACGGTGGACATGTCGGAGCGCCAGCTCCGGGAGCAGTACCTGCCGGCTTACAAGGCCGCTCTGGAGGAAGGCTGCGAGATGGTTATGACGTCCTTTAATACGGTGGACGGCATTCCGGCCAGCGGCAACAAACGCCTCATGCGCGACCTGCTGCGCGGGGAATGGAACTTCGACGGCGTCCTGATCTCCGACTGGGGAGCCGTCAAGGAGCTGATTCCGCACGGAACCGCCGCGGATGAAGCCGAAGCCGCCCGCCGGGCGATCGAGGCGGGCGTCGACATCGAGATGATGACCGCGTGCTACGTGCATCATCTCCCGGCGCTTGTCGCCTCCGGCGAAGTCGATGAAGCGCTCATCGACGAAGGCGTGCTCCGCATTCTGCGGCTTAAACAGAAGCTCGGCTTGTTCGACGACCCCTACCGCGGCGCGGATGAAGAGCGCGAGCGGGAAGTGGTGCTCTGCGCGGAACACCGCAGCGCGGCAAGAGAACTGGCGCAGAAATCGTGCGTTCTGCTCAAGAACGAAGGCGTCCTGCCGCTGAAGCCGGACCGCAGCATCGCCCTGATCGGCCCGTTCGCCAAGAGCGGCGACATTCTCGGGCCGTGGTCGTGGCTCGGCTCGCAGGACGAAGCGGTGCCGCTGTACGACGGCCTGGCCGCGCACACCGATCCGTCCCGGATCACGGTTGCGGAAGGCTGCGGCATCGAGAGCGGCACGCCGGAGCAAACCGCGGCCGCGCTGGAAGCGGCGCGCGGCGCCGATGTGATCGTGCTGGCGCTGGGCGAGCACTCCGGCATGAGCGGCGAGGCTTGCAGCCGCGGAGACATCCGGCTGCCGGAA
This sequence comes from Paenibacillus sp. JNUCC 35, assembly GCF_058269095.1. NCBI lineage: Bacteria > Bacillati > Bacillota > Bacilli > Caryophanales > Paenibacillaceae > Paenibacillus > Paenibacillus sp. JNUCC 35. The sequence goes on along the minus strand of NZ_CM177771.1, from coordinate 5,866,548 downwards.
GCGCAGCTGAGGCTTGTCGCCGAGCTGCGGACGCTCGGCAAGCCGATGGCGGCCGTGCTGTTCAACGGCCGTCCGCTCGACCTGCACGGCCTGATCGATCAGACGGACGCCGTGCTGGAGGCCTGGTTCCCGGGCACCGAAGGCGGCGCGGCGATCGCCGATCTGCTCTTCGGCCGGGCAAACCCGTCCGGAAGGCTGTCCATGAGCTTCCCGCACAGCGTAGGGCAGGTGCCGGTCTATTACAATCACTTTAATACGGGGCGCCCCAAAGATGCGCCGGACGCCCAGGAGCATTACGTTTCCAAATATCTGGATATTCCCAACGAGCCCTTGCTTCCGTTCGGGTTCGGTTTAAGCTACACGACCTTCGCCTACGACACTCCGACACTTGACTCTGCAAGTATGACGGCGGAACAGCCGCTGACGGCACGGGTCAATGTGATCAATACGGGGGAGACCACAGGAGAAGAAGTCGTCCAGCTGTATATACGTGACATGGCAGGCGAGGTCGTCCGTCCGGTCAAGGAATTGAAAGCGTACCGGAAACTGTTCCTGAAACCGGGTGAAACGGCCGAGGTTCGGTTCGACTTAACCGAAGAACAGCTCCGTTACCATCATTCCGACTTGAGTTTTGCAAGCGATCCGGGAGAGTTTGCCGTCTTCGTCGGCCCGAACAGCCGTGATACCGCAGAGCTCCGGTTCCGATTAACGAAGTAAAGAAAGCGAGTGAACATCACCATGACCCAGTTGAAGGATCGGTCGTTACAACTGAAATCGGGCAGCCTGCAATTCTCCTTCCTGAACAGCGGGGATATCGCGGAGATTGGATCCGGTTCTACCCTGATCAACCAGTGGATCGGTAATCCGCTGGACGGCTCCATGAACAACCTGTATCTGCGTCTGCACCGTGAAGAAGGCATTCAGGCGTATCCTCTGCTCGGAGTCCGCTCGGCCAGCCACATGAGCCGGAAGGAGTCCGGCATCGCTTGGAACGGAGAAATTGAGGGCATTTCTTATGAAGTAACGTTTACGCTGACTCCGCAAAATATCTGGTTTTGGGACGTATTGCTGACGGGAGGAACCGGGGATACCCCGGTTGATATCTTGTACGGCCAGGATCTCGGTCTAGCGGACAAAGGAGCGGTGCGGAGCAACGAAGCGTACATGTCCCAATATATCGACCACAGCGTTTTCCAAGACGAAAAGCGCGGGTATGCCGTCTGTTCCAGACAGAACCAGCCGCAGGGGGGGGCTTTTCCCTATGTGCAGCAGGGTTCGCTGACGGGAGCGGATGGATACTCTACCGACGGCTTCCAATTTTACGGGCTTTCCTATAAAGAAACGGATAAGCCCGAAGCGTTAGCCCGTCCTCATCTCGCCAATGAGATTTACCAGTACGAGTTTGCTTATACGGCCCTGCAATCCGGTCGTGTCGTTCCGGGTGCGGAGCCGGTCCGGTTCGTTTTTTACGGACTGTTCAAAGAGAATCACCCCGAAGCCGTTACCGCTCTTGAGTACGGCTCGGAAGTTTCCGCAGCCTGGGAGCAGGCCGAGGCTTTGAACGCGGCTGCCGACGGCGGCAATAACGGCAGAGTAAGCGAAAGCGGCTCCGGCGCTCTGGAACCGGTGCGTTTGTCGGATGACATCGGAGCTCCGCTTACCGGTTTGACGATGACTGCGGAAGAAGTGGCCGGATATTTTCCCGACCGCCGTCTGGAAGAAACGCTGGAAGGCGAGCTGCTTTCCTTTTTCACGGAGACAAATGAGCATGTCGTGCTGAAAGCCAAGGAGCTCCGCGTAGAGCGTCCGCACGGGCATATTCTGATGAGCGGGGATAACGCCCGACTCCGGGAATCCGTTCTGACATCGACCGCATACATGTACGGCTTGTTCAATTCCCAGCTGACCGTGGGCAATACTTCGTTTAACAAAATGCTGACGAACGCCCGCAACGCTCTCAACGTCTCCAAAACGTCGGGTCAGCGCATTTATATCGAAACCGGCAGGAAATACCGTCTGCTGACGATGCCGTCCCTGTTCGAGATCGGGTTCAACTATACCCGTTGGTACTATAAACTGGCCGATGACACGGTCGTCGTAACCGGCTTTACGGCAGCGGATGCGCCGGAGGTTCGTCTCCAGCTCCGTTCCGTCCAGGGCAAAACCTACCGTTACCTGGTTACTCATCAGGTTTCGATGAACAACAACGAATATGAAGCTCCGTTTCATCTGTCGGTACAAGAAGACGGTCAAACGCTCCTATTTACGGCGGACGCGGCCTCGGACAGTGCGCAGGTATGGCCGGATCTTACCTACCGCATGCAGGTCGCAGGCGCTCCGCTGCGCGTGACCGACGAAACGCGTCTTGCTGCGGGGGCCGAGCCGGGCTCCGCCTCCCTGGCCGTTCTGGAACTGGGAGAAAGCTCCTCCTGGAGTATGACCGTCCAAGGTCTTTTGCGCGGGGAAGAGCTGACGTTTGCGGACCGGGAAGCGGATCTGGAAGCGGAGCGTTATCGTGCATTCCTCGGGTCCGTCATGAACGGCTTCCACCTGTACCGGGCGGGCGGGGAGGACGATCCGGAGCTGGCGAAAATGAACGTGCTTGCCTGGTGGTACACTCACAACATGCTCGTTCATTATTCCGTTCCGCACGGTCTGGAACAGTACGGCGGAGCCGCCTGGGGAACGCGTGACGTATGCCAAGGCCCGTCCGAATACTTCCTGGCGACCGGGAAATACGGTGAGGTCCGGGACATTCTCCGGACCGTGTTTTCCCATCAGTTCGAAGACGACGGCAGCTGGCCGCAGTGGTTCATGTTCGACCGGTATTCCCATATCCAGCAGGAAGAAAGCCACGGGGACGTCATCGTCTGGCCGCTTAAGGTGCTCGCCGATTATTTGAGCGCCACCGGGGACTTTTCGATCCTGGACGAGCAGCTTCCGTATACGAGGCGCCACGGAGGGGACTTTACGGAAGAGACCGCTTCCCTGCTGGAGCATGCCGTCAAGGAAATCGGCTACATCCGCAGCCATTTCCTGCACGATACGCACCTGTCCTCCTACGGGGACGGAGACTGGGACGACACCCTTCAGCCGGCTAACGCTCAGCTGAAGCGGTTTATGGTCAGCTCCTGGACCGTGTCGCTGACCTACCAGGTCTTCCGCCGGCTCTCTGTCGTGCTGGCGGACAGCCGCAGCGCGCTGGCGGCGGAGCTGCGCGGCATGGCGGACGGCATCCAGGCCGATTACATGCGCTATGTGCTGCCGTCCGAAGCGTCCGTGATCCCAGGCTTCTTGTACATGGAGGAGCCCGGCAAAGCCGAGAAGATGCTCCATCCGGAGGATACGAAGACGGGGATCACCTACCGGCTGCTGCCGATGACGCGCAGCATGATCAGTGAGCTGCTGACGCCGGAGCAGGCGGAAGCCCATTACCGCCTCATCAAGGCGGAAATGTACTGTCCGGACGGCGTCCGGCTCATGAACCGGCCCGCGAATTACGCGGGGGGCGTCAGCACGAACTTCAAGCGCGCGGAGCAGGCCGCGAACTTCGGCCGCGAAGTCGGCCTCCAGTACGTGCACGCCCATATCCGCTTCGTCGAAGCGATGGCGAAGCTGGGCAAGACCGGCGAAGTATGGCGCGGGCTCCAGATGATCAACCCCGTCCGCCTGCAGGACGTGGTTCCGAATGCGGAGCTCCGCCAGAGCAACGCGTACTTCAGCAGCTCCGACGGCAAATTCAATACCCGTTACGAGGCGCAGGAGCGCTTTAGCGAGCTGCGTGACGGCAGCGTGCCGGTCAAAGGCGGCTGGAGAATCTACTCCAGCGGTCCGGGAATTTACATGAACCAGCTCATCTCGAACGGTCTCGGCATCCGGATGGACGCCGGAAGTCTCATCGTGGACCCCGTGCTGGGCGAGGAGCTGGACGGTCTCTGCTTCCGGTTCCGCATTCTGGACCGGCCTGTTACCTTCGAGTATCACCTGAGCGGCCGTGAAGTTTCCCGCGTCACGCTAAACGGACACGAAGCGTCCGCCGAGAGACTGCCAAACCGTTACCGGACGGGAGGACTCCGTCTGAGCGGCGAGCAGCTGAAAAGCCTGACCGAGGATGGGCCGAACGTGATCGAAATTTACAGCTAAAGGCGAAGCGAAAGGCGATCTTCACGGATCGCCCTTTTGCATCTCTTTTACCGGTTCATTTAATGGTATAGTAAATAAATAGAAGCGTGAGTACGGAGTGTGAGAAGGTTAAACGAAACCAGAGAAAACAGCGAATGCAACAAGGTTAGGAGCGAGAATAGTGGTAAGCATTAAAGATATCGCAAAAAAAGCCGGCGTGTCCATTTCGACGGTATCTTACGCGCTGAACGGCAGCCCCAAGGTAACCGACGAGACGTGCGCCCGGATTTTGGCGATCGCCAAGGAACTGAACTATACCCCGAATGCGGCAGCCCGTACGCTAAAAAAGCGGGAAAGTAAAATTATCGGCGTCTTTCTGACCGATTTCAGCGGACCTTTCTACGGACATCTTTTGCAGGGAATCAAGGAGTATTTAAACGGGCACGATTACGAGCTTATCGTCTGCAGCGGGTCCCAATCCCACCGCTTCCTGCCGGAACGGATGATCGACGGGGCCATTATCCTGGATGCCGCTTTTACCGACGAAGAACTGCTGCAGCATGCGGACCGGGGCCATAAAATCGTCGTGCTTGACCGCGAGCTGATTCACCCGAACATCAATCAGGTGCTTCTGGACAACAAGGCGGGGGCCAATTTGGCTGCCGATTACGTCCTGGAAAAGGGGCACCGCAAGCTATATGTGGTAGCGGGGCCGCAAGATTCTTACGATTCCGACAAGCGCTTACATGCCGTGCGGCAAACCGTAGGGCGCTACAAGGATGTGGATTGCACCGAGCTGCCGGGCAGCTTCGACAAAGAGTCCGGGGAGAAAGCCGCACGGCGCATCCTGGAGGCCTATAAGGAGCCGGCTGCCGTTCTTTGTCTCAACGACGAGATGGCGGTTGGCGTCTATAATACCGTGGCGGAATCGGATTACCGCATCGGCGAGCACATCCATATTATCGGCTTCGATAATATCGAGCTGTCGGCGTACGTCAGCCCGCGGCTGGCCACGATCGATTATTCCAAGCACAAGTGGGGCGCGCTGGCGGCGGAACAGCTTTTGAAGTTGATCGCCGGCGAGAAGGTCGAGCATGAACGGATCTACGTCACGCTGGTGAAGGGCGAGTCGGTGGGGGATGCGTAGGGTCATCTGCTGCAAAAAAACAAGAAAGGCGCGAGAGAAATCTCGGGATCTTTCTTGTTTTTTTGTTGTGAATAAAGCTTATAAAAACTAAAAAATAGGTAGATACAGGAAGAAGGAAAAATATTATACTGAAAATAACACAAAATCAGGAGGAAATATATGTTATTAAGAAGATTATTAAAGTTAGCCCTATTATTATTTGGAGTTTCTATAAGTATTCATTACCAGGGTCATGTGTCGGCGGAGTCTGCGGGAACGAACCGAATTATTACTCTGACGATCGATAATCCTCAAGCGGATATTGACGGGCAGAAAACTCTTATGCCTGCAGCCCCTATATTGATGAAAGATACCAGCATGGTCCCGTTCCGGTTTCTCGGAGAACTGTTGGGAGCGGAAGTGGGCTGGGAAAATTCGACACAGACGGTTACCCTAAAAGGTACCGGTCAGACTGTAACGTTGTCAGTCGGCCAGCGCGAAGCCAACGTAAACGGAGTTTCGACGATCCTGGATCAGCCGGCGGCAATCGTAAATGACACAACCCTAGTGCCTCTGCGCTTTATCGCCGAGAGTTTGAACCGCAACGTTGCTTACGACAATGCTTCCAAGGTGATCACTATCGTACCTAAAGAAGAGAATAAACCGGTTCCCCCAGTCCCTGAAAAAGAAGCTCCAAAGAAGAAGCTGGAGCATCCGACCGTCGATAATCTCTCTCTTAAGATAGGGAAATCCTATATAAAGATATGTATTAAATTTTTAGAGTGCAAGAGTGCGAAAACACGCTTTGTATCCAGTTTTGTGACCGATTCTAACGACGATATTTATATGATTGACTACGATTCGAAACGCCAATTCAAGTACGAGTATGTTATCTCCAAGTATAATCAAAAGACGGGAGATAACAGAAAGTTGGAACAAGTTTTGAATTTAAACGAAAAGTTTGATATCGAGTATTTGGATAAAAAAAATCAGGTTCAAAGTCTGTCCTATAGAGACTTGGCTCCCGAGAAAATTTTTTACGATGAGAAGCGCGATAAACTGTATATGTTGGCGAGTGTAGATAAGAAAGATATTAAAATAGTCATTTATGAAGTTCTTCCCGAGGTAAAATTGATTACTTATAATGCCGATGAGACATTATTTGACGAAGAGAATGACATAATGACAACGTTGGATGGCGTTAACTTAATCTTCAGTAATACCTTCTTTGGAAGTATTTATTCGGTAGAAGCGGGAAAAGAACGATCTCTAAAAGCGGTTATAGCAGCTGAAAAGAAGCCCAAGCTTGTTTCACTCATTAAGGACAACAAGATTTATTTAATGGATTACGTAAATAAAACCATTCATATGCTGCGGGAAGACGGACGTCTTATCGAGATTGCCAAAATAAAGATGGAGAAGATCGGCGCAGCCGCCTCCAAAGGCGAATTTTTTTATGCGGCTGATAAAAACGGATTCTATAAAATCGATGTCACCGGTAAAGTCGAGGATTACGTGAAATTAAGCGAGCTTCGTTACAATAGTGGCTTGTATGAGCCTAAAACCAAAACCTACGATCGTCTCGCGACGAGTAACTTTAATTTTGAGGATTTGCCTTATTCTCCGTTTAGCCCGCGTGGACCCGGTGGGGAGGTTGCTGTGGGAACTTTAGAAATGGAATTTTTCGATGATTCTATTCCTGTAGACTTTGCCGTAGACAGCCAGGGCAATATTATTATTCATGACAATGAACACAAATTGCTAAGACGAATCAATGTTTATGGATATGAACAATAATGTGATATTCCGGCCTATGTAAAATTCAGGGCGATCGGTTCTCCAACATTTTGGACTGATCGCCTGTTTTTTTATCTTTGAAAAACTAGTTCCATTTAAAAATAGTCCTCACATTCGTCACCCCTTTAGGGTTTGTCTGTCTATCCGCGCGGTGATAAGATAGGGGAAGGAAGGGGAAGAGGGTTATGGCGAGACAACGGGCGTTTACTAAATCGGAGCTGCTGGACGCGACCGAGCGCTTATTGATGGAGCGCGGCTATGACGGCTTTCATCTGAAAGCCTTGTCCGAAATGCTGTCGGGCGCAAGAAGCACAATCTACGAATATTACGCCAACAAGGAAGAGATCGTCGCGGCCTGCATGCGCAGAACGATGGAGCAGACGATCGAGGCTTGCGAAGGGATCGAGCAGCTCGAACCGGTAGCGGCCATAAAAAAAGTGCTGCTTATTTTTCTGGAGTTGTCGAACTTCCATACGCTGATGCTGGCGGCCCCCAAAATCGACGAAACGGCCTCGGACAAAGCGAGACGGGATCTTGAATTTTTGAATGAAGGCCATGCGGACTTGAAAAAAAAGCTGACCGCTCTGTTCCAAAAAGCCCAGGAAGCGGGCTCGCTGAGAGCGGATATTCCTCTTCCGGTGATCACGGCGGTTTTTTTTCATGCCATCGACACGCCGAATTGGCTGAACGTGCCGACCGAGGAATGGGCGGACATGCTTTTTGGCCTCTGGTGGAACGGCGGAGGGAATCCCCTGACTAAATAAACCGGGGTGACGTGTAAAGGAACCGCGGAGTTCCGGCAGGCCCCTTTTCCATAAGCTAAATTTGCCGGCTATGTCGATAAAAGACGTCTGCCGCTAAGGCTGACCTTGCTGAAGCTGTCAGCCTGCGGCACATGCCGGACTATAAAAAAGCCATCTTTCCGGCTGCCCTGAGGCAGCCGGAAGATGGCTTTTTTGCTGACGCCGCTGACGCCGCTGACGCCGCTGACGCCGCTGACGCCGCTGACGCCGCTGACGCCGCTGACGCCGCTGACGCCGCTGACGCCGCTGACGCCGCTGACGCCGCTGACGCCGCTGACGCCGCTGACGCCGCTACGCGCAGCTTATTCCGTTGAAGCGCCGATCCGCTTTATTCGGCAAGCGCGCTCTCATCGGCTGTCTGGCGCTGCGGAATGGACGATTTGCTCAGCACGACAGGAACTTTGACCGTGGTTTTGACGGCCGGGTTCTTGGCGGAAGAGATCGTGACGGTCAGCTCGACGTTGACGACCCCGCTGTTCGGAACGAACTTCAGAACGCCGCTGTTGTCGACATAAGCTTTGTTGGAGCTGTTCGTTACCTTGTACACGATTCCGTCCGTTTTAGGGAGCTGCAGAACCGGCTGGTTGATTTTGCGCGTATTGACGATTTTGGCTTTAAAATCGTCTTTCGCTTTGGCGACGCGGTCGCTCTCCAGGTTGGCGATACGCAGGGAGCTGTAAGCCGTATAGGAGATGCCGCCCACGTTGTTGCCGAACTCGTCGATCTTCTGAGCGATTACGGCGAGCTTGTAGGTGCCTTCTGCAAGCTGTTTCACCTTCAGGTTACCGTTCGCATCCAGTTCTCCGTCCACATAAGAACCGTCGATGCCTTCGAACGAGTAAGCGCCCGGCTCGATCAGCTTGAGTCGGCCGTTAGCGTCGGTCTGTGTGATTTCGTCGAGGATGCCGATTTCTTTGTCATCGAGTCCCACAGCCCAGAGGGAAATCGCGTTCACGTCCTTGGCCGTCAGGCGGAAGGAAAGGTCGGTTGTGGTCGGGGAGCCGTCACGATTATCGGGATAAATGGCATTTTCCGTTTGCTCCAGTTCCTGCAGACCGAATCCGTTTTCCGGCTTATCCTGGCCGACGTGAACGGCGAAAGGCAGGTGCAGCGAAGGCTGGCCGCTTCTTTCCAGAAGCACTTCGCCTTCATAAACGCCTTTAACCGCATTGTTCTTCGGTGTTACGGACAAATAAAATCCTTTGGAAGCGCCGGCCGCAACGGTCAGTTTACCGTTTTGCAGACCGAGCAGCTGAACGGTCAGGTTCGTGACATCCGGCGTTTTGGTCGGAGCGTTCGGATCCGACGTTACGTTCGGATGCAGCACGACTTTGGCCGAGTACGTCACGCTTTGCTTCGATACGTTCTTCAGCTGAAGCTCCTTCTGGGCGTTCGTTCCCGGAGCCAGAAGGCCGAAACTGACGGACGGATTGTAGTTCGTCACGGCTTGCGGCTGCCAGTACTTATCGAGAATGGTGATCGGCTCCACGGATTGGAGCAGCGCCTGCGTATTCACGGCAGTACCCACGTTCGCACGGCCTGCGCCCTGCGAGTAGACGTCGTACAGCTTGCCGTCCAGGTCGCTGATTTTGTCCGACGTGTTAGCCAGCGCAGCGCGGATATCCAGCGGCGACCAGTCCGGATGCTGCTGTTTCAGCAGCAGCGCAAGTCCGGCTACGTGCGGAGTGGCCATGCTGGTACCGCTGATGCGGCTGTAGGCGGTATTGTAGTTCGCATTCGGTTTTTGCTTGCCGTAGGCAGGCCATGTGGACAGAATGCTCACACCCGGCGCGCTGATATCCGGCTTGATGCTCAGGTCACCGTCCACATTCGGACCGCGGGAGCTGAACGTCGCCATCGTATCGCCCGGGATTTCGCTCTTCGGATAGTTGGCCCCGAAAGCGAGCTTCAGCGTCTGGCCTTGAGCGGCCAGTGCTTTTCTGGCGAGAGCGCGTCCTTCCGTGCCTTTCATGTCGAAGGTCGGAATGTACTCGAAGCCGTCGCCGAGGAAAGCGGCGGAACCGACAAAGCCGTCACGGCCGATGACCGACTCGGAAAGATCGGCTTTAGTCGCATCTCCGCGTTCGGTGTTGCCGTTGAAAATAATCGCCGCTTTCGCGCCTCTTTGCTTGGCGTTGGCGATTTTGTCCACGAAGGCGAGATTACCGCGGGAGATCAGCACGACTTTGCCGGTTACGTCTTTGCCTTCATAATCCTGAGGCTGACCCAGGTTGACGTACACCACGTCCCTAGGGTTGGTGCCCAGAATGGAGGCGAAGTTTTCCTGGCCGGTTTCCCAGGCCATCACGTTGAGATTGTATCCGGCGGCCGCAGGCGTCACCGGCGGGACTGCAGCGGCGCCCGGGGAAACGGGCGGCGTATAGACCGCCTCCGATACGGATGCCGTGTACTGCGTTTTCGGGCTGGTTACGGCGCCTACGGAGATAGCGAGCTGCGAAGTCGCGGGCGATCCCAGCGAATAGTAGTAAGGCCCTTTGTCCGCCGCGTTGCCGTTCGCGATAACGGCGGTTACGCCGCCGAGCACGGCGTTGTTGATAGCCACGACATCGGGAGAGTTAGGGTCTTTCTCGGCGTCGGAGCCGAGCGACAGGTTAATGACGTTCATGCCGTCTTTAACCGCATGCTCGATGCCGTCGATGACCTGAGCCGAGGAGCCGGACGATTTGCCCGTTTCGGGATTCCGGCCGAGCACTTTATATACATACAAATCGGCTTCGTAAGCGACGCCTTTTTGAACGATGTCCGAGCTTGGGTTGGATGCTCTTCCTACGATCGTTCCGGATACGTGGGTGCCGTGAGACGTCCCGTCAAATCCGGTGCCGTAGGGGTCTTCCTCCGGAGTAAGCGGAGGCTCTTCGTAAGGGTCGTTATCCTTCTCGAAGGAATCGTAGCCGCCTTTGTAGGCATCCTTCAAGTCGGGGTGAAGATAGTCGACTCCGGTATCGATAACGCCGACTTTGAGGCCTTTGCCGGTGAGGCCTTTGGCCCAGGCGACATCCGCGCCGATCTGTTTCAGCGGAGTGATGTCATAGTTGGGGCTGCTTACATCGAGCCCTTGCGGTTCGTCTACGGGGATCGGGAAATAGTTGGCGCTGGGGTGAATCGATTTAACGCCGGCCAGTTTTGCCAGCGCGGGAATTTTGTTGGCCGGAACGGTTACTTCCAGTCCGTTTAAAACGGTATTATACTGGTAATTGACCTGGAGGTTAATTCCGCTGCTTTTGGCGGCGCTGACCAGAGCGGTCTGCTCCTGCGTGATGGCCGATTCGGTAGATTCGGCTGCCAGAGCGGACATGCCCAGCTTGGCGGCGTATTTGCCTACGGCGACCGGCTGATTTTGCAGCTGGACAATAACACGGACGGAATTCGTGGAGGCCGTATTCAGTTTCGGGGAAATATACCCCTTGACCTGGCCCGGGAGCGAGTTTGTACCGGGATTCAGAGAACCATTGAGCTGGGTACGCGGATGGATGCTTTTGCCGGACTGGGCTGCACTGGCATGAGGCAGCGCCGTGCCTGCAACGAATGCAAACGCGAGCGACATCACGGATAATTTTTGGATGAGATGGCGATTTTTCAACTAGTTCCCTCTTTTCATTCATATTTGAACAATAAACGAGCTAGTGAACGATCCGGAACCTCCTCCCTTTTCAAGATCAGGCCTGTACAATAGGTAAGACAGTTCCTAAAGGCCATGTATTCCATAAAAAATGGATAATTTCAGCTTTTTTACAGAAAATATTTTATTTTCGTGATAAACGGGTTGGAAATTGCCTTTAAAATGAGCCTTGCTCGGCTTTTCTTGCGGGCTTATAGTGGGAGATAGAGGATAAAAGGGTGGGGGGCTTCTGGGGGAAGATGGATGCGAGACTGCACGACTTATTCCGGCCCGTTCAGGCGAATGGAAGAGTTTCTACCTATATATATGAAGAAAAAGGGCCGTCCCCCGTTCTCAAGCCGTACGTATGCTGCTATTGGCAGTCCGAACCGCGCGGAGTTGAGGCTGCGCCGCTGCTTCTTCGGCCGGATGCGGTGGACCGGGTTCTTCCCGACGGCTGCACGGATATCATTTTTACGGAGAATCTGAAAACGGGTGAAATGCACGTAAGGTACTGTGGGACTTTCCAGCAAGCTTTTACCCTTTCCTATGAGGAGGGGGCGCCCATGAGAAAGTTTGGAATCCGTTTTCTGCCCGGCGGCGCGTATCCGTTCCTGCGGACGGCCTTGTCCGAATTTCACGATCAGGCGGTTGCGGCCGGGCAAATCGGCCCGGTTATCGGGGGAGAAACAGAGGAGCGCGTGCGGGGGGCCCGTTCTTTCCGGGAAAGAATCGGAGCGGTCGAAGCGTGTCTGGTGCGGCAGCTGAGTGACAAGGGGACGGACGGGGACATCCGGATGAAGAATGTGCTGTACCGCGTTTTTATTTCAGGCGGCGTGGAGACGGTAAGCGAACTGGCGCGGTCCGAAACCATCAGCACGAGACAGCTTCACCGTTCGTTCAATCAATGGGTGGGCCTCAGCCCGAAAAAGTTCGCTGAAGTGGTGCGGTTTCAAACGCTCCTCAGGGACATTCAGGCCGGTTCCGTCACCGATTGGGCGGCTGCGGCGGCAGAACGCGGATTTTTCGATCAGGCTCATATGATCCGCGAGTTCAAGAGATTTTACGGGGCATCGCCGATAAAGGCGGCTGCCGAATACCGGGGCATGTCCGATTTATCCTATCTGTAAGCAGTCGGGTTTGGTTATACTGTTATGTATCTCGGATGGAACAAGAAAGGATGGAATTACCTATGAGCGGAGTTATGCAAATCAGGGATCATCTTCTGGACGAGCTGGAGCTGTCGGTCCGGACAAGCGAGGCGCTGATCCGGCGGATCAGACCGGAGGAGTGGGGGTTCACCCCGGGGGAAAACATGCGGACACTTCTGCAGCTCGTCCATCATATTGCCGCTTTGCCCGCCTCGGACCTGGCCATTTTGCAGGAAAAAACGCAGCCGGAGGTTGAACTTGTCGAAAACGGCGCGCAGGACATGACGGACCCGGAACAACTGGCGAAGCGGCTGCGGACTCACTTCGATACGCTGAAAGCTTATATGGTTTCGCTGAGCGAAGACGAGCTTTTGAACAAAGAAACGAAAGCTTTCTATCTGGAGCACAGCATGCCTCAAATCAAATGGCTGATCGAAATCGTGACGCATCTTTTCCACCATCGTTCGCAGCTGTACAATTATTTGAAGCAGAACGGTCATGAATTGAACTTCTTTATGCTGTACGCTTAAAATAAAAAAACAGGAAGGAGCCGCACTCCTTCCTGTTGTCCGACCGCCGTTAAACCGGCGGAAGGATCGTCACGTCTTATTGCGGAACCCGCCGGTTGACCGGCGGGTTCTTTCTTTTGAGCAAGTACGGGTGTTAGGAGCGGTTCAGCCGTCTTCTCGCCAGGAGTTGTTTGTACTGGAAGTAAACCGTGCAGCCGATGCAGTAGCCGAGCAGAGCGGTTCCGGCGGCCGCCAGCAGCATGCCGGCAAATATGTAGCCCGCAGCCGTCCAGCCGACGGAGAACGAGAGCACGGACAGAAGGAGGAACAGCACGGCGAGCACGTTGTTGAAGCGCTGAAGCTCCGCCGCCTGGGTTTCGCCGTTCGTCCGCAAGAAAGGCTTGGCCGCCTGCACGAACAAGTTCCAGTGGAGCAGCAGACCCGCCAATTGTACGGCAAGCAGCAGGCCGAGCAGCCAAGGCTGACGGGTAGCGATCGTAAGCACCACGAACAGGACGATGCCGGCCTGATTCGCTTTGATATAGGACATAGGGATTTCTTTCAAGAAGATCACCTCACGAGTCGTCAAAGATTTATAACCAACTTAACCGATAGGTTTTGATAAGTCAATCCGTAATCCTTTCCGTTCGTTTCGCGTCCATATTCCCGTTCCGCCTCCACCCGGACGCTTACAAAATCTTCAAGCATACTTAACGCAGCGCTGACATAGTACTGGTAGAGTAAGAGACATGCAGGAACAACTGAATATCCAAGGGTAAGAGTCCAGGAGAAAACCCTTTATGCACAAACGAAAAATGTCTTGCTTCGGCATTTTCCGGTTTGATGGATAGAGGGTTTTTTGTTGTTCTCGCCCATGGCCGTCCGGAACCGATCCGGATATCTCATTCGAAAGGAATGGATCAGAAATGAGAAGATTCTCCCGGTTTTTGAGCCTGTTTCTAACCGCCGCTTTACTGTGCGGTACGGCTCCGCTTGGCCTGTTCGATGCGGCGGCATACGCTGCCGACCCGGGGAGGAAGGCGCTGGATGTCCGCAAGACGCTGACTCCGCCCGTAATCGACGGCAGGCTCGACGAGTCGCTCTGGAACCTCAGCGAAACGATGAATGTCCGGACAGGCGAAGGCACGTTCAAAAACGCCCGGTTCGGGTTGTTGTGGGATAACAAGTATTTGTATATCGGCGTGAAAGCCGAGGACGACACGCTGGTCCCAAGCGGAACGGGGTACTGGTTCGAGCAGGACAATATCAATTTCTTCTTCGATCCGACCCTGCATCAGTCGGCGCCTTTTGCAGCCGACGATATGCAGGTGGGATTCGTGTACAAACCCGGCTCTACGCCGGAATTTCATTTCGGGGCGGCGCTGGGAAACCACAGCGGCAAAGACGAGAAGAAAATTTTGAGGGCAGTCGGCACCGACCAGGGCGGATGGACGCTGGAAACCGCGATTCCGTGGGACATGCTCCATTTTGACGCGGGTCTGCAGAAGCAGCTTGGCTTTGAGATCGGTGTAACGGACCGTTACGAGGCTGACACGAGCAAGCAGCGGACAAGCTACTGGAGCGCGTTTAACTCCAAATCGTTCTGGAACGACACGGCCGGCTACGGAATTCTCAACCTGAAAGACGAGAACCCGGTTTCGGCTCAAATCGATCCCGTGCTCCTTCAGGATAATTTCGACGGCTATGCGCCGGGGCAAATTCCGGCCGGATGGATCTCCGATGTGAATGCGGGAAGTGCTCCCTTTACCGTCGTTCAGGATACATACGGCAACGGCCGCATGGCTTTCGACGGCAAAGCCTCCGGGCAGCAGGCCCGCATCTCCGCGCCTGTCCAGTGGGACGATTATATCGTCGAAGCGGACATGCGGTTTGAAGAGGTGCTTAACGATGCGAGGTGGGCGGCCCTGATGTTCAGGGGAGCGGCCGACGGGAAAAATCCGTACAACCAAATGGCGGTCCGCCGCAACGGAACCTTCGAGCTGGCTTACCGGATGCCCAATAACAACTGGGCTTCGCCTACGCCTGTAAGCGGTATGTGGAAACCGCTGGAGTTCAATAAGGACTATACGTTGAAGGTCCGCGCAGTCGGAAACAACGTCAAAGAATACATCAAAGCCAAGGACGAGGCGGATTTTACGCTTCTCATGGATCAGAATTTCCCTTCCAATCTTCTGGAAAAAGGAAAAGTCGGCTTTCAGGCCGATCAAAGCAAAGTTTCGTTCGATAACCTGAAGGTGACGCGGGTAACGGCCGATCGGCTGGATGTGACGCTGCCGGGCACGCTGGTAGCTTTGACGGGGCCCGTGACCGTTACGGGAAGCGTGTATTACTCGGACGGGTTAACGGAAGTGCCGGCCCAGGACGCCATTCGCCTGTACTCTTCCGATGAGACGATTGTGAAAATCGTGAATAACCAGCTCTATCCGGTAAAAGCGGGCAAAGCGTCCGTAAAAGCCGTCTATGCCAATGCGGAAACGGCGCGTGAAATCACCGTCACTCCTTCGGCGACGGGTGCGCAAGCCGTTAAGCTGCAGCATGCGGAGGGCTATGTGCTGACGGATACCGGTATGAAACTGGATCTTAATACGCTAAGCTTCCAGGCCGAATTCAGCGATTTCTCCAAAGGGACGCTGAAAGGCGGAGATCTTCTCTGGAAACCGGCCGGTCAAGAGGTTTCAACCGGAAACGGTACTCTGCAGGTGAATAAAAAAGGCGCTTATCCGGTTACGGTTCAGAAGGATAACGCGTCGCTTACCGTGATGGTCATTGCCAAGAATCCGGGGGAGAAAGAATACACCCTCTATGAGGAAAACTTCGATCAAACGGCCGAAGGCGCTCTTCCGAAGGACTGGACGCGTAAAGAAGGAACGACCGCTTCCGCGGCGGCCGTCAAGTCGGGCGCATTTGAACTGAACGCCTCCGCCGCCCCGGATAACCCTTCCCGCGTACTGCTTCCCGAGTATCTGGGACTGTTCGGGAATTACAAAATCGAGGCGGATATTACACATCTCTCCGCTAACGATGCAGCGAGATGGCATTCGATTATGTTCCGTATCCAAAATGACAATGTCCCCTATTACCAAATGGCCGTGCGGCAAAATGCGGCAGCCGTCAACGGGGTTGAATTCGCGGAGCGGACCTCAGCCAATGAGTGGAACGTCATGGACCGCGGCTCTTACACCGAAGCGATCGACCCTGCGAAAATGTACCATTACACCGTCAAAGCCTACGGCGATCGGGTACAGGAATGGATAGGCGACAAGCTTCTCGTCGACACCGATAACGCCGGCGCTTACAAGAAGGGCCGCATCGGTCTCCAGGCGAACGGAAGCCGCATGAAGGTAGACAATATCCGCGTCACCCTGCAGCAGGATGCGCTGCCTCCGCTGCCTTCCGAGCGTTTCGTGCAGGTCGTGGAGCCGGAGACGAAGATTTCCCTGGCCCCTACTGTAGTCACGGAGCTGAAATCCTCCACCGATCTGGTTAAGCTGCAGGGAACTTCCCTGCCTGCGACGGCCATGCTGTACGTGAACGGCAATCTGAAAATCACCGCTCCCGGAGGCGCCGAGATCGGAAGTCTGGATGACATCTTGGGAGCGCTGAACAACAAAGTGATTCCGGCCTTCTATGTCCGGGATGAGCAGACCACCGACAAGCTTGTCGAGGCGCTCAAAGCGAGAGGAATCGAAGACGCGTTCATCGTGTCCGACAAAGGCGAGCTGGTCAAAAAAGCGCGTCTGGCGTACCCGATCATCCGCGGCATTGTGGATTTCCGCCAGGCCAAAGCGGATACCAACGAAGATTTGATGGAAATCCGCCGCAAAACGACCGTAAATCTGGCCAAAATCGCGCTCCTGTCCCAGAAAGCGGCTACACGCGAGCATATGGCTTATCTCCAGCAGCGGACTTTGGTGGTGTGGGCGCAGGACCAGTCCGCTCAAGCGGATAAAACCGTGTCCCTGCACAATCTGATTACGGGCGGAGCGAACGGCATCGTGACGGATGCGCCGGAAGCGGCTATCGGGGCGCTGAAGCTGTATTCCAACGGAACGACTCTGATCCGTAAACCGTATATTATCGGTCACCGGGGCATTCCTTCCGAGGCTCCGGAGAATACCATCGAAAGTAATGCGCTCTCCCTCGAATACGGAGCCGATTTTATTGAAAACGACATGTACTTGACCAAAGACGGCCATCTTGTCATCGTTCATGATTCGGTCTTGGAAAACACGACGAACGGTAAAGGAAAAGTCGAAGACTTTACCCTCGCCGAGCTCAAAAAGCTCAACGCGAACAAACCGTTCCCGACCGGGTATCCCGATGTGAAGATACCGACACTGGATGAACAGATCGACCTGGCCAGATCCAAGGGCCGCATGGTAATGGCCGAAATCAAAACCAGTACCCCGGCGGCAGTCGATGCTTTTGTAAGAATCATCAAGGAAAAGAAAGCCGAAGACCTCGTCGATGCGATGTCCTTCGACACGAATCAGCTGAAGCGGCTTGCCGAGCTGATGCCCGAAATGCCTTCGGGTCTGCTGGCTAGCGGCTATGCCAACGAAGCCAATGTCAACAAATCGCTGAGGGAAACGCTCAAGGTGCTTCAGCCTTTGAACGCGACGTTCAACACGAGCTACAGCGGACTCGGCAAAAACTTTATGGAAGCCGCCAAACACCGGGGGGTTATTATCTCTCCGTGGACATTTAACAACAAGAACGATTTTATGAAGTTTTTCGGGCTCGGCGCCTTCGGCATTACGACCGACTATGCGTCCTGGGCCGCGGATTGGGCCGCCTCCGTTAAACCGGGGAAGAGCGCGTACACCCTGTCTCCGGGCGAAAACGTGGCGCTGTCCTTGGAAGTGGAGTCCTACAGAGGGACGAAAACGAACGCGGCACCGGATATCGTCCTGCTGGACGGACAGGATGTCGTGGACGTGAGCGGCAGCAAAATAACGGGCAAAAAGGCGGGAAAAGCTCATGCTCTCCTGCGGTACACGGCTTCTATGGATGCCAATAACCAATATGACCTCTACACTCAGCCGGTTACCCTGGAAGTAAAAGGCGGCAGCGGCGGAAACGATGGAGGCAGCAGCGGCGGCGACAATGGAAGCGAAGGAAATAACGGTAACAATGGAAACAACGGCAATAACGGCAATAACGGGAACAATGGAAACAATGGAAATAATGGCGGTTCTGCCGGGAAGGTGACGGCCACCGAAGGTAAAGTAGACGCTTCGGCCCTGCGAGAAGCGCTCAAAACCCACTCGACCGTAGAAATCGCCTACACGGGCGACACGGTCGAAATCCCGGCGTCCGCATTGATGGACGTCCCTCAAGGCAGCCGGACACTCGTCATCGCGGGTCCGGTAGGCAAGTACACCGTACAGCTCGCGGATTTGAAGCTGGACGAAGCTGCGCGCAAGCTGGGAGGCGAAAGCCGCAGCATGAACGTGCGCTACACCCTCCGCTATGCGGCGGACAGTGATGCGGCCGCAATCGGAGCGGCCGTGAAAGCGGCGGGTTTGCAGGCGGCTGGAACGCCGGTGCAGCTCGAAATCGCCGCAAAGGCCCAGTCCGGCGGCTCTGCGGCGCTGGGAACACAGGGACAGCTGGAGCTGACCCTGGACGGGACTTTCGACGCGAAGAGAGCGACCGGCGTGCGTGCTTACCCGAATGAGAAGAAAATCTCATTCGCGCCATCCCTCTTCGCACCGGCAGGCACGGCGGCCAAGACGGCCGTGACGTTCAAGCGGAGCGGCAGCGGCTTCTACGCGGTCGTAAGCGGCGCGCCGGTCTTCGCCGACATGGCCGGCCACTGGGCGCAGGCCGATGTCGAGCTGCTTGCGGCGAAGCTCGTCGTGGAAGGCAGCGGCGGCGGACGGTTCGACGCCGAGCGCAGCGTTACGCGCGCCGAGTTCGCGGCGCTGCTTGTCCGGGCGCTCGGCCTGCCGGAAGCGGCCGGGCCGGCAGCCTTCGGCGACGTCGGCTCCGTCGACTGGTTCGCCGGAGATGTGGCCGCTGCGGCGGCTGCGGGTCTGATCGGCGGCTATGAGGACGGCTCGTTCCGTCCGCAGCGCCCGATCACCCGCGAGGAGCAGGCGGCCATGCTCGTCCGCGCCCTGCCTTATGCGGGCGCGGCATCCGCTGCGGCGATCACGAAGCCGCAGCAGGAAGAGATTCTTGCCCGGTACACCGATTCGGGCAAGATCGGCTGGGCGCAGGCGGAAGTAGCCGCAGCCGTTCATGCCGGTCTCATGAACGGCATGACGGACGGCACGCTGGCGCCGGCAAGCGAAGCGACCCGCGCTCAGTCCGCGGTGATGCTGCGGCGGTTCCTTGTCACCGCCGGCTTCATCAACTAACGCAAGCGAAAGCACCGATCCCATACCTGCGCAGAACTTCTGCGCAGGTTTTTGGGGTTCACGGGCTTGTGCCTCCCCTTCATGGGACTTCGTACTATACGTTTCCAGGTGCCGTCTGGAAGAATAATGATAAGTGTTTGCTTTTTGAAAAAATTAGGCCTAAAGACTCATAAATGAGTATGGAAAAACCGATAAACATAGGAGGAAGTTCCCATTATAACCACAGTAATGTCTGTGGGGAATATTTTGTGAAACGGAGAAAGGGGATTTGAAACGTGCTAAAAAAAACGCCTTTCTTGGCGGCGCTTCTTTTGGCGATTGTCGTGGCAAGCTTCTCGGGGGCGGCAATGGCGAGAAATTATCTTCTGCCCCACAGCGCTTATATCGAGATCTGCGAAGAAGATCCCGGTGATCAGCTATGCCAAAATTTCTGTGAAGACTTTCCGGACACACCGGTTTGTTCCGGACAAGGAAGCGGAGGGCAAGAGACGGAAGAGAATGCCGTGCAGGCAAGACTCGATGTCCAGTTTAACCGGATGAACATCAAGGTGAACGGCAAAGAGTTCGTGGCGCCTAATATTTTGTATGAAGGGACTACATATCTGCCTATAAGGGATCTGGCTAACCTGCTCGGATTAAGCGTGAATTATTACGGGGCCGCCCAGACGGCCTACATCGGCCAGCTCCCCGCCGGTGAAGTACCCGATGAGGTTATCGACGAATGGGAGAAGCAGGGTTCGGATGAGAGTACGGATGCGGCAGCCGGAACGCTCGTGCGGGGCGGCGGAACCATCGACGTTTATCTGGATCGTGTGCAGGTGAAGGTTCACGGGGAACGCATCGCCGCAAGTACGTTTCTTTACGACGGGACGACGTATGTTCCGATGAGAGCCGCCTGCGAGATTCTTGAGCTTCCGGTCAACTATTACGGTCCTTCGTCTACCGCTTACATCGGAGAAGTTCCTGCAGGTGAAGTACCCAAGGCTGAAGTTGACAAGTGGATGTCCGGCAAATAAACGTTTTTCTAAGTCATTATAAGAAGGGAAGATCCCAAAAGACATGGCCAAAACGACGATCAACGTGACACTTCCGAAGGATTTCAATTTCGAACCCGACCGGAAGCCGCAGGGCGGGGAATCTTATTTTGACGGAGGCCTGCTGGAATTGATAGGCCTGTATCTGCTCGGGGCCATCATCACAGCTCTAACGGCAGGGATTTGTTACCCGTGGAGCCTCGTCATCATTTATCGCTGGAAGATTGAGCATACGGTCATTGAAGGACGCCGTCTGCGCTTTGAAGGTACGGCGGTCGGACTTTTCGGTTCGTGGATCAAGTGGTTCCTGCTCGGCCTTGTCACGTTGGGCATTTATTTCTTCTGGGCGGGCATCAAGCTGGAGCAGTGGAAAACCAGGCACACGTACTTCCGGTAAAAAACAGAACAGGTACGCCGGGCGTTCCCTATCCGCCGTACAGCAGATTCCGCAAAAATTGAAAAACCGCAGTCGTCTCCTAAGGAGGACTGCGGTTTCTTTATTACCGGCGGTGCGGGAGCCGCAAACGTCGCGGTCATGCCCCCGACGGACTAAACTTTGAGACTAAGCCGCCCGCTTAATTTACGCCCACCGCGTCGTAAGCTTTGCCTACGGATACGGCTTCGGCGGAGCCGGCTCCGTACAGGTCTACCGCGGATTGTACGGCGGCCGCACGGATGTTGGAGAAGTTGGAATATGGAGACAGGTAGTACGTCAGGGCATGGTAGTAAATGTTGATGGCTTTGTCACGGCCGATGCCCGCTACGGTAACGTTATAATGAGTGCCGCCTTGCGCGATCAGGTAGAACGCTTTGTTGTTGATGCCGCTGTTCTTGTGAACGCCTCCGTTATCGGAAGTGCCCGTGTACCGTTTGCTGTAGTGGCTAGGCTGGTTGAACTGCTCCGGATTGGACAGGGAGCGGATCGCGTCGCCCGGCGTGCCCGGCGTGTAAATATCGTCTCCGAGCAGCCAGTTGGTCCCTTGGATCGTATTGCCGAAAATATCGGAAATCGATTCGTTCAGGGCGCCGGACTCGCCGTAATACTCCAGGCCGGCCGTGTATTCGGTTACGGCATGCGTCAGCTCGTGGCCGATGATATCCGGATCTCCGGAGAATGGCAGGAAGGTGACGCCGTCGCCGTCTCCGTAAACGATCTGTACGCCGTTCCAGAAGGCATTGTTATAGTTTGTTCCGTAGTGAACGGTTGATTTGATCAGCTTTCCGTTGCCGTCCAGGCTGTTGCGTCCGAACTTGGTTTTGTAGAAGTCGTAGACTTTCTCCGCGTAAGCGTGAGCGTCTACGGCCGCCCCGTCGGTCCAGTTGGTATTGTTTGTGTTTGTTTTAAGTACCCCAGGCAGAGAGGAACCGTTGTTGGCGCTATAGGTTTCAATGCCGTTGCCGCGCGTGGTATCCTTCAGCTGGAAAGTCGAGCCGCTCTGTGTCGTAATGAACTGTTTGCTATCACCCAGCACGCCTGTGCCCGTACCGACCGCATGATCGAGCAGGTCGTACTTCTTCACGATAGAGCCGTCAACCGCGTCGATAAAGTAACGGGTACGAATCGGGGATGGCTCCAATACGTTCACCTCTGTCGCATAGGTGAGCACGTTTTTGCCTTCCAGCGGATAGATCGTCAGCTCCGCCTGTGCGGGCTTCTGCTGCTGGCCGAGTTTGCCGACGGCTTTCTCGGTGTCCGCAATAGCGGTTTTGATCGCATCGGAAGCGCTGATTTTGGCTTTAACTCCGTTAGCCACTTCTTGCTCCGAATCCGCAAGCAGGCTTCCGAGATAAGAAGTCACGTTGCCGTTCTTATCCAGATGCACCGTCTGCTCCGCTCCGTAGACCGGGATTCCTTTGACGTATTGCTTCAGGCGATAGTGATTCGTTCCGCTCGCAGCGTCGGTCTGCTTGGTGACAATCTTCAGATTGTCTTTCAAGCTGCCGCTAAGGCTTAGCGCTTCTTTCTTGTGATCGAGGAAGCCCCACACTTTCTCATCGTTTGAAAGTCCTGCCGGCGCTTTCCAAGTTTCCCCGATAAATTTAGGGGTTACGGATTTCGGCGTTGCAACCTCGGCGGTTGCTGCACTTGCAGGCAGAGCGGATGCAATCAGGAGTGTTCCTCCGAGTACGAGCGAAGTCAGCTTCTTTTTCATAATAAAAAATCCCTCCTAGGAAATGGTTGATGGCCGCTGTGCGGCGCCTGGGCAAAACGCGTTAGCCGGTTAATCTTAGCTGCGGCCTTGCAAACAGCCTTACAAACCGAGTGGCATCACCCCTTTCCAAGTGGGTCGAAAAAGCTGCCGTACGGGAAACGGCGGGACTATGAGGGACCGGTTAAATCAATATGCAAGTAAACGGGTAGGAAAACTTGTTTTTGTATCTGTAGTATAGAATGGGCTCACACTCTTGTCAAACATTTTTTATAAAATTTAACTAAAATTAGCAATTTTGAACGATGGAATAACCGTGAAAGGGGGGCGAAAGAAGGCAGGTGGAATTGACCGAAGGTTATTGACCGCGGGTATAATATTGACAGTGCCGTTCACACATCTGTCACGCTTTACGCAATAAATATATTTTTTTATGGTGAATCCGGAAAGACTTGGCTGGAGCGGCGCTTTATCGAGTAAGGCATCCGGCGGCTTTTGAAGGGGTGGAGTGTCCCGGCGCCGAATTATAGATTTGGAAACCGACTTTTATCAGCGAGGAGTGCAAGTGCATGCAAAAAACATGGTGGAAAGAAGCGGTTGTCTATCAAGTGTATTGGAGAAGTTTTTACGATACGGACGGAGACGGGTACGGGGATTTGGAAGGCGTTATCCGGAAACTGGATTATATAAAAGAGCTCGGTGCGGACGTAATCTGGCTCAATCCCATCTACGGATCGCCGGATGTCGATAACGGGTACGATATATCGGATTACCGGACCGTAATGGCCAAGGCCGGCACGATGGAGACGTTCGAGAGATTGCTCCGGGAAATTCATGCCCGCGGCATGAAACTGATCATGGACCTGGTGGTCAACCACACGTCCGATCAGCACCCCTGGTTCACGGAAGCCCGCTCGTCCACAGATAACCCCAAAAGGGACTATTACATCTGGCGCCGGGAAGCGAACAACTGGAGATCCTATTTCACGCCTTCCGCCTGGGAATACGACGAACGGACGGGCGAGTATTATTTTCACTCCTTCGCAACGGAGCAGCCTGATTTAAACTGGGAAAATCCTCAGGTGCGCGAGGAAATTTACGGGATGATGCGCTTCTGGCTCGACAAAGGCATCGACGGCTTCCGGATGGACGTCATTAATCTGCTTGCGAAGCAGGCGGGTTTTCCCGATGCGGAGCATCCGGAGAATATCTCCTATCTGGGAAATAATCCGGGGATACACGAGTATTTGCAGGAAATGCACGAGCGGGTCCTGAAGCATTACGACGTTTTTACGGTCGGGGAAATCCCGTTTGTGACGCCGGAGGACGGCCTGCTTTATGTTGGCGAAGACCGCGGCGAGCTCAACACCCTGTTCCATTTCGAGGTTTGCGATTATATGGCTCACTGGGAGATGGACAAGTTCAAGGCGATTCAGAAAAGGTGGTATGACGGCATGTGGGGCCGGGGCTGGAACTCCCAGTTCCTGAACAACCATGACCATACCCGGCTTGTCACCCGGTTCGGCAACGACAAGGAGTACCGTGTACAATCGGCCAAATGTTTTGCCGTGCTGCTCCATACCCTTCCCGGAATGCCTTACGTCTACCAGGGGGAAGAGATCGGCATGACCGGAGTGCGGTTCGATTCGATCGAGGATTACAACGATATCGCGTTAAAGAACAAGTATAAGGAAGAAGTGGAAAAAGGCCGCGAGCCGCAGGAAGTTTTCCGGAGCCTGCTGCACCTGGCCAGAGACAATTCCAGAACTCCCGTGCAGTGGGACGGCTCGGCCAACGGCGGCTTTACGGAGGGCACCCCGTGGATCAAGGTGAACCCGAATTTCCGGGAAATCAATGTGGAGCAGGCGCTCGCCGATCCGGATTCCGTTTTTTACACGTATCAGAAGCTGATCCGTCTCCGCAAGGAAAACCCGGTGATGATCTACGGGACTTACGAGCCTCTTCTGGAAGAGGATGACCGGATTTACGCTTTCCTGCGCGAGTTGGACGGCGAGAAATGGCTGGTCCTGCTGAATATTTCGGATCAGAGTACGGTTTGCACGCTGCCGGGGTCCATAGCTTCGGCGGAAAAAGAGCTGATTCTTGCGAATTACAAGGTGAACGGTCCGAACGGCCCTTTTTGCGAAATGAAGCCGTACGAGGCGTGGATTTACCGGATGAAGAATTAACGAGGGATTGATACGGCGAGGGCGGTCGCTCTGCTGATCGTTCGCTTCCTTAATGATTGATGGCCTTAAAAGGTTCGGCCTGTCACGAAAACGCTCCTTCTTTTGTTTAGTAAGAGAAAGAATCCCGCTTAGGGAACTCGTACAGGAGGGCTGGAGATGAAAATTTTTGTGGCAGGCGCTACGGGAGTAATCGGACGCCCCTTGCTTCCGCTCTTGGTAAAGGAAGGGCATACCATATACGCCATGGTTCGCAGCGAGGCGGGGAAGGATGCTGTGCTGGCGCAAGGGGCCGTCCCGGTGGAGGCGGATGCTTTCGACCGGGAAGGATTGATTGCGCAGCTTCGGAGGGTACAGCCCGAGGTCGTGATTCATCAGCTTACGGCGCTTAGCGGCTATAATCTGGAAGAGAACGCCCGGATCAGGAAGCAGGGCACGCGCAATCTGGTGGACGCCGCAAGGGAGGCGGGCGCCAGGAAAATGATTGCCCAGAGCATTTCGTGGATGTATGAGCCGGGGGTGGGGCCTGCCGGGGAAGATGTGCCTCTAGATCTGGAGGCGCCAGAGCCGAGAAAGACGACGGTGGACGGCGTAGCCGCCCTGGAGCGTGCGGCGGCGGAGATGCCGGAGTCCGTCATTCTGCGTTACGGGCTGCTGTACGGCCCCGGAACCTGGTATGCCCGGGACGGGGCTGTCGCCGGCAAGGTCCGCAGCGGCGAAGTGAAGGCGACCGAAGGCGTCAGCTCCTTGCTTCACGTGGAAGATGCGGCAAGAGCCGCATTGGCTGCGCTGGAGTGGCCCTCGGGGGCGGTCAACATCGTGGACGACGAGCCGGCCCCGGGCACGCTCTGGCTGCCCGCTTACGCTTCGGCGCTCGGAGCCCCCGAGCCGGAGTTCCAGCCGGGCCAGGGCCGGGGCGAACGCGGAGCGTCCAATGCCAAGGCCCGGCGCGAATACGGCTGGGAGCCCGTGTACCCGAGCTGGCGCGGAGGGTTTAAAGCCAGTCTGGCGCAAGGGAATTAAGCGCCAACTGATGGAAGGACCGGAGGAGTGTGCGCCTCCGGCCCTTTTGGTTTGCGCGGCGGTCCGGCATTGTTTCGCACCGCGATCAGCCCGGCGCGCGCAGTGTGTGGCGCCGCGTATCGGCGGTCCGGGCCGCAGAGTCGAGGCTGCGGCCCCGGCTGCTCCGGCCGAAAGCCTCTCGGCCCGCGGCAGGCTGGTTTTGGTGCGGCCCGAATCCACGGCCTTTGCCGCAGACACTGCCGGACGGCATGTGCGTGCAGGCATTTTTGAACGCAAGCTTGCGGCGCTCCGTGGCCGCTCATTCTGAGGCGTCCGGCCTACGGCCGCCCTGTCCGGGAACTGCCACCCCGCATGGAGCCCGATCGCACCCGCCGCCGAGTTCCTTACTGTCCCCACTTCAGGGACATCGTAAGGACGCAGCATGCGAGGTCTTGATCGCCGGGAGTCACGGTCATGACAAGTCCGCTCGGGGTGTAGCGGGCAGCCAGGACGGAGGAAATGGCGATGCTCTTCATAAGCCGGTCGACCTCCTGCTTGCGGCCGGCCTGCGCCGCTGTCATCAGCCGGCGGGCGAACGGCTCGTCGGACAGCCGGGCGAGGACCACATTGCCGTCGGCGAGCAGCTTGCGCAAAGAAGCGGCTGACGAGATCAGCTGCTTCGGTTCGACGGGCGGGTATCCGGGATTTTCCGGAAGCCGGGGAAACGGGCGCGGTCCGGCAGGCAAAACGTGGACGGCCGGCACGAACGCGGGAGGACAGAAGGGATACGGGACGGGATAAGGGGGGCTGTACATGCTTACAGACTCCTTTTCGGTCGTTCTTTTGTTCAGTTTATGAAAAATCGGGGGGGTTGGTGTCCGGCTGATCCCCTGGACCTCAGACGGGGAACAATTACCTTCGCAGGTCCAATGCGGACAGTCAATTTCTGGTGATATACTTGGAAAGCGAGGTAAGGCTCGGCTGGATTCAAGAACAATGTCGGTTGATTGGAGTGGAACGATTAGATGAGAAGAAATATGGGTTTTCTGCTGATTGGCGCTGGGGTGCTGGCGCTGCTGTATTACTTTAATCCGGTGGGTGTGTTCTCCTGGAACGGACTTTCTTTCAAAACGCAAGACATACATCTGGAAAAAACGGCGGAAGCGGCTTCCTTACAAAATATTACCGTAGAGACAGGAAGCGCCGATACCAGAATCGTCAAAGGCGCAGGGGACCAAGTGAACGTACGCCTGGACGGCAGTGTCAGCAAAAACCAGGCGGAGAAATTTCAGCTCAAGGTCGATGCCAAAGGCGATACGCTATCGGTCGGAATCGAGGAACCTAACGAAATCGGAGTAGGCGTGACGATTATCAACGTAGAGCTGGTTGTGGAATTGCCCGAGAAAAACTGGAAGTCCGTCCGTGTACAATCCGGGAGCGGCAATATCGACCTCGAATCTCTGAAAGGAGATTCCGTTGAAACCAAAGCGGGAAGCGGCGACACTTCTTTCCGTGAAATTAAATCCGCCAAGCTGGTTGCGAATGCGGGAAGCGGCAATATTTATGTGGCTGACGTTCAGGGAGACGCTATTACGCTAAAAGCGGGCTCCGGCGATATCAGAGCCGAACAGTATGCGGCGAACAACCTGAAATTCGAAGGGCACAGCGGCAATGTCGAGCTTAAGCAGGGCAAGGCCTCTCTGCAAGGAGAGACGCATTCCGGCGACATCCGTGTGGAAGCGGGCGAGCTGCTGCGGGACGCGGATCTCAAATCCGGCAGCGGCAACGTGAAGATAGAACTGACCGAGGAGCCCAAATCGCTGGCCGTCGACTTCGAGGGCGGAAGCGGCAACGGAAGCGTCGACTGGGAAGCCTTCTCTTATGAAGAGAAGAACGATAAGAAAGACCGGCTGAAAGGTAAATTCGGCAGCGGCGAAGTGAAGCTCAAAGTAAGAACCGGTTCCGGTGATTTTCAGCTGGTGAAATAATTTAGGGCATTAATAATTTCACGAAAAAAAGGCCTTGACCCGGTAATGGGTTAAGGCTTTTTTGCTAGCAGTCGAACTTTTTTATAAAATTCTTTTGGTCCTTTGTAAACACATAGCCGCGGTTTTCATAGAATCTGTGAGCCGCTGTCCGGCTCGGATGGGATAATAATTTGATTCCACAAAATCCGTTGGTCTTTCCCCAGGCTTCAAGATTCTCGATCAACATATTGCCTGCGCCCTGATTTCGGAACGTTTCTTTCACTACAAATCCCAAGACGTTGACTAATGAATCGGAAAAAAGCAGTTCATAGGGGCTTCCATGGATATATCCGATAACTTCCTCGTCTTGTTCACAAACAAAAATGATATCGTTTGTTTTTTTGGTGATGATTTCAATTTTTTCTTTTACTTTTTGTTCAGAAAATGAATGCAGGTTCGGATTGAAGTCTCGGTTCAACAAATAAATAGCCGGATAATCGGATATTCGGATTTCCCTGACCTTTTTTTCTTTCATTTTTCCGCCGCCTCCCGTTCTCATTTGAGTTTGCCAAGATTCTCGGAAAATAGAAAGGCTAAAAAATGGTTAATAATAAAAAGAGCAGATCAGGAGGAGGCCAGTACCATGAGAGAAACTATCAAACAAGGCAACGGCTACACGGTGATGGAAAACGGGGAAGCGGTCGCTGAAATTACGTATCAGCCCCTGGGCGAAGAGTCGCTGGTGATCGATCATACTTTCGTATCCGAATCCCTGCGGGGCCAGAAAGTCGGCGAAGAGCTGGTCCGGGCTGTCGTCGATCAGGCGAGGGAAGAGAAGAAGACGGTCGTTCCGGCCTGTTCGTACGCGCACGCCCTTTTCAAGCGGCACAAGGAATATCACGATATTTGGCGGCGTGAAGAAGAATAGACTTTAGCGGCGAAAGCATGTGTACCCGGCGGGTACTTTGCACCGGGGGACAGGATTTGGAACAGGGCCGTGGGAATGGTTCCCGGGCAATTTGACGTAAGCGTTCATTCCAGACGGAATGGCGCTTTTTTTATGCGCTCTATTCTGTAATATTCCCCCTATATTCAATAGATTTATCCCTACTTTTGGTTATCTGTCCGTGTTTAAATGGAAGTAGGAAAGGGCTTTCATTTCTTATGCCAACTGCTTTTTATAACCATGAGGAGGTGGGAAGACGCACCGCACTTCGGATGCAGCATGCATTCCATTCCGCGTTCCCAGGAACGCAGATCAACCAATTCAGGAGGGATCTCATTTATGAAAAAGATTTTAACCGGTCCAAAATCGGTTGTGAAGAAAACCGCCGGTTTTCTGCTGACCGCGACTTTGTTCGCCTCTTTAATTCCCGCAATGGCTTCGGCGGCCGATCGTGGAGCTTGGGCGTCATCGACTTCCTACGCGGTGGGCGATACGGTCACATACAGCGGCAAAACTTATCAGGTCGTACAGCCGCATACGTCGTTAAACGGCTGGGAGCCGCCTAACGTTCCCGCCCTGTGGAAAGAAGTTCAAGGCGGAGGAACAGTAGACAACCAGGCTCCTACAGCGCCGACAGGCCTGAAGGTTTCCGGAACGACGACTTCCACCAGTATCACGCTGGCCTGGAATCCGTCCACCGATAATGTCGGTGTTACGGGCTACGATATTTACAGAGACACTACGCTTGTTGGAAGCGTTTCCGGCAGTACGCTGACTTATACGAACACGGGATTGACCCCGAATACGGCATATTCGTACACAGTGAAAGCGAAAGACGCCGCAGGCAATGTGTCGGCGGCAAGCAGCGCGCTCAGCGTGACTACACTGCCTACGAGCGGAGGCTCCGATACAGAGGCGCCGACAGCACCGGGCAACCTGGTTGCGACCGGCTCGACCACGTCCAGCGTCTCCTTGTCCTGGAGCGCTGCAACGGATAACGTCGGCGTCACCCAATACGAAGTGTACAGCAACGGCGCTCTCGCGCAGACGGTAACGGGCTTGACCGCTACCGTAACGGGCTTGTCGGCCGATACTTCCTACACCTTCACGGTGAAGGCGAAAGACGCGGCCGGCAACGTATCTCCAGCCAGTGCGGCAGTTACGGCCAAAACCCAGCCGACCGGCGGAGGCGGTCAGCTGCCGAAGCACATCGTGACCGGTTACTGGCAGAACTTCGTTAACGGAGCGAAGAACCTCAAGCTGAGCGAAGTGCCGGCCGAGTACGACATCATTGCCGTATCGTTCGCGGAGATGGACCGCACCAAGCCGGGCGGCGTCACCTTCGGTATTGATCCCGATCTGTCCAAAGCTCTCGGGGGTTATACCAATGCGGATCTGATTAACGATATCAAAGCGAAAAAGGCGCAGGGCAAGAAAGTTATCCTGTCCATCGGGGGCGAGAAAGGCAACATCGACCTCAGCAGCGCTTCGCCGAACGTGTCCAACTTTGTCAGCACCATGTCCGGCCTTATTACGGAATATGGATTTGACGGCCTCGACGTGGATTTGGAGCACGGCTTCAACGTACCGAATCTGACCACGGCGGTCCGCCAGATTCAGGGGAAAGTCGGCTCCGGCTTCATCATGACCATGGCTCCGCAAACGATCGACATGCAGAACAACCAAACGAGCTACATCCAGTTCTACAACAATGTGAAAGACATTACGACAGTCATCAACACCCAGTTCTACAATTCCGGCTGTATGCTCGGCCGTGACGGCAAGTGCTACTCGCAGGGAACCGTCGACTTCCTGACGGCTCTTACGGACCTCGCGATCCAGTGGGTACAGCCTAGCCAGCTCGGTATCGGCGTTCCGGCAACCTCTTCGGCTGCGGGCGGCGGTTATGTATCCGCATCGGTCGTGAATAACGCGCTGAACTGCCTGGCAACCGGCAACAGCTGCGGAACCTACAAGCCGGTAGCGAAATATCCGGACATCCGCGGTGCCATGACCTGGTCCATCAACTGGGATGGCATGAACAGCTACAACTTCGCGAAAACGGTCAAACCTTTCCTTAACCAACTGCCTTAATGTCCGTCTTCAGGTAAGCGCGAATTCAAAGACTTCCCGACGATCCACGTCGGGAAGTCTTTTATTTTTGTAAGAAAAGTTTAAGGAAAATTCAAACATTCTTTATAAAGAATACATTACTCGCTAATGAGAACTTGGTACAATGAGGTGTATCCATCATAATCTGCAAATACACACGGGATTATCGGGGTGGGGATTATTTCACCACATGTAAGGGGGAGAGCCGTGCAGCAACCGGCAAGATTTTTCAAGTACCTGAAACCTTCCACAGGGAAAGAGCGCAAACAGTCGACACGTCGTTGGAACATTTTCTATGTGGGAGTTACGTTGGCACTGGTGGGCATGGCGGTTCCGTTTCGTGCGGGGATGCCGCAGGCTCACATGGCCGATGCAGGAAGTCAGGCGCTTGGAAGCGGCACGACGATTGCAGGCGGAACCCCGAATCACCCGAACATCTTGTCAGATAAAACGAAACAAACCGGAGCTGCGACAGCGGCAGCTTCCGCCAGAAGGGGCGGGACGCCTCCACCCGTCGGGGCAGGCGCCGGTGTCGCAGCACAGCCTGTGAAGCAGCCCCCGGCACCCGGAAGCAGGCTCGTGCAGGTCACGGAGCCGGAGACGGGCATTGCCATCGCGCCGACTATCGTGACGGAGCTGCGCAGCAAGGAGCAGCTGGAGGAGCTGTCCGGTCCGGCGAAGCCCGCCACGGTCATTCTCCATGTGGGCAGCGGACTCCGCATTACGGACCCTTCCGGCAAAACGGAGCTGGGTACGCTCGAGGCTGTCCTGGACGGGCTGGGCCGCCGGATGATCCCGGCTTTCTACGTCCGGGACGGAGAGACGGCGGACCGCGTGGCCGGCCTGCTTAAGAAGAGCGGCATCGAGGACGCTTTCGTCGTGTCCGACCAAGGCGAGCTCGTCAAGCGGGCCAGAACGCTGTACCCGGCCTTGCGCGGCATCGTGG
Organism: Paenibacillus sp. JNUCC 35; assembly: GCF_058269095.1. Classification (NCBI taxonomy): domain Bacteria; kingdom Bacillati; phylum Bacillota; class Bacilli; order Caryophanales; family Paenibacillaceae; genus Paenibacillus; species Paenibacillus sp. JNUCC 35. The sequence continues at coordinate 5,834,692 of NZ_CM177771.1, read as the reverse complement.
ATTTCAGCTCGGCCGGGAATTTGTCGGCGGACGATCTGCTGAACATCCGCCGCAAAACGACGGCCAGTCTGGCCAAGATCGCCATTCTGCCCGGGGCCTCGGCCTCCCGTTCCTCCGTCGCGTACCTTCAGCAAAGGCTGATCGTCGTCTGGACGAAGGAGGCGGGGACGAAGGCCAGCCCGGAGCTGGGTCTGCACACGCTGATTACGGCGGGGGTTAACGGGATTGTGACCGATTCGCCCAAGGCGGCCTACAAAGCCCTGAAAGTGTATTCCCACGGGAATACGCTGATCCGCAAGCCGTACATTATCGGTCACCGGGGAATGCCGTCGAAGGCTCCCGAGAACACGATCATTTCCAACCGTCTCGGCCTGGAGGCGGGAGCGGATTTTATCGAGAACGATATGTACCTGACAAAAGACGGCCGGCTCGTGATCATTCACGATCCTTTGCTCGAAAGCACGACCAACGGCAAAGGCAAGGTCGAGGACTTTACTCTGGCCCAGCTGAAAAAGCTGAACGCCAACAAACCGCATCCGGCCGGATTCCCGTACGTCCAGATACCGACGCTCGAAGAGCAGATCGATCTCGCCCGCAGCCAGGGCAAGATGATTATGGCCGAGATGAAATCGAAGAACCCGGCGGCGATGGATGCTTTTGTTAAGGTGGTTAAAGATAAAGGCGCCGAAGATTTGATCAACACGATGGCTTTCAATCCGGACCAGCTGAAACGTCTCTCCGAGCTGATGCCCGAAATGCCGATGGGGCTGCTGACCGGGGAAACCGCCAATGAGGCGAATATCGACGGGTCGCTGACCAACACGCTGCGGCTGATGCAGTTGAGAAACACCACGTTCAATACCACTTACAAAGGGCTGGGGCCGAACTTTATGGAAGCCGCCAAGCACCGGGGAGTTCTGATCTCTCCTTGGACGTTTAACGACAAAAGCAATTTTGCGAAATTTTTCTGTTACGGCGCGTTCGGCATTACGACGGACTACGCGTTCTGGGCTTCGGATTGGGCGGCCTACGTTAAACCGGTACAAGACCATATCGTCGTCGGCAACTACGAAAGCAAGGACCTGTCCGTGCTGATGGAAACGTTCAAAGGCGACCGGCTGGAGAAGGCGGCCGATGTGATTCTGCTCGACGGCGAAAGCAGCGTGGAGGCTTACGGAAGCCGGATCACGGCAAAAAGACCGGGCAAAGCTCACGCTCTTCTGAGATATACGGCGGTCATCGACGGCGGCAGCAAGTACGACTTGTACACGCAGCCCATCACGCTGGAAGTTCGGGAAATTAAAGAACCGAGCTGACCGAAACCTGTTCTTTCGAACCGCGCGTTGAAGCTTACGCTAGGGGAAAAGCGCACGATCCTGCGGGATCTGTGCGCTTTTTTTCATCGGAGAAGACGGAAGCACGAAAAAAGCCCCGGTTTCCTCGGGAGGAAACGCGGGACTCGGGTCGTTCAGCCGTTACTTGTTTTTGACAAGATCGTTGGAGCTTATGCCGAGGAAATCGAAAGCTTCTTTAAGCATAGCCTGATCTTCTTTGTTCCAGAAGCTTTTTTGAATATCGGAAATGTTGGAGTTTCTGGAGATGCGGTCCATCTGCATCTTCATGATCGAGCCGCTGCACAGCACGGCAATGTGGGAAACATGAGGGAATACGGTTCTTTGCGCTTCTTCCCAAATGCTGTTGACCTCCGGTGTGAACACGATCGGACGTCCGTCGCGCTCCATAAAACGGTTGTCGACGAGCAGCTTGACTTTGCCTGCTTTGGCGCTGTTTGCCACAGTTTCGGTAATGATGCGAGCCGCTTCCCGGGCTTCCTCGACCGTCAGGTTATCGACGACCTGCCAGGCAAAAACCAGGTTGGCTTTATCCATGCTGGAGTTGAATTTATCTTTCAGTAGAACGCTCATTTTGTTACCCCTTCGCTAATTATTTAAACCAAGATGCGAGCATGACGTCCAGCGTGTTGCAGGTATATTTAACGAGATGTTCGGCTTCCTGCAGCTGTTTTTCGGTCATGTTCTGGATGAGATGATACACTTGGCTGTGTTCCTCGTCCGCCTCGCAGTGAATCGCCCAGTATTCGAGATCCGTAAAGCCGGTTTCCTGCAAAATTTTGTGGGCGTGAAGATAGACGGCGTGAGCGAAGCCTTCGCTCGTGCTGTTGATGATCAGCAGTGACATATTTTCATCCATGGCCGCAACGGCACGGTATTGGAGAGAGATGAAGTGTTCCGTCTCGTAATTGGCTGTATGGTTTTCGGGATCGTCCAAGCCGATGCCGATCATCCATTTGCGGAGCATCTCGGCATGGTCTTTCTCTTCGTCATAGTGAGTGGAGAAAACATCGTGGTCCACATCCGGGAACCGTTCCCATCTGAGCTTCAGCAGCTCGCCAAAATGTTTGGATAAATGATAGAGGTTATTGCACCAGACAAAATACTGCGGATCTTTCTCCGCCGGGAAATTCAAAAAGAACGGATTTTGGGTTTTAACACGCGCAAGCTCCGATGAAATGATCCCGCTGATTCTTTTGATAACTTCTTCTTTGGTTGTTGTTACGTTTGTCATTCAGGTCTCTCCCCTTTCTACATGTATATCGACAAAATAATGTAAATTTTCAAGACAAATAACGACAAATTTCCGTTAAATTATGTTGACTTGAAAATTCAAGTGAAGTTTGGGAAGATATGAGAAAATCGTGGGCGGGACAGGCAGGATATGCACGATAAAAATTAGAAGGTGCGGCACTCGTTTAACGATAAGGATGCCGTATGCCAAGCGTTCTCCGGTAAAGCCGGAGGAAGCATCCAAGCTTAGGAGGTGCGTCGCGTCATGCGTGAATTTACGCTGGATTTTTCGGCCAGCAAAAAGCCGATTTTTCACCAGTTATATACCTATTTCAAAAACGGGATCCGGGAAGGAAGGCTGCGCAGCGGAGACTATCTTCCTTCGCTCCGCAGCAGTGCCCGGTCTTTCGGCGTCAGTAAAAATAGCGTGGAAAACGCATATCAGCTGCTGATATCGGAAGGGTATCTGCGGAATATCCCCAAAAAAGGCTACTGCGTGACGTACGAACCGGATGCGTCCTCGCGCGAGGTTATCCGGGCGGAAGCGGCAAATATCTCCGAACGGACGGTCGCGACGGATTTCCGCTACGGCAATATTGAGCTGGGGACGTTCCCCTTCCGGCATTGGAACAAGGTGCGGAATCTCCTGGTCGCGCAGTATCAGAGTCGCTATGCCGTCGAAGGAACGAATCAGGGGGAATATCCGCTCCGCAAGGAGCTTTCCAGGCTTTTGTATGAATCCAGGGGCGTTCTGTCTACCCCGGACCAGATCGTCGTGGGAGCGGCTCCCCAGCAGCTCGTGATGCTGTTAAGCCAGCTTCTTGACGTGAAGAAGCACAGGATCGGCGTCGAGAATCCCGGATACGACGGGGCCCGGAATACGTTTTTGAATTTGGGATTTCGTGTCCACCCGATTCCACTGACCGGCAGCGGCGTCTCGCTTCGGGAGCTGACGGGGAGCGGCGCGAACGTGATGTATGTAAGCCCCTCCCAGCAGTTCAGGAACCGGATGACGATGTCTGCCGATAAAAGAACGGAGCTGGCGGAGTGGGTCCGCTCCCGCGAATATCTCATCGAGGACGATTACGAATGGGAGTTCAAATACGAGGAAGGGATTCTTCCCGCGATTCAGAGCATGGTTCCGGACAAGGCGGTTTACATCGGCCGGATCTCCAAGGCGCTGCTGCCGGTGTTTAATCTCAGCTACATGGTGCTGCCCTCCGGACTTCTTTCCGAGTTTCACTCGAAAGTCCCGGAGTACGACCAGCCGGTTTCCAGACTGGACCAGCTCACCTTCGCGCGGTACTTGTCCGACGGCTACTGGTACAAGCATCTGCAGCAGATGCGGCGGCTTTACGAGGAGAAGCAGCGGTATTTCGCGGAGGCCCTTGAACGGTATATGCCGGGAAAAGCGCAGGCCGAGGGAAAAGATACGGGGCTTCACGCTTTCCTGACCGTACGGACGGACCGGTCGGAGGACGAGCTGATCGAAGCGGCCCTGGAAAAGGGCGTGCGGGTGTACGGCACCGCCCGGTACTGGCTGCGGCCCAGCGCCCCGTATCCGACAGTGCTTCTCGGATACGGGGCGCTGGGCCGGGAGGAAATTGCCGCCGGCGTGAAGGCGCTGGCGGAAGCGTGGTTCTGAGCCGCCGGATTGTACGGCGGCGGACGCTTGTTCCCGCTGCGCAGGCTCTGCGGGAAGGCGGGGCTGCGCCCTGTACGCGCGGCATGGGAACGTCCGGCCCCGCGCCGCATTGCGGGGGGCGCGGCTGTGCCCGCATACCCGGTCTCGGACCGCTTTGCGGGAGGGCGTGGCTGTCCACGGTACGTCCAGCCTCGCACCGCATTACGGGAAGGCGCAGCTGTGCCGTACTGCCCGAAACCTGTAACGCCCCTTGCGGCTCACGGGCCTTAACGGTCATTACATGGCGGGCGGAACCTGCCGCTAGCTTGCCGGACGCCTGCCGGGTGTCCTGCTCACTTTGCGCGTTCTGTCCCTTTAACGGACGGACCGTACCCGTTACGATTAGGTACATCAATCGAGTAAGGTGGGCGTGAACATGAACTTTATTTTTGACCTGGATGGAACGATTTGCTTCAAAGGACAGCCGATTTCGAAGCGTATTCTGGATGTTTTGCTGGAGCTGGAGGATGCCGGGCACTTTGTGGGCTTCGCATCGGCGCGGCCCTGCCGGGATATGCTTCCCGTCCTGGACGAAAGATTCGGCGGACATCTGCTGATCGGGGCCAACGGCGCGATGACCTTTTACCGCAAGCAGCCGCTGGCGTACCAGCCGATTCCCGGGCCGTTAGCCGGGCAAATCGTTAACCTGCTGAATGATTATGAGGCCGAATATCTTATCGACGATACATGGAACTATGCTTACCGTCTGAGTCCCGGGCACCCGTTCCTGGCTAATGTGGACCCCCATGGGCTGGCGAGACGCGTGGAGCTGGACGACATTCAATCATTTGTCAAAATCGTTGTGCTCTCCTGCAGCCGGTTTGAGGAGCTGTCCGCGAAGCTGAGAGCTTTGGACGTTACGATCCATTATCACTCCTCGGAGGGCATTCTGGATGTGACCAGCCAAGGCGTCAATAAGATGGCGGCCTTGAGCGGCTGCGGGCTCCCGCTGGAGGAGTTCATTTGTTTCGGCAACGACAACAACGATCTGCCGCTTTTCCGGAAAGCGAAGCATTCGGTGTTGATCGGGGACCATGACGCGCTGGCTGAACTCGCCAAGGAGAAAATCGCCGTCGACGACCGGACGGAGGAGAATATCCTGCAAAAATTAAAGGAGCTCGGCACGGTACTCGTTTGAGTGCCGTGCAGGCTCCTTTTTTTGCCGATGATTAGTCCACAGTCAGCAGCTGCTCGAAAAAGCCGCCGATCTCGCGCTCGCGGTCCACAAAATGGATCTCCAGGATCCAGTCGCGGGCCAGGCCGTTTTTATCGTTATCCCGCATCTTGATGTGATTGTCGGGATGGATATAATTCTCGACCTCTTCGCCTTGTACGATCTCGTGAGGGAATTCCCCGATAAGATGACCGGCGTGAGGGCCGCCATACTCCCAGCCGTAATCGCGGGCCAAAGCGGTCATAAAATCGTAAAGCTCGCTGCCCGTTATGTCCGGACGGGATTCGAAGAAGGCCTTGCCGTCATGCCAGGCGAGTTCGACGTCCCGCCGCAGTTTATTTTTGAGAGGATCGTCTCCAAACACGTACGTGCGCCCGAAATCGGCTTCCCAATCTTCGAAGATCGGGCCGAAGTCGATAAAGAGAATGTCTCCCGGCTCCACCATCCTGTCCGGCGGATTTTCCCGGTACGGGTGAAGCGTATTGCTCCCCGCACGCACGATCCGCTTGTGCCAATACTTCTTGATCCCGTAAAGCTCGAAGGCGAACTGATAAATTTCACGGTTCAATTCTTTTTCCGTAACGCCGCTGCGCAGAATTCCTTTCGCTTCGGCCATTTCGAAAAGCGCAAGGGCTTTCTTTTCCGCCTCGCGTAAATTTGTATGACGCTCCTGTCGGGTTGCTGCCATTGTTGTATGTCTCCTCTCTCTAACAGGTATCCAATTATCTCCTTCTCTATTGTACGGGCTGAGGGACGAGTTTGAAAGTTACAGATTCGGCAAGAAAGTAAGGACAGATCGCCGGTGTTTTTGCATAATCAAACAAAAAAATGCATAAAATAAGCGCCGGACTGTTTCGAAATCGCGCGAAATGTGTTATCATAGTTGTAACAGATTACAAAAGGGGGGAGACGATGAAGCAACGGAACGCGATCATTCGCTGGTGTCTGTTTCTTGCGCTGTCCTTCCTGCTGAGCTTCTCCGCGCCCGTGCCTCTGACTCAGGAGGCCGCGGCCAGCCAGTCATCCTCTACGTATGAGTCTGTCCCTCCGCTTAGCGAACACAAATCCAAGTATGTGATCCGCAAAGCCGTTACCCATCATTTTGCCAAAATGATGAAGGCGGCCAACACCCTCGTGGTTTTATTCGTGCTGTGCCTGTTTACCCTCTTTAAAGCTCCCGTTCCGGGGCTCCGGTACAAACCCTACTTTTGCCTGTTAAGGCGCAAACAACTTCTTCTACCCATCAAATTCACGTCGAATTACGTGGCTTAAGTTCTCTGCCGTTATCCGGCGAAACGTATAGTCCCATTCATCCGAATGTTGAACGAAAGTACCTGCTGTCAAATTTTTCGGCCGCTTGTTGAGGGTTTTTTTAAGTCTGTCTAAAATTGCTTGAATGCATAAATATTGCATAAAAATGTATAAAAATAACGTGGATGATATTGAAAACGATGATGAGCCTCGGCGAAAAAATAAGCCGGGCGGCAAGGCCCCCGTCTGCCCGAATTCTTTGACTCCTTACGGCAGCTAAGCGCACGGGCAGTCTGAAGCAGGACCGAACGGTTCCAATTACACTCATTTATAGGAGGCTATACCGCTATGTACGTAAGAGAATCCGATTTGCCGGGGATAGGAAAGAAGTTCCTGATAAATACCCGCGGCGGAGATAAGATCGTCGTTATCCTTCATGACGACGGCAGACGTGAAATGTACCATTTTCACTATGACGATCCCGACGAGAGCTTGTCCATGGTTACCCTTGATGACGATGAAGCCCGTCAGCTTGCCGCAATCGTAGGCGGATTGACGTATAAACCGAAGGCGCTGGAGTCGATCGAAGTGGCTCTGGACGATTTGATCATCGAATGGTACAAGATGGACCCGGAGTATGCGTGCATCGGCCAATCAATCGGCGAGCTGGACGTCCGGCAAAATTCGGGAGCGACCATCATTGCGGTGGTCGACAAAAATCACGGCAAGCAGATCAATCCGGGACCGGATTATGTCTTGTCCGCCGATTCGACTCTGATCGTGGTCGGGGAAAGACAGCAGCAAAAATTGTTCCGGCACATTTTAAAGAATGGAAGTGGTTAAATAGATGAATCACATGGTTTTTGAGGTAGGTTTGGCTATCGCGCTTATTGCGGCGGCCGGGTTGTTGTCAGCCAAACTCCGCTTTTCGGTCATTCCTTTCTATATTCTGATCGGGATGGCCGTAGGTCCGCACGCGCTGGAGTTCTGGCATTTTGATTTCCGGTTCATTGAAAGCGCGCCGCTGATCGAGTTTATGGGCCGGATCGGAGTCCTGTTCCTTCTGTTCTATCTGGGACTGGAGTTCTCGGTAGGCCGGCTTATCAAGTCGGGGCGTTCTATCGCCGTGGGCGGTACGATTTATATCCTCATTAATTTTACGCTGGGCGTCTTATTCGCTTGGGCGCTCGGTTTTCCTCTAGCCGAAATTCTGGTGATTGCCGGAATTACGACGATTTCCTCCAGTGCCATCGTGGCCAAAGTTCTGGTCGATCTGAAAAGAACGGCCAATCCCGAAACCGAAATGATCCTCGGCATTATCATGTTCGAAGACGTTTTCCTCGCCGTCTATATCTCTATCCTGTCAGGACTCGTCCTAAGCGGTTCCACAACGTTGGGAGGCGTGCTGCTCTCCGCGCTCATCGCGCTCGGATTTATGCTGGTGCTGCTCGTAGCGGGCAGAAAAGCCGTTCCACTCCTAAACCGGCTGCTGAACATACGCTCCAACGAGCTGTTCGCGCTCGTGATTTTCGCGGCGTTGTTCCTCGTAGCGGGATTCTCCGAAACGATTCATGTCGCGGAAGCGATCGGGGCTTTGCTCGTCGGGCTTGTCCTGGCGGAGACGGAGCACGCCAAGCGGATCGAGCATCTGATCATGCCGTTCCGGGACTTCTTCGGCGCTATTTTCTTCTTCAGCTTCGGGCTGACCATCGATCCCCTGGCGCTCGGCGGAGCCGTCTGGATGTCGCTGGGAGCCGTCGCGATTACCCTGATCGGCAACTTGGCCGCCGGGATGCTGGCGGGGCGAAGCGCCGGTCTGCCTTCGAAGGCTTCGGCCAACATCGGCCTGACCATTGTATCGCGCGGCGAATTTTCCATTATTATGGCCAATCTCGGCAAAGCGGGCGGACTGCTGGCGGTTTTACAGCCCTTCGCGGCTCTGTACGTACTCATCATGGCGATTCTCGGGCCGCTGCTTACCAAGGAAAGCAAAACCATTTACAAGTGGATGAATAAAGTGATTCCTTTCAAAGACGCGTCCGGTAAGAAGGAGGGCAAAACCGTTCTGCAAAAGGAAGGAAGCGGGTAATGCCGCCGGATATTCGCACTCGGACGCTGGCTGATTGTACGGTCCTGTAAGGACGGAATCTAAGCGATGAGGAGGAATTCCGATGAAACTTTTGCAAAATGTCCGCATCGGTCCGGCCGGAGAAACAATGGGCGGCTGGTCCTTGGCTCAGTGGTGTTTCAAGCTCTTGATGGTGATTTGCGGGAGCGTGCTGGCCGCAGTCGGGCTGGAGCTGTTCCTGATCCCGAACCGCATGCTGGTCGGGGGAATGACGGGCCTTTCCGCTTTGGCGGCCCATTTTACGGAGATGAGGCTCGGCCTGTTTCTGTTCGTGCTGAACCTGCCGCTTATTCTGCTTTCGTACCGGCAGGTCCGGCGAAATTTCGCGGTGCTCACGGTTCTCGGCCTGCTCGTATTTTCGCTCAGCGCCCTTATCTTGCATCCGGTACCGGCTCTGATCGAAAATCCGATGTCGGCGGCTTTTCTCGGAGGAGTATCTCTGGGGCTGGGAATCGGTCTGGTCATCCGCTACGGGGGTACCCTGGATACGCTGGAAACGCGGGACCACACCGAAAAACTGGCGAAATTCGGTTTCAAAGATCAAGATTTCATGCTGCTAAACTGCTTTATTTTGGCGGGAGCGGGCTTTATTTACGGCTGGGAGCAGGCGATGTACTCCATTCTAGCTTACCTGCTCGCGTATGAAACGGTGCATTTCAGCCTGCGGGGGTTTTCCGTGCACCGCCGGATTACGATTGTAAGCGGGCACTGCGCTGAAATCGAGAAAGAGATGGAGGCCAGGCTTGGACGAAAGGCATTTGACTGCGAAGCGGAAGAACGTGAGGCGGCTGCAAAAAGAGCGATGCCGGAAGAGCGTCAAACTTACGGGCTGGAGTGGGCCGCCGAGCGTTTTTTCAGCCGGCGCTCCAGGCGGGTCATGGCAAACTTCCGGCCTATCGAGCCTCGTGAGTCTGCGGGGGGAGGGGCGAACGGGAACGGGAGCGGCCTGGGGCCGGACGAAGGCGGACTGCACGGTGAAGTGAGTGCGGAACACAGTCGCAGCAGGGGGCGCAGCCTTTCTTACACCATTCATTTTATGGAAGAAGCCCGCTTGAAGGCGATTGTGAAAGCGATCGACCCGGCCGCCGGTATCGTGACGGATTCGCGGGGGCGAAGAAGGGACGGAAGCTTGGCGGAATAGCGGATTATATAAGCGGGAACAGGGCAAGAGCAAGAGCAAGAACCTTTGCCGGGGAGATTACCCGCCGGAACAAGAAGGCACCGCAGCAAGTAACTGCGGTGCCTTCTTGTGTTTTAACGCGAAGCAGACCCTAAACAGCACCTTACTCCTTCGGATAGGTGTTCAGCACCTGTTTGCGGTATTCGTCCGCCGTCAGGCCGGTAAATTTTTTAAACGTCTGACTGAAGTGCGATAAATGCTTGAAGCCGACCTCATAGGCGGTCTCGGTGATGCTTTTTTCGGGTTCCAGGGTGAAAAGAACTTTCGCCTGGTTGATGCGGCGCCGGTACAAATAATGAAACAAGGTGATACCGGTCGTTTCCCTAAACAGTTTGACGAGGTAGTGCTTGTTCAAGTGGACGGCGGCGGCGATGTCATCCAGGCACAAATCCTCGGTGTAATGCGCCTCCACAAAAGAAATGAGCTGCTGCACATGCTGCTGTCTGGGTCCGGCGGGCTCGTGGCTCCGGTTACGGGGGTTGTCGGCGATTTCATACACTTGAAGCAGGACCCGCATAAAAGAAGCGAGGAACCGGTCGCGACATAAAGAATCGCTTCCTCTGGACAGGGAGCACAATTCTTCCAGCATGGGTTCCAAAATCGCTCGTTCGCCAGGCTCCAGAGAAATCAGCCGGTTATCCGTTCTTTTAAACGGGTTCAGCACCGGAGTGTGAAAGGGCGCGCGGAACAGCCCCTCGGCATAGGCCGGATCGAAGTGCACAATGGTGCGGCAGTACTCGAAAGCCGGATTGATTTTGGGATAATGCAAAGTCATGCCGTTCATCAGAAGAAGATCGCCCGGGGAAAGGTTATAAATCCGGTCCCCGACCAGGTAGCTGCATTGCCCGCTGTGAAAATAATAAAGTTCATAATAAAGATGGGAATGGAAGCCGGCGGGAATGCGGGATGTGTTATACAGGGCTTCTATCGGCCTCGTAAAGGTTTCCATCAGGCTCATAAGGCTGTCCTCCGGGTTTGCGGGTATCTGTTCAGTTAGTTAATCAACCTAATCTTACACACAGTTTAGCATGCCCTCTCCGAAAATCACACCAACCAGATATAAATAAGTAAAGGCAGGTACATAACGAGAAGAAAGCGTTCTACAGCATCTCATGGTACGGTAGAAGCAGATCAATAAAGCGAATCCGTTTGTCTCACTAAAAGGCCCGGCTTATGCGTGGGAGAAGATAGTTAATGTCCTTATTATATGTAATCGGACAATCCGTCATAGCCGGAGCACCCCAAAGGAGTCACACTCATATGAACTTATTCGATTTAACGGGCAAAACGGCTGTCGTCATCGGCGGCAACAGCACGCTGGGCGGAGAAATGGCGGCCGGACTGGCGGGACACGGAGCGCAGGTGGCCGTTGTGGGCCGCAACCCGGATACCTCCGCTGCGGTCCGCGACCGCATAGAGCAAGGGGGCGGCGAGGCCCGCTGCTTCCAGGCGGACGCGACGTCCTCGGCGGATTTGCGGCGTGTCCTGGATGAAGTGCTGGACTGGACGGGCAGAGCCGATATCCTGCTCAACTGTCCGGGCAAAAACAGCGCGACTCCTTTTTTCCAGATCACGGAAGAGGAATGGGACAGCATCATGAACGTCAATCTGAAAAGCGTCATGCTGGCCTGCCAGGTCTTCGGCAAATATATGGTGGAAAGCGGTCGCGGCGGCAGCATCATCAACATTTCGAGCGTATCGGCCGATCCGCCGTTGTCGAAGGTGTTCACCTATTCCGTCTCAAAGGCCGGTGTGAACAGCGTGACCAAATATTTGGCAAGGGAGTTCGCTCCGGCCGGAGTGCGCGTGAATGCGATCGTGCCGGGATTTTTCCCGGCGGAACAGAACCGCAAAATTCTTTCGGAGGAGCGGATTTCCTCCATTATGAGCCATACGCCGATGAATCGGTTCGGTGAAGCGCGCGAGCTTCAAGGCGCCGCCGTGTACTTGGCCTCATCCGCGGCCTCGGGGTTCGTAACCGGCTCTATCCTGCGGGTTGACGGGGGATTCGGGGCCATGACGATTTAGAACATAGCGCTTCTTGTCGGGATTTTTTTGCGAAATCTACCCCTATCAAAAGGATGTGGAACCATGAAGGCACAAACGATCCAAAACGCGGCGGAGCTGAGAAAAATCGTCGGGAGGCTGGCCGCCTCCACCCCGGTCACCGATATGCATACCCATCTGTATTCCGCGGATTTTGAAGACTCTCTGCTCTGGGGAATCGATGAATTGCTGACTTATCACTATCTGATTTCGGAGTCCTTCCGGTGGTCGGAAGACTCTTATGAGGCTTTCTGGGCGATGTCGAAAAGGGAACAGGCTGATACCATCTGGAAAAAGCTGTTCGTCGATCATTCTCCCGTGAGCGAGGCCGCAAGCGGACTGATCACGATTTTGAACCGGCTCGGACTGGATGTTTCCAGCCGTAACCTGGAAGAATACCGCCGCATACTGGCAGGTCGGGATTTGCGCGGACAGCTCGACACGGTCATGAAGCTCGCCAAGGTGGAGCACATCGTCATGACGAACGACCCGTTCGATGCGGCCGAGCGAACGGTGTGGCTGGACCGCGGAGGCAATACGGATCCGCGTTTCTCCGCGGCTCTGCGTGTAGATGCGCTGCTGAACAACTGGCCGCAGGCAGTGGGCGAGCTGAAGCAGCTCGGATACCGCGTGGAGGAGGCATGGACGGAGGAGACGCGCGGGGAAGTCCGCCGTTTCCTGTCGGAATGGATCCGGCGGATGGATGCGCTCTATCTAGCGGTCTCCATGCCGGGGGATTTTGTGTATCCGTCGGACGATCACCGCAGCCGGATGATCGACGAAGCGATGGTCCCGGTGTGCCGGGAGCACGGCATTCCTTTTGCGCTCATGATCGGAGTGCGGCGCTCGGTCAATCCGGGCCTCCGTCTGGCGGGCGACATGAGCATGCACTCGGACGTGACCGCGGTGGAAGCCCTCTGCCGGCGCTATCCGGAACAGAAATTCCTGGTCACGATGCTGGCCCGCGAAAATCAGCATGAGCTTGCGGTGCTTGCGCGCAAATTCCGCAACCTGATGATTTTCGGCTGCTGGTGGTTCCTTCACGTGGAATCCATCGTGGAGGAGATGACCCGCTTCCGGGTGGAGCTTCTCGGAACTTCCGTCATTCCGCAGCACTCGGACTGCCGCGTTCTCGAGCAGCTTATTTACAAGTGGGAGCATTCCCGCTCCATCATCGGCCGGGTGCTTGTGGACAAGTACGAAAAGCTGCACGGCAGCGGCTGGTACGTGACGGAGGAAGAGATACAGCGTGACTTCGATGACCTGTATCATCGCAATTTCTGGCGGTTTTTGGGCAGAGAGGCGAGGCAGGCGCAGAGAGGTGGCGCGCGGGTTTGGAGCTGAAAAATGAAGAAAAGGCTGTCTTCCTTGTTAGCTTAGATAACAAAGGGGACGCCTTTTTTAAAAATTTTATGATTCGAACAAGCTTTTAAGCTGATAATCAAGCTGTTCTGAAGGAAGTATATATACGTTCCCGATTTGGCTATCCGTAAAGCCGAACTTCAGCTGTTCGCCTTCATATAAATTTGCTGAATATCTAAAGCCCGTTCTCTTTTCCTGGTTAGGATCGGGGGTTATCTTTATGCTGCGGGCTTCGTCGACCCATTTTCGGAGAATATCTTTCTCCTTAAATGTTTTTAGTTCGCCGGTGGCACCGTTGCGGATATCGATCCGATCGATTTTGTCCAAATCGGCCTGGTAAAAATCAGCTAATGGTTTTGGGGCCGGTTCGGCTTCTGGGCGGCTTTCGCATCCTGCTGCGGATAAAATCAGCACGATTAATAAAAAGATTTTCTTCACGGGGGTCCTCCCTAGTAAAATTTTGAATGGCACTGAATTGTACGGGGATGACATCAAACGAGGAACCGATGTATCTCTATTTTACATGGATAATAATGGAATTTAAATAGTGTGGATAAATAGAGAGGGGCGGTCTGCAAGAAAAAGAGTCGCATGTTTTCCCGCTCCATCCGACACAGCAAAACCAGCCGGAAAATCCGGCTGGTTTTTTTTATCGCTCGAACGACGCCTCTACGCCTCGGAAGGCTGCATCAGCCCGTTCATAAAAGCGCTGAACTTCTTCAGCATCTCCGGGCCCGGCAGCTCGCCGCTGAAATCTTCGACGCCCAGCCAGCCCGTGTAGCCGACCGCCCGGAGATCCGCGACGACCTGCCGCCAGTCGGCCATCCCCCGGTTCATGGGGCGGGCGGCGGAAACCCAGCGGGTCATGCCGTTCTCATCGGCACCCGGCGCCCAGCCCCCGTTCTTGACGTGCACGTGGGCGAGATAAGGGCCGAGAATTTCCATCCCCATCCGGTAATTCTCGAAGCCTTCGTAGACCATGTTGCCGGGGTCGTACAGCACGCCGATATGCTCGGGCTGCAGCCCTTCCACGAGGCGGTAGGCGGCGGAGGCGCTCGGCGCAATCGTAACGTGGTGCGTCTCGACGAGCCCTTTCACGCCGTACTGCCGGCACAAGGCTTCCGCCTCGCGCAGATAGGCTCGCTGCAGTTCGAACAGCTCGCGGAAGTTACGCGTTCGGTCATAGCGGTGCACGCCGAGCCGGATGAAGGAAGCACCGAGCCGCCGAGCGGCGGCCAGCACGCGCTCCGTGCCTTCCAGATCGCCGGCGTCGAGGTAAGGCGTCACGCTGAGGGAACGCAGCCCGTGACGCGCTGCGGCGTCTCGAAAGCGGTTCAGCTCGGCATCGTCCCACTCCGGAGAGATGGAGCAGAGATTGTTGCGCCAAAAGGACGGCGCTTCACCGGCCATCTCGGGCGGAATCTCTTTGTATCGCCATTCGATACCGGAGATTCCGGCTTCTTTGGCAGCGGCGGCAAGCTGCTCCGGGGACAGCTCGGGTGTAGCGACGGTAAACACGGACAGTTTCATTCGGTAGGACACCTCCGGTCGGATAGGTTGGTTATGTGTAAATCGCCATACCGCGTGCAGCTCACAGCGCTCGATGCGGCATCGCATATCTGTGGTCACGGGAGCTTAGGACCCACAGGTCCACAGGACGCTTTGTTCAGGCCGGGCGGCAACTCCCGTAATAGAGGCCGCAGCGGGATTCCTGCCGCTATTCGGCCCTGACCGCGTCCCGCTGGGCAAACAGGCAGAGCTCGGCCGCTTTGAAAATATGCTCCTGGGTCATCGCATGCTCCGTACGGTTCAGACAGTCGAGGATCAGCTCCCCGAAGTACGGATAGCCGACTTTCCCGCTCAGCTCAAGCCGGCGCTCGCCCTCGCCGTTCACGAGGTACAGGTTGTCGCCCTGCGCGCTGCGGGCGATATCGACGTATTTCCTCAGCTCGATGTAGCCGTCCGTGCCGAGGAGAACGGTGCGCCCGTCTCCCCAGGTGGACAGGCCGTCCGGCGTCAGCCAATCGACGCGGAAATACTGGGTCGCCCCGTTGTCTCCGAGCAGGGTCGCGTCGCCGAAATCTTCCAGCTCCGGATACTGCCGGTTGTTGTAGTTGGCGACCTTGCTGTGCAGCACCTGTGCATCCCGGCAGCCGGCAAAGAACAGGAACTGTTCGATCTGGTGGCTGCCGATATCGCACAGGATGCCGCCGTACTTGGCGCACTCGAAGAACCAGCCGGGCCGCGAAGCGGCGTTAAGCCGGTGCGGGCCGAGGCCGAGCACCTGCACGACACGCCCGATCGCTCCGTCGCGAATGAGCTGCCCCGCGAAGACGGCGCTCTCGACATGCAGCCGCTCGCTGAAATAGACCGCGTATTTGCGGCCGGTCTCGGCTGCCGTTCTTTTGGCCGATTGAAGCTGGTCCAGCGCGGTAAACGGCGTTTTGTCGGTGAAGTAGTCCTTACCGCTGCGCATGACTTTCTCGCCGAGGAGCCCGCGGTCGCACGGAATGGCGGCGGCAGCTACGAGCTTTACTTCTTCGTCCAGCAAAATCTCTTCCAGCGACGTGGCGGGGCGTACGCCGGGATAGGCCGCGAGGAAAGCTTTTACTTTTACCGGGTCGGGGTCGTAGACCCATTTCAGCTCGCCCCCGGCTTCACGCAGTCCGTTGCACATGCCGTAAATATGGCCGTGCTCCAATCCCGCAGCGGCGAAAATAAAGTCGCCCCGCGCGACGACCGGTGCCGCTTTTCCTTCGGGGGCGTAGTTCATGCCGTCTTTTTTGTGCAAAAGAAACCCTTCCTTTCATGGCTATGGCCGGTGCTGGCGCAGACCAAGTCCGGTTCGCGGTTTATTTGCCGAACCGGTTGGTGTGAATCCCCCCGACTGTGTGAACCCTTCTCCAATGATGCCAATCCGGAGGCCGGCCGTTAAGAAGAAAGCTGCTCGCGGACGGTTTTCTTGTATTTTTCCGGCGTCAGTCCGACCTGCTGCTTGAACAAGCGGCTGAAATGAGCGAGATGCTTGAAGCCGACCTGCAGGCACACATCGGTAACGGAGTGGCCGGGATTGTGCAGGAACAACGTTTTGGCCTCGTTGATTCTACGGCGGTACACGAACTGAAAGATAGTCAGTCCCGTGATTTCCTTAAATATTTTAGATAAATAAAATTTACTGAAGTTTAGGTGCTCCTGAAGATGCTCCAAGTGCAGATCATCCGCAAAGTGCTCTTCGAGAAAGCTGACGATGCGCTGGACGTGTTTTTCTTTCTCGGAAGAGAATTCGCGCCCCGTACGCAGCGTCCGCTGGCACTGCTCGTGAACGAAATACAGCAGGTCCAGGAATGCGAGGTGGAGGCGGTTGTAGGCGGTCAAACCGTCCGTCTTGCAGTGAACGCTCATTTCATGGAGGATGCGCTCCGCTTCTTCCTTTTCGGGGCCGCGAAGAGTGAGGCGGCAGTTTTTTAATTCCTGAAAAGGCTGGAGAACATTGATCGCATGAGGCAGCTCAAGATACGGCTTAAGCCCCGCCGGCTCAAAATGCACGGTCGTCCGGATATAAGGAACGGCGGTGTCGACCTTGGGGCAGTGGAGCGTCATGCCGTTCATGAGGATGAGATCCCCGGGCTGAAGCATATAGATGTTGCCGCCGATCAGATAATTGCAGCTTCCGCTGTGGAAGTAATAAATTTCATAATACGCATGGGAATGAAAAACGGAATCGACCTTCCCCTCGTTGCGGTAGCTCAGGCCGAGTATATCTTCGCGGTCGTGCAGGTTCATGAACATGCGGGAGAGCACCACGCTTTATCGGGAGTAAGGGCTGCCCGGAAGCGGCCTTTCTGTTTTCAGTGTAGCATGGAAGCGCTTCCCATTTCTATTCGCAGACAATGCGTATCCAGAGCTTCGTACGTTTGCGGCACACGGTGTGACTATGGAGCGCCGTCCTTTGTGACGGCGGTCAATCACAGGGTACGGGACAGGTGCCCGCAACCGCACTGTACATCGCGGCAGTTCGCTATGAATCCCGCAACCGGAGGCGGGCTCCTTGTTCCGGCACTTCATAGATGAACTCTGCGATTCATCGTCCTCTTCCTGTCAGTAAGAACCTGTCGTATCGAGCGTCTTCTCCTCCGCATTTTTCACGGCTCCGGAAGCCTGTATTTTCTGCTGGAGCAGCCCGTAGAACCGGTCTTCGTCCAGCGGCAGCTCCGCCCATTCGTCCGTCCACGCGGACAGCAGCATGGCGTTCGAGAGCGTGAGCCCCTTCAGGCCCTCTTCGCCCGGAGCGATCAGGGGAGTGCCGTGAAGAATGCCGTTCACCCAATCCTGGGTGATGAGGTGGTGCTGCCCGCGTTCGCTTCCGACGGGAATGTCGATTTTCCACACCTCCGGCTCCCCGAAACCGCCCTTATAGGTGCGGTTGAAATCCGTCTCGGACTGCCGCAGCCGGTAGAAGGTCAGCTTGTCGTTTTCGATGACCATTCTGCCCAGGTCACCCACCACTTCAAGCCGGTTCGTACCCGGCGTTTCGCAGGCGGACGTGATAAATACGCCCGTCGCTCCGTTCTCGTACTCCGCGTAAGCGGTCACTTCGTTCTCGACCTCGATGTCCCGGTGCTTGCCGAAAGCGCAGAAGGCGCGCAGCCGCTTGGGCATCATGCCGGTCACCCACTGCCACAGGTCAAGCTGATGAGGCGACTGGTTGATGAGCACCCCGCCGCCTTCTCCGGCCCATGTGGCGCGCCATCCGCCGGAATCATAGTAGCTCTGGGACCGGTACCAGAGGGTGATGATCCAGTTGATCCGGCGGATTTCCCCGAGCTCGCCCTGCCTGATCAGCTCCCGGAGCTTCTTGTAAAGCGGCTGCGTGCGCTGGTTGTACATGATGCCGAACACTTTGCCGGACGCCGCGGCCGCTTCGTTCATTTCGCGGACCTGCTTCGTGTAGACGCCGGCCGGCTTCTCCGTCAGCACGTGCAGGCCGTGCCGGAAAGCCGCGACGGCTTCCGCCGGGTGGCCGTAATGCGGCGTGCAGACGATCACGCCGTCGATTGTGCCGGAGGCGTACATCTCTTCGATCCCGGTGAAGCGCGCCACGGCGTTTCCGAATTCCCGGGCCGCCCATTCCAGCCGCTCGGTACGCGGGTCGCACACGGCGGCCAACACCCCGCCTTTTACTTTGTTCTCAATCAAATATTTAGCGTGTGCAGAGCCCATATTACCTAACCCGATGATTCCGATACGGACAACTTCCATCTGTACAACCATCCTCCCCGGCATAGATCAAGGCCGTTTTGTATTAGTTTAGCACGGCTGTGACGGGGGACGTTTTACTGCGCTTTGCCAGTTGATCGGAAGATTTAACTCTGGTTGTTCAGTTGAAAAAGTTAACAATCTTGAAAAAGTAAACCACAAACCTTAATTTCTTGCATTGTTGAAAGCGCTCCAAACGATGATAATAAACTTACAATTCGAACTTAATGGGGGTCAGGAAAAATGGGCAGAAAATCAGCTCGCATCTCCGCCGCGGCTCTGGTCGGTGTCTTGGCGGTCGGCTTGGCGGCTTGCGGACGCGCCGATCAATCCGCGGGGACGAACACGCAGGATACGAATACGGGGTCAAAGGGAGGGGACAAGAAAGTCACCATCACATTCCAGAACATTTACCCCGATCCGACGACGCCTACGTACAAAATGCTTCATAAAATCGTGGAGCAGTATGAGAAGGAAAACCCCAATATTCATATCGAGCTTGATTCCATGAACACCGACCAGCAGAAAATGAAGCTGAAAACCCAGGCCGCTTCCAAAGAGATCCCGGACATCACGATCGTGAACCCGGCGGCCCAGATGAAGCCTTTCGTCGATGCCGGGCTACTCGCCCCGCTGAACGACATGCTGGACAAGAACGGCCTGAAAGGGACTTACCAGGACGGGCTGCTCGATTACTACAGCTTTAACAACAACGTGTACGCCCTGCCGGACGGCAATAACATTCAGGTCGTTTACTATAACAAGGACTTGTTCGCCCAGGCAGGCATCAAAGATACGCCGAAGACGTTCGAGGAACTGCTGCAAGACGTGAAGCTGCTGAAATCCAAAGGCATCACGCCGATCGCCATCGGGGAGAAAGATTCCTGGACGGGTTCGTTCCTGTTTATGAATATGCTGCTCCGCACAAACGGCGGTCCGGGCTTCCTCCAGGACGTGCTCGACAAGAAGAAGACGTTCAACGATCCGGCGTTCACGGAGGCCGTTTCGAAGTTCCAGGAGCTGGTGCAGGCCGGCGCATTTAACGAAGGCGCGACGTCCGTCGATTACAACGCGGGCGGCAACATTTTCAAAACGGGCAAAGCGGCCATGCACATCATAGGCACATGGGAAACCGGCGCTATCGACGCTTCTTCCGTGGGCGGCAAAGTCGGCGTGTTCCAGTTCCCGACGGTAGGCGGCAAGGGCGACGTGAACCAGTACATGATCGCACCGGGCAGCGCCTTCGCCATTTCGGCCAACAGCAAGCATCTGCAGGAGACGAAGGACTTCCTGAACTACTTCACGCTGAATCTGCCGAAAGTCCAGTTCGAGCTGAAGAACGCCGTGGGCATCGGGCAGAAGGTGGAGGGGGATTTTAAAGCCGCCGGTTACTCCGATCTGGCGATTTCCATCCTCGATCTGTTCAAAAACGTCAAAGGCGGCGACCTCGCGTTCGACAACACGATGAACCCGGCTACCGCTCAAGTCCACCTGGGCAGCATCCAGAACCTGTTCATCCAGAAGGCCGATCCGAAACAGGTCGCACAGGAACATCAGAGCGCTTTCGAGGCCAATATCAAATAAAACGGGGCATTGCGATGGAGGGGTTCGGACCGGACCCCTTTTTCATCGACATTTTTTTGCAAGGGCCGCAGCGGAGAGAGAAAGAGCAAGCGGCCGTTTGTCTACAGGAGGCGTACTAGAGTGAATATGTTAAAAGTACCTGCGCGAACCATCGCCGTCTTCGTGCTTCCAAGCCTGCTGCTGTACGTCTGCATGGTGTTCGTCCCTATCCTGGTCTCGTTCTATACCGGGCTGCTGGACTGGAACGGCATATCCGGCTCCAAATTCGTGGGCCTGGCCAACTTCAAGACGATGTTTTTCGGCGATCCGGTCTTCTGGCCGTCTGTCCGCCGGACGCTGCTTTACGCGGTCTTTTCCATGATCGAGATTCCGATTTGCCTGATGGTGGCGATTTTGCTGAACCGGTACGTGAAGAAAGCCAATTCGCTCGTATCGATCTACTTTTTGCCGGTTATTTTGTCGGTCGTCATTATCGGGCAGCTCTGGAAAACCGTCTACAACCCGGCTTCGATGGGCGGGATGATCAACGGGATGCTGACCGCGTTCGGCTTGACCGAATGGACGCACAGCTGGCTGACCGAGCCCGACATTGCCATGTTCTGTCTGTACATCGTGTCCCTGTGGCAGTATTTCGGCTATCATCTGCTGATCCAGTTCACCGGAGTGCAGAACATTCCGGCCGAGATCTACGAGGCGGCCCGCATCGACGGCGCGGAAGGCTTCACGGCGGACCGCTACATCACGTTTCCGATGATCGTGCCCATTCTGAAAATCTCGCTCGTGCTCGCTTTTATCGGCTCCCTGCAGGCGTTCGATCTCGTGATGGTCATGACGGGCGGAGGGCCCGCACACTCCACGGACGTCATCTCGACGCATATGTACAACATGTCGTTCCTGTCCCAGAAATACGGGTACGGCAGCGCGATTGCCACCTTCCTGGTCATCCTGTGCCTGGCGTTTACGGTGCTGATTAACGTAGTTTTCAAACGTCTGGAAAATAAGGTAAGCTAGGAGGAGGACCGCCTGTGAAATCCGTCAAAAAAGGAATCGTCTATGCGCTTTTCGCGATTCTGATCGTCACTCAGATGTATCCTCTTCTCTGGCTGCTTACGTACTCCCTGAAGACCAACGAAGAGATTCTCGGCAGCAGCTTTTTCTCCTTGCCCGCATCGCCGAGGTGGGGCAATTACAAAGAAGCGTACGAAGCGGGACACTATCTGCAGTATTTGTTCAACAGCGTGTTCGTCACCGTCGTTACGATGGTTTGCGTCATTCTGCTGAGCTCCATGGCAGCCTATGCCATTTCACGGTTCCGCTGGAAGCTGGCCCCCGCGGTCATGCTCGTTTTCCTGATCGGGCTGATGATTCCACTGCAGGCTACGCTGCTGCCTTTAATGATTATTTTTAAAAACATGAGCATACTCAACACGCACTTGTCCCTGATTCTGCCTTACATCGCGTTCCAGACGCCGGTTGCCGTCTTTATCCTGAGCGGCTTTATGAGATCCGTTCCGCACGAAATCGAAGAATCCGCTTACATGGACGGGGCGAGCGTGTATCGCATTTTCCGGAGCATCATCCTCCCGATTTCCGTTCCGCCGGTCATGACGGTCTGCATCTTGACGTTCATCAACATCTGGAACGAATACATCCTGGCGGCGACTTTCATCTCCTCGGAGAAGCTGAAGACGCTTCCGTTCGGTGTGTACACCTTTGTGAGCCAGTATTCCGTCAACTACGGCAACATCGGGGCTTTTCTCGTCATGGGGGCGGTGCCCGTCATACTCCTTTATTTCATTCTTTCGGAAAAAATCACGAAGGGCATGGTTGCCGGAGCGGTAAAAGGGTAGGCGCTGCACGGACGGCATGGGGAACCGGGCGAAACAACGAAAGGGGATGAATCCTTGAGACGCGGCTTCCAATCCATCCACCACCGGTTGTTTTTTCTGTTCCTGTTCTGCATGTCCGGCATTCTGATCATCATCTCCCTGCTGTTCTACAGCCGCACGACCGAGCAGTTTCAGACGAAGATCAGCGACCTTTCCCGGAAAAACGTCTCGCAGACCGTCGACCTCTTCGACCTGCTGCTCAAAGGCTACGACAGCTTGTCCAAAACGATCGGCAACAATTTCGATCTGGTCCGTCTGCTGACGGAATCGCCGCAAGAGCCTGCGCTCGATTATATTAACACTCGCTCCGTCACTAACATGATCGGGGCGATTTTCTACTCCCGGGAAGATTTGATCGGCATCCACGTCATCATGGACAAAGGAAAGATCTACAACTACGGCAACTACATGAATGTGGTCGATCCCGAATACCGCAGTTCCGACTGGTACCGGGACGTCCGTCAATCTTCGGGCAAAATGGTCTGGCTGGGCGTGTTTCCGCACTCCCTGATCGACCAGAACGAGAAACGGACCGTGTTTGCCTTCGGCCGCCAGATTTACGATCTCAACGAGCATAAGCCGATCGGGATTGTGCTTTACGAAGCGAATCCGCAGGCGATTTTGTCCGCATTGAATAATTTGAAGCTCAGCGAACACAGCGAGGTGTATCTCGTCTCGGACAAGGGGCGCTTCGTGTCTTCCACCGCTTCGGCCGAATCGCTGCCTTCTCTCCAAGATGTCCCTCTGCCGGACGATTCCCAGGAAATGACCGTCGATCAGAAGAACGGGCGGCTGGCGGTAGCTTCCAAGCTGCCTTTTGCCGACTGGCTGGTAGTCAGCCTGACGCCCTACAAAGACCTGAACGTCGAGCTCGTGCAGATGCAGCGTTATATTATCCTGATCGGAACGATTCTCGTTCTCGTCTCGGCTTTTATCGCGTCCATCGTATCCAAACGGATTTCGATGCCGCTCATCCGGCTGATCCGGCAGATGAAGCAGGTGGAGCAGGGCAACTTCAAAGGAATCGTGAATGTGACGTCCTACCGGGAGATCAACATTCTGGTCGGATCGTTCAATCATATGGTGAACCGGATCGAGGAGCTTATCGAACGGGTGAAGATTTCATCGGTCAGCGAAAAGAACGCGGAACTTCATGCGCTCCAGTCCCAGGTCAATCCCCACTTCCTGTACAATACGCTGGATATGATTTATTGGATGCTGGACGAGAAAGGCAACGACAAGCTGGGTGAAGTCGTGCTTTCGCTCTCTCATATGTTCCGCTACAGCAGCCGATGGGAAGAAGGGGCGGAGGTTACGCTGCGGGAAGAATTCCGGCAGATTCACCACTATCTGACCATTATTCTCGTCCGGCTTGAAGGACGTCTGGAAGTGGAGCTGAAGACGGATGAACGGTACATGGACATCCGCATCCCGAAGATGACGCTCCAGCCCATTATCGAGAATGCCGTGAAGCACGGCCTGGAGCCGCTTAACCGACCGGGGATGCTCACCATCTCGACGTTTGCGGACGGCCGGGAGCTGGCGATCCGAATCGAGGACAACGGTGTCGGCATCGAAGAGGAGAAGCTGCGCGGGCTGCGCGAATCGCTGTACGGCGAATGCACCGCAGGAGGCAGGCGGAGCGGGGGAGGCGCGCCGGGCGCTTCGGAGAGCGCGGACCGTCCGGGCGCAGGCGGCGGTGCAGCACAAGCGGACGCGTCCGCTGCGGCAGGTGAGCCGGGCGGCCGGGAAGACGCCGGTACCGAAGCCGGAGCCGGAGCGGCCAACGCAGCCGCTTTCAATCCCGGCGATGGCGCGGTCGGCGCAGCGGCCTGCGGTGCCGGCGCAGCAGGCTCGGGCAGCGGCGCTAAGGCCCCCTCCGGTACCGGTGTGTCCGCCTGCGGAACTGTCGCTGCCGCTGCCGCGTCCTCCGGTCCGGCGCAGGCTTCGGCACATGCCGGCCCCCCGGTTCTCGCGCCCGGTGCGGGCTTCCCTCCCCGGCCGGACATAAGCCGCAGTGAGGAAGATGCGTCGTCCCAGGGAGGCATCGGACTGCAAAATCTGCACCGGCGCGTGCAGCACATGTACGGCGAAGCATACGGCGTCACCGTTGAAAGCTCAGCGGGCGAGGGGACGACCGTGATCGTGCGGGTCCCGCTTCCGAAGGAGGAGAGAAACGTATGAATATTCTGGTTGCGGACGATGAAAGCGTCATCCGGGAAGGGGTCAAGCGCACCATCGAGCACGCCTACCCCGGGCACGGCGTTTTCTTGGCGGCTTCTACCGAGGAAGCGGTTAAGATTCTCAGCGGACAGCACGTAGACATCGTGCTTACCGATATTATTATGCCGGGCATGACCGGCCTCGAATTTATGCGGATTTCGAAGCGGAAGCATCCGGCCATCAAGTGGGTCGTCATTTCCGCCCACTCCGAATTCGCTTATGCGCAGGAGGCGGTCCGGCTTGGCGCCCGCGACTATCTTCTGAAACCGATCGGCAAGCCTAAGCTGATTGAGTTGATCGAGAGCCTCACCGGCGAGATCAGACGCGAAAACCTCCAAAGCAAAGAGAGCGTGAGGCTGAAGTCGAGCCTGAAATATTTGCGCGAAGCGGTTTTTCTCCGGCTGGCGGCGGGGCTGGATACCGGCAACCTTGATATCCAGTCGTTTGTGGAGGATTTCCCGGACTATTACCTCGTGTTCGTCCAGATGGATGCGGGGAGCAAGAGCGTTCATCTGGAGCATTTTATCGTGGAAAATGTCCTCTCCGAGATGATCGAGACGCATGGCCAGGGATTTGTCGTCAGCTACGACCGCCAGAGCCTGCTCGGCCTCGTGGCGCTGAACGACGGAATCCGGATCGATACCCTGCTGGACGCGCTGAAAAGTCATCTCAAGCACTATCTGAAGGTACCGTTCCAGATTTTGAACTCGGGACTGCATCATGATTTTAAAAGCGTACCGCAAACCGTCACCCGGCTGAGGCAGGCTTCCGCTGCGGTCGAGTACGACAGCATCAAAGTAAGCGGGGACAAATCCATCGAGGTTGCGCTTCAATACATCAAGGCGCATTATTCCGAAGACTTGTCCCTGGAGAAGATGGCGTCCGTCGTCTTCCTGAACCCGGTCTATTTCAGCCAGCTGTTCAAGCAGAAGACCGGCCAGGGCTACAAGGAGTATGTAACGGGCCTGCGGCTGGACCAGGCCAAGCAGCTTTTGTGCAACCCGCAGCTGAAACTGGCGGAAATCGCCGAACGGGTGGGCTACCAGGATGTGCGGCATTTTACGCAGGTGTTCCGCAAGAAATTTATGCAGACGCCTACGGAATACCGGCAGGAGCATAATGTGACGGTGGTATGAGCGGGGATTCGCGGGTTGGCAAGCAAGTCCGGACTTTACACGATCTAACGGGTTCCCTTCTTCCGGAGGGAGCCTTTTATATGTAGATAGCTCTTTTAACAAAATTAGTATTATCCAGATGGTGGGCTATATGTTAATATGAGCATATTATTTGAGGCTTTATGGCATCGATTAGAATGCTGCCGTCTTGGCAGGAGAGCGAGGAAGCGGGGAGTATGTCGGTAAGAATTGAATGCGGGCTGGCGTCGAAGACATTCCTTCACGGTGGAGCCTACCGGATTGGTAGAATACTTGCTTGCAGCGAGCTGTCCATTGTCTATGCGGCACGGGAAACCGGAACAGGCGAAGCGTGTGTCATAAAAGAATTTTTCCCTAAAAGTTTGGCTTTGAGGGATGTGGACGGAAGGTCCGTACTGTGCCGGACTCCTTCTCTAAGAAGCAAATACGAGACATTGAAGTCCGTCTTTTTGAATGAAGCGGTGATTCTGGGGCACTTGCGGCACCCGAACATTGTGAGGCTTACCGGACATGTGGAGGAAAACGGGACGGCCTATATCATTCTCGAACGCTGCCGCGGAGTGTCATTGGAACGCTGTATCCGTAAAAACCGTTTACGCTCGAAAAGCCGATTTTATGCAACGACGGTGCCCAGTCTCCTTGATGCTCTTGAGTATATTCATGAGCAGGGCGTGCTGCACCGTGATATCAAACCTTCCAATATTATCGTCGGCCCGGACGGTCAGGCTAAGCTGCTTGATTTCGGATCGGCCGTCCACTCGTTGAGTGAGGACAAGCCTATTTTTACATCGGCGGGATATTCTCCTTTGGAGTTTTATTCGGCCGCATCTCGCCAAGGTCCTTTCTCCGACCTGTACAGTACGGGTGCGACCCTGTATTACTGCCTGTGCGGAGAAGCGCCGGTTGAGGCTAGCCGGAGATTGTTTCATGACCCGGTTGAACAAGTTTTACGTAAGCGGGGCGGTAAAGTGACACCTTTGCTGTCCCGCCGCATTATGAACTGCTTGTCCATGGATGCCGGACAGAGGGGGAGCTTGCAGCGTTTGAGAACCGCGTTAAAAGCGGAGTCGCTTTTGTGGAAAGCGGTAGAGGGCTTGCGTGCAAACTTTCGCCCCGGGCGAAATTCCCCGCCGGGAGATGCTGCCGCCTCCGGTAAGAAGAAGGATTTGGTTAAGTCAGATGTCTAGTTCTTCTTACCACCCATCTGGCTTCATCAATGAAAGCCGATCCTCATGAGTCGCAGCTTGCTCCCGAATTTTTTAGAAGCGCAAACCGTCCGTTTATGTCCGGACGGTCTGCGCTTCTTGTGTTTGCGGCCGGTAACTGGCCTTCACGGCTTTATAACGAAGCTCGATCTCCGTAACACCGTCTTCGAAAGTGATGTAGAGTTTATCCCCGTATTCCAGCTTGTCTTTCTGTTTCTTGCCTAGCGGAGACGAGCCTTTCTGCACCGCACAGCGTGTGTTGTGACGGAACAGGAGGCTGCCGTCCTTACGTGCCTCGAAGAAGATGCGATCAGCCTCGGGCAGCGATTCGTTCACATTCAGGCTGAGGAACAGCTCTTGGAGACTGATGCTCCGCGTATCAAAAGAAGTCAGCGGCCAGTATTTTACCGGGATGTCATTGCCGCTGGCGGTTTGTAGAAAATAACCTTCCAAGCGTCCCGTAAATTTAGGTTTCGGACGAAGGGTGAAGTAAAGAACCGCGCCTAAGGCTGCCGCGGCCGCAACTCCGAGCAGGACTTTCGTAATAAGCGTCCATATCGAAACGACGGTTACAGCCAGGGTTGCTGTTGCGCTCGCGCCCTCTTCATCGGTTGCCGTAACCCGCAGTTCGCTGTTACCGGTATTCAGCGGGTTTAGGAGCAGGAAGCCGTCTTGGAATTTTGCTTCCACAGAATTCCGGCCGTCGTCAGCGGCAACGGAATACGTAAGTTTATCCCCGTTCGCGTCATGGAAATATTCCCCGAGGTCAATCTTCTGTTCGCCGTCCTCCCGGCTGATTTTGATCATTCCGGGTTTCGCTTCAGGCGGGGTATTGAGCACTTTCAGCTCGGCCGTCGTGGTTTCCCGGTAAAAATCGGGAGCGGTCATGACGATTTTCCACGGATAAGTACCTGTCGCCGGGAAAATATGCGCAAGCTCGAAGCCGTTTCCTTCCTGCTTAAGCGGGAAACGCTCCTCTGTTTTCTTTTGCGGATTTGTCACGACTAGTTCCGTTTTCATAGAACCGTATAGGTCTGAATCCCCAAGAGGCTTGCCGTCGGAATGATACAGACGCGCTGTGAAGGGGAAGGCGACTCCCTTTTGCGCTTCCTCCGGTAGTTCAACCCCCGCTTGGAGCTTATAGCCGGCGAGGAGGTTCACCTTCACCAGATCGCCCGGTTTCCCCCGGAAAATGACCCTCATACTGCCCTTCTGGGGTTCGATCACTTTCATAAGCGTATAATTGTCCGACTTGTAAAGCCTCACATTTTTGGAGGTGGAATAGACTTGCGCCTCTGTTAGAGGATTCGGAGACAAAAGAATAAGGTTTGCCTCGCTTATGCTCGAGTTCGCAACGGGTACCGTTACTTCTTGAAGCTCGCCTGTTGCCGAGACGGCAGATACGGAAATAAGGGACGATTGCAGTTGTTTGGCGAAGATGAGATTGAAAATCTCCGGCAAATCATCCGCACTGCCCGCCATGAAGGAGGTGCCTCCGGTTTCGGCGGCTATGTTCTCCAGTTCCGATTTACGGGCGGACCCGTCCCGGTTTAATCCTACGGTATAAATCGGGATGCCGAGCTTTCTGGCGATGCCGATAGAGTCTTCAACGTCCCGGCCCGAAATGTCCGCGTTTCTTCCGTTGGCATGCTTGCCGAAGTCGGTCCCCCCGTCGGACAGCAGAATAAGGAACGGTTTCCGGGCGGGATCGTAACCGTTTTCCATTAGCTCGGCCGCTTTGCGCAGACCAAGACCCATATCGGAGTACCCACGGCGTTTGATTCCGTCCAGTGTTGATTTCCAGGCGTTGGAGCGTTCGCTCGATCCGAGGTCCGAAAGCGGAAGCGAAGAGACAATTTTATCGTTGTAGGCCACGTAGCCGACCCGGGAATGGCCGGTTCCCTCGAGATCCATGAACATTTTGACGACTTCGGCGGCAATGCCGTCTTTGTCTGTTTCATTCATGGAAAAGCTCGTGTCCAGCACAAACATGGCATCGAGTCCTTGAGGGGTTTCCACTTTTGCGGCGGAAAGCGGCCGGGGATAAATCAGCAGACCTGCAACCAGAGACACGAGTAGTGCGGCCTGGAGCCATTTTTTAGAGTGAATAAGCTTGCGGACGAGAGACATGACATCACCTTTTTGTAGAGATATCGGACTATATTACTAATAATATACAAATAATTGGTAAATTTTCTTTTATTCCACAGTATAGTTCATCGGCTTTAAAAATGAAAAATGTTAGATCGTGGATAAAAAAAGTAAATTTTTATTTTTAAGCTACGTTTTTACTTATATAAAAGGTGTTCTATCCCTGTTTTCATAAATATTGACAAATTCAAACGTGGATCATTATGATACTTCTAAAGTCACAAACCGGATGTTTTTCCATTCTCGGATTGTGAAGTCATGTTTTTACATAAATAGTTCTTTATAACTACTTAATTAGAAGAAACTAGTTCTAAACTCACAGGAAGGAGGGGGCGGCAGGTTTACTGTTTCGCCATCAAACAAGCCTTGCCTAAGGTCTTGATCAGGTAAACTTTCCGCTGACCGCTATGGACATTATCAATCAAACGAACCGAACGATGCTTTTTGAGGAAATTAATCCTGAGAAATTAGACCTAGTGACCATCGTAGGAGATGTCAAAGCCATTGACAGCTTGAGCGATGACAAAATCAAGGAAATTAACAGGCATTTGCTTGTACGTAATTTCGATGAGTTTCTCGACAAGTTTTCTCCCACGGTCTACTCCTTCTACAATGCGGCTAATCAGAAAGTGATGTACACGTTAAAGAAGCCGGAAGGATTGGCGGATGACGCCATCTCTGAAATCAGGATCGACCAGAACAACGACTTTCTTAAAATGCTCTTCACCCTGATCGACACCAAACGCAGCCAGGGTATCCCCAATGTGGATTTTAAATTCGAGAATTTGCTCGATATGATTTCCCCAAAAAAAGTGATGGACGATATCCGCCAGGTCCGGAAAGAAATCCATTATTTATACGGGCAGTACGAAAAGCTGGATGAAGGAGATCCGAAGAAATTCGATCTGGGTGACAAGCTCAACGGGATGTTCGAAGATGCGAGCAAGAATTACAACAACGTCATGGCGATGCTTCCGCTTGCTATCGAGGATATCAAAACCCGGCTTCTGCTCGGCAGCGCGCAAGAAGAGAACAAGTCGGAGGCTTTCCAGATCGGCATGCTGACGATCGGCAATAACGGCGAGCTCAAAATTATCGAGGCGCCGAAGAGCGGGAGCACGGAACTTATGCTGCTCGACGATAACAGCTCTAACGAGCTCGTTTCCGTGTTCGAAGAAGATTACGAATCAATCACGGAAACGCCGTCGGGATATGTGAAAGATCTGGTTGTCCGCACGTTCTGCCCGCTTCCCGCTGTGCAGAGCACCGTGGATGTGGAGACGGAAGTCCAGAACTACAACACCTATCTGGAATTCTACAAAAACGCCAAGGACGACTTCGTCAAAACGGTAAAACCTCTCGTTGAGAAAATACTGGGCGTCAAAATGTTTTTCGAACAGTACGCCACGAAGAACAAGGGCATGCAGCCTACTTTGCTCGTGACGAACAGCAAGCTGGACATGACGGTGAAGAGCAGCAATATTCCGCGTCTGGAGACCTATCTCAACACAGTCAACTCCAAAAACGATTTCAGCGATACGATCTGGTTCGGTATCGTTCCTTCCGTTGAACTCGAAACGGCCGGCAAAGTCAAAGTCAGCCGGGAGCGTTTCAAAGGCAACGAGAAGGTCATGAAGCCTGACGGAAACACGATGGAATCGCTGTCCATGCTGCTCCAAGTCCTCAAGGAGTATAAAGTGCAGCTGTTCTTCAGCTTCGAATCGGGCGAAGACACCACCTTCAACAGCATGGCGACAGCGGGAATCGATAAATATATCGATAAATGCGGTGTGCTTGTCCGCAAAGAGTACAGCGAGTTTGCTGTCCCGTGCGTACCGAACTTTACCATTATCCCGAAAGACAAATCGGGTGTGGTGATCGACAGCCGCATGCTGCATACCGAAGACGGAGCGCGTCTGTCCCAGGAGAAGGAAGACATCCTGAAGCTGTGGATCGAAGGCGTTTATATCGGCGCGAGTTACGTGGCGGCCGGTCTGGTATCCGCTTACCAGTGCCCGGAATATTTGCGGGAGCAGTTTAAGAGCGTCAGCAGAGACTATCCGGGCGTACGCTTTGATATCGAGGCGGGGGACCACAGTCTGCGGGCCGTGTCCACTATGGCCAAGGAAATATCCGGCTTCACCAACAACATCAAGGATGCCATTAACCGCAAAAACTTCGGATTCATTTTCTCTTCGGAGAATGCCCAGCTTCAGGACCGCGATATCAAACGAATTACCGTGTATAAGGCCCGCAGTCTTGCGATGGCGGAAGACGGATTCGATTCCATTTATAAAACATTGGTCAGCACTTACATAGAGCGGATTCTTCGTTTCCAGACCGGTGATTTCAAACATGAGAATATCGTTAAATTTTTCAGCAACAATCCAAGCAGCCAGAAGAGCAAATGGCTCGGCACCCGGGGATTCGTAAACTCGATCATTCAGGATGGAGACGATATGAGCTACATCATCGACGACAAGAGCAACCTGTGCCATATCGATCTTGTATTTAACGGCAACGTGAAGAACCTGGAAGTGACGATTACGAAGGGTACGTCGCCGGTCAAAGTATGATCGGTGCACTAAAGCGTATGTTAAAGGCATGGTTTCCCATACCTGCCTTTATACATAAATCTCGCAAGCAATCTTTGCCGACGGGAACCTTATCAACCAATTTCAAGGAGGTAATACAAATGGGTTTCAGACTTAAAGTAGAAGGCGCAGAAACATTCGAATTGGGCATGGATAACATTCAAACGGTAACTTACGATACCGACACGCCAAACGATTCCAATGCAAGATCGACCGATGTAGGGGCAACGCTCCGAATCTCGGGCAAAATTATTACGGCTACGGACGGCGACAGCGCGGATGACACGCTCAAGCTGGGTCTGTGGTCGCTGGTTCCGGCCGAGAAAGCGGACTGCTACAGAAAAGTGACGCTTGAAGTCATTGCGGCTGACCAAGTTGTCCGTAAGATTTATTTCCCGAATGCTTTCGTAGTGGACTACAGCGAGAATTTCGGAGACACCGAAGGCGTGGGAAGTTTCAGCCTGTTTATTAAGCAGAAAAAGGACAAAACCGAATTCGCGAAAGTCGAAGGCGGCTACTCCATATAAATTCCGGCCGTTCATCAGAACAGAATTTAAGAGGCGTTATGCCTCTTGAATTCTGTTCCGGAATTTTCCGGCATCTATGCATCGGAAAGCGATCCTGATTGGCGAATAAACCTACCTCTACACCGCGGTCGTTTATTTTCGGAAGACCTTGGCAGAGGTTTATCTCATATGTGCAGGGACGAGGACAGAATGGATTATTACCAGGTGCTTGGCGTGGCAAGGAACGCTCCGCAAGCGGAGATCAAGAAGGCGTACAGGCTGCTGGCCAAGAAGTATCATCCGGATCTTAATCCAGGCAATCCGGATGCGGAGCGCAAGTTTAAGCAGATCTATGAAGCGTACCAGACGCTGGAGGATGAAGCGTCGCGAAACGCTTACGATCATAAGCTCGACGGGCAGGATCAGCGAGGGAGCGGCGGCAAGGGCTCGCATGAAAAAGCGGCAGGCAGCCGTGCCGGAGCGCAGCAGGCTGAATTTGATCCAAACGACGTAAGAAAGAATTTTGAGCGCTTTTTCGGTTTTGCCGGCAAAGCCGGAGGCGGGGAAGCCAAACCATCTCAGAAAAATCCGATGGATACGACAGACCTCTTTAACCGGTTCTTCGATGCGAAGAAGAAGTAGTCTGCTTCGGTAACAACGCGTAAGCAAAGTCGGCTTGCGGGATGCCCCTCTGGTGAAGAAGCTGGCGGGTGCCAATGAAGCAGTAGGTTCCACTTCTACGGTGTACGGGATGTGTCGGAGACATCTTGCCGTCAGGAAGGGAACTTTTTTTGCGTTCCCGATGGCGCGAATGTTGTTACGCAATAATGCGAAGGACATGGGGGAAACCGGCGTGAAAGGCAGAAAATCCGGATGGATTACTCTACTAGACGTTCTTATTGCAGGGCTGGCGGCAGCCGTCTTGATTTATGTCTATTTTATTAATACCGACAATACGCTGAAAATGTTCGTCAGTCTTCTAATGGCGATAGGGCTGTCCGTTCTGGGGTTCGTATACTACCGTATGCCGATAGAAAGGCCGGAACGGGAGGCGATCGCGAAGCTTGTTCTGCTTAATGAGGACGGGGAAAGCGTGAAGGAGTGGTATATCCAGGGGGAAACATCCTTGCTGATCGGCAAAAGCTCCGGTCAAAACGAGGTTGATATAGATCTGGCCGATGCCGAATATGCATCGCTGATCCAAAGCGAACATGCCGTGTTAAACCGCAGCGGCAGGGAGTGGTTTATTGAGGACGTCGATTCCGAAAGCGGTGTGGGCATCCAGAAAAGCGGCAGGGGTCCCAGAGACAAGCAAGAAGTCGAGGAGCCTCACAAGCTGGATGTCGGAGATATTGTATACATAGCCAATACGAGGCTTTTGGTCAAATAAGGAGCAAGCGGAGAAGAAGCTGACAGCCGATCCGATAGGACAAACGGAGGAATGAACAGGATGAGTTTGACAAGATGCGCCAATGGACACATGTTCAGCACCAGAAAACATGGCAATACGTGCCCTTACTGCAGCGTTGTGGTCGAGCCGCCGGCTTCACGAGCCGAAGAATCAAGGCCGCAGAGAGTGCAGGAAGACGATAAGACGATGCCGTTTCTGGGGGAGACGACCGGCATTGAACCGGTTGCGGGATGGCTGGTTTGCATCGAAGGGCCTCAAATGGGACAAGATTACCGCATCATGGCCGAGAAAAATTTTATTGGCCGCTCGGAAGAAATGCACATCCGGATTATCGGAGACAACGCGATTTCCAGACGGAACCACGCGGTCATTGTCTATGATCCGAAGAAGCGGAATTTTTATCTGCTGCCCGGAGACGCATCGGGATTGGCGTACCACAATAACGAGGCGGTCTATACGCCGGTGGAATTAACCGCTTACGATCTGCTCCAGCTCGGGCGGAGCAAATTTGTGTTCATTCCGCTGTGCGGGGCGCATTTCGAGTGGAATAATACGGCCGCTGCGGGGATCGGCTAATGCCGGCGGGATCAGATGGAACACCGTATCTGATTGTCGGGGCTGCCATTCTCCTCATTTTGCTGATGCTGTATGTACGGAGCCGGCTGAATAAACGGAAGCCTGAAGTGCCCACGGTACTGATAGGGAACGGACAGACCATCGGAGCCAGGAACGAGCAGGATGATTATTTCGCCAGCACCACAACGACCATCGGAACTTTGGCCGTACTGGCAGATGGAATCAGCGGACTGGCGAACGGCAGAATGTGCAGTACACTTGCGGTGTCCACGTTTTTGAAGAATTTCTTGAATGTGGAGCATGTGCGGCATATCCCTCATTTTTTAAGCGAAACGGCTCGCAGGGTGAATTCCGAGATAGTCGAACAGCTGAGAGGGGCTCAGGGCGGTACGACTCTTGTGGCGGGAATCCTCAACGGGGATAACCTGTATTGGGGCGCTGTCGGTGACAGCGTGATTCTGATTTACCGGCAGGGGGAGTTTCTTCCTGTTAATCCTAAACATACGTATGAGAACGTCCTGGAGCAGAAATATTTGTCGGGTGAAATTACAAAGGATGAAATGGCCGCCAATCCCAAGAGAAGACAGCTGGTTAACTACCTCGGGTATGAGCAGTTTCAGAACATGGAAATCAGTGAGACGCCGTTCCGGCTAAAGACAGGGGACAAAATCATTTTTTGCAGTGACGGGGTGTATAACACGTTAACAGAGGTTGAAATGGAGCAAATCTTGACAGGCAGCAGCTCGCCGGAGGAATCCGCACAGGGCATGATCGATGCGATTGAAGCCAAGGGGCTTCATAAGCAGGATAATGCAACGGTCATCATTCTGGAGAAGGGCTGGTAGAGCCGGATGAAGGAAACCGGTTTTGACAAAAGGGAGCGGGGGGACGAATGAGAAAAGAAAACAGCGATTTCAAGACCGGTTTCGTTACCGAAGCGGGGACCTTTGTGCAGAACAGGGACTACTTTGCCTTTGTCGAGCTTGAAGATATGGCTTGCTGGGTGCTGGCGGACGGTCTTGATTCGGACAGCGAGGTAAACAGTGCGGAAATGGTTGTCCGCAGTATTTTGTCCCGCTTTTTGAATAAGCCCGCCTTGTCGGCCGCCCGGCTTAAACGATACATGCAGGAAGCCAGCGAATGGCTGAATGAGGAAAGCCGCCGGGTCCGCCTTAAGGCGAGCGTGCTGATCGTCGTGACGGACTACACGAGAATCGTGTGGGCCGTTGCGGGCAACGCGCGATTGTATGTGATCCGGGGAGGCAGGCTCGTGGAACGGAGCCGCGACCAGAGCCTGGCCCAATCCTGGGCGGATGAAGAACGTATTCCGCTTGAAGCCGTAGACCGGCATGAAGAGAGGCATAACCTGCTGAATTATGCAGGCAAACCGGATGTGTTCGAGCCGTATGTCTCTCCGAAATTCATGCTGGAAGACGGGGATGTGCTCTTGATGAGCACTCCGGGAATGTGGGAAAACGTCGCATCCGCCGAGATGGTGGACGCCGTCGAGGAAGCGAAAGGTCCGGCGGAGCTTACGGATCTGCTGGAAGAAGTTCTTCTGAGCAGGCAAAAACGGATGGTTCCGAACTATACGGCGGCGGCTGTTTGTGCCAATAAAGTCTACAAAGAAGTGAAGGGAAAAAAGCGGAAGTGGGCCAAACGGATCGCGTTGATTCTCATTCCTCTGCTGCTGGTCGGAGGCGGAGCTTATGTGTACGCGGCCAAAGAAGCCGCACGTAAAGCGGAAGCGGCCCAGGGCATGCTGGAGCACGGCAAGAGCGGGGACGACTATGCGGCTGAGGGGGATTATGCCAAGGCGCTCAAGGAATACAGCGAAGCGCGCAGCGATTCCCAGAAGATCAAAGATAAGGTGCACACCGTGCTCTTTACTAAAAAACAGCGTGCCGCCCAGTATATCGTGGACGGGGACACCTTCCTTAAGGAAGGGGAATACGATAAAGCCGCGGCGAGTTTTACTAAAGCCCAGTCCGAGATCAAAAATCAGGCTGATTTTAATCCTCAGCATCTGGAAGAGCGCATAGGGCGTATCCAGGCTTATTCGGCTGTCATGAATACGGTCAAAGAAGGGGACCAGAAGTTTACCGCTCTCGATTACATAGGCGCTCTTGAGATTTACCAGAAAGCGAAGCAGGCATCTGCGGAAGCTTCGTTCCCGGACGGGGACAAGCTTATTAAGGGAAAGCTGGATGAGACTCAGGAAAAGATCGCCGGCATCGAGAAAGAAACGAAGCTTCTTGAAGCGGACAAGCTGGACAAGAAGGGAGACCGCAGCATGGCCGCCCAGGACTACGCCGGGGCGATCACGGCTTTTGCCTCGGCCCAGGAGATTTATCAGGAAATCAAGATGCTGGAACGGGTGCTTGGTATGGAGAGGAAGATTACCAAAGCCGAGGAAAAGCAAAATCCTGTCCCGGCGGCACCGCCTGCAGCTCCTGCGGCTCAAGGGGGACAAGCTCTTCCGGGTCAAGGATCGGGGGATCATCCATCCGGACCGAATCAGCCGGCTCAGCCGCAGACATCACCCTCCGCAGGAGGACAATCTTCGCCTTCTCCGGCGGGAGCATCCGGGTCACCCGCCGGCGGAGAAGGGCAGTCTCGGCCCGCTAAGGGCGAAGGAGGGAATTCCCCCGCATGAAGGATATTATTTTGGACCGGCTGAACAAAATGGAGGATTTGGAGCAGCGCCGTATGCTCAAGCAGTTGATGACGGGGCTTTTTCTGAATCTGGTGGACTATCAGGAGCAAATGAACCTGCAGCTGGAAAAGCGGGTATTTGACGAGATTGAAGATTGGGAAGGCCGGTTTGATATTTATGCCAGCTTGTGTTCGCGGGATGAATGGGACCCTCTCCATGAATTTTTGTATCCGATGTGCCCGGAGGATGTGGAGAACACTTTGATTGATATGCTTCACGTCATCGAAGGGCTGAGGGACGGCAGAGAAGCGCGGCTGATCTCTCTGTTCCTGGAATGTGATTCCGTACGGATCCGGGAACTGACGAAGAGCGGCAGGCTGTTCGACGGACATCTCAAGACGCTTTCGGGAACCTATCCGATTAAAGTAGCGCTTCGGCCTTGCGAGAAGTACATCAAAGAGATCGAGAATCTGTATCAGATATTCCTGAAAAACGGTATTCCATGGCGGACAATCAACCATCCGTTTGCCTATAAATTTATCGACGTCGTCTTGACGGAATGCGCCGGAATACCCGGGGAAGATGAGACCATTACGGAAATTTCAGTGAATCTGGAAGAGTTTGAAGCTTACAAGCGGACGGATCGGATTCCGCTTTGGAATATGGAACGGCTTGAGATCAAGAACAGCGGATTTCCGGTTCCCGCTTCAGACAAGGTTAATTTCGAACATGTTCTGTCACTGAGGAAAACGGGGTTGGAGCATGGGTATCTGGTGGATGGGCACACGGACGATATCCGGTACATCAAACGATCCGGGGAAGAGCTGACGATCGTTTCGCCGCAAGAGAAAGCCGGGGTCTGGAACGTGTTGAAGGTTGTACAACCGGTTGATATCAAGATCGGGAGACTTCAATATGCACTTGTCTCAAACCGCTGCGCCAGCAGTTTTGTCGGCAAGTACGCACGAAAGCAGGCCACGATTGTGCGCTCCAAAGGGGAAGTGGCGCGGATTGTGCATTCCCTTGAAGCTTCCGAATATTTGACGCTGGAGGATATTCGGATCGTGGACAAAGCGGATTCAACGGCAGTTACGTACGAAATGAACCCTTTCATCAGCGACCAGGTGCGGGCGTCAAGCGGCAGGGCCGCGCTGTGTCTGAGCTTTCGGCCCGGCCGTTCGTTCGGAAGGGATGAGTTTATAAGAAACGACTTCATGAGCTTTGTCGTGTCGGAGGTTCAAATGTACCTGCCCGAATACACATGCGAAGGGGTATGGGTTTGAATTACATATGGGATCTGTTGATCCGGGCTGAGCAGTGCGGTCTGGACAAGAAAGACATTCAATTCTCCGCCGCTTCCGTGTACTCCCCGTATATGGAGCTGAGCCTGGAACATATGAACGCAAGTCACGTCGAGAAACAGGTTGAAATTAATCCGTTTTATCGTTTTGACGAGATGTTCCGGGGGATGCTCGATATTAATTACACGGAGTACCCGGAATTCAGACGTGCTTTGTTTGATATTCTCATTCATTTTCTGGGCGAGATCGATCTGCTCCAGGGAATGAACAAAAGGGAATTTTACATCCGGTTTGTCCGCCGTGACATAGAAGCCGGGATTTTCGGGGACAAGGTGCGGCGGAACTTTCAGAGGTGCGGCAAGGAGGAGCAGGATATTGTGGCGGCAAGTGTCCTGCAGACGGTTCAGACCGGGGATGCGCTCTTTACCTTGAAGCGGACAGCCCGCCTTTTGTTTCCCGGGTCCACTATTTATGCAAATTGCGAGGAGAGGAATGAGCTTCTCTTCTATATCAACCAGGAGGAGAGCGAGTCCGGCCGGGCCAAGATCAGCTTGCTGCTGGATCTGCTGCTCCCCGTCCGTTTTCACACCGAGCTTTATTGGAACCGGCATTTCGGCATATTGGGCGTAGAAGAGACTATGCGGCTGGACCGCATTGCGATGTATTGACCAGCCGTGAAGGAGGACAACGATGAACGGATACTCATACAGGCTGTATCAACATCCGGAGGATAGAATGGCCGATCCGGGCGTCGTACGCTACAGCCGTGAGGAGCTGACGGAAATGACGACGTATCAGCTCCGGACCATTTGCAGTAAAGAGAAACTGATTGAAGGGTTCGCCAATACGCTGGACCGTGAAGGCTTCATCGCCACCATCCTCAAATACAGGGGGACGGAAGAATGCCTGTTGATCGGAGGCCCGGTTCCGGGCGGCGAAGAACGGCTGCAAACGGCGATCCGGCGCTATTTGCGTACGCCTTTAGGAGAGAGGGGCACGAAAGTCCCGGCCAGAATCACCCTCTACGAAGGACTTCGCCTCGATGAGCGGGACGGCTGCAGGCTGGAGGGAGCTGCCTCTTTCTCGGGAACGAACGCCCTCCTTGTAAATGAGCAGATGGAGCTGTGCGGCATACTGAATGTGGTCCAAAGTGTATCGAAGCCAGGCACATTCTGTCTGACGAGGAACCGGGACGCCTATCTGAAGCGCTCGGCCAACCGCAACTACAGCTTGCTCTTCTTCAGCCGGCACGACTCCGATTATTTGTACCGGATCTACCACCAGAACAAGCCCCTTCCCCCGGTTAATCTGCATTACTGCCGCCTGCCGGCCGCCGATCTGGAAATCCGGGAGCCGGAGCTGACGGAAGCCGTATTGGCCATTGATTTCGGCACCTCCAATACGACGGCGGGGGCTTATCTCGACGGCGCCTATGTTCAAACGCCCTGCAGCCAGGACCTCTTGAACGGAACGGTCCGGCTCGATGCGATTAACTACGCGGCGTTCCCCGATCCGGCCGCCCCGGACGGTCAATGGATCGAGCTTCTGCCGACGGTCGTCCGCGTGGCGGATTGTTCCGATCCTTTGAATCCCCGGTACCAGTTCGGACACGAAGCCCTTCTATACCGGAAGAAACTCGGATCCGGCACGCAGGCGACCGTATTTCACGGGATCAAACGGTGGGTGAACGATTACGCGAGATCCGAGGAAGTAAGCGATGCGAGCGGCAACAGCACGCATGTGCGCAGAAGCGATATTATCCGCGCCTACCTCGCGTATATTATCGAGACCGCCGAGCATCAATTCAAATGCCGCTTCCGGAATCTGCATATGTCCAGCCCGGTCAAGCTCAAAGCCCAATTCCTGGACATGTATACGGATATTTTGCCGGAATACCGCCTGGAAACGGAAGATTCGCTGGATGAAGGGATGGCTGTCCTTTATAACACGATCGCGGACCGCTTCCAGCAGAATCGTTTTGAAGACGGAGAAACCTACAAAGCTCTCGTTATCGATTGCGGCGGAGGCACGACGGACCTGTCTTCCTGCCGGTTCCGTATCGAGGACGGCCATATGTCTTACAGGCTTGACGTCCAGACTACGTATGAGAACGGCGACACCAACTTCGGGGGCAATAACCTGACTTACCGCATCATGCAGTACATGAAAATCGTGTTCGCCGAGTATTACAGCTGCGGAGAAACAGTGACGGACATCGACAGTCTTATCGGGATTCCGAGCGGAGATGTTTTCCGGCATGTCGATGAGGTTGGGGTGGCGTCGGTATACGAACGGCTGGAAGAACGGTACAGGGAATCGGAACTGCTGCTTCCTACCCGTTTCAGGGAGTATGGCAGTCATACCCGGGAGGATTACAACCGGGTTCGTAACAATTTTCATTTCCTGTGGGAAATGGCGGAGAACATGAAGACGGAGTTTTTCCGCAAAACCGGCATCTTGAGGAACCGGTTTCACTCCGGCAGCGGAGATGTCCGCGAGCACGACCTCAAAATCACAGGAGTGGACCGGTGGTATTTGTCCGTGCGTGAGCAGGGAAGGTTCAAGGACCGGTATGAATTCCCCGATGTGGTGTTCACCATTCAGGAGATTAACCATTTGATCAAAGCGGATATTTATGAAATTGTACGCAAGTTTCTGGAAGATTTCTACCAGAGCGGCGAGTTGCAGACATACTCCATCATCAAGCTGACGGGCCAGTCCTGCCGGATCGATGTCTTCCGGGAAGCGCTGAAAGAATTTGTCCCTGGCAGAACCATTCAATTTACGCAAAAGGCAGGCGAAACCGATCGGGTGCCGGATTTGAAGCTGGCTTGTCTGAGAGGCGCTATCCGTTATCTGGGGGACAAGAAGGCCGGAATCATCCAAACTCAAGTGACGCATCAGGCCGCCGTTATCCCTTACGCGGTCACGGCTTATACGCACAGCCGCAGCGAAAAGGTGCTGATCAGCACGCTGGACCGCGTCAATACCGCGCAAGGCTCGATTTCGAGACCTTGGGGAGCCGCCGAGATCGAGTTCTGCCTCAAAGATATGAACGGGAAGCTCCGGCAGAAATACAGCTATCCGAGCCGGCCTGAGAGCTTCCAACCCGTGCTCTACGAAGACATCGCGGAGACTTACGGCCGCAACATACCTCAGGACGAGACCGATTCCATCGTCAATGAAGAAGTGAAATTTTTCGTCTTCGGAGGGGGCCAAAATTGGGGGTTCCACGTTGTACCGGTAGCGCGCCGCCAGGAACAGCTGTATTTGGGCGCCAAACGATTTTTTGCCTTTGAAAATGATCTGTCGGAAATTGATTTCTTCGACGGCTTGAAGTAAGAAACGCGGACGAAAGGGGGGTGTTTATGTTTACCCGTACCTATCCGAATTTCGCCAAAGGGCGGATTTTGAAAACAGAGATGCTCGAAAATTTGAGGGATTACCCTCACGAGCTGACGGATTTGTTTCTCAGGGATTATTCAGACGGTATCGTAGCCGGGACAGAAATCCGGGTTGGCGAAGACAGCCTGTGCATCGGACCCGGAATTGTTAAACACGGAGGGCTTATCTACACGCTGGTTCGTGAGGTTGAGCTTCCCTACGAGGCTTCGGGGCGGGAGACCGTATTGAAAATCCGGTTCTATCCTGCCGAAACCGAGGGCGATTTTACCGTCTGCCGGGCCGAGCCCTTGCTGGACGAGCACGTATCCGTCTCTCCCGGGGAACTGGAGCTGGCGCGGTTCAAGTTGAAGGAAGGAGCGAGGCTGCGCTCGGACTACCGCAATTTCGCGGACCTGGCGACCGAGTACAACACGCTTAACCGGCTTCGTGCACAATATGCTGGTTTCCGGCAGAGTACGCTTCATCCGGAAATCATGCGGCATTTTGCGGCGGAGATGTTGAAAAACCGGGCAGCCGGCACCCAGGATTTCGCCTTCGCCATGCAGTGCCTGAGTATGCAGCCCGTTGACCGGGAAGCGATTCTTCATTACTTGGCGGTACGGCTGGGCAGGGAATACAAGCCTTATACCAATGAACAGATCCACACCCAATTGTCCCGCATTCTGGAGGAATCGGGGAGCGGAGGACGGCCGGTACCCGGGGGAAGATTCGGGTCCCCTCAGCGGATGATCGTGGATTAATCCAGAAAGAAGAAGGGCGGGAAGTGCCGTGGCGTTTTCGGACGAGAAGATTATTGCGATGCTGAACAAGATGGAAGAATCCCAGAAAGTAAACACCATCGGCGAAGGGCCTGTGCGGATCGGACAACGTTATTACGAGTTTGAGCAGCAGGCTTTTTACGATGACAAGCTTCTGGTATTTATCCCGAAAGATTTCACAGATATGCCCGAAGCATTAAGTGCCATCAAATATCCTCATTCCCAGCGGCCGGAAACGATCAAAACCAATGAAGACGGCAGCATCAATATTACGCTTAACCGGATCGATCAAGACCTGGAAGAGGAATGGGTCGAAGAATTGACTCAGGGAATGAAAACGATCCTTAAAAAAGTGAATCCCTCCAACGTGTTTTTTACGGAAGGTGTCGAGGAAATCCATGGAAAACAGGTCGGCTATTTCGAATTCAAGAGTCCGGCGCTGGATGCTTTTCTCTATAATCTGATGTTTTTTCTGGAGCTGGGAGGCAAGACCCTTATGGGAACTTTCAGCTGCAAATACGACGAGTATGAGGCTTGGAGGGACGTAGCTTTTCAGATCGTGCGGGCCGTCCGGGTCGTTCAAGTGGAGGAAGGGGCGGAGCCAGCATGAGCCAAACGGTGTTTTCATTTGCCGACATTTCCGTTGCGCCGTACAAATTCGAGAAGATTATGGACCTCCATATGGAAAAAACGGTCAATGAGCATGCCAAGCTGACGATCAGCGGGATCGTTCCGGAAGAGATGCTGGACCGGTACGTAGAGCAGGCCGATGAGAATGAACAGATTGCCGTTTCGGTGCGTGACGGAGAGCGTACGACGGTCATTTTCCAAGGAATCGTAACGAATATGGCCGTAAAGGCTGTACACAATGTCCGCACTCTAACCATCGAAGCCCAAAGCTCGACACTGCTGATGGACATCCGGAAAGTCACCCGTTCTTTTCAAAATAAGCAGATGACCTATCGCGGGTTGTTAGATCGCATCGCGGGTTCTTATCCGAATTCGGACGTTGTCGTGGAGGCTGCCGGAGGAACAAGCATTGGCGGACTGGTCGTCCAATACAAGGAGACGGACTGGGAATTCGCCAGGAGACTGGCTTCCCGTCTGCATCTGCCTCTGATTCCGCTCTGTTCGCAGAAGGGCATGAAATGCTATATCGGCGTGCCGGACCTGGGAGAGCCCCATAAGCTCGACGCCTACAACTACAGCATCCGCAAAAATTTGAAGGACTTCAAGCGGAAGTCGGAGAACGGCGTCTCAGGCATCGACGAACAGAACAGCATCAGCTACGAGGTCAGCAGCAGCATGATTTTGGAGCTGGGCAGTCCGGTTACGTTTCAGCGGAGGAAGCTGTATGTATACCGGGCGAGCACGCGGATGGAAGGCGGCACGCTGACCAACCGGTATGAATTAAGAGACAAGCAGGGCTTCAGCTGCCCGACATTGTATGCCTATAAGCTGGCCGGCACCTCACTGTTCGGGTCTATCAAGGACGTATCCAAAGACAAGGTGAAGGTCAAGCTTCATATCGACGGGAAATCATCTTCCGATGAAGCCTTGTGGTTCCCGTACTCGACGGTCTATTCGTCTCCCGACGGCAGCGGCTGGTACTGCATGCCCGAGGTCGGGGACGAGGTCCGTCTGTATTTCCCGGACGAGCAGGAGAAGAACGCCTATGCCGCCAGTTCCGTGGATACCGATTCCTCCGACCCCCAGAAGCGCAGCGATCCCTCCGTTAAGAGCATCAGCACCAAATACGGCAAGCAAATTGTATTCAAGCCCGGCTCCGTTGAGATTATCGGCAGCGGCAGCCTCTTGATGCGGCTTACCGACGACGGCGGGATCGAGATCAACAGCCACAAAAAAATATCCATATCGGCGATGGAAGACATCGAGATTACCGGGGGCGGCAAGGTGCTCATTCAAGGGAAAGAAGGCATTGACCTGAAACAGGCCGATGCAAGCCTGAGCATCATGGATGAAGTCAAAATCAGCGGCGCCAAGGTCAACATCGAATGAGCAGACGGATCGATAAAGAGGCGGCGCTGGAGGACTTCCTGGAGAAGCATATATTCGGCAAGTGGCAGGAAGATCTGATGACGGTTGATGCCGCCTACCAAGAACAACGGCAGCGTATAGAAGAGGAGTTTCTTGCCGCTTTCGAGGCGGTTTGCGGACAAGCCGTCGAACTTCAAGCCAAAGGATGTAAGGGAACTATCCGGTACATCTACTTTTCCCTTATGCGGACAAGCGTAATGGAGAACAGCCCTTGTTACCGGATTGAGGCTTACGATGAGAACTGGTTGACGGATACGGCGGATTGCCGGTCGGAGTGGAGGGCGGAATTTATATTCACTCCTTTATTCCGGCGTATGGAAGCACTGGAGGAGACGAAGAAATCTTATGCAAGGCGTGTCACTTCCGCAGATCTGGACCGGATCAAGCAGATCGAAGCCGTGAAATATCATCTGCTGACCGTGGAATTTATGAGAAATATGGTGCCGCAGCTTCTTGCTCGCAAGAACTATCAACAGATGGATAAGTTTCCGCAAATCGCCTTACTGGCCGGGGAATATCGGGATGAGTGCCAGCTTCTGCACGGTTCGCTGGAATCGCAAAGCGGCGCAAGCGGGGAGGCTC
Source organism: Paenibacillus sp. JNUCC 35 (assembly GCF_058269095.1). Classification (NCBI taxonomy): domain Bacteria; kingdom Bacillati; phylum Bacillota; class Bacilli; order Caryophanales; family Paenibacillaceae; genus Paenibacillus; species Paenibacillus sp. JNUCC 35. The sequence goes on along the minus strand of NZ_CM177771.1, from coordinate 5,789,973 downwards.
TCAGCGGATGATGGATTACTTTGTGCTGAAGCAGGACGAGCGCTGCACGGACGCGCCGGTTCTTCTTGATGTGATAAGCCGGATCGATCTCCGGGATATTCGTCCGGATAGAGCGCACCGGATTGCCGACACGGTTGTGATGCAGGTAAAGTCGACCCCGGAAACGGAGTACCCGGATGTGCTGGACGGACAGCTGTATCTGATCTCCGACCGGCTGAAACGAATCGCGGCCGCCTACGAGCCGGATCTGCCGGTCAAGCTCATTCCCCTGATGGACAGGGTCCAGCGGAAGCAGAGCAATTACTATCTGCCTCTTTTTGAAGAGGCGGAGGTATTGAGCCCCTCCAGCGAGCTCAACCGGGACGGAACGGTGGTCAAAAAGCTGGTCCTTCAGAGAAGCAAGCTGGCGGGACGCAAAATTTTCAAGATCAAAGAAAGCGCCAAGCCGTTGATCATCGTTCGTCTGGATGTCGCCGAAAGCCTGCTGCGAAGAGATTTCGCCGGAATCCGGCTGGAACGCGCGGCGGTTGAAGAGGATACGGGAAATTTGGGATAGCCGAAAATTATTCATAGAAAGAGGGATTATTTAGGACCATGTACATCTCAATTGTAAGAAAAATGACAGAAAAAATGCTCAATCCCATGTTTGGACCCGCGAAAAGAAACACCGCAGGAGACCTGAAACTGGTCAGATTGGGAATGTTTCGCTGGCTGGTGAGCCTTGGTTTCTTATGTGCGGTAAGTGCTCTGCTTCTGATGCCGTCTATGGAGATGGATGCGGAAGAAAGCAGGCAGTTCATAGCGATTATCGGGGCGTGTGCGTTCATTCTCGGATTCCTTGCTATTTTCCTGCTGTTGTCAAAAACGATCGTGACCGATCATGAAGTACGTTCTCATAGCTGGTTCGCAAGTAAAACGATCTCCTTTTCGGATATTGAGAAGGTCGGTTTCTCCCGCTTTTTCGGCGGCCGGTTTATTTTGCAGGGGACGCGACAAGCCGTCAAGGTTCCCCTAATGAGCGTGGGGTCCGCGGAATTCGTGGACAAGCTGAGCGAGAAGCTCGGCAGGGAACGGGCCGGGGCGGCTGTAGAGGCCTTAGCCAAGCAAAAGCAACAGTTAGAACGGTTATAAATCATGTTGACCGAGGAGGCGGCACGTCATGACAGGACCCCGGTATGTAGTCAGGGGAGCGTACATTAAATGCCAGTGCGGAACCCATAAAAGGCACATCAATCTGCCTAACAGCCACGGCTCTTACGTGAACGAGAAACCTATGATGAACGAAGAGGATTTTAAGCCCGATAATATTTCCCATTTCGGCATTTGCAATAGTCCGCTCAATCAGAGCGGGGAAACGATTTATTTGATCAGCGAAAGCGGACAGACCATTTCCGGAAAACCGTGTCTGCCGTCTATTTTGGCTAAGTGGACTCATTCCAAAGAAACTACAAAAGTGGCCGGCAAATCGGCCTTAACGACAGACTCCGAGCTGCACTGTGAGCTAGAGGGTGTCATTAAATTCTTAAGCGACGGACAGCATGACAATTAATCCGATCGGAGGCTGACGGAGTATGATAGGTTACGACCAGATCAGGGTAACATCTCCCTACCGGATGAAGCGGATTGATCATGTGGAGATTACCTGGAAGCCGGGCGAGCACGGACGGATGAAACTGCGCGGCATCGTAGATGAAGCGGATCATGTCGGCGCGGTACTCGAAGCTTCCTTAAAGGATGAAATACAAGTAGTTGAAAGCGGCGAACATGGAGACGAGCCCATCTTCAAAGGTTTAATCACGGACGTTCAGGCCGCGTTTACCCAGGGTGTGTACACCCTTGAAATCGAGGCGATGGCAGGCAGCTATCTGCTGGATGTCCGCAGGAAACGGCGTTCTTTTCAGCAGGCGGATATGGATTATCCCGCGCTGATTGCCGCCATCCTGTCGGATTATCCCGGCCACGATGTAATTTGCGAAGCGGGCGCAGGCGTGCCTATCGGCGCTCCGGTTATCCAGTACGATGAAACGGACTGGGAGCTGCTCAAGCGGCTGGCGAGCCGTTTTCACACGGTACTAATCAGCGATATCTGGAGTGTGCAGCCCAAATTCAGTTTCGGCATCCCGAAGCTCAAAAGCCGTACGCTGCCTTCCGATACGTCCTACAAAGCTTTTAAGGATTTGTTGGCGTATCAGAAAGCGGGCGGCAGCGGTGCGGGGCTGCACGATACGGATTTCTTCGGCTATGAGTTCGAAAGCGGCAGCCGCTATGCCATTGGGGAAGAGCTCCGGTTCAAGGACAAACCGATGCGGGTCAGTGAGGCAGTCGGCCGGATGGAAGCGGGACAGCTGAAATACACGTACCGCCTTTCACGTCTGGAAGGCATGTACCAGCCGAGCCTGCATAACGACAAGCTGACCGGCATCTCGCTGGAGGGCAAGGTGCTCGACGTGAAAGGGGAGCTCGTCAAGCTTCACCTGACGATCGACAAAGAGCAGCCGAAAGCCTCGGCGCACTGGTTCGCTTTTGCGCCGCCGACAGGCAATGCCATGTACTGCATGCCGAAGGCCGGCACCGATGCGAGCCTGTATTTGCCCGACGACAGCTGCGGCAACGCGAAGGTGCTCGACTGCGTGCGCAAGAACGGAGACAGCTGCGCCAAGACGGGCAATCCGAGCAACCGGTATTTCGGCACGGAGCACGGAAGCGAAGTCGAGCTGACGCCGACGGCCGTCAACGTGGCGGGCGGCAGCAAAGAGCCGCTGAAGCTGAGCTTCGACGATGCGAGCGGCGTCACCATCACGAGCCATAAGAAGCTGACGCTGAATGCCGGAGAGGACATCTCGCTGTATACGCCCAAACGGATCGTGATTAAGGCGACGAGCCAGTTGATGGCGAAGAAGCTGGCGGCGCAGAGCGGATTTGCGATTGAAGGCGAGTACCACTTCCTCAGCGAGAACGTACTTGCGGTGGGAAGGGACCAGACCTCGTACTCGCCGTACAACGATGAGCCGCAGAAGGGGACGCCGCCACCTCCGCCGGAACCGCCGCCGAAGAAGAAGTTCAGTTGGGGAGGCTTACTTATAGCCGCTGTTGCAGTTGTGGCGGTAGTGGCCGTCGTTGCTCTATCCGTTGCAACCTTCGGTGTAGGAGCTGTTCTTGTAGGAGCAGCGATAGGTGCTGCTATTGGAGCAGTCGGAGCAATAGCAAGTACTGCTGCTTCCGATATTGCTAAAGGCGAGTTCAGTGGCGTTGGCGATTACCTCTTTAATGCCTTAAAGGGAGCTACAATAGGAGCTGTATGTGGTGCGATATTCGGTCCTTTTGGAAGCCTTGGGGGAGCCGGAGGGTCGCTATTGCCACAGACTGGCGGACAGGTCGCGCAAAGGCTTGGGGCCATGCTATTTATAGGCGGTGTAGATAATTATACAGGCTATGTGGCATCTGAACTTATGGAGGGCCGGGAGCCAACCTTAGCAGGAGGTATGGGCGCATTTAAAGACGGGGTCCTGTTTGGCGGTATTTTTGCAGCGGCTGGACCAGCTGTTAAGTGGGTCAAGGATGGTGCTCTTTCAGTTGGAACAAAATTGTACCTAAAGATGGGGGATTTGGCCCAAGCAGGAAGTAATCTCGGGAAAAAGTATTTGCAAGAAGCTAAGAGTTATATAGACGGACTCAGCGGCATTTCGTTTGGACAGAGACAACCAGCGTTAGTTGGCATCGGGTCAACACCCAATATTCAACTATCCAAAGCAGAAAAAGGTCCAAAACCTTATTATTCGGACATACACGAAAATTACAAGGCCTACATGAAGGAAATGGAGGATAAGGCGGCGAAAGAAGCAACAGCCGTTAAGTCTGAGGGGACGGGTAAACCTAGCGGTGAAGGACTACCTCTAGATAGGAAAAAGTATTATCGGCAAAAAATTGATGAAGCGAACGCACGAGGAGATCAGAAAGCAGCCGATGATGCTCGGTATGAGCGTTATTGTGAAGAGAAGCTGGACAACGGTGAAAAGCCGGTTTCTCGTAAAAAGTGGGATGCATTAACTGAACAATTAAGAAAGAATAGAGCAAATGGAATAGAACAGGAGATTAAAGGTAGAAATGCACTCGAAGAGCAATTAGGTAGAAAATTGGAAGATAATAATACTGGTGAAGTTGTTACCTTCGAATCAAGTGAAGGACATCTTACTCGTCCAGATAGTATTGCACGAAACGGAAAAGGTGAAATTGATCTTATCCATGACCATAAACACAAATCCGGTTCCGATGATCAAGTTGTTTATAATGATAGTCAAATGCGGGCTGAAAGAGAAATGCTTGAGGCGGGCAATGGTAAGCATATTGTGACTATTTCAAGTGATAGCCCTAAATTAGATGCAATTCCTGCTAGACCGAGACCTAGTGCGCCATTGGGAAAAGAGAGCACGGTTTATTATGTCGATCCTGAAAGTGGTAAGATTATTCGCATTTGGAAAGTGGATGAAAGCATTCAAGGTGGGGGTTACTGGATAGATCCCTGATTCATGTGATTGATTTCTTTGAGCGGAGGATAGAAATGACACCAAATTTATTTTTAATTGAAATGTATCCAACAGTATCTTTTAGTAATGAAGAGGTGCTAGGTCGTATTTTAGATGTTTTTGAGTCAGATGAAAAGCTTGTTCCTACCCATTGGGGAAATGATGAACGGATTAAGGTCGAGTATAATCGAAATGAAATTATTGAGAAAGTTACAGAACGAAGAATAACAGAAATTCATCTTCATCGAGATAAGTCTATCAAATATTCCGGTTATTTCCATGTAAATCTCAGTAATCGATCATTTTTATATTTTAATTTCCATAAATCCCTTTCTAAAAAACATTGGTCGATGTTTTTTGAGATATCTGACAAAATATCAAATATTGCAAAACCTCGTTACGGAATTACAAATATATTTTGGCCAACAGCATATCCTTGGAATACTGAAAATGAACGTAATCAAATATGGATGAATTTGTGTTCACAACCAGTACCAGTGGAGTTTCTGCAGAACGGTCCTTTGGGAGTAGGATCTCGAACTTATTTTAGTAATAATGTTCTTGAACTGTTTGGAAGAGAGTATTTGAAAAATTCACCTGGTCATGTATCTGAGTTTGATTGGGAAGGAATTTGTATGGATGTAATTGAGAAGCCATGGGAAGCTGATTCTAGTGAATTACTTAACAAGTGGTTGCAAGTAATGAAATATTTAGAAACCTCTGGCGCAATAGCTGTTCCGAAATTTTCCAATAATCGGATGGGCGCAACGTTTAGTCCTAGCGCCGCTTGGCAAAACTATCTCAATAGGTAAAGTGCAGATGGGGTGTGGTTAAAATGACAGGGCAACAGGATCGAAGTAATGTCTTGAAAATATTGAATAGTTATAAAATAAACAAGGAAGTTATTTATGGACTAGAGATGAGCGGTGTAGATTTAGCTTATACTGACTTATCTGAGGTAATGGGAGACTGTATTCAGGCGGTAAGAGTAAATCTTAGAGCATCATCATTAATAAGAGCCTCCTTTCTCGATTGTGATTTTGAACAAACTGATTTCAGCAACAGTAACTTAGAGAAGATAGATATGGGAGATTGTGTTCTAAATGGAGCGAACCTTTATAAAGCTATTTTAAAAGGAGCCAAGATTAATATAAGTATGTGCAGAGGAACTTGCTTTGATGAAGTTGACTTTTCTGATGGGGAAGTAATTGGATCATCGTTTAGTAACTCGTCATTTAAAAACGCGAATTTATCTAGAATAAATGCTCAACAAGCTAGTTTTTCTAATGCAGATCTTACAGGTGCAACCCTCACAGAGGGGAATTTCGAAGAAGCAGATTTTAGAAATACCATGCTTGATGGTGTAGTTTGGACAGGTGCTTTAATAGATGGGGCTATATTTGATGAAGGAGTCATGGAAATAGTCAAAAGTAAACTTTAGATATGCATGCTGAACAAATATCACTACGTGTCTACTCTCATAAAACATCATAATGATTGAATAGTAGGATGATAGTTGGTGAAACCGACTATCATCTTTTTATACCACAATAAAGGATTAAACTTAGGGGACGGGTAACGTAGCCTCATACCCACCTAGAAATCCAGAGACTACTGCAGAAGCACAAAACGTGTAGGTCAAAAGTAGTAAATACTGCACATGATAACTCAAGTAAAATAACAGGTATGGATACTGTTTGGCGCTCAGAGGAGTACATGAAATATGCAAATGCCGATAAAAAATAATCACATCCCACCCATAGGAGATTGTACAAATCTTTTTGAACGATTATCAAAATATATATCAAGATTTGATGAGAAATGGGTAAATGAAATAGAACCAGCAAAAAAAGAGGACATAGATACGCTAAAAAATCTAACACAAATTAATAAATATAACTATCATTTCCCTAAAGAATATGAGATTTATTTAAATTATATGGGGCAGGATGATAAGGGTTTACTAAAAACTCAACTTGCAGGATATGCTTCAATTTCTGAGATAATTAATTCTTATGAAGGGATACATGAGGAAGAACCAGACACTTTAAGTGATAAATATATACATTTTTTCAAACTGAATCATTTTATGGTCAACTATCATTTGATTTTACCCAAACTGATAATCCTCAGATTGTTATGACTGATGAGGATAGCCAGTTTTTAAGTTATTTTGCAGATAACTTTGAAAAATTCTTATTTCAATGTGCGTTTAGTAAATACGAAAGATTAAATTATGATAAGTGTATAATCTTTGCTGGAACACCTAACATGCTTAAAGAAGCAATAAAGAAGCACAATGAATCGGATGTTTTTGGCATAATTGATAAATTTTCAAAAACATATGATTTTCAAAGAGCATGGTTTAGTGACCTAACCCATCACATAGGTTTTAAAGACGGCATTAGCTTTTACATCGATAGTAGAAATAATTCTTTGCGTGGGTTTGTAGCAGGTGATTTAGATAAACAAATCGACAATATTGGCGAAACCTTACTAGCTGAATTATATGTTAATAAAAACAATTAAAGCTTTCACCGTGCGTATATGCAAAGTTTCATCCTAATGTTGGCGTTGTCAACGTTTGGTACAATGAGTACACCCTCATATTTGTAATAACGGTTTGATACCATGGTAGTGTATAGGCGCAATCGAATACTCTTCTTATACAAACTACAACGCCACAATGCGAGCTAACCGCCCGTGTTTGCTCTTTTTAGTTACCGTTATATCTCAAATAACACAAACATACAAGCGACGGCTGTTCAAAAAAAACCGCCCATTGCCGAGTAAGTCATTTATTCAACCAATAACACATTTAACCTATGTAACGCCCGTATAAAGATTTCGGCATTTTGTTTGAACGCACAGTAATACTTGAAAAGTGTACCTAATCAACAAATTTTGAAATGGAGAAATCATATTGGAAATCAATTTGGTTCAGAAGCTTTCATATAAGATGAAAATAAGAATGTGGGCGTCCTGCCTAAAACCCGCCAAAATAAATCGAAATGGGGAGATGGTGATTTCCCCTCACTGGTTTATCAAATGGGGAGTCTTTCTATTTGCTCTAGTCTTTGTTGCCGTTACAGTTGTATTACTTTTTGACCCAGAGATAAAAGAAGAAGCAGTTGCCGCATGTGGTATGATTGCGCTGATTCTTGGATTCTGTTCGATTGGAGCGGCGATCTCTAAGATGGTTATAAATGAAGGCACAATCCGTACGTACAAATGGTATGGAAAGAAAACAATACGTTTTGCCGATATTACTAGAGTTGAGAGCACTACGCTTTACGGTGGAGCCATTGTTATCAGATCGAACAAAAAGTCTATAACAGTCACGCTTGAGAATCGAGGTATTCATGATTTCGTAAAGCATTTATCTCGAAAATTAGGTTCGGAGCGGATTGCCCAAGCGGCGGCAATAATTTCTGAACGAATACGTGTAATAAATTCTTACCAGTAATCTCTTCACTAAAAATATACAGGTCGGTTATGGTGAGTTGCTGCTATGATTGACCTGTTTTTTCTTTGTTTCCACCTAGTCTTCATCAAACAAGTAAGAAATTTTTGAAAGGGCTGTTAATGCTCAAGTATTATCTCGAAAAGAAAATCGAGACAAATCAAATAAGTTACCCTCAAATCTTGATAAACCAAGCAAGAAAGTACCACCAACTAAACCGAAAAGGAGAAAAAAATGAAACCTGTGATATTAAATAGTCAATTAAATAAAAACAATTTATTTAGCGGTTGTATACTTGCATCGATAGCACATGCAATAATGGTTGCTCACTATCCTGAATTATCATACGAACATTCATGGGATGGTGAAAATTATAGTGTTGTCGATGGTTCGGGAGGAAGAGGAACTATTACTTTCAAAGATAATTATTTTGTTGGGGCATTTCGAAAGGACAACTTTACTCGAACAGATATCCCTACAGCTTTAGATTTTTTTACAGGTGCACCAAAGGATGTCCTTGAGTTGGCTAAGAATGAAACTTTAGAATATCTTCTTGATGAGGATGAAGATGGCACGACCTCACCATCTATCACTACTGCATTTTGGGGTGATAATGATACTATTACTTCAGTTGATAATATCGTAAGAATGGTGCAATGTGGTGGATATTTATTAGAGAGGCAGATTATGGAAAGCGACTCTGCAATTGAATCTTGGCGAGATTATTATGAGATGACCCCTGAACAAGTAGATTTGTTAAAGTCCATATATGATAGGAAAGTAAATAATCCTCATGAAAACATCATTTTATCAAAAAGTAAGATTGAAACAATTCAAACAGAAAGTCCTGAGGGTTTGAGTGAGAGTATGACTTCATTTGAGGAATTAGGGATATACTGGGGGAAGTAATACTGTAACTATGGCTACCCAGTGCCGAATGAGTCGGGCGACTAAGCCCAAGCAGACATATCCAGAGTGGGACCCTTTTCTGCGTCTTATCGATAACTTCTATCGCAAGAACTATCCCGAATATATTCCCAATAGACATGGGGAATTTTTCCAATAATTTTTACGAAGGATACCAGCATGTCGGATGAAGATATCGTGCGGCTCATATTTGATGATACGAAAGATGTAGAAGCGATTTTAGGTGACCCAGAAGTTTTTGATATCCACGAGGGCCTATTAAAATATGGACTGTCTACGAAGAAATTTCTCTATCTTGATTATAAAGGTGAGGATGATCGCGAGATCGTGGATTACATTTTAGATTATGAATTTGCTCGTAACATTGAATTAGCTTCACAAGAAGAACTTGAGGAGCTTGGAGAGTATGAATATGAATTATTTCTAAGATGAGGAACGCTGTTGATTTATAATTATGCTTTTTGAGTGCGTGCGTATAAGCAGCAGTGATTGCATGAAGGCGTGAATATTATAATGAAAACAACATTGCTGTTAGTTATCGGGCAGGTCGATTATGGTCATATATTTCCATGATTGGCCTTTTTTTTGTTATGTCTATGGCTACCACCCATGTGCACCACGCACCACCAAATGAGTGAAGGAAAGGACGAACGCTATGCAGATTTGGAAATTCATGAGCACTGCAGATTTGGAGATCCATTAGGAAAAGATAGCGATGTATTTTATACCGATCTTAAAACAGGAAAAATAACGCATGTATGGGAATACAATAAGGATTTACCTAATGGTGGACGTTGGAAAACTCTGTAAACTATAGTCATAGTTAATTATGGCTTGAGATTTATGGATGAAAAAGGAGGCAATTATAAATGATGAGCTGGAAAGACCCAAATTTATTTTCCATAAGTATGTATCCAACAGTATCTATATGCGATGAACAGGTTCTTGGTAATTTACTAAGTGTATTTGAAAATAATACCAAGTTTACCCCCACTCAATGGGGGAATAGTGAGACGATACGTGTAGAATATAATCGTGATGAAATCATTGAAAAAGCGATCATGGAACGTAGGGTATCTGAAATTAATCTTCATAGGGATAAATCCGTCAAGTATTCTGGGAGTTTTAGTTTGCTGACAAATCCACGTTCTTACTTGGATTTTGAGTTTAATAAGTCTATGCCTCAAAAATTGTGGCCAGTTTTCTTTGACCTATCCGATCAAATTGCCGAAAATGTTAAACCTCGATGGGGAGTGACTCATATTTTTTGGCCTCCAACATATCCCTGGAATTCTGAGAGGGAGCGTCAGCATATGTGGATGAATTTATGCTCACAGCCTGTGCCGGTAAAATTTCTTCCAAGTGGACCGCTGGGTGTAGGAATACGAACCTATTTTGGTGGTCACATATTAGATTTATTTGGAAGAGATTTCTTGAAAAAATCTCCTGGAATTGTAACTGAACTTAGCTGGGGAGGAATCCGTATTGATATTATGGATAAACCTTGGGAGGCAGAAAAAGAGATTCTTCTAGATAAGTGGTTGAATGTAATGAATTATTTACACTCAGCTCATGTCCTTGCTTTGCCCAGTTTTGATGAAGATCACATGGGAGTATCATTTAGTCCCAATTCCGCATGGAAGAAGTATTTGGAAGGATAAATGTGTTTGAATGGTGGTGTGGGAAATGAATAATCAAAACGATGAAAGATCGAACATATTGGGAATACTAAATAAATCCCGATACAATAATGAACTTATCGATGGCTTGGAAGTGAGTGGTATGAATCTTTCGTTTTCAGATTTAACGGGGGTCATTGCAAATCGTATATTTGCTAACGATGTAAATTTAAGAGCTTCGTCTCTTATTGGGGCGTCCCTTCGGGACTGTGAATTTCTTTCAGCTAATTTTGATAGCTGTAATTTTGAGGGTGCCGATATTGCTGATTGTGTCTTGAGCGAAGCAACTCTACGTAATGCACAAATGAAAGATGCTGAAATAAAAATAAGTACATGCATAGAGACATGTTTTGATGAAGTTGAACTGTGTAATGGTAATTTGTCAGGATCAACCTTGATAAAAGCCACTTTCCGTCAAGCCAATTTACATGGAATAAGTGCCTCAAAAGCCTATTTTGATGAATCAGATCTGAGAGGGGCTAATCTTGTAAGCGGCAATTTTGAAGAATCAGATTTTATAAGTGCGAATTTATCTGAGGTAGATGCTAGTTATGCTAATTTCACAGGTGGGAACTTAACAGGAGCCATACTTTGTAACGGGAATTTTACAGGGGCAAACTTTACAAATGTAAAACTTAACGATGTTTCTTGGAAAGGCGCTATTGTAGAGGGAGCCATATTCGATGATGCTGTTAGAGAAGAGATTTTAAAGATGGTATAATAAGCTTCATGATGACTGCCATCTTTAAGTGGCGGTCTTCGTTATGCCCAAAATCAAGTGAGGGATAGTTGCTTGGAAAAAACCAAGTGCTGTAGTCTCTACGTAAAAAGAGATGCAAGCCCTATAAGGAGAACAATGAAGTTAGCTTCTCCAACAAACCACCAGCAGGGTATGTTTGGCACTATCATCAAATAATCAACAAATTTTGAAATGGAGGAATCATATTGGAACACAATTTGGTTCAGAAGCTTTCACATAAGATGAAAATAAGAATGTGGGCATCCTGCCTAAAACCGGCCAAAATAAATCGAAATGGGGAGATGGTGATTTCCCCTCACTGGTTTATCAAATGGGGAGTCTTTCTTCTTGCTCTAGTCTTTGTTGCCGTTACAGTTGTATTATTTTTTGACCCCAAGATAAAAGAAGAAGCAGTTGCCGCATGTGGAATGATTGCGCTGATTCTTGGATTCTGTTCGATTGGAGCGGCAATTTCTAAGATGGTTATAAATGAAGAGACAATCCGTACGTACAAATGGTATGGAAAGAAAACAATACGATTTGCCGATATTACTAGAGTTGAGAGCACTACGCTTTACGGTGGGGCCATTGTTATCAGATCGAACAAAAAGTCTATAACAGTCACGCTTGAGAATCGAGGTATTCATGATTTCGTAAAGCATTTATCTCGAAAATTAGGTTCGGAGCGGATTGCCCCAGCGTCGGCAATAATTTCTGAACGAATACGTGTAATAAATTCTTATCAGTAATCTCTTCACTAAAAATATACAGGTCGGTTATGGTGGGTTTCTGCTATGATTGACCTGTTTTTTCTTTGTTTCCACCTAGTCTTTAGCGAATAGGTAAGTAATTTTTGAAGTGGCTACTGTTTGGAGGAGCGTTAAATAACGCTATTTCGATGCACCGAACAGATTGATTATGGTCATATATTACCATGATTGACCCTTTTTAATGAATGCAGACCATTTAGACTGAGGTGTAAATATGAAAGCAAACGAAGCGTTTGATAACGTATGCAGTTTAATATCTGAAAAGTATACAGACAGTGGATGGAAATATTCTAAGTCAGGTCATTGGATGACAAAAAAAGATAAGAATTTCATGTATAAGGTGTTTTTTTATACAAGTTGGAATAATATATCTGATAAAAACGTAGCATTTTATGGTGAATGTGCAATTATCCCATTAAAATCGAAAGATAAAATATTTCATATTAATACCCGTCAATGCAATGTTCCAAGTGGTCAATTATATTGGAATATCGCAAATGAGGAAAATTGGGAACATACCGTTAAAGAATTCACTAATTGGTTAGATAGTGTATTCATACCGATTGTAGAATGCTGTATGAATGATCTGGATAACTTTGTTAAACAAGTTGCTGTGAGAGGATTTTATCCTCCAAATGGTTATGTGGTTGATATTAGTTTTATCTTAAGGTATGGTTCACGTGAGTTAGCAGAAGAAGCCACTGAAAGATACTATGCTAGCTTAGACGAGTCGATAAAAAAAGAATTTAAAGAAAATTATGAGAGTATGATAAATGGCAATAAGGCTGTAAGTGCATACGGTAATAATATGATGAGAAATTATTCGAATTTTAGAAACATCGTAGAAAATAAAATAGTTGTGATAATATAGTACACAAATTGTTTGACATCGCTATGCGGTAATTGGTAACCCAGTTACTGCTTTTTTGTTGTCTAATATAGCTTTACAAAATGCTATTAACGAAACATTATACAACAGCAGTAAGTTATATAAACAAGAAGTGGATTTAATATCTCAGATTAATTCGATTGATACGAACAAATTTAATTGGGATATTAATAATTTCAAAAAAATATATGAGGAGAAAAAAGCTTGGACAACCAACAACGCATGTACCAGTAGGGAAAAATCTTGATAACTTTACCGATGCTGCTGTAGATGCATTGTTAGAAAAGCAATCACTCAGGGACAAATATAGTTTAACTTCAGATTCTAATGATATGGCTGCGATGATGGCATTTGCTGAATCATACAATGGATTAGGATATTATAATTGGAGAGGCTCTATTTCAATCGCTAACAACGAAGAAGCTGAAGAATTTTGTTTGGTATTAAAACTTTGACATGAAATACAGAATACTCGATCAACGGGTATTCTGTATCTCAGTGTATTATAAGTAAAAAATTAATTTGAGGAGAACCATGATGAAAAATATCTCAATAATTATAGCCCTTGGAATTGTTTTGGTTTCTGGCTGTGCGAAATCTCCAAATTATTCGAATCAAGGCAGCAATGCAAATAATGTACAGCCATCAATACAAGCTAATTCAAATAATAATCAAGTGGATGGTTCTAATAACACTAAAAATACTAATGAAGAGACTATTGGTAACTCATTTTTCTTTAAAAGCGGTGTCTCACAGTTGAAATATAAAGGACAATTTCTATTTGATGATATTGTTGAAAAAGATGTGATATTGAAAATTAATGTAGTGGATAATCTTAAATATGGTAAATTATATGAGTTGAAGCTTGACCCTATAGAAAGTGTTCCTAATGAGCGGTTGAGTTTAGGATATTTTTATGTTCAGAAAGATAAAGTATATAAAATAGAACCAACAAAAGATAATCTTATTAAGCTAAAATCAAGTGAAGAAATGCCAAGTGGTAGTGTCATTGTTTGTCAGGAGCAAGAAATAAAAGATACTTTAAGCAAAAATGAACCAGGATGGCATCACTATCTTGAAGTAAATGGAGATAAACGAGAATATCACTCATTTAATAATCAAGTTTCTACTGGATATTATGAATCGTTTATATGGGAAAGCAGTAAAGGATTGATTAATTATAAGAGTGGATATGGTGCTGAAAGGGATTCAATGGAACTGCAGCTTGACAATAATTAATCTCATCTTCCGTTATGATGGTTCAAACAATGAGTTGACCTTGATTGGCGCTAAGTCTATTAAGGTTTCCTTTTGGGGGCCATGAATTAGTCTCTACATAGTGCCAGAATAAAGAAATAGATTAACCCTAAAGATCCCGAACCCTATCCGGAATGGGACCCTTTACTGCGTCTTATCGATACTTTCTATCGCAAGAACTATCCCGAATATATTCCCAATAAACACGGGGAATTGTTCCAATAATTTTAACGGAGGAAATAAGCATGTCAGGTAAAGATATCGTGCGGCTCATATTTGATGATAGGAAAGATGTAGAAGCGATTTTAGGTGACCCAGAGGCATTCGATATACATGAGTGTATGTTAAAATATGGACTGTCTACGAAGCAATTTCTCTATGTTGATTACAAAGGTGAGGATGATCGCGAGATCGTGGATTACATTTTGGATTATGAATTTGCTCGTAACCTTGAATTAGCTTCACAAGAAGAACTTGAGGAGCTTGGAGCGTTTGAATATGAATTGTTACCTGACAAGATAAAGGAAACTAATAAAATTATATCAAAAAGGGGATACGGGTTATTTTCTTATCCGACCTCTGGTGACTTTTATGCGCTTTTCATTGCCAAGCTAGAGAATAAAACTAAATTGCTGCAAACAGATCTTCTGCATGATGAAAGAATTCCTTCAAAAGAAAGATATGTACAGTATTATTCCTAAGATGAGGAACGCTGTTGAGTGGGCAAATGGCATCCGGGAGGTTAGCAGGATGGAACGGCAGATGAATGATTTATATAGAGAGATAGCAGAAACAATCAATCAATTGATACCAGAAAACTGGGTACCTGAATACTGTTCCACAAGATGAAACGGATAGAATTAAAATGGATAAAATGAGGGAATTTGAAGGCTCCGTTTATTAAATGAACAAGTAAAGGAAGTCGGTTATCAGGATGCCGCGATCTAAAAAAGGTACATCTCCCTTAAAATGAAGGGAAATGTACCTTTTTACACGGCAGCCCTTGTTCCGGTGACGGGGGGTCTGGGTTTACACAGCCCTATTTCTCACTAGGATTTTAATAATCGAACCGGCTCGTAATATAAGCCGAGACATGCCACTGCTGGGTCGTGTCGTAGAACTTGAAATAGCTTCCGACCGGCTGGCTCAATCCGTAAGCGGTTCCGGCCACGGAAGAGGCGACAAGGGTGGAATTTTTGTAAATGTCGAATTTGCCTACAATCTCATCGTTTGTGCTGGAGCCGAACGACACGAGCCGGAACTCATACTGGCTTCCATTGGCTTGAACGATAGCGTTGAAGAAACCGCTGTCACCCGAGGACAGGGGCTCATTCGTCCAACTGATGATGACATTTCCCGCTTTAGCTTTGTAAGCAGTACCGTTGTCTATGACCTGAATAGGTTTCGTAGACCAGATACTGTGCACACTCGTTACCGGCGCTGCGGCTGCTCCGCTGATTAACAGCGTTAACGACAGCAGGGCGGCTGTCATTAAACCAAGCACCCATTTTTTTACTCTCATCAACTCATCTCCTCTGTTTTTAGTGGGATTTAAAATCAGGTTGCGTTTACACTATATGGGAATAAGGAGGGCGGTATTCTGCGGAGATACGCGTGATGGTCTCAAATAGAGAAATAATTTTTTCCTCTGCTCGGGTAAACCAACTAGCAAAAAGGTATATCCTCCTCAAGACGGGGGATATACCTTTTCTGTTTTCGTACGGAGGGCCGATTATCTTATTTAAGCCCTGCCCGAAGGGATTAGTTTATGGAAATAGTGCGGGAACGAATAGAATGGAAAGCAGCCCCAGCTAGTTCATGTTGATGCTGACGGTCTCCTCACCCGCGTTGACATAGTTCACGCTGACCTGGGTGGAGTTCGGATAGGTGCAGTAGCCGCCCGTATCTGCCGCGAGCCATTGATGATTGCTGGTCGAGCTGGTGCCGATCATGGAATTCGACCATTTGACGTTTTTCAGGTAGGTACCGGTGCTGTAAGGCTTGGAGGCGTTGCTCGCGATGGCCGTGATCCGTTTGAGCTCGTTGCCGGCACCGCTTTTTTTCCAGCCGGACGCATTGGTTACAACGGTGTAGTTGTCCGCCGCATTCGTGTCATACCGGGTACCTGCGGCATATAGAGCGACTTGTCCGTCTGCCGGTACGTAGAATTTGAACGTAAGATTTTGTCCGGCCTTGAAGCGGAACGAGTTGTTATGGTAGTAGACACCGCCGGTAAAGATCGAGTGGGCCCAGTTGTTGTAAGTTTTGCTGTACTGGAATCCGGCATCGACTTCGGAGGCTCCGTTGCTGGCGTGTCCACCCGTATAAATGTAAGGAGTATCGTTGGAAGAAGCGTTGTTCACGTAGACTTCATTGTTGGCGCTGGAAGGCAGGTATACATTGCCGGACCACCAGGAATAACCGGGATTCGAGAAAACGCGTCTGTACGGGCCGCCCGCTTCTCCACAGGCATAACCCGCCAGCGGGGTAACGGAAGCGCTCTTGTTCAGTGCCGGCGAGTCGGTGCTTGTCGGCAGGGTGAAGGTTTCATTGTTGCTGACGGCTATGGTATTCTCTTCCGATACAGCTACTTTGCCGAAGACATCTTTCAATTCTATCTTGTTTGCATGAATTTGCCCGTTGTCGTCGATGTAAATGACATTTTCGCGCTCTTCTTTGGGAAGGTTCTTCATGACGTCGATCATGATCTGACGCTCCTGGCCGGTAATTTCGGCGGCGACTTCTTTCTCCAGCTCCCGGTTATTTGACGAAGCGGACACAGGGGCGAGAGAGACTACAAGGGACAGCAGAGTGAGACTGGAAGCGAGGGCGGTCTTCATTTTCTTCAAACGGCACACATCCTTTATAGTTGTATGGGTTCTTTCAAAAAAAGCTTATCACTTCTAGTAAAAATGTAAATAATTTCATTAATTTAATTAAAAAGTTATAATCAGGATACCAGAAAATGTAATCAAATTACCAGGAAATGGGGCGTTCGCTTTGGATGTTCCCACTTTATTACCATGCAAAAAAACCGCAAGCGGTGGGGGCTGTTTGCGGCTTCTGTTTATGCGGGACTATCCGTTCGGATGCTGCCGGCTTTGTTTCCTAAGCTCGGAAGGCGTAAGCCCGTACGTTTTTTTGAACGTTTTGCTGAAATGGGAGTAGTCGGAGAAGCCGACCTGGTACGCGGCATCCGTCGTCGGACAATCCGTATGCTCCAGGAGGTCCCTGGCTTTCTCCATCCGCAGCCGGATGAGGTATTTCACGAAGTTAACGTTCGTTTCCTCCTTGAACGTGCGGCTCAAATACGCATCGGACATGCCGATGGCCTCCGCCACCTCGCTCAGCGAGAGATCTTCGCGGGCAAAGTGCTCCTGCATGTACTGCATCGCCCTGTGGATGTTCTGCCGGGACCCGAGGTTGCGGGTCCCTTTGATTTCACGGATCATGGCGCTCAAGGCATCGCGCAGGGCCTCCCCGAGATCCGCCGCATGGCCCGGCCATTCGCGGTCTGCGTAAGGGCGGGCAAACCGGAAATCCCGTTTGCCCAGCTCCGTCTCCAGCATGCCCGTGAAATGGTGGGCAAACTGCGGAGGGCTGAGCTCGGCCGGGCCCGAGCTCATGTAATGCCGGAGCGCCTCCCCGGCCAGAAGCTGCGCTTTGTCCTCGCAGGCGGCCCAGATCTGCTCCAGCAGCTCCTCGCTCAGCCCCTGCAGCGTCAGCAGCCATTCATGCTGGCGGGACAGCTTCGTTTCACTGCTCGCGAGCTGATCGTACACCCGTCCGAGCGCTTCGCGGAACTGGTCGGGATCGACGGGCTTCAGCAGAAAATCCGAAACGCCGAAGCGGATCGCCTGCTGGGCGTACTCGAAATCGCTGTAGCCCGACAAAATAATGAACTGGGTCCGTTCATTCCGCTTTTTCGCCGCTTCGATGAAGGAAAGCCCGTCCAGTTCGGGCATGCGGATATCCGTCAGGACGATGTCCGGGGAACAGCTCCCGAGCAGCCGGAGCGCTTCCTCTCCGTCTTCCGCTTCGCCCGCGATGATAATGTCCAGTCCGGACGTTTCCACCATTTTGCGGACGCTCAAATGGATCATGTATTCGTCGTCGACAATCATCATCCGATACATGGCAAGACCTCCTTGATTTAGTTGGTATACGGCAGGCGGATTTCGAAGCAGGTTCCAGCGCCGGGAGAGGAAGAGAGGAGGAAGACTCCGTACTCCTTCCCGAACGTAAGCCGGATGCGCTGATGCACATTGAGCAGGCCGATTCCGCCTTGGCGCGCGCCGTCGTCCGCCTGCGTCCCGGCCGCATCCGGCCATGCCTTTCCGGCGGCAGGCTTCTGCGGCGTCCCCGGGACGCTTAAGGGCTCCGAAGCCGGGTCGTTTCCGGAGGCAGGTCTCTGCGGCACCTCCGGATCGTTTACGGATGCGGAGGCTGCTCCAGGGCCGTTCCCGGCAGCGGCACCCGTTCCCCGGCCAGCGGAAGACGCAGCCGCTTCTCGGGCTGCCTCAAAGGCATGGCCGGGAGCGGCCGCCGGAGCTTCGCCCGGGCCAACCGGAGCAGCGCCGCCCGGTTCCGGGTACGCCGGCCCTTCCCCGGTGACACCGGCAAGCAGCGAGGTCAGCCGCCCGGCCGCCTCCGCGCTCATGCCCCTGCCGTGGTCGGATATTTCGACGGCGTAGTACGTTTCACGGGGCTTGCCGACAATGCCGATATACGTAGGCTTTTTGTCGCGGTAGCCGTGAATAAAGGCGTTTTCCACCAGGGGCTGCAGCGTCAGCCGGACGGCCGGGACGGTACGGACCCACGGTTCCTCGACGTCAATCTCCACCTGGAGATTGCGGAAGCGGGAAGTCTGGATCTCCAGATAGGAGCGGATATGCGCCGTTTCCTCGCCGAGCGATACGAGAGGTCCGGCGTTTCCCGTGTTGTAGCGGAAAATATGCGCCAGGGCCGCCGTCATTTTGCTGATGCTGCGGTTATTTTCGAGGATCGCATGAGAATTGATGATTTCCAGCGAATTATACAGAAAATGAGGGTTGATATGCGCTTGCATGGATTGCAGGGCCGATTCCTTCTGTTTGATAATAAGCTCCTGCTCTTTCAGCTTGGAAGAATGAACCTCCCTCACAAGCCGGTTCAGCTCACTGACCATCTTGGAAAAGCTGCGGAACACAAGCCCGATCTCGTCTTTGCGTTCCCGCGTGGAGGTAAGCCGGACATTAAAATCGCCGTTCTCGACCTTTGCCATCAATCGCTGCAAATAAGTCAGGGAGCGTGTGATGGAGAGCGAGTAGCCGCCCACGATTGAAAGCGCAATCATGAACAGCAGCAGCGCAGCCGCAAGAGAGATGTTCCGCAGGCGGATCAGATTCCCGATAATGGTCTCCATCGGAATGTTGGCCCCGACGATCCAATCGGTCACCCGGGAGGTTTCATAAATGACGAGTTCCTCTCCCTGAGGCGTATCCGTCCGGAAGGAAAAAGAAGCGGAGGCGTGTTCCCCTCCCTGAAACCGAAGCAGCTGCTCCCCGGAAATGCGCGTACCGATTTTCCAGGCGTCCGGATGGTAGACAAGCTCTCCGTCTGCGGAGGAGATCCAGGCGCTGAAGCTTCCCTGCGATTCGTCTTTGCATATATTTTCGATCTGCTCCAGATTAAGATCGACGATCAGAAGTCCCTCGTACAAATAGGTCGAGCTGCTGTGCAGCTTGCGCGCAACGGTCAGAACGGGGCTGGAGCCGACCCGGTTTAAACCGAGGATCTCGAAATTGCCGAGGGTGTCCAGCCTTTTCAGCAGGTCCGCGTTGCGACTGCGGATCGTGTTCATATCCAGAATTTCTTTCGCCTCGCTGAAATCGTTGATCTGCAGGCTGTTTTTGCCGACCAGGGAAATGCCGACAATATCGGAGCGTCCGTAGATCATTTGCGCGAACAGATCGTTTTCGACTTTTTCTGTAAGCTGGTAATACGGGTAAGCGGAGGGCAGAGCAGGCGCCAGAAACTGCTGGGTCAAGGGACTGGTTACGATGGGATAGGTGGAATTTTCCAAGTTCTTGATATACAAGTCCAGGTTTTTTCCGGTTTGTTCGATAAAGCGCCGGTTCGTTTCGATGGCGGACTGCTCGATCGTGCGGGTGGAGGATTCGTACCAGAGCCAGCCCATCACCAAGACGGGCAGAGCGATGAAGAAAATGATCAGAATAAACAGCCGCCGGTGGATCGAAATGATTTTGCGTTGGGAATTCCGGGTCTTCATCGTCACACCCCTTTTCCGTTTTCATAGTCCAAGTTAAAAATAGTGTAGCAAAAAAACACCAATTGTAAATAAAAAACCATGCGGGGCCGCTTTTTCATCTCGTATACTACAACTACACATTGAAAACGCTTTATTTTTATCGGTCCGTTAAAAAAGAGCCTGTCGGTAAGCGCGAAATAAGATAGACGCCTGCCGGGGCCGTAAAACGAACATGAATCCGACAAGGAGGTTGATTCCGTGACATCCGTATGGAACGGCTGGAAAAAAGGTTCTCTTTTCGCACTGGTTCTTCTGCTTGGTTTAATGACGTTTCCGGTGTCCAGGGGGAATGCGGCTTCGCTGCTGACGATCGATTCCCACAGGGACGGAGGCCGGCTGGAGGTCGGTACAGTAAGAATCGGCGGCTCTTATGCGGGAGCTTACGAGGTCGAGCTGGTGATCAACGGGCAAAAAGTGGCGGATGCGCACATGGACGATCCCGACGGAGATGATGCGGGCACCTGGTATTATGACCTGGATACGACCGCATACGACGGGGAAGTCGAGCTGATCGCCAGGGGGAAGGATACGGCGACCCGATACAACGCCTGGTCGGCCTTTACCCGGCTGACGGTGCATAATCCGGCCGCAGGCGTCCCGCAGGTAACGATCTTGAGCCCTGCGGATCGTGATAAGGTGAGCGGCACTGCCGACGTAACGGTGAATGTTTACGGCGCGAGTCCGGTTAAATCCGTGGAGGTGCGCATAAACGGGGGGAACTGGATGCGGGCCGAGAAGAAGGGAAGCGGCTATATCTACAAATGGGACACGAAGAAAGCGGGGAGCCGAACGAACAGCATCGAGGCCAGAGCAACCGACGTCCGCGGCCATACGGGCCGGAGCCTGACGACCTACGTTCAGACGGGCGGAGGGGAAGGAACGAAGCCGGTCACCGTGCTTCCACGCCAGGACCGCGCCATGTGGATCTGGGAGAACGCGTCCTACAACCTCATCCAGACGCCGGGTTCCCGCCAAGTGCTCGATGCGATGGCGAAGGATACGAAGACGTTTGGGCAGGACCCCGTTACGACGCTTTATCTCGGGGTCGACAAATTAGGGGGCACGGACATGCTGGAGGACGAGAGGCCCAAGGTGCGGGATTTCGTGCGATGGGCTCATGCCCAAGGCTACCGCGTGCAGGCGCTGATAGCGGGAGGCACGGTTCCGCCGTACTTCGGAACTTATCCGAGATATAGGGAAGAAGCGCTCCGGGAATTCGAGAAAGTGCTGAATTATAACCTGGCTTCCGAGTCTGCGGAACAGTTTGACGGAGTGAACGTTGACACGGAGCCGTATTCGCTGCCGGATTTTAAAACGGGCTACCCGGACGTTCAGATTCAATACCTCGATATGCTCGCTGCGCTGATGGAGCGCAAAGAGGCGTCGGGCCTGTCTCTGCCGGTCGGTCCAGCTATCCCGAGATGGTACGATTCGTCGGACACGGCGAAAAGCATTACGTGGAACGGCTCGACGAAATGGCTGTCCGAGCATATCCAGGATACGGCGGACTATATCGCCATCATGGATTACCGGGATCAGGCCGAGGGCAGTGTCGGCATCATCCAGCAGGCGCAGGGAGAGATTGACTATGCCAATAAAATCGGAAAGCCGAACTCCGTCATCCTCGGCGTAGAGACCAAAGACATCGTGGACGGAGGAGATCCGGAAACGATCTCCTTCAGCGAAGAAGGGCGCTCCTATATGGAGCGGGAGCTGGATAAAGTGTACGCCGCGTTCGAGGGGAACGCCGCATTCGGCGGAATCGCGCTGCATCACTACGATACGCTGCGCGCGCTGCCTTCCGCCTGGGGTCCCGGCGCCCGCTTCTGGCAGCCGCCGGCCGACAACCGGCCTCCTTCGGGAGTGAAAGGCAAGCCCCAAGCGGCCGCTTTCGACTACCAGCGGATCGATCTGGCCTACGGCCGGGCTTCCGATAACATGGAAGTCGAGGGCTACAAGATCTACCGGAGCACGGTCCGGGGATTCAAGCCCGCGGAGGAGCTGCTGGCCGGCACCGCGCGCGGCCTGACGTTCAAGGACGACGGTCTCCTGCCGGACACGGTGTACTACTACCGTGTGGCGGCAGTCGATGCGTCGGGGAACGAAGGTCCGGCCTCGCCGGAAGTATCCGCGAAGACGGGCGTCACCGGCCTGAAGCCGATGATCGTGGACGGCATGCAGGTGACGTACGACGGCACGAAAGCCACGGTCCGGCTGAAGACGGCCGACATGCGGACGGGTGAACCCGTCGCGGCCGCGGTCCACGGGCGATTCACGCGGATGGGCGGCAAGTACGTGGACGGCCGGTCCGCCGGCGACGGGACTTTCACCGCGGTGTCGGAGCTTGTCCAGGCCGCGTCCGGCGAGATCGGCTTCGCGCCCCGGCGGGTGATGGCGGGCGGCTATTACTGGGCGCATGCCTACGATAAGCCCCGTGAAGCTTCGGCCGTCTGGGGCGGCGCGGAGGAGTAGGGCAGGCTCGTTTAAGGCATTTACGGGTCGGCCCGGACCGGCCCGGCTAACGGACACATCCAAGAGCCGGCAGATTCCGCTGGGCTGCTTTCAACGCGCGAACGACACGCTGCGCGCGGCTCCCGGCGGGCGATGCTTGGCGTCACATGACGGTGGTCAACCACCAAACGAACAACCTCATTTTGAAGAGACAAGGGGCTGAACGAGAGATGAGAAGAAAGACTTGGACGACCGTGCTTCTATCGGCATTGACACTGGCTGTGGTAGGTGCCGGCTGCTCGAAAGGGACGGCGGAAACGACGGGTACGGGCGGCGATTCCAAAGACAACGGCGGCAAGCCGGTCGAAATTCTGCTCGGTTATTATTCCGACGGGAAGTCGGATGCGAAGATGAAAGAACTGATCGATAAGTTTATGAAGAAGCACCCGGACATCAAAGTAAACACCCAGAGTGCGCCTTACGGGCAGTTTTACCAGAAGCTCGATACGCAGATCGCGGCCGGCCAGGCGCCGGACGTGTGGCTCTCGGACGGAGTCTATGTCATGAAATACGCCGAGCGGGGCGCGGTTAAAGACCTCACCGAATGGATCGGCAAAGATTTGAAGAAGGACGACTACTACGGGCTGGATTTCAACAAAGACGCCAAAGGGAAGTACTGGGCCGTGCCGCAGGGCATTCAGGTGGGAGCGCTTTTCTACAACAAGGACTTGTTCGACAAAGCCGGAGTGGCCTACCCCAATGAGAATTGGACGTGGGAAGACTTGAAGAAGAATGCGGCCCTCCTTACGCTTGACGCCAAGGGCAAGAAGGCGGACGAATCCGGCTTCGATCCGAAGAACGTCAACCAGTTCGGGCTGACCTTCTTCAGCATTACGGAAGGCTGGTTCTCCGTGATGAAATCCTACGGGGGCGGCGTTCTGGACGAGACGGCACAGAAGTCGATCATCAACACCCCGCAGAACAAGCAGGCGTTCGAGTGGATGGTGGACGGCATGAAGAAGGGCATTATTACCGATCCGGTGGATCTGAAAAGCTTCCAGAGCTCCATGGCGGTATTCCCGAGCGGTTCTGCGGCGATGCGTATCGGCATCTACGCCCGCGTGCTGGCCGCCAACGAAGCGAAGCTGAACTACGATGTCACGCTGCTGCCCAAAGGGCCCGATGGCAAGCGGGTGTCGCCGGTTATCGCGAACTCCTGGGTCGTGAACCAGAAGTCGGCGGACGCCAAGGCGCAGGCAGCCTGGGAATGGATCAAATACTGGGCCACGGAGGACGACGTCCAGAAAGAATGGGCGGCGCTCGGCGAAGCGATTCCGGTGAAGAAATCCGTCGCGAATTCCGACGTATTCCTGAAAGCGGGCGAGAAGCCGGCTAACCGCAAGGCGTTCCTCGAGAGCCTGGACTTCGCCAAGACGCTCGACAACAACGCCGTATGGGAAGAGTGGGTCGGGAAGTTCAACGAGAACGCGCAGCGGGCTTTCCTCGGAGACGCCCCGATAGACGCGGCGCTGGCGGATGCCGACAAGGCGGTGCAGAAGGTGCTGGATGATTTTTATAAGAAGTAAACCGCAATTTACGGAAGGGAGGTCGGGCTTTCTATGAACGATACCGTAAGCGGCAAAGCCTATGCGAAAGCTCAGACCCCGGCAAGAAAGCTTGGAAAACTTGATCAGGAGGGGAAGTGGGGACTGCTGCTCGTCTCCCCTTACCTGCTTCACTTTATCGTATTCGTCGCCGGGCCTCTTATCGCTTCGCTCTATTTCAGCTTCTCGCAATACGACATGATGAACCCTCCGAAATGGACGGGACTGGACAACTACGGGCGTCTGTTCGGAGACGCTCTCTTCTGGAAATCGCTGTGGAACACGCTGTATTTCGCGGTTCTGTTCGTGCCGGCCCAGACGATTCTGGCGCTGATCCTGGCCGTCGTGCTGAATCAGAAGCTGAAAGGGCTGAAGCTGTTCCGGATGGCCCATTTCATCCCCGTGATTTCTTCGTGGACGGTCATTCTGTATGTGTCTGACGCCATCTTCAACCCCCGTTTCGGCTTCGCCAACTCGATTCTGGCTTCGCTGGGTCTCGATCCGCAGCGCTGGCTGCAGGACGGGAAGCTCGTTATCCCGCTGCTGGTTCTGATCGCCGTCTGGAAGGGGATCGGCTACATCATGGTCATTTATCTGGCCGGTCTGCAGAGCGTGCCCCAGGATTTGTACGAGGCGGCTGAAATAGACGGAGCGGGTACACTGCGTAAATTCGTGTCGATTACGTTTCCGCTCATCTCCTCGACGACGTTCCTGGTCGTGATTCTGAGCACGATCAGCACCTTCCAGGCTTTCGAGCAGGTGTACGTTCTGACGGGAGGCGGAGACATCAGCTCCGCCGGCGGCCCGAACAATTCGAGCCTCGTCTTGATGCTGTATCTGTACCGCGAGGGCTTCACCTTCATGCGGATGGGCTATGCCTCGGCTATCGCCTGGGTGCTGTTCATGATCCTGTTCACGCTTACCCTGATTCAAATGAAGGTGCAGAAAAAATGGGTCCACTACGATTGACCGTGCCTTGCGGAATGGACTCTGGTGCGGTTCCGCCGCCGGAAAGGAGAACCCTGTATGAAACATAAAAGGCTGCCGACGATTCTCCGTTATACGGCCATTATCTTGTCGTCGCTGGTGATGATCGTCCCGTTTGCGACGGCTCTGATGAACTCGCTCAAAACGTATAAAGAATACACGTCCGTACCTCCGAAATGGATACCGGAAATTTTTCAATGGTCGAATTACGCGGAGGTGCTGAAGCTCGGCAATATCGGCGGGTACACGCTGAACAGCTTTACCGTTGCCCTGCTGTCGGTGATAGGGGCGCTGCTCTCGTGCTCCATGGTCGGCTATGCGTTCGCCAGACTACGGTTTCCGCTTAAGAACGCGCTGTTCGTTATGGTGCTCGGAACGATGATGATCCCGCCGGTCGTCATCATCATCCCGCATTTTATTATTTTCAATAAGCTGCAACTGCTCGATACATTGACGCCGCTCTGGGTGATCGAATGGCTCGCGCAGCCGTTCGGCATTTTCCTGATGAGGCAGGCGTTCATGAACATTCCGAAGGAATACGAGGAGTCCGCGAAGCTGGAGGGCTGCAACCCGATCCAGGTGTACTGGCGGATCTTCATGCCGATGGCGAGGCCGACCCTGGCTACGCTGGCGATCTTTACGTTTATGGGCAAATGGAACGAAATTTTGACGCCGGTCATTTATTTGACTTCGAACGATAAGTTTACGCTTCCGATCGGAATTCTTTCGCTCGGGGGCCAGTGGTTCGGCAACGAGCAGCTGATGGTTGCGGCCGCTCTGCTCAGCCTGGTGCCGATTCTGATCGTATTCCTGTTCGCGGAAAAGTATTTCGTGCAGAACCACAGTGCCTCGGGCATTAAGTGAAAGGAGACGGCTCCCTTATGAAAATCGCGGCATTTAGCGGGGCTCTCATGGAGTACAGTATTCAGGAAGCGATGAAAATCACGGCGAATCTCGGTTTCGACGGGATCGAAATCGCGTGCCGGGAGCCCCATCTTTCGCCTCAGACCTCTCTTGCAAGGGTTAAAGAGATCCGCAGGCTCGCCGATGAGCATGTGCTGGATATCCCCGTGCTCGGCGGCTACATGGGGCGGTTTTCCGAATCGGGCGATCCCGAATGCGCAGCCGCTTACGAC
Source organism: Paenibacillus sp. JNUCC 35 (assembly GCF_058269095.1). Classification (NCBI taxonomy): domain Bacteria; kingdom Bacillati; phylum Bacillota; class Bacilli; order Caryophanales; family Paenibacillaceae; genus Paenibacillus; species Paenibacillus sp. JNUCC 35. The sequence continues at coordinate 5,763,238 of NZ_CM177771.1, read as the reverse complement.
GAGTTTCTCGGCTTGCTGGAGCGGGCGGATTATCTGGAGACGGACATGATCCGGATTTTTCCGGGAGGACCCAACGCTTTCCTGGCTGCCGATTACCATTATGAGAAGGCGGCCCACTGGCTGAAAAAATGTGCGGCGGAAGCCCGCAGGCACGAGAAGAAAATTTTGCTGGAGATTCACAATGTGAGCCTGATCGAGACCGTGGAGAGCTCCCTGCGTCTGCTGGAGATGATCGGTGAAGACAACGTCGGACTGATTCACGACGCGGGCAACATGTACATCAGCGACACCGATTTCGGCCGCGCTTCCGTTACGGGGCTGGGCAGCCGCTTGCTCCATGTCCATGTGAAGGACGAGAAAAGAATCCCCGAGGCGGGCGGGCCGGGGACGTTTCGCAACGTCACCCGCCACGGGGAAGAGCATTTCCTCCAGTGCCGCCTCGGCGAGGGGGAAGTGGGCCACCGGGAGCTCTTCGAGGCGCTGGCGGAGTCGGGATACGGGGGCTGGGTGACGCTCGAATGTTTCGCCCCGTATCCACCTCTGGAGCAGCTTGCCCATGACCGCGACGCGGTCCGGCAGCTGCTCCGGGAGACGGCGTCGGCAGCGGCACTGACGTCGGTACCGACAACAGCACCGACAACGACAGCACCGGTATCCCCAACTGCATCGCCAGCAGCGCCGACACCGGCATCTCCATCCTCTTCATCCGTGTCCGCTCCCGGCGGAAATTAGCCTACCATCGAAAGGGAAGTGACTTTCTTATGACAACACCGGTTACGGCGCAGCCAGTCCGGTTCGGCCTTATCGGATGCGGCATCATCGCCGACATTCACGCCAAGGGAATCCAGGAGACCCCGGAAGCGGAATTGACCGCCGTGTACGACTTCGTGCCGGAAACCGCGGCCCGTTTCGGACAGACCTACTCGGCCGCGGTCTACGAGAGCCTCGAAGAGATGCTGGCCCGCGACGATCTGGACGTGGTCTGCATCTGTACGCCGAGCGGGCTTCATGCCGGGCAGGCCGTGCAGGCCGCCAAAGCGGGCAAGCATGTCTTCGTCGAGAAGCCGATGGCCATTACGATGGCAGACTTCGACGACATGATCCGGGTAAGCCGCGAGAACGGCGTTCTCCTCTCGACGGTATTCCCACGCCGGATGTCCCCGGCGGCCCTGTATGCCCGGGAGCTGATCCGGGAGGGCCGGCTGGGCAAGCTCAGCCTATGCTCGGGCTATGTGAATATTTACCGCAGCCAGGAATATTACGACAGCGCGGGCTGGCGCGGCACTTGGGCGATGGACGGGGGCGGGGCCATGATGAATCAGGGGATTCATACGGTGGACCTCCTCCAGTGGCTGGCGGGCCCCGTCGCTTCCCTGTACGGCAAAGCCAAAGCCGTTCTGAGAAATATCGAGGTGGAAGATACCGCGGTATCGGTGCTTCAGTTCGAGAACGGCGCGCTGGGACTGCTTGAAATTACGACCACCGCGCATCTGGGGCCTGTGCACCGGATCGAAATTCACGGGGAGAGGGGCTCCCTGGTGATCGAAGACGACGATATCGTGGCGCTTAAAATCGACGGGGAGCCTGTGGAACTCCCGGAATTCGAACCGTTCAAGGTCATTCCCGACGGCCATCGGATCCAGATCCGGGACATGGCACTCGCTGTCCGTGAGGGCAGAGAGCCCATCGTGCCCGGAACGGAGGGAAGGCATTCGCTGGAGATCATACTGGGAACCTACGAATCCGCCCGGACCGGCAAGGAAACCGTTTGCCAAGGCACTCCGGCTAGATAGCTTTATTATTTAGAAGAGACTCTTCATTTCTGCCGTACGAGGTGGAAGAGGGGTCTCTTTTGTCTCTATGCAGCTCTGTTCGACAACACCTTCACAAAGAGAGAGAAAGCGTTCATGATCCAGCGCGGTGACACCATCTTCGAGAACTACCTCGACGTATGGAATGAAGCTGCAGGGCAAGTTTTGACGAGCTGCGCAAAACTTGGGTGGAATAAGCGGCTGAAAGCGCGGCGGCGGATCGACCGGTCTACCTCTGTCAGCGTGAGGTCCGGCTCGATATTTTGCTGGAAGCTTGATTCAGCCCTAAGACACTTGAAATAAAGGAAAGAGACTTTAAGAAGAGGAGAGAGACAAATAGAAATTTTGTTTGTCCTATCCTTTTTTCATGAAATCAAAAACCTGACGGCAGCCATACACACTATTCCAACTATAACCGTAACGGATAAACTCTTCGTCCATACGGCCGCAAGAAGAGTCGGTACGATAGCCGTGAGAACACTCCAATCAATCGCTAGTAACGATTCATCTTCCTTAATGAAACTCTCGACGATAAGCGCAGTAAAAATACAAACGGGAACATACGAAAGCCATTTGACTGCAACTTTCGGAAGATTAATATTTCTTATAACGATAAATGGGATAATTCTCGGAAGGAAGGTTACGGCGGCACACCCCAAAATGATGAATAAAAAGGATATCTGGATACTCATTTGTCTTTTACCACCCCGATAGTTGCAGCAATAATCGTTGATAAAATGATGGCTACATAAGAAGGAATAAACATACATAGAACCAGCATCAATATAACGACATAAATAATTAAGGCTAAATAAAACTTCAACTTTCCATTGTTAATAGTTTGTAATTGCAAAACAAGCAGCGCCAAAAACATCGCTGTCAAAGAAAAATCTAAACCGAATACTTCCGGATTTGAAATCCATTTGCCAAAGAAAGCCCCCGACATGCAAGATAAAACCCAGAAGATATACGCCGTTACATTCAGTCCGTTCATCCATTGGACATTTATCGGTTCTCTTTTGGCAATCTTATTCATGGCTACACCGAACGATTCATCCGTTACGAACGCTCCAACCCCGATATTTTTTAATAAAGAATATTTCGCAAAGCGGGGAGCCAATGTCATACTCAATAAAAAATTCCGAAGATTCACAACGAAAGTTGTAAATATTATGACTGAAACAGGGCTTCCCGAAACTAATAATGCACAAATAATGAATTGAGACGCTCCAGCGTAAACCAATGCCGATAAAAGGGTAACTTCTAGTATACTTAGATTGGATGATACCCCGACAATGCCCATGGCAATTCCAACGCTGATATAACCGAATAAAGTCGGAATGCAATCTTTTACGCCTTGGGAGAAGGTAGTGAGATTTTCTTCGTTAGTCATTTCATGAGATAATTCATGCATCGTATCCTCACCTTTTTGTATGTTATGTTGTATATTTGTATGCTATATTAAACAAAAAAGAGAGTCAAGGAGACGTTTTATGGAGTTTATTCAAAAGGTTATCGCCCATAATCTTGCCCAGTTGAGAAAAAAGAGAGGATTGAGCTTAGATAGCGTGGCGGAATTAACGGGGGTCAGTAAAGCGATGCTGGCTCAAATTGAAAACGGAAAATCGAATCCGACTGTCACCACTCTCTGGAAAATTGCCAATGGGTTGCACGTATCTTTTTCCGTTTTTTTAAAGGAAACGGATAAGCCGCAAATCGAAAAAATAAACATCAACCAATTGAACCCGTTGATCGATGATGACGGAAATTATCTTGTGTATTCTATGTTCCCCTTTAATCCGGACAAAAAGTTTGAAGTTTTCACGGTAGACCTGAAACCCGGTTTTAGTCATGTTTCCGAAAAGCATTTAGGCGAGGAATATGTACTTCTACAACGCGGTGTACTTACACTTGATGTTCAAGGTGAGAAGTTTGAATTAACCCCCGATGAAACGATTAAATTTAACGCGAATACCGAACACATTTATATCAATTCTACGGATGAACTGGTTAGATTTTATATCATTATCTCTTATCCCGATTAATAGCCTGGCACGAGCTCTTCATATAGCCCTTTATTAAATAGAGAATTCGTAATAAGCTACATAGGAATGGAAAATATGCACAACTGGTGGATTTGCCGTGGAGGGAGAGACCGGGCTATGGAAGTACAGCCGCTGCTGCAAGTTGAGAAGCTGGCGATGAAAAAAATGAAAATTTACAAGCAGAGCAAGCTCCGCTATTTATCCCGTTCCGCGCTGGCGAGTATGTTTATCGGGTTCGGGGTTATCGTCGCGTTCAAGACGGGAAGTTTCTTCTATTTGGAACATTCCCCGTTCACCTATCCGATGGCCGCGATCACTTTCGGCGCCGCGATTATTCTGATCTCGTATGGCGGCGGTGATCTTTTTACGGGAAACACGTTCTACTATACGTTTGCCGCGCTAAGGCGGAAGCTGCGCTGGCCGGAGGTCATCCGGTTATGGCTGACCAGCTACGGAGGCAATATTCTCGGAGCCGTGGCGTTCGCGCTGCTGATTCTGGCAACGGGGCTGTTCAGGGAGCATGACGTGAACGGATTCCTTCTGAGCGTGGCGGAAAAAAAGATGAACGCGCCTTCGCTAGAGCTTTTTTTCAGGGCTATTCTTTGTAACTGGCTCGTGTGTCTGGCCTTTTTTATTCCGATGTCGCTCAAAGGGGACGGAGCGAAGCTTTTTGCGATGATGCTGTTCGTGTTCTGTTTTTTCATCTCCGGTTACGAGCACAGCATTGCCAATATGTGTACGTTCGCGATTGCGCTGGTGGTCGAGCATCCGGATACGATTTCGTGGGGCGGGGTTCTCCATAATCTGATCCCGGTGACGTTCGGCAATCTTATCGGGGGCGGTATTCTGATGGCGGTGATGTATTATTACGTGAACAAGCCGTTTATGGACGAGCACGAAGAAGCTTAGCGGTGAAAAAAGGAGCATAGCGCTGTCCGCTTCATGCGGAGCCCGAGGCGGATAGCCGCCGCTTGGGCCACAAAAAGGCTCACCCCGTTTGACGGGCGTGAGCCTTTTTGGCGCGGTTATACCGGCCCGCGCGCCGGGAGAGCCTGCGCGAGCCGGCAGGACGGACCCGGGCCCGGCAGCCCCGGCTCGGGCGGGTGGACCTCGCTTCCGCCCGCAAAAAAACCTCCTTAACCGGGCAAACGGTTAAGGAGGTTTAAGGTTTATGAAACCCGGCTGATAGTCCCCGTTGGGAAATATCAATCCGGCGAATCGTGCGGCGCGTTACTGGGCGGTGTATCCGCCGTCCACAAGCAGCGTCGTGCCGGTCACGAACGAGGCGTCGTCGCTGGCGAGGAACAGCACCGCTTTCGCAACCTCTTCCGGCTTCCCGAGACGTCCCATCGGATGCAGGGCCGTGAGGTGGTCCGTGATGGCCTGGGTGCGTCCCGCGATCAGCGGCGTGTCGATGTAGCCGGGACATACGGCGTTCACGCGGATGCCGTGCTGCGCATAGTCGATGCCCAGCGTTTGCGTGAGCAGCTTCACGCCGCCTTTCGCGGAAGCGTACGCGGTGACGCCGGCTTTGCCGACGTGGCTGTGGATGGAGCCGCAGTTGACGATTGCGCCGCCGGTTCCCTGGGCGAGCATCTGCTCCAGCGCGTATTTGTCGCTGAGGAACACGCCCGACAGGTTGATGTCGATGGTCTTCTGCCAGGCTTCCCAGCTCAGCTTGTCGGCGGGGCTGTCCTTGGCAATGCCCGCATTGGCAAATAAAATATCCAGCTTGCCGTATTGTTTGACCGTTTCGGCAACCATATGTTTAACGTCGTCTTCCTTGGTGACGTCGGTTTTGACGAACAGGGCTTCGCGGCCCTCCGCTTTCAGCTCGTCGGCTACGGTCTGACCGCGGTCGGAAAAGTCCGCGATGACGACTTTGGCGCCTTCCCGGGCGAACAGGCGGACCGTCGCTTCTCCGATTCCGCTGGCTCCTCCGGTTACGATGGCTACTTTATCAGTAAATCTCATGAGGTATCTCTCCGTTTCATAAATAGGGTGAACGGTCGTTACGGCCGTGTAATCCGGGAGGTCCTGCCATGGGGCAAGTCCTCATCATCTTGCTTTTATTGTATCGCTTTTATTCCTATAGAACTATTTAAACTTAGTAAGCTATACTTAAGCCGTGCTTAAGGAAGGGGGCGGAATTTTGCATCTGGAGCAGTTGGAATACATCGTTGAAGTGGCGAAAACGGGATCGATCACTAGCGCCGCACGCAATCTGCACGTGTCCTTGTCCGCGGTCAGCCAGTCCATCACTCACCTGGAAGGCGAGCTCGGGGTCGTTCTGTTCGCGCGCTCACGGATGGGCGCGGTTCCGACGGCCGAAGGCAAGGTAATCATCCGCAAGGCGTTTGAAGTGCTCAGCAAGCTGGACGAGCTCAAAGAAACCGCGCGGGGCTGGGGCGAGACGCTGAGCGGGGAGCTGCGCATGGGCACCATTCCGGGGCCGATGTCCCTTCTGGTCGATGCCGTCGCGGGGTTCAAGCAAGATTACCCGCTGGTGCGGATGGAAATCGCCGAGAAAGGCTCGCAGGAAATTCTCGATGACATCCGCCATAACCGGCTGGACATCGGTTTTATCATTTTGTTCGAGAGTCTGCTGAAAAAAAGCGAGGGTGTGACCTTCGAACGGCTGCTGGAAGGAAAAATGGTCGTGGGCATGAGCGATAAGTCTCCGCTGGCTTACCGGGGTGCCGTCACGCCCGAAATGCTCCGAACCCAGCCTGTCGTGCTGTATAACGACGAATACGTGCGGTGGTTTATGAACCGGTTCGCCGCGGAGCACGGCGAGGTGGACATTTTATTCACGACCAACAACACGGACGCCATCCGCAAGGCGGTGGAAGAGCAGAATGCGGTAACCGTGGGGATGGATTATTCCTTCCGGCGGGAATGGACCCCCTTGTTCACGGAAGTCAACATGCTGACGGCGGAGCTGGAGTTCAAGGCGGGGCAGCCGGTTTACCTGGGCTGGGTACGTTCGGAAGGACGTCATTTCCCGCGGGTTTCCAAGACGTTTGTGGAGCGGCTGAGAAGCGGGCTTGAGTAGGTTTCCGGCTCGCCTTGCGTCCGTACCCGCGGGATTCTCGGCAGGATAGGGGAGGATACCGGAGGATGTTTCCGAACGTCACGGCTCAGTAAGGCTCTTCGGGGGTGAGCGCGGGTGAGCCTGCGTCAGGGGGGCTGAGTCCGTTTTCCAAAGCCGGCTTCCTTCTTTATACTTATAAGAGTGTTTTACACACGAATAAACGAACCGGGAGTTGACTTGGATTGACGTATGCGGAAATGTTGGGACGGCGCAGTGAGATTTTAAAGCGTACCATCGGAGACATGATTGCAAAAGACAATACGAAAGGTCTCGGTATGCAGGAAAGCAGCTTTCTGAGAAACATGATTAAAGAGCTGCATCAGAACGAATATGAACTTCAAAGAAACTCGTAAATCTTCCTGAAACCCTTGAAATTAGCTATAAGGAGAGGAAGACACCAAGCCCGCTTTCGGGACTTGGTGTTTTTCGCTTGAGAAAGGAACCGTCCGTCATGAATGTGAAAATAATCGGTGTAGCGCTCTACATCATGGTCATCTACGGGATTTCGAAGCACTACCCGGCTATGCACGGACTGTTTTTTCCGGCGCTAGGCGCTTTCAGCTTTTTGTTTATTTCCCGCCCGTTCACCGCGAAGGCCATGAGATCTATCTCGGCGGGTGCGGTGCTGGCCTCGGTCGTCGGCACCCTGATTTACCACCTCATTCCCGGCATCTTCGCGCTCTTCGTCAATACGCTGATTATCATCTGGCTAAATAGGGCCACGTGGAACGCGCCGCCGATTCTCGCCGTTTCGCTGATCCCTTTCTTTACGGTGACTCCCCGCATCTGGGATATTCCGCTCGCGGTTGCCGTGTCCCTGGCAGGGCTGACGGCTACGTTGCTGGCGGCCGAGTTCGTTCACATGCGGCTGCCGGCCTTTTTCCGCGGCGGGAGCAAGCTTGCGCCGGGTTCGGAAGAGGCTGCGGGATAACGGCTGACCGGGGACAGGGCCGGAAACCCGAGAGGAATACCGGCCCGAACGTGTACCTAGACGCGCCGGAATCCGCAAATTAAATAAGCAGGCGCCTTCTTCGAAGGCCGCCCGCCGACGAAACAAAGCCCCCGGCTTTTTACGGCCGGGGGTCTTTTTTGTGCCGCTTTTATTCGGTTATCATTCGGCGTAAGCGGTCAAAAATGTGAAACGGTTTTAAAAGAACGCCTGCATATTGCAGAACTTGAAGCGCTAATGGAAATTAGAGGACGTATGCTTAGAGTAGCTAAGTTTCTCAGCAGGTTCAACGGACTAACAATACGGTTAGCCCGTTTTTCTAAAAATTTCTTTAATTGAACTAAATATTTTTATTATTATTTCAGAAAAACCTTGAAAGAAGTCACTTAGATATTTTTTGACTAGGAACCCTACTAAAGTAAAGAATAGTGAAATAACTATTATAAAAACAAATAGTTTTAGTCCTGTTTCTATGAATTCCATTTAGATACAGCACCTCCTTAACAGATTGTAGTATAAACCGCTAAAGGAGAAAACGCCCATACAATGATTTTGTTGGCGGATAATATCTATCAAGTGTTTATTAGTACTGTTTCTGGAGAAAATTTTTTAAGTTCCCTATTTACAGAACCAAAAAATCCTCCTATAATGGCGATAAGATTAATTCCTACTTTACCAATGGGATATTAAGAATTTGGCATTCGGATGGGATGCAGCTGAAAAACGGGGAGGAACTATCATGAAAAAAAGAGCTTCATACGCAGTTAGTCTGATTTTGGCCGCTTCACTGGCCTTGTCGGCTTGCAGCAGCTCCGGGACACCTGGCGCATCGGAAGCGCCGAAAACGGACAACCAGGTCAAACAGCAGACGGGTGCGGATCAATTTATTGCCGCAACCGACAAATCCAAGTCGCCGGCCGCCGCTACCGCAAGGAAGGATACGGTCGTGGTTACGCTCACGGAACCCGGCGGAGTGTTCAATCCTTATTTCTATCACAACGGCTATGACGGCAATGTAACCTCGGTCATGTTCTCGCCGCTGGTCGACATCGACGAAACCGGTAAGCCGATCCCGGCTCTGGCCGAGAAATGGGACATCTCCCAGGACGGGCTGAAGTATACGTTCCATCTTAAAAAAGACCTTAAATTCAGCGACGGTTCCCCGCTGACCGCGGATGATGTAGCGTTCACCCTGAGCGTGCTCTACGACAAAGCTTACGACGGTGAAACGGATATTACGGAAACGGCCGTTAAAGGCGGTCAGGCTTATAAAGAGGGCAAAGCCTCCACAATCGAAGGCATCAAGGTCATTGATCCGCAAACGATCGAAATCACGACGGAGAAAGCTAACGCCAGAGCTCTTCAACTGCTGGGCGGCCAGGTTCTCTCCAAAGCCTACTACGGCAAAAACTACACGCCGGGCAATCTTGAATATATAAAAACGCTCCATACCAAGCCGGTAGGAACGGGCCCGTACAAACTGGAGAAATTCATTCCGGGACAGGAAGTCCGCTTTATCGCGAACGAAAACTACTTCGGCGGCAAGCCGTCCGTGGAACATTTTATTTATAAAACGACCTCCGGTGACGCGACGCAATTCTTCCAGACCGGAGAAGTGGATTACAGCGCTTATCCGGCCAACGACGACAGCCTGGAGCTTCTCAAAGGTCTCGGCTACGCGAACGTAAACATTTATACTTCTACGGCTTACAGCTTTATCAAGTTCAACCACAGCAAGCCGATTTTTAAAGACAAAAACGTCCGTCAGGCGTTTATTTACGGCCTCGACCGCGAGAAAATCGTCGCAGCTGCCTACCAGGGCTACGGTCAGGTAGCGAACGTGCCGATTTCTCCCGCTTCCTGGGCTTATACCGAAGAAGGCGTCAATACGTTCAAGTTCAATCAGGAAAAAGCGAAGAAGCTTCTCGACGATGCGGGATGGAAACCGGGAGCCGATGGCATTCGGGAGAAAGACGGCGCGAAGCTGGTTGTCCATTACTTCACGACGAAAGGCCCGCTCAGCGACGTGCTCGTTCCGATTGCCAAAGAAAATTACAAGGACATCGGCATCCAGCTCGAAACGGAACTGATGGACTACAACGCCCTGCTGGCGAGAACAAGCAAAGGCGATCACGATCTGGCTTCCTTCTCGACCACGATGCTGACCGATCCGTCCGACGGTGTTATCAGCTTCTACTCCAAGAACAAAAGCAGCTTCACCGATACGAACGGCTATGCGAATCCGAAAGTGGATGAGCTGATCGAGAAAGGAATCTCTTCCTTTGACACCGAGCAGAGAAAAGCGACTTATAAAGAGCTGTACAAGGAACTGTCCGACGATCCGCCGTATATTCTGCTGACGTACCGGAAAATCATTTCCGCGCATAACGCGAGAATCGAAGGCTTCAAACCGAACGGCTACACGGGCATTTCCTCCAGCCTGCCTAAGCTGAAGATCGAGTAGTCTTTTCTATCCTATCAATAGCGGAAAGAGTCATGCCCAGCTTACAGGCTGGGCATCTTTCTTGGGAGGTACACAATGAAGTCTTACGTAATCAAACGATTGATTTATATGCTAATCACCCTGATCGGGGCATCCATGCTCATTTTTATGCTGTATGCGCTGACGCCCGGCGACTTCGTCGATTCCAATCCGAAGCTGTCGATGGAGCGAAAAATCGAGCTGAAAGAACTGTACGGGCTGGATAAGCCGGTCGTCGAACGTTATTTTATTTGGCTCGGCAATCTGCTGAAGGGCGATCTGGGCTTCTCGCTGCAGTACCAGCAGTCGGTGACCTCGCTGGTCGTCAACTTTATCGGCAACTCCTTTCTGATCGCGTTCACCTCCATGATTTTCACGTGGCTGATCGCGATAGCGATCGGGGTTTTCTCGGCTACGAAGCAGTATTCCTGGTTTGACGCCCTGATTACGTTTCTGGTCTTCGCCGCCATGTCGCTCCCGGCCTTCTTCGTGGGGCTGCTCATTATTAAGCTGCTCGCGGTCGACCTCGGCTGGTTTCCGCCGGGAGGCAAAACCACGACCGGCAGCACGTCGACCGGTCTGGCTTACGCATGGGAGGTCGTTCGACACATGGCTCTACCGGTTGCCGTATTGACGATGCTGAGCGTCGGATCGCTGACCCGGTATTTCCGGACGAATCTGCTGGAGGTCATCAAGCAGGATTTTATCCGGACCGCAAGAGCCAAGGGGCTCAAGGAGAAGACGGTCGTATACAAGCACGCGCTGCGCAATGCGCTGCTGCCCGCCATCACCCTGCTCGGCTTCGAGATCCCTTCCTTGTTCGGAGGAGCGATCATTACGGAGAAAATCTTTAACTGGCCGGGGATCGGGCAGGTGTACATGCAGGCTTTTTCCGTACGGGATTATCCGGTCCTGATGGGGTTCACGATCTTTATCGCGACCTTGACCGTGATCAGCAACCTGATCGCCGATCTGCTCTACCGCGTGGCGGACCCGCGCGTAAGATTGAAATAGGAGGGCTCTTGCATGCCAGTCAGCGCTCAACATACGATAAACCCGGCCGCAGGACAGCCGTCGGCTCCTAAGTCTTCTTTGTGGAAACAGTCGTTTCTGAGGCTCAGGAAGAACAAGATGGCCATGCTCGGTCTGGGCGTTCTTATTTTTATATTTCTGCTCTGCTTCATCGGCCCGTTTTTCTCGCCGTACAGCTCCGGTAAAGTGGATGCCGGTCTGATTAAGGCGCCGCCAAGCCTGAAGCATTGGCTCGGTACGGACCAGCTGGGCCGCGACATTCTGACCCGGCTTATGCAGGCGGGCCGCATCTCGCTTACGGTGGGCCTCGCGTCTATGGTGCTGTCCGTCCTGATCGGATCAGTGCTCGGCATCCTCGCGGGCTTTTACCGGGGAGTCGTCGATCAAGTCATTATGCGCGTCGCCGACGTGCTGATGACGATTCCCGAACTGCCGATGCTGTTCATTATGGGCGCCGTCCTGTCCGAATGGAAAGTGCCGTCCGATTACCGGCTGTACATCGTCATGATCATGCTCAGCCTGGTGGGCTGGCCGGGACTCGCCCGGATGGTGCGCAGCCAGATTCTGGGCCTGCGCGAACGCGAATTCATCCAGGCCGCCGATGCCCTCGGCCTGAGGGACCGGCGCAAACTGTTCCACCATTTGCTGCCGAATACGATTCCGCTGCTCATTGTCGTCGCGACGCTGCGGGTTGGCGGGGCCATCATCGGCGAGTCGACGCTGAGCTACTTCGGGCTCGGCGTCGTGCCTCCGACGGCCTCCTGGGGGAACATGATCGACGCGGCCAATTCGCTGATCGATTTCCAGAAGCGGCCGTGGCTGTGGGCGCCTCCGGGCTTCGCCATCTTTATCACGGTCATTGCCGTGAATTTGCTGGGTGACGGACTGAGAGACGCCATGGATCCGAAAATGAAAAGCAGGTGAGCGCAATGAACAAACCATTGCTTGAAATTAAACAGATGAGTACGCATTTCTATACCGATGAAGGAACGGTGAAAGCCGTAGACAACGTCAGTCTGAGCCTGAATGAAGGAGAGACGCTGTGCATCGTGGGAGAATCCGGCTGCGGCAAAAGCGTCACCGCCATGTCGCTGATGAGGCTCGTTCAGGAGCCGGGCGGGAAGACGGTCGCGGGAGAGGTCTGGTTCGACGACAAGGACCTGCTGAAGGCGGGGCCCAAAGACATCCGTCATCTGCGGGGCAATGAGATCGCGATGATCTTCCAGGAGCCGATGACTTCGCTCAACCCGGTGCTCACAGTAGGCGAGCAGATGATCGAGCCTATCATCGAGCACCAGCTCGTCTCCCGGAAGCAGGCGAAGAAGCAGGCGCTGGAGCTGATCACGATGGTCGGCATCGCACGCGCCGAGTCCATTTACGACAGCTACCCGCACGAGCTGAGCGGCGGTATGCTGCAGCGCATCATGATCGCCATCGCGCTCTCCTGCAATCCGCGGCTGCTCGTCGCCGACGAACCGACAACGGCGCTCGATGTGACGATCCAGGCGCAGATTCTCGATCTGCTGCGCAAGATCAAGGAAGAACGCCGCACCTCGATCCTGCTGATCACGCACGATCTGGGGGTCGTGGCAGAGATGGCCGACCATGTCGTCGTCATGTACGCCGGTCAGGTCATCGAGGAATCGCCGGTGCTGGATCTGTTCCGCAATCCGAAGCATCCGTATACGCAGGGGCTTCTGCGGGCCAAGCCCGTCGTCAACCAGCGCAAGGAACGGCTGTACACGATTCCGGGGCAGGTGCCGAAGCTGGTGGACCTGCAAGAATCGTGCTATTTCAGCGACCGCTGCGAGCACTGCATGGAGATCTGCCGCACGAAACAGCCTCCGATGATCGATACGGGCGCAGGTCACAGAACGGCCTGCTGGTTATACGAGGAGGGAGTCCGGTGAGTACGAAACTGCTTGAAGTAAAAGGCTTAAAAAAATATTTCCCGGTTTCCGGCGGCTTTCTTAACCGGACAGTGAATCACGTCAAAGCGGTCGACGATATCAGCTTCACGATCAACAAGGGCGACGCCTTCGGCCTCGTCGGAGAATCCGGAAGCGGCAAAAGCACCACCGGCAGGGCCATCCTCCGTCTGACGGACAAAACCGCCGGTGAAGTGATCTACAAGGACCGCGATATTTTCTCGCTGTCCAAGCCGGAGCTGCGCACGCTCCGCACCGACATGCAGATCATTTTCCAGGACCCGTACAGCTCCCTAAATCCCCGCATCCGGGTAGGGGACGCCATCGGGGAAGCCGTGCTTGACCACGGGCTCGCCTCCAAGGCGGAGATCCGGGAACGGGTGCTGGAGATCATGTCGGTATGCGGACTGGCTCCGCATCATATCGACCGGTTTCCGCACGAGTTCTCGGGCGGGCAGAGACAGCGGATCGGCATTGCGAGGGCGCTTATTCTAAACCCGGATTTCATCGTCGCCGATGAACCGGTATCCGCCCTGGACGTGTCCATTCAGGCCCAGATTATTAATCTGTTCAGCGATTTACGGGATCAGAAGGATCTGACTTATCTCTTTATTTCCCACGACCTCAGTGTCGTGGAGCATTTGTGCAACCGGATCGGCGTCATGTACCTCGGCTCCCTGATGGAGCTGGCTCCGCGCGACGAGCTGTTTGCGAATCCGCTTCACCCGTATACGCGGGCGCTGCTTTCGGCCATTCCCATTCCCGATCCGGAGATCCGCCGGGAGAGAATCGTGCTGACCGGAGATATTCCAAGTCCGGTAGATCCGCCCTCCGGCTGCAAATTCCATACCCGGTGTCCGTTCGCGAAGGCGGTATGCAAGGAGGCCGTTCCGGAATACCGCAATGTGGGGGGCGAGCATTATGTCGCTTGCCATTTGGTTTGACGCCATGTACACTTCTTCTAGCAGTCCGTATACTTGAGTGGAATTCGAGTGGATTATCCGCCGGGTATCTCGTGCAAGCTGTCTGAACGCGCTCCTCTGAACGGGCGCATACCGTACAGGCGACCAGACAGCTACAGCCTGGGTTCGAAGGGAAGCGTGAACGGCATTGGCATATGAAGTTGAATTTTCGTTTCAGCCTGCGAACGAACTGATCGTCAGTCTGCATACGTATTTGTGCAAGATTTGGTATAAAAGAATCGATCTCGGCCCGGACTGGGCCCCCGAAATCCGTACGGGACTCACGGACGATTTCCGGCAGGAGCTCGATTCGACGGATTTATCGCCGGAGTGGCGGCTGATCTTTCTTTTCGCCTATTTGTCTCCCGAAAAGAAAAGCGTGCCCGGCTTCCTGCGGTGGCTTGAAAGCTTGTCCCTCGGGGATCTGTACGTTCTCCTGTCGCCGTACATCCAGAACTTTCCCGCCGACATGCAGGCGGTGCGGGACAAGTTTGTCCACCTCCTGTCGGAGTGGAACAGCCAGTACTTCGCCAAGGTTGAGCCCGGCATCGTAGCCGCTCTCGAAGAGGACGCGGAGAAGAACCGCGCCCTCATCGGACGGATACCTGCCGTCGAACTGGCGGAACAGACGACAAGCGGCATGTATTTCGAGCCGGGAGGCAGCCTGGAGAAGGTCGTGTTGACCCCGCAGGTTCACTTTGTGCCGGGGAATGTGTTTTACAGCTTCGGGCCCGTTACGCTCTGCCAGTACCCGGCCAGTTTGCCCGGGCACGATCACGAGGAAGGGCCGTCACCGAAGCTGTACCGGATGCTCCGCAGCCTGAGCGAGAAAAGCCGTCTGCGGATTCTCCGCTTTTTGCGCAGCGAGCCCCATAGCTTTATCGAGGTGGTGCGTTACTTGGGTATATCCAAAGGGATCACCCACGAGCATCTGTTCAGCCTGCGGTGCGCGGGTCTGCTCAAAGCCCATGTGACGGGGGAAACCGTCACGGGTTACAGCCTGCGGACATCGGCCGTGGGCGAGCTGCAGGAGCTGCTGCTGGAATACCTCGAAGACTAGCCGAAGCTGCGGGAGGCCGCTTGCCCGGTACCGGGCGTGCTGAAAGGCGGGGGAGCACACGGCAAAACCGCTAGAGGCGAAGGCATAGAGCGCGGAAAGAAGCCGAGCCAGAGGCCCGAAGCCCGAAACCCGAAGCCCGAAACCCGAAACCCGAAACCCGAAACCCGAAACCCGAAACCCAAAGCCAGGAAGTAAGCAAAAAGCCGGATTTCCTCTTTTACGGAGATCCGGCTTTTTTGCGTTTTCGGCGTCAGCAGTGTACTTAACGCTTATTTTTTTCCAGAATATCCCCGGCGATTTGCCCGATCAGATTTTCTTTGCCGAGTGCGAAGAACGCCTCGTTGTAACTTTGCCTGCTCGTCACCCGGTAGACATGGCCCGCTTTTACGGCGCGCAGCCCGCCCCACAGCCGGCTCTGTTCCAGCGCGTTCTGCTCGTTGTCCGCCAAGAGGACGATATGATCCGCATCGATGGCGGGCAGTGCTTCCAGGCTCAGCACCTTCCCGCCCCAAGGGTCGGGATCGGGCGTCCCTGGGGGTTTGGGCAGCCCGAGATCGCGGTACAGCATATCGGCGATGCCTGTCTCGGCATAGACGCGGATTTCTTTCTGTGTCGCTTCGATCACGGCAAAAGTTTCAGTACCCGTTAGCTTCGTGATTTGCTCCTTTAGCTTACGGCTTTCCGCTTCATACCGGCTGCTCCAATCCTCCATTTCCTTTTTCTTGTCCAGGGTTTCCGCCAAGAAGGAAAAGCGTTCCCGGAATGCGTTAAACCCGTATGGGACCCGCACGGTGGGGGCGATTGTCCGGAGCTGGTCGTAAATCTTCGACTGTGCCGGTCCGGCCAGGATCAAGTCCGGGTTAGCTGCCGTAATGGCTTCCAGACTGACTTCGCTCTGGAACCAGCCTGCCTTCACGATGCCGCCTCCCAGCTTCTGCTGCAGGATCGGCGTCAGTTGAGTCGGCGCGCTCATCTCCGTGTTGCCTGTGACGACGGGGGTGAAACCGAGGACAAGCAGCTCCTCGGTGGAACCGGAAACATCCGCTATGCGCAGAGGTTTAACCGGGATAGTGACTTCGCCGCCGGCGTCCCGTATGGTCCGGACGGCGGCTTGGCCAGAGGCGCCGTCCGCCCCTTCCGCAGCCGATTGACCGCTTCCTGACTGCTGTCCGGCGGTTCCGCAAGCCGCTGAGAACAACAGCAGGAGCAGGGCGCCGCCTAATCGAAAATCTTTTCCGGTAAACCGCATGAGGTAAATTCCTCTCTTTCATCAAATGATAATCATTCTCACTTAAACTCAGAATGATCATACAACGGGTGAGGAGGAGCGGCTACCCTGCGGCGGATGAAACGGCCCTTCCGCGGATTTTATCGCGGTTCTTTTCTATAAACGGACGGATTCACACCGAATTTGCGCCGGAAAGCCTCGGCAAAATGGCTGAAATTCATATAACCGACCCGGGCCGCCGCTTCACTGACGGACATATCGCCCGTGCGGAGAAGTTCGCCGGCCTTATGAAGCCGCTGTTCGCGGAGATAGGCGAATACACTGGTTCCGTATAGCTCCTTAAAGCCCAGCTTCAGCTTGTAGTCGTTAATCCCGACGATCCGGGAGAGCTCAAGCAAGGAGGGCGGGGCATCCATCCGGTTGACGATTTCTTCCCTCGCTTCATGGATTTTCTGCCGGTCGGTGCGGCTTAGCGTGCCGGATACGGGGGCTTGCGAATCGCTCTCATACAAAAACCGGTTCGTATAAACGGCAAAAAGCTCCAACGCTTTGGCTTCCAGATACATGCCCTTCATCGCTCCGGTATACGGACAGTCCTCCAATTCCTGGAGCAGCCTCCTCGTAGCGGGCAGAATGGGACAGCGGAACTGCCGGAAAGAATCCGTGCCCAGCAGGCGGTCAAACGCACTGGCGGAAGCTGCGGCAACGGGTCCGTGGTACGCATTAAACAGCCACACGGGCATCCCGAACGCCAGAGTCCGCACCCGCGCACCCTGCTCATATCGGAAGGAAGCGCTGAAATCGCGCAGGAGCTGCAGGGAGCACGAACCTTCCTGCAAGTCGTGGGCGCTGCCCGAAACCTCCACCTGTCCGCTGCCTTCGAAGCAGAAGCTGAGTTCGACCATGGCGGCTTCAGAGGCGCAGCGGATTTCGCGCTCGCGGCGGATGGTCCAGTCGGTCCGGACGATTTCCAGCCGGGACAACGTGTGCCCGGACTTGCCGTCAGTCCGTTCAGTCCCGTTAGTTCCGTGATGACGGATCATAGCTTCAAAGTAGGTGTCAAAAATTGAAAAAGACTCCGGCCTCGTCACCTTGTTCATATCCGATACGCCTCCACTTGTTGAGAATGATTATCAACATTGTAGTGGAATCGGAAGAATTGAACAACGGTTTTCTTGGCGGGAGTCTTTCTGCAACACGGAAAAAACGGCACACACGGCTTCGGACATAGGCTCTGTCACGGCACAGGTATGCTTTTAAAAAGAGGAGCTTATGTTTCATCGGGTCCCTGTGCTTCCAAGGGCGGACAAGCGGAAAACGGGATTTTCACGCGTCCGGTTCCTGAGCCTCCAATGGCAGCTCCACTAAAAAGACGGTGCCTTCGCCCGGCCGGCTTTCGACCGAGATTTCGCCGCCGTGCATCTCGATGATCTTCTGCACGATCGACAGCCCCAGCCCGCTTCCTCCGCCGGAGGAAGTTCTGGATTTGTCCGCTTTGTAAAAGCGCTCGAACACATGCTGGCGGTCTTCCTCGGTCAGCCCGATTCCGGTGTCGGCTAGGCTCACGCGGGCACGGCCTTCCCGGGCGGAAAGCCCGATACGGATCGTACCGCCCTCCGGCGTAAATTTGATGGCGTTGGACAGGAGGTTGATCCACACCTGGCTCATCAGATCCCGGTCGGCCCGGCACACTACCGGCTCCAGCTCGACCTCCATGTCGAGCTTCTTTTCCAGCCATTTCGGTTCATTGGCCAGCACGACGTTGCGAAGCTGCTTATCCAGCCTGTACGTAACCTGTTCGAAGGGGTGATGCTTCGATTCCAGCGAAGTCAGCTTGAGCAGATTGTCGCTGATTTTGGATAAGCGCTCGCTCTCCGCCTCGATGATGGTAATATAGCGCAGCCGCGCTTCGGGCGACAGATCTTCCCGTTTGATCGCCTTGGCGAAGCCCTGGATGGAAGTCAGAGGAGACTGAATTTCGTGAGAGACGTTCGAAATAAATTCCTGGCGCATTTTTTCCACCGCTCCGAGCTCTACGGCCATCTGATTCACGTTGGATACGATGGTGCCGAGACGATCCTTCTCGTCCATCGGCAAATCGATGCTGACGGAGAAATCGCCCTTGGCGATGCGCCGCATGGCGTCCTGGATCATATCCCAGACGAGCATGTGTCTTTTGCTCATTAAGGAAGAAATCGCTCCGACACAGCCGATGAAGAGAATGAAGACGACGGCGGCGAAAGTCGCCTGCTTCCAGTACGGGCCCGGCTCCGCGCCGAGCAGGGAATACAGGAAAGGCAAGCCGGTGTACGCCACGTAGGTGCACAGCAGCATAATGGCTGCGGTGGCAAGCAGAACGAGGACAGTCCCACGGACCCGGGCCGCGAAGCTTCTCCTCATTCCGCCGTTTCCAGGCGGTAGCCCAGCCCCCGTATCGTGCGGATTCTAAAACCGCAGTCTTCCTCGGGAAACCGCTCCCGGAGCCGCCGGATATGCACATCGACGGTCCGCTCGTCGCCCGCGTAATCGTAGCCCCAAATCTCCTCGATAAGCTGGTCGCGTGAGAACGTTTTGCCGGGATAGCTTCCCAGTTTGAACAGCAGCTCGAATTCTTTCAAGGGCAGCGTCAGGCTCTCGTTATTCCATAGAAGCTCGTAGGTGCTGCGCCTCATGGTCACCGAGCCGACTTCCACCGCCTGCGAGACCGAAATCCGGTACCGCTTCAGCAGTGATTTTACCCGGACTGTCAGCTCGGCCGGCTCGAACGGCTTGACGAGATAATCGTCGGTCCCCAGATTGAAGCCTTTGACCTTCTGGCTCGTTTCGCCTTTGGCGGTCAGCATAAGCAGGGGAAGGTCGCCGTGATGGGCGCGGATTTCGCGGCAGAGCTGCCATCCGTCCATCTTCGGCATCATAATATCGAGAATGACCATGTCGATCTTGTGAGTTTCGAGCCGGGAGAGCGCGTCGATCCCGTCGACAGCCTCGAACACCTGCAGTCCCTCCGCCTGCAAAAAGATCAGCACAAGCTCCCGGATATGCGCATCATCGTCGACAACCAGAATGTTCGCCATCGGCTGTGCCTCCTTTTGAATAGTCTATCATCGTCTTAGCTTTGCGAAATTTACGCTTCCTGAAGCCTCAGCTGCTGCGAAGCGAACTCCTTGTACATCGAGTGGGTCTGGAACAACTGCTCATGCGTGCCGCTTCCGGTAATATGTCCTTTTTCGATAAAAAGGATATTGTCGGCGTCCACGACGGTGGAGAGTCGGTGGGCGATGACGAGTGTCGTCCGGCCCTTCATCAGATTGTCCAGCGCTTTCTGGACGTAAATCTCGGACTGGCTGTCCAGGCTGGATGTCGCTTCGTCCAGCATCAGAATCTGCGGGTCCCGGAGCAGGGCGCGGGCGATGGCGATCCGCTGGCGCTGGCCGCCGGACAGCTTGATGCCCCGTTCGCCGACTTCGGTGTCGAATTTCTGCGGCAGTTCGGCGATGAATTCGCTCGCATACGCCATCTCCACGACCTTGTTCAGCTCGGCGTCGGTCACTTCCCGCTCGACCCCGTAGCAGATATTATCGCGGATCGTTCCCGAGATCAAGGCGCTTTCTTGGGCGACGTAGCCGATATGGCTTCTCCAGGAGTTCAGCGAGAACTGCTCGATCGGCGTGTCTCCCAGCGTAATGGCGCCGCCCGTCGGCTTATAGTAGCGCTCCAGCAGCGAGAACGTCGTCGTTTTGCCGCCGCCGCTCGGTCCGACGATGGCCGTTACTTTGCCCGGCTCGATCGTAAAGTTCAGCCCGGTTAAAATGCGCTCGTCTCCATAAGCGAAATCGACGTCCTTGACATGAATCGGCCGGGAGACGTCCTTCAAAACCGCTCCGTCGTAAAGTTTCTCTTCGTCCTGCTCCAGGACGGACATCATTCTCTCCGTAGCGCCCATCGCTTTCTGAAGATGGGTAAAGAACATGGTCAATTGGGTGACCGGAATAATGATCTGGATCAGATACAGAATGAAGGCGACCATATCACCCGCTGTCAGCGCTCCGGACGATACGCGGACGCCGCCGTATCCGATAATGGCGACAAGCACGGCCATCAGGACGAAGGAAATGAGCGGACTGATCAGCGCATGGATTTTCGCTTCACGCAGGCCGAACTGGAACAGGTTCGTGATGCCCGTTTTTCCCCGCTCGTATTCGATTTCCTCGGCATTGGACGCTTTGACCAGACGCGTTTCGGGCAGAACCTGGTTGAGCACCGCCGTAAACTTGGCGGTTTCTTCCTGCATACCGCGGGAAATGGTGAACATTTTTTTGCCGAGCAGCATGAGCACGACCATGGCCAGCGGCACCGCGAGCAGCATGACCAGCGTCATTTTCCAATCGAGGAAAAGCAGGATGATAATCGAGCCGATAATGGATAAAATGCCGGTGATACAGTTGGCGAGATGCTCCGTGATGACTTCTTTGACGACAGCGGTATCGTTCGTTACCCGGCTTAACATTTCGCCGGATTCATTCGTGTCGTAAAACGAGATCGGCAGGTGGAGCAGCTTCTTCCACAAACGGTCGCGCAAATTCGCCACCACATGATGACCGACCCGGTTAAGCAGGTAAATGGACAGGCCGCTGGCCACCGCCTGCAGAACGAATGCCAGCACAAGCAGGCCGATCTGCCACGGATCGAGCGATTGAATCGAGAAGCCGTCCACGAGCTTCTTCGTAAACAGGGGAACGATAAAGCCGACCCCGGTCGTTGCCACGCTCATCACGAGAGCGGCGATCAAAAGCAGCTTCGAAGGATGGGTATCCTGAATCATGCGGAGAAACAGCCGCCAATTCCCCATTTGTTTCTTGTCTTGTATAGTTTTTTTCATCTCAAATGTTCTCCTCCCGCAAAACTGTGTGGCCACACAATCTTTTTCTGCGGTTTGTATTCCATGCCGTAAATTTATCATGCATTTATGAACTCCATATTAACTGGAAATTGAAATAGGAGACTCCTCCAATACGGTCGATCTGCTGAAAACGGGAAATCCGGACTTTATTTTCCTTCAATTCGACGACAGGCCGACGTTATGGTAACGGCTCTTAAACATCTCGGCGTGCCGGTCAGCAGCAGCTGGAACCTGGACGGCCGCGCGGTCGGGTTGTCCCAGTAAGAACAGCTCAAGCAGTGAAGTAAAGCGGTCGAGAACCGCGATGAGGAACAAGATGCAGAAGCAAGGTTGGGGAGGAATCCCCGATCTTTTTTATGTCCTCGGACATTTGCGCAAAGAACGGAAATTTTATTATTTTCTACCGCTTTATCATTTTCCACATCGTCTCCATCCCTTGCCTGTCAAGGACTTTGATCATTTTCCGGGGAGGAGGCGAGAAAAATCCACAGATTTATGAAAACGCTTTATTTACGGAATCTCTCCCGGCTTTCTATACTGGGGATGTGCTGAGGGGCGTCAGAAGCCGAACACCGGAAAGCCGGAACACCTCAAGCGCAAATCCATCATTGAGGTCAAGGAGGCACAAGTATGACCCGTAAGCTTCTATCGACGTTTTTATCCCTGACGCTGTTTGCAACGATCGCATCGGCGTGCGCCGGGGGCAAGCAGGAGGGGGCATCTTCTGCAAGTACGAAACCGAGTAGCGCCGCCGCGGCAGACTACGGGGACACGGGCGGGCTCAAGCTTCCGCTGGTAGACGAACCCGTTACCTTGAACTGGATGCTGGTCAGCGACAATCCGGATCTGAGCAACAAGCTCATCGTGAAGGAAATCGAGAAAAGGACCGGCATCAAGCTGAACATCCAGGCCTATTCCACCGCCAACTACAAAGATAAATTAAAAGTAGTGATGGCCTCGGGCAAGCTGCCGGACGTTTTTCACGGACTTACATCGGCGGAAGCCAACAAATTAGGTTCGCAAGGGGCTCTGACTCCGATCAATTCCTACCTCGACAAGCTGCCTAACTTCAAAAGCCTTTATGTAGATAACAAAGACAGCAGCTGGGTGATGAAGTCCTGGTCCGACGACAAAGACAACCTCTATACGTGGCCGATTTACAACATCAACCGGGATGTCAATCACGGCTTCCTGTACCGCAAAGATATTTTCGACAAGCTGGGCATCCCGGAATGGAACACCACCGAGGAATTTTATCAGGCGTTGAAAAAATTGAAAGAAGCGTACCCGACTTCTTATCCGTACGCGTCCAAAACGAAAGATTATATTTTCCGGGACTGGGCGCCGGGCTGGGGGATCGGCGGAGCGAGTTATCCGGCCGCCTACGACGAGAATGCGAAGACGTGGAAGCTTGCTTTTATCCAGCCGGAATATAAGCAAATGCTCGATTTCATGAAGAAGCTGTACAACGAGGGGCTTCTCGATCCCGAATTCGTCACCGACACCGATGCGTCCTGGACCGCCAAAATGACGACGAACAACAAGTCTTTCGTCACGTTCGACTGGATCGGCCGCCTGGATCTGTTCCATAACCAGGTCAAGTCCCAGAACCCGGACTACAACTTGCGCTACGGGAATCCGGTAGGACCGACAGGCAAAATCAAGCAGCTCTCCAAGATCGACAATTACGGCATCGTCGTATCCAACAACAAGAACAAGGAAGTGGCGCTCAAGCTGCTCGATTACTTGTCCAGCCCGTCCGGGGCGGCATTGGTCACGATGGGCGTCGAAGGAGAGACCTTCAAGATGGAAGGCGGCAAGGCCGTCTATCCCGAGCTGAAAGACGTGCCGAACGTCGACATCGGCGTCCTCAAGGACCGCTACGGGCTCTGGCTGGAAGGGCTGTACGTCCGTGCGGACAGCCGCAGCGTGTACTACAACTTTACGGAGAAGGAGCAAGAGGCCCAGGACAAGATGGTCAAAAACAACAAGATCGACGTGCTGGACCCCGTTCTGAAATTTACCGATCCCGAAACGAAGAAAATCGCCGATGTCCTGACCTCTCTGCAGAAATCCGCCAACGAGTTCAGCACCAAGTACATTCTGAACAAGAGCTACGGGGACGCGCAGTGGAATGAATGGCTGCAAACGGCCGAGAAAATGGGCGCTTCCGCCTACATTGAAGCTTACAACAACGCGCAGAAACGGTTCGACAGCAAATAAGCGCGCCTTTCATAAAGAAACAGAGCAAAGACGGACGGCATCCGTAATCAGTCGGGTGCCCTTTCCGCCTTGAAGGAGGTACCCTGCATGCAACCGGCACAGTCCGAGCTGGCCCAAACGGCGGTCAGCCAACCGAAACGTTCCAGAGGAGCCGAAATTTTGCGGCACATCAAGAGGGACCGCCAGCTCCTGCTTTTGTTCATTCCCTGTATCGTCTTCTTCATCCTGTTTCGCTACGGCCCCCTGTACGGGCTGATTATCGCGTTTAAAAATTACAACGTCTATGAAGGCATCCTGGGCAGCGAATGGGTGGGACTGGAGCATTTCAAAGCGTTTTTCTCCAGCCAAGATTTCTGGATGCTGTTCCGCAACACGATCCTGCTCGGTTTGTTTACTCTCTTGTGGGGCTTTCCGTTTCCGATCCTGTTCGCCCTGCTGCTCAACGAAGTGCGCCTGCAATTTTTCAAAAAGACGGTGCAGACGTTAAGCTATCTGCCTGCGTTCCTGTCCGTCGTCATTATCTCGTCCATGATTATTGATTTCCTGTCGCCGACCCGGGGGCTGCTCAATACGATTATCGAGGCGCTCGGCTTTACCAGGACCTATTTCCTGATCGACCCGGAATGGTTTCGTACCATTTACGTGTCCTCGGAAATCTGGGCGACGATCGGATACGATGCCATTATTTACCTGGCCGCAATCGCCGGCGTCAGTCCGACCCTGTATGAAGCCGCTCGGGTGGACGGCTGTACGCGATTCCAGATGATGCGCTATATCACGATTCCGAGTATTTTGCCGACCCTTACGATCATGTTCATCCTGAAAACGGGCGCGATGTTCCGGATCGGCTACGAGAAGGTGCTTCTGCTCTACAACCCGATGACCTACGACGTGGCGGACGTGTTCTCAACGTATGTCTACCGCAAAGGTCTGCTTGAAACGAACTACAGCTATGCCGCTGCCGTAGGATTGTTCGAGGCGCTAGTCGCGCTCGTGATGCTCCTGGTCAGCAATATGATCAGCCGGAGAGCAGGAGGCAGCAGCTTATGGTAACCGCAAAGGGAAGCAAACTCCGCAAATTCGGTCTTTTCGATCTGATGAATGTGATCATTCTCAGTCTGGTCGCGGCCGCAACCGTCTATCCGGTGCTGTACATCATCGCGATTTCATTCAGCGATTCGGCTTACATCGTGCAGAACAAAGTGTTCCTGTGGCCCCGCGGATTCAACCTGGACGCTTACAAGGAGATTTTGCAAAATCCGCGTATTCCGCGCGCCTACCTCAATACGATTCTGTACACGGGCGTGGGCACTTTCATCAACCTGCTGATGACGGCCGTGGCCGCTTATCCGCTTTCCCGGAAGACGTTCTTCGGGCGGAAATATTTTATGATCGCCATTGTGATCACGATGTTCCTGAACGGCGGCATTATCCCGACCTACATCGTCGTGCAGAAGCTTCACCTGCTGGATTCCGTCTGGGCCCTCGTGCTGCCCAACGCGATCTGGACGATCGAACTGCTGATTCTCAAAAGCTTTTACGAGTCGATGTCCTCGTCCTTGCGTGAATCCGCCCTGATCGACGGCGCGTCGGAGTACCGGATTCTGTTCAGCATTATCATTCCGCTGTCCAAGCCGGCGCTCGCTTCCATCGGTCTGTTCTACTTCATGGGCCATTGGAACAGCTTTTTCCTGCCGCTTATTTATCTCAACGACGCCAACCTCTATCCGCTGCAGGTGGTGCTCCGGGATATGCTTATCTTCGATCAGGCCAAGGAATCGGGGCTGGTGGACCAGGCCGCACTGACACCGGAAGCGATGAAAAACGCCACCATCTTCATTTCGATGATTCCGGTGCTGCTGATTTATCCGTTCTCCCAGAAATATTTCGCCAAGGGCATTATGCTCGGCTCCGAAAAAGGCTAGAAGGGATGCCCGGCCGGATGTCGAAGATTAAGGGAACTAACAGCGTCATTTCCGTTAAAGAGCGAGGGGGACGGAATATGCCGAGGATCCGCTGGAAAGTGAACATGGGGCTGCTGAAGATTTTCTTTTCGCTTCTGCTCGTGGCCGTTGTCATGTTCGCATCCAATTACTTGGTCTTCGAGAATTCGATTTCGGGTATTTATCGTCAAGTCAGCGAGAATAACAAACTGGTTGTGAAGCACGTCATCCGGTCGTTCGATCAAGCTTTCAAAGAAATGAACGACCTCATCTATTCGATCCACGCCCTGCCCTACAAGTCTTGGGAGGTGATGGAGGATGACCGGATCAACATGAACGACGTGTATCTGATGCAGAAAAACATGACGACCCTGGTGTCATCGATGGATTATCTGGAAGAAGTCGTTCTGTTCGAGAAAGGGTCCGCCTTTGCGATTACTTCACAAGGGACGACGAATCTGCAGGCGCTCTTCAACGAGCAGTACCGGCACGATACGTACAACGCGGAGTACTGGAAGTCTTTTGCCGAGACGAACCGCACTCAGAAAGTAATTCCTGCAAGCGTATTCAAGGTGAAAGTCGCGGACCGGCTAGTCCAGAACCGCAATCTCATCGTGCTGATGGGAAGCAATCAGCTTTCGACGTACAACATTATGCTGCTGATCGACGTGGATAAGCTGCTGAAGCATGTCAACCAGACCGCGATGATGCAGGGCACTTCCCTGATGGTGATGGATTCCGAGCGCAACCGTATTCTGAGCACGGACCCGGAGTGGGATCTCGTGGAAATGCTGAACGAGGTGTATTTTAACCCGGGGCAGGAAGCGACGGTCAAAAGCCGGGATTACGAGTATCTGTTTTATAAATCCGACTATAACGATTTTATTTATATTGATAAAATGCCGGTGGAACTGGCGGGCACCGCGCCGGTAGTCGCCTGGAACCGGATGATCATGATTATCGCCATTCTGGCGGCGGTGGGCCTCTCCATCCTGCTCAGCCACTACCTGTACCGGCCGATCCGGGATCTGGTGCGCCTGCTGGGCGGCAAAAACTCGGAACCGCAGGCGGATTACAGTCGTATCCGCAGCGGCATCGAGCAGATCCAACTGGAGAATGCCTCCGTCAAAATCCAGATGGAGACGGTGCATTCCGAAATCCGGCGCGGCGTGTTCCTACATGCCCTCGACGAATTCTCGCATTCGCGCGAATTCGAGAACCGGATGCAGCATATCTTCGCGGATTTCTTCCAGACGGGCCAATTCATGATGGCCGCCATTCATCTGCGGCCGAAGGAAAGCCCGGAAGCCGGAAGCGAACCGCCGGCGCCGCTGCGGGCCGCTTCCCTGGAGCAGGCGCTGCAGGCCGTGCTGCGTGAAGCGGCCGGAGAGGCCGGCGGCCACTGCGCCGTTTTCCACGCGGGAAGCCTGCAGTTCCTGGCGCTGATCGGCCTCGACCGGCCTTCGGACCGCGAGCCGGTCATCCGGCGCATGGGGCAGATGCTGAAGCAGGCCGGGAGCGGACCGCTGGAGGACGTCGCCGTTATGGCGGCCGTCAGCAGACTCTACGCCTCGAAGATCCAGTACTGCCAGGACGCTTACCGCGAGGTTAAGCGGGGCCTGATGTACCGGGATCTCTCGGAGGCCAGCCCCGTCACGGACACGCAGGCGATCCGGTATACGTGGAAGGTGTATTTCCCGCTGCATGAAATCGAGAAGCTCTCCAACCATCTTGCGGGTGGGAACGTGGAGGAATGCCTTGCGATGATCCGCGCCATCCTGGCGAAGAACGCCGAACGGCATGTCCACCATCACCAGCTCGTTCCCGTCGCCGAGTGCATGTACTATCACATGCAGCAGTACGTGGAGCCGGGCAAAGTCGACCAGCAGGAGCTGATCCGAATGCAGGACGGCTTCATCCGGTCGGTTCATCACGCGGTGGACTACCGGGAGATCGAAACCGCGCTGGAATATGCCGCGCGCCGCTTTGCGGAATGGCGGAAACCGGCGGGAGACACGAAGCTGGAAGCGGAATTCATCGCCCAGTATATCAACATGCATTACAAGGAAAATCTGCACCTGGATCATATGGCCGAGCTGCTGGGCACGACCCCGAAATATTTCTCGAACTACTTCAAGAAAGCGTTTGGCATCAACTTCGTGGAATATCTCAACAAGGTCCGTATGGCGCACGCCAAGGAATGGCTGAAAACGACCGACTGGTCGGTTGCGGAAATCGGCGAGAAGTCGGGGTATCTCAATTCGTCGACCTTTACGAGCACGTTTAAAAAATACAACGGCATTTCGCCCAGCGAATACCGCAGGAAGTCGATTTCCTGACAGGGATGCGGAAAGAGATTCAGGTGATCAAGGATCGCTTGAAGCGAGGAACGAAGATTGTCTGGAGAAAGGTTGACCGGGGCGATAAAGAACGGCCTTATGATGAAAGTGTAAGATAGCTGAATGAAGATAGAGGTGTCCGGATTAAAGGCAGTAAGCTTATCCTCCTCATGAAATTTAATGAGGCCAAAATTACGTCATCCGAATAGAACAACTACCCAAACATTAACGCGGCACAATGACTCACGGCGCAATAATTAATGAAGCGTAATTAAAACGTCCTAACTAAAGGCATAAAGATTAGCGAGAACATGAATAACGGAGTTACATGTGTTGCGAATGACGAGACATCGAATAGCGAGAAAACGAATGACGAGACATCGAATAACGTCACAGCGCTTGTCCCCGGGATACCCCGCCCGAATACCACTCTCTCCATAAGCAGGCTGCAATCGGGCGGACATACGGGAAGCTGACGAAGGGTATGGAGGAAAAAGCAAATGAAATGCGTTGCGGCACAACACGGAAAAATTGTTCTGCGTGAACTGGAGGAACCGCAGCTCCTTCCGGGGCATATTCTGATCCGGACGGAGTATTCCGCGATCAGCCCCGGAACGGAGCTGTCGATGCTCCGCCGGTCCGGCGAGACGCCGGTCGAGCTTGGATACAGCGCGGTCGGCATCGTCGCGCAGGCCGGCGAGGGCGTCCGCGGCCTGGAGCCGGGACAGCGCGTCGCCTGCTACGGCGCCCCTTACGTCCGGCACGCCGAGACGCTGGCCGTTCCGGCGAACCTGGCCGCCCCGGTGCCGGATCACGTCCGGCCGGAGGAGGCGGCGTTCGCCGGGCTGGGCGCCATCGCGATCCACGCGCTGCGTACGGCCGACCTGCGGTTCGGCGAGTCCGTCGTCGTGGTCGGGCTCGGCATCCTCGGCAACCTGACGGCGCAGATCGCCGCCGCCGCCGCTATCCGGACGGCGGGCTTGGACCTTGACGCCGGACGCGCGGAGCGGCTGCGCACCCGCGGCGTGGAGGCGTTCGCCGACGCCGACGAGCTGGAAGCGCAGCTCGCGCGGGTGACCGGCGGCCTCGGCGCCGACAGCGTCCTGCTCTGCGTGGGCGGCGACGGCGAGCCGCTGATCAACCGCGCGTTCGGCTGGCTGCGGGACCGCGGCTCGGTCGTCCTTGTCGGCGACGTGAGCGCGAATTTCTCGCGCGGCCAGATGTTCGGCAAGGAGGCCCGCGTGCTGATCTCCCGGGCGGGAGGCCCCGGACGCTACGATCCGATGTACGAGCGCGACAACCGGGATTACCCCGTCGGTTACGTCCGTTGGACGGAAGGCCGCAATACCGCGGAGTACATCCGTCTACTCGCGGAAGGCCGCATCTCGGCGGCCCCGCTGCTGACCTCGCTTCCGTTCGGCCGGGCCGCGGAAGCGTACGAAAACTTCCGCGGCAGCGAACCGGCGCTCGGTATGCTGCTCCGGTACGGAGCGGACTAAGGGCGGGGCCCCTTAGCCGCCGCTAGCGGTTCGAACCGCCCCCTTGACCGGCGGCCCGGGCCTGCTCAAGTGGAGCGATCCCTTGACCGGAAGCTTGAGGCTTTTACACGCGGAATGAACGGCTGCGGCGGCATGAGAGGGCCAATGCGGCATCCTCGGATGGAATCTCCGGGAGCAGGCCGCTTCCAGTTAATTCATAACGTCAACAAAGCGAAACCGATCCTTGTCCTAAGGTGACGTTTCGCTTATTTGTATCCTCTTTTTTTGCGGGCACCGGTATTCCCGGTATTTCTCAGGTCCTCCATCAAAAAAACGTAACAATTTTAGATTAAGATTGGAGTCGTAAAGGTACCTAATATATACACGAAGGGGGTCGGAGGGCGATGGGGGATCTCATCCTGGAGCTGGTGGACCAGTACGGATATACGTTTTTTTATGCGGCCCTGGCGCTGGGGCCTTTCGGCATTCCGGTGCCCAATGAAGTGACCGTGATGACAGGCGGCGCTATCGGAGCCGAAGGGCTGCTTAATCCCTGGCTCGTTTATCTGTGTATTTTTCTGGGGCTGATCACGGCAGTTACGATCGGGTTTGCGATCGGCCGGGTATTCGGCAAACGACTGATTAACCGGCTGCGCGGAAAGGAAAGATTCGCCCGGTATTTCGCGTCTTCCGAGCAGCTTCTCGATAAGTACGGCACGGCAGCGCTCTGCATCAGCTGTTTTATCCCGTGTGTCCGGTATATCGTGCCGATTTTTATGGGCGCATACGGCACACGCTATGCCAAATTCGCTCTGTACGCATATAGCGGAGCCTGGGTATGGACGCTCATTTTTTACGGAATCGGGCGGCAGTGGGGCTACAATTTGTCCCAGCTTCTGGTCATCCCGGAAACGAGTCTCGTCCTGGTTATCGGCTGCGCAGCGGCGGTTTTATTCCTCTTCTGGAGAAATAGAGCCAAAAAGTCGCAAACCTAGAGCTGCCGTATCCCCTGCTAATGCCCGGTTGCCGGTGAAAGATATAAATTTTTTTGCGGATTCGTCTTGACCCTCCTCTTGGAGGAGCCTTTAGACTTTGACAGGAAAGGAGGAATACCATGCTCAGCGACAAGCTCTTGACCGTCAAGGAAACCGCGCGGGTGTCGGGTGTAACGGTAAAGACCCTGCATCATTACCACAAAATCGGTCTTCTTCCGCCCCGGGAGATCAGTGAAGCGGGCTACCGGCTGTACGGGATGGAGGAGCTTCAGCGCTTGCAGGAGATTTTGTTTTACCGGGAACTGGATGTGCCGCTGGAAAAAATCGGGAGGGCGCTGGAAGAAAAGCCGCAGCGGACAGCTGTTTTATCGGAGCAGGAGGAGCTGCTTACGGCGCGGAAGGTGCGGCTGGAACAGCTTCTCCGGACGCTGCGGCAGTCCATCCGGTACGCCTCGGAGGGAGAAAGAATGGAAATGGCAGACATGTTCAAAGGATTCGGCAGAGAAGAGGAATGGAAAGAGGCGCTGACGGAGCAGAACGAGTATTTGAAAGAAACGTACGGGTACGATCTGCTGGAGAAAGAAACGATCGACGTGGAGGCATTGAACGAACAGGCTGCGGAGGCAAAGCGGTTTACGGACGGGATGGCCGACGCCCTCAAAAACGGAGTGAAGTTCGATCACGAAGACGTGCGGACGCTGCTCCGGGACCATCTGGATTTTCTGAACAAAGCGGGTCACGCATTCGGACCTCAAGACTACGTCAACCAGGCGAAGTTTTTTATGGAAGACGATTTTCACCGGCAGATGCTGGAGAGCCAGCAGATCGGTTTGGCTTATTATTTGCGCGCCGCCGCCGAATCATGGGCAGCCGCGCAATAACGGCGCAACGTATTGCGAACAACCGCCGGGCATATGTTGCCCGACGGTTTTTTGCGGTATAATTAGTTTCTTGGTTGGCGGCACGCGACCGGCGCTTATAGCCGCTTTAAACGCATGACATCATCCTACCCGTAAAGGAGGAGAACCGGTGGCTTTTGGAGTGAAAAGAGAGGAACTGCAGCGCTGGAAAGCGGCGGTTTCCCGGGGAGACATCGCTTACCTGACGCATTACTGGCTGGAGCCGCGCTTTCCCGGAATCACGACGGTCACGAAAGTCGGCTGTTCCGACCTCGACCGCTTGTCCGACTGGTGCATCTCCCAAGGGCTGAATCCCCGGTATATTCATAACCGGGCCCCGTTTCCGCATTTTGACCTGATCGGCCCCAAGCAGAAAGAAATCTTACGGAAAGAAGGCATTCACGACCAGTTGGAGCGGTTTAGGCTCCTTGATTAAAGCGCCATATCCACAGTCTTAACCTTTCCGTATTAACGCTTCTATGAGCTCTGCGACACTGATGTTCTCAAGCTCCTCCGCAACCCGGTCCGCTTCGGTTTTTTTCCGGATCGAGCCCTCCAGCACGATTTCAATTCTCTGATCCTTGTCTATCAGCACGGATAACACGTCGAGGGAATTCGTAAGCAGTCAACGTGACAATACGTTTACCGTCTTCGTTGTCCATTTTTTTCATCCTTATCCCGCAAGCCATTATTTTATAGCGTATGTTCCTCAGGCGCAGGTGTTCCAAAATCGGACGGGTTGGCGGGGTTCCTGACCGTACGGAGATTGAATATTCGAAATTATGACGGACGAGATTAAACATGCGGGCTGTTGCAACTGGTTTTACACGAAAAAAATAAATAACCGGACGGAATGTGCGCGCTGTACATGAACCGTGTAAAAAAGAAGCTCTGCCGCAGAGCTTCTTTTTGCTGCCTCGAAAACAAGTAAAAAAAGTGCAAGCATCGGTCATTTCTGTTCATGTTCAAGCGGGGGGATATTTCAGTATGGTAAAAGGGAACGGAGGTGAAGACACAGAACGGCCGACAAAAAAAGTAAACGCTATCAAGCGATAAATTGATGAGCCGCGATTCGGTCCAATATTAGGGGGGGGCTGACATGAAACTGAAAACATTTCTTTCCAATGTGCCTGCGCGGGTGGTACTGTTAATTTACAGCGTCATCGTTCTGTATCCGCTTGTGTGGACGGGGACCACTTCTTTCAAATCGACGAACGAATTTTACGACAATCCCTGGTCTTTGCCGAAAAGCTTTAAGTGGGACAATTATGTGAACGCCTTCAAAGAAGCGAGTATCGGCTCCTATTTTCTCAATTCGGTGATCGTGACCGTTTTGTCGATGGCGATCTGCATCACGCTGTCTTTTATGGCCGCTTATGTGATCGCACGCTACGACTTCAAAGTGTTCCGCTGGGTGAAAAAGCTGTACATGGTCGCCCTGTTCTTCCCGGTGGCGTTTAAAATCGTCCCGCTGTTTATGCTGCTGGGCAACATTCATCTGCTCGCAGTCTGCTCGGACTCGTGCTCGCTTATTCGGCTACGACCATCCCGTTCACGATTTTCCTGATGTGCGGTTTCCTGGAGAGTATCTCGAAAGAGTACGAGGAAGCGGCTATGATCGACGGCTGCTCGCGGTTCGGCGTTCTTTTCCGCATTATTGCGCCGATGGCGCGTTCGGGTCTCATCACGGTAGCGATTTTCAACTTCATGTCCCATTGGAACGAGTACATTATGGCGCTTTCGTTTATTACGACGGAAAGCAAAAGAACGCTCACGCTCGGCATCGCTTACCTGATGGAAGTGCAGCGTTACGCGACCGACTGGGGCGCTTTGTTCGCGGGCCTCGTCATTGTAATGATTCCGACGCTCGTGCTGTACGCTTTTCTGCAGCGTAAAATAACCGCCGGCATCAATGTGGGCGGCCTGAAAGGATAGATAAAGCCTATGACAAGCTTTAAAGTGCAGGGCAGCCAATTTCTCTTAAACGATAAACCGCTCCGGATTATTTCCGGGGCTCTTCACTATTTCCGGGTCGTGCCGGAATATTGGCGCGACCGGCTGCTGAAGATGAAAGCCTGCGGCTGCAATACGGTCGAAACTTACGTGGCGTGGAACGTTCACGAGCCGGAGGAAGGGAAATTCGATTTCGGCGGAATTGCGGACGTTATCGCTTTCGTGGAGCTTGCCGGGGAACTGGGCCTCCATGTGATCGTGCGGCCGAGTCCGTATATTTGCGCCGAATGGGAGTTCGGGGGCCTGCCGGCCTGGCTTCTCAAGGACTCGGAGATGCAGCTGCGCTGCTCCGATCCGAAGTTTCTGGCGAAGGTCGACGCCTACTATGACGTTCTGCTGCCGAAGTTCGTTCCGCTTCTGTGCACGAACGGAGGCCCGATCATTGCCATGCAGGTGGAGAACGAATACGGCAGCTACGGCAATGACAAGGCGTATTTGCGTTATATGCGAGACGGTATGATCGCCCGGGGCATCGACGTGCTTCTGTTCACCTCGGACGGGCCGACCGACGAGATGCTGCAGGGCGGAACGCTGCCGGACGTGCTCGCCACGGTGAATTTCGGCTCCAGACCGGAAGAATCGTTCGCCAAGTTCAGGGAGTACCGGCCGGATGAACCGCTCATGTGCATGGAGTTCTGGAACGGCTGGTTCGATCATTGGATGGAAGAACACCATACGCGCGACGGAGAAGACGCCGCCCGGGTGCTGGACGACATGCTCGGCGCCGGCGCTTCCGTCAACTTTTATATGTTCCACGGGGGGACGAACTTCGGCTTCTACAGCGGAGCCAATCATATTAAGACGTACGAGCCTACGGTGACGAGCTACGACTATGACGCGCCCTTGACGGAGCGGGGAGATTTGACTGCGAAGTACGAAGCGTTCCGTAAAGTCATCTCCAAGCACGAAGGCGAATCGGGCTGCGCGCTGCCTGAGCCGCTTCCGGTGAGAAGTTACGGAGAGGTTAAGATGACCGGGAGCGCGGAATTGTTTGCGCAGCTGGGTAAACTGTCGCAGCCGGTCCGTCGGGTAACGCCGGAACCGATGGAGAAGCTGGGCCAGAATTATGGCTTTATTCTGTACTCGACGCACGTGACCGGCCCGCGCCGGGGACAGGAACTGCATATCCAGGACGTGCGGGACCGCGCCCAGGTGTTCTTGGACGGCAGCTATGTCGGCGCCGTCGAGCGGTGGGACGTCCGGCCGCTCAAGCTTGATGTGCCGACCGGAGGAGTGCGTCTCGACATTCTTGTCGAGAATATGGGGCGCGTCAACTACGGCCCGCTGCTTCGCGACCATAAGGGAATCACGGAAGGCGTGCGGCTCGATAACCAGTTCCAGTACGGCTGGGACATTTATCCGCTTCCGCTGGATTCGCTGGACGGGCTTGAGTTCGGGACGGCCGCAGGGCCGGAAGACGGGAACGCGGCAGGTGAGAGGCCCGCGTTCTACCGGGGCTTCTTCGAAGCGGAGGAGGCGGCAGACACGTTCCTCCGGCTGGAGGGATGGACCAAGGGCGTCGCGTACGTCAACGGCTTCAACTTGGGACGCTACTGGGAGCGCGGCCCGCAGAAATCGCTGTATGTGCCGGGGCCATTGCTGCGCAAAGGGACGAACGAAATCGTCCTGTTCGAGCTTCATGGCACGAAGCGGCTTTCCGTCCGGCTGGAAGACAAGCCGGATTTGGGAACGGAGGCCGCCGTGGATCAGAGCATCTTGAATTTCACGGGAGAGTAAAGGAGGGGCGCGGATGAACAGTCCGCGCTCTGGTTTTTAGGCGTGTGCGTGCCGTTACCCGGTGCATGCGGCGCGAGATAGCTTGCACGGAGGCTGCTCGTTTAGACGGGGTTTGGCGGCCTCCTGCACACAAACAGGTGAAGGAGCGTGTTCCTTATGCAGCAGCCGAATATTTTGTTCATCACCGTCGACCAGATGCGGGCAGACTGCCTAAGCATTCTCGGGCATCCCGTGATCGAAACGCCGAATCTGGACCAGCTCGCGCGCGGCGGCGCGTTGTTCCGCAACGCCTACACGGCGACGCCGAGCTGCGTTCCCGCCCGGGCCGCCATCATGACGGGCAAAAGCCAGGCCTCCCACGGAAGGGTCGGCTACGAGGACTGCGTGCCGTGGGACTACGAGCACACCGCAGCGGGCGAGCTGGCCAAGGCCGGTTACCACACGCAGTGCGTCGGCAAGATGCACGTGTATCCCGCCCGGAATTTGTGCGGGTTTCACAACATTGTGCTGCACGACGGCTACCTCCACCACAACCGGTACAAGGACCGGAATTTGGTGACGGAGTCGTTCGACCACTGCGACGATTATTTGCCGTGGCTGCGCCGAAGGGCGGGAGCCGATGCGGACCTGACCGATCTCGGGCTGGACTGCAACGCCTCGACGGTGGCGAGGCCCTGGCATCTGCCCGAGGCGCTGCATCCGACCAACTGGGTCGTGACGCAGTCGATCGATTTTCTACGCAGGCGCGATCCGCGCAAGCCCTTCTTCCTGTGGATGTCGTTCGTGCGGCCTCACCCGCCGTTCGACCCTCCGCAGGCGTATCTGGATCTGTACGACGGCATGGATTTGCCGGGTCCCGTCGTAGGGGAATGGGCGGAACGGGATGATGAAGACCTGAGCGGTCTGAATCCCGTGACGGCCCGGGGCCGTGTGCCCGCTAACCGGTTGAAACGGGCACGCGCCGCCTACTACGCGCTGATCACGCATATCGATCATCAGCTCGGCCGGTTTTTCGGCGCGATGGACGAATACGGCGTGCTGAACAATACGCTGATCGTATTTACGTCGGACCACGGGGAACTGCTCGGAGACCATCACCTGTTCCGGAAGGCACTTCCGTACGAAGGAAGCGCGAAGGTGCCGCTCATCGTCTCAGATCCCGGTGGCTTCACCGGGATCCGTCCGGGCAGCCGGGTGGACGAGGTCGTCGAGCTGCGCGATCTGATGCCGACCTTGCTTCATGCGGCGGAAGCTCCGATTCCCCCGGGCGTGGACGGCTGCAGTCTGCTTCCGCTGAGCCGGGGCCTCAAGGTCCCCTGGCGGGATGCCATTCACGGCGAGCATGAATACGGCGCGTTGTCGACGCATTACATGACCGACGGGCGGGAGAAGTACATCTGGTTCTCCCAAAGCGGCCGGGAGCAGCTGTTTGATCTTTGCGCCGATCCCGGCGAGATCACCGACCTGGCGGGGGCCGCCGAGTATGCCGGGCGTCTGGAGCACTGGCGGGCCCGGCTTGCCGCCGAACTGGAAGGCCGGGAGGAAAGCTACAGCGAAGGCGGCAGGCTGATCCACGGCCGGACGCCGAAGACGGTGCTGGACCATTTGACCGGGTCCGGCCAGATCCCTGCGGAAGGATGACGTCGTCATCCTTCTTTTTAACCCCTGCAGCCCACTGACGTGCGGCTGCAGGGGTTTTATCGTCAGCGGATTGATTATTTACTGGACGGATGATTTACATAGTAGGTTGTTCTGGAACACTTCGAGGGTAAAGGTTGTATTTTTGGACGGGCAAATCGTCTTCTTGTCCGTTTAACCTGCAGCCAAACCCGGCACTCACTTAGAAACATGAATGATTACGATTACCATATACTGGAATGAACGAAAGTAGAAAGGAGTGGTCATCTATTGCCAGAGACTCAGCCCAACCGGCAAATCTTTAGCGATCAGTCCGGTTCCGTTATTCGGTGGGACCAAGTAAAAGGCAGCCAGAAAGTCGAATACTCCGCTACCCGTCGGAGGGGGGTGAACTTAAACGTGAGCGCTGCGGAAACGTTCGTCGCCAAAATGAAGAACGTGCCCGTGTTTGCTCAAGCTGGTGGTGAAGTAACCTTCCGCGCGCAAGCGCAAGCACCGCTGGATCTATTCGAAGAGGCCGGATTAGCGGTACGGCTTCAAGCCATTGCCCGTCTTGCTGCGGGAATTGGACTGCGGCCAAGGATGTCTATCAGAGATCTTACGGACGCCGTCGGAGGATTGCCCGATATGAAGGGAGCTCCGATGGAGCTGTTCCAGCTTCTTCTGGAGGAAATTACGATACAAGGAGAGATGCATGCCCAAGCGGCTGCTGCAATCATGGCCTATGCCAATCTCATAGCCTCAGGAACTTTTCTGGGTAATGACGGATTCGGCAAACCCGTGTTCCAGTATATTTTTGAAGCGGGTTACGGCTTTAAGGTGGGCGGCGGGTACCGTGCTTTAGTAGAGGTGAATTTTGATAATCCCCGCAGGCTTATTAATCGTTACGCAGAAACCGCTATCATCAAAATGATTGCTTTGGCCGGTCAGAGTACGTCCCCGGAACAATTAGCCCTGATTCGTTCTCTAGAGGCGCCTGTAATTATTGGAGCACGGCTTGCTTATGAAATCGGTGAGCTGCCAAGAGAACAGGCCGGTGAACGGAGTGTCGCGATCATTATCCTGGAAGGGCAGCGGTGGCTGCTGAAGCGATTTCTGGAGACAGGTTCGAACAGCACCGTACAATGGATCGCCAATAATCTATTAACGTCGTTAAACAAACATATGGAGAGTAAGGTGTCTCCCTATCCATTCAGCGGACCCTTGGAAGTTCAAGTGCCGTCAAACATAGCTAATGACGTAAATACTCAATTAGGCCGAAACCCGGGCACACCGCTTTCCCAAACAGATTTGATAGCCTACTTAACCGGCAAGCCGCTTCAAACACTGCTTTCCCGATCGGAAGACACGCGTCTCATCCTAAACATCTTCCAAACCGCTTTTCCGGGCAATCCGCAAACAAGCGCAGGAGCAATCTTTGCTTACACCGGCAGCAATACGAACCCGTCGGGCCTCTTAGCGGGACTAACATCCGGACTCCAAGCCTATGCAGGGCAGCAGCTGACCACACCGGCTTTTAAACAAGCTATTCAGCAAGTCGCTTCGGGCAGCGGGGAAATGGGCGTTATTTTACAGAACGGTCTGATTCCCGCTCTGGAGATTGCGGCCAGTGTCGCGCTTCCTTATGTCATGAATCAAGGCGGCTATGACCGGACATTCGTCCGAGAGGCGCTTTCCTCCGCGCTGCTGGCCGTTGTAGGAAGAAGTCTTGTCCGTATATTTAACGGGATTACCATGCATATCCAGGGGCAGCTCGGCGGACTGCTCAATGGCGCGGCCAATCAATTGTCCAACCCTGCTGTCGTGAAGCTGCTTGAACTGACCGGGCCTGCTAACCGTTATCTCATCCGACCTTTACAGGCAGGATTCAGAGAGGCGGCTGTTCAATTAGCGGATTTTATACCGCAGCGGGCATTCGATCAGATGCTTGTTATTTTTACCCCGATAGATGCCGGATCTACTGCTTCGTTTGTTCAGAATCTGCGGAAGACGGACTGGACGCCGAGAGCCGACAATCTGTCGGATGTCGCAAATACATTGCTGACCATCCTTTTGACTAGAGCAACGACATTTACTTCAAAAATTATCGCAGTCGTGCTTCAAGCTTTCCTTGAAGTTCTCCTGCAGGAGCTCCGGGACCTGATCGATAAATTTGGCCGTATTCTCAACGAAGCCTGGGAAGCCCTCCGAAATTATATTCGGACCGTACTAACAGAGCCCCTCAGACGTGTTATCCGCGAACTCGTCGGTCGAGCAATAAGCAATTTACCTCCACGCATCCAATCCCTTGTAACGGACGGAGTAGACGCTGCCATCAATAGTTTGCTTCCCGATGCGGTATTAGATCCGATCATGAACGGACTCAGTAAAGTAACCTTAGATCCTGAAAAGGTACTGAATACGATGACGGGTCAAGGGAATTTCCCCGCTTTCACGGATTATCTGTATCAAGAGATTCTGCGGCAGCTCCAGCGTTCGAATCTGACCCTGAACCTAAGTATTAAAGTGCCGATTAAACTTCCTGGCCCGCTCAGCGGTCCGGCTTTTTCGGGAGGAGGGCCGGCAGGATTCGGGGGTATAGGCGATTTGGGCGGGGGTTTAGGAAACATAGGGGGCTTAGGGGATGCAATAGGAGGGTTAGGCGATGCGATTGGCGACTTAGGCGGAATCTTAAAAGGGGACGAAAGCCTTGGTGAAGCCCTGGATAAAATTCTGAAAAATGCCGGTCTCGGGGATCTCATTCTGATCCCGGGCGGTAATCCTCAAATTCCGCTCGGGATCATCCTGACACCGGAGCACATTGTTCGTGCCATTCGGGAAGCCGTACCCGTAAGAATTTTGCAGAGTCAATACAGGAGTTTGCGTTCGCAAGCGGCCCCCGCTCTTCAAAAAATGCAGCAGGTGGCCGAATTCCAGGCTGCCATCCCGCGTATTGTCGCTGATTTTCAAATTAACCGCTCTTCTGAGAGATCACTTGGCATTGTTTATACGGATGCCCTGATTTTGCTGCGCCCTCTTTCGGGACAGGGAAATCCTTCCGTTTTTGAACTTCTTGTGCACTTTTCCGGCTTAAGGAAGCCTATTCCCGGCATAATCGGGACTTATCCTCAAATTTCAGTCGTTCTGGACAACTATCAGCTGCCGCTAAATACCTTTCAAACGATATGGAACGATAACGGAGGGATTCAAGGAAGGCCGCCGGGCCTTGTGCTCCGGCGTACGCTTACCCTGCGGGAATTGAGCGGGGGAACGAATAGGATCTACACGGCCGCCGCCGCACCCTATTTCGGGAAGGTTGAAGCTGCGACACAATTTCGAATACGGACAAATCCGCAGCTCACAAAATAGAAGGGAACAACACAAGGATCATAACGAATGGATAAGTTACGATCCTTGTGTTTAGGGCGCTGTGCTTTCATGGAGCAGCAAGCCGTTTGAGGAAAGCAGACAAGCAGGAGATTGTCTAAAAAGCGGTTACTGTTCCATTACCGTCCGCTCAGATCCGCAATTTCCCGCATGCTCCAGAATCAACTCGGCCGTCCGGTCCGGATGGGAAATCGGGAACTGGTGCCCGGCGAGGATTTCCGTTACGGGCAGATGCCGGAAAGCCTGCGGCAGGCGGTACTGCCGGTCGAGCTCTCCCCAGACGAGGCGGACTTTGCCCGTGTCCCACTTCCCGGGACTCAGGCCGAACGCTCCGGCGTTACCGAGGGCGGCGAATACGTCCGCGTTCGTTTTGCGGACCCGGGGCGAAGCCAAATCACGGAGCACATAGCGCACGTACTCCTGCGGGATTTCCTCTTCGTCCGCAAAGCTTCCGGATTCCAGCAGCTTCCGGACCAGCTTCCGCTCCGTCATCTGCTTCATATAGGCCCCTGCGATCCAGGCGGGGACGCCGGCATGAGCCGCATGAAGGGCCGGCTGCAGAAGCACCGCTCCGCGGACATAGCCGGGCAGCTGCTCCATCACCTTGGCGGCGATAAGCCCTCCGAAGGAGTGACCGGCCAGCACAACGGGCTGTCCAAGCTCCATCAATGCACCCGTGACCGCCTCTACATAACCGGCGATTACATCGCAGCCGTGGTGATAGGGCGAGCGCCCGAAGCCCGGCAAATCGGCGGCGTATACGGGGTGGCCGGTCAGCCGTGAAGCGGCCGGGAGCAGCGGGAACGCCCCGCTGAAGGTCCCGTGCAGGAGCACCACCGAGATGCCGGAGCCTTCCTGGCGGGACCATACGGCGAGCTTGCCCAGACGGCCCGGTTTAAAACCCGCATCCGGGAGTCCCGCTTCCCCGTGAGCGAGCCGGTAATCCAGATCGGCTATGGTGCCGGGCAGGATATCCCTGTTCAGCCCCGTATCCAGCTTGTACTTCCGCTCCACGGCTTGCTTGGAGGCAAGAGGGAAATCGCCGTCCGCGATAAAATTCATGGACTCCGCCGGAATGCCGGTTTTACGGCCCCATTTTGTCCTCAGAGCCTTGGTCAGCAGGGGAAGAGGCATCGCGCCGAAGGGTCCCCGGACACGCACTTCTTTGGCGATGCTTCCTGCCAAGTCTCGCATATCGGGGCTGCCGCTTTTTTCGTCCAGCAGAAAATAGGTGCCGTTCCCGGGCTTTTCTTCCCGGACTAACGCTGCGATGAATGCGGCGGAATGGTCGGCGTGCACCATGGGCAGCCAGTGCCCGGAACCGCCGGGAGAGAGGGGCATCAGACCGCGCCGGACCGAGTCGACGAGAATGCCGAGGCCTCCCGTCTGCTCGGTGACGCCGGTGGCGGAATCCCCGATCACGACGCCGGGATTTACGACGGAGAGCGGAATTCCTTCGCGGTACAGCTCTCTGCGGATATACAGGTCTGCGGCCAGCTTGCGGTTCTCGTAAGGAGGCTCGCCGGGATGCCCGATGTGCTCGGGGAGATCGGCGTTTTTTTCGTGGTAAGGGCTCTTGAAGCCCACCAGATGGATAAAATGCTTCAGTCCTCGGTTCTTATGGATCTGTTTCGCCAGGAACACCATCTCTTCGCTGGAGCGGAAAAACACGCGCTCGGCCTCCTCCGGCCCGAGCCCGATGTCCATGGGCCCGCCCATGTGCAGGAGAATATCCGCCTGCCCGGCCAGTTCCAGGCCCTCATCGTCCAGACCGAGGGAGGGCAGAGACAGGTCGCCTTTCACGGGACGGATAGAAGGGGAATGCTCCAGTCCCTCTTTTTGCAGGAAAGAATGGAACCGGGTGAGAGACCGGACAAGGACGGTCAGTTGGTGGGGGGCCCACGACCCCGGAAGGGATAGAGCCCGGAGAACGTGACGGCCGATAAAGCCGGTTCCGCCGGTAATAAAGATGTGTACCATTCATGAACACCTCTGCTTTCTGAAAATATACTACTAATCAGTACTAAAAATCCTCAAAAAAATTACTTTAGCAGCTGGGCTAAAGCGGGAAGCACTTGTTGCATATAAGTAGAATCAGGGCTGGCATGCTGGAGGAAAAGCGCGCCCTCTATACCGGAAACGATCAGTGCGGCCGCAGGACCCGGCTCCAGACTTGCTCTTAGCTCTCCGCTGCGGATGCCTTCCGCAAGAAGCGCTTCAAGGTACAGGGTCTGTTCCCGGAAAAAACGTCCGATCCGCTCCCTGACGAATCCGGCCTCACGGGAGGTTTGGACGTACAGCGTCAGAAACGGGCAGCCTCCGAGGAAATCGTCCTCTCCCCGCATCAGCAAATCGCCGATCGCCGCAATTCTCTGCGGGATAGTCAGTCCGCTCCGGGAACCGGCTTCGCGGATAAGCTCCTCGTAACGCCCGATGAGTCTTTCCGTAACGGCCCCGAGAAGCTCCTCCTTGCTTTTAAAATGATAGTAAATATTCGTTTTGGATACTTTGCTCTCGGCTACGATTTCGTCCATACTGGTAAGGAGAAACCCTTTTGTCAGAAAAAGGTGTTCGGCGGTATTCAGGGCTTTGTCCCGGTTGGAAGTTCGTTTGGTCGTTTTCATACTACTACTGTATAGTACTAAAAGTGGATTCGTCAATCTTTACTTTCGGAAAGAAGGGGAAAAGATGAGTCTTGCGGAAGCGCTGGGCTACCGCCCGGATGAAAAACTGCTTATCGTCAACACGGACGATTACGGCATGTGTCATGCCGCGAACGAAGGAATCGCGCAGCTTCTGACCGAAGGGGCGGTCTCGTCGGCGACCGTCATGATGCCGTGCGGCTGGGCGAAAGAAGCCGCGGATTGGGCGGCGGCCCATCCCCAGACGGATGTGGGCGTCCATCTGACGTTTACGAGCGAATGGGCGCCTTACAAATGGGGGCCGGTTACCCGGCATGGAAGCGTGGCGTCGCTCGTTACGCAGGAAGGTTACTTCCCGGCGGATTCCGCGTCATTCGAGCGGAGAGCCGACCCCGAAGAGGTGCGGACGGAAATCGTGAGCCAGATCGAGCTGGCGCTGCGGATGGGCGTTATGCCGACTCATCTGGACAATCACATGGGAAGCTTGTACGGCCTCGGCACCGGCCGGGATTTTCTCGGCATCGTGTTTGACATTTGCGCGGCCTACGGGCTGCCTTTCCGGATTCCCCGGTACGTGGATATGGGACTGGAGGTGCCGGCCGAAGCGGCCAAGATGGCCGGGCTGCGCGCGGCTCAGGCCGATGCCAAAGGCGTGGTGATTCTGGATTATTTGCTGGGCCTACCTTTTCATACGGAAAAAGGGGAGACCTACGAGAGCTTCCGGGGAAGCGTTATGCAGCTTCTGAGGGCACTGAAGCCCGGGGTCTCGGAGTTCATTCTTCATCCGGCTCTGCCCGCCGAGGAATTGAAGGCGATCAACCCTCATTGGCAAAAGCGCGAGTGGGAATTCCGCCTTTTCCGCGATCCCGAAATAAAGGGACTGCTTGCCGCCGAAGGAATCCGTCTCATCGGCTGGTCGGAGCTTCAAAGATTGCAGAGGGCGCCCCGTTAAAAAAAATTCCCCCTATCCGGGGGGCGACCGCACTGCTTGGCCGGATGTTTCCCGCTGGAGAGGGGGAACCGTTTACGTATTCACCGTCGTCGTTACGGTCAGGTTCGGCGTTGAAGCGGAAGCGGACGTCGTGCCGGTATAATCGTGAATTTCCACGATAACGGGCGTACCGGGAAGCAGCGCGGCCGTAGTGATGACAAGATTTGTCGCGGATAGTGTAGAGAGCTCTCCTTCCTGCAGCATTCCGTTCGCATACAGGTTATAGTAACCGCCCGCCGGTGGGACGGGGAGCGCGCCTGCGGCCACGGCAGTGCCGGAGTCG
Source organism: Paenibacillus sp. JNUCC 35 (assembly GCF_058269095.1). NCBI lineage: Bacteria > Bacillati > Bacillota > Bacilli > Caryophanales > Paenibacillaceae > Paenibacillus > Paenibacillus sp. JNUCC 35. The sequence goes on along the minus strand of NZ_CM177771.1, from coordinate 5,719,200 downwards.
TCCCGGAAGCTTGTGTCCGGAATCGTCGTCGTGCCTGCGCCCGCGTCGATCATCGGAGCGGTTACGACCGCATCGAACCGTCTGACGCTGTCGTTCACGGCCGTTGTGGTCGTCGTGGTGACAGTTCCCGTAATGACGCTGCTCGCTGCAACGAACAGTTTGATTAAAGATGGGGGCATGCGTGATCACCTCTTTGCTTGTTTACCTTACCTTATGCGGTGAACGGCAGGGTGTCGCGGTCTTTCGCCCCCGGCATCCGCGGGAGTGCTTTCCCAAAATCGTGACGAATTGCAGCATGATCGGCACGCCTTTTTCCGGCAATTCAGGCGAGCGGAGTCTCAGTTTCCCTCGGCTTACCCGGTAGACGCTGGACGGCTGGAGGACCGCGTTTACGAACAGGTTCATGTAGGACACGGTGCGGGGATCCGGTATTCGTACCCGGCCGTAGGAGGGGTCCCGGTCGCGGTTTCTGTAAATGCGCCGGATTCCGTCGGAAAACGTGACAAAAACGGCCGTTTTTGCCTGAAGAACGCGCAGGGAGCCCGAATGTTTCGTTTTGCGGTTTCGTTTCTTCCGTTTTAGCCGCACCGCGCCTGCCTCCTTTCTCAGAGGAAAACTCTTCTTCCTGTTATATATGCAAAGGGGAGGCTGCCGTAAACCGGGCGTCTGCCGGGTCGCGAGCCGCAGTCGTGCAGCGGGCCTGACTTTTGCAGCGTTAAAAGAATGCCGGTCAAGTTCATAAAGCGTTAAAAGGAGGAAACTCGATGAAATCCGGATGGGTCGCGCTCCTGATTCTCCTTGTGCTGACGGCATGCCAAGACGGCAGGGAAGTCCAAGTCCCGAGGGAACACAGTTTGGCCAAAAGCTATCTGGAGGACAAAGGCTATCGCATTTTGTCTTACGAGGGCGAAGTCCAAAGCTATGAACTGACGAGGAATATACTCAGTCAATTGCCCGGGATGATGTACTGGGGCCTTCAAACCGTAGATCCTGAACAGTATTTGGGTAAAACGATCCGTGTCCAGAAGTTTGTCGTCAAAGGCCATCCGCTTTCCAAAGGAAAGGTTGACGTTTATGTGTACGAGACGGAAGGGCAGCCGTTCGGCGGGACATCGCTTCCTCAGGATCAATACGGTGCGGACGGCGGAGGCTGGTCGCTGGACGGTAAAACGCTGGAAGAAGTCCATTCCGTCTCTTATCCGGATTGGAGTGAGGCATGGCGGGAGAAATACGGTAATTAAGAGGGGGGCGGAAAATTGGACGCGTCATTTCTGGAACGCGATACCGTTACGGTAGCGAAAGAACTGCTCGGATGCGAGCTCGTCCGGCAGACAGAGGCGGGGCTTATTCGTGTGGCGATTACGGAAACGGAAGCCTACAAAGGCTCCGATGATCCGGCCAGCCATGCCTGCCGGGCCGTCACCCCGCGCAACCGGCTTATGTTCGGCGAGGTCGGCCGGCTGTACGTGTACCTCATCTACGGGATGCACCTGTGCATCAACGTCGTGGCCCACGAGCCCGGCGGAGTGGGCGCGGTGCTGCTGCGTGCGGCCAGGCCCTTCGAGGGGCTGGAGCTGATCCGCGGGAACCGCGGGATCACCCGGGACCTGAACGGCTGCGATTTGCTTGCGGAACCGCCGCAAGGACTGGCGCTGGAGCCCGGAGCCCCTCCTGCGGGCCCGATTCTCGTCACGCCGCGGATCGGCATCACCAAGGCGGTGGACTATCCGTGGCGTTTTGTCGCCGAGTGAAGCACCTGGTGAAGACTTGGATGCAGGAGCGGAGGAAGCACGGTTGCTCCACACGGATTCTTACGGCCAAGCCCCCGCTCTACCCGGCAAGCATATTTCCGCGTATACGCGCCGAAATATAAAAAGCCCGTCTCGAACAAGCTGAGGCGGGTTGTTTTTCGTATGCGCCAAAACATGTAAAGCCCCTTAGAAACTAGGAAAGCCGGCTAAATTTGACTTTCGGTTCCCCGCCATTTACCATTTAGATAAGTGAAATGTTTCGTGTTTAAATATTTCATAGTGAAACCAATTTTATACTTCGCATCCGATTGAACCCTAGTTCCTTTTTGTCCCCCTCTCTAGAGCTTCCGTTTCAAGGGGGAACGCTTAATTCGAAAGGAAGTCGTGTTATGCCGGTGGAACCGCGTATTGCCATGATGCTTAAACAGATGAATTCACACCCGCTGCCGTCTTTGGAAGACCTGAAGCCGGAGGATCTCCGCAAAGGTACGGGGAATGCGGCCTTCACCTTCGGGGTGGAGGAGGTCAAACAGGTGGAGGACCGGAAGCTTCCGCTCAAGGGGCGGGATATTCCCGTCCGGATTTATACGCCTGAAGGTCAGGGCCCGTGGCCGGCGTTTGTTTTTTTTCACGGGGGCGGCTTTGTAGTCGGAGATTTGGAATCGCATGACTCCATCTGCCGGAACTTGGCGAACTCGGTTCATGCCCGGGTGATTTCCGTGGATTACCGCCTAGCACCGGAAAACAAGTTCCCGGCGGCTGTGGACGACGCTTACGATGCCCTTCAATGGATCGCTTCCCATTCGGACGAGTTCGGCATCGATCCCGCACGAATCGCCGTCGGCGGCGACAGCGCCGGAGGAACGCTCGCGGCCGTAAGCTGCATCAAGTCGAAGGAAGCGGGCGGACCGGAGATCGTTTACCAACTGCTTTGTTATCCGGCCGCAGGCTTTCTCGAAGAGGACCCGGCATCGCTGCGCGAGAACAAGGAAGGGTACCTGCTGACCGCGGGGATGATGGAATGGTTTTCGAAGCAGTATTTGAACACGGAGGAAGAAATCCGCAATCCTTATGCTTATCCCATTCACTATAAAGATTTTAGCGGGCTTCCGCCCGCGATGATTGTGACTGCCCAGTACGACCCGCTGCGGGACAGCGGCAAGGCTTATGCGGACAAGCTCATCGGGGCGGGAGTCGAAGTGGTGTACAAGAATTACGAGACCCTGATTCACGGCTTCGCCAACTTTCATAAATTCGTTCCCGCAGCGCAGGAAGCGCTGGATGAAATGGCCTCGCAGCTGCGGCTTGCCTTGGGTACGGACAAACGGTAGCAAGATAGTCAAATAGGAAGACAACAAGTGCAAGCAGACCGGTAAAGTCCGGCTGGTTCGTTCTTATTCCCGTTCGGGAGAGCGAGTCCGCTCTCTTTAACCCTTATTTGGAGGCGGTATAATCATGAGTACGCTCTTTTCGCCCGATTTTTTGAGAAATCCTTATCCTCTGTACGCCCAGCTTCGTCAAAATCAGCCGGTCATGTTTATGGAACCGCTCGGAATCTGGTCCGTTTTCGATTATGAACACGTCAAGCAGGTGCTTTTCGACCATGCCCAATTTTCTTCCGAGCATCGCCCAAAGTTTGAGGAAGGGACGGAGCAGGAGAGCCGGGGAGGCGGATTCAGCCTCATTACGATGGACCCGCCCCGGCATACTCAATTGCGGACTCTGGTGAGCAAGGCGTTCACGCCCAAGGCGGTCGCGGCATTGGAATCGCGTATTGCCGCGATTACTCACGAGCTGCTCGATGAGGTGTCGGAAACGGGGCGCATCGATCTTATCCGCGATTTCTCATACCCGCTTCCCGTCATTGTCATCGCGGAAATGCTCGGCATCCCGAGCGAGGACCGCGAGCAGTTCAAGCACTGGTCGGATGAGGTTGTGGCGTCGGCTGACTCCGTCGTCGGAGCGACGAATAGCGAATCCCAGCAAGCGCATGAGGAAATGAACGCTTATTTCCGTAAAATCATCGCCCTCCGCCGCGAAGAGCCCCGGGACGATCTGATCAGCGCGCTGCTTGCCGCCGAGGAGTCCAACACGCATTTGTCCGAAGGCGATATTCTCTCCTTCTGCGCGCTTCTGCTGGTGGCCGGCAACGAAACGACGACGAACCTGATCGGCAACGCCGTGCTGTCGCTGCTGGAGAACCCGGACCAGCTGGCGAAGCTGCGCGCCCAGCCGGAGCTTCTGCCATCCGCGATCGAGGAGGCGCTGCGCTTCCGGTCGCCGCTGCAGGCGATGTCCCGCACCGCCGCGCGGGACGTGGAGATCGGCGGCCAGGTCATCCCGGCCGGCAGCCGTGTCGTGGCCTGGATGGGCTCGGCGAACCGCGACGCCGGCAAATTCGCCGATGCCGACAAGTTCGATATCGCGCGCGAATCGAACCCGCACATCGCCTTCGGCCACGGCATGCACTTCTGCCTCGGCGCTCCGCTGGCCCGCCTGGAAGCGCGTGTAGCGCTTCAGGCTATCCTGGAGCGCCTGCCGGATCTGGCCCGGGCGGATCAAGACCCGCTGACGCCCGCCCGCGGGTTTATCGTCCACGGCGTGAGCAGCCTGCCGCTCACGTTTACGCCGACGAAGCGGCTCCGCTAGCTGAGCCGGGCGGGCCGCATCAGCTAGCGGAGCCGGCCTGCAGATAGCCGAATGAACGCAACAACGCAAAAAAAGCCCAGACCGTGAGGGCTCGGCTTTTTTTGCTGATTTTAATGAAACGGGACGGTGTTAACCCAGGGCGTTATGGTTGTGGTTTGTAAGCACAGGAAGCATCTTGACTTGCTTAACCATTTCGGATTTGCAAATCGGACAGAGAGGGACTTGATTAAACGAGAAATTTTCCCGCATCCAGCATACACAGCTTTCTTGGCTGCACGCCCAAACGGTGATCTCTTCTTCTGGAACAGGTTCCATGTTCTTCTTGGAATAATGCATAGTGACCCTCCTTCAGATAGTCGGCCTTCTCTATAGTCTACGCAAGACCGTATAGGTTATAGAAGTTCATGAAAAAGAACTGCCTAATCCTAGGAAAGGCAGTTCCTTCTATAAGTTTGTGTAGTTGCTTACAGTTTTACAACGTTCTCGGCTTGTGGACCACGGTTGCCTTGAGCGATGTCGAATTGGACGCGTTGGCCTTCGTCAAGGGACTTGAAGCCATCGCCTTGGATCGCGGAGAAATGGACGAAAACGTCTTTGCCGCCTTCAACCTCAATGAAGCCGAAGCCTTTCTCTGCGTTAAACCACTTAACTGTTCCTGTTTCCATGCTTGTAAAACCTCCCGGAAATTTAAAGATTTACCCATATCCTTTTAGGAAAAAAGTTCACACATTACAAAGTGCACCCATTCCGTGATATCCTTTGTAATATGTGAACTAAGAACTAAAAATATACGTATAACTCATTTTACCATATATTTTCCTCTATAGCAACTTTAGGGGGACCCAAATGCTGGGTGACCAACCTGATATTTGGCGGTTTACGGCTTGTCGGCGCTGGTTTTCCTTCCCGAAACGGTGATCTGGATTTAGTATGCTGCGTATGTCGTTATAGAGACCCGCGGAAGCAGCGGCTCCCTGAATTTGGGTCTTGCTCTTAACCTGAATCTGGACGGTTCTTATAGTGATTATGACCGCCAATAATCGGTTTTTGGAAAGATTCTTTTCTGAAAGGCACCCCGCAAGGGTGTCTTTTTTTGTCCGGAATCTATATAATCATAAAAGGCACAATTTGGATTTCGGAAAGATCGCATCCCGCGGAATAGAAGGGTTTATCTTTCATTCCGAGCGGGTAATTGAAGTTATGATTTTCCAATTATAAGGGAGAAAAGGTCAGGCCTGACACAAGGTTAGCGGATCTGCCGCTGTTGTTTCGTAGGAGAGAGACCTTAAACAGAATGGACGAGTCGGACGGCTGGAGAGAATGATAGAGAGAAACGAACCAGGGCCAGAGTCAGAGAGAAAGATTGCCTCACGATATAGAAGACGGCGAGGACTGTTCCTGCAAGGCTGTTCAGACGCCGTCGGCACAAAACCGGATGGGGGCACGGTCTTTTTTGAACGTGCTTCTTTCTTTTCCGCCGTAAAACGTTTCAGCCCCTCCTGACTTGACCTTTTCTCCCCGTCCTGAGATGAAATGGAGGGAATGTGTATGAAGAATAAAGCAGGTTTGACGCTTCTGTTGTCGGCGAGTTTGCTCGTACTTTCCACCGTTCCCGCGGGTGCGATACAGGAGAGAGCGGACAAGCCGGTGCTGACTTTTCCGGTGATCAGCGATGTGCATGTCGACGCCGCCAAGCAAGATTCCCAGCGTAAATTTACGGAAGCTCTGGAGGATCTCAACCGGATCAATCCGGGTGCCGACGCTCTGGTGATCAACGGGGATTTGACCGGCGGTTCCGCCCGCGATTATACGCGGCTTAAAGAACTGATGAAGAGCACTCCGCATCCGCAAAAAACATTCGCAACCATCGGCAATCATGAATTTTATTCCGCCTGGCTGAACGCTAAAGGAAACTGGAGTCCGAACAGCTTCCCCAATAAAGAAACCGAAGCGGCGTCCATCGGCAGGTTTTTGTCCTTTACCGGGGAGAAGAAGGTTTACTATGAAGAGGAAATCAAGGGATACCCGTTTATATTTCTGGGCTCGGAGCAGTATCGGCAGACCAATCCCGGCAACATGGAGGACGCTTATCTTTCCGAGGAGCAGCTGAACTGGCTGGAGCAGTCGCTCGCCAGGCATGGACAAGAGTCGGGGAAGCCGATTTTCGTCTTCCTGCATCAGCCGCTTCCCGGAACGGTAGCCGGAACGTCGGTGGCTTCCAACAAGCGTCCGGTCGTCCAGCATGAGGAGCTGAGAAGCATTTTGTCGAAGTATCCGCAAGTGATCTTTTTCAGCGGTCACACGCATTGGGATCTTAGGCAGCCGAACACCCTCGTGAGGGACAAGTTTACGATGGTCAATTCCTCTTCCGTGGAACGTCCGTGGACTTCCGACGGTCAAGGGGGAGAAAAGCTTAAGGACGCCAAGGAAAGCGAAGGCTTGTACGTAGAAGTGTATGAAGACCGGGTATCGATTCAAGGCCGGGATTTTTACGCCAAGAAGTGGATTCCGGAAGCGCAATTTAAAATACCCGTCCGGAAATAAAGGAAAGAGAGGACCGGAATTTTTCCGGTTTGCACCGGCATCGGCCTATACGGCGGGTGCCGGTTTTCATTTTTCACGTGATTTTACGGTATAATGAAGGGGATTAGCGGCTAGATAAATTTAACAGGGGAGTTTGACTGGAATGGGATATGTGTACTTGGCCATTGCCATCATTGGGGAGATTTTTGCGACCAGCCTGCTGAAATCTTCAGAAGGTTTTACAAAATGGCTCCCGAGCGCGGGTGTCATTCTCGGCTACGGAACGGCGTTTTATTGCTTGTCCCTGGCGCTCAAAACATTGCCGCTGGGCCTCAGCTACGCGATATGGTCGGGAGTGGGGACCGCTTTTACCGCCATCCTCGGTTTTCTGGTCTGGAGAGAGAAACTGAGCGTGGCCGGTGTCATCGGCATTATTCTCATTATTGCCGGGGTGGCGCTGCTTAACTTGACCAACAAGGGGCACGCCTGAAACCGGGCGAATCGTAGTTGGATTACGAAACGGGAGGCCTGTACGGCTTTCCGTTTTTTTGTATGCCTGCGGGCCGTATGCGGCCGGAAAACTTTATCCAAATTTAATGTATGGAACTTATTGGAGAGGAGGCGTGTAGAATACTGTCGAAAATGGGGGATAGAGAGACATAGATTATTAAACCTGTCAAGGAGTGAAATTGATGAAACCCGGTTTAACCTTAAAATTCCGCGATTTGTCTTTGCGGATCAAGATTTCCCTGCTTTTGCTCGTGATTACCTCGGTTCCCTTAATAGCGGCGACCCTGATCCTGATGTCGAACTCCAATGGCTACATCTCCAAGCAAACGGAAGAAAACATGAAAATACGGGCGGAAATGGGGGCTGCCGATATCGATTTGTGGATGGGACAGAAAATAAACGCCGTGGAAGGGCTCGTAAAGGCCCATCCTGAATTTGCGACCGCGTCTTCGGAGAAAGAAGTGCTGCCTTATCTGAAATATTTGCAGGACAGCGATCCGGAAATGTTCTTTTTTGCCTACATCGACCGCAAAGACGTTTCCCACGATACGAAAGGCGGGGTAACGGACGTGTCCGCTTTCCAGAACATTAAAAACGCGAAATCGTCCAAAAAGCTGGCCGTCACGGATATTCTGAAAGATGTCGGCTCCAAAGAAGATATTATCATTATCGACCAGCCGATTCTGGACAAGACGGGAGAATATGCCGGGGTTATTCAAGCGATTGTGAGTCCGAAGCAGATCGTTTCGCTCGTATCGCGGATTCATTTCGGGGAAAAAGGCTATGCCTTCCTGCTGTCCGGCAACCGGAATATTCTTCTGCACCCGGACGCGGCGGATATCGGAAAACCCGCCAAGGATATCGCGCCGTTACTGGACAGCAAGCTGGAAGCTTCCGCTGACAAAACGGGCTATTTATACGCCGACGACGGGACGGTAGGAGAGGCGGCCGTGGCTTACTCCGAAGTGCAGAAGACCGGCTGGAAGCTGTTCGTAAGCGCTCCGAAAACCGAGGTTTACAGCACGGTGTCCAAGGCGAAAACATTGGCGGGCATCATCATCGCGGTTTCCGTCCTTCTCGTTATTCTGATTTCGATCCTCGCTTCCCGCACCATCTTGCGCCCGCTGATGAATATTTCGGGGATGATGCGCAAAGCCGCTGCCGGCGATCTGACCGGAAGGCTCGACGTGAAAGGGAAAGACGAAATGGGCCTGCTCAACGCGGACATCAACGGCATGATGGATTCCTTCAGTTCCATCCTGGACCGGATGAAAAACGCGATCGACCATATGGCGTCGTCCAGCGAAGAGCTGACGGCCATTTCCGCCGAGTCGGCGGGAGTCGCATCCCGCACGTCCCAGACGGCCAATTCCACCGCCGTGGGAGCCGAGACTCAGCATGACGCGGCGCAGCAGACCGCACAAGCGATGGAGGAGATGGCGATCGGTATCCAGAAGATCGCGGCTTCCTCCACGCAGGTGGCCGAAACGACGGACAGCGTACGCTCCGAGGTAAACCGGGGCAGCGAGACGGTTCAGCAGACGCTGAACCAGATGAAGGTGGTAGGCAGCAACGTGCGGGATTCGGCGGGGACGATTTATTCGCTTCAGGAGAAATCCGCGGAAATCCAGAAGATTGCGAGCACGATTTCCGACATTGCCCGCCAGACGAATTTGCTTGCCCTTAACGCGTCCATCGAAGCGGCCAGAGCCGGCGAACATGGCCGGGGTTTTGCGGTCGTGGCGGGTGAGGTCAAGAAGCTCGCGGAACAAACGAGTCATTCTACCGTAGAGATCCAGGAGATTCTGGATGAAATCGTCGCCGCAACGGGCAAAAGCACGCAGTCCATCGAAAGCAGTCTGGAAGAGGTGGCCCAGGGCGAGGACCTGATGAACACGATGGAGCAGTCGTTCCGTTCCATTCAGACGGCCATCCTGGATGTGTCCGCTCAGATCGAGGAAGTGTCCGCAGCCACCCAGGAAATCTCGGCAGGCACGGAAGAAGTGTCCGCTTCTTCGCAGGAAATGGTCGATATTTCGAAGCAGACGCTGAATCAGATGCGGCAGGTCGCCCAGAGCATGAACGGGCAGCTTCATTCGATGAACGACATTTCCTCGTCGGCCGAATCGTTAAGCTCCATGGCGGAAGAGATGCAGAAGCTGGCTTCCGCTTTTACAATCAAATAGACCCTTACAAAAAAAGCAGGCTGAAGCGGCCTGCCGAAATAACCGCGCGAGCTTCTACGGAGGCCGGGCGGTTATTTGCATGTATTGGACTGCCGTCATGCGACGCGAAACAGCGCGCACCGGGAGCTGTGCGATCTTTTATAGAACGGGGCTCCACCGTTTCTTCCTTCCATAAGCTGCCGCTTCAAAAAATAAGGCCCCGATTAAGGGGCCTGCGTTGTTTGTCCGGTTGTCGCGATGATTAGGCCAAGGTTCACAAGGTGCCGCAAGAGCTTATCCGGCATTTCCGGATATGAACTGGAGAGCCGAGTAGAGCCCCAGCACTACGATGGCCGCCGCGGCGAAAGCTTCGGCGGGCTCGTACATCGCCCGGATGCCTTTTTCCCTTCCGGAGAAGGAATAGAAGGCAAGACCCAGCGTGTACAGCATGCACACATAAAGCAGATTCGTGAGCCCTGCCGCATAGAGCAGAAACAGCGAGTAGAGCGTAGCTGCCGCCCCGTAAGCCAGCTCGCGCTTGCGCGGTCCGTTCCAGAGGAGGGATTCGCCGGTCGAATCCTGCGGAGCGTAGGCTTTTCCGCCTATCGCCGTTTTAACGAGGAAGAGCGAAGACAGCAGGTAAGGCATAAGCGCCGCCGTTGTCGCGACAAGGTAAAGCGCATGGTAGGTGGACGAGGCGGTGACGACCAGGATCAGAAAAAGCTGCACCGCCCCCGTCGTCATCCAGAGGGCGCCTTTGGGGGCGCCGTTCTTGTTTTCGCCGGACAGCCAGGCCGGCATGAGCTTCTGCTTCCCGGCTACGTAGAGCGTTTCCGCGGAAAGCAGAGACATGCCGAGCAGAAGCCCGAGCAGAGAGACGATGAGGCCGGCGTTGATCAGGACGGCGCCCCACTTGCCGACAGCCGCTTCCAGTACGTAGGCGGCCGACGGGGTAGGAAGGGAGGCGAGAGCCGCCCTGCTCATCGCCCCGTAAGAAAGCAGCGACACGAGCATATACAGGACAAGCGTACCGATGAGGCCGATGACCGTTGCTTTGCCGACGTCCGATTTGCGCTTGGCGCGGCCGGAAAGCACGACGGCGCCTTCTACGCCGAGGAACGCCCAGACGGTAATAAACATGGCCTGTTTGACCTGGCTTCCTATATCCGATAGCCCGATGGGAGACCCGGCCGTTTCGGTTGCGGTTTTCCACAGATCCGCAATAAAAGTCGGCGAATGAAAGACGGTCGCCAGCGCCGCTATAAAGACCAGGATCGGGATAAGCTTGGCCATCGTCGTTACGATATGGACGAGAGTCGCTTCCCGGATTCCCGAGAGCTGTAAACTATGGAGGAGCCATACGAGCAGCGAAGCGCATACGATGGCAAGCACATTATTGCCGCCGTCGAATACGGGAATGAAATAATCAAGGGCACCGAACAGCAGAACCGAGCTTGCCACGATCGTAATCATATTGGCGAGCCAGTAGCCCCAGGCGCTGATAAAACCGACGAAGCGGCCGAAGCCGGTTTCGGCGTAACGGACGATGCCGTTGTCCAGGCTTGGCAGCCGGTTGGCGAGACTCTGGAAGGTCAGGGCGAGCATGATGACTCCGAAGCCGGTCAGCGCCCAGCCGATCAGGGCGGCGCCGCTTCCCGCATCCTGCGCCATATCGGCAGGCATGCTGAAAATCCCTCCGCCGATCATGGAACCTACGACAAGGGAAATGAGAGGGAGCAAACCGAGTTTGCGCGGCTCGTTAGACATAAATGAGGACTCCTTCATTGCTTATGTGCATGAAATTTAGTGTAGGGAAGTATTATAGATCTTTTACTCTGATAAAGCAATGAAGGATGCCTGGATTATTCAGGAGCGGTCGCGTCGCCATATAGGGTGCGGGCGGCTTTACCGGCCTACGATGTGATCATGCCTCCGCCGTTGACGTGAATGGTCTGCCCGGTCACGTAGCTGGAGTCGTCGCTGGCCAGATACACGTAGGCGGGAGCCAGTTCGAAAGGCTGCCCGGCCCGCTTCATCGGCACTTCCGTCCCGAAAGTCCGGACTTCTTCGGCCGAGAAGCTGGAAGGAATGAGGGGCGTCCAGGTAGGACCCGGGGCGACCGCGTTCACCCGAATGCCTTCGTCCACGAGCGACAGGGCCAGGGAGCGCGTGAAGGAGACGACGGCGCCTTTGGTGGAAGAGTAGTCGATAAGGTCCTTCTGGCCTTTGTAAGCCGTAATGGAGGCGGTGTTGATGATGGAAGACCCGCAGCACAGATGGGGCAGAGCCGCCTGGGTCATGAAGAAGAACGGGAAAATATTGGTCCGGTACGTATCGTAAAGCTGCTCCTCGGAAATATCCAGGATGCTTTGCTGTGGGAATTGAACCGCATGATTGTTCACCAGGATATCCAATCTGCCGAACGCCGACAACGTTCTGGCGACGACCTCACAGCTTGCCGCTTTCGCGCGCAGATCCGCTTGTATCAGGAGACAGCGGCCGCCCAACTGCTCAATCCGGGCGCGCGTCTCTTCGGCATCGCTCCATTCATACAGAAACACGATAGCCACGGCTGCGCCTTCTTTGGCGAAAGAAATGGCCGTCGCACGGCCGATGCCGCTGTCTCCGCCCGTAATGAGGGCCACGCGGTCCAGCAGCTTGCCGCTGCCGGTGTAATAAGGATTCTCCGCGATCGGCCGGGGAATCATTTCGGATTCGATGCCGGGCTGGCGGGGCTGATGCTGCGCGGGAAACGGGATCGGCTGTTCCTCGCATTTCGTTTCTTTGCCTATATAAGGATAGATGGGATACATGCTGAACCTCCTGAATAATAAGGATAGGCGCTTATCATGCTCCATCGTATTCCTCTGTGCCCGTTCGAGTGCCTAGATCTTCCCGAGCAGCTCAAACACGCGCAGGTAGTAGTCGTCCGGATGGGGGACGAAGTCTTTCTTGGCGACGGTGCGGACCGATTCGGGGGTTAGAGCGGAGCGGGATGAGCTGCTGTCCGTGTGCCCGTCCTCATGCTGCGCGAGAACGCCGCGGACTTCCAGGGAGTCGGCCGTGCCTTCGAAAAGAGCGGCCAGTTCGTGGAGCTCGGCCTCGTACAGCCCGGAGACTTCTTCCTCCTGAAGCGTGTACGCATCCAGGGGCCAATCGCTTGCATAGCCGAATACATGGCTGATTTCGCGGTCGATAAACGTTCTGCCGCGCACGGTTCCCCGCTCATCGGTGCGCACGGTAAACAGAAGGGAAAGCCTGTCGAACGGAACGCAGAGGCCCAGCTCTTCCTGAAGCTCGCGGGACGCTCCCTGGATCGTTTCACCTGCGGTCAAATGGCCCGCCGCCGTAATATCGAACCGGTCCGGGAACGTATCCTTGGAAGACGAGCGGAGCTGAAACAGCACCATGCGGCGGTTTCCCTTGGGCCGGACGAGCCAGCAGTGAAAGGTCTGATGCCAGTATCCCGCCGTATGGACCTCCTCGCGTGAAGCGGTCCCGATCCGGTTGGCGTTTTCGTCGTAAATATCGAACATTTCGGGAGTCATGGAATTCCCTCTTTCTATTGTGTTGGTCCGGAATGCGGCTCCACCCGGTGTCTTATCTTGAAGCGTAAACGAAAAAAGAGCCCGGAGCAACCCGGGCTCTTCTTAATGAAGTGCCGACAAAGGAGACGCTCCTTGTGAGCGCAGCCGTTCAAAAGGAGAAGACGAGCTGCGCCGGAGGCGAGTCGGGCGCAAGCGGCAAGAGCGTCTCCGCCTCGGCCGCCGTGCCGGTCGCAGTCGCGCCTGCCTGGGCTGCGCCAGGTGTTCCGGCGCCGCGCCGCGCCGTGCCTGAGCCGCCGGCGAATTCCCTGCGGCCTGCGCTGTCTCCGGCAGGGCCGGTGAATCCGCCGTCCCCTGCAGTGCCTGCGCCCGCCGCAGCGCAGCCGCCGCAGGCACTGCCGGGACTGCCCGCGGGCGGCTCCCAGGCGATTTCAAGCGGCTTCCCGCTTGAACGGCCGGAGGCTGCGGCGCCGGCGGCAGCCGGCTCCCCCGGACGAGGCGTCTCTTCCTCCTCGTCCATGTCGCGCAGCCCGTGCCGCTCCAGCAGTTCGTCGACGTACCGGCGAACGGGATCGCGGTACTCGCGAGGCGCGTATGCGGAGGCCGCATACAGCCCGGCGTACTTGCCGACGAGCTGCGGGTAGTGCCGCCGGATCGTCTCGAAAAACCACACCTTGACGTCCGAGGCGCTCAGGCGCAGGTACGACGCCATCACAAACTGCGCACCATGCTCCGCCGCGGCCGCAACAAGCTCTTCGAGCTCATCCCGGCCGTCCGTAATGTAAGGGAGTATGGGAGCCATGAAAATGCCGGTCGGTATCCCGGCATCAGTCAATGCGCGCACCGTCTCCAGCCGCTTCGCCGGGGAAGGGGCGCCCGGCTCGAAGTTGCGCCAGGTCGTCCGGTTCAGCGTGTTCAGGCTGATGTTCACGGCGTAAACGGGCAGCTTCCGGAGCAGATCCAGATCCCGCAGAATCAGCGGAGATCGGGTCGTAATCGTCAGCGGCACGGGGTACTCCGTGAGCGCCTCGAGGCAGCCGCGCGTCAGCTTGGCGCGGCCTTCCGCCTGCTGGTACGGATCGGTCGCCGTTCCGATGGCGATGCGGCCGATCCCGGCCAGGCCTTTGCGGGAGCGCGCGGCTTTGCGGAGCTGCTCCCGCAGCGCCTCGGGCGCGTTCTCTTTCAACAGGATATTCGTCTGGAAGGTATCATCGCCGTTCAGCCCGAGGAAGGCGTGCATCGCCCGTGCGTAACAGAAGCTGCACCCGTGCTGGCAGCCGCGGTACGGATTGATGGAATATTCGAAAGGCATCGCCGGAGTTTTCACCGGATTCAGCACTTGTTTGGCCGTAATCTTTTCATAGCGGACAGGGTTCATAGCAGGTTACCTTCCCGTTTTAGAATAGCAATACAGAACATATGTTTGTATTTAGTATAGCATACCTGAACCGGTCTTCATACGGGGAGGAACATAGCTGTTTTTTCCTTGTTTTACCGGAGCGGGACAAGCTTTGTCGGATCTTGTTTTTGTCAGCCGAAAGAGGTCGGAAAGAGTCTTGACAATTTTTGCGGGCGGGTATATTCTTATACATGTCGGTTTTGCCCGGCACGATTCGCTTCGGAATATGCTGGTGTAGCTCAGGGGTAGAGCAACGCACTCGTAATGCGTAGGCCGGGGGTTCAATTCCCTTCACCAGCATCTTTATACAACCATTGGAATAACGCGGTTTCTCGCTTTCGAGGGGTCGCGTTTTTATATTGTCCGGATACTTGCCGGTTTCACGGGCCGCACGGCCTCAGTCAGCCAGATTTCCACGATCAGCCGGAAGGAGACATGATCACGATGCCAGAAGACAAGAACAACATGACCCTGCCCGGTTTCGCCCGGAAAATCATAGCGGCCACCGTCTTCATTAATATGGGCCGGTTTTCCGTATTTACGTTTCTGGCCGTCTACTTGACCCATACGCTGCAATTCCCCGCCTGGCAGTCCGGAACCGTCCTGACGGTCGCTCTGCTGATCAACCAGGCGGTCCCGCTCTTTTCCGGCATGATCGGGGACCGGATCGGCTACAGCACGATGCTGGTAGCCGGGACTTTTCTGGCTGCGCTGGGGTATCTGGGGATTTACGCGCTGGACAGCTTCGGCGGACTTGTGCTCGCCGCTTGTTTCATCGGCATTGGCCCGGCCATGTACGAACCGTCTATCAAATCGCTGTTCGGCAACCTGCCGCATGTTCTGAGAAGACGCGCGTTCACTTACTTCAATCAGGCGCTGAACGCGGGTGCGGTTCTGGGAGCCGTAACGGGAGGGATTCTTGTCAGTTTTCATACGTCGTACCCGATGCTTTTCGGAAGCGTTTTGTTTCTCCTGGTTTCGGTGCTGCTTCTGACCCAAGCCAAAAGCTTTCCGAAAGGCCGGCATTCGGCCAAAATGCTCGACAGCTACAAAAAGGTGCTGCGAAACCGACCGTTTCTCGCGTTTTCCGGTGCGATGGTGATGTTCTGGATCATGTTCACACAGTTATCCGTCTCGCTGCCGCTCGAAGTTTACCGGCTGAGCGAAAACGGGCGCCTGGTCAGCAGCGTCGTGTTTTTCAACGGATTGTATGCGGTTCTGTTTATGTTTCTGCTGCGGGGCGTTTTTCAGAGAAATTCCGCTGCCGTGATCGTCAAATACGGGATGCTTATTATCGGGCTCGGCCTTCTCGCGGTTCCGTGGGTTCCCTCGGTACTCTGGGTCCTGCTTTGCGTGCTGCTGTTTACCTCGGGCGAAACGCTTGTGCTGCCGGGGGTGGACATCGCAATTGCGGAGTACAGCATGAACGAGGATACGGGCGCCTTCTACGGAGCTTTCGGGCTCTCTTACGCGGTCGGCGGGACGATTGGCAACTACCTGGGTACGTGGCTCATCGGGGAGTATGGCGGCACGGTTTGGCCGTGGGTAATATACGGGCTCATCGGGATGTGCGGATTTATCAGCCTCCAGGCGCTTCAAGCAATGGGAGGCAAAACGGTCAAGACCGTCCATACGGCATAGTTCATGTGCTCTTCATATAAAAGAAAAAGAGGTTCCGGGTTATCCGGAACCTCTTTCTTTGTGCAGGGGGCGGCCGTCGGCGAAGAAATATCCGGCACACCTCCGCTTCGACGAATAGCAGCCCTGCCAATTAAAACACCGCCAATCTGGTCCGGAAATCGTTATCGTCCGTTATAGAGACGACATTTTCATAGCCCCGCTCCACGGCGTTTGCCTCGAGCCTTGCCAGAAGCTCCTGATCCTTACAGTAGAGAGCGGTATAAACCGAATCCACGATAATCAGGGCAAGCTCGCAGGAACAAGCTTTAAACTGCTCGTAATTCGTAACCTCCTGCACCGTCGATCCTGCGGGGAAAGCTTTGATGTCCACGAAAATGAGGTAATGCCTACCGGTGCCGATCCGTTCCTTGAAACGGCCGCCGTCCGTCATTTCGTCGGGGTTTTGGAAGAGGGGAGGCCCCAGTCCGTCTTCTTCCAGGACATAGGACTCTACGCCATCAACCAGCCAATTGTACGCGGTAAGCTCAACGGGAGACAGCAAGTCGGCAAGCGGAGTCCCGTAAGGATCGGGCAGCAGAAAGCTGATCCCTCTTTTCATACGTTCACCTTCTTTGGAATAAAGAGATGCAGTCGGCTGTAAGAAGCCGGTACTTACTTGGGAATCGCGTGCTTATATCTCGCCGTGTAAATGGTTGAAGATGCAAGTCATCAGCCCCGCAAAACGTTTGCTGCTTTAATCATACACGCCGCTGACTTTTTGTCACCTAAAAGAAGAACAGGCTTCGCCGTCCGTCCGCCGCAGTCCCGCTCACTTCACCGCTTCCAGCAAGGTGTGTGTGTCCGCGATCTCGGCGAACTCGCCGTGCAGGTTCGCCAGCGTCATCGCGTGGATGTCCTCGGCCGCATGAAGGCGTCCGTCCGGGCCCGTACGATCGAAAGTCGCCGCAGCGTCGGCTGCGAGAATCGTACGGAACCCGAGGTTCCCGGACATGCGGGCGGTCGTTTCCACGCAGTGGTTGGTCGTGAGGCCGGTGACGACCACCTCGGTGCAGCCGAGCACGCGGAGACGCGCCTCCAGGTCCGTTCCGATGAAGGCGCTGTTCACCGACTTGCGGATAACGGCCTCGTCAGGCATAGGCAGCGCCTCGGGCTTAGGCTCTACCGCAGTGCTGCCGGCTCGGAACAAGGACTGCGGCGTCACTCCGATATGCTGCACATGGATAACCGGCCGTCCGGTCTCTCTCCAGGCTTCCAGCAGAAGGGCGATGTTGTTCTCCGCTTCGGGGTTGTTTCGCCTGCCCCAGCGCGGATCGTCAAACGCCTTCTGGACATCAATAACTAGCAGAACCGCTTTATCGTTTAGTTGCATCGGTTGACAGCTCCTTTCGCAGTTGCTATTTATTTTACTTGTCGGTGCGCTCGGATTACAGGTTATACTGAAAGGAAAAGTGTTCGTTCGCCTTGACTTTGAAAGCTTTTGAACGGCCGCATTTTAAAAAAGAAAGATCTGGGGGAGAAAGAGTTGGATCAGACAGACCGCAGCATACTCGCGCTGCTTCAGGAGAACGGGAGAATGAGCATGACGGAGCTCGGCAAGCAGGTGGGTCTTACTTCGCCGGCTGCCGCCGAACGGGTTCGGCGCTTGGAGGATAAGGGAGTTTTGACGGGGTATCGCGCCGTCGTGTCCCCGGAAGCCGTAGGTAAAGCGGTCATCGCTTATATCCTGATGGAAACGGAGCACTGCCGCCGGTATGTGGAATTTGTCCGTCAGGTTCCGGAGGTTGCCGAATGCCACCGCATCGCAGGACCGTACAGTTATTTGACCAAGCTGGTGACAAGCTCCGTCCGCGAGCTGGAGACTTTTATCGACGCGTCTATGGAGTTCGGCAAGCCGTCCACGCTCGTGGTCTTATCCTCGCCGCTCGCTCAGGCTCCGATTCTGCCTGTGAAGGAGTCGGTTTTGTAAATCGTTCATGAAGAAATCCGGCGGGCCGTGTTCATGTTTGCAATCTTTGCTCATACGTTTATAATAGTTTGTTGAGACATTGGGAAAGGTGTGGGGATATGAAGCGGTGGAACCGGAATGTTCAGAAGCAAGCATCGTTTCCTATTTCCTATTTGGAACACTGAGGCCGTTCAGGCTTTGGTGTTTTTTATTTTTCCGGAGGTGAAGGGATGAAGTACAGACGCGTATTGATCAAGCTGAGCGGAGGAGCGGTAGCCGGCAGCGGCGATTTCGGATTCGACCCGGAGAGGCTGGAGCATATCGCCCGGGAAATTTTGTCGGTGCTGGAGCTCGGCGTGGAAGTATCGCTGGTGATCGGCGGAGGGAATATTTTCCGCGGCAATATGGGAGAGAACTGGGGCATCGAGCGGGCGGAGGCCGATAACATCGGCACGCTGGCTACGGTCATTAACAGCCTTATGCTGCGCGGCGTACTGAAAGCGAGAACGAATGCCGAAGTGCGCGTGATGACCGCGATTCCCGTTACGTCGGTGGCGGAGCCTTATATACGTTTGAGAGCGATTCATCATCTGGAAAAAGGTTACATCGTCATCTTCGCGGGCGGCAACGGCCAGCCCTTCGTTACGACGGACTATCCCTCGGTCCAGAGGGCCATCGAAGTTAACTGCGATGCCATTCTGGTGGCGAAGCAGGGGGCGGACGGCGTTTACGACAAGGACCCGAACGTATACGGGGATGCCCGCATGTACGAATCGCTGCATTACAACGATGTGCTTCAGAATGATCTGCGGGTAATGGACCAGTCCGCTTTTATCCTCGCAAGGGATTATGGGATGCCCATTCACGTGTTTAACTTCGATAACCCGGGTTCCATGAAAAAGATCGTGACCGGCATTCACTCGGGCACCACGATCCATGAAGCCGCGAAGCTGACTTTCAGCGTATAGCAGACGCGTCGCCGGAACATGGCAGCGGGGGCACGCCGGACTTGTATGAACGGCACAGGTCGGGGTCCCGGTCTCCTGTCCCTGAATGAAACAGCACCCCGCGAGGAAAGGAAAGCCGGCACCCGCTCTAGGTACATCCATTCCCAAGGGGATTTGACTTTTTCTACCCGCAGACGTATATTAATTTTAGATGTTTTAATTTTGCACAATCTAATAGATGGAGCAGTCGAATGAACCCGGGAGGTTATGAAGATGGGTGTGTATGAGTTTGCGGCTCAACGGATTAACGGAGAAGAACAATCGCTTGAAGACTATAAGGGCAAAGTGCTGCTCATCGTCAACACGGCGAGCAAGTGCGGCTTTACCCCGCAGTATCAAGGACTGCAGGAGCTGTATGACGCCTACAAGGACCAAGGTCTTGTCGTACTCGGTTTTCCCAGCAACCAGTTTATGGAGCAGGAACCGGGGACCGATGAGGAGATCGAGCAGTTCTGCCAGGTCAATTACGGCGTTACGTTTCCGATGTATTCTAAAATCGATGTCAAAGGAAGCGGCGCGCATCCGCTGTTCCAATATTTAACCCGCCATACGGCAGGAATTTTGTCCAAAGAGGTCAAATGGAATTTCTCCAAGTTTCTCGTTAACCGTTCGGGCGACGTGGTCAGCCGGTATGCGCCGACGACCGCACCGTCCAAAATTTCCGGAGATATCGAGAAGCTGCTGGCGGAATAAGCAGAATAAGGATTGAGGCCCTATGAATTCACCATCTAAGCCTAGGCTTGAGAATCAGCTTTGCTTTGCGCTGTATGCCTGTTCGCGTGAAATTACGCGGATGTACCATCCCATGCTCGAAGAGCTGGGCTTGACGTACCCTCAGTATCTGGTGATGCTCGTGCTGTGGGAAAAAGACGAATCGACCGTAAAAGAGCTCGGCGAACGGCTCTTCCTCGATTCGGGCACCCTGACTCCGATGCTCAAAAGAATGGAAGCTTCCGGCCTCCTGAAACGTACCCGCTCCAGCCGCGACGAGCGGAGTGTCGTCATCACGCTGACGGACAAAGGACGCGCGCTGGAGCAGCCCAGCACGTGCATACCGGCACAGCTTATGACCCGCGCGGGCGGAACGGAAGAACAGGTCGACGAGCTGCTGGAGCAGGTGAAGCAGCTGCTGGCGGCGGTGAACCACGCTAACCGCAACAGCGGGGAGTAGGCGGATGACGCTGAACGCCGGCAGGAATCCACGATCTTATCGATCCGTTCGCCAAACGGGTTGACGCGCGTAGGTTCTGGAGGCAGCCGTAAACCCGAATCCACTATGAAAAACGCAAGGTTCTCTTCTTGAGAACCTTGCGTTTTTTTGGATTTTACGGCTTTTCTAATTTCCTTAGGACTGCCTCTGCCTCTTGCCGGCCGGGGAGAGGGGAGCCCTTTTCGTTCCGGCAAACGCTCCTACGGGGCCTTCTATCAGTTGGAAAAAGTCACATACAGGTAAGCGTTGTACGTCTGCTGGCTGGTGCGTTTCTCCGGATTGCGGCTCTGAGTTCTGACCGTAACGGATGACATGCCTTGCACATTGATCTTGGTCGGCAGTTCCTCCTGCTTAAGGAAAGCGGTGCCTGTCCCGAGCTGCACATAAAGATCGACTTTATCCTGAGAGATCAGGTTAACATTCATGTACTTCGAGCCATTCGGGGCAAAAGTCTGAGTGATCTCGCCCTGGCTCTTCAAGTCCTGCACGGCCGCCGCTCCGGGCGGTGCCGTTACGCCGCCGGTTTGTCCGCCGTTATCTTTGCCCGGCTTGCCGGTGCCCGTTCCTGTTCCTGTTCCCGTCGAGGGAATCTCGTCGTGGAACGTCACTTTAAGCGTAGCCGGGTAGGCGGCCAGCGGCGACCGTTTCTCCGGATTGCGGCTCTGGGACTTGATCCCGATCTGGCTGACGCGGTCTACCTGGACGTACCGGGGCAGCTCTTCCTGACGGAGGAACGCAATGTCTCCGTTCATGTACAGATACAGATCGGCAGCGTCCTTGGATGTCAGCTCGAGCCGCATATATTTTTTCCCGTTCGGGTAAACGATCGTGTTGAACTCGCCGTCCCGCTGGAGATCGCGGTCGAACGGTCCCGGTCCTTCCGCCGCTTCGCCGGGCTTAGGGGCCGGCATCGGAACCGGACGGAGAATACCGGTCGGGTTGATGCTGGAATAATTGCCGAGCACTCCCCGCGTCTTCAGGTGGTCGAGAATCCGATGGAGTACCGTTACCGCTTCGGCGCGGGTCAGCTTGGCCGACGGATAGAACTTTCCGGCCGCGTCGGCCGTCAGGATGCCCGTTTTGTTCATCTCAATCAGCGCGCCGGCGGCGAGTGCGCTGTAGTCGTCGTAATTGGCGTCGCACGTGCCGTCCGCTTCCTTCAGGAAAAGAATCGGATAAATCCCGCCCGGGGGTAGCTCGGAATTGTAGCGGTTGTCCGTTTTGCGGAAAGATTCCAGCTCGTTCTCGGTATTAAACAGCCGGGTCGTAATATCCTTGAACCGGTTCATGTCGCCGCATACGTTGGTGGATTCCGGTCCCCCGTCTATCCCGTAAAGTCCGTACAGCATCATGGCCAAATCCCAGCGCGTAAACGCATATTCGGGATTGAACAGAGATTTGCCGTTGCGTGCGGTTACGGTCATATCTCCTACCGCGACGAACGTATCGCTGATTTCCGGGTAAGCCCAGTGGGAAGAAGGGACATCGACGTACGACGGCCGGCTGTAATTCAATGCGTCCGATCTGAGGCTCGGCCGGTATTTGTCGAATAGCCGGTAGACCATAACCGCCCATTCCTCTTTGTTTACGTAACGTCCCGGCTTGAAGGTTCCGTCCGGATAGCCCTGCAGAATCCCGCTTTGGGCCATGAACGTGATGGACTGAACGGCCCAGCTGTATTTGGCACTGTCCACGTCCGGGAACGGAGTGGAGGTCAAGCCCGCCCGCGCAGGCCCTGCCGGAAACAGCGGCAGAATGAGTAAAATCGCCAGGATGATTTTCAAAGATAAAAGTTTCGTTTTCATATCGGGTTCCTCTTCATATCGAGTGATGGGTGCGTATAAATACGTATAAGCGTCGGACACGGCGGTCCGTTTCACTTATCGTTTATATCGGCTGCAGCACCCGCAATTATTAGAAAAGGGCGAGGCAGGCTGGACTCAATCTCCGCCGATGAGGGGCGGAGCCCGGACCGGACGCCAAAAACCGCAGCAGAGGGACGCAGCCGGGACCGGGCGCTAAAGCCGCAGCAGAGGGGCGGACGTCGGATTAAACGCCAAAAAAACCGCTTCGGCTCTGTGGAGCGAAGCGGTTTCTGATCCGATCACGCTTGAGGTTCGCGGAACCCCCGGATCGGGTTAAACTTATTCCAATCAGCTGGACGCCTTCAAGTTGAATTCATGCTTTTCCTGATCCGGAGCGCTGTGGGCTGCCTGAGCTTTGGAACCGGATTTGCCGATGGAAAAAATCAGGTTCAGCACAATCGCCGTGAAGCTTCCGGCTACGATGCCGTTGCCGGTCAGAATCTGCACGCTCTCGGGAAGGTGGCTGAACAGCGTCGGGGCTACCGTTACGCCGAGGCCCATGCCTACGGAGCAGGCGACGATCAGCAGATTTTCATGCTGGTTCAGGTCTACCGAGCTAAGCAGTTTGATACCGGAGGACACGACCATGCCGAACATGGCAATCGTTGCCCCGCCGAGTACGGCGGTCGGGATAAGCATGGTGAGCGCCGCGATTTTAGGCACGGAGCCGAGCAGGATCAGAATCACGCCCGCGGCAGCGATCACGCTTCTCTTTTTGACTTTTGTCAGCTGGACAAGCCCGACGTTTTGCGAGTAAGTCGTGTAAGGGAAGGAGTTGAACAGGCCGCCGATAATGCTTGCGAGCCCTTCCGCGCGGTAGCCTCTTGCGAGGTCCCGGTCCGTCAGGTCTTTGTCGCAAATTTTGCTGAGCGCCATGAACACGCCGGTCGATTCCATGACGGAAACGATGGCCACAAGCGTCATGGTCAGAATGGACGTGAGATGGAAGGTCGGGACGCCGAAATAAAACGGCTGGACCATGTGGAACCACGAAGCGTCAAGCACGCCCTGGAAGCTGACTTTGCCCATGAAGGCGGCGGCAATCGTGCCGAAGATCAGGCCGAGCAGAATGGAAACGGCCCGGATGAAGCCGCCGAAGAAGCGGTTCATGATCAGGATGAAGAGTAGAACCCCGAAAGACAGGGCCAGATTTTGCAGGCTGCCGAAATCGGCGCTGTTCTGGCCGCCGCCCATGTCTTGAATGGCGACGGGAATGAGCGTCAGGCCGATGATCGTGACGACGGACCCGGTAACGACCGGCGGGAAGAAGCGGGCGAGCTTGCCGAGCAGGCCGCCGAACACGAAGATGATCAGGCCCGATGCGATGATGGAGCCGTAAATCGCCGTCATGCCGTGCTGGCCGCCTATGGCGATCATCGGAGCGACGGCCTGGAAAGCGCAGCCGAGCATCACGGGCAGCTTAATGCCGAAGATGCGGTTGCCCCACACCTGGAGGAGAGTCGCGATCCCGCAGGTGAGCAGGTCGATCGAGATCAGGTAGGAGAGCTGCTCGGGCGGGAGATGAAGCTGGCCTGCCACGATGATCGGTACGATCACGGCGCCCGCGTACATGGCGAGAACGTGCTGGAGTCCCAGAGAGCCGGTCTTAAACCAGTTGAACATGAGTATCCTCCTCGGAGACGCTGCTGTTCAGAAAGGTTACTTTCCCGTTATCCAGCGAAGCTACGCGAGCGAGCGACTCGACGCGGTAGCCGGCGGCCTTGAGCTTGTCCGCGCCCGGCTGGAACGACTTTTCGATCACGATGCCGATACCCGCTACTTCGGCGCCGGCCGCTTTGACGATGTTGGCCAGACCGAGAGCGGCTTCGCCGTTGGCGAGGAAGTCGTCGATAATGAGAACGCGGTCATCGGCGGACAGGAACTTTTTGGCGACAGTGACTTCGTTCGTTTGCTGTTTGGTGAAGGAATAGACGCGCTCCACATACAGGTTGTCGGTCAGCGTGAGCGATTTCTGCTTGCGGGCGAACACGACGGGCACCTTCATTTCGAGCGCCGCCATCACGGACGGGGCAATGCCGGAGGATTCCAGCGTCAGAACCTTGGTTACGCCTTCGCCGGCGAAGAGACGGCTGAATTCTTTGCCGATTTCGAACATCAGAACCGGGTCGATCTGGTGATTCAGGAAAGCGTCCACTTTCAGAACTTGTCCGGACAGAACCGTTCCTTCATCTTCGATTTTTCTTTTTAAAAGCTCCATGCTGGCATCCCCCACAAATGAAAAAATAATGAGTTGAAACGAAAAGCGCAAAAAACCCGAATCTGCACCGGACCCCAGGGGCCGTGTTCATCGAGTGAAAGGCAAATAACCGCAAATGCCGCGGAAGCGGGTAGTCTCCCAGAGAAGGCGCAAAGGCCTTCCTGCGGATAAAAACCGTCCGTGGATCCGGAATTTGTCATCACCCGTAGTCCGGTCATTTACGGTGACCGGGTAGAGACTGGCAGGCCTATTCCTGCCTTTATACGAGCTGGCTGATTTTCGGTTGGCTTGTTGAATGATGGCTTCATTATACTCCAGAGAGCGGAGGGTTGAAAAGAAGAAAATGTCGAAAAGCCGAACTTTTTGATGGTAACGGGATTTCTTTGTTCGTTTATATGCCAGTTCATGGCAGATGAGGAGGGAATTGACCCTTGTAATGTCCAGGGAAAAGGGAAGAGTGGTTCAGCGGCGGCAGAGGCCTGTGCTATAATGGCTCAAAAGCGGAGGAGGCGTTAACGACATGGGAGAAGATTTGCGTTATCCGATCGGAACTTATACTTATGAGGGAGAGATTTCCCCGGAACAAATTCGGGACTGGCTCGAAGAACTTGCGGCCGCTCCTTCTCAGCTGCGCGGGGCCGTTTCTGGATTGACCGAGGAGCAGCTCGATGCGCCGTACCGCCCCGGCGGCTGGACCGTTCGCCAGGTTATCCACCATGTGGCGGACAGCCATATGAACAGCTATGTCCGCTTCAAGCTGGGCGCGACGGAGAATGAGCCTGTCATTAAGCCCTATGAAGAGCAGCTGTGGGCGGAACTCGAAGACGGGAAGACGGCTCCGCCGGAGATTTCGCTGGTGCTGTTGGACGCGCTGCACGACCGCTGGGTGCGGTGGCTCCGGACTCTGGATGAAGCGGGCTGGGCCCGGACGTTCCTGCATCCGGCGAGCGGGCCGACTACATTGGCGCGCGGTCTCGGCTTGTATGTCTGGCACGGCAAGCATCACACCGCTCATATCACCTCGCTCAGAGAGCGGATGAACTGGCACTGACGGCGCGGCAGGCAGGCATAGGCCGGCTCCTTTTTAATAGGAAATAATTGCGGGCCCCTGCACATTCAAGAAAACGACACATTCTTCAAATAAAGTGTACAAACCCGGGCGCAGCCTGCATAAACAAGCCCCGGAAGCGGCGGGAAAATCCCTGCCGCTTCCGGGGCTTGTTTGATTTTTAAGCCGGTACGTACTAAAATGTTCCAATTGGGATGCTGCCCGAAGGCTTGTTATATAAGTATTTGAGAACGAATCGTCTCCAAATAGATTACATATGATTCCAATCGCGGGACTGCGAGTTCAGAGACGGTCCGGTCGGGACTTTAATCCCTGCTTCTGATTACGAGGAGAAGCCCCGAGCGGATGGAGATCGACCCTTGCCCGGCTTGTAGCACATTGCTGATTCCGAGCGACTGTCCGATCTGGAGAGTCGCATTTTCCAGCGGATACTGAAAGCCGGTCAGCGTAATGCCGGTTACTTCCGTCGTTAAGGGGAGAAGAGAAACCTGCGCGTAAGGCCCGGCAGTAATCGCGATGCGGTCCCGTACCAGCTCGATATCGTTGTGATCATCGATGATGCGGGAGCGGATTCCGGCCTCCGCTCCTTTGCGTAGCAGGTGGATATTCGCCAGGGTATGATCGAGACGGGTGCCCAGCGCGCCGAGAAGAATGATTTCCGACGGATTGCGGTCAAGCGCCCAGGTATAAGCCAGCTCTGTATCCGTCCAGTTTTTGTCCACGGGGTCGCAGGCCATTAATTCCTCGCTGCCGCGGCGGATTTCAGCGAGTTCCTCCGGTGTGACGGAGTCGAAATCCCCGAGCGACAGCCGGGGGCGGTAACCGCTGCGGACCAGATGGAGAGCGCCGCGGTCGGCTCCGACGAGAAGATCCGTCCCGGGATTCAGCATATTCAGATGCTCGTCCGCCCAAGGGCCGAAAGCTCCCCCGGTGACAATGAAAATCCGCTGCTGCGTAAGCGTCATGACGGCACAACGGCTCCTTCCGTTCTTTGAAATGGAAGTTTTATTATACCACAGCGGCCGATAACCGGGAACGAACGTGAAGCACGTGATGGAAACAGCGGCGTGGCGGCAAATTCCGCAGGGACGCGCACACTGGCGCGTATGTACCGGCAAAGCATGGCGGAAGGGGACGGCCTGCGGCAGCCTACAGCCCTAGGCTCAAACGGAGCGGCAGCCGAATCTTTCGGTCCAGCTTAATTCTGTAAGGAAATGCGGATGCGGACGACGCTTGCGACCTATTTTTCTGTGGCCCGTATTGGGTAGATGCGTGTAAAAAAAACGGGCCCGGAGGCCCGCTGTTCGGCAATTACCGGTCGCCGGTTTTGACATGTTGGCGCGGCGGCGTATTTTCTTTCTGCTGGTGATCGATTTCCGCTTCGTTCAGGGAGAAGCCTTTCATCTCCCAGGTCGTTTCGCCCAGTACAAGATCGGCGGGGAACTTGTCGCCCCGTTTCAACGTGACTTCCCGGCCGGCTTCATCCGCATAAATGCCGTCCGTTTCAACCGTTTCGTGGCTCATAGGGTCCATGGTTTTGTCTTTGGACATGACTCACCCTCCTTTCTCTTCATATAATATGGTCCTTATTTCGACAAAAAAATTCGGGAGAACGCTAATCTTTTTCGAATAATATGTCGATAATTGTTGAAAATCATAAAAATTTGATAGAGGGACAGGAAACCGTCCTTCCGAATCGAAAAGTAGGTAAAGAACCACATCTACTTACAGAAAAACCAAGAATTGTCGAAAATTCGGCAATTGAGGTTGGCAAGAGGGTAGAACATGACTAAGTTCATTCAAGCTATTGCATTAGGGCTCGTATTTGCGGCTCTTTTCTTATTCATCGGGGTGAAAGACGTCCGGGCCGAAACTTCTCCGCCTATGCGCGTGAATGCCCCGCCCGTCCTGCTGGACAACTGGGAGTACTGCTGGGCGGAGGAAGAGGGGACCGGACGAACGGAAGGGCCACCGCACAGCAGCGGAGACTGGAAAACGGCCGGTCAACTGCTGAATCCGCAGGACCGGATGGGCCGAAGCCATTTGTGGCTGCGGGTTCCGCTCCCTTCTCATACAGCGGCTGATCCGAGCGTGCTTATCCGCGCCTTCGACAACGTCGAAGTGTATACGGAACAAGGGCTCGCCTACCGCTTCGGGGATTGGCAGGAAGGGCGGAAATACCGCTATTACGGAACGCCCAGAAGAATTGTCCCGCTGCCGGAAAATTCGCAAGGGATGCTGTATATTCATCTTCAGTCGGAGTCGCGGAATATCGGGATAGAGGACGGGGCCATGTACGGATCCGAAAGCGTTTTTATCAAGCGGATGGTCCGGCAGGAATTTTTCCGGGCCGTACTGGGGGTTAGCTACATACTGGCCGGAATCGTGGCTTTTTGTGTTTCTCTCGGTTTGCGGAGTCACAAAGTTTTTCTCAATTTCAGCTTATTTTCCTTCTGTTTCGGCATTTACAGCATCTGCCGCTCGTCGGTCGTCTATCTCGTTTTCGACCACCCGGCCATACTGACTTATGCGGAGCTGATCGCCCTGTTCGGAGGCGTAATCGGCATCCTGATGTTTGTGGAGCATCTGCTCGGCTCCGGCAGGGGCGCATACATAAGAAGAGCCTGGCAGCTGCATCTCGCATACAGCGCGGGGGTCCTGCTTTTGCACGCATGCAGCGTCGTCTCCGTCGTGGAAATCGTCGATTGGTACCAGCTGCTGCTGATTCTAAGCATGCCGCTTGTGATCGTCCGGGCGGCGGTCTGCGCAATGAAGGGAAACCGGGGGGCGAAACTGCTTCTGGTCGGAATCGGGGTCATCTGCCTGACCGGCCTGATCGATATTTTCCAGAACCGGCTGAACATCATGATCCGGTTCTCGCCCATGACGTATCTGGGCGTCTCGGTCTTTATTCTTCTGCTGATCGTGCTGCTCTTCCGCCAGTTTGCGGACATCATGCTCCAGCTCAAACGCTCGGAGAAACTTTCGCTCGTCGGTCAGATGGCCGCGGGAATGGCTCACGAACTCCGCAATCCGCTGACGATTATCTCCGGCTTTCTACAGCTTTCGCGGAAACAGGCGCCGGATGCGCCTTATCTGGGCATGATGAGCTCCGAAGTCAACCGGATGAACGAGATCATCGACGATTTTCTGCTGCTGTCCAAGCCTGTAAACAGCCGTTTCGACCGGCACGAAGTGCTGCCTCTGCTCAGGGAAACGCTCCAGCTTTTCGATAACCAGCGCAAAGAGGCGGGGGTGAGCGCCATTCTTGAGGAAGAAGGCGCGATTCCGAAGATAGACTGCGATCCGAACCAGCTTAAGCAGGTCTTTATTAATATGGTGAAAAATGCGATCGAAGCGATGCCGGAGGGCGGGCTGCTGCACATTACGGTGTCCGCGCTGCCCAAGAACAAGGTGGGTATCCGTTTCGCCGATCAGGGAAAAGGAATCGAGCCCGGCCACCTTACGAGAATCGGCGAACCGTTCTTTACGACGAAAGAAAACGGGACGGGGCTGGGCCTCATGGTCAGCAATAAAATTATCGAGAACCATGCGGGCATCCTGCGGGTTTCCAGCCGTTTGGGTCTCGGGACGACCATTGATATCATACTGCCTGTCCATATCAAAACGGCGTAACCTCCGGTTACGCCGTTTTTTTGTGCCGCGGTGCCAGGCCGTACCGCTTTGGCGTACCGCCGTGAGCACCTTTCCGTCGTGCCGTGCCCTCCGTTAACGTACCGGCGTCCGATCAGACGGGACTTCCGTTGAATTTGTAACCGACTCCGCGCACGGTAATGATATACCGGGGGTCCGACGGGTTCGGTTCGATTTTTTTGCGGAGGTTGCTGATATGAACGATGAGAGTCCGGGGATCGCCGAAGCTCTCCAGGCTCCAGACCTGTTCGAATAGCTGCTCGATCCGGTAGACGCGGTTCGGATTTTGCGCCAGCAGGCTGAGCAGATCGAATTCTTTGGCGGACAGGGCGATAGGCCGCTCCTGAACTTTCACGATATGACTGTGCAGATCAATCTCCAGATCGGGATATTTCAGCACGTGCTGGTCCGCCGGATTGCGGGATGCAGAGCATCTCCGAAGCAGCGCTTTCACGCGTGCGACAAGCTGTGCGGGGCTGAACGGCTTCGTGACGTAGTCGTCTCCTCCTATGCTCAGACCGAGAATGATGTCGATGTCTTCGCTCTTCGCCGACAGGAAAATAACCGGGATGTCGCTTGTTTTCCGCAGTTGGCGGCACAGTTCTATACCGTCCATGCCGGGAAGCAGAATGTCCAAAAGAATAAGGTCGGGACGTTGTTCCGTGACCAGTTGAAGCACATGATCCCCGTGATCGGCGGTAATGACTTCGAAGCCTTCGCGCCGTAAATACAGGGAAACGATCTCCAAAATATGGTGATCATCGTCGACAACAAGAATTTTACTTGCCTGCATGAAGAAACCTCCTAGCTGCTGCCCGTGCTTAAAAAAGGAAAAAAACTCCAAGTGTAACTTGACAAGCCGTTACTTTTTTCCTAACAAAAAAGGTTTATACCCTACATTCTATCCTTTTTTTGCCTGAAATGAAAGAAAAAATCCTTGGTTTCGTAAATGACTAGGTATTATATATAGGCACTAAGTCCTATTTTCGAAAATCTTTATTCATAATGACATAGAACGGCATACTTATCAACAGGCTTATGAACATACAGACGCGGACGGGCTTCATCATGTATAGTAAAGAGGAAACGATTTGATGACTCCTGCTGCAACGGAAAGGAACGGATTCCCAAGTGAGAGAATCGCAATCACCGACAACACCCAAAGAGCCGCTTATATCGGCTATTGTCCCTACATATAACCGCCCTTACGTATTGGGCGAGCTGCTGGAGACGCTGGCGGCACAGAACTACCCGAACCTGGAAGTACTCGTTGTGAACGATGCCGGCGTGTCCGTGGATTTTGTGAAGGAAGCTTACCCGGAGCTGGCTGTTACGATTATTAACCAGCTGGTTAATTTAAAGCATGTGCATGCCCGCAATGAAGCGCTCCGGATTGCCCGGGGCGAGCTGATTCTGCTTTGCGACGACGACGATCTCCTGACGCCGGGGCATATCAGGCGCATGCTTGCCGCTCTCGAAGAGACCGGAGCGGACTTTGCCTATTCCGATGCGGAGCTGTTTGATTACCGGGTGGAAGGCCGCACGCGTATTCCGGTCAGCCGCCGGTTGTTCGCTTACGAGTTCGATCTCGCGGAGATGAGGAAATTTTCGACGTATGTACCGTCAGGCACCCTGTACCGGAGGGCCATCCACGACACCCTGGGCGAGTATGACCCCGATGTGCATCATTATTGGGACTGGGACTTTTTCCTCCGAACCGCCGGTTCTTATAAAATCGTCAGAGTTCCCGTCGCGAGCGTACTCTACGCTTTTTCGCTGAAAGGAGATAACGTTTCGGGAAACCGGCAGGAAGGAAACCCCTACCTCGGCAGGCTGTGTGCCAAGCACGGTCTGGGTGAACTGCCTTCGGAAAACTTTTTCACCCTGCTGGACAAACCGCACATGCGTCAAAGAGAAGCCCCATCCACGATTATATGGGACGGCGAGCCGGTGATCTCGCGTCTGTCGGAACAAACCGAGTCTGTTTAACCGGAAGCATCCGTGTTTATCCCCGTACGGTACGGACAAGGGATGGACGGCACAGAAGCTTACTCAACCAGGCGCAACCTCTTAGAACAGAAGCCTTCTGCAGCCGCTGCTGCCCGGAAGGCTTTTTGTTGTCTGGCCTTGCCGGATGTCCGAAGAGACGCGAGGGGAATTGGGCTGCCTGGGCTACCTGGACCTAAGACCAGGTATAAAAACCGTCGTGAGTCGGTTCTGATTCCCCCTCCCGACCGAGTAGAATAGTGACAAGAACAAGGTTAACGGAAAGGGTTGCGGACCATGAAAAAGAACGGACATAAAGTATTGATTCTCTCGGGAAGCTATGGAGACGGGCATAAACAGGCGGCGGAAGCGATCCGCCGCGAGATCGCTCAGAGGTATCCGGGAGCGGAGACGGTCCTGCTCGATTTTATGGAGTGGACGCATCCCTTCATGAACTCCATCGGGCGGTACATGTTTTTGAAAGGACTTCAGACGTTCCCGTCGGCATACGGATATGTATACAATAAAACGAGAGAAGCCAACTTTTTCTCGTACATTTTGAAACAGTTCAACCGGTTCGGCCTCGGCCGCATGATGAAGCTGCTCCGTGAAGTGGAGCCGACGGTGGTCGTGTCCACTTTCCCTCCGGCTGCCGGAGCGATGTCCGCCGTACGGGCTTACGGGCTGTACGATGTGCCTACGGCCACGGTCATTACGGACCATACGGACCACAGCTATTGGGTTTACCCGGAGACCGACAAGTACCTGGTCGGTTCCGACACCGTCCGGGACGGCCTGATCCAGGCGGGTGTGCCCGCGGGGCGCATCGAAGTAACGGGCATTCCGATCCGGCCGGAATTCCAGGGCACCTACGAGAGCGCCCAGATACGCCGCCTGCTCGGACTCGACCCCGAGCTGCCGACGATCCTGTTCATGGGAGGAGGCTGCGGGATGATGGGCGGCGAGCTGGCGAACAGGCTCGAAGCCTTCGAGTCGCTGCCGGTCCGGACGCAGCTGGTCGTCGTGTGCGGGAACAACGAGAAGCTCCGCGCTCAGATTACGGAGCTGGCGGTTCATTCCCGCCATCGGATTCTCGCTACCGGTTACGTGAACAACGTACACGAATGGATGGCCGCGGCGGATTTACTCGTTACGAAGCCGGGGGGCCTTACCATCTCGGAAGCGATGGCCATGAAGCTGCCGATCGTGATCTACAAGTCCCTTCCCGGACAGGAAGAGGACAATGCCCGTTTCCTTCTGCAGGCGGGAATCGCCGTAAAAGCGAAGAACATGAACGATTTGATCGGACAGTTGGGCATTCTGCTGAGAAGTCCGTCGCTGCTGTATACCATGCGGGAGAACCTGGGCAGAACGCGCCGGTCCAACGCATCGGCCGAAGCGGTGCGAATCGTGCTGGAAACCCGCAGCGAACGGCGCTATGCGGCGGCTTTACAAGAAATTTGGTAAAAGCGACAATAATGTTTACGCAAACTTCGTATAATAACCCTATTCCATAGCAGGAAGCGTGGTTATGCCCATGAACCCCGATGCGAAAATACTCATCCTCTATGCCAGTTACGGAGACGGCCATCTGCAAGTATCCCGGGCCCTGCGGCAGAGCTTTGAAACTCAAGGCGTCAGCAACGTAGAGCTTGTGGACTTGTTCGCTCAGGCGCATCCCTGGTTCAATTCCTTCACCCGCTTCGTGTATCTGAAAACATCTTCCATCGGCCTGTACGGCCTCAGCTACTACCTGACGCAAGATATGCGGGCGGACGCCCTGCTTTCCAGATGGCTTCACTCCCTGGGAGACCGCAAGCTCCGCCAAATGATCCGCGAACATCAGCCGGCGGCGGTGGTGAACACTTTCCCCCTCAAGGGGATGCCGGATACGGGACCGCACTGCGGGGAGACGATTCCGACTTTCTCGATCGTGACGGATTACGATCTTCATTCCCGGTGGATTCACCCGGATGTACAGCATTATTTCGTTCCTTCGGAGGAACTGAAAACGCTGCTGGTCGCGAAGGGCGTACCGGCGGATAACATCAAAGTCAGCGGCATCCCGCTGCGGCCTTCCTTTCAGGCCGCCGGAGACGGGAACGCCGCGTTAACAAGAGGAGAGGCCAAACAGGCGGCTCCCTTTGTGCTTATGATGGCCGGTGCGTACGGCGTGCTGAGGGGTCTGCGCGGGCTCTGCGCCAAACTTCTCCGGGACGTTCCGGACGTGAGAATCGTTCTCGTATGCGGCCGCAATGAGCGCTTGAAGCGGTATTTTGAAACGGCTTTCGCCGGACAGGAGCGCGTGTGCGTGCACGGTTTTGTGGAGGACATCCACCGGCTGATGGCGGCTTCCGCCTGCATGATTACGAAAGCGGGCGGAGTTACTTTGTCCGAGGCGCTTGCGCTGGATGTTCCCGTTATCGTTTACCGCCCGTTTTTGGGCCAGGAGAAAGAAAACGCCGATTATTTCGTGAAAAAGGGCGCGGCGCTGGCCGCTTTTAACCCGGATGAGCTTGTCCGGCAGGTCGGACGGGTTATGCGCGGAGAATGGCCGCCGGAGTCGACCCGCACGTCCGCCCGCAATCTGCACAAAAAAAATGCGGGCCAGACGATTGTCTCGCATATTCTAGAAGAGATCGGGCATCATCCTGCCCGCAGCAGCGAACAAGCGAGGTGAGAACGATGGATGAGAACAAACAGCGCCGGCTTTCCGCCCGATTAATCGGGTACGCATTCATTCTATTTGTCGTGGAATTCGTCCGGGGTGCTTACCTGCTGTCCTATTTGCCCGTATATGCGGCGAATGTTCTTCATTATCCCGTGACGGTTGTCGGACTGGCGATTTCCATTCACTATGTAGTCGATATGATTGTAAAAGGGCTGGCGGGGCTTCTTCTCGACCGGTTTCCCGCCCGGGTTATCGTCGGCGGAGGGATGTTCTTCTCTCTGATCGGGCTTATTCTGCTGCAGGGACCGCACAACGTGTTTATTTTTCTCCTGTCGGCGGCTTTATTCGGGGTCGGAATTTCCCCGATCTGGCTCGTTTGTCTGAGCCGCATAACGGCCGAACAGCGCGCTTTTCAAATGGGGGTCCTGTATACCGTCTGGCTCACCGGGCTCGGTGCCGGCCCCGTCGTTATCAATTTTGTGCTGGATTACAGTCTGTCGGTCACGTATTTTATCCTGCTCGGACTGTGGGGGCTGGGCTGCCTGCTTTCTATGGGAATGGGGGGCAGGGCCGAAGGGACCCGGAGGAAAACCGTCACGTGGAGAGTCCAGGCGGGCGTACTCAAAAAACAGCTCGGTGCAGCGAAACCTCTCCTGCCTCCGATGATGCTGCAAACTCTTGCCGCGGGTCTGCTTGTCCCTGTTCTTCCGGGGTTCGCCTCCGGAGTCATGGGCCTGCAGTATGCGCAATATTCCATGGTTCTGCTGGCCGGCGGGCTGTGTACGGTCATTTGTTTGATGCCGATGGGAAAGCTCTCCGACCGCTTCGGGCTCCGCGGATTTCTGATCCTCGGGTTTGCGTTTCTGGCGGCGGCCTTGTATGTCATGACGTTTATAAAAGAACTGGAGTTTGCGCTGCTGACGGCTGCGCTGCTTGGCGTTTCCTACGCCTGCGTGCTGCCGGCCTGGAATGCCCTGATGGCTCTCTACGTTCCCAAAGGACACCAGGAGATGGGCTGGGGGACGCTTTCCAGTGTCGAAGGACTTGGCGCTTTTATAGGGCCGGTTCTCGGGGGCTGGCTGGCCGACCGGTACAGCGAGGTTTTCGTGATTGCGGCAAGCGCGATTCTGCTGGGAGCCATCGCCCTGTGGTACATACTAATACCGCTTCAGCCTTCAGTTAAGACAGACGGCAAAGCCGCCGTAAAGGGGGTGACCTACCGTGGTTGAAGGAATCATCTGGATGGTCTTTATTTTTTACCTGATCTACACACTTGTGCCTACCTTCCTGATCCGGCGCCTCGGATACGGCGTGTTTAAAAGCAGAAGCGACAGCCCGTGCGCCGCATTGACTTTTGACGACGGCCCCGACCCGCAGTATACGCCGCAGCTGCTGGATCTGCTTGCCCGGAAAGACACGAGAGCCACTTTTTTCGTGCTGGGCGCCAAGGCGGAGCACTACCCGGATCTGATCCGGCGTATGCACGAGGAAGGGCATCTCGTCGGGCTGCATAACTATATGCACCATTCCAATGCTCTCATGACCCCCTGGAAGGTGCGCCGCACCTTGGAACATTCGGCAGACGTGATCGAACGCATTACCGGAATACGGCCGGTTCATTACCGTCCCCCGTGGGGCGTTTTCAACGTGTTCGATTTTTTGCTGATCCGCAAATTCCGTATCGTCTTGTGGTCCATAGCGGCTTTTGACTGGCGCAGCAGAGGGGGGACCGACAAGATCAAACGGAAGCTGGTCGGCAAAGTGAAAGACGGCGCCGTCATTCTCCTGCACGACAGCGGGGACACACTGGGCGCCAACCCCGATGCGCCGGGTTATATGATCGAGGCACTCGCGGATGTGCTGGAGGATGCCCGTCGGCGGGGCATCTGTTTTGCGCGTATTGACGAGCATCACCCGGGCCGGAGGCTTCCGGAACGGCTCGTCCGCCGCGGCGCGGAGAAGCGGACCGCTCTGCCGGCAGCGTCCTCATTGGGCGCTCAGGCATCGCAGGCTGCAGGCGATGCAGCGACGAGCGCGCAGGCTGCAGGCGGAGCGGCAGCTACCGCGCAGGGCTCAACCGCAGGCGAAGCGGCTGCGACCGTGCAGGGCCCGCAGGCTGCCGGTGAAGCGGCGGCCATGCACAGCTCGCGGGCCGCGGGTGAGGCCGAGAGCGCGCAGCTCCCACAGCCCGCGATGGAAGCGGCGCCCGCCCTTGAAACGCCGCAAAGCCAGCCGCCTGCGCCGCCGGAGAAGCACCGGGGCCTGGCCCTGCGCGCTTGGATGCTGTGGGAGCGGCTGTTCCACCGGCTGTACCGGGTACAGCCCGGAGATCCCGAGCACCGCTTCCTCCACTACCGCATCCGGGCGTACCACGGGCAGGAGCTGATTCTCGAGGACGGGGAGATTATCCGCCCGGGCGACAAAGTGGCGGAGCTTCATCTCGACAACGAATGGCTGCGCCGGGCCGGATCGCAAAGCTCCTCCACGATGAAGCTGGCCGTGCAGATGATCCGGGCCATGGGTAATTCCATGCCCAGACTGGCGCACCGCCTGCTGACGGACCCGGCCCTTGCCGATCTTAAGGGCGTGTACGGCATTTCCATGATCCACCGCGGCACCAGGCAGTTCGGATTTACCGTCCTGCCGCTGCATAACCGCCTGTGGCGCTGGTCCTCGACGCTGTACCTGCGTGTTCTGCTCGGGATGCTTCATCCGGGAGGATTCGGACGCCTGCAGGAGAACACGGCCCGGCTGAATCCGCGCATTATCGCGATGTCGGTCAGCCAGATGAAGAAACGTTATGCTCCCGGATTGAGCGCGGCAGAGCCTTCCTCCGGCGCCTATTACCCGGAGGAAGCTTACGGTGCGGTTCTTCAAGAGCTTCCGGAGGGAGTGGCGGGAAAAGGCGGGTAATTCCGGGAGTCCGGGGATTGCCTGCCTGCTTTTGTTCCGGCAACTTGATGCAAGCGCCTTTTTCTAGTAATCTGGAGGAATCAACAGGGTGCACGGAAGAGGTGCGGAAGTGAAGAACAGCAGCATAGAAGTGGTCAAAGTGCTGAATAACAATGTGATCATTGCAGCGCATCCCGTCTATCGAGAAGTTGTGGTGATCGGCAAAGGCATCGGGTTTAACCGGAAGGCCAAA
Source organism: Paenibacillus sp. JNUCC 35 (assembly GCF_058269095.1). Lineage (NCBI taxonomy): Bacteria > Bacillati > Bacillota > Bacilli > Caryophanales > Paenibacillaceae > Paenibacillus > Paenibacillus sp. JNUCC 35. The sequence continues at coordinate 5,682,247 of NZ_CM177771.1, read as the reverse complement.
GATCTCATTCCTTCGGAAGCGGTTGAGAAACTGTTCATTTTGACCAATGAAAAAGAAAAAGAACAATACCAGCAGTTGATTCCCCAAATCGACGAGAAGCTGATCGAGGTCATGAACGAGGTGATTTTGTATATCTCGGAGCATGCCGGGGCGCCGCTGAACGAACATATTCATATTGCCCTGACGGACCATATTGCGTTTGCGATTAAACGGCTGGAGCAGGGCATTGTGCTGCAGAATCCGTTTCTGCTCGAAACCCGTGAGCTCTATCCCCGGGAATACGCTATAGCCGACTATGTCATCCGTACGATTAACGATAAAATGAACGTGCATCTGCCGCCGGCGGAGGTCGGTTTCGTAACGCTTCATATTCATGGCGCGATCACGAACCGGCCGGTATCGGAGGTCAATGAATACTCCCGCCTGATCGGCGAGCTCATTAGCCTGATCGAACGGCAAATGCATATTACGATCGACCGCAGGACCATCGCGTACTCCCGGCTTCTGCGTCATCTCCGTTTTGCCATCGAACGGGTGAAGCGCAAAGAATCGGTTCACGAGCCGGACAAGCTCGGCGAACTGCTTAAGCAGCAGTACCCGGAGATTTACACTATCGCCTGGACTTTGATGAAAGTCATGCAGCGCCGGCTGCGGCAGCCGGTTTACGAAGCGGAGGCCGTTTACCTGACCATGCACCTGATCCGCCTGATGCAGAAAGACGATTCCCTGGAGAAGGAAAAACCTGCAGGAGACAGTTGATTCCCGGAGCGCCTGCATTTTTCGGGCAAAATTGTTTTCCCTAAAAGACCGGAGTTATTAAAACGGGTTGGCGCGGCTGCGTGCGGCCTGTTTTTTTGCGGTCATTTTTATTTGAAAAACGGTCTTGACCGATCTGGGCTATAGTGATAATATTTGTCTAATCCTATAAGAATAGTATGAAATAAAAAACCGCAATTGAAACCTGCTGACTAGTCAACTAGAAGCGCCTGCGATCCGGATGCGAGATATCGTCCGTACGGCATGCGCTTTTTTTATTTTTGTCCTAAAACGAAGGGGGATGCACGATGGGAAATCTGCTGCTCGAAGTCGGAAGGCTGAACAAGGCTTTTGAGACGAAGAAGGGGCTTGTCCATGCCTTGCACGATATCAATCTGGATATAAAAGAGGGCGAGTTTATAACGGTCATCGGCCCGAGCGGATGCGGAAAAAGCACATTGCTGAAAATCGTGGCGGGTCTGGATACCGATCACAACGGGAACGTCCGGCTTGGAGGCGAGGAAGTGACGGGGCCCGGCATTGATAAAGGGTTCATTTTTCAGGAACCGCGCCTGTTCCCGTGGCTGACGGTCGAGAAGAATATTGCGGCCGATCTTTCGCTCAAAGACCCGGAGGTACGCGCCAAGGTGGATAATCTGATCGAGCTGGTTAAGCTTCAGGGCTTCGAGAAGTCTTATCCGAGGGAGCTTTCGGGCGGGATGGCCCAGCGTGTTTCCATTGCCCGGGCCCTGCTCCGAAATCCGAAAATTTTGCTGCTGGATGAACCTTTCGGGGCGCTGGATGCTTTTACAAGAGCGCATATGCAGGAGGTGCTGCTCGATATCTGGCAGGCCAACCGGACGACTATGGTGTTCGTCACGCACGACATTGATGAAGCGATTTTCCTTGCGAACCGCGTCGTGATTCTCAAACCGCGCCCCGGCGCGATCCGGAATATCGTTCCGGTGGATCTGCCTTTTCCAAGGAAGAAAACGAGCACGTCGTTTCAGGAAATCCGCTACAAAATTTTAAACGAATTCGAGAAACTGGATGAACTCGAGCTCGTTGAAAGCGCAGGAATTTGACGAAGGAGGTGGGGCATCGTGAGCAAGCCTTCAAATCTGCTGCAAGGTACAGGCTCGACTTTATTGGCTGCTTCTCCTGAATCTGTCCCGGCAGAACCTGCTCCCACCGGCTCTTCCAAGCGGAGACGGCGGCTGGAATCGTTCTTGCTGGGAGCGATCGTGCCTGCGGCCGCGCTCATCTTGTGGCAGGTGCTGGGTGACGCGGGCTATATCTCCCGGCTGCTTTTTCCGACACCCTGGACCATTGCCAAGTCGCTTCGCAGTCTGCTGGAGTCCGGCGCGCTTGCGGAGAATGTGGGCATAAGTATGCTGCGGGCAGCCGCAGGCTTTGCGCTCGGAGGAGGACTCGGTCTTCTACTGGGCATGCTGGTCGGCTTTTTCCGCAGAACGGAAAAAGTGCTCGATCCCTCCGTGCAGATGATCCGGATGATTCCCCATCTGGCGATTGCGCCCTTGTTTATTCTCTGGTTCGGATTCGGCGAGCCCTCGAAAGTACTGCTGATTGCCAAAGGGGCCTTTTTCCCGCTATATATCAATACCTTTCTGGGGATACGGGGCGCGGACAAAAAATTGTTTGAAGTGACGAGGGTGCTGGGATTCAGCACGTACCAACAACTGGTGCGTCTTATTCTGCCGTCGGCGCTCCCGAATATTTTTCTCGGCATAAGAGTTTCGCTCGGCATCGCCTGGCTCGGACTGGTCGTCGCCGAATTGATGGGGGCATCGTCCGGGCTCGGTTATCTGATGTCGGAAGCCCGGCAATTCAACAAAACCGCCGTGGTGTATGTGGGCATTATCCTGTTTGCCGTGATCGGCAAGGCGGCGGATTCAGGGGTCCGGCTGCTGGAAAGGCGCCTTCTGCAATGGCAGGACAGCTATGGAGGCAAGTAAAAGGAGGGAACAGCTATGAACGGTGGCGGGGAAGCGCTTCGACGGCTCACCGGAACACATGAACAGCCCGGAAGCTTGCGCAAATACGGGCAAACGCTGCTGAAAGCCAAGACGGGCGATTTTGCCCTGGGTGCCGTTCTTCCGGTGCTTGTGCTCATAGTGTGGCAGGCGGCAGGTGATCTCGGCTGGATTTCGACGTTTTTTCTGCCGACTCCGCTGATGATCGGCGCCGCACTCAAAGAACTGGCCGTGAGCGGCGAGTTGACGGAACATGTGGGGATTTCGCTGTGGAGGGCTATGACGGGCTTCCTGCTCGGCGGCAGTCTCGGGCTGTTGTTCGGCTTGTTGACCGGGTACTTCCGCAAAGCCGAGCAATTGCTCGATCCGACGCTGCAGATGATTCGTCTCGTGCCGCATCTGGCGGCGGCTCCGCTTATTATCCTCTGGTTCGGATTCGGAGAGACGTCCAAAACGCTCATTATCGCGAACGGAGCTTTCTTCCCGCTCTATGTCCACACTTACCTCGGCATCCGGAGTGTGGATAACAAACTGTTCGACGTAGCCAAGGTGCTGCGGTTCAGTCCGTACAAACAGCTGCTCCGGCTGATCATTCCAGCTTCCCTGCCGAACATCCTGCTCGGGCTGCGGCTTTCGCTGGCCGTTTCGTGGCTGGGGCTCGTCGTAGCGGAGCTGATCGGCTCCCAGTCGGGCATCGGCTTCCTGATCAACTTCGCGAAGCAGAACTCGGCGACGGAAATTATTTTCGTCGGAGTCATTCTGTTTGCGGTCGTCGGCAAGCTTGTGGATACGTTCGTCCGGCTGCTGGAGGCGAAGCTGCTGCAGTGGAGAGACAGTTTTGAAGGCTGATAAGTGCCGTTGGGGCTTAAAGCCGGGCGGGGCGAAAAGCATGACGGAGAGGATTTCTACATACAGAGGGGGATAAACATGACACATCCGGCATACACGAAAAAATACACGCATCTCATCGGTTTTGTTCTGCTTCTGACAGCGCTGGTCCTGCTGGCTTCGGCCTGCGGCCGGGCGGAAGCCGATCCGTCCGGGGGAGCGGACCCGGGAGGCAAGGCGCCTTCCGTGCTGCGCGTGGGCTATATCGGCGCGAACAAGCTGAACCTTCCGAGCGGCGCCGAAGGCTGGGGGTTCTACAAAGGCGAGGCGAAGGAGGAACTGAAAAAACGGGGGATCACGGACGTGCAGTTTGTCGGTTTTCCCAACGGCCCGGATTTGAGCGAATCGCTGATCAGCGGACGGATCGATATCGGCTCGCTGGGCGATACGCCGGCCATATTGGCCCGTTCCGCAGGAGCGCCGTCCAAAGTCATCACCCTGAATTCCTCCGGGAGCAATGCGTTTATTCTCGGGAAGAAGAACGGTCCCGCAACGTTGGCCGAACTGAAAGGCAAGAAAGTCTCCGTGAAAAAAGGCTCCTACATGCACCGCTATCTGGCAGGTCTGCTCAAAGAGCAGGGCATTAAAGACGTACAGCTGATCCATCTGCTGGATGAAGACGCGGATGCAGCTCTGGTCAGAGGAGAAGTGGACGCTATAGCCACCACGGAAGTGCGCGGGCTCAAGATGATTCCTCAAGGCTTTCCCGTTCTGGACGAAGCGGCCAAGGATCATCCCGGTCTCGTAGGCGCGGGGGTAACGGTTGTATCGGAGAGCTATTTGAAGAAAGTACCGGATATCGCGAAAGTGTGGAATGACCTGAGGATTAAAGCGCTGGACGATCTGAAAACGCAGGAAGACGCTTATTATGCGTTTGTCGTCGAGAATACCGGAACTCCTCTGGATTTGGTTAAAAAAACGAGCGCCGTCTCCCGTATTCAGAGAGAGTCGTTTACGGACAGCGGCATTCAAGCTTTAAAGGCGACCAAAGATTTTCTGGTCCAGGATAAATTAGCCGACACGGATTTCAACGTCGACGAATGGCTGGTGAAATAAACCGGTCATCAAAACCGGTTGCAGCAAAATAAGCGGCAGAACAGGGAGGGAGAACCATGAGTCAGAAACAGCCGCTTCAATTAACGGCCGATGTCCTGGTGATCGGCGGCGGACCCGCAGGCGCCTGGGCCGCATGGAGCGCGGCTTCACGCGGTGCCAGGGTAGTCGTGGCCGACAAGGGCTTTCTCGGTTCCAGCGGGGCAACGGCGCCGGGAGGAACCAATCTTCTCTATCTTCCGCCCGATCCCGTTATGAGGGAAGAAGCGGTCAGGAAGCGGATGAAGGGAGGCGGCTTCCTGTCGGAACCATCATGGATTCACGGCGTGCTCGATCAGGTGTACGAAAGCCTGGAACTGGTGGAATCCTGGGGCTACCCGTTCCGCAGGGACGAGAACGGAGTGCCTATGAGGGATCACCTCCAGGGCCCGGAATACATGAAGCTTATGCGCCGGGCCGTCATCAAGGCGGGGGCCCGCATCCTGGACCAGTCTCCGGCCTTGGAGCTTCTCGTCGACGAGCATGGCGTCGGCGGAGCCAGAGGCGTATCCCGGCTCGATCGCCGGGAATGGGAAGTGCGGGCGGGCGCCGTCGTGATCGCCACGGGAGGCTGCGCCTTCCTGAGCAAGGGTCTCGGCTGCAACGTCCTGACCGGCGACGGCCTGCTGATGGCCGCCGAGCTCGGCGTGGAGCTCTCCGGCATGGAGTTCAGCCGTCAGTACGCACCGAGCGCGGCCTTCGGCACGAACACGCGCGGACGTCTGCTGAACTGGGCGACCTTCTATGCCGAGGACGGCACGCCTCTGCATTCCGAGGGGCCCCGGCCGCACGATTTCCTGCCGAAGATGCTGAGCAAAGGGCCTGTGTACGCCGTCATGGACAAGGCGGACACCCCGGAGAAGCGGGCGATCCTGCGCAGCTCGCACGCGATCTTCTTCCTGCCGCTAGACCGGGCCGGCATTGACCCGTTCACGCAGCCGTTCCCGCTGACCCTCCGATACGAGGGAACCGTGCGGGGAACGGGCGGCATCCGGCTCGTCGGCGAAGACTGCTCGACGACCGTGGCCGGGCTCTATGCCGCCGGCGATGCGGCCACCCGGGAGAGAGTCACGGGCGCTCAATCCGGAGGCGGCGCTTTCAACGCCTCGTGGGCGATCTCGTCCGGGACCTGGTCCGGCAGAGCCGCCGCGGGGTATGCGCTGGCCCTGGGCAACCGGGCCGGGCAGCGCCATCTCCGCCCGGCAGGCGGCGCCGGGCTCGCAGGGACGCCGGGGACATCCGCAATGAGGGATGTCCCGGGGATTATCGGGGCCGTCCAGCGGGAAGTGTTCCCGCTGGAGATCAACTACTTCCGGAGCGAGCCGGTGCTCCGGGAGTCTCTTCAAAGACTGCACGGACTATGGCCCCTCGTCCAGGGCGGTATCCCCGGCAGCGATGCGAGGGAGCGCGTCCGTGCCAGGGAAGCGGCCGCCATGGTGGCGGCGGCCCGCTGGATTCATACCGCCGGACTGGCGAGGCGGGAAACCCGCGGCATGCACACGCTCGCGGAATACCCGCATCCCGATCCGGCCTACCAGCGCCGTCTGCTCGTGTCGGGGCTGGACGACATCCGCGTCAAGTTCGAGGGCGGCGGGGAAGTCCCGGCCCTGACGGCCGCTGCCCCGGCGGTGCATCCCGGGCCTTCGGGGCAGCGGGGACATGAACCGCTTCAACCGTCCGGCGGAGATGTCGTGCGGAAGGAGGTGACGCCGGCATGATCGAGCTGGTCAGTTCCACCCGCTGCGTAGGCTGCAGCATGTGCGTCAAGGTCTGCCCCACGAACGTGTTCGACGAAGGACCCGACCGGGTACCGGTTATCGCCCGGCAGGACGATTGTCAGACCTGCTTTATCTGCGAGGTTTACTGCCCGGTTGACGCGCTTTACGTGTCTCCATACGGCGACGAGGCGGTAGGCGTCGATGAGCAGGAACTTGCGGAATCCGGCGTGCTCGGCAGTTGGAGAGAGAAGATCGGCTGGGGACCGGGGCGCGTCAAGCTTGCCAAGCTGGATACGACCCCGTTTATCGACCGCGTGCTTCCCCGGCAGCCCCCTCTGGATGCGGAGGAGACGGCGTTTATTCTGACTCCGGACTATCCTCGTAAACCGGCCGGGTAGGCTCATGCCACCCGAATCCGCCGAGCCGTCTAAGGCCCGATGCCCGGATCGCCCTATCCGAACCGAAGCTTTTGCAATTGCGGGAGTTATCTTCCACAGACGACTTAAATAGCTGCCTTTCAGATATCTTGCAGGTATCTTAATAGAACGATATCCCCTTTGGAAGGGGCGACGTTCCTTTCCCGGAACGCACCCACTTCCGTTTTATAACTGGAGATTTCCCGTTCGGGAGGTCTCCTTTTTGACGGGATGAAAGTGTGAAAAATGGTATTGTCTGTTCAGATTCGTCATGCTATAATGACGGAGCTTAGGAATTATACAACTGAACAGGCGATATGCGCGTGTGACTGATACGATCAGGCATGAGCAAGAAAGAGAATGAATGGAAATGGTCCGATATGGGTTATATTAACCCTTATCCGGCAGCTATTTCCGGCATTCCTTGATTGCTTATGCCTTTTTTGCTGTTTCGGCCTTGCCTGTGGGGTTGAATAATCCATAGACACTATGACCAGATAAAGGAAGTGAAGCAAATGTTAAAAGGCGTTTTCGGCGCGCTCCAGCAAGTAGGTAAGGCGCTCATGCTTCCGGTTTCCATTCTTCCTGCCGCGGGTCTTCTGCTGGCGTTCGGTTCGGCCATGCAAAACCCGGATACGATTGAGCTTATGCCTTTCCTCAGCGGAAACGGGTTTCAGGTTGCGGCTCACCTCATGTCGAGCGCAGGCGACATTATTTTCGCGAACCTGGCATTGCTTTTCGCAATCGGGGTAGCGATCGGTCTGGCGGGCGGGGACGGCGTTGCCGGTATAGCAGCCACGATCGGTTACTTGATTATGAACGTGACGATGGGCGTTCTGGCGGGTGTAACCCCTTTCTCGCTGACGCTGAAAGATCCTTCTTACGCGAGCGTGCTGGGTATACCGACTCTGCAAACGGGCGTTTTCGGCGGGATTATCATGGGTGTCATAGCGGCGCTCCTTTACAAGAGGTATCATAAAATCGAACTTCCGTCGTACCTCGGCTTTTTTGCGGGCAAGCGGTTCGTTCCGATCATTACCTCCCTTGCCGCGCTGCTGACCGGGCTTATCCTGATCTTTATCTGGCCTCCGGTACAGCACGGACTGAGCGCTTTCTCCCGTTCCGTGCTCGACGCGAATCCGGTTCTGGCTTCTTTCTTGTTCGGGGTCGGTGTCCGCTCTCTCATTCCGTTCGGTCTGCATCACATCTGGAATGCGCCGTTCTGGTACGAGTTCGGTGAATATATCGATAAATCGGGCGTTCTGGTGCGCGGGGATATGAAAATTTTCTTCGCTCAGCTGAAAGACGGCGTACCGCTTACGGCGGGTACGTTTATGAGCGGGAACTTCCCGTTCATGATGTTCGGTCTGCCGGCCGCGTGTCTGGCCATTTACCACACGGCGCGTCCCGAGAACAAAAAGCTGATTGCCGGTATTATGGGCTCCGCCGCTTTGACGGCTTTCCTTACGGGGATTACGGAGCCGATCGAGTTCTCATTCTTGTTCGTAGCACCGCTTCTCTACGTTTTCCATGCCCTGCTCGCAGGTCTTTCCTTCGCGATTATGACGCTGCTGCAGGTTAAGCTCGGCTTTACGTTCTCCGGCGGCTCGATCGACTTCCTGCTGCTCGGTGTCCTGCCGAACCGTACGCCATGGTGGCTCGCGATTCTGGTCGGCCTTGTCTTCGCGGTCATCTACTATGTGGTGTTCCGCTTCGCGATTACCAAGTTCAATCTGAGAACGCCTGGACGCGAAGAAGTTCAAACGGAAGCCGACACGGACGATGCTCCCGTCAGCGGCGCAAGCAATGCCAGCGGCACGGGCGACCTGCCGAGCAGCATTCTCGCGGCATTGGGCGGAGCGCCGAACATTTCGAACCTTGACGCTTGTATCACGCGTCTGCGTGTTCAGGTGAAAGACAAAGGCGCCGTGGATAAAGAGCGTCTCAAAAAACTGGGGGCTTCGGGCGTTCTTGAAGTCGGCAACAATGTACAAGCCATTTTCGGAACCCGTTCCGATTCGTTGAAAAATCAGATTCAAGACGTTATGGCGGGCCGCATTCCTTCCACGGCGAGCGTGCCGGTGGTGGAATCTCCCGATACGGGCGGCAGGGAGCTGATGAAAGAAGAAACGATCGTAGCTCCGGCTGATGGCGAACTGATGGATATCACGCTCGTTCCGGACGAAGTCTTTTCCCAGAAAATGACGGGCGACGGATTTGCTATCCTGCCGAAAAACGGGACGATCGTTTCCCCGGTAAACGGCAAAATTTTCAACGTATTCCCGAGCAAGCATGCCATCGGCATCCAGTCCGATGCGGGTAAAGAACTGCTGGTTCATATCGGCGTTAACACGGTAAAACTGAAAGGGCAAGGCTTTGAAGTGCTCGTTTCCGAAGGGGATATCGTGGAAGCCGGCCAGCCGATCATGAAAGTCGATCTCGATTATGTGAAAGAGCATGCTCCTTCCATCATCTCACCGGTTATTTTTACGAACCTGCCGGAAGGCACTGAAATTCGTTTGAATAAACAGGGCGACGTTAAATCAGGCGACAAACATATTATTACGATTAAGTAAAAGGACTGAGGGAGAAGGGCGGTATTTTTCTAACCCCCTCTTTTTCGGTTAAGATAGACGTATGCAACTAAATTATTGAGTGGAGATGACCAACTATGCAAAAAACATTTAAAGTGACCAGCGATACAGGAATTCACGCACGTCCGGCTACAGCACTTGTCAACACATCCAATAAATTCAAAGCGGACGTATTCGCCGAGAGCAAAGGCAAGAAAGTGACTATGAAATCGATTCTAGGCGTGCTTTCTCTGGGGCTGGAAGAAAACGATGTAATTACTTTCTCCGCAGAAGGTGAAGATGCAGCGGAAGCGATCGCGGCTTTGGAAGCAATTATGACTAAAGAAGGGCTGGGCGAGCTTCATGGCTAATATACGTGGCATTGCCGCTTCGGCGGGAATTGCCATCGCCCGGGCGTTCCGTCTGGAACACCCCGACTTGACCGTCGTCCGCAAAACCGTGGAGGATACGGAAGCCGAGGTTGCCAAATTCGAGCAGGCTCTGGAGAAATCCAGCGCCGAGCTCGAGGCTATCAAGGAACAGACGCTCCGGGAGATGGGAGAAGAGAAAGCGGAGATTTTCGAATCTCACCTGCTTGTGCTCGGTGATCCCGAGCTGGTCGATCCGGTGAAAGCGAAAATCCGCGACAAGAAGGTCAACGCGGAATTTGCGATGAACGAAGTTGCGATGACGTTCGTCGAAATGTTCGAGAACATGAACAGCGATTATCTGAAAGAACGCGCGTCGGATATGCGGGATGTGACGAAGCGGGTGCTCGCTCATCTGCTCGGCGTCAAATTCGTGAGCCCGTCGTCGATCTCGGAGGAGACTGTTGTCGTGGCAGAGGATTTGACTCCGTCGGATACGGCCCAGCTTAACCGCACGTACGTGAAAGGCTTTACGACCAACATCGGCGGACGCACGTCCCATTCCGCGATCATGGCGCGCTCGCTTGAAATTCCGGCCGTCGTCGGGACGAAGAACGTGCTGGATCTTGTCAAGGACGGCGACCTGCTGATTGTGGACGGATTGGACGGCGACGTTCTGATCAATCCGGAGCCCGCGGTGGTCGAAGAATACCGCGCGAAGCGGCAGCGCTACGCGGAGCAGCGCGCCGAATGGGCCAAGCTGCGCAACGAGCCGACGGTGACCCCGGACGGTCACCATGTCGAACTTGCGGCGAACATCGGCACACCTGCCGACGTGGCAGGCGTGCTGGAGAATGGCGGCGAGGCTGTCGGCCTGTACCGGACCGAGTTCCTGTACATGGGGCGCGATCAGCTGCCGACGGAGGAAGAACAGTATAAGGCCTACAAGGCGGTCCTTGAGAAAATGGAGGGCAAGCCGGTTGTGGTGCGTACGCTCGACATCGGCGGCGACAAGGAGCTGCCTTACCTGCAGCTTCCGAAGGAGATGAACCCGTTCCTCGGCTTCCGGGCAATCCGCTTGTGTCTGGAGCGCGAGGATATCTTCCGCACCCAGCTGCGCGCCCTGCTGCGTGCCAGCGTACACGGCTCGCTTCGGATCATGTTCCCGATGATCGCTACGCTGGATGAGTTCCGTCAAGCGAAAGCTCTTCTACTGGAAGAGAAGGCGAAACTTGCGGAGGAGGGAACACCGGCATCCGACGAGATTCAGCTCGGTATCATGGTGGAAATCCCGTCGACGGCTGTTATGGCCGACCAGTTTGCCAAAGAAGTGGACTTCTTCAGCATCGGTACTAATGACCTCATTCAATATACGATGGCGGCCGACCGGATGAACGAGCGTGTCTCTTATTTGTATCAGCCGTATAATCCGGCCATTCTGCGCCTGGTTAAAATGGTGATTGACGCGGCACATCGCGAAGGCAAATGGGCCGGCATGTGCGGCGAAATGGCGGGAGATACGACCGCGATCCCGCTTCTGCTCGGACTCGGTCTCGACGAGTTCAGCATGAGCGCCACTTCCATTCTGCCTGCACGCAGCCAGATTGTGAAGCTCTCCCTGTCGGAGATGCGGCAGCTCGCCGCCCGCGCGATTGAGCTTTCGACGGCGGAGGAAGTCGTGGCGCTCGTAAACGGGCATCAGCCGAAAGCGTAATGCCAAGATCGGCAGACGGCTAACTTATAAAGGCGCCTGCATTTGAAATAACATCCGCAAGGATAGGATGAAAGTCAACGGCAAGAACACCCCTGACAAGTCGTAAGGCATAGGCCTAAGGCGGACGAGGGGTGTTCTTTTGTTTGGACGAAAAGGAATTCCGCTTTACGAAGCGAATCCGGTGTTGAACAAAACTTTTATCGTGAAAGGGGCATTTCTGCTATGAATACAAATGAGGTTATGGAATACGCTTTATCCAAACCGGGGGCTGTCGCAGACCGTCCCTTCGACAATGAGACCGATGTGCTGCGCGTAGGAGGCAAAATGTTCGCTCTGCTGCCTTCGGGAGCGGCTCCGGGTGAGGGAAGTGTAACGTTAAAATGTCCGCCGGAGGAAGCGGAGCTGCTGCGCATGCAGTACCCGGAGGCCGTAAAGCCCGGTTATCACATGAACAAGCGCCACTGGAACACCGTCCGGCTGGACGGAAGCTTGGACCCGCAGGAAATCATGGATATGGTGGACGTTTCCTACCAGCTCGTACGAGGGAGTCTAAGCAAGAAAATGCAGCAGCACATTCTGCAATACGGCAGTGCCGAGTGGAATGAAAGTTAGAACGGGGGGGAAACTAAGCTCAGCTTGCGGAAGCTTAAATGCGGCCTACAACAGGTGTTACGCATGATTCGCCTGCCCGGTATTTCCTGCCTTTCGGAAGAATTAAAGCGGATTAGGAGAGGTCTGGCACGCTTGTCAAGGATGTCGATCTCCGTTTTTGACCGTATTTCGGTAAATTCAGTGATCCTAGGCGAATAATATGGTATAATACATGTATTCGATGTTTGTTTGCCGGCCGCTGTTCTGGAGTCTGTTGCAAACAGGCTCCTTTTTTGGATTAAGGCAGACTTTAGATACATTACAAATAAAAGGGGTGTCGGCCATTGAGTGTGGAAAAATCGACTTTTCAAGGCGAAAAATCAGGTAAACGTACGGCTACTGCGGCAAAGCTTCTGCAACGAATCGTATTTATTTCGATAGGTGCAGCTTTATTTTCGATCGGGTTGGAAGTTTTCCTCGTTCCCAATAACATTATCGACGGCGGTATCACCGGTATTTCGATTATGCTGTCTCACTTCTTCCATCTCCCTCTCGGTATTTTCTTAACCCTTCTGAATCTTCCTTTTCTGTTTCTGGGTTACAAACAAATCGGTAAAACGTTCGCCTTTTCGACGTTGTTCGGTGTTATCGCAATGTCAGTCGGTACTTCTCTGCTTCATCCGGTTCCGGCTTTTACCATCGATCCGCTGCTTGCCGCCGTTTTCGGTGGGGTCATTCTCGGCGTCGGGATCGGACTCGTTATCCGTTCGGGCGGTTCCCTTGACGGTACGGAGATCGTAGCTATTCTAATCAATAAAAAATCACCGTTTTCCGTCGGTGAAATCGTCTTGTTCATCAACCTGTTCATTCTCGGCAGCGCCGGGTTCGTGTTCGGTTGGGATCATGCGATGTATTCCCTGATTGCGTATTACATTGCGATGAAAATGATTGATGTGACGATCGAAGGTCTCGATCAGTCGAAATCCGTATGGATCATCAGTGAAAAATATAAAGAAATCGGCGATGCGCTGACTCAGCGTCTGGGCCGTGGCGTGACTTACCTTCATGGGGAAGGCGCTTATACCGGCGATGACAAGAAGGTGATTTTCACCGTTATTACTCGTCTGGAAGAAGCGAAGCTGAAATCCATCGTCGAAGAATGGGACGGAAACGCCTTTATTGCCGTCGGCAATATTCACGATGTGAAGGGCGGACAATTCAAGAAGAAGGATATCCACTGATCCTTGCAAAAAGCTTCCCCTGCAGACACAGGGATAAAGGAAAAAACCAGCGGCCCAAAGGGCTGCTGGTTTTTTTGTGCTGTCGTAGCGTGCTGCCGTAACGTGCTGCCGTAACGTGCTGTCGTAGCGTGCCGCCGTAGCGTGCTGCCGTAGCGTGCCGCCGTAGCGTGCCGCCGCAAACACCTAGCAGCAGCGGGAGATTTTCCCGTCCTTGGCGTCATATCGGTTGTCCTGGGCCTGCCGGAAAAACTCCGCACGGCTCAGGACAGGCTGGTCTTGGTGGGTGCTTTTCATATGAGCCACATATGTCTCGTAGTGGGGGACGCCCACCATCAGATGGATAAACTGATTGCGGTAGCTCCAGATCAGTTTCAGGCGCTTAAACATATTTCGTCGCCTCGGATCTGCCCTGCCCGCTGCGCGGGATATACGGGGCTTCGTAAAGGTCCAGCGGTTTGTTCGAAATCGCCTTCAGCCAGACGCGGATGGCCGAGATAAACACGATCAGCACCACGATCATGAAAAATCCGCACAAGGCCGCGTCGATGTAATCGTTCATCACGATCTGCTTCATCTGCGCGGCCGTTTTGGCCGGAGCGACGATTTTGCCGCTGTCCAGCGCGTTCTGGAACTGCTTGGCGTGAGAAAGAAAGCCGATGTTCGCTTTCTCGTGGAACAGCTTCTGCCAGCCGGCGGACATGGTCACGATAAGCAGCCACGTTGTGGGCAGGAGCGTGACCCAGGCGTACGCCTTCTTGCCCATTTTGAACAAAATGGTCGTCCCCAGCACAAGCGCGATGCCGGCCAGCATCTGGTTGGCGATGCCGAAGAGCGCCCACAAGGAGTTGATGCCCCCCAGAGGGTCCACAACGCCTTGGTAGAGGAAATAACCCCAGCCCGCCACGCAGAGAGCCGTAGCGATAAGATTGCCTACCGTGGACCGGGTATCCCCCAGCGACTTGCTGGCATAGCCGAGCAGATCCTGGATGAGGAAACGCCCCACGCGGGTACCGGCGTCGATCGTCGTCAGGATGAACAACGCTTCGAACAGGATGGCGAAGTGGTACCAGAACGCCATCATCGTTTTGCCGCCGATCACGCCGGACAAGATTTGCGCCATGCCGATGGCGAAGGTCGGCGCGCCGCCCGTCCGCGAGAGGATGGTACTCTCGCCGATATCCTTGGACAGCGTAGTCAACTGCTCGGGCGTGATGGTGAAGCCCCAGCTCGTGATGGTTGCCGCCGCGGTCGCCACATCGGTACCGCCCAGGGCCGCCGCCGACGAGTTAATCGCGAAGTAGGTGCCGGGCGTGATGATGCAGGCGGCGATCAGCGCCATGATGGCGACGAACGATTCGACCAGCATCGCGCCGTAGCCGATCGGACGCGCGTGGGATTCGCGCTCCAGCATTTTGGGCGTCGTCCCGGAGGAGATCAGCGCATGGAAGCCCGATACGGAGCCGCAGGCAATGGTGATGAACAGGAACGGGAACAAATTCCCGGCGAAGACGGGACCGGTTCCGTCGATGAACCGGGTCGTGGCCGGCATGGACAGATCCGGCAGAACGAAAATAATACCCAGCGCGAGGCCGATGATCGTTCCGACTTTCAGGAACGTGCTGAGATAGTCGCGGGGCGCCAGAAGCAGCCAAACCGGCATGACCGAAGCGAAAAAGCCGTAGGCGATCATCATCAGAGCGATGGTTTCCCCGCTGAAGGAGAAAAGCGGGGCCAGAGCGGCGCTCTCGGCGACGAACTTGCCTCCGATCAGCGACAGAACGAGCAGCACGACGCCAATGAGCGATGCTTCCCCGACCCGGCCGGGCCGTATGTAGCGCATATACACGCCCATAAGGAGGGCGATCGGAATGGTGGCGGCAATCGTGAACATGCCCCACGGGCTGCCGATCAGAGCTTTGACGACGACGAGCCCGAGCACGGCGAGAAGAATGATCATAATGCCCAGAATGCCAAGCATGGCAATCGTGCCCGTCACCTTGCCGATTTCGTCCTTGATCATATCGCCCAGCGATTTACCGTTTCTACGAGTTGAAGCGAAAAGAATCACGAAATCCTGGACGGCGCCTCCCAGAATAACGCCGAGAATAATCCACAGCGTTCCGGGCAGATAGCCCATCTGGGCGGCAAGCACGGGGCCTACGAGAGGACCCGCTCCGGCAATGGCCGCGAAATGGTGCCCGAACAGCACCCATTTGTTCGTCGGCACATAGTCCTTGCCGTCGTTGTTCAGCTCTGCGGGTGTTTTCCGGTTGTCGTCGAGCACGAAGACTTTGCGGGCGAGAAAACGGCTGTAGAACCGGTAGGCGACCGCATAGCAGCTGACGGCTGCGATAACGAGCCAGGCGGCATTGATCGTTTCCCCGCGATTAAGTGCGACAAGCCCGAAAGCGAACGCGCCGACAATGGAAATCACCCCCCAGAGCAAGATTGATTTCCATCCGATTTTCATAAACATGCCTCCTTACTGGTTAATATGGGAACATTTACAAGTAGTATAGCAGGTTTTTCCGGTGCGGGAAGAGGCTGGATGTCCAAACCGTTTTCAAAAACGTGAGATTTTCGACGTATTAACAAGCTAGCGCACAAAAAGTAGAAATGTAAGCGCATTAGGGGATTTCTTTGGCTTAAATCGGTTTAAAACCAATCTCCCCATATCTTTACAAAGCACGTGCGGAGGTGTAACATTCATTCCATCAATTGAAAAAAACAGTTTCTTGCTTTCGCTGAATTTCCCCCTCCGGGGGAAGCGGGGGAACCATCGCAGCATTGATCCGGTGTGAGAGCCGGAGCCGTGTCTGCAGGGGTGAATCCTGAAGCGCCGGAACCCATGGACCCGGCAATCAGGTAGGGCGACTCTCACCGCCCGAATCCGACAGCTAACCTCGTAAGCGCATGAGTTCGGGAGGGGTTGAAGAAGCTTGTGATCGGCATCGACCACAGGGACTTCGTTTCGCTGTGGTTTTGTTATGTTCAAAAACATCCGAAAATGAAAAATGTGCCAAACAAATGAACATGCGTTTTTATCGCTGAGTTTCCGTGTGAAGCGGAAAACGGGGGAACCAACGAGGACTTGCAGGCCTGACGGCCAGTCCTCATGGGGTGAATCCAGAAGCGGCATCCGTGCCGTCATGGTAGGGCGACTCTCACGCCCGAATCCGACAGCTAACCTCGTAAGCGTACCGAGAGAGGCGACTGCTATCGCGCTTCGGCTATAGTCTTTTTAGGCTGTGACCGTCAAGAAGCCGCGTGAAGAGTTCCTCTTCCGCAGGCTTCTTTTTTTGCTGCCCAAAACATGAAAGAGGGATAAAAAGTGGACGAGAGAAAGATCCAAACCTATACGTTGGTTTCCGCACCGAATGTCACCGGCGAGAACTTTATTAAACTGCTGAATATTTACCGCAGACCCTTCGCGGCGCTTGTGAACAACCCCGCAGAAGGACAGCGGATGAAGAAGCTGGGAGTCCGGCACATCGTGGAAGTGGACACCGTTCGCCACGAAGCCTGGGAAGTTCCCGAGCTTCCGATCGGTGACGTTTATCTTTTCGAAGACAGCCTGCCGCTCTGCTGCCGGTATCTTCAGATGGTCCGCAGCTGGACAACCGGAACGATTTTTGTGGTGAAAACGAATGCCACACCGCGGTTGATTTATAAAGCGCTCGGCGCCGACCATGTGGTGCATACGAATACCCGTCAGGTCTCTTTCCTGCTTGGAGCAGCACCGGGCCAAGTGCCCGAGGAAGTTTTACGCTAACGTTTAAATTCACTGTCCGAAGGATAATAAATGAACCTATAAAACGAACCTATAAATAGGAAAGAAAGGAGCCGACACACATGACGGACCTTTATATGATTCTGCTGCTGGCATTTATTTATCTCATCTTTTACGGTTTTCTGACCTGGTGTGACCATGTCGTGGAAGGCTCGGAAGGCGGCCGTACATGATGATCATCGCGCTTTTTACGGCAGGGCTTTTCCTGTATCTGATATACGCGCTCATACATCCCGAAAAATTTTAGGGCGCCTTCGGGCAGCCGGTGAACGACTAGCGCGGAGTTGCTTGAGGAGGATAGGAATCCATGGAGATTGTGCAAATCGTAATCGTAATCGCGGTGCTTTGCCTGCTGGTGAAACCGCTTGGGACTTATATTTATCATGTTTTTTCGAATGAGAGAAACCGGACGGACAAATGGTTCGGCTGGCTGGAACGGCCCATTTACAAGCTTGCGGGTATCCGCAGCGAGAATGGCATGACGTGGAAGAAGTATGCGGGCAGCCTTGTGCTGACCAACATCGTGCTTGTGGCGGTCGGGTATCTGATCCTCCGTCTGCAGCGTGCTCTTCCTTTGAACCCGAACGGGATCGACAATATGGAAGCGACGCTGTCGTTTAATACGATCATCAGCTTTATGACGAACACCAACCTGCAGCACTACAGCGGGGAAACGGGCTTGTCCTATTTCTCGCAGATGGCGGTCATCATGATGATGATGTTCACGTCCGCCGTAACGGGGATCGTTGTAGCGATTGCGTTTATCCGCGGACTGACGTCCAAAGGCAATACCATCGGGAACTTTTTTACGGATTTTGTAAAAGGACACACCCGCCTGCTGCTGCCGCTGGCTATCGTGGTCACGCTGGTGCTTGTCGGCCTGAAGGTGCCGCAGACGCTGGATCCGACCGTGGCCGCGAAGACGCTTGAAGGCGGGGAGCAGCAAATCGCCATCGGTCCGGTAGCGTCGCTTGTGTCCATCAAGCATCTGGGTACGAACGGCGGCGGTTTCTTCGGGGTGAACTCTTCCCATCCGTTTGAAAATCCGTCTCCGCTGACTAACGTGATCGAAATGTTGTCCATGTGGTGCATTCCGGCCTCATTAACCTATACCTTCGGGCGGTTTGCGAAGAACCGGAAGCAGGGGTGGGTCATTTTCACCGCGATGATGACCTTGTTCCTGGTCTTTCTGTCGGTCGCTTTCTTCTCGGAAAAGGCCGGTAACCCTGCCTTGAACGCCCTTGGCGCGGATTCGTCCATCGGCAGTATGGAAGGTAAAGAGGTGCGGTTCGGCATTGCCCAGTCCGCGCTGTTCACTACGGTAACGACGGCGGCGACGACGGGAAGCGTCAACAATATGCACGACACGCTCACCCCGCTGGGCGGAATGGTTCCGCTCGCTCAAATGATGCTGAACTGCGTATTCGGCGGGGACGGAGTCGGGCTGGTCAATATGCTCATGTACGCGATTTTGGCGGTCTTTCTGGCGGGCCTCATGGTCGGCCGGACCCCGGAGTTTCTGGGACGCAAAATCGAGTCCCGTGAGATGAAACTGATCGCCGTTGCGATTCTGGCGCATCCGCTTATCATCCTGGCTCCGACAGCGATCGCCTTCATGACGGAGCTTGGCAAAGGAGCCGTCACCAATCCGGGATTCCACGGAATCTCCCAGGTGCTGTACGAGTTCACGTCGTCGGCGGCCAATAACGGCTCCGGCTTCGAGGGGCTGGCAGACAATACGCCGTTCTGGAACAGTTCCACGGGAATTGTGATGCTGCTTGGCCGTTACGTGTCGATCATCGCCCTGCTGGGTGTGGCCGGCTCACTGGGCCGTAAGCAGTGGGTCCCGGAAACAATCGGTACGTTCCGTACGGACAATGCCTTGTTTACCGGAATCGTGGTAGGTACGGTCGTCATCATTGGGGCGCTCACCTTCCTGCCGGTAATCGCGCTCGGTCCGGTGGCCGAATATTTGACATTGCGTTAAAAACGATGGGGTGAAAACGGATGAGCTCAAATGCTTCTCAAACGAAACGAAAATCGATGCTGAGCGGGGATATCGTTAAACAGGCGATCGTGCAAAGCTTTCTTAAATTAAATCCGGTTACGATGATGAAAAATCCCGTTATGTTTGTGGTAGAAATCGGAACCTTCATTGTCCTTCTGATGACGGTACTGCCGGGCTACTTCGGAACGCAGGACCGGATCGGATTCAACCTGACAGTGTTTCTGATTCTGCTCTTCACGGTGCTGTTCGCCAACTTTGCCGAGGCGCTGGCGGAAGGCAGGGGGAAAGCCCAGGCGGATTCGCTTAAGAAGTCCAAACAAGAAATCCAGGCTAACAAAGTGGTCGGCAGCGGCATTAAAGTCGTTCCGTCCACGGAACTCCGCAAGGGCGATATCGTTACCGTCGCCCAAGGAGAAATGATTCCCGGCGACGGCGAAGTGATTGAGGGTCTGGCCTCTATCGATGAATCGGCGATCACGGGGGAATCCGCGCCGGTCATTAAAGAAGCGGGCGGCGATTTCAGCTCCGTTACTGGCGGCACGCGGGTCGTAAGCGACGCGATCCGGGTACGGATCACGAGCGATCCCGGCGAATCTTTCATCGACCGGATGATTTCCCTCGTCGAGGGGGCGTCCCGCCAGAAGACGCCGAACGAAATCGCGCTGAACACGCTGCTGATCACGCTGACACTTATTTTTCTGATCGTGGTCGTTACGCTGAAGCCCATCGCGGGGTTCGTGAATGTCGAGCTGGATACGGCCGTGCTGATCGCCCTGCTCGTCTGCCTCATTCCGACGACGATCGGCGCCCTGTTGTCCGCAATCGGGATCGCGGGGATGGACCGGGTCACCCAGTTCAACGTCCTGGCGATGTCGGGGAAGGCGGTCGAAGCGGCCGGTGACATCAATACGATCATTCTGGATAAAACGGGGACCATCACGTTCGGAAACCGGATGGCCAGCGAATTTATCCCGGTAGGTGGCGCCTCCGCGGGTGAAGCGGCTGCCTGGGCGGCCGTCAGCTCGGTCAAAGACGAAACGCCGGAAGGACGTTCCGTGCTGGAGCTGATGAAGAAGCAGAACCTGGTTTACGAGGCCTCTCTCGCGGAAGGCGGGGAGTTCATCGACTTTAAAGCGGAAACCCGGATGAGCGGCATCGACCTGAAAGACGGCAGAAAAGTGCGCAAAGGCGCCGTAGACGCCGTCGTCCGCTGGGTGCAGGAGCAGGGCGGAACGGTTCCCGCCGATCTTAAGGCTAACGGGGACGCGATCGCCACGGAAGGCGGGACCCCGCTTGCCGTGGCCGTGGATGGAAGAGTTTACGGCCTGATTTACTTGAAGGATACCGTGAAGCCTGGCATGAAGGAACGGTTCGATACCTTGCGCCAAATGGGCATTAAAACGATCATGTGTACCGGCGACAACCCGCTGACGGCGGCTACTATCGCCAAGGAAGCCGGTGTGGACGGCTTTATCGCCGAGAGCAAGCCGGAGGATAAGATTGCCGTGATCCGCAAAGAGCAGGCGGAAGGCAAGCTGGTCGCGATGACCGGCGACGGCACGAACGACGCTCCGGCGCTTGCCCAGGCCGACGTGGGTCTGGCGATGAACAGCGGAACCATCGCCGCCAAAGAGGCGGCCAACATGGTCGATCTGGACTCCGATCCGTCCAAGATCATTGAAGTGGTCGGCATCGGTAAGCAGCTGCTGATGACACGCGGGGCGCTCACGACCTTCTCGATCGCCAACGATATCGCCAAATATTTCGCGATCATTCCGGCGATGTTCATGCTGGCGATCCCGCAAATGGAGGCCCTCAATATCATGAAGCTGGGATCGCCCCTTTCGGCGGTGCTGTCCGCTCTCATCTTCAACGCGGTCATCATTCCGCTGCTCATTCCTCTCGCGATGAAGGGCGTCAAATACCGCCCGATGAGCTCGACAAAGCTGCTCAGCCGCAATCTTTTTGTTTACGGGCTGGGCGGGGTCGTCGTTCCTTTTATCGGAATCAAAATGATTGATCTGGTCGTTCATGTCTGGATCTAGGGACCCGTTTCGTGGAAACGGAAGCACATAAACGCTTAAGTAAATGGCTTGAAAATACCCTGTGAACCAAGCAACCACATGCCGGGAATGCCTCTCGCAGGCTTCCCCCGGTATAAGAGAGAGGATTGAAAAAGGATGAATCCAGGCGCTTCGGTACCTAAAGAAAACGGCGAGTGGAACGGATCCGTCTTGTCTATCGCCGTCCGTGTCAGCGTATTGTTAATCGTCCTGTGCGGGATTATTTATCCGCTTGTGTCGACAGGCCTCGCACAGGTCATTTTCCCCAAACAGGCCAACGGCAGCGTCATCAAGAACGAACAGGGTGAAGTCGTCGGCTCGGAGCTGATCGGGCAATTGTTTGCGGATCCGAAGTATTTCCACGGCCGCGTTTCTTCCATTGAATATAAAGCGGAAGCTTCGGGCTCTAACAACTATGCCCCGTCCAACCCGGAACTGGTAAAACGCACGCAGGAATCCATCGAGTCATGGAAAAAGGAAAATCCGGGCGTACCCGTCAATCAGGTGCCGATTTCCTTGCTCACGAACTCCGCTTCGGGTCTCGATCCTCATATTACGCCGGAATCGGCTCAAGTCCAGATTCCCCGTATTGCCAAAGTGACGGGAATATCGACCGCCCAGCTTCAGGAATTGGTTAAGAAGAACACGGACGGCCGCGATCTGGGCATATTCGGCGAACCTCGCGTGAATGTGCTGGAATTGAACCTGGATGTGAAGAAATTAGCCGAAAAATAACCGGTAACCGCCAGTTCGGGAGCCATTTTATACGGTAACGATAAAGACGCCTGACCGGGCAGGATTCCAGAAGCCGGCAGCCACTCATAAACGCATGCTCGTTCCGGTAAGGAGGGCATGCGTTTTGCGGGTTTTCGGAATGCGGAAAAGCGGGATTTACTCTTATGAAAAATTGTGTTTCTACTATTATATATACCTTCTTTGGGGCAGAGGATCCGGATCAAGTTTCTGTCTCTCTAAAAGATTGCATGATGCTTACAAGACAACGGGAATTCCGTGGGAGAACAATGTGAGGTATAAGGGACAAGGAACGGGAAAGGAGCCGGAGGATGGATAATTTCCGGAGAAAAACCCCCGAAGAAATTTTGCTGTCGATTTCGGAAATCCACCGGGGCCGGCTGAAAATCTATATCGGGGCCGTCAGCGGTTCGGGGAAAACGTATCACATGCTGCGGGAAGGGCAGACACTCCGAGAACAGGGAATCGATGTCGTGCTGTGCGCGGTTTCTATGGAGGGACGTCCCGAGACGATGGAACAGGCCGGCGGGCTGGAACGGGTTGAAAGCATCGAATGGATGAAGGACGGGGTGAGGCAGCAGGATTTGCCGCTGGATGACCTTGCTGCCCGCAATCCGGAAGTGGTGCTGACCGATGGACTGGCTCATCGCAACAGGCCGGGGGCTCTCTACCCGACGAGGCTGGAGGATATCAAATTTCTGCTAAGCAAAGGGATCAGTGTGCTGGCAACCGTGAACGTGTATGAATTGGAGGGAGTGCGCGAGCTTGCCCGTAAAATGACGGGCATCGTAGTGGAACATACGGTGCCGGCGGATACCCTGGAGCTGGCCGATGAAGTGAGGCTTATCGATGCCACGCCCGAAACGATCCTCAACCGGCTTGAGGAGGGAGGGATGAGGGGCTGCCAGTGGCACGAGCGCAAGGTGCTGGAACGGGGGAACATCGGCGTGCTGCGTGAGCTGGCCCTTCGGCTCGTGGCGGAAGGAGTCAACGAATCTCTGGAGAAGCACCGGGGAGAAATGGGGATGACCGGACCTTCGGGGGCCGACGAGCGGATTTTGGTTTCCGCCCAGTACCATTGGAACGGGTCGATTTATGTCCGGCGGGGGCAGCAGATAGCGGACCGGCTGAGCGGCGATTTGTTCGTCGTCTCTTTTACCGCCCCGGGGAAAGCTCTATCCAAGGATGCGGCTACGTTCCGCCGTTCGATCATCAAACTGGTCGAGAAAGTGGGCGGCACTTTCGATGAGGTTCCTTTCCCGGGGAGGCGAAAGCTTGCCCAGGCGCTCATCCGTTACGGAATCGACCGCAAAGTGACCCGGATCGTGCTGGGCCACTCCAAGCACAGCCGCTGGCAGGAGTTTTGGCAGGGCTCGGTGCTTAACGATGCGGTGAGCCGTCTGCAAGGGATCGATCTGTTCGTGGTTGCCGACCGGGCGGAGCGGGACGGAGAGCGGATTCTTCCGGTCAAACGAAAGAGCGATGCCCGGCCGCCGGTCGAGCTTTACCGGCGCCCGAGTCCCCAGGAGATGGAACGTCAAATCCGTAAAGCGCGGCGCGGACGCTTCAAGGTTTATATCGGGGCTGCGCCGGGCGTGGGCAAAACTTACAGCATGCTGCGGGAAGGAAACGATCTGCTGCGTAAAAATATCGATGTGGTCATCGGACTTCTCGAATTGCATGGCCGTAAAGAAACGGCGGATCAGGTCGGCGATCTGGAGCTGATTCCACGGAATATCAGTACCTACCGGGGAACCGAACTGCAGGAAATGGATACCGAGGCGGTGATCCGCCGGATGCCGGATCTGGTTCTTGTGGATGAGCTGGCTCACACGAATGTGCCGCAGAGTGTCAACAAGAAGAGATACGAAGATATCCTGGAGATCCTCAATGCGGGCATTTCCGTCATCTCAACCGTGAACGTCCAGCATCTCGAGAGCTTGAACGATTCCGTCGAGCAGCTGACGGGCGTGCGGGTCCGGGAAACGGTCCCGGACAGCATCCTGCGGCTGGCCGATGAGGTGGAGCTCATCGACGTCACGCCGCAGACTCTGCAGCAGCGCATGAAGGAGGGCAAGATTTACGGGATGGACAAAGTGGACCAGGCGCTCGGCCACTTTTTCAAAACCGTTAATCTGATTGCCCTGCGGGAACTTGCGCTGCGCGAAATCGCCGACGACGTGGACGAACGCCTGGAGGCGTGGGAACGCGTCGGCTCCCTGCGCGGCCCCTGGCGGCGCGAGGAAGTGATCTTCGTCTGCGTGAAGCTGAACCAGCACGCGGAGCGCATCATCCGCCGCGGCTTCCGCATCGCTTACCGGCTGAAAGCGCGCTGGCACGTCGCTTACATCCGCAGCGACTCGGCCGCCGGCGATGAGGAAGCGCGGATCGCCGCGCTGCAGACCTTGACGGAGCGGCTCGGCGGCCGCTTCGAAGTGCTGGGCGCCGCGGGGCGGAGGCGCACCGCGGACGGGCTGCTCGCGCGGGCCTTGGAACTGAGCGCTACGCAGCTCATCATCGGCCAGGCGCGCGAGTCGCTGTGGGAGCGGCTGTTTCACGGGTCCATCGTGAAACGGATCATGCGCGGGGCGCGCAGCATGGACGTGCTCGTCGTGGCGGAGTCCGAGTCCGCCAAAGCCCGGCGGGGGCGGCAAGCCCGCGGGTAAGCGCGCCTTCCGCGTCCGCGGCTGCAGGTCCGGCGCTCAGGATGCCGGGCGGTGTCGGCCGTGTAGGCTCCCGTCGGCATCGGGCGGGTGGCCCGGACAGTTGCGGATGCGCCGCCCGTCGTCATGCGGGTTAACCGCCTATTCCTGTTAACAGCAGTCCTTTAAGCCCTTTACAAGGGCTTTTTTTATTAGAATTTTATGCAATTAAAGGTTGACAAATAACATAATTCCGATAAAATAAGTTGGTATAAGAATAGGAACGGAATATACGAAGCTTCTGCTTTCGTCCGAGCCTGAAGGAGAGATCAAGCGATGATACAAATCAAGCATGTTCGCAAAACCTTCAAGCAGCGCAGCAGCGGATCATTTACCGCTATTGACGATGTTTCGCTGACCATCAGAAAAGGCGAGTTCGTATCTCTGCTCGGCCCCTCGGGCTGCGGTAAGTCGACGGTGCTGAACATGGTGGCCGGGTTGGAAGGCTATGATGAAGGTACGATTGAAGTGAACGGGACGAAAGTGACCGGACCGGGCTCCGACCGCGTCGTCGTTTTTCAGGAGCATGCGCTGTTTCCGTGGCTGACCGTGCTCGACAATGTCGCCTTCGGCCTTAAGCAGAAGGGCATTCCGAAGAAAGAACGGTACGAGAAAGCGATGGAGCAGATCAAGACGGTCCACCTCAGCAAATTTGCGGACCGTTATCCGCACGAGCTGTCCGGAGGCATGAAGCAGCGTGCCGCTATTGCACGTGCGCTTGCCATGGACCCGGAAATTCTTCTCATGGACGAGCCCTTCGCGGCGCTCGATGAGCAGACTCGTCTCATTTTGCATAAAGAACTTGAAGAAATCTGGATGAAAACCGGCAAAACGATCTTGTTTATTACCCATAACATCCGTGAAGCCGTTATCCTGTCCGACCGCGTCGTCGTGATGTCGACCCGTCCGGGAACAATCAAAAAGGAATTCGCCGTACAAGCCGCGCGCCCGCGCGATAATGCCGACTCCGTTATCCATCATGTCGAGAGTGCGATCATGGACGTTCTTGCCGAGGAGCTCGAGAAAGTGGTAAAGGAGGAGATGGGCGATGAGTACAGCCTTAAGAAGAACGATTTTTCTCGTGATTCTGCTGATAGCGTGGGAGGCGGGATATAGAATCTTCGACTGGGGATGGAAATTCCCGTCTCTGTTCCAGACCTTGGATGCTTTCCGCCTGGGTCTTACGGACGGGCAGCTTGTGGAAGCGACGCTGAGATCGCTCGGACGGCTGCTGACCGGCTTCTGTATCTCTCTCGTTGTAGGGACTCTGCTGGGTTTTCTTTTTGCCCGCTTCCGGTTTCTGGACGATACGCTCGGTTTTGTCGTCGTTGCCCTGCAGACGGTTCCGAGTATCGCCTGGCTGCCGTTCGCGATCATCTGGTTCGGATTGACGGACACCTCCGTTATTTTCATTACGGCGCTCGGGGCCACCTGGACGATGGCCATGTCGAGCCGCACGGGCATTATGAACATTCCGCCGATCTATCTGAAAGCGGCCCAGACGATGGGCACGGGCAACGGGCTGCGGATGTTCTGGCAGATCATGGTTCCGGCGGCCTTCCCTCATCTCATCAACGGGGTGCGGGTAGCCTGGGCGTTCGCCTGGCGGGCGCTGGTAGCCGGGGAACTGATCGCCAAAGGCGTCGGCTTGGGCCAATTGCTTCAGCAGGGCCGCGATATTGCGGATACCGCGCTTATGCTTTGCATCGTCATTATCATTGCGGTGCTCGGCACGATTTCCGACCATCTTTGCTTCAAAAAGCTCGAGGATAAAATCCTGCTCCGCTACGGCCTTGCCTCAAGCGGTAAATAAGCAAGAAACAGAAGAACAGATAAAGGGGAGTTTACGATGAAAAAAACAGCTTGGCTGCTTGCACTCATTCTGCTGGTCGGTACGGTGCTCACCGCATGCGGCGGCGGGGATTCCAAAAGCTCCGGCGGAAGCGGCGACGGCAAGAAGCCGGAAACAGTCCGCGTCGGTATTTTCAAAAACGTTACGCATGCCGCCGGTTATGTGGCGCTCGAAAATAAATATTTCGAGAAATATTGGGGCGAGGGCGTCAAAGTGGAAGTCACGGCTTTCGATAACGGCTCGGACTTTTCGACCGCTCTGGCTACGGATCAGATTGACCTTGGCTTCGTCGGTCCCGGGCCATCCACCAACCAATACCTGAAAAGCAAAAACTTCAAAGTGATTTCCGGTTCCAACAACGGCGGCGCCGTACTGGCTGTCCGTAAAGACGCGGGGATCTCAAGCGTAAAAGATCTTGTAGGCAAAACCGTCGCCATCCCGACACGCGGCAGCACGAACGAAATTTCGCTGCGCCTGCTTCTCCAGCAGGAAGGGCTGAAAGTGACGACGGATAAATCCGGCGTGGAGATTATCGCCCGCGCTCCGGCGGATACACTGGTTGCGATGCGCCAGAAGGAAGTCGACGCTACGCTTATCCCGGAACCGTGGGGAACCCAGATGGAGAAGGAAGGCATCGGACAAATTCTTGTAGATTGGGACAAAATCCCGCCGAACAACGGCAACTACCCGCTGACGATCCTGGTCGCGAGCGATAAATTCCTGAAGGACCACCGCGATATGGCCAAAGGCGCGATCCAGGCGAATATCGATGCCATTAACTTCATCAAAAGCAGTCCCGATAAGTCATACGACCTGATCAACAATCAGCTTAAAAAGCTGAGCGGCAAAGGTCTGGATAACGAACTGATCAAAGCGGCGCTTTCCCGCCTCAATCTGACGCCGGATGTGAGCAAGGAAGCGATTGAAGAAATGGCAAAAGTGTCGATCGATGCCGGCTTCATCAAGAACGTGAAGAAAGAAGAGCTGGATCTGAGCAAGTTCCTGGATCTGTCGCTTCTGGATGAAGTGAAAAAAGAGAAAAAATAATTCTTGTGAAAATGAGTTTGGAAAAAGGACAGCCGGTTATTCGGCTGTCCTTTTTGGTTAGAAGGCGGAGTCCGCTCCGTGACGTCGGGCCTGCCCTTTGGCTCGGCCAAGCTCAACACAGCACGGGTACCGTACATCACGGAATAAGACGATCCAGTCAAGTTCTGCGCAGAACAGTAAAGCTGACAACGATAGCCGGGTTCGATCACGGACATGCAGGAAATGACTGCGGCAAAGTTCGGCCTGGCAAAGCTTAATGACAGCACCGCGAAGTGCAGCACCGCCAAACACAGCACATGAAGTGCGGCGTCGCGAAGCTCAGCCAAGCGCAGCATCACGAAGTGCGGAACCGTGAAGCGCGCGGTGCAGCGTAGCGCTTTGCCGATTAGTCGAGCTATCGGCGGCACCCAAGCTCAGCCCAATAAAGTCGGCTCAGCCCAGCTCCCGGCCCAGCACGGCCTCGGCCGCCTTGCGGCCCGACAGGACCGCGCCTTCCATCGTCGCGAACATCGGCTGGCGCGTATAGTCGCCGGCAAGGGCGAGGCCCGGCACAGGCGTGCGCTGCTCGGGGCGGAGCTTCTCGCTTCCGGGTCGGACGGAATAGAAGTGATCCGGTCTGCGGATCACCCGGTAATCCTTGGCCTTCGCGCGCAGGTCGAGGCCGAGCTTGTCCGCATCCGCGCACACCCGCTCGAAAACGAGATCATCCGGCATGTCGATGAATTCGTCCGGGGGTGAGAGGATCATGGAGACGCGGCCGGGTACGTGCGGAAACGTCGTGCGCGACTGTTCGCTGAAGCTGCCGATGCACGTGCTGGGACCGAAGGTTACCCGGTCCTGCGGAAGAAGCGGCTCGCTGAGCTCCAGCTGAATCGTCACGTCGGGCATCGTCGGCAGTTCCCGGAGAGGCGGATACCATGCCTCTCCTCCGAACGGCGGCTGGAGCAGCCGCTTGGCCGCCGAGATTTCCGTGGCGATGACGACGTGAGCGGCGCTCAGGGTCCCGCCTTCCTGCAGGGAGACGCCCGTGACCCGGCCGTCTTCAAGGCGGAGTCCTTCGGCCGGAGTGCTCAGGCTGATCCGGCAGCCTCTTTTTTCAAGCGCCGCGAGCAGAGAGTTGATCATCACGTCGGTCATACCGCCGTTGAATCCGCCGATCTGCATCTTGTAAAACTTCGGCACCCCCGGCGCAAAAAGCCCGAAGAAGACGAGCGCGGAATAGTCTTCCGGCGGGAGGAACAGCACGCCGGACGTAAGCGGCCCCAGCACATGACGCAGCGCCTCGTCCTTGACGCCGTGCTTGCGGGCGAATTCGGCTACGCTGTACGTATCCAGCTCCATCCGGTTCTCCGACAGCAGCTTGAGGCCCTCTGCTACAAAGGGCATCAGGGAAGCTTTGTCGGCCGGAGAGATAATATCGTTGTTGGTGAAAGCTCCCGCAATCGTTTTAATGGGGGATTTCAAAGGGGCGATTCCGAATTCTCCGGCCGTTTCCCCGTCGGGGAGACGGATTTCGAACGTTTTTTCCCAAGTCAGCATGCTGTTCGGTTTAATCCTTGCTCTTTTCAGCAGATTCGGGAGGGCTTCATAAAATCCGATAAATTTATGAAAGCCCGATTCAACTTCCATGCCGGCATCCGACCAGTTCGATGTGCGGCCTCCGGCGAAAGGCGCCGCTTCTATAATATGTACGCGTTGTCCTTGTTCGGCGAGCTCAAACGCGCAGCTGAGGCCCGCCAGGCCCGAGCCGACAATAAGCGTATCGAATTGTGAATCGTTCACGATCTCCACCGCCTCTTTTCTCTAAGTAAGCGGGGGACCCTGCCAAACCCGCATCTATACCCCTTTACCCCGGGGAAGTGCGGATTAATCCTCCCGGGACTGCGGAGGCGTAAGCTCCGGATACGGGATATTTTCGTTGGGCGCTATCGGCTTGTAGAGAAAGCAGTTGCCCGGAATCTTCAGATTAGGTTCATAGACGGCCAGTTTATTGAGGAAATAGCAGCTTTCCGGCAGATGATGGTCCAGGAACCGGAGCGTCAGTCGGCTGAGAAGTTCTTCATCGACATACATGTCAATGACTTTGACGACAAAATCGTAGAAATTGATGATGGCTACCGCCACATCCGTCGCAAAACGGCGCTGGGCCGGGAAACCCGGAGGGGTGAAGCGGAGATAGCCGCCCATGGCGCGATTTTTGACCATGTATGCCTGAAAGGTATTGGAATATCGGCGGGCCTGCTCCGACAATTCGATTTCTACGGGGTCCAGGTGATCCCAGAGCAGAACGGCATGGCCTAGCTGATCCTCCAGCCACATATCCAGCAGTCCGTACAGCGTCAATTCTTCCGCCTCGACGCCCCGGGTCCAGAACGACAGTAACCGGAGATATTCCTCGTTCTCGATTAACGTTCCGTTAAAGTAGGAGGGGGTCAGTTCCAGTACGATTTTGTTGCTTATCCGCAGGCTTTGGATATGTCCTTCGAACTGATAGTAGCCGCTTGCGGCCGGAAGGATATCCTGGGCAAGCTTGATCATCACCGGTGAAGATACCGGCAGATCCTGCGGAGTCAGCTCGACTTGCTTGACAAGGGCGGCGAAAGCCTGACGGAATCCGTATGCCGTCTGAATAAGGGGCTGCTCGCTCGGTGCGAGGGCCTGCCATACGAAGGTCGCATGATCATAAAGAATGCCTAGCCAGAAACGGTGCTCCGTCCATACGCTGAGCTGGGGTGTTGGGGCCACCGTAAAACCTCCCGTTCTTTGGTATGCCTGATCGGTAATTGCAGGGTCCGCGCGCGACGGTGCGCTTGAGATGCAGTTCTTCTATTAGTTGACGCTGGCGAGGGACTGCTCTTCTTTGCGGTTCTTGGCCGAAGGGGCGCTGGAGATCGGGCTCGGCGCCTTGTCGTCCTGACCGGAAGCCGTCATTGTGCTCGTTCCCTGGAAAACGCCGCCTTCCTGCATGATGAAAGCCCGGACCTGGATGTTTCCGATCAGCACTCCGGTGCTCATCACGGTCAGCTTGCCTTTGGTCGTTACATTACCGTTCACTTTGCCCGCGATCGTGATATCTCTCGCCTGGATGGACGAGTGAACGACCGCATTTTCCCCGATGACGATATCGCCTGCGCATTCGATGTCCCCCAGCACCTGTCCTTCGATACGAAGACTGGCTTCCGAAACAATCTTTCCTTCGCAGACTGTGCTTTCTCCGATGATCGTGTCGGTCGTTTTGTTGTCCGTATTCCGTTTTTTATCGAATACCATGTCAGTTATCATCCTTTCGATCGGAAATAAGGTAAGGAGAGGGGTTGATTTTCGTGCCGTTTTTGTGGACTTCGTAATGCAGATGAGTTCCCGTGCTTCGTCCGGTCGTTCCGACGCGTCCGATAATTTGGCCCTTGCGGACGGCGCTGCCTGTCTGTACCTCCATTTTGTTCAGATGGAGGTATTCGGTTTCGATGCCTCTCGTATGGTCGATGCGGATATGATTCCCGTGCTGGGAATCGTAACCGGCCGCAGTGACCGTGCCGTCGGCAGCGGCATAGACGGGATCGTTCAGCTCGCCGTCGATGTCGAGGCCGGTGTGCACATTGGGCTTCCCGGTGAAAGGATCCTGCCTCACCCCGAAACCCGAGGTGACCGTGCGGGAATCCGACGGCCAGATGGTGGGGGTGATTCGTTTCAGCCGGCGTGCTTCCTGCAGCTTTCGCTCGCTCTCCGTCAACTGGACAAGCAGACCGTCGATATCGCCGATCATTCCGGAGAGGCTGTACCTCGTTTGCGCCGCCAGTTCGTTCATTTCGCGGGTACCGGCCGGCGCTTCCGTGCCGCCGACATCGGGAAGGGGCGAAGGCGGGGGAACGGTGCTTTTTCCGGAAGAAACCGCAGTACCCGGGTTTATCTTATTCTCCAACTTGCGGATTTCCTCCAGCTTGCTTTTGAACTGCTCGGCCTGTTTGGATAAATCGATCAGTTCGATCTGAAGCTTTTCAAGCTCCGAATCTTTCAGCATCAACTGTTCGGTAAGCTGCTTTTCCTGACCGGTAAACGTTTCGGTAAGCTGCTCCGTTGTGCTCCGGTGGCTGGTGTTCTGGACGTAGATGGTCAGGGAGAAGCCGAGGATGACAAGGGCGGCGGCGGATGGAACGGCATACAGGCTGATGCGGGGAATCCTGAAACGGACGACCCGCTTGTCGGCGCCGGGAATGAACATAAGCGTCAATTCTTTCTTGTCCTCTTTGGTCTTCATGCGATGAACCTTCCTTTCGCGCGAAACCGAACCCCTAACGAATTGTATTCAGGACTTTTGGCGTACATGCCGCATAAATTCGGACAAATAACGGGCAAAGAGGCTGAAATGCCTGTTCTTACGCTAGAAACAGAACTTGAAAAAAAGGAAGATAAACGAAAAAGAGCCCTGACTTCTCCCTTTTGAAGGAGTGGTCATAGCTCTTCCATATGATGTGAGTATAGTGTGAATTCCAAGACACAAGTACGTCAGCGCAGCATCTGCATGACACTTTTGGCGAACAGGCTGGACAGGCGCCGGCTGCTGCCCTTACGGGTGTTTTTATTTTTATCGCGTCTATTTTCCATAAAGCGGGTAAAATAGCCGTCCAGCTCACTCAAAGAAGTCAATTCCTCCCCGTAGCCGTGCTCCGTGAAGTATTGGCAGTTCTCTTCCTCCTGGCCCGGAATCGGATTATAGAAGAGCATCGGCACGCCTTTGATCATGGCCTCCGTGCAGGTCATGCCGCCCGGCTTGGTGATCAGGAGGTCGGACACCTCCATGAGCTTGCCGATCTCCCGGGTGTACCCGAACAGATGAATGTTCGGATGCCGGTACAGCTCGCTCGACTGAAGCTGCTGGCGCGCCTTCTCGTTCGTGCCGAGGCAGAAGAGCAGCTGGACGCGGTCGCGCCACTGTACGATGCGCTTCAGCAGCTTCTCGTCGAGCAGCCCCCAGCCGCCGCCCATCAGCATCACGGTCGGCATATCCCGGAGTCCGAACTCCAGGTAAATCTCATCGACCGAGTACTGCTCGCTGATACTGGGGTGAACGGGCAGGCCCGTCACTTTGATTCTGCGGGAAGAGACGCCTTTCGCCACAAGTCTGCGTTTGACGTCGGGGGCCGAGACGAAATACCTGTCCACTTCATCGTTGATCCACGACCCGTGGGCATCATAGTCCGTCAGCAGCGTGCAGAGCGGGATATCAAGCCCATGTTGTTTTTTCAGGCGCGACACGATCAGGTTCGGAAAAGGATGGGTACAGATAATAATGTCCGGCCGCAGCTGTTCGATCACGGCTTCCGCCTTACGGTAGAAAATCTGGTGCAGGGCATGCTGCAAAAAACCGTTCAGAGGTTTTTTCGATTGGGAGCGGTAAAGCTTCCCGTACAGCTTCGGCTGGGAAACGACTGTTTTGCGATAAGCTGTAAAGATCCAGGGTGCTATCGTCGGATGAAGAAACGCACCGAGTTCCAGCACGCGGATGATCAGCCCGGGATTCGTCCTGCGCAGAGCGGACGCTAATGCGTGAGCCGCCTGGGTATGTCCGGATCCGAATCCCTCCGAAAGGAGCAGAATTCGTTTTTTTCTCAAGAAACCTCACCTTTCCTTAATCGACAAAATAGCCGGGAAGCGCGCGTGCAGGCTCTGAATTCTGGATGGAGGTCTGGCGCCGGATCGGGCATTCTGTGTTCGGCGGTCAGTGCTGCTCCGCCTCTCTTTTCTTATCTGTGTAGCATTTCCGGCAGACGGGAATGTAGCTCTCGTTGCCGCCGATCTGGATCTGCTCCCCGTGAAAAATAGGAACGCCGTCCTTACA
The DNA here is from genome assembly GCF_058269095.1 of Paenibacillus sp. JNUCC 35. Lineage (NCBI taxonomy): Bacteria > Bacillati > Bacillota > Bacilli > Caryophanales > Paenibacillaceae > Paenibacillus > Paenibacillus sp. JNUCC 35. Next base: position 5,648,845 of record NZ_CM177771.1, on the reverse strand, counting down.
GCGCATGTTCATCGTAGCTTTTTTATCGCAATACCAGCACACGGTTTTGATTTCCTCGATTTTATCGGCGATGGCGAACAAGCTGGCGCTTCCTTCGAAAAGCTGTCCCATAAAATCCGCCCGCAGCCCGTAGGCGATAACCGGTATATTAAGGTCGTCCGCGATTTCGGCAAGCTGCTCGATCTGTCCGGCATTAAGAAATTGAGCTTCGTCGATCAAAATGCAGTTCGGCCGCTCTTTGGCCGCCAGTTCTTTCATATTGACCCCGTCTTGAATGACGATGGCGCTCTTCTGCATGCCGATGCGGGAGGCAACGATACCGACTCCGCTCCGGTCATCCACCGAGGGGGTGAAGAGTAATACTTTCTTACCCTGTTCTTCGTAGTTGTGAACAGTGCGGAGCACTTCAATGGATTTGCCGCTGTTCATGGTTCCGTATCGGAAATATAATTTAGCCACAGGTGTCGTCCTCTCTGTTACCAATAAACCATCAGGTATATGCTATCATAGCATGTTTTATGCGTCGGAAAAAAGGGCATGGATGGAAGCGGAAACCAAGCGCTGGAGGAAAGTGGAAAAACCTTCCTTTTTGTGTAGCTAACTACCTCACGGCAAGTTATGATAGAAGAATAAAGACGGGACCGCTCGGGACGGGCCTCCGTTCGGTGGAGCGGTACCGGAGGAGAGAGGCAGGATGAAGGCGGAATGAAGGCCGTACGGGAAGGCAGACGGAAGAACAAACGGTGGAAACGATGGTTGCACGGATTCTTGTCCTGCATGGGAGCTATTCTATTATATATAGTAGGAATGAGCGGATGGATTTATTATGTGGGAGAGAATTCCCACGGAACCGAGAGTGATACGATCATTATTCTGGGCGCGGCCGTCTGGAACGGAAAGCCCAGCAACGCGATGAAAGAGCGGCTGGATATCGCGGTCGAGGCCTACCGGAGCGGGCTGGCCAAGAACATCATCGCAACGGGAGGAACGACGACAAGCGAACCGACGGAAGCCAGTGTGATGCGGAGCTACCTCGTCGGCAAAGGCATCCCGGAGTCGGCGATCTTTCTGGAGGATGAGTCTACATCCACGATAGAGAATCTGGACAACAGTCGTAAGATCATGGAGAGGCAGAAGTGGGAGACGGCGATTATCGTAACGCACGGCTTTCATACGTACCGTTCCCTGCTTATGGCAAGGAGCCTAAACATGAACGTAACGGCTGAGCCGGTCCGGGTCAAACCCGTGGCGATTTACTATTATACGCTGCGCGAATGCGCCGGAATTACATATTTTATGGGCGAACGCCTTTTAAAGACGATCGGAATCGGATAAATCTCCTTGTCCAAACACAAACATTTGAAGGGGAAGTCCATGTTAACTTTCGGATTTGAAAATATTGTAAACTAACATTAAATGGTAGATTTGTAGATTCAAAAAAAACGATATTTTTCCCCGGAATCTCTGAGTTTCAAGCCCTGTCCAGGGTTTCCCATTAAAATTTTTTTTCAACCCATAACCTTTTTTTAAATTGCACTCTAGAAAGTCTAATGTTAATATAATAGAAAAATATCGAGGCGAATCGCTAAAAGATTCGGTTTTTGGGCAAATACAGGCGAATTTGGCAAGTTACGCGCGTATTTCCGGACTTCACCCCTTTAATGCAGGCATGAAACGTTGCTCTACCCAAATAAACAAGAGGAAAGGTTGCACAATCATGAACAGAAACGCTTCCCCTTCCAAACAAGGTTTGTACGATCCGCGGTTCGAGCATGATGCCTGCGGGATTGGTTTTGTTGCGAATATGAAAGGCAGGCCTTCCCATGAAATCGTCGGGCAGGCGTTGAATGTGCTTTGCAATCTGGACCACCGGGGCGGCCAGGGCAGCGAAGCCAATACGGGTGACGGCGCCGGTATCCTGCTGCAGATTCCGCACGGATTTCTCAGCAAGGTTTGCGCCGAAGAAAACATATCTCTGCCGGAAGCCGGCACTTACGGCGTCGGCATGGCTTTCCTCCCGCAGGAGCTGGAAGCCAGACAGCAGTGCGAGCGCATCGCGGAGCGGATTATCAAGGAAGAAGGCCAGCAGTTCCTGGGCTGGAGAACGGTGCCTACCGACAATGCCACCCTCGGCGAATCGGCCAAAGCTTCCGAGCCTTTCGTGCGTCAGTTGTTCATCGCCCGCAGCGGAGATATTCAAGACGAACTGAACTTCGAACGCAAACTGTATGTCATCCGCAAGCGGATCGAGAATGAAACCCGCGCCCTGGATAACGCGCCGCTTTACTTCCCCAGCTTATCCAGCCGTACCATCGTATACAAAGGCATGCTCACTCCCGAGCAGGTAGACGCTTATTACACGGAATTGCAAGACCCGTCCTTCGAGACAGCTATGGCCCTCGTTCACTCCCGTTTCAGTACCAACACTTTTCCAAGCTGGGAACGCGCCCACCCTTACCGCTACGTCATCCACAACGGAGAAATCAATACCCTGCGGGGCAACGTTAACTGGATGCACGCCCGTCAAGCTATGATCCAAACGGATTTATTCGGTGAAAATTTCCAAAGTCTGCTCCCGATTGTCGATACCGACGGATCGGATTCTCAAATTCTTGATAACACGCTCGAATTCCTTACGCTTTCCGGACGTTCTTTGCCGCACGCGGCCATGATGATGGTTCCGGAGCCGTGGTCCAAGCACGAAACGATGGATCCGGCCAAACGCGCCTTTTACGAATACCACAGCACCCTGATGGAGCCTTGGGACGGTCCTGCCGCGATTTCGTTCACGGACGGCCGCATTATCGGCGCTCTGCTTGACCGCAACGGTCTTCGCCCGGCCCGTTATTATGTCACGCATGACGATCTCATCGTCCTCTCATCCGAAGTCGGCGTGCTCAGCATCGAACCGGAGCGCATTGCGCGCAAAGAACGTCTACAGCCGGGACGCATGCTTGTCGTCGATACGGTGGCGGGACGCATTCTGACCGATGAAGAGATCAAAGGACAAATCATTAACGAACAGCCTTACCAGGAATGGCTCAAGAAACATCTTGTTTCCATCGGGGAACTGCCGGAAGCCGCTTCCGAGCCGCAGCCGGATCACGATCTGCTCGTTCAGCGCCAGCAGGCATTCGGATACACATTCGAGTATCTCCGCAAATTCCTGGAGCCGATGGCCAAAACCGGCGTCGATCCGATCGGTTCCATGGGCTATGACGCGCCTCTGGCCGTTCTTTCGGAACGCCCGCAGCTTCTTTACAGCTACTTCAAGCAGTTGTTCGCTCAAGTAACAAACCCGCCGATCGACTCCAACTTCGAGGAGATCGTCACGGCGCAGGAAACGACGATCGGACCGGAACGCAACCTGATTCGTCCGGAAGCGGAAAGCTGTCGTCAGGTCCGTATTCCGACTCCGGTTATTTCCAACGAGGAACTGGCGAAGCTGCGCCACATCAAGCGTGAAGGTTTTAAATCCGTCACGCTCAAGACTCTCTTCCAGGCATCGTCGGGAAGCCAAGGGCTTGAGCAGGCGATGGAGGAGCTCTATACGGCTGCCGATGAAGCGATTGCAGACGGAGCTACCTTCCTGATCCTCTCCGATAGAGACATGGACGGGGAACAGGCGGCTATTCCGGCCCTGCTGGCCGTTGCCGGCCTGCATCATCATTTGATCCGTCAGGGAACAAGAACTAAAGCGAGCCTGATCGTCGAGTCTGGGGAACCGCGCGAAGTGCATCATTTTGCTCTGCTGCTTGGCTATGGAGCGGGTGCGATCAATCCGTATCTCGCTTTCGAGACGCTTAAAGATATGATCGGCAACGGTCAAATTAGAGACATCACGGAAGAGAAAGCTTCCTATAACTACATCAAGGCATCAACCAAAGGGGTTGTCAAAGTCCTGGCGAAAATGGGGATTTCGACCATCCAGAGTTACCGGGGCGCGCAGATTTTCGAAGCGGTCGGCCTCAGCCAGGAATTCGTGGACCGTTACTTCACCTGGACCTACACGCCTGTCGAAGGCATCGGCCTCGACGGAGTGGCACAGGAGACGCTGCAGCGCCATCAGCGGGCTTATTCTCCGCGCGACGGACGTGACCGCGTTCTGGATGCCGGCGGCGAACTGCAATGGCGTCAGGACGGCGAGGATCACGCGTTCACGCCGGAGACGATCCACTCGCTGCAGACCGCGGTACGGAACAATGACTATTCCATGTACAAGAAATTCGCCGAGCTCATCAATCGAGAGTCCAAGAAAGCGGCTTCGCTGCGCGGCCTTCTTAAGCTGAAATCGGACCGCTCGCCGGTTCCGGTGTCGGAAGTCGAGCCGATCGAAGCGATCTTCAAGCGGTTCAAGACCGGCGCCATGTCTTTCGGTTCCATCAGCAAGGAAGCTCACGAAGCGCTTGCCATCGCCATGAACCGTATCGGCGGCCGCAGCAACACCGGCGAGGGCGGGGAGCATCCGAACCGCTTCACGCCGGATGAGAACGGCGATCTGCGCAGAAGCTCCATCAAGCAGGTAGCTTCCGGCCGGTTCGGCGTAACGAGCAATTACCTCGTCAATGCCGACGAGATTCAGATCAAGATGGCCCAAGGCGCCAAGCCGGGAGAAGGCGGGCAGCTACCGGGCAAAAAAGTATATCCTTGGGTAGCGGAAGTGCGCGGTACGACGGCCGGCGTCGGCCTGATCTCCCCGCCTCCGCACCATGACATCTATTCCATCGAGGATCTGGCGGAACTGATCCACGATCTCAAGAATGCGAACCCTCAGGCCCGCATCAGCGTGAAGCTCGTCTCCGAAGTCGGTGTCGGCACGATCGCGGCCGGCGTGGCCAAGGGCAAGGCGGACGTCATCCTGATCAGCGGCTACGACGGCGGTACGGGCGCTTCGCCGCAGACGAGTATCCGCCACGCGGGACTTCCTTGGGAGCTGGGCCTGGCCGAAGCTCACCAGACGCTCATCCTGAACAACCTGAGAAGCCGCGTCGTGCTGGAATCCGACGGCAAAATGATGACCGGCCGCGACGTGATCGTCGCAGCGCTGCTGGGAGCCGAGGAATACGGCTTCTCCACGGCTCCGCTCATCTCGCTGGGCTGCATCATGATGCGGGTGTGTCACCTTGACACGTGTCCGGTCGGCGTGGCGACGCAGAATCCGGAGCTTCGCAAGCATTTCATGGGCGAGCCGGAGCATGTCGTGAACTTCATGCACTTCATCGCGCAGGATGTTCGCGAAACGATGGCGGAGCTCGGATTCCGCACGCTGGAAGAGATGATCGGCCGCACCGAATTCCTGGCCCAGGAAGAAGAGGCGGGCCACTGGAAGCTCGAAGGCCTCGACCTGAGCCCGCTGCTTCACCAGCCGGAGATGCCGGAAGAGGTTGGCCGCTACAACCAGATGCAGCAGGATCACGGGCTGGAGAAATCGCTCGACATGCGCGAGATTCTTCCGCTCTGCAAACCTGCGCTGGAGTACCAGGATCACGTCCGCATCGAACTGCCGATCAACAACACGAACCGGGTTGTCGGCACGATTCTCGGCAGCGAAGTGACCCGCCGTTACGGCGCGAAAGGGCTCCCGCACGACACGATCCGCCTGCATTTCACCGGCTCCGCCGGTCAAAGCTTCGGCGCATTCGTGCCGAAGGGCGTGACGCTGTCGCTGGAAGGCGATGCCAACGATTACGTCGGCAAGGGATTGTCCGGCGGTAAAGTCGTCATCTTCCCGCCGAGCGAATCGACGTTCGTGCCGGAAGACAACATCGTCATCGGCAACGTGGGCTTCTACGGCGCTACCGACGGGGAAGCGTATATCCGCGGTATCGCGGGCGAACGCTTCGCTGTCCGCAACTCCGGCGTGCGCGTCGTTGTCGAAGGCGTGGGCGACCACGGCTGCGAGTACATGACGGGCGGACGCGTCGTCATCCTTGGCAAGACCGGCCGCAACTTCGCGGCGGGCATGTCCGGCGGCGTAGCTTACGTCCTCGACGAGGACGGTACGATGGCCAGCCGCTGCAACACCGAAATGGTGTCGCTGGAGCAGGTGGAAGAAATCTATGAAATCAACGAACTGAAGCTGATGATTCAGCATCATGCAACCTTTACCGACAGCTCGATCGCACACCGCGTGCTGGGCCGCTGGGATGAATATATCTGGAAATTCGTGAAAGTCATTCCGAAGGATTATAAACGGATGTTCGATGCAATCGAGCGGATGAAGAGATCCGGACTGAGCCAGCAGGATGCCGTTATGAAGGCGTTCGAGGAAAACACGCGCGATCTGGCCCGTGTCGGCGGCAACTAATTCATAACGAGCAGGACAGATTCTATACGATGGAGGAAGCGCAATGGGAAAACCTACCGGATTTATTGAGTTTCAACGCGAGCTGCCCACCGAGCGCGCCCCTCTGCAGCGGATTCAGGACTGGAAGGAATTTTACAATAAAAATTCCGAAGAGAAACTGCAGGTTCAGGGAGCACGCTGTATGGACTGCGGCATTCCGTATTGTCATACAGGCAAAATTATTGCCGGATCAACGACTGGTTGTCCGGTAAACAATCTCATTCCGGAATGGAATGACCTCGTCTACCGCGGTCAATGGCGCGAAGCCCTTGACCGGCTTCACAAGACGAACAACTTCCCGGAATTCACCGGCCGGGTCTGTCCCGCTCCATGCGAAGGCTCTTGTACGGTGGGGCTGATCGATTCTCCGGTTACTATCAAGGACATCGAAAAAACGATCGTTGACCGCGGTTTCGAAGAAGGCTGGATCGTACCAGAACCGCCGAAAACGCGTACGGGCAAGAAAGTCGCCGTCATCGGCTCCGGCCCGACCGGACTCGCGGCGGCGGCACAGCTCAACAAAGTGGGTCACACCGTGACCGTTTACGAGCGTGACGACCGGATCGGCGGACTGCTGACCTACGGCATCCCGAACATGAAGCTCGAGAAGCATCTCGTGCAGCGCCGGGTTGACCTGCTGGCGGCGGAAGGCGTTAACTTCGTTACAAATGCGGAAATCGGCAAAAATGTGCCGGTCGATCAGTTGAAGGACGAGTTCGATGCCGTTATTCTGGCTATCGGCGCTACGCGTCCGCGTGAACTGGACATTAAAGGGCGCGAGCTTAAAGGGATCTATCCGGCGATGGAGTTCTTGCACAAGAATACCAAGAGCCTACTCGATTCCAACCTGGCCGACGGCGAGTATATCAACGCCGAAGGCAAAGACGTCATCGTCATCGGCGGCGGCGATACCGGTACCGACTGCGTGGCGACCGCTGTGCGCCACAAAGCGAAAAGCGTCGTGCAGTTCCAATACCGCGAGAAGCCGCCGGAAACCCGTGCGGTGAGCAACCCTTGGCCGGAATGGCCGAAGGTTTACAAGCTGGAGTATGGTCACGAGGAAGCGAAAGCCGTCCACAGCAAAGATCCGCGCGAGTACCTGACGCTGAGCGAAAACTTTGTCGGCGACGAGAACGGCAACCTGACGGGGCTCAAAACCGTCAAAGTCCGCTGGAGAAGCGACGACCAAGGCCGTCTTGTGCCTGAGGAAGTGGAAGGCAGCGAGAAGGTTTATCCGGCTCAGCTGGTCTTCCTGGCCATGGGCTTTGCAGGTCCCGAGCAGAACCTGCTCGACCAGCTTGGCATTGAAAGAGACGTGCGTTCGAATGCGAAAGCACAGTACGGCAAGTACAAGACGAACGTGGAAGGTATCTTCGCCGCCGGTGACGTACGCCGCGGACAGAGCCTGGTCGTCTGGGCCATTAACGAAGGACGGGAAGCGGCACGTGAAGTGGACCGTTTCCTGATGGGCAGTTCGAACCTTCCGTAAGGAAAAATAAAAAAGGAGCCGAATGGCTCCTTTTTTGCGTGCAAGAAAAGCGGATAGGCGTGAAACGGTCCGGGAACCGTCAATACCCGTTTCCGTTATCTTACCTGACGGAAAGTTCCTTCCGTCTCGCGCGAAGCTCCCAGCGCGCGGTGCTCGGCGTCACATGACGGTGGTCAACCCAAAAGCCCCACATCCCCTAAGCGGCAAAAACGCCCGCAAGGCAGCCTGGTCAGGCTGCTTTGCGGGCGTTTGCTTTTTTACAGGCTAACGGCCTGTTTGCCGCTGTAGTCGGATATAACCTTCGGAACTTCCGTCAGGGAAGGCAGCGTGAAGAAGGCGCCTTTCGGCGTAGCGGTAATATCGACGATGTTGTATTTCCACTCCAACTGAGCCGGAATGTGGATCGCATTGATTCCCGCCTCGATGGCCGGGAGGACGTCGGTCCGTACAGAGTTGCCGATCATCCAGGTGCGGGCGCGCTCGAACTGTTGGGTATGGATAAGAGTTTCCATAAATTCGCGGGTTTTGTGCAGCGCGACGAAAATCCGTTCGCCGAAGTAGCGGTGAAGCCCGGCTTCCTGGATTTTACGCATCTGGATCGTTGCGTCGCCGCCCGTGTACAGGTACAGCTCATGCCCCTGGTCCGTCAGGGACTGAAGAGTCGTGTCCATCATCGGATACGGTTCAATCGAATGTTTGTAGACGCTGTTGCCGAGCTGATAAAGCCACTTTTCCTCTTCTTTCTGAGGAGTTCTGTTATAAAAATCGGAATAAAAATGATACGTTTCGATAAACGACTGCGGAAAACGCTCCGCTTTGAAACCGTGGATTTCCACACCCGCCAAATCTATTTCAAGCTGTTTGTGTTTAATGTCTTCATCCGTAAGACGGTGACCCGCGAACCAGGTCAGCATCGTATCCACGAACTGCTGAATCACGACATTAAAATATTTGTTGCAGTGAATGAGGGTGTCGTCCAGATCGAACAAAATGGTTTGTCTCATGTGCTTTCTCTCCTGGTCTCTGTAGATAGGTTTAACGATTATTATACCATGTCCGGTGTAGATAACCCAGCTTTACAAGACAACGTGATCGGCTTATGTTTATAGGATCCGAATAGTGGATTAAAAGTACGTAAAACCTAAAGATACGGCAATCCCGGCCGGCAAGGGCCGGCCATGGAGTAGAGAAGGGGGGAGAACCGGCCGATGCTGTGGCTTGTCATTGCGCTGCTGTTATTTATTTTTCAAATCGTCACGATCGTTGTGGTGGAATTCCGGAACCCGAACAAGACGGTCGCCTGGCTTATGATATTGTTTATCCTGCCGGTTATCGGATTTATTATGTATTATTTTCTGGCCAAAGAATACTCGCAGCGGCGCCACGTGAAGCGTAAAAACCGGCGGGTGCTCGGTGAAATGCAGCGGGAAATGCGCCGCGAGCTGGAGAACACGAAAAAAGGCCGGGATTATCCCGTCCCCAGCATTGTCAAAGAACCGCGTCTGTTCGGGCTGCTGAGCAACATCCCCAGCTCGCCGATCACCCGTAACAACGAGGTGGAAGTGCTGACCAACGCCGAGGCGGCTTACGAGGCTATGTTCGAGGCGATGGAGAATGCGAAGCACCATATTCATTTTGAGTTTTATATCGTTCGGCACGACGATACCGGTAAAAAGTTCCAGGAACTGCTTATTCGGAAAGCGCGCGAAGGCGTTAAAGTCCGCGTCATTTATGACGGAATCGGCAGTTACAAGCTTGCCTCTTCTTACATACGCGAATTGATCGAAGCCGGGATAGATACCTACTGTTTTCTTCCGGCATTTATCGCTTTTTTCGATAAGCGGATGAACTACCGCAATCACCGCAAAATTATTGTGGTCGACGGGACGGTCGGTTTCGTAGGCGGCATCAACATAGGAGACGAATACCTCGGGAAGCATCCGGTCCTCGGGTTTTGGAGGGATACCCACCTGAAGCTGGTAGGGGATTCCGTGTACTATTTGCAGAGTACGTTCCTGTCCGATTGGGAATTCGTATGCCGGCAGAAGCTGGTGGACACGAACTTTTTTCCCGAGCACGCGTGTGAGGGCCACAAACCCGTTCAAATCGTGGCGAGCGGACCCGACGCCCATTGGGACTCGATTTTAGAATCCTATTTCGGCGGCATTACGACGGCAAAGAAGCGGATCTATATCACGACCCCGTACTTTATCCCCGACGCGAGTCTGATCATGGGGCTCAAAACGGCAGCCATAAGCGGCGTCGATGTGAAAATCATTTTTCCGCAAATTCCCGATTCGTGGATCGTCCATTACGCTTCGCTGTCCTATATTCATGAACTCATGCAGACGGGGGTGAGGTTCTATCAGTACCAGCCCGGATTCGTGCATGCGAAGGTGACCATCATTGACGATTTGTTCGCTACCGTGGGGACGGCCAATATGGACATGCGCAGCTTCTACAGCAACTTCGAGCTGAACGCCATCCTGTACGACAAAGAATCGATCGAGCGGCTGGAGCATGATTTCCTGGAGGATCTGAAAAACAGCAAGCGGATCATCCTGTCGGAGTTCGAAAAACGCTCCCGCTTCCAGCGCGGCAAAGAAGTGCTGGGAAGACTGCTGTCGCCTTTGTTTTAAGAGGCAAGGCAAATGTAAAAAAGCCCTGTTTCGCTTGAAAAAGTGAAGCGGGGCTTTTTGGTGAATAGATCCGGAAGCATCACGATGAGAGCTTTGCGGATCGTTTGAAAAACAGAATCAGGAGCAGGTTGGGAGTCAGGCCCGCAAAAGCGATCAGATCCAAGAAAATCAGGGGAAGGGGAATTGGTGTCATTTCCATTAGAACAAGAATCGCAGCCCCCGCAATATAAATCAGAGTGGCAAAATAGAAATAAGCTTTAGACCGAATCGCCTTCATCCGTTCATCCGGGTTTTTAAGGAATGGAGATAAATAAATGTCGCCTGACATGTTCATTAGAATGCATACAACGAAGATTAGGGTGGGCCAAAAGGTAGGCTGACCGGCATCCAGCAGCGGAACGATTTTAAATAAAATGAACAGTAGAAACAGCAAACCGAGCAGCATGAACGTTCTGCCCCTCCATACCCCTTTATAGTTCATGGCAGCCATCGCCTCCATATAAAATTTTATAAATCAATAAACCGTCCTATTCGATATCCATAATTGTCATTTAATGTATGTTATTATTTTACCTCATATATGCAGTCATTGGAAAATAAATTAATTTTAGAATTTTACAGAATCCATGCTAAAAAGATCTCCCACTGAAAAGTGAAAGATCTTACTGGGGGCCAAGCGGCCCGCCATGCTACTCCAGATGAGACAAAACAGCATCGAGGTTCTGAGGAGGCACCTTCTCGATCAGATCGCCCATCTTTTTGATCCGCTCCACGATGACGTGCAGCGTAAAGTCCCTCGGATCACAGCGCTGCTCGACTTCTTTCCAAAGCAGCGGAGTGGAGACGGTGCCGTGGATTTTGGCCCTCGGCGTGTAGGGAGCGGAAAGCGTTTTGCCGTACCAGTGCTGCAGGTAGTCGAAGTAAATCAGATCGCCGCGGTTCTTTTTCAGGCGCTCAATCGTAAACAGCTTCGGATATTTTTTAACGACGAAGGAGCCGATAAAATAGCCGATTTTACGAAGCTGCTCGAAGGTGTACCCGTGCTGGATGGGCACGTAAATTTGTACGCCGGTCGCTCCGGACGTTTTGGGCACGGACTGGATATGAAGGGAATCGAGCACCTCTCCGATCAGGTGAGCCGCTTCCATAATCCGCGGTTCGACTTCCAGGCTGGGGTCGATATCAATGAGCCACTCGGCCGGCAGTGTCTCCCCGATGCGGTGGAACGAGGGATGAAATTCCAGGCAGGCCAGGTTGCCGAGCCAGATCAGCGTCGGAAGCGAATCCAGATTGACATACCGGATGCCGTCCAGCGGAGCGAGATTCACGAAATCCGGAACGGGCTCCGGGGTATTTTTCTGGTAAAACGATTTGTCGTGAATGCCGTGGGGGAAACGGATCGTCGTCAAATGCCGGTCCCGGCAGTAGCGCAGCAAATAGGGGGACAGCTCAATCAGCTTTTGGAGGAAATCAAGTTTCGTAATTCCCGCCTCAGGCCAGAGAGGCTTCTCGGGGTTGGTAATGGTCAGTTCCTGCCCTTCGACCATGATCGTGCCTTGCGTTTTTTTGTACCCTGCGGGCATCCTGTGCACTCCTTCCGGACGTACAAGCATTTATCCCCATTGTGGACGAAAAAGAGGCGGGCTATTCTTTGCGGCAGCGGCGTCTTTCCGGAGGAGGCCAAAGAACAAGGCCCTAAGCGGGATTCCGCGTGGAGCTTTTGGCAATAATGGAACATAAAAAGTACCGGAAGCGAGGCACCTTACATGAATCTACCACCGGTTGTTCCATTCGAGCCGGTTTCCACGGATCGGGCGCCTTCGGGCGAGGAATGGATTGCCCAGTTCAAATGGGACGGGGTCCGCGTGCTAACCTACTATGACGGAACGGGCGTGCAGCTGTTTAACCGGAAGCTCAACGAAAGAACGCTCCAGTACCCGGAATATCAGGCCGTCACGGATTATTGCCAAGCGAGGAACGTCATCCTGGACGGGGAAATCATCGCGCTGGAAAACGGGAAGCCTTCCTTTCATCAAGTCATGAAAAGGGACGGCCTGCGAAGCGGCAAATCCCTGGCGGGCTCGGTGCAGAAAGTTCCGGTCGTCTACATGCTGTTTGACATTTTGTATTGTAACGACGAATGGGTCATCGACAAGCCGCTTTCGGAAAGGCAGGCGCTTCTCGAAGAGCTGATCATCCCGGATGACCGGGTCCAAATCGTCCAGAGCTTTACGCAGACGGAAGAACTGTTCGGCATTGCCCAGGCGCACGGTCTGGAAGGAGTCGTGTACAGTATCTATATAATTTTGTTATATAAATAAAATGTACATAATTAATCCAAGAGAATGCCTATGGAACAAGGCACTCTCTTATTTTTTTATCATTCTATATGTACACCTGTTCACTCTACTCTTTATGTCAAAAGTCGGGAACTTCATATTGGAACTTGCCTATAATTGTGCATAAATATATGGTTTGATGTTAATATATGGTATATAATTTAAGGTAATGTCGAAGATGAAGAACATAAAAAAGGGGGGGATGTTATCGCTGAGCTCATGCTATTTAAGAAGGAGATTAGATATCGATTTCGTGCTGATTCAATTTGGATTGAGTGGGATCGTAACAATAAAAAACAACTTGCTATGATTTGTGTCTCTGATTTCAAGCACAACACGGATATGGTTCATCCATTGACAGATTTTATTAATAAAAACTGGAGATATAATTCGTATAACACTCAACGAAAACATGCTATTAATGTAGTTGCTTTCTTAAATTATCTATTAGAGGAAAACCGAGACACTGAATTTAAATCACTCACAGATCTTAAAATCATTCATGGTGATAGTTACTTAAATGAATTAAGCAAGCGAGGAAACACCAGAACAAGCATTAAAAGTGTGGACCGTACTCTTAATACTTTCTACCGTTATTTAAGCAAGAATAGTTGCCTTCCCCATGTCTCCCCGAATGCATTTGAATCATATCAGAATCAATTCGGTGAGGAAGTTCATATCTCTTTATTCAAGAATGTAATCTTACCATCAACAGCAAGTTCTCCTTTAGAGCACACCTTTCCTTCACGCTACATCCCGTTGTTATTTGAAACAGCCATTGTAGTAGCTAAACCCATTGTTCTTGGCTTATACTTCCAAATATTTGGAGGACTACGGGTTGGTGAAGTGGTCAATATCACAAGATTAGGTGTGAGATATCGATTAGATGGGGAGGTTGTTTTATTGAACATTCGAGAGAGGCAATTGCGAACGGATATTAAAGATTCTGATGGAGCTAACTTTGTTAAAAAGGAACGGAAGCAACAAGTGTTCATCTATAAAGAGTGGTTCGATAGTATTTATAACGATCACCTTGAGTTATTCAAGAGCACAGATGGTTCAGGTGCCCTATTCGTTAATCGTGATGGAAAAGCGATGTCAGCAAAAAGTTACAGACAATACTTTAATAAATTGAAAAAACAATTTATCAGATTACTACAGCAAAGTCCCAATATTCAAGACAAACTCCTGGCACATCATTTGAACATATCAAAGTGGTCGACTCACATCGGTAGAGGAATATTTAGTAATCTTCTTGCTGAGATTGCACAAAATCCATATGACATCTCTGTGCCTAGAGGTGACAGTTCAATACTCTCTGCACTTTCATACCTAAAAAAGACTTCTCGGTTCAGACTAAAGCTTGAAGAGCGAATGAACCATATGCACGGTAACTATATTCCGCGCCTTATAGAACAAAGACAGGAGGATTAAATATTATGCAGTCCACGACAGAAATGTTAACAATATCACAGGCATCGAAGTTTCTTGGATTAACAGCCAACACTTTAACATATTTGATTAATCAAAAAAAATTGTCTGGAATCAAAAGAGGACCTGGGATCAGACGTAGTATCTTAATTAGTAAAAACGCTTTAATTCGGTTTAGGGATAATAATAAGGTTTTATTGGATTATTATCATTTAGGTGCTCCCGAGGGGTACTTATCTCTTAGAATGATTGCCACAAGGTTTAATATCAAAATTTCACTTGCAGGTCTTTGGATAAAACAAGGCAGATTCAAAGATGTAGAAAAAATAACCGGGTTACCCTGTGGTAATCTTACCATTGTTCCCCTTCACTCCATAATCGAATATGAGAACATCGTAAAACAACTTAAGGATTCCTATTTAGAGGTAGAAGAAGCCCAGAAAATGTTAGGAATAACGAAAAGTTTGATTTTTCGCTGGTTGAGGCAGAAGAAGATTCAGAAGGTTATAACATGGTATGGTGTGCGTTACATATCCTTAGATGAACTTAATTGGCTACAGAACGAATTAGAACGAGAAAGAGAGATGATTCCATTATCAGAGGCGGTAAAAATGCTAGAAATACCATATGAGATAGTTTCGGATATTTCATCAAAGTACCGAATCCCATCAATGATCGGAAAAGTGCATCTGTTATCAAAATCAGATTTTGAAAAGATGAAAATAGAACATGCTGACCTAATTACTTACCATAAATCAGGTATTCCAAAAGATTTTTTTAATACAAAAATGCTAGCAGAACGATTTAAAGTACCGCAAATGGAAATTGCTCGCTGGATTAGACAGGAGCGATTCAGGGGGGTACAAAAAATCGGGGCTTTAACCACTACTTCTAGCTTTTTTATCATCCCTGAAAGTTCTGTATATGAATATGAGAATTTCGTTAACAACTTAAATGAAAACTTCATTAATTGCGAAGAAGCAATGAAGGAACTGAACATTTCTAGTTCTACGATGCACAACTGGATCTCTCAGAGCAAAATTCCGGGATCGATTCTCTGGCTTAAAAAATGGTATATCCAAAAATCAAGCATTAAAACAATCGTTGCGGAAATGGATAGGCAAAAAAACTCAATAAATATATCTCAGGCTTGTCATGAATTTCAGATTTCTAGAAACCAAGTAACAACATTAATCAATAATGGTGAAGTACCGTTCACAACAATGAAAGGAAATATAAAACTCATTAACCGTGATGATTTGTCTGCTGCTTTAGAAAGAAAAAATAAGAAAACAAACCATTGCACATCAAAAACGATTAAGAATCCAAAAAAGAAACCTCCTCGCATACCTGAAGGATTTCTATCCATTCATAATTTCAGTAGATTAGTAAACGCAAGTAGCAACACGATCAAACAATTAATACAACATGGTGAAATTAAAGATCTAAAACGACATACAGTGGATGGGCATGACTATATCATAATTCCGGAATTTGCAGCAGAAGAATATTTTAAGAAAAACGATTCTATTGAGAAGGTTTATACAACAGCACAAGCAGCAGAGTTTCTAAAAAAAAACATTATAATACCGTGGCTGGACTCGTTAAAAAAGGGTATTTCCCAAATGTATTCATTGAGAATAGGCAATATTTGATTCCACAATCAGATTTGGAAGAGTACTTACGGCTACAGGGTTTAAACATAGTACCGAAAAGAAGAACAGCCACGATACAAAACAAAGAAGAGATTGTTGAAAATCTGTCTAAACATAAATTAATGTCTGAAATATTGAAAAAAATAGATCTTTTTCCTACTCCGGATTATCTTTCACAGACTAAAAAAATATATAAAAGTTACGCTGAGTTGCGCATTGCATCGGTAGGCGGCAGGCCAAAAAACATCAAAGTTGAGTGTAGTAAACTTTTTATGGTGTATGATTTGATTATTTCTAAATTACCTAAAGAGTGTCTTGATCTATCCGAAGAAGAGATCAGACACATATTACAAGATGATTCACTACCCATCTCGCATAGAGCTTTCGTAAACCGGTTTTTCCACTATTCTTTTCAGAGCATAGGTATAAAAAGAAAAAAAATGTTTGTTATCACTCCAAAAGGGAAGAATTCCGAGGACAAAGATATTTACGAACCAGAAATTTATCTCGAATATATTCATTATGTCAAAAAGGTCCCACTCCATACCCAAGAAGCCATTAAGAGCAAGTACTACTCAAATATGTGGCTGTTTACGATCATGCATTTAATGGATGCCTGGCGTCCCTCAGATATTGTTAACGAGCTCCCCGCTTTAGACTTAGATGAATTAGGAATTTATCATTTGGGGTGGTTTATTTCCAACGAGTTGGGTGTTGAGCAAGCTCAGCAAATATTAAACCAAGTATATGTTAAGACCAGACATTCTTCTGCCTCCAAAACAAAAGCACTTCTCACATTCCTTGTTCCTCTAGACATGACATTAGCAGCAGGAACAGCCTTTCTCATCAGTGAGTTGCATAGACGCGAAAATCAAGATTCTTTTTTGATGCAAAGCTTACTAACCAATGCACTAAATGCAAAGAAGCCAACACACAAGCATCTCGCCTTTTTTAAGTTTAATGAGAAGCTTAAAAACTTCCAAAGCATAACCATGATTCGTTCTACCATGACCTATTTATTTAACAGCATTATTGACAGTGCCCCAGATCCAGAATTGGCGCTATCATACACAATGTCCCTGCGTTCACATCAAAGGCCGGATTCCACTGCAGCTTATGTCCAATCAACAAACCGGGATGGTTCAATAAACCATGTATCCGTCAATTTGTTAAATCGTGGGCACTTTGGTTGGCTATTTAACTTTATGGTTAGACAGATCCTAACCACTCAAGAACTTCACCCCACCTTAGAAGAAAGAACAATGCTAATCTCAAGTATCCGTCAAGATCTTACTCCTATTCAATTAGAGAATTGGGCAGCCTTTATAAGAAAAAACAATGAAAGTAGAGATACTTTAACAACAAAATTGCTGTCTCTTTCTCACAGTGAACTGATTGATATATTCAGAAAAATAATACGAGGTGAATGCACGTCCAAAGATGCTCAAGGTCAATGCTTCACTTTCCCTAGCTGCCACAAAACACATTTACAGTCTTGTTTTTATTGTGAAAATTTCATCCCTCAACTATATCTATTATTCCAACTGAAGCATGAGATCATTCGCCTGTATCAGTCAATAAAGAAAACTGATCATCTCACAGTTATCCTTCGTGATTCAAACTTCCTGAAAAAGCTACTAACGATTTTAAACGAAGCAGTTTCATTTTATGGAGAATCGTATGTAAATAGTTTTATTGACCTTCATGAAGTTCGCAATAATGTATTTGAAATTAAAGATCGTCTATTTGTAGAAAAATAAAGAAAGGAGAATTAATCTGTTAATCCGTAGGAGACTGGGAGATTTAACTCAAACAAATACATTAAGTGCAATTGAAAATGTGTTTTTTCAAAGTATGTCTAAGCATGATTTTGAAGAGCACTACGAATACCTAAAGGAACATAAGATTATTAACGCAGCATCATTTGAAGATAGTGTATGGTTTTTTCCTGACCCTCACAAAGACAGAGATGTTACTTTCCACTTTAATTTAGAGGTATTTAAAGAACTAAACCTTGCATTAAAAGGTTATGTTCTGCTTAAGAGAGCAAGTGGCAGGGCAGTTTCTTCTTGTCATAACATGCTTCAAGCTTTGAAATATTCGGCTTTGGCTTCGAACGGGTTCAAACATATCGCAAATTTGGAGACTTACTTACTTCAACAAACTCCGTTGGTTGCATATGGAAATGCATCAATCATCAAGAATTTCTTTTTATTTTATAATCACAACAAGGCTTCAGAAATTAACAATGTCTGCGACTCGATCCCTAAGCCTAATAGAAGAAACCGGGATCTGCCTGATTATAGAGATATTCTAATATTTGATGAACATATCATAGATTTCTTCAGTTATACTTCTTATGGAGAAGAACATGTTCGTTTCTTCCCAGTTTATATATGGTGGAAACTAACCAATGTTATACCAATGCGTGTCATCGAATTTCTAACATTGCGGAAGAATTGTATTGAACAGAGGAATGATGGAACGTACTGGATTAACATTCCTCGTGAAAAGAAACAAGCGGATTCACCCTTTAAAGTTGATGTGACAGATACACTAGAGATTAACTACGAGATGTATTCAATAATTAATAAATACATCGATACTCTCGAAAGCTTAAACATTCATTCAGAATACCTGATTCCGTTTGATGCATATGTCAGATATTTGATTAGACCGTATCAAACTATACAACAACGCAAGGGTAAGCAAAATCGATTAATTGATAAGTATCTTCAGCGTCTTATTGATGATTTTTACGATGAAATCCTACATGATGAGCCAGTAGATAGGGTCACCTGTGGCGATACACGACATTTTGCCATCATGAATTTGTTCTTACAAGGTTTCAATATGCTATCCATCGCTCGCATGGCTGGTCACGATACTCTTGGGGTACAGCAAAACTACTACTCCCATATCGACCATTACATTCAGTCTCAGGTTTATTTAATGGCTCAGGAAAAATCGAAGGTAACATTCAAAAAAAACATCGGCGATCCCTTACTGGGCAAAACAAGGGAGTTAATTGATAGAGGGAAAATCTACGAATATGAAGATTTAATCAGCTTCCGTTCGACGACTTATGGCTTCTGTAGTTATCAAGAAATTGATTTCCCCGAAGGTTGTGCTGAAGATTGCAGAGTTTGCCCTAACTATATTTTCAAACCGCCAGTAAATGAAATCGAAATGGGAATTCGCTGGCTCAAAGATTACTCTGACCTATTAACTCAGAAAGTTAGAGAAACAACAGAATTCATGCTGACGATCAGCAAGCATATGTACTATGACTTGAAGAACTTATCCCATCAAAAAACAGGGCAAGAACAATTAAATGCTGCGTCTCAAAGATTGGTGCAAATGATGGACCATCTTTCAGTCGTTAATTCTACATTATTGGAGAATCACTATGAAAAATAATAAAGGAAGACCTAAGGCTGTTGAAGATCAAAAGCTAAAAGAAATGGCACTTCAAATTAAAACTAAATATAAGGGGCAGAAATTATCGTTTCTCATGTTAGAAAAAGAAACAGGGATTAGCCGGAATACCTGGAAGAGGAGAATTGCTGATTATATTCAAGAATTGAATGCACCCATCATGCAATCAACCGAACAAGCAGATATGGACATTTACTTCCCGGATATCGAGGAGCTTTTCAGCAACAAAAATAACAGTAAAGAGAAGATTGTACAGGAACTACACGCTATCATAGAAACATTGCGTAGTTTCTACTTAGAAAACAAGGAATTGAAAAGAAATGCTAAAGACATAAGTAAGCTAGAGACAACGGTTCAAAAACAAAAGTTCCAATTAGATAAGTTAAAACATCAAGTTCTTCATTATGAAAATTTGTACAAGACCTTGGTTGTATCGAGTGCTTTCCCACACTTGAGAGAAGAGAAAGCCATACAAAGCAATCTTCTTGATTTCAACAAAGAAATATATATAAATACAAATGTTGAGCAACAACATTTGAAAAAAGCATTTTCAGACCCTCGAAGCGAAGCTCAGAAAGAAGATAAACTCAAGGAAATGTTCCCTAACCTTTTCACATAAGAGGGTGTTTCTCGCCAGGTTTTGATTTTGCCCATTTTAAGGTGCTAGCAATCCCTTGTTGAGTCATTGGAAGTAAGGGGTTGGTGTCTAGGTTGCGATGTATTAGCGGCTGTATAGCCCTCCTAGAACGCAACCCTGGATAAAACACTGTTCTTGTTATTAGCTTGGGACCAGAACTTGGTTTCTTAGAACAAAAAAGTCGCTATTATAGCGACTTTGGATGGAACAATGTCCTTGTCTTGCGACAGCAAGGTGCTCTCGCTTCTTTGAATAAATTATGTGATTTTTAAAAGCTAAGCAATTTCTCCATCCATACAGAAAGCATACGTTGCTAATTTTTGGGTTTCTCTACCGTTAACCATCGACGGGTCCCACCATAGTAACCATAGTATTTTTCTCTAAATTGGTTCATAGCTGCTCTAAATTGACCAAGAATTAGAACAGCATCACTGTTCTGCGGCAGTGACTCGTCGTCCAGTATATCTAAATATTCAGTGCTTGGGTCGGCACTTAATATTTCTTTAATATCAGACAGTAATCGGTTTAACACTTTTACCTTTAATGGATTTAAAACACCATCTTGCTTCTTCTTCGAAAATTCACGCATTTCCAATAATGCAGAATCTAACATCGGAGACAGCATATCATACTTAGCAGCAATTGCTTCAGTAGGCAAGTCTGTATTTCTTGCTTTTGACATAGTCAATTAATCCTCCCTTAACAAGCTACCAGGTTATTTTCTTTGGTGGGGCCGTTCGAATATCAGTTTGGTTTCCGTTTTCCACCCAATACCAGTGTCCGACATATACTTTGATGTTATCCGCTCTAAGCTTTTCTAAGCAGTTAAGGTACTGGGACAAAATTAAAACAGTATCACTATTGGTCGGAAGACTATCCTCATCAAACTGTCCAAAATCTGAAAACGGTTTATAATCTCCCGTTAATAGTTTGTTTGCTTCCGCCAATATAGGATTAATAATTTTCAATTTGAACTTATTAATGGCATCATCGGGCTTTTTCTTGGAAAGCGTGCCGACTTCATCAAACAGCCCTTGAAGTTGAGCTTGAACTTTCTCAAATGCGTTAACATTAATGCTCATGATTTATCCTCCTAAAAAAGATTAAGACGGACAACTTCGTCTAAATTCTAAGTATTTCTTTTTGATAACCTCTATTGGATGTCGTTGTTTACTTTCATACACGGAAACCATCAATTTTATATCCTCATCGGTCAGTGCAATTATACATTTTCGTTGACCTGACCAGAGATCAATCGTATTTTTAAAGATTGGCTTTGGCAAAGGGTTTCTTGTTATTAAAATACCAAAGCTGCCAAATGAGTCCGTAAGATAACGATTGAGCTGATTGACATGATCTCTTTCAACCTTGGCGACATTTTTTAATTCCATCACGATTTGTCTGCTTTTGTAATCGTCATATATATCTTTTAAAAAATCGAATGAACGATTATTATAAAAAATCAGATCTCGTATTAAAGCTCCAGAATCCGTTCTGCTTTGTGCTTGAGCAAAATCCAAATGAGGATAAAGCGCAGAAGCCATGAGCTGGCAAACATGATCTTCATATTTTTTATCTGCATTATCGGTTTTACCGGATGGCAATTTTATAATTTCATTTAACTTTCTTTTGGCTGATGTAATCGGTATTGATTTAAACAGTGGATCATTTTTGCAATCTTCAGATGTTCTTTCTTTCATCTTGATAAAGTTTTGAACCACATCATAGTTTTTTCGGTTGTATTCCAAAATTTCAACTCTAGAAGGTACGTTATCTTTGTCTTGCCAAACCTCTTTTACGAAATAACCATCAAAGTAGTCTTCATAGTTAATCCACGGAATATAGCGAAGCCATCGCTTTGGAACAAGCAACACCGGCTTTTTAGTTTCAGGATTAATAGGTAAGTATGCATCCTCTTCAACAATCTGATATTTTTTATGATCGTACAAATCGTGGATTCTTGTCTTTACCATTGGTATTTTATGCTTATCACACTGTTGGATCGTGAAATCAATTAAAAACGATTTCAAAAAGTTGCAGGAAATGTCACTCACACGATCTTTTGAAATCTGATCGACATAAAGCTGAATTTCTTCAAAATGAGTGAATCCGCCTTCTGTGACCTGAGGAACAGACTTGAAGAGCGATAAAATCGAAGTTGCTGTTTTCTCTCCGATTCTCATTCCACTTTTATTAGTCGAAGTGCCTAATCCAACTTCAGTACATTCCGACGCTCGAATCAAAATCTCCGCCGCTTCTTTTTCATTATTCTTCTTAATTAGATGACCTAAATAATTGAATGAATTCGAAATGATGGCGTGTAAAGCGTTGTCTTGCATTGATGGTGATTTCCACAATAAAAATGGATCTAAATATAGCGGAATATCTTCATCAAGAAATGGAATTGCGAAATCCACTTCTTCTTGCGTAAATGGCAGATCATGAAAATCGTTAAGTCTCGGTCTAATCAACATGTCGGTTCACCTATTTTAATATCGTCATTTTCAATAGGAAAATCGTACCATAACTCGTACTTTGTAACAATAACCATTTCAATGTAGAACAGGCAACAGATAAGTTTATATTTCATGCAATAGCCAACTTCAGAAGTATCATGAGGTAACAGCTTGATTTGTATCCGAAGACGGAGATCATTTTCGTTATGTTCCTGGTGTAGTATGTCTTCTCGATGCTTTTTGCGAGGGTGGGGTGGAGTAGCTCGTGGTATTTGCTCAGCTCTGCAATCCGATGACAAAAGTGAATGTTACCTCAACTCCACTTTCAAGCACCACCCGTTCCGCCAACTGCACCACTGTTTTAATGAACGGACGGGGCGATCAGTCTAACCATTGTGTGCTGCTGTGACATGAACCATAATTTTGCCGCTGCGGCAAGGATATGCTTCCAATAACCCGCGGCAAAATTATGCTTCCAAAAAAGAAGGCCATTAAAGGCCTTCTTTTTTGTATATAAAACTATTTTTTAACCACTTTAACAAACTCAATGATTTATTGGCAGTTTTTTATGTACTCTATTTAATTGCACGTTGGTTCACTTATCTTTATGTTCGAATTTTATTACATATATATTCCCTGCCGAAATATCCAGTGTAAGAATGTCGTCTCCATATGGAGGGTTGTGAGCTTCTTCAAAGGTAGTCACTGTAACTTTACAAATGAAGTCGAACCCCCCTTGTGTTTTTCTTTCCAGACTAACAATCTTTGCATCGTAAAGTCCGAACTGTTTAAGTTCTCCATAATAACCAGTCAGAGCATTCCCAATTGCGGGTGCAATAGTTGCTAAAAATGCATCGGTAATATTATGTTCTGAAACCTTTTGCGGCTCCGCAGAAACCGGTGAAGAAAAAAACAAAACACTGAGAAAGCACATCAATAGAAGCTTATGCATTTTTTTCACGCACTAATCATTCCCTTCCTTAAGATCCCTACTATAAATTATTCCCGGTTTATTAAGCTTATATAAGGATTGTCAAAAAACTACGCTAACAAAAAAGAAGGCCTTTAAGGCCTTCTTTTTTATGTCAGTTATTGAGGATTATTCGAAAAATGCTTTTGTAACTCTTCAAAAATTCCCCTAATATCTTCTACCTGTTTTTCAAACACCTCAAAGTATTCGGTATAAAATCCTTCAAAAGTTTGAGCGTTATAAAGAAATACGGGATATTGTGAAATATCACTCAAACCTAATGAAGGTAGCTTATTTATGATAGAGGATCCAAAAATCTGTAAGTATAAGTACATTTCATCTAAGAGTTTATTTAAAATGTTTGGATAGCCGGTTGTAACCTTACCGAATATATCGCTGGAAAATCCCGAGAAATCTATTTTCATCATGACATAATTAGACATCGTGGAATTAAAGGAGCTGTGAATAGAGTTGGATAGAAAATCCTGTTGATCCTTCCTCCTTTGATTGAAATGTTCGATTAATTCTGGCGCACTGCCTAGAGTCTCAAATAATTTCTTTATTTCCTTTTTTAATTTTCCGCGATTTATATTTTCGTACCAAAATTCGTTGTTATCGTATAGCTCTTTGGTATTTCCGTAGTTAGCATTAAAATCAGGATTAATCAGGCTGGTATAAAATAAATCGATGCTTTCAATTAATGATCGGTTTAAGCACTTTGCTGCATCTAATAATCCGGTTTCAAGCATTTTGCGGATAGCTATCAAAGTGGTGCATATTTTCCCGGAGAGTACTAAGAAGGTAAAATGTTGGTGAGTCGTTTGATGTAAATCTTCAAGGATTTCATGGACATTAATAATTGCCTGCAAACCTCTATCATAGAGTACCATCTGATCATCTACATGTTGATGAATCAGTTCCTTACTTTCGTATTCTTTGGTTTTTAATATGTTGTCAAGATCCATTTGTGGGTTTATACCATATTCTTCATGAAATATGGCATCAGATAAACGTGTAACTTCACGAATACTACTGTTCTCTTTCAAATTATTACATCCTTTCAAGGATAGGATCTTTCCCAACTAATATACAACAAATCTTCCAGCATTTCTGATATGAGAAGCAAATAAATTTTGAAATAAAAGAAGCAGTTCCGTGAAGGGTTGATTTGTGAATAGATCATTAGTAAAGCATGATATATAATCACATAGTTATATAATGATTTAAGGATATAAAATAAAGGTGGTGGATAAAGTAATGGAACAGACGCATGTAGATGACATAAGTATTATCGCTCAGACTTTCAAATTACTGGTCAAAGCCATGAAAAAGATTCAAATTTATGATCCGGCAATGTGTTGTTCAACCGATGTATGTGGACCAAGCGTGAATTAATCCGGATTTTCATCCGCGGTTCATCATTTAAAAACCAAAGGGATTGATATCTCCCGGTTTAACTTGGCTAGCGAGCCGGATGCTTTTGTTTCTAACCAAGTAATTAATAAACTCCTTGCTGAAAAGGGACCGGATGTATTGCTCGTAGTCATTGTAGATGACAAAATTGTGCAAGAGAAAGGGTATCCCACCAATGGAGAGCTATCCCTATGGACTGGAATTCCTGAAGAGGAATTAACCAAGAAACCTAAGGACATCTTGCGGTTGCCTTGTTTGAACGATAAAACGTCATCTCATGTCATTGGTCCGTGCCTGGATGGAACGGGCGTTTTCTTTGTTTCTAAACCCTTCTTGAGGAGTTGGGTTTAGAAATGCTGTTTGAGATGAATGGGAGAGGTCTGATGATTCGGAAACTCAAAAAGAGTATGACGGAATCTTGAAAGCAGGCAACCCATCTATACATTTATTATGAAGGGTAAGATTACCACAAATGACTATAGGCGCTATAAACTGACTAGAAACGAATAGATTGCAAGACACAAGGAACATTTTTGGCAAACAGGTATCATTGTCAAGACGATCAGGGGAAACGAGCCGTAAAAGTCATGCCGTCTATGTGGTAAAATAATTATCATTAAAGGGACGAAGGGAACATGGACAACATGAGAAAACCACCTTCTACAATATTCAATTCGCTCCGATTTAAGCTGATCACGGGACTCATGCTTATTATGCTGCCGATTGTTCTCTTCCTGATTTATACAAACTTCTATTCGATCCAGGTTGTTCGCAACCAGGTCGCGCAATCTAACAGCAACATGATCAGCCTCTATATGGGGTTGATCGACAAGTCGTTAGCCGACATTGACAGCTATTTGCTGAAGTATGCCTCGGAGGAAACAGGACTGCACGTTCTCGATCGGTCTCCTGAGATCGATATCGATTTGTATAAAATGGAACGCATTTGGCAATTCAAACAATTGGTGAATAATGCGACTTACTACGAGGGACTCGACTATTTTTTCATATATTCGCCCATTAACAACGATTTGGTATTTGCCCCCAAGCAGGCAGGCTCGGCTGACGCCGACAATCAGCCTATAAAGGATGCCATCGTCTGGCTTATTGATGACGGGCAATCGGCAGAGAGTTTTCAGACAGGGAAGTGGTCCGTATTTCGCGCTAATAAAAAGGATTATTTGTTATATATCATAAAGGTTGGTGGTTTATATATCGGGGCTGGCGTAAATACGCAGGATGTGACGGGGCCGCTCAATCTTTTGGATCTCGGCGCCGATGGGAGAGCACTGCTGGTCGATGGCAACCACAAGCCGCTAAAGGACGAATCATTTTTTAGAGAACAGGGAATCGATCTTTCCTATACGCCTAAGTCGTACCGTTTAAGCGGTTTCGATGAAGGGTATCTGGTGATCGGAGAGCATTCCGGCAAAGGGGATTTCGGACTGGTCGCTGTGGTTCCCGATCAAGGCATTCTCCAGAAGCTGCCTTATTTGCAGAGGATTATTTCACTAATCGCGGCAGGGACCGTCTTGATCTTACTGCTTGCCTTCTATTACATGAGGAGAGTCGTACTCCGTCCGATTAACCGAATCGTACTGGCCATGCGCAGGATCAAAGAGGGTCACTTGGAGATGCGAATAGCGAAGAAACCGACCTCTAACGAATTCGAACTGATGAACGAGATGTTCAACAGCATGGTGACCGACATTCAGAAGCTGAAAATCGATGTCTATGAGGAGCAATTGATTAATCAGAAAGCGGAGCTGAAGCATTTGCAGCTGCAAGTCAACCCGCACTTCTTTTTGAACAGTCTGAATGTCGTTTATTATTTGGCCCAGGAGAGGAAATTCGGGTTGATTCAAGAGCTTTCTCTCTCATTAATCAGATATTTCCGTTTCATGTTCCGCAGCCATACGGATCATGTTCTAATTCGGGACGAGCTGGGTCATACGAAAAATTATTTGAACATCCAGAAGATCCGGTTTCCGGGAAGCTTGACGTACGCCATTACCGTCCCGGATGACCTGCTCGATTGTTGTATTCCCCCGCTGATCATTCAAAGCTTTGCAGAAAACACGATCAAGCATGCGGTCAACACGGACGAGCCTACCCATATCGAGATTTCAATCGAACGGGATAGCCGGAATGATGAGGAACGGCTTCATATCCGCATTCGCGATACGGGCATGGGTTATGAGAACGAGGTGCTCGAGAAGCTGAGACAAGAGATCAAGCTGGCGACTGAAGAAGGTGAGCATATCGGGATTTGGAATGCCCGGCAAAGACTGCGGCTGTTGTACGGGGGTCAGGCGAGCATCGGGTTTTCAAACGATAACGGCGCCATTGTCGATATTTTTTTGCCGATCATGAAAGGATAGGGGCGAGAGTATGTACCGGTTATTGATCGTGGACGACGAAGAATTTACCGCGAACGGCATCAAGGCAAGCGTGAACTGGTCAAAATTCGGCATCATTCACGTATCTGTAGCGAACAATGCACGTCAAGCGAAGGAAAAG
This sequence comes from Paenibacillus sp. JNUCC 35, assembly GCF_058269095.1. Classification (NCBI taxonomy): domain Bacteria; kingdom Bacillati; phylum Bacillota; class Bacilli; order Caryophanales; family Paenibacillaceae; genus Paenibacillus; species Paenibacillus sp. JNUCC 35. The sequence goes on along the minus strand of NZ_CM177771.1, from coordinate 5,621,512 downwards.
TTTAGCGAACATCCATTCGACATGATGATATGCGATATCGAGATGCCGCAAGGAAGCGGACTCGAGCTCTATGAGTGGGTACGGGAAGAGCATCCTTGGACGGAGTGCGTCTTTCTGACTTGCCATGCCGACTTTCAATACGCGAAAAAAGCGATCCAGCTAGGGAGCTTCGAGTATTTGCTCAAGCCTGCGCCACCTGAAGAGCTGGAGCAAGTCATGACGGAGATGATCAAGAAAATAAGCAAAGACCGGAAATCGTCATCGATCGTCATCGAGCGGTTCTGGCAGGATGTGCTGCAGCAGGTCGTTCCATCCCAGCCGGATAAAATCATGGAGGCTATCGGGAAGCACAATATACCGTATACGAGCAGGATGAAGTTTTTACCCATTTTGATCGGCATTCAACACTGGAAAAAAGAACTGAGCGCTCGTGATGCCCAAATTATGGAGTACGCGCTAACGAACGCCTTGGAGGAATTGGTCATCCATCAAGTTGCAACGGCTCACATCGTTCGCGTCAAGGCCAATCAGTTATTGGCGGTGTTTTCTACGGAACATGCGATAGAGGCGAGCGGAGAGAAGTTCCGCGAAGAGCTCATAAAACGCTGCGATTTGTTCATCGAGACGTGTAACCGATATTTTTATTGCCATTTGTCCTGCTATATCGGTCAACCGTCGGAGATACACGGCGTGCGCGATATGGTTGAAAATTTGGTAGCGCTTAGAAAGAATCAAGTGAACGCCGTCGACCGGGTCGTGCTTATCGACGAGAAAATGGCAAATGAAACGCCTTCTCCCATGCCTCCGATGAGAATATGGTCCGAGCTGATCAAGCAGGGGGACAAGAAGAAGCTGATGGCTGAGTCACAAGATTTTCTGGAGTCGCTTAAGCGGATCGAAGGGCTGAACTCGAAAAGCCTGCAGCAGTTTTATTTAAGCTTCCTACAGATGGTTCTGCATACGCTTCAGCAGAAAGGGTTGTATACGGACGATATTTTAGCGGATCATTTCGCGCCGGAACGTATTTCGTCTGCCGCCGAGAGCGTCAAGAATCTGCAAGACTGGGTAACGGACGTCCTTGAATTTGCAATGACTTCCATCGAAGCGCTTGGTTCGAACGAGACAGTGGTGGAAAAGATCAAGCGGTATATATCGGCGAATATCGATCAGGAGATGTCCAGACAGTACATTGCCGACTACATTGGACTCAGTCCCGACCACATTGTCAAGCTTTTCAAAAAGGAAACAGGTCTCTCGATATCGGAGTATATTCTGAAAGAAAGGATCGATCTTGCGAAAGAACTACTGGCCAAATCGGAAACTTCGATAAGCAACGTCGCTTTGGCGGTTGGCTTCGCTAATTTCTCTTATTTCTCCACCCTCTTCAAGAAGGAAGTCTTGATGACGCCTCAAGAATATCGGAAAAGATTCTCTTCAGGCATGTAAACGAAATATGTACATCAAGGACGCCAACTGGCGTTTTTCTCTTTATGTGGACGGAATCTCGAAACCGAGAGAACGGATTCTTGAAAGCGGGTAAACGGGAACTTCAATAAAATAATAATAGCAAGCGGCAAGACCAATCAAAATAGGGGGTTCATACATGAAGAAAAGCATGAAGAGCGCTGCAATGCTTCTGATTTCCGTGCTGGCAACGTCTACTCTGGTCACGGCCTGCAGCTCGGGCTCGAGCAACCAACCGAATGCGAGCGGAGCTCCTGAACTGTCAGGCAGCGCGAATCCGGACCTGAAGCCCGTTGAACTGACGATGGTGTTTCCGGTTGCCAGCGAGCAGAAAGACTTGAAAGCCGTACAAGAAAAAATCAACAAGATTACGAAGGAAAAAATCAATGCGACCGTGAAGCTCGTTCAGATCACTAAAGGCGCCTGGGCGCAGCAAACCACACTGATGCTGTCCGGCAACGAGAAAATGGACCTCATCGTAAGCGGCCGAGGCACGTACGAGCAGCAAGTGGCCAAGGGCAACTATCTTGCGCTTGACGACTACATTGCCAAATACGGTCAAGGCGCCCAAAAAGCGCTGGACGATCTGGATCCGGCTTACTTAAAAGCGACCAGGATCAACGGGAAATCTTACGGGATAACGACTGTTCGGGACTTTGCGAACGACTACGGCATCTCGATGCGCAAGGATCTTGTGGACAAGTACAAAATCGATACGAAAGCGATCAGATCGCTGGACGATCTTGACGCCGTATTCAAGGTGATCAAGGAGAATGAGCCTGATGTGACTCCGGTGATCAAGTTTGCCAACTCGATTCTCGGCAGCCCTTTCGTCGGTGGCATGCTGGATCCTTTGGGAGACGGCTTCGGTGTGCTGCCGGCGCACGATAACGGGATGAGGGTAGCCAATTGGGTTGAAACTCCAGAATATGCCAAGCTGCTGGATACGACAAGAAGATGGTATTTGGCCGGATATATTGCTAAAGATGCGGCAACCAGTAATGAAGTTTGGCAAAATTTGATGAAGGCAGGAAAAGCCTTCTCGACGTTCCACCATATGAGTCCATTTAGCCAAGCGGCAAATTCCTTAAGTGTAGGACAAGATTTGATCGAGGTGCGCCTGTTGCCGGCCGTCACGACCACTACCAACATCACCTCGTATATGTGGAGCATTCCCAGAAACGCGCAGAACCCGGAAAGGTCTATGATGCTGCTTAATTTGATGTATACAGACAAAGATTTTATCAATTTGCTCGACTGGGGAATCGAAGGGCAGCATTACGTAAAAAAATCAGATGATATCATCGATTTCCCACAGGGCGTGAACGCTTCGAACAGCGGCTATTACCCTTACCAAAACTGGCTATTCGGAAATATGTTCCTCTCCTATGTGTTCAACGGGGAAGATCCGGACCGTAACCAGAAGCTGGCGGAATTCATTAAGAATTCGAAAAAATCGAAAGCGCTCGGTTTCACTTACAATCCGGAGCCTGTTAAGACGGAAATCGCGGCTCTTACGAATGTGAGGGACCAGTACGCTCTCGCTTTGGAGACCGGTACGGTGGATCCCGCTAAGGTATTGCCCGAGTATATCAAGCAAATGAAAGCGGCAGGCATCGACAAGGTCATTGCCGAGAAGCAAAAGCAGCTTGACGCTTGGGTAGCGGCCAATAAATAATCCGACGGATCCTCCTGTAAAAGACGGAATGTCTCGAACGGGGGGATTTTTTACGCCATCGCGGATACAGTCAAGCCGATGTCGGAAACTCAAAAATATGATGTCGGGATCATGGAAGTAGGGGCGGACAAATTGCTATAAGATGAAAACATGCACAAAACAATGACAGCAAAAGGTGGTAGTAACGTATGAAGGCAAGCAAAATGTCGGTATTGCGGCTTGAGATGAGGAAGGCAAAAAAATACCGGATGCTCGTGCTCATGACGCTGCCGGGGCTACTCTACTTTCTCGTTAACAATTATTTGCCGATGTTCGGCATCGCCATTGCGTTCAAAGACGTCAATTTCGCGAAGGGCATATGGGGGAGCGAGTGGGTCGGCTTCAAGAACTTCGAGTATTTGTTCAAGACGAAGGATGCATACATCATCACCCGCAACACGTTATTGTATAATCTCTCCTTCATTGTCTTGAATACGGCAATCGCGATTTCGCTTGCGATCCTGCTGAATGAAATCCGCAAGCGCATTTTATCGAGAGCGTACCAAACGATGATCCTGCTTCCGCACTTGATCTCCATGGTGATCGTCGGTTACCTCGTGCTCGGTTTCCTGGACGTCGAAAAAGGCTTCATGAACAAGACTCTGCTCCCCTTGTTCGGCCTAGAGCCTATCTCTTGGTATAGCGAAACGAAATACTGGCCGTGGATCCTGACAATCGTACACGCCTGGAAAGGCGTAGGGCATCTTTGCATCATCTACTTGGCAGCGATTATCGGCATCGATCAAGAGTACTATGAGGCGGCTAAAATTGACGGCGCGAACCGGTGGCAGCAAATCAAAACGATTACGATTCCGCTCATTGCGCCGGTTATTACGATTATGACGCTGCTTGCGATCGGGCGCATTTTCTATTCCGACTTCGGCCTGTTCTTCCAAGTGCCGCTTAACACGGGCGCCTTAATGCCGGTCACGAACACGATCGATACGTATGTGTACCGCGCGCTGATCAATATGGGCGATATCGGGATGTCGTCGGCCGCAGGCTTGTATCAAGCGCTCGTCGGATTTGTTCTGGTGCTGGTTTCCAATGCGGTCGTGAGAAAATTCAACAAAGACAGTGCACTGTTCTAGAAAGGGGCGTTCCCATGCCATCATCCGGTAAACTTTATCAATGGACGATCAACATCGTCATGCTGGCATTTACATGTTTCTGCATCATGCCATTCTGGTTGCTGATCTCCGCTTCTCTTACGGACGACATGGAAATCATTCGCGATGGATATGCTTTCTTCCCGAAAGCCGTCAGTTTTTCGGCATACGAATATTTATGGACGAACTCAGCTAATATACTGCGCGCTTATGGAATTACGATTCTCGTGACGGTGGTCGGAACAGCTGCAGGATTGACGCTAACGGCGTTGCTTGCCTATCCGCTGTCACGGACCGAGATGCCATTTCGCAAGATACTGTCCTTCTACGTATTTTTCACGATGCTGTTTAACGGAGGCCTTGTGCCGACCTACCTGCTATACACCAATTTCTTCAATTTGAAAAATACGATACTGGCGCTGATCATTCCGAACCTGTTGATGAACGGTTTTTTCGTCATCCTGATGCGAACGTTCTTTGCAACCTCGATTCCGAAGCCGATCATCGAATCCGCCTATATCGACGGGGCGAAGGAATGGAAAATTTTCTTGAAAATCATATTGCCGTTATCGACGCCGGTATTGGCTACGGTCGGGTTGTTTTATACGATTATGTACTGGAACGATTGGTTTAACGGGCTGATTTACATTACCGACAGCCAGTACTTTAGCCTTCAAAACATGCTCAACCGGATTTTACTCGATGCGCAATTTTTGCAGTCATCTACGGAGATCGTCGCGACAAGTCATCTTCCGCTCACCTCCATGCGCATGGCCATAGCCGCGATCGGGGTCGTTCCGCTGCTGGTCGTATACCCATTCTTTCAGAAGTATTTCGTGAAAGGCCTGACGGTTGGCGCCGTCAAAGGTTGACACTATTATTTTGGAGGTGTTTACAGATGACCGGCACGAGAACGATCTTATGCTTCGGAGATTCAAATACATGGGGAGCCGATCCGCAGAATCGAGGAGTTCGGTTTCCGGCGGATGTTCGGTGGACGGGCGTACTGCGTAAGGAACTGGGAGACGGCTACGACATTGTCGAGGAAGGTTTGCCTGGGAGGACGACAGTGTGGGCGGATCCGATCGATGGAATCATGAGCGGAAAAGAGTACTTGCCGACCTGCCTGCTGTCCCACAGGCCGCTTGATCTTGTCGTGATCATGCTCGGAACGAATGATTTGAAAGAGCGGTTTTCCGTCTCAGCGCTGGATATCGCGATGAGCACCCTGTCGCTTGCCGGACTCGTAAAAACGACTTTTTCAAGGCCGGGGATTACGATAGTCCCTCAGGTTCTGATTCTAGTTCCGCCGCCAGTCAAGGAAACTGGATTATTCGCAGGCATGTTCAAGGGCGGGGAAGAGAAGTCCAAACAATTGAGCGAGGCATTCGCAATGCTTAGTCCGTATACCGAAGCTTCTATCATGGATGCTTCGACCGTGATCGTTTCCAGTGATGCAGACGGCATTCATTTCGAAGCGGAACAACACCGGAAGCTCGGAAGTGCCGTTGCGGAAAAAATAAAAAGTATGTTGGTGGAGTCATAACAATGAACATTCCTTTGTGGCACGACCAGCCCGCATTGCAGGGATTCAACGAAGGTTGTCCCAGCTTAACACCGTACTTGCTGGAAGGGGAAGGACCGTTTCCTGCCGTCATCGTTTGTCCTGGCGGAGGCTATAGACATCGGGCCGATCATGAAGGCGAGCCTGTCGCCAAGTGGTTGAACGCGATCGGCATTTCGGCTTTTGTCCTTCATTATAGGGTTACTCCGGTACAATATCCGAGCCAGCTTCATGATGCTCAGCGGGCCATACGAACGATCAGGCATAGAGGGACTGAATGGAATATTGATCCCAAGCGAATCGGCATGTTGGGATTTTCAGCCGGAGGCCATCTTGCTTCGATGGCAGGTACGAGCTTTGACAACGGCAATCCGCAAGCCAATGATCCGATCGAACGATACAGCAGCCGTCCCGATGCGCTCGTGCTCTGTTATCCTCTCATTACGATGGGCGAATTTACAAATGCATCGTGCAAGTCGGTATTGATGGGGGAGCGGCAGAACGACCGTGCTCTGATCGAGCTGTTATCAAGTGAAAAGCAAGTAACGGAGGAAACACCGCCGACTTTTATGTGGATCACGGCAGACGATCCGGTCGTTCAGGCGGAGAATTGTTTAATGTTCGCGGCAGCGCTCAGGAAGTTTAGGGTTCCTTTCGAAATGCATCTTTTTGAAAGCGGTCCTCATGGACTCGGACTGGCCGGCGGCCATCGGGAAGCGCAAGCATGGACAAAGCTGTGCGAAGCATGGTTGAAATCCAGGAATTTTCTCCTTGTAGAACGAGTGATTGACGAGTATACAACAGTAGGTCAGTTGCTGGCCGATGATTGCAGCAGTCGCGTATTGGAGCGGTATCTTCCGGATCTTTTGGCATTGCCGAAGATCGACTATGTCAAAGCGTTTTCGTTGAAGTCGCTTTTCAATTTTTCCGATCCGATGTTTACGGACGAGAAAATGGCAGCCATCTTAAAAGAGTTGAAATCGGGCGCAAAAAAATAACAACGAAGTGCATAGGCATGCAACGCGTAATTCCTTTTTCAAGGGCAGGACACTCTGCAAAATATATGTTTGAAATAAGGGGGGGATGATATTGACCGGCGCCGCTGCTAATGTTTGGCAACTTGGTCATTGGGATTTGTTCGTACGCATGGTCCTCGCCGCAGTTTTGGGCGGATTGGTCGGCATCGAGCGGGAGTGGAACAACCATGCGGCAGGCTTCCGCACCCATATTCTCGTCTGTCTCGGCTCGACCACCATTATGCTGCTTTCGATTTACGGATTCTCCGACTTTGTTGCCCAATCCAACGTCCGGATCGACCCTGCCCGTCTGGCCGCTCAGGTGATCAGCGGGATCGGCTTTTTGGGTGCGGGTGCGATTCTGCGCAACGGGTCTGTCATCAAAGGGCTCACGACCGCGGCCTCGGTTTGGGTTGTGGCGGCAATCGGCCTTTGCGTCGGAGCGGGGTTTTTGTTTGTCGCATTTCTGTGTACGTTTTTCGTCATTATCAGTCTATTCGTGCTGAACAAGTGGGAGAAACATTTGATGCGCCACCGCAAAAAGCACGAGGTCAAGTGTACGATTATCGATATGCCAGGCGTTCTTGGGAAGGTTGCTTCCAAATTCGGCGAACAAGGGATCCAAATCGCCAACGTCAAAATGATGCCGGATGAACACGCGCCGCCTGAGGCCGGTGGTATGCCTACGATGCAACTCTGCTTCACGGTCAAAAATCATCAAGAAGAAAATATCGTCCAAGCGCTGGAAGAAATTACGGCGCTGGACATAGTGCTGTGGACGGAATCCAGTTATTTGCCTGCTTTGAAACCGGCTGCCGAATCGAAAGAATTAAAAATAGATACAGCCGAGTAAGATTGATTGCTATGGAGATACTCTTTCGAAAATAAGATTAAGACGCAAAAGGAGCCGTTGTTTATGAGAACCAGAGAAAATTTTGATCGGAACTGGATGTTTCATGTCGGTGAGGTAGGGAAAATTGTCAAGACGGTAAAAAAAGCCGGCATGATCGCCGGCCTGACGAATGCGCTGGGTGAGGAGAGACATGAGCCCTTTGCAATCGGCGAAGCTGCACGTATCACCCAGAATGTCGCTCGAGAATTACTGGGAGATCCGAACTTCGAAATTGCCCAAATTTACGGCTCGGATACGCCAAAGGATAAGATTACAGGCTGGGTGGGTGTTAATCTACCGCATGATTGGAGGTTAGAACAGCCGTACAACCCGGAACGCGGGGGCGCGTTTCAAGGTTATCTGCCCAATGGAGTGGGTTATTACCGTAAGGTATTTCAAATTCCGCAGGAGGATGAAGGTAAGAAGATCATCATCGAATTTGACGGTGTAATGCGGAACAGCTCGGTTTGGGTGAACGGATGTTTCGTCGGCGACCATCTCAGCGGTTATACCAGCTTTCATTATGACATCACGGACCTGCTGAAATATGGGGATGAGGAAGGGGATAATGTCATCCTGGTCCGAACGGATACGACAGGCGGAGACGAAGGCTGGTGGTACGAAGGCGGAGGCATCTACCGCCATGTCTGGTTAACCAAACATGATTACCTGCATGTGGACCGCTGGGGAACCTTCGTCAGAACCGAGCGAATGGACAATGAAAGGGCCGCGATTACGGTAGAAACGACGGTAAGCAACGAATATCCGCAGCCGATGAAGTACGGCATTCGAACAAGCATTTTGAATCCGGATGGGGAACTCGTCGCCGTCACGGAATCCGACTGCGAAACGCCGGGAATCGACAAGCAAACGGTTCTTCAATCGGTTCAAGTGGCGAATCCGCTGCTCTGGTCGCTGGACATGCCGCATCTGTATGAAGCTATAACTGAACTGATTCACGATGGGCAAATTGTCGACACGTATCGGACCGTTTTCGGCATCCGTACGGTGGAATACCGTCAGAATGGATTATACCTTAATGGTAAGTACATACAAGTGAAAGGTACTTGCAATCACCAGGATTTCGCCGGCGTGGGCATCGCGCTGCCGGACAGTGTGCATGAATATAAAATCAAACGCCTGCTGGAAATGGGCTGTAACGCTTACCGCTGCGCCCATCATGCGCCGGCACCGGAGCTGCTCGATGCATGCGACAGACTCGGGATGCTGGTTATGAACGAGAACCGGATCTCGGAGAGTACAGAGATCAAGCTCGATGATCTGAAATCCATGCTGTACCGTGACCGCAACCATCCAAGCATCTTTATGTGGAGTCTCGGCAATGAAGAGAAGATCAGCGGCAGCTATCAAGCGAATCGGATGCTGAAGCGCCTTCAGGATTTGACGAAGCGAATTGATTCCACCCGTCCTGTTACGGCTGCCAATCTAAGTCAGCAAGGAATGGACATTGAGGTCAATGGCGTTAATTATGCCGAGTCTATAAAAGGAAGTCAAACGATCGGTGAATGGTTCCAGTCCCATCCTGAAGCCAAAGTCCTGAATACGGAGAATGTCTCCTTCTTCTCGGCAAGAGGCGTCTATGAGGATGATCCAGAGGGCGGGCGGTGCTCCAGCTACGGCTCGAGATATACGATGCTCGGTAAGGAGGTGGATGTAGGCAATCTGGGCGGAGCGGGAGGCACGTCAACACCTGAACGAAGCTGGCGTTATTTCTTAAATAACCGTTTTTCGGGCGGCTTGTTCGTATGGACGGGTTTCGATTATCGCGGGGAGACGACGCCGTTCCAGTGGCCGTCTGTGCTATCGCATTTCGGCATCCTGGATTATTGCGGATTTGCCAAGGACTCTTACTATTTCTATCAATCGATCTGGAAGGACGAGCCTATCGTCCATCTTATGCCGCACTGGAACTGGCCGGATCGGCTGGGACAGCAGGTGGAGGTCCGCGTGTATACCAACTGCAGTGAAGTGGAGCTGGTGTTGAACGGCCAAAGCTTGGGCAAGAAGCAAGCGGAGACTGAAGCGGGCGAGATCACATTATCGTGGCAGGTAGCCTATGAACCCGGTCTTCTCGAAGCCATCGCTTATCGGGATGGCGTGATGGTAGCAGCAGAGCGGAAAGAGACCACAATGGAAGCATACTCTGTTCATTTGGAGGCTAACCGGTCGGAACTGCTCGCTGACGGCCAGGACGTATCCATGGTCACGGTTTCGGTGAGGGATCAATCGGGAAGGGTAGTACCGGTTGCGGGCAACCTGATCCGGTTCCATGTAGCAGGTGAAGGCAAGCTGCTTGGTCTAGGGAACGGAGACCCGGGTTGTCACGAATCGGACAAAGGAGATACGAGAAGCGTGTTCAATGGCTACGCCTTGGCATTGATTCAGTCACTAGATGAGGCAGGAGAGATACGCATTGAGGCGTCTTCGGAAGGGTTAGTACCGGCCGTATTGACCCTTCAATCCCGGAAAGACCTAACGAACTGAACGATCAGTGATTATTAAAAAAGCCTTCCCCCTCTGTTCTTAAGCCATATCGAGAAGAGGGGGGGATTTTTATGGTGATGAGATTTGAATAATAAATATTTCGCTAAAGAGGTGCAGCTATGTCAACAAGCCAATTTGCCGCATATCCCGCCAATCGGGTCATTCCCTTCGAAGGCGTGCATAATTTCCGAGATATGGGGGGCTATCGAACGTCCGATGGCCGCAAAGTAAAATACGGCCTTTTCTTTCGTTCCGATCACTTGACCGGTTTAACGGAGCAGGATTTAACATTCTTGCAAACGTTGAATATCAAAACGGTTTTCGATTACCGCGGCGATCATGAATCGCGCATAATGCCGGATCCGGTTCTCCCTAATGCAAAAAATATACGGATACCGGCGAACACTGAGGATCAGCATGAGCAAATGAATTTGCCGGCCGCTCCTGAAGGGGAGGAACAGCAAGGCCATCTTCTGAAAGAATTGGTTAAAAACGACTTCTTCAAAAGTTTCTGCGCGGAAACCTACATGACGGAATTGTATACGAAACTTCCGATTAACAATCATTCGTTCAAACGATTAATGGAAACGATCCAGGATCCGGATCAATTGGGGCTACTGCATCATTGTACGTCGGGCAAAGACCGAACCGGGGTCGGAGCCGCTCTCATCTTGCTTGCGCTGGGTGTCTCCGAACAAACGGTCATGGAAGACTATCTCTTAAGCAATGAGACGATGAAATCGTTCAACAGGAATCTTCTGAAACGGTTGGCTGAACATGCGGACGAAGCAGTTTTGCAAAATTTGAACCATATCCTCACGGTTAACGAAGCGTTCTTGTCAGCCGCTTTGGGATCTATCAAGAATACGTATGGAGGTTATGATGCTTATTTTGCAGAGGAATTCGGCTTAACAAAGTCGAGACGGGAAGCTTTGCAGAGCATGTGTTTGGAATAAAGGGGAAAACAATCGTGGTAAATTTGGCGGCAAATCCGTTTTTTTTGCAGGAAGAGGATATTCAGTGGGTCCGAGAAACGCTGGCTGCGATGGATGTGAGGGAAAAAGTCGGACAACTGCTTTGTACGATCGGGATGACGGATGATCGCGAGCAACTGAAAACGTTAGTCGAATAGATAAAGCCGGGAGGCCGAGGCGGGAATCGCGATCGTACCGATTATCATAATCTTCATTCTATTCCAGCGTTATTTTGTGGAAGGAATCGCGAGCTCGGTAAAGGGATAACGACATTGAATATGTGGAGGGATTCGATATGAAAGACCGAATCAAGCAATTGATCAGCCAACTAACTCTGGAGGAAAAAGCCGGATTATGCTCAGGCGTGGATTTCTGGCATACAAAAGGCGTTGAACGGCTGGGGATCCCGTCCATTATGCTTACCGACGGACCTCATGGTCTTCGCAAACAAAAAGGCGATTCCGATCATTTGGGTATTATGGATAGCGTGCCATCTACATGCTTCCCTTCCGGTGCAGGATTAGCCTGTTCATGGGATCGGGATTTGATCCGTAAGGTCGGCGAGGCGCTTGGCGTCGAATGCCAAGCGGAGGATGTCGGGATTTTGCTTGGGCCGGCTGCCAATATCAAACGTTCCCCGTTATGTGGCAGAAATTTTGAATACTTTTCAGAGGACCCTTATTTGTCAACCGAGATGGCGGCGAATCATATCGCAGGCGTTCAAAGTCAAGGCGTAGGAACGTCACTCAAGCATTATGCCGTCAATAACCAAGAGCACCGAAGAATGTCCGTGGATGCGGTTGTAGACGAACGAACCCTTCGTGAAATTTATTTGTCCAGCTTTGAGGGTGCTGTTAAACAGGCTCAGCCTTGGACCGTCATGTGCGCATACAACAAGGTGAACGGAGAGTATTGCTCCGAGAACAAGTACTTGTTGAACGATATTTTGAAGGAAGAGTGGGGATTGGAAGGGTTCGTCGTTTCGGATTGGGGCGCCGTGGATGAAAGGGTTCCTGGTTTGCTCGCCGGTCTGGAATTGGAGATGCCTTCAAGTAACGGAGCGGGCGATCGTAAAATAGTCGAGGCTGTACGGAACGGGAGCATGTCCGAGGATATAGTCGATCAAGCGGTAGAAAGAATACTGACGATAGTCTTTAGGGCAGCGGAAAATAAAAAGACCGTGACATTCAACCAAGAAGAGCATCATCAATTAGCCAGGGAAGCGGCCAGGGAAAGCATGGTGCTTTTAAAGAATGAGCGACGCATTCTGCCTTTGTCCAAGGACGCGACTATCTGCGTTATCGGAGCTTTTGCGCAGCAGCCTAGATACCAAGGGGGAGGAAGCTCCCGCATCAAGCCGATGAAGCTGGATAACATCTATGAAGAATTGGCTAAGAAAGTATCCGGCCAGGCTCTAATGTCCTTTGCAAAGGGGTATAACCTGGAAGACGACGAAATCGATGAACAGCTTGTAAAAGAAGCGGTAGAAGCTGCCGGAAAGTCACAGGTGACCGTTATTTTCGCAGGGTTGCCCGATCGCTATGAATCCGAAGCCTATGATAGGGGACATCTAAGAATTCCGGACAATCAAATGCAGTTGATTGATGCGATCGCCGAGGTTCAACAGCATATTGTCGTCGTATTGAGCAACGGAGCTCCCATTGAAATGCCGTGGATCGATAAGGTGCAGGGCGTGCTGGAAGGTTATTTGGGAGGTCAAGCGCTGGGCGGAGCGATCGCCGATTTGCTGTTCGGAGATGCGAATCCTTGTGGCAAGCTTGCCGAAACATTTCCGCAAAAGTTGTCGCATAACCCGTCCTACCTGAACTTCCCGGGTGAAGGAGATACGGTTGAATATAGCGAGGGCTTGTTTGTAGGCTATCGGTATTACGATAAAAAAGAGATCGAACCGTTGTTTCCGTTCGGTCACGGGCTTAGCTATACAACGTTCGAGTACACTGATTTAAAACTGAATCGCCAAGCTATGCTGGATACGGATCAGCTTCAGGTGAGTTTGAAGGTGAAAAATGCAGGTGACGTAGCCGGTAAAGAAATCGTGCAGCTCTATGTGAGGGACGTTGAAAGCACGGTCAGCAAAGCATTTAAAGAGCTTAAAGGCTTTAGCAAAATCGCTTTGCAGCCCGGTGAAGAGAAGACGGTACGTTTTATCCTCGATAAGCGGGCATTCGCGTATTACAACACGGACATCAGAGATTGGCACGTAGAAAGCGGAGATTACGAAATAATGATCGGGCAATCAGCAACCGAAATTCGTTTGAAAGAACCCGTACAAATACAATCCACCGTTCTCATTCGAAGAACTTACACGCGAAATACAACGATCGGAGATTTAATGGCGGATCCTTATACTGCAGATATCGTAAAACAATTTTTGCGGGGATTCAAAGGAAATCCTTTGTTCAGTGCTGCGAACGACGAAGGAACATCGGAAATGTTCGCAGCCATACTGAAATTCATGCCTTTGCGTGCCGCCGCTGCCTTTAGCCAGGGAGCATTTACGGAAGAAATGCTGAATCATATGGTTGAACGGCTGAATGGAACCGGATCAGATATGTAAAAGGAGTGTTGACAGGTATGAGAGCAGTCATGCTTATGTTCGATTCGTTGAATAAACATATGCTTCCGAATTACGGATGCGATTGGATCAAGGCTCCCAACTTTGAGAGGCTCTCGGAATGAATGGTCACGTTCGAAATGTGTTATGCAGGCAGCTTGCCTTGCATGCCCGCACGCAGAGAGCTGCATACTGGACGATACAACTTTTTGCACAGAAGTTGGGGACCTTTGGAACCGTATGACATATCGGTGATCGAATTGTTGAAAAAGAACAAGGTATACACCCATCTGACGACGGACCGTACCCCTTATTCAAGGATGGCGGAGCCACCTACCATACGAAATACAACTCATGGGAGTTTGTAAGAGGACAAGAAGGCGATGCGTGAAAAGGGCAGGTGGAAGCGCCGCCTATTCCGGAAACATTAAGCAATCCGAAGCCGGGCGATCTGTGTCGGCAGGACTGGGTAAACCGTCAATTTTTGAAGGAAGAGGATGACATGCCTCTCGCAGTCACGGTAATGAGAGGAATCGAATTCATCGAAAGAAATTGACCATCTTCCGCTCATGACCCATCTGCCGGGGACTGATCCCGTCTCCAAATGGATTTCGGCCATCACGCAAAACATCGACTTGATGCCGACGATCCTTGGCTATTTTGGCATCGATATTCCTCAGACGGTTAGAGGGAGGTCCCTACTGCCGCTTATTCAAGGAAGCGAAACAAAAATACGGGATTACGCGCTTGCTGGACGAGGCTGGGGAAATCCGCATTGAAGCGTCTTCGGAAGGGTTGGTGCCGGCGGTATTGACTCTTCAGACCCGGAAAGAGTTTGCGAATTGAACACTATGAGGTGATACTTATGTCAACAACACGTGATGGGGCGTATCAGGGGCAGAGAATAATCCTTCTCGAAGGAACACATAATTTCCGCGATATGGGAGGCTATCAAACTGCCGATGGAAGGAAAGTCAAATATGGTATTTTCTTTCGTTCCGATGAATTGACCGGTTTGACGGAGCAAGATTTAGCGGCTGTTCAAGCCTTGAATATCAAAACGATTTTCGATTACCGCGATGACTATGAAGCGCAAAAGAAACCGGATCCGGTTTTTGCCGGCGTACAAAATATTCGCATTGCTGCTATTCAAGCAGATCAAGCATCTCGAATCAACATATCGGGAAATGCTGAGAACGCCGATCGAAACCAACACTTTATCGTCGATATGGTCAAAAACGGCTTTTTCAAACAATTTCGCGCAGATACTATGATGATGGAACTGTATACGAAGCTCCCGCTCGGCAATCCGTCATATAAACGGTTAATGGAAATGATCCAGCATTCGTACAACCTTGGGCTTCTGCATCATTGCACGGCGGGCAAGGACCGTACGGGAGTCGGTGCCGCCTTGATCTTACTGGCGCTCGGCGTCCCGGAGGAAAGTGTAATGAAAGACTACCTGCTCACCAACGAAACGATGAAAGGTTTCAACGGGAAATTGCTGAGTCAGCTTGCCGAACATGTGAATGAGGTGGAATTGCGCAATATCGAACACCTGCTTGGAGTGAAAGAACAATTCATGGAAGCCGCCTTCGGGTCGATCAAGAAGACGTATGGCAATGTTGACACTTATTTTTCTGAAGAATTCGGCTTGACCAGTCAAAGACGGGAAGCCTTGCAAAGCATGTATTTGGAGTAGGGGGACAAGCGTAGTAAAACGCATCCACTGGATGATCACAAAGCTTTTCCAGTCATTAGTAAAACAGGTAATGTGCTATTCGTGCTACACGTGTGATAGTATTACGGAACAACCGAATTACCACACGTTGCATGAGGGGGAGTAAGCAATTGAAGAAAAGAACGAAGAAATGGCTCGCCGCCGCGGGAATCGTCGTCGCCTTGCTGGTGAGCGTCGATGTTGGGGGGAGCTTTTACTTTTATCATGTGGCGATTGAAAGGGCGCCGAAATATTTCTTGTTGAGCAGCCCCGATTTGGGATCGAGGCCTGCCGCAGCTGGCTTTAACGTGGACGGCAAAGCGTGGATCGACTCGCATCCATACGAAGAGATGGAGCAGACGTCAGACGATGGATTGAAGCTTCGCGGCTACTACTGGCATGCGCCTGCGCCGACGAAGAAAACGGTCATCATCGCCCATGGATACGCCGGAAAAGGCAAAGATATGGGCATTTATGCCGCCTTTTACCACGATAAGCTCGGATATAACGTGCTCATGCCGGACGACCGCGGACACGGCGAGAGCGAAGGCGATTATATCGGGTTCGGATGGCCGGACCGCAAAGATTACGTGAAGTGGATTGACCTGATGATCGGCAAAGTCGGCACCGATGCCGAAATCGTCCTGCATGGCGTGTCGATGGGCGGCGCCACGGTGCTGATGACGAGCGGAGAACGGCTGCCCGCAAATGTCAAGGCGGTCGTTGCCGACTGTGCCTACACGTCGGTCGAAGACCAATTAAGCTACCAGCTCGACCGCATGTACCATCTGCCGAGCTTCCCGATCGTGCAGAGCACGAGCCTGCTGACGAAAATGCGCGCCGGTTACGGCTTCGCGGAAGCGTCGGCGCTTGAACAGGTACGGCGAACGAAGCTGCCCGTGCTGTTCATTCACGGAGATGCCGACACGTTCGTGCCGTTCGAGATGGCCGGCGAGCTGTACGATGCCGCCGGCGGCGAGAAGGAGCTGTTCGTCGTCCCGAAGGCCCGCCACGGCAAAGCGTACCAAACGGATCCGACCGGATACGAAAGCCGCGTCACCGCATTTATCGCGAAGTATATTCGGACGTAGCCTGTGCATCGCAAACCAATAGGCCACTTGGCGTCAATGACGCCAGGTGGCCTTTCTTTCCGTTTACCCGCGAATAACCGATACGGTATTTTCCACTTGATTCACCATCTAAACACAGCCGTTGCGCTCATTGGTGGGTAATCTGGGGGTCAGTAAGGATTATTTTATAGCCACTGGACATACGCCGAATACATGGACAAATTAGGACTGACCATACCGGATATATTCAAGTTGTTCCAGGGACGACCGAAACTAATATCCCAGGTGTGTTTGCTTGTGGAGATGTTCAGGACTCCAGATATCGACAGGCTATTACTGCAGCTGGTAGTGGGGGAATGGCTGCTATTGATTGTGAGAAGTTCCTCGAAAGGGTACACCAGCAGGAGACAATGACCATTCTCGTTTACTCTTCATATATTTCTTTGTATATATTGAAGATCTTTCTGATTTCTTTAATATCCTTTTCAAGAAGTTTCGCTTTAAATACCTCAATAAGATCACGTTTGTTGAGATCCGTATTTATATCAAGGTTCTGAAAGTTGAAAAAATCGGAAGGTTCCATTTTAAAAGCATGTATTATTTTTTCGAGAGTCTCTAAGGATATATTTCGTTCTCCTCGTTCTATCCCGCCTATGTATGAGCTTTGAAGTTTTGCTAATTCTCCTAACTCTTCCTGTGTTAACGCCTGGTTCTTCCTGATCTGTCTAATTCTAAGTCCAACTAAATTTGAGAGATTAGCCACTTTAACCACCACCCTTGATAACAGGTTAGTGAAGTCAAAGTTGTAAATACAGACACACATACTATAAATACCATTGAAAAAGATACTTATAAGTTCTATATTGGACATGAGACATTCTTTACAGGAGTTGACAACCAGATGAACACACGTTTACCAAATCAAGTTGTAATTGAAAACGTACTTCAAACCAAAATGCGTGGAAAAGTAGCTTATCAAAGTCATTTGCCGGCTACGACAGCGCTTAATATTACATTTGTTAAACCATACGATGATCCATCGGGCAAAGGATACCAACGTCCTGTAGATAGTAAGAGATGTCATGATTTTGCTGTTTATTTGTCAAAAGGAGAGGATGCACTTTTTACTCCCATTTTATTAAATGCTTGTTCTCAATGGGAATTCTCTAGTTATGACAGGTTGCGTCCGAATTTTGGCAGACTCATATGTAAGGGGAAGGCCTCCCTAATGGATGGGCAGCATAGATTGGGCGGTATAAAACGCTACATCCAGGAAACCAATTCTGAGATAAACATTCCTTTTCTTGCTTTTCATAGTTTGGACGAAGATGAAGAGATCAAATTGTTTGACACAATTAATACCAAGGCAAAAGGTATCGGACCATCGCTTAGCAAGTATCTTAGAAGGGATTCTGACGACTTAAGCTGGGTGGCTACCGAGCTGTTAACTCGAAAAGAAAGTCCATTTCACAACATTGGTAGTATTATTGGCAAACGTGTTAAAGGGCGACATATCACATTGCAGAATTTATACCGAACCCTTCATTTTCTTTTCAAGAAGGATTCCGAGCTTTCTTTACTTCCTAGAGAAGAAAAATTGAAAATCGCTTTGTTTTATTACAGCACGATCAAAGATGTTTTTTCAGTAGAATGGCTTGATTATTCGGGCCATCGAATTACACATATAGTTTGCTTAGATGCCTTGTCTATCGCGGCTGGGAAGGTTATGAAAAGTTACTTTTCGGAAGCTAAAAAGGCTATTGATTATTCGAAATTGTCTAAGGCGATTAGTAAGTTAAAAATATTAGATTGGTCTTCACAAGGACCATTTAGGTTTTTAAAAGGGCTTTCTAGTTCAAAAAGTTTGGCTGACGAACTGGTAGTCATCATGACAGAATAGCTAACTGGTACATCAAAGGGATCGACTCGCATCTGCGGGCCGATTTTTTTAATATGGAGGGTTGGTTGTATGTTTAAAAACTTCTGTGAGCGCGCATATGCCATAAAATTTCTGGAAATGGAAAGAATGAAATTTAAGAATATAAGGGGTGGGATAAGTTATGGAACTAGATCCAGTCATTCCATTTGAACCAACCAGGATGCAGAATCCTCCATCAGGAACCAACTGGGTGGCCCAAGTAAAATGGGATGGGGTAAGAATTTTACACTACTGTGATGGAATTGAATCTCGATTATTCAATCGAAGATTGAATGAACGTACAGTACAGTATCCTGAGTTACTTGACACTAACTCCTTCTGTAAAGCTGGTTCTGTCATTCTTGATGGAGAGGTCATTGCCTTTGACAACACTAAGCCTTCCTTTCATGAAGTTATGAAAAGGGATCGTTTGAAACAAGAACAAAGTATAAAGCATTCCTTAAGCATAACCCCTGTGACCTATATGATTTTTGACATCTTGTTTTACAACGGTACCTGGGTTACTGATAAATCATTAGAGTATAGACAACAACTGCTCGATCAAATTATCGTACCCAGAAATAATATACAAATTGTACAAAACTTTAGTGATGGAAAAGCTCTTTTTAATCTTATGAGGCAATATCAAATGGAAGGTATAGTCTATAAGGATATATCCAGTAAATACAGAATAAATGGTAAAGATGCTCGATGGAGAAAGCATAAAATTGTGAATGATCTTTTTGCTGTTGTAGGTGGAATAACGCGAAGTAACCATATTGTAAATTCACTTTTATTAGGTCTATATACCGATCAAGGCGACTTTATCTATATTGGTAGTGTAGGTACAGGGAAATTAACACGTCATGATTGGGCGTTCATTACTGAAAAAACGAATAAGATTGTTTCAGCAAAACGTCCATTCTCAAATGACCCAGAGAAATCCAAAGATGTTATCTGGGTAAAACCCGAGTTAACCGTGAAGGTTGAATATCTTGAGTTTACTTCCGGTGGAAATATGAGACATCCCAGTATTCAAACTATTATTGATGTTGATAAAAATGAATGCACAGTAAATCAATTACTCAAGTAAGTTAGTGTACATAATTCATGCCTTAATGTACAACGCATTATTTATGTACATGTATTCATTAATCCTTGTTACCCTTATCAAACAAGAAAAGATATAAACTTCCATGATTAATGTCCATAAATATTATGTAGATACTTTTGAAGGATTTGGGAAGCACTTACGCGCTCAAAGGCAAAGATCACCGCTGGCGCAAGCATAAAAACTATCTGGACGTGAATGCGGTGATCGGGGGCGTGACTTATCGCTCGGGAGTTGTGAATGCGATCCTGCTCGGTCTGTACAACGAAGAGGGGCAGCTTGTGTACATCGGACACGCAGGGACAGGCAAGCTGAGCCGCCAGGATTGGATCGACCTGACAGCTTTAACGAAACCTCTTATCGTACCGGAGAGGCCGTTTATCAACGAACCGGAACGGAGCAGGGAGGCTGCCTGGCTGCAGCCGCGGCTTACCGTGAAGATCCGGTTCATGGAATGGACCCGGTATCTGACCCTGAGGCAGCCGAGTATCCAGGCTTTTCTATCCGTTGCGCCTGAGGAGTGTACGTTCCTGCGGGAAAAGTGAAGACAGTCTGAAAACAGCCCGAAAAAAACGAGCCTCCGATGCCGGCGGCTCGTTTCTGCTGTCGTTCTTTTGAGGAAGGCTCACTCAGGATACCGTTTCCTTTGCCTTTTCCTTCGGCTTACGCGGTTTGGCCGCGGCTTTGGGCTTCGCTTTGGCCTTGGCGTCCGACTTGTCCGCCGCGACGGGCTTGACGGCTTCGAGGCTCGCTTGCAGCGCGGACATCAGGTCGATCACGTTGGTGCGTTTCTGCTCCGGAGCGACCTGGACCTCTTCGCCGGCCACTTTCTGCTGGATCGCTTCCATCAGCGCTGTCCGGTAATCGTCCTGGTATTTCTCCGGCTCGAACGGCGTAGACAACTGTTCGATCAGCATTTTGGCCATCGTAAGCTCTTTGTCATTCACGTTCGAGGCTTCCGGAAGATTGGGAACCTGACTGATCGCGCGAATCTCGTCCGGGTAGAAAATCGTCTCCAGAGCGATGCAGTTATCGATAACCCGGACGGCGGCGAGACTGCTTTTGGAACGGATGGAAATGGTGGCGATCCCGATTTTGCCGGTCTGCTTAATGGATTCCAGCAGCAGGTTATAGGCGTTGGCACCCGTATCTCCGGGGGAGAGGTAGTACGTCTTCTGAAAATAAATGGGATCGATGTCGGTCAAGTTGACAAAATCCAAGATTTTAATCTCTTTAGTCGCTTCGCCGGAGATTTTCTCCAGTTCTTCTTTCTCAAAAAGAACGAAGCGGCCAGGCTCGTATTCATAGCCCTTCGTGATTTCCGCCCACTCGACTTCCGTGTCGCAGGTGGTGCATTTTCTTACGTAAGAAAGCGGGGTAGTACAGCGTTTATGAATGTAACGCATGGAGATGTCTTTCTCTTCCGTAGCCGAGAACATTTTGACGGGAACGTGCACCAGACCGAAGCTGATGGCGCCTTTCCAGACCGTATGCATGAAGGAAAACCTCCTGGGGAGCCCGCGTAACGGGTTTATTTTATTGATCCGCATTGGACCGGCCGCTCTGTGACCAAACTTCTTTTTAGCATCAGTATGTCCAAAAAATTCGCCGGATATGAATGCTTTTGGCGGATTTGTGCCACGCTAACCGGAGCCAGGTTTACTCCGGGGAGTGGAGGTGAATAAAATGGGAGACGACAAGCGGCAAAAAGAAGTCAAAGACGGTACCCATCAAGGCCGGGACGACTATTACATGGACATCGACCGGATGATCAATGAAGGGCTCGGCGGCGGCCAGGTTACGGTTCATAACGGTCTGATCGAGGAATCCACTACGGATACGATGGGATATCCCGATTCCGTAACGGAGGATGAGGAAGCGTGAGGACGGCGCCTGCATGGAGGAAAGAACATGCAGGCGCTTTTTTTTGCTGGGCGGGAAAGGAGCCGGAAGAGCGCCCGCGCCTTGCCGCAACACGCATATCCCGGTTGCTAGAGGGAGGATAGAGGGCTATAATAGGAGGCAAACCAAACCGGAGGAGCGGCATCTATGCAGCATGACGAATTCGGCCTGATCCGCCTGCTGACGGGGGACAGACAACAGGCGGACGGAATGCGTTCGCAAGGAGTGGTGGTCGGCATCGGAGACGATGCGGCCGTTACCGCTTTGTCTCCCGGCATGCAGCTTGTCGCCTCTTGCGATACGATGACCGAAGGGATTCATTTCCTGCCTGTGACGATGCGGGACGAGGACATCGGATTCAAGGCGATGGCTTCGAATATCAGCGACATGGCCGCGATGGGCGCGAAGGCGCGTTATGCGCTTGTCGCGCTATCTTTGCCGAAGGATGCCGACACGGAACAGATCCGGCGCATATACGCCGGATTGTATGAGTGCGCGGACTTGTTCGGTGTGGCCGTCATCGGCGGCGACACGACGTCCACGCGCGGCGGAATCGTGCTGACCGTCACGATTCTGGGCGAAGTCCCCGCAGGCCGGGCTCTGCTGCGCAGCGGCGCGAAGCCGGGCGACGCCGTCTTCGTGACGGGGCCGCTCGGCGGCTCGGCCGCGGGGCTGAGCTACCTCCTACACCGCGGCACGGACGCGGCGCTTTGGGGCGAGCTGCCCGCAGAGGCCGCGGAGCTCGTCCGCGCCCACACCCGGCCTCTGCCGCAGGCTGCGGCCGGGGAGCTGCTTCAGCGTACGGGCTTGTGCCGGGCGCTGAACGACATCAGCGACGGGCTCGCGAGCGAAGCCGGCGAAATCGCCGAGGCTTCGGGAGTCGGGCTCCTCATCGCGGAGGAGAAGCTGCCGCTGGCGGAAGGGCTTCGCGCCTGCGCGGAGAAGCTGGCCGTCGACCCGCTGGAGTGGGTGCTGTACGGCGGCGAGGACTACCAGCTTCTGGGCACGGCCGCAGAAGCGGATCTGGCAGCCCTGCGCGAGGCGTTCGCGGGCGAGGGGCTGCCCTTGCACGTCATCGGACGTGTGACGGCCGCGGATGAAGGGGTGCGGCTGCAGCGTCCGGACGGGACGGTGCAGCCGCTGCCGAAGCGGGGCTACAATCACTTTGCTGCGAAATGAGAGGAAGCGACGGAGATGGCTTACCAATATAAAGCCGCAGACGAACGGGACACGGAAGCATTGGCAGCCCAGCTTGCAATGCTTGCGGGTCCCGGCGCCGTAATCGCGCTGGACGGCGATCTTGGCGCGGGCAAAACGCGTTTTTCGCAGGCGGTGGCTAAATCGATCGGGGTGCAGGGCGTTGTCAACTCCCCGACTTTTACGCTGATTAAAGAATACGAGGGACGAGAGTTCCCTCTCTATCATATGGATGTTTACCGGATTTCTTTGGAAGAAGCCGAGGATCTGGGGCTTGACGAATATTTTTACGGGGAAGGTCTGACTTTGATTGAATGGGCCAGTCTGGTGGAGGAGCTTTTGCCGCCGAACCGGCTTGAAATTTATATCGAGCACAGCGGGGGAGACGAGCGGGTGTTCCGCTTGAATCCGGCCGGACAGCCTTACGAGAGCTGGTGCGCAAATTTGAAAGAGAACGGATGGTTGGTATGAGCAGCGGGAACGGAAATAGTACGCAGGAGCGGGAAAAGGTGAAGGACTCTCCGCTTGCCGGGGATAGTGAAGGTCGTGAAATCAGCCGGTCCGGATTCGACGGAAACGGGTATGTGCTTGCACTGGATACGTCCACGGCTTCGCTGGCCGTTGCCCTGCTTCAGGGCGGCCGCGTAGTCGCCGAAAAGCACACGATCGTGGAGCGCAATCATTCCATTCACCTCATGCCTCATTTGCAGGAGCTGCTTGCTTCCCGCGGCATCCGGCCGAACGATCTTACCGGGGTCGTGGCGGGTCAGGGGCCGGGTTCCTATACCGGCGTACGGATTGCGGTAACCGCAGCGAAAACTTTCGCCTGGTCGCTCGGCATTCCGGCTGCGGCCGTCTCCAGTCTGGAGGCGCTGGCGCTGGGTGCGCGGACGGCTTTGCTCGCAGAACCGGCGGATGCCGGTTCGGACGGCGCCGTGCGCTGGTTCGTGCCCCTGATGAATGCCCGGCGGGGGCAGGCATTTACCGCGCTTTATGCATCGGCCGGGAATGAACCGGCCGTTGAGCTTTTGGGCGCGGAAGACATCAGCGGCGCGGCGTCGTCGGATAACACCGGCAGCAGATGGGCCCGGCTTCAGCCGGACGGCATCCGCCTTGTGGCGGATTTTACGCGGCACATTGGGGACGCTGTGGCGGGAGCGGAAGCCGCCGGGACGACCGGGGCGCAATCCGCGGGCGACGGCGGAGCTTTTGTCGTGCCTTCCGGATTTGCCAAACCCCAAGAGATCGTTTTCGTCGGTGAGACTTCTTTTTTCGAAGAAACGATCGGACAGGCCGCGGCTGAACTGAACATCCCTGTGCGTGTTCTTCCGTACGATTTGACGGCGGCCGAAGTGGGTCTGCTTGGCTTGCCCCGGTTAAAACGCGGAGAAACGATCGACAAGTATACGTTCGTTCCGAACTATACGCAGCTTACGGAAGCTGAAGTGAATCTGATGGCTAAGGCCAAATCCTGACGGAAAGGGGAGGGGCTCTTTGGACGAACGAAGATGGGAGCAGCCTGTTTCAACCCCGATTTTCCGTGTGATGAGGCTGGACGACATCCCCCACATTTGCGAAATCGAACAGGAAGCCTTTACGACACCCTGGTCGGCGGGAGCTTTTCACAACGAGCTGACGAGCAATCATTTTGCCCATTATACGGTAATGATGGTAGACGGGGTCGTTGCGGGGTACGGGGGCATGTGGCTCATTATGGATGAGGCCCATGTAACCAACATCGCGATATCCGGCCGGTTCCGCGGCCGCAAGCTGGGCGTTTCGCTCGTCCACCAGCTGCAATCCAAGGCAAGATCGCTGGGGGCGGTCCGCATGACCCTGGAGGTCCGCGCGTCGAATTACGTGGCTCAGCGCCTCTACGACAAAATGGGCTTCCGGTACGTCGGCGTCCGCAAAGGCTATTACACCGACAATAACGAAGACGCGATCATTATGTGGGCGGATTTGCCCGACACGAATCAACCCGCCTAAAGCGGCGGCAGCGTCCTGTTCGCATTTGATAAAAGGGAATGAAAAAACGTCATGAACACTACAAAGCCTGTGTACATTCTGGCCATTGAAACAAGCTGCGACGAGACGTCCGCAGCCGTGATAGAGAACGGGACCGTTATCCGGTCCAACGTGGTTTCAAGCCAGATCGAAACCCACCGGCGCTTCGGCGGCGTTGTGCCCGAAATCGCATCCCGCCAGCATGTCGAGAGCATTACTTGGATTTTGCAGGAAGCGCTCGATCAAGCGGGGCTTGCGATGAAAGACATGTCCGCTATTGCGGTCACCCAAGGGCCGGGTCTGGTCGGCTCGCTGCTTGTCGGCGTAGTGGCGGCCAAAGCGCTGGCTTTCTCGCTCGGCCTGCCTCTGATCGGCGTGCATCATATCGCCGGGCATATTTATGCGAATCAGCTTGTCCACAAGCTGGAATATCCGCTGGTTTCGCTTGTCGTCTCCGGCGGCCACACCGAACTTGTGTATATGGAGAGCGAAGGAAGCTTCAAGATCATCGGACAGACGCGTGACGACGCGGCCGGCGAGGCGTACGACAAAGTGGCGCGCGCCTTGAAACTGCCTTATCCGGGCGGTCCTCATATTGACCGCCTCGCCCAGGAAGCGGACGGAGAAATTCCGATGCCCCGTGCCTGGCTGGACGATTCCTACGATTTCAGCTTCAGCGGCTTGAAATCGGCGGTCCTTAACGTCCTTAACCAGTCGCGTATGCGCGGAGAGGAGCCGGTGGCGGCCCATGTCGCCAAAGGCTTCCAATCCTCCGTGGTGGACGTGCTGGTGGAGAAAGCCGCACGGGCCGTCCGGGAGTACGGCGCCAAGCAGCTTCTGCTCGCGGGAGGAGTGGCGGCTAACCGCGGACTGCGCGAAGAGCTGACGAAGCGCTGCGCAGAGCTTGGCGTGCCCCTGCTGCTGCCGCCGATGGATCTCTGCTCCGACAATGCCGCCATGATCGGTGCCGCGGCTTTCCTCAAATGGAACCGTGGGGATATCACGGGGCCGGAGTTTAAGGCCGAGCCGGTGCTGAGCCTGGAGAAGTGGGGATACTGATTGCTGAAAATAATAAAAGATTGAAAAACCAGTCTTAAAAACGATAAACGTTTTTGGGACTGGTTTTTTTTGTGAGAAAATACAGCTATTTTATTTCATAAAAGGCAGAGGAAGAGGAGATGTTTTTTTGAATTTAAACGGCAGATATTATTATGCTTTTTAATAAGCTGAACCGCCCGAAAGCGTATTTCATGTTGATTGCAATTGGCGCTGTAATCACTTCAGGTTGTACAGCTGAAAAACCGAATACCGGCCAACAACCTCAACATTCACCTAAAACCGTTTCGACACCCTCAAGTAAAGAAAAAACAGCTCAGGATTCAATTACCTAGGTTTCAAAAGAAAAGCGGTAGCACAACACCCGCGTTAAACCTAAGCCAAACCAAACTTATAGCGAAAAAAAGGATTTGGGATTCCTGCTAAATCCTGATATAAATAACGAAGAACACAGAGTTTATTATGTAGCTGCAAGTCGAGCTGAAAAAAATCTATATTTTTGTATGCCAAGCTTGTCAGAAGCCGGTGCGAGAAGGTTAAAGGATGTTTGTGAAATTAAGTATCTATAAATAGAGATTCTTACTGCAAAGTTGAAATTTCAAATTAAATATGCTAGTATACAGTCAAATATGACACGGGAGTTGAGGGGAATAATGTAGTATTTCTTGCTTAAATTGCAAAAGATAAAACACAACTTGTTTTATTCTTTGTTGAGCAAGAAAGTTACTTATTCTTTTCACTCAAATAAAATAACATTTTATCTACCCCATTATTTGGGTTAGGTTTTAACATTGTTTATTTGAGCTACAAGAAAGGTAACTTTCTTGTAGCTCTTTATTTTTTGGATGGAGGAATTCGCAATGTCATTAATCAATGTGTCTCATTACAGCGGAACCATCTCAGCAAATGTAAATTTTGAATACTTTCCTTTTCAAGTTGAACACAAGGAACGCCACTAAAATTGTGAAGTTGTAATGTAATTTATATCTCATTTTATCTCAGGAGGTTGGAATAAATGTTGGAAGTTGTAAATGTTCATGTGAATCGTTCATTGTCCGTTGGTATGGTTCACGATCAAATTAAACGGATGCCGGGGCATTATCCATCTATCGATAGATGCACGTAGCGACTCTAGCTACAAGCTTCGTGAGTTTTAATCTAAGTTGGTTAATGCATATGCTATAAACACACGCAATGGTGCCAATGGCATTTTCTCCGGCTAAAGAGGAGAAAAAACATGAAATCAACTTCGAAATACGAAATAATTCAACACTTAATGTCAGATTTGAAACAACCGGCATATCGGTTCCACCAAATCGCAGATGCGATTTTCAAGCAAAGAATTGGTGAATATGACCGAATGACCATACTCCCCAAAGGTATAAGGAACGAATTAATAAAGAGCCTTGGCGAACATGTTTTAAACTTAACTCCTGTCATCCAAAAGACGTCCAGTCAAGTCAATAAAGTGCTTTTTGCCATTGAGGGCGGCGAACGTGTAGAAGCAGTTCAACTAAGCTATGAGCGCGGCTGGAAATCATACTGCATTTCAAGCCAATGCGGATGTGGGTACGGTTGTCGTTTTTGTGCTACAGGAACAATCGGACTAAAACGAAATCTAACAGCAGATGAAATTACCGATCAACTATTATACTTTCATTTAAATGGTCAGGCT
This sequence comes from Paenibacillus sp. JNUCC 35, assembly GCF_058269095.1. Lineage (NCBI taxonomy): Bacteria > Bacillati > Bacillota > Bacilli > Caryophanales > Paenibacillaceae > Paenibacillus > Paenibacillus sp. JNUCC 35. The sequence goes on along the minus strand of NZ_CM177771.1, from coordinate 5,594,040 downwards.
TTAGACAGTGTGTCGTTTATGGGTATGGGGGAGGCTTTAGCCAATCCTTATATCTTTGATACGCTTAAGATTCTAACAGACTCACGAACCTTTGGCTTGGGGCATCGAAGAATTACAGTTTCCACCATTGGAATTTTACCAGGAATCGATCGACTGACAAAAGAATTCCCACAAGTTAACCTTACCTTTTCACTTCACTCCCCTTTTGACGAACAGCGAAGTGAACTAATGCCTATAAATAATCGATTCCCGCTTAATGATGTATTGAATAAATTAGATCAGCATATTCGTGATACAGGTAGGAAAGTTTACATTGCGTATATATTACTTCGAGGAGAAAACGATTCAAATGAGCACGCAGAAGCCATTGCTGCTTTATTAAAGAACAGAGGTCCTTGGGAACATTTATATCATGTTAATTTGATTCCTTACAATTCAACCGACGTAACACCTGATAATTTTCGTCAATCTGACAAAGAACGAGTCCAGAGGTTTACCAATATCTTGAAGTCAAAGGGAGTCAAAGTCACTGTGCGAACTCAATTCGGAACGGACATTGATGCAGCATGCGGTCAACTCTACGGGCACAATAGCCAATCTTGATTTGTAAAGTAAAGTTATTAGTTTCTTGGATTTGTACTAAGTATAAACATTTCTAAAGAGGAGAACGAAAAATGTCTCATAAGAACTTTACAGTAACTCATGTTTAAATCCATGCAAAGACAGATATTTGGTGATATTTGCATGGAATAAAATCATCACCAATCATGCTGGCTTTGCTACTTGAAATTATTTCTTAATCAAGGAGTGAGTCTACATGAGGTATATCAACGCTAATGAAATTCTCCCAAAAGAATTGGTTGCAAGGTTACAAGATTTCGTACAAGGTGAATACATCTATATTCCTGCAATAAAAGACCATCATAAAAATTGGGGAGAACTATCCGGTTTTCGGGAAGAGATTGATAGGCGAAATAATGAAATCATGACAGCTTATGCTTCTGGTTCATCAATACAAGAACTAGCAGAACTTTACTGCCTTTCTGTCTATGCTATAAGAAAAATAATATATAACAAATAAAAACAGGGTTTCGCCCACCACAGGAATAATTAAAATCTAAACACCTTCAAATTGTCTCAATTATAGAATCATAGAGACAGATTTGAAGGTGTTTTGTATGTGCAGAAATTGTTGCCTCGCCATAACTCAAACTCATTTGAATATACTAGTATGTCATAGCTCTTGTAGCAGAACAGTACCATTAAAGTTGATTTGGTGTACATATGTGGTGAGACCGTCCTAGAGCTTATAGTTATACAAAATGATACAGAACCATTTTGTGTATAGTTAAAGTAATTTCTATCTGCTAGCCTTATAAATATGGATTAGAAGGTAAACGGGGGTTTTTATGATGGATGTTATTGTAGATGTACTATATTAGTTAATTTAACAGTTTCTCTTATACAACGAGATCTTACTTTAAATCTTAATTATTAAGGTAATATGCCTCGAAATCGATGATATTTTATAGTATCGTGTAAGCTTTGAATTTGGAGGAAAATAATGTTAAATATAACTATTTTTAATATGGAAGGTAATCGTGTTGGCGAAATGGAACTTGATGAGTCCATTTTTGGTATTGTTCCCAATGAATCAGTCATGCATGATGTAGTTGTCAATTATCTGGCAAATAAACGCAGCGGAACACAATCAGCATTAACACGTGGTGAAGTTAGAGGTGGTGGCAGAAAACCATATAAGCAGAATAAAATCGATAAATCTAGAGCCGGTTCGATTCGAATGCCACATTGGCGTGGCGGAGGAGTTGTGTTCGCTCCTAAACCTCGCGACTATAGCTACAAACTTAATAAAAAGGTTAAGCGTCTTGCTATAAAATCTGCATTATCAAGCAAAGTTCAGAACAGAGAATTTATCGTTGTTGAGGAGATTAAGTTAGAAACTTATAGAACAAAGTCTATTGTGGCTATGCTTAAAGCTCTTGGTTCAGATAAAAAGGCACTAATTGTTACACCTTCGATAGATAACTTTGTTTTTAAAAGTGCGAATAATATACCTGGTGTAGAAACCGCCGTAGCTGACTCTCTTAATGTATACAATATTCTGAATTGCGATAAACTTATACTTACTAAAGAAGCTGTCTCAATAATTACAGAAATACACTCCTAGTGAAATAAAAGAAAATTAATTCTAAAACAGGGCTCCGAAAATGGGAGCCCTGTTTTTTTGTCAATCATAATTTAATAGTTACATTAAATCCTGCCTTAAACATGCAAGGAGAGATTTTTTCAAAAAACTATATCGTGACCTAACTTACCTTGCATCAACTGGCTTTTAATCCACCGACTTATGAACAGTGACTCCCAGAGCTTCCCGTGCCATAACGGAATATTCCTCAAGCCCGGACTTAAGGGCGAACAAGCCGATAGTGACGGCATAAGACCCGAGCACTTCGGCGATATGCTCCTTCATTCTCGGCCAGATGCGTCCGCCGGCTTTTTCATATTCCTCCAGGAGACCGGACAAGGCTGCTTCGCCGAAAACGGCGGAATACAGGGCAAAGTCTGTAGCCGGGTCTCCGCACTCCGCCTCCGTCCAGTCCAGAAGCCCGCAAACCCGCTGGTTTCCGTCGACCAGAATATGGCCCGGATGCAGATCGCCGTGGATCAGCGACGTATGCCCCGGCCAGTAGGAAGCGTCCGCGAGCCAAGCCTGCCAGCGCTCCCAAAGTTCATCCGAAACGCCGTAGGCTTGCCGGACGACTTCCATGCGTGCCGCAGCGGCTGCTCTCAGGTCACCGGCTTCTACGGCCAACAGGCCCGCTTGTTCGGCGGCACGGCCGTCTATCCGGTGCAGGGCGGCCATTGCTGCCGCAAGGGACTGAACGAACTCGTGGGAAGGAGCCTCGGGATCGATGTGCCACACATAGGTTTTAGTGGCGGCATCCACGGTGGCCGCAGGTGTTCCGGGCAGCTTGCGGTAGGCGATGAAGTCGGGCCGGTTGATTTGCCAGCCGGGAACGGCAACGGGCAGCGAACGGCCGACAAGCTCAAGTACTTTAGCTTCGTAAGCGGTCGATTGTATGACGTCCGGTCTCCTCGGAATACGAAGGATCCAGGATGTGCCGTCTGTCGAGCGGGCGGACGCCGCCAGAAAGTCCAGCCCGGAATCGTTCAGTTCCAGGGGCTTCGACGGGTCCGGTTCCAGATTATATTTTGCCGCCAGCAGGCGGAATTGGTTGAGTTGTTCTTGTTCCGTTAACGGTGTTGATTTTTTTGCGGAGTCGTTCATATCGGATAGCACCTCTTCATCTTTAATCAAGTAATCGAATCTCATGAAAGCATCCTAACGGGGCAGCACAAATAAGCCTGATCTCTCTTTTTGAAAAAAGAACAGGTGTAGGGTGTCAATCCGCCTGCATTACCTGATCCGCATGAAGTGGATAACCATGTTAAACGCCCTCCTATCGATCTTAGGGGAAATCCCCTATTTTAACCGTACCCTAGGAGAGAAAACGCCGGCAACGGGCGAGTTTTCCTTAACGGATTTTTTCCGCTCTCGCTTAAAATTTTGAACATTTTTACATTTTGTATTGACTTTGCGTTTTCGCGCATATTATAATCACAACAAGTTCAAAACGTACACGCAACGAACGGGAAAAGTAAGGTCATTCATGTCGCACAGAGAGCTGCGGGTTGGTGCAACGCAGCCGGATGAACCCTGAACTCGCCCGGGAGCGGTAAAACTGAACAACGCCGGCAAGCCGTCCTGAACCCGTGAGACAGATGTCCCATCGGTCGGGTCAGAAGTCTTCGAAGCATCGGCGAAGTAAGTTTTAACGGCTGGCCCCCGTGATCGGGCAGCGATTGGAACGTCCCGGTATCCGGATACCGGCCGACCTGTTTCCAAAAGCATCGAGTGGATTCGCCTTACGGCGGATCAATGAGAGTGGTAACGCGGAAGGCTAACGGCCTGTCGTCTCTTAAGTTAGAGACGGCAGGTCTTTTTTGCATCCTCTCCAGCAGAAGGAAATGAACAGACAGCATCGATAATCAGCAGTGAGATAGATGGGCATAGGCTAAGCAAGGCGGGACGACGGTGACCACCGGTCGATCGTCAAGCGAAGCAAGAACGCGGCAGGCACAGCCTGCGATCATCGCAAATATAACCGAGCGGACATTCAGGCAGGAGCCGGTGTCTGGGAAACATCGAACAACACGTATATCCAAAAAGGCAATGAACAAGAGTAGTACGATCCGGTAACGGTACAGAGAGCTGCGGGGAGGTGCGACGCAGTCCGTAAGGGATCGGAACTCGCTTGGGAGCCGGGAGCCGAATGTTACGAATGCCGCATGAGCGGCCGTACTCAAGCTTACAAACGGTTGGCCTCCGTTAACGGGCGCGCAGCGAATGTTAGGCTTCAATCCCTTTCGCATTCGCTGCCGTAAGCGGACTTTCCCGTGGGGAAGGTCAACAAGAGTGGTACCGCGCCGGCACAGCCGTCGTCTCTTTCTGGAGACGGCGGCTTTTTTGCATGCTCAGGGCGGCTAAGGAAGGGATGTCACAAAAAAACTCCCAACCGGAGTTTTTAATAAACCCGAAACGGGTAATCAGGAGGATAACGAAAATGACGAAACGGCAAATTAAAATTTTTGACACGACTTTGAGAGACGGCGAGCAGGCGCCGGGATGTTCCTTATATCCGGAAGAAAAGGTCCGCATCGCGCGGCAACTTGTGAAAATGGGCGTGGATACGATCGAACCGGGCTTCCCGATCTCGAGTCCCGGCGATTTCGCCGCAGTGCAGCAGATTTCCCGGGAGCTGCAAGGGGTGGAAATCTGCGGCTTCGCGCGTGCGGTCAAGATCGACATCGACGCGGCGGTGAAGGCGACTCAGGACGCGGCTTTGCGGCGCATCCACATGTTTATCTCCTCGTCGGATATTCATCTCGACTTCCAGCTGCGCAAATCGCGCGAGCAGGTGCTGGCGGAAGCCCGGCAGATGGTTGCCTACGCGAAGCAGTTCTGCGAGCGGATCGAATTCACGGCCATGGATTCCAGCCGCACGGGCCGGGAGTATTTGTATGAGCTGGTGGAAGCGGTCATCGCCGAGGGCGCGACGATCATCAACCTGCCGGATACCGTCGGTTACGCGATGCCGGAAGATTACGGCAAAATGTTCTCGGATGTACGGAAGCATGCGAGGGGCGCCGACAAGGTGGAATTCAGCACCCACTGCCACAACGACCTGGGGCTTGCGGTTGCGAACAGCCTGGCGGCCATCCGCAACGGGGCGAACTATGTGGAAGTATCCGTGAACGGCATCGGAGAGCGGGCGGGCAACTGCTCCCTGGAAGAGATCGTTATGGCGATCGAGACGCACAAAGATACGCTGAACATGGAAACCGGCATCGCTCTGGAGGAAATCTACAACACGTCGACGATGGTCAGCCGGATGATGAATATGCCGATCGCGTTCAACAAGCCGGTCGTCGGCCGCAATGCCTTCCAGCACGAGTCGGGCATCCATCAGGACGGTTTGCTGAAAAACCGCAATACTTACGAAATCATGGAGCCTGAAAAGCTTGGAATTCCTCGTTCGATGATCATTCTGGGCAAGCATTCCGGCCGTCACGCTCTGAAGCACCGGATCGGCCAGTACGGTGTCGATCTGGACGCCCAGTCCTTAGAGGAAGTATACGCCCGCTTCAAGGACATGGCCGACGAGCAGAAGCACGTCACGGACGACGAGCTGATGAGTCTGGTCGGTGACGCGGGGGCTTCCGCGGCAGAGCGCTTCTCGCTGGTACAGCTTCAAGTCGTCAGCTCCAGCGACCGCAGCTGCGTGGCATCGGCCACCATCCGCGATAACGAGAGCGGCGCAGAGGCAACCTGGTCGGGCACCGGCGACGGACCGATCGAAGCGATCGTCAACTGCATCCGTCAAGCGGTTCCGATGGATGTGACGTTCGCCGATCTGGAGCTGTACTCCTTGTCCGCCAGCGAAAAGGCGACCGGCGAAGCGACCGTGACGGTATCCTGCGGGACGCAGACCTACAAAAGCTCCGGCTTGGATGTCGATATTCTGTTTGCGACCGCCAAAGCTTTCCTGTCGGCCTGCAACCAGGCCGTGCGGGCCAACCCGAGTGCTTCACAAGGTGTAACCTTAATGGCTTAAATTATTAACAGGATGGGTGTGAAGAACTTATTCACACCCCCTGTGGATAATGTGCATAACTTGAAAAACCCCGTATTTTTCAGGCTTCCGCTTTTTCTTCCTTTTCCGTATAACTCTCGGATAACATTTTCAGAAGAATCTGTGGATAATGTGGATAAATCTGTTTATAAGTGCTTAAAGCGCCGAAAATCCGGCGCTTTTTTATATTTTATCTGTGGATGAAGATGTGGATAAAAAACGTGGTTCGGCCGTGGAAAAAAATGTGTATATAAAAGGCAAAACTGATTCGCAGGGAGTGAGCCTGAATGAATAGAGAAGCCTTTTATCACGGGACGAGAAGCAACTGGGCTTATGCGTATGATCACAAAACGATTCAGTTGAGAGTCCGTACACAAAGGGATGACGTGGAAGAAATTACGGTGATCGCCAGCGACAAATACGATTGGAACACCTTTTATCAGGAAATATCCATGGCGAAAACCGCTTCGGATTCGCTGTTCGATTACTGGGAGGCGGAAGTCGTGCCCAGCTACAAACGCCTGTCCTACTGCTTCAGGCTTAGTGCGGGAAGCGAGCAGCTGTGGATGACGGAAACGGGTATTCATTCCGAACAGCCGCATCCGCCCGGCGGCTATTACGCGTTCCCGTATATTCATGAAATCGACCTTTTCAGTCCCCCGGCCTGGGCCAAGGATGCGATCTTTTATCAGATCTTCCCGGAGCGCTTTGCCAACGGAGATCCGGGGAACGATCCCGAAGGCGTACAGCCGTGGGGCGGAAAGCCGGAGCGCGAGAACTTTTTCGGCGGAGACCTGCAGGGGGTGCTTGATCATCTCGACTATCTCGTGGATCTGGGCATCAATGCGATCTATTTCACCCCGGTGTTCAAGTCTCCTTCGAACCACAAGTACGATACGCTGGACTATACGCAGGTGGACCCTCACTTCGGCGATAACGCTCTGCTGAAGAAAGTGGTCGCGACCTGCCGCGAGCGCGGAATCCGGGTCATGCTGGATGCGGTTTTCAACCACAGCGCGCTGGAGTTTCCGGCTTTTCAGGATGTGAAGGAGAAAGGGAAGGAGTCCGTCTTTGCCGACTGGTTCCATATCAACGAATACCCGATTGCCGTAAAAAACGGAATTCCCACTTACGATACATTCGGTTTTTTCGAAGGCATGCCGAAATTCAATACAGCCAACCCCGAAGTGAAAAAGTATCTGCTCGACGTAGCCAAGTACTGGATCGAGGAGATCGGAATCGACGGCTGGCGGCTGGATGTCGCCGATGAAATCGACCACCGCTTCTGGCGTGAATTCAGGCAGGTGGTCAAAGCAGCCAATCCGGAAGCTTACATCGTCGGGGAGGTATGGAACGACTCCTTGATGTGGCTGCTGGGCGACCAGTTCGATTCCGTCATGAACTATCCGTTCTCGGACAAAGTACTGGAATTCTTCTCGGGTCCGGGCATGGACGGCCATTCCTTCGCAAGCAGTATGGGCTTCCTGCTCATGCGGTATCCGAAACAGGCCAACGAGGTCGTCTTCAACCTGCTGTGCAGCCACGATACTCCGCGTGTATTGACGAGAGTAGGCGGCGACAAAAGAAGACTGAAGCTGTGCGTGGTCTTCCTGATGACGTACATGGGGACGCCGTGTATTTTTTACGGGGACGAAGTGGGGCTTCAAGGAGAAGGCGACCCGGATTGCCGCCAGTGTATGGAATGGCATCCCGATATGCAGGACCGCGAGCTGCTGGATTTCTATAAGCTTCTGATCCATCTGCGAAAGGAAAATCGGGCGCTGCGTGAAGGGAGTTTCCGGTTTCTTAAAGCGGACCACGGCGATCCCTGCATCATTTACGAGCGGATCGACGCCCATACGCATTTTACGATCTGGATGAACAATACCGAGGAGCGGGTTACGCTGCAGCATCCTATGGTGGCGGAAGATTGGCGCGATGCGCTTTCGCAGGAAGAAGTCAAACCGGCGGACGGCGTGATGCATATCGAGCTGGAGGAACTGGGCTACAGAATTTTATATAGAACGTTAAAAAATTAGTCGAATGTTGTCGATATAGTTCCTATCTAACTATTTGGGGGGAACTATGAAATACTTAAAACGAAGCGTGACGGCGAAAGTGATCACGATGATGGCAGCACTGGTGGTGGTCCTTTGCGCGTTGATCATGACCTTGACTTATTTGCAGCAGAGAGGCGATTACTACAGCCGGCTCAAATCGATTGAGCGGGTCGTAGAACTGGGATGGGAGCAGCAGCTTCCTTTCCTTACAAAGGCAATGGATCGGATGAAAAGCACGGGGAAACCGGACGCCGCGGCAGCCGAGCTGGAAGCGATTCGCACGATGATGGAGCATTATGTAAAAGACGGAGATATGTCCAACGTCGCCCTATACTATCCGGAGGAAAAAACGGCGGACGGCAAGATGGCTCTGACCGTTGTCGCGGCCAGTGAGACACTGGATAAGGCGGGGCTCAAGCCTTTGACGGACTACACCTTCTCCGAGCAGTACACGAAAGCTTTCGAAACGGTTAAAAAGACCGGAGGCCAGGGCGTAACGCCGGTATATACCGATCAGGCGGGGGAATGGGTGACCATTCTGAGCCCGGTTACGGACGAGGCCGGCAAAACAATGGCTTATGTCGGCATCGACTTTGACTATGGCACGCTGTCCTGGGATATGAACAAAAGGCTGCTGACGAGCTTGGCTTTTTACGTGGGCATTGCTCTGCTGTTCGCCTTGCTTCTGGGTGTATTCACCCGCAGAATTCTCAAGCCCATCGGGGAGCTTTCCCGCCTGTCGCTGGAAGTGGCGGAAGGAAATCTGGCCGTGTCCATTCCGGTCCGCAGCGAAGACGAGTTCGGAACTCTGGCCCGGAATTTCAACGCGATGACGGCGAGCATCCACAGCCTCATTCTGGGCATCCGGGAGTCTTCCGACCAGGTGAGTCATGCCGCGGAGGTGCTGGATACCAACGCGAAACAGACGACGCAGGCCACGCATCAAATCGCGACGGCGATCGAGCAGGTAGCGTCCGGAGCGGAGCGCCAGCTGCAGAGCACGCAGGAAAGCTCGAACGCCATGGAAGAGATGGCGACGGGCATTCAGCGGATTGCCGAATCCGCGGGTTATGCGGCGCAATCCTCGGAATCCGCTTCCGAAGAGGCGGCTCGGGGCAACGGGATGATTCAGCACAATGTGAGGCAGATGAGCCGGATGAACGATACGGTGCAGCGTTCCGTGGAATCGATCAACCAGCTTGCGCAGTTGTCCGAGGAAATCGGCGGCATTACGGCGCTGATCTCGGATATCGCGAACCAGACGAATCTGCTGGCGCTGAATGCGGCAATCGAGGCTGCACGCGCAGGGGAACACGGACGCGGCTTCTCGGTCGTATCCGATGAAATCCGCAAGCTTGCCGAGCAGTCCAGGCAGTCCTCGGACCAAATCGCCGAGCTGGTCGTCACGATCCGCACCGGTACGGGTCAGGCCGTGGGCACGATGAGCCATACGGCCGAAGAAGTGACGGAGATGACCAAGCTCGTTTCCGAGAGCGGGGAAGCCTTCCAGCGCATCGTCAATCATATGGACGAGCTTGCGAAGCAGATTCTGGAGGTTTCTTCGTCCTCCCAGCAGATGTCCGCCGGAACGGAAGAAGTAGCCGCGTCCATCTCGGAGCTGTCCCATATGAACCAGCAGACCGTGGAAAGCTCCCAGACCGTTGCCGCTTCTTCGGAAGAGCAGCTCGCTTCCATGGAGGATATTTCCGCTTCGGCCGGTGCGCTGAGCGATATGTCCCGGGAGCTTAAGCAGAGCATCAGCCGGTTTAAGCTGTAATTGGCGAAAGTCCGAACGGCAGGAGGCTCTACAGGGGCCTGTCGTCCGGTTCGTCGGACTAATCAAGCCTAACCTGATTCTTCCGCTCCGGTTCCTCGGCTTATCGCATAAAGCGGGATAACCGCAGGTATAACAAAAAGAGGCCCGTCAGGCCTCTTTTTTGCATTTATTTTGTCGGGCGGGGGCTGAATTCAGCCCACAAGAGTCTCCCACTCCTCGTAGCACGCTTGCAGGCTTTCTTTTTTCTGCTCGATGAGGGCATTCTTCTCCTGGACAAGCACATAATCGTTGTAGACCGCCGGATCGGCCAGCTCCTCCTCAAGAGCGGTCACTTCCTCTTCCAGCCGGGCGATATCCTGCTCAAGCTGCTCGATCCGCCGCTGGCGGTTGCGCTCTTCCCGCTTGGCCTGCTTGTCCGCTTCGTAAGACGAAGGTTTATCCGTCTGCTGCGCCGCGGAAGACGCCGAGGAGGCCTTGGCCTTGCTGTCGCGGGCCGCCTGTTCACGGGCGCGTTCGGCTTCCATTTCGGCGAGCTCCGCTTTTTTCTCGAGATAATCGTCGTAGTTGCCGAGATAATGGGTCACGCCGTGGCGTTCCAGTTCCAGCATGCTTTCCGCCATTTTGTTCAGGAAATAACGGTCATGGGAAATGAAGAGCAGGGTGCCTTCGTAATCGAGCAGAGCCGATTCGAGCACTTCCTTGCTGTACAAGTCCAGATGGTTGGTCGGCTCATCGAGTATAAGCATATTCGCATTAAGCAGCATAAGCTTGGCTAGCGCTACGCGCGCCTTCTCACCGCCGCTAAGGGACGCGATCTTTTTGAACACATCCTCGCCGCTGAAAAGAAAATTGCCGAGCACGGAGCGGATGCGCGCTTCTTCAATAGTAGGGAACGTGTCCCAGACCTCTTCCAGGATCGTCTTCTGCGGGTTCAGGGTCGTTTGTTCCTGATCGTAGTAGCCGATCTTGACGTTGGTTCCCCAGCGGATGGCGCCGGTATCGGGGGACAGCTTGCCGATCAGGGTTTTCAGCAGGGTCGTCTTGCCGATACCGTTCGGGCCGATCAGGGCGGCCGTTTCGCCGCGCCTCAGCTCGAACGAGACGGAATCGAGAAGGCGTTTGCCTTCGCCTACGGACAGCGCCAGATCCCTCACCTGCAAAACTTCCTTGCCGGAGGTCTGATCGATCTGGAAGGAAAAGCTGGCGCGCTTGAGATCGCCGAGAGGCTTGTCGATCCGTTCCATGCGCTCCAGCGCTTTGCGGCGGCTCTGCGCGCGTTTGGTCGTCGTGGCGCGGACGATATTTTTCTGCACGAAGTCCTCCATACGGGCAATCTCTTCCTGCTGCTTCTCAAACTGCTTCATGCGGATTTCATAGTCCGCTTCCTTCAGTTCGACGAAACGGGAATAGTTGCCCGTGTAGCGCTTGGACGACGTGCGCTCGACTTCGTAGATCGCCGTAACGAGCGAGTCGAGGAAATAGCGGTCGTGGGATACGACCAGAATAGCGCCGGGATACCCGCGCAGGTAGGACTCCAGCCACGTCAGCGTGCGGATGTCCAGATGGTTGGTCGGCTCGTCGAGAAGAAGCAAGTCCGGCTCTTCCAGGAGCATTTTGGCCAGCGCGAGACGGGTTTTCTGTCCGCCGCTGAGCGTCTGGATCAGCGTATCGGGAGGGAACTCCCCAAACCCCATACCGTGCAGGATCCCGCGTATTCTGGCTTCGATCTCGTAACCGCCCCGCTCACGGAACCACTCGGATCTGGCGGAATACCGGTTCATCGTGTCCTCGTACGCCTTGGCGTTATCGATCAGCTTCGGATCCGCCATCTGTTGTTCCAGCTCGCGCAGCTCTCTCTCGACGGCATAAAGCGCCGTAAAGACCGTGCGCATTTCCTCGAGGATCGTTTTGTCCGTCTGCAGACCGCCGTTCTGGCGGAGATAGCCGATCCGGGTTTCTTTGGCTTTAAAAATGTCGCCTTCATCGTAAGAAAGGTCGCCTGCAATAATTTGCAGCAGAGTCGACTTGCCGGCTCCGTTCACACCGACCAGACCGATTCTTTCGCGGTCTTCGATTTGCAGGGATATGTTAGAAAGCACGGACGAAGTGCCGTAGCTTTTACCGATTCCGTTTACTTGGAGAAGCATCTTTCGTTATTACCTCCATGATTGCACGATTTTCTTCATTAATACGGCTGCTTCGTAAAGTCGCGGGAATTAACCTGGCGAGATTTGCAAGCAGGCTCCGCCGCGGATAAGAATGACTCTTTTTAGTGTACAGGAAAAACGCCTCGAGGAAAACTGAACACATTTTTTTCAAACTTCCCGGCAATGTGATAAAATAATGTATACTACTGTCTGCATATGCCTTCTATCTAAATAAGGTCCTTTGCCCCGCAGGAAGACAACCATCTACGAAATCCTGCCAGTCAGTCCAAAAATAACAGCCCCAGCCGAAAAGAGGTTGCAGCTTTATACATGAACGGTTCCGATAAAAAAGAAATCCGCCGGCACGTCGAAACGCTCCGGGCGGGATTGGCGCCTACGGAGAGAGCAAGCCGTGAGCTCCGCGTCAACGAAAGGCTGACCGCCTGGTTGAAAGGCGTAATCGCCAGCCGGGAACTTTCGCCCGATACCTCCGGCGGTACGGCGCCTCTGCCATTGAAACAGCCGCAAGAAACGGCTCTTTCAGAAGAAAACTGTCCGAGTCACGAGTACTCCGGCACAAGATTGTCCACGGGCCGGGAAACGGCCGGAAGCTGCGGCTCTTCCCGTCTGCCGGACATTCCGATCGTTCTGGCTTATGTCCCCTTCCGCACGGAATGCGGGATTCACAGGACCATCGAAGCCTGCTGGGAAGCGGGCATCCGTGTTTTTGTGCCTCGTTCGCTGCATGCATCGAGAGAGCTTCTTTTTCACGAAATCAGGCAGTGGAAAGACCTGCAGAAAGGGATGCACGGCATAATGGAGCCAGACCCCCTGAGCCCCGCTTTGCAGGATCCCCTCGCCGCTTTCGCTGTTCTCGTACCCGGACTTGCTTTTGATACCGCTTGCGGAAGGCTCGGATATGGAGGCGGTTATTACGACCGCTTTCTTGAAAAGCTGCTGCAAACCGCTCGCGAGGAAGGACGGGATGCGCCACTTTTTGCGGCGGCGGCCTTTGACTTGCAGCTTGTGGAGCGCCTTCCCGTGGAACCGCACGATATCCGTCTGGACGTGCTGATTACGGAGAGCGCCGCATATACCCGGGATCCGGCAGCGGACCGGAAGAGGGGAGAGGGATCGGATGGAGCAGCCGGATAAACTGACTCATTTTAATGAACAAGGGCGCGCCAAAATGGTCGACATCAGCGATAAAAAGGAGACCAAGCGGACAGCCGTTGCCCGCAGCAGCGTTACGATGCTGCCGGAAACGCTGCTGCGCATCCGTGACGGGCGGCTTGCCAAAGGCGATGTGCTTGCTGTCGCCCAGGTGGCCGGCATCATGGCGGCGAAGAAAACGGCCGACTGGATTCCGATGTGCCACCCGCTCGCGCTGTCCGGGGTGGACATCCGCTTCGTATACGAAAGCGGGACGAAACTCGGCATCGAAGCCGAAGTGCGCACAACAGGACCGACCGGCGTGGAAATGGAGGCGCTGACGGCCGTATCGGCTGCGGCCCTGACCGTGTATGATATGTGCAAAGCACTCCAGAAGGACATGGTGATCGGGCCTACGATGCTCGTAACCAAAACCGGCGGTAAAAATGGAGATTTTCACAGATTTGATACCCATTCTTAATCAAATTTTGTTACAGTAGAGGAAGAGGTGAGAGGAATGCGCTGGAAAGTTGCGATTCTAACTGCCAGTGACCGCGGATCGAGGGGAGAACGGGAAGATACGAGCGCCCAAGTCATCCGCGAACTGGTAGAGGAAGAGATTCAAGGAGATATCATTGAATACCGCGTCGTACCGGATGAAATGGACGAAATTATGGCGGCTCTTATAGAAATGACCGACTACTTTCAGGCGGATCTCATCTTGACGACAGGCGGAACGGGTCTTGCGGCCCGGGACGTTACCCCGGAAGCGACCTTGAGCGTCATCGACCGTTCGGCACCCGGTTTTGCCGAAGCCATGCGGATGAAATCGATCGAGAAGTCTCCTCGGGCTATGCTTTCGCGAGCGGTGACCGGAATCCGGGGCTCTACGCTGATCATTAACCTGCCGGGAAGCCCCAAGGGTGTCCATGAAAGTCTCATGGCCATTATTGACGTGCTCCCTCATGCCTTGTCGATCCTAACGGGCCGGGAGCAGGAACATGCGGATGAAAGCTGACTCCATGCTTCGTGAAGTAAAAGTGGAGGATGCGGTCGGTCTGGTCCTCGCTCACGACTTGACCCAGATTATCCCGGGAGAGTTCAAGGGGCGCTTGTTCCGCAAAGGCCACCAGATTTCGGAAGAAGATATTCCCGCTTTGCTAAGCATTGGCAAGGAGCATATTTACGTGCTGGAGCTTGCCGAAGGCTACCTTCACGAGGATGAGGCGGCTCTTCGTCTGGCGAGCGCCGTGCGGGGAGCGAACACCGAACGGACGGAACCGCACGAAGGCAAGGTGACGCTGAAATCGGCGATTCACGGGCTTGCCAAGATCGACAAAGCGTTCGTCGATCAAGTCAACGGCATAGGCCGCATCGTGATGTCGACCATCCGCACGAATACGGTCGTTAAACCCGGGCAGCCTCTCGCGGGAACCCGGGTCATTCCGCTCGTCATCGAGGAGGAGCCTGTCGTCCGCGTGGAACGGCTGGCTGCGCAGCGAAGAAGCGGCCAAGCCTTGGACGCCGGGAGTTTGGAGCCGGAGAACGACGGCACGGCGGATGCGGCCGGCAAGAGCGCGGCTCCTTCCGGAGCTTCCACGGCTTCGCCGGAGGAAGCTCCGGCGGCAGCGGCGGGGCTTGTCGCCGTGAAGCCGTTCCGCAGCCTGCGGGCGGGGCTGATCACCACCGGCAGCGAAGTGTTCAAGGGCCGAATCCGGGACAAATTCGGCCCTGTCGTGCGAGCCAAAGTCGAGGCGCTTGGCTCGAACGTGATCGACCAGCGGTTCACACCGGACGACATGGATGCGATCGTAACCGAGATCCGGTATTTCCTCGGACTCGGTGCGGATCTCATCCTGGTCACCGGCGGCATGTCGGTCGATCCCGACGACCGCACGCCCGGAGCCATATCCCGGGCGGGCGCCCGCATCGTCAGCTACGGGACGCCGATGCTGCCCGGCTCGATGCTGATGATGGCCTATATCGGCAGCGTCCCGGTAATGGGGCTGCCGGGCTGCGTGATGCACGATCCGTACACGTCCTTCGACGTGCTTCTCCCGCGTATCTGCGCCGGGGAAGAGATTTTCCGCGAAGATATTACGGAGATGGGATACGGCGGCCTGCTCGGCTGCTGATTACACATTTTGAAGGAGGAAACATTCCGGATGTTTCAAAATATAGGCTTTACCGAAATTTTGCTGGTTGCCGTCGTGTGTCTGCTGCTGTTCGGGCCGAACAAGCTTCCCGAGCTCGGGAGAGCTTTCGGACGTACCTTGAGCGAGTTCAAGAAGGGCGCGCGCGATATGATGTCCGAGCATGACCAGGCGGACAAGAAAGCGGCCGGGGACAAATCTGCCGCTGCAGCGCCCGAAGAAGTTCCGGCGTCTGCCTCTTTAACGCAAGCCGCTCCCGCACCGGCGGCGAGCAGTGAACGGGCGGTTTCGGACAACCCCCGCCGGCTTCCCGACTAAGGTTCCGGTTCAGTGAAGCTATACGTAGATAGGTTGGTGCTGCATGGATAAAGAACAACCTTTGGTCGAGCATCTGGCGGAGCTGCGCAAGCGGATCTTCTGGGTGCTGGGAGTCCTGATCATCGGCCTCGTCATCGGCCTTGTTTTCGCCAAGAACGTCATCCTTTTCCTGAAATCCGTGCCTCCGGCCGATAAAATCGCGTGGCATGTATTTTCACCGTGGGATGCGCTCCGTTTATACATGAACTTCGGTTTTGTCGTGGCTCTGCTCATTACACTGCCGGTGATCCTTTACCACATCTGGGCGTTTGTAAGTCCGGGGCTCCGGGAAAGCGAGCAGAAAGCGTCGATTCTCTACATTCCGGGAGCGGTTGTCCTGTTCCTGGGGGGTCTTGCTTTCGGATATTTTGTCGTGTTTCCGATGGCTTTTTACTTTACGACGGCGATCAGCCATTCTATGGGAATTACCGAGCTCTACGGGGCAGCCCAGTATTTTTCGTTCATGTTTAACATTATTTTGCCGCTTTCGGTTCTGTTCGAGCTTCCGATCGTGGTGATGTTTCTGACTAAACTGCGCATTCTGAACCCCAAGCGGCTGGCCAAAATGCGCCGTTACGCTTATATGGTTCTGGTCATCCTCTCGACTATCATCACGCCGCCGGATGCGATCTCCGCTATTCTTGTGGCGCTGCCGATGATTGTGCTGTATGAGTTCAGCGTCCTGCTTTCGGGCTTTATTTATCGCAAACAGCTTGTCCAGGATGCGGCCTGGGAAGCGGAATACGGGGAACAAAAGTAACGGGCTGTCGGAAGACGGCCCCTTTTTTATCGGATCGGGGCCAAAGAGGTAGGGTTGGGCGTTCCTTGGAATGACCGCGATGCTGCCGGCAAAGTGCCGTATTCCTCGTCTTAAGAGAGCCGGCAGCGCATAGGATACGAAGTTGGAACCGTTTTTTCACCCGGGCCGGTAAAACCGGTGTACAAGACGAATGAAATTCCGGCAGTCGGGGAACAATGGGTGAGGCGTTTCCTTGGGAACAACTTCCATTCTGCTTTTTGCGGCAAAAACAATAAAATTTAACAAAACCCACTTGCAAAACGATGGCAAAATCATTATCATTAAAAGTGTTGTTAGCACTTAAGATGTTTGAGTGCTAAAATCTTAAAATCCATTGACTACAAACTAAACTGAAGGAGGCTATTTATCCATGATCAAACCGTTGGGTGATCGCGTTATCATTGAAGCCATTGCGAAAGAGGAGACGACTGCTAGTGGCATCGTGCTTCCGGACACAGCTAAAGAAAAGCCGCAGGAAGGCAAAGTTGTAGCAGTTGGAAGCGGCACGCTGAAAGACGGCGAGCGCGTTGAGCTGGAAGTTAAAGAAGGCGACCGCGTTATTTTCTCCAAATACGCAGGGACTGAAGTGAAATACGAGGGCCGCGAGCTGTTGATTATGCGTGAGAGCGATATCCTCGCTATCTTAGCCTAATTTAGCGGATTCACATACTTAAGCCACTCATTTGAATACTTACCGCCTGACGCCTCGGCCAAGGCCGGTTATCGGAATCGATATAGATGCGCATGAACCTGTAAGCAGAATCAAACATTTCAGGGAGGGTTTTAACGATGGCAAAAGACATTATGTTTAGTGAAGACGCGCGCCGCGCAATGCTTCGTGGTGTGGACGCTCTGGCGAACGCAGTTAAAGTAACACTCGGACCTAAAGGCCGCAACGTAGTACTTGAGAAAAAATTCGGAAGCCCGCTCATCACCAATGACGGTGTGACGATCGCGAAAGAAATCGAACTCGAAGACGCTTTCGAGAACATGGGCGCACAGCTTGTCAAAGAAGTCGCGACCAAAACTAACGATGTTGCCGGTGACGGTACGACTACGGCTACGGTTCTGGCTCAAGCGATGATTCGCGAAGGTCTGAAAAACGTAACCGCGGGCGCTAACCCGATGGTTATCCGCAAAGGCATCGACAAAGCCGTTCGCGCGGCTGTCGAAGAGCTTGCAAGCATTGCGAAGCCTATCGAAGGCAAGCAAAGCATCGCTCAAGTAGCGGCTATCTCCGCTGCTGACGACGAAGTTGGCGAGCTGATTGCCGAAGCGATGGAGAAAGTCGGCAAAGACGGCGTTATCACCGTTGAAGAATCCAAAGGATTCGCGACTGAGCTTGAAGTGGTTGAAGGCATGCAGTTCGACCGCGGATACATCTCCCCGTACATGATCACGGACACGGACAAAATGGAAGCCGTTCTGGAGAACCCTTACGTTCTGATCACCGACAAAAAGATCACGAACATCCAAGAAATCCTTCCGGTCCTTGAAAAAGTGGTTCAACAAGGCAAGCAGCTCCTGATCATCGCCGAAGACGTAGAAGGCGAAGCACTGGCTACGCTGGTCGTTAACCGTCTGCGCGGTACGTTCACTTGCGTGGCTGTCAAAGCTCCTGGCTTCGGCGACCGCCGCAAAGCTATGCTGCAGGACATCGCTGCCCTGACCGGCGGCCAAGTGATCACCGAGGAACTCGGCCTCGAGCTGAAATCCGCTACGGTGCAACAGCTGGGTACAGCTCGTCAAATCCGTGTAACCAAAGAAAACACGATCGTTGTCGATGGCGCCGGCGCTAAAGAAGACATCGATGCGCGTGTTTCCCAAATCAAAGCGCAGCTGGAAGAAACCACTTCCGAGTTCGATAAAGAAAAACTGCAAGAGCGTCTGGCTAAACTTGCCGGCGGCGTTGCCGTAATCAAAGTCGGCGCTGCTACCGAAACCGAGCTGAAAGAGCGCAAACTGCGTATCGAAGACGCACTGAACGCTACTCGCGCTGCGGTTGAAGAAGGTATCGTAGCAGGCGGCGGTACAGCTCTCGTGAGCGTGTACCATGCTGTTGCCGCTGTAGGTTCCGATGGCGACGAGAAAACAGGCGTGAACATCGTTCTGCGCGCTCTGGAAGAGCCGGTTCGCACAATCGCCGCGAACGCCGGCCAAGAGGGCTCCGTAATCGTTGAGCGTCTGAAGAAAGAAACGATCGGTATCGGCTACAACGCCGCTACTGGCGAGTGGGTGAACATGATCGAAGCCGGTATCGTTGACCCGGCGAAAGTAACGCGTTCCGCCCTGCAAAACGCGGCATCCGTTGCGGCTATGTTCCTGACAACCGAAGCGGTTATCGCCGACAAGCCTGAAAAAGACAAACCTGCTATGCCTGACATGGGCGGCATGGGCGGTATGGGCGGCATGATGTAATGAAATCATTGTCGAAGTAATTCGATGATGAACAACCGCGCTTAAACGGTAGATTTCGTTGCCGACTGGACGGAAAGCGTCCAGTGCGGTAATCAAGTGAAAGCTTGTAACATCAAGGGTTTCCGCTTGCGGAAACGCCGTTAGACCACATTTTGACCACATAGAAATAAAAATAGGCTTCTCACGAGTTCAAATCGAACTTCGTGAAAAGCCTATTTTATTAACTAAGTGGGACCCCCGATTTTTTCAATCAGATCTCCAATCCCAGATCAAAAAAATGATGCGTGACCATAATATTACCCAAAAGCTCAAGAAGTGCAGGAGGCAGATATGGTAGATGAAAGGCATCTTGTTTATTTCAAAGAACTCTTGGAAGGAAACTCTCAAATTTCTTTTAGGGCATATCTTTCAAAAAATGAAGATTCTTTGCGCAAGCAATTTTCTCCGGCAAGATTTGCAAGACTAAAGTTTAAGTCAATTGATGAAATAATAAAGATTCTTGACGAAGAAAAAATATCCTACATCGTTAATGATCAAGCCATAAGTAACGAAAAATATTTGGCGACATTTCATCCGGATGCATTGAATGAAAAAGGCAGGCTCAAGGAAGGATTCAAAGACACCATATTCAATGGAATGGTTCACGATTTTAAAACCAAGGGCGAGGATGCAGTCTTAACCCTCCATAAATACATCGAATTCCCTGAAAACATCAATAATAAAAAAAATATAGAAAAACTCGAAGACATCGAATTTTTCGCCGAAACGGAATTATGCTTAGGAGATAAAAATCTTGGCCTTTTTTTACTGAAGGCGCTAGCATCTATTGAACGTCAGTTTTCCGATGTGGATGATATTGTCCTTAGAGCAAAAGAAGCTGTCATGAAGCACCAATCATCGAAAGGAAACTAAGTAACTTCGTATATAAACACATTGACAAACCGAACCATGCATCTACTATTCGGCTCCATAATTCCTTGAGGTCATCTTTAAACCGAGAAAACCAATAAAAAAGGTGATGAATGTGCAAATTAATAGAGAGTCAAGCAAAGAAAAAATTCTGAACTTCGACATCAGAAGAACAATCATTCTTAATTTATATATTAAAGAATGGTCTATGCCAGAATATAGAGTCATAATGACAAAACCGGAGATTGGCGTATATATTGAGATCTATTATTTCCCATCAATTAATGATAAAATTCCTGCAAGATTCGCAACAGTCGGCCTATCTAATTCCATTCGAAAAACTGGAAAACCTACTGAGACTGAATGGATGCTAGCTTTAAAACCTGATTTGGGACAAGAAAGCATTGATCGTATATTCTCCTATTTCTGCGACCTGATTGCCCATAATATTGAAAATATAAAATCTTCGGAAGCACCACGAGTAATGACTGAGAGCGCAATCGCACCAGAGAACTGGACTACAAAAGCCCTTTTGATTGATGAACTAAGAGGAGAAAGTGAGGATTTAGAAGAAATAAAAATAGGTGAAGAAATAATTAGTGTCTTGTGGGTTGTACCAATTACTCATAAAGAAGCACGTATAATTTTACAAGAAGGTATAGATGCTTTTGATATTTACATAGAAAAGTCTCAGTATTCAATAATAGATCCCACTCGTCCTTATTAATAAGCAGTTCAATATATTTCGGTCTCCAGCGCCAGTGAACGGCAATAAGGGGCCGAGGAAAATAAGCTGAAGAGGATGGTGCACCCAATGACCAACATTACGGAAATCAATAGCCTAGAAAATTGGCAAATGCTTCACGTGAACGCCGCGAAGATATTTGCAATTCGATAATCAATAAATTACCGGGAAGATTCAAACTCGCTAAACCATATATAATAAAAAATCCTCAAAATGGTAAAGAAATAGAAATACCATGTTTTTATGATGAGCTTTACGAAACACCTTTAAATTTAATATTTGGAGGAGACTTTATTTATGGTGCATCCTCTCAACATATTGAGAGCATCAGAAATATAGGCACACCTAACGATTGGTCAATGATTTCTCAACTTATCCATCAATCTGAGGATAATGAAAATACTCGTATAAACCCATTCCTTATGAGCCTTTTCCCTGTTTACGAGTGGGTATTAGAGGAGAATATTAATCTATCAAATGATGAAGAACGGCCTGATTTTTATAGCGAAGATGGCCCATTCCCCGCCTATGTTAACTTACAAGAAGCAAAGTTTTTTTGGAAAAAACAGGGTATAGAATGCCATGGGATTTCGAGTGGGAGTATGTCTCCAAGGAGTTCAAGAATAATTTGTTCATTTGTGGAGAAGAAATTCCATCACGAGATTTATCCGATGACATCTGCCTTACACAATTTGGTGATAGCAGGCTCAATAATGCAGCTTCCAATATTTTTGGCATAGCAGGTCTCGCCATTGCGGCATTCACCCGCATTGGAGGAGCGAGCGATGAAATAATCGTTCGTGGAGGCGCTGCCGGATTTTACCCGTTTCAACATCCTTCGCAATGGGCAATGCTATTGACCGAGCTGCAATTACCTCTAAAAAATATGCCTGGCCAGTTAGCAGGTCTACGATTATGTCTCGACATACCCAAAATATAAGATTCCAAAGCACCCTGATCTGAATATCTAAAGTGGCTATCTATATTTAGCAAAGCTACAATCAACGAGCCTGTATGCTGATTAAGTCCGGTTTGCGCTCCCGCCTAGTTCTTCACAATCTATTAGGAGTGGCACGGCAACACTGTGGAGTGGTTTATCGGCCGCAACACTGCCGCTACAGCGCCGAACACCAGATTGAGGCGGCGCGCCTCACGCGCTGTTGCGACCTCGACGTATTCGTGCAGGTAACACCTCGGGCGAGGCCAGCAAATATGGCCTGCATCGGGGCAAAATGGACTGAATTTGCAGGAGAAGTGGACGTAAAAGTCTGAAATTGAGGCAAAAAAACTATAAAAGTCGCCATGTATCATGGGCGGCATGATGTAAGATAGGCTGAAAAGCCTTGTGCATTAAGGGTTTTACCTGGAACGACTTAATAAGGGTAACTTTAGTCCATAGTTTAAAAGCTTCTCATGAGTTCTGCGAACTTGTGGGAAGCTTCTTTCTTTTTATGCTTGGTAACGTGAAGATAAATCTGTTGGGTAGTGTCATCGTCTTTATGTCCAAGTCGGTCCATAATTTCATGTAACTTGGTATCGGCTTCAGCCAGTAGAGAAACGTGTGTGTGTCCAGAGCTACAGCAGATGGCCTGGCGGAAGCCCTCGGCCTGTCAGCAGCTCCCGAGGCGACCGGACCGGAGGATGACATGGAGAGAGCGCTGGCAAAGCTGCACGCGGCCGAGGTGATTGACTCGCCGGATTACTGGGCGGCCAATGCGCGGGACGGCGGAACGGCTAAAGGCGAGTATGTGGCACTGCTAGTTAAACGTATGGCCGACAGGCTTTAATCTACGTGATAAAATCGCCAAGCGCTTGTGAATATTCTGTGCATAGCGAAGATACCCCCGCGCCTAATGGCCGGGGGCTTTTTTATGTTCAGGAAACTTTCTGATAGACTTTACCAGCCTTGTTGATATTTTTCTATATCTAATTCTTCATTATGCTTGCCTCTCATTGGATGTTGTATTTGGAACACTCCGTTTTTATTTTTGACGTAGTAGTATTTCTTTCCAGGCTCATCCTGGAATTCAACCAACACAGAATATACGGGTGATTTTCCAACCAACCCTTTAGTCTTTAGGATGTCATTAGCGCTATATCCTTTTGTTTTGAGGTATGCAATCACATCATTTTCCATTACCCTAGCAACTATTTGAGCTCTAATGTATATAACAGCAATGATAATGAGGATAGGTAACAGCAAATACAACAAAACCCTTTTTTTTATAAAATCACCTCCATTGACACATTTAATATATTAATCAAAAATAGAAATCTATTGAAAAAAGTTAACCTAGGGTATATTCTATCTATTGTACTTTATTTTACATAAAAGGATAAATGTTCCAGTAAAAATTGCTTCAAAATTTAATTTTTTATCTGCTGTTTTAGCAAGTACTATGCTTTTGTCAGCCCCCCTTTCTACTAAAGCCGAGGTAACCCCGAATGGAATACCAGATGAAACCTATCCGGGCACAACTGTTACTGTTCAACCAGGAGATATTCTATATTCAAGCAAAACACTTGGTGGCGCTCAACCCATTGTTGGCCACGTTGGAATTATTGCAGGTCCTTATAATAAGGTATATAATGCCCATACAACAGGGCCGCAAATGGATACCCTAACCTATTACACAGGTGTTAGACATAAACCAGACGATATGATAACTGTCTACCGACATACAGAGGGCGGGGGAGCTGAAGCCGCTAAATGGGCAGATGCCAACCTATACAAAATGTGGACATATGTAATCGATCCATTTGGATGGTCTGATATTAAAAATAATTATTGTTCCAAGTTTGTATGGCAAGCATACTACTACGGGGCTAATAAATCTGTCTCATACTTACCGTACCCTAGCACGCCAGGTGGCCTTTATATTCCACCTGGTGAAATTTCCAACTCTCCATACACAAGAAAGGTCGCATCATTTAAGGCATCAGACTACAGTAAGGCTATGCTCAACAAAGATGTAAAAGACGAAAAAGAATTTGAAGCAGTTACTGATTAAAGATAAGGCTCCCGCCAACGCCGGGAGCTTTTTTGCATCACTTCCGAGGGACGAATCGAAAGATTGAGTATTTCTCCGGTTCACTGGTTTTCCTTATATATTCTTGTGCTTCAAATTCGGTCAGACATTCGGCTACTACTCGATTTGACCGAATAATAATGTACGGCAAGTTACACACCTCTATCTAAATTATTCGTTCCAACCCATTAACAATAAGAGCAGTAGACCAAATACGTAGAACAACAGGCACAAGGCGATTATATGGCCGCCAAGTTCGCCTTCATCAAATCTCTTTTTCATTTTCATATCCAACCGCCGATCATATAAATTACATATATTGTAATTTATATGGACCTATAGGTACAATGACGCTTGTAGGAGTGAGCGAAATTCTGCTCACTACCGCTTACCTTCTTCGGTGTCAATCCATTCATAGAGATCGTCCATATAGCAGTTGAGGATTATTGCGGCTTCCCTGGACTTGAGCAGGGACAGGCGCTTTTCACCTCTAGCGACCTTGGACACGAAGGAATCTGAAAGGTTTAATCGTTGGGCCAATTGTGCTTGTGTCATACCTTTACTTTCTAGGAGATCGGGTAAGCGACTTCTCCCAATACGGAGCGCCAAAGAAACGTACCTCCTTCGCAGACAAATTCATGGTGTTGGGTAAATTGTATCACGCGTAACTCACATAAGGTAATCGCCTATTGAAAGAAAAAAAATCTACATATATAATGGGAACAAATATTTGTTTTAGAGGGCCAAATGCTAACCGATATGGAAAGAAAAATTCTCCGTATTCTGTATAATTTCTCATCCATAAATAAACGGATGCCAAGCCGCGTTGAGCTGGGACGTAAGTCGGGGTATACAGCGGACGACATACAAAAGGTATTAGGAGGGCTTAAAGAAAAAGGATATATTTTTGGTGAAAAATTATCAGAAATAGTAATTTTATATGCGTGGGAGAAAAGAAACGAGTCTAAAGAAGAAAGAGGAAACAACCAAACGACCGGATTATATGGGCAAAATTGATTGCATAATGAACATGTTTCTTCTATTATATATACGAGGTAGAGCAATCAAAAAAATCACGGTTTTTCCGATTGAATATGAAATCATACGATACAAATTCAGCATGAATATAAAAAAATAGCTGATTTTAGTAAGAAAACGGTCATCAACGAGCTCAGGTGAGACTGATGGTTAAATGGGCGGCATGATGTAAGATAGGCTGCAAAGCCTGTAGTGGCAAGGGTTTCTCCTTGGAGAAACCTGGTTTGCCCACATTGTGTAAAACGAAGACACCTTAGAGTGATGGAAATCGCTCTAAGGTGTCTTCTATTATTTAGGCTCTGTTATTGTTAAATGTTGATTTTCGAGCAAAAGAAAACCGCCTCTTATACGGGCGGTGATTGCACTATCGTTCCCGTTAGCGTAACAAACTTTAATCATGGAGAGGGGTAGCACAGACTTGCTTGGATTGAGCCAATGCACACGATTCCCGAATATACAATTAGGTTTATTGAGCTTTTAGAGCTTGTTTAATTTTATCATTTAAATCTTTATTTCTCGCAATAGTAATGTATTCGTCCGATTTATTAAAATAGTTTTCTGCGCCTAGGATTAATAGTCGGTCTACACCCTTTTCTGAAACTACATATTTATATTCCCCATTATCAGTAGCTTCCTGTACTACAATATCTATTTCCTTGCCGTTCTTACGTTCAAGATGTACAAGTTCGAATATTCCCATATCTGTTTTGATGTACATCGAGTTATTAGGATTTGTATTAAAGAATGCAGTGTACTTAGAGTTATGAATTTCTTGAATGTTGAGCCCCTCATTGTATAAATGATCGAGCATCTCCTTAGCATGTTGATATTCGCTTGGTATAACTAATGGTTTTGATTCCTCTTGTGAACACCCGAGAGTCAAGGTGCTTAAAACTAATACGAAAATGATACAGATTTTTCTTAACAAAAAAATCACCTCCTAAACTTGATCCACTCTTTCAAAGCTTCAAGCAAAGTCACTTCGGAATTGCCCATTTTCTAGTATGGCCAATAGTTTCTTTTTGTTTTTCGGCATTGTAAGTAACAAAACAACTATCATTATTAGATATATTCCCATAAGCCATGGTATTAAATAGTAATGAGTGTGAAAGGGTAAGTAAGCGTTACGTAATTCAAACCCTTCTGACAGCAATACTGTGATTGGAAGGGACGAAACAATATTAGAAAACAATCCGCTTCCACGCGCATACCACATAATATAAGCACAAACAGGAGATACCGCCGCGCAACCCTTTATGTTTCAAGCATCTGAAATTCACGGAATAGTTTATCCTTGTTAAATGGAATTTTTACAAACACGTTTTCTCCACTGGCAAGAGTAAGTTTGTATACATCAGAACTAAATGACTCTGGAACATCTTCAACATTCAAGACGTTCAACTTTAACTTTTCTATAACTTTTAGAATGGAACTCATATGTTACCTCCTGTAATGATCAGGAGCAGGTCGCCGCGGCGCCTGCTCCAGTTCTGATAATTGCACTATCGTTTCCCGTGAGCTTAATATTTCTGCCTAGCATTGTACAGAGGGTTTTCTTTTCTTTATTAAATAAATCATTCTATTTAATTTAATTCCTCCAACATGTATAGCTCAACATCACTAGCATTTGGTTTCAAAGTACGAATGCCAGTAGGCCATATATTCAAGACTCGTTGATTTTTACGATCGCCAATCATAGTTGAAGAAACATCGATCGTTATTTTGTCTACAAGAACGTTGTATTTGGGCACTATGAAGATGCGAACAGCTACCTTTGAATCAAAATATTTGCCGTTTATGTGATGCTGCGCTTCGCCAACCTTGGGTACAGTATGCTTTCTTAAAAGGAGCACTTCCTTTACTTCAAATGACCCATTCTCAAGTCTTTCCCGCATGGCAGATACGTCCCCAGCATTGAAATAAGTTACAGGATCCTCTCCTACCCCATGTATGTTGATATTTATAGGTGCACGATGTTGAGAATTTTCTATTTCATTTTCAGAAATACTGTGAACAATATAATAAGCATCTTTAATATCTTCTACCGGATAAGCTTCTTTGTACGAATTTCTATACAATTCACTTAATGGATATTGTATTTTATCCCAATATGGTGAGTCTGGGTCATTAGCGTCGATGATATAAAGTCCGGTAATGTCACCGACGAAAAAATCGGTCTCTATATGTAACTTTGTCGTATCAAATTTATTGGCATTTTCTATGCCGAGAAAATTCGACCAAACAGTGAACAGATTAGTTGAATGCCAGAATACTTCTGCGACTTCCAAAGTATGTCGGTCAATCGGTAAACTTTCTCCCGCATTATAAGAAATGACTCGTTCAATAACTACTACAGCCTGAGCACGAGTTGTGGCGGAATCAAGTGATAATTCGGTAGAGCTTGTGCCCGTCATCAGCCCTCGCCTTACCGATTCATACACCATTTGTTTGGATTCCATATTTTTGTGCATCGAATCGATGTCCTGTATCCTACTTTGTGGGGACGATTCAACCAATTGCTTAAAACTTCTTTGTCGAGTAGCCCTCTCTAAAGTCAATGCCATGTCACCACGGGTGAGTGGTTGATCCCATCCTTTCTGATAATCCCCCTGATAAATACCGCTTTTACCTGCCGATTTGTAAATTGGGGAAAACCAAGATTCCTCCGAGAGCTGGGATTCGGTGGGGATTTTTAACGCTCGCACCATCATAGCCAAAAACTCTTCTCCACTCACAGGAGCTTCAGGCTTGAAAGTTCCATCTTGATAACCATTTACATAACCTTTAACGACTGCTGATTTGATTTGCGCTTCAGCCCAATGCCCGGAAATGTCTTTTAAGTTTCCTGTGTTCGCTGCTCCTACATTGGGCATAGATGCTAGTGAAAAAATAAATAAAAAAGTGATAATAATTTTTGCCTTCAATTCTGCCACCCCATCCGGTAAATTTAGGTATCTACGAATGTATCGACAAGTTAATGATTCAAGTTTAGTTAGGAATTCCGACTCAACTAACCTGCCCGTTAGCGGGGCGAAGGGCTGCCACGCGGCAGCCCTTCACTGTTTAACTATCGTTCTGCGTTAGATTCCTGTAGATGGATAAATTTCAGCTTTGTAAAAAAAGGAGCGCCTCTGTACGATGGAAGTACGCTACGGGTCCAAAGCCCTCCATGTTGACTCCTGTCCGAGAGGACAGCGAAGATCACGCACGGAAAAATGGTTCTCTTTAAGCAAATCCACCTATCTTTGGTACAACCATTTGAGAGGAAGATTGATTTGGGAAGCGATTGTTACCCATTGTGCAGGTATGGACGTGCATCAAAAAAACATTGTGGTTTGTGTCATGATCGGTTTACCCGATGAAACGCCAACCGCCGAAACCCGCTCTTTCCCGACCACAACGAAGCACTTGTTATGAAATGCTGCGTTAGATGGAATCCAAGGGAGTTGGGCAGCCATGGAAAGCACAGGCATATAGTGGGAAAAATAGGTGATGGCTTTCGGGTGCGTCATCTCCCAGCGGAATTTGTATTCAAGTTGCATTTGTCTGGGGATAATCTCAACATTGACTACAGATTTTGATTGATCTTCGTCAAAAGTTGTTGAAGAACTTGCTGTTCTTCTTCGTTGAGATTCTGAACGATCTTCTCTTCTACCCGTTGGAAGGATAGTTCGAAGTCATTGATCAAGGCAAGGCCCTTGGGCAGAACGTAGATGTTCTTCTGCCGTTCGTTATGAGCGGGGATCTTCCGTTCGATATATCCCTTCTTCTCAAGTCCCTGAAGCATGCTTGTGATGCTTGCTCCGCGCACATGGAAACGTTCGGAAAGATCTTTCTGAATAAGGCCTTGCTCCTGATGTTCATGGATGAAGGCTATTAATTTTCCCTGCTGAGAATTCAAGCCCAGTTCTTTAATGCTCTCATCGGCTTGTTTCTTTAATTTAAGTCCGATAAGCTGCAGCATTTCCAGAAACGGGGTGTCGGGGTTGGTATCCATGCTGGACTCCTCCTGTCTAATGATTAAATTTCTAATTGTAAGTAATAAAACTATATAAGAATGAATGAATAGTGTCAACGGAACCGGTGGTTAGTTAGAATAATGATAGAAGTCGAATAAAAAATATATTGACTGTTAGAAATCTGAGTGTTAAAGTTTGAACAATTAATTTCCCAACTTAATTACACACCAATACACAAGAAAGCTGGAGGAATTAGACATGAATTCGTTGAATGGAAAAGTAGCGTTGATCACCGGATCTTCTAGAGGAATTGGACGCGGCATTGCTGAGCGGTTATCGGAATTGGGGGCCAAGGTGGTCATTAATTATTCGAATAGCGCAGAGGATGCGTTAGCTTTGGTGGATACGATCTTGAGCAATGGAAGAAAAGCGGTGGCGGTTCGCGCCGATCTCAGCAGAATAAATGAGATTGAGGAGATGTTCGCCAAGACGATGGCTGAGTTCGGCCAAGTGGATATTCTGATCAACAATGCGGCGGTGATCACGAACAACCCTCTGTCCGAGGTGACCGAGAGGGAGTTCGAACATCAATTCTCGGTTAACGTCAAAGGGGTCTTCTTTGCTTGTCAGCAAGCATGGAAGCATATGGAGAGCAACGGGAGAATTGTGAATATCTCTACAGCAGGGACGAAACTAACCTTCCCTGATATGAGTGTCTATGCGAGCACCAAGGGTACGGTTGAACACCTTACTCGTCAGTTAGCCAAGGAATTCGGTTCCAAACAAATTACCGTCAATGCAGTAGCACCTGGCCCGATACAAACCGAGCAATTCTTCGTTGGCAAGTCAGAAGAAGAAATTGAGTTCATGAAGGGCATGAACTCCCTTGGCCGCATGGGTACTCCTGTGGATATCGCCAATGCCATTGAATACCTAGTGAGCGATAAAGCCGATTGGATAACCGGTCAGACCATCCATGTTAACGGAGGAATGAATTGAATCATCGAAACCTTATGATGACGTCCTTGCTCGTCTGCGGCTTCGTCGGCATGTTCAGTGAGACGGCGCTGAATATCGCCATCAGCCATCTGATGGAGGTCTTCCACATATCGGCTTCTGCCGCGCAATGGCTAACGACAGGCTACCTTCTGACGCTCGGCATCCTTATGCCGATGACCGGATTGTTGCTGCAGTGGTTCACCTCCAGGCAGTTGTTCATCATCTCGCTTGTGAGTTCGATAACCGGCACTTTGATCGCGGCGATGGCGTTCGGTTTCGAGATGTTATTGGCAGCCCGTGTTCTGCAGGCAATCGGCATGAGCCTGCTTCTTCCGCTCATATTCAATATGATCCTTGTCGCTTATCCGCCAGAGAAGCGAGGCGCGGCGATGGGCTCCGTCGGCCTCGTCATCATGTTCGCGCCTGCCATCGCCCCATCCTTATCCGGGCTGCTGATTGAATACTTGTCCTGGCGTTACATATTTTGGTTTTCCTTGCCGTTATTAGGGATAGGCCTGTTAATAGGACTGAGGTGTTTGGAAAATGTAACGAAGCGTACGAAGCCGCCGATCGATTTGTTGTCTATCGCATTATCCACTGTCGGTTTCGGCTCTGTCGTATTCGGTTTTTCTAAGGCCGGCGAAGCGGAGGCGGGGTGGACCAGCATGGCGGTTACGGTATTCCTTCTGATCGGAATCGTATTCCTTGCGTTGTTCGTGCTTCGGCAACTAACCATACCTCAGCCATTGCTGAACTTAAGCGTCTTCCGGTACCCGATGTTCACAGTGGGGCAATCAATCATTTTGATCGGCATGTTGATTATTGTGTCCAGCATGATTATTTTGCCCATATATCTGCAGAACAGCTTGAAGTTCTCCGCGTTCACGACCGGCCTCCTGCTACTGCCGGGCAGCGCATTGAACGGAATCCTCTCCCCGTCGATGGGGCGCTTATTCGATAAGCACGGTCCGAAGCGGCTGGTTATCCCGGGCTTCTTGGTTATTGCGTCAACGTTAGGGTTCTACTGCTGGATAACGGCTTCTTCCTTAGCGGGATGGATCGTCGCCCTTCATATCGGACTGATGGTTGGAATCTCGATGGTGATGATGCCAGCGCAGACGAACGCGCTGAACCAGTTGCCTCCTGCTCTGCATCCGCACGGCACAGCCGTCATGAGTACGCTTCAACAGGTGACAGGCGCGATCGGAACGGCCATTGCCGTCAGTCTCCTATCACGAGGGACGGGTACGCGCTTGCAGGATCCCATGTTGTCGAATTCTCTCGATAAAATGGCCGACGCGATAGCATTCGGCTCCCGGAACGCGTTCTTCTTTTCGCTAATCGTCTCGATTATAGGTTTGATTATCGCCACCTTCATCCGGCGGGTTGTCGTTAAGCGCGCGGGATAAGTCATTCAAGCATTTGACGCCAGCAAGGGGATGAAGATAGTTCATCCTCTTTTCTTTTTGGCGTGCCCAGAGGCATGCATCTTCTAGCCGGTGAAAGTCCTGTCGCGGGAGGGGCCAAGTCCCCTCGTAGCTCGGATACTTGCGTATGGCGAAATCTGTATGCCTGGCCAGTTAGCAGGACTACGATTATGTCTCGACATACCAAAAATCTAATACTTCAAAGCCTTATGCATTAAGGTTTCCCGCAAGGGGAAGACCGCTTGACTAGATCTGTTAATAAGGCCTCTCAGAGTTCATATCTGAGAGGCCTTTTGCGTGCGTCTTTTTCATCCTGTATGGATAAGGTTTTAAAAAATGTTTATTAGATGTGAGAAATTTTATATCTTGTAAACTACTTTACAGAATATTTAGTAAGTAATTAATAAAATGAAGGCATACCCAATTAATTGTGATTGGTTCCTAATGAAATCAGGCGCGCCTTGTCTTCAATCACGTACTTGCCGTTTTGTTTGGAAATGACGCCGGTTAGTTCCAAGTTTTTCAGGGTGTTTGCCGCTGTCACCCTCGATGTGCTCACTAGATTGGCTAATTCTTGGTGTGTAAAGCCGATTCCAATGAACTCTTTTTCGCCGCTTTTTAACCCATACGTATCAACTAACTGTAAGAGCGTGTGACAAATTCGCTGGATCGCAGAATAAGAGCTTAATTGCAGTAATTGGGATGACATGATTCTCATTTTTAAGTTGACCAAAAGCAAAACTTGTCGCGTAAGTTCAAAATTGCCTTTCAACGTTTCTTCGAATTTTTTTCGATCGATTTTAATTAAAGTGGCTTTACTAGCGGCAATAGCGCTATGGTTGTAAGAGGCAGCGTTATCAAAAATGCCATTTTCACCAATCATCCCGTTTTTTCCAATGATTGCGATCGTTTTTTCGACGCCGTTAAGGGAGGTCACATATAATCGAATACGTCCGTTCAGAACTAGATAGACAAAATCATTAGGTTGATTTTCAAAAAAGATAAAAGCATGCTTCTGTAAAACCAGCTTTTGTCCAAGTTGAGGGAGCGGATGCCAATGAAAAGCCAAGCTCTCCAGCCAAGATGTTACCGAAGAATTGATAGCGCTTTCTATCTCGGTCATAGTCAATCTCCTCAAATATAAATTGAAAGCGAGCGATTTCTGTGGAATATCCTTTTGGTAAGGAAAGACAATATTTTCCGATATTGAAAAACAAGATTCAGCTGTCCAGTTGTTCGCAAAGCGCGATGAGCCTTCAAGTGGAAGCGGCCATGAAAGAGTATACCGACGCTTGGTTAGCAGAAGGCATGGACTGGACGGGCTGGGTGCATCGGGTAGAGATGGCTAAACAGTCTTTTGCCACACTGATTAATGCGTCACCCGATGAAATTGCGGTGCTTCCGTCCGTTTCATTAGCGGCGTCAGCAGTAGCATCGGCGCTGCAATTTACAACACGCAGGAATAAAGTCGTGACCACCGAAATGGATTTCCCTTCAATCGGGCACGTCTGGTTGGCTCAACAATCTCGGGGGGCCCAAGTCGCATTTGTTCCAAGTGAAAACAACGAGATTCCTATTGAATTTTATGATCAATGTGTGGATGAACAAACGTTGATCGTCTCCATGTCGCATGCTGCTTATTATAATGGACTTAAACAAGATTTAAAACAAATTTCCTCCATTGTTCACGATAAAGGGGCACGGCTATTTGTTGATGCGTATCAGTCAGCGGGTTGTGTTGCTATAGATGTTAAGGAGATGGACGTAGATTTTCTTACGGCAGGAGCTCAAAAGTATTTGCTGGGGATACCGGGCATCGCCTTCCTATATGTGAAGAAAGAACTTGCCAATGAATTGCAGCCTTCCGTTACCGGCTGGTTCGGCCGAATAGATCCTTTCTCGTTTGATGTTAAATCACTGGATTATGCGGAAGGAACGAGGCGTTTTGATACGGGAACTCCTCCAATGATCAACGCTTACGCCGCTCATGCAGCGCTGGAACTGATTAATCGGATAGGTGTAAATCGAATTGAGTCCTATCTTAACGAATTATCGAGCTTTGCCATTTCTTATGGACAAGAAAAGGGATTAACCATCGCGAGCCCGCTAGATCTCAAGCGAAAAGCAGCTAATACGGCATTTCAATGCCCGAACGCATCCCTGATCGAAATGAAAATGAGGGAAAGAGGAGTTATTGTGTCGGCGCGCAATGACGTCATTCGGATTGCACCCCATTTTTATAATAAAAAAGAAGAAGTGGCCATTGCAATTGATATGCTGTATGAACTGAAATCGTAATTTGCTTAGCACGATCGGCATGGTTTAAATGCAGCTATTTTCAAATTGTATGCGCTTACTTTTGTGGTGCAATCCAATCTTAATTATCAAGAAAAAGGGAGAATTGCCAGATGGCTAACCAGAAAATTTTTAAGAACGCATTGCTCATAGATGGAATAAGCAACACTGTACGAAAAGAAGTCCTAGTAATGGTGGAAAACGAGAGAATCACGTATGTTGGCTTATACGATGAAACCATCGTGCAGCAAGCCAGTGATGCGGAGCTGTTCGATCTAAAAGGCATGACCTTGATGCCGGGAATGATTGATACACACGTCCATCTGTGTATGGCAGGTGAGCCGAGCACCTTCACCGACATGGTCATGGATACACCGGCGTTCGCCGCAATTAAAGGGGTAGAAAGAGCCAAACGCTCGCTCGAAGCAGGATTTACGACACTTCGCACCATGGGCGAAAAGGGACATATTGATATCGCCATTAAAAAGGCAGTTGAACAAGGAATCATCGTCGGACCAACCATTTTTGCCAGCGGAAAAGCCTTGACCATAACAGGCGGGCACGGAGATATGTTTCCTGAAGGAGTAAGTGTGGATGGAATCGGCATCGTATTGGACGGTGTCGACCAAGCAAGAAGAGCTGCCCGAGAGCAGTTAAAGCTGGGTGCCGACAACATTAAAATGATGGCTACAGGCGGAGGAATGTCACCTGGTCCGGGAACGATCGCCCAATTAACGATTCAGGAAATGCAAGCTGCCGTAGAAGAAGCGGTGAAATTCTAGAAAGTCACAGCCGCCCATGCCATTGGTGTAGAGGGGATTCATAATGCTTTGAAAGCTGGCGTTCGAACCATTGAGCATGGGACGTTCTTAGACGATCAAGGGATTGAACTCTTTTTGGAGAAAAACGCTTATCTCGTTCCTACTCTGTCTGCTTTTAAAACGATTAAATACGGCAAAGCGGGTGGAGTCCCCGAACACCATATTAAAAAAGTGGAATACTACCAAACTGCCCATGAAGCCAATTTACAAAAGGCGATTGCGGCAGGCGTCAAGATTGTCGCTGGCACGGATGCGGGAACTCCTTTTAATTATCACGGGGAAAATGCGTATGAACTGGAATGTCTCGTGAGAAACGGTTTGTCTGAAATGGATGCGATTAAAAGTGCTACGCAAGTAGCCGCAGAAGCACTTCGTTTAACGGAGCTAGGGGTCATTGAGACGGGGAAAATCGCAGATATGATCGTCGTCGACGGGAATCCGCTGCATGATATCAAAATCCTTCAAGATAAAGCGAGAATCAAGCGGGTCTATAAAGGAGGGCAACTCGTTCATACCAATTCTGAGGAATGCTGATTCTGATCATGGAAAAAGCTTGAGGGGGTTAACTAGAATGAGAAATTATTATTGGCTGGTTATCATTCCGTTTATTGGAATGCTCGGAGGTACCGTTGTCTTTAATCAAGTTACTCCTTACGTATTAGGATTGCCTTTCCTGCTCTTTTGGATCTTGCTGTGGATTGTTCTCTCTTCGCTTACGATGCTGGTTATTTATCAGCTAGATAAATCAAACGGGTTGCTCGATAAGGAGGGCGATGAATAATGAATACGGCTCTGTTCATTATGCTTGGGTTTCTTTTGCTGTCTCTCTTTCTCGGGTTAATGGCGAGAAGAGGAAAAGATATGAATATGGAACAGTGGGCTGTAGGGGGACGGGGATTTGGCACCGTATTCGTTTTTCTATTACTCGCCGGGGAGATTTACACCACTTCTACTTTCCTTGGGACAAGTGGTTGGTCCTACTCCAAAGGCGGCCCCGCATTTTATATCCTATGTACCTCTTCCTTAAGCTATTTACTGGGGTATTGGCTGCTGCCGCCGATTTGGAGATTTGCAAAAGAGCACAAACTCGTTTCACAATCTGATTTCTTTGCCATCAAATACAAAAGCAAAGGTTTAGGTGTATTGGTAGCGATTGTAGGTGTCTTGGCACTCATACCGTATCTGATCTTGCAATTTAAAGGATTGGGGATTATCGTATCCGCAGCTTCATATGGTTCGATCTCGCCCTCTCTTGCCATTGTCATCTCAACCATCGTCATCACGGTTTATGTAAGCGTTTCCGGAATTCATGGATCGGCTTGGACGGCAGTCATGAAAGATATATTAATCTTTATAATCGTTCTCTTTTTGGGTATTTATCTCCCCTACCATTATTATGGCGGTATTCAATCGATGTTTGAGGCAGTGAATGAAGCGAAACCGAACTTTCTGCTCATTCCTGAAAAGGGGTTATCTTTCTCTTGGTTCATTTCGACAACCTTGCTCACTGTGATCGGCTTCAGCATGTGGCCCCATACTTTCGCAGCCTATTTTTCCGCCAAAAGCACGAATGTATTTAAGAAAAATACGATCATAATGCCCCTTTATACACTGATGCTGCCATTCGTATTAATCGTTGGGTTCACGGCTATCTTACAGGTCCCTGGATTAACCGGTCCCAATGGAGATTTGGCGTTGTTAAAAATATCGATCCAAACTTTCGACCCTTGGCTCGTTGGATTAATCGGAGCTGCAGGATTATTAACAGGGGTCGTTCCTGGCTCCTTGCTGCTCATGGCCGCTTCTACAGCTATCGCGAAAAACATCTACCAAGTAATCTTTCCTGCAACCACAGATGCGGGGCTTAGCAGGGTTGCCAAGCTGATCGTTCCGATTATCGCTCTCGTTTGCATGTTTTACGCCATTTTCAACAGCAGCACGATCATGACCCTGCTCCTGATGGGCTATAATTTTGTAACCCAATTATTCCCGCCCTTACTCGCTTCTCTGGTCAACAAGAGATTCTTCACCAAGCAAGGCGCTGCAGCCGGAATGCTCGTCGGTGTTCTCACTGTCATCATTATTACACTGAACGACCTTACGATAGCTCAGCTGTTCCCAGGTCTGCCGCAAGCCATTCAAGAATTAAATATCGGGTTCATCGCCGTACTTCTAAATACTGCAGCGTTAATCCTCGTCAGCATGCTTACACGCAAACAAGCTATTCATATGAATAACGTTGGATTAGAGAAGGGGGCTTAACATGAAAACCTACATTCAGAATGTCACTTTATATAACGGACGAGGCAACAAAACGGAAGGTGCCAATATCCTTTTTGATGAAACCGGAATTCTTGGATTAGGTACCTATGATCTGACGAGTCAAGCTGATCTGGTCATTGATGGCACGGGATTAACCGCACTACCTGGTCTCATTGACTTGCATGTTCATTTGACAATGGATGGCAGTCCCGATTCCATGGGCAAAACAATCGCGGATTCGGCTGGTGTTGCTGCCTATCGCGCACTTGTTAGTGCAGGGAAACAGATTCGATCAGGCGTAGTCACCGTTAGAAATTGTGGTTCGAAATACAATATAGATATTGAACTGCGAAAAGCGATTGCAGAAGGGATTGTAAAAGGCCCGAGGATCTTTGCTTGCGGTCAACCGATTACGATGACAGGCGGCCACTGCCATATGTTCGGTACAGAGGTAGATGGTATCGAGGAAGTTCGAAAAACAGCGAGGAGCAAGATAAAAGAAGGTGCCGACTTTCTTAAACTCATGGCTACAGGCGGTGGATTAACACCCGGGGTAAAGGCAGGAGCTTCCCAACTAACTGAAGAAGAATTAGCTGTCGCTTGCCAAGTTGCCAAAGAGGCCGGAAAACGAACAGCCGCACATGCCCAAGGCAACGAGGGTATCAAAAATGCGATTCGTGCAGGCGTGACAACGATTGAGCACGGAGTCGAGCTGGATGATGAAGCGATCCAATTAATGAAAGACCGAAACACGTATCTCGTCCCGACACTGGCAGCTCCCTATCAGATTGTAAAGAATGGAACGGCTGCCGGCATACCGGAGTTTGCGGTAAGAAAAAATGAGGAAGCCATGATTCCCCATCGTGAGAGCTTTCGCAAGGCACATAAAGAGAAAATAAAAATTGCAGCCGGTACAGATGCGGGTACCCCGTTTAACCTGCATGGAGATTTTGCAACGGAGCTTGAGCTCATGAAAGAAGAAGGCATGTCCCTGCAAGAAGTCATACACGCCGCTACCTACATGGCTGCCGAAGCGCTCGGCATCGAACAGGAGACCGGCAGCTTGGAGATCGGGAAATGGGCCGATGTCATTCTCCTCGAAGGTGATCCCGAAGCGGATTTCTCTGCTTTTCGTCGAGTAACCCATGTATTCAAAAGCGGGGAAAGCATGCACACGCTTGTTTTGGAAGTTTAGGGATAGAGGCTGCCGCGGTGTTGCTCGTTTAGCACGGTATGCTGTAATTCGGCCTTCCGCTGAATTACGGATTAAGGTCCGGAGCAGACTTTCCGAGAGATCGGGAAGTCTGCTTTTTTGTTGAGTTGAACTCTTTATTCTTCGTCGCAAAAGTGGAACGATAACGGGAAATTTAGCGTAAGGAATAAAAGAGATAAAGTAACGAGGCGGGTTTCATTGAATCTCATATGGGTTTTTCTGGTATAATAAAAGCAGTAAGGAAGTAGAGGAGGCGCTTAGGGATGACGGAAATCATCAAAGGAATAATTCCCTTGATCAGCAATCTGCTGCTGGCCGTAGGCCATTTCTTTTTGCAGAAGAAGATTGACAAGACCAACTGGAAAGTGCCCCAGCGGGAAGCAAATACGAATTAGACTACCGGATACAGAGGTGGTCTTTTTTTGTGACTATAGACCTATAAAAAATGAATTTTCAGGACCTGTTTTGTGCCTTAAAGTCGTTAAAAAAAGAATTGTGTAATATTATGTAAGTGTTATAATGGAGGAGGTAAATTTTAACTGCAAAAAAGGGGAGCAATGAAATGGCAAAGATGGTTACTTGCAAGACATGTTCGAAAGAGGTTGCAACGTCGGCGAAAGTTTGTCCGGGATGTGGCGCAAAGTTAAAGGCCGGCTTTTTTAAGAAAGCTATTCTTGGTGTAGTAGGTTTTATTATCGTCATAGCGATCATTGCAAATATGGGTAAGGATAAGCCGACTACGGAAGCCTCTACGAAAGCGGGCACAGAAACTAAAAAGGATGCTGCACCGGTTCAGCAGGAATTGTCTAAAGAGGGCGTTTCTTCTGACGTCAAAATCGTAGTAGACGGTTTCGAATCGAAAGCTGAAGTTGGCGATAACCAATTCAGTAAAGTTAAAGCGCAAGGTGCTTTTAAAATTGTGAAAGTTACCCTTACAAACAATCAAAAAGACGCCATTACGATCGATGGCAACAGTTTTAAACTGATAGATGATCAAAAACGTGAGTTTACTTACTCCACAGAAGCACTAATTGCTATGGAATCTTCCGTTAAAGATAAAAAAGACTCTTTCTTTTTGAAAAAGCTGAACCCGGGTCTTTCCGCTACCGGTTATGTAGTGTTTGACGTACCTGCAGACGCTAAAGGCTTTGTTCTGGAAGCAAGCGGCGGGTTTACCGGCAAGAAAATCAAGTTGAAAGTGGAGTAGTCGGAAGACTAAGCGAGAAAGAGGCTGTCCCAAAAGTCACGAAGGTGACTAAGGGACAGCCTCTTTTGTTGGGGTTATTTAAATAAATTTAGCCGCCGTCAGGAAACGCTTCAGCATCGTTGCGCTTTGTGCGCGTGTAGCCTGCTGAAGGGGCTCAATCGTAGTCGAAGTCATGCCATCGATGATACCGAGGCTGAGCGCCGCGGCAATTTCATCTTTAGCCCAGATAATCGTATGGGAATCTTTGAACTTAGTCAGCATGGCTTGTCCCTTAGTGATTTCCGTGCTGGTGTTTACCCCGGCGTAGCTAAGAGCGCGAACGACCATGGCCGAAAGCTCTTCACGGGTAATCTGGTTGTTCGGACGGAACGTACCGTCTTCATAACCGTCTACCAGCTTCAGTTTAGCTGCCGTAGCAACTACATCGGCATACCACTGGTTGGAAGCAACGTCTTTAAACGTGGAAGTTCCGCCGGTGTTCTGAATGCCCAGAGAACGGACGAGCATAGCTGCGAATTCCGCGCGGGTTACGCTGCGATCCGGCTGGAAGGTTGTGTTAGTTACGCCGTCGACAACGAGCTTGTTGGCGAGCATCATAATGTTGGACTCCGCCCAGTGTCCCTTGATGTCCGAGAAGGTCTTGTTAAGCTCCAGTACACCGTAAATGCTGTTGCCTTGACGCTTCACCATTATGTCTGTTTTACCGTCGCTAAACGTGTAGAAAGCGGGAACGAACGTCATGGTTTTAGTCGTTTCGTTATACAGGAAAGCCGTCGTTTTTGCCTGGTTAAGAACGGTGTCAAAGTTCAGGCTGCGAGGCACGTACACATTACCGGTGTTGATCATGGTTGTCTTACCGGCGGAAGTAGCTGCTTCCAGGTTAAAATCAGCCGGAGTACCGATGATTTTACCGCCCATTGCGGCCGCTTCCGTCTGCATCGTGCTGCGCATGCTTTCCGATACGAACTTCACGGTAACACGGATGTAAAGGTCACTTGCTCCAACGCTTAGAGAGGAGGCAAGGGAGTCGTAGTTAATCGTCGCAAGCGGTACATAGTAAACGGCGCTGCCGTTTCTGACCGTAATCTGCTTATTGTCGCCGCTGTCTTTCAGCACCCACGCCGGAATATTTACCATATCCCCGTTAAGGACAATCTCCAGCGTATCGCCTTTGGCAAGAGCTTCTTTCAACGCCTGCGCATCTAGGGAGCCGTCAGAGCCTGCTTTAATGGAATTCACGGCTGTGCTTCCGTCACCGGGAGTGGTCACGCCTCCACCATTGCCGCTACCGCCGCCTGTGCTTCCGCCCGGAGTAGTGGAACCGTTATCGGAATCATTGTCGTTACCGTCGTTATAAGCTGCGTTGTCAACGGTTTCGTACACGGAGTCCACTACCGAGTATAATTTAACATAACGGTAAGCGGAGTCGACAACCGTTTGGAAATCGTATTTATACTGCTGTTTTGCTTCATCGAAATAATTTGCATAAGTAGCTTTGACTACTCCCGCGTATTGACCGCTCGGGCCGTAGAGGAGCAATTCTGTTTCATCGCCATTTTTGTGGTCTAAGTATACAGAACCTTTCACCGTTCCGTTGTTGAAGGAGACACCGGAATAACTTGTTTGTGCAGAAGCAAGAATCGGCATTAGAGCTGAAAGCATCAGCGTCAAGCACAGCATTTGAGCTGTTTTGGTGAACCATTGATTCATCGGGGCAACGCTCCATTCTCTCTTTTGTTTTCTGTCTGTACTCTTGATCTTAAGTTTCATCTTTTGTCGATTCACCTCCCTCGCGATGATAGTTCATACATGTAAGTATTTAACAAGAATAATTATCCGAACATTGGAAATATGAAACAAAAAATTGTGCTAAAAGAACCAGAATACTATTCACAAGCTGGGATTCTTTGTAACGTGTGATGGAAAATGAGGATAATTTGATTCTAAAACTACCCAAACAGCCTAGTTGATTTTAAAATAAAAAGCCTGTCCTCCACGTTAAAGGGAGAACAGGCTTTTATCTTTCATCTTACAGCGGAGGTGTGTTTGTGATAATCTGATCAATCTCTTGCTCGACAGTCGGAGTTAACGCTTTTACTTTGTCCAGAGCCGGTTGATCGGTTTTATTTTGCTTTTTCAGAGCAGCCAGATAATAGCGAATGCCCGTCTGCGCATTTTCGTCTTTAAGTTCACCGGCAGTGAAAGGTTTCAATAAGGCTTCCGCATCGGCGTACTTGCCTTGAGCAAAGTACATTTGACCCAGATACAGTCTAATGGGTTCCGTTACATCAAATTCACGGCCCTGCAGCTGTCCTTCGGGAAGTTTGGCCAGTTCCTTCATTCGATCGAGAACTTGCTGGTAAACTTGGAGAGCCTGGTTCCACTCCTTATCTGCCGCAGCCTTATCCTTGGCTGCATACCCTTCAAAACCGGCAGTAACATGGTATTGAATACTTCTTTCATAGAAGGTAATATCCCATGGATAGTAGTTAAGGCCATTTTGAATAAGCTTCTCAACTTGCTCACGCTCTCCCTTAATCTGAAGGGTGTTTAGTTCACGATCCAGAAGAGATTTATTGTAGGGCTCTTTATCTCGTGCGGTATTGATTAATGCTATTTCTTCGTTTAAGTATTTCTCATCCTGAGTCTGTTTATAAATTTGCGCCAAAAGGTCCACTTTTAATAAGACATATTCAGGATGATTGCCGCGTAAACTCAGCGCATTATTTAACGGCGTTACAATTTCCGTATAATTTTGCGAAGTTTTCGCCACTTCCAGCGCTTTATTATAAGAACTATTTGCACTCAGATAGCGTGCGGAAACAAAAAGGGTAACGATTGAAAGAACAAGTATAATCGAAGGATACGCGTACCTTACCGGTACGGCTTGTTTGGTAAATTCTTTTGTTTTGACGTCTGCAATCATGGCACCCAGGCAAAGGAACACAAGCGCTCCAATGTACACATAGCTCATATCAAAGTCGAGCACGCTATGCCCCAGGATAGCAATGACAAAGATGAAATAAACAAAATCTTTGTCGCGTTCCTGTTCTGTGCTGCGGATATAGTTACGAATGTAGATCGCAAAGATCGCAACCAGCAGTACAGCCAGAATCAGGATGCCGAAAGCACCGACTTCGACCAGATACTGCATGAAAAAGTTATGAGCTTGACGGACTGTATATGGGTTGTTCTGGTATTGCTCGTACAAGCTCGACCAAGCGCCGCCGCCTGCGCCGAATAGCGGGTAATCCGCAAAAAGCTTGGAGGCGTCTTTGTAAAAAGTGATCCTCTCAAGTACGCTGTGCTGGGTGAAGTTGATCGTCTCTAGGCGGATCCGCACATTTTCGGGAAGCAGGTTTTTGAGCGGAGTGGCCATAACAACCAGGACACCCAGAATCCCCAGTGCAATGGAACCAGCCGGAATAGCAAAGAGAGCCCACTTCTTGGCGGAGAAGTTCCCCAGCTTACTTTCCAATGGCGGAGCAATAAAACGCTGAACCAGTAAGGCAAGGAGTCCGTAAATCACGCTAGCTCCGATAAGCAGCATCCAGCCTTTTCCTGAAAGAGAGGCCGAAAACTCTTTGTTCACATCGATACCGATCGCTGTAATCTTGCTTAAAACGGCGAAGGAGGCTAGAGTTGACAATATCGCATGAACAAGCAGGAGGATTTGCCTAGTTGGCTTCTGAAAGATTAGAATAAGAAAGAAAATAATGGGCAGAAAGATAATCGCGCCGCGTGACAGGGTGAGCATAAAGGACACCAGGACCGGTACGAGGAACAGTGCGTGTACCAGAACCTTGGACCAGCTGCGGTTCTTCGATACCAGGAACAATCCTGTCCCCCATAGAGCGATCAAGAAGCCCGCGTAAGTATTGGCGTACTGGAATACGGACGTCAGACGCAACCCGTTGGAATCGGTCATGACAGCGTCTTTGTAAATGCCGGTAGCGTCAATAGTGGAGAACCATCCCACGATCGCGCCCGCCAGCTTGCCGTTTCCAAGCCAGTTCATGAGGCCGAAGATTACAATGACATAACCGCTGGTCAGGAGCCCGATATGAATAATTTTGTTGCCTAATGCCGATTTGGTCAGATAGGCTCCGATCAGGAACAGCGTTACGAGCACGATCTGAATAAGCAGGAGGTTTACCGCCGAATATTTGGAAGCGGCCGGCAGCAAGGAAATCAGATAACTGAGCGGAATTAAAAAGATAAATAAACTCAACAAATCTTTACGTTCCCGCAGCTTCCAGAAGTAGAAGAAGTAGATTCCCGTCAGGAACAGAAAAATGGAAGCCCATATCACGGCCGAGTAAATAGGTCTTTCGAAATTCAGCGAACTTCCGTTAAACAAGGCCTTCTGAAAAGGGGCCCAGAATAAAAACAGGGTTACGAACCCGATCAACAGCCAAAAGATGATAGAACTCTTTTCAGCCTGTTCTCTTTCGTCTAGCTTTGGCTTTTTATACGCGTACATCACAGTCTCCCTCTCCGATAAATCTCGACAATATTTTATCATAGCGGAGAAAATATTCCAATTTATCATTGGATGGGGTACAGTTAGGTTTGATATAGGGCAGGCAAATTTAAAAGAATG
This sequence comes from Paenibacillus sp. JNUCC 35, assembly GCF_058269095.1. Classification (NCBI taxonomy): domain Bacteria; kingdom Bacillati; phylum Bacillota; class Bacilli; order Caryophanales; family Paenibacillaceae; genus Paenibacillus; species Paenibacillus sp. JNUCC 35. The sequence continues at coordinate 5,550,455 of NZ_CM177771.1, read as the reverse complement.
ATATATTCAGATGATCATGACCGAGGGGTTATAAGAGTATGATTTTGTTAAAAAAGATGCAAGGTAGTTTGAAAGATTTTTTTAAGTCACAGAAGATGATTATTATGCTTGCGAAAAAGGACTTCAAAAATAAACATCTAGGTTCTGTTTTAGGCATTGCTTGGGCATTTTTGCAGCCTCTTATAAGTCTATTAATATTTTGGTTTGTTTTTCAAGTAGGCTTTAAAGCTACTCCAATAGATAATTTCCCATTCATTCTCTGGTTGGCAACAGGGATGATCGTATGGAACTTTTTTGCGGATAGTGTTAATGGGGGAACGCAAAGTATCATCGAAAACAGCTACCTTGTAAAAAAAATTGTTTTTAAAGTCAGTGTGTTGCCCGTAATTAAAATATACTCATCTTTTGTCGTTCATTTATTTTTTATTTTGGTTCTTTTCATTATTTTTATTGTATATGGTATCTATCCAACCCTCTATGTTTTGCAGACTTTTTATTATTTATTTGCACTATTCATGTTACTTTTGGCAATTTCGTGGATTACGTCATCTTTGACCGTATTTTTTAAAGATGTTGGACAAGTGGTCTCCATGATTCTGCAATTTGGATTCTGGTTGACCCCGGTATTTTATTCTTTTGCCCAAATTCCTGAAAAATACCAACCATTCATGAAATTAAATCCTATGTTTTACATCGTAGAAGGGTATAGGGACTCTTTTATTTATAAACATTGGTTTTGGGAACATCCGAAACTGACGATTGTTTTCTGGACGGAGACGTTCATACTTTTAATTATCGCATATATCTTATTTAAAAAATTGCGGCCACATTTTGCCGATGTTCTATAAGAGGGAGAATAAATAATGGCTGGTAGTGAACAACAAGTTTCCATAAAAATAAGGAATCTTTCGAAATCGTATAGGCTCTATAATAAACCTGTTGATCGGGTAATAGAAACCTTCCATCCTTCCGGTAAAACAAGACACAAGATATTTCATGCTGTAAAGAATATAAGTTTTGATATATATAAGGGAGAAACAATCGGAATCTTAGGTAAAAATGGGGCAGGCAAGTCTACGTTGCTTAAGATGATTACGGGTGTATTGACTCCTACATCAGGAACTATAGAAGTTGATGGCAAGATTTCGGCCTTATTGGAATTAGGCGCGGGCTTCAATCCGGATCTATCCGGTTTAGAAAATGTGTATTTCAACGGGGCCATAATGGGATACTCGAAAGAAGAGATGGATAGTAAAGTCCAGAGTATCATAAACTTTGCGGATATAGGAGATTTTATAAATCAACCTGTGAAGAATTATTCAAGCGGGATGTTCGCAAGGCTTGCCTTTGCTGTAGCAGTTAATGTGGAGCCGGATATCTTGATTGTAGATGAGGCTCTTTCTGTCGGAGACGTTGCTTTCCAAACCAAATGTTTTCGCAAGTTTTCAGAATTTCAGAGTGCCGGAAAAACTATCATATTCGTTTCTCATTCTCTGGATAGTATTTTGAAGTATTGTTCTCGTGCAGTTGTTATACATGATGGAGAGATGGTTGCCGAAGGAAAGACCCGCGAGATGGTAGATGTTTTCAAGAGAATACTAGTAAACTTATACGATATAGAGGATGATTTGAAGGTCAACAAGGAGACCTATGAAGAATCTGTTCAAGGAAAATGGAAACAATACTTTCTAGTTAATAAAGAGGTTCTTGAATATGGAAATAAAGAGGCGGAAATTATTGATTTCGGTATTTTCGACGAGAAAGGACAACCGACCTCTAAAATTTTAAGCGATGAATTGATGGAGTTCCGAATGAAGTTACATTTTCAAGAAAAGATCGATGAGCCGATTTTTGCCTTTACTATTAAAGATCTGAAAGGACACGAATTAGCAGGAACGAATACGTGGTTTCAAGACGTACCAACCGGTTCGTTTGCTCCTGGTGATACCGCAACCATAAGATTTAAGCAAAAGCTTTTACTTCAGAACGGGGTGTATACATTATCCCTCGGGTGTACGGGTCATCAGCTAGATGACCTTGTTGTCTATCATCGTCTGTATGACGTTCTCTCTTTTGAGGTCCATAGTGTAAATAAAATCGTTGGAATATATGATCTTCTTTCAGCTATTGAACTTGAAACATGAGAAGGAGGGTTCTTTTATGATTGAGCAAATTGGGAATGTCATCCTGAATTACGAATTTTATGATGACACAAATACGTATAGCGACGGTCCGATTGAGGATGAATTATTAGAAGTCGTAAAACAAAATGAGGTTGAGAGAGTTCTTGAAAAAGATTCCCGGTGGCCTATTTTGTATCATTTATCTCCAGCACGGGAAAATTTGTTAGAGTGGGTTCCCATTGAAAAACATGCAAATGTGCTTGAAATCGGAGCGGGATGCGGGGCCCTTACCGGTTTGATGTGTAAAAAGGCGAAGAAGGTAGTGGCCGTAGAACTTTCTAAAAAACGGGCAGAAATCAATGCTTACCGGAACAAAGATCAAGGGAATTTGGAATTAGTCGTAGGCAATTTAAATGACATCCAGTTTAAAGAGAAGTTTGATTACATTACGCTTATAGGGGTTTTCGAATACGCCGCGCGCTTTACTAAACATAACAATCCATATGAGTTTTTTTTGAAACAAATAAAGGAACTCTTAAAACCAGACGGTAAATTGATTATAGCAATCGAAAATAGATTAGGTTTGAAATACTGGGCTGGTGCAAACGAAGATCATACGAATGAACTTTTTGATAGTCTACATAATTATCCGGAAGACAAGAAAGTACGGACATTCTCTAAAAAAGAATTGAAAGATCTTATATCCGCGGCGGATTTCACTGAGAGTACTTTTTATTATCCATATCCAGATTATAAATTGCCTACGTATATATATTCGGATGCCTGTAAACCCGATCCAAGTGTATTTTTTGAGCATACTCCCAACTATGATTCAGAAAGATTTGTATTATTCAATGAAAAAAAAGTGTTCGAAGGATTGGTTAGCAGCGGGTTAGCAGAAGAATTCTCTAACTCTTTTCTTGTGATATGTCGAAATTAGAGGTGAGTTTATTGAACGTGATTTTCGCTAAATATACTCGTGAGCGTTTACCGAACTATCAAATTGCCACTTACTTTGCTATGGATCAGGGAAAAAAAATCGTGTTAAAGAAGCCTCTTAGAGAAGAGGCGGAAGCACATGTAATAAAAATGTTTGAGACCTATAACTGGTTGAGAACAGAGTTTGATTCCATCAGCCTCGTTGAATGCAACTTAATGGACAGACAGGTGTCGTTTAAATTTCTGGAAGGCGAAAGTTTGGATGCCTTGCTTTTGGATGCGGTAAGAAAAAATGATGTTGGCTTATTTAATGAACTTATAAACAGCTATTTAGCTTACGTGAGACAGTTTGGTGTAACAAGAGAATCTAAAGCGACAATCAGAGCTCCATTTTTTGAAATCTCTTTTTTAGAGCCGGTCGAACTTATCCAAATTGCAAATATAGATTTGATCTTTGAAAACCTAATCATGCATCAAAACACTTTTACAATGATTGATTACGAGTGGGTTTTTGAATGTACCATACCTTTAAATTACTTGCTCTATCGAAGCTTTCTTCTGTTTTATCATAAGCACCGAGAAGAGCTTGGTCACTTCATATCCCTTGAAGAACTAATGGAAGTTTGGCAAATAAATCCGTCACAAATCACCGTGTTTGATTCAATGGAGAAGGCTTTTCAAAGATATGTGATGGGCGATGCCTATGAATATGCTTACTCAAAACAATATTTACAGCCAGCTCAGAATTTGGTGACGCTCAAGAGTAAATTGAATAACTCGGAATTAGCGAATATCAAATTAGAAAATGAATTGATTTTACAGGAGACCGAGCTAGAGAAAGTGAAAGTTCTTAACAGGGAGCTTTCCAAGCAAGTAGACCAGTCGCTTCTTGTTCAGAATAAGTTGGAGCTTTCTCTTCATGAAGAAAAAAAGAAAACCGAAGAGCTTTTAATTCGTTTAGAAAACCAAGAAGCGAAATTAATCTTGTTAAACCAAATGACGGAACAAAGTCAAGATTGGCATGAGATGAAAGATTTATTAGAAAGATTATGGCGGCAGTTAACTGAAAAGCGGTTTTTGAAATTATTGCAATTAAACAAAAACGGGAGTGAAAGGTCGGCCGTATCAAATATTGTAGCTGACTTGCAGCGGTTATTCGATGAATACCAACTAAAGAACGAAACTTATGAAAAGGAAATTAGTGCGAAATTGAACCATCTTTCGGTTCTGCTTCATGAGAATTCGGAGAAAATGGATGATTTAACCCGTCGTAATATTCAGCAGCAAAGTGAATATGAAAAAATTCTACAGCAAAATCACGTTCACTTCGTCGGCATGCAACATTTTCAAAATCTTTATGAAGAACAGTTACACGTAAAAACTCTTTATGAGGAGTTAAAAAAATCTTATCATGAGGCTTTTCAAGAACTTCAAAAATATAAATGAACGGTTCATCGAGGTGGCAAAATGAAAAAAAAGGTCTTAATCCTAAACCCTTATCTTCCTACATTGGGTGGCGGGGAAAAACATATGGGTTATTTATGTAAGTTCATTGAGGAATATTATGATGCAGTTGAGATCGATATACTTGTTCATAATTATAATAATATCGATGTCCATTCGGCAGATTATCCGGAATTAAGCGAACTGGAGGCTAGATTTGATCTTAAATTGGAAAAGACTAATTTATTAAAAGTAAATCTAACGAAACCTGGAAATCTGAGAGAACACTTTCAAAATAAACGGTTCATTGAAAATATGACCTCCAAATATGATTTATTTATCAATTTTATGTACCAGAGCAAACATATCGGTAAAGCAAAAAAGAATCTTTATTCGTGTATGTTTCCAGCTAAACGATTCCAGTTTGATGAGCTTTCTAAAACAATCATGGGACGGTATTTAGATTTCAGATTCAAAAACAGTTACGATTATTTTATGACAAACTCCGAGTTCACTAATCACTGGCAGGAGAGCATCTGGCATACACAGCATAAAAATAAGATTATATATCCTCCCGTATTCTTCACGGAAGCACTTAGGGATCGGGAATTCAATCGAAAGAAAAATATTATCCTATCGGTAGGGAGATTCTTCGTTGGAGCCCACAACAAAAAACAAGATGAGCTTGTCGATTTTTATATTGAAAATAGCAGCCGGTTAAAAGGATGGGAATTTCATTTAGTCGGGGCTCTATCTAATTATCCTGAAGATTTAGAGTATGTAGAGAAAATAAAATCGAAAATAGAAGGATATCCAATTTATCTTCATTTAAATGCACCGTTAAGTGAACTTGAAACTCTTTACAGAGAAGCAAAGATTTTTTGGCATGCAACTGGATATAACGAAAAAGATGACCTGTTCCCTGAAAAAATGGAACATTTCGGAATTACAACAGTTGAAGCAATGAGTTACGGAGTCATTCCTGTCGTCATTCGTAAAGGCGGGCAGCCTGAGATTGTAAAAGAGGGGGTAAGCGGCTACCTTTGGGATTCTAAAGAAGAATGTATTCGAAAGACGATAGATCTGTTCGATGATAACTTAAGAATTCAGCTTACTGAAAAAGCATTTGAACGTTCCCAGAAGTTTTCGATTGATAATTTTTATAAACAAACAAAGGAGGTATTCGATGCACTATAATATCTCCATAATTATCGTTAATTATAACGGCTTAAAATATATAGACCAGCTTTTCCAGTCTTTTGAATCTTTACGGGCAGAACATTTTAGTTTTGAAATTATATTTGTAGATAATCATTCATCTGATGATTCTATTACTTATTTAAAGGAAAACTATGCGCATAATTCTTTAAAAATCGTAGAATCGGACAAAAATTTAGGCTTCGCAGGCGGGAATAATCTTGGTGTCCAACATGCTTCCGGAGACTACATCGTATTTTTAAACAATGATACTAAAGTGGATCCTGAATGGTTGTCTAATTTATATACTTGTATGGTAGAAGAGAAAGCCGGGATCGTAACATCCAAACTTCTTTTCTTCTATGATTTTATAAAAATAGGTGTAAGTACGAATGATAAGCTTATCATTGATAACGAGGTTATCATTAATAACAAAACCTATAAACTGGATCCTAAGTTCTGCAAGAATATGCTCGTCTACGAGGATCATTCGGTTTGCTTCGGACATTCTTATTTTTATTTACCATTACTAGACGGAAACGACTCTTATGACATTTTAATAAGAAAGAAAGATCCGGAAACACACGGAAATTTACTCACGGATAACGGTTTGGAACATGAACTTGGAAATGTTATTCACCTATCAGCGAGTGAAGCTGTTCATTCTTCGATTAGATTAATTCAAAATGTCGGTTCGGGTATCGATCAAGGGTTCAACGGTTACGATATCGGATTTTGCGAAGAGGATAAAGGCCAGTATGAACAGATTAGGGAAGTAGAGACAACTTGCGGCGCAGCTATGATGATGAAGAAGGATGATTTCATAAGTGCAGGCATGTTTGACGAAGTGTTTTTTATGTATTATGAGGACACAGACCTTGCTTTCAGAATAAAAAAAATGGGCAAAAGATTGATTTATTGTCCTTCTGCCGTAGTCAGACATATTCATACTGGAAGCAGCAAAGAATGGTCCCCCTTTTTTATTTTCCACGTTTATCGCAATAGAATGTTATTTATACTTAAAAATTTTCCGAAAAGTGTATTTGTAAAAGAATATATCAGATTCATAGCTTCCATTCTTAAGTCAGCCGTTTCCCATGAGCAAAAGGAAGTTAAAGAAGCAAAGTGGAATTCTTTACGTTCCTTAAGACAAAATATTGCACGTTATAAAAAAATGGCTTCTAAAGGAAGAGTTTAATGAAAATTATTCTCCTGTCAGGCGGGTCGGGTAAACGGCTCTGGCCACTGTCAAATGATTCAAGATCCAAACAATTTCTTAAAGTTCTTAAAAATAAAGAGGGTCATGCGGAATCTATGGTTCAACGAGTGTGGAAGCAGCTTTCGGCTGCCGGTCTAAGTGAGGAGGCCTTTATAACCACTAACCGTGGTCAATATGAAAGTATTGTCTCCCAACTCGGGCCGGAGGTACCGGTTATTATTGAGCCTTCCTCCAGGGATACTTTCCCTGCGGTTTCACTTGCGGTGACCTACTTATATAGTGAGCTTAGAGTTCCCGATGATGAAACAATCGTTATCTTGCCGGTTGATCCCTATGTAGAAAATGAATTCTATCAAAAGATAAAAGAACTAGATTCTTTGCTGGAACGAACAAAATCTCATCTTGCTTTGATTGGGGTAACACCTACCTTTCCGTCTGAGAAATACGGTTATATTGTGCCTAGCCCTTGTCAGGAAGACTCTTTCTCATGGGTGGATTCATTCGTCGAAAAACCGAATGTATCAAAAGCCGAGCAGCTGATTTCGCAAAAAGCACTTTGGAACTGCGGCATATTTTCATTTAAACTCGGAACTTTTATAAAAATATTGCAAGAAAAAGGAATAGAAACGAATTTTGATTTAATGAGAAAAAACTATTCTGCCTTGCCTAAAATATCTTTAGATTATGAAGTAGTGGAAAAATTAAGTCAGATTATCGTGACAGAATATAAAGGTACCTGGAAGGACCTGGGTACTTGGAATACTTTATCGGAAGAAATGGGGAACTCTATACTAGGCCAAGGTCTGTTGGATGACGAGTCTATAAACACTCATATTGTAAATGAACTAGAAATTCCAGTAGTTGTGTTAGGCTGTAGTAATCTGGTGGTTGCAGCCAGTCCGGACGGGGTGCTTGTAACAGAGAAGTCAGCGAGTCCAAAACTAAAGGAAATTATTAAAGAAATAGACGGAAGACCCATGTTTGTAGAGAGACGATGGGGATGGTACCGTGTTTTGGATTACGTGAGTTATCCGGATGAAACAGAAGTGATTACCAAAAGAGTCCATATAAACAAAGGGAAAAACTTGTCGTACCATTACCACAAGTACAGAACAGAGGTTTGGAGTGTTCTTTCCGGCAAAGGGCATCTTGTTCTGGATGGGGGATATAAAACGATACAGTCCGGGGATGTGATTAATATTCCGGCTGGAGCCGTGCATAGTATATACAGTGAGGAAGAGTTAGAGTTTATAGAGATACAGAAGGGCCAAACTATTGGAGAAGATGATGTGTATCGATTGCTGATGGAGTGGGAAGAAATTATAAACAATATTCAGGTAAGCAAGCTATAAGGAGAAGAACATTGAAAAACAGAGATGATATAGCTGATGTAACGAAAGGTTTATTAATTATTCTAGTTGTATTTGGGCATTCGGCATTTATCCAGTATTACTCTAATTGGCACACCCTTATTTATTGGTTTCATATGCCGGCTTTTATTTATATGAGCGGCTACTTTTTTAAACCGATTGAAAAAGAACATTTAGGGGCTTGGATAAGGAAAACTGCAACCCGATTTTTTATCCCATATCTTTTTATAATCTCTTTAATAACGATTTATCGATATCTGTTTACTCCTGTTAACCAGCAGCAGTTCGGAAATGAACTTCTTCATATTTTAGCTGGCGGAAGGTACATTGACGGTTATTACGCGCCGATTTGGTTTATAACTTGTCTCTTCTTTAGCCAACTGATTTTCAGTCTGATTTCGACGTTTATAAAAACCAGAGTTCTTCAAATGATTATTATTATGTTGTTCTTTACTGCTGCCCATTTAGAGTCCTACTTATTTCCCGGTTTGAAGATACCATTGAATATAGATGTTGCCTTTTTTGCTTTGTTTTTTTATGCAATGGGTTTTTATACAAAAAATCTTATTAAGAAAGAAAGCGTTCAATTCGCCGCTTTTCCCCTTCTATTGCTCGTTGTGTATCTGGTAAGAAAAGGATATTTCGAGTATTTCCTTGATATGAAACAGCATAAGTACGGGAATATCTTATTAGATATTCTAATCCCTCTTTTAGGCACAATTGTAATTTTTACAATTGGACGAATGTTTGTGAATTCTCCATTTAAAAATCTGATGAGCTACATAGGGAGAAATTCTCAAATAGTTATGTATCTTCATTTGATTGCCGCAATCGAATTATATAGATTAGGTTTCTACAAGAGCGTATATGTATTTGTTTTGATAGGTGTTTGTCTGCCTCTGGTCCTTCAGGAGATATTTTATTTTATCAAAAATAGAATGGGAAATTCAAAAAAACAGTTACTGGGCAGAGGAGAGACTTCCCTATGAATAAACAAATAAATACTCACATTCTCTCTTTTTTGTTTTTTTCGTTTCTTGCTGCGGTTTTTTTGGGAGATTTCCTTAATTTTATGGCTTTCTTATTAAAAGTGAACAGCTCATTTAATTTTGTGGTGTTGAGCCCTATTTTCATGATCGGCATTGTTTGGTTATTAAAAAGATTTTTTAGCATGGAACCATTTTTGTATGCACATACCGATCTTATTTTTATGGGAATATTAGTTGTTTTCACTTGTTTGGCGCTTCCTTTTCCCGATTACGGCGGAGATACCGTTAACTTTCATTTACCTATGCAAGACTTAAGATTCATGGATAATATTAATGCAAATTTCCTCCCATCCTCCTATGTAACTTTTTTTCCGTTCTTCCCGGACGGACTATATAAAGTATTTCGCAGTTTATTCGGATATCGAGCGGGTACCCTGCTAAATACTTTGTTAATTGTTGTGATTTTTTATCAATTAAAAGGATTTCTAAAAACGGCCTTGGGTCACTATAAAGTGAATGCAGCCCTATTTAGTTTATTAGCCGCATTTTTGGTTTCTACAGAATTTATTCTTGCCAATATTGGCGTATATATGATTGACTTGATCGCTATTCCCATACTGCTTGAGCAGTTAAAGCTTTTAACAAATGAGAAAACATATAACAAGCATACGTCATTTTATTTTGCGGTGTTGTTTGGCTTTTGTGTAGCTTTAAAATTAACTTTTGCGATATTTTCATTTGTGCTTCTGTTTATATACGTTATAAAATACATAAAAAATATTACGGGTAAACAGTTCGTTGTCTCTGTAATTTTAGCCTGTTTACCTTGTATTCCATATTTCTTATATACATATTTGAATACAGGCAACCCGCTATTCCCCTTTTACAATCAAATCTTTAAATCCGAATATTTCTATATGGATAGCAATTTTAAAGATGATCGGTGGGGACCTCATTCCTTTTTCCAGATTTTGTTTTGGCCCGTTTATATGTATTTTCATCCTGAAATACTATCTGAAAAAGCAGTGTATACAGGAAGAATCAGTTTAGGATTTATAGCGGCAATCTTCCTGTTTATATATGAACTGGTTAGATTCAAAAAACAAAGAAAACTTTCTGAACTGTTTTTAAGTATTCTTTTTATAAGCTGTCTTTATATATGGACGATAAGTACAGGCTACATAAGGTATGGATTGTATTTAGAAGTTTTGTCGGGGATTCTCGTGATTACGGTCATATTCAAGAGTGTCCTTTCAAAAAAAATCACTTTAAATATGGTGGGTTACATTTTTGGTATCTTGCTTATTGGACAAGTGCTTTCAAGTTATCATTTGATTTTAACCAAAGATTTTAATCTGGGAGATAAGCCTTCTTTCCGAACCAACAAGCAGGCTTTTAAGGATAATCTCTCTCTCGTTTTTAACGACAAAGTCAAAGAAGATAAAATCCAGGAAGTTGAGGCTTGGGTGCTAACCGGACCGTCCGGTTATGCAATTTCTTTAAAACCGAATATACCTACCATCAATCTTCAATTTGAGTGGTGGAGAGCTACTGCAAACGAAGCCATTGTTAGTAAAACCAATGAGTTTTTTGCTAAAAATCAATCAAAAAAGATGTACACTGTCTATAACCCGCATAACGGAAATCTTACGGAAATTGTAAAAAAACTTAACCAATATAACTTGTATATTACCAGCAGTACCCCTATTAAGCATCCTTATCTATTAAAGGGTCAAAACATTTATCTGATGCGGATAGAACCCAAAAAGGTTGCGCCTGATAATGGGGAAAATTTAATCAAGGACGGGTCTTTCGAATCCGTTTTAGATAAAACCCCATGGGAATCGCAGAACCTTCGTAAAAGTGCTGTCGTTCATGAAGATGCACAAGATGGTAATATATATGTTAGAGCAGCTGCTGAAACCCCTATCATGCAAAGAGTAAAAATCGAGGCTTTAAAAATCTACAAGCTTTCGTTTTACAGCCGAACAGAGGTGCAGAATAATTCTGCGACCAGGCTGCAAATTAACTGGTTTAATGATTCTAACCAATTAGTATCTACTTCGATAAAGCTTGTGCAAAGCACACCCCAATGGAATAATTATGAGATGTATGATGTTGCGCCGGAAGGAGCAACCAGTGGAGTCGTTATGATCAATTCTCATGAGAAATACAATATCGAATTTGATAACGTTGTAATGAATGAGTATTAGCAGATAAGTATTAGGGAGGAACACAGAATGAAAGGTGTTATTCTAGCCGGCGGCACAGGATCAAGACTGTATCCGTTGACCAAAGTTACCAATAAACATTTACTGCCTGTAGGTAAATATCCCATGATTTTTTATTCCGTACAGAGGCTCAAAAAAGCGGGAATTTCAGATATTTTAGTTGTAACGGGTAAGGATCATATGGGAGATGTAGTCAATTTGCTCGGCAGCGGTTCTGACTTGGAAGTTTCTTTTACGTATAAAGTTCAGGATGACGCAGGCGGTATCGCTCAAGCATTGGGACTAGCGGAGCAATTTGCTGCCGGGGAACGAATTGCCGTCATTTTGGGAGATAACGTATTTCAAGACGATATCTCAGCATATGTTAGTAATTTTAAGGAGCAATCCGATGGCGCTAAAATTTTAATTCAAAAAGTCCATGATCCCCAAAGATACGGGGTGCCCGAGCTGGATGGCGACCGGATTGTTTCCATTGAAGAAAAACCTTTGGTCCCCAAAAGCGACTATGCTGTTACGGGAATCTATATGTATGACAGCCAAGTTTTCGACATCATCAAAAGTCTAAAACCTTCTAAACGCGGTGAGTTGGAAATAACGGATGTGAACAATGCGTATATTGCTAAAAAGCAGCTGACGTATGATGTCCTTCAGGGATGGTGGACGGATGCGGGAACTCATTCATCTCTTGCGTTGGCTAACGAATTGGCTAAGGAAATTACCTTCGGTGATGAATTCGGGAAATTAAAACTGTAAGAAAGGGGCATTGACAATGAAAGTAACCGAGACCAAATTTTCTGAAGCTTTGCTTATCGAACCTACAGTCCATGGCGACAGCCGTGGCTTTTTCATGGAAAGCTATAACCAAAAAAGATTTGAAGAACTGGGTATCGTCTACAGCTTCGTCCAAGATAATCACTCGTTGTCTGCCGAAACAGGGGTTCTTCGCGGCCTTCATTATCAGCTCAATCCCAAAGCGCAAACCAAGCTTATCCGTGTCCTTGCCGGCGCCATTTACGATGTTATCGTGGACATACGCAAAAAATCGCCGACGTACGGCCAGTGGCAGGGATTTATCCTCAGCTCGGAGAATAAGCGTCAGCTTCTGGTGCCGAGAGGCTTCGCTCACGGTTTTTGCACGCTGGTGCCCAACACGGAAGTACTGTATAAGGTAGACGAGTATTATTCTCCCAAAAATGATAGGGGGATCATGTGGAACGATCCCGCGCTTGCTATCGATTGGCCCACATCCAGCCCTATTCTTTCGGCAAAAGATGAAAAACACCCTCGCTTGGCAGATGCGGATAACAACTTTGATGAGGAGGTTCAATCATGAAACTTCTCGTAACAGGTGGAGCGGGTTTTATCGGAAGTAACTTCGTTCTGTATATGCTTAAGAAATACCCGGATTACCAGATCATCAATTTGGATGCTTTAACCTATGCCGGAAATCTCGAGAATCTAAAAACGGTGGAGAACCATCCCAACTACCGGTTCTTAAAAGGAGATATTTCCGACCGGGATGCTGTTGAGCGGGCTTTCGATTTTGGCGTTGACGTCGTCGTGAACTTTGCGGCCGAGTCTCATGTGGATCGCAGTATTCTGGATCCCGGCATTTTCGTTCAAGCCAATGTTATGGGGACTCAAGTGCTGCTTGATGCCGCAAAAGCCCGTGGAATTACTAAATTTGTACAGGTTTCCACAGATGAAGTGTACGGCTCTCTTGGCGAGACGGGACTATTCTCGGAAACAACTCCGCTGGCTCCCAACAGTCCTTATTCGGCTAGTAAAGCCGGTGGCGACATGCTGGTTCGCGCTTATCACGAAACATTCGGACTGCCGGTTAATATTACACGCTGTTCCAACAATTATGGGCCGTATCAGTTTCCGGAGAAGCTAATACCTCTTATGATTGCCAATGCCCTGGATGGGAAATCTCTTCCCGTTTATGGAGACGGCCTCAACATACGAGACTGGCTCTACGTGGAAGATCATTGTTCGGCGATCGATCTGGTTCTGCACAGCGGGCGAAATGGGGAAGTGTACAATATCGGAGGGAACAATGAGCGCACCAATCTTGTTATCATCCAAACGATCTTGGCCGCACTCGGCAAATCCGAACAATTAATTACGTTTATTCAGGATCGTCCCGGACATGACCGCAGATATGGAATTGATGCAAGCAAAATAACGTCGGAGCTGGGCTGGCAGCCCAAGCATAACTTCGAGTCCGGTATCCAGGAGACCATACGATGGTATCTGGACAATAAAGAGTGGTGGGAACGGATACGTTCCGGGGCCTATCAATCCTATTATGAACAGCAATACGGTTCTTAAGAAACACGGAGGTTCCTATGAAAATCTTAGTTACCGGAGCAAAAGGACAACTTGGAAGCGAAGTTTGCAAGCTGTTTGAAGCTGAGGGGCACGAAGTCTACGGATACGGACGTGAAAAGCTGGATTTTACGGATCAGACGGCGTGCGGGCGGATCATTCACGAAATCAGGCCGGACGTTCTGGTTCATTGCGGCGCCTATACGGCCGTAGACAAGGCGGAAAGCGAGCCCGACGCGGCTTACCGCGTCAATGCAAGCGGAACGCGTAACTTGGCTGTGGAAGCGGAAAAACATAACGTGAAGTTTTGTTATATCAGCACGGATTACGTATTCGACGGCAGAGGGAGTACACCGTACAACGAATATGACAATACCAATCCCCAAAGTATTTACGGAAAGTCTAAGAGGGCCGGCGAAATTCTTACTCAGACGTTAAGCAGCCGGTATTTTATCGTGCGGACATCGTGGGTCTACGGCCGGGTCGGGCAGAATTTTGTGAAGACTATGCTGAAGTTGGGCGGAGAGAAAACCTCATTAAATGTAGTTCATGACCAAACGGGCTCCCCGACTTATGCGGCTGATTTGGCTTCCTTTCTTCTGGAACTTGTACAAACGGAGAAGTACGGAATTTACCATGCTTCCAACGCCGGAACGTGTACATGGTACGAATTTGCTAAAGAGATATTCGAGCAATCGGATATGAAAGTGGCAATAAACCCCTGTACCACGGATGAATTTCCGCGTCCCGCGGAACGGCCGCCATTTTCGGTAATGGACCACATGGGCATTCGCTCCAACGGCTTTCAGGATTTAAGAGGCTGGAAGGAAGGGCTGAGGGATTTTCTTAAGGAATACCGGAATGGGGAATGAACGGGTCGTTGTGCTTTTATCTACATATAACGGAGCTAACTATCTCGAAAGTCAGCTGAATTCGATATTAGCCCAGTCTCATTCAAATACGAGCATCCTTGTGAGAGATGACGGATCCAGCGATAAGACTTTGCATATTTTAACGCAGTACGAAATGCAGTACGATTGTATCCAATTGATGCCGCAAGAAGATAACAAAGGGCCGAAATTAAGCTTCGGCCGGCTGCTTCAGGAAGGCCTATCAGGGTCAAGTGCGAATTATTTTATGTTCGCGGACCAGGACGATGTCTGGCTTCCGGACAAGATCGAAAAGACTTTGGCTAAAATGAAGCAGCTGGAAAAGACACATGAGCAGCGGCCCTTATTGATTCACACGGATTTAAAAGTAGTCAACGAGCAGCAGCGGGAGCTTAACCCGTCTTTCTGGAACTATCAGAAGCTGGATCCCGCTAAGGATTCGTTTCCGCGCCTGCTCATGCAGAATGTCATTACGGGCTGCACCATGATGATAAACCGCCGATTGGCCGAGCTCAGTCTTCCCGTACATGCGGACGCTATTATGCATGATTGGTGGATCGGTTTGGCCGCCAGCGCGTTCGGCAGCATCGGCTATTTGCCGGAGCCGACGATTTTGTACCGGCAGCACGGTGAAAACAGCGTAGGGGCCAAGCGGTTCGGGATGTCCTACATCAAGACTAAGCTTTTAGAACCGGTTTATCTGGAAAAGAATATACGTCAAGCGAGGGCTTTTGAAGAACAGTTTTCCGAGAGGCTCCCGGAAGAAAAGCGCGCGCTCTTGAAGAAGTTTATCGAGCTGGAGAATAGCTCTTTTGTAAGGGGCCGGTTTTCTCTCCTTAAGAGCGGGTTTTATAAAATAGGATTTGCACGGAATATGGGGTTATTTCTCAATTGGAAATCCAGGAGGCCTTGAATTACCAAAGGTCTTTTTTATTTGAGGCGGTTTTAGCCTATTCCCAATCTTGCATGTTATACTAGGAATATCTAGTAAAATTCGGATGGAGATTCAGATGGACTTAAGCATTATCATCGTCAATTACAATACCCGCCGGCTGACGCTCGATTGTCTGCATTCGGTATATGCTTCCGTTACGGGGTATACATACGAAGTACTTTTGATTGATAACAACTCCTCGGATGATTCGGTTTCGTCCATTCGAAGCGAGTTTCCGCAGGTAGATTTGATCGCGAATCAGGAAAACGTCGGTTTTTCCCGAGCGAACAATCAGGGCATAAGAATAGCGCAGGGCCAATATATTCTATTGTTGAACTCGGATACGATTGTGGAGCCGGATACGTTCCAAATCATGCTGGATTATATGAACCGACATCCGAAGGTCGGCGCAGCCGGCTGCAAGGTTGTATTGCCCGACGGTTCTCTCGATAAAGCGTGCAAACGCGGGTTTCCGACGCCGTCGGCGTCTTTTTATTATGCGTTCGGGTTTTCGAAGCTGTTTCCGGATCGTCCCCGGTTCAATCAATACCAGCTGGGGTATTTGGATCCCGACGAGGAATACGACGTCGATTGTTTGGTCGGAGCTTTTATGATGGTCCGCAGGAAAACGATCGAGGAAGTCGGAATGCTCGACGAAGAGTTTTTCATGTATGGGGAAGACGTGGACTGGTGCTACCGGATCAAGGAAGCGGGCTGGCAAATTTATTATTACCCTCGCACCAAGATTATCCATTACAAAGGCGCCAGCAGCAGGCGCAAGCCGTATAAAATCATCTATGAATTTCACAGGGCCATGATCTTGTTTCACCGTAAACATTACAAGCGTAATTACTCGTTCGTGACGAATGCCGCCGTTTATATGGGAGTGGCGGTCAAGTTCGGGCTTGCACTGCTGAAAAATAAGGCGCTGCCGGTCAAGAAGTCTTTGAACCAAACGGATGTCGGAGCGTAACGTATCGTATTCATCATGCGGCAACGATTGCGTTGTCTCCTACCAACGATTTTTGAGGTGAATCTTCCATGCTTCGCAGAAATCAACAATTTCTAACTCAGGTCTATGCGATTTTTGATTTCGCTGTGATTCAGACCGCCTTCCTGATCGCCTGGTGGGTTAAATTCGAGAGCGGTTGGCTGGATGCCAACCAGCCGATTCCCATCTCCGTATATGCCGTTTGGAGTGCGGTTTACGGTGCGGTCGCCGTTGCGGTCGGCTTTTTCGTCGGGCTGTACGGGCCAAACCGCAAGAAACGGTTTGCCGATACGCTGATCAAAATCGTGCAGACGCATCTGATCAGCTTGTTCATCCAGCTCAGCTTGCTCTTTTTCTTCAAAGAAGTGCATATTTCACGTGAATTTCTGGCGATGTATATCGTGCTGGATATTGTGCTCATCACCGTATACCGCTACGTTTTGAAAGAAAGCCTCAAGCGTCTTCGCGAGAAAGGGTACAACAAACAGTTTGTGCTCATTCTGGGAGCGGGTACGCTGGGCAGGCGCTTTCACGATAAACTGCTGCAGCACCCGGAGCTCGGTTATGAAATTATCGGGTTTCTCGATGATCATGGAGAGCATTCGGAGCACAAGGAGCTTCCTGCGGCTCCCTACAAGCCGGTCATCGGCAGTCTGGACGATCTGGACGAAATCCTCCAGGACAAATTGATCGATGAAGTCATCATCGCGCTGCCGCTGGACGTCCATCACAAATTCCCGCGTATTATCGCGGCTTGCGAGAAGGCGGGCGTGCGGACGCTGATCATTCCCGACTTCTTCGATTATTTGCCGGCGCGGCCGTTTTTCGATAATTTCGCGGGCATGCCGCTCATCAATGTGCGCGATATTCCGCTCGATATGATCAGCAACCGCGTGATCAAACGGGCTTTCGACCTCGCATTTTCGCTCACGGCTATCCTTATCACCCTACCGGTGATGATCGTGATTGCCGCGGCAATCAAACTGACGTCGCCCGGCCCGGTGATTTTCAAGCAGGAGCGGGTAGGGTTAAACCGGCGAAAATTTTATATGTACAAATTCCGCTCGATGCGCCAGGAGACGGCGAACACGTCCGACACCGGCTGGACGACGGCCGACGATCCGCGCAAAACGAAGCTGGGCGCCTTTCTCCGCAAAACGAGCCTCGATGAGCTGCCTCAGTTTTTCAATGTGCTTTTCGGGCATATGAGTGTAGTCGGACCGCGTCCGGAACGGCCGTTTTTCGTGGAGCAGTTTAAAGAAGAGATTCCGAAATATATGGTGAAGCATCATATTCGTCCGGGGATTACAGGCTGGGCGCAGAGCAACGGTCTCCGTGGGGACACCTCGATTTCGGACCGGATTCAGCACGATATTTTCTATATCGAAAATTGGTCGTTCCTCTTCGACATCAAGATTATCTGGAAAACGATCGTAAACGGCTTTACGAACAAAAATGCTTATTAAGTATATTCCGCCCGAATCTTCCCGATACTAGGATCATATCTTGGTAACGGGGAGGTTTTTTTATGATCGATCATGAAGACGCTTACCGGGACGATCAAATGCCAATGGGGCGCGGCCTGATCATCGGAGTGCTGATGGGAGCCGTCATGTGGGCGGTCATTATCGGCGGGTTTCTTTACCTGGTGAACTAATGAGGGGAAAAATAAAAGCCGCCGAACCGGACTTCCCGGTTTCGGCGGTTTTCAATTTGGTCGGTTTGCCGGAGGGGCATCCGGGAAACCTTCTTATCTCGCCGTCCAGCCGCCGTCAATGATCAGCTCCGTGCCGGTAACGAACGAAGACTCGTCCGAAGCCAGATAAAGGACCCCGTACGCGATGTCCTCGGGCATGCCCAGGCGGGGCAGCGGAGTACCCGCTTCGAACATGTGTCCCGCGCCCTGATCGAGGGCTTCCTGGATCATCGGCGTCACGATAATGCCCGGGTGAACGGAGTTCACGCGGATTTTATCCGGGGCAGCTCGATAGCCGATGCTTTCGATAAGGAGCGCTCCGCACCGGCGACCCCGTGGCGGAATACGTGCCCGGATTTCCGTCGGGGGACCGGATCACGCTGCGCCGGAATCCCGAATCTCACGGACAGCCCTCGTTTGCGGAGCAGGCGAAGGCCCGCCGGAACGTGGATGAGCTTATCGCTTTACTCCGTGGAAAGCCGATCGAATTCGAACCGGGTTCCCGGTTCAACAAGTGATCGAAGCGGCAAACGGACACAGTTACTCCTCTTCGGATTAGAATATGTTCAGCCTGACACACATGGCGGTCGCAGCCGGGTAACAAAAGGAGGTCTTCTTAACAGAAGGCCTCCTTTTCCGCATGCAAACTTCCCCCGTTCCGGTGCAGGATTCCCCCCAAAAAAAACCAAGACCGGCCAAGGACAGGATCACGGCTTGTCAAACTAGTCCGCATAATCGGCCAAGTCCCTTCATAGACATGTATCAGTACATTTTACTTAAGGATGAGGGGATGATGACATGCGTCGGGTCACATGGATACTCGCCATCGTGATGAGTGCAGCATTGCTTCTGGCCGGTTGTGGAAAAAAGGATGCAGGATCGGTAGTAAAAGATTTGGATCATGTGATCGGCAAGCTCGAAAGTTATCAGGGCACGGGACGCATGGTTCTTCAAACCGGGCAGGAACCGCAGGAATACCAGGTGGAAGTGTGGTACCAGCAGCCGCATTATTACCGCATTTCCTTGACCAATGAGAAAAAAGACATCACGCAGGTTGTGCTGCGAAACGATGACGGGGTTTTTGTTTTGACGCCTCATCTGCATAAAAGCTTCCGGTTCCAGAGCGACTGGCCGGAGAATCAGGGTCAGGTCTACCTGTTCCAGTCCTTGGCTCAAAGCATTCTGCTGGACACGGAGCGTCAGTTTACGAAAGACGGCAATTCGTATGTCTTCGACGTGGCGGCGAATTATGCCAACAGCGGGCAGATGGCGAGACAGAAGATATGGCTGGATCAAAAAAGCCTCGCGCCGCAGAAGGTCGAAGTTTCCGACAGCAGCTCGAACGTACTCGTTAAGCTTGATTTCACCCAGTTTGAGTTTGGAAAAAAGCTGGAAAAAGACAGCTTCGACATGCAGCGCAACATGACCAGCTGGGATCTGAAATCGCTGGATAAGGACGCGCCTGTCTCCGGCGCGGTAACCCAGCCGGCCGCGGGCGCAGCATCCCCGGACGGCAAATCGGCCGCAGCCGGGAAAGCGCCGAACGCGGCAGGCGCCGCCGGCAAGGACGCGGCTGCCGGCGCTCCAGCGAGCGGCGCAAGCGCCACCGCGACCGCCGACGGCGGCAAAGCCCCGGCCGCGTCGCCGGGCAAAGCCGCGGACGGCTCCGCGAAGCCTCCGGCCGCGGCGGCGGGTTCCGGCGGCGCAGCGGCTGACGCGGGCAAGACGCCCGCTGCGCCAGGCGTCCCTGCGGGCGGCGCAGCCTCCGCCGGCGGCACCGGCGCCAAGCAGCCGGCGCCCGCAGCGGCGGGCACTGCCGCGACCGGTGCGGCCGGCGCGGACAAAACCGCCGCGGCCAACAGCAGCGCGGGCTTCGGCCTCATCGAGCCGTCCTACATGCCCAAGGGTGTCGCGCAGCAGGACATCCGGGATGTGAAGCTCGGCGAGAACACGGGCATCATGGTCCGCTACCAGGGGACCTACAACTACACGCTGCTCGAGGTAGCGCCGCAGACGCAGACCGTATCCGTGCTGCCCGGCGATATCGTCGACCTGGGCTACACGCTCGGCGTGGTCACCGGCGACGAGAAGAAGACGCTGACGTGGACGTACGACGGCATCGAATTCCGGCTGGCGACCGCCGACCTGCCGCACGACGAGCTTGTCAAAATCGCCCAGTCCGTTGCCGAAGAAGCGGGCAAATAACCCGCAAAGCCCCATGGATTGGGGAATTTTGCCCGGAACAATGCATTGACTTCATCCAGCGGAGCCTTTAACATGGGTGTATCGGAGGACGGCGGAAGTGCCGGCCAATTAGGGAAGGGAGACCCTGTTTATTCGGGATCTCCCTTGTCCCGTGTACAGTCTTGAAGAAGGTGAACTTTGACGTGGATGCTTTTTACCGTCCGACTTACGTGGAAATTTCATTGGATGCGCTCCGCAGCAACCTGGAAACTTTCAGGCGCATGCTGCCGGGAAGCGTACACATGATGACGGTTCTGAAAGCCGATGCCTACGGCCATGGTGCCGTAGAGGTTTCGAAAGTGGCAATGGAATGCGGCGCGACCTATCTGGCTGTAGCTTTTCTCGACGAAGCGATGGAGCTGAGGAACGCCGGCATCACGGCGCCTATCCTGGTTCTGGGCTACACGCCGCCGGAAGGGATCGGACTTGCGCTGGAACACGACATTACGCTGACCGTTTATACGGAAGAACTGCTTGAAGCGGCTTCCGGGTACGCGCAGCGTGACGCCGCAGCGGGCGGGAACAAACCGCCGCTTAACATTCATATCAAAATCGACAGCGGCATGGGACGGATCGGCCTGCACGACGAGGACGAAGCCGTCGCGTTTATCGCGAGAGCGCTGCAGACTCGGGGAATCCGGGTCGAGGGGCTGTTTACCCACTATGCCAATGCGGATGAAAGCGACAAAGCTTATACGTACGAACAGCACGCGAAATTCGCCGGGATCGTCCGGAAGGCCGGTGAGCTGCCTGGAGCCCGTTTTCCTTTTGTTCACGCCGGCAACAGCGCGACTGCCATTGATCTGCCCGAACTTACTTACAACATGGTACGTCTGGGCATTGCAATGTACGGCCTGTATCCTTCCGAAGAGGTAAACAAAGAGCAGATCAGACTGAAACCCGTACTGAGCCTCAAAACGGGGATCGTCCATCTGAAGACTCTTCCACCCGGATCGGGCGTCAGCTACGGCACCATTTATCACACGCAAGGCGATGAACGGATCGCCACACTGCCGATCGGCTATGCCGACGGCTTCTCGCGTCTGCTGACGGGGAAAGCGGAAGGACTGGTCCGCGGCAGAAGAGCTCCGGTCGTAGGCCGGATCTGTATGGATCAATGTATGCTGAGTACGAGCGATATTCCGGAAGCGGCATTCGGTGACGAGGTCGTTCTGCTCGGCGAGCAGGGCGGAGAACGCATAACCGCGGAGGAAATCGCCGCTAAGCTGGGCACGATTAATTACGAAATAACCTGCATGATCTCTCACCGGGTTCCCCGCGTTTACGTAAGCGGCGGCCGCAGAGTGAAGGCGGTCAACTCCCTGTTCAGACATCTTTTTTAACGGATCGACAGGACTTAATCAAAATTCCACAATTTTTCACGAAGGAAAAACAGGATTTCAGGGTATGCCCTCGAATAGATTACAAGGGAGCTTGACGATGCGTATGGCATAAATGATATACCACACGCATATATACTGAAGTAGTATAAATTTACTACTGCATCGACATAATGGTAGTAAAGTGTTTTCGGATGTTTCTTGGGGGTGCGAAATCGGTGAATAATGCTCATAACACGAAGAGGATCATGATCAGTTTGCCAGACAACCTATTACAGGAGGTCGACGGCATTGTGGAGAAGGAGAACTCCAACCGAAGCGAGTTTATTCGCCAGGCCATGAAGCTGTACTTGCTTGAACGCAAAAAACGCAGCCTTCGCGAGTCCATGCAGAAAGGCTACATGGAGATGGCTAAAATCAACCTAACGATAGCGGACGAAGCTTTTCAAGCGGAGGAAGAGGCGGACAATACGCTGGTACGCTTAGTAAGCGGGGTGTAATAATTTGATTGTAAAACGTGGCGATGTGTACTTCGCAGATCTTTCACCGGTTGTCGGTTCCGAACAGGGCGGCGTCCGTCCGGTGCTGATTATCCAGAACGACATCGGCAATCGCTTCAGCCCGACGGTCATCGTCGCCGCAATTACGGCGCAGATTCAGAAAGCGAAGCTACCGACGCACGTGGAAATCGATGCGGAAACGCACGGTTTTGACCGGGACTCCGTCATTTTGCTGGAACAGATCCGTACGATCGACAAACAGCGGCTGACCGACAAAATTACGCATCTGGATGAAGAATCAATGCGCAAGGTGGACGAAGCGCTGCAGGTCAGCGTGGGACTGATTGATTTTTAGCGATGAAATGAGGAGCGAGGGGCCCTAACAGCCCTCGTTTTTTCGTTTCTTTTACAAAGGTCGGCACGGAAACAAGGTCCGGGCACGCGAATGCGGCGGAGATCGAGATGTTTTCGGGGGAAGGATCGGGTCGAGCACAATCTGCCCGGAAGAAAGCTACAAAACGCATGGGGGAATAACGATGGCAAACACGGATGTCCAGCACGCAGACAAGCAGCAAGCACCTAAGAGCTACGAACGGACCGAGGAAAAAACGGCGGCTACGGCTGCCCGGATCGTCAAACAAATCGCCGGCGAGCTTCAGCTCAAGGCTTCCCAGGTTCAAACGACCGTAAATCTCTTGGATGAAGGCAACACCATCCCGTTTATCGCGCGGTACCGGAAGGAAATGACGGGAGAACTCGACGAGAATTTCCTGCGGGATATCGAGGAGCGGCTGAATTACCTCCGTAACCTGGAAGACCGCAAGCTGGAAGTACTGCGTCTTATCGACGAGCAGGACAAGCTCACTGGCGAGCTCCAGGCTTCCATTGAAAAAGCGGTAAAGCTCCAGGAGCTGGAGGACTTGTACCGTCCATACCGTCAGAAACGCAAAACACGCGCGAGCGTCGCGAAGGAAAAAGGGCTGGAGCCGCTGGCGAAATTTATACTGAAACAGCCTCAGAAAGGTTCTCTTCAGGAAGAAGCCGAGAAGTATGTCCGTGAAGACAAAGGCGTCGCCACCGCCGAAGAAGCTCTTCAAGGCGCGCGGGATATCGTCGCCGAGCAGCTCGCGGACGATGCGAAAATCCGGGCTTGGGTCCGCAAATTTACGCACGACAACGGGATTCTGCGTACGGAAGCGAAGAAGCAGGAAGAAGAGTCCGTTTACGAGATGTACTACAGCTACCAGGAACCGCTGAAAAAAATGCCGCCGCACCGCACGCTGGCGATTAACCGCGGTGAGCGCGAGGACGTGCTGAAAGTGGCGCTCGACGTTCCCGTTGAGCGGATCCACGAATTCATCGGCCGCCAGGTCATCCAGGGGCCGTCCGTGACGCGCGACGCGCTGCAATCGGCTGTGGAAGATGCCTACAAGCGTCTGATCGCGCCATCCATCGAGCGCGAAGTCCGCGGAGAGCTGACGGAACGGGCGGAGACGCACGCGATCCAGATTTTCGCCGGCAATCTGCGGAATCTGCTTCTCCAGGCGCCCGTTAAGGGCCAAACCGTGCTCGGCGTCGACCCGGCTTACCGGACCGGCTGCAAGCTGGCCGTCGTGGATGAGACGGGCAAGATGCTGGAGGTCACGGTGACGTACCCGACGCCGCCGAACAACAAAGTCGCGGAAGCGAAGGCCGCTTTCAAGCGCCTGATCGACACGTACAATGTCAGCCTCATCGTCATCGGCAACGGTACCGCTTCGCGCGAAACCGAGCAGTTCGTGGCGGATCTGATCGCCGAACTTAAAGCGCGCAAGCTCCAGTACCTCATCGTGAACGAGGCTGGCGCAAGCGTGTACTCCGCATCGAAGCTTGCTCAGACGGAGTTCCCGAATCTCGACGTGGCGGAGCGTAGCGCCATCTCGATTGCGCGCCGCCTGCAGGACCCCCTCGCGGAGCTTGTCAAAATCGAGCCGAAGGCGATCGGCGTCGGCCAATACCAGCACGACGTCTCGCAGAAGCATCTCGACGAGAGCCTCAAAGCGGTTGTCGAATCCGCCGTTAACCATGTCGGTGTCGACGTGAACACGGCATCGCCGTCCCTGCTTTCTTACGTCTCCGGAATCAACAGCACGATCGCGAAGAATATCGTGAAGTTCCGCGAGGAGAACGGGAAGTTCGGCAGCCGCAAAGAGCTGCAGAAGGTTCCCCGCCTCGGCGCGAAAACGTTCGAGCAGTGCATCGGCTTCCTCCGGGTACCCGGAAGCGGCAACCCGCTCGACAACACGCCGATCCACCCCGAGACATACGACGTGGTGGACAAGCTGCTGGCCGAGCTGAGAGTCGAGCTTGCCGGGATCGGCTCCCAGCAGCTCAAGGAACTGCTTCAGCGCCAGGAGCCCGAAGAGCTTGCACCCAAGCTCGGCATCGGCGTTCCTACGCTGCGCGACATCCTGGACAGCCTGCAGCGTCCGGGCCGCGATCCCCGCGAGGAACTCGGGACGCCGATCTTCCGGACCGATGTCCTGCAGATCGAAGATCTGAAGCCGGAGATGGAGCTTCAGGGTACCGTGCGCAACGTGATCGATTTCGGCGCTTTTGTCGATATCGGCATCAAAAGCGACGGTCTTGTCCATATTTCCCAGCTCAGCGACAAGTTCGTGAAACATCCGATGGATGTGGTATCCGTCGGTGACAACGTAACGGTCTGGGTATTGAACGTAGATGTGAAGAAGGGCCGTGTCGGCCTGACGATGAAACAGCCGCAATAAAAGGAATCGGCCATAAAGAACCTCAAGATCCCAAAAGAGCTTGAGGTTTTCTTTTTTACTCTGAATTCCGCACCTCAGCGGAGTCCTGGCATCTCGATCAGGCAGGGCAGGAATAACTCTTATCCGAATGGGCAAAAACAGAAAAGATAGCTGCCGCTGGAATCCGGCAGGCAATCAGAGCGGAGGGAAGGTCCATGCTTCACACATGGTTACGTAAGGGAGGAACGCTGGCGCTTGCCGTACTGCTGTTCATTTTGGCCGGCTGCAGCACATCGGGACCGCAAGCAGGTCCGGGCAAAAGTCACAGCGGCAGCAAGGAGCCGAGTCCGATGCCTACGGTCGAGGACCCGCTGAAGGATCAGATTGCGAGGATGACGCTGGATCAGAAAATCGGGCAGATGGTCATCAGCGGAGTCGACGGATTGGAGATGGACGAGCACGCGCGGCAGCTGATAGATACCTATAAGGTCGGAGGCTTCATTTTATTCAAGCCGAACGTAAAAAGCGCGGCGCAGGCGTCAGCCCTCCTGAATTCGCTGAAAGAAGAGAATGCCCGTACGGGCAGCAAAATACCGCTTATGCTGAGCGTGGACGAGGAAGGCGGACGCGTCAGCCGCATGCCGGACGAGTATATGAACGTACCCGCGAGCCAGGTGATCGGCAGTACGAAGAACCTGCGTTTCGCTGCGGAGATCGGGGATATTCTGGCCCGGGAAGTGGCCACCCTGGGATTTAACACGAATTTCGCTCCGGTGCTCGACATCAACAGCAACCCGAATAATCCGGTCATCGGGGACCGTTCTTTCGGGTCGACGCCCGAGCTTGTAGGCAATCTCGGCGTCGAGATGATGAAAGCCATCGCCGCGCAGAAGGTGATTCCCGTCGTGAAACATTTCCCGGGACATGGCGATACCGCGGTAGATTCCCATATCGGGCTGCCTGTCGTGGAGCACGATGCGAGCCGTTTGCGTTCTTTTGAGCTCGTCCCTTTCATCAAAGCCTTCCAAAGCGGGGCGGATGCGGTCATGGTTGCGCACATTCTGCTTCCGAAGCTGGATTCCACCTATCCGGCTTCCTTATCCCCGGCGGTCATCACCGATTTGCTGCGCAAAGAGCTGAATTTCGGCGGTGTCGTGTTCACGGACGATCTGACGATGGGTGCCATCGTCAAAAGCTACGGAATCGGAGAGGCGGCCGTTCAAGCGGTGAGAGCAGGCACGGACGTAGCCCTCGTCTGTCATGAATTCGACAACACGGTCCGTGTCGTAAAAGCGCTGAAGCAGGCCGCCGAAACCGGTGTTCTCTCGGAGCGGAGAATCGACGAGAGCGTTTACCGGATTCTGAAGCTGAAATACAAGTACACGTTAGCCGATCGCCCGGCTCCGCAGCCGGATGTCGGCAAAATCAACGAGCAGATCGGCCGGGTCCTGGACGCCCGTCTGCCTTAACGGCCTGGAGTCGTCACAAAAAAAGCAGGTAATTCCGCCTAT
Source organism: Paenibacillus sp. JNUCC 35 (assembly GCF_058269095.1). Taxonomy (NCBI): domain Bacteria; kingdom Bacillati; phylum Bacillota; class Bacilli; order Caryophanales; family Paenibacillaceae; genus Paenibacillus; species Paenibacillus sp. JNUCC 35. The sequence goes on along the minus strand of NZ_CM177771.1, from coordinate 5,523,760 downwards.
GCGGAGCTACCTGCTTTTTTCAAAGGATTCCGACAGCTCGTCGGGTGATCTCCGTGTCCGGTAAAAAAACCAACTGTCGTTAAGTAAACGAATCTGCCGAGGGTTTTTGTTCTGAAACGCTCGCATCAGCTGGTTGCAGAGCCATTGCGGCATAACGCCATCCCCTTCCTGACTGACTACTTACAGCATATGGGGAAGTGGCGGCCGGCGTGCAGGTCCTGCACCTTTTTTTATCGGAAAAGCGGAGATTTACTGCTGATCTTCCTCGTACTCTTCGTACCATTGCTCCAGTTGGGCCTGCAGCGCCCGGATTTCGGTGAGCAGCGATACGAGCGGGTAGGCGGATTCCTGAATGGAAGCAAAGGATGCTTCCAGCTTATTGATGTAATGGAGACCTCCTGTTACCGCATACGCGGTACCTACCGGCTCCAGGTTGTCGCATTCGGCGATGACGACCGGCAGTTCTGGCACATTATGTGCGGTCAGCTTCTCGATTTCTTTGTGCAGCCGGCCGTTCAGGGCCGTAAGCTGGTACATGTGCGTAGCGGGCATTTCGACAAATTCGAGCTGGTCTTTCAGTTTCAATATGGCATATTTCATAACGCTGGTCGGCATAGCGGCGGTGCTCCTCTCGCGCATCACGTTCTCGTTTTCTACTTGACAGTATAGCCCTTCATTAGGTACAAATTCAAGAGAGACTTATCCGCGGGAGCATACGGGAAATCCCGTGCCGAAGCGGGGAAAGGAGTCGCTTGCTATGGACGACGGGCAGCTTCAGGAGTGGGTGGAGCAGATTTCTCTGCAGGCGTTCGGATGGCCGTTTCGTCACCGTGCGCGGTTTAACCGCAGGCTTCGTGCCACGGGCGGCCGGTATTTTACGAAGTCACACGATATCGAGATCAGTTGGCACCAATGGGAGACTTACGGCAGGGATGATGTCGAAAAAATCATTAAGCACGAGCTGTGCCACTATCATCTCCATTTGCAGAGAAGAGGCTATCAGCACCGGGATGCCGACTTTAAACTTCTGCTCAAGCAAGTGGGCGGGACGCGATTTTGCCGGGCTTTGCCTCAGCGCAAGGAACCGGCGCCTTACAAGTACAAGCTCCAGTGCGTGGCCTGCGGCACCGAATACTACCGGAAAAGAAAGATGGATGTTCGTAAATACTCGTGCGGAAAATGCCGGGGAAAGCTGGAACTTTACACGCTTGACTTTCCCAAACGTTCATGATAAATTAATTATTGTCTTTCCCTGATAGCTCAGTTGGTAGAGCACTCGACTGTTAATCGAGTTGTCACAGGTTCGAGTCCTGTTCGGGGAGCCATATCTGGAGAGATACCCAAGTGGCTCAAGGGGACCCTCTGCTAAGGGGTTAGACTGCGTAAGTGGTGCGAGGGTTCGAATCCCTCTCTCTCCGCCATTAAGTATTGTGAAGAAAGTCGCTTAGATACAGCGGCTTTTTTGCTTTTTAAGGGCCTTTGCGCAAGCGGCACGGGTGCCGGGCAAAACGATTTTGTGCCAGAAAATTCATTGCAAATTAGGCTTGTCATTTTGAAAAGGTTAAGCTATAATAACACTTGTCGTCAAAAACGACATCATGTTCTAAGAGTTGACATGGCCCGTTGGTCAAGGGGTTAAGACACCTCCCTTTCACGGAGGTAACAGGGGTTCGAATCCCCTACGGGTCACCATGAGAGCCATTAGCTCAGTTGGTAGAGCACCTGACTTTTAATCAGGGTGTCGAAGGTTCGAGTCCTTCATGGCTCACATTCTTTACCTCACATGCGGTCGTGGTGGAACGGCAGACACGCTATCTTGAGGGGGTAGTGCCCAATGGGCGTGAGGGTTCAAATCCCTCCGACCGCATACCTCATTAAATAAGAGACCTTGCTGAATACAGCGGGGTCTCTTATTTTTTTAGAAATATTTCCCGAGAAATATCGAACCGTGAGACGGGTGTCTATTTGTGCCGGATGATTCATCGACAAAGGATCAAGTGCATCATGCGGATGTCGAAAGGCCGGAAGCTTCGGAAATAAAGACAGATATACCGCCGGCCGGGCGCAGTAAGGAGCCAATGTCGATGAACAGTTCCTTTTTAAATAGGAGAGGAAGTCTGAAAAAGGAGATTTGTGTTGGCGAACGGTCAAATAGGTGGGTTAGAATCACTTTAGTCCGGAAATAGTTCCGGTTTTTTATTTTATTTTCCTAAAATTAACATCCAGCTAATGCTGAATTGTAATTTCTTCCATATAATGGTGGAGTAAGCTATTATCCATTCAGAGGAGGGAATTAAATGATTCAAAAAGTTCGTACCCGTATGATCCCCTTGTTAGGTCTTTCCGCCGTTCTTGCGTGTTCTTCGGTGGTCCAAGCCGCTCAGCCTCCGGCTCCGGCTCTGCATGACGACAACCCGTCCGGTAATTTCGGGGACTGGTACACGGGAGCGGTGCCGCCGCAGGCTTCCAATGACAAGCCCGTGATTCTTTTCGTTCAAGGTCTTCATTCGAATTATAACACCTGGCTCAAAACGGACGGATACTACGAAGCGGCTTATAAGGCCGGGTACCGCACGGCTTTCGTACAACTGAAAGATGCGGACGGTACGGGCGGAGACATGTGGACCAACGGTCCGAAGCTGGCCGAGGTCATCAAGAAGGTCGCCAACTATTATGGTGTCTCCCAAATTAACATCATCGCTCACTCCAAGGGCGGAATCGACACGCAAGCCGCTCTCCTGCATTACGGCGCCGCGCCGTACGTGAACGTCGTTCATCAGCTTTCTACGCCGAATAAGGGCTCCGAGCTGGCTGACATGGCTTACAGCGACTGGACAAGCTGGCTGGCCGACATTCTCGGCAAGAAAGATGATGCGGTCTATTCGCTGCAAACTTCCTACATGGCCAATTTCCGGACACAGACAGACAGCAAGCCCGGAGTCTCCGCTACTAAGACCTACATGTCCGGCGGAGAAGGCGATGACGGCTGGTTCACTGCCTACTGGTTCGCTCATGCGGTTCTTCCGGGTGAGGATGACGGTGCGGTCAGCGTAGACTCCGCGCTCGGATTGCCTTACGGCATTAAAAGCTTTACAAAAAACATCTCTCACAGCGCGATGACGACGGCTTCCCAGACTTGGAGCCTGGTTCAGCCTAAACTGGCACTCGGCAAAACGAAGGCTGCAGCGGCGGCGCTTCAAGAAGAGAACCTCTCCGCGGCCCCCCAAGAAGCTCCTGCGGTTTCCGAGAATTCTTCTTTCATTATGAAAGGGGGCAGTCTCACCAAAGGATCCGCAAAAGAGGTGTTCCCGCTTGAAAGCGGTCTCGGCACGATCTCACTGGATGTGTTGACGGCTAAAGAAACGACGCAAGTCACATTGACAAGCCCATCCGGCAAAAAGATCCCGCTTAACCCGGCCAAAAGTGCGGAGAAAGACGATGCCGTTCTGTTCTCCGATGCCGTTCATCATACGCTGACGCTCGAGAACCCGGAGAAGGGGAACTGGACCCTGGAGCTGTCGGGAGAAGGGGACGCATACTTTATGCTGGCTCAACCGGAAGGCCGTGTAAAAGGACAAATCAAGAACGCCCGCAAACAATATAAACAAGGTGAGAATGCGCAAATTGCCGTTTCGTTCGACGGAGCGGGTAAGCTGGAAGACACTCAAGCGAAGAAGGCGAAGCTGACCCGTTCCGGAGGCAAAGGAAAGGTGAAAAGCCTCCAGCAAGCGGGAGAAGTTAATCTGCAAACCGCGAAGAATGAAGTCCTCTTGAACTTCAAAGCGCCGACGGAGCCCGGGGTCTATAATATCTCATTCGACATCAACGGAGTGAACGAGCGGCAGGAACCTTTTACACGTTCCGTGAACTACAATTTCGCCGTGACCGATGAGGCGGGAAAAGTCGAATAGGCACGCTTGTCCAAAGCGGCTCTCCTTCGTTTGGAGCTTCATCATTTCGGGTAATCTAAAAATAGAAAGAGAAACGTGTTTACCCGAAAGGAGCTGGAGAGAGCATGTCGAATCTGTCTTTGGAACAGCAGATCGTAAGCGTTCTGGATAAAAACGAGTTCTGCTCGTTCGGTACTGTTGAGAACGGGAAACCGCGTGTACGCTACATGGCTTTATTTCACGATGAGCTGACGATTTATCTGGCGACAAACCGTAAAACCGATAAGGTGGAAGAGCTGCGGGACAATCCCCATGTACATATTCTTGTGGGCTTTGACGGCAAATCTTCTTCCGATATTCTTCAAATCGAAGCGACAGGCAGCGTGAGTACGGATGAAAGCTTGCGGGAAAAAGTATGGCGCGACGACTTCAAGGAATGGTTTGACGGTCCGCACGATCCGGAGTATGTTATTCTGAAGATTGTCCCCGGCCGTATCGAGTACTACAGCGGTAAATCCGAGCCGCAGGTATGGCAGGCGAAATAACAAGCGCGAAGCCGAAAGAAGCCCGAATGGGCCCTTTCGGCTTTTTTGTTTTCAGCGCAGAACCTTCTCGTTCGTTACGTGAATACGAGCGCGTACCGCGCGAAGCTCCCGGCGCGCGGTGCTCGGCGTCGCAACCGGTGTTCCAACGCGATGCGCATTGTGAGTACGACGATAGGCGGTTGCTGCTCCCCCAAAGCGGGGTGCGGTACAGCCGATTTATGGGGCGGCGACCGCGCCCCTCCGACAAATAAAAAGAACGCGGCGGCTGCACAGGCAGTCTTCCGCGTTCTTTTTATTTACACTACCGGCTGATGTGCATACGCTTCTGCACTTGACCGAGGACAAAATCCGTCAGCAGCGCGAGAAGCGCCGCTGGGATAGCTCCCGCATACAAACGGGCGGAGTTGTCCATGTTGATGCCGGAATAAATCTCCCGGCCCAGACCTCCGCCCCCGATCAGCGGAGCGATGGTAGCCACGCCGATGGCGATGACTGCGGCCACCCGGACGCCTGTCGCGATGAAAGGCAGCGACAGCGGAAGCTGTACCTTCCACATAAGCTGAAGCTGGCTCATGCCGACTCCACGTCCGGCTTCCGTAATCGCCGGATTTACCTGGGTGAGCCCGACAAAGGTGTTGCGGATGATCGGCATCAGGGAATAGAGGAAGAGGCCGATAACGACAGTCTTGAAGCCGAGCCCGAACACGATCATCAGCAGCACGAGCAGCGCCAGACTCGGAAACACCTGAATGATGTTCGCGGCCGTAAGAATGACGGAACCGAGGCGGCGGTAACGCGCGGCCAAAATGCCCAGCGGCACCCCGACGATAAGCGCCATGAGAATGGCAAGGAGAACCATTACGATATGATCGTAAGTCAGTCCCAGCAAATCCAGCCAGTTTTCACTAACATATTGAAAGAAAAGCTCCATATTCATGTCCCCTTAGAAGGCCTGCAGGACCTTTATTTCAGCAGTCCGATTTGTTTTAAATAGTCTTCCGCAACTTTTTTTTCATTGCGTTTTTTCACGTCAACTTCATAGTTCAAATCAATCATGGTTTTGGCATCGATTTTCCCGATAAGCAGTCCGATGATATCGTTCAGCTCCGGATGGGCAGCCAGCAGCTCTTTTTTCACAACCGGTGAGGCGTCGTAAGGAGGGAAGAACTGTTTGTCGTCCTCCAATGTCACCAGATTGTATTCTTTTAACCGGGCGTCCGTTGAATAAGCCAATACGATATCCACCTTTTTGCTGGCTACGGCGCTGTAAACGAGCGCGACCTCCATGGGAAGCGTATCCCCGAATTGAAGCCCGTAATGTTTGGCAAATGCCTTGTACCCGTCGCTTTCTCTTTCTAGCCAGGTCGTATCCACGCCAAGCTTGACAGAGCCGGCATCCGGAATAATGTCCGAGATCTTCTTCCAGCCCTTCTCGTCCGCCAATTCTTTGCGCACCGTAAAGGCATACGTATTTTCAAATCCGTAAGGATTAAACCATTTAAAGTTAAAATATTTATCGAAACCGGCCTGCGCTTCCGCAAGCACTTCTTCCCGGTTTCTTTTCTTGTCTTCCATCGGGAAATGCTTGTTGAGCAGTTCGCCGGAATAAAGGGTGGACATCTGGATGTCGCCCTTCTTCATGGCATCGATGATCACTCCGCTTGACGCAAGGTCCGGGAGTACATCCACCTTCAGGTCGGTGCGGTCTTCGATCAGCAACTTGTACATTTGGGCCAAAATTTTCGGCTCCGAATATGTCTGCGTCCCGATCAGAATGGTATCTCCCCGTCCGCAGCCGCTTGCTGACACAACAACCGCAGCGAGAAGGCTTGCTGCCAGTAAGCGTCTTCTCACACGTTTCATTCGAAATCCCCTTTAGACGACCTTCACAGCGCGGCCGTTTTTTATAGTGAAAAGCTTTTATTCAGCTCGTTTAATGATAGTCTTCAAAAAAGTTAAGCTGCTTTAGCGCTTGATGTTTTGGTGCGTGAGGTGAGCCATTTTTCCAAAGCTCCCAGCACGAAATCGGCGATCAGAGCCAAGATGACGGCCAGAATGGCGCCCGTAAAAATAAGCTCCTTCTTGTTCACGCCCATCCCCGCTACAATCAACTGGCCCAGACCGCCGGCTCCGATAAGCGTCGCCAGTGTAGCCCAGCTGATAATATAGACCGTTGTCACGCGGACGCCGGACATGATGTAGGGAAGAGCCAGCGGAAGCTGGATGCGCACTAACCGCTGGATGGAGCTGTAGCCCATGCCTCTTGCGGCCTCGATCAGATGCGGATTGACCGCCTGGAAACCCGTGAACGTATTCCGCATGATAGGCATCAGGGAATACAGGAACAGGGCGATGATAGCCGGCTTCATACCGACCCCGATCAGCGGGATCAGGATAGCGAGCAGCGCCAGGCTGGGAATGGTCTGGAGCAGATTCGATAAAGCGAAAACAAGCGAATTGATCCATTTAATCCGGTTTCCGGCCAAATAGACGCCTATAGGGATGGCGACAATACAGCCGAAAAGGATAGACAGGAACGAAATGATCAGATGCTCCCGGAAAGCGACCAGGATATCCGGCAACCGGTCGCTAAGAAATTGACCGTAGCTGTTCAGGAAGTCCATTTAAGCACCTCCGCTGCCGCCGACCGGTACTTGCGTCCCGTCTTCCGCTGAAGCTTGGAGCGCCGCTTCGGCCGTTTCGGCAAATTCGTCAGACTCGGCCGGCGTATATACATCCGCGATATGACGGACTACACTCCCCTTTGTAACGAGCCCGGCGAACGTGTTGTTCTCGCGGACAACCGGAATATAAGGAAGGTTATGCTCGTTCATAAGCTGGATGGCCACGGATAAGGAAGTGCCTGTCTCGACCGTATGATGAAAAGGTTTGGCGATATCGGCGAGTGTGATATTTTCCTGCCTATACTTGTCGAGCACCTGGAAGATGGACGTCGTACCGATCAGACGGTTCTGCCTGTCCACGATCAAGAGGGAATCGACCCGGTTTTTCTCCATGATTTTAATGGCTTCGGCAAGACCGCGTGTAGGATAGGCTGTGATCGGATGTTCGGCCATAACCTCATCGACGGTAGGGATTTCCTCGAATCCGGTATCCGCCTGCAGCCTCTTTTTACCGACGAAAGACTTGACAAACTCATTGGCCGGATAACGGAGGATATGCTCCGGACTGCCGTGCTGAACGATTTCGCCGTCCTTCATAAGCACGATGTTGTCCGCGATTTTCACGGCCTCGTCCATGTCGTGGGTAACGAAAATAATCGTCTTCTTCAGATCCTGTTGAAGCCGTACCAGCTCATCCTGCAGCTGTTCCCGGGAGATGGGGTCGAGCGCGCTGAAAGGCTCATCCATCAAAATGACATCGGGTTCCGCGGCCAGAGCGCGGATAACGCCGATACGCTGCTGCTGTCCTCCGCTAAGCTCGGATGGATAGCGGTTGCGGAACGTGTCCGGGTCAAGGGATACCAAGCGAAGCAGTTCATCGACCCGTGTATCTATGCGCTGCTGGTCCCATTTCAGAAGCTTGGGAACAACCGCTACATTTTTGGCGATCGTCATGTGGGGGAACAGGCCGATATTTTGTATCACATAGCCGATGTTGCGTCTCAGCTCGACCGGATCCATTTGGGAAATATCCTTCCCTTTAATGGTAACCTTCCCTTCGGAGGGATTGATCAAGCGGTTGATCAGTTTCATCGTGGTGGATTTACCGCATCCGCTTGGTCCGATCAGGACATGGAGCTGGCCTTCGGCGAACTCTAAATTAAGATTTTTCAGTGCGACGAATCCATCGTCGTACCTTTTGATAACACCTTCCAGACGAATCATTCTATGCAGCACCCCTTTTTTCTCTAAGTAACAGCGTGAAATTTACTTATGTAACCTTTTATATAAACAGAATAAGACAAAGTGAATCACCAACCGGTTAAGGGTTCAGTCTCCTCGTCCAGAAACCGCCGCGGAAAAAACGCGGTTCATAAGAGATTACAAAAGCTTTCGGAGCAAGTTCATGAAGAGTGCTCAGAAGCTTTTTTTCCAGAGAACGCTTGGCGAGCACCTGCATGACCAGACGGGGACCGTCGCGTCCTTCCGCCACCCAGTGGGTGACACCGTAGCCTTTGTTCCGCAGGGTATCCGGCAGAGTCGTTTCCGTATAATCGACGACAATCTGCAGAGTGGTGTATCCGAGCGCAAGCCAGCCTTCAATGCGAATCCCCAGCCAGACGCCAGCCCCCCAGCCTACGCAGTAAGCGATAATATTGACAGGATCGTCGATGTTCTTGAGCACAATATTAAGACCCATTA
>NZ_CM177771.1:980000-5510000 GCF_058269095.1 Paenibacillus sp. JNUCC 35 | reverse complement strand
TACAGGTCGAGCAGGGACGAAAGTCGGGCTTAGTGATCCGGTGGTACCGCATGGAAGGGCCATCGCTCAACGGATAAAAGCTACCCTGGGGATAACAGGCTTATCTCCCCCAAGAGTCCACATCGACGGGGAGGTTTGGCACCTCGATGTCGGCTCATCGCATCCTGGGGCTGAAGTAGGTCCCAAGGGTTGGGCTGTTCGCCCATTAAAGCGGTACGCGAGCTGGGTTCAGAACGTCGTGAGACAGTTCGGTCCCTATCTGTCGCGGGCGCAGGAAATTTGAGAGGAGCTGTCCTTAGTACGAGAGGACCGGGATGGACGTACCGCTGGTGTACCAGTTGTCTCGCCAGAGGCATAGCTGGGTAGCTATGTACGGAAGGGATAAGCGCTGAAAGCATCTAAGCGTGAAGCCCCCCTCAAGATGAGATTTCCCAGTATGTAAGACCCCTTGAAGACGACGAGGTAGATAGGTTGGAGGTGGAAGCACAGCAATGTGTGGAGCTGACCAATACTAATCGGTCGAGGGCTTGACCACAAGGCTTTTCCGACAGGAAAGGCCGCATCGAAAGCATACGCGACGAGCACACGTTAGTGTCTGACATCGGAAGCATATGCACCACAAGATCTTTGGATGGATCGACTGCACGTTTCGCTGCTAGTTTTCAGGGAGCAACCCTGGTGTGTCTGAATAGACACCTGTTTGGTGACGATGGCGGAAGGGAACCACGCGTACCCATCCCGAACACGACCGTTAAGCCTTCCAGCGCCGATGGTACTTGGACCGAAGGGTCCTGGGAGAGTAGGACGTTGCCAAGCAAGAGCCCACTTAACGGTGGGCTTTTCTTATCCTTTTATCGTGTTTCTACCTATTATATAGGTGTTACATATGGGCCCTTAGCTCAGCTGGTTAGAGCGCACCCCTGATAAGGGTGAGGTCGGTGGTTCGAGTCCACTAGGGCCCACCACTTACGAAATTGCCTCTCAAAAAATGCTTGACGAATTTCGCAAGACAAGTTAGAATTTTTTCTGCAGCACCAAAATGGGGCCATAGCTCAGCTGGGAGAGCGCATCGCTGGCAGCGATGAGGTCAGGGGTTCGATCCCCCTTGGCTCCACCATCTTATTCCCTGATAGCTCAGTTGGTAGAGCACTCGACTGTTAATCGAGTTGTCACAGGTTCGAGTCCTGTTCGGGGAGCCATACATATAACCAAGAGCCGAGAGGCTCTTTTTTTGATGTTTTCAAAAGCAGGCACAGTCGAATTTTACTAGGAAATTACGCCCCTTGTGAGGGCTGAGCGAACGGTAGGACAAGTCTATCGGCGACCACCGTCATGCGGATGCCACACCGCGCGCTAGGAGCTGTGAGGAAATATCTGGCGGCTGGTTAAGACGAGCGGAAGATCGAGCAAGTCGACCAACTGTGCACGGTTCTCTACCTTCATACTTGTTCATTTTGCAGCAGCTGTTTCTCTGACTTATAGGGGAGCGGCTTTTTACTTTTCAGTGATAATAATAAATAAAAGTTCTTTTTAGCGGATTATAAAAATATAGTGAAATAAACCTTTATGTAAGCGCTTAAAAATCTTGTCTGAAGCAGCCAGCTGTATCCAAAAATAAGGAGGGCAAGCCATGGCAGACGGAAGAAGAAAGAAGTGGAGTGTCGCGGCGGTTTTGTTAAGTTCGGCATTATTGTTCGGATGTTCCGGCCAGAGCGTAAAAACGACACCGGGACCGACCCAGACGGGAAAGGATGCGGGAAATTCCCCGGCCGCTAAAACGATAACCATTACTTATAGAGACGATGGAATTGGTGAGCAGGGCGCTCTGTTTAAATGGATCAAGGAAGTGGCGTCCAGTTATCCGGATAAAAGCGTGGAAATCAAGCCGACCCCGATTCAGGCGTCCGAGGGAGATTATTTTGCCAAGATAGCCTTGGCACTGAAATCGAAGGATACGGCACCGGATATCGTGACGGAGGACACGTTCATTCTGAACTCGGATGCGAGTGCGGGCTACCTGGAACCGTTGGATGACAGGTTGAAGGGGTGGGAAGATTGGACGAACGGCTCTTTTATCGAAGCTATGAAGAAAGGGGTAACTGCAAGCGACGGCAAGCTGTATGGAGTCCCTTACAATACGGATTCGAGGGGACTGTGGTACAACAAGGAGATTTTCAAAAAAGCCGGACTTCCCGAGAACTGGCAGCCTAAAAACTGGGATGAGGTTTTGAACGCGGCAAGGACAATTAAGGAGAAAGCGCCGGATGTGGTTCCGATCTGGATGAATATGGGCAAGGCGACGGGAGAAGCGACTTCGATGCAGACTTACGAAATGCTTCTCTATGGTACCGGAGAGAGGTTGTACGACGATGCGAGCGGAAAATGGATCGTGAAGAGCGAAGGGATTCTGGATGCGCTCGGTTTTATCGAAACGGTGACGAAAGAAAAGCTCGGACCGCCGCTGTCCAAAGTGCTGAACGGCCAAGCCGGAAACACGGCTACGCGTGAATATTTGCCGAAAGGCAAGCTCGCGATCGCGCTCGACGGGTCCTGGATCACCGGCAATTATCTGGAGGGAGGGGCGGCACCGTGGCCGGCTTATAAAGATGTGCTCGGGTTTGCGCCCATGCCGACAAGCAAAGGCCAGGCCCCGGGTTCGATCACGCTAGCCGGAGGATGGGCCTTGTCGATTCCCAGCAATGCGCAGCATAAAGACGAGGCATGGAATTTTATTAAATACGCGCTGAATAAGGAAAACACGCAGAAGCTCGTGATCGCTTCCGGCAATATAACGGTCCGGGCAGACGTAGCGAAAGATCCGGGCTACACGAAAATGCCGTTTAATGAGCTGGCAACGGAATATTTGAAGAATGCCGAGTTTAGGCCCGCGCAGGATAAATATCCGGAAGTGTCCACTCAGATTCAAACGATGATCGAATCGGTGGCAACGGGGACAGCGCCCGCGGCTGCTTTAAATAAATATACGCAGGATGTAACCCGCATTGCAGGCGCGGAGCATATCACGGAAAAGTAAATGACAGGCTGCCTGCTCAGGCACATGCGGAAAACGGCAGGGAGGACGGGAAAGAAGCGGGTGACTGCCGTCATGCGACGGCACTCATCGCACCGGCTGCCTGGACCAAGCTTGAGCAGGTTTTTTGTACCGTTAAAGTGCGGGAGGGGGATGCGGATGAGTAGTGTGGCGGTCCAAGATCTTTATAGGAAAAAACGAACCTCTTCGTGGTTTTATTTTTTGCTTCCTTCGATAGTGATTATGCTGGTGTTTTTTATTTATCCGATTTTGCTGACCTTTTATTATTCCTTCACGAATCTGGCGTTGACGGGGGAAGCCGCGAAAGAGCTGAAGTTTACCGGCTTCGATAACTATGTGCGGATGTTTCAAGATCCTACGGTCCGGATCAGTATCTGGAATACGCTCGTTTTTCTGATCGGATCGGCCGTTATCGGCCAGCAGGTGCTGGGCTTTCTGATTGCGCTTCTGATGAAGCACAAAAATAAGCATTTCCGCCGGGTGATCGGAACCATCGTGCTGGCAGGCTGGGTAACCCCGGAAATTGTTTGCGCTTTATGTTTGTACAGCTTTTTCGGGGATGAGGGCACTTTGAATGCCATCTTGGCGTTTTTCGGTATTCCGGTCGTTACATGGCTGTATACCGTTCCGATGCTTACGATTATTCTGGCTAACATTTGGCACGGGACGGCGTTTTCCATGCTCGTCTTTCAAGCGGCGCTGGATGACGTGCCCGCGGAGATCGAAGAAGCGGCCGTTGTTGACGGTGCGTCCAGGTGGCAGATCTTGATAAGAATTATTTTGCCCCTTATAAAAGGAACCTTGACCACCAATATGATGCTGGTTACTTTGCAGACTTTGGGTGTATTCGGGCTCATCTATGCGATGACCGGAGGAGGACCGGGAACCTCGACGACAACCCTGCCTATTTTTATGTACAACCAGGCGTTTGTGAATTATCAGCTCGGGTACGGGACGGCCATATCGCTGCTCCTGCTGCTTCTGGGCATTATCCTCAGTCTGTTCTATATCCGTGCGATGAAAGAGTAAACTTACAAGGGAGAACATCGTATGAATACGAGCCAGCGTAAATGGATGTATCGCATCTTGCCTTATACGATTCTTGTTTTCATCGGCATCTGTTTTATTCTGCCCCTTTTGTGGGTTTTGGTGGCATCTGTCGATTCCAACGCGATGCAGTCGCTTAAGGTCCCCGCGCGGCTGACTGGGACGAATTATGCGGAGGTGATCGCCAATCCGGAAAATCAGCGGGCCTATATGATCGGCCTCATCATGTCTCTGGGCCAAGCCGTACTCGTCGTTATTCTGGCCCTGCTTGCGGCTTACCCGTTGTCCCGCTATCAATTAAAGTATAAAAAACCGTTTATGCTTACCGTGTTGTTCATGACTTCGCTTCCGATTACGGCGGTTATGGTTCCGGTGTATCAATTGTTCCTGACCACTAAGCTGTATGACAACATTTTCGGCGTCACCTTATTTTTCGCGGCTTCGTCCATGCCGTACGGCATCTGGATGCTGAAGAACTTCATGGACTCGGTGCCGAGCGAGCTGGAAGAAGCGGCCTGGATTGACGGAGCGTCCGTGTTTACAGGCATCCGCAAGGTGGTGGCGCCGCTGATGGTTCCCGGCATTTGCACGGTAGCGATTTTTACGTTTTCGGGAAGCTGGGGGAACTTCTTCGTTCCGTATATCCTTCTGCAGTCTCCTGATAACTTCCCGGTATCCTTGAAGTTGTATCAGTTTTTCGGACAATATGGGATGGCTGACTACGGTAAATTAGCGGCATTTTCGGTCCTGTATGCCGTTCCGTCCGTCATTCTGTATATGCTGTCCCAGAAATTCATGTCGAAAGGATTCGGACTGCAGGGAGGAACAAAAGGATAAGAGGACCGGCCGCAGCGGCCGCTCACAAGAGAGACCGGATCTTATAAGCCGTGGCATTTAAAAGTAACCGTCTTAGAGGCAGATCGCCTCCGGGCGGTTTTTTATTTGGTAGGAATAAAGGAAGGCAGTGAACAAAAAGACGAATCTCCGCATACAAAATGGCACCTTTAGAGCCTCCGGCTTAAAACCGCGGTGCAGCAGGTGCAAAATGACACGAAGATACCAACAAGCGTCGGTGTGGGGATTCTCCTCTTTCCGGTACAATTTTATGTAAACGCTCTCTTCATGAGCAGGAACTACGAATCCAAGGAGCAACGGGGGGCTGCAACTATGAATTTCGATCTGTCTGTGGTGCCATTCAGCCGCTTTGGTTCCTATTTCGCCCTATCGAGGCTGCCGCAAAGCGAAAAGCGCAGCGAAGGGCTTTACGTACGAATGATCCGCGGGGGCGACGAGCAGGCCGGTGTCCTGTTCGGCATTACCCCCATTGATCCGAAGAGCAGGGAAGCGCTGACCGATTACAGGGTGGAAGCTTCCCCCGTCAAGGTTCGTCTGGAAAGCGGGACGGGCTGGATGGAATGGTGCATTCCGGAGCCGGACTGCATCCGTGTCAGAGGCGAAGGGATCGGACTGAAGCTGACGGCGGAGCTAAGCGCATACGATTACGCCCTTCCTTATCAGGAAAGAGGATGGGAGCTTAACAGCTTTTCGCGGGAGGTCCGGATTCTGCTTTCGCCGCTGCTCGGCCATTTCGAGCCGGATGTAGTCTGGGGCGGACTCCGTGCCAAGCATATTGCTTTCGTGATGGTTCCCGGCGGAGAAAGTCAGTCGTTCGATCTGTCTCTCGAAGAATACCGGACGGTCCCCGGACAGCGCGGCGCATATTCTTACGAAGAGGCTGAGGCTATGGCGGGCCAGGACTGGGAACAGTGGCTCTCCCGCACGATCCGGACTCCAGAGGATTGGGAGGAAGCGCGAACGCTTGCCGCGTACATTACGTGGTCCTGCGTCGTACGCGCGGACGGCTATTTATCCCGTCCCGCGATGTACATGTCGAAGAACTGGATGACGAACATATGGAGCTGGGACCACTGCTTCAATGCGATGGCGCTGGCCGGGACGAACCCGGATTTAGCCTGGGATCAGTTTGCGATATTTTTTGACCGGCAGGATGAAAGCGGGATGCTGCCGGACTTTTTGAACGATAAATATGCGCTCTGGAACTGCTGCAAACCGCCCATTCACGGGTGGACACTGGACTGGATGATGAAAAATTCGTCGGCGGTCACGGATGAGCGGCTTCGGGAAATTTACGAACCGCTCGGCAAATGGACGACGTGGTGGTTCCGGTACCGCGATGACGACGGAGACGGAATTCCCCAGTACAATCACGGCAATGACAGCGGCTGGGACAACAGCACGGCGTTCCTGACGGATATTCCCGTGGAGAGCCCGGATCTTTCGGCGTTTCTTGTCATCCAGATGGAAGTATTGGCCGTCGCGGCGCAAAGGCTCGGCTTGGATGAAGAGTCCGAGCGCTGGTCGGCCCGGGCAACCGAGCTGCTTCAAAAGCTGATCGGGCACTTCTGGGACGAGAAAGAGGGGCGCTTCACGGCCATGCGTTCCGGTACCCACGAGCGTTCGGCCGGAGACAGCCTGCTGTCGTTCGTCCCGATCGTGCTGGGCAACCGGCTTCCCGGCCCTATCCGCGAGAAGGTGATCGCGGATTTGAAGCAGCCGGCCCGGTTCTTGACCGGCAACGGGCTGGCGACGGAGAGCACGTCCAGCCCGTACTACGCGGCGGACGGCTACTGGCGCGGCCCGATTTGGGCCCCTTCCACGATGCTGATCGTGGAAGGGCTTCGCGGAGCGGGCGACGAGGAATTTGCCTCGGAGGTGGCCCGCAAGTTCTGCCGCATGGCGGCAAAGTCCGGTATGGCGGAGAATTTCGACGCCGTAACCGGTGAGGGGCTGCGCGACCGGGCGTTCACGTGGACGTCGAGCGTTTTCCTTCTGCTGGCCGGCAGATGCAGGGAAGAAGAGATGGTTGCCGGGGCGTTCGCAGGCAGTCCGGAGCAGTAAGGATGGCTGCCTCGCGCCTCAGTGACAGTTAAAACGGGAACGGAAAGCGATACAAGCACGAAAGCACGAAGTAGACCAAGAAGCAGACCAAGAAGTAGACCAAGAAGCAGACCAAGCAAGAAAACATACCAAGGGGGTAAATCGGATGCCAACGAACACTTCTCTGCTGGATTTAACCGGAAAGACGGCCCTGGTGACGGGAGCCGCTTCGGGAATCGGGCTTGCGGCCGCTCAAACACTGGCAGCTAACGGAGCCAAGGTGATGCTGCTGGACATGAACGAAGCCGGCGGCCGCGAAGCCGAACGTCTCCTTACGGAGCAGGGGCATTTCGCCCGGTATATCCCGTGTAACGTTACACAAGCGGAAGACTGCCAAGCGGCGGTTGAAACGGCGGTCCGGGAGACGAGCCGGATCGACATCGTTTTCAACAACGCGGGCGTGATCCGGCGGAAAACCGTTGTGGAACTGACGGAAGAGCAGTGGGATCTCGTGATCGACGTTTCCTTGAAAGGGACCTTCCTTCTGTCCAAATACGCGATCCCGGTAATGGAAAAGAACGGCGGCGGAAGCATTATCAACACGGGATCGGGCTGGGGGCTGAAAGGCGGCGACCAGGCGGCCGCTTACTGCGCGGCCAAGGCAGGCGTGGTGAACCTGACCCGCGGAATGGCGATTGACCACGGCCCTGCCGGAATCCGCGTGAATTGCGTCTGTCCGGGGGATACGGATACGCCGCTTCTGCGCGATGAAGCCAAGCAGTTGCGCCGGGACGAGGCAAGCTTCCTAGTAGCTTCCGCGGAGCGTCCGCTGAACAGGCTGGGGACGCCTCAGGATATCGCCAACGCGGTGCTGTTCCTGGCAAGCGGGATGTCCGCGTGGGTTACCGGCTCGGTTCTCGTGGTGGACGGCGGAGGTTTGGCGTAAGCTTTTTTGGCGGCAAAGAATTTGCAGAATTGAGCTAGAGAGCTTGGGGGCGGGCAGATCTTGGGACAGCGATAAGCAGGTGGGTCTGTAACACGGGCAGATGCTGGGACAGCGATAAGCAGTAAGTCCGTGACACGAACAAAAGCCGGACAACGACGAGCAGTAAGTCTGTGGCACGAACAGAAGCCCGGCGGCAGTGTTCCGGTAGTTTGCAGCACGGGCAGATGCTTGAACATCGACTGATCAGTACGCTCTGTGAAACCGGCATAGAAAAAAGGCTTTTGCGATTAAATTTCGCACATGAGCGACTTTTTACCGGCAAGTTACCCCTAACTTTTTCATCAGGATTCTACTATTCCATCATTCAGCACACACAGGGAGGTTTACCGATGGCAACCAGGCAGTCTTCATCCCATCCATATATACCGAACACGGTATCCGACGTACAAAAGGATATGCTCCAAGTGATTGGAGCGGCTACTATCGAAGAGCTGTACCGCATGGTACCGGAATCTTTGCGCTACCGCGACAAGCTTCAAATCGGTCCGGCTTTGAACGAATACGAACTGCAGCGCCACATCGAAACGCTGCTGAACCGCAATCTTCACGCGCGGGAACGGCTCAACTTCCTCGGGGCGGGCTGCTGGCAGCATTACGTGCCTGCGGTGTGCGACGAGATCAGCCAGCGTTCCGAGTTCGTGACCGCGTATGCGGGAGAGCCGTACGAGGACCACGGGCGCTTTCAGGCGCTGTTCGAGTATCAGAGCCTTCTGGCCGAGCTCGTCGACATGGACGTCGTCAACGTGCCGACGTTCGATTGGGCCCAGGCGGCTTCCACCGCTCTTCGCATGGCGGCGCGCATGAACGGCCGCAGCGAGGTGCTGCTGCCGGCGACGACTCATCCGGACCGCCTGCTTATCATCCGCAACTACCTGTCGCCGCAAATCCGCTGCACCCTTGTCGGCTGCGACCCCGCGACAGGACTGCTGGATTTGGGCGATCTGCAGAGCAAGCTGAGCCCGGATACCGCGGCCGTCTATATCGAGAACCCTTCCTACCTCGGTCACATCGAGGTCCAAGGGGAAGCGATCGGCAAGCTCGCGAAGGAGGCGGGCGCCGTGTTTGCGGTCGGCGTGGACCCGATCTCGCTGGGCGTCCTGAAGCCGCCTTCCCGCTATGGCGCGGACCTTGTCTGCGGTGACCTGCAGCCTCTTGGCATCCGCATGAACTACGGCGGAGGCCAGGCCGGTTTCATCGCTTCGCGTGACGAAGAAGCTTACGTGATGGAATACCCGTCACGCCTGTTCGGCATAGCGCCGACTTCGGTGGAAGGCGAGTACGGCTTTGGGGACGTGGCGTATGAGCGGACTTCTTTTGCGAAGCGGGAAAAAGGGAAAGAGTCCGTCGGCACGCAGACCGCGCTGTGGGGGATCACGGCAGGCGTCTATCTGGCACTGATGGGGCCGCAGGGCATGCTTGAGGTGGGCCAGACCATCGTTCAGCAGGCGGAGTACGCCAAGAAGCGGCTGTCCGAGATCGAGGGAGTCAGCATGAAATTCAACGTGTCCACGTTTAAGGAATTTGTCGTTGACTTTAATTCGACCGGCAAAAGCGTGGCGGAGATTAATAAGCTTCTGCTTGAGCAGGGTATTTTCGGAGGCAAGGACATGTCCGCCGAATTTGCGCAATGGGGACAATGCGCGCTCTACTGTGTAACGGAAATCCACACGAAGCAGGATATCGATACCCTCGCGGAGGCGCTGAAAAAAGTGCTGGAAAGGGCCTGACGATCCTCTGTTAAGAAGCGGCGGAGAAGATACCGGAGGATTAGACGCGTGTTACGGCAAGCGATCCGGAAAATCACCGCTTATAAAACCAGATTATAAGACCAACCAACAGTATCGGTCGGTAGAACCAACCGATAGTACCAACTATCGAAACCGGTTAATGGAACCAATCAATAGAACCAATCAATAGAACCAATCAATAGCCAAGCAATAGAACTAACCCATACAATCAACCACCGATGAGAGGGGATATCGGCACCATGATCAAACGAATCGAACGAAACAGCAAGGTCCGCAAGTTCCACCAGGCGAAATGGGATGAGCCTGTCATATTCGAACTGCACCGTCCGGGCGAGCGGGGGATTCTGGTACCGGCGGCGGAGCCGGAGGTGGAAGCCGAGTTGGGCGACGGCCTGTCCGCCCTGCCTGCGTCCATGCGCAGAGAGACGGCACCGGCCCTTCCCGAGATCGGCCAGGCCAAAGTGCTGCGGCACTATCTGCGCCTGTCGCAGGAAACGCTGGGGTCCGATTTCAACGTTGAAATCGGTCAAGGCACCTGCACCATGAAGTACATTCCACGGATCAACGAGATGCTTATCCGCAGCCCCAAAATGATGGACCTTCATCCGCTGCAGGATGCGGACACGGTTCAGGGCATGCTCGAAGTCTATCACGGCCTCGACTTGGCGATGAGAGAAATATCGGGCTTGGACCGGTTCTCCTTCCAGCCGAGCAGCGGTACGCAGGCGCTTTTCGCCATGGCGTCCATCGTCCGAGCCTATCACGATGCGAACGGGGAAGGGGAGAAGCGCGACGAGATTATCACGACGATCTTCTCTCATCCGTCCCAGGCCGCAACCGCCGCGGTAAAAGGGTACAAAATCATCACGCTGTACCCGGACAAGGACGGCTTCCCGGATCTGGAGGCGCTGAAAAACGCGGTGTCCGAGAGGACGGCAGGTTTTGTCGTGGCGAACCCCGAGGACACCGGAATCTTCAATCCCCGGATCCGTGAGTTTACGGACGTCGTGCATGAAGCGGGCGGAATCTGCTTCTACGACCAGGCCAACGCGAACGGGCTGCTCGGCATTGCGCGGGCGAAAGAAGCGGGCTTCGATATGTGCTTCTTCAACCTGCACAAGACGTTCGCGGCGCCTCATATGTGCGGTGGGCCCGCAACCGGAGCACTCGGCGTGACGGCACAGCTGGAGCCGTTCCTGCCGGGTCCCGTCGTGGAATACGACGGCAGCCGCTACAGCCTGAGCGGAGAAACCCCGGAAAGCATCGGCAAAGTGCGGATGTTCCACGGCGTGGCTCAAACGGTACTCCGCTCGTATGCCTGGATTCGCGCGCTGGGGCCCGAAGGGCTGCTGGACGTGGCTCAAACAGCGGTACTCAACAACAACTATTTGTACGCGAACATTCTGAAAATCAGAGGCGCCAGCGCCCCTTATGTGGAAGGCGGACGCCTGGAGCAGGTACGCTACAGCTGGGAACAGCTGACGAAGGAGACCGGCGTGACGACGGAGGATGTTCAGCGCAGGATGTGCGACTTCGGGCTGCATTACTGGACCAGTCATCATCCGTATATCGTTCCGCAGCCTTTCACACTGGAGCCGACGGAATCGTACTCCAAAGAAGATCTTGACGAGTACCTGGATGCGCTGCGCCATATTTCGCAGGAAGCGTACGAAAATCCGGAGATCGTGAAAAGCGCCCCCCATAACAGCACCGTCCACCGCATCGACGAATCCAGCTTCGACGATCCCAAAGAGTGGTGCATTACGTGGCGGGCCTATCTCAAAAAAACCGAGCCGGCCGGGGCCGCCCGCTAAAGGGTCCCGCGCACGGAAGCGGGGCGCCGTACTGACGACGTTCAGACAGCGGACCCTGCTGGGTTATATTTCAAATTCCATAGAGCGCGGGGAGGCATGTGCACACAGCCTTCCCGTGCTATAATCATTTTACGGAAGCGCTTACTTTACTGCATGCGGGGGAGATTACGTTGTTTAGACACCTGGGCCTACTGCCGATTCGTTTACACCGGAGCCTGCAGGGAAAGCTGGTGCTGCTGATTTTGCTGGTCGCCATTATCCCTCTGTTGTCTCTGGGCTATGTGCTGTATACCAAGTCTTCGCAGACAATAAACGAGCAGTTCGGGCGTTACGGGGAAAATACGGTATCCCAGCTGCAGGTGCAGATCGATTCGACGCTGGCTCAGATGAAATATACCGTCGGAGATATTTTGTCCTACCTGCTGGATCCCAACTTTACGGTTCTGCATGAGGAGATTCCGACGACTTATTTGGGCTTTAAAGAAGAGCAGCAGCTCGAACAGTATTTAAAAGCCCATAAAACGCTGGATACGAAAGGCATTTTTATCCTGACGAAGTCCGGCTATTATTACGGCGAGCGCATCGCCAATACGGATCTCGTGGAGGAAAGCCCCTGGTTCGGCGAGGAGCGCACGGGGTACCGGTTCAGCATTTACGAGCCCAAGCAGTACAGCGGCACCTCCAACATTCCGGGCGAAAAAGTGATCGGCCTGCTTTTCCAGATTCACAATCAGGTCGGGGCGCTGGAGGATGCAAAGGTGCTGATCGAAGTAAAAGCCGAAAAGCTGCTGGATATGTTCCACGAGTACGAGCGGGATACGGGCGCTTTCCTGACCATATCGGATCAAGGGCGCATTCTGTATCAGACGGCGAAAGCCTATACAAAACGTGACGACGATGTCGTCTGGACGAAGCAGTCGGAGGAGACCGATTGGAAGATCGAAGTGCGGACGCCTTACCACCAGTTTTACCAGTCGTCTCTGCTCGTTCGGACATTTACGTTTACGGCCGTCAGCTTGTCCATTCTGTTGGCTTTCGTTCTGGCGTACTTCAGTTCGGTGCGTTTCCTTAGGCGGATTAAAAAAATGAAAAATTCCATCCGGGACGTCTCGCTCGGGCGCCTGGATACCCGGATCGTCGTCGATTCCGAAGATGAAATCGGGCGTTTGGGCCGCAGCTTCAACCACATGGTTGTCCAGCTGCAGGATTTGTTCGGAGAGGTCAAACGCGTGGAGCGGCAGAAAAAAGAAGCCGAGCTCCGGGCGCTCCACCATCAGATCAATCCCCATCTGCTGATCAATACGCTCGCTTCCATCCAGTGGAAAGCGCGGATAGCCGGCAACGCCGAGGTGCAGCAGATGATTCTGCATTTGACCAAGGTACTCGACGGTAACCTGAACTACACACGTGAGCTGGTAACCTTGAAGGAGGAGCTGGATGTGATTCATCATTACATGAATCTCCAGGAATACCGGTTCGGCCATGTGTTCAGCTATCGCATCGATACGGGGGAGATCCCCCTGGACCAGGTTCGCATTCCGCGGATGACTCTGCAGCCTTTGGTGGAAAATATTTTTTTTCATGCGTTCGAGGACGGGGCGGGCACGATCGAAATCAAAGTGCGTGAGCAGGGAAACGCGATCCGGCTGAGTGTGTGCGACGATGGCAAGGGAATGGAATCCGATGCGGCACGGCAGCTTCTGGCCGATCCCGGAGATGCGGTCGGCCGCAAGAAACGCAGCATCGGCATCTATAACGTCGATCAGCGGATCAAGCTGCATTTCGGCGATAAATACGGGCTGGATGTAGAGTCGGAGCCGGGAAAAGGAACATGCATCGGGATTAGGCTTCCGAAGGAGGAGGAAACGGGATGAGCGATACGACTATACGCGTACTGATTGCCGACGATGAAGTGATTATCCGCAGGGGGCTGATCAGCACGGTGCCCTGGGAACGCTACGGGATGGAAGTTGTGGCGGATGCGCCGAACGGGACACGGGCCTGGGAGGCTTTCCTGGAGCACGAGCCGGAGGTGGTCATTACGGACATCGTGATGCCCGGGATGACGGGAATCGAGCTGATTCGCAAGATCAAGGAGTATGCCCCTCAGACAAAAGCGCTGCTGCTCAGCTGCCACCGCGATTTCGAATACGCCAAGCAGGGCATCAAGTATGGCGCGTCCGGCTATCTGCTCAAAACCGATTTCAGCGATGAGGAGCTGGGGGATTACCTGGAAGGCTTCCGCAGCGAGCTCCGCAGGCCCGGACAGCAGGCGCCCGCACAGTCCGGGGGAGCCGAGGCATCCGCCGCGGACAAAGCCGCGGGCGTGGAAGGAGCGCTCCGCGAATGGCTGCACGGCATCCGGGACCGCTTTCCCGCCGAGCTGGAGAGGCTGCTCGAAGGGCAGTGGCGGTGGATGCGCGAGCCGACGGTGCCTTACCTGATCGGCTGCGGAGGCCCAGCGTCGGCCGAAGCGGAAGCGCCCGGCGCCACGGCCGCACCGGGCCCGGCCACCTGCGCCGCGCGCTTGGCGGCCGGGCTCGCCTCCGCGGGCCTCTGCGCGGCGGCGGCCCTCAGCGGGCAGCATGTGCTGCTGCTCGTCCCGCAGGGAGAGCGGCAGGCGTGGAACGCCCGCCTGTGCGCGCGCAAAGCGGCGGACCCGCAGCTGCGCTGGACCGAGGGCGCGGCGTTCTCCGGCGCGTCCGGCTGGCTGGCGGAGGTGCGCCGCCTGCACGGCCGCATCGAGCTGGAGACGCGCCACCGCGTGCGCATCGGCGAGTGGCCCGAGCCGATTGCGGCGGCGGTCCGCCTGATCGTCGAGCAGGCGGATTCGCAGCTCTCCGTCGCGGAAGCGGCCCATGAGGTCGGCCTGAGCCGCAGCCATTTCAGCACGCTCTTCAAGCGCGTGGTGGGCGAAAGCTTCGTGGCGTTCACCTGCCGCACGAAGCTGGGCATCGCTTCGGAACTGCTCGCCGCCTCGAAGCTGACGGTGCAGGACATCGCGGACCGGGTAGGCATGCCGGATGCGAAATATTTCAGCAAATGGTTCAAGCGCTGCACGGGTCAGACCCCGAGTCATTACCGCACGGAGCGGCGGATGACGGACGCTCGCTAGCCGGCTCTGCCAGTGCGGTTTCCCGGAAGGGAAGCCTTCTTTTTTTCCCCGGTAACGGATCGCCGGATAAAAACACCCCCTCACGCCGGACGTATTGGCACCTTCCTCGGGAGCCGTCCGGAGAGCGGGCAAAGCGGCACTTTTTTTCGGACATTCTTCCGTTTTGAAAACGCTTTATTTACCGTAAACTGAAGTCAATTCAACGCATTCATCTCATCACACCTAAGATGTTTATGGGGGGAACTTTATGAAAAAGACGCTCGTTCTCGCGCTTACCGGATCGATGGTTACCGCTCTTGCCCTCTCGGGCTGCGGCTCCAAGCAGGGAGAAGCCCAGGGGGGAGGAAACTCCGGCGATGGCGGCAAGGTGACGCTGCGCTTCGCGACCTGGGATACCGGGGATCTGCTCAAAATCCAGGAAACGATCGCCAAAAACTTCGAAGCCAAGCATCCGAACGTCAAGGTGCAGGTGGAAGCCTACGGAGACGGATTCGATCAGAAGCTGGCCGCTTCCATCGGAGCCAACAATGCGCCGGATGTGATGTACATGTGGGATTTTCCGACGTATTACAAAAACCTCGAACCTTTGGATGAGCGGATGAAAAGCGATACGACGCTGAAGCAGGACGATTTTTACCCGGGACTGCTCAATTACGTCAAAATCGATGGAACCGCTTACGGAATACCGGCAGGGTTTACGACAAGGGTGATGTATTACAACAAAAAGCTGTTTGACGAAGCGGGCGTCCCTCAGCCTAAAGAAGGCTGGACGTGGGACGAATTCAAAGCCGCAGCCCAGAAGCTGACGAATCCGGCCAAAAAGCAGTACGGCTTCGGAGTCCGTGCGGAGAACGATCCGTACGATCTTCAGGGAATCGTCTGGAGCAACGGCGGCAGCTTTATCTCGGATGACGGCAAAACGATCGAAGGCTATATGAACGGCAAACCGGCGGTCGAGGCGATCGGCATGATCGGCGATCTCGTCAAGTCCAAGACGGCCGTGATCGTGGGCGGCAAGAACCAGCAGTCGGGGGACGACATTTTCAAAGCGGGCAAAATCGCCATGTGGGAGAGCGGCATCTGGCCGCTGGACGGCTTCAAGGAAGCGAAGGTCGATGTCGGAACGGTTTCCATGCCGGTCTTTCCGGGCAAACCGGTTAAAGGCGTAATCGCCGAATCCGCGGTCTCGATGTCCAAAAACTCCAAGCACAAGGAAGAAGCGTGGGAGTTTATCAAATATTACGCTTCCGAGGAAGCGATCAAGCTGCGGACAAGCGACCTGCCGGTGCGCAAAAGCATCGTGGAAGGCAACAAGCTTGATCAGGACCCGGTATATAAGGCGTTCTACACGATGCTCGAAGCGAGCGACAACACCCCGGCTTTCCTGCTCAGCCCGAAATGGAACGAAGTCAACCGCAACTTAACGTCGGCCATCAACGCGATTATGCTTGGACAAAACGCCCAGGATTCGATGGATACGGCCGTGCGCGATTCGCAAAAGTTTTTCAAATAACCCGTTAGGGAAACGGAAGTGAGCCCATGCAACCGAACACCTTGCAGCTTCAAAAAGGCGTGCGGCGCAGCATCTGGAGAAGAGGCAGGCTAACCCCCTTCCTCTTCATTCTTCCCTGGATGATCGGGTTCGTGGCCTTTACGCTCGGACCCCTCCTGTTTTCGCTCGTCATTTCCTTTTACGATTGGCCCATAGTCGGCGAACGAACCTTTGTCGGCTTCCAAAACTATGTGAATATGTTCACAAATGATCCTTTGTTCTGGCATTCCCTAGGCGTAACGGTCCGGTTTGCCGCCATATTCGTGCCGCTGAATCTCGCTATCGCTCTTCTGCTGGCTGTTCTGCTCAATCAGAACGTTCGGGGAAGCGGTATTTTCCGCACCGTGTTCTACCTGCCTTCCGTCATCTCGGGCGTTGCCCTGGCGATGATCTGGGCCTGGGTGTACAGCGGGGAATACGGGATTCTCAATTATTTCCTGTCCCTGGTCGGAATTACCGGACCGGATTGGCTGCGTGAGCCGAACTGGTCGATGATCGCGATGGTCGCCGCAAGCCTGTGGGCGCAGGGGTCCATGATGCTGATCTTCCTCGCCGGGCTGAAAAATATCCCCGGCGATCTGTACGAAGCCGCCGAACTGGACGGTGCGGGCGCGTTCAAGCGGTTTATCCGCATCACGCTTCCCATGCTGGGCCCGACCTTGCTTTTCAACCTGATTACGTCGATTATCGCCGCTTTCCAGCAGCTTACGCTCGCGTTGACGCTTACGGGCGGAGGGCCGCTGAATTCGACTTATTTTTACGCGATGTATGTGTACGAGAACGCTTTTAAATATTTCAAAATGGGTTATTCCGCAGCCAACGCCTGGGTCATGTTCGTGATCGTGCTGGCGCTGACGATGATGGTCTTCCGCTCTACCTCCATGTTCGTCTATTACGAGGGTGAACTGAAGAAGAACAAAGCCCGGAAAACGAAGCGCAAAGCGCTGTAAAGACGATTGCGAGGTGAAGACATGAAGAGAGTACTCACATATGCCCTGCTGCTGTTTTTCTCGCTGCTGTTCCTGATGCCGTTCTTCTGGCTCGTTACGACGGCTCTGAAAAGCCCGGAAGAGGTTTATATGTATCCGCCCAAATGGATCCCGTCCGAGCTTCACTGGGAAAACTTCGCGAAGGCGTGGACCATTCAGCCTTTTAATGTGTTTCTGAAAAATTCCCTGACCGTTACCGTGCTGTGCAACATCGGCCAACTGATCTCGTCCTCGCTGGTTGCCTACGGATTTGCGCGGTTCCGTTTCAAGGGCCGGGACGCCCTGTTCATGGTCGTGCTCGCCACGATGATGATTCCGTGGGACGTGACGATGATCCCGCTATACATGGAGTTTAATTTCCTGGGCTGGATCAATACGCTGAAGCCTTTGATCGTTCCGTCCTGGTTCGGCTCGGCGTTTTACATTTTCCTGTTGAGGCAGTTTATTATGACCATTCCGACGGAGCTTGAAGAGGCGGCGAAAATCGACGGGGCGGGAGATCTGAAAATTTTTACGAAAATCATTATCCCCTTGATGTTTCCGGCACTCGTGCTTGTCAGCGTCTTTAATATGTTGGACACGTGGAACGATTATCTCGGGCCGCTCATTTTCCTGAACGATGCGAGCATGTATACGCTGACGCTCGGTCTGGCGCAGTTTAAAGGGATGTTCGGCGTCGACATGACTTCGGTTATGGCCGTAACGACGATCATCTGTCTGCCTCCGCTTGCGGTGTTCTTCCTTGCCCAGCGGTATATCGTGGAAGGCATTTCGATGACGGGCATCAAGTAAGGTCTTGTGTTCCTGTGAAGCTGGAGTGAATGGGAACTAAGGCTGAGCTATCAGAATCAAGCAGTAGGCAGTAAGCAAGGAAGTTAATTTGGGAGCTTCGGACAGCAAGGGGATTGGACAGATGTGTTTAGTTTTCGCAGCAGCAATACAAGCATGACAATCGGAGTCAGGCGGTTTCTGGCGACGGAAGCGCTGTATGGGATCGGAATCGGGCTGTATTCGCTGGCCCTGAATCTTCACCTGCTGGCTCTCGGCGCAAGCGGCGGCCAGATCGCGAGCATTTCCGCCGTGGGTATTCTCATCATGGGGATCGGTGCGCTGCCCGCCGGTATGCTTGCGGGAAAAATCGGCCGCAAGCCCATGCTGCTGGCGGGCTCGATGCTCGTTGCCGCGGGAGCGGCCCTATTCGCAACCGGGCGCAGTCTGCCGGTCTGGTATGCGGCCCAAGCGGTTGCGTCAGCCGGATTTATGTGTATCGAGACCACGGAAATCCAGCTCTTGTTTCGGTACTGCCGATCCCGCCGTGAGGAGAGCCGGGCTTTTCACGGGATGTTCGCGGTGTTCACCGCATTCACGGGACTCGGCAACCTGGTCGGGGGCATACTCTCCCGGGCGGACGCTTCGGCCGCAGGCCACGCCCCGTCGCTCTATGCTTCCGCCGTGTGCATCGCGGTGCTGTCTCTGCTGCGCTTGCGGCTGCTTCCGGCGGAACGGGCGGCGGGCGGCAGCGGCGGAGAGACTTTGCCGGCGATGGGCGGTCCCGGAGACAGCGACCGTCCGGGAGCGGCGGCAGCGGATGCATCCGGGAGCGGATTGCGTCCCGGAGACGAAGCCGCTGCGGGAGGAGCCGCAAACGGCAACTGCGATGCGGCGGAAGCTGACAGAAGGGGCCGTGACATCAGGGATAACGGCCCCGGAGACAGCGAGCGCAGGGAACCGGCGGCAGCGGATGCATCCGGCCGCGCAGCGCGCGGCGCCGAGGAGAAGCACGCGTCCCGCAAGGGGCCGGCGAAGCCGTCCGTATCAGGCGGAAGGCGGCAGGCGGATTCGCTGCCGCGTTTGCCGCAGGGAATCCGCAGGCTGCTCCGCAAGCGGTCGCTCTGGCTGCTCGCCGCCAACGCCTGCCTGATCGGATTTGTCTTCTCGTTCATCGGCCCGTTCATGAACGTGTATCTGAAGTTCCGGGCGGCATGGGAAGACGATCTGATTTCTTACGTGTATACGGTCAACGGGCTTGTGCTGTTTGCCGCTTCGCTGGCCGCTCCCAAAATCATGGAACGCTGGGGAGCGAAAGCCGCCTTTACAGGCGCGTTCCTCGGAAACGCGGGGCTGGCTCTTCTGCTCCTGATCGCGCAGCCGGCCCCGGTATTTGCGGCCTTGCTCGTTCTCCGCAGCGGAAGCTTTTCGCTGCTCGGCAATCTGGTCGACAGCGAAACCATGTCTTCGCTGCGAGAAGAGGACCGCAATCTGTACGCGGGAATGCGGGCAGTTTTCCGCTGTATCGGGTCGTCTTTGTCGACGATGACGGCGGGTTTTTTTATGAATGCAGGTGATTACCACACTCCGTTTCTCATTGCGGGCGTGCTGCTGATCGTGAATTTTATGTATTTCCGCAGCCGTGTGCTGCCTTTAATCATCAAACGGGACGACAATTTAAGGGGTGAGCCCCAAACAGGAGGAGCATAGACATGAAGGAACTACATTTGCAGCGCCGGGATTGGGAAAATCTCGACGTGCTGGAGCGGGACCGTCTGCCGGCCCGGGCCAATTTTATTCCCTACGGAGAAGAGAAAGAGGCTCTTACTTACGCCGGAGAGCGTTCGGACCGGACGCTGCTCCTTAACGGTACGTGGGCTTTCCGGTACACCGGCTCGCCCGAGGAAGCACCGGTCGGTTTTTATGAGCCGGAGTTCGACGCGTCCGCCTGGGACCGGCTTCCTGTGCCGAGCTGCTGGCAGCTGCACGGGTACGGCGCTCCCCATTATACGGATTTGTACTATCCGTTCCCGGTTGACCCTCCGCGTGTGCCTGCGGACAATCCTACAGGTAGCTACCTGAGAGAATTTACCTTGCCGGACAATTGGACGGATAAGGACATTGTTATCGGGTTTCACGGAGTAGACAGCGCCTATAACGTCTGGCTGAACGGGGAGTATGTCGGGTACAGCGAAGGGAGCAGGCTGACGGCGGAATTCGATTTGACGCCTTTTATCCGCAGCGGACGGAATGTTCTTGCCGTGCAGGTATATCAGTGGTCGGCCGGAAGTTACCTGGAAGACCAGGATATGTGGTGGCTCAGCGGTATATTCCGCGATGTCGTCCTTACGGCCCGGCCCAAGCTGCATCTGCAAAATATCCGGGTACACGCCGGGCTGGATGAAGCATGCAGGCACGGGCTTCTCCGTATGGCTGTGACGGTAGCTGAAGCCGCAGGATGCGCTGCGCGGATCGGCGGCCAAAACGGCGAACGTAACGGCACGCAAACTGGCACGCAAACCGGTGCACAAAACGGCGCCCGGAACGGTTCGCAGACCTGGACGGTGTCAGCGGGCGACACGGCTAGAGGTCCATTCACTTTAGCCTGGAAGCTCCAGAACCGTGAGGGGAATCTTATCGGCTCTGGGGAAGAAATCGGGCTCGCAAACAATGGGAAAACGGACGAAATCGCCGGAACGGAGAAGGAACGGTCATTTACGATTGAAGCGGAAATCAAGGAACCCCGCAAATGGTCCGCGGAAACGCCTTATTTGTATGACTTGATCGTCACTCTGCTGGACGAAGAGGGAGAAGTGCTGGAAACGACAGCGCTGAAAACCGGTTTCCGCCGCATCGAGGTCAAAGGCGGCCTCATGCTCGTTAACGGGAAAGCGATTCGTCTGCGCGGAGTGAACCGTCACGACCATCACCCCGATACAGGCAGAACCGTCACACCGGAAACGATGGAGAAGGACATCCGGATGATGAAGCAGCACAACATCAATGCGGTGCGGACGGCTCACTACCCGAACGACCCGCGCTTTTACGACCTGTGCGACCGGTACGGCCTGTATGTCATGGACGAAACCGATCTGGAGACGCACGGCTTCGAACTGATCGGGGACGCTAACCGGCTCAGCGCCGATCCCGTCTGGGAGCATGCCTATGTGGACAGGATGCGGAGAATGGTGATGCGCGACGAAAATCACCCTTCGATTATCATGTGGTCACTCGGCAATGAATCCGGCTTCGGCTGTAATCATGAGGCGATGTACAAGTGGTGCCGCTCTTACGATTCAACGAGACTCGTTCATTACGAAGGAGACCGCGAAGGAAAAGCCTGCGATGTGTTCAGCACCATGTATTCCTCCCCTGAGAAAATGCGCGGGTTCGGGGAACTGAAGGACCTGGACAAACCGCATATCTTATGCGAATATGCCCATGCCATGGGGAACGGCCCCGGCGGGCTCGAGCACTATGAGGAGCTTTTCAGAACGTATCCGAGGCTTCAGGGAGGATTCGTCTGGGAGTGGATCGATCACGGACTGCGGCGGAAAAAAGCGGATGGCCGCGAATATTTCGCTTACGGCGGGGATTACGGCGATCAGCCGAACAACGGCAACTTTTGTATCGACGGACTCGTAACGCCGGACCGCACGCCGTCTCCGGGTCTGATGGAATACAAGAAAACGATTGAACCGGTATCGGTAGAGATCGCAGGATGGGAGCCGGGCAAAAACGAAGGAGCCGCCGATCTGATTATCCGGAACCATTACGATTTTATCTCGCTTCAAAACTTCCGCTGCACGTGGAAGCTGGAGGCGGACGGCCGCCTCGTCGGCGGAGGCCCGGCCGAGCTGCCGGACCTGGCCGCCGGAGAAGAGGGAACTCTCCGTATTCCCCTTCCTGTGCCTGCGGCAGATGAAAGAGGCCCGGCCGAGTACTGGCTGACCGTGCGCATCGTGCTGGCCTCCCCGGCAGCTTGGGCGGAGGAAGGCCACGAAATTGCGTGGGCGCAGTTTCCGCTTCATGCCTGCTCCGAAGAGGCAGAGCCGGTGACTTCGCCGGAGGCTGCCGTCTCCAGCGTGCCGGCAGGCGCACCCGGAGCGGCGCTTGCGCATCAAGAGCCCGCCCCGGCAGCAGCCGCCGCAGCCGCCATCCGGGTCGAAGAAGCGGACCGCCTGCTCACCTTGACGGGAGCGGACTTCACGCTCGTCTTCGACCGGGGCCGCGGGCGCATCGCCTCCTGGCGGCACGCGGGCACCCCGGTGATCGCCGAAGGCGGCGGACCGCGGCTCGCCTTGTGGCGCGCACCGATCGACAACGACATGTACGTTGTCGCCGACTGGCGCAAGGCGTGCGTGCACATGGCGGCCGACGATGTGCGCGGCAGCGGCTGGGAGCGGCTCGCGGACGGCTCCGTGCGCGTGACCGTCTCCATCCGCACGGCACCGCCCGTGTACGCCTGGGGCTTCTCCTGCACGTGGGCCTACACCGTTCGTCCCGATGGGACGGTGGATTTGAACGTGCAGGGCGAACCGGACGGCACGCCGCCGGAGATGCTTCCCCGCATCGGCCTGCGGATGGAGCTGCCCGGCAGCATGGACCGCGTGACCTGGTACGGGCTCGGTCCGGGGGAATCTTACCCGGACAGCAGACAAGCCGCGCGGATGGGCTTGTACGACGCCGCGGTCGACGACATGCGCTTTCCGTACGTAAAGCCGCAGGAAAGCGGCAACCGCTCCGATGTGCGCTGGGCGTACCTGCGCGGCGTGCAGGGCTCCGGGCTTTTGGTGGCCGGCCAGCCGGTCTTTGACTTCGGGGCCAGCCGCTACACGCCGGAGGACCTGGAAGCGGCCTCCCACGAGTGCGATCTCGTTCCGCGCGATTATGTCACGCTTCATCTGGATTACAAGCAGAACGGGCTGGGCAGCAACAGCTGCGGGCCGAAGCAGCTTCCGCCGCATGTGCTGGAGCCGCAAGCTTTTCAGTTTGCGGTACGGCTCAAGCCTGTATCCGGCGATGCTCATCCTGCACAGACAGCGGGTGCTCTTCGTTCCGGCGGCATAAGCTGAGCAAGAATCCCTTCAAACCAAACACGTCCGATGCTCCTGTGAGCAAGGGCGTGTTTTTTTAAAGCTTTAGCCATGAATGAGTCTGCGTAACTATCCACTCTCTGAATCATGAATAGAGTCATGCACATGTGTGGGAGTTTACGTCAGCGCGCGGTGCTTGGCGTCACATGACAGTGGTCGACCATAGTGAAAGTCATGCCCGCGTATGCGAATTTATGTTCCTGTATTAGGCTCGTAAATTGACATCTAGTGATCCGGATACGTCCTGCCACTTTTCAAGCGTGACCTCCGGAACCCTTGATTTTACTGGAAAAACTGCGGTTTTAGTCGTCAAAAACAGCATGCCCATATAGCGGAAATTTCTAGGATATTTTGGATAGAAGAAAAAGCTTGTAATCTTTTAAATTTCTGATACAATAATCCTTGTCGCCAAAAAAGACAAACATCAAGGCCCGTTGGTCAAGGGGTTAAGACACCTCCCTTTCACGGAGGTAACAGGGGTTCGAATCCCCTACGGGTCATTCTATTCCTACTAGAAGATATGGACGCTTAGCTCAGCTGGGAGAGCATCTGCCTTACAAGCAGAGGGTCGGCGGTTCGATCCCGTCAGCGTCCACCATCCAGATTTTATGAGTCCGACAATCATAATTTTCCTGGGACTAGGGAATACTACTTGGAGCTGTGGTGTAGAGGCCTAACATGCCTGCCTGTCACGCAGGAGACCGCGGGTTCGAATCCCGTCAGCTCCGCCATTTAAGTTTCACAACCGTTCATCGATCCCGCATATTCCGATTGGGTTGGTGCAAACCATGCAAGGCTCGGTAGCTCAGTCGGTAGAGCAGAGGACTGAAAATCCTCGTGTCGGCGGTTCGATTCCGTCCCGAGCCACCATTTAGACAACCTTATATGCCGTTGTAGCTCAACTGGTAGAGCAACTGACTTGTAATCAGTAGGTTGGGGGTTCAAGTCCTCTCGACGGCACCAGTTTCATGGAGGCTTAGCGAAGTGGCCAAACGCAGCAGACTGTAAATCTGTTCTCTGACGAGTTCGGTGGTTCGAATCCATCAGCCTCCACCAGTTTTTAAGAGCCATTAGCTCAGTTGGTAGAGCACCTGACTTTTAATCAGGGTGTCGAAGGTTCGAGTCCTTCATGGCTCACTTTTCAAGTGTCTTATGCGGTCGTGGTGGAACGGCAGACACGCTATCTTGAGGGGGTAGTGCCCAATGGGCGTGAGGGTTCAAATCCCTCCGACCGCACCATCAAATCCTCATGCGGACGTGGCGGAATTGGCAGACGCGCTAGATTCAGGTTCTAGTGGTGTAAC
This sequence comes from Paenibacillus sp. JNUCC 35, assembly GCF_058269095.1. Classification (NCBI taxonomy): domain Bacteria; kingdom Bacillati; phylum Bacillota; class Bacilli; order Caryophanales; family Paenibacillaceae; genus Paenibacillus; species Paenibacillus sp. JNUCC 35. The sequence continues at coordinate 5,485,611 of NZ_CM177771.1, read as the reverse complement.
AGCCGTGGAGGTTCGAGTCCTCTCGTCCGCATTACGCATCAACAACGAAGAAAGCCTTGAGCAATCAAGGCTTTTTTTGTTTTTTCCGGAAGTGTTAGAAATGGGGTAGAGAGGTTCGTTTTGTTCGTTTTTTTGTTTGAATGAACATTTTCATACCTAAAAAGAAGTCCTTTCTGCTATAATGAAGAGGGAACGGATTCTTTTTAATTAACCAATCCGAACAGGAGCTTTCTCCGATGACGGATTCAAGGATGAGATACAAACCTGTACGGAGTAATCCCATAAGGAAAAACTTTTTCGGCGCATGATTGTGCGGACAAGGGATCATTTTTCCGGGAATTAAATGAAGCAAGCATGGCCGGGTGCCGCCTGTGGATGATGCCTGAGCCTGCGAGAATCTAACGGTCGAGGTGGATAAACGATGGAGCAAGGCAATGAGCAGTCCCCTATTTATCCGGATGTGGTGACTTTCGGGGAGTCGATGGCTCTACTGATGCCGGATTCGGGAAAAGGAATTGAATATTCACCGCAGCTGACCGCTTCGTTCGGCGGGGCCGAAAGTAATGTGGCGATCGGTCTTGCACGGCTCGGGCATCGTGTCGGGTGGTTCGGACGCCTGGGGAAAGACCCTTTCGGCCGGATGGTCCTCAAAAAAATACGCGGCGAAGGCGTGGACGTCTCCAGGGCCGTGTTATCGTCCGAGGCGCCGACGGGTTTGATGCTGCGGGAAGCGGTATCGGGCAAAGCCTCCGTCTACTACTACCGCAAAAATTCGGCCATGAGTCTGATGAAGCCGGGCGATCTCGATGAAGATTATATAGCCGGGGCCAAAATTCTGCATGTAACCGGCATCACGCCCGCGCTAAGCGATAGCTGCAAAGAAGCAGTGATCGCCGCCGTCCGCATGGCCAAAAGGCATGGGGTGAAAGTCTGCTTCGATCCGAACCTGCGGCTTAAGCTCTGGGGGATCGGGGAAGCCAGAGAGACTTTGCTGTCCCTGGCGGAGGAGGCCGATTATTTTCTTCCGGGTCTGGATGAGCTTCAGCTCCTTTACGAAACGGAAGATTTCGACGGGATTGTCGAAAGGCTGAGCAAGCTTCGTGCCGTGACCGTGCTTAAAGGCGGCAACGATGAAACGTTCCTGATCGAAGGCGGCCGCGTGTCCTCCGTTCCTTTTGTCAAAGCGGAGCGGGTGGTCGATACGATTGGAGCAGGTGACGGCTTCTGTGCAGGCTTCCTGTCCGGCATTCTGCATGGGAAGAGCCACCTGGAAGCGGTGGAGCTGGGCAGTCTGCTCGGTTCGCTGGTCGTTCAGGCTCCGGGAGATTGGGAAGGCCTGCCGACGCGTGAGGAAGTCGATGCCGTGCTTCAGGGAAGCCGTCATATCGAGCGCTGAGCGCTGCACAGTCTTGCCGTTAAGTCTGATTGAGGTTCATACGGCTTATCAGATAAAAGGCGTATCCGCCGCCTCTTACTTGCGGAAACTGATTTTACCGACAGAGAGAGGATGAACTGACCCATGAAAAAGATACAGCTGATTCAAAAAATTACGGAACAGGGCGTAGTCGCCGTTCTGAGAGGCAAGACGCCCGACGAAGTCGTCGAAGCCGCCGAACAGGCCATCGAAGGCGGCATCAAAGTCATCGAAGTGACGATGACGGTGCCTTTTGCGCTCCAAGCCATTGAAAAGCTGGCCAAAACATACAGCAGCACGGCGCAGGACGCCTCCAAATTCGCCATTATCGGCGTAGGTACCGTTCTGGACCCGGAAACGGCGAGAGCGGCCATTCTGAGCGGCTCGGAGTTCGTGGTGGGGCCTTCCCTGAATCCGGCGACCGTGGGGCTCTGCAACCGGTACCGCGTGCCGGTAATGCCGGGCACGATGACCGTCAAAGAGATCCAGGAAGCGCTGGAGCTCGGCGTGGATATCGTGAAGCTGTTCCCGGGCAATTTGTACGAGCCGTCCGTGATCAAGGCCATCAAGGGGCCTCTGCCGCAGGCAAACATCATGCCGACCGGGGGCGTATCCTTGGACAATCTGGCCGATTGGATCAAAGCGGGTGCCGTCGCTGTCGGAATCGGATCGGATCTGACGACCGAAGCGTCCAAAACCGGCGATTTCAGCCTGATCGCGAAGAAAGCGGCTCAGTACACGCAGGCTTTCAAAGAGGCTAAAGCGGCTCTTTCCTGAGAGCAGCGGACGAGGCGGACGTTCGGTGTGTGATTGGCCACCATTCGTCTTATGCGACCCATACCCCGCACTGGGAGCTGCGCGCGGCGTGAAAAGAGAAGAGGGCAATTGGCAAGGCGAGCCATTCAGGTAAAGAGGAAGGATCGGAGAAGTCTACTCCGGTCCTTTCTTTTTATGTGCGGAAATGAGGGTTTTTCCTTGTTTATAGGGGATGTAAAAAATTGGATTTAAATTTAGACGGAAAAAGGATTGAGTTTTCGTGAATTATTTGTTATGATATCTCTTGTCGATTCGGAAATGTTTCGAACGAAAAGTTTGCGGAAGTGGCTCAGCGGTAGAGCATCGCCTTGCCAAGGCGAGGGTCGCGGGTTCGATTCCCGTCTTCCGCTCCAATCACCTTTGCGGGTGTAGTTCAATGGTAGAACTCCAGCCTTCCAAGCTGGTAGCGTGGGTTCGATTCCCATCACCCGCTTACAAGATTCAGAAAAAGCAGTCTCCTTTACGGAGGCTGCTTTTTCTGTGGCCGCGACGGATACAGCGTTCAGCCCTACTAGAACCAGGCACAGCGATACCTGGCTTTTTATATTGCCACGTTTCCATCCCTCTGCCGATTATGCAACATTTACCTTCCTGTGCCGTTTAACTGGGTAGAAAGCTATAGGGGGATCTTATGCGACGGAACAAATGGATAGGGCTGTCCACCGGACTCGTTATCTTAGTTATCGCTGTGATCGGGGCTGCTTCGCTTTGGCTGCCTTCAGCCGAGCTTACCCTGGAGAAAGTGGTTCTCAACTGGAATGGCCGCATCATCGAGGTGCCGCAAGCGGACTCCCTGTATCAACGTCTGATAGACGAGGCCGAGAAAGTGATAGAATCTACCGCGAAGGGGCCCTGCAAGTGTACGGCCGATCTGACCGGGGTATGCCGGACAAGCCCGGGCTGCTTCTTATGCTGCCGCCCGGCCAGTCGGTCCGCATTTGGAAGGAGCTGCCGGTCGCCACGGCGGTCCATGATGTCCGCAGGCTCTACGTGCCGTTTCTAGACGGCGGGGTGTATGAAGTGGGTAGAGAGAACGTGGATGCCTTTAAAAAGACCGCCGTCGAGGCTGCCGGAAACTTACTCCGGGGATAAGGTAGGCCGGGAAGCGGAGCTGTGATACGATAGGCGTTGAAGAAGACGGAAACGGCCGGAGAAGGACAGCGGACATCCATTGGTTCGGATCGGCAAAGCAGAGATGGCCTGGAACGGAGAGAAGACGAATTTCCCTGGACGGATTCAAGGAGGCGGAGAATGACTGGAAAAAGACGATCCCGCGGAAGAAAGTGGCTTCTGGCGCTGGTGATCTTTATACTCGCCGCCGGAATTGCGGCGGCATTCTATCTGCGGCCGTACGGGCCGGACCGCACGGCGGTCGAAGCCATGCGAAGCGGCGGGGGTGTTACCGTTACAGACAGCAAGGATGTAACGGTTTACGAAGGCGCAGAGCCGAAGGAGCCGGGCGTGATCTTCTACCCGGGCGGCCTGGTGAAGCCGGAGAGCTACGCGCCTCTGGCCCGGGAGCTGGCTCAGCGCGGGCACCGCACGGTGGTCGTCAAAATGCCGCTGAATTTGGCGGTACTGGGAGGCGGCCGTGCCTCGGAAGTGCTGGCGGCCCGTCCCGAGGAGTCCTTCGTCATCGGAGGGCACTCGCTCGGAGGCGTGATGGCGGCCCGCTATGCGGCGGAGCATCCGGAAGGGCTGCGGGGCGTGTTTTTCCTGGCGTCGTACGCCGATGACAAAGGAAGCCTCCGGGATAAAGGGCTTCCGGTTCTCTCCGTGACCGGTTCGGAGGACGGCGTGCTTAACCGCGACAGCTTCGAGAAGAACAAGAAGAACTTGCCGGAGGACGCCAAGCTTTTGACCCTGTCGGGAGGCAACCACGGCCAATTCGGCAGCTACGGCCCTCAGAAGGGCGACCATGCGGCTTCGATCTCACCGGAGGAGCAGACTCGCCGGACGGCCGAAGCGATTACAGACTGGATGACCGGAATCCGGGAGAAGGGGAAGAACTGACACGTGACAAACGATAACAACGGGCAAAAAAAGCGGCTTAACCCGGAAATGCTCCGCCTGCTCCGCTTCGGGGCAGTGGGAGTCGGCAATACGGCGGTGGACTGGGCCGTGTTCTGGCTGCTGTTCTCGGGCCTGCACCTGCATTACGGAGCGGCTCAGACGGTCTCGTACTTGTGCGGGACCTTGAACAGCTACCTCTGGAACCGGAAATGGACGTTTGCCAGCAAAGAACCGGTGCGGGTATCGGAAGCATTAAAGTTCCTGCTGGTCAACGGACTGTGTCTGGGGCTGTCCTACCTGCTGCTCTATGTGTGCAGTGATGTGCTGGGCTGGAACATGCTGCTTAGCAAGCTGACGGTGACGGTTCTGCTGCTTCTGGTGAATTACGCCGCCAGTAAATGGTGGGTTTTTGCTCCTGGCGAAAAGCGCAAGGAAGGCGAATCATTTGAGCCTTAATTCGGACAGAAAATTCGCCGGATTTTAGAACAGACGGCGGAGTATTTTTGCAGTATAATGGACCTGAACTTCTGTAACGGATAAAAGATGTCTTCTTTTGTCCGTCTTCTTTTACCCGACGCGTAAACGCAACCATTTTGCTGACGAAGCCGGAAAACAGCACCGGCTCAAAGGAGAGCTACCGACGTGCAGGCCAAGACCCGCTCCTGGAACCGTTTTACCCCGACCCGTAAACATCTTTGGATCGCGACTCTCGAAGGGGCTCCGGCCACGGTGGTTCAAACCCTTCTCAACGGTCCGTTCCTGACGGGTTATTTGCTCTATCTCGGCGCAACGTCCGCACAGATCGGACTTGTGCTCGCCATGACGACGATCGTGAACGCCGGTCAGATCCTGATGGCTTTTTTTATGCAGAGATGGAAAAACCGGAAGCTGCAGATTCTCATCTTCGGAGGGCTTCACCGGATTCTGTGGGCGGCAACGGGATTGATTCCGCTATTGCTGGACCGTGATTTGTGGATTCCGGCTTACATCGCCTTGTATACGTCGGCTTTTCTTTCGAACGCCTTCGGGGGTGTGGTCTGGTCCACACTGATGGCCGATATGGTGCCGTCTTCGGTGAGAGCCCGTTATTTCGGCATCCGGAACATGATGCTGAACGCTCTCGGAGCTCTGTGCCTGTTTGCGGGTGGGCAAATACTCGACAAGCTCGGTAACGAGGCGGGGTTTGAGGTTCTTTACCTGGTGATCGGCACGGCTGCGGTGCTCAATGTAATCGCTTACCTGTTTTATCCGAATCCGCCTTTCGAGCCTTCCGCGGAAAGCGGGCTCCTGCCCATGCTTACGCGCCCTATGAAAGATACTTCGTATATCAGGGCGACGGCGTTCCTGTCGTTCTGGCTGTTTTTACAAGGGATTGCGGTGCCGCTCTTCTCATATGTCATGTTGAAGCTGCTGCAGGTAAGCTATGAGACGATTTCCGTGCTAACGGTGCTGCAGACGGCTGTGATGATGATTTCTTTCTACGTCTGGGGAAATCTTAACGCGCGGTGGAGCAACCGGCGGCTTCTCTTCTGGACGCTCCCACTTTTGTCGCTGTCGTGTCTGCTGTGGGGGATGCTCGCCTGGCTTCCGGCCCTTCCGGTGCTGATTGCGGTTCACATCCTGCTTGGAGCGGGGACTGGGGGATTCAACCAACTGGCTTTCAATTTCATTATCGGGGATACGCCGAGGGGCGAGCGGCCGATGTTTATCGCCATGTACAACACCTTGACGGGGCTGGCGGCTTTCCTGGGCCCCCTGCTCGGGGGCATGCTGTACGAAAAGGCGGAAGGGATGCCGCTCTGGGTTCAGCAGTACGGAATTGCCGCAGGAACGGGAACGGTTATGCTCGTCCTGGCTCTGACCCTGGGGCGCAGAGTGCTGCTGGAGCGGCAGAGCCGCAGTACAAAGACGGAGACGCCGGATAAAAGCATGCCGGTTTAGCTCCGCACATACAGCCTTGGACCGGAAGAGTGCGGCGCGCCGTGCTCTTTTTTTGTTTGCGGAAGCGGAAGGTCCATTGTATCGGCACCCGGAACCCTCTACAATAAGAGCATAAGAACTCGTTGGGAGACTAAAATGGAAGCATGGATACAAAAGATCGAACGGGAGCTTCTGCCCGGCCTCGACTTTGAAAGCGAAAATCCCTATGACCCCGTCGTGGTGCATAAACTTCCCGCCCCCTGGCAGTTAGTCGGTGCGGGCAATTACGCGGCTGTCGTCTCGCATCCGGACATGCCCGGGCTGGTCGTTAAAGTATACGCCTCCGGAAGAGACGGCTGGGAAGACGAGGTCGAAGTGTACCGCAAGCTGGGCGAGCACCCCGCGTACTCCCGCTGCCATTATGCGAAAAAGCCCTACCTCATCTTGAAACGGATGAACGGGAGGACGCTGTACGATTGCATCCGTTCGGGGATACGGATACCGGAGCGGGTCATTCTCGATATCGAAGAAGCGTGCGATTATGCGCGAAGACTGGGACTGGTGCCGCAGGATCTGCATGCCAAGAATGTCATGATGGAAGACGGACGCGGGAAAGTGCTGGATGTTTCCGATTTTCTGGACGACACGCCGGATACGATGTGGGAGGATATGAAGAAAGCCTACTACCGCCTGTATCTGCCGCTGTTGTCCAAGCACCCCATTCCGATGCCGGACACGCTTCTGAACGGCGTACGCAAAAGCTACCGCTGGCTCCGCCGCAACTCCTCTTAGGGGGAAGCGGGATGAGCCTGCGCCGGTTTATTCTCCGCCAGAGAGAAAAGCCCTCCCGGAGCAGGGAGGTGAACGGCACCCGTTGATCGCTCGCGCTGCCTCCACGGGAGTATACCGGCACTACGGGAGACTGCCGTCAAGCGTCGCCGCTTGCGAACGCCGGCTCCAGTCCGCTGCAGCCGGTAAGAAGTTCGGGCGCGAAGCGCTCCCGGTACTGCGCGGAACAGCCGGACGCCCGGCATACGTAAAAGCCGCACCCTTAACAAACGGGTGCGGCTTTTCTGGCTCCGTGACGGAGGCCCGGTTCCGCGTCAGCGGCCGGCAGTGAGGGCTGCTTAAGGCTGCGCGCGGGCTTTTTCCATGCAAGAATAGGAGCTTACATGACGTCCCGGCGGCGGAACACCGTCCAGGTGAGCACGTTAAAGACGATAAAGTAAGCGGCCAGCACGAGGATCGAGAAGGTCATCGTCATGCCCGGAACAAGAGGCTGACCGTGCAGGTAGCGGGACAAATCCATGTTGGAGAACAACAGGTATTTGCTCCAGTCGTACCGGCTCAGAATCATGCTGACCGTGTTGCCCAGGAACATGATGCAGAGCGAGATCCCGATCGCAAGCGAGTTGCTGCGGAACAAGGTGGAGATCATGAAGGCGAGCGTGACGATCATGATCAGCTCCACGCATTTGAACCCGTAGGTGCTCAGCATGTCGGTGATGATGTTTTTCTCGACGATGGCTCCCATGCTGTTCAGCTCCAGAACGGTCGGGCTTGTTCCCGCGCCTCCGTAAAGCACCAGGTTAATGGCCAGGGCCGAAGCGAATAACACGAGCAGCATAAAGATCGAGAACTGGAAGCCTGCCGCGTATTTGGCGAACACGATCTTCGATCTCGAAACGGGCCGGATCAGCAGCAGCTTGATCGTTCCGCTCGAGAATTCGCCGGACATGGCGTCGGCGGAGACGACCACGGTGAAGACGGTAATGACCGCGATCAGACTGGACATGGAGCCGACGGCCTGCCATACGGCAGCCTGATTCGGTGATATATCCCGGTTCAGATATTCCTGGGCCAGCTTGATCTGCTGATCCAGATCGGCCGCGTTGTCCGGAAAGTCCGCTTTGATCTTCTCCAATTGCTCGATGCGCTGAGTCTGTGCCTGACGCCAGTCCGCGCTGTTCATGTCTCTGGAGTCGTAGTGCATCAGGAACGAAATCAGCCCCACCAGTCCGACAAGCAGAATGACCATAATCCAAGTAGTCAGCCGGCGGTAAATTTTCATATTTTCATTACGAATGAGGTTAAGCAATTTGATCACTTCCCGTTATCTGCAAGAATTTGTCTTCGAGCGATTGCGTGAGCGGCTTCATCGCGTACAGGCGAAGACCCGCCTGGATGAGCAGAGCGCCGATGTCGGCGGCTCTTTCGCGTCCGATCGTGAGCTCGATGCCGTTCGGATGCGGAGTCACGTGCAGGTGCGGATCAATTTCCTGCACCACAGCCTGCGCCGTCGCCGGATCGTTAACTTCGAAGAAATAGGACGTCTCCTTCGGCGCAGCCCCTTCTCCGCGCAGATCCTGCACGTCGACGAGCTTGCCCTGCTGGATGATGGCGACGCGGTCGCACATCAGCTCCATCTCCGACAGCAGGTGACTGGAGACGACGATGGCGATGCCTTCTTCGCGGGCCAGCCGGCGAAGGTAGTCGCGCAGCTCCCGGATGCCTGCCGGGTCGAGACCGTTCGTCGGCTCGTCGAGAATGAGCAGGGACGGCCGGTGCAGCAGGGCCTGAGCGACGCCAAGCCGCTGGCGCATGCCGAGCGAGTAGGTTTTGACCTTCTCTTTGATGCGGTTTTTCAGCCCGACCAGCTCGACGACTTCGTCGATTCTCGACTGCGGGATGCCGCCCGGAAACATGCGGGCGTAATGCACGAGGTTGTTCTGCCCCGAGAGGAATTTGTACATCTCGGGATTCTCCACAATGGCGCCCACGTGCTTGATGGCGTCTTCGAAGCGGTTCTGGATCGACTGTCCGTGGATCACGATGTCGCCTTTGTTCATTTTCATCAGACCGACGATCATGCGGATCAGCGTCGTTTTACCGGCCCCGTTCGGCCCCAGAAATCCGAAGACTTCGCCGGGATACACTTCGAAAGACAGGTCCTGGATAATCTTTTTGCCGCGTATCGTCTTGTTGACGCCGCGTATTTCCAATACGGGTTGATTGTTCATTTTTTTCTCTAACCTCCAAAAAATCCGTAATCCGTTATCACTCGTGCAGTGCTCTCGGTTTCTCATTATATAGACCGTTCGTGTCCGGTCACACCGACTCAGGTCTAGGTTTGCTGCCCGACCTTGGTACAAAAAAGTCCCCGACCCCGCCCGACCAAATGGAGAATTTATTTGCTATAATAGGCATACCCATCAAACTGTAACCGTATACAATTTAAAAAAGGCGCGGCGGGGACATCGCTAAAACCGGATTTTTCGGAGGAGGAGCAACGTGAAGAAATGGGCCCCGTCCAAGTGGACCGTCGGCCTCGCCGTGCTGTTTGCGCTGTTCGTGCTGCTGCTCGGCAGGTTTGCTTATACAAACGCCCAGATCAACGGGATTGTCCGGGACATACAGGACCGCGGTCATACGCCGGTTCCAGGCGGAAAGACGAAACATGTGGTCATGATCTCCCAGGAGCTGGACAACCCTTTCTGGCGGACGATTGAGAAAGGCGCAAGGGACGCCGCGGAGCATTACAACATCAAGCTGGAGTACAGCGGTCCTTACCGCAACGATATTGAAGAGCAGACGGAGCTTTTCGGCAAGGCGATCGCTGGTAAGCCGGACGGGATTCTCATCCAGGGAATCCGCAGCGAAGCTTACAACAAACTGATCGACAAAGCCGTCGAACAAGAAATCGCCGTTCTGACCGTCGATACGGACAGCCCGGACAGCCGAAGGTTGAGCTATGTCGGCACCGATAATGTGGAATCCGGACGGCAGTTGGGCGAGCTTGTGGCAAAAGCTTACGAAGGCCGCAGCGCGTCCATCGGCATGGTGATCGGCAGCTATGAGGCCGGCAACCAGCAGCAGCGGCTGGAAGGTTTCCGTTCCGTTGTGGACGCCGAGCCGAATCTCAAAATCGTGGAGGTCGGCGTCTCCAACATCTCCCGCATCCAGGCGACCCAGACCGCCGAGCACATGCTGCGCAGCAGGGAAGGCATTGATGTGATGGTCGGCACGAGCGCGCTGGATGCGCTCGGTATTTTGCAGGCGTCCAAAAGCTTGAATAAACAAGAGCAGGTCCGCATTTTCGGATTCGATGACCTGACGGAGACGCGCGAAGCGCTGGCCCGCAAGGAAATTGAAGCGTCGGTGATCCAGAAGCCGTATACGATGGGCTTCCAGTCGGTCGAAATGCTGAACCGCTATTTTCAGGGTGAAGCGCTGCCCGATTCTGCTTTTACCCGAATAGATATCTTGAATCCGCAAAATGCGGGAGTGGCGGTGGCGCCGTGAGTATCCGCATGAAGCTGTTCCTGTTTATTCCGGCACTTGTCATTTTGATGAATTCGGTTACGTTTTTTATTTATCAGAGCGGACGGACGGTCCAGGAGAGTTACCATTTGACGATGGACCGGATCTTGCTGTACAAGGAAATCGCCCATAAAACGGAAGAGAGCCTAAGATTGCTCAGCAGCTACCTGATCGATCTGAACGGAGAAGGCCGCGGAGCTTTCGTCGCGCTCCAGAACGAGCTGCGCAGCCTGCAGGAAGGGCTGGAGGCGGACGCCAGAAGCGAGGAGGACAGCTTCGCGCGGAGAAATTACGCGAACATGCTCGGCACCTATCTGGGGGCGGCCGATTCCGTTCTTACGGCGGTTGAGAGCAAGGATATGCAGCGGTATCTCCAGAGGTACGAGGAAGCGGACAAAACCGCGGGCTATATCAAGGCGGAACACCAGAACCTGGTGGATCTGGAGCTGAGCTTCTACCAGCCGCTCTACAGGCAGATGCTGCTTAAAACGGGCGAAATGAACATGCTCGGCCAGACGCTTGTCGCGGTGAACATGCTGCTCAGTCTGGTTTTCGCCATCTGGCTGTCCCAGAGCATTACAAAGCCGATCGGGCGTCTGGTGCACGCCGCCAGGCAAATGTCCAAAGGCAACCTGGACGCGGCCCCGCCGCCCGTGCAGAACGAAGACGAGATCGGCATCCTGACGCTCGCCTTCGGGCATATGCAGGTCAATTTGAAAGAACTCATCGCGAAGAACCAGGCCAATATGGAGAAGGACAGACTTGTAAAAGAGCTGGAGATAAAAGCGCTGCAAAGCCAGATCAATCCCCACTTCCTGTTCAATACGTTGAACGTGCTGTCCAAGCTGGCCCTTCTGGAAGGCGCCGAGAAAACAAGCGACCTGACGGTGTCGGTGTCCAACCTGCTCCGCTATAATCTCCGCAAGCTGGATCAGCCGGTTACCCTTCGCGAGGAAGTCGATCACGCGCGGGAGTATTTTGCCATCCAGCAGTCCCGTTTCCGGGATCGGATCTCGTTCGAGACGGACATAGACGAGCGGGTGCTGGATCAGCAGATTCCGTGCCTCACGCTTCAGCCGCTGCTGGAAAATGCCTTCATGCACGGGATCGAAAGCATGGAGGAGGGAGCTTTCATCCGGCTCGGCATCAAGAAGGCCGGAGAGAACATCCGCGTCACCGTGGCGGATAACGGAGCGGGGATGGACGAGAAAACCCGGTTTCATTTGCTCCGTTATGGATCGGAGTCCGCTGACGGGGCGGGGTTTGCTGCGCGTGAAGGGAACTTCTCACCCGGAGGAGGGGAAGGTTCGCCGCTGGCGGAGGCAGCCCCCGGGTATGAACGCAGCCGCGCGGGCAGGAAACCGTCCACGGGCCTCGGGACGCAAAATGTATTCCGGCGTTTGCAGCTTTTTTACGGAACGGACGGATTAATTGAGATTGAGAGTGTTCCCGGAAAAGGCACGACCGTGGTGCTTACACTTCCGGAAATGACCGGACAGCGTGCCGGGACAAGGGGGAATGCCTATGTACCGCTTGCTGATCGCGGATGACGAAGCGCTGGAAAGAGAAGGGCTGGAGTGGATGATATCGCGCTCCATGCCCGGCATATTCGAGGTGATACATGCCGAAAACGGGCGGACGGCCATTCAGCGAGCCGAGCAGCACCGGCCGGATATCGTGCTGATGGATATTAAAATGCCGGGAATCGAAGGGCTGGAAGCGCTGCGCCGCATAAAAGACATACATCCCCGGATGAAGCTTGTGCTCGTCACGGCTTATGATTATTTCTCGTATGCCAAACAGGCCCTGGAGATCGGAGTCCGGGATTATATGTTGAAACCCGCGAAGCGGGAGCAGATGATTGGACTCCTGACTTCACTTGTGCAAGAATTAAAAGAAGAGCATGTCCGCCGGGAAGAAGAATTGAAGACTACGGAAAAACTGGCCCGTCTGGAACCGTTGGCGGAGAGCGAACTGGCTATGCATCTGATGCGGGAGCGGACTTCGGAAACCGGAGAGAGCGATCTGCTGGAGCTGCTGGCCCTGCCCGCCGATCCTTCGGGTTACGCGCTGGTTCTTTCATTCGAGGAAGAGGAGCCGCATCGCGTAAGCGGCGGACCGGGACTCTGGGGAGGCGGCGGAGAGAACGGGGACACGGCTTCCCGGAAGCATATATACGACGCGGTCAAAAGCTGGTGCCGCTCACGTTACACGTGCGTGGTCAGCCCGCTTATGGGCCGTCACCTGGCTGTTTTTGTGATCCGGCCCGGTGAGAGCGAAGAGAGTGGCGGCGCCGGCCGGTCTTCGCATAGTGAGCCGAAGAGTGCTTCGGCAGAAGAAAGCGCGCGGGCATGCGGTGAAACCGCAGCCTTCGGGGCTGCCGGGGCCGCGGAGAAGGCCGAAAGCGGCCGGGATGGCGGAACTGGAGCGGGGAGCAGCCAGCACGAGGCAGCTGCGGCGAATGCCGCACTGGCCGCCGGCAGCGGCCTAGACGGGGCGGCGGCGGTGAAGGCGCGTCACGGCCAGCCCGACCCGCCTGCCGCAGCCGCAAGCAAGCTGCACGGCTACGTGAGCGGCCGGCTTGGCCGGCGGGCGACCGTCGGCGCCGGCAGAGTGCATCACGGCCTGACCGGGCTGCGCCGGTCCTACGCCGAAGCCTGCGCCGCCGTTATAAACGCGGACGAATCTGCGTTTGTCCGCGTTTATGACGGCGAATCCGCAGGAGGCGGCCCTCCTGTCCCGGCAGAAAACGCCGCGGCAGGTCACGGCGTTCCGGGCGAGCTGGAGCTTGCCGCGCGGAGGCTGCTGAGCGAGCGCGAAGAGCGCACGACCTCCGTGCTGAAGGAGGCCAAGGATTGGATCGACGCACACTTCGTCGAGGAGATTACGTTGGAGCAGGCGGCGGAGCGGGTGCATTTGAGCCTCCATTATTTCAGCAAAATGTTCAAGCGGCATATGGGGGAGACGTTCATCGATTATGTCACCCGCCTGCGCATCGAAAGGGCCAAGGAACTCATGAAGAACGACGAACTGAGTCTGAAGGAAGTCTGCTTCGAGGTCGGCTACAAGGACCCCAACTACTTCAGCCGGGTATTCCGCAAAGTAACCGGGATATCCCCGACCGGATACCGGGGGCGTTAGCTCCATGGCGTTGTCTGTGGCTGACGACCGTCATTCGCCGCCCCGCCGAGCTGGGAGCTCGCGGCGTGCGAAGGGGATACATCGGCGGCCCGGCAGCAAACCGCGCAAGCTGCACAAACTGCGTGGTAAAGCGGATTTTTTGACAAGTATACACTCATAGAATGGAAGAGGACTTATGTATTCTTATATAGAAGAAACTTACACAGGTACGGATTTCAGCGGGCGCGATTTGGGAGAGGGAGAGCTGCGGAACTGCACGTTCGAACGATGCCGCTTTATCGGCACCCGTCTGGAAGAAGCCTGGACCGAGAGCTGTCAATTTATCGACTGTGACTTTTCCGGAGCGCAGTTCAACGCCTCCTCGCATAAGCGGAGCGCTTTTACCAACTGCCGGTTCCGGGGAGCCAATTTTTTTGTTGCCAAATTTGAGGAGTGTAAGATGATCGGCTCCGATTTTAACGAGGCTTCTCTGGACGGAATTACGATTGCCGGGGGAGACTGGTCTTACACGAATTTGCGTTTTGCGAATTTATCGAAGCAGGCCATGAGGGGAATCCGGCTGGTCGAAGCCGATTTATATTCCTGCAACCTGGAAAAGGCCGACTTGAGGGACGCCGATCTCACAAGGGCGAGAATGGGCAAATCCCGGATGCAGGGGGCGGACCTGCGCGGAGCTCTTATGGACGGGGTCGATTTTATGTCGCTCGATATAAAAGGGGCCCGCATGGACGCCCATCAGGGAGCGGCTTTCCTGCGCGCATATGGAGCCAAAGTAGACGACTAGACCGGGAAAATGAAGGGAGCGGGCCGATCCGCTCCCTTCGATTCCTTTCCTCGATACGCGGCGGAAAGTCAGGCCGTGAAGGATGGCCGCTACGGAGCGTGCAGCTCGGCACGCATGCTTCCATGAGAGAAAGAGTCATTCGCCGCCGCGTCACGTTTGCCCAATATAGACCTAGACGCTTGTTCACAGACCGGGAAGGCGGAAGCCGCCCGGCGAAATCCATTCCGTTTGATAGCGGGATGGATTTTTTTGTGGAGATGAGGACCTGGCAGCGCAAAATAATGCTGATTTTTGAAAACAGACAGAGAGCACTGTCACAAACCGCAAATCATTCCAGAACCCGCACAAACTTGTGCAGATGATTCCGCAGCCGGTGGCCGTCAGCTCATGCTACGATATTTATGTAAGCGGATACAACGATGATGCAGCTCATAAATATAACGAAAAAGGGGATCGATCCTATGAAACGCAAGATGGTCACCGTACTCTCCGTCATGACGATAGGTACGGCACTGCTCGCAGGCTGCGGGTCCGGAGAAAGCGGCGGGAACGGAGCGCAGACAACGCCCGGAACGTCTTCACCGGCCCCGTCGGCAGCGGCAGGCGGCGCCAAGAAAGTGGAAATTTTCAGCTGGTGGACAGGTGCCGGTGAAGAAGCGGGCCTTAAAGGGCTCATTGATCTTTTTAAAACGAAGAACAAGGACATTGAGCTGGTCAACGCGGCCGTAGCGGGCGGCGCAGGCACGAATGCCAAAGCGGTGCTTGCCAGCCGGATGCAGGGCGGCGACCCGCCCGGTACGTTCCAGGTGCACGGAGGCGCTGAGCTGAATACGGGCTGGGTGGCGGCCGGCAAGATGGAAGCGCTGAACGATCTGTACGACAAGGAAGGCTGGAAGGATAAATTCCCGAAAGATCTGATCGACCTTGTGAGCAAGGACGGCAGCATTTATTCGGTTCCGGTGAACATCCATCGCGGCAACGTCCTCTTTTACAATAAAAAAATATTCGACGCGAACGGCCTGAAGGCGCCGAAGACGTTCGACGAGTTTATCCAGGCGGCCGACGCGCTGAAAGCGAAAGGCATCATTCCGCTGGCGATGGGCGATAAAGAGCCTTGGACAGCCACGATGATTTTCGAAAACGTGCTGCTCGGCACACTCGGTCCGGACGACTACAAGAAGCTGTGGACGGGTGAGATTTCCTTCGAGGACGCCAAAGTGAAGCAGTCGCTGGAAACGTTCAAGAAGATGCTTACTTACACGAACAAAGACCACGCCGCCCGCAACTGGCAGGATGCGGCCCAGCTCGTGGCGAAAGGCGAAGCCGCCATGAATATCATGGGCGACTGGGCGAAGGGTTACTTCACCACCGATCTGAAGCTGAAGGCCAATGAAGATTTCGGCTGGGCGGCGACGCCGAACACCGAGAACAGCTTCATGGTCATTACGGACACCTTCGGTTTGCCGAAGGGCGTGAAAGATCCGGAAGCCGTGAAGGAATTCCTGAAGGTGCTGGGCTCCGTCGAAGGACAGGACGTCTTCAACCCGCTGAAGGGCTCGATCCCGGCACGCACCGATGCCGATACGGGCAAGTATGACGCCTACGGCAAGCAGACGATCGAAGAGTTCAAGAAGAGCAAGCTCACGCCGAGCATGGCGCACGGCTCAGCGGCTCCGGAAGGCTTCGTGACTCAAGCCAACCAGGCGATGACCATCTTCGTCACGAAAGGCGATGTGGAACAAACGGCCAAGATGCTGCAGCAGGCCGCAGCCGCGAGCGGCATGAAAAAATAACGAAAACGGTCAGGTGGGCGACCATCTGACCTTCTTTTTCCGGAAGGGGGCTGGAGGCTGTGCAAACGGAATCGGCGGTGCGTGTGCCCGCAGAGACAGAGCGGGGTGTGAAGCCCCGGCGCAAGCGGAAAGGCGGCAGGTGGGTGCCGTTTCTTATGGTGCTGCCGTCTTTTGCCGCTATCCTGGTGTTCGTCTACGGCTTTATCGCCTGGACGGGATACGTATCTTTGTCCAATTGGAATACACTGGTGAAGGATTTATCCTTCGCGGGTTTAAGCAACTTCAAATTTCTGTTCGGCGATTTCCGTTTTCAGTCGGATCTCCGCAACACGCTGATGTTTACCGCCTTGTTTATCGCGGCCACGATGGTGATCGGGATTTTCCTGGCGATGATGGTGGACGCGAAAATTAAAGCGGAGGCTCTGTTCCGCAACATTTTTATTTTCCCGATGGCGCTCTCGTTTGTGGTAACCGGAGTCGTCTGGCAGTGGATTCTCAATCCGTCGACGGGGGTGAACCTCATCCTGAAGTCTTTCGGAGTGACGGCCCCCCCGAAGTGGTACACAAGCACGGAAATCGTGCCGAGCATCGCTTGGGGACTGATCGACTTCGGCCTGCCGCTGGCCCTGATTGCCGTTGTCATTGCCGCGGTATGGCAAATGTCCGGCTTTACGATGGCGATGTATCTCGCCGGGCTGCGCGCGATTCCGGACGAGCTGCGGGAAGCGGCGCGGATGGACGGGGCTGCGGAGCGGCAGGTGTTCACGAGAATCATTTTGCCGCAGCTGCGGCCCGTTACGGTGAGCGTCGTGATCATTCTCGGGCACATTTCACTCAAGATCTTCGATCTCATTTTCGCGATGACCGGCCCTGGGGCGATGTTCCTGACTGACGTGCCGGGTGTCTACATGTTTGAGACGACCTTCCGCGGCAATCATTACGCGCAGGGGGCTGCCATCGCCATTATCATGCTCCTGTTCGTATCGCTGCTGATCGTTCCGTATCTTTTCTCAAGTCTGAAAAAGGAGGAAGGCTGATGCGTCTCGCGCAGATCAACCGTTCGCTGCTCTATATGCTGCTCGCCGTCATGGCCTGCCTTTACCTGGTGCCGATCTACGTGCTCGGGGTGACCAGCTTCAAAGGCTTGAACGAGATTACGCTCGATCAGATGTGGAGGCTCCCGTCTCATCCGGATTTCTCGGGTTATAAGACCGCTTTCGACAAGCTTGCGCCGAATTTCCTGAACAGCCTGTATCTTGCCGTACCGGCGACACTGCTGTCCGCTCTGCTCGGATCGCTTAACGGCTACGTGCTGTCCAAGTGGCAGTTCCGCGGATCGAACACCCTGTTTGCCCTGATGCTGTTCGGCATGTTTATCCCGTACCAGAGCATTCTCATTCCGCTCATTCAGTTCCTGCAGACGATTCACCTATACAATTCGATTCCCGGCCTTATCCTTGTCCATGTCGTGTACGGTCTGCCTATCTGCACCCTGATCTTCCGCAATTTCTACGCGGGCGTGCCGGACGAAATCATGGAAGCGGCGAAGATCGACGGCACCGGCTTCTTCGGGGTGTACCGCTATATTATTATGCCGCTGTCCATTACCGGCTTCGTAGTCGTCGGCATCTGGCAGTTCACGAACATCTGGAACGAGTTCCTGTTCGCGGTGACACTGACTTCCCAGAAGCAGCAGCCCGTCATGGTCGCTCTGCAAAATTTGTCGGGAAGCCAGATCGTGCAGTGGAACGTGCAGATGGCCGGAGCCATTTTGGCGGCCCTTCCGACTTTGCTCGTCTATATTTTCCTCGGCAAATATTTTGTCCGCGGCCTGCTTGCGGGCTCTATTAAAGGCTGAGCGCGAGACCGCTTGGCGGCAGCAAAAGTCTGCGTCCTTTCCTTAGAAGGATGCGGGCTTTTTGTGTATCCGCCGAGGAAGGGGGACGAGACCGGACGCCGGGCAGGCGAACAGGCAGAGAGGAAGCCGGAGGCATGGGACAGTTTTCCCTTGAACCTTAAGTCCTAAATTTTAGGAAATATCGGAACCTCAGGCAGTTGTTTTCCAAAAGGTTTGATGATACAATTTGTATCGTATGACAAGAGTGAGGGAGGACCTTTCTTGAAGAAAAAAACCAAATGGAAAATCGCTGCGCTCAGTGTTCTCGTAATCGGGGTTTCGGCCAGCGGCTGGGCTTACTGGAGCTTGGACCCGTCCAGGCATTTCGAGAATCAGGATATCCCCGTATTGGCACAGCCGCAAACTGCCGAAGGGGCAACACCCGGACCGGTTCAGGAACCGCCCAAACCGGACATGAAGTCGTTTAACATCCTGATTCTCGGTGTCGATTCACGAAGCGGGGAGCCTTCCCGCAGCGACGTCATGATGGCGGTTCATGTCGTACCGACCGAGCGCAAAGTCAATATCTTGTCCCTGCCCCGGGATACGCGCGTGCCCGTTAAGGGAGTCGGTTTGACGAAGCTGAATCATGCGCACATCGTGGGGGAGTCGAAGGGAGGCAACCAGCAGGGAACGCTTACGGCCACGCAGACGGTCAGCGATTTTCTCGGCGTGCCGATCAATTATTATGCCAAAACGAATTTCGAAGGATTCAAGCGTATTGTCGACAAAGTCGGAGGCGTAGACCTTACGCTGGAGAAAGACCTGCATCTGAAATGGCAGAAAACGACGATTCCGAAAGGGCAGCAGCATTTCGACGGAGATACGGCCCTGAAAGTCGTACGGGAACGCTACGGAGCGGAAGGAGGAGAATTCGGACGGCAGGAAGAGCAGTCCAAAGTTCTTCGTTCCATTGCCATCGAACTGTTAAAGCCGGATAAAATCCCGCAGCTGGCGACGCTCCTGCCTTCCTTGCGCAAGGACATTCTCGATACGAATTTCTCGGATTCCGATCTGATCAGCCTCGCCTGGCTTTTCAAAGGGGTCGGTCAGGACAACTTCCGTTACACTCAGCTTCCGGGGCACAGCGGACGTGATGAAGACCCGCTTGTCGGCTCCAATTTGTACTACTGGATTCCCGATTCCGAGGCCGTCAAAAAAATAAAAGAAGATTTATTTTAGATATTATGATACAATTCGTATCAAAATGAAGTCTTTAGACCTAGATACAAAGATTCATTCCCGCAGGCGGACATGAGGATTAAGTAATGATAAAAGATCGCCAAAGGGACTAGGCATACGAAATGTGGTGTGCTATAATGCCCTTGATACAAAATGTATCATACCATGGGTTAACTAATTTAATGGAGGGATTTCTTACATGCAAGTGGCCCAACCTATCCGTGACCCCGAAAAAATTACAGAACTTCAGGACGTCCTGAAGAATCATTCCATGCGGGACTGGCTTCTTTTTACGATCGGCATTAATTCGGGTCTGCATCTCAACGATATCTTGAGACTCCGAGTGAAAGACGTGAAAGACCGCAATGAAATCAGCATCACCGAGGAGAAAACCGGCAAGAGCAAATCGTTCTGGATCGATGACGCCTTGAAGTCCTACATCGGCGAGTATGTGCAGTATATGGACGACGAGGACTATATGTTTCCCTCGCAAAAGACGGGCAAACCGATCAAACGCATCCGCGTCTACCGGATATTGAACGAAGCCGCCAAACGGGTGGGATTGCAGGACATCGGCACGCATACGCTGCGAAAGACATTCGGGTACCATTATTATCAGCGAACGAAGAATATTTCCGTCCTTCGCGACTTGTTTAACCATTCGGCTCCTTCCGTAACTTTTAAATACATCGGCATCGATAAAAGAAACAGCGGTTGAGCGTTTACTTTTCATTACTCCGGAGGCTCCGAAAAGAGCCGGAAAGACCTGCGACAGCAGATAATCCGATAATGTATGCGGTTTCATAAAAGATCCCGGCTAAACAAAGAATCGACACCCGGGATGGAGGAGTCGAAAGGTTTGAAAAGGATACAAAATGTGCTTGACACAGATACAAGATGTATCATAAATTAAATTCATGAACTAAACGCTTCGGTATGATTACCATTTCGGAACCGGTGAGGGTGCCATAAAAATGACGGATGAAATTGTTATCGATCTGCATAAACTAGTGGACCAGCTGAACTTGAACCCGGCTATACTAAGCTCGTTTCAGACGAGAGGTCCGGGAGACGGAACCGATCCGCCTACTCCGACATCGAACGTTCCGCCCTCACGAAAGCGATAAAACGCTTGGCTTCTTCGGCAGTCAACTTGCGGCCGTCAATGGACAGTGCGAATTTCTCCAGAATCTTATCGTCGGAAAGCTCCAGGCTGTTCACGAAATCTCTTACATCTTCGTCGAGCACCGCATGCGGGTTGGTCGTTCTTCCGAGCAGATAGTCGGCGGACACTTTGAAGAAGGTCGCGATTTTGTTCATCGTTTCGAAATCCGGCTCGCGCCGGCTCGTCTCGTAATGCGATAATGCTGCGCGTGATATGCCGAGTTTGTTGGCCAGCTCTTCTTGAGTCAAAGCATGCTTTTCTCGCAGTTGAGCAATGCGATCCCCATGTTTATTCATCTTAGAATTCCTCTCATTCCACTAGAAAGTAATAACCAGTATAACCACGTCGGCCAATCGTTTAAACCGGTATCACCTAACAACCGCTCGCTTGAATTGGGCTCAATGGGTTACCCGTCAGAGATTACATTGAAAGGTCGATATACTGAAATTATAAATTTTTTGATACAAAATGCAACTATTTGTCGATAAAATGTTTCTCCACAGGCCGTAATAAACCCTTTTTTTATCCCGTTTTTACCTTAATTTAAAGAACTTTATACATTATATTCGGTGGTTACCCACTTATGTAATGTTTGGGATTGTATCATAATTTGAGATGGAAAGCATACGCTAACTATCATCCTATCGTCCCAAGCCCGGGTTACTTCTGCCCACTCATGAAAAAATGAAGGCAGACTTTCATGAAAATTTCATGAAAATCACGCAAAATTTAACCGGTCCAGACCGGAATCCGGATGAAGGAGGCGGCCCTATGTATACGGATCTGCACTGCCACATCCTTCCGGGGCTGGACGACGGCGCTCCGGATCTGGAGGCCGCGCTGACAATGGCGGAGCACGCCGCGGCGTCGGGCATCAGCCGTGTCGTGGCAACGCCTCATCACGGCGGCGTCTACGACAACGAAGCCCCGGCCGTGCGGGAGGCCGTGGAGCTCCTGCAGCAGGCGCTGGACCGCCGGGGCATCGCCCTGACCGTCCTGCCCGGACACGAGATCCGCGTCTACGACCGGCTTCTCGATGACCTGCTGGACGGCCGGCTCTGCACCCTCGGCGGTTCCCGCTATCTGCTGCTGGAGCTCCCCGGCGGCCGCGTGCCGGGCGGCTTCGCCGAGCTGCTCCACGAGCTGGGAGTGCGCGGAATCGTCCCGATTCTCGCGCACCCCGAGCGGAGCGGCGAGATCCAGCGCCGGCCGGAGCTGCTGCGCGAGTGGCTGGACGGCGGCCTGCTGCTCCAGGTGACGGCGGGAGCCCTCACCGGGGAGTACGGCCGCCGGATGCAGGCATTCGCGCTGAGCCTGTGCCGCGCTAATGCGGTCCATTTCCTGGCCTCCGACGCACACGACGTCGTCGTCAGGAAATGGCACCTCGCGGACGCCTACGCGCTCGCAGCCCGGAAGGTGGGGCCGGAACAGGTCGCGGCCTACCGGGCTAACGCGGACTATGTCGCGCGTGACGAAGTCATTGTGCCGGCTGTTCCGGCCCGTAACATGTCGCTATCTCGGGCCCTGTGGCCCTGGCCCTTCAATATTCGAGTTAAAGGGTAGGGATTGGTCATTTTTCGCTTGACAAGATACATATCGTATCATAAAGTTAGTATTGTAGATACGAATTGTATCGGTTTGGTGTGAAACGGATACTCGTTGTAGCAGAGTCCCTTTCATAAATAATTATCCGCAAGGAGTGAAGCTAGTGAAGAAGGCGTATATCGCACCGACTGTTTTAAAACACCAGCAGATCGTTTTCGAGACCAAGCCGTCCAAGCCGCATCCGTGCGATAACGGCGGTCACACAGGCAGTCCGAATTGTAAATGACACAGCCCCTCATCCGATTTATGAACGACCTGTATGTGGTTCACGGTGCATTCTCCTTCACTGAGGAAGAATACGGACAGATCGCCGAAGACTTGGACTTATTCTCCATCACGGCCCAGGTGTACCACATGCTGAAAGAGAAAGGGAGACTGGGTGAGCTCCCCCTCTTTCTCCAGGATCATCTGAAGCGCAAGGCGGAAGCGACTCTGTTCCAGAACTTGCTTCTCAAGACAGAGACAGATCGGCTGCTCCGGTTGTTTGAGGAAGCGGAGCTTCAGGTCCTGCTTATGAAAGGCGTCTATTTCAGCGAGCAGTATTACGGCGGGTTCGGAGTAAGAGGAACGACGGACATTGACGTTCTTATCCGACCGGAGAACCTTTCCGCAGCGGCTGCCATTGTCGAGACCTTGGGATTTGAACGGTTTGATGGATCGGATGCGAGCCATCACGTTGTATACACGAGAGAAGGAGCCGCCGGCCGGCTTCCCATTACGGTTGAAATTCACTGGGGACTGGTGGAGTTTCGTACAGCCGACATTGATTACGACTCATTTTGGAGTCAGTCCCTTCCTTTGCAGAACTATGTGCATATCCGGAGGATGAACGATTCGGATACATTTTACAGTATATGTTTACACGGTTCTCAACACAGGATGAATTCCATACGCTATTTCTTGGACGTTGTTCATTTGCTGCAGAATGCAGATGTTGAATCTGTCAGGAAAGGAGTGGTCCAACGGGCTGCTCGGGAATATACCGTGAAAAGAATGAAAACGGTGCTGGCGGCCGTTGATTATCTCTTCCCGGGTCTTCCGGTTATTGTGCCGGCCAGACCATCTGTCCCGCCATTCTGGTCCTACTCACTTATTCGCAACGTGCAGCAGGGTCATAAAGGATCTAGGAATGCCCTTTACATCCTGCTTTACCACCTGACACAAGTATATGACAGGCCCGTACATACGGGTGCCTGGTTCTGCAATTTTCTTTTCCCCTATGTGCACCCCGCTTTGCTTGGATTGGAAGGAGTGAGGAGCACCTCACGCTGGAAGCATCTTAAATCCGTTTATGCTGAAAGGTGGAAACGCTTGTCTCGTCAAGTCAAAATGAAAAAATATGTTTAGGAGATTCGCTGGATGGAAAATAAATTCAAGCGCCATCAAGATACGGAAGTCATGCTTCTTGACGGGGAATACGTGATTATGCAAATGAACAGGCAAAGCATCACGAAAGTCAACGAAGTAGGCGGTATGATTTGGTCCCTGCTCTCCGAGGCCAGAACCGTGCATGAACTTGTGTTATGTTTACAGGATCACTATGAGACGACTTACCAGACGGCCGAGAATGACATTCATTTGTTTTTACAGCAGCTTGAAGAATACGACTTGGTTGAGATTATGGAGGCGGTAGAAAAAGAATCTGCCCCGTTCCCGTATCGTTCGGCGGTTACGTAAACTAAAAACAGGCTGCTCTCGGTAGAAACCGTCTTTCTACGTTTAGTGTGATACAATACGTATCAATTATTGAATGAAAATGATACAAAATGGTAAGAGTAAGGCATTTCACTCCACTGGAGGTTAGAACCATTATGGAACTCGACTTGAAAGAGTACCTGCACATTATTCGAAAACGGATTTGGCTGATTGCAACTATCGTTGTCCTTTCTTGTCTTGTGACGGGGTTAATCAGTTATTTCTATATAAAACCGCAGTATGCGGCCAGTACAAAATTGATTGTAAATTCCTCGTATCAGGCGGAGGGAATTTCCAGAATCGATTATAGCGAAGTCAGCGCGAGCATCATGCTGGTGAATACCTACAAAGAGATTATACGGACGCCGGCCATCTTGGATAAAGTGGCGACCCAACTGCCGGAACTTCAGCTGACAGCGGATGAGATTATTTCGATGGTAAAAGTCAGCGCCGTTAATGAAACGCAGGTTTTGACCATCACAGTCACCGACTATAGTCACGATACGGCCGTAAAACTGGTGAATGCGATATCCAATGTCTTCAAAACGGATATCCCCCAAATTATGAAGGTAGACAACGTAACTCTGCTAAATCAGGCGAAACAGGAAGAAGCTCCTTTTCCGGTTAAACCGAACCCCAAAATGAATATCATCATCGCCTTCATTTTATCGGCGCTAATCGGAGTCGGTCTGGCGTTTCTGCTGGAGTATCTGGACGACACGCTCAAGTCGGAAAAAGAGATTGAACAGTATCTCGGACTCCCCACATTAGCGGTAATCAGCCGGATTAAGGCTTCGGATGCACCGAGTAATGTCCCTTCCAAACCGGAACAGAAAGTTGTAGGTGAATCGGTTTATGCCGGCGTTAACCAATAACCGCTTAATTACACATGTCAATCCTAAGTCGAATATTGCCGAAGCTTATCGCACTTTGCGAACGAACATTCAATTCTCCTCCATTGATCAGGAAATTCGGAGTGTTCTCATCACCTCCGCACAACCCGAAGAAGGGAAGTCGACAACGGCGGCCAATCTTGCCGTGGCTTACGCCCAGGAGAACAAGAAAGTCCTGCTGATTGATGCGGATTTAAGAAAACCGACTCTGCACAAGGTATTTAATGTCTCTAACCGTTCCGGACTTACCCATGTACTCGTAAACCAGGATCGATTTGAGGATGCTTTAACCGATCCGGGAATTCCTAACCTGACTCTCCTTCCATCGGGACCGATTCCGCCGAATCCCGCTGAATTGCTTGGCTCTAACCGCATGCTTACTCTGCTTGAAGAAGTCGGCGATTGGTATGACATGGTCATTATTGACTCGCCACCGCTGCTTGCTGTAACGGACTCGCAAATCTTGGCGGCCAAAGCGGACGGAGTCGTTCTTGTGCTCAATCACGGCAAGGTCAAACGCGACCGGGCTCAGAAAGCTCTATCGCAACTTCAATACGTAAAAGCGCGCGTTCTCGGTGTTGTGCTTAACAACAAAGCTTACTCCAAAAAAGAGTCTTCTTATTACTACTATTACGGCGAAAAAGCTTAAAGAAGCGGTCTGTTGTTCGGCTCAGGTTATGTCTACTGTACCTTTATCACTGTAGGCACTCGGTCATGCTGTGGGTGCGAAATGCGCCTTAGACGTTAATCGTCGAAGGGATGATGTGAGGAGGGGTTCGATGCCCCGGTTTTCTATTAAAAGCCCGAGCTATGTTGTTTTGATTCAAAACAATATAGCTCGTTCTTTTATCAGATTATGAAGCAGATGGAGGAAAGCAAATGAAGAACGCCGTTCGAGAACAATCAAAAGCCTAGAAATCCTGTTGACCGAGCAGCTTGCGAGGTTTTGATCGGTTGTGTTCAATAAAAGTTTGCTGGAGAAAGCGGAGGGTACCTAATGGTTTTAAAAAAACGGAAACTGATACTCGTTGCAATGGATATGATCAGTGTGGCGTCAACTATTTATTGTTCTTATCTCATACGTTTTGATGGGAATATACCGGATTTGTATAAAAACCAGATTGGGATTTATATTGTTACATCGCTTCTTGTTTTTGCGGCCAGTTTTCACCTTTTTAAGTTGTATAACCGGATTTGGCAGTATGCAAGCGTGGGAGAGTTGTACTCGCTTATCAGGGCTTCCTTAGTTGGAGGTGCCGTTTCTTACCTTTTCGTTTACTGGGTAACAGGAAAAACTATACCGATGTCGGTGTTTATTGGGGCGCTCCAATCTAATTTGTTTCTGACCGGCGGGGTAAGATTCGCCTGGAGAGTATTTACAGATCATTATCAACGCAAGAAGGAAAATCAGAATAAAGCTTTAATTATCGGAGCGGGTGATTGCGGAAGTATTATTGCCAAGGAGTTAAAACAAAATCAGGCATCCATTATGGCTCCCGTGGCATTTATAGATGATGATCCACGGAAGCAGAAATCACAAATCTACGGAATCCCCGTTATAGGTAATCGGGAATCCATTATGGATACCGTAAACAAATATGAAATTCATGACATTATTATTGCCATTCCTTCAGCGTCGAAAAAAGAGTTATCCGCTATCATCGAAATCTGCAAGGCAACGAAAGCCAATTTAAAAATCATCCCGATTTTGAATGATCTCATAAGCGGTAAAGTAAGCATTAAAGAAATCAGAGATGTAGAAGTTGAAGATCTGCTGGGAAGAGAGCCCATAAAAACAGATTTGAAAGGAATCGCTAATTACGTGGAACAAAAAACCGTTCTCATAACAGGTGCGGGTGGCTCCATCGGGTCTGAGCTCTGCAGACAAATTGCACCCTTTCATCCCTCCAGGTTGCTGCTATTGGGTCACGGGGAAAATAGTATCTACACGATTGAGATGGAATTGAGAACGAAGTTTCCGGAACTTCCGATCGAAACTCTGATTGCCGATGTCCAGGATCGGGAACGGATAGAGTTGATTTTTCAACGATACAGTCCGCAGGTTGTTTTTCATGCGGCAGCTCATAAACATGTTCCTTTGATGGAACGGAATCCTTCCGAGGCCATTAAAAATAATGTATTCGGAACTAAGAATGTTGCGGAATGCGCGGACCGATACGGCGCAGAGAGATTTGTTCTTATTTCTACAGATAAGGCGGTAAATCCGACCAGCGTAATGGGAACAACCAAAAGGATTGCGGAAATGCTCGTTCAAAGCTTGAACACAAATAGCAGTACTCTTTTTGCTGCGGTTCGATTTGGTAATGTACTTGGCAGTCGCGGGAGCGTCATCCCCAGATTTAAGCAGCAAATTAAAAATGGGGGGCCTGTTACCGTTACTCACCCGGAAATGATCCGCTATTTTATGACCATTCCTGAAGCCGTACAGTTGGTCATTCAAGCCGGTGCGTTGGCAAAGGGAGGAGAGGTTTTTATTCTTGACATGGGGGCTCCGGTTAAAATTTACGATCTCGCAAGAGATCTGATTCGTCTTTCCGGTTTCGAACCTGAGATAGATATAAGAATAGAGTATTCAGGAATCAGACCGGGGGAAAAATTGTTCGAAGAGCTGCTGACGGATGAGGAAGGGATTAGTTCCACTAAGCATAACCGAATTTTTATTGGGAAACCCTCCAGTTTGCAGCGTTCATTACTTGAGTTTGAGATTAAAAAGCTGGAAGCGGTGCTGAGGGAAGAACCGGGAGTGATTTGCGGAGTTCTTCAAGATATTGTGCCGACATTTAGAAGCGAGCAGGTAAGCGTGGAAGAAAAAACAGAGCAAGAGAAAGAGCTATCGCTTGTTTGACTAAACAGGAGTGGAATATCTATATGGGGCTACTAAAAAAATTAAAAAATCGGTTGCTGTCAAGCAAGGTCGGAATCAATACCATTTGGATGTTTATAGCAATAGGAGGCAGAACATTATTTCAGGCCTTGTACATTATACTTCTAGCGAAGTTGCTGGGGCCTCAAGATTTCGGTTCTTTTATGGCGATTATCGCTTTGTTTACCATGATCATCCCATTTATAGATATAGGCGAGAGCAATGTGTTAATTATGAAAGTAGCACGAAAACCGGAGGAATTCTCCAAGTATTTCGGCAGTACCTTGTTTTTTTTGCTTACGGGCAGCCTTATCTTAGGGAGCTTATCTGTCATAATTAGCTCCTATTTATATCAAACTACCTTGCTTGTCATAGTCCTTTTGACATTGGGTGAATTAATAGTTGGTAAATTCATAGAGATACTCGGAAAATGCTTCCAGGCTTTTGAAAAATTGAGCTTTACAGCATTTTTAAATGTGCTGGTAAGTTTTCTGAAAGTTCTTTCGATCTTATTTATTTTAACCATTAATGGGCGAGTTACTTTGGAAATATTCTCTTGGTATTACGTATCTACTAATTTAGTCGTAGCTATTGTAGGCTATTTTCTCGTGTTGAAAAAACTGGGGAACCCTAAATTTAATCTCGTTCATTTAAAAGAGGACATAAAAGATGGATTGCATTTTGCAGTAGGAACAACGTCTAAAACTATTTATAGCGAATTGGATAAAGTCATGCTAAATGGCTTTGTTAGCGCTGAAATAACGGGGATTTACTCGGCAGCTTCAAAGATTATTAACCTGACATTTACGCCGATTCAAGCTCTTTTGACGGCAACCTATGCAAAGTTTTTCAGATATGGTTCCAAAGACATTGCAAATACATATCAATTTGGCAAAAGGATCACAAAAATCACTGCTCTGTATGGGCTAATCGTGGCAGTGTTAATTTGGATGTGCGCTCCTCTGGTTCCATTAGTTCTGGGCCAAGGATACGCAAGTACGGTGGAAGTCTTGTACTACTTGTCTTTAATCCCGCTCCTCCAGTCCATATACTATCCGCTAAGCGATGTTCTTACGGGCGCAGGATACCAGTCTTACCGAAGTTATATCCAAGTGGCCGCGGTCATTTTCAATGTCATATTGAATGTAATCCTCATCCCTTTGCTCTCTTGGAAAGGCGCCGCACTTTCAGCTATCATTTCACAGGTATTTATTTGCTTGAGTATCGCGGTTTTTTTATTCCTTCTATCCAAGCGTTCTAAAGCAAAACAATTATCCAATGTGGAAATCAATTGATTTTAGGGGCTAATTAGATGAAAACAAATTATTCGATTTGGATGCTTGTCGGCCAAGATATTGGAAGCGGTTCTGGATATTCAAGGCGTGTTTTGTTTGAATTGGAATTACTTTCACAGAGGTATGGAAAAATTGTTTTGATCTACCCAGAAAGCACAATATTACCGGATGAGTTTAACGGGCTATGTATCGGGAAGAAAATTCCTTTTAAAAGACCGGCTTTGCGAAATAGGTTTGTGATCGAGCAGCATTTGTTTAATCTGATGGAAGATATGGGTAAACCCAAAGTTGTCTATGGTCAAAATTTAGTATCTGCGTATCTTCTTTCATCCTTTTCGCAAAAAACTAATATTCCATTATTTTTTGATTATCATGGTGTTGTTCCCATCGAGGCAAGAGAGGCAAGTAAAAATATAAGAGGATTAATAAAAGAGCGTATTTACAAGCACATTGAAAAAGTGACGGTTAACCGAACCTCAACCCTGGTCACAGTATCTGAAAATTTTAAAGAAGCATTAAAGCATAAGAAGGAAACAATTGTGCTTCCTATGTTACCTTCAAATTTGTTTTTAAAAAAGGAAGTAAGTTTGAACCAAAAATCAAAAAAAGATTTGAGAATTGAAGATGATTCCGTCGTATTTTGTTACTTAGGGCAAGCTCAGCATTATCAGATGCCGGAAGCGACGATACGACTATACGCAGATATTGAGAATGTATTAGTGAAGAGCCATTTAATTGTGCTCTCCAAGGACGTAGACTTGTTTAAGGAGTATGCCGAGAAATATAAGCTGAGGAATTGGACTGTTTTAAGAGTTCCTCACAATGAAGTGCCTGATTATCTAAAAATTTGTGATTATGGTTTCGTACTCAGAGGGCCTTCCCAAATAAATAAAGTAGCTTCACCGACTAAGGTACTTGAGTATGTTTCTCAAGGAGTTATACCGATTTTCACTGAAAATGTTGGAGATTATTCGAAGGTACTATCTCAACAAAAACTGGGGATAGTTATCCCCTATGCAAATTTGGGTATTGAAAGTCCATTGTCGGTTGAAGAAATACGAGAATTATTCAGTAATAGAAACGGCTTAACGAAACAAGAATTTGAACAAAGATCGTTAGATTTTATTCAGAAATACAAGGAAAGACATATCGAAGGTTATTTGAATTCATTCCATGTTTGTCTGAGCTAAGAATAAAATTAAATGGAGAACCTATGGAAGATACGATGAATGGCTTGGCATTAATATGGCAGACATTTTGGTTAATATTTGTTTTTATTCAAATATCAAAAGGTAGGAAAAATTCGATCTTGTATGTTTATTTAACTTTTTATTTATTTTTCTCCTTTCCTCTTATTCAAGATTTGCTTTATGGAAAGCCGGAATACAAGGAAAAAATTGGTCTGCAACTAGCTACTAGAAGTGAGATGACTTCACTCATCTATGCTATATATACGAGTGTTGTTCCAATTTTCTGGTTTGTACTCTTCAAATTGAAGTCAGATGCTAAATTAGAAGCCTCTAACCTGGATTTTCTAAAGTTTGAGAAATTTAAGCCCATTCTCTATCTTTTGTTGATTACCCCTTTGTTTCTTGTTCTTTTTTCTCCAGATCCAAGTGTTTACTGGAAATACGGTGCTGTAGTGACTGAGCTTTTTAATGAAGAATCTAGTGATTATCATGTGAAGATTCATCTATTTAGCATTTTAAGCATTATTTCGTCCGTATTATTGTTCTTAATGAATCGAAAACATAACATGATGTATTTAATTTACGTGTTAATGCCTTGGGTAGGTTTAGCTATGTGGCTTCAGGGCAAAAGAGCGATTGTAGCTATATTTATACTGATGCTGGGTTTGTCGGCTATTCAGAAAGGTATTTTAAAGGGCTGGAAGATCCCATTATTCGGAATTCTATCCGCGCTTATTTTATTGTTATTTTCCTCCTTCTATCAAGATAATGTGAGAGCAAGTAATATGCATGAAAGCCCGCAAGTGAGTTACACAAACTCAAGAATCGATTTTGGAAGAGATAGTGTTACAAAGTTGGCTATATATTCAGAGTTAAATAAAGATGAGAAACAGATTCTGGAATATAGGGGGCAAAGTATATTATTTTATTTAACGATGTACATCCCCAGAAGCATGTGGGAAAGTAAACCTTGGCCTTACCCTGTGTATGTGACTACTGCGCTTTTTAAAAATGCATTTTCCGTTCAATATTTAGGCTGGACAGTTACCACTAGTTGGCTGGAAGAAGCGATCGCTAATTTTGGCTGGTTTGGTATGTTGCTGGGACCATTAGGAATCGCTCTTATATGCAGAACTGGAGACAAGAGTCGTAATAATATTATACGCGTCTTAACTGTTCTGATTGGAAGTCTCTTGCTGGTTCTTCCGCTGAACAGTTTTTTTCCGATTTTTGTAATTTGGTTTGGTTTAATCTTTTTAAGCCGGAGACGCAAGCCGGGAACCAAGGATGATAGAGCAATGAATAATAAACTGGTGAGGGTAGTGAGAATGTGAAGCTAGCTTTTGCATATGATGTCACAATTGAACACCTTAAAGGCACCGACGAATACTACCATAATTATTTTGATTATAACGTGTGGTGCAGGTATTTGAATGTATTCTCTGAGATCCGAATTATTTCGAGAATGGTAACTAGCGATAACAAACTTGAATTGAACAACAGGAAGATTTCAAGCGGTCCAGGTGTAAGCTTTAATGGAGTTCCATCCATAAGCGATCCGATATCTATGATAACCAAACGCAAAGAGGCCTACAATAAGATAAAATCTTCCTTAGAGCAATGTGATGCTTTAATAGTAAGACTACCTAGCGAGATTGGTGCTTTAGCCGTGGAAGCAGCGGAAGAGTTAAACTTGCCTTGGGCAGCTGAAGTAGTGGGTCACGCGTGGGATGCTCTTTGGAATTACGGGAACATAAAAGGGAAAATTTACGCTCCGATCATGACCTATAAAACGAAAGCATTAGTAAAGAAGGCTCCGTACGTTTTGTATGTAACAAAAAGGTTTTTACAGAAACATTACCCGACTAACGGGCAACAAATTGATTGCTCCAATGTTGAACTTCCGATGATAGCAGAAGATAGTTTTTCCAATAAACTGACTCGCATTAGGGAGAGTTCATTTCCGATAAAATTCGGGTTAATAGGGTCCATGGCTTCTAAATATAAAGGAATTGATGTTGCTTTAAAGTCACTATCCCTAATAAAAAATGATTTGAACTTCGAGTTCAGGGTGTTAGGAGAGGGAGATCCTTCCCCGTTAATGCAATTGAGTGAATCCTTGGGAATCTCGGAACGGATTGAATTTTACAAACCTGTACCGAGCGGACAAAAGGTTTTCGAATGGTTAGACGATTTGGATATTTACTTGCAACCGAGCTTTCAGGAAGGTTTGCCAAGGGCTTTAATCGAGGCAATGAGTAGAAGTCTTCCGGCAATCGCTTCAAATGTAGGAGGAATTCCGGAGCTTCTTTCAGCAGAATGTATATTTGAAGCTGGGAATGCAGCCGAATTATCTCAAAAAATAATCCGTCTGGCTAAGGACAAAGATTGGCAAGCCATTGAGGCCGAAAAGAATATTAAAACCGCAAGCCAGTATACAAACTTTATTCTAAATGCCAAGAGAACAGAGTTTTGGGCTGAATTTCGCGATTATTCGAAAACTTATAAAAAGGTGATGTAGTTCATGATACTTGTTACTGGTGCAGCCGGCTTTATTGGAGCTCATCTTTCCAAAAGGCTTCTAGAAATCGGATATGATGTGGTGGGCATAGATAATCTAAACGATTATTATGATGCTGATCTTAAACATGACCGCCTAAAATGGTTTGAGGATACAAGTTTCACTTTTCAAAAGATTAACTTGGAAGATGCTGATCAGGTTCATTCCGTTTTTGAACAATACAATCCCAAAATCGTTGTAAATTTAGCTGCACAAGCGGGAGTGAGATATAGTTTAGAAAATCCGTCAGCTTATATCACCTCCAATATAATTGGATTTACTAACGTACTGGAAAGTTGTCGTCATCATAAGGTAGAGCATCTAATTTATGCATCGTCAAGTTCCGTATACGGCGCAAACAAAAGCATTCCGTTCTCCGTCAAGGACAATGTTGACCATCCTGTTAGTCTGTATGCGGCTACCAAGAAATCTAATGAACTAATGGCACATACGTACAGCCACTTATTTGGGCTTCCTACAACAGGGTTGCGTTTTTTTACTGTTTATGGACCTTGGGGACGACCGGACATGGCTTATTTTTCCTTTACTCAAAAGATTTTGGAGGGGAAACCCATTCAAATTTTTAATAACGGTCAAATGAGAAGGGATTTTACTTATATTGATGACATTGTCGAAGGAATTGTCAGGTTGTTGAAACTTCCGCCAAAGAATAGGAAAGAAGACTCTACCAGCAGTTCAACGGCACCCTACAAAGTGTACAATATCGGGAACAATCAACCGGTCGAGTTAATGCAATTTGTAGATATATTGGAGAGGCACCTCGGCAAAAAAGCTGTGAAGGAACTCCTCCCTATGCAGCCTGGCGATGTAAAAGAAACTTATGCCGATATTGAGGAATTACAATCTGATACGGGCTTTTCTCCCGCAACTAAACTTGAAACTGGGCTAAAAAATTTTGTCGATTGGTATCTCACCTATTACAAAATAGATGATGCCTTGCTACCGGCTTCAATTGAGCAGGGTCGGTGAAACATGAAAAAAATATTGTTTGTCACAACTGTGGACACAACGGTAAATGCTTTTCTAATTCCTCATATTAATTATTTTTTGGAACAAGGGTATAAGGTAGAAATTGCTACAAGCATTGTCAGTCAACAAAGAATCCTGGAACATATCCCGAAAGTCACGATTCATCCCATACCTTTCCACAGAAGTCTTAAGAGCCCAGGTAATATACGGGCTTTTTTTACTATACGAAAACTGCTGCGAACTGAAAGTTATGATCTAATTCATGTGCATACACCCATTGCTTCTTTTGTGACTAGGGTAGCTAGCGTATTTACAAGGTCCAAAGTTCTGTACACGGCACACGGATTTCATTTTAGCGAGAACGGAAGCCGTCTAGGCAACTTTCTATTTAAATGGGCTGAAAAGTTAGCAGGGTTCCGAACGGATAAATTAATCGTAATCAATACAGATGATCAAGCAGCTGCGGCAAAAATTGTACCTCAGCGGAAGATAGCTTATATCAAAGGTGTTGGTGTTGATACGGACTTTTATAGCCCGCTAAACAATGAATCAGCAAAAGAGAAATTCAAGGTTCAATTAGGGATTACTCCGGGCCGAGTTATTTTCACGCACATAGCTGAAATTAATGCTAACAAAAGACAATCGGATGTTATCCAGGCTGTGGAAATATTAAAAGAAAGCGGAATAGACAATTTTATTGTTTTGTTTGTGGGTAATGGGGTCGATTTTGAGGACATGAAGCAAATAGTTAGGATAAAAAATTTAGAAGACCGCATCCGGTGTTTGGGCTATCGCAGCGATATTGCTGAGATTCTCAGTATTACGGATGTCGGTCTTTTAGTTTCGCTAAGGGAAGGACTTCCGAGGTCGGTTATGGAGATGATGTCCATGGGAATTCCCGTAGTTGCCACAGCCATCAGGGGGAATAGGGACCTTGTTGTTCATGGAGAAACAGGTTATCTGGTTCCAGTGAAAAGTCCCGAGATTCTGGCTCAGAAAATGACTGCCTTACTCTTTAATGGAGAGCACAGAGAGTTATTCGGCTTGAATGCAAGACAGCGTGTACAAAAAGAATTTGCCCTTCCAAAAATTATTTCAAATATGGAAGTTGTATACAAGGAGCTGGGAATATGAAAATACTAGTTACTGGCGGCGCAGGCTTTATCGGCTCTCATGTGGTGGATCAATTGCTTGAAGAAGAACATGATGTTGTAATTGTAGATAATTTAAGCACTGGTAATGCGGACTATGTTCCTACTAATGTTAAATTTTATGAACAGGCCATTGAATGCGACGATATGGAGCATATCTTCAAAGTCGAGCGACCGGAAGTAGTTTTTCATCTTGCCGCACAAATTGATGTGCAGAGCTCTCTGCAAAATCCTCAGCAGGACGCTTCTATAAATATTCTTGGCTCCATTCGATTACTGGAGCTTTGCAGAAATTATAAGACGAATAAAGTTATTTATTCATCATCTGCGGCGGTTTACGGAAGTCCTAACTACTTGGCTGTGGATGAGAATCATCCTGTACAGCCCTTGTCGTCCTATGGTATTTCCAAATATACGCCTGAGAAATACATCCGAATGTATTCGGAGTTATATCAGTTAGACTACACGATTTTAAGATATGCCAATGTCTATGGTCCCCGTCAGATTCCGAAGGGAGAGGGGGGAGTTGTCTCTATTTTTGTCGATAAGCTTATAAAAGATGAGCAGCCCGTAATATTCGGGGACGGCACCCAAACCCGTGATTTCGTATATGTCACAGATGTGGCCAGAGCTAATTTATTAGCTCTTAGAAACGGAAGCCGAGCAGTGCTAAATATCAGTACCTGTTCGTCGACTTCAATTAATGAGCTTTATAAAATCGTTGCGGATATCAATCAGAGCGATAATCTACCCGAATATGCTCCCGCAAGAGATGGTGATATCTTGCATAGCTATTTGGATAACTCCCGTGCCAAACATTTCTTGGGATGGACGCCTCAAACAAGTATAGATACAGGACTTAACAAAACCTTTGAATACTACCGGAGCAGAAATAAGACAAAGGTGCTGCTGTAACTCAGACAGAGAGGTAGGAGAGATCAGTATGAAAGTGAAAAAAGCGATTATTCCCGCCGCTGGTTTAGGCACGAGATTTTTGCCTGCAACGAAGGCGCAACCTAAAGAAATGCTTCCGATTGTTGATAAGCCAACAATTCAATACATCATAGAAGAGGCAATAGAATCTGGAATTGAAGATATTTTAATTATCAGCGGCAGAGGTAAAAGAGCGATTGAGGATCATTTTGATAAGTCTTTTGAGTTAGAAGAAAGTTTGGATAAAAAAGGAAAGTATAAAGATCTAGAGCAAATTAGGAATATTTCTAATATGGCTAATATTCACTATATCCGACAAAAAGAGCCTAAAGGGTTGGGTCATGCAATCCATTGTGCCAAGACCTTCATCGGTAACGAACCGTTTGCCGTTCTATTGGGTGATGATATTGTACAATCAAGCAAGCCATGTACCAGACAACTGATTGATGTTTTCGAACGGTATGAATCTTCGGTGGTCGGTGTTCAATGGGTGCCGGATCAAGATGTACATAAGTATGGGATTGTTGATTCCACTGGGAACGCAGCAGAGCCTAACTTAGTCTATGTCCGTTCGTTAATTGAAAAACCTGATGTGGGAGCAGCTCCTTCGAACTTTGCGATCATGGGACGCTACATTTTGCGCCCGGAAATTTTCGCTATTTTGGAAACACAAGAGGCGGGAGCAGGTGGAGAAATTCAATTGACAGACGCTATTTGCAAATTAAACGAGATTCAAGATATTTTGGCGTTTCAATTTGAGGGTGTTCGCTACGATGTGGGAGACCGCTTTGGCTTTATTAAAGCTACTATTGACTTCGCTCTCCAAAGGGAAGATTTAAAATCCGATGTTTGCCAGTACTTAAGAGAAATTTTCGAAAAGGAACTTATCGGCCAGAGGGGATGAAACTTAGTATGAACAAAATTGGGGTAATCGGAACCGGTTATGTCGGTTTAGTCTCTGGAACTTGTTTTGCAGACGTGGGACATCACGTTATTTGCTGTGATATTGATGAAATGAAAATCGAGCAGTTGAGAGCCTATAAAATTCCTATTTATGAACCGGGTCTGGAAGAATTGGTGATTAAAAATGTTCAGGAAGGGAGGCTTTCCTTTTCTTCCGACATAGCGGGGGTTATTAGAGAGGCGAATATTATCTTTATTGCGGTAGGTACTCCAATGTCGGTCACAGGAGAAGCAGACTTAAGCTATGTGAAAGACGTAGCCCGAACAATTGGCAGTCATCTTAACGGATATAAAATTATAGTTACCAAGAGTACTGTACCAGTAGGAACAGGACGTTTAATTGAATCCATTATTCAAGAAAATTTGTCAGATAAAGGATTGACGTTTGATGTTGTCTCTAATCCTGAGTTTCTAAAGGAAGGCTCTGCAATTCAGGATTGCATGAATATGGAAAGGGCGGTTATAGGGGCGACGAGTGAACATGCTGCAGACGTAATAGCCGAAATTCACGCTCCCTTTCGTACAACTATTTTCAAAACCAGCTTAGAGAGTGCCGAGATGATTAAATATGCGGCAAACACTTTTCTGGCCACTAAAATTTCCTTTATTAATGCGATAGCCAATATTTGTGAGAGAGTGGGCGCGGATGTAACGGAGGTCGCCTCAGGTATGGGACTGGACAGCAGAATCGGCAACAAATTTCTGCAAGCCGGGATAGGATACGGGGGCTCCTGCTTTCCTAAAGATACGTATGCACTCAAGCATATCGCTTACGAAGCCGGTTATGAATTCAAGCTTCTTGAAGCTGTAATCGAAACGAATGAAAACCAGCGCCTGGTCATTATGGATAAATTAAAACAAGCACTGGGAACCCTTCAAGGGAAGAAATTAGCCGTATTGGGTCTTGCCTTTAAACCGGATACAGATGATGTAAGAGAAGCACCCTCTTTATCTCTTATCCCGGCCATGGTAAGTATGGGAGCCGAGGTTCAGGCTTACGATCCGATAGCTATTCATGAAGCATCTAAGTATCTTCCATCCGCAGTTAGATATGTGGAAGACCTATACGATTGTGTTAAAGATGCTGATGCTTGCATCATTTTAACCGAGTGGAAAGAAATCAAGAGTATGGACCTGAAGCGTGTGCGCGATTTGCTCCATCAACCCAAAGTGATCGATGGTCGTAACTGTTTTGACCTTTCTGACATGCGGCAGCATAAATTGGAGTATTATTCTGTTGGAAGAGCGTTTGTGTTCTCAAAAGTCGAAGCTGCAGTAACCGTATAAATACAATTAATTTCATGTGAGTGGTGAGACCATGCTAAAAAGAGGATTTGATCTTTTTGTATCCGTAACAGGTCTATTATTCCTTTTGCCTTTTATTTTGTTACTGGCTTTTCTCATTCGAACTAAATTGGGAAGCCCTGTGTTATTTAAGCAGCAGCGTCCGGGGTTGCATGGTAAACCTTTTTACGTGTACAAATTTAGGACCATGACTAATGAAAAGGATGAAAATGGCACTCTACTTCCGGATCATATACGACTAACTCCATTTGGAAAGTTTCTCAGAAAATTAAGCCTGGATGAGCTTCCACAGCTTGTGAATGTGTTAAGAGGAGATCTTAGCCTGGTAGGACCCAGACCTTTGTTAATGGATTATTTATCCCGCTACACTCCGGAGCAGGCTAGGAGGCATCTTGTAAAGCCGGGCATAACGGGATGGGCTCAGGTCAATGGACGCAACGCCATTAAGTGGGAGGAAAAGTTCGAACTGGATGTTTGGTATGTTGATCATCAGTCCTTCTGGCTGGATATTAAAATACTATTTTTAACTGTAAAAAAAGTATTTAAATCCGAGGGGATCAATCAAACGGGTCATGTGACAATGCCGGTTTTCATGGGGCTCGAAGAAAAAGGCAGAAACGCGCCTCTATGAAAGACATTATTATAATCGGCGCGGGCGGGCACGGTAGGGAAACCGCTCAACTGATAAAGGACATTAACACCAATCAACCGACCTGGGAGTTGCTTGGTTTTATAGATGACCGCGCAGAACTCTGTGGAAAACAAATAAATGGAGTTGATGTACTAGGGACGCTCAGTCAGCTTGCGGATCCCTTTCTTAACCATACGCATCTAATTTGTGCTGTAGGTGATCCCTTAGTTAGACAGCACATTATTGCAAAGATCGAAAAGATACATTCCCGTTATAATTACGCAACGTTGATTCATCCTACTGCTGTAGTAGGCGAACGGGTACGAATAGGTTGGGGTACCATGATTTGTGCGCAGTGTGTCGTTACTACCGACATTGTCATCGGCCGGCATGTTATTGTGAACTATTGTTCGAGTATCGGTCATGATAGTCACCTTGAAGACGAGGTTACCGTTCTGCCGGGAGCTAGAGTATCGGGCAGTGTCCATCTTGGAAAAGGAAGCTGTGTTGGATCAGGGGCAGTCGTACTTCCCGGGATCGACGTCGGGGAGGGAACGATTGTAGGGGCGGGAGCTGTTGTAACTACCTCACTTCCGGCGAGGAGTACTGCCGTTGGCGTGCCTGCAAAAGTAATAAAAATTCATAATAAGAATTGGTAGGTGCTGAGAAGTGAATCGGATCTATCTTTCTCCTCCTCATATCGGGGATAGAGAACAAAGCTACGTTAAAGAGGCCTTTGATACGAATTGGATCGCCCCTCTCGGCCCGAACGTTGATGCTTTCGAGAAGGATGTTGCGGAGTATGTCGGTTCCGGCGGAGCTGCTGCTTTAAGTTCGGGAACAGCCGCTCTTCATCTCGCTTTGAAACTTGTCGGAGTTAAACCGGGCGATAAAGTGTTCTGTTCCACGCTTACGTTTGTAGCCAGCGCTAACCCTATTTTATACGAGGGAGCCGTTCCCGTTTTTATTGATTCCGAGCCTGAAAGTTGGAATATGTCACCCGGCGCATTGGAAAGAGCGTTTGTGGATGCCCGGAAATCCGGACAGCTTCCCAAAGCGGTCATTGTGGTGAATTTATATGGCCAAAGCTCGGATTACGACAACATTTTGTCCGTTTGTGAACAATATAAGGTACCTGTAATTGAAGATGCAGCGGAGTCTTTGGGGGCAACTTATCGAGGTAAATCAAGCGGGACCTTTGGCAAATTCGGAATATTTTCTTTCAACGGGAACAAAATTATCACCACATCCGGTGGTGGCATGCTGGTTTCGGAGGATTTAGAGGCTTTGGAAAAAGCCCGTTTTTGGGCTACGCAAGCACGAGACAATGCTCTCCATTATCAACATAGCGATCTTGGTTATAATTATAGATTAAGCAATATACTAGCCGGAATCGGAAGAGGACAGCTTCAAGTCTTGGATGAACGTGTGAATGCGCGCAGACAAGTGTTTGAGCGCTATAAAAAAGCTTTAAGTGAGGTTGAAGGCTTTACTTTTATGCCGGAAGCTTCCTTTGGTAGATCGACAAGGTGGTTAACGGCATTGACTGTTGATCAATCCACAACGGGGATCAGCCCCAACCAAATTATAAACGAACTGTCGTCCCAAAATATCGAAGCTCGGCCGGTGTGGAAGCCCCTGCATCTGCAACCTTTGTTCAAAGGCTGCTCTTATTACACTCACGAAGAGAACAAGAGTATATCGGAGAATTTATTTGAAAATGGATTGTGCATTCCGTCAGGTTCCAACCTACAGGTAACGGAACAGAATCGGGTTATTGACAATATTCTCTCTGTTGTAAAGCACGCTGTCCGGTAGGCTATTATGCAGAACCCGGACATGCGTCAGCTGCTGCTGGAGTTGGAGCAATTTGTACATAGGGTGGAAGAGCAGAGTGAGCCGGTTCCTACGGTCAAGCCCTACGTGGACGATTTAAAGCAAATTATGCTTAAGCATGTGAATCAGACGGAAATGTCCTTGCTTACTACTTATAAATAAGATAAAAGATAGATTCAAAGCCCTCTAATATCGGATGCGATATTAGGGGGCTTTATTTTATTAACCGGAAAAACGTTAAATCGGAAACAGGTGAATGCGCTTATGAGGGCTCTCGGCCGCAATAAAATGTTCCGCCTTCTGCTGGTGCTGGCGTGGATGTCGTTCATGTTCTATCTCTCCTCGCAGCCGTACCAGAAACAAAGCTTAAAGCCTCTGCTGCGTGAACATATCTCGGAACAAAGGTTAAAGCAGGTAGCGCCTACGGGATCGTTTCAGTACGGCCGGTCCGTGGTAAGTGTTAAAAGACTAGGGGCCTACGGCTATGTCGAATTTTTCATACGCAAAACGGCCCATGTCGTGGAGTACGCCATCCTGGCTCTGCTTGCCGGCTATTGGCTCGGAAGCCTCCGCTTGATGAGCAAGCGCAAGCAGACAGGCATCATGCTGGCGGTCTGTGTCATTTTCGCGGTCACGGA
This sequence comes from Paenibacillus sp. JNUCC 35, assembly GCF_058269095.1. Classification (NCBI taxonomy): domain Bacteria; kingdom Bacillati; phylum Bacillota; class Bacilli; order Caryophanales; family Paenibacillaceae; genus Paenibacillus; species Paenibacillus sp. JNUCC 35. The sequence continues at coordinate 5,444,597 of NZ_CM177771.1, read as the reverse complement.
TGAATGGCATCAGAAATTTACGTCGCATAGGACCTCGATGACGGAAGACGTTATCCTGGACACCTGCGGTGCCCTTCTGGGTATAGCGATGTATTATTTTTTTCTAAAAATTCTACAAAAATCTCGTAAAAACGCACCGATTCACCCAAAAACTTCTTGATTTGTTACAAAACGTATCTTATAATAGTTTACAAATACAGAATGTAACAAGTTGCGACAACAAGAAGCAAAATGAAGAGGTGTGTGAGAATGAAAGCTTTGGATTTGGTCTACTGCATTCACTGCGGTTCGATTGTGTCCCGGACACAGGCGGATCATATTTTCAAAACCGGATTTTACCGGGTGTCGGTACCGCTGGCAAGCTGCAAAAGCTGTGCAACCCCGAATTCGAACACCACGAGCTGTCACGATCTGCCTCATCACGGACGTTTGAACGAGTATGAGACTCGCCTTCCATTGATGGCGTAAAGCAGAACCGGGTTACATGCTCCCCAAGTCGGTAACGCTTCCGGTCAGGGAAAGTAGGATGAGAGGAATGGTTGTTGAGGGGGATAAAGCATGGAAGCCTTGGCTCCGCTGGCTGATCAGCTCGCTTTATTTGCTTCTGGGGATCGTTTCACCGGCGCTGGGCCTCTGGCTGCTCCAGCCGATCCCGCCGCGTTGTGTGCCGCTTTGACTTTGCGTAAAAAAAAATGACCGCCCTGTCCCGAGAGGGCCGAGCGGTTTTTTTGGCGTGTATCCCGATCAGACTTACTGAAATCTTCCTGCGAGTATAATAGAAGAATCAGGAATTGATCAGATGTTTGTAAGGCGTGTAATCAATCTTCTCGCGTTCGAGGAAATTCATCAGGCTCCGGTAATCCCGCTTGGGAGTGGCGATGATATAACCTTTGATGCAGTGCTCGCGTGTAACTTCCGCCGCCTCTTCTTCCAAGGCGATCTGCCCGATTTTGGCCGCGATGGAGTGCTTGGCGATGTCACGGAACGGGCCGGGTACAGGGGCGACAAGTTTGTTAAGAAAGGCTTTGGAATCGTCCGTCCACATATGGCGGGATTTCTCCACGTAATAGTTCTGCCAGTCGAGCTTGGATTTTCCGTCGGCCTTCGGCAGCACCTTCAGGAATTTGCGGAACATAAAATAACCGCCGATCGCCATCAGACCAATGAGGACAAGGGGCCAGAAAGTAATAAACCACATAAACAGGGAGTTGTTCAAAACTCGTCACCTCGGAATCTATTATTCCCGCGCTGGGCCAGGTTTAAGCACTGGATCTCTCTTGAAATTATACCTTATTTCTGGCTTTCTTGCGACATTGCCTGTAAAATAGGGGGAAAAGATTTTACTAAGCAAGGAGCCTATTCCCTATGATTAAAATCGGTTCACACGTTTCATTTTCCGACAAAGGTTTGCTGAATGCGGCCCGGGAAGCTGTCTCGTACGGCTCCGGCACATTCATGATCTATACGGGTGCACCTCAGAATACACGGCGCAAGCCTATTGAAACGCAATATATCGAAGAGGGCCGGGAAGTCATGCAGGAGCACGGGATCGGCGAAATCGTCGTTCATGCCCCTTACATCATCAACCTGGGTTCCTACAAAGACAACACGTACGAGCTGGCGGTCCAATTCCTGCAGGATGAAATCCGCCGCACGGACTATCTGGGCGTGAAAAATATCGTGCTTCATCCCGGCGCGTTTACGGACAAGGATGCGGAGTACGGCCTCGCCCGCATTTCGGAAGGGCTTAACGAAGTCCTCGCCGGCGTCAAGGACACGGGCGTGCATATCGCCCTGGAAACCATGGCGGGCAAAGGCACCGAGATGGGCCGCAGCTTCGAGGAGCTGGCGCAGATTATCGACAAGGTCGAAGACAACGGCCGCCTGACGGTATGTCTGGATACCTGCCACATCCACGATGCAGGGTATGATGTCGTAGGCGACCTGGACGGCGTGCTGGACCAGTTCGACCGCGTGGTCGGTCTGGACCGCATCGGGGTCGTCCACCTGAACGACAGCAAGAATCCGCGCGGCGCGTCCAAAGACCGCCATGCTCCGGTCGGAGCGGGCTGGATCGGCTTCGAAGCGATGAACCGCGTCGTTCATCACGAGAAACTGATCGGCCTGCCGATGATCCTGGAGACTCCGTGGATCGGGAAGGACCCGAAAACCCAGCGTCCGATGTACGAAGCGGAAATCGCGCTGCTCAGCGGAACCGTCCTGGAACGGTTCGGCGAATCCTTCGCGGAAGACGTGGAGCGGCTGGCTTTCTTCTTCGAGAAGAAAGAAGTCGATTCGCGCGGCTTCGTCCTGCAAACCTGGGAGCTGCTCAAAACCGACGCGAAAGCCAAGAAAGCGGACGGACGCGAACCGATGGAGCGCCTGTACGACATGATCGCGGAAGAGCGTCTGTTCCCGGAGCTGTCCGAAGAGCAGATCAATCAGCGTCTGACGGCATGGTTTGCCGGCAAAGATCTGCTTAAATCTTTGTAAGTGAACGGTTAACGCCGTTTTCATCACCGGCTCGGACCGGATAGGTGACTAATTTGCAGGTACAAAGGAGAATCCAGTAGAGATGGCAGCAGCAAAAACGTCCGGCGCAGCCGGTAAACAAAACCGCGGCAGAATGCTCATTTCCTGCCCGGACCGGCCTGGAATCGTGGCCGCGGTATCCAAATTTTTGTCCGAATACGGGGCGAACATCGTCCAGTCGGACCAGTACACCATGGATCCGGAAGGCGGCATGTTCTTTATCCGGATCGAATTTGACTTAACCGACCTTGAGCAGCGCAAGCCGCAGCTTGAGGCCGATTTTGCCGGAGTGGCGGCCGAGTTCTCCATGGACTGGAGCCTGTCGCTGGCCAGTCAGAGAAAACGCCTGGCGATCTTCGTGTCCAAGGAAGATCACTGTCTGCTTGAGCTGCTGTGGCACTGGCGCGCCGGGGATCTCGACGCGGATATCGCCATGGTCGTCAGCAACCATCCGGATATGGCGCCGCTCGTCGAGCCTTTCGGTATCCCGTACCACCATATTCCGGTAACTCCGGATACGAAAACCGAGGTGGAGAAGCGCCATCTGGAGCTGCTCGAAGGCCAGGTGGATCTGATCATCCTCGCCCGGTACATGCAGATTATTCCGGCTTCTTTTATCAAACATTACCAGAACCGGATCATTAATATTCATCATTCCTTCCTTCCGGCTTTCGTCGGAGGCAAACCTTACGCGCAGGCTCACGGGCGGGGAGTTAAGCTGATCGGAGCGACCGCGCATTACGTGACCGAGGAGCTGGATGGAGGTCCGATCATCGAGCAGGACGTGCAGCGCGTCAGCCATCGCGACAATGTCGACGATTTGAAGCGCATCGGCCGCCATATCGAGCGGATCGTCCTGGCAAGGGCCGTTTCCTGGCATACGGAAGACCGCATCCTCGTTCATCAGAACAAAACGGTCGTATTCAGCTAGAGCAGCAGCCGTGAAGCGATATCGTACCGGGGCTTATTCAGAAAGAAATCCGAAGAGGCTTCTCTGCCGCTTCGGATTTTATTAAAGGAGCATTCCTCTGGACTATGCCGCTTTAAAGCGGCTCATTCCTTTTTAGAGGCTAACAGAGCTTTTTTGCCTAAGGCGGCGAGTATCACGCCGTAAAGAAGGTGGCCTGCGATCCACCAGATCATGGCGGTTACATCCGAAAGGACGGGTGTTTTCGCCGATACGGCTAATTGGGTAAGAGGTACGAACAAGGGGATAGGCGAGATACCGAGCAGGATCCCCGGCAGCCACGGTTTTCCCGTACATCCGAGCAGAATTGTGTACAGGAAACCGATAAGGACCGAAACGGACAGATGCAGGGTCATTTCGAACCATTCAGGCTGATCGCCCCCAAGACCCGGGATAAAGTCGACATTGAGCAGCAGCGTATAGACGCGGGAACCTGCAAAGAATTCCACGGCTTTAAAAAGCAGAGCGAGTGCGGCCCCGGGGACCAGCCCGAAAACAAAGCCCCGCAGGACAAGCGTGTTTCCGTTTTCAAAAAAATGGCGGCTCATCCGCTTTTCACTCTCCTTGTCACCATGCGGGCGTTAACACCAAGGACTGACATTGCGGTTTCGGATTTTAGCTTTATAATGGAACTAAAGCTTCAATGTTGGCGAGAATAACAAGTATAACACGAGACCATTCCTAGGAGGATACACCATGTCTGCAAGCAATACGCCTATTCAGGAACTTGCCGTTCACACGATCCGTACACTCGGAATCGACGCTATCGAGAAAGCCAAGTCCGGCCACCCCGGCATCGTTATGGGAGCCGCGCCTATGGCATATACGCTGTTCGCGAATCAAATGAAACATAACCCGGCCAACCCGACATGGATCAACCGCGACCGCTTTGTCCTGTCCGCAGGCCACGGTTCCATGCTGCTTTACGCGATTTTGCACCTGACGGGTTACGATCTTCCGATGGAAGAAATCAAAAATTTCCGCCAATGGGGCAGCCTGACTCCGGGACATCCCGAGTTCGGTCACACGGCGGGCGTAGACGCGACAACCGGTCCGCTCGGACAAGGTATCGGCATGGCCGTAGGTATGGCGATGGCCGAAGCTCATCTGGCAGGCCTGTACAACCGTGAAGGTTACCCGGTTATCGATCACTATACATACGCCATCTGCGGAGACGGCGACATGATGGAAGGTGTGTCTTCCGAGGCCGTCTCTCTGGCCGCAACCCTTAAACTGGGCAAGCTGATCATGATGTACGACTCCAACGACATTTCGCTCGACGGCGATCTGCACGTTTCCTTTACCGAAAATGTTCAAAAACGTTTCGAAGCATACGGCTGGCAGGTGCTCCGCGTAGAAGAGCAGAACGACCTGGAAGCCCTCAACCGTGCGGTTGAAGAGGCGAAAGCCGACACGACCCGTCCGACTCTGATCGAAGTGAAAACGACGATCGGCTACGGCAGCCCGAACAAAGGCGGCAAAGGCGGACATGCCGGACCGCACGGTTCCCCGCTCGGTCTGGAAGAAACCAAGCTGACGAAGGAATTCTACAAGTGGGACTACGAAGAAGATTTCTATGTTCCTGAAGAAGTACGCGAGCATTATGCGGCGGTTAAAGAAAAAGGCATCCAGGCCGAACAGGCATGGAAGAAGCTGTTCGACGATTATCGCAAAGCTTTCCCTGAGCTCGCCGAGCAGTTTGAACTGGGCGAAAGCGGCAAGCTTCCGGAAGGCTGGGACCGCGATCTGCCGGTTTACACGCCGGAAGACAAGGCTCTGGCAACGCGCGCCGCTTCCGGTAACGCGCTGAACGCCGTAGCGAAGAACGTTCCGTTCTTCTTCGGGGGTTCCGCCGACCTGGCAAGCTCCAACAACACGGAGATCAAGAACGCTCCGATCTTCAACGCGGAAAATTACGCGGGCCGCAACATCTGGTTCGGCGTACGCGAATTCGGAATGGGCGCCGCCCTGAACGGAATTTCCCTGCACGGCGGTCTCCGCGTATACGGCGGCACGTTCTTCGTGTTCTCCGACTACCTGCGTCCGTCGATCCGCCTGGCTGCCCTGATGAAGCAGCCGGTGATCTACGTCTTCACGCACGACAGCATCGGCGTAGGCGAAGACGGTCCGACTCACGAGCCGGTCGAGCAGCTTGCGGCTCTCCGCGTCATTCCGGGCATGACCGTTCTCCGTCCTGCGGACGGCAACGAAACGAGCGAAGCTTGGCGCTACGTGATGGAGCACAACGACGGACCGTACGCGCTCATTCTGACCCGTCAAAACCTGCCGCAGCTCGAAGGCTCCGCCAAATATGCGCGCGAGAACTTCTCAAAAGGCGCTTACGTCGTATCCGATGCGCCTAACGGCAAGCCGGACGCGCTTATCCTTGCGACGGGCTCGGAAGTTCAACACGGTGTGGCCGCTCAGAAGCTGCTCGCCGAAGAAGGCATTCAAGTCCGCGTTGTCAGCATGCCGAGCTGGGAGCTGTTCGAGAAGCAGTCCCAGGAGTACAAGGATTCCGTCCTGCTTCCGAATGTCAAAAAGCGTCTCGGCGTAGAGATGGCTTATCCGCTCGGATGGGAGCGTTATGTAGGCGATGAGGGTTCTATCCTCGGAATCAGCACGTTCGGCGCTTCGGCTCCGGGCGATCTGCTCATCAAGGAATTCGGATTTACGGCAGAGAATGTCGCCAAGCGCGTCAAAGAACTGCTTAAATAAATAAAGGAATGCCATTAGGACGACCGCTTCCACAGGGTCGTCCTTATGTGCAGCCGCCAATCACGAGGGGGAGAACAGGTTGTCGAATTTCGAAGGAGTTACCGTAGTCAAGAAAGCGAACGTTTATTTTGAGGGGAAAGTGACCAGCCGTGCCGTTCTGTTCGCGGATGGCACGAAGAAGACGCTGGGCATCATGCTTCCGGGGGAGTATGAATTCGGTACGGACTCCAAAGAGATCATGGAAATCCTGGCCGGCGACCTGAGCGTCCTCCTTCCCGGCGAATCCGATTGGACGGACATTCAGGGTGAAGGGGAGTTTACCGTCCCGGCTAACGCGAAATTCAAGCTGAAAGTCCGGACCGTCACGGATTACTGCTGCTCTTACATCGCGGAATAGGTTTTCGGCTACGGCCGCGGCTGCGGGCCAGTACGTCTGCGGGTACACGCAACAGCAGATACACGAAACTGCGAGCAGTACGCGACCGAGGCACACGCGACAGCAGGTACACGAAACTGTGGGCAGTACACGACCGAGGTACACGCGACAGCAGATACACGAAACTGTGGGCAGTACGCGACCGAAGCACACGCGACAGTTGGTACACGAAACTGCGGGCAGTATGCGACCGAGGTACACGCAACAACAGGTACACGAAACTGTGGGCAGTATGCGACCGAGGTATACGCAGTGCGGGCAGTACAGCAACAGCTGGTACACGCAGTGCAGGTATACGCAGACAATACGCGTGTGCAGGCCATACGCAGCGTAATACGCCACAGCAGGCAATAGAAAAGGCCCTTCCGAACGCAGCGTTCGGAAGGGCCTTTCTTGCCATGCGGAGCTCTCCGCACGCGGTGTTTGGCTTCGCATGACGAAGGTCCACCGGAGCCCGGGTTTCAGGGGCGTGTGCCTCCTGCGGATCTTGCGAGCGTACTCCGCCTATGCTAGCTTGTTTTACACGGTATGCGGCAGTACGCGATAAACGCCGATAGACCGAATGCGATGCCGATGCTATTCATGGACGAATGACGCGTATTAAACGGTTACGAGTCCCTACACGACGGATAAATCACGAGGCAAGCGGAGATGCAAGCCCGGTCAGCGGTTACGTGGGTACCCACCGGTTTCAAGGCGCGCTTTACTGCTCGCCTTTTTTCTCCACCCGCTCATTCATCCATTCCTCGTAGCACTGGATGGCGGCGGCCAGGTCTTCCTCGCCTAGTCCTTTGCTCAGGCCCATCTGGAAGACGGTGGTGGCTGCATGCAGCATGGGAGCGGGCAATTGGAATTTGCCTGTCAGATCCGACGCCAGCAGCAGATCCTTCAGCATCAGCTTCAGCGAGAACTGGTTGCTGAAATCGCGCTCGAGGATCTTCGGGCCTTTGAGCTCGGCCTGCTTGCTGTTCCCGGAACCCGCCTGCACGATCTGCAGGAACTGCTCGGGGGCAAGGCCCGCTTTCGTCGCGATCGAGAGGCCTTCCATCAGGCCGATCGCATTGATGCCCACAATCGTGTTGTGGGCCAGCTTCGTATAGGAGCCGGAACCGGACGGCCCCATGTAAAGCACCTTGCTGCCGAGATCGCTCAGCAGCGCGTGCTGGGCGTCGAACACGGGGCGGTCTCCGCCGACCATGAACACGAGCGTCGCCGCTTCGGCAGCGGGCTTGCTTCCCGTTACGGGCGCGTCCAGGAAGTACGCCCCGCGTTTGCCCAGATCGGCGTGAAGACGCTGGCTGAGGGCCGGGGAGACGGTGCTCGAATCAATCACGGTAAGGCCTTCACCGGCCTTCTCCAGAACCCCATTCTCGCCGTAAAAAACGCTCTCGATGGCGGAATCGTTGCTCAGCATCGTGAACAGAACCTCGGCGCCGGAGACGGCTTCCGCAGGGGTTGCGGCAAGCGAAGCGCCCGCCTGGACAAGCTCCGCCGCTTTATCGGCACTGCGGTTGTATACGGTGACCGCGTACCCTTTGCGGAGCAGATTCAGGGCCATCGGAGCGCCCATGGTGCCTAATCCGATAAATCCGATTTGTTTCATCACTAATCACCTCGTTAAGAGTCACGCCAGACACGATAATTTCACTTGCAGTTTGTCCGGAAAGCTTTTATAGTAAGGAATCAATGCATGCGAAGCCGATGCGCCGGGTGTTTTCGGAGAATAAATCCGCCGCCCTGGCAATACTACCGGAGGGTTGTCCGGCAGGCCCCGCCCGCACGTATCCGTTCTATGAAGCCGTCCCCGCAAGCGATCGGGTGAAGGTACGGCACTAGGCGTTTTTCCTATTGTAGCACGTTTTGCGGAGAGGCAGCATGCCTTGGGCGCGTGACTTGCGGACAGCGGCACAGAAGCGGTATGCTAGAGGAAAGAACCAAGTAAAAGAACCGAGGAGGAGAGAAAGTTGACCCAGAAGCTGCAATTTGATTACAGCAAGGCGCTTGACTTCGTTGCCCAGCACGAAATAGATTACCTGGCCGGTCCGATCCGTACCGCACATGACCAACTGCATAACGGAACCGGAGCCGGTAGTGATTATTTAGGGTGGATCGATCTTCCGGTCGCTTACGACAAAGAAGAGTTCGGCAGAATCCAGAAGGCGGCGAAACAAATTCAATCCGATTCCGAGGCGCTTGTCGTGATCGGCATCGGCGGCTCCTACCTGGGGGCCCGCGCGGCGATTGAAATGCTGTCCCATTCTTTCTATAACCTGCTTGATAAAGACAAGCGTAAAACTCCGGCCGTGTACTTCGTCGGCCAGAATATCAGTTCTACATACGTAACGCACCTTCTGCAGCTGCTGGAAGGCAAAGACTTCTCCGTAAACGTCATTTCCAAATCCGGAACGACGACGGAGCCGGCGATTGCTTTCCGTATTTTCCGGGAGCTGCTGGAGAAAAAATACGGCAAAGAAGCGGCGCGCAAGCGCATCTACGCCACGACCGACCGCGAGAAGGGCGCTCTTAAGCAGCTTGCCAACGGCGAAGGCTACGAGTCCTTCGTTATCCCGGACGATGTAGGCGGACGCTACTCCGTGCTGACGGCCGTAGGCCTGCTGCCGATCGCCGTGGCCGGCATCGACATCGAAGAAATGATGAAGGGCGCGGCCGACGCGCGCGAAGCTTTCTCGAGCCCCGAGCTGAGCGAGAACGCGAGCTACCAGTATGCGGCTGTCCGCAACGCGCTCTACCGCAAAGGCAAAACCACGGAGATTCTCGTGAACTACGAGCCTTCCCTGCATTATGTATCGGAGTGGTGGAAGCAGCTTTACGGCGAGAGCGAAGGCAAAGACAACAAAGGGATCTTCCCGGCTGCCGTCGATTTCACGACAGACCTTCACTCCATGGGCCAATTCATCCAGGAAGGCAACCGCAACCTGTTTGAAACGGTTCTGTTCGTAGACCAGTCCGCAGAGGAGATCGTCATCGGAACCGATGAAGAGAACCTGGACGGGCTTAACTTCCTGAGCGGCAAAACGATGGATTTCGTGAACAAAAAAGCGTTCCAGGGCACTATGCTGGCTCACACGGACGGAGGGGTACCTAACCTGATCGTGACACTGCCCGACACTTCGGCTCACACGTTCGGTTATATGGTCTACTTCTTCGAAAAAGCATGCGGCATCAGCGGCTACCTCCTCGGAGTGAATCCGTTCGACCAGCCGGGTGTGGAAGCCTACAAGAAAAACATGTTTGCGCTGCTGGGCAAGCCCGGTTATGAAGAAGACAAAGCCAGATTGGAAGCTCGTCTGAACGATTAGTTTCGTCCAGACAGAACCGGTATCGGGCTCTATAAGCCGATTTTCGACGAAAACAGGCCTTTTCCTTCGGGATTAGGTCTGTTTTTTATTGCAAATAATATTAGAACTAAATTAACTATTGTACTAATATTCTGATTTGTGTAAAATGATATGAAACAGAAGGCGCATTCGTTAGGAAATGGAATGAAGAAGCGACATGATAGCATCCTACAGAACGGTACAGAAGCATGGAGCCGATGAAATTATCATCAAACGTTCCCGGTTTATCGGTCAGGCGTTGCAAGTATCGTCCGAGGAGGAAGCGCTTGCTTTTATTGCCGGCGTGAAGAAAGAACACTCGATGGCGACCCACAACTGCTCCGCTTACATGATCGGGGAACGAAATGAGATTCAGAAACAGTCGGATGACGGGGAGCCGAGCGGCACAGCCGGCAAGCCGATTCTCGAAGTGATCCGGAATATGGATCTCAAGAACGTGGCCGTAGTCGTCACCCGGTATTTCGGCGGTATTATGCTGGGAGCCGGCGGGCTGATCAGAGCCTACACGGATGGCGCCGTCGCGGGAATACAGGCCGCGGTGCCCGTTTACAAAGTAAGTCATCAGGAACTGCTCGCTGAAATCGATTATACTTGGCTGGGTAAAGTGGAGAATGAGCTGCGGAACCGCAACATGCGGATGGGCGATACGGAATTTACCGACAAGGTTATCCTCCGGTGCTATCCCTTATCTGCCGAGGCGGATTCTTTCGCCGACTGGTTTACCGATTTGACCCAAGGTCAAGGAAACATCATACGCGGCGAACATACATATATCGAACATAGCGAGCTACCCTAACAATTTCATACACCACCGAAGCGGAGGGATTCTTATGGCGAGGAAGGCAGTCGCTCAGGAACTTAGCAGAGAGCGGATTCTTGAAGAGGCCAGGGAGTTATTCGTAACTCGCGGTTATCGCGCTTTAACGATGCGAAGCATCGCTAAAGCAATGGGTTACAGCCATGGCGCGTTATACTATCATTTTAGAGAAAAAGCAGAGCTGTTCAATGCGCTCATTCTGGAGGATTTCGGCATACTTCTGCAGCGGCAGCGGCAAATCATCGTCGAATCCGCTGTTCTCGGGGTTCCCCTGCTGCAGAAACTGATGATGGAGTTTATCCGGTTCGGGTTGGAGAACCCGCATCACTACGAAATCATGTTTATGATCCGGGACGAGGAGCTTCGCCAGTACTCGCGTACCGAGCAGGCGAAATGTTTCGATCTGTTTGCCACGGTCGTACGCCAGGTCATTTCCGGAATGCCGGACAAAGAAGATCAGGAATACCGGCTCCCATGGAACTTGTTCATGTCCATGCACGGATTCATCTCGCATTCCATTCATTACGGACAGACGTACGAGCTGGTGGAACAGCTTGCCGAAGAGCATGTGCAGCTGCTGTGCAGCAACATGGTCTCCACGGCGGCCCGTTCCGAATCTTCCAAAGTCAGTCTGGTCAATCACGAATCAGCTTAACGGTAAACGTACGGCTGCGGGGCCCGTCAAATTCGCAGAAGTAGATTCCCTGCCAGCGGCCCAGCTGAAGGCGGCCTCCGCGGATAAATACGGTTTGCGAGGCTCCGACGGTCATGGCTTTCAGATGAGCGGCCGTATTGCCTTCCGCATGACGGTCGCGCGGATGCTCCCAGGGAAACACTTCATCCAGGCGCATGAGTACATCTCTTTTTACATCGGGATCAGCATTTTCGTTGATCGTAATTCCTGCCGTCGTATGAGGGCAGTATACAATGGCGGTGCCGTCTTCCAGACTGCTCCCCTGAACCAGCCTAGCCACGGTGTTTGTAATTTCAACCATTTCGTCCCGTCTGCGGGTAACAAGATCGTAGGTATGCAGCATCAGCGAATTTCCTCCTTGCGGCTTTTGTAACCGGCGTGCAATAAGGATTGGAAGCCTAGGAAGCCGAACAGGCTGCGTATCCTCTTGTATGCGCGGCATGGTCAAGCCCGGACTTGGGTCAGATTCTATCGTAACGGACGGGATTTCCGGTGTCAAAACGTGTTACAATAAAAGCATAACCGGATAACGAGAGGATGAAACGCATTGGATTTGGCGGTATGGTCGGAACGGAATGTAGAGTATATGTTCGACGAAATTAAAACCAAACTGAGAATGGCGACAGGCGGATCGATTAAAGCGTCCAACTTTAGCCAGGAACAATATGAAGATCTTAAAGATCTGTACGATCTGGTGATGAGCAAACCCAATTTCAGCATTAGTGAAATTGACGCGATCACAACGGAACTGGGCAAGCTCCGCAAGGCCTGAAGCCTGCTTACCCTTTTGCGAAAAGCCTTTCTGCATGGAGATGGATTCTTCCGGCAGGGGGCTTTTTTCTATGAAAAAAAGACACCTTCCTTCTGCTTGCACTCCTCGCACTCTCTTGGAAAGAATACCTTGACCCAATAAAACAGGGAGAAGGGACAGCTATCCAATCGGGCTGTTAGCTGGCCGCATATGGTGTAAGGTAGCATGCATGATTCGCTGAAAAGGGAGGTATACGGTATGAGTTCCAAACTTCGTAATGACGCGTCCAAACTAGTCGGTCAGAACATCGTGGCCGTCCGTAAGGATGGTTCCATGGTCAGAGGCAAACTGGTACGTATTCAAGGTGACCAGCTGATTCTCGAGCCTCAAGAGGGAACCGCTCAAACAAAAGCGTTCGTTCCTCTCGTCTTGTTCGATTTGCTTGCCATCGGCACATCCCCGTTTGTCAACGGATTCGGTTACGGCGGTGGATTCGGCGGCGGATTCGGTTACGGCGGCGGTTTTGGCGGCCCCGGATTTTTCTGGTAAAGAGCGAGACAGTACAACAGGTTCCGGTTACGGGACCTGTTTTTTTATTTGCTGGCGGGCTTGACTAAACACTAAAGGTCCGGCTCCGGAATAGTCTGGTGTGTATAAGGCGGCGGGATGCGGCGCGTTTCTTGAAACAAGCGGAAAGAGGGGAAGAAGATGAGTGGAGGAAAGAGCGAGTTCGACTATGAAAAAGAGTGGGAACGGAAATTCGGATTTCGTTCCGGTGAGATTCCTTCGTTTTCCTCCATTTTCGGAGGCGGGGAGTCTTTATTTACCGAGCTGTCCAAACGGATTTCAGAAGACCCGGAAAACACGGCGTGGCTGGACCAATGGCTGGATAAACTTCTCCGGGAGGCAATGCCGGGCTACCGGATTCCGGAGTGGATGGGAACCGATTGGGAAAACGAACCGGCCGGGGGTCCGGCGGGCCAGAGCGCGCAGGGAGGCACTCCGCCGCGCGGCGGGGAGAAACGCCGGGCGAGCGGAGATCAGCCTGCCGCCGCCCAGCTTCCCGCGGCCAATCCCTTTTCCGGCCGAAAGCCGGTTAAAGGCCTCGCTGCGGGAAGCAAGAAGCGGCAAACCGCCAAGGTCAAGGTGGCGGAGCCTTTTGCCTATTCGATAACCGAGGGCGGGGACGGGCTGAAGGTTATCGTGCAGCAGCCTTCGGGGATACGCCCGGGAGAGATTGAACTGGCGGCGGACAGGTCGAGCATCCGCCTTAGCGGCAGCCGGATCGGCGGGAAGCAGATCATCCGCCTGTTCAGGCCTATCCGGCCGGGTTCATGCCGGATGACCCGCGAAGACGGCTGTCTGGTCATCCGGGCCGATTTGGCCCGCCGGTGAAGGACGGAGCCGCGACTTCATGCTCCTCCGCGCAGAGCGGCGCACTTGCGGGCGGTCAACCTTGCAGGGGGCGTTCCGGCGTTCCGGGGATCACTTCGGTCCGCCGCGTTCCGCCAGCTGCTTCTGCGCCATCCGGACAAGCTCCCGCACCATGCGGCCGCCGATTTCGCCGCCGATTTTACCGGCATCCTCGGTGCGGAGCTGACCGTTGTTGCCCGGCTCCAGAGGCACTCCAAGGGTGCGGGCGACTTCGTATTTAACCAGGTTCGGCTGATCGTCGGACACGTTGTAGCCCGCGTCCCTCATAACCTGGCCCTTGAACTTATCCAGACTGCGTTCGCTTCCGGGAACAGCGGCTCTGCGGCTTCGTCTTCTTGCCATGCTATCACCTCCTGCGGTTAGGATGCCCAAGAGTTCCCGGAGTATCAAGGGGTCAGCGGTATCCGGTCCGGTAAGATAGTCATAAGCCTCGGAGCCTGAGGCAGCCCGTATAGAAAAACACCGTGCGCAGTAAGCACACGGTGTGATGACAAGACTATGGGCATAAGGCTCGCAGCGCAGAGGTAAGCCTCGTGCTGAAGCTAGACGTCAGGATATCCCGTCCTGGGATTTCGGCAAAAGGGCGGATGCCCATAATTTCACGGAAAGCCGGTTCCCGTCTAAAAACTAACGCCCCGCTCGTTCCGCCCCTACCGGAACCCGGTCAAAGTCTGCCGGGTCTTCATAGTCCTGCTGCACCGGGATTGACTTTTCGATGAGATACAAGGGACGGTGTTTGACCTCCCGGTAGATTTTGCCGATATATTCTCCGATCAGCCCCAGGGCAAGAAGCTGCACCCCGCCGATAAACCAGACGGATAAAATAAGAGAAGTCCAACCGGAAGCCGTCGTTCCCCATAATTTCGAAATAATGGCATAAGCGCCGGCCAGCAGGCTGATAATGGAGAACAGAAAACCGGTGACCGTCACCATCCGGATCGGTTTAACGCTGAACGAAGTGATGCCGTCCAGTGCAAACGACAGCATTTTGCGCAGCGGATACTTCGATTCCCCGGCAAAACGTTCTTTCCTCTCATACATGACCTCGGCCGTACGCAGTCCCAGGAGCGGGACAATCCCCCTCAGAAACACATTGACTTCCTTATAGCGGGACAAATAATCCAGCGCGCGTTTGCTCATAAGCCGGTAATCCGCATGATTGTTCTTAATCTGGACGCCCAGGCGTAGCATTAATTTATAGAAGGATTCGGCGGTCGACTTTTTGAACCAGGTGTCGGTCGTCCGGTCGCTGCGGATTCCGTAAACGATCTCGGCCCCCTCCAGATACTTAAGTACAAATTCGCGTATCGCGTCCGTATCGTCCTGCAGATCGGCATCGATGGAAATCACGATGTCCGATGTATGCCGCGCCGTCATCAAACCTGCAAGCAGGGCATTCTGATGGCCCGCATTCCGTGCGAGCTTAACGCCTGTTACATAGCCATGGGAACGGCTGTATTGATCGATAAGCTCCCAGGTCCGGTCTTTGCTGCCGTCATCGACAAGAAGCATCACACTTTCTCTGGCGACAAGCTTTTCTTGGATGAGGCGGTCCAGAACCGCGCTTAACCGGCTTACCGTTTCCGGGAGAACTTCTTCTTCGTTATAGCAAGGCACCACGATTGTTAAAATAGGGCTCGACATCCTGTAAAATCTTCCTTTCTTATCCTGGACTGGACATTGTTTCTTCCCGCCGGATTATTCTTATTGTAAACAAGCACGGCCGGTTAAAGCAATTGCCTTCTCGTCGGAATTTGTAAAAATTCAGGCGATTTTATTTCCACATTAAAATTATTATAATTTTATAGTCATTCTATTGACGAAGACAAGAAGACGATGCTATACTACCGTCATGACATTGATAATCATTTTCATATAATAATAATTATAAAGAGGTGCAGAATGAATCCATATCGCCCTTATCTCACAACGAATCAAGGCGCGCCCGTTGCCGACAACCAGAATTCGAAGACAGCCGGTACTCACGGCCCGACGCTGCTCGAAGATTATCATCTTTTGGAGAAACTGGCCCATTTTGACCGCGAGCGTATTCCGGAGCGTGTCGTGCACGCGCGGGGTGCGGGGGCGTTCGGAGTATTCCGGCCTTATGCCAGTATGAGCGAGTATACGAAAGCCGCTTTTCTGCAAGACCCTTCCATTGAAACGAAAGTGCTTGTCCGCTTCTCGACGGTTATTCATCCGAGCGGATCGCCGGAGACGCTTCGTGACCCGCGCGGCTTTGCGGTTAAGTTCTACACGTCCGAAGGAAATTATGACCTCGTCGGCAACAATTTGCCCGTATTCTTTATCCGCGATGCGCTGAAATTCCCGGACATGGTTCACTCGCTGAAGCCGGCTCCGCATACAAATGTTCAAACGCCAAATCACTTGTGGGATTTCATGTCGCTTTCTCCCGAATCGACCCACATGCTGACCTGGGTCTTCTCCGACCGCGGAACTCCCGCCAACTACCGGGAAATGGACGGATTCGGGGTGCATGCCTTCAAATGGGTGAACGCGGAAGGCAAGGTCGTTTACGTCAAATACACCTGGAAATCGCTGCAAGGTGTCCGTTCCTTAAGCCGCAAAGAAGCGGAGGAGCAGGGAGGCCGCGACCACAATCACGCGACGCGCGATTTGTATGACGCTATCGAGGCGGGCAATTATCCGGAATGGGAGCTAAATGTGCAAATCCTGGAACCGGAGCGTTTGGACCAGTTCACCTTCGATCCCCTCGATCCGACGAAGGAGTGGCAGGAAGACCTTGTTCCGTTCGTTAAAGTAGGACGAATGACCTTGAACGAGAATCCTAGAAATTTCTTCGCCGAAGTCGAGCAGTCGGCTTTTGCGCCTAGCGTGCTTGTGCCGGGGATCGAACCTTCCGAAGACAAACTTCTGCAGGGCCGTCTGTTCTCCTACCCGGATACACAGCGCCACCGGCTGGGACCGAACTACATGCAGATTCCGGTAAACTGCCCTTATGCGCCGGTCCGCAATTATCAGCGGGACGGTCAAATGGCGGTTCGCCAGGACCATTCGCCGATCAATTACGAGCCGAATTCCTACGACCATTCGCCGAAAGAAGCGGGAAGCGCCTATGCAGAGAGCGAGAAGCCGCTGACGGGCTCCACTACACGCCGCAAAATCGAGAAAACGGATGATTTCACGCAGGCAGGCGAGCGTTACCGCCGGTTTACGCCGGAAGAACGCGCTAACCTGATCGGTAACCTCGTGAACGACCTCAAACAAACGGACATGCAAATCCAGCTTCGCGCCGTCTGCAATTTTTTCCGTGCCGATGTGGAATACGGGACACGGCTTGCGGAAGGGCTCGGAATCGATCTCAGCGGTTTTATTCCGCAGGGAGCGGGTTCCGGTTCCGGACAAATGCCTCCGCGTTAATTTGTCACGGGTAAGAGCCTGGGAAACGCTGGAGGCTAGCTTTCTTCGCCATCAGGTTAAGCGGACCGCCGCCATGCAGGAGGAATTCCCCCCTTCCCGCATGGTATCATGGCGCCCGCTTTCGCGGATGGTTGAAGGACACCGGCCGCTCTATCGTTTCCGGCGCGAGGTTTTTAAGATAGATGGCCCTGTGGTCCATCGGTTCAAGCAAGGATGCCCTAGGCCGTGTCTTCAAGGGCCGGAACTAAAAAAGCCTTCTTTCCGATAAGGAAAGAAGGCTTTTTTCTCTGAGCTTAGCCGGGCTTGAGGCTCCATTGCTCCACCGGCATCATGAGCGCGTGGTTATAGACCGGTTTCGTGATGTAGTCCGATGCGCCGGCTTCGATGCGGGAGCTTCCCGGTCACGAGGAAGGGCCCGGGTGGTCAGAGCGATGATCGGTTGCTTCCCTCCGGAAGCGGAGAGGAAAGCGGCGTAAGCCGGGGAAGCTTGGCGTCGTCCACGAGCTGCCGAAGCTCCTGCTGCTGACCGCTCAAGCTGCTGGAAGGAAGGAGGAGGGTGAACGTGCTCCCGGTTCCCTCTTCACTGGTCAGCCGGATTTCTCCGCCCAGCAGCCGGGCAAACTGGCGTGAAATAGAAAGGCCGAGTCCGGTTCCGCCGAATTTGCGGCTGGTCGTACCGTCCGCCTGGTAGAAGGCCTCGAAGATCTGCTCCCGCTTGTCCGCCCGGATGCCGATGCCGGTATCCCGGATGGAGGCGGCGGGATGCTGAATGCCTTGGGCGTCCATTTCAACGTAAAAGGTAAGCGTAACACCCCCCCGCTGGGTAAATTTGAACGCGTTGGACAACAGATTTTTCAAAATCTGCTGAAGCCGCTGTTCGTCCGTATGAATGATGTCGGGAACGCCGGTTGAACGGATGTGAAAGTACAGGCCCTTCTGGGCGGCAACGGGTTCGAACGTGCGGGTCATCGCTTCGACGACTTCGCTGACGTTCACTTCTCCCGGCGTGATGGACATATGTCCCGCTTCGATTTTGGACAAATCCAGAATATCGTTAATCAGCGTAAGCAGATCCTGGCCGGAGCTGTGAATAATCCCGGCAAATTCAATCTCTTCTTCCGAAAGCGTCCCGTTCTGATTTTCGGCCAGGAACTGGGACAGAATCAGCATGCTGTTCAGCGGGGTCCGGAGCTCGTGAGACATGTTCGCCAGAAATTCGGATTTGTAACGGGAAGCGGCTACCAGTTCTTCGTTTTTCACTTCCAGCTCGTCGTGAATTTGCTGAAGCTCCGCGGTTCTTTCTTCGGCCAGCCGGAACTGTTCGGCCAATTCCCGATTGGTCTTGTTCAGCGCTTCCCGCCGGAGAAAATCCGCTTTGAAATCGTGCAGGATGAACGTAAAGAAAAAGCTGAAAAACAGGCCCGCCGTACCGGACAGCGGAGCAAGCTCGATCAGATACGTAGCGACCGGATATACCCCGAGAATCGCGATGTCCGCCACATTGAACAGATTTACGATAAGAATCAGCAGCAAAATCCGGGCGGTCTGACGCAGAGAGGTGCGTTTGAGCAGCTCGCTGGTCAGCGCGGTTACGACGCCGAGAATGACCATATTGCCGAAGCCCGCCCAAGCGGCGTGATTCAAGCCGAACGATAAGCGCGTCAGTCCGATTCCGATTCCGATGAGCATAATGTGGGAGGGACGCGACAGGAACAGGGGTGCCGCCAGGATAGGAACGAATCTTAAATCGAAGATGACCGTCGGGGTCAACCGGGCTCCGTACATCATGGAGAGCCAGCCCGCCGCTACCGAAAGCAGGATATACAGCACTTTCATCCAGTTGACGGGGACCCGGTACAAAACATATTTATAAGCCAGACTGCCTAAATAAGTAAATGTGAGCAAGGTGCTTATATTGGCAAAAAACGATTTGAAATAGTCCCCTAAATTATCCATTTCTTTTCCTTTCCCGTTCCGAAAGCCCTTCAACCCAGCTCCAATTAGGTGTTCTTTCCTAGTATACCAAAGTTATCGGCATCCCATCGGCAGAAAAAAAGACCCCCAAGGGGTCTTTAGGCATATCGGCGGGCGATACGTTGAAAATACCGGAACTCATTTTCGGTCAGGTACGGCTTAGCGGTTATCGACTTTTTCCGGGTAAAGGTCGTGGTTCATCAGGCGGTGCTCCGCCATCTGCTCGTACTTGGTGCCGGGACGTCCGTAATTGCAGTAAGGATCGATGGAGATCCCGCCCCGCGGAGTGAATTTGCCCCAGACCTCGATGTATTTCGGGTCCATGAGCTTGATCAGATCGTTCATAATGATGTTCATGCAGTCCTCATGGAAATCGCCGTGATTGCGGAAGCTGAACAGGTATAGTTTGAGCGATTTGCTTTCGACCATTTTGGCGTCCGGCATATAGCTGATATAAATGGTGGCAAAATCGGGCTGTCCCGTAATCGGGCACAGGCTCGTAAACTCCGGGCAGTTGAATTTGACGAAATAATCCCGGTAAGGGTGTTTATTATCAAAGGATTCAAGCACCTGCGGCGCATAATTAAACGGATATTGTGTCTGCTGGTTGCCCAGCAGGGTGAGATCGAGATCTTCCTGGTTTCTTCCGGCCATAAAGGCACCTCCGGGTTTAATTTGTAGAAGCGGCGGACGGCTGCATGATGTCTGCAAGACGGTGCCGTTGGAAGGCTGCCGTCCGCGAGTCTCAGACGCCCCGCTTGTTGCCCCACAGCAGGGCGTGAAGCTGAGGCAGCACGCGCACGTCGTTAAGATCCTCGGACGCCATCGTCAGGTCGACGAGCCACTCGTATTTGCGCAGCAGCTGCCCGCGAAGCAGGTCGTCGTCCGCGAGTCGGACGTCCTCATTGCCCGCCTGCAGGTAGAACGGGACGGCAGGATAGCGGCGGTGGACTTCCCGGGCGAACGCGAAATCGCGTTCGTCGAACACGACCACCTTGAGGCTGATGCCGTCCGGGTTCAGCCGCCGGACGATGTCGTCCAGCTTGGCGAAGTCCGTCTCCATGCCGGAGCTTGGCGGCTTGGGAGAGAGCGTGACCTCGTCGATCTCGGTCAGCCAGTCCTGCCAGCGGGAGCCCTGCGTCTCGACGGCGGTGCGGATGCCTTTGGCCCGCAGCAGCTTCACGAGCAGGCCCAGGCTGCGCAGGAGGGCGGGATTGCCGCCCGACAAGGTCACGTGGGAGAAGCGGCTGCCGCCGGTGCGGACGAGCTCCTCCCAGACCGCTTCCGCGGTGAGCGGACGGATATCGCCTGCGCCCGATCCGTCCCACGTAAACGCGGAATCGCACCAGGAGCAGCGATAATCGCAGCCGGCGGTGCGCACGAACATCGTCTTGCGCCCGATGACCATGCCCTCGCCCTGGACTGTCGGGCCGAAGATTTCGAGCACGGGGATGGTTGCTTCACCCGCTGCTGCTTTGCCCGGAGGGGACACGGCAGCATCCGCCGTTTTGCCCGCTGCAGGCAAGGTCCGCGGAGGGGACGGGACCGCAGCGTTTGTATGGCTTGCGCTCATTCGGACATCCACTCCCGTCTCGCTTCGGCATAACTCGTCGGCGTCTCGTATAGACGGACGAATTCGACCCTGCCGCCCCGGGCTTTCGCCTGCATCTCATCCGACTGCAGAGCGGTCTCCATCTGTTCGTACAGCCAGACGACCATATTCTCGGCGGTGGTGTTCATGGGCGGGAGCGTCTCGTTCAGATACCGGTGATCGAGATAAGGCTCGATCCGGGTTTTCCAGATGTCTTTGATCTCTCCGAAATCAAGCGTAAGGCCGATCTCATTAACATAGCCGCTGATTCCGTAAACGGCTTTGTACGTATGGCCGTGAAGGTTTTTGCACTTGCCCTCGTAAGCGTGGAGATGATGCGCCGCATCGAACGTAAATTCTTTGGAAACGAGGACGCGCTTGGTATGGTAACGGAGCTGTTCGTGCCGGATGTCCTGCCCGTACTGCTGAAGGTTCTCTACGATGCGGAATTCGCCGGGCGTCTTCATCGGGCATCGGCTCCTTCGCGCTCCAGAAGATAGTTCCGCAGACCGGCCGAACGGAGCTTGCATGCCGGGCACTCGCCGCAGCCGTCTCCAACGATGCCGTTATAGCACGTAAGCGTCTTGGTGCGTACAAAATCGAAAGCTCCCAGCTCGTCGGAAAGCTTCCACGTTTCCGCTTTATTCAGCCACATCAGCGGCGTATGGATAACGAATGGATAATCCATGGATAAGTTCAGGGTCACGTTAAGGGATTTTACGAAAGCGTCCCGGCAGTCCGGGTAGCCGCTGAAATCCGTCTCGCACACGCCGGTAACGAGGTGTCTGGCCCCGGCCCCTTTGGCGTATACGCCTGCAAACGAAAGGAACAGCAGATTGCGTCCGTCCACGAACGTGGAAGGCAGTTCGCCTTCTTTTTCTTCAATTTCGATATCGCCGCGCGTCAGCGCATTGGGTGCGAGCTGGTTCAGCAGGCTCATGTCCAGTACGGTGTTCTTTACGCCAAGCTCGCGTGCAATCTGCGCCGCGCACTCGATTTCGAGTTTATGGCGCTGCCCGTAATCGAACGTGAGCGTCTCCACCTCGCCAAAATGCTTCAGGGCCCAGAACAGACACGTCGTGCTGTCTTGTCCGCCGCTGAATACGACAACCGCTTTTTCATGTTTCATCGCTCTTCCGTCTCCTTTTAAATAAAAAATAGGTGATGGAGAGAGTTCTTGATCCGTCATTTTAAACAAAACAAAAACAATGCCTCAAGGAAGGACGCAGCGCAATCATAAAGCGAACCGGAAGTGAACGTCAAAAAAACGTACACATAGCGCCCGCTTTTTAAGCAGCTGTGCCCGAATATCCAGGGATATTGTTTTTCCTTAGTTTTTTATAGAGGGAGTTCGCGAACCTCTCCCATATGCGCGGAGCATATGGATTTTCTTATTGGGTTATGAATCCGGCACTTTCATTGTTCCGTTCCAAGCCGTGCCGCGCATCAGAACCGTCCCATTATAACGCATTTGACCCGCCCATGTAAGGGAGCGGTGGAAATTTCCTTTATAATCGAACAATCTCAGCAGGGGATCGTGATGCCGTTCTATACTGAAGGTAACAAAAAGCCCTCCCTAATCAACGTTAGTAGGAGGGGATGGAGGTATTTATGCACGGAAATAGGCCGGATTCGGCAAATGAGGCTGCTATACGAACCAAGGAAGGCCGCGCACCTGTTGCCATCGTTACGGGAGTTTCTCGCCGGATCGGTATCGGCGCCGCTATATGCCGGGCGCTGGCTGCCAAAGGAATGGATGTGCTATTCACATCCTGGACCGCATTCGATAAGGGAATGCCGTGGGGAGCGGATGAAGAGGGGCCTGACGCGATTCTGCGGGAGCTGGCCGAGTCGGGAATCCGCTGCGAAAGACTGGAGATCGACCAGTCCGATCCGGAAGCGGCGAAGCGAATTGTGGACGAAACGGAGAAGCGGCTCGGGTTTCCGTCGGTCCTCGTCAATAATGCGGCCTACTCGGTGAATGACGGGTACGAGAAGCTTGATGCGGCGACTCTGGATGCCCATTACGCCGTGAACATGAGGGGCACCGCCCTGCTCAGCGTGGAATTCGGCCGCCGGTTTAACCGGGGATCGGGCGGCCGGATTATTAACCTGACATCCGGCCAGTCTTTGGGGCCGATGCGGGGTGAGATCGCTTATGCGGCTACGAAGGCCGCTGTCGAAGCGATGACCGTCACATTGGCTGCCGAGCTGGCTCCCAAAGGGATGACCGTCAACGCGGTCAATCCCGGTCCGACCGACACCGGCTGGATGACGGAAGAGCTCCGGAACGGGCTCGCAGATCAGTTCCCGTTCGGCCGGATCGGCAGACCGGAAGACGCCGCCAGACTGATCGCATTTCTCGCGGGCGAGGAAGCGGAGTGGATTACGGGCCAGATCCTCCATTCGGAGGGCGGCTTTCGGCTCAGGTAACCATTTCCGGCTTTTTGTGGGCGTGCAACAATGCCTCTGGATGCCCCTTGCTCCCTTTAATGGGCCCAGTTGAACCGAGCGAACCCCGGCTCGCCCAAGGCCAAATTGGGTGAAGAAATAAAACGAGCTCTGCAGCCTATTCTGCAGAGCTCGTTTTATTTTGCCTGCCCCGTAGGCTCGTCCACGAAAACCGTTTCGGCTTCTTTGGCTTCGAAGCAGAGATTTGACGGTGCGCACGTCCGCTCTCGTCCGGTGAACCGTGCCCGCCGGAATCGTAAGCGTGTCGTTCGCTTTCAGGGAGGCAGTCGTTCCGTCCTCGAAGTCTATGAAGAGTTCTCCTTCAAGCACCATAAACAGTTCATCCGAATCGGGATGAAAATGCCAGCGGTAATTGCCGGTCATGACCGCGATGCGGAGCACATGCGAGTTTACGTCCGAAACGGCAAAGTTGACGTGCCGCTCTTGGATGTCCCGGGTAAGTTCAAGCAAATTTTGAGTAGCAAGGTTCATCTCGGTTTATCCGGTTCTGCGGAAAATTTCGTTTCGATCCGGTCCCGGTACCGGGCAAGCGCGGGCGAGAGGTTCATACTCCGCTCTTCCATTAACATATTGAAGCGGAGCTTCTTGGCGTTGAGTGTTTTCTTCAGCTTGCCTCGTTCCTCTTCGTCATGACAGCATGCAAGGAGTTCCTCCAGTGTGATCATGTCTTTGCGGAGCTGCATTTCTTCGGGAAGGAATCCCGAATTTTTCATGATTTTATAGGACAAACGAAGCTCTTCCGGAACAGCGGACCAATCTTCGAGAACGAGCGGTTTGCCTTTGCCGGGCAAATTGTCGAAATTCCCGTTTCGAATCGCTTCCTGAATGCGCTGCTCTACCAGACTGTCGAGAAAGCTCATAAGTTAACTCCTCCTTCAAGACGTCAGATCAGGTTCTGGGCGCCCACAAAATAATGGACACGCCGACGATACAAACGGCCGCGCCGAGCCAATCGTAGAAATCGGGGGTCTTTTTGTCCACAAGCCATCCCCACACAACAGCGAGTACGACAAAAACGCCCCCGTATGCGGCATAGACCCGTCCGAAAGAAGGAAAGGCCTGGAGAGTCGGGATAATTCCGTACAGGACGAGCACAAGGCTGCCCGCGATTCCGTATCCGACAGGCTTGCCCTCGCGGAGCCACAGCCAGACGAGGTAGCCGCCTCCGATTTCCGCGAGCCCGGCGATCACAAATAAAAGCATGGACATTTCTGGAGCCTCCGACGGAAGTATGTTGAAGCAGGAGTTTAGGCGGATTTACCGCCGGTTCCTGCAAAAATAAAGACATGAAGCGGAACCCTCATGTCTTTGCCTACTGCTTATGACATTCAAAGTTTAGACACCCATACGTCTTCTTTGATTGTTTTGTTTCTTGGTCTGCTGGCTTTTCATCATCTGATTGCCGGTTACCTGGTGCTTCTGCTGGGAGTTGGCCTGGGCTTGCGCCGCTTTCTTCTGGGCCATTTTCTGTTTCATGGCTTCCGCGAGCGAAACTTTGCGCGGCTCGGCCCCTTCGGCCGGTTGTGTTTCTGCGGATTGCGGTGTCTGTTGATTTTCTGACATTCGTATCACCTCACTGCGTTCATTACTTTTAGTTTATTGGTTTTCAGGGCGCTTTACAATAGGGTTTCAGGGCTCTTGTACAATTTCCTGGACCCGTCCGACCTGGCCGTCCGTCAGTCTGACTTTGATGCCGTGGGGATGATTGGGCGAATTCGTCAAAATATCTTTCACGACTCCGCGCGTCCGTTTGCCGGTACGCTGATCCTGCTTGAGCACAATGTCGACGGTCAGTCCGGCATGGATATTTTTTCTCGATTGTCCGTTCATGGGATTCTCCTTTTAGGAAGTGGGCTTGCTGGCGAAAACCCGCAGAAACTTGCCCGGAATTTGGGTCTCGAACCGCATCGGCTGTCCCGTGGAAGGATGTTCGAACGCGATGACCCGGGCGTGTAAACCGAGCCGGCCGATCGTATTTTTCACGGAGCCGTACTTCTTGTCGCCGACAACCGGATGGCCGATGTCCTGCATGTGGACGCGGATCTGGTTTTTACGGCCCGTTTCGAGCTGGACTTCAAGCAGGGAGTAGTCGGAGGAAGCCTGCAGCACTTTATAGTGCGTGACCGCCTTCTGTCCGCCGTTATCCACGGGACTGGAGTACATCAGCAGCGTTTTGCTTTCTTTCAGCCAGGAGACGATCGTGCCTTCGGGTTTCTTGACCTTTCGTTCGACAAGGGCTACGTAGGAGCGCTCGTGCACGGCCTCCTGCCAGGCAGTTTGAAGCGCCTGCTGGGTTTTCTCGTTCTTGGCGAAAAGCATAACGCCCGACGTATCCCGGTCCAGCCGGTGGACGACGAAAATACGCGCTTTCGGGTCTTTTCTGCGGACATGCTCGGTCAGCTGCCAATAGGCGGTCAATTCCTTCTCGTCTCCGCCGGAGATCGAAAGAAGGCCCGCTTCTTTATTGATAACCAGAAGGTCCTCGTCTTCATGCAGAATGTGCAGTCCGATCGGTTTCTCCTCTTCGGTAACGACGCTCCACTGAACCGTAACGCGGTCGCCGGGCTGGAGAGGATGGTCGTGGCGGGTCGTTTTTTTGCCGTTCACGGATACTTGGCCTCTGGACAGAATGCCCTTAACGGTGTTTCTTCCTTTATTCGCAAGCTTTTCAAGCAAAAATTTCATCAGTTCGGCCGGCTGCCCGATTTCGAATTGAGTCGGTTCTTTGTCCGTTTTCGGGGCGGCCGGCCTGGCCGGTTTCGTTTTGGAGTTAAAAGGGGGACGCTGTTTTCGCATAGGTTGGCTCCTTCGGATCTTCTATCCATTTACTATAGCGCATTGGGGAATTATTTTCATCCCGCCCGGGCTCGTGATAAGTGTCTGATCGAGTGATATAATGGAAAAGCTGGAATTCCTTTTGGGAAAATGAACGCGAAATTCGTACTTGGTTCGGCATCCGCCGGAACAAAACGTACATAAAAATGGAAAAAAGGAGGCTGGGAATGCCGCAGACGGACGGAATATCAGACGAAATTCTTATTGATGTGGACGGGCTGGTCAAAACGTACGGAAGCTTCACGGCCGTAAACGGCGTGCGCTTCCAGGTGCGCAAGGGAGAGGTGTTCGGGCTGCTCGGTCCCAACGGTGCGGGCAAGACCACGACCATCGAAATGATGGAAGGGCTGCGCAAGCCCGACGGAGGAACGGCGCGTATTGCGGGTTACGACACCATCCGGGAGCTTCGCAAGGTCAAGGAAGTGATCGGCGTTCAGCTGCAATCGACCTCCCTGTTCGATCTGCTGAAGGTGCGCGAGATCGTGGAGATGTACGCCAGCTTCTATCCGAAATCGGTGCCTGTCGGCCCCCTGCTCGCGGATATGACGCTGGAAGAGAAAGCGGGTGACCGCGTGAAGCACCTGTCCGGCGGACAGAAGCAGCGGCTCGCCATCGCGATTGCGCTGGTCAACGACCCGCAGGTGCTGTTCCTGGACGAGCCGACTACGGGTCTCGACCCGCAGGCGCGGCGCACGCTCTGGGACATTATCCTGCGCCTGAAGGAGAAGGGCAAGACCATCGTCCTGTCCACGCATTACATGGACGAGGCGCACGTGCTGTGCGACCGGATCTGCCTGATCGACAAGGGGCAGGTCGTCGCGCTGGATACGCCGGCCAACCTGGTGCGCAGCCTTCAATCGGAGAACGCGATTGAATTCCGGCTGCCCCAGGCGGAGTCGGCTTCCCCGCGGGAGCGGACGGAGCTGACGGACACGCTGCGCAGGCTCCAGGGCGTGAAGCAGGTGGAGCTTGCCCGCGACACCCTCGTGCTGTACACCGACCATCTCCAGCAGTCGCTCACCGGCCTGATCCGGGAGGCGGAGCTGCGGGGCTGGAAGCTGACGGATCTGCTGACACGGACAGCCACGCTGGAGGACGTGTTCATTCACATGACAGGAAGGAGCCTGAGAGAAGAATGAAAGCGTACCTTCAATTGACGCTCGCACAGCTCCGGATTTTTATCCGGAACAAGCAGGTGCTTCTCTGGTCTTTTCTGTTCCCTGTCTTCTTCATGGTCATGTTCGGCACGTTCTTCGGAGGGGGCAGCAGCCTGTCCATCAACGGAGTCGTCATCGACCAGGACCGGTCGGCCCAGTCGGCTCAATTGGTCGGCGCTCTGATGAAGACGCCTGCCATGAAGCTCAAACAGGAGGAGTACACGGCTCCGGGGCTCCAAAAGCTCAAGGACGGCAATCTTCAGATGGTGGTCGTCATCCCCGCCGGATACGGCAACAGACTCGATGCCGCCGTCAAGGGGGGAGAGGCCTCCTCCGTCAACGTTTACTATGACCAGACGAACATGATGACCGCCGAGCTCGGCAAAACCGTCGTGGCCCAGGTGGCGGACGGCATCTCCAAAGAGAAGACCGCCTACAAGCCGGCGATAACGGTCAAAGCGGAAGGCGTTCAAGCGCTGAAGCTGTCGTATATCGACTTTCTCGTTCCCGGCATCGTGTCGATGATGATCATGTCCAACAACCTCAACGGTGTGGCGGGACAGATCGCCTCCTGGAGGGAGAGGGGCATTCTTCGCCGGATGCAGAGCACCACGTTGAAGTCGTCCACGTTCATCGCCTCCCAAATCACGGCGAGGCTCTTGCTGAACGGACTGCAGGCGGTAATCGTTCTGCTCATCGCGTCCGTCATCTTCGGAACGAAAGTGAACGGCTCGTGGGGGCTGCTTCTGCTTTTCGTTATTCTCGGCACGCTGGCGTTTATGTCGGTCGGCTTTATCGTCGCGTCGCTGGCGAAAACACCGGAAAGCGCCGGACCGATCGCGGGATTTATTTCGTTCCCGATGCTCTTTCTGGGGGGCGTCTTCTTCTCGGCGGACAGCATCCCGTCTTTCCTCCAGCCGGTCGTGAACCTGATCCCGATCACGCATCTGTCGACGGCTATGCGGCAGGTCATGAACGTGGGGGCGGATTTAACCGTGCTGTGGCCGCAGGCCCTTATCCTCGGCGGCTGGATGGTCGTGGCTTTCGCGATCGCGAGTTTTACTTTCAAGTGGGAGTAAGGCGGACGTCATAAAGGAACCGCCTGAACATAAAGAACCGTTTCCGTAACAGGAAACGGTTCTTTTATTGTTTTGATAAAAGGCCCCGTGCATTCAGATCGGAAGAGCCAGATAAGCGATGTCGATAATCTTTAACGTAAGAGGATCGATTGTATACTGCTGTTTGTACCGGTCAGTGAATGTCTTTCCGTCCAGGTTATATTCGATTTCTCCCTTAATGGTAACGATGGTTTTCCCGCCTGCGATCTCATGGGTGGCGATGATGTTGCGGTTCAGCTTCCGCAGGGGAAGATGGTCCCCCGGACGCGAGAGATAGCTGCCGTCGCTTTCTTTCATATAGCCGTAGTCGAAAAAGCGGGCGGCCAGATTCGGTCCGTAGACGGTTTCGAGCTGTTTCAACAGTTCTCCGCGGCCCTTCTCATCTAAGGTTCCTTTATCCGGCTGATAAAGGGTGTCAAACGTCCATTGCTCCACGGCGCCGTAATAATCTTTGGCAGCGACGGAAAGATCTTCTTTTGCGGCCGATGGCTTGGTCTTGTGAATTTCCGCTTGTTTGAGCGAATCGTTCCAGGTCACGGAAGCTCCGAGCAAATCACCCAACGATTTCAGGGGGACATACGTGCTGCCCTCGTAATTTAGAAGGGGAAGATCGGGAGAGCTGTATGTCTGCCCGTCAACGGTTACCGGATAGGTCGCCGCTTGAAGAAGATAGTCGATTACAGGCTTGGCCCACACATCTGTCTGGGAGAAGAGCGTTCCGATCAGAATGCCTCCCGTTAAATAAAAAACCGGCTTTTTGCTTTTCATTATCGAATCCCTCCTGAATTTTCGGCCCGTCCGGTTTATCCGTGAACTAGGTCCGGCCGCTTTAAAACTTTAGACTGCATGGACAGGAGAAATGTTTCAATAAAAGAAAAATATGCAAGTTTTGCGATTTACGGTTTCTCCAAACAGTATGACCCGGCGTCTAAAAGGGCAACCTGATACTTAAATGACAGCGCTTTAAAAGGAGGAGACGCCCATGATCTTGTACCAGCTAACCCAATGGCTTCAGGAGCATACCAGCATCCGCAAGGCGATTCAGCAGGAGGCGGGGGACCCCGGCGAACTTATGCAGCGCAAGGAACAGGTGGAGCGGCAGCTGTTGGAACAGGCGGAGCGGTGGAGGAACGTGTACGCCGATGTGCCTGCCCTGCCCGCCGCCGATCAGTTTCCTTCCTGGTCTTCCGAGACGGGCGCCGGGTGGGAGGACACAGAGCCGGAATTCGACACGCCGCGCTGACAAGGCGCATGCGCCCGTATCCCTCCGCTTTGTCAACTCGGCGGGGTTCGTGTAGAATAAGAACGATCCTTGATTTTATTGATAAAAGAGGTTGTAAACGACCATGAATATCGTTCTTGCCACATTGAACGCCAAATACATTCATACTTCGCTGGCTCTGCGGTACCTGAAGGCATTCAGCGAGCCCGAATTTCCGATTGATATCGTGGAGTACACGATCAAAGATCCGGCGATGAACATCGTTTCGGACTTATACGGCAAAAATCCCGACGTGCTCGGTTTTTCATGCTATATCTGGAACATTGAAGAAACGCTCCGCGTCATCCGCATGATCAAAAAAATCCGTCCCGATCTGACCATCGTACTCGGCGGACCGGAAGTCTCCTACGATACGGAGGAATGGATGCGCACCGTTCCGGAAGTGGATTTTATCGTCATGGGCGAAGGGGAAGAGACGTTCAAGCATTTCCTTCAGGAGCTGTCGACTACGCGGAAGTTTCATTTCGTGTACGGCATCGCGTACCGCAAAGGGGAAGAAATCATTTTGACCCCCGGCCGTCCGAAGCTGGACCTGAATGCGATTCCTTCTCCGCACCGGTTCGAAGAAGATCTTAAGGACCTCGGGAACCGGGTCGTTTACTTCGAAACGAGCCGGGGCTGCCCGTTCTCATGCCAGTTCTGCCTATCCTCCATCGAGGTGGGGGTGCGCTATTTTGATATGGAGCGGACGAAGTCCGAAATCCTGTATCTTATAGCGAACGGAGCCAAACTTATTAAGTTTGTCGACCGGACGTTTAACATTAAGCGGGATTACGCCCTGGAAATTTTCCAGTTCCTGATTGACAATCATCAGGGCTGCGTGTTCCAGTTCGAGATTACGGCCGATATTATGCGGCCCGAAGTGCTGGATTTCCTCGCCGAGAACGCGCCTCCGGGAATTTTCCGCTTCGAGATCGGCGTCCAGTCCACGAACGATGAGACGAACAACCTGGTGAAGCGCCGCCAAAATTTCGCCAAGCTTACCCGCACGGTGACGAAGGTGAAGGAAAGCGGCAAAATCGACCAGCATCTGGATCTGATCGCAGGCCTTCCCGAGGAGAACTACGACTCCTTCCGCAAAACGTTCAACGACGTCTTCGCGCTGGGCCCCGAGGAGCTTCAGCTCGGGTTCCTGAAAATGCTCCGGGGAACCGGTCTGCGCATCGATGCGGCCAAGTACGGCTACATTTTCATGGATCAGGCGCCCTATGAGATTCTGGGCAATGACATTCTGCCGTTTACCGACCTGATCCGGATCAAACGTGTAGAAGACGTGCTGGAGAAATACTGGAACGCCCACCGCACGGACCATACCGTGAACTACTTGATTGCCTCGGAATTTTCTTCGGCATTCGATTTCTTCCAGGAGTTCGGCGATTACTGGGAGGAAAGAGGCTGGCAGAAAATCGGCCACCAGCTGGAAGATTTATTCACCCGGCTTCATGCTTTCCTGACCTGGCGGGGCACCAAACGGATGGACGTTATCGAAGGGCTGATGAAGCTTGATTATTTCCTGAATCACAAATACAAGCCGCGTAAAATCTGGTGGGATTTCAAGCTGGACAAAGCCGAACAGAGCGATTATTTAAAAAGAGCCGCGGATCGTCCGGATGAAGTTTCCGACAATTTCAGCGAGCTGCGCATGGGCGAAAAGGACCTGCACAAGCATGCCGTCATCGAAGTGGTCCCGTTCGACCTCCAGCGCTACCTGCAGGACGGCTCGCTCGATACCTCGGCGGAATCGCTGCTGCTGGCCGTGTACCGGCCGGAAGCGGGCGGTCGACCGTCCGTGTATTCGATGCCGCTGGGCCGTGCATCGGCGGCGTCCGCGTCTGCCGGGAACTGAGCAGGCGCACGGCAGAAAGGCTCCCGTTCCTCTTTTACAGAGGGCGGGAGCCTTTTTTTGTTTGCGCATGTGCTTCGTAGTGAGGCGACGCGCTCGGTTCCTTTTGCCGGATTTATCACGTATCCGATGTTAGGAGCCTCACGCGGCCGGGTAATGTTGGCTGGTCCGGGTCCGCGACCAGCTTCCCGGGGCGAAGCCGCATGACGCGCGGCAACTTCGCCCCGGGCGCCTGTTGCAGCCCGCCGCGCTGCCGGGCTCCTGCCGAGCGGAAGGGCGGCAAGACGGGCGCCGACGGCATGCCGCTCCGTGCCAAGCCCGGCACTCTTGAAGCGGCGCTACACGGTCGCGCGTTCAATGAGGCGGAACGGCAGCTCCCGGTGTTCCACGGGGCTGGCGGGGTCCTGCAGCCGCTTCAGCAGCAGGGAGAAGGCCGTGCGCCCGATTTCGACGAGCCGGTTGTCGATTGTGGTGATATCGAACAGCTGCGCAATCGGGTGGTTGTCGAAAGAGACGATCGCCAGATCCTCCGGTACGCGGAGGCCGTTTTTGACCGCCTCGCTGATGATGCCGGCGGCTACCTGGTCGCCCGCCACGAGCAGAGCGGTCGGACGCTCCTCCATGTCCAGGATGCTGCGGACTACCTCCGCCCCGTCTTCGATGGAGTAGATCTGGTAGAACATCCACTCCTCCCGGACGGGAACACCCGCTGAAGAGAGGGCGTCGGAAAAGGCGCGCCGCCGGTTCCGGCTGTTAAAGCTGTGCCCCCGCCCCAGACAGTAGCCGATGCGGGTGTGCCCTTTTTCCAGAAGAAGCTGCATGGCCAACCGGAAACTGCCGTAATGGTCGATATGGACGGACGAGATCCGGTCGCTCTCGATATATTCGCAGGCAATGATCGGTCCGAACTGCGAGTAAGCCTCGATGACTTCCCACTCCAGGGATCGGGAACAGATCAGCAGGCCGTCGATCTGTTTGATCTTTAGCATGTTCAGCAGCTCGGTCTCTTTATCCGCCGCATAATTCGTCTGGCTGACGAGCAGATGCACATTGGCTTCCAGCGCCTCCTGCGCGATTCCTTCCATAATGCTGTTGAAGTAGGGCAGATTAAGGTAGGGGATGACCACCCCGACCATGTTCGTTTTGCCGGTGATGAGATGAACCGCATTCACATTGCGGGAATAGTTAAGGCGGTGTACGACTTCCTGTACAGCCGCGCGTTTGGCTTCGCTGACGTAAGGATGGTCGTTGAGCACGCGGGAAACGGTCGCTACGGAGACTCCGGCCAGTCTGGCAATGTCCTTGATGTTGGGCATAGGTCCGGCCTCCTTTCTGTCCTCAGTTTAAAGCAGCTCGATCGTCCGCGTCAAAAATTTCGGGAGAGAGACTTGACGTGAAAAGCATTTCATACTTTACGCTTAATTCGCAAGCCTTCACGTCCCCGTCCGGCGTAACCTCCGGGGCGTTACAGATGAGGCGGAGGGCTTCTTAACAAGACCTTGATACCTCGACAGATTTTTAGAACGAACTTATACCGGAAGGGGTATAGAGAGATGGAGAGAGCGATCGTATTTTTTGATATCGACGGGACTTTGCTGGATGAAAATAAACAGATTCTCGCATCCACCCGTAAAGCCGTCAGGCTGCTGCAGGAACGGGGCGTGTTTACGGCCATAGCGACCGGGCGCGTACCGTCCATGTTCAAGGATGTGAGGGAAGAACTCGGCATTTCGTCCTACGTGTCCATTAACGGACAGTACGTGCTGTTCGAAGGCCGTGAAATTTATACGAATCCGATGGATCCCGCGAAGCTTGCGGAACTGGTCCAAGCGGCGGACGAGCAGGGCCATCCCCTGGCGTACTGCGGCCACCCCGAGACTCGCGTAAGCAGCTCGCATCCGCATGTAAAGGAAAGCTACGATAACCTCAAGCTTCCGTGTCCGGAAGCCGATCCGGAGTTTTACAAACATTCTGCGGTATTTCAGGGACATTTATTCTGCGACGCCGAAGCCGAGAAACTGTACGCGGAGCGGTATCCGCATTTTCAGTTCATCCGCTGGCACGAGCATGCTCTTGACGTTCTGCCCGCCGGAAGCTCCAAGGCGATCGGCATTCAGGAAATGCTCAAAGCCGTCGGAATTCCGAACGAAAATTGTTACGCTTTCGGCGACGGGCTGAACGATATTCAGATGCTCACCAGCGTAGGAACGGGAATCGCGATGGGTAATGCGGCCCCCGAAGCGAAAGCCGTGGCGGATGTGATCACGGACTCATGCTCCGAAGACGGCATCCTCAAGGGACTTGTCCGGGTAGGGCTGCTTCCCGAAGAGGCTCTGGAGAGTCTGGGCGAACATGCCCGTTGAGACCTTTCGTCTCGCACAACGTTAAAAAGCCTTCTTCCTTTTCGTGCGTCGGCACGGAGGGAAGAAGGCTTTTTTTATGTTCGGCCGCAGGGGCTTATCTATAGGCTAAGAGCCTGACGCTTCGGGTCTAAGGCAGATAAGAGCGCAGCACCGTCTGGCTGCCGCTTAGCGTGTAGCCGCCCAGCGTGGCCGGCAGCAGGAAGCAGTCGCCCGGCTTCATCGCCAGGGAGCCGTCCGCCCATTCCAGCGAACCGCTGCCTTCGCAGGCGATCAGCAGCGTGAAGCTTTCCGGCGTTGTGGACAAGTTCCACGGAGCGGTTACGATGCCTTTTTCCACCACAAAATAAGGGGAAGCGGCCAGTTCCAGCCATTCGTTCGGCGCAGCGTCCATCGTTTTCATGAAAGTAGCGCCGGCCTTTCCGAAGGCGATGACGTTCAGGGAGTCTTCGATATGAAGCTCCCGCGGCTTGCCGTCGAGTCCGGGGCGGTTATAGTCGTACAGACGGTAAGTCGTGTCCGAGTTTTGCTGGATTTCCGCTACCAGCACGCCGGAGCCCAGCGCATGGACCGTACCCGAAGGAATATAGAAGCTGTCGCCCTTCTCGGCTTCCACGGACATCATGGTATCGAGAATGCGATCCTCTTGAACGGCCGCTTCGAATTCGGAACGCGTGATTCCGTCCTTCAGCCCGTAGATGATCTTGGCTCCGGGCCTAGCGTCCAGCACGTACCACATCTCGGTCTTTCCAAGCTCGCCCTGCGCGAGGTTCTCATAGTCATTGCCGGGGTGTACCTGAACGGACAGGTCGTCGTTGCAGTCAAGCAGCTTGACGAGCAGAGGAAAACGTCCGTTTCCGGCGGAAGCGCCTTTCGTACCGAACCATTCGGCGCCCAGCTTTTCCCGGACTTCGTCCAGGCCGAGGCCTTTCAGCTCTCCATTCGTAACGGTAGAGGTGCCGTTCGCATGATCCGCGATCATCCAGCCTTCGCCGACATGGCCTTCGGGAATCTTGTAGCCGAATTCCTCCAGGGCGCGGCCGCCCCATACACGGTGTTTAAAATCGGGTTGAAAATGAATCGGGTAAGGTTTCATTTCAGTACTCCTCTCGGTTTCTTTTTCTCTATACCAATCAAGTAAGGCGACCGTGCCGCACTGTTGATAAACCGGTAGCAGAGCACGCTCCACTTCTCCTGGGGAAGCCCGGCGGCCCAGCTTTCGACCGCCTGCGCCTCGGAAGCTCCGCCATCGTGGCCCGGATACAGGGCGATGGTGAGGATGCCGCCTTCGCGCAGAAGTAGGAGCGCGGCTT
This sequence comes from Paenibacillus sp. JNUCC 35, assembly GCF_058269095.1. Classification (NCBI taxonomy): domain Bacteria; kingdom Bacillati; phylum Bacillota; class Bacilli; order Caryophanales; family Paenibacillaceae; genus Paenibacillus; species Paenibacillus sp. JNUCC 35. The sequence goes on along the minus strand of NZ_CM177771.1, from coordinate 5,409,542 downwards.
CCAGAGCGGGCAGCGTGGAAGCCGGCACGGTAATTACCCCGGGATCTGCGCCGGGCAGATACCCGAGGTTGAACATGACGGCGGCCGTCCGTCCCAGACAGTCGTCCGGGACAGCGTCCGCCATGTCGGCATGGCTGCGCAGCAGAAGCGAGACCCGCTGCGCGCCGCCGGAGTCGTCCAGCTCGCGTTCCAGCCGCGTACGGGCCGTATCCAGCGCCTTCGGCTGGATATCGAAGCCGTACACGCGTCCGCCGCGGCCGACGAGCCTGGCGAGGAAGAGGGTGTCCACTCCGTTGCCTACGGTGGCATCTACCACCGTATCGCCGGGGCGGACACGTTCCTCGATCCATTTATGCGCGCAGCTCAGAATGGAGAGAAATCCCATGGCGTCCTCCGCTTATGCCGGTCCGGCGGGGGTTGCGGGCGTCCAGAGCTTCCCCTGCCAAGTATCCCGGCGTTTGAGCTCGGCGTCGATCGCGTTCAGCACTTCCCATTTCTTCAGGCTCCACATGGGGCCGATGAGCAGATCGCGCGGCGCATCGCCGGTCAGCCGGTGAACGATCATTTCCGGCGGAAGCAGCTCGAGCGTATCGACGATGAGCTTGATGTATTCGTCCTGCTCCAGGAAGCGCAGCAGGCCCGCTTCGTACTGCTTCACCATCGGCGTTTTGCGCATCAGGTGGAGCAGATGGATTTTGATGCCCTGCACATCCATGGCGGCGACGGCTTTCCCGGTCTCGATCATCATATCATCGGTTTCCTGAGGCAGTCCGTAAATAATATGCGCACACGTGCGGATGTTGTGTTTTCTCAGCTTGGCGACCGCTTCCGTGTAGCACTGCGTGTCATGGGCCCGGTTAATAAGGGTCGACGTGCTTTCGTGAATGGTCTGAAGGCCCATTTCGACCCACAAGTAGGTGCGCTCATTAAGCTCGGCCAGATATTCCACGACATCGTCGGGCAGACAGTCCGGCCGCGTGGCGATGGAGAGCCCTACAACGCCGGGCTGCTGAAGAATGACTTCGTAATACTCCCGCAGCTCGTCCACGGGCGCGTAAGTGTTGGTGTAGGCTTGAAAATAGCCGATGTACTTCGCATCCGGCCATTTCTGGTGCTGGCGGTCCCGGATCGTGTTAAACTGCGTCACCAGGTCGTCGCGGCGTCTTCCCGCAAAGTCGCCGGACCCTCTTGCGCTGCAGAACGTGCAGCCTCCGGTAGCGATTTTGCCGTCCCTGTTCGGGCATGTGAAACCCGCGTCCAGCATGACTTTAAATACCTTCTCGCCGAACTGGCGGCGCATCTCGTAATTCCATGTATGAAACCGTTTATCCCCCCACAGGAGAGGCTCGGTTGTAATTGCGTTCATGAGGTTTCAGTACTCCTTTTTCAATCTGACTTTTCCTATTGTAGCCCAAAACAAAAGGGAATGCACCCCTTCCTCTGCCAGTATGTACCCCGTTTAAAGCAACCCGGGTCGGACATCCTAAGGGAGCAATAAAACAACTGCTTGAAAGGGGACTGTCCATGAAAAAGCTTCGCTATGCTACGCTTGCTGTTGCCCTGACTTCTATGCTTACGGTGGGTGCCGCGCACGCCAGCACGTTGGGAACAGGTTCGACAACAGGAACGACCAACACGACGGTGACCGGCACGACGACTCCGGGGACAACCATGAACGGTGTCAACCCGAACGCCACAGCACCGGATCAGTTGAACCGCGCATACAGCACGGGGCGTAACGCCGTAACAGGTACGGTAGGTGCTGTAACCGGCGGTGTGACCGGTGCCGTTACCGGTGCCGTAAACGGCGCAGCAACGGGTGCGACGACAGGCGCAGCGACAGGCACAACCAGCGGCGTGAATACCTACGGTACGGGTCACAACGTCAACACGGGCACGTACGGAACGACCGGTACGGTCGGTACCAACGGCAACCGTATGATGGACCGCATGAGCACGACGGGCACCAACAACCGCGGTGCTTACGACACGTCCACTTACCGTACGTACGGAACGACCCGCACCAATACGAACTGGGGCTGGCTCGGTCTTCTCGGCCTCGTCGGTCTGGCCGGTCTGGGCGGACGCAACAGAAGAGAGAACGAAATTCATAACCGTTAATCCACGGGAAGCAGAAGGGCATCTCTTTTGGAGATGTCCTTTCCCGTCTTCTTGAACGGACTTGTTAATTCGCTGACAGGGAGGTGAAAAGAGATGCTGACTCTGACCCGCAGCGGCCTTCAGGGGCAGGAAACGACTGGAATCACGCTGGAGCTTCCCCCGAAAGAAGCCATGATCCTGGCGGGAACCGCAAATTTTGCTTACGACGCCCGGACCGCGGCCGAAGTGCGCCGCAAAGTACGCCGTCAATTGGATGCCGTTTTGATTAACCGCTGACGCTTTTGGCCGGATAGAGCGTTGATTTTTAACGTTTCCGGGGCTTGCCGGATGCTTATTTTCCTTTGCATTTTCCGGGGGAATCGTCTATTATTTGAAGCATGTTTCCGTGATCCCACAGGGAATGGCTGCAGGTGACCGGATAAGGATTAGGGGAGGTAGGCAATGCGTTTAAGAGGAAGAAAAGGCATCCGGGAAGCAATCGAGAAGCAGCGCGATCTCATTGTTCTGGAACCGGCTTTATATAAAGGAAAGTGGGCGGAAGTGTTCGGGAACGGCAATCCGATTCATGTGGAGCTCGGGATGGGGAAAGGCCAGTTCATCAGTGAAATGAGCCGGCGCAATCCCGGGATCAATTTCATCGGGGTAGATATGTACGATGAACTGATCCGCAGAGCGAGCGAGAAAGTCCGGATCGCGCACGGCATCGAGGAATCGGCCGTGGATGTATCGCTTGAGAACATCCGGCTTGCTCTGTTCAATATCGAACGGCTGGAAGAAGTTTTCGACGAGAATGAACTGGAGCGGATTTACCTGAATTTCAGCGATCCGTGGCCCAAGAAGAAACATGCCAGACGCCGCCTGACTCATGCGGGCTTCGTCCATAAATACAAACACGCGCTTAACGATCGCGGCGAAATTCACTTCAAAACGGACTCCAGATCCTTGTTCGAATTCTCGTTGAATTCTTTTGCGGATCTGGATCTGAGAATGCGGAACATCTCTCTCGATCTGCACGGCGGTTTCGAAGAAGGGTTTAATCCGGATCACGTGATGACGGAGTACGAAACGAAATTTGCCAAGCAGGGCATGAATATACACCGTGTGGAAGTGGTGCTCGGGTCCCGGGCTCTTGCCGAACACGTGGAACGCCTAAAAGAAGAACAGCAGTCCTAGACGGACTGCTGTTCTTCTTTGTGTATAAGCGTCATGATGACTTGAGAGTAGTCCGTTTGGAACATATTGCGGCAGCTTTCCCGGATATCTTCCCGCATCCGCCGCATTTCGTTTCCGCGTTCCGATAAACCTTTGAACCACAAGCGGATGGTTTCTTCCGACAAAATGGACTCCCCGAAGCCGTTTTCCGTGAAGAACAGCAGATTTTCCTCTTCCTGTCCCGGGATAGGCTTGTGGAAGAGCATCGGAATGCCTTTGGCCAGACCTTCCGTGCAGGTCATTCCGCCCGGCTTGGTCACCAGCAGATCCGAGACTTCCATCAGCTTGTCGACTTCGTTCGTAAAGCCGAGCAGCTTCACGTGAGGATGAAGAAACCGCGGGTCCTCCTGGCATTTCGCCAATGCCTTCTGATTGCTGCCGAAGCAGAAGATAAGCTGGACTCGGTCGCGCCAGCGGAGCATTTCGTCCAGAACGGTGTCGCCCCCGATGAGTCCCCAGCCCCCTCCCATGACGAGCACCGTAGGAATGGAGGCCAGCTCGAACCGGCGGCGTATTTCCGTCTTGTCGTGAGGCTGGCGGAAACCGGGATGCACCGGAATGCCGGTGATTTCGATCTTGTCGCCGGCCACTCCGCGGTGGAGCAGCTTGGTTTTGACTTTGTCGGAAGACACGAGATATTTGTTGACTTCCGGCGAAATCCAGGTGCCGTGCACGTCATAGTCCGTTATGACCGTGCATAAAGGGACAGACAGTCCGGCCCGTTTCAGACGGGATACGACGATGCTTGGGAACGGGTGCGTGCAGACAATGGCGTCCGGACGCAGTTGGGTGATGATCTGGGCCGTCTGGGCGTAAAAGATCCGGTGAAGCGCCATTTGCGTGATGGGATTCAATGATTTTTTGTATTGGAAGCGATAAAGCTTTCCGTATAATTTCGGCTGGGAATGAAGCGTTTTGCGATAGGCGGAAAAAATCCATCTGGCTAACGTGGGGTGAAGGAAAGCGCCGAGTTCCAGAACGCGCGTCTGGATGCCTGGATACAGCTGCCGCATATTTTCGGAAAGGGCGTAAGCGGCCTGGGTATGTCCGGCACCGAAGCCTTCGGATAACAGCAGTACTCTTTTTTTGCGCAAGTCTATTCACCTTTCCTTCATATCCATGAATTTCCATCCTGTTACCATACTCAATTTAAGGCCACAGCGCAACGGAGGCAGCAGCCGCTCCCGAGCCGATTACCGCGCCGGCCAGGCAATCGCTGGGATAATGAAGCCCGAGGTACATGCGGGACAGAGCGACCAGCAGGGCGAGCGGAATGAGGACGAAACCTAGCACGGGCATGTGGGTCGCGAACGGGACGATCACAGAGAAGATGGCGGTCGTATGACCGGATGGAAAGCTGTGGTCCTGCAGCGGATTTCGGCCGGTTCTCGTATTGGGCACAACCAGATACGGGCGTCTGCGAGGATACAGTTTTTTGACGATGGCTACCGGAATATGGCTTATCGCAAGGGCGGCGAGCGCCTGAATGCCGGCAATCTGCCAGACTCCTTTTCCGAATAAGGACAGGAGCAGCGTGATCGCAATGGTGGCAGTCGCTCCCCCGAGATGAGTAAGCGTCCCGAGGATACCATCCAGTATGGTGTGCCGGAACCGCTGGTTGACATAGAGAAACATGCGTGTTTCGTGCCGGTGCATCCAATGAACGACTTTGCTCATGATGATGCCTCCTTCCCTGATAGCTAACAACCGTAGTGTACCTGTTAATTCTTAACGAGAACGACTGCTAATTCTTAAGAAAGGTTTAATTTTTCATGGATTTTCTTCGTTTCTTATTTTGACGAGGAATTTCCTCGGACACCTTCAGTATAAAAGCATTTTGTTAGCGCAGTATCAACGGAGGCCGCGGCCGGATATTTACAAGTTATTAACCGGGTTATGACTTTTCAAAGCTTTCTCGTTAACAAACGCCCTATACAATCGAGAAGAGAAACTCCTCGGAGCGCAGCGGACTGCAGTTTCCGGGGGGCATCCGAGCTGTGGAAACGGAGGGCTGTCTTATGAGAGTCGCGTTATTTACAGATACGTTTCTTCCCGATGTCAACGGGGTCGCCAAAACGCTGGGACGCTGGGTCCGCTACCTGGAATCCCGTGGAGCGGTGTGCCGCGTATTTGCGCCTGCGGCCGGGGAGGCCGGAACCTCGGGCATCCGGAGCGTGGAACGATTTTACAGTATTCCTTTCTCATTGTATCCGGATTGCAGAATGGCGATACCTAATCCCCTGCTGGTCGGCAGGATGCTCAAGGAATTCCGCCCGACCCTCATCCATCTGGCGACGCCGTTTAACCTCGGCCTGACGGGCCTCCACTACGGGAAAAAGCACCGCATCCCCCTGGTCGCCTCCTATCACACGCATTTCGACCAGTATTTGGCGCATTACCGCCTCCAATGGATGGAACCGATGCTCTGGAAATACCTGCTTTGGTTTCACCAAAACTGTGTAAAAATATATGTACCCTCGCCTTCGACCGGTAAAATACTCCATACAAAAGGGCTGACAGGTATCGAATTATGGGGGCGGGGCATCGATACGGCCGAATTCCGCCCTCATACGGACAGGCGGAAAGTTTTGAATAAGCACAACCTTTTGCCCGGCAAGTTCGTATTACTCTATGTAGGACGCCTCGCGCCCGAAAAAGGTTTGGATGCGCTGGTGCGCGCCTTCGCCAATCTGCCAGAAGCTTTCCGCGCGAAGTGCGCGCTGATCCTTGCGGGAGACGGTCCCATGCGGGCGGAGCTGGAGAAGCAGCTGGCCCCGTACCCGGACGTCCGCTTCTGCGGCTTCGTGGAGGGCAGGGAGCTGGCGGAGCTCTACGCGGCCGCCGACGTATTCGTGTTCCCGTCCGCCTCGGAAACGTTCGGCAACGTGGTGCTGGAGGCGATGGCGTCCGGAACGGCCGTCGTCGGTGTGAACGCCGGCGGAGTGGCGGATAACGTCAGGCATGGGTATACCGGCCTGCTTTGTCCGCCTGACGATGCGTCCGCTTTGGCCGCGGCGGTGCAAAGGCTTTACGAAACCCCCGAACTGCGTCGAAAACTGGCGCTTGAGGGCTGGTCGCACGCGCTTACCAGGAGTTGGGACTCAATTTTCGCAACCCTCTACGAAAGCTATAGGGAGGTTGCGGGAGACGCCGGCGGCGGAGCCCGAAGGGCGGCAGGCATCGTGAAATAAGCGCCGCACCCGGACAGTCCGTCCAAGTTGTTTTGGCCCTGCGGCTCGATTATAATGGAGCAGACGGCCTGGCCCGCCGAAAATTAAAACCAAAAAAAGGCCCGCAAACTTGGAGTTTTACAGAGGCCAAAGTCACAAAAAAGTAGAAAACCGGGGGAAGAAGCCGCAATCGCACATGAGAACGAGCGCCGATTACTTTACTGGGGTCTTTTCGCGCTAAAATGTTCGAACCGACCAAATAGTCCATTAATAGGGTTTTGACAAAAGCATGGAAACCCGTCACAATCAAGAACGATTGCATTGGCTTCTACAAAAAAATGATTACAATGGCTTCAAATGGAACAAAATGGGTTACATACAAAGCGATAAATATAAAAACAGACTTTGTTGTGAACATTAAAAGGGGGGTTTACGATGCTGGATACAATTTTGCTGGTCTTGCAAATTGTATTGGTGTTATTCGGGGCTTATCAGTTGTTTCTAACATTCTTTGGCTGGAAGCGTCCGAAAAAGAAAACGCAGCATCCGCCGCAGAAATCATTCGCAGTTCTGGTAGCGGCGCATAACGAAGAAGAAGTAGTAGGGGCCTTGCTCGAAAACCTGAAGCAGTTGGACTATCCGAAAGAGCTGTACGACGTTTTCGTCATTTGCGACAACTGTACGGACAGCACCGCCGATATTGTGCGCAGCCACGGTCTGTATGCGTGCGAGCGCAACAACCCGAATCTGCGGGGCAAAGGGTACGCCATCGAATGGATGCTCAAAGAGCTGTGGAAGCGTCCGCGCCAGTATGACGCCGTCGTGATGTTCGACGCCGACAACCTCGTCGGCCACGACTACCTGCGTCATATGAACGACGACCTGTGCAGCGGTTCCCAAGTCATCCAAGCTTATCTGGACACCAAGAATCCGAACGATTCCTGGGTTACGGCTTCCTACGCCATCTCGTATTATTTCGCGAACCGCTTCTGGCAGGTTCCGCGTACGAATCTGGGCCTCGCCAACTATCTTGGCGGTACAGGCATGTGCTTTGAGTCGAACCTGCTGAAGCAGATCGGCTGGGGCGCGACGAGCCTCGTCGAAGACCTTGAGTTTTCGATGCGCTGCGTAAAGCTCGGCGTTAAGCCGACGATGAACTACTATGCGAAAGTTTACGACGAGAAGCCGCTGACGTTCCGAGCGTCCGTCAAACAGCGCCTGCGCTGGATGCAGGGACACTTCGACGTCTGCCGCCGCTATCTGTTCCCGCTTCTGTGGCAGGGACTTAAAGAGCGCAGCTGGACCAAAATCGACGCCGCTTTCTATTCGGCTAACGTATATAACTATTTCTTCGGTTCCATCCTGAGCGTGGCGATCTGGATCAAAGCCATCGTACCGGGCGGAACGGACATGAATCTGTACGAATTGGCTCCGATTGTCAACGTCCTGGCCATCTCGATTTATGTGATGCTGCCGATCTCGCTGTTTATCGAGAAGGCGTCCGGCAAGACGTACAAGTACCTGATCGCTTATCCGATCTTCATGCTGTCCTGGTGGCCGATTACCGTATACGCGTTCTTCACGCAGAACAACAAGCAGTGGAGCCATACGAAGCATACGCGTGTTATTCGCCTGGAAGAAGTGCAGAGCAAGCAGGTCAGCTAACTTACGGGAATTCGAGCAGAATAAAGTTGACTTGTCTTCTCCGGAGTGGTATAGTAGTACGAGTGATTGCACAACTGCATATTTTTGAAAGAAGAGGCGCCCGCTTCTCACCTGACCGATTCCGTCGGCTGGTTACGATGAAATAACGTCAACGTTTTGTTTTGTGTGAACAAACGAACCGTGGGGATGTGGGCTGTTAGCCCGCATCCCTTTTTTATATCCTTGCAACAAGCTTGGAAACAATGGTTGGAGGTGGAGAATATTAGTAAAGATCACATGGTTAACGATGAGATTCGCGCGAAAGAAGTCCGTTTGATCGGGCCCGACAGCGAACAGCTCGGCATTAAACCGATTCGTGAAGCGCTCCAAATGGCGATTGACGCCAACTTGGATCTGGTGAACGTAGCGCCAACGGCTAAACCGCCGGTATGCCGCATCATGGACTATGGGAAATACCGTTACGAGATGCAGAAGAAAGAAAAAGAAGCCCGCAAGAACCAGAAAATCGTGGACATCAAAGAAATTCGCCTGAGCGCTACGATCGACGAACATGATTTCCAAACGAAACTGCGCAATGCGGTTAAATTTTTGAACGACGGTGACAAAGTGAAAGCTTCCGTCCGTTTCCGCGGCCGTGAGATTGCTCACGCCGAGAACGGAAGAAAAGTACTGCAGCGTCTGGCAACCGAAACCGAGGAGATCTCCAGCATGGAGCGCGCTCCTAAGCTCGAAGGACGCAGCATGATCATGATCTTGACACCGAAAGCAACAACCTAAATTTCCGGGCGCGTGTAAACGCGCCCTGCCTATGAATTTTATTTGAGGAGGACTTCCAGATGCCTAAGATGAAAACCCACAGCAGCTTGAAAGGCCGTTTTAAAATTACCGGTACCGGTAAAGTGAAAAGATACAAAGCTTACAGAAACCACCTGCTCAGCGGCAAATCCGGCCGTCAAAAGCGCGTACTCGCTACAAACCCGGTTATGGCTCCTGGCGATGTTAGACGCCTGAAGCAAGGCCTTGCACAAATTAAGTAATCACTTCGTTTCCATTACCCAAAATCGTTTAGGAGGTCATCATTATGGCAAGAGTCAAGGGCGGATTCACATCCCGTCGTCGTCATAAAAAAGTTCTGAAACTCGCAAAAGGTTATTTCGGTTCCAAACACCGTCTGTTTAAAACGGCCAACGAGCAGGTAATGAAATCCCTGCTTTACGCATACCGTGACCGTCGTACGAAAAAACGCGATTTCCGCAGACTGTGGATCGTGCGTATTAACGCGGCTGCTCGCGTAAACGGACTTAGCTACAGCAAACTGATGCATGGTCTGAAACTGGCCGGCATCGAAGTTAACCGTAAAATCCTGGCTGATCTGGCTGTCAACGACGCTAAAGGCTTCGCTGATCTGGCAACGGCTGCAAAGCAAAAAGTGAACGCCTAAACCGGCGTTTTCCGAATCGTCATGCGTGATAACCTCGCATGGCGATTCTTTTTTTGTCAGAGCTTGTAAAACGGGCTTACAATTATTTTAAAGAAAAGTTGTTGACTATAGAGAGCGGCGTGCATATAATTATCTCTAAATCAATATTCTAAATTGTAAGACTCATCAGAAATCGGCTATGAAGAGGACGAAGTTATAAGGGCCCTTATGCTCAGAGAGCGATCGGAAACGCTGAGACCATCGCCATAATCCCTTTGTACGAGCTCACCTCGGAGCTGTTTTCCTGAAAAGTAAGCGGGCTGGTTAAGCCTTAACGCTTGGTGATTAGGGAGAATCGGAGCGGCACACGTTACCGTGCCAAGTGTGCATTATGTCTGACATAATGTAACCTGTTAAGGTCCTGTGCCGCGAGGCGCACGACAAACTAGGGTGGTACCACGGAAGAATTCAAACCCCTTTCGTCCCGTATGACGCCGGAATTCCGGCGCCGGGAGGATTGGGGTTTTTTGCATGCTGCCATGTGTTGATTTTTTAAAAAATGGAAACGAAACGAGAGGAGGATTCTCATGAATGTGGGGACAGCCAAAAGGTCTAAAGAGGAATTGATGGAAGCGATGCGCAAGCCGGAACTGATTAACGGTTCGGAAATCTTGCTGCGGAGCCTGGTGCTCGAGGGTGTGGAATGCGTCTTCGGTTATCCCGGAGGCTCGGTACTTTATATTTACGACGCTATGCATGGATTCTCCGATTTTAACCACCTGCTGACGCGGCACGAGCAAGGCGCGATTCACGCGGCGGACGGTTATGCGAGATCGACTGGCAACGTGGGGGTTTGCATCGCGACGTCGGGTCCGGGGGCAACCAACCTGGTAACCGGAATCGCAACGGCGTTCATGGACTCCGTACCGCTCGTCGTCATCACCGGCAACGTAGCGACGACGGCGATTGGTACGGATGCCTTCCAGGAAGCGGATATCACGGGAATCACGATGCCGATTACGAAGCACAGCTACCTGGTACGCGATGTGAACGACCTGCCGCGGATCATTCACGAGGCCTTCTTCATTGCAAATACGGGACGCAAAGGCCCGGTGCTGATCGATATTCCGAAGGACGTATCGGCACAGACGGCCATGTTCCACCCGGCAAGCGAAGTTAACATCCGCGGATACAACCCGACGGTTCATCCGAACAAGCTGCAGGTAGAGAAGCTGATCAAGGCGATCGAAGAGGCGGAACAGCCGCTTATCATCGCCGGCGGAGGAGTCGTTTACTCCAACGCATCCAAAGAACTGCTGGAGTTTATCAACAAGACGCGGATTCCGGTCACGACGACGCTTCTCGGTCTTGGCGGATTCCCAAGCGCTCACGAATTGTGGGTCGGAATGCCGGGCATGCACGGCACGTACACGGCAAACCAGGCGATTCAGAATGCGGATCTGCTGATCTCGATCGGCTCCCGCTTCGACGACCGGGTGACGATGAAGCTGGACGGCTTCGCGCCGAAGGCGAAAAAAATCGCCCACATCGACATCGACCCCGCCGAAATCGGCAAGAACGTGAAGACGGACATTCCGGTTGTCGGCGATATCCGCTCCGTGCTGGAATACGCCAACACGAAAGCGAAGCCGGCCAAATCGGAAAACTGGATCGAGCGGCTTCAGGAGAACAAGCGGAACTTCCCGCTGAAGTATAAAGACTCCGACACGGTGTTGAAGCCGCAGTACGTGATCGAGATGATCAACGAAACGACCAAAGGCGAAGCGATCGTGACGACGGATGTCGGCCAGCACCAGATGTGGGTAGCCCAGTACTATAAATTCCAGCATCCGCGCTCCTGGATCTCCTCGGGCGGACTGGGCACGATGGGCTTCGGTTTCCCTTCCGCCATCGGAGCGCAAATGGGCAACCCGGATAAGCTGGTCGTCTCGATCAACGGGGACGGCGGCATGCAGATGTGTTCCCAGGAACTCGCCATCTGCGCCATCAACAACATCCCGGTCAAAATCGTTGTCATCAATAACCAGGTGCTCGGCATGGTCCGGCAGTGGCAGGAAATTATTTACGACAACCGGTACAGCCATATCGACCTCGCGGGAAGCCCGGACTTTGTCAAACTGGCGGAAGCCTACGGCGTTAAAGGTCTGCGGGCCACGAACAAAGAGGAAGCTCAGCGGGTTTGGCAGGAAGCTCTGGATACTCCGGGGCCGGTTCTAATCGATTTCGTGGTTGCCAAGCACGAGAATGTTTTCCCGATGGTAACGCAAGGCAGCACGATCAGCGAGATGTTGATGGGGGAGGACGACTAATATGATCACGAAACATACCATATCCATTCTGGTTAACAATCAGCCCGGCGTCCTCCAGCGGGTATCCGGCTTGTTCGGCCGCAGAGGATACAACATCGAAAGCATCACTGTGGGAGAGTCCGAAGAAACCGGACTCTCCCGGATGGTGATCGTCACCGAAGGCGACGACAATACGCTGGAGCAGATTTCGAAGCAGCTGTACAAATTGATCGATGTGATCAAAGTGATCGATCTCAGCAAAAATCCGATGGTCGCTCGGGAACTGGCTTTGATCAAGGTCAATTCGGAGCCCGCCCAGCGCCCTGAGATTCTCGGCATCGTGGACACATTCCGGGCCGCTGTAGTCGATATCGGTCCAAGCTCCCTGATTGTCCAGACAATCGGCGATTCCGAGAAAATCGATGCGATGATTGAACTGCTCCGTCCTTACGGAATTCGCGAGCTTTCCAGAACGGGCGTTACCGCGATGATCCGGGGCGCTATCAAGTAAAGCGGCCCTATACCGCCGGACTTTTTAACCTTCTACCTTCATTCTTCGTTCTTTGCAGAAATCAGATAGACCGATTCGTCGGCTAAGTCCCCTTGAATGGGACTTTCAGCCCTTAACTCTTTGCTGCTGCAAATCAGTAATTCATTGACGGTTGAAAGCTGAAAGGCCCATTCAATGGGGAAATCATACACGGTTATTTAATTTAAGGAGGATATTATCCAATGGCAGCTACTATGTACTATGAAAAAGACGCAGACTTCGCATCCCTTCAAGGTAAAACGATCGCAATCGTAGGTTACGGTTCCCAAGGTCACGCTCAAGCGCAAAACCTTCGCGACAGCGGACTGAATGTAATCATCGGTCTTCGCCAGGGTAAATCCTGGAACACCGCACAAAACGACGGATTTGAAGTGTTCACGGTTGAAGAAGCGGCTGCACGCGCAGACGTGATCCAAATCCTTATGCCGGACGAAACGCAAGCACGCGTTTACAAAGAAGCGATCGAGCCGAACATGAAAAAAGGCGTAGCGCTCATGTTCTCTCACGGTTTCAACGTTCACTTCGGTCAAATTAAAGCGCCTGCCGACGCAGACGTATTCCTCGTAGCGCCAAAATCCCCGGGCCACATGGTTCGCCGTACGTATGTGGAAGGTTTCGGCGTTCCCGGCCTGATCGCGATCGAACAGGACGCAACCGGCAACGCGAAGCAAATCGGTCTCGCTTATGCCAAAGGGATCGGCTGTACACGCGCGGGAGTTATCGAAACAACTTTCAAAGAAGAAACCGAGACGGATCTGTTCGGTGAGCAAGCCGTTCTTTGCGGCGGTGCGAGCGAGCTCGTCAAAGCTGGTTTTGAAACGCTGGTTGAAGCAGGCTATGCGCCTGAGATGGCTTACTTCGAGTGCCTGCACGAACTGAAGCTGATCGTTGACATGATGTACGAAGGCGGCCTGGCATCCATGCGCAGCTCCATCTCCAACACGGCGGAGTACGGCGACTATGTAACCGGCCCTCGCATCATCACGGCTGAAACGAAAAAAGCGATGAAAGACGTGTTGACGGATATCCAACAAGGTAAATTCGCACGCGACTTCATCCTTGAAAACCAATCCAACAACGCGTTCATGAACGCGACACGTAGAAACGAAGCCGAGCACCCGCTGGAGCAAGTCGGTTCCCAGCTGCGTGAACTGATGCACTGGATCAAGAAGTAAGCTGAGCCTGCCCGAATAGATAGCCAAAACTCAAGCTTCAGGAGGTGAACGCAAGTGAGAAAAATCTATGTGTTTGATACGACGCTCCGGGACGGAGAGCAGTCACCGGGGGTCAATCTCAACATGCAGGAGAAGGTCGAAATTGCGCTTCAGCTTGAGAAGCTGGGCGTTGACCGGATCGAGGCCGGGTTCCCGGCCGCTTCTCCGGGAGATCTGGAAGGAGTCGCTTCCGTCGCCCGCGCAGTGAGAAACGCAACGATTATCGGTCTTTCCCGCTCGCGGGAACAGGATATCGATGCGGCGCGCGAAGCGCTAAGGCACGCTCAGGATCCTTGCCTGCATTTGTTCTTGGCCACTTCGCCGATTCACCGCAAGCATAAGCTGCGGATGGAGAAGCAGCAGGTGCTGGAGACGGCTGAAGCCGCTATCCGCTATGCGAAGAAATATTTCGATAAAATCGAATTTTCCCCGGAAGATGCCGGACGGACCGAGCTCGACTTCCTCTGCGAAGTAACCGAGATGGCGATCCGCGCAGGCGCTACGGTGGTGAATATTCCGGATACGGTCGGATTTCTGAATCCGAGCGAGTTCGGGAACATTTTCAAAACGCTGAAAGAAAACGTGCCGGGCATCGAGAAAATCCAGCTCAGCGCCCACTGTCACGATGACCTAGGCATGGCTACGGCCAACGCGCTGGCGGCGGTTCTGAACGGTGCCGATCAAATCGAAGGCACCATCAACGGGATCGGCGAGCGTGCCGGCAATACGTCGATCGAGGAAGTCGCGATGGCGCTGGAAACCCGTCAGGAGTTTTTCCAGGCGAAGACATCCCTAGTGCTTTCCGAGATCTACCGCACTAGCCGTCTCGTCAGCAAATTGACGGGAATGGATGTGCCGGGCAACAAAGCGATCGTCGGCGCCAATGCCTTCGCGCATGAATCGGGTATCCACCAGGATGGCATGCTGAAGGAGAAAACGACGTACGAGATCATGTCCCCGGAGACGATCGGTCTCAAGGAAAGCAAGCTTGTACTCGGCAAGCATTCCGGCCGCCACGCGTTCCGCGAGAAGCTCGTCGATATGGGGTACGACCTCAGCGACGAGCAGGTGAACGCGGCGTTCGCTAAATTCAAGGATCTGGCCGACAAGAAGAAAAACGTGCTGGATGATGACATCCGCGCTCTTCTCGAAGAGAAGCTGGTCAGCACGCCGGAAGTATATGTGCTGGATTCCCTGCAGGTATCTTACAGCAACCAAGCCGTTCCGAACGCTGCGGTGCGTATCCATGCCGAGGACGGCAAAGTGCTGGAAGAATCGGCAGACGGCAACGGTTCCGTAGATGCCATCTACAACGCAATCGATAAAACGACCGGCGAGGAAGTGGAGCTGGAGGATTACACGATCAAATCGGTTTCCTACGGCAAGGACGCTCTCGGCGAAGTTCATGTCATTTTGGGCCAAAAAGGCGTTTCCGTACAGGGCCGCGGAATTTCCACGGATATTCTGGAGGCAAGTGCCAAAGCCTATATTGACGCCTTGAACCGTCTGATCGAAAAGCGCAAAACACCGACTGCCAAACGCAGCAATGTCACGTTGATTTAATACGCAGCACCTCACTCCCGCCGGGCGCGGAAGTGAGGTGTTTTGTTAACACGAAAGGGGCGGCATCATGAAATATCGGTTCTCAAAAACTTTGGAGGCTTTTTCCTCCTCCGCTGTACGTGAAATTCTCAAGCTTACGCAGGGCAAGTCCATCATTTCTTTTGCCGGGGGCCTTCCGGCGGAGGAATTTTTTCCGGTAGAAGCCGTCAAAGAAGCGATCGGAAGAGTCATGGAGGGCGGCAAGTCCGCCCTGCAGTACGGGCTGACGGAAGGTTACACTCCGCTGCGCCAGAGCATCTGCAACCGCATGGCAACGAAAGGCATGCAGGTTACGCCGGATGACATGCTGCTGACGACAGGCTCCCAGCAGTCGATTGATCTGCTTACCCGCGTCTATATCGACGAAGGCGACGTCATTCTGGTCGAGCGTCCGACCTACCTCGCGGCCATTCAGGTATTCCAGGCGCGCGGCGCCAAAATCGTGTCGGTCCGGAGCGACCGACACGGGATGGATTTGGAGGATCTCGCCGTCCAAATCAAGCAGCACCGGCCGAAGATGGTGTATGTGAATCCGAGCTTCTCCAACCCGGCGGGCCGCGTGTGGAGTCTGGAGCGCCGTAAAGGCCTCCTGGCGGCCTGCCGTCAGAACGATGTGCTCATCCTTGAGGATGATCCGTACGGCGAGCTGAAATTCGGCACGACCGAAATCATGCCGTCCATCTTCTCGCTCGATCAGCATCCTGAGGGAAGCTGCGTCGTGTACACGAGCACGTTCTCCAAAATCGTGGCGCCTGCCCTGCGCACCGGTTGGGTCATGGGTGACCGCGCCGTTATCCGCAGCATGGCCCAGGCCAAGCAGGCGGCGGATCTGCACTCGAGCACCCTCGATCAGATGACGCTGTTCCAGCTGATGGAGCAGTTCGACATGGATGCCCATATCGGGCTGATCTCGGTCGAGTACGAAAAGCGGATGCGCACGATGGTGCAGGTGCTTCAGGAGAAGAACTGGCCGGGCGTCCACTGGAACGATCCGCAGGGCGGCATGTTCCTGTGGCTGGAACTTCCGGCGCACATTGACACGCAGGTGCTGCTGGCGGCCGCCGTTCAGCAGGGAGTGGCCTTCGTGCCCGGCGTTTCTTTCTTCGCCGACGAGCCGGAACGCAACACCATGCGCCTGAATTACACGCACGCCGGAGAAGCGGAGATCAGGCTGGGCCTCGAACGCCTGGATGCTGTTCTGCAGCCTCTGCTGGCGGCTGCGCCGAAAGTATAACGCTTTTAAAGTTTAGTAAAAGATCCTGCCTGGTTTTGTCGGAGAACGCTAAGAACTCTGATGGGACCGGCAGGGTCTTTTTTGCGTTCATGAAAAAAATGGATGGAGGGAGCGGCATCTTGAAGTGAAAAAAGGATGGAGGCCTCTCGAATAGATGTTTATAGGTTTTTCCTATGAAACTGATAGCTTTTATATCTTAGTCATCCGTTACCAAATGTGTTAAAACTGAAAGTAGAGATGCAGTAGGGATCGGATTAGCACGGCCCTGTCAGCTACGGACAATCCAAAGGAGTGAACGAACATGTCAGACGTGAAAAAAATCGCCGTCATCGCGGGGGATGGAATCGGCCCGGAAGTCGTTGCGGAAGCGGAGAAAGTTCTCAAGAAAACCGAGGAGCTTTTCGGTCATCGCTTTGAGACGGAGCACGGCTTGTTCGGCGGCATCGCCATCGACGAGAAAGGCACGCCGCTGCCGCAGGAAACGCTGGAACTGTGCCAGCGCGCCGACGCGGTGCTGCTCGGAGCCGTAGGCGGTCCGAAGTGGGACAACAATCCGAAGGAGCTTCGTCCGGAAACGGGCCTCCTCGGTATCCGCAAAGCGCTCGGCTTGTTCTCGAACATCCGCCCGGCTGTCGTGTTCGACTGCCTGAAGGACGCGTCCACTCTCAAGCCGGAAGTGCTTGACGGTACGGATCTTATCGTGGTCCGCGAGCTGACAGGAGGCATTTACTTCGGCGAGAAATTCCGCCGCGAGACAGAGAACGGACAAGAAGCGGTCGATACCTGCGCTTACAACGTAAGCGAAGTGGAACGCATCGCACGCCAGGCGTTCGAAATCGCCCGCACGCGCAGCAAGAAGCTGGCTTCGGTCGACAAGGCGAACGTGCTGGAGACTTCCCGATTGTGGAGAGAGACGGTCATCCGCATTTCCGCGGATTACCCGGATGTCGAACTTGAGCACGTGCTCGTCGACAACTGCGCGATGCAGCTTCTGCGCCGTCCTTCCAGCTTCGACGTTATCGTCACCGAGAACATGTTCGGAGACATCCTGAGCGACGAAGCGGCGATGCTGACCGGATCGATCGGCATGCTCTCTTCCGCCTCGCTGGGCGAAGGCAGCTTCGGTCTGTACGAGCCGGTACACGGCTCCGCACCGGATATCGCCGGTCAAGGGATCTCCAACCCGATCGCGACGATCCTCTCGGTAGCGCTGATGTTCCGCCTGACGTTCGGCTACCACGAAGCGGCGGACGCGATCGAGCGTGCCGTGAAGGAAGTGCTCGATGCGGGCCACCGCACGGGCGATATCGCGGTCGATAAGTCAAAAGCGATCGGCACTAAAGAAATGGGCGACCTGATTGTCGCAGCCATCCGTAAATAAAAGAATGCTTGATACCGACACGCAGAAGAGAATTTGCTTTCTGCGTGTTTTCTTTTGTAAAGAAAAGATGTAGGCGTCGGGATGCAAAATGAGCACTATTATAATAGGTAGAAATTCGTTTGAAAACTTCGCGTTAGCGAACAAAAAACAAGAAGCCGAAGGCCGTAATGGCAGCAAATGTTTGCACATTGGTCATATTTTTATAATAATTATTATTTAATAGACTCTATAATCTTGACTTTCTTTTGGGCGGATGATACCATTTTATTATTCGACAAGGAAAAGATCAAAGGAGGAATTTTTGACATGGCAGAACGTTTGGTAGGCAAACCGGCTCCGGCTTTCACTATGGAAACTGCACTTGGAGACGGAACGGATTTTGGTACGGCTTCTCTTTCCGATTACAAAGGCAAATGGTTGGTACTTTTCTTCTATCCTCTTGATTTCACTTTTGTATGCCCGACTGAAATTACGGCGCTTAGTGAAGCTGCTTCCACTTTCAAGGATCTGAAAACCGAAATCCTCGGTGTTTCCGTGGACAGCAAGCACTCTCACCGTGCATGGATCAACACTGCTCGTGAGGACAACGGCCTGGGCAAGTTGAACTTCCCGCTGGCGGCTGACCTGACGAAATCCGTAGCTCGCGACTACGGCGTCCTGATCGAAGAAGAAGGCGTAGCTCTGCGCGGCCTGTTCATCATCGATCCGGAAGGCGAACTGAAATACCAAGTCGTTAACCACAACGACGTAGGTCGCAGCGTAGAAGAAACTCTTCGCGTCCTGCAAGCTCTTCAGTCCGGCGGCCTGTGCCCGATGAACTGGAAACCTGGCGACAAAAACCTGTCCGTAAAGTAAGTTGACGGACTGATTATAGGAGCTCCTCACTTTCCGCTTAACGGCGGCGGGCGGGGAGCTTTTGTTACGATTGAGAAAGCCCTGGCCTTTCAGGAAAGAAAGGAGGAGCAGGATGGATATCCCGCAGGAACTGTTGTATACCCCGAATCATGAGTGGGTCCGGGTAGACGGAAGCCGGGCTACGATCGGATTGACGGATTACGCGCAAATGGAGATCGGAATGATTGTGTTTGCAGAGCTTCCGGAGGAAGGGGAGGAGCTGCAGGCCGGCGATCTTCTGGGGACAATGGAGTCCGTTACGGCGGAAGCGGATGTGTTTATGCCGGTGTCCGGAACGATTGTATCCACTAACCGGGAGTTGGTTAAGAACTCCCATTATATCAACCGTTTTCCCTACGGCTCGGGATGGCTTATTCAGATTGAGATGAACAAGCCGGAAGAGCTTGAGGCTTTGTGGAGCGCGGAGAAATATGCCGAAGTGTTTGGAGAGCGGCTGTAGACGCCGCCGGTCATGAGGTGCCGGTATGGACTTGGCGCCTTTCGTCTTTCCGGTGCAGCGGCTCGGAGCGTCCAAGCGTATACAGCGGCGGGGGATAAAAACAGCAGACCTTCACGCCCGTGGAGGGCCGAGAAAGCTCTTATAAGCCGCCGAAAAGCGTCTGTAAAACCTTTTCGGGTGGAGAGTGGGCCTTTGCTCTTTTGCAAGGGACCGGGCTGACCGCCTGATAAAAGAGGAAAGTGCTGAAAAAACCGCAGGCCGAATTAGATCGGCTTGCGGTTTTTTTTCAGGAGCAGGCACGGTTATTTTCCCGCAAGCTGCTCATATTTGCTCAAGTATTTGACGACGGCGAGAACAAAGGTGGCGTGCGACCAGGTGAGAGGGGCCACGGACACAGGATCGCCGTTATACGGATCGAGCTGCTCGGGAAGAATTCCGCTCTCCATCTGATGGTTTACGACCCATTCCAGCGTCTGCCGCGGTGTCTCCAGGTCCGCAAGCGTCTTGGCGCATTCGATTTCCCATTCGGCGATCCACAGCGTACAGATGATCCAGGGATTGCCTGGCACTTGGTCCACATCCTGCGACCGCTGGAAATAATAATCGTGATGATAGCGGGCTACGCCGCCGACAGGAGTCTTGATGGACAGGCCGTTCTTGTTGGCCTGCATGGTGCGTACCACGCGGTCGTCGTCCGCCGGCAGAACGCCGAACTCGAATATACCGTAGACCGAGCTTTCCAGCGTCATATCGCGGACCCAGGTTCCGTCCTTTTGGTACAAACCGCGGGCGAAACGGCCTTCTTTCTCATCCCAGAGATGAGTGAGGATGCCGTTTTTGATTTTCTCGGCCGTATGGCGGTAGCGGCTGCTGCGTTCCTCATCGCCGAACAGGTTGCAGAAGTTAGCCGCGGCGATCAGTCCTCCGTAAACCGCGGAAGCGGTGAACGTATAGATGCCGTACCGTTCTTCCCACAGGTCGTAGCTCGGCTTAGGCAGGCTCAGCTCCTGGTCGATATAGGTGGACATGAAACGTGCGGCCTTGCGGATCAAATCGCGGTAGAGGGACTGGACCAGCTCCAGATTGCCGTGCTTCTTATAGTCCTGCCAGAGAGCGAACAGCACGAGCGCCGTCTCGTCTTCCTGAATCGGCAGCTGCTCGCCCCCGTTGTGTACATACGGATGCCAGCTTGATCCGACGGTTCCGTCCGGGTTGTATTTGTGGTGCAAATACCCCTCGGGAGAAATCACGTTGGCGCAGAAGCGGTAGAACGGCTCCATCATCGCCTGATGGCCGGCCATGGACATGGAGTAGGCGACCAGAGCCCCGTCGCGAGGCCACATGTAGCTGTAATGGTCACGGTTGCTCTGCATGATGTCCGAATCGTTGGCCGCAATAATCGCGCCGTTCACGTCGGTTTGGGTGCGCACAATGAGCAGACTCTGCTTGAACAAGCGGATAACTTCTCCGCTCAGATCGCCGAACGACCGCTCCGTCTTGTTGACCCAGCGCTGCCAATAAATCTGAACGCGGTCGAGCAGCTTGCCGGGATGGCTTTCCTTGACATACTTATCGAGCTTTTTCACGTCCTCAAGCGTGCGGCCCGCACTCAGCCAGTAGTACAGGGTATGATCGCCGGAAGGCGGCACATACATCCGGAACGAAATGGTGCTGTCGACCGAGCCTTGCGAGATCGGATTGCCCATCAGATGACCGTCCTCGGCGTCGCGCCATGTGCCTTCGGCATTGTAAAAGCGCTTGACCCCGGTCGTATACTGAAAAATGCCGTCCGTTCCCGTACTTCCGTTGAACATGAAGTATTTGTCTTTTTTATAATGGAAAACGGTGTGATTGGCCGGGTAATAGGCGGCAGTGTCGCCGACCTCCGTCTCGTTGATTACGAGATCCTGATTAAAAAATACCCGGACTTCCTTCACCGCCGAGTGATGGTTGGTGATCTGAATCCGCTTCAGAAAAATATCCTCCCGCTGATGCACGCCGTCTTGAATGCGAAGCGTAACCCCGAGGCCGGGATGCGTCGCCTTCACGTCGGTCACTAAGGAGTCTTCCACATAAGCACGCTGAAACTGCCATTCAGGCGCGTCCAACCACGAAAAAGCACCGTCCACCCAAATTCCGACACGACAATGATACCCGCCGATATGATTCAGCTGCCCTACATAAGGATAGTACAAATCCCGCATGTAAGAGTGTTCATCCAGATTGATGAGAAACTTCCCGTTACCGACAACGAAATGTCTGGGCAAAAAATCACTTCCTTACTGGTTACTGGTAAATCCAGGTTATTCGCCATAAGGTTACCGTTTTCAGAAGAAGAGGTCAATAAGTTTTTGTCGATCTTTGGCAATTTATGGCGCTTTGGTACACGTTCGTGGTGGCGGTTCCGATTTCCTTCATATTAAAGTATGTGCGTAATTTAGCAGAGGCGCGCTTCGTAAAAAGAGCCACAAGCTCCGGATCGCCCAGCAGAAGGCAAATCTTCCCGGCCCAAGCCCGCGGATCCGCCGGAGGAAGCCGGAAACCGTCTACACCGTCTTCGACAAGTCCGGCGAGCCCGCCGGTGTCCGAAACGACGAGAGGGACGCCCGCTCTCATCGCTTCAAGCGCCACGATTCCGAAGGGCTCGTATAGGCTCGGGATGGCGCAGACATCGGCTTCTGCAAAAAGCCCGGCTTTGGCGGCTTCGTCGGCGAAGCCCGTAAAGCGTACGCGGTCTCCGAAGGGAGAGGCCAGCCCGCCGACAAAAGCCGCCTCCGGTCCCGTTCCGGCAATGATCAGTTCCATCTCCGGGAACTGCTCCAGGACGTAAGGGAGCGCTGCCAGAAGCAGCGGAATGTTCTTCTCCGGGACGAGGCGTCCGAGATATAGAATCCGGCGCTTTGCAAACGGCCGGCGCTGCGGATGTCCGGAATCTCCGGCACATGCCGGAACCGGATGCGGCTCCCGGTTGTTTTCCGCATCGGAAGAGGCAGGAAGACCGTTCGGAATGACCGTCACGCCGGATTTTTTACGGTTGAAAAGCGACGTCACTTCCTCCGCCATCGAATCGCTGCAAACGATAAGGTTGTCGGCCAGCTCTGCCAGGCTGCTTTCGGCAGCGTGAATTTTGCGGGAGACGGGATCGTCCAGCCGGCCCAGCTTGCGGCCGTGTTCGGTTGCGTGCAGGGTAACGACAAGCGGCAGGCGAAGAGCCTGCCGGCAGTCACGGGCGGCGTAATACACCAGCCAGTCATGCGCGTGGAGGATATCGAACCGAAGCTCCTGATTTTCCTCCATCAGACGTTCCACCCGTAAAATCATGGCGATGTTCAACCTGAACACCCAGTCGAGAAAAGCCGGGGATTCGGAGCTTTGCAGGGCTTCCACGCGATGAACGTGCACTCCGTTCCAAAGACTGTCCGAGGCCTCGTCATCCCGGCGGCATGTTATCACATGCACAGTATGGCCGTCACGGGCCAGTTGTGATGCAAGGTCTCCGACCGCTCGCCCCAGCCCTCCTATTAGATGAGGCGGGAATTCCCAGGCCAGCATGAGAACGCGGAGGGGGGCTTTTTTGTCGGTATTCGGAGCAGCGGTGGAGCTGTTTGCGGCAGGCGGTTTTGCCTGTGAACTTTCGGCGGATGGCTTGCCGGTTTCGCGCTCTTCGCCGGCCGTTTGCTCTTCGGGAGAAGGACCGGCGGGGGCAAAGGCGGGTGCCTGGGATGGTTTTTTATCCGCTAGCGTTTCGGAAAGATACCCCGGGAGGTAGGCTCTCCAATTAACATCGGGAAAGAGAGAAGCGCTTCTTTCCATTCTATGAAGCAATTCTAGCTCCCCGGGCGAAAGAATTGCGGGTTGTCTCGCATCTATATCATCCAGTATCGGTAGCAGTTGATAGAAGTTATTCCTATGTTCGTGAAATCTTTCGGCGGCATAGCCCGCCATGTCTCCCGATTCGATCATAAACGCCCAATCGCTGCTTTGGGCGAGCATAAGCTCCCGCGCAGCCTGGCGTAAAATTCTGTCGGTGAGAGCGGCGTGCGAAAGATTTTCATGATCGCGCCGATCCGGGCCGGAGTCAGGGGAATGGAAGGACAAAGGATCCGAACTTGAAATGGCGTCATGTTCCACAGAGAGGGCTTGGTGAGCTGTTCCCGCTGCGGTGTCTGTCCGGGCGACTCTTGTGGCGGCCAGCGCCATGGCTTCTTCTGCGGCATGCAGAAGCGGATACATCCAGTCTGTAGCCGGATTCAGCCAGACTCTGGCATCGCCTCCCCGTCCCCAGCTGGATAAAACGGGGGCCGTGCCTTTGCCGAAAGCGTAGCGCTCCTCATATAGAGAGGGCGTAAGAAACACGGGCTGCTTCTCCGAATTGCAAAGTGAAGAGCCAATGCGCGAACCGCTGGCGGCATACTGCCGCCGCTGTTCACGGTCACCTTCGCGCAGCAAGGTTTCCAGCCAGAGGGGGCCTTCGTGCCACCAGTGTCCGAAAAGCTCCAAGTCGAAGGCGCAGACGGCAACCGGCCGGGGCGGCAGGAGGCGTGCCTCCGAAGCGGAAGCGGCCGGCCGGGAGGCCCCGCTTTCTCCAGCATAACAGCCGGAGGCGCGGGTGTGCTCGGCTTCCGGCGTTGTGCAGGCAGCCGGCGTTCGCCGTGCGGCGTCTCCCGCAGGGGCCAAAGCCGGGAAAGCCTCCGCAGGCTGGCGTTTGGCGGCAGCGGAGACGGAGGAGACGAGCCCGGCTGTCGCCTGGGCGGTCGGCACGGCAGCGTCCCAATCGGCTGCGGAGTCAGCGGCATCAACGACGGCCGCTCCGCGCGTTGCCGCTTCGCTGTCCTGAGGCTCCGCTGCGCCGAGTGATGCGAGGAAATGCCTCGCATGCGCGGCGGCCAGCTCCGCGGCGCGGCCGGCGTCGTACGGGGCTTCGCCTCCGGCTCCGTCTCCGCCCCCGGCGGCGCCCGTTATGCGACAGTACTTGTAGCCTGTCGCAACGGGAGTGCCATCCGGCAGCACGTACGGCCGGATGTAAGCTTGCTCGGCCGGAGTGCCGCGGCTGAGCTCATACCCGATATCGCGGTAATATTCGCGATAATCGGGGTGGCCGGGGTAGCCGCTATCCCGGCTCCACACGAGAGCCGAGGCGGCCGCATCCCGAGTGAAAACCTGGAGGCCGTCCGGTGTGACGTACGGAGCGGCCGGTCCCTGTCCGGCTCCGGATTTGTCGTCCGACGCCTCCAGGATTGTAAAGCGCAGCCCCAGCCTAAGCAGGATAGGCTCCAGCTTGGGCGTGTACCCGCATTCCGGCAGCCAGATCCCGGAGGGGGCGAAGCCGAAATACCGCCGGAACTCCGTCACGGCGGTATACAGCTGCGCGAACGCGGCTTCCTCCGTTTTGAACAAAGGGAGGAAAGGGTGGGTAGCGGCTGCGGGAATCAGCTGGATCAGGCCGCGGTCGGCATACAGGCGCAGCCGCGGGATCATTTTACCGTCTATCTTGTCGAGTAAAGTAAGCATGTCCGCATACCTTCCGGCATAGCGGGAGGCAAGGGAGGCCGGCCCGGGCTTGTCTGCAAGCCGTTCTTTTTCTTTGCGGCCCAGCTCCACACGCCGTTTCAATATTTCCCGCGTACGTTTCTGCAGTTCGGGATTCTCCCACATAGACAGAAGCACGGGGCTTACGGACAAGGTCACCGGAGAGCAGACCTTGCCGTTTAGCAGACGGTCCATACAATCCACGAAGGGCAAATAGACGTCGCACATCGCTTCATGAAACCAATATTCTTCTAGAGTGAGACCGCCGTCGGGCCGGTAGACGTAAGGCAAATGCGCGTGAAAAACGAGCAGAGCGGGAACGGGCTGGGATATGCTCACGGCTTTTCTCCTTCCTGTTTGGGCGGCGGATAGATCGTGTAAGTAGAATAGAAGTCAAAATCAACCGGCAGAAGAGGAAAAGGGGGATGATTGTTCCCGCTGTGCCGCCCTTCTTCCGGGAACGGACTTTCGCCGGAACCGTCACCGGTCCTAACGGGAGCGGACCTCAATAAAGGAAGAAAGCCGTCATTGGCATTCAGCATTCCCAATTCCGCCAGCCATAGACCCTTCCGGCCTTGCGTGCGGATATAGGCGGAACCGGCGTTTTCGGCCGGTAGCATGGTTCGGACCTCATAAACGACAGACTCGCTGGAGCCTTCACCGTATCCCCTTATGCGGACGGATACCAGACCTTGTTCGGCTTCGGTTCCGTACTCGGCGATCATGGAAGCCAGGCGGGATGAAAGCGACCAGTAAACAAACAGAACCGTCTGCTGCTGAATCATAAGATGCACATTGCCGAGCTTGGGCTGCAGCAGCGGGGAATGGATTGGACGGATACCGTGCAGAGTAAATTCCTCTCTTCCTTGCCGGGCGTATGCCGTATCGTTTTGAATGGTTCTATTGTAGCACAGCGGAAGGAAGCTCCCAATCTTTGAGGGGAGGAAGCCGGAGAATGTAGCGACGGCAGGGTGTCCCGCTTCCCGCTGTCCGGTTACTGCCGCTTATTTTACCACCGGTCCGTCATCTTCATGTAGGGGTGGTCTGGGGAAGCCGCCGCGATTCCGTCAAGCGCATCAGCGTATCGTAACGGTTCGCCGAGTCCCAAAGGGCTTGAATGTCTTCCAGGTCGAAACCGGTGTAATTCTCCACCTTTCCCGTGTGGTAATAGACCGAGAATTCACCGGTCTGGCCCTCGAATTTGGCAAAAGCAATCTGCCGAGAAATGATGGGAATAATCGTCATTGCACGTTCCCTCCGATCTGGTGGTAAAACGGACTCCGGCATGGTTAGCGCAGTTCCCGGAAGTCCTGTTCCTCTTATTTTATGCGGGCCGTGTTAGAGTTAGAAGCGCGACAAAGCTTGGCCCCGAAGGGTATAAGCTTGCGATTGCGGGTCCAAAAACGGAGTCGAGCGAGGCCTATTTTGCTAGAAAAAGAGGAATTTTCCTTTGTGCCGGTGAATAGGAATGTTGTAAAATAAAGCATCACATGCAAACGACATGCGTAAATTCACTTCCGCAGGCCGGGAAGGTCTGCAGGACGATCCTTGGGAGGGAAGTATTATGAGTTTCTGCTGCGGTGCAAGTATGATCGGGTCGAAGGGGACCCTTAAACATATACGAACAAGTATTCACAATGTTCCGATCCTTTTCTGTCCGGTTTGTCACCGGATCGAGGTTCATCATCTGATAGAAAACGAGTATGAACTGCTGGCCGAATACGCGCACGGAGACGGTGCCGCCGAGGTTGATTTCATCGATTATGTGGAAGGCAAGCAGGGACCGGCTATTTATGAGAACTGCGTGAACCACGAGGAAGAGGAACCGATGGAAATTGTCCAGAACCAGATCGACATGGGACTGGATCTGCTTTCGGTCGCTAAGTCTCTCGGGGACAGCGCGTGGGAGGACCAGCTCAAAAAACGTCTTCAGGTGCTCAGCCGCCGCCGGAGCAAGCTTGTTAAAGGCCGTACGCCTCAAAGTCCTTAAGCCTCAAAGCAATTGCACTTATCATAGATGGTATTCTCATATAAAAAACGGCCGGAGGGTGCTCTGGCCGTTTTTTTTGTTTCATGCAAATGCGCTGGAAGAAAGAGCTTTTGTACAGCTTTTTTTAATAGGTACAGGCGGTAGTATGGATCTTGCAGATTACGGATAATACCATTAATACCCTTATGCTGGAACATAATTATGCTTTTTCCGCGTTTTTTGAGAAGATGAGAGGTATTCGGCTCTTTTTTCTGAGAAAACCCTGTGAAATCTCTTAACTTTTTCGCCGATATTAAAGCTTGTGCTATAATAGCAAAGATTGACCCCCCGAAGAAATTGCTGGAAATCGAATTGTATAAGTGAGGTGGAACAGTGATTCTGGTACTGTTTAAGAAGTTATTCGGCAGCAAGCGTCAGTCCAGCCACCACCAAAAAAACGCACCGCAGCCTGAAGAGGTTGTGAAGAAAATACAGCAGGGAGACCTGCGTCTGCGCAATCAGTTTATCTCGGATTACCAGCCGTTTGTCATCAAGGTGGCAAGCCGCTTTTGCAAAAGATATATTGATCCTGCCAGAGACGACGAATTTAGTATTGCTTTAGCCGCATTTAACGAAGCCATTAATCAGTTCTCCCATGACATGGGGCGTTCGTTTCTCGGTTTTGCCGAGACGGTGATGCGCCGCAGACTGATCGACTATTTGAGAAAGGAGCAGCGGTTCAAAGGACAGATTCCGTACAGTGCGTTTGACCAGGAAGACGAAGAAGATCATTACGTGAATCCCATCGAGATTCATCAAGCGCTGGAACAGTATGAGAAACAGAAGGGAATAGAAGAACGCCGCGGAGAAATTGTGGAATTTAACCGCAATCTTGCCGTTTTCTCCATTCAATTTACCGATTTGGTCGATGCCTCTCCCAAGCACGAAGATTCTCGTATCATGCTATTCGGGATCGGCAAGCTCCTCTCCGAAGACCCTGAACTGATGCGTCTTCTGCTTAGCAAAAAGCAGCTTCCTATTAAGGAACTTCTGGGTAAGGTCAGCGTCTCCCGCAAAACGCTGGAACGAAACCGAAAGTATTTGATTGCCATAGCGCTCATACACACCGGCTCCTATCCATATCTCAAAGAATATCTGCATATTAAAGAGCAATCAAAGCAAACTTTCCAGGAAAGAAGAGAGGCATATGAGTAAAGGCATCGTCATGGAGCTGAAGGGAAACAGCATTATTGTCATGACGGAGGAGGGGCGTTTCGAGCGCATTTCTAAGAAAGGGCGAAACTGCCAAGTCGGACAAGAAATCCGTTATAAATCGACACGGGGATTCGGGCGTTCTCAGATTTTGGTGCTGACATCCGGGCTTACGGCTGCCGCGATTATTTGTTTTGTCTTCATCGGCGGCTTGTTAAACATGGGCAGCCAGGTAAAAGTGGCGGCGTATGTGACGATGGACGTTAACCCGAGCGTAGAGCTTGCGCTCGACGATGAGGAGATCGTACGGGAGGTCAGAGGGCTCAATCAGGACGGCGCCCGGATGGCCAAGGCGCTTCATGTGGAAGGCAAGCCCCTGACCCAGGCCGCTTCCGTTATTCTGGATTGGCTTGATCAAGGCCCGCTCGCCAAAGGCGAAGGGGATATTATCATTTCGAGTACGGTTGTAGGCAACGAGCGCAAGGTGAGCGACGTTCTGCTGGCCGACAAAATGGAGAAGCAGGTAACGGACCATCTGCTCGCGAACCATGCCGACCTGAGTAAATATGCGGTCGCGGCTTTCGCGGCGCCGCCTGAACTGCGGCAGGAAGCGGGTACGCATCAGTTGTCCACGGGCAAGTACGCGATTTATTTGAACGCGAAGAGTATGGGGACCGAAATCAGCCTGGATCAGCTGCGTGAGATGTCCATTTACACACTGGCCAAGCAGATGGGCGGAATGGGGAAGCTGTATAACCGCACGCAGCCCATCAAAAAAGACAACCTTACAAATTGGCTGGCCATGGAAAAGGAAGGCTCCTGGAACAAGGATAACGTGGCTCTGCCTGGTGAAGAAGAAAAGAATCAGCCGGTTCCCTCCAAGACGCCGGTTCCTACGCCTACGCCTTCGGACAATTCTGCAGGAAACACGGCGAATACGGGCGGCAAGGCCTCCGGAACCAAAGTGACGCCTGTACCTACACCGACCCCGAAGAAGGAGAATACCTACACCGGCAGCGGCAACGCGGACAACGCACGGGAAGAATGGCTTCGTCAGAAAGCGGAGCGGGAATACAAGCGCGCTCAGGAAGAGTTGAAGAGGAAACAGGAAGCGCAGAAGGAAAAAGAAGAAAGAGAAAGAAAAGCACGGGAGAAAGAACGCGAGAAGCAGAAAGAAAAAGAAAAGAAAGACAAGAATCAGGAGAAGGACGACAGGGATGACCGCGATTCCTGGAAGGGCGGACATTCTTTCCGGATCCCATCCAAAGAGGGCCCGGCTTATTATAACATCGGCTGAGCGGGTACCCGTTTAACGCTTGAACGAATAAGCAGGCCATCTGCAAACAGGCTCTAATAAGAAAAGATAACCCCGCCGACCGCGGGGTTATTTAATTCGCACATCCAGACGGGACAGTGAATTTCGGCAGCGGCAGGCGCTGCCGTTTTTAAGGCGGGATCTTACATTTTCCTCTTTTTACGCTCCAAATCGTATCGTAATTTTAACCTTCCTATGTTACAATGAGTGAGATTCCGATAATTAGCAAATTCGCGAGGAAATGTAAGAAAATGACGAAAAAACCTTGATTTTTGACGAAAAGTGTCGTCGTGCCGGGTACACAACCCCACGCATAATCTAGGAGGAGTCACATGCCGGATATCCGAACGATGTATCTGCAAGTTTTGCAAGAATTGATGCAAAGCGGACCGGAGGAAGCCCGCTCATATTCCAGCACCCTCAAGCCGCTTATCTCCTCTATGCTGCCGGAAGAGGTGGCTCTTCTGCATGATAGATGCATGCGGGAGTTAACCGGTCCTGCCAGACCTGAAGATGCTGTGCTGTATTATCAGCAATCGTTCCAAATACTTAGTGAAGCGATATCCTTTTGCACGTCTCAATCCGAGCAGACTGGTAAAGAACCGTCAAGGCGCTTTACCGGCAGATTGATGCAGGACTCTTCCTACCAGTCGTCCAACAGCAAGTATGAGAATGTGCTCCAGCATATGGACAGCGGGATAGCGTTATTCGACCAGGAAGGCTTTCTTTCGTTTGCCAACGTAAAGCTCGGCCAATTCCTGGGACTGCCCCGCAAAAGCATGATCGGACGCACGTTCTACGAGCTGGTCAGGCTGCGGAAGCTTTCGAGAGGCATGCGTAAACTTCTGATCAAGCTTCACCGCGAGATGTTCGTGTACCGGCTGCCCTTTCAGGAAGTTCTGGACGAGAAGGGCCAGCACTTTCTGGTGACGGCCAAGTACGATGAGGAGCTGGACGGGGACATTCTCATTTCCGTCAAGGACGTGACCGACTTCAAGAGGATCGAGCAATCCGTCTATTATAACGACAAGCTGGCCATGCTGGGGAAAATCGCGGCTTCCATCGCTCACGAAATCCGTAATCCGCTTACCTCGATCCGCGGGTTTATTCAGCTTTTGCAGCCTGAACTGCTTCGTCTGGGCAAACAGGATTACGCCGATATTATTTTAAGTGAAATCGACCGCGCCAACGACATCATTTTTGAATTTCTGAATTCGTCCAAGCCTACGGCTCCGGTGAAGCAGAAGATCCAGATCGCCTCGCTTATTAAGGAAGTCGTGCTGCTGTTCGAGAGCGAGGCTTTGTTAAAAGGCTGCGATATCCAGTTAAGCGAATCCGACCCGAATTTATACGTATGGGTGGACGTGAAGCAGATCAAGCAGGTACTGCTCAACATTGTTAAAAATGCCATAGAAGTGATGTCCGACGGACAGAAAGAGCATGGGCTTATTCGCATCCGGACGATTAAAGTGGATCATCAAGTATGGATTTACATAGAAGACAACGGCAGAGGAATGGATCAGAAAACGCTTTCAAAATTGTTCGATCCGTTTTTTACGACGAAAGAAGACGGGACTGGCCTGGGGCTTTCCGTCTGCTACCGCATCATCAAAAACCATGGCGGCGTCATTCATGTGGAAAGCGAGGTTGGAGAGGGGACAAGCTTCCGGATTCAGCTCCCTTTAAACTGACGCGACGGTGTATTACAATAGAAAAGAATGCCCATATGCTCCCCGCTGACGATGTTGCTGATAAACTCGCCGGCCTGAGGGAGTTTTGACTATTTAGAACGGGAATACTGCAAACGCGGACTGAAGGGAAAGACTTGCTGCAGAGGCATGAGAGGGGCTGAATTCTTAGTTGAGAGCGGACTATACAACGAATACGAAAATTTCTATCACGGAAAGCGGCGGATGGGCCTCGGCGGAGGCGGATGCCCTGCTGTTCTTCACGACTGAGGGGGAAGACCCGGGGAGCCTGCCGGATCTGCCGGCGGAGCTCCTGGCTGAGCTGGACCGGCTGAAGCGGACCGGACGCTTCAAAGGAGGCGCCGGTGAAGTGACCGTGCTTCCGGCATACGGGCGCCTGGCCGCGCCGTACGTGATCGCCGCCGGTCTCGGTGCGGCGCCGGCGGGTCGCGACACGCTGCGGCTTGCCGCAGTACAAGCGGCCCGCGAAGCACAGCGGCTCGGGCTGAGCCGCCTGGCCGTGCTGCTGCCGGAGGGAGCCTTCCCGGCTGAGCCTCCGCGAGGCGGGACGTACGCGGCTCCGCTTGCGGCGCAGGGCGTGAGCGGAGCGGATGCACGGACGGCGGCAGGCGCGCGGTCTGCACCGCAAAGCACCGGCGCGGCAGACGAGCGGCCTGCGGGTGCGGCTCCTGCCGCGAAGACGGTGTTCACCGTGGCGGAAGGGCTGCTGCTCGGCGCGTACCGCATCGCCACGTACGCGCGGGAGGCGAAGCCGCGGCAGGAACTGGCCGCGGCGCAGCTGTTCGTTCAGCGGGACGCGCTGAACGGGGAAGCGCTGCAGGCGGCGGTGGCCGCCGCCGAAGCGTATGCGGTCGCGACGAACTATGCGCGCGACCTGACGAACCTGCCCGGCAATCTGCTGCTTCCTTCCGATCTGGCGGAGGAAGCGGAGAAGCTGGCCGGGCAGTTCGGAATCGCCTGCGAGGTGCTGGATGAGCAGGCGATTGTGGAGCGCGGCATGGGAGCGCTCGCGGCCGTCGGCCTCGGCAGCGCGAACCCGCCGCGCATGATTACGCTGAGCTACGACGGCGATCCGTCGTCGGGTGAGGTGCTGGGGCTTGTCGGCAAAGGCGTCACCTTTGACACCGGCGGCATTTCCATCAAGCCTGCGGGCGGCATGGAAGAGATGATCAGCGACATGGGCGGAGCGGCGGTGCTGCTCGGGCTGCTGATCGTGGTGGGCCGGCTGAAGCCGCGCATCAACCTGCGGATTGTCATACCGGCCGCCGAGAATATGCCGTCCGGAACTGCGATGCGCCCGGGAGATGTTATCACGACCTTAAGCGGACGCACGGTCGAAGTGCTGAATACGGATGCGGAAGGGCGGCTCATTCTTGCAGACGGCGTCACGTATGCGATTGAGAAAGGGGCGACCCGTCTGATCGATATCGCTACGCTGACAGGCGCGGTTCTCGTCTCTTTCGCCGATGTCGCCACAAGCGCCCAGACGAACGACGATGCCTTCCTCGCTTCCGTTCTGCAAGCCTCGATACAAGCGGGAGAAAAGGTGTGGCAGCTCCCGAATTTTCCCGAATATCGGGAAATGCTGAGAAGCACGGTCGCCGATATCAAAAATGCCGCCGCTCATAAGTGGGCGGGAGCGATTATGGGCGGCTCGTTTATCGAGGCGTTCATCGAAGATAAGCCATGGATTCATCTGGATACGGGCGGTACGGCGTGGCTTTGGGGAGATCGGGGTATCGATCCGAAGGGCGGCACCGGCGCCATGGTGCGTACGTTGGCCGAATATATTTGCGGAGACGGAGTGTAAGCCACTCCCTTCGATACATTCTGCACCGGCGGAACAGACGGCTTGTCCGTCGAAATGGCGAGGTTCACGGTCCGGGTTCGGCAGGTCTTAGATCATACAGCATCTCCGCATCGGGCAAGCTCAAGGGCTGTAATATGGCCTAGCATGGCGTTGGTCACGTTGGTCAACCCGGTCAGGAAGTTTATAAAGGAAAGACCCGGTCCTTGTACTAGGACCGGGTCTTTCGGTTTTATTTTAATAGGGAACGTGTCCGATCAGCTTGGCGCGGTCTTACAGACGGCGCGAACGGTCAATGTCATCATTCGGCGCATTGTAAGGCAGACCCGAATTGACATCGTAGGCCGGGGTATCCGTATCGCGGAACACCTGATCGTCGTATGTGGATGCGTTCAGGGAGCGGTTCGTACGGAAGGTGTCGTAAACGTGAGCGTCGCGTTCGGCATCGGAATCGACGAGGACGAGGATTTTGCCGTCATTGACATAGTTGTCGTACTGCCGGGCTTCGTCCTCCGGGATGCCCATGCCTACCAGGCCGCCCACGATACCGCCTGCGCCCGCTCCGACAGCGGCACCCGTCAATGTAGCGGCAATTGGTCCCGCCGCGATGAAGGGGCCGACGCCTGGAATGGCCAGTGCGCCGATTCCGGCCAACAGGCCGGTCACGCCGCCGAGAACGCCGCCTGTAGCTGCGCCCGTGGCTACGCCTTCAGGCGCTTTCGTTCCGGTTTCATCTAAAATATCGGCTGAATCTTGTTTATCCTTGGCAATAACGGAGATATCATCGGCATGGAAACCTTGCTGTTTAAGACCATCGATCGCTTGAATAGCTTCTCTTTCTGTATCGAAAACACCAACAATTTTCTTATCCATTTTGAACTACCTCCTCAAGTTTCGTACAGTATTCTCTCATTTCGCTTAGCTTTCTTCCGGTTACAGCATATCCTTACCCCGCAGGCTCCGCCGGTAAACGGGTTTCGGACAACTTACGGACGTTTCCAGATATTAACGGATCCCGCGAATAACCGAGATGAAGCGCGAACAACGTTTCCTTTTAAGGAAGCGATTTTTAAAATGTAAAAACTATTTGACATTTCTGTCCGTTCTTTTATAATGAAGGTATGTAAAAGATATTTGACATTTTGAATGAAATCACAAAAGAGCTTATGCATCATAGACCGGGAGGAAAAGGTTATGAAACTGAACCTGCGTAAAGCGGATGAAATGGAACGATATCAGACGGATAAGTCGGCGAAGATTGCTTTTATTTTTTATACGGCGGCCCTGCTTGCCTGGGGGCTTTATAATTTTTTCAGCACGGGGAAGACGGGGTGGGAGTTTACGATTCTGCTCGTAGGCAATGCGATTTTTCTGTGGTCCCGCGTGGTGTACGGGCGGAAAATGCAGTAAGAGGCTGCCGGCGGAGCCTGAAGAGGCGCGCAAGCGATCAGGTGAGTATGTGAGGACAGATGGGCCTGAAAAGGTTAAAGGAAGGGGCCGGGCCGGTTAAGCTGCCTCTGGTCTCGGACACAAAAAGATGACCTTGGAGAGGCCATCTTTTTATTGTAGAAAAGAGAGCGGTTACAAACAAGTATTCGGTCATAAAGATCTTTAAAGGTCTTTTGGTGTTGCTTTGGCTCCGTTTAAGAGAGGACTTTGCTGCTTTTATCGCGAAAAGTACTGCATACCATGTGGGGATAAAATGCACATCCAAACAATGAGGGGGAACATAGGAGAATGAAACGGTCTTTTTGGAAAAAAAGCGCACTGGCCGCCGGAACCGCGCTCGTACTGGTCACGGCTGCGTCGCCCGCAAGCGCTCACTGGCTTTACGAGGATATTGACGGGGTTCCTTGGGCGCAGGAGAGTTTAATCAGCACGTCTCAAATGCACGTGATTGACGGGGTGTCCGAGAAAACGTTCGATCCCGATGCGAAGGTAACGGGCATCCAGTTCGTCAAGATGGCCGTGATGGCGGGCGATCCGTCTTACGAACCCGATCTGGGCAGCTATGCAGCCTGGTATGGGGCTTATTTAAATAAAGCTCAGTCGGAGATAGGTCTTGTGGACGAAGCTTTCCCGAAAACGATGCTCAATCCCGCTTCCCGCCTCGAAATCGTGCGTGTGGTGAGCAAGCTGATTCAGCTGGAATGGAGGTTTAAATCGGTTTCGGACGAGGACGCCGTGGCGCTCTGCGTAAAAGAGGGTATCCTGCAGGGGCGTGCCGAAGGTGATCTGGCCTTGGAGGCTCCCGTTACCCGCGCGGAAGCGGCCGTCCTGATCGACCGTGTCATGGAGAAAACGGGCAAGTACGGCAAGCGCTTCGACAAGCCGGTTGTCGGAGTGGAAGGCGGGGCATTTGTCCTGAACGGACTGCATCTGGGACAGAAGGCAGAGGAAGTTTCCGCTATTCTCGGAACTCCGTTCCTGAAAGGGCAGGATGAGCTGGACGGGGATGCTGCCGAAGAGTATAAAAATTTCTATGTCGCTTACTATGAGGGCCAGACATCGAGGATTATGTATAAAGCGGTAGATGAAAAGCTTCAGTCCGGCGATGTCGAGCTTCCGGATGCAGCCGTTTTCAAAGGTTTCGGCTCCACTTATTATTACTTGGAGCAGTCGGAGGAAATCCTGATGGTGAAGGATCAGAGCACGTACCTGGGCTTCGCGGACGGCAATTTCTATTTCCACGTCGATAACGGCGGTATCCAGCCGTATAACGAGGCGGCGCGCAAGCTGAACGATTTGTTCGAAAAGCACCGGAAGCAGTAATAGCGGAATGCGGCCCTTTTACCTTGGGGTTGAGCGCGGAACGGAACGAAAATCTTAAAAGCCCGGGCAAAGTCTCGGGCTTTTTTACGTGCTGCCGGGCAATGCGTTTTTGTGAGCAAGGGGAGTTCAGATGATTTTCCCGAAGAGGTTCATTCCATGAATCTCTTCTTATTTTGGCCGAACGGGGAAAAGGACGAAAATTTTCTGCACGGATGATTGTTTATGGAGATTGAGGCTAAACATTTTGTTCTCTATTGAGGCTAAACATTTTGTTCTCTTTTGTCGATATTAGAAGAGGGGATTCCAACAATTGGGTAAACCGCCAGTCAAGCGTTAATGAAACGCTTAATCGGAAGTTACCGTTTCTGCCGGGCGAACGCCATTGACCTAAAAGGAGGATCACATTTTCCAGGTACCGACAAGGACGTCGAAATTACAGTTCGGGTTCGGCACGAAAAGAAGGTCAGCTTTTTGAACAGTTGCGGAAGGAATGTTTGTCTAAGCAGGTTTCCGTGAGGGCTGTCCAACAAGAACAAAGACTAGGAGATGAAATGATGCGGGCAATGAGGATTTTGGCTTTATTCCTTACCTTAACTCTGGTATCGAGCAGCTTCGGCGCAATGAGCGCGATGGCGTTGGAAGTTACCAGCCTGGTGCTGAACAAAAACGAACTTTCGCTGGAAGTAGGCGGCACCGCTTCCCTTACGGCAACCGCGGTTTACGACAGCGGCGCGACCGAGAACGTAACGGTTAAAACCGACTGGACCTCAGGTTCTCCGGAAATCGCATCCGTGTATGCGGGATCGGTTACGGCGAAGAAAGAAGGCAAAGCCGTCATTACGGCCACCCATAAAGGGAAAACGGTTATCGTCAACGTGACGGTAAGCAAGCATGTCCGTTCTCTCATTAAAGACGTACAAACGATTGATTTGCGCAAAGGCAAATCCGAACAAATTAAACTGACGGCCTACTATGACGACGGTACGAACGAAGACGTAACGAAAAAGGCCGAATGGAACATCGACAACGGTTCCGTGGCTACGGTAGTCAACGGTCTCGTCACAGGTCAAAGCTCGGGTACGGCGATCGTATCCGCGAAATATAACAACCAGATCGTTTCCGTACCGGTCAGCATCGAAATCGCGAAGCGGGTAGATCCCGATAAGTCGCAGATCTCCATGCTTCTGAAAGACTCGGAAGCGATCACGTTAATCGCGACTTATCCCGACGGCACTTCCGAGGATGTTTCGGACATCGCCGAGTGGGAATCCGACAACCCGAATGTGGCGGATGTCCTGAAAGGCAAAGTTACCGGGTATGGACCGGGTAAAGCTACGATCAAGGCAAGCTATGGCACGAAGTCGGCGTCTATCAAGGTAGACGTGGACAATGCCATCAAGCTGGACTTGGGCAAGGAAACGGTTCTGCTGAAGAAAAACGGCACGGAGCAGCTGAACCTGAAAGCGACTTATGCCGACGGGAGCTCCGATGATATTACGGCTCGCGCGGACTGGACTTCCAGCGACGAGAATATCGTCAGCGTCGTCAAAGGCAAGCTGTTCGCGAATGCTACGGGCGAAGTGACCGTTACGGCCAAGTACGGCACGAAAACCGTTTCGGTCGTCGTAGACGTGGATGTTCCGAAGCGTCTGGAAGCCGAGAAGGAGCCGTTGTTCCTGCAAACCGGCAAAGAGGAGCAGATCGTCCTATGGGCGACCTATGCCGACGATACGAAGGAAGACGTGGCGGATGAAGCCAAATGGACGGTCGACAACGAAGCGATTGTCAGCGTGACAGACGGCAAAGTAACCGCACGTAAAGCCGGAGAAGCCAACGTAACCGCGACTTACGGCGGCAAAACCGTTACTGTTAAAGTGTCGGTCGATATTCCGAACACGATCAAAGCAAGCGTGAAAACCGTTAACTTCCAAGTAGGCAGTTACGAGAAGGTAACGCTGAACGCGATCTACAGCGACGGCAAGGTGGAAGATGTAACGGAGAAAGCCGACTGGACCTCCAGCGCCGCGGACATCGCGGAAGTACGCAAAGGCGTGATTACCGGCGTAGGTACAGGTGCCGCTACAGTGACGGCGAAGTACGGTACGAGAACGGCTGTCGTTCAAGTGTCCGTAGGTGTGCTGAAAACGTTGACCACCGGCAGCAAGACCACCATTTCATTGAAAAAGGCCGGTACTCAGGTGCTGGACCTGACGGCGACATATTCGGACGGCACCAAAGAAGATGTGACGAAAGAAGCGGCCTGGACGAGCTCCAATGAGAAAGCGGCGACCGTAGATGCCGGTCTGGTAACGGGTATCGCTTCCGGCGAGTCTACCATTACGGCCACTTTCAATAACAAGACGGTTACATTCAAGGTTCAAGTCGATATGGCGGACAAGCTGACGGCGAATCCGTCGTTCCTGAATTTCGATCTCGGCGAGAACAAACTGATCACCCTTACGAGCACGGATGGAAGCGGAACGCCGAAAGACGTGACGAAAGAGGCGGAGTGGACCTCCAGCAGCGCGGCAGTTGCCACGGTGGATAACGGTCTCGTGACTCCGGTCTCCCGCGGCAAAACGACGATCACCGCGAAGTACGGCGGCAAGACGGTTACGATTCCGGTCGAAATCGGCGTCGTTTCTACTCTTGAAGTGGACAAGCGTTTCGTGACGACCAAATCCGGATCGAGCGTTCAAATCAAAGTAACGGCGACTCTTTCGGACGGAAGCAAGAAAGACGTTACTTCGAGCGTCCTCTGGAAGTCCAGCAACTACAAAATTGCGGATGTGAACGCAGGGAAAGTAACGGGCGTCAGCGCGGGAAGCACGACGGTTTCCGCAACGTTCGGCGGCAAGAGCATTTCGGTTCCCGTCGATGTGGACAAATTGAAATACTTGCAAACCGACAAAGTTACCGTGGAGCTGAAAGCGGGAGCTACGGCGAACGTGAAGGCTACGGCAACGTTCGAGGATCTGTCCGAGCAGGACGCTACGGTCCAGGCGTTGTGGAAATCTTCCAACATCCGTGTAGTGGACGTGAAAGACGGTATCATCCGGGCAACCGGCAAAGGCAAGGCCACGATTACGGTTACGTATGCGAAGAAATCGACCAAAGTCTACGTGACGGTCAACTAATCAAGTAAATGAAGAAAAGGACCTGCAGCCGCGGGTCCTTTTTTTCATATTCCCCCAAGGGGATTGGGCGAATTGAACAGACATGAAATTTCTGTTAAGATAAATTTAAACAACGTTTTAAACATTGTTTAAATTGACTGAAAGGAGACTTTCCGCTTATGAAAAACTCGGATAAATTTAATCCGTCCACGAAAGAAAAAATTTTGGAGACGGCCCTGACCCTGATCAGGAACGAAGGATTCGAGAGCGTGACGATCCGGAAAATCGCTGCCTTGTCCGACACCAACGTTTCGCTCGTCAATTATTATTTCGGTTCGAAAGAGCGGCTGATCAGCGAAGCCATCAAAGTTCTGCTCGGCGGATTCCAGGATGCTTTTACCGCTCTGGACGATCCCCGGAGCGGTCCCCGGGAACGGCTGAAGCAATTTCTGATCCGGTATGCGCAGGTAATCGGGCAGTATCCCGACCTCGTTCGCAAGATCATTGCGATGGGCACTCCCGTCTTCAGTTCGCAGCACGAATACGGGGAATTTCTCAAAACGATCGGTT
The DNA here is from genome assembly GCF_058269095.1 of Paenibacillus sp. JNUCC 35. NCBI lineage: Bacteria > Bacillati > Bacillota > Bacilli > Caryophanales > Paenibacillaceae > Paenibacillus > Paenibacillus sp. JNUCC 35. Next base: position 5,370,311 of record NZ_CM177771.1, on the reverse strand, counting down.
TCGATAAAGTCCGCACCGCCCTAAGTGAGATTACCCGTGAGGAAGACCCGCGCCTTCTGACCGGGATGCTCATGCAGATTTTCGGAGCGATCTTCCTGCCGGTTCTTATGAAACCGATCCTGGAAAGCGGGACCCAGTCGCAGGTGGCGCCGGTCGAAGAGCAGGTGGAGCTTCTGTTTCAACACTATTTCCGGGATTAACCGGGCTGGAGGGAAACGGGATGAATTTTTTGCGGAAATATTGGCAGGACCTGGGCGGACTAGCGGCAGTAGCCGTACTGATTGTTCTTGGGCTGTCATGGAACGATCTGCCGGAGCTGACCAAGATCTTATGGTTCAGTTTTGCGGCCATTCTCGTTCATCAGTTCGAAGAATACCGGTGGCCCGGAACTTTCGCCGGTCTTTTTAACGGCCTCATCTTTCAAAGCTCTTCGCCGGAACGGTATCCTTTGAACACGCAATCCGCGATGGTCATTAATCTTCTGATCGCTTATGTGTTTTATCTGCTGCCGATCCTGTTCCCGGAAGTCGTGTGGCTGGCGCTCGGTCCCATCCTCATGGGCTTCTTCCAACTGGTCTGGCACGGAATTTTCGCCAATGTGAAGGCACGGACGCTTTACAACCCGGGCTTGTTTGCCGTCATCGTTCTGCATATTCCCGCCGGTGTATGGTACATCCGGTACATTACCGTTCAGGGCATGGCCTCGGGGATGGACTGGTTGTGGGGCTCGGTATACTTTGTCATCGGGACGTACCTGCTGATTATTCAGGGCAACGCCTGGATGAAAAATAAAAACTCGCCGTACTCCTTTGCCCGCAGGCAGTTGGGCCGGTATGCGGGCCGATAAGAGACTCTCACGCGTTTAAGAAGCCCACTAGTCTTCCGTAAAAAAGAAGCCGCTGAACCATCGCTGCAGATGGCTTGCCGGCTCCTTTTTCATTTCCGGGTGAAGCTGCGATGCCTCACGGGCCTTTCGCCGGGCGTGTCAAGTCAGCAGATGGCCGCCTTCGACATGGAGGACGGTGCCCGTTACGAAGCTGTTGCGGAGCAGATACAGCACGCTCTCGGCCACGTCCCGGGACCGGCCAACCCGTTTGGCCGGCAGTCTGGCGGCCACGGATTCGTAGAAAGCGCTGCGAACCGCGTCATCCATGCCGGCACGGGAAGGCGTATTAATGATGCCGGGCGAGACGACATTGACCCGCAGCGGAGCCAGCTCCAGGGCAAGGGTCTGGCCGAGCGACGCGACTGCGGCATTCACGGCACCGAGGCTTGCGGAGCCGGCCATCGGCTTGAAGGCAACGACGCCGGAGAAGAGAGTGATGGAGCCGCCTTCCGTCACGAGAGGAGCGGCATGCTTCGCCGCGTGGTACTGCCCCCAGAATTTGCTGTCAAACAGCTGCCGGGCTTTGGCTGTTTCGGTGGCAAGGAAGGGGCCGGACCAAGTCTGCGCCGCGGTGACGACCAGATGATCCAGGCGCTTGACGTCGCGCGTCATGAATTCCTTGACGGCCTGCTCGTCGGCCATGTCCAGCTCATAGGCCGCAACGGTGGACCCGAGCGTATTCCGGGCTTGGCGGAGCTTGTCCGCCGATCGGCTGGCGATCACAACCTCGGCCCCCTGCTCCAGGGCCAAAGCCGCGGTCTCCAGCCCGATTCCGGAGCTGCCTCCGATAATCACGATTTTTTTTCCTGCGAGTGTCATGTTAAATTTCCTCCTCGGTTTGAGTTCGTCATGATGGACCGTTTCTGCCGAGAATAGTAAGATTGGCAAAAGGGCGGCCGGTGATGATTACTCTAAATCCAATAATTCATTTAGGGAAGTAGTAATATTTAATTCACCTTATTTCCCTAAAGTAACTATTGTGATATAGTTGGTTCCATTCAAGCAATAAAAACGGGAGGTCTATCGTTGGAAGAAGTTAAATTAAGCAAGGGCACCCCCGGTACGAAGTGTCCGATCGAGGCGGCCTTGGGGATAATCGGCAGCAAATGGACCTTTCTTATTATCCGGGACTTGCTGATCGACGGAACGGTGAGATTCGGAGAACTGCTGAAATCTTTGGAGGGCATCAGCCCCAAAACGTTATCGGTTCGTTTGAGAGAGCTGGAAGAGAGCGGAATAGTCGTGAGAACCGTGTATCCCGAAGTGCCGCCCCGCGTGGAATACACGTTAACCGACAAGGGAAAACAGTTGGAGTCCATCTTCATTGAGCTGAAGGAGTGGGGCTTGAAACTGTAGGGCGGTATAGCAAGTGGTTGTTTTACTTTCGGCTAACAGCTGCCGTCTCTCTGTAGTTAACTAGTCTAGTCATCGGAGGAACCCTAGATAATACGTTCTACTCATTGCCGTACAGCCAACAAAAAAATCCCCGTTCTTAGCCGGCAGGGAAAGCGCCGGACCGGGCGAACGGGGATACGTAACGGTTACATCGTATTCGGAGGGGAGCACGTATTATTCTTGTACGAGTGCTTCTCGATATACATTACTTTATCCGCGGCTTCGATAACTTCGGCGGCGGACATGTCCGTACCGGGCCCGACAGCAAAGAAACCGTGGCTGACCGAAACGGGAAAAGGACTGTCCGGCTCCCGGCTAAGAATGAGCAGATCTTCGCGGATGCGGCTCCAGATGAGGTCGGCGGCGTCCGGCCGGGTATGGAACACCAGGACGAATTCATCTCCTCCGTAGCGGAACAGATAATCTTCCGGCTCCAGGTTTCTCTGCAGTACTTCGCACGCCTTGTTAATGAGCGAGTCTCCTTCGGCGTGACCGTAGCGGTCGTTGACTTCCTTCAAATTGTTGATATCGACGAAGCAGACGACCAGCTCGCCGCCCTGCTCTCCGCGCTGGACAAGTTCCTGCTGGAGAAGCGCCATCCCGTGGCCTCTGTTCAGCACACCGGTCAGGGCGTCGAGGGACGCGTAGCGCGCCAGCTCGGCCTCGGCTTTTTTTAGCTCCGTAATATCCGTAATCCCCGCGAGTACGCACGTTTCGTTGTCGTATATAATGAGCTCATAGTTGATCATGACCCATTTCTGGGAATGAGGCGAGACGGGCAGCTGGCAGATGCGGTTCTTGATGCTGTCCTTTTGCAGCAGCTCATGGATGATCTCATCCTTGTCCGCGCTGCTTGGATAAGTAATGGAGGCGTCGGCAGGCGTACCGCTGTCCAGCGGAATTTGAAAAAAATGCGCGGCTTCGGCGTTCAGCTGCACGACGGTATTGTCCCGGATACGGGACAGGACGAGCGGATAAGGATTCACGGCGAACAACTTCCGGAAATGAATCTCGTTTTCCCGAAGCTTCCGGGTGTTGATAAAATCTTTTTTTCTCAGGTTATACAAGGTAAGGACGATAAAACAAGCGATAACCGCCGTCGCCGTCGTATTGATTTGCTTGGTCAGCAGATCGAACTTGTCTTTGTTTGCCATAGAAAGAAGGACTAGGAACACCGGATGGTTAATTAATAGAATAACCAAAAAATTCTTAGGGTGTATGGGAAGGATTATGGCCGCACTCAGCAGAATGATGATATAGGCGTCTACGTTTCCGGTCAGGCTTTGGCTGTTGATCGAAGAGAGCATGCCGATAAATAGGTAGAGGGCCGTGTAGGCAGTTACAAGGAGGGGCGGCCAGATCGTCCGTGAAGCGGCTGTCTGATTCCGGAGCAGGTGGTACAGGATGAGGAACAGAACCGATATCAGCGTACTCAGCAAGTGTATGCCGATGGAGCCGTATCTGTAAGCCTCGTCGGGAACGCCCAGGTAAAGGAAAAAATCCGCATAGAAGTAATAAGGATAGACGGCAATCAGCAGTATGGAAACCCGTTTGATCCGGTGAAACAAATGTCCGTGATGGGACTGGGTGAACAGCAGCGAATCACCGGTCTGTTTGGAGGGAAAGATCAATTCTCGCAAAGTACTCATCCTTCTTTATCTGCTATACAATATGAATCATTTTATCACAAAAGCGGAAAGGCCGATTCTTTTTTCGGCGAATTTAAGAGAAGAAAAAAATAGAAAAACCCTTTTCCACGGAAAGTGAAAAAGGGCTTGAATTTAAAAGGAAGCTGTGATAAAATCACAAGTACTTATTTTTTGGTTAGATATTTAGAATATATCATAATTTCATCTTGGTGTCAATACTCATAATTATAGCGGTTGCAGTTGCGGTCAATACCCGGGGCTTTGGCGGGTGCAGACGAAGAGAACGACAATGCACTGGACGTGATTCCGGTTTCGGGAAGCAGGGGGCTGAGCATATGACAAAAGATCAACAAACAGGAACAGAGGCAGGACAATTCCAACCGGTACTAGATCCGTTTATGAAACCGGGGAAAGACAACTCCCGGGAGGCGGAGCAGGGCGGGCAGCAGGATGACCTGTCTTTGCCGCATGGCATCCGCATGGATGATCCCGTACGTATGTACCTGAAAGAAATCGGACGTGTAGGGCTTCTTTCGGCTGAAGAGGAAGTCAATATCGCCAAACGGATCGAGCAGGGCGACGAGGAAGCGAAGCGTATTCTGGCGGAAGCGAATCTGCGTCTGGTCGTCAGCATCGCCAGAAGATACGCGGGCCGCGGCATGCTGTTCCTTGATCTGATCCAGGAAGGCAATATGGGACTGATGAAGGCCGTCGAGAAGTTCGACTATACCAAAGGATATAAATTCAGCACTTATGCGACCTGGTGGATCCGTCAGGCCATCACCCGCTCCATCGCCGACCAGGCGCGCACGATCCGTATTCCCGTTCATATGGTGGAAACGATCAACAAGCTGAGCCGCGTATCGCGCGAGCTCCTTCAGGATCTCGGACGGGAGCCCGCTCCCGAGGAAATCGCCAAAGAGATGGAGCTCAGCGTAGAGAAAGTCCGCGAGATTATGAAGATCGCCCAGGAGCCGGTGTCGCTTGAAACCCCTGTCGGCGAAGAAAGCGACACGAACCTGGGAGATTTCATCGAGGACCAGGACGCGATGGCTCCGGCCGACGCCGCCGCGTTCGAGCTGCTGAAGGTGCAGCTGGAGGACGTGCTCGACACGCTGAGCGAGCGGGAGGAGAACGTGCTGCGCCTGCGCTTCGGGCTCGACGACGGGCGTACCCGCACGCTGGAAGAGGTCGGCCAGGTATTCGGCGTCACCCGCGAAAGAATCCGCCAGATCGAGGCGAAAGCTCTGCGTAAGCTTAGACACCCGAGCCGCAGCAAACGGTTGAAGGATTTTCTGGACGAATCATAAGAGCAGGGGGAGATGAAAGGCATGACTGCAGGGTTTGTCATCCGCTGTCTGAACTGCGGAGAAGAACATAAAGTGGTGCCCGGCCAGCGTGCTTACCGGGACGAGCGCATCGTGTTCGGCACGGACAATTACGGGGCCGATCAGATTTCCTGCGAATGCGGGAACGCTCTGGAGGAGCACAGCGAATACAAGGGCGAAGCGTTTCACAGCGAGTTCGTCGTGAAATGGCGGGATTTATCCGGCAAGGAACCGGTCAACTGACCGAGTAACATCCGATTGCACGTTCAACAATGGCATTGAATAGAGCCGTTCCGGCAGGGCACTTTCCCGGTCCAGGTACTCGCGCGAGGCGCGGTATCTCACCGGCGGAAGTGCCTTTTGTTGTTGAAGCGAAAGAAAGAGGGTTGCATAGTCCGGCCGTTCTGTGGAAAAATTAGCAGGGATTGAAGCCCGCCCGGCGAAGGACGGGAATTAACGGCAAGGAGGCGGAGTCCGATGATTCATTTGTATACACATAACGACCTGGACGGAGTGGGCTGCGGCATTCTCGCCAAATGCGCGTTCGGTGAAGAAGCGGAGGTCCGGTACAACTCCGTGGAAGGACTGAACGTCCAGGTCCAGAAGTTTCTGGAACTTGCCCGGCAGGGAAAGGTCAAGCACGAGTACCTCTACATTACAGACTTGTCAGTTAACGAGCAAAATGAGCAGGAGATGAACGAATACGCGCAATCCGGCGGCAAAATCAGCATGATCGACCACCATAAGACGGCGCTGCACTTCAATGCGTATCCATGGGCGGCGGTTACCGTGGCGTATTCCGATGGCAGGCTCGCTTCCGCGACGTCCCTGTTCTACGAGCACCTGCTTCGGAACGGGTTTTTGAAAGCGACTCCGGCGCTGGATGAATTCGTCGAGCTGGTCCGCCAGTACGACACTTGGGAATGGGAGGCGAACGGCAACGCGCAGGCCAAGCGGCTGAACGATCTGTTCTACCTCGTGTCCATTGACGAATTCGAGGAGAAAATGGTGCCCCGTCTTCTGGGAAATGATCCGTTCGCTTTCGATGATTTCGAAGAAAAAATTCTGGATATGGAAGAGAGTAAAATCGAGCGCTATATCCGGAGAAAACGCCGGGAAATCGTCCAGACCTTCATTCACGATTACTGCGTAGGCATTGTCCACGCGGAATCGTATCATTCCGAGCTGGGCAACGAGCTGGGCAAGGAGTACCCGCATCTGGACTACATCGCGATTCTGAATATGGGCGGCAAGCGCGTCAGCTTCCGGACCATCCACGATCACGTGGATGTTTCCCAGGTGGCCGGACGCTACGGCGGCGGCGGTCATGCGAAGGCTTCCGGCTGCTCGCTGACCGACGAGGTTTATCCGGCCTATGTGGCCGAGCCGTTCTCCGTCGAGCCGATCCGCACGGACGCTTTCCGCAACTACTACAACGTGAAAAACAGCAGCTTCGGAACATTGTATGAAGGGCGCGGCGACACGCGGTTTTTCCTTTATCCCTTTGACGGAAAGTGGAAGATGGAGATTAACGGCGAAGAAGTCGACGCTTCGTACGAAACGTACGAGGAAGCGGAGCGTTTTATTAAACGGCATTATGCCGCGTGGCTGGTCCGAGATGAAGTGTTCGTGAAATTTCTGATGAAGCATTTCAGAAAAGAAACTTGAGCCGTGCGGCCGGGCAGAAGGCTGCTGAAGGCGGCAAAGTGCATACCCCTCGGGTATGCACTTTGCCAATTTTATGGTGATGACATCGGCTTCCTATTTAAACAAATGGGGCAGCCCTTCCAAGCTTTCAGCTTAGAAGGGCTGTCCTATGTTTTAATAAGTATGAGATGTTAAATAACCAAATGTGCCCTCAGAGTCGAGCCTGCATATTCGCTTCTGAACAAGCCTCTTTCAACCAACTGCGGCATAAGTTTTTCAAAAAATAGTTCCATAGATTGTTCTGAACCGCCCGGAAGGGCTATAAATCCGTCAATCGCTCCAGCCTCAAACCGCTCCATAATATCGTTCAGCACGTCCTCAACCGTTCCAACGGAAACCCAGTGAGCCGATCCGACGACCTCCGGCCTTGCCAACACCTCTTCCACTGTAGGCTGATGGTTTGTAATATACCGGCGCAACAGTTCGGCATGTGTCCGGCTGCGGACTGGCTGATCCGGATCGGGAAGCATATCGGCAGTTACGCGATGATCCAAAGCAAAGCCGCTTAAATCAAGGCCCAGCACGGATTTGAGCGATACATGTCTGCGCTCCGTACTCAAATGTGCGTGTGCGGCCTTATGTAATTCATGCGCTTCCTCGCGAGTTTCAGCCAAGAAAAAATATAATCCGGGCAAAACTCTGATGGCGTTCGGATTGCGTCCATGTTCCTTGGCTCTTCTTCTCAAATCATTTCGCAATTCCACTCCGGACTCAAGGTCCGGCATCGCCGCAAAAATAGCATCCGCTACGGAAGAGGCGAAGTTTCGTCCTATATCTGACGCGCCTGCTTGAAATAAAGGAATGGATCCCGATTTATGGGCAGGCAAAGTAAGCGGTCCCCGGACACTGAAAAACTCACCCGAATGATGAATGGAGGAAATTTTGTCCTTATCGGAAAATAGGCCTGACTCGCGGTCCATCACAATTGCTTCATGCGGAAAACTTTCCCAGAGCTTGCGTACGACATCCGTAAATTCCATGGCTTTCGCATATCTTTCTTGCGGTGAAGGCATAGGTGAATCACCGAAATTTTCTGCGCCTTCAATCGAAGTCACGATATTCCAGCCGGCACGTCCGTTGCTGAGCCAGTGCAGCGACTGAAGCTGCCTTGCGACAACATACGGCGGATTGAAAGTGGTGGAAACCGTTGTAACCAATCCAATCCGCTCGGTTTCACGAGCGATCGCCGCAAAAATCATGGTAGGATCGGGGCTGCCGAAATTAGCGGAGTCGCCCAGCATCTGCGGGCTAACATAAAGATAATCCGCTTTGAAAAGAAAATCGAGCTTTGCCTTCTCCGCCATCTTTGCCAAATCAATGTAATAGTCAATGGAATCCATTTTTTCCACACCGCTGTCTGGGCGCCTCCAGCCGTCTCCTTTCATCCAAGTTGCAGATAAGGACAATCCAATACATAATTGTCTGTTTGTGGTCAATTCTATCAACCTTTCTATATCATAAAAATAGTTTCGCGATATTAATAATGATTCTCATTATCAGTGTATAGTGTAGCAAGGACTAAAGAAAATGCAAATACACAAATCGCGAATGCTATATGTATGATTATCTAATCCAGGCTTGCCGTGTGGTTATTTATGATTTTCTATTTTTTGTGTGTATGCGGAGGGAGGCACACCGAATTTCTTTTTAAATACTCTACTGAAATAGAGCTGATTGGCATAACCGACACTGACGGCAATATCGCGGATGGGAAAATGGCCTGCTTTAAGCAATTCACTCGCTCTTTCCATACGATAATGAATGACATAATCGATGGGACGGAACCCCGTATATTTGTGAAAGAAGTAGGAGAAGCGTTTGGGACTCATTGCATGCAGTTCAGCTAACTCGTCGAGTGTCAACGGATTCATATAATGCCCGTTAATGTATGCAATGGCCTCCTCTATCACTCTTTTATTAGGAAAATTGTCATTCTCCCGATACCTGCAACCTACCAGAACTTGATGCACGATGCTTAAGAATAATTCCTTGACACGAAGTTTCCCTATCCCTCCAAGTGTATGGACATTCTGATGGAGCATGATCAGTAATTGTATCACTCTCGGATTTATTCCAGGTTCAAGCTTGAAATGAGAATCGCATTCATGACCTCTATTGTCATCACCTAACTTGTCCAATCGATAAAAAAGTGAGTAGTACTCGAACTCTGATTGTCCTATAACTCGGGAGTCCAGCTGCATGCCTGGGGCCGCATGGAATACGGATCCAGGAAGTAATTCGTAGACCGTTCCGTTCACACACATTTCAGCTTCTCCGCGAATGATAAAAAGAAATCCGTGCCTTACGGTCCTGAAATCACTCAATCTACTTTGCGGCTGGATGACTAAACGGTAGGCACCTTCTATATCGCAGGAACCGCCAGCAAATATCTCGGCTAATTTATCCAAATCTATCATTGTACTACACCTGCTTCCTATCTGGACTATCGGCTTTCATAAAGGTCCATCTAGTTTATAATTTATCCCATTTTACAAAATAAAAGAACAGCTTCCCGGAGGAAGGGGGCGGAAGTTATGCGTTTACGTGTAACTTCCGCTGTATCGGGAGCCGGACCCAGCTCTCGGCCCGGCGGGCAAGCATAAACGTAACCCCCGGTACAGAGAATACCGGGGGTTATTGGTTTTGAAGCGCGTCGGCACCGATGGCGGCGGAGGGGATGGCGTTTTCGGGCACTCTCAGATCCCGAAATGCCCGATCACCACGCCGCCGTAGACGAACGCGGCAATGATCACGAACGCCGGATGAATTTTGCGCCTTTGCATGGCCCAATACGTGACGGCGGCAATGCCGAGCGACTGCCAGATGCCGATGGATTGGACGGAGCCTTCCGCCATCTGCCAGGTGAGCACGACCATCATGACGGCGATGACGGGCTGGACGAGCAGCGTCATGCCTTTCACGACGGAGGACTGCCGGTGCTTCTGAAGCAGCTTCAGAAGCACGATCAGGGCAACCGCCGAAGGAACGACAGTCGCGGCTATGGCGACGGTCAGCCCGAACCAGCCGGCGGCGTCGTAGCCGACGTAAGCGGCGATCTTCGTCGCGATCGGGCCGGGCAGCGTGTTGCCCAGCGCGAGGATGTTGGAGAACTGGCGGTCGTCCGCCCAGTGATAATGCGTGACAACCTCCTGATACACGAGGGGAATGGAGGAGGGCCCTCCCCCGTAACCGAGGACGTTGGCGACGAAAAAACCGATGAACAGGTTCAGCCACTCTTCCATCATGAGCCGTCCTCTTTTCCGTCATCCGGGTGTGTGCCGCGTTTGCCCATTTTGCCCCGCAGCCAGCGGAGGGCTTTGTAATGAAACGCGCCGTAAGCCAGAAAAGCGATGATGACAATCGCCGCGTGGATATGGATGACCTCAAGCATCAGCAGCGACAGCACGAAAAATCCGAAGCCCGCCGGCTTGCCGAGCCCTTTGACGGCCCGTTCGGCGAACTCGTAGGCCATCAGGCCGATCATCACGGCCACGACCGGGACGACGGCGGCGATCATTCCCTGCACGACGGTGGAGCTGCTCAAGTAGCCGACCACGGAAAGCAGCGCGATCATCGCCAGCGACGAAGGCAGAATATGCGCGATGACGGCGACGATAGCGCCGGATGTGCCTTTCTGCCGGTAGCCGAGGTAGGCGGCGATCTTCGTCGCGATCGGACCCGGGAGGGCGTTGGCCAAGGCCAGAATTTCGCCGAACTCCTCGTCCTCCATCCAGCCGTAATGATTGACGGCCTCATAGCGGATCAGCGGAATGACGGACGGTCCTCCGCCGTAGCCGAGAATGCCGGTTTTGACCATTGCCGAGGTCAGTTCGTAGTAGGGCTTTCGCCCGCGGGAAGCCTGTTCCATCTTACAACCTCATTCCCATACGGCTTTTGAACCGGGTAATCAGCACCTGGCAGTCCACACTCGTAATGCCCGGCAGCGGGTACAGCTTTTCTTTGAGGAACAGCTCCATCTCCTGATGATTCGTAAAAAGCCCATGCATATGCAGCTTGCTCGGACCCGTCATATGATAGAGACTCGTCACCGAAGGCTCTTCCGCCAGCCGATCGGCCACTTGGTGCAGAAACTTGGGCTCTACCTCCACGTTAAAAAAAGCGGAGACCCCGATCCCGATTTTCTCGGGATTGATGACCGCGGTAAATCTTTCGATTACTCCCGTTTCCATCAGAGCTTGTATCCGTCCCTGGACGGCAACACGCGATAACCCGATATCTTTGGCTAGGTCGGTATAGGAAATGCGGCCGTTGGCGTTCAAGGCCCGGATAATTTTGCGGTCGGTTTCGTCGATTCCCGCGGATTTGGTTTCCGGCGGCTCTTGTTTGTTCATTTTCGGATTGCCTCCTTTTATTTCAATTCGTTAACATGTTGTCGGGTAATAAAGTAAAAATATTTCGTTATGTAAGAATATATACGCATTTGATTTCGTTTTCAAATTATTCTTTTGAAAAATTGTGGCATCCGCATGAAAATAAGCCGGATTATTCCCGGCACGACGGAGCTTCCGGGTTCGGAAATCTCGGGTACGGAGCTCTTGGATCCGGAAATCCGGCATCTTGTTCCGGTCCCTGGAGTTATGCTTTGGCCATTCCGGAGCGGACTAGGAGCTTCCTCTTAGCCCACTTGCGGGAACCGAAGAAGGGGGCGTGAGATTGCGGAGGATAGGGAGGAACAAGCCGCCGTCCGGTTAGTTTGACCGGAAAGAGGCCGCCGCATGAAAGGGCAGCCGAAAAGACCCGGCAGCAAAACCGGGTCTCCCGCGCTGTTTCTTACAAAGCGGCCTGCGCTTCCGCAAACTGGCTGTTCCACAAAGCGCTGTAAGCGCCGCACCGTCGCATAAGCTCGTCATGGCTGCCGGACAGTACAAGCGGGCGTTCCATCTCTACTCCCTGATCTCCGACGAAAGAATCCTCCAAGACCTCCGGGAGAGGCTGGGCGGCCTTCAGGAGGAGATAGCCGCATTTTTGGAAGGATGATACGAACAGCCGTATAAAAAAGGGTTCTGCGCCGAGATCAAGCTGCCGGCACGGAGGCCCTTTTTTTCTATAACGAATCTTACTCTTGTAGGTAGGCTCCCCCCTCTGGGATAATGGAATTATGAGGAGTACCGGGAAATAGACGGAGCTTATCTTAACGATGAAAAAGAGAGGGGAACCGCATGATGGTTCTATTTGCGGAAGCAACCATTGCCGGGCTGCAGCATGCCATGGAGCAGGGAGAATGCACATCGTTCCAACTGGTTCGGTATTATATGGAACGGATCGCGGCGTTCGATCAGCAGGGGCCCGGCATTAATTCAGTCCTGGAGCTGAATCCGGACGCCCTGCATCTGGCGGAAGCGGCAGACGCCCAAAGGCGGCTCGGACAAGTCCGCGGACCGCTCCACGGCATTCCCGTCCTGCTCAAGGACAACATTCAGACGGCGGATAGCATGCATACAAGCGCGGGTTCCATTGCGCTCAAGGATCATTATGCCGGGGAAGACGCCTTCCTTGTCAAAAAGCTGAGGGAAGCCGGGGCGATTATCCTCGGCAAAGCGAACATGACGGAGTGGGCCAATTTCATGGCCGATGATATGATTTCCGGCTACAGCTCCCGCGGAGGCCAGGTGCTGAACCCGTACGGGGCGGACCTGTTCGCCGGCGGATCGAGCACGGGAAGCGGCGCCTCCGTCGCCATCGACGTCACGACGGTTGCCGTCGGAACCGAGACGTCGGGCTCCATTCTCAGCCCGGCGATCCACAACTCCGTCGTCGGCATCAAGCCGACGCTGGGCCGCATTTCGCGCAGCGGGATCATTCCGCTCGCGCACAGCCAGGACACCGCCGGACCGATGGCCCGGACGGTGGCGGACGCCGCCGCGCTGCTTGGCGTGCTCTGCGGGTACGACCCGCAGGATGCGGCGACAGGCAGCGCGGCCGGTCTGGAAGAGCCGGACTTTACCATCCATCTGGACAAGGACGGCTTGAAGGGCGCGCGGATCGGCGTTCCGCGCAGCGAGCACCTGGACCCGCTCACGGACGAAGAGCGGGAGCTTTTCGAAAGCCTGCTGGAGGAAATCCGGGAGGCGGGCGCGGTCATCGTCGATCCGGTGGAGATTCCTTCGCTGGAAGAGCTGTCCGGTCACCGTTCGAAGGTGTTCTACTACGAGTTTAAGGCGGATATCAACGCGTATCTGGGCAGGCTTCCTGACGGACTGCCGGTGCATACGCTGGAGGAGCTAATCGCCTTTAACGAGGCACACGCGGACGAAGCGCTGAAGTACGGGCAGCAGGTGCTGATCCGGTCGGAAGCCACTTCGGGCAAGCTGACCGAACCCGAATATCTGCTTCACCGGCTGGCCGATCTCCGCTTGTCCCGGACGGAAGGGATCGACTGCGCGATGCAGAAGCATCAGCTCGATGCGCTGCTGTTCCCGAACACGGCGGGCGACGAGATCGCGGCCAAGGCCGGTTATCCTTCGATCGCGGTGCCGGGCGGGTACTTGCGGAGCGGGATGCCTTTCGGCGTGATGTTCACGGGGGGAGCTTTCGCGGAGCCCGTGCTCATCAAGCTGGCTTACGCCTTCGAGCAGCTTCGCCCGCGCAGGAAGCCGCCGGTGCTGGGTTAGTGTCAGCGGAGGAAACCTCCGGAGCTCGGCTGACCGGTTCGGGCGGTTCATATTATCTAAGAACCGGAGGGCTGATCGCCTTCAGGCGGTGCCGTACCGCGCCGGGAACTCATCGCGGGTATGAAAAGACCCCGCACTGAGCCGAATAAACTGCCGGGCTTCCGGCCGCGCGAAGCTCCCAGCGCGCGGTGCTCGGCGAATGATGCAAACAAAACCCCCGCGGGTTAATCTGCGGGGGTTCCTTCTTTTCCGGCCAGCACGCCTTCGAGATAAGTCTTGTTGGCCAGAGCCTGACGGTCGCCGGGACGGTACTCCAGCACCGTCTCGTTGTGTCGGTGCGCCAGCTCGTGCTCGCCGAGCCGGTCGTAGCAGACGCACAGCTGCAGGTGCGGGAGCCAGGTCGAGCAGGCGGTATGAGTCAGCGCCCACGAATCGGTATGCTTGCCCGCCTGCAAAGCGGCCTCGTACCAGTATGCGGCAGTGCGGTAGTCCTTTTTCCGTAAAAAGACGTAACCCAGCCGGCAGCAAAATTCAGCGCGGGGACTTGCGTAGAGGAACGAGCGGAACACGCTGTCCAGCTCCCGCTTCTCATCTCCGAGCGCATGGAAACAGTCCGCCAGCCTGCCGCATGCGGAGATGTTGTCCTCGATCCAGCCGTTCCCCGTCCCGAGAAACTCCTCGTAATAATGGATGGCCCGGTTGTACATCCGGTGGTCTTTCAATTCATTGGCGAAATAAAACAAGTCCCTCGGCGAGAAGGTTTCTCCCTGGGCCAGCCGGTTTTCGTAAATGCGCAAATTGCGGCCGTTATCGTGGTGCAGAGCCCGGTGGGTGACGGCGATATCCGTCGTCCGGACACTCCCGCGGACTTCCAGATATTCATGCACGGGCCCGTGCCAGAGAAAGGCGCAGCTTCTCTTGACGAGGCGGTTGCGTCGGATGCTGGCGGATACTTGGCCGAATTCGTCAAAAGCGAGGTTGTAAACCATATTAACCGCATCCACGGAAGGTTCCAGGGCTCTCTTGAGCGCGGCGAGTTTGATCCGGTCCGGCTCCTCGAATATGTCGTCCGCGTCCAGCCAGAGGATGTACTCTTTTTCGGCCAGGCTGAACGAATAATTGCGGGCGGCGGCAAAATCGTCGATCCACCGGAAATGATGGACGCGGTCCGTATAATCCCGCACGATGGGGACCGTCCGGTCCGTGGAGCCCGTATCCACGATGACGATCTCGTCCACGAGATCCGCCACGGACGCAAGACAGCGCCCGATATGGTCTTCTTCGTTCTTCACGATCATGCAAAGGCTGATGGTAGGCACGACAATCCCTCCCGAAGGTTGCTTGTAGCATCCTATTCAGCTTGCGGGAGGGTGTGACGGGCTGTCCGCCTGCCGGGGCACGCGCTACCGCCGGGCGGAGAGAACCCGCGGATGCAAAGTGAGTCGTGCCAGGCTGCGGGACGGGACTTGAACCTGTGGTTTTCGGGTTAGGAGCGTGACGAGCTCCCGGCCGTGCCGTGCATAATCCAATGAAAAATCGTGGATTGCAGGCAAGGTCGTCGGGCGACTAAAAGGCCGGACGAAACCGGCCGGCAACCTGCTGCACCGTAGTCGCGTGACGATCGCGAAGAGGGTTTGCCTTGCAAGCGAGTAACTGAATGTTCAACAAGAATGCGGCGCAAGGGCGCCGTACAGCCGTGACGTTACCGGGACGGAACATCGGCGCCTTTCTCCCCGAGCACCTGCTCCACTTTGGTGATGTGCTGCTCCATTCGCGCCGAGGCTTCCTGCGGCTGCCGGGAGCGGACGGCGTCGAAAATGGCCTGATGCTCGCGCAGCAGACGCTCTGCCGATGAACGCTCGGCGTAGAACCAGAGCGCCCGCGTGTCTTTCATGCTGTCGTGCAGCTTCTGCGAAAGCGACGCCATCAGATCGGCCAGCACGGGATTGTGCGTGGCGGCGGCGATCTGCTCATGGAAGCGGACATCCGCCTGCTCGCTCAGCGCTTCGTCGCCGAGATGCTCCTCCATGCTGCGGAGGGTGCCCGAGAGCGCGGCGAGATCGGCCTCCGTCCGGCTGACGGCGGCTAGAGAGGCGCAGCCGGTCTCCAGCACCCGCCGGACTTCGAGGATGTGCCGCAGCGATTCGGCCCGGCCGACCCATTCCGGGCGCAGCAGGCCCGGGTGCGGGGGCTTGGAGGGAAGCGCCTTGACGAAGGTGCCGCCGCCCTGCCGGATATCGAGCAGGCCCATGGCCTTGAGGACGCTCAGCGCTTCGCGGATCGTGGAACGGCCCACGCCGTACTGTGCGGCAAGGTCCACGACGGAAGAGAGGCGGTCGCCGACGGCGAGCCGTCCTTCCTCCAGCTGCTTCCGGAGATCGTTCAACACCCATTCATGACTTTTAAGCGGCCGTCCGTTCGTATTTACATCCATTTGTTAAGCCCCCGTATTAAAAATTTTATTTTCCGGCTTCCGGTTGATTTATTTTAGTGTATACTTAATTGTAAAGAAAGTCATCAGATGACCTGATCTATTAATGAAAATTATTTCAAGTGTTAAATGGCTTCATTAAGAGCAATCGCATGGAAATGAAGACGTTTTCAGAGACGGACCGATTTAATAAAAGGGGTGCTGAATTTGCTGAACGAACAAGTCAGACAAAAATTGATCGCCATTGCGGGCGCGGAAGGGTTTAAAGACGATCCCCAGTCGCTCGTAACCCATTCCTACGACGGGACGCCGATGCTCCAGTCACTGCCCGACGGCGTCATTTATCCGGCAGATACCGCGCAGGTGTCGGCCATTATGAAGGTGCTCAGCGAACACCGGGTACCGCTTATCAGCCGCGGATCGGGTACGAATTTGTGCGGGGGAACCGTGCCTGTGCAGGGCGGGGTCGTGATGGTGATGCACCGGATGAACCGTATTTTGGAGGTGGATCTGGAAAATTTGACGGCGGTCGTGCAGCCGGGCTTGAATACGAAACAGTTTATCACCCATGTGGAGTCTTTGGGGCTTTTTTACCCGCCTGATCCCAGCTCCATGTCGATCTCCACGATCGGAGGCAACATTGCCGAGTGCTCGGGCGGGCTGCGCGGGCTGAAATACGGAACGACGAAGGATTACGTTATCGGTCTGGAGGCTGTGCTTCCGAACGGGGAAATTATCCGCACCGGCGGCAAGCTGATGAAAGACGTGGCCGGGTATGACCTTACGAAGCTGCTCGTCGGATCGGAAGGAACGCTGGCCGTTATAACGGAAGCGACCTTGAAGCTCATTCCGCCGCCGAAAGCGAAAAAGACGATGCTGGCGATGTACAAAGATTTGTATGGCGCGGCACGCACCGTTTCGAAAATTATCGAGAACCGGATCATCCCGGCCACGCTTGAATTTCTCGACAATCCGACCATCCGGGTGGTCGATGATTTCGCCAAGCTGGGGCTGCCTCTTGATATGGAAGCGATTCTGCTGATCGAGCAGGATGGCGACCCCGCCACGGTGGAGCGGGATATCGCGATGATCGAGAACATCTGCCGCGGCGAAAACGCGGACCGCATCGCCGTCGCGGCGGACGAAGAGGAAGCGCTGAAGCTGCTGACGGCAAGGCGCAGCGCGTTTACCGCGCTTGCAAGGCTGCGTCCGACGACGATATTGGAGGATGCGACCGTACCCCGCTCCAAAATCGCCGATATGGTGATGGAGATTAACCGGATCGCCAAGAAGCATGACGTAACCATCTGCACGTTCGGCCATGCGGGCGACGGAAACCTTCACCCGACGGCGACGACGGACGCGCGCGATCCGGAGGAGGTTCACCGGGTTGAGGCCGCTTTCGAGGAAATTTTCGAAGCGGCGATCCGGCTCGGGGGTACGATTACCGGGGAACACGGAGTCGGTCTCGTCAAAGCCCCTTTCCTGGAGTGGAAAGTAGGCGCGGCGGGCATTGAGGTCATGAAGGGGATCAAGCAGGCGTTCGATCCGCTTAATCTGCTCAATCCCGGCAAAGTTTTCGCCAAAGAATCACGCAAAAGGGTGGTGATCGACCGTGGCTGAGAAAGCAGCATGCACCACGAGCAATCCGCTGGCACAGAAGCTGAAGCTCCGCCTGGACGAGGACCAGCTGACGAACTGCATGCGCTGCGGCTTCTGCCTGCCTGCCTGCCCGACGTTCCGCGAAACGGGCATTGAGGC
This sequence comes from Paenibacillus sp. JNUCC 35, assembly GCF_058269095.1. Lineage (NCBI taxonomy): Bacteria > Bacillati > Bacillota > Bacilli > Caryophanales > Paenibacillaceae > Paenibacillus > Paenibacillus sp. JNUCC 35. The sequence goes on along the minus strand of NZ_CM177771.1, from coordinate 5,352,522 downwards.
AGAGTCGCCCCGCGGACGCATCGCGCTCATGAAGGCGGTCGCGGACGGGATTATGGCGCCGGACGCCGCCTTCGAAGAGCAGATGAACCACTGCCTCGGCTGCCGGGCCTGCGAGCCTGCCTGCCCCGCTGACGTGAAGTACGGGCAGCTTATCGAGCAGGCGCGCGATGCGATCGAGGATCACACGGACAGTCACCGCGGCTGGGTGAAGCTTGCCCGCCGCACGGCTTTTAAGGCGGTATTCCCGAAGCAGAACCGGATGAAGCTGCTGGGCGGCGCGCTGGGATTCTATCAGCGCTCGGGGCTGCAGAAAATCACGAGGGCCAGCGGCATCATGAAGCTGTTCCCTGACCATATGAGGGAAATGGAACAGGTTCTGCCGGAGTCGTCCTCGCGGGGCGTGATCGAGCGGATCGGCGGCCGTCATGCGGCTGTCGGGGCCAAGATCGCGACCGTCGGGCTTTTCCGCGGCTGCCTGATGGACGTGATGTTCACGGAAACGAACGTCCATACGGTTGAGCTGCTTACGCAAGCGGGCTTCGAAGTGGTCATCCCCGACACGCAGAACTGCTGCGGCGCGCTTCACGCGCACAGCGGCGAGGCGGACGGGGCACGCTCGCTGGCCCGCGGCAACATCCGCGCCTTCCGGGAAGCCGGCGTGGATTATATCGTCTCCAACGCGGGCGGCTGCGGAGCCATCCTGACGGAGTACGACCATCTGCTGCATGAGGACGCGCAGTGGAAGGACGACGCGGCGTGGTTTGCCGCCCGCGTCAAGGACGTCAGCGACCTGCTCGTCAACTTCGGCCGGGTGCCGAAATTCGCCGAGCAGGGCTGGGCTATCGCGGCGGGCGGCCTGGGTGCTGCCGCGGCGGGTGCCTGCGCGGCTACCGGCAGCAACGGAGCTGCCGGAGCGGCAGGCGGAACAGCGCCGCAGGACGCGTTTGCGCATGCGCAGCCGTCTGCCGCGTCCGCTGGAACCGTGCCCCCTGCCGTCTCGGCGGCCGCGCCTTCCGTGCGCATCACGTACCAGGACTCCTGCCATCTGCGCAATGTGATGCGCTCCTCCGACGCTCCGCGGAAGCTTATGCGGCAGGTGGCGGGCGTCGAGTACGTGGAGATGTTCGAGGCCGACCGCTGCTGCGGATCGGCGGGCATCTATAATCTGACCCAGCCGGAAATGGCCAATCAGATATTGGATCACAAAATGGTCCATGCCAACGCCACGGACGCCGGATATCTGCTGACCAGCAATCCCGGCTGCCTGCTTCAAATGAAGCTGGGCAACGAACGTCATGGGGACGGCAGCATGAAGGTCATGCATGTCGTCGATTTTCTCCATGAGCGGATGCTCGGGGACAGATAAGGTTCCTGCAATTTTTTTGAAACCCTTCGCTTAACGGAAGGGTTTTTCTTTTATTTGTGCTGCGATTCGTTACCTGTTATCTTTGCCGAAATGCCGTCGGCACGCTTACTTATTAATGACGTGAATGATACAATGAACCCAACATCATGAATTACTGAGGGGAGAAATAAAGGTTGGCATACACCCGCGGGAACTGCCGACTTAGGCTGCTGCTTCAAAGGGCCGGGATGAAACAGGCTGAATTGGCACGGAGGACGGGCTATTCGAGGCATCAAATCTCCAACTGGGTCAACGATCGGGAGAAGATGTCTTTCGATGCGGCCGCCACAGTCGCTTTCACTCTTGACTGCCATATGGAGGAGCTTTACGAATTCCATGAAGGATGAGCCTATGTCGGCTCTTCTCCGGTTATTTTGTATAGACATAACTATACAAATCGTGTATGATCAGAGTGTTGTGAATCCCATTTATTGTAAAGTATCGGTGAATTAAGGCTTCATTTCAACCGGTATTTTTATGAAGGCGTCAAACGGATTGGCCCCTCAACTTTACCAAAATAGAATTGAAAACTGGAGGCTTGAAAGAATTGGAGAAAGCATTTCAAATGTGTGTCCTGCTTTTTAATCAAGCTAATGAATATCAGCTAACGGCAAAACTCTACGATTCCCTGGGATATAAAGGACAAGCCAAAAGGTACGCTCATAAAGCGGAAGCTTTTAATGAATCGGCTTATATCGTCCGGAGTTGTTTAGGGATCTCCTTTACGGATGTGATCGAAGCCGTATCTGCCGCCGAAGCTTGCCCGGATAATAAGGAAAGTTAAAAACATAACAAATATTTACAAAAGAATCATAAAGCGATTTCTAAATTATGGTTGACAAGGAAATTGAAAGCGCTTATAGTTTTAGTTAGGGATTAAAACGCAGCAGCTGCCGCATTACTCTGAAAATCGCAATTTCGTTAACGAATTTGTTGGGTCAGGTAAGGACAGCTGTTTTTTTACGGCCAAAAGTTAAAGCGCTTTAACTTTTATGTACCGGACTGTGGAGTGTGGTCTGGCCGATGCGTTCCGGGAGGTGGTGGCCCGCGCGAAAGGGCGGGGATGTTGCTGGTCCGATTCATACGCAGTGCAAATCAGAGAGGAGAATGAACGATGAAGAAAACATTACTGGGATTCACCGCATCCGCTTGTTTGTTATGCAGCCTGGTGGCCGCTCCGGTTATGGCGGGGGCTCAAGGTATACCGGCCGCATCCGCTTCGGAAGATACCCTGGTACAAAGTCAGGCTGTTAACGCAGTCGCGGCAGCCGCCCTAAAACCGTTCCCTCAGCATGTCTCGTATACGTCCGGCACGATCAAACCGAACAATTATACCCAGGCCCAGCTCGATCAACAGGTCAAAACGAAATATGACGAATGGAAATCGAGATACCTCGTCAAGCATCCGAAGATTTCAAACCAGTACTACGTATTTTATAATAAAGAAAAAATCGTAACGAAACCGAAGGACGTCGTTTCCTGCTCGGAAGGTCATGGATACGGCATGCTGATCACCGCTTATATGGCGGGTCACGATGCCGACGCCCAGACGTATTTCGACGGGCTTTACCGCTTCTATAAAGCTCACCCGAGTTCGATCGATCCGGCTCTGATGGCGTGGCAGCAGGCGAAGGATTCTTCAGGCAACATCGTGGACACCTCGGGCAGCGATGCGGCTACGGACGGCGATATGGATATCGCGTACGCGCTGCTGCTTGCCGACAAGCAGTGGGGCAGTTCGGGAACGGTCAACTACAAGAGCGAAGCCATGAAAATTATCAATGCCATCATGAAGCGTGAAGTGCACGCGAAGTATTTCCATCTCAAGATGGGCGATTGGGCCTCCGACAGCGATCCCGAGTACGGTCCGGGCACACGCGCGTCCGATTTTATGATGAATCATCTCAAGGCGTTTAAGGCCGCCACGGGCAATGCCAACTGGGATAAAGTGTCGGACACGACTTACAATGTGATCAATACGGTGTTCAAAAACAACTCCCCGAATACGGGGCTGCTTCCTGACTTCATCGTGCGCAAATCGGACGGCACTTACGCGCCGGCGCCGGAAGGTTACCTGGAGGAGCCGACCGACAACGACTACAGCTGGAACTCCTGCCGGACGCCTTGGCGGATCGCGACGGACTACCTCATAAGCGGGGATACCCGGGCGCTGAGCCAGGTCCGCAAAATGAACAGTTGGATCCAGTCCGCAACCGGAGGCAACCCGGCCAAGATCGCTTCGGGCTACGAGCTCAGCGGCAAGGTGATCGAAGCGGATCACGCGATCGCGTTCACCGCGCCTTTTGCCGTTAGTGCGATGGTGGATTCGTCCAACCAGGCGTGGCTGAACAAGGTGTGGAGCGATATCGTGAACTCGCCGACCTCCGACAGCTACTATTACGACAACAGCATCCGCGTGCTGAGCATGATTATGGTGTCCGGCAACTGGTGGACGCCTTAAACGATCAAAGAAAGATGCCCGATCCCGGGCATCTTTTTTATGTTTTTTTTACACCAGAGAAGAAGAATGAATGAAGAGAAACTTTTTTTGAAGAAACGGAGTCTGTAAGGATATGGGAATAAAAGAACGAAAGGGAGGGAGTCCAATGCTCCGCAATGTCCTGCCAGTTATGCTCTTGTTGGTCGTTCTGACGGGATGCGCAAGTAGTCCGGAACAGGAACAGTCAAAAGGTACTTTTACCGGATATGTGGTGCAAAAGGATACGAAGGCGAATCGGGCGCTGCTTGTGAGCGATACGGAAAATGGCTTATTGGGTAACGAAAAAGTTTATGATGCGAATTGGATAGCGGGAATTGCGGATCAAGTTAACGTAGGTGAGAAAGTTACGGTTGAGACTATAGGAGTTATCATGACGTCCTATCCGGGACAAACAAGCGGAACCTTCCTCTCTAAAGAAAAACCGGAGAAGCCTGAAGGCGCGGTTCTGGAGCCTGAGGAGGCGCTTCGAAAAGCGTTCGAGCTGGAAAAGACCCGCATCCCGATTGTGAAGAAAATCTCTCTGGACAATGAAAAGAAAGTTTGGAATGTGACTCTCTATGACAATAGCCTCTATAAGGATATCGAGGTTGTTATCGAGGATCGGGGATAGTTTGGAGGAAGTTTAATCCGACTCACTTCATCCGCTGGGACGACGCGCAAATTCGCGGCTTTGCTGGACACCGCCGTATAAACTTTATGAAACTTTTAGCTAACAAGGCTCAAAACGTATTGGAAACAATAACCTGACCCTTTATGATAGGTTTGTATCGTGAAAATTTCGTTCATAAGGGGATAACGAGGATGAAGAAAAAATTAGCGGCGGTACTTGCGGCAGCTTTGTTTGTGGTCCTGCCTCTCGGTTTGAGCGATCACGCGGCGGCAAAAGCGGCCAAGACTTACAAAAATTGCACGGAACTCAACAAAGACTATAAAGGCGGTGTCGCCCGTTCGGATTCGACCAAGAACAAAGGCGGCAAAACCAAGTACAAGCCTTACGTTTCCAAAGAACTCTACGACGCGAACAAGAAGCTGGACCGGGACAAAGACCAGATTGCCTGCGAGCGTTGATTAAGTGGAACCTTTCCGCGGGGAAGGGTTCTTTTTTATTTGATACAAGCCGGTTTTGGAATGAATGCGGATTATAGCTTGGAATCTTTCGCAGCCGAGTATCCGGTTAAGAATTCTTCAGCTTGCCGCCGCGGAGGCGGCACAATTCGGTGCTATTTGGAGTATGCGTCCCGCTCTCTGTCCAAAACGCCCCGGAATAGGGTAAAATCATAGGGACAACCGGTAAAGCCGGAAGAACGGGGGACCCGATTTTGAAAGTAGAAATGGATCTTTACAACGATTGGATTGAAACGGTGAAGGAAATATTTCGCGGTTCGGGAGCGCCTCTGCCGCAGGATTGGAGCGCCGAAGAGGTCGGCCGCGAGTATTACCTCCAGACTTCGCCGTCCGAAGAGGAAGCGGAGGAGCGCCGGAAGGCAAACGAGCAGAGGCTGACGGATATGCAGCGGACGCTGCTGGACAATATGGAGACGGTAGTCGTGCCCGATATCCGCGAGAAAACGGGCTATGGCGGCAGTCACTTCCGCTTCCGCTGGATTTATTCGCAAGGGGAGCATATCGTGGAAGAATGCTCGCAGTACCGCATCCCGCTGGGGCCTTCGACGGAGTAGGCGCCTGTGTTATTTATGCAGGCAAAAAAGTTTCGGACCGATATGGCGAATGTGCTTGACACCTCTTTCGAAGAGGTGTATATTTATCTTAAATTAAAGATATTTAAATTTGAGATATCAACGGAACGGCGGTGAACCGCATGCAAGAACAGGACAGCACTTTGGTAAATGAAGAAACCGACTTGGCGCTTAAATTGTTTGTCGTCCTTTCGAAAGCCCAGAAGGTCATTATGGACCGCTCGGTCAAGGATATGAAAAGACACGGTTTGTCTCCTTCGGAGTTCGCCATACTGGAGCTTTTGTACCATAAAGGAAAATTTCCGCTTCAGCAGATCGGAGACAAGATTCTTGTGACCAGCGGAAGCATCACCTACAACATCGACAAACTGGAGAAGAAAGAGCTTCTGAGACGCGTCTCGTGTCCGAGTGACCGCCGTGTGACTTATGCGGAGATTACGGAGCAGGGTACGGCGCTGTTTAACGATATTTTTCCCGAGCATGCCAAGGTTGTAAGAGCGAGCATGGGCGGATTGACGGCCGAAGAGAAGAAGCTGGCGATCGGGCTGATCAAAAAGCTGGGCACGGCGGCTCAAAAGCAGGTTTAAAAATTTTTTTGGCAACTATCTTAAAATTAAGATAATCAAATTTAAGATTTCATGTGGAGTTCATTCGGATGAGGGGAGCGGTTCTCATGATCAAAGTACATGGAGCGCTGGCGCGCATTACGAGAAATCACGGCTGGCTGTATACGAGCCACAGTTTTTCATTCGGCGGATATTTCGATCCGGGAAATACGGAGTTCGGGCCGCTGAGGGTGTTCAATGATGACCGGGTGCAGCCGTTGACAGGCTTCGGTTTCCATAAGCACGAGGAAATGGAGATTGTGACGGTGGTGCTCCGGGGAGAGCTTCAGCACGAAGACACGCTGGGCAACAAAACAATCATGCGTGCGGGAGAGGTCCAACGGATGACCGCAGGGACCGGCATCAAGCATTCCGAGACGAATCCTTCGGCTTCGGAAGAAGTGGAGCTGCTCCAGCTCTGGTTTACCCCGGATGAGGAAGGGCTGACCCCTTCCTATGAGCAGGCTTCCTACGACCTGGACACCCGGCGTAACGAATGGGTCCCCGTCGTAACGGGACGGTCGCGGGAAACCGCCGCAGGTGCCGACGGTGACGGGATGAAGCCGGCCCGCATCCATCAGGATATGACGCTCTATCTGGCCGAGCTGGAGCCGGGACATACGCTGACTTTCAGCCAGAAGCCGGGGAGACGGATGTACGTCTTCGTCATCGAAGGCTCAGCCACGGCGGACGGCGCTTACAAGCTCTCCCGCAGGGACGCGGCGCGCATTACGGAGCAAGAGCGGCTCGACCTGCATACGGAGACGGGAGCCCGTCTCATGCTGATCGACCTGCCGTAAGCGATCTTTTGTCCGGCATGATACCCGCAAAATAAGTCCCGGCGCGACCGACATACATTTCCCGCAAGCATCCGCTTGACGGTTGATATAGACGCAAACCTACCACTGCCGAAATAGAGGAGAGATTATCATGAAAGATTTCGAAACGGTATTAAAAGAACGCAGATCGGCCACCAAATTCGTGAAAGGTGTCGAGCTGCCGGATCAGGAACTGGATGCCATTTTCAGCCTGGTCAAATATACGCCGTCGGCTTTTAATTTGCAGCATGCGCATTACGTGGTCGTGAAGGATCCCGCGGTAAAGGAACGGGTATATGAGGCCGCTAACAAGCAATACAAGGTAAAAATGGCGTCGGCCGCGATTCTGGTGCTCGGTCATATGGACGCCCATCACGAGGCCGGTAAGATCAACGAAGGGCTGCTGAATCTGGGCGTGATCACCAAGCAGGAATATGATCAGACGATCCAAGCGGTCACGGCGTTCTACGAGGATAGAGGCGAAGCGTTCAAACGCGACGAAGCGATCCGCAACGCGAGCTTGTCGGCGATGACCTTCATGCTGGCCGCCAAAGACAGAGGGTGGGACACCTGCCCGATGATCGGCTTCGATCCGGACGCGATGCGCGAAGCGCTGAACATCCCGGACCGGTATGTACCGGCCCTGCTCATTGCCATAGGCAAGGAAGACGTTTCCGGCCAAAGGCCGCGGGGCTACCGCAAGCCGGTCGGCGAATTCGTAAGCAAGGACTCATTTTGAGAAGCTCCCGACTAATTTTCTCCTGTAAAGCCAACCTATATTAAAACCGAAGAGGTGCTGAATCATGACGAAAAAAACAGCAGGCATTCATCATATAACCGCTTTTGTAAAAGACGCGCAGGCGAACGTTGATTTTTACGCGGGTGTGCTCGGTCTTAGACTCGTGAAAAAAACAATCAACTTCGATGCGCCGGAAGTGTATCATCTGTATTTCGGAAATGAATCGGGAAGCCCGGGCACGGCTATTACATTCTTCCCTTGGGCAACGTCGCGCAAAGGCCGTATCGGAGGCGGACAGGTCGGCATCGTGACCTATGCGGTTCCCCAGGGAGCGCTGCCTTTCTGGAAAGAGCGGCTGCGGAAGCTGGATATTCCGTTCCAAGAGACGGAGCGTTTCGCGGAAACGTACATCCAGTTCCAGGATAAGGATGGCCTGGAGCTCGAGCTGGTGGAGCGCGCGGAAGGAGCGGAGAGCAAATGGACGTTCGGCGGCGTGCCTGCCGACAAAGCGATCAAAGGCTTCGGCGGCGCGGTACTGTACAGTCTGGTGCCGGAAAGCACGATGCATACCGTTGAGCATGTTATGGGGCTGACAAGAACCGCCGAGGAAGACGGCCTGGTCCGTTTCGTATCGGAAGGCGACATCGGCAACGTGGTGGATATCAAAAAAGACGTGGTGCCTCAAGGCTCGGGCGGATCGGGTACGGTCCATCATATCGCTTGGCGGGCCAAAGACTTCGAAGACCACGAGGACTGGAGAGATCATGTCCAGACGAACGGATTCGAGCCTACGCCGGTAATCGACCGCCAGTATTTTAACGCGATTTACTTCCGCGAGGCGGGCGGAATCTTGTTCGAAATCGCCACGGATCCTCCGGGCTTCACGCGCGACGAACCGTTCGAGGCGCTGGGCGAAGAGCTTGTGCTGCCGGAGTGGTATGAACCTCACCGGGCAACTATTCAGAAGGGACTTCCTCCTATCGAAGTCCGTGTATTGGAGGCGGATAAACAATGACGATGAAGCATGTGTATCGTGAAGGAAGCAATCCGGCGGCGCCTGTCCTGGTCCTTTTCCACGGGACGGGAGGAACCGAGCACGATCTGCTTCCGCTGGCCGAGCGCATCTCGCCGGAGTCTTCCGTGTTGAGCATCCGGGGCAACGTGCTCGAAAACGGGATGCCGCGCTTTTTCCGCAGGCTGGCGGAGGGCATATTCGACGAAGAAGATCTCGCATTCCGTACGGAGGAACTTTACTCGTTTCTGAACGAGGCGGCGGAACAGTACGGATTCGACCGCGGCAATCTCGTTGCCGTCGGCTACTCCAACGGGGCGAACATTGCGGGCAGCCTGCTTTTCCATTACAAGCAGGCTTTGAAAGGAGCGATCCTCCATCACCCGATGGTGCCCCGCAGAGGAATCGAGCTGCCGGATTCCGCGGGTCTGCCCGTTTTTATCGGAGCGGGCAAGAACGATCCGCTCTGCACGCCGGGCGAGACGGAAGAGCTCAAGAATCTGCTGGAATCGGCGGGCGCCGAAGTGGACATTCACTGGGAGAACTACGGGCACCAGCTGACGGGTTCGGAAGTTGGCGCCGCAGCACAGTGGTTTGCGGATCATTTTAAGGGCTGAGGCTGCGTGCGAGGCACGGATCAGGGTCCCGGCGTAACCGAAGAATCCTGCGGGCAGGAAGCGCCGCCTAATGGAACTGCCACGCCGGTGTCACAGTCCTGCCCCAGAAGCAGAGTCGGGCGGGAAAGGAGAGAGCGAATATGATTGAGATCGATCCGGAAAGCCAGAGCGAACGCGAGACGTATAAGCTGCTGATCGGGAGCATCATTCCCCGGCCGGTCGCGTTCGTGACGACGCTGTCCAAAGAAGGCGTCGTCAACGGGGCACCGTTCAGTTACTTCAATATCGTGGCGGCGAACCCGCCATTGATCTCCGTCTCCGTCCAGCGGAAGAACGGAGAGCCGAAGGATACGGCGCGCAACGCACGGGATCTGGGCGCGTTCGTCGTTCACATCAGCGACGAATCGTACATCGACGCGATCAATGCGACGGCGGCCGGGCTGCTGCCGGATGAGAGCGAGATCGAGCTTGCAGGACTGACGCTCGTCGAGAGCGGCAAAATCGCCGTGCCCGGCGTATCTGAAGCGAAGATCCGCATGGAGTGCGTGCTGGAGCGGTCGATCCCGCTCGGTGGCATCGAGTCGGCGCCGGCGTGCGATCTGCTGATCGGCCGCGTGGTTCGCTTCCACATCGCCGACGAGCTGTACAGCGGAGGGCGCATCGACCCGGCCGCGCTCCGTCCGGTCAGCCGGCTCGCCGGCAGCAGCTACAGCAAGCTCGGCGAGATTTTCTCGCTGGAGCGGCCGGAGTGAGCGGGGGTGGTGACGGCAGACGGGCGGCGGCGACAGCTAAGCGGTGACGGCTAGGGCGACAGGCGGCGGTAACACCCGTCGGTAACAGCCGCAACCAAGTCGCCGCGGGCCGCTTTAGACGGCCGAAGGAAATACCTCCGTTGGCTGCGACGCCACACTGCAAGCACGCTGGGAACTGTACGTGGATGAGAAGTTAGAGCGGGGTAAATCTTGTGGGAAAGCGCTGGCGGATATGTGCTCTATTGAAATGAAGTGTAGTTGGAGCCATTGGCCAGACGAAACTCTGTAGTTGAAAGGCTGACTTCCGCTCAGCTGGAGAAACAGTGATAGGAAAGGTAAAAAGCTGCGGTCTTTGCTGGGAAAACCGGAAAGGTCCGCAGCTTTTGTTTTGCACGGAACAGCGGAAGTACCATGCTCATCTGTAAAAGGTGAATTTAACCAAATTATAAGCGTGTGCGGGTGTCTATAACAGGTCGCATGTGTACGCAAATCTTGTTCATCTTTGACCTCGCAGAGGAGAGATGTTACGCAGCCTGCCGTTTAAAAGGATCATCCTGCTCCGGCTCCTTTCACGAAACGGTTAGTTGATGAGCTTCATCCTTAACAGCCTATGTTTATTGAGGCGGATAATCAAGTGCAATTCGGCATAAGTCCGGATTGCCTGCTGAACGTTACACGGATTTTTTTCTCTTGTGTTTAGAAAAGAGCGGGTTAAAGTGAGGTTGAAGCGCGGCTCCAACGCTTCCCCCGGAACGATTGCCTTCCCTCCGTGTATTTTCGTCCGGTCCGTCCCGGGCTATAATGGGGATAACGACTAGCGGATGCTTGAGGCGTTTGCGGCAGGGAGTGTTACATAGTGGGTACGAGGCTGATTCTGCACGGTATTTCAAAAAAACGGCACGACCGTCCCTCCGATTATTTGTTCCGGGATATCTCGGCGGAGGTGGGGGAAGGCGAGCGGGTTGCGGTGATCGGGACGTCGGGGCAGGGAAAAACGACGCTGCTCCGCATACTGGCCCGTCTCGACCGGCCGGATGAAGGGGAGCTCCAGCTTCATGGCAAAAACTCGGACGGCTGGAAGCCGCAGGAGTGGCGCCAAAAAATATGCTACGTCGCCCAGCAGCCGGTTATGCTGCCGGGCAGCGTGGAGGAGAATTTACAGACGGTGAGCAGGCTGCACGGAACCCCGTTCGACCGCGGACTCGCAGAGAGGTATATGGCCACGCTCGGCCTGGAGGGGCTGGACTGGGCGAAGCAGGGCGGAGATTTGTCCGGCGGCGAAAAGCAGCGGACGGCTCTCGTCCGGGCTATGCTCCTTCAGCCGGACGTGATGCTGCTCGACGAGGTAACGGCGTCGCTCGATCCCGGCAGCAAGAGGGCGGCTGAACGCCTGCTCGTCGATTGGTCGCAAAGCGGCGGCACGTCGCTTGTCTGGATTACGCATGATCTGGAACAGGCGGCTCAAACGAGCGATTTCGTATGGTTTATGGACGAAGGGCGGCTGATGGAGTCGGCGAAGACCGGAGAATTCTTCGGGGGGCCTTCGACCGAGCAGGCGCGTCGCTTTATCTCGCGTCTGGACCGGGAAAGGGAGGAGTGTTGATGTCCAATCTTGCGCTGGCCAGCACATTGGTGTTTGTGGCCGTGACGATTTTGCTGTCCATGAGGCAGAAGCTGGGGCTGGAGAAAGAAATTATCGTCGGCACGATACGTTCCGCCGTGCAGCTGTTGTTTGTCGGGTATGTGCTGCACATGGTGTTCGATGCCAAGAATCCGCTGTTTATGGTCTTGATCGTGGCGGCGATGATCGCGGTCGCTACCTGGAACGTGAGCAAGCGGGCCAAGGAGATTCCCGGCATTAAAACCCGGATCGCCCTGGCTTTGGCCTGCACGGAAGCCGTGACGATGTCGCTGCTCCTCGGTTTTGGCATCATCGAAGCGATTCCGCAGTTTATTATCCCGATCAGCGGGATTACCATAGGGAGCTCCATGATCGTGTCAGGCCTTTTTCTCAATGCGATGAAAAGGGAAATGGAAGCGGCCCGCGGAGAGATCGAGGCGCTGCTTGCCTTGGGCGCCACCGCGAAGCAGGCGATTCACGCTTCCATCAAGCGGTCGGTCCGCTCCGGCATGATTCCGACGATCGACGGCATGAAGACGACGGGACTCGTCCAGCTTCCGGGCATGATGACCGGCATGATTGCGGCCGGAGCCGACCCGGTGGAGGCGGTGCGCTATCAGATTCTGATCATGTTCGTGCTGTCTTCGGCCGCGGCGCTGACCGCCATGCTGCTCGGTTTGCTCAGCGCGCCGCTGTGGTTTACGGGAGACGGGCGGCTGCGGGTGCCGGACGCGAAAAAGCTGTAGAGGGGTAGTTCCGCCCTCTCCGCTGCTTCGGGCCTCTGCTCCCGGCTTCGGTAAATGCGAAGTCGACCGGAAACGTTTCTTCTTTGAAAAGGGGCGGCTGAGCCGGTTGATTATGCGGGAGTGAAGCCTCACAACGGCTCCGGTCGCATACAGCCCGGGCCGCAAAGCGTACGGACCACAAACATAAAAAGCGCCTTCCGCCGGTAGCCGACGGGTAGGCGCTTTTTTGCGCATGGGCGGGCAGCCCGGGAGGCGCCGGCAGAACCTGCTTTCGTGAGCATTGTGCCGGTGCCGTGACGGGACTGCCGCTGCGGCTTCAATCCGCCGGATGATCGAACAGCTTGCTGCGCAGAGCGGTTCCGAGCCGCTTGACGGGCGCGTGTCTGAAAGCGGGCCGCGCATCGACGGCACGTCGCCGTTTTGCCTCAGATTTCTGTTCTTCGCTCGATTTCGCAGCCTAAGCACATTTTTATCGAAGCCCATGTGGTGCAAGCCACCGCTATTTTGCCGATAGTACCGGCCATGATAAACTAGAACACGTACATACCGCTTCAACAGAAAGGGAGACGAGGATGATCAGATTTGCAGTCGTAGGAACGAACTGGATTACGGAAGAGCTCATTCATGCCGGTCGGGAATCGGAAGGCTTCCGGCTTACCGCGGTTTATTCCCGCACGGCGGAGCGCGCGCGGCAATTTGCGGACAAATTCGATATCCCGCATATATATACGAACCTGGAAGCCATGGCGCAAAGCGGCGAATTCGACGCGGTCTATATCGCCAGCCCCAATTCTTTTCACGCCGAGCAGGCCATTGTGCTGATGAAGGGCGGCAAGCATGTGCTGTGCGAGAAACCTATCGCTTCCAATACGCGGGAACTCCGCGCGATGATCGAGGCGGCGAAGGAGAACAAAGTGCTGCTGATGGAAGCTTTGAAATCCACGCTGCTTCCGAACTTCAAGGCCATCCGGGACAATCTTCACAAAATCGGTCCGGTACGCCGGTATTTCGGCAGTTACTGCCAGTATTCTTCGCGCTATGACGCGTACAAGCAGGGCACCGTGCTGAACGCGTTCAATCCCGTCTTTTCCAACGGGTCCATGATGGATCTCGGGGTATACTGCGTGCATCCGGCCGTACAGCTGTTCGGCAAACCGGACGCCGTCAAGGCGGGCGGCATGCTGCTGGAGTCGGGTGTGGACGGAGAGGGCAGCGTGCTGCTCAAGTACGGAGAGATGGACGCCGTTATCATGCATTCGAAAATTACGCATTCCTATCAGTCCTCGGAGATTCAGGGCGAGAACGGCACGATGGTGATCGACAAGATCAGCCAGCCGGAAAAAGTCGAAATTCGCTACAGGGACGGCTCCGTGGAGGATCTTACGCAGCCTCAGATCGCGCGGAACATGTATTACGAGGTTCAGGAATTTATCGACCTGATCCGGGACGGCAAGACGGAATCAGCCGTCAATTCCCACGAGGTTTCGCTGACCGCGATGGAAATTATGGACGAAGCCCGCAGGCAAATCGGGCTTGTGTTCCCAGCGGACGAGAAAACATCCGTGTGACAGAGCAGCTGTCTCAGGTACTGGTAATAAACCGGAATAACCACGGTCGCCGCGACCGTGGTTATTTGCTGCGGATTTGAGGCTCTCCCGTCAGGTTGACGAGACTGATCTTGCTGCCGTTTTTTTCAAACACACTCGGATCTGAGCCGGTCGTCCTCTTCCGGCCCTTCTTCTCAATCTCCTTCCGGCAACCGTCCGGCAGTCATTTTTCTCCTTGAGTTCCTTCAGGCGTCCCCCGAAAGCAAAGTCAAAATAATGCACATTTAGGTCAGAATCCGAATCGGTCCCGTCCGTCCGGCCATCGTATAGTGAAGGTACCATCAAGGTAGAGAGGTGCTTGAGTATGAAACTGGACAGCTCGAATGTGAGCAGGGCGGCCGCGTCGGCTCCCAAGAAGCCGTTTTGGAATCACCGGAGGAAAGAAGCGACGATAGGCTGGCTGTTTCTGTCCCCGGAGCTGATCGGCATTGTGCTGCTGTATTTATTCCCGGTCTTATTTTCCCTTTATATGAGCTTATGCGACTGGAACCTGCTGGGCGGGATGTCTTCCGTCAAATTCGTCGGTCTGCAAAACTATGTAGAAATGTTTCAAGACGATAAGGTTCTTGCCGCGATCAAAAACAACTTGATCTACACCGTTCTTACGGTACCGGTCGGCATGGCGCTGTCACTGGTGCTCGCGGTGCTGATTCACACGAAAGTGTACGCGCAGAGCTATTTTAAAGTGGCGTTTTTTATTCCGTACATTTCGTCGATCATCGCGGTCGGCGCGGTCTGGAGCGCTTTGTACCACCCTTCGCTGGGCCCGATTAACGGCTTTCTGAAAAGCATGGGGATCGACAATCCGCCGATGTGGCTGGCCGATCCGAAGTATGCCCTGCTGTCCATCGCGATTATCGCCATCTGGGCGGGACTGGGCTATCAGATCATTATTTATATGGCGGGCCTGTCCGGAATCCCGGACGATATGTACGAAGCCGCCAGCATTGACGGCGCGAGCTCCCTGCAGAAGTTTTATAAAATCACGATGCCGATGCTCGGCCCGACGAATACGTTTCTGTTTATCACGCTGCTGATGGGTTCGTTTAAGGTATTCGATCTGATCGCCTTCTTGACGAGCGGCGGACCCAATAACGCTTCCACGGTACTGGTGTACCGGATTTACGAAGAAGGCTTCCGCAACTTCCGGATGGGCTACGCTTCTTCGATTTCGTGGCTGCTGTTCGCCATCGTCGGCATTATCACTCTGATTTCCTGGCAGATTCAGAAGCGCCAGGTTCACTACGGATAGGAGGAAGCACGTATGAGTCTGCGCAAATTCGACTTCTGGAAATTGTTTAACACCGTGATTATCGGCCTGTTCTCCCTGTGCTTTCTCATTCCGCTCCTGTGGATGACCTCGGCGGCCATGAAATACGAGAAGGACGTCATGGTCTTCCCGATCCAGTGGATTCCACAGGCATGGAACGCGTTAGGGAACTTCAAGGCCGTCTGGGCCGGCACTGTCCCGTTTCACCTGTTTTATTTTAACTCCATCAAATTGGCGGTCATCGTGACGGCCTTGACGCTGATCATCTCCTCGATGGCCGCGTTCTCGTTCACGAAGCTGAACTTCCGGGGACGCAATATCGCGTTTACGCTGCTTCTGACCTTTATGATCGTGCCGGAGCAGGCGACGCTGATTCCCCGCTTCCTGCTGATCCGCTGGCTTGGCCTGTACGATACGCATCTGGCGCTGATCCTGATGATGATGTTCTCGATCTATTTCACATTCTTGCTGCGGCAGTTTATGATGAGCATACACAGCGACTTCATCGAAGCTGCCAAAATCGACGGCGCGGGTTACTTCCGCATCTACTGGCAGATTATGCTGCCGCTCTGCAAGCCGATTCTCGCCACGGTCGCGATCATCAAATTCATCTGGACGTGGAACGACTACCAGATGCCGCTTATTTTCCTGCTGGACAAGGAACTTTATCCGATTACGCTTGGTATTCAGCTCTTCAAGGACGATTATGCGGACAACTTCGCGGTACTCATGATGGCTTCTTTATCCGCCATTATCCCGCTGCTGGTTATTTTTATCGCCTTGCAAAAACATGTGATCAAGGGCATCGCCCTCGGCGGTGTGAAAGGATAGCGCCGGACGCGCAAAATCGTGCACAGAGTCAAAATTGTTCACAGAAGTAGTCAAATTGTTGCACAACGTTTGCCCAGCGCGGGGGCTATAATACCGATTGTAAAGGAAATAACATACAGGTTGAGGGGGAACAACACAATGAAAAAGGCGACGGCATGGGTACTTATCTGCGTCATGTTGGCCATTACGGTTCTCAGCGGCTGCGGCAAGTCCGAAGAAGGCTCCGCAGGCAAAGACAGTTCCGGCAAACCGGTCACCATCAAGTATTACAACTGGGATAACGAAACCCAGGCGCAATCGACCAAGAAATATATCGATCAATTCCAGGAAAAATATCCGAACATCAAAGTTCAGCATATTTCTCTGGTACCGGGGAACTCCCTGGAGTCTCTCAAAAAGCTCGACGTCCTGCTGACATCCGGCGAGAAAGTCGATGTCGTCATGTTCCCGAGCATCAGCGAGCTGGATACGCGTGTAGCCAACAAAGTGCTGGCTCCGCTGGATGAATTTTACGCTAAAGACAACGTGAAGCCGGAAGAAGAATACTTCGTCAATCCGAAGTTTGAAGGCAAATATTACGGCATCCAAAACAACATCACGACCAACTTCGTGCTTCTGAATAAAGACGCTCTGGATGAAGCGGGTCTGCCGGTTCCGAAACTGGGCTGGACGTGGGACGAGTTCCGCGAATACGCCAAGAAGCTGAACAAAGGCGAGGGCACGGAAAAACGCTACGGCGCTTACTTCCACAACTGGCCGATGTACGCCAACCCGGACGCGCAAATTTACATGCAGCATCCGTTCCTGACGGAAGAAGGCAAAACGAACTTCGACAGCTCGACCTACACCTATTTCTTCAATCTCCGCCGCGCGATGGAGAAGGAAGACAAAACGGCCAAGCCTTACGCGGACGTCATTGGCGCGAAACTGAACTACCGCGCGGAATTCTTTAACCAGAAAGCGGCTATGCTGCTGTCCGGTTCCTGGATGATCAGCGAAATCGGGGATACGCAAAAATTCCCGCATACGTTCAAAACGGCCGTCGCGCCGGTACCGGTTCAAAAGAAAGGCGATTCGACCGATATGTTCATGGGGGGCAACTACATGTCCGTAGGTGCAAGCTCCGAGCATAAACAGGAAGCCTACCAGTTCATGCGCTTCATGTCCACGAACCTGACGGACGCGCGCGCCGAGCTTCCGGGCTGGAAGAAAGGCGATGCCAAGCCGCTTGCGGAACGTCTGATCGGCCAGAACAAGGACCTGTACGATGTGGATTCCCTGATGTACACGCTATTCGGTGCAGGCATTAAGGCCCTGCCGCCATCCAAGAACAGCATTTCTTACGCGGCTGCTCTGGACAAAATCCTGACCGACGGATTCAGCATGTTCATTCTGGACAACAAGAAAGTGGAAGACGTTCAGAAATGGATGGTAGACGAAGCGAACAAGGTCATCGAGAAAAATAAAAAGTAATTCAAGGACGATTATGCGGCAAAGACCTCCTGAACTGGGGGTTTTTGCCGTAGCTCGTTTTTGGACGTTCTTGGTATAGTGAAAAAAACGCCCGGTACGAAAACGCTTGCGAAGGTCCGGACAGAGGAGGAGCGTCATGCTGCAGAGTTCGTTTTACCGCAAAATTCAATTTTCGTTCCTGATCTTCATCCTGCTGCCGATCGTGACCGTATCCTCGCTCGCTTACATCACGATCAAACGGACCACCATGGATAAAATGGAAGCGGCGAACCAGTCGATTTTGCAGCTGATGACCAAGGACATCGAGAAGCTGCTGGACGACATCTCTTTCGCTTCGCATTTCTACGTGCAAAACGTGGAGATCCGGGATAACCTTCGCGAAATTCAAGGCATGACCGGTATTCATACCTTTGACGATTTCAACAAGTACACCAAAATCCGCAACAGTTACGATCAAGTGTCGATTAATGCTTTGAACAAGTATGTGCGGCTGTTCCTGGTTAACGATACGGGCTTTATCGTGCCGTATATGGACGTGGGGAGCGGGCAGACGCTGCCGGAGATGGAGAGCGACTGGAAGACGGTCAAGCCGCGGATTGTGCTGGACAACCCGACCAGTATCCAATGGCTCGGAACGGTTGCGGGATCGGGTCCGGACAAGGATACGTATTATTACTTGTCACGGGTCATCCGGGACACGGATAACGGAGGCCTGCTCGGGACGCTGATGATCGGCATTTCCAGCACGTACTTCGATCCGTACTTTTCGTCGTCGACTTCCGGCCAGTTTACGCTTTTCGAGAAGAACGGGCAGCGCATCGCGGGCAATGCCTCCATCGCTTATACGGAGCAGGAGCTTCCGAGAAAACAGGGGGAGCAGAATATCCGCAGCGAGGCGGTCATCGCCCAGGGCAACTGGAAGCTGGTGTACGAGACGCCGGAGAAAACGGCAACGGGACAAATTACGCAAACGTTCTTTGTCAGCGCCATGGCCGTAGCGGTGTTTATTATCATGTTCCTGATGCTGTCCTTCTTCCTGGCGCGCAGTCTCCACCGCCCGATCCGCAAGCTTCAGCGGATTGCCCATCAGTTCGGGGAAGGGAACCGCAGCATTCGCTTCCCGGATAAAGGCAGGGACGAAATCAGCGATCTCGGCCGCTCCTTTAACTCGATGCTCGACGAGATCAACGGGCTTATCGCCGGCATCGAAACCGAGCAGGAGCAGAAGCGCGTGCTGGAGCTTCAGGCCTTGTTCGCCCAGATCCGGCCGCATTTTCTTCTCAATACGCTGAATTCGATCAAATGCAGCCTGTACGTGTCGGATGATAAGCTGCACGGGCGGATGATCGATTCGCTGAGCAGTCTGCTCCGCGCTTATATGAAAGTGAACGAGCCGTCCACGCTGCGCAGCGAGAGCGTGCTCTTGAAGCATTACCTGGAGATCATGAACATGAGAAACGATCTCGCGCTGGAGCTTTCCGTCCGGATTCCGGCCGAGCTCGAGAGACAGCCGATGCCGATGCTGCTGCTCCAGCCGATCGTCGAGAACGCGGTGGTGCACGGCTTCGTCGACAAGGAGGAGGGCGGTTCCATTGCGCTCACGGCAGAACGCGCGGAAGACCGGATTGTGATCTGCATCTCCGATAACGGCAGAGGAATGACGGACGGGCAGCTCCGGGAGTTGCAGGCCGTGCTAAGCCAAGACCCGGACCAGCAGTCCTCGTACCGCCGGGTCGGCCTGCTTAACGTGCTGCAGCGTATGCGGCTGACCTACGGCATGTCGGCGGAGATGGGAATGGAGCGAAGCGAAAGCGGGGGCGTGACAGTGCGGCTGTCATTCCCGATTCAACCTTTGGAGGGGGAGAGCCATGTATAACGTCATGCTGATCGACGACGATGTGCCGATGCTGAAATATTTGCACAAGCTGATTGACTGGGAAGCGTGCGGTCTTCACGTAGCCGGAGAAACTTACTCCAGCGTGCGGGCGCTGCAAATGTTCAAGGAGCTGTTGCCCGACATTGTCGTGACCGATATCGGCCTGCCGCAGATGAACGGGCTGGAGCTTGCCGCCCAGTTCTCCAGTATCAAGCCGGGAGTCCGGATTATTTTTCTGACCTGCCACGAGGATTTTCATTATGCCAAACAAGCGCTGCTGCTTAACGCCGACGATTATCTCATCAAGGACGAGCTGACGGAAGACCAGCTTCTCCGAAGCTTGAAGCAGTCCGTGGGACGGATTCAGCAGTCCGTCGTCAGTCTGGAGCAGGTGTCTTACCGGGAGGACGTAAACCGCAACCGGGATCTGCTGAAGGAATCTCTGTTTCAGCGGCTGATCAAGGGAACGGAGGCGGACGGCCTGCTCGGATACGCCGAGCGTCTCGGAGTGGAATGGAAGCATCCGGCTTACGCGCTGCTGCTTGGGCACTTGTCTCTTGCCGGGCTTCCCGAAAAATACGCGAGCCGGGACATGCCGCTTCTGCGCTACGGCGTTTACAACATCGCGTGCGAGGTGGCCCAGACGTACGAAGGCGTCACGGTTTTCAACACGGGCGATTTTCTCGTCATTCTGCTCAATTACCGGCCTGGGCTGACGTTTAACGAAAAGCAGTACCTGCACGATTACACGGCCGATCTGCGGGACAAGTGCGACCGGTTTCTGCATGTGGGCCTGCGGTTTTTAACCAGCCCGGCAAGGCTGGAACTGTCTTCGGCCGGCCCGACCTTCCGGAGCATGGTCAAGAACCGGTACCGCTTCTATTACGCGGACTCGGGGTATGCCGCGCCGAAGTTCGACGACGGGTCGGAGGTGTACTATTTGCCCGCGGAAGGGCTGTTCGGGCAGGAGCTGGAAGACATAGGCGCGGCCGCGGCCCATCGCGACCATGCGCTGCTGGAGGGGGCGATCGAGCGCATCCGCCGGACGGCGTGCGGCAAGCTGGCCGATCCCGAGGAGCTGAACCGGCTGTGCGTCCGGAAGGCCCGCCAGCTGATTATTCAGCAGGCCCGGCCCGGCGCGGACACGGAGGAAGACGAATGGATTCCGTATCTGCAGACGGCAATGCACGTCGATGATGCGCTCGCCGTCTTCGGCTGGATGATTCAGCGGCTCATGATCGGAGCCGATACGGGGGCCGCCCCTGCCGTGAAAGAGCCGAAGCTGCAGGTGATCGACGATTACATTTACCGGCACCTGGGAGAGAACGTGAGCTCGATCGACGTGGCGGAGCACCTGTTCATGAATCCGAGTTATTTCTCCCGGTACTTCAAACGCCTGACGGGGGAGAGCTTCACCGATTACGCGCACCGGTACAAGGTGAAAATCGCCTGCAAGGCGCTTCAGATGTCGGAAGACCCGGTGGAGCTGATTGCCGCCAAGCTTGGCTATTCGGACCGGACTTATTTTTCCAAAGTGTTTAAAAAGTACACCGGCCGGACGCCGCGAGAGTATCGGGAGAGATAACCCGGTGCTCTTTTTTTTGTGTAAAAAAGACCGTTCGTCGGCTTGTGAGAGACCCGCGGGCATGCTGCGGAACCGGCGGCGGTGCCTTAACGGGGCTGCGGCCCTAGCCTCGAATTTCCGTGCACAGGGGGCTTCGTCTGCGGGACCCCAGGTCAAAATAGTGCACATCCCTGCCAAAATCACACCTGTGTCGGAGGTGCGGCTCCCGTTACAATGGACGCATCACACTCAGATTGTTAAAGGACAGGTTTTCAGACGGGAAAGGGGAATGGCCATGTGGAAGGCGGCAATTGAAGATGCGGTGCTCAAAACGCGCCGGAATATCGGGAAGTTCGGCGACAAGTTCCCGCACGTGAGCGACGGCGGCAGTTACGAACTCCGGGATAACGACGAATGGACATGCGGATTCTGGCCGGGCATGCTCTGGCTCTGTTACGAATATACAAAGGACGAAGTGTTTCTGGAAGCGGCGCGGAGCACCGTAAGCGGCATGAAAAAACGGATGGAAGAGAACAAGGTGCTGGCCCATCACGATATCGGATTTCTGTACTCGCTTTCCTCCAAAGCGGAGTGGATCCTACTCGGGGACGAGGACGCCAAAAATTTGACGCTGGAGGCGGCCGACAAGCTGCTCGAACGCTGGAACGACAAGGGGCAGTTTATTCAGGCTTGGGGCCCCATGGGTGACGAAACAGAGGGCGGCCGCATCATTATCGATTGTCTGCTTAACCTGCCGCTGCTTTATTGGGCTTACGAGCATACGGGGGACGAAAAATACCGCAATACCGCCGTTATTCAGGCGGATAAAAGCAGACGGTTCCTCGTGCGCGGGGACGACAGCTCTTACCATACGTTCTTTTTCGAGCCGGTTACGGGGGAGCCGATCGGGGGCGCGACTCATCAGGGCTTTACGAACGGTTCCACATGGAGCCGCGGCCAGGCATGGGGCGTGTACGGATTTGCCCTGTCGTACCGGTATACTGGCAATGCGGCGTACCTGGAAACGTCCAAGCGGATGGCGCGCTACTTCGCGTCCCAGCTGCCGGAGGACTCCGTGGCGTATTGGGATTTCTATGCGGAAGTAACGCCGGAGACGCCGCGGGACAGCTCGGCTTCGGCTATCGTTGCCGCGGGTTTGCATGAGCTGATCGGACTCCTGGAGCCGGATGACCCGGACCGGGCCGAGTTCGCGGATCTGCTGGAACGTTCGCTTGCTTCTCTCGTGCAAAAATATTCGACGGCCGGCGAACCCGAAGCGGAAGGGCTGCTTAAGCACGGGTCCTATCATGTACGGGGAAATCTCGGCCTCGATGACTTTATGGTGTGGGGCGACTACTATTATCTGGAAGCCTTGATGCGTATGGAACGGAACATTCCCGGCTACTGGTATGACCGCAAGGAGCGGACCTTAGGATGAAGAGCGGCCGGATATGGGAAGGGTCGAATGCCGGACAGCCGGAGCTTGCCGCCGCTGCCGCCGCGCTCTTGGAGCCGGGCGGAGAGAGACGGAATGAAGCTTATCATACGCTGAAAAGGCATTACGAAACACGCACCTCTCCGGTGCTGTTTATCCGCCGGGAAGAACGAGAGCTCCTTGTGAGTCATGTCCGTAATCATTACGGGGAAGACATGCGGGAAGTGTTGGCTTCTGCCGAACGCGTTGCCGCGAAGACGTTCCTCTTCCGCGGGGAATGGGACATGGAGCCGACCTGCGTTCCGGTCACCTTCGCGGAGGACATCGACTGGCAGCATGTGCCCGCAGGCGATGTGGAGTGGGCTTACATGCTGAACCGGCATGCGTACTGGGTCGATCTGGGACAGGCGTACCTGGTCTCGGGCGACGGCAAGTACGCGGAAGCGTTCTGCGTGCAGCTGGACGACTGGCTGCGCCGCAATCCCGTGCCCGCCGGTCCGGCGGAAGCGTCCGCCACTCTGGCGTGGCGGACGATCGAGGCGGGGCTCCGCTGCATCAACTGGATCCGGGCGTACGAGTGCTTCCGGGACTATCCGGGGTTCACGGCGGAGCTGCTCGGCCGGATGCTGGAATCGCTGCATGAGCACGGCGAGTATATTGCCGCGGCTTTCGATCCCTGGAGGCGTCTCAGCAACTGGGGCGTGCTCGAAAACGCGGGCCTCTTCGCGCTCGGCGTATTTATGCCCGAGTTCCGAAATGCGGCGTTCTGGCTGGAAGTAAGCGCCGACCGGCTGCGGCAGACGGCCGCGCTCCAGATCGGCCGGGACGGCATGCATTGGGAGCAGTCCCCGCTCTACCATAATGAAGTTTTCTTCCAATATATGCACGTGCTGCACCTCGCTGAAAATAACGGCATCGGATTGTATCCCGAGTGGATCTCGGCCGTGAGGCGCATGGCGAAGGCGAATCTGTATTCTGTGAAGCCGGGCGGCAGGCAGCTGATGAAAGGCGACAGCGACGACAACGATATGCGCGACGCTTTGACCGCGGGCGCGATCCAGTTCGGGGATGCGGAGCTGAAATACGCCGGCCACGCCCGCGTGGATCTGGCGAACCTGTGGCTGTACGGCCTGCATAAGGCGGAAGCTTACGAGCGCCTGACGCCGGTACGGCCGGAAGCGGCATCCCGCGCGTTCGAGGAAGCCGGGCAGTATGTCATGCGCTCGGATTGGGAGCCGGACGCCCGGTTCGCCAGCATGAACTGCGGGCCGATGGGCGGCGGTCACGGCCATGCGGATATGCTGCATGTGGATCTGTGCGCATACGGCCGGGATTTGCTGATGGACCCCGGCCGCTACACGTATTACGGCGGGGATGAGTTCCGCCGGTATTTCAAGCTGGGAGCCGCCCACAACACGACCCTCGTGGACGGCAAAGAATTTACGGAGTACCTCGACACGTGGGACTACGGCCGTATTGCGGCTCCGCTGGGAACCCGGTGGTCATCGGGACCTGCGGCCGACTATGCGGAAGGCAGCCACGACGGCTATCTTCATCTGGCCGATCCCGTTATCCCCAAACGCCGTCTGATCTTCGTCAAGCCGGACTACTGGCTGCTGGCCGACAGCTTCCACTGCGGGGACGTGCATCGCTTCGAGCAGCGGTTCCACTTTGCGCCCGGCCAGGTGCGCGTCGAAGAGCGGGGAGTCAGCTTTACGACGGAGGACGGAGCGGCGGGTCTGCACTTGCTGCCGGTTATGCGGACGCCTCTTCTGACGGAAACGGGGCCGGGGACCGGCGGAGACAGCGCCGGAGCTTCTGCAGGTGAGGCGGCAGATGAGCAAGGCACCGGATGCAGCGATCAAGCGGGGATAACGGCCGGCCAAACGCCGGCCGGTGCTCCGGCACAGGCGGGCACAGACGTCAGCGGGGCAGGCACACCGCCACATACGGACGCGGCCGCCGACACATCGCCGCGGGCGGAAACGGATGAGGGCGGCCCGGCCTCCCTCACCGTGCCCACTCCCGGCGAGGGAGCGGTACCCGCGGGCATCGGCGCAGCCGGACGCGGCCCGCTGCTCGTCCGGACGGAGGACGCCTGCGTGTCCTACCGGTATAACGAGATGACGCCCGCTCCGGCCGTAACCTTCTCCTGCGGCTCGACGGGCCCGGCTTCCATGCTGCAGGTGCTTTACCCGGTCCGTCCCGGAAAGACGGAGGTTCCGGTCGTAGAGCAGGCGGACGTCTTCACCTACAACGGAGCCAAAGTGCCCGACTCCGCGGCAGAAGCCTGCCGCCTGACTTGGACGAGTACGGGGGAGCAGCATATTGTGGTGGTCTGCCACCAGACGCCATCGACGAGCATTATGTCTTACGTCGTGGAGGGCGTTCAAATTTTCGGCGAAGTTGTGCTCATTAAAAAAACGCCGGAAGGCATCGAAACAATCAACGTAAGATAGCGTAAAAAAACGGACGGAATATTTTTCCTTTAACGTTAGATATAGATGAAAAAAACTTAATAACGAATTGAAAATGTCTCCTGGAAGGAGACATTTTCGCATAAGGAGGTTACATGCGCATGACCCGTGTACAATACGACCGCAACAGCTGGATCATCGACGGCAGACGGGTATTTATTTTATCCGCCGCCGTCCATTATTTCCGTCTGCCGAGAGCCGAATGGGCGGAGGTGCTGGACAAGTCCAAAGAGGCCGGATGTAACTGCATCGAAACCTACGTTCCCTGGAACTGGCACGAAGAAGAGGAAGGGCAGTGGGATTTCAGCGGAGACAAAGATCTGGGAGCGTTCTTGGACCTCTGCGCCGAGCGCGGTCTGTACGTGATCGTGCGGCCGGGACCGTATATTTGCGCCGAATGGGATATGGGCGGGCTGCCCTACTGGCTGGAGCGTAAGCCGGATATGCAGTACCGGAAATTCCACCGGGAATTCCTGCATTACGTGGATCTCTACTGGGACCGTCTCGTACCGGTCGTTCTGCCCCGTCTTCTTTCGAATTCGGGCACCGTTATTATGGTTCAGGTGGAAAATGAATTCCAGGCGCTCGGCAAGCCGGATAAAGCGTATATGGAATATTTGCGGGACGGGTTGATAGAACGGGGGATCGACGTTCCCCTGGTTACCTGCTACGGCGCTGTAGACGGAGCGGTCGAGTTCCGCAATTTCTGGTCTCATGCCGAGGAACATGCCCGCACGCTGGAAGAGCGTTTCGCCGACCAGCCCAAAGGCGTCCTGGAGTTCTGGATCGGCTGGTTCGAGCAGTGGGGCGGACCGCGGGCCAATCAGAAAACAGCCTCCCAGGTGGAACGCAAGACGTACGAGTTGATTCGCGAGGGGTTTACGGCGATTAACTATTATATGTTTTTCGGCGGCACGAATTTCGGGCATTGGGGCGGCAGAACGATCGGGGAGCATACGTTTATGACGACCTCCTACGATTACGACGCTGCGCTCGACGAATATTTGAGGCCCACGGCCAAATACAAAGCGCTGAAACTTGTCCATGATTTCGTGCGCTGGATGGAGCCGCTTCTGACGGAAACGACCGGCAGCGCGGCCTTTATCCCACTGGGCAAACACTCGTCCGCCAAAAAGAAATCCGGCCCGCAGGGCACGATTCTGTTTATTCATAACGACGATACGGAGCGCCTGAACGGGATGCTCGATCTGCAGAAGTTCGGAATCGGATGTCCTCTTCCAGGAGACAACGATTCCATGCAAGCCGGGGCGCTGCAGGCGGACGCTCGGCACGACCACGCAGCCTCCGCTTCCGGCCAAGCCGCGAAGCCGATCTCCCCGCTCCCTTATACGGTGGAAGCGGGAGCTATCCTGCCGGTCGTATGCGGCGTGGAAATCGGCCGGACCGGGGCCGGCCAGCCGGTCACCCTGGAGGCGATGACCGGCTTCACGACAGGCTTCGACCGCGGCAGAGGCGCCGTGTACCATGAGGCGGGCCAGCAGTCCGCGCTGGTTCTCTCCGCGGCCGGACTCACCGGCCTGGAAGCGGACTGTCCGCTGCCGCAGCGCGTCCGCACGGACGAAGAAGGCCGCCTCGTCTTCACGCTGTTCCACGGGAAACGTCCGCAGACGATCACGGTGAGACACGCCGGCGGGGAAATCGCCCGCATCACCGTGACGGACCGTGCGGCCGTCGAAGCGGAAGCGGCTTCTATTCCGGAGGCCCGGGGAACGGCCCCGGTTCTGACGGACTGGCAGCAGGCCGATGAGGAACCGGATGCCGAGAAGGAATTTGCCCGCGAAGCCGAAGGTCCGCTCGATTTCACGTCTTTCGGCCGGTTCAGCGGGTACCTGGCTTACGAGGCCGAGGTCGATTCCGCAGAGGAAGCGCTTCGTACGCTCACGCTTCCGCGCATCGAGGACCCGGCACGGGTCTACGTAAACGGCCGGTACGCTGGGCAAACGACGGAAATCGGAGCGGCGGCGCTCGCTATCCCGCTTCGGCAGGGAGCCAACCGCCTGCGGATTCTCGTGCAGAATATGGGCCGCTACAATTTCACCCAGACGCTTGCCGAGCCGAAGGGGCTGAGCGCGATGCCGAGCCTGGGCGGAGCAAGCGCCGATTTGACGGAGGGCTGGCAGGTTGACGGCGCCGGACGGGTGCATTCCTTGCGGGCGCTGCCGGAAATCGAAGGCCGGATCGGCCTGTACCGGACGCTGCATACCGGCAAAGAGTACGACAGCGGAGTCATCGTCGGGTACGGCTTATCCAGGCTGCGCGTGAACGGGCGGAAGGTCGTTCCTCAGCTCTACAACGAGACGGCATGGAACCGCGGCGATGCCCCGTACGGGGTGGCGGACATCGGCGAGCTGCTCAAGGAAGGCTGCAACGAGCTGGAATTCGACGCCGAAGGAATCAGCCATATTCCGAAAATGAAGCTTTACCTGTATGCTTCGGCTTCCCGTATTTCCGGCTGGGTGACGGCGGGCGCGGCCGATCCGCTCGATGCGGCGAACTGGTCGGCACTGGAGCCGGAGCCTGAGCTGGAGTCTGGGCCGAATGCGGCGGCAGCATCGTCACAGGAGGCGGTCCCGGACCGGGACAGGCTTCCCCGCTGGTTTAAAGCTGCTTTCGACTGGCCGGAGCATAGCGGCGATGACAGCTCGAAGCGTACGGACAGCGTCCATGCGGAGCAAGCGGACGAGCCGGACGGAGCCAAGCTGAAAATCACGCTCGACGGGCTCAGCAAAGGGATTTTGTGGGTGAACGGATTTTGCCTGGGCCGTTACTGGCAGATCGGTCCCCAGGAATCCTACAAGATTCCGGTCAGCCTGCTGAAGAAGCGCAACGAGGTCCTTTTCTATGACGAAGAGGGCTGTCATCCTGGCGGCGTCAGACTGGAGCTTGTGGGCGGACCCGCCTAAGCGGCCGGAATCGCCATAATCTTTTCCAAAAGCAAAAGACATCGGAACTTTGTCTCTCGGGACGGTTCCGGTGTCTTTTTTATTTTCAAAAAGAGAAAATTAACAAAATTTTTTGCCATATTTAAATTAAATAATAAAATAATACTTCAAAAAGCGCTTTCTTTCCCTGATAATAGAAAAGGTGGGGGTATTTCTAAATTATGAATGAAAGTGCTCCCGGTTCATAAAATCTTTATAAAGATAGGGGGTGGAGTTTACAAGACAACCGTATACTTTCCTGGCATGGCCCACTGCTCAACAGCCGGAATGCGGAAATGACGACAAACTTTGAACCAGCTTGGGAGGTATGTGACGATAATGGCGAAAAACAGACGGAGACTGGCATCTTTTCTCAGCGGAATGATGCTGGGTTCCCTCCTGCTGCCGGCAGGACAGGGATTAGCGGCAGTGCCCGGCACGACAGCGTCGGCAGGGCAAATCGTGGACAAACGGGTGGTGGAAATAGGGCCCGGCGCCACGTACCAATGGATGAATATGAAGCTGGACCGGGGGCCGGAAAAGCTCCATTTTGTAGAGTTCGATCCCAAAAACGCGGCTTTGGAGCTGCAGGCGGGCAAAACCGGAGGCAAGGTGTACGGGATGCAGGGCGTCAGCCAAATGGCTGCGGATGCGGACCGGACGGGCAACCGGGTCATTACGGCCGTTAACGGAGATTTTTACGATATGTCTACGGGAATTCCGTCCGGGCTGTTTATGGGAGAAGGCGAAATCCTTGCGAGTCCCCCGGCGGACTGGTACGCCTTCGGCATAAAAACCGACGGGACAAGTCTTTACGGGCCGAGCCCGAAGCTGACCCGGACCCTTGCGTTCGGCGGGCAGAGCAGTCCCCTTACGGACATCAACCGGCTGCGGGGAACGGAGTCGCTCGTTCTTTACACACCCGAGTTTCATTCTTCAACGATGACCAACGACCTTGGGGACGAGGTGGTGCTCGATGTGACGGGCGGAGCCGTGCAGAGCGGCCAGACGCTTGTGATGAAAGTATCCGAAGTACATAAAAACAAGGGAAATACCCCGCTAGCCCAAAATCAGGCGGTTCTGTCGGCCTCGGGCAAGTTCCGGGATACGCTGGCCCAACTGAAACCCGGGGATGACGTCACCGCCAGCTTTACGCTGGAAGGCGAATGGAAAGACGTCCGGGTGGCCATCGGCGGCTCGGGGCTGCTCGTCAAGGACGGTTCCGCCCAGCCGCACAGCGATCCGGCGGCGCATCCGAGAACGGCCATCGGGACGAAAGCGGACGGTTCCGTCATCCTGCTGGAAATCGATGGCCGTCAGCCGGGCTTCAGCGAAGGCGTGGACTTGACGGAGCTGGGCCGACTGATGAAAGACCTCGGCGCCGTCAATGCGCTGAACCTCGACGGGGGCGGATCTTCCACCTTCGTGGCGCGGATGCCCGGCGAGAAAACGCGGAAAATTCTGAACACGCCGTCCGACGGCGGGGAACGCAAAACCGCAAACGGTCTGCTGCTCGTCAACAAAGCGCCGGAAGGCGCTGCGGATAAACTGGTCGTCCAGCCGCAAACGGAGCGTGTGCTGACCGGCTCGTCCACTGCGTTCAAAGCGGCTGCCGTGGACGCCAATCTGCATCCCGCACCTTTTAACGGGACTCCGCAATGGAGCATCGATCCGGCGATCGGTACGTTTGCCCCGGACGGTACGTTTACTGCCGGCTCCAAGGCGAGCGAAGCTGTCATCACGGCCGCCTCGGGCGGGTTGACGGGAACGGGGAAGGTGGAAGTCGTGGAAGATTTGACCGAACTTAAATTTGCCGATGCCGTAAGAACCTTCACGTCCGGCAGCTCGGAAACGCTGAACATAACGGCTTTGCGTGACGGGCAGGTCGTTCAAGCGGACAACAGCCGGATTCAGTGGCGCACCGAGGGGCCGATCGGCTCGATTGACGCCGCCGGGGTTTTTACCGCCACGGCCGAAACCGAGAAAACCGGAAAGATTTATGCCAAATACAAGAACGTAGAGACATCTCTGGATGTGACTGTCGGTGTTCCTCCGGTTATTCTGGAAGACTTCGAGAACGGGCTGGACCGCTACAATCCGAGTTCGGGCGCCCAGTTCAAGAGCACCAACGTGAGCATCGAAACGGATGAAGAATTCGTGCGTTTCGGCAAAAACTCGCTGAAGCTGGCCTACGATTTTACCGGGATGCCGGGAACCTCGGGTGCTTATCTGCAAGTAAAAAGCGGCGCCCAGCCTATCCAGATTCCGGGCTACCCCGAGAAAATCAGCATGTGGGTATACGGGGACGGGAACAAGCACTGGCTTCGTGCGCAAATGCGCGACGGCAAAGGTGCCGTGGCGCTTGATTTTGTCGACCAGACGGTAGGGGTCGATTTCAAAGGGTGGAAGTACCTGGAGGCCGTCGTGCCCAAAGGAAGAACCCTCCCGCTGACGATGGATATGCCGGTCCGCTATATGGAGACCTCGTCGGCCAAGAAAGACGCCGGAGCGATCTACGTCGACCAGATCCGGGCGCTTTACGGGCCTGCGCAGGACGATATGGACCCGCCTCTCCTGAAAAATTTCTCGCCAGGCGAAGGCGAGACGATTAAATCGAACCTGCCGACGATCAAAGTGTACGGGGAGGACTACGGCTACGATCCCGCCAAGCATCCCGGCACGACTCTGATCGATCCGGACAAAATCCGGTTCTATCTCGACGGGGCCTTGGTCCAGCATACGCTGTATCCGCCGGAAGGCCGGATTTACTACACGCCGGGAACGCCTTTGGCGGACGGAATCCATCAGGCGAAGGTTTCGGTCCGTGACCTGTCGGGCAACCAGACGACCAAAGAATGGACGTTCAACGTCGACACGGGCTCGGCCAAAATTGTGTACGACACGCCCAAAGATGTGTATGCGGGCGGAACGTATTCCCTCGATGTTAAAGGCATCAAAGCCGCAAGCATCAAAAACGGCCGCATCGACTTCGCTTTCGATCCCGGTAAAGTCGAAAACATCCGGCTTGTCCGCGGTCCGAAGCTCAGCGATATACAGCTGACAGCGGACATTGACGGCGCAGCGGGTCTTGTAAGCCTGAAAATGAAAGAGCTTCAGACGGCCTCCCTGACGGATCAGGATATCATCGGCCAAATTCAGTACGATATCCGGAAGGATGCGGCCGGCACGAATCTTATCGCCTTTAAGTCCGGCTCCGTTTCGTTTGCGAATACGGGGGATACGAGCTTCTCCTTCTTCGGCCTGCCGCTCTCTTCGGAGATCCGAAACCAGTTGAAGCTGGAATGGAACGACTACGGTCACGTGCAGGGATACGAAACCGAGCTTGTCGTGAAAGACGAGCAGGGTGCCGCTGTCGAAGGGGCCACGGTGCTCGCGGACGGTTCCTCCATCGGAACGACGGACGCTCAGGGCAAGCTCCGTACGCAGGCGCTGACGGCCGCCGTCAAAAGCTACAAGCTGCAGGCGGCGAAAGGGAACGCCTACAGCGCGATTTCCGTCTTTGCGGTATCCCCCCTCGGAGGGAGCGAGACGCCTTATAACATTGGCGTGAACATGGGTCCGGACCCGGCCGCATCGCGCGCGTTTATCTGGCATACGAATCCCGGAACCGAACCGACTGTGGTCGAACTCGTCAAGCAGTCGGAATTTACGGATTTTCAAGGCAGCGGCGTGAAACGGATTACGGGAGACAGCAGCTTGTACAGCACGCTGGATATCGGGACGATCCGCATTCATAAAGCGGTCGCGGACGGCCTGGAGCCGGGAACCTCTTACGTGTACCGCGTAGGAGACGGTAAAGGCCATACGAGCAAGCAGGGTACGTTCAAGACGGCGGAACTTGCGGGAGACCATACGAAATTTCTGTATTTTGCGGATTCCCAGGCTGGGGATCAGGCAGGTTTTAATTTGTGGGGCAACACGGTGAAAAAAGCGGTCGCCGACAACCCGGACGCGGAATTCATGGTTCATGCCGGGGATATGGTCGACAAAGGCTTTAACGAAAAAGAATGGAACATGTGGTTCGGTGCGGCCCAGGATGCGTTTTTGAACACGACGCTCGTGGGAACGATCGGCAACCATGAAGTCATGGGAACGAGAGAAAACAGCGACTTCCTGGCGCATTTCAACCAGCCGGGCACCGGACTGGACAGCTTGAAGGGCAGCAGCTTTTCCTATGACTATAAGGACGTTCACTTTGTGGTGCTGAACAGCGAATATCAGTATGAAGAGCAGAAAGAATGGCTGAAGCGGGATCTGGCCAAAACGAACAAGAAGTGGAAGGTCGCCATTTTCCACCGGGGTCCGTACGGAAGTATCTACGATACCGCCGAACTCCGGAGTTTGTGGGCTCCTGTACTTGAGGAGAACAACGTAGATCTCGTGTTGAACGGGCATGATCACATTTATTTGAGAACGTACCCGATGAAAAATAACCAGATCGTGGCGGACGGACAAGGAACGACCTATGTGGTTGCCGGTTCCAGCGGTCCGAAATTTTATCCGGTCACCAAACGGGACTGGCAGCGGGTGATCGACGAGGAGCAGACGCAAATGTACGCTTCCATCGACATTACCGGCGACGAGCTGAAATTTGTGACGAAAACGGTCGGCGGCCGGGTCGTGGACGAATTCAGCTTATATAAGAAAGGGGTTCCTCCGGCATCCGTTGAAATTGAACAACAGAATCTCAAGCTGGCCGTAGGAGAAAGCGTGAAGTTGACCGCCGCCGTCAAACCGGCTAACGCGACGGACCAGAGCGTGACATGGTCCGTGTACAGCTCGACTCCGGCGGGCGCGGTAAGCGTGACGGCCGATGGAGTGGTCCAGGCGGCGGGTCTCGGTACCGCGGTGATCCGGGCGACGAGCGGCACGGCGCCCGATGTGTACGGAGAGACGACCGTGACGGTGGACCGGCTGCCGTCGGGTCAGCTTGCTTCCATCGAGCTGTCCGGCAAGGGTTCGCTTAAAGTCGGGGAAACCGATCAGACGGTTACCCACGCGGTTTACACGGATAACAGCCGGTTCGACCTGCTGGACGGCGTGACATACAGCAGCAGCCGGCCGTCCGTGGCGCAGATCGACCCGCATGGAGCGGTGAAGGCCTTGACGGAAGGAACGACCGTCCTGTCCGCCGTCTACGGCGGATTCACCGCGCAGTACGAGCTGACGGTGAAGGCTTCCGGCAGCGGAGGCAGCGACGGCGGCAGCGGAGGAGGCTCCGGCGGCGATAATGGCGGCGGAACTCCGCCCGTACCGCCGGTAGAGCCGCCTGTGAAGCCGCAGCCCGGCTCCGCCGGCAAGCTTGCCGCCACCGCCGCAGAGCTGGCGGCGATGAAAGCCGCAGGCGCGGTCACTTTCGTGGCGTCCGCACCGTTTGAAGAGCTGGCGCTGCCGGGGAATGCCGGCGCGCTCTTGGGCGACACCGCCGTCCGCGTCCAAGCGGGCAACGTGGCGGTGACGCTTCCCGCAGCCGTCCTGCGCGAGCTGGGCGAGCTGGTGCCGGCGGCCGAGCGGGAAGGCAGCACGCTGAAGCTGAGCGCGGCACGGATCGCCGGCGAAGACGCCCGCAGGCTGCTCGGCAGCGCATCGGCCGCTTCCGGCGCAAGGCTTGCGGCGGGAAGCGACCTGCTGGAGTTCCGTCTGACCGTCACGACGAAGGACGGCAAAACGAGCGAGCTGACGAAGTTTGCGAAGCCGGTCACGATTGAGCTTCCGGTCGGCGCGAGCGTGGACGCAAGGCTTGCCGGCATTTATCAAATCGCCGGAAGCGGCGCCCTTGAATATGCCGGCGGTACTTGGCACCTGGGCAAGCTTTCGGCCGATGTGAATCATTTAGGCACGTATGCCGTGCTGGAATACGGCAAAGCCTATGCCGATGTGCCCGCAGATCACTGGGCCGCCGGAGTCATCAAGGAGCTGACGGCCCGGCACCTGATTGAGGGGATGACCGAGAACACGTTTGCTCCCGAGCGGAAAGTGACGCGGGCGGAGTTCGCCGCCATGCTCGTCCGTCTGCTGAATTTGAAGGCGGAGGGAGTACCGACTTTCTCTGACGTGTCCGGACAGGATTGGTACGCGGGCGCCGTTGCCGCAGCTTCCAAGGCCGGACTCGTAAACGGCGTCACCGCCTCCGAGTTTGCGCCGGAAGCGGTCATCAAGCGCCAGGAAATGGCGGCGATGATCGTACGGGCGTACGAAGCTGCGGCCGGGAAGAAGGCAGCCGGAGGCGAACCCGTCCGTTTCGCCGACGTGGAGGCTTCTCCCGCATGGGTGCGGGAAGCCGTCGACGCCGCCTCGCGCCTGGGGCTCGTGAACGGGCGCACGGCCGACGGATTCGAGCCGGAAGGCACCGCCACTCGCGCCGAAAGTGCGCAGGTGACCGTTAACCTGCTGAATAAGCTGGGAGGCGTCATCCGCTGATGGGGGTGACCGCCGCCATGCGACGCCACACATGCGCCGGGAGTGTGCGCGGTGTGTAAATAGGCGGAATAACAAGCGGAATCCCGTCTGCGGCTTGGGATCCTGTAAATAGGCGGAGCTGAGATGCGGAGATAATTAGAGAAGCACCAGTCACTTTCCGGATTTGAGGAGGACGAATTCTCCCCGAATACAGCTTTGTTTTAACAACCTGCCCGGCGTCTCAGGACGACGAGGCAGGTTTTATTTTGCCGGAAAACTTCTGGAACTTTCTACCGGGCTTTTCCGAAACATGATATGATTCAACCGAAACAGATTGCAGGAATGGACGGGATGAATATGCAAAATACACTGCTGCTTGTGGAAGACGATGCGGAGATCAGCGATATGGTAAGCGATTATTTGACGAAGGAAGGGTTCATTGTCGTGCGCGCCTATGACGGGGAAGAAGCGGTCCGCAAGTTTGCCGGTCAGCCGTTCGATCTGATTCTGCTGGATCTGATGCTGCCGAAACTGGGCGGCATGGACTTCCTGCAGAAGGTGCGGCAGACGAGCCTCGTCCCCGTCCTGATTACGTCCGCCAAGGACGGCGACGTCGATAAGGCGCTCGGTCTCGGTTTCGGCGCGGACGATTATATCGCCAAGCCGTTCTCCATGATCGAGCTGGCCGCCCGGATCAAAGCGGCGATCCGCAGGGCGACGCAGTATGCGGCAGCCGCACCCGTGGAACGGACACCGGCCCCGCCCGAAGTGCTGCGCGTTCGCGAGCTGGTTATCGACCTCGAAAACTTTTCGGTAAGCAAAAACGGGTCGGAGCTTAAGCTGACGTCCAAGGAGTTTCATATATTGAAACTGTTTGCCGTTCATCCCAAACGGGTTTTTACGAAAGCGCAAATTTACAGCTCGGTATGGGAAGACGATTATTACGGGGATGAAAATGTCATCAACGTCCATATGCGCAGACTGAGGGAAAAGATCGAAGACGATCCGTCGAATCCGGTTTATATCAAAACGCTGTGGGGAATCGGCTACAAGCTGGGGGAATTCGGCGAATGACCGGGTGGACGGGACTGCTGCTCGCCCTGCTTGCCGTTTCTCTCGTTCTTCACTTCGTTCAGTACAGAAGCAAAAAAAAGCGGGACGAAAGCCTCGTTTACATAACGACCCGGTTAGACGGGATTTTAAGGGGAGGCGTCCCCCAGGGAAAACTGCTTCATCTGACGGACGACAAGCAGCTGATCGCTCTGCTGAACGGGCTGAACGGGCTTGTGGAAGTCAATCAGCGGATGACGGCCACGTACAATAAAACCGAAGATTCGATGCGCAAAATGCTCGCGAACATTTCTCACGATCTCAAAACGCCCCTCACGGTTGTGCTCGGCTATATGGAAACGCTCATTCAAAATCCGTCCACACCGGCGGAAGAACGGGAACGGCTGCTGGACAAAGTCCATGCGAAAGCCCGGGAAGTTCTCGCTCTGATCAATCAATTTTTCGATCTCGCCCGCCTGGAGTCCGGTGACCGGGACATCCCCCTGAACCGTATCCATCTGAACGAAGTGTGCTCGCAGACGATACTCGCTTTCTATGAACCGCTGACGTCCAAGGGTGTGGAGGTTGTGATCGCGATGCCGGAGACCCCTGTTTACGTGCTGGGGAACGAAGAGGCGCTTGTGCGCATTTTGAACAACCTGATCTCCAACGCCTCCCAATACGGCAGCGACGGGAATATGCTGGGCCTCACTCTGCGCGAGGACGAGGAGCATGCCTATGTCGAGGTGTGGGACCGGGGCAAGGGGATCAGCGAGTTTCATCAGGACCGGGTTTTCGAGCGCATGTATACGCTGGAGGATTCCCGCAACCCTCTTTATCAGGGAAGCGGCCTCGGGCTTACGATCACGAAACGGCTGGTGGAGAAGCTCGGCGGCGTCATTACGCTGACCAGCAAGCCTTACGTGAAAACGTCGTTCACCGTAAAACTCAAAAAAATAGCTTACGGAAGGACGTAAGATTTTTGTAAGAATCGAGTAATAAAAAAGAGAAAATCGGAAGCTAAACTAAGAATCAGAAAGAGGAGATACGAAAGGGGTCAATCCAATGGGCACACTGCTGAAAACGACGCGGCTGACGAAAGTGTTTGACGGCAAAGAAGTGATTTCGGACGTCGATATGACGATCCGGCAGGGGGAAATCTACGGGTTTCTCGGATTGAACGGAGCGGGCAAAACGACCGTGATGAAAATGATGGCGAATCTGATTAAACCGACCGGCGGCGAAATTGAAATTTTCGGTGAAAAACTGACGGAGAACTCTTACGAGATTCTGAAACGGATGGGCAGCATTATCGAGTATCCGGTGTTCTACGACAGGCTGACCGCACTGGAAAATCTGGAGCTCCACTGCGAATACATGGGCTTCTATAATAAAGCCGCCATCGGGGAGGCTCTGGACTTGGTTCAGCTGAAAAATATCGACCGCAAGCCGGTCAAAGACTTCTCGCTCGGCATGAAGCAGCGGCTCGGAATCGCGCGGGCCATCACGACCCGTCCGGAACTGCTGCTGCTCGATGAGCCGATTAACGGACTGGATCCCGTCGGCATCAAGGAACTGAGAAATCTTTTCAAGATGCTGAGCAAGGAATACGGTATCACCCTGCTGATCTCCAGTCACATTCTGGGCGAGATCGAACAAATCGCCGATACGGTCGGCGTCATCAGCGAAGGCAAGCTGATTGAACAGGTGCCGATGGACGAGGTAAGGGGCAGACATACCGAATATATCGAAGTGGTTACGCCGGACCTCAACAAAGCGGTCTATGTGCTGGAAAGCAAGCTCGGTATGAGCAATTACAAAGTCGTCGGCGATACAATAATGCGCATTTACGAACGGGGAGTCTCGCAGGCGGAAATTTCCAAAGTTTTGCTTCTGAACGGAGTTGAAATCGAGGCCTTGAACAAGAAGGCGAGCTCGCTTGAAGACTATTTCCTGCAATCCATTCACGGAGGCGGCGTCCATGCTTAAATTGATGAAACTCGAGCTTAAAAAATATAAAATCGGCGGATACTTCCCGGGCATTCTGATCGCCAACGCTGTGATTCTGCTGCTTATCGGCGGTGTTCATGTGGCGGAACAGGTAGACAACGTCATTGATGCTTATCAGGACTATGCGATGGCGTTCGGTGTCATCATCGGGTTCGTCAAGATCACCTTCGTTATTTTTGCCTCCGCCATTCTGGCCAGGATTGTGATCGGGGAGTATAATGCCAAAACGGTCAACATTCTGTTCACCTACCCGGTCCGCCGGAAAAAGATCATGGCAGCCAAGCTGCTGCTGGTCAGTCTCTGGACCTTCGCCACGGTTTTCCTCTCCGGCTTGTTTGTAACCGGCGTTTTTCTGCTGGCGGACGCTTGGCTGAATATGGTGCCCGAAACGTTAACCGCCCCAATGATCGTGGATCACG
Organism: Paenibacillus sp. JNUCC 35; assembly: GCF_058269095.1. NCBI lineage: Bacteria > Bacillati > Bacillota > Bacilli > Caryophanales > Paenibacillaceae > Paenibacillus > Paenibacillus sp. JNUCC 35. The sequence goes on along the minus strand of NZ_CM177771.1, from coordinate 5,314,636 downwards.
TTCTGCGTATGCTGCTGAACGCCGTGTCGGCGGCAGGGATTTGTCTGATTCCGCTGCTGTTCGGCATGATGAAGAAGTCGGTCCCCGCGACGATTATTTCCGCCGTCATCCTGGTGACCATCACCGATTCGAACAACATGGGGTTCTCGCTGAGTGCCGGATATATCCTTCCGCTTGTTTTTGCGGCCGTCGGTGTGCTGAGCGCGTTCTGGTCCATCCGTAAAATAGAAACGTCCGACGTCCTTTAGATGGTCCCGTCTGGAAATAAAGGCAAAGTATTGAACCCTTCCTCCAAGATAGTGTATGATGATCCGGTGAGGAAGGGGGAATAGGAAAATGTTTACTTTAAAGGAAGAAAGCCTGAGAACAAAACGAATTTTATATGCGCTCATGGCAATTGTATTGGCCGTTTCCGCCTTTACGGCGCTTTATTACGGAGACGCTTTTTTACTGGGTACCTACGAGAAAATGGACAATGACGACGTCAAATATATGTATGCGGCCAAGGTGCTTCTCGAGGAAGGGACGCTCGTTTACAAAAGCTATCCGAACCCGACCTTGTTCATTATGCCGGGCTTTCCCGTGATGCTGGCTTTTTTTATGTGGATATTCGGGGATTACGAGAATACGGCGATCGCCGTCAGGCTCTTTCAATGTGTCCTGCAGGCGGCTTCCGTTTATCTGCTGTTCGTTATCGCCCGGCACATGTTCAATTCCCGGGTTGCGCTCGTCGCTTGTATCATCGCCGCTCTTTACCCGCCGAACTACTACACCAGCGGTGTAATCTTGTCGGAAGGGATTTTCCAGATCATCTTCCTGCTGCTGATGTGCATGACCTTGTACGCGCTCAAGAAGCCGTCCGTCGGCAAATACATAGCAATCGGGGCTCTTCTGGCCCTTTGCGCTTATTTTAAGCCTCAATTTATTTTATTTCCGCTTATTATCGGCGTCACTTGGCTGATCCGGCGGGTCCCATTCAAGAAAATGGTTCTGTACACGGCGACAATCGTTTTGACCACCTGCCTGCTGTTAAGTCCCTGGTGGGTCCGGAACTATGTCCATTTCGGCAAGTTTATCCCGTTTACGGATTCGTCGGGTAATCCGATGCTGATGGGGGTGCTTCCGGGCGAGCCTTCTCCGGGATTTTTTAAAGAATATCCGCAATATTCGCCGGACGTCTATGACGACTCTACGGAGAAAGTCGGCCACATTATTTTGTACAGCCTGAAAACGAAGCCGTTCGAAACGATCAAATGGTATTTGTTCGATAAAACGATTCTGGCTTTCGAGCAGACGTTCTACTGGCTGGACTTCTGGGGGATGTCTTACCATTTCGTTCTTGCTCTCCATATTATTTTGTGCGTGCTGGGAGTCGCGGGTTTTATAGCGGCCTTGATCAGGCGAAGATGGGATATTCTCGTGGCGGCGTTAACGGTCGTGTATGTGATCGGGGTACACATTCCGTTCGTCCAGTTCTCAAGATACATGTACCCGATCCTGTTTATCTTTACGATTTTTGCCGCCTACCTGATCGTGGTGCTGATCCAATCGCTGTCGTCCCGGAGGTCTTCTTCCATCACACGGCTGTACCCGCAATAACGGAGTACCGCTTGACCCGTGCCGGAACGGAGATCCGTGAAATGGTTACGAAAGCGGAGAATGTTGTAACTTTAAAAGAACGCCTGAATTTGGTAGCATGGAATAGTCTTCCATTTCATCCAAATCAGGCGAAAGCGGCCGGACTTCTGGAAGGGAGTCCGGTCTTTTTTATTTGTTTTACACGTTAAAGGGACTGGAGAGTGACCGGTGCTATGAAAAAAGGGGCTAAAGCGGCCACGGCCGCGCTGTTGGCTTTCAGTTTATCGGGTGTCTACGCTTCCGCATCTTACGGTGAAGGGAGCACGTTCAAAGACGTTCCCGGCGATTTCTGGGGCAGAGACGTAATCGAATGGGCGGTCGGCGATAAATTCGTCGACGGTTACCCGGACGGGACTTTTAAGCCTGCCCAGGCAGTGGTGCAAAACGAGTTTCTGGCCATGCTGATCCGCGCTTACCGGCCGACGGATTTCAAACCGGACCCGGGCAGTTCCGACTGGGCCTCGCCTTACGTGGACTATGCGAGCCGGCTGGGGTGGCCGGTCGTTCAAACGTCCGTCATCGACCGGAACGCTTCCGCGCGGAAAGCGCTGACAAGAGGCAGGGCGGCCCAGCTTCTCGCAAGCGCATCGGGCAGACATTACAGCGTGGACGATTCCATCCGCTATCTGCTGGATGTGGGGTTGGCCGAAGGCAAAGAAGCGCGCACCCCGGAAGGCTTCGGCAAAGACGATACGCTGAGCCGGGTCGAGGCCGTTACGTTCGTGCAGCGGCTGAAGGTAAACGAGAGCCGTCTGCGGCCCAGCCCCGGCAGTTTGGAGGTTTATGATTTGAGCAAGCTGAATACGGTGGCTTACGCTAACAAGACGTACGGATATTCGTTCAAACTTCCGGCGGAGTGGGAAGGCAAAATCGACATCGAAGAGGACGGCACGTCCGTCCGGTTCATTCATCGTGCGAGCAAAGACGCCGGCGGCCTTCTTTTTTCGGTAAACGCGGGCCTCAAAGAGGATTACGAGCAGACCAACGAACTGATCCGCACCGTCTATCTGGGCGCGAAAGGGGATCGGCACGTATATATCTGCTACCCGTCCGATGTGCAGTACAGTCTGGAAGATGCCAAGTCGAGCGCGGAGTATCACGATCTGTCCGACGGGATCAAGAGCTTGAAACCGACCTTCCAATGGAAGTAGGGCAGGGGCAGGACTCTGATGAGTCCTACAAGGCTGACTTTATACGGACAGCTTTCAGCTCAATAAACAAACAAAAGGACATTTCCCCGTCTTTAGACGGGGGAATGTCCTTTGCCGTTGTTTTAACATGGATAAAGAAGTTCAAATGATGTAAATCCTGTCGGTTCCGAGCCGCCACTTTTTCAGCGTACGCCCGGAATCACTGTTCGATATGGCTCACATTGATTTTGTAAGCCGGCACGGAGCGGTCGCCCTGAAGAATCTTCGTCTCGCCGGCATAGGTGCCCGTAACGACCGCATTGCCGGGCTTCCAGGAGAACTTGCCGGTCAGCAGGACGTACAGGCCGTCCATCTCCGCCACGGCCGTTCCACTGCCGGTCCGGGTAATCGCCAGAGGCAGGCGGACAACCGTTTCCGCCTGCTGCTGCGGGAGCTCGGACGGCTGGATGTCCTTCGCTTCGAGGGAAGGGTCCGGCAACTGCTGCGGAACTTCCGCCAGCGCGTACTGCTTTCCCTGAAGCTTGTAGACCGCTTCAGCGCCGCCACCCGCCCCGGCGGGATTGCGGATGAGCAGCACGCCCGCGCTCTGCAGCTTGTAGCCGTCGGCTTCCACGTCGAGCAGCACGTTCAAGCTGGAGGCGTCCACTTCGTAAGCGGTATAGCGGGCATTGCGGGTGCGGGACTGGCTCTCCAGCATCACGACCGGGAGCTTGCCCGCGCTCAGCCCGTCGGCGAAGGAGACGGCCTTGACGGCCGGCCCGCCGGCGATCTCGCCTTCCGTCGAGACGACCGAGCCGTCGGCCTGCAGGCGCGCGGTTACTAGCGTCCCGCGGTCGGTTACGCCGGCGGCGATCGCTTCGGAGCCCCAGAGTCCCTTGGCTCCGGCGGTCTGCACGAACCGGACGTTGTCCTTCGCCTTCGCCAGAAGGACGCCGGGCTCGGCCGCCATCCACCGGATCTCGGTCTGGCGGATTTCTTTGCCCGTATCCTTGTAGTCCCCGAGCACTTTGTACAGCGCGATCGCGTCCGCAAACTTGCCTGCGGAAGCAAGCTGCTCCGCTTTGGCCGTCTGTTTGCGCAAGGATGATTGAATAAAGGCATTCACTTTGGAGGAAGAGCCGGAGAGCTCTTTCAGATTCTGGAACGTTTTCGCATGAGTCAGAAATCCGGGTACGTCGTTGGCATCCAGCAGCCGGGTCAGCGTGCTCTGCACATAGGTTTCCGCTTTAGGGAGCACCCAGGCTGCCTCCAATTTGCGTTCCGAGTAGAACTGGCGGATCCGGACGATTTCCCCGAGCGCTTCTTCGAAAGAGTTCTGATTGAAAATCGTCTGGAGCCGGGCCGTATCATATTTTTGGAAAAGGGCGTTCAAATCTTTTCGTTTGGTTTTCTCGTCTTTATAGACGGAAGCCGGAAGCTGAAGCAGCAGAGACATGGCGGATTCGCCTTCCTGCGCCGAGGTGCCGTTTCCCTGCTGGAGCAAGGCCGTAAGCGACTTCTTCGCTCCCGCCAAGGCGGCGGCGAACTGCTCGTCCAGCTTGTAGGCGTCCGTCAGCTCGATGAAGCGTTTTTTGGCGGATTCGTCTGCGGCGGCGACTTCCGCTTTCTTGGCCTGATAGGCCGCATAAGCCTGCAGCAGCCGGGCCTGTTCCTGCGAGCCCCCGTTGGTCACGCCGATTTCGGAAGCCAGCGAGGCGAACAGGCGCTTCAATTCGGTAACGGGACGCAGGGCGGACAGGGCAGCGCCAATTTCGTCATTTTTATAATCGAAGGTTGAAATATCCCGGGCCTGCATGTAGAGGTTCTCCGCTTCGATATCGCGGCCTGCGGTTTGTTCGGCGGCGGCCCGGGCGTACAGGTCGGTCTTGTGCCAGACGCTGTAACCTTTGTATCCCGCCAGGCCCAGCATGAGGACCAGCAAGAGAATGGCTCCGTTTCTGTAACGGATGGACCGGTGGTACGTAGAACCTAGCATAACGTGCAGTCCTTTCATAGGAAGCCCTCGAACTCGGGATCGTCCCCGTATTTACGGGCGGCCGTTTCAAGTACTTTCTGCCGCAGCTCGGGAGCCCGGTCCGGGTTCTCCTTCATCAGCCGGCACAGCCGCAGGAACCGTTCGCGGGGCAGCTCGTCCACGAAATCGTAAAGGAGGGAAGCGTACTCGAATGCGTACTCCTTCACGCGCAGCGCGGCTGCGGCAACCAGGGCGAGCGTCGCCGGCCCTTCCAGCATCCCGCCGATCTGGACGCGGTATTTCTGCACATAATCGAGGGTGTCGCGCTGCACCAGGCCCGGATTGACTTTGGCCGCTTCGTACAGGTAAGCGATGAAGCCGGGCTCGAACTCATCGGGGATGAGCGCGCCCAGTTCCAGCTCCATATCGCTGCGCAGAATAAACCGGTTCAGGCAGTACACCTTGAGGTTGCGGATATGGCTGCCGGTTATGAGGGTTCCGATTTCCCTCAGCTTCTCGTAGGCGGACTTGAAATCCCCGTCCTCCATATCGGAAGCGGCGTCGTCGACGTCCAGCAGGATGCCTTTGCGGATCCCCCGGTTTTCGCCGATCAGCAGCTTGCGCAGCGTGGCGTTCATCAGCGCCTCGGCGTATCTTCTGCGCAGGAGCGCGTAGACGGCGATGAGCACAACTCCCGCTCCGGCCGCCAGGGCCATCTCCTGGAAAGTGCGGGCGAGGTAAAAGGCGGCGCAGGCGATCGCGGCCAGAATGAGGGCATCCCGCTGGATATTGCGTCTGAGCACGGAGGAGACGATGTCCCCGATGGACAGGAATTTCCGCTCGGCTCCGCATGAGAGGCAGTTATCATGCCAGAGCACGGAATAAGTGCCGCAACGCGTGCACTGTTTTAATCGTTCATAAGTATGTACGGTTTGACGGGCTTTACGGAGCTCTACCGGAATTTTGCCGCTCATGAGGGGTCACCTTCGTTCAGTTCGGTCATAAATTCCCGGTCGATGCTCTCTGTAGTCAAGGCCGCGCGTTTCGCGGAGATCCACGTGAGCCAGCGGATTAGGACGAAGAGGACCAGGAGGGCAAGAACAATCATCGTCAGCATAACATTCTCCTATCGGACAATTTCATAAATTTGCCGGATTTTTAGGTTCCGGACCCCCGTAAAAGTGGAATTAGCTTCTTGAAAAAGTTAAGATGTGAATGAGATGTTCAAACATTCTACCACCTTTTACATTTTACTACAAAAGAAGCGCGGACGGCTCTCAACGCCTGCCGCCGTGCGTAAACTTACAAGCTTTGGAGGAAACGATCCCGTGATGAAATTACAACGATACGCTTATATGGCTCTGGCATTGCTGCTGCTTGTCATGGCAGTGCCGGGCGGAGTCTTCGCGGCGGACGCCGCTACCGATACGAAGATCGACGCCGTTCTCGCTGCGGACGTCAGCACTTCTATGAACGAAAGCGACGTCCATAAAGTCAGCTACGAAGCGATGAAAATGTTTGTGGACATGGCTTCCGTGCAGGGAGACAAGATCGGCGTGGTCGCTTACACGGACCAGATTTTGAGAGAGAAGGCGCTGCTCAAGATCAATAGTGCCGGCGACAAGAAAGATTTGAAGACCTTTATCGACCAGCTGACGCGCGGGCCATATACGGACGTGGCGGTGGGACTGAGCGAAGCGGTGAAGGTGCTGGAATCCGGCGCGGAACAGGGCCATGTGCCCCTGATTGTGCTGCTGACGGACGGCAACAACTCTCTGAATCCCGGCAAATCGCAGGCGGATTCGGACAAAGTGCTCGGCGAAGCCGTGCAGAAAGCCAAAGACAAGGGCATCCCGGTTTACACCATCGGGCTGAACGCGGACGGCAAGCTGAACAAAGACAAGCTGGAGTCGGTCTCCAAGGAAACGGGCGGCAAGCTGTTCGTCACCAGCTCGGCGGAAGATCTGCCGAAAATTTTGAGCGAAATTTATGCGAGTCATCTGAAGTTGAAAGTCGTTCCGCTGAACGGCTTTACGGCAAACGGCCAGTTTCAGGATGTCAAAGTGACGATTCCGAACGGAAGCGTCCTGGAAGCGAACATCTCCATTATGTCGGGCAAACCGGTGGAAGCCAAGCTTCTCGATCCCAAAGGCAAGGAGCAAAACATTCCGTCCGATAAAATCGTCTATACTTCGTCAAACGCCTATTCGCTGATCAAAATATTGAATCCCGCGCAGGGCGACTGGACGCTTAAGATAAAAGGGGTTCCGAAGGAAAAAATCGATATCAACCTCGTGTATAACTACGATGTGCAGGTCGTGCTGGACGCGCAGCTCCCCAAAACGGCTAAAGCCGGCGACAGCATCGCCGTCAAGGCTCACCTGGAGTCGGGAGGCCAGAAGGCGGCCGACGCCGAGCTGTACAAGAATGCCAAGGCTTCGCTGGTCGTCACCGACCTGGACACGAAGCAGACGTCCGAAGCGCCTTTGACGCTTACCGACAAAGGCATCGAAGGCAGCTGGAAGGTCGCGGATTCCCACGCTTACGAGGTGAAGGTAAAGGTGGAAAGCGCCAACTTCACGCGTGAATCCGCACCCGCCTCTGTTTCCGCCAAAAGCGGCGGCGCCTCCTCTTCGGGAGAGTCGTCCGGCGATAAAGGCGTCAATTGGGTGAAAACCGGCTCGTGGATCGCCGGAGTGGTTGTCCTGCTGGCGGCCGCCTTGTTCGGACTCGCTTTTTGGAAGAAAGCGAACAAGGGCTTTTTCGGGCAACTGGTCGTGGAGATCAAGGACGAAGAGACCGGCGAGCGGACGAACCCGCAGTACAAGAAGCTCAGCGGCTTCAAGGGCAAGGTTCAGCTCCACCAGTTGCTCTCGCTCGCGCCGGAATTTGCGGAAACCAAAGGCATCGTCTTCAAGCCGGGTCCGAACGACACGCTTCTTCTGTTTAACGAGTCCGCTTGCACCATCGAGAAAGGCGGCCGGGTGTTCGACGCCGCGAAAGGCAAAGAGCTCAAGAAAAACGACCGTATCCGCGTGACGGTTCCGAATATCCAGAAGTCCGTTTCGCTGGAATATCTGAAATAAGAAACTAAATAAGCCAATGCTAGAAATCCAATAAAAACATGCACACTTGGGGGGCCTTTTGATATGAAAGCAACAGTCAGGGAACATATCCAGCAGCTCGACGTTTCTCTCGGCGGCGGGATTATCAGCGATAAAATCCGCGTCGACACGATCGACAACCCGATGCTCGTCATCGGCCTCGGCGGTACGGGCATCGATGCGCTGCTGCGCCTGAAATACCAGATCAACCGGCGATTCAAGCTGCCGGAAGATCCTTTTACGAAGAAAAAGAAAGAGAAGCCGAACAACGTCGAATTTCTCGCGATTGAAACGAACGAGCATGACCGCAACAAGAAATACAAGGGCATCGGGCTCGATCCGCTGACGGAATTCGTGCTCCTGTCCAATGCCGAGATCGGCAGCGTGCTGCAGAACCGCAGCATCCTGGAGCCGTACATCAAGGAATGGCTGTCGCCGGAGCTGACGATCACCGACGGCATCAACGGCGCTTCGGGCGTCCGTCAGGCGGGCCGTCTGCTTCTGTTCACGAAGATCGTGCAGGTCGTGCAGACGCTGGAGCGCAAGATCAAAACCTTGTCCATCGGCACGAACAAAAAGCTGATGGTGTTCATTCTGACCGGCCTGTCCGGCGGTACGGGAAGCGGCTGCTTCCTCGACATTTCGTACATTGTCCGGGGCATTCTGGAGCGCGATTACGGCTCCGCGGGCGTGGACAAGATCAGTCTGCTCGGGTATCTGTTCACGCCGGACGTGAACCTGGCGAACAAGAGCCTGACCGAGCATTCGCGCGAGTATATCAAGAAGAACGGCTACGCGGCGCTCAAAGAACTCGACTACTGGATGAACGTCGACGAGCGTACGGAACGCTTCAAGCAGCAGTACGCGAATATCCTGACGGTCAATTCGCCGATGCCGCCTTTCAACTTGGCGCACCTCATTTCGGCGACCAATCTGGAAGGCAAGCTGCTGGAAAACGCATACGACTACTGCATGAACGTAACGGCGGAGAATATCACGAACTTCATGGCAAGCGAGGACAAGCAGTCCGGCGAAGAATTTGCCATTCACGACTATATCAGCAACATCCGCACGAACATCAACCAGATGCCGAAGGCGTACGCCGCCAACTACCAGTACAACATTCTGGGGGCTTCTTCGGCGGTGCTGCCGATCGAGGAAATGACCACCTATCTGGCGTACAAAGTCTTCAAGCGGATGGAAAAAATGTTCGACGCCGGCCCTTCGCAGGAAGAGGTCGAGAAGCTTGCGCACAAGCTGGGCCTTGATCCCGATTCGCTGCACCGCGAGTTCGACAAACGGGTGCCGGAGCCGATCCCGGGCTACCAGAACAGCGAGCGGCTCAGCTATTCGAACGTGATCAAGCAGCAGGTCGTGAACATCGACACCGAGCTGGAGCAGAGCTTCTTGTCCCGGGCGCGCGAAGAATACATCAAATCCCGCAAGCAGCTGCCGGGGCAGGTGAAGGAAGCCTTCTCCGAGCAGGTGACGAAAATATTCCGCAATCCGGAGCAGGGGCCGTTTTACGTGTCCCGGATTATTTTGCAGGACAAAGGTTTCTGTCTGCTGAAGCTCATTTCTTCCTATATCGAATCGCTTAAGGAAAGCTTGTACCGCATTCCGCGGGACATCCAGGCGGCCGAGGAAAATTCCGAGCAGAAAATGACCGAAGCGCGCAGCGCGTTCATTTCCAAGGACCGGAAGAAAGACGCTTACATCGAAGCGAAAATTCAGGAGTATCTTCTGCACGCCGACCGTGAGCGGATGGAGCAGATGATCGAGTTTTACGAAGATCTGTACAATCTGATCAACCAGGAAAACTCCCGCATTTATCTTGTATTTACGGAACTTCTTTCCGAACTCAACAAAATTTTCGAGAAAAACGGCGATATCCTCACAAGAGGCGACGAGGAAATCGACCACAAAGGCAACCGCACGTACTACTGGAACGTGGTCAGCGTTCCGGACATCGCGAAGCTGATCGGCCAGGTGACGGAAGACCGCAATGCGGACGAGCTGATCCGCGATTTCACGAACGAGCTGCTGGAGAAGTCCAACCAGTGGATCAAGGAACAGGAGGTCGATGTCATCGGCTCCGTTTCCGAGTTCCTGACGGATCACTTCGGCGAGCTGATTACGAAGTCGATGGAAGAGTATCTCGTCATCAAGTACGGCCACGAAGATTCCATCGAAAAGCTGGTGGAAGGCCGCATCGCAAGCCGCTTGTACGAGGAAGCGAAGCCGGTGTTCCATCTGACGAACAGCTCGGGTCATTTCAACTTCCCGTCTTGGGGATTCGTCTCGGTTCCGGTCCAGGCTCCGAACATTTTTAAGGGCATCCGCAACTTCCAGGACAACGCGATTGCGAACTCGCGCTTTACGATTAAAGAGAGCGAAGTGAAGAACCGGATTTTTTGGCTCAATACCCAGAACGGAATTCCGCTCTTCCTGTATACGCCGCTTAAGGTTTACGAAGAAAGCTATGAGAGAACCATTCTCGAGCCGGAAGGCATCGGACGACACCTCGTGCAGACGGACCGCGTGAACTGGACGTATCTGCCGTCTCCGATTCCCGAGAAATCCTGGGGCGAGACGTATGAGAACGGACGCGTCAAGTCCTACAACGCGAGTGTCCGCAGCTTGTTCGACCGTGCCGTGGATTACCGCTCCGTCCGCCTGAAGGGCGAAGACAGCGGAACGATCAACCGCTACGAATGCGTGCTGACGAAGCCGTTCGATGTCGAAGCGTTCCTCTCGGCTTACAATCTCCAGCTGAATTCTCAGCGTCCGAACTTTGGCGAGCTGCAGCGCTGCGTCAACGATCTGAAGGCCCTTCTTCAGACGGGTTTGGAGGCGGACCGCAGCAAAGATATCTTCGGCAGCGTCAACGAAGAGCTGGCGAAGGAAAATCTCATCCGCTCCCCCGAACTGCTCAAGCAGGTAAGGGAAGAGGTGCGAAAGTACGATAGCATCGTCCGCAAAATCGGTGAGCTGGAGCAGGCCCTCAGCGCCCACCAGGACGAGGAAAAATTCGTCGCACAGTATATCGAAGCGATGTACACGTCGACGATCGCCAAGAAGGGCGCTCTGTATGTCTACGACCACGATGCGGACGAAGATCCTTGGGAGCCGTTCGTGAATCTCATGCAGACGAACAAATTCGTCGAATACGAGATTTACAGCAAAATGCGCGCCCTCGACGCCAAGCGGCTCAGCCTGCTGCAGCGCAAATCATCCAGACGCAGCCAGGAGATGATCGCTTCCGAAGATATCTCGGGACTGGTGGAGACGCTGCGAGGCATGGCGGCCTCTTATCAGGAGGCCAAATCGGCGCTCGATTACGACCGTTCCGAATATGCGGCCGGGGAAGACATGTACCAGTTCTACAAGCTGGTGGCGGGCAAAGTAAACGACATGGTGAAAAGCTTGAAGTAGCGCAGTGAAGATTAGTATCTGGCAGAGACAAAGCAGCGGAAATTTAGCCGGAAACATCACGTGAAAAGCAGCAGGGAAATTAGCGGGAAATACACTGCAATTATCGTGGAAGTACCGCGATGTACCGTAAGTACTGTGAAGTACTGTGAAGTACCGTGAAGTGCCGTAAGAAAAATCTGTAAGAATTACCGTAAGAAATATCGTGAGAAATACTGCGAGAAATACGCAGAGGTTTCGCGGTTATTCCGCGGATAAAAAGGATGCAGGCGGGACGGCGTGTTCACACGGACCGTCCTTCTCTGCCATAACGCCTAAGGATAGGAGTGAGGAAACCATGCGGGAGAAATTGGTGGCGTTCGCAAACGAATATGCCGCGGAAACGGACAGCACGGGTTTGGACGGAGATGAGCAGCGCAGCATTCACCATCCGCTCGTTTTTCTGTTCCTGGGCGATAAATCGGCGGAAGCCCTGCAGACGATGGCGGAAATCAACAACCGCAGGTGGAACAACAGCACGGGGGTGGTTTATCTCCATGTCGGAACGGAACGGTCCGGCGAAGAGTCCGGCAAGCAGCATACGCAGCAGGAGAGCGGGACGCCGCGGGATTGGCGGCAGGCCGATCCGCAGAGTGCGGAGGAGCGTTCCGGACATGCCGCCGCCGCTGACTATAGAGGCCGGCCCGGCAGCGAGAGAAGCCGGCCGGACGGAAGTGATCCCAGCGGCCTGCAAGCCGGTAACATCTACACCTGGACGCTGCCTGTCCCGGGAAATAATCCGCGCTCGGCAAGGCCGGACCTCCACGACAGCTTCCGTTCCAACCGGGAAAAGCTGCTGGAGCTGAACGTTCTGCTGCGCAGAATGAACAGCCGGATTTCCGAATTCGGCAGGCTGTACTCGAATCTCCAAAGGCTGAACATTGCGGTCGTCACACGGCTCGACGACCCCTGCAACGTGCTCCTGCCGGAGCTGACCGCGCTCATGGAGACGATCTTCGGCGAGCATTTCCGCTCCGTGATCGTGGACCTGTACGGGCTGCTTGAAGAGAAGCAGGTCGGGGAGGAATTCGCTCTCCGCGCTTCCATGAGCTTCAGCTTCCTCAGAGAGCTGGACGTGCTGCAGAGCAGGGACTATACCTTCTCAAGCCCGCTTCAAGTGACGGGCGAAGGCATTACCCTTCCCGCTCAGCACGGCCCTTCCCCGCTTTTCGACACGGTCTATCTCTTGAGCGACAAGGATGAGCGGGGCATTTTTACCGAGAACGGAATGAAAGGCAGCTACGAAACGATCAGCTCGCTGAATTTGCTGAAATACCGGCATATCAAAGCCGAGAACGAAGGCGATTCGTCCAAGGCGGGCACATACAATCACCAGCATTTCAAACAAAACATAGCGCCACCCGGAGAAGAAGGCGTCGGCTACGTATCGGCCGGCTATTCCAGAGTGAGTCGGCCGAATCAGGCGATCGCCCTGACTGTCCTGTATCATCTGTACCGCCATGTTCGGGAGAAGATGGAAGAGAACGTCCAGGGCGGCGCCCGGCTCCTGCCCGATCTGATCTCCATGGAGCCCCAGTTGTGGGACCGCGAGGTCGAATCGGTCGTGCCGGGACGCGAGCAGGCCGTGGAGGAGATGTACGGGCTTATGCACGACCCGGTTTCTTACGGGGAGCTGAAGTCGATGTCCTTGAAGGAGGCGGAACTTGCGTTGTTTCAAGACAGCGCCCGCCGGTTTTTCGACATGAACGTCCGGCAGAGAGCGGAGGCGGCCTTCGCGGAACGCGGCTTCGCCAAGAGGCTGGAGCGCATCGTGAAGGAGCGCATTGTAGAGGACCCGGCTTACGGGTACTACGCTCTGAACGGCTGGCTTGCGGAGGAAGGCGGCGCCGGAAGCCGGAGTCTGCCGGGCGAACTGAGGCAGCAGCTGAAGGACGCGGCAAACCGGGCCGAGCAGCTCCGGGGCGAGCTGGAGAATTTTTACGGCGAACGCGTGGACCGGCAGCCGATAGGCAAAGGCTCGCTGTTCGGCTGGAAATCCGACAAGGCCTCGGTCAAGAATCTGATCCGCTACCTGTTGGATGAAGCCTACGGCCTAAGACGCGACCTGCTCGTTCTGGAACTGAAGCAGAAGCTGATGACGGCCTACCTCGACAAGCTCGAGGAGCTGAGGGAGCGGGCGGCCGCGGCCGTCCGGCAGATGGACAGCCTGGAGAAGCTTCTGCGCGATACGAGCCGCAGTGGAATTACGGCGGCGAGCGACTATCTGGGCCGCAACATCAACGAGTATTACGAGCACGTGGTGAAGCAAATTTTGACGGAGATGGAAGGGCGCAGAGAGAGCCGGTTTTATTTCGACGAACGGTTCCTGGGGAACGTTTCCGTGGAAATCGACCGGGATGCCGGGCAGTGGCTTCGGAAGCTTATGGACACGGCCCGCCGGGACGTGCTCGTTCATCCCCTTTTCCATCAGACGTTCGAGGCGGAGCTGCTGGAGCGGGCCAATGTCGCCGCGAGCTACGACAACCGGGACGTGCTTTCGAAGGAAGACCTTTTCCGAGATCTTTATACGACGCTTGAAAACGAAGCCGCGATCCGGATCGATGTGTATCATTCCACCCACCGCAACCGTCATGAAGAAAAGTACTTTTTCGGCGATTCGCGGAGTGAATTTATCCAATATGCGTTTGCGGTTGACGGCGGGAGCCGGACGTATAAGCTCGGCTGCGTGCACGAGAAGAAACCGGGCGGGATCGAAAAGCTCCGGCTCATGGGCGGCTTCAGGCTGGAGGATCTGATGGTGTACCGGAACAGCAGGCGCTATTATGAGACGTACACGGAGAACGGTTATCGCTTTCACAGCATGGAACTGTCCGAAACAGGAACGGACAGCACGAAGCTTTCATAAGGACGGCTAGTTGACAGCACTCTGCTCGTAGGGCAATAAAGAAAAGAGGGGGAGACCTGTGAAACAGAGAAAATGGAATCCGCTGCTGACCTTATTCAGCGTAATCGGAGGATTCGTCGGGTTTATCGTCGGCGAGTTTATTTTGAGCCGCTGGGAAGGAAGCTGGCATGAAACGGTGCTGATGGGGGTCTATTTCGGGCAGCTGGCCTTGTTTGTCGGCCTGTTCTGCCTTGTGGCGGAAATGATTTCGCCGCAGCTGAACGGAAAAAACTGGCGTCTGCGTTACGCGGGCGACGGCTGGAAGTTTCTCGTTCCGGCCACGCTCGTGATGTTGTTTATCGCAGGGGCGCTGTTTCAAGTCCTGTACGGCTTCCAGGTGCTCGGCACGAAGAAGGCGCCGCAAAACTATGTGCTGGTCATAGACAAATCGGACAGCATGTCACAGAACGATCCTCAGAAACAGAGCCTCCAGGCGGCCAAGTCTCTGATCGGCCGGATGGACGGCAAAAACAGTGCGGCGGTGTTTACGTTTAATGAGGAAACGCAACTTATCGCCCCGCTGACGAAGCTTGCCGGCTCCGGCCGGGAAGAGATCCGCGGCAGGCTGGACAAGATCGGCGAGCCGACGGGTCAGACGGATATCGGCCGGGCTTTGACGACGGTCATGGATCAGCTGAAGAAGGACGGGGCGGCGGACAGCTCTTCTTCCGTTATCCTGATCTCGGACGGATACAGCGATGTGAATACGACAGAGGTGCTGTCTCCGTTCGTTAAGGCGGGAATCAGCGTCCATACGGTCGGCATCGACGATTCACAAGTGGAAGGCATTCAGCTGCTTCAGCGCATCGCCGAGCAGACGGGCGGATCCTTCCACGACGTGAAGAGCGCGGACCGCATCACGGATGCGTTCGAGCAGATCTACACGGCCCAGCAGCCTTGGCATCTTGCGGGCGAACGCCTCGGAGCCGCCGCTTCGGACGGGTTTCACGCATTCCTGCGGGTGGCGTTTATTCTGCTGATCGGTACGCTGATCGGCCTTTCGCTGGGCATTATTTTCGACAACCGCCATCTTGCGCTCAGCTTTGCCATCGGCGGCACGCTTGCGGGCCTTCTGGCCGGACTTGTGCTGGAAACCGGAATGCCCGGAACGAACATTCCGTTCTTCTACCGGGCGGTGGCGGACATCGTGCTTGCCTTCGTATTATCGCTGGGGGCTCTGATCATTCCGGTCGGCACGAGCGATTCCCATTCGGGTCTGCGCAAAAATTATCAACGGGCCCGGCTCGAAGAGGGGCGTTACGGCAGAAAAGACAGCTCACCGGTCGGCAAGAAGTTCCGCTGAACGACCGGCGGTACATGGGACGCCGCAGAAATCAGCCCCTCCGGAACTTAGCGGCACAGAGGGGCCGCAGCGTCGGCGCACGGCATCTAACAAGTAGGCTAGTGATCAAGTGAGGCGATTCGCATGCTATGGGAAGAAATCAACGAAGAGAACCGGATCACGAAGCTGGCTTCGCAGCCGGCGCGTGAAGGGGAGTGTCTGCTGACATGGCAGTGGCCCAAGGAAGTCGGCGCGGTCTATGTGTACAGCTTCGAGAGCGGAAGCGAGCAGCCGCCCGAGCAGCTTGCCCCGCATCAGCTCAAGCTGTTTACGCGGGAAGAGTACAAGGCGGCCGGCGGTTACCGCGAGCGCATGGAGTACATCGGAATGCGGGGTTACCGCATTTTCCCGTGCGTCATGAAGGACGGCCGCGTGACTCCGTACCGCCAGACCGGCACGGGCAACGCCATCCGCGTCAGCGCGGGCAAAGCCCGGATCCGGTATTCGATTAAATACGGAGGCCGGTTGTTCGGCAAATACAAGTCCGCGAAAATTCAATTGTTTTGCGAGATTCCGGTGCCGCAGGAAGCGCTCTGTTACGTGAAGAAGGAAGGCGGTCATCCGGCGGGACGGCAGGACGGCACCGCCTATCCTTTCCGCCGGGATTTCGAGGCGGGCACGCAGACCCTGCCGGAGATCGAAATCGGCAAACACGATTTTCTGCGGCTTTTTTTCACCGATTCCCGTTACGGGGATGTTTATGAACTAATCCAGGAATGAGGAGAGGCGCACATGCTAGGGTATCTGAAAAGTCTTTTCGAAAAAAAGCCGCCCGAGAAAGAGCGGCCGCCTTATTACAGCATCGTCTGCCCGTATTGTTTTAATAAATTCGAGCCGGATGATGTCGTGTTCCGGGCCAGTCATATCAAGGACAACGACGATGATTTTATGCTCCAGGAGGATGAGCGTCTGAACAGCTGGAGGCGCAAGTTCAATTTGTCCGAGGTGGACATGGAGGCCGTTATTCTGCCTTCGACGATTCCCGACTCGTACAAGACGTATATACAGAATGTGCTCGTCGCCGTAACCGACCGTTACGGGGAAACGACCAGACGGCGCCTGTGCCCGTACTGTCATAACGAGCTGCCTATTTCGGCCGGTAAAGTGCCGAGCAATATTATTTCGATCGTGGGCGCTTCGCAGGTCGGCAAGTCCGTCTATATGACCTCGCTGATCCATACGCTCCAGCATACGACGGCATCGAATTTTAACGCCGCCTGCATGCCGCTGAGCGGGGAAATTTCCCGCAAATTCCGGCAGCACTACCACGAGCCGATCTTCGAACGGGGCAGCATGCTGCAATCGACCAACCCGAACGAACAGCAGGAGCCGTTTATTTTCCAGTTTGTTTTTAAGGATGAGCGCGAGGCTCCGCTGACGATCGTCTTTTTCGACGTGGCGGGCGAGGGCATGGTTCAGAGAGAATACCTCGATATTTATGCGTCTCATATCAAAAATTCCTCCGGCATTCTGTTTCTCGTCGACCCTCTGCAAATCCGGAGCATACGCGACAAAATCCAGATTAATGTCGGCGGGGAGCAGGGAGAATTCGCCAACCGGTACGACGAGCCGCGCGAGGTGGTTATTTCGCTGTTCGAGAATTTTATCGCCCACCAGAGCAATTCCAAGACGGATATTCCGACGGCGATCGTCCTGACGAAGAGCGACATGCTCCAGTATTTGAAGGAAGAAGACAGCGAGTACATCCAGCCGAACAGCAACGTATTCCGCAATGTCGTCCACCAGGGCTATCTCGATGCATCGGAGTTCGAGAACATTAACGGCGAAATCGGCCGTTTTATTGAAAAAGTAGACCGTCCGTTCAAAGACGCGGTGGACGTGTATTTTTCGAATACGGCTTACTTCGCGGTTTCCGCGCTGGGCACCAATCCCGTGAACAAGCAGATTTCGGGCGTCATTAATCCGACCCGGGTCGACGAGCCGTTCATCTGGCTGCTACATAAGCTGGGCTATATCGCGAGGAGAGATGCGACGTGATGCAGAAAAACATTCAACAGCAGCTGTTTACCCGGGACCGCGAGGGGGTCTTCCGCACAAGCGAAGGGTTCGATACGGTCGCCAAGTCGCCCGGGCTGGACCCTTCTTTTATCAAATCGGCGCTGCATCCCTACTGCGTCTATAAGGCGCCTCAGGAACTTCTGGAGCGCGGGGAAGAAAACTCCGGGCTGTATCCGGAGTCGGTCGTCGCTTACCACGCGGAGAACGGGGATTTCGTAATCGGACGCAGCGTCTACGTGGCGACGGACTTTACGGGGCAGCGCAGCGCTTCCTTCACGCACCAGTACGTGATTCCGAAGGAGCGCAAAGAAGCGTTCATCCGCGAACCCCGCCGCATCTTCGGCATCCGCGGCTTCCAGAGCCGCTACGACATCCGGGGCGGCAAGGAAATCCCCGAGCTGGAGGATATCCCGTTCGAGCCGGAAATCCGGGCGGGCGAAGGGGACAAGCTGCTGGAGACGTTCGGGATCGACCGGGAGCTGTTCCGCCAGCTCGTCTTCGCGGTGCTTGCCTCGGTGGCGAACAAGAAGAAAGTGTTCATTTCCCTGAACACGGACATCTCCGAGAGCGCCATTTACGCCAAGCGCCTGCTGGAACTCGTGTACCGCTGCCTTCCTTACGCGGTGCGCCGGCAGCTCGGCTTCATGACCTTCAACAGCGAGCCGGAAGCGAAGCAGCATCTGCACGTCGTGTTCACGGAAAAGGGGAGCATCCGGCTGCCCGACCGCAAAATCGAAAAAGATTTCATTTTCGATTTCGCCGGCGGCCGCTTCCTGAACACGGAGCTGCCTGCCCAGGACCACGCGTACCTGGATTACGTGTGGACTCACCGGAACGATCCGGCTGAGCTGCAGAAGTACTTCGACTTCTGCGACGAAGCGGTCTCCGGGCTGGATACCCAGACCGTGCTGAGCGCCGCAGCCTATTCCCGGCTGTGCGTCCTGTATGAGGTCGAACGCGGCCGCACGGAGCTGTACGAACAGGACCAGGCCGCTGTTATGAACGGGATTCTGTCGTTCTTCACGACCGAATCTTACCCGCGTAAACCGCGCCTGAAGGAGCTGTTCGTCGGTCTTCTCACCCGCGAGGCGTCGGATCGGGACCGCATAGCGGGGGCGGATTACGTGGAAGCCGTTATCCGCTACGAGAAGTTTGCCGATCCGCAGGTAAAGGCCCTGATAGTCCGCTGCCTCGGCATTTTCGTCTCGCGGGCCGCCGATGCGGCAGCGGGGGACGGTATCGAGGGCGCTGCTCCGCTGCTGGACCTGCTGGCCGCTTACCCGGCTGTTTTCACCGGAGTATTCGGCGGGCTGATGAAGAGCAGCCCTGCCTTAGGCGAGGGCTACATCCGCTATCGGATGAAGCGGGTCAAGTCGGTGCAGGCCTTTACCGGCGAGATCGGCTTCTGGCAGTCGCACAGCGAAGAGCTAATGGGAGAGGAATTGTTCTCCCAAGAATCCTACGATCCGCTGCGCAGGCTGATGCGGACGGATGTCAGGAAGAAAATTTCCCTGGCTCAGACATTATCCGCGTATTTTGACCAGTTGGGGAAAAATTCGCCCGGGGAGAAGAACCGCGGCATCAGGCAGTTCAGCCGGTGGATGAAGCTCGCGGTGCATCTGGAGCTGGCGGATGACTTGAAGCCGAGCGGCCTCGGCATCGAAGATATCGAGAGCTTGGGATTTCTGCTCGATCCGGTTAATCCGGACCTATACGGTCAGGCGTCGCGGGATCAGGAAGGAGTTCTTCACGTCTTACAAGCGGCGTACAAAGTGCTGACGCTGGACGGGAAGAAGCAGTCCGAAGCGGAAGATGTGATGGCCCGTCTGGACCCTGTCGATTTGGACCGGGCGCAGCTTCTTTTGCAGAAGTTGATGCAAAACGAGGTCACCCCGGCCCGTTTCGGGCAGCTGGTGACGGCTTTCCATAAACCGGGAACCGGAGGAAGTGCGGATCGGCAGCCCGGTTACGATTACGAACGGCTGCTGAATTTTGTAGCCTCGGCCGGGCAAGGAACGGATACGTTTACGGATTTCGCCGCCTGGTCGGCGGAAGATATCCGTTTTCGGGACGGGAAGGGCGCCGTTCATCCGTATTACAAAGCGGCGCTCAGCCGCGCGTTCGATGTGCACGCTCCGCAGGCTTTCCGCAATAAGGCGGTGTCCCGGAAGCTGCTGGAGACCGGCAATCCTTCATTCGCGGCTCTGTTCGAAACCGTCAGACTGAGACAGTCCGGTAAATGGGCCCGGATCTGGGCCAAAAACAAACGGAAAATCGTGCTCCGGGGCTCCATTTTCCTGATCCTGTTTATCGCCATTATCGCCGTACTTTGGAAGCCCGTATCGGATTGGATGGCTCCGACTCCGGTCGTTATCGTGGGAGACCTGCAGGAGAAAACCGGCAGCGAAACGGTGACGGTCAAAGCCTCGCTGAAGGACCCCGATAAACATACAAAGCTGTATGTCAACGACAAGGTTATCGAGAACGGGAGCATCGAGCTGAAACTGAACGAAGGGGAGAATCCTCTTGTTTTCAAAGCGGTGAGCAAGTCGGGCAAAACCTCCGAAACCGTGAGCAAAAAGGTGACCCTGGTGCCGCGGCCCCTGGTGAAAGCGGAGCAGCCGCCATTGACGGTGAAAGCCGCTAAAGTCACCGTGACGGCTAAAGCGGAGGACGGCAACGATCCGAGCCCGGAGATTTATATTAACGGGCAGCTTGCCGGGAAGGGCAGCGTTTCCCAGCAGATTCAGCTCGTTCCGGGCGACAATCCGATCGAGATCACGGCGAAGAACAAGCTGGGCCGCCTGAGCGAGCCCGTACGCTATACCGTGAAATCGAACCTTGTGCCCGTAGGGCCTCCTGCCGGGTCAAGGTAAGAGCTTGAGAGAGAGCAAGTATGCTATTTTTAGCCAATACGAATAAAAAACGAGCAAGAGCGCTTATCGCCAAAAGGCGGCCTCATCCGGTTTGGAGGGCCGCTTTTTTTTATAATGGCTATGTTAAATCGGTACTAATCATTTAATCCCTTTCCATCGAGAATTTGCTGCATCCATTTTTCAACCCTGGACTCTCGAGTTTTGGATTGTTTGGCCTCAGTAAAATAAAGAATGTATGCTCTTTGCCGTCCAGGCGTCAATGCTTCAAAAGCGGTTTTCAAGGCAGGGAGTTCATCGAATTTAGTTTGAAGTTCTTCAGGAATGACGACTTCTGTATTCTTTTTAAAAGTCACTTCCAAACCGGCTTTTTCCACTTCAATGGCTTCATGAATATAGGCTTTCAAGATGGTTTCCATCTCAACGATTTCTTGAACAGCGGTGAACCGAATCTGGCGCGCCGCCTGTACATTTTCCGTTTGTCGGATTAGGATGCCATGGGCATCTTTTAACAAGGCGCCTTTGTGAAACAGAAGTTCACAGTATTCTTTGAATCCGTGTATTAAAACGATGTTTTTATTCTGAAACGTGTAGCAAGGATGCATCCACTTAAATTCTTCGGTCAGCTCACAGTCTAGAACGATCGTTCTCAACTTCTCATATTCTTCCTTCCACTTTTTAGCCTTACTTAAAAATTCATCAACCTTAGGATTCGTTCTACTAGTTGTCATTAAGGAACACTCCTCGTCCATTTCTTCGTTCTCTTTTTATTCGACGTTGTATTTTCGTGCTCCTTGCTATCAAGGCAGCGAAACCATGCCAGGTATTGGTCCAAATAGCTTGTTGCAATCCCATTAAAGGGGTCCATCCGTCTCTTCGGTCGACTAGAGTAGTTATTCCCGTTCCGGATATGTGAATACCCCCGATACGCTGTTTTCTATCAAACTTGAAACTGAAATCGTGAGCGGAATGGTGTGATGATGAGGGCAGAGGGAGAACAAATAACGATACACATCCTTAAAATAGGCTTGATAAATCCGGTCTAACGAACACCTGTCCATGTTCTCCCTCCTTACTGTATACACGCATCGCGCCCGAAAAAGGTACACAAAAAAACACCACTGTCCCGGAGGACAGCGGTGTTCGGCTTGCTCTCTTATTTTGCGGACAGCTCCAGGATCGCCTGCACGATCGCTTCCGCGTCCCAGCCGACAATCCGGTCGGCATTCTGCTTCACGATCAGGGAAGGCTCTCCCGAATCCGGGGGCCGGACGGCTATAAGCGGCTTGTTCATTTCGCTTGTGCCCGCGATGATTTCTTTGTTGATCCACCTGCTGTAGGCAGGACGGGCATCGGCCGGAATGAGCACGGCTTGGCAGTATTTCATCTTGCCGCGCACAGCCTCGTAAAGGGACCGCTCATTATCCGCGTCGGCCGCCGGATGATCTTCCGGCAGCAGAAAGGTATCGAAGCAGAAGCCCCGGACCCGGTAGGTTTGCAGCAGCGCAACCAGCTCGCGGGAAGCTGCCCTGTAATTCCAGGCACAGCTCAGATACAGACTGGTTTTATAAGATTTTGCCGGGGGCAGCACATCGTTCGCCTCCTTGGAACCTGGGTTTTATTCGATGCCCTTGACCCAGGCGTTCACCTTGTCGGCGTTCGCGTCGGCCCATTCTTTGGCCGCATCTTCCGGCGATTTGCCTTCCTGGATCGCGACCATCACCTTAGCCATGTCGTCCGGGGTCCATTCGAACTGGTCCAGGAACTTGTAGGCGTTCGGCTGGTCTTCTTTTAACCCTTTGCGGGTGAGCGTGTGAATTTCTTCTTCGCCGCCGTAGACGCCTTTGGGATCGGCCAGATATTTCAGCTCCATCTTGGCGAACATCCAGTGTGGCGTCCAGCCGGTGACGACGATAGGCTTCTGTTCTTTATAAGCCTTTTGCAGCTCCTGAGCCATGGCGGCCGAAGAGCTTTCGACCAGCTTGTAGCCGGAGAGGCCGTAGTCGGCGACCGCTTTTTCCGTGGACATCATAATGCCGGCTCCGGGTTCGATAC
Organism: Paenibacillus sp. JNUCC 35; assembly: GCF_058269095.1. NCBI lineage: Bacteria > Bacillati > Bacillota > Bacilli > Caryophanales > Paenibacillaceae > Paenibacillus > Paenibacillus sp. JNUCC 35. Next base: position 5,292,124 of record NZ_CM177771.1, on the reverse strand, counting down.
CGATGATCTGGTTGTTCAGCGACGCGCTGACATCGGCTTTCTTGAGATCCTCGATCGAGTCGATCTTCATGTAAGCGGGAACAGCCAGTCCCGTCTTGGTGCCTTTCAGGTTCGCGCCGAGATCCTCCACGCTGGATTTATATTTCTCCAGATAGGAGGCGTGAGTCCCGGGAAGCCAGGCGGCAACCATGGCGTCCGCGCTTCCGTCGGCGATACCGGCCCACATCGGCCCGGCGTCAACCTGGAGCATTTCGACTTTGTAGCCCAGTTTGCTCTCCAGGACGTATTTGGCAACGTTCGTGCTGGCAATCTCCGAATCCCAGGCTACATACGCCAGCTTGACGGATTTGCCTTTGGCTCCGCCGCCGGTGGAACAACCGGCGACCAGTGCAACGGCGAGAACGACGGACAACAACAAACTCCATTTTTTTAAAATAACGATGACACCCCTTAGTTCGATTTTTTCTTTTTAAACACATTCTGGGTCAGACGGTCCAGCAGGATAGCCATAATGACGATGGCGATACCGGCTTCGAAGCCGACGCCCGTCTTGGCCTGCGTGACGGCGCGATATACGTAAGCGCCGACCCCCTGCGCGCCGATCATCGAGGAGATAACGACCATGGACAGGGACAGCATGATGGTCTGGTTCACGCCGGCCATGATGGTCGGCATCGCGATGGGCAGCTGCAGCTTGACCAGCTTCTGCGCCGGTGTCGAGCCGAAGGCGTCGGCCGCCTCTACCAGCTCTTCCGGCACCTGCCGGATGCCGAGGTTGGTCAGGCGGATCGTAGGCGGAATCGCGAAAATGATCGAAGCGATGACGCCCGGCACGACGCCGAGGGAGAAGAACGACACGGCGGGAAGCAGGTAGACGAAGGCGGGCATCGTCTGCATGAAGTCGAGCACCGGCGTCACGATATTTTGCAGCAGCGTATGCCGCGCGCAGAGAATGCCGATCGGTACCCCGATCACGATGGACAGGATGGACGCCGTCAGAACGAGCGCAAGCGACTGCATGGACAGCTCCCAGAAGCCCAGGTTGTCGATCAGCAGCAGGCCGATAAACGCGAATAGCGCAATCCGCCAGCGGCCGATCCAGTAGGCAAGCGCCGTGATCAGAACGATCAGAACGAGCGCGGGAAGCGCGGTCAGAGCGGTCTCGATGGAGCCGACCATAGCGGCGATGACCGCTTTGATGGCGCCGAAAAGCGGCCCGAAATGATCGGTGAGCCAGCTTTCGAGGAATTCGATCCAGCGGCCGAGCGGAAGTTTAGGCAGATTCATCGCACAGCACCCGCTTCCGGTTCCGCATTTCCGGCCAAGGCCGAAAGCACCGCTCCTTTAATGACGATGCCTTTCAGCCGGTCCTCCTCGTCGACGACGGCAACGGGAAGCCGGGTTTCGGCCATCATTTCGAACAGGTCGTTCAGCAGTGTTCCGGGTGAAACAGTCGGAATAGAACGCTGCATGACCTGCTCCAGCGACTTGCCCTCTTTGAGAGCCTGAAGGGCGTCTTCCGCGGTTACGATACCGAGCAGCTTCATCCCTTTGCTCGTCAGGTACAAGCTGGACACGCCGCTGTCGCGCATAAGCTGAAGGGCTACCCGCGGCCCCCTTTCGAGGGAGATCGTTTCCGGCTTTTTCATGACATGGGCCGCCGTAAGAACTTTGGACAAATCCACGTCTTCGACGAAACGTTCCACGTACTTGTTGGCCGGCTGAATCAGAATTTCCTCCGGCGTGCCGATCTGGACGATGGAGCCGTCTTTCATGAGGGCGATCCGGTCTCCGATGCGCAGCGCTTCATCCAGATCATGTGTAATGAAGACAATCGTTTTCTTGAGCTTGGACTGGAGTTCCAGCAGCTCGAGCTGCATATCCTTGCGGATGAGCGGGTCCAGTGCGCTGAACGCTTCATCCATAAGCAGGATCTCAGGATCGTTGGCCAGCACGCGGGCAAGGCCGACGCGCTGCTGCATACCGCCGCTGAGCTGGTCGGGCAGGCTGTTCTCCCAGCCTTCCAGGCCGACCGACTTCAAAGATGCGGTTGCCATCTCCGTTCTTTTTTTACGTTCGACACCCTGAATTTCAAGTCCGTATTCCGCATTTTCAAGTACGGTCCGGTGCGGGAAAAGAGCGAATTTCTGAAAAACCATCCCGATATTTTTCCGTCTGAATTGACGGAGCTGCTCGGGGTTCATTTTAAGCACATCGGTTCCGTTAAAAAGAACCTGGCCTCCCGTCGGCTCGATGAGCCGGTTTAACAGACGGACGAGCGTCGATTTGCCGCTTCCCGACAGTCCCATAATGACGAAGATTTCTCCTTGTTCAATCGAAAATTCCGCCTTATTGACCCCCACGGTCAGTCTGTGTTCTTTCAATATCTGTTCTTTGGTGCGGCCTTGATCCAGCAGGGTCAAAGCTCTCTTGGGGTCCGATCCGAATACTTTGGTAAGTTGTTTTACCTCAATGATAGGCATGTGGACCTCCTTTCCTGGGTCTTTTGACTGGCTTGCTGACTTGTTTCAGTGTAACGGCATTCTTTTTTGACCGTCAAAGTCCGTATAAGCTTATAAATGTTTGTACAGTTTTAACTTTACGTACAATACGTTAAGTATGCTCCGTATAACGCCGTATTCCTTCTTTCGTGTTTTCTTTACTTATCGAGGGGACTTTGATTACAATACAATTTAGAGGTTGAGAAGCAGCAGCTTGTTCCTCAGGAGGGAAACCATGAACGATCTCAGCGGCTTTACGACAGAGCAGAGCCAGAAAATTCAAAAAAACCGTGAACGGGTTATTGATTCCATCGGCAAAAATATGGATTTATACGGCATTACCTTGTCGATCGGGCACTTATATGGTTATATGTATTTCAATAACGGACCTGTCACACTGGATGAACTGAGCAAAACGATGGGGATGAGCAAGACATCCATGAGCACCGGCGTGCGGACGCTGATGGATTTGAAAATGATTGATAAGGTATGGGGAAAAGGCACACGCAAAGACCTGTACGAGGTGGAACCGGACTGGTACCAGAATTTCAGCGATTTTTTCTCCATTAAATGGCGTAAAGCGGTGGAAGGGAATATGAATGCCCTCAACAAATCGCTCGTCGAACTGCGGCATATGAAGAAGGAATATGAAGAGAGTCCGGAGCTTCAGGCCGTGCTGGAAGCGGACGAAGCCAAAATCGCGCACGCCATAGACTATTACAAGTGGCTGCTGAGGCTGATCGAGGCGATGGAAACCGGCAAGATCTTCGAGCTGATTCCAAAAGAGCCCCGGGAACCCGCTTCACACGAGGCCGGTCGGCCCGAGCGTGACGGGAAAGAATAAGAAAAAGGACAAGCTTGTGCTTGTCCTTTTTTGTTTGGAGAAAATGCAGCAGTCCGGGGGGACAGCGGAGTACCCCAGAGGAGACCGGCAATGCGGGCCGCAGTTTGAACCTGCCCCTAAATAGCTTATATAGAAGGAGTATAAGCTCGTATTTCACCCTATAGGAGTGGGACCGGATGACCTTAAATGAAAAGATTGCCGCTTATGTCGAATTGATGAATGAAGCTCGTGAAATTTCGAACAGGGCAAACAGCCGGGCCTACGAACTCCGGCAAACGGCGGTTCGGATAGGTTTCGAAGCTACGGCCGCGGCTGAACATGCCGCTCTGATGGCGGAGATCGTGAGGGAAAACACGGAATCGGGCTCCTTATCCAAGCTGATTCACGCCAGCCGCGAAGCCGCGTCGAGAGCCGCGGAATCTACGCTGAAGGCTTTGGAAGCCATGAAAGCAGCCAATGCGGCGGATTATGAAGCGACCGAAGCTTTTGAACGCACGCGTGAAGCGGCGGAGAAATTGACGGAAGCCCTCCATGTTGAGGGATATTGACGTAAGCGAACGCAAGTCACGAACGCAGTCACGAACGCAATCGCAATCGCATACGCAAAAAGCGCCCTTGAGGGGCGCTTTTTTATTCCTCAGCCGTCAGCTTGGCGGCTCTGCGGTATTCGCCGGGCGTCTATCCCGTCCACTTTTTGAACATGCGGTTGAACGATGTGATGTTCCGGTAGCCGATGCGCAGACCGACTTCCACAATGTTGAGCTGAGTCCCCGTCAGCAGTTCCTGCGCTTTGGAAACCCGGATGGCATTCAGGTGGTCGCTGAAATTCGCTCCCGTTTTCTCTTTGATATAGACCGATAAATAGGCGCTCGACATCTGGAGGCGGTCCGCAAGATTTTCGAGGGAAAGCTCTTCCCCGTAGCCGTCCCGGGGAGCGTCCATGACGAAGCGGATTACGGGATCTTCCGTATCTTTCTTCTCGTAGATAAGCGGCGCTTTTGTACAGCCGGTTGTACTGGTCTTCCGCACCGCTGCTGCCGTCCTTGTCGAGCGTGACGCCGTGCGGCAGGAAATACACCACGAGGTTGTCGAGAAACAGGTGCGGGTTCGAGGTATCCGAACGGAGCCGGGTAACGATGCTTTTCGCCTCCAGATAACGGAGCTCTTCATCCGTCGCGCCCTGCAGATGCCGGTTGAAAGCGATCACGCCGGGATCGTTGTACGTATTGAAAAGAAGCGTTTTGATCCGGGAAAAATGCGTGCTGTATTTTTCGGCGGTATTTTTTAGCATGGACTGGTTGTGAGCGATAATTTCGCCGTGATATTTGGTCTTGAAATAAGCGAAGGCCGCCAGGTCGAACCCGTCAAACAATCCTATAATGACGAGAAAACTGATCAGCGTCGCAAGAAAAAGGGAGGTCGGTCTGGTTTTGTTGAACGGCATCGTGCAGTAACTCCTTACTCGTTTGGTAGAAAAAGCGGCCGGTCTCTTCCCATTGTACGAGCCGAATGTTAGGGGAGTGTATACTTTCGGGGATTTGCGAATGAAAGAATTCGTGCGGCAGCAATAGTTTGACGCCTTTTGGAGAAGCGGATAAGATTAGATACAATCAAACCAATTGTGGGAAAAAATCCCTGTAATAGGGAAGGAGGTGCATGATGCCCCAAGCTTTTTTAAGTGGGATTGACCATGTTCAATTGCCCGTTACGGATCTGGAAGAGTCTATTCACTGGTACGGAGAAATTTTTGGCTTTCAGGTGATCGGTCATTACGGTGAGAGCGCCATGCTCTCTGTTCATAATGGTCCTAACCTAATGCTTTGGCAAACGAAGAATTACTCCCCCGTTCGTTTCAATAAGGATGGAGAGCTAAAACCGGTCCTGTTTTTCAGCAGTGGCGATATGGATAACCTCGTGAAACATTTGAAGGAGAAAAGTGTCGCAATTGCCAGCTTTGACGATGGAGGATTCGCAAAATTCCTGAAGTTTTACGACCTTAACGGCAATTTAATAGGCGTCATGCAGCTCGCTGGCAAGAGATGAGCCCCTTCATACCGTCGGCGCAGCCGGGCGGCTCAGGCAAGCTATTCTGCATAGTTGAGACGTACAAACCGAACAAATCAGTGGCGGCAGAGCCTCAAACAGATCAATCGAGAAGGGTACCCGAGCGGGTATCCTTCTTTTGTTTATAAGGTGAGACATCCTTAAGAACGAGCCGCATCCGCATGGAAAGCCGAGTGGCAGGGCAGCAGCGGTCCTTATAATAAAGTCAGATCGTGAATCGGAACAGGGTATAAATTGAAAGGATTTTATTCGTGCTGCCGGACGGGGGATACCCGAATTATGCACATGTTGAGAAGGGAGGTTTTCTAACGTTTAAGTCGGTCCCTGCAAGCTCATACCATTTCGAAATAACGGAGGAATTTCATGCGCAATGAAATGAATACGCATCTGCGTTCGGTCGTATCCTGGCGGGATTACCGGATTGACCCGAGATACTTTATTCTGGCGTTCCTGAGCAGCTTTGCGATAGCCGGGCAAGTGTACCTGGGCTTTTTCCAGAAATGGGATGCGGTTTTTGCGGCAGTCGTTTGTACCACGGGGACGGAAATCATTCTGAACCGGCTGAAAAATAAAACGTGGATGTTTCCGCTCAGCGCCCTGATCACGGGGATCGGTATCTCTCTGCTGCTCAGTTCCAATCAGCTGTGGCCTTATGCGCTCACCGCCGTTATCGCGATCACGCTGAAATATGCCATCCGATTCAAAGGCGGGCATATTTTCAACCCGAACAACGTGGCGATGGTCATCATGCTCTACTCCCTGCCCCAGTATGCGGTGAGTACTCCCAAGCAGTGGACGAACGGCATCGGCGTTATGATTCTGATCTTGTGCCTGGGCATCGTGGTGTGCTACATCGCCAACCGGCTGGATGCGGTACTGGCTTTCCTCGGGAGCTTTACGCTGTTTGCGTTCGTGCGGCATTTCTTCTTCGGAGCGCCTTTGTTTGCGGCCCTTGGGCCCCTCATGGGCGCCTCCCTTCAACTGTTTGCCTTCTTCATGATCACGGACCCCAAGTCCACGCCTGCGACAAGGAGCGCCCGCATCGCGTTTGCCTTTTTCGTGGCTCTGCTGGACGCCGTCTTCCGCATCAACCGGATTCCGAATCCGCAGTTCTACGCGCTGTTTCTTGTGTGTCTTGCTCTGATCATCCCATACCGGTTGTGGGCTTCCCGCAAAACGGCGCCGGAGCCGGGACTGACGGCAAACTCTTAAACAGAGGAAGCAAGACGGAATGGAAATTCGGAGATTAATTTTACAAAAGAGGTGAACGCCATGTGCCGGAACGGGACATGCAGGGGGGCTTTCAACGGCGGAGAGGGGACAGGCTGCGGCAGACACTGCGTCAATCTCCAGACGGAAGCCCATTCTATTGAAGGAACGGATGGTACAAAAGCAAAGTCGGCAAACCGGCCCGCAAATCAGGTTGAAAAGCAGCCGGAAAATCGGATGCCAAGCCGTACGGAAACTCAGTCGCAGCACAGGGAGCGAAGCGATGAACAGAAACAGGGGAAGCGCGACCGTCTCCCGGCCGACCATTTGCCGTCGAGGTATTTCCTGCGCACCAAGTATTTCAAGTATTGGGACTTCTGGGACCATTTCCGCTAAACCGCAAGAAGGAACCCGCAAGCCAATAAAAATACAGACAACTCCATAAAATAAAGACAAAGACAGGACCGGCCCTCCCGTTTTTGTCTTTTTTTATTTATCCAAAGAAAAACAAACATAAAAATAATGATTCAAAAATAAATAAAGATATGCTATGATTAAATAAAATAAAACAAATGAAAATAAAGCAAAACAATACTCGTTCAATTCCTGAGGAGGAGCACAAAATGACGGCAAATTTATGGGATGCGGAAATCGCGGTAGGCGTTAAGAAAGGTTTGGACGAACTGGTGTACCGGTCGAACTTGCTCGGGTTTGACCGCACGGTCGCCAACTGGGGCGGCGGAAATACCTCGGCCAAAACGGCGGTCACGGATTTTCGCGGGCGGGAAATCGAGGTCATGTGGGTAAAAGGCAGCGGCTCGGACCTTGCGTCCATGAAAGCGGAAAATTTCACGAGCCTGCGCCTGGACGATATTCGTCCGCTTATGGAGCGGGAAGAGATGACCGACGAAGAAATGGTCGCCTATCTGGGACACTGCATGGTGGACAGTCGCCACCCGCGGGCTTCGATCGAAACGCTGCTGCATGCATTTCTTCCTTTTAAGCATGTGGACCATACGCATCCCGATGCTATCATCGCCCTTTGCTGCGCGGATAACGGCAAAGAGCTGGCGCACGAAATATACGGCGACCGGTTTGTCTGGGTGCCCTATGTGCGTCCCGGTTTCACCCTTTCGAAAATGATCGCCGAAGGCGTACGCGGCAACCCGGCCGCCGAGCTTGTCCTGATGGAAAAGCACGGACTGGTCACCTGGGGGGAGACGTCGGCGGCCTGCTACAAGAAGACGATCGAAATTATCTCGGAGGCGGAAAATTTCATCGAATCGCGCGTGAACCGCGCTGCGCTGTTCGGCGGCGCGAAGTACGAAACGCTGGCGGATTCCGCACGCAGAGAGATCCTCGCGCAGGTGCTGCCGGTCATCCGCGGAGCTGTCGGCGGAGAACGGAAGATGCTGCTGACGGCCGATGCCGGAGAAGATGTACTGGCTTTCGTGAACAGCCGCGAGGCGCAGGCGCTTTCGCAGGTGGGGGCCGCCTGTCCGGACCATCTCGTTCATACGAAGATGAAGCCGCTCTACGTGGATTGGAATCCCGCCGAAGCTGATGTTCCGGCCCTTATCGAAGCGCTGAAGTCCGGCATCGCCGCTTACAAGGAAACGTACGAGGCCTACTTCGAACGCAACAGGAACGAGGGTGACGTGATGTTCGAGGCGGCGCCGAGAGTGATTCTGATTCCCGGCCTCGGGATGGTGAATACGGGCAAAAGTCGGGCAATGGCCCAAGTGAGCGGCGCCCTTTACCATCGTGCCATCGCCGTGATGAGGGGGGCGACCGCGCTCGGAAACTTCGTATCGCTGAGTGAAAACGAGTCCTATAACGTTGAATATTGGCCGCTGGAGCTGTACAAGCTGACACTTGCCCCGGCGGAAGCCGAATTCTCCCGGAAAGTGGCGTTCATTACCGGCGGAGCGGGGGGCATAGGCGGCGCGGCCGCCCGCGAGCTGCTGAAGGGCGGCGCCCACGTCGTGCTGGCCGACCTGAATCTGGAGGGGGCGCAGACGCTGGCGGCGGAGCTTAACCGGCAGTACGGGCAAGGACGCGTCATAGCCGCCGCAATGGACGTTACACGCGAAGAACAGGTCGCGGAAGCATACAAGGAAACCGTCCTTGCCTTCGGGGGGGTGGACATTATCGTGAACAACGCCGGCCTGGCGACATCGAGTCCGTTTGAAGATACGACACTGAAAGAATGGAACCTGAACATGAACGTACTGGGAACGGGCTATTTCCTCGTAGCGAGGGAAGCGTTCAAGATCATGAAGGTTCAGGGAACCGGCGGCAGCATGGTATTCGTCGGCTCGAAAAATTCCGTCTACGCGGGCAAAAACGCTTCCGCCTACAGCACTGCCAAGGCCGCCGAAATCCACCTGGCGCGCTGCGTTGCCGCCGAGGGAGGCGCCTACGGCATCCGCGTCAATTCGGTGCTGCCGGACGCCGTTCTTCAGGGTTCGGCCATCTGGAATTCCGGCTGGCGCAGCGAACGCGCCGCGGCTTACGGCATCGAGCCGGATCAGCTGGAGGAGTATTACCGCCGGCGGACGACGCTGCTCGTGAACGTCTATCCGCAGGATATCGCGGAAGCGATCGTCTACTTCGCCTCGTCGAAATCGGAGAAGACGACCGGCTGCATGCTGACCGTGGACGGCGGCGTTCCGGCGGCGTTTACGCGATAGCCGGAGGGAGGCGCGGCGAACCCGCCTAAGCTGCCTCGTGGCGGAGGGACGGAACGTTGTGCCGGGTGATGTAGGCTCGCCGCATACGGTCGTGACGCCGCCTCGTTGATGCCGCCTCGTGGCATACGGCCGTGACGCCGCCCCGGTTAATGCCGCCTCGTTTGCACACGGCCATCGTCGTGCCTGCCCCGGCCCGCCTGTGCCGCCGCGGCCTTCGAGAGGCGTAGGCGGCCGCCCGAAGGCCGTTCGTCTAGTCCCTTCCCGTCCGATATTGTACAATAAAAGAAACAGAGGCGAAGCCCGGACTATGCCTGCATCCGTGCGTACGGCAGAAGAACAGGCCCGCCTCGGCAAGAATGGAACCATGAAATGAGGATGCACGATGCTTGTAGCGGAAAGATGGCAGAAAATACTCGCGCTGGTCAATGAAAGAGGAAGCATACGGGTGACGGAGCTCAGCGAGCTGTGCGGAGTCACCGAGGAAACGATCCGGCGCGATCTCGACAAGCTGGAGAGCGAAGGCCGGCTGATGCGCAGTCACGGCGGAGCGGTCCGCGTGAGAGAATCCCAGCCCGAGATTCCGTTCAAAGAACGGGAAACGGTGCACGCGGACCTCAAGCGGAGCATCGCCCGGGAAGCCGTCAAGCATATCCGGGAGAACGACCGGATCATACTCGATGCGAGCACGACGGCGTGGTATATGGCGCAAATTTTGCCGGACGAACCGCTTACGGTGCTGACCAACTCGATCCAAGTCGCCGTGGAGCTCAGCTCCAAGGAGAAAATACAGGTCGTTTCCACCGGAGGCCGTCTTCTTCCGCAGTCGCTTTCCTACGCCGGTCCGCTGGCCGAACGCTCCCTGGATACGTACCATGTCGATAAAGCGTTCCTGTCGTGCAAAGGCGTGCATGCGTCGCGCGGCATTTCCGAATCGAGCGAGCTGCAGGCACTGGTCAAAGCCAAAATGGTCGCCATTTCCGACGAAGTTTTTTTGCTGGCGGACCACAGCAAGTTCGGTCTGCAGTCGTTTGCCCAAGTCGCTTCATGGGAGCGGATCGGGCATGTCATCACCGATTCGGCGACGAGCGCGGACAGCTTGGAAGCCCTGCGCGAGAAAGGCGTAAAGGTTACCCGGCTTTCCTGAGCCGCCGCCGTATCCGCCCTGCCCGTTCCCCATCTTATTCGCGGAGCGGAAAGGGCTTTTTTTCAATCATCACGACGTATTTCTTCTATATAAAAGAGAGCGCTTTCAACCGAAAGGGGCGATTCATCTTGAAGGTTTCCTTATTTATCACCTGTTTGAGCGACCTCGTGTATCCCCGGGTCGGGCAGGCGATGGTGCGGCTGCTCGCCCGGTACGGCATCCGGGTCCATTTTCCGGAGGTGCAGACCTGCTGCGGACAGCCGGCTTTTAACAGCGGCTACTGGGACGATGCGCGTAAGTCGGCCCGGACTCTGCTGGAAGCGTTTGACGACAGCGACTTTGTCTTGTCGCCTTCCGGCTCGTGCACGGGCATGGTTCAGCATTATTATCCGAAACTGTTTCAGGACGATCCGGAGCTGCTGGCCAAGGCGGAAGCTCTCCGGGAGAAAACGTACGAGTTTACGCAATTTCTCGTCGGCGTGCTGGGCGTTACGGATCTCGGGGCGGTGTTTCCCCACAGAGTCACCTACCATCCGTCCTGCCACGGCACGCGGCTGCTTGGCATCAAGGACGAACCGGCCTCCCTGCTGGAGCATGTACGCGACCTTAAACTTGTTCCGCTGCCGCATGCGGAGGACTGCTGCGGGTTCGGAGGCACGTTTGCCGTCAAAATGAGCGACATATCGGGCGCGATGGTCGCGGAGAAATCCGATCATGTCCTGGAAACGGAAGCGGAGGTACTCGTCGGTCTCGATATGGGCTGCCTCATGAATATATCCGGGAATCTGCTGCACAGAGGCAGACCGGTTAAGGTCATGCATCTGGCGGAACTTTTGGAGGAAGGAGTGAGGCGGGCCGATGAGCATGTCTAGCGGTGGGGGCAGTGTGAAAGACCGGGCGAAAATCGCGCTTAACAACGATTTCCTGCGGAAAGCCGTCAAGTTCACGACCGAGCGTCTAAAAACCGGCAAATTGAACGCGGCCGCCGAGCAGGGAAACTGGGAAGAATGGCGGGAGCGGGGACGGCAGATCCGCCTGCATACGATCGCTCATCTCGATTATTACCTCGGCGCCTTCGTTGAAAATGCGCGGGCGCAGGGCGTCCATGTCCACTTCGCGGAAACGGCGGAGGAGGCGGTCTCGATTACGATGGAGATCGCCCGGCACCAAAAAGCGAAGAGCGTCGTGAAATCCAAATCCATGGTATCCGAAGAGATTCACATCAATCGCGCGCTCGAAGAACTCGGCATTGAAGCGGTGGAGACGGACCTCGGCGAGTATATCATCCAGCTTGCGGGGGAAGCGCCGTCTCACATCATCATTCCCGCGATCCACAAAAACCGCTTCCAGATCGCGGAGCTGCTGTCGGAAGAAGCGGGTGAAACGCTCCCGCCTGATACGGCCGTGCTCGCCGGCTTCGTGCGCCGGAAGCTGCGGGAGAAGTTCCTGGAGGCGGACATCGGAATGACCGGCTGCAATTTCGCCGTCGCCGAGACCGGCTCCATCGTTCTCTTCGAGAACGAAGGCAACGGCCGGATGGTCAGCACTGTCCCCAAGACGCAGATCACCTTCATGGGAATGGAGCGGATCATTCCCACGCTGGATGATCTGGAGGTCATGGCGACGCTGCTGCCGCGCTCGGCCACCGGCCAGAAGCTGACCGTCTACATGTCGGTCATCTCGGGGCCGAGAAGAGAACCGGACGGAGACGGTCCGGAGGAGATGCATGTCATCATCCTGGACAACGGGCGCTCGCTTCAGCTCGGAGACCCGGATTTCCAGGAGCTGCTGAACTGCATCCGCTGCGGCGCCTGTCTGAATGCCTGCCCGGTCTACCGGCACATCGGCGGGCATGCGTACGGCAGCACTTACAGCGGTCCGATCGGGGCCGTCCTCACCCCGGCGCTTAACCGGAACACGGCCGAGTGGGACGATATCGCCGGTGCTTCGACCTTGTGCGGCGCCTGCTACGAGGCTTGTCCGGTCAAAATCCCGCTGCACGACATGCTGGTCTATTTACGAGGCCGCAAGGTCGAGAAGGGCCATGGGGATACGGCGGAGAAGGCGGGAATGTCCGCTTTCGGTTATATCATGGCCGATGCCAAGCGCTTGAGGCGGGTTGCGGCGCTGGGCAGATTCGGCCAGCGGTTCGTGGCCCGCGGCGGCGTGATCAAAGCGAGAATCGGTCCGCTCAAGGGCTGGAACACGCACCGCTACGCCCCGGCGCTTCCGCCGAAGACATTCCGCGAGGAATGGAAAAGCCTCGCCGAAGAAGCCGCCGGAAGCCTGCCGGAGATGGACGCGGACGTGAAGAGCCGCATGGAGCGGATTATGGCCGCCCGCCGGAAAGGGGGCGGCCGTCATGAGTAAATCCGCCGCTGATTTCCTGAACAGGCTGGAAGCCGAGTCCAGGCGGAAGCAGGAGGCGTTCTTGGGCGGCATCGCCTCCCGGCTGGGGCGTCCCCGGATAACGGAGCGCCCGGCAAGACCGTTCCGGGGAGCGCCTGACTTCTGGAACGCCGTAGATTTGGACGAAGACGCGCGCATCCGCCTCTTTATGGATAACTGGCGCAAGGCGGGCGGTCATGCCGAGAAGCTGGCCTCCATGGAGGAGGCGGCCGCTTTCGTGCGGCAGTTGATCCGCGACCTGGAGGCGAGGCGGGTCATCCGCCAGGACCAGCCGGAGCTGGAGGCGATAGCGGCCGTGCTGGAGACGGCAGAGGGACTCGACCGCCTGACCGTCTGGAACGCGGAGCATGCCTCGGACGCGGAGAAGGAGGCCGGGCTGGCAGACGCTGCCGGAGCCGACATCGGGCTTGTGGCGGCCGACTGGGCCGCGGCTCATACCGGTACGGTCGTGCTGATGTCCTCGCCCCGCAAAGGCAGGAGCGTCAGCCTGCTTCCGGCGGTCCTCGTCGCGGTGGTTCCCGCCAGCCGGATGAAGATGCGTCTCGGCGAGGTGCTCCGTCCGCTTGACGGGCTGGCGGCCGGAGCGAGGCCGGCCGGGATTCATTTCGTATCGGGCCCGAGCCGTTCGGCGGATATTGAGAACGACCTTACCATCGGCGTGCACGGTCCCGGTATTGTCTATGCGCTTGTGGTGGAAGATTGCTAGCCGTCCCTGCCGGGACGGTCCGGTCGCTTGCCTGCGGGAGCAAACGAAAATTCTATGTAAATCAACTGCCGGTTCCGAGCGGCAGTTCCTAAACGGTTCTTTCTTTTTATGCTGATACGCGCCAAAGGCCGGAGACGTTTCAATCTCCCGCCAAGTCTGGCGTCGTCAGGCCGCAGCAGCCTGCCTGGCCGCACAAAAATGCCGCCCCTCAAAACAAGGGGCGGCATTTTCTCGTCATGACTCGGCAGGCTCCATTGCCCGTTCGATGAATCCGGCGAAGAATCCGGCGTTACTTCGCTACCGGTACGGCATTCAGATACTCTTCCATCGTCGTGTTCTTCGTCTTGATGTCTTTGGCCATCTGGGTGCCGACATAGCGCAGGTGCCACGGCTCGTACTGATAGCCGGTGACGGATTCCTTGCCCTTCGGATAGCGGATGATAAACCCGTATTCGTGGGCGTGGTCTTCCAGCCACTTGGCTTCGGGCGTTCCGCCGAAGCAGTCTTCGGCCGCACATTTGCCTGTGCTGCCCGAAACGTCTATGGCCAGTCCCGTTTCATGCTCGCTGTGTCCCGGTACGGCGCTGTATTTCTTGGCCGCGGCCTCGCCGTCCTTTTGTACGTAACGGTTGAACAGGGTCGTCTGTGTGGAGTGGGAGCGGTAAGCGGACACGCCGGCCAGCGGTGTCCCGTCTTTCTTGGCCGCGGCGAACATGTTTTCCAGCGCGCCGGCCGCTTCTTTGCGCATCATGCGCTTTTCGATTTTTTCGGCGAATACAAAATTCACATCCGGGTACACCAGATCGGAAGGTTTGTACGTGTCCGGAAGCTTGAATTGTTTATTAACCAGCACGGTCATGCTTTCCGGCTTGGCGGCCACCTGCTCCGCGCCATCCGTTCCTTTGCCTGTTCCGGTTCCTTTCGAAGTAGAAGCCGGTGTCGGCGAAGTCGTCGGCTTGCTCGTGCTTCCCGGTGTTGCGGACGGATTTGCGGAAGGCGAAGTTACCGCTGACGTACCCGGAGTCGACGTGGCGGCCGGGGAGTTCCCGCCCGTTTCCTTGCTGTTCTCGCAGCCGGCGAAGAGCGCGACGGCGGAAGCCAGGATCAGAAGCCGGGTGATTCTTTTTTTCGGGGTCATGGTAGTTCCTCCTTGAATTAAAAAAGGCGCATCCTTATGCGGGACAGGCCCGAAATACAACACGTTTTATTATACCTTAAGCGGGTTGAAAAACCCAACGCGGGGCAATTGTGACTAAGCGGTGAAAACACTATCATCTTGCCATTTCATTCGCTACAATGGGGGTAACAAGAAGGGAGGCAGCAGCTATGATGATCGCATCTCTGATTATCGGTCTGGCTTTGGCGGGTCTGATATTATGGGCAACGATTTGGATCACCAATAAGGCATACTCCAGAAAATGGGAAAATCCCGACGAGGATTGAATCCGGATACCCGGCGGTTCCTGCCCGGGGCCCGACTCCGCCGTCCGGAGTAAGGGCATTTTCGTTTCATGCGTTATCCGTAAGAGAGAGAAGGTCAACAGCAATTGTCGGGGATAAGCATAAGCCGCATGTGACGGAGCGGACGCCTTCTTTGCTCTTTTCAATTCTTCCATTTTGTAACCATCGGTTTTACCTCCTCCATAAAGCGTTATGCTCTATATTCGCTCTTTTTGCGGAAAAGGTTCGGTTTATTCCGGGCCGAGTATGTCCATACACCGTGAAAAACCATGTGACCCGGATATTCATCCGGTTCTAACCTCCGCATAGGGCGTCAATTTCCAAAATAAACCGTTCCTGGCGCTTCACACCTTCCTCATTCGGGTTAACTCCAAATAGGGCAGGATTTCTTCAATTTCCTCCTTTATACAAATATTTGTCTTTGCTTCCTTTGAAAGCTGTATTATAATCGTTCATGTTCTTAATTATCGTGAGGGATAGAGAGAGGAGAAATCGTGTGAACAAGAAAATTTGGATGTCTGCACTCGTATTACTATTGACTTTTACTATCGTATTGGCGGGTTGCGGCAAAAAAGAATCACCGAAAACGGCTTTGGAGGAATCCTATACCGCTGCTTCTACCATGAACAGTGCGGATTTCAACATGAATATGACCTTGAACCTGGATTTCCCGGAAACCGCGCTTAAAGCGGATCCGAGCTTGGCGATGGGAGCTAACTTCCTGAAAAACCTGGATGTTACGGCTAAAGGTGTTTACCAGGCCGATCCTATGCAGCTGGAAATGACGCTGGAAGCCAACCTCAAAGGCGACATGCCGATGAAGATTTCCCTGCCTATGGTCATGACCAAAGACAAGATGTATGTGAAAGTTCCGAACATTCCGCTTCTGCCTATTCCGAAAGACACCGTCGGTAAATACATCGTCGTGGATGTCAACGAGCTGAATCAGACGACGGACGGCAAAGTGAACGTAAATGCCATCGACGTGAAGAAACAGCAGCAGTTCGGTCAAGACGCGATGAAAATCTTTACGACCAACTTTGACGAAAAAACGTACTTTGTCGATGTCGATAAGAAAAACGCGGGACTGCCCGAGAGCGTAGACGCGAAACAAGTCGTGAAATTCCAGATTACCAACGAGAACCTGGAACCTACCATCAAAACGATTGTCGAGAAGGTAGCTCCGCAGCTTCTGGATCTCGTATCTAGCGACAAGTATAAAGACATGCTTCAAGTCGATCCGGCCGAAATCGAGAAGGCAAAGAAAGAACTTGCCGCCGGTTCGAGTAAGGAAGATACCCAGAAGGCGATCGACGAGCTGAAAAAAGTGCTGAAAATCAACGAATTCAACATTTTGACGGCTATCGATAAAGATAAATTCCCGGCTTATCAGGAAATTAACGCGAACCTGGACGTCACCGATGAAAAGCAGGGTACGTTCAAAGTCGGTACGAAAATCAAAACCGAGTACAGCAATATCAACAAGAAGGCTAACCTGCAGCCTCTTCCTACCGATACGCTGACGATCGAACAATTCTCGCAAAAAATGCAAGTTTCCGGCATGTAGTAATCGCTCCGGTCGCGCGCAAGACAAATCCCCGGTTTCCTTGATGGAAGCCGGGGATTTTTTGCCGTTATCCGCCGTTAACGGCATCGAAAAACCGGCCGGAAGGAATGACCTGATGCCTCCGGTAAAAGCCGACCGTCCGGGAAATGGAGGACCAGTCATATTGCAGTACGCAGAGTCCGGACGACTTTTTACCGTACCCTGTATTACCTCCGTCTCTTTTAAAGGAAACAGCGAAATCGGTCACAAGGTATCCGTGCGGAGCCGCTTTTGGAAGGAAGAGGGATTATAGGGGGCTATTTTTACGAAAAAGGGGGTCTGGGCGCCGATTACGCTCCTATATGAAGAAGAAGAGAACTTGCTTCTTGCGGAACGGTTTTCTATGATACAGGTGTACTTATAACCCTTACAGAGAAACGAGGCGGCCCATTTTGAAAATCGGATTAAGCTCTTACAGTTTGTACCGTGCCATCAGAGCCGGGGAGTTGGACTATGTCAGTGCGTTGGATTGGATTGCGGCTAACGGCGGCGAACATATGGAAGTCGTTCCGCTGGAAATTGATTTTACCCGGGAACCCCAGCTTGTGCAAAGCATCAAGGAAAAAGCGAAGTCCGCAGGCATCGAGCTTTCCAATTATGCGGTCGGAGCCAACTTCCTGACGGAAAATGAGGGCGCTTTCCAGAATGAAATTTCCCGAGTGAAGCGGGAAGTCGATGTAGCGGCCGAGCTGGGCGTTAAGCTGATGCGCCATGATGTGGCCCGCCATGAAGACGTTTCCATCCGTACGTTCAACGCGAATCTGGACCGCATGATCGAAGCGTGCCGGACGATTGCGGATTACGCCGCTCAGTACGGGATTACGACCAGCATCGAAAATCACGGCTATCTGGTGCAGGCGAGCGACCGGGTGCTTACCGTCGTTCAAGGCGTGGCCCGCCCGAACTTCAAGACGACGCTGGATATCGGCAACTTTATGTGTGCGGATGAAAATCCGGTCGCTTCCGTGCAGAAAAATCTGCCGTTTGCCTCCATTGTACATATCAAAGATTTCTATCTCCGCCCTTCTTACCGGAATCCGGGTGAAGGCTGGTTCAAGACCACGGCAGGCAACTACCTCCGGGGAGCTATTGCCGGACAGGGCGATATCGACATGTGGGAAGTGTTGCGTCTGGTGAAGCGTTCCGGCTTCGACGGCTATCTGTCCATCGAATTCGAAGGCATGGAAGAGTGCAGACAAGGCTCCAAAATCGCCATGGATAACGTGAGACGGATCTGGGCCGAAGTCTAGACGATTCTGCCTCTACAGAGCTGTTCAGGGTCTATAAAAGAAGCGTTCTCTTCATAGAAAGGGGACGCTTCTTTCCGGTTTGCCGGAAGGGAACGGAGAATAGGGAACTTTTTCTGAATAAGGAGAAGTTCTTTTTCATTTTCCGGGGAGGAGGAAACTGATATACTAAGGACAGACTTTATCCGGAAAAAAGGAAAACCGATGATTCGAGGTGCGCTTGGAAATGAATAAGTATTTGGAACTGCTTAAGGATATCAAGGAAAACGGAACCCGCAAAGAAGATCGCACGGGAACCGGAACCATTTCCGTGTTTGGGCGTCAGATGCGGATGAATCTGGCGGAAGGCTTTCCGCTTTTGACGACTAAAAAACTTCATATGCGCTCGATTATCCATGAGCTTTTATGGTTTTTGAAAGGTGAAACCAACATTCACTATTTACACGACAATGGCGTCACCATATGGGACGAGTGGGCCGATGAGGACGGTAACTTGGGCCGTGTGTACGGCGCCCAGTGGCGCACTTGGCAGGCACCGGACGGACGGACTATCGACCAGATTACCCAAGTGATCGACCAGATTAAAACCAACCCGGATTCTCGCAGGCATCTCGTAAGCGCCTGGAATGCCGCAGAGGTAGATCAGATGGCGCTGCCGCCCTGCCATTACGCATTCCAGTTCTATGTGGCGGACGGCAAGCTGTCGTGCATGTTCCAGATGCGTTCGGTCGATACGTTCCTCGGTCTGCCGTTCAATCTGGCCTCGTACGCGCTTCTCACGCACATGGTCGCGCAGCAGTGCGATCTCGAAGTCGGGGACCTGGTATGGACCGGCGGGGACGTGCATATTTACCTGAACCATCTGGAACAGGTGGAGAAACAGCTTGCGAGAGAGCCGTTTCCGCTGCCCAAGCTTGAAATCAAGCGCAAGCCGGATTCTATTTTCGATTACGCTTATGAAGATTTCGAGTTTGTCGGCTACCAGTCGCATCCCGGTATTAAGGCTCCGATCGCGATCTGATTGCGGGAGCTATCCGCGAAGACCGTTTCGAACCGGATTAGACGGGAAAATAGGATGATCCATGAACGGCCGCAAGGTTCGCATGGGTCGCAGGAAGAGGTGTTGGTCAGGTGAGTATTTCTTTTATTTTTGCGATGGACCGCAACAATGCGATCGGGATCGACAACAAGCTGCCGTGGCATCTGCCGGCGGATTTGAAATATTTCAAAAAAATGACGACCGGTCATCCGATCCTGATGGGGCGGAAAACATACGATTCAATCGGACGCCCGCTGCCGAATCGTGAAAATATTGTCCTGACCCGGCAAAGCGGCTTTAAAGCCGAAGGGTGCACAGTCGTCCATACGGTGGAAGAAGTGCTGGAACGTTACACGGAAGGGGAGGTTTTCGTGATCGGCGGAACGGAAGTGTTCCTGCTGTTCTGGCCTCACGTTGACAAGCTGTACGTGACGTTTATCGACGATACCTTTGAAGCCGATACGTTCTTTCCGGAGATTGATCCCGGCGAATGGACGCTTGTTTCCGACGAGCCCGGTATCCGGGATGAGAAAAATCCGTATGATTACACATTCCGGGTGTACGAGCGGGCGCAGTGACGCCGAAAATGCCGGTGCCGGAATCGAAATCACAAGCGGATACATATCCGTCAGAATAGTATCGGGAGTCCGGCACGGTAACGGCGGATCCGGCTGCGCAGGGCATTCGGAAGGACGGTAAACAAAGCGGGACGCAGGCCGGTTATTCATGCGCTTGCGGCTGCCCGGTCTTCTTGCCGGAGTTCCTTCTAAAAACCGCTACACAACTAACCTGGCGGCTTACATAAGCCGGGAAAGCTGAACGGGGGCGTTAAAGGTGCAGCAACCAAGTTTACGAATCGGCATGATCGGATTGGACACTTCGCATGCCGTCGAATTTACGAAACTGCTCAACGACCCGGGCCATCCCTGGTATGTGCCGGGCGGCCGGGTCGTGATCGCCTATCCGGGCGGCTCGGAAGACTTCGAGCTGAGCCGTTCCCGCGTGCAGGGGTTCACCGAGAAACTCCGCGGCGAATACGGCGTGGAAATCGCCGACTCTCCCGCGGCCGTTGCGGCGGCATGCGACGCCATCCTGCTTGAATCGGCGGACGGCCGGGTACACGCCGAACAGTTCCGGCAGATTGCCCCGTACGGCAAGCCGGTGTTCGTCGACAAGCCGCTGGCCGTCAGCTCGCGGGATGCCGGGGAGATCGCCGCTCTGGCCGTACGGCACGGCGTTCCGCTCCTGAGCAGCTCGTCCCTCCGCTTCGGCGAAGGCTTAACGGAAGCGCTTGGCGGCTCGGAGAAGGGAGCGGTCACCGGAGCCGACTGCTTCGGCCCGCTGGCGCTGGAGCCGACGCAGCCCGGCCTGTTCTGGTACGGCATCCACATGGTGGAGATGCTGTACGCCGCGCTTGGCCCGGGCTGCGTGCACGTCACGGCGGCAGCCGGGGAGTCGCACGAGGTGATCGTCGGCGTCTGGGCCGACGGCCGCATCGGGACCGTGCGCGGCAGCCGCCAGGGCAGTCCCGCGTTCGGTGCGGTGGTGCACCGCGAAGGGGGGAGCCGCGCGGTCGATATCTCCGCGGACTCGAAGCCCTTCTACGCGAGCCTGCTTGAGCGCGTCATGGAGCTGTTCCGCGGCGGCGAGCCGGCGGTCGGCATAAGGGAGACGCTCGAAGTGATCCGCTTCATCGAATCGGCGAACGAGAGCCGCGAGACGGGCCGGCGGGTGCTGCTGTAGGCGGATCCTCGCCTCTGAGGGGTCGCTCCGCCTACATCGCCTCGCGACGTCTCGCATCGCTTCGCCTCAAGCCGCTCACACCGTCTCGTATCGCAAAAAAGACCTGAACCGCCGTAAAGAGCGGTTCAGGTCTTTTCAAGTGAATAAAAAAAGCTGCGGAATCGTCATTCCCGCAGCTTTTTCCCGTTTCCGTCCCGCCGTTCTAGCGGGACGGAAACGGAACATAACTTCGCTTAGGCGCGCTTTCTGAACAGGCTGAGCAGAAGGGAAGCCGCGCTCAGTACCACAGCGGCAATCGACAGGTACAGCGGCGTATTGCTCGCGGAAGCGCTCGCCTGCTGGGCGGGAGCCGCCGTGGCGCTGCCCGGCGCCGTGCTTGTATGGCCGTGGCTGTCCGTGCCTGCGCCGGCCGGTTTAGCGGCAACCTTCGTTACGGAAGCGGGCTTGTCCGAGCCTTCGGCGCCGGTCCACTCCACTACGCTGCCGTCCTGGTAAGTCTGATAAGCCTTCCAGACGATGGAAGTGGCGTTGTCGGCCACTTTGCCCTGCATATTGAATTCGCCGAATTCGGTTTTGGTGAGGCCGCCGTTCTCCGCGGTCCAGGTCACACCCGTGATTTTATCCGCTCCGTCTTTGGCAATTTCGTATTTCCAGCCCGGTTTCGGTTCGAAACGCGAGATGGATACGGCGTCTACCGGGAATTTCACTTCGATTTTGGTAGTCGGCACATCTTTTTCCGTCGGTACGCGAACTGTAAATTTCTGATAGGAACCCGCCGTCGCTTCGGCAGGATTAACGGTAACGTGGGCGCTGGCCACGCCGGCAAAGAGCATCAAACCGGCTACAACGGCGGCCGCTTGTATTTTAAGCTTGTTCATGAGTAACTCCCTTTCTCTCGCAATCTTGTAGTACTTCTACTGTACCCAAAGCGGACAGGAGAAAGTATGACTCAACTGGGCTATTTTTGCCCCCTAGTTATGATCTTTTCGTGACATACCGTGTTTCACGGCATAGGCGGTAAGCTGAACGCGGTTATCCATGCCGAGCTTTTCGAAAATATTTTTCATATGGTTTTTAACGGTGTTTTCCGAAATGAGCAGCTTTTCCGCGATTTGCCGGTTGTTGTATCCTTCGGCGACATAGAGGACAATTTCATGTTCGCGGGCCGTAAGCTGAGGCAGGGGCTGGCCGGAGGCGGCCGGTGTCCCCGATTGACGGAAGCGCCGCATAAGCCGGTCCGCCATCTGGCGGGCCACCTGGGAATTGTCGTCGAGCAGGGCGTGCAGGTAGTTGAGCCACTCGTCGGGGTCCATATTTTTGAGCAGATAGCCTTGTGCTCCGAACTGGAAGGCCGTGAACAGATCGGCTACATCGTCCGATACCGTCAGGATTACGATGCGGATGTGAGGGTAGCGCTGTTTGATCTGGCGGGTCGCCTCCAGGCCGTTCACGGGGCTCATATGGATATCCATGAGCACCACATCCGGCTGCAGGTTGCCGCAGAGGGCGATCGCTTCCTCGCCGTTATAGGCTTCGCCGACGACGGTGAATGAAGAATCGTCTTCCAGCAAGCTCTGGATTGCCTGGCGGGCAAGGGGATGATCATCCGCGATGAGAACGCGATAGCAGGTCTCTGACATGGGTTTTCCTCCTTGATGAAGTGACGGACAGCTCCGTACCGTTTTCGGGCGAAGACTGAAGTTCCCACGAGGCTCCGAGCTCGGCGGCCCGCTTGCGCATCATGGTCAGGCCGTAGCGGTGCCGCTGGGATTCGTCCTCTGCGAATCCGACTCCGTTGTCGGCGATTTTGAGCGACCATTCCGGGCCGCTCGTTTCCAGGTCGATAGAAGCCTGGGTCGCGCGGGAATGCTTGCGGATATTGGTGAAAGCTTCCTGGATGATGGCGAAAATCTGCACTTCTTCGGCAGCTGTGAGAACTTTGTCGGTTGCCCGCAGATTTTGGACGGTTTCAATGCCGGTCAGCACTTCCCAGTCCTGCAGCCACTTGCCGATGCGCAGAGTGAAGGAGGTCCCTTCCTCGGGCAGGGTCCGGAGATTGAAAATCGCCTGACGAAGATGATGGTCGATTTCGGAGACGGCGGCTTTGGCTTCCTCGGTCTTCCCCTGCTTCAGCTTCACGTTGATAAAAAACAGCGTCTGGGCGAGATTGTCGTGCAGCTCCCTGGCCAGCCGCTCGCGTTCTTCATAGACGGCGCGTTTGGACGTTTCGCGGGCCAGCCGGTTATTGGTACGCTCAATACTGCGGAACATCCAGGTGGCGAAGATGTAGGAGACGAGGAGAGTGAGGAACGTAATGTACCAGTTTCCGGTTTCCATGGACATATAGCTCAGCATGAACTCATGCCGGATAAACTCGAATCCTCCGATAAACAGGGTAGGGGTCCAAACGGCCAGCCATTTGAGGGTTTTAAGCGACATAAAAGCCCGTCCTTTGCATAGATTAATGATTCTTGTCTTAACGGATGTACCCAATATACCGTAACGCGTCCGGAGCAACAAGGCGAGAGAAATTTTCTTCTTCGCAGACCGCGACTTTTTGGAGAAACTTTCGTCTAATGGGTTTAGCGTCCTTTTCCGGACGAAAAAAAACCTTCGGGCATAGCAAAACCGGCCCCTCGGGTCAAAGGGCCGGCTGCGGATCACTCAATAGAGCATTTCCCGTAAGGAAGCTCCTTTATTAATCGGTTGAGCGGTCAGGACCGCATAACAGAACGGATCGCTCTCTTCCTCCACAACTTCAATCATCAGAATGTGTTCGATCGGCAGAAGGACGTTATCCATCTTAATGAGACCAAACTGTTCGTAGTGATTGGAAATGACACCGGTAAGGGTATCATTGCCGCAGATGACTTTAACTTTCTGCTTCTGGTATATGAGTATATCAAACATAAATAAACTCACCTCTCTATTAAGATATGACAAGTCCTCTGTGATATTCGTCACACCATTTTTTAAAAAGAAAGAACATTAAATTTAATTAAAGACAATTTAAAGATTTGTCTTTAAATGAAGTCTTTCTTTAGAATAGAGTAAGAATGTAAACGCCTACAACACGCGGATTGCCGAGGTACGTGCTTATCGCAGCGGAAATCCGGCCAGGGACAAGGAGGATGTGCAGCTTGGAAATAAAACGACCCCCCAGCCGGGACGAAATCGTGATCGGACTGATCGGTCCGGAAGAGCTTCTCGATAAAGCGGAGGAGACGATCAAAGCTTTTCCTTCTTTTCATCCTTTGTCTTTAAAATGGGAAGGGGAGCCGCACCGGCTACCGGACGTTCAGCGTCTCGGCGAGCAGGCCGAGGTGCTGCTTTTTACGGACCCGGACACATTCCGCCTCGCTAAGCAGAGCGTTGCGTTCCCGATTCCGGCGCATTATGTGCCGCTGACGGGCACGGGCTTATACCGTGCGCTCTATCTGGCCGGTCATACCGGCTCCCCCGGGAAACTGACCGTGGACGGACTGACGGAGCCTGTCGTAGCCAAGGCGCTGAGGGAACTCGGTGAGAACGGCATGGACGTGGTCTGTTACGGCGGACAGAGCGACGGCAACTTGCAGGAGCTGATCGACTTCCACCGGGCAGGGGCATCGGGGGACACAGTCGCCCTAACGGGAATGAAGACGGTTGCGGAGGCTCTGACGAAGGAAGGACTGCGCAGCGAATGGATCGCCCCGACCGAGCACGATATGACGATTTCGCTGCAGCGCGCGCTGCTCTCCACGGAGACGCGCCGGAGCAAAGAGGGCCAGATCGTCATCGGGTTCATCAACATCGACGGATTCGAAAGGCTGGCCGCCAGGTCGGGCTCCGAGCACGAAGTGCAGCGGATGAAGCTGGACCTTCACCGGATCGTGCTGGACTACGTCGAACATCTCGACGGGTATCTGAACACGCTCGGCGGGGACGAGTTTCTGTTCATGACGACGAGAGGGATATTCGAGCGGGAGACGGGCGGCTACAAATCGATCCCGCTGGCCAAAGATTTGTCGCTCATGCACGACCTCACGCTGAGCATAGGCATCGGCTTCGGCCGTTCCGCCAACGAAGCGGGTACGCATGCCCGCCTTGCCCTGCGGCGCTCCAAAGATGCGGGCGGCAATATCACGTTCATCGTGCGCGAGGATCGCAGTGTCATCGGTCCGCTGGAGATGACGGAGCCGAACCGCTTCGACCTGTCCCTGCTCGACGCCGAGCTGATCAAGGAAGCGGGGAGGGCGGGAATGACGCCCGCTTACCTGAGCCGGCTGGTCGCGTACGTAACCCGCTTCGGGAAGCTGGATTACACGGCGCAGGAGCTTGCGGGCGTCCTCGACGTGACGGTGCGCAGCACCCACCGCTTCCTGCTGGCTTGGCAGGATGCCGGGCTTGTCGACGTTATCGGCGAAGAACGCGGCGTTTCCAAAGGACGCCCCAAGCAAATATTCCGCTTGGCCTTTCTGGAGGAGAGAATCCGTTCGTGACGGTGACCGGTCACCGGAGGTCCTGCCGGACACTCGCGGATTGCGTGGAACGGACCGATCCTTCACGGCTGCGGGAATAAAGACCGGACAAGCGGAGCAAACTGTCAATGATTTACTCCATGCCCGCCCGCTTCCATTACGCCTTGATGCGTTTTTTTGAAGCCGTGCCCGAGCGGCACGATTTACAAATAAAAAAGCCCCTCGACAAGGAGCTTCAAAGCAGCAACTGCGGAACGGGTCTCTTCCCCCAGCGGAGGTTTTTTTAAGCCCGATGCATGCGGGTCTCGAATTTTTTGCCGAGCAGCCAAAGCAGGCCGATCACGACCAGGACGATCAGGAACTTCCAGGGCTGGCGGATAAAAGACATGATGTCGTACCCGACGAACGCCATGGTAAACACCATAACCGCCTTCCCGGCCACGATAGCCGGCAGAAAAATCATTTTCTCGACCCGGGACAGAGCCGCCGCCACCACAACCAGCGAAGAAGGCGTGAACGGGAAGCAGCTCAGCAGGAAGATCGTGCCGAACCCGTGGTTATGAATCCAATTCATCCCGTTGCGCAATTTGGGCGAGCGGGTCAGCTTTTGCATAAAAGCCGTATTGGACAGTCTGCGGAACAGCAGGAACAGGCAGGTCGCGCCCAGACTCGTGCCGAGCCAGGAGTACAGGAAGCCGAAGCCGAGCCCGTAGGACGCGGCGTTTCCCATGACAATCACGAACAGCGGAAGAACGGGAATGAAAGCTTCGATAAACGTCAGCAAAATACCAGGCAATGGACCGAGAGAGTTATAATGAGACAAAAGCTGCGCAATATTTTCTTCGGTCAGCACACTTTTTATAGATTCCCAAGTCACGGCGGTTTCAAGAGCTCCTTTTTCGGGTAGTGAAAGATCAACGGGTCTGTTTTAATGTTTCGTAAAAAAAGGGTTTATACATTAGTATAACGAATGAAATCCGGAATGGTTTCTCGGGCAGAAGCGGCATCCGTGTCCGGCAGATTCATCCGTTACCCAGTTTACCTTAAAACAGAATATTTCTTACACAGCACGAAAGGGGAATTTTGTTCATGGCAAACCGCAATCACAACGGAGGTGGCCCTTTGAAAACGGATCTTACCCGCATTCAGGATTACTTGGAGTGGCTTAAAACGAAAATCTATCTGGACTCCCTGTCCGATAAAGCGAAAACGCGTGCCCTGCGCCGCGGCGAAGTCTACAAATGCAATTTGGGAAAAGGCATCGGAAGCGAAGAAGAGAAAGAGCGCCCGTGCATCATTTTACAAAACGACGTCGGCAACAAACATTCCGGGAACACGATCATCGCGCCTATTACGCATACCGCGGGCATTCCGAGCGTATCCGTAGAACTCAAGGGCAGCTACACGTATTTGGAAGCGGGCAAAGAAAAGCAGCTTACCGGTTACGTACTGCTGGCCAATATTATGACTGTCAGCAAGTCGCGCATTACGGGGAGCTGCCTGGCGAACATCCGCGGAGAGATGGACGAGATCGAAGAAAAAGTGATGGTCTCTCTGGGCATGTTCAAAAAATATAAAGATCTTCTCGACAAAAAAGAGAGGGACAAAGCGTTTATCAAACGCCTGCTGCAGGAAAATTACGCGCTCAAAGAAAAACTGGATTTGTATGAGCGTCCGGACAGCGCGTCGGAAATACATGGTTGACAAAGCTTATTTGGTGTGGTTTAATTGTTTTAGCGACTTACAAATATGTTTGATCGGTTGATCGAATCGTATCCCAAAGGTCCATTACAATTCAAATATAAGGAATCCGTTGATTCCTTCGTCTTTCGAAAAAAGATCTCCCGCCAGAGGTCTTTTTTTCATGTCTACTAAATAATACACGGCAGGGGATATTTTGAAACGGGGAGACGCAAAAAGTGGAGCCAAAATGCAGTTCTGCAATCGTTTTCGAACCGCTTGGAGACCAGGCCGTCGTGCTTCGTCTGGGTGAAAGCATATCCGAAGAAGTACACCGGCGTGTTCTGGAGGCGGCGGAGACGATCAGCCGCAGCCCGTTTCCGGGACTGGTCGAGATCGTACCTACTTATACGACAGTCACGGTCTGGTACTCCGTCGTAGAGGCGGCTGTGGCCGCCGGCAGGCATTTCTCTCCTTCGGAGCTGGAAGAAACCGAGGCCATGCTGGCAGGCGGGGAGCCTGTCGTTTACACCTGGGTCCGCCGGCATCTGGAGCGTGTTCTAGAAACCGGTGCCGCGGAGGATCCGGTTCTTCCAGCTTCTCCGTCACGGGAAATTTTTATTCCGGTATGTTATGGAGGCTCCTTCGGTCCGGATTTGGAAGATGCCGCACGTACTCTCGGGATGAGCCCGGAAGAAGTTGTGCGGCTGCACAGCGGAGGCGTATACCGGGTCTATATGATCGGCTTTGTACCCGGATTCCCTTATTTGGGAGGACTTCCTTCTTCTCTGGCTCTTGCGCGGAGATCTAATCCCAGGGTCGCCATTCCGGCCGGATCGGTGGGAATCGGAGGCAGCCAGACCGGGATCTATCCGCTGCCTTCACCGGGAGGCTGGCATATTATCGGCCGTACGCCGCTTGATCTGCTGCGGACGCGTCACAGTCCTCCGGTGCTGCTGCAGGCGGGGGACACGGTTCGCTTCGTGCCTGTAGACGAAGCGGATTACGAGCGGCTCTGCCGTGAAGAAACGGAGACGGCTAAGGAGGGGAACCGCCGATGAGCCTGCTTGTGGAAAATCCGGGGTTGTACACGACCGTGCAGGATACGGGGCGCTTCGGCTTCCGCCGCTTCGGATTTGTTTCCGGAGGGGCGATGGACGTCTTGTCGATGCAGGCGGCCAACATCCTCGCGGGCAATCCCAGGCATGCGGCCGTGCTGGAATGGACGCTCCAGGGCCCGCGGCTGCTGCTGCGTCAAGACACGCTGGCCGCATGGTGCGGCCCGGAGTTTGCGGTATACGCCGGAGGGACACCCGTTCCCGGCTGGCGCCCCGTATATATCCGGGCGGGGACGACGCTCACGCTCGGAAGCGGGCGTAACGGATGCCGGGGCTATCTTGCCCTCGCGGGCGGCATCGACGTTCCGCTTGCGCTCGGCAGCCGGAGCACTTACACCCGCGCCGGGTTGGGCGGGTTGGAAGGACGGCCGCTTCAGGCGGGCGACGAGCTGCTGCCGGGCAGGCCGTCACCGGCCGCCGAGCGGATGATGGCAGAGCTACGGCTTCAGGCTTCCGCCGAAGACATTGATGTCCGGGCGGCCGCGTGGGAGGCATCCTGGGCCGTCAGACCTGGGGGGACGGCGGGGAACCCTGCGGTGCTTCGTGTCGTCCGCGGCAGTGAGACCGGCCGGTTCAAGGGAGGTCTGGACGCCTTGACCGCGAGCGTTTACCGCGTGCAGCCCCAGTCGGACCGCATGGGCTGCCGGCTGCAAGGCCCCGCCCTGGAGCTGTCCGTTCCGGGCGAACTCGTATCGGAAAGCACGGCGCCCGGGACGATCCAGGTTCCGCCGGACGGACAGCCGATCGTGCTGGCCGCCGACAGCCAGACGACCGGCGGGTATCCGCGAATCGGGCATGTCATCAGCGCGGATCTGCCGGTTCTGGGCCAGCTTGCTCCCGGAGCGTCCGTGCGTTTCGCGGAAGTGACGCTGCATGAGGCGCAGGCGGAGCTTATGCGCCAGGAAATGAACCTGAGGCTGCTCCAGACCGGAGTACGCGCAAGGATGGGGAGATAAGGCATGGTATCGATCGATTTGAACTGCGATATGGGCGAAAGCTACGGCGCTTACCGGTTCGGCCGGGACGAGGAGCTGCTGGAGAGCATTTCATCGGCGAATATCGCCTGCGGGTTCCACGCGGGAGATCCCGGCGTCATGCGCCGGACAGTGGCGCTCTGCCTGGAGAAAGGCGTCGCCGTAGGCGCGCATCCCGGGCTGCCCGACCTGGCCGGCTTCGGCCGCCGGGAGATGGCAGTCGGCGCCGAAGAAGTCTACGAGCTGACCTTGTATCAGCTCGGAGCCCTTCAAGCCTTCGTACAGGCCGAAGGCGGCACTCTCCGCCATGTGAAGCCCCATGGCGCTCTGTACCACATGGTGGCCGCACGCGGCGATCTGGCCGATGCGGTCGCCCGGGCGGCGCTGCGCGTCAGCGGCGGCGCTTTCGTGCTGCTCGGACCGCCGGGCAGCGAGCTGCTTCGCGCCGGGAAGGCGCACGGGCTGCGCGTGTCGGCCGAGGCGTTCGCCGACCGGACGTACCGGCCGGACGGCACCCTGACGCCCCGGACGGAGCCGGGAGCGCTGCTGAGCGACCCGGCGCAGGCGGCCGCGCAGGTGCTGCGCCTCGTGCGCGACGGCGCCGTGACCGGCGCGCGCGGCGAGACCGTGCCGCTGACCGCGGAGACGGTCTGCGTGCACGGGGACGGCCCGCACGCGGCGGCCATCGCCCGCTCGGTCCGGGCGGCGCTGGATGAGGCGGGCGTTGCGGTCCGACCGCTTTGGGGCGCGTGAGGGCCTCGCGTGCGGGCTCAAGCGGTGAGGCGCCGCAGGACGGCCGGGCCATCGGAGCCGGGTGCACAGCCCGCGGTGCGGCGCGCGTTCACGTCCTGCTTCAGGTGACGCAGGACGGCTGACGGCGAGAGCCGAATCCGGTCTGGATCTGCGGAGCTGCTCCGTTTTCCAGGAATAGCTGGAAAGAACGACTATAACGAATCTCCCCCTTGAGAACGGGCCCGCAAATATGCGTTAATAGAGATGCAGCCGGCCGGCTCCACTCTATCAGGAAAGGAGTGATTCGGAACAATGAACACGACAATGGAGGTGGCTTCTGCGTAAGCGGAAGCCCGTGTCGAACCGGGGGCGGCAGCGCCCCCGGTTTTTATTTTCCTGAAGAATTATGTGAAATGTGCGTGACAAAAACAGGCCGACTCCATATAATTGGAAATAGTAAACCCAAAAAAATTAGGTGAAAGGAGATGGTTTCCATGAAATTTGTTCAAACAGTAAGAGTGAAAGTCACCGTAGAGGTGCTCATTTTCTAACTGCTATCATCATGGAAGTACCGTTCACCTGTTTGTATATACATACAAGCTGCGGCACGATACCTATCGTGTATATCTTTCCTTATGAATGATAGCAGGTGCGGAAGATGAAGACCCTCTACGTTTGACGATGCGGTACGGATCATACACGACCAATTCGAGGAGGTTTTCATCCGATGAGTTACAAGAACGGCAAGGATATTCTTCCGGCCAGCTTGCTTAAAGAGCTGCAGAATTACATTCAGGGAGAGATCATTTACGTTCCGAAGAAAGAGAAGAAACGCGCAGGCTGGGGAGAAAATAACGGAACCCGCCTCATCATAGAACGGCGCAACCGCGAAATATTCCGGTTATACCAAAACGGTTCAACCGTGCTGGAGCTGATTCAGGCGTTTCATCTATCGGAAGACAGCATACGCAAGATCATTGGAAAAACACGCGAGCGGCTCAAAGAAGCTGCCGCGACACCATAAAACGGCGACCTCTAAGGCCGCCGTTTTTCTATGTCTTCCGGCAGTCTCCCCCAGAGGCTGGAAATTTTTTTACCCGGATCGGGCTCGTGTGCTATCATAGATAAAAAGTTGCGGTGGATGGTTTATGGAAGGATTTCGGAAATTTAAATCGAACCCTATCGGTGTAGAGCAGACCGCAGACGAACAGGAGGAATGGACTTGAATCCATACCGCATTTTGCTCGCAGACGACGAAGCCGCACTCCGGTTTTTGTTGACCGAGACGCTTTCGGACGAAGGATATGCCATCACGGAGGTTATGGACGGTAAAGAAGCGGTTGCCGAGCTCGTTAGAGAGCGTTACGATCTGGTTATTCTGGATTACATGATGCCGGAGAAAACCGGGGTCGAGGTGTGCGAATGGCTGCGTTCGGAAGGCGGGATCAACCGCGAAGTGCCCGTTATCCTGCTGACCGCCAAGGCTCTGGACAAGGATCGCGAGAAAGCGACTGCGGCCGGTGTCAGCACTTATATTGTCAAGCCGTTTAGCCCTCTCCAGCTGGTCGATACCGTGGAGGCTCTTATAGGCGGCGCATGACCGCGATTACGCGATTACGAACGGAGTGAATCTCAACCATGAATCAACCGAGCTCCCGGGGGCATGGCGCAGATGCTGAGGGAAGAGACGAACGGCTGCTGAAGCAGGGGCGCAGGCTGTTCATTAAGGAATTGGCCCATCAAATCGCACAGATGGACGACCTGCTGGTGATCATAGCTTCCTCACCGGAGGTGAAGGATCTTCAGGATATGTACCGGATCGTTCACATGTTGAAAGGAAGCGCCCCCATGTTCCAGTTCGGGAGAATCGGCAAAATCGCCGAGGAACTCGTCCGCGTGTGGGAATGGACGCAGTCCCTTCATCCATCTGCGGCGTTAACGGCGGATTTCACCCCTCTGGTCAATGAAAGCGTCACGCACACGAGCGAATATATCCGTCATCTGCTGATGGAACACGATGTTTCCGTGATCGAGCTCGAGGTGGACGAACAGAAGGAAAACGGGATCGTACACACAATGGGCGGCAAAAGGCGCTTGTTGATCATAGACGATGACGATGTGCTGCGCACGTATCTGGTGCGGCGGCTCGAACTGGACGGCTACAAAGTGGACGAAGCGAGCGACGTCCCGTCCGCCAAGCTGCTCTTGCGGCAGCAGGCCTACGACTTGATTACGCTGGATCTTATGATGTATCCGCAGTCGGGTTATGAGCTTTTCGATTTTCTCAAGGAAGATCCGACTTTGAAATGGGTGCCTCTGATCGTGTTGTCCGGCCGTGACGATTTAAGCGATAAAGTGCGTTGTTTTCATCTGGGCGCGGATGATTACGTGACGAAGCCTTTTCAATATGAAGAGCTGGCCGCACGCATTTACGGGATTGTGAAAAGAACCAAAAATTTCGAAGAGCTGGCCTTCCGCGATCCCTTAACGGCGGTGTTCAACAGGAGGTACTTCGATCACCAGATTCAGCTGGAGCTGGAGAGGGTGCAGCGCTATCCGTCCGCCATCTCGCTCGCCTTTATCGATATCGATAATTTCAAACGGATCAACGACCGGCACGGTCACCATACGGGAGATCTGGTTCTTCAAGGTCTCGCGCATTTGCTGCAGACCCGGATGCGCTCGACGGACCTTGTTTTCCGCTTCGGAGGAGAAGAGTTTGTCGTGGTCATGCCGGGGACGGGAGCGGAAGCGGCGGCGGAGTCGCTGTGCGCTCTGCTCAAGATGGCGCACCTTCAGCCGATCGTGTCCGACGAGGGGGAGGACTACTGGATTACGTTCTCCGCGGGCGTGTCGGCCTGGCACCCGGATCTGTCCATAGACGAATGGATTCTGAGGGCCGACCGGGCGATGTATCGGGCGAAGCAGGACGGCAAAGACCGGATCTATATCGAGGAGGAGGCGGAAGCCGCTCCGGCCGGTTGCGAGGGAAGCCTCCGGCATCGTCCCAAGCTGCTCGTCGTGGACGACGATAAGATTTTGCGCGCCATTGTGGTCTCGGGCCTTCAGCACCTGCCTCTTGACATCGAAGAGGCGGCGGACGGAGAAGCCGCCTACGAGCGTATCCGCGAAGGCGGCATAGATTTGTGCATTTTGGACGGCATTATGCCCAAAATGAGCGGAATCGAGCTGCTGGAACGTCTTAACACCGAGCCTCCCGTGACGGGAACCATGTGCAAGGTGATCATGCTTTCCGGTCGAAAAAAAGAAGAAAGCATGGACACGCTTCAAAAGCTCGGCGTTCACGAGTACATGACCAAGCCGTTCTCGATGGTCGAGCTGGAGATGAACGTGAAGCGGCTTCTGGATTGAGGGGCGTGCGTCCGCTTCATCCAATTAAAAAACCATTTCAGCCTGCAGCAGGCCGGAAATGGTTTTTTTTAATGGAAGGTAAGCCGGGGACCGAATTGCCCGGTCGGACATCGGCAGCAAGAGCGCTTTACACGAGCTGCCCCTGTGCCGTAAAAAATACGCGTCCGCCGACATGGATGGCGAATCGGCCGTCCATTTCGCTTGCCCGCAGATATAGCAGCGACGGGCGGCCGATCTCATAGCCCTGCTCGACAGCCGTTTCGACGGACGGGCCGCCGAAATAGCGGTAGCGCGCCAGGTAAGCGGCCAGGCAGCCGTTAGCGCTGCCCGTAGCCGGATCTTCCGGCACTCCGAGCTCGTCGACGAACACGCGGGCGTTGATCCCGTTCGCGTGTTCGTAAGTCTCCGGGCAGAACGGCATAACGGGGACGGCGGCTTCTGCGGGAAGCGCGGCCGCTTCTTCGGCCCGGTAAACCGCGCTGCGCACGGAAGCGAGGGTTTTCACGGGAATGAGGAGGAAAGGGATGCCGGTCGATACCACTTGAGCGGGGTAGCGTTCGTCGATTTCCTCCGTTTCCAGTCCGATTACCGCTGCTGCGGCGGAAGCGGAAATAAGGCTTCCGAAAGAAGGCTGAAGCTGCTCCATCCAGAGCACGCCGTCGCTGCCGAAGGTGACCGGAATGTTTCCGGCGGGAACTTTCAGGGTAATTTCCTGTGCATCGGGACTGTAAAGGTGACGGATGATCCAGGCGGTCCCCAGACAAGGGTGGCCGGCGAACGGCAGCTCGCTGTTCGGCGTAAAGATACGGACCCGGTAGCTTCCGTCCGCATCCGGTTCTGGCTGGAGGAACGTAGTCTCGGAATAATTCATTTCGCGGGCAATGCTCTGCATATCCGGGACGGACAGCGGCTCGGGACAAATGACGACGGCGAGAGGATTTCCCGCATATTTCCTTTCGGCGAATACATCGACGATATAAAAATCCTGCTTGGACAAGCTCATGGGGGCACCGCCTTTTTTCGGAAAATAGAATTTGAAATGATTTTAATGAAATTTTTTGTGAAAGTACAGCACAGAAACAGAAGCAGGACTTCTCCCTTCTTTCATGGAATTGTCATCTGAGCTTTCTTTCTCCGCCTTTTTCATCGCGTATACTGGAGGAGGCCGACAGCTCAAGACATTCGATTCGGGGAACCTGTTTCTGGTACACTCATCTTAGGGGGTGGAGTAAATGGCCAAACGGTATTTTACGGTAGAGGAAGCCAATGCCCTGCTGCCTGCGGTACAGGATCAGATCTCCGGTCTCAAGGAAATTAAGAAGAAGTTTGAGGACAAGTATGCGGAGCTGCGTGAAAAAAGACAGGCGGTCCGCAGGCTGGGCGGAAAAGAAGCGTACGATCCGCTCTTCGAGCTGGAATGCGATCTTGAATTTCTGCAGATCGAAGCCCGCGGAATGATTCAGCACTTTTATCATCAAGGTATCGAGCTAAAGGACATTGATTCCGGCCTTGTGGATTTTCCGTCCATTCTGGGTGGCGAAGAAGTCCTCCTCTGCTGGCGCAGCGGAGAGGAACGCATCGGTTATTATCATAGCCGGCAGGACGGATACACGGGCCGCAAACCGCTCCCCGGAGATTAAAGGTCCGGGAAGCGTGACTTACAAAGACACTGGAGGCGGATGGACTGAACATGAAAGGAAAGGTAGTGAAGACGGCACGGCGGGCCTTTTTTACGGCCGGTCTGCTGTGCCTGCTCGTCATCCTGGGAGGATTGTTTCCCCGCGAGGCGTTTGCGCATGCGATTCTGACCGGGACGGACCCCGCTCCGAACAGTACGCTGGCGCAGGCGCCGGAACAGATCAAACTGACCTTTAACGAGCAGTTGGAAGAAGGCGTCTACTATATACGTGTTCTTGACCAGTCGGGCGCGAAGGTTACGGACAATGCGGCGGTGATGACGAAAGACCGGACGGGGATCGTTCTGCAGCTGCCGAAGCTGGACGACGGGCTGTACGTGGTGTCCTACCACGTCATCTCGGGTGACGGTCACCCGGTGGGCGGGAGTTATCCGCTCACGGTCGGCAATGCGGTGCCCGCCGCGCAGAACGGGAACACGGGCGGCACGTCCGCCGGACACAACCATAATCTCGGCAGCTCGGGCGTAGACGGGCTGATCCAGTATGCGGCGCGCGGTCTGTGGTACGCGGCGATGCTCGCGCTGACCGGCTGGCTGTTCTGGAGGCGCTCGGAATTCGGCCGCAAGCTGCCGCAGGAAGTTTCCGCGAAATGGACGCTGAATCTGCAGCGGTTTTATTTGGTTGCTTTGCTTTTTGTCATTCTTACACATGTGGAGGCTCTCCTCGGCGACGGAGGACTTTCCCAGCTCGGCAGTCTGCTGACGGGTACGGGAATCGGTATTTCCTGGCTCGTAGCGCTTGGCTTGTCTCTGTCGGGCTTCGTACTGCTCGGACGAGCCGCCTGGCTGGACTATGCCTGGGCGGCCGCGCTGCTGGCGGTTAAAGCGATGTCCGGGCATGCGGTAACGTTCCCGCCCGTCTCGGCGAGCGTAGCCGCCGATTTTATCCATCTGGGAGCGGCGGCTGTCTGGGTAGGCGGCTTGACGGCGGCAGCCGCGGTGTATCGGAACAGAAGGGAGGAGTTTACCTCCTTCCTGGGCCGCTTCTCAGGAGCGGCGCTAGGGTCGATTATCGCGCTTACCGTGAGCGGCGTCGTGCTGACGCTGTTATTCCTGCCCAGTCTGGATATGGTCATTTATACCCAGTGGGGTATTCTTATGCTCGTTAAGGTCGGCGTCGTCGTGCTTGTCGTAGGGACGGCAGCCTTCTTGCGCTATACGATGAAGAACAAGCGGGACAAGGCGACAGCGAAGCTCTACAAGATGGATTTCAGCTTTATGCTGATTATCCTTGCGGTGGTCGGCGTCCTGACTTACTTGTCTCCGGCTCCCCCGAATGAGCCGCTGAACTGGCACGAGATGGGCAAAAGCGTGCATATGACGGCCGAAGTGTCTCCGAAAGCACCGGGCACCAACACGTTCAAGGTGACGGTCTGGGTGCTGGATACGTTGGGACCGCCCAAGCATGTGCAGATGAACGCCCAGTACGAGCCGAAGGAAGAAGAGGAGGCCACGCTGGCTCCCATCCAGATTCCGCTGGAGCTTCAGGAGAATCAGGAAGAAAACTGGCTGGAGGGGTACAACATGTACACCTATTACACCCAGGGACCTTACCTGCCGCTTCCCGGCAAGTGTACGCTGGAAGTCCGGATTATGGACTCCAACGACGACGAGGCGGTTTACAAGAAAGAATTCAGGCTTTATTAGCTAGCGAAAACAGCCCCTTATGCTTGCCTGCATAAGGGGCTGTTTTTTTGTGCGGCCGCGGAGTTCCGGGAAGAGCGGGCCGGAGCGGGAAAGCGTGACCCGGGCGGGAATATCGGCGGGATGACGAAGGCTGCAGGCTGCACGCCGTTGACGTCCCTCCGGCCGTGTATGGTTTCCGTTGGACCGGGGCCCGCAGAATTTAGCCGCAAGCGCATCAGTAGGGCCCTCCTTGAGATTCTGAGATTCCGGGACCCGGGGATTCCGGAGATTAATCACCGGCTTTGCCCGCGTCCCGGCGACAGGCGGCCGTAGGTCCATTTTCTCCAGAGCCACTCGGCGGGCCCGTAGCGGAATCTTTTCAGCCAGAATGCTGAAAAGGCGATCTGCAGCGGGTACACGACGAGGCAGAGCAGGGTGCCCTGCCACAGACTGACTTGACCGTATAAGCGGAAGCCGAGAAACAGAACGACGCAGAGGACCGTCTGCGACAAATAATTGGTCAGCGCCATCCGGCCGTAGGGCTGGAGAAACCGGAGCCGCCGCTGCCAGACCGGATTTTCGAGAAGCAGGGCAAGGCCGGCGATGTAGACAAACGCCAGCGTGAACCCGCTCGTGTAGACGAGGAAGAACGTCACGAGGCTGAGATCGGTTTCCGCCCCGATTGCGTAAATGGCGGCGATGGCCGCCAAAAGCGGGAGGCTGAGCGCAAGGCACCGGCGGCGGATCTTGCGCCACCACTCCCGGTGGGCGCTTACGTCATGGAGCAGGCCGCTTCTTCCCGCCGCCAGTCCCAGCAAGAACATGCCCAGGACGATGGGCAGCATGGAGAGCTGGCTGGACAGCGAGTCCCACACTTCGCTGCGCCAGTGCCAGGCCAGCCAGTCGGGCCAGGAGAGCGTCCGGAACGCGTGAAGGCTTGCGGCGGCTTCGGCTTCCGTGTATAAAGGGCCTCCCAGGGAGGGATCGATCCCTCCCCTCGCGTAGGCGACCAGCGCGATGATCAGGGCGGGCAGGCCGAGAATCAGCAGCAGGTAGCCGAGCACGAGGAGGAGGCCCCACTTACGGACGGTTTCCGTCTTCATCCGGTAAAAAACGGGAAGCAGGAAGCCTGTGATGGCGTAAAGAGTCAGAATATCTCCTCTCCAGAAGAGCGCCAAATGCAGGAAGCCGATCAGCAGCAGCACGAGCAGGCGCCTGCGGAACAGGCCGGGCCCGTATCCCTTCTGTTCGGCTCGCGACATGAAGATGTAGAATCCGAGCCCGAACAAGAAGGAGAAAATCAGATAAAATTTTCCCTGGACGAACAAATCGAGCAGCAGCCGGAGCCACCTGTCCGCGCCGTGGTAGACCGCAAATTCGCTTCCGCTGAAGGTCGGCATATTGACCAGGAAAATACCGAGCAGAGCGAAGCCGCGGATGATATCGAGCGCGATGATGCGTTCAGTCCCTGCGGAGGGGCCGATCATAGGAGTAACACCGTCCCGTCATAGCCCTGAAAGGCGATTTTTTCCTCATCATACGTGAAAGAGCCCCCGGTAGCAAATCGGGGGCTTGAAGACGGAAGAGAGGCGATACGGGTAAGCCCCGAAGCTCTTATCGGAAGCCGTTACAGTCCGGTGACGGTCGGTCCGGTCTATCCGGTTGTGCTGTCGGCGGTCGGGTTCGTTCTCCCGCACACAGCCGCGCTTCCGACACGGCTGACAGCTTGCCTGGCCGTCCGTTTCCGGCAGTCGGTTTTAGTTCCGCGGCCGCGCCCGGTCTCCCGCTCAGAACAGCGTGAGCGCCCACAGAATGAACGAGGTGGCGGGGACGAGCAGAACCTGGGCCAGAATCGTTCCGGCGAGACGGGACAGCATGAGGAGGCCGAACATTTTGTTTACGGCCTCCTGGCTGGCTTTGCCGTGCATGGCCCGGTCCGTCAGCAGCCCGACTTTCGGGTCGATCAGCAGCGTCATAATAATAGTGGCGATGCCGTTGATGAGGGCGGAGGACATGGTGGCCTGCGATTTGTTGTCCGGGCTGAAGGCCGACGCGTATAGGGCCGCCAGGACGCCGACCGTGTAGATGGCCGTGACGACGACATTGAGCAGCACGAGGCGTTTGGGCACCCCGCCGATCCGCAGGCGGGAGAGCATCTGCAGGCGGGGCGGGCGCAGGTGCTTGCGGGCCTGCTTGATGCCGTGCACGTTGGCCGTGGCCTTCAGCAGGGACGGAATGGAGCCCGTGACTTCGAAATGGGCGATCATCCGCGCCGACAAGGAGACGAGCGTCGGAAACAGCACGATCGCTACCGCCGTTCCGACCGATGCCGACATCAGGACGAAGCGGAACGGGGCCAGCGCCAGATGGGGATCGGTTTGTCCGGCCTTATCGGCAATGCCGGAGATCATCAGGCCCTGCACCATGTTCGAAGTCCGGGAGATCAGGACGATCATTCCCGCCAGCGAAAGGGCGACAGCCAGTTTGGCGGTCCGGATTCCGGCCAGACGGAAGGCGTAGGCGGACGTTTCGGCCGCGTGAATAATCAGGGTGAACAGACAGGCGAGGAGAAGCATGGTCAAGAGATATCGACTCTCCTTTTGAAGGAATGGAATCGCGCCCCCGTCGGGTCCGGTTCTTGCGGGACTCGTACCTTGGCAAGGGTCAAAGGAAGGACGGCACACGATATGCCGCGCGGCATTGCCGCTCCGTTCGTTTGTTTTTGTGCGTTGTTGCCGGCGTGTTCATTTTGTCGTCCGGTCTTTCTAGTGGAATTATACAAGGAACCTTTCCTATAAGCGAGAGAACCCCGCAAAAAGAGGAAGACTTTTACACAGGAGAACGGATCGTTTTGGCGGAAAAAACGAAAGGTTTCAGGTTGACAACCTTGCTGTAAAAAGGTATCATTCCTTGTGAATGATAATCATTATCACCAAGAGCGGACAGGGGAGAATAGAACGAATGAAATCAGCAGCACGCAAATCTTACGTATTATGTCTGATCGTCCTTGCGATGGCGCTTGCTCTGGCAGGCTGCGGCAAAGGCAACCAGGCTTCGGATGGGGGAGCGGCATCGCCCGCGCCCGGAGATACAGCGAAACAAACGATCAAGGTTAAACATGCCATGGGCGAGACCGAAGTGCCGGCTGCGCCGAAACGCGTCGTCATTCTGACGAATGAAGGAACGGAAGCCTTGCTGGCTCTCGGCATCAAGCCGGTCGGAGCGGTTAAATCGTTCACCGGTAACCCTTGGTACGACCACATCAAAGCCGATATGGAAGGCGTAACCGTCGTGGGCGACGAGCATCAGCCGAACATGGAAGCGATCATCAGCCTGAAACCGGATCTGATCATCGGCAACAAAATGCGCCAGGAGAAGGTTTACGCCCAGCTCAGCGCGATTGCTCCGACCGTATTCTCCGAAACGCTGCGCGGCGAGTGGAAGAACAACTTCAGCCTCTATGCCGAGGCGGTGAACAAAAAAGCGGACGGCGAGAAATTGATCGCCGACTTCGACAAGCGCATTGAAGACTTCAAGTCCAAAGCGGGCGACAAGCTGAAAGAGAAAGTTTCCGTCGTGCGGTTTATGGCCGGCAAAACCCGCATCTATCTCGACGATACGTTTACCGGCATTATTTTCAAACAGATCGGCATTGCCCGTACGCCTGTAAAAGCCAAGGATACATTCGTGGAGGAAATTACGAAAGAGCGCGTGCCGGAAGTGGATTCCGACCGTCTGTTCTACTTCACGTATGAAACGGGCGACGGCAACGGTACGAAGCAGGAAGAAGCGATTACCAAGGATCCGCTCTGGCAGAACCTGAACGTGGTGAAGAACGGCAAGGCCCAGAAGGTAAACGACGTAACCTGGAACACGGCAGGCGGCGTTAAAGCGGCTAATCTGCTTCTCGACGATTTGTACAAGTTCTACGACATCAAGTAAACATAACTGGC
Organism: Paenibacillus sp. JNUCC 35; assembly: GCF_058269095.1. Lineage (NCBI taxonomy): Bacteria > Bacillati > Bacillota > Bacilli > Caryophanales > Paenibacillaceae > Paenibacillus > Paenibacillus sp. JNUCC 35. The sequence goes on along the minus strand of NZ_CM177771.1, from coordinate 5,251,847 downwards.
GAAGCTCCGGCGGCGCCAAGCGAAAACTCCGTCCTTCGGGCGGGGTTTTTTACTATGTTACGGGCGCTTATCTTAAAATAGTTTAAGAAATCCCACAAAATAGGATATGGTATCATTGAGGACAAAGACAGAAAACGGGCGGTTATCCAAGCAAACCGTTAGCCGTGTTGGAGGTACAGATATGTACGGGGGAACGATTCTACTTGTCGACGACGAGACCGAAATCACCAATCTTCTGGAGATTTACTTGAAAAATGAAGGCTACCGGCTGTTGAAAGCATCCGACGGTGCCGAGGCTCTCGAGCTTTTGAACGAAAACGAAGTCGATCTGATCATTCTGGACGTCATGATGCCCCGGATGGACGGAATCGAGGCGTGCATGAAAATACGGGAAGAAAAGCATATGCCGATCATCATGCTGTCGGCCAAAAGCCAGGAGATCGACAAGATCACGGGGCTAAGCATCGGGGCGGACGATTACGTGATCAAGCCGTTCAGCCCGCTGGAGATGCTGGCACGGGTCAAATCGCAGCTCCGCAGGTACCGGCAGCTCAACAGCCATTCCGCCAAAAACGAGAATGAAATTCTTATCGAGGACCTGCTCATTAATTTGGGAACCCATAAAGTATATGTGGAGGGCAGCGAGGTCAGACTGACGCCCCGAGAGTTTGCGATTCTTCAGGTGCTGGCACGCAGCAGAGGGCAGGTGCTGAGCATGGAGCAGATTTACGAAGCCGTATGGGACGAGCCTTTTTTTGAATCGAATAATACCGTCATGGTTCATATCCGCAAAATCCGTGAAAAAATCGAAAAGGACCCAAGCCGTCCTCAAATGATCAAGACGGTCTGGGGAATCGGCTACACCATCGAATAAGTTCGGCTCGGAGGGGCAAGACTGGAGTGAACAAACTTGAAAAACAAATTTATCCACACCGTGCGCTGGCAGTTTATTTTTATCTTTATTCTCAGCATTGTGTTCGCTGCGGGAACCGTGCTTCTCGCCTACCGGATAGTGAAATCGATCGTCGGCCTCAGCTATTACTCGGGGCCCCTCCGCTGGGTCGTTAACAACATCGGCTCTACGCCCGTAATGGTCGTGGTCGGGGGCGGGCTGTTTCTTGTTTATTTTTTTATTTTCAGCCGCAAGATTATCGGGTATTTGGAAGAGATCACACAGGGCGTGCAGGAAATCGCGAAAGGCAATCTGGACTATGAAATCGTGGCCCGTTCTTCCGACGAGCTTGGCGAGGTTGCGGAAACGATCAACGTGATGACCCGGAAGCTGAAAAAATCCATCGAAGAGGAAAGAAAAGCGGAACGGACGAAAAACGAGCTGATCACGGGCGTTTCGCACGATCTCCGTACCCCTCTGACGTCGATTTTGGGCTATCTGGAACTGATTGAGACGGACCGGTACAAGGATGAAGTCGAACTCCGGTATTATACGCGCATCGCTTTTGAGAAAACGAAAAATTTGAACAAGCTCATCGACTACTTGTTCGAATACACGTCGCTGCCCGGCGAAGGCATCGAGCTTGAAATGAAGAAAGTGAACATCTACGGCTTTCTGAAGCAGCTGGCGGAGGAGTTTGTCCCGATTTTAACGAAAGCGGGCATGACGTGCCGGGTGACTGCGGAGGACGACACGCTTTATATCCGGGCGGACGGCAGGCAGCTGGTCCGGGCCTACGAGAATCTGATCTCCAACGCGATCCGGTACGGCAGCGCAGGCAAGGTTGTCGATATCAAAATCAGCCGCAGCGGGCAAGAGGCTGTCGTGGAGATTGTCAATTACGGAGAGCCCATTCCGGAATCGGACCTGCCGTATATCTTCGAACGGTTTTACCGGGCGGAGAAGTCAAGATCGTCCCGCACAGGCGGAACCGGCCTCGGACTGGCTATCGCCAAGAGCATCATCGAGATGCACGGCGGGGAAATAGCGGCGCGCAGCAACCGGAAGCAGACGGTTTTCGAAACGCGGCTCCCTCTGCAGCCTTCACGACAACCCGGAACAGACAGCTAAGGAAGGCCGATCGTCAGCGGCCTTCTTTTTTTCTATCGGCAGGGAAATCCTTAAGTTTTCTTAAGAATGGTTTAAGCGGGCGGTAAGCGGTCCTAAACAGCGCCTTAAGCTCTCTCTTGTATACTAGAAATCACGGGAACGCCGAAAGGAGCAGAATTATGAACCGTAAAAAATGGGTATGGGCAGCATTGGCGGTAATTTTTCTGCTGGCGGCCTATGTGAGGATCGATTTTCTCCGTTCGGTCGATCACGAGATGCCCCATGACTCGCTGAATTACGATAAGATGGTCAGACAACTGCTGGAGACGGGAGTATACGCCTACAACGACGAGACCCCGAACGCGCTCGTGACGCCCGGTTATCCGCTTTTTTTGGCGGCGGTATATGAGATCGCGGATTATAAGGAGCACGACCCGCTTCCCTGGGTCCGGTATATACAAGCGCTGCTGAGCCTGGCCGCTTTAGGGTTCGTCTACCGGATTGCGAGGAGGTTTTCCGGTGAGCTGACGGCACTTATTGCGCTTCTGATCGCGGCCGTATATCCGCCGTTCGTCTGGGCCAACGGGGCCATTCTGACCGAGGTGCTGGCCATTTTCCTCTTGCTCGGATATCTGCTTGCTCAGATCCGGGTTTTCGAAACGCCTTCTTATGGACGTGCTGCCGCCGCGGGAATCTGGCTCGGTCTGACGGTGCTGGTGCGCCCGGAATTTCTGCCGCTGATTGCCGTGGCCTTCGCGTTCCAGTGGCTGCGGGACAAAGAAGCGAGGAAGCGGACGATCCGGCTGTTTGCCTGCTCCGCCGCGGCCGTTGTGCTGCTGCTTGCGCCCTGGTGGATTCGCAATGCCGTCACGCTGCATCAGTGGGTCGCGACAGCGACTCAGGAAAACCCGTTCAGGGCGGGAACGTATCCGTACAATACGTTTAACGACGAGAGCCTGGTAGACCCCGCGGGCAAAACGGAGAAAGAGCTGGCCATAGCCCGGTTGAAAGCGGGTTTCACGACCCAACCGGGGCTGTTTATCAAGTGGTATACGATCGGAAAAATGCAGTACGTGTACCAGAGCGTCTACCGCGGCGGCGGCCATCAGCCTTATTATCCGGTGATCCCGTTCAACGCGAACCTGCTTCATCGCACACTTGTGCTGTCCGGCGCCATAGCCGTTCTGGCCGCACTGAGGCGCTGGAGGGAGACCGTTACGCTGCTGGCTCTAACGGTCATCGCGATGAGCCTGATCCGTCTCGGCTTCGTGGCGGATTACCGCTACAACGTCACGATGATGCCCCTGATCATCATTCTGGATTGTGTCCTGGGCTGGCGTGCGGTTATGTGGTGGAAGGGCAGGCGGACACAGAAAACCGCCGTTTTGAACCCGATGAAATAACGAAATGAAGCATGAAAAGAATGAAATGAATGAAAATGAAAATGAAAGTTACGAGGTGCGAACATGTCCGGTTCTTTTTTTACAGGTAAGAAAGGTTTTTTACTCGTTCTGGTTCTAGTCCTTCTGGCGGGTGCCGGAGGGGGCTGGTATTATTACTCTTCTAAATGGAAGGCCGCTGTCGGGGGGCCGCTTCCGGCCAAGCAGGAGCTGACCAAAGTCGTATCGGCCGACAAGCTGAAAGACAACTACGACGTTATTGTAATCGGCACGGATCCCGAAGGCGTCAGCGCGGCCGTGTCCGCTTCCCGCAGCGGGCTGAAGACTCTTCTGATCGAACCCCGCAAGCGTACGGTTCTGGGCGGCCTTATGACGGAAGGCTGGCTGAACAGCATCGACATGAACTGGGACAAAACCGTGTCGACTTTGCCGGGGAAAAATCCGGATTATTTCAACAAAGGGATTTTCAAAGAATGGTATGAGCAAACCGAAGGCCACTCCTTTGATGTGACGACTGCGGCCAATGCGTTCAATAAGCTCGTTGCCGATGAGAAAAACATGGACGTCTCCATGGACGGGTACAGTGTGGAACCGGTTCTCAAACAAGAAGGAGCGGCTCAAACCGTAACCGGAATCACCGTAACCAAACAGGGTGGGACGAAACAGACCATCGGCACCAAAACCGTTATCGACGCGACGCAGGATGCGGATTTCGCCGCGGCTGCGGGAGTGCCTTTTACCATCGGACGGGAAGATATCGGGGATAAAAAAGCCCGGATGGCCGTTACGGCCGTGTTCCGGCTGAAAAATGTAACGGATGAAGTTTGGAGCAAGGTGGCCAAAAGGCTGAACGGCGACAATGATAAGGATACGGGACTGGACAAAATGTCCGCCTGGGGATACGGCAAAGAGATGGCGGGCTACGTGCCGCTGAACAAGCAGCGCATGAAGATGCGCGGGCTCAATATCGGCAGACAGCTTGACGGTACGGTGCTGATCAATGCGCTGCATATTTTCGATATCGACGGCTTGAACGCGAAATCTCAGAAGGAAGGGCTGGAAATCGCAGCCAAGGAAATTCCGAATGTCGTCAAGTATTTGAAGACGTTCGATGAATTCAAGAACGTGGAGCTGGACAGCATCGCTCCCGAGCTGTATGTGCGCGAAACCCGCCACATGGAGGGGCTGTACAGGCTCAGCGTCGTGGATTTGCTGGAAAACCGCGACCAGTGGGACCGGATCGCCTTCGGATCTTATCCGGCGGATATCCAAAGAACGTCGCCCAACGATAACGGCGCGGTCGTCGTTCATCCGACGAAGTACGCGGTTCCGTTCCGCAGCATCGTGCCGCAGAACGTAGACGGCCTTCTCGTCGTCGGCCGGAGCGCCAGCTACGACACGCTGGCGCACGGCAGCGCCCGCGTCATCCCCGTCGGCATGGCCGAGGGCGAAGCGGCAGGGACGGCGGCCAAGCTGGCCACGGAGAAGGGCACGACCTTCCGCGCCATGGCGGAATCCAAATCCCTGATCGCCGAGCTGCAGAAGCGGCTGAACGATCAGGGGATGGACCTCAAGCCTTACAAGCTGGACGAAGCGGCGTTTATGAAGCATAAGGCGTATCCCGGCCTGAAAGCGGCAGTGTCTATGGGCATCGCTTACGGCTCTTATGCCAACGCAGGCTTTAAGGATCTGGATAATCCGTCGAACGCGCAGCGGATGGTGAACCAGATGAACAGCGTAAGACGGATGTACGCCGCTTCTTTCCAAGGAGATCCTTCCGCCGCCGTGAAAGGGATGGAGGAGCCTGCGAAGAAAACGCTGACTCTGCAGCAGGCGAGCTACACGATCGCGCAGGCCGCGGGGCTGAAGGTTGAAGCCGCGGAAGCGCAGGCCGCGCTGGAAAACGGCGGGCTGCTCAGCAAAGCGACCCTCGGCATCATCGCCAATAAAGAGAAGTTAAGCGACGGCGATGTGTACATGATGCTCAAAGACGCGGTAGAAAAGCAGGCAGGAGCAAAGTTTTAGAAAACCGAAGACTGTACAGGCGGGAACTGAGCGCTATAAAGGCCAGGTGCATGTGAAGGCCGGGCTTGGGTGTCCCGAAGAGTCCCCCTGCGCAAGAGGTGCTTGCTGAGGACAGGCTTACAGAAAACGAAATGAAGCCGGTCATAAAAAAAATAAATGCCCTGTTCCGTCGGCGGAACAGGGCATTTTTCATTGTTCGGGCTTTAATCGCACATTTATTGCAGATTGATTTTTACCGCTTTGTCCGGCCGGACGTTTTCTTTGTGAAGAAGCTGGAGCTTGGGATCGCCCTTAGGCTGCTCGAACACCAGAGTGCCCGAAACTTTGCCGCCCGGAGCCAGTTCGCCATATTTGAGGCCGGTTTCTCCGGAGAAGGAAGCGAGCACTTTATCGCTGGTCATCCCGCTGCTGTTGGCCATTTCAAAGCTGTACGGGTTGTACGCGAGCTCATTGGTCCCCGAATTTTCGATATTCAGCGTCACCACGACAAATTCGCCGTCCGGCAGGTTGGGCGTTTCGGGACCCTGCTCCGTAAATTTTTCCACTTTGCTTACTTTTATTTTCGCATCGCCGATTTGAACGGTATCTTCTTTGGAGTATTCCTGAGCGAGGGACGCAGCAAAATGCGGCGCTTTGGCGGCGGAAGAACGATCTGCGGCGCCGCCCTGTTTGAGCGGGGATGCTTGCTCCTTATAGTCTCCACATGCGGTCAAGGCCAGACACGAAACGGCGGCAAGCAGGACGAGTTTTGTTTTCAAAAGACTCTCCCCCAATCTGAATATGGTTCGTTAAGACTTATAACCCGCAAACGAAACCTGGTAAACAATTCCGGCGCAAACAGTTGCCTTCCTCACCGCAGCCTGATAAACTGATGAAAAGCAAGCCGAAAGCATACCCGTCACGATGAAGAAGAAGAGTAAGCGTCAGGCAGGACTCCAGAGAGCTGATGGCAGGTGAGAATCAGTGTCAGGCAGGCGCCGAATGGGCTTCCGAGTGCCGGTCCGAACCCCTTTGCGGGCAGTAGGAGCCGGCGGCAGCAGGTCCGGCCGTTATCCTGGGACCCCGTATCGAAAGCGGACCGCTTTCCGTACGTTAGAGCGCGTTTGTCCAGGCAAACGAACAAAGGTGGTACCGCGAAGTGAAACTTCGTCCTTTTTAAGGACGGAGTTTTTTTGTTGTCCGGTTTACGCTCCGGACCTTAATCTTCGAAAACATTTTATTTCACATAAAGGGGGTGATGGCCGTGGAAGACGGTTGGTGGTGGCGTCTGGAAAACAGGACGGACGGAGATTTGAAACAGTTGCGAAAAGGAATTGAAACCGACATTCAAAGGAGAAATGAATATGGAACGGATATTAACGGGAGACCGCGTCACCGGGAAGCTGCACCTCGGCCATTACGTCGGAAGTTTGAAAAAGCGGGTGGAGCTGCAGCATCAGATGGAAACGTTTCTGCTGCTGGCGGATGTGCAGGCGCTGACGACGCATTTTGAGGACCCGGATCTGGTAAGAAAACATCTGCGGCTTGTCGCGCTGGACTACTTGGCGGCCGGAATCGACCCGGAGAAGGCTGTGCTGTGCGTGCAGTCGCTCATTCCGGAAATCGCCGAACTGACAGTGTTTTACTCGATGTTCGTCACAGTCAGCTCGCTGAGGCATAACCCGACGACCAAAAGCGAGGCGGAGCAGCGGGGGTACGACGATTTGTACTACGGCTTCCTCGGTTATCCGGTCAGCCAGGCGGCGGACATCACGTTCTGCAAGGCAACGCTCGTCCCGGTGGGCGACGACCAGATTCCTCATATCGAGCAGACCCGCAAAATCGTCCGGAGATTCAACTCGCTCTACCGGCCGGTGTTCGAAGAGCCCCGGGCGCTGGTCGGCCATACGCCGCGCCTGATCGGTCTGGACGGGAACGGCAAAATGAGCAAGAGCCTGGGCAACGGTATTGAGCTCGATGCCTCTGCGGAAGAGATAAGAGCTAAACTGAAGAAGGCCAAGACGGACCCTTCGAGAATCCGCAAAGACGATCCGGGTCATCCCGGGATTTGCCCGGTCTTCTCCTACCATGAGGCGTTTCTGGCCGGGGATGCCCCGGAAATAAGGGAGAGCTGCGAACGGGGGAGCATAAGCTGCACAGCCTGCAAGGAGAAGCTGGCGGAAGGGCTGAACGCCCTGCTGGAGCCGATGAGGGAGCGCAGGACTTATTACGAGGCGAAGCCTGCCGAAGTGGACGAAATTCTCCAATCCGGCACAGCCAAAGCGCGCGGCATCGGCCGCGAAACGATGCGGGAAGTGCGGGAAGCGATGCGGATTGATTATTTCGGACGCTGACGGGCCAGTGCGGCAGTGTGCCTGTGCTGCACCGCAAGGCTCCATAGGGCCCAGCCATGCCCAAGGGCAGCCCCCAGCCGCGACGCACTTGTGCCGCACGGCAACGCAAAAAAGCCTATCCGTTAAAACCGGATAGGCTTTTTCGCATGCGCAATCATGCGCCGGAAGCTTCCGCTTCTTCCGTCCATGCTTGCGGGTGGTTGTCGCTCAGATACGCCGCCGCTTTCGCGTTGCTTTCGACTTGAGCGACGTTTTTGCAGCCCGGGATGACGGCGCTGACCGCGTCATGCTTCAAGCACCACGCGAGGGCCCACGTCGCCATGTCCATCGCTTCCGGCACTTCGTGCTCGCGGATGCGCTGCACTTCCTCGAGCTTGCGCTGCGTCTCGGCGGGGTCGTGCCGGTGGCGCGTGTCCGTGGCGGCGAAAGTGGCGCCCGGCTTGTACTTGCCGCTGAGATAGCCGCTCGCGAGGGGAACGCGGGCAAGCACGCCGAGGTTCTGCTGCAGGCACGACTGGAACACGCTCTCTTCGGGAGCGCGGTCGAGCCGGTTGTACACGACCTGGATCGCTTCCGAGCCGACCTGCGTGGAGGCGGCTACCTGATGAAGGTTGTCGTTCTTCGCGATCGAAGTGCCGATGTGAAGAATTTTGCCCGCCTGCTTCTGCTTGTCCAGCGCCGTCCAGAGGGCGTCGTTGTCGAACACGGAATCCGTTCCCGAATGGAACTGGTACAAGTTGACATAGTCTACTCCCAGCGCTTTCAGAGAGGCGTCGAGCTGCCCGATCATATCTTCCGCCGAAAAACGCTCGTCGCGTTTAAAGCGGTCATGATAATGATGGCCGAATTTGGTCGCCACGACCCAGCCTTCACGGCCCCGGCGGCTCAAATAGTTGCCGATAAACGATTCCGATAAATGATCGCCGTAGCATTCCGCGGTATCGATAAGGTTGATTCCGAGCTCCTTTGCCTTGTCCAGGACAGCGTCCACTTCGTCCTGCGTAAAGTCCTGTCCCCATTCGCCGCCGAACTGCCATGTGCCGACGCCGATTACGGACACTTTTAATCCCGTCTTGCCGAGTGTGCGGTATTTCATCGTTTCAGCCTCCCGTGTACGTATTTGACCGTGTTGGACCCGGAATCCGTAACGGTATATTCTCTTTCATTTAACGGGAAAATGAAGGCAAAGTCAAAATGCCGCTTGATCCCAAAGCGGAAATGTGACATACTATACCTAACTAATGTTAGTTAGGAGAGTGGGGCTCATGAATACTCCCGAGCGGATCAAGGCCGCAGCACTCGATTTGTTTGCATCACAAGGCTACGAAGGCACCTCCATGGCGAATATCGCCGAAGCCGTAGGGATAAAAACGCCTTCCATTTACGCACACTTTAAAGGCAAAGAGGAATTGTTTCTCAGTGTGCTGCAGGATGCGTCCCGCGGCGAGCTGGAATTTGCCTCCTCGCATCTGGAAGCGGGCGGCGAGGCGCTCGACCGCAAGCTGTTTAAGCTGTTGTCCCATACGCGCGGCAAGTATGAGCATAACGGTTCGACGAAGTTTTGGATCCGGATGATGTACTTTCCGCCGGCCTCGGTGTACCGGGAAACGATAGAGCTCTCTTATACGTACTTGTCCCGGATGGAGGAGCGGCTTACGTCCGTGTTTACCGAGGACCGCTCGGCGATCGGCGTCGATCCGGATAAAGCTGCGGCGGCTTTTCTTTGTCTGATGGACGGGATCATTGTGGAACTGCTTTACGGTACGGCCGAAAGCTACGATAAAAGGCTGGAGGCTTCGTGGGACGTCTACTGGCGGGGAATCTCCCATTCATGAGCCTTTATGAGCATACGGGGAAAGAAGGAGGCATAATTCGATTATGAATCGGAACTGGCTTTATGTACTGGCGGCGGGATTGCTGGAAATCGGCTGGGTTTCGGGTCTGAAACATGCGCATGACGCGTTTACCTGGATATTGACCGGAGCCGCGATCCTGCTCAGCTTCTGGGTGCTGCTGATGGCGACAAGCCGTCTGCCCGTAGGAACGGTGTACGCGGTATTTACGGGGATCGGCACGGCGGGAACGGTTCTTACGGAAACGATCGTGTTCGGGGAGCCGATCAGCTGGCTGAAGATTGTCTTTATCCTGATTCTGCTCGGCGGTGTGATCGGGCTTAAAATCACGACGAAAGAACCGGAAGAACCGGCGAAAGGAGTGAATTCCTGATGGCATGGGCCGCACTGATATTGGCGGGATGTTCGGAAATTTTCGGCGTACTCGCCATGAACAAGATCGCGCGGAAGAAGACGATTGGGGCTTACGCGCTGCTTTTCTTCGGCTTCGGCATCAGCTTTTCGCTGCTGTCCTATGCCATGGAATCCATCCCGATGGGCACGGCTTACGCCGTGTGGACCGGAATCGGCACGTGCGGGGGCACACTGCTGGGCATGTTTATGTTCGGCGAGTCCAAAGACTGGCGCCGCATCCTGTTTATCGCCATGATTATTTCGGCGGCCGTAGGACTCAAGCTTCTTACGTAACCGCCGCCTGTTCTTTTTTTGCAAGGGAAGCGGGCATTGAATGGGCTTGCAACGCCGCGCCGATTTTCATATAATAGGTGGCATAGTTAAACGCAGCAACCAATTCCATAGCAAATGCAATGAAGGAGAAAAGTACGCAGTGCTTCCTGACAGGGAGGAGACGCCGAAGATTGAGAGCGTCCCCGTGGAACCAGGCTGCCGAAGTTCGCTCCCGAGCAGTTTCTTGAACAGTGGCCTGGGGCCAGTCAGTAGAGAGTACCGGCTACGAACCGTTATTTCGAAGAGTGAGACACGTCAGAGGCGGATGACCTTCCAGGAAGGCATTTTGCGCAGCAGGCGGTCTAACAAGGGTGGTACCACGGCTTTTTCGTCCCTTACCGGGCGGAGAAGCTTTTTTTGTTGTCCGGAAACCGTCAAGGGTTGCCAGATCTAAAGGAGGGATTACACATGAGAGAACGTTTGGAAGCGTTAAAAGTACAAGCGCTGCAGGAATTGGCCGCTGTCGGCAGCCAGCAGGAGCTGAATGATCTCAGAGTCAAGTATTTGGGCAAAAAAGGGCCGCTGACCGAAATTTTGCGCGGCATGGGCGCGTTAAGCGCGGAAGAGCGCCCCGTTATCGGCCAGGTGGCCAACGACGTCCGGGGTGCGATCGAAGAAGTGATCGCGTCGAAACAGGAAGAATACGACCGCCAGGAGACGGAAAACCGCCTTCGGGCCGAAACGATCGACGTTTCCCTGCCGGGCCGTCCGTCCGTGCAGGGAGCCGTTCATCCGCTGAACAAGATCGTCGAAGAGATCGAGGACATTTTTATCGGGATGGGATTCACCGTCGTGGAAGGGCCGGAAGTGGAGCGCGATTACTATAACTTCGAAGCGCTGAATCTGCCGAAGGACCACCCGGCGCGCGATACGCAGGATTCGTTCTACATCACCGAGGAGCTCCTGCTCCGCACGCATACGTCCCCTGTCCAGGTCCGGACGATGGAAGGCCGCAAAGGAGCCGTGCCGGTCAGAATCATTTCTCCGGGTAAAGTGTACCGGCGCGATGACGACGACGCGACGCACTCCCACCAGTTCACGCAAATCGAGGGGCTTGTCATCGACAAGAACATCCGCATGAGCGATCTGAAAGGAACGCTGTTGCAGTTCATGCGCGAGCTGTACGGCCCGCAGGCTCAAATCCGCCTGCGTCCGAGCTTCTTCCCGTTCACCGAGCCGAGTGCGGAAGTCGACGTGTCCTGCATGATGTGCGGCGGCGAAGGCTGCCGGACCTGCAAGCAAACCGGCTGGATTGAAATTCTGGGCTCCGGCATGGTTCACCCGAAGGTGCTCGAAATGTCCGGGTACGATCCGAACGAATACAGCGGGTTCGCTTTCGGCATGGGGCCCGAGCGCGTAGCGATGCTTAAATACGGGGTAGAGGATATCCGCAATTTCTATACGAACGACCTGCGCTTCCTGAAGCAGTTCGTCCACCTATAAACCGGGAAAAAGGAGGAAAAAGGCGATGAAAGTATCTTATCAATGGTTGTCGGACTATGTAGACGTACAGGGCTTCACGGCTGAAGACCTTGCAGATAAAATGACACGGAGCGGCATCGAAGTCGACATTGTCGAATCGCTGAACAAAGGCGTGTCGGGCGTTGTCGTCGGCTTTGTCAAATCGAAGACGAAACATCCCGATGCGGACAAACTCAACGTGTGTACGGTCGATGTGGGAACGGGCGAGGACCTGCAGATCGTCTGCGGAGCGAAAAATGTGGATGCCGGACAAAAGGTCCCGGTTGCCGTTATCGGCGCCGTACTTCCGGGAGATTTCAAAATCAAGCGCGCCAAGCTTCGCGGCGTGGAATCCCAAGGCATGATCTGCTCCGCCAAAGAGCTGGGCATGAACGATAAGCTGCTGCCGAAAGAAATTCAGGAAGGCATTCTGGTTCTTCCGGAAAATACCGAAATCGGAAAGCCGATCGTGGACGTGCTGGTTCTAAACGACAGTGTCCTGGAACTCGAGCTGACGCCGAACCGTTCGGACTGCCTGAGCATGATCGGCACCGCGTATGAAATCGGCGCCATTCTCGGACGTCCGGTGAAGCTGCCGGAAGAAGGACGCAACATCAACGTCGATTTCAGCACCGTCAAAGCGGAGGATAAAATTTCCGTCTCGATCGCCGCACCCGAGCAGTGCACGCATTATGCGGCGCGCCTTATTGAGGGCGTCCGCGTCGGCACGTCTCCGCTGTGGCTGCAGAACCGACTGATGGCGGCGGGCATCCGCCCCATCAATAACATCGTAGACGTTACGAATTACGTGATGCTGGAATACGGCCAGCCTCTTCACGCGTTTGACGCGGATCAGGTCGCGGGCGGCAGAATCGAAGTCCGCCTTGCGGCGGAAGGAGAGAAGCTGGTGACGCTTGACGATGTGGAGCGTACCCTGGAGCCGCACATGCTGCTCGTAACCGATGGCATCAAGCCTATCGCGATTGCGGGAGTTATGGGCGGCGCGAATTCCGAAGTGACGGAGAGCACGACTTCGATTTTGCTCGAGTCTGCTCGGTTTGCCGGCCCGTCCGTCCGTAAAACGTCCCGCCAGCTCGGTCTGCGTTCGGAGGCGAGCCTCCGTTTCGAGAAGGAAGTCAATCCGGAAGCGGTCGTTCCTGCGCTTGACCGTGCGGCGGCTCTTCTTGTGCTTTGCGCCGGAGGCCAGGTCGCCCAGGGGATCGTGCAGGAGACCGTTCAAGCCTACTCCGGCGTCAAGATTCCGTTGAAGCTGGAACGTGTGAATACGTACCTCGGAACGGATCTCTCGCTGCAGCAGGTAAAAGAAATTTTCGACCGTCTCGGTCTTGAATACGGACTGCTCGAAGAAGGCTCTCTCATCGTTCACGTGCCGGGTCGCCGCGGAGATATCACCCGGGACGTTGACCTCATTGAAGAGGTTGCGCGTCTGTACGGATACGATAACATCCCGATGACGCTGATGACGGGCGTAACGACCCCGGGTTCCTTGACGCGCGAACAGTCCCTTCGCCGGACTATCCGCCGTCTGCTCACGGGAAGCGGTCTGCACGAAGTGATCACGTACACGCTGGGACAGCGTGAAAATGCCGCCGATTATCCGGGCCTTTACCCGGAATACACGCCGATCCCGCTTGCGATGCCGATGAGCGAGGACCGCAGCGCGCTGCGCACGTCCCTTGTTCCTCATCTGCTTGAGGTTGTGAGCTATAACCGCAACCGGAACAACGATGATGTCGCGATTTTCGAAACGGGCACGGTATTCCTGTCCAAGGAGACGGCCTTGACCGCACAGCCGCAGGAAAAGCGTCTGCTGAGCATCGCGATGACCGGTAACTGGAGCGGCGCTCACTGGGGACAGAAAGCCCGCAAAGCCGATTTCTACGACTTGAAGGGCGTGTTGGAACGGGTGATTTCTTACCTGGGCGTATCTATCGAATTTAGGTCCGCACAGAAAGAAGGCTTCCACCCGGGACGCACGGCAGAACTGTTCCTGCTCACTCCGGATGGAGAGCGCCGGTCCATCGGCTACATGGGGCAGCTGCACCCGACGCTTCAGAAGAAGCGGGACCTCGAAGACACCTACGTGCTGGAAGCCGAGCTTGATCCGCTTCTCCAGCATGCCGATTTCGAAGTGGACTACCGCATGCTTCCCCGCTATCCGTCGGTAGGACGCGATACGGCGCTCGTCGTGGATACGGCTGTACCGGTAGGCGATCTGGAACGCCTAGCGGCGGAAACGGCGGCGGAGCTGCTGGAATCCATCCGCGTTTTCGATGTTTATACGGGAGAACGTCTGGGCGAAGGCAAGAAGAGCGTCGCTCTGGCGCTGGTATATCGTCATCCCGAACGCACGCTTCAGGACGAAGAAGTCACAGAAACGCATGCGCGTGTCGTGGCGGCGTTGGAATCGGCTTTCGGAGCCGAGCTCCGCAAGTGATCTTTCGTTGAAATATCAAGGTTACGGAAGGAAATAGGGCCGGTCGCATCGAATTCTTTTTCGATGGACCGGCTTTTTTCTATAAAACAAGGAAACAAATGGAAAAGTCCGATGTCTTCAACCGGAACCGCCATGCAGGCGGCCGGATTTCGAGTGTTTAAACCGAAGGAGGATATCTCATGAATTCGGAAGAAAAAACGAAAATCATCGTTGATATATATGGAAATGAATATAAACTGAAAGCCCATAACAGCCCCGGCTACGTGCGCAAAGTGGCGGCGGAAGTCAATGACCAGATGGTCCAGATCGCCGAAAGCTATCCGAGACTCGATACCTACAAAATCGCGGTGCTGGCGGCCGTCAATCTGACGGATGAGAAAGCCAAAGTCGAACAGAGATTCAGCGAGACGGAAAGCCGGCTGAACGATTTGCAGCGGGCGCTTTCCAAGGCCGACGCAACCGTGGAAACGGCTCGCGGGCAGCTCGAAAGAGCCCAGCAGGAGGAGCAGCTGCGCAAAGCCGAGCTGGCGGAAGCCCGGGAGCAGGGAGCCAAGGCGGCCAAGCGCCAGCAGGAGCTTACGGCATCCCTGGAGCAGACGAAGCAGCGGGCGGAACAGAATCTGCGGGAGTTGAACGCGGCGAAGGAAAAGGCCCAGCAGGGAGCGAAGCGGGAAGAGCAGCTCAAGGCCGAGCTTCAGCAGGCCAGACAAAATTCAGAGAAGCTTCAGCGGGAACAGGCGTCTCTTAAACAGCAGATGGAAAAAGACGCTCGCCAGGCCGATCAGTGGAAAAAGGAGCTGGAGCAGGCGGCGGGGCAAATCAAGACGCTCGAAAGCAAAATCGGGCAGGCGGAGCGCGATGCCGAATCGCTGCTTGAGCAGCTGGAACAGGAAAAAACGGCGGCCGGTCAGGCAAGAGAGGAATCGGCGGAAGCTCTTCTACAAATCCAGGAAGCCGCGGAGAAGGAACAGACCCTGCGGGCCGAGCTTCAGCTGGTCAAACAGCGCAGCGAGCAAGTCCAGCGCGATCTGCAGGCGTCCAAAGAGCGTGAGCGGCAGCAGAACGGGCAGATGGAGCAATTGCGGCAGGAGCTTGCGGAAGCGGCCCAAAGAGAAGCCGCGGTCCGGAAGGAAGCGGATCAGGCGAAGCAGGATGCCGAAGCGCTTTTGGAGGAGCTGGAGCTTGAAAAAGCCGCCGCCGACGAGAATCGGCAGCAGGCTGCGGCCGAGCTGGAGAGGCTGGCGCGTGAGCAGAAGCACACGGACGAACAGCTCCGCCAGCTGAAGGACGAGCTCGAGCTGGCGAAGCTGGAGGCGGACGAAAGCCGGGAAAGAGAAGAGCGCCTGAATGCCGACGCGCAGCAGGCCGCTGAACGCGAGGAAATGCTGCGCAGCGAGCTCCAGCAGGCCCAGAGAGACGCCGAAGCGCTTCTGGAGGAGGCCGAACTTGAAAAAGCCGCGGCGGAGAGCTTGAAGGAGCAGCTCCGTGAAGCCGGGGAACGCGAGCAGACGCAGCGCACCGAACTTGCGCTGATGAAACAGCGCGGGGAGCACATGCAGCGCGAGCTGGCCGAAAGCAAAGAACAAACCGCACAGCGCGAGCAGAGTCTGCGGGAAGCGGCCGATCAGCTGGAAGAAATCCGCGACGAGCTGGAAAAATCCCGTAAAGACGCGGAGGCGCTTCTGGAAGAGCTGGAGGCGAACAAGGCTTCGGCGGAAGAAGAGCTGCGCGAATCTACGGAAGCGCTCAAAGCGGCGCGTCTGGAATCCAAAGCGGTGCGAGAAGCGGCGGAGAATGAGAAATCGGCAGCGGAAACGAGGCTGCGGAATGACGAAGAAGCGCTGGTAACGGCTCGGCGGGAAGCGGAGGAAAGCCTGGCCGCAGCCCGTCTGGAAGCTGCAGAGAAGCTTGAGGCTTTGCAAAAAGAGTCTGCCGAGCGGTTGGAACTGGCGCAGCTTGAAGCTGAAGAGCAGCTTGAAGCATTGCGCAGGGAAGCGGCCGATCTGGAAGCGGCCCGGAAGGCGGCCGATGCGCAGCTGGAAGCTCTGAAGCGGCAAAGCTCCGAAGAGCTGGAACTGGCCCAGATGGACGCCGAGGAGAAGCTGGAGACCGCACGGCGTGAAGCGGCGGCGAAGCTGACGGCGGCCGAGAACGAAGCGGCTGCCAAGCTTCTGGCGGCCGTACGCGAGGCCGAAGAGATAGAGGCCGCCCGCAAGGAAGCGGCAGCCAAGCTTGAAGAAGCACAGCGTGAAGCGGCAGCCGCACGCGAGGCGTTCCGGCAGGAGCTGGAGGCGGCGCGTGAACGGGCCGAGCAAGAGCTCCTGGAAGCGATGGAAGCGGCGGAACAGGAAAGCGAGGCGCGCAAGGAGGCCCAGCGGGGCCAAGAGGCCGCCGAGGCTAAGCTGCGTGAAGCGTCCGAGGCTTTACAGGCATTGGAGCAAAGAGCGTCCGGGCTGGAAGCGGAGAAGGAAGAAGCTGCTGCGCGGCTGGAAGCGCTGGAGCGGGAAACCTCCGAGCGAATGGAAGCTTTGAAGCGTGAAGGAGCCGAAGAACTGGAGCTGGCTCAGCTGGAAGCGGAAGAACAGCTCGACGCCGCAAGACGGGAGGCGGCAGCGGAGCTGGAGGAAACGCGGCGCGAAGCCGCAGCAAAATTACAAGCCGCTGTACTCGAAGCGCAGGAGTTGGAATCGGCCCGCAAGGAAGCGGCGGATAAGCTGGCGGAAGCGCAGCGTGCAGCCGAGGCCGCGCGTGTAGCGTTCCGGCAGGAATTGGCGGCAGAGCGCGAGAAGGCCGAGCAGGAGCTGCTGGAAGCGATGGAAGCGGCCGAGCGGGAGACCGAGGCGCGTGCAGAGGTCCAGCGCGAGAAAGACGACGCCGAGGCCAAGCTGCGCGAGGCGTCCGAAGCGCTGCAAGCCGCGGAGCGTAAAGCGGCCGAGCTGGAAACAGAGAAGGAAGCTGCCGCGGCGCAGCTGGAAGCTCTGAAGCGGGGAAGCGCGGATGAGCTGGAACTGGCTCAACTGGAGGCGGAAGAGCGCCTGGAAGCCGTGCGCAGAGAAGCGGCGGCCGAACTGAAAGCCGCGGAGAACGCTGCTGCGGAGAAGCTTTTGGCGGCGGAGCGCAGTGCCGAAGAGCTGGAGGCCGCCCGCAAGGAGACGACGGACAAGTTTGAAGCGGCACGCCGCGAGGCCGAGGCCGCGCAGGAAGCGCTTCGCCTGGACCTGGCCGCTGCCCGTCTGGAAACTTCGGAGAAGCTTGAGGCTCTGCAGCAAGAGTCTGCCGAGCGGTTGGAACTGGCTCAGCTTGAAGCTGAGGAGCGCCTGGAAGCCCTGCGCAAGGAAGCGGCCGCCGAACGGGAGGCCGCGGAGAACGCTGCCGCAGAGAAACTTCTGGCGGCGGAGCGCAAGGCGGAAGAGCTGGAAGCCGCCCGCAAAGAGGCGGCGGCCCGGTTGGAAGCGGCACGCCGCGAGGCGGAAGCCGCACAGGAAGCGCTCCGCAGGGAACTTGCCGAAGAGCGCGAGAGAGCGGAGCAGGATCTGCTGGAAGCGATGGAAGCGGCCGAACGGGAGACCGAGGCGCGTCTGGCGGTCCAGCGCGAGAAGGAAGCCGCGGAAGCGCGCCTTCGCGAGACGGAGCAGGCGTTTGCGGCCGTCCGGCAGGAAGCCGGAGAGCTGGCGGCTTCCCGCAGCGAAGCGGCGGAGGAATTGGCGGCCGCCCGGAGAGATTTCGCCGAACAGCTCGAGTTTGCGGAGCTAGAGGCGGCGGAGAAGCTGGCTTCCGCACAGCGGGAAGCCGAAGCCGCCCATCAGCGCGAACTTGCCGCGGAACGCGAACGTGCCGAGCGGGAGCTGCTGGAGACGGCGGGAGCGGCGGAGCGGGACAGAGCGGCCCGGGAGGCGGCCGAAATGGAGAAGGCCGCCGCCTTGGCCAAGCTGCGCGAAACCTCCGAAGCGCTTGAAGCGGCCCGGCAGGAAGCCGTGCAGACACGCGAATCGGCCGCGAAGCTTGTCGAAACGCTCCGTGCGGAGCTGAATGGGGCGCGGCAGGATGCCGAAGCGCTGCTCGAAGACCTCGAGCAGGACAAATCCGCGGCGGACGAGGAGCTGCGGAAAGTGACCGAAGCCCTGCGCGCCGCACAGGAGGAAGCGGCAGCCGCCGCTAATGCCGCGAAAGCCGCGGAGCGGGATGCGGAAGCTCGCACGGTTTCCGTACGGGAGGAAATGGCGGTTCGCCTGAAAGCCGCCGAAGAGCGCGAAGAAGCGCTCCGCGGCGAGCTGGAGCAGGCGCGCCGGGATGCCGAAGCGCTGCTGGAAGACCTGGAGCAGGGGCGGAGCACCGCGGACGAGCGGCTGCGTGAAGCGGAGAAGGCGCTGGAAGAAGCGCGTTTGGAAGCGGAACGCGCCCGTGAAGACCGCGCCAAGCTGGAGGCTTCTCTTAAGGAAGAGATGACCGAAACGCTCAAGCAGGGTGAACTCATGCTTACCCAGGTGGCCGCTGCCCGCGAGAAGGCCGACAAGGAACTTGCGTCGGAACGCGGCCGTTCGGCCCAAGAGCGGCTTGCTGCGGCTGAACTTGCCGCCCAGTTGGAGGGAGCCCTCAAACGTGAAGAGACACTCCGGGCCGAGCTGAACCAGGCGCGTCAGGACGCGGAAGCGCTCCTCGAAGATTTGGAGCAAGGCCAGGGCGCGGCGGCCGCTAAGCTGCAGGAAACGGCTGCCGTATTGGAGGCCGCACGCGAAGCCGCGGTACGCGAGCTGGCAACCGAGCGCGACAAGTCCGCCGAAGAGCGGCGGAAAGCGGAAGAGCTTGCCGAACAGCTCCATGCGGCGGTTTCCGGCCGGGACGAAGCGGCCGCAAGAGAGGCGAAGCTGCGCGAGGAGCTGAGCCGGGCGAAAGCGTCCGGTGAGGCGCTGAATGCCGAGCTGACGGCCGCCCTCCGCGAAGTTGCCGCGACCCAGCAGATGGCTCACGAGCAGGTGCTGCAGGAGCAGTCCATCCGCCGGGAGCTGGACAGCTCCATGCAGGAGCGCCGGTCGTTGCAGGAAGAGCTGGACGCATACCGCCAGCTTATGGACGAGCAGGCCGATCAGGAGCGCGCCAGCCTTGGTGAACTCGGCGGCCTGCGCGGAGAAACCGAACAACTCCGCCAGGAAGTGACCCGGATTACCGAAGAACTGGGAACGGAAGCAAAGCGGAGCGGACTGCTCCGGCATCAGCTGGAGGAATTGGAGCAGGCTCACCTTCAGGCGGAGCAGGGCCTCAAAGAAATGAGCCGTCTGCATGAACAGACGAGCGGGCGATGGGACGAGCTGCAGCAAGAACACCGCAAGCTGCAGGACGAGTATGCGAAGCTTCAAACGGAGTATAACGAATGGATTCAGCTTGTGATGGAAGAACCGAAAGGATAATGACTCTTCCTTCCTGGAATGTACTGGATTGGTCTATCCTCGTGCTTATCGCCGGAGGACTTGTCCTCGGCTACGCGCGGGGATTGATTTCCCAGCTGGTTTCAATTGCCGGATTGTTTATCGCCCTGTACGTCGCCGTCCGTTTTTACGAGCCCGTTGCCACGTATTTATTGCAATGGCTTTCCCTTTCTTCTTTTTCCGGTTATGATAAATATGAGTTTTTGGTTAAAGGGCTGAATTTGGAGCGTTATATCGCGAATGCCCTCTCTTTCGCCCTGCTGTTCTTTCTGGTAAAGCTTGCCCTTGGAATCGGGGGGAGAATGCTCAACCTGATTGCCCGGCTGCCTGGTTTGCATACCGTTAACCGGGTGACGGGAGCGCTGCTCGGAGCGCTGGAAGCGTTTGTGATTGCCGCGGTTGCGGTTCATATCATGACAATTCTGCCGTCCGACTATGTTCAAGACAGGCTCGGCCAGTCCCGGTTTGCTCCTTACATCCTGAATGACGTTATGGAATGGGCCCGGAAATTGTGGCAGCGGAGCATGTAAGTTCAAGGATACTTCCTCCCGTAAGGGAGGTTTTTTATTCATTTTAATCGGCTCTCCAGCGATCCGGTCGGCGTGAAGCGCGGAGGCTGGAAGTTGCACCGGTACTCCTCGTACAAGCAAGACTACGCAGATGCGCGCGGCACTCCCGCTTAAACCTGCTTCCGTCACGGCGAGCGACGACGATGCGATTGTGGAGCAAGGGAGGGAGAAACCGTATGGAACAGACGTTAGCCGCCGGCAGCGTTGTGACCACAGCTTGTATCATGGCTGCAGCATGTCTGGGTTGGTTTTATGTATGGATTCGTAGAAAACAAAAAGCGGAGGGCGCCGCCCTTCTGCAGTCGGTCATAACGGCTTTGGCCGTGACGTTCTTTTTCCTGCTGCCGCTGCTGATTATGTTCGTGTGCGTCTATGCGGCTCTTCTCAGTGCGGGGACGTTCCTGCCCGACAGTGTCTGGTTCCAGCAGTCGGAAGATTTGCTCAGCCTGGCTCTGCTGCTTATTTTCGCCCAGACGCTGCTGAGCATTCCGGTGAGGCTGCTGCTGCGGATGGGAGCCTTGAAGGGGCTCGGTGAATTCCGTAAAAAAATCGGGATGCCGCTCGTTCCGCTGCAGCTCAGCCTGACGATGCTGACTTTCGCTCTCGGCTATCTGGCCGCCAGAGAATGGCACCTCACTTCGGTCGAACTGACCGAAAGAGGGCTCTATTACGTGTCGATCCTGCCGCCTCTGGCCGCATTCGGTATTTTTACCCTTCTGCGCAGAAGAAGAGGAAACCATCCCGGCGCGTAGGACGAAGATGAACAGACTGTGACAGGTGTGCCGCCCTTGCTGGAAAAGCGTTCACGCGCTGCGGTCCCGCATGACGGCGGTCAACCTAGAAGCTTCTCCGGGGGCGGATGCGCCCGCTTTGCAAAACAAAAAGGCTTGCGGAATGTATCAACGATACGTAACCGCAAGCCTTTTTTTAAAATTCGCCGGACATTACCGACGGGCTTATTTTATTCTACAACGAGCTTGGCTGTCATCGTGGAGTGGCCGCTTCCGCAAGGAATGCTGCAGAGAATGTTATAAGTGCCGGCTTTCTCCGGAGTGACGACTTTGCTCTTGCTGTTGTTGTCGAGACTGACTTTCAAGTCCGGTATCGATACGCCGTGAACGCCTTCCTTGATGTCCAGGTTAATTTTAAGCGGTTCGCCTTTTTTGACTTTATATTCAGCCTGGTCGAATTTCCAGTTGGAAGCTTGAAGCGTAATTTCCTGACTTGCCGTCGCGTTAGCGTCCGTTGCCGCCGTATCCGTTTTTTTGCCGCAGGCAGCCAGAGCGAATACAAGGACAAGAGCCATCAGCAGTGCTGCTGTTTTTTTCATAAATTTCCCTCCCTTTGTTTCATACACCCTCATCATACACCCGGAAGGCGGGGAAGTCAGCGGCTAACAAGTGAACCCTTTATGACAAATCATCGAATAAGATGTGAAAAAAGAAGACCGGATCCCGCTCGAGAGAGCGTGAATCCGGCCGCGGCATCCCGCCGGTCAGTGCGTGCTTTTGCGCCGGCTGTCTTTTCGGTCAAACGGAGAGACCGGAATAAACAGATCGACAATCCCGACGACAAGAGCGGCAAGGATCGCACCGATGATGGAGGCGTGTACGCCCGTAACGATGAACTGGGACAGCCAGATGACAAGCGCGCTTGTCAGGAAGCCCACGATTCCCCGTCCGAACGGCGTAATCTGCCTGCCGAAGATGCTTTCGATAATCCAGGCCAGCACGGCGATGACGATGGCCAGCAGCAGGGCGCTTATGAACCCGCCCACTGAAAAACCGGGAACGATCCAGCTGACAACCATCAAAACCAGTGCGGAAACGATAAATCTGATCACATGACCGAGAAATCGCATCGGAAAGGCACCTCCTTGATTTGTTGACGGAACGGCGCAAAGCAGAGGTCTGCGCTTAATTCCCCCGCTTGAACCGGGTTCCCCCATCTTGCGGCCCGGGGACTGAAAGACGTAAATGTACGCCCGCCGCGGTCATGGCAGGATGCACGTTTTTAGCATGCCCGTCTTGGCGTTTTCGCATGAACCGGAGGTTATAAAAGAACTCTCCATAGCTTCGTCGTCCCGGATTGGATATAATAAAGAGATCATACTAGATGTGATGAGGGAGAATGCTTTGAATACCAAAACGTTTAAGACAATGGAATTTCATAAAATCACACATAAACTGAGCAGCCACGCGGCCACCTCGCTGGGAACGGCAAAAGCGGCGGAGGTAAAACCTTCCGGAGATTTTGAGGAAGTGAAGCTGCGCCTGCAGGCGACGGACGAAGCTTTCGCCGTCGACCGTCTTAAGGGCGGGGCCCCTTTCGGGGGCATCCGGGATATCCGTGCGGCCGTGCACCGTGCCAGAGTGGGCGGGATGCTCAATCCGAGCGAGTTGCTCGATATCGCGACTACGATTTACGGGGGCCGCCGCCTCCGCAAATTTCTTGAAACGATGGATGAACAGCATCCTGTTCCGATGCTGCTGAGCTGGGCCGAACTCCTGAGTGACAACAAGGATACCGAGGACCGGATCAAAAGCTGCATCGACGACAACGCGGCGGTGATGGACAGCGCGAGCGGCGAGCTTTCCCGGGTGCGCAGCGAGCTTCGGACGGGCGAAGCGCGGGTCCGCGAGAAACTGGAGCAGATGATCCGCAACCCGTCCGTGCAGAAAATGCTGCAGGACGCGCTGGTGACGATGCGCGGAGACCGCTATGTCATCCCCGTTAAACAGGAATACCGTTCTTCGTTCGGTGGCATGATTCATGATCAGTCCGCGTCGGGCGCCACTCTTTTCATTGAACCGGAAGCCGTCGTTACCCTAAACAACCGGCTCCGCGAGCTGAAATTCAAGGAAGAAGCCGAAGTGGAGAAAATTCTCCGCATGCTGACGGCGCAGGTTGCGGAAATCGAGGAAGATCTTCTATCGGACGTCGAACTGCTTGCCCAATTGGACTTTACGTTCGCCAAGGCGGGACTTGCCCGTGAAATGAAGGCAACGCTGCCCAAGTTGAACGACCGGGGCTTCCTGAAGCTGAAAAGGGCGCGTCATCCGCTGATTCCGCTCGACAAAGTCGTTCCGATCGATCTGGAACTCGGCGGGAGCTTCACAACGATTATCGTGACGGGACCGAATACCGGCGGTAAGACGGTGTCTCTGAAAACTGTCGGCCTGCTCAGCCTGATGGCGATGTCCGGTCTGTTCGTCCCGGCGGAAGAAGGCAGCGAGCTGTGCGTCTTCGACGGCATCTTCGCCGATATCGGAGACGAGCAGAGCATCGAGCAGAGCCTCAGCACCTTCTCCAGCCATATGACGAATATTATCGGCATTCTCCGCGATATGACTCCCAAGAGTCTCGTCCTCCTCGATGAGCTGGGGGCGGGAACCGACCCGGCGGAAGGATCCGCGCTTGCCATCTCGCTGCTGGAGAACATCCACCGGATGGGCTGCCGCATGATCGCGACGACTCACTACAGCGAGCTGAAGGCGTACGCCTTCGAGCGCCGCGGCGTGATCAACGCGAGCATGGAGTTCGACGTGCAGACGCTGAGCCCGACGTATCGTCTGCTCGTCGGGGTACCCGGCCGCAGCAACGCGTTCGCCATCGCGGAGCGTCTCGGTCTTCCGCGCGCGATTATCGACAAAGCGCGCGGACAGGTCAGCGACGAGGACCAGCGCGTCGAGACGATGATCGCCTCGCTGGAGGAGAACCGGCTGACCGCCGAAGCGGAACGCCACAGCGCCGAGCAGATCCGGCGCGAGAACGAAGAGCTGCGGGCGGCGCTCTCCGCGGAGCGCGCCAAGCTGGATGAGCAGCGCGACAAGGTGCTGCTCAAAGCCGAACGCGAAGCGCAGGACGCGATCGGCAAGGCCCGCCGCGAAGCGGAAGAGATCATCGCCGACCTGCGGCGTCTGGCGAAGGAAGAGGCCGGCGCGATCAAGGATCACAAGCTGATCGCGGCCCGCCGCCGCCTCGACGAGGCCGAGCCGAAGCTCCGCAAGCCGGGAGCTAAGCGCCCCGAGCGGAGCAAGGCGGAGGTCGAGCCGGGCGACGAGGTGCGCGTGGTGAGCCTCGGCCAGAAAGGCCACGTCGTGGAAATCGTGAATTCGTCGGAAGTGACCGTACAGCTGGGCATCATGAAGATGAAGGTGAACAAGACCGACCTCGAAGTGATCAAGGCGTCGCCTCAGAAGAAGCCGGTCCAGCAAGTTGCCGCCACGGTTAAAAGAACCCGGGACGACAACATCCGCATGGAAGTCGATCTTCGCGGAACCAACGTGGAAGAAGGCATCATGGAGCTCGACCGGTTCCTCGACGAATCGTTCCTGAACAACTTTGCCCAAGTGTATGTCATTCACGGCAAAGGAACGGGCGTGCTGCGGACGGGCATCCAGGACTATCTGCGCAGACACAAGCACGTCAAAAGTTTCCGGATCGGAGCTTATAACGAGGGCGGCCACGGTGTGACGGTGGTTGAACTAAAGTAACCGGACAGAAGATCCGGAAAAAATAATTTGGAAATGATTGAAACGTTCTTAAAGGTCCCCCGTATGAAAAAGTATGAAAGTTATAAAAGCACAATTCAAACGAAAGCGGGAGGGAATTCCAAATGGGAATTTTTAAAAGACTTAGAGACTTGACGATGGCTTCGATGAACGATTTACTCGATAAAGCGGAAGATCCGGTAAAAATGCTGAACCAGTTCCTCAGAGACATGGAGGAGGACATTCAGGAAGCGGAAGTGGCGGTAGCCAAGCAGATCGCGATCGAGAAGAAATTCAAGCAGCAGTACGAAGAAGCGGAAGAAATGGTCGGCAAGCGTACGGAGCAGGCCATGAAAGCTCTGGAGCAGGGCAATGAAGATCTCGCCCGCCGCGCGTTGGAAGACAAGAAAGAGCATCAGACCCGTTTCGACGAAATGAAGCGCCAGTACGACATCGCCAAAACGAATGCCGATCAGCTCCGCAATCAGCTGGCCGAAATGAAAGACGAATTTACGAAAATGAAAAACAAGAAAGACCTTCTGATCGCCCGTGCGGAAGCGGCGAAAGCCCAGAAGCACATCAACCAGGCGATGTCCGGTTTCGGAACCGACAACGCGGCGAAAGGCTTCGACCGCATGTCCGAGAAGGTGCTTCAGCTTGAAGCCGAAGCGCAAGCGAGCGGCGAGCTCCGCTCCAAAGGCAAGAGCCTGGACGACGAACTCGACCAGCTCGGCAAGAACGACGGAGTCGACGACGAGCTTGCGGCCATGAAAGCGAAGCTGGCTGAAAAAAAACAATAAGCATGATATAATGGCGGTATGCCTAACGCGGAGACTGAGAATTTTCTCAGTCTCTTCCCTTGTTTACCATTCCTTGCGACGGAGGAGGCATACATTTGTACGAAGAGGTGAATCAGTTGGTCAGCAATCCTTACCTTGGAGCGTTAGCGTACTTCTCTGTGGCGGTCGTGGCCGTTATCGTATTTCTTACTATTTTCGAGATTGTAACGAAGTATAATGACTGGGAAGAGATCAAGCGTGGGAATGTCTCTGTGGCTATGGCTACAGGAGGTAAAATATTCGGAATCTGCAATCTGTTCCGGTTCGCTATCGAAAACAACGATTCGCTTATCCGCTCTCTCATTTGGGCCGGATACGGCTTCCTTCTATTGATGGCCGCTTATTTTATTTTTGAATTTTTGACGCCGTATTTTAAAATCGACGAAGAAATCCAGAAAGACAATCGCGCGGTGGGACTGCTGTCGCTGATGATATCCGTCTCCATTTCGTATGTCGTCGGAGCTTGCGTGCCCTAAAGGGCATCCGAATCCGGCTCTTCGACCGCTTGGCGATGGCGGAAAGGAAAGCGAAAGATGAAATATTTATGGGGAATTTTATTTGCTCTGGCCGTACTGTTTATGGGGCTGGGCGTCTGGTATTTGATGAATCATTGACCTGTCGGAGGTGAACTGGCGTGAACGAGGAAGAACTGAAAACCGTATGCCCGTGGTGCCAGACGGAAATCGTATGGGACCCGGAGATCGGACCGGAAGAAGAATGTCCGCACTGCTATAACGAACTGAGCGATTATCGCAGTATCCGGCTTGGTGCGGATGAAGAAGAAGACGGGGACGAGCCGGCTGAAAAAGCGGAACCGGCGGCCGGTCCGGATGATTTCCTGGACTGGGAAGAAGACGCCGGCTATACCAACGAGTACGCCGAAGCTGTCCAGAATGTGCTCGATACCCAGGAGGAAGCGCCCGAGTGCTCCGCCTGCCGGGAACTTATGCTCCACGGGGGCACGCAGGTAACCGCGGGTACGGGTTATACCCCCGTTATACCGGGGACGGTCGGCAGGGCTTTCCTGAATCCCGGCTACAAATTGAATGTATTCGTGTGTCCGTCCTGTTTCAAGGTCGAGACTTTTTTGGCGGAAGAAGACCGCGAGAAGCTTCTGGCCGTATTGAATCCGTCCAAAGAGCAAACCGACAACTAAAGCAGAGGCAGCGTAAACCGCTAACCGTCCTTAGGATGGCAGCGGTTTTTTTTGCATACGATGTCACATCCTGCGGCGAGAGCTCTACGCGGTGTTAATTTTTCGTATTAACGGGGTTATGCGGCAAGGGAAACAGGAAAAAAACGGAACCTATCCGCTTCTTTGAAGAGGCCCTCTTTTGGACAGGATAAGGAAGATCAGGCTTCGAAAGGAAGGGATTTGAGGATGCAGCAGGACAAATACCGGGGACGCTCCCGGCTGGCAGGCTGGCTCGGAGCGGACAAGGAATCGGCTGCGGCGCAGCCCTGGGAACATGAAGCGGATGCCCCTGCTTCCGCCGGGCAGAAGAAGAGACCTACCATTGGAAGACTGGATGCCCAGTCCGCCCTGCTGCTTATAGAAAATATGCTTTTTGCGGCCGCCAACGCCTTGTCCGGGACGTTCGTCAGTATCTACCTCTGGAAAGCCAAGAGCGATTTTGCCATGATCGGATGGTTTACACTCACGCATCAGCTTGCGATGGCGCTCACCTTCTGGGTGGCGGGCAAGTGGGTGAAAGAGCATAACAAAATGAACTGCCTCCGTGCGGGGGTTGTCATGTCTGCGGTTTTTTATCTGCTCGTTTTGATGCTGGGTCTGTCCAGCGTGAATTACATTTTCCTGCTCGGTGCGGTTCAGGGGATGGCTTCGGGTTTTTTCTGGCTGGCGTTCAACATCGTCTACTTCGAGGTTACGAGCAGGGAAACGCGGGACAAATTCAACGGCTGGGCGGGTTTGCTGGGAGCGGGCGTCGGCATGCTGGCACCGTGGATTTCCGGACTCATCATCGTTCATATGGCGGGTACGAGCGGTTACCGGGTTATTTTCTCGATCTCGCTGGGTATTTTTGTTCTCGGCGTGGCGGTGAGCTTTTTCCTGAAAAAACGGAAGATCGAAGGCACCTACGGCTGGACGTACGGTTTCCGTCATTTGCGGCAGGGCGATACTCCGTGGAGGCCGGTTTGTGCCGCTTTGATGGCGCAAGGTTTCCGCGAAGGCGTATTCGGGTTTATGATTTCGCTGCTGGTGTATATCGCGACGACGAGCGAGCAAAAGCTCGGAAGCTACGCCTTGGTTACTTCGGGAGTTTCCTTCGTCAGTTTCTGGCTGGTCGGCCGTGTGCTGAAACCCAAATACAGAAGCAGAGGATTGCTCCTCGGGGTGCTGATGGTCATCGCGGCCATACTCCCGTTTTTCTGGAAAGTGAATTATATGACCCTGCTCCTGTTCGGGATCGGGACGTCTCTTTTTCTGCCGCTGTTTACGATTCCTATGACGTCGTCCGTATTTGATCTGATCGGAAGAGACGAGGAAAGCGTGAGGCACCGGGAGGAGTTCGTCATTCTGAGGGAGTTGGCGCTGAATGCCGGGCGGATTCTCGGTACACTGCTGTTTATTGCCGTTGTCTCCCAAAGCACCTCTACGATGGTAATTAATACCTTGCTGTTTGTGATCGGAAGCGCGCCGTTTCTGAGCTGGCTCTTTATGAGAAAGGTTCTGCATCCAGAAAACTCTTGACAGAGCTGTCCATTCCTATAAAAATAGTGGGTATATGTTTGGAACCCAATGCGTTGGAAAGAGGAACAATCGTGCTTCGGGGAGGAGACCGGAAATGAGCGGGAAACTGGTAAATAGCATCGCGGAACTGATAGGAGACACGCCTGCCGTACGGCTTAACCGCCTGACAAGCGAAGAGCATGCGGACGTGTATGTTAAGCTGGAATACTTCAATCCGAGCGGGAGCGTAAAAGACCGCGCGGCATATAATTTGATAGCGCAGGCCGAGAAAGACGGCCTGCTGAAGCCCGGTGCGACGATCATCGAGCCGACGAGCGGCAACACCGGCATCGGACTGGCGATGAACGCGGCCGCGAAGGGGTATAAAGCGATTCTGGTCATGCCGGATAACATGACCAAGGAGCGGATCAATCTGCTCAAGGCCTACGGAGCGGATGTGGTGCTCACGCCTGCGGCGGAACGTATGCCGGGTGCGATTGCCAAAGCGGTGGAGCTTCAGCGCGGCATTCCCGGCAGCTTCATCCCGCAGCAGTTCGAGAACAAGGCGAACCCGGACATTCACCGGGTGACCACCGCCTTGGAAATTCTCGAGCAGACGGGCGGCAGGCTCGACGCGTTCGTCGCTTCGTCCGGCACCGGCGGGACGATCACGGGCACGGGCGAGGTGCTGCGCGAGCGGATCCCCGGCATCGAGATCTACGTCGTCGAGCCGGCCGGATCGCCGGTGCTGTCGGGCGGAGAGCCCGGCCCGCACAAGCTGGTCGGCACGTCGCCGGGCTTCGTGCCGAAGATTTTGAACACGGACGTCTACGACGAGATCGTCCGGGTAGAGGACGAGGATGCGCTGCGCACCACCCGCGAGCTCGCGGCCAAGGAAGGCATCCTCGTCGGTCCGTCCGCGGGCGCAACCGTGTGGACGGCTATCCAGGTGGCCCGCAAGCTGGGGCCCGGCAAGCGCGTCCTGTGCATCGCGCCCGATACGGGCGAGCGGTACCTCAGCATGGGCATCTTCGGCGAATAAAGCGCCGGAGGCGGCAGGATGCGGCCGCATCGCAGCAGCATCGCGGAAGGATAGATTCCCGTATGCCGGGCTGAGCGAAGTCGTACCTTTGAATACGGCTGCCGTCCGGAGCGATTTCATACAGCGCGTGCGGGGATAGGATGCGATGTGTAATCGGTGTCCCTATAAAAAGAGAGCTTTCCCTGAATCCGGGGGAAAGCTCTTTTTTATGCGGTCCATTTCTATGAACGGGAAAATTGACGGACCCTATAAATAAAGCGGTAGCCCCTGTATGCATAAGAGCAGCTCCGGAATGCCTCACCGATTTTTGTGGGGGGCATACATACGGAACGGAGAGTTTCGTCTCCGGCGCCTGGGGGCGGAAGTCATCGTTATGCGACGACACACCGCCACCGCTGGTAACTGTGCGAGGTGTGAAAGCGGAAGAGCAGGTGTAATTTGTCCTGAGCATATTCCGGATTATGCTGCCGGAGGAGAATAGGATTTTTTTGTAAAGGTGTGGAATAGGAAAGGAAGTCGTTGAATAAAAATACATTATCATGTATAATTATCACAGATTCACTTGTTCGTAGAAAGGTGGCCTGCAAGAATGATTTCGTTGTCCGGTGAGATGCCTAAACCATGGGTCCTGAACCCCTTTATACAATCCTATACAGAATTAACTTCCCAGAAGGTCGATCGCAAAAGTTTGAAGCAAATCGGAAACGGCCGTTTTATTTCCGCTTACGAGGATCAAAAACTGGTCGGAATCGCCTTTTGTACCGGAGACGTGGAGTGGGAGAACGAAGTATCCCTTTCGGTCCTTATCCTGCCTTCCTACCGCAAAAGAGGGATAGAATCGGCCATGCTGCGTCTGCTCCGCGGCAAGCAGTCGGCCTACAGCCGCACAGTAGGCTAAAGCGGAATGCAGCAGTCGGCAGGACGGCGGGCTCCCGCGATCGGCAAGACCCGCATAAGCGCGTCCGGCTGCCCCGGAGACCGGGCATAGGGAGAAATGCCTATACACGGAGGCTTTTCAGGCAGAAAGCCGGTGGGACCGAAGCCTCGGCAGGCAAGGGGAGCGACCTTGCGGTTTTGCGCCGCCGGGCGGTGCCGCACCGCTCGCCGGGGCAGGGAGATGAAGCTGCAAGGAGCGCGTGCTTGCGGCTTTTTTGCGCTTCCGTTTTTTATTGAATTCGGCGGGGGCTGCGTGTAATATGGAAGATAACGATTTTCCCTATCCGATGCTTGATTTCATTGGACCTTATTCATGACGATTCTTAGTAGGAGGCTTGACGATGGACGATTTGAAGCACAAGATTCTGGATATTCTGAAAGAAGATTCCCGCCGTTCTCCGGCGCTTATCGCGACCATGCTGGGAATTACGGAAGAAGAGGCGACGGCGGCCATCCGCCAGATGGAAGACGAGCACATCATCGTGAAGTACGCCACCGTGCTCAACTGGAGCAAAGTGGACAGCGACAAGGTGAACGCGCTGATCGAAGTGCAGATCACGCCTGAACGGGGAACCGGATTCGACGCGATTGCGGAACGCATTTATTTATATCCAGAAGTGAAGTCGGTCTATCTGATGTCAGGAGCTTACGATCTGCTTGTGGAGATCGAGGGCCGTACGCTGCGGGAAGTGTCTTCTTTCGTTTCCAGCAAGCTGTCGACACTGGACCGGGTATTGTCTACGAAAACTCATTTTATTCTGAAAAAATACAAACAGGATGGGATCATTTTTGATGACCGTGAGGATGATCATCGGATGCTGGTCTCACCATAAAGGACGATGACGATGATAAACCAGGAAGAAATCGGAAGTAAACCGAAATCCATGCAGGGCTATTTGTCACCGCTGGTCCGGGATATTCCTCCTTCGGGCATCCGGCGTTTTTTTGATTTGGTAAGCGGGAGCAAGGATATCATTTCTCTGGGCGTCGGGGAACCGGATTTCGTGACGCCGTGGCATGTCCGCGAGGCGTGCGTGTATTCCCTGGAAAGAGGCCGGACGAACTATACGCCGAATGCGGGCCTCCCTGAGCTTCGCGAAGCGATCGCCGAGTATTTGTACACGAATTTTGCCGTAAAATACGAGCCTTCGAATGAAGTCGTCGTAACGGTCGGCGGCAGCGAGGCGATCGACCTTGCGCTGCGCGCGCTGATTACGCCGGGCGATGAAATTCTCGTTCCGGAGCCCTGCTACATCGCTTACAGCCCGATCGTCACGATCGGCGGAGGAGTCCCGGTCGGCATCGAGACCTTCGCGAAGGACAGCTTCAAGCTGAAGCCCGAGGCGCTCCGCGCAAGTCTGACGCCGAAATCCAAGGTTCTCGTTCTGAGCTATCCGAGCAACCCGACGGGCGGCATCATGACGTACGAGGACTGGGAGCCGATCGCCCGGATCGTGGAAGAGAACGATCTGATCGTCATCGCCGATGAAATTTATGCGGAGCTCACTTACGGAAGCAAGCACGTGAGCTTCGCTTCGCTGCCCGGCATGCGGGACCGCACCATTCTCGTCAGCGGCTTCGCGAAAGCTTTTGCCATGACGGGCTGGAGAGTCGGCTACATGTGCGGGCATCCGGACCTGATCTCCGCGATGCTGAAGATCCATCAGTACACGGTCATGTGCGCTCCGATCATGGGCCAGATTGCCGCGCTTGAGGCGCTCCGCAACGGACTGGAGGAGAAGGACCGGATGATCGAGTCCTATAACCAGCGCAGACGCCTGGTCGTTCAAGGCTTCCGGCAGATCGGTCTCGACTGCCATGAGCCTCAGGGAGCGTTCTACGCGTTCCCTTCCATCGCTTCGACGGGCCTCAGCTCGGAAGAGTTCGCTCAGCGGCTTCTGACCGAAGCGAAGGTGGCGGCCGTTCCGGGACAGGTGTTCGGCAACGGCGGCGAAGGCTTCGTCCGCTGCTCCTATGCGACTTCCGTTTCACAGCTGAACGAGGCTTTGGACCGTATTGGGTCTTTTGTGAAAAAATTGTAAAGACTTGTCCAAAAAATAGTTTTCAGAATCGGAAAAAACTGATATCTTTAGGGTAAAGGAGGGATATGTATGGCTTATTTAGAATATCGTCTGGCCGACAACTCGGGTTGGTACAGCCATGACGTTTCCGATCAACGCTGGTTATCCAAACGACCTGCCAAATTAGCCTCCCTCTTTCACCTGGAAGAAGAAATTCAGTTTATGCGGCACAGACTGGAACAGATGGTTCAGTCCGGTGAGGCTATGACTTCCGAGTCCGTAATTGAAATGAGTACGCTTCTTGATCATAAGATTAACGAATATATGAATCTAGTCCAGAAGAGCCGGTAAATGCCGGCTTTTTTGCAGCGTTTGCACAGGCTATCAGGCAACGGAGGGATTACGATGACACAGAAACGCTGGTTTTCGGCTGCTGTACTGCTTCTATTATTCACCGTCTTGGTTTCCGGGTGCGGGAAGGCCCAGCCCAAAGCGGATGTTTCCATCTTTATGATGGCCCGTGACGGTATACCGGTCGATGCCGCTTTTAAGCTTGAGAATTCGTTGAAAGCGCTTGTGGGGGACAAGCCGTCCATCTATTTGAATACGTCCCCGCTTTTTTCCAATGAGAAGATGATCGTCGAAATGGGATACGGCAATCACGGTATTCTGATCATCCCCGAAGAACAGTTTAAGATTTATGCGGCCGAAGGGGCATTTTTACCGCTGGAAGAGCATTTCAAGCAGGAGGACTATCCGGAGGGCGTACTCGAGGCGACGATTGAACCTGCCGGGAAGAAAAAGAATCCGCCCGAAGCGCCCAAGAAGGAGACGCACCTGTACGGCATTCCGCTCCAGTATTCCAAGTGGATGAAGGATAACGGCGTGGAGGGCAAAGGGCTCGTTGCTTTCATGGCGGTGAACAGCCGCAATCCCGAGCAGTCGTTCGAGGTGCTCAAAAAGATCGCCGCCAAATCCTGACGCGACGGCCTTGGCGCCGCCACGACTTTATGGCCCGTGCGAGGAACTGCAAGCGGTGCGGTGACTAAAGTCCTTGTCTTTCCGGCGCCGCTTGGCCTATAATGGGGGATGAACTTGAAGGCCCAACCTCATACGTTTACCGTCAGGTCCCGAAGCGGCGTCTCCAGCGGAGCCGAAGCCCAGGGTGAAAAGGGAAGCCGGTGCAAATCCGGCACGGTCCCGCCACTGTAATACGGAGATCGTCTTACGATGTCACTGTCCGCGCGCGGATGGGAAGGCAAGACGGTCAGCCATCCGTAAGTCAGGAGACCTGCCTGCCGGTTTGCAGCACAATATCCTTCGAGGAGAGGATCGCGCGAAACCGGAAAGGACGTCCGACTGACGGCCGTTTCACCTCGTGATTCCGAAAGTTATCCCCTCTATCTCCGGATAGAGGGGATTTTTTGTTGACATGCGCGAACATCGTGGGACAACCTCAAGTCAAACTAAATCAGCAAGGGAGTAGAGAACATGAACAACGATCGAAGAACCGCTAGGGGTTTTAAATACGCCCTGCTGCTGCTTGTTTTGACGATGGCCGTCGGCCTGGCAGCCTGCGGCAAGCAAAGCACGGATAACGGGACGGCGGGCTCGGCCTCTCCGGCGGCAAGCACGGCTCCGCAAACGAGCGCGAAGAAAACGCAGTATCCTTTGAAAGTAACCGATGCGACAGGCAAGGAATTTACGTTCGAGAAAGCGCCCGGTAAAATCGTGTCGGTTTCGCCGGCGGAGACGGAAGCTCTTTTTGCGATCGGTCTGGGCGATACAATCGTCGGCGTGTCCGATTTTGACGATTATCCGGCGGAAGCGAAAACGAAGCCGAAAATGGGCGGAATTACGCAGCCTAACCAGGAATCGGTTATCGCGTCGGGAGCCGACATTGTTTTCACAGGCGTTTCGATGAAAAAAGAATCGGTTGAAAAGCTGCGCGCCATGGGTATCAACGTGTTCAAGGTGGAGCCTAAGACGCTTGACGACGTCATGAAAAATATTCAGCTCTACGGCCAGATTACCGACCATCAGGAACAGGCGGAAAAAGTCGTCGCAAAAATGAAAGAAGACCGTCAGAAAGTTACGGATGCTGTAAAAACCGTAGCGGCGGACAAGAAGAAAAAAGTCTACATCGAATTCTCCCCGGGCTGGACAGTCGGCAAGGGCGAATTTATGGATGAGCTGATCACGCTGGCGGGCGGTGTCAATGTCGCTTCCGACATTACGGGCTGGAAGCAGATCAGCGAGGAGAAAATCATCCAGCAGAACCCGGACGTTATTTTATTCGCCAAAGACGTGGTGGATGACAAAACGAAGAAAAATCTTGAAGAACTCATTCGCGGACGCAGCGGGTGGAACGAAATCAATGCCGTTAAAAACAACCAGGTGATCGGTCTCGACCAGAATACGCTGACCCGTCCGGGACCGCGTCTGACAGAGGGACTCCTGCAAATGGCTAAAGCCATCTATCCGGACTTGGTGAAATAAATGAAACCTAAATGGGGACTTTGGGGAGGAGTAGGAGTTTTACTCCTTCTTCTTTCTATTGTGCTGAGTCTTTCGCTGGGCTCGGCCCATCTGCCGGTGAGTCAGATCGCTTCGATTCTGGGGAGCAAGCTGCCTTGGATCGGAGACCGAATCACGCCGGACTGGCCCGTATCCTCAGAGCAGATTATTATGAAGGTAAGGCTGCCGCGCGTGATGCTGGCCATCCTTGTCGGGGCCTCCCTTTCGGTAGCGGGAGCCGCTTTTCAAGGCGTCCTGCGCAATCCGCTTGCGGACCCGTATACGCTTGGGGTCAGCAGCGGAACGAGCGTCGGCGCGGCGTTCGTCATTTACTTCGGTCTGCAGACGACGTTTTTCGGTACGTGGACGATACCGGTCGTCGGGTTTGCCACAGGAGCCGTTTCGCTTTGGATCGTTCTACGACTGGCCCGGACTGACGGCAAAATCCGTATGGAGACGCTGCTGCTTTCCGGTGTCGTGATGCAGGCGTTTCTCGGCTCCGTGGTTTCTTTTCTCGTGTCGATGTCCAAGCAGGTCGTCAATGAAATCATTTTCTGGCTGATGGGCAGCCTCGCTATGAAAGGCTGGTCGTACACAACCGTTCTCCTTCCGTATTTCCTCGTTACTTTCGTTGTGCTTTACAGCTATGCGCGGACACTCAACCTGCTGGCGCTCGGGGAACGTCAAGCCGCCCATCTGGGTATCCATGTCGAGCGGACGAAATTGATCGTGCTGATCACCGCTACACTGGTGACGGCTGCCGCCGTTTCCGTATCCGGCGTCATCGGGTTTGTCGGGCTGATCGTGCCTCATCTGATCCGTCTGATCGCGGGACCGGATTACCGGCTGATCGTGCCGCTTTCCGCCGTTGGCGGAGCCATCTACGTCCTTTGGGCCGACACGCTGGCCCGGACGCTTCTAAGCCCGACAGAGATTCCGCTCGGCGTAATCACCGCGTTTCTGGGTGCGCCGTTCTTCGCTTATCTGCTGCGCAAACAGAAGAAATGGGGGAGAAGCTGATGGAACCGATCATCGAAGTGCAGGGTGCTGGAAAAAGTTTCGGCGGAACCCGCGTGCTCAAAGATATCCGTTTCGAGGTGAAGCCCGGCGAATTTTTCGGCATCATCGGGCCCAACGGGAGCGGCAAATCGACTCTGCTGAGGCTTATCTCCGGCGTAGACCCCCTTACGAAAGGCCGTATTCTTCTCCAGGGGAGGGAAGTCGCGGACTACGCCCGCAAGGAGCTGGCACGCTGGCTTGCCGTGCTTCAGCAGGATGCGCTGCCTCCGCTCGGTTTCACCGTCCGTGAGGTGGTCGAAATGGGCCGGTTCCCTTTCCAGAACTGGCTCGGGGAAGATCGGGAGGACGCCGCTGCGCTTATCGACCGGATTATGCGGCGGCTCGATCTGGAGCCGTTGGCCGACCGGACGGTCGAGAACTTGAGCGGAGGGCAGAAACAGCGCGTGGCGCTGGCGAAGGTGATGGCGCAGCAGCCCCGCCTGCTGCTGCTCGACGAGCCTACGACTTATCTGGACATCGGCTACCAGATGCAGCTGATGGACTACGTGCGGCAGTGGCAGCGGGAAGAAGGGCTGACGGTGGTCGCCGTCCTTCACGATTTGAACCTGGCCTCTCTCTACTGCGAACGGCTTCTCGTCGTTCACGAGGGAGAAGGCGTATCGATCGGCACGCCGGAGGAAATTATGAGAAGCGAGCTGATCCTGGACGTCTACGGGACGGAACCGATCGTCCTGGAGCATCCGGATCACGGCATTCCTCAAATCCTGCTGCGCCGGGGAGATTGAATAGAGTGAAACCGGACCGCCCGCAGGGCGGTTTACATACATACCGACTTACCCTACATACCGAGGAGGAACAAACATGAACGAACTTCAGGATGTAATCGGCGCCATTCGCCCGCTCCGTCAGGAAGCGAAGGATGCGGCATCCGTCCATCTCGATAATCTGACTAAACCGCCGGGAAGCCTCGGCAAGCTGGAAGATATGGCACGCCAGCTTGCGGGGATTACCGGAGAGGTTATGCCCGATATAAGCCGCAAGGCCATCGTCGTCATGGCGGCCGACCACGGCGTCTGCGAAGAAGGCGTCAGCGCGTTTCCGCAGGAAGTGACCCGCCAGATGGTGATGAACTTCCTGCAGGGCGGCGCGGCCGTCAATGTGCTGGCCCGGCACGCGGGAGCGGAGGTCGTATGCGTCGATATCGGCGTCAACGCCGACCTGGAGCATCCGGACCTCTTTACCCGCAAAGTCCGGAAAGGCACGGCCAATATGGCCCGTGAAGCCGCCATGACCCGTGAAGAGGCTCTCCAGGCCATCCGCGCCGGCATTGAAGTCGCAGACGGGCTGGCCGGACGCGGCGTGCGGGTTCTGGCGACCGGGGAGATGGGGATCGGCAACACCACGGCCAGTTCCGCGCTGCTGAGCGTGCTCGGGGGCATCGCCGTAGAAGACGCGGTAGGACGCGGAACGGGCATCGACGATGCCCGCTGGCTGCACAAGCAGGAAGTTGTCCGCAGAGCCATCGAGGTCAACAAACCGGATGCGGGCGATGCGCTCGATGTGCTGGCGAAAGTCGGCGGCCTCGAAATCGCGGGCCTGGCCGGAGTCATACTCGGTGCGGCCAAGAACGCTTGTCCGGTCGTGATCGACGGTTTCATCTCCTCGGCCGCCGCGCTGGTTGCTTCACGGCTGGCTCCGGAGTCCCAGCCGTATATGATTGCCTCTCATCAGTCTCACGAGCAGGGTCACGCACGGATGCTGGAAGCGGTCGGGCTCAGCCCCATGCTTCATATGGATATGAGACTGGGAGAAGGGACCGGGGCTGCGCTCTGCTTCACGCTCATGGATGCGGCGGGCAAAATCATGCGCGAGATGGCTTCCTTCGAAAGCGCCGGAGTGTCGCGGGGCTGATGAATCTGGCGCAAGAACATACACCGGGAGCGGGAGCTGTCCTCGTGACGGGCGGCGCCAGAAGCGGCAAAAGCTCGTTTGCCGAGCAGTTGTCTTCGCGGCTTGCCGCACACGGGACTTATCTCGCTACGGCCCAGATCTGGGACGAGGAGATGCGGCAGCGGATCGCTCTGCACCGCACGCAGCGCGAGCAGTCCGGCTTCCCGTGGACTACGGCGGAAGAGCCGGTGGAGCTGTCCGCCGTGCTGAAAGCTTGGAGCGGCGGCAGGAGCCAGGGCGTTGTCCTGGTGGACTGTCTGACGCTGTGGCTTTCCAATCGTCTGCTGAAAGAGGAGTCTTCGCCGGATGCGGCCGAACAAGTGAATGCCGCCGTGGACGAGCTTGTCCGGACGGTTGAAGCCTACGAGGGACCGCTCGTTCTCGTCACGAACGAAGTGGGGAGCGGCATTGTGCCCGAGTATCCCCTCGGGCGATTGTACCGCGATCTGGCCGGCCGGATGAATCAGCGGCTGGCACAAGTTTGCGGCCGGGTCTTTCTGGTGACCGCCGGAATACCTGTCGAGCTGAAAAGCCGGGCTTACCGGTTTGAATAGAGGGAACTCATGATTTTTTATTCGCTGAAAGAAATCTTGTGGATGATGCTGGCGGCTATTGCCGTCGACCTTGTGATCGGCGATCCGAAGTGGCCGACGCATCCGGTGATCCGCATCGGGAGTCTGATCAGCTTTCTGGAACGGAAGCTGAGGAGGGAGCACGCAACGCGGAAAAACGCGCCAGAATGCGCCGGAGGGGTGCCGGCCGAGACCGGAGCCGAGACCGGGGCTGCCGGTGGCGTGCCGCTGGAGGCCGGCGCATCCGCCGACACGGCTGGACAAGCGGCCTCTCTGTCACCGCGCTCCTTGAAGCGGCGGGGGATTGTCCTGGCCGCAGCCGTCATGCTGGCCGCATTTACCGTCATGACGGCAATAACGGCCGCAGCCGCGGCGATTCACCCGTGGCTGGGATACGCGGTGACGACATGGTTTATTTCGACGACGGTAGCCGTCAAAGGCTTGAAAGATGCCGCACGGCTGGTAGCGGTACCCCTGGCCGCGGGAGATTTGGCCGCCGCTCGCAAATATACGGGCTATATCGTCGGCCGCGACACGAAAAACCTCGACGAAGGCGAGCTGACGCGCGCCGTCGTGGAGACGGTCGCCGAGAACACCGTCGACGGAGTCGTTTCGCCGCTGTTCTACGCCCTCATCGGCGGAGCGCCTCTGGCGATGCTGTACCGGGCGGCGAACACGCTGGACTCCATGGTCGGCTACAAGAACGACCGGTATGTGCATTTCGGCTGGGCCTCCGCGCGGTGGGACGACGTGATGAACTGGATTCCGGCCAGACTGACCGGAATCCTGCTGATTCTGGCCGCGGCCGTACAGCCGCGGATGAGCGCTTTCCGGGCTGGCCGCTCGATAGGCCGTTTCGCCCGGCTTCATCCGAGCCCGAACAGCGGGATTCCGGAGTCGGCGGTCGCGGGTGCGCTCGGCATCGAGCTGGGCGGGCGCAATACATACGGAACCGTGGTCAGCGAGCGCGCACGCATGGGCTGGCCGCTGCGGCCGCGGAACCGCGGAGACATCGACGGCACGGTCCGGCTGCTCTACGGGGCGACGGGCTGGCTGGCAGGAGGGGTCTTATGCGCAATTTGGCTGCTGAATTAAAGCTCTGGCTGTTTGGACTGATAACGGCCGTCCAGTTTCTTACCCGGCTGCCGCTTCCGGTAAGGATCGAGTGGACACCGGCCGTTCTGCGGCGGAGCCTCGCTTTTTACCCGGTGGTCGGCATGATCCTGGGCCTCCTTCTTACCGGCTCCGGCTGGGTGCTGGAGAAGACGCTTCCCCCTCTGCCCGCTGCCGCGCTTCTTCTGTGCCTGTGGATCGGGCTAACGGGAGCGCTGCATCTGGACGGGCTGATGGATACGGCCGACGGGCTGCTCAGCCACCGTTCCAGGGAGCGCATGCTGGAAATTATGAAAGACAGCCGCGTCGGAGCCATGGGCGTCATTGTATGTGTCGCGGTCGTGCTTCTCAAGTGGAGCGTAATGGTGCCGCTGCTGACGGGCGGCGCTCTCACCGGGAGCTGGATTCTGCTGCTTGTTCCGGTCTGGAGCCGGACTTTTATGGCCGCAGCCGTGGCTTTATGGCCGTATGCGCGGAGCGGAGGCGGTCTGGGCGGTTTTTTTGAAGGGGAAAAAAAGCCCTTCGCGCTGCTGGGAGCGGCAATCGCCTTATTTCTGAGCGCCGGAGCGGTCGCGTTTTTCCATGAATCGGGCGGGATGCTTTCGCTCAAGCCTTCTTTGCATGTTTTGGAAGGGGCGGGGCCCGTATGGTGGGGGATTATGCTCCTCATGGTCACCTTTGCGCTTGGAGGAGTCTTGGCGGCCTGGATGGCTAAAAAGCTCGGCGGGCTGACGGGGGACACCTACGGGGCTTTAAATGAGCTGCTGGAAGTTCTGCTGCTTCTTGCCGCCGCTTTCGTGCTGCATTTGACCTAGTTTAGATACGCGGACACCCTCGAAAGGCTTTTTGCCGCAGGGTGAAAAGGAGCGTGCGGAGCAGGCGGGCTCTCCGAAAGGAACCAAAAAAGAGGCGGGATGGATTCGTTAGTCGGACTCCCGGCCTTTTTGTATATAAACGGACAGAAAATGACAAAAAAGTGGGGGGATCACTATGCTGGAGCGATACGGACACGGCGGGGATGTGTGGACGGCGGAGGAAAAGTTCGGGCGCGGTCGGGAACAGTTTCTGGATTTCAGCTCGAACATGAATCCGTTCGGTCCGCCTGGTGCGGTGGAGGAAGTGCTGCGGTCAGGCTGGAAACATATTGTCCGGTATCCGGACCCGGCTGTCCGGGAGCTAACAGGAAAAATTGCCGCCAAATACGGAGTTCCCGCAGAATCCGTGCTGGTGGGCAACGGCGCCGCCGAATTGATCGACCTTATCGTGCGTGTTCTGCAGCCCAAGGTGACGGCGCTTGCACGTCCGTCTTTCAGCGAATACGAGGATGCGGTGCTTAAAACGGGAGGCCGTATCCACGGGATTCCGCTGCGTGCGGAGCACGATTTCCTGCTGCAGCGGGCGGATGCCGAGGAAGCCGTGAAGCGTTCGGATCTGCTGTTTCTGGGACATCCGAACAATCCGACGGGAAGAATCCTTTCCCGGGAGCTGCTGAACGACTTGGCCGGCAGCGGATATCCGCTCATTCTGGACGAGGCGTTCCTCGATTTCGTACCCGACGAAAAAAACGTGACGCTTCTGCGGCTTGCGGCCGAATCCAAGCATGTAGCGGTGATCCGCTCCATGACGAAGTTTTACGCGATCCCGGGGGCCCGGCTCGGCTTCATTGTCGCTCATCCGGATGTGATCGCCCGGATGTCCCGTCTGCAGGTGCCGTGGAGTGTAAATTATTTCGCCCAGCTTATCGGATGCGCCGTCCTGGAGGACGAGGCTTTTCACGCGAAAACCATCCGCTGGCTGCAGGAAGAGAGTCCCTGGCTTGCCGCCAGACTTGCGGGTCTCGGGCTCTCAGTGACACCGAGCGACACCAACTATTTGTTGTGCGCGCTTCCGGAGCACAGCCTAATCGATGTCCGCATCCTTCAAGAAGAGATGGGCAGACGCGGGGTTCTCATCCGGGATGCTTCGCTTTTCGAAGGGCTCGGCACGCGTTATTTCCGTACGGCGGTCAAACTCCGCGGCGATAACGAGCGCATGCTTGCCGCTTTGTCAGACGTGCTGAAAGCGGCTCAAACCGATGAAATTTCCTTTGAAAGGGGCGGCCGATGAACATGAGGAATTCCGTTCATACAGAAGGACGCACAGGTACGGTCCCGACTTACCGTGACCGTGAAGCGGATCAACCGGAGGGCAACGGGAGCGGGACGGACGGAACGCGGGCCAGGACCCTTATGGTACAGGGGACGGCTTCGGATGTCGGCAAAAGCATTTTGACGGCGGCTCTGTGCCGCATTTTCGTGCAGGACGGCCATCGCGTGGCGCCGTTTAAGTCGCAGAATATGTCGCTGAACTCTTACGTGACGCCGGACGGCAAAGAGATCGGGCGGGCTCAGGGGGTCCAGGCCGATGCGTGCCGCATACCGGCTACGACCGATATGAACCCGATTCTGCTGAAGCCGTCTCAGGATATGCGCTCCCAGGTCGTTGTTCACGGCAAGCCTTATCAGGATATGGACGCGAGAGCTTACCGCGAATCGTACCTGCCCCTGGCGGAGAAAGTCGTGTGTGACGCGCTCGAACGGCTGCGTCGGACGGTTGACCTCGTTGTGCTTGAAGGAGCCGGAAGTCCGGCGGAGATCAACCTGAAAGACCGGGATATCGTGAACATGCGGATGGCGAAATGGGCCGACGCTCCCGTGATCCTCGTGGCGGATATCGACCGGGGCGGGGTGTTTGCGTCCATCGTCGGGACGCTGGAGCTTCTGGAGCCGGATGAGCGAGAGCGGGTAAAGGGATTTGTCATCAACAAATTCCGGGGGGACGTCAGCCTGTTGAAGCCGGGATTGGACTGGCTGGAGGAACGGACGGGAAAACCCGTACTCGGCGTCGTCCCTTACTATCCGAAGCTGGGGATTGAAGACGAAGATTCCGCTTCGCTGGATTCCAAAAGAAGGCTGGAACCGGCTCCGGCCGCACAGCAGGACGGTCGGCGGCCCGATGTGCTCGATATCGCGGTCGTCCGGCTGCCCCGGATTTCCAACTTCACGGATATCGATCCGCTGCACGAAGAGCCGGATGTGTCCGTGCGTTACGTCGGCAGCACCGCCGAATGGGGGAATCCGGATATCGTCCTTGTGCCGGGGAGCAAAAATACGATGAGCGACCTTCTTTTCCTGCGGGAAAGCGGCCTGGCCGACAAAATCGTCCGTCACGCGGCCGGTGAAGGCAGGGTTGCCGGGATATGCGGGGGCTACCAGATGCTGGGCGAGGCACTTTCGGACCCGCTCGGAACGGAATCCGATTATAGGGGGGACCGGGAAGGACTCGGCCTTCTGCCGGTGGCGACCGAATTCACGCCGGAGAAAAAAACGGTTCGTGCCGAAGGCAGCTGCGGACTCTTCCGCCAAATGCCGGATCTGCCGGTCGACGGCTATGAAATTCATATGGGCGTGACAAGGATGACGGACGAAACGTCGGAGCGGCCGTTTCGCCTTCGCGCTTCCTTGGCGGGTTCCGGGGATGAAGCCGGTGCGGCGGACGGTTTGCATCCGGAGGGCGCTTCGGCTTTCGAAGGACGGGTCTGGGGAACGTATCTGCACGGCATTCTTCATAATGACGATTTCCGCAGATGCTGGCTGAACGAAGCTCGTCAAAGCAAAGGCTGGGAGCCTCTTTCCGCCGAACTGCGTTTTCGCGAAAAGCGGGAGGAAGCGTTCGACCGGCTCGCGGGTCACGTCCGCAAACATATTGACATGGATCTCTTGTACGACATAGCGGGATTAAGCGCTGAATAAAAACGTCCGGACCAGTTTCCGGAGAGAGCGGATATCGGACCGAATCCATTTGCACTGCCTGTCCGGGGAAGCTATGATAAGAAAAAGAGCCTTTCGGAGCTGATGAAGCGAACGGGCGATGTTGATTTTTTACCCTGAATATAAGAAAGATATTTGGCGTGAACGGGAGGAATACAGGTGAAAATTTATACGAGAACAGGGGACGCCGGCAAAACGGGTGTCATCGGCGGACGTGTCGATAAAGACGACGAACGGGTGGAAGCGTACGGAACGGTAGACGAGCTGAACTGTTATCTGGGGCAGGCGATGAGTTTTATGGACCCGGAGAAGTTTGCCGACCTGCTGGAAGACCTGCTTACGGTCCAGCATGAACTGTTTGACTGCGGCTCGGATTTGGCTCTGCTTAAAACGGAGCTGCGGCCTTTTAAAGTGACGGCGGAGATGGTGGACAATCTGGAGACGTGGATCGATAAATACGATGCAGAGACGCCCGATATTACACGGTTCATTCTGCCGGGGGGAAGCCGGAGTTCCGCTTCGCTTCACATCTGCCGGACGGTATGCCGCCGTGCCGAAAGACGCGTCGTGACGCTGGCCCGCACCCAGGAGATCAACGTGGAGGTACGCCGTTACCTGAACCGCCTGTCGGATCTCTTCTTCACGATTGCCCGCACGGCCAACTTCAGGGAAGGTCAGACGGATGTGGAGTACGTCCGCAGCGGCGAGGTATTCCGCCGGAAAAAATGATAAATTATTACAGTCCTTTAACGTATGTGGTTCCTCCCGATGAGGAGGGTTTCTATCTGAAAACGATT
Organism: Paenibacillus sp. JNUCC 35; assembly: GCF_058269095.1. Lineage (NCBI taxonomy): Bacteria > Bacillati > Bacillota > Bacilli > Caryophanales > Paenibacillaceae > Paenibacillus > Paenibacillus sp. JNUCC 35. Next base: position 5,207,796 of record NZ_CM177771.1, on the reverse strand, counting down.
TTGCAGAACCGGATGGGTCTCTCGCGGAAACTGCTCTCCAGACTCAAGCTGACGGAACAGGGGATTACCGTCAACGGCAAGCGCGAATATATCAGCATCAAAGTGAACAGCGGAGATGTGATCGAAATCCGGATGCAGGAGGAAGAGTCGGAGGATATTTTGCCTCAAGACCTTCCGCTTGAAATTTTGTATGAGGACGAGCACCTGCTTATCGTCAATAAAGAGTCCGGGATGATCGTGCATCCGACGCACGGGCATTATTTGAACACGGTGGCCAACGCCGCCGTGCATCACTGGAAAGAGCGGGGGGAAAACGTCCGCTTCCGGCCGGTTCACCGGCTGGACCAGGAAACCTCGGGCGTGCTTGCGATTGCGAAAAATCCGTATGTGCACCAGCAGATTTCGGAGCAGATGATCGCTCACAGCATAACGAAGGAATATCTGGCCATTGTGCACGGTACGGTAGCTGAGGAGCGGGGTACGATCGACGCTCCGATCGACCGCGACCCGGAGCAGCCGCACGTCCGCATCGTGACGCCGTCCGGTTACCGCGCCGTCACGCATTACGAGACGGTGCGGCGCTACGACGGCATCACTCTGGTGCGGCTGATGCTGGAAACCGGGCGGACGCATCAAATCCGCGTCCATATGAAGCACCTCGGGCACCCTCTCCTCGGTGACAAAATGTACGGCCCGGAAGCGGAAGCTCTGGCGGGTGACAGCAGCCTTGCGGAAAGCGCTGAGAAGGGTGTGCGCGGTGCCGCAGCTGACAGTTCTGCGGAAGCAGGTGCACGCGGTACCGCCGGAGAAGGCGTATGCGGTGCCCCTGAGGCAGGCAGTGCTGCCTGCGGTGTCCCGGAGGCGGACGGTGCTGCCGGAGAGCCTGCACGTGCGCCCGCAGGGGACTTCGCCGCCGGTGAGGCCGCGGGAGCGGACTGTGCCGACGGCGTGCCGGGAGCGCCCTCCGCCGCCCCGTCCCCGGCAGTAGACGGCGAGGCGGGCCCGGCGCTCGCCCGGCAGGCGCTGCACGCGTACCGGCTGGGCTTCGTCCACCCGGGCACGCGGGAGCGGGTGGAGTTCACCGCTCCGCTGCCGGCGGACATGCAGGCGGTTCTCGACGCCTGCCGGTAGGCTCTCCGCGGCAAACGGGCTTTGCTGCCTGGTGCGTGTGTAAGCTGCTGCCGGTCGCAGTCCTGCCTGCACCCGGCCGCGCGCCGGCAGGACTATGTCTGCCGGTTACGACATACGGAAGCAGGCGCTCCGCCGCTTATCGCCACCGGCTTCGCCGACCGCCAGCCACGAGCCGCCTGCCCGCATGGCCGCCCGGTGGAACTTTTCCGGCAACTTTGCGTATAAAGCATACGGCAAGCAGGCCGAGATTTTTTTAAAACCAGCCTCCCCGCCGCATCGGCAGCGGAGGTTTTTTTCGGATACGCGAACCGCAAACCGCAACTACCATTGTCCCATGAAAGGAAGTCATTTTATGTCCGTAACGATTTATGAATACAGCAACTGCAGCACGTGCCGCAGCGCCCTGAAATGGCTGCGCGCCAAAGGGCTTGATCCGGTAACCGTTCCGATTATGGAACAGCCGCCGACCGCGGAGGAAATCCGCGTACTTGTCCGCAACAGCGGCCTGGAGCTCAAAAAGTTTTTCAATACCGGTGGAGAAGTATACAGGGAGCTGGGACTGAAAGACAAGCTTGGAAGCATGACGGAGGACGAGCAGCTCGCCCTGCTTGCATCCAACGGCAAATTGCTCAAGCGGCCGATCGTAACGGACGGCAGCCGGGTTACCGTAGGTTTTAAGGAAGCCGACTTCGAGAAGGCGTGGGGGTAACGGAGAAGTCCCGCAGGGACTGTCCGTTTCCGGAAAGGGGTGACTGAATTGCCGGAAAAGCAATCGTCCAAATCATCTAAAAAAAATCCGCTCTGGGTTCTTGGAGCCATCGGGGCTTTTCTGCTGAAATTCGGAAAGTTCGGAAAATTCGGAGCGACGATTATTTCGATCGCGATTACGATCGCCAGTTATGCGATCATTGCTCCGCTGCCGTTCGCTATCGGGCTGGTAGCGATGATTTTTATCCATGAAATCGGTCACGTTCTCGCGGCCAAGAAGAAAGGGCTTCCGGTCACGGCGCCTCTTTTCATTCCGTTTTTGGGTGCGCTGATTACCATGAAGCGTAATCCCAGGGATGCCGTTACGGAAGCATATATCGCTTACGGCGGGCCGCTGCTCGGAACGATCGGGGCTACGGCGGCATTTGCCCTGGGCGTGTACACCGACTCCAACCTGCTGATCTCGATCGCGTATACCGGATTTTTTCTAAACCTGCTCAACCTTCTTCCGATCCATCCGCTGGACGGGGGACGTATCTCGACCGCTGTGACCCGCTGGCTGTGGCTGGTCGGTCTGATCGGCGGACTGGCGATTATCCTTTATCTGAGAAGCTTCCTGTTCCTGATCATCTGGGCTTTGTTCGCCTGGGATTTGTACAAAAAGTTCGTCAAATTCCACGACAAGCCTCAGCTTATGCATTTTCAGCCGCGTTTTGACATGACGGCCCACCATTTGCTGGCGCACGGGTATATGATTCCGGGAGAGGATCACCGGCGCGACCTTGCTTTTACGACTTACTCCGAGCTGAGCGGAGATGAAGCAGGTGTGCAAATGGTGCATACCTCCTGGGACGCGATCGAGTTCGAAACGAAATTCGCCCTGCCCCGGCAGGCATTGGTTCACCGTGTCCAGGTGGTTAAAATCGAACGGGTTACGCGTGAAGACGGCCTGCATCTGGTGCTGCACTTCGATGTCGAACTGGAGCCGTTCGAGAACGATGCCTATTACGAGGTTCCCACGGCTTCACGCTGGAAGTTCGGTGTGGCTTATTTCGCACTCGCCGTGTATCTGCTGGCCATGATGAACTGGGTCCACCGGGTACTGCCCGCGGCCGCTTATTAAACAAGACGATTCAAGGGGGAAACGTTCCGGATGAAAGCATACGGCTCGACAAGATTAGGCAGTCTGGGGTCGGCGATTTTCACCGAGGTCGCCCAGTGGAGAAGGGAGGCGGAGGAACGCGGCGTCGATGTCATCGACCTTGGAATCGGAAGTCCCGACCTTCCGCCTTCTCCGCGTGTCATCGAGGCCCTGGCGGAGGCCGTGAAGAATCCGCAGGCCTACGGCTATCCGGGCTCGGAGGGAACGCCCGAATTCCGCAGGGCGGCCGCGGGCTGGATGCACCGGCGGTTCGGGGTCACGCTCGACCCGCAGCGCGAGGTGCTGGCCCTGATGGGATCGCAGGACGGATTGGCCCATCTGGCGATGGCCCTGTGCAATCCCGGCGATACGGCGCTCGTGCCCGACCCCGGCTATCCCATTTATGCGGCCAGCCTCGTTCTGGCCGGCGTTCAACCCGTTCTGATGCCTTTAAGGGAATCGAACGGGTTTCTTCCGCAGCTGGAGAGCATCCCTCCGGAAACGGCGGAGAAGGCTTCCTTCCTGCTGCTGAGCTATCCCGGTAATCCGATCCCCGAGGCGGCGGACCGGGCCTTTTACGAGAAAGCGCTCGCCTTTGCGGAGCGTTACGATCTTCTGATCGTGCACGACCTGGCATATTCGGAGCTTGCGTATGGCGGCTACAAACCGATGAGCATTCTTGAACTGGAAGGCGCGAAGAAGAGGGCGGTGGAATTTCATTCCTTGTCCAAAAGCTTCAATATGGCCGGCTGCCGGATCGCCTTTCTGGCCGGTAATGCGGAAGCGGTGGATGCTCTGCGCCGGTTGAAGTCCAACATCGACTACGGCGTCTTCCTGCCTGTCCAGCAGGCTGCCGTCATTGCACTGGAGGAGGAGACGTCGTTTCCGTCCTCCATTTCAGCGGTATACGAACGGAGACGGGATGCGCTCGTGGACGGCCTGCGCCGCATCGGCTGGCATGTCCCCCGGCCTAAAGCGACGATGTTCGTCTGGGCGAGGATTCCGAAAGGATGGACTTCCCGACATATTTCTCGGGAAATATTGGAGCGTGCGGGAGTAGCGATGATCCCCGGAGACGCTTTCGGGGCGGAGGGTGAAGGCTATGTCCGCATAGCGCTTGTCCAGCCGGAAGAACGTCTTCGGGAAGCCGTGTCTAGAATCGGCGAAATATGGCAGTCGGTTAGCGAAAGAGAGAGAAATACATAAATTTTCCAAACAACCCGTTTTAAAGAAGGAAAATATGCCAAGAATGAGTAATGTAATAGAGATTCCTCTACGAAACAGGGTTGAAAGGAGTTAATTATGGATTCTATCTTTTCGCTGTCCGAGCTGCTGTCCCAACAGAAGCCTTCTTCCCTTGTGGAAATTCCGGGTGTGCTCGGCCAAACTTTTGGACAAGCGACGCTTTCGACAACTTTGCCTATTAGCAAGCTTTTTTCTATTTACGAGGTGGATCTGGAAGTTCAGCGTGCTATCATTCCGCGCAATCTCAGCAAACTGATGGATTATGTTTCGCTTTATCTGGATAATCATCAGCCGATTTATTTCCCGGGTGTTATTTTCTCCGCAAGAGGGGCCGGAAGCTACGATTCCGAGCAGCGCGTGTTCCAACTGCAGCCGATTGAAAAGTTATATGTCGTCGACGGGCAACACAGGCTGGCGGCCTTCCAGCGTTTGATGGAAACGCTTCAAAGCCAGATGGCGCGCGCCAAAGACCGCAGGGAATACGACCGGATGGAAGTAATCACGGAAAAACTGAGCCGTCTGTACGCATTCCCGGTCTCGACGATGATCTATCTGGACATCGACGCGCGCCAGGAACGCCAGCTGTTCTCGGACATTAACAAGCTTCCGCGCAAAATCGGCGGAAATCTGGCCGTTCTCCGGGATCAGCGCCGCTTCTATCACGTGACCGCCTCGCAGCTCGTAGAGAAGGCTCCGGTGATGCAGCACATCCCGGTCGATATGTTTTCCGAGCGTGGAAAAGCGCCGGAATTCCTGTTCACGTATCACCTTCTGATCGAAATTCTGGTGGCCCTGTTCGAAGGGCGGATGAAGTCCGGCGCCCGCAATAACGGCTACCATTATGAGGAAGAGGAGGTAACGGATCATCTGTCGATCAGTTCCTTCTACTTCCAGCAGCTGCTGAAATATTTGCCGGAGCCGGTAAAGGGCGAGCCCGCCTGGTCGGAAAACATTCAAATCGCGCTTGCGCTCTTCTTCCACGAGGAAGCGACCAAAAGCGCGAAGTTCAACCGTTACGCGCTGGAATACGCAACGAAAATCCTGCCTCACATCGACTGGAACGCGATTTTCAGCGGAGACGAGAAGGACCGGCTTCCGCGCCGTTCGCGGATTATGAAGGCTTATCAATATATCCGCTCGTTCTACCAGGAGCAGCATCTGTTCCTGATCAGCGATAAGGAGGATGTCGGCTGATGGATGGATTATGCCTGCGAATGACGATTCACCCGTTCTGCGAGCGTTTCGGTCTCGCGACTGTGGCCCTTAAAGTGCAGGATCTGCTCAACTATACGATGATTGATGCGATTGTACAGCGCAAGCTGAGCAAGATGCAGCGCCGTAAAATCTCGAATTATCTCCAGGAGCGCGAGCTCGACCAGGTCTTTTTCGGCCCGGTAACGCTGTCGCTTCGCGATGTGAGCCAGCTTACCCGCACGAGCGAGGAGCTGTATCTGAGGCACGGGTCCAAGCTCAGTATTATCGACGGGCAGCACCGGATTCTGGCTCTGGGGTTTGTCAATGAACAGATGCAGAAGGAAGTGAAGCGCACCGAGCGCAAGCTGGCTTCCCTGCGAGTGCGGCACCGCAAAGAAACGGACAACCGGGAGCTGGCCGACGAAATCGCTCAGGTAAGCGGTCTGCTGGAGCAGATGGAAGCCCGGCGGCTGGGGCTGATGGAAAGCGAGCTGGCCGTACAAATTTACATTGGGCTTAACGAGGTGGAAGAGCAGCAGCTTTTCGGGGATATCAACTCGAAGGTGCAGCTGGTGAGCAAAGAGCTCGGGCATTCGTTCGACTCCGTCGATCCGCTTAATCTCGTGATCCAGCAGGTTGTCGACCATAACATGCTCTTGAAAGAGGCCGGCGTGGAGAAGCGCAGCAATTTGACGGCTTTCAACCGGAATTTCACGTGCCTGTCGTGGATGTATTCGACGGCGGTCATGCTCTTTTCGGGCAAAATGCAGTCGTCTTACGAGCTGCAGCGCAAAATCCGCAAGGAAACGGCCACGTACGTGGAAATTTTACACCAGTTCTATAACACGATTCTGCCGATGATGCCGGAGCAACCCGGGCTTGTCCAGGTCACTTCCGCCAACCGGGTTATGCAGGAAAGCATTGCGCTGTATGCCAACCAGTTTTTGTTCCGTGACGGAGTGTACAACCCGGAATGGACGTCTTGCCTGCGGATTCTCGAAGGCTTCGACTGGACGCACGGCAATGAGGAGCTGGTCTATATTTTCGGCTCGCTCGATAACGGCAAATTAAATCTCATTCATGAGAAATCTCTGCGCAAACACGGCAAGCTCGTGGGCTTTTTCCTGGAAGGCATCGAGCCGGACGGATTAAAATCGGCTTCGCTGGCTTAATCGAACAAACGAACAACCGGATTGGAAGACGTCTGCCCGAACGGGGCGATGTTCCAAGATCCGGTTTTTTTGTATGCTTGCGGACGGAGGCCGGTACAGAAGGCGCGGCGTCGTCAGGGGGCGCGGAGGCGCCGAAGGTAAATGTGTTTGCCAACCAAGGGACCGTTCCTCCATAATAGGAAGAAATACGCTGGATTTTACAAAGCTGTAAAGGAGTGAACGCATGCAAATCGGGGAAACGATGCCTAAGGAGGCGAATGTTCGGCACGCTATGTTCGCTTTGGCGCTGGCGGCAGCCGTTCTCATCCGCTTTCTCGTGGCTCCGAATGTTTTTGGCTACGAAGCCGATGTGCGCACGTTTATGGCGTGGGCGGATCGAGCGTTTACGGTCGGGTTCGGAAATCTTTATACCGATCCGGGCTATTTTCTGGATTACCCGCCGGGGTATATGTATATCCTGTACCTTATCGGCGCCGCCCATCATCTGTTCGGGATCGAATGGGGAACGGGACTGTCTCTGGTCCTGCTGAAAACACCTCCAATGCTGGCGGACCTGCTGGCTTCGGTTCTTCTGTACCGGCTGGCTCTGCGTTCCGTAAATGTACGGCAGGCCGCCGTGCTGGCTTCGCTGTATATGCTGAATCCGGCGGTATGGATCAATTCGGCGGCCTGGGGCCAGGTGGATTCGCTGTTTATGCTTTTCGTTCTTCTGTCCCTGCTGCGCGTGGAGGACAAAAAGTTCCCGGCAGCGGCCGTTTACCTGGGACTGGCGGTTCTGCTTAAACCGCAGGGCCTGCTGTTCGGTCCGTTCTTCCTGCTGGCTCTGCTCTGGCGGGTTCGGCAGAAAGGATTCGGGCGGGAGCTTGCGGTCAGCGCAGCCGCCGGAGCGGCTGCCTTCCTGCTGCCGGCCCTGCCTTTCGCCTGGAAGATGGAGCCGCTTTGGCTGCCCAAGCTGTACTTCGGCACGCTGGCTTCCTATCCGTACGCTTCGCTGAATGCCTTCAACCTGCTGGCGCTGCTCGGCGGCAATTTCGAGTCTGTTGACGGCCGCCTTTTCTCTTTGACCTACGGGGCTTGGGGAACGCTGTTGTTTGCGCTGTCGCTCCTGTTCGTTCTGGTGTTCTTTGCCAAAAACATGGGCAGGAAGGGCGCGGGCCTGTACGCGGGGTTCCTGTTTGCCGCAAGCGCGTTTATGCTGATGACCAAAATGCACGAACGGTATTTATTCTACGGGCTGCTCCTGCTGCTGGCCGCATATTTGCGGTCGAAGGACCGCAGGCTGCTTGTGCTGTTCGCCGGTTTTTCCGTGACGCATTTCGCGAATGTGGGCTATGTGCTCTGGAAAAGCGCGAAGGGGGTGTTCCACATCCCCAAACACGATCCGGTTCTCCTCCTGGTGTCCCTGCTGAACGTGATTCTGTTCGTGATGGCGTGGCAGGCTGCGCGCACATGGGCGAAGAAATCCGCCGGAGCGGACACCCGGCCCCAAGGCAGCGCCGACGCCGGGAAGGGTCTCTTTGCCGGCGTAATGAACCGTGGTTCCGTCGTGTGGGACCGGGACGGAGCCGTGGCCGCCAGACAGCCGCTTCTGACGAAGAAGGACGGCTGGCTGATGGGCGGAATCACCGTGGTCTACGCGGTGATCGCGCTGGTCAACCTGGGGTCGTTCGACGCGCCCCAGACGTTCTGGAAGCCCACGAGTCAGACGGAGGCCGTCGTCGCCGATCTCGGCGCGACGAAGCACCTGACGCGCATCCAAGATTTTGCCGGCGCCGGAGAAGGCGAATTCCGGTTTGAATTCTCCTTGGACGGCGTCACCTGGAATGAGCCGATCGACGTGAAATCGGATTATACCAAGGTATTTACCTGGAATGTCGTGAAGACGGAACGGGATGCCCGGTATGTGAAGATCACGCCGCTCGCTACCGGGTTCGCCCTGCATGAGGCGGCCTTCTTCGACGGAACGTCCGACACGCCTCTGCCGGTCAGCGTTCTGCCGGGAGACGATACGCAAAATTCCGGGGAACACCAGAAAGTATTCGATGAGCAGGCGGTCGTACCGCCCGCTCCCGGTTATAAAGACGGCACTTATTTCGATGAGATCTATCACGCCCGGACGGCTTACGAGCATCTGCACCGGATCGAGCCTTATGAGAGCACGCATCCGCCTCTGGGCAAAATTCTGATCTCGGCGGGTATCGCCCTGTTCGGAATGAACCCGTTCGGCTGGCGCATTGTCGGCACGCTGTTCGGCGTCGCGATGCTGCCGCTCATGTATGTGATGGCGAAGCGCTTGTTCGGCCGGACGGAGTATGCGGCGATGGCGACGTTCCTGTTCGCCGTCGATTTTATGCACTTTGCCCAAACGCGGATTTCTACCATCGACGTGTACGGCGTATTTTTTATCATGCTGATGTTTGCCTTCATGTACCGATATACGACGCTGAGCTTCTATGACGTACCGCTTCGCAAAACGCTGCTTCCGCTCGGGCTGGCTGGCGTCACGTTCGGCATCGGCGCCGCCTCCAAGTGGATTGTGATCTACGGCGGGGCGGGTCTTGCCGTGCTGCTCGCCCTGTCGCTCTGGGAGCGGTTCGGCGAGTACAGGCAGGCGCGCCGCAGTCTTGCCGAGTGGAGCCGTGAGGCATCCACGGCGGAGGGGCCGGATACGGTATGGAGCGGGGGAGGACCGGCGGGAGCAGCCGAGGCGTCAGGCGTATCCGCCGTTTCCGGTGAAACCGGACAGCCGCGGATTCCGGGCGTATTCGAGCGGTTCCATACCGGGGAGAGCAGCGACGAGGACCGGGAACGGTGGCGGCATATCGTTCGTAAATTCCCGCGGAATACGGTGTACACTCTGCTTTTCTGCGTGGTCTTCTATGTACTTATTCCGGCCGCCATTTATGCGGCGTCCTATATTCCGTTTATGCTGGTGCCGGGTCCGGGTCACGGACTTGCCGATGTGGTCACGTACCAGCAGCATATGTACAGTTATCACAGCGGGTTGGTCGCGACCCATCCGTTCTCTTCAAGCTGGTGGGAATGGCCCCTGATGCTCAGGCCGATCTGGTACTACAAAGGGGAGTTCGTTCCGCCGGGCAGCATGTCGAGCATCGTATCCTTCGGGAATCCGCTCGTCTGGTGGCCTGGGCTTATCTGCGTCCTGCTTGCCCTGTGGGCCGCCGTTAAAACGAAAAACAAGCCGCTCCGGTTCTTGCTGATTGCGTACGCATCCCAGTATCTGCCCTGGATGCTTGTACCGAGGCTGACATTTATTTACCATTATTTCGCCATGGTTCCGTTTATGATTCTGATGACTACCTTCTTCCTCCGGCATCTTATTGAGACCAGGCCGAAGCTGAAACGGTGGATTTACGTGTATATGGCCGGCGCAGCCGTGCTGTTCGCCGTATTTTATCCCCTGCTTTCGGGTCTTGTCGTGGATGATTCGTACACCGGATGGCTGCGCTGGCTGCCGGGCTGGAACTTTTTCTAAAGACATGGAAACAATTGTTCACTCTATCAGCCGTTTCTTGTAAAGGAAGGCTTGCCCCCGTGTGATATAATAGAGGGGAAGAATCAGGGTTCGGCCCATGATGGGAGAGATATTTGTGACACAGACCAGACCTTCAGTCCTGCTGGTAGACGGAATGGCCCTGCTGTTCCGGGCTTACTACGCATCGGCTGTGACCGGATATATTAAACGGACGAGCGCGGGAGTGCCGACGAATGCCGTGTACGGCTTCGTGCGGTATTTCTGGGACGCGGTCCAGACCTTTTCGCCGACGCATGTCATCGTATGCTGGGACATGGGTGCCAAAACGTTCCGTTCCGAGCAGTTCACGGATTACAAGGCTAACCGGGCCGCAGCGCCCGAAGACCTGATTCCCCAATTTGACCTCGTCAAAGAAGTGGTGGACAGTTTCGGAGTGCCGAATGTAGGGATGAGCGGCTATGAAGCGGACGACTGCATCGGAACGCTGGCGCATGCGTACAAAGATTCGGCGGATGTGTTCATCCTGACCGGGGACCACGATCTGCTTCAGCTCGTGGACGACAGCGTAAGCGTCGTTATTATGAAAAAAGGCCACGGCAACTACGCCGTTTACACGCCGGACCTGCTGCTGGAGGAGCGGAATCTGTCAGCGGCCCAGATCATTGATCTGAAAGGGCTGATGGGCGACACCAGCGACAACTATCCGGGCGTAAAAGGCATCGGAGAGAAAACGGCGCTGAAGCTTATTCAGCAGTACGGCACCATCGAAGGGATTCTCGAGAATCTGTCCGAGCTTCCGAAAGGGGTGCGGGCGAAGATCGAGGCGCAGCTCGATATGCTTCATCTGTCCAGGGAGCTGGCGACGATTTTCCTCAAGGTTCCGGTCGCCTGCGCGCTGGAAGAGTGCTGCTGGGCCATCGATCACGAGCGGGTGCTCACGAAGTTCGAGGAACTGGAGTTCAAGGGATTGGCCAAACTAGTCGGTCAGCCGGCTTTTTTGTAGGGGAAATGACAAAACGGAAGAGAGACGCTCGGGCTTAAGCAGCCCGGCGGATCTCTTCCGTTTTTTTTCGCTGCGGATTGATTACGCGGGCCAACAATCGATCCTGCGCTTTTTCTGAAAAGGAAGATAGGGGATGTCAGTACGGTTTTATGGCTTCAAGAGCGCAAGAAAGTCTGATCATTGGACAACAACTGCTGATAACCCTGGACGCAATTCCGTTACAATTGGGGAATAGTAGAAATCCCGATTATTTACAAACGGAGGAGATTCTGTGTTCCGAATTCATTTGACGAAACGTACGATTGTACCTAACTATGGAAACGAGACCGAGGAGAAGGCGGCAAACGGAGCTGTCAAAACGTATTTTCTGAAGCCCGAGGAACTGGATTATTACCGGAGTCTTCCGACCAAGAAGGAAAGAAGAGAATTTAATTCCACAGATCGTGTGTATTTGTTCAAAAAAGACAAATTACAGGAGTCTCAATCCGCGGATATCCGCTCGTCCGATCCGAACTAATTGTATAGCTTTCCGTTTCCGGCCCGGTTTTGCTTCTTGCAAAATCGGGCTTTTTTGCGGCCCGTCCAGCTTAATTTGCCCGTCCTGCAACAATCCCCCGATGAGAACAAAGGAACCCGATTGACGAGCAACGGAATCGGATTCTTACACCCGGAGCCTTTGCTACTATGTTGGCGTCAACAGACCTGACCTAGCAGGAGAAGGAGTGGTGCCCATGGACGTGCTCATTATTATCAGCCATACGCTTGGAGCCGACGATCACAAAAAAATTGCTCATTTGTTCCGGGACATGGAAATTATCGCGGAGAGCCGGTTTACGAACGTCGTGCAGCTTATCGGAGATAACCCCCACGATTTGGTCGTTTTTCTAAGCTTTGAAGACGCCCTGCCGTCGGATTGGAAACTGGATGAGCTGGAAATGGAAGCTCCGATGATGATTTTACTGAACGTGAACAAGCTGGATCTGTTTTTGTGCCAGACTTTTCTGGATTCCATCGGCCTTTTGCCTAAACCGGCTTCCGATGTCGTTCAGGAAACGACGATCCATCCCCTGTTGTACAAATCGCTTCTGTTTATCGAGGAAAATATCCAGGAGAACGATCTGTCGCTGGAAAAAGTGGCGTCCTACATTTACGTGAGCCGCTGTCACTATTCCCGTCTTTTTAAGGAGCATTTCGGTACGGGTTTCAAGGAATACATTATGAACAAGCGGATTCAGAAGGCCAAACTCATGCTGCAGGAAGGTCAACCGGTAACGGATGTGTGCTACTCGGTGGGTTACGGGGATCTGACTCATTTCGGACGTGTGTTCAAACGGCTGGTCGGAGTCAATCCGTCCGTTTACCGGAGAACGAGAGGACAAGCGGCGGGAGAATAAGAACGGAGGTGTCCGGGTGTCGGAAAATCGGATGAGCAAGATTGCGGGGGATTTTTTAAACGAGACGAATGAACGCCTGCAAAAAAAGTACGCCTCCATGATGCATGCCCTGTGGATGGTCATGATGACGGGAGACATGCAGTGGGCGGAGCGGTGCGGCGAAGATGAGACGGCTTATCAGGATGCTTTGGCCGAGGACGGGCTGTTCGAACAGGCGGCCAGCCTCAGCAGCGGAGGCGCGGAGATTCTCACGCCTCTGCAAAACCGGCAGCTGGAGGTGCTGCGCAGCGAGATGCTGGAGTTCCATACGTCAAGAGAGCTGAGGACGAGCATCACCGCGAAGTGGAATGAGCTTCACTACAAAATCAGCACGTTCCGGGCGGAGGTGGACGGGCGGAAGCTGCCGGAGCATGACGTCCTGAAACAGTTGGCGGCCTCCACGGACAGCGGGGAAAGCAGGCGGCATTGGGTGGCCTCCATGCGGCTCGGGGGAGAGGTTGCGCCCGGACTCATCGAGCTCGTGAAGCTGAGAAACCGGGCAGCCCGTCAGAACGGGCACCGGAATTATTACGAGATGAAAATGGCGGCGCAAGAGCTGGAGCCAGCGTTTGTGGAGAGCATGATCGGGGATATCCGGCATGCTCTGGACGAATCCTACCGGGCGGTCAAAGCCGAGCTGGATGATGAAATCTGCGTCCGGTTCGGCATCGACAGGGAGGAGATCCGTCCTTGGCATTACGATCATCCCTTCGCCCAGAAATGCGCCTGGCAGGGCGGAGACATCCCGGAGCTGGACACCGCCTTCTTCCGCCGGCGCCTTCACGATTTCTTCCGGGACAGATGGCCGGAAGCGGAGTCCGTTCTGAATCAGGCGGACTTAATGAGCCGGGAGATGAAAAGCCAGGCGAACTGCTGCCTGCACATCGACCGGGCGGGAGATATCCGCGTGTCCTGCGGGCTGGCCCCGAGCCTGGAAGGGGTCGCCGTGCTGCTTCACGAGCTTGGGCACGCCTTCTACGAAACGGGTCTCCGCGAGGATCTGCCGTTTCTGCTGAGGCAGCCCGCCCATACATGCCTGAGCGAAGGAGTCGCGCTCTTGTTCGAGCGGCTCACGTACATGCCCTCCTGGCTGAAATTTGCGGGACTGGAGAGGGTTTACTACGGGCAGGCGGCGGACCTGCACCGGCATAATCTTCGGAGCATGCTGCTCAAGCTGTACTGGACGATGACATTCATTGAATTCGAACGGAGGTTGTACGAGAATCCCGCTCGCCATCTGAACAAGCTGTGGTGGGAGCTGGTTGAGGAAATCCAGGGTATCCGGCGCCCCGATGAATGGGATTATCCCTACTGGGCGGCCAAAGCCCATTTTACGACCCTGCCCGTCTACTATGTCAATTATTTGCTGGGAGAGGCGGCCGCTTCGCAAGTGGAGCAGACCCTGCGGGACCGGTTCGGGACCTGGTACAGCGAAGAAGCTTTCGCCTGCTTGTCGCGCGAGCTTTGCTCGCCGGGTCAGAGCCGGCATTGGAACGAACTCTTGGAACAATTTTGCGGGGAAAAGCTTCAAGCGAAATATCTGGCCAGAGAGCTCCAGGCCGTTGCGGATTTTTATGTCACGACGAGCCTCGATTCTGACAAGCGGGGGATGCCGAGATGAACAAACGTATATTTTTCGGGCTGAGCGGGGGATTGGGACCGGTGCTCCGGAGCCTGCCCATTGCCGATAAGTTCAGGCAGGCCGGGGACTTCGTCTCGTTCAGCGTGTACGGGGATTCCAGCGCTTCTTTTATAAAAAGGCAGGGGTACGCGCATCTGGACGATGACGATCCGGCCATGCCTTCTGGGGAAAAGCTGCTTCCGCCAAGTCCGGTCTTTTACGACCTGGATCATTATTATGCGGCGGCGGGGCTGCTGGACGAGGCGTTTGCCGAATCGTGGGTCCGGCACCGGATCTCCATGCTGGAGAGGGCTGGGGCCGATCTGGCTGTCGCGGATATGAGTCCCCATACGGTGATTGCGGCCCGTTATCTGGGCATCCCGGTGGTGAGCATCACGCAGGCCTGCTTTCATCCGTACGGAGAGCCTATGTACGCCTGGGGAGACGCTCCCCGCAATTTGCCGAGGGTAACGCCGGTGATCAATAAAATTTTGGAGAAGCTGCGGCTTCCGGCCATACGTTCCATGGAGGATCTTAACCTCGGGGATCTGGATCTCGTTCCCGGGATACCGGAAACGGACCCCATCTCGCATCCGGGCGTCTGCTACGTCGGACAGCTGGCCCATAAGATCGACGCGCCCCGGCCGGCATGGATAGAGAAGCTGGGGGCGGAGCCTTATGTGCTCGTTTATCCGGGACGCCTCCGGGATTCGTCGGGTTCGTCGGGACTGAAGCTGCTTCAATCCGTGTATGAAGCTTTCGGGGGAACGGACCTGCAGGTCGTGGTCGCCAGCCAGGAACCGCTTCCGAAGGCGTTCAGGAAACGACAGTACCGCAACATCCGCGTGATCCCGTATTTTACCGAAGAGTTGCTGGAAGCATGCGGCCTGTTCATTCATCACGGCGGACACGGAAGCTGCCTGTCCTCAATCATGGCCGGTGTCCCTTCGCTTATCGTTCCGACTCAAACGGAGCGGGAATATAACGCCAGAAAGGTGTACGAGCTGGGGATCGGGGAGTACATGCTGCCCGGTGTTTTTACGGCGGAGCACTTGCGGGGGCTGGCTCGGTATATGATGCACGACGATTACGCGCTCAAAGCCCGTAAGCTGCGGAACGCGGTACTGATCCGGGGCTATGGCGGAGCGGAAGAAGCGTACGACGAGTGCAGGAGGCTTCTGACGAGTACGCGGAAGGCGGGGGGAGGCGGCCTATGATCTACGGCATCGGACTGGATATCCAGGAAATTGCGCAGATCGGCGAACTGTACGTCCGGCGGAAGGACGCGTTTCTGCGTAAAGTTTTTACGCCCGACGAGCTGGCCTACTGCCAGAGACATGCCGATCCGGGGCAGCATCTGGCCGCCCGCTGGGCCGTGAAGGAAGCTTTTTTCAAAGCGATGGGAGTCGGCATCGGCGGAGGGTATGCCTTGACCGACGTGGAAACCGTGAATCTGCCTTCGGGAAAGCCTCATGTCGTGCTGCACGGCAAACCGCTTGCGGACTGCGCCCGGCTCGGACTCCGCGTTTTCGTGAGCCTGTCTCATTCCGGGGAATATGCGGCGGCTCAAATCGTACTGGAAGTGGACCGGGAAGATACCTGAAGCTCTGCGGCCGTAAAGAAAAGACGAGTAAACGGTCTACATAAAGCAGAGTGATTTTATTCTGTTCATGAGATGATAAAGGTGTCCCCGGGAGACACACAAATAATGAGGAGGAATCCATATGAAAGCTGTAATGGCCGCTATGAAAACCATGATGAATTTTAACGAGGTGGAGATGACTCTCCCGACTTCCAACAGCAAAACGTACCTGGAACTTGTTGACGGCCGCTCCGAGGAGCTGCACTTCGTACAAGCGCAGCCGACACAATTCACGGTTAACGATTCCGAATTCAACCTGAAGTCCGGTGTCACGGTCGACATCGAAATCAAGAACGTCGACCTCGTGGCGACTTCCACTGTCCTGTGGCCTGGACAAAGCATCCACGTTCGCGGCGGTCTGCACGGTCAAGGCGAAACGATCAAAGGTTCCGCCAAGATTCCTTTCGGCAAAAAAATCGCGGACGGCGTAGAAGCCGAAACGTTCCTGTACTGGGTCGTTGAAACTCCGGAAGGCAGCTTCCACAACGAGCAGCCGATCCACATGACAGGCACCATCACAGGCCTGCCTCCGAAAGACGCTACGTTCCGCTCCGCCGGCGTAGTGCCTCTGTTCGATGAGCAGGGCGATAAAGTGGGCACGCTGTACGGATGCCTCCAATCCAACTAATATCCGCACGAACAAAGTGTCAAAGAGACCAGTTCTGGTCTCTTTGGCTTTATCCATTTCACAAGGATAAGGAGCATGCGGTCCATGTATGATTTTGTAATCGCCGGGGCCAGGTGCGCAGGCGCTTCGCTGGCCGGCTTTCTCGGCCGCCAAGGCTACCGGGTTTTGCTGATCGACAAATATGCGTCTCCCGGTCCCGCCCTGTCCACTCATATTATCGGAGAGACGGGCGTTTACGAACGGCTGGGAATTCTGGACAAGATGGAAAATTCGGGCGCTCCGGCCATAACTCGGATGAGGGTGGATTTGAACGGGAGTGCGTTCGAGTCGGATCTGGTCGTGACTTCGCGGGTGATCGGGCTCAGGCGCGAGCTTCTGGACCGGTATTTGCTGGACAGCGCGTTGTCGCATCCGTCCGTTACGCTGCTTACGGAAACACGGGTGATCGGGCCGCTGCTTGACGGGGATGGCCGGGCCTCCGGATTCCGGTGCGCGCACAAAGACGGGACGGTCCGGAATTATTACGGACAAGTCGTGATCGGTGCGGACGGAGCCCGCTCCCTGACCGCCCGTTTGCTGGGCGCCCGGCAGCTGGAAGGCACGCCTCTCAACCATTGTGCCGTGACGTACGTCTACGCCTCGCAGATAGAGCCGCTAGCGCTTCCGGCTGTCGAGTGGTACTGGAAGGACGACAGTGTCGTCCTGTGCAATCCGATCGATCGGTCGATGCACTGTATTGCGCTCATGACGGATCGGATTCGGCTCTCCGGCGACAAGGACTCGCTGAACTCCCTGATCAGAGAGAAGCTTCAGGGAATCCGGACGCTCGCGCCCCGGCTCCGGCGCATGCAGGTGGAAGGGGGCCCCCGGGGAATCGGGCCTTTAGGCAGTCATATCCGCCAATGCTACGGCGACGGATGGGCTCTCGTAGGGGATGCGGCTGCCTATTTGCATCCGATCGCGGGCGTCGGCATCGATAACGCGGTCTGCTGCGCCGAATACTTGGCGCAGGAGCTGAGCGAGTACAAAGAAGGCCGCAAAACCTGGCAGGAAGCGATGACCGCTTACGAAGAGAAGCTGCACGGGCGGGTCCGGCCCCAGTATGAGCACTCGCTCGTCACCCTCCGCAGGCGGTTTGAACCGTTGTCCGACGAAGGGGAGGAAAGACTTCGGATGCTGTGCACGTTCCCCGGACTCGTCAAGGAACTGGGTGGCAGGTCGGAAGACGTGATGGCCTTGCTGACACACAGTTAATTGTAAATTCAATTGTAAATTTAATGGAAAAAGGAGAACGATGATGATACCCTGCTCTCTTGACCGGACAATCAACGTTACTTACCTGGAAGCTCCGATTGCGGAGGTTTGGCGTTCCATCGCTATGCCGGAAGGCATGAACACCTATTTAACGTATACAGCCGAGAAGACCGGTTCCTCCAAAGACATCCACGTAGGAGATGTATATACCCTGTGCTACGGGGACATCCTTAACCACCCGGTCGTGACCGAGTCCCGGTACGGGGAAGTTTTTGCCGTAAGGGACTGTTATGAATCGATAGCGCCGGACGGCCGCTCGGACCGTTTCGACGTGCAGACCCGCTTTACGCTTGCTCAGGAGGGGGCTTTCGTCAAGCTGACCCTGGAGGTGACGGGCTTCGAACCGGATACGTACGGACAGTGGTTCCGGGAGTGTCTGGAAATGGGCTGGCGCCGCTCTCTGATGAACCTGAAATCGGTGGTGGAGCTGGGCATGGACCTGCGGGCCGAACTGTTCAGCTACCCGAGGTTAGGCGTGGTCAACTGCACCGTCAACGCGGATCAAAGCGCGGAAACGGGGGCGGCGGAGGGAGAAGGCAATTACCTGATGGAGGTATTCCCCAACAGTCCGGCTGCGGCTGCGGGCTTACGGAAGGGAGACGTGATCGTCTCCTTCGACGAAACGCCGACACCGAATTATTCGGAGTTCGTGCGTGTGATCTCTTCGTATCATCATAAAAAAGAACGCATCCGGATCGGATATATCCGGGACGGGGCAAGGAAAGAGACGCCGGCTCTCCTTTCGGTGGAAGAAACGTTCACGGGTCTTGTCGATGTGGAGACGGAAACCTACGACGACATCCGCAGGAAGAGAGAGACGCTGGCCAGACAGCGCTCCGCATCCGGTTCCCTGTGGAAGCAGGAACAGACGTAAAACAAACATGCAGCCTCGCTCCTTAGGGAGAGAGGCTGCATGTTTGTTGGTCTGCGACGGGCGTGTGCCCGGTTTACAGTTGCCGGATCGGCTTCATCCGGTCTTACTGTGATACAGGTTTGATGCTTGGATGCCGCTTTCCCTACAGGCGGGCTTTTCTTTTCCGGTCTTCGGCGACCTCTTCAAGCGAGACGGAAGTCGGATCGATCAGGCCGGTGAACTGGTCTTCGTACGACAAGTGAACCCGGGCGGTCCGTCGTGAGCCGCAGCGGATATAGGCAAGCTCGACGGGTTCTTTTTTGCCATAGTGACCGGAAAGGGCTTTTACCAGGTGGTAATAGGTCGGAACGGGTTCCGCACCGATATGGGTCAGAAGGTCGCCGGGCTGAAGTCCCGAAGCCGCAGCGGGCCCGTTCGGGAAGACTTCTTTTAAATAATTGCCGCCCGTGTCTTCGGCATTCAACGCTTTGAGCTGCTCCGGGGACGCCGTGTAATTGAAAATTCCCAGCCTCGGGTAGCCGAAAATGTCATTCCGGACATCGATGCCCAGCTCCAGCATGCATTTCAGGTTAAAAAGCGACTGTCTCCAGCCGACTTCCGTTCCCTCGCGTACCCACTGAAGCATTTCATCGTCCGTAAAGCCTTCGACCTCAACCGTAACTTTGACCATATGTTCAACCGGTTCCAGGGAAAACGTCGTCTTTAACCGGTACTTCCATACGGACCCGTCGGGGAAAAGAGCCTTGAAATGATCTTCCAGGGCAATCCGCCGGAATTCAATGACTTCTGCACATAACGCATGATTCGTCAGCTCGCCTATGACCAGCTCGATCTCTTCGCCTTCCCGGAAGGGGCCGGCGGATTCGGAAGAAGCGGCAATATCGCTCAAGTAGCTGTTCCAGCCGCTGGGGGTGGATAAGCAGTCCCAAATCTGTTCGATGGGCGCTTCGATATACACGGCATTTACCGTGCGGGTCGGATCGTTTGTGAGCATGCAAACACCTCGGCTTTTTAGGTTTCATTATGAGGGGAAGGGGCACGGAAGGCTCGGCTCTTTGTGCACCGTTTCGCTCAATAGTCCCCGAGTGAAGGCGCGACGCTTTCTTTAAGATGGGGGTAGAGTTACCTAAGCCAGATGACTGACATCAGATTCGGAGCTGATTCCATGAGCGTACCTATCGCCGTTGTCATTCCGGTGCATAACCAGGCTTTTGCCTTGAGTATGACGCTGCACGGGTTCAGCCTGCAGTCGCCGCCGTACAACGAATGCCCCGTCTGGGTCGTTGACGACGGTTCCACCGAACCCGTGGAATCGGTGGTCGAAGCCTACAAGGGACTTCTTCCTGTCCATTATGTCAAAATCAGGCACGGCGGACGGGCTGCGGCGCGAAATGCGGGCGTGGAGCGTTTAAGCGACGGGCTGGTCATATTCAACGATGCCGACCGCATGCCGAGGCCCGGTTTTATCAAAGCGCACGCTGACCGCTACTGCGCGCAGGGGGAAGGATTGACGGTCGGGCAGGTCCGCGAAATGTACGTGCCCGATCCGGGGGCACACCGGGACAAGGTGCTGGACAATTACCGGCTGCAAAAGAACGACCGGCAGCCTCAATACGTCCGGCTGATCCGGCGTCTTTTCGCTCCGGACGGAAGGACGGATTCGAGGGTGCCCTGGATTACCGCCCTAAGCGGAAATTTAAGCGTTCCCGTGCGGCTTTACCGGGGGCTGGGAGGCTTCGACGAGAAGTTCAGCGCGTGGGGCTTCGAGCATTTCGAATTCGGCTACCGCGCTTTTCGGAAGGGCGCCGAGTTCCGCTACGAGGAAGAAGCGGTCAACGTCCACCTGGCGCATCCGAGGAGCGCCGCCTACGAGCAGCTGATCCGCAGCAGCCATGCTTATTTTTACGAGAAGCACAACCGGCGTGAGATTGGCGTGTTCCTCGATTTTATGCTGGGCAAAATCAGCCTCGCGGAGCTGGAGCGGGCCGCCTGCCCGGAAATCCCGCTCGAACCCGGCAAAGCGCGCGAATTATCCCACTATGTGAGAATTACTAATCTGTCATAAGGAGAGACCATCCCATGCAGACAGGCTCCACACATCGCTATAACGTGCTTCATCCGTTTTCGTATATGCCTCCTGCCGGCGAGCTGGAACGGCAGGATCCTTTTTTCACGCTGGTGAAGGGGGAAGGCTCTTGGGTATTCGACGGGAACGGCCGCCCGTATTTGTACACCACGACGGCAGTTCCGTCCGTCGGTCTGGGCAACGGCCGGATCATCGAAGCGCTGACCCGCCAGTACGAAACGCTGAGTTTTGCTTCCACCTGCGAACAAAGCCACGATCTGGCCGCCAAGCTGGCTGACAAGCTGCTTTGCTTAGCCGGGGAACCTTACGCGATGGCCTTCTTTACCACGGACGGCTCCGGAGCGGTAGAAACGGCCATGAGGCTGGCTAGGCAGTATCATCTGGCGAGACAGGACGGAAGACGCTCCAAGTTCATCAGCCTCGAGGGCAATTACCACGGGACGACGTTCGGTTCGGGCTCTATCACGCACATGGGCATCCAGGCGATGTTCGGCGAAGGCTTGGATGGCTGCATAAGCGCGCCTACGCCGGGTGGTTTCCGCCCTCCGATGGAAGGAAGCCCGGCATTCGTCACCCGCTACTGCCTCGATATGCTGGAAGAAATTATCGACGAGCAGCATCCGGGCACGATAGCCGCTATCGTTCTGGAGCTGGTGCAGGGCGTGAACGGAATCGTCGTGCTGCCTGAAGATTACGTGCGCGAAGTAAGGAAGATCGCCGACAAATACGGCATTCTGCTGATTGTCGATGAAGTGGCTACGGGAGTCGGCAGAACGGGAAGCTGGCTGGCCTGCCACCGGTACGGCGTGGAAGCCGACCTGCTGACGCTCTCCAAAGGGCTGACCGGCGGTTACTTCCCGATGGGAGCGACTTTGTTCTCCGGGAAAATAAGAGAGGAGCTGTTCGGAAACGGCGGCGTATTCCTTCACGGGTCCACGCAAAGCGGCCATCCCGTCGGATGCGCTGCGGCTCTGGCTACGCTGGACGTGATTGAGGAGCAGCAGCTCGTGCGGAATGCGGCGGACAAAGGGGCGTATATCCTCGCCGGATTGAAGGCGGCTTTATCGGATCATCCCCTTGTCGGAGAGATCCGGGGGCTTGGCCTTATGCTGGCCGTCGAGTTCGTGGCGGACGGGGCTTCCAAGGAGCCGGTCACCATGGCCTGGAGCCAGCGGTTTACGGAAGAACTGCGCAGGGAAGGCATTCTGGGCAATTTTTTCAACAGCATTCTGCTGATGTATCCTCCGCTTACCGTCTCTCGGGAGGAAGCCGATTTTCTTATCGAAGGCGTGTCAAAAGCTGTGCGGGCGATGGCCTGAAAATAATCCGACCGGGAGGGATTCGACGATGGAACCGACAATGGAACCGAAACACAAGATTATCCGCAAAGACGAAATGGTATGGGACGGCGGGATGTATGAAGGAACGGAAATGTGCTACCTGTGGGAAGATCCGGAGCACGGACGTTATGTATTTCTCGTGAAGGTGGAGCCGGGGGGTTCCATTCCGTTCCACGATCATCCCCGCCGGGAAATCGCCTACCTGGTGGAAGGCGAGGTCAGGCTGAACGATGATGTGATGAAAGCGGGGGATTTTCTGACCGCGACGGGTGAGGAAGCCCATGACGTGTATACGGAGACCGGCTGCACATTCTACATTTACATCGACTATAACCCGACGAAGCACAGGCTGGAGCCTCTTAACCCGGCCGAGCCGGCTGTTTGAGGGAAGCCGACATGTGCAGACGGTCAGTGCCGGACGGCAGCGTGGAAAAGGACACCCCGGAGCCGGATTTATCTCCGGCAGGGGAGGCGCCAGGCGAGCTTCAGGCGGAGGATGCCCAGGAGGAGGACACCGTCTCTTATCTTTACGCCTATAGTTATCCGAGCAGTTTTATGGGATACGGATTCTATTGGTATGACTGGAAAAGAAGATGATTGTAACGATTTTACGATTTTAAAGAAGGAAGGCGTCCCGATTTATGAAAATCTTGCCACTGATTATCGAACTTGTGAGCGACAAAGGCTGCGGTGTCCTCGATTCGGAAGACATTTCGGCCAGCCGCAGTTTATACGAAATCGGCTTCGATTCTCTAAGGTATATGGAGCTGGTGGTTCTGCTGGAGGAAAAGTTCAGCATTACGATGCCGGATGATGCGCTGGAAATCACCGACCGGACCAAAGTCGGCGATATTGCCCGGCTTGTCGAGGAATGCGTGCACGGGGGGACGGCCTGACCGTGAACGGGCTGGAATCTCTGATGGGGCAGATCGCCGGACATGACGGTATCTTGGCTTGGGACGGCGGCAGGGAAGTCGCTTCTTACGCCTCGGTTTGGAGCATGTCGGAAAAAAACGCGTCCGCCTTAAGCAAACTCGGATTCGTTAAGGCAGAGGCCGGCAGGCCGAGACAGGTTCTGCTGGCAAGCGTTTCGCTCGGCTGGCGGTTTTTGCCGGTTATGCTGGCCGCCTTGCATACGGGAGTGACCTTGGTGCCGGTGGACGATTCCCGCTACAAAGGGCAGAGCGGTGCCGTGCGCAGCCGTTTTCCGGACGCGCTTGTGCTGGATGAGGGCAACGTCGGCGAAGACGGCGGTGTGCTCGTGCAGCGGATTCCGGCGGCTGTGCGGCGGGCCGAGCCCGCTTTGGCCGATGTGGCTTTTCTGCTGGGCACTTCCGGAACGACGGGAAAGCCCAAGGCGGTCATGCTGACGGAAGCGAACATCGCCAGCAACACGCGCGCCATCTCCGCTTATTTCGGGCTCGGTCAGGGCGACAGGCTGCTCGTAGCCCGCTCGCCCGTACACGCTTCGGTGCTTACCGGGGAACTGCTGGCGGGACTTGTGTCCGGCTGTTCCTTTAGTCTGCATCCGACAGCGGCTTCACCGATGAGCCTGCTGAAGCGGGCACAGGCGGATGCCGTTACGGTTGCCTGCATGACCCCGTCTGCCGCCAACCTGCTGGCGCCTTTTGCGGAGCGCGCAGAGCCCGGCACGCTTCGGAAGCTTGTCTTAAGCGGCGAATGCGCGCACGAGTTCCAGCTGAAGCGCGTTGCGGAGGCTTTTCCGCAGGCCGCGCTCTGGAACGCGTACGGGCTGACGGAAGCGTCGCCGCGAATCAGCTGCCTGCGGGACGGCTGGCTTGCGGCAGGCTGGTCCTGCGCCGGGACGCCTCTGGACGGGGTCGACATCCGGATCGTCGACGGGGAAGGCCGCGCTCTCCGCGAAGGAGAGCAGGGAGAACTGCTCGTCCGCGGGCCGAATATCATGAAGGGCTATTACGCGGACGAAGCGGCGACAGCCGCCAAACTTGCGGGCGGGTGGCTGCATACGGCCGATCTGGCCGCAGTGCGCAGCGGCAGGCTGCATGTTTACGGCCGCTCGGACTCCACGATTATCCGGGGCGGAACGAACATCCACCCGGCAGAAGTGGAGGCGGCCCTGCTCGCCTGCGGCGGTGTGAGGGAGGCGGTCGTGTTCGGCGCAGCCGACAGCCGCCTCGGCCAGAAGGTCCACGCGTGGATCGTAACGGAGCCGGGCGTGGACGAGAAGGCCGTGATGCGCGCGCTGGCCGCCACGGAACTGGAGCGCCGCCTCCTGCCGGACGTGCTGGAGCGGAAGGCCGCACTGGAGCGGACGGCGGCGGGCAAGCTGGTGCGTCCCTACGTAGGCGCAAAGCCGCAAGGAAGCGGCGGAAGCACTGGAGTGTCTCGGGCGTAAGGTGTGAAGCTCGGGAGCACTGGAGTATCTCGGGCGTAAGGTGTGGAGAAGCGCGGGAGCGCGGGACGCATCGGAGGCGCCGACGGCTGTGCGGAAGGAGACGGATGCACAGAAGGGCAGCAAGCCCCGTCCGGCGATTGAGCAGGAGAAGCCTGCGAACAGAAACAAGCATGAGGAGGAGAATTCACGTGACTCAAACCCATTGGCAGCAATTTTTCGGCCCCGACTATTTGTTTTTCTCGGAGGTCATTCTGACACCGGAACGCACCGCTTACGAAATCGGACAACTGCTGAAACTGCTGGAGCTTCCGGACGGGGCATCCCTGCTTGATTTCGGCTGCGGCCAGGGCCGTCTGTCGGTACCCCTTGCGGCCTGCGGCCTGCAGGTAACGGCGTGGGACGGTTCGGAGAATTTGCTGGAGGAAGCGCGGCGCAGATCCGCAGAGAAAGGAGCGGAGCTGGATTTTGTTCTAGGCGATATGAAAGAGCTGTCCGAAGAGAACCGGTTCGACGCCGTTATCAATTTCGGAACCGCGTTCGGATATAACCTCAGCGAAGAAGATGACCGGGCCATTCTTGGCAAAATTTTTCGGGCCTTGAAGCCGGGAGGGCAGTTTGTCATCGATACGGAGAATCGCGATTTGAAGGTGCGTCAGGCAGGCATGCAAGCGTGGTACGAAATGGTTGGACAGCCGGTATGGACCTCTCCGACATTTGACAGCGTTACGGGGCGATGGGAGGAAACGATCCGCTGGTACCGCGACGGAGAGGAATGCCGCAACGTGCTCAACCTAAGATTGTATGCGGCAACCGAGCTTCTGGCTATGCTGCGGGAAGCCGGTTTTACGATCGACGGCGTTTACGGAGGAATGGACTTTTCTCCCTTGACTCCGAGAAGCACACGAATGATTATCCGGGGACGCAAAAAATGAAGACGGGATCATCTGTACAGCCAACCGACAGCCGGGAGAGAAGTCTGGACCGGCTGCTGGAGCTCCTGCCTCATCAGGAACCGCTCCGGCTGATTAGCGCGGTTACGGATTACGAAGCGGGAAAACTGCTTCAGGCTTCATACTCGCCGTCCCGGTTCCAGGAATTCTGCAAAGAGCCTTTGATACCGCCCAGTCTGCTTATCGAAGGACTGGCCCAGGCGGCCGTCCTGTTCGTACAGATGGAGACGAGGCCGCTCAGGGAAGGCGAATTTCCTCTTCTGGGAGGCCTTAAGGCACACGTTGCCGTACCGGTATCTTGGGAGGAAACGCTCCATTATACCGTGAGAGCGGTCCGCATTTTGTCCACCCAAGCCGTTGTCGAAGGAGAAGTGAGGCTGTCCGACGGTACGGAGGCGATTAGAGCGGTTATCACCGTCGCCGTCGCAGGTTCCCTTCCGGGAACGGCATAGAAAAACGTACAGCAGAGGTGAGCGGATGGACGCGTCAGAGCGAAGCAAGACATGGAGACTGATCGACAGGGCGGGTCCCTTGCAAAAAACGCGGCAGGAAGAGAAGAGGCGGGTGCCGGACCGGCAGGCGCCGCCGCAACAGCGCCGGAAGCAAGAACCACAGCAAGAACCACAGCAAGAACCACAGCAAATTACCGCCTGCAAACTGGTGTCCGAAACCGATTTTTATTTGCAGGGTCATTTTCCAGCTTTCAGCGTGTATCCAGGTATGCTGCTCGTCGAGGGAATTGTGCAGGCGGCTGAAAAGCTGTTTGCGCTTTCCGGGAGACCGGAGGACAAGGAAGCTCTGCGGACGGGGGATTGGACCGCCCGGTTTCTCCGCCCTGTTCTTCCCGGCGATACGGTGGAACTTCTCGTGCGGCTAACCCGGGATAAGAGCGGTTTCGCGGTAGCGGGTGAGGGACGGGTAGAAGGGGAACTGTGCGTGAAAACGATGATGACGGTATCCAGACCGTGTGCGGCAGCAGGTGGTGCGACTTGATGTGCCGCAGAACAGATGCGGGCATAGACGCGGAAGCGATGGAACCCGAGCCGGAAGGGGGAACTCTTGGTGAAGCTGAATTCGCGGCGGTCGTTCAATCGGAAGCGATTTTTCCGTTTTCGTATGGACCTTTCTTCAGCCCGTGCCGGCGGCGGGATAGGACATGTGCATGAGTGAGCGTACAAGCGGCCCGGAAACCTCCGGCGCCGGAACTCACCCGAGCACGAGCACACCGAAGGCAGCCCACGGGAGCCTTGCGAACCGCCTTCCTGGCGCCTTCCTTCCGGCTGCCGAAGCGGCAGTTATCTCTCCGCTCCTCTCTTATTCGCTTCTGCCGTGGAGGCATCATGCCGCCGAAGGAATCCGGCTTCTGACCCGGTACGGCTGGACGTATTGCGAAGCTTCGGAAGGAATGATCCTGGGCGATGCCGGACAGCATTTCGCGGATGAACTGGCCCGGAACGAAGTCGCGGTCTCGGCCGTTTACGCTTTCCTGGCCTGCTCCAGTCCGGGACGTGAGCGGGAAATGTACTGGCATCACAGCCGGATTGCGGCTGAAATGAGACGCAGCGGATACCGCTCCGTTATTTTGGGTCCGGCCGACGTGCTCCGGGGAGCTCCGCAGGAAGAAGATTTGCGGCGGTTTGTCCGAATCACCGGCGAAACGGCCGCCCGCTACCGGGACGCGGGAATCCGCGTGGCGGTCCATCCGCATCTGGGGAGCCCTTTGTTCCTAAGCGGCTCTATCGAGCGGGCCATGGAGGAACTGGCGGAGGATATCGGTCTCGTACCCGACTGCGGACAACTGGCGGAAGCGGGAATTCCTCCCGTTCCCTTGATCCGGCGTTATGGGCCAAGGATTCACGCCATTCATCTGAAGGATGCCGCCTGGATCACGGACGAAGGCGGCGAATCCCTTCCCGGCGGTCGCCGCAGGATGCGTCCCGCGGATTTGGGCTGCGGAAGCTTGAACGCCGATGAGCTTCTTGCAGAGCTGTCCGCTGCCGGCTACACGGGTGGAATTACGGTCGAGGATGAACGGCGGGGCAGACCGCCGGAAGAAGGCCTCCGGGCGAACACGCGCTATCTGGAAAGCCGGGGGTTCCGGCCAAAATCCCGGCCGGTGGAAGAACTATAAGGAAAAAGAGGTGACGGGAATGATCGTAACCGTACCATTCAGCCCGGTGCATCCGTCCCAGACGGAGTATGTCCGGGATCGCGCGTATTATTTGTCCGAGCTGATTACGGATGTATCGTTTGACAACGGAAAGCTTGAAGTGAGCTACAGCGGCGGGGACACGGAACAGTTCCGGAAGAAGCTGGAATCGCTGGTCGAAGAGAGCCGGAAGGTCCGTACGCTTTCGAAAAAACGGATTAAACAAAGCGGCGCGCATGAGTGCGGCAGCCATGAACCGGGGTACCCGCGTATCGTGGAGCGGCCCCGAGACCCGCATGCGTTCGCCTCTTCTTTTAACGGGGGCGTGCATCTGCAAGGGGAAGCGGCTCTGCTTCCGGCCGCACTGGAACGGCTGTTCCGGGACAAGCTCGGTCCGGCTGGTTTTGTTCTGCGCAAGTACCCTTCCCTGATGTCTAGGGAGATTATGACGAAGAGCAAATATCCCGTGCATTTTCCGCAAAATATTTACCGGCTGTCCGAGCTTTCCCACGACATCGACCGGATTACGGAGTTTCACCGGAGCGGCGGAAACCGCGAAGATTTGTACAGCGCGACCGACTTTTACATGCAGCCGTGTGTCTGTTTCCAGGTATATAACGAGCTGGGGGAGCAGACCGGACCGGTGCCCGGCAATGTGGTATACGCGGCCACCGGCCGCTGCTTCCGGCACGAACACCGCTCCAGAATAAACGAGGTGCGCGGCCTGGAGTTCGATATGCACGAATTCGTGTATGTCGGAGATGCCGATTTTGTCCGGAAAACGCGGGACGAACTGGCGGAAAAAACGTGGGAACTGTTCTGCGAACTGGGATTCACGGGAGTTGTGGAAACGGCTGCCGATCACTTTTTTCATCACGTGGATGTGGGCAAGACCTTGTTCCAGCTGGCGGGAGAACTGAAATACGAGCTGCGGGTAGCACCCCGCAAAGGCCTGGCCTGGTCGCTCGCTTCGTTCAACTTGTTCGGCGATGTGCTCTGCTCTTCCTTCGGGATTGGCGGAGAACGGAATATTCTCCACTCCGGCTGCGCCGCTTACGGGATCGACCGCTGGATCCAGGCGCTGCTTTATTACTACGGGGACCGCTCCGCGGATTGGCCGTCCGCCATAAGGGAGCGCTTGTAAATGCCGCAAGGCTCCAGAATTATGCTCCCGTACCACCGCGATCCCGGTTTTTCGACGGAATGCTACCATCAGTTGCGGCTCAGCATCCTCATGACGGATGAGCGCACACAGCCCTGGCTCTACTCCCGCTTTGTTCTGCTTAAAATGCATTATGCGATGTCCGAGCAGTTCCCGATGCTGCGTCTGGAAGACCATTTGGACGTGTACGCGGATATTTTGAAGGAAGACCCCGTACGCTGTGAGGGCACATGGACGGACACGATCCGTTCCTGTTTGCGGGCGGGAGAGTATGTGCTGCTTTATTTGAACTGGAAGCATATTCCCTGCTCCAACCATTTCCGCAAGCGGGACCTGTTTCACGAAGCGCTGATCTACGGATTTGACGATGCGAAAAGGCAATTCCACCTGCTCGGATTTGATGTTGGCGGTTCGTTGTACAGTCCGGTCGCAGTCGATTACGACGTGCTGGAACGGGAATTTATCCGTCATGTCGCGGAGGATACGCCTGCCCAGCAGTGGTTTGCCCACTACGGCTACCCGATTTCCAGGCTGTCGATGAAAGAAGGGGCGGCTTTTCCGCAAAAGGTGGATGCCCGGAGGCTGTATTTTGCGCTGGACCGGGGCCGGTCGGGGGCGGACGGCGGCGGTACGCAGGTTTTCGCGCTCGGTTATACGGTACACGAAATGATGGCGTCTTATTTTGATCAGCTCGGCAGGGGGCGGAACTTGGATGCGGCCGAATACTCGTTCTGGAACGTGATGATTTATAAAATGATCCAGCACAACAAGTTTATGCAGCGCCGTCTGGCTTATCTGATGCAGGCGGAACCGGGTGCCGTGATGGGCAAAGTCCAGTCGTTCTATGCGGCAAGCGGCAAAGGTCTTCAGCGTATCCGGGCGCTTTCGCTGCAGGTTCAGCGGACGGGCGCGAAAGACGGGCCGGAAAAAATCAGCTCGGCATTCCGGGAAGTATTCGAGAAGGAAAGGCGAGCCGCAGCTCTATGGATGCCTGAATTGAATCAACAAAAGCTGAGGGATGCGGGCGTAATCCCGAGTGTCCAACCGCGCGGCGATGTACCATAAATCTGGAAGGGAATTTTCATTAAGGAGGGACGACAAATGGATGCACAGCAGTTGAAAACATCCGTATTGGCCTGCATTTGCAAGGTTGTTGAAAATACGGAGGTAGACGAAAATACCGATCTGCTAGCGGTCGGCATGAATTCCATGAGCTTCGTACGTCTGGTCGTTGAACTGGAGGACGAGCTGAACATCGAGATTGAGGACGGGGATATCGATTTGCTCAATTTCCAGACGGTTGACAGCATTTGCGGCATTGTCTCCCGATATCTGGCATAGGGGGAACCGGATGCGGCAGAGAACGGACAAGCCCGGGCTCGCCCCGGAGGAAAGACTCGTTGAGCTTGAGGTAGAGGGTCACCGGCTGGCCGGTATTCTGCATATGCCGGAGAGCGCCAGACAGCCGTGCCCGGTCGTTGTGTACTGTCCCGGCAAGAACGGGGAGCGCTACGAAGTGCACCGGCTTGCGGTAAAATTTGCGCGCCGTCTTGCGGAGCGGGGAATCGCCTGCCTCCGTTTTGATTATTACGGACTCGGGCTCAGCGACGGATGGTTTCACGAGATGACGACTAGCACGAAAATCAGGGATACGCTGGCCGCGCTCCGGTTTGTAAAGGAGACGGAAGGCGTGGACCCCGGCAGGATCGCGTTTCTCGGTTTCAGCGATGGCGCGCGCATCGCTCTCATGTCGGCCGTGAGAACCGGGATCTCACGGCTTTTGCTGTGGAGCCCGCTCTTCTCCGAATTCGGAGGGAATTTTCCGGGTGGCCGGAAGCCCCGGTTTTTCCGTCATCCGCTCTATCCGGATGCGATGGTGAAGCCGTGGGCGGGACTTTGGGTCGGTATGGATTTCTACCGGGATCTCCAGCAGATCGATATCGGCCAGGAGCTGCTGGCCTGTGAAGCGGACTCGCTCCTGATTTACGGTACGGACGATCCCCTGATCGAGGAAGAGTTCGCGTACATGGAAACGATCCGTTATCCCATCTATTCCGGCACGGCCCGCCACCGGGTTAGCCCGGTCGAAGGAGCGGGTCATTTATTCACCTCGGTCCGGCTTGAAGAAAAACTGATGGACGAATCGTTCCGGTGGCTTGCGGCCTCCTTCGGGCTTCCGGCCGGCACAGGTAAGGAGGGAACCTTATGAGCTGGGAACAGCTGGAGTTCGGCGGAACCTGCACCTTGAAAGGAATCTATGAAAAGCCTGCACAGCCGGATCCCGAAGCCCCGCTGATCGTTACGCTGCCGGGACTGGGGCAGGCGATGAGCGAGAAGAACTACCTGTTCTCCAACCTCCGCAAGAAACTTTCCCCTTACGGAGCCCGTGTGCTGCAATTCGATTACCGGGGCCACGGGGACAGCGAAGGGGAACTGGGCGATGCCGGTTTGTCGGGCATGGTAAGCGATACGCTGGAGGCTATAGCCGCAGTAAGCGCAGAAGGCCGTCCACGGATAATCTACCTCGTCGGACATGCGCTCGGGGCTGCGGTGGCGCTGCTCGCTGCGGCGGAGCTGAGGCGGGAAGGGCAGGCGGCCTGTGTGCCGGTGCTGATTTCCCCGCTTCTGAAAGCCCTGCCCAAGAGCGGAGAACTGTTCGACTCCGGCAGGCTGGCGCAGATGAAGCGGGCGGGGCGCATCGATTCCCAGGAACTCGCGCCCGGGATGGATTATTACACCTGGAGCGATTTCGATCCCCGCCATCTCGACTATTTTGCACGGCTCGGCAGCCACATGCTGTATTTGCACGGCCAGTGCATCGGCAGCCGGATGCTGGACGAGCTGGACCGGCTGGATGGCGCGAAGCTTTTCCGCGAGCACGAGGGGGAAGCGGTTGTCATCTGCGGCGAAGCCGATGAGGACACAATCGGAGAGCTGGGAAGGCTCGGGCGGTTTGGACCGCTTGGGCTGAACGCCCGATTGGAACGGCCTGAACGGCAAGAGCAGGCAGGGCCGAACGATCAGTTCAAGAAGCCTGGAAGTCCGGATAAACCGGAGTCGACCAGCCAGTTCGAGCAGCCCGGGCCGATGGATCAGTCCGAAGAACTCCGGCAGGTCAGCCAGTCCGTTCAGCCCAGAAACCCCAGAAACCCCGGAAACCCCTTGTCCGTCCACCTGCTGTCCGGGGTCCGGTATTATCACCAGCACCCGGCCGCGATGGACGAGCTGATCGGCATCATCGAGCGCCTTTGGCTGACGGGGTGCGGAAGCGGAACGGAGGGGAAGACGGATGGACGCTAAGCGGGGGAGTACCGCGGGAGCTACTCTCGGAGAAGCCCTCCGGAAGAACAGAAAGCCCGTCGACTGGCGGTTTCCCGATGAGTCCGGGTTAAGCGAACGGACCCTGGACTGCCGCCAATTGGCGGTTAAAGAAGTGCTCAGGTGGAAAGGGGCGGATGAACTCATTCCCGTCTTTCTGACTCCTTTTGACAGTACGGGTCATGGACTGTTGCTGAGACGCAGCGAACCTCGCCTGCAGAGGGGGTGGCGGCTGGAGACGTGTCATCCGGAATCCCCGGAAGAGATGGAGGGTCTGCTGCGGTCGGTTTTTGACCGGGAAGGGTACGCGCTGCTTTTTTACAAGGCGTTCGACATGCCCTTTTGCGCCTATTACGGCATCCATGATGTCATTCATTGGTCGTTGGTTACCGACTTCGACGAGACTCATATTACGCTGCTAGACAGCGCCGGAGCTCCCTCTTATTTCGACGGGATGACGGGACGGATTCCGAACGGCCTGTTTTTCGAAGCCTGGACGGATCGCCAGCCGGTTACCTCGGGAGCCGCATTCGTTACTGGGGCAGCTCCCCCTTTTGAACGGAATTGGGAAGACGAGTTTGCCGGAATAGTCCGGCAGTCGGTGACGAACATGGGGACGGATGAGAAGCTGGAGCAGTTTATTCGGGGATTCGAGACCGCTCCGCTAGGAGATCTTACGGCTCATCTCGACCAGTTGGAATTCGATCTCCATTATTACCGGAGACTCCGGGAGCTGTGGCTGCTGGCCGCATTACGCGGAGCGGTTCCGGCCCGATATCTTAAACCGGCGTGGGTCGAGGAGCTTACGTACGTGTGCCGGTGCTGGTCGCTTGTTTTGGGCGTTTTGATGAAGTGGAAAAGACAGCCGGACCGGGATTACCGGGAGAAGGTACTGGCCTATCTTAGGCAAACATTGGACAACGAGACGAGTTTTTTCGAAGCGTTGGCGGAAATGGCGGGTGAAGAAGAATGAATACGGAGGAAGTCAAACGTCTGGCGCGCAAAATTGTCCGGGATTCCCTGAAGGTAGAGCCCGGAGAACGTGTTCTGGTCGATGTGCTGGGCAAAGCCGACGACCTGGTGGAAGCTATTGTGGAGGAGCTGTACGCTGTCCCGGCTATCCCGTTCCTGCGCGTCATGACGATCGAGCAGTTAAAATCTCTCCTCATAGGCTGTACGAAAGAACAGCTGAATGCGTGGGTTAAGCAGGATTTGTACCGGTTCAAAACGATGGAGGCGTGCATCAATATCCGCTCCGACGAAAATATTTTCGAGCTTAGCGACATCGATCCCGAACGCTACGATTTGTACCTGAAGCAGGTGGCGTATCCGATTCATGCCGCCTTCGCGGCAATTCCCAAATATGTCATCCTGAAATATCCGACCTACGGTTTGGCCCAGCTGGCCAGAATGAGCCTCGGCCAATTTACCTCCCGGTATATGGAATCCTGCACGATGGACTACAGCCTTATGGCCAAACGGGCCGAGCCGCTGGGCGCGCTGCTGGGCCGTACCGATAAAGTTCGTGTCGTATCGCCCGGAACGGATCTGCGGTTTTCGGTCAAGGACATGCCGAACTATTTCTGCGACGGCCGCTATAACCTTCCGGACGGGGAGTTGTTTACGGCGCCTGTTCTGGATTCGGTGGAAGGTGTCATTACCTTCAACGTGCCGACCTTGAACCTGGGCCTGACGTTCGAGCATATCCGGCTGCGGCTGGAGAAGGGCACAATCGTGGAGGCGGCTTGCAACGATACGGAGAGGCTCCGCCTGATTCTCGGCGGGGACGAAGGGGCTTCGAGGTTCGGTGAATTCGGCATCGGACTCAATCCTTATATCGTGCAGCCGTACAATAACCTTCTGTTCGATGAAAAAATGGCGGGGAGCGTCCATTTCGCTATCGGACACGCGCTGGAGATGGCCGACAACGGCAACCGCTCCGCGGTGCATTGGGACATGGTGTTGTCCCAACTGGAAGAGCACGGCGGAGGCGAACTTTACTTCGACGACATGCTCGTCCGCAAGAACGGGCTCTTCGTTCCGGAGGAGCTTCAGCCGCTTAATCCCCCGGGCAGAAGCTTGAGTCCGGAATCCCCGTGATGTGAAGGAGAGAACGTATGGCTTCCATCGTACTCGTTAGCCAGCGCCTGCTCGGTCATGTGCTCCCCGCCGTGGCGCTCGGTGTCGAGCTTAGAAAGCGGGGACACTCGGTCACCGTACTGGGCAGCCGCACCAACCGGGAGCTTATCTTACGCTATGGGCTGAATTTTGCCGAGATCGGCTGGGACAAATATCCCGACCTGTACGCGGACCGGATGCTCGCGGAGCTTCTGCCCCTGCTCCGGGAGATGCGGCCGCAGCTGATTCTCACGGACTCGGCGCAGTGCGCTCCCGCATATGCAGCCGAGCTGCTGGGCATCCGCTGGGCCTCGTTCCAGACCAGCATCCCGCTGGCGGAGCAGTGGCTCCCCGGCCGTGCGGCGGTCAACGCAGGTCTCCGGAAGGCCTACGCCAAGGAATTGAACCGGGTCCGTGCCCGGTTCGGACTTGGCCGTCTGGAGGCCGGCGACCTGCGGACGAGAGGGGACTGCGCAGGCATTTCGCCGGAGCTTCACCTCGTGACCGTCCTGCCCGAGCTGGCCGAGGGGCTGGCGGAGCTTCATCCGCAGACCCGGATCATCGGCCCCTGCGAGGCGGGAAGCCCCGACGTGCCGGACGCGCGACGCTCGGCTCATGCGGCCGGTGCGCGGGACGAGGGGGCCTGCGAGGCGTCTGATGCGACCGGCGCTTCCGGCGCGCGGGGCGGCCTCTCCGGCGGGGATGACCCTGCCGGAGAGGCGGCGCTCATCCCGCCCGGAGAGGGGCCGCTCGTGCTGGCGACGGCGACCTCCGTACCGCGGGCGGAATACCGGATCGCGACCGACCGGTACATCCGCGCGGCTCTGGACGCCTTCCGGGACGGCCCCTGCCGGCTTGTGATCTCCGAGCAGCGTCCGTACAAGGGCGTGGAGCCGCTGCCGGAGCATATCCGCTGGACGACGTACCAGCCGATCCATAAGGCGCTCCTGCCCTTGACCGATGTGCTGATCACCCACGGGGGATGCGGAACCCTCCAGACGGCGATGAGCAGCGGCGTGCCGATGATCATCGTTCCTCTGGGCGCCGACCATCCGCTTCTGGCCCGGCGGTGCGAAGAATTGGGAATCGCGGTCACGTTGGATGCCGAAAGCGTGGATGCCGGAGCCATCCGCCAGGCCGTGAATCGAGTGACCGGCGATCCGAGCTACCGGAAAAAGGCTTTGGAACGGGCGGAGAGCCGGAAAACGATCTCGCCGGCACAAACCGGAGCGGACTATTTGGAGCAGTTGCTGCACCACCATTTTTAAAGGAGGCGGGCTCTTGTTAACGATAGAGAAAGTAATTGAACTGACAAGCAGCGTCAGCGGGCGCGGCGACGTAACGGCCGATACGGTATTCGAGGAATTGGGGCTGGACTCGTCGGGCGTACTTGAACTGCTGATCGAATTCGAAATTTTGCTGGATACAGACGTCCTGAACGAAGAACTGAATCTCTACGAATTCGAAAAGGTGTCGGATATGCACCGTTATCTGCTCCGTCTGGTAAGTGGAGAATGAGGGCCGGAACATGAAGGGATTGCTCAAATACCGGTGGTTTTTCAAGGAAAGACGAGCCGTTTATGCGGCGGTCATCGTGCTGTTTATCCTGACGAATGCCCTCAATATTCTCATTCCGAAGCAGATCGGGGCTTTGATGGACGGATTCGGAACGGACGATTGGACGGATGCTTCGGTAGCCCGCGCCATCGCTTTTTGGGGGGGGCTGGCTCTGCTGCACTATGCGCTGAATTACTGGAAAGAAACGTGGCTGATGAACAGCGGCACGATTCTGGAAAGCAAGCTGAAAGATCGGTTGTTTCGGGGCTGGCTCGCACGAAGCCCGATTTTTTTTCATCGCCACTCGTCCGGCCAGCTGATGACGTATCTGACCAACGACACCCAGGCTGTCGGAAAACTCGGCAGTATGCTCGTACTGGGACTCTGCAACATCCTGATCATGCTTCCCATTTACGTGGCGGCGATGATGGCCTTCGTCAACGTTCCGCTGACCCTTGCCTCGCTTCTACCGGTCCCGCTGATTGCGGTTGTCATGTTTTTACTCGGGAAGCGGTTCCGGCAATCCGCGTTTGAGTGGCAGGGAGCATTCGGCAAAATGGTGGAGCAGGCCGAGGAAACCGTATCCGGCATACGCACAATCCGCGCTTACGGACAGGAAGCCAGGGCTCTGCGGCGATTTGAAGCCGTCTCCGGGGAAGTCATGGAGAAGAACAGTGTGATGGGCAGGAACGACGCGCTTTTCTGGGCCCTTATTACGTTTATTATGAATGTCAGTTTCGCTGTCGCGATCGGCTTCGGCGCTTATCTGATCATGCAGAGCCGAATGTCGGTCGGGCAACTGGCGACCTTTACGATGTATTTGTGGAGCATGACTTTCCCAATGTTTGCGCTCGGCACCCTCTTTACACTGCTGCAGCAGGCGGAAGCGTCGGCGGAACGGCTGGAGGGAGTTTCCGGTGAAGAGGCCGCAGCCGAGGCGTCCCGTTCCGGGCATGTTTGGCAGCAAGAGGAAGCGGTGCGGCTGGAGACGGTTGAGGCGGCGGATCTGTCC
This sequence comes from Paenibacillus sp. JNUCC 35, assembly GCF_058269095.1. NCBI lineage: Bacteria > Bacillati > Bacillota > Bacilli > Caryophanales > Paenibacillaceae > Paenibacillus > Paenibacillus sp. JNUCC 35. The sequence continues at coordinate 5,171,125 of NZ_CM177771.1, read as the reverse complement.
TTCGCGTATCCGGAATCTTCCGGCGTTCAGATCGCCGGCCTCTCGCTTCGGCTGCCGCAAGGAGGAACGCTTGCTGTGGTGGGGCCGACCGGGAGCGGCAAAAGCACGCTGCTCAAGCTTCTGCTCGGCTTTTATCCCGCCGATTCCGGGACCATCCTTTACAACGGAAAGGATGCCGGCGAGGTGCCGGACAAGATCAAGCGGAGCTGGATGGCGTATGTTCCGCAGGACCCCATGCTGTTCTCCGGCAGCATCCGGAGCAATATCCTGTTCGGCATGCCCGAATCCGGGGATTCCCGGTTGCAAACGGCGGTACGGGCAGCCTGCCTGGACGGGGATCTCCGCCGGCTGGAGGGAGGCCTCGAAGCGGAGGCCGGCGAAGGCGGAGGCCAGCTGTCCGGCGGACAGCGGCAGCGCGTGGCTATCGCGCGAGCGCTGCTTGTCGATGCGGACCTGCTCGTCATCGACGATGCCATGTCCGCCGTCGATGCACGGACGGCTTCCGCGCTCTGGCGCAAAATCAGGACGGTGCGCCGGGGCAAAACGACCGTGTTCGCCACGCACAGGCTGCTCCAGGCAAGCGGCGCCGATCTTATCGCGGTGCTTGGCGAGGGCCGTCTGATCGATGCGGGCACGCATGAGGAGCTGATGGCGGCGGACGGCTGGTACAAGCGGCAGTACGACTATGAGCGGTCTCAGCGCGAGTTGTCGTCCGGTTCGGCCGTGTCTGGTACGGACCGGCGGGAAGAGGGTGGACTTTCATGACGAACGAGCATAAAGCCGGTGGCCGTGCGGGCACAAGCGCAGTCCGCAGATTGCTCGCCTACGCATGGGCGGAGAAACGGGCCTATTCGCTGGCTCTGCTCCTGCTGGCCTTGGCGACGGCGATCCAGCTCAGCGGACCATATATTCTGAAAATCGTGGTGGATGATCACATCCAATACGTGTTCCAGAGACCGTGGCTGGAGAGAACCGGAAGCTGCCCTCCCGGCGAGTCCCGATCGGCAGAACTCAAAGGCAGCTGTTATGTCCAGCTGAAGGACGGGCAGACGGGCGGGGAAGGCCGCACGGTCCGTTTTCTCCAGGACGGCGAAGGTTATGTGCTGGACCGCGGAGATCAAGGTAGGGAGCGGCTTTCCGCCGATGATGTCAAAGCGCTTTATAAAGGGGAAATGAAGCCGGTCGCAGGCTGGGTAAGCCTCTACGCGGTGCTTATCGTCCTGGGCCTGGCCGGAAAATATGCGCATTCGCGGCTGTTTTACAGCATCTCGTTCCGGATTGCCAAGACGATCCGCATGGATGTGATGCGCCATCTTCACAGACTGCCGTTAAAGGTCTACGACCGGACCATGACGGGAGAGCTTGTTACCAAGCTGGCCCAGGATACGGAAGGGATCAAAACGCTGTTTATCCAGTTCTGCTCCGTATTCGTGATGAACGGCGCCATGCTGGTCGGCATTTTTATCGCCATGTTCCTGCTGAATGTGAAGCTTGCGCTGGCGTCTTTGCTTCTGCTTGCGGTTTTCGCTTTGATCATGGGCATCCATTTGAAGCTGGTCAAACCGCTGTTCGAGCAGATCCGCACCCGCTTCGGCGAAATGAACGCCCTTCTGCTGGAAACGGTGGCAGCGCTGCCGGTCGTCCAGATGTTCGGGAGGGAAGAAGCGGTAGCCGACCAATTCCGGAGCAAGAACAAGGACTGGCTTAACGCGAATATGCGGCAGATGAGGATCGAGAAGCTGTCGTCCTGGAATATCTCGGGGCTGATTCAATCCGTTTTTTTGCTTGCCATCGTCTGGTTTCTCGGCCGGAAGGTCGGAACGGGTGCCGTCTCGCTGGGCATGCTGTATATCTTCGTTGAATATTCGGTCGATTTGATCAAGCCCGTCGTGAACATGCTGAGCGGTCTGTCGGGAGCCCAGCTCGCTACGGTATCCGCGGACAGAGTCTTCTCTCTGATGGATGAGGAACCGATGACCCGGGAAAAAGGCGGCGCCATCAACAAGCCCCGCGGGCATATCTCTTTCGAAAACGTAACGTTCGCTTACGATACAGGCCGTCCGGCCGTCAGCGGCATTTCGTTCGAAATCCCGGCGGGGCGTACCGTCGCCCTCGTCGGAGCCACGGGTGCGGGGAAAAGTACGCTGGCGAATCTACTGCTCGGCTTTCAAGAGCCTCAGGAAGGCAGGATTACCCTCGACGGCGTCGATCTGAGGAACATCCCGGGCGCGGCGCTGCGCAAGCATATGGGCGTGGTGCTGCAGGAGCCGTTTCTGTTCGGAGGCGACATCCGCTCTAACGTAGCCCCGGAAAGCACGCAGGCGGACGACGCCGCCGTGGAGCAGGCACTGCGGGAAGTGGGCGCGATGGATTTCGTTGACAAGCTGCCCGCTCGGCTGGATACGGAAATGATGTGGCGGGGCGGAAATTTTTCCGGCGGGCAGAAGCAGTTGATCGCCTTCGCCCGGGCGTGGGCCAGACAGCCGGCGATTCTTGTGCTGGACGAACCGACGGCGAGTATGGATGCCGAAACGGAGAAGGAGCTGCGGCAGGCCTGGACGTCCGTGACCCGGGGACGGACAACGCTTATGATCGCGCATAAGCTATCCGCCGTCCGGGATGCGGATCTGATCGTGATGCTGCATGACGGGCGCATCGTGGAGAAAGGCACCCATCAGGAGTTGATGGGCCTCAAAGGGCCTTATTATCACATGGTCAGGCTGTAGACCCGTGAAGCATGAGGAGGCGGGCCGCCGCGATTTGGAACCGGACACGCGGACGGCCCCGCGTCGAATGACGACAGTCTCCCGGGCAGCCGATCGGGCGGTCATACGGCGGTCGTGCTTTTGCTCCGGTCATGACGGACGAAGAGTATGGAGCGAAGAGTGACCGTATGCCCTTGCGCGCAAGGAAACCCGAAGGAGGGGAAAGTATGAAGATTCTTGCCCTGGGAGGCTCCGCACACAGCTACTCGGCCTGTGTAATGAAGGACGGCCGGATCGTGAGCGCCGTGGAGGAGGAGCGTCTGAACGGGCGCAGGCATTCCTATTTCCCGGACGGAGGAATGGAGCTGGCCCGCTGCCGTGCCGCGGCGTACTGCCTCAAGGAGGCCGGTTTGACGGCCTCCGACGTGGACCGGATCGTGACGGACGATCTGAACAATCCGCTCTACTATGCGAAATACGTCTCGTCCATCCGGTATACGACGCATCATTTTGCCCATGCGTGCAGCGCGTTCTATACCTCGCCTTTTGAGGAAGCGGCCGTTCTGGTCGCGGACGGAATCGGAAGCGCCGACGAAGCGACGGGCGAGTACGAGACGGTCACGTCCTTCCGGGCGGACAGCAAGGGGCTGGAAGCGCTGGACGGCATCCGCGGAAGCTTCATCGATCCGGCCACGGGGGTCAGGCACGAACTGAGCGATCCGCTGGCTTTGTACAACTCCCTCGGCGGCATGTACAAATGGGTCACGCTGGGTCTCGGCTTTGCCTTTCTGGAGGACGGCAAAACGGAAGCTTTGTCGGCCTTCGGGACAGGCCGCTGGGTTGAGCCGTTCGAAAGCTTTTACCGGCTCGACGGGGAAGGGCGGTTCTCCCAGTCGAAGGCGGAGATCGCGGCCATGCGCGCGTTTATCGCGGATAAGCTCCGGGAGGAGGGGGACGCCTTCCAGGCGAAGGCGGACATCGCCAGAGCCGCGCAGGAACATCTGCAGCGAATCATGGCCGCAATCTGCCTGCGGCTCCACCGCCGGACGGGCAGCGGCAGGTTGTGCCTGGCGGGCGGCACGGCCTTTAACCGCCGCCTGGTCGCTTTCCTGGAAGCGAACACTCCCTTCCGGGACATTTACGTATTCCCCGCCGCGGGGGATACGGGAAATGCCGTCGGCAGCGCGCTGGCGGAGTATTTCCATCCGGCCGGAGCGGGCGGTCCGCCGGACCGTCGGCGGCATGCCCCGCTGAGGATAAAGAAGGGGAACGCGGAGAGCATCCCCTTCGATCCGTGCCTCGGCCGGCAGTATTCCCCTGCCGACATCGACGAAGCCGCCGCCAAGCTGGACGGCGGCCGGTTAGAGCCGGTGCCCGCCGCGGACCATGAGCGGACCGTGGCGGATCTGCTGGCGGCCGGCTGCCTGATCGGCCGGTTCCAGGGGCGGTCGCCCCTGGGGCCGGGGCCGAACGGCAGCCGCTGCATCCTGGCCGATCCGAGATGCCGGGACGTTAGAACCCGGCTGGACGCAAGCAAGCGGCGGCCGGCGTTTTTGCCCTACGGCGCGGCGGTCCAGGGGGACAAGCTCGGTCACTATGCCCGCAGGGGCGGCCCTGCGCCTTATATGGAGAAGATCCATATCCTGACGGAATGGGCGGCCGAAGCTCTGCCTGTCGTCGCGCATGCGGATGGAAGCTGCGCTCTGCTGACGGTGGAGAGAAGTCTCCAGCCCGGTCTGTACAGGCTGCTGGGCGAGTTCGAGCATACGGCGGGAACCGGCGCGCTGCTCCTGACATCCTTGAATGTCCACGGGCGGCCGATGGCGGAAACACCGCTGGAGGCGTTCCGGGCGGCGCTGGAGCTCCGGCTGGATTATCTGTCGATCGAAGGCCGGCTGTATAAAATAGGGGCCGGCTAAGAGGGACGGAGAAACGTAATCTTATCGGGCGGCTCTTTCATAAAGGCAACATTCCACGAATATCCCGCAATCGTCCCCGCGTGAGACGGGGCGCAGCCGGGTTATGGTAGAGCTAAAGAAGAAGCAGAGGTGAGAACATGACAGATGCGCGCATCGGTCCAACGGAGAAAAAGCTGTATGAAGACGAAGGGTACGTCGTCGTCCCTGCTCTCTACAGCCGGGAAGAGGCGGGAGCGTTCATCGAGGAGTACGAACGCCGCTGGGTGGAACTGATCCACGCGGGCTCTATTGCCCAGGACCCGGACAAGCCGCTTGCAAGCCTTTTTCCCCGCATGTACAACTACGACCGGGACAATGACAAGGTGCTGGAGCTAGTCCTGGCTCCCAAACTGTTCGATGCGGTGGAGGCGCTGGCGGGAGAAGAAGTGCTTCTGATTGCCACCAGCTATTACTTCAAAGGCCCCGGCATGAAGGGGCTTCCCATGCACCAGGACGATCTCGTTTTCGGCATAGAGCCGGGAACCGTTTATTCGGCCTGGATCAGTCTCGACCCGGCTGACGAAGAGAACGGCTGCATGGTATTCGTCCCGAAATCCCATAAGCTGAAACTTGTGGAGCCGGACCGGGACGTAAGCGAGACGCTTGCCGTATTCTCCGACGACGGCCGGCAGATCCGCGTGCCGGATGGTCATGAGAGCGTCGTGGTTCCGACACGGCCGGGAGACACGATCATTTTCGACGGCTATTCGATTCATGCTTCGCTCGACAACGTATCGACTGACCGCTTCAGACGGGCTCTGCTCGTTCAATTTGCGGGCGTCGGCACCGAAAAACTACTCCCCAATTTCAACAATCTGCTTAACCGCAAAGGGGAGCGGGTGCGCAAGCGGCTGAATACGAATCCGAACCTGGTGAAGAATCAGAATTCCATTTTTTCGGCAAAAGAAGGCAACTACTTCGGGTCTTGGAGATGATACCGGGACCACGAACCACGATAAGAATTGAGAGGCGGTGACAGGATGACGTCGGCTGCACAGCTGCAGGAGCATCAACGGAAATTGGCCCGGACCGGGTACACGGTGGTTGAACAAGTCTTCCTTCCCCATGAAGTGAACGACATTTGCAGGGAGTATGAGAAGCACTGGCTGACGCTGCTGGGTCAGGGGAAAATCCGGCAGAAGGCGAAGCGGCCCTATGAAAGCTTGTTTCCCCGCGTACGGGATCATCACCTGCAGAATGAAACGATTCTGCGCTATGTGCTGGATCCCCGCGTAATCGAAATCGTGGAAAGCGCGCTCGGAGAGGAAGGCCTGCTGGTCTCGACCAGCTATTACTACAAAGGCCCGGGGATGAGGGGAATGCCGGTCCACCAGGACAATTCCGCGCTCGGCGCCTATCCGCAGACTTCCCTGTCCGTGTGGATCTCCCTGGACGATACGAGTCGGGAGAACGGCGGGCTGTGTTTTGTGCCGGGTTCGCACACGCTTGACCTGCTCTCGCCCAAGGTTATTTCGGACAGTCTCGCGTTTACTTTCTCGGACAAAGGCCAGGAAGTGGAGATTCCGGATTCCGGCCAGCTGGAATACGCGACGACCCGCAGCGGAGATATCGTGCTGTTTAACGGGAACATGATCCACGGTTCCTCCGATAACCTGACCCGGCGCGAGTACCGGCGGGCGCTGCTTTGCCACTTTGCGCCGAAGAGCCTGGAGCGGATCGCCCTGAATTTCAACAACTTGCGGGATAAGAAGGGCAACCGGGTCCGCCGGCGTTTGAATACGCGGCCGAAAGTATCCGAGAACCAGGGATCCATTTTCTCCTTTAAGGAAGCGAGTTATTACGATCTCACGGACTGGAAGCATCAGAACTCCAAGTTCGGAAGCCCCGTAAGCGCGCCGCTGCCGGCCGGCTCCGCCGCCCCTGATTTCACGCTTTCCGCTACCGGCGGCAAGCCGCTTCTTTCGCTCTCGGATTACAGGGGCAAGTATGTCGTCCTGTTTTTCTACCCGCAGGACCATACGCCTCACTGTACGAAGGAAGCCTGCTCGTTCCGGGACGCCTACGGCGAGCTGGCGGCGGACGGAACGACTGTGCTGCTCGGCATCAGCCCGGACAGCCTGGAGTCCCACGAGGGATTTTCCGCCAAATTCAGGCTGTCCTTCCCGCTCCTGGCCGACGAGAATCACCGGGTCGCCGACACCTACGGAGTTTACGGAGAAGACTCTTACCGGGGAAAAACATTCGAAGCCGTACTCCGCACCACGTTTATCATCGGTCCGGACGGAGTTATTGCCCGTGTATTTCCCGAGGTCGATGTGAAAGGGCACGCGGAGGAAGTCCTGGCGGCTTTGGAAGCTTTGAAAACCGCGCCTAATTCGGCAGGAGGGAAATTATGAAGGAATTGGTTACGGAAGCTCATAAACGGAGCTATGAGGAGAACGGTTTCGCCGTTATCAGAGGCGTATTCACCTCCGGCGAGATGGAAGAGCTCAAGCGGCTGCACCATAACATCTGGACGCAGCGCGTTCAGGAAGGGAAGATTGTCCAGGACCCGGAGAAGCCTCTCGTAAGCCTGTTCGATGAGATGCATGAGACCTACCGTCTGAATGAAGCCATTATGAACTACTACATCGATCCCCGTAATTTTGAGATTGTCGAAAATTTAATCGGGGAAGAGGCTTTGGCTGTCGGCAGCACGTTCTATTACAAGAGCCCGGGCTCCAATATGCTTGTGTTTCACCAGGATAACTACGACATCGGGGTAACGCCTGGGACTTCCTGCGCCTACTGGGTCAGCCTGGATGAAGCCGCTCCGGAGAACGGAGGCCTGATGTATATCCCGAAGACTCACCGCTACGGTCTGCTTCAGACGAATCTGCCCAAGACGGACTTGTGCGAGCACCTGCCGGAAATTATCCGCGGCGAGGCGGGTCCGGACGCCGAAGTGCCCGACACGTTCGAGATCGTAAACGTGCACACCGAGCCGGGGGATGTCGTCGTGCACACCGGCGACGTTATTCACGGGTCCTGGGCGAACCGTTCCGCCGACAAGTTCAGGCACGCGTTCGGCATTCATTTCGTTGCGGCCGGCGCCGAGAAAATTTTCATGTTCAATAACGATCTGATGGACAAATACGGGAACAACGCCCAATTGAAACTCAACAAAAGGCATGCGCGCATAAGGACGTTTAACTCTTACGAAGTGCTTAAGGGGTGAAGCGATGAAGGACGGCTACTATCTCTCGGCCTATCTGCATATCGATCCGCTCGATCATCTTCTGGCTTCGGTCTCCCGGCATGATCAGAACGCGGCGCTCTTCCGCAAAATCGGCAGGCGTCTGGAGCTGGTCCGCTACTGGGAGCTGGAGCGGTTCACGGGCATCAAGCAGCATGCCGTTTCGTTTTTGAGCGCGGAGCATGCCCGCAATGCGCTGAACAGCCTTCTGGCCCCTCTTCAGCTTACCCTCGACGACATGGAGGAGATTTGGGGCACGCCGCTGCTGGAAACCGCGGACGATTACCACGCGATGGACGATTATCCGAAGCTGGCGACTCACAGCATCGCCCATCTGTTCTCCGCGCTTCTGACGGACTCGTCCAAATTTTACAACGAAACGATCATCGGCCTGGCGGTGGACGGAGCTCCCGACGCTGTCCTGGACAAGCATGCGCGCAGCAAATCCTATTTCAGCGGATGCGTATCCCGCAAAGGTCAGCTTGAAATTTTCCCGGTCACTTCGCCGGGTCTGCTCTGGCACTGGGCGACGCATACGTACCGGCGCCAGCCGGGAACGCTGATGGCTCTGGCAACGGCCAGCACAAGCGAAGCTTACCTGGACCCGGGACCGGTGTTGTCCATCTACAGCGACAGCTATGACCGGGACACGGACCTGTTTTTCGAAAAGCTGGGTGAGATCGACCGGTACACCGAAGCCGACGCGGGCGTGAAGTTCAACGGATTCGATCCCCGTTTTTCGCCGGAAGAAAACAAAGTCAGCATGGCCATGAAACAGGTGCAGCGGATGTCCGTGCGCATGATGGAAGGCGAGCTGGAGAAAATCGTATCCTGGTTCGGATTGGACCGGGAGAAGACGTACCTCGCCATGGCCGGGGGATACGTGCTGAACTGCCCGACGAACAGCTGCCTGATGCGCAAGTTCAACTTCGCCGGATTTCTCGCGCCTCCTTGCGTGAACGACAGCGGGATGTCGCTGGGCATCGGCCTGTACGGATTTTACCGGAAAATGTCGCCGGAACCGCTAGAGTTCAAGCTGGAGCACGCTTACTACGGATCGCCGGATGAAGGGGATATCCGCGATATTCTGGAGCAGGACCGGTATCGGCCGTTCGTAAAATCGGTCGGGGCCTATTCGGCCCGGCAGGCGGTCCGGGACTTGGAGCAGGAACCGGTGGTCTGGTTCCAGGGCCGCGCGGAAATGGGACCTAGGGCGCTCGGCCACCGCTCCCTTCTCGGAGATCCCCGCAGCGAGGCGAGCAAAAACGCGCTGAACCGCATCAAGCGAAGAGAATGGTGGAGGCCGGTGGCGCCCATCGTGCTGGAGGAGCATCTGCACGACTGGTTCGAGGACGCGTATCCCTCGCCGTTTATGCTTCATGCGTTTCCCGTCCGTCCCGAGAAGCGAGACCGGATACCGGCTGTCGCTCATCTGGACGGGACCGCGCGCGTTCAGACCGTATCGGAAGAAGACACCTCGCCGATTGCGGACCTTCTCCGGCAGTTTTACAAGGAGACGGGGATTCCCATTGTGTGCAACACCTCGCTCAACGACAAGGGCGAGCCCATCGTCAACTCGCTGGAGGAAGCGGTTATTTTTGCCCTGCGAAGGGGAATCCGTGTCGGCTATTTTAACGGAATCCGGGTGGAGTTTGCGAACCACTTCGAATTTCCGGAGCAGGGTCCGGCCGCAAGACCGGTTTCCATGGATGTGCTGAGCGCGGAGGAGCGGGAGCAGGTCATGCGCGAACTGAACCCCCACGGCATCCCGGAAGAGATTTTACGCCATTACAAGTTTGTGACGGAGCGGAACCCCGATCATCTGTACGACTTGACCGACGAGTCGGACGCCAGGATGCTGATCAAGGACGTCCGGCTGTTCCAGCGCCTTTACAAACACCGGCCGCTGGATATAACGCCTCACGGCCTGTGATCCGGTCGTACCGCTCCACCGATAAAGGAGGATGGTTATGCAACTGAAGCGGGTTCCTTACGGGAATAAGCTGCTGAACTGTTTTGAGCATATGATCGTCTCCGCGGCATCGATGTGGGACCGGGACGAGCCGCTTCACTTCGCCTGTTCCTGGGGCTTTGAATTCAAGTCCCGGGAAGAGGAAGGCGGCAAATCCGTCGGAGAGCGGCTGTACAACGGAAGCTATCCGGACCGGGATCTTGCCTACCACATCGAACGGTATTTCGGCATCCGCTTGAACACGCATAGACCCCGGAACATGGGTGAACTGGCGGACCTCGTGCGCAAGGAGCTCGGAAGAAACCAGCCGACCGGCGTAGAAATGGATTCGCTCTGGTGCCCGTTTCATCCCGTGTACCGGAAGCAGAGCCTTCCGCACAATTTTCTGATCACGGCTTACGACGAGTCGGGCGGGAGGTTCGATTGTATCGACTCTTTGTTTTCGGATCGTACGGAAAGCATCGATTTCTTTCACTTGGAGCAGGCGTCTGTCATCTGTTACACCTTTGACCGGCTGGACCCGTTCATCCCGCCTCACTGGAGCGAGATCGTCCGCGATGCGGCATCGTGCATGCTGGACAGGGCCTCCGGCGAAAACGCGTTCGACGCCATGCGCAGATTTGCGGGGGAGGTGGCCGAGGGGCTGGACGTTCAGGCGGAGCTTGAAAAATACCCGTGGCTCCAGACGTCGCCCCTCTTTCTGCAGCTGCATACGATAGCCGTCAACCGGTACAAGTTTTCGGAAACGCTGGCCTGCCTGCACCGTACAAGCGGGGTGGAAGAGCTTAAAGAGCTGTCCGGCCGCTTGTACGAATGCGGGGACCTCTGGCAGACCGCGGAACATTTGATATTGAAATCTTATTACATGAAAAACCGGGCCGCCTCTCTCGAAAAAGTAGGAAGCCGGATTTTGCGGCTTGCCGATGCGGAGGAAGAGCTGGCCCAGCGTCTTTACGAGCTTGGCGCGCAAGCGGAGGCGCACGAGGCATGCGAGACGCACAAGGCGGACGAGGCATGCGAGATGCACAAGGCGCACGGGGCTTACGGTTTGCCCGGAGGTTTGCAATGACGGATCGCCGTGTACAAGGCCTGCTTGCCCGGCTGCATGAGCTCAGGCCATACGCCAAGACCGCGGAGGATATCGCCTGCAATGTAAACTGGCTGGTTTCGGAAGGCTGCCATACGTGGTTTCACGATTCCGGCTCTCTCGGGGCTGCCCTCGGTCCGGGAGATTACGCGGAGTTTATGAGCGGCCTCGCCAGCCGGTGCCCCCACACCGCCCTTGGATTTTCCATGCATGCGTATACGGTAAGAGGCTTGTGGCCGGTTCTTTCGGAATCTCAGCAGGCCTTTCTGCGTGCCCGGATAGAGGGGGAAGGCGCTCTGCTGGGCGCCCTGAACGACCCCAATCTGTATTTTATCCGGCCGTCGGGGCTGGACTTCGGGTCCTTTCCCCTGAGGGCTCGGCCTGCGGAGGACGGAAGCGGAGGCTACCGGCTGAGCGGAACGAAGAAGTTCGTATCGCTCGAACCCTTCGTCAGCTATCTTCCCCTTTATGCGTTAGCGGAGGAGAAGGGCGGACAGAAGCGGATCGTCATCCTGCTGATCGACAAGAACCGGGACAGCGTCATCCGGGCCGAAGACTGGGACAGCATCGCGATGGGAGGAACGTTCAGCAACAGCCTCTCGTTCGGGGATGCTTATATCCCGCAGGAACGCGTCATTTACGAGGGGGCCGGAGCTTTTTCAGAGACGGCGCTGCTCGCTTACTGGTACCGGCTCAGCAAAGCGTCCGTCTATCTGGGAATGGCCAGATTGGCGATGGAGCAGGCCGAAACCGCGTGCCGCAGTCAAAAGGTGCCCCACACGGGCCGGTCTCTGGCTTTTTTCCCGGGGGTCCAGTTCACGCTCGCGGAAATGGTCGTGCTGGTCGAAACCAGCCTTTCCCAGATTGCCAGGCTCTGCACGTTTATGGACGGCTGTATGCAAAAGCCGGCTGACGCTGCCGCCCGGGACCGGGAAACGAACGTTTGCAGCCTCGTGACCATGCAGTATGTGCTGAAAGCGAGTGAATCGGTCGTGAACCTGGCGATGAAAATAGCGGGCGTGTCGAGTCTGTCGTCGGGACATACGTTGTCATCCTTGTACACGGATGTAAAAGCGGGCCAGTTCCACGCGCCCCAGCCCGATATCGCGGCCGAGCTGATCGCCAAAGACAAGCTGGGGATCGTACCGGTTCGGAGCCGGTGGGTGTAAAGCGTGTTTTCAGAAACGGAGGGGAAAGAGTGCCCTTTTTTAAACATTGTCAAGAATGGGTGCGCACGAAGCTGCCTATTCCGAAAGTGACGGTACAGGAGCTGTTCGAAAAGCGGGCAAAGCGCTGTCCGAACCGGATCGCTTTGTGCGGCGAAAGCGGCGAGATTTCATACGGGGAGCTGAACGCCCGCGCCAATCTTCTGGCCAGGCGGTTAAAACGGGAGGGCGTCGGCCCGGATACGATCGTAGGGCTGCTCGTTCGCAGATCTCCGAGTCTTTTTATCGGTATGCTGGGCATCTTGAAGGCGGGTGGAGCCTATCTGCCCGTTGATCCGCTGTTTCCCCGGGAGCGCATCGCGTTCATGCTGAAGGACAGCGGAGCTGCCGTTCTGGCGGGAGACCCCGGGCTGTACGACCCGTCCTTGTTCGACGGACCGTATGTGGACCTTCGCCAGGCAGCCGGAGATGAAGCGGACAACGCCGGACAGGCGGATAGAACCAACCTTCCTCCTCAATCGGGGCCTCAGCATCTGGCCTACGTCATCTATACGTCGGGATCGACGGGAGTGCCCAAGGGAGTCATGATCGAGCACCGCTCGGTCGTGAACCTCATCGAGGGAGTATCCGCCCGCATTGATTTCTCGCAGGACAGGACTATGATTGCGCAGACGACCATGTCGTTTGACATTTTTGTGCTGGAGAGCCTGCTTCCGCTTGTAAAAGGGATGAAGATCGCCATAGCCGGAGAAGCCGCTCATCTGAGCCACCGTGTGTTCAATGAGACGCTGCTGCGTCACGGCGTGGATACGCTGCAGATCACCCCGACCCGGATGCGCCAGGCTCTGCAGTCCGGCGCCGCGCTGGACGGCCTGGCGGGCCTCCGGACGATTCTGCTGGGAGGCGAGGCGCTGCAAGGTGATCTGGTGGAGCGGCTCAGAAGCGTCACGGCGGCCCGCTTGTACAACATGTACGGGCCGACGGAGACAACGGTGTGGTCCACCCTCCAGGAGGTCACCGGCGGGGAGTCCGTCACCATCGGGACCCCCATCGCGAATACGCGCGTGTACATCTTGGATGATGAAGGGAAGCTTCTGCCGCCGGAAAGCACCGGGGAATTGTGCATAGCCGGGGACGGCGTGGCGCGAGGGTATATAAACCGTCCAGCGCTTCAGGACGAGAAGTTCCGGGAAGACCCGCTCGTTCCGGGAGCGCGCATGTACAAAACCGGAGACCTCGCCCGCTGGAACCGGGATTACCGGCTGGAAGCGCTCGGCCGGCTCGACGATATGGTCAAGATCAACGGAAACACCGTGCATCTTGGCGAGATCGAGCACGTGATTTTACAATCCGGGCTTGTGCAGGCGGCAGCCGTAACCGCCCGGGAGACGCCCGGGGGCGGCTGTTCGCTGACCGCTTACTATGTAGCGGAGGACAGTTTGCCGGCCGGGGCTCTGGTGGATATGCTTGCCGCAAAGCTTCCCAGGCCGTTTATCCCGGCCGAATTCAAGCGGATCGGGCGCATGCCGGTGATGCCCAGCGGCAAACTGGATAAACGCGCGCTGGCCGCGCAGGAGGAAGGAGGCCAATGTGATGGGCAGTGAACAGGTGGCGGCAGCCGTGCGGGATATTCTCGGCGGGATCAAACGGCTGGACAAACCCGTCGAACCCGACCGCAATCTGATTGAATACGGGTATGATTCCATGAATATTATGCAGCTCATTGTCGATCTGGAAATTCATTTCGGTATCGCTTTTCCGGAGGAGCAGCTACTGACGTCCAATTTCTTCACGATCGACAGCATCGTATCGCTGGTTGAAGCCGGCCTGAACAGGTAAAAGTGTCCGCCGAAAAAACCTCCTTTCCTGACGGGTGGAGGTTTTTTCGGCGGACTTTTCCGCATGCGGTTCCTTTAATCCAGTTGTTCAAGCAGGTTCTTGAAAAAAGCGAGCGACTCCGCTTCGGCCTGCTCCGCCTGATCGATGCGGGCCATAATGCGGGGGCCAAGCTGGGCAAAATCGAAAGTCAGCGAAGCCCGGATGAGCAGGTTGGCGGCGATCATCCAGCTCTGTTCGGCCTCGAAGACGCGCCGGATGGCTTCCTGTTCACCGCGCCGCTTCAAATACGTGCCGAAATGATAACGCGAATTGCCCACCTCGCGGACCTGCTGGTACAGATGTTCCAGCACCGGATCGGCTTCCTGTGGAGACAGGGTGAAGATTTCATTCAATTTGCGCCTTAAATCGGGAAAGGCTGACAGACCGCAAGTTCCGCCCGAGACCGGCTGCGAGAACTCATACGGAAGCCTTCCGTCCATAGCGCTGCAATTTTCCGCTACGATCCGTTTCCATTCCTGGCTGGGGGACAAGGGGATATAGTCCGCGGCCGTCCTGATGGCATACAGGCGGAGAGACTCAAGGGAAAGGGATGGGAGAGAGCGGGCGAAAATGCCTTGCAGGTCCGCCTCTTTTATAAAGCCGTGATACTGGTAGTAATGGTCGCAGACCTCGAATTCACCGTTCTCGTATCCGATCACTTCAAACTCGTGCAAAGAGTTGCTGTTTTGATAATAAGGGCAGTAAGGCAGCTCGAAAACATCTCCCGTTACGCCGACGCTCTTGCTTCCCTGCCCCAAAATCCGGCGGATCTCCTCTACGTATGCAGGGGTGTCCGCGATATTTTTCTCTGTCCAGATGATGCCGAACCGGGAACGGATATGCGCATACAGCTCGCGGAAGTAAGGGGAGAGGATGAAAAAGGTGGAATTCCCGGTCGTCCGGCTGTCGTCTTTGTAAAACAAGCCCGTCTGAGTGTAAACACGGCTGATTTCGATGTCTTCTCTCTTCAGCATGGCGGCCAGATTGACGAAATGGCAGTTGTGGCGGGGATCCCGGTGAATCGTAAACGTCATGAACGTTCAGCTCCTTCCAGCGTAATGGCAAAGATGCGGATGCACGGGTGGTCTTCGAACCGGATGCCGTCGATATCTGCCGCTTCTTCAAGAAGCACGGAGGCGGCCCACAAGCGGAGCTGAATATGGGGAAAAGGCCCGGACGGCATGTTGGATTTGGAGCACGCGACCGCGCAAACATTGTCGAATGAAGCTTCATGGGCCATATGAAGAGTCAGCCCGAAGCTCTTCTCCGTCACGATTTCCCCCCCTTTCATGAGCGCGAGGGTGGTCGTCATGTCTCCGTCGCTTCCTACACCGAGAATATGAACGGCTCCGGTTTTGAAGGGGGGAAAGCGGCAGGTTTGCCCCGTCGTCTCCAGGTGATCGAACGCTTCCGTGCGTTCCAGGCGAAACGGAACGGACGAGACGGTAAACGGCTGCCCGAAGGGCATTTCCTCTTCCGGGTATGAAAGCCCGCGCAGCGTGATTCCGCCCGATCCGTAGTTTCCTTCTCCCGTGGCCCCCTTCCGGTTGAAATAAGGTTTCAAGTCAAGCGGCATAAAATGTTCGGACATGCACGTCACTCCTTTCCTTCTCCCTGTATCTTAACGGCCAGCCGGCCAGCAGGCTCGGCATCGCTCGCTGAATTTTTCCTCGGTAAAAGCCGAGTCACGGAGAGGATGCGGCTGAAACCGCAGGCAGGGCGAAGAGAGCAAGATAACGCAAGCAATGAGCAAAACAGGCAGATCATGCCTTTTCGGGGAGTGCTACTATGAAGTTCAGAGACCAGCGTTAAGAGAGGTGAAGCTAGATGAATGGGGAAAAGCTCGACATTTCTTACGAGCTGAAACGGGAAGACGTCGAGAATTACCGGGCGAACGGACATGTCGGACTCCGCCGGATTCTTCCTCCGGACACGATTGCCCGCTTCCGGCAAGTCATCGCGGGTGCGGTAGAGCAGCGTGTCAGCCGGGGGGAAATCTGGCCGGAGAGGGACGACCGGGGCCGCAAAGAATCGCTGACGGTCATGGATCTCCGCAATTTCAGCCGGGACGTATACGGGTTCGTTACCGCACGGCGTTTTGCGAAAGCGGCGGCGGAGCTGATGGGAGTGTCCCGGGTCAGGGTGCTGGGCGACTTTGCCGTCTTCAAGCAGGCGGGCGACAAGCACACGCGGTGGCATCAGGACAACAACCATATCGTGATCGATACGGACCGGACCGTCACCATGTGGATGCCCTTGACGGAAGTAACGGAGGCTATGGGCACGATGACCTTTATCTCCGGCTCCCAGCGTCTGACCGACCGCGCGAAGGGGGACGCCGCCAATCTTCGGACGGCCACCCGCCTGAAGCTGCCGATGTATTCCACCGGGCCCATGAATCCGGGCGATGTCACGTTTCACGCCGGCAATACTCTGCATATGGCCGGGGAGAACCGGTCCGGCACAACACGCGAGGTGCTGACGATCATGTACTTCGAAGACGGGGCAAGGTTTATCGATCCGGAGGAACTTCCGGGTTTCGAGCAGTCCAAGCACCGGGTTCATGCCATGAACGGATACAGCCGGGGGGACTTGGCGGCCGGAGAAGACTTTCCGCTTGTTTACGACGTGGACCGGGACGGGGAGGAGAAGCCGTGAAGGACGGATATTATTTGTCGGCCTACCTGCACATCGATCCGTTGGATCATTTGCTGGATATGAACATGGGCAGGCACGATCAGAACCTGGCCCTGTTTCATAAAAGCGGCAGCGAGGTCCGGCTGGTCCGGTATTGGGAAGTGGAGAGGCTGACGGGAATGAAGCAGCACGCGTTTTCCTTTTACGACAAGAGCCATGCGGAGCAGCTGATCGGGCGTCTTCTGGGGACTTGCGGCTTAAGTCTGGAGGATATGGCGGAAGTGTGGGGCACGCCGCAGCTGCAAACTTGCGAGGACTACATCCCGGATCTATCGCAGCTGACCTATCACAGTATGGCGCACTTGTTTTCCGCCGTCATGCTGGATACGGAGCCTTTCTTCAACGGTCAAATCCTGGGGCTTGCCGTCGACGACAGTCCGGATACGCTGCTGGACCCGCATGCCCGGACGAAGCCTTATTATTCCGGCTGTGTGGTCCGCCACGGGGAAATCGAGATGTTCCCGGTCTCGTCTCCGGGACCGCTGTGGTACTGGGCCATGCGGAGGTACTCCCTCCAGCCGGGGACACTGATGGCGCTTTCGGCCGCCAGTAAGAGCGAAGCTTACATGGAGCCGTTCGGAACGCTCAGCGTGCTGTCCGACCGTTACGACGGAGACGTGGAGGCTTTTTTCCGAGCGCTTGAGTTTATTGACGGGCTGACCCCTGCCGATGCGGGAACGCGGTTTAACGGGTTTGATCCCCGCTTCACGGAGAGAGAGAACAAAATCAGCATGGTCATGAAGCACATTCAGGCGATGTCGATTTCCATCATGGAGCGGAACGTGGAGGAAATTCTAGAACGCTGCGGGCTGGACGCCTCGGAAACGGTGCTTGCGCTTGCGGGCGGGTACGTCCTGAACTGTCCCACGAACAGCCATCTGATGCGGAAATACGGATTTGCCGGGTTTATGGCGCCGCCCTGCGTCAACGATGGGGGGATTTCCCTCGGAATGGGGCTGTATGCGTTTTATAAGAAAATGAACCCTGCCTCCTTCCGCTTTAAACTGGAAAGCGCCTACGCCGGGACGACCGATGAAGAACTGGAGCCCCTGCTCCGTTCGTACAGCCCTTTTGTTCATTCGGTGAAAAAGATGGACTCCGGCCAAATCGTAAAGGATCTGATCCGGCAGCCGGTTCTCTGGTTCGATGCCGCAGCCGAGATGGGACCGCGGGCGCTCGGCCACCGTTCGATTCTAGGAGATCCGAGAGACGCGGGGACGAAGGACGCGCTCAATGAGATTAAACAGCGGGAGTGGTGGCGTCCCGTCGCTCCCGTCATGCTGGAATCGGAACTCGGGGAGTGGTTCGAGGACGCGTATCCGAGCCCTTTCATGCTGCATACCTTTACGCTGCGCGGCGACAAGCGGGAACGGGTGCCGGCCATCGCCCACCTGGACGGAACCGCCCGGGTTCAGACGGTAGAAGCGGGAGTGAACCCCGCCCTGCATGAAGTGCTCCGCAGTTTTTACGAGCATACCGGGGTTCCGATGCTGTGCAATACGTCCTTGAACGACAAAGGGGAACCGATCATCGATACGCTGGAGGAATCCGTGAATTTCGCTTTGCGCAAAGGAATCCGTGTCGCTTATTTTAACGGAATCCGAGTTGAATTCCGGAATCATTCCGATTACGGGGAGACGGAACCTTTGACCCGGCGCGTGCGGATGAATGTATTGAACGGGAGCGAAAAAGAAGCCGCCTGGAAGCTCATCAATCCTCACGGAATTCCGGCGGACCTGCTGAAATACTACAAGCTGATCGTGGAGCGCAACCCGGACCGGACCTATGATCTTACCGACGCCGTCCATGTCAAGGCGATCACCAAAGAAATCAGACGATTCAAAGCCATGTATGCGAAGCAGCTCGACTAAAGTCAGGAGGAAAATAAATGGAACATGCCTATCAAACGCTTGCCTTGCTCCAGGAAGAATACAAGCTTACCCGGGAAGAGATCGATTCTTATCAAGCCAATGGCCATCTGATGATCCGGGGCATGATTGGAGCGGAGGTAATCCGGCATTTCAGGGAAACCATCGTCAATCTGGCCGGCAAAATGTATCAGGAGGACTCTCACCTCTCGATCAGGGAAGGGGACAAAAAGCAGGGCATGCTCGTGTCGCATCTCTGGAAACGGAGCCAGTTTCTGACTCATCTCGCTTTCTCCCGGCGTTTTGCCAAAACAGCCGCCAAGCTGATGGGCGTGGAGGCGGTACGTCTCTACGTCGATTATGCGGTGTTCAAGGAGCCTGGCGATAAGGCGACAGGCTGGCACCAGGATCATAATCACACGCTGATCGGGACGGATCACACGACGACCATCTGGATTCCGCTGATCGATCTGCCGGAAGAAATGGGCTCCATGGGCTTCCTTTCGGGATCGCAGACGCTGACTGACCGAACCAAAGGAGACTCCCGTCATATGAGAGAAGCCCATCGCAAGAACATGGAGTACGCCCATTACGGGGCCATGATGCAGGGCGATGTGACCTTTCACTCCGGCTGGGTGCTGCACAACGCAAATCCGAACGAAACGGACCGGGTGCGCGAAGTATACAGCGTCACGTACGTGGAAGACGGCGTACAAATGCTGGACCCCGGCGAGAACAAGGAACTCCGGGAAACCGTCATCGGTTCCGCGCATTTTCCGGACATGCGGCCCGGGGACTATATGCAGGGCGTACATTTCCCGCTGCTGCACTCCTGAAACGAAAACAGGTTGAGGACAATTTCCTCAACCTGTTTTCGTGCCGGAGTGTCCCGTGATCCGGGGTGTCACGCGAGCCGGACGGCAGCGCGCAGAGCCGTTTGCGGCGCCTTACCGTGGCCTAGCCCGGGCGCCCATGGTGGGCCGCTGGGCCGCCTGCGGCAGCGTACGCCGCATCCGGGCGTAAAAACGAACTTGCCCCCGGCACCGCATGAGGTGCCGGGGGCAAGTCCGTTAACCTTTGGCCCTGCCGTCAAGATCTGTCAGAAGTACTGGGAAGGTACATATTCCGACATCATCATCTCCATCAGCTTCATTTCCCGCTTATCCTTGCTGTCGAGGCTGGCATCCATGCCGAATTTCTCTTCAATAATGTCGACAATGGCCTCGGCAATTTGCTTGTACGCTTTCCGCGTGTAGTGCGTAAGACTATCCGTATGGTCCTGCGGACTTGTGAGAATCCGGCCCACATCGACCAGATACGTATTCGCCTGCTTTTCCGTAAAACTCCTCAGCGCAGCGTTCATGGCCGCGTGGTGGACGTGCATGTCCGTCTCGGCCCGGTCCCAAATCGGCACCTCGCTTCCGTTCACAAGGATGAGCACGGTTTTCTCCGGCAGCTTGCTGCGGATCCAGGCGAGGTTCTCGACAAGCTTCCCGGCGCTCAGCGGCCCCGTGAATTCAAGCTCCTCCTTGGCCGTCCGGAGCGTAGAATGATCGAGCTCGATGAACGTCCGCTCAATGACGAGGTCGAAGTTGCTTTCGTCCGTAAGAGGCAGGTAGTGGCTGCCGAAAGCAAGCGTAATCTCCGGATACCGTTTGGGGCGGTAAACGGCGGCTTTGTAGTCGAGCAGCACGCTGTAAATGACCACATCGTAGCGGTCTTCGAACATGGAAGTCCGCAGCATTCCCCCATCGAAGAAAGGAAACGTCCGTGTGAGCCAGTCCAATTGTTCCTCCGTATACACCGGTGCTTGAACGATGTAGTCGGTATGGTCGTTGCGAAGCTGATCGGAGTTCTCATTGAGATACCAGTACTCCGTTTCCCAGTCGAACGACCGGTAGAAGTTCAGGTAGTGCTGGACCTGCTCCAGATCGCACCCGCCCTTGATCAGACAGCGGATCCCGCCGCTTTGGGCAGGCTCAGGGTCGGACAAGGAAACATGCGTGATCCAGGTAGGGGGCGCGGGGCTTTTGAGAGTAGACGCGACTCCCCCTGCAATTTGGATTTCCGGCGTGCCGAGGTGGTGGTAGAGCCACTGCTCCACCCCGAAATTCATAATTCGGCAGGAGAAGAAATAATGGAGGAGCCGATTGTCCTTAAGGGCATAAAACCCGGTAATCCCGTAATCTCCGAACCGGTCGCGCACATGGATGCAGCCGGTGTCCACGGAGGCGTCTTCGATGAGGAGGAGCAGGTCGTCCCGGCTGATCCGGTTTTTCGTGAAATTGAGCTGGGCCGTTTTGTACATCATTTCGAAGATGCGCTCCTGATGGGGAAGGCAATCCTTCACAATGTCCACGCAGATGCGGCTGTCTTTAAGAAACTGTACATTAGAAGAGCCGGATGTTCCAAGGCTTTTGGCCGACTTCTCCAAAATCTTAAACTTCTCCAGCTGCTTGAGCTCCGGATCGGGCGATCCTTGCAGTTCGGGCAGATCCGGCAGTGTGCGGATTTGGTCCGGCGTACAGGTCCGGATGCCGGGATTTTCAAAACGCGCTTCGTGCAGATGCGAAGGCTCGTCGTCGATAAACAGGACGCTTTGCGGACGGAGCTTGCAGCCCGCTATGATTTTCTTGATCAGCTTGCCTTTCGGATTCCAGTTGATTTCCGGAAACACGAAATAATGCCACAAGCCGTGATCCTCCAGCATATCTTTGACCTGCTTAAAGCTATTCAGCGAGCATATGGAGTTCATGATTCCCCGGTGCGCAAGTTCCTTCAACACCTGTATGTGCTCTTCAACGAGGAGGACAGGCTCCTCCGAAATTACGCCTTTCCAGAAGGTTTGATCCATATCCCATATGACGAGCTTGATCGGTTCCGCGGTTGTATCCAATTCATTCACCCTCTTTAGACGAAATGGTAAGTGTGCAGTCCTTCTTCGGGGCAGAAGGATTAAGTATGGGCCTGCTGCAAATTCATGAAATCCGTCATCAGGTCCTTATAACTGGAAAGACTCCCGAAAATTTTTCCTGCTTTCGTGAGACGCTGGGCATCCTCCGGCCGGGTAATATCGTAAACGACCTCGGATTCGTACTCCAGGTTGTATTTCCAGAACAGCAGAACCTCGACAGGCACGCCATGGGGGTTGAGCGCAGCGAGCAGGTTCTTCTTCTCTTCGGGGCTGAACGGATCGGCGTCAAACACACGCTTCTCGGGTTCTGCGGCCATGTAAAGAGGATGGTTCTTCAGGACGATCCGGCTATCGTTGTAGTAAAGAACCCGGATGCCTTTGCGCAGGCAGAAATTCAGCGCTTCTTCCAAACGGTCCACGATGGGCTCGCCCTTGCCGTTCAGAGAGCTGTTGCAGATCACAGGAATTCCCGTCTGTTCGTAGAAGGACCGGAGAACCGGATACAACCGCTCATGCGCCGGACCGATCGTCTGGACGCGGGCCGTCTTATCGAGATGGAGGGCTGCTTGTATGCGGGACTGCCGGTCCGGTTTGGCCCGGAAGGTATGCAGCATGTACGGCGTTGCGAAAGCGTCCTCGAACCAGTCACCGACCTGTTCTTCCAGCACGATTGGAGCTACGGGACGCCACCACTCTCTCTGCTTCCACTCATTGATTTTATCCTTCGTCCGGCTTTGGCGCGGATCGCCGAGGATGGAACGGTGTCCGAGCGCACGCGGTCCTATCTCCGAAGCGCCCTGAAACCACGCGACAGGCTCCTCGACGATATCTTGGACAACCTGCTCCGGAGTATAGTCCGAGAGTTCTTCTATGAACGGATCGTACCTCGTAACGTCCGCCGGACGAAGAGAGGGATTGTCCCCGGAAGTTCCGTAGAAAGCATGGCCGAGCTTGAAACGGAGGCGTGTTTCCCCGGATTTTTTATAGAATGCAAACAAGCCCATTCCCAGCGAAATGCCCGAATCGTTCACGCAAGGAGGGGCGATAAAGCCCTTGAACTTGTAATGCTTCATCAGCCGGCTGTTGGTCGGGCAGTTCAGCGTGTAGCCGCCTGACAAGGACAAGTACGTCTCTTCGGGAACGATCCCGAACTGCTCGATAAGCTTGTCGATGGCGGACTGCATGATCTCGATCGTAATGGCTTGAATTTCTTTCATCGCCATGCTTGTCCGGTTATCCCGCTCCGAAAACAAGGGATCCCAGCCGGTGAAGCCGATGCCTTCTCCTTCAGCCACACACTTGTCGATATGGGCATCCAGCTCCTGCATGATGTTCTGCTTTACGAATTTGCCGTACGATCTTCTCTCCAGAGTGGAGAAATCCCGGGTCAAGCGGAACGGCTTCAGCAGCCGGCTACCGCTCGCCTCGGCCAGAGCCATCAGCGTCCCTTCTCGCTTCTGAAAATGGCCGGAGGCCAGTCCCCACCAGATGCCGGGTGATTCGACGGGAACTACTTCAATACTTCCTTTGCGGCTGTAAGCGGCCGAATAGTAGTATGTATTTTCCTTCCAGATCGGCGTGACGACGTTATCCGGCGCCGTATCTACCGCCAGGGACAGAATATCCGAGCTGTAGAACGTGTCCGTGTCGGATAGCAGGGAAGAGAAGAGATGGCAGATATTATGGTAGGCCATCTGGGGGTAGCGGTCAGCCGAGTGATAATCCGAATGTGTATCCAGGCCCGGCGTGCCCCAGATCTCGACAAGATCGTCCGGGCTCAGCCCGAGAGGCTGAAGCAGCTGAGAGATCAGGCTCATCGCCTGGGCCCGGTCGTAGAACGACAAATCATGCTGCTTCATTCCAGTTACTCTCTCCAGCTCCCAGTAGCGGACCAGCTTGATTTCGCCGCCGGTTTTCAGAAACAAAGCCATGTTCTGATCGTGCCGCTGCACAATATTCAGAAGATGACAGAACGGGTCGATGTGCAGGTAGGCAGCCAGATAGTAACCGTCTTTCATACGCATACCTTCTTTCCAAGGGTAGGTTTCCCTTCATTTTTACATGCGGGCTTTCCGGCTAACTCGGCTTATCTAAACGGATTTGCCTGGGCGAAATCGCTCAAGGAATGCCGATTCCGGGTGGGCGGTCTCTGCTATCATTAGTGCCATAACAATACTACCCAGCAAAATGGAAGGAGGCTTCCGCAACATGAGTTTGGAAAACGATCCTTTGCGCAGATTACGGGAGGAAGAAGAGATTCCGGAGAAGCAGCGGCTGGCTTTTCAGGAGAAGGGGCATGTCATGTTCCGTGGTCTGGTACGACCGGATGAGATGGCGTACATCGAGCCGTATATTCTCGATTTGGTGGAGCGCGAAAGCTACGAGGATAATATCCGGATGAAAAATTTCCGGAAAGACGGTAGGAAGGAAGTCCGCCTCGTCGAGAACATGAGGCACAAATCCGAGGTCATGCACCGCTTCTCGACAGCACACAAATTCGCTAAAATGGCCGCCGACCTGATGGGCGTGGAATCCGTGCGCGTCCTTGCGGACCACACGATGTTCAAAGAGCCCGGCGACCGCAATACGGCTTGGAACCAGGATTGCAACTATGTCGCGATCAACACCGACCGGATCATCAGCATGTGGCTGCATTTGACCGATCTGCGGGACGGGGAAGGGGCGCTGTCTTTCATCAGCGGCTCCCACAGACTGAGTGACCGCACCAAAGGCGACCTGCGCCACCTTAATACGGCCATCCGGGAAAACATGCCGATCGACAATTACGGCGGTGTTTCAGCGGGTGACGCGACTTTCCATGCGGGATGGACCTTCCATAGCGCGCCGGACAATCTGACGAACGAAACACGCAAAATTATCCGGATCATGTATGTGGACGGGGACGCCCGCATTATGAACGAGGAGGAAATGGGCCATAAGTACGCCGCCGGCATTTTTACGAAATACTTTATCGGCATGAATTACGGAGACAAGCTGGAGGACCCGGTTTATCCGCTCGTTTATAGTAAAAAGAGGAAAATTTGTTAACGCGTCGAATAGAAAACGGGGCAACCTTTAGACTACTATTTGTTAGGAGGAAATTTACGTGACCGAGCAAGTAAAAGCTAAAATCGAGAATTCATTGACGGTGCTTCTGGTTTCCGATCTGGAGAAATCGAACCAGTATTACCGGGATGTCCTGGGGTGCGAAGTCAATGATGTCTGGGCCATCCGGGATGACTTCGGACTGGGCTTCAAGCTCATTCAGGCCAAAGACCCGCAGGACGTGATACCCAACAAAGGAACCTGGAACACGTACGCTTATGTCGAGAACTTTTCCGGACTGGATGCTCTATATGAAGAATTGAAAGCCAAAGGCGCAACCATTGCGCTTGAGCCGATTGTGGAAGATCATGACTGGGGAAGCTGGAAAGAGTTCGCCGTTAAAGATATCGACGGGTACATTATCGGATTCGGTTCCGGCAACCGGAATTAATGGAATACGCATGTTTTTGAAAAAAGGACAGGTCCCCCGGACCTGTCCTTTTTTTGCGTTCGGAGAAGATTCGCAAAAAGCTCTGAAAACCGGGCAACAGAGGCAGATTGTATTTCCGGGCCGTCTGATACGATAAGGGCATAACGGCAGCATCGAAGAGCGGCGGTAAAGCTTGCTGGTGGACAGGAGGCACAACGTGATGACTTTAACCCGAATGAACGCGAGATGTTTTAATCAGGTGTTGTACGAGCCGGACGCAAACGCCATTACGAAAACGAGCAGCCACGAGCAGAAGCTAAGAGAAGAAACGATGTGGTATCTGGAGCTGCCCGAAGAGTTGAGGCACTATGTGCCGGATATCTTTTCGTATTCGCTGCAGAAGCCGGTGAACGTTTCGCTTGCCTATATTCCGAGTCCGACGCTGGCCTCCTTATTCGTGGAGGAGAAGCTGAACCCGGATCGGTGGGATCGTGTTTTTGCGGGAATAACCGGACTGCTGGATGATTTTTCCCGGTTTCCGGGGGAATTGAGGAGGCCTTGCCTGGCGGACATGTACATCCGCAAAACGTTCCAGAGGGTATCGGCCTTCCTGGCGCGGAACGAAAAAGCGAGGACCTTTTTTAAACGGGGGTATTACTGGCTTAACGGCCGGTTGACGCTTTGCCCCATCAAGATTTTTAACGAGCAGAGGGCGGACTTTCTGCAATTGCTGGACGATCCGAAAGCTTGCATTATCCACGGGGATTTGTGTTTCTCGAATATGCTTTACGATCCGGAGTCGGAGACGATCAAGCTCGTAGATCCGCGCGGGCGGTTCGGAAAACGGGGGCTCTACGGGGACCAGAGGTACGATCTGGCGAAAATCAGACACAGCCTGAGCGGGTACGAGCATCTGGTTCGAAACCGATACTCGCTGAAGGTTACGGAGAAAGGGCTGGACCTGCACATCGGCTTGACGGAGGAACAGGGCCGGTTACGGGATCAGTGGGACGGGCTCATTCGAAGCCTGGGATACGAGTTGCCGGTGATCAAGAAAATCGAAGCCTTGTTATTCCTCTCCATGCTTCCTCTGCACCGGGAGAGCGAGGAGCGGCAGCTGGCTCTGTATGCGCTGGGTACCCGGCTGATGTACGAGGCCTTCGATCACGAGCGGGGAGGCGCGGAACGATGAGGATTGTCATTGATCTGGACGGAACCATTTGCGAGTTGAAAAGGGAGGGCCAGTCTTACGCGGACGTAAGTCCCGTCGCAGGGGCTGCGGAGGCTCTGAAAACGCTGAAACAAGCTGGGCACATCCTTATTATTCATACGGCCCGCAATATGAAGACCTGTGAAGGGAATGTCGGAAAGGTAGTGGCGAATGTTGGCAAGTTGACGCTGGATTGGCTGGAGCATCACGGGATCGTATACGACGAGCTCGTGTTCGGCAAGCCCTACGGTCATCTTTATATCGATGACCTGGCCTGTACCTTCCGCAGCTGGGAGGAAGCTGCACAGCGGGTGAACTCTCTTGAGGCAGGCGCAGGGGCATGAACACGGGCATGAATCTTGTGATTCCGATGGCGGGTGCGGGCCGCAGATTCCGGGAAACCGGCTGCTCCCGGCCCAAGATGCTGCTCGACGTGCAGGGGAAGCCGATGCTTTACTGGGCACTGGACAGTCTGCGGGAGCACATTTGTCTGGACCGCACTGTATTTGTTTGCCTGGAGGAGCATCTGAACGTCTGGGATCTGGAAAAAAAGATCCGCGATTACGGCATCCGCCCGCGTATCGTTGCGGTTCCCTCCGTGACCCGTGGTCAGGCGGAAACCGTGCTGCTTGCACAGGGAGCGCTAAATCCGGCGGCTCCCCTGCTGATCTACAACTGCGATACGTATATGACTTCGTCGCTTGGCAGGACTCTCCGGTCCTTGGACGATGGAATCGACGGGCTGATTTCCGTCTTTCCCTCTTCGAATCCCGCATACAGCTACGTGGAACTGGATTCTGCGGGATTCGTCGTGCGCGTGAAGGAGAAGGAAGTGATATCGGACTTGGCTTCGACCGGCCTGTATTACTTCTCGGCCGCAGCCTCTTTCGTGCAGGCGGCAGAGGATGCGATCGCCGGCGGCGTCAGCGACGGCGGGGAATATTACGTGGCGCCTCTGTATAACCGGCTGCTTGCCGGAGGAGCCCGTATCGTCACGGATTTGGCCCGCACCTGCCACCCGCTCGGAACGCCGGAGGAGCTCCGGGAGTTCATTTCCCTTCATTCCGCGTCCGGCTCTTCCTGATGCGGTGCGGAATCCGGGGGAGTTCTTCCACTCCCGGCATATCGGCCAAAAGCCGGGCGCAACCCTAACCTTGTCGAGGCTGGTTGTTCCCGGCTTTCGGAGGCGGCGCTGCTTTCAGGAGTCTGAATCGGGTTTCACCACTTTCTTCACGGCGCCCAAATAACTGGCCAGGCATACGGCGGTACAAAACCATTCTTCATCATACACCCAGCGCTTCTCCCCCTGATAAATGGGGCTGCGGCATTTTGCATGCCCGCATACGGAGACGACGGCCGTCGAATCGGGCTCCGTCTCCCGGGCGTGACAGCGCAGCGAATACGGTTTCGGATCATAGCTCATGTCAAGGTTCTCCTCCTGCCTGCGGCTTGTATTTTGGCTGCACTGGGCAGCGGCGAGCTGCTTCTAGCATACGATGCCGGCGGGGAGGACCACTCATCTTTTGTTGACCGGCCCATGGAGTTTGTTGTTCATTGCCCCGGGATACAAACAAAGAGCGCCCAAGGGCGCTCTTTAACGATCCATACTCTCTTCTATCCGTCTGACCGGCGAACTCACTCCTGGATTCGCGAGTCTTTAATCACACTGGCTACCTTGCCCAATATTTTGACATCGTTCAGAATGATCGGCTGCATCCAGTCATTCTCCGGCTGCAGACGAATCCGGTCTTCCTCCTTGTAGAACGTTTTAACCGTCGCCTCGTCATCCAGTGTCATAGCCACGACAATATCGCCGTTATCCGCCGAGGCCTGCTGTCTGACGACAACCAGATCTCCGTCATCGATGCCGACATTGACCATACTTTCCCCGGATACGCGCAGAATAAAATGAGTTCCGCTGCTCAAGTGATTCTGAGGCAGCGAGAAATATTCCTCGATATTTTCAACCGCCGTAATCGGCTGTCCGGCCGTAACCCTGCCCACTACAGGAAGTCTCGTATAGTATTCGGTCGCAAGTCCCGTTTCCCGGATAGTATGGTCGGTGCTGTCCCGGAGCCTTTTCTTGGAACGCGAAGATCTGCCCGCCGGGCTATCTTGCCGGGAACCGGGAAGAGCTGCGGCAAGACGCTCTGCCAGGAGCTCGATAAGCTGGAGGTCCTGCGGAGAAAGGGAATGAAGCCTTGCGGCTAGGGGATGAGGTTCAACCTCTGCCGGGACGTCTCCGGACGGACGGTTTCTTTCCTTGCCGGTCATGAGCCAGTCCAGCGATACATTAAAATACTCGGAAATCGCAACCAGCGCTCTGGCCGTGGGGGTAGATTTCTTCTTTTCACTTTCCCAGTCGCTGATGTTTCCGGCGGAGACCTGCAAAATTTCGGCAAGCCTTGCCATCGTCAGCCCGTGTTTGCTCCGCAACTGCTTGATCCGTTTGTTAATCTCTTTCATTTCAATTCCCCCCTAACTCATGTATTGATTTTATACGAATAAGCGTATAAAATCAATGGAACATACGAATAAGCGTAAAAAATTCGAAGAAGGTGTGTCTATAGAATGATAATTATACCAAATTAGCTAGAAAGATGAGAATATGCCAATTTGATTAATATCATCAAAAAAACCATAGGTATTAAGCAATTAATGCAGAACATGAAAAAAACGCCAGTGATAATATGTAAATCAAGAACAGCACGTGAGCAGAAAGTCAACTGACTCGAAGAAAGAGAGGGAGATATTCGTGAGTGTACTTGTTGTCTTGTATCGCCAGTGGAAGAACAAGATCGAAACCGATTTTGTCGAGCAGATTTCTAAAAAAGCCACAGTCTTCACGACTGAGAGCTTCGCCAGCGCACTCCAAGCAGCCGCAGAAAGCAAGAGCAGGCTGATCGCCATCCTGACCGCTGAGGATTCTTTCCCCTCATCCTGGCCGGTTCATCAGTTCCCTACCCATTACCCGACCATGATCTTCACTGGACTTAACCGGCTTCATCTTCATTTGCTGAATATGCTCATTAACTCGGTAGGAACCTACCCGGAACCGGAAATGGACAACTCCATGTTCCAGCAATCGCTCGCTTACCTGGATGAAAATATGTTTGAGAGCGATCTTTCCCTGGAAAAAGTCGCTTCGCATATTTATGTAAGCAGATGCCATTATTCCAGAATGTTTCACAAGCAGGTCGGGGTAGGGTTTAAGGAATATATCATGAACAAACGGATTGAAAGAGCCAAAGCGCATCTTCGGCAGGGTCATCCGGTTACGGAGGTCTGTTATTCCGTCGGCTACAATGATTTAACCCATTTTTCGCGAGTGTTCAAACGTTTGGTGGGGGTGAATCCATCCGTCTACAGGCAAAGCGAGGTCCAGCAATCCATTAGCGTTTAGGAGGAGTATAGGATGAGAAAGAGAGTATTAGGCGGCTTTGCCGTCATTGCCGTACTGACCGGGATAGCGGTGCTCGCCGAATATGTCTGGCCGAAACCGTACGAGATTCCGGCGATTGCGGACAATGTCACGATCGCTCAGTATGGGCTTGATTTTACCAAAGAACGGAGCACGGATCTTCGGACTGCAGAAGGAAATATAGAATCCTTAATGACAGCGGTTAAAAAAGATCCCGACAATCTTGTGTACAGCAACGTGCTGCGTCTGAAAATGGCTGAAGAAGCGAAGACAAACGACTACATCAGCTTTATGGAAGAGGTCAAGCCTACGGCACAATCACGGCTGCAGCAGGCGCTCGCTTATGTGGATCTTTTGCAGGATAAAGATTTGGGGACTGCCGTACTAGGTCAAAAGTCTGCGAGATCCATTCAGATTCTCGACGGGATATTGGAGGAAAACCCGCATAACGTGCTGGCTCATTACAGCAGGGGATTGAACAATTTATACTGGCCGAAAGGTTTGCGCAGAAGCGAGAACGCTATCCAGGATTTGTCCTACTGTCTGGCCGTTGCGGACAAGCTGGAACAGCAGGACAAAGATCTTGTTCTCTGGCCGATGGTCTACGCAGCGCTGGGCGATGCCCTTGTAAAGAACGGAGATACCAGGAAAGGAATGAGTGTCTGGAAACAGGGAAGCGTTAAATACCCGAAAGACGCGCCTCTCAAGCAGAGGGCGGGGGCGGACGAGAAGCAGGCCTATGAAGTCGTGAAGAAAGAACGCGGCATTGACGGTTTTACGCGACCGGACGCCCGTATCTCCGATCTCAGCAAAATCTGGGTGAGGTGAGGAAACTATGACGAGGATCGTCGTTACCGGCATGGGTGTTATGACATCGGTGGGCTGCAATGTGGAGCAGTTCTGGAGCAATCTTCTGAGCGGCGTGCAGGGAGTCAAGCCGATCCGTTCCTTTCCGGTCGTTAACCATCCCTATAAGCTGGGCTGTGAAATCGAGGACCTTCATGCTTATTCGGGGGCAATGAATCCTGCCTGGGGCAGGGCGACCCGGATGTTTGTCACCACTGTAGAGGATGCGCTGCATGATGCGGGTATCCGTCTGCCGTCACTCTCATTATCAGAGATCGACTGGACAGGCAGCGAAGGAAACGGACAAAATTCCGCGCCTGAAACGGGCTCCAGCGCCGATTCCGGCCCTTCCCGGAGGATCGGCCTATGCATCGGCACGACCATGGGGGAGCTGGAGGCGCTCGAAGAATCTACACAGAAGCCGAGCCGGGGACGCTTGGCGGGACCTAATATGATAGCAGAATATGTCACCGAAGAATTGCAGCTGAGCGGGCCGGTCTGGACGTTGACGAACGCCTGTGCGGCGGGAAACTTCGCCATTGCCCGTGCGGTAGAGGAACTGGTCGCCGGCAGGGCGGACATGATGATCGCCGGGGGCGTCGACGCCATGTCCTGGTCCGCGTTTACGGGCTTCAGCTCCCTGCGGGCCATGGCACCGGACGTTTGCCGGCCCTTCGACGCCGGGAGGAAAGGGCTTCTGCTCGGCGAAGGAGCCGGCGTCGTGATCCTGGAAACCGAGGAGCATGCCGTGCGCAGAGGCGCGGTGGTACGGGCTTCTTTGCTCGGTTACGGGCTTGGCTGCGATGCCAATCATATCACGCAGCCCGATCCCGAAGCCGAGGGTGCCGTACACGCCATGCAGCGGGCTTTGACTATGGCCGGACTGGACAAGGAGCAGATCGGATACGTCAGCGCCCACGGAACAGGCACGCTTGCCAATGACCGCATGGAGGCCAAAGCCCTGTCGAGATTTTTCGGGCCGGGAATCCGGACCAGCTCCATCAAAGGGCATATCGGCCATACACTGGGGGCGGCCAGCGCCATCGAAGCCGTTGCCTGCATCAAAGCGCTGGAGACCGGCATTTTGCCGCCGAACCTGAATCTGAGGGAGAAAGATCCGCTCTGCTGCGTGGAAGTTGTCGCGAACGAACCGCTCCCATACCGGACAGAGTATATGGTGTCAAACGCATATGCGTTCGGCGGAATCAATTCTACGATTGTGTTAGGAAGGGCATGAAGATGAAACCTATTCATATTACGGGCATGAGCCTGCTGACCCCCGAAGGGCTGCAGTCTGTCGGCCGAAACCCGCAGCACGAGGCGGTCTTTGACAGAAGCCGTCATAAGGGAAGCCCCCTTCCGTCCGGTCTGATCCACGTGTCCGGCCGTAAAGGATTCAACCGCTTTTCCGACTTCGGCAAACTATGCTGTATGGCCGTGGAAGAGGCGCTCGGGATACGGGCGGAATCCGCCGAATCCTCCGCATCCGCCGAATCTGAGGGATGCGATTCGGGTCCGGACATGAGCCGGCGCACGGCTCTGGTGATCGGCAGCACCGTGTCCAGCCTTCACGCGGTGGCAGCCTTGCAGGACGATGCGGTGAAATACGGCGAAGGCAACGTGAACCCGCGCATATTTCCCGACACGGTCATGAATTCCATCGGAGGCTACGTGTCGATCTATTTCTCCATCCGGGGAACGAATGTGACGGTTTCCAACGGCGGCACGACCGCTCCCAAAGCGTTTCTGTATGCTTCCGCCCTGCTCGATCAGGGGGAGCATGACCGGGTGATTGTCTGTGTGGCGAATTTGTTCCCGCCGGAAAGGTTCCGGGACCGGATCGGCATACCGGACCCGGGCTGCGAATGGATAAGCGCCTTCGTGCTCGAGCCGCCGGACGGCGAGGGAGTGCCGCTGGCACGGCTCCAAATCCGAACGGAATCCGGCCGGGAACAAGGGAGTGGGGGAAGCGCGAACGTTTCGGCGAATGAATTCGATCTGGAATTGATCGCGCGTACACAAAGCCTTGCCGGAGGAAAGTGGGTCACCGGCCTCGGAGCGGAAGGCGTTCTTCATGCTTGCGTGCATCTGCCGGGAAAGGAAGAAGCTGTCTTATGAAGGAGCCTGTCTATATAACGGGATCGAGCATGCTCAGTTCTCTCGGGATCGGCAACGAAGCCGTCTGGGAAGCCGTGCTGGGCGGGAAGCGAACGATTTCGGAGCGGAGCTATACGCTCGCGGACGGAGAGGTGCTGAGGTACCCCGTCTACGCGATGCCGGACCTGCATCTCCGGGACTGGGCCGCGTCCGATACGGCCCGCAGGCTGACCGAAGACCGGCTCCACGAAGACCAGGACTTCGTCTATCTGCTGGCGGCTGCCCGGCTCGCGATACAGGACGCGGGTCTGGACAGGGATACGCTGGCGTCCACCGCGCTTGTGATCGGGCATGAGAATCTGGGCCTCAATCATTTGATCGACCGGATTATGAAGCCCGGTCATGCTGCGGGAGAGGATGGCGCGCTCCTGCATGCTTCTCCGCTGGCGTCTTACGATAAGCTGCGCGACGATTTTTTCAGGGTGCAGACATTCCCTTATTTGTTTTACCTGGCGGACGCGCTCGGCGTGAAAGGAATTTCCTACACCGTCAACAATGCTTGCGCGTCCGGATTGTATGCGCTGGAGCTGGGCAGTCAGCTGATCCGGTGCGGCCGGGCGGAGACCGTCCTCGTCGTGTGCGCCGACTATGCGCACGTGACCGAGCATCTGTGGCTCGGTCACAAGGGATTCGGCTCCGAGTCCGGAAGGCTGCGCCCCTTTGACCTGCGCAGGGACGGCTCCGTTCTCGGAGACGGGGCCGCGGCCGTCGTCCTGCAAGGGAGCAGGCAGGCCGCGCGTTGCGGACGGACGCCGCTCGGACGCTATCTGGGCGGGAGCTTCCGTCAGGACAGCTGGCAGATGGCGCTGCCGGATGTGACGGCACACACTTACTCCCGCGTCATAGAGGAAGCGGTCCGTACTTATGCCGGCCCGGACCCCGCGGCGGTGGATCTGCTCATCCCTCACGGAGCGGGAATGAAACTGTGGGACGCCTATGAAGCGAAAGAGATTCGGCTGGCGTTCGCCAATCTGGGCGGGCCCGTACCCGCCATGACGGCGCTGAAAGGTTATTTCGGCCATACGCTTGGCGCGAACAGTCTGCTGGAAAGCGTCCTTATGCTGCACGGCATGAAGCGCAGTCTGGTGCCGGGGGCCTTCGAGCATGAGCAGGCGGACCCCAAAGCGGATCTGCCGCTCATCGGGGAGCCTCTGCACAAACGCGTAGGCCTGGCCGTCAAAACCGTTACCGCCTATGGGGGCTTTCAGGCTGCGGCCGTATTTGAAAACGTGGACCGGGAGGAAGCTAAGTGAGCGGACCATTATGGGATTTCAAGGGGAAAACGGCGCTGGTCACGGGAGGATCGGGCGGAATCGGAGGGGCCGTTGTCCGCAAGCTGGCGCGCGCCGGGGCGAAGGTGGTCTTCACCTACTCCCGGGGCAAAGAAGCTGCCGAAGCGCTTCTCGAAGAATGCTCGGCGGAAAAGCTCGAAGTCAGCGCCCTGCAAGGCGATCTCTCCTCCGAGGCGGGGGTGAAGAAGCTGCTGGAGGAATTGGCCCGCTTCCGGTCGGAGCCGCTTCATCATGTCGTGAACAACGCGGGCATGAACGCGGATGTTCCCGTGTACCTGATGACCGGCAAGCAGTGGGCGGATGTGATCCAGGTCAACTTGAATGCCCTGTTCGGCATTTCTCAAGCCTTGATCCGCCCGCTTGCCCTGACCCGAGGCAGCATGGTCAACGTCGGCTCGGTTTCCGGTCTGACCGGCATAGCCGGGCAAGCCAACTATTCGGCGGCCAAAGCGGGCATCGTCGGCTTCACCAAGGCTCTCTCGAAGGAGGTCGGTCCGCTGGGCATCCGGGTGAATTGCGTAGCTCCGGGCTATATCGAGACGGACATGATTAAAGATTTCCCGGCCGCCAAGCAAAAGAAGCTGCGGGAAGGGATTGCCCTCAGAAGATTCGGGACTCCGGAGGAAACGGCGGAGATCGTCTTGTTTCTGCTGTCGGACAGTACGTCCTATGTAACCGGCGAGGTGTTCGGAGTCAGCGGTGGATTACTATAACCTAAGGGGAGGAAAGAAAACCATGGAAATCGTTGAACTTCAGAAAAAATTGATTGAATGGGTCGGTCAATTGACGGAACAGGAATTGGATGAGCGTGCTTTGTCGGAACCTCTTCAGGAGCTCGGTGTCGATTCTTTGATGGCGCTGGAGTTGGCTGTTCATGTGGAGCGCGGATTCGGAGTCCGTCTTTCGGAAGAAGAGCTTGCGTCCATCCGCACGCTGGAGGATATCGTAAAAGCGGCTCAGGCCAAGGAGCCCGGTTTATGACCGTTTTCGGACTTCTTTTGCCGGCTGCGGTTCTTGCCCTGCTGATATACGTGCGAATCTGCCATCAGAACATCGGCCGGATCACCGCGCTTTTTCCGTGGAAACAAGAATTTTTTGACCGCCGCTTCCAAGAAATTTTGCGCGCTTTTCTGAGCGGCAACAACTATGCCGTCAACCCTCTTAGGAGCATTTCGGGGATCAGGAGACGCCTGGACCGCAATTTTGAACCCTTTTACCGCGGATTTGCTTATGAGGGAGCCGGGATGGGGCTCGGCGCGAGAGCTTCCTTGTTCGGCCCGTGGAAGGGGAAGAAGTTCGAGGGCTATTTGCAGGAGCTCGATCCCGGTCACATTTATCAATATTACGTCGGACTGGGCTGGTGGCTTCATGCCAGATACGGCTTCCGGACGAACGCTTACCAGACTTGGGCCCGCAAGATTGACGCGTCCTACGCTCCGATTCTATTCGATGGGGTCGGCTTCAAAACGGGATTGTTTGAATACAAACAAAATCCCTATTGTATCGATAAGTTTAATGTGTTTAACCAGTATGAGCAAAGAGTCTGCTACCAGGGCTTCGGCCGCAGCCTATGGTTCCAGAACCGGTTTGAAATCGGACCGGTTCTGGCTGAAATCGACCGGCTGCCGGAACCTTTCCGGGGGGATGCCCTCAGTGGAACCGGACTGGCGGTTGCCTACAGCATGTTCGATAACCTGGCGGTTATCCTTAACGCTTACCGGCTCGTCCCGGACGGCGGTAAAGCCGCTTTTGCCCAAGGAATGGCGTTCGGCTGGGAAACCAGGCGGCTCCAGGACCGGGAGCACTGGCATGCGGTGCTGGACCGGTTGACGGTCCCGATGCAGCTCAAGATCGAAAGCTGGGTCGCGGTGGTTCATCAGGCGAGGAAGGATGCGGACGCCGGGCAGCCGGAGTCCCATTATGTGCGCTGGATCGACCGGACCCGTCACCTGCTTCAAAATCAACTTATGGAAGGTGAGAACTGAATGCGTTCCCTTAACCTTTGTGTAGGTGCCGCCGTCATACTTGCGCTCATTAGCGGCTGCGCCCCCAAACCCTCCGCGGATTACGGCTTTCATTACACGGATATTACGGAGAAATCCGGTATCAAGTACGTGCATGAGAAAGACACGTTCGACTCCAAAGCGGATAATATTATGCCTTGGTTGACCGCGACAGGCGCGGGTGTTGCCGTAGGGGACTACGACGGAGACGGTTTTATGGACGTCTACTTCACGAATTCCAAACGGGGAGGGAAGAATGCCCTCTTTCACAACAACGGGGACGGCACATTTGAGGAAGTGGGGGAGAAGCTGGGCCTCAGCGATATTAATAAGGAAGGCATTTCGGAGACCGCGCTCTGGTTCGACATGGATAACAGCGGACATCAGAGCCTGTTCGTCGGGGCCTGGGGCAAAAGCCAGCTTTTCCGCAACAACGGGGACGGCACCTTCACGGATATTACCGAGCAATCGGGAGTCGGCTATATCGGCTACGTGAGCGATTCCATGGCGATAGACTACAACCGCGACGGCAATCTGGATTTGTATTTGTCCTGTTATTTTAATGAGAAAACGGATTTATGGAACCTCGCCTCGACCAAAATCATGCACAACGATTTCGAACGGGCCAGAAACGGCGGCCGGAACGTTCTGCTTCGCAATAACGGAGACGGAACCTTCACCGACGTATCCAAAGAAACGGGCACAGACGATGTGGGCTGGACCTTGTCCTCCGGTGCGGCGGACCTGAACGGGGACGGCTGGCCGGACATTTATAACGCCAACGATTTCGGACCGGATATGCTGCTCATCAATCAGGAAGGCAAAGGCTTCAAGAAAGTCGTCCAGCCAAGGGGAATCGGCGACGATACATTCAAGGGCATGAACGTCGATTTCGGGGATGTGTTCCATAACGGAAAACTGGCCAATTTTGTCTCCAACATCAGCAAGGAGCAGTATCTGCTTGAGGGCAACCAGCTTTGGCAGGAAGACGACAAGGGTGTGTATGTCGACCGGGCCGAGGAAATGGGCGTTAAGCAGTCCGGATGGTCCTGGGGCGCCCGCTTCTTCGATGCGGACAACAGCGGCAACTTGAGCCTGATGGTTACGAACGGATTTATTTCCGCGAACAAAAAGAAAGATTACTGGTTCGATATGGGGACTTTGGCGACCACACCGGGCTATATCGTCGAAGATGTGAAGAACTGGCCGAAATTCGCCGACAAGAGCATGTCGGGCTACGAGCGGAAGCCGCTGTTCTGGAACAACGGCAGCAAATTTCAGGATGTATCCCAAGACGTCGGGATTACGTTTACCGATGACGGGCGCGGCGTAGCCGCTGTCGACCTGTTTAACCGCGGAGCGCTGGATCTGGTGTTCGCCAACCAAGGGGCTCCGGCCAAGGTGTACCAGAGCAGTGTTACGAACGGGAACCACTGGCTCAAGCTGCAGCTCGTGGGACGCGCGCCGAGCAGCCGCGATGCCGTCGGGGCCAAAGTGACCTTCGAGGTCGCCGGCGTGAAAACCGTCGTGGAACGCGATGCGGGCAACAGCCACGGCGGCCAGAGCGATCCCCGCATTCACCTGGGGCTGGGCAAGCAGGACTTTGCCGATGTGGTGACGATTCACTGGCCGAGCGGACGCGTTCAGGAGCTGCGTCACGTGCAGGGCGACCAGATTCTCAAAATCGAGGAGCCGGCCAATTAAAGGAGGCGGCTTGCATGTCCGTTGACAACGGAAGACTGTCTGCAGTGGAGGCATTCTCCTACGGAAACGAAGCGCCGGCGGGACAGGACTCATACGGCCTCGCGGAACAGGCCCGGCATCGGCTGCGTGATTATCGCGCGGTGCAGGGAGGACCGCAGGATGCGGGAGCGGGACCCGTACGGGCAGTGGAGGGCCTTTCCCTGCATTTGGGAAGAGTGGACCCGTTTTGCTTCTGGAAAGGAGAAGGATGACCCGATGAACCTTCATAAACTGGACCCGCGCTATCTCATCTTGACTTTTCTCGTCAGCTTTATGATAGCGGGTCAGCTCTTTCTCGGTTTTTTTCAAAAATGGGACGCTTTCTCGGCATCCGTTCTTACCGCTACGCTTACGGAACTGGTTCTGTCGAGATGGGTTTTCAAGGAATGGCGCTTTCCTTTAAGCGCCCTCATTTCGGGTATCGGCATCGGGCTGCTGCTGAGCTCGCATCTGGTATGGCCGTATGCGCTCGCGGCGTTCCTTGCGATCGTCTGCAAATTCGTCATCCGGATCGGAGGCAGCCACGTTTTTAACCCGAACAATATCGCGATCGTCACGCTGCTGTACTTCCTTCCGCAATACGCGGTGAGCACGCCCAAGCAGTGGACGAACGGATTCGGCATCATGCTCTTCATTCTTGTGCTGGGGATGGTAGCCGCTTATGCGGCCAGAAGGCTGGATACCGTGCTCGCCTTTATCGCCGGCTATCTTCTCTTCGCATCCATCCGGCACTGGGGTTTCGGGGAACCTTTTTACTACTCGTTCGGTCCCATGCTGGGCGCGTCGTTTCAGCTGTTTACGTTTTTTATGATCACCGATCCGAAAACGACTCCGCAGACCCGGAAGATTCGCATCATCGCCGCCTTGCTTATCGCTTTCGTAGATTCCGCCCTGCGGTTGAATGCGATCACGAACTCCTTATTTTATGCATCATTCTGGGTCATGCTCTGCTACGGCCTGCCTTACCGTCTTTATCGTACCCAACAGCAAGCAAGCCGCTTGTAAACCGGCGGAGCGGGGCAGTTTTTTGGAAACAGTGCTTCAATAAACGCGAAAAGCGATTCGTCAGGTGGCATCCGGCGGATCGCTTTTTTATTTTCCATCCCTTTCTTCTTATTAAAATGTCACAAAAGGGTTCCCACCATTTCTTGTTTTTGGTATGTTAGGGAGTGAGCTGTTTACAGCATTTCGGAATAAAATGAAACAAAATCGCCGCTCAAACGTTAGAAATAGCATGATAATTTCCTAACCGCATTTTGAAAGGATGAAAACGATGGAAGCTAACGTATTGATCATCGAAAAATTGGAAAACGGCGAATTGAAGACGATTGACGAGCGCACATGGAATGCGACGATGCTGGCAATGATGGAACATGCCAATTTTCTGTTAGTGGGCGGAAAAGAGTACGAAATGATCGAAGGAAGGCTCGACGTAGAAAATCAGAAGCTGGAAGTACTGGTACTGCCCATTAATAAAGCAATCGAGTGAGAAGTCAGAATTGGAGGGACTTGCAATGAACGACAATCTGAACAACAACGCAGGCGAGCTTAACGATACGGAAGCGGCTGAAACTCTTGAAGCGGCGGCGGGGGAATGCACAGCGGAAGCGGTTGCAGCGGATACGGCCGGAGCGCCCGAACCGGACTCTCCCGAAGCGGTGCTTGCCGCACGTGCGGCTGCGGAGGCTAAAGCGGCGGAAGCGCGTGCCGCCCGCAGAACGCGCACCCCGAAACCGCTTCGCGTGCTGAACACGTCGCTCGGCGTCGTGCTGGCGGCCAACCTGCTGCTGGTTCCGGCAGTCTACGCGGAGAGCAAAGCGGCCGAGCCGCAAATCATCGAATGGTCCAACGAGGATGTCAAAACCTATTTCGATCCGAGCGCGGACTGGAGCATTCCGCTCCCGGAGCAGCTGGATAAACCGGGAGCGACCCCGACTCCCACCCCTTCCGCAGGCGTAGGTACGGGCGGCACGGGGTCCGGAGTCGGCACAGCCGCTCCGGTCGTGTACAACAACGGCCTCAACTGGACCGACCTGATGCTGTATCATCTGATCTTCAACAGCGGCGGCTCTTACTCTTCGAGCGGCTGGTCCAGTTCGCGTCCGTCTTACGATTACCGCACGAAGAAGCCTTACTCGGTGCCGTCGTACGATTCGACGAAGTTTCAGAATAAACAAACGGCGAACTCGACGGTTAAGCCGAAGACTTCGAATACAACAGGTGCTTTTAACAGCAAATCGACGATCAATTCCCGGAACAACTCAAGCAAGAGCTCGTCCACTACAGGATCTTCTTCGACCAAAAGCTCGTCGAGCACGGGATCTTCCGGCAGCGGCTCTACAAGCACGAAATCGGGATCTTCTAGCTCTTCAAGCTCTTCCGGCTCCGTATCCTCCGGTTCATCGAGCAAATCCTCGTCCTCGTCGTCCGGCAGCATCGGCGGCAAGTCGGGCGGATTCAGCTCGTCGGGCAGCTCTTCCAGCGGAAGCTGATGGGCAGCCGGACATTCAGGGTACTCGGGCAGCCGCATAAGGAACGCAAGGCTTATATAGCCGAGCTGGACCGGATGGGTTTTACATGGGCCGATCTGGAACAGGAGCAATACTGGATCGACCAGCTTGTGCTTATGGACCGCGGTGTTTACGAGGAGCTGAACCAAGCGTCGAGGCTCTTGTGGGACATTTTCGATAAAGGGGCCCGGTTTGTTATCGGCCGGCGGGATTTATACGACATGCTGAGCATCCCGGAGGTGCTTTGGGACGGCCTGGATGTACTGGAACCTGGGCCGAAGGGGCTTCTCAGCCGCTATGCGCGCTTTGATTTCAGCATATCCCAGGAAGGGGATATCAAGCTTCTGGAGCTGAATGCCGATACCCCGACCGGATACGTGGAGGCATCCGTGGTCACGCCGTGGATGTGCAGCCGGTACGGCGGTCACAGCCCCAATACGGCAATGCCGGATCTCGTCCGCCACGCCTGGTCGGAAGAGATGCCGGAGGCTGCCGCATGCATAGATTACGGCAAACATCTGGAAGATTCGGGCACCATCGATATGCTGATCCGTCACAGCGGACTGGAGGTCCGGCCGGTGGATTGTCTGGATCTGTGGGTCGACGAAGGCATTCTCAAAGACGGGGAGAACCGCGAAATCCGAAGTATGTTTGCCCTTTATCCGAAAGAGTGGATGGGTGTGGACGACGGAGGGGAAGCTCTCGCGTACTCCATTGAGAACGGGCATTTGCAACTGTTTAATCCCCTTCACGCGATTATTCTGCAATCCAAGGGGCTGCAGGCCGTCATTTGGGGCCTGCATGAGATGATGGCCCCTCTGTTTACGCCGGAAGAGCACCGGATCATTGAGCGTTATATGCTGCCGACTTACAATCAGCCGGTTTTGGAAAGCAGCTACGTGTCCAAATCGATGTTTGGCCGTGAAGGAGGCTCCGTGCGGATGTACGGCGCTTCGGGCGAAATCGATATCCAGGATGAGGACGGCTTCGATACAAGCACTCTTTTTACCAACGTGTATCAGGCCCGGGCGGATTTGCCTCAGATCTCACTCACCCGTGGAGAATACCGGCTGCTTACCGGAATGTTTGTCATCAACGGACAGCCGTGCGGCCTGCTGGGCCGTGCCGGAGGTTTGATTACCGGCAATGCGAGTCATTTTGTGGCGATAGGAGTTGAACAGGAATGAGCAGACCTGCGATGAACAGCAGATACGGATCAGGCAAGAAGCGAAGCCGGGTCGTGATCGGGATTTTCTCAGCGCTTGTCCTTCTCCTGGTTTTCGGGTTAATCGGCGCGTGCTCCGACAAGAAAAGCGCGGGCGGTACCACCGCATCCGGCGGGGCTACAACCGAATCCAGCGTAGTTCCGTGGGATTATAAAGTCGAGCAGGCCAAGGTAGGAGATCTGATCGGGGGAGACATGACGCTGCTTCCGAACAACGACATGCTTCCGAACGACGGTAATTTCGCTACGGGAGACTCGGTTTGGGTCATGAGCTTTATGACCGCCGAAATGAAGACCGGAACCGATGGGAAGAACGATGTCAAGCTTTCGGGATGGACCCCTCTGAAAACATTTAAAACCGAAAGCGAAGCAAAGGCCGACATGAGCCAGCTCAAAACGGAAATTCAGACCGAGGTCGATCTCATCGGCGTCTACAAGACGCAGTACGGGGATAAACACCGGGACTTCGCCGTCGTCTCCATGCCATCGGGACATAAGGTGAAACAGCCGATTTCCGATGAGCGCTATACGGCGATTAAAGACAAGAAACGCGTGAAAATCGTCCTCGAAGAAGTGCACGATTTCTCGAATTATGATTTGGCCATGTCCAAGTTCAGGGGGTGGGCGGAATGATCGCCTTGAATATTTTAGTCAGCTTTATCGTCATCGTGGCTTTACAGATTATCGGCATGGTCATTTTTAACTGGATTACGCCGTTTAACGACATGGAGGAACTCCGCAAAGGCAATAAGGCGGTAGGTCTGGCCTTGGGCGGGCAATTTTTCGGAACGGCCATTATTCTGGGCGTTGCGGCTTACACGAACTCCTCGATCTTTCATATGGCCATGTGGTTTGCGATCGGGTACGTCTGCCTGCTTCTCACCTACTTCGTTTTCGACCTGCTGACGCCGGGCGTCAAGTTGTCCGAGCAGCTTAAGGACGGCAATGTGGCGGTAGGCATCATGCTGTTCGCGATCTATGTAGGCGTCGCGTTTTCCATGAGCAGCCTGATTATTTAAGATCATCCGCTGAAAAAAACAATCCCCGTCAACCGGAAGCCTTGGAGGCCCGGTGCGGGGATTTTTGCTTTGAACGGAGTGCGATTGACAACCGTCATGTCAAGCCGCACCGCGTGCTGTGAGCTCGTACGGTGCGAGCGTCTTAAGGTCCGGGTGTCTCTTCCGATTGATCGTCGCCGGGATAATCCCGCTCGATTCCGTAATGAAGCTCGCGGTTTTCGTAGCGGAACCGGTTCGTTGGACGCTGGTCATCCCGCCACGGAGTGCTTTTGCCGAGCGATTCGCTTAGAACGGACGAGCCGTAAGGACCCTCCGGAAATTCTTCGGGGATCGTATCGTTCCGCTGGGACTCGACGGTAGACAGGTCGGCGCCCCGGCTTTCTTCTTTTAAAAATTCATCACCCATGGGGATCCTCCTGATCAGGCGGCCTGATTAAGCGCTGCCGGTGGTCTTTTCCCATTTTCTCCCCCGGAGGCTTCAAATATCCGTGAAATTGACAGTGCCCACGATCTGGAAAAGGAAAGAGCGAAGCTCTTCGGCCTCTTCCTCGGAGATTTTATATACGTGTTCGAGATAGCCTTCTTCATTCAAATCGTCCGGACCGATGATGGCGGTTTTGCCGGATTGCAGGTCGGTGATCATTTTTTTGCCGTAAAAACGGTTGGTATTCGTGACCGCCAGATCGAAGCGGTGCAGGGACGAGCCTACAAAGCAGACAAAGCGGGTCGAGGTATCTTCGGTATGGTCATATAAAAAATCGAATTCGGACATCACGTTCACTCCATTTACCGGTTAATACTCCCGATTATATCGGAAGTGGGGCGCGGCGTCCAAGAGCGGTCACGAAAACGGGAAAAAAGATCGTTTTTTAATGTTGTCTGAAGGAAAGAATTTTGCCGGGTTCAAGCGTTTTGCGGTATGATAAGGGCGAGCGGTATATTTTTGAAAAGCGGAATGGAACAAGCGGGACAGATTCGAGCTGGCCGCAAAATCACACAGCGGGGGCGCACTATATACCCGTGCAGGGAAGTTTCGTTGTTAGATAGGAATGGCAGAGTGTTTTAAAACTAGAACTCAGGTGTATCTCTATAATTTCTCGGGAAAATGGGCGGATTTGGAGCCCAGAAGAAGGATGGAAAGAACGATACGTACGCTTTTCTGAACGCGGCGGTCTTGTGCGGCTTTGGTCATGGCGGGCTGCCTCCTTTTTTGTGTAAGGGGATGAGTCACTAA
Organism: Paenibacillus sp. JNUCC 35; assembly: GCF_058269095.1. NCBI lineage: Bacteria > Bacillati > Bacillota > Bacilli > Caryophanales > Paenibacillaceae > Paenibacillus > Paenibacillus sp. JNUCC 35. The sequence continues at coordinate 5,127,549 of NZ_CM177771.1, read as the reverse complement.
AGCGATCTTGTTTATAAACCAATTCTACACCGGACAACGGTCTGGCGTAACGGACTCCGGTACGAGGCGAGACCCCGACAAAGGTCCAGGCTTCGAGGAGTGGACCGATCCTAAAGTTTGTTGTTTGGAAAAGAGGGAACAGTATGTCGCCGCATTTATTCAAAGTGGAAAGTGTTATCCGGCAGGGACAGGGAGTGTGCAACGAGGATGCGCTGCTTCTGGCGCCCGAAGAAGGCTTGTTCGGCGTGATCGACGGCGTCTCGGGCCTGACGCCGTACCGGGACGCGCTGGGCCGCACCGCCGGCCTTATCGCGTCGGCGCTTGTGGCGTCCCGCTTCGCGGACGCCGGCGGGGCCGATCTCGAGCGCACCACGCTCGAGGCCAACGCGCGGCTGCACGGAGAAATGGAGCGCCTGCAGGGGCGCTCCGAAGACACCGGCAGCCGGTGGGGCGCCGTCCACGCCGTTGTGCGCGTGGACGAGGACCGCATCGCCTGGGTGCAATCAGGCGACTGCATGGTTTACGCCGTCTACGAAGACGGCGTGGTGCGCGCGGTGACGCGGGACTCCGTGGAGCCCCACGACGAACGCGCACTGGCGCTCTGGCGCCGGGAATATCCCGGCGAGTGGGAGCGCAGGGTCCAGCCGCCGGAAGTGACGGAAGCGCTGCGGGCGAACCGCAGGCGCGCCAACCGGCCCGGCGGCTACAGCGTCATCAACGGCGATGACGCGCTGGCCCGGCACCTGGAGAGCGGGAATATCGCCCGCTCGGGGCTGGCGCACCTGCTGCTCGTCACGGACGGGATTTATCCGTGGCGGGAAGAGCATCGGAAGAGCCCGGAGGAATGGGTCCTTGCGGTAATCAGGGCGGGGCTGGAAGCTTATGTGGACGAGCTGGAGGCATTCGAGGAGGACGATCCGGAATGCCGCAGCGTGCAGCGTTTCAAACGTTCGGACGATAAGACCGGGATTTTACTCTCCTTTTCCAAAGAAAGCCGATCGGATAGCAAGACTGTTCGTTGAAAGAGAGATTCTTGTAAAATCAGTTCATGTATGGTAGGATATGGGATATAGCTCAGTGCACAGAGGAAGCACCTCTCCACTTGCGTTTTATTACGCATAAGGAGAGGTGCTTTTTGCGTTTCCGGGCCTTATTCACAATCAAAATAGAGGAGGAAAGGTATGAACGTCATTTATTTAACGACTTTGGAGAAACAAGTGGAAGAAGGGAAGGTTAAGCAGGCTCAATTTTTTGCGGGGGAGAAGACGGGAGTCTGGCAGGCCATGTGGAATGAAGTGAACGACAACGGCAAGCCGATCCAGGATATCTGGTATGAAGGGTTTTCTTGGGAGGAACTTGTCGGTGCCATTAAGAAAGGGCTTCAACTAAAGCTGGCGGAAGGCTTTAAGCCTCTGCTCCGGGGAATCGGGGAAGAACAGGCGGGTTTATCTGCCAAGGCGGAGATGACACAGCTTCTTCAATACTACGGTGAGGTTCATGCCGATGAGACCCTCTATGAAGAGCTGAGAGCGTGGAGACGCGAACAATCTTTCAAAGAAGGCCGCTCGCCGTTTATCCTGGCATCCAACCGGATGCTGCAGATGATCGCCGCATTTTGTCCGCAATCGTTGGAAGAATTGCTTCACATTCCAGGCTTCGGACAAAACCGGGCTTCCAAATACGGAGGCGATGTCCTGCGGATCACGAGAGACAAGCAGCGTCAGACGGATTTTCCGCTGGATTGGGTTGCAGCCGCCACAGACCGTTCGCAGTTCGAAGCCTGGATGAACCGGCAGCTGGAACGCCGGGTACAGAAGGAGGCTGCGAGACAGTCGGGCAAGCGCAGACTTTTGGAAACGATGGCAAGCGGCGGGAGTCTGGCGCAGCTCCGGACCGAGCTCTCGTTTACTTCCCGGGAGCTGGTTGCTTTGCTCGAAGAGCTGGAGCGGGATGGCTACGATGTACTCGCGGGCATTGAGAACGAGCTTGCCCAAGTGCCGTCCGAGCAGCTAGCCGAGGCGGAGCGTCTGTTCGCCGAGATGGGAGACCGCTACCTGAAACCTATCCTCCAGGGCTTGTACGGGGAGCAGCTGCCCGATGCCCAGACGGCCGACGGCGTCTATGAATGGCTGCGGCTGCTGAGATTCAAAACACGGAAGCAGAAGGAGGAAGCGGCGAAGGAACGGGACAGTGGGCAAAAAGCCGGGTAGCCGTGATGCGGTAAAGAGGCAACGATAGACAGGCGGCTTTGACCCGTGTTTCAGAAAGCCCACTGCATTAGCAGAAAGAGAGCGATTCCGACTCGCCGGCCCCCGATCCTCTCCTTAAATCTTAACCTTTTTGTAACCAGTCTGGAGGCTCCGTTCAATTGTAAATAAAGGGCGGTTTTGCTACACTTGAACGTATAGATTGTGAGAGAGGGCTGGCTTATGAAATCGCCTTATACCGAGCAGGACCCCGCTAAACGAGAAGCGGACAAACGCATTCATTTTACACTTCGGATCAATATTTTTTTCTTCGCTACTTTTGCCCTGTTTTGTGTGCTTATCGTTAAACTTTCCTACCTTCAATTCGTTAAGGGCCCTGAACTTCAGATAGCAAAAACGAATGGGATGAATACAGATACGGCTATTCCTCCTATACGCGGCAATATCTTGAGCAAAGACGGCGTGCCGATTGCTTCTTCCAATTCAACAGAATCGCTGTATTTCCGTGTCGAAGGCGGTACCAAGAATCAAGATCCGATTATTGAGACAGCCAAGAAACTCGAGAAAATTCTGGGTGATCTCGGTGACAAGAATCTGCCGAAGATGACTATGGAAGATATTATGAAGGCGATGGATCTGGATTTTGACATCAACAAGCAGAAGATCAAACCCAAAACGCCTTATTCGGAGCCGAGAAGAATAAAAGCCAATTTAAACAAGGAAGAGGTTGCTTACCTTCTTTCCCACCGGGATGAGCTTCACGGCGTGGAGGTTGTCGAGGAAAGCATCCGCATGTATGATCAGCGGAAAATAGCTGCCCAGCTCGTAGGCTACTTGAAAAAATACGATGATACCGCAAATCTTAATTTTTATAAGACCAGGCAGGACCAAGGCTATTTGCTGCGAGAAACGGTTGGTTTTGACGGGCTTGAGATGATGTATCAGGATGAACTTCGCGGAAAGCCGGGCAAGAAAATTTATCCGGTAAACGCGGCCGGTAAAATTGTCGGCAACGGGACTTTGGAAAAACCGGAGAAAGGGAAGAATCTCCGGCTAACTATAGATACCAACGTGCAGCTCGCTGCCCAGCAGGCTATTATGGATCAGCTGAAATGGCTGCACAGCCCGCCGTCCGGGTATGCGAAGTTTGCCGCTCCATACGCTCGTTCCGGTTACGCGGTAGCGATGGAAGTCGATACGGGCAAAGTGGTCGCTATGGCCTCCATGCCGGACTACGACACCAATTTGTGGACGGGTGGAATGTCTACCGAGACGTATAAGCAGCTTGAATATTTTATCAATAACGGAACCATCCGGACTTCACCGGCCAATTTTCCGGAAAAAGAGCAGAAGAAACATCCGTCTTCCCTCGTATATCTGGGATCGACGATCAAGCCTCTTAGTGTGTTAGTAGGACTTCAAGAAGGATTTCTAAGTCCCGGAAGCACTTATAACGACACCGGATCGTTTTCGTTCGGTAAAGATAAAAGTACGATACGCAACTCGGATGGCCACAGCTACGGATACATGGGTCCCACAAGAGCGATTGAAGTATCCTCAAATACTTACATGTCCGCTATGATAGGAATTCCTTTCTATAACAAGTATCAAAAAAAATCGGGTGAGTTGTGGGATAAACACATGGCGGAATTCGGTCTGGGCGTTCTGACAGGCAGCGGGTTACCCAGAGAAATAGAAGGTTTCTCAGAAATCGATGCCGCCGCCAAAACGAGTAGTTATCAATCCGCCATGGTTTATGCCTCCTGGGGACAAAACGAAAAGTACACCACTTTGCAGCTAACTCAATTTGCCGCTACCTTGGGCAGCCGCGGCAAAAGAATGAAACCGCAGTTCGTGGAAGAAATTCTCGATTCCGACGGCAAGGTCGTCAAAGGCTACGAACCGGAGATTCTGAATCAAGTCGATCTTCCCAAAACCTACTGGGATACGGTCATTAACGGGATGAAAAGCGGAGCGGAAGGCATCGACAAACTGCCATATCCGGTAGCCCGTAAAACCGGTACTTCGACGCAGCAGGTTTCTGGCGGAACTGTCGATAACGCGGTGTTCATTTCCTTCGCGCCCGCTCAAAATCCTAAGCTGGCTGTTGCCGTAGTCGTGCCGGAAGGCGGTTACGGCCGTTACGGGGCGTCACCGATCGCGGCCAAGATTTACGAAGCCTACGACCAGTACATCGGCGGCCTCAGCACACCCAAAAAATAATAACGGCACAAAAATAGCATCGGCTTCCATTTCGTTCTTGGTCAAGAACAATGGAAGCCGATGCTTTGTTAGGTCGACGTCGTCATTCTGCATAGTCAAATCCACCCTTTTTTACGGAAGAGTAGGAACATGCACAGCCCGAGTACACCCATAAATCCGAAAATGAATAAATCCGCATAAGGAACAGTCAGCAGTCCGAGAATGTCGGTGAAGTTCATTCCGAAAATACCGGTGATGAAGGTCAGTGGCATAAAGATCGTGGTCAGTGCGGTAAAAATACGCATGATTTCATTCGCGCGGTTCGCTACGCTGGACTGATAAGCTTCTCGTAAGTTGCCCATGAGATCGCGGAGCGTATCGAAGGTGTCGACGATTTTGACGGCATTTTCGTGAATGTCGCCGAAATATTTTTGCAGCTGGTTATCGATCAGCTTCAGTTCTTTGCGGTTTAGTGTCGCCACAACGTCGCGCTGCGGCACAAGCATTTTTTTCAGCCACAAAATTTCCCCGCGGAGACCGACGATCTCGTTCAAATGGGATTTTTTCGTGTGCATCAGGATATCTTCTTCAAGCTTCTCGATCTTATCTTCGATCCGGTCCCCGACAATGACGTAGTTGTCAACGACAAGGTCAACCAGATGATACAGGAAGCGGTCCGGGCTGTTAACCTCTTCATCCCAAAGAAAGGGCTTGATGGCACGGAGCTCCTGGATTTTCTGTCTCGTAACGGTAATGATGAAATGCCTGCCCAGAAAAATATTGAGTGCGCGAAGAAAGATTTCTTCATCATCAAACCGGATACTGTTGATTACAATAAAATAGTGCGTGTCGTAAATTTCGATTTTGGGCCGCTGTTCTTCTTCGCTGAGACAATCCTCTACGGCCAGATCGTGAAGATGGAAGAGCGGCTGCAGCTGCTCCAGATCGTCCACATCCGCATCGATCCAGTAAAAACCGGATTCGGGTGGTGTCAGCGCTTCGTGAATGTCTTCAACCAGCGTAAAAGCGCCCTTGTGTACCAGGCGTGTTTTCATCCGTTTCACCTCTTTATGCGAAACGGCGCACAGCACTCCGGTCCGTAGGGAAACTACGGACGCTGGAGTGCCGGCCCCGGTTCGCTGCTATTCGATTTTGATCGTACCGGGTAAAGCGTCTACTTCTCGGTCGGTCCCCGTCCATCCGTATGTTCCCCCCTTTATCATTCCGTGTCGAATATACTTGTCTAGTATATACCTACATTTTCCACGATTCAAGCATCAAACTCTGGTACTTTTCTCCTGTCAATCCCCGTAGTCTGGGGATTTTTTATCCTATGCGGGAGAAGGGTTTGAGGTGCGGGCGAACGATCGGACAAACAGCTTGGAGGGTTCATACGGAATGCGGCCTGCGCCAAAGAGGCAACCGTCATGCGACGCCACACATGCGCCAGTAGCCGCGAACGTTGTGAAAGACATCCATTTCTCTCTTAGCAAGTTTATTATGTGCAACTTTTCAAAAAGCACTTGACATTTGCCCGGTAACCATTAAGATAGGAGATAACTGAATAAACTTTCTTATCAAGAGTAGGTGGAGGGACTGGCCCGATGATACCCGGCAACCGACATTGTAACCCCCGAGGGGCAATGCACGGTGCTAATTCTTGCGGGAGCCGTATGAATAGCGGCTTCTGGGAGATGAGAGAGGAGCATGTTGCATAGGGATGAACAGGCCTTTCTCAACTTTTTGAGAGAGGCCTGTTTTGATTTCTTTCGAGGAGGAATGACCGATGCCGATTAAAATACCTGATAATCTTCCGGCTAAAGAAGTGCTGAACCAAGAAAATATTTTTGCGATGGATGAGACGGTTGCCTACCATCAAGATATCCGCCCTCTGCGGATTGCGATTCTGAATCTGATGCCGACCAAGGAAACGACGGAAACCCAGTTGCTGCGCCTCCTGTCCAATACGGCTCTTCAGGTCGAATTTGTCCTGCTTCATCCTAAAACCCACACTTCCAAAAACACTTCTCCCGAGCACCTGGAGATGTTTTATAAAACGTTTGAAGATATCAAAGACGAAAGATTCGACGGAATGATCATTACCGGGGCACCCGTTGAGCAAATGGATTTCGAGAATGTTCATTACTGGGATGAGCTGAAGAACATCATGGACTGGAGCGTAGACAACGTAACCTCGACGCTTCATATATGTTGGGCTTCCCAGGCCGGACTTTATCATCATTTCGACGTGCCGAAGTACACGGTGGACAAAAAAGTGTTCGGTGTTTTCCCGCACATCATTGCGGAAGAGAACGTGAAGCTGCTCCGCGGGTTCGACGAGTTTTTCTTCGTTCCCCAGTCGAGACATACGGAAGTGCGCCGTGAAGACATCGAGAAGGACGGACGGCTCGTGATTTTATCGGAATCGGAAGAAGCCGGCATCTATATCGTGGCGACGAAGGACGGCAAGCAAATTTTCGTAACGGGACATTCCGAGTATGATCCGTTGACACTGAAATGGGAGTACGACCGTGACGTCAATAAAGGCATGGACGTGGAGATCCCGAAAAATTATTATCCGAACGATGATCCGAGCAAGAAGCCGATGATCACGTGGAGAGCGCATGCGAATCTCCTGTTCTCCAACTGGCTGAACTATTACGTTTACCAGGAAACGCCGTATGATCTTAATGCGGGTCGTGAACTCAGCGCGCTTAGTGCCTGTCTATAGTATAGAACGAATGATACCTAAAGGAGAGATTCCACGCATGAACATCGAAAGTCGATTGGCCCAAATCGGTTCGGTTTCCGAACCTGTGACCGGAGCGGTGAGCTTCCCTGTGTACCAGGCAACGGCGTTCCGCCATCCGCGTCTTGGAGAAAGCACCGGATTCGATTATGCCCGCACGAAAAGTCCGACCCGCAGTGTGCTGGAGGACGCGATTGCCGATCTGGAATCCGGAGACGCCGGCTTTGCCTGTTCCTCCGGCATGGCGGCGCTGCAGACCATTTTCACGCTGTTCAGCCAGGGGGACCATCTGATTGTATCTCTGGACCTTTACGGCGGTACATACCGCCTGCTGGAGCAGATCATGTCCCGCTTCGGCGTGAGCGCTTCCTATGTGGACACCAATGACGTCGAAGCGCTGGAAGAAGCCTGTCGTCCGAACACGAAAGCGATTCTGATCGAAACGCCGACAAATCCGCTCATGATGGTCACGGACTTGAAGCTCGTCTGCGGCTGGGCCAAGAGTAAACAGCTTCTCTCCATCGTGGACAATACGCTGCTCACTCCTTATCTGCAGCGTCCCATCGAGCTTGGCGCGGATATCGTCATCCACAGCGCGAGCAAATATTTGGGCGGCCACAATGATGTGCTGGCCGGTCTGATCGTGACCAAGGGGCAGGAGCTTTCGGAACAAATGGCGTTCCTGCACAATTCCATCGGCGCCGTGCTCGGCCCGCAGGACAGCTGGCTGCTCATGAGAGGGATGAAAACGCTCGCTCTGCGCATGGAACGGCATGAACATAACGCAACGGCGATCGCCCGTTATTTGCAGTGGCATCCGCTTGTAACGGATGTATACTATCCGGCGCTCGAATCCCATCCGGGATATGCGATCCAGAACAGGCAGTCGTCCGGCAACACGGGAATTTTCTCCTTTAAAGTAACGGATGCGCGTTTAGTGGAGCCGATTCTGAGGCACGTTAAACTTATTGCGTTCGCGGAAAGCCTGGGCGGAGTGGAGTCGCTTATGACGTACCCGGCTGTTCAGACGCACGCCGATATTCCTCTGGAAATCCGGGAAAAAGTAGGCGTCGACGACCGGCTGCTGCGTTTTTCGGTCGGCATCGAACATGTGGACGATCTTATTACCGACCTGGCGCAGGCGCTCGAACAGGCACAGGCAGAGGTGGAAGGAGACAAACAGGCGTGAGTACCGACAAAAAACTAGGCACGAAAATCATCCACTTCGGTGGAGAAATCGATAAAACGACGGGCGCTTCCAGCGTTCCGATCTATCAGGCATCTACCTTTCACCATTTCTCGCTGGATAATCCGCCGGAGTTCGATTATTCCCGTTCGGGCAATCCGACCCGTCAGGCGCTGGAAGACTATATCGCTCTGCTGGAAGGCGGAGCGCGGGGATTCGCGTTCGCTTCCGGGATGGCGGCCATTTCATCGGCCTTCTTCCTGCTGTCGAGCGGCGACCATGTAATTTGTACGGAGGATGTGTACGGCGGAACGTACAGGCTGCTTACCGCGATTCTGACCCGGATGAATATTGAGACGACGTTCGTCGATATGACGGATCCGGAGAAGGTCAAGGCGGCGCTGAAGCCGAACACGAAGGCGGTCTTCTTGGAGACGCCGTCCAATCCGACGCTGAAGATTACGGATATCGCGGTCATCTGCGCGTGGGCGAAAGAAAACGGGCTGCTTACGATGCTCGACAACTCTTTTATGACGCCGTACTATCAGCGTCCGATCGAGCAAGGCGTCGATATCGTGCTGCACAGCGCCACGAAGTTCCTGAGCGGTCACAGCGACGTGCTGGCCGGCCTGGCCGTGGTGGCTAACGAGAGTCTCGGCCGCCGCATGAAGCAGATCCAGAACGGCCTAGGCAACGTGCTCGGCCCGCAGGACAGCTGGCTGCTTATGCGCGGCATGAAGACGCTCAAGGTGCGCATGGAAGGCTCCGAGCAGAACGCCCGCCGCCTGGCCGAATGGCTGGACAGTCATCCGGCGGTCGGGGCCGTGTACTATCCGGGGCTGCCGGACCATCCGGGCCGCGAGATTCACGAGAAGCAGTCGAGCGGCTACGGCGCCGTCGTCTCGTTCGACGTGAACGGGGGCGAGCGCGCCAGGAAGCTTCTAAGCGAGGTCAAGATCCCGCTGGTCGCCGTTTCTCTGGGCGCGGTCGAGAGCATCTTGTCCTATCCGGCGATGATGTCCCATGCCGCGATGTCGCGCGAGGTGCGGCTGGAGCGGGGAATTACGGACGGGCTCGTGCGGTATTCCGTCGGTCTGGAAGACATCGACGATATAATTGCGGACCTGGACGCGGCTTTATCTCATCTGCAGGGATAAGCGGCTGTCTGAGGGCTCGAAAGAAGCAAGCGCAAGTGGGTATATTCCGTTCGGATGAAACGGGTGCCGCTTCGCTTGCTTTTTCTTTTTTACCGAAATCAAGTACGAAAGATAGCCGAAAGGCCTATTTTTCCCGTAGCCGGATTTGGGGCGTTATGTTACAATGGTGATAATGTTTTTTTATACATGTAACTTTTTTCACATAGTATATCGTGAGCCGCGAATTCATACCTAAATTCGTGTGCGGAAGTCAGAAAGGAGTGAATGCCATGAATCCGATCGACCGCATTTTGGATAAATCCCTTGCAGGCGGACGAATTGATCTGGAGGAGTGTGTCACACTGCTCGAATCCGACCAGATCGAGAAAATGGGTCATGTCGCTAACCAAATTATGCTGAAGCACCATCCTGAACCGATCACCACGTTTGTAGTAGGCCGCAACATCAACTACACGAACGTTTGTGACGTTTATTGCAGATTTTGTGCATTCTATAGAGCTCCCGGTTCTACGGAAGGATACGTACTTACCAATGAAGATATTTTCCGCAAAATCCAGGAGACGCTGGATGTAGGCGGAACCGAGATTCTGATGCAGGGCGGCACGAATCCGGATTTGCCGTTCAGCTACTATACGGATTTGCTGCGCGAGATCAAACAGCGCTTCGATATTACGATGCATTCTTTCTCTCCGGCGGAAATCTGGAAGATGAAAGATGTGTCGGACGGCCTGTCGCTGGAAGAAGTGATCCGTCAACTGCGCGACGCCGGACTGGATTCTCTGCCTGGCGGAGGCGCGGAAATTTTGGACGACCGCATCCGTATGAAAATTTCCAAGAAAAAAGGCTCCTGGCGCGACTGGATGGATGCCATGGAAACGGCTCACCGTCTGGGCATGAATACATCGGCGACGATGGTTTACGGTTTCGGCGAGACGATGGAAGAGCGCGCCATGCACCTGCTCCGCGTGAGAGAAGCGCAGGATAAGTGCATCCAGAACGGCTACGATTCGCTGGGCTTCCTGGCCTTCATCCTGTGGCCGGTACAGCCGGACAACACGAATTTGCGCGTAGAGAAAACGAAGCCGGAAGAATATCTGAAGATGCTGGCCATTTCCCGCATCATGCTCGACAATATTCCGAACTTCCAGTCTTCCTGGGTAACGATGGGCCCCGAAATCGGCCGCCAGTCGCTGCATTACGGCTGCAATGACTTCGGAAGCACCATGATCGAAGAGAATGTCGTTTCGGCTGCGGGGACTACCCATAAAGTGAACATTTCCTCCACGCTGGAAATGATCCGTGCCGCAGGCAAGATCCCTGCCCAGCGCAATACGAAGTATGAGATTCTCCGCGTGTACGATGAGAACTCGGTCGTTGAAAAAGATTTCATTATGCAGAACTAATCGTATCTAACATAGATTTCCCTTTTTCATAAAAGCAAAGGAACCCGGAAGCCGTCTACAACGGTCTTCCGGGTTTCTTTGTGTTTCAGTGGAGCCTGGCAATGAAGTCGATCCTTTAGAAATAGGCGGTACTTAATACCGGCGAAGTTTCACATGGAACATGATCGATTTGCCGCGGCTCTCCGCCCAAATGCGGCCGTCATGAGCTTCGACGATGCTGCGGGCGATGGCAAGGCCTAGCCCGGAGCCGCCTGTATCCGAGGAACGTGCGGCATCCATCCGGTAAAACCGGTCAAACAGGCGATCAAGCTCCGCTGTTTCCGTAAGATCACTTTCGTTGATCACCGTCACTTTGACGTCGTGGCCTTCTTCCTGGACGATCACCTCGATGGTGCTTGGTTTGGGGCTGTATTTGACCGCATTCGTAAGCAGGTTTTCGAAGACGCGGATCATCTGATCCGGGTCCATGGAGACGAACAGCCGCAAAGGCGGGAGAACGAGGCGGAGGGTGAGGCCGTTCTGTTCCGCGATCGTGATATATTCCTCCGAAAGCTGATAGATCAGGTCGTTTACGCAGACCGATTTTTTGGCGAGCGGCACGCCCTCGTTCGTCATCCGGCTGAATTCGAACAGCTCGTCAATGAGAATTTTAAGTTTTTCCGCACGCCCGTAAGCGATTTGCATATAATTCGCCGCTTGCTCCTCGTCTCTATAATCCTTGTCCTTCAAAAGCCGGAGGTAACCGATGATGAGCGTAAGCGGCGTGCGGAGATCGTGGGAAACATTGGTGATCAATTCGTTTTTCAGCCGCTGGGATTTGCGCTCTTCTTCCAGAGAATGCTGAAGATCGAAAGCCATGGAATTCATATGTCCGGCGAGCACGCCGAGCTCGTCACGGCTTCTTTCGGGAACCCGGTGGGCGAGATTACCTTGGGACATTTGAACAAGACCCTGCGCCATTTCTTCGATAATCTGCATTTTTCGCCGGGTGATCCAATAGAAGAGTCCCAGGAAGGTAGCGATCCCGGCGATCAGGGGAAGAGAGGTATCCTGCTCGTAATAAGAGATCTGAGCTTCCGGAATCGCCTTGGCTACGAGATACGACTGGGCCCCGTTCAGGGTAATCGGGTACATGAACGTGAACTCGCGGTTTTCCCGACTCTCCCGGAATGTTCCTCCCGAATCCATGGCGCTGCCGATCAGCTGCGGGATATCGAACCGGCTTTCTCCGCTTCCTTTTGTTCGGTACAGTACCTTGCCGGCCGCGTCGATAATATAGAGCGATTTTCTTCCGGGCCTGTCGGCTTCGTCGTCCAGAAGAGACTGAATATCCGCCGGATTTACCGGAAAAAAGGAGGGCGCCGGCTGCTCGTCGGCTTTGCCCGGTGTCGGCGTTTTTTTGCTGTCCGCTCCCGCTGCGCCTGGACCGGCAGGCTCCGGAGCGGCTTTGCCGTTCGTACCCGTTCCATCCGGGACGGCGGATTCCGGCATAGGAGACGGGGCAGCCGATTTCGGCACGGTGGAAGAGCCAGAACTTCCGGAGTCCGCCTGATGATCCGGTCCGGAGCCGATACCCGTACCGGTACGGGTACCTCCGGTCTCCTTCGGGTCTTGGACTTCCGGTTCGGAGACCGGCGACTCCTTCTGGACCGACTCCTTTTTAGCGGCAGGATACCTGTCGGCGTCGCCGCCGTACTTTTGAATCTGTTCGATGCGTTCCACAAGGCGGTGAACCTGGTTCTCCGTAATCTCTTTGTCCTGAATATAAGAGATGCTGCTTGCCGTCCGCCAAGATTTAGTAAGCTCGGACACCAGGCCCCCGGCCGCGGCCGCGACCCCTATACATAGAGCGAACGCCAGAATAAGCTGCATTCGTATGCTGCGCATTACATTCTGCTTGCACAAAATAACGGGACGAACGATGCCGCGCACCAGTAGCCCCCATATCTTCCCGAACATCCGGCTTCGATTAGGTTTCAATTTTGTAGCCTACCCCCCAAACGGTTTTGATGTATTTCGGCTGCCTCGGGTTGGTCTCCACTTTTTCCCGGATTTTGCGGATGTGCACCATCACGGTGTTATCCGATTCGAAGTACGGGGTGTTCCAGACCGTTTCATAAATGCGCTCCGTACTGAACACGATTCCCCGGTTGCGCCCCAGCAGCTCCAGGATTGAAAATTCCCGGGGAGTCAGTTTGACCGGCCGCCCCTCGACATGTACTTCGTGCGTAGCCGTATCAATGATCAGATCGTCCAGCTCGATACGGTTTGAAAGCGTTTCGGATGGCATGGGGGCGTTTAATCTTTTATACCGGCGCAGTTGGGATTTCACCCGTGCCATCAACTCGAGCGGATTAAACGGTTTCGTTAAATAATCGTCCGCCCCGGCGGTTAATCCGAGGATTTTGTCCATATCCTCGCTTTTTGCGGAGAGCATCAGGATGGGCATGTTTTTCTCCTTCCGGATTTCCAGACACGCCTGGACACCATCCATACGGGGCATCATAATGTCGAGGATAATCAGATCGACCTCCCGGCTTTTCAGCACATCCAAGGCTTCCAGGCCGTCCCCGGCCGAAACCGTTTCATACCCCTCGTTGGTTAAATAAATACGGATGAGTTCCACGATCTCTTTTTCATTGTCCACGACCAGAATCGTCTCTTTTCCCATAACCTGCGCTCCTTTATATGCCGGAAAACGGATGCCGCCGCGTAACCGGACCCTGCTTTCCCTTTATTCCATTCGTATAAAACAAGCTATTGTGACGTTAGCACAGGAACAAGGGGTTGGCAATTCCGTTATTCGGGGAGCGGCACCTCCATCAACAAGCTTTCATAGGGATTATTATAGGAGATTGTTCTTAACAAAACCGCGCTGAATTTCTTAAGGAATGTTTAAGATCGGCCTTATTTTCCCGAATTGAACGGCCATTGGACATGTCAAGAGTTGGTTGTATATCCGCCTCCGGCCGACCATATACTTTTAGAAGGAATTCAGCGTCAGGAAGGAGTGAGCCCATGTCTTTCGTACAGTTTGTATTCAACAATTCCGCCGTATTTGATATTTCTGCGCTGCAAAGCCGGATAGAAAGCCGCCTAGCGCTTCTGAATCAGGAAGGAAACCCGGTCCGGGTCGTCCGTGACACGTTGGAACAGTGCACGATGCTGCGGATAGAGGGAACGATAGGCGGTAAAAAGCATCAGCCGAAGCCCGAATCCGTTATCGAAGCCGCGGCTGCGGCCGCCGCCGAACAAATCGTGGAGGGTGAAGAAGAGAGGCTGATCCGGAAGCTGCTGGTGAATACCTTTCATTATAAAGATCCTGAAGAAGCGGCTAAAATCGGCCGTTACTGCCGCCAATTCCTGAACGGAGAGGAAGAGGGAGGAAGCGCCGCGGGCGAATACGGCCTGGACGATTACCTGGACTGGGGGCCAATCGACGGCATGAAGCTCCGGTCGGGCAAGATCAGCGAGCCTTTGAAAGCTCTGCTGCAGGAAGGGCAGTCCGTAAACTTGCCCGGTTTCATTACGTTTCGGCTGCAGGAATACATGGACGAGCTGAAAGAGGTCGTCGAGTACGCCATCGACGAATATGTAATGGACCAGCAGTATCAGGAATTTATTTCTCTGCTCCAGTATTTCGTCTATATCCAGGAAACGAAGACGGCAGCAGCTCATTTGATACATAAGGAAGGCGCCGAATTTACGATTCTGGATGAACATATGCAGCCGATCGACACCAGTAAGATGGAAGCGTCCTTTACACTGGAAATGATCGAGAAGGATATCAGCTTCGAAGATATGATCGTCTCGACGCTGATTTCGGTATCGCCGGCGACGATTTATATTCACACGCGGGAACCGGATCTGCCCGTTATCCGCACGATTATGCAGATTTTCGAGTCCCGCGCCACTATCTGCTCCTACTGCGGAATATGCCGCACGAAGCTGGCGGGAAACTCGGACAGCGGGTCTCCGTCCCCCTTGACCTGATTCCGCGGCAGGCTTATAATGAGGGAATCAAAGGCTTTGACCGAAGATACGAACAGCTTGTAACACTGCTGCCAGAGAATGGGGACCCGGCTGAAATCCCCTGCAGATGTACGGCATGTTTACCCCTTCGAGAGCCGCAAAGCGGAAACCGAACAAGAGCGGACGCAGGACGTCCGGTCCGGAAGTAAGCTTGGCCGATTCATTCCCGTTACCGGATGCTGAATGAGGATTCGTCCGCTTAAACCTAAGCGGTGAATCGAATGAGGGTGGAACCACGAGTCGAGCGCACTCGTCCCTTTCGGGATGTGTGTGCTTTTTTGCGCTCTTTTTTTGAAATTTATAGAGCTAGGGAGCTGACGAATCATGATTAAACTAACTTTTCCGGACGGTTCCGTGAAAGAATACGCCCCGGGTACAACGGTTGAACAGGTAGCGGAATCCATTTCCACCGGCCTCAGAAAAAATGCGGTGATCGGCGTAGTGAACGGCCGCCAGGTCGATTTGAACGCTCCGATCGAAGAGGATGCCGAGCTTAAAATCGTAACGCTTGATTCCGAAGAAGGAGTCGAAGTGCTGCGCCACAGCACCGCCCACTTGATGGCCCAGGCGATCAAACGCTTGTATGGGGAGCGGGCCGTGAAGCTCGGCATCGGACCTGTCATCGAAGACGGATTCTACTACGATATCGATATCGAAAATCCGCTGACGCCGGAAGATCTGACGAAGATCGAGAAAGAAATGGCCAAGATCGTTCAGGAAAACCTGCCGATCGTCCGCCGTGTGGTCAGCCGCGAAGAAGCGATCGCGATTTTCGAGGAGCTCGGCGATCCGCTTAAGCTGGAGCTGATCCGCGACCTGCCGGAAGACTCCGTGCTGACCATTTACGATCAGGGCGAGTTTTTCGACCTCTGCCGCGGACCGCATCTGCCTTCCACCGGCAAAATCAAGGCCTTCAAGCTGCTGAGCGTTGCCGGTGCATACTGGCGCGGGGATTCCAAAAACAAGATGCTTCAGCGCATCTACGGAACGGCATTCCCTAAGAAAGCGGAATTGGACGAGCATCTCCATCTGCTTGAAGAAGCGAAGAAGCGCGACCACCGCAAGTTGGGCCGCGAGCTGAAAATGTTCACGTTCTCCAAAGAAGTCGGCCAAGGACTGCCGATCTGGCTTCCTGCCGGAGCCAAAGTACGCCGCATTATGGAGCGCTACATTGTCGATCTGGAAGAGCGCCTGGGCTATCAGCACGTCTATACACCGGTACTGGCTAACGTGGAGCTGTACAAAACAAGCGGCCACTGGGATCACTACCAAGAGGACATGTTCCCGACAATGGTTATGGACAACGAGGAACTCGTTCTCCGTCCGATGAACTGCCCGCACCACATGATGGTGTACAAGAGCGACATGCGCAGCTATCGTGAGCTGCCGGTCCGTATTGCGGAGCTCGGTACGATGCACCGCTACGAGATGTCCGGCGCACTGACCGGGCTGCACCGCGTACGCGCGATGACGCTGAACGACGCGCATATTTTCTGCCGTCCCGATCAGATCAAGGAAGAGTTCGCCCGCGTCATCAACCTGATCCGTCATGTGTACGAGGATTTCGGCATCAAGGATTACCGTTTCCGTCTGTCCTACCGGGATCCGAAGGATACGGAGAAATATTTCCCGAACGACGAGATGTGGGAAATGTCTCAGCGCATGCTCCGCGAGGTTGTGGAAGAAATGAACCTGCCGTTCTACGAAGCGGAAGGGGAAGCGGCTTTCTACGGTCCGAAGCTGGACGTTCAGATTCGTACGGCGCTGAAGAAAGAAGAAACGCTCTCCACCGTTCAGCTGGACTTCCTGCTGCCGGAGCGTTTCGAACTTGAATATATCGGCGAAGACGGCCAGAAGCACCGTCCGGTCGTTATCCATCGCGGCATCGTTTCCACGATGGAACGGATGACGGCGTTCCTGCTGGAAAACTACGCCGGAGCCCTGCCGACCTGGCTGATGCCGGTGCAGGCCAAAGTCATTCCGGTATCGCCGTCTTACGAGGCGTATGCCAATGACGTGACGGAGAAGCTGCTTGCGGCCGGAATCCGCGCGGAAGCGGACAACCGCAACGAGAAGCTCGGCTACAAAATCCGCGAAGCACAGCTGGAGAAGACGCCGTACATGCTCGTTGTAGGCGAGAACGAAATGAACTCCGGCACTTTGTCCGTCCGCAAACGCGGCGAAGGCGACCTGGGCGTTCACAGCCTGGCGCATGTGGTCGGCCTCATTCAAGAGGATGTCGCGAACAAGTCCAGATAAGCAGGCGGCTGCTATAGCGCTTTGGAGCCATACGGCCGCAGCGCCGGTTTTCTGAAAATAGCGTTTATAAAACCGCAAAAACAGGGGGAACCTCAATAGAGGGCTCCCTGTTTTTTTGTCATTGGACATTATCGAGTAATTAAACTATAATTACTTACAAAAAGTAACTAAATATATTTTGTCTCGTTCGCTGCGTTTTCTAACTAATATTGAAAGAAGGGTGACTGTTATGACGCCTGTTATCGACCCCCGAACTGAAATCGGATATGTGCATATTAAAGTCGGCAGTCTTGCCCGGTCTCTTCCGTTTTACCAGGACGTGATCGGACTTAAACTGCTGAAACGGGACGGAGCTTTCGCCGAACTGACGGCTGACGGCAAGAAGCCGCTTGTTATTCTGGAAGAGATACCCGGTGCCGCTAAAGCGCCGAAGCGCGGCTATGCGGGTCTGTATCACTTCGCCATTCTGCTGCCCGGCCGCAAAGAGCTGGGATTCGCGCTGCGCAGCCTGATCCGCAGCGGGATTGAGGTCGGCCAGGGGGATCATCTCGTGAGCGAGGCGCTCTATCTGGACGATCCGGACGGCAACGGCATTGAAATTTATGCCGACCGCCCCCGGGAGACGTGGCGGAAGGATGCGAACGGCCATTACGTGATGGCGACCGATCCGGTGGACTGGGAAAACCTGCTGGAGCTTGCCGGTGAGGAGCCGTGGAGCGGAATGCCTGCGGGAACTCAAATCGGTCACGTTCATTTCCATGTGAGCGATTTGCGGGCGGCGGAGGCGTTCTACTGCGGCCTGCTCGGATTTGAGATCACGCTCCGCTTCGGACCGGCGGCTCTCTTCGTGGCGGCAGGAGGCTACCACCACCACATCGGGCTGAACACGTGGGCAGGCGCAGGGGCGCCGCCCGCACCCGCCAATGCCGCCGGAATCCGCTGGTTTACCGTCGTGCTTCCCGATAACGGCGAGCTGGAGCGGGTTCTGGCACGCCTCCGGGAAGGAAGCGTGGACGCCGTATCCCGGGAAGACGGATGGCTCGTGACCGATCCTTCGGGAATCGGCGTGCTGCTGACCGTGCGGAATTAGCGGGAGCGCATCGGCGGGCAACTGGCTCGCCGACCTAGAACAGGCAGCAAAAAAATCACCCTGCCGGAACGATCCGGAAGGGTGATTTTTGCTTTTTTTGCGTCTTACATGGAAATGTTATCGTGGTCCTTGCTGTTCTGTTTCTTATCCCAGAAGCGTTTGACAGCCGGAATGCTGCCGATACCGACGGAGATAATAAAGGCGGCGCCGAGAGCGACCATGACGACCATGTAACCGGATGTGATAATGACCGAACCCAGTCCGATTTCCGTCAGACCGATGACGACGGCCAGGACGATGATAACCGGCTGGACAAACCCTTTGAGCGGGTTGCCGGGACGAATCATGCGCTCAGCGAAACCGGCCAGGATAATGCCGATCAGAACGATGATGACGATCAGAATAAATTTCGGCAGCATCACCATCAGAGCGGCGAATGTGGCGGAGATAAATTCCAGATCCAGCACGTTCGTGGATTCGACGAGGAAGAAACCGAATACGAAGACGGCGATCAGAGTCGCGATCCATTTCGTGATAGGCAGAGCGGAAACGGATGCGGCCGGATTTACGCCGCCCGGCACGCCCATTTCGGCGCCGGCATCGGCGGCTTTGCGGCGGAACATCGGCATCAGGCTGTTCAGCTTGCTGTCGATATCCATCGGCGAAAGCAGCGTAATGATAAGATTGCGGACGATCTTGGCCAAAATGTAGCCGATGTAGAGCAGGAACGCCGCAATGAGAATCTTCGGAATCCAGGCCATAACGAGATTCAGAATGCCTTGAGCCGGAACCCGGATGGATTCGATTTGCAGCAGGTTAAGCGCTTGTACCGCGATTGGGAACAGAATCAGGAAGTACACGATGCTGTAAACGAATTGGGATACGTTCATGCCTGCTCCGATCCAGCGCTGAAGATTCAGCGAGGACGTGAGGGTGGAAGCCAGCTTGGCCACGAACTTGGCCACATAATGACCCAGCACGATAAGCAGAATCGCACCTGCGAGCAGAGGCAGATAGCCGATGACCATATTGATGACCGCGCTGATCGGCACGGAAATGGCCGGAATCTGAAGCGAGGACAGAATGCTCGGCGCGAAGAGCAGGATCACGATGGCATAGGCGATATTGCCGGCCACTTCGCGGTAATGCACCAGGTTCGGCATTTTGCTTTTAATCGTATGAGAGCCGAAGAATCCGGAAACCACACTTTTCAGCATAGAGCCGAGAATATGAGCGACTGCCGCAAGCAGCGCCGCAGCCAGCAGGTGAGGTATGTAAGAAGTGATGATGGCGATGAAACCGACGAACGGATTCAGCACATTCGTGAAATTCAGAAGTTCAAGCACGACGAGAAGTGTGACGAGAATAATGAAATACTTGACTACCTTGGACACAATCCGGCTGACGGAGCTGTCCGGCGGGAAAAATTTTCTTCCGCGGGCATCCACGTTCGCCTTTAGAAGTCCTTTATAGACGGCTTTCGAAGCAGCGCCTGCTATCCATAAACCAATGATCAGAACAAGAACGGCCCCAATGAGCCTCCAAATGGAATTTCCGTTCATCATGAGAAAGTTCCATTCGCCCCAATTCCTTACGTCCATTCGATCATCCGCCTTTCTTTATTAGGTTGTGATGGGAGTTTATTTCCCACCCTATTTACCCGGCACCCCGCAAGTTAAACCCTGTAAAAAACTAGGAATTATGGCGTGCATAAAATTCTTCTTCCAGGGAAAACCTTACTTTGCAAAGATTGGAGAATGTTTAAACTCTTTTAAAATTGGACAAACTCTTATAGTAGGGGGAGGTATCGAACAAATGTTGCCTGATTCAAGCAATCCGACCAAATGGTTCAGTATGGTTATGATGTTGAACATCGCTCTTGTCTTGTGCGGTCAAGATCAAACAAGTCTGACAGGATTAACAGATACAGCGGCACTCGAGAAAAAAATCGCTCCCGCGATTTCGGGATTGGCATCCCGCCAAACACCCGAAGCACCCGAGAAGCCAGTCCAGTCTCAAAACGGAACCGCAGACGCGCAAGCCGCTTCCGGTCAGTCACGCAAAGTCAGCTATAAGCTGATGCCCGATTCCAGTCAGGATCTATCCCGGTACAAGGCGGTAGAAGTGGTAGCGACCGGCTATTACTCGGGAATCGAATCGACCGGCAAAAATCCGGGGCATCCGGATTACGGCATTACCAAATCCGGCATTAAGGTCAAACGGGACGAGCATTCCCTGTCGACGATCGCGGCGGACCCGAGAGTGTTCCCGATCGGAACGGTCCTTTATATACCGGGTTACGGATACGGAATTGTAGCCGATACGGGCGGGGCCATTAAAGGCAAAAAAATTGACCTTTATTACGAAACGAAAGACCAGATCTACAAAGAATGGGGCAAGAAAACAGTCAATGTCTTTGTCGTCAAAGAAGGTACAGGCAAAGTGACCCAGATGATCTGGAACCAGCTCGTACAGGAAATTTTCAAAAACAATCCTGTCGATACACCTGAAGCCTAAACATTCACATATATCGCGCAAGAAGTAAGTAAGCAAGTACCGCACAAGAAGCGTCTGCGATTTCCGCAGGCGCTTTTTCTCGGTCTCGGGACCGAGTAAGGAATCAACCCTTTGTCTCTTTTCAGAAAAGATGGACAGAGGTACACTTAATTCAGGAAAACGAAATTCAACGGGGGAATAAGTCATGAACGGTTCTATATGGGGAAGATTGGCGGGAGGCTTTATCCTGATTGCGCTCGGCCTGCTTTTTTTTCTGAAACAGCTCGGTTTTATCACCTTGAGCATCGGAGAGCTCATTTCGACCTTTTGGCCGCTGATTCTGATATACGCGGGACTGATGAGCGTGCTCTTTAACAGGGGGAGGCAGGACGGAGCCTGGGGGCTTATCCTGGTTCTGATCGGAGGCATCTTCCAGCTCCGTAATCTCGGATGGGCTCCTTACTCTCTTGGAGAAATGTTTCAGTTTCTCATCCCGGTTGTGCTGATCATTTTCGGAATCAAAATGATTTTCGGCCGGAAAAGCTCCCACCGTCACGATTCGGAATACGGGGGAAGCCGGGACGGGCATGGACATGGGCATTGGGGAAGCGATTGGGAACGTAAACTGGAGGACAAGTGGGAGGAGAAGGCGCGGAAATGGCAGGAGAAAATCTCCAGACGCGAGGCGAGACGTGCCAGGAGATCCGACTGGAAGAACGATGGCGTTTATCCGGAAGCCGGTGAGGCAAGTGGGGAATCCGCTTATGCACCGCCGCCTCCACCGCCGCCTCCGGGGGGAGGTTCTTATCGACCCGGGCCGGACTACCACTATGTGAACTCCTACGCCCCTCCCCAGAATAAGTCGGGTTTTATCGGGGATGTGTACTTGGGACAGGATTACTGGGAATTGACGCCTCTTAACATCTCGCACTTTATCGGCGACACCTCGCTGGATCTGACAAAAGCGAGTATCCCGATGGGAGAGACGCGGATCAACATCTCGGCATTTATCGGAGATGTGAAGGTATTCATCCCGAGCGATCTCGACGTCGAGATCAGTGTCACCGCATCATCTCTTATCGGCGATATGAATGTGCTGGAGCGGCGGGAGGATGGGATCATGCGCTCGATGAATTACCGGACGCCTTATTACCAGGAAGGCGCCAAAAAAATCAATCTTCACGTATCGATGTTCATCGGAGATATCGTCGTGAAGAAGATGGGTTAGGAGGCCGGACGCATGGTAAAGCTGTGGAGCATGAAATGGCAGCTCATGCTGTATTTCCTGGCCTCCAGCCTTCTGACCCTCGGCATCCTGGGCTTTTCGCAGCTCTATATGCCCTGGGAAACGGCAGGCGGCGGGTGGAAGTTCGGCCTGGCCGTTTTTGCCGTGCTGTTGGGGCAGGCGGTCGGTTTCGTGGCCTCCCGCGCCTTCCAGCGCAAGGTGGATGTGCTGCACATCGCCATGCTTCAGCTGGCGAAAGGCAACTTGAAGGATCGGATACAGATCGATCCCATCGATTCTTTCCATCCCGTCTACAAATCGTTCAACGAGATGGCGGGGGCGCTTGAAGAGCGGACGCGGCTGCTGCAGGAAATGGGCGAGGAACGCTCCGTGATGGAGCGCGGCTCCGTCGAGACAGCGGTAGTCGAGGAGCGCCGGAGGCTGGCCCGGGATCTGCACGATACTGTCAGCCAGGAGCTCTTCGCGATTCACATGTCGGCATCCTCTCTGCCGAAGGTGATCGGACACAATCCCGACGTCGCCAGCCAGCTGATGGAGCAGCTGATCCAGATGTCGCACCATGCCCAGAAGCAGATGCGGGGGCTCATCTCCCAGCTGCGGCCGATCGAGCTGGACGGCAGCACGCTGGAGCAGGCGCTGGAGAAATGGTTCCCGGAATACTGCCGGGCCCATGAGCTTCAAGGCCGCCTGGATGTAGAGACGGAGCAGCCGATTTCCGAGGCGATCGAGCATCAGCTGTTCCTGATTATCCAGGAGGGGATGGCCAACGTCGTCAAGCATGCTTCCGCTACGGAAATCGAGCTGCAGCTGCATGACTCCGGGCGCCAATATGTGCTCCAACTGGCGGACAACGGAAAAGGCTTCGAGCGGAGCGCGATTTCGTCCGCCTCCCACGGCTTGTCCACGATGCGCGAACGCGCGCAGAAGCTGGGCGGAGATGCCGAGGTCCTCAGCGGATCGGGCAGCGGGACGACAGTCCGTGTACGGATACCGAAATTTGTGAAAGAGCCGAAAGGGGAAGCTTCGTTGTGAAAGAACAAATAAAAGTGATGGTCGTGGACGACCACGATATGGTGAGGGTCGGTCTGCGCACGTATATTATGCTCGATGAGGAGCTTAGCGTCGTGGAGGAAGCGTCGAACGGGGAAGAAGCGCTGCGCAAGCTCGGAGCGCTGGACGCTGAACGTATTCCCGATGTGATTCTCATGGATCTGACCATGCCGGTTATGAACGGAATTGAGGCGACCCGGGAAATTACGCAGCGTTTTCCTTCTATTAAAATCATCATGCTGACCAGTTTCCTGGAAGAAGACAAGGTCGTCCAAGCGGTTGAAGCGGGCGCGATCTCTTATGTGCTCAAAACCATCTCCTCGGAGCAGCTCGCCCATGCGGTCAAGGGAGCCGCCGCCGGCATGCCGGTTCTTAACCCCGAGGTCTCTCTGGCGCTGACCCGCGGGCTTAGGCAGCGGTCGGCGCAGACGGAAGACGAGGGGCTGACGGCGCGTGAGCGCGAGGTGCTTTCTCTCATTTCGGACGGCAAATCGAACAAGGAAATCGCCGAGGCGCTGCATATCAGCATCAAGACCGTGAAGACACACGTGAGCAACCTGCTCATGAAGTGCGAACTGGACGATCGCACCCAGCTGGCTATTTATGCTCACCGCAAGGGCTGGGCCGGTACCGGGGCTTAACGCGGACTTCTGCACCGCCGGACCGGAGACGGTTCCGGTGTTTTGCCTTGTCCCGGCAGGATTTCCGGCGGGCCGAGGGGACTATGCGGCCGCCGGCCCGCCGGGCTGCGGCCCAGCCTCCTTGCCTGTCCCGATCGTAATACGAGGCCAGCCATCTTGCCCGTTCCGCCGGGCAGCGGCCCCGCTCTCCTGTCCGGGCCGGACTGCGGTGCCTGCACCGCTCCGCTTTTTCCAGCCGCTCATAAAAGAAGGCAGAAATACGCAACCTATTGCTGCGCGGGTTCATTTTCAACGGCGCGATGAAGAGGAGGTTGCCTTGTGAAAGCTTTGAATTCCTCACTCCAGGAAACGGTAGAAGCGTTCGACAATGTCCGGGACTATTTGCACACGTTCGAGTTTACATTAGGCGGGAACTGGGAGTACGATCACGGTTCGTTCGACCGTTATCTGGATGAGGCGCACAAAGTGTGGCTGCGTATCCCTTTTGAAGTGACGGAAGGGACTCTGGACGGCGATACGGACGAAACCGATGCGATGGTGAAAATCGGGGCGCCCTACGTGCTGAAGCACGTTTATAATGAAGGCAACGATCCCGAAGCCCGTATGATGACGGTTTCCGCGCTGGTGAACCAGTTTCAGACCCCGCTCGATCCGGACGCCGAGCTCGAAAGCGAGTGGATCGGAAAAGCGGAGAAACTTCTGCGGGATGTCGAGCGGAAATGGCTGCACTGAGCGCCCCGTTCCATGTTTTTAGTTAAAAGGACCCAGATCGACACGATGCCGGCCGGTGAGCCGGCTTTTTTACCTCCATTTTATTGAATTTTAAGGTTTGCTTAAGGAAGGAAGTCCATTATAAAAGTACAGAGACGGTGAACAACACGAATTACAAAAAAGCCTTCATGTCAACCGTCCTTCGTTTTTTATACTCTTTTTTCTAACTTTTATAAATGGAGGAATTGCCATGGATGATTATAAAAAGGAATTCGGCCCTGACCGCAGCAACGATTCGGATTTAAACCGCGACCGTGACCGGGAGCGTGAACTGGAAAGACGGGAGGCCGGCTACGAACCCGGATATGACTCCGGGCGCGAGGAAGCGGCGGCGCAGGAGAAACCTTCCTACTACTACTCTTACGGTCCCCACAAGACGGGCATGACCGAGGAAACGCACAACACCGAATCGGACACGACGGCTTACTCGAACCGCGAAGGCTCGGCGCCTGTGGAAGTGACGCCTCCGAAGCCGGTAAGATCCTTCTCCTTCAGCAGAGACGGCGCCTCTAAGCCGGGCGGAGGCTGGAACGGCAGCGGACCCGCCAAGAAGCGCTCGTCCCTCCGCAGCGGATTTGCCGCTTTCCTGGCTGGTGCGGTCGTCGTGAGCACGCTCATGTTTGCGGCAGACAAAACGAACCTGTTCACCGGCAAACAGCCGATGACCCTGCCGGGCGCGCAGCCTAATTCTTCTCAGACGGTAGCGGCGGGCAGCGCAAGCAAAGTTTCGCTGGACTCGGCCCGTCCGGACAACATCGCCCAGATTTTCGCCCAGGCAAGTCCGGCAACCGTTAAGATCGAATCTTACGTCAAGACGAAAAGCAGCTCCCAGCGCAACCAGATGAACGATCCTTTCTACCGGTTCTTCTTCGGCGATCAGGGAGACTCCGGGAAGCAGGACAACGGTTCGGGCAAAAGCGACGGCGCCCTTCAACTGGCAGGCAGCGGAACCGGCTTTATCTTCGAGAAAAGCGGCTACATTCTGACGAATGAGCATGTAATCGACGGAGCCGATGAAATCCGCGTAACCGTTCAGGGCTACGACAAGCCGTTCGTCGCCAAGCTTCTGGGCAACAGCTACGACCTTGACCTGGCCGCGATGAAAATCGAAGGCGACAAGGACTTCCCGATTCTGCCGATCGGTAAAGCGGACAGCCTGAACGTAGGAGACTGGGTGGTCGCGATCGGCAACCCGTACGGATTCGACCATACGGTAACGGTCGGCGTGCTCAGCGCCAAGGAGCGTCCGATCTCGATTCAGGATGAGCAGGGCACGCGCAACTACAAGCATCTTCTGCAGACGGACGCGTCCATTAACCCCGGCAACTCTGGCGGCCCGCTGCTCAATATGAACGGCGAAGTCATCGGGATCAACACGGCCGTAAGCTCGCAGGCGCAGGGGATCGGGTTCGCTATTTCGGAAAGCACCTTCTCGACCGTTCTGGATAACTTGAAGAACAACGTGACGATTCCGAAGGAGAAAGCTCCGTTCATCGGCGTGAGCCTTCAGAACGTGGATAAAGAATGGATCAGCGAGCTGAAGCTGCCAAACGCCGAAGGCGCAATTGTAGCCGAGGTTACGCGCAAGAGCCCGGCCTTCCAGGCAGGCATGCGTCCCTATGACGTCATCGTCGACGTGAACGATCAGAAAGTGACGAATTCACAGGACGTGACGACCAAGATCCAGGCCCTGAAAGTGGGGGACAAAGCCAAAATCGGCGTGATGCGTGACGGCAAACGTGTCGAAATCAACGTCACCGTCGGAGACAAAAACGCAGCGGATACGACCGAGAAGAAGTAACGGTCGGACTGCCGCACCATGCGGAGCAGAGAACGGCAGCGATGCCGTTCTCTGCTTTTTTTTCGGCAGCTAGTCGTGCTTCAAGGGCGGAGAGCGTCCGAGATTTTGCTCCAACGCCGAATTTGATACAATAGAGGGTAAAAGCGTCCCACGAGGCTGCCTGCAGCCCGAATCCATCTACAGAAGGGTGAAAACATTCATGCGTGAAACGATATTGGTAATAGATGACGACGAGAAAATTACGTCCATGCTGCGGCGCAGCCTTGCCTTCGAGGGCTATACGATCGTAACGGCCAACAACGGCAACGACGGCTTAAAAAAAATGCTCGAGCAGGAGCCCCATCTGGTCATCCTGGACGTGATG
Organism: Paenibacillus sp. JNUCC 35; assembly: GCF_058269095.1. NCBI lineage: Bacteria > Bacillati > Bacillota > Bacilli > Caryophanales > Paenibacillaceae > Paenibacillus > Paenibacillus sp. JNUCC 35. The sequence goes on along the minus strand of NZ_CM177771.1, from coordinate 5,100,895 downwards.
ATGCCCGTCGTGGACGGGTGGGAGGTCTGCCGGCGAATCCGCGAAAGCGGAAGCGGCGTGCCGATTCTCATGCTGACAGCCAAAGACGAAGTCACCGACCGGGTGAAGGGGCTTGATCTCGGAGCGGACGACTATCTCATCAAGCCATTCGCACTGGAAGAGCTGCTGGCCCGCGTGCGGGTGCTGCTTCGCAGACGGAACGAACGCGCCGAGCAGCCGACGAACCGGCTGCACTACGACAACGTCACGCTGGATATGGATACGCGCGAGGTGTTCCGCGAGAGCCAGCTTATCGAGCTTACGACGAAGGAATTCGACCTGCTGCACCTGTTTATGCAGAATCCGAAGCGGGTTCTCTCCCGGGACATCATCATGGAAAAAATATGGGGCTACGATTACAGCGGGGAATCGAATGTGCTGGAAGTGTACATTGCCCTGCTCCGGCAAAAAACGGAGGAGTACGGCCACAAGCGCATTATTCAAACCGTGCGCGGGGCCGGTTATGTGCTGAGAGGAGAGAGCTAGATGTCTATCCGCCTCCGGCTGACGCTGTGGTATTCCGGCATTTTGTCGGTTACGCTGCTGCTGTTCGGCTTCGGCCTCTATTTATTTCTTTCCTTTTACATCTATAACGATCTGGAAAAACAACTGGGCCGCACTTGGACGGAGACGTACGAGCGGATCAAGCCGCTTGCCGCCCCCTCGATCCGGGGAAGGGTTCCGATCAAGCTGGAGCTCGACAACGTGGACATGTTTTCGGAAAACACGCTCCTTCAGCTTGCCAGTTTGAACGATAAGGAAGGCCCCGTTATTCACGACCGGTCTTCCGTTCTTAAAAATCTGGAGCTGACGCTGCCCATTACAAACAATGCGGAGCAGAAGCTGCGGGGCAAAGATTCGCTTGTGGTCGAGCGGCTGAACTTGAAGGTGATGGACAAGTCCTATCCGATTATTCTGGTCAGCCGGGGGTTCGACATCACCGACCCGGTAACCGGGAATAAGCTGACCCGGGGCGTGCTTCAGGTCGGAGCGACCATCAACTACTACGAGAACTTTTTCAACCTGCTCCAGTATACGCTGGCGATTCTCGCCATGCTGACGGTGCTGATCGCCGGAACGCTCGGCTGGTTCCTGGCGAGGAAGGCCCTGCGGCCGATTGAGCAGGTCATCGTGGCTACGCAGCAGATCGAGAAGGGCACGGACCTCGACAAGCGGATTCTGTACGACGGGCCCGAAGACGAGATCGGTCGGCTCACCGTCACGATCAACGGCATGCTCGGCCGGCTCCAGCTCGTATACAGCGAGCTGGAGGAAGCTTACCGCGCCCAGCGCCGGTTCGTCTCGGATGCTTCCCACGAGCTGAGGACGCCGCTGACGACGATTCGCGGCAATGTGGAGCTGCTCGAGAAGATGTGGAGCCGCACGCTGACAAGCGGACAGGCCGGCGGCCAGGACAAAGAGCAGATGGAGATGTCCATCGAGGCGATGCAGGATATCGCCGGAGAAGCTCACCGGATGAGCCGGCTCGTCAACGACATGCTGTCGCTGGCGCGGGCGGATGCCGGCTTCGAGATGCAGCGGCAGCCTCTTGAGCTGAGGCCGCTGGTCGAGGAAGTCGCCCGGCGCGCCCAGTTTCTGCCGCGCCAGGTGCAGTGGGAAGTGGGAGACCTGGACCCGCTGACGGATGTGGTCGTGGTCGGCAACAAAGACTATGTCCAGCAGCTTTTGTTCATTTTTATCGAAAATGCCTTCAAATACACCGAGCAGGGCAGCGTCCGGCTGGATGCGCTCCGCTCCGGGGATCAGATCGGTCTGCGTATTGCGGACACGGGGATCGGGATGGACAAGGAAGAGGTTCCGCATATTTTCGACAGGTTTTACCGGGCGGACGTTTCCAGAGGAAAGACGGCGGGCACCGGACTCGGCTTGTCGATCGCGAAATGGATTATCGACGAACATAAGGGCTCCATTGAGGTAAAAACCCGCAAGGGAGAGGGCTCGACCTTTATCATTTGGCTGCCCGTTGTCTTTCTTCCCGTCTCCTGATCGGCTATAATGAAGGTACGAACGACAAAAAAGGTGGTGCTTTCGTTGAAAGTCGTCAAAATTTCCCCAAGGGGCTATTGTTACGGCGTGGTGGATGCAATGGCGCTTGCAATGCAAACCGCCAAGAATCTGGATCTGCCGCGGCCGATTTATATACTCGGTATGATTGTTCATAACTCGCACGTAACCCGTTTCTTCGAAGACGAGGGGGTTATTACGCTGGACGGTCCCAACCGGCTCGAAATTCTGGAGCAGGTGACGGGCGGTACCGTTATTTTTACGGCACACGGCGTTTCGCCGGAAGTCCGCCGCAAGGCACGCGAGAAAGGCTTGACGGTCGTTGACGCAACTTGTCCGGACGTAACGAAAACACACGATCTGATCCGCGAGAAAACGGCGGAAGGATACGAGATTATTTATATCGGCAAGAAAGGCCATCCCGAGCCGGAAGGCGCCGTCGGTATCGCTCCCGAGCACGTCCATCTGATCGAGACGCTGGCGGACGCGGAGGAGCTCCATATCGCTTCGGCCAAAATTCTGATCACCAATCAGACGACGATGAGCCAGTGGGACATCAAGCATATTATGAAGAAGCTGCTGGAGAGTTTCCCGACGGCTGAAATTCACAACGAGATTTGTCTGGCGACGCAGGTCCGCCAGGAAGCGGTTGCGGAGCAGGCGAAGGAGACGGATCTAGTTATCGTGGTCGGCGACCCCAAAAGCAACAATTCGAACCGGCTGGCCCAGGTGTCGGAAGAAATCTCCGGCGTCAAAGCATATCGGGTTTCGGACGTTTCCGAAATCGACAAGAATTGGCTGATGGGTGTCCGTACGGTCGGCGTCACTTCCGGCGCTTCCACGCCGACTCCGATTACTAAGGAAGCGATCGCTTATCTGGAGCAGTTCGATCCGGTTGACCCGGCTACATGGGGCGTTACACGGACCGTGAATATGAAGAAATTGATCCCGATGGCCAAAACAAAGGCTGCCGCCGAATAACCGGCCTAATTTACAGGATAGGATGAGGCACCATGCAGTATAGTGAAGGGGCACTCCGAAAGAAAAAGTTTGATCTTAAACAGACGGGTCGCTGGTTTAAATACAAATATCTTCTGCTGCTTCGCGCCAAGGGCGGGCCTTCAATGGTCGCCACCGGATTTTCCATCGGACTGGCCGTCGAGATGTTCACTCTTCCGACGGTCGGGCTGGCTTTTTTTCTTATTTTTCCCCTCGTATGGCTGCTGCGGGGCAATTTTGCGGGTGCGCTGATCGGGTTCGTGTTCGGTAAAATCATTTACGTGCCGATGGCGATCCTCTTTAACAAACCGGTGGGTTCCCTTGTCGTTCCTCCGGGCTTCAAGGAGTACCTGATCCACCACGTTCCTGCTTTTCTTGCGAATGTCCTGAAAGGAAGCCTGGAGCTGATCGTAGGCGGAATGATCGTCGGGGGCGTTCTCGGCCTGATCATGTACTTCCCGATCATGCTTCTGCTGAGGCTCCATGCCAGCCGGCGCAAGGACAGGCGCAGACTGCGCAAGGAACATCAGCACGCTATGGCTTCCGGACTTCCGGGTGACGCGGATTGACGCACGGCCTCGCGGCTTAACAGGATAAACAGACAAATGCAGGCTTGACGGATAATCGTCAAGCCTGTTATTATTATTTTAGCGAGTTACTTTAACGGATAAAAGCGTAGAAGCTAAAAAGCTTGAAAGCAAACAAGCGTTGAAGTGAAAAGGCAACCAAACCAATATTCTACATTCAGGAGCGTGAGCGGAATGATCGTCATTCTTTCAAATAAGGTTGAAGAAGCGCGTATTCAGGAAATCGTACACATCATCGAGAAGCATGAAGTAAAAGCGCACGTATCGCACGGAGAAGACCGTACGGTTATCGGCATCATCGGGCAGGCCGATCCGGTATTGGCCGAGCAGCTGCGCCAGCTGAAGGGAGTCGAGCAGGTGGTCAAAATCTCGAAGTCCTACAAGCTGGCAAGCCGCGACTTTCATCCGGCGGATACGGTCATCCGCATCAAGGATGTGGAGATCGGCGGCGATCAGCTCGTGGTCATGGGCGGCCCATGCGCCGTCGAGACTCCCGAGCAGATCGACGAAATCGCCCGCCTGGTCAAGGCGGCGGGCGGTCAAGTGCTCCGGGGCGGCGCCTTCAAGCCGCGCACGGGCCCTTACAGCTTCCAGGGCGTCGGCGTGGAAGGGCTCGTCATGATGGCGGAAGCCGGACGCAAGCACGGTCTTCTGACGATTACGGAGGTCATGACGCCGGAATACGTGGATGTCTGCGCGGAATACGCCGACATTCTGCAGGTGGGCACCCGCAACATGCAGAACTTCGATCTGCTGCGCAAGCTGGGTTCGATCCAGACGCCGGTGCTGCTCAAGCGCGGCTTCAGCTCGACGTACGACGAATTCCTTAATGCGGCGGAGTACATCCTTGCGGGAGGCAATCCGAATGTGATGCTCTGCGAACGCGGAATCCGAACATTCGAGACTTATACCCGCAACACGCTCGATCTTTCGGCGATTCCGGTGCTTCAGAGCTTGAGCCATCTGCCGGTCATCTCCGATCCGAGTCACGGAACGGGGCGCCGCGAGCTGGTCGAGCCGATGACGAAGGCTTCCGTGGCCGCCGGGGCGAACGGCCTGATCATCGAAATGCATACGGATCCGGACAATTCGATGACCGGAGACGGCGTCCAGTCCCTGTTCCCGGACCAGTTCGCCAAGCTGCTTCAAGATCTGGAGAAGCTGGCTCCGATTTGCGGCAAAAGATTCGATACCGCCAAAACCCCCGTACTTGTCTAATCCGACAGGTTGTCCCAAAATCCCCGAAATTCCCCCAGAAACAGCTTGAAAACCGGAGAAATCCGGTTTTTTTGTTTTTCATGTAACATTACCTCACATTCTTTAAAAAAATACCTGACATGAGTATTGACGACATTTCTCCGGCCGCTATATAATATGAAAAAAGATCGAATGAAAACTGGAACATTACACAGGGAAACCATTGTGAATGTACGGAATTAGGAGGGTTTATACATGTCAGTACAGGACGTTTTGAACATCATCAAGGAAAAAAACATTGAGTGGATCGATTTTCGTTTTGTGGATCTTTTAGGTAAGGCGCACCACATTTCTCTCCCGGCTTGCGAAGTCGAGGAAGAAACTTTCGAGAACGGAGTTGCCTTTGACGGTTCCTCCATTCATGGTTTCCGCGGCATTGAAGAGTCGGATATGGTCATGATGCCTGATACGGAGTCGGTTTATGTCGATCCTTTCACGGCTCACCCGACACTGATCGTGATGTGTAACATCCACACGCCGGACGGTGAGCGTTACGAGCGCGATCCGCGCAGCATCGCACAGAAGGCGGAAGAATTCCTACAAACAGCCGGCGTAGGCACGACGGCGAACTTTGCTCCCGAGTCCGAGTTTTTCATTTTCGACGACGTCCGTTACGAAAGCGGCATGAATACCTCTTACTACTCCGTTGATTCCGAAGAAGGCGCATGGAACACCGGACGCAAAGAAGAAGGCGGCAACCTGGGTTTCAAAATCGGCGTTAAAGGCGGCTATGTGCCGGTTCAACCGGTCGATACCCAGCAGGACATCCGCAGCGAAATGTGCCGTCTGCTTCAAGAAGCGGGCCTTCGCATCGAGCGTCATCACCACGAAGTGGCGACAGCCGGTCAAGCGGAAATCAACTTCCGTTTCGATACGCTGACCAAAACAGCCGACAATCTCATGAAATACAAATATATCGTTCACAACACGGCGAGACAGTACGGAAAAGTCGCAACCTTCATGCCGAAGCCGCTCTTTGGCGACAACGGATCGGGTATGCACGTTCACCAAAGTATTTTTGACGGCGACACGCCTCTGTTCTACGACAAAAACGGCTACGCCAGCCTGAGCGAAATGGCTCTGCACTACATCGGCGGTATCCTGTACCATGCCCCGGCTCTGCTCGCTCTGACGAACCCGTCCACGAACTCGTTCAAACGTCTCGTTCCGGGTTACGAAGCACCGGTTAACCTGGTGTTCTCCAAAGGAAACCGTTCCGCAGCAGTCCGTATTCCGGTTGCGGCCGTAACACCGAAAGGCTGCCGCATCGAATTCCGTACGCCGGATTCCACGGCTAACCCTTACCTGGCTTTCGCGGCTATGCTGATGGCCGGTCTGGACGGCATCAAGAAGAAAATCGATCCGCGTGCGCTCGGTTACGGTCCGCTGGATAAAAATATCTACGAGCTGTCCGACGAAGACAAGTCCGAAATCCGCAGCGTGCCGGGTACACTGGACGAAGCTCTCGACGCTCTGCAAGCCGATCACGACTTCTTGCTGGAAGGCGACGTGTTCACGCAGGATTTCATCAACAACTATGTCGACATCAAACGCGGCGAAGCGAAAGATGTTGCGATCCGCATCCACCCGCACGAGTATTCCCTGTACTTCGGCTGCTAATCACCCCTCTTTTTCTCCTCGCTCAAAGCAGGCAAAACTCCCGGACATTTCCCAAATGTTTCGGGAGTTTTTGTTTTCCTAACATTCTCTTAGCATGTTCCTAAATCCCATGTCATATTTTGTTTGTATAGTAAGTAGGAAGTAAAAGAATTAGGTGGTGTACAACATGAAACCCTGGACCGAAAAGGAAGTCCTCCATCTGCTGGGGAGAGCTTCTTTTTCCGCTACGCCGGGAGAAGTGGATAGATGTCTGAAGTTAGGCCGGGAAGAGACGGTTCGCAGGCTCACCTCGGGCCAGCCTCTGGCCGACGGAGCCGCTTCCGCCCTTGTGTTCTCGGAGGTAAAGGCCGACGAAAAGCCGCTGATTGTCACGGGAGTGGGCGATCAGCAAACGTACTGGCTGTATCGGATGATTGCTTCGCCGACTCCGCTGGTGGAGAAAATGACGTTGTTCTGGCACGGTCATTTTGCTTCGTCCCAATATAAAGTGAGCGATATCAAGCTCATGGTGCGGCAGAACGACCTGTTCCGGCAGCACGCCCTGGGCAGCTTCCGCAAGCTGACCGAAGAAATCGGCCAAGACCCGGCCATGATGCTGTATCTTGATTCTTATACGAATCAGAAGGGGAGTCCCAACGAGAATTACGCCCGCGAGATGATGGAGCTGTTCACACTCGGCATCGGCAACTATACCGAACAGGATGTGAAGGAAGCGGCAAGGTCTTTGACGGGTTGGAGCTATAACCGGACAACCGATATCGTTCAGTATCAGGAAGCGCGGCACGATGCCGGACATAAGGTTTTTCTGGGCGAAGCCGGATATTTCGATTCCGCCGATGTGGTGCGCCTCGTTTTCAAGCAGACGGCGCTCCCGAAGTTTCTGGCGACGAAACTGCTCCAATATTTTGCCGCGGAAAATCCTTCCGATGCCTGGATAGACCGGGTCGCCCGCAATATCGCGAAGATGCCGTCGATCGGGGACGTGCTGTACGATTTGTTCGCTTCCGACGAATTTTACGAGGAAGCCTACCGGCTGTCTCTTGTCAAAAATCCGGCGGAGTACGTGGCGGGCACGATGCGGACCCTGGGGCTTCCCCTAACGGCGGTTTTCCGTGCGAGTATGGGGCTCATGGGCATGGAGCTGTACGCGCCGCCGGATGTCTCCGGCTGGAAGAGCGGGGCTTCCTGGCTGGCGACAAGCCGCTTGATCGCACGCTACCAGTTCGCCGAGAAGGTGGCCAAACGCGTCACGGAAGACCAGCTCCAGTCTTTGGCTCCGCAAGGGGCGCAGACCGGTCCGGAAGCTTATGTGGAGGGGTGCAGACGCGGCGCAGGGCTGGCTCCGCTCGGCAAGAACACGATGAATGTGCTGACGCAGTATGCGGCGGAGACGATCGTGAGCTCGAAAAAACCGGCCGTCGGCAAACGGAGCCTGCTGCAGCTTCTGCTCATCAGCCCGGAAGCGCAGATGAAGTGAGCGGAGGATTACGGATATGAATTTAACGAGAAGAGATTTTCTGATCAAGGGGACGGCTCTTATCGCGGCCATCGGCTTTGGCGGCCCCCTGCTTTATGCGGACAGTAAAAATATGCTCAAGCCCGGACCACCCGCGGGGGCGAAAGACCGGGTTCTTGTCGTGGTCCAGCTTTCCGGCGGCAACGACGGCCTCAATACGCTGATTCCGTACGGAATCGGAGCGTATCACGACGCCAGGCCGCGTCTTCGTCTCCAGCAGCATGAGGTGCTGGATATCAACGGCCAGCTTGGCCTGCACCCGAGTCTCACGCAGCTTCACGGGCTGTACCAGCGCGGAAAGGTCGCGATTGTCCAGGGCGTGGGCTACCCGAAGCCAGACCATTCCCATTTCCGTTCCATGGAAATCTGGCATACCGGGGAGCCGGAGAAGCGGATCAGCGACGGCTGGCTGGGGCGCTACGCTTTTTCGTCCCTGGATACGGCGAATCCGCTCCGGGCCGTCCAGCTCGGGAAGACGGAGACGCGTGCTCTCCGTCACGACTCCATTTCGCTTCCCGTTGTGTCCGCGCTGGATTCCTATAAAATCTTTACCAGCAAGCCCCCCGATCCGGACCGCGGCCGACTGAACAAGGCTTTCTTGGATATGTACAACCTGAACAAGCAGGCCGCTCCCTTGCGGGTTGCCTGCTCCAGCGGGATTGAAGCTTACCGCAGCGTGGAAGCGATCGGCTCTCTGCGGCCGGGATATACGGCAGGCGCGCCTTATCCGGACACCTCGTTCGCCAAGGATTTGCAGCTTGCCGCGCAGCTCATGGCATCCGGCTCCGGCACCCGGGTCTTCTACACGCAGCTCGGTCCGTTCGACGACCATGCCAACGAGAAGGCGCACCATGCGGCTATGCTGTCCACTCTGGACGGGGGGCTCGGCGCGTTCTACCGCGACCTGGAAGCTCACGGCCTCCAGGACCAGGTCATGGTCATGGCGTTCTCCGAATTCGGCCGGAGAATGAAGGAGAACGGCAGCGGCGGGACGGATCACGGTACCGCGGGACCGGTTTTTCTGCTGGGAGGCGGAGTGAGCGGCGGGCTTTACGGGGCCTATCCGAGCCTCACGAAGCTGGATAAGGGAGATTTGAAGGCGGAGCTCGACTTCAGATCGGTGTATTATACCGTCGTGGAGAACTGGCTGAACGGAGACGCCCGCAGTGCGGTCGGGCGCTTGTACGAGAAGCTCTCGTTCGTTTAGACTGCTTCCTGCATACGCCTCCCCGGTACAACTCAATGAAAGAAAGACCGTTCCCCCTAGGGGGAACGGTCTTTCTTGTCGTTCAAGCTTCAGCCGGTTTGAGCTGAATTAGTACAGGAAGGATCTGCTGATGATAACCAGCAGAATGAACAGAACCAGAATGGCACCTGTGCTTGTAAAACCGCCGCCGTATCCGCCAACTCCTGACATTTCGCATGACCTCCTTCTTAATGGAGTACGTGATATCGTATGCGCCGCGAAACCGCAGGGTCTGGGTGGTCGGTGCCCAAGTTATGCAAGCGGCCCGAAATTCGCACGTTTTGGCTTCTGCAGCCGTATGATAGAAATCAGATGAATAGATCTAACAAAATCGCCGGTTTACTTGCCGGATTTCGCTTACGGCAACTTGCATATGGAGAAAACGGGAGGCTGGCCATGGATTCACAAAACGTTCTGCCCAATACCAAACTGGGTAAAACCCAATTTCTGAATCGGCACTCGGAGCTGAAAAAGTTTCAGCCGGATACGGCGCAGGCAACGAAAGATCATCTGTACGACTTTCTTAAACGGTACCGGATGGTGTACGTCAAGCCGAACAACGGGACGGGCGGCCGGGGCATTTTCAAGGTGGAATACAGCTCTAAGGGCCGGTATCGGTATCAGATCAATGAGACGAAAAAGAAATTCGAAACGTACGATGAGCTGTACCGCACCATGTCCAAATGTTTCGGGGACACGAAGCATCTCGTTCAGCGGGGCATTCATCTTCTGACGAGCAAGGGCCGGCCTTTCGACATCCGGATCATGGTACAGAAAAATTTGCGGGGCGATTGGGAAAACACAGGTATTATCGGCCGTGTAGCCCACCCGGATAAGATTGTGACCAATTATCACCGCGGCGGAACCCCTACGGAAATTTCGAAGCTTTTGAAAGAGTATCTGAAAAAGGAACAAGTGCCGGATTACGTGGCAAAGCTGAACCGGCTTGGCCATGAAATCGCCGAATATATGGAGACCGGCTATCCCAAAGTAACGGCGATCGGCGTGGATATCGCGCTGGACAGCGAGCTGAAGCCCTGGATACTCGAAGTGAACACCAAACCGGACGCGTCTATTTTCAAAAAACTGGACGACAAGAGCATCTACCAGAAAATATTAAAGTACAAAAAAGCAAACCGGATCATCCTCCGCGGAAGGAGCGTCGACAATAGCCTTAAATCACGGCCTCTTACCAAGGTATAGACAGCAGGACCGGAGCCGCTCGGAAAAAACGCATAAAAAAGGTGCAGGAAGGGTGCAGGAGAATCTCCTGCACCCCTTTTTTACGCTTTAACCGCAAGACCGATTGTGAAGGAACGCCCCGTCGGATTTGTGATCCGGTGACGAGGCGGCCGGAGGTTATTTTTCCTGCTCCTGCTTCTGTTCCTGCTTTTGCTCCTGCTTCTGTTCCTGCTTCTGTGTTTGTTCGTTCAAATAGAGCGCGTACTGCAGCGGCCGGCGAATGGATTGCTGGTACAGATCGTTGCGGCCCATCTTCTTAAACAGTTCGCGCCCCGGCTTCGGATTTACTTCGATCAGCCACACGCTGCCCTGCTTATCGATTCCGATATCGAGCCCGTATTCCAGCATTCTGCCGAAATGCTTCTCGATGACGGTGACGACCCCATGGGCCAGATCGTGGCACTCGGCGATGATCTCGCGTGTCTTCTCGGGCGTGAAACGTTTGTGAAGCACGGCTTCGGTGGAGGACGCGCGGCCGCCTCCGTGCAGGTTCGAAGTGGGATTGTTAACGCTGCCTATGCGCATGCCTTCGCCGGTAACTTCCCACTTGCCCTTATCGTTTTTCTGGATGAGCAGCCGCATGTCGGACACGTGGCCCGGCAGAAGATCCAGATCCAGTCCCTGCTGGATCATAAAGCTGCCCTTGCGTATCCTCTCCTGGCGGACCCACTGGTTGAGCCAGTTCGTGAGCGAGGTGAGGCTGCGGAAGAGGACGTTGCGTTTCGCGTACCCTTTCGTCCGTCCGAGCAGTCTGTAGCCGCCATTCACCCGTGAAATCTTCACGATGCTTTTGCCGCCGGTTCCGTTTCCGGGTTTGATGTAAACAATCTGGTGATTTTTGAACATGCGCACGAGGTTTTCGGCGTTATAATCGACGGTAGCCGGAATCCATTTCTTGAGTGCTTCCTCGTTCGAAAAAAGCCGGGTCGCGCTCATTTTGTTCGTAAACGTATGATTGGCGTACACAAAATGCTTTTGTTTGCGGAATTCGCTGTAGCCTTCCTGTGCCGTTCGGCACCGGTCGATGACGACGTCCGGCCAGGGGAAGATACGGCTGGTCCAGCTTCCGTTTCCGACCGGTACATAGCCGCGGACCTGTTTTTTATCCGGGAACGCATCTTTGTGAGAGAAGATAAATACGGTGGCGTCTAATTTCTGGCCTTCCCTCACCAGCGAGCGAAAATAGCCGGGTTCCTTGAAGGAATGCCCCTCCCGCCAGGTGAGGATGCCGATTACGGGCTTTGCCATTACGATTCCCAGTCCCTTCTTGTTAAACTGTATTATCATATGGCCGGCGGGAGCGGTTTGTGAGTTTGAAACGGGGGGCGCGGCGCCTATCCTTCCCCGGCGGGGGAACGGTCCGGAACCTTTTGTCATACAATGAATGTACGAGTAGGGATTGGAAGTCCGCATACGCAAAAAAACCGGGAGCCAAGCTCCCGGTTTTGAAGGCCGTGACGCATTATTTGAGAATGCGGGCCGATGCGACGTAGTGATTTTTCTGCCAAGTGTTGTTGAGATCGCCGATGACAACGTCATCCTTCGGATTCACGTTGTGGATGAATTTGTTGTCGCCGATGTAGATGCCCACATGGCCGATTTTGTTGACAGTGTCTTTGTTACCCGCTGTAGCCGTCGTGGAGAAGAAGACGAGATCGCCTTTGCGCAGCTCGCTCTTGTTGACGGGCGTTCCCAGCTTATACTGAGCTCTTGCGCCCCAAGGCAGATTGATGCCTTCTTTGTTAAACACATACTTCGTGAACGAAGAGCAGTCGAAGATAAGGTTCTTCGTGTCATTCTTGGCGTAAACGTATTGCACTTTACCCTGAAGAGACTTGGCGAACGAAAGAATGCTGTCCGCCTGCTTGCTCCAGGTTGCGCTGCTGGAACCGGAATTTCCGGGTTTAGAAGGAGCCGGAGCCGTAGAAGTTCCGCCGCCGACAACCTTTAAGTACAAGGTGGAAATATAGCCGGTTTGACCGTTATAGTTCACCTTGACGAAGTACTTGTTTGTATTTTCGAGCACAGTCAATTTGGTGCCTTTAGGCACGGATCCATAAATTTTTCCTTGACTGGAATAAGGAAGTTGTTTCAGATATGGATTGCCTGTGGTAATAATAGTAGATGATGTTGTTATTGCTGGTGCCGTCTCTGCAAAGGCGGCGCCGGCGCTAAGACTGCTTCCTGCAAGAAGACTTAGTCCCAGCACAAGCTTGGCTATTTTTTTCATAGAAAGAATCCTCCGCTAGTAAAAAGATTGTGTGAGTTATTTGATGACTCTTACTGCGGTCACGTAATGGTTGTCCCACCAGCCGGAACCCATGTTGCTGTATGTGACGCCCCCTTTTCCAAAGGTGTGCAGGACTTTATTATTGCCGGCATAAATCCCGACGTGACCGATGCGGTTAACGGAGCTTGCGGAATATTTCGTTGTTTTGGTCGTGGAGAAGAAAACGAGATCTCCCGGTTGAAGCTCGCTGCGTTTGATCTTTGTTCCGTTTTTGGACTGATCGCGTGCGCCGCGGGCAAGTTTGATGCCGTTTTGCTGATATACATATTGAACGAAAGAAGAGCAGTCGAAGGAGCTCGTGTTGCCTGTCTTGGCTCCGAATTTGTAAGGTCTGCCGAGGTATTTGTTACCCAGTGTGATGATCTTATCGGCTTTCGTTTTGAAAGCGGAAGAAGAAACGGCGGCGTGCGATTGCTGAGGAAGAGCAGTAAGTCCTCCCGAGAGGGCGATTGCGGCGCTCAGACTTGCGATGATGAGTTTCTTTCCTAGTTGTTTTTTCATTGTCTTGTACCTCCATCTCGTGATGTGTCTCAGTATAGCACACACAAAGATGGGGTTAATTGGATAAAAAAGCGCAAACCCAGACCTCGTCTGGGTTTGCGCCGTTTAATTAGAAAACTATTAGAAATAGCCGGAAAGGAACTACTGAGCGGATGAGAAGCCTTTCATTCTGTTTTCTCTCCGCTATCCTCCGTTTATCTCGGGTTTTCTTGCGCTTACATTAATGAATCGCCAAATACTTGGAATAGCGGATGACCCTGCGGACGGACGGCCTGATTTTACTGCCCCCGTCGAGCGCGGTATTGTCGTTCTTCGACGGCTTCGAATTGACTTCCAGCAGCCACACCCGCCCGTCGGTATCGACAGCGAGATCGACCCCAAGCTCGCCGAACAGGGCGGGAATATGCGTCTGTATGCCTTCCGCTACGGCAAGGGCCGCTTTACGAATCTGCGCCGAGATCTTCTTGTGGTCCGCGGCCGGCAGAGAGGTGCGGGCGAGCGCCTCCATAACCGTGCTGAGCGATCCGCCGCGGGCCAGGTTGGAGACGAAGTGATTGGCCCCCGCAATCCGGGCGACGACGGACGTGATCGCCCATTCTCCCCGCTGGTCCTTCTGGACGAGGGCGCGGAAATCGACGGGACGGCCCCCGACCTGCACGAGCTGGAGGCCCTGCTGGATCTGGTAGCGGCTCGTTTTCAGCTTCCCGGCCTGGGCGTTGAACAGCTTCAGCAGACTCGGGTACACTTTGCGGCTCGTACCGTTCAGCGTAGGGATTTCACAGCTGTACGATTCCCCTCCCAGCGCGGAGACGCGCAGGATGCCTTTGCCGAGGCTTCCCAGCACGGGCTTGAGGAAGACCGTGGCGTGCTTTTTGCACATAGACTGCAGCATGGCATAGTTTTTGAAGAGATACGACTCGGGAAGAAAGCTTTTGCACGCCGCTTCGTCTTTTAAAGCCTGAAACACTTCCGTTTTGTTCAAATATTTCTCGTTAAACACTTTGGCGCCGTAGTTTGCTTTGGCATCCCGGAAAAATTGCTGGACCTTCGGCCGGTTTTCCAGAATGCGCGAGGTGAGCCGGTTATAAATAACGGAAGGCATCGGGAAAGTTTCTTTTTTCCAGCTCCCGAAGGCATAGTGCCAGCCGTTTATTCGCGGGCTTCCCGGCTTTATGCCGTCAACGGAGAAGAAAAAAACGCGGGCTCCCTGCTCCTTGCTCGCTTCATCCAGCTCTTTGCAAAAAGCCGTGATTCCTCCGAACAGGTTGGGTGAGGAGGGCTGAAGCGTTTTGACGAGTACGCCGATCAGCGGGTTGGAGGGGCCCGTTTTCGCATGGATTTGTGCCTCAAGAAGTTCATCTTCGGTCAGCCCGTCGAGACAGCCGGTCTCTGCGGAACGGGGCTGCTGGCTTTCAGCGGTATCCAAGGCGGAGATTGCTTCCTCCGGTCCCGTTGAGCCGCCGGGGGGCGGGGCTTTGCTCCCGGAGGATTGCGGATCCACCCGGAACAGTCCAGCCGGAAGTGGTGATGCTTGCCGCTTTTTGCGGGACGGAACCTGTTTGGCCATATATAATCCCCTTCTCCAAACGAATCTCCTGCAAGCATTTTATTAGAAGGGGAGGGTTGGTGTGCCTGTACACTGCCGCGGATTTACCAGATGGACAGTTTGAGGAAATAATGAACGTTCAGCGACAGGAGGCCAAGCGCCAACTGCACGATCCCCAGCCACAGCGTTAACGTCTGTTCCCTGTACCAGCCGCTTACGGCATACATCCGCTTGACGATCCAGAGGAGCATCAGCCCCGATACCGCAAAATAACCTCCGAGATCATGCAAAAAGCCGATTTTTAGGATAAAACCGCCTCCTATCTGAACTGCATGCCGGTCCGGTTGATGCGGACCATGGTCTGAAAGGTGGAAACGGCGGACGGTCAGATCATCGTTATATTGAAGAACATTTTGAAAAAGCTTCAGATTTTCCTCGATTCCCGTGGAAATCTGCTTGCCGCTCAAAATATCTTCTATATAAAGGCTCGGTACCGCTATCCGCGGCTCGGGCATGGGGCTGCCGGTTTTACGGTTTTTCATCCAGTTCCACATCATCGTTCTCCTCCTTTCTTGGGCGGGTTAGGGGAATGGACCAAGACAAGCAAAAAAAGCCTATGCATGAAGCACAGGCTTTTGCGTAAGCGAACTCAACAGGATGCCGGAGCCGACGATTTCAAAGAAATCCGGATGTTTATTGATGTCTGACCGGTGTTTTAAACGAGGCCTAATTATAAATACATCGGCCGGTTCATTGGAGTTATTTCTCGTAAGGCATGTTCTGGTAATAGAAGTTCGGGGTTTTCCAGATGTTCTCATACTTGCTGTGAAAAATAGGCGTAGTCGCCGGAGATACCGGGGGAATCAGCCACGTCCAGTCTCCCGTTACTTCTCTTCCCGCCTGGGCTTCCTGCTGCTCGAATAGCTGAAACTGCTGGGCTGCCGTATGATGATCGACAATGGATACGCCGGCGTTGCGGTAAGAATGATACACGGCGGCATTCAGCTCAATCAATGCGCGGTCCTTCCAGAAGGTCGCATTCGAACCGGTATCCAGCCCCATGAGGGAAGCCGTCCGCGGAAGCAGGTTGTATCTTTGTTCGTCAGCCAGGTTGCGGGCACCGATCTCGGTTTCCATGTACCAGCCGTTAAAAGGGGCGGCGGGATAAGAGATACCGCCGATTTCCAGCCGCATGTCGGCGATAATGGGCACGGCGTACCATTTCAGCTGCAAATCCTCGAAACCCGGCAGCTCGGGATGACGGAGGGGAACCTCCAGCACGAGGTCGCGGGGAAGCTCGAACCACCGGGGAGCATCGTCGCCGATCTGGATGACCAGCGGAAGCAGATCGAAGGGCGTTCCTTCGCCTTCCCATCCCAGCTCCCGGCAAATTCGTGTGAAGGGGATGGAGTTCGGATCGCCGACCGGTCCGTTCTCCGTCTCGTAACCGGCGTAACGGATGAGCTGGTGGTTCCAGATGCGTACGGGACAATTGCCGTCCTTCCCGGCGGGAGGGAGTACGGTGATGGCCGGACGGATTTTTCCGTCATTCGTGGCAAAACGGATATGCGTAAGCAGAGAGTCGCGCACTTCTTCGAAGGTGCCGGTATGACGGCCGTCAAATACACTCAGCGTGTTCCAGAACAAACGGCCGATGCAGCGGTTGCTGTTGCGCCAGGCTAATTTGGCGCCGTACTCCAGTTCTTCCGGCCTATGTACGTAAGTGCCGGTTTCTTCGATTTGGGCGCAAACGTCGAGCCATCGTTCTTCGGCTTCCTGTTCGCTGCGGCCCCATTCGCTGTAACAGGTATAGAGGAAGGCGCGGGCTTTGTCCGCGATGTCGTTAGTTGAGTTCATTCGAATGCCTCCTTGGTTCAAGGATCGGCACGGGGTAGTCCGTTAGTCCTTGCTATATAATGAGCGTAACATAAATTCGGAGGCGCAAAATCGACAGTTTTGGGAACGCGTGCGCCGCCCTGTCAGGATGTCTCCCGGCGGCGGTTTTCATACGGGACGGAAGGGAGCGAGCGGATGCCGAAGAGCGGGGCTGCTGCGCATGGGCGAAGCGGGCAAGGGAGCGGGACAGCGATGTCGTGCGCGTGGGCGCGCAGGATGCGCCCGCGGAACGGGCGGGAGCGGAGCTGCTGCGCCTGGACGAAGCGGGCGAGGGAGCGGGACAGCGATGTCGTGCGCGTGGGAGCACAGGATGCGCCCGCGGAACGGGCGGGAGCGGGGCTGCTGCGCATGGGCGAAGCGGGCGAGGGAGCCGGCTAGCGACGTCGACGCGTGGTCGCGCAGCCGCGGCAAAAAGGCCGCCGTAACGTCCCCGGCGGCCCTTCCTTCACCCGCGCAGAGCAAAAGCTCCTGCGCGTTCATACATCGGTGACCGGCCCATATGGGTCCGGTACACCACGATCTCTTCCGCCGCCCAGGAGGCGGAAGGAGGCTCACCCGGCGCGTCCAGCAGTTCACGCGCCCATTTGCGCCCGCCTGTATAGCGGCGGGCGAGCGTGATGTGGGGCCGGTAGGGCCGGTCCTCCGGCTCGAAGCCGAGCGACGAGCAGGCCGCCTCCACATCACGCTGAAGCCTTTGCAGGGCGTCCAGATCGCCCTGCAGGCCGGCCCAGAGGATGCGCGGGGCATCCTTCGGGCCGAAGGTTCCCGCTCCCGCCGCGGTAAGCTCCAGCGGAGAATGAGCCTCTGCCGCTTGTTTGAGCAGAGGGGAGAGGGCGGGCAGGGTAGACCGGGGCGTGTCGCCGATAAACTTCAGCGTGATATGGAAGTCCTCCGGATGAACCCATTTGTGGAAGGGGGTTCCTGAATTTCTCAGCCTCTCGGTCCAGCCGCTCAGATTCTCCCTGACGGGTCCGGTCAGCGGAACGGCGACGAACAGGCGCTCTAACGGATCGGTCATGTCGGATTTGCTCCTTTTGCGTAAGCTTCTTTTAATTTTGGCGGAAAGGCCCGTATCCATACAACTTTCTCTTGATGGTGCTGGCGAATACTGCTATCATAGCGATAAATCAAATGAAGCAGAGGGTGTGGAGAGAAAAATGGGAAACCGTGCTTACAATTTTAACGCCGGTCCGGCGGCTCTGCCGTTGGAAGTGCTGGAACAGGCGCAGAAGGAATTTGTCGACTTCCGCGGCATCGGCATGTCGATTATGGAAATTTCGCACCGCAGCGCAGAGTACGAAGCGGTGAACAACGAAACGCAAAACCTGCTTAAAGAATTGTTCAGCATTCCGGACGGCTACAAAGTGCTTTTCCTCCAAGGCGGAGCAAGCACACAATTCACCATGATTCCCATGAATTTTCTGCAAGCCGGGCAAACCGCGGCCTACGTTCAAAGCGGCGCTTGGGCGGACAAAGCGATCAAGGAAGCGAAACTTTTTGGGGAAACCGCGGTTGCGGCGAGCTCGAAAGATCAGAAGTTCATGCGCATGCCGGATCTCGGTGCGCTTAACCTGTCCGATCAGACGGCTTATCTGCATGTCACGTCGAACGAAACCATCGAAGGCTCGCAGGTTCAAAGCTACCCGGACACCGGCAGCATTCCGCTCATCGCGGATATGTCCAGCGATATTCTCAGCCGTCCGGTCGACGTCTCGAAGTTCGGCCTGATTTACGCGGGGGCTCAGAAGAATCTAGGTCCTTCGGGCGTAACGGTCGTTATTTTGCGGGAGGATATGCTGGAGCGCGCGAATGCGAACCTTCCGACCATGTTCCGCTACGACACCCACGTGAAGAACGATTCGCTTTACAACACACCGCCTTCTTATTCGGTGTATATGATCAATCTGGTGCTGCACTGGATCAAACGTCAGGGCGGACTTGCCGCGCTGGAGAAGATCAACCGCGACAAAACCGACCTGATCTACAACGCTATCGATGCCAGCGGCGGCTTCTATCAAGGCTGCGTCGATGCGGACAGCCGTTCCAGAATGAACATTACGTTCCGTCTGCAATCGGAAGAGCTGGAAAAGCTTTTCGTCAAGGAGTCCCAGGCAAACGGATTTGTCGGTCTCAAAGGTCATCGCAGCGTCGGCGGTCTGAGAGCCTCGACTTACAATGCGGTACCTTACGAGTCGTGCCAGGCACTCGCCCAGTTTATGAACGATTTCAGCAAGCGCAACGGGTAATGGTTTACAAACAGGCATCCTTCTTTATCATGACCGGAAAACGGGGCCCCGCAAAGGGCCTCGTTTTTGTGCTGCCGGAATACGCTCCTACCGGGAAGCTGCGGCTTATCCCGGGATCGGCAATTATCTGAAGATCATCCGGGGGATTTCTTCAGGAGCTTCTGAAACCGTTGCAAGGACAGCGCGCGACTTTCCCGAGGAACCGGAACGGGAGCCGGAGAATCCGGCACGTTCTTGAACGTCCGCTTTGCAGGACTTGAACAAGCGTTTGAAAGTCGCGCGCGCTTCTGTCCCGGACTGCCCGCGAAGCGATTATCCCTGGGCCGTAAAGCCATACAAAAGGAACGGCGGAATCATCCGCCGTTCCTTTTTACTCCTTGTGTATGCTTGTATTCCGGGAGGCCCTCAGGCAAAACTCTCTTTAATGGCGGGTTCGGTCAATTTGTAGCCGACGTTGCGGATGGTC
Organism: Paenibacillus sp. JNUCC 35; assembly: GCF_058269095.1. NCBI lineage: Bacteria > Bacillati > Bacillota > Bacilli > Caryophanales > Paenibacillaceae > Paenibacillus > Paenibacillus sp. JNUCC 35. The sequence continues at coordinate 5,081,419 of NZ_CM177771.1, read as the reverse complement.
ATAATATATTCGGGTGTCCGGGCGTTGGCCTCGATTTTATCTCGGAGATGTGAGATGTGGACATCGACGATACGGGTATCGCCGAGGAAATGATAATCCCAGACGCCGTGCAGCAACTGCTGGCGGCTCAGTACTTTGCCTCTGTGCTTGCAAAGGAACACAAGCAGCTCGAATTCTTTGGGGGTCAGATCAACCGGCTTGCCCGCGCAGGTTACCTCGCGCTGATCGGGACGGATGCTGAGCTGGCCGATCGTGATCGGAGCTTCTTCGCCCGAGGCCGGGAGGGTCTGGATGCGGCGGATGATCGCCTGAATGCGCGAAATCAGCTCCTGCGGACTGAAAGGCTTGGTCATGTAATCGTCGGCACCGTTATCCAGTCCGGCGATTTTATCCGATAAATCTTGCATGGCGGTGAGCATAATGATGGGAACGAGATTGTTCTGGCTGCGCAGCTTGCGGCAGACCTGCAGGCCGTCCATTTTGGGCAGCATCAGGTCGAGAACGATAATGTCGGGACGGAACTGGCCGATGACGTCAAATACGGCCTCACCGTCATATACACACTGGACTTCGAAGCCTACGAGCTTCAGATTGAACTCGATGAGCATGGAGATCGAAGGTTCGTCGTCTACGACTAGCACTTTTTTCTTCATGAATCGGTCTCCTTTGGGTTCGGTTATTAGCTCTATTATCGCATCTATGTATCACGGTCATATTAAGAACACGTAAAACGAGTGTTAAAATTGCGGAGCGGAAAGTGGTATACTAGCAGAGGAAAGAGGTGAACGTGCAGCATGGCTTTTCACATCGTATTGGTTGAACCGGAAATTCCGGCGAATACGGGCAATATTTCCCGGACCTGCGCAGCGACGGGAACTTACCTGCATCTGGTGCGGCCGCTCGGATTTTCAACGGACGACAAAACACTGAAACGGGCTGGGCTCGACTACTGGCATTCCGTCAAACTGGAATATCACGATTCTTTTGACGAGGTCAAAGAGAAATATGCCGGAAGCCGGTTCTTTTTTGCCACCACGAAAACGGATAAGCGGTACACGGATTTCGAATTCCGCGACGGCGATTTTTTCGTGTTCGGCAGAGAGACGAAGGGGCTCCCGCCCGAAATTCTGGAGGCCCACCCCGGCCAGACCTTGAGAATGCCGATGTCGGATGCGGTCCGCTCGCTCAACTTGTCGAATTCGGCGGCTATCGTCCTGTTCGAGGCGCTCCGCCAGAACGATTTTCCGGGACTCCGGTAAACAAAGGGGTTTATCATGTTTTGAGATCATTCATACATTACATGAGACAAATTATAGGTTCGTGGATACAGCTAGAACAAAAGATAACCCCTTGATTCACAAGGGGTTATCTTCTTTTTTTGAACGAAATTATTTTCAAATGTAAAGCTTTATTTGGAAAAATGGGTGGGCCCAGTTCCGGAGTGAACCTCTTATACAAAGTGGATTGGGATTTTTTTGATAAAAAGTAAGCATGCAAAAATTAGAACTAGATCATGACAAGGAGCAAATGGGATGAAACTTAAGATAATAATCATTCTTGCAGTATTTATAACAATTGGAACTGTCCTTGTCGTACATAAAAATACTTCTAGTGAATCTGACTATTAAGATATGTTTATCTTGTTTACAGATCAAAATCTTTTGGTGAATGAAAGGACGGATAATTTAAGTATCGGTTCAAACATCTAAATTACATGCCAATAAACATATTTCTGCTGAAAGGAGCCCAGTTTTCTCCTCTAAATCCAGTCATGCCTTCTAAGTTAACAAAACAAGGGAGTACAGTATACATTATACCAGACATAGCATTTACCCTAAATGCTAAGACGTATCTCATCATGGAATTGTCAGCAGGTGTTATCATTGCCATATCGGGGCGTATTGCGTTCTCTGCTGTTAGTGCATCCTTCATTCCTACGCTCGCGATACCAACAGGACCCATATTACTTCTAATCCAATAATTCGAAACATTTGTTGCTGACGCTAAATCAGCTCGCTTATCATATGTCAATAAAATTTGATTCGAAGCAATTTGTCTTGCCTCCAAAAGAATTGGATGAGGAATCATCTGTCGCTCTGTATGAAAACTTAACATTTTTTAGCCCCCACATTTTGATGAATTAGTCAAATGACCAATTTCATTTTATGAAGGATTACTTGTTTCGGTTCATAATAAATAGTCAGTAAGTCATTCCACTATGCTGAAAGACCAGCGTGAAGAGCAGGATAATCAAGGCCCCGGCGGATGCGGGAATGGCTTCGTTGATGTCGGGGCGCCAGAAAATAAACAAGAGAGTGCCGAGAAAAGTGAGAATCATAATCGGGATAAGGAATTCATCCATGTCTGGTTTCACGTCCCTTCTTTCCGAAAAGAAGGGACTTACGAACGGAAACTAGCTTCCCTAGTTTTTTTCCCTCCTTTATACTTGTCTGCTATATTTATAAACGGGATCTAGTTACAGGCAGAAGTGGGCCGGAAGGTTCATTTCGGATTCTTGAAAACTAGAGAGCCCGGGATTCGTTACGGGATTGCATGAGCCTAAAGCAGCAGTGCGGTATTCGCGGAAAGGGAAGCCGGGCAATTTTTTCGGGAAAATTTACTAGGCGTATAGGCATATCCGGGCTAATTTGCGAGCCGGACAAAGGTTCTTTTGCTCTGGTGCTTTGGAATCTTGTAATCTTCTCCGTTTTGTATCCCCAAATAAAAAGAATATAACGAAGTTAGAAGGAATTAGCAGAAATTTGGCGAATAAAAATGGGTAAAGATTGCAAAGCCGATTATACTTCGGTGAAATGAGGTGAGTGGCACAATGATGAAACCAGCTGGAGTTGTCCGTAAAGTGGATCAGCTTGGACGTATCGTATTACCTAAGTCGCTGCGTAAAAGATACCAAATGAACGAAGGCGATCCGGTCGAAATTTTAGTACAAGGGGACCATATCATCCTAGAGAGATACCGCCCGAAATGCGTATTCTGCGGTGAGATGGATCATGTTAACGAATTTAAAGAGCGTCACATCTGTTCCAATTGTCTGGGTGAAATGAACGCAATGAAACAACCGAGAGTCTAGTAGGGCTTATTGCCTATTTTTACCGAGAAGATCGAACACAGAAGTTAAAAAAACGCCGTTTCCTTAGGGAGACGGCGTTTTTTTATGACACTGTCTTTTTTTTGACCCCCTAATAGCAAGGGGATATGGTAAAATCAGGACAGATCTTTCAGATGCGGAATAGAGAGGAGAGAGAGCCGTGATGAACATAGACGGCATAGGATTTGGAAACGGACCGGGGCTGTTCGGTCTCATGTCGGTGTTGTTCCCTATCTTTTTCATCGCCATTCTGGCTTTTATCGGATTTACCTTAGTGAGGAGTATTTTGCAGTGGAACCATAACAACAAGCAGCCGATACTGACGGTAGAAGCGCGGGTCGCCACGAAGCGCACGGAGGTATCCCACCACCATTCGGCTTCGAACGAATCCATGCACAGCCATTCCACGGACACGACCTATTTCGTCACGTTCGAGGTAGAGAGCGGCGACCGGATCGAGTTTCGGGTAAGCGGGTCCGAATACGGCCAACTTGTGGAGGGGGATATGGGGAAGCTGAATTTTCAGGGCACCCGTTATCTCGGTTTTGCGCGGCACCGGGTGGTCAGTTATCCGTAAGCCTTGGCGATCGGATTCTGATGCAGGCCGAATCGACTAAAGGGGCTGAGAAATCAGCCCCTTTTTTGCCCGGTACATTCTTGTTCAATGCCGGAAATGATTTCGAAAGCTCCGCCCGATTTGTTGGAACAAACCACGATAGAACGTGCCTCTTCGGGATAATAAACAGACCTGAAGTTCACGCCCGGATCATACCCCATTAAAATATACTTCTCTACGTCCTGCTGCCGAAGCTTCATTCGAAGTCCGTATCCATAGTAAATATCGTTGGTTATATGCACATGGGGCTGCAACAGCGCAGCGGTCGTTTCCTCGTTTATTAATTCATAATTCATTAAACTCTCCCAGAATCTCGTCATATCCGGTGCCGTTACATAAGCGCCGCCGTCCGAGCCGCCTTTGGCGGGAAGCGAAAATACATTAGTTTTCCAGCTTCCGTCTTCGTGATCGATATAGCCGGCTGCCGCACGTTCAGGCAAACAATCCGCTTCGAAGTATCCGGAATCCATCATGCCCGCTTTGGCAAAAATAAATTTCTCTACATAGTCGCTGAATGCGAGTCCGCTGAGGTGTTCAACAACCAATCCCAAAACAATATAGCCTCCGTTGTTGTAATGGAACACACGGCCGACCTCATGCTTCATCTTCTTATCCGCAAACAAGGGGAGGAAATCTTGAGGCCGTCTGACGCGGTACATGGGATAATGGGTCCATAAGTCTTCGAAATTATCCATAGTCTCTTCATCGAAATAGTCGGCTATTCCAGAAGTATGAGTTAACAAATGATGAATCGTAATTTTTCGATCAAAATTTTTGAACTCTAAAGGGAGACAGTCCTGCAGCCTGGAATCGTAAGAGAGTTGACCTTTCTCCACTAGTTGGCAGATTGCTACGGCTGTAAACAACTTGCACCCGGATGCTATTCCAAAACGGGTATCTGCCCGGTTACGAATCCCTTCGGAACGGTTGGCATAGCCGTTGCTGAAGGCAGCGAGGATCTCGTCCTTGTTTTTTGCAAGGGCTGTACCGGAAAATCCGATTGCCTCTTTAAGGCTTTTCATGGACTCGGTGATGATTTCTTTCATGTCGCTTTCCTCCGCTCTTTGTACATGAAACGATATCGTTCCCATGTCTCCCTGCTCCCATAAAAAAATCCCCACCGCAGCCGGACAGAACAAGAAATTCATTCTGCTTGCTAGGGTGGGGATCATTTCATATCCAGGGCTTTCGTTTATTTCCGCATAACGGGCGAAACTTACAGGCCTTTGGTTTTATCCTCGTTGTACGAAGATGTGAAGATGGCCACGATAAACATGGTAAGCACTGCAATAATGATCCAGAAAGCATGAGACATCCAAGCGCACCTCCAAGTAAACATACGTTAGCCTAATTATACCCAATCACCGTTCAAAAGAAAATGACAAAAATGTGAACAAGGTTATTACATCATCGGCTGGTTGGCTTTCCGGTATTCATTCGGCGAGCAGCCGGTCACTTTTTTGAACACTTTGCTGAAATATTTCTCATCGCTGTACCCGACCATTTCGCTGACCTGGGAAATCCGCAGGTTGGGATTCATCATGAGCAGCTTTGCTTTGTCGATGCGGATGGCGCCCAGATAGTCGGACAGATTCGTGCCGAACTCCTGCTTGAACTTGCGCGAAATATATTCACGGGAGAGGAAAAAACGGCCGGCGATATCCTGCAGGGAAATTTCCTCGTGATAATGCGTCTGCAAATATTTCGCGATGTCGTAGATGACGTTCTTCTCGCGGTGCTGCCTTTTGAGCAGTTGCTTCGAAAGCTGGACGAACGAATGCGTCAGCTCCTGCTGCCAGTCGGCAAGCGAGAGCGTGCCCTGTTCGTTCAGCGGGACGGTGGTCTCCCCGTTCCCGGTTTCCGAGCGCAGCTCCGCGAGCAGCTCTTCGGGACCGTCCGGGAAGAAGTCCTCGATCCATCGGCCCCGCATGGTGTCCGCTTCGCGGCGCCACTGCTCGATCTGCTCGAGCGTAATGGCGCTCAGGCTCCGCACGCCGTCGAACCACGCCTGCACGGCGGAGGAGATCTCTTCGGCGCTGCCGCTGCGGATCGCCGTGCGGATCACCTCCTCGAAATCGCTGAAGCGCAGCCGCCGGGGCTGGAGGCCTTCGGGCCGGACAGCCTCGTGAATCCAGCCGCCGCGGCTGAGCAGATTGCGCTGGCGCAGCGCGTCGCGGGCTTCGCGGTAAGCCGCCGGAAGGCCGTCCGGGAAGGCGTGCGCTCCGCTGAGCCCGAAATCGAGCCGGCTGTGCAGGGCGGTCAGGATGCCTTCGTTGATGTCTCCGAGAAGGGCGGGGACCTTGTCCGGCTCGCCCCACACCAGGAGCACGATCTCGTTGGAGCTCCAGTAGCGGAAGGCGGCTCCGCGGCTGCGGCGATGCAGAAACTCGTTGCAGATGTTGATCAGCGAGAAGAAGAGCAGGTCCGTGTTGCGGCCGAATTTGTTCTTCAGCTTCGTCTCCATCGTGACCATGCTGAGAATGGCGATGCGGCACGAGCCCGTTCCCGCCGGAAGGCCCCAGTCGGCCTGCAGATCCCGGACGGCGCCCGGATTCTGTGCGGGCTCGTCGAGCAGCCCGGACAACTGCCGGTCCCAGTAGACCGGCTTGATGCGGTTCATCTCGATGTTCCGCTCCAGGCTTCGGGACCGTTCACTCTCTTCTTTGTTCCAACTGGCGACCGCTTTGGCCAGCGCCTCGTTGACCTGATCCGGATCGATCGGCTTCAGGATATAGTCGGTTCCGCCGTATTGGATCGTATGGCGGACGAGAGCGAAATCGTCGTGGCCGCTGATTACGATTGATTTGGCGGAAGGGTCGTTGGCCTGCAGCCATTGGAGCAGCTCCACGCCGCCCCTGACCGGCATCATCATATCCGTGATGATGATCTGGGGCTTTTCGCGTCCGATCACCTCAATGGCTTCTTCTCCGTTCTCCGCCTCGAATATTTGCGAAATGCCGTGTTCTTCCCATTTGATCAGCATCCGCAAGGCATTGCGGACATGTTTCTCATCGTCTACGAGTAATGCGATCATGTTGTGGTATCCTCCCCGAGCGGAATGCGCATCGTAATCCGGACGCCATGCGGGTCCGTATTTTCAAGTGTCAGCGAAGCTTGCGGATCGAAGTAAAGGCGCAGTCTCGTCCTCACGTTGCCGATCCCGATTCCGCCTTCTTCGTCCATCCCGGTCTCCTCGCGCATAACGGCAAGTCCGGCTTGCAGCTCCGTCAGCTTGTCCTCCGGGATGCCGCGTCCGTTGTCCTCGACTTCCACGAAGAGGATGGGCCTTGCGCGGGGCCCGCCGGAAGCGGGCGACGCGTCGGCCGCAGCGGAATCTTCGTCCGGCCGGGATGCCGGCGCGTTTCTCAGAGCGGCGTCGTCGGCTGCGGGTCCGCTCTCCGCGCCGATCCCGCCTGGCCCCGCTTCTCCGTCCGGTTTGAGCGGGACCTCATCGGGTCCCGTCTCACCGCCGGGTTCGAGCCGGACCCGCACAGTCAGGTGGCCGGGGCCGAGCTTCGGATCGAAGCCGTGTTTGAAATAGTTTTCAACCAGCGGCTGAACGATCATCTTCGGAACCATGATGCCGAGAGCGGCTTCGTCCAGTTCGAAGTCCGTGCGGAATTTACCCTCGAACCGCTCCTTCTGGAGTTCCAGATACGCTTTCACATGGCCGATTTCCATGGAGAGCGGGACGGCTTCCTGGTTCGTGTTCATGCTGTAGCGCATCATTTTCCCCAGCGAGTTGATCAGCGAGTAGATGCGCGGGACGTTATGCTGGAGAGCCAACGTACCGATGGACTGCAGCGCATTGTTCATGAAATGCGGGTTGATCTGGGCCTGCAGCGCCTTCAACTGATTCGTTTTATTGGCGATGTTCAGCCTGTACTCCCGCAGAATCAGGTTGTTGATCGTCTCCATCATCGTACGGAACCGGCGGACCAGAATGCCGATTTCATCCTGCCCTTCGCCGTCTACGCGGGCCGTCAGATTACCGGCCTGGATCTGGTTGATCGTTCCGATCAGTTTTTTGATCGGGGCGGTAATGCGGATCGTCACGAACAGAGTGGCCGCAATGACGAGCAGCAGGGAGACCGCCGCGATGATGATATTGATCTGGGTCAGGCTCCGCGCCCCTTCATACAGATAGCTGTGCGGGATTTCCTTTACGAGCGTCCACTTCATGTAAGGGGTGTCCATTTTTTCGTACAAATAAACCGACTTGTTCAGTTCCAGCTGTCCGCGCGTTTCCTTCGACTCCAGAATCGGGGCCGTCCAGGCATCGGAGAGGGGCTTGCCGATCAGAGCGCTGTCCCCGGAATAAACAACCATGCCCGACTGGTCGAGCAGGTAAAGACGTTCGTGCTGCTTGTTAAAAAGCTGATCGGCAATGTCCTGAATCGCCTCCAGCTTGATATCGATCGACAAAGTCCCCAGCCATTCCGTCGTCGGGACGTTGAAGATGGCCCGGTGTAATGTAATGACGGGGCGGGGGTCATAATAAGGTGGACTCTGCCCCAGGCCGTAAATGGAACTCATATGCGTGGGCTCCACGACGGAAGACGGGTTGCCGGTCGTATACGGCTCGCTGAAATTATCCGTATCGTAGCCGCGCTTCGGAATATCCCCGATGAGCAGCGTAGACCTGCGGGCTTTTGCCATATAGAAATAGATCTGGTAAATGCCGTCCGCGGAGTGAGTCATATTTTGCAGCAGGGTATAGGTCTGGGCTTCGTTCGTGTAATCATGCACATTCCGCCGGAGCATCAGAAGAATGCCCGGATCGGTATAGAGCGACAGCGAGTTGCGGTTCAGCGTGTCCATGTACGCCTGTACATTCGTTTTGCCCTGGTAAATCAGGTTCGCGTTCTCCTGAATCAGCTTCGTTCCGACCGAACGGGTGGTGTAGAAATACGTGACGATCATGGAGATGACGATCGGAATGACGGTTGCGGCCAGCATGAGCAGGATGAGGCGTGTACGAATGCTGCTTTTGTTCATCGGGCAGACTCCTCAGATCAATATATTCCACCTAACGGTTCACCTCGTGCGGTAGTGGGGAGCGGGTGGAGCGCCCTATACTAAATACACAACCTTCCGTAGAAAAAGGAGGAAGACAGATGCATAAGCGTTCATCGCAATGGGGTCAGCAATTATTTTTTCTCGGACCTGCGGTCCTGTTCTTTACCCTGATCATTATCATCCCTTTCCTGCTCGGCATGTACTACTCGTTCACAAACTGGAACGGGGTATCCGGCGAAGTCAGTTGGGTGGGCTTTGATAATTTTAAAAGAATCTTTACCCAGGATCAAGATTTCTGGAGTGCGTTCTGGTTTACCGTCCGGTTTACGATCGTGGGCGTCGTACTGTCCAATCTGGTCGGATTCGTTCTGGCGTATCTGCTGACGAGACCGCTTAAGACCCGGAATTTCCTGAGAACCATCTTCTTTATGCCGAACGTAATCGGCGGGCTTCTACTCGGATTTATCTGGCAGTTTATTTTCGTAAAAGGGTTCTCCGCTATCGGTGAAATGACGGGAATCGGTTTCTTCAACCTACCGTGGCTCGGAGATTCGACCACCGCCTTCTGGGGCATTGTCATCGTGTTCGTCTGGCAGACAGCCGGGTATTTGATGGTCATTTACATCGCGGCTTTCAGCAACGTGCCTAAAGATGTGATCGAAGCGGCGCAGATCGACGGAGCTACGCAGGGACAAGTTCTGCGCTCCATTATGATTCCGCTCATCATGTCGGCCGTTACCGTCTGCCTGTTCCTCGCCATCTCGTGGACGTTCAAAATGTTCGATCTCAATTTGTCGCTGACGAAAGGCGGGCCTTTCCGCTCGACCGAATCCGTCGCGATGAATATTTACAGCGAAGCGTTCCAGAACAACCGGTACGGTCTCGGAACAGCCAAGGCGCTGGTGTTCTTCATCGTCGTCGCGGTCATCACGTGGCTGCAGGTCCGATTCACGAAAAGCAAGGAGGTCGAAGCGTAAATGGAAGCACAAAACCGTTACTCCGGGCGTGTGTTTATCGCCGAAATCGTAACGTTTGTCATCGCTCTTCTGTTCCTTGTCCCGTTTTACTTCCTTCTCGTGAACTCCGTGAAAAGCTTCGGCGACCTGCTTTCCAATGCCGCCAGCTGGCCGGAATCGTTTCACTTCGAGAATTACAAGCGGGCCTGGAGCATCACCAAATTCCCGACCGTCTTCTGGAACTCTCTGATCGTTACCGTGATCAGTAACATCGGCATCGCGCTCATCAGCGCCATGGCGTCGTACCGGCTGGTGCGGTATAAAAGCCGCCTCAACCAAGTCCTGTTCGGCATGTTCGTGGCCGCGATGGTCATCCCGTTCCAGTCGATCATGATTCCTCTCGTGAAGGTCCTCTCCGGCGTAGGCTTGATGGACAGCCTGTGGGGCCTGATCATCTGCTACCTGGGATTCGGGGCGCCGATGGCGATCTTCCTCTTCCACGGATTCGTGAAATCGATTCCTTTGGAGATCGAAGAGTCGGCTGTCGTGGACGGAACGTCCCCTTACGGCGTGTTCTGGCGCATCGTGCTGCCGCTGCTTAAGCCGATGTTCGTAACCGTCATCATTCTCAACGCTCTCTGGACGTGGAACGATTATCTGCTGCCGTCGCTCGTCCTGCAAAATCAATCCCTGCGGACCATTCCGCTGGCCACGTTCTCGTTCTTCGGCCAATATATGAAGCAGTGGGATCTGGCTCTGCCGGCGCTCGTGCTCGGCATTACGCCGATTATCATTTTCTTCCTGGCCATGCAGCGCTATATTATCGAAGGCATTACGGCCGGATCGGTTAAAGGCTGACATACGGATCTGACAAAGCGTGTGAGGTCAATTTGTTCCACTCAACAGATCAACAGCCTACGTGTTAACGGCTTTTTCCGGTCTCTATAATAAAGAAGAAGTCATCGAGAAAGAAGCAAGACCATAAAGGGAGGTTTCACCATGAAAAAGCTTTCTACACTCGCACTCGTTTCCGTATTCGCGATGTCCACCGTGCTCGCAGGCTGCGGAAGCGGCGATTCTGGTAAAACCGCGGAAGGCGGCAATGCGGCCGAAGGCGGAACGAAAACGATTAAAATCTTTCAATTTAAAGTTGAAATCGCGGAAGCACTGAACAAAGTCAAAGCCGAATACGAAAAAACGCATCCCGGCGTGAAGCTGGACATCCAGACCGTAGGCGGAGGCGCGGATTACGGCGCGGCGCTTAAGGCGAAGTTTGCTGGCGGCGATACGCCGGACATTTTCAATAACGGCGGATTCCAAGAAATGAACACGTGGATGGAGCATCTCGAAGATCTCTCCGACCAGCCCTGGGTAAAAGACCTTGTTCCGGTTGCGAAAGAACCGATGACCAAGGACGGCAAAATCTACGGACAGCCGATGGGACTGGAAGGCTACGGCTTCATTTACAACAAAGACCTGTTCAAGAAAGCCGGCATTACCGAGCTGCCGAAAACGCTGACTCAGCTCGACGAAGCCTCGAAGAAACTTCAGGCGGCGGGCATCACGCCGTTCGCGAACGGCTACCAGGAATGGTGGGTGCTGGGCAACCATACGCTTAACGTCGCGTTCGCCAACCAGCCGGATTCCAACAAATTTATCGCCGGCCTGAACGCCGGAACCGAGAAATTCAAGGGCAACCCGGTCTTCGAGCAGTGGACCAGAATGGTGGATCTGACCCTGAAATACAGCAACAAAAATCCGCTGACGACCGACTACAACACGCAGGTCACGATGTTCGCGAACGGCCAGGCCGCTATGATGCAGCAGGGCAACTGGACGCAAGTTCAGATCGACGGCATTAACAAAGATCTGAACATCGGCATTCTGCCGATGCCGATCAGCGACGACGCGGCTCAAACGGACAAGCTTTATGTGGGCGTTCCGAACAACTGGGTCATCAACAAGAACTCCAAGGTCAAAGCCGAAGCCAAAGAATTTTTGAACTGGCTCGTCTCTTCCGATGCCGGCAAAACGTTTATCACCCATGACTTCAAATTCATTCCGGCCTTCACGAACATCGAAGCCAAAGCCGAAGATCTCGGCGACCTGGCCGCGGATATTATGACGTACAGCAAAGAGAACAAAGTTCTGGGCTGGAACTCCTCCAAGTATCCGGAAGGCGCCATGCAGGAATTCGGAGCCACGATGCAGGCTTATGTAGCCGGCAAGAAAACGAAAGATCAAATGTTCGACGACTTCCAGAAAACGTGGGACAACCTTAAGGGGAAAACCGCGCAGTAAGGAAAAAGCTTAAGAAACGCTTGCGATGTGAATCGCAGGCGTTTTTTTGTGTGTGGTACAAAGGAAGAACCAGGAAACGGAAGAAAGGCGGTTCCCCTACTTGGAAAGGAACCGCTTTTGTTTATTCCGGATCACGCACCTCGTGTAAGGGCCCAAAAAAGAAGGGCCAGACCGCTAACGGCAGCGCCGAAAAGGCATACTCCGCTCCAGCCGACACTGGCGTACAAACTTGTCGATGCAATCGCCCCGGTAGCGCTGCCGAGCGAGTAGAAGATCATATAACCGGCAGTTAACCGGCTGCGTGCCTCGGGGCGTACGGTGAAGATCAGGCTCTGGTTCGTCACATGGACGGCCTGGACGGCAAGATCGAGCAGGATGACACCGATGACCGCGGCTGCCAGTGAATGGGGCGTGAATCCGATAAAGCCCCAGGACGCTAGCAGCAGAACCAGCGCCAATCCGGTGGTTCGCTGTCCCAAACCCCGGTCGGCCAGCCTGCCCGCTCTGGCGGCGGCTAAAGCCCCGGCTGCTCCGGCAAGGCCGAATGCGCCGACAGCCGTATGGGAAAGCGACAGCGGAGGCGCGCTGAGAGGGAGGACAAGGGCGGTCCACAAGGTGCTGAACGCGGTAAAGATCAGGAAAGCCAGGACAGCGCGTATCCGCAGCAGGCGTTCTTCTATAAACAAAGCGAAAACCGACCGGAGCAGCTGCGGATAAGAAAGTTCCGTCTTTTTGTGAAGAACATCCGGCAAAATCCGGTACAGGGCGGCGCCCGTCACGAACATCAGCAGTGCCGAGGTGAGATAAACCGATCTCCAGCCGGCCAGGTCCGTCAGGGTGCCGGCGAAGGTTCGCGCCAGCAGGATGCCAATTACGATGCCGCTCTGCACCACGCCTACGACGCGCCCCCGTTCAGCGGAGGAGACAAGGGTGGAGGCATAGGCGACAAGCACTTGAGTCACGACGGCGAGAAGCCCGACAGCGGCCATTCCGGCCAGCAGTACCGGAGCGGACGGGGCGGTGCCGACGATCAGGAGAGCGCCCGCCGAGAGCAGCATTTGTACGACGATTAGCCGCCGCCGGTTCAGCAGATCTCCGAGGGGGACGAGCAGCAGCAAGCCCAGAGCGTAACAAATCTGAGTTACGGTAACGACAAGGCCCACGGCAGCGGGAGCTACCCCGAATTCGGACGCAAGAGCGTCGAGCAGAGGCTGCGCGTAGTAAATGTTGGCCACGGCAAGCCCACATGCGGCGGAGAAAAGCAGCGCCTTCGAAGCGGACAAGGAAGACGGGGCCGAAGCCGGAACGGGGAGTGAGGCTGGAGCCGAAGGCGATGCGGAATGGGATTGCGATTTCGGTGGCGACTTTGGTGACGATGCCGAAGCAAATACCGAGGTCGATGCCGGTTTCAAAGCCGATGCCGACGTCTGATTTTGATGGTGAGCCGCAGCCGGCATCGGGACTGAAGCTTCTACAACGGCAACGTCTGACGCTGCTTTCGGATCGGATGCGCCATCCGTTTGTCCGGCGGGAGAGCCGATTTTGCAGGGGGTAACCATGTTCATTTCACTCCTTTGGGTGAATTTCAAAGTTTATAATATACTGAATGGTACATAATGATTGTTAAATTACCAGTAAAAAACACATCTGTCAAGGGACGTTTGAAGACGCAGCTCAAATTTAACAGAGCAGTGAAACCCTATTTTCAACCTATGTTAGGAGTGTATACAACAGAAGCCCTTGATTTATTGACAAGAAGCAGAAGGGAAACTAAAATGATAACATACTGAACGATATATTAAGGAGTGTTCCTATGGTCCGGCAAAGAGAATTCGATGAGGATGCTGCCTTGGATGCGGCCATGCGGTTGTTTTGGGAAAAAGGATACGAGGCCGCTTCGCTAACCGAATTGACGGCCAGAATGGGCATCCAGCGGCCGAGCATGTACGCCGCTTTCGGCAGTAAGAAAGAGCTGTTCGAGGCCGCTCTGCGCAGCTATACACAGGCTCACGCCGCCCGCGTCCGGGCCAAACTGCAAAGCCGCACTTCCGTGAAAGACGCCTTTCGAGCTTTGTTCGAAGGGATCGTAGGGGATGAATATGAGGGAAGTCTGAACCGGGGATGCTTCAGTATTAACACGATGGTGGAGCTGGCGCCCCACGATGAGAAATTCGAGATTCTTACCAGGGAGCATCAACTGTACCTATCGGTAATTTTCCAGGAAACGATTGAAAGGGGCATGCGCGCGGGGGAGCTGGATGCGGCACTGGAAGCAAGAGGAACAGCCCAGGCTCTGCTGGTTTCGCTGATCGGGCTTACCGTCATGCTGAAGTCCCGTCCGGATAGGCAGTTCGCCGATAACACGGTAAAGACGGTGCTAACCTTGCTTCGCTGACCGGCTGGAAAGAAACCATGACGTATCAAGGGCGCGCGGTGTTCGACGCACGGCACCCGGTACTCTTCATGCGGGCGGTGTGGTGTCGGAAAAAAATCACTTGAACCCGATGAGAGCGTAATCGAACCGATTGCTTTTTGTAAGCGAAGGGTATAGTAAAGAGAAGGTTTGACGTCGTTTCACTTGTCTCTCTACTATAAAAGAAGGTGACTTATGACCTACGATTCGATTATTGTCGGCGGAGGAATTGCAGGCCTGCAGGCGGCCATCCAGCTTGGACGCTACGGTCATCGCGTCCTGGTTATTGACGCGGGATACGGCCGCTCCACTCTGTGCGCCAACTACCATAACGTGCTCGGCTACCCCGACGGGATATCCGGCGAAGAGCTGCGACGCACGGGCCGGGGCCAGGCCGAGGCGCTGGGCGTCGCGTTTGTCGAAGGACTGGCCGTCCGGCTTGCGGGCTCGCTGGAGTCCGGCTTCCGCGTCGGTGTGCGGAAGCTCCTGCCGGACGAGCGTGGCGGCCGGCATCCACTGGCGGCACACGATCCCGGCGGGCAGGGGCTGCCCGATGAGTCCGGGGCCGGGCCGGACTCCGAATACACCGGTGCCGCGCTGCTGCTGGCTACCGGTGTGATGGATCGCTTCCCGGAGCTGTCGGGGCTGCGGGAATGCCTCGGACATACGGTGTACGTATGTCCGGACTGCGACGGCCACGAGGTGGCGGGCCGCCGCACGCTTGTGCTGGGCGCGGGCAACCCCGGCGCCGGCATGGCCTTGACCCTGCGTCCGCGGACGGACAAGCTCACGTTCGTGAATCACGAACGGAGCCCCGTTAACGCGGACCTGCAGGAGAAGCTGGAGCGCGCCGGCATCGACACCGTCGCCGGGCCGATTGTCGCCATCCTGGAGGATGGCGGCAAGATCGGCGGCGTGGAGCTGGCCGGCGGCGAGACGCTGTCCACCGAGAGAGGATTTCTCGGCTTCGGCGGCAATGCCGTCCACTCCGGTCTGGCCGCGCAGCTCGGCGTGGAACGGATGGAGAACGGCCATCTGCTGGCCGATCCGCGCAGCAAAGAAACGAATATCCCCGGCGTCTACGTTGCCGGAGATATCGGTGTGCACGCCGAGCAGCTTACCGTTGCGATGGGCGAAGGCGCCATGGCGGCTATCTGGATGAACAAAGCGATCCGCAAGAAGAATAACTGACCGCACGATAAAGGCGGAGGACGGCACCTGTCGGACAGGAGGCCGGTCCCTTCGTCTTTTTTAGTGCCCGCGGCGTTGGACGACTTGGATTACGCGAGGGCTCGGCGTGACGTGACGTGGCGCGGCGCGGCGCGGTGTGACAATCCGGCCGATTTCTTTTTTTAGATAAAAAAATTTCAGAAGAAGGTTGTAAAAGCCGGACTCCGTTCGCCTTATTAAGTGAAGGAGCAAAGCCGTGCCTTTTTTCAAGGCCTGGCTGTCCGGCGGGAGACGCCCGGATTAGCTCCTACCTTTAGAATGAACCTGAGGAGGAACCAATCTATGGCGGAGTATGCGAAAATTTTACGGTGGACCAAGAGCGATGCGGTTTACGGGCTGAAAACGAATATCCAGCTGCCTTCCAGCGCATCGGTCGGAACGACCGGCGGTTTTATTAATTTTTACCTGGGGGTTTACGGGTCCAATACGAATTACGAGTGCGGCCTGTCCACGAACTATACGGAAGCGCAAAACGGCAAGTGGCACTGGTTCTGGAACACGGGAGCCGCCAACGACGGCGGGGCCTTCAATCTTGCGGCCGGAAGCACCGTGCCCATCGAGCTGTCCGTCAACAGTTCGAACAAGCTGGACTTCAAAGTAAACGGCACCGTAGTGAAAACTTTTTCCGGCGCGACGGGCTCTTTCGGTTCGCTTACGAGTGCGCGGCTGGTAGTCGCGGCCTGCGACCGGTCGTTTACGACGATTCCGAATCCTCTGCCGAACTGGAATACGCTCCATAACCAGGTGGTGTGCAGCGGCATCAGCTTCCGAAACAGCGCGGGTGTGTGGACGGTGCTTTCCTCCGCGAACTCGACGCCGCCTTCTTCGACCACGTTCTGGCCGGACGGCTACACCCATACGGGAACACCGCCGGATTACACCAAGGTCGTGTCCACCGGCCAACTGATCGCTTCGCTCAAGCGGTAAAACGAATAAGAGCCTTCCCCGGTCGTCTAAGCCGGGCGAAGGCTCTTTTTGCAGCTGGCATGGCGGGACAGGCTGCGTGGAAATAAGCGGGAAGCCTTGTCAGCGCTATGATTCGGGCAAATTTTGAAATCTATCGTGCGTAATATTTAAAAAAATGTATGATATTTCTATAAATACTTATTTAATGAGGTGAGTGTTGTGATTGACCGCCCGAATTCGAATCCGAATCCTGAGAAAAACCCGTGGGGTCTGACGATCCGGCTGCTCAATATTTTGCTGATATTGGCCATAGCTGGCATAGTCGTTTTTGTAGGCTTATGGTTTGTTGGTATTTATGGGTTAAACATATAGGGGAGTCGGCTTCTTTGCTTAAAAATAAGCGTTTAGCATATAAGCAGTGTGCCTTTCGGATTTTGAAAGAACATCTTCAAACGCCAAAGTCCCACCGCTAGGGACCGGCACGTTGTGCTGCAGAGATGCTTTGCGTCTACTGGCAAGCGCAGGGCTGCTGCGTTGATCCCGCAAAAGAAGCATTCATTCTGCCGCTTGAGCTAGGAGGCGCTGCACGCATGAGTTCCAGGGGATATGACGTACTGCGTTGTCATTAACTCCCTGGCCTTAATTTTTTTGAGGAAATTCGGGTCGAGATCATAGAAAAAAACCAGTAGCGTGTGCTACTGGTTTTGGCTAAAAACATTTTATTGTTGGGTTAAATTACACCAAACAGTGGTATTGTTCCAATTACCATTAAGTTTATATTTAAAATCTGCGCCTAAACTAATTCCAACGCTAACAATGACGCCGGGTTCTGATTCATTAAAATTGAATGTACTAAGGGAACCCCAATCTGTTGCTTTATAATTGTATGTATTATAAACAATAGAACTGCCGCCTACGAGACCATATGCTACTGCTTTTACCCTTGGCTGACCTGCTGCTTCTGTAACATTATAACCATCTTTCCCAACGATTTGTTGAATCACTGTACCCGATGATTGGAATCCTGCAAATCCTGCCCAATTAACGCTAAGTGTTGCATTTCCATATGCACAAGCTCCGATAAAGCTATTGTTTTCACAGTTGTTTCCTCCATATTTTACGCTACTTCCAAGTGCCATTGGTGTTATTAAAGAAGAGTTCTGCATTTCATCAGTCGAAACTATAAATTGCCCCTCTCTTTTTGCTTCTTCTATTAATTTTTCTAGTTCTTTTTTTCCTCCTTTCAATTCTTTTCTTGTGACTGTAACCTCAACGCCATTTCTATTAAATATGTTTTCAGAACTTTGAATTACTTCTAAGCCCTTAACCTTTTCTTTGTTATTGATTGTTTCTTCAGCAAAAGCAGAACCAGTGACCATAATAGACAGAGCAATAACAAAGGCTAAAGATAAAAAACCAATTTTTTTCATAACAATTCCCTCCAAATGATATATTTTTCTTTCTAATTTATTATACATCATTTACATATATTAGTATATATATTTTATAATGGAAATAAACAAATGTTTAAGTCTTGAGTAGAAAGAATATGGTTGATATGGTAATATATAAATGTACAATGAAAATTGGAGAGAAGGTGTTACTTTATGATGTATTTGATAACGCCAGTCGGAATTATATTTTTATTGATTATTGTTATAATAATAATTGCAGTTTTATATTTAATAAAGAAATCAAATAAAAAATAAACTTTCATAGGTGTACTTATATCATTTAGAAGTAAAGTACTTACGTATTCGTTAGGAAATTTTTGTGGAGTTACTATAAATCTGTAAATGAACAGCACAAAAGGCAATTTTCCTTCTGTGAGCTGCTTTTTCTGTTCTTACTCTAATCCATTAGGCAGTCTTTAGACTAATAAATTTTAGGATGAGGCCGATTGTAATCATCGCTTCGCTCAAGCGGTAAAACGAATAAGAGCCTTCCCCGGTCGTCTAGCCGGGCGAAGGCTCTTTTTGCAGCTGGCATGGCGGGACAGGCTGCATGGAAATATGCGGAAGCCTTGTCAGCGCTATGATTCGGGCAAATTTTGAAATATATCGTGCGTAATATTTAGAAAAATTGTATGATATTTCTATAAATACTTATTTAATGAGGTGAGTGTTGTGATTGACCGCCCGAATTCGAATCCGAGTCCTGAGAAAAACCCGTGGGGTCTGACGATCCGGCTGCTCAATATTTTGCTGATATTGGCCATAGCTGGCATAGTCGTTTTTGTAGGCTTATGGTTTGTAGGTATTTATGGAATGAACGTAAAAGGATAGGAAGGCTTCTCGGAGAGAGGCCCTTTTTTATGCAATGAATTTCTCCTCTATTCAAAAAATGTAGATTCGTATATGCTGGGATAGTAAATTTTACCCAATTGCTAGAGCGGTCGTAAAATTTGCTGCTTGTAAAACGTTTATGGGGGAATTTTTCGAATGAGAAAGCTTGTCGGTTTTTTACTTGTTTTTACCTTAGTTTTCAGTATGATGGCCGTTACAAATGCAAACGAAGCTTCAGGCAGCGGGAGTGTTCCACAACCTGACTATCTGCCATATGCAGAGGTAGGCGTTCTATCGGAAGGACTAGCCTGGTATATGGAAGCCGGGGAAGAGACCGATTCCTTCGGATTTATCGATACGTCCGGGAAAATCGTGATCAAGGCCCAGTTTGAGGATGCAGGAATATTTCATGACGGGCTCGCTCCCGTCCGAACCAATGGATTATGGGGGTATGTGGATAAAACCGGTAAATTTGCTGTGCAACCAGTCTATACAGACGTGGGAAGAGTATTTGAAGAGGGGGTTGCACAGGTTGTAAAAGACGATAAATGGGGGTATGTGGATAATACGGGGAAAGAATTGTTCGCGTTTGATTATGAGGATACCAACCCGTTTCATAACGGGCTTGCTCCCGTGAAAAAAAACGGAAAATACGGTTATATAAATAAAGCGGGCAAAGAGGTATTTCCGTTCCAATATGAAGCCGCTTCAGTTTTTAGTGAGGGAAGGGCTATGGTCAAGATCAAGGACAAGTGGGGCGTTATCGACCAAAACGGCATAGAAATCGAAAAGCCAAAGTTTGAGGAAGCTTTTCCGTACAGCCGCGGCCTGGCAGCTGTCAAACATGAAGGAAAGTGGGGATACATCGATTTGTCGGGTAGAGAAGTCATCCAAGCACATTATGATGAAGCCCGCCCCTTCCAAGAAGGTGATCTGGCGCCCGTTCAAGTCGACGGCAAATGGGGGTATGTAAATAAAGAGGATACGATGATCATCCGGCCGCAATTCATTGATGTATATACTGTTTTTTCTGAGGGACTTGCCTTGGTGTCCATCGAAAACGAAGATGAAAATGAAATGTTAGGCTACATTGATCAAACGGGAAAAGCCGTTGTGCCCCATAGCTACGATTTGATGGGCTCCTCTTTTAGCGGTGGTTTTGCTACCGTAGCGGACGGCGGACAAGGAAGCTTTTATTTTATGCCGAATCCGCTGAATGTCCAAACTCAGGAGCCGCAAACTCAATCCGCTTTGCCTTCCGCGTCCAAAGTAATTATAAACGGTCGGGAAGTTTCCCCAGAGGCTTATAACATCGGCGGGAACAATTTTTTCAAGCTGCGCGATTTGGCCATGCTGTTGAACGGGACGAACAAAGGGTTTGAAGTCGGCTGGGATCAAGATGCCAAGGTTATTCGCCTTACTACGTCAAAAGCTTACACCGAAGTGGGTGGAGAACTTGCCGCAACCGGCCAACATTCTGTCAAGCAGGCGACCCGGGCTACGGCAAAACTGCTTGTAAACTCGGAGGAGGCTCGCTTCACAGCCTACACGCTCGATGGCAACAATTATTTCAAACTTCGGGATCTTGCTCAAGCGCTTGATTTTAACGTTTCGTGGGATGCTGCCTCAAACGCTTTAACGATCGATACGAAATCCGGGTACCAGCCCGAGTAAGATGACATAGAAACGGATTCAACAAGAAAGGAGGCTCACGTCGAGCCTCCTTTCTTTGTTTGGGCCTTTTTCCTTCTCCGATCGGGTACTTCCTGCAAGCCGGATATGTCCGTCCGATCGGGTTTGCCAGCCTGACCGGCAGCGCCGCGCGGACCCGCTTCGTTCCGCAGGCCCAGCGGGTCCGAAGGCACCGACACGCCCTGTGCGTCACGCACGTCCGCAGATCGCGGCACGCCCTGAAGCTCTGCCGTAGCGGCCACTCCCGCCTCCGGCCGCTCGTTCAGCTCGGGCGGCTCCGGCAGTCGGACGCGCGTGGCCGGTCCTGCCCCGGCAGCCGCTTCCCGCTCGTCCGCAGCGCCCGCACCCGCCTCCGGCCCGCCAAGGCTGCCGGCTTCCGCCTCGCGGGGCACGAAGTGCGCCGCCACGTGGGCGAACGTGTCCAGCGCTTCTTCGCCCGAGCGCGTCAGCCCGTACAGCCCGCGCCTGACGCGCGTGAACCAGCCGTACACGTTGCGCTGGAGCAGGGCCGCCGTCTTGGCGTTGCCCGTAAGCTCGCGCAGGCGGCGGGGAGAGAGCGGCCCCTGCTCGCGGAGCAGCAGGGCGCAGTGCAGCGCCTTCTCGCGGTAAGCCGTGACGAGCTTGAGCCCGCGGCTGCCGCCGACGTTGTAGTCGGCGCTGCGCTCGCGGAACTCGCCGAGCACGCGCTCCGCAGCGCGTTTGCGCACGGACGTCTTCCGCGCGGGAGCGGCGTCGCCGAAGCCCGGCGGCTCGCACACCACCTCGACGGCGGGCTTCTTCGTTTTGTAGAACTGCACCGTGATGAGTCCGAGACCGAGCCGGCCGCACAGCTTGCGGATGTCCGCCCAGGTCATCCGGTGGGGGACACGTCCTTTGGCGGGAAGCTCGATCGCGATATAGACGCGGTGCGTCACGTCCTGCCGCCGGAGTCCCTGAATCAGCAGGGGGACGGTCAGGCTGCGTTTGAGCTCGACGACGACGGGCGGCTCGCCTTCCAGGACGGCGACGAGATCGCAGTGCCGCACTTCTCCCCGGACGTCGTAGCCGAGCTTCTCCCAGTAGGCTTTAACCGGGCCGTACAGCTCCGTTTCGCTCCGAATCGCCACTGTTTTATGCGCCCCCTTCCTTCTTAAACGGTTTTTCCGGTTTCTTGATTATAGCATGAAAAAGACGTGCGGGACGGGTACCGGCGGCAAAGACTTCCACCGATCTCCCACCGGTTGTGAGGCTTGTTTTTCCTTTGTTCCTGTACAAATTTAGTGGCAAGAATTGTCCTTGGACCGCATAGGATTGTAGTACCCTAAAATCACTATCACGAGCTATCCGCTCTTTTGAGGCAATGGCAGTGAGAGGAGGTACCCATGGATATTTTCAAACGCATCACGGAGCACCGGACCGAGAAGGAACAGCTTGCATGGTCGGGCACGCTCCGGGAGTATCTCGAGCTCGTGCGGCAAAATCCGGGTCTAGCGATGACAGCCCATGCGCGTGTATATGAGATGATCGCTTCTCACGGCATTGAACAGAACGACGGGCACGCCCGGTACAACTTCTTCGACCAGGAGATCTTTGGGCTCGACCGCGCAGTCGAAAAGCTGGTGGAGGAATATTTCCACTCCGCCGCACGGCGTCTGGATGTCCGCAAACGGATTTTGCTGCTGATGGGGCCGGTAAGTGGAGGCAAGTCGACGATCGTAACGCTGCTGAAAAGGGGTTTGGAGCAGTTCTCCAAGACAGACCGGGGAGCCGTCTATGCGATTAAAGGCTGCCCGATGCACGAAGATCCGTTTCACCTCATTCCAAGTGAATTGAGGCCGGAAATAGAGGCTGAGCTGGGTATCCGCATCGAAGGGAACCTATGCCCGTCCTGCCAGCTCAGGCTGAAAACCGAATACGGCGGCAACATCGAGAACGTGCTGGTCGAGCGGGTGCTGATCTCCGAGGACGACCGGGTGGGGATAGGCACGTTCAGTCCGTCCGATCCGAAGTCCCAGGATATTGCGGACTTGACCGGGAGCATCGATTTTTCCACGATCACGGAGTACGGCTCCGAATCGGACCCGCGCGCCTACCGTTTCGACGGGGAACTGAACAAGGCGAACCGCGGACTAATGGAGTTTCAGGAAATGCTGAAGTGCGACGAGAAATTTCTCTGGAATCTGCTGTCCCTGACGCAGGAGGGCAATTTCAAAGCGGGCCGCTTTGCGCTTATCTCGGCGGATGAGCTGATTGTGGCGCATACGAACGAATCCGAGTACAAGGCGTTTATCGCGAACAAAAAGAACGAGGCTCTCCAGTCGCGGATGATTGTCATGCCGATTCCTTATAATTTGAAGGTAACGGACGAAGAGAAAATTTACACGAAGCTTATCAAGCAGAGCGACATGTCGCATATCCATATTGCGCCGCACGCGCTGCGGGCCGCCGCTATTTTCTCCATTCTGACAAGGCTTAAGGAAACGAAGAAACAGGGCATGGATCTCGTGAAAAAAATGCGGATGTACGACGGCGAAACCGTGGAAGGCTACAAGGATGCGGACCTGAAAGAGATGCAGAACGAGTATCTGGAAGAAGGAATGAGCGGCATTGATCCCCGCTATGTCATCAACCGGATTTCCAGCGCGCTCATCCGCCACGATCTTCAGTGCATCAACGGACTCGATGTGCTGCGGGCGCTGAAAGAAGGACTGGACCAGCATCCGTCCATCACCCGGGACGAACGGGAGCGGTACCTCAACTTTATTTCGGTTGCCCGCAAAGAATACGACGATATCGCGAAGAAGGAAGTGCAGAAAGCGTTCGTGTACTCGTTCGACGAGTCGGCCAAAACCCTGTTCGATAACTATCTCGACAATATCGAGGCGTACTCCAACTGGGGCAAAATCAAAGACCCTCTGACCGGGGAGGAGATGGACCCCGACGAGCGTCTCATGCGTTCGATCGAGGAGCAGATCGGCATTTCCGAAAATGCGAAGAAGGCGTTCCGCGAAGAAATTCAGATCCGGATTTCGTCTTACTCCCGCAAAGGGAAGAAGTTTGATTACAGCACGCATGAACGGCTGCGCGAAGCGATTGAGAAGAAGCTGTTCGCCGATCTGAAGGATATCGTCAAAATTACGACTTCCACCAAGACGCCGGACGAAAGACAGCTGAAGAAAATCAACGAAGTGACCCGGCAGTTGATTGACGGGCACGGCTACTGCCCGGTTTGCGCGAACGAGCTGCTGCGGTATGTCGGCAGCCTCTTGAACCGGTAATTTTTTTCTTAAACCAAGATAACCGAAGAATACCGCCTAACCATCGTGAATTGACGAGGTAGGCGGTTTCTGTTGTCCGCACAAGAACTTCGCTAACCGGGTTTACGCTATGGTAACATGAGGATATCGGTTTGCTGCGGTTGGTATGATTCCCGAGAGGGAATCATACAGGCGCGGCTCATTTTATTAGGAGGAAGCACCCCGCCATGGCGAAAAACGAAGCACAAATGGATTTGACCCAAGGCCCGATTGCGAGAAAATTGCTCCTGTTCTCCCTGCCCGTGCTGTACGGGAATGTGCTGCAATCACTGAACGGGACGGTTAACAGCATCTGGGTCGGTAAATTTTTGGGTGAAAGCGCTTTTGCGGCTACATCCAATGCAAACAATGTCATGTTTCTTATGCTCAGTTCCATTTTCGGCATAGGAATGGCATCCACGATTATGATCGGGCAGAGCATCGGAGCGGGCGATACCGCCCAGGCGAAGCGGGTGGTGGGAGCGAGCGCCCTGTTTTTCTTCACCCTATCGCTGGTCGTAGGTCTCCTGGGCGTGCTTTTGTCCCCGCAAATTTTGCAGTGGATGCACACTCCCGCGGATGCGATGGACATGGCCAACGCTTATCTGAGAATTATTTTTATGAGCATGCCGTTTATGTTCTGCTATAACATGATTATGACGATCCTGCGCGGCGCGGGGGATTCCAAAACGCCCTTCCGGTTTCTCGTGCTGTCCATCATTCTGGATATCGCGCTGAACCCGCTGCTTATTTTCGGCTGGGGTCCGATCCCCGCTCTCGGCATTTCGGGCTCCGCGCTGGCTACGGGCATCTCGCAGCTTGTCGCCCTCATCGCTATCTTAGGGTCGCTGTACCGGAAAAAATATTTTCTCCGCATTACGCGCGAAGACCGGCATCTGCTGCGCTTCGACGGGGCGATCATCGGATCGCTGGTGAAGAAAGGCGTCCCCATGGGGCTTCAAATGATCGTGGTTTCGACAAGCTCGCTGGCTATGATCAACCTCGTAAACCGGTTCGGTTCGGAGGCGACGGCGGCTTACGGGGCGGCGATTCAGCTGTCTTCTTACATCCAGATGCCGGCAATGGCGATCGGCGGAGCCGTTTCGTCGTTTGCGGCCCAGAACGTGGGCGCGGGCAGGTGGGACCGGGTGCACCGCGTAACGGGCGTCGGGGTCATGTACAATGTCCTGATGACGGGCGTTCTCGTCTGCCTGATCTATTTGTTCAACCGCAGCGCCCTGAGCCTGTTCCTGCCGGAAGGCCAGGCCATCGAAATCGGCATGCGGATCAACCTGTTGACGCTTTGGAGTTTTATCATTTTCGGCATTACCTTCGTGGTCTCGGGTGTCGTGCGTTCGACGGGGGCCGTCATGTTCCCGCTTCTGATCACGTTCCTGGCGCTTTGGTGCGTGCGCATCCCGCTCTCGTATTATCTGGCCGATTCCTACGGTTTGGATGCCGTATGGTGGAGCTTTCCGGTCGGATTTACGCTGGGCTCCCTCCTTTCGGTCGCCTACTATTTCTGGGGCAATTGGAAAAAGGCAAGCATGCTCGCCGGCGGCGTTCAAAAAGCGTAGCGTCCGCTCCCGTCCGTATCCTTTTCAAGCTAAATTCCATACGCTCCGTTCATCCGGATTTATCTAGGCAGGCGCCCAAGTTTGGGCGCTTTTCTCACGTTCTGGGCATCTGTTCATACGATGTGTTAGATGCAAAATGCCTTTGGGCACAACATACAGAGGGTGAGGGATTGCTTATGACATTTGAAACTCAAGGTCAGGGTGCATACGGTCAGGACATGTACAGTCAGGGCACATACAGCCAGGACATATACGGTCAAGGCACATACGGTCTGCAGCAGGAATGGAACCAAAGCGAAGGGATCAGTACGGAAGCGGAAGAAGAAGCGCGTAAGCAGGGAGAATACGGCGTTCCGGCCGGTTATCACGGAGGTCAGGGCGGCTACCATTGGGGCCAAGGAGGTTATCATGACGGCGGTTACCATGGCGGTTACCATGACGGTTACCATGGAGGTCATCACGGCGGCCATCCTTACTATCCCTATTATCCGTACTACCCGCAGTCTTACTACCCGTACTATCCGCCTTACTACAACTATCCTACCTACTATCCGTATCCTTATAAAAGATAACGAAAAGGGATATAGGCTTAAGGCCGCAGCAGGCTGTCCGCGGAAGCGGGCGGCCTTCCTTTCTTTAGGCGGACAACAGGGGGAAAGGACGGAAGAGGGAGATTCTATTGAACAAATGAAGTATAATAGAGAAATAACCCGTAATCGGACAAGATAAGGATGGTCGCTTGTGCTTAGATCAATTTCAGATACGTTATTTTTACTGGCTTTAATTCTGCTCATTGTGTCGGCAATCGTGAGCGGCATCGGTTTCCAGGCTTTTACGATGAGAAGAAAAGACAATGACCCGGGTCAAATCGAGGTCCCTAACAAGCAAAAGCAGCTCGAAAAGCAGAACAAAGGCATGGCCGGATTCATTCGTTCCAAAATTACGCTGACGGCGGTCGTATTTGCTTTGGTGTCTGTCGTTTTGTCCTATTTGGAGCGGTATGTGTAAAATAAAGAAACAAATCCGCAGGCGTAGAAATGCGCTTGTCCGGGATTCTTTTATAGGCATAAACTATAATGAAAGTAGTTTTTGTGTATTAGACATTATAAGTGTTTCTCTTCATACTGAATGTACTACCCGCACAGACGGGAACGGGAGGCGTTCGGAATGAAGGAAGCGGAACAGGGAAAATGGGACGCGGGGCATTATGACACGCAGATGCATTTTGTATCCAGGCTCGGCCAAGGGGTGATGGATCTTTTGAGTCCGGCCCCGGGTGAGTCGATTCTGGATCTCGGATGCGGAACGGGCAGCCTTGCCCATGAAATAGCCCTTCTTGGGGCGCAAGTGACCGGGGTGGATTTCTCGGAGGCTATGATCGGGCAGGCAAGGCAGAAGTACCCGGAACTGGCTTTTGAGGTGGGAGACGCGAGAACATACCGGAGCGGCCGGACGTTCGACGCGGTATTCTCCAACGCCGCGCTGCACTGGGTCCCGCAGGCCGATGAAGCCGCGCGGACGGTAGCGGAAGCGCTGCGGCCGGGAGGGCGGTTCGCGGCCGAATTCGGCGGCTTCGGCAACGTGGCCCGGATCGAGCGGGCGATCCACGAGGCCGTTCGCGAAGCCGGGATCGATCCCGAGCCGCGAAACCCCTGGTATTTCCCGACTATCGGGGAATATACGGGCGTGCTGGAAAGGGCCGGGCTCGATGTCCGCTGCGCGGAGCTCTTTGACCGGCCGACGCCGCTGCCGGGAGGAGAGCAGGCCATCCGGCACTGGCTGCATGCGTTTGCCGGCAGCTTCTTCGCCGGAATCGACGCGGCGACGCAGGAGCGCATCACCCAGGGCGTGGAGGAGCGCCTGCGCCCCGCGCTGTTCCGGGACGGCGCCTGGACCGGCGATTACTGCCGGATCCGGGTGCTGGCCCGGAAGCCGCTGGGCTGAGGCACGCAGGGGCCGCAGGCCGAAGGCCGCGCTCTCCGCGTGAAGCTCGCCTCAGGCACGCCGGGCGCAGGTCCGCGCCGCAAGATTCGCCGCGGCTGTGCTCACGCCAGCGGTGTGCCGCCTGCGCTAGCCCGACGCCCGCGCGATAAACTCCGGCGCGAGGACGATCTTCTCGTGAGCGCGGCCGGGATGGCGCTTGCGGTACAGGAGCGTCTCTACCGCCCGGATGCCGAGGAGCTCCTTACTCAGCTCGACCGTGCTGAGCGTGGGCGACGAAGCGGCCGCCGCTTCGATGTTGTCGAAACCGATCACGCGGCACTGTCCGGGGATGTCGAAGCCCCGCTGCTTGAGCAGAGCCATCAGCCGCAGCGCAATGTGATCGTTCGCGCAGATGAAGCCGTCCGGCAGCTCGCTCGTGGAGACGGCGCCCACGCGGACCGCCAGATCGTGGGGCCACGTCGGACTCAAGTAAGGCACGTTCCACTTGCTCAGGCAGACGGGACGGCCGGATTCCGCCGCTTCCTCCGAGGCAATCCGGCAGCCTAACGCGCGTTCCCTGAAGCTGACGGAGAAGGAGTCGCTCCCCACGAAAACGAGCGAGTCGCAGCCTTCCCGCAGAAGCTGCTTGGTCGCGGCCACTGCGGCGTCGACATTGCTGTTGACGACGCAGTCCACGTTAACGAGCGGCTCTTCGTGGTCCACTAGCACGAGCGGCAGTCCGGTCTGCTGCAGGGAGATGACGGCCCGAGTCGAAAAGGTGCCGAGCAGAATGTGGCCCATACAGCGTGCGGGGTCCAAAAATCCCGGCATGGCCAGCTCGTCTTCCCGGTGAGGCGGCACGGAAATCAACATATAGTGTGCTTGGAGGTCGCGGCACGTTTGAGCGAGGCCGTCGATGACCTTCGGCCAGAAGAACGGGTCCTGCTGCTTGGCGCTGTGTATCCATACCAGCATATAAGGATCGGAGGAGGAAGAGGTTATTTCTTTTCTTCTGCCATCCCACTCCTGGAAAAGTCCGGCCGCGGCCGGGCTTTTGTTTATTTTTTTTCGGTAGCCCATGGTCCGGGCGGTTTCCATGATTTTCAGCCGCGTTTCGTCGCTGACTCCGTCTTTGCCTGAAAGCGCTTGTGAAACGGTGTATTTTGAAATGCCAAGCCGGTCGGCAATGTTTTGCATGGAGACGTGTTTACTCATCGTGCAC
The DNA here is from genome assembly GCF_058269095.1 of Paenibacillus sp. JNUCC 35. Lineage (NCBI taxonomy): Bacteria > Bacillati > Bacillota > Bacilli > Caryophanales > Paenibacillaceae > Paenibacillus > Paenibacillus sp. JNUCC 35. Next base: position 5,052,895 of record NZ_CM177771.1, on the reverse strand, counting down.
CGCCTTTAAGTGGGTTCGGTTTGACAGCTCTGCCCCCTCATTTTTCCTTCAAAAAAAGGTTCTGTCAATACCCGCGGCGCAAATAGTTGCGGGATTTTTTCCGGCTTTCTTTTCTCCCTGTTTGGAAAACTTGTGCTAAACTAGCAGAGGAATGGATTCCGGGCATGCGAGGACGCCTGGAACCTCCGAAAGCTGAAGGGAGGGTTTCCCATGATTCGATCCGTACGTCACGGGATTCGGCAGCTGCTGCTTTTCGGCTGGCTGGAAGCTCTTTCGTGCCTGTTTCCCGTTCTTATTTTTATCAGTCTGGCTGTTCTGAAGACGGCAAACGTCCCCCACATGTATGACCTTATGCTGGTCATTTGTCTGCTGATTCAATGGGCGATGGTCCGGACGGGGCTTGAAACAAGGGATGAAGTGAAAGTGATCTGCCTGTTCCATCTGATCGGGCTGGCGCTGGAGATTTATAAGGTGAATATGGGCTCCTGGTCGTATCCGGAGGAAGCCTGGACGAAAGTATGGGGCGTACCGCTTTACAGCGGGTTTATGTACGCGAGCGTGGCGAGTTATTTGTGCCAGGCCTGGCGGAGATTGCATGTGGAGCTGACCCGCTGGCCTTCGCCTTGGTTTACGGTTCCGCTCGGAGCCGCGATTTATCTGAATTTTATGACCCACCATTATATCTGGGATTTGCGCTGGGTGCTGACCGTGCTGCTGTTCGTGCTGTTTTTCCGGACTGCGGTCCTCTTTACCGTCGGCAGGAAAACGTACCGGATGCCGCTCGTCCTTTCTTTTTTTCTTATCGGCTTTTTTATTTGGCTGGCGGAAAATATCGCAACCTTCCTGGGAGCGTGGCAGTATCCGAACCAGAGGGAAAGCTGGCAGCTTGTCTCTTTCGGCAAAATGAGCTCGTGGTTCCTGCTTGTCATCGTGAGCTTCCTGATTGTCGCGCAGCTTAAGCGGGTCAAACAATCGGAAAATAAGCCTGACGGGAGGATGGTACCGGCGGCGGTTCCGGAGGAGTAGTCTATGTTTACAAATTGGGGAATGATTTTACGGCTTGCGGTTCCGTCGATCGTGTCGTTCGCGGCCGCGACGCTGACGGGTACGATTAATTTGATGATGGTGGGCCCGATGGGAGCCCTCGTCATCGCTGCGGTAGGAATTTGCAACATTATTATGTATAACGCCTGGGCCGCCTGCTCGGGAATCGGTCACACGGTGAATTATCTTGTGGCTCAAAATTTCGGTGCCGGGGATATGAAGAAAGGCGTGGAACGCACATACATCGCGCTTTATCTTTGCCTGGCTCTCATTGCCGTCATCCTGGCTGCGGGGTGGTTCGGAAGCGAAGGGATTCTGCGGCTGATGGGAAGCTCCGAAGAACTGGTTGCCGCAGGGAAGGAATATCTGGAGCTCCGGTTTTATGCGATGGCGTTTTCCGTGCTGAACTTTGTCCTTTTCGGGTTTCTGAGGGGAATCGGGGATACCCGGTCTCCTATGGCTCTGACGATTCTGGGGAATGCGGCGATGATTGTGTTCACCTACGGGTTGACGTACGGTCATCTCGGATTTCCCGAGCTGGGGCTTCCGGGCGCGGGGCTGGCCGTTCTGATCGGGGAAGCCATCTGCAGTATCGGTTCGGTGTATATCGTGTTTTTCCGGCTGCATAACAAATACCGAACCCGCACGCGGGTCAAACCGGACCGCAGGGAAGCCCGCCTGATCGCAGGCGAAAGCGGGAAGCTCGGCATGCAGGAATTCGCGATGAGCCTGGCGATGTTCGTCTTCACGATGTTCGTGACCCGCCTGGGGACGGAGGCGCTGGCCGCCAACGAGATTGCCCTGAACGTGATGGCGCTCGGCTTCATGCCGGCTTTCGCCTTCGCCTCCACGGCGACGATCCTCGTCGGGCGCGAAGTCGGCAAGCACCGGCCCGACCTGGCCCGCCGGTACGGCACCGACACGGCGGTGCTCGGCAGCATCTGCCTGCTGGTCCTGGGTGCGGTGGAATTCGTTTTCGCGGTTCCGATCGCGAGGCTGTATTCCCAGGACCCGGAGGTTTACGCGCTTGCCGCCGACCTCATCCGGATTTCCGCGTTTTTGCAGCTGTTTGACGGTCTTCTGAATTTCTACGCGGGAGGTCTGCGGGGAATCGGAGATACGACCTTTCTGCTAGGAACTTCGCTTGTGCTCAGCTGGGTCTTCTTCGTGCCGCTCGCGTATTTGCTCACCTTTGTGTGGGGATTCGGTTCGGCCGGCGCGTGGATTTCGTTGTATGCGTTTATTGCCGCATTCGGCCTTGCCGTCATGTACCGGTTCTACCGGACGGACTGGGCTGCGGTGCGGATTAAAGAGGCCGAAGGCCGCTGAATGGACGGCCGGGTTCCGGCTGTCCTTTTTTTATGGCACAGGTGCAGCAAGGGGACAAAGGAAAATGCACGATAAGAAAGGAGGAACGCGCATAAGGTGTATAAACGTGCGGATTTGGCCGGCTTTCCATGGAACCTGTAAGGTGAAGCGCGTCATTTATGCACGGGATAAAAAACGCCGGATTGCTCGCGGGACACGCGGGGTAAGAATGGGTAACAGCACAGGCGTGCACGGGGTGCACGGGAGGAGGGGGAAATGATGATGGGATGGCTTTGGGCCGTTCAAGTGATCTTGTTTGCCGCCGGTACCGGTCTTGGAATATCGGATGCCTGGCGTAAAAGTACGGAGGTCCGGCTTCCGTTATGGGTGCGGATGCTGATCAGTCTGACGCTTACCGCGGCCGCTTTTGCTTTGTGGCGGGACGATCCGGCTTCCTCCTCCAAAGAGTGGATTTTCTGGGGAATGGCCTGGTCGTTTATCGGCGACTTGTCCATGGCCGGGATTATCCCCTGGAGGCACCCAATGATCGGCGGAATGCTGACGTTCGCCGTGGCGCACGTCTTCTATATCGCGGCGTTTGCGGCTGCCCTGCATCGTGAGGGATTTGACCTTATGAACGCGGGCCTGGCCGTCGCTGCCGTGTTCTACGGTCTGGTGCTGATCGCCGCCTGGCTGCTCCTGATCCGTAATCCCGACGCTCCGCGCCTGTTCAACACCGGCTCGCTCGTTTACGGCTTGTGGATCGGGGCCATGGCGTCGGCTGCGGCTGCTATGGCCTGGTCCCTTGGCGGGGCGCTCTGGCTGACGGCTGTCGGCGGGCTGCTCTTCGTCGTTTCGGACACGATCATCGGGGCCGCAGCCATCGGCGGCCGGTCGCTCCGGCATCAGGGATACTGGGTCTGGCTGACATACGTGGCGGCTCAGATGTGCATCGTTTACGCGTTTACCCTGTGACCCTGTCTTTAGGCAGCGTCTGCACGAACCGCGCAAAAGCGGCGGTATGGTCGATTTTCTGTTTGACGGACCAGTCGTCGATGCTTTTGTTGTGGCGGGCGAACTGCTTTTCAATGGCTTCGTAATCGCCGTAAAATATTCTCCCGTCCAGACCGGCCCAGTTAATGGCATGCTTGTATTCCACAGGGCCGGTTTTGAACGGAACGAGGTATTCCACCAGAATATGTTTGCGCCTCAGAATCTCATATTCACTGCTTGCGACGATTTCTTCCGTGAGACAACTTTCATCTATAACGGCCCCGGACCATTGCTGGATGTTTTCGAGGTTGTAGGCATTTGTGATTCCTTTGCCGAAAATGTTTTTCTGATTCTCCGATTCGTGAAAGGTGACGGGACCTTTGGAAATCGCGCCTCTGAGCGGAGCGCCCCGCTGCATAAAAAACAGCAGAGCGCTGAAAGCCGCGTTCACGATGTTCACGAACTGGACGGGTGAGGTTCCTTCCGTCCACATGATGATGCTGTCGGACACCGACAGCACTTGAATAGCGGTGGGCATGCCGAGCTCGGAGTTTACATCGTCCATCATTTTTTTCGTCCGGTTGATGTTGTGCATAATGTCGTTGGAAAAGATGGTTTGCAGGTCGAGGTGACTGTTCTTATCCACCAGATCTTTAAAGCCGAGAATGTCCAGGAACGCCACGTAACTGTCCTCGATCGTTTTCAATTCCCATACCTCCCGCTTTAAAAAATGCCCTTTGAATTCGCTCTCCTTACAAACGTTTGCCGCAAAAAAACCGGCTCAGCCGGCTGAATCAGGAGCTGCTGCTGCATGACGAGCTGCTGCACGAAGATGAACTGCTGCAGGAGCTGCTGTCGGACGAGCCGCTGCATGACGAACTGCTGCACGAAGAGCCGCTGCCGGACGAATTGCTGTCAGACGAGCCGCCGCAGTCCGAAGAGCTGCAGTTCGAGCTGCTGCAGTCCGAATCGCCGGACCCGTTCCCGCCGCTCCCCTCGCGATCGTCGTCTCCGTTCAGGATGGAGTAGAATAGCAGGGCGCTGAGGGCGCCGTAACCCGCGCCGGAGACGTCGTTTGCGTTAAATGAAGAAGCCGGCGTCCTCCCGGCCGAAGACATCCTGCGGGAATCTCCGGCTGCAGCGGCCGGCGGGGCATTCTGGATGCCGTTGAAAAGGTGGTGCACCAACTCCTGAACAGCATCTTCATAAATGCCGATCGTGTTCGGCTTGAAATAATCCCGCCGGATGCGATTCCAGTCAAAAGCGCGGGCATATGCGACAAATTCGGGGTGAAGCTTGCGCTGCCCGAACTTCCCGAGCATTTGCTCATTTTCCGGGTAGAAGCGGAACACAAGGGAGTAAACGAGCTCGAACAGGGCTCTATCGTGCTCGCCCGGCTGAAGCGCATCGCCGACATGCGGCGAATGGTGAATCATTTCCCCCAGAAGATCTCTGCAAAACTCCTGATAATCGCGGGTGAACATCAAAGCTTCGTGCCAGATTTCATCCACGGACGTGCTGTACATGCCCACATGATTCAAGTAAATATGGATCGCCAGAAAGCGTTTGAACTCCAGGAAAATCCAGGAATACTCGGTTTCGGAAATGTCCGGATGTTCTTTCAGCACGCGTGCTTTTACATGGTCCCAATACCGGGCGTATTTGCCGAAAACCTCATTGAACCGGGCTTCTACCGGTTTCAGGCTGTCGTTCTCCAGCACGCCCAGCCCATACGGAGCGAAAGAGGAAAACAACTGGACGGGCGGAGTTTTTGGCTGCTTTTGCACAGGCTGTGATTTCATACTAGTAAAAAACCATTTAAAAAAAGACACGTGAAACCTCCAAAATCAGGGCGATACCTGTTTAGTTCGTTGCTCGGTTAGTTGCTTTGTTTATGATTCTGCTGGATCCATGCTCCGGAACGGCCGCTGCTTCCGTGCTGCCATCTGTGTGCGGTCGTAGTGCTCAAACGCCGCGTTAAGAAACTCCAGCAGCTCGGGTTCGAACGGGTACAGGTTCATCGGATTTCCCTCCGCGCCGTGCAGCGCCCAGTACTTGTTCATCAGAGCCTCATTGCCGTCAAAAGCCTCTAAGGCCAGCGCCGTGATCCGTGCAGCCACTTCCTGAGCGGCCGGAGAAGCCGGATCTTCGTGCATGACGGCCCTTGCCTGTGCAACCTCTTCCGTCCAGCGCACGGTGAGGGGGTCGCCTTTGTTCAGATTAGGCAGCTTGTGAAGCAGATTCCGCTCCTCGGCCGTGAAATGCTCGCGGATGAAGCGCTGCTTGGCCGCTGGATCTTTTTGACTGAGCCGGATCATTTGGAACATCGTGTTCCAGTTCAGGGTGCCTTCTATTTGGACGGAATGGATCGTAACACGGAGCATGCCTTCCAGTTCTTCGAGTTTCTCTTTCTCGCGCTGAACCATTCGTAGCTGATCTTCCAGGCAGGAGAGCCAGTCGGTTCCGTAGCTGTCGAGCATTTCATGGACGGTTTTTAACCCGAGTCCCATTTTTTTGAGAATCGAAATCTGTTCCAGCCGCATAACATCTTCGTCGGAGTAAAGCCGGTGGCCCCCTTCCGTGGAGCCGGAGGGCTTCAGCAGCCCGATCTGATCGTAATGGTGCAGGGTGCGCACCGTGATGTTCGCTTTACGTGCAAGTTCGCCAACGGAATACATGTCATCCGGATTTCCTTTCCCGATGGGGTTCTTTTCCTATTCTTATATCCTAAATCGTTCCAGTTCGAGCTTCAAGCTGTTTTTTATCCGGGGGCGGAGACCGGAGCCGGAAAACCGGATAAAGGAAACCGAAGTTTGCAAGTGGCCGCACCCGGAAACGGATGTAAAAGTAAATCGGCCGAATAGAGGGGCGTTCCCCGGGCGAAAACTAGGGAGGCAGAGCGGAGAATCGACTCGTCGACGAACCGTACCCCTTTACGAAAAGGAGTGTCGTTTCATGACCCAATCGAAAAACCGGAAGGAAGGCTTGGCCAAAAGCCGCAAGCAAAGACAGAATCCCCACGGGAAAATCCGCTCGCTGAAAGAAATTGCCGCCGAAACTCATCAGGGATTAGAGGATTAGGAAAAAAAGTTCTGTCCGCCCAGCGGACATCTCCCTGGCAATCCGGCCTCCCGGCGGCAACGCAAAAAAGCCCGCGCATTATGCCGCGGGCTTTTAATTTAAACCGTTATGCAGCTTTGCGGACCGCCGGACAGCGGCTTTCCCGCCAGGCTGCGCTGAATCCGCGCATCGCGTACAGAGGGATGCGAACATGCCGGTGAGCAGGCGGCCGGGACATGCGGTACGGTTCTTAGATGCTGAACTCCGCATGCTTCAGATGGCGGGTCTCTACCTGAATGGTGGCATGCCGGATCTTATACTCATTCTCCATACAGGCAACGGCCTGCTGGAGAACCTCCTGGCTGTCGGCTTCATCGTCGATGAGCAGATGACAGCTGAAAGAATCCATGCCGGACGTGATCGTCCAGATGTGAAGATCATGGATGTCGCGGACGCCGGGAATACGCAGCAGGGTATTGCGGACATCGTCGGCGTCGAGGCGCGAGGGGACTCCTTCGAGCAGGATATGCGTGGCGGATTTCAGCACGCCCCAGGCGCTGCGCAGAATGAGCAGCGAGACCAGAATGGAGATAATCGGGTCCGCCTGATACCACTGGAACGCCTGCATCAGAAGCCCGGCGATTATCGCCCCTACGGAGCCGAGCGCATCCCCGAGGACGTGCAGATAAGCGCTTCTGATGTTGAGGTTGTCCTTGGCGCCGCCCATCCGGGTCAGAAACCAGGCGCTGACGAGGTTGGCGGCCAGGCCGACGACGGCGATAAGCGTCATCGTGCCGCTCGCGATTGCAGGCGGGTGCGCAAAGCGTTCAACGGCCTCTCGGATGATCAGGATGGAGAGGACGACGAGGGTGACGCCGTTCAGCATGGCCGTTAAAATCTCCACGCGGTAGAAGCCGTACGTTCTTCTGGGAGAAGCGGGACGGGCCGCAAACCACATGGCGACCAGACTGAGCAGCAGAGACGCCGCATCGCTCAGCATATGCCCGGAATCCGACAGCAGGGCCAGACTGTTCGTCAGCAGACCGCCGAAAAATTCCAGCACCATAATGCTCGTTGTGATGAGAAAAGCGATAAACAGCCCCTTTTTGCTGCTGGGGCCGTGATGATGCCCGATTCCGCCATGTTCGTGATCATGTGAATGATCGTGGGAATGCCCGTGATCGTGCCGGTGAATTTGGCCGCTTGCGGCACCGGCTGCTTTCCGTTTTTTTAAGTCGCTCATACCGCTATTCCTCCTTTGCGTGACGCATGTTTGATTGTGGATCCTTATCTTTGAGTAAGTAAGGAAAAATAAGAATCATACTGGTTTTAAAAATTAATATATGAGCAAATATTCATATGTTATTTTTATAGTAACCAATTCAGAAGATTTTAACAAGCCCAAATTTTTATGAATGACGAGAAAAAATTTTCAGTCTAAAGGTTATTGAAATACCCCCATGGGGTATGTTATGCTGGTGATAAGGGAGGTTGAACAAGATGGTACTCCATTCCGAAAAGGATAACGGCAGCACCGGAGGCAAAACGGGCATCGCTCCGCTTGCTTCGGCAGATGCCGGAACTTCCTGCCATACACATACGCGCGACGACGATACGGAAAGAAGAAGCCATCACAGCGACAAGGTGAAGAATAACTTGATTTCCAGGCTGAACCGGATTGAAGGTCAGATCCGCGGCGTCAAAGGCATGATCGAGAAAGACACGTACTGCGACGATGTGCTCAACCAGATTGCCGCTGTGCAGTCGGCCTTGAACAGCGTGGGCAAACTGCTGCTGGAAGGGCATATGAAAAGCTGTGTGATCGAACGGATTCAGGAAGGCGATACGGATGTGATCGACGAACTGCTCGTTACCGTCAACAAGCTTATGAAATAAACCCAAACTAATCGGAAGAGGAAGAAAGGGGCAAGAAAAATGGAAAAACTGACGTTGAAAGTGGAGGGCATGTCCTGCCAGCATTGTGTAAATTCGGTAGAAAAAGCGGTTGGAGGGCTGGGAGCGAAGGCTCAGGTTCATCTGGCCGAAGGCCGTGTCGAAGTGGAATACGATGCGGGTGCCGTGAAGCCCGAGCAAATTAAAGAAGCGATCGAAGAGCAGGGCTACGACGTCGTATAAACAGACGAAGCGCCAAGCCGCCCCAAGAATCGCCGCGCTGTCTAAGCAAGGCGGCAGAGCCTAGCCGCGGGCTAAATGAGAACAAAAACACCCGGAATTTTTCATTCCGGGTGTTTTTTTGTTCTACCGGTAGCCCAGGCCGAACGAAATGTTGCGCGTCGTGAGGAGAACCTGCTGCAGGAAAGCATCCTGCTGCGGAATGACCCGGTCCGACGGTCCGATGAGGCTGACGGACGCGACAATCTCGCCCGTCGCATCCCGGATCGGAGCCGCCATCCCCGTCACGCCGACATTGCGCAGATTCGTCGAAATCTCGTAGCCGCGGCTGCGGATAGCCGCAAGCCGTTCTTTGATTTCGTCCGGCGACTGTATGGAATGCGGTGTATACGTGCGGATTCCGTCCGCGAGCACGCTGTCGATAAACGCCTCCGGCCGGTAAGCCAGCATCACGCGAGACGCGGAGGTGGCATACAGCGGAAAGCGGCGGAACGCGTCTACATTAAAGCGGATCGGATGCTGGGAATCGATTTTATCCACATATATGGCGTCTTTCCCGTCAACGACGCACAGGCAGGCCAGCTCTTTCGTTTTTTCGGCAAGCTGCTGCAGGTAAGGTTTGGCGAAGTCGACGAGATTATGATCACGAAGCACTTTCGTGCCGAGTTCGAGCAGAGTAAAACCGAGCGAGTACTGCTTCGTACTCGGATTTTGCGAAATAAACCCGTCGCTTTCGAGCGTAGCGAGCAGCTTATGAACGGCGCCTTTAGACAACTGAAGCCGGCGGCTCAGTTCGGTGACTCCGAGCTCCTTCGGGCCGTCCAGAAACTCTTTGAGCAGGCGGCTGCTGTTTTTAACGGAAGACAAATGGTGCTCCATGAACAGACTCCCCCAGGCGGTCATATCGTCGGAATATCCCGACATGCAAGCAAATTATTGCTATTGTAGCATACTTATTTTGGGTTTCCTAGAGGTGCTTTGGACGGGTTCCGCTCCGGAAAAATAATCTTTTTTTAAACCTGACATATGTATTGCTAGGCTGGAAAGAGCGTGATAGAATCACTTTAAGATTTCCTTATAGGAAACAATGTTCACATATAGTGAACGATCAGAGAAAACCAAATAGAAGGGATGTCCATCCATGAAAAAGAAAATCGGGGTCTTGGTTTCAGTTGCCGCTCTGTGCGGATCACTTCTTGCAGGATGCGGATCTTCAAAAGAGCCGGCAAAAGAAGCCGCTGTTTCGCCAGGTGCATCGACTTCAGCGCTTCAGCCGGAGAAAGAACTTGTTGTTGCGGGTAACGGAGCTACGGTAGAAGAGCTGATGAAAGACGAAATTTTCAAACGTTTCAAAGCTAAATATCCCGACATCAAACTGACGTATGTATCCGGCGTATCGACCGAAATCGTCGCCAAAGCGAAAGCGGTTAAAAACGATCCGCAGACGGACGTTGCCATCATTGAAGGCGGCGAGCAGGAAATCGGACGCAAAGAGGGTCTTTTCGAACCGCTGAAAGAAGCCGATATTCCGAACATGAAAAACGTGATCGCCGATCTGAAAGTGGCCGAAGACAGTGGGGTCGCCGTCAACTTCACGCCGATGGGCATCTCCTATAACGAAGCGATTGTGAAAGAAAAAAATCTTCCGATTCCCGAGTCCTGGAACGATCTGGCCCGTCCCGAAATGAAAGGCAACCTCACCCTGACCGAGATTTCCAGCAACTTCGGCCGTTCGGCTCTGATCATGCTGGCTTATGCGAACGGCGGGTCGGAGAAAAATATGGACCCCGGCTTCGAAAAACTGAAAACGATTGCAGGATACATGCCGACCTTTGCCAAAAGCGCCGCGCAGCTCCAGCAGAACCTGCAGAACAAATCGGCGGCGTACACGTCCTGGACGATGGCGCGCAGCATTGTGCAGAAGGACCAGGGGGTCGAGCTGAAGTTCGTCGTGCCGAAGGAAGGGGCTAACCTGGTGCCGAACGTGGCCACGATGACCAAGAACGCGAAGCACCCGAACGCCGCGAAGCTTTTCATCGACTTCCTTTTAACGGACGAAGTTCAGACCTTGTACGCTTCAAAGCTGTATTATAACCCGGCCACATCCGTAAAGCTCCCGGAAGATATATCCAAAAAAATCGAATTCGACCGCTCCAAAATCGTGAAATTCGATTACGAAACCGTAGGCGGCAGCACCGCCGGATGGATTGACCGCTTCAACAAGGAAATCGCACCTTCGGTAGGCAAATAGATTCGGAAAACAGGTGATTCAGTTGGAAAAGAGGATAGATGTCGAACTTAAAGCCGTCCGTAAAACGTTCGGTTCCAACGTGGTCGTCGATAACTTTGACCTGCAGATCGAGAAGGGGGAGTGCATCTCCTTCCTCGGCCCTTCGGGGTGCGGCAAGACGACGACGCTGAACATGATTGCCGGGTTCTTGGACCCGGACGGCGGTGAAATTTCGATCAAAGGCAAGCGTATGAACGGCGTTCCTTCGAATAAGCGGGACCTGGGCATGGTGTTTCAAACTTATTCGCTGTTCCCGCATATGACGGTTGCCGAGAATGTAGCCTACGGGCTCAAGCTGCGCAAAATGCCGAAGGCGGAAATCAAAGACAAGGTGCGGAAGGTGCTGGAGCTCGTCAAGCTGCCCCATGTGGCCGACCGCTATCCGAAGCAGCTTTCCGGCGGGCAGCGCCAGCGGATCGCGATCGCCCGGGCGCTGGTGATCGAGCCGTCCCTGCTTCTGCTCGACGAGCCGCTCAGCAACCTGGACGCGAAGCTGCGGGAAGAGCTTCGCGAGGAGCTGAAGCGTCTGCACAAAGAGACGGGCGTCACGACGATTTTCGTCACGCACGACCAGGAGGAAGCCCTGTATTTGTCCGACCGGATCGTCGTGCTGGATCACGGCAAGGTCGAACAAATCGGCACGCCTTGGGACATTTACAACCGTCCCGCCTCCGAATTCGTGCACACCTTCATCGGCAAATCCAACCGCCTGCCCGGCACGGTCCGGGGATCGGCAAACGGCGGGATGGCCGTGCAGACCGACGCCGGATTCGTGCTGGAGGCGTCCGCGGACGGACGCACGTTTACGACAGGGGAATCCGTGGTCGCTTACGTGCGTCCGGAGAAAATCCGCCTGACGGAGCCCGGAGCGCTTGCGGATACCGTACGGGCCGCGGGAACGATCCGGCAGCTCGCTTTCCTCGGTTCCTTCGTGGAATGCGAGGTGGAGGTCGGCTCCGCGCTGCTTACCGTAAGGATGCAGATGCAGGACGGACTGGCGGACTACACCGCGGGCCAGCAGGTGGGACTGACGTGGAATCCGAAGGACGTCTTCGTATTCCCGCGGAAGGAGCAGTAGGCCATGCAGGCGAAATCCTCCCGCTTCCGCCGCCTGTCGTCCTGGACGGGGCTGTTTCTTCTGGCCCCCAGTCTGATCGTTCTGCTCGGCGCGTTTCTCATCCCGATGATCTACATCCTGCTCCAGAGTTTGCAGGACGCCGAGCAGCAGTTCTCGCTGCACAATTACCTGCTTTTCGTACAGGACTCGTATTATGCGGGTATCTTGTGGCGGACGATCAAGCTCAGCTTGTTTACCGTCCTGCTGACGCTCATTCTCGGTTACCCGGTTGCGCTCTTCATGTCCAAGGCGTCGGGCAAAATGCGCGGACTCGTCACGTTTCTGATCATTTCGCCGCATCTGATCTCCGTGGTCATCCGCAACTTCGGCTGGGTCGTCATTCTGGGCGACAAAGGCTGGGTCAACAGCTCTCTGATCAAGCTCGGCCTGATCGACAAGCCGCTTAAGCTTCTGTACAACGAGCTTGGCGTGGTCATCGGACTCACGGATTCCTTTATCGTGTACATGGTGCTTGCGCTGGCGACGAGCTTGTATGCCGTCGACCAGTCCCTGTACAAAGCGGCGGGAATTCTGGGCGCCTCGAAGGCCCGCTCGTTTTTCTCCATCACGCTGCCGCTCAGCCTGCCGGGCATTTTTGCCGGGACGACACTGGTGTTCAGCTTGTCCATGAGCGCTTTCGTCACCCCTGCCCTGATGGGCGGAAGCTCGGTTAAAGTCATGCCGGTCATCACGTACGAGAAAATTATGGCCACGCTCGACTGGCCGCTCGGTTCGGCGCTCGCCTTCCTGATGCTGGCTTCCACCTATGCGCTCGTGACGGTATTTACGAAAATCGTGGAAACGAAGCGCTACCGGGAGGTGTTCTCGTGATCAGAATCAGACGCATCCCGTGGCTCGGCATCGTTACGTTTATCGTGCTGTTTTTCGTCATTTCACCGCTGCTGGTCATTATTCCGACCTCGCTTACGTCGGCCAATTATTTGTCCTTCCCACCGGAAGGCTTCTCGCTGAAATGGTATGAGAAAATTTTGGACCGGCCGGAATTTATCGAGTCGTTTATTTTCAGTCTGGAGCTGGCGGCTCTGTCGGCCGTTTTGTCTACAATCATCGGCACGCTGGCCGCCATGGCGATCCACAAATACAAGTTTCCGGGGAGCGGCTTCGTCAACGCGCTGCTGCTGTCTCCGCTCACCGTTCCTTCTATTATAATAGGGATGGCTGCGCTGCTCTTCTTCACCCGGATCGGCTTGGCGGGAACCTTCACGGGACTGTTGATCACCCACATGCTCATTTCGATCCCGTATGTGGTCCGGCTGACGATGACGGGGCTGAGCGCTTACGATTACACCTTGGAGCGTGCGGCTTACATTCTGGGGGCCAGCCCGTTTCAGGTTTTCCGCGACATCACGCTGCCGCTGCTTCGTCCGGCCATTTTGTCCGGGATGATCTTCTCGTTCCTGACTTCGTTCGATAACGTGACGGTTTCGCTGTTCCTGGTCTCCCCGGAGACGACGACTCTGCCGATGGCGATTTTCAGCTATATGCAGGAAACGCTCAATCCGCTTGTCGCTTCGGTTTCGTCCGTCGTCATCCTGCTCAGTCTGGTGTTTATTTTCATTCTGGAGCGGGTGTACGGGCTCGATAAGCTCTTCGGCACGAATTCGCATTCTCATTAAGATTTCTTTATTCAGGCAAGTCGGGATTCACTCCATAAAAAAAGAGGGGCGGCATGCGGGTTGCATGCCGTCCGTTTCTTCCGCAGCGCGTTCGTACGGACGTACCCGTTTATTTTGCGCAAAGAAAGGTTTATTTCGTATGTCAGACGTAACTCTTGTGGAAAAATATATGCCGGAGCTGCTCCGGCTCTTGGAAGAAAGCGTAAATATGGACTCGCCTTCACGGAACAAGGCGCTCTGCGACCGGATGGCGGACTGGTACGAGATCCAGTTCCGGCGTTTGACCGGGGGAACGGTAACGCGTCTTCCCCATGAGGTCGCGGGCGACCGGCTGCTTTGCGAGTGGGGCGCCGGCAGCCGGCGCATTCTGCTGCTGGGCCATTACGATACCGTGTGGCCCGAAGGCGAAGCGTCGCGGCGGCCCTACAGCGTCCGCGGGGGCAGAGCCTTGGGACCCGGCGTGTACGACATGAAGCTGGGGCTGCTTCAGGCGATGTTCGCGCTGAAGCTGCTCGGTGACGAGGGACGCGGTCCCGCGGAAGATGTTACCGTCGTGCTGCTGATCAACAGCGACGAAGAGATTTCCAGCCCCAGCTCGCGCGGGCTTATCGAGCAGACCGCGCGGGGCTGCGAGGCGGTCTTCGTGCTGGAGCCTCCGATGGAGCCGGAGGGCGCGCTCAAAACCGGCCGCAAAGGAAGCGGCCGCTACAAGCTCATCGTGGAAGGGATTGCCGCCCATGCGGGCGTGGACCCTTCCAAGGGCGTCTCGGCCATCGAGGAGCTGGCGCACCAGATCCAGTATCTGCACGGCCTCACCGATTACGGCATCGGCACGACGGTGAATGTCGGCATCGTGCACGGAGGCATCGGCACGAACGTGGTCGCGGACCGCGCCGAAGCCGAGATTGACGTGCGCGTGAAGACGTCGGCCGAGGCCGAGCGGGTACACGCGCTGATCGCGGGCCTCCGCCCGCACCTGCCGGGAGCCCGGCTCCGCATCGAGGGCCGCATGATGCGCCCGCCGATGGAACGCACGGACGCGATCGCGCGGCTGTACGGTCTCGCGCGGAGAATCGCCGCGGACGAGCTGGGCTTCGAGCTCGGCGAGACGGCGACCGGCGGCGTCAGCGACGGGAACTTCACCGCCGCGTGCGGGGTTCCGACGCTGGACGGCCTCGGCGCGCGGGGAGATTTCGCGCACTCGCCGGACGAGTATGTGCGGCTGGACGAAATCGCGCCGCGTACGGCTCTGCTCGCGCGGCTGATCGAGACGGTCGCAGTGGGGGAGAGACGGTAAGCGGGCTCGAGAGGGGGTAGGCTGCCGCTGGCTGTGGAGTCACACAGCCGGTTCCGCACGGTTTGGTGTGCATACAACCCGTTCGACAGACTTTGTTCTGTCGGACGGGTTTATTTTTGTTGGCCAAAAGTAAAAAAAAGCAAACATCCATTCGAGACAAACAGGTGTCGCATCGAAGTGATAACCTAAATAATGGAATTGATATCATGATCTGGGGAAGGGGATTGTGCGGAGAGATGGATACGGGGAGAAAACTTATGCTGGATGTCGGCGTCATCTGTGAAGAACTGGGGCTGAGGAAGGACTACATAGAGAATGTCGTGAAGAAGAACGGATGTATGAAACCGGGGGCGCAGGAAGCGGAAGACGAACAGGAAGACGGAGAGGAAGACGAACAAGACAAAGACAAGAAGGATGCGGATAAGGCAAAAGAAAGGAAACAGAAAAGGAGTTGGGACAAGGGGAAGGCCGGGAGTAAGGGCTGGAGCAGCGACCGGAGAAATGACCGGAGCAATGACCGGAGCCAGGTCAAAGAAATTTCTCAGCCTTGTCCGAAAACGGGGGACGGCTCTCCCGAAGTCTCTTCCGGTTTTCTGTTTTTATGGAAGAAGTAGGAAGGTCCGGGGCCGGTGTCGAATTAATTCCAATAGGCACATAGACCTAACGGAATGGAGTGAGACAAGCCCTTATGATGGACAAAGTCATCCGATTGTTTCATATTATTCTGGCCATTCAAGCCAATCCCGGAATCTCGGCTTCGGACATCGCCCGTAAATGCGGAATTAATCCCCGGACGGTTTACCGGGATCTCGCTACATTAAGCCTGATAGCGCCGATCACCAACGACGGCAGGGGTACCGGGTACCGGTTTATGGGGAAGTTTTTCTTGTACCCGTTAAACTTTACGGAGCAGGAGGCGCTCGTTTTCTCGATGCTTCCTTCGGTCCTCGATACGGAAAAGCTGCCGCCTGGGTTTGACCAGGCTTATCATAAAGTAATGGCCACACACGGGAAGGAAAAGAGCCACCACCGCGACATCGTGCAAAATATTACGGACATTATCCAGATGGGGGCGCCCGCTTACCGGCAGGAGCATCCGAATTTTTTGGAGACGATTATCTGCGCCATTCTGGATCAGAAAACCATTTCTACCGTTTATCATACGATGTCCCGCAACAAAACGACGGAGAGGAACATTGATCCGTATTACCTCGTGCCGCGTGAACGGCGCTTTTATCTCATCGGCTACTGTCATTTGAAGCGGGAGGTCCGCACGTTCCGGATGAGCCGTTTTCAGCAGGTGGAGGTGACCGGGCAGGCTTTTGAAAAAGGGGATTTTAACATCCGGCAGTACCTTAAGAACACCTGGTCCATCGAGCGCGGGGACAAAAATATGACATTCAAGGTGAAGTTTAACGCGGAAGTGGCTCGGTACGTCAAGGAAGAGGAACTGTTCGTTCACCCCCGTATGCGCGACCGCAAGGACGGGAGCCTCATTTTCGAGGTGACGGTTAACAATGAGCGCGAGTTTCTCAATTGGGTGATGCAGTACGGCCCGGCGGCGGAAATTTTGGAGCCTAAGGCCGTGCGGGAGAAGCTCAAGCAGCAGCTGCACCAATGGGTGGAGCTGTACAAGTGAAGGGGGCGGTACTGTAGGCGCCGCACGGATTCCGGCTATGGCTGCCAGCCATGGTATAAGGCGGATGGACTAGATTTCATCGCTTGGAGATAGTCCGTACAGAGCCTCCCGCCCCAAAATAAAAAACCTGCCCCGCGGCCTATTGCCAAACAGCCGGGGCAGGTTTTTGCTTAGGAGATAAGACCGGTTTCGCGCCCTACTTTTTTGAGGGCCTCCAGGGCAAAGTCTAGATCGTCCTGCGAGTGGGCGGCCGTAATAATCAGCCGGATGCGGCCTTTGTCGGCGGCAACGGTCGGGAAGACGATCCCCTGGGCGAAGACTCCTTCCTCCAGCAGGCGGTTGGAGAAATGCATGGTAGCCGCAGCGTCCCCGATAATAATGGGGATAATCGGCGTCTCGCTGGCTCCGGTATCGAAGCCGGCTTGAATCAGCGCCTTGCGGAAACCGTGGGCATGAGACCACATCCGTTCCACCAGCTCCGAACTGCTGCGGAGAACGCGGATGGCCTCCAGACAGCTGGCCGCAACGGAAGGCGGGTGGGACGTGCTGAACAGAAACGGCCTCGCCTTGTGGATCAGCACTTCCTTCAGCGCCTGGCTTCCGGCCGCGTAACCGCCAACCACGCCGATCGCTTTGGACAGGGTGCCGATCTGGATATGCACCCGCCCGTGCAGGTTGAAGTGGTCGGTGGAGCCTTTGCCGTTGCGGCCGAGCACGCCGCTGGCATGGGCATCGTCGACGCAGACGATGGCGTCGTAGCGTTCGGCCAGCTCGACGATGGCCGGCAGGGGCGCGATGTCCCCGTCCATGCTGAACACGCCGTCCGTCACGATAAAGCGCTTCCGGTACTGACCGCTGGCGCGGAGAACGTCTTCGAGCGCGTTCATGTCCTTGTGCCGGTAGATTTTGCGCGCCGCTTTCGACAGCCGGATTCCGTCGATAATGCTCGCATGATTCAGCTCGTCGCTGATCACGACATCGCCATCCTGCAGCAGTGTAGAGAACACGCCGAGGTTCGTCGTAAAACCGGACTGGAAGACGAGTGCGGCTTCCGTTCCTTTGAACGCGGCAAGCTCCCGTTCCAGCTCGTCGTGAATCTTCAGCGTTCCGGCTATCGTCCGTACGGAACCGCTGCCGGCGCCATATCGGTATACGGCATCCGCGGCGGCCCGCTTGAGATCGGGATGATTGGCAAATCCGAGATAGTTGTTCGAGGAAAGCTGAAGCACCCGCCGGCCGTTCAGTTCCATCCAGACATCCGAGGCGCTTTCCCATACGGCGGGCAGCCGGTACCGGCCTTCCCGTTTGAGCTGCTCCAGTTCTTCCGCCAAATAATCCAATCCGCTCATATGTTCATCCTCCGTTTTCTAAATATGAGTAAAGACGACCTTGGCGCATTGGCCCGAAGCCATCAAGTCAAAAGCTTCCTCGTACCGATCGAGTGTAAACGTATGCTGGACGAGCGGCTGAAGGTCGATGCGGTTCTGGTCCAGCAGCCCCTTGATCTGGTGCCAGGTGTTGTACATGCGCCGTCCGGTTATGCCGTGGACCTGAAGGCCCTTGAAAATCACATGCCGGGACAGGTCAATCGGCACGGAATGAGCCGGAATACCCAGCAGAGAGACGCGGCCTCCGGGTGACATCGCTTCCAGCAGGTCGTTGATGGCGCGGGCATTGCCGGACATTTCGAGGCCGACTTCGGCTCCTTCGCCGCCCGTCATCTCCCGGATCAGCTCCGGGGTGGAGACCGCGGGAGACGACTGGATCGTCGCGTCGGCGCCCAGCTTCCGGGCCATATCCAGCCGGTACGCATTAAGGTCGACGGCGATGATTTTGCCTGCGCCCGCGGCCTTCGCTACCTGGACGGCCATGAGGCCGATCGGGCCCACCCCCATGACGACGACGGACTTGCCCACGATGTCGCCCGACAGCACGGACTGGACCGCATTGCCCAGCGGGTCCTGCAGGCAGGCCAGCTCGAAGGGCAGAGACCTGTCGTTCGGGATGATGTTGACCGCCTTGGTCACCGCATAGTCGGCAAAACAGCCCGGCGCGGTAATGCCGAAGCTTCGCGTATGAGGGCAGACGTGAGCGTTGCCCGAACGGCATTGTTTGCACATCCCGCAGACGATGTGGCCCTCAGCGGACACATAATCCCCGACGCGGACGCTGCTCACCTGCGAGCCCACCTCATGCACGACGCCCGCAAATTCGTGGCCGAACACATTGGGGGTCACGACGTGCTGTTCGGCCCAGTCGTCCCAATGATAAATATGCATATCCGTTCCGCAGATCGAGCTTGCTTTCACCCGGATCAACACTTCATCCGGCCCGCATTTGGGGACGGGCACCTCCATCAGAACGGCTCCGGCTTTGCGGTGCGCTTTGACAAGTCCAACCATGGTTTGGGTCATGACCAGCATTCTCCTTTTGAGAAATGATCGTTATAAAGTACTTATGTGCGTTATGAAGTACCTGAATGCTGTTATAGTAACCCAAACTATATTAGCGTGTAAATAAAAAAATTCCCGAAGGAACCAAAACATTCCTGCGGGAAAAGGATAAAACCGGAAACACCGGACTAGAACGGAGCCGGTATAGAACAGAACCGAACTAGAATGTAACCGGACTAGAACGGATACAAAATGACGCTCTGGATATGAACCACTTCGTCCGTGCTGTTCCGGTAAATGTGGCTCTGGTCGGCGTGAAACCGGATGGCGTCGCCGTTTTCCGCTACGATCACCTGCTCGCCGATCTGCATCTCAAGGGTGCCGCGGGTGACCGACACGTATTCCTCCACTCCCTCGTGATGAGGGTCGGATTCGTATTCGCAGCCGGGCTGCAGCTCCACGGAATAAATCTCGAAGCGGGAGCTTCCGTCGTACGGAAAGAGCGGATAAGCCGTATATTTTCCCTCTTCCGACGACATCGGAAACAGCTCGGATTTCTTCACCAGCGTAACCGACGGCTTCTCATCTTCGATGAGTGCCGAAACCGAGATATGCAGGCCGTGGGCGATTTTCCACAATATCGTGATGGTGGGGTTCGATTCCGCCCGTTCGATCTGGGCCAGCATCGTTTTGCTGACGCCCGTCAGTTCCGCGAGCTTATCCAGGCTGAGCCCGCGCGAACGGCGGATTTTTTTGAGATTGCCCGCCACCCGTTCTACCATGTTATCCATCTGTGTACCTCCGTAGTAAACGTTCTGCGCTTTCCCTCCATCATACCATCATCGGGCTTTGCGGAAAACGGTTGTGCGGGACAGTGTGATCGTCTGGGCCCAATTGCCTATAACGGTTGCCTGCCGGAGGCTTGTGTGTGATAAGATGGGGAGGATGAGAAGGAACAGGAAGGAGGGGAGAGTCCTTGACCAGGCTTAAAGATATTGCGGATGTGATCGGCGTCTCTATCTCAACCGTGTCCAGGGCGATCAGCAACGATACGAGCCGGCCGGTGAGCGAAGAAACGAAACGGAAAATAAGGGAAACCGCCTTGAAGCTCGGTTATCCGCTGGACGATACCCCGGGAGCGGCCGCGAGCCGGACCCAGATCGCCTGCGTAATTCCCGGCAAGCTGCTGGGCAATCATCCGTATTTCTCGGAGGTGCTCCAGGGATTTCACGGGAAGATGGCCGAGATGGGGCAGCCCGCCGCCATCGTCCGGACCTTCGAGGAAGTGAACGACGCGGAACGTTTCCAGGCTATGCTGACGGAGTCGGGGGCACGCGGAGTGCTCGCGCTGGGCTGGTACGACAAGGAGCTTCACGAGCTGCTGGAGCAGCAGAGCATTCCCATTCTCGGCGTAAGCATGAACGACGATTCCCTGAGAATGCCCATCGTGGACTGCGACCGGGTGTCGGCCGCCCGGATGGCGGTGGGGCATCTGCTTGATCAGGGGCATACGAAGATCGGGTATGTGGGCGGTCCCGCTTTTTTCAGAAAGCTGGAGAACGACGAACGGTTCATCGGCTTCCAGTTCGCGATGCTCCAGGGCAACCTGTCGATCCGCAAGGAGTGGATCGTCAATACGAACTGGGACGTGGACCTGAGCTACCGGCTCGTGACCGCCATGCTGCAGGAGCTGCCCCGGGCGGACTGGCCTACCGCCATATTCTGCGCCAGCGATATGCTGGCGATACCGGCGATGAGGGCGGCGCTCGAACAGCAGTGCCGTATCCCCGAAGACATCGCCTTCGTCGGCATGGACAATATCGGGTTCTCGCAGTATACGAGCCCGCCGCTCACCTCGATCGACGTGCCGCGGCAGGAAATCGGCAAGCTGGCCGCCAAATTCCTCTGCGACTACGTAGAGGAGGACTACCGGATTCCGCCGCGGATTTTGCTGCCGTGCTCCCTGATCGTCCGGGAATCGTCGGTTCACGATATCCGGCCTTAGACGGGGAGTAAAGAGAGTGCGCGCACAAGCAAGAGTCTGACAGAACGATGTCAGGCTTTTTTAGCTGCGCTTTTTTATCCAAAAAATTTGGATTCAATTTAGCCAAAAAGTTGTTGCATTCCTCGGGTCGATTTGGTAAATTAGGGTCAACAAGTTTCTTGTAAGCGTTTTCTAGGACAAATAACGTTCTGCCTGTCTTACAAAAACGTTGAATCACCCTGATTTCCGACGAAAATGAATCCAAAAACTATCCAAATATAAAAATAATTTTGGATAAGGGTTTTGCAGTCCTAAAGTCATTTCGTGGGGCTGAAAGCGAATCGAACGCATTTCATTCCCGGAAGGAGAATTAACGTGGCTGAAACTATTCTCAAACGCAGCGGCCCGGAAACGGGGGCGCATCCTCGTCCGGTTCCGCGCAAACTGACGCTGGGCAGGCGGATTCTCCGCAATTGGCAGCTTTATCTGCTGATTTCGCCCGTCGTGCTTTATTACATCGTGTTTCACTATGTGCCGATGTACGGCCTGCAAATCGCTTTCAAGGATTTTGTGGCGAACAAGGGAATCTGGGGCAGCGCCTGGGTCGGATTTGACCATTTCCAGCGTTTTTTCAACAGTTACTTTTTTGAGCGTCTGATTACGAATACGATCGGTCTCGGTCTTTACACATTGGCGCTCGGATTCCCGATCCCGATTATTCTTGCCCTCCTCATGAACGAAGTCCAATCCCAGAAGTTTAAAAAATTCGTTCAAACCGTCACCTACGCGCCCCATTTTCTTTCCACGGTGGTCGTTGTAGGCATGATGATGATGTTCCTGAATCCCAGATACGGTCTCGTCAACACTTTTCTCGGGATGTTCGGCGTCAAGCCCGTCAACTTTCTGGCCGATCCTTCCTGGTTCAAAACGCTCTATGTGCTCTCTGATGTGTGGCAGACGATGGGGTGGAGCTCCATTATTTATCTGGCGGCTCTCGCCGGCGTAGACAATCAGCTTCACGAGGCGGCGCGCGTGGACGGGGCGACCCGGCTCCAGCGCATCTGGCACATTAACCTTCCCGGCATCCGCCCGACGATTGTCATCCTGCTTATCCTGAATCTGGGGAGCGTCATGTCCATCGGGTTCGAAAAAGTGCTCCTTATGCAGAACACCCTCAACATGCAAAGTTCCGATATTATCGATACCTACGTATACCGCAGCGGGATTCTCGACGCGGATTACAGTTTTTCCGCCGCCGTCGGCCTGTTCAGTACGGTAATCAACTTCATTCTGCTGATCAGCGTGAACTGGATCTCCAAACGCTTCAGCGGATCGAGCCTATGGTAGGGAGAGGGAGAAGAGATGGAAAATACCCGTGAAGACCGCTTGTTCAACACTGTCATTTACCTGGTTCTCGGGCTGGTGCTGCTTATCGTCCTGTACCCGCTGGTATTCGTGCTCAGCGCTTCGTTCAGCGAACCCCAATACATTATGAACGGGGAAGTGCTGCTCTGGCCCAAGGGGCTGACGCTGGACTCGTACACCAAAATTTTCGAGGACGGCCAAATTATGAGGGGCTTCGGCAATACGCTCCTGTATACGACTACGGGGACGTGCCTCAACGTGATCATGACGATTCTGGCGGCGTATCCCCTTTCCCGCAAAGACTTCGTGGGCCGCAACCTGTTCATGGGCCTGTTCGTGTTCACGATGTTTTTCAGCGGCGGGCTCATTCCGACCTACATCCTGATCAAAAATCTCGGCCTGCTGAACTCCTTCTGGGTCATGATTTTGCCCGGCGCCGTGTCCATCTGGAACATCATCATCATGCGCACCTTTTTCCAGCAGACGATTCCCGGAGAGCTTGAAGAGGCGGCGACCATCGACGGCTGCTCCAATATGCAGATCCTGACGCGGATCGTCCTGCCACTGTCCATGCCGATCATCGCCGTCACCATTCTGTTCTACGCGGTCGGGCACTGGAACTCGTTCTTCAACGCCCTGCTGTACCTGTCCGACAAAAGCAAGTTTCCGCTTCAGCTCGTCCTGCGCGAAATTCTCATTCAAGGGCAGACGGACAGCCTGGTCAAAATGTCGACGGAATCGGCGATCAAGCAGCAGCGGGCGGTGGAAGGCATCAAATATGCCGTTCTCGTCCTGGCCAACCTCCCGATGTTCCTGCTCTATCCGTTCCTTCAGCGGTACTTCGTCAAAGGAATTATGATCGGCGCCATCAAAGGCTGATCGTTCATCCTATACATGCTTCACGATATTCGCGATAGTTACGATTAAACAAGGGAGGTTAACGAGATGAAGAGAAAGAGAGCGATGAAACTCGTTTTGGCTTGCGCGCTGACGACGGCGGTGCTGTCCGGATGCAGCAGCGGAGGTGAGAAAGGCGCCGGGGAAGCGGCCGAGGCGAAAGGCGTGAATGCGACGGGGTTCCCGATCGTCCAGGAGCCGGTTACGGTCAACGCTTTTGCCGCCAAGTTTTTCGCCAATGCCGACTGGAACAAATTGAAGCTGTGGCAGGAATACGAGAAGAAAACCAACATCCACATCAACTGGGAGACCGTCCAGAAGGACGCCTTGAAAGAAAAACGAAATCTGCTCATGGCGAGCAGCGGGTATCCCGATCTGTTTTACGCATCCGCTTTCTCGAAATCCGACTTGTTTAAATACGGCAAGCAGGGTGTATTTCTGCCCCTGAACGACTACATCGATCAATATGCGCCGAACCTCAAGGCTCTGATGGAGAAATACCCGGTCATTAAAAAGGGCATCACCATGCCGGACGGCAAAATTTACAGCCTGCCGACTTTGTACGACCCGGAATTCCGGTCCGTTTTCTTCAACACCCCTTGGGTTAAGACGGAATGGCTGACCAAGCTGGGCCTCAAGGAACCGACGAATCTAGACGAATTTGCAGCGATGTTGAAAGCGTTCAAGCAGGGAGACCCGAACGGGAACGGCAAACCGGATGAAATCGCGTGGGGCGGAGTCGGGACGACAGGAATTGTCGGTTACTTGAGAGGTTCCTTCGGTCTAGGCAACCACGGCAACGCCAACCTGTATGTCGATACGGAACCGGATTCGGGCAAAATCCGCTTTATCCCCGCCGATCCGCGTTACAAAGAAATGCTGGAATACATCCACAAGCTGTATAAAGACGGCCTGCTGGAGCAGGATATCGCCTCCGTGAAAAGCGAGGAGGTCGACGCGAAGGGAACCGCCGGGCTGCTGGGCATCGTGGATAACGTAGACCCTGCGGCGATCTATAACCAGAAAGGATACGCCGGCCTGCCAGTACTGAAAGGACCGCACGGCGATCAGCTCTACACGTATATCGGTTCTCCGCTCGGCAATATCGGGATGTTTATTCTGACCGATAAAGCGAAGAATCCGGCCGCTATGGTCCGGTGGATGGATTATTTTTACGGCGAGGAAGGCATCAAGATGTTCTTCATGGGCTGGAAAGACGACACGTACAAGGAAGAGAGCGACGGAACGGTCGATTATGTGGATGCCATCAAAAACAACAAGGACGGTCTCAGCCTCGACCAGGCGGTCAGCCAATACCTGATCTGGCCGGGCGGGTATTACCCGGGATTCGTCAAGCAACCGTACTTCAAAGGAGCGGAAGGGCTTCCTACCTCCGTAGCCAATTCGAAGAAAGCCGATCCGCACGTACTCAAGCCGGACGAAATCTGGCCGGCCTTCAATTTCACAACGGAAGAACAGCAGGAATTGACGACGCTGGCCAATGACATCGAAACGTATGTCACGGAAATGAAAGACAAATTCATCGTCGGAGATGCGCCTCTGTCCCAGTGGGACGACTATGTGGCGACCCTGAACAAAATGGGACTGGACCGCTACAAGCAAATTTATCAGGCTGCACTGGACCGCTACTCCAAGAGCAGTTAAGGGAGAGAGAGAACATGAGCGAATTGACCGCAATATTAATCGGCGCGGGCGCCCGGGGAGCGGGCGGCTACGCCCCTTATGCCCTGGATTATCCGCATGAGCTGCAGTTCGTGGCCGTGGCGGAGACAGATGCTGAACGCAGGGAGAAAATGGCGGAGAAGCACGGCATTCCGGCAGAGCACCGCTACGATACGTGGGAAGAGCTGCTGAACCTGCCCAAAATGGCGGATATCGCCGTCATCTGCACCCAGGACCGGATGCACTACGAGCCGACGATGCGGGCTCTTGCCGCCAAGTATCACGTGCTGCTGGAGAAGCCGATGTCCCCGGACCCGCGCGAGTGCCTGGACATGGAGCAGGCCTCCCGGGACAACGACCGGCTGCTCACGATCTGCCACGTGCTGCGCTACACGCCGTTCTGGACGGCGGTCAAGACGGCCATCACGGAGGGGAGAATCGGCGAGGTGGTATCCATCCAGCTCAACGAGAACGTGGGCTACTGGCATATCGCCCACAGCTTCGTGAGGGGGAACTGGAACAACTCGCACAAAGCAAGTCCGATGATCCTGGCCAAATCTTGCCACGATATGGACGTCCTGTCGTGGCTGATGGATAAACCGTGCAGCCGGGTAAGCTCGTTCGGCTCGCTCATGCACTTCAACGGGGCGCACGCGCCCGAAGGCTCCGCGGACCGCTGCCTGGACTGCGCGGTGGAGCCGACGTGCCCGTATTCCGCCACGCGGTTCTATCTCAGCCGGGAATTCAGAGGCTGGGCCGGGCACTTCACAAGCGACCTTTCCAAGGAGAGCATCGTCAAAGGGCTGCGCGAGACGGACTACGGACGCTGCGTGTACCGCAGCGACAACAACGTCGTCGATCACCAGGTGGTGAACATGGAGTTCGAAGGAGGCGCCACGGCCATGTTCAGCATGTGCGGCTTTACGTTCGAACAGGAGCGGCGCATTCAGATCATGGGCACGCGGGGAGAACTGAGGGCGGAGGGCGACTCGATTATCGTCTACGATTTTCTGACGCACCAGAAGACGGAGATTACGATTCCCGTCCAGACGGCCGGACACGGAGGCGGGGACAGCGGCATCGTCCGCAGCTTCCTTCAGGAAGTGCGGAACTACAGCGGCCAGGAAAGCCTCACCTCTGCGGCCGCTTCCGTCCGCAGCCATCTGATGGCCTTTGCGGCCGAAGAATCCCGTCTGAACGGCGGAGCGCCGATCGAATTGACGGAATACGCCCGGACACTTGCGCAAAACGCGGGCGGGCTGAGCGGTTAAAACGGCGGCGGCCCGGTTTTTACGTAAGCGCTGATGGGCCAAGGCGGCATCGGAGATTGGACATCCGGCAGGGCGCAGGATGAAGCGGCGCAGTTCGAATCCATTCATTAAAGGAGGTTGTTTTAATGAAGAAGTTCATTGCCATGCAAGTGCTTGTGCTGATGATGCTGTTGTCCGCGGCCGGTCCGGTTATGGCGGCCAGTGCGGATAACGTGTATGTGAACCCGGTCAATCCGTCGCCGTCGGACATCGTGATGAGCGACTGGATGGCGGTGAAGACGACTCCCTATACGTACTGGGCCACGCAGAACTGGAACCAGGGCGCCGAAGGGGGAGGGTATGCCGGCTTCCAGCAGGACGACGGGAACAGCTTCGCCCCGCGCCGTGTTCATTTTGCGATCTGGGACCCGATCAATTCCACCCTGCCGATCGCGGCCAAATACGTTACGCCCGGCGGAAGGCTGTCCCCGTTCGGGGGAGAAGGCACGGGCATGAAGGTCATGACGCCGTACGCCTGGCAAACCGGCCAGTGGTACCGCATGGTTGTGCGCACCTGGAGCGAAGGCTGCACGGGCACGTGCTTCGGACAGTGGGTAAAGGATGCCGCGAAGAACGAGTGGAAGCTGATCGCCGTTCTCGATCATCCGGTCGCCGGATTGTCCCTTCACGGGGGAATGGGCCTGTTCCAGGAAGACTGGAACGGGACGGCTCAGAACGTGAGAGAAGGCCGGATCAAGAACGGCTACAACCGGAAGCTGGACGGCACGTGGAATTCGTGGGCCAGCCAGCGAATTTCGACCAACAGCTCTCTGGGCAATTGGGACGGGGGAGCCGCAGGCGATTACTTCTGGTTCCGGGCCGGCGGGTCTACAACGCCCTCCATTGCGAGCAACACGGTCAAAACCGTTAATCAGCCGGCCGCTCCCACGTACGACAGCATCGTGGCGGCTTCAACCGGCGCGGCTTACAAGAACGGCCAGTTGACCGTAAACTGGCAGCTGCCGGCTTCCAGTTCTCCGCAGTTTAAGGTGTCCGCTGCCGTGTACGGCAATGCCGCCCTCGCGGGAAGCCCTCTTGCGGGCAAAACGGAAGTCAGGCCGGAGGCGGTTACGCAGTCTCTCGCGGTGAGCCTTAAGGCGGGCAGGACGTATTACGTCAAACTGACGATCACCGATCTGTTTGACCGCACGCAGTCCATCACGATTCCGGTGAAAGCCTGATCCTTGCCGGCTGTCCGGGCGCCCGGCTGTCTGCCGTTTCCCTGTTGGGCGGGCATTACGTTCCGGCGCGAAGGATGTGAGAAACGGTTATAATTGAGAAAGATCGATAAATGAGACAAATTCGGGTATATGATTGAGACAAAAGATAATTAGCCTAGAAGAATCAAGTGCTTGATTCTTCTAGGCTTTTATATATTTTAAAATAATATTTAGTGTTTGGTCATGTTATATAGCCCAAAAAGCCCTAAAAATCAACGGCCAGTAGAATATGAATCCCTTGGAGAAAGGTCCCGCGAGATCGTAATGGTGAGTTCCAAACACAAATGTTTCAACCCTACCAGCGGCGCGATGGCTAATTCCAACAGATTATTAATAGTTATCTTGAGGTCATACGATCGATTTGGAATTTTGATTTTGAATAGTCTAAGATGTGGGGGTATTCCTTGGGAAATTTGAAGGAGTACTCCTTTTTTTCATGCAATTCTTTTGCAACAAGGAAAATCTAAATATTTTAATGATTTATATACATTTTTTAATATTCTTAAACTGCAGGTAATGATAATGACTGTTGAATAACGTCAAACTTCTGAAAAAGTGAAGGATTTACCTATATTTCTTTTCTTCTGCAGACTGAAAGCGCTATCTATAATAAAGAGGCAAGGCATCACAATGATAAAAATCACATCTTGGTTTCAGGTAAGTAAAAAGGGAGGTTGTTTAAAGTGAATCTAAAGAAAGTATCTGCATTAACCCTTAGTACGGTCATGTTAGGAGGCCTTCTGGCAGGCTGCAGTTCTTCCAAAGAAGCCGAGCCGGCCAAGACAGGCAGCAGTAAAGATCCGGTAAAGCTGACGTTCTGGTTTCCGGGTGCGGATAAAGCGAATGATGAATATTTCACCAATGCGGCAAAGGAATTCGAGAAACTTCACCCTAATGTGCAGGTCGAAACTACCGTATTGCCTTCATCCGCGGAGGATATCGACACCAAGCTGAACGCAGCCAAGCTTAGCGGCACGATGCCCGACGTTTTCTCCGCGTACCTGGCTTTCATGGGGTCCCGGGGGGCCAAAGGCGATTTCGCGCCGTTGGACGAGTACATCGCCAAGTGGGATGAAAAAGGGGATGTAATGGAAAGCGCGCTGACGGCTGGCAAATATAAGGATAAAACGCTGGGCCTGGGCTTTTTCCCTGCACCGGAGATTCTGACTTACCGTAAAGACTTTTTCCAGGAAGCGGGCTTAGACCCTAACAAGCCTCCGGCTACCTGGGAGGAATTGGAAAGTTACGCCGAGAAGCTGACCAAAAGGGATTCCAACGGCAACGTCACACGCGCCGGGTTTGACATTCCGCTTACTTCCGCGGACGTATTTGTTGAGCCCTTCTTACGGCAAAATGGCGCTAAATTAATTGATGAGCAGCAAGGGGTTCCGGTTTTGAATGACAGTAAAGCGGTAGAAGGCTTGAAGTTTCTGGTCGATCTGAATCATAAAAAAGTCAGCATTCCTTACAATTATCAGAAAAAAGATGAAATTCCGTTTGTAAGCGGCAAGTCCGCCATGTCCTTTTTACAAACAAGCGGCATTAGCAATCTCATCAAGAACAACCCGGATCTGAAGGACAAGCTGGGTTATGTACCTGTGCTTAAGAAGGAAGAAAAAGTCGGTTTCAACGGTTACCGTCTATTTACGATCGGAAATGCGAGCAAGCATAAAGAGGAAGCGTTCGAATTCATCAAGTTTATGATGTCCAACGATCAAGTATGGAAGCGCTATACGGACTTGAAAATTCCGGTAGTGAAAAAATCCCTGGAAAAACAATTTACCGATGTGGATCCGGCATTTAACAGCGTTCTCATGGACTATGTGAAAAACGGAAAAGGAAAACCGGTTGTTCCTTGGTTAACCCTCTACAACAAATACATCATCCAGTCTTACGAGGAAGCAATAAGCATGAAGAAAACGCCTGAACAAGCCTTGAAGGATGCGCAAGAGAATGTTGAAAAAGAATTGAAAAATATCAGCCAATAAATGAGAGATAGACTGGTTTGTAAAGCTTAGAAGTCATAAGTTCTACAAACCTTCTTCTTAGGATAGCGGGATATTTGGCTGGGAGGAGAAACACGATGAATGCAAGCACAGTTTCACATAAAGCGGCAGCAGGACAAAAATCGAAGAAACGGCGGCTAGATCATGATCCGATCGGATATGCGTTAATCACACCGTTTTATCTGTTTCTATTCGTCTTCGTCCTGCTTCCCATTTTGATGAACATTTATTTAAGCTTTACGAATTATGACATGAATAGAATGGATTTTATCGGATTCAAAAATTATAAGGTGTTACTGTCGGATACTTTTTTCTGGATATCCCTCAAGAACACAGTGATATATACCTTTTTTACGCTCTTTTTCACATTGGCGCTCGGTTTGATCTTTGCCGTGCTCTTAAATAACAAATTGGTCGGTCTTCCCTTTTTCAGAACGGGATTTTTTACGCCTCACGTAACCTCGATGGTCGCGGTATCCATGATCTGGCTGTGGATTTACGAACCGTCGCGCGGGATAGCCAACACGGTTCTGGGCTTTTTCCAAATCCAGGGGAAGCAATGGCTCTATGACGCAAATTGGGCGATGGTTGCCCTGATTATTATGGGCATATGGAAATTCGTAGGCTACAATATGGTCATTTATTTGGCCGGATTGCAAGGGGTTCCGCGTGATTTATATGAAGCGGCTTCCGTCGATGGCGCGAATTCCTTGCATAAGTTTTTTTACATCACGGTCCCCATGTTGAAGCCGATCACATTCTTTCTATTGATTACAGGCTTGATCAACAATTTCAACGTATTTGAACAAATTAAAATTTTGACCAACGGCGGGCCCATGAATTCCACGACTACAATTGTTCATCAAATCTATAACCGCGCCTTCGGCGAATTTCAGCTTGGTTATTCATCGGCGATGGCCACGGTATTACTGGCGATTATTGCGGTTATTACCATCGTCAATTTCAAATACGGACAAGGTAATGACATTGATTAAATAAGGTGGTTGTTGAAGCATGGAAAATTCAAAAACAAGGATAGGGCTTTCTGTCATTGTACTAATCTTTTCATTGTTCATGATCTTCCCCTTTGTATTGATGGTAATCACATCGCTGAAAACGATGGGGGATATCATGTCTCCGCAGTTTATTTTCTTTCCTAAAACATGGGTCTGGCACAATTATGTCGAGGCTATGAGCAGGGGAAACTGGGGGAGATATTTTTTTAACTCTTTGTTTGTAACGGTTATTACCGTGGCTATAAGTTTGGTGCTTAACTCGATTGCCGGCTACAGCTTCGGCAGATTGAATTTTAAAGGCAGAGATATCTTGTTCGTGATCTCTCTGATCGGCTTAATGATTCCACCTCAAGTAACAATGATCCCGGTATTCTTGATTTTGAAGCATGTTCCTTTTGCAGGCGGCAATGATATGTTCGGACAAGGCGGATTAGGCTGGATCAATTCGTATATGGGCTTAATTGCTCCTTACGTTGCAGGCTCCTTCGGGGTGTTTCTGTTCAGACAGTTTTATCTCGGCTTTCCGAAAGAATTGGATGATGCGGCGAAAATCGACGGTTTAACCCGGTTTCAGACGTTCATGTACATTTACGTGCCTGTCAGCAAACCGATCTTTGCGACGCTTGTTGCTTTGAAGGCTACTCAAGCATGGAATGAGTACACATGGCCACTCATCGTGACTAACGCGGATGAGATGAAAACCGTTCAGCTCGCATTGACGATGTTCCGGGACGAGACGCAAGTACAGTGGAACCTTCTGATGGCCGCGACGACTATCATTATCCTGCCGCTATTAATTCTGTTTTTGTTCACGCAAAAATACTTTGTCCAAGGTATTGTCACATCAGGAATAAAGGGCTAATTACGTAGATAAAGGAGAAAGCATGATGAAGGCAATCGTATTGCTCCTGGATTCGGTTAACAGGCATTATCTCAGCGCTTATGGCGCAACGGGCGTGGCAACGCCCAATCTGGACAGGCTGGCGGAGAAATCCGCCGTTTTCACGAACCACTGGTCAGGTTCCCTGCCGTGCATGCCTGCCCGGAGGGATATGCTGACGGGACGGCTCGGTTTTCTTGAACGCAACTGGGGGCCGATAGAGCCATTTGACCATACGTTGCCGCAGGTGCTGCGGGATAACGGCGTATTTTCTCATATTGCAACGGATCATTATCATTATTTCCGGGTAGGCGGGGAGAATTACTGTCAACAATTCAATACTTGGGATTTTATCCGCGGCCAGGAGCTCGATTGTTTGGTTTCCAGGGTCAATCAGCCGGAGAAACCGGAGCAGATCGGCAAATTTATGTCGCAATACGCGCTCAACAGAACGATGTTTCACGCCGAGGAAGACTATTCTTCGCCAAAAACGATTCGCTCCGCTCTGAATTGGCTTGAGGACAACCGGGAGGCGGACAACTATCTCTTATGGGTTGAGGCATTCGACCCCCATGAGCCGTTTGACCTGCCGGAGAGCGAATTGGAAGCCTACGGGGACGATTACAAGGGGCCGCCCTACTATTGGCCGGAGTACGGACGGGTGAATGTGCCCGCTGATGCACTCAAGCATATACGGAGTCGGTATGCCGCATTGCTGACGATGACGGACCGCTGGGTCGGCAAGCTGCTGGATGCCATGGACCGTCAGGGGATGTGGGAGGACACCTTGTTGATCTTTACTTCCGATCACGGCTATATGCTCGGCGAGCATAACTTTATGGCCAAAAATATAATGCCGGCGTACAACGAAATCTGCCATATACCGCTCATGGTGCACATGCCCGGAAGCATGCATGCCGGGAAGCGAATTGATGCCTTGACGCAGAACATCGATGTTTTCCCGACCTTGCTGGAGCATTTTGGCGTGGACGCAAGCCGCTGCCGAAACAAGCTGCATGGGAAATCATGGCTGCCTTTGATACGCGGAGAAGTTTCCACTATCCGAGACTGCGCTTTATACGGCTATTTCGGGAAAAATGTGAATGTTACAGACGGAGAATACACCTACTTTAGAGCATCGTCCCGGGAAAACAATTCACCGATTCATCTGTACACGGCAATGCCCACAACGATAGGACATTACTACGGACTGGATCATATTGTCGACCCGAGCCGAATCGAAATGGGACCGTTTTTGAAGTGGACAGATTTCCCTGTGTACAAAATACCGGGCGATAATGTGCAAATGAAAGACCAGACCCAATCCTTCCATATCAACGGCTCATTTATCCAGGAAAATCTGCTCTTCCATAACATAGACGACTATGGACAGAATCATCCGATTCACGATGAGGAGATAGAGCGGAGGATGATCAAGCTGCTGCACAAAGCGTTGGAGGATCATGATTCGCCGGATGATCAGTATTTGCGGCTAGGTTTGCAATAGAATCGAAGGGTATGTCTCGACAAGAGACATCAAAAAGAGGCATACCCTTCGTTCCTATAAATATTAAATATGTGGGAGGTCAACAATGAAATTTTTCAAGAAAAATGTAAGCGGATTCATGAGTTTGTTGTTGAGCGCATCCGTGATCGGAGCAGGCGTCACAGCCCCTAATGCTGCAACTGCTGCTGATGCCTCGGGCACCAAAATAACGGTGGACTCCGGCAATGTCCTTCATGCCATTCAACCTGGTTTGTTCGGCGTGAATCACCGCTACTTCGTCAATGGCGTCGGCATGTGGGATCCGGTGACGAAAAGCGTGTATTCCGAGTTTGACCAAAATTTATCCGAACTCGGCCTAAAATCGCTCCGGTATCCGGGCGGGACTACGGCCAACCTGTTTTGGTGGAAGCGTGCCATCGGCCCCGTCGAACAAAGAATCAATCAGGTCAACCCTTATTTAGGGAACGGCCCGGAGAAAGCGAATTTCGGACTGGATGAAGCTATGCGCTATTCCGAAAGCCACGGGTTCCTGACGCCTTATGTATATAATATAGGGAACGGGAACCCGCAAGATGCCGCTGAGCTGGTCGAGTATTTGAACGCTCCCGCCGATGCCGCGCATCCATGGGCAATGAAGCGTGCCGAGAATGGACATCCGGCCCCTTATAATATCAAAACGTTTGAACTGGGTAATGAAATTAATTTTGTCGGGCAAATTTATTGGATGGCTGGACAAATCGTTTCCCAAGATCCCGCCGTGCTTGCTCTAAACAGCAATGCCGATCTTAAAGCAGCCTACTTGTATGCCAACGGAGGCACAGTGCAATTTACCCTCCAGAAAACGGGGCTAATTGACGACTGGAGAGAAGCCGACCCTACGGACGCTTCCAAAAGCAATGGCCAGCCCAACCAGGTCAAGTATGCCAAGTACGCTCCGATTGATGCTGGATCAGCGGTAGAAGTATCCGTGGGCAATAGCGAGTACAACCCGGCGTCCGGCAAAATGGATCTCTGGCAAGGGCAGAAGTGGACTCAGGTACCCGACATCTCCGCAGCAGGAGCAACCAATTCTTATGAGCTGGACTACGCAACCGGGGCCATTCAATTCGGCGACGGCACGAACGGGTCTATTCCTGCTGCCGGTACAGAAATCAAAGTCAGCTATCAGACCACGCATGCCGGAATCGGTGAATACTACACCAAAATGAAAGCGGTTGATCCTTCAATAAAGATCTACAGCTCTATGGATCAGAGTTATGCCATAGCTGCATTCGGCAATACGGTTCCTTATGACGGGGTTGTCATTCATCCTTACACGGGACTGGTTAAGGAGCCGACACTGGACTTATCCATTAAGACTCCGTATGACCCGAATAACGTCCCTCAGTACCATTATGCTACGATTCTGGATTCGGAAGCGAGAGTGCAGGAAGTGAAGGAGATCGAGCACGCTTCCGCTACGATATCGGGGCGCAACATCAAACCTATTGTAACGGAATACGGCGCTCACGACCCTGAGTTTAAGACATATCAGGAGAATGGCGTAACCAAAACCGCCCTTTTGTATGAGGGATCTTTGGGAGCAACTCTGCAAACGGCGAATATGCTTATGCACTTCATCGATATGGATTTGGAATACGCATTGCGCCACTCTCTCATTGATAGAACGTTCGAGAACAAATCAGCTGTGCCTATGGCGCTTTTTGATACCTACACCTTCTTGCCGTCAGCTTCCGCTTACATGTACAAAATGTTTACGCATATGAGCGGCGCGAACGAAGTGAAGTCCACGATCGAAAATAATCCGGTAAGGACAGTGAACATTGACAACAAGGATCAAAATATCAACAAGTTGATGACGGTGGCTTCGAGAACAGGCGACGATCTGTATCTGATCGTTCTGAATCAGGATGCAACGGATGCAGTAACTTCCGCTGTGCAGTTGTCCGGGTATACGGCACAATCGGCCGAAGTGTGGACATTGAACTCGGAGAAGTTGGAAGACATCAATACGAACGATAATCCGAATAAAGTGGACATTGATACGAGCGCTCTTGCGATTAACTCAAGCACTTTCAATTACACGTACCCGGCTCACTCGCTTACCGCGTTTAAGTTTACACCTTTAAAATCCGGCGGTTCCGACTCCCAAGGGAGTCAAGGCGGCGGTGGAGCAGCCGTATCTTCACCGAATTCTAACAGCGTATCCATTGCTGCCGGAGGTTCCGGGGAAGTCAGCCTGGGGAATGAAGCATCGGTTAAGATTCCTGAAGGAGCTTTGAACGAGGCGGCTCAAATCAGCATTCAAAAAATGGATAGGACGGACAGCTTAAAAACCGATAAGATGAAGCTGATAAGCCCGATTTTCGAATTGTCGAAAAATGTAAATGGAGATTTGAAGCATCCGGTTGCTCTTACGCTTCAGGTAGATTCGGCTTTACTGGCAGACAATAAGGCATCTATTTTCTACTATGACGAAACAGCCAAGAAATGGGTGGAAGCAGGCGGTACCGTTAGCGGCAATCAAATTACTGCGCAGGTCGAGCATTTTGCCAAATATGCCGTATTTGCGCTGGAGCAAGAAGCCGGCAAACCGTCGGACGGCAACAAGTGGGGAGATATTCAAGGCCATTGGGCCGAAAAGCAGATTAAAGAGGGCGCGGATAAGGGCATCATTAACGGCTACGGCGATGGCACCTTCCAGCCTGACCGCGCGATAACCCGGGCGGAATTCACCGCTCTGATGTCACGGGCCATGCATGTGCCGGGAAGCAAGACGAAAGTTGACTTCGCGGATGCCGATCAGATACCGGGCTGGGCGCTGGATAGCGTCAGCAGCGCTGTTCACGCCGGTTGGACATCGGGTTATGAGGACAACAGCTTTAGGCCGGATCAGCCGATTACTCGGGCAGAGATTGTGACGATGGTCGGCCGGGCCATGAATCTGACGAATCAAGAGTCGGTTCAGACAAGCTTTGCGGATGATGCGGCTATCCCTTCCTGGGCCAAAGGGTTTATAGCGAGTGCAGCGGCCGAAGGAATCGTAAACGGCAAGAACGGCAATCTCTTCGAGCCTAATGAAAAGGCGACGAGAGCAGAGGTTATCGTTACTGTGCTGAGAATGCTGCAAACTGCTTCCAAGTAATATCGCAGGTGAATGGAACTGAAATATAGACAAAGAGGAGCCGAAGAAATTCGGCTCCTCTTTGTCATGCCTGAAAGGGCTTGGGTTTATTTTGTGTATAGTTTGCTGTATTCGGACGGCTTCATGCCGACGATTTTTTTGAAAACTTGTCCAAAATAGCTCGGGTTCGTGAAGCCTGTCGCTTCGCAAACTTTATTGATGTTATGGCCGGGCTGTCTTAGCAGTTCCTTGGCCTTGGTAATGCGAATCTGCGCCAGGTAGGTGTTGAAGTTCTCGCTGGTTTGCTGCTTGAACAATTGGCTTAGATAGCTCTTGTTCAAGTGAAATTGCTCGGCAACGGACTGCAAGGAGATGTCCTCATGATAATTGCATTGCATGTATGTCACAATGGATTGAATGGTAGTATGGTAATTCATGTTTCTACTGGCTTGAGCGAAGCTTTGAATATCCTCCAAGACGCCTCGCAGATGCAGTAAACATTCCTCGAGGTTTTGACTTCTCTCCAAATTTTTGAAATACATCATTTTTCGGCTGTTCAGTTCATGAATCTCAACGTTCATTTCTTCAAGATGGTGAATGATATAGTAGCAGGCTTCGATAAAGCCGTTTTTAACGGCAAACGGCTCCACGTAGCACACTTCAGCAAGTCTGGCGGTTACACTGGCCTCCAACCGCTCGTATAGTCCCGAAATCTCCAGCTTCTCGATCGACTCATTAAAGTGCTTAAGCGTGAGGTCCAGCGCCGCAACCCGATGAAGAAAGTCCTGCTCGTACAGGCATGAGCCCGGAGATTGGTAAAACCGGTAAGGACTTAGCGCCTGGAGCCGTGCGTACGCCGCGCTGATGCCGTCAAATCCGGAAAAAATGCCGCTGACGAAAACCCAATAAGCACCTCTGTGAACACCCGGGATCTGTTGGGCGATATCCCCAATCCATGCATTGGCAGGAGTCACGGCTTCTATGTTGCAGAGCAGGATTAACTGTCCTTCTCCCGGTGAAAAGCAGCAGCTTCCAGCAAGGGCCGGGAGCTTGCTTTGCAGCCTTGTTACGATGGCTTCCTTGGCTTCATCGAAATCGAAGGCTTCCATGATTCCCGTTGAATCGTTGGTGGTTGGAGGCTCCAGTTGGATCAACACGCAGCATAGGGACTCTTCCTGCAGATGAATTTGATAGTGATCCAATTGCTGTTTAACAGCTTCCGTTGAAAGTGATTGCGTTGTAATCAGATTTTTCAGAAACGCCTTCTCTGAAGCCTGGTTTTGCCTGACCGGAAGGACAAGATGCCCTGCTGCCGTTTTCGTGTTCATTGCTTTATCCATAGCGGCAACCAAATCCGTGTACTGCATTTTGGGCTTCAAAATATAGTCCGATGCCCCGAGCTGCAAAGTCTCTTTTACATAGTCGAAATCGTTGTAGCTGCTTAAAACAATAATTTGAATATCCGGGCGTTCATTTCTTAAACGGCGCGTAAGTTCAATTCCGTCCATGCCAGGCATGCGAATGTCGGTAACGACAATATCCGGGCTATATTTGTTAACGAGCTCCAGAGCCTCCAGACCGTCAGATGCTTCTCCTATAATCTCAAAACCGTATTGGGACCAGTCCACCATATGAATGAAGCCTTGTCGAAGCAGCTTTTCATCATCCACAATAATTACTTTATACATGGTGCTCTTTAACCTCCGTGCTCTTCATAAGTTTGGGCAAGGTAAGGATGACGGAAGTACCAAAGCCAGGCTGGCTGTGTATGGTCAGGCCATAGGAGGGTCCAAAGTTTAGCTTTAACCTCTCGTGAACGTTCCGGACGCCTATGCCGCTAAAGCGGGAGGAAGAAGGGGAAGCGGTTTCATTGAATACGCGGGCGAGTTCTTCCTCATTCATGCCCACTCCGTTGTCGATAATCTCGATTTTTAGACTGTCTTGATGGATGGAGCCGAATACGTTAATGATACCGGGTACTTTGCTCGGTTCGATACCATGGAATAAAGCGTTTTCGATAATGGGCTGCAACAAGAGTTTTGGTATTGTGCAATCCAGCATTTGAGGATCAATATTGTAACGGAGCGTGATGGCTTCGTCGGTACGTATTTGTTGGATGTATACATATTGTTCGATATTGTTGAGCTCTTCTTGAATGGTGATGAATTCATCGTTCCGGTTGATCGTTTGTTCCAATAAAGTTACAAGCGCATGGATAGTCGGTTCAATCAACTCCGTTTTGTTCACCCACACCAGACATTTAATGGAATTCAAAGTATTATACAAAAAATGCGGATTAATCTGCATCTGCAAAGCCTGCAGCTCGGCGATCCGCTTCTCTTCCTGGTTAATGACCAGAGCATTAATCGTTTTTTCTAGCTTTTCGATCATTTTGTCGTACTCAATGTTTAACAGTTTAACCTCATTGACGGGATAATCAGGCTCGACCGTCCCTTGGAGCCAATAATTCTGTACGCGCCTGGAAAGCTTGCGTATCGGCAATGAAATGGAGCGGGATATAAAGAATGCTGCGACCACAGACAATAAAATGCAAACAAAGGCCACGATGAGAATGGTTTGCTTCAAGGCGTCGATATCTTGAAAGATGCTGTTCATCGGGATGTTTTCTACGATGTACCAATCGACGCGATCTATTTTTTTGTACAGTGTAAGAAACTTTTGATTATGAATGGTTGATGATATTTTATAATTCTCTTCTGTTGCCAGCAGCTTCTGTACGTACGGCTCGTTCAGTATTTGTCCGACCCGTGACCTGTCGCTATGAGAGATAATATGGTTTGAACGATCCACAATCATGATTTCGTTTCCGTTTTGCAGCAGATTCTTATAAATATTATATAAATTTTGCTCTTTTACGCTAATTAAGAACACACCGTAGTTTTTATTCAGCGCGTTGGTCTGCAGCAGCTTGGCTGCGGTAAATACCTGGGAGTCCTCTTGATTCTTTAAATAGCTTCTGTGCGTGCTTAGCCAGGTGATTCTATCCGGGTTTTGGGCGAGTATGTCCTTCAACGGAAAATTCAGTAAGCGTTCCGGGTCCACAATATTATTTTCATAGTTTTGGGTATAGATTAAGCCGTTGTTTCCGATAAGAAACGACTGGAAACTGAGCCAATCGAACGCAAAGGAGTACCTCAGCATGTTGTTCTCAACCTTGGCTTGATCGAGAAGCTGGTCATAGGGGTTCGTGTACTGCTTGGTCAGCAAAGCTTCCAACTCGTTATTCATATTGTAAATATTGACGATTGCACTGACTTGATCGATCAGCACGTTGATGTTTTTGTTGATTTGTTCCAAAGTATTGATATTGGATTTACTGATCTGCGCATCAAGAAGCTTCTCGGACATTTTGAAGGATACGAGACCGATTAACGCTACAGGAATGATGCTGAGCAGAATATAGGTGATCAGAAGCTTGCTGAACATCGTTTTATTGGGAAACATTTTTTTGTACATAGGCTCTGCTTCCATCCCTAAATCATGATGCATTTGATTATACATTTATTATATTCTCTTTTAGAGAAAGAACCTACTTAAAATCTTTTAATCAGCGTCAGCAGCGCAACGAAATCCTATGTTTCCTGTCGAGCTGTCCGGTGTATTTTGACTGCGGGCCGCTACACGGTAGCGGTTGCAATATGATTTATGGCATAAGTAGGAACCGCCGCGCAGAACCTTGGCATCTCCTGACAGAGGTCCTGCCGGATTATCCCTGGGACCATGGATGTGATAAGTTGGGCTAAACCAATCCGAACACCATTCCCACACATTGCCGGAGACGTTATACAGGCCATAACCGTTTGGATCGAAGGAGTGCGCAGGCGCTGTGCCCGCATATCCGTCGCTTGCATGATTTTTCACTGGAAATTTTCCCTGCCAAATGTTGCATAAATGCCGTCCGCCCTGCTTAAGCTCGTCTCCCCAGGGATAACGCTTCTGCACAAGGCCGCCTCGAGCGGCAAACTCCCATTCCGCTTCAGTGGGTAACCGCTTTCCTGCCCAATTGCAATAAGCCATTGCATCGTTCCATGAGATATGAATAACCGGATGATCCAACCGGTCTTCAATGCCGGAATCAGGTCCGTCAGGATGGCGCCAGTCTGCTCCTTCTACCGCCCACCACCATGGTGCTTGCTGAACGCGATTTTGCACTGTCATCGCTGTAGCTTCGGAGACAAACAGTTGAAATACAAAAGACCATCCGAAGATTTCCGCTTCCGTCCTATAGCCGGTTTCGTCGGCAAACTGTTGGAATTCACGATTCGTTACCGTGCAAGGATCGATATAGAAGGGTTTAAGCGTAATCTCTCTAACGGGTCCCTCTCCATCAGCCGGAAAACCTTCTTGATCGTTTGTTCCCATTAAAAATTTGCCGCCAGGCAATAAAATCATTTGTTCTTTGTTACCGGGATAAGAGCCAACTTTCAAAGACTGTGCGGCATTCATGGGGAGATGGTGATTGAAAAGGTTGGTATTTCTGCTTGCCGAGCAGCATGATGGCTTATTGGAATCCATAATGATAGTCACCGCTTTCTGGTTGGTTAGGGCATGGCTAGCCGAAGAGACGCGTCAATTTCGATCCGTACCGAATCGTTTTAGTATATAAAAGCACTATAGCATTCTTTAAATCTTTTCGGAATAAACTATTAATTATTTTCGCTAATTTATGCCCTTCGTCATCTTTATGTATAGTGAAAATACATATTTCTGCGTAGTTTTGATCGTTATGAATTTAAGTTGGCAATTTACCGACAAAATAATTCGCTCTTACGGAATCACGATTGTTGTCACGGTGATCAGTCTACGCCGTCGCTTTAATTGTTACTAGTCGAATATTGTTCATGAGCTTGTATGGATACTCGGAGATTTTTCACTCAAGAGGATTCCATCAAAAAACGATTCATGATGAGATTGATAATTATGGAGCAAGATGAGATTATTAAATGACAACAATTATATATTATTAAGTTAATGATTCTCATTCTTAGAACATTAATAGAGATACATCGTAAATTGAATAGTTCTGACGGTAATCTCTTAAAGCAAAAGCGCCATAGCTGCTCCGGCGGCTGTGGCGTTTTTTTGCCGGCCGACTAGGCAAATCCGAAACGGGAAAGCAGGTGTCATGGCGTGAAACCGATTCTTATTTTTGATTTCGATGGGACGATTGTGGATTCCAAAGGGCTGGCGGTTCAGCTTTTTAATGAACTAGCGGTCAAATTCGGGGGCAGGCGAATCGAAGAGGCCGAAATCGGCAGACTTTCGGGCCTGTCCGTACCGGACCGTCTAAAGGCGCTGCATGTGCCGCTTTTTAAACTGCCCGCTCTTCTGCTGGAAGCCAAACGAAACTACAAACAAGCGGCGGTAAGCCTGCAGCCGGCAGACGGCATGAAGGAGCTGCTTCTGGCGCTAAAAGAACAGGGCCGAACGATGGGCATCCTGTCTTCCAATACGGCCGAAAATATCCGGCATTTCCTTGACATCCACGGACTGGATGTGTTCGATTTCGTTCATTCGGCAACGAATCTGTTCGGCAAGGACAAGGCGATCCGCAGCATGCTCCGCGCTCATTCGCTTCCCACGGACCGGATTATTTACGTGGGGGACGAGCTGAGAGACGTCGAGGCCTGCCGGAGGGCCGGAGTGAGAGCGGCTGCCGTCACCTGGGGCTTCGATTCCGAAGAGCTGCTGGCCGGCGCGGGCCCCGATTATGTGTGCCGTACGGCGGAGCAGTTGGCGGCGGTTTTGCGGTAGAACCTATCGGGACAAGCGGGAAAGCATCTCCCGGCAAAGCCTCGGACCCGGAGCTGCGGAGGCGAATCCGCACAGGCGGATGCTTCCGCCGCAGCGGAGGCGGCAGCGGCCTGGGCACACGGAGCCGCGTAGCGGGAGTGCAAACGCAACGGTGCCCGCATGGAAGCGGATGAAGACCGGGATTTAAGCGAAACTCGATACGCACGCCCGAATAAAAACGCCTGATCTGCCAATTCCGGCAGATCAGGCGTTTTCTTTTACCGCTCGCGACGGGGTTGCCCCCACGGAATGGGCTGTGACTATTGCAGGCGGTTATCGCGGCGGAAGGCGCCACCGCCACCGAAGTTATTACCATTACCGAGAGGCATATCGCTGTCGAAGAGTACGGCGCGGCGAGAGGACTTATCGCTGCAGAACAGGTCATCACCAGCCGCTGGGCTTACAGCCTCCGCAACCGCCTCTATCACCGACAGCGTTACCATCATCCTAAGCGTCACCGCCGCCGAAGTGCCCACATTACCGAAAATGTCGCTGCTGCCGAAGGGCCAACCGCCACCGAAAGGGGCCGCCGTTACCGGTCCCCGCTGTCACGGCCTAGTTATGGGTAACCACGGCCCCGGAACCGCCGTACATGTCCAGTTCGTCCTCCAGTTCGATTTTCAGCACGGTTACATAGTCGTGGGTATCCTCCGGGGTCAGATGAATCCAAGTGGTTCCGGGTATCTGAAACCAGGGCACGCCCCCGTGGATATCGTACGTGAGCTCTTTGCCCGAATGCAGAACGGTAATCGTGCGGATTTTGCTGGAAAGCCCTTTGAGGCAGACCGATTCTTTCGGATCGTCGTACACGAACAGATAGAGCGTTTTTTTATCTTTGGACAACGTGCTGCCCCCCAGATAATAGCGGGTGAGAATGCCTTCCCGTGTTCCGTAAACGGCTTCTTCGTGAGTCCGGATCCAGCTTCCGAGGCCCAGCAAAATTTGCTCCTGCCGGGGATCGACGGTGCCGTCTTCCTTGGGCCCGATATCGAGCAGCATATTTCCGCCCATGGAGATGC
This sequence comes from Paenibacillus sp. JNUCC 35, assembly GCF_058269095.1. Taxonomy (NCBI): domain Bacteria; kingdom Bacillati; phylum Bacillota; class Bacilli; order Caryophanales; family Paenibacillaceae; genus Paenibacillus; species Paenibacillus sp. JNUCC 35. The sequence continues at coordinate 5,010,159 of NZ_CM177771.1, read as the reverse complement.
AGTCGCAGAACATCCGGATGATCTGATGCAGAGATTTATAATGGTTGTCGTCCGGAACGTAGCCCCAGGAGCTGTTGATCGTCGTGCAAAACTCCCAGGGGCCCTCGGGTCTCGTAATCGGCAGCCCCTGCTCGGGGGTTTTATAGTCCCCGTGTCCCTGCAGACGGGAATTGATCATGATCTCGGGATTGAAGGAGAGCAGGTAGTTTTTAAAAGCGGGCAGGTTCCACTGCTTGGCGCTCCGTTCCCAATCCCCGTCGAACCAGAGCAGATCCACTTTCCCGTAATTCGTCAGAAGCTCCCGCAGTTGTTCATTGTTAAACGTCAGAAAGCGCTGCCATTTTTCTTCGTCCTGAACGCCGTCCAGAGGATTTGAGAAGGGGTTGGTCCGACCCGGCTCCTCGGGAACTCTGCCGCCCTCGTAGACGCTGGGATAATCGGGATGGGACCAGTCGATCAGGGAGAAGTACAGGCCCAGCCGGATTCCTCTTCGGGTCACCGCATCGGCGTATTCCCGGATGATGTCCCGGCCGGCCGGCGTGCTTTTGACCACATTTAGATCGTTGGCCTGCGTATCCCACAAAGCGACGCCGTCGTGATGCTTCGTTGTGAGAACGGCATATTTTGCGCCGGACTTCTCGATCAGATCCGCCCATTTGTCCGCATCAAAGTTCCGGGCCGTAAAGCCGCCGAGCTGCTTCATATAATCCTCGTACGAAATGCGCCCGTTGTAGAAGGACCACGACTCGGCGATTCCGTTAACCGCATAAATCCCGTAATGAATGAAAATCCCCAGCTTCGCGTCCTCGAACCACTGCTGTACCATCTGTTATCCTCTCCTTTTCGCGTAACGATTCTTAAGCAGTATCTCACATTCCGCATGCGCTGGATTGATGTGGTTTTTGACGTGCGTCTGCGGAGAACAAGAATAACCAACCGCCTGTTTGGGGAGGATTGGTTATCTTTGCGTTCAGGGGACCCGAAGCGGGCGAATCCCGCCAAGAATATGTCTTTTTTGTTATCCAAATACCGGAAACCGCGAATTTACTCCCTAACGGAGCAGGCCGCCACGAATGATGTAGGGATTGAAAATGACATATTTACGGACTCCCGCCCCGGGGGATACACTTTTGAAAACGCTACCAAAACTAAACGGAAAGGAGTGATACGATGCAGGCAAAAGCAAGCATCCGCACGGCAGGCACGGCGGGGCGCCCGAAAGCGGGTACAGAAAGGAAGCCGGTCTGGAAACGGATGGTTTTAAACTGGGAACTGTATGTGTTTATCGCCCCGGCGTTCCTTTACTTTCTTATTTTTCATTACGGGCCCATGTACGGCATCCTGATCGCTTTCAAAAATTTTATTCCTACCAAAGGAATATGGGGGAGCCCCTGGGTCGGATTCGATCATTTCGTCCATTTTTTCGAGTCGTATTATTTCTGGGATCTCTTGTGGAACACGCTGAGCATCAGCTTGTACGATCTTGCCGTCGGGTTTCCGATTCCGATTCTTCTGGCGCTCGCTTTTAACGAAGTGCGGGACGGATTTTTCAAACGGATGGTGCAGACCGTCACGTACGCCCCTCATTTTATATCCGTTGTCGTCATGGCCGGAATGATCATTACGTTCCTGTCGCCGTCTACGGGGATTCTGGTGCATCTGATCGAGAAGCTCGGCTTCGAGGCCCCGCAGATTTTGACGGACCCGAACTGGTTCAAAACGATGTATGTGTTCTCGGGCGTGTGGCAGAGCGCAGGCTGGGGAACGATTATTTACTTGGCGGCTTTGTCCGGTGTGGACCCGCAGCTGCACGAAGCGGCCATTATCGACGGCGCCTCGAGATTCCAGCGCATCCGGCACATTAATATCCCGACGATCGTACCGACGATGACCATTTTGCTCATTCTGAATATGGGAAGCCTCTTCGGGGTCGGGTTCGAGAAAATCCTGCTGCTGCAAAATCCGCTCAACATGGAGGCGTCGGATGTCATTTCCACCTTCGTCTACCGTTCGGGCCTGGTCAACGCCCAGTACAGCTTCTCGGCGGCGGTCGGATTGTTCAACTCCGTTGTAAGCGCCGTGCTGCTGGTGACCGTGAACCAGATTGTCCGCCGTACCAGCGAGAACAGCTTATGGTAAACAGAAAGGAGGGAACCGGATGAGCTCGACCGTTAAAGATACGGCGCAGGATAAACTGTTCCTGATCAGCACGTATGTCTATGTCGCGATTGCCCTCATTCTTGTGGCTTATCCCCTCGTTTATATTTTGAGCGCTTCGATCAGCAATCCGAAGTATGTCGGCTCGGGCGAGATGTGGCTGTTCCCGAAAGGACTCACGTTCGAAGGGTACCAGATCGTTTTTGCCAACACGAAAATCTGGATGGGGTACGCCAACACGATTTTGTATACGGTGGTCGGGACGGCCGTTAACCTGCTCGTCACGATTCCGGCGGCGTATGCGCTCAGCCGCAAAGATTTTGTGGGCCGCAACTTTTTTATGGGCATGTTTATGGTGACGATGTTTTTCGGAGGCGGCCTTGTGCCCACGTACCTGCTCGTCAAGGGCCTCGGGCTCATGAACAGCATGTGGGCGATCATTTTGCCTTCTGCGGCGTCCATCTGGAACATCATCGTGTCGAGGACGTTTTTTCAAACCTCTATTCCGAAGGAACTGCAAGAAGCGGCCCAGATCGACGGCTGCACGAATATGCGGATGTTTCTGAAAATCATCCTGCCGCTTTCGATGCCCATCGTGGCTGTCATGGCGCTATTTTACGGAGTCGGCAACTGGAACAGCTACTTCTCGGCGCTGATTTACCTGCATGAAGAATCCAAGTATCCGCTTCAGCTGATTTTGCGCCAGATTCTCGTGCTTCAGGAGATGTCGGCCCAGACGGGCGGCTCGCTGGATGCCTCGACGGCGTCGGCGCTCAACAATAAAGCCGAGATTGCGGCGCTTGTCAAATATGCCGTTATCATCGTGTCCACGCTGCCGATTATTGCGATCTACCCGTTTCTGCAGCGCTATTTCGTGCAAGGCGTCATGATCGGTTCCGTCAAGGGCTGATCTTGCCATACACCATACAAGGGGAGGATTTTATTTATGAAAAAAGTGTTGAAGTCAGGCTCGCTTATGCTCGGTCTTACGCTTGTGATAGCAGGTCTGTCCGCCTGCGGCTCCGCCGATAAAGCCGGGGAAGCGGGAACCGGTAAAAACGCCTCCGAAGTGAAAAAGGACGGGTTCCCGATTGTCGATAAACCGATGACGATGACCTTGATGGCTCCCGATGTCGGCGTGCAGGACTGGAATAAAATGCAGGTGATGCAGGAGATGGAGAAACTGACCGGCATCAAGATGCAGTACCAGAACGCGCCGATCGACAGTTTCGATTCGAAGAAAAACCTCGTGTTCGCCAGCGACAGCCTGCCGGACGTGTTCTTCGGGGCGGACATCAAGCCGGCGGAGCAGGTAACGTACGGCAGCCAGGGCGTGCTCCTTCCCCTTGAAAACCTGATCGACAACTACGCGCCGAACTTGAAGAAAATCCTCGATGAGCATCCGGAGATCCGCAAAAACATGACGACTCCGTCGGGCCATATTTACGCGCTCCGCACGATCGACCTGTCGGCGGTCTGGTACCGCGGTCCGATGTGGTACAACGGCAAATTCCTGAAGGCGCTGGGCATGACGAAGCTGCCGGAGACGACGGAAGAGCTGTACACCTACCTCAAACGCGTGCAGGACGAAGACCCGAACGGCAACGGCAAGAAGGACGAGGTTCCGCTGACCTCCGTTAAACTCGACGACCTGCGGATGTTTTTCCTCGGATTCTGGGGCATCTACGACGAGGTTGTTTACGCCGACAAAGCGGGCAAGGTCCATTACACCCCTCAGGAGGAAGGCTACAAAGGGTATTTAACGTTCCTGAACCGCTTGTGGAAAGACAACCTGCTCGATCACGAGACGTTCTCCCAAACCGACGAACAGAAGAAAGCGAAAGGCAAAAACAATCGCGTCGCGCTGTTCAGCGATTACTACCCTTACTTCACGCTGGGCACGGAGCCGGACGAGAGCAACCCGATGATGAAGCCGGTCAAGAGCGAAGTGCCGGATTCACCCGTTTACGGCAAACACCCGGGCATTTCCTCCAACGGAACGTTCGCCATCACGAAGAGCAACCCGAGTCCGGAAGCGGCCATGCGCTGGGTCGATTATATGTACGGGTACGAAGGGGGCACGCTGTTCGCCCAAGGTCCGGAGGATGTGCTCTGGAAGTACACGGACAAGGAGAAGCACGTGAAGGAATGGAAGCCCGTACCGGGCGGCGGCGACCGCGAAGAATACAGGGGCACGCTGACGCCGAATTACGGCATTCTCGTGCCGGGTGCGGCCAGCAGCGAGCTGTCCAAAGGGCTGAAGACCGATTTCGATAAATGGATCGACAAAGAAAACGAAGAGAAGCTGACGCCGATCTCCAAAATCCCGTTCCCGAGCGTCTTCCTGACGGAAGAAGAGCAGGCGGAAGTGACCCGGCTTAAATCCGATCTGGATACGTATGTTAAGCAGATGGAAGCAAAGTTCGTAACCGGCCAGGAACCGCTGGCGAACTGGGATGCATATGCGGGTCAACTGAAGAAAATGGGCAGCGACAAGATCGCGGGCATCTATCAGGCGGCGTACGACCGCTGGAACCAGGGCAGCGGGAAGAAGTAGAGCCTGCCGAATGCGCGGACGCTGCCACATGCCGAACGGGCAGACAGGGCGCTCCTCTTCCTTCGTTAAACGGACAATCGCCGCCGCACATCGGCTGTCCTTACGCGCCACAATAAGCAGGCCCGCCCCCGTATAATCGGGGAGCGGGCCTGCGGGCAAGGGGGCGGGCGAAGGCCGGGTTCATTTCATGCGGGAGCGTCGGACGGCCATGGGCTAAAGGATGCGGATAGACCGCCTGCCGGACCGCGAGTCCAACTGTCAGCCGCACCTTCAACGGAACCTCATTCGAGGATCTTCTGCCGCGTGTTCCGGCCCTGTATGGCGGTTAGCCGCATCGAGCCTGTCGTCGGTTTCTCCCGGCTAAGCATGCTCGCCCGACGTGTTCAGCGTCCGGTATTGACCCGGCGTATAGCCCGTTTCCTTTTTGAATTTGCGGATGAAATTGGGGGTATCCAGATAGCCGACGCGGACGATGATCTCTTTGAGCGGATCGTTCGTCGTTTTCAGCTGATGCATGACCTCGTTCATCCTTTTTTGCCAGATATACTGGATAAAATTGATGCCGGTCTTCTCCTTGAACGTCCGGCTGAGATAAGAAGGCGAGATCCCGTATTCGGCGGATACGACCTCCAGACTGAGCGTGTGCTCCATGAAATGCTTGTCGATATACCCGACAATACGGTCCATGAGGGAGTGCTCTTCCTTCGTCCGGTCCCGTTCCACCTGCGAGCAGATCCGGGCGGCGAGGTTCAGGCAGATGGCTTCAAACTCCTCGGATGAATTGAAGTTGAGCTTGGACAGAACGTCCTGCGTCAAGCCTTGAATACCGAGTTCGGACGCGGTCTTCAGCAGGGTCGTCAGGATATCGTAGTGGATCAGCCGCAGATGCGGGGCGCTCAGCCCGGCTGCCGGCAAGTTTTTCAGCGCTTCCTGAAGGGTCTGCTCCGATACGTCATAGCTGCCTTGTTTCAGACTTTGGGACAGCTTCAACAGCACGTTGCCGGGAATCCAGAAGGTGCTGCGCTCCGGCGTACTGGACAGCTTTTCAAAAAAGGTAACGCTTCCATGAACGGTCAAAATGTTCGATTCAAACGCGGAACACGCTTCGATGTACGACTGGTTTAAGTGCGCGTGGCTCGTATAAGCCGTTCCGATCCCGATAACCGGCGAAGCATCGAACAGCTCCAGCAGATGGGTCCGGATGCCTTCCACGATCTGCTGCATCTGACCGAAAGGCGGCGTCTGTCCGGCGGGATCGAATCCGACGACAAGCGCAAGCTGATTCGGCTGGGGAAGCTCCACGCTGTAAGCTCTGGCGGCAAGCCCGGGAAAATCGACTTCGGCAAACAGCTGGATCATCGTCTGCCAGTCGTCCTTGCTGTCGTGCAGATGAGAGCGCTTGTCAAAACCGATTACCATCGCAAAGTGGCGGTCATGGTCGAATTTCAGATCGAAAGCTTCGAGAAGATCGGCCGACAGGCTCTTGGTCTGCCCGTATTTAAGCAGCATGAGCAGGGCGTGATTGCGGGCGTAAGGCTCCTGAAGATCCGCGCGGGTGCTGTGTTCCTGCAGGGAAATTCGGATTCGCTCGAGTTCATTGCCCGAAGTCCGGCTGCTTCTCGATTTGGAGCTGGCGAAATGGACCAGGTTCGAGATAGGCAGGTACTGCATCCGGGCAAGCAGCAGCGCCAGGGCGGCGCCGACGATCACGACGATGGACACCAGCAGAATAATAAAGCTGCGCACATGCAGCACGCTGCTGAAAAACTGGGCGCTCGGCATCAATGTGACGTAAGTCCAGCCGTTTTTATCGGATTTTACGGATACGACGGAGTGGGACTGTCCGTTTAACGCCTGATTGTGGATGCCCGGAGGCAGCTTGAACAAAGCGCCGAGGTCGCCTGCCGTCAGCGATTCCTCGTTTCCGTTGTTCGTCAGGATCTGCCCGTTGTTGTCAAAAATGTACGTCAGCCCGCGGTAGCTGCCGAGAATGGAGTCGATCAGTCCGGTGAGTTCCGACTCCGGAATAAAGTACATCACGGTCCCGTGAGGGACCGGACTGTTGGGCGTAATCGGCACCAGGTAAGCGAGAATCGACTGCTGCAGGGATGTCGGCTGGCTGACGAGGTCCGCCGGCCGCATTTTTGGAAATTTAAGCGTATTCAAATCCTGCCGCAGCCCGTCCTGGGTCCAGGTGTGGAAGCTGTATTTGTCCGAAAACACGTCCAGCCCGGACATGCCGAAGGACGAATAAATTTTATCGTCGTCGTGATAGTACAGGAACAGATCCCCGATAATGGAGCTGGTCGCTTTGTAGTTATCCAATGCGCTGATCGCTTCCCGGCTGTAATAAGGGTCGTGGACCTTGTAAAGCGTCAGCCGTTCGTCGTAAGAAATCCGGGACGCGATTTCGGTCAATTCTTTGACCCGGCCGTCGATGATGGTTTTCGTCTGATTGAGCTGGTTAAGGTGAGACTGCTCGATTTCGGACTGAAGATTGCTCACGGCGCTGCGGTAAATGAAGATCGTCGCGAACGCCAGCGGAATAAGCAGGATGAACAAATACGACCAAATATATCGCATAAAAAGCTTCGATTTAAAGTAATCGGATTTCATTTGTTGTTCCCTCCTGTTTCGGGTTGATTTAGCTTCTAAGCGGTGTTTTTGAAAGGAATATCCATAATCATACCAAAAAAACAGCGGATTCATAGGGCAGTTCGTAGGATTTATGAAAGGGATTACAAAAAAAAACGGCTTGCCTGGAGGTTAAGTGATGAGTGAGATGAACGCAGAGACACAAGAAGGGACGCCGGCGACCGTCGTGGAAGGCGTACACAATTACAGCCGGGAAGAGGACTGGGTCAAACCGGACGATCCCGTGCTGCTGGAGCGGCTGGAGTGGTTCCAAGACCAGAAGCTGGGGCTCATGATGCACTGGGGACCGTACTCCCAGCTCGGTGTCGTGGAGTCGTGGGCACTGAGCGACGCGGATGCGGACTGGTCCCGGGACGGAATCGACTGGGACGTGAGCGCGGAAGAGCTTAAACGCGAATATTTCGGGCTGAACCGCACGTTTAATCCGCTCCGCTTTCAGCCCGAGCTTTGGGCCGGACTCGCCGCAGACAGCGGCTTCAAGTACTTGAACTTTACGACGAAGCATCATGACGGCTTCTGTATGTGGGATACCCGCACGACGGATTACCGCGTGACGCATCCCGCCTGCCCGTTCCATGCCCACCGGCATGCGGATATTTGCGGCAGGCTGTTCGACGCTTTCCGGGCGAAGGGACTGGCGATATCCGCCTACTTCTCGAAAGCGGACTGGCGCTCGCCCTACTACTGGGCCCCGGGTATGGAGCGGGGCGGCCGCACGTCGCGGGGAACTTCTTACGACACGAAGGAACACCCCTGGCTGTGGGAGCAGTTCGTGAAGTTCACGCACGAGCAGATCAGCGAGCTCATGACCCGCTACGGGCGCATCGACATGCTCTGGCTGGACGCCGGCTGGGTGAACGCGGCGAACAACCAGGACATCCGGCTCGGCGAAGCCGTGGAGAAGGCGCGCGATCTGCAGCCTTGGCTGCTCTGTGCGGACCGGACCGTCGGGGGGCCGTACGAGAATCTGATCACCCCCGAGCAGACGCTCCCGGAGCGCCCCCTGCTCGTCCCGTGGGAGAGCTGCATCACGATGGGGACGTCGTTCTCGTTCCGGTACGAGGACACGTATAAAACCGTCCGCCAGCTTGTCCATCTGCTCGTCGAGATCGTGGCGAAGGGCGGCAACCTCGCCCTCAACGTCGGGCCGCAGCCGGACGGAAGGCTGCCGGAGACGGCCGTGGCGAGGATGAAAGGACTCGGTGCGTGGCTGAAGGTAAACGGCGAAGCCATTTACGGAACGCGCATCTGCGAGCCTTACGGTTCCGGCAGCTGGCGTTTCACGCGGAAGGGGGAGACCGTTTACGCCTTGTACCTGGTCGAGCGGGAACAGTCGCCGATGGAAGCGGAGATGTGCATCCCCCTCCGGGATTCCTTTGCCCGGGTTGAGCTGCTGGACGGGGACATACCACTGGATTACCGGCTGACCGAAAAAGGAATTACCGTCCGCCTGCCGGAGTCTGTCCGGGAGAAGGAAGCACCCGAGGCTGTCGTGTTCCGGCTTTCCGAGAAGTAGGGCGGCTCTTTCCGGAACATTTTTATCCACTTAGAGAAAGGGGTGATCGGCATGGCGTTAAGCGGAGTGCCGGAACCGCGCATCACTTTTGCGCCCAAGCATTACTTGTGCAGGCGGGCGTCCGGGCCGCTGGAGCTTGACGGACGGATCGACAAGCCGTTCTGGGAAGCGGCCGACTGGACGGAAGATTTTACGGATATCGAAGGAGACGCCAAGCCGCATCCGTCCAAACGGACCCGGGTCAAAATGCTCTGGGACGACCGGTATTTCTATTTTGCGGCGGAGCTGGTGGAGGACCAGATTTGGGCGACGCTTACGGAGCGGGATTCCGTCATTTTTTACGACAACGATTTTGAGATTTTTATCGATCCCGACGGCGATACCCACGAGTATTACGAATTTGAGATGAATGCCTTGAATACGGTCTGGGATTTGTTGCTCGTCAAGCCTTACCGGGACGGAGGACCGCCCGTCAACGGCTGGGATATCGGCGGGTTGAAAACGGCCGTTCATATAGACGGGGAGCTGAACAATCCGGATGCGGACAACCGGAAGTGGACGCTGGAGGTGGCGATGCCGTGGTCCGCTCTGCGGGAGTGCGCGCCTGAGAACCGCCCGCCGGTCCAAGGAGAATTCTGGCGTGTGAATTTCTCCCGCGTGCAGTGGCGGACGGAGACTTCGGACGGCTCTTACCGGAAAATGATTGATCTCCAAAGCGGCAACCCTTATCCCGAGGACAACTGGGTCTGGTCTCCGATGGGAATCGTCAACATGCATTATCCCGAGCTGTGGGGCTATGTGGTGTTTGCGGACGGGGCCGGGCCGGAGAGCTTCACGCTGCCGGACGATGAACGCGTAAAGTGGGAGCTGCGGAAGCTGTATTACCGGCAGCGCAATCGTTATGAACAGTCGGGTGTTTTTATAAGCGATGTCAACGAACTTCTTGGCTGTGAGCCATGGAACATCGTTCCGCAGGTTGAAACGACGGCAAGAAGCTTTCAGATTTGCGCCGCCTCCGCCGACGGCAAAGCCGCCTATGTGATCCGCGAGGACGGAAAACTATGGAAGGAGTGAGAGACAGATGAACGCGAATACGAATGAAAATCCGAATCTGAACAATAAGCCGGTTAAGAACCGGAATGAGGCTGAGAAGCCGAACGTCAATTTCCTTGAAAACGATTGTTTGAAAGCGGATTTGAACGCGGATTTGGGGGTTGATCGGAACGCGGTTCTCCGTCCGGATTTGTCTGTTTTTTCTATGGATGCCGAAGAACTGGCGGAAGTGCAGAGGAAATTCAACATCAAGCGGGAGTTCGCCCGGGCTAAAGAAGAGGAGCTTTTCGGCGTGTTCCGGCAGAAGCTGACCGAGGAAGAAGCGTGGGCGCTCAAATTTCTTTTCGCGTATATGCCCTTAAACGATTTGGCGGATTACGACGGAACCTTGTTTTTAAACCATGTCCGCACGACGCTTGAAATCCGCGCCAAAGTACCTTGGGGCCGGCGAGTGCCGGATCGTCTGTTTCTTCACTTCGTGCTGCCTCTCCGGGTGAACAGCGAGAATCTGGAAGACTGCCGGGGCGTTCTTTATGAGGAACTGGCGGAGCGGACCAAGCATTTACCGATGGAAAAGGCGATCCTGGAGACCAACTATTGGTGTTACGAGAAAGCCACCTACGTCGGAAGCGATCTGCGGACGATCTCGCCGCTGACGATGCTGAGAAGCGCGCAGGGACGCTGCGGGGAAGAGTCGACGCTCGCGGTTTCCGCGCTGAGGAGCATCGGCATTCCCGCCAGGCAGTGCTACACGCCGCGCTGGGCCCACTGCGACGATAATCATGCCTGGGTGGAGGCTTGGGCCGATGGACAGTGGCATTATATCGGCGCCTGCGAGCCCGAGCCGGCACTGGACCGGGGCTGGTTCAGCGCGCCCGCCCGGCGGGCCATGCTGGTCAACACCCGGGTTCACGCCAACTACCCGGGACCGGAACCGGTTACGCTGGCCGAAGAGTGGCTGACGGAAATCAACCTGCTGGAAACGTACGCGCCCGTACGGACGGTGACCGTTGCCGTCAAAGACGAAGAAGGCCGGCCGGTTGAGGGCGCGCGGGTCCTTTTCCAGCTGTATAACATGGCGGAGCTGTACCCGATTGCCGTTATTACGACCGATTCGGAGGGCCTTGCCGTGTTCAGGACGGGATGGGGAGATCTGCTCGTCCGTGCCGTCAAAGACAGCCTTTGGGGAGAAGAGAAGCTCTCGGCTGCGGGCAGCTCCAGCCTGGTTATGACGATCCGGAACGCGGAGGAGCCGTCGGGGACGCTGGACGTCGATATGGTGCCGCCTCCCGAGCGGGAAGGCGAGGCCCTGTCCGCGGTTACCGAGGAGATGCTGCGAGTGCATCAGGCACGGGAGCAGGAGGGAGCCGCGGTCCGTAAAAGCTTCGAGGATACGTTCCTCGGCGAACAGGACGCGGTAAAGCTGGCCGGAGAACTCGGTCTTCCCCCGGAGCGGGTGTGGGACGTGCTGCGCATGGCCAGGGGAAACAGCCGGGAAATCCGCGATTTTCTCCGGGAGCGGACCGCCGCCTGCGGAGTGTGGCCTCTCCGGCTGCTGGAAAGCATGAGGGACAAAGACATGCTGGATACGTTCCGTCCGACTTTGGACGATCATCTCCTGCACGCCTCGAAATGGGCGGATGCCTGGGAGGAGGACGTGTTCGTCCCGTATATTCTTTGCCCGAGGGTGCACTTCGAAATGATCGGACCGTACCGGCGGCTGTTCGAAGAAGCGTTCACGGCAGAGGAGGCTGCCGCATACCGGAAGGACCCGTCCGGGCTTGTGCGCCGTTTTGCCGCCGAATTCGAGGTGCGGGATGACTTGACGAATCTCCCGGGCCGGGCTTCCGCCGCAGGCAGCTTCGCGCTGAAGAAAGGCGACCGCCTTTCCCTCGATATTATGTTGGTCGCCGTCTGCCGCAGCCTCGGCATTCCGGCCCGGCTTCATCCGAATAATCAGAAGCCCCAGTTTAGGCTGGACGGCGAATGGATCAATGCCGGTTGGCGCGAACGCGAAGAAAGCAAAGCGCAGAGAGGGACGCTGCTGCTTCGCCAGCCGGGCGGGCACGCTCATCCGGGCGCTGCCGAGCCGCAGGCGTCTGGCCCGCATTCAGACTCCGCGGCGTCTGAAGAGTCCGCCGCAGCGCCCGCCCCGGAGGCTTCCTACTTCCAGAACCTCACTGTGGCCCGGCTTGAGGACGGTCTTTACCGGACGATCGTGTTCCCTCACGGCAAGAGCGACTTGTACGCGGAGCCGCTAGAACTGGAAGCCGGCAGCTACCGGCTGACGACCGGGACGCGGCTTAAGGACGGGACGGTACTGGCCCGCTTCCGCCATTTTACCGTTGTTCCCGGCCGGCAGACGAAGCTGACGCCAACCTTCCGCACGGCTCCTTCCGATGTTCCCGTGCTCGGTTCCGTGGACGGGAACACCGTTTTCGGCAGCCTGGAGGAGAACGGAGAAACCCGTACGCTTGAAGATTTGGCGGGCGGACGTGCCGTGCTGGCGGCCTGGATCGAACCGGAACGGGAGCCTTCCAAGCATCTGATCCGTGAGCTTACAGAGCTTTCCAATTTGTATGCTAAAGCGGAAGCAGCCGTTATAATGGTGGTAGGCGACGACCGGAGAACGGTTTCATTCGATCCCGCCCGTTATGGCGCACTGCCTGCGGGGACTCATTTTGTTCGGGATGAAGGTTACGTTTCCCTGGATGAATTTAACGCGAAGCGTCCGCTGCCCGATGCCGGTTTTCCGCACGTATTCGTTGTAGACCGGAAGGGACAAATCCGTCACACCCAGTCCGGGTACAAAGTGGGATCCGCTAGGGAAGCTTTGCAAATTTTCGAAAATTTGTGTGAGAACGATTAGGAGGAAAACACCGCAATGAGCAAACCTTATGTAGTAGCGGGCTATGTCGTCGATGCCGGACTCCCGGACGTAATCGGGGAAGATCTCGGCAAGCTGACCCATTTGAATGTGGCTTTCGGCCATGTCCGGGAAGATGAAATCCGGGTTGATCATCTTGCCCATCTGGATGAGTTAACGCGTTTTAAAACCGTCAATCCGGAGCTCGTTCTGCTCCTGTCTGTCGGCGGATGGGGAGCGGGCGGATTTTCCGAAGCGGCCTCCACCGAGGAAGGCCGGAGACGGATGGCGCAGTCCGCCGTGAATATCCTCCTGGCGCATCCGTTCGACGGGATTGATCTGGACTGGGAATATCCCTGCTACTCCGCCGCAGGTATCCAGTCGAGCCCCGAGGACAAACGGAATTTCACGCTGCTTCTGCAAACGATCCGGGAAGCGATAGACGAACAGGGACGCAAGGACGGACGCCGTTACCTGCTGACGATCGCGGTGGGGGCCGACCAGTATTATCTGGACGGTACGGAGATGGACCAAGTGCACCGGTATCTCGATTTTCTTCAGGTGATGACATACGACATGCGGGGCGGCTTCCAAGTTCTCACGGGGCACCATACGAATCTTTACAATTCTACGGGGGATCTGTTCCGCATCAGTACGGATACGTCGATTAACCTGTACCTCGGTGCAGGGGTACCCCGCGATAAAATCGTGGTCGGCGCCGCTTTTTATTCCCGTCAATGGGAGAAGGTGCCGGATACGGCAAACGGGCTTCACCAGATCGCCGGAGGCTCGGGCGGATACGGTCCGGATTATACGACGCTTGCAAACGACTACATCAATAAAAACGGCTATGTCCGGTATTGGGACGAGGAAGCGAAAGCGCCTTACCTGTTCAACGGCAGCTCGTTTATCACCTATGACGACGAGGAATCCCTTCAGCATAAGTGCCGGTACGTCGAGGAAAAAAGCCTGGCGGGCATCATGTTTTGGGAGTACGGCTGCGATAAAACCCGCCGTTTGCTGGACAGCCTGCACCAGGGCATGCATAAAGCGGTTGACAGCGCTTCAAAACCCTTTTAAAATCAAAACAACATGAAATCACATAAAGCCACATAAAAGAAGGTGGACCGCGTATGGCAAAAACGATTGTCCTTGTATTGGACGGACTGCGCTACGACGTCATGCTCTCATCCATGGGTTATTTGAATCATCTGGTCGAAAAGTCGCAAGCGGCTTTGTACAAAGTGAAATCGGAGCTTCCGAGCCTCTCCAGGCCGCTTTACGAGGTGCTTCTGACAGGGACGCCCAGTTACATAAACGGGATTACGGCCAACCATGTCGTCAGGCTGTCCCGTTTTCCGAGCGTCTTTCATCTGGCCCGGCAGCAGGGCTTGACGACAGCCGCGGCGGCTTATCACTGGGTGAGCGAACTGTACAATTCGGCGCCGTTCGATTACGTGGCCGACCGCATACAGCATGACGAGAGCAAGCCGATTCAGCATGGCATGTTCTACTATGAGGACTCTTATCCGGATTCCCATCTGATCGGGGATGCCGAATATTTGCGCCGGACGCACGACCCGGACTTCCTGTATATTCATCCGATGAATATCGACGATGCGGGCCACAAATTCACGTCCGATTCCGCCCGGTACCGGGGCCAGGCTCTGCATATGGACGGACTGCTTGCCGTTCTCCTGCCCGTTTGGATGGAGCAGGGCTATCAGATTCTCGTTACATCCGACCACGGCATGAATGAAGACGGGCATCACGGCGGGACGGGCGACGCGGAGCGTGATGTTGGTCTGATCGCGATCGGGGACCGGTTCACGCCGGGCGTGTACACGGACAGTTACCTGCCCCAGTTGGCGATTGCTCCTTTGATCTGCTCCCTGCTTGATATTCCGGTGTCCTCCCATATGGCGGACATTCCGGTGACCGGCTTCCGCAAGTAGGCGGGAATTTCCCGCGCTTCGGGCGCCCCAAACGAACCTGCCTGAACCGGTTTATAACCGGAGCAGGCAGGTTTTTGTTTGGCTGGCTCGGAGTCAGGCCGACCTACAGCTTGAAACGTGCTGACTCACAAGCCTAACTGGGCTTAACTGCAAAAAAACCTGCCTGACCGAGGCCCTTATGCCGTTGGTCAGACAGGCTTACTATCACTTTTTTTGTCTGCGAGGAATAATAAGCAATCCAATTAATAATAAAATACCGCCGGTAATCGCGATGGCTATTGGGATAACTGTGGCAAGAGGGTTACCAGAAGCGTAGTTGATATCAGAGTAATATCCTATCATAGGGACACCGCTATTTTTTATTAAATAAATATCTAAAGGATCGTTAGAACGATTCTCACTCGTCACATGTTTTGCAGTCATTTTTTGTTGATTATCAATATAGTATATAGTCCAACTGGCTTGATCCTTCATTGTTTGCACAATTGCAACCCAATCATTTTTATTGCTGGACTCCTCATTTTTGTGGATAGTGAGTACATTCACCCAAACCCCGCGAGTATAATTTCCGTCTTTTGCAGGTGCAACATCTGTTGATCCAGGTAGTTTTTCTCCATTCAACAATATTTCTACATGTATAAGATTGTCCTTAGGTGTATCAATAACTTTTATATTATTGTTATTTATCTCCAAGGAATTTTTAGTAACATCTTGTTGAGTTATCGTATAGGTTGTGTTCAACGAGCGTTGAATTTGGTTCTCTTTGTACATCAAATATAAAGGATTACTAGTAGCCAAAATTATCATTATACCCAGTACAATTAGAAATATGGAAGAAAATTTCTTCATATTTACAGCCGCCTCTATCAACTATCATAGGGATGTTAGTAATTTCATCGTAACCTATGTATTTGGAGGATAGTAGTTCTATTTTTAATAGGTCTTAATTGTTCAGACGCGAACCGCAGCAAAAAAACCTGCCTGACCGAGGCCCTTATGCCGTTGGTCAGACAGGCTTTTCTTGACTGGACAACGGCTGTTCCTTCGCCGTCCAATCTTTTTTTTACATAAACTTCCGGTGGCTCTTCTTCCCGTCGTACGCAAACAGCACCGCTTTGTCTTCCACCACGCTTTGCAGGTAGACGGGTTTGCCCCACAGCCGGTACAAGTACGGCAGCGTTTTTTCCACGTATTTCAAGTCGAGCTCGACGCCTTCGTACGAGTGCCGCAGGTAAAGCTCGCCGTTGCGCTGGTAATCCCCGTCGTACACTTCCAGATAAGGAAAGCCGCCGTTAACCCGGGAATATACCAGCTGGTCCCGGATGTTTTTCCAGGTCTTGTCGGTGATTTTCCATTCCGGCCCTTTTTTCTCGAACACATACAGATCCAGGTCTTCGACCAGCTCTTTGGTCATGTAATTGCGGATAAAAGACGTGTCCGAATCGAATTCACGGACCTCGAAAATTTTGTTCCGCCCTTCGCCGCCCCGCCGTCCGTACTTTTCCCGTTCTTCCTCTTTCGGATTGTCCCAGCGCTTCTCGATATCCTCGAAGATTTTGAGCCCGAGGTAGTAGGGGTTAAGCGTATGTCTGGACGGCTGGACTACGCCCGAATTCAGCTTGGAGTACTCGATCGTCTCCTCCTCGGTCAGATCAAGCTCGCGCAGAATGCGTTGATGCCAGTACGAAGCCCAGCCTTCGTTCATGATTTTGGTCTCCATCTGCGGCCAGAAGTAGAGCATCTCGTCGCGCATCATGGTCATAATATCGCGCTGCCAGTCCTCCAGGTGGGGAGCGTTCTCTTCAATGAACAGGAGAACGTCCTTCTCCGGCTTCGGCGGAAAACGGACCGGCCGGCTTTCTTCTTCATCCGGTTCCGGGTCCTGCCGCTCCAGATCCCACAGGTCTTCGTAGCCGGTTTTCGGTCTGCCGTTCCTGCCGAGCTTGTCGCTCTCCTTGTCGTCCTGTTCCTCCGGCTTCCTGCGTCCCGGCGTCGTCAGGCTCGGATCGACGTGCTCCTGCACGGCCAGCACGCAGTCCAGAAACTCCTCGACCCGCTGGGTCCCGTACTCGATCTCGTATTGGCGCACGCGCTCGGCGGTAGCCGACATGCTTTCCACCATATTGCGGTTGGTGCGGGAGAAGCGCGCGTTGTTCTTGAAAAAATCGCAGTGAGCGAGGACGTGCGCAACGATCAGCTTGTTCTGGATCAGCGAGTTGCCGTCGAGCAGGAAAGCGTAGCAGGGATCGGAATTGATGACCAACTCGTAAATTTTGCTGAGCCCGAAATCGTATTGGGTCTTCATCTTGTGGAAAGTTTTTCCGAAGCTCCAGTGCGAAAAGCGGGTCGGCATTCCGTAAGCCCCGAACGTATAAATGATATCGGCGGGGCATATTTCATAGCGCATCGGATAGAAGTCGAGGCCGAATCCTTCGGCCACTTCCGTAATTTCCGCAATCGCATGTTCAAGCTGGCGTATTTCGTCCGGTGTCAAATGAGTTCGCCTCCCTCGGTACGGGGTGTGAAGAAGGATCGGAGCGCCTTGTACACTTCGGATTTTTCCCGGATGATGTAATGCATAAATTTCGGATGATGAATATTGCGGTAAGCGGACATGAGCGTCGAGCTCCGGTTGTACTGGTTGACTTCGCCGTAACCGAACATGTTGGAACGTTCCATTAACTGTCCGATCAGCTTCACACAGCGTTCGTTGTCCGAGGTGAGATTGTCGCCGTCCGAGAAATGGAACGGATAAATGTTATACTGCTCCGGCGGATATCGGGAGTCGATGATGTCCAGCGCGGCCTGGTATGCGGAAGAACAGATCGTGCCGCCGCTTTCGCCTTTTGTAAAAAACTCCTCCTCCGTCACTTCTCTCGCTTCCGTATGATGGGCGATGAACACGATTTCGACATGCTCATATTTCGTCCGCAGAAAACGCGTCATCCAGAAGAAAAAGCTCCGGGCGATAAACTTCTCGAACGATCCCATGGACCCCGACGTATCCATCATAGCGAGGATGAGAGCGTTGGAATGGGGCTTTTCCACTTCGTTCCACGTTTTGAAACGCAGATCGTCCGGCGAAATGCCGTGGATGCCGGGATCGCCCTGCGTGGCGTTGCGCCGTAAATTTTCGAGTATCGTCTTCTTCTTGTCGATGTTGGACATGATGCCTTTCTTGCGGATATCGTTAAAAAGCACTTCCTTCACCGCGAAATTTTTCTTATCTTTGCGCTGCAGGAACGGCAGTTCCAGCTCCTCAAAAAGCAGAGCCTGCAGCTCCTCGAACGAAACCTCGGCCTCGTAATAATCCTCGCCCGGCTTATCGCCGGCTCCCTCGCCTTTGCCTCCTTTGGAGGAAGGCTGGGGATCTACGCCGAGAACGTCGCCGACTTGACTGTCGCCGTCGCCCTGTCCGACATGCTTGCTTTTCTGGTAGTTATATCGGAACCGGTACTCGTCGAGTGAGCGGATCGGGACTTTGACAACCTGCTTGCCGTTGGACAGAATGATGCTCTCATCGGACACGATGTCGGGCAGATTCTGTTTGATCGCATCGCGGACTTTTTCCTGGTGTCTCGTCTGGTCCTGGTAGCCTTTGCGGTGAAGTGACCAGTCCTCTCGGGAGACGATAAACGAAGAGTCTGTCATGATGGGCACCTTCCTTGTGGAATATGGGGCACAGTTTGGCCTGTTGTTAAGTAAGTATATTCACGGGAAGGGACGATATGTGATCGGGAGCGAGATAAAATGTGAGGAATCGGGAACATGCCTGCATCCGCGCCTGGTTAGCATTAAAAAAACGATATGGTATACTGAAAGCATTACGATTGGAAAAGAGGGAATCCATTGATCGATCATATCGTGCTTGTAAAATTCGGCGAATCCACGACGCAGGAGCAGCTTCAGGACGTTATCGCCCGATTTAAAGCGTTGAAGAACCACCTGTCCGGCGTCATTGACCTGCAGGCGGGCCTTAATTTCTCCCCCAACAACCAGGGGTATCAGCTGGTCCTTTCCGTCCGCTTCGAAAACCAGGAAGCGCTGGAAGCTTACGGGCCTCATCCGGAACATCAAGCCGTCGCCGCTTATATCCGCGAAGTCGGCCGTGTGGACAGCATTGTGGTTGACATCCGCATCTGATCGGGGAGCGGACCCGAAGATATAAACGTACATACGAAGCCGTGTGCCGGATGGGTGCCGGCTTCCTTTTATAGGATAGGAAGGCGTTCCGAATACGAACAGAGGAAGGAAGAATCCGTTTATGAAAAAGAATCGTCTGGGACAATCCGATCTGTTTATAAGTGAAGTGGGGCTCGGCTGCATGTCTCTCGGGACGGAGGAAAAAAAGGCGGTCGAACTCGTCCGCCGGGCTCTGGATCTGGGCATAACGTTCCTCGATACGGCCGATTTGTACGACGAAGGCCGCAATGAAGAGCTCGTCGGCAAAGCCGTCCGCGGACGCAGGTCCGAGGTTGTGCTGGCGACGAAAGTGGGCAACCGCAGAGTGCCGGGCCAAGAAGGCTGGACGTGGGACCCGTCCAAAGCGTATATCAAATCGGCAGTGAAAGACAGCCTGAAGAGGCTTCAGACCGATTACATCGATTTGTACCAGCTTCACGGCGGTACGCTGGAGGACCCGATCGACGAAACGATCGAGGCTTTCGAGGAACTCAAGGAGGAAGGGCTCATCCGCCATTACGGGATCTCTTCGATCCGGCCGAACGTTATCCGCGAATATGTGAAGCGCTCCGGCATCGTCAGCGTAATGAGTCAATACAGCATCCTGGACCGTCGGCCGGAAGAAGAGGTGCTGCCCCTGCTTGAGGACAAAGGCATCAGCCTGATTGCCCGCGGTCCGGTAGCCCGGGGCATTCTTACCGCAAGCGGAGAAGAGAAAGCCGCTCAGGGCTATCTCGATTACAGCCCGGAAGAACTGCCGCAGGTACGCAGGCAGCTGCTTGAGGCGGTCGGCCCCGGCAAGGACCCCGGCCATATGGCCATCCGCTACGCGCTGTCCCATCCGGCGGTAGCCGCCGTCATCCCGGGGGCCAGCTCCTTGGAGCAGCTCGCGCACAACGCGGAGGCGGCAGCGGCGGACCCGTTGTTCGCGGAAGAACTGGAGGAGATTCGCCGGATCTCCAAGGCTTCCCGCTACGCGCAGCACCGTTAGGAACAGCGCCGCCCCTATTCACTCATTTGGGCTCCGCCTAATATCCTTTCAGGAGAGAACGACACAAATGAGGTGAATGGGAATGGAAGAGTGCGATAACGTGTACAACACGTTCTGATTTTATCCCATAAAAAAAAGCCCCTGCGCACAGAGGGACCCAGCGGAAGCCGGACGGGAATGTCATTCCTGGACGGCTTTTCGTTTGGCCGGGAATCGAGTGCGAGGGGGAGCTCAATAACGCCGGGTAACGGCCGGACACCGGGATTTATGCCGGTTCCGGCCTGTCTGCGTCTGCGGCGGGGCATGTGCGGCGGGACGGGTTTAGTCCGCCGATTTTTTGAGCGGAACGGTCCAGTCCGCCGCGCCGATCCAGCTTGCATTGCTGAACTCCCGGCCGCGTACGCGAACCTCGTGCTCGTAAACCTGGATGTACATTCCCTGAGACAATACTTTGGAGCGGCTGCGCCCTACAGTGGAGTTGCTGAACCAGTGAAAGGTGGCGTGGCGGGTATAGTGATTGGCCGTAAAATCGCGATGCGTGTGGCCCGAGAATACGAATACGTTAGGATAAGGGGCAAGAATAGCGCGAAGCTCGTTGGCCCGGATTACCCGGTGAGTGCCGCCGTCGGAGCCTTCCTGCGGAAGAGGCTGGTGAATCATGACGAGCACAGGGAGATGTTTCTCCAGTTTCGCCAGCTCGGTTTTCAGCCAGGCCAGCTGGGCATCCGAGTACCAGGCTCCTTCGCCGACCTCGGGTCTTTCCTGCACGTAGGCTTCCTGGGACAGCAGGAACACCGGAATCCCGCCGGCTTCAAACTTGCCGTAAGGGCGCTCGGTTTTCATAAAAGCCTGAAACCGCTGCCTCGACTGCGCATCCGTTTTACCGTTGGGCTGCGTTTCCGTGGCGAAGCTTCCTTTGCCGTCAATCCAGATGTCGTAATAGTCGTGGTTGCCCATGTTGGCGTATAACGGAGGCAGCTTGAAGCCGCTGAGCACGCCTCTGAGCTGCTTATAATCGTTATCCGAGCCGTACTCGGTCAGATCTCCTCCCAGAATAAGCGCATTCCCGGGATGCTCCGGCTTTACGAGATCGGTAAGCGCTTTCCTAAGCTTATCGGAGGTCCCTGAATCATAAGGGGTGACGTGCAGGTCGCTCAGCAGCCAGAGTGATGCGAGGAGCTTTCCCGGGCCGGCAGGCACCGAAGCCGGAGTCCCGGATGGTCCGGGGGAAGCGGTGTTCAGCCCCGAACCCAGTTCCTTGGAAGCGCCGCGGGTAAAAAAAGAGTAGAAAGCGGCGGCGCCGAGAGAGGCCGCCGCAAAAGCACCCGCAAGGGAGCGGAGAAATTGCCGTCTGTTCATGTCTCACTTCCGTTCGGAGATAGTGGTGCCGGAACACGTAGTCTCCCTACTCATACGGATTACGGGCAAATCGGTTACACCTGCGGCGAGGAAAATCAGGCTATAGAACCGCTTTTTCGAAAACACGCCGTATTCTGCGGATTCCCTCGACGATCTCGTGTTCCCGGATCGAGGCGTACGTGAGTCTGAAAAATCCCTTTTTCATGCCGTAAATGCTTCCGGGCCACAGCATGACGCCTTCCTTTACAGCTAAATCGACCAATTGCTTGTCTTCCAAAGGCAGATTGAGTTTGAGCCAGACGTAATATCCCCCCGGTGCGTTATGATTTCCGCCGAAAACGGATACGTACGGAGAAAGCTCGCTTTGCAGTGTGCTGAGCATGGTGTTTCTTCTTGCCGTCAAAGCTTCGCGGATGGAGATCAGGGATTGAACGGACGAAGGGGAGGTCATGTAGAGCTGCGCGAGCCGTTCTCCCGAATGACTGGAGCTGTAACCCATACGGTTTTTGGTCTCGGCGAGTTTGTCGATTACCGGAGGGGGAGCGACAATCCAGCCGGTTCGCATGCCGGGTGTTGATATTTTGGACAACGTTCCGAGGTAGATGACGATCTTATCTCCTTCGGGCGACGCTTTTAAAGGCGGAACGGGCGGTGAGCCGGACAGATGAAGCAGGCCGTACGGATCGTCTTCCACGAGCGGAAGCCGGAGCTGTTCGCACAGATCGATAAGTTTGGCGCGGCGGGCCGGACTGAGCGTTGTTCCTGTCGGGTTCTGATAGGTGGGATTCGTAAAAACCATGCGGATGTTGTGCTTGTGAACCAGACGCGGCAGTTCGTCCGGGATCAGGCCGTGTTCGTCTACGGGAAGCGGGAACATGCGGATACCGGATGATGAGAAAACCTGCATCGCATAGATGTAGGAAGGCCCTTCGAGAGCGACTGCGTCTCCGGGCTGGAGAAGAGTGTTGGAAATGAGCTGGAGCGAATGTTTCACTCCTGATGTGACCAGGATGCTTTCGGGAGAAGCGGAGATGCCGGACCGGGTTTTCATAAAATCGGACAGGACGGCGCGCAAGGACGGTTCCCCCCGCTTATCCGAAAAATAGCTGTAGGCCTGCGTGTAGTCGATTTGGGCGGCGAGTTCGCCGAGCAGACCGAGCGGCATCAGATCCGGGGACAGCTCCCCTTTGATCATGTTTACGATACCGGGTATGGATGCGGCTTCGCCGATTTTGTCGGTTATGGCCGCGTTGGGATTGAAGAAACGCCGTCCCAGATAATGATCCCAATTCGGCGCGGTCTGGACGGTAGTTTCCCAGAGGCTTTCGCTGACCCGGGTTCCGCTGCCCTGTACCGAATAAACAAGTCCGGTAGCCCGGAGTTCTTCGTATGCGGCCGATACGGTGCTCCGGTTGACGGACAATTGGAGCGCAAGCTCTCTTTCTGTCGGAAGTCGGGTGCCTGGCGAGAGCTCTCCTTTTAAGATCTGTTCCTTGAAATACGTACAAATTTGACGAAATATAGGGGTATGATCATAGGGCCGCGGTTTCCAGCGCATATTCATGGCTAACCCTCCTTGTTTCGTTTATTATACCGCAAGAGGGGATTGGATGGGGAAAAAAACTGGGATTGGCTGGTGTGTCTACATAATTTAGGCGATATACTGAACTTACTCGCTACTACATGACGAGGGTGAAAGGAGTTAGATGCGTTTGCTGTTCAAAGAGAAAAAATATGCCTGGTTTCTGCTGGCATTCTTATGGGTATTCGGTTTTGTCGGATCTTTGGGCAGGTTCGTCATGGCCTATTATCAGAAGGACATTTCGGAAACGCTGGGCGTAGGACGAAGCTTTCTGGGCGCCACCTGGTCAACGGCCATTTTTATCGGCGCAATCAGCGCTCCGCTCGGCGGCTGGCTGATCGACAAGATCGGCTACAGGAAAGTCATGATTTATTCGGCGATCGCCAACCTTCTTTCGCTGGCTATCGTCCTGCTTTTCCGGAATCCCATCGGTTACTTCCTCGGGTTCGGATTAATTACAGGCATAGCGGGCATAGGGGCCTCGGCCAGCTATGTGCTGGTCGCGAACTGGTTCAAACATCACCGCGCCAAAGCGTTAATGATCATTGGCAGCGCGGGTTCGCTCGGATTGGCGGTGCTTACTCCCGTCCTTGTCAGCAACAAGAGCTGGCTGAACTGGACAACGGTATACACCGTGCTGTTTATTATCTCGCTCGCGTTTATTCCCTTGATTTTATTGATTGTCCGTTCCAACAAAGATGCGCCCGAAGAAGAGGCGCCGGCAGAACCCGTACAGGAATCATCGTCTTCTACAAATAAGGAACCCGGTGAAGAACAATCGCCGGCTCCCGCAGAACCTGTCTTTTCCCTGAAGAAAATGTCGGAAGGCTTCAAGGCTTTCCTGCTTTACCTGACCCGCCCGGTTATGCTGGTCATTATGTTCGCGCTCCTTACCTGCGGAATCAGCATGGGCACCGTCGAAATGAACCTGATGGCCATTCACCAGTTGGCCCACGTGTCGGATGGGATGATGTCCTCGTCCCTTAGTCTGCTCGGACTTCTGGAACTGGTGGGAGGAGTCACGTTCTCCATTCTTCTGGATTACATGCCGCGTGTCAAAGCACTTGCTTACTTATATTTCTTCCGCATCGCCGGTTTCGCGGTCCTGTTCTTCCACTTTGATTATTCCCCTATTCTCTTCTCGCTGATTTTCGGAGCGACATACCTGGGCGCCGTGCCTGGCGGTATTCTCGTTGCCGGAGAAGCACTGAATGAAGGGAAGAAACAAATCGGCCTGCAGACGGGTATTCTCCTGCTCATTCATCAGTTGGGCGGAGTCGTTGCGGCAATTGCCGGCGGCCTCAACTATGACCTTGCGCATAACTATCAGTTCCTGATCGCGGTCAACGTCGTTTTCAGCTTAGCCGCTTCCGCGGGATATTTTGTCCTTTACCGCAAAGGAATCGGGGTCAAGAAAGCTCCTGTTCTTACCAGTGAAGTCGGCGCCTGATAAGAAACTTTCAAGAGAGGCGGGAAACTGCTCCCGCTTCTGCTTGACCGGCGGTCTAAGCCCCAGCTTGACGTTTGCCTTACCGTAAGAGTTCGTGCTTCGATCTTTCTGTGCCGTCGGTGTTTTTCATGGTGTGCACTGGAGATATATAGTCTATGAGACAACACTGAGAAGATGAAGAAAGTGAGGTGTCGGCATAGGCAGCCCTTTTTTTTAAGCACAAAATGGATATTAATAGAAAACCAAGGAGTTGATATTAAAACATGAAAATAATACCAAGGTACGATGAAGATTTTTTTAACTGTGTGGAAAGTCATTACGTCAGCTATTGGAAAGAAGAAGGCATTCCGGTTGAATATATGTTTTACGGCGCTTTGGAAGATACCAGTCACGTCTACGAACATTTTATCGAAAAAAAGAGCAACCGCTGGCTTTTTCATGAGAAAAAACGCGTTTTGGACGATATTCATCATTTCGGCCTGACATTACGCCAGGAGAGAATCGAAACGTTCCAAGAAGCGGAGCCGAAAATTATCGAAGCGCTGGATGAGGGGAAAATCGTGTTTTTCTTCATCAACGGGTACTATTTCAAACACCGCACCTTTACTTATCTCCAAAAGCATGAAGCCCACTGCATGATGATTTCCCAGCTCAGCCACGAGGGCGGAAAGAAATGGTTTATTCAAGACCACTCCCAGCCGGATTTCTTCGACTACTACCCCCATGAAACGGTTGAAAAAGCCTATGACGATAACCCCGTAGAACAATTTGTCAAAGAAATCATGATTTTCGACATCGACCGCGAACGGGCGGCCAATCCTGAACTGGATCAAATCAAAGCGAAATTCGAGCTCTGGGTCCACGAATGCCGCGACGATTTCAAATTTTACCAGCAGACTATCGACTTTCTGGAGGCCAATCGCGCGGACTTCTCCAAGGCGGAAGAAGAGCTGGAGGCCTACCAAAATGCGTTTTTCTTCCTTTACAGCGCCCGGCTGCTGTTCAGCCGCTTCCTCGATGTCATGAACGTTGAAACCTCCATCCGCGAATCTTTAAATGAAAGCATCCAATTGACCGACAGAATCCGCAAACTGATCACCAACTACAAAATCCTAGGGAAAATCAGTGTTCCCAAAATTACGGAAGCATGCGGCAGACTCTACGAAATCGAACCTCAAATGATCCAGACCCTAAAAGAAGAGCTGTTGACACAAAAAATATAGGAGGAGTCAACTTTTATGAATCCAATCGAGCACAAAATCAGAGAAATTCTTACACAGGCGGACATCGCCGTCGACCAGATCGGAAGCAATGACGATATGACCACAATGGGGCTTAACTCGTTAACCCTGATTAAATCGATGCTGGAGATCATTAAGTTTTACGATCTCGAAATCGACGAAGAAAGCGTGGAGTTTTACAACATCAAAACGATTCAGAACATGGTGGACTTCGTGTCCGCGAATGTAGCCGAGAAAGCCAACGCTTAACAAAAAAACGGGGCTTTAAATAGGGAAGGGGCATTCAATTTAATGGAAAACACAGCAACAGCAAAACACTACGATGTGATTGTAATCGGGGCTGGAATCGCGGGAACGATCCTATCCGCCATATTGGCCAGACAACAGCTCAACGTGCTCGTCATCGATGCGGCCACTCATCCGCGTTTCGTGATCGGGGAATCTATGATTCCCGCCACATCTTTTATGATGCGGATTATGGCCGAACGCTACGATGTGCCGGAAATCATGCACTGCAGCACACTACCGTTTGTTCAAAATCATATCACATCGAATTCCGGAACAAAACGGAATTTCTCGTTCTTCTATCACCGTGAGGGAGAGGCCCAGAATCCGAAGGAAAGCACGCAGTTGCCGGTGCCTAATATTCCTTACGGACCCGAGGCCCACTTGTTCAGACAGGACACCGATGCCTACATGATGGCGGTGGCCATTAAATACGGCGCCAAAGTGAAGCAGAAGACGATGATCTCCGATATCGACATTCACGAGGACGGCGTAAACATCAAAACGACGGCGAACGAAGAGTTCAGCGCCAAGTATATCGTAGACGCCAGCGGCTTCAACTCCGTATTGGCGAAACGTCTCGGTCTGCGCGAAGAGCCGTCGCGGATGAAAACGAAATCCCGTTCCATTTTCACCCATATGGTAGGCGTAAAACCGTTCGACGAAATTACAAATAAGGACGAGCACAAGCTCCCCAACCGGATTCATAACGGTACGCTGCATCATATTTTTGACGGCGGCTGGCTGTGGGTCATCCCGTTCGACAACAACGCGAAATCGACGAGTATTCTTTGCAGCGTAGGTCTTCAATACGACCTGAATCGCAATCCGGACAACGTTTCGAACAAAAAGCCGGAGGAAGAATTTGCCGACTTCCTCGAAGCTTATCCCGATGTCAAAAAACAGTTCGAAAATGCTAAACCGGTAAGAGAATGGATTTCCAGCGGAGGCCGGCTTCAATATTCCGCAAGCAAGGTTATCGGCAAGCGCTTCTGTCTGCTGGCACACGCTTCCGCATTTATCGACCCGCTGTTTTCCAGGGGCCTTGCCATTACGACGGAAACGATCAACTCGCTCGCCCAGCGGTTAATCGACGCCGTAAGGGAAGACGACTTCAACGAAGAACGCTTCGAACCGGTTTCCCGTGTCATTCAGCAATCCTACGACACGAACGATCGTCTCGTTTCCTGCTCGTACACCGCTTTCCGTGATTTTAACCTCTGGAATGCCTGGTACCGCGTATGGGCGCTCGGACAAGCTTTTACTTCTCTTCGTCTGACTCAAGTCCTCTCCAAATTCTACAAAGAGAGAGACATGCAAATTTTACTTGATATCGAGAAAGCTCCTTACATCGGATCCTTGTGCGTGGACTTTGCGGAGTTCCAGCCTCTGTTCGAAAAGGTGGCCTCGACAGTGGAAGCGGTCCGCGATCACGGTCTTTCCCCGGAGGAAGCGACCAAGCGGATTTACGGCTATTACGAAGAAGTGCAGAGCTTCATTCCAGACCAGTACGAATTTTTGAACCCGGAGAGACGCTTTATTTCCAAAATGGATATGCTTTCCCTCTATGAAGTCGTCATGTGGGGGGCGCAGCAGGCGCCGGATACGATCCGTAAACTGTATTTCGATATCGACGAATCTTTCCTGAAGGGAACGAAGGAGCCTGCTTCCAATGAGGTTCCCGTTACGACGGTATGACGTCGGGAGGCTGTAAATCATGCATCTTCTTCTCAATGTAATAGTCGCTCTGATTCTCATTCTTACGTCTGCGCGGATTATGGCGAGAGTGGCGGTCATGCTGAGATTTCCTTCTGTAATCGGGGAAATGGTAGCGGGGATTCTTCTGGGACCCACCTGCTTCATGTATTTCTTTCCCGAGATCAGCAAATCGGTATTTAATGCGGATGTCGGCAATGCGATCTACATTTTAAGCAATTTCGGCTTGTGCTTGTACATGCTGCTCGTCGGTATGGAAATGAAAGGCATCGACCGGAAATCGTTCCGGCAGGCCGGCTTGCTCGCTTCATCGGGAATTATTCCTCCCTTTCTGCTTGGGGGAGGAATCTCCCTCTTCCTGTATGCGTCCCTTGCGCAGCAGCAGATTACCCAGCTCGAATTTTTCCTGTACATGGGCGTCGCTTTATCCATTACCTCGATTCCCATGCTGGCGAGAATCCTCGAAGAGGAGAAGCTGCTTCAGTCTCGTTTCGCCTCGCTTACTCTGCTGGCGGGAAGTATAGACGATGTGATCTCTTGGTGCATTCTGGCTGTTGTCATCGTCATGGTACAGGCCAAAAATATGTTCTCGGGAATGTCTACTCTGTTGTACACCGTTTTGTTCGTTCTGGTTGTGCTGTTTGTCGTCAAACCGCTCATGGAACGCTTTGGCGCAAAGGTTCAGAAAGCCGGTTTTTTGTCGCACGGAGGATTGGCTTTAGTGCTGTTATTGACTTTGGGCGCGAGTTTCGTCACGGAATACATCGGCATTTATGCCGTCTTCGGCTGTTTTATTCTGGGACTGGCCATGCCGCGAAGCGAAGTGTTTCTCAACGAAATGAACTTCAAAATCAGGGACATTACCGTCGTCTTTTTTCTCCCGCTTTATTTCGCCTATTCGGGTATGAAGACGAATCTGCTGGACCTGTTCAGCGCCGATATGCTGTTGCCGTTCCTTATCCTGCTGCTTTGCTCCATTCTGGGCAAATACGGCGGATGCACGCTGTATATGAGAAAGATCGGATTCAGCTGGAGGGAAGCATCCGCAGTCGGCGGCTTGATGAATGCCAGAGGTCTGATGGAGCTGGTCGTCATCAACATAGGGATGACTTACGGAATCATTACGCCTAAGCTGTACGCCATGCTCGTACTGATGGCGCTTGTTACTACCGCTCTCGCTATGCCGATCTATTATTTCTCCATGGGGACCAAGTCTCGTGCGGCTTCGGCGGTATTCCCTCCTAAAGTCCAGTACCGTACAGAGGACGGGGGATAGGAACATCAATCTGAAGAAGGTGGGAAAACGATGAATATTCAAGACAAAATCAAACAATTTATTATGGAGGCCTCGGACGGAAATGTGACGCCGGAGGATCTGGAAAGAGTGGGCGACGACATCGGAAGATTGGGATTGGATTCCCTGGCGAAGATCAAAATCGTCGTTCTGCTGGAAGAAGCTTACGATATTGAAACTGAAGTGGAGGAAATCAGTCCGGAAGTGCTCAATTCCATTTCCCGTCTGGCGGAATTCATCGAGCAGGAAGTCCAGAAAATTTCTGTATAACGCTCTTTAATCATTCTTCAACCGGAAGGGGACTAAAATCAGTGAGCCAGTTTATTGAAGAGATGGTTTATGCCTCTCAAATTTTGTACCTGGAGGGGCATAACGACATTAACAACGGGCAAATTTCCTACCGTGATCCTGAATCGGGAAATATCTGGATCCGGAAAGGGTTCCTGGGCTGGGAAGAAACGACGCCGGATGATTTTATCCTTATCGATTCCGAAGGCAACCGTTTGAAAGGAGAGGGGCATATTCCCTCGGAATGGCCGCTTCACACAGAAGCCTACAAAGCGAGGGCGGACGTGAACTGCATTATCCATTCGCATCCCCCGTATTCCATGATTTTCAGTGCCACGGATTTGGACCTTCGTCCGGTCACGCACGATGCTACGCCGATTATGAATACACAGCGGTTTACGCTGACTACAAATACGGTAACGAATCCGAATATTGCGGCACAGGTAGCCGAGTCGCTCGGTAAAAGCAACACGCTGCTGCTCAAAAACCACGGGCTGGTCGCAGCCGGCAAAACGATTCCGGAAACCGTCTGCTGGGCGGCCGTTCTGGAGAATGCTTGCAAACTTCAGCTTATCGCCGAATCGACAGGTGTTCCTTACACATGGACAGAAGGCCATGAGATCAAAATGAAAAGCAAAATCATCTTTGGCGCGACAGCGATCCGGGAATACTGGGCCTACTGGTGCAGGAAGGCAGACCGGCATTTCAATCCCCATTCCAAAAATCATTTGGTAGGAGTGTAACATGACCAATCAATTGTTAACTCAAGAAGATGTTCTGTCCATTTTCTACAATTTAAAAGGCCGGGAATACGTGGGAAGCAAATTTTCCAAATCTCCACGTCCGGAAAGACATAAAAACTTCGAGGGACCCTATACCCGCCTGAAAACATCCGTTTTTAACAAAACCAATGAAGATATGCTGCCCAAGACAGGGTTAAGCATTCTGGAGCAGGTGCTGCTCAGCTCTTTCAGTGTCACGTCGGTAAAATTTTACGGCTACCAGTCCGAAATGCTGTGGTCGTTCCCGTCTGCCGGAGGCTGCTATCCGGTCGATGTGTATGTTATTGTCCGTTCGCTGGACGGTGTGGAGCCGGGCATTTATTATTACTCGCCTCTCAATACTTCTCTTCATAAAATCGCCTGCGCGGATTCCCTTTTTCTGCTGGATGAAGCGATCCTTCCACAGGACCAGGACGCGGATTATTACATCATGGTTTCGGCCGTTCCTTGGCGCAGCTGCTGGAAATACTCCCATCGCGGCTACCGTTTCAGCTTCATCGACGCGGGCCATGTCCTGGCAAATTTCCAGACGATCTTCCATTCGCTCGGCGTAAATTTTACCACGTATACCGCATGCAAAGATCAGCATATCAAAACGCTGCTTCATCTGGACAGCCACGAGGAACCGGTGGGGATTATCGCCGTCAAGCAGCACGAAACCAAACCCCGGGCCGTGCAACAGGCCTATCGCGGGAACTATCAAAGCCGCTGCATCACTACGTTCGACAGCGGTTTGTCCGCTTTCGACTGGGAACCGATCCGGTTGTACCAGGAAAAGGTGCGCCAGTCTCTTCAGCATCAGCAGCCGTCTGAGGACTGGACGGTACGCCATCATATCCCGGCGGAGTGGAACGATTACAATGAGATGCTGCGTCTGATCATCGAACGCCGCTCCAGCTCCTCCTATCTGCCGGTTGAAATTCCGCGTCACGATTTCATTCGTCTGCTGGAATTTGTAAACAGCCTCGGTATGCCGATCCGCATATTCTGCGTTGTCCATGCCGTGGAGGGCATGATTCCGGGCACATATGAATTCAACGGCAGCGAGCTGAAAATGATCAAGGCCGGCGATTTCAGAGCCCGCTCGACTCAGCTTTGCTTCGATCAGGAATTCGTACACGATTCTTCGGTCCTGTTCTTCTTCGCGATCGATAAGTCCCAGGTGAATGACAAAAACTTTTACACGTATCAGCAAAGACTGGTAGATATGGGAATTCTGGCTCAAATGATCTACCTGAAGTCGGGAGAACTGAGGCTGGGTTACTCCGCCATCGGCGGTTATTACGACGAAGAAGCGAAGGAATTGTTTAACCTCGGGGAAAACATGGACCTGCTCTACTCCGGTACGCTGGGCAAAGATGACGTCAACTCCGCCTTCAAGGTTAAAATGGACCGCTACTATCTCAATAAACCGAAAGACAGCGAAGTGGTACAGGGTGATTCGCCGGCTCAAAACGAGCGCATCATCGACAAGCTGTATGAAGCGGTGCTGAAATACGGACCGAAAGAAGCGATCCGCTACGCGGATGAAAGCTATACGTACCACCAGTTCTGGAACCAGGTGGAGAAGACGGGCGCGTGGATCAAACAGCAGATTCCGAAGCAGTATCCCGTAGGGATTTCCATGAAGAACTGCCCGAACTATTTGTTCGCGTACTACGGCCTTCTTCTGGAAGGATATATCCCGATGCTGATCGATCACACCTTTACCCAGGATGAGGTGGACAACCTCTGCTCTTACTACAACATCGGATCGCTTCTTACACTTGACGGAGAGGGTCGGATTCAGGTTCAGCTTCGGGAAGAAAGCTTCGATTCGTTCGACGAAGACGAATTTGCGAATGTGGCGACCTGCCGCTTCTCCTCGGGTACGACAGGGCGGCCTAAATGCCTGATGTTCACTCATGATGCGGTGATTAATGCCGGAGTGAACTGGGCCAAGGCTTCCGGGATCACTTCCGCCGATAACGTGCAGGTAACCGCGCTGTTCCATAACGGACTCGCATTCAATACGTCCCTGCTTGCCGTATTCGTGTCGGGCGCCTGCCTGTTTATCGCGAAGCAGATTACACCGAAGTCGATCTGGGAAACGGTCATGAAGGAAAACATCTCGATTCTGGTCGCTTTCCCTGTCGTCTACGATTTGCTTAACAACTCCAAATATTGCAAACCGGAGCACAGCCTCCGCTTGTGCTTGTCCTCTGCGGCTCCGCTGCATCATGCCGTGAAGCAGGCGTTTCTGGACAAGACCGGTATGGAAATTTGCGATTATTACGGCATCGTCGAGGCGGGTCCTTGTACGTTCAACAACGGCAGCAAGGAAGCTTCGCTCGGTACGCCGGTTCCCGGAGTCGATATCCGGATCGTGAACGAAGAGGGTTTTGCCGTTGCGGATGGTGAATCGGGCATTATTCAAGTCCGTTCCTCCTCCATGGCCAAAGGCTACTATAAAGCTTCCTTCCCGTTTGTCATATCGCCGGACGGCTATTATCAGACCACGGACAGAGGTTTTATCGAACACAACCACCTGTACATTAACGGCCGTTCTTCCGACATGATCAACGTCGCCGGCAAGAAGATGGACCCGCTTGAAGTGGAAAATGTCCTGCTGAAGCTGACCGGCGTCCAGGATGTGGCCGTTGTCGGTGTCATGAATGAGCGGAAGACGACCGAGTATCCGGTAGCCTTCGTCGTACTTGATCCGGGTGTGACGATCGACGATCTTATCGCACACTGCCAGCAGTATCTGGCTCCTTTCAAGCTGCCGCAAAAATTCGTTACGGTAGATAGCATTCCGCGCAGCGGGGTCGGCAAAATCAAACGCAAGGAATTAGCGGATTCACTGTCATAAGCAAAACTCCCGCACCGGCGGGGAAACACCGCCGGTGCTCCATAAAACGCATAAATGAGGGATAAACATGCTCGTTTTACAAGATTACATTCAAAAGTCCTTTGCGGACCGCATCGGCGGAGACAAGTTCGGCAAAGGAAACGAGGTTTATAAATTCGAGAAAATTAAGCGCGCGAAGGCTCAAGCATTAAAGGAAAAACCGGGTATCCCCATTATCGACATGGGATTAGGGGAGCCGGACTGGATGGCCGACAAGGAGGTCGTTAACGTTCTCTCCACGGAAGCGGCCAAACGGGAGAACCGGTTCTACTCGGATAACGGGTCGTTCGAATTCAAGGAGGCGGCTGCCGCTTATATGGAGCGGATTTACGGTGTAAAGGGGCTTGATCCGGCGACCGAAATCAATCACTGTATCGGCTCTAAGCCTGCCCTGGCCCAGATTCCGGCTGTTTTCATCAATCCGGGAGATATTACGCTGATGACCGTGCCGGGCTATCCGGTTATAGGCACCCACACCCAGTGGCTTGGCGGTGAAGTGGTCAAGATGCCGCTGCTGGAGGAGAACGGCTATTTGCCCGATCTCAGTGCCTTGTCCGACGAGGTGAAGAAAAGAGCGAAGCTGCTCTATTTGAATTACCCGAACAATCCGACCGGCGCCGTGGCTACCCGGGCGTTTTATGAAGAAGTCGTCCGCTTCGCCAAAGAAAACGAGATTATCGTCGTCTCCGATGAAGCTTACGCGGCCTTGACGTTCGACGGTGAACCTCCACTGTCGTTCCTGTCCGTCCCGGGGGCCAAAGACGTGGGCGTTGCCATCCAGTCCTTGTCGAAGGCGTTTAACATGACAGGCTGGAGACTAGGTTTCGTAGCCGGCAACGAGCTTGTTCTTAAGGCATTTTCTTATGCGAAAGACAATCACGATTCCGGGCAGTTTCTCGCGATTCAGAAGGCAGGCGTCTACTGTCTGAATCATCCGGAAATTACGGAGGCTACCGCCGCCAAATATTCCAGACGGCACGGTCTTCTGGCTGAAGCTTTAGGCTCGGTCGGTTTTAAAGTGCAGAAGCCCAAAGCGACCTTCTATTTGTATGCGCAGGCTCCCAAGGGAATAGAAGACGGCCCCCGGTTCGACAGTGCGGAGGACTTTTCCCAATATCTCATTACCGAAAAACTCATCTCCACCGTGCCATGGGACGACGCAGGCGCTTACGTGCGTTTCTCCGTCACGTTCGAAGCGGAAGGCGAAGAGGAAGAAAGAGCATTGATCGACGAACTGAAATCGAGGCTGCACGGACTCCGGTACATCTGGTAATCCCGGCGCAGAGGCAGCATGGACAGGACAGAAGGCTGCCCTCAATTTGAAGAAGGAGTGAAGGCGCGTGAAAACGGGAACTAAAGTGCTGCCTGTGGAGATACCTCCCATCCATGGACGCATGTATTACGCGTTTCCTTTGAGCATACTCGGTCCGGCCGGATCTTATATGCCCTGGATGCTCAATAATTTTATACAGCTGCAGGCTTATTCGCTGACCAGGACCCGGGAAGAGCAAGTCGCGGAAATCCGTTTCTATAACGCGGACGAGCCCGGCTGTTTCAGTGAAGTGCTGACAATAGTGCCGGAGGCGGCGGGAAAAGAGCAGGACATTCACCGGCAGGCGGTGGAAGCCATTGACCGGGGCCAATACGTGTATGCCTATGTAGATAAATATTATGTGGCGGACAACCCTTTCCACGGAAAAAAACACGTTATCCAGGAAGCGCTGATCTATGGATACGATCTGGAGGAGCAAACATTTCAGATTCTCGGCTTTAACAAAAGCAGACTGTTCGCTTCTTCAACCGTCCCTTTCGCCGACATTGCCAAAGGGATCGTCCACTCTCCCGTTACGGATGTTTTCCTGTTGAGGGCGAGAGAAGATTTCAATCCGGAGTTCCAACTGGACAAGGTGATTCCGCTTCTGACCCAGTATGTAGACTCGGCGGATAAGCATACCGGTCTTGCACTCCCCGAGCGTTCTCAACTGGTGTTCGGACTCGACGTATACAAAAGCGCTGCGGAGTCTTTGAGGTGCATTCTGGACAGAGAAGGTGCTGTCGTTACGAATATCGCGTACCTCCATATCCTCTGGGAGCACAAGAAAGTCATGGGAGTCCGGCTTCAATACATGCAGGAGCATGGGATAGCCGTACATTCCGGTCTGGACATCGTACAGGAAGCATACAAGCAAATGGAACAGGAATTGTTCAACTTGAGAAACAAATTGCTCAAATACGAGCTCACCCAAAGCGCGCGTCTGATCGAACAGATCATACAAAGTCTCGATACGATGGCGCTGAAAGAAAAGCAGGTTCTGGAACTTTGGCTGGAAAGACTGGCTATGATACCGGGCTGATATTCATCTCGATTAAGAAGGGAGCGCGCTGCGTTGACGTATAACCAATCTCTCCGCCCGTTTAACGACTTCTGGATGAACTGCGTGTCGAACACGGTCTATTCCATTGCCGTCTCAAACGATTCCAGCTACCGGACGGCTGCTTATCTGAACCACTACACGTATCAGGTCGCTACGGATTCTTCATTCACTTATTTAACGATGGACCACCCGCTTAAGTATCAGAATGAGGTTTTTGATACGTTTATCCGAGAGTGGGAGCCTTACTTTTTCCGGAATCCGCAGGCAATCGGGGAAGAAATAGGCGAACTGCTGGATAGCGGTCAGCTCCCGGTCGTTCACGTGGATTTATTTCACTGGATTCCGAACTCGCTCGCCTGGAAACAGTACCACTGGTACCACTACTCCCTGATCACCGGTTACGATGCGGAGCGTTCGGTATACCGGGTGCTGGATGACGATATCAACGGCTTCCGGGATTTTGAAGTTCCTCCCGAACGTCTCCAGGAGGCTTTTATCAGCTCGCAGACGGAGAATAATCCGGCTTATCAGGAGCCTCCATGTTCTCTGATCCGGCTGAAGGACCAGATTCCGCCTTACGAATTCAAGCTTTCCGATTTGAGCCGTCATGCGGAAAGGCTGATCGGAGAGTTGGACAACCTGCAGACGGAGCATTTGTGGGAGGGAACGCCGGAACCGGACAAGTTTGAAGAGAGCATGACCAACGGACTGGTCGGCGTCAATATTATCGAAAGCAGACAGGCGGGAAACCGGCTTATGCTGCGCTATTTACTGGATGCAGGGTTCATCCGGGAAGCTGATTTTCAGACGCTTGACCAGGAGCTGGAGGAATTGGCCCTGGGCTGGTTCCAAGCGAAAAATGTGTTTATCAAAGCGAAATTTTCGCTGAAAAGAAGGTTTAACCGAGATCAGCTCATGACCCTGGCCGTGCCGCTTCTTTACCGGGAGAGAAATTTCTGGTCGGCGCTTCTCGAAAGCACCGGCGCCGCAGCACTCTCCAAGGAATCTTAGGAAGGCGGTCAAGGAGGGCACTAAGATATGAAATATATCGGTACGGAACAAGCGGAGGCGTCCCGGCACCATGGAAGGCTCCAGCCTGTTCCCGGCGTCCGGCATTACCAGGCGGTCCGGGCTTGCAGGCTTAAGCCAGATCTGGAAGGAGGACCTGGCTGGACCTTTCATAATGCGCCTATGCTGGCTTTCTGGAGACAGCGGTTTTATTTGCAGTATATTACATGTCCTGTGGAAGAGAATCATCCTCCCGCCCGGACGATGATTACAAGTTCGGCGGACGGCAAGGAATGGACCGAACCGGTGATTGCGTTTCCTTCCTACGTGGTACCGACGGGGGTATATAGCGGGCCGGACGGGGCTGACCTGCCGAGCGGCAGCCTTGCCGTCATGCATCAGCGTATGGGGTTTTACACGGCAGCCGACGGAAGACTGCTGACGCTGGGCTTCTACGGCATCAGCCCGGTTCTTTCCGTGATGCCCAATGATGGCCGCGGAATCGGCCGGGTCGTACGTGAGATATACCCGGACGGGTCCATGGGCCCCATTTATTTCATCCGGCTGAACGCTCATGCGGGGTGGAATGCCGGTAACACAGGCTATCCTTCGTATACGGAATCGCCGGATGAGGGGTTTGTCGAGGCATGCCGGCTACTACTGCAAGATAGGCTGGCGACGATTCAGTGGTGGGAAGAGGATCAGAGCGAGGATGGTTTTTATCCGCTTACGGGCTACAAAGCGCTGAGCTGCTATCCCCTTCCCGGAAACAAGGTAGCCGGTATCGGCAAGAACGGCAAATATGCCCTAAGCGAGGATGATGGGGAAAGCTGGACAGAGACGGGGGAGATTGACGGTCTGGTCACAGCGGGCAGCAAGCTGTGGGGCCAGCAAACGCCGGACGGCAAATATGCGCTGCTGTACAATCCCAACCCGAACAATGCGTACCGCTGGCCGCTGGCCGCAGCCGTAAGCGAGGACGGGCTTCACTTCGACAACCTCCGGTTAATCGGAGGAGAAGTTCCCCCGCGCCGCTATACGGGCTTTTACAAATTTTACGGGATGAATTATGTCCGCGGAATATCGGCCGGAAACGGCATGCCGGAAGAGGACGCAATCTGGGTCGCTTACAGCATGAACAAGGAGGATATTTGGGTGGCTCGCATTCCAGTGCCCTTGGAGCCGGATTTTCATGAAGATGGAGATGCGGCAACTCCTCCGGCAGACACAGATACGGATACGGATGTCCTTGAGGGAAGAGTGTACGGCTTGTCCGGTTCTCCCCTTGTAACGGCACAAGCAGCAGCCCCGATGCCGGACACTGGCGGCTCCGGTCTCGTATCCGCAGCCGAACAGACCTGTGAAATGCCTGCTCGTCCAAGCTCCGGCCTGGAAGATTTCGACCGCTGGAGTATCTACCGGCCCAAGTGGTCGGAAATCCGATTAAGAGTAGATTCCGGCCTGATCTTGAGCAGCCGTGACCCCTATGACTACGTCAAGGTGGAGAAAACTTTCACTTTTCCCGCCGGCCTTCAAACGGACGTGACAATCGGTATCCGGCCTCTTGCCGTCGGTACGGCGCCTTTTACGATCGAACTGACCGATGGCCGGGGCGAAACGGCCGGCGGACTCCATTGGAGCACGGACGGACGTATTTCGGTCCTGCAAGAAGAAAGTGACGTATTCTTACAAACCTACGAAGAGGGCACCGAGTATGAATGCGTGCTGTCCATTGATCCGGAAAATGGCTGCTTACGCATTTCTATAAACGGAATACCTGCTGGAAATCCTTTTGAGTACCGTGCAGCGAAGGTGGGAACCGTCGCATTCAAAGTAGGCGAGAGGCCGTTCCGTGTCTCTCTGGATACATCCTTGGACGGCGGGGACCTCAGCATCCCGGACGAGCCGCTCCTTCCCTCCGCTTACTGCATCCGCTATGTGAAGCTTCAAAGTTCGCGTTATTCAAATCGTGTGCAAGCCGAAAGGAGATGACGTGCTTCTGTGACCATTTTATTAAAAAACTATATATCCGGCAGCTGGCAGGAATCTTCTTCGTCCGTGACCGAAACGGTCTATAATCCGGCGAACGACGGGGTTATCGCTCATGTCCCGCTGTCAACCCGCAAGGATCTGGATCAGGCGGTCCAAGCGGCGAAAGCCGCCTTTCTGCCCTGGAAAAACACGCCCGTTCAGAAAAGGGCGAGGATTCTTTTCAAATACCAGCAGCTTCTCGTTGAGGCCTGGGACGAGCTTGCCGCTCTGATTACGAGGGAGAACGGGAAATCCCAGCAAGATGCGTATATGGAAGTCCAGCGCGGTGTCGAATGCGTGGAATTTGCGGCGGGTATTCCGTCCCTCATGATGGGACAGATTACCCCGGACGTGGGCACCGGTGTGGAGACGACTATGCTGCGCTACCCGATTGGGGTTGTGGGGGGCATCACACCGTTTAACTTCCCCATGATGGTCCCGTGCTGGATGTTTCCTATGGCGATTGCCTGCGGCAATACGTTCATTTTGAAGCCGTCCGAACGCACGCCTCTGCTTGCGAACCGGCTTGCCGAGCTGTTCACGGAAGCGGGTCTTCCCGATGGCGTGTTCAATATCGTACACGGGGCGCGCGAAGTGGTGAACGGCATTCTGGAGCATCCCGAGATCAAAGCCGTATCCTTCGTCGGCTCGCAGCCGGTTGCGGAATATGTGTACAAAACGGCGGCACAGCACGGAAAAAGAGTCCAGGCGCTGGCCGGAGCCAAAAACCATTCCATTGTTATGCCGGATGCGGATGAGGAGCTTGCGGTCAAAAGCATTATCGAGTCGGCTTTCGGATCTGCAGGCGAACGTTGCATGGCTTGTTCCGTCGTCGTTCTGGTCGGCGGAGATCGGGACGGCTTAAAACAGAAGCTGCTTGCCGCGGCGGATCGGTTGCAAATCGGTAACGGCGAAGATAAGGAGACGGAGCTGGGTCCCCTTATCCGCCAAAGCCACAAAGACAGGACCCTGGATTATCTGAGCTCCGGCGAACAGGAAGGCGCCGTTCTGCTGCGGGACGGCAGAAAAGACGGGGCCGCATCCGGAGCGGGATATTTCCTCGGCCCGACCGTATTCGGCGAAGTGACGCCGGCGATGAAGATTTGGCAGGATGAGATTTTTGCGCCGGTATTGTCCATCATGCAGGCGGACAGCTTAGAAGAGGCGATTGCGATAGCCAACCGCTCTTCTTTTGCCAACGGCGCCTGCATATACACCGGACAGCTCGGAGCCGTCCGCCAGTTCCGCGAGGAAATAGACGCCGGAATGCTGGGAGTGAATATCGGCGTACCGGCTCCGACGGCGCTGTTCCCTTTCTCCGGGTACAAAAATTCTTTTTACGGCGATCTGCATGTAAACGGAAAAGACGGACTTGAATTTTATACGCGCAAGAAGGTTATGACCGTGAAAGCCTGAGGCTAAACCGATGCGGGACACATGGAAAGGAGCGTGACGAATGGAGCTGCTTAAACAGGAAACCGAGGACATTGTCAGTGTGAAGCTGCCTGTCGGCAGTGTCCTGCAGTGGCTGAACGCCTACCTGATCCGTGGGGAAGACGGATACACGCTGCTTGATGCGGGAATGCCCGATGAAGAAACGTTCGGCTTGTGGCAGCAGGCCTGGAGACATCTGGGGATTTCTCCGCGCGATATCCGCTCCATTATTATCACTCATCATCATGTGGATCATTACGGGCTGGCCGCCAGGCTCCAGGATGTGACGGGGGCTTCGGTGCGGATGACGGAAGCCTGCTTCCTTCAGGCCTCGCGGATTTGGTCGGCGGATTCCGTCTACGATGAAGAGGTACTGGAGCTTTTCACCCGGCACGGAGCCCCCAAGCATCTGCTGGAAGTTACGGCGCCTGAACTGAAGCATTACGTGAAGTCTATGACTGCCCACCCGGATACGGAATTTATACGGGCAGGGGACAAAGTTGCGCTGGGAAGCCGGACTTTCGAAGCCGAGCTGGTGTCCGGTCATGCGGAAGGCCATCTCTGTCTGTACGACAAACGAGAGCAGCTCGTTTTTTGCGGGGATCATGTGATTCCGAAAATGCTGCCGAACCTTAATTTCACGCTCGGATTTGACGAGAATCCGCTCAGCTCCTATTTCAGTTCGCTGAAGGAACATGCCGAACTGCCTGTCCGGAAGGCTTATCCGGGGCATATGATTCCTTTCCGTAAGTACAACGCCCGAGCGGCCGACATTGCGGCCCAGTACCGGCAGCGCATTGATGACATACTGGCCCGGATGGACAAGCCGATGACCGCCTTTGAATTGTGCTGTCTCGTGTTCTTTGTGCCGGTAAACGCGGAACAGCTCCGTTTTAAGCTGTTTGAAATGCTGGCCAGCCTGAATTATTTGCAGAGCCTGAACTTGATTGAACCGGCGGAAGCGGGAGCGGACGGGCGGCTTTATTACAGACGTGCACCCGCACATGCTAATCGGAACCCATGAAAGGATGAGAACCATTGGAAGCAAACAAAATAGTGGATTGGGCGCATCTGATCGGCGTAATAGCCGAAGCGGGCCTTACTTATGCCTCGGACAGCTGCGATCTGAAAAGATACGCGGTTATTAAGGAAGCGGCGCAAGACATGCTTTCTCATTACAGAGAGCCGCATGAGGATCTCCCTCGCAGAGTTCCGAACGGAGAAAACAAAATTTATTTAACGTTTGACGACGGCCCCGATCCGGTTTATACCCCGCAGATCCTGGATCTTTTAAAGAAATACGGCATCACCTGTACGTTCTTTTTAATGGGAGAAAGGGTGCGGGAGCACCCGCACATCGTCAAGCGGATACTGGATGAAGGGCATGCGATCGGCAATCATACCTACACCCATCCTTACATGGTCCTTCTTAATGAGAAAGAGCTGAACGAGGAGCTGTCCCGAACGGATGAAGCGATACGGGATGCCGTCGGTTTCGCGCCCGTTCTTTTCCGCCCTCCCTACGGCCTGCTGAATCAGGGGGACATCGATCTGGTCCGGGCCCGGGGGTATGAAATTATGATGTGGTCGGAGGAATTCGAAATGTTCGACTGGTCTTTCCCCGGCGTTGACAACATGGTGCGCCTCATTGAGGAAAAGACAGAGGCCGGCAGTATTATTCTGCTCCATGACGGAGGAGGAAACCGGGAAGAAACCGTCCGCACGGTGGAGAAAGTCGTTCCTCTGCTGCTCGAGCGCGGCTTTCACTTTGCCTCAGACTACCTGGAGCAGAGCCGGAATGAACATGGGCACGCAGCGGCAGGAACGGTCCGGTAAATCGGACGTAGAGGATCGGGAAGAAGCTTTTGCAGGTGAAGGTGAATCACATGTGCAGCCATGCCCTGCCCGACGAACTCGCACCGCTGCAATCGCGGCCCGCGCCACAAAAAACAAGGGAGCATTCCAATCGGAATACTCCCTTGTTCAGTTTCCGCGCTGTCCCCACGTTTCGCGGTAGATCAGGCCATCCAGCGCCCGGCGTTTCTCCCAGTTTGCCGTTTCGAGAATCGGCTGGGCGGGATAGTGATCCGTGTAGCCGATGGAGATTAGAGCGAGCGGATCGATATGCGGCGGAATCGCCAGAATATCGCGGATATCGTTCTTCTTGTAGAAGCTGACCCAGCCGGCTGCCAGACCTTCCGCGCAGGCTGCGAGCCACAGGTTCTGGATGGCGCACGCAACGGACATCATGTCCGTCTCCGGGATAGAGTTGCGTCCCAGAACGTGGGAACCTCCGCGCGTCGGGTCGCAGGTGATGCACACCGTCAGCGGCGCCTGCTTTAGACCTTCGATTTTCAGATTCAGAAATTGATCCTGGCGCTCCCCTTCGTAATGAATGGCCAGCGCCCTTCTTTCTTTGTCGGCTGCCCAGGCGAGCCGTTCCTTGATTTCATCCGACGTCACCAAGATAAAATTCCACGGCTGCATAAACCCTACGGAAGGGGCATGATGGGCGGCTTCCAGCAGCTTGATAACGGTTTCATCGGAAATAGGATCGCTGCGGAAAGTACGGACGTCTCGCCGGGTATACATAATTTTGTAAAGCGCTTCTCTTTCTTCACTGCTGAACATGTCTGTTCACCTCCATCTCCATTATATGCTTTTTTATACCGGATTGGTTTGGTTAAAAAAGAGAAGAGGAGCAAATCTCCTTCCTTTTATGAATTTTTTTTGACAAAAATCTCTTGCCAATGGAACCGCTTCCGTGTAAGATGGAGTCAAATATCATACCTGATCCAACGACGGCTAGAGATAATGAGAAGCCTTCATGCATACTCCTTTTCGGAGGTGTTTTTATGCTGGAGGCTTCTTTTTCTTATGCCTATTTATAGAAAGGAGAGATCGCGTCCGGAATACCGCAAAGAAATGAATGCGTTTACAAAAAAGGTGAAAGTTCACTCAAACCGGCACAGACTTACACATTTTAACGAATTTCAGGGGGGAACGTTCTTGAAAAAACTAATGGTCCTTATGATTGCGCTCGCCATGCTCCTTTCAGCTTGCGGAGGAGGAGGCGGAAGTACGGCGTCTACAGACAATAAAGGTTCCGGCGGAGACAGCGGCAAACCCGTCGAGCTTCAATTTTACTTCCCGGTTGCGGTAGGTGGACCGATTACGAAAATCATCGATGGGCTTGCCCAAGATTTTGAGAAGGAAAACCCGAACATTAAGATCAAACCGGTTTACGGCGGCAGTTACCAGGATACGATGACGAAGGTCGCTACGGCGGTTCAGGGCAACAACTCCCCGGATATGGCGGTTCTGCTGTCGACGGATCTGTATACGCTGCTTTCGATGAAAGCCATTGAGGATCTCACTCCACGGTTCTCGAAAGACTATTTCGGCAACTTCTATGAAGCGTTCCTCGGCAACACGAAGTCCGGCGACACCGTTTGGAGCGTTCCGTTCCAGCGCAGTACGATCGTGCTTTACTACAACAAGGATATGTTCAAGGAAGCGGGGCTGGACCCGGAAAAAGCGCCGAAGAACTGGGCCGAGCTCCGGGAGGCTGCGGCTAAGCTGACGAAAAAGGACGCATCCGGCAAAGTGTCGCAGTGGGGGATCGAAATCCCGAGCACCGGCTATCAATACTGGATGCTGCAAGCGCTCTCATTACAGTCCGGCGACAACATTATGTCGAACGACGGCAAGCAGGTATTTTTCAACAAGCCACACGTGGAAGAAGCCCTTCAATTCTATATGGACCTGGGGCAGAAGGATAACGTGATGCCTAACGGGGCGATCGAGTGGGCGACTGTGCCTTCCGATTTTATCAGCGGCAAAACGGCCATGATGTTCCATACGACCGGCAACCTGACGAAAGTCAAAACCGATGCGAAATTCAACTTCGGCGTCGCTTTCCTGCCGGCCAACAAACAATTCGGTTCCCCGACCGGGGGCGGCAATCTGTACGTGTTCAAAAACATCCCGGAGGAGCGCAAAAAAGCGGCCGTCAAATTCATCGAATTCCTGACGAAGCCGGAGCGCGTGGCCCAGTGGTCGATCGACACCGGATATGTCGGCACGACGAAAGCCGCTTACGAAACCGATCAGCTGAAAAAGTACATCGAATCGTTCCCTCAGGCCAAAGTGGCCAGAGATCAGCTGGAGTACGCGAACAGCGAGCTTTCCACGTACCAGAACGGCCAGATAACCAAGCTGTTTAACGACAATATTCAGGCGGCGCTGCTCGGCAAGATGACGGCGAAAGAAGCTTTGCAGAAATCGCAGGAAGCGGCCGACGGCATTCTAAAGAATTTTAAATAACTTTAACTAACTT
The DNA here is from genome assembly GCF_058269095.1 of Paenibacillus sp. JNUCC 35. Lineage (NCBI taxonomy): Bacteria > Bacillati > Bacillota > Bacilli > Caryophanales > Paenibacillaceae > Paenibacillus > Paenibacillus sp. JNUCC 35. The sequence goes on along the minus strand of NZ_CM177771.1, from coordinate 4,966,153 downwards.
AAAACATGTTCGGCTAGAGACGATGAGAAGCCGCAGTTGCGTTACGGGATCCTTCTTTCTCTGCGGGATCGCCTAATGCGACCTGCGGCTTCCTGTCGTTTTCGACCAACCTCTCCATGTGAAGAAACGGGTGATTTTATTGGCTCAACGAACCGCAACCATCAAGAATAAATTCAACTGGAAAGAGAATGCGTTCGCTTATGCGCTCCTTCTGCCTTCTCTGATTTTCCTGGCCTTGTTCACGTTTTACCCGACGCTCAAGTCGATCTATCTCAGCTTCTACAGCTCCAACTTCGAAAGCAGCACGTTTGTCGGGCTCGATCAGTATAAATCCGTCCTGCAGGATGAAGTGTTCCGCAAAGTCATCAAGAACAACCTTCTCCTGGCAATCGGCACGGTTCCGACGAGTATTTTTCTCGCCATTTACATGGCCATCTGGGTGAACAACAAGCTGAAGGGCAACGGGCTGCTCCGTGCCGCCTTTTTCTACCCGACCATCATTCCGATGATTGCCATCGCCAACGTCTGGCTGTTCATTTATACGCCGGATTACGGGCTTTTGGACAAATTCCTCGGTGTATTCGGCATCGACAGCCCCAACTGGCTCGGCAGTCCCGAGTGGGTTATGTATGCGATGATGTTCATGGTCATTTGGAAGGAAGCCGGTTATTTCATGATTTTCTACCTGGCCGGGCTGCAAAGTCTGCCCAAAGAAGTGTACGAAGCCGCCAAGCTGGAAGGCGCGAGCCCGTTTCAGGTGTTCCGCAAAATCACGTTTCCGCTGCTGATGCCTACCACGACGTTCGTTTTTATCATCGCGGTGACGAATTCCTTCAAACTGGTGGATCACCTGTACATTATGACCAAGGGCGGTCCGGACAACGGGAGCAACCTGCTGCTCTATCACATTTACGAAACGGCGTTCAGCTTCTGGGATATGGGCAAAGCTTCCGTGCTGACGGTCATCCTGCTCGTCATTCTGCTTGCCGTATCTATTTTCAACTACGCTTATCTCGATAAAAAAATCCACTACTAGAAGAAAGGAGAGGCATCCATATGCATCAAGTCATCAACCGGACGGTTATTATTCTGCTTGCCATTGCCTTCCTGATCCCTCTGGTATGGACGGTGTTCACTTCCTTCACGCCTTCGGAAGAAATCATTACAAGAGCCAATCCGTTTGCGATCGAAAATCCGACTTTCCTGAATTACATCAACGCCTGGAAAACGATTCCGTTCCTCCAGTATTACTGGAATACGATCGTCATAGTTGGGGGCATCCTGGCCGTTCAGCTCGTTACGGTCACGCTGGCCGCTTATGCGTTTGCCCGCTTGAATTTTGTCGGCTCCGGTATTCTGTTCATTATCTTCCTGACGCAGATCATGATTCCGCCGGACATTCTGATCTATCCGAACTACACGATCATGAAAGAGCTGAATCTCGTCGATACGAAGCTGGCGATCATGCTGCCGTATTGGGCTTCCTCGTTCGGAGTGTTCCAACTGCGCCAGACGTTCAAGCAGATTCCGCTCGATCTGGACGAAGCGGCACGGGTGGACGGCTGCAAATGGTGGCAGACGCTCTGGTACGTGTACCTGCCTTCCGCCAAACCGACGTACATCGCGTTCGGCCTCATTTCCGTGAGTACTCACTGGAGCAATTTCATGTGGCCGCTCGTCGTTACGAACTCCGTCGAATCCCGTCCGCTTACCGTAGGGATCGCGATTTTCGCCCAGTCGTTTGAAACCGGGGCCCAATGGGGAACGGTAACGGCGGCAACGCTGATGGTTATCCTGCCTCTGCTCATCGCGTTTTTCGTGTTCCAGAGACAATTCGTGGATAGCTTTATGCACTCCGGCATCAAGTAGGGGGCGCGCAGACATGGAACTGATTTTAATGGGAACGGCGTGTGCCTCTTCGGGCAGGGATAGAGACAATACGTATCTGCTTGTGCGCGATACGTCCGGAAGCACGCTTATAGACATCGGAGGAAACCCGCTCGGGAAGCTGAAAACACTCGGACTTTCGACGCACGAAGTCAAGCGGGTGGTGTTTACACATGTTCATATCGACCATATTTACGGTCTGCCCTCCCTGCTGTGGGGGATGTGGATCGACGGCCGGGAAGAACCGCTGGAGCTTTACTGCGACGAGTCGGAGAAAGAATGGCTGCAAAACTGGCTGGAATTGATGAAATTGACGAAATGGCCCATTGCTTTCGAGATTTCGGTCCAATCGTTCCAGTGGGAGAAGCCTGCGCTTCTATGGAAAGAAGGCGAAACGGCGCTATCGGTTTTTCCGAGCAGGCACGGCGTTGCAGCCGTCGGCATCCAGGTGGAATGCGGCGGGACGATATTCGTTTATTCGACGGATACGATGCCGAACCCGCTCATTCGGGACATGGACCGGATCGACCTGCTTGTCCACGAATCGACGACGGCGGAGAGAAGTCTGGCGATGCACAGCACTTTGCGGGACATTGCCGGTTACTACGACTGGAGCAAAATCGGCCGGGGCATACTCGTGCACCTGACGGACGACGAGCCTTACGAAGATCTGTTGAAGGAAATACCGGAGCCGGTTTCTTCCAAAATTTCTTTGGGCCGGGAATTGGAAAGAATCTTTCTGACGGCTGGAAAGCCGGGTTTGTAAATCAGCTCGAAGAAAAAGCAAAACCGAGAGAAAGGGAGTGAAGAGATGGATCATTATGAGGGGTACATATTTGATTTGGACGGAACGATTTACTTGGGCGATCATGCGATCGAAGGAGCGGTGGAAACGATCCATCATCTGCAGTCCAAAGGAAAGAAGCTTCTGTTCTTGACGAACAAGACGATCGAATCCCGTGAAAATTACGTTAAAAAGCTCGACAAATTCGGCGTGAAGATCGGCATGGAACAGATGCTGAATCCCGCGCTCGTCACGATCCGTTATTTGCAGAATCACTATCCGGGCGAAAAGGTATACGTCATCGGAGAGCCGATTCTAAAGGAAGAATTTCTGGAAAACGGCATCCGGTTCGCGGACACGCCGGAGGAAACCGGTGTCGTCGTCATTTCCTGGGACCGCGATTTCCATTACAACCATCTGGATTTCGCCTACCAGGCGATCAAGCATGGAGCCGAGGCGATCGCGACCCACCCCGACAGAACGTGCCCGATGCCGGGCGGAGACGTTCCCGACTGCGGAGGAATGATCGGCGCTATCGAAGGTACAACCGGCAAAAAGGTCACCCGGATTATGGGCAAGCCTTCCGTGATGACGGCGCTGGCCGCACTCGATATTTTGCAGGTGGAAGCCAAAGACTGCCTGATGACCGGGGACCGTCTGGAGACGGACATCCGGATGGGAGCCGAGGCGGGAATGAGCACCGCGCTTGTCCTCACGGGCATTACGAGCGAAGCGGATATCGCGTCGGCCGAGTTTAAACCGACCTATGTGCTGCCCTCCGTTCACGCCATTGTGAAACAAGGCTGTTCTTCCCAGTAACTCGCCGCCGGAAGACACGAGATACGGCTTAGAGGCAGCCGGATCATACAGCATGTTACTTGCCTAAAGGGACTGAAGGTGCTGAACGTTTGATTGGACCGGAGACCTGGAGAATGTTTAATCAACGATGAGGTGATAAGGATGAAAGAGACGACAGAACGTGCACAGCGAGTGGCTTATTGTCTGAAAAAGAAACCCGTGATTACAAGCTTGATGAATGCGGAGGAGCTGCCGGGCATTTTGCAGACCTCCTCCAATATCGTCTTTATATTGAAATCGGATATTTTTATGATCGAAGGCATTGTGGAAAAAATCCGCGAAGCCGGGAAGCTGTCCTTTGTCCATTTCGACTTGATCGAAGGAATCGGCAAAGACAAAGCGGGAGTCGCCTATATGGCGGAAAAAATCGGCATCGACGGGATCGTCACGACGAAGAACAACATTATTGCCGAAGGGAAAAAATACGGCCTGATTACCGTACAGCGGTTGTTCGTTTTTGACTCGGTATCGCTGGATAACGGCATCAAAATGACAAAAAGCTCCCAGCCTGACGCGATCGAAGTCCTTCCGGGAATGGTCTGCTCGCGGATTATGAAGCGGATCCGGGCCGAAGTGGATGTGCCGGTCATTGCAGGCGGCCTGATTACCGATCTGGAAGACTTTAACGCCGCTCTCGGCAGCGGGGTCATCGGAATCTCGACGTCCAGCAAGGAATTGTGGCGCTGGCAGGATGAAAACCGCTAGAGCCGTCTTAACAATTTCTTCATTAGATGTGCGGCGTCGGATGCGTTAGGATATTCAAGGGATTTCTATAGATGTTTTTGTATCGTTTCCGCGTAAAGGTTACGGCGCGCGGCTCCTTTGGGAAATAACGGTTGAATACTTGTGGATGGCTTTGATAACAAGATCCGCTTTTATTCGGCCGTTTTTCATATAAAATTGATTCACCCGGGAGGATGTAGAATGCGCAAAAGTTTACGGAAAAAGATGGCCGGCGCTTTGACTCTGGCACTGGCAGCGGCTCCGCTACTGCTGGTCACGCCGCCTAAAGCCGTTCAGGCTGCGGCGGTGCCGAAGCTGCTCATTACGGAATTGGTGCCGGACACGACCAATTTCGCGAGCTACGACGCTTTCGAGTACATCGAGGTGTACAACAACAGCGCCGTACAGGTCGACCTGCAGGGCTACCGGTTCAAAGCCGGCAGCTGGAACGCTCAAATCGCCCAGTCTTACAAGCTGGGGCCCTGGGAGACCGGCGTGGTCTGGACCCGGAGAGCCGAAATCGCTCCGCTTGGCAAAGAGGCGTTCAACAGCTATTATTCCCTTTCCTACGCAAGCAAGTACGTACCGGACAGCAAGCTTCACATCATTGAAAATGTCGGCGGCCTGACGAACAGCGGAACGCAGACCGTTACGATTCTGGACCCGGCGGGCGCGGAAACGGTCAAGGCCACGTACACGGCCGACGATGTGGCCGAAGGCAAGACGATCACCTACCGCTATCCGGCAGCGGGCGGTACGGCGATGCAGAAGATCGCCGGACTGCAGGCGCCGACGCCCGGCAGACTCCTTGCCGGACAAGCGCCGGCCCGTCCGAAGCAGGACAATCAGGCGCCCCAGGCTCCGGCAGGGGTTACCGCTATTGCGGGCGGAGGCAGCGCGAAGCTGGCGTGGTCGGCGAACCCGGAGGCAGACGTGTTCCAGTACAACATCTACCAGAACGGGACGCTGCTCTATACCGTGCCCGCTTCACAGCACGAGTTCACGGCTTACTCCCTGATCGGAAACAAACCGTATACGTTCCAGATCAGCGCCGTGGATCTTTCCGAGAACGAGTCGGCCAAAACGTCCGTTACCGTTACACCTTCCCACCAGTTGATCACGCAGGAAGAAAGAGCCGTCAATCCGAAGGACAGCAAATACCAGAGCCTGTGGAACATCAGCTCCGACGGTCCGGTCGTTCCGGGACTGAAACAGGATCTGGTTCCACAGGGAATGGCGTATTACCAGGCCAACAACTGGCTGCTAACGGTAGCGTATCTGGAGGACGGCCGTCCCGCGACTCTCACCGTTTCGGATGCTTCCACGAACCAGTACGTCAAATCCATCGTGCTGTATAACAGCGACGGCACCCCGTACACCGGGCATGCCGGAGGCGTAGCGGTCAGCCGGGATCACGTGTGGATCGCCTCCGAAGGAGCGCTGCATCAGCTTCGGTTGAGCGATGTGGTCGCCGCCCAGAACAACGGCGAAGTCTCCTTCATCGGCTCCGTGCCGGTGCCCGTGGACGCGGCGTTCAATACGTTCGCCGACGGCGTTCTTTGGGTAGGCGAGTTCTACGAAGCGAAGAGCTATCCGACCGACCCGAGCCACAAGCTCGTTAACCGCGACGGCGTGCAGCATTACGCCTGGACCGCGGGATACCGGCTCGATCCGGTCACGGATACGATCCGTTCGGACAAGTGGAACGGCAGCTCCGGCACCCCGGCCGTGCCGGACTATCTCTTGTCCATCACGGAGAAAATCCAGGGCATCGCGTTTATGCAGAACTCCATCGTGCTCAGCCAGTCCTACGGACGCGGCAACGACAGCACGCTGTACCGCTACAACAACCCGCTGCAGGAACCGGCCCACGCCACGGGAACCGTGGGCGGGACAAGCGTGCCCGTCTGGTTCCTCGACGGGCAGTCCGCCAAGGCCACGAACAGCAAGCTGACCGCTGTTCCGATGACCGAAGGCATCGTGCCGGTGGGCGGCGACTTGTTCGTCCTGTTCGAGTCCGGCGCGAACAAATACCGATACACGACGACGTACATCATGGACCGCGTTCTCAAAATCAACTGGAACCAGTGGGACCAGATGTAAACGCCAGGCCGTCCGCTTTTAGAAGCGGACGGTTTTTTTATTTTGCGGGAAAAGGCGGGGGGATGTAAGATATAGGAAACAAGAGGGGAGGGGGAGAAGGCTATTTTCATCTATATCGTGCTGATTGCGGTCGGTCTCGTGATGCTGCTCGCGCCGGGGGCCGTATGGACCGTTAAGGAAAGTTGGAAATCCAACGACGGAACGGAGCCGTCGGATCTGTATCTGCTCTCCACAAGGCTCGGCGGAGGTGCTTTTTTGCTAGTCGGAATAGCTTGTATTGTGGTTAGCTGGCTGTAAGCGAGAGCGCTAATAACATTTGAACGAGGTAAAAGCTTTTGATAATAAAATGGAACAGCACGTTTTTCGGCACGCTTTGGTTGACCCTGCTTTTGAGTTTTCTACACGGAGCGGGTGGAGAGCTGCTTTTTCTAAGCGCTTATAAATACTCTGCGATAGTGGAAAATTCAGGTCTTGCCGTAGCTGCCCTGAGCATTTTGTACGCGCTCCCGGTTTTTGCATGTTTTAGGACGAAATATTGGGCTGTGTTGGCTTTTCTCTTTGTACTGAGCCCGCTCGGCTCCTTGCTGTTTCTTTTCATCGGTGGACTGTTTTTTCCGGTCGCGGAAGGTGACTTAGGAGCCGGAATACTTTGGTTCATTACGACGGGGATCAATCTTTTGAGCGTTGTGCTCGGCACACTCCTGGGCGGTTTGACCAATCTGATGCTGCACAGCAGGCGAATGCTGAATTCTTAATTGTTTCTATAAAAAAGGAGGACCCACCCATGCCGATCCAGGCGGTTCTTTTCGATTTCGACGGTACGCTGGCGGATACGCTGCCGCTTTCATTCGACGCTTTCCGCCGTGTTTTTGAAACGTACGAAAACGAGACGCTGTCCGATGAGCAGATTACGGCCAAATTCGGACCGACCGAGGATGACATCATCCGGCGGAATGTATCGGACGCATCCAAAGCCGAAGCGGCCATAGCGGATTACTATGCATTCTATGAAAACCATTTTCATGAAAGGGTGAGTATGCCCCGGGATATTGCACATATGCTGGAGGATTTAAGCGGGCAAGGAGTCCGGATGGTCATCATAACGGGCAAGAGCAGAAGAGCCCTCGATGTAAGCTTGAACAAGCTGGGCATTGAGAAGTTTTTCTTCTCCACGGTATCCGGCGACGAGGTGGACCGGCCGAAACCCGATCCCGAGGGGATTTTTAAAGCGCTGAAGCTGCTCGGGGTATCCAAGGAGGACGCGATCTTCGTCGGAGACAGCAGCGCGGATATTACAGCCGGAAAGTCGGCGGGATTGATGACAATTGGAGCTCACTGGTTCGAGACCGTTCAAACGGCACGGTTCTCTCCGGAGCCCGACGATGTGTTGACGAATGTCCGGGATCTTGTGGAGCTTGTGAGGAAATCAAGAACAGGTACAGACCGCTAAGAACAAAAGAAGGGATAGATGCAGCATGACCTATCAAAAAGCATTGGAAGCTTACATAACCGCTACGAATACACACGATTTCAGTGAAGTAAGAAAACTTCTTCACCCGCAGGCGGTCTACTGGTTCACGGACAAGAGCTGTACGACGCCGGAGCAAATCCGGGCGTACTTTGAGAACGCATGGAATCTCATCCGAGAAGAGGTGTATTCGGTCCGTGATGTGCAGTGGATTGCGGAAGGGCCGCAGTCGGCTGCCTGCATTTACACGTATCTTTGGGAAGGCTATCACAAAGGGGAATTCGTTTCGGGCAGCGGACGCGGGACGAATGTGTTCGTCAAAGATGCTGAGGGCGAGTGGAAGCTCGTGCACGAGCATCTGAGCGGTGCCGTTCAGTGACGTGAGGTACAGAGGATAAGCTTATTCGAGGTGAGCCGTATCATAAGTAACGGCAAGTTTTTAGGTCGTACGCCCAATTATACGACTATTTCGATTGTGCGATCCCATGGATAATGATATTCCATACGGCATTGAAATTGTCATCAATCGAACTTCTGCACTACATATAAGGAGCCATTCCGGACAAGGATTTCCGTGGCATCGAGTTGGGCAAAGATTGCTCCTTCCACAATGATCGGGAGGGCCCGAATAAAGAAATCATGATTTATGCCATACTTACTTTCACTCCTTCAAACAATATGCTATCATTTACCTCATAACCGACAGACAGTCGGTCTATTAATGCCTGGCATCAAGCAAGGAGATGTAACGATGAGAGTTGTAAAAGAAGCAGAAGAACGCAGAAACGAAATACTTGACGCGGCGGATGGGCTTTTTGGGCAGAAAGGCTTTGACGGTACAAGTACGAACGATATTTTGGTCAAGGTGGGAATCGCACGGGGAACGCTATATCATCACTTCAAGTCGAAGGAGGATATTATGGACGCTCTGATTGAGCGGTACAGCGTCAAACTTATAGGTGCAGCGCAGGAAGTTGCCCTAGATAAGAGCGTCCCCGTCATCGAGCGTATTCTCCGCGTGGTCATGGCACTGAACATAAACAGCGATAACGGAAGCGGCAAGGAAGTTATGGAGCATATTCACAGGCCCCAGAACGCGCTCATGCATCAGAAGATACAAGAGGTCATTATAAGCGGTGTTCCGCCGATCCTGACACCAATTATCCTCGAGGGTATTGAGCAGGGCCTGTTCAACACGCCGTATCCGTATGAATGCATGGAGATGGTCATCGTATATGCGAATACTATCTTTGATGAGGATAGGGCTGACATGACGAACGAGGAGCGCACTTCACGTGTGCTGTCGTTTATTTTTAACGTAGAAAGGCTGCTTGGTGCCGAAAGCGGAAGTCTGATGAGCGTTATGCAGATATTTGGTAAGGGTAGAGACGGCAATGAATAATCCGGGAGGAGCTTTCGGCAAATTTATTCTGCTGTGGTCGGGACAGCTTGTCTCAGCGATTGGAAGCGGGCTTACATCATTTGGGCTTGGGGTTTATATTTATCAGCAGACAGGGCAGGCATCGGCCATGGCACTGGTCACTCTGCTTGCATTTATGCCATCACTGCTGTTAAGTCCCGTGACGGGAGTGCTTGCGGACCGCTATGACCGGAGAATTCTAATGGTACTGGGCGACAGCCTTTCTGCAATAGGACTTGTATTTATTCTGATTTGTCTGCTTAACGGAGAAGCACAGCTGTGGCAGATTTGCGTGGGAGTGACCCTAAGCTCGGTATTCTCATCGCTGCTTGATCCTTCGTATAAAGCTACGGTTACGGATCTGCTTACCGAGGAGCAGTATACGAAGGCAAGCGGTTTTGTTCAGGTGGCAGGCTCAGCCAAATATCTGATTTCCCCGGCACTTGCGGGATTTCTGCTGATTGTCTCTGATGTGAAGCTGCTGCTTATTATCGACATCTGCACCTTTTTTGTAACCGTTGCTTCGACGCTTGCGGTACGCAGGGGCCTTGCTTCCAAGAAATCTGAACAGACCGGGTCGTTCATGCGTGAATTTAAGGAAGGGTGGAGAGCCATTTCTGGTAACAGAGGTGTGCTTGTACTTGTAATTATGACCTCCGTAATGACCTTTTTTCTTGGTTTCATCGAAACGCTTAGTATGCCCATGATCCTTGCTTTTTCGGACAGCTCTGTATTAGGAACGCTTGAGACGATTATCGCTCTGGGGATGCTTGTATCGAGTGTGCTGATTGGAATGGTTCGGATCAAAAGGGATTTTGTCAAAATCCTTTCACTTTCGCTATTTTGGGAAGGCATATTCATGGCGGTATTTGGACTTCGGGAAAATATTATACTTCTTGGTATTTCGGGGTTTCTCTTTTTTGCCATGCTGCCATTTGTCAACACAAGCTTGGATTTTCTGGTCCGCACCAACATTGACAAATCTGTTCAGGGCAGGGCTTGGTCACTGATCGGGTTAGTATCACAGCTTGGATTCATTGTTGCCTATATGCTGTCGGGGGTGCTTGCGGATTATGTGTTCACGCCTTTGCTGATTGACGGCGGAGAACTTGCGAGCAGTGTGGGCAGGATCATCGGTACAGGCAGCGGCCGGGGAACGGGACTTCTGATTATCATCGCCGGAATACTGTTAAGTGTTGCTTCTGTAATTTTGTATAACCTGAAATCTATTAAAAGGCTTGAAGACAGAGGTGACGTATGTACTACCGGATAATCCGCAATGATATGTTAAAAAGCAAACTAATTACGTTGACCACCATGATCTTCGTCGCTGCCGCGGCTATGCTTGTCTCTCTGTCGTCCATGCTTGTCGTCAATCTTACGGGTGCAATTGATACACTCATGACGCAGGCAAAAACCCCGCATTTTCTGCAGATGCATTCAGGGGAACTGGATAGGGCACGGTTTACGGCTTTTGCGGACCAGAACAACAAGGTTGACGAGTTTCAAGTGCTTGAGTTTCTCAATGTTGATGGTTCGCGGATTGTCATAAACGGCAACTCACTTGTGGGCAATGTTCAGGACAACGGCTTCAGCACGCAGAGCGGGAAATTTGATTACCTGCTTGACCTTGATGGGAATAGGATCACGGTATCCGACGGGGAGCTATATGTTCCAATCGGCTATATGAAGGACGGCACCGCGAAGACCGGGGATACGGCTGTAATCGGCGGAAAGAAACTTACCGTTACCGGATTTCTCCGTGATTCTCAGATGAATTCGCTGCTCGCCTCGTCCAAAAGATTTCTTGTAAGCGAACATGACTACGCCGAGATACAGAGCTCCGGAAGCACAGAATATCTGATTGAGTTCAGACTCAAAGACTTGTCCATGCTCGGGGCATTCAAAGACGATTACACCTCTGCTGGGCTTGAAGCCAATGGCCCCACGATTACCTATCCCCTGTTCAAAATGCTGAATGCAATGTCCGACGGACTTATGATTGCAGTCATCCTTCTAGTAAGCGTGCTTGTCGTTGCCATCGCATTTATGTGTATACGCTTTACGCTCCTTGCCACAATCGAGAGTGATTACCGCGAAATCGGTGTTATGAAAGCAATAGGATTACGTGTATCTGATATTAAAAAGATATATCTTGCGAAGTACGCGGGAATTGCGGCCTTTGGCTGTATGGTTGGATTTGCCCTTTCATTTGTGTTCAGAGGCTTGCTGCTTGAAAATATAAGGTTATACATGGGAGGGAGCGAGAACTCTTCCTTAGCCTTGTTGTTCGGAGTAATCAGCGTAGTGCTAGTGTTCCTAGCCATCATTGGCTATGTGAGCAGCGTGCTGAGACGCTTCCGGAAAATCTCCGCTGCAGAAGCTGTTCGGTTCGGTATTTCACAGGACAAATCCGCGGGAGCAAGGCGTTTTACGCTGAGCGCAAACAGACTGCTGAACGCGAATATTTTTCTCGGCGTCAAGGATGTGCTCGCAAGGACAAGTCTATACGCGACAATGCTTGCTGTGCTTGTGATCGCTTCATTTATTATGATTGTTCCCCAGAACCTGTACAACACGATTTCCTCCAAAAGCTTCATCACCTATATGGGGATAGGCAATAGCGATATGCGCCTGGACATTCAACAGAAGGACCATATCGCTGCAAAAGAAGCGGAAGTTGCAAAGGTCATGGAGAGCGACACGTCCATATCCCGATATGCCGTGCTTACAACGGAAACCTTCACAGCAAGGAGGCAGGATGGATCGGAGGAGAGGCTCAAAATCGAGCTCGGCGACCATTCTATTTTCCCGGTGAAGTATTCCCAAGGCAGAGGACCAGCCGCAGATAACGAAATTGCTCTGTCCGTAATGAACGCCGATGAACTGGGCAAGAAGGTTGGCGATGTCATTACGCTGGTGATTGACGGGAAGGCCAGAGATCTCACGGTGTGCGGAATGTATTCGGACATTACCAATGGCGGGAAGACCGCAAAGGCTGCTATTACAGAGCGTTCGGAGGATAGGGTGTGGTCCGTTATTTATGCGGAGCTTTCAGATGAAGCTGTTGTTGACGGAAAAGTTAGGGAATATGCGGAAAGATTTCGTTTTGCAAAGGTATCAGGCATTGATGAATATGTTACGCAGACCTTCGGCTCGACCATTAGCTCTGTCGGTAAGGCCTCACAGATCGCAATTGTGATGATGCTGGTTATAAGTGTTCTGGTTACGGTGTTGTTCATGCGAATGCTTGTTGCAAAGGACCGATATTCGATTGCCGTCATGAAGTCATTAGGTTTTACCAACTCTGATTTGAGAATACAGTATTTTTCGCGTTCGATAGTTGTGCTCATTATCGGAATTGTTCTCGGGACGCTTCTGGCTAACACGCTCGGAGAGATATTGTCAGGCGCAATTATTTCTTCGTTTGGAGCATCGTCGTTTACGTTTGTGGTCAATCCGCTATCGGCGTATCTGCTGTGCCCGCTGATGCTGATCGGTTCAGTACTTATCGCAACGATGATTGGCACATCGGGAGCGGGACAAATCACAATATCCGGCAATATTAAGGAGTAGGTCATGAATAGGAAGAAGATTATAACCGGTGAGAATATAGAAAAGGTTTACGGCCAGGGTGATGACAGGCGCAAGGTTCTTGACGGAGTGTCCGCCCACATTAACGAGGGGGAGTTCGTGTCGGTGATGGGACCTTCGGGCTCGGGAAAGTCGACCCTGATGTTCGCGATGAGCGGGATGGACCGCATTGACGGCGGGGAGGTTACTTTTGACGGCAGGGATTTATCAGCACTCCGCGAAGATGAGTTGGCTGACCTGCGCAGAACCCAAATGGGCTTTGTGTTTCAGCAGCCTACGTTGATGAAGAATATGAACATTCTGGATAACATCATTCTTCCGTCCATGCGCGACAACAGAAGGAATGTCAAGACAATCACGGAACAGGCGAGAACGCTTATGAAGAAGGTGGGCATAGCAGAGCTGGAAAAGCGGGACATTACCCAGGTGTCGGGAGGACAGCTTCAGCGTGCGGGCATCTGCCGAGCCCTTATGAGCAATCCGCAGATTATTTTTGGTGACGAGCCGACCGGTGCGCTTAACCAGGAAGCTGCGCAGGCCATTATGAATCTACTTTCCGAAATCAACGCGGCGGGTACTGCGATTATGCTTGTAACCCATGACGCCAAGATTGCGGCGAAGACGGAGCGTATAATGTTTATGTGCGACGGAAAAATCGTGAGCGAAATGCGGCTTCCGAAGTATAGTGTTGTAGATATTGAGGATAGGATGGAGAAGGTCATGGCGAAAATGCGGGAGATCGGGATATAGCTCTGCTTGATAAGAGTCAATCACTTACAAACCCGGCTCCGATGTAAGATTCGAGAGGAGCTATGAGGGAATTGATCGTATGCTCCCGTTCTCTTGGTATTTGACAGTAGCTCGGGAAGCTTCACGTTTCAAAACTATAGGGCGGTGATGCATGTTGCTTCAAGAGGTAGCAATGCCGTCGCGCGTCAATGGCAGGAGGTAGCGGTGACGGTGTGGCGCCCCCTGGATATGGTGAGGAAGTACGCTTCCTACTGTATTCGGCCTATGGCCGCCCACTATCGAATGTCATATTGAAAAAGCCGGATGGTTCCCCATCCTGTTCCCCGTTGTCGGCGGCGAAATAGCACGGCAAAAATCCATCCTGTCAATGGTTTGAGGGTGGATATTTTCTCTGTACTGCGCCTGCGGCAGAAAAAATACTCTGTGATATAATGGCTATAATTTAGAGCTTAAAATGATCTTAAAGGAAGGAATCGCTATCCATGATCATCGCTGTCGATGTGTATTATGAGGAAAATCAAGCGAAATCAGTGGGGGTTATTTTTCAGAGCTGGGAAGATTCTAAACCACTCGAAGTCATCATCTCTTATACGGAAAACCCTCACGAATACGAAACGGGTTTTTTCTATAAACGAGAGCTCCCTTGTATACAGGAACTGTTGAAACTTACTGATATAAATCAAATACATACCATTGTTGTGGATGGCTATGTGTACTTAAACAATGAGAAAAAGCCCGGGCTCGGACATTATGTTTACACAGATTTTTCAGGAAAAATTCCAGTGATCGGTGTTGCAAAAAATGCCTTTCACGACAACGAAGCCTTTGTCAAAAAGATTTACCGAGGCAACAGCTCCAAGCCTTTGTATATAACCTCTATCGGCATGGAGCTAACAGTCGCTGCCGAGCACATACAGAGTATGTACGGAGAATACCGATTTCCGCATCTGCTGAAATTGCTGGATAAGCAAACGAAGGAAGCCCGGCTATAATCAACAGGGGGAATTCAATATGTTGTTTTGGAAGAAAGAAACGCAACTTGATCGAATAAAAAACAAACTCGAAAAGGCCATGCGCAAAGATACGGCTTTTTTGGTGTTTGGAGCATCCTCACACAAATACAGGGTTTATGAAAAGCTTACAGCAAAAGAGCTTGCAGACTGGCAAGCAAAGAATCAGGTCACACTCCCGGAGCCTTATACGCAGTTTTTAACGAGAGTCGGAAATGGAGGTGCCGGGCCGTATTACGGGATTTATTCGATTGAAAAGGCAACTTCTTATACCGATAGTGCACTCACTAGAAAATGCGTTCTACACCCCAGAATGACAAAAGAGGAATGGAACCATTTGACCGAGCCCCTGATCAATGATGAGGACATCTCCGACCTGGAATACGACGCCGCCCGTGATAGGGTGTTGGGCGGCATGTTGTGTATCGGCACACAAGGCTGCGAATACGATATGTATCTCGTACTTGAAGGGAAACACAGGGGGAAAATCGTTTACACTTCAGATTTTTATCCGGATCATCCCTTTTTCTTTGTCTATGAAGACAACTTTCTGGACTGGTATGAGCGCTGGCTGGACGAAATTATTCTGGATTATGATATCGCGTGGTTTGGCAGCAGAATGCCGGGCGATGAAAATGCATTGATACAGGTTTATCAAAACGCCCCAAACGAAGAAATCAAATCAAAAGCGCTTGATGGAATGTTCAAGTTTAAGAAAATCTCGCAGCCAACCATTGATTTTTTAGAAAGCGTTGCTGAGCAAAGACAAAATGATCGCACCACAGCCATTCAGCTAATCTGCAAAACCTCTGTTGACGCGGGAAGAGACTTTCTTCTGGAGCTGTTGCATTCGGATAGAAATGAGGATTTATTACACGCTTTACAGATTCTGAACTGGTACGGTAAATCTGTTGATTTATCGGAATTTATAAAAGTGATAGTGCAAGGTCTTGACAGGGTTCACGACCCGGAGACGTTGCGTCATGTGGGGTATGTTTTGGAATCTTCCGGCGCGATTACACTCCAAAACTTTGCACCCTTTTTGTGCCACACCGACTCGAATATACAAACAGCCGCAATCTATGCCACACGCAGTTGCAATGACAAATCGGAAAGTTGGGAGATCATTCGACAGATGTTCATGGGTGGCGGCAAGGAGGTTGTGAAAAACTCTATTCAATATTGGGGCATTATCCCACATGAGAAGTTATTGCCTTATTATAAGGCTGCATGGCCGGAATATAAAAGCAATCATAATTTCAGGGGAAAATTTATGGCTTGTTTGAAAGAACTAAATTTGCCAGATGATTATTTTGAAAAAAAATAATTTAACTACTCAATATCCATTTGCCTCCGGCCGAACCGGCTGTAATCAGATTGCCATCGGTCACGATTCTTTCGCGGTCTAAACGCCCGCCAAAACTGACTCATGATCAAAAAACTTCGGCATTAACGCGCCGGAGCTTTTTTGCATTCAATCAAAGGCCAAATGGCATGAAAGGAGGGTACACATAGCCGGCCGGCAGTTTTCATGAGGAGTTAAAAAACATTGTTGACACGACACCGAATGGTGTCCTATAATTCAAAGTGACACCAAATGGTGTCTGATTAGGAGGCAGCCAATCAACAATATTTTGGAACCTGAATAAGTTTCACTTCAACCAATGAGGAGGAAACAAAATGAGTACAATCATCGGTGCGGAAACAACGGCGAAAGTAGTAACCCGGCACCGCGGAAAAATGATTGCTTATTGGACCGTCACATTAATGCTCGCAATATCCATTACGTTAAGCGGTATTGGGCAGCTCATGCGATATGGGGGAAATGTTGACTTAGTAACCGATATCGGTTTCCCGTTATACATCACGAACATTCTCGGAAGTTGGAAATTGCTTGGAGTCGTTGCTATCATCGTGCAGGTTTTCCTCGGCTTAAAGAATGGGCTTACGCCGGTATCTTCTTCTTAATGACGGGTGCGGCTTTATCTCATGCGTTTGCTAACGATTACGGTGATTACGGGTTTCACCTTATCCTTCCGCTTTTCTATGCCGCACTAAATATCGCCTCGTGGGCGCTGCGTCCGAAGAGCCGCAAAATGTGCAAGGAGGTGGTGAAATTATCGGCCACCCCTTCGTACAACCAATAGATTACTACTGCAAAACTAATAATTTGGAGAGACTGTATTCGGTACCCTCCTGTTTTAAGGAAACCAAAAAGATAAGAGGAGAGATGGAAATGTCGTATATCGTTGATTTTAAAAATGTGTCTACGGTTGGTTTAGAGTCTTCACCTGCAGCAGAAGCGCTTGCTGGATTACGTGCTAATGAAGCCCGTTACTTTATGAACAAATACAAGCATGAATTTACGGTCGTACCTGCAAGCGAAAGTCAGGAGACCCTTGATTATGTGAACCGAATTTTGAAAGATGAACGTGATATTGCGTTTGCGGCTAAACCTTTAGAAACGTCGCGTTTTCAAGTGGAAAATATCCGATTTACCTACGTCTTTTATGAGGACGGGCTTGCGCTCAATGTCATGTATACGGTTGATGACTCTAAGAAGCGGGCCGTTGGTTTTAAGCTTTCCGAGGGGATGGAGGTACCGCAGGAGTTAGAAGGGAAGTTTAAGTTTGCCAGGCAGAAGTCTAAACTAGCCGGAACCATTCGGGGCTCGTTTTTTGTAATCAAAGGAGAATATTAAGGGTAGCAAAAATGTAAGGGAGGAATCGTTGTTTGAATACAACAAGACTTACAGGATGCTGATCGAAAAAATTTTGGAACGCTTTCCCCGGATTGGAGACTGAGCCTGTCTCACCAGTCCGCTCACAGGAAAAGCGGCCGCCTTCATCTTCGGAAGGCGGCCGCTTTTTTTATTTGAAGAGGAGGGGCAGGGCCGGTTGGATCCGTTGTGCGGGTTGGGGACTCTTTCCTCCTTTCTGAGATTATCGTATGCGAGATTGATAGAAAGATGGCGGCGGCCGCCCGAATCTATGAAAAAAAGGGTTTATCGATCCGATATAAAAAAAGTACTTTTATGTTCACTGTGGTTATGATACACTTAAAACGAACTTAAATGAACATAAACGCACCTTATAGGAGGTTACCCCATATGGAAATCCGTCACACGACAAACCCGGCTGACTTTAAAACTTTTACAACCGAACGCATGAGAAATGACTTTTTGATCGAAAATTTGTTTCAGGAAGAGCGCATTTCGATGGTCTACACCCATTATGACCGCATGGTCATCGGAGGCGCGGTCCCCGTCAAGGAAACGCTTGAACTCGAAGCGGCCGACACGCTCAAAACGGAGTACTTCCTGGAGCGCCGCGAGGTTGGTTTTCTGAACATCGGCGGAGACGCCGTCATTACGGCGGACGGAGAGAGCTTCGAGCTGGGCCGTCTGGATGCGCTGTACGTGGGCAAAGGGAACAAGAAAGTGACGATCGCAAGCAAGGATTCTTCGAATCCGGCCCGCATATATTTCTGTTCGGCTCTCGCTCACGCGGAAATCCCGTCGAGAAAAATTTCGATCAAGGAAGCGAATCCGAACCACCTCGGCTCTCTGGAAACGTCCAACGAGCGGATTCTGAACCAGTACATTCATGCCGACGGCATTCAAAGCTGCCAGCTGATGATGGGCGTCACCCAGCTCAAAACGGGAAGTGTATGGAATACGATGCCGGCTCATATCCACGACCGCAGAATGGAAGCTTACCTCTACTTCGATCTGAAGGAAGACGCGCGCGTGTTCCATATGATGGGCGAGCCTTCGGAAACGCGTCACCTCGTGGTCTCCAATGAACAGGGCGTCATTTCGCCGAGCTGGTCCATCCATTCCGGAGCGGGAACCAGCAACTATTCGTTCATCTGGGCTATGGCCGGCGAAAATTATACCTTTAAAGATATGGATATGGTGCCTATGAACGAGTTAAAGTAGAAGCATGAACCTGTTTGACAGGCAAGGAGGAATTATTCATGCTGGCTGCTGAACGCCATCGTACCATTCTGGAAGAACTGGAAAGCCGGAAAAGCGTCAAAGTTTCCGAGCTTAGCGATAAATTTCAGGTCACGGAAAAGACGATCCGCGAGGATCTCGAGAAGCTGGAGGAGAAGGGGCTTCTGAAGCGGACCCACGGGGGAGCTGTCCCTTTGCCCGACGAAGAGAGCCTGCTGCCGCAGATTCCGAATATCAAGCATGTCCGCGAAAAATCCGCCATCGCCGAATACGCGCTGACTTTCATCGAACCGCATGACATCATTGCGCTCGACGCCGGGAGTACGACGCTGGAGATCGCCCGCAAGGTGAAGAACATGCCGCTCACGGTACTGACCAACGATCTGCTCATTATCCGGGAGCTGACGGCCAAAGACCAGATCCGGCTTGTCGTGCCGGGCGGGTATCGGCATCATAACCTGCTCGTCGGCACCGATCCGGATTGGGTGAAGAAGCTCAACGTGCACAAGCTGTTTCTGTCCGCCACCGGCATTCATCCTGACTACGGGCTGACCATTTTCACGGAGGAGCTGACAAGGCTCAAGCGCGTCTACATGGAATGCGCCAAAACGATTTACTGCGTCGCCGACCACAAAAAGTTTGGCAAAGGGGCCTTGATCACGTTTGCCGGGCTTGACGAGATCGACTACTTGATCACCGACAGCGGCATCGGTTCCGAGACGCTGAGCAAATACGGGGAAGCCGTCAACATTTTGCAGGCCCCCCTCTAATAACCGTTAGGCTAAGGAAGGTGTACGGAATGAATTTATTTGATTTGTCCGGCAAAAAAGCCGTCGTAACCGGGGCGGGCCGCGGCCTAGGCGCCGCTATCGCGATCGGTCTGGCCGAGGCGGGAGCGGACGTGGCGCTGGTGACGAACCGCACTCCCGCGGATGACGTCAAGGCACGGGTCGAGAGCTTCGGCCGCCGCGCGGTCACCATCCAGGCGGATGTCTCCGACCGCAGCCTGCTGCCCGGCGTGATCGGCCAGGCCCTCGAAGGCCTGGGCGGACTCGACATCCTGGTCAACAACGCGGGCATCATCCGGCGCAAGCCGGCCGCCGAGCATGACTACCAGGACTGGCAGGATGTGCTGGACGTGAACCTGAACTCCGTGTTCACGCTCTGCCAGCTTGCCGGCCGCCATATGATCGCACAGGGTTCCGGCAAGATCATCAACGTGGCCTCCATGCTGTCGTTCCAGGGAGGCATCAACGTGCCCGGCTACACGTCCAGCAAGCATGCCGTAGCCGGCCTGACCAAAGCTTTGGCGAATGAGTGGGCCTCCAAAGGCATTCAAGTCAACGCCATCGCACCGGGCTACATGAGCACGGACAACACCGAGGCGCTGCGCGACGATCCGGTCCGCAGCAAGCAGATTCTCGAGCGCATTCCGGCGGCACGCTGGGGTACGTCCGAGGATCTGATCGGACCGGCCGTGCTGCTCGCATCCCGGGCCTCGGATTACATGAACGGACACATCCTGTGCGTCGACGGGGGCTGGATGGTCCGATAGCCCGTCCCGTCCTGCCCTGCTGTTTCCGCTTCATCGGGACAGGGCCGGACTCCCCCTGCATAAAGCCAAGCCCTTCCGGGTTACAATGAGAACATCCTTCTCGTTTAACCCGGCAAGGGTTTTTTTGCGTTGGACAAACAAGTTTAATCAATAGGGGTGGGAAAAGGGACTCATAAAAGACTTATTAAGTTTATAGGAATATGATTGACTAGAAACTTTTTAAACCCTATAATATTTCGTATGCAAAATATTTGGAGGCGAATAGTAAAGAAAGGAAGGAATCAGTCTTGGAGGAACAAGATCGCATTCACCGGATTTTTCAATCCTACCGTGAGGTCAATCAGGCTTTTTTCCAAGTCTTGATGAAGGCGGCCCAACTGTACGGCCTGACGCCGGTCCAACTGCTTACCCTGAAAAATCTGAAGGAACATCCTCATATCGGATTGGGAGAACTGAGCGAGTATATTCTGCTGGGGACCAGCACGACGAGCGGGATTGTGGACCGTCTGGTCAAAGCGGGCCTCGTTTCCCGGGAACGTTCGGAGACAGACCGCCGGTCCGTTACGCTCAAGCTGACGGAGAAAGGGCTGGAACAGTGGAACCTGGTCGAACGGGACCACATGGACCGATTGTATATTCTCGCTTCGGTATCCGAAGAGGATCAGCGGCAGCTGGAGCGTATCAATACACAAATCCTAGAGATTTTACAGAAAGTGAGAGATGAAGAAACCCATGAGTACAGAAGCACCCCAATTTAAGCGGGGGCCCATTGTGGCCTCCCTGCTGATCGGAGCGTTCGTCGCCCTGCTCAGCCAAACCTTCCTCAACGTCGCCCTGCCGGGCATGATGAAGGATCTCCAAGTAAGCGAGAACACCATCCAGTGGCTGTCCAACGGCTATATGCTGGTCAGCGGCGTTCTCGTCCCGATCAGCGCCTTTCTGATCGAACGTTTTACGACGCGGAAGCTGTTTATCGCCGCGGTCGGCTTGTTTACGCTGGGCACGATCATAAGCGGATTCGCCCCCGGGTTCGAGCTGCTGCTGACCGGCCGTCTTGTCCAGGCGGCAGGCGCAGGCGTGCTTATGCCGCTGATGTCGATCGTCTTCCTGACGATCTTCCCTGTGGAGGAGCGCGGCAAAGCGATGGGCATGATGGGCGTCGCCATGATTTTCGCCCCGGCCATCGGTCCTACGCTGTCCGGCTGGATTATGGAGCATTACAGCTGGCGCGCCCTGTTCTATATCATTATCCCGCTTTCCGCTTTTGCCCTGATCTTCGGAGCCGTATCGCTTAAAAACGTGACGCGCACATCCAAGCCGCGCCTTGATATTCTCGGCGTTATTCTCTCCACCCTTGGTTTCGGGGGACTGCTCTACGGCTTCAGTGACGCGGGTAAAGACGGATGGGACAGCACGATTGTCGTGACTTGCCTGACGGTCGGCGCCGTTTCGCTCATCCTGTTCATCTGGCGCGAGCTGGTGACCGAGAAGCCGATTCTGGAATTCCGTGTGTTCAAATTCAACATGTATTCCCTTACGACCGTCATTAACGTCATTGTGACGATGGCCATGTTCTCCGGGATGATTCTTCTCCCGCTCTATCTGCAAAACATCCGCGGATTTACTCCGTTCGAATCCGGACTTCTGCTCCTGCCGGGCGCGATTCTGATGGGGATCATGTCCCCGATTACCGGTATTATTTTCGATAAAGTCGGAGCCCGCTGGCTTTCCGTTATAGGCTTGCTGATCATGACCGTGACGACTTACGAATTCAGCAAGCTTACCATTGATACGACGTATACCACGCTCATTCTGCTCTACACGATCCGCAGCTTCGGCATGTCGATGCTGATGATGCCGATCCAGACCGCAGGGATGAATCAGCTTCCCCAGCGTTTGAACGCGCACGGCTCGGCCATGTCGCAGACGCTCCGGAACGTGGCCGGCGCCATCGGCACCGCCCTGCTCGTGTCCCTGATGACCAATGCGGCCAAGTCCCATGGAGCGGAGCTCGTCGCCACAGGCGGCATCAATCCCGCCGATAAGGTCAAAATGGCGGAAATTGCCCAGCAGTCCGCGGTTTACGGCATCAACCATTCCTTCGTCGTGGCGACATGGATGACGGTGGCCGCTCTCGTTATGGCCTTCTTTATCCGTAAAGTGAAGCCGCACGTCGAGATCAAGCACGAGAGTGTCGTGATCGAAAACAAAGACGCCGAAGCCGTCACGGTTTCGTCGAAATAAGGTAAAACGAACATCGTCCCGAACGCAGCCCCCGCGGCTGCTTCCGGACGATTTTTTTTGCATTGGAACAGCATGCTCCAGGAAGGAATCTATCGAAGAGTTGTCGAATTTTGGAACCATGCAGGCTTTGCAGAGAGAGGGGACTTACAAAATGAAATGCAGCATTTGCCAATGGGTTAAAATCGTCGATATGAACAACGAAGCGCTGACGCAGCAGCTCTTTGTACATGGGGAGATCGAAGGGGCGGCACTGACGGTAGGCGCTTCGGTCGTTACACATTCGCTCGGCCTCAAGAAATTCGAGGTCGTTTACGACAAGAGGGAAGGCATCGAATCGGCCCGCTTTAAAGTGGTCGACATCGAAGTCGACATGCTCCAGCATCCGTTTACGACCCGTGCCTACCTCGAGCCGCAGGTGCTCATTATCGGCCAGCACGATGTGGGTGAAACGGAGTAATCCGCGAGGCTCCCGGCAGGGCTGAAAAGGCGGCAGAAACCGTATCCGGATTGGATTCTTCGCGGATAATCGGCTATCATGGGGAGAGACGACTTTGCTTACAAAGGAGAATGGAGACATGATGCGTTTATTCATGATGCTGGGAAGTATCAATATGTTTTTGGCGGTGGCGCTGGGTGCTTTCGGCGCTCATATGCTGAAAACGAAAATCAGTGCGGACATGCTTGCCGTCTACCAGACCGGCGTGCAGTATCATATGATTCATGCGGTCGGTCTACTCGCGATCGGCCTCGCCGCGGATCGTCTGACGCAGAACCAGTCACTGGTTAATGCTTCGGGCTGGGCGATCCTGATCGGAATTATTTTATTTTCCGGGAGTCTCTATGTCCTGAGCTTGTCCGGTATTAAAGTGTTAGGGGCCATTACGCCGTTTGGCGGAGTTGCTTTCCTGGCTGGCTGGGTTATGCTGGCGATTGCCGCAATGAAATAAGAGCCGGATCTATCCGGCTCTTTTCTTTTTTGTAAGGGACTTAAATAATAGCAGGAAAATTTACCTAGTGCGTAGAAGTTGTTACCATTTGCACGTTTGCCTGTCGATTCAGGTGTTTGACGAAAGACGAAAATGTCGAATAAGGGCGGATTCGCAGGGTAATCTTCCCGTCCCAGTCAGCAACCCCAAAATCCTTTTGGTTGAAAGGAACACCGGATGTATAAGTCATTCAGTCCAGATGAGGATAACGAATCGG
This sequence comes from Paenibacillus sp. JNUCC 35, assembly GCF_058269095.1. Classification (NCBI taxonomy): domain Bacteria; kingdom Bacillati; phylum Bacillota; class Bacilli; order Caryophanales; family Paenibacillaceae; genus Paenibacillus; species Paenibacillus sp. JNUCC 35. Next base: position 4,942,596 of record NZ_CM177771.1, on the reverse strand, counting down.
GCTTTATCGCACCCGCTATGATTCCCGTGTTTGCCTACGCGTTCCAAGAGGCCTTGATCGGGATGGCGGTTGTGAAACAGCAGGGAGATATTCTTGAAGTGAATGAAGTCCTCTGCCGGATGCTGGGATATACGCGCCAGGAGCTTCTAGGGATGAACAAGGACGATATCGTTTACGCAGCGGTCGGCACGGAGGACTGGGTGAGCCGGTGGAAGGAACTGACCGCAGCCAAAAGGCTGCAGATGGAGAAAAGGTTCCGGCATAAAGACGGACACTGGGTCTGGGCGCTGCTGAACGTGTCTCTTCTCCCCGGTACGGACGGCTCTTTTGTCTATTATGTGCAGCTGCAAGACCTGACGGGCCGGAAAGCCATGGAAGAAAAGCTGGAGCGGAGCCGTCAGGAGCTTGGGCCCCTTTTCGAGTATAATCCGGACATCGTCTGCATAGTGGATATGCAGGGGCACATTGTCAGCATTAATTCCACCATGAGGCAGGCCACGGGGTACGAGACGGGCGAATTGGCGGGGCATCACTGCAAGAGGTTTATTTACCCGGGAGACCTGGAGACGGCGGCGGAGCTCTTCGAGGCGGCGAAAAGCGGCAGAACCCGGACGGGCGAATTCAATGTCTCGCGCAAGGACGGAAGCTGGATCACCGTGGAGGTCAACACGCTTCCGATTCAGGTAGGCAGCCGCGTGGAAGGGATTTATGCGATAGCCAAAGACGTAACGAGGCGCAGGGAAACGGAAGAACGGCTGAGAACGTCCGAGAAGCTGTCGGCCGTGGGGCAGCTTGCGGCGGGTGTCGCCCATGAAATCCGGAATCCGCTGACAGCGCTGAAAGGCTTTACCCAGTTTCTGCAGTCCGGGGCAGAGGGGAAGCAGGAATACTACGAAATCATGATGTCCGAGCTTAACCGGATCGATCTTATCCTTTCGGAACTGCTTATGCTAGCCAAGCCCAAAGCGTCCGAATTCGCCTGGTTAAACCCGGAGCTTGTGATCCGGCATGTACTTGCGCTCCTTGAAGCGCAGGCCATTCTCAAGAACGTCGAATTCTTGACGAATGTGGACGGCAGTCTCTCCGGCATGATGGGGGCCGAGAATCAGCTGAAGCAATTGTTCGTGAATCTATTGAAAAATGCGATCGAGGCCATGCCGGACGGAGGACTTATCACGATCCGGCTGCAGGAGCAGGCGGACAAGCGGATTTGTTTCGCCATTGCGGATCAGGGAAGCGGGATCCCGCAGGATTTGATCGACAAGATCGGCGTGCCGTTCTATACGACCAAAGATCAGGGCAGCGGGCTGGGCATGATGGTCAGCCGCAAAATTGTGGAAGAGCACAAAGGCACCCTTCAGATTGAAAGCGTCATGGGGGAAGGGACGACCGTTTACGTTCGGCTGCCCATAAACAGAGAAAGCGGCGAAATGGAGGAAAAACGGAAATGATACCGGTTCTCTTAGGCGGGTATGCAGCAGTTATCGTGATCGGAAGTGTGCTGCTGAGAGCCTATGCAGTCTGGATCTGCCTGGGAGCCTCAGCCGTACTGGCGGGGGCGCTGTATACCCTTAACAAGCGCGGCAACCCCGCTGCTTCCGGGCAGGAAGGACTTACGGCATCGGACAACAAGCCGGTGGATCCGCCAATTGCGGATGAATCCTCCCGATTGCTGGACACTTTATTCGATTACAGCCCGAACGCGATCAGCGTAACGGATGAGCACGGCAAATTAACCCGGGTAAGCCGGACCATGGAACGGCTCCTCGGAGCGACGAACGAGCAGCTGGTCGGCAATTCTTTCGGAGCTTACGTATCCGACGAGCACCAGGATAAGCTCAAGCAGCGCTACGGAGAACTGCGCACAGGGACGCCGCAGCTGTTCGATATCCCGGTGCTCCACCGGAGCGGGTACCGGATCGACTTGTCGGCTACGGGCGTGCCGCTCGAGACGGAGGGGGCAAGCCAGCGGTTCCTCTTCATGTTCCAGGATATCACGGAACGGCGGAGAGCCGACGAGCAGTTCCGGCACATGGCCTACTACGACGATATGACGGGCCTTCCGAACCGTCGGCTGTTCAAGGAACAGCTTACGGAGGCGCTGCTTCTGTCGGAAAGCCATCATCAGCGGGTAGCAGTCATGTACGTGGACATCGACGGCTTCAAGCTGTTTAACGACTGCTTCGGTTACGACTACGGGGACATGCTGCTGCTTCAGGTGGCGGAGCGGTTCACCCGCTGCATCTCGGATAACGACTTCATCGCCAGAACGGAAGGCGACGAATTCGCCTTCTTCTACACGGGCATTCAGGGTCGGGAACAGGCCCTGCAGCTCGCCTCCCGGCTGCTGTCCGTGCTTGAGGAGCCTTTCATGCTGGAGCAGTATGAGCTGCACGTTACGGCAAGTATAGGCATCTCGCTGCTCTCGTGCGAACGCGAGGATGCGGATACGCTGATGAAGCATGCGAATATGGCCGTAACCCGGGCCAAGGAGAACGGAAAAAGCGACATCCAGATTTTCAACTCCGAAATGAGATCCGTCTCTCTTCAGAAACTTCAATTGGAAAACGACCTGAGACGGGCCATCACAAACAACGAATTCGTGCTGCATTATCAGCCGCAGGTCGAGATCGAAAGCGGGCAAATCGTAGGGATGGAGGCGCTCATCCGCTGGAACCACCCCCAGAAGGGCTTTATTCCGCCGGGAGATTTCATCCCGTTTGCGGAGCAATCGGGACTGATCGTGCCGATCTCGGAGTGGGTGCTGCACGAGGCGTGCCAGCAGAACCAAACCTGGCAGGATGCGGGCCTTCCGAAAGTTCCGGTATCCGTGAACTTGTCTTCCCGGCAGTTTCTCCAGCACAATCTGAAGGCGAAAGTCGATCAGGTGCTGCAGCATACGGGGCTGGCTCCCCGGTTTCTGGAGCTGGAGATTACCGAGAGCATGACCATGGACGTGGAGCACGCCATCGCTTCGCTTCTGGAACTGAAGCAGCTCGGTGTCCAGGTGAGCATCGACGATTTCGGCACGGGATACAGCTCCCTGTCCTATTTGAAAAGATTTCCCGTCGACCGGCTGAAAATCGACCGTTCCTTCGTCCGGGACATCATGGAGGACCCGAGCGACGCCGCTATCGTCGCCACGATTATTTCCATGACGCGGCACTTGAACTTGAAAGTGATCGCCGAGGGCGTGGAGACGGAGGAGCAGCTTTCCTTCCTGCACCGCAATCAATGCCATGAGGTTCAGGGCTACTGGTTCAGCCCGCCTCTGACGGCGGATAAGATGGGCTCCATGCTGCGCCGGATCACCTGCAGCGCCGGAAGGCTCAAGGAAGCCTAGGCTGGCCGGAAAAACAAATAGAGCCGGCAGTTTCCGGGAAACCGTTCTGCCAGACTCGCGATTGAGAGAAAGCGGCACCGGGATGCAGTTCAGGTGCCCGATGCCGCGACGTTTGACGCCAGTCAACCTCGCCGCCCTATAGAAGAAAGGCCCGAGCGCGTAAGCGCCGGGCCTTCTTTTAATGTAAAGACATATTGTCAATCTCGTTGAGCTTAAACAGATAAACTTTCTTTTCATCCACATGGTAGACGGTAACGTTGCCCGATTCTTCATCGAAATTCAGAACCCGGCAGGGAAGACTGAGACGGATGCCAGCCCCTTTTACGACGGAAAGGCGGATCAGGGTGTTGTCCTTGATCATCTTCCGAAGCTGGTCTTCTACCTGGGGCCTATGCTGATTGGAAGCGGATGCAGCGGAAGGCGCAGACGACCCGGTTTTGGATGCCGGCTGTTTCTCGGATGATGCCGGTGATCCGTCCGATACTGCAGCAAGTGAAGAAGCTGCGGTCGAAGATTTGCCAGAGGAAGGCGTATTTAATGAGATCAGCTTGCCGAGCTCAATCCCCTGTTCGATCGTAAAATCTGTGAAATTAGCATTATTCAAGACCTGCAGCAGCTTTTGAAGCGCAAGTCCATTCGTCTCTTCTTCCATCAAAATTTTAACGGTAAACAAATGGCCTTGTTTGGATGTTTGGTTCGTGTTAGTAGTCGTAATAAGACCTCCGTCTCACTGAATCTGGTCCTTTTACTATAGCATGAAATGGGTCTTTAGATACACCCTGTTTTTCCGGCACCAAAACTTCTTTCCGGGCATATACTGCCCATGATTTTAAAGCGAGGAGATGTGTCATTATGATGAAAGTGGAACCCATCGAACTGGATGGAAATACGGCCATTGCGATAGAAGTAAAGCTGCCCAAAACGACGCTGCTCGTCGTGACGACGGATAAAGGCTATATCATGTGCGGAGCACTTGATGTACCACTGCGGAGATACAGGCTTTTTCCCGGAGGAATTATGCACTATAAGGGGGGACAGGCCCTGTTAGGATTATCCCACTATACGTTTGCGTACTTATATGTTTCGTAAAGCAATTTTTGTGATCGTAACCGTGATCAATCCTTTGAACAGCAGGCTAAAAGAGTTGTTTGTAACCGTATTCATAAGGTTCCTCTTCATCCAGATCCGTTAGGATGCACGAGTAGATTTTTTCCCAGAAGACAAAGTAGCCTTCGTTAACCTCACAAATAAAATCTTTATATAAAGGCGCATCCTGCTCTAGTTCCTCAAGGGTGGCTAACCTGCAGAAATCGGCAAGATATGCGTGATGTTCAAGGGTCGTATAATCGGAAAGGCCGTTTTTTTCATAGTCGTATACTTTGCGAATGGAAATAGCAGGGGGTGAATTGAAATTTTGTAAGCCGGACATGACGGATTCCTCCGAATTTTTCTATAATGATCCTTATTAGGTATATAGTATCATTTTTTTTGTGGGTCCATGTTCCTGATCTTCCAAAATAAACAGAGGAGCTGCGATCCACAGCATACAAATACACCATGGACGTGGCAGCTTTTTTAATATAACGAATAGCTCTGATCCAGTGTTATTTGTCCGAGTTCATTCCTTCCTGTTCGGCTTCCACACTCAGCCCGTTCTGTTTGGCCGCGACAACCGAGTTTAGAAAAGCCAGTTCACCGGCCGTTAGCTGTTTGCTCCGGATCTTTGCGATCCACTTCCAATCGGTTATTTCTTGGCGGTTGTATCTTTGAGACCAGATGGCGTTTAACATTTTCCACTCAAAATCGTTAAGAGGCAAAGGCATGTTCTCTTCATCCTCCTTTCGCAGGAGTTTTCCGTCGTTCTCCCTTAAATAGCTCGTTAGTTCTTCGATTTCAGCGAGGAATTTGTGCCAAAGCGCTTCGCCTTGAATGTTGTCAATCTGCAGGTTCTTCCGCATCCAGGCGATCTCACCCGAAGTCCAGCCTTTCCCCGCACAATGCCGATCGTCGAATAACAGGTCCATAAAAGGAAGCGGGCAATCTTTATGGGTAATATCCCAATGTCTGCGAATATCGGTACAAGGATTCCAGCCGTACAAGCGGCATAAGTGAGCCATTGCCCATACCGCGCGTTTGTAAGATTCGCGAAAATTGCCGTTTGCATTAACACACATCTCATACCCCAGTGTCGCCCGGTTAGGATAGGCGCCGAACTGACGGGTATAGTAAGTGTTTGCTCCAACGTGATAGGCCATCTCGGCCTCTCCGGGGAGGTAGGGCAGAGCAGCGAGGATTTCTTCCGAATCCCCGATCAGATGCGCACTGCCGTAAGAGCCGCTCCGGTTGTTAAAAAAGTTCCGGTTCGCTCTGGCGCTCGCTCCCTTTCCTATATTTCCCGTCCAATGAATAATACCGCCCAAGGGCGAAATTTTTTCTTTTGGCCGGACCCAGGGAGAAGGGGCGATGAACACATTGCCGATGGAGTAGCCGCCGCAGGAGATAATTTCAGCAAGAATAGACATACGCTCACCCTTTTGCCTGCGGATCTTTTTCGTCCAGATTGCCTTTAAGAACCGCAAGGGCTCTTTTCAAAACAGGGGGAATCGGGAGACCGATTCTTCCGAAATTTTCGAAAATGGAGATAAGCTCGTTAGCCAGCCAAAAATAAATACAGCCGCTCATACACCAGTTTACTCCTAAAGCTATGTCAATTTGATGACCGATGGAAACCGAAAGCAGCATCATCGTCTTTTTGATGAGCCCCCAGAATCCGACTTCACTGTTTAAGCCTTGCCGCTCTTTCAGGGAGGCAATGAGACCCGTCGAATAATCGACGGCCATAATCATAAGCAGAAATTCCAGCAATTGTGTCCAACCTCCAAACAAATACGTAATTATTGAACCGATAACGGCTGGAACCGTATAAATTCCAAGTTCTTTCAAAGTTAAAAATTTGACGGTTAAATGTTCCAATTCATTCACTCCCGTGTAAAAAAATAAGAGCGCCTGCCGGCGCTCTACATAATAAAGACATAAGACGAATCATCCGAATCGTCGTAAACCTGAATACGGCTCGTCAAGTCGCTTGCGAATTTGGCGCGAACCTGAATGAAGGTGCGGATTTCTTTTATCTCCGGCTTGGGAACCGTAATTGAGCAAGCGAAGTATTCGGATGAAACGTGAATAGATCCCGTAAGCTCCGATTTCGTGAACACCCGCACATAACTTGACAGGTCCTCACTTACGGTCTGTCTCACCGTTAAGCGTCCGCTTAGCTGACTCTGTTCTCTCCGGATAACTCTCAGTGTTCCGGAGATAACGCTGCTGAGAACGACCTCCAGACGGCCGGGAAGTGCTGGAAGGCTCACACGTACCGATCCTGGAAGCGAGCTCTGTTCGGATCGTCTGACCGTCAGCGAGGCAGGTATGTCTTTAACCTCGGTCCGCCGGACAATGAGCGTACCTGGCAAACGAAACTGACTGACACGGAGGGTGGAAGGCACGGTAAGATCGCCTTTAACCCGTACGGTCAGACGGCCGGTTTGCTGCGACTCGGCATTACGCCTCACGGTCAGTTGGCCCCATACGATGAGGCTCCTGACGAAGATGGTGCATTCCATAAAATTAGGCGAATGTACATGAATGCGGCCGGGAAGTTCTGACTTAAACCAGACTTCACGCACGTTGATTTTGCCTGCAAGGTCTTTCGTTCCGTTTTGACGAACAGTCAGGGTATTGTTTCGTAGTTCGGATCGTCCCGGGCTGTACACGTTCTGATCCAGGTACTCGATCTCAAGGAGAGGCGGAGTTTTGCCTTGTTCTCTTGTATAGAAACGCTGGTAGGCGCTCGTTTCATCAAGTGCCTTTAATAGAAGACCATAGTTGCTTGACGGAGTTTGGTACCATTTCTTTACGAGCTCCAGTAAATCGAACTTGATGTATCCTCTCGTTTTGCCTGCTTTTTCTTGAAGCTGAAGAGAGGTGGATACCGGCTGGTTATCCCAAGTGATGCCGTCTTCCGTCCAAGGCTCTTGAGCTTCATAGAGCCCGATTAAAGCTTCCGGCACATTTTCATAGTCGGAGAAGATCTTCAGCTCCGCTTTCGTGAGCTTCTGAAGCAGGGGAAGCGCGGCTAAATCGAATCGGACCAGGGAGCGGTATCTCTCGTTCAATCCGGCATTGTATCCGGCGAACATATCCTGCTCCGTGCCGTAGTTCAGCTTAGGCATCCCTTCCCGCACGAAGGCGTCCTGCACCGGCAGCAGAACCGCTTTCTTGACCGGCGGCGGAATAATATCCACGATACCGAACATCCGGTTGTGGATAGGAACCTGAATCGTGCCGGGGAGAGAGTCGTGGATTTTGACTTGGATCGTCGAAGGTTTATTGTCAAAGAGAACCGGTGTAATGTCGACCTTTCCGACGAGCCGGTTATGCGGAGGTACATAAAGTGTACCGGTGATCTGGCTCGGAATCGGAACGGTGAGCGTGGAATAAGTATCCATCGCTTTATGCGGTGCATTAGGGGTTAACGATATTTCGCCGATGTTAAGGGCGCTGCCGTTGGTTTCTAAGAAATTAAACCGGTAGTACTCGTAAGCCGTCATGTTATTGACGAGATATTCTTTTTTGCCCGAGGGATAAGTCCAATTGGTTTCGTTGGTCCTCGTATCAAGGGTGACCCAGTCTATGGTGTTGTTGCTTGCTTGCAGGGTCCAGGATTTTGGACTGTATATTTTGTCGGCTTTAGGTCCCGCGGTTATTATATATCTGTTTACGACAAACCTGTTTTGATAACCTGTGAAAACTTGTATCCAGCCCAGACCGTCAGCGGAAGTAACCGACCAGCTTTCACGCACGGTAACTGCAGGAGACCCGTTAAAGGCCGTATAGGCCGGGGAGTCGGGACTATCAGACGAGGCTGTAATCTCAAACGGCTTAGGTGTATTATACGAACTCATAGGCGGAACAATGCTCTCGTCCGTATAGCCTATCGGAGAAAGTACAATATGGTTGCTGTTTATTGTAATGGAAGATTGCAGATCGTTCCATGGCCTTACATAAATCTGCCCCGGTAATTGGTGCCCAATTCCGTCTTTCTCCGCAAACAGCTGTACCTCCGATATATAATTGGAGTATTGATACAAGGAGTCGAGAATATTGATTCGATAAAACCGATAGTTTCCTTTAAAAGGACGGGTAATCAAGCAAGTTTTTACAGTAGATGATTTCCAATTTTCCGTCTGCCTATCGATTTCAATCCAGGTATCCAAATCCGAACTGGCCTCAAGACTCCATACCGAAGGAGCGGAGGAGTTGACCGAGATGGTCATTTTATAGGCTGCCAGCTTAAAACTGTTCTCTGAGCCTACATCGATGGTGATTTTGTCGGTCTTGCCATTGTACATATACCGGTTTGCGGCAGCATTAACAGTAGAGCCGTCAAACAAATGATACGTATTCGACGTTTTATCGACATTTAGAGACTGAACCGAATAAGGGGGAGGAGAACTGTTGGAGGTCATAGGCGGAATTACACTGATGAAGTCCGTTTTATAATGAGGGAAACCGACATATCCGCTGTCCAGCGGGTAATCGTTAAAACAAATTCTGAAATCGAACAATTTAGGGCTTTGTATCCCACGGGTAGATAAAGTTTGTTTGATTTTGATTTTGGTTTGCGACAGGTCCATACCAATTGGAATGCCTTTAATGGCATTTCCGTTTTCAATCTGCTCGTAAGCACTCCACGATGCTCCATTATCGAAGGAATAACTGGCCTCCACTACAATATCGGTATTGAGCGGCTTAAACTCTCCCCAGTATAACAAGGCCCCATTAAAGTTTTTCTGAGAGGAAAGATCGTATTCTTTCTCACGAACAGCTTTATATTCACGGCCGGCGAAAATTTGGCATTCGGACATTCGGACCGTGTATTTACTTATCGGTAAATTATAAACTTTAACCTTAACATACCTTGCCGCAGTACTTAAGAATTCTCCCTCTATCATAAGTGCCCAGGCTTTTGGGTCCCCATAAGTACCTTGATAGGTAAAATTCTTTCCATCTAAGCTGGTGGATATATCCATAACTTTGGGGCTAGAGGCATTTGCAGCTATACCGTGTAACCTTATCAAAGACAGAGGTACCGATTGAAGCATATCAAACGTAATTTCAACGTACGTCATGTCGGTAAAAGCATAGGAAGAACTGAGGTTTCCGTCCGTCAGCATTTTGCCGCCGACATCATTGTCATAAAATTTTCCGTCAGATGTTTGCGTATAAGGTTTGTTTAAAGCTATATTTTCATCTTGGTTCGTTTTCGCTAATTTAATCTCTCCGAAACTCGTAACTATAAGACCTTGACTTAACGATCCCGATTGAAAATCCGCTTGGGTGGTTTCTTTAATGACAAACATATCTCACCGCCTTTCCATTGTATTGGAGGTTTAAATCTTACTGCATTTGGCGCGGACTTCAAACATACCGCCTGAAGTTGATTTCTCTGTGGTTACAACTCTGAAATAGATCGGAACCCTGTCCAGTTTATTTAGGGGGCTCGAATAAAGTAGATTTGTTTCGGGTATAAACGGATTATCGGATTTGCTTATTTCCACGGTATAATCGGTTGAAAGATTAATTAGTTCGATTTGTAAATTTTTAACTGGAAAATCATTTAAATTTTCTACCAATACTTTCACGGGCATAGATGTTTGTCCTGCGACAAGCTGTCCGAAGTCCAGCAGCATAAGAGTATTTCCATTATTATCGCTGTAATAATCGCTGGTCTCTTCATCTTTAAAAAAGATATTGTTCTCAGGCTCATAAAAAAATTTATAAAGGAATAATGAGCTTGCCGCGTCCGAATCCTGAGTATACCCCAGGTAAACGCCGTCGGGTGAAAATACCAAGTCTAGCGGTTCCGTGTTCAAGTTTGGTGGCGGTAATTTCGTCGTGTTATCCAAGGTGACTTGTCGGCCAATTTCTCCAGTTTTTTTATCGAATTTGTAAATTAAGATTCTTTGGTAGGTACTCCACTGATTATATTGTGCAATCACAATATTCTGGGTTTTCCTGGAGAAGTGGATTTTTCTAACCGTGAGATTGGGTTGAACTTTAGGATTGATAGGAGGCCCGGACATTCCAAGATCTGAATCAAATTTATAAACGGAAAACCAGGGGGCTACGTTTAACCCAACGGCCAAGTAATCAAAATCGGCAGAGAAATCAAAGTCGAAAAATTGTCCGTTAAAAGCAGCCGTAACATTGGAAAGGATCCCATCATTAAAGTTATAAGTACGTAAAGTGTAATCGCTTTGTTTAGTTAACAGGAACTTATTATTTTTCGAAAACCCCATTTTTAACGGGTAATATGGAGTGTTTAAAACATTTTGTTTACTAAGAATTCCGCTTGAAGAATCGAATTTATAAGTTCTGATCGTATAATTATGAGAGACAGCCAAATAACTAAAATCCTCGGAAAAAGCGATATCTCTAACGGTTCCTTCGAAAGTACTTACATTCGGCTGAGGAATTATAGTGGTGTAACCACCTGTAAGAGTATCGAATTTGTAGACGGTTAATTTGTATGTGCCCCCTATTAGAAGGAAGTTGTCGTCCGATGAGAAAACGACACACTGGTCCCCGCGTTCGTAACCGCCTGTCGGTTTGGGAAGCTCTTTTAACGTATAGCTGCTTCTGTCTATTTCATATACGAAAGGCTTATTCTCATTTAATGTTGCGATAGCGAGGTATTTATTATTATTGGAAAATGCCAGGCGTTTAACACGACTGCTCATTCCGGAAGGGTTATCAATCCCGACAAGGGTAGGGTCTATGGCTATAGGATAAATCCTGGTCTGCTCCTGCATCCAAGCGTAAGAAAGAGAGATCTTTAAGGAATATAGACTTTTTCCGATTTTGGTCACTATATACTTACATATCGTTGTTTCGCTTCCGGAAAGTTCGTATGCAATAGGAGACGGAAGGGTGAAAACCGTAGTGCCCTTCGTATCAATGAATTCAAGTTGTTGTGGCGTTTCAAGCTTATCCAAAAGAATCTGATCTTCGGAGTAAACAAATACATCCTCGGAAAAGTCAATTTTTCCTTCAACAACAAACTGGATATCGCTTCCCGGCAGAGATTGATCGTACATAGGGAGCGAATTCAGCACCGTATTATGCTTCAGTTTACCGCCAAGCACCTGAAATTCCTCGTTGATATCACCGATCACATTTTTGTAGAGGACAGTATTGTCCCGAACAATCTGCCCCTCACAATCTTCCACACGACCCAGCCATAACTCGTTCCCAAGCTCATCCTGAAATCCGGCCCCTAGCGGCGTCCATTCAAAAAAGGCGTCTCCGGTTTCCACTTTGACGGGGGCATAGCTGCATAGATTGGATTTAAAAAACGTTTTGATCGTATTGGTACGGTTTTCGAATTTATACGGGATAGTATTGCTTGATCGGACCTTCAGGTCGATTTCATGTTCTTCTCCGTTAATATCCGTGTAGGTCTGCACCGGAAGCTTAATCGCTTCCAGATTGTTAAGTCCTAAGCCTGACATGAGCGTTTACCCTCCTTTATTGAAGAATCCAGTTGATTTCTCCGCCTTTGTTTTTGGACAATGGGGCATTGACGGCATCTTCCACGACTCCGTTACGTTTGATCACTAGCTCGCCGTCCAAGGTTCTGTCGCTGACCAATTTCACATAAAAATAGGCTGGTCGACCGTCCGTCGGGATTTTATACAGGATTTGAAAATGAAAATGGACCGGGCCAATCTGCAGCTCCGCTTTATAGCCGAAGTTATATTGAACGATCAGATTCGTGCCGTTCCCGGCTTCCCCATTGGGGTTGAAAGTGAATTCCATGTCTTTGTAAACGATGAGATCCCGATAAGGTTGTTGCTGTCCGGTAAGTGCATATTCTTGATCGTCATGTTTATAGACAAGCTCAATCATTTTGCCGTCTATTTTGAAAATACCGTTGGATACTTCGTAACAAAATCTGTGACCTAACCCGATTTGACCGAAACGGACCAGCTTATCCCGCTCAATAGCAGAGAAGCCGTGCTCTTCTTTCGTATCCGGATCGTATTCGCTGAAGAATTCGCCGTTCTCATATTCGGCAAGCCAAATAAGAGGCTGGGAAACGGGTGAGTAAGGGGGGAACGTTTGAAAATTCATTTGGTTACCTCCATTGTATTGGACTAATTTTATCGAAAAGAAAAGGACCCTATACGTATAGGGTCCCGAAGGGAATATTAACTAAACTTGATACACTACTCGCGTCAGAAACGCATAATTTCCCGCGGTTGCAGTAGTAGGTACATTCGCGTGCATCGTGATTTTGGCATAGTTGGGAACGGCGTTCGCAACTGTTCCATCGTTAGCGGTTCCTTTGATTATTCCGGCCCCTGCCCCTCCACCGGCCTGAATAGGCCGGGTGTTAGCACCGCCAATTTGCGAGAAGGTCGTCTCGTTCATAGACTCACATTTGACTTCGATCCATTTGTTCAAGACCAATTCACCGGTATTCCCCCCTGCGCTGTCCTTGGTTGTAATCGTGCAGTTCAGCATGTCGGAAACGGCTGCTCCGCCGCCCCGGTTGTTCCAGATGTAAAAAGTTTTGTCCGGGGATACGGTACCGGCATCCACGGGACCGATGTCCCAACTGTTTTCCTGACTTGTATTTGTCGCATTGAACCATTGTACTACTGCTGGCATATGATCACTCCTAGATTAGTTTAAAGTAAAGTTTGGGATAAGGCTGCTGCTAGATTTGAATTTCAACCTGGACGGTTAGTCCCTTGAGATCGGGGTCTAGCTGAAGCAGGTTTATACGGAAAAAGTCTTGGGGATCCACATTGGCATTTAAAACGGCCGTGTTCGATCCCAGCATCTGATTGACGGGGATAATTACGGGGAAGCTGGTGAGAGGGGTCCAGGGATTCAGGTTAAGCAAATTGGTCTCGTCGATTTTTTCCACCATAATTTCGGTGTCGGACGTAAGGCCAGATCGCGAGCAATAACTGTGGACTTTTCTTACGGTACCTTTAAGGGGAAAACGAATGAGCTGGCTTTGAGGGCCGGGCTGCGGCGGTTTGTTCAGCACGAATGTAATGGTTCTCAGCTCATGCTCATTATGAAACTTGGTATAGTCCTCTTTGCTCATCAAGCCGTCGACACTGTCTGAAACACGCGGAAGAGCGGAGGTCACCCAATTCTCGATGAGCACCCATTTTGCGCCGTCGTAGCGGTAAATCTCCCCGCTGTTCTGGACCATTACGGTCCAGCCGACCTCGGGAGCCGGATAAGCCGATGCCAGGTGCTGTTTCGTGGGAACGGGAGCCTTGTAAACCTTCCGGGCAAGATTCGCGGTATTCCGCGCTTCCTGCGCGGCTTGATTGGCGTTGTCCCGCGCCAGATTGGCTTGGTCCGCAGCCTGATCGGCCCGCTCGGTCGCTTGCTTGCACCGCAGAATGGCCTCGTTGACCAGGCCGATGGCGATATTCGCATCGCGTATTTTTTGCAGCGATTCTTCGATAATCTGCTGAAGGTTTTTGACGACATCGGGATTTCCACCGATGTGAGCATAGATACGCTCGGCCGGATACTGGATAATGCCGCGTCCTTTATATTGGGCGACGACGTGGACACCTTCCTGTGACGGATGAAAATGAAGAAGTCCGTTTTGATAATTCACATAAAACTCGTTTTGTTGCAAGGATTTATTTTTATCGAAATCCGTTTTCCGGATTTCAGTAAATCCGCTGATCCGCACCTTGTGGGTTTCGGATGGAATTTCATGCAGTGGAACCACTTTGTTCATGATGGTCCATGATTCTGTGCGTTCCACATAGGGGTCCTGCGCCGTTCCCGCCCGGAACGTAATGAGCAGCGGATCGTTGTACGGCAGATAGGCTAGGGTCATAGTATCACCTCCTTTACTAATTTAAATGACGTTGACAAAGTCGCTCCCGGAATTAAGGGTGGTCGAGGTTCCCAGACAGGTGGTCACCCAGGTGCCGATTAATGCGACGGGAACCCCGTTGATTTTAACGTGGTTGCCGCTGTTGTTGATGGAGCCGGTGCCCGAGCCGGATCCGTCAGGAGCGGGAGTAATACTATCAATCCATCCACCAGGACCTGCTTGTGGCGAAGGAGAAGCTATCCAATGTTCATATGTGATATCGTTCTGTACCGAAAGCGGCTTTCCATTGATTTTAACATGTGAGTTAGATACGACTTTTCCATTAATAACGGCATTGGTAGTTCTAGGTGTAGGAAAAGGGTATACACCGCCCCACCCATTCGAAGCCATATGCCACTCTGTATAAGTCACATGCCCCGCTTTAGTGGAAGGAGCGATGGTAGAGCCGTCCAAGGCAACACCTGCCATGGCAATCACCTTATTTCTTTACAAAGTTTACTTCTTTCGAAGTAACGCGGAAATCATCGGCTTCGAAGGAAATGTTTTTGCCGGTAAACTTCATATTACCGCCGACCAGAGTCACTTCTCCGTTGGGACCGAAAACGAATTTGGAGGAGCTTTTCTCAAACTGTACACTGAACTGCCCGCTCGTTTCGTCTTCTAGCTTAATCAAGTATTCCTTGGATTTGGTTTCAATTGGGGCAAGTTGGGAATTCAGTTGAACACCCTTATCCGTAAACTGTAGGCTCCGGTCATGGGGCGCATTGTTGGTGACATAACGGTAATCCAGCCCACCGTTATATTTCAGCTCATAGGCACGGCCGGTGTTGTAATCAATCTGATTGATCGTTAACGGATCTTTACCGCCGTCCCCGTCGCCAATCACGCGTCGTGGGAGAGCTAGCTCGCCTTCATTGAGGAAATCGGTAATCATTTTTTCACGGAAGTCGCCAAGCTTGAACTGGTAGGCAATGTAACTGGTTTTTTCCTTGGTCAAAATCTGTCTTTTGTCATCGGTCCAGTACAAAAGATTGCCTTTGCTGTCTTTGCTCTGCTCCTTGGCTTCGACCTTGGCCGTGATCCATTTGAATTGTTTGTCCTGAATTTCCATGTAGTTGACGAATTGTCCGACGTCGGCGTCTTTGCCGAGGGTTTTCAGCCTGGATACGGTAAGATTGCTGATATATCCGTCTTCGGCTGTGATGGTCGTAACGGCAAGCAGCTCGGCGGCAATACGACCGGCTCCTTCGATATCGATATTGTGAAGGAACATTTTGCCCTTCTCGCTATCGACCAGGACCTCGTTCTTGCCGTTCGTGATTAACGCTTTCCGGGCTTTTAAGGTCCCGTCCAGCGAAACCGAAAACGGAGCGGAATCGAAGCTTTGATGGCCGGCCCAGATTCCGATGTTGGGAAACACGCGGAAGGCGAGGTCACCGGTACCGATGGTAAGATCGGAGCCGACAATATGGCCGTTCTTGAATTGGGATTGCTCGATTTCAGCCGTCACCGCATGCATGGCCCGCGTATAAAAGTTGCCGTAATAATCAAAGCGGGAAGGAGCATTGGCCCAAACGGAAGAGCCGATCGCCACGCCATCCTTGTCCACTTTGAATACCTGGTTGCCTTCGCCGGCCTGGAAATTGCCTTTCATGAACAAGTCGCCGTCCAGCGAGGTGTACAACGTTTTCTCGAAGCTGTTGGTCCGTTTACGCTCCAGCGTAAGCCCGTTCTCGCTGTCGAGCGTCACTTTGTTGACGATAGTAGACACGAGGGAACAGTCCTGTGTATCGAAACGGTTGATCGTCAGGCCGAAACGATCGGGCTTCTCCTCGATAAGGCCGATTTTCATCACTTCGCGGTCGCACCGGTCCGTGATGGTCGTTTTGGCGCCTTCGGTCAGCCAGATACCGTCGTCGTCCCCGATGATGACCCGGTTGGTCGTCAAAATCTTCCCCATTAACCGCTCGGCTATAATTCCGTCCGGTGTAATGGCGGTCTCATACCTCAGTCCGCCGGAGCGGGTGAGGGCAAGGGACCCGTGCGTCGCACGCAGGAAGCGGTTCGGATCGGCGGGATCGGTGATCGTAAGTCCGCTGCGGTCGAGGGTGACGTACTCGTTGTTGGCCATGTTAATTTCCTGGGTCACTTTGTTCCAGAAGTTTTCCATGAGCTGGCTGGTTTCGCTGGCGTCGATAACGGCCTTGCCCCAGCGGTCTTTGTTATGGTTCAGGGTAGCGGAAGTCCCGATACTGGTCGCCATGAACTTTTCCATTTTTTTATAAGGGTCCGAGATATCTTTGACGTTCGCAATGGTGAGGCTGATACTGCCGCTGCCGTAATCAAACGCCATTTCGATAATCCGCGCGGTCACCTTCGTTCTCATCTTCTCGTACTCAATCGTGACGGTGTCACCGAGAACAAGCTTGTCCCAGTTATGCTGCTCCTCGACAATCTCCAGGAAGTTCACGATGTCGATATTGAAAAGCAGCTGAGGCTTCTGCATTTCCCGGAATTTTTCCATCAGATCTTTGTACAGATCTTTGTCGTGAATATAATTTTCATCCACAAATTCCTTCTCGATAATGAACGGGTTCAGCTCATTCAACTGGTCGCGGGTAAAGTTGTTTTCTGCCGAAAGGAGCTCTTTAAGCGCCGTAATCTGTACCTCAATCTGATCGATTTGGTCCTGAAGGCTTTTAATCTCCGCGGTTTTGGTTTCGATCTGCATTTCTTTGTGGTCGAGGCTGTATTTGTTGATGAGCGCGTCGTCATTGCCGGTGCCCGTGAATTCATCCTTGGTAATGGAAGCAATCTGGATAAAAATTTCCGTATCCTTGGGAGAGCCGCTGATTTGAACGACGGATTGCTGGGTACCGGAGATTTTGCCCGATAAAACCCATTCGTTCGCGCTCAGCCGGGACGGTGTGCCGTTCACGGTTACGGAAAGGTTGGAGACATCTGAAACTTTGCAGAAAACCGCATACCGGTTAACGGAAGATTTCAGCGTCGTAACGACCGATCGTGAAGGTCCCGAGTAGGTGAATTTCTCGAACCACATATTTTTATCGAACTGCTGGTTGTTTTTTAGGGAAGTAATCTGGGATTGCTCCAGTTTGAGCGCGTTCAGCTCGTTTTGCCTTGCGGATAACGACGCCTGAAGGGGTTCCTTCCGGGTCAGCAAAGATTCGAATGAGCCTTTGTTGGCTTCTACGAGCAAATCGTAATCCAGAAGGGCGTGACAGAGCGAATCGGTCATATAATCGCTGTGCTGAAGGACCTTTTTGGCCGCATCGCGTTCGAACGGATAGAGGAAATAGCTGAGATCCTGGATGTAGGGCTGCCCGGTCGGATTGACTCTTTCGATGGACAAGCCTTCCTTGCCGTAGCCTTTGAGCCGCGTCACCATCTCGTCGGCCTTGGATTCCCGGCCCATCCGTTTGAGGTAATGGCCGTAGGAAAACTTCAGGCCTTTGTTCAGGCCGTACAGCTCCGGCTTCATCAGACTCACCTTGCGGTTGATCGTGTCCCATTTGACGACAGCGTTGTAGGTCTCGGCGACTTGATAGACGGCATCGAGCACCGTATTGCTGGAAAACTCGAAATCGCGGTAAGCAAGCTCGAAATCGGCGTCGATATACCCGACGCTCCATACCGTCCGGGACAGAAGGTCATTCATAATCTGACCCGCATGATACGAAACCTGCTTGTAATCTTTCAGCATTTTATCCGAAAGCTCGTAAGCCAGGGAATAGGCCGTCACGGTTCTCCGGTCGCCGTTATCCTCCATCTCGTCGCTGGGAGAGGTAATGATGTACCATTCTTCGCTGTCTCCGAGTACGACTTTCAGCAAATACCGTTCTTTGATTAACGGAATATGCTCGTTGGGAACAAGCTGGTGGTGGTCTTCCACTTCGTACGGCAGCTGGATACGGATATCATTCAGAGCGTTCAGCTTAATGTTCTGCTGAGGCGAATAAGCTTCGCTGAGCTTTGCGATAATTTCCTTGTCCGGTTTAGCCAGAAAAACTTGCGGCTTGATCGGTTTTTTGAGGAGATCGATTTCTCCAAACACATATTCACCCCCTTAAGCCTGCAGCCTTTTAAATTCATATCTGAACTGCAGTTTTCCGTTTCCGTTGATTTTAAGAATATTGACTCCGTAAGGCAGCTCCAAATACTGGTCGTTAAAATTGGCATACCGGTATTTTAGCGGGATGCTCGTTTCAATCTGCTCTCGGTCCCCGTGAATGTACAGCTCTTCCTGATCCAGGAGGCTTGTAAACTTAAATTCTCGGTTGTGCTGGGACGTATTGATAATGGAAAAATCCCCGGAGCCATCCTTCGTAATCCAAATCTCGGGGCGGATGGTCAGATCGCCCTTGTTCTCGATTTCGATAACCGGTTCCAGCAGAAACCGGATCTCGTGAATAACGGGGCTGACGGCCCGATCGTCCGTTTTCAGGAAAAAACGAAACTTCACCCGCGCATCCGTCAACTGCGAATGCGTATAAATATCCGGAATGGACCCGCCGCTCACGGCGGCCTTCCAGCCGGACCAGGAGGTTCCTCCGTCCATGGATACATTCGTATACAAGGTGACGGAGGTGCCGGGCGGCTCGTCCGCACTCCAGGTCAGCTTCGTTAAAGCTCCGTTTCCGTCGAGCTGCACAGGTAATTCTTCCGATTCGTAATACCCGGTAAAGCCTGTTACATCAAGCCATGTCGCCATATGATCATCACCTACTCGATTTTTCCGAAAGGACGGAATTGGCAGGGCGTACCCTGTTCTTCCCAGGTTGCAATGGGGTAGGCGATCCAGGTCACGTTGTTGTCGACCGTTGCCGCTCCCTCGCTGGCAATCCAGTTCGGTTCGAAATTAAAGGAAAGCCCCGCTATCGTACAAACAAAAAAGTACCCGTTGGGTACTTTGGGAACGACGATATCATAGTGAACATAGTTTTTGGCGGGTGCCCACGTCGTTGAGTTTTTGATGTCATCGACGGTCCCCTTCGCGGTTGTCGGGAACGTGGGTTCGTGAACACCGCTGGTTCCGGGATGAATGCACTTGTAATAGTGCCCGTTATCCGCAGCCGGAACGACAAGATCGCCCGCCCGGTATCGGCGGAAGCTTTGCCACGCGGGCGCCGCTTCCCCGAAGCGGAGATTGATCCAGCCGGCATAACCTCCGATCTTGAGGTCGGTATTCCAAATCCGATGGCCTTTCTTGTACATGCCGTTTACCGGAATCGTATCGGCCGCTTTCTCGCTTGCTTCATCGAGGATGCGGAAGTTGTCCGCCAGTTCGAGAATGGTTTGATGCTGTTCATCTGTGAGCTCCGGCATAGTGAGCTGCAAATTTTGAGTAAAAGTGGACATTCAGGCACCTCCTTAATCGATCCATCTTTTGTTGGCGGGCACTGAGGCCCACGTTCGTTTCTGGGGATCGAGTGTAATTTTGTCCGACTGGTTGAGGATAACTCCGTTCAAGGTTCCCTGCTTAAATGAAGACTGCTCGATCCGGATCGGCGATTCGTCCCATTCGTAGAGCCTTGAGGTGTACTTGGGGGAGTAGGCGTAAGGTCCGTCGCATCTCATCGTCAGGCGAATATAGCCTTGGTTGCCCCCGTTGTGAAAGAGCTGGGAGCCGGAAACCGGCATGCAGTAATAAATATGCTCCGGGTTGGCTTCCGTATAAAACGGCTTGTAATAGTCCACATTGAGCCACCGGGCGACTTTACGCAGATGTTCTTCGTCATAGCGGTCTTCAAAAGCGAACGTCAGATCAAACGTCAACGGAGAAGAGGAAATACCCTGAAAATAAGGATTTGCCCGTCCGCGGACGCTGTCTTCCTGCAGGGAACGTTCGGCCAAAAACGTTTCTTCGTAAAATCCGGTGTCCATGCTGCAGTTAATGAGTCCCATATCTACCGAGTAGAGGCCGTCGAAATAAAAGTGCATCGCTTCCTTCATGTCTGGATCCGAACTCCTCTCGCTTCAAGCCCGCTGATAAAGTCAAGCGCAAACCGTTTGCCCGCGCCCGGTTCCTTCACATCGGCAGGAATGGTGATTTCCATTTTTTGAATGTTGGTGCTCGTATTCGTAGCGGATGCCATGGCAAACGGATTCAGTCTGCTGAAGTCGAACGACTTCACCCCGTTGATAATGGAACGAGTCATATCGACTACTTTCAAGAGATTCGACGTATCCGATTGAGCCAGAACGATTTCTTTCTGGTCCAGCAGCGCTACTTTGGGCCCCGTGCCGAAGGAAGGGGTCATTCCCCCCGTGTCGAAACGGGTGGCTGCTTCAAGCTCTGCGTAGGTATAGTCGTCGGATTGAATGTTGTGTTCTCTACGTAAGCGGTCATTGTCTTCAGCGGCTTTATTTCTTGCTCCTGTAGAAGATGTCGGATCTTCATAAATCTTTTTATTTTTCAAATATTTCTTAAAATCCTCATCCGGCATATTGAACGGATTTCGATAGTTGTAAAGATCCACTCCACCCGGAGTCACGTAGCTGCCCGTCGCGGGATTGTATTGGATGTTAATTCCTCTGCGACGCAGTTCTTCCATATATGCCTGGTTGGCCTGATGGTACCCTGCCTTTTCCGCAGCGTTAGTTGTCTTATTATAAGCATCACTGTTGCTCTGCATATTTTTAAGAATCTCGTCTACTGAGAGCGGGGAGGAGGCGGTAGGCTTATAACTCAGCTTCTCGACCTCTTTAAGCTTCCCGATCAGAACGTCGAGCTGCTTGATGAGATTGTTTTCGATACTGGCAGAAGTTTGCATAAAAGTGGAAGCCATGGTTTCGGAAGTTGTTTGCAAATCCGTCGAAAATTGAGTGATTTTGCTGAGGAGATTATCCGAAATGTTAACACCGATCGTCGTCATATTGCCGTTGATGAAGGCGCTGAAAGCATTAAGCTCCTTAGTCGCTTCCGTAATATTTCCTTTCAGGATATCCGAACGAATCTGGGCGAATTTCTTCTCGTTATTGACTTGCTCCTCGTAAAATTTCTCGACGCTCTTTTTTCTATCGTCCAGATCGTCTTTCTCTTTCTCGAATTTTTTGTTTTCGAGCTGGGTTTCTTCATCAATATATTTCTTTTTGTTATCCAGCTGTTCCTGAAGACTTTTCTTTTGCTGTTCCCGGTCGCGATTGGTCGTTAAATCTTCGATTTCGGCCGTTTTATCGGCCAGTTGTTTTTCCAGCTCGGCGACCTTGGCTTTGCCTTCAACGGTCGTATTCAGTGCACGCTTCTTAATCTCATTAATTAAGGCGTTTTTTTCCGAGGTCAGCTTGCCAAGCTGTTTGTTATAGTCATCCAGACTGGCTTTATCGTCGATGGCTTTGAGCTGCGCATTGATCAGATCCTCATGCTTGCGCATTTCTTCATCCAGCATGCTCAGTTTCTTTTTATGAGCCTTTTCCAGCTCCTCGATTTCCGTCTGGATTCCAGCCAGGAGAACTTCCTTCTGTTTGCCGTACATCTCCTTGTAAAAGTTGATGACTTCATCGGCCAGCTTGCTTGCTTGAGCTTTGAGGCCTTGGCTTGTGCTGTTCATCGCGATCTGAAGATCAAGCTGATTCTTGATGGAAGTTTGCAGCTGTTTATTGAAATCGTTCCACTGAACTTCCGTCAAACCGGCGGTTTTCATCTGTTCCTCAAGGGTAAGCTGTACCTGCTTCTCCGCAGCAATCTTGCTCTGGATAATCGTTCCCTGGTTGATCAGCTCTTTGCTGTATTCCGCCGTTCCTTCCTCCAAAGCTTCCATGCGCTTCTTGGAAACGTCCAGCATGTCCGAATATTTCTCAACCTCCAGGGCCGCTTCTTTCACCGTACTCTGTGCTCTTTTGTAGGCCGCTTCGCTGATCTCGTTCGAGATGTTCATCGCCAGCTTTTCGTTTTCTTCGATGGAGTCTTTTTCCTTACGGATCTGTTCGGGAGTCAGCTTGCCGGAATCGATGTTATCGCGGGATACTTTCAATTCCGCGTCGATTTTTAACTTTTTCTCATTGACAAGCAGAAGCTGGTTGCTCAAATCCCTGCGGTAATTTTCACCGGTCTCCAGATGGGTTCCCATACTGTTCTTAATCTTTTCAATGGAACTGTCGAGATGCCCGAGCGAGTAGCTGAGACCGTCTTTGCGCAGACGAAGGAGGGAGTCGTACGAATTGTTCAGCGCTTCCGTCATCTCGTTAATTTTATCACCGTTGGCGTTGTATGCGTTCTTGAGCATTTGAAGCTTTTCGAATAAGCGCTGCACTTCGTCCTGTTCCTGCTTGATCTGGTCAAGTTCCTTGTTCTTCGATTCGTTGGACCTTCCCCTGGCATCGTGTACTTGCTGGGAGCGGACTTCATACGATTCCATCACATCGGAGAATGATTTCGTTCCCTCGTTATTGGGGTCGAACCACGTATCGAAGTAATCCTGGTTGCTCAAGGAACTTTTGTTAAAGCGTGCCCCTTCCGTGCGGACGGTATCGGCTTGTCCGCGCATCTTATCGTTCGCCGCATTAAGCTCTTCCAGCGATTTCTTCTGGGACTCGTAGAGACGGGTGGTTTCCGCAATCGCATCGTTATAGTTCTTGTTCTGTTCATGCAGCTTGATCTTCCGTTCGATCTGGTCATTGACGCGTTTGCGCGCTTCGTGTTCCTGATTGAACGTGGTGATAAGCTCCTTGGTCCTATCTTTCTCTTCCAGAGCGTCTTTAAGCGCTTCTTCTTGCTTGGCGGGGGAGGAGGAGGAACTTCCGCTGCTCTTGTTTTTGCCGGATACACCGAAAGTCGGGGAGTTGATGAGCTTGGACAGTTTATCCATCTGTTGGTAGTATTCAATAAAAGCATCTAAATCATCGGTGGACTGGTCAAAAAGTGGATTCAAATCTCGCTTGTTCTCAATCATAGCAAGAGCATTGTAATGAGCGGGATCCGGATTATTTAACTGGTGTTTTTTTTCAAGGAGCTCAGCTTTCTTTTTCTTGGCATCTTCCAGTGATCGTATTCCGCCTGCTTCAATACCGTAAGCTTGAAGACGCATCATGGAGTTATTGAGTGCGGCAAGAGATGATTTTCTTTCCTGCTCCACATCACTGTCAGCTTTTTCTACCTTCTTTTTTTGAAGGGCGTCAAGGGCGCTTAATTCAATACTATATCCGTCTGCCGTTTTGATGATATTATCGCTTAATTCCGGATACTTAATGATGAGTTCGGCTATGGCATCCGCAGAATAAACTTGGTTTTGCGAGACGTCACTTATTAGCTGGTTAAGGGGTCCGATTTCATCTTTTGCCCTTTTGGTCGTATCAGCAAGAGCTTTATAATTTTCCTGCAAGTTCAAAGCCGCTCTGTTATCTCCAATTGAAGAAGAGGCTTTTCGGAACTTCTCCATAATCCCGGTGAGTTGTTCGCCCTTTACGCCGACTTTAGCCAGCATCGTTTCCAGCTGACTTGTATCGCCTGAGGCCATTAACTTGCCTAGATCGATTTTGTTGGCGGCAACATAGTCTTTAAGCTTAACTACCATGGTTTCATAGGAGGTAAGAATACCCATATAGTTAGAATTGTCTATGGAGGTGGAATCTTTAAATGCTGAACTGAATTTGTCCAGAAATAAGGCTGTGTTTTTGTCTGTATTTCCGGACTCTTCCAGAACGACTTCGTTAATCAGCTGAAATCCCTTTCCGAAATTTAAACTGCTTTCCCTAATCTGCTGTGATTCCTTGTCGACATTCGCCCGGAGTTTACCGAAATTGGCCCTGGCAACTTCTACAGCAACCGGAAGATTTCCGTTAAATTCTTCCATAAGGTTTTTGACGAAATTAATGGATCCGCCTTTAAGATCGAATGAGTCGTAAATATTTCTAATATCTTGCTGTAATTTTTTCTGCTCTGTAGGATCGACTCGCAGCAAATACGGATCTACGTTATTTTTGTTGACGTAATCTTGCACATATTCGGTTGCCTCAAGCTTCGCCTTGGATTTTCTGTATTCGGGGCTTTGTTGGATAGTCGCCAGATTTTTTTTGCTGGTTGTAATTTTTTCGGCGTCATCACTAAGGGTAGAAGAAAGATTATCTCGTTCGGTCTTTTTCTTGGCAAGAGCCAATTCTTTCTCTTTTTTGATCAGTTCCGAGATCTCTTGAGACGTTTTGAGAACCGCTCTGCCTTCGGCATCATAATGGTCGATGACTTCCGGCATGATACCGACCATTTTCTCGCGGACGCTGTTTAATTCTTCGGTAGTAAGCTTGCTGTCATTGTACTTGGCATTAAGCTGCTCCATCTGTTTGATATTCGCATCCGTTTGAGCCAGGCTTTCGTTCATTTTATCGAAGTTAGGCTGTTCCTTTTCCGCTTTAAAAAACAGACCGATAATTTTTTCCAAGCCTAAACTTACTACAGCAAGCCCTGCGCCTATTAAAGTGGCGGAAAGGAACCCTCTAAAAGCTACTTTTGCAGCATCCAAAGCTGCGGTCATACTTACTGTAACACCCGTAAAAAGTGTTCCAGCTGCCGCGGCAGTTCTGAAGTTTGTATTGAGCATCAGCATAGCGGCGGAAACGCCGCCCAAAAGGATAGGGACCGGCCCTATAACATCCACAAAGATACCTAGCGCTTGAACAGCTACTGTCAGTACATCCATAAAGATAACGATGGACTCCGATTGAAAGGCATTTTGCCAAAGTCCTTCAGTTGCAACTTTAAATCGGTTTACAGCGGCTTCACTGCCTTCCTGCCACTGGGAAAATTGCCTTTGCGCCGTGCCGGCTGAATTTAAAGCTCCTTCATAGTATTTTAAACTATCTCCGTAGCTCTCCATTAAATTCGCAAAGCCGGATTGTTGGCTGGTTCCTGCAACGGTTGCCGCGATATAGCTTTTCTGCTTGGTCGTAAGCCCTTCCCACTTGCCTCCAAGCTCGTCCATTACGTCCCCGAAGTTTCTGAAATTTCCTTTATTATCCTTCAGTTTGACGTTGACGTCTTCCAGTGCTTTGGTTACCTGATAAAGCTGAGTATTATCTTCTTTATCGGATCCGGTTTGTTTGAGCGACTGCATTCTCGTCAGAATTGTTTTGATTGAATTTCCGATGGTTGAAGCAGAGTCTTTTGTTTTGGAAGAGACAGCAGTAACCCAGGAACTGACTTTTTCAAAATTTACACCGATTCCGTTAGCGGATCCGCCAATAATTTGGATAGCCTCGCTTATTTCCCCGGCCGTAGAAGAGCTGGCATTCCCTAGATAAGAGAATACGTCAGATGCGCGCACCATATCCACATTCATCGCCGATACGGCTGAAGATAAAATTTTAGCGGATGCCGCATAATCGAGGTTTGAAATTTTGGCAAATCGGACCGTGTTCTCTGTTCGTTTAAGCATTTCCTGCTGGTTTAGCCCTTGTCTGGCAAATTCTACGGCTACATTCGCGATTTCTTTCGAACTGACATTCAGCTTTTGTCCAAGTGATTGCATACTGACACTGTATTTTTGAACTTCTCTTTGACTCTCGTTGAAAATGATGGATAGCTGAGTCAGTGATTTATTAAGCTCGTTGACATGTGTAATTCCATTCTTCAGGAACTTTATAATTTGCTCCATATAAGAAGAGTTAGCAGCTGCCTTAAGTGCCTCGGGAAGGATTGTTACTATATTAAGATTGTTCATATCGTCACTCCTTTCTTAAGATTGATAATCCCGGTTTGCAAGGGCTCCGTCATTTCCCGGCCGTTTCAGCCGAATCGGAAACGGACTCATCCAGAGGCTGATGCAAGACCGTCCTGATCTCGTACATGGCATCCTGCTGATCGAAGCCCTCCAGAGGAGTTTTGTTCAAAAACTTCAAGAGATTCATCACCATATTGGGCGAGAGCTCATATCTAGGCATCGGCTTGGTCTCCTTCGGGGGAATTGTCTGCGAATTCGTTTTGCAGCGATTTATTCACTTCTGCTGTCAGACTTGTGATGCTGCGCTGGATTTCCTCGAATACGCGCTCGACTTCGGAAAGTTCAAAAGCATCCATAATGGTGTCCAAGTAGTCTGCGTCTTTGAGCTGGCGAAGCATATCGAGATGTTCTTCGTAGGACTTGGCGTTGGTTTCAATGGAAGTAAAATACCGGATGACAAGCGCCACCGTGAGTCCCATTGCGGCCCCCGCGTCGAAAGGCTTGGCTTCTTTCATGGCCTGCTGCATGAGACCGATAAATTCGGCCGTTAATTCATTGGTTTTGGACGGGCGGAAAATCATATCGAGATCGAGCTTGGACTGACCCAGCACAATTCGCTTTTTGTCCTTATAAATCTGGTTGTTCTGTCGTTTGACCTGCGGCAAGGACAAGTTCTTTTCTTTCTTGCTCATAATGGCACAGCTCTCCTTATCGGTTAAATAATCGGATTCAAGAACCCGCTATCCAAGTCCCTCAAGTTCGTTATTTAAAAAAAGGACAGAGGGAAGCCCTCTGTCCGGTCTGTTCTTAATCTTCGTGTACGATCATGTCGTAGAGAGTATCTACGCCGCCTACTTTAACCGGGAACACGTCGAATACAAGCGTCAAGCTGCTCGGGTCGCCGGTAGGGGAGTTCGCGATGGTGAAGTTAGGCTGCAGCTTGGCTTTGAAATATTGCAGCTGAGCGGAAACCATTTCGCCGGAAACTTCATCCGCATATACAGTATCGCCGACAAGGAACACATACGGAGGGAATCCTTTGGCGGTAAAGGACAGCTTGTGCGCGTCCGTAGCCAGCTGACGGTAGTAAACTTCCACTTCCGCACCAATCGCAATGCTGGCCGAAACCGCCAGTTTCAGCGTATTGGCAGCAATGGATTCCACGTCTTGGCCTTTGCCGAGAACACCATTGACGTATTCGAATACGGCCACGTCTTTGTTGGTGCCCACTGGTGTTTTGCTCAGCTTGATTTGTTTCTTGCCCGTGCCGTCGTCTTCGACTTTCAGCACTTCACGTTTGTAAACTTCGTGGGAGCCGGATACGATATCTTCGCCGGCCAGCATGGCAAGCTGCTGCATCGTGAAGATTTTGGTTTCGATCGTGACTTTGGTTTCTTTGTCACCGTGCCATGCGATGCGGCGAGCATTGCCGGCACCGCCGCGTGCGTACACCGTAGCGGCCGTGTTTTCCGTCTGTGCGGAAGTGGCATAGTCCATCGAGAGAAGCGGTGTTTTAGTCGCAAAGTTAAAAATTTGAAGATCCATGATTTCTCTGGATCCGTAACGTCCAAGATTAAGTGCCATAGTAGTAAATCCTCCTAAGATTGTGGTTGTTTGGTTTGTTTGGATGGTCTTGCGGGGTTATAAACGGCTTTTTACAATCCATTCGGGCAGCTGCTCGTCTTTGCCCAGATAACCGTTAGCCCATACCCGGAGCAGGCGGGTATGCTGTTCCTTGAGGTTTAAACGTTCGAATTGTTCGTAAACCTGGTAAATTGTCAGCTGGCTGACGTTGAAGATATGAATCCCGTTTCCGTCGGCATTGCATAGAATGGACAGAATATCTTTGAGACCCAGCGAATCCGATGTGTTTGTTTTCTTGTACTGATCTCTCAGCTTTTGCAGCTTGTTGTACATCTTTTTGGCTTTGTCGTTTTTAAACGAAACCGTCTGTTTATCCTGCTCCGAAATCCCGTTGGTCTCCTGAATGACCGAAATGAAATTCTTATAGTTCTTGCGGTTGACCGAGGCCTCGCTTGTTCCGTAGAACCCGTTTCTCTCTTCATCGAAAACAATCGGCTGTTTCGTAAAGAAGGAGAGCGCTTTGGCGATCTCATTACGAATGGGTATGGAAGCCGTCAACAATTCGAAGGCATCCGCCTGCTCAAGAAGTTCAACGTTAGGCTCGGGTAGCCGCAGCAGATATTTCAGCACGTTTTCTTTGTTAAAAGTGGCAAGCGTCAAATAGATGTTGTAAGCAACTTCGCCCAATTCGGCGATTTCATGAATCGTGGGAGAGTGGATAGGCAGACCCAGCACATCAACAGGTTTTCCTAAAAAAATACCGAGACGATTGTCCATTAGATAGCTCTACTCCATGTACATGATAGTTTGTTGCTGCAAGAGGGGAATCACCTTCCTTTCGAAGTGCCGGCGAACTTTAAAGGAATCGGGAATACATAAATGGAAGCTAGGACAGCTTCCTTACGCTAACAAAAATACACCCGTCCATTTAGGTGTATTATTGTAATTATTTATTTTTATTCCCATTCTGATAAATACCGGATAACGACTTCACGTCTTTCTTTTTTTCTTCATGCTCTGCGTCTGCCACTGAAGCTGCTTGCTGCGTTTGCAAGGATCGCAGTACTGCTTTTTGCTGCTTTTATAGATGAACTCTTCTCCGCAAACGATACAGGGTTTCCTCTTCACGGGCTTCGGCCTGCGGTCGCGGATATAGTTCTGCATGTATCCCGTCAGGCATCTGCAAAAATATTTGATCGCGTAGTTATCCTCGCTCCACCCGTCTATGGAAGCTTTTATTTCCCAGCCGTGTCTGGATTCGTATTCTTCTATAGATAGATAGTTGTCCATAATGCGCCGGATAAACCCGTTTATGAGGTGTTTATATTCCGGCCAAGACAGCTCCAGTTTATTGTGACGGCATTGCTGACGGATAAGCTCGGCCGCCGCGTATTCTTTGGCTATGTTTTCCCGGATCGTTTCAAGGTCTACTTTTTCGTCGTCTTTCACTTTCTGAACGGCTTTGTAATATTCCTTCTTGGGGGTCTGAAGGCAGACATAGTAGGCTTTATCATAATAAACATCCGGATCGCACAGCCGGGCATACACATTATTCACATGAATTCGAATATAATCGACAGGTTCCAGAGCGCCCTTATAGAAGCTTTTGGCTACCGTGTAAGGAATCCGGTTGTGCTCCGAGAAGAAATCTATAAGCTCGGGACGGTTCCCAAGCAGGGAACCATCTATTTTAAAGGTATAAAACCTCGAATAATTTTTTGAGGTACAGCCACTTTGCCACAGAAGGCGGGTAAATTCACGGACAAGCTCTTCCTTATCGGCGGAAGCGGTGTAATCTTCCAGAAGCTCGTTAAGAAACATAGGCAACCTCTATTCTTCCATTAGTTTGTAGTACTTACCGAGGAACTCGTAAGCCCCTTCTTCGGTGAAATCGGCTTTCAGGATCGTGCTGCGTCTGCCTCCAGGCGTGTTTCGTTTCAAATTTTCCAGCATGATATCACCGAAAACGGACCAGCATAAGATTTTGTCTTCCATAACCGTCCGGTAGGAGACTTTAATGAAATAGTTGGCAAGGAGTTGTTTCTCAACCGGAATCTTGCGAATTTCCTCCTGATAGGACTCTATCATTAGGCCCAAGTCTTCTTCTTCAACGATTGCGTTCCTGAGATCGGTCTTGAAGCGATTTAACAAGCGCTTGATCTGTCTCATAAGCTCCTGATCCGTCAGCGTCAGTTCATGATCGATCAGCAGATCGCCGTTGCTGCCGGCTGTGCGATCCCAGATCAGATTCTTCCGCTCCCATTGGGCGGCGTAATCGCACAGTTCGTTTAAAGCGGAAGGGGATCTGAATGCGTTAAGCGGAATTTTATCGTCGTGACCGGCCGTTTTGTTCGCTTCTTTGATTTTGTTGTAGACCTCCAATTTCTTAGGATAGTTATAGAGGAGGAAGTAAGGAATCTTTTTCATGTAAGTACGAAGCTGCTTGCTGAGTGTCCATCTGTACCCGGTTTTGATAAAATCGATCTCTTTACCCTGATACAAGCGGAGAAGTGAAATGTTGTCCTCGTTTCTTTTGCGGGATCCCTCGTCCTCCGTCACCTGATTTAAGATGGCCGTCGCGATATTGGTAATCTCTCCGATGCGGTTATCGCGGCTGTTGCATTCGTAATGAAGAATATTTTCCGCGTTGTAATCGACCGGAGTTACCGCCTGCTTGTCATCCATATCGATCACGATAGGCTTGTCTATCTTGCTGCCGATAAGAATTTCGTTCGTTGTGAGGAAGAAGCTGTCTCCGTCTTCGTCGGCGCCCCCCTGCTGGGGAAGCGTAAGATCGTGAATATTAATCATACACAAATCTTGATCTTTGAAATATTTCAAGTATTTATTTGTTATCTCGTTACGGACCAAACGTATTTTATTCACTTCCGACGGGTCTACGAGCGGACTTCTAAAAGAGAGGCATTCTCCATCCGGAAGCGACGGAGCGTAAAACTGCCCCGCGTCCAAGCAGCCTCTTATTTCAAGCCCGGCACAGTATTCGAGATAGCCGATAATATCTCCCACGATAATATGATAGAAGCCTTCCGTGTAAATTTTCCCGTATTTCATTTGGGTAATGGCTTTGTTTAATTTCCTTTTTAACATGTTGCGAAAAGGAGGGTCCGTGAGCATCCGGTCGTTGATAAGAACGGCTTGAATATATTTGCTGGTCAAAGAATTGGTGTCGGTATCGTGAATGCCCAGAAACTTGAGGGTATAAAATTTGTTGCCTTTGATGATTTTTTCGAACAAATCGGTTGTGTACCTTGAAAGCCGGATAATTTTCCCGTGGTTGTTCTCATCCAGAATATCGTAATTCTTATCGGGTTGCTTAAATTGCCGGGAATAGGCGGGATTATTCAGATCGAGACACTGCAAATATTGAAAATTCAGCTTGGCATAGACGGGAATGTCTTTGGTGTGGTGAGTAAACTTGCTGAGGCCTATCTGATACCCGTATGTTTGGAGCCGTTCCAGATACGTTTTCCAGGCTTTTTCGCCAAACCCCTCTTTAAAAATTCCGTAGGCTTTCCACATGGAAACATTCCAGATGCAGTCGATCTTCTCCACAGGATGCGATTCGCCGAAAATATCCTGCACATGGGTGATGCCCTGATCCCGGTAAAAGTCACGGATTGGCGCCTCTACACTCATTCCTTTCAGAAAAGGAAGACGGATTTGATAGCCGGCAGGGGTATAATCCAAGCCGAGAGCCCGGCTGAAAACTTCACTGATTTCTTTCGTATGAACGCCGAATCCGTCAAAAGGGGACAGGCCGACATCATGATAGCCTTCCTCTATCCGCTTCTGATTTTTGTACACGTTCGTTTCGCCGGTCGCGGGGTCCGTGTACTCCTTATCCTGTATAGAGGCATAACGGACATGCTGAGCCGGGAGAATCTTCTTGTATTCGTCCACCATCACGATATAGGGGAGCTTCTCCGTATCGACGAATTGGCAGGAACTGAAAATCAGGCAGCGGTAGCTTTCATATTTGGGAATGACGCACTGCCGCACCGGAACACCCAACTGGCTGCGTTCCATCAGACCGGCATAATAGGTTTGATCTACAAATACGGTCATTCCGTCCTTGGCCTGAGACGAGCTTTTGCCGAACCGGATAAACCGTCTGCCGTTATAGAGGAAGCCTTCGTTAATAAGAACCGCCAGAAGCTCCAGATTTTTCGGGGTATGCTTGGCTTCCACGATAATCAACTCGTTAACTCGTTCTAGCTCGCAGCCCCTCACCATGTTTAACTGCCGGAGCAGGGGAGAGTCCTGCTGCTTGACTTGGCAGCTTTTTTCGTCGTCGGAACTTAATTTCAGATCGTAGTTAGATTTATGAATATCTTTAATATTTATTTTTAATAGCGTATAGGTCTTTTTTACGTTCACCGTAAGCTCCCCTTTTCTCTGCTTTTCTGACGGATGCATATTTTTTCTTTAGTGCAGGTTCCTCAATCGGGCCGTCATAGTACTGGTCCTGCCATGTACGGATAGAAAATCCGGTCATTTTCATCGGTATCCCTCCTTTTCCAAGATATAGTAAGGTAACATCCAGATCATAGCATATAAAGTAAAAAATTAAAATAAAAATCAAGCAATTATTTCTCTTATCACCGGAAATCGGAATGGGACAATTTGGCGCGGGCATAAACATGAACCGGAAATGAGGTGATCCGTCGAATGGCCTCTATATTTAAAAACGGCAAAACGGAGAAGTGGGAGTTCGTATTTGACTACTACAAGGACGGAAAGCGGAGACAAGTCCGGCGCAGAGGATTTAAAACGAAGCGAGAAGCGAGCGAGCATATGGTCGATTTGCAGAAGGCGGTCCGCGACCAAGCATATATCGAGACCTGCAGGATGACGATCGACGACTTCCTCGCCTACTGGCTTCAGCACATAAGAAAATTTCAGTGTGAGGAGACGACTTATTATAACAACGGGTTGTACGTTAAAAATCATATCCGCCCCAGAATCGGAGCTATCAAACTCCAGTGTTTGGATGACCATACTTGTCAACAGTTTGTGAACGATATGCACAGGGACGGTTTTGCCCGCAATACGATCGACCGCGTCGTTTCTGTACTCAAGCAATCGCTGGATAAAGCCGTCGATTTTAAGCTTATGAAACAAAATCCGATGAGAAAAGTCGCTTTGCCCAGAGCGGTCAGAAAAGAAGCGGCCGTGTGGACCGTGGAACAGGCGAATACTTTTTTGCGGAAGACGCGGAACAGCCGTTATCACTGTGCGTACTCCCTTGCGCTGCTGACCGGAATGAGACAAGGCGAAATTCTCGGGTTGAGGTGGAAGGATATTCATTTCGACAAAAAAATCCTAACCGTCAACCAGCGTCTGACCAATTACGGGAAGAGTATTAAGAGCGGAGCTAAAACTTCAGCGGGCGTCAGAACGATCTCGCTGCCGGACCGGTTAATCGAAGTGCTGAACAAACAGCGGGAACAGTACGAACAAGTAAAAAAAGAACGGGGCAGCCGGTTCATCGACATGGATCTCGTCATTTTTAATCTCACCAACGGAAAAACGGTTTACCCCTCGAATCTAACCAAACGTTATCAACAGGATGTGAGCTTGGCGGGACTTCCTCATATTCCTTTTCATTCCATGAGGCATACCCATGCCACGATGCTGATCGAGCAGAACATTCACGTGAAATTGATATCGGAGCGTCTCGGCCATTCGAAAATAGGAGTGACTCTCGATATCTACAGTCACGTATCGCCAAGCATGCAAAGGGAAGTGGCAGACCGGATCAATGCGATTTTGAATCCGTGACCGGTTTGTGATCAACCCGTATGTGGAAAATGCTTGAGAGGGGAGCGGCGGGGAGTGCGGCCGGCTATATCATGTGCGGAGCACTTGATGTCGCTCTGCTGAACGAACGGCTGAGCGACCGCCAGATTATCGCCGCCCGTGCCACCGGTGTGAAAACCATCGACGAGCTGCTCGACGCTCCGCTGGAATCCGTTACGCATACGGCCGAGGAGATGGGGATCTTCGCGGGCATGACCGGCCGTGACGCCGTACTTAAAATGATGTAGGAAACTCGGAAAACCTCGGGTGCGGGTGCTGCCGCTGCGCAGACGCCCGCCTCTTTTTTTACGAGGAAAAACTTGCACGTTATCCTTCATCTAATTGTCCCAATAGATCATTTGAGGTATAATTCCCATGTAATGGAAAATTCGATCTCAAATTTTTTTATTGACCGATGTCCTAATAGATTTATTTCGTGAAAGGGAAACCTGCAGGATTCGTTGGTTTTAGAAAGCGGTGATGGTTTGGGACCCAAAATAACTTCGATTCGCACACAATTGAAGAGCTATCTAGATCGCCGGCAGATGACGATTAACCAATTTGCGGAAGTATCCGGAATCAACTCCGGTACGTTAAGCATTATTTTGCACGGGAATCGTCCGATTGCCATGCAGCAGCTGGATCGAATGACCGCCGGTATGGGGCTTCACGAAGGCCATTTCTATGACGTGTACATTGAAGAATGTTTTTTTCATTCGAATCCGGATTGGCGCAGATTGGGGCCGCTCATACACCGATGTGCGGAGCTGGGCAAACTGGACCTCCTCTTGCGCGTGGTACGGCTGATGCTGGAAAATCTCTCGTATCTTTCTTTGTTATTTGAGACGGCCGAACAGTTTCATTCGGAAGGAAGAAGAGAGGCTGCCGTGCTTTTGTATGAGTGCATTGCGGAAAGTGAA
Organism: Paenibacillus sp. JNUCC 35; assembly: GCF_058269095.1. Taxonomy (NCBI): domain Bacteria; kingdom Bacillati; phylum Bacillota; class Bacilli; order Caryophanales; family Paenibacillaceae; genus Paenibacillus; species Paenibacillus sp. JNUCC 35. The sequence goes on along the minus strand of NZ_CM177771.1, from coordinate 4,908,318 downwards.
AAGTATCAGCATTCCGAAAGACTGGCCCTCTGTCAGTACCGGCTGTTTACCCTTGCCATAGGAGATGATCTAAAAGCTAATTTACGGGCGGCGACCTTATTCGAGAGCTATGTGCCCCGGCTAGACGTATCGGATCAGTTGGATGCGCTTAATCAATTGGCTTATGTCTTCGGGACTCTGCACGAATGGGAGAAGGTCGATACACTAGCCAAAGAGCTGCACCGGATTGCGGCCATTCAGTACCGGCTTGAGCCGGCTTCGGAATCCGGCAGGGAGACTATCAAGCAACCCAAGCGTCCGCTTTGCTATTATATCCTCCAGGCCCTGCTGATCCGTTCGGTGGTATGTGAGGAACGCGGCCAATTCGATCAGGCGCTGTATTACGTTTCCTTGTACGCGGAACCGGACTGGGTACGGGAACAATCGGATGAGGAGAAACGTATTGTCGAGCAGTTTAGAGAATGGGCGGTAGCGAACACTTATTTGTACCGCATCATGTCGGGTGAACTCATGGTTCTGCCCGAATACATCAACTGCATCGCGTCCCGCAAGGACGATATTTTCACGGCACTCTGCAAAATCGTACAAATAGCCAATCGGTACGGATACGAGATCGACGATATTCTGGACCGCTTTTCTTCTCATCTTCCCTATCAAACCTATCAATCTGAATTTGGCGAATACAACAAGCCCGTTATGAAGGAGCGGTACGCCCAGTTTTTGAGCGATTTGGCGGCCTATCACTTGACTCAAAATCGTAGAAAAGGTATAAAGTTTGTACTGCACGGATTGGAATTTTCTGTTAGAATAAATAGTGAGAGAAATATTATTCAATGTATGGCGCTTTTTGAGAGATTTAGGGATCTGGCAGGCGTCGAAGAAAAAATCGAGTTTAAACATTTAGTGAGCGAGGTGCGATTAGGATGAAAAGAAAACTATCGGTTTTACTCGTGCTATCAAGCTTGGCAATCGCTGTTTTGGCACCAACTACGGGATTTTCAGCTCAACCGCAGACGCAAGTACATAAGATCGTACAATTGGGGCATGGCTGGGGAAATTAACCCGGCAAAATTAACAGGATAGCAGCAGAAAGGGCATTCCCGGGTAATCCGGGGATGTCTTTTTTTATTCGGGGGAGAAGGCGTCTAAGCGTAATGTCATTCGGACGATATCCTATAATTTAACAGAAGGGTGTAAAATATGACAAGAACAGAGGTAAAGGACAGGTTTTGCATATTACCTATAGGAGAGTATGAGGATGGACGAAATTCATCAGCATATTGAAGAAATTCGTAGAGAAATGATGCGGCTGGCAGGGGAATATGGATTTTCCGATTCCAGGGTTCTAACTAAATCTCAGGAATTAGACCGTGTTTTGAATACCTATCAGCGGGAGAAATGTAAGCTCAAGGAGCAGAGGTATCCGGGTGTTATTCATCTAAGCCTCTCTTCTGTAACCGGTCCCGCCGAATTCATAAATTAGGAGAATACCCGTATGCCTACTTCGATCATTCAATTGTTCAATTCCGATCAGCTCATCATTGTGATGTTTTTGATGTGGGTGCTCATAAGCGCCATGTTTATGGTATTTCATCTGGACGGTAAAAAAAGCAAGCGTACACGTGATAAAGTTGACCCGAAGAGAGAAGAACTGCCTGAACACGAGCATCGCAAAAATGAACGAGGGCTGCTTTAACGGTCAGAAAACCGATCAAAAGCAGCTCGGATAACTAAGAGCCTTCTTGTGCGTTTCGATCTTTTTCGAACGCTTATTTGCGTTAGATCGCAACTTGCCGAGAATGCTTGAACCAAACGGAGCCGGAACGCGCATCTGTGATTGCCGATTACGCGCGCTTTTCAGCCCAAAAAAGCGGTTACCGCTGCGCGAAAGACGCGAGGGTAACCGCTGCTTGCAAGGTGCCGTTATGCCGCTTTCGTTTACGGAGTCAACTTCGGCAGCGTCGGAATGGTCTGGCTGCAGTCGCCTGCCAGAGGCAGGTTGCGGCACACATACTGGCCTGCGCTGTTCTCGGTGGCGCCGTCCGAAGGGGCCGGCAGATGAACGCGCTGCTTCCACAGCTGCCAGAGCATGAAGCCGTCAAACGACTTGCCTTTGTTTTTGACGTATTTGACCAGCGTCTCCACGTTGTAGTAAGCGGAGGCGACGTTGTTCTGGCCGTTCAGCATCTCGGCGTCGTAGACGGTTCCCGGTGCGGCATTCAGCTTCAGTACGGCACCGCCGGAGCCTTCGGGCGCAATCTGCAGGCCCATGTTGATCGTCCCGCCGTAGATGGCGCGGTACGATTCGTAGCCTTCGCGCGGATCGTAATAGACGCCGCCGTCGTAGGACATGAGGTTGATCATGTCGATTTTGCTGCCGTGATCTTTCACGACGCGGTACATCGTGCCGCCGAAGGGCGAGCCATACTGGACTTTGCCTTCTTCGAACGGCGAGCCTTTCACGTAGTAGGCTCCCGTGGACCAGCCGGCGATGGAGATTTTCAGCTTCGCGCCCCGTGCCTTGATTTCGTTGTACAGGCTGTTGATGATGCCGGCGATTTCGGCGTCTTTGGAACAGCTGAACGATTCGGCTGCGGCTTTGTTGCAGTTGCTGCCGCTCGACTCCCAGTCGATATCCACGCCGGAAGCGCCTAGATCCAGCGCGAGGTCGACGACATGCGGCGCGTTGAAGTTCCCCCACTGGCTGCCTTGGCTGTAAGACCAGCCGCCCACGGAGAGCCACGTGTCCGTTCCGCGCGCATTCAGTGCGGCGATGTTGCTGCGCAGATCCTGGGACTGCTGCGGCGTAAACTTCAGCTGGCCGCGGCCCGTAGTGGCGCCCTCGACAAACTCAAAGCCCGCAACTTCCTGGTCGAAGGCGTAAGAACCTTTGACATATTTCGTATCCGGTCTGGCGAAAGACAGGTTGACATCCGTGATGTAATTCGGGATGTTCTCCAGCTTCAAATCGTAGATGCTGGTGTTCCAGGTACTGGCGTAGGCGACGTACCTGCGGTCCGGGGAAGGCGTGGTTCCGCCTTCCGGTGTCGTCACGCTGACCGGAGCGCTTGCGGCCGATACGTTGCCGGCCGCGTCCTTGGCCTTCACGGTAAAGCTGTAGGCCGTCGAGGCGGTAAGGCCGGTGACGAGGGCTGTCGTTCCCGTCACGCTGGCGGCAAGAGCCGTTCCCTGATAAACATCGTAGCCCGTCACGCCGACGTTATCCGTCGAGGCTGCCCATGACAGGGAGACGCTTGTGCTCGTGGAGGCGATTGCCTTCAGTCCGGAAGGAACGGATGGCGCCTGCGTGTCTGTCGTTCCGCCGCCGGTGGAGCCGCAGTCGCTCACATACTTCCAGGCGCCCCAGGTGTTCGCCGTGTTGGGCTGTTCCCCCTGCGTCCACCATTTGGCTTCAAAGGTCTTGTCGGAGTAGGAGACTCTTTTGCCGGCCGTGTAGACGGTTGTAGAGTTCCAGGCGGGATCCTGGCATGCCGCCGCAGCCGTACCGGCCGCATTAGCCTGGCTGGAAGCCAGAGCAGGCACTACGCCGAGGCCAAGCGTGAAGGCGAGGGCAAGGTGAATCATTTTTTTTCGGGGAGTTGCGTAAGAAGTCATCAATCGGTACGCTCCTTTTTAATTGAGATAAGTGCGGGTTCTGCCGGTAAGCGGGTTGGATAAGCCTCCTTTTTTGTAAACGGTTACAAATGCACTTTTATTATCCCATGGCAGCTCGTCCCGATTAAGGATAAAAACCTATTATGGAGGGGGGAATTTCGACAAAGTCTTTTTAGCGGTAAAATATTCCTCGTTTAAAGGCGGATCAAGGCGGGCGGTTAGCAGCGAAGTTTGTGCCGGTATGAGGGCCGCTTTCATTCGGATTTTCGGAGAGAGAGGAGCGGATAGATTGACTAGCGGGAAGATGATTTACCGGATGACGGAGCTTCTGCTTCTCGCCGGTTTGATTTATTTGATAAGAGGATATGTGAGCGTTTATCTGGTGCGGTCCGTGGGCCTTACGGATTGGCAGGCTGCTCAGGTCGTATGGATCATTCTGCTCGTGTGTTTGCTCGTTTGTGCGGCGATCGTCATCCTTCAGGGACTGCAGACTTATCTCAAAAAAAGGGGCAAGTTTTAAAAGAGCCAATATGCGGCAGATAATTGAGGCTGGACGAAGACGGATATAGAATCAAGTCCGCTTGTTCGCCGGGAAGTCGGAATGCTGGGTAATACTCGGCAGCGGCGAATCGGAGGTATTGTTATGGTTAAACTATTGGTAAAGTGTTTCCTAATAACGGTGGCTGTGCTAATTGTTGTCGGAATTGTTCATTTCATTAATGGGCAGGGCTGAGTCAGGGAGCCTTCGGTATCCATAAAAAAACCTCTGGAGCTGCCGAAGCAGACCGGAGGTTCCGGATGCGTTTAAGGCAGGAAGCTGCCTCTCGCGCTGACGTAAAGCGAATACCACTCTTCGCGGGTCATGAGTTCCGCCTGGCGCTCGGCGTCCCGGCAGGCGGCAATGCGCTCCGCGTTGGCCGTGCCGATCACCGGTTGGATCATGGCCGGATGCCGCATGAGCCAGCCGAGTACGATAGCCTCGCGCGTGGTCTCTTTCTCATCCGCAAGCTTGCCGACGAGCTCCGCCGTCTTGCGGATGTGCTCCGGCTCCGATTCTCCGAGGTTGCCGGAGAATTTTCCTTGGGCCAGCGGGCCCCATGCCTGGATCTGGATGTCCTCCATCCGGCAGTATTCCAGCAGCCCCTCGGAGAAGTTCACCGAAGTGCCGGCCTTCTGGTTCACGTGAACCCCCTGGTCGAGCCAGTCGTGGCGCGCCAGACTCATCTCCAGCTGGTTGACGGCGAGCTGATCGGGCAGCGCACGCTGAAGGAAACGGATTTGGGCGGCGCTCATGTTGGACACCCCGAAATAGCGGACTTTTCCGGCGGCTTTAAGACGGCCGAACGCTTCCGCGACTTCTTCCGGCTCCATCAGCGGATCGGGTCTGTGCAGCAGGAGGACGTCGAGATAGTCGGTGCCCAGACGGCGGAGAATTCCGTCGACGGCTTCGCCGATATAGGCTTTGGAGAAGTCGTAACGTCCGGGAACGTCCCCCTCCGCGAAGCGGATGCCGCATTTGGACTGGATCACCATCTCCTCGCGCAGGCCCGGCTTGTTTTTGAGAATGCGGCCGAAGGTTTCTTCCGCTTTTCCTCTTGTATAGATATCGGCATGGTCGAACATGGAGATTCCGATGGAAAGAGCGGCTTCGACGGCTTTCTGCGCCTGCGTTTCATCTTCTTTGGTCACCGGATCGGAATTCCAGCCTCCGCCGAAAGGCATGCAGCCCAGTACGAGACGGCTCGCGTTCAGGCCGCGTTTTTTTAACGGTAGTATGTTCATCATCATTCCTCCTGTTGTAGGCACTATGCGGCAGACGTATGTACGTTGTTCATTATACCGAATCCTGCGGAGAGTGCCAAAAAAATCAAAAGGAAGATCCGGGGAATTTACCGGAAGGTTTCTTTCTCTTCCCTTCCTTTCATGCCACGCGCAGCTCGCCGGCGTACGGAGCGGTGTCATTGGTGAAGGAGGGCCTCTTTGTATTATACTGATAAAGAGATTAGTTCCTTAAAGGAGGCTGACAAGTATGTTCGTAAGTCTGAACGAGTTTCAACAGGAATGGAAGCGAGAGGCTTCGTTGACGGGAAAAATTTTAAATACGTTGACGGACGAGTCGCTCGACCAGAGCGTCGCGTTGGACCACTTCTCCCTTGGAGAGCTTGGATGGCATCTGTCTCAAGCCATGTACGGCCTTTTTTCGGCGGCAGGCCTGAAGTTCGAGGGACCTGAGCGAGGCGCGGGAGTTCCCGAGTCCGCCAAAGAAATCGCCGATGTCTACGAGCAGACAAGCTCGAACCTGCTTCGGGCGGCGGGCGAGCAGTGGACGGACGAGACGCTGAAGCAAAGCATTACCGTGTTCGGCCGGGAAACCACGATTCATGGTATCATGCGCTTCGTTATTCAGCACCAGGCTCATCACCGGGGCCAAATGACGGTCCTTATGCGCCAGGCCGGCTTAGTTGTACCGGGCGTTTACGGCCCGAGCAAGGAAGAACGCGAGCAGATCGGCAAATAATCGGCCCGGAGCAAACCCCGAGCGGAACCTGCAAAGCTTTGCCGGAGGCAGCGTACATAGCTTCTATAGGAGAACATCAAGTGAATTTCGCTTGGTGTTTTCTTTTTTAAACCGGAACAAACCTAAGAGCGGGGGAGGACGAGAGATGAGAGGCGAGTCGGAAATGGCGGGGCTGCTGCGCCGGTTGGCGGAAGAGGAAGAAGAAGTCCGGGTGATGCTGATGACAAGCTGCGGGCGAATCCCCATGTTTTACCGGTCTGTTGTCGGACTGCGACGTCGAGCTGGCGGCGGAAGCCGGAAACGCGCTCGGCTACGAGTATCCTGCCGGGCTGGATACAAGGGGCGCCGCATATTTGGAGAAGGTACGGAAGCTTGCCCCGCAGGTTGCCGATTTCTGCCCGTCATGAGGGCCGGTACTAGTAGGGCCCGATCATTTACAGCCGCGTGGCTGCCCCTTGCATGCGATAACATACTGCACGCCGGGAGATGCCTAAGGTGAAATACAAAGAACGTGTGCATGACATGCACGCGTTTTTTTGCGTCTCCGCGCCGGATCGACCCGCTAAGGAGCCGTTCGGCAACCGTTCGTTTCGCCCGAAAATGGGGAAGGAATCGGCAAACTACTTTTTCTGTTTACATTCTTTTAACGGAACTTTTCTTTTTCAAAAAGCATTTTCAAATGAGACCAAGGATGCTACTCTAACAGAAGGATTGACTTACAAATCATGGGAAGAGGAGCTTGCCATGCGAAGCGAAAAGGGGACGGAACCCGTGAACGGAGGGAGACGGCTGCTTACCTGGCGCTATTACAGCCTGTTTCTGCTGCTTACGATCGGATTGGAATACGGGGCTCTCGTCGCAGGTCGTCTGCCGTTCGGCGATGAACTGACGGGCTTTCTGGTCATGATGGCCGTGCTTGCTTTTAGTGTGCTGCTGGCGGTGTTTACCTTTGTTTTCGGCCTGCTGACGTGTCTGGAGAACAGACAGCATGGGCTTATCGTGCCATGCGCTCTTCTGACCGCCGGATTATATCTGGCCATAATCAAATGGGAAGGAATGTGATCTGAAATGATTCGGTTTGCGTATTTCGGACAAGAGGATTACGACCAGCTTATCGAATGGAGCGGAGACGAGGCTTTTCTGCTTCAATGGGCGGGGCCTCAGTTTAAGTACCCTCTAACCGCATCGCAGCTGGAGACTTACATGGAAGGGGTCAACGATCTTGAACAATCCGGCCGTCTCGTATATAAGGTCATAGATTCGGAGACCGACCTGACGATAGGGCATCTTTCGATCGGAAATATCGACCGGCATAACCGCTCCGCAAGGATCGGCAAGGTGCTCGTGGGCCATACGGCCCGGCGGGGCCGAGGAACCGGACAAGCGATGATCCGCGAGGCGCTCCGGATCGGATTTGAAGAGCTCCGCCTGCATAAAATGACGCTCGGCGTTTTCGACTTTAACGAAGCGGCAATTCGCTGCTACGAGAAGGCAGGCTTCGTGAGAGAAGGCCTCATTCGGGACTCCAAACGGATGGGAGACAACTATTGGAATTTGATTGAAATGGGCATTTTGGAGAGCGAATGGCACGGACGCGGCCGGTAAAAACACCGGACTACAGACACCGGTATACAAGCCTAGTCGGATAGGCGGACAGATAGAGCAGAGGGGGAGAAGGCAGTGGAAGACATCCTGCGCGCAGCGAAGAAGGTGGCCATCCAAGCCGCTTTACAAGCCGGGCAAGAAGCGAAGAACCGGTTTGAGAATATTAACAGCATTCTGGAAAAGGACGATTTCGGCGATGTTGTAACGGAGGTGGATCACCTCGCGGAGGAAATTATTTTGACCCACATCGCGAAAAGCTTTCCCGATCACTGCGTGGACAGCGAAGAGATCGGGCACAACGGCAAGCAGAGCGACTGGATGTGGATCGTGGACCCGCTCGACGGGACGAACAATTACGCGATAGGTCTTCCGCTTTTCGCCACGTCTATCACGCTGATGTATCAGGGAAATCCCGTGCTGGCCGTAATTTACGAACCGATGGTGGACAGGCTGTTCCTCAGCGCGGCGGACAAAGGGGCCTTCTGCAACAATATCCGCATTCAGACCAAACCTTGCCCGTCCATTCAGCGCGGCACGATCGGCTGGATACAGGGGCACAAGGTCCAGAACGAGGCGCGTGCCGTTAAGCTCCGCCATCATCTGGACGTCCGGTTCAAACGGATGATGAGGGTGTGGGCGCCGACTCTCCAGTGGTGCATGCTCGCCAAGGGAGACCTGGACGGCATCGTTCTCTACAACTCAGAGGGGACCGACCTGTATTCGGGTATCCTGATGGTACAGGAGGCGGGCGGACTCGTCATGGATTTTGAAGGCAAGCCGTTCAGAGGAATGAGCCCGGAGCCTTACCTCATTGCCTGCCACCCGGCGCATAAGGAGCATTTTTTGAAAACGGTGGCCGAAGGGCTGGGCTGATCGGTTCAAGCACCCGCAGCCGGCGATCCTGCTCGTACACGATTTTCCCCAAAAACCAAACGAAGGCGGGCTGCAGATGAAGCATAAAATCATGATGGTAACCGGGGCCAACTCTGGCATGGGTCTCGCCACAACGATTGCGTTGGCCCGGCAGGGGGCGAAGGTCGTTATGGTATGCCGCAGCGAAGAGCGGGGGCAGAGCGCTCTTCGGGAAGCGATAGCGGCCAGCGGCTCCGGAGACATCGAGCTGATGCAGTGCGACCTTGGTTCGCTCCGGAGCATCCGGTCTTTTGCCGCGGATTTCAAGAGCCGCTACGATCGTCTGGACGTGCTGATCAACAATGCCGGCGTCGTATCGCTGAAGAGAGAGACCACTTCCGACGGTTTCGAAGTTATGATGGGCGTCAACCATCTGGGCCATTTTCTGCTGACGAATCTGCTGCTGGGGCCGCTGAAGCGGGCGGAGCAAGGCCGGATCGTCGTCGTCTCCTCCGGTGCGCATAAAATCGGCAAAATCCGCTGGGAAGACCCATATCTGACGAAGGGGTATACGGTATGGACCGGATACGCGCAGTCCAAGCTGGCGAACATTCTGTTCGCCAAGGAGCTCGCCGCCCGGCTGAAAGGGACCGCCGTTACGGTGAACGCCCTGCACCCGGGAGCCGTCGGCACCCAGATCGGCGTGGACCGGAATACGGGCTTCGGCAAATCGGTGCTCGCTATGCTGCGGCCGTTCTTCCTGACACCCGCCCAGGGGGCGGAAACGGCGGTTTACCTGGCTGCCAGCGATAACGTGTCGTGCGCCACGGGCGAATATTTTTACCGGAAGAAGATTGCGCTGGTGTCCGCACGGGCTAAAGACAAAGAGCTTGCCGCGATGTTCTGGGATTGGAGCGTGCGGGAAGTGGGACTGCAGCCTTCGGAAACGGAGTGATGCGGACGGAAACGGATTAACCGGGATAAAAGCAAATTAGCGGCGGTAATGAGATAGACGGGTCCTATTTAATAGAACCGGCTTGATAAAGCGGCCAGGGAGCGGATGCTTCCGGAGCCGTTTTTTTGCGTGGACGAAAGCCGAAGCCGGGTATCGTCTGACGGATTTGCGAGATTAGAATTCATTTTTGCACAAAGGAGCCACCACGAATTGAACTGTCTTTGGTTTATTGTCCATGGGTATAATCAAATTGAACAAAGAATCACACTAAACGGCAAAGGAGGTGATGCCGTATTCTGGACGAACGCAGTACCCGGATTTTGACGCTGCTGCAGCAGGCAGCCGATTATGTATCTCTGGAAGAACTGATGCAGAAGCTCGGCATCTCCAGACGAACCGTTTATTACGATATGGAAAAAATCAACGACTGGCTGAAAACGATTCATCTTCCGCCGGTCGAATATGTCCGGGCGGCCGGCTACTATTTGCCGGATGAAAGCCGCAAGGGCATTCCGCAGCTGGCCGGACAGCTTCCGGTCCAGCAGTACTACTTATCTCCACGGGAGCGGCTGGCTTGGCTGGCCGTCCATCTGTTATCGCCGGCGGACGGATCGCTTTTCGTCCATCACTTGACGGATCTCCTGCAAGTCAGCCGGGGAACCGTGCTGAAGGATTTGAACATCGTCCGGCCGGAACTGGAATCCCTGAAGCTTAAGGTCGCTTACGACCGCAAGCAGGGCTACCGGGTCCGAGGGGAAGAGAGCGACAAGCGGAAGGCGCTCACGTACTACTTCGGGCAGATTTTCGGAAGCGTGGGCTGGGAGCAGGCGCTCAGCCGGAGCGAAGACCCGGGCAGTCTTGACCCGGTGCTGGACCTATTCCCTCCGATGAAGCCGGATCACCTGAAGCGGGTTTACCGGCTCATCGCCGACAGCGAACGCACACTCGGCGTGGAATTAACGGACGAGATGGTGTTTAACCTGACCACTCGCTTCCTGCTCTATACGCACCGAATCCAGAACAAGCAGCTCATCTCGATCGACGAAGATGAGCGGAGCGTGCTCGGGCGCATGCCGGAATACGAGGCCGCCGCCCGCATTGCGGAGGGCCTCGGCGATCTGTTCGACGCAGCCATACCGGACGAGGAAATCGCGTACTTTACGATGCACCTGCTCGGGGCGCGCGTCAACCGGATGGAGCAGCTGACCGGCTCCGAGGAAGTGATCGACAAGCTCCGCGATGCGGCCAGGGAAATGACCGACGCCTTCCAGCGTCACGCCTGCGTGTTTCTGCCGAACCGGGAAGCGATGGAAGAGAACCTGCTCGTTCATCTGAAACCGGCGTATTACCGGATTCTGTACGGGCTGGGGCTCGATAACCCGCTCCTCGGCAACATCCGCTCCAAGTACGGGGAAGTGTTCGAGCTGACGCGGCGCTCCGCGGCACCGTTCGAGGAGCTTGTCGGACGCAGGCTCGACGATAACGAGATCGGCTACCTCGCCATGCATTTCGGCGGCTGGCTGCGGAGGGAAAACACGGAGCCGGTACAGAGGCGCCAGGCCGCCATCGTCTGCGTCAACGGCATTTCCGCTTCGCGGATGCTGAAATCCCAGCTCGAAGATTTGTTTTCGGCGGTGGACATTACGGCCATTCTCTCGCTGAGGGATTACGAAGCGTTTGAAGAGGAAAGCGTCGATTTTATTTTCTCGACGGTCCCGCTTCCGGACAGCAGCGTCCCCGTGTTCGTCGTGAATCCGATCCTCAGCGACAAGGACAAGGAGCATCTGCTGAACCAGATCAACACGGTCGTCGGCCGCAAGTCCCGGGCCCAGGCCAGCTCGGTTCAGGCTCTGCTCGACATTGTCCGCAAATACGCGAAGGTGACGGATGAAACGGGGCTCGCGGAGGAACTGAACCGCTACATGTCCGTCGGGAAAACGTGGCTGAGCGAAGCCCGCAAGCCGTCGCTGGCCGACCTGCTCACCGGAACGATGATCCGGGTGGAGCAAGAGGCCGCCGACTGGCGCTCCGCCATCCGCGAGGCGGCCCTGCCTCTTCTCGAGGACGGGCGCATCGAGGAGGCCTACATCGGGGCGATGATCGCCAAGGTAGAGGCGCTGGGCCCCTACATCGTCGTGGCTCCGGGCATCGCCATCGCGCACGGCAAGCCGCAGGAAGGAGTGAAGAGGCTGGGAATCAGCCTGCTGCGGCTTGCGAAGCCCGTAGCCTTCTCCGAAGAAGCCCGCCATCAAGTACAGGTGATCCTGGTGCTGGCGGCGATCGACGGAGAATCGCATCTCAAAGCGTTGTCGGAGCTGACGCTCCTGCTCAGAGAACAAGACAGCCTGACCCGGCTGAAGGACGCCGGGACCAAAGAACAGATATTACAGCAGATACAAGAAGGTCCCCGCAGTTAGACTACCGGATTTGGGAGAGATGAGAGATGAAATTTTTAGAACCGTCCTTAATTGCACTTGATGTCGAAGCCGAGACGGCGGAAGAAGCGATCCGCCTGGCGGGAGGACTGCTGGCCGACGCGGGAGCCGCGGAAGCGCGCTATGCCGAAGCCATGGTGGACTCCTATCGGGACAGAGGCCCGTACTTCGTTCTGGCGCCGCATATCGCTCTGCCGCACGCCCGTGCGGAAGACGGAGTGAAAGAAGCGTCCGTCTCGCTGCTCCGGCTGAAGAAACCGGTCGTATTCGGCCACGCGGCCAACGATCCCGTTCAGCTCGTATTCGCACTGGGCGGGTCCACCAGCTCCGAGCATATCGCCATGCTGCGCAAGCTGACGATTTTGCTGAGCAACCCGGCCAACGTGGAAGCGTTCAAGCAGGCAGCCGATGTAGATACTATCCAACAACTTATTAGGGGGAACGAACAATGAAAATTTTATGCGTCTGCGGTCTTGGACAAGGAACCAGCCTGATTTTGAGAATGAATGTGGAGAACGTGCTGAGCGGATTGGGCGTAAGCGCCGATGTGGAGCATACCGACGTATCCACGGCGTCCGGCACGGCGGCGGAGTACATCATTACGAGCAATGAATTGGCACAGAGCCTGCAAGGGCACGCGGCCAAGATCGTGATCGTCAATAACTATTTTGACAATGACGAAATCAAACAAAAACTGGAAGAAGTACTGTAACCCATTAAGGAGGGGTCTTTATGGACGTGCTTTTTTGGATCGCCACCAATATTTTCGGAACACCGGCCATTCTGCTCGGGTTCATCGTTCTGGTCGGCCTTTTGCTCCAGAAGAAATCGACGAGCCAGCTCGTAAGCGGTACCTTTAAAGCCATTATCGGTTTTCTCGTAATCGGTGCAGGTGCGGACGTCATCGTAAAAGCGCTGAACGTCTTCGAGCCGATGTGGAAAGAGGTCTTCGGGCTGGAAGCCGGATCGCTCGGTACGTTTATGGGGCAGGAGGCGTTTAACACCAAATTCGGAAGCGCCGTCACGCTGGCGATGCTCGTCGGCTTCCTGATCAACGTCGCGCTGGCCCGTTTTACCCGGTTCAAATTCATTTACCTGACCGGACATATGATGTTCTGGACTTCAACGATTTTCGCAGGCGTGATCGTGCATGCCGCAAGCGATATCGCCATTTGGAAGCTTGTGCTGATGGTTGCCGTCGTGCTCGGTCTGTACTGGACGTTCCAGCCGGCTCTCGTTCAGCCGTTCCTGCGCAAAGTAACGGGCAACGATAACATCGCCCTCGGTCACACATCCGCCTCGGTTGCCCTGCTGGCAGCCCTGTTCGGTAAACTATTCGGCAACAAAAACAACGATTCCGAAAAAATCAAAGTGCCGAAAGGCTTTGAGTTCCTCCGGGATTCCAACGTTATCACGGCACTCAGCATGGGAATTCTGTTCCTGATCGGCTCCATTATCCTTTCGACGAAAGGAACGCCTGCCGCCGTCGAACTGATGGCGAAATCGGGCGACCAGAACTTTATTATCTATTCCATTATCCAATCGTTTACGTTCGCGGGCGGTATCGCCATCGTTCTGATGGGGGTCCGGATGTTTGTCGGCGAACTGGTTCCGGCTTTCAACGGGATCGCTACAAAACTCGTACCCGGCGCCAAGCCGGCACTCGATGCGCCGGTTGTGTATCCGTACGCGCCGAATGCGGTCGTACTCGGCTTCCTGGGAGCTTTTGCGGGCGCGATTATCTGGCTGCTTGTGCTGGGGAACACCGTTTCCTACATCTTCGTACCTACGATGATCGTCCTGTTCTTCCACGGGGCTACGGCCGGCGTGTTCGGGAACTCGACGGGCGGCGTCCGCGGGGCCGTGATCGGCGGATTCATCACTGCCACGATCGTAGCCTGGGGACAATTCCTCATGGTCCGCTTCTTTATCTCATCGACAGTTCCGGATACGGCCATGTGGGCAGCAGACTCCGATATGTTCATCATCGGTCCGATTCTGAACTTCCTGGCTAAACTGTTCTTTTAACAACGAATGAGCGGGTGAATGCCCGAGGGCAACAAGACGGTGACAGCGCTAAGCTCCGCCGTCTTCCTTTTCAGAAAAAGAGTGGAGGAGACACGTTATGAGCTATATCCGCACCTTACATGGAGACATCGCCAAAGAGGATCTGGGCTTTACGTATTCCCACGAACATATTGTATGCCGTCCGGCCTTCTGGCAGGAACGGGGAGAGGACGATCTGCTGCTGGACGATAAAGAGAAATCCAAGCGGGACGTTCTTGATTTCAAAAAGCACGGCGGACGCGCGATCGTGGATGCGACGGCGGTCGATTACGGCCGGGACGTCCAGGCGGTACAGGAAATTGCCCTGGAAACCGGCATTCGGATTGTGGGCACGGCGGGTTTCAACAAAAGCTTCCTGTGGGATGCCAAAATCAAAGAAGAGCTGAAGCCGCTCACCGGCGATTATGAAACCTATACCCAATGGATCGAAGCGAAAAGCATCAACGAGCTGGCCGATTTCGTCATCCGTGAGGTAGAAGAAGGGCTCGAAGGCACGCCTTTCAAAGCCGGCCAAGTCAAATTCGGGACGGGCTACAACCGCATTACGCCCCTGGAAGAGAAAACACTCCGCGCGGTAGCGCGCGCTCACCACGAGACGAAAGCTCCCGTGCACTCCCATACGGAAGTCGGCACCATGGCGCTGGAGCAGATCGAGCTCCTGAAAAGCGAGGGCGTGGACCTGTCGTACCTCAGCCTGGGCCATATGGACCGCAACCCGGACCCTTACTACCACGAGCAGATCGCGGCAACCGGCGCTTACATGAGCTTTGACGGTATCGGCAAAATCAAGTACGCTCCCGAAAGCACGCGGATCGCGCTGATTCTCAATCTCGTAAGCAAGGGCTACGAGGATCAGATTCTGATCAGCGGAGATACCGCCCGCAAAACGTATTATAAGCATTACGACCACGGTCTCGGCCTGGAGTACATCATTGCGAAGTGGGTGCCGCGCTTTGTGGACGAAGCGAACCGCAACGGGTTCGACGGGCAGAAGCTGATCGAGAAATTTTTCGTGAAAAATCCGGCCAACTGCTTCTCATTCAAAAAGTAAGGAGGCGCGCACGATGAAGTTCGAGCACGAAAACTCGTACGAGGTGCAGGATAAAATCCGACAATTCCGGGCGGCGATCTTGCCTATCGGAGCCGTGGAAGCGCACGGCCCCCACCTGCCGCTCGGCACCGATAATCTGCTTGCCGAACGGCTGGCGGATAAACTGGCGGCCCGCACGGACAGCTTCGTGCTTCCGGTCCTGCCTTACGGCCAGGTGTGGAGCCTGCGGAATTTTCCGGGCAGCATCAACGTCTCCAACGAGGCGCTGATCCGGCTGCTGGCGGACATCGGAGAGAGCCTGTACCAGCAGGGCTTCCGTATTTTCGCCATGGTCAACGGCCATTTGGGCAATGCGGTCGCGCTTAAGGAAGCCGCCAGAGTTTTATACGAGCGGGTGCCGGAGCTGAAAGTGTTCTATTTCTTTTATCCGGGCACGAAAGAGATCACCGTTCAGGTGAGGGAGTCTTCGGCGGCCCACGGCACCTATATGCATGCCGACGAAATCGAGACTTCCTACATGCTTTATCTGGCCGGCGAGTACGTGGACATGAGCCAAGCCATAGACGGAGCGCCCCGCATATCAGCGGAAGCGGACTGCACGCCGACGCCATGGGAGGAAATCACGTCCTCCGCCGTTCTCGGCGACGCCACGCTGGCTACCCGGGAGAAGGGCGAGAAGATTATCGAACGCAGCCTGGACGTGATGGCCGAGATGCTTCTGCGGGCCAAGCAGGCGTTGGAAGACGGGGAACATCAGGATTCAACAGACTGACAACGGGGTGAGAGCTATGATGATGAATACGTATTTTGATGTGATCGGCGAGCTGCTGAACAAAGTTCGGACCGAACAGGCCGGACCGATTCGCGAAGCGGCCGAGAAAGTGGCGGCCTGCATTCAGGACGGCGGCATTATTCATTTGTTCGGCTGCGGCCATTCGCATATTTTGACCGAGGAAGTATTCTATCGGGCAGGCGGGCTTGTCCCGATTCGTCCGATCTTCGTCGAGAAACTGATGCTGCATGAAGGCGCGGTGCGCTCGTCGGAGCTGGAGAGACAGAACAATCTGGCGGTCGATTTCATGAAGGAGCAGGATATCCGCAAGGACGAAGTCGTATTTGTCCTGTCCACTTCGGGCCGCAATCCGGTTCCGGTCGATGTCGCCCTGATGGCGAAGGAGAAAGGCGCCGTTACCGTCGGGATTACTTCCCTGGAATATTCCATGAGCCAGCCGTCGCGGCATACCAGCGGCAAGCATCTGGCCGAGGCGGTGGATCTTGTGATCGACAACTTCTCGGTCAAAGGAGATGCCGTGCTGAATCATCCGGGCTTGCAAGTCCCTTTCACACCCAGCTCGACCGTGATCGGAGCTGCGATCTTGAACGCCGTTTTTGCCGAGTCCATTGAAATCATGATCGAAAACGGCTTTAACCCGCCGGTGTTCCTGAGCGGCAACATCGACGGTTCCGACGCGCACAACCAGGCGCTGATCCAAACGTACAAAGAGCGGATCGCCCTGCTGGCGTAACCTGTCTTAACAGAGAAAAACAACCTCAAATCAAACAGAAGGTTGTATCCGGCTCAGATCCGGTAAATGTGTGGAGTTACAGAGAGATAAGCAGACCAGAGAGCGGAATTTTACAATCAACCCCAAAAAACGTTAACCGGGAAATATCGCCGAAAGACGACTTGCAGAACTTAAGCGGATAGCTGTCGGGAGAAACCATACATCCCTATCCTTTTTTTGCGGTCTTTATCCGGCGGTGAACGGGTGAGGAGGAACGACATGTTCGCACAAACAGTAACGATACAGAACGCGCAGGGTTTTCATGTCCGTCCGGCTCAGCTTTTTGCTGAAACAGCCGGCCAGTTTGGAGCAGAGGTGCACCTGAAGTCCGGAGACGGACGCACGGCGGATTGCAAAAGCATGCTGGAGCTGATGACGCTCGGCATTGAAAAGGGAGCTGTCGTGACGATCGAAGCGAACGGCGACGGAGAGAAGGAAGCCGTTGAAGCGCTGGCGCAGCTTGTCGAAAGCAAGTTCGGTGAAGCCTAATGAAGGGGCTGCATATTCAGGGAATCGGCGTTTCGGAAGGAATCCGCATCGCGCAGGCATTCGTTTACCGCGCAGCGAACGGGAATGTTGGCGGAGCGTCTGCCGAATGGAAGCCTATTGCGGCTGATCCGGCAGTTATCGAGGCTGAGCTTGCCAAGCTTAAAGAAGCCAAAGCCCGCTGCGCGAGCGAATTGGAACAGCTCACGGAGAAGGCGAAGGAAACCGTCGGTGAAGAGCAGGCCGGTATTTTGGCGGGCCAGCGGAAGCTGCTCGACGATCCGGCCTTCTATCCGAAGATGGAAGCCCGGGTCCGGGAAAAGCTGGAGCCGGCTCCGCAGGCCGTCTCCGAAATCGTAAGTCAGGTCGCCTCCTGGTTCGAGGGCATGACCAACGATTACATGAAAGAGCGTGCCGCCGATATCCGCGATATCGGAAGCCGCCTCTTGGCCTGCCTGTCGCCCGAAGAGAGAGCCGGTCTTGAGGGAATCACCGGCGAGGTGATCCTTGTGGCGGACGATCTTACGCCGTCCGACACCGTGCAGCTCGACCCGGCCAAGGTCGTCGGCTTTATCACCCGCACGGGCGGGGCGACCTCCCACACCGCCATTCTGGCGCGGTCGCTCGGCATCGCCGCCATCGTCGGCGCAGGCGATGCCGTGGACGGCATTGACGACGGGGACACCCTCGTCGTCGACGGAGCCGCCGGGCTGTGCATCGCCCGGCCGGGAGAAGCCGAAGCGGAGCAGTACCGGCTCCGTATGGGGCAGGATCTCGAGCGCCGCAAGTCGCTCGAGGCGTACGCGGCCCGTCCCGCGGTAACCGCGGACGGTACGCGCGTGGAGCTCGCGGCGAACATCGGAACCGCCGCGGAAGCCGGGGCCGCCGCCGCACAGGGAGCGGACGGCGTGGGGCTGTACCGCACGGAGTTCCTGTTCATGAATTCCCCGTCTATGCCGGGGGAGGAAGAACAGTACCGTGCCTATCTGGAAGCGGCCCAGCTTATGGAGGGCCGCCCCGTGATCATCCGCACGATGGATATCGGCGGGGATAAGGAGCTTCCGTATCTGCAGCTGCCGAAGGAAGTGAACCCCTTCCTCGGTTACCGGGCGATACGGATCGGTCTCAGCCGCAAGGAGCTGCTGCTCACGCAGCTGCGGGCGGTTCTGCGGGCCAGCGCCTTCAGCAAGGTGAAGGTGATGTTCCCGATGATCTCCGGCCTGCAGGAATGGCGGCAGGCCAAAGAAATCCTGGCGGAAGCGCAGGCGGAGCTGAGACAGGAGGGCGTCCCGTTCGACGAGGGCATGGAAGTCGGCATCATGGTCGAGATTCCTTCCACGGCCGTGATGGCGGGCCAGTTCGCCCGGGAAGTGGATTTCTTCAGCATCGGGACGAACGACCTCGTCCAGTATACGCTGGCCGTGGACCGGATGAACGAGCACGTGGCGTACTTGTACGACTATTTCCATCCGGCCGTTCTCCAGCTGATCCGCACCGTGATCGAAGCTTCGCACTCGGCCGGTAAGTGGACCGGCATGTGCGGCGGTATGGCGGGCGATCCGCTGGCCGCGCCGCTTCTGCTCGGACTCGGACTGGACGAGTGGAGCATGGAGGCGGGCCGTCTCAGCCAGCTGAAGGAAGTACTCGCCGGACTGGACCGTCAGGAGTGCCGCGAGCTTGCGGAGCGGGTGCTGCTTCTGGATACGCCTCAGGCGGTGCGTGAGGCGCTTGAGGAGTTCCGCCGGGCTAAAGCTGTTTAAATCCTGTTGGCTAAGTGATTGGAAAACTGACGCTGATGCGAAGATTGAAGCTGATGTCAGGTTTAGTGCGGGAGCGGCTGCTTGCTTGTGTCACCGATGAAGCGGAATTCCGCTTCGGGGGTTTCAAATTAAGCCTGAGCCTCTGATCAAGATTCAGATACAGGCCGCTCTCCGACAGAGATCGGCAAATCAAATCAACCCGGTTCCGTATAGAGCGGAACCGGGTTGTTCGGTTTTATCATCCGGCAAGGGAGGGCACAGTCTGCGTCAGACTTCCTTCCTGCACGGCTGCTCGATAAGCGGGGCGGCTGACGCCTTACACACTGCGTTTGCAGCTCCCCGCGTGCGGCGGGCGTCGCATGGAGGCGGCCGCCGACAGCAGCTAAGCCTGCTGTGCTTCCTGTGCGAGGAGGACGGAACGGGAGCGTCCCTCACTCGGAACCTTTGTCCGCCTTTATCCCTCCCGGTGCGCCGGACAATACAGCTTCATCAGACGGACGGTTTCCTCGTCCAGTTCTTTCCCGCGGTTTTCGAGTCCGGTCACGACGGCCTCGCGCTTGGCGCCTTTCATGTTCTGCCCGAACTTGAACTTGGCGGACAGGTCGTCCACGTCGATGCGGATGACGGCGACGCCGCGGATTTGGCTGACGTAGCCCGGGTTTTCCAGGGAGAAAGGTTCATAACCTCCTTCGGGCTGAAGCTTTTCCATGAAGACGCCGAGCGCCTTCGCTTTTTCCTCCAAATCTTCCACGAGGACGGCCTTGCCTTTTATCACGACGGACTTAAAGAAGGCTGTCGCCGGACAGGCGTACACGGGCTCCGTAAAATAAGAAGGAATGAGCGCGTACTCCTTGGCTATGGCGAAAGTGACGAGAGGATTTCGACCCAGGTCCGAAATTTTTTCGCCGACTTTGCTTCCGTGGGCATAAATCGCGCCGTCCGCGTATACAAAATTAAGAGCTTTTAAATTCGGGTACCCGTCTTCGCCGGTCGTTCCCAGAATCCCGAATGTCATTTCGTTCATAAACTGCTCGATTTCCTGCCAGTCTTCCACGCCGAATTCTTTTCTTCTCAAATTCTCCACCCCTATGGTTGCCTGGTTGCGGCTGTTTTTTTCATCTTAGCGGGACGGTTGACTTTTCTAAAGAGCCACTTTACGCTATTTTTAGTGGACCAGTTGTGCAGCCGATCGCAAGCAAAAGGATAGGGTGTGGGTTTCACTGTATGATGTACGCGCGTTCAAATTGCTGTAAAACAATTTTTTAAGCAGTTATGTATTCACATGCAGCTTCCAAACAAAAGGCATGCGCCGGACAGGGGCTTCACCCTATCGGCTAACCGAAACCAACCAGACATAATGGAGGTATTTTCTTATGTTAAAAGTCGCTCTGCTCAGTTTCTGGCACGTTCACGCCCTGGATTACGAGAAAGACGCCAACCAGCATCCGGGCACTCAGGTTACCGCGATCTGGGATGAAGACCCGGCCAGAGGCCGTAAAGAAGCGGAAAACCGGGGAATTCCATTTTACGAAAACCTGGATGAGCTGCTTGCCGACGATGAAATCGACGGCATTATCGTGACGACCCCGACTCATCTTCACCGGGACGTTATGGTGGCGGCGGCCAAAGCGGGCAAGCATATCTTCACGGAAAAAGTCGTTGCCGCCACGAACAAAGAGTGCGACGAGATTATGGACGCGGTCCGCGAAGCGGGAGTAGCCATGACGGTTTCGCTGCCGAGATTGAACGCTCCGTATACCTTGGCGATTCAGGACATTCTCGAACAGGGAGTCCTCGGAAAACTGACGCTGGTCCGCACAAGACTGTCCCATAACGGCGGATTGAGCCGTGAAGAAGGGGGCGGCTGGCTTCCCGAGCGTTTCTTCGACGAATCCGCTGCGCAGGGGGGCGCCATGATCGACCTCGGCTGTCATCCGATGTACCTGACCCGCTTATTCCTGGGTATGCCGGAAAGCCTGACAGCGAATTACGGCAGCGTGACGGGACGCCCAGCGGAAGATAACGCGGTAAGCGTACTGCGTTACCCGAGCGGCGCCCTGGGCATCGTGGAAGCGGGCTTTGTGAACAGCCATTCCCCGTTCGTGATCGAGATTCACGGCACGCAGGGCAGCCTGCTGTACTCCCAGCACGACGACAAGCTCCTGCTCCGTACGCGGTCGCAGGAAGGGGAGGAGTGGCAGACGGTGACGGATCTCCCGCAGGCGAAGCCCTCGGCTTTCGAGCAGTGGGTGACGCATATCGAGTCCGGGACCCGGGCGGAGGAAAACCTGCTGCTGGCAGCGGACCTTACCCGTCTGATGGAAGCGTCCAACGCTTCGGCAGCGAGCGGCTGCGCCGTTAAGCTTTAAGAGAAGAGAATGGAGGCCCGCCCTCATGCGACGCTGCACTGCGCGCCGGAACTGCATGCGGTGCTGTAAATGGTGTGCAGGCTGCCGACGGACGTTTTGGCAGCGCCACCGCATGCCTTCGGGAGAACTTGCGGGCGCTTTCCCGGCGCCTCTCGTTGCTGATCATTTTTTTCCGGCATCGCGCTGTATAAAGACAGAAAAGAAGCCAGTTAACCGGCTTCTTTTTTTTGTGGTTTTCTGTGAGATTCGGCTACCATTAGCGTACCTTGTACCTTGTACCTTGTACCTTGTACCTTGTACCTTGTACCTTGTCCGGCTGCTTGTCCCGTCAACCGAAAGCGCAGTGATCCCGGACCGCCCCTGTATCCGTCGGCTCTACGATTTTCTAGGACAGCCCGCTAGTCCGCCGCCCCGTCCGCCGTCGCTGTTACCGCCCCGGCTTCAACTGCATTGCTCTTCAACTGACGCTCGATACCGGCCCGGTCGATCTGGATCCAGTATTCGGCGATTTTGCCGTTCTCCACCCGGTACACCGCGCTCGCCAGCTCGATAACGGGCAGGCCGGTCGGCAGATAGCCGTCGACTTCACCGATGTGCGTTCCCGTCTGCTTCCAGCGTACGTACACCCGGTCGCCGGAGCCCAGGAGTTCCTGCACTTCCAGGGTGAAGGGGCCGTAGGCATCGAGCATTTCCTGCACGTGTTCCGCATAAACTTCGGGCGTGCGCTCGACCGTCACTTCTTGCTCCGACTGGACCTGGTGGGCGAATACTTTACGGGCCATCAGCTCGGGAGTGGCCTTTAGATTTTTTCCCGACCGCACTTCATCAAAAAAACGCTTGACCACTTCTTCCGGTCTTAAAGCTGTCATGATTCTTTTCCCCGCTCTCCTTGGTTCATGTATCGGCATGTTATGTCCGCTGCCTGTTGACCGAACAATTTGTCCCTGCGTCAGTCAGGTCCATTTTGCCGCCCAGAGCTTCATTTCTTTTAAAATCTTGTGTAAATCGCGGCCTTTCGGCGTCAGTGTATATTCCACCGTAACCGGCACAGTTGCGAAGGCTTTCCGTTCGAGCACGCCCTGTTTCTCCAGATGGCGGAGAATATTCGTCAGCGCGGTAGGGCTGATCGAAGCAATGCTGCGCTGAAGCTCCCCAAAGCGTCTCGTTCCGTCGAAAAGCTCCCGGATAACAAGAAACGCCCATTTTCCGCCGATTACATCAAGTGTCTTTTCGATAGAGCATTCGATGACGCAGGGCTCCTTCGGAATATAGCTGCTTGCCGCCGGTTCCGCCGGTATTTTCCCGGATTGAGCTGTCATGAAGGCGCTTCCCCCTTTTAAAAAAATAAGTCCGCCGCAAGGCCCGAGCCCTGCTAAACAAAAGTGTAGCAGCTACAATTTTATGGGTATGATCAAAAAAAGATCACTACTGTTCATCATATAGAAAGTATTTTATGATGGCAATGGGAGGCGGCTTGTCCGCTTCGTGAAAACAGATTGGGGAGGTTTATGGAACATGCATTATCGCAGACTCGGACGGTCGGGCTTGAAGGTCAGTGAGATTAGCCTCGGAAGCTGGCTTACTTATGGAGGCTACGTCGAACGTGACAATGCGGTTCAATCGATCCGTAAAGCTTACGATTTGGGCGTTAACTTCTTCGATACCGCAAACGTTTACAAGCAGGGGGAAGCCGAGAAGGTGGTCGGCGACACTTTGAAGGAATATCCGCGCGAATCTTATGTGCTGGCGACGAAAGCTTTCTGGCCGATGGGCGAAGGACCGAACGACAGAGGCCTTTCCCGCAAGCATATCATGGAACAGGCGCATGCCAGTCTGAAAAGACTGGGAACCGATTACGTCGACATTTATTACTGCCACCGGTACGATCCCGAGACGCCGCTGGAGGAAACGCTCCGCGCCCTTGACGATCTCGTTACCCAGGGCAAAGTGCTTTACATAGGGGTAAGCGAATGGACGGCGGCTCAAATGGCGGATGCGCTCGGTCTGGCCGAGAGATACCTGCTGGATAAAATCGTCGTCAACCAGCCGGTTTACAACATGTTCAACCGGTATATCGAGAAAGACATCATCCCGCTGGGCGAGGAAAAAGGAATCGGTCAGGTCGTATTCTCGCCGCTCGCGCAAGGACTCCTGACCGGCAAATACAAGTCGGCGGATGACATCCCGGCGGACAGCCGCGCCGCCAAAGTCGAAACGATGCGCGGCGCCGTTACGGCGGAGAACATCGCGAAGGTGAAGCAGCTCGAAGGCATCGCGGCGGAGCTGGATCTTACCGTGGGACAGCTCGCCCTTGCCTGGATTCTGCGCCAGCCGAACGTAGCGAGCGCCCTCGTAGGCGCGAGCCGTCCGGAGCAGGTGGAGCAGAATGTGAAGGCTGAAGGCGTGAAGCTGACGGCGGACGTGCTGGAGCGGATCGAGGCGGTTCTCTCGGGCAGCGAAGCGGCCGGGAAGTAACCGGTTCGGGACGGAGGCAAGCCCGCCTCTTAATGACGAGCAGCTTGGCAAAGACGCGGAGGAGCCGTTTGGTTCCCCGGGCCGGAATTACGCACTGCAAACGCGATCCAAGAATTGAATCGCCGGCCGGGCGTCTCTCGCCATCCTTTCGGCCTTGCCCCCATGCGCGCCTGAACTCACATATCCCCACGGTTCCTAACCTTGGGACGCCTATAAACCATGCAGGTGCACAAAAATCACCGGTTCCTGGAACCGGTGATTTTGTTTTGCCGTCCGCCTACTGCGGGGAGCGGAGGGCATTTTCCACGCGTTCCGCTTCCCGTGCGGGCTCCGCCGTCTTTCGTCCGTTAACGAAAGCACAGACGGCGCCGAGAAGCAGAGCCAGGCAGCTGATTTTAAACACGAGGCCGAACGCGGCCGTCGTATGGGTATTCACCGTCGCCTGAAGCTGGGGGAGCAGGCCCTGCAGCTCCGTTTTGTCTTTGGCGAAGGCTTCCTTCACCCGCCCGGCCGCTTCGGGGGACGCGGCTTGGAGCTGTTCCTGCTCCTTGCGGTCCCACTGGTCGAGCAGGCCCCGCATCGCCCCTGAAGCGCCTCCCGCAGCAGCAGTCCCGCGGCTTCCGGCCTGCTGCAGAGCCTCGGCAAGTCCCGCCTTGCTCTCCGCAGACAGAGAGCTGCTTGCGAGCCGTTCCGCCAGCTCCGTTTTGGCCGAAGCCATCTCGGTCCGCATGGATTGGGACAACAGAGCGACGAGAACGGCGATGCCGAGCGCGCTTCCGATCGTCCGGGCCATCGTTCCGATGCCCATGGCGATGGTCGTTTTGTCCGGCGGGGGAAGCAGAACGGTGGTTGCGGTCAAATTCGCGATCGCCATGCCGGTTCCCATCCCGGCAATCACCAGGCGCCAAATGTAATCCAGAGTCGTGGATTCCGTGGTGAGTCCCGCTAGCAGGTAGGTTCCGAGGGCCAGCAGGATCATTCCGGTGACCGAGAAAATCCGCGGGCCCAGCTTGGCGGCGCCTTTGGCGGCAACCACGGAGCAGATCATGGACGCGACGGCCAGGACGCTAATAATGAGTCCGGCGCGCAGCTCCGTCATGCCGATCACCTGCGTGAGGAAGAACGCGAGGATGAAGGTCGGGCCGGTCATGCCGATTCCGAGCAGGAACAAGCCGAGATTGCCGGAGGGAAACCGTTTGATCCTGAAAAGAGACAACGGCAGCATCGGTTCTTTTACGCGGGATTCGATCCATAGGAACAGGAGAAGGGAAACCAGAGCCGCGGCGAAAAGGGACAAAATATAAGGAGAATCCCAGCCTTTCTCGTTCGCCTGCATAAAAGCGAGCGTCAAGGCCAGCGAAGCGGCCGATACCGTCAGCATACCGCCCCAGTCGAGCTTTCGCGTAGCCGTCGGATCGTAAGATTCCGCTAGGGAGGAGGCGGCCAGAACGAGGGCCAGGACGCCGAGCGGGATATTGATGTAGAAAATCCACTGCCAGTCGAGCTGGTACGAGAGCACGCCGCCCAGGGCGGGTCCGCTTGCGGCCGCAAGGCCGGCCAAAGCGCCGGTAATGCCCATCATGACGGCTTTCTTTTCGGGAGGGAACAGGGCCAGCAGCAGGGGGGCGACCAGAGGGGTGATCAATGCCGCGCCGATCCCTTGCAGAACACGGAAAAGGATGAGGGACGTGATCGAGCCTGCCAGACCGCACAGAAGGGAGCTCAAGGTGAAGAGGAACAAGCCGGCCATAAACGCTTTTTTACGGCCGAACTGGTCGGCGAGGCGGGAAGCGGCGAGCAGAAAAACGGCGAACGACAGGCTGTATCCGTTCACGACCCAGGAAATGCCGGCGGTGTCCGCGCCGTAAAACTCGCTCATCCGGGGAAGCGCGACATTGACGATACTTGTGTCGAGAATCGCCATAAAAAAACCGAGCAGAAGAGTAACGATGGCGGGGATCTTGCGTGATTTTTGCATGAGTGGGAATCCTCCATAGATAGTATTGACTGACTGTCAATCAGTCGATGAAAAAACTATATAACATTGACTGACTGACAGTCAATAGTTAAATTTAAAAGAAAGAGCTTCCTTCTCCGATTATTTTTCAACCGAAATCGGACAGGCAGGCATAAAGGCGGTGGAGAAGTTGGCACGTGTAACGAAAAGTCCGGAGGAACGCAAACAGGAACTTTTATCCGCTGCGGAGTCGCTGTTCCGGGTGAAGGGATACGAACGCACGGCGGTTAGCGATATCGTTAAACAGGTCGGGGTCGCTCAAGGGACCTTTTATTATTATTTTAAGTCGAAAGACGAACTGGCGGATACGATGATCCGGCGTATGCTGGATGAACACATGGGGCTTATTTCGTCCATTGCGGAAGACCCGGAGCTGTCCGGGCGGGAGAAGATCATCAAGGTCATGAAAGAAGATTTCGTGAAGCGGGGAGAAAATCTGGAAAATCTGGATTATATGCATCATGAGAACAACGCGCTTCTTCATCAAAAAATGCTCGTGGAATCCGTCAAGGCTTACACGCCTTTCATTACGGGCATTATCGAGCAGGGGATCGGGGAGGGGAGCTTCCATACGAGCCATCCTCGGGAAGTGGTCGAGTTTTTTATGGTCGGTTTGTTTTTCCTCTACGACCCCGGCATTTTCGCCTGGACGGTAGAAGAAGTAGTGACGAAGCTTCAAGCCATCGGTGAAATTCTGGAAAAGCTGCTCGGAGCGGAGAAAGATTCGCTCGATATCTGGAAAGACCTTCCCGATATGCCTGCCATCATCCAGAAGGCGCTCGAAGCCGAAAAGGCATCGCGGGGAGGAAGCTCCCCGTCCTAATCTGTGTCCGGGACGTGTGTCTCGGACACGGGCAACAGTAAAGAGCCGAGCGGCGGCGGATTCTCCTTGCTGAGTGCAGGGGCACAAGCCGGCATCCGTTTGTAATTCCGACGGGGAAGAGAGCTGCATGCGATCAAACGCCACAGACACTCTGATCTCCAAGGGAAGTGCCGAATGCTAGCTCCATAAACGGCATGAAGCGCATGTACATCATGCACATCATGAACATTATGTACATCGTGCACAGCATGAACATCATGCACATCATGAACATTACGTACATCGTGCACATCATGCACATCATGAACCGCATGAACATCACGATATCTCGCCCGACATAAACGGCATGAACAGCGTGAATAACCTGAATCTTCTCTGCCGTAAGCATTGCCCTGCGACCCGCAGCGCCAAAAGCCAGCCCGGAATTTTTACCGGGCTGGCTTCTTGTTTGCCGGGACAACCGGCGGATTATTCTTCGAACAATTTGGCGAGATTTTCCGCAAAAGGCGCGCGGACAATCCCTTTCTCCGTAATGATCGCCGTCACATATTCGTTCGGCGTCACGTCGAAAGCGGGATTATACACCTTGACGCCCTGCGGGGCGGTACGCTTGCCGAAGCCCTGCGTGATCTCTTCCTCGCCGCGCTCCTCGATCGGAATATCTTCCCCTGTCGGCGTGCTGAGGTCGATCGTGGACATCGGACACGCCACGTAGAACGGGATGCCGTGGGCTTTGGCGAGCACGGCCACGCTGTACGTGCCGATCTTGTTGGCCACGTCGCCGTTGGCGGCCACGCGGTCGGTGCCGACGATGACGGCCTGCACCCAGTCCTTCTTCATGACCGCGCCGGCCATATTGTCGCAGATCAGCGTCACGTCGACGCCCGCCTGCTGAAGCTCGAACGCCGTCAGGCGCGCGCCCTGCAGGACAGGGCGCGTCTCGTCGGCGTACACCTTCAGCGAGACGCCTTTCTCCTGCGCGAGGTAGAACGGTGCCAGCGCGGTGCCGTACTTCGCCGTCGCGAGTCCGCCGGCGTTGCAGTGCGTGAGGACGCCCATGCCGTCCTCGAAAAGCTCCAGGGCGAACTCGCCGATACGGCGGTTCGTTTCTTCATCCTCAGCCTGGATCAGGATGGCCTCGGTGAGAACCGCCTGCTTCATTTCGCCGTGCGAAATGTCCATCTCGACAAGCTTCTGCGTCAGCCGCTTGAGCCGGTCGAGCGCCCAGAACAGATTGACGGCGGTCGGGCGCGAGGTGCCGAGATAGTCCGCCTGTTTGGCGACTTCTCCCGCCAGGCGGCGCCGGTTCGCTTCGCGCGAGATCGATTCGTCTTCCTGCGCGTCGCGGATGCCGAGGAAGACCCCGTAAGCCGCCGCGATGCCGATTGCGGGCGCTCCGCGGACTTTCAGGTGGCGGATGGCTTCCCACACCTCGTGGGGCGTTTCCAGCGGCAGGTAGACGATTTCCTCCGGAAGCAGCCGCTGATCGAGAAGATCGAGCCGCTCTCCGTTCCAGCGGACGGACTGGACCCAGCCGCGCTGGCCTTCGCTTTGTACTCCGTTTTCGTTTGCAGTCATTAGCGGACTTCCTCCTTCGCGGCGGCAGCCTCGCGGGCGGCCGCAATCAGTTCGTCGATCGAGCTTGCCTGACGGCTCCGCTTGATCAGGGTCGTGCCGATCGCAAGCGCAAGCCGCTGCGCCCGTTCGCGTGCCGCGGCGTCTTCGATTCCGTCTATGTCCGCCACGTGCGAGAGGCCGTAGATCCGGCGGACCATTTTGCAGCCGGCGAATCCGATCGTCTCCTGAAGAACGCGGTTCATGTACCAGTCTTGATAGGCGGGCGTTTCGGACATCGGATCGACGGTTTCGTTGTCCCACAGGGCGCGGAATTCACGCTCGAATACCGTCCACACTTCTTTCACGGTTTCCAGCAGGTACTCCCGGTAGTATGTGCGCTCGGCCTCGCCCGCGCTCCAGCCTTCCTGGCCTGCGTAATTCAGCAGCAGATTGGCCAGCACCGCACCGATATCAAAGCCCATCGGCCCGTAGTAGGCGAATTCGGGGTCGATTACTTTCGTGGAATCTTCTTTGATGAAAATACTGCCCGTATGCAGATCGCCGTGAAGCAGAGCTTCGGCACGCGTCAGGAACGTATTGCGCAGAATGGCGACTTCCAGATGAAGTTCGCGGTCCTGCCAGATAGCATGAACGGCATCTTTCAAATGATCTTCGATGCTGTTATTTTCCGAATCTCGGTATGGATCGTCGAAAATAAGATCCTCCGTGATTTTGCACAACTCCGGATTAATGAACCGGCCGACCCGCAGTTTCTTCTCCTGCTGGTTCATTCCGAGATCCGACGAGAAAAACAGCGTGCGTGCCATAAACCGGCCGATATGCTTCGCGAAGAGCGGGTATTTGTTTTTCTCGATCAAGCCCTTGCGCATGATGACGTGGTCGCTCAAATCTTCCATAACCGTCAGCGCAAGTTCCTTCTCATACGCGAATACGTGAGGAACGAGGTCCGGGCACAGGGAACCCTGGAGCTGCAGGGCTTCGCTTTCGATCCGCGCGCGGTCCAGCGTAAGCGGCCACGATTCTCCTACGACTTTCGCGTAAGGCAGCGCCTGCTTCAGAATCAGGCTCCGTCCGGACTTTTCATCCGAGATGTGAAAAACAAGATTAAGATTGCCGTCCCCGATCTCACGGCTTGTCAGCACCGCGTCGGGCGCGAAAATGTTCGGCAGTCCTTTGGCATATGCAATCGCTTCCGCTTCCGTCAGCGCATGGTAAGTCGTAGTCATTTGGCGTTCCTCCTGAGAAAGAATTAATAAGTGGCGGCTTGTACCGGGTTGTCCGTTAATTCCGACTTAAATACTAGTATAAAGGAAAACACCCCTGCATGAAACACAATTTTTAGGGCTCCGGTCCCTGGACACGGCTTACATAAAACGACTCCGTTCGGCCTACACTACCGGAAGATATCCCACATCAGGAGGTACGTCATGTCGATTGCGATCCGTTCCGCCCACAAAGTATTGAACAAACAAGTAGCCAACTGGACAGTGCTTTACGTCAAGCTCCACAATTATCATTGGTATGTAAAAGGAGATCAATTCTTCACGCTGCACGTGAAGTTCGAGGAACTGTACAACGAAGCGGCAGGCTATGTCGATGAACTGGCCGAACGTCTGCTTTCGATCGGAGGCAAACCCGTCGCCACGCTCAAAGGGTGCCTGGAATTGTCCGGCATCGGGGAAGCCGCGGGAAGCGAGAAGCCGGATGCCATGGTTCGCGCCCTGCTGGCCGATTTTGATACGATCATAAGCGAATGCAAAACGGGCATGAAAGAAGCCCAGGAAGCCGGAGACGAAGGAACCGCCGATATGCTGCTTGGCATTACGAAGTCCCTGGAGAAGCACAGCTGGATGCTCGGTTCTTTCCTGAACGGCTGACGGAAGCGGGCGGTGTGAACTTGCTGACCGCAGCCGCAGTGATATGCCTTGCGATCCGGGCAAAATACCGATTACGGATGCCGGCCGGCGGCCTCTAACGAGGCGCGCCGGTTTTTTGCGGTTGCCTTTGCAAAAAATTTACCGTCGATTTACCGAGATTTTTGCCGGACGGGTTTGGCTTTTTGGGAAAACGCCTACTATAATAAGAGGGAGTGAGCCGAATAACGGGCAAGAGAGGTGTAAACGGTGACACATTCCCAAATGGCGTTGAAAGAATGGGCTTCGGCCGTACAGGCTTTGGAGCAGGGCGAGCAGATTCTCATCATGCGCAAAGGCGGCATTCGCGAAGAAACGCGGGATTTCCGCGTCGTTTCCGATGCTTTTTACCTGTATCCTACCTACGAGCATCAGAAGCCGCATCTCATCAAAGATTCCGCGCAGCCGAGACTTCAAGAAACGTTGGACGGCTGGAATCCGGACGACAGGCAGGTGACGATTTCCTCCTGGGCCGAATTGGTCCGCGACATCGAAATAAGCGACGGGGAGACGCTGGAGAAGCTGCAGCCTTTTCATATCTGGACCGAAACCTTTGCGGAGGAAAGATTGAAATGGAAGCGCAAGCAGCCCCTTCATGTCATGCTGCTCCGTGTGTATAAGCTGGACAAGCCGGTTACCCTGGCCGTCGATCCTTCCTATGAAGGCTGCAAGTCCTGGATCGAGCTTCACGGGGAGCTTGAGTCCGCCGGCAGAGCGCCGGTGCTGAGCGACGAAGCGTTCCGGGCGGCGGTGGACAGGGTGGAGAAAGCTCTGACGGACGGCGGGCCGGTCAACGGGGCTTAGTCTCCATGCAGCCGGCCGTGTCAATACCTTCCCATCGACTGCCGAAGCCTGAACAGGCTTCCCGCGGCCAGGACGGAGTAGGTTTAGCATGGAATGACCAGGAATGAACAGGAGTTGTTCAAACCGGATTCTTTTTGCGGCAAGCTGGTTATTCTGGAAGGAATTACATAGTTTTATTTGCCGCACAATGAAAAAGCTCATATGACGGCGATTAAAGACGATAGACCGGGGAAAATGCCCTTTCTTGATTTAAGCAGGCGGCATAGACTATGATGAAGCTATTGAGAATCATTGATAATCATATTAGAATGATTATAAAGTGAAATTCATTGAAAAGTTGGAGGGTTAATTCACTATGGCAAACGCACCCGTATTCACAATAGAGGGTCTTAAGGCACAAATCGAAGGCAAAGAGATCCTGAAAGGCTTAAGCCTTGAAGTTAAAGGCGGAGAAATCCACGCCATCATGGGACCTAACGGTACCGGTAAAAGTACGCTGGCTTCCACGATTATGGGCCACCCTAAATATGAAGTGACCGATGGCTCCATCAGCCTGGACGGCGAAGACGTGCTGGAAATGGCCGTCGACGAAAGAGCGCGCGCAGGCCTGTTCCTGGCTATGCAGTACCCGAGCGAAATCGCCGGCGTAACGAATGCCGACTTCCTCCGCAGCGCGATCAACGCGCGCCGTGAAGAAGGCAGCGAAATTTCCCTGATCAAATTTATCCGCCAGATGGAAAGCAAAATGAAAGAACTCGAAATGAATCCGGAGTTCATGCACCGTTACCTGAACGAAGGTTTCTCCGGCGGCGAGAAGAAGCGGAATGAAATTCTGCAAATGCTGATGCTCGATCCGCGCATCGTTATTCTTGACGAGATCGACTCCGGTCTCGATATCGACGCCCTTCGCATCGTCGCTACAGGCGTTAACGCTATGCGCAGCGAAGACCGCGGCTTCCTGATCATTACCCACTACCAGCGCCTGCTGGATTATGTAACACCTGACTTCGTACACGTGATGATGCAGGGCAGAATCGTCAAATCCGGCGGTCCCGAGCTGGCGCAGCGTCTGGAGAAAGACGGCTATGACTGGATTAAAGAAGAGCTGGGCATCGTCGACGAAACAGTCGGCAATGACGACGAGCAAGAATTCCAAGTTCCTATGAACACAACCGCACCGAAATATAACTAATGGCCTGGGCTATATATTAGGAGGAAATAGATATGACGACACAAACCATTCTTCCCGTTGATTCCCAAGCCGTCGCCCAAGCGTCGAAAGCCAGACAGGAGCCGGAGTGGTTGACCGATCTGCGCGTGCAGGCGGCAAATCTGGCGGGATCTTTGGAACTGCCTAAATTGGAAAAAACGAGATTGGACCGTTGGGACCTGAGCTCTTTCGGTACGTACCGCGAGCCTCAAGCCCTTGCTTCCGTCAGCGAGCTGCCGGAGCAGGTTAAAACACTCGTCGGAGAGACGAACATTATCGTTCAACGGAACTCCGGAGCCGTATACCGGGCTCTGTCCGAAGAACTTGCCGGCCGCGGCGTTATCTTTACGGATCTTGAAACCGCGGTTCGCGAACACGGCGACCTGGTCCGGCCGTACCTCGGCAAAGCGGTCGAAGCGGGCGAAAACCTGCTGACGGCCGTGCATGCGGCAACGTGGACCGGCGGTGTATTCCTTTACGTTCCGAAGAACGTAAACGTGGAAATCCCGCTGCAGGCCTTGTTCCTGTCCGATGATTCGGCAGCGAGCTTCTCTCCGCACATCCTGATCGTAGCGGATACGAACAGCTCCGTCACTTACGTGGAGAACTTTACTTCCGTCGGTACCGGCGCTTCGCTTGTACAAAACGGGGTAACCGAAGTATTCGTGAAGCCGGGCGCGAACGTTCAATTCGCTTCGGTTCACAACCTGACGGAAGGCGTTACGGATCTGACTTACCGCCGTGCCGTTGTAGAGAACGACGGACGCGTGAACTGGGTCGTCGGCGAAATGAACCAGGGCAACTCCATGTCGGACACGACTTCGATCCTGAAGGGCAACGGCTCTTACTCGGATGCGAAAGTCATCTGCGTGGGAACGAACGATCAGAAGCTGAACCTGACGACACGCGCGGTTCACTTCGGTCTGAACTCCAGCAGCGACATGATTACGCGTGCCGTTATGAGAGACCAGGCTACCGCCATCATCAACGGCATCACGAAGATCGAGAAAGGCGCAACGGGCGCCAACGGCCAGCAGACGGAGCGCGTGCTCATGCTCAGCCCGAAAGCCCGCGGCGACGCCAATCCGATCCTTCTGATCGACGAAGATGACGTAAAAGCCGGTCACGCGGCGAGCGTGGGCCAAGTAAACCAGGACCAGGTTTACTACATGATGTCCCGCGGGATTTCCCGTGAGGAAGCCACTCGTCTCCTGATTTACGGCTTCCTGGCTCCGGTCGTATCGGAGATTCCGATCGCCAAGCTGGAAGAGCAGCTGCAAACTATGGTAGAGAGGAAGCTGGGGCAATGAAACCTTCGGAGATACGCGAACTGTTCCCCATTTTGAATCAGGAAGTGAACGGGCATCCGCTCGTTTATCTGGATAGCTCCGCGACTTCCCAGAAGCCGGTCCAAGTCATCGAGGCCCTGAAAAAGTATTACGAATGGGACAATTCGAACGTACACCGAGGCGTCCACACCCTGGGGTCCCGTGCCACAGACGCTTACGAAGGAGCGCGTGCGAAGGTCGTTCGTTTTATCAACGCCCGCTCCGAGCAGGAAATCATCTTCACACGCGGCACGACGACGGCGATCAACCTGGTTGCCAGCTCGTATGCCCGCTCCATCTGCGGAGAAGGCGACGAAATCGTCATCACGCCGATGGAACATCACAGCAATCTCATTCCATGGCAGCAGGTCGCGAAGGCGACCGGCGCCACGCTTAAATATATCCCGCTTCAAGCGGACGGTTCCATCGCCCTTGAAGATGTGGAAACAACCATTACGGACCGCACGAAATTCGTATCGGTCGTTCATCTTTCCAACGTCCTGGGCGTCCTGAACCCGGTGAAAGCCATCGCCGAGATCGCTCACCGTCACGGGGCCAAGATGCTGGTGGACGGCGCGCAGAGCGCCCCGCATCTGAAGGTGGATGTGCAGGATCTGGATTGCGACTTCTTCGCCTTCTCCGGCCACAAAATGTGTGGACCGACCGGAATCGGGGTATTGTATGGGAAGAAGGAGCTACTTGAAGCGATGGAGCCGATTGAATTCGGCGGCGAAATGATCGACCATGTGGATCTTTACGATTCCACGTGGAAGGAGCTCCCCTGGAAATTCGAGGGGGGAACGCCGATTATCGCCGGTGCCGTCGGTCTTGGAGCGGCTATCGACTTCCTGGAGGAGATCGGCCTTGACGCCATCGCCGACCACGATGCCAGCTTGACTGCCTATGCGCTGGAGCGTATGCTTGAAGTTGAAGGTCTGAATGTTTACGGTCCGAGAAACAACCGCGTCGGGCTTGTCACCTTTAACCTCGGTGACGTTCATCCGCACGACGTGGCTACGGTGCTGGATGCCGAAGGTATCGCCGTTCGTGCCGGTCACCACTGCTGCCAGCCGCTGATGCGCTGGCTGGAACAATCGGCTACGGCACGCGCCAGCTTTTATTTATACAATACTGAAGATGACATCGACCGACTCGTCCAGGGCTTACTAAAAACAAAGGAGTATTTCGGTCATGCAATTGGATGATTTATACCGCAGAGTCATCATGGATCATTATAAAACGCCGAGAAACCGCGGGTCGTTCGACGATAACGAATCAGTTTCGATCAACTTGAACAACCCTACGTGCGGGGACCGGATCACTTTGCAGATGCAGGTAGAAGACGGAAAAGTCAAAGCCGCTAAGTATGTGGGCGAGGGATGCTCCATTTCGATGTCCTCGGCTTCGATGATGACGGATGCCGTCAAAGGCAAAACGCTCGAAGAAGCGCTCGAAATGGCAGAGAATTTCTCCAAGCTGATGAAGGGCGAAGACGTTGAATTCGAATACGAAGATATAGAGGCTTTGTCCGGTGTGAACAAGTTCCCGGCGCGTATCAAATGCGCCACACTCGCATGGAACGCGCTCCGCAAGGGAATCGAACAGACGAAGCAATCGTAATTAGCAAAATTAAAGGAGGTTGGTACGATGGCTAAGCAAATGCCAGAAATGGAAGAGTACAAATACGGCTTTCGGGACGAGCACAAGTCTATTTTCCAATCGGGAAAAGGGCTGAACGCCGAAATCGTCACCGAAATTTCCAGAATGAAAGGCGAACCCGAGTGGATGCTCGAGTTCCGTCTGAAATCGCTGGAACAGTTCTTCAGCATGCCGATGCCGCGTTGGGGCGGTAACCTGGATGATCTCGATTTCAACGACATCCAGTACTATGTCAAGCCGTCCGAGAAGCAGGGCAAGACGTGGGAAGAGGTTCCGACCGAGATTAAGGAAACGTTCGACAAGCTCGGTATTCCGGAAGCGGAACAGAAGTTCCTCGCCGGCGTATCCGCTCAGTACGAGTCCGAAGTCGTTTACCACAGCATGCAGAAAGAACTTGAAGATCAAGGCGTGATCTTCATGGACACCGACAGCGCGCTTCGTGAATACCCGGAGCTGTTCCGTGAATATTTCGGAACCGTTATTCCTCCGACCGACAACAAGTTTGCCGCGCTGAACAGCGCCGTATGGTCCGGCGGCAGCTTCATTTACGTACCGAAAGGCGTAAAATGCGAAGTTCCGCTTCAAGCGTATTTCCGTATCAACTCGGAAAATATGGGTCAGTTCGAGCGTACCCTGATCATCACGGACGAAGACAGCTTCGTTCACTATGTAGAAGGCTGTACTGCTCCGGTATACAGCACGAACTCGCTTCACAGCGCGGTCGTTGAAATCGTATGCCGCAAAAACTCCCGTGCCCGTTACACCACGATCCAGAACTGGGCGCCGAACATCTACAACCTCGTTACCAAACGTGCCGTCGCTGAAGAAGGCGCGAACATGGAATGGGTGGATGGCAACATCGGCTCCAAGCTGACGATGAAATACCCGGCTGTCGTGCTTAAAGGCCGCGGCGCCAAAGGCTCCGTTCTGTCCATTGCCGTTGCAGGCAAAGGCCAGCATCAGGATGCCGGTGCGAAAATGATCCACCTTGCTCCGGACACCACTTCGACGATCATTTCGAAGTCGATTTCCAAGCACGGCGGTAAAGTAACGTACCGCGGACTCGCTTCCTTCGGCCGCAATTCCGCAGGCGCGAAATCCAACATCAAGTGCGACACGCTGATTATGGATAAACAATCCACGTCCGACACTATTCCGTACAACGAAATCATGAACGACAACATCACGCTGGAGCACGAAGCGACCGTTTCGAAAGTATCCGAAGATCAGCTCTTCTACCTGATGAGCCGCGGTCTGTCGGAAGGCGAAGCGACGCAAATGATCGTAATGGGATTCATCGAGCCGTTCACGAAAGAACTTCCGATGGAGTACGCGGTTGAAATGAACCGACTCATCAAGTTCGAGATGGAAGGCAGTATCGGGTAACGTCGCAAAACCCCTGTTCTAACAAAGATTTTTGGCTATTTATAATTCGGGATAAATCGCTTGTTTCGATTTCGTGCCGATTCAAATTAGATTTTGGCGTAGGAGGCGAACTTTCCGAGTTCGTCTTCTTCGATTTTTGGAGTTATTGACAGGTATGTATCCGCTGTTGTTTTAATTGTCTTGTGCCCTAGACGTTTGGATACTAATATCAGCATCGCTCCAGATTCAAGTAATAACACGGCATGCGTATGCCTAAATCCGTGAGTACCTTTATATCCAACATCAGCCTGCGCGCAATATTTTTGAATTGATTCACGAACGCTGGAGGGGGTTAGATAATTTTCTAAGTAATTTTGGGAAATAATATGATCCTCCTATGTCTGTCCACTATAATGCTAATGCCTCGCTGATTCGTAATCCTGTACGACTCAAGAAATACATAAGTATATAGTAGATTGGGTATTCTTCAAAACGCTGATGTTTATAATTTTCCATGTAATTCAATAGCTGGTGCAGTTCTTTAAATGAAAAGTTCTTAATTTCTTGTTTCTTATGTGTTGAGTCTTTGACTGAACGTTGAGTCGATCAGCGGGATTTTTCTCAAGAACCTCCATTCCGTGCACTGCGTAGTGGAAAATGCTCTTCATAACTGATAGATATTTAAGGATTGATCCATAAGAGTATTTCTCCTCCCCGTTCTCGTCCTTTAAATCGACGTACTTTTGAACCCAACTTTAATGTCTGTCCGACGAATTTTCATAATTCTTCGATTCTCAAAATCAGGCTTAATGTGCAGTCTTACGATAGTTTCGATCTGTTCAATTGTAGAGTCCTTGACTTCATGGTTTTTATTTTTAAACCATTCATCAGCGACTTCTACAAAAAGCATGTTGCGATCATTTAGTGTTTGGCTGTAATATATACGTTCTTCTACTTTGCCAGCTTCAATCTCCGCTTCTTTTTTTGTAGATACTGGACTCTGTTCCGTCTCGGGAAACTCGTGTCTGCCATTTTCCACTAGGTAGCTGTCTAAATGTTGCCATTTGCTTTTTCATTCACTCCTTGGTGTTTTTTTTGTATATGAACTGCCCTCTAGGGACTGGAAAGCGTAATCAAGAGGGGTGGTAACCTAGGTGTAGTTTGAGTTTGTAAGTGACAAAAACAACCTTTAGATCATAAAGAATGTGGAATAAAATTGGCAGTACAAGTTTGAGATAGGCTTATTGCTCCTCGAATGGCCTCCATTCATGGGAGGACGATTTCTGGCGACACCTCCTTTCTAGATCCTTGTACTTTATTAACATATCCAGTTGTTGTTTTAGAAAGCGGTTCTCGGCTTTCAATTTTTCAACCTCTGATGTATATTCAGGACCTTTACCATAACGGTATTGTTTACCGACAGGTTGTTCAAGGCGATGAATCTCTCCGCTTCGATACCAACGTAGCCATCTTTTTAATTGAGTCTCATTTTTTATATTCAACTTCTTCATGACTTCATTTCACTGGAATGCCAGCCAATCTCATTTCAATGTTTTTCTTATTTACTTCTACCGGGTAGCTTACTCTGGTTGCCAACGAAAAAAACACCTCCAAAGTTGTCTCCATATCTTACGACATGGTTGCATTCTCTTGAAGGTGCTTTTAATTTGTCTCAAAATTCCGGGGTCAGTCCCAATGTTAGTGGGCCTTTTTTCCTGAAGTTAACCCGCAGGCTTGACGCCGTTCGCTATGTCATTTTTTTCTAAGGGGCGAATACTAAACTCGAGAGCCCTAGGGCACTCCGCACATTTTCAATATCACTAAAAGTTGAGCCCTCGACCTGTCCAGAATTATTAGCAACACTCGAATGCAGGATTCCCATTGGAATTACATAATCTGACCCATATGAAGCGTACAGGCCGGACCCACTATCACCCGATTGAGCTTTTGCATAGGTCATAATCATATTAGAC
The DNA here is from genome assembly GCF_058269095.1 of Paenibacillus sp. JNUCC 35. Taxonomy (NCBI): domain Bacteria; kingdom Bacillati; phylum Bacillota; class Bacilli; order Caryophanales; family Paenibacillaceae; genus Paenibacillus; species Paenibacillus sp. JNUCC 35. The sequence continues at coordinate 4,869,895 of NZ_CM177771.1, read as the reverse complement.
ATCCAGTACCCATCAGCATTTCTGAAGCCCCAACTAGAATTATAAATTGTACCGCATTGCACACCCGAAACATTTCCAGAGAAGCAAACAGTTGCGCCGTAATAGTTGGGTCTAGACGGATTAAGAGGGTCTCCAAAGCTAGTGCTGTATTTTCGAAGCTTCTTGCCCTCATAAGTGTAATAAGAATTAGCATATGATGAGTTGGAAGCAGTTATTGCAGCAGCATCAGCATTCGTATCTTTCCAATATTGGTTGTGCCCAATTAAATTATTGATAAAGCCAAATACTTGCCCACCTTGGCCAACTGAAACACTCTGAGTATTTTTGCTTGCGCAGTGTCCTGCAGTAAGATGCACATATCCGCCACTCGATGTTATTGCATTAAATGCACCAGTGCAACCATAGGCGTTTTCCAGTGCTAAACCTGCAACTAATGGTCTTGTGTAAGAAGTTCTGCTTGCGGGTTTAAAAGCTCTTGTTTCGATGAAAGTTTTATAATATTTTTCGCCGATCAATTTATTTAACAAAGCAATTGTATTTGTGTCTTCGCTTGCAAGGCCAATAATGAGTTTATTTTCTTTTTCAGATAGACTCGAAGACAAAATAGGACTATTACTATGGGCAATTTGATAGTCATTGATTTTATTTTGTTTTTCATTCAATTCGTCTAGGGTGTTGTCTACGTTAAAAAAATTAATGCCAACTTCAGAGCCCGCTTGAATTTGTTTTATAGCTGTTCCGTTGTCCTCCTTATTCTTTATTCCGATATTAACCGTGACTCCATCCTTCGTATGTTCAAAGTAGAGTCCGCCAAAAACGCTTTTGAGTTCCTTATCTATTACATTTGATTTGAGTTTTGCAGTATTTTCAATGATTTCGTTTCTCTTTTTTAAATTTCTATATTCATCATCTGTAAGGGCAACTCCAAATTCGGATGATTTTTCTTTATAATGCGGATTACTTTCCACTTTGCTAATGGTTTCTTCATCAGCATTAAGCTTATAAAGACTTCTAAACTTTTTCGCCTTCTCAATTTTTTCATTTTGCCCAGTTGTTTTGTCTACATTCTGAGCATTTGTGTTTAATTCGCTTGCCATTGCGTTCGGAATCGCTAGGAACATAGACATTGAGAAAATACTAATAGCTTTCAAAAACCTTTTCATAAAATCTCACTCCCATTCGATTCATTTTTTCATATATGGCCATATATGTAATATAAATACTACATTAAACAAATTGTATAATCAATACAATAAATCCAAATTTTTCAAATTAAAACATTAACATTAGCTTGGCGGTTTCATTTTTTGGTTGTTTGTACTGGGGGCTTTCCTTGTGGTTGTTATGAAACAATATAAGCTAACGAACACAAACAGAACAGCAAGGATATCAATTATCCTCGCTGCTCTGTTTGTGTTCAATCCACGCCCTCGCACGGAATCCTCCCGGGATGAAGACAATGTCGCAGCAATCACTGAGCCTTCATGAATCCCAAGCATGTGTTGCGACGCCGCACGGTGGTCGGCCAAGCCCCTAAATCGTCCGGATACTAGGTATGTCCTTTAATTTGATTAAAAGAGAAGCCCCGTAACCGGACGGCCTAACGCTGCGAGGCTTAGCAAGTCAAATGCCGCAGGCCGACTTTTATCGTGGGATCAACAGCAAGCGGGACCAGGGCGCTGGCAAGCCAAACCGCTAAGATCAGAAACGAGAAAAGGGAGAGGACAAGCCCAGCGGACCGCCGGTGAGAGCGTCTGGCGATAAGGCCCGAACCGAAGGCGGTAATCCCGAGGATAATGCCGAGGGGAAGCGTAACAACCAGCAGGTTAAAAAGGACCGCCAAAATGCCGCAGAGCACCGCCAGGACAGCCGAAGTCTTTCTCGGTTTTACGGGGGGCGGGGTGTAACCGGAAGAAGATGCCGAGGGAATCTCGGGTTCTCGCAAGGGTTCGCTCTCTTCATTGTTTACGAACGTGCCTTCCCGTAGCGGATCAGGCTGGCGATTTATCGTTACAAATGGCTGTTCTTTGTGTTTGTCATCGGTCAAGATGCATGCGCCTCCTTAAGGAAGGGTTGGGTTGCCGAATTTACCACCGACGGATCTGGCATATCCGGTTATGAGAGGATCGCCGAATCGGCGGATCGGTGGACCGTGTACCGATAGGGTCATTGTAGCACAAAACAGCCGCACAATCCCAAAGGGAGCGGCGGCTGTTGCATTTTGCAGCATTAGAAATGAAGCGCTTACTAGACCGTGATGAATTGAATCTCCAGATCGGTCCGCTGTGTAAGGTCGACGAACGTATCTCCGGCATCGTCAATCTGAATAAGGGGGCGGAAATAATCATTCGGAAAGGTCATGACGATGGTGCCGGACTGACCGTTGGATAAGGTGGCTTTCTTACCGATAAAATTCGGGACCATGTTGGCGATAAAAACATGAACCGCTTGAGGATCAAGCTCACCGAAGCTCATTTTGTGAAGCTCTTTCAGGACGTAAAGCAGATCCCGCTTGGTCTGGTACGAACGGTTATTGATCATGGCGCTGTATACGTCGGCTACGGCAACGATTTTGGCGGCTGGATGGATCGCTTCGGCGGTTTTGCCCAGCGGATACCCGGAGCCGTTGAGCCGTTCGTGATGCTGCAAGGCGACGAGCGCAGACAGTTCATCGGCAATTGAATTACGTATAATTTCGTAGCCGTAAACGGTATGCTTTCTCATCTCGGCATACTCTTCTTCCGTAAGCTTGCCCGGTTTATGCAGCACGTCGAAGCTGATCCTGCATTTTCCGATATCGTGAAGATAGCCGGCTTTGCCGATTTCCTTGGCCTCCTCTTCGGATTTGCCCAGCCAGATCGAAATAAAGTAGGAGATGAGGCCGACCTGTACGCTGTGCTGGTATGTATAATCATCGCGGCTGTCCAGGCAGAGCAGCAGATTCACGACGTCTTTTTCTTCCCGCACACTAGAGATGAGGGGACCATAGTACTGCTCGACAACCGGATCGGAAAGCTTGCCTGTCCGGATCGCGCTTTCGAATAAGTCTTTGATACCGCCGATAGCGGAGTGGAACGATTCCTCCTGCCGCAAAAGCTCCGAGGAAGCAGCAGCGGTTTGCGAATGAGCTTCGCTGCCGGGCAGAGGACGGTCTTCGATGTCCACATATTCAATCTGATGCTTGTTCAGTTTCAAAATATCGAACTCATCCACTTTCGTGTCGGCCGATAAAATATTCAATCCGATAGAATTGAACGTATCGCGGGCTAGACGGTCACCCACCTGCAGATCTGTTATATGAATTCTCATTGAATTCATTCACCTTTTCCTGTCCCCAGTTTTTCTCAATCACTTTCATATTAGCAGGAGGATAAACAGAGTTGCAATGAAACATTTTCCAATTTTCGGAATTTAGTTGTCGGATTTGATCAATTATTTATAAAGAAAATGAAAGTCGTAACAAGCCGCTAAAAAACGGGCAAAATAGGAAAATAAAGGGGAGGGATTTATATTGTAAACGGAAGGGAGGGGGGACATGTTTTGTAACGAATAGCGTGCGAGTACGAGTGCCGGGGTGTTCTTTTCTTATGAAGTACGCCAGCATGGACTGATCTTATAAAAAACGGACCTTATCCGTAGATAAGGTCCGCAGCATGGCGCGCAGATTACATGCCGATGTACCGGCTGTACAACGTTTTGGCGGCAGTGGGGTCGGTGAGGCCTTGTACAAGCACGCGTCCGTCAGGAAACAGGACAAGTGTAATCTCATCCGAAGGACGGAAGCGAAGCAAAAATTTGTTGCGGCTTACGTGACCGAGCGGGGCGAGACGCTGTTCCCACTGCTCCAGAGAAAATTCCGCTGCTTGGACGGGATGGATTTGGACGGAATCTCTTCCGCACAGCGTCTGGATCGTTTCCCCTTCGATGTCCGCGTCGAGATACTCGAATGTGTGACGGGCGCAGGCAGGACAGTCCGCTTTGCGGGCTCCCCCAACATCCACGGACGTGTAGTGGTTGTACCACAGGTCCCACTGCTGCATGCGGCGGTTTAGATGCTGCATATCCCCGATCAGAATTTTCATCGCTTCGGTTGCCTGATAGGAGGCGACCATATGAATGATCGGGCCGATGACGCCGGCGGTGTCGCATGTATCGGCGGTGCCGTGTGCCGGCGCGGAGCCGAACAGGCAGCGCAGACACGGCGTTTCGCCGGGCAGAATGGCAAGCGAGACGCCGCGCGAAGCGACGGCGCCGCCGTACAGCCACGGAATGCCGTGCTTGACGCTGACATCGTTGATCAGAAACCGGACGGAAAAGTTATCCGTACCGTCCAGAATCAGATCAACGCCGGTCAGCAGCTCTTCGGCATTCAAGGGGTTCAAGTCGGCGACATGGGCCTCGATGCCGACGAGGGAGTTCACCAGCCTCAGCTTCGCGGCGGCGGCTGAAGCTTTGGGCTGCGCCTGGCGGGCGTCTTCTTCGTCATAGAGCATCTGCCTCTGCAGATTGCTCTCTTCGACGAAGTCGCGGTCGATCAGGCGCACGAAGCCGACACCGGCGCGAACCATGTGGTTCGCGAGGACGGTGCCGAGCGCGCCGAGGCCGACGATGGCGACCCGCGCGCGGCCGAGCGCCCGCTGGCCGTTCTCGCCGACGGGCTTGAAAAGCACGTGCCGGGAATAGCGTGCCGGCACTTCGGCTTCGCCGGCGGCCGCTCCGGTCTGCGCTGTCTGCACGGCGGCAGCCTGCGCGGCCGGTTCGCCGGAGGCTTGCGCCGCTCCGGCATGAAGACCGCCGGCTTGCGCCGCTTCAAGCTGCGCCGCCGGCTGAGCGGCTGCATCCTCACCGGCTCGGGAGGACGGAGAGAAGGCCGCGGACGGCAAGTCGCCCGCTGGCTGATTGGGGTGGAGGCTGCTCATAGGTTTGCTCCTTCCGGGCTTGTTTTGTAGAGTAATCTGCTGGGCATTATGGTAATTAACCGTAACCATAGGTTCATTGAAGAAGTTGCGCGCACGCCTTTATCAGATGTGCGAACGTGAACGTTAGATTCAGAAGGAATTAAATCGGTATAAGTCTGTTCAGTCCCGGTACGTCCCGTTAGGCTTTTCAGTCTTTCCTGCGCCGCTTCTGCAAGGAAAATTTACTTTCCGGCTTTGCTGACGCTGCCGTTCCCGCCCTCCGGGAGGTCGAGCGGATTCCACTCGCGCCCGCCGGACGGGGATACGTAGCCTTTCCATTCAGCGCCGTCTTCGCCGATTTCTTTTTTCCAGACGGGCAGGATCTGCTTTACCCGTTCAATGGCGTAGCGGCTTGCCTCGTAACAGTCCGCCCGGTGCGGCGTGGAGACGGCGATGACAAGACTGCTTTCGCCGATTCCGACGGGACCCAGCCGGTGCGTCATCGCGCAGCGGCATCCGGGCCAGCGGGCTTCCATCTCGGCGCCGATGGTTTCCATGACGGAGACGGCCATCGGCTCGTAGGCTTCGTATTCGAGCAGGACGGTGCGCACTCCGTGAGTATGCTCGCGGGTCGTGCCGATAAACGCGAGTGTCGCTCCGCAGTCGGGATGGGTAACCTTATGTAGGAGCTCGGCGGGCTCAATGGGATCTCGCGTGAGTACGTAACGGGCGGCTTCGGATGCTTCGTCTGCCGCTTGCGGCTCTTCGCCGCCTCCTCCCGACACGGGAGGAATGAGAGCCAGCTCGTCGGTCTCGGTTACAGGCTCATCCGGAGCGGCATAAGCGTGATTTTTAGCCAGGAAGCAGTGGGCGAGAAGAGAACGGGCACCGGGAAATTGGCCGCCTATTTCATCTAAGAGATCCTGAACGGTTACGGATTTTTCACCGAGGTCCCGGGTCAGCGTTATATCAATGGAAGGGCGGCCAAGCTCATCGGCCAAGCCCGCAAAAAGTCGGATATGAAACGTCATGAGGGCTTCTCTCCTGAAAGTTGCGTTTTCAACTAGCATATCATATCCTAAAACGAAAATGATATAATGAGGCTGTCCGGGCAACCGGGCTTCTTACATAATGAAGCAACGTATGGCATACGTAATAGAGACAGGCTTTACAGCGGAGGTGAAATCATGCCCGAAAAGCAGCAGAAGCATCAGACGTTAGTGATTCTTCATACGAATGACCTGCACAGTCATTTCGAACAAATGCCCAAAATTGCGACCTGCTTCAAAGAGCTTAGACGCCGCCATGAAGGGGATGAGATCCTGACGCTGGATATCGGCGATCATCTGGACCGGATGAGGCTCGAAACCGAAGGGACGGGCGGCGCCGCCAATATCGAAATCATGAATGCAACGGGATACGAGGCGATGGTCCCGGGCAATAACGAAGGCTTGACATACGATCCGGATGCGCTTCGGAGTCTTTTTGAAACGAAAGCGGAATTTCCCGTTATCGGAAGCAACATTCTTGATGCGGACACGGGGAAGGTTCCCACCTGGATGGTTCCGTATCATATCATGCGCAAAGGAGACATCACCGTAGGTTTAATCGGCCTGACGGCGGCTTTTACGGACTATTACGAGCTGCTGGGCTGGGATGTCCGGGAGCCTGTTAAGGCTGCTGCCTACTGGGTGGAGAAGCTGCGGCCGAAGGTCGACATCGTGATCGTCCTGTCCCACCTCGGACTCCGTTACGATGAACGGATGGCAGCGGAAGTCGAAGGCATCGACGTCATCCTCGGCGCGCATACTCACCATCTGCTGGAAAAGCCGCTGCACATCCGGGACACGCTGGTCTGCGCCGCAGGCAAATACGGGCAGTATGCGGGAGAGGTGGAGATCGCCTACAACGTGCGGGAGCGGCGCATCGAGCGGCTTGCGGGCCGCGTTCACGCCGTGTCCGGCTGGGAGGACGACGCGGAGATCGCGGAAATTCTCGCCCGCAATGCGGAGCTGGGCCGGCGCGCCCTCGATATTCCGGTAACGGATCTCGCGGAGCCGCTGGAGCTTGACTGGTACGGCGAGTCTCCGCTCGGCAACCTGCTTGCGTCCGGCCTGCGCCGCTGGATGAACGCGGAGATCGGGCTCGTCAACGCCGGCCAGCTGCTACGCGGGCTTGCGAGAGGGCCCGTCACGATCGGGCGCCTCTTGGCTATCTGTCCCGGCCCGATCAATCCCTGCCGGGTCAAGCTGACAGGCGGCCGTCTATTGCAGGCGCTGGAGGAATCCCTTCTGCCGGAATTTCAGAGCAAGCCGATCCGGGGCTTCGGCTTCCGCGGGGAAGTGCTCGGCATCCTGTGCCTGGACGGTTTGACCGTCCGTTACGATCCGGAAGGGAAGCCGTCGGACAAAATCCGCGGGGTGTTCGTTAACGGAGAGGCACTGGAGAAAGACCGGACGTATACGGTCGGTATGATCGACATGTTTACGTTCGGAGTCGGCTACTTATCCCTGAGCGAAGCAACGGATGTGGAGTACCTGCTTCCCGAGCTGCTGAGGGATATTCTGGGCGAGGAGCTTCAGCATCCCGAGCGGTTTCAAGAGGCTTTCGAGTCCCGCTGGCAGCCTGAAGGCATTTGACCGATGCCGGGAGGTTAACTTGTCTTGACCCTTTGATCCGGGTAAAATGTATAATTGCGGGGATCTGTCCATGCCCGGCACAGGTCCCCAGCTGTTATTATTAGGAGAGAGACCATGTACAGTTTGTGGATTGCCGTGATTATCGGGATTGTCGAAGGATTAACCGAGTTTCTGCCGGTTTCTTCAACCGGACACATGATTCTGACGCAGTCTCTGCTGGGAATCAGCGACGATGAACCGCTCATGAAGACGTTCACGATCGTGATCCAGCTCGGCGCCATTCTTGCCGTCGTGATCGTGTATTGGAAACGGATCCTGCGTATTCTCGGAATCAACCGGGAGCCGGTAGCGGTTAAAGCAGGAGCATCCCGGTTAAATGTCCTTCACATTCTGCTGGGGATCGTCCCGGCGATGGGAATCGCTTTTCTGTTCGACGATTTGATTGAAACGTATTTGTTTTCCCCGAAAACCGTTGTCGTGTCCCTGATCCTGGGCGGTATTCTGATGATCATCGCCGAGAAGAAGATGGACCGGACAAGAGGACCGGTCGTTGAGGACATGGACGGTATTTCGTACCGTCAGGCGTTTACCATCGGCCTCTACCAGTGTCTATCCGTCCTGATTCCGGGATTTTCGCGCTCCGGTGCGACGATGGCCGGCGGTATGCTCCACGGTGTAACCCGTAAAGCGGGTGCCGATTTTACGTTCATTATGGCGGTTCCGATCATGTTTGCCGCCAGCGGATATTCCCTGCTTAAAAGCTACAAAAGCTTCACGTCGGACGATGTCCTGTTTTTCGTAGTGGGCTTTATCGTTTCCTTTATTGTCGCGCTGCTGGCCATTGTGACGTTTATCCGTTTCGTACAGCGCATGAAACTGACTTATTTCTCTTATTACCGCTTTGCACTGGCCGCTATTTTCATCGTTTATCTGTGGGTCGTTTAGGTTTTTCCGGGTTTTCGCCTATAAGTTTGGGACAGCCGGAGAGATAGTTTTTACAAAACTGGATGGAACATGCAAAAAAACCTCCAAGAACCGCGTCGAAAAAACGCGGTTTTTGTATTGCTCTTTCCAAAAATATCTTATACAGTAAGGGTATAAAGAGAGGAATACACAGATCGCGGGGTTTGGAGAATATGCGGCTTTTACCCATCAGCCAATGCCAACCGGGCATGAGACTGAGCAGACATATTTACAACGAGCAGGGAGCGGTACTGCTTGCGGAAAATGTCGAATTAACGCAATCGCTGCTGGAGCGGTTGAAAACACACGGAATCGATTATTTATATATCCAGGATGCGCTGACCGATGATATCGTTCCGGACGAACTGGTCTCGGAGGAGACCAAGCGCAGGCTTTTCACGGAAATCCGCTCCACCTTCCGTAAGCTGATGAACGAGCCGGGACGGAGAACGCTGGCGAATTACCAGCATTTCGGCAAATCGTTCAGGCAGCAGATGGACCACGTGATCGATGATTTATCCCGTCATAAAGACGCCATGATTATGCTGGGCGATATACAGATTAAAGACCACTACTTATATCAGCATTCGCTTAACGTCTGTTTATACACCACCATGCTCGGATTGAGCCATGGATACGAAAGGGATGAATTGATGACGCTGGGCCTCGGGGCTCTACTTCACGATATCGGCAAAACGCAAATCTCGGAAGAGATCCTCTCGAAGCCCTCCAAGTTGTCCGAACCGGAATGGTCCGAGATGGAGAAACATACGGTGTACGGGTTTCAAATGCTCAAGAACGAAGCGAATATCCCTCTGCTCTCCGCACACTGCGCGTTTCAGCATCATGAACGGATCAACGGCAGCGGGTACCCGAGAGGCATTAAAGACGAAGAGATTCATCCCTATGCGAAATGGATCGCGATGGTGGACTCCTACGATGCGATGACGACACAGAGGGTTTACCGCAAGGCGATGCTTCCCCACGAGGCGCTGGAAGTCATTATGGGCGGAGCGGGCACCCTGTACGATACGGACATGCTGAACCTGTTCCGGGATAAAGTGGCCATTTACCCGCTCGGCGTCACCGTTGCGCTCAATACCGGCGAAATCGCCGTCGTGGTCGACCTCAATGCTTCCGCTCCCCAGCGGCCCGTTGTCCGTGTGATCAAGAACGAAGCGCGTGAAATGATCGCCTCCCCGTACGAGATCGATTTGTCCAAAAAATTGACGATCATGATTACGGAAGTTCATCCCCTGTAAGTCATGCCGTTAAGCGGTTCTATCCGGCCGTCCGGCTCTCAAAAGAATAGATACGTTAAAAGCCGAGAGCTGACGGAGGGATCCGTTCGGCTTTTTTTGCTTTTCGTCCGCGAAGGCTGATATAAAATGGAAATCCCGGAAGAATACTAAAAGAAGCGATTACGGAAATTCCGCTTATACGGCAGAATTCCGGTTGCCGCAAGAGGTCCGGGAGGAATCGGAATGAACGGGATGAAGCCAAGCGCGAAGTCGGAGCTATTCATGAAGTGGGGATACGCCATGTACCGGTACCGTAAGCGGGTGCTGACGGTCTGGATCGTATTCTTTGCCGGGGCCGCCATTTTGGCGGGACAAGTACCGGGGCTTTTGAAAGACGACGGGTTTACGCCGAAAGGCAGCGAATCCGACAGGGGGTTTCACCTGCTGCAGGAGAAGCTGGGCGTTCCGCCTTCCTCGCTGCAGCTCGTATATGACGGGGACGGCAAAGATTTGACGACGGAAAAAGCCAAAGCCTCCATTGCAACATCGCTGGAGCCTTTGAAGTCCTTGCCCTATGTAGGCACGTGGGCGTTTGTTGAAAGCCCGAGAAAAGAATCGGCCCGGGCAGCCGAGATCCAGGCGGTGAACGTAGCGCTCAAGCTGGAGGTGGAGAAAGTACTGGAGAAATACGGCGAGATTCAGGCTCGTCTGACTCCGCCTCCGGGGATGAAAATGTACACGGGCGGAGCGCCGGCTCTGCTGGCCGATATGCAGAAAGCGAGCAAGAACGATATCGCCAAAGCGGAAATGATCGGCCTGCCGATTGCGCTGATCGTGCTCCTGATCATTTTCGGCACGTTAACGGCAGCCCTGCTGCCCCTTATCGTCGGTGTGGCCAGCTTGACTGCGGCACTGGGGATTACCTACTTTATTGCGCGGCAAGTCGCGCTGTCCAACTTCCTGCCGAACATGGTGACGATGCTCGGGCTCGCGGTTGGAATCGACTACGCCTTGTTTATGGTCAGCCGGTTCCGGGAAGAGCTGAGAGCAGGCAGGGAGATTCCGGATGCCGTTGCGGTGACCTGCAGGATGGCGGGACGGAGCATCTTCTTCTCCGGAATCGCCGTATTGATCGGGCTGTGCGGCATGCTGTTCGTGGAGCTTTCGTTCTTTCGCTCCCTCTGTCTGGGAGGCATTCTCGTGGTGACGATCTCGGTTCTGGCTGCCAACACCCTTCTACCGGCGCTGCTGGCTATGTTGGGCAGACACGTGAATTCCTTGCGGGTCCTGCCGAAGGCGTGGTCGGAGAGAGGGACGACACGGCGCTTCTGGGAGCGGACCGCCTACTTCGTCATGCGCCATCCGGTCGTTCTGGCCCTCGTGCTGACGGCGGCGCTGACGGCCATGATGCTGCCCATACGCGGCATGCAGCTGAGCACGCCGAGCGGAGACGTCCTGCCGCCGCAGTATGGCGCACGGCAGGCCGGCGACCTGGCCGGGCAGGCATTCGACGAGCGGGAGTTGAACCCGCTGCAGGTCCTTGCCACGGCCCCGGGGGGCAGGTGGGATGCCGCATCCGTCGGCCGTCTGAGGGCCTACATCGCCTCGGTGAAGGCAACCGGGGGAGTGAAAGGCGTCCGCAGCGTGCTGGACGGCTTCCCGGGCCTCAGCGACGAGCAGGCGGCTTCGGTGCTGAGCGAGCCTTCCCTGTCTTCTCCGGGTGCGGGGAAGACAGGGGCCGTCCGGGACAGCGTGCTGATCCGCGTCGTCCCGGAAAGCGATCCCGACGACCGGGCGACCGACGCACTGGTGCGGAGTCTCCGCGGGCTGGACCGGCAGCGGCTGGACGTCCATATGACGGGCGGTCCCGCGTACCGGCTGGATATGCTGGACCGGATTCAAGACAAGCTGCCGGTGGTAATTATGTTTGTCTTGGGAGTGACTTTTATCGTCCTCCTGCTGGCGTTCCGCTCTCTGCTTCTCCCGTTTAAAGCGGTCCTGATGAACGTATTAAGCCTGGGGGCGAGTATCGGCGCCGTGGTGCTCGTTTTTCAGCACGGTTTCCTGGCCGATCTGATGAGGGTAACCTCGACCGGTTATGTGAGCGCTACGGTGCCCATCGTTATTTTCTGCGTCGTCTTCGGCATTTCGATGGACTATGAGGTGTTTCTCATTTCGCGGATAGCGGAAGAGTACGACCGGACCGGAGACAACGAGCGCAGTACGGCCGAAGGGCTGATGAAAACCGGCTCTCTTATCACGAGCGCTGCTTTCATTCTTATCGTCGTGGTCGGCACGTTTATTTTTACCGCTATCGAGATTATGAAGGCGCTCGGCCTGGGCCTTGCGCTCGCTGTCCTCATTGATGCGACTGTCGTCCGCGTCTTGCTCGTTCCGGCCTTGATGAAGCTGTTCGGCAGGCTCAACTGGTGGGCGCCGGGCTGGCTGCGTCCCCACGGACCGCGGGAGGAAAGCGACCCGTTACTGTAACGGAGATTATTTCATTTTTCATTGGCATCGGGTACAATAGAGGGCATACGTTTGCGCAAGGCGGCGTATATTCCAGGGGGATCGGGAAATCACCCCAATTTAGGTACCGGATGTGAAGAAGAAATGAATGAACGAACAGCTGTCCCGGCTTTAATGAAACTTTCGCCCTCCTACGACCCGTGGGATCCGATACGTTCGCTCCAGCAGTACGGCCGTCACACGTTAACCAGTGTGGAATTCACGGTCTCGAATTTGTGCAACATGCGCTGCGAGCATTGTGCGGTGGGCGATACGCTTGTCATGAAAGAAGGGCCGAAGCTTGCCCTGGATCATGCGCTCCGCAGGCTGGAAGAAATCCAGCACCTGGAAACGATCAGCATTACGGGCGGAGAGCCCATGTTCTCCGAGAAAACCGTAAAGGAATATATTGTCCCTCTGCTGCGGTACGCACGCGAGAGAGGAGTCCGTTCGCAAATCAACTCCAATCTCACTATGGAGCTGGAAAGATACGAGTGGATTGCCCCATATCTGGATGTGATGCACATTTCCTTTAACTACACGTGCGCGGAAGATTTTCACGAAGTAGGTTTTGTCCGTTCGGGACGGCCTGTCGGAATGCAAGCCGCTTCCAAAATGTACGATCGCATGCTGGATAATTCCGTGGCGCTCAGCAAGGGCGGGATGTTTATTTCGGCGGAATCCATGCTGAACACCCGAACGAGCGAGAAAATAGTTCCTATACATAAAATCATTGAAGAAATCGGATGCCAGAGGCATGAGGTTCATCCCATGTATCCGAGTTCTTTTGCATCCAACTTGCCGATCCTCACCCTGGATCAGCTGAGGGATACGATTCACCGCCTGCTCGACGGGCGCAATCCGGAGATGTGGATGCTGCTCGGAACACTTCCTTTCTACGCGTGCAACAGCGCGGAGGAAGACCGGAAGCTGCTGAGCAGGCTGCGCAGCGAACCGAACCTGACGGTCCGCAACGATCCGGACGGGCGCAACCGTCTCAACGTCAACATGTTTACAGGCGACGTTTACGTGACCGATTTTGCCGACGTCCCGGCTTTGGGCAATCTGCACGAGGATAAGCTGGAGACCGTTTTTGATCGGTGGCTGAACCATCCGCTGAGCCGCACGGTCGATTGCCATTGTCCGGCCGTTTCCTGCTGCGGTCCCAACCTGCTGGTGGCGAATTCTTATTACTCCGGTGAGGATTTCACACGGCGTCAGGCCATTCTGACGTAATTTAGCAGCAAAGGAGACTGAGAACCATTGGGGAGTTTTGAATGGGATAAAATTTTTCTAAACATGGCACTGGTCTTATTACTGGTACTGCTCAACGGGTTCTTCGTCGCCGCCGAGTTCGCGCTCGTGAAAGTGCGTCAATCGAAACTGCAGCAGCTCGTGAATGAAGGGAACAAGAAAGCGAAATTCGCTTTTGCCGTCACCAAAAAACTGGACGCTTACTTGTCCGCCACCCAGCTCGGGATTACGCTTGCGTCTCTCGGACTCGGCTGGGTTGGGGAAAGCGCGATTTCGGAACTTATTATCGAACCGCTTTTCCATGCGCTCAACTGGCATTCGACTTTCCTGTCGGGGACGATCTCGCTGGTTTTGTCTTTCTCTATTGTGACGTTTCTTCACATCGTGCTGGGGGAACTTGCGCCCAAATCGCTGGCGATCCAGAAACCCGATGCGGTTTCTTTGTGGACTTCGGCCCCGCTGATGTATTTCTATAAAATTTTTCTTCCCGCTATTTGGGTTCTCAACGGAGCGGCGCGGCTGCTTCTTAAAATGTTCGGCGTCCAGCCGGCCAATGAACACGATGCCGCGCATACGGAGGAAGAAATCCGCATATTGATGAATCAGAGCGCCAGAAGCGGACACATCGACCGCGACGAAATGCTTCTGTTCGATAATATTTTCGAATTCTCCGACCGTATTGCCCGCGAGGTGATGCTGCCCCGCACGGACATGGACTGTCTGTTCATCGACCAGCCTTACGACGAAATTTTGCAGCATATCTACGAGACGAAGCATACGCGCTACCCGGTGGCCTTGGGGGACAAGGACCAGATTATCGGCTTTGTCCACATTACCGATCTGCTGACGGCGGACGCAACGGTTCAGGTCGAGCTGCAGCAGTTCGTGCGGCCGATTCTCAGCGTACCGGAATCCATGGAGATCAGCCAGGTGCTTAAGCTTATGCAAAAAAAGCATTCCCAGCTCGCCATCGTAGTGGACGAGTACGGCGGAACGGCGGGGATGCTGGCGCTCGAAGACATCATGGAGGAAATCGTCGGCGAGCTTCATGACGAATTCGATGAGGATGAGAGACCGAGCATCGAAGTTAAAGGAAACATCACTTCCGTCGAAGGACGCACACTGATTGAAGATCTAAACGTGCTGCTTCATCTCGAAATTGAGGATGAGGAAGTCGACACGATCGGCGGCTGGGTGTTCAAGACGCTTGAAGGCTCCCCGATCAAAGGGAAAAAAGTGGCCTTTGGCGGACACACGTTTGAAGTCGCCGAGGTGGACCGGCTTCGTATTACCCGTGTCAATATCACGAAGAACGAAAGCGAAACGCCCAAAGATCCTGCAGCCGGACTGGAGGAATAAAGGGGGAATTCTTTCACGTGTCGTGGAAAACCCTGCTTATACTGGCTTTCGGGCTTCTGCTGCTGTACGGTCTCTTCACAGTGGGAATGCCGTTCCTGCTGGCGATCGTGACCGCGATGCTGCTGGAGCCCGTGGTGACAGTGGGAATGCGGCTGCTTAAACTGCGCAGGTTTGCAGCCGTTTCTCTTGTCAGCACACTGTTTACGCTGCTTACCCTGGGCCTTTTCTCCATGATCGGCGTCAAAGTCGTAACGGAATTTATGAACTTCTGGGGCAAAATCCCCGTTTATCTGGAGGAAACCGGCATTTATGTGGAGGATGCGGCCGCAAGGGCGAGATTGATGTACGAGTCCCTTTTCCCGGGCGATAACTCCCAAATGCAAGTCTGGCTGCAAAACGGACTGGCTTCCGCCGCCCAAGCACTGGAACGTTTTATCCTGCTTTTGTCCGACTCGTTTCTGGGAGCGGCCGCGGCCATCCCGAATCTTCTTATTTTGTTCATCGTCTACTTGTTCTCCCTCTATCTCTTCTCCTACTCGCTGCCCGTATTAAAGCAATCCTTCCTGAATATGTTCGATGACCGTTCCCGTGAAAAAGTCGAAAAACTGATCCTTTCCCTCCGTCAGGCTTTGTTCGGATTTATGTATGCCCAAGTCATGATGTCGATGCTCACTTATGTGCTTACCTTGATCGGCCTTTTGTTTATCCGGACGGACTATCCGCTTGCGATTGCCCTGCTTGTCATGTTTATGGAATTCGTGCCGGTGATCGGAACGGGACTCGTCTTTCTGCCATGGGCGATTTACAGGCTGCTGCTTGGCGATCCGGGCATGGCTATGCAGATCATGCTGCTGTTTATCGTCATCACGCTGGCCCGCCGCGTTATCGAGCCCAAAATTTTAAGCAACTCGGTCGGAATTAGCGCGCTTGCGGCCATGGTTTCCTTATACATCGGGTTCGAGCTGATGGGCGTGGCCGGCATGTTCCTGGGCCCGCTGATTGTCATTCTCTTTCAAACGATGCGGCAGGTCGGACTGCTGCAATTCAAGATTAACCTGGATTAGAAGGTCTGTTTGGTGTAAAAAAGCCTGCCGCCCCGAGCTTGCGCTCCGGTCGACAGGCTTTTTTGGATGACGGTCGCTTGAGATCAACGAACCATCCGAAGTATCCTTGGCGAAGCTTTGACGAAGTACGGATTCCGCCCTCGTTCAGTTCGCCGCCTGATCGCGGTCCGCCGTGACGTCGAACTCACGGACCATGACCCACTCCGTCTGGGACGCGTTGCTTTTCAGCCGCACAAAGTGAGCGCGGAAGGGCGCGGCGGGAGAAAAATCAATTTCCCGCTGCTCCGTAAACTCCGCCAGCTTCGTCCAGCTGAGGCCATTCAGCGAAGCTTCCAAAGAAGCGCTGCGGATGAGGTCGCCTGCCTGCGGAGCTGCCGGATCGGGATGGCCCAGGCTGATGCGGACCCGGCGTACCTGTGCCGGCTGCCCCAGGTTTACGCCCACGTAATCTCCGGATTGAGGGGCTCTGCCGCTCCAGAAATACGTATCCGCCCTGCCGTCGGTCATGTTTGCGAGCACGTTGCTTTCCCAGGCGGGAAGTGTGCTGATCGGGTCGGTGAACCCGCGGTTCTCACGCCACCGGACATACATCTCGTAGGCTGACGAGACCCGCTGCAGGAACGGCTCCATAACTCCGTCGGCCGAAACTTTTTTGTTGGGAACCGGGTAGATTCCCTTTTCGACTGAAATGGTTACGCTCCCGTCACGGATGTCCACTTTAGCGCCTACTATCGTCATGCTTTTCAACCATTCTCTGTCCTGGCCCGAGTGAAGGCTGAGTACGTAGCCGTCGGCGGGAATGACTGAGTTGTTGCCGCCTTCCCGGATGATGCGCCCGTTCACGACCGACACCTCGTAGCCCCACTCGTTTGTCCCGGTCCTTGCCCCATACACCGACGTATATCGGATAAGCTCGGATTCACCCCGCTCACGATTTTCGCCGTCGATACGGCGCGAGCCTGTTCTCGGTTCCGCCACCTCGATGTCGACGGTATCCTGCGGGAGAACGGCGGCGTAGGCGGAGTACCGGGCATCGGCCTCTTCATCGCTGCCCAGCATCATCGCCAGAAGCAGGGAAACGGCGGATTCACCGGCTTTTCCGTAAAAGTCGATTTTTTTCAGCCAGTCCGCCGTTTCCCTTACGAAATCGGGATTGTGCATTTGACTCAAACGTGAGGCTGCCCTGCGCATTGAGCCGAAGTAGGCGATCAAACGAGCGGCGGCTTCCTCCGGTGCGCCCTTCTCGAAATCTTCCCAGAAAGCCGCAAGAAGAGCTGTGAGCTTCGGAGATTCACCGGCGTGGACGGCGGAGGACAAATGATTTTCCGCAAAGATCCGCAGTTCCTTATACAGCGGCCCTCCGAATTCCTTCAGGGATCTTTCCCAGGATTCCCAGAGCTTATAGGCACCGGGTTTCCAGGCATACTCGGCTGAAGTGAACAAAGCAAGCAAAGAGGCCTGCAAATGCTCCATCGGATTGGATAAGTAGCCGAATTGGCCGTTCTTGTGCAGCTCGGGATCTCGGCCTTCCAGAGGCCCGAGGAACAGTTTCTCCCGCACATAATCCGTCACCGGGTAGTTATCCCACAAGAGCATATCGTGATTGAACACCTTGTGAATCCGCTCGGCTTCCCCGGAGGCGATAACCGCCGGAGCGATGCCGATCCCCGTCCAGCAGACGAGGATGCCCGGATCTACCAATTCGGCAAAGCGTTTCCGGTAAGGGCTGGAGCCGTCCTGATAATATTCGGTCGGCGCCGTAATGAGCCTGGAGGCGCCGGGATGCGCTTGCACGAACTCGCGGTTGAACCGGCTCAGCAGATAAGCCTGCGCAGCCGCAGCGGGGCTCTCGTCCCCGCCGAACTTCTGTACATCGTCCGCACAGTTGGGATTCTGGAAAATATCATCCATAAGCAGAGAGAAATGGCGGACTCCAAGCGTCCACATCTGGCTCGCTTTGGCAGCCAGCTTCTGAAATTCTTCGTTCGACGAGAAACAGATATCGAGCCCGGGCGAGAGTGCGTAAACGAAGCGGACACCGGCTTTTTCGGCCGCATCCACGTACCTGCGGATATGGCGGAGCTCTTCCTCCGGGTACGGCTCCCGCCAGCGCCCGCGCAGGTACGGATCGTCTTTCGGAGCGTAAAGGTACGTGTTCATTTTATGATCGCCGAGGAAAGCGATCAGATTGACCCGGTCGTCCGGAGACCACGGACCGCCGTAGAACCCTTCCACAACGCCCCTTACGGGGAAGGCGGGGAAGTCCCGGATCGTGATAGCCGGCACAGCGGCCATCATCGGACCTTTGCGGATGAGCTGCTTAAGCATGCGGACCGCATAAAGGGTGCCGGTATGATCCGCGCCCGCCAGCACGATCATGCTGCCGCCGCGTTTGCTGCGCCGCGCCGCAAGGGTATAGCCCTCTTCGGGAATTCCGAGGGGGTCGCCGCTGCGCCGGCTCCGGAATTCCCGCTGTACGGCGGGATCGGCCGGCAGCTTGCCGATATAGACGGCCAGAGGCATTTGGGCGGCGGAATGCCAGTCCTTGCACGGAACGACGCGCTTGACGCCGGACCCGATAAGCAGACTCCGCAGCTCCAGCAGAGCTTCGGGGGACGTATCCGCGCCTGCCAGGATTCCGGCGGTTGCATACAAGGGGACGGTGTACCCGCTGTATTCCACGTGCTGCGGGGGCGGGGTCAGAAGGGGAGCTTTCAGATGATGCGTCATGCCATCTCACTCCTTTTTTAAAAGGGAAAAGGCTTCCCCGGATCGTCTCTCTTTCTATCATAGGATATTCATAGAGACGGTAGAGATGACAATCTTGCGGATTATTCCGCTTTTATTTCGTAAATCTGGGCGACTGCCCATACCGTTCCTGGGCGGATGCCATATGGTATTGCAGAGCTACGCCATTACCGGTTACAAGGAGGAAGCGCATTGTATCCTGAAGTACGCATGTATCATCCTTTCGTGGGGCCGTTCGACCCCTGTCCGCCGAAGCTCGTCAAAACGTATGTAACTCCGCCGAACCTGTTCATCAAGTTCCAGCCCATGTGCCTGCCGCAGTTCAGCCCTTACGAGGCTTTGAAGCTCGGTACCCTTTGGCCGGAGCTGTACAGCGGCTACGAACCCAAGTGCTAACCCGGTCTGAAAGCGAAAGAGAGGGGAACGACAACCGTATGCACAAACAACTGGATGAAAATTATTACCGGCTTCTGCACGACCTGCAAGCGGCCGATTTCGTACTGGTCGAACTGACCTTGTACCTGGACACCCATCCCGGAGATGGCAATGCTCTGCAGCAGTTCAACGAATTTTCCCAAAAACGGAGGCAAATCGCGCTGGAATATGAGTGTTTGTACGGACCGCTTCTGCAATACGGGCAAAATGCGCTGCCGCAGCAGACTTGGGAGTGGGCCGAGGCTCCCTGGCCTTGGCAGGTGTGACGTGTGTAGAGGAAACTGCATGAACGGCCTAGACGGAAGAACAAGCACGGTTGTGCTTAAGGAGACGGGGGATTCCGATGTGGATTTACGAGAAGAAATTGCAGTATCCGGTTCGTGTAAGCAAATGCGATCCGCACATGGCCAAACTTCTGATCGAGCAGTACGGGGGTGCGGACGGGGAACTTGCTGCCGCGCTGCGTTACTTGAACCAGCGTTACACCATTCCGGACAAAGTAATCGGGGTACTGAATGATATCGGGACAGAAGAATTCGCTCACCTAGAGATGATTGCCACGATGATCTACAAGCTCACGAAAGACGCTACTCCCGACCAGCTAAAAGCCGCGGGCCTGGGCGAATATTACGTCAACCACGATTCGGCTTTGTATTACCAAAATGCGGCCGGCACACCGTGGACGGCAGCTTACATTCAAGCCAAGGGCGATCCTATCGCCGACCTGTACGAAGATATCGCGGCGGAAGAAAAGGCGCGCGCCACCTATCAGTGGCTCATTGACCTGACGGACGACGTCGATCTCCAGGATGGGCTGAAATTCCTGCGTGAACGTGAGATCATCCATTCGATGCGTTTCCGCGAAGCGGTAGAAATTCTTAAAGACGAAAGGGCGGCCCAGAAAATTTTCTAGCGGCCCGGACAAAAAGACGGGGGAACCCGTCTTTTTTCGGCAATTTTTAAGATAACCGAGTCGACAATTTCAATAGATATGGAAAAATTGAATAAGATTACTAATTTTTCCGGAACGTTTCCCATTCTGAAGGTGTCTTACTTATATAAAGGTTACAAGTAAACAGTCGTTTAAATGGTGCAGGTCTTATAGGAGTGGCTGTTAGGAGCTGGACATTGGCAAAAATTATGTCGTACTTACGAAAAATCTTAAAAAGCTCGTCAGCTTTCCGCGAAAAAATACCACATTTTTCCTATAAGTATGATAAAATGGAATAAGTTAGCAAGAAATTAAGAGCGAAACCTATATTTTGGAATAAGGAGGAGGCTGCTATTATGGGGATCACATTAAGTCTGCTGATCGGCATGTTAGTTCTTTTAGCGGCATCATTAGGTCTGCGCAAACCGAAGGAATTCGACCGGTCCGATTACGTGCCGTTTCGTCCTTTCGATGATATTTACGAGGGGAAGAAGAGGCCGACTGTAGAATCGGTACAAAGCCAGGCAGCCGTGAAAATAGAAGAAAAGTCGAGAGAAAGGAAACGAATCGCCAAATAAAGGTTTCCTCCTATGGGATGAATTTCCTGGATGTATGGTGAAGAAACCATGTCTTTTATGAGAAATACATGAGGATTACATAAGTGGATTGTGAGAATGGCGTTAATTTTCTTTCTCGCGTTTTTCCGGCCGAAAGGGCGGGACAGCATCAAATAGGCTTGATGGAACAGCTTTTTACAGCAGGTTCACCGGTGGATTAAAAAAATGAAAAGGTTGTTTTTTGCCAATTTGTGTGTGTTTGTTTCTAAAGATGTATGTGATAGCTTGTGTAGAGAGCCGAAACTTCTTCCGTTCCCCGGATTTTCCAGGAGCGGATGAGGTGCGGGGGATGATTTATTTCGGAACCGTATGTGAATGACTGCGGCGTCCGATAGGGGTGAATCGCTGGCAGCAGCGTGGGCGACTTCTCAGTCCGAACCCGACAACTAACCTCGTAGGCAATACCGAGAAGGAGCGTACATCAACTATGGCTTTAAAGCATCATTGGAAAAAAACATGCGCTACTCTGCTGCTGGGTGCAGTGGTGGCGGCATCTTCCGCATTCCAGTCGCAGGCGGCCGAAACGGAAGCGGCTAAAAACGACGGCCTGTTGTATTGGAAACTGGCTAAATCTTATCAGGAGATTGCAGCCGGTATGACCGATACTGTAGGACAAGCAGCCGATTCGGAACTTACCCAATCTTTGGTGACACCGGAAAATCAAACCCTGGTGCTATCCGAGCCAAATTCCATGTGGAACTTCGCTTCCCAAATGAATATGGACGTTCTTGACCTCTTATCGTTAAATCCCGATGCGGATCCGCTTAGCCTGCCGGCAGGCAGCGAGTTGAAAATTGTGGGGGAAGCGGCCCTTGAGCAGCTTAAAGCTTTAAAAGCGACGGTAAAAGTCCCGGCCCAGGCACCGGCCAAAGTTCAGCTTGCATCGGCCTCGCCAAGTCAGACGGACTCTATAAAACCTTCGGAGGCTCTTCAAAAGAGCGGCAAGCCGCAGGCTCCCGAACCGAAGAAAACCGCGGAGAAGAAGGTCGTTAAGAAACCGGCTGCCCAAGCGGCATCGGCTTCCGCAAAATCAGGCCAGACGCTGACAACCGCGGCGGGCAAACAGATTCAATACAAAAAAGTGCTGAATATCAAGGCATCGGCCTATTCCGCTGACCCGAGCGAGAACGGCGGATATGCCGGCATCGACTACTACGGCAACAAACTGACCGTCGGCACGATCGCGGTCGATCCGAAAGTTATTCCGCTCGGCTCCACCGTATATGTAACGGGTTATGCTTTCCCAGGCCTTCCGGCCAAGGGAATGATCGCCAAAGCGACGGACATCGGCGGCGCGATCAAAGGCAACCGGATCGATATCTTCGTTCCGGGCTCCAAAGATAAAGTAAACAACTTTGGCTATCAAAGTGTGAAAGTATACATTCTTAAATAACCATTAGCCGGAAAGAAGACGGGAGCGAATGCTCCCGTCTTTTGTGCGTTACAAATCCTTGGAAATTCCCATCAGTTCCGGAATCGTGACCAGCTTGTATCCGCTCGATTTCAAGGAACGGATCAAATCGGGAAGGGCCGTGACCGTACCGCTGAGATCATGCTTGTTGTTTCCTCCCGCGCTGTGCTGCAGAATGACTGAACCGGCTCGGGCGTTGTCCACAATATTGTGGTATACCTGCTTGCCGGATAGTCCTTTCCAGTCGAGGGAATCCACGTCCCAGTTCACGGCCAGCAGGTGATGGTCGGACATCCAGCGCACCTGCTCTTCATTGATGGCTCCGTAAGGAGGTCGCACCAGTCTGGGCGTATAACCGGTCAACGGTTTGATGACCTCTTGGGTACGCATAATTTGCGAAGAAAATTCCGAGGCGGTCAGTTTGGGCATAAAAGGATGGCTGTACGAGTGGTTGCCCACGACATGACCCTCCCGCACCATCCGGCGGATAATCTCGGGATGTGCCTGAGCGCGGTTTCCGATCACGAAAAAGGTCGCTTTCACCTGATGCTTTTCCAGAATATCGAGCACTTGCGGGGTATATTTGAGATCGGGTCCGTCATCAAACGTGAGCGCGATTTTCTTTCCTTGGGAGGTTCCTCTCATCCGGAAAACCGCCGGGTATTTGTGATGAATCTCGGCTAAGCTCAGCTTCCGCTGCTCCGTTTTCTGAAGGGCGTTCGCTTCCTGATGATGCTTCTGAACCGGAACGTCTTTCTTTTTCGTCTCCGGTTTGGGAGCGGATGCGTTATTAAGTTTTTTTACGGGCACGGGAGGCGCAGGAGCCGGAGCTGCCGGTGATACCGAAGGAGCGGCAGCGGTGTTTTCCTTGATCGCCGGAATTTTCGCAGGCTGGAATTTGGCTGGACCGGGTACGGATGACGGACCTGGATCTTCGCTTAGAGTGTGCGGGATAAAACGGTTTTCGTCCAGCCGGGAAGAGGCCGAGCCCTCGCCGGGCAGCTTTGCCGGGGAGCATGCGGAGACGAAGGCCAGCAAAATGGCGGATGAGACAGCCAAGGCTGCACGTTTCATGGGGAACCCTCCTCTAATGGCGTTTTCACTAGTTTTGTTTAGAGGGAGGAATTTTATCCGGGATTTGTTACAAAATAGACACAACAAAAAGGGTTGTCCGATTATGTAAATTATGTTAACCTTTTTAGGAGTGTCTTTGACACAATTTATACAAAGCCGAATCCGGTGAATCAAAAGCACCTGTACGGGGGACTTATTTCTGGGGTGAATGCCTGTCATTTTGCAAGCTAGGGAACCTCTTTCCCGAACCCGTCAACTAACCTCGGAGGCCCAAGGAGGAAAAATCGTTTGAAGATTTGGGTACAAAGCGTTGTAGTTTCATGCGCCGTACTGACGGCCGGTCTATTCGCGGCTTCGGATGCTCATGCCAATGCCGCTCGTTCCGCTAAAGTGCAGGTCAACGACCAACTGGTGAATACCGAAGGTACCGCACCTTTTATCGATTCCAGCAATAACCTGATGATTCCGCTTCGTCCTGTTGCAGAGAAATTGGGAACTCAAATTGGATGGGAACGTGCAGGAGCTCAAATGAGTATCTCGGTGACCGGGAACGGCCACAAGATTACGTTTACTACGGGGGAGAATCAGGCTCTCGTGGACGGCAAGAAGATCGACTTGCCAAGCAAAGCGCAGTTTTTGAACAATACGGTTTATGTTCCGATGAGATTTCTGGCGGATTCACTGTCTATCCGTGTACAATGGGATAATGTGAATACGATTGCAATTTTCGACGCCGATGGTCAGTACCATTCCCCGGCTTGGTATGCAACCGTGCCTCAGAAGTCGCAGCAGGAAAATACGATTGTAGCAACAGCCAACCAATACAAAGGCGTTCGTTACGCGTATGGCGGTACTTCGCCATCTGGATTTGACTGCTCCGGGTTTGTGCAATATGTGTATGATAAGAACGGGGTAGACCTGCCTAGATCTTCTGCAAGTATGTATGCCAGCGCAGGGGTTAAAGTATCCAACCCGCAGCCGGGCGATCTTGTATTCTTCGCAAGCAATTCCAAAATGCAGCATGTGGGTATTTACGTAGGGGCTGACAAATTCATTTCCGCGACAGATGATGGAGTGAAAGTGGACAGCTTGGGCAGCGCTTACTGGGGCTCTCGTTATGTTGGAGCCAAACGCGTCATGTAATCATACAAATTGTAATTTTTATGCCGTCCGGGTGCCACCGGGCGGTTTTTTATTTTATTTGTAAGCATTAGCCAAGCGTCGTTCCTTTCTACTGCCGGATTCATAGAATGGTAGAGAAAGGAGGGATTAAGATGAACCAAACGATTTTCGGCAGTTTGGCGGCTTTCGGCGCCTCACTCGTTACGTATGCGTTTGGAGGATGGTCTGAATTACTGGGTTTCTTCCTCGTGGCTATCGCAATCGACTATGTAACCGGTGTTGCGGCCTCTCTGAAAGAAAAGTCCGGGCTGAACAGCAATATCGGCTTCTGGGGTCTCGCCAAGAAAGGGCTCATGCTGCTCATCATTTTGTTGGGACACCGGATGGACATGCTCATTGGCAGCAACGTCGTGATGAATGCCGCTATTTATTTTTATCTGGTCAATGAGTTAATTTCCATTACGGAAAATTATGGCCGGCTCGGTCTTCCTCTTCCCGATAAATTCAAGGAAGTCATCGCGCAATTGAAAAATCCGAAGCAAGATAAGAATTAATACCCGCTCCAAGTTGCTGTGAAACTCTTCCATTAGAAAAAGTTTCCGTTTTTTTATTAAATGAATGATCGGACAAGGCTCTCGCTCAGGCGGGAGCTTTTTTTATGACTTGGTCCTAATTCCTATTGTATGCGTTTATGAAGAAAGAAGGGTAACAAATTGATGACAAAATGAAATAATTGTAATTTAAATGAAATATATAGTTACTTGAAATAAGTAAGTTAAAGGGGTATGATAGAGAAAGATTAAATGAAAAAAATAGGATCAGGAATTTAACGCAATCGTACTTCGCAATCAATCATCCTAAGAGGGATATCCCGATGGCTCGTAAATCCATAAACGGCTGGACAAACTTATATGGAAAGGTGTGTATGACAATGATAAAGATCTATCCCGCTTCATCCCGGTATTCCACGGATCACGGCTGGCTGGTCAGCCATTTCAGCTTTTCGTTCGCGGATTATTACGATCCGGACAATACCCGTTTCGGTCCCATGAGAGTGTTGAACGACGACACGGTGCAGGGCGGACGTGGATTCGGGGCTCATCCCCACCGTGAGATGGAAATCGTGACCATCGTTCTGGAAGGGCAGCTTCAGCACGAAGACAGCTCCGGCCACCGGGCGGTCACGACCTATGGAGGCGTTCAGCGGATGACCGCGGGCACCGGCATTATTCATTCGGAAATGAATCCGGGACAAGACGACGTTACGCTTTTGCAGATGTGGTTCGATCCGGAAGAGCGCGGTCTCGAACCTTCCTATGAAACGACTGAGTTCAAGATTGAAGCGCTGAAGAACAACCTGCTGCCGGTGGTGTCCAAACCAAAGGCCGGTCCCGGGGTCGCCGGCATCCATCAGGATATGAGCATCTACTTATCCGAATTGGACGGAGGTAAATCAGTTACGTTCGAACAGCCGGAAGGCAGAAGGGTTTTCTTCATGGTTCTGGACGGTGAGGCCGCGCTTAACAGTGGGACGATTTTGGGTAAAAGAGATTCAGCACGGATCACGGAAACTCCGTCGCTCACGATCGGCAGCGCGGCAGGCGCACGTTTTATGCTGATTGATCTGCCTTGATACGCGGCAAAGAGGGGGAATACCTATGAGTGAAGCTCACCGTTTGTATGTGAAGCATGCAGTAGGCAGCCGGATGCTGCTGGACACGAAGGAACTGGGCGGATTTCTGCACCTGTCCGAGGTTCCGGGAGGCTGGCGCTTTGAAATAAGCGGAGTCGATCTGGACGCGGCACGTGAAATCGCGGATTTCAAGGATGAGCTTAACCTCTTTTACCTGGAGGAAGGTGAAGAGGAAGAGCCCCAAAAATGGTGGTATTACGGCCATAAAACGCCGGAAATCGACTATGAGGCCAACGGCCGAGTCCTCCACATTACTGTAGATACGCGAAAAGCTTACAGCAACCGGCACGTCTAAGGACGTCCGGTTTTTTGTTGCGGATTTTTTAGGATTGGCAAAAGAAGGCCGATTGCATTTTTGCTTTCCGGGACTTATAATAAGAACAAACGTTCCTATTTATGTTCGGAAAATGCGATAACTCAGAAGGAGGCTGGCCGTTTATGTCAACGTTGGAGCGATACCTGGGAAGGAGAGTAGAGATTATCTATATGGACCGGAAAGGAGCGATCAGCCAACGCGACATTCGGCCGCTGGCCGTAACCGGGGACAAGGTTAAAGCTTATTGTTACGCACAGCGGGCTCTCCGCTTTTTTCGCAGCGCCGATATTCTGGCTTGGGCTCCGCAGTCCGAGGAAGAAACTCCAGGCAGACCGGAATTTTATCCCCGTAGAAAAAACACGCCGGGAAATCCTTTACTTTATGGTTGACATCGCCAAAGAGACGGTTTAACATTTAAATCAAAGTGAACATGATTTCACTTTTTTCTTTAATTAATTAGTTTTTCCGCTGGAATAATTAATTATCAGGAGGACTTACTCATGAAAGTATCTGTAGGCGGATTTTCTTTTAACCAGGCTTTTCTGAACGGAACGATGGATGTATTCGGCTACCTGGAGACGGTCCGGTACCGTTACGGGCTTACCACCGTCGATTTATGGAACGGACAATTCGCGGACCGCTCCCATCCGCTGCTTAAGCTGCCGGACCGGGAGTATTTAAAGAAGATCCGCCAGGCGATGGATGAGAAAGAAATGACGCTCGTGAACATTGCCATTGACGGAGCTCATCTGTGGGACCCCGATGCGGACAAAAGGGAAGCGCTTCACAAAAATGCGCTGGAATACCTGGACGCCTCCATTTTACTGGGCGCGAAAACGGTCCGGATCGATACGGGCGGCCGTGGACAATCCACTTTCTCGGAGGAGGAACTGGACTATGTGGCGGGACGCTACCGCGAATATTGTCAAATTGCGCAGGAGAACGGATTTACGATAGGTCCCGAGAATCATATGGGCCCGTCTCTCGTGCCGGGTGAAATGAAACGCCTTGCCGAAGCCGTGAATCATCCTTCCTACGGATTTCTGCTTCATATGCACCGCTGGGATCAAGACCGCGAGCAGGGGGACGCTATCGTGGCCCCGTGGACCGTACACACGCATTTCGACCCTCAGACGGCCGAGGCGGACGATGCGGTTGAAACCATACGCATGCTGAAA
The DNA here is from genome assembly GCF_058269095.1 of Paenibacillus sp. JNUCC 35. Taxonomy (NCBI): domain Bacteria; kingdom Bacillati; phylum Bacillota; class Bacilli; order Caryophanales; family Paenibacillaceae; genus Paenibacillus; species Paenibacillus sp. JNUCC 35. The sequence goes on along the minus strand of NZ_CM177771.1, from coordinate 4,842,444 downwards.
AAGAACGGCTACGACGGTTACTGGGGCGTTGAGCATCATGCTCAGAAACAGCCTTATCTGGAAGTCGAATGGCTGCTGACCACGGTCAAGCATCTGCTGCTCATGAGCGAAGACGACAATAACGGGGAGGAACAAGTTTAACATGAACCCAATTCGGATCGGCATCATCGGAGTCGGACAAATCGGCAAAATTCATCTCGATCAATATAAATTAATTCCGGACGCGGAAATCGTGGCCGTCTGTGACGTGAACGAGGCGGAAGCGCGCCGTGTAGCGGAGCTGTACGGAATTCCGGAGGTTTACACGGACTACAACGAGCTGTTAAAGCGTGACGACTTGGATGCGGTGGATGTCTGCCTGCACAACAACTTCCACGCCCCTATTTCGATTGCCGCGATGAAGGCAGGCAAGCACGTGTACTGCGAGAAACCGATCGCGGGCACCTACGCGGACGGCAAAGCGATGGTAGACGCTTCCCGCGAATTCGGCAGGCTGCTGCACATCCAGCTCGGCACGCTTTACCGCAAGGAGACCAAGGCGGCCAAAGCGCTGATCGAAGGCGGCGAGCTGGGCCGCGTGTTCCACGCGCGCTCCACGGGCTACCGCAGACGTAACCGCCCTTTTGTGGACGGTTACGGCACCCCGGCTTTTACGCGCAAGGAGACGGCTGCGGGCGGCGCGCTTTTCGATATGGGCGTCTACCATATCTCGCAGATGCTGTACCTGCTCGATTTGCCTAAAGTCGAGCGGATCTCCGGGAAGCTCTACCAGGAGACGGACATGGACCCCGGTCGCCGGGAATCCAGCGGTTTCGATGTGGAAGAGCTGGCGATCGGGCTGGTGCGCTTCGAGAAAGGCATCACGATGGACATCATCGAATCATGGGCCGTTCATATGAATCCGTTCGAAGGAAGCTCCGTTCTTGGGTCCAAAGGCGGATTGCGCCTGCCGGTTAACGGACCGGACGGCAACAAGCTGACGCATTACTCGACAAGATGCGACATGGATATGGACACGACGATCGATCTGGACGCGGCCGATTTGCGCTGGCACCGCCTGCGCGCCGACGAAGAAGCCTACGACTCTTCCCAGCATCACTGGATCGCAGCTCTTCAGGGGAGAGTGAAGCTTCTGCCGACGGCGGAGATCGCTTTGCAGACCATGCTGATCAGCGAAGGCATGTACCTCTCCGACGCCCAAGGCCGCGAGGTTTCCGCGGAGGAAGTGGAGAACGGGCTTAAAGCTTAAGCGAAGCAACGGTCAACCGGACAGCAGCTCTTCCGGCTGAGCATACAAAGAAGCGCGGCAGCGGGAAACCCGGCGGATGCTGCTATCCCGCACAGCCTAAGCCGAAGCAGGGAGGCGCGGTATACGGCGGCAGAAAAGGAACCGCGTTTCCTGCCTGCCGCCGTTCCTTCCGCTTGGCGGAAGCATACCTGTTTACCTGCAACCGAATCGCAAAGGAGTTTGCTCATCATGACAACCGGAGCCGCCGAACGGCGCTCATTTACGATGTTTAAGCTGTATATTCTTTTTTTGTACGGCGCTTTTTCGCTTCTGTTCACCTATGTGCCGCTTCTGTTTCTGGAACACGGCTTGACCCGGTTTCAGATCGGCATGCTGATGGCGGGAGGTCCTTTCGTCTCCATTCTGGCCAACCCGTTCTGGGGCTATTGGAGCGACCGGATGCAAAATGTGCGGCGTACGCTCATTATTTTGGTCATTTGCAACCTCATCGTGGTTCAACCTGTTTTTCACCTGCATTCTTTCTCCTGGCTTTACCTGGTCCTGCTTCTGTACTTTTTCTTTCAAAGCCCGACCTTTTCCCAGAGCAATAGTCTCATTCTAAGCACAATTGAAAATACTCCTTACAAGTTCGGCACGTTCCGCCTCTGGGGCTCGCTCGGCTGGGCTATTGCCGCCGTTGCGGCGGGACCCGTGCTGACTGCGGTTGGCATAGAACAGCTTTGGTGGCTGTACAGCGGTATTCTGATGATCTCGCTTTTGTTCGTTTTCAGCATTCCTCAGCCGAAACCCGCCGCTGCGGGCGATGCGCTGCCGGGAGGGGGATTCAAGCAGCTTCTGGGCAACCGTCCGTTTGTGATGCTGCTTTTGCTGGGAGTTCTGATTTCGGTCCCGAATTCCATTAATTCAACCTTCGTGTCCATCTACCTGACGGATATGGGCGGATCGGCGACTTGGATCGGCTGGGCCGCTTTTCTTTCTTCCGTTTTCGAGGCGCCGGTATTTCTCCTGCTGGACCGCTATCTGAAACGGGACTCCAGAACGATGTTTGTTTGCCTCGCCTTGGTCAGTCTGCTTTTCAGTATCCGCTGGCTGCTTATGATGCTGGTGGACAGCCCCATGCAGCTGATTTTTATTCAGCTTTTGCACTGCATTACGTATGGAGGCTACTATTATATTGGAACGAACCTGACAGGTCATTTGATTCCGGCCCGAATGCGGGCGTCCGGCCAAGCGGCGTTTGCGCTTACCTGGGGCGGAGTGTCCGGAATTTTCGCGGGATTCGCGGGAGGCTGGATGTACGATTCGCTCGGAGCCGGTAAAATGTACGGTATCGGAGCGGGGGTATCCTTGATCGGAATGATCGGGTTTCTGCTGATCTGGCGCGGAATGCGGCAGTCGTCGGCCGATCGGGGAACGGATGCGGCTGCAGGCGTTTGACAGATCCGGAAGCATTTTGACGGGAGTGGGCCTGACCGGCATGCTTTAAGATAAACGGCAGGGTTCCGGCATTGCGGGAAATCGGATGCCCGTGGCACAATGATAGTGGATGAAATAAGGCTTGCAGGGAGTAGAGGATTATGAATCAGATTGGAAATCAACAAATGTTGCGGGAGATCAACAAGTCTCTGCTGCTGAATAATATTTATGAGCAGGGTCCGATTTCGAGAGTGGATTTGGCCCGGAAAACAAGACTAAGCCCGACGACGGTTTCCGTCCTGATGGAAGAAGCGATCCGCGAAGGACTGGTGCGCGAAACAGGCACGGCCGGCTCGGGTGTCGGCAGGCGCATGACGCTTCTCGACATCAACGCGGCCGGCGGCTGCGTGCTTGGCGTAGACCTGTCCAACGCCCCGGCCCGCTGCGTTCTGCTGGACCTGAGGGGCAATTTGCTCGCATCGCAGCCTCTGCAGCCGGCGCAGCCTCTCTTTGGGCCGGAAGCGATGTGCAGCGAGCTTCCCCAGCTCATCCGCGCCTTCCTGGAGGAGCAGGAGACGCCGCTTGCCACCATCCGGTGGATGGGCGTATCGATTCCGGGGCGGATTGACGAGAAGCGCGAGAACGTCGTAAATTCGACCGTACTGGGCCTGGAGAACTTCCCGCTGAGAACGAAGCTTTACGAGGAGTTCAACATTCCGATGCATCTGGTGAACGATCTGGATGCCGCGGGTTTCGCCGAACGTTTTAACGGAACGGCCAAAGGTCTCCAGACGATCGTCTACATCCTCATCGACTATGGAATCGGCGCGGGTCTTGTGCTGAACAACCAGATCTATCGCGGCCGCCATGATCGTGCGGGACGTATCCGCGAGTTCAGCCGGTTCAGCACGGCGAATCTGTCCAAGCGTCTGCTGGAGACGTACCCGGACACCTTCGGCGATGTGAGAGACGAAGAGCCGCTCGTCGTCCGCCGTTTCGTGGACTTGGGCATGCAGGGAGCGAAGCCCTTCGCGGGAGAGCTGGAGGAGATCATCGAGACGATCGCCTCCTACTGCGGGCACGTCCTGCAGCTGCTCAGCCCCGAGCAGCTCATTCTGGGCGGCTGGATAGGCGAGAGCGAGCCGTTCTTCACGCGGCTTGCGGAGCGCATCCAAAGCCGCGAGCAGGCGATTGTGCCGACGCCTGTCCATTCGCCCCGGTGGAAGGAGTACGGCGCCTCCATCGGCGCCGCTACGATCGGCCTTCACCGGATGTTCAAGTCGCGGACCATGAGCTGACGGCAAAGACCGCAAAAAAACCTCGTGCAGAATGAACGTAACATTCTGCACGAGGTTTTTTGCGCTTGAGGACGGAAGGCTTAAGCTTCCGTCACGAGGGAAAGTTCGCGTCCGAGCACCCAGGCGCGTTCGAGTTCCAGCGACGGGCTGACGAGCAGGAAGTCCGCTTGTTTGCCGCGTGCGATGGAGCCCATGCGGTCCGCGACGCCCATCTGGCGGGCAGGGTTGCCGCTGGCGTATTCGCTTGCCTGCTGCACGCTGACGCCGATTTTGTTGACCATGAATTTGAAGGCATCGATCATGGTCAGCGTGCTTCCGGCCAGGCTTCCGCCTTCTTTCAGGCGGCAAATGCCGTCCTTCATGATCACATCGAGTCCGCCCAGCTTGTAATCGCCGTCTTCCAGGCCGGCGGCGGAAATCGCATCGGTGATCATGATGAGGTTATGCTGCTTCTTCGTCTGCGTCAGCAGCTGGACGCCGGCCGGATGCACATGCACGCCGTCGGCGATAATTTCCGCATGAATCCGCGGATCGGTCAGCACGGCGCCCGCCGTGCCGGGATTCCGGTGATGCAGGGGAGTCATGGCGTTGAACGTATGAACGGCATGGCTCAAGCCGTGTTCAACCGCGCGTTCGATCGTCTCGTAGTCGGCATCCGTATGGCCTGCGGCCGCAACGATTCCATGATCGCTGAGCCACTGGATGACTTCCATCGCTCCTTCCCGTTCGGGCGCGAGCGTCATCATTTTGACCAGCCCGGGGAAGCGGGCGTGCCAATCTTCAAGCCACTCGGATGTCGGCAGGGAGATGAATTCCGGGTTCTGGGCGCCGCTCCATTTCGGAGAAATGAACGGGCCTTCCAGATGTACCCCGATCAACTGGGCATACGGCATTCCGCCGCTGATATAAGCGTCTGTGGCGGTGATAACCGCATCCAGCGCTTCGCGGGAGGCTGTGACGGATGTGGCGAGCATCGCCGTGGTGCCTTTGGTGCTGTGGAAACGGGTGATCGTTTCCAGGGACTCGGCGGAAGCGTCCATGAAGTCGGCTCCGAAGCCGCCGTGAACATGCACGTCGATAAAGCCCGGCAGCAGCCAGCTTCCTTGCGCGTCTACGGCGCCCGTTAAATCAAGCTCCGCAAGTTCATGCGCCTTGTAGATGCGTTCGATGCGGCCGTCTACGGCGAGCAGCGCGCCGTTGTCGACGACTGTATTTTCCGTCACAATCCGGGCGTTAACGATTAATATGCGCTCCTGTGCGGAAGTGGACCGGCTCATACGAAATTCCTCCCTGCTTCGGAATCGAGCAGAACGATCAGATGCGGGTGTGTCTGCAGCAGGCTTGCCGGACACTGGGTCGTAATCGGGCCGGTCAGGGCACGGTGTACGATATCCGCTTTGTCGGCGCCGCGGACAACGAGAAGAATCGTTCTGGCTTTAAGAATCGTCCCTACCCCCATCGTGAGAGCGTGCGTCGGAACGTCATTAATGGAAGGGAAGAAGCGTGCGTTGGCTTCGCGTGTTTTGTGATCGAGTTCGACCAGGTGAGTGCCGCCATGAAGCTCGTCCGCCGGCTCATTGAAGCCGATGTGGCCGTTGTGGCCGAGACCGAGAATCTGCAGGTCCACTTGTTTGATCTCGTCCAGCTCGCCATTATAGCGCGCGCATTCTTCCTGAAGGTCGGAGGCGTTGCCGTTCGGAATGCGGGTGCGCTCCGGCTGTACATCGATATGGCGAAACAAATGCTCGTTCATGTACGTACGGTAGCTTTCGGCATGACCGTCGGGGAGTCCCACATACTCGTCCAGATTGTACGTGCGTACGTTTTTAAAGCTCACGCGTCCCTTGTTGTAAGCTTTTACGATTTCTTCGTAAATGCCGATCGGCGTGCTTCCCGTAGCGAGGCCGAGAACCGCATCGGGCTTCGTCTGTACAAGAGCGGTAATAATCCCCGCGCCCGCCTCGTTTAATTCCTGCTGATTTTCAAACTTGTGAATAATCATGGTTTACTCTCTCCCTTTGCTTCGGTATTTGCGGACCATGTGGTAGGTCCGTTCCAAACGGGTGACATGTTCGTCGAACCGGTCGCTGACCAGGCTCGTAAACAAAATGTCTATCACATGAAGCTGCGCGATCCGGGACGCCATATCTCCGCGGCGCATGCCTTCCTCCAGCGTAGAGGCGAACAGCTTGATGTCCGAAAGATCCGCCAGGGGATTGGAGCCGTATTTGGTCAGACTGATCGTCGTGGCCCCCCGCTCCTTGGCGCAAAGCAGCGCCTGAATCGTTTCAGGCGTGTCGCCGGAGTAGGAAACCGCGAAGGCAACGTCACCCGGCTGCAGGTTGGAAGCGGACGTGATCTGCATGTGAGGATCCGACCATGCGGTCGCGTACCTCCCGATCCGCACCAGCTTCTGGTGGAAATCGAGCGCTACGACGCCCGAAGTGGCGACGCCGTAAAGGTCGATCTGCCTCGCGCTCTGAAGCGCGTCGACCGCCGACTGGACCTGCCTCAGATCCAGAAGACGGGTCGTATCCGCAATAGAGCGCATATGGTTGGCTTCCATAGCCGACACGATTTTCTCCAGCGGATTCCCGGCGACGATATCTTGATAAGACTGGCCGGCAGGCTGAGTGGCGAGCTCTGCGCCGAGCTGGAACTTGAAATCGGTGTATCCCTGGAAATGAAACGTTTTGCAAAAGCGGGAAATCGTAGCGGGACTCGTCTTCGACTGTTCCGCCAATTCCGTTATTCCCATGCGCACCACTTGACTGGAATGCTCGAGAATATAAATGGCGAGAACCTGTTCCTGGCGGTTCAGCCCGTGCTTCCGTTCTTCAATGGCCCGAAGAATGCTGGACATAGGATTCCGCACCTTTTTGAAAAAAATTTTAGTCAAATCGTAGTTTATTAAGAAAAACATTTTCACATTCATTCTAAAATATTTTATCCTCAACATCAATAGGAAGTCCTAGTGAAAAGCGGACGAACACCGGAAAAATTTTCCGCGGGCCAAGTTGACAAGCCCGGCACGGTTTGCCATCCTTAAAAGAAAACCTTTAGGATGTGGAGTCCAGCTATGAATCAGTCCCCTGCACCGCAAGCGATGCTTTTTGATTTGGATGGAACGCTTTTCAAAACGGAAACGCTTCTTCTGCCGGCTTATCATGCGGCTTTCGACGCGCTTCGCCGCGAAGGAGTTTATGAAGGGCCGACGCCGTCTGACGAACGTATTCTCGGCGGGCTCGGCATGCTTCTCGAAGAAATCTGGGAGCGGGTTCTGCCCGATGTCCCGGCCGCGGTCCGCAGCCGCGCGGACGAGCTCCTGCTCGCCGAACAGATGGACCGGCTGCTCCAGGGAGAAGGCATGCTCTACGATGGCGTCGAGGAAACGCTGCAGGCGCTTCATGCTCGCGGAATCCGGCTTTTCGTCGCGAGCAACGGTCTGGAGGATTACGTCCGGGAAGTGATCCGGCTGAAGGGGCTGGCGCCTCTATTTACGGGGCTGTACAGTGCGGGCGAATACGCAACGAAGTCCAAAGTGGATCTTGTCAAACTGCTCCTGGAGCAGCACGGCTTACAAAGCGCCTGGATGGTAGGGGACCGCTCTTCCGATGTGGAAGCGGGTCACCGCAACGGGCTTAAGGTGATCGGCTGCGATTATGCGGGTTTCCGTTCCGAGCGTGAGCTCGACGAAGCCGATGTCCGGATTACGGCATTTCCGGAGCTGCTCGGCCTTCTTCCCCGAGAGGAAAACTGATCGGACAAGCCGTCTTTAAATCAGCTGAATAAAGAAAATCTCCGGCGGGACAAGTTTGTCCACCTGCCGGGGATTTTTGTTTCTAGGCGGAAGTTATTCGGTGTATATAGGGTAGACCGTCCCGCGTTCCCGTATTTATTTTTTACGTAAAATTGACCGGACGCAGCATGGCCGTTGATGTTTCTCGGGTATGCTGGTACGACGGGAAGAGCGGCGGCTGCTTGAACGGAATTTCTTATCAATCCTTAAGAAATGAAACCTTTTTAATCCGGCCTGCGTTAAAGGGACAGGAAGAATACGGTAAAGTTGGAGGAGGAAGAAGAGCGTGGGTGCATCCCGGTTATGGAAAAAAATGCTGATTGTGTTCGTTCTGGCTTTTGCGCTCGGCCTGAGGCTATTCTACGTACTGGGAGAACAATACGAGCCTGTGGAATACGATCAAAAGAACTATACGACGATGGCGGTACAAATGCTTGAAAAAGGGATTTACGGCTACAACGAGGCCAAGTCCAACACGTTAGTGACTCCCGGATTTCCCGTATTTCTGGCGGCGATTCTGGCCGTATTCGGATACACGGATATAGAACGCACGTTTATGGTGGTACGGGTTTTACAGGTTTTTATCTCGCTCGCGGCCATCTGGTATATCTACAAGATCGGGCTGAGGCTTTTCAACCGGGCGACCGGCCTGATTGCGGCATTTTTCGCTTCCGTATACGGAACCTTCATTGTCGTGAATTCGTTGATCCTGACGGAGGTCATATTCCTGACGTCGTTTATGGCGCTCATTTATTATCAGGTCAAAATCGTACAGGAAAACCGCACCAGGGATCATCTCCTTGCCGGACTGCTCCTTGCCCTGGCCGTTCTGATCCGCCCGAATACGCTGGTGGTGGCGCCGGTTCCTTATGTTTTCCTGTGGTTTCAGCACAAGAAGCCTTATTTTAAAGAAATCAGCTTCGGGGTCCTCGCTTTTGCGCTGGGGATGCTTCTTTGGTGGATACGCAATGCGATCACCTTTCACGAAATTATTTTCATTTCCAAAGGAGGAGCGGGAAATCCGCTGTTAGGCGGAACCGATCCTTATTACCGGGGAACGCTGGACTGGAGCAAAGTCGATTTCAACAACCAGCAGGGAGAGGCGATTAAGCGCATCAAAGAAGGGCTGCAGACCGATCCGGCCCTCTGGATCCGCTGGTTTACGGTGGGCAAAATGAAAGAGATGTTTCTGAACAAGCTGTACATAGGAGATTACGGCTCCTCGGTGCCTGCTTGGTATGCACCCTGGATTCCAAGATTTCACAAGTTTCTGGTCTATGCGGGAATGGGAGGCTCCCTGATCGCCTTCTTTATCCATAAAAGCTACCGGTTTCTGATCGCCGTATTTCTTATCCTGCTGGGGACGCAGCTTATGTTTATCCCGGAAGCACGTTACACGATCGGCATGATGCCGTTTCTTATGCTGATTATTTCCGCGCTGCTGGTTCAGGCGGTTTCCTATGCGGCAGGGCTGGTACGCGGCCGCAACAAGACGGGAGGCGGAGTCCGGAAGGATGTCCGTTCGGAAACGGACGGAAGCAAGGCTGTCTGAGGCGGTGTTGCCGCAAAGACCCTACTCTGTCAAGCGAAAAGCCCAGGCCGGCGAACTGCGGAGGGTCATCCCGAGATTCCGGTTCGTACCTTCTGCCGGAAAAAGAAAATAAAAAAGCACTCGCATGGAGTGCTTTTCATTACCTTGGGAGGGCGGCAGCTCTCCGCCCCCCCATGTTGATTGATTCCGGCCGGGGGACGATCAGGCCTCGTCCGGTTCGTCTTCCTTGGCGGCGGCAACGGCCCCGGCTGCGGATGCGGGCTCCAACTCCGCGGTCAGGGGCGCGGGCTTCGCTACCGGCTTGGCGCTCCTCGACGTCAGGCCTTTGATAAGCCCCTCGACGTCGATTCCGGAGACGTTCTTGAGCATCTCGGGCGCGGTAGCCATCAGCGAGGTGACGTAGTTGCTGATGCGCGCGGCCCCTTCGCCGTGGCCCGTATCGACAACGGTCAGCTTGTCGATGCCTTTGATCGGTTCGGCGACCTTGCCGGCCAGCTCCGGAAGCATCTTGACGATGATGTCCAGCACGGCCGCTTCGCCGAACTTCTCGAACGCCTCGGCGAGCCGCTGCTTCGCTTCGGCCTCGGCCAGACCGCGCAGCCGGATGACGTCGGCTTCGGCCGTACCGCGGGCCCGCTCGGCATCGGCAAGGGCCAGACCGTCAAGCCGCTTCTGCTCGGCCATCGCTTTGGCCTCCGCTTCGATGCGGAACTGGAGCGCTTCCGCTTCGAGCATTTTGCGCGACTTCTCGGCTTCGGCGGCCTGCACGACCGAATACCGGTCCGCGTCGGCTTTCTTCTTCACCTCGGCGTCGTACTGCTTCTCGCGGCGCAAAATCTCTTTGGTTTCGAGGTCGATTTCGCGCTCTTTCCGCACGAGTTCCACGCGCATCTGCTCCTCGACTACGCTTTGCTTGGAGCGCGCTTCTTGGATGTGGTAAGCCTGATCGGCTTCGGCCTTGGCCATGTCCTGGTCTTTCTTGAAGGCCGCGACCTTCAGTTCCTTCTCTTTGCTGGCCTCGGCAATGTTCGTATCCCGCAGAAGCTCGGCTTTCTGCCCTTCTTCCTCGGCTTTCGCCTTCTGGATACGGGCGTCCCGCACGGCTTCCGCTTCGGCGATATCCGCATCGCGCTTTACGGCCGCGATTCTCGGTTTACCGAGGGCATCGAGGTAGCCGTGCTTGTCGCGGACGTCCTTGATCGTGAAGGAGACGATCTGCAGGCCCATTTTTTTGAGGTCCCGCGCCGCAACGCCCTGTACTTCCTGGGCAAACCGGTCCCGGTTGCGGTATACTTCCTCGACCGTCATGGAGCCGAGGATAGCCCGCAGGTGGCCTTCGAGAACCTCCTGGGCTTCGCTTTTCAGCGCTTCGGTCGGTTTGCCGAGAAACTGCTCGGCTGCGGTCGCCACATCTTCGACGGAACCGCCGATTTTAATGATGGCGACGGCGTCCGTCATAACCGGCACTCCCTGCTCGGTGTACACTTCCGGCGTCATGACGTCCAGCTTGTGGGAGAGCAGGGAAAGGAACCGGGACTGCTGGAAGATCGGCAGAATAAACGCCCCGCCGCCGCGCACGATTTTCATTTTGCGGCCGGAATCGTCGATGCTGACGTTTTTGCTCCCGAGAAAAGAGCCTGTGACGATCATCGCCTCATCGGGACTGACCGTTTTGTAGCGGGCCCAGAAGGCAATACCGAGAATAAGGATGACGCCGACTACGATACCGGGGATGAGCAGTACATCTGTGTTCAACATGGGCAAAACTCCTTTGCTTGGTTAGTTAAGAGGATCGGAATCCAGCGGGGAGACGAGCAGCACGCTGTTCTTAACCTCCACGACGACGACACGGAGGTGGCTCGGGATGCTCCGTCCGTCGAAGCTTTCCGCGATCTGATTGGTCACTCCGCCGCCGGTCCGAACCATGACCTCGCCGTAGCCCGAGGCGGGCACGGGCACGGTGACTTCACCGATTTTGCCGACCAGCTCCTGCAGCGAGAAGGCGACCGAATTTTCGCTGTTTTCCATCGGTTTGACGTAGACGAGGTAAACGAGGACGGACAAAACGGCGGCTATCAGCAGAGAAAGCCCTCCGCTCTGCCAGGAAGTGAGTTCCGTGTACCTGGAGAGCAGAATGCCGGCCCCTCCGAAGGTTGTAATTCCCCCGACGAGAACCGCCGGCTGCAGGAATGGCAGGTGGTGTCCGGAGGTGGAGTCGAGCATACCCGAGAGATGGCCGAGAACTTCGCCGAAAATGAGGGTAGCCAGGGCAAAAAGAATGCCGGCTATAAAAAGGCCCCAATACCAGGATTCCATGTCGTCCCTCCCTTATCAAATACTGGATATTGGTTATGGGATTCTATACGGGCGAGGCGGAGAAGGGTTTCGGTCCGAAATTAACGGGGTTAATGATTCAGGGGTTGTCCTTTCCAGCAGGAGGGATATCCTTTATACTGAATAAAGCTGATTTTGAATACAGTGGGCTAAAGGCCTTACAAAGAATAAAGAAAATTGCCGCCAAAAGCCTGCACAACTTGACTACCGCAGCTGGACAAGGTGATTGAAAAGCAATGAAGGAGGAAGCAAGAGGTTATGCCCAGACAAAGTGATGTACTCATTATTATTCCGGCCTATAATGAAGAAGACGCCATCGAACAGACCGTCGATCATTTGCGGAAACACGTTGAGTACGATTATCTGATCGTGGATGACGGCTCCAAAGACCGCACGGCGGCGATTATCCGGGAGCGGGGTTACAACGGTGTGCGTCTGCCCGTCAATCTCGGCATCGGCGGAGCCATGCAGACCGGGTACCGCTATGCCGCGAGACACGGCTATAAATATGCGATCCAGCTTGATGCGGACGGGCAGCACGACGCCCGGGACATAGACAAGCTGGTGCGGGAGATCCGCGAGTCCGGCTCCGATATGGTGATCGGTTCCCGTTTTGTCGAGAAGAGTTCTTACAAAAGCAGCCTGCCCAGACGGATCGGCATCTACTATTTCTACATGTTGATCCGCATTCTTACAGGGAACCGGATCTTCGACCCGACGTCGGGATACCGGATCGTCAACAGCAAGATCATTGGGGAATTCGCCACTTATTATCCGGTTGATTATCCGGAAGTGGAAATTCTCGTCTCCATGGCCCGCAGCAAATACCGGATCAAAGAAATCAGCGTGGAAATGAAAAAACGGCAGGGCGGCGTCTCATCCATTAATCCGATCCGATCCGTGTATTACATGCTGAAGGTGACTATGTTTTCGATCATCCGGAGAAGCTTCTAGGGAGGGCAATCATTTTGATTCAGGCTATTACGATCGGAGTTACGGTCATTTTCTTGTTTCAGATTCTTTACTACACCAGCAAGCATAAATTAAGAGACCGCCATGCGTTCACCTGGATTATGATCGCCCTGGCGGGACTTGTCACGGGCATTTGTATCCCGCTGCTCAACCGTTTCGCTATCTGGATCGGCGTGTCGTACATGCCGTCGCTGATCTTCCTGATCGTGATCGTGGTCACCCTGAGCCTGCTCGTCCATCAGACGATCCTGCTGTCCAAGCAGCAGGAGCAGATCAAGACGCTCGCTCAAGAGCACGCGTATCTGGAGAACGAAGTGATGCTGCTTAAGGAACAAAGCCGAAACCAAGATAGTTACACAGGAGCGGGGAGACGGGAAACGCCATGAATCCGTTACATATCGGACTGATTTTGTTGAATACGCTTATGCTGGTAAGCGGTCAATTTTTGTGGAAATTCGGGCTTTCGCGCAAAACGGACTCTTTCGAAAACCTGCAAAGTATCATTCATCTTATGTTTTCCCCGTTTATTCTGGGGGGGCTTTTCATTTACGGGCTTGCAACGGTTTTATGGCTGTTTATCCTGAATAAAGTGGATATCAGCATCGCTTACCCGATGCAGAGCATCGCTTATCTGATTACTGTCATCGGTGCGTATTATATTTTCAACGAACAAATGTCGGTACTTAAAATCGCCGGTTGCGTAGTGATCCTGATCGGCGTGGGAATGATCGGTTTATCGGCGCGTTATTCGTAACGCGCTTTTGATTTTTTTACGGAAAGCGGGGAATGCATCATGTCGCACAGGCTTCGATCTATACCGGTCCGGGGCTGGCTCTGGATTGTCGTGCTGCTCACGACACTGCTGAAGCTGGCGGTGGTGTTTACATACGGTTCCTCCTACAACTTGGGATCGGACGACCAGTCTTATCTGGAAACCGCGCGAATCTGGCTGGAAAAAGGAATATTTACCTACAATGACCCGTCGAAGCCGACGGTGTTTATTACGCCCGCTCTTCCGGCTTTTATCGCCCTGTTTATGAGCGGACTAGGAACGGGGTACGTGCTGGAGCAAACGATCCGGGTCGTTCAGGTCGTCATGGTTTCTTTCTCGATGATTCTTTTGTTCAAAATCGGAATCCGGCTGTTTAACGAGAGAGTCGCGCTTATCGCCGTCGTTTTGACGGCCGTTTATCCGCCGATGTGGAACATTTCGTTTTATATTTTGACGGAAGCCTTGTTTGTGCTTGCTCTGATGCTTCTGGTGCATGGCGCGTTGAAAGCGATGGACAAGCCGACCGCGGGAAATGCCGTCTGGTTCGGGCTGGTGTGGGCGTTTGCCGTTTACGTAAGGCCGACGATCGCGCTTTGGCCGGGGTTTTTTCTGCTGCTGCTCATTTACTGGCGGACGATCCCGTGGAAAAAACTGGCGGCTTGCCTGGCGGTCTCCGCTCTGGTATTTGTCCTCTGCCTCATGCCGTGGTGGGTCCGCAACTACGAAGTGTCCGGAGGGCAGTTTATTCCGCTGACGAAATCCAGCGGCAATCCGCTGCTCCTCGGCACGTTTCCTTACGGCCCTCCGCCTGTAGCCGAACAGCGGACGTGGCACGCATCAAGCGATCTGTGGGTCAATGACGCGTTCGACACGCAGTGGGCCAAGGAGCGGATCCGGACGGGCTTTGCGGAGCAGCCGCTGTACTACCTCCAGTGGTATACGATCGGGAAGTTTGCGACCTTCTGGGGGGACGTGTACTATTGGAACGCTGTAAATTGGGTTAGTCTCATTCTGCCCGTAGGGATTCACTATACGATCCTAGGGTTCGGCATCCGGGGGATCTGGCTGGCGAGAGAAAAGCGGCTGGCTTACCTTCTGACCGTGCTGTTCGCCTACATGTCTCTGCTTCATATGATTTATTTGGCGCATTCGCGGTATTCGGCTCCGCTGATGCCGTTTATGGCTCTTTTTGCCGGCTACGCGATTCTCCAGGCGTGGGAAGGCAGAGGAAGAACAGGCGCGGCAGTCGGCCGCAAACATCAAAAACCATCCCTTCCGTAAAGTGAGGGATGGTTTTTTTTATGGGTTCATTTGGTCTTGTTTTTGTTTGCCAGATGCACGCTGTAACCGATAATGCGCGCCAGCGATTTTTTGCGGATGTGGGGTTCGTCGAATTTCATCGGTTTGGAATTGGCTTCGAAAAACCAGATGCGTCCGTCGAGATCGACGCCCAGATCCATCGACATCTCCCCGAGCTTCTGCTTGGAGGTCTGTTCTACGCTGTTTGCCATAAGCAGTGCGGTGCTGCGCGTCCGCTGGAGAATCCGCTTGGCCTTGAGCGGCCCGAATGATTTCTCCAGCAGCCGTGCCGGATCGTCGATGGAGCCTCCCCGAGGCACATGTGTCGTAATGCTCTGCCTGCCGGCGACTCTGGCTCCGATTCCGGTTACGCTCCACGTGCCTTTCGACGTTTTCTGAAGAAGCGCTCGCAGATCGAAAGGACGTTTGTTAAAACTTGAAAGGCGGATTCCCTGCTGAATGATGTAGCTTTCGTCCTTTTTGACCTCGGCAATCCGGTTCCAGACATCGGATAAGTTCGTGAATAACTCGTAATGCGAATTCACAGTTTCCTGCATGGTCAGCTTGTAAGTCTGCGCTCCGCTTTTCTTCGTGATCCGTTCCAGGCGCATGATCCCCTTGCCGGCTTTCCCTTCAACCGGTTTGAGGTAGATGAAAGGGAACCGTTTGAGCATCGACTCCAGGACGGCCTGGCTGCTCAACTGCTTCGTAACCGGCACGTATTTGCGGATTTCGGGAGACTGATCGAGCCATTCGAAGAGCGTCCATTTGTCGAAAAAGAACGGATTGAACAAGTGAACCTGCTTGCTGCGGATGCAGGCCTGGATCGTCCGCTGAACGTCACTCTGAATTTCGAGCCGGCGTGTCGGGATCCGGTTGTAAATGACGTCGGGAAGAGGCATCAGCTGTTTGTTCCATTTTTTCGCGGTCAACTGATAGCAGTAGGCCTGAACATGCTTGCCGCTCAATTTCAGATCGGATGTAGTGACTACATAAACGAGAGCACCCTGTTCGTAGCCGGCTTTAATCAAATCAATGAAATTTTCACGATTTCCCGAGAATCGGCGTTTTGGATCGGGTGTTGTTAAAATTCCGATGCACAGAGGCTGCTGCTTTTTATGGGCGCTAACGTCCACTAACCATCCCTCCTCGCACGAAAGCGGCTTAAATAGACGCAGTGCTCATAGATATAGTTAAGGGAAGCTTTATCCTGGGCTTTCAACCCCGGGTGTTTGAAGATGGAACGTCCCGGCTTCGCATTGGCTTCGAACATCCACGTTTTCTCGTTCTGGTCGATGCCGAGGTCGAATCCGAGCTCGCCCAGACGGTGATTGTAATTTTTTTCGATCGCTTCCGCAAGCTCGATAGACGTCTCTTTCATCCGGGACAAAACAGCGTCGCTTCTGCTGCCGTACACCTGTTTCAGCGCCTGCTCCGCCGTCATCAGCTGGCCGCCGTTGCGCAGGTGGGTCGTGACGCTTCCTTTGCCGGCTTTTTTAGCGCCGATGGCGGCGACGACCCACTGATTGTTTCCGTTCTTGGTCAGATGGAAGCGGAAATCAATGGGGCAGCCGTCGATCTCGATCAGCCGGATTCCCTGCTGGGTCACATAGCTGGTCAGCTTTCCGCGGTTGATGCCGAGCATTTTGACGAGCCCTTCGAATTTGTTGAAGCGCAGCAGTACATTTTTGCCGTTGCGGCGGTAGCGTACGAAATATCCGCGGTCCGTCGAATACGTAATGCGGTAAATGCCGATGCCGAGGCTTCCGGCCGTTGGCTTCAGATAGATAAATTTGTGGCGGGTGAGAAGGTCCTTCAACTGATCCGCCGAAGGATCCAGGACCGATTCCGGTACGTATTTGAAGGCCGGATCGTTTTCAAGCAGCCGGTACACATCCCATTTATCGAAGAAAGCCCAGTTGAATAAGGGGATATCCCGTTTGACGAAGCGCTGCTTGAAGTCCTCCATGGAGACCAATTTCTCCGCTTTGCGGCTGGGAAGACGGTTGTAAACCACATCCGGAAGAGGAACGGTTTTACGGACCCAGCCTCCCTGCGGTTGAAGCATATAGCCGTTTACAGTGCCCTGCTGCCAGTTGACATCCTTGGGCGAAAAGGCGATGTGGAACGATTTGCGTTCCCCCGGCTGCATCAGCGAGCGGATAAACGGAGTTCTCGTTCCGAAAGGACCGGACGTGGTGCTGGCCACATTCGTCAGAATTCCGATTACGGGACCGAGCCGGATATCTTTGCCGCTTCCGCTCGCTGCCAGGCACGGACCGATCCGCGGAAGTTTCACGGAAGTAATGGCGGACTGGGGCAGATAGAGGTGGAGTCCGCTTTTTTTGATATACCGGGCCGGGAGTGTAATGGACTTGGAGCCGACCTGGAGCTGCAGCGTCTTGCTTTTTGACAAGCGCAGCGCCTTGGCCAGTTCACCGGATACCAAAATACTTTTTTCCTGTTTGGAATTTACGTGAACCGTGCACGTCGTCAAACTCATTGGTTACCCTCCTAAACTTGTTGCCCCTGCCGGTTCCCGCTGCGTTCTCAGCAAATAGGCGGCGTACCGGACCGGATTAGAGGCGGCTGAGCGGGCGGTTTTCCCGCCGTCAATGCTCTGGAAGGCTGCTCTGCCGGGCTTGGAATTAACCTCCAGAATGTGGATGCGTCCATCCCGGCAAACGCCGAAATCGATGCCCAGCTCGGCCAGACGCCCATGCGACGATTCCAGAATAAGCGCAATTCGATGGGATAAAACGGACAGTGTTTCCATCAGCCTGCCGGACGCCCCGCCGGGAAATTGTTCCCTCAGAAAAGCTTCGGCCTCGCAGGCGGTGCCGCCGCCGTGGAGATTGGACGTCACGCTCCCCGGACCGCCCGAGCGTACAACCATCCCGGTCAACTTCCAAAGGCCGTGTCCGTCTTTTTGCATAAGAGAACGGATATCGTAAGCCGTACCGTCCGGTGTAGTCAGCGGCAGGTACTGCTGGAGCAAATAGCGGCGTTTGCCTATGAAACCGCGGACCCAGCGCCGCATCTCCAGCGCCGTGCCGAAATCCCGCTGCAACGGACAGTTTGCCCGGTCGCGGCCGCGTACGCTCCAGGAAAAGTCCGGGCCGGGACTGCGGTAAACATGCAGGGCGCCTTTGCCGTGCATGCCTGCTTCGGGCTTCAGAAAAGCGGCCCCGTGCAGCTCAAGCCACGGTTCAAGCTGGTACGGCGCAGTCAGACGCCGGGTAAGCGGCAAATGCGGGGCGAGAGCCGGGTCGGCCGCCAGCAGGCGCTGGACGTCCCATTTGCCCCGGAGGCCTCCGCCCAGAAACCGGATCCCGGGCAGCTGGTGAAGTTGGTTCAGCTGCCGGCGGTAAAGCCGCTGCTCTGCGTAATTGGAGCAAAAGCAGCGGTCATAAAGGACGGCAGGAAGAGGGAAGGTGCCTTCTCTCCAGGTGGAATCCGAGGGACTGTACAGGAAGCCGTCCACCGTCTCGTACTCGAAAGAGATTCCGTCCGGGCTGAACACGATGACCTCGATTCCTTCGGCCGCCCCGTTCTGGCCCAGCTTCCGGAAAAAGGGTTCGGAATCTCCGGCGGGCGCCGCTTTACCCGGCGAGGCCAGAACGCCCAGACACCGATTCACTGCATGATCCACACGACCCACCGCCTTCTTGTTCTACATAAAGCCGGACAAATAAACGGCATAATCAAGGAGACGCCGGACGGACGGCCGCACGAGCGCTTCCTCAGCCGCGGAGGGAAGGGAGAATTCCTCGCGGGAAGGCTTGGAGTTCACTTCCAGCAGTTTTACCTGCCCGGCCGCGTCCAGAGCCAGATCCACGCCGAGCTCCCCGAACGTTCCCTTCACGTTCCTGCTGATGGCCTGAGCGACTGTCAGCGCCGTACTTTTTAAAGTACGCTGAATGCTCCCTTTGCGTGAGGCCAAAGAAGTCCCGGCCAGCGCCTCCTGGACGGCCGTCATCGTTCCGCCTCTCGCGAGGTTGGATACGAAGTGCTGCTCCGCCGCGATCCGGGCCACGATGGAACTCAGAACCCATTCTCCTCCGCCGTCTCTCTGAACGAGGGCACGGAAATCGACGGGGCGGCCGCCGATCGTCAGCAGGTCCAGGCCTTCCTGGATCTGATAAGCCTGAGTCCGGATTTTTCCCGCCAAATGGGAGTAAGCCTCGAAGAGATCGGGATAGAGAAGGACGACGGTCCCGCTGAGCGCGGAGAACCGGACTTCACAGCTGCCGTCCTCCAAGACGTGCAGGCGGAAAATTCCTTTGCCGAGACTGCCGGAGGCCGGTTTTATAAATAAGGTCCGGGACCGGCCGGACATGGCCTTCAGCATGTGATAGTTGGAGAACGGATGAGATTCCGGCAGGCAGTCCTGAAGAGCGGTCTCACTGCACAGGGCGGAGAATACGGCGTTCTTATCCAGGTATTTATCGTTGAAAATGTGCGTCTGGTGACGCAGTTGAACGGCTTTGAGGAAATGCTGGACTTCCGGTTTGTTTTCGTATTTGCGTGAAGTCAGCCGGTTGTAAATAACGTGCGGGACGGGAAAAATACCTTTTCTCCATTCCTCGTCGTAATACAGGCCTCCCAGATCGGGAAAAGTGTGTATTTCTTCGGGAGAAAAAAAGAACAGGCTGACCCCGGCTTCCTCGCCTGCTTTGGTCAGCTCCCGGCAGAAGGTTGTCATGGAGCCGAAGGGCATTTCCTGAGACGAGTAGAGCCTGCTGAGCAGAACCCCGACGAGCGGACCCGCGTAAAGCGTGGCGGCGGAAGGCTGATAAACGAGCGAAAGCCTGCATCCGCCGCGAATGCCGAGCCGGCGCCCCAGCGCCGGATGAAGGCATAGCTCTTCGTCCGGACTCGCGCCCGGTTCCGCAGCCGTCCGGACCACCGCTTCGCAGGACGCGGAACCGAAGCGAAGCTTGACGGCGCTGTCCGGGGCCAATCGGTACGCCCGGATTATCCCCGCGCTCAGCAGAACGGTCCGTTCGTCTTCGTAGAGAGCCGGATCGAGGCTGCGGACATGGAAGATGCGGGTCATAGGAAAGCTCCTTCGCTTCGCGGTACAAGCGGTACCAGCGGCTGCAACTAAAGAATTACTTCATCATATGAGGACATATATCCCTTGGTGCAAGGGCGAATGCGGGGTTTCGGCCTTACGTTCGGCATGACTTAGCGGCAGGGGGAAATCCGGCACAAGATGACAAATATGGACAAAGTGTTAACAAAAGGATTGACGAGAGACTAAAGTCCTTGTAAGATGTAAGTAATTTCAATATTATCTTCATCCAGACAACTGCATACCCAAACTTTAACATGTTACCGAAAGGGCATAAGTTAAAGAAGTGATTTTGCTTCTTTGACTATGCCCTTTTTTTGTTCTCTCGGGACCGCTAAGGAGGTGAGGAACTCCCGGTAAGAAGGCGTTGGTTGACAAAGCATCAGGGGGACCGCTTCAGTTTGTAACCGATTACAAAAGAACCTTTAAGGAGTGTTTGTACACATGAAAAGAAACAAATGGCTCAACATGGGACTTTCGCTAATGATGGTATCCGCAATTGCGGCAGGGTGCAGCAAAACGAACACAACGACTACGCCGGCAGCTACTCCGGGAGCGTCCTCGAACGCGAATCCGGGAGATGCGAGCGGCAAGAAACTGACCGGCGAGTTTGAGATCCAGTATTTTGTCGGCGGATACGGAGATACCTGGTGGAAAGCGGCCATCGACGAGTTCCAGAAAGCTAATCCCGATCTGAAAATCAAGCAGTCCGCGGGAGCCAAAATCAACGATCAGATGAAACCCCGCTGGATTCAAGGCAATCCGCCGGATGTGGTTTATATCGACGGAGCGGGCGCCAACGCGAGAACCATGTATCAGGACGGCCAGCTCATGGATATTACCGACTGGTTGAAAACCGCCAAAAACGCGGACGGCAAAAACATTATGGACCTGTTCATTACCAAGCCGGAAGAGTACGAAGCAGGCAAATACTACGATGTTCCGCTCGTCTTCGGATCGTGGGGAACGTTCTGGGATCGTGCCGAGTTCAAGAAAAACAACTGGGAAGAGCCGAAAGACTGGGAGAGCTTCCTTGCGGTAGGCGACAAAATCAAAGCTTCCGGCAAAATGAGCGTCTACATTCACACCGGCGTGTACCCGTACTACATTAACGGGGCGTTCCTGGATTCCGCAACCGTGGCGGCGAACAACTACGATACGTCCATTATCAAAAAAATCAACAACATGGAAGAAGGCGTATTCAAAAGCGAACCGGTTATGAAAGCGCTTGACAAGATCATTCAAATGCGCGATAAGGGCTTCATCGACAAGGGTTCCGTCGCTTTGAACCACACGGACTCCCAAACGCAGTTCCTTCAGCACAAAGCGGCCTTTATTCCGAACGGCCTCTGGGTAGAGAACGAAATGAAAAAAGACGTGCCGCAAGGCTTTGAATTCGGATTCATTCCGTCCATTGCCCAGGAAAAAGGCGGCAAAAGCGTAGCCATTCCGACTACGGCCACAATGGGTATCGCAAAAAAAGCGAAAAATCCGGAAGCGGCAAAAGCGTTCATCCAGTTTATTTTTACGGAGAAGCAAGCGGGGAAATGGGCGGAAGCGACAGGCGCTCTGCTTAACGTGAAAACGAATCTCGACAACACGTCCGCAAGCAATCTGGCAAAAACGGCCATCAAATCCTACAGCTCCCCGGAAACGGTTGTAGCTCCGGAGCCGGTTATTCCGGAAGACCTCAAAAAAGTGCGTAACGATTCCACGCTGGCTCTGACTCAAGGCACGATCACCAAAGAAGAGTGGGCGAAACGTATGGAAGACGAAGCAGCCAAGCAGCGCGCCAAATTGAAAAAATAAGCACCCATATCTCCGGAGTGATAATAAGGGAATGCGAATTCCCTTATTGTCGTTCCCAGGAAAGCGGAGGTTCTCGCATGAAAGGAACACCTGTGACTAATCCGGCTGGAGCCATCGTGGCGAAAAAGCCGAAGGGCGGACGCTCCAGGGTAAGACGCAATCTGTTTATCGCGTCCTTTATCCTTCCGACCCTGCTGCTCTATCTCGTATTCACCGTCTATCCGATGCTCAAAGGCATCTATCTCAGTTTGTTTGACTGGTCCGGCGGATCTATGGATTACAATTTTATCGGGCTGGACAATTTTAAAGAAATGTTCAAAGATCCCATTATTCCGAAAGCCCTGCTTAACGATTATTTCCTGGTTGCGGGCAAAGTGATTGGCTTTATGGTGCTCGCCCTGTTTTTTGCAGTCTCGCTTACCCGTCTCAAAATCAAAGGCTCCGGGTTTTACCGGGCGATCTTCTTCCTTCCGAACGTAATCTCCGTCGTAGTCGTCGGCGTACTGTGGCGTTACGTTTATAACCCGAACCTGGGCTTTCTGAACTCCCTGATCGGCACAATAAAAGGTGAGCCGTTCGTGTTTCCTTGGCTGGGAGATGCGGCAACGGCGATGTGGTCGCTGCTTCCGCCTTCGATCTGGGCCGGGGTCGGTTTCTGCACACTGCTCCTCATCGCGGGAATTTTAAGCATTCCGGACTCTCTGTACGAAGCCGCAGGACTTGACGGCGCCACCCAGTGGCAGCAGTTCTGGCACATTACGCTTCCGCTGACGTGGGAACAGATTCAGACGTCCGTGATCTGGATCGTGATGACGACACTGAACGGCTCCTTTATCATCGTCTCGATTATGACCGAGGGCGGGCCTGATAACGCGACCCAAGTACTGGGCTCCTACTTGTACCAGCAGGGCTTCAGGCAGTATCACCTGAGCTATGCGGCGGCTATCGGCGTATTGACGCTCTTTGTTTCTCTAATCACGACGGTTGCCTTGCAGCGCATTATGAAAAGAGAACCGTTAGAAATTTCGTAGAGGGGTTATATGCATGAGTGATGGACTGAAAAACCCGTTCTGGCGCATAGTCGTCAACCTGCTTTTAATCGTGTGGGCGATCATGGTGCTTTACCCGCTCGTCTGGACCGTTCTCGGCTCCCTGAAAGATAACCAGCAGTTTTTCCAGGGAAAACCGTGGAATCTTCCCCAATTTCCGCTGTTGTTCTCCAACTTCAGTTACGTTTGGGATAAATACCAGTTCGGCGGCTATTTTATGAATTCGATCATCGTTACGGTAGTCAGTGTCCTGGCGGGTCTCGTGCTTTCGGCAATGACGGCGTACATTCTGGCCCGGTTTGCCTTCAAGGGAAGCGGCGTCCTCTATTACGTGTATATCGCTTCGATGATGATTCCCATGTTCCTGGGGATGATTCCCCTTTTCTTCCTGATGAGCGATATGGGATTGACCAATTCCCTTCTTGGGCTTATCATCGTATACACAGTTTCTACCATTCCGTTCAGCGTGTTCGTCCTGGTCGGATTCTTCAAAACTTTGCCGTCCGAAATCGAGGAAGCGGCCATGATGGATGGCGCCTCTTACTACGGCATTTTCTTCCGCATTATGATGCCTCTCGCCAAACCGGGACTCATTTCCGTCAGCATCATCAACGTGCTGAACACGTGGAATGAATACATTCTCGGCGTCGTACTCAACAGTGAACCTTCCAAATACACCCTTCCTGTGGGCATTGCCGTTATGCAGGGGGAGATGCAGTACCGGACGGAATGGGGTCCGCTGTTTGCGGCGCTTCTCATTTCCATGGTGCCGGTCATGATTTTCTATCTCATTTTTCAGCGTCAAATTGCCAGCGGAATTACAGCGGGCGCGGTTAAATAACGGCCCGCCGCTTTTTTCCGCAAGATGAAAAAGGTGAGCAAACATGCTGCATACGCTTCAAAAAATCGGCCGGTCTCTCATGATACCGATTGCCGTCCTGCCGGCCGCCGCAATTTTGCAGCGGCTCGGCGCTTTTACTTTCCAGGATCCGTTTCTGATCTTCATCTCGAAAATATTCAGCACCGGCGGCAATGCCATTGTGGATAACCTTCCACTGCTGTTTGCGATCGGCATCGCAATCGGCATGACGTCCGGCCAAGGAGTGGCGGCGCTCGCGGCTACGGTAGGATACGTCGTGTTTGTGAGAGCGCTTGCGACTTTTGAAAGCGTACCCGTAGAGCAGACGACGCCTGGAGCCCATCTGGATATGGGCGTCCTCGGAGGGATGATGACGGGGCTTATCACCGTGATGCTGTTCAACCGGTTTCATAATATCAAGCTTCCGGATTATCTCATGTTTTTCGGGGGCCGGCGTTTTGTGCCCATCATTACCTCGCTCGTTATGGCAGGGATGGGAGGGATTATGGGCCTGATCTGGCCTCCTGTACAGGATGTGATCCGGGATGCGGGCCTCTGGATCGTAGATGCGGGGGGAATCGGCGTATTCATGTACGGCTTTCTGAACCGGCTTCTCCTGGTCACGGGTCTGCACCATATTCTGAACAGTATCGTGTGGTTTCAGGTGGGCGAGTTCATGACAAATGCCGGAACTTATGTTCATGGCGATATGACCCGCTACAACGCGGGCGATCCGAGCGCGGGCATGTTCATGAGCGGCTTTTTCCCGACGATGATTTTCGGCTTGCCCGCGGCCGCTTTGGCGATGATCAAATGCGCGCTGCCGGAGAAGCGGAAGAAAGCGGCCGCTCTGCTTTACAGCGCCGCACTTACCTCGATGCTCACCGGGGTGACGGAACCGCTTGAATTTTCGTTTATGTTTGCGGCACCGCTGCTGTACGGAGTGCATGCGGTTCTGAACGGTCTTGCGATGCTGTTCATGCATCTGTTTAATATTAAGCTCGGTTTCAGTTTCTCGGGAGGATTTATCGATTTATTGTTGAATTGGAAATTAAAGGAATTTCCCTTTACGTTTCTGATCATAGGAGTTGTCTATTTTGTCGTCTACTACGGGTTGTTCCTGTTTCTGATTAAAGCCTTTAAATTGAAAACCCCGGGCAGGGAAGAAGACTTTCCCGGTTTGACCGCGGCGATCGTATCTTCGGCTCCGCCCCCGGAGGAAGAACGGATTACGGCTATCGTGAACAGCGTGGGCGGCATCGGCAATATCATCAAAGTGGACTCCTGCATAACCCGGCTGAGGCTGTGGCTTAAAGAGGCTGAAGAAGTGGAGGAAGAAAAACTGAAGGAACTGGGTGCATTCGGAATTATGAACATGGGAAAGGGACACGTGCACGTTATTTTCGGGACGGACTCGGAACTGATTAAGGAATCCATTGCCAAACGTTTAGCTGCATAGATGGAGGAGAACCTTTATGATTCAAAGAAAAATCATTCACGTGCTTTCCCATAATGTAGTCATGACGAAGCTTTCGACCGGCAAAAATTCAATTGCGTTCGGCAAAGGAATCGGATTTAAAAAAGAACCGGGCATGATTATACAGGACGCCGATATTTCGCAGGAATTTCTGCTGCACACTTCGGAAGTGCTGGAGCATTACGAGCACATTCTTCATGCCGTCGACGTCAAAATCATCGGGATTACGGAAGAAGTGATCGCTTACGCGCAGGGGCATCTGGAAGGGGAATTTTCCGAAACGATCCACGCCGCGCTGGTCGATCACATCAACTTTGCCGTGGAACGCTGCAAGCGGGGGGTTCATATCCTTAATCCGTTCGCTTACGAAATCAAGCACTTGTACGAGGAAGAGTATCGGATAGCCAGCAAGGCGATCGATTTTCTGAATCAGCATCTGGATGTGAGGCTGCCGGACGATGAAATCGCTTTTCTCGCGATGCATTTCCATACCGCCCGGACCAAGGTGGAAAAAGGAACGGCGCTTGCGGTGGTCAGACTGGTCGCCCAGGTAATCGAGAGAGCCAAGGAGCTCGGTCTGGATTTTGACAATTCGTTTTCGACCGTCCGTTTTATTTCTCATTTAAAAGCCCTTATCGACCGGATCATGGAACAAAAAACGATACGGAATCCCCTGCTGGGTAAAATCTGCGAGGAATATCCCCTGGCGTTTCAAAAAGCGGTCCTTTTGGCGGAACTGCTCAAGGCGAATCTCCAAAAACCGATTCCGATGGATGAGATCGGCTTTCTGGCTCTTCACCTCGAACGGCAGATGCAGCGCTCCGGGATGGACTAAACCGCTTCTCTGCTGCCGTAGGGAAAGTGGCGGGCTCCGGTCGGAAGCGGCACCCCGCATTTTCTCGACGGCAGCAATCGTGATAAGATCGGAATGAGGAGGGATGAATCATGGCAGATTCCACATTCCGTGCCTTGCAGGTCGATAAGACCGGGCAGGGCGTTTCACTCGGTATACGCGAAATGACGGTGGAGGAGCTCCCTGAAGGCGAGCTGCTGGTGAAGGTTGCCTACTCCGGCGTCAACTTTAAGGACGGTCTTGCCTCCACGCCGGAGAGCAAGACCGTCCGTTCTTATCCGATGGTGCTCGGCATCGACTTGTCCGGCACCGTCGTCTCATCGGCCGATCCGCGCTATAAGGAAGGGGACGAAATCCTCGTCACCGGCTACGCGCTCGGGACCGGGCATTTCGGCGGCTACAGCGAGCTGGCCCGGGTGCCGGCGGACTGGGCGGTGCCCGTACCGGACGGCCTGACGCCGAAGGACGTCATGGCGCTCGGCACCGCGGGCTTCACGGCCGCTCTCTCCATCCAGCGGCTGGAAGACAACGGCCTGCGCCCGGGCCAGGGTCCCGTGCTTGTCACGGGAGCTACCGGCGGCGTGGGCAGCACCGCCGTCTCCATGCTGGCGGGTCTCGGCTACGAGGTAGCCGCCAGCACGGGCAAAAGCTCCGAGCACGCATACCTGCGCGGGCTCGGAGCAAGCGAGGTGCTGCCGCGCGAAGCGCTTGCGGCAGAAGACGGCAAGCCGCTCCGCCGCGAGCAGTGGAGCGCGGCGGTAGATCCTGTGGGCGGCGCGTCGCTTCCGTACGTGCTCGGCACGGTACGGTACGGCGGCTCCGTCGCCCTCAGCGGGCTCACCGGAGGCGGGGCGTTTCCCGCCACCGTGTACCCGTTCATCCTGCGCGGCGTGAACCTTCTGGGCATAGACTCTGTCTACTGCCCAGAAGGTTTGCGCAGGAAGCTGTGGGAGCGGCTTGCCGGCGACCTCAAGCCGCGCAGCCTGGGGGACATGATCCAGCGGGAAATCACGCTGGAGGAAGTGCCT
Source organism: Paenibacillus sp. JNUCC 35 (assembly GCF_058269095.1). Taxonomy (NCBI): domain Bacteria; kingdom Bacillati; phylum Bacillota; class Bacilli; order Caryophanales; family Paenibacillaceae; genus Paenibacillus; species Paenibacillus sp. JNUCC 35. The sequence continues at coordinate 4,815,601 of NZ_CM177771.1, read as the reverse complement.
GCGGCGCTGCAGGATATCCTGGCGGGCCGCATGCGCGGACGCGTCGTGGTGCGCCTGTAGCGCACACGGGGCGATGCGGCGATGCTCGCCGGGTATCGTCTGCAGGGCTGTGCACCTAGACGCTCCGCCAAACAGCGGAAGCCCATTAAAAAGCAGTCAGATGCGGATTTCCGCGGCTGACTGCCTTTTGGTCTATTAACTTCCTTGCACGCCGGGGCTGCTCCCGTACAGCGCCGTTAGAGGCTCCATGCCACAAGCACATATCTCCTCTGGGATAACATGCACCACCCGGCGCTGCCGCTCCTTCCGAGCTCAGCGTCTTTTTTTACGGCCGTTCGTCCGCGGAATCCCGGAGACCGCTTTCGTTAGCGGTTCGATCTCCCTCGTCAAGCCCTTCCTCGCCGGCTCTCTCCCTTAAGAAAAGATGACGGTAATCGACCCATCCCTGGCGGTCTACGCGAACGCCTCCGATCGAGGAGTGAACGGCGACCCGGAACGTTTTTTTTAATAAATAAAGCAGAGCCGTTTCCGCGTGGAGCATGTCCTCGATCTTCAGCAGCTCCGCAGCCTGCCGTTCAAGGGAGGCCTCGCGCTGGATTTGTCCCACCGCGTTTTGTATGCGGCTTTGGAGGGCGGAGCTCATGTGCCTGTGGATATAGTTGGTCGTCTGAAGGAGATAACCGAGAAAACCTAGCGGAGAAGCTGAGACCGGCATGAACATGCACATGTCTGCCTGATGGACATAGTCCCGGTCTGTAAAAGCGGCGATAGGCATCGTTTCGACTTTCACGCTCAGGCCGGCTTCCGTAAGTTTTCCGGCTATCCAGCGGGCATCTTCACCGTGCTGGGCGTATGCAAGGAGCCGCAGCGTCTCACCGGCGTATCCCGATGCCCGGATCAGCTCGTCCACGGACAAAGACGCGTTGTCACGCGCATAACCGGCGTTCAAATCCGGTTCATCCGGAAGCCGTGAACCTTGCCTCAACTGAAAATCCCGCATAATGCCGGACGAAGGACCGACCCGGTTATCTCCGAGCTCCCGCGCCATGGCTTGCCGGTCGATTAGCAGGTCGATAGCCTGACGAAGGAGCCGGCTGCGGCACGGACCGCGTCTGGCGTTGAATGTGAGCACAGTGCTTCCGTCGAATACATGCTCCTCTTTGGCAAGAAAACCTTGATGTTTATACTCCTCCGCAGGCATCGGGACATCTCCGTGGGAGACGATGAGCTTATCTTTCCCTTTCGGACGATAGGCGGCAAGCTGTTCGGGTAAAATCCACATCTCGATCACATCCAGATGAGGCCGTACGCCGTAATAGCCGTCAAAGGCATGAAGCCGGCAAATATATTTGTCATAAAACTCCATCCGGAAAGGTCCTGTACCTATAGGGGAGCGCCCGAAAAGGGAGGGACTGTCCCGGACGATATCTTCCGGAACGATAGAAGCCGCCGGAAACGTCAGGAAGAAAGGCAGCAGATGATTGGACCGTTTGAGCCCGATCCGAAGAATGTAAGGGGTTATGGGAGTGAGAGACACTACATCCTGGATAAACCAGGACCAACTGGAGCCGCTGGCGGGATCGGCAAGCCGTTCCAGCGAGTATTTCACATCCCCCGCATCCATTTCCCGGCCGTGATGGAAGAACACTTTTTTGCGCAGATAAAAGGTCCACTCGGTGCCGTCCGCACTGCATTCCCAATAATGGGCAAGCTGGGGGAGCAGATTTCCCGTTGCGGGATCGAGTTCGAGCAGCGTCGAGAACACATGGCTGATAAGTTGGCAGTCCGTGGCATAAATGGCGTGGGCGGGATCGAGCGAAACGGGGTGCCGGAACAAGGGCAGACGCAGAGTATCCAGGACGGCTCCCCCGGAGGAGGCGGTAGTAAAGCCGAAATATCCGGACATCCAGTCCAGAAAACTGTCCTTAAGGGCGTAGTGGCGTCCGTAGGTGTGGATCAGTTCGACGGCGGCTTTGAAGTCGCCTTTGCGGGTCAGGTCCATCGCGGTCCGGGAGATGAGCTCCGGAGCCGGGATCACGAAAGTAAGCAGGGAAGAACGGCCGCGTCCGCAGCCCGGCTGCCAGTGGATCCAGTCCAGCTGGGTCATTTTCTTAAGCAGCAGTTTCACATTCCGTACGGTGCAGAACCAGTGGCCGGCCAGCAGGTCCAAGGTGATCGGAACCGGCTCGCCTTCGCGCGCATGCGGCTGGCTGACGCGCAGCTGCAGATAATAATCATAAAGCTGCATAAAGTCCGGTCTCCTTGTAGTTGTAAAAAAGGGGAAAATATTAAAGGTAATTATACTCTTTTTGTTCCTCTTATTCCATCTATAATCAAAGGTAGCCGGCCGCTTCACACAAAGAAAGGGGTTTGACGCATGTATCCTCAACCATATTATCTGGAAAAAGAAATGGAACAGCACAACCGGGACCTGGATCGCAGACTCCGGGACTATACCAAATTCGGACGTTTTCTCTGCTCGAAGCTTATGAGCAGCAAGGACGGAACGAAGAACGCCAGTACAACCGCTAAATCCGCCGTATAAAACGTACTCATAAAGCTCCTGAGCCTGTCATAGGATGTAGTACAGGGCGGCATGTCCTTTAAGCTGCTGCGGGCAGAGGCTCGAGGGCGGGATGCCGTCACTTCAGGGGGAGCGTGAACAGCCGTGAAAGGATTCAAAAACGTGATTTTTATGAGCCTCGCGCTTGGTATGCTGCTGTACTCCGTACCGCAGCTTGATATTGGGGGAGGCTTTACCCTGCCGACGGTGTTCGGCGCGATTTGGATCTGTTTCGCCCTGCTTATCATCGCGGCTCATCTGCACGAGCTTCTCGGTGTCGATGAGGAGACCCGGCAGGAGATCGTCCGCGTCAAGCGGATGAAGCGCTGGCGGATGGAGCAGCGGCTGCAGGGCAAGAAAATGCTGGGCCTGCGCAAGTAAAGTATCCGGGGGGCCCGGCGAGTGCCGGGGTACCGCGAATACCGCAGACACCGCAGACATCGTAGGTCCCGTGGACACGCGGAGATTACAGGCAGCGAAGAAAAACCAGACGGACGGCGCTTTCCGCGCTTTTCGTTTGGTTTTTCTTCGTCTATAATAAACTTAACAGACTAATACAGCGAATCGGACGGGGGTAGTACAGTTGGATGAAACGGGAACAGAATCGTTAACGAAGCACGAACAGATTCTCCGCCATATCGAGAGCCTGAAGATCGGAAGCAAGATCAGCGTCCGCAAAATTGCGGACCAGCTCGAAGTGAGCGAAGGCACCGCTTACCGCGCCATCAAAGAAGCGGAGAATCAGGGCCTCGTTTCCACGAAGGAAAGGGTCGGCACGGTCAGGGTCGGCAAGCGGGAACGCCGCAATATCGATAAGCTGACCTTCGAGGAAGTCGTGAACATCGTGGACGGCGAAGTGCTCGGCGGCATGAACGGTCTGGAGAAGACGCTGCACAAATTCGTGATCGGGGCCATGGAACTCGATGCGATGATGCGGTATGTGGAGGCGGGCTCGCTCCTTATCGTGGGCAACCGGGAGGAAGTGCACAGGCTGGCTCTGGAGCAGGGTTCCGGCGTACTGATCACGGGCGGCTTTCACACCAGCCCCGAGATGACGAAGCTGGCGGATAAGCTGGAGCTTCCCATCATATCGAGCAGCTACGATTCCTTCACCGTGGCTTCGATGATTAACCGGGCCATTTACGACCGGCTGATCAAGAAAAAAATTCTTCTCGTCGAGGATATTTTGACGACGAATCCGCATGTTTTCGCTTTGAAAGCGAACAGCTCGGTCAAGGAATGGCGCGCACTGGTCGAAGAGACGGGGCACAGCCGGTTTCCCGTCACGGACGAGTGGAACCGCGTTATCGGGCTTGTGGCCCCGAAAGATATGCTGGGCGCCGATGCCGGCCAGACCGTCGACCGCCTGATGACGAGGAATCCTCTGACGGTCAGCCCGCAGACCTCCGTCGCTTCCGCCGCCCATATGATGGTGTGGGAAGGGATCGAGCTGCTGCCGGTCGTGGACGGCAACCGCAAAATGCTCGGCGTGATCAACCGCAATGACGTGCTAAAGGCGATGCAGTATATCCAGAAGCAGCCGCAGAACGGGGAAACGTTCGAGGATCTCATCTGGGGAAGGTTCGAGGAATTCCGGGACGAACAAGGGAACGTGGTGTTCCGCGGAACGATAACGCCCCAGATGACGAATCACCTGGGGACGGTATCGGAAGGGGTCCTGACCACTCTCATGACGGAAGCGGCGTACCGCGTCGTGCAGACCGTCAAGAAGGGGGACCTCGTGATGGATAACATGTCGACGTACTTTATCAAACCGGTGCAGATCGAAAGCGAGATCCAGATCCGGCCCAACATTCTGGAAGTGAGCCGTAAATTCGGCAAAATCGATGTGCAGATCTACCATGCAGGCACTTTGGTGTGCCGGGCGATGCTGACGGCCCAGTTTATCGACGGCGTCTGATCAGCGGGACATGCGGGAGAAGTACGAATAATTGCGGATTCCCGCAAACAGGTTAAACAGTCCGAGCAGCAGGCAGATCGTCCCGAATATTCGGCGCACCGGCGTGTCCGAGAGGAAGAAAAGCTGCGTCACGGCAATAAGAATAAGCATCAGCCCCATACTGATATTCATCAGCGCGGCGTTGGTGCCTCTTTGCTTTGGATCGGTTTTCCGGCGGGAGCGGAAGCTGAAGACGACCGAGAAGAGCAGGGTAATAAAAATAAGCGTAGACAGTACGATTTGAACCGTTTCTAACATGTACGGAAAGCCCCCTACAGATTGTTTTGCCTTAACTGTACCGATTTTTCCTGGAAAAAGCAACGAAGCCGGGGCCTCCAAGGGCAACCGGCTGTCATGAGTAAAGAAGGGATTCAATTCTTTCTGTCGAATACATGTCCTGATTATTAAAGGAGACACAACACGGGTTAGTTGCTTATCTCTAATTTCTGCTGCAGTTTCTCCCAGGAGGATTCCAGCTGCAGCCGTGGTACTTCCACAGTTTCGAACTTTTCGATCAGCGTATCTTTGAGAAGATCTTCAAAAAAGTTATCGAATTGGTACTGGGTCATAAATAACACTCCTAAGTTCTGGTCTATGGATAAAAATGTATACTTTTATATTATCTTTAAAACCTTACATAATCAGCGCAATTTTGTTTCGCAAGGATGCAAAATAATTTTCACTGATGCGCAAAAAAGAAGGATAATAATGGAAGAAAATAACGTCTGATTTAAAGACATTTATAGGAACTTACGTCTTAAAATAAATTCTGATATGACAGTCCTATGCTTTCCCGTGAACAAGTGCGCAAACGGGCTTGCGCAGATGTGCAGTCTAGTGCAGATGAACCATAAAAAAAGATTGCATATCAGCAGTGGGCTGATATGCAATCTTTTTGTTTTTTGCTATGATGTGGATAGGTTTACCACATCATATATCTAACTTCCGGTTTCTCGCTGGAAACCGCTTTTTGCAGTGATTCTACTTCGAGTTTGGACAAAGATGCGGAGGATACGGGAGCCGCTTTGGAACTTACAGCTTCTTTAACAGCTTGCTTCAGTTCACGGGACCATAGTACTGCCGTTTGCATGACAGACACCTCACTTTGAAATTAATATAAAACTTATTTCCTATATTACCTTAAAAACTTGCACTCGAAAAGGTGGATTTTATGAATTCCAAAAAAAAATGGATGATATTGTTTTTTATAGGCATCATCTTCCTTCAGTTCTGGTGCTTAAGGGTAGCTTACCGGTATCCGTATCTGGGTATTATCGTCGATCAGAACCCGAAGCAGGAATGGGTAATCACCCAACTGGAGCGGGTCAGCATCGGCTCCAAAATCGGATTCAAGCCGGATGACAAGATCGTCAGCGTAGACGGGAAAAGGCCGGAAGAGCATCTGACGGTCAAAAAATATTACAGTATCGAGCAGGCGGACGTCATTACCGTGCTTCGCGGAGACAAGGAACTGACCTTTACGACGAGAGACCACGCCACGTCCATGACGGTCGATATTTTATCCCTGCTGGGCGAGATCATTGCTTTTGTTTTCGCGTTTCTGATTTACAGCCGGCTTTCCAAATCCCGGTCGGCTCTTATGCTCTCCGCCGTCTTTCTGAATATCGGGCTTATCTTCATGTGTCTCGGCGCATCGACTCGAACCGATATTCTCGCTAAGGGAATGACGACAAGTCTGGTAGCGTGCCTGCCCTTTCTGTTCCTGCAGTTTCTGATTATGTTTTTCCAGGAACGATCCAATTTCACTTTCTCGACGCGCTACATGAAATACGTGTACGCCGCCATCGGGTTCTCTTCGCTGCTGCAACTCAGCATGTTTTTCCCGGAGGCGAACTTCAAGTTCTACAAAATCATTTATTACGGCACGATGAGTTTCTTCATAGCCGGCTTTATTATGAATATTTATTTGCTGGTCCATTTATACAAGAAATACAGAAAATCGAACGATTATTTATTTACCATTATTAAAACGATTATATTTTGCTTGGGCCTGTCTTTCTGTCCGCTGGCGTTCCTGAACTTTATCCCGAGGATTCTGTTCCAGACGGAACTGGCATTCTCCTATTACAGCGGCTGGTTCATTCTCTTCTTCCCCGTCACCTTCGGTTATCTCATTATGTCCAAGCAGCTTTACGACCTGGACATTATTTTGCGGCGGGTTTTCTACACGGCTGTGATCTCCGTTCTGCCGAGCGCCGTGCTCGTAGCCGTCAATTATTTTATTTTCCAGAAAGACGCGACGCTGAAACACATGGTGATCAGTTTTACGACCACAATGGTTGTGCTGACGTTCGTCACCTACTCCCTGGAGTATTTCGCGACCCGGCTGGAGAAGATTATGTTTCCCAGGAAATATTACCTCCAGCAGGCGCTCAAAAAAATCGCCGGCGCCCTCGGCAGCATTACGAATTTCCGCGAGCTCAGGGATATCGTGCTGGTGGATATCGTGGATATTTTACAAGTATACGGCGGGGCCATCGTAATCCAGTATGCTTCCGGAACCCTGGAAATCATCAGCGAAGGAAATATCGACGAACAGGATGTGAAAAGGCGGTTCCTTACCGGCGACTGGTTCGACTCCGAATATACGCGAACGCTGATCAAAGGGCACGAGGAATACGTAAGCTACCTGGTCATGGCCAAAAAGAAAAGCAATACGTTTATGAACCGGGAAGAAACCCAGTGGCTGAGTCTCATTATTTCGTATTTGTCCGTCAGCCTGGAGAACCTGTATCTGATCCGCAAGCTGAACATGAAGCTGTTGGAGCTGGCCTCCGAGCTTCCCAACCAGGAAGGCAGCGAAGAATACGTCTGGTTCCGCAAGACCATGTTCGATCTGCAGGAAAAAGAACGGACGCGGATCGCGACCGATTTGCACGATACGACTATGCAGGATATTTTCTTCGTTCAACGGAAATTGAAAAATCTTCAGAAGCAGCTGCTTAATCCCGATGACCACCGGCAGCTTAAAGATATTTTGAACCACCTGGAACTGATCAATATGAATTTGCGGCAGTGCTGCTTCGAACTGAATCCTTATCTGCTTAAAAATATCGGGCTTGTCCGGGCCCTGCAGAACCTCGTGGATACCGAATCGAGTCTCGGCGATTACGAAATTCAGTTCGTGACGGAAGGAAAGACGACGGCGATGGAGAATCTCGATTATGAGGCGAAACGTCATATTTTCCGAGTCATTCAGGAATTGATTACAAATGCGAAGAAACATTCGCAGGCCAGCAGGCTTTTCATCCGGCTTGTCGCAAGCGGAAGCGAGGTTAGCATTCACTATGAGGACGACGGTATCGGGTTTAGACCGAATTCGTCGTCAGGCAAGACAGTCGGCCGTTCCGGTATGGGCCTGGAGCAGATGAAAGGCCGGGTCCTGCATTTAAACGGGCAGTTCACAATGGAGTCCATGACGGGTAAAGGCGTTGAAGTCAGAATTCAGATCCCTATAAAGGAAGGCATACCGACATGAATAAAATACAACATATCCTAATAGTTGATGACCACCCCGCCATGGCTTACGGCACGAAGTTTATTCTGGAGCAGGAGGAGAATATTCAAGTGGTCGGCGTCGCGACGACGGGGGAAATGGGCGTCGAAATGATGGTGCAGTTGAATCCTTCCATCATTTTTCTCGATTTTCACCTTCCGGATTTAACGGGCATGGAAGTCGCCGTCAAGATGAAGGAATTGAATAAGGACGTTCAGATCGTGATTTTCACGGGCATTGATTATATGCCGATTCTGAACAACCTTCTGGAGCTCGGCGTTTGCGGCATCATGTCCAAAGACTCGAGCGAAGATCAGATCCGCAACATGATGCGGGCCTTGAAGGAAGGCCAGTCCGTCATTCCGATCTCCCTCCTGCATCAGATGAGGCTCAGCCACCCGGACGATGATTTGTCGAGCTTGACCGACGAGGAAATCAACATCATGAACCAGATCGTCAAAGGCGCCACCAATGAGCAGATTGCCGATGAGATTCATATGAGCAAGCGATCGGTGGACAACTACGTGCGCAAGATCTACGACAAGTTCGGGGTGAAATCCCGGGCTCAGGCTATCGAGAAGTTTTTACAAATCAAGCGTTGACCAATCCCGAAAAGGCGGTGCAGCATGAAGGCTGAAGTTTGGAGCGATATTCAGAATCTCATTGAAACTTATTTTACCGTACCTTCCTTGAAAGAACTGCTGTTAAAAAGCGTGGCGGACAAGAAAGAAGAGCACTCCATCTGGGGAGAGCTCACCTGGAGTGTTCACGATCTGCTGGGCGGAAGCAACCCGGCCATTCACCGGGCCGCCGCATTGACCGAGCTTATGCTGCTTGCGCTGGATATCATGGACGACATCCAGGATCAGGACAATACGGAGAAGCCGTGGATGACCGTGCCCCAGGAGCAAGCGCTGAACGTATACACGGGACTCGTGACGGCGTCCGTCTCCGAATTGGGAGCCCTCCGCCGCCAATACCCGGCCGCCCCTCTGCCCGATCCCGCCAAAGTATGCGAATTCATTACGGAGGCGATTAACGGCCAGCATCTGGATGTGACGAATGCCGTGCAGACGGAAGAAGACTACGTGGGAATGGTTCAGCGCAAATCCGGTACGCTGGTTCAGCTGGCTTTGTACATGGGCTATGCCTGCACGGATGCGAACGCCGATGAAGATACCGTCGGCAAGCTGAACCGTCTGGCCGTCTATATGGGACTGATGGCTCAGCTCGACAACGATTTGAGCGATCTGCTCCGTTTCGATTACAAGAACGATCTCGTTCAGAAAAAGAAAACCATCCCGGTCCTGTTTCTTCTGGACGAGGAAGATACGGAATTCCCGGTCATCCAGCAGTATTACAACGGTGAAATCGACCAGCCCCAATTTTTAAAACATAAGCCGCAGTGCGTCCAGTATGTCGTGGACTCCGGCTGTATCGAATACACGCGCACGATTCAGAACTTGTATCTGCACCATGCGGACGAGCTGTTTGCCGAAATTCCGGCCGCTTCCGCGAATAAAGAGGCTTTCCGGGAGATCGCACTGGCCCGTTTCGAGCTGTAACGCCCGGTTTCAGCCTTTTCCTACCTATTTTAAATAGGAAGGGCTAGTAAGAGCCGTTAAAGGCGTCATGATCCGGCACGATCGTTCCTTTGTCGGGAAGAGCCTGCTTCTTCGGCTCGTCCGCCGTAATCCACACGGTCAGCTCCGATTGTACGAGCGCCATCGCTTTGACATTGACGATGTAGTCTTTATCGATTACGCCGTAATACGTTTTGCTCGCGATGAGGCGTTCGTACAATTGGGGCGAATCCCGGATTTCCCCCAGCTTCTGTCCTTCGACGATTTTCAGATCCCTTTTGACCCGGTCCTCCAGCGCTTTCTGAACATGGCTTTCCAGCGGATGCTGAATATCATTGTACAAATGGACGGTCACGCGCGTGATCAGTCCTTGTTTGTTCTTGAATTTGTTCAGCGTTTCGATATCCAGTTGAAGCCCGTTGTTTTCTTTTTTCAGGTTCCAGTTCTCGATCACGAGCACGTTGTAGGTATGATGATACAAGCTTAGAAACACGGCGCTGCCCACAATCCCTCCCGCCAAAAAAAGCCCGATACCCGCAAGGAAGCGGGGATAACGGTCGAAACTGGGCATTTTCAAGACTGCCCGCCCCCCTTGCAGATCAGCTGGATGAGCGATGTGCCCATGTGCGCCCCGATATAGGCGCTGATGATCAGCAGAATTTGCTTGAAAGCGGGAGAAAGCTGCCCGTCCTGAAAGTTGTCCTGGATCATCCGGATGGGGTCGATCGTGCCCCCGATTGCGGCGACCATCGCCCAAATTTTAATGTTCTCGGCGATAAGCAGCATCTTATAGGTTGGGGGCTGGAGCGACAGAACCGAGCCGATACCCGCCAGCATGCTGCCTCCCATAACGACGCCGAAAGCTACGAAGAAATTGAGTATCGCGGAAGTGACAAAGCCCGTCACCTGATTCCCTTCTTTCTTTTTTGGACTTCTGTGCGGTTTTAATAGGGTCCCTTTGGTAAAGTCTATGAAGTTCCGTGAGCGTTTATGATAGAGAAAAGAGACAAAGCCCGCGATTCTTGCAGAACGGGTCCGGTCTCTATTTTTTTGCTAGAATCTCCGGAAAATTGCGTTATACTGATTAAAAAGAAATTTCACCGGAGATCAAGAGGAGCAAAGGAGGCAGGTTTCTTGTACGCCAAAGCCCACATTCGCAGCATGGCTCCCTACATACCCGGCTTTCAGCCGGAAGCGGAGCAGCAGGTCATCAAGCTCAATTCCAACGAAAATCCTTATCCGCCCTCACCCGATGTGAGAAAGGCGCTGGCAGGTTTCGATTACGCTCTGCTGAGGCGCTATCCCAATGCGACGGCCGAGCCCGTAAGGGAAGTGCTGGCGGACATCTACGGTGTGAACCGAAATCAGGTGTTCTGCGGCAACGGTTCCGATGAGATCATTTCCCTCCTGTTCAAAGCGTTTCTGGAGGAGGGAAGCACCATCGCCCTGCCGTATCCGACTTATTCGCTTTACCGGACCGCGGCGGACATCCACCGGGTGCACTGTGAATTCGTACCGACCCGGGAAGATTTCAGCATCGATACGGAAGCTCTGCTCGCCGTGCCTTCCCAGGCCGTCATTCTCGTAAATCCCAATGCCCCTACGGGATTGCTGGTGTCCGTGGATGCGATCGAAGAGCTTGCCGGCCGTTACAAAGGGCTTCTGATCGTCGATGAAGCCTATATCGATTTTGCCGATGGAGAAGCGAGCGCCTTGAGGCTGATCGGCCGCTGTCCGAACCTGCTGATTCTGCGCACGTTATCTAAATCGTATTCGCTTTGCGGAATTCGCTTCGGCTATGCGTTTGCGGACGAGGCTCTGATCGAGGCGCTCGACAAATGCAAAGATTCCTACAATGTGAGCATGCTCACGCAAACAATCGCGGCCGCCGCGCTGAGGGACCGGTCCTATTTCGGCGAAACCGTCGGCCGTATCCGCGCGTCCAGGAGCAGCTTAGGCGGCAGTCTTCGCAGCCTCGGGTTTGCCGTTCCCGATTCGGAGACGAATTTTCTGCTGTGCACGCCTCCGGCCGGATCGGGTTTATCCGCACGAAGGATTACGGAGTGGCTCGCGGAGCGGCACGTGTACATCCGGCATTTCGATTCCCCGCTGCTTGAGGACAAAATCCGAATCAGCATAGGCACGGAAGAGGAAAACCTTAAGCTGCTGACACTCCTTGAAGACCTGCTTAACAGGCCGGAGGATGAAACGGTTTCATCGGGAGCTTGAATCTTCTTTTCGTTTACAAAAATAAAATGTATTAAAGGAGCAACGCTATGACATCTCCAGCGAAAGGCGCAATTTCTGAAAAACTCGCAGGCCAGCTTGAAAAAGGCTCCTGGATCCGCAAGCTCTTCGACGAAGGGAAGCGGCTGATCGACATTTACGGAGCCGACGAAGTGTATGATTTCTCGCTTGGAAATCCGGTAGTCGAGCCGCCCGAGGCTTTCCTGAAAGCACTGGCCGATACGGTAAACAGCGGCGAACTGGGCAAGCACCAGTACATTCCGAACCAGGGGCTGCCTTCGGCAAGACAGAAAGTGGCGGACTATCTCAACGGCCGGTACGGGGGCAGCGTCAAGCCCGAACATATCGTCATGACGGTCGGAGCGGGCGGAGGGCTGAACGTAGTCCTGAAAAGCATCCTGAATCCGGGCGATGAAGTGATTCTGCTGACGCCTTACTTCGTGGAATACGACTACTATGCCGACAATCACGGCGGCGTCGCGGTTCATGTTCCCCTCGCCGACGATTTCAGCGTCGATACGGAACGTGTCGCCCGGGCGATTACGGAGAGAACCCGCGCGATCATTATCAACACACCGGGCAATCCGACCGGTACGCTTCTTACGCAGGACAATTTGAACGAACTGGGAAAAGTGCTTGCCGAAGGCGAGAAAAAACACGGCGGCCTGATCTACATGGTGTACGACGATCCGTACAGCCAACTGGTCTACGACGCGGTTCCGCCGAATCCGTTTGCCGCATACCGGCGTACGATCCTCGTCAGCTCGTTCAGTAAAGACCTTGGAATCGCCGGGGAGCGTCTCGGCTATGTCGCGGTCGACGCTTCGGCAGACGATGCGCAGCTGCTCGCCCAGGCGTTCGTTTTCAGCAACCGCACGCTCGGATTTGTCAACGCGCCGGTTATGATGCAGCGTGTCATTACGCGTATGGATACGCTCGCCGTCGAGCAGCAGGAATACCGCAAGCGGCGCGATCTTATGGTCGGCGTGCTGCAGGAGGCCGGGTATGAATTCACCGTGCCGCAGGGAGGCTTCTTCATCTTCCCGAAGACACCGATTGCAGACGACGTCGAGTTCTGCCTGAAAGCGGTGCAGGAGCATCGTCTTCTGATCGTGCCGGGAAGCGGCTTCGGGCGGGGAGGGCATTTCCGTTTGTCCTACAGCGTGCCCATCAAGCAGATCGAGCGCTCCGGCAAAGTATTTAAGTCGCTTCTGGATTCTTACCGGTAATCAAGCGGCGAGAGAGAGGAGTACGGAGAAAGCGGGAGAGGCAGGCTGCTAGCCGTTTCCAGCGTGCTCGGCCTCCGGGTGCGCATTCCGGCACGGAATGCCGCGCGATCGACCCCCAAACAAAGAGAAGCTCCTGCTGCTGCATGGCAGCAAAAACAATAAATAACCGTCTGTGTCCCTACGGGTGCAGGCGGTTTTTTTAAGATAAAAACGGGCCGGAGGTGAGATTTTTCCGGGGCGAACGCATTTTCGCCTTTTTGAAAATTGTGATAGAATAGAAGAAAGGAAGTTTCGGAGGAGTAATGGCCATGAATTCGTTTATACATCTGCATGTTCACAGTGAATACAGCCTGCTTGACGGGGCCGCCCGCATTCAGGACCTCGTGGAAACCGCCTCGCAGCTGGGCATGAAGTCACTTGCGCTGACGGATCATGGTGTCATGTATGGGGCAGTGCCGTTTTATAAGGCGTGCCGGGCCAAGGGCATCAAGCCTATTCTGGGCTGCGAAGCTTATTTTACGGAAGGGACGATCCGCACCAAGGGAACGCGGCAGGAGCAGCCGATCTACCATCTCATTCTGCTGGCCAAAAATATGCAGGGCTATCAGAACCTGATGAAGCTGTGCTCGGTCGGTCATCTGGAAGGATTCCACTATAAACCGCGTATTGATCACGACCACCTCGCCCGTTATTCGGAAGGGCTTGTTTGTCTGAGCGCATGCCTGGGGGGAGAGGTGTCCCAGCATCTGCTCCACGACCGCAAGGAACAGGCGAAAGCGGCCGCCGAGCGGTATCGTTCTATTTTCGGCGAGGACTTTTACCTTGAAATTCAGGATCACGGTTCCATCGAGCAGAAAAAAGTCATGCAAGGCATGATCGAGCTGAGCCGGGAGACGGGCATCCCGCTTGTCGCTACCAACGACGTGCATTACGTCAGGGAACAGGACCATGTGGTGCAGGATGTGCTTCTGTGTATCGGAACCGGCAAGACGGTGGACGATCCCCAGCGCCTCAAGTTCGAGACGAGTCAGCTTTACCTGAAAAGCGAAGACGACATGCGCAAACTGTTCGCACATGTACCCGAGGCGCTTGACAACACGCTGCTTGTGGCGGAGAAGTGCGAACTGGCTTTGAATTTCGACCAGTCCATTTTGCCGAAATTCAAACCGATCCCCGAGGGGTTCGACGCGGGAGAATACCTCAGGGAGCTGTGCACGGAAGGTCTTGCCCGGCGCTATGAGAACCAGCCGGGCTGGAATGACCTGCAGGGGGAATACCGGCAGACGCTGGAGACGAGGATTTCATACGAGCTTGGCGTTATCGAGAGCATGGGCTTCTCGGATTATTTTCTCATCGTCTGGGATTTTATCCGCTTCTCGCACGAGCACGGTATTATGACGGGACCCGGAAGGGGGTCTTCGGCAGGAAGTCTCGTTGCGTACGTGCTCCGGATTACCGATGTGGACCCTATTCGGTATAAGCTGCTCTTTGAGCGTTTTCTGAACCAGGAGCGGATCACGATGCCGGATATCGATATCGATTTTAACGACGAGCGGCGGGACGAAGTTATCGATTATGTCGTGGCGAAGTACGGGCAGGAACACGTCGCTCAGATCATCACGTTCGGGACGATGGCCGCCAAGGCCGCCGTACGCGATGTGGGCCGGGTGCTGAACGTTCCGTACAACGAAGTGGACCGTGCCGCGAAAATGATTCCGGGGCAGCTCGGCATGACGCTGGAAGCGGCCCTGAAGGTAAATCCGGATTTGAAGGAGCTGGCCGCGAAACAGCCTAAAACCGCAGAACTGCTGAATATGGCGAAACGTGTCGAGGGTATGCCCCGTCATGCTTCGACACATGCCGCGGGAGTTGTCATTTCGCGCGAACCGTTGACCCATTATGTTCCCTTGCAGGAGGGAACCGGCCAAACACCGCTGACCCAATATTCGATGGAGCATCTGGAAGCCATCGGTCTGCTGAAGGTGGATTTTCTCGGTCTGCGGACCTTGTCCATCATCGAACGGACCTTGAAATCCATTGAGGAGCAGGAAGGCATCAAACTGGATTTGGCGAAGCTGGACATGGATAACGACCCTCTGACGTACGAGCTTCTCGGGAAAGGAGAGACAACCGGTATTTTCCAACTGGAGTCTCCGGGAATACGCAAGGTGCTTCGGGATTTGAAGCCGTCGGGATTTGAAGATATCATTTCCGTTAACGCCTTGTATCGTCCGGGTCCGATGGAGTTTATCCCCCGGTACATCGAATGCAAGCACGGACTGAAGGAGCCGCAGATTCCGCATGAAGCGCTGGTGCCGATCCTTAAGGATACGTACGGCATTATCGTCTATCAGGAGCAGATCATGCAGATCGCTTCGGTCATGGCGGGATTTTCGCTCGGCGAAGCGGATCTGCTCCGGCGTGCCGTTTCCAAGAAGAAGCGCGAAGTGTTGGATGAGCAGCGCGCACACTTCGTGGAAGGCAGCGTCGGGTTAGGCTATAAGGAGGAAGAGGCGAACGGCGTCTACGACATGATCGTGCGGTTCGCGGATTACGGGTACCCGCGTGCGCATGCAACCGCTTATGGCGTACTGGCTTTCCAGACAGCGTACTTGAAGGCGCATTATCCGCGGCATTTTATGGCTTCCATGCTGACGGCCGTCGTCGGGAATCACCGGAAAACGGCCGAGTACGTCGACGAATGCAGACGGATGAAGCTTGAAGTGCTGCCCCCGGATGTGAATGAGAGCGGCGTTAATTTTACGCCTGTCGCTCCTAAAGCATCTTTACCGGCTGCAGAAAGCGCAGGCGAAGGGCACGGAGGGACGGACAACGGAGATAAGGGCCCCGAGGGGGCCGCCGTTACGGCCGGAAGCAGTCATTCTAAGGGAGAAGATGGGGTTACCGGGGATTCCGCCAAGAACGATGCAGGCGCTTCTCCTGAGGGTAAGGGTGCCATCCGCTTCGGTCTGGCCGCGATCAAAAACGTCGGCACGAACGCCATCGAAGCGATCCTCAAGGAGCGGCGTGAGAAGCCTTACGAGAGCCTGCTCGATTTCTGCCGGAGAGTGGATCTGCGCGTCTGCAACAAACGCGTGATCGAATCGCTCATCCAGGGAGGGGCGCTTGACGGCTTTCCCGGTCACCGCGCCCAATTTGTCGCCATGCTGGACGATACGGTGGAGGCCGCGGTGAAATGGCGGAAAGAGCGGGATGATCTGCAGCTTCACTTATTCGGCTTCGTTGAGGAACCGAACTGGGAAGTGGAGATTCCGGAGGTTGCCAGACTTTCCCGCACCCAGCAGCTGGAGTATGAACGTGAACTGCTGGGACTCTATATATCCGGCCACCCGCTCGATGACCATCAAGAGCTGCTGCAGGAGCTGGAAGCGGACCCGCTGCATTATTTACAGGATTATGCCGATAACAGTGAAGTTATCGTGGCGGGTATGGTTGTCTCCAGCAAAACGATCGTCACGAAGAAAGGCCAGCCTATGGCCTTCATGGATCTGGAGGACCGGATAGCGCGGGTCGAAGTGGTTTTATTCCCCGAAGCGTGGAAAAAACATGCTCCGCTCGTGCAGAAAGGCAGCGTCGTGCTTGTCAAAGCGAAGCTTCAGCTGCAGGACGAAGACCCGCCGAAGCTGCTGGCGGAGGCAGTGGCCGCGCCGGACGATCCGTCCGTCCGCCGCTGGCAGCGCCGTCCGCTGCGTCCGGGCGGCCAGTCCGCCTCCGGCGGCAGTGCGCCGCGGGGAGCCGGGGCTCCGCCGCAAGCAGGGCGCGCCGGAGAGCGCGGCTCTGCGGCCGGGAACGCCCGCAGCGGGCAGCCGGGCGGAAGCCCGGGAGCAGGCAGCGGCGCGAACGTGAGCCCGGGCGCCGGCACGCGCCCGGGCGGCGAAGCTGGCGCCCAAGCGGGCGTAAGCGGCAGCGCACGGCCTGCCGGAGGCAGCAGCCGGGCGGACGCGGCCTCCGGGCGCGCACAGGCGCCCGGCCGTGCCGCAGGCTCTGCGCACGGCTCCAGCGTGGTGCGCGAGACGCGCCGCGGAGCCGCTGGCTATGGCGCCGGAGAGCCCGGCCCTGCAGCCGGCGAAGCCCCCGGCGGGCAAGACGGCGGCCCGCGCCCGGGCGGCGAAGCCACCGCCCACGGGGGCTCGTCCGGACGCGCCGCAGACCGCGGCAGTGCGGCCCCGCAGCGCTCATCCGCCGCCAAGTCTGCGGATGAGCCACGGCGCCCCGCCGCGCAGGGCACACCCGCTGGGGCGTCCCGGCAGCGGGTGTACGTCAAGATCGCGGCTCACCTGGAGGAGCCGCACAACCTCGTGAAGCTGCAGGAGCTGCTGCAGCTTCACGCGGGTCCGCTGGAGGTCGCGCTGTTCTATGAGCGCACCCAGCGGCTGCTGGCTTTGAGCGGCCAGTACCGCGTCAAGCCTTCTCCGGAGCTGTTCCGTTCGATCGAACAGCTGATGGGCAAAGATTGTGTAAAGGTGAAATAATCCTCCTTTTTCCGGCATACATTTGTAAAATCGCCAAAAGCGGCAGCCTGTCCGCAAGTGCGCGGTAACTGCCGGATAAGGGAGGAATGAAGCATGAGTACAGAGCTGGTGCTGCAAATGCTGCGGGAAAGGGGTGTGACCGCGGAGAGTGTTGCCGAAATTGTTCTTCAGCTCCAGAAGCCATATAACAAGGCTTTGACGATAGAGGTTTGCCTGGAGAGCGTGATGACCGTGCTTGCCAAACGCGAAGTGCAGTACACCCTAATGACCGGTATCGCACTGGACGAGCTGGCGGAACGCAAGCTTCTTCCCGAACCGCTGCAAAGCATTCTGGAAGCGGACGAGCCCCTGTACGGGGTGGACGAGACGCTGGCTTTGGGAATTGTACATGTGTGTATGGTATGATCGGGCTGACGAGCTTCGGTTATCTGGATAAACAGAAAATAGGCGTGATCCGCGATCTCAACGACCATCAGCGGGAGATTCACGTGTTTCTCGACGATCTCGTGGCCGGGCTGGCCGCAGCGGCATCCGCCAGAATCGCTCATCAAAACCAACCCGTTTCGACTTATTTCGAGGAATTTTGCGAAACCGGCGAAACCGGTGTGGATACGAAAGAGCCCGCATAGCCCGGCTTTTATCTGTTGCAGGTGCTCGAACGGTTGAGCGCCGTCTCGGCGAAGCGGTCGGGACCACAGCGATAGCGTCCGCGTATCAGATTCACAAAAACTTCACCAGCCCGTGGGCGTGGGAAGTTTTTTTTGTCGAACCGATGGGGTCTAGGGAATATTTTACAGAGGAAATGCCTTGGTATCCGGGCAGCGGAAAGCGGTTCGCGGCATGCCCCATCCTTCTTTTTCCATGTTTAATCTCAGGTGTCAGTGGAGCGGAAGCCTCTTAGGGAAGACAACCCTTCCTTGCGGGAAAATTAGAGGTTGTGTTATCATTATTCCATTGTATAGAACTTGAGAGAACGGAAAGTGAAGGCTAGAGATACGCTGCTGCGTCATTTTCATTTTGGCGCGATCCATTTTACCCGGGTACTGTTGAGGAGGTATATCCCCATGTGGACCGTGATTTATATTGCCCCCACCGCCAAAATTGCGGAGCGTATAAAGCAACGCCTGTCGGAGGAGGGGTTTCTGGTCCAAATTCGAGCAATCTCCATGACCAAGAACCAATTTGAAATCGTGGTTCCCGAGGGTGAAGTGGAAGAGGTTCAAGAAGTACTCAACACCATTTTACATCGCTGACCGCAGCGGTTGCGAAGGCGTGTTTTACGAAACCCCCGCAGCGAGACGGCTGGAGCGGAAATTGTAAGCCAGAGAGGTGCAAATGTGCTAAAGGATCTTTTTCAGAAACGCAAATATGCAACTATCCCTTCCGAGAAAGCGAAACGCGATATACCCGAAGGGTTGATGAATAAATGTCCGCGCTGCGGAACTATTCAATACAGTAAAGAGCTTGAGAAAAACTTGAAAGTCTGTACGTCCTGCAATTATCATTACAAATTAAATGCGATGGAACGTATGACGATGACCCTCGATGAAGGGCGTCTGTTCGAGTATGACGAGAATATGATTTCGGAAGACCCGCTCGGATTTCCGGATTACGAGAATAAAATCACCAAAGCGAAGGACAAGACCGGCCTGAAGGATGCCATCGTTACCGGTGAAGGTACGATCGGCGGATATCCGGTCGTCTTTGGCGCGATGAGTTTTGACTTTATGGGCGGCACCCTCGGTTCCGTCGTCGGCGAGAAGCTGACGCGCGCCATCGAGAGCGCCATCCAGAAGAAGTATCCGCTCATTCTGTTTTCGACCTCGGGCGGAGCCCGTATGCAGGAGAGCATTCTCAGTTTGATGCAAATGGCAAAAACGAGCGCGGCTATTCAGAAGCTGGACGAAGAAGGCGGCTTGTTTGTCTCCGTCATTACCGATCCGACTTTCGGAGGGGTTTCGGCAAGCTTTGCCATGCTCGGCGATATTATTATCGCGGAACCCGCGGCATCGTTCGGCTTTACCGGCCGGCGTGTCATCGAGCAGACGATCAGACAGAAACTGCCCGACAACTTCCAAACCGCGGAATTCAACCTTTTTCGCGGACAGGTGGACAAGGTCGTGGCCCGTAAAGACATGCGGACAACGCTGATCAAACTGCTTGATATGCACGTGATGAAAGGGGATGCGAATTATGGCGGGTGAATTGTCATTTGAGCAGCCACTGACCGAGCTTCGCAGCAAAATTGACGAACTGAAGCGTTTCGGTGAAGAAAAGAAAATCGATTTCACGGATGAAATCCGGCGTCTTGAGGAACGGTATGCCGAGCTGCAGCAGGAATTGTATTCCACGATGTCCGCATCGGAGAAAATACAGTTGGCCCGGCATCCGCAGCGTCCGACGACCATCGACTATATAGAGAGAATCTTTACGGACTTCGTGGAGCTTCACGGAGACCGTCTGTATGGGGACGACCTCGCCATTATCGGAGGCGTCGCCAAGCTGGACGGGCTTCCCGTTACGGTCGTCGGTCATCAGAAGGGCAAGGACACGAAGGACAACATTGCCCGCAATTTCGGCTGTCCGCATCCGGAGGGCTTCCGTAAAGCGCTTCGTCTGATGAAACAGGCGGACAAGTTCGGCCGTCCTGTCATTACGTTCATCGATACGAAAGGGGCGTTTCCCGGCAACGCCGCCGAAGAGAGGGGCCAAGGGGAAGCGATTGCGCGCAATCTGCTTGTCATGGCCGGTCTTCGCGTGCCTGTCGTCTGCGTCGTGATCAGCGAAGGAGGCAGCGGCGGAGCGCTCGCGCTTGGCGTCGGCAACCGGGTGCTGATGCTTGAGAATGCCATTTACTCGGCTATCAGTCCCGAAGGGGCCGCATCCATTTTGTACAACGATGCATCCAAATCCCTGCATGCCGCGGAAGCGATGAAAATCACCGCCAAGGATATTGCGGAATTGGGCGTTATCGATAGCATCGTCTCTGAACCGCAGGGTGGTGCCCATCGTGATCTGGAGCTCCAGTCAGCGAATATTAAAGCGGCCGTTCTGGAGCACATGCAGCCGCTGTTAGCGATGTCGGAAGAGGAACTCAAAGAAGACAGGTACCTCAAATTCAGACAAATAGGCAGATATACATTTACTCAGGAGGGTAACCATGCGTAAGACAAAAATTGTATGTACGATCGGACCGGCAAGCGAGTCCAAAGAAAACCTCAAGAAGCTCGTAACGGCAGGAATGAACGTGATGAGACTGAACTTCTCTCACGGTGATTTTGAAGAGCACGGCGGCCGGATCAAAAACCTCCGCGCTGCCTGTGAAGAACTCGGAGGCCGCAACGTATCCATTTTGCTGGATACGAAGGGGCCCGAGATCCGTCTCGGCAAGCTGAAAGAAGAACCGATCGAATTGGCCGCAGGCGAGATGATTACCCTGACGACCGAAGAAATTCTCGGAGATCGTGAACGCGTGTCCGTGACCTATGAAGGCCTGGCGGAAGACGTTAAGCCCGGCGACACGATTCTGATCGACGACGGTCTGATCGGCCTGACGGTTGAAGCCGTTCAAGGAAACGATATCAAATGCCGCATCGTGAACAGCGGTCCGATTAAAAGCAAAAAAGGCGTGAACGTTCCGGGCGTCAGCATCTCGCTGCCGGGTATTACGGAAAAAGACGCAAACGATATCGTATTCGGTATCGAGCAGGGCATCGATTTCATCGCCGCTTCTTTCGTCCGTAAAGCAAGCGACGTGCTTGAAATCCGCGAACTGCTTGAGCGCCACAACGCTTCTCATATTCAGATCATCTCCAAGATCGAGAACCAGGAAGGCGTTGACAACCTGGATGAAATCCTGGAAGTTTCCGACGGCCTGATGGTTGCCCGCGGCGACCTTGGCGTGGAAATTCCGCCGGAAGACGTGCCGGTTGTACAGAAGCAAATGATCAAGAAGTGTAACCTGGTTGGCAAACCGGTTATTACCGCTACGATGATGCTTGACTCCATGCAGCGCAATCCGCGCCCGACACGTGCCGAAGCAAGTGACGTGGCCAACGCCGTGTTCGACGGCTCCGACGCGATTATGCTGTCCGGCGAAACGGCTGCCGGGAAATATCCGGTTGAAGCGGTAGAAACCATGTCCCGCATCGCACAGCGTGCGGAAGCGGCTCTGGAATACCGCGAAATTTTCCTGCGTCAAGCGCACGCGCTGCAAACGACGGTAACGGAATCCATTTCCCAATCCGTCGCTAACGCCGCTCTTGAACTGGATGCCAAAGCGATCGTAACCGCTACGGAAAGCGGCTATACCGCAAGAATGGTATCCAAATACCGTCCGAAGGCGCCGATCGTTGCGGTAACACGCAATCCGCAAGTTATGCGCCGTCTGAACCTCGTCTGGGGCGTGCAGCCTGTCCTTCTCCACGGGGACGCGCAAACGACGGACGAGCTGTTTGAGCAAGCGGTCGACGGAAGCATCCGCGAAGGCTATGTGGATCTCGGCGATATCGTCGTGATCACGGCCGGCGTGCCGATCGGAAGCTCCGGTACTACGAATCTGATGAAGGTTCACCAGGTCGGCGAAATGATCGCCAAAGGAACGGGTATCGGCACCCAGCACGCGAAAGGCATTGTCGTGACGGCCGAAACAGCCGAGGAAGCCGTCAGCAAAATGAAAGACGGCGCTATTCTGGTCACCAATACGACCGACAAGGAATATATGCCGGCTATCGAGCGTGCGGCGGGTCTGATCACGGACGTGGGCGGGATCACATCCCACGCCGCGGTAGTAGCTCTCAGCCTGGGCATCCCGGTTATCGTCGGTGTTGACCGTGCCCTTGACCTGATCAAGGACGACATGGAAATTACCTTGTTCCCTGAAGTAGGGATTGTGTACTCGGGACGTGCGCGCGTCCTGTAAGCGATTCGGATAAGAAAGGAGTGAGTCCGCCTGGTGCGGGTTCACTCTTTTTTTCAAACTATAAGGACAGAGTCTCGAAACCGGTGAAACAAAAGATAGGAGGAAGGATCTTGCCGAATGAAGCAACGAATGAGCGCGAATGGTTTCCGTACGGCGTCCGGGTCAGGTATCAGGAAACCGACCAGATGGGAGTCGTGTACCATGCCAATTATTTGACCTGGCTGGAAATCGCCCGCACGGAATATATCCGGGACAAAGGATTTCCGTACAAGCGGATGGAGGAGCTGGGACTGCTGCTGCCGGTCGTCGGTGCCGAACTGAAGTATGTGCGTCCGGCCCGCTATGACGACGAGCTTACGATTCTGACCCGCGTTACAAGCTACACGACGGTGAAACTGGAGTTTGAGTACGAAGTGCGGCGCGGAGAAGAACTTCTTGTTACGGGCATTACGAGGCATGCTTGGGTGAATCTTTCCTGGAAGCCTGTACGTATAGATAAAGAAGTGCCTGAATTATTCGAATGGCTGCAAAGGGGTGGATAGCCGGTGTTACGCATTGCGCTTGCCGTCTTTATTATCGTTCCGGTCCTTGAGATCGCTTGTATCATCGGTATGGCCCATCTGATAGGGGGCTGGATGACGTTCGGGCTGATTCTGCTGACGGGTCTTCTGGGGGCTCTTATCGTGAGAAAGGAAGCGTCCCGTTTCCTGCCTTACGCCCGCAATCAGCTGTCTATGGGCCAGAACCCGACGGATTCCGTGCTGGACAGCGTCTGCGTCTTTGTCGGCGGACTGCTGCTGATCGTTCCAGGCTTCCTTACCGATCTGGCGGGTTTGCTTCTGGTGCTCCCATTTACACGTTCCTTGTTTAAAATGGGGCTGCTCGTCCTGCTGCAGAAGCTGATGAGAAACGGTCGATTCATGTTTATTAACCGCAGGTAAAACGAAAAACGAAAGCGTCGAAACAGCAAACTGCGCCGTTTCGACGCTTTCGATTAAGCAGGTCGAAGAAAAGCCCGGTCAGCGAACCTCCGTGTTCGCGGCCGGGCCATTTTTTATGTAACGGGCAATATCGTGGAAGACGTTCGCTTTATAGACCGCCGTCAGGACCACCATGAGCACGGGGCCGAGGATAAGTCCTACGACGCCGAACAGCTTAAGTCCCACAAACAGGGCGATCAAGGCGGCGAGCGGATCCAGCCCTACACTTGAGGCGAGCACTTTGGGCTCCATTATCTGCCGCACGATGACGATCAGGCCGTACAGGATGGACAATCCGATTCCGAGGAAGAGGTTGCCTTTGAAAAAGCAGTAGATGATCCACGGAACGAGGACGGCGCCGGTGCCGAGATAAGGCATCAGATCGCACAAGCCGATCAGAAGGCCGATGGTGACGGCGAAATCCACACGCAGAATGACCAGTCCGATAATGACCGCGACCGTTGTCAGGGAAATCAGAATAAGCTGAGCGCGCATAAAGCCGAACAGCGCCTTCTGCAGATCGCTGGAAATGAGACGGGTCGCTTTGCGGACGGTTTCCGGCACCAGCACGGTGTAGCGCATCACGAGACGGTACCAGTCTTTGCTGATAAAGAAGGTTGCCATCAACACGATAATCGATACGGTCGCGATGTTAGGCAGGGACTGGATGATATGAATCAGCGAGTTGACGATATATTTCAAGGCATTGGAGCTGAAATCGGCAATCGTTCCCGTAACGGAGCTGAGGTTGCTGCTGAGATCCAGATTGTTGGCTCTCATGAAATCATTAAGCTGTCCGACAATCCCCTGAAACCAGGCCGAATTCAAAAATCCGGTCGCCTGATCTTTCCAGCCATTGATCATACTTTGTAAATTTTCGGCCAGCGTTCCCAGCTCTACGATCACTTTCGTCACCAGCAGGGTCATGGCTGTAACCGTAATGGCGATCAATAGAAGGATGACCAGCGTGGCGGACAGCCAGCGCGGCATTTTGGCCTTCCGCTGCAGCATGTTGACGATCGGATTGAGCACATAGGCCAGCAGCCAGCCAATGATGAAGGGATAAATCAGCGGGGAGACGTACCGCAGCAGCAGCCAGCCCGCCACGAGGCACAGCAGGACCAGAGCTCCCCGGAAAATTTTGTGCAGCAGGTACGGATTGAACACTCTCATAGGCTTCCTCTTTCTCGCTCGAAATGAGTTTACTACAGGACGGGATGAATCCCTAAATGACAAGGAGCAAGTATAGTGTTTCTCTGAACTTCCTTGATTATAGGACCGTGCCTGTATTAAGATCTGCCTTAAGTTCTGACTTAAGATCTGAGAAACAATACCCGCAATAAGCCTCTGCTGAATCTGCCAGCCGCCTTAGACGAAGGACATCGTGACGTTTCCGGCTCCTCCCGACGCTTTAACTTTCGCAAAAGCTCCGTTCACGAGAGTCAGTTGGGGAGGGACGTGCCCGATGTCGAGATCATAAAGTACAGGGATGCCGAGCCCGTCGAATACGTGATGAAGCGCATCCTGAAGACCGAAATTTTTGACGGG
Source organism: Paenibacillus sp. JNUCC 35 (assembly GCF_058269095.1). Classification (NCBI taxonomy): domain Bacteria; kingdom Bacillati; phylum Bacillota; class Bacilli; order Caryophanales; family Paenibacillaceae; genus Paenibacillus; species Paenibacillus sp. JNUCC 35. The sequence continues at coordinate 4,790,560 of NZ_CM177771.1, read as the reverse complement.
CCCGTATCCGGCCGGTCTTCCGACGAGGATGCCTTTTGCGTGCTCGAACCACCCGCACTGCTTCATCTGCCACAGGTGCCGGTAAATGTCGGCCGCGTTCATTTCACAGCTTTCCAAGTACCAAAGCACGCCTTCCTCGCGGCAGTAGCTCCGGACGAACGGCCGGACGGGAGCGTAGGGAGTGCCGGCAAGGATGGACAGCGTGTCCATGCAGCCTCCCAGCAGACGGCCTTCGAGACTTAACTCATAAGCGGGATCGTCTTCCCTGCCGAGTATTTTCCAGGAAGTCGGGGTATCCAGCTGGAAACCGGGTTTGGCAAAATCCCAGACCGACTGGAATTTCTCCGACGAGGCTTGTTCGACCGATTTCCCCTCAGCCGTGCTTAAAACCGCCTCCCATCGTGCGGATGTCCCGTCCAGTTGTCCGGAACTCATGTCGATATAGTTCGTCCCATGCGCGGTGGCGTGTCCGGTCAGCAGCGTGTACGCAAACATAAACGTGCTGATATCGGAATAACCGAGGACCCACTTGGGCTTCCGGTTCGCCTTCAATAAGTTCCAGTCCAGCAGCGGCAAAATGTCCATAAGGAACTCACCGCCCCACGGGGGGATTACGGCCGCAACCGTATCATCCAGCAAAAAGCTTTGAAGCTCGCGGGCCCGTTCTTCTTTCCCCGTGCTGACGCACTTGTCGTTGGTCCGGATAGTTTGTCCCTCCAAAACGCGGTATCCCGAATTTTCGAGCGCTTCCTTCGATGCCTTGAGAAGATGATGGAGAGATTCCTCCACTCCGCTGGAGGGGGCTGTCACGGCGATGCGTCCGCCTTTTTTTAACGGCTGCGGATAGACTATGCGCTTTTTCAAACGGATGTCTCCTTTCTTGTCGTCTATTTTGCCTGAAAAAAACCGTAAAGGCTCTGCTTCGTTCTTTTCGCCGTTACCGGCATAATTCCTTGCCTGACCGCCGAAACGGGTGAATTTAATACGGAGAAAACATTCCGCGAAACTTTTACATAAAATTAACAAAGCAAAAATACAGCGCAAACATGCCCCCCGAACAACCCTTGTACAATAGAGGTATAGAATAGAAATTGCAGATATATGGGGGCTGGGGTTTCGTGGAAAACAAGCAAAAGCCGGAAGGCGTTAAAAGCAACGATTGCTATAAGTATGTAAACCGTGATTTGAGCTGGATCGAGTTTAACCGCCGCGTGCTGGAAGAAGCTCAGGACCCGACGGCTCCGCTGCTGGAAAGAGCAAAATTCCTGTCCATCGTATCCAGCAATCTGGATGAGTTTATGAGTGTAAGGGTAGCGGGAATTCTGGATCAGATGAAAGCCGGCTATCATAAAAAAGATTTTACCGGCTATACGCCGTCCGGTCTGCTCAAGCGCCTGCTGAAGAGAGCGAACCGCATGGTGGCGGACCAGTATAAAGCTTTTCGAGATTTGACGCGCCAACTGGCCCGCGAGGGAATTTTTTTCCCTTCCTACGATGAACTCAACAGCACTCAGCAGAAGGAAATGGACACCTATTTTCATGAAATCGTGTTTCCCGTACTGACGCCGATGGCCGTGGACCAGAGCCGTCCTTTTCCGCTGGTGCATACGCAGTCCAATTATTTGGCCGTCGTTCTGGAAAGCTGTGTGCCGACGGATCTCCGCACGTATTTCGCCATTGTGAGAGTTCCGCTTAATCTGGGTAGACTTGTCCGGGTGCCCGTGCGCACCAACAGCAAGAAGCTGGAATTTATCCGGATGGAGGAGCTGATCAAGCATCATATCGAGTCTTTGTTCAGCGGGTATAGGCCCATCGCCGTCAACGGCTTCCGGCTCACACGCAATGCGGACCTGACTCTGAACGAGGAAGGCGCGGAGGATCTTCTGGAAGAGATCGAGAAGGAGCTCAAGCAGCGCAGATGGGGGGCGCCTGTCCGGCTCGAGGTGGAGAAAGGAATCCACCCTTATGCCCTGGAGCTATTGCGGGACGAGTTTGAAATCGGAGAAGGCTGTTTCGAAATCGACGGCCCGATCGATTTGACCTATCTGATCAAACTGCCTCAGTTGGTCGGCGCGCGCGCGCATTTGTACTACCCTGCCCTGGAACAGGTTTACGCCGAAGAGTTTGAGCATACGGACGATTTTTTCGAGGTGATCCGGGAGCGGGATGTGCTTCTTTATCATCCGTACGAGTGCTTTGATACGGTGGCGGATTTTATTTTGCAGGCGTCCGACGATCCCTTTGTACTTGCCATCAAAATGACGCTGTATCGCGTCAGCGGCAATTCTCCGCTCATCGGGGCGCTGGCCAGAGCGGCCGAATCGGGCAAACAGGTGACGGTCGTCGTCGAGCTTAAAGCCCGCTTTGACGAGGAGCGGAATATCGCCTGGGCCAGGAAGCTGGAAAAGTCGGGGTGCCACGTCGTGTACGGTCTGGTCGGACTCAAGACCCATGCCAAAATCACGCTGGTCGTCCGGCAGGAGCAGGAAAGCCTCCGGAGATACGTCCATGTCGGAACCGGCAATTACAACGACAACACGGCCAAGCTGTACACGGATGTGGGTTTGTTTACGAGCCACCAGGTGATTGGCGAAGATGCTTCGGCCTTGTTCAACGAAATGACCGGCTATTCGTCGCCTCATGACTGGCAGGCGTTTATCGTCGCCCCCGCGGACATGAAGACGCGCCTTATCGAGCTTATCGAAAGAGAAGGACGCCACGCGCTTGCGGGCAAGCCTGCCCGTATCGTGGCCAAGATGAACTCGCTCTCGAACCAGGAAGTGGTGGACGCGCTGTACGAGGCTTCGCAGGCGGGCGTGAAGATCGACCTCATCGTGAGAGGGGTCTGTGTTCTTCGTCCCGGCGTTGCGGATCTGAGCGAAAACATCACCGTGCGGAGTATCGTCGACCGTTTTCTGGAGCATTCGAGACTGTACTGGTTCGAGAACGGAGGCAGTCCCGACGTCTACTTGTCGAGCGCCGACTGGATGACCCGCAACTTGACGCGGCGGATTGAACTGATGTGCCCCGTCAGGGATGAGGAGCTGCAGCAGAGTGTGATCAATCTGCTTGAATTGTGTCTGCGGGACAATGTAAAAGCCCGTTTCCTGCAGCCCGGAGGAAATTATATCCGGGCGGCTGAAAACGGGCCTAAGGTGAGAAGCCAGTTCGATGCCATGAATATTAATCGGTGGAAAGTGCGGAAGCGTGAATATACGCGGTAAAGGACCAGTATTTTCCGGTCTCCTCCGCGGTTTCTTCGATCGTTCCGATTTCCGACGGGTCCTGCTCTTTGCAGAGCAGATGCAGGTGCAGTTCGCCCGGAACGGAACGCACGTCCAGTTCGGCGACGTTCCCGTTCTCGCCGTAATCCAAGGAGGTGGCCAGGCGGAGAAGAGAGCCGAGCTTGGCCGCGATGTCTTCATCGGATCTGTCCAGCACGCTTGCGTAAGGAAGCGCCTGCTGACGGGTCCGGTTTTTGTTTTTGAAGGTGGCGATCAGGGCGCATAGCACGATCTCCCGGTGGGTCAGCCCGTCGATGCGGGATTCCGTGATGAGGTGGAACGTATGGCGCCAGTGCTGGTAGCTGCTCACCGTGTAGCCTATCCGCTGCAGCAGCGCTGCGGCGTGAAGAAGCGAACGGTGGCGCGGCTGCAGCTCGGGCGCGCTATCCGCCAGCACATCGTACAAGGCTGCCGCATGAGCGGCTGCGCGACGGAGATGATCGTGCGGCAGAGGCGTATGCAGCTTGAGCATGTTTTCCACGCTGAATTCCAGCACATCGGTGATGGGCAGCCGGTCCGGCATGGCCGTTTCGTAGAACAGGCCGTCGCGGAGCCCCGCACTGCTCACGATAATCCGTGAAGCGGCCGTCTGTCGGTAAACGGAGTGAAGGAGGACGACTCCGGCAACAATAATATCGGCGCGTCCCTTGGACAGGCCGTCGAGCTTTTTGCGCTTCTCCACGGGAAGGGACGGGAGAAGGTCCATGTAGCTCTGGAGGTCGTTTTCCTCCAGCTCGTAGTTGTGCATCACCGGGAGCGGGTAATCCACACGCTTCTGGTTAAGCTTCGCCAGCGCCCGCCCGGCTCCGCCCAGGCTGACCAGGGGCAGTTGCGCATGCTCCCGGATCCAGGGGTGAAGGTCGATCGTATCCCGGACGAGCGCCTTGAGCGCCTCGATCCGTTCCGGCCGGACGATTCCGCCCGGAGTGTACTCGCGGGCAGCCGTCACGGCGCCGAACGGGAAGGAAACGCTGTTCACCCGTTTGCGGTCCAGGAAAAGGGTGATCTCGGTGCTTCCGCCGCCGATATCCACGATAAACCCGTCCCGGACATCGAGCGTGCTGACCACGCCTTGAAACCCGAGGCGGGCTTCTTCTTCGCCGGAGAGGATGTCGATGACGATGCCGGAACGCTCCGCAAGCTCCCGCGCGATATCATCGGCGTTCGCGGCGTTGCGGATAGCGGCCGTCGCGGCGGCCTTAACCGAATCGACGGAATAGGCGCCGCATATCCGTTTGAAACGGCGCAGCAGCGGCACGACGGACAGGATGCCGTCGTGAGTCATCGCTCCGTCTTCGCCGATGCGCTCGGACAGCCGGGCCGTCTCTTTGGTTTCATGCAGAATCCGGTAGGCGCCCGGAAGCGTCACTTCGTAAATGACCAGACGGACCGAGTTCGATCCGATGTCGATAATGGCGTAGCGGCTGCTGTTCATATGCGTTCGGGCTCCTATTTACGAGAAAATTTGTGAATATTATGGTATGATGAATGAATGGCCGATTTTGTTGGCTGCTCTGGTTCTTATTGTACCAATACCGAGTATAGACCACAAACCGGGCGAATGTGCACGAATGATGCAAGAAAGTTTATTTATTGTACTGATAATGAAGTTTTATGGGCTTTTGTTTCACATAATGGTCAAAATCCTTTATTATTAGTAAGAAAGCTACCGCAGTTTTTGTCAATCCAGTGAAATAAGGAGAGGTTTCCATGACAGCTACCAAAGGCTTGGAAGGTATTGTTGCGACAACATCGTCGATCAGCTCCATCGTGGACGGTGTGTTAACTTATCGCGGATTAGATATCGATGATTTGGCTGAGAATGCCTCCTTTGAAGAAGTCATTTACCTGCTCTGGTTCGGCAAATTGCCCAACCAGGCCGAGTTGGACCAGCTCCGCAGCGATTTAAATGCGAGTTCTTCCATTCCGGATCAGGTTCTTGAACAAATTAAATTGTATCCTTCCGATACAAACGCGATGGCAGCGCTCCGTACGGCTGTATCCGCTCTTGCTTTGTATGATAAAGAAGCTAACGAGATGAGCCGCGAATCCAACGTTCGCAAGGCGATCAAGCTTCAAGCTCAAATTCCGACGATTATCGCGGCTTTCGCCCGCATCCGTGAAGGCAAAGAGCCTCTTGCTTCCAAAGGATACCCGTCCCTGGCTGCAAACTTCCTCTACATGCTTACTGGAGAAGAGCCGGATGAAACCGCTATCACCGCTTTGGATAAGGCGCTTGTGCTTCATGCCGACCATGAGCTCAACGCTTCCACGTTCGCGGCACGCGTAACCGTGGCGACGCTGACGGACATCTACTCCGGCATCACTTCCGCAATCGGCACCCTCAAAGGGCCTCTGCACGGCGGCGCGAACGAAGCCGTAATGGCGATGCTCGAGGATATCGGCGAAGTGGAAAACGTCGTTCCTTACATCAACAAGAAGCTGGAAAACAAAGAGAAGATCATGGGCTTCGGACACCGCGTTTACAAGAACGGCGATCCGCGCGCGAAGCATCTGCAGGAGATGTCCCAGCAGCTGACGGAATCGACGGGTCTTGGCAAGTGGTACCAAATGTCCATTCAAATCGACGAGCTTATAACGAGCCTCAAAGGTTTGAAGCCGAACGTTGACTTCTACTCCGCTTCCGTTTATACGTCCTTGAAAATCCCTCGTGACCTGTTCACGCCGATTTTCGCCATCAGCCGCGCATCCGGCTGGACTGCTCACATCTTGGAGCAATACGACAACAACCGTCTGATCCGTCCTCGTGCCGAATACACAGGCCCTACGAATCAGAAGTACATTCCGATCGAAGAACGTTAATTAAGCAGGCCGGCAACGAAGACGGGCGGCAGCGGGAGAAATGGCTGAGCCATCCCCCGCCCGGACAATCCGGCTTTCTCTTTGCGTGCGCCCGCGGTTAAACCGGGTGCGCAACTATGATCTTATAATCGATTAGGAGGATTTTAACATGCCGAAATTTGAAAATTATGCACTGCCTACCGAAGGACAAGCGATTACGATTGAAAACGGTAAGCTGAACGTTCCGAACAACCCGATCATCCCGTTCATCGAAGGTGACGGCACAGGTCCCGATATCTGGGCAGCTTCCCAACGCGTTCTTGACGCTGCTGTCGAGAAAGCCTACAAAGGCGAGAAGAAAATCGCATGGTACGAAGTATTTGCCGGCGAAAAAGCGTTCAACACCTACAACAGCTGGCTGCCGAACGATACGCTTGAAGCTATCCGCGAGTACATCGTAGCCATCAAAGGACCTCTGACTACACCGGTAGGCGGCGGTATCCGTTCCCTGAACGTAGCGCTTCGCCAAGAGCTCGATCTGTACACTTGCCTGCGTCCTGTTCGCTACTTCGACGGTGTGCCTTCCCCTGTAAAACACCCTGAGCTGGTTGACATGGTTATTTTCCGTGAGAACACGGAAGACATCTATGCGGGTATCGAGTATCAAGAAGGTTCCGCAGAAGTGAAAAAAGTTATCGAGTTCCTTCAAAACGAAATGGGCGCGAACAAAATCCGTTTCCCTGAAACTTCCGGTATCGGCATCAAGCCGGTTTCCAAAGAAGGTTCCGAGCGTCTGATCCGCGCGGCTATCGAATATGCAATCAAACACGGCCGCAAGAGCGTTACCCTCGTTCACAAAGGCAACATCATGAAATTCACCGAAGGTGCTTTCAAAAACTGGGGTTACGCGCTTGCCGAGAAAGAGTTCGGCGATAAAGTATTCACATGGACAGAATACGACAGAATCAAAGAAGAGAAAGGTACCGACGCTGCTAACCAGGCTCAAAAAGAAGCCGAAGAAGCCGGCAAAATCGTCGTAAAAGACGCGATTGCCGACATCGCCCTGCAGCAGGTTCTGACTCGTCCGACTGATTTTGAAGTTATCGCAACGCTGAACCTGAACGGCGACTACCTGTCCGACGCTCTGGCGGCACAAGTTGGCGGTATCGGTATCGCACCTGGAGCGAACATTAACTACATGACAGGCCACGCTATTTTCGAAGCCACTCACGGTACGGCTCCGAAGTATGCCGGACTTGACGTTGTTAACCCGGGTTCCGTAATTCTGTCCGGCGTTATGATGCTTGAGCACCTGGGCTGGCAGGAAGCGGCCGACCTGATCTATAAAGGCATCGAGTCCGCAATCGACGCTAAAACCGTTACTTATGACTTCGCACGTCTGATGGACGGCGCGACTAAAATCAAGTGCTCCGAGTTCGGCGACGAAATCATCAAGCACATGGGCTAATTGTTTATGAATAAAAGGACCAGCCGGGCTTGCCCGGCTATTCCTTCATGTTTCGACTTATTTGCCGGGACACAAAGGTAAGGCTGTTTTTACATTTTCCTAAAAACCATGCCCGCTTGTCCAAAGCGTGCAACCATGATCAGGAGGTAACTAAAAATGGCTATCCGTCGCAATAAAATTACGGTTGTAGGTGCAGGTTTCACAGGAGCGACAACGGCTCTTATGCTGGCTCAAAAAGAACTGGGTGACGTTGTCCTCGTTGATATTCCGCAGCTGGAAAACCCGACAAAAGGTAAAGCGCTGGATATGATGGAAGCTAGCCCGGTCCAAGGGTTTGACAGCAACATCGTAGGTACTTCTTCTTACGAAGATGCTGCCGGCTCCGATATCGTGATCATTACGGCAGGCATCGCCCGCAAACCGGGAATGAGCCGTGACGACCTCGTGAATACCAATGCGGGAATCGTAAGATCCGTTTGCGAAAACGTGAAAACACACTGCCCGGATTCCATCGTTATTATCTTGAGCAACCCGGTTGACGCCATGACTTACGTGGCTTACGAAGCACTCGGCTTCGAGAAAAACCGCGTAATCGGCCAATCCGGCGTTCTGGATACAGCCCGTTACTGCACGTTTATCGCGCAAGAACTGAACGTATCCGTAGAAGACGTTCGCGGCTTCGTGCTTGGCGGCCACGGCGACGATATGGTTCCGCTCGTTCGTTACTCCAACGTAGGCGGTATTCCGATCGAGAAGCTGATCCCTTCGGAGCGCATCGAGGCAATCGTACAGCGTACACGTACGGGCGGCGGCGAAATCGTGAACCTGCTCGGCAACGGCAGCGCATATTACGCTCCGGCAGCTTCTCTGGTTCAAATGGCTGAAGCTATCCTGAAAGACAAAAAACGCATTATTCCGGCTATCGCTCTCCTCCAAGGCGAGTACGGCTACGAGAACTTGTTCATGGGCGTACCGACCCTGCTGGGCGCGGGCGGCATCGAGAAAGTATTCGAGCTGGAACTCACAGGAGAAGAGAAAACGGCGCTGGACAAATCCGCGGACTCCGTTCGCAACGTAATTAAAGTCGTAACAGGCGCTTAATTTAAGCCCGGTTAGCGCATATAACCCGAACATTCAAGAAAAGAGCCGATCCGGCTCTTTTCTTCTGCCCGGGTTCAAACGGGTGGAATTCCGGAAGGATGGGTCTTATTGTGCTTTTACTGCAAACTCTATTGTTTTTGCATGTGACAGGAGCTATTACGCTGGGCTTCTATCTGCTGCTTCCGCTTCTGCTGCATTCCAGCCTGAAGCAGACGGAGGACGCCAGGCTGGGGCAGCTCCGACTGATCCGTCACCTGAACAGGATCGGCCAGTATATTCTGCTTGCGCAGCTTGCGACAGGCGGTTACCTGCTCAGCCTGGGTACCTACTCTACAGCCTGGATGACAGCAGTCATAACGCTGTTTATCGTGGTCGGCGCTGCCGGAGGCATGCTTGGAGTAGCCCTCCGCCGCGTCATCAACGGGCGGGCCGAAGCGATGCGCCAGGCTTTCTGGTACAGCGCGGCCGCGGGGCTGGCTTTTGTGCTGCTTCTGGTGCTGAAGAAGTTCCCGCAGATTTTGTGAGAGACCGGCCGGCGATGAGGCGAGGGCGAGGCCCAAGCAAAAAAACGAGCTGTCCGGCTAACTAATCGGACAGCTCGTCTAGGGTTTTCTCCAAGCTCGGAGCGAGACGCGTCAGGAAGTATTCGACTTCCGGCATGTTCAGCTCCGTGATGGATTGCTCGATCTGCTTCTTGGCGGTGCCGAACTCCCGGTTGCCCGCCGACAGCTCGGCGGTGCATTTGAGGTAGGCATCCAGCAGATCGGCGGCTTTGACAATCCGCGCAAGCTCGGGGTCCGCCGGGCCGAGTATAAGCGGCTCGTAAGCATGCCGGAGCTCGTCCGGGATCATCTGGACGAGCTTGTCGGCCGCCAGCTGCTCCAGCTCGCGGAAATTCCGCAGGATGTGCGGGTTGTGATGTTTCACCGGCGTAGGAATATCGCCGGTGATGACTTCCGTCGCATCATGGAACAACGCCATGGATACGACGCGGTCGGTCGGCCAGCTTCGGCCGAACACTTCGTTGCCGATGGTGCAGAGCACGTGGGTGAGAAGAGAGACGTGGAAGGAATGTTCCGCCACGTTCTCCCGCACCGTGCTCCGCATCAGGCTCCATCTTTCTATGTAGCGCATCCGGTACAAGTAGGCGAAAAAATGATGGTCCATCTTACGGCGTTCCTCCCTGATGACTCTTACTGTCTTGTGACGTCAGGATTTGGGGTTCCTGCCGCCAATAGATCTGGCCGGTGGAGCGGTTGTAGGTCACTTCGCGCCCGAGCAGCCGCTGGAGATCGGACAGGCTGATGACCAGCTCGCCGTGCTCGCGGCGCACGGGTTCGGACAGTTCAACGACGGAGGCGGCGGTTTTGAACCGGCGGCTGCCCACCGAACCCGAAAAGACGCGGTCGTCCGAGCGGATCGTCACCGACTGCCCGTCGTCGGTAACGGTACCTCCCAGACGGTCGACGGCATCGGACAGAAGGACGGAGCCGGACGTCTGGGGCTGGGCGACAGCCCGCCGTTTGAGTGTGGTGTGCAGCCGTTCCGGCGTGATCCACGGGCTTCCCGCATTGATGCGCGGAATGTGCATCCGGTCGGCATCGCGTGTCGCCATCTGCGGAATGATCGTAAAGCCGTAGCGGAAGCCGGCTTTGCTGTACATCTCCGCGCCTTCATCGGCGATGATGCCGTAAGGATAGGCAACCGTATCGACGGGGAGCTCCTGCAGCGGAGACAGGTTAGATGCGCAGGCGGCGGCATCGTTATAAATCCGGCTGCGGTACTGCTCGTCCGTTTCCTGAACGCCGTTTACCGTTTCGCGGCCGACGAGGGCGGCTTCCCCGCTGTCCAGCTTCCGGTGGGAAGCGTTGGTGTGGCACTGATTTTCGATAAAATTCGTCTCGTGCGACATCCGGGTCAGTTCTTCCTTGGACATGGACGGAATCATGGTCGCTTTGGGATCGGCCAGCGTTTCGGTAATGATGAAGTTGACGGCGGGAATTTTCAGTTCCTTCAGTACGGGATAGGCATGCGAATACACGCTCTCATAACCATCGTCGAAAGTGACGAGAACGGCATTATCCGGGACGCTCGAACCCGCCAGATACTGTTTGAATTCCTGCAGTGTAATAAAATGATAGCCTTTGGCGAGCAAATAGTTCATCTGATCGCGGAACAGCTTGCTTGTAATGGTGCTGCTGCTTGTGTCCTCATCATGGATGTGGTGGTACATCAGTACGGCTACCTGATCCCTGTACCACAGTTTGTACCGGTCGGCACCGGTCGGTATCAGCAGTGCGCTAAGCCCGAAGACGGCAAGCAGCAGCGCGCTCAGAAGTCTTTTGTACATGAATGGCCATGCTCCTTGTATCATATTTCCGTGGTAACAAGCGGCGTGAACGGTGTGTTATAATTAAAGCATAGTAAGAATAGCGGTGACTACCACAGAAATCACGGCCTTACGGTTGTTCTGATGCGACAAGAGGAGAGGAGACTAACACCATGCAGCATTTTCTACAAAGTGTATATGATTTGATTGTGGAAACGTCCACTAACCTTCCGGCCGACGTCCGCCGGGCGATCCGCAATGCCCAGTCCCTGGAGGATAAGGGTACTCGTGCGGCGCTTTCGTTAAGCACCATCGCGCAAAACATCGAAATGGCGGAAACGAACGTATCGCCGATTTGCCAGGATACGGGAATGCCTACGTTTATTATACACTGTCCGGTCGGAGCTGACCAAATCACGATGAAGCGTCAAATCCGTGAAGCCGTCGCTCAAGCGACCAAAGACAGCAAATTACGGACGAATTCGGTCGATTCCCTGACAGGCGCCAACACAGGCGACAACCTGGGTCCCGGCACCCCGGTCATTCATTTCGAGCAGTGGGAACGCGACGATATCGAAGTCAAGCTCATTCTGAAAGGCGGCGGCTGCGAGAACAAAAACATCCAGTACAGCCTTCCGGCGGAAATCCCCGGCCTGGGCAAAGCGGGACGAGACCTGGACGGAATCCGCAAATGCGTCATGCATTCCGTGTATCAGGCGCAGGGTCAAGGCTGCAGCGCGGGTGTGATCGGAGTCGGCATCGGGGGCGACCGCACGACCGGCTACGAGCTGGCCAAGCATCAACTGTTCCGTTCCCTGGACGATGTGAATCCGAACGAAGATCTCCGCAAGCTGGAAGATTACGTGATGGAGAATGCCAACAAGCTGGGCATCGGCACGATGGGCTTCGGCGGCCAAGTTACGCTGCTCGGCTGCAAGGCCGGCGTGATGAACCGTCTTCCCGCAAGTTTCTTCGTTTCGATCGCGTATAACTGTTGGGCCTACCGCCGCCAAGGGGTTGTCTTGAACGCCCAAACCGGCGAAATCCAGGATTGGGTGTACGAGCGCGGTTCCGACCAGCCGATGAACGAGGCGGCTCAACCGGCAGCTGCAGCGGAAGCTTCGCAGCCGAAGGCCGTAGCTGCCGCTCCTGATGCCGACGAATCTGACGAGCGTCGTGAGATCGTTCTGCAAACGCCGATCAGCGAAGAGCAGATCCGCCAGCTGAAAGTGGGCGACGTGGTCATCATCAACGGAATGATGCATACCGGGCGCGACGCGCTTCATAAATATTTGATGGATCACGACTCGCCGGTCGATCTGAACGGTGCGGCCATTTATCACTGCGGGCCGGTTATGAGCCAAGATCAAGCGGGCAACTGGAAAGTGAGAGCGGCAGGCCCTACCACAAGTATCCGTGAGGAGCCTTACCAAGGAGATATTATCAAAAAGTTCGGCATCCGCGCCGTCATCGGCAAGGGCGGTATGGGCCCCAAAACGCTGGCTGCCTTGAAGGAGCATGGCGGTGTTTATCTGAATGCGATTGGCGGAGCCGCGCAATACTATGCGAGATGCTTCAAAAAAGTAGAAGGCGTGGACTTTATGGAATTCGGGATTCCGGAAGCCATGTGGCACCTGCAGACCGAGGGTTTTGCGGCCATCGTAACGATGGATTCTCACGGAAACAGTCTCCATGCGGATGTAGAGAAAAATTCGCTGCAAAAGCTGGAGCAGTTCAAGGAGTCTGTTTTCGCCTAAGTTTATCCGTTGGGCGGGCAAGCAATGCCGGTTTGTTCCCAAAAGCGAACGAATCGGGTGAACGGTACGCGAGGATTGCTCCTATTTGTTCGTGAGTTTATGACATTCATAAACGGACTTATTTCGCGGGTGGAAGCTTTCTGCCCGCCGGGCCGGAGGCGGAGAGCCTCCGGTTTTTTTGCATGCTTTTACTGCCGGTCCTCCGGCATTTCTTTACATAATCTTTACTTTTTTTACGTGCGGGGGAAGCGTACACTAAGGATTGATCTCCTGAAGAAAACCGTTAGGATGACCTCATGTTTGGAGTGAAGGTAAACTTATGCTCAAATTCAGAGCCCGCTTGACACTGATTCTTATGCTGATGATCGGAGTTTCCATGCTGATCGCCGGTATTTTCATGGCAAAGCTGCTGGAAGATTCACATATTAAGGAACTGGAATCCAATCTGGTGCGCGAACTTCGCGTGATCGAGATGACCGGCGACTGGAACAAGGCCGGGGATTTGGCTTTCCTTGTGCCGTATTACACTTCCCAGACGAAGCGGCTGAAGGAATTTACGGATGCCCGAGTGACGTATATCCGGGAAGACGGCAAGGTGCTGGGAGATTCGGACGAAAATCCCGAAGAGCTGGACAACCACGCGGGCCGCAGCGAAATTCAACAGGCAAACCGGGAAGGCGTCGGGTACGCGATCCGGTACAGCGATACGCTTAAACGCAACATGCTGTATGCGGTTATCCCGGTACAGACAGCGGGCGGAGAGAAAACGGGATATCTGCGTCTGGCCATCAGCCTCGAGCAGGTGGAGAATACGATCCGCCATTTATGGTTGTTCCTTCTTATCGGTCTGGGTATCCTGTTCCTTATTGCGGGTGCGATCAGCTACCGGATTGCCAAAGGGCTGACCCGGCCGATCGAGAACATAACGAATGTGGCGAAGCAGATTACCAACCGCAACTATAAAGCGCGTGTGGAAACGAAAAGCTTGGACGAAGTGGGCCAGTTGGGTCAGGCTATCAACCGGATGGCGGACAGTCTGCATATGCAGATGAACCGGATTCTGGAGAACGAAGGCCGCCTCAAAGGCGTGCTGGAGAATATGGGAAGCGGTATTCTGATGGTAGACCGCGACCAGAGAATCGTGCTCGTCAACCGTTCGGCCGAAGATATTCTCGGTTTTTCTTCCAATGAATTGTACGGAAAAAAGTACGACGAAGCGAAGCAGCAGTTCGAGCTGACGCGGCTCATTCAGGAATGCATCGAAACGAACGAGCATATCCGCGAGGAAATCATTTTCTATTATCCGTCGGAACGGATTCTGGAAATCAACTTGAGCCCCATCTCGCAAGCGGATGGAGAATGGTCGGGCGCGCTCGTCGTTCTGCATGATATTACGGCGATGCGCCGGCTGGAACGGATGCGCAGCGAATTTGTCGCGAACGTTTCCCATGAGCTGAAGACGCCGATTGCCGCGGTGAAGGGCTTTTCCGAAACGCTGCTGGCCGGAGCGCTGGATGACAAGGAAACGGCGAGATCGTTTCTGCAAATTATTTTCGATGAAAGCGAGCGGCTCAACCGGCTGGTCGGGGATATTCTGGAGCTGTCGAAAATCGAATCGAAGCGCATTCCTCTGCAGCTGTCGCCGACTCATCTCCAAAGCATTATTCAAAAATCGCTTCACATGATGGAAGCGGAGGCGGACAAGAAGAAGATCGCGCTCAGCATGAATGTGGATGAAGCGCTGTTCCTGGAAGCGGATGAAGACCGTCTGAGGCAGATTCTGATCAATCTGATGGCGAACGGAATCAACTACACGCCGGAAGGCGGCCGGGTCTCGGTCGCGGCGGAACTCGCGGGATCGGGAAACGAAGGAGAGGACGAGCGGATCCGGATATCCATTAAAGATACGGGAATCGGAATTCCGAAAAAGGATCTTCCGCGGATTTTCGAAAGATTTTACCGGGTGGACAAAGCGCGCTCCCGCAGTTCAGGCGGAACGGGCCTCGGTCTGTCGATTGTGAAGCATCTGGTTGAAATGCATCACGGAACGATCCGGGTCGAGAGCGAGGTCGGCTACGGCACGGAATTTATTATCGAGCTTCCGGTGATTCATCCGTAACGACGGAGGAGTTTTATTTTTCGGACAAGTTTACGCGGCGTTAATATTTTATTTACATTCGATTTACATTCCACTGCTATGATAAACTTAAGATAGTAGTATAAGACGTTCAAGCGTGGGGGACACGATGTCACAAAAAATTTTGGTTATCGAGGACGAGCCTACGTTAGCGAGGCTGCTCTCTTATAATTTGACTCAGGAAGGTTACGAAACGAAGGTCGTGGATCACGGGGGAGACGGTCTGCAGGCGGCTATGCAGCAGCCGTACGATCTGATCATTCTGGACATTATGCTTCCGGGGTTGAATGGGTTTGAGGTGCTGTCCAAACTGCGGCAGAAGGGCAATGCGACGCCGGTGGTGATTCTGACGGCCCGTAATGCCGAGGAAGAAGTCGTGCAGGGACTGAAGCACGGCGCGGACGACTACATTACGAAGCCGTTCGGCGTCGCTGAGCTTCTGGCGCGGGTGGCGGCGGTTCTGCGCCGCACGCAGGCGGACGAGCCCGGCGGCGAAGGCAAGAAATCGACCGACAAGGTGATTGCGGTCGGCGATCTGCAAATCTTCCCCGAGAAGTACGAAGTCTATCTCGGAGAAGAATCCATCCCGCTGCGCCCGAAGGAGTTTGAGGTGCTGCTTTATCTCGTGCAGCGCCCCGGAGTCGTGATTACGCGGGATGACCTGATGAACATCGTCTGGGGCTTCGATTATATCGGAGGCCAGCGGACGGTGGATGTTCATGTAAGCTCGCTGCGCAAGAAGCTGGAGATGAACCAGCAGTCGGTTCAGATCGAATCCATCCGCGGCGTGGGGTACAAGCTCGTTGCCCATCAGGGCCGCAAGGTGTAGACGGGACCGGTGCGGCTAAGTGCCGACGGTCATGAGATCGCGCCGCGCGAGCGATGCGATGGCGCGGCCGATACGGAAAGCCCCGGGCTTTTGCCGGGGCTGTTCCGCGCGGCGGCGCAGCAAGAAGAAAGGCAGGTCCCTATGCGGGCCTGCCTTTCTTCGGTTGCTTGCGGCGCACCTGGATGACCGCCGTGCCGGATTTTTCCGGACGGCAGTGAGATTTCGTCAGCACTGCCGGCATGGCTGCAAGTCCGGGAACGCACCGGATGCCTGGCATGCCCCGATCCAGGCACGGTGCGCAAGGCCTCTGCGGCGCCGGAGTGCGCGCAATTTCGCGTACGCGGCCGGAAAGCGGCAGACCGGCATGCATCAGTCCAGACACGGTGCGCAAGGCCTCTGCGGCGAAGGCCCATATCTGCCCTTACCGGTTCCACTCCAGCATTTTTTTGCGGAACTCATGGGGGGAGCAGTGGTTGAACTTTTTGAAGGTTTTATAAAAGTGAGCCATGTTCGGCATGCCGATCTGTTCGCCGACCTGGGCGACGCTGATATCCTGAGTCAGCAGGATTTTCTCGGCTTTTTTGATTTTTTTGAAGTTCACGTAATCGAGGAAAGAAATGCCGAGTACTTTTTTGAAATATTTCACAAAATAGTAGTAGGAAAAGTTGGCCGCCTTGCTGGCTTCATCCACGTAAACCTTGCCGTCGATGTTCCGGTCAATGTACTCGAAAACCGGCTTCAGCCGGATCAGATCGGCGCTGTTGCCGTAATCGAGCAGGCGCTTCTCGTCGCTGCGGAGCAGAGAGAGTACGATCTGTTTCACGAGGATGGAGATGGCGATTTCATAGCCGACTTTTTTGCCGGCGTACTCGGTGTAAATGTTGCGGATACACGCAAATACCTCGTCGCGGATAGCGGGATTTTCCCGGAAAATATAATTCAGCTTGCTTAGCGCGGACTGGGTCTCCGAAAAATAACGCAAATAAGCGATCCCGCTTTCGTCAAAGTAATGCTCCAGATCGAACTGGAACACATAGTAGACGAGTGTGGTATCTGCCGACGAACGATCCCGGTGGAGCTCGGAGGAGCCGATGAGGACAACGTCTCCGGCTTTCAGGCTCACTCTTTCATTTTCAAGGTAAACGTCGAGTTCTCCTTCGACAATGGCGAGCATTTCGACTTCTTTGTGGTAATGCCACGGACTCATCCGCTCGTCGTCACGACGGGCTTGAAAGACCCGCATGGACAAAAAAGGGTTTTCATAATTAATCTGTTCGTTATAGATTTCCACCAGCTCTGCCCCCGAATGACAAAATCGCATATAAGTATCGCCATATCTGTGATTTTATTTTGGCGAGGTATCTTCTATACTTTATTGTAGTACGATCGAGCAGGCAGGGGAAGCCGCTAAATTTTAGAACGCGCGTACATTTTGCCGCCATCCTGTCTGATTGTTAGTTACATACCCATGTTTACCCATTTGAAGGAGGAACTGCAATGTCACAAAAGTACCGGATCGGAATTATCGGATGCGGAGGGATTGCAAACGGCAAACACCTGCCGAGTCTGGCGAAACTGCCTAACGTTGAATTGGTCGCATTCTGCGATATTGTCATCGAACGGGCGGAAAAAGCCAAGGAACAATACGGTTCTGGCGATGCTTGCGTTTACCAAGATTACCGTGAACTGCTGAAAGATTCCTCCCTTGATATAGTTCATGTCTGCACACCGAACGATTCTCACGCGGACATTACCATCGATGCACTGGAAGCCGGCAAACACGTCATGTGTGAAAAGCCGATGGCCAAAACGTCCGTGGACGCCCGCCGCATGGTGGACGCCGCCAAACGGACCGGCAAGAAACTGACGATCGGATATAACAACCGTTTCCGCTCCGATTCCCAGTATTTAAAAAAGCTTTGCGAAGACGGCGAGCTTGGGGAAGTTTACTTCGCCAAAGCGCACGCTATCCGCCGCCGGGCCGTTCCGACTTGGGGCGTGTTCCTGGATGAAGAAAAGCAGGGCGGAGGCCCGCTGATCGATATCGGGACTCACGCGCTCGACCTGACGTTGTGGATGATGGACAACTACAAACCGAAGGTTGTGCTCGGAACCTCGTACCACAAGCTGTCTCACCGGGCGAACGCGGCGAATGCTTGGGGCCCTTGGGACCCGGCGAAGTTCACGGTTGAAGATTCGGCTTTCGGCATGATCACGATGGAAAACGGCGCGACTATCATTCTTGAATCGAGCTGGGCGCTCAACACCCTTGAAGTCGACGAAGCGAAATGTACGCTGAGCGGAACCGAGGGCGGAGCCGACATGAAGGACGGCCTGCGCATTAACGGCGAGAAAAACAGCCGCCTGTACACGCAGAATATCGAGCTTTCCAGCGGCGGCGTAGCCTTCTACGAGGGTGCCTCCGAGAACGCGCCCGATCTGGAGATGCGCATGTGGATCGACGCGATCGAAAACGACAAAGATCCGGTAGTCACGCCGGAACAGGCGCTTGTCGTATCGGAGATTCTCGAAGCCATCTACGAATCGGCGAAAACCGGCAAAGCGGTTTACCTGAACGAAGAGTAGGAATAGCCCCGCAGTCTGCTTAAAACAAAAAAGTCCGCCTCGTTTACGGGGCGGTTTTTTTCTTAAGGGGTCCAACAAAAATAAGCTCGTTTCCATTAGCGGAGAACGGGCTTTTTTGCCGTCTGGAAGGAAGGGGGCATGCACAATCAAACAAGAGAGAGTGGGACAGAGGAAACGGGGTGTCACATTCATGGGGTCCGCACGAGGGTTACTTATTCTTCCTTCTCGTCGGCTGCATCGTCTTCAAACGGTTCGCGATCTTCTTCGTAGTACATATAGTCGGCACCTCCTTCCGGTAATCTATTCTTACATACTAGTTTATGATCGTTTTCTGCAAATTATCACCATGTAAGCGGCAGGTAAAATAAAAAAGGCGATTCTCTTACGGGAATCGCCTTTCTTTTCGCGAGTGATAAGAAGGGTATGGCTGATCGGCACGGTTAGAGCAGAGAAGGTTCAGCGCATACGCTGCGGACGATCGCCTTCCGGCTCGTTCGTGACATCTTTGGCGCGGGGTGCCCATAGAAACAAGAAGAGCAGCGAGACCGCAACGACAATGGGAGGAGCATACATGATCATAAAATGTTCCACGGCGTCTTCATCCTTTCTTATCCCGGTTTCCTTGAACATAGCTGGCATCAAACAGGAACAGTCTCATCAGCAGAACAAGCGAAGGAATGAGGATCAGCAGGCCGGCGATAAAAGCGGTAATAAGCGCCGTGCCCATGGCGGGATTGGTGAAATTTTCATGAATCGTGATGTACGGATACAGAATGTAAGGCAGATGGGAGGCCCCGTACCCGAAAAAGGCAAAGGCGAACTGGAGCAGGACAAAGGTGAAGCCGAGGCCCAAATGTCTTTTTTTCCAGACGGCGTAGACAGCAATCAGGAAGCAGAGGAACGAGACGACGAACATCCAGGCGAGATCGAGCATTTTTGTGAAATGTTCGGGGTTATGCCGGGAGATCGCGAAAAAGACGAGTACGCTGGCCAGAATGGTCGGAACGCTCCAGAAAAGCGCATACCCGCGTACGATTTCAAAAGCGGCCTTGTCCTTCGCCTTGTGCGCATAGTAGGCCAGGAACATGGCGGAGATGTACAGCACGCTGACGATAGCGAGCAGCACGACCGACCAGGTATAGACGCTGCCCAGGAGAGCGCTCCAGTCCAGCGTGATTTGGCCGGCGGTTTCCACGATCAGGCCGCCTTCCGAAATGGCCAGCACGGTCGATAAAGCGGCGGGGATCAGCAGCCCGGTAGCTCCGTAGATCAGCATGTACCACTGGTTGTCTTTGGACCCGTACGTGCTGAACGCGTAGTAGGAACCCCGCAGAGCGAGAAGAATGAGCGCCAGGGACCCCGGGACGAGCAGTGCCGTGCCGTAATAGCGGGCGGTTTCCGGAAAGAATCCGACCAGGCCGATGTAGAAGAAGACAAGAAACACATTGGTGACTTCCCAGACGGGAGAAAGATAGCGCTCGATGATGCGGTGCGTGATATTTTTGCTGCCCGTAACGACGGAATAGTAGCTGAAAAAACCGGCTCCGAAGTCAATGGAAGCCACGATCAGGTAGCCGAACAGAAACACCCACAGCACGGTAATGCCGAGCAGTTCCAGATTCATTCGAGGGGCCCCCTTTTCTCGAAAACGCCGAATGCGATCAATTCATCCGCAACGTCGTTGTTTTTGAACAGCTTGGACAGCACTTTTATCGCGGTCAGCCCCAGGACGAGATACAGCAGACAGAACAGGAGCAGCATCATGTCCACATGGGCCGACGTCGTGGCGGCTTCGGCCACTTTCATGTAGCCGCGGAGAATCCACGGCTGCCGGCCTACCTCGGCATAGAACCAGCCGAGCCAGATGCCGAGCATGGAAAGCGGTCCGCAGGCGACGATCACCCGGAGCAGCCAGCGCGGAGCCGGCTTCGAGGCGCGTTTGCTGCGGCTGAGCCACAGATAGAGGGCCGCGATCACGATGGTGAACATCCCGATGGTGACCATGCCGTCGAAGAAGTAGTGCACATAGAGCGGAGGCTCCAGCTCATCGGGAATCTGATCCAGCCCTTTGACTTCAAAGCCGGGATTGCTGCCGGCGAGGATGCTCAGGGCGTACGGGATTTTCAGCCCGTATTTGATTTCTTTGTCCTCTGTCAAAATTCCGCCGAACACCAGCGGAGCTTTGGTCTGCGTCTCGAAATGCCATTCGGCCGCAGCCAGCTTCTCGGGCTGATAAGCCGCGAGGAACTTGCCCGAGAGGTCGCCGATCGCTGCCGTTGCCAGCGCGAACACAAGGCCTGCGGATAGCGTAAGCTTGAGCGCCTTCTTGGCGTAAAGCCGGTCTCCTTTGCGGCGCAGCAGCGAGAAGGCCGCTATGGCCGCGAGAATGAACGCGCACGTCATGTAAGCCGAAGCGAGGACGTGGGAAACTTTCGTAGGCGTCGCCGGGTTGAACATGGCCGCAATCGGGTCCACGTTCGTGATTTTGCCGTTTTCAAGCGTAAAGCCCTGCGGCGTGTTCATAAACGCGTTCACGGTCGTAATGAAAAAGGCCGAGGCGGAAGACCCGATGGCGACCGGGATGAGCAGCATCAGATGCCGCTTCGGTTTGAACCGGTCCCAGGTATACAAATAAATGCCGAGGAAAATCGCTTCGACGAAGAACGCGAACGTCTCCATAAACAGCGGCAGCGCGATGGCCTGCCCGGCGATTTCCATAAAGCTCGGCCACAGCAGGCTCAGCTGTAGACCGATAGCCGTTCCGGTCACGACGCCGATGGCGACGGTGATGACGAAGCCGCGCGCCCAGCGGCGGGCCAGCAGTGTGTAGTACCGGTCGTTCTTGCGGATGCCCGTCCATTCGGCCAGAGCGATCATCACCGGAACGCCGACACCGATAGTGGCGAAAATAATGTGGAACGCGAGCGTGACTTCGGTGAGTATGCGGCTGTACAGTACAGGATCATAATGAAACATGGTGCACCAACTCCCCCTGGAATGTTCTTGTTTCGGGTACATGCAGGCTCAGGCAAATAATCTGCGCAGAAAGGAAAGCAGCATAACGGCGGCCACGACGAACATGAGAATCATCAGCCGTTTCTCCTGACGTTTAAACGGTTTCATGCTTTCACCGCCCCGGGAAAATGATTGTAAAACGACGAGATCTTGGATTACTCAAACCAAATCCTTCTATTGTTATCTTACACACTTAGCTGTGATTATTTTCACAATATCTGTGAGTAAACAGTGAAGAATGGTTGACAAAATATTGACGGATGACGAAAAGAAGAAACACCGTCCGGAAGCACGGGAAACGTGCGTCTGAACGGTGCTTCTTTTTGCAGCTATTCCTGCTCTTTCTGGATTTTAGCGGGATTGTTGATTTTGTAAGGCACGGGGTAGCGCGTCAGCTTCTTGGCCACGATCTTGGCTTCGAACGTGATCGTATCGCCGACTTCGAGCTCCAGCTTTTTCAGTGTCGCGCTGTGGCTGGACCAGGCGGTGCCGATATCCGTTTCCGGCTCCACAATGGTCACATTTTCGTAAATGATGACCTCATCGTCGTTATCGGAAAAGTGATTGGGAACCGTCGTGAAATCCTGTACCTTAGCGGTCATCTTCACTTTTCCTTCCGGAAGCTGAAGCTTGGGCGCTTTTTCTTTCTTGGCCTTCGCCTTAGGCGCATCGATGGCTTCGGATGCGGCGTCGGGCTTGTCCCGATCGGCGGAAACGGCGGCTTGCCCAGGCTCTGCCTCCGTCTGTGACGTCAGCGCCGGCTCTGCGGCAGCCTGCTTCTGCGGGATGGCGGCTGACGTAGTCTCAGCGGCCGCATCTGCCGGAACTTCACCTGCAGGCTCCGCATTCCCGGCAGCATCGTTTCCTTCCGAAGCATCGGCTTCGGTGTCGTTTTCGCTGGAGGACCACTGCCTCTGCCCGTAGTTCGCCGCCTGCATTTCCTTCAAATAGGAAGGATGGATGCTGTGCTGCTGCTCGTTGTCAAATTCGATGACAGCCGTCATTCTGTCGGTGTACCCGACGATGGTGCAGGGAACGTTCAAGCCGTTTCCCTTATAAAAAAAGGCTTTGGTTTTGGTTGCCTTACCGGACAGCAGGCCCCATTCCTTGCATTGTTCAATCTGTTCCGCCTCGTCTTCGAAGGCGTGGTAGATACCGGGCTGAATCGTAAACGCGTATACCATCGCTTCTCCGCCTTTCTGTTTATCCCGTTTATTTTAACACTTTTCCGCCGTTATTTTCACCGGTTTCAGGGAAGGTGAGCACGAACGTCGAACCGGCGCCTTCCCGGCTCCGGACGGAGATCGTACCGCCGTGGGCTTCGACGATCGACTTCGTGATCGACAGCCCGAGTCCGGCTCCGCCATGTTTGCGGGTTCTGGAGGAATCGCTGCGGTAAAAGCGCTCGAACACATGTGCCGCGTGTTCTTCGGGGATGCCCGGACCGTTATCTTTGACCTTCAGAGCGATTCCGTCCCTGTCCGCGGATAAAATGACCGTGATGACGCCGGTTTCCGGGTCGGTATGCTGGACCGCGTTATGAAACAGATTCAGGATCACCTGTTTCATTTTGTCCGGGTCGAAGGTTCCGCGTACGCCTGCGGTCAGGTCGATATGAACCATGCGGGTACCCGCCAGCATCCGGAGATGGGGCTCCATCTCCAGAAGAAGCCGGTCCAGCCGCGTGTCCGTCAGCTGAAGCTGGGGAGCGCGGTCGAGCTTGGCCAGCGTAAGCAGGTCCTCGACCAGCTTCTTGATGCGGGTCGATTCGCCGTGCATGCTCGTCAAAGCGGCATAGAGCTGCTTCGGATTGTCCGCCGCCCCGCGGAGCAGCACTTCGAGAAAGCCGTGGATCGAAGTCAGCGGCGTGCGCAGCTCGTGGGAGGCGTCGGCGATGAAGCGCCGCATCTGTTCTTTCGCATCGCGTTCCGCGATGAAAGAAGTCTCCAGGCGCTGGAGCATGCCGTTGAACGATTTCGCGAGGGAGTCGATCTCCAGTTGGCCCTGCGTCTCGGGAAATCGTTCGTTCAGGTTGCCGGCGTCGGTCTGTTCGACGGCCTCGACCATTTTGTTCAGCGGCTGGAGCGTACGTCGGAGCACGGGAATATTCAGCGCGAGGCCGCCCGCCAGGGCAAGCACGATGAGTGCCCCGTAAATCCAAAGCTGCTGGAGCACGACGGCCTGGAGTTGGGCCGTGCCCGTCCCCATCTGGATAATACCGCCGAAGCTGCCCGACCGTTCCGCCGGCCGGAAGACGACGAGCTGCTCGGTTCCCGCGGCATCCTGCACGATTTTATAGGAAACGGGCCGCCGGGGAGCCATCTCTTCTCGGACGGCGGTGTATTCCTCGGCCGGGAGCTGCGGGGAGATCATCCCGCTTTCTTTCGTCAAATCCGTGAAGGTTCCGTCGGGAGCGATATACGCAAGAGACGTATCCGGAAGGAACAGCACCGGACCTCGCGGGCGCTCCGATCCCGGCTGGACCTCTTCGTTTTTGCCGCGTCTTTCCGGAAGGAGGGACGAGTGGTCCAGCAGGTCGCGGGGCAGTCCGTTCAGCTGAATGAACATCGTTTCGGCCCGGTTGCGGTACAGGAAATTTTTCATCCATATAGATTGAAGAGCGCCGACCAGGACAAGAAGCGCGGCCAAAATATAGAGCGACCGCGACAACAGCTGGAACTGAAGGGAGCGGGGGGCCAGCAGGCGCGCGGCGCGGGTCAGAGGCCGGCCTTGTTTCATGACCAGTCGAGCCGGTATCCGGCTCCCCGGAGCGTACGGATCAACCGGTGCTCCTTGTCTCCCAGCTTGTCCCTCAGAGAGCGGATATACACTTCCACGATGTTTTCTTCCCCGCCGAAGTCATACCCCCACACCTTGTCCAAAATCTTCGTCTTGCTGAGCACGATGCCGTGGTTAACGATGAGAAACTTCAAAAGCTCGTATTCCGTCGGCGAAAGCTCCAACGATCTCTCTCCGAAAATAATTTCCTTCCTCGGGTCGTCGATCCGGAAAGGGCCGATGGCGATTTCCCGGAAAACGCCGGGAAACTGGTTACGCAGCCTGGCCTCGATCCGGGCCAGAAGCTCCTCGAAGCTGAACGGCTTCACGAGGTAATCGTCTGCGCCTATGGTCAGTCCCTTGACGCGGTCCTCGACCTCGTCCTTGGCGGTCAGCATGATGACGGCGATATTGCTGCCGTTCTTCTTCAGCAGACGGCACACTTCGAAGCCGTCCATGCCGGGCATCATGACGTCCAGAACCACGACATGCGGCTGAAATTCCCGGACCAGGTTAATGGCGCTCATGCCGTCCGGGGCCGTTTTAATTTCAAAGCCTTCATTGACAAGGCCGAATTCGAGAAATTGCAAAATGTGCGGCTCGTCATCGACAAGCAGGATACGGATGTCTTTACCATTTTTCATGCGGGATCACCTCTCGGGTCTTCTTTCTATTAGCTATACACGGATTATCCGTCACGAAACTGAATGGAATCTGAACGCAGCCTGAGCTTCCGCTTAATCATGGGGGCACCCGCCGGACTTTCAGCAAACATTCAGCCAGCCTTCAAGAAGGGTTCAGGCACAGCCCGCACAATACAAGCATGTCAGGTGACTAGTCGGCCGCGTTGTAAGAGGCTTCTGGCAGATCATTTGGCTGGCGCAGGCCGGCAATGGGGCAGGGCGCCTTTATTTCTTTCTCGATGGTAACGTTTTTGCCGGGGGATGTAAAATTCATTTTCGCAATAGACAATTAAGGAGTGGAGAACCATGATAAGCACCAAACGATTCCGGGTCGATCTTCCGTTAGTTTTCATTTTACTGCTCGGCGTCTTTCTGAACACCTACAACATTTGGCTCGATACATACGCCAATACGTACTATACGACGGCCGTAGCGAGTATGCTGCAAAACTTCCACAATTTTTTCTTCGGTTCCCTCGATTCGGCGGGTTCCGTAACCGTCGACAAACCGCCGGTAACATTCTGGATTCAAACGGTGAGCGCCTATATCTTCGGCCTTCACGGCTGGAGCGTCATTCTGCCTCAGGCCCTTGCGGGCGTCGGGTCGATCCTGCTGATCTACCTGCTCGTTAAACCTTCCTTCGGAACGGCGGCGGCTAGGATAGCGGCCCTCGTTATGGCGTGTACACCGGTTGCGGTTGCGGTCAGCCGGACCAACAACATTGATAGTATGCTTGTTTTTACCCTTCTTCTCGGCACCTGGTTTCTGTTCAGAGCCATTAAACGAAACAGCGTCTTCAGTCTGTTTGGCGCATTTGCTCTTATCGGACTCGGTTTTAATATGAAAATGCTTCAGGCTTATATGATTTTGCCTGCCTTTGTTCTCTTCTACTTATTCGCGTTTAAAAGCACCTGGAAAAAGAAAGCCGGCGTACTGTCCGGCGCAATCGCCCTTATGCTGGTGATTTCCGTCTCCTGGGCGGTCATCGTGGATTCCATTCCGGCAAGTGAGCGGCCTTACATCGGCAGCAGCGAAACCAATTCCGTCCTGGAGCTGGCTTTCGGTTACAACGGCGTTTCGCGTTTGACGGGCAATCAGGGCGGCGGTCCGGGCGGTGGCGGTGACCGCGGCGGTATGCCGATGGGAGAGCGCCGTGCGGCTGACGATGGCGCCAACGCCGGCGGCGGCATGACGCCGGGGGCTGCGGACTCGGACAGCGGCAGCGCCGGAACAACCGGCGGCCAGAGTGCCGCGGGAAGCGCCCCGCTGCCGGGCGGCAGCGCGGCTGTGCCGGATGGAGCCGACGGCGGCGGAATGCCTGGCGCACCGGGCGCTCCAGGCGCAGACGGCCAAGGCCAGCCGCCCGGATTCGGCGGAGGCCCGGGAGGCGGCAGCGGCGGCATGTTCGGCACGGGCGAGAAAGGCCCGCTGCGCCTGTTCCAGTCGGCGCTGTCCGGCCAGGCGAGCTGGATGATTCCTTTCGCGGCCCTGGCATCCGTCGCCTTGCTCGCCGGCCTGCGCCGGAACAACTTCACCCGGAAGCATAAAGAGAGCCTGTTCTGGCTCGCCTGGCTTCTGCCGGGGATGGCTTTCTTCAGTGTGGCGGGCTTCTTCCACCACTACTATCTGATCATGCTGGCGCCTCCTATCGCCGGGCTTGCAGGTGCGGGCTGGTCCGAGCTGTGGAGCGCGTACCGCGGCAAATCGGGGTGGCTCTCCTGGCTGCTTCCGGCAGCTGTGGCGGCGACGGCGGCATTTCAAGTGTTTATTATGGCGCCTTACAACGGTACAATCGGCAGCGGTTGGACCTATGGCGTCGGCCTGACTGGCGCGGCGGCGGCGATTCTGCTTATTGCCCTGAAATTCAGGACAACTCGCTTCTCTTATGCGGCAGCCGTTGCGGGGCTTCTCGTTCTGCTCATCGGACCGGCCTATTGGGCGGCGACCCCGATTACTTACGGACTCAATAGCATGATTCCGCAGGCGGGACCTTCCGGCGGCAATGACCGCGGCGCGATGGGTCAAGGGCCGGGCGGAGGCATGATGCCCGGCGGCGGTAGCCGCGATGGGGCAGGCTTCGGCTCGCAGAACGGTGACGGCGGAAGTCGGGGCACGGACCCGGGAGCTCCGGAAGCCGGCAAAACAGACGGCCCGGACGCTTCGGCAGGAGGCACCGGCAGCGAAACGGACCGCAGCGCCGGAGGCTGGGGAGCCCCCGGTGCAATGGAAGGCGGCATGGGAGGCCGAAGCGTAAACGAAGCGCTTCTCGCTTACATGAAGGCCCGCATCGGCGGCACGACGTACTTATTCGCAACATCCGACTATAATACAGCGGCGCCTTACATCATCGACAAAGGGGAAAAAGTGATCACGCTCGGGGGATTCTCGGGCAATGATCCGGTCTATACGACCGCCGAACTGGAGGACATGGTGAAAAGCGGAAAATTAAAATATTTCCTTATCTCCGAAGGCGGAGGAGGACGCGGAGGCAATGCGGAGCTGGCTCAATGGCTCGCGCAGCACGGCAAGAAAATTTCGTCCGAAGAATGGCAGTCCGGGTCTACTCAGACACAAACCGGCACCAGTGCGGCAAACGGCGATGACTGGGGCCGCGGCGGAAGCATGACTCTGTATGAAGTAACCATAGAGGGTGGAGGGGACGCGTCATGACGCAGAAGGTAAGGTATTCGATTATCATTCCGATGTATAACGAGGAAGCGGTCATTCAGGAAACGTACAGACGCCTGAAAGTGGTGATGAGCGGAACCTCCGAAACCTACGAGCTGATTTTTATCAATGACGGGAGCAGAGACCGGAGCGCTGAAATCATCAAGGAGTACGGTACCTGGGACGAAACGGTGAAGCTGATCGATTTTTCCCGCAATTTCGGTCACCAGATCGCGATTACGGCCGGCATGGATTACGCTTCCGGCGATGCGGTCATCATTATCGACGCCGATTTGCAGGACCCGCCGGAGCTGATTTTGCAGATGATCGAGAAGTGGAAGGAAGGCTATGAAGTCATCTATGCGAAACGGGTGAAGCGGAGCGGGGAAACCTTATTCAAGAAATGGTCGGCCAGCCTGTTTTACCGCGTGCTCCAGGCGTCGACAGACATCAATATACCCGTGGATACGGGAGATTTCCGGCTCATGGACCGCAAAGTTTGCGACGAGATGAAG
The DNA here is from genome assembly GCF_058269095.1 of Paenibacillus sp. JNUCC 35. Taxonomy (NCBI): domain Bacteria; kingdom Bacillati; phylum Bacillota; class Bacilli; order Caryophanales; family Paenibacillaceae; genus Paenibacillus; species Paenibacillus sp. JNUCC 35. Next base: position 4,762,609 of record NZ_CM177771.1, on the reverse strand, counting down.
AAGCTTCCCGAAAACAACCGCTTTGTCCGCGGGCTGGTCAGCTGGGTAGGTTTCCGTCAGACGGCGATCGAGTATGAGCGGGACGAACGCCTTGCGGGAGAGACGAAGTATCCGCTGAAGAGGATGATCAAGCTCAGCTTGGACGGCATTACGTCATTCTCTTACAAGCCTCTGAAGCTGGCCGGATACCTTGGGGTTCTGCTTTCGGGTTCGGGATTTCTCTACCTTCTCTATGTGGTATACCTCGCCCTGTTTACGGACGCGACGTTAAAGGGCTGGCCGTCGGTTGTCAGCATCCTGCTCATTTTTAACGGATTTGTGCTGCTTATGCTGGGCATTCTGGGCGAATATATCGGCCGTATCTACGATGAAACGAAAGGAAGACCGCTTTATATCGTTAGGGAATGCCACGGTCTCCATAAGCAAGAAGGGCCGATGCCCAAGAGGCTGGCCGGTTATGAGTAACTCTAGGAACCTTAGTAACCAGGGCGGACTGAGCAGTCCGGATAGATTAGGCAGCCGGGGTAACCGTCTGATGCCGCTCGTGAAGTTCGGGCTGGTCGGTCTGCTGAACACCGGTGTCGATTTCGCGGCCTTCCTGCTCTTAACGGCAGCGGGCGTGCCCTATTTGACGGCACAGGTTATCGCTTGCCTGATCGGGGTGCTGAACAGCTATCTTCTCAACCGGAGCTGGACTTTCCGCAGCCGGACGGGGCGGAGCACCCGGGAAATCGCAAGATTTTTCCTGATCAATCTGATTTCGCTTGCCGTATCGACGGTTCTGCTCCAGTGGGCGCACAGCGGGCTGGGCTGGCCGCTCGTAACCGGCAAACTGGCGGCAACATTTGCCAGCTCATGGATCAACTATGCGGGGAGCCGATACTGGGTTTTCCGCTCACCAACACCTACAGGGAGTGAAAAGTCATGACGATCAAAAAAGCGGTTATCCCGGCAGCGGGGCTGGGTACGCGTTTTCTGCCCGCGACCAAAGCACAGCCCAAGGAAATGCTGCCGATTGTCGATAAACCGGCCATCCAATATATCGTGGAAGAAGCGGTCCAGTCCGGGATCGAAAGCATTATCATCGTAACCGGGCGCAACAAGAAGTCTATCGAGGATCACTTCGACCGGTCGGTTGAACTTGAGCAGACTTTAAGCGAGAAAGGCAAAATGAAGCTGCTGAAAGAAGTGCAGGCGATCAGCGAGATGGCGAAGATTCATTTTATCCGCCAGAAGGAGCCGCTCGGACTCGGACATGCCATTCTGTGCGCGAAACAGTTTATCGGCAGCGAGCCTTTCGCCGTCCTGCTCGGGGACGATATCATGGTCTCTGACCCGCCCGCACTCCGGCAGATGATCCACCTCTATGAGGAGACGGGCCGACAGGTGATCGGGGTCAAACCCGTACCGGACTCCGAGGTGGACAAATACGGCATCATCGACTCGGCCGGAGGGAGGAACCGGATTCACCGCGTAGCGGGTCTGGTGGAGAAGCCGTCTCTCGGCAGCGCTCCCTCCAATGTGGCCGTCATGGGCCGGTACATTCTGGAGCCGACGATCTTCCCGATTCTGGAAACGATCGAGAGAGGAGCCGGGGGCGAATACCAGCTGACGGATGCGCTGCATGAAATCGCCAAACGAGAGGAACTGCTGGCTCTGGAACTGGCCGGGAACCGCTACGATATCGGGGATAAGCTCGGTTATCTCAAGGCGGTGCTGGAAATCGGGCTGAAACGGGAGGAGCTTGCTTCACAGCTTCTTCCCTACCTGAAAAATCTCGTGTACCAGCAGGAAGCCGAGGCTTGGAAGCTCCAACGCGAGCGGCTGAGGGCGTAGGAAGGTCCGGCAGGGAGATATTTTGACGACCATCTGACGGCCATCTATAGAGATATACGACAATAAAAAAGGTTAGAAAAGTAGCGGGTGCGGGAGACATGAACCATGAAAAAAATAACCTTCATAAAATTAACGCTCGATAGCGTCATGGGGCTTACGCTGGTCTTATTGTTTAATAAGAGAGTTTTAGGCGGACTGACGTTTCACGAGTTAGCGGGGCTGGCGATTTCATTCGCTTTTCTGACCCATATTTTACTGAACCTGCAGTGGGTGAAGAAAGTAACCCTGCGCATCATGGACCGTAACTTGCCGGGAAAAACGCGCTTCGGCTATCTGCTCAATGTTCTGCTGCTTGTCACGATGACCTTCATCATCGTAAGCGGCATTCTGATATCCGAAGTCGTATTCCGGGGAATACACCTCGGCGAGGAACACTGGTTCAAAATGGCGCATATCAGCATTTCTTACCTCGTGCTGGTTCTGATCGGCGTCCACGTGGGGATGCACTGGCAGTGGGTCATCCAGGTGACGGGCAGGATATTTCCCGAGAGATTTCGGGGAAAAGCAGGGGCTGCGGCGGCTAAAATCGCGGCTGCAGCCATTGTTGCATTCGGCGTCTATGAAATGTACACGACGAATTACTTGACCCGCCTGGAAGGAGTCGGAAGCGTGCTCGGCATCACGGCCGCATCTTCTCCGGCGATGCAGGAGGGCGGCGGCCGGCAGCGGCCGCAGAGCACGTCCGTCGGTGGGGACAATCAGCCGCCCGACGGCTTTGACGGGGAGAGGCAGCTCTCCTCCACCGGGGCTGGTTCGGGAACCGCCAGCGAATCGTCCGGCGAGGGACGGGGCTCCGGCGTGCAAGAGCGCGGGGCGCCTCAAGGCGGAGGCGGTCCGGGCGGCTTTCACCTCGGAGAAGGAAGAGGGGGCGGAAGCTTCGCAAGCCCGAATCCGCTGGGAGTCATCGCCGTTTATTCGGCCATGATGGGCGTATTCGTCGCCGTAACGTATTACGCGGAGAAGCGGGGCAGGAGAAGGAAGCACGCGGGCAGCGGAACGGCGCAATCTAAGCCGAAAGTGGTATGAACAGATATAGGACCGGAAGTCTTGAGGGGTAACCTTCGGGATGGCCGGTCTTTTTTGTTTTTCTTCTAAATTTAGACAAAACGAATCCGATTCAAGATTGGTTAAGTTGAGAGAGGCAGCCTCTAAAACAATGATGCAGTCCATCGAGATGGTTGGAGTACTGGATTTGACGGTTTTGAGCGATCCCAAGTTAGCTAACTATGGACAGATGCGGGATTACTCTGAAAATTTCTCCTATGAATTTGCAAGCGGAAACGTATATGGAATTATCGGCGAATGCAGAGCGGGAGGCTGGGCGCTTTTGTGTTTTTTAACAGGGAAGAAGAGAGATCAGAACGGGACTTTATTTCTTAAAAATGTTCTTGCTACGGACTCGTCTGTACTTGCCGAATACGGTTGTTATGTTGGTGAGGGTGTTATCTCAAAAAATATTTGGACGGAGGACAGTACGTCAGCAAATTGAACAGGGTTTAAAACGAAATAACCAAATGAATTAGACCCTGAATAATATTGCTGATTATTCTGTAGATATTTTTTTGAAAAGGAGAATGTTTAAATTTGGAAAACGACTGTATTATTATGAAATGCACTCTAGCAGACTAGCAGAAATTTCGGAGTTCTGCTAAGGAGATAATAAAAAGTGTCGAAGCTATGTGTAATTACAGTCAGCTTGGCTGGAATTCCGTTTTTAATGCTTTGTTGACGATGTATAATTTGCTATGCTAATAATAAAGAAAATTGAAGCTATGAATCCAGAACACGAATGCTTGAGATTTTATCGACTAGACAATTGGTATAAATCATGTCAGAACTCATCGACCTTAAGAGACCGCTTGTTCTTGAAGTTCAGTTATTTTCTAGTGCGAATAGGAAGCGAACATAAAATACTAGGGGGATTCGCACCAAATTTTATCCATGAAATTCACCCTAATTCATAAAATGGTAATTTTTATTCGGAATAAAAGTTTTAGATTGTACGTTATTTTTGTTAGCAAGATGTAATATTACATATAATGGATGAAAAACGGAGTCGCACCCTGTATGGGTGCGTGGATTGCAATTTTTCTTGTCATGGGATACACCGGAAAAGAAGCAGCCGTCGCACCCTGTATGGGTGCGTGGATTGCAATACCTCTTGACTCAGCCTCAACGTCAGCCCTGGAGTCGCACCCTGTATGGGTGCGTGGATTGCAATAAAGTTACCGCCTTTGTAATACGTACTTGAGGGCTGCTCGTCGCACCCTGTATGGGTGCGTGGATTGAAATAGGATCCTAAAGAGGCCGCCGGCAAGTTTACTTATACGGTCGCACCCTATATGGGTGCGTGGATTGAAATTAGATGAACAGGAATGGGAGCTTATCACACGAGCTATGGTCGCACCCTGTATGGGTGCGTGGATTGAAATGCTGATAAATTCGTTTGCGATTGGTTTTAGATCCTCAAGTCGCACCCTGTATGGGTGCGTGGATTGAAATTTGGATGAGCGTGGTTGCGTACCAGGCTTGATGCACGTCGCACTCTGTATTATCATTCACAAAAAAGAGTGCAGCAGATGATCGTGTAAGATATTCACTCAAAAGCCAATGGAAGATATGAAAGTCGAACAACGAGTACCAAGGCAACCCCGCTGCTCTTCAGCGCATGTCAATATCCATAAGCTGAACAACCGGAAACATATTTTTTTGTGAAAGATTTCACGAGACTTTGCCTACCGATTGATGGAGTCAGATCTGCGCAGCTTCCACTTTTAAAAGAAAAGTTTGTACAAACTCTTATCGCTTATCATAGCAGTGAGGGAGTAGAAATAGGCTGGATAGATTCATAACTCCAAGAACTATTTCTTTCGGGTAACTTCCCCCAAAAAAATCCCCATCCCTAATCGACAAAATATAACATATCCATCTCCCGAAACATGGTATCATTTTGTATATTATTGTATGTAGACAGGAGAGAATGATATGGGGTCCACGCAGAAAAATCCAACAAATACGCCAGACACTGTCATGATTGATGAGATTTTGCATAATTATGTCGAAATGGAACGAGCCACGGTGAGTCAGCTGTTTTTCAAATATAAGAATCATGGGACGACCATAGGCGGATTCCGGGAAGACATCTGGAAGGAGTTATTCATCCAGTTCATTCCCAAGAAATTCGTGGTGGAGCAGTCGGTGTTCATCATTGATTCCGCAGGCCAAGTATCTCACGAAGTGGATCTCGCCATTCTGGATGAAATGTACACGCCGTACATTTTTCGCAAAGGGCGGCTCAAATTTATTCCCATCGAAGCTGTGGCGGTTGCGGTAGAATGTAAAAGCTTGTCTGCGGACGAAGATTCCCTGAAAAATTGGACCGATAGCATTAAAAACCTGAAAACCTCTCGTCAATCCATCGCCAGAATGCACTCGTATGTTGCTACCGGGGGGATGGACAATAAACCTCAAACCCAAACCGCAACCCGGCCTGTCCTGATTTATTGCTGTCTGGATCACAAGCATAGCAAGAATATGGAGCATTTTGATTTCACTCTGCAGGCAGATTACGACTCGTGCCAAATACACGTTCACCGAAACAGCAAGCTGGAAACATTGGCAGATTGGTATCGTGCTCTGAATCATAATGGTTCTTCAAAGGAAATGATTGCAGATTGCAGCAACAAAGATTCCATCGACGATTATAAAATCCATATTAGGAAAAACGAAAAAAACCGGGAGGTATCGCTGCTGTCGTTTAATTTTCAATTGAATCAATTGCTGATGCTGATCAACAATCCGATGCTGTTTCCGCATAAGGCTTATGTAGATATGTTTAACAAAAAGTTTTCAGAGAAAAGGGACGGGGAGAGTGGCTCGTGAACAAAGAAACTCTGAATTGTGAGCTTATTACACCAATGTTCAGTTCCGGAATGGATACGAGAAAAGCGGAATTACGCGCCTCGGAGCTTAAAGCGCTGATGAGATATGTGTACAGAATTTCAAACCAAACACTCGATACACAACAACTGTATGAAGAAGAAGCCCGATTGTTCGGGGATGCGGAGAAGCATGCCTCTCCTATCCGGCTGCAACTTGTTGCCGGAGAATTGAAAACGGAACGGAAGCTGTTGTTGCTGCATCAAAAGGCTGGTCGTAAACCAATTGCCGAGTGCTATCCCGAAAAAGAAACCTATTCCATCGTACTTCGCAAGTTTTTAAACAAAGGCGAGGAGATGGGTTTTTATCGAAATCTAATCCTGCTCTCTTTCATTCTAGGTGGAATGGGCAAAAGAAGCCGCAGAGGTAGAGGCTGCTCCGCCATTATCAGTGCGGAAGGCTCTGTTCCGAGCCTGACACGTCAAACCTTGCTTCCCTGGGTGACGGAACAACTGAATCTTCTCAATGCCACTACCGACAATTCCGCCTCTCCCGCCTACGTGTTAGAGAAGGATATCATTCGCTTCCATCCGAAGCGGTATGAGAATTGGAGCCGGCATAATCGTCCCGTAATCGAGAAAATTCGATTAGGTAAACCCATCAATAATGTAAATAAATTTCTGCTAGAGGTAGATTTAGCTTCACATAAAATAAAACTATCTCCGCCGAAAAACAATCTTTTTGCGACCGGGTACGCTTATAAGGGATCAAAATTCGCATCCTCTCTGCTGATAAGTGTAACCAGGACAAGCAAGGGCGAATTGCTGCCGGTTTATACATTTGTAAAAGCGGTTGTAGATGGTAATACTCCTCTCGACAAAGACCACAAAGAACGAAATGAAATGATCTCCTTTATTGAGGGGGGAACGTTTTGAAGACGACGTTATTTTTGTTTACGATCGGTCCGGTCAAATCGTTTATCGAGCCTTCCAGAAAAACGAGGGATTTATACGCGGGTAGCTATTTGCTCTCGTATTTGATGAGAATGGTTTATGAAGAGCTTCATGAACGGCATCCCGAGGCGGAGATTGTTTTTCCGCTTTCGGTTCAAAGCAACATTCCGAACCGTCTGATCGCCAAAGTAAACGGATACAGTCTTGAAGATCAGAAAAAACTGGGGCAAGAACTTAGTGGATTTGTCCGCAGGCAATTCGTCGAGATAGGCAAGAACGTTTTTAAAAAGACGAAGGTCACGCCGAATCAAGCCGCTATGAATCAACTGGAGCGGTTTCTGGAGGTGTATTGGGCTTTCGAGGAAGAAAGCAGCTATTCCCTCGCCTACAGCAAGGTGAATCAAAGCATGAGCAACATCAAAAGACTGCGCGGATTCACCCAGACGGACGAGCCAAGCGGACGCAAGTGCGATCTATACCCCGAATATAACGCCATTTTTGTTAAAAGCAAAAGCGACGGCAACGACGGCAAGCTGCCGTCTTTTATTAATAAAGAACACTTGATTGATGTTACCAAGACAGAAGCATGCAAATATGCCATAAAGCCCGGAGAAGGGCTGTCTGCCGTAGCTTTCGTCAAGCGTATGTTGCACCTGCTCGAAGAAGAGCAAGCCCTTCCGGGATATAGCCTGAATATACCGTCGGTCGCTTATATGCTTCTGAAAGACGGTTTGGGGGAGGAGCATCGGGAGAAATTGAAGCTGCTGAAGGACGAAGCTTCGGAAGCCATCTTCGACCTCCAGAATGGACAACAATTGTTTCCGGACGAATACCTGTCCGATCATATCGATCTTGCCGAAGAAATTTACATGGAAGTGACAGACAAGAGAGTGAGTCCCTACTACGCCCTTCTGAAGTTTGACGGCGACGGTATGGGAAGACTGTACCGCGATTATGCCGAACGGTACATTCAGGAGCAATTAAGCCGGGAGACCAGCCATTTTGCCGGCGAAGTGCGTGAGATTATTTCGGAACACGGCGGAATTTGCATTTATGCGGGCGGAGAGGATTTCCTCGGCTTTGTGCCTGTGAATCGGCTCTTCTCGGTTTTGTTTCGGCTCAGACAAGAATTTATGGCGAAGGTCAAGGCGCCTGCCGGACATCCGCAACCCTTGACTTTCTCAGCCGGAATTGTCATCGCTCACCTGATGCAGCCTCTTGGCATGATGCTTGCCAAAACAGGGGAGATGGAACGTCAGGCTAAGGAACTGCGTGAGGAGAAAAACTCCTTTGCCATCGGTCTTGTCAAGCGCAGTGGCGAACAGCTTGTGATCAAGAGCAGCTTTGGAGAGGACGGGGATATTTTGCGGCAGTTCCATCATGTTGTGCTTGCCCTGAGCGACAAGAAGTACTCTACTTCCTTCCTGCATAACCTAAGCGCTGTTTTAAACCATTTATCCTTGCAGGCCGCACCCGAGCAAGGCCCGCTTGTTCGGGTGTTGATCGAACAGACCCTTCAACGAAGCGCGTCATCAATAAGCAAAGAGGAGCGGAAGAGCCAGGTGGATGCTTTGGCGGGTCTTTTCGGGCATTTCGATAACAATCTGGTTGAGTTCCGCTCTTTCCTGCAATTCGTCGCATTTATCTCCAGGGAGGTTTCGTCATGTTCTATGCCATTGATGCGGTAGATACATTCTTCTTCCGAAACGCTTCTCCGTTCGATGCCGATCTGAGCCAGAGTGCTTCGAGCCTGTTTCCGCCGTTTCCTTCCGTGTATGCGGGAGCGCTGCGTTATGCGGACACTACCCCTGGCAGAAGCAGTTCGGTGATCAGCAGAGCATTAAAAATCGGTTTCAGCGGGCTGATGGTCGATGGAAGACTTCTCTTGCCCAGGCCCCTGGACACATGGGTGTCGCCTTCCTTCAAACTGGAGAGGCTGAGTCTTGTTCCGTCACCTGTCGGCAGCTCGCCTCTTCCGTACTGCTTAACGCCTGTTACTCTCACGGGGGATAAGGAAGTAGAGCCCAGAGGGGGCGGATATGTGGAGGAAGCTGATTTGAGCCGGTATTTGGAAGGCGCTGATTGGGAAGCACTCTGCCTATCTTTGTCGGATTTTGTTAAAAGGGAAGGTCATGTCGGCATCCAGATCGACCGCTCTTCGGGAGCCTCCCGATCCGGATTATGGTACTCCATCGAGAAGGTGCGCCCCGTTGACGCCTGCAACCGGAGATGCAGCCTGGTCGTGGAGGCGGAAGGCGTCTCCGTGGATACCTCTTCTTCCATTAAGCTGGGCGGAGAGGCCAGGGCGGCCAGCATACGCAGGTTGGAGCGAGAGGAATCGTTTGCTCCAGTGACGTCTTCTTCCCGTTACTTCAAGCTGTATTTGGCCGCGCCTGCGATTTTCAAGCAAGGATGGCTGCCGTGGTGGATCGACCCCGTTACGAAGGAAGGGGTTTTTGCCTATAAAAAGCACCGCATTCGCGTCCGGCTTCTAAGTGCGGCAATAGGCCGGCATGTGGCGGTCGGCGGTTTTTCCATGGAGAAAAGGCAGCCCAAGGAAATGCGTTACGCGGTTCCGGCGGGGAGTGTGTATTTCTTTGAAATTATCGAAGGTGAATTCAAGGATGCCGTGAAGCTGTTTCATCGGAAGTGTGTGAGCGATTACCGGGAAGGATACGGGTTTGTTTACCGGAATTGGGATCGTATGCGTTATTGCGACAGAGGATACGGATACAGTCTCGTAGGAACGATAGGAGCGGAACAAGGAGGCGTGTTAAATGTATAAACAATCGAGAGCCCTGTTTTTTCAAGTGCTGACCTCTATGCATGCGGGAGAAGGCAGCCAATTGGGAGTTGTGGATTTACCTATTCAACGCGAGGGGCATACGGGTTTTCCGAAAGTAGAAGCTTCCAGTCTGAAGGGAAGCTTGCGGCGCGCCGTGGAGCAACGGGCTTCTGACGTTGACGTGCACCGGTTTTTCGGGCCTGTTGGCCAGCCGGAGCTTTACGCTTCCGCTTTATCGTTTTCCGATGTCCGGCTGCTCTTTTTTCCGGTTCGTTCGGTCAAGGGCGTATTCGCGTGGGTAACGTGTCCCATGGTGATCAAGCGTTTTCTGGATGACATGAGACTCGTTCAAATCGAAATTTCCGAAGAGTTGTCGTTGGATACGCTCCCGGTGATTACGGAGAACTCCGCGCTTGAAGCGGATGGCAAGGTCATGATGGAGGAATATGTTTTTACAGTGGAAAAGGAGAAAAAAGGCGAGCTAACCGCCTTCCTGAAGCGTCTACTGCAAATGCTTCCCGCCAGTGATCTGGTGAAGCAGCATTTGATCAGCCATGCGATTGTGGTATCGGATGATGATTTCTCCGATTTTGTTCGGCTGTCGACGGAAATAGTGACTCGCATCAAGATTAATAAAGAAACGGGTACAGTCGAAGGTACGGCCTTATTCAACGAAGAGTACTTGCCGTCCGAGAGTCTTATGTACAGTCTGGTTTTTATCTCCGACGAGCACCAGGCACCCTCCAAAAGTGCCGATCCTACTCCAGCCGTTCGTGAGAAAGCCGAGGATATTGCGAATACGATTGAGAATTGGATACCCGCGACTTTTCAAATCGGTGCCAACCTTACCTTAGGAAAAGGATTCGTTGCCGTAAAGCTCGTTTCGGGAGGTGCCCTTCATGCCCAGACAAATGGACAATGAACGAGCGGCATATGCTTATGACCGGGTCAAGACGTTCTGTGAAGATCCAAGCAACAAACAAGAAAAAACGCTCAAGGAATTTCGAAGCCTGGCTCGTTCGCTTCCTTCTATGATTCAAATCAACGGCTTCGGGGCAGCCATTGCCTTCCTCTATGCCAAGAAAAAAGGTCTTGCGCATAATGAGCTGTATATGACGATTTTTTGCTGGCTAAAGCAACAAGGGATTGTGGGTGAAGACAACAGGGAATTTATGGAAGTCATTACGGTGCAGAGCCGGGATGGGTACAAACGCATGACTTGGGAGACGATGGGCCTGTTAAGCTGGATCAAGAGGTTTGCAGAGGGGATGATCGAGGTTGAACAGCAAATCGAGTAACAAATGGGGAAATAAACCGAATAATAAATCGTACAATAAACCGGACAGCATAAGTTTGGAAAATTCCACAAGTTTTCTGCCAGAAGATGCGGAGGACTTTCTAAGCCAGGCAGGTTGCGATAATAACTACTTATCCTTTAGACGTTTTGGATATTACGGCTGGAAAAAGAATAGTCCTAAAGATAAAACTCAAGTCGTGCCATTTTCTTTACCCGATAACAAAAATTTGATCCATCCACTCTTACAATCCCTCAAAAAGCGCCAGGAGCTAATTGTTTCGCAGTTGGCGGGCTATTTGAAGTTTTCCTACAGAACGACAGACAAGCTTCTGCTTGGAATGGGCAGTTCGACTCCGTACACGACAATAAGTCCCCTGACGCTTCATTGGACGTACGGCATTCCGTATGTGCCCGGCAGCTCGCTTAAAGGTGTCATTCGAAACGGCTGGATACATGAGGAGTTCGAGGGGCGGGAAGAGAAAGCTAATCAGGACGAGTTTTTCCGCCAATGCTTCGGAACGGGAGCGGACGACGATTCCGCATCCTGCGGCAAGCTGATTTTTCTGGATGCTTATCCCGTTGATTCGTTCGAAATTGTCGAGGATGTGCAAACCCCTCATTATAAAGCCTATTATGATCAGAAAGGGAAAACGTCGCCGCTCGATCAAATCAGTCCGACAATCCTGCCGTTGGTCGCCGTTACTCGTACGAGATTCGGTATTTATATCGGAGTGAACGGCAGTCCAGACGAATTTACGAAAGACCAGCTCCATATGATACAAGAGCGGGTAATCTGCGCATTAAGCGAGTATGGAGTGGGGGCCAAAACAGCGATAGGCTATGGATTAGGACAAGTAACGCCTCTGGACAAATGAGCTTTTATAGTCTTGAAAGGTAAAGTACTGAAAATTCCATTCCATCGAAATCAAGAGACTTTGAGCAAAGATAGGCTTCGGATTCATACAGATAGAGCCCTTCCGTTTGGAAATGCGAGAAGAGGCTCTCCATGAAGGCATTGTTTAAACAATTGCCTCACCTGGACATGCTGATTTGGGCGCCAACTTCCGGCAGCACGTGGTGGCAGGCATGAGACGTATACTGGAATCCTTGATCGCTATGAATGATCAAGGATTCCCAGTACACGTCTTTTTTGCTCTTTTAACGCCTTTTAAGCGTTTGAAGAACGAACTCATAGTCATTGCGTGTACTCGCTCGTTTGACTGGCTGCGATCTCATTATCAAACAGATCCTTGAGGGCCGAAAGGTATGGCCACCTAGCTCCGTCCCAATACCGAGTAACGTCGGTTATCCATTTCGTGTTGAGTTCGGTCGCTGTAAAATCTCACAACATGCAGGCGTAATCGCTTCCCACTTCATTTCCTCCGTGCAGTTCTTGAATTTTTTTCTCTCCTCATTGGTATAAAAAATGCACCCCACTAAGGGGTGCACTTCAGAACAGACGGAAGGCTTTTTTCTTACCCGTTTACTGTCTGGGCGGAAATTCCCCGCTCAAACAGATGATAAAATTCATCGCAAGATAAGGCTGCATGTTGTTATGCGGCTGGCTGCCGCCGGTAACGGAAATATTGAGCGGATTCATTTGTACATTCGGAGTGGGATCGTATAGATTCCGCTGCGTTTCCCGGCCGGGCCGGCCTTCGGGCGGAGATTGCGCCCAGAAATTCCCCGTCGGGTTTGTATCGCTGCCTGGGGCATTCACCGATTGGGGAATGTGAGTATGCGAAGGGATTTCCGTCGTAAGCAGAGTCACGGCAGGCGAGCCGACCGACTTACCGACAACGCGCGGAGTCAGTCCCTGCCCGGCGCCTTGGTGCATCGGAGCTTTGCCCATTAAATTCGGCAGGGCGAATGTGGTTTTGCCGTCTCCGCCGTATTGGACACCCAAGATGGCGAAAAGAGCGCTGTTTTGGGAAACCGACATGAGCTGCCCGTTGCAGAGCGCCCAGCCTCTCGGTGCAAAATTACCTGCAAATATGCGGATTTCTCCTAGGTAAGCGTCAGCCATAAAATAGTGCTCCTCTCTTTAGTTCCTCGAAGGATAAATGCCGACTAGGGCGATGGCGAAGTTAGCGACCAGATACGGCTGCATGTTGCTGTGCGGCTGACTTTGTCCGGCGATGGACAGGGCGCCTGCGTTCATCGAAACGGCAGGAGTCGAAGGGGGTTCGTATAGGGCCGTTTCATCGGCCCAAACGTTAGCTGCGGGAGCAAAGGTGGAACCGGGATTCCCCGAAGCGAACACTTGATGTGTATGAGCAGGCATCTCATTGATAGTAAGCGTATGAGATGCTTCTCCTTCGGACTGACCCAAAGGATTGGTGGTGCCTACGTGAATCGGGACACGGCCCCGAAGATCGGGAAGTTTAAAGTTTGTTCTACCGTCGCCTCCGTAAACGGTTCCGATCAGAGAGTAAAGAGCCTGGTTTCCGTTAATGGAAAGGGTTTGTCCCTCGCAAAAAGCCCAGCCGCGCGGAGCGTAGTTGTTGGCGAACAACCGGATTTCCCCCACAAATGGTTCGGACATAGTTAGTTCCTCCTTATATGATCAACTGTGTTTAAGGTTGCGGCGGGAAAACCCCGTAAAGAGAGATGATGAAAGTAATGACAGCCGATGGCATCATATTGTCGTGCGGTTGATTGCCGCCGACGGAGTAAAGGGTCTGCGGATTCATGGGCGTTGTCGTGCCGGAAGACGCATAGTTCTGGGTGATGGCGGTTGCCCAGGTGTTATTGGCCGGAGAGTTTTCCGTACCTGGATTTGCTGTCGCATAGGGGATATGGGTATGCTGAGGCAGCTGCGTCTGGTTCAGCGTCACGGTTTCCGTGCCGCCCTTCGATCCCCGGATGTACGTCTGATTCGGATGAACCGGGATGCGGCCCATTAAATCCGGCAGTCCGAACGTGGTTCGTCCGTCTCCTCCATAGGTCGTGCCAAGCAGAACAAATAGAGCTTCGTTCTCCGCAATGCTCAAAAGCTGGCCGTTGCACAGCGCCCATCCTTGCGGCGGGTAATTGCCTCCGAACATCCGTATTTCGCCTAAATAAGATTCACTCATGAGCGGTCACCTTCTTTACAAGTTTCGTGATTCCATTCCATAGCCAGATACATGTCGTTCTCTCCCGCGTTTTGAAAGCCCAGCCGTTCATACAGGGCCAGCGCTCTGCCGGTTCTAAGTACGGAAAGCCGGAGCGGAAGGTTTTGTTCACGTGCTTCTTCCATGAGGGTTTGAAGCAACTTTGTACCGAGTCCTTGATTTTGGAATTGCGGGAGGATGGTGATATCCACAATTCTTATACAGATGGGCGTCCGGTGGATCAGAATTCTTCCGGCCCGTTGACCGTCTTGGCAGACGATGTACGACTCCGCTTCGGGATACTGCTGCCGGTAAGAAGCGCTCTGGGCGCTGTACTGCATGTGAAGAAAAGTCCGCAGGGTTGCTTCGTCCCAGCCCCAAGCCCGCACTTCCGCCATCCTGGAGCCGCAATAAAGCTCAAACAGAAACGGCTGGTCTTCCGGCTCAGACATTTTTTTTAACACAGGGGACCTCCCTCTTCAGGAGTTAAGAACTATTTTCCATTTCAGAATACCACAAGGTTTCTACAAAATATATACATTTTGTGACATGCAATAGGCTGTTTGTCTTTATTTTTTTGGTGAGTTTTTCTTCCTTTTCTATTAAAATGTAATTAAGTCTCAAAACGAGGACTTGTATTCCGGCGATCTTATGGGGGGATGAAAATCAATTTCGCGTTTAAACAGCCAGACGGCATAGATTCAGTCATACCTTTATCAATCGAAATGGGAGGTTCACATGAAGGAGTTGGGCAAAACGGGATTGTGGGGCCGCTTTCTGCGGATAGCCCTGGTCTTCCTGCTTGTCGCTGGTACCGGCGGTGCGGGGAACTGGATAGGTACCGCGGAGGCGGCAGGCACATGGGATACGGTTCCTAACAATGCGGGAACGGATTTAAACCAGGTTGCTTACGGAAACGGAAAATGGGTGGCCGTCGGTAACATGGGTACGATTATGACGTCATCCGACGGGCAAAGCTGGAGCAAGACAACCATTGCTCTTTCGTCGGCGGTAGGGGTAACCTATGCCGGAAGCCAGTGGATTGTTACGGGAGCGAGCGGTAAAATCGCGACCTCGCCCGATGCCGTAACCTGGACGGTTCGCACGACGGGGGCATCCGCCAGTCTGAGTGCGGCTGCATATAACGGCACCGTATGGGTCATCGCGGGGTATAGCGGGGTGATTCTGAGCTCTCCGGACGGTATCGTTTGGACCCCCAGGACTTCGGGAACTGCGGCCAATTTTTACAGCGTTACGTATGGAGGCGGTTTGTTCGTTGCGGTTGGCGGTTCCGGCACGATACGAACTTCTCCCGACGGGATCACCTGGACGACGCGTTCGGGCAGCCCGGAAGACTTGATGGGCGTTAATTACGGAGCCGGCCAATTCGTTGCCGGCGGGTCAAATCAGAGGGTGCTTACTTCCTCCGACGGAATCACCTGGACACCCAGAACGGTCTCCGTGGCCGGGATGAATTTATACGGCATTGCTTATGGCGCGAACAAATTTGTGGCCGTAGGCGATACGGGAGGGGGACCCGGAACGATAGCCTCCTCTCCCGACGGCATTACATGGAGTCCGGAGAAAACGGGCGGCGATTTTTTAAACCATGTGGGTTTTGCTAACGGAAGGTTTATCGCTGTTGGGGGATCCGGCACAATGCTGACACAGTATAACACGTTTTCTACAAACGCCAACCTGAGCAATTTAATATTAAGCGCGGGGACGCTCAGCCCGGTGTTTGCGTCAGGAACAACAAGCGGCTATACGGCCGATGTGTCATACGGCACGGCAAGTATTAATGTAACCCCGACGGTTGCAGATAGCACGGCAACGGTTAAAGTAAACGGCAGTACGGTGGCCAGCGGCAGTCCTTCGCCCGTATCGCTGAACGTGGGTGCCAACACCATTACGATTGAGGTCACCGCACAGGACGGCACGACCAAGAAGACGTATACGGTCGAGGTAACGCGTGCGGCATCCACGAATGCCGATTTGAGCGGCCTAACGCTCAGCGCGGCAACGCTCAATCCGACCTTCAGCTCGGGTACGACGAGCTATACGGCCGGTGTGGCAAACAACGTGACGAGCGTCGACGTAACGCCAACACTTGCGGATGGCACGGCGACGGTTAAAGTGAACGGCAGCTCGGCTGCCAGCGGCAGTCCTTCGCCCGTATCGCTGAACGTGGGCGCCAACACCATTACCGTTCTGGTAACGGCGGAGGATGGCACGACGCAGAAGACCTACACGGTCACCGTAACGCGAGCGGCCTCCGCCAATGCGGATTTGAGCGGCTTAACGCTCAGCGCGGGAACGCTGAACCCGGTTTTTGCCTCCGGCACGACGGGCTACACGGCCGGAGTGGCAAATAACGTGACGAGCGTCAATGTAACGCCGACACTTGCGGACGGCACGGCAACGCTTAAGGTGAACGGCAGTACCGCTGCCAGCGGCAGTCCGACCCCCGTATCGCTTAACGTGGGTGCCAACACCATTACCGTTCTGGTAACGGCGCAGGACGGCACGACACAAAAGACCTATACGATAACGGTAACCCGTGCGGCATCCAACAATGCCGACTTGAACGGCTTAACGTTAAGCGCCGGAACGCTCAACCCGTCTTTCGCCTCTGGCACGACGAGCTATACGGCGAATGTGGCGGACAGCGTAGCGAGCATCAACGTAACGCCGACCCTTGCGGACGGCACGGCGACGGTTAAAGTGAACGGCAGCACGGTTGCCAGTGGCAGCCCGTCATCTGTATCGCTGAACGTGGGAGCCAACACCATCACCGTTCTGGTAACGGCGCAGGACGGCACGACACAGAAGAGCTATACGGTCACGGTTACCCGAGCGGTGCCGTTATCCGGCAATGCCGATTTAAGTAACTTGGTTCTGAGCGGAGCCGCCTTAAATCCCGGTTTTGCCTCCGGTACGATTACGTACACGTCCAGTGTGGCCTATGGAGTCACTACTCTTGACGTAACGCCTACAGTGGCGGACAGCCATGCTGCGGTTACAGTCAACGGCCATACTGTCGCGAGCGGGAGTGCATCTTCCGTATCGCTGAACGTAGGGTCTAACACGGTCACTGTTCTCGTTACGGCAGAGAATGGTGCGACGAAGACTTATACGGTTTCAGTAACCAGGGCGGCGGGCTCCAATAATGCCGATCTGAGCGGAATCACGCTAAGCGGAGGCGCATCGTTAAGCCCCGTTTTTGCACCGGGCACTACGAGTTATACGGTGAACGTTCCGAACAGTGTCTCCGGTTTGGACGTCACACCGGCGGTGGCGGACGGCACGGCGACGCTTAAAGTCAACGGCGCTGCAACGGCAAGCGGTACTCCGGTTCCCGTCTCGTTGAACGTGGGCAACAATACGGTTACACTGCTCGTCACCGCACAGGACGGTACGCCCAAAACGTATACGTTGACGATAAACCGGGCACCATCCGACAACGCGCTCTTGAACAACTTAACGCTAAGTGCGGGCACGTTAAGCCCGGTCTTTGCCTCCGGCACTACAAGCTATACGGCGCAAGTGGCAACCGGCGTATCGAGCATTGATATGACGCCGGTAGTCGCGGACGGCACGGCAACCATGACCGTGAACGGTCAATCGGTGCCAAGCGGCACGGCGGTTCCGGTGTCGCTCAACGTCGGCGACAACACGGTCACCGTTATAGTGACGGCACAGGACGGAACGACTAGCGAAACGTACACGGTGACGGTAAAACGCGCCGCACCGCTATCGGGCAATGCGGATTTAAGCTCCCTGGCGCTAAGCGCAGGCACGCTCAACCCGGCCTTCGCATCGGGAACCACGGCCTATACGGTAAATGTGGCCAACACTGTGAACACGGTTGACGTTACACCTGCGGCAGCGGACAGCACGGCTTCCGTCAAGGTGGACGGAACACCGGTGACGAGCGGAGCCGCTTCTGCCGTCTCTTTGAATGTAGGGGCCAATACGATAGAAGTCCAGGTGACGGCGCAGAACGGGAGCATCAAAACGTACACGTTGACGATCACCCGCGCCGCATCAGGCAACGCGGATTTAAGCGGCATCTCGCTAAGCGAGGGAACTCTGACGCCTGCATTTGATCCGGGACAGCTTAGCTACACGGCGGCTGTACCGAACGCTTCGGCCGGAATAGACATAACGGCCGTAACTGCGGATGGGGCCGCTTCAATCACCGTGAACGGAGACGCCGTAGCCAGCGGAACCCCCAAAGCGGCTGCGCTGAATGTGGGCGATAACCCGATCACGATTGTCGTTAAAGCGCAAGACAACACGCTTAAAACGTATACCGTTACGGTCACCCGCGCAGCTTCAAGCAACGCGGATCTCAGCACTCTGACGCTGAGCAAGGGGGCGCTGACACCTGCCTTCGCCGCAGGAACGAGACTGTACACGGCCACCGTGGCATCGGATGTGTACGATCTGGATCTCGCCGCACAGCTTGCGGATCTTACCGCGACGATGACCATCGGCGGAAATCCCGCTGCGAGCGGGCAGACCGTCAATATCCCGTTGATCACGGGGGCGAATCCGGTCACGATCCTTGTGACGGCGCAGGACGGAACGACGAAGACCTATACGGTCACGATCAACCGGCAAGCACCGCCTTCCAGTAATGCGCTGTTAAGCGGGCTGACGATCAGCCCCGGCACGCTTAGCCCGGTTTTTGCCGGAACGCAGACCAGTTATACGGCGGATATAGCCCACGGTACAACCGAGGTAACGGTAACACCGGCGACTGCCGACAGCACGGCATCCGTATCGGTTAACGGACACATCCTGACTGCCGGAAGCTCTGAAATCGTTCCGGTTGCAACAGGAACCAACACCATTACAATCGAGGTTACAGCCCAGGACGGAACGAAGAATTCCTACGTGATCATCGTCACCCGGGCCGTTCCTCCGTCGGGCAATGCGGACCTCAGCGGTCTGGCCGTAAGCGCAGGTTCCCTGACACCGGCATTTACTCCGGCGGTGACGGCATACACGGCTTCCGTCAACCATTCGGTGACGGAAGTTACGGTAACGCCGACGGCTGCGGATTCCACCGCTGCGATATCGGTTAACGGCGTTGCCGTACCGTCCGGAAGCAGCCGTCAGATCCCGCTGAGCGTCGGCGCCAATCCGGTTACGGTTGTCGTTACCGCACAGAACGGGACCGCCAAAACCTACACCGTCACGTTTACACGCGAAAGCAGCGGTGGCGGCGGTGGAGGTGGAGGAGGCTCAACGGAGCGCGCGATCGACGGACGCATCGAGGTCGTTTCCTCCTCGGGAGAGGTGCTTAACGAGTCCTTCACCAAGCTAATCGGAGATAACTTGACGATGCTTGCGGACATTTACAGCACCGACGGCGCTGCGCTTTTCAAGCAAAACGTAAGCGTCAATACTTCAGGAAAGTTTACGCTGTACTCGCTTTCCGCCGGAACTTATAAAATGATTCTTTCCTTAACCGCTCCTAATGGCGAAAAGCTTGCCGGAACGACAGGTACGCTTACAGTAAGCTCGGATACGGCCGTGTTCCGGACGCAAAAAATCGATCCGTTCGGGACGGTCCGCGACTCGGTCACAGGCGCCGCTCTTGCGGGAGTCAAGGTGACCCTGTATTGGGCCGATACGGAAAAAAATCGTTCTGCCGGAAAAATCGCGGGAACGCCGGTTTCTTTGCCGGAACTTGCGAAAATGCTGCCGGGACAGAACAAGAATGCCCAAACCACTTCGAGTGACGGCCGTTACGGATGGCTCGTATATCCGGACGGGGCCTACTATCTGATCGCCGAAAAAGCCGGTTATGAAAGCTACGACAGCAGAAGCGACCGGGGCAGCGGAATCGTTGCGAAAGATTTTACTTCTTTAAAATTCGATATCGCTCTGAAACCTTCGGGGACGTACCACCAACATAAGCCTTACATGGAAGGCTACCCGGACGGGACTTTCCAGCCAGGCAAGGGGATTTCACGGGCGGAGCTGGCAACCATATTGGAGAGGCTCTTCGCTAAAGAAACTTCCGCAGCTTCCGAAATCCGGTTTGCGGATGTTCCGGCCTCGCACTGGGCTTCCAAGTCCGTTGCGGCTGTTTTCGACAGCAAGCTTATGGACGGATACCCGGACGGCAAGTTTAATCCGGAGCGCATCCTGACGCGTGCCGAAATGGCCACGATTCTCGTGAAGCTGAGACAGCT
The DNA here is from genome assembly GCF_058269095.1 of Paenibacillus sp. JNUCC 35. Classification (NCBI taxonomy): domain Bacteria; kingdom Bacillati; phylum Bacillota; class Bacilli; order Caryophanales; family Paenibacillaceae; genus Paenibacillus; species Paenibacillus sp. JNUCC 35. The sequence continues at coordinate 4,742,495 of NZ_CM177771.1, read as the reverse complement.
TCCGGGCGTGCAGGGAGCTTCCGCCTTCACAGACCTGCAAGGCCACTGGGCCGCCGAAAATATCCGGAAAGCCGAGAAAGCCGGACTGCTTTCGGGATTCGAGGACGGTACGTTCAGACCGGATCAGGCGCTTACCCGGGCGCAGGCGGTCGTCATTTTCAACAAGCTCCTCGACCGGAATCCGGATAGTGTTCCTGCGGGAACCCCGCAGGCATGGTCCGATGTCCCTTCCGCCTTCTGGGGATATAAAGACGTGATGGAGGCTTCCATCTACCATGAGTACAAGAAAGTGAACGGACGGGAAGTTTGGAAATAAATAACAACCCGTAAATAAAAACTCAGCCGGACGAATCCGGAGGATTAACCGCATCTTATTTATAAGATGCGGTTTTTTTTGCCGATGAAGTTTGCCGGGTTCCTTCCGTGTTTCCGAACCTTTGGAGGCGATTGGAGACGATTGGAGGCATACATGCCGTGTGCATGTTTAATGGCGGTGCGTTATCATATAGAAGATAGCAGAAGCTCAAACTAAAAGTAGGGGATTACCGGATGCAGAAAAAGATTTTGATCGTGGAAGACGATATCCATATTTCCAACATCATTAAAATGAATCTCAACATCGTGAACTATGCGACGGCAGAAGTCTACGACGGTTTATCCGCGCTCGATGCGGTAAAACAAGACAAATTCGATCTCATCCTGCTGGATGTCATGATCCCTAAGCTGGACGGATTTGCGTTGATGGAAAAAATTCAGTCCTGCGGAATCCCGGTTATTTTTCTGACGGCGAAAAATTCGGTGTACGACAAAGTCAACGGACTGAGGCTGGGGGCCGACGACTACATGGTCAAACCGTTCGAAGCCATCGAGCTGCTGGCCCGGATCGAAACCGTACTGCGCAGGTACGGCAAAGAAGAACGCGTCATAGAGTTTCAGAACCTTCAAGCGGACTTGAACAAAAGAGAAGTGACCCTGCAAGGGGAACCCGTCGAGCTGACTCCGAAGGAGTACGATCTGCTGATTGTGCTGCTGAGGAATAAGAACATCGCCCTAACCAGGGAGCAGTTCATTGATAAAATATGGGGGAGCGACTATTACGGGGAAACAAGAACGGTCGATATGCATATCAAATCGCTGCGCAAGAAGCTTCACCTGCAGGATCACATTAAGACCATCTACAAAATCGGTTACCGGCTGGAGGATTAACCGATGAAATTTTGGCAAAAGATTTATTTGTTCTCGATTCTGGTCTTCGTCTTCATCTTTAATGCGGCTTCCGTCATGGTCATCGAGCGGAGCCACGGCAAAATGCTGGATCAGGAAATCAACGGCGCGTTAAGCCAGAACATGAGCATTCATTCCAGCGTCGATGCCATTGTTCCGATTCTTCGTATTTACGATTCCATCGATTATGAGAAAACGGTATTAACGAACATGGCCAATGAATTTGTGGCGAAGAATAGCGACCAACGCATTTATTTGGAAATCTTGGACGATACGAACCGGGTCATTTTCAGCAACAACGATTTCAAAATGCCGGAGCACCGCGAGGAACTGGACAAGCTGGCCATGGATGAAATCCATTATATTTTACGGGATATCGGCAATCGCACCCTGCTATTTACATCGAACCATACGGAAATCAATCACAAGAACTATGTGTTCACCTACACGAAAGACGTGACTCCCTTATACCAGGATCGCATGGATCAATACGGTTTTTTCATCAAAGTGGACATCGCCGCCTGTTTGCTTTATATGCTCATCATGTTTTTCGTGAGCAGAGGATTGACCAAACCGATTGATCGTCTTAACCGGACGGCCAGGGTTATCGCACAGGGCGGCTTTTCGGAACGCGTCCGACTGAAATCGAAGGATGAAATAGGCGTTCTGGCACAAAATTTTAATGAGATGGCCTCGGCTGTCGAGGAAAAAATAAATGACCTGAAGCGGCATAATGAGGAGAAGCAAAGGTTCATTGATAATTTTACCCATGAATTAAAAACGCCGTTGACGTCGATTATCGGGTATGCCAACTTCTTGAGGACCACCAAATACAACGAAACGCTGTACTTGGACGGATTGAACGTCATTTATTCGGAAGGCAAACGCCTGGAGTCGCTTTCGATGAAGCTGATGGATCTGATTGTTCTGCAGGAGGATCATTTCCACTTGGAGGAGCATGATCTGGGAAGCGTCGTTGCCGAAATCGAGCCTGCGTTGGTCATGATGGCCAAGGAACACCGGGTTACGATCGTCACCGATTTGGAGAAAGGGAGGCTGCGGCTGGAAAAGGATTTGATTAAAGTTTTGATTTTTAATCTGGTAGACAATGCGCTCAAAGCCTCCGCAGAACAACAGAGCATTACGATTCGGACTTACTGGCGGGACAACCGCTGCATTCTTGAAGTGAGGGATCAAGGCATCGGGATTGCCGAAGAGCATCGGGACAAAATTTTTGAACCTTTCTATATGGCGGATAAAGCCAGAACGAGAAGCAGCAATGGAGCGGGCCTGGGCCTCGCGATTTGTCAAAGCGTAGCCGGTATTCATCATGCTGTGATCGAAGTGAGCAGCCTGGAAAACGAGGGCACGACAATCGGAGTCATTTTCGAGCGGACAAATCCGGAAGGCGGGATGAATCCATGAACAAGCTCATCATGATTATTCTATGCGCATTATTTCTCGTTTTGGCGACAGGGTGCGAGGGATTTTTCAATACGGTCAAGAAAGACACGGTTCTGGTCAAAAAAATAACCCAGGAGCATAAAACGAGTGAAGTGAAATACGAAGGCGTTCTTGCTCAGGATACGGTGAAGACACTCAGCCTCAATGCGGTCAACAAGACCTACAACGAGAAGCTGAAGTTGGAAGAAGCCCGATTCGAACTGATGGCGGTGGACCGAAAGAAGCTCGAAGATCTGCTGAATAAGACGGAGTACGGGGTCAGACCGATGCTGGATAAGAATCAGGAGCTAAAGATCGATTCCGAGACGGAATTGAATAAAGTCCCTGGCGGTTTATTTTATGTAACCTTGACCCACATAGCGGATCCCTATGAAGTGTATGAACTTGTTCTTAACGCGAGAGACGGCGAGGTACTGAAAGTTTCCAGTGACATCTCAAAGCCGGCCCCTGTTGAAAAGGAACCGAGCGTAATCCAGGACGGGGGGATCGAGATCGCTAACCGGTTTATTCAGGAAAAGGGAGCTTATGCCTTATCTGATCTGATTCCGGAAATGAAAACAGTCCAGAAGGGCGTCGCTGCGGAAGTGTATTACAAGAGCAAGGAAACTGAATCGTTAGTCTACAGTGTCAGGGTTAATTATAGAACGAACCAAGTGATCGGATTCAGCAAGGACATCATGGCTGTACTCGGTTATTTTTCAGAGTCGTAGGCCAGCGTATCACAGGCCGGCTGCAGAGGCAGCCGGCTTTTTTGTGCTGTCCTTTTGTCTTTTTTACAAGTTCTATATAAGTCTATCTCACTTATCCTATATTCGCGTACTACACTGATGGAGTGCCACCCGTGAGTGTAGGAGAACGTCAGAGAAAATGGGAGTAAGGAGAGAGCATGAAAAGGAGCAGCAGAAAACAACTTCAGAACCGCAGAGCGATATGGATGAGCCTAATCGTGTTAACGGGAATGGTCTGGTCGTTATATAAGCTGTCCGCGTCCCTGACTTTAGCGAGTGCAAGCAAATCTTTAACGGAGTTGGCCGTCTCGCCCGGCAAAAATCATGCAGCGCTGCAAAATGGGACAAGCCGCTATAAAATCGTGATCGATCCGGGGCATGGGGGCAAGGATCCCGGCGCTGCGGGAGCGAGCGGCAAGCAGGAGAAGGCGTACACGCTCGCGCTTTCTAAAAAGGTGTTTGACCAGCTCCGGCAGGATCCGGTATTTGAGGTGTTTATGACACGTACGGATGACACCTTCGTCGAACTGGAGGATCGCGCCCAAATCGCGAATGAGCTTGATGCGGACGCATTCATCTCCATTCATGGGAACACCTACAAGGATCCCGATGTATCCGGCACCGAAACGTTTTATTACGCGGACGATAGTTTTGCGCTCGCACGCAAGGTTCATGAGCAACTGGTAAAATCGACCGGATTCAAGGACCGCGGTGTGAAAAAGGAAGGCTGGAAGGTACTGAGAGACAGTAAACATCCGGCTGTTTTTCTGGAAGTCGGGTATCTCACGAACCGGAACGACGAAACGGATATGCTGAGTGAAGCCCACCAGATTCGAACAGCCCAAGCCATTGCGAATGGAATCAAGAACTATTTCGCGGCGTTTTAACTTTATATGCAAAAGAAGGGAAGGATCCACATGAGAAAAGTTTCATTCATTTTAATCGCCATCGTCCTTATGGTTTCGGCCTCGGCTTGCAGCAGCCGTACGGGCAATGGAGAGGCTACCGGAACCCAAAACGGGGATAAGACAACACAAAGTCCTGACGGGGGAAAGACGGAAGGAAAGAAATCCGACGGCGGCCCGAAAACGATCGTGTTTTCCACGTTTTTTCCGGATAATTTCTTTAAGGAAGCTAAAAAGAAATATGAAGCGAAGCATCCGAATATCACAATCGAGCTGAAATATGTGGAGACGGACGATGCACATGGAGAAGAGAATAGTGAAAAATTTATAAAAACGACGAATACCGCCCTATTATCCGGGAAAGGCCCCGATTTGATCGAAATGGATTTATTGCCCATCGGAAATTATGTGAATAAAAAATTGTTGGCCAATATGAGCGAAATGATGGATAAAGATCCAACCTTTAAGAAAGATCAATATTTCACGAATATATTGGACAACGTTAAGTTAAACGGCGGGATTTATGGAATGCCCTTGAATTTCTTTACCTACGGGTTCATCGGGAATGAAACGGCGATAGAGAAAAGCGGACTGAAGATCGACGACAAGAACTGGGATTGGAGCCAGTTTACCGACGTTGCCAAAGAGTTGATGAAAAACGGGAATCTGAAGAATAAATCCGCGTTATTTAGTACGCCGGAGTATCTGCTGAATGAGAGGGTTAAGGAACAGTATGCCGCGTTTGTGGATCCGGTGAATAAAAAGGCGAATTTCGAGACGGCTGCTTTTACCGGGCTCATGAAGCAGGTGAAATCCCTTTTCGATGACCAACTTGCCACGGAAAAGCCGGTTCAGGCTTTGTTCAATAATGTTTCGATCATTTCACCGGAATATTATATCCGCGATTTAAAGCAGAGCGAATATTTATCGAAAGGATATGAGTTTACATCCAAGCTTTACGCCAAACCGCACGCGGAAGGACTGAAAGCCGGAGGATACTTCCGGACGTATAAAACCATCGGGATCAACGAAAAGTCTTCCGTGAAAGAGGAAGCATGGGATTTCCTTAAATTTATGCTGTCCGATGAGGTTCAACACGCGGCGGATACGGCCGGGTTTCCGATGAATAAATCCGTTTACGAGAAGCGAGTGAAGGAACTGCTGAAAGTAGGGAAAGTGAAATCCGATCAGGAAATGGGTGTTTTGAAGGACAAAATGTTCGACATCACGGCCAAGGATATTCAAGATTTGGACCGGTTCCTTTCCGAAGCGATTTATCCCGTCGAATTTAAGCCTTCCAAGATCGAAGAGATTATCTCCGAAGAGGCCAAGTCCTATTTCAAAGGGCAGAAATCAGCCGAAGCCGCGGCGAAGTTAATTCAAAACAGAGTGACCACTTTCCTGAATGAATAATCAGGAATCGGGTGATGACATGGCGGACAAGCTTTATCGGAGCAACCCGTTTAAACGAAAGGCCAAAGATTGGATAGTCGTTTTTCTTTTCTTGGGTCCGAGTTTAACAGGGTTTGCGATTTTTTATCTGATTCCGTTTGCCATGGGGTTTTTCTACTCTTTTCAGGATAGTACGCTTGACGGCTCTTTTGTCGGTTTCGAAAATTATAAGGAATTGCTGGCGAGCGGATCTTTCCGCAATGCGGCAGCCAACACCTTTCTTTTTACCTTTGTAAGCGTGCCGCTGATCCTTGTCCTGTCCTTGATATTTGCTCTCTTGCTGAACCAGAAACTGTTTATCCGGAATTGGCTGCAGACGGCCTTTGTTTTACCGCTGGTGGTACCCGCAGCCTCTGTTGTGATGATTTGGCAGATTTTATTCGACTGGAACGGTTCTGTGAACGCGTGGATGCAGAGCTTGCACTTGGAGCGGATCGACTGGATGAAATCGGACTGGTCCGTGGGGGTGCTGGCTGTCGTGTACAGCTGGAAAAATATCGGGTACAACATCATTTTATTTTTGGCGGGCCTCCAAAGCATACCGAAGGACTATTACGAAACGGCGGATATCGAAGGCGCCGGAACATTCCGCAAGACCATTCATATAACGCTTGTGTATTTGACTCCGACGATGTTTTTGGTCGTTCTGATGTCCATTATCAATTCCTTCAAGGTTTTCCGGGAAACGTATCTGATCGCGGGGGATTATCCGTACGACCGGATCTATATGCTTCAGCATTATATGAACAACATGTTTCTGTCCCTGGATATTCAGAAGCTGACGGCCGCGGCAAGTTTAATGGTCGGCTGTATTCTCATCCTCGTGACCCTCATGCTTTTCATAGAACGGCGCTTTAGACAGTTCATTGATTAGATGCAAGGACGGTGATAACGTTGACTTTGTTCCGGAAGGTCTCGCTGACGCTCGTGATGGGAGTTATCGCTGCGGTGATGCTGTTTCCCATTGCGGTCACCTTTGTAAACTCGCTTATGACGGAAGGTGAAATCGCTCATAATTATGAGCTGATCGGCAAAATGTCCGATACCGCAGCAGGGGGGAAAGAAGGCTTTGTCAATCTGAAGCTGATTCCGGACTGGCTGTCGTTCCATCAATATATGGAAGTGCTGGTGTACAAGCCGGTGTTCCTCCAAATGTTCTGGAACTCCGCAGGGTTGGTCGCGCCTATCATCGCCGGGCAAGCTCTGGTCGCCTCTATGGCCGGCTATGCTTTCGCCAAACTCCGGTTTTGGGGACGGGATAAGCTGTTTGTCGTGTATATCATGACCATGCTGATGCCGTTTCAGGTTACATTGGTTCCCAATTATATGATGGCTCAGAAGCTTGGACTTTTGAACACGGCATCCGCCATTATATTGCCGGGCATCTTCAGCGCTTTCGGGGTTTTTATGCTCAGACAATTCATGCTGCATATTCCGAATTCCTATATCGAAGCCGCCCAAATGGATGGGGCCGGGCATCTGAGGATTTTTTACAAAATTATTCTTCCGCTCATTCAGCCTGGAATCGCCGGGTTGATTGTCCTGCTGTTTGTGGACAACTGGAATATGGTCGAGCAGCCGCTTATTTTTCTGGAGGATTCGTTCAAGCAGCCGTTATCTTTATATTTGTCGCGTATCAACGAAGGAGCCAGGGGCGTCGCTTTTGCCGCATCCGTGCTGTATATGACTCCCATGGTGCTGCTGTTCTTACATGCGGAGTCCCATTTTATCGAAGGGATTCAGTTATCGGGAATTAAAGGATAGCCGGCACCTGCGAGTCCAAAGCTCCTTCTGAAATGTAAGAGGTGGTCCTAATGGAATTGCTGCATGCCGGGCAGGCGAGTGACAGACGCAAAAGAAAGATTCGCCTCTTTTCCGGTTTATTTATCGGCCTTCTGGTCGTATTTACGCTGCTCAGCAACACGTTCATGGCTTTGACTATCCCCAAGGTCGCGGTTGTAGCGCCGAGCCGGGGCCAACTTGTTCATACGTTCAAAGGCAGCGGCGTCATCAAGTGGAGGGCTGAAACCGCCTTAACGAACAGCACGGGGTGGAAAGTGAAGAAGGTGGAAGTGAAGGAAGGGGATCGCGTCAAGCAAGGGCAGACGCTGGTGACTTACGACAGCAAAGATGCGGAGCAGGATATCCTGGACCAGCAAGCCGGTCTTAATAAGCTCAAGCTTACTATGGAAGAACTGCAAAGCCATTTTATTGAGGCGTCCCAGAACGGAGAAGAGAAGAGTATTGAGGACGCCAAGCGTGCCATGGAGATTCATAAAATCGATCTGGAAGTCCAGCAGCGGAAAATACAAAATCTTCAGGAAAAGTTGAAAAAGAACGTCAAGTTGACGGCTCCGTTCAACGGAATCGTCACGAAGGTAAACGCCAAGGAGGGGCTTTCTTCCGAAAACGGAGGCTATGATGTCCGCCTATCCGACGAAAGCCTCGGTTTTGAATTTGAGCTGTCCGTCCCGGTCGATATCGCTGCCGCGCTAAAAGCGGGAGACAAGCTGGAAGTCCAAATGGATGGTCCTGCTGCCGAAAAAGTCGAAGGTCAAATTTCGAAAATCCACGAGCCCGGTATCCCGGATAAAAGCAAGACAGATGAAGGCAGCGCCGGTGAGGGCGGTAATACGGCCATGAGTTTGCCGATGAAGCGTCTTCTGGTGACGCTGCAAGGTGCGGGCTTGAAGGAAGGCGCCGGTGTCCGGGTGGAACTGAACAGAGCGACAGATCCCGATGTACTAGTGGTAGACAATAAAGCCATTCACGAAGATAAAACCGGAAAATACGTCTTTACAATCGAAGAAAGAAACGGTCCGCTTGGCAACGCCTTTTATATCCGCAGAACATCCATCACCGTCACTGACTCGGATGATAAAGTATCGACGGTCACCCAAGGCCTATTCGAACAACAGCAAATCGTAGTCGAGAGCAGCGAGCCTTTGCAGGATGGCGATAAGGTGCGGATGCAATGAGGACGGATGAGGTTGAGATCCGGAGGTGCCAAAGAAACGGAAGCGTAAACGTTAGCGGAGAGAGATCTTTAGGGATTCTCTCTTTTTTTGATTTAATTGACCCATGTATAATACTCATATATAAACAATACAAACATACTATTGTCTTTTATGACGTCATAAATTATAATTGTGATGTACTAATTAATCGACATATGCGAATCATCTTATATTTCACCTTACAGAGGAGGAGTTAGCTTGTCACAGGCTGCAGGAATTAGAGGAATCGGGATCAGCGGAATGGGGAGAATCGGACGTCTTGTCGTTCGGAAAATGTTTTCGGATAAAGGGCAGACTTCTCCGCTCAAGGCGATCAATACCATTTATCCGGCGGAAACGCTGGCTCACCTTTTAAAATACGATTCGGTCCACGGAAGATGGAATGCGGATGTGAAAATTGCCGACGGCTGCCTCGTCATTAACGGACAGTCTATCCAGCTGACGTACGAAAGGGAACCGGAGAACATTTTGTGGGGACAGATGGGAATCGATCTCGTCATTGACGCCACCGGTAAATTCAACGACCGTCAGGGTTCTCAGAGACATCTGGCCGCCGGAGCTTCCCGAGTTCTCATTACCGCGCCCGGCAAGCAGATGGATTTTACCGTCGTGATGGGCGTCAACGACCACCTCTATGATCCATTCAGGCATACCCTTGTATCCGCCGCATCCTGCACGACGAACTGCGTCGCTCCCGTGCTTCATATTCTGGATCAGGCGTTCGGCGTCCAGAACGGATGGATGAGCACGGTGCATTCCTATACATCGGATCAGAAGCATCTGGACAATCCGCACAATGATCTGCGCCGAGCGCGGGCGTGCACGGAATCGATCGTTCCTACCACGACGGGTGTAGGTAAAGCGCTTACAGATGTCCTGCCTCACTTGGCGGCGTATGTTCAGGGAGTTTCTCTACGTGTGCCGACGCAGGATGTTTCGCTGGTGGATTTGACTGTGAAGGTGTCCCGCACGGCTTCTCTGGAAGACGTTAAAGCCGCTTTCCGTAAAGCGACGGAAGGTGCTATGTCCCCGTATGTCGCCTACTCTGAGGAGCCGCTTGTGTCCGTCGATTATGTGGGCTGCCCGAACTCCGCTGTTGTGGACGGTCTCTCCCTGATGGCGATGGGCGATCAGATCAAAGTGCTCGCCTGGTATGACAACGAATGGGCGTATGCCTGCCGTGTCGTGGAGCTGGCGGGGCTTATGCAGGATAAAGCCGGCGCCCGTCAGTCCCGTGATGCCGAGGTCAGCAGCATGTTCGCCTAACTTCCCGGGCTCTGTATGGTATACTAAAAACAGAAAATAAAATGTCCAAAGTTCCCAAAAAAGGGAACTTTTTCTTTTGCGGGGAGTCTGTTATTTCAACAAAATCGTCAGGCATTTCTGGGGAGCCCGGGAAGAGTTCGAAGGCAAAAATTTGCGGATCGAAGGCATTCATACGAGTGACGGCGTTAAAAAACCGGTGCTGCTGCAGGAAGACGGCAGTGTCATATGGGAATACGAGTGGGGACCGACCTACGGTCCGATAAACGGGGCGGATGCGAGCTTGCCCTCGCTTATCAGGCTGGACGAAAGCGAACAGTGGCGCCTCGATTTTTATTTGGGCGGGAAATTTTTCGTAAGTATGTTTGTTAGCGCCGAATAGCTATGGAGATCATAGAAAGCGCAGCAGGTATAAATGATCGAACCGAGCAATGGTAAACGACAGTGTCTAAACTGTCCGCCGATATCATTCGCGTAAATTTGACTTGCTATGGAGGGGACAAAAAGAGGGAAGGAGCTGACGGCCGCAAGAAGCCTCGGCTCCTTTCCTTCTTGCTTTCGTTCTTTCTTTGCCCGGCGGTAAGAAAAGCTGGCACACTCCCGCCTCGGGGGTTACGATAGGAGTAACTATCAGACACGTTGGCGACAAGGGGGGCTTCACGCCATGAACAAAACCGACCGCATGCTGGCTATCATTTTGCGGCTCCAGCGCAAGGGCACGCAGCGCGCGGAAGATCTCGCCGCAGCCTTCGAGACGAGCGTGCGCACGATCTACCGCGACATGCAGGCGCTCTGCGAAGCGGGTGTCCCGGTCGTCGGGGCGCCGGGACAAGGGTACTCGCTCGTCGAAGGCTACTTCCTGCCGCCGGTCAGCTTCACGGCGGAAGAAGCCGTCACCCTGCTGCTCGGCATCGAATTTGTCGAGCAGCAGTTCGACGAGGCTTCCCGCGCCCAGGCGGATGCAGCGCGGGCCAAGCTCGAGGCCGTCCTCCCGGAGCGGGTGCGCCGGGAGTCCCAGAGGCACCGCGAGGGCATGAAGCTCCTCGCGGGTCTGGGAAGCGCCGCCGGGAACGGAACGGCGGCGCTGGCTCTGCTGCGCGGCGCGGCTCTGCAGGAGCGCACGGTGCGCTTCGCTTACGCGGCGAAGGATGCGGCCATGCCGGGAGGCGAGCGGCTGACGGTGCGCGAAGCCGATCCTTACGGGCTGGTGTACTTGAACAGCTCGTGGATGCTGATCGCCTTCTGCCGGCTGCGCCGGGAAATCCGGCATTTCCGGCTGTCCCGGATCAGCGAGCTTGCGCTGCTGGAGACCACCTTCGAGAAGCCGGAAGAGTTCGACCTCCGGTCGTACAAGCCGGCGGATGACCGGCAGGGGCAGGTCCGCCTGCTTTTTCGCCGCGAGCTTGCAAACCGGGTTCGGGAAATGAACTACTATTATATAGAAGAAACGCAAAATGTGGAGCAGGGCCTGCTCGTCACATTAAAGGTCCGGTCGCCTGAGGAGATCCTCCATTGGGTGTTGAGCTGGGGGGCGGGCGTTGAAGTGTTGGAGCCCGAATCGCTGCGCGTCCGGCTGCGGGAAGAAATTCGGCACATGGCAAAACGCTACTGACATACTGTTGTCAGCAGCGCTATTTTATACTGGGTACAACTTCACCTTAAAGGAGAGAACGACCCATGCAAACGAACCAAAACCAAAGCCTGAACCAGAACCAGAACTTGAACACGCTCGACACTCTGAACCGTTTCGAACAATTGGCCGAGACCTATATTCAGGAACTGGAAAATTACAGCCTGGAAGAGCTGACCCGCAAGCCCGATGAAGAACAATGGTCGCTGGGGCAAATGTATGTGCATTTGATCAAGTCGGCTTTATACCGGCATCTTCCTATAATGGAAACCTGCCGTACTTCTTCCGGTACGGACGGGGCGGCCGGGAAAACGGAGAGAGGCGTAGAAGCCTACGCCTGCGGTAGCTACCCGCCGATCCGAATCCAAGTTCCGCCGTCCAAGGAATACACGCCGCTTCAGCCGGAAAGCAAAGAGCAGCTCTCCGATGGCCTTCGTGACGTTATTCGCGCCATGCGAGCCATCCAGCCGGTACTGGCCGATATTCCACCCGCCAATACGGTGGAGCATCCCGGCTTCGGGGGATTGAACGCGGTGGAATGGTTCTCGCTGGTGGAGATGCACTACCGCCACCATCTGCGCCAGAAGGAGCGTTTGGACGCTTTTCTGCGGGAGACAAAGGAAGCTGCCGAGGCCTGATATCTGCGAGCTGTAGTGGAGGTGCCGTCATGCTATATCGCATTTCCTGCCGAGAATTCACATTCAATGCGGACCCAGGGTTCACATAAGCGGCAGCCGCCTGCCCATAAATAGGACGGACAATGTCCGAAGGCCGGATAAAATCAAAAACTGCCTGTCGGCAGCGCAAGCAGCCCAAAAAGGAGCAGGCTCATAAAAGAGCTGCTCCTTTTTGGTATGGGGCGGCGTGGTTTATCGACTATGCTTGGAGCCTCATCCCATGCCCTATGTACCCGGCCCTACGTATCCGTGCTTACGTCATCCCACTCCGCATCCATATAGCGGACCAGCCAGTTCAAAGCCCGGTGCCTCTCCAGAACGACGCCGCCGTCCAGTCCGGCCGGGGCGGGATTGCCTTTGATCCGGGCATCTACGCAAGCCCAGTCATAGCGGTAAATCCGGTCCGCTTCCTCGAGAATGTCTGCTTTCGATCGGATTTTTGCCTGCTCATGGAACGTGTCGAAATTGCCTGCCAGCCTCAAAGCGTCCACGGCGGCTTGAACGTCGCATACGGAGTCGGGATAGCCCAGTTCTTCCACGTACCCGACGGACCAGAGCAGCACCCAGTAGCATTCGTACATCCAGGCGAACTGGATGGCATCCGTCGGATCGGGCGAATCGCTTTCGAGGAAAGCCCGTTCTTTCTCCGTAAAGAAAGGGGAAGCGCCGTACAGCTCGATAACGCCCTCGATAAACTCTTTCGCTTCTTTGATGTCCGCGCCTTCGGCAAGGTCCGCGCCGTACATGGCGATCATGCATAGAGCGGCTGCGCGCGCGGCGATTTCCTCCTTCGTCCGGATAGCGGCGAATTCATCGCCGTCGATGACCGGCAAGTGCTCGATGACGGGCACGCCCTGTTCCGCCAGCAAAGCCATATTCCGTTCTTTCCGCGCTTCCGCGGATGGAGACGACTGGATATGGGCGTCGATCAGATCCGTGCTGACCGTGACGGTGAAATCTTCTACCTCGGACTCCCCCTGTGCGCTCAAAACCACCCGGCCCTCCGGGTTTAGCAGCTGGCCGGTCGGCAGGAACAACACGGCATGCACGCGGGACGCCACCTCCAATATCCGGTTCATCGTCTCCGGGTCGATTTCCTTGGAAGATACGATGCCGACAGCCGCGTTAAGAGCGGAGATCTGCTTGAGTACTTTGGCTTGAATGTGTTCGTGCGGCGTTTCGATCTGGCTGAAAAAGCCGTACATCCCCCGGATCATCGGCTCGAACTCATCCCGATTGCCGTCCAGCGTCATCAGGGAAAACGTGACGGTCGTTTTGCTGAAAAACTTTTTATCCACCACTGTAATCTGGCTTCCGTCCGGCGAAATCTGAACCTGCTTGTCCCCGAAGGCGGTGCGGATGGCCTCCGTTATTTTTTCGTACCCTTTTATCGAGATATAAAGCGTACACTGATTCATGCTGCACTTCCTCTCCACATGTCGTTAACCACCATCATCATACCGAAAAATCGGCAAAGTTGTAAAATGTGGTATTCTAGCATTAAACCTAGAAAGATAGGAAGGATTCACGTGATTGGTTACCCTAAGCTGGACGAGCGGGACCCGCAGCCGCTGTATATGCAGCTCTACGTTCATATTAAGACCGGCATTATCCGGGGCGAGATCGCCGAACATACCCGCCTGCCGTCTATCCGCAAACTGGCCGGTTTTCTCGGACTGAGCACGACACCGGTCGAATCGGCTTACCATCAGCTTCTTGCGGAAGGCTATATCGCGAGCAGGCCCAAGAGCGGCTATTATGTGGAAAAGCTCCCCGAGCCCTATGGAAAACTCGGCTCATTACCCGTGGCGGAGCCCCCGCCGGTCCAGGAGGAGGAGCCTGACGCGGCCAGGAAGCGCAAGTTCCGCTACGATTTTCATTTGTCGCGGAACGATTTTACCGCTTTTCCATACGGAACCTGGAAAAACCTTGCGAACGAAATGCTCGCCCCGGATAACGAGAACCTGCTGTTCTTCGGGGACCCGAGAGGCGAGCGCGGGCTGAGGGAACAAATCGCCGGCTACCTCCGGCAGATGCGGGGCGTGGAATGTTCCCCGGGGCAGGTTGTCGTCGGAGCCGATCCGTTTAATCTGGGCGTCATCCTGAGCCAGATTCTGAAGCGGTACGGTGCGCGGCTCGCCATTGAGAACCCCGGCTACCCGCTGATCCCGTCGATCTTCGGTAAGGCAGGCTATGAGATCTTGCCCGTGCCGCTGGAGGCGGACGGCATCGACGTCGGGCGGCTTCACGCCACCGGGGCCCGTCTCGTCACCGTCACGCCTTCGCACCAGTTTCCCCGAGGCATGGTGATGCCGATCTCCAAGCGGCTGAAGCTGCTCCAGTGGGCGCGCGATACGGACGGCTTCATCCTCGAAGACGATTACGACGGGGAATTCCGCTACCACGGGCGTCCCGTTCCGGCCATGCAGGCGCTCGTTCCCGGCGCCCCCGTCATTTATTTGGGCGGCTTCGGCCAAATTATGGCCCCGGCCCTCTGCGTCAGCTATATGGTGCTGCCGGACAAGCTCGTGCCGCTTTTCGACACGCTGCGCAGAGAAATGATGTTCGAGCAGTCCGCCTCCAGGCTGCATCAGCATACGCTGGCTCTTTTTATGGAGCGGGGCTATCTGGAGAAGCATGTGCGCAGGATGCGCAAGCTTTACCGGAAAAAGCACGACAGACTGACGGCAGCCGTCGGGCGCATTTTCGGCAGCCGGGCCGCGGTGATCGGCAGGGACGCCGGGTTCCACATCGTGCTCCGCGTGCGCGACGATCGGCCGGAGGCAGAACTGCTCCGGCTGGCGGAAGCGGACGGCGTTCATGTGTCATCGGCGGCGTTTTACTGGCCGGGGACGGTTCCGCCCGAAGGCGAGAAAGATTTTATGGTCGGATTCAGCGGGATTGCGGAAGAGGACATCGAACCGGGTATACGGAAACTGAAAGAAGCGTGGTTCGGCGATGCGCATCTGTCGTCTTGAATTTTCCGAATCTGCTCATTTTGAAATAGATAGTTTGCTGGTATAACGGAGGTAGACATGATCTATGGAGGTTTTGAAAGCTATGAATGAACCTGTGAGTGAATCAGTGAATGAACCTGTAAAAGAATCCGTGAGCGAGCCTGTGAATAGAGCCGTGATTAATCCTATGAACGAACCCGTGAACGAACCTGGGAGTACCGAGCCGGACCGGCAAAAAAACGACGGCCCGAACAAAGCCGGAGCCCCGGTCCCCGTACGTTTTCTGGAGGGAAAAAAGGTCTATTTGCGTCCCGTTGATACCGGGGACACGGAGACGTATTTTCAGCAGCTGTTTCAGCCGCAAACCCGCAAATTGACGGGTACGCAGAAACATTTTACAAGAAACCAGATCGAGCGATATATCGAAGGTAAGGCGCAGGACACGTCAAGCATTCTGCTGCTGATCGCCCTGACCGAAACCGACGAGGTAATCGGGGACATCGCCCTGCAGGATGTCGACAGCTACAACCGCAGCGCGGGCATCCGCATCTCCATCGACAGCAGCAGAAATCAGGGCAAAGGCTGCGGCACGGAAGCGCTCAACCTTATGCTGGATTACGGATTCGGCATCGTGAACCTGCACCGGATCGAACTGAACGTATTTGCCTATAACGAGCGTGCCCTGCACGTATACGAGAAAGTCGGCTTCAAAAAAGAAGGCGTGCAGAAAGAAGCCCTCTATTACAATCACAAATACCACGACTCGATTCTAATGGCGATCCTCGAACATGAGTACCGGGAGCTTCACGGGCTGTAGAGTTTGGATTGGACTGCTCCTAAAGAGTCATCATGCTGCTGCCCAAATTATTCCACGAGAATGCTCGCAACTGAAGAGGGGAATATTGGAAGAAATATGTACGAAAGGAAACGGTTTTGTGACAGGGGATGCTATACTACATTGAAGAACATTGAAGCTGGGGAGAGCGGACGTTTTAGAAAAGGGGAGCATATGGCGGTCTTTAAATGCGATTGCGGCAAAATAAATTGGAAAAGTAGGATAGATCCATTCAGCTGAAAGGTATCATCTTTTAAACGGAAGAGATGGAGGAAATTGAGCTTCTTAAAGAGTTATGTGAGAACATGACCGTCGACGGAGTTGAAATTGTCTGCTTTAAGGTGCTTTCGGATCTATTGAACAATCGTGTCAGGTTCGAAGACTTTCCGAAGGAAGTATTACAGATTACACAGCTTCAGATGAACGATTATGTTCATTTCTGGTCGGGTGTCGATTGGTTTTACAGTCGTATGGCTGAAAGTATGGCTATGAAATTCGGAAAGTTGTTAGGGAGTTGAGGTCAGCCGGAAAGTTCGGCTGGCTTTTTTTATACTTCATCAAAAAATACTTCGTTTTTACAATATACGACAAAACTTCCTAATGCTAAATGAAGAATTGTCCACTAACATTGTAGGTTGTTGGTTCTTTATTTTATTCGAGGCGGTGGGGGAGAAGAGGAGATCCAAGGTACATAGGGGTGTACATCTCACATGAAAACCAAAATATTTTAATTTAAGGATGGTGGAAATTTTGAGTTGGTTTCGTAAACAAAAAAACAGAACTTTGAGGGTGTTGACTAGCTTTGTTCTGTTGCTGAACGTTTTAACCCTTGGAGCAACTGCAGCATATTCACAAAGTATGAGCACAGTTGGGTTTGAAGGGGCCGCTAGTCTGTCCGATCATTCACTCACGAATCCGATGAATCTTACTGACAAGGCGGTGCTTCCTGGAACAGATGTCCAAAGCAGTGTGTACGGGAACGTGTATTTGAATGGTTTTGCCAAAACGTTAGGAGCATCTTTCACGGTTACACCGGCTGCGCCTATCCCGGTATTTCAGATTAGTCAATATGGACAAAGTGCTTTGAATGATGGACGGGTTATGGTAACTGTAGGGGAAACTAGAGCCGATTACAATTTGATACTTAATCCGCAGACAAATACGTGGGAGTCAGCAGCTCCTATGCCTGTTAAAAGATATAATCATGGACAAAGTACACTTAAAGATGGAAGAGTGCTTGTTACAGGCGGCTTTCTACCACTAGAAGATTATTCTCCTAGCCATAAAGCCTATTTGTATGATCCTAAAACCAATATTTGGTCAGAGGCGGCGAACATGCCCCAAGGAAGAGCTGGCCATTCGCAAAGTGTTCTTAATGATGGACGTGTGCTTGTAGCTGGAGGAGAAGCGATGCGAGTTACACTTGATACACCGTATATTTATGACCCAGTATCCAACACATGGTCGAAGGTAGCAAACCTCCCGTTTGATCTTGCAGGTGCTGGACAAAGTACACTGCTGGATGGACGAGTTATGGTAGTAGGTGGAAGTTCACTTGTGGATAGGGAATGGAGACCTTCTTCTAAAAAAAGCTTACTGTATAACCCTATAACCAATTCATGGTCATACACTGAGGATTTTCCGATTTCTGATTATGGGATTTTTCAGAGTACTTTGTTAGACGGAAGAGTATTAATTAATACTCGTCAAGCAAGTTATCTTTACACACCGTCGACAAATAAATGGACGCAAACTACGATACTTCCAACGGGATTCTATCCGTCTGTACAAAGTACACTTCCAGATGGCCGTATCCTTATTACAGGGCGTAACAGCAGCGGAAATGCCGCGTACTTCATTTCCTTCAACACGCCGCCCAAACTCAGTGTTGATAACGCCGATCAAACAGTTTGGAAAGAAGACGGACGAGGTGTCGTTACACTCACCGGTAAAGTAAGCGATGTGAACAACGATCCGGTTACCATAAGCGCGACTATAGCAGGAATCACCAAAACAACGCTTGTGTCCAATACATCTTCTTCCCCTTCCTGGACGTTACAATGGGATCTAAACACCGACAGATTACCGGGCGGGACTTACACGAATATTGCCGTTACGGCAAGCGATTCTGCGGAAACGGTCACCTCTACCTATACAGGCCTGATTACGGTCAATCATGCACCGAATGCACCGACGAATATACAGCCGGGCAGTTTCTCACCCAGCAATCCTCAGATGATCGCTACGGGCGCGTCTGTATTAAGCTGGACATTTAACGATCCGGATGCGGGAGATATCCAAACCGCTTTTCAGGTTGTTATTTTAAGCGCGGATGGTAAGTCACAGATTTATGACTCGCAGTGGGTCGTTTCAAGCGCAAACACGTTTACCGTTCCCGCTAATCTTATTAACAGAGGATCGGTCGCCGGATGGTACGTGAGGGTGAAAGACAGCAAAGGAGCTGTTTCCAACTTCTCTCCATTAGCCTATGTGCGGATAAATACAATGCCTTCTGCAGAGCTGACTTCATATACCGACGGGCAGACGCTGACAGATAACATGTTGACCTTTACATGGAAGTACAAGGACGCCGATCAGCAGGCGCAATCCGAGTATCAGGTTGTCGGAACGAACGACGGATGGAAAAATTGGGCCTACAACTCGGGAGAAATAAAATCCGGCTCAACTTCCCATGTGGCCGGACCGATTACGAGCGGGTCTTGGAATTTTGCGGTGCGAGTCAAGGACGGTACGGAATGGTCGGAATGGTCTTTCCGGAACAATCTGATGCTGCCCAACGCGTATGAGCCCAACGATACGTTCGAGCAGGCATTTTCCGTCAAAATGAACGAATCTTACGCATCCGCAATTACCACGGCCACGGACGTCGACTTCTACAAATATACGGCAAAGGCTAATGGAGTGGACCGTCTCACCCTAAATGTACCGAAAGGCCTGAACTACAATGTAAACATCTATGACAGCAGTAAACGGCTCCTTGCGGCAGGCATCCAAGAAACCGATATACCGGAAAATGTTCTTTATGAAGTGACGGAAGGGCAGACTTACTATTTTAAAATATTCGGAGTCAACGGCGGTTTCAGCGGATCCAGTTATTCGTTCTTACTCAGCAGCCTGACTTTCAGAAACGATACACGCTACGAGTATGACAACAACGGCAATCTGATCAAAAAATCCTCAACGGCTCAGAGCCAATAGGAAGAAGCCAATGAAGGCAGGGGGATATACATTTGAAAAAAAGAAATAGACCGATTTTCGTGCTAATGATGGTACTGATTATCCTTTTATCGTGCGTCCAAGGGTTGTTCGTTCCTCATGCCTATGCCAAAAGCGACGAAGCTAAAGCTAAAAAGGACAAGATTCAGAAATACCTGGATAAAGGCTTTAACTCCCAGGAGGTTGAGCAGGCTTTAAGCAAAAACATCAAGGAAGCGGATTTGGAAGAAGCGTTAACCAAAAGTAAGCCCGTAAATAAATCCAAAGAGGCTTCAAGCACAATCGTTAATGAAGTCAAAGAGAAACCGGCTCCTTCTTTTCGAATGAAGGCGGCGGCAGCCGGTCCGGAACCGGTGCCTGATATTGTTGTCGTGAATACCAAACCGGATGAAGCTCCGTACAGTGTCAACCTGGAGCACGAAACGATCTCGACACTTTCCGGCAGTCTCTCCGTTCGGGAAACGGATATGGTATTGCGCGGGCGGAACGGGCTTAACTTTTCCCTGACACGCAGTTACGACAGCAGCTCGGCTCAATTTAACCAGATGGCTTCTTATCGGAGTACCGGTGAGAATGGAACCATTCCCTATGAAGAGAAAATGTTTCCGATCGGCAAGGGGTGGTCATGGGACATTTCTTCGGTGGAAAGGCATGGAGATACGAAGTATTTGCACCTTGCAGGTTCGGGAGTTTATAAGATTACGAGCAGCGGTCTTGAAGGATATCCTTGGAAAGATCTGACCATTACCGAGGAAAGCGGCGATCTTGAAAACAGATACGTCTTGAAATCAATTAACGGAACCAAACAGTACTTCAACTATGATGGAAAATTAGTCAGAATTGAGGACGACTACAAGAATACGATCTATTTCAGGTACAGCGACGATCCGGTTTACAAGAAAGTGTTAACTTCGATCTCTAGTGACGTAGGTAATGCCATTACGATCAGCTACAGTCCGACAACAGTCGTTCTGACAAACGGCAGCCAGACCGTAACCTACAACAAGTCACTTCAAAGTTACATCGAAGTCTTAACTTCTGTAATCGACCCCATTGGCAGAACTACGGTTTACGATTATGCCTTAAAATCGGCCAAATCTTATGCAACTAATATATCTGTAGTTGAAGCGGAAAATCCGTATTCCCTGCTTACCGGGGTTATGCACCCGACAGGCGCAAAGAGTGTGTACAAGTACGAAGATAATCAAGTGGTCCGTAACTTTAATTACGGGTATAACGGGTTTTACCGCATCAAGTCCAGAGAAGATCAAGTTACGCTGCAAGACGGTTCGATACAGACCTATAACCGCAAAGATATCACCTATGACGGGGATATGGGCAGCTCGTACGATAAGGATATGGAGTTTGCAGTCACCGTAGACAACAAGCTGAACCAAACCACATTTAGAACGAAGAAGGATTTTATAGAAAGGGAGAAGCCTTCCTATTACTACAACACCAACATAACGGAAATAACGTCTGTGGACGGCAAGACTCATCGTACTTCCACGGACCATGTCTATGATGAGAAAAGACATTTGCCGTCGCCCGACAAAACGACCATCACGAAATCCGTTGACGGTGGGGCTCCGATCATTTTCACTCATTCTAAGGTGTATGACGATTACGGAAATATAACTTCATCCACAGATCCGGCAGGTGTTACGACTACCTTCGGATACAATGGCAACCATCTGCTGACCAGTATTCTGGAGCCTAGGAGTTCCAATCAGAGCAAGTATACGCTGTACACATGGGACAAGCATACCGTCATCTTGAAACAAGTGTTTGAAGGCAGCGCAGCGGGCGCCAAACTTTCCGAAACCGCGTATGAGAATACGGATGCATACGGCAACGTCACTCAGATACGCAATAAGAACAGCGCCGGCGAAACCGTTATGAAGCTGGAATATTCCTCCGACTATCAGGGAGCTTTCCCGACCAAAACGACCATGGCGGTAACGGATGCGGACGGGAACAAATCTTCCATTGTCAATCAATACGAATATGATGCCATTAGAGGGCTGCTGACCAGGCAGACAGACGGTAACCAAGGCATAACCACCTACCAGTACGATGCGCTGGGCCGTGTGATCAAAGCCGTTCAGCCTGACAACAGCTCGGTTAGTATCCAGTATCTTGACCTGCAGAATCAAATCCGGCAAAAAGACGAAACCGGCGTGGAAACCGTCACCACCTGGAACCCCCTTGGCTGGAAAACGGAAGAAGGCATTATGCAGGGCACGTACAAAGCCAAAGCCAAATACGGCTACGATACGTACGGCCGCCAAACTTGGAGCGAAGACGCCGTAGGGAACCGCACGCAGATCGGCTATGACGCCTGGAACCGGCAGCACCAGATCACCTATGCGGATCAGGCCGTCTCCAGAATCGCGACGGACGACTACAATCTGACCCAGACGACAACCGACCCGGAAGGCAACATATTCAGACAGACGGCCGACAAGCTCGGCAGAATCGTCAAGAAAGAGCAGATCGCTCCAACCGCCAAAGTGCTCGGAACGTATCAATACAATTTTGCGGGGAACGTCGTTGCCAGCACGGATGCGAACGGCGGCACCACCGAATTCCGCTACGACCCTCTGGGGCAGCTTACCGCCGTAATCAACGCCAAGAAAGAAGAAACGAAATACAGCTACGACCAGTTGGGACAAATGATCCGCATCACGTATCCCGACAACAACACGACGCAGAAGAAATACGATGAGCTGGGCCGTCTCATTCAGACCACCGATGCCACCGGCAAAGTGGAGAAGCTGTACTACGACGGCAACAACAACCAGATCCGGGCGACCGACCGGAACGGCACAGAGCTCAGCTACGTGTACGATGCGCGCAATTTCCTGATCGAGAAAAAAGCGCCGGACGAAACGATCCGCTATGCGTACGACCTTGCCGGTCGGCGCACCCGGATGACAGATAACACGGGCACGACGCAGTACACGTACCAGCCATCCACGGGACAACTGTCCAAGGTTGTCTACCCGGACGGCAAAACGCTCGCGTACGATTACAACGCACTGGGCCTGCGGAGCTCCTTGAACGATCCGTCCGGCCAAAACACTTATTACCAGTACGACTCGCGCAACCGTCTGTCGAGCGTGTCCTCTTCCCTCGCGGACGAGGAAGCGGCCTACAGCTATTACCGCAACGATCTCATCAAGCAGACCAAGCAGCGCAACGGGATCACGACCGCTTACACGTACAACGGGCTGCAGCTGCAAACGCTGACGCATAAGCAGGCGGACGGCACCGCGCTCAACACCTATACCTACGAGTACGACGCCAACGAGAACGAAACCGCCAAAACCGAGAACGGCCAGACCTATCAATTCGGCTACGACCCGCTCAACCGGATCACTTCATCCAGCCAATACCGGGAAAGCTACGCGTATGATGCCCGCGGCAACCGGACTTCCTTCCAAACCAACCATGAAGTGAACAGCCCGGACGCCGACTACGTCTATGATAAAAAAGACCGGCTCTCCGCCGTGAAAATGAAGGATGGCAGCACCATCTCCTATAAATATAATGGAGACGGACTGCTGTACGAGCGCACAGACAAAGAAGGAACCGCGCGCTACTATTACGACGGAGACCAGGTCATCGCCGAAGGCGACGGCAGCGGCAGCCTCAAAGCCCGCTATGTGCGGGGAAGAGAGCTTGTAGCCCGGGAGAGCGGCGGGAGCAAAGCCTACTACCTCCACAACGGACACGGAGATGTCGTCGAGCTTCGCAACGAAACCGGAACCCGGTTGAACCAGTACGCCTATGACATCTGGGGCAACCCGACCGTAAGCGAGGAAAACATCTCCAACCCGTTCCGCTATTCCGGAGAATACTGGGATTCCGCAACCAAGCTCCAGTACCTCCGCGCCCGCTGGTACGATCCGAGCATGGGACGGTTTATTAACGAGGATACGTATGAAGGACAGTTGGATAATCCGCTGAG
The DNA here is from genome assembly GCF_058269095.1 of Paenibacillus sp. JNUCC 35. Lineage (NCBI taxonomy): Bacteria > Bacillati > Bacillota > Bacilli > Caryophanales > Paenibacillaceae > Paenibacillus > Paenibacillus sp. JNUCC 35. The sequence goes on along the minus strand of NZ_CM177771.1, from coordinate 4,719,133 downwards.
TTTGAACTTGTATACGTATGTGAGTAACAATCCTTTGAAGTATAGAGATCCGAGTGGGCATGCACCTAGGCAATCTGCCAAGGCTATAGAAAATTTAATCAATAAAGCTGTAGGTTCCAATCATGGAGATGCGGTTTACCATACAAGTAAAAGCACTTTGGGAGCAATTGCTCAAGTGTACATGCCAAGTAAAAATAATAATGATTTTATCTATCTATATCATTTGGCAACAGGCAATCATTATAATCCTAAAGAAAATACTTCGGAAAATAGGGAGTGGGCAAAAAAAGAACTAATTAAAAATTTAAGTTCCCCAGCATTAACCCAACAAGCGACCAATTTGTCTTCTAAGAAAGATTTTGACGCTCAAGCCAAGAATAATAAATTTAAGGCCACTGTTACTGCTGCTACTACCATTGGGACTAGAATGTTGCCTAGTCCATACGATGATATAGGAACAGCCGCAGGTCTTGCAGATGCAGCATCCGGTTACTATAATGATACACAAGTATCAGCCGAAATAGCATCAAGTGCGATGTATGGACAGTTAATTAATACTTCATCAGTTAGTGTGCAAGGTGAAACATTGAGTGCAGTAATCCGTGATAATATTTTTAGGATAAATAATGTAAAAAATATTGTTGTTGATGCTTTTACACCAATTAAATCAGTCGGTCCTTCAATGACTGTTACAGAATCTGTATTTGGGAATTAATCGTTTAGGGAGGGGTAATTATCAAAAAAAAATGTAAGAACTGTAATACAAAATTTGGATGGAAAAAAGTTTTTAGAGCAATTTGGAGAAAAAGTAAAATAATGTGTAATAACTGTGAGACAGAAAATGAAATTAGTTTATCTAGCAAGATTATCTTTTTTTTAGTGGGCTTAGCACCTGTTTTCGCAAATTTCATTTTTTATGTGGTGAATGATTATTTTTTCCAAATTGGAAAATTACCTCTTACCACAACGTACATGATTTGGTATTGGTTACTTTTATTAGTGTCGCCTTATCTGGTGAATTTAAAAAAATGAATTTAAATTGAGATTTCATTCTAGATGAGTATTATAAAAATTTAATTTAAGATCAATAATACAATTTAAAACTAACTTGTGTAAGGAGATGCTGTTTAGCTCTCCTTCTTTTTTATTCTCAAACACATCATTTTTCAGACGGCCGACAAACTCGGAAGAATCGTCAAGAAAGAGCAGATCGCTCCAACCGCCAAAGTGCTCGGAACGTACCAATACAACTTTGCGGGGAACGTTGTTGCCAGCACGGATGTGAACGGCGGCACCACCGATTTCCGCTACGACCCTCTGGGGCAGCTTACCGCCGTAATCAATGCCAAGAAGGAAGAAACGAAATACACCTACGACCAGTTGGGACAAATGATCCGCATCACGTATCCCGACAACAACACGACGCAGAAAAAATACGATGAGCTGGGCCGTCTCATTCAGACCACCGATGCCACCGGCAAAGTGGAGAAGCTGTACTACGACGGCAACAACAACCAGATCCGGGCGACCGACCGGAACGGCACAGAGCTCAGCTACGTGTACGATGCGCGCAATTTCCTGATCGAGAAAAAAGCGCCGGACGAAACGATCCGCTATGCGTACGACCTTGCCGGTCGGCGCACCCGGATGACAGATAACACGGGCACGACGCAGTACACGTACCAGCCATCCACGGGACAACTGTCCAAGGTTGTCTACCCGGACGGCAAAACGCTCGCGTACGATTACAACGCACTGGGCCTGCGGAGCTCCCTGAACGATCCGTCCGCCAAAACACTTATTACCAGTACGACTCGCGCAACCGTCTGTCGAGCGTGTCCTCTTCCCTCGCGGACGAGGAAGCGGCCTACAGCTATTACCGCAACGATCTCATCAAGCAGACCAAGCAGCGCAACGGGATCACGACCGCTTACACGTACAACGGGCTGCAGCTGCAAACGCTGACGCATAAGCAGGCGGACGGCACCGCGCTCAACACCTATACCTACGAGTACGACGCCAACGAGAACGAAACCGCCAAAACCGAGAACGGCCAAACCTATCAATTCGGCTACGACCCGCTCAACCGGATTACTTCATCCAGCCAATACTGGGAAAGCTATGCGTATGATGCCCGCGGCAACCGGACTTCGTTCCAAACCAACCATGAAGTGAACAGCCCGGACGCCGACTACGTCTATGATAAAAAAGATCGGCTCTCCGCCGTAAAATTGAAAGACGGCAGCACCGTTTCGTACAAATATAACGGAGACGGGCTGCTGTACGAGCGCACAGACAAAGAAGGAACCGCGCGCTACTATTACGATGGAGACCAGGTCATCGCCGAAGGCGACGGCAGCGGCAGCCTCAAAGCCCGCTATGTGCGGGGAAGAGAGCTCGTAGCCCGTGAGAGCGGCGGGAGCAAAGCCTATTACCTCCACAACGGACACGGAGATGTCGTCGAACTCCGCAGTGAAACCGGAACCCGGCTGAACCAGTATGCTTATGACATCTGGGGCAACCCGACCGTAAGCGAGGAAAACATCTCCAACCCGTTCCGCTATTCCGGGGAATACTGGGATTCCGCAACCAAGCTCCAGTACCTCCGCGCCCGCTGGTACGATCCGAGCATGGGACGGTTTATTAACGAGGATACGTATGAAGGGCAGTTGGATAATCCGCTGAGTTTGAATTTGTATACGTATGTGATGAATAATCCGCTGAAGTACAGAGATCCGAGTGGACATATTCAACAGGCTACGGATAATTACGAAGGCTCATTCGGAATCGGATACCATGGCGAAGTAGTTACAAATCCTGTAACAGACGCGATGGCCAACGGAGTTTTAGGCGGAATGAAAGCTGCCGGAGAAATCCTTGACTTCTTGGTGATAAGTGATATTACCACTGTGACCGATCCGAACTCATCAAAATTTGATAAAGCTTTGGCGGCGGCTAGTTTTATCCCAATTGGTAAAATAATCAAAGGCGGTAAAATTTTGATTACCATGAAGAGTGGGGATAGAACGATTCAAAGAGCTGTTACGTATACAGAAGCGAACTGGGCAAAGGCAGGTAAAGTTCCTTGTAACTGCTTTGTGGGAGGAACTAAGGTCCTTACAGACGAAGGGGAGAAAAATATTGAAGACATTCAGGTCGGAGATAGGGTTCTTTCGAAGAATGAAGAGACTGGAGAGCAGGCTTACAAGGAAGTTACCGTCCTTCATCGCAACGAGAAAGATACGACGTATAAGTTGTCGGTGGGCAATCAAATTATTGAGACAACTGATAATCACCCCTTCTGGGTTGAAAGCAAGGGATGGGTGCTCACTGTTGATTTAAAAATGGGCGATGAATTAGTTCAAAGTGATGGAAATCATCTAAATATTGACAAAATAGAAGTAGTACATCACGATAAGAAAGTAATCGTATATAATTTTACTGTTTCTGATTTCCACACTTATTTTGTTAGTAGTTTGGGTGTTTGGGTTCATAATATTGACTGCGGATTCACACTAAGTAGCAAAAATATTCAACACATCGGTAAACATATGGCGAGTGAATTTGCAAACCAAGTAAAATATCTTTCGGATGCTGCTTTAAAAAGTAAACTAAACAAAAATTCATTCTTTAATCCTAATTGGACGAAGGAAGATATTATAACTGGTGTTCAAAACGGTGCTAATGAAGCCATTAGTAAAGGATTCAAAAGTGGTTACTATTATTACACTTATAAGGATGAGACCGTTAAAATTTTCTTTCAGTCTGGAAAATTTGATACAGCATTCGGCCAACATAAGTTAACCCCAGCAGATTTTGGGAGGTAGACTATTTTGTTTAGGATAAAATACCGAATTATCGTGGATGTAAACTATTGGAATGGCCTGAGCTTAGAGCAAATCGAAAACGAAGGAGGGATGGAGGGTTTCTTTCAGTTAGAATTTCATTCGGTTGAATATGGTTATTACCATGACCGGAAACTGGCAGAGGATGAAGAAGGCTACGATATTATTTCAACTTGGTTATTTAGCTTGTTAGAAGTATGTTTAATGATAGATGAAACTGGATATGTAGCAATAAGGGATACAGAATCTTTCAATACATGGCTTGAATTTATTTCTGTTGATAACGAGTTACTTGCGAGTGTAATTCAGTCAGATGATTTCATAAGTGAGTATATCGTTACCAAACCTTTAGAACATCGAATTTTTCCCGAATGGAGAGACATCAGAATTCAAAAAGAGATATTTGCCAAAGAAGTAATTAGTAAAACGGCAGACTTTATTGCAGACCTAGTTAAAATAAACCCTGCTATACTAATGAGCCAACGAATTGTTGAATTACAGTCATTACTTGAAAAAGTAGCCCATAGATATTAGTGGAGTTTGACCTTGGGGTTGTAATCCTCAAGGTCCTTTTTATACCTCCACCTAGTGCCGAAAGAATCAGGCAGCACGTCCCAAAAGAATTTAACCTTCAACAGCCCATTTTAAAATTTTGTGACAATAGCATTTTTGCTAGTTGCTACGATCCGAGAATGGGACTTATTAATGAGGATACGTATGAAGGATAAACGTTGTAAATGACATTCACGCAGATAACCCAACTGCACTTGAAGGTGGATTTGGAGAGAAATGGGTATTCCAATCTGATTTGAAATAATTTTAAACGACAATGCGATTTAACCTGTGAATATCAAGAACTTAATGGAGGGGTATACTAATGGATAGCTATATCAAGCAGGGAGGATTTCAAATGCCCAGAAAGCTTGAAGGCTTGGATGCCGAATTATTTAAGACATGGGTACAGGAGGATGACTCCACCATTGTAGATATCGAGGGAAAACACGACTTAGTGAAGCCTCTGCATAACATCGTTCAGGAGGAAATTGAGAGCGATGAGGAATTAAAAATGCTGATCAAGCAGGCCAAAATGGACATTGCAGGCAACAAGACGTACACAACTGAAGAAATCCTGGAGGCCATTGAAAAGGGCGACCTATGAACATCAAATGGACCCAAGCATCCAGGGATAGTTTAAAGCAAATCCAGAGTCAGCACTACACGCGGGAAGAGACGAAGCGCTATCAGATTGAACTTGTTCTATTATTCCTTTACATTCGGCTCATATAACGCTGCTGGGACTACGAAAACATACTTTAAACCGACTGGTGGACAGGCTTACTGGAATAGGCAACCAGGAAATTGATGGGAGGATTTTATGGAACATATTTGTTTAGTGTGCAATTATCAGGACCTGTATGAAGCACCTTATGACCATAGAGGTGTACCATCTGACGAAATATGTCCTTGCTGCGGATTTCAATACGGTTTTGATGATGATGGTTTTTGCAATAATGAGGATTTCTATCGAAAGTGGAGAGATGATTGGATAGGAAACGGTTGTATTTGGTTTTCAAAAGGCAGGAAATCCCCTGAAAATTGGAACCCTGCTGCACAATTAAGCAAGAGACAAAAATCCAAGGCCTTGGGGTTTACCCCCACCCAGTGCCGAATGATTATTCACAGATTGCTTTCAGGACAACCGCACAATTTATAGAGCATTTTTGATTAACTTAAAAAACTTTTATCGGCCAGTGGAGTATCTTAACAGGGAGGATTTAAAAGAGAATGATCTAAATGGAATTAAATTATGTAACCTTTCCCTGAATGGTTTTAAACGGTCGGGGTTTCTTTTTGTAGAGCAAAGGCGAAGAGAATGCGACGCCATTGTAAATGGTAGAATTGTTGAAGTTAAGAATCAGGCTTATATCTACAAAAGCGGACAATTCAGAGATTATTTAGACAGTGGAATGCCCATTGATTTGATTATTTCTCCGAGAGCTAACATCTCTAAACCGTTAAAAGATGCTATTTATGAAAAAGGTGAATCAATCAAAATCAGGTATATAGTTGAAAAGAGGTTTTGAATAAAATTTGAAGGGGGGAATAACCATGAAAACAGTTTTTTTGCTGCAACATAGTTATGAAATAAACCAGATTGAATATACAAAAACAATTGGTATCTATTCTACAAGAGATAAAGCACAAGATGTAATCAATAAATATAAAGAATTGCCTGGTTTTAAAGAATATCCGGAAGATTTTTATATGGATGAATATCATGTGGATAAAAATGAGTGGCAGGAAGGTTTCTTGGGTTCTAGTGCATTTGAAGATTGATTATTGTTATTAGTATAAGTTATGCAAGGAGAGTTTATATCCCCACAAAGAACGACAACGGAGGTTGTGGTCCTTTGTTTAATTTATGGATGTATGATCTGTATTTGAATGATCGTTAAATGAAGATGGGAAGGTTAACATGTCACACGGTACTAGGTTTATCAAAGAACATCCTCGAAAATTTGAAATCTTTACTAAGTTAGCGTTCCAGATAGATAGTATACTATTAAAAATGAGATGGGTTTAAATAATCCGTCTTTATGTCTCTATAATCGAAAAGGGGATAAAAGTGAGAAGAAGTAAAAAGATTATTCTCGTTTTAATAAGCTTTATCGTTTTTGTGTTATTCAGCTTGGTTTATTATGTAAGCGAAGGTTCACCAATAGAAAGGTACAAATTCAAAAAAGAAGTAGACAGTTATATTCAGGAAAAATTTTCACAAAACATCGTGACCGAAAATATTAAATATAGCTTTAAAAACGACCATTACTGGATTTTTGCACATCCTGAGAACAACAAAGAGCTTTCGTTTGAAATATCCCAGTCATGGAATGATCAAGGTTTACGGGATGATTTTTTAACGGCATCCTGGAGGTTCGAAGTAAATCAAGAACTGGAATCGTTTGTAAAGAGTGTGTATGCCCAGAAGGGTACAGCTAGAATTAACTTGGGAAAAACTATATCTGTAACAGATAAGTACTCTACAATTCCATATGGAGAGATACCGAGTTACCAAGATATTAAACAAGAACTTAAAGATTCCGTTATTTATATACATATAGATCGCGCATTTAAAAAAGAGAGCACAGAAGATGAATATGATAAAGTTTATAAAGTTATCCAATTTATTAAAGCTAAAGGGTACAAGTTTGAACAAATTTCGTTCAGTTATAAAGGGGAGCAAAAGGATTCGCCAGAAAAAACTTTCGAATTTAACTCGCTTGATAATGTGAATAGTCAGGACGATATCGTTAAATTTGAGCTCCTCTCCAGAGAAAGCTCATCCGATGCTGGATGACTTACTGTTACCTTACGATTCTAGTCAAAGATGCAATCCCATTACCAAGGCAGTATGAGGTGAAATCATGTTTGAAAACATAAATTTTTATCCTGGAGTAGTTGAATATAACGAGTATAAGATCGATAGCAGTACCATATTGCACGGGGACAATGACGATTTACAGGAAGATATGTTTTTTGTTAGGTATCCGAATAACTATGCATTAGATGTAGGTTGGTATTTGGGGACTCAGAGTTTTTTGATTTTTATTGTACGAAATTTAAATTGGGACGAGCCGGTCCTTAGAAAGGAATGTTTTACTTATAGCGAATTAGAAACGAACGTTATTCAATTATCAGATTGGTTAAAGCGATTAAACAAAGATTTTTTATGAGATTTTTCTTGTACGAAATCGAGTAAATCATAGGAGCGCAGACCATTGGAGATTTTGAGATGGTTACAGGAGTGGTACACATCACACTGTAATGGAGATTGGGAACATGATAGTGGCATTCGAATAACTACCATTGATAATCCCGGATGGTATGTTTCCATAAATCTGAGCGAGACGGAGTTGGCGGGCAGACAGGTAGATGTGGTTCAGATTGAACGAACGGATGACGATTGGGTTCACTGTAAAATAGAAGATGGTTGTTTTTCGGGCGCCGGAGGTCCAGGAAATCTTGAGGAGATCTTAAAGACTTTTTATCGCTGGGCAACTAACGATTAAGTTTCACAACGGATCAGGAGAGACTAGTTGGACAGCTATATCAATATCGGCTTAGTTTACAGCAGTTCTGAAGCCACTGGGTATTCTGCTTATCATTGTTTGAGCGAAGCATAAAACTAAAAGAGACGGTATAAAAATAGACTGCCGAGGCTTCCGCGACAGTCTAAGCGCTCTTCCTAATGGGAAGAGCGCTTGCATGTGTATTATTCGTAGTTTTGAATGGTGCCGGCTACCGGAAAATACAATCCGCTGGTAATGTGTAACTTGAACTGGCAGTTGGATGGCATTGGCACAAGTTCATCAATTGAACCCCCGCTAGACGGGATATAGAAAGCAGGGCCATATGTGGTAGTTCCTGAACAAACTTTCTCATAGAAGCCAGAGCCACCGCCGGATGAATTAAATTTCATTTTACCCATTTTACCTTGACCGGTAATATACGAGGATTTGGCATCATTTCCTCCGCTCTTAGCGTAAGCGGTACTTTCTTGGTTGGCTGCATATGCAGTGGTTGCAGTCATAGTTAAGATCACTGCCGCAAGTCCGTAGACGCGAAATGCTTTTCTCATAAAAAAACCTCCTGTAAGATATTATTGGAATGAACTTAAGTTTACGAATTCTCAGATGTTGCCAAGGTTGATGAAAAATAGTGGTTACAGAGGCTGCTACTATTTTCTTTTAACCACTTTCACTCCTTCCTATATTTGGAATGTTTTACAATTAGATTATACGATTACAATTTTTATATTTCTACGATTTCTAGGTGATTTGTCATCTATTTACCAAAAATGGTAATTGAATTACTATGTTTTGGTAATGAATGTTTTACTTATAGCGAATTAGAAACGAATGTTACTCAATTATCGGATTGGTTAAAGCAATTAAACAAAGTTTTTTATTGAAATTTTTCTTTTGCGAAATCAAACAAATCATAGGAGTGTAGACCATTGGAGATTTTGAGATGGTTACAAGAGTGGTACACATCACACTGTAACGGAGATTGGGAACATGAAAGTGGCATTCGAATAACTACCATTGATAATCCCGGATGGCATGTTTCCATAAATCTGAGGGAGACAGAATTGGCGAGCAGGCAAGTAGATGTGGTTCAGATTGAACGAACAGATGACGATTGGGTTCACTGTAAAATAGAAGATGGTTGTTTTTCGGGTGCCGGAGGTCCAGGAAATCTTGAGGAGATCTTAAGGACTTTTTATCACTGGGCAACTAACGATTAAGTTTCACAACGGAACAGGAGGGATTATCTGGGCAGCTATATCAATGTCGGCTTAGTCTACAGTTGTTCTGAAGCCAGTGCGACTTATTTGAAGAAGCTGATTGAATTACTGACTGAGAATGAAGGTCGAATTGAAAATGTAAAGTTCTGTGAGGATGTGGATGGCGAACGGTGGATTCAGTACGATTTTCCACATAATGATCCTGCAATCCTTGAGAAACTTACACGATCGTATTATGGGCACATTTATTTGTTTGCCGATCTGGTTCCATTTAAAGGTTTGAATGTTGAAATAGAGATAGAAAAGTGTGAGGGGTATTCTGGGTTTCTGGTTTCTTTTAGAGAGAGTGAAATGCTTCCAGATTACTCAGAAGAGTCGTTAGAGAAAGCTACCGAAACCATTGTAAAGCTTGTTGCACAAATTTACCCGGCATTGCGATTTGATTATGCGTTTTGTGACCATGAGGCACATATCGATTTCTCTCCACGAGAATTCAAACCGGAAAGATACTCGTTATCTTTTTGGCCGGACTTATCGAACGGTGAATTGAAGATAGCAAAAAGTAGCTGGCATATTAACGGATTAACGGAAAGACACGAGTAATTATCAGGCGAGAGGTGCTCAATGACAAAGAAACCGTACAAAGAAATAGGCTCTTTAAGCATTCATTCTGTTCTTGAAGAAGACTCTGGAGTTTTAAAAGTATCCTTGAACGAGACGGGTTATGTAGAGGTTAGTATTTCTGAGACCCATGAGCATGGAATGACTGCTGAGATAGATTTAACTTTCGAAGAGTATGAGAGAGTATTAAAAGCAGTAGATAAAGCAAATGACATCCTTTTAGGCGATATTTTTCATCAAGAAAGGTATGGAGTCGATTTTATAAACGTAAGCGGGCCGTCATTAAAAAGACAGGGATTTATATTAGTCAATGTTTTTGAACATTCTATTATTCTCGTAGTATCTCTAACGCGCGGCGCAGATGCGGATATTATGATCGGTAAAGAAGAGGTTTCACTGTTAGTATCTTTATTTAAAAAAGTCGAAATGATCCTTGATATCAAACAGTTTGATGAACTGAAAAATGATTTGGGGATGGACAGATAATTAATTTCAGGAATTGAATTTCGAGAAGGTTAGTGTGAGCGGTACTCCACTTTTATTTCATGATGGATTTTATTACAGAATAACCTTGGTTAGAGGATTAAAATCATACGTTATTGAATGTGCTGATAGTTACGAAAAAGCAGTTAAAAATATTTTTGAAGATTGTGATTTATACCCGATTTCATTAAATGAGACTGAACTAATTGATGAGCTGCGCCATGATTTATTGAATTATTATATGAATTAGATAGTATTTAATATCCATTCATCAAGGACTGAGAGCAGATTTATCCCCATGAGAACCTACTTCAGCAAATACCGAATGAATCAAGCGGCTACCAACAATAAAACCTACTTCTCAGCTTGGTTTTAGTAATTCCCTAATTGGTTTGTACGCATGTTTAAAGTATTAGTAATCCAATTCTTTATGATAATCCTTGGCTGCATTAGGTCTCAAAATTAATTTTGTCACATTGGAGCTGGTACATAATAAATGACTCTTGAGAGGCAGCTCTAAAACATTGGCACAATCCATCGACACGGTTCGAGTAAAGGATTTGACGGTTTTGGGCGATCCCAAGTTAGCTAACTATGGACAGATGCGGGATTATTGCGAAAATTTTTCCTATGAGTTTAGAGGCGGGCATGTATACGGAATTATCGGCGAATGCGGTTCGGGAGGCTGGGCGCTATCCTTTTTTTTAACGGGGAGGGAAAAAGCGCAGAGCGGGACCTTATACTTGAATAACATTCTTGCCGCGGACTCGTCTGTACTTGCCGAATATGGATGTTATGTTGGTGAAGGTACTATTTCAAGAAAACTATTTGGAGGCATGACAGTACGGCAGCAAATCGAAAAGGGGTTAAAACAAACCAACCAATTCACCTTGAATGAGCTCGTAGAATGGTTTGAATTGTCGTCCTCACGTTTAGATCGAAACATAGAACATATCAGCAACGAGAGATGGAATGCGTCCATAGCTATTGGACTCGCGCACGGAAAAACCATATTTTGTTTTCCCTGGTTGAATACAGCGTGGATCCATTCTTTAAGAAGCCGAATTACAGCAAGTGTTAAGATACTGAAAGATCAAGGGGCTATCACTATAATTCCTACTGCCAAGACAGAGGCCCTAAATAATATTGCTGATTATTCTGTTGATATTTTTCTGGAAGATGAGAAGCTTTAGAATGGATACGATATATGTTCATGTTAGACATTGGCTGTTCTGGTACGGGGTTTATGGATTATGCGCTAAAAGCTGTAATGATGAAGTTACCCTATATTCGGATAAGGAAAAAACAAAATTTCTGGGGCATTTTGACCTTTTAGCTGAGCCTTGCCTCATTTATTCATTAAACAACGAACTTGATAAAGTAGAGGATAAAGAATACTTTGATGAAATGGAAGAGTTCTTAAGCGGCAACAAAGATATAAGTTACAGTTATATATATCCTAGAGATAATAGGGATATTTCGAGTCAAGTCGACCACTATGCTCCATTGAATGATAAAGGGCATAAACCGATTTACATTTATATGTGGTCGAAGTTGTCAAAAGGTTGGGATGTAAATGAGATTGAAAAAAGCGTGAAAATACTTGCCAGCTATTTTTTGCATATGAATATTGACAGAATAGAGATATTAGAAATTCCGACATACGAAGAGACAAAATTGTCCTACGAAGAAGATTACGCACCTTACATATAAACAAAAAATAGCAATTAAGCATCTTGAACGAGAGTTTATTTTCGCTTGCTATCTTTTTCCTAAGGAGGAGAACTGTTGACCGCGAATTTTTACAAAATCCAAGAGATCATTAATGAATGGAATCCCATTGAGATTGAACCCTTACTGGATGATGAATATACTTTAGAAATCAGATACATTATCGAATTTATAAATGAACAGAAGACCGATCTGACCTTTCATGCACTTAGAGATAAAATAAACGAAGTATTCAACAAAGAATTTGAACGCTTTTTTACACAAAGCGAACAAACACTAGAAGTCGCCAGAAAGATCATGAATTTATGTTTGTAGGCCAGTTAAGCGTATATCCTCTAGATCTGGCAGGTTCTACAACCTCAAACGGCAGCTCTCTTTTAAAATTATTCCTCCTCACCTCAAAAATTTTTTCGTAAAAACTAACCGACGGTCAATTGACAACTCGCAAAACCGATAGTATGATGAAAATGTAAAAATAACATAATAATTACATATTTACCAGTGAAATCGCAGCCAAGATTAACTAACGTTTTGAAAAGGGCTGTTTTTTTGTGCCATTCCATGCGTGCATCCGGTTTAACTAACATAGAGATTTAAGACTATGGGTATTGAAAGGGGAGTGTTTTGAAAGCGTTATCATCACAGGGTTGAAGAGCCTTGCAAGTAAAAAAATGATGGGAGATGAATGATGAATGAAAAAGAGTTTATCGGTAATTGTACTGAGTACGATAATGGCGCTGTCCGCAATTCCGGTAGGCGCAGCCTCCGGCAATTCCGCGTCGGGTTCGCCGGCTGATTTGGTAGCCCCGCGTTTTATCGGGGAGCAGTGGATTGCGCCGCAGGGGGCGTCGCTGGAAGCGAAGGTGTGGGCCTACCTGAACGCCAAGAAGGGGATTTTGAATCTGACGGGCGATGCGGAGCAGAGCATCCGGATCACGGATCAGGCGACGGATGCCGAGACAGGAACCCAGCACGTGCGTCTGAAGCAGTACATCCAGGGAATTCCGGTGTTCGGCACGGATCAGACGCTGCATTTTGACAAGCAGGGCAACGTCTCGGCGTATCTGGGCAGTACGGTTGCCGACAACGGCCAGCAGTCTCTCACCGCAATCGCGCCGAAGATCAGCGCAGAGAAGGCGATCGCGATCGCGAACAAAGATATGGAGAAGCGGATCGGCAAGCTGGGCGCCCAGGAGCGGGAGCAGCAGGCGGAGCTGAACTTCTATCCGGTCAACGGGCAGAACGTGCTGGTATACATCACGGAAGTGAATGTGCTTGAGCCTTCCCCGCAGCGCGAGACGTATTTTATCGATGCGGCAACGGGCAAAATCGTGAACCAGTACGGCATGCTGGACCATGCGACCGGTACGGGCGTCGGCGTGCTTGGCGACACGAAAACGTTTACAACAACGCAAAGTGGCACCCAATACGTGATGCAGGATACGACACGCGGCGGCGGTATCATTACTTATTCGGCGGGCAACACCCAATCGCTTCCGGGAACGCTGATGAGGGATGCGGACAACGTGTGGACGGACCCGGCGGCAGTCGATGCGCATGCTTATGCGGCAGTCGTTTATGACTATTTTAAAAATAATTTTAACCGCGACAGCCTGGATGGCAGAGGAATGGCGATCAAGTCGACGGTGCACTACGGAAGCCGCTATAACAACGCCTTCTGGAACGGAACGCAAATCGCATACGGTGACGGCGACGGCACGACATTCCGCGCGTTCTCCGGCGATCTCGACGTCATCGGCCATGAGTTGACGCACGGAATTACCGAGAAAACGGCGGGGCTTATTTATCAAGGAGAGTCCGGTGCGCTTAACGAGTCGATTTCGGACGTATTCGGCAACACCATCCAAGGAACGAACTGGCTGATCGGGGATGACATCTATACGCCGTCCATCCCAGGCGATGCGCTGCGCTCGATGGAAAATCCGCCTCTGTTCAATCAGCCGGACCATTACAGCAACATTTACCGGGGGTCCGACGATAACGGCGGTGTGCATAAAAACAGCGGCATTCCTAACAAAGCGTTTTACCTGCTTGCCCAGGGCGGCACGCACCGCGGCGTTAGCGTAACCGGCATCGGCCGCGGCGATGCTGCCAAGATTGTATATAAAGCGCTTACTTACTACTTGACGAGCACTTCCAATTTTGCGGCCATGCGTCAAGCGGCGATCAGCTCCGCCACCGATCTGTTCGGTGCCAACTCGGCCCAGGTTAACTCGGTAAAAGCGGCCTATGCCGCTGTCGGCATCGGAAGTCCTCCGCCGGCTCAAGATACCCAAGCACCGACGGCACCGGCGAATCTGGTCTCGACAGGCAAAACTTCGAGCAGCGTAACCTTGTCGTGGAGCGCGTCGACGGATAATGTGGGCGTGACCGGTTATGACGTGTACAGAGGCTCCGTACTGGCGGCATCCGTCTCCGGCACAAGCGCAACCGTCAGCGGTCTGAGCCCGAGCACGGCTTACACCTTCACGGTGAAAGCGAAGGATGCGGCCGGCAACGTATCCCCGGCGAGCAGCGCGGTGACGGTGACGACCAGCTCGTCGACCGACCCGACGGATACGCAGCCGCCTACGGCTCCGGGCAACCTGGTGTCGACAGCCAAAACGTCCAGCAGTGTATCCCTGTCGTGGAGCGCGTCGACGGATAATGTGGGCGTAGCCGGCTATGACGTGTACAACGGCTCGACGCTTGCTACTACAGTGACAGGCACGAGCGCGACCGTAAGCGGTCTGCAGGGCGGAACGTCCTACACCTTCACCGTCAAAGCGAGAGACGCTGCAGGCAACGTATCTCCGGCGAGCAACGCGGTGACCGTTACGACGGATACAGGTTCTGGTGCTGCCGCTTGGGCCGCGTATACCACTTACCAAGTCAACGATCTCGTCACTTATCAAGGCAAGACTTACAGAGCTCTCCAGGGTCACACGGCTATGCCAGGCTGGGAACCGGCTAACGTTCCGGCTTTGTGGGCAGTCGTTAGTTAATGAAGTCCACATGCAATATCGAGGTCATGTTTTGTTTATAATTTAGAATACGGCGTCTAGAGGCGGCCTCTTCTCGGAATCCAACCGGGGAGAGGTCGCCTTTTTTTGGCGGGTTTCTGGCTTGCCTCGGATTCGGGAAATTCACCTAGTAAAATGGTCATGTTCAGAGTGTTTATGTAAAACGTTAAATAACTCATTAATAAACTTATATTTATGTATTACGTCATTAATTAACAAATTACGACAAAAAAAGCTAAGCAATTCGATGTATTTACAGCCGATAATATCCTGGTATGTGCATTTTGAAGAGAAAGTAGTGATTATATTAGTAGTAATTGGAATTTAAATTGAGTTTGAAAGCGCTAAAGTTTTAGGTTCAGATTGTCGGACTCAAAAATAACTTGGGGAGATCAATTCAAAATGAGAAAAATAATAGGGTTGACTAGCGGATTGCTATTGAGTTTGTTTTTAGTTTTACTGAGTTTTCCGGTAAAAACTCATGCCATCATCCCGCTTCAAGTGATCGGGAAAGAATACAATACAGGGGTGATTGAGGACCATACAGACAAATTTCCGAACTTAACAAACGCTAAAACGATTACGGCCTATGGCGGCTATTTTCTAGCATTATATAGTAACGGAACTGTCCATGCGAAATCTTATTACATTAATGACGCCAAAGGAAACCCCGGCGGAATTGAAGACTGGACGTGGAAATTTCCGGATTTGACCGACGCTATCTCCATCGCCACAGACAGATCGTATTTTTATGTACTCTATAGAGATGGAACGGTTTTATGCAAATCTTATTATATTAATGACGTTAAAGGAAACCCATACGGGATCCAAGATAGAACTTCTTATTTTCCGAGCACAGCTAACGCCAAATCCATTGCTCTTAGCGAAAATTACAAGCTAACACAATATAACGATAATTCCGTAGTGGCTAAAGGAGCGTTAGGAGATGAGAACATCACCGCCTATTTCACTGATCTGACGAATTCCAGAGCCATTGCATATAATGGCCGTTTTTATTACTCGGCTATGTTGAACGTGCTGCCCGCTTTATCTGTCGATAATAGCGATCAATACGTAAAAAATGACGGGACCTCTGCCATCACTTTATCGGGAACGGTAAACGACCCGGATAACGATGCGATTACGGTCAGTGCCACTATCGAGGGAGTAACGAAATCCGTTACTTTAACGAATACCAAGACCACACAGAATTGGAAATTACAATGGGGGCTTGTTTCCGACAAAATTCCTTCACGAACGTACACGGGGATTAACGTCACTGCCAAGAACGGGGAATGGGGAAGCGTAGGTACAACCTACAACGGAAAAATCGATATAGAGAAGAAGCCTTATGTGTTAAATGGAAGCTTTGAAGATGATGTGAACGGAACCAATGTTCCGGATTTCTGGGAAAATAACTGGCGAAACGGAAACAGCAAGAACCCGTATGCTAACCGCACGCCTAACGAAGAGATAAACGGCAAATATATATACCGTCTAAACAATGGTACGGGTGATGCAAGTTCTATTCAATATGCGGCTTCCGACAAAATTAGCGTGGTCGGCAAAACTTCCTATGAAGTGCAGGCTTTTATGCGGCACGGAATGAAAAAGGGAGCAACTACTTATGTGTATGATGCTTCAGGAAGAATTAACAATGTGATTTTGTCCAATGGCCAATCACAGAAATATCAGCATGACGAGAACGGTAACTTAATCGGCAAGGAACAGGCGGCATCTTCCGGAGAGCGTGCAGAATTCACCATACTTGAGTTGGATGCAGCCGGAACCACTATTAATGAAATCCATAAAACATATACGAACGGTGATTTGCTGTGGCATAAGAACACCAGTTCATTTACGGCTAAAGAAAATACAAAAGATGTGATCATCCGGTTCGCTATCGGCGGTAGAGAAGGCATTAGTCTGGATGTGGATGACGTGAAAATAATACAAACTTCGCAAATTGCTGCGCCGCCAAAAGTGGATTTTTCAGATCCTTCTTATGAAGTTCTGGTCTACGATATTCCAAACGGCACTCAGAAGGTAGAATTTCAAACCTGGACGGAACAAAATGGCAAAGATGATCTCAAAACCGTACAAGGGAAAAGGCTGGCCGATGGTGTTTGGAAAGGTATCATTCCGTTCGCAAGTCATAGTGATGAAGCTGGGAATTATCTAACCGACGTTTACGCGGACGGCAACCTTCTCGGACAAAGCGCGACAATGGTGGGTCCATCGGCAGCAGTCGTACGCGCTCCTTCGGATGTAAATATAACAGCCGGATCTTATGAAATTGTTGTGGATGGCGTAAGCGATCAGGTCAACAAAGTGCTTTTCCCTACCTGGAGCGAGAACAACGGGCAGGATGATCTGGAGAATCCTTGGCCGGAAGGAACCAAAGTATCCGCTCATACATGGAAGATCACGGTTCCGTTCGATAAACACAACAACGATACGGGGAACTATATTACGCATATTTATTCCGTGGATACCGAAGGCAATAAAATTTTGTTCGCTTTTAGCAATACGAAAGCGAAGCTGTCTGTGTCTGCCCCACCCACTACTAATCTTTCCAGCCCTGCTTACCCGATTGTTGTATACGGCGTTCCTCAAAATACACAAAAAGTTGAATTTTCGACGTGGACCGAGCGCAATGGGAAGGATGATCTGAGGACAGTTCTCGGTAAAAAAATATCCAACGGCGTCTGGAAAACTACGGTACCTTTTTATCCACACAAAAATGAGACAGGAAAGTATTTAACCGATATTTTCGTCGACGGGACCAAAATGGCTGAAAGTATTACGGAGGTAGCTCCATCCACGGCGACAGTCCGGGCACCTGAATCCATAAGCGTTTATAAGATT
Organism: Paenibacillus sp. JNUCC 35; assembly: GCF_058269095.1. Classification (NCBI taxonomy): domain Bacteria; kingdom Bacillati; phylum Bacillota; class Bacilli; order Caryophanales; family Paenibacillaceae; genus Paenibacillus; species Paenibacillus sp. JNUCC 35. Next base: position 4,701,257 of record NZ_CM177771.1, on the reverse strand, counting down.
TCTTACGATATTTACGTGGATGGGCTCGGCCCGGATATCAAAAGAGTCAGCTTTCCTACTTGGACCGAATACGACGGAACGGATGACATCGTCTATTCGGAAGGAATTAAAGTTTCCGATACCAGTTGGAAAGTTACTGTAACGTTCAAAGATCATCGTTACGAGAGAGGGATTTATGTAACCAACGTGAATGTTTTTGATGAAGATGGAAATATGGGTACGATCTTCGAGAGGGTAAAAGTAAAAGTAACATCAGATTGATAAGGAGAGAGTATGGTGGCTAAAAAAATATTAAGTCAAATTATGATAATTGTAATAACTATAAGTACGCTGTTTCCTTACTACGCTTCAGCGGCAGTTTCTGCAGGCAATGTACAAGCTAAAGGGCAAGGGGCTGCGGTTGGACAACAAGTTCTCACGGTTTCTTGGCTGAGGGACCGTTTTGGCGTAACCGAAGATTTCTTGATGGCCGAGCTGAACAAAGGATACCAGTTAACGGAGATTTATAAAGCTCTGCAGATGCAGCAAGAGACCGGAAGAGCTTATGCGGACATCATTGACGAGTTAAATCCGGCTGTGAAACAGCGTCTTGACGAGCTGAACTATGAAAGCAGGCCAATCGAAGATACGGTAACGAGCGATACCTACAGCGTGACGGATGCTACCTACCAGGAGCTTCCTACGGTAACGACGGATACCTATGGGCTGAGGTTGATGGCTACTGGCAAGCTTCCTACAACCTATGACAAGATTGCGGTACAACGAGAGGGAATGAAGGCGGATCAGGCTCCTTATCTGGTTTCTTCGGGCAGTGCAGACGTATCTACATTAACAGGGGCCTTACAACTACAGGCGAATGATTTCACTTTACCTGGAAGAAACGGTCTCTCATTTCCTTTGAGACGAATTTACGATAGCTCATCGGCATTGTATTATAAGTCCGAACCTTTTTATACGGCATTTTATCAAGTAAATTACTACCCGGAATTACTTGCTGTTGTGGAAAAAATAGAAGGGAATCAGATTGATTATCTTTACGAGTTTACATTTGATAAAGTGGCGAATTTTCAATATCGCGGTGATACGACAACTTGGTATTCTCCTTTTGTTCAAAAAGATAAAATAGAGTACGGACAAGATGAAGAAAGAAAAATTTTGCAGCTTCAGTTTCCGAAACGAAATAAAGACACGGATGAACCTATTCATATCTACCATTTCGAACTGAATGGAGCTCCGTTTAGAGCCAAGCTTTTCCCTACTGGGAGAATTAATAACGCTTATGATGAGATACCTGTCTATTTGGATGGTGGGTATTATAATAAACCGTCCGATAAACCATTGGAACCTCTGGGCGAAGGGTGGAGCTGGGATCTTCCTTTCATTGAAACAAAGGGTGATAAACGGTACATGCACATACCCGGCGGAGCGTCTTATGAAATTAACGAAGATAAAACGCTTAAAGGTTACCCGTGGAAAGATCTTACACTTTCCCGTGATGTTTCGGTGATTGTAGGGGGTAAAACTTCCGAAGATGTACTCACTACCTTGGATGGTATTTCATATTATTTCAGTGACGGAAAACTCATCCAAATTTCCGATCGTTATAAAAATTCAACGCAATTTGAATATACGTACGTTGATCCATACGGCCAAGTATTAACGAAGGTCAGAGACGCTGCTGCCAACGAAATTAACATTTCTTACTCTTCTTCCGAAGTTATCGTTCATTATGGAGATAGGCAGGTAAAACTAATTAAGGGCAAGGATGCGAAGGGAAACAAAGATTTATTGAACGCGGTGGTTGATCCCGAAGGTAGGACCACGCGTTACTCCTATGACATCCGAGCCAGTCGTTTTGATTATGTGCAATACAAGGAGGGAGAGAATTATATTGCCCTCTTGAAACAAATTATCCATCCTACCGGCGCGAGGTCCGTTTACGATTATAATAATTTCTGGGGCTATACCGGTCCAACTGCTGCCGAAGATGTTTTCCGGGCAACCAGCAAGGAAGATATTGTGGATTATGTAGATGGAACGTCCCAGAAGTCAAATGCAAGTACGTATATTTATGATGGGAACTACAGAGGCAGGTATTCCCGCGATAACATTTTCTCCACCACTGTAAAAAATGCTCTTACTGAAACGACTTTCACCTATAAGAAGAAATACATGAACGATCTGCTGCCGGATGTTTTCTACAACACGGAAGTTGGTTCTCAAGCAGGGGCGGAAAAACGTGTCACCAAACAAACCTTTGATGAGAAACGTAATTTACCCGTCCCGATCGAGGTGACCACAACAGTTGTAAACGGAGGCAGTTCCAGCTCCCCGGTTACCGTTAAACGGACCTATGACGATTACGGCAATGTCCTGACAGAGACAGATCCGCTGAATAACACGACTACCAATAGTTATGATGCGACTTCTCATCTTCTAGTCTCAAGTCTGGTTCCTGTCAGCAGCGGTTTGAATGCATATTCGGAGATCCTCCGAAACACACAGGGCAGCGTGACTCAGCTAACGGTTAAAGAAAATCAAGCCACTGGCGCCCTGAAGCAGCAAGTGAATTACGGGTATGACGGATATGGAAATATGACGACTGTGACCGTTAAAGATACGGAAAAAGACAGTGTCATTACGCAAGAATTCGGCTCCCAATATAACGGTGCTTATGTTACCAAGCAGTCCGTAAACGTTACGAATGCCGATGGTGAAGTTTCCACGATTGTTCAGCAAATGGAATATGACAAATCCACGGGCGCATTAACGAAATTGACCGACCCCAAAGGGTATGCAACAACATACCGGTACGATAAGCTGGGACGGATTACAAGGGAGACCGGTGTAGATTCAAGTGAAGCGAGCATTGCTTATGACGACGCGAACAACAAAATTACTTTGACCGACGTTAATGGAGAACAAAGTATTCAGGAATTTAACCCCCTCGGGTTAAAGACTCGTGAAACACTCGGCAGAGGATTCGCTGCGTATGGTTACGATCTTTTTGGAAGAACGATCTGGAGTAAGGATGCCAAGGAGAATCAGACGAGCTATACTTATGATCCATGGGGAAGAAACATAAAAACGAGCTTCCCTGACGGATCAAGCTCTGTAACATCGTATGATGATGTGGGTCGGACAAAGACATCCACAGATGAGGAAAGTAACTCCATAAAAGAAACATACGATATTCTCGGAAGAGTGATCAAGAGCGAAGAAGTTAAAAGCAGTGGTGCTGTAGAGTTGGGGAAAGTTTCCTACGATTTTGCAGGAAATCTAGTCAGCAAGACGGATGGGAACGGTAAACAAAGCACGTGCAAATACGATTTGTTGGGCCGACTGGTCGCGGTAACGGATCCGGATATGAACAGCACACAGTATACCTACAGCTTGGCCGGTAACCTTACAGAGCTTCGTTACGCGGACGGCAGCGTGCAGCGGAAGAAATACGACGAGATCGGACGGCAGATTCAAAAGATTCAACCGCAAGGCCAGACCGAAACAACGTACTACGATTTAAACAGCAATCTGATTAAAAAAGTCGATCCTAAAGGGATTGTAAGGGAGTATGAATACAACAACCGAAACTGGCTTATTAAAGATCAGACGCCGGAAGAAAGTATCTCATACACATACGATAAAGCCGGGAAACGTAAAAGCTTGGTCGATGCGACGGGGACCACATCTTACCAATACTCCCCTAAGGGTGAACTAGTTTCAATTCAGTATCCGGATGCATATAAAATTGACTATGCTTACGATATTCAAGGCCAACGGACCGATGCAGTCAGCGATGTCGGACAGACCTACACCTATAATGAACGCAACCGCATCATCGGCCTCCAGATTAAGGACAAAACTTCCGGTAACGAAACGATAGCCGGCACCGTTCAATACCAATACAAGAAGAATGGTTTTCTTGAGCAGTCCAATCTGAGTAACGGTCTGCAAACCGTATACACCTATGATGGGTTTAATATGACGGGATTGCAGAATCAGAAGCAAAGTGCGACTCTGGGTGCGTACGGTTATAAATATGATACAAACCGCAATATTACGGAGAAAACCGAACTGGGAAGTACCTCCACCTTCTCGTATGATGCACTCAACCGGGTCAAAACATCGAGCCAGTTTAATGAAACGTACGAGTACGATAACCGCGGCAACCGTGCATCTCTCATGACGGACCGTGAATTGAGCGAGAGTGGATCTACGTACACCTACGATGATCGGGACCGGTTGAAGAAAGTAGTGACTGCTGACGGAAAAGAAGTCAGCTACCGGTATAATGGAGACGGGCTCCTCTATGAGCGTACGGAAAACGGTAAAACCGTCCGTTATTATTATGACGATTCCCAGCACTTGATTCGCGAAGCGGAAGTGGGGACAGATGGCACAATAACTCCCGTGTATCAATATATTTACTCCCCGGCGGGAAGCATCTTGGCGCGTAAACCGATGACAGCAAATACAGGACTCGAATACTATACGCTAAACGGTCACGGTGATGTCGTTGCTTTAAGAGATTCGAACGGCAACGTATTGAATGAGTACACCTATGATATTTGGGGCAATCCGGTAACCGAGAAAGAGACCGTACCTAATCACTTCCGGTACTCAGGTGAATACTGGGATAATACGACCAAGCTTCAGTATCTTCGTGCCCGGTGGTACGACCCCAATATGGGACGGTTTATTAACGAGGATACGTATGAAGGACAACTGGATAATCCGCTGAGCTTGAATTTGTATACGTATGTGGAGAATAATCCACTGAAGTATAGAGATCCGAGTGGGCATTTTAAACTTTTTAATTTTGACTTCAATATGTCCAATGAAAGAATGCAAAGCCTCATTGTTGAAGCTAGGATGGACAATGGTAATGCAAGATATTGGGCGTTAAGAAGTAGTTTAGGAACAATGTACAGAGATATAATAAGAGATCAAAATAATAACCAATTTCAATTTTTATTCGATGTGGCATCTATGCAAAGTCCATACAAAGAATTGAATAACCTTGATAATGCCGTATGGGCCGGCGAGGAGTTATTAGGAATATGGGATGCTTACAAAAGAAACATTACTGTTGAGGTTATAGCATCTTTCGCTACTAGAGGAATGGCACGAAACTTAAAGTTTATGTGTAATTGCTTTAGTGCTGGTACCAAAGTGCTTACAGACGAAGGGGAGAAAAACATCGAAGACATTGAAGTCGGAGATAAGGTTCTCGCCAAACCCGAGAATGATTCTAAAGGAGAACTAGCTTACAAGGAAGTAACAGCTTTATTCCGCAACCAACGTGATGATATTATTAAATTGCATATAGGAGAGCAAATCATCGAGACCACAGATAACCATCCGTTTTGGGTTGAAGGTAAAGGGTGGGTGTTTGCGGATGAACTGCAGAATGGGGATAAACTCCAACAGGCTGATGGAAACAATCTGACGATTGATAAGGTTGAGTTTATTAATCTTGATGAAAAGGTCACAGTTTATAACTTCACGGTTGCAGACTTCCATACCTATTATGTGACTAATTTAGGGATTTGGGTTCATAATAGTGAGTGTGGCCCAAATGGAACATTTAAAAATGCGCCTTATCATGGAACAACAAATAGTGGTAAAAAAAATAAAGCGCCGAATGATGGTCAAACAGCATTAGACAAATCTATATCAATAGGACCAAATACTGACCGAAGAATAGGGATAAGTGATGGAGAGTTTGTTGTACTAGATAAGACCACTGACGGGATATATCATGGTCACGTCAGGTCATGGGGCGAACTTGATCAAAAAATGCAAGCTATTCTTAGAAAAGCAGGATTGGTTGATAAGAAAGGAAATATTAAATGAATAATTATTATTCAGTTTATTTTACTAACAATGCTAGTTTTCATTTTCTATCAGAGAAACCCGTAACTACTAAATTTGATAATATAATAGTGTTCTTTGATGATAATCATGGGAAACAATGTGTTTTTAAAGATGTAGTTCAAGAAGCGATAATTACTTTATACAACGGGATGAAAAATCAAGTTGAACTGCATTCTGATATGAAGGTGGGTAGTCTAGGAAGGGCATGGAATATTTGGACAAATAACTTAGCGGATATGGCAGAAGATGATGAGGAAGATATATTTAGCAACTATTGGATGTGGTCAACTAGGGATTTCCAAACATGGATATATCGAAAAAATGAAAAATTATATATTGAAATTAGTCCAAGTTACAGATGGCATTATGTAGAGCCTACTGAAGATGAAAAAATTACGCCCTTTAGTGAATTTCTTGAACATTATAGTGCTAATGTTTTTGAACTATCGTCTGAACAAATAAAAGACATTACTGAATCACTTGAGGTTATGAAAACAGAATTAAATATAACCTAATGATAAGATCTTGGGGGAGTCCCTCAAGTGAAATTTTTCGTTTGTGTTTTTTTTAATTCAGTCTAACCAAAATTATCTATTCACTGAAAATAAAAGTTTGAAAAAGCTATGGAAAGACTAAATAAGAAAAAGTGATTTTTAAGACCATGAAGATATCTTTCATGGTCTTTCTTTTTTAACCTACTCACTTTCGAGCATGAATCGCTACCTTAGCCCATCACATGCTGCTTTTTGTTTTGTGAACACGTGGCTCTTTAACGATAAGAAATATTGATTTATTTTACAGGAAAAGTAGTTCGTTTTGCGAAATTCACTGGATATATTAGTAATAAAGTAGATAATAGGTAAATAGACAAGCTTAGATTATTGAATATTAAAAAAGGGCTTGCTCCTATTTTTGATCTGAAATTGCTCGTAAATGAGCCTTTAACAACAAAAGAATTAAATAAAGAAAAACTTGTATTTGATCTGGAAAAGGATTGTGCAGAGGTGGTTATTAGCATGATCTGCGATATTTTCGAAATTTCCGGGGCTGTCAGATTTAAAGTTTCGGGGTTTGGCCAGAACGAATGGCCAGTGGATTGCAGAATCGATTTAGCGACAGTTATGGAGCAAGTACCCGAAATCCTTAAGAAAATTGAATTAAACCAGTATGATTTTATTTTGGATTTTTACGAGCAAAGAATGGAGAGACAGGTAGCATTCAACCAGGATAAGGATGCAATAATGCTCACATGCTCAAGCCGCACTCAGTGGATTCCTGATCCGGTTTCTATTCATATGAAGAGAGAACAGATTTCAAGGATATTTGAGGATTTGTATAATCAGTTTCTTGAAGTTGGCGAAATTTTGTGCAGCAATTTAATTCATGATCCAATGTTAAAAGAATGGAAGGTATGAACTTGGGATCTCATTGGGGATGGTAAAAGGGACAATCAAACATCGGATGGAGAATTTTTTGTGCTAAGGGGGATATATCTGTGAAATATATTGAAGATGCAGGTTTGGTTATGGCATATATTAAAGCAACCATAGATACCGAAAATGATTTTGTTTATACCAAAACAGTCGATAACTTAAAATATCCCTTCTCTGATTTTATACAAACTATCCTTACGGAGGATAGGGTATTTAATGAGGGACAAGAAGAAATGAAACTGTTTACTATTATGGGAAGTAAAGAACGAATAAATGAAATAAAAGAATCGTTTGTCGATGAAATTAAGAAGGTATTTAATCTTTTTGTTCAAAGAAAAATTACGTTAGAGATGCTTGCTGCTAGAATAAACAAGGATGAGTTACCTTCATTAGAGCAATTTCTATACTTATACATCTATCATTTGTTTACTTCAGCAACATTAAAATATCCTTATAGTCATTTCATTGGCATAGATGAAGATTGTGGGATAGCAATTTTTTATGGAACTGAATCTGCAAAGGAAAATATTTCTGATATGGTTGATCATGCGATGGACTTCTGGTTAGAAAGAGAGTGTCCTATTGTAAGAGGGAAACAGGTATTGATTAAATCGTTTCTAACAAATGATTTGAAAGGGAGACGAATCATAACGACCTTCCCTAATCCATCCGATGGAACGTGGTGCCTTTTGCTAGAAGGAGGTATTGTGTTTCCATTAGACAAATATGCATCAGAAAAAACAAAACTGAATAGTGGACACATAGGACAGTGGACAATTGGAGAAGTTGAAGAAATAATGATTAACCCAATTTATGGATGTGGGTATTGGTTTGAGTCATTAGAATTATTCTTAGAATGGCAATATGTTTTCTTGTATGCATTGGCTACGTTGAAAATTGATCATTATGAAATCAAGAAATTTGAGGAACTTTATGATGAATTCATTAGCTTCATACATAATTACATATGCCCTGCTGAACTCGTTAAGGATACGCTGACAAACAGAACTACCTTCATAAATGTACTTATTAGGCATATAAGAAATATTGAAAAATATCTTACGGGTGTTGAAGACACAGGAATTTCTAAAAATATTATATTCATGATGAGAAACAGACAGGTTTATTTGCCAAAAGTATACGGCATTATTTCTAACTATTATAATTTGGAAGTTGAAAATAGACTGAAATCAGAAGTGTTTGAAAAAGAAAGATGGGGAGAGTTAATTTTATCTTTGGACGATGGAAACCACTTTTCCAGAGGGGTTAATCTTGAGGCTCTTGCACATTATTTTATCGGTTCAATTAGTGGTTTATTAATAACAGGAACAAGAATTTTGCTTGAACGAGAGGAAATAGATATATGTTGTAGTAATGTTTCGTTTGACTCCAATTTGTGGAAGATGGGACCTCTTGTTTTAGTTGAATGTAAAAATAGAAAAAATAAACTACGTGTTTCTGACATTAGAAATCTAATCCCAATTATGGAGTCGAAGGGTATTAACTCTGTAATTTTTTTCACCCGATCAGGTACTACGAAAACAGCAGATAAAGAGATTGATAATCAATATTTTTCAGGAAGGACAATTATTTGTTTAGATATCGGAGATTTTGTTGCAATTAAAAATGATGGTAGTCATCCTTATTCAATTTTGGCTGAAAAATTAAAAAATATAGAATCACGCTTTGAAAATGATATTAGGTTGCTTTATTAGGAAACGAAATCCATGGCAATTTGTATGTTCATAGTCTCAGCTTGATCCCCGCATTCTTATATAGGAGGACACTTATGCATTCGTTTACTTATGAATCAAAAGATTCCAATAATAACAGCGAAGAAATTTTGGGATTGCTGCAATTTTATACGAATTTAAGCCGGAATGTATCTTGGCTGATAGGAGATCTGGAGTTGGTTCCAACTTACATCGGGGATTATCACCCAAGCGGGAAAGTCGAACCGCCGCAGAGGGTTTCGCTTACGTCGATCCAAAGATTCCAAGAAGAAGGTTTTCTCTGGCTATCTCTTAAGGAAATAGAGGAAATGCTGGAGGACTCGTTATCGGTTTGCCGCGCTGTTTTTGTGTGCCTGCCTGAGCATATGGAAGTGAGCCATTTTCATGGTGATGCCGAAAGTACCTCTTTACAGCATGAATCCGCTTTGCATGAAATAACGGTTTTGGATGATTTGATCATGATCCACAGCCGTTCTGAGCTTTTACCTCCTATAATAAAGGGAAAAGCATGATTTTATTCAATTTAATTAGGAGAGTCGGAGAAAAATGAGAAAGCAAAATACATTTGAAAAAGCTCTTCTTGGTAAATTAACATGAATCAAATTTTACTTAATGTTTTATTACTACTTCTCATCATTGGTGTTGTCATTCAACTCTTACTTTATTGGTTTAAAAAGAATCCTGCTCACTGTTGTGATTGCAAGATTTTGGAGAAGAAGTCTGAAAAGTTTGCAGGTATGAATGGAAAGATGGTCCACATATGTTACATTTCAATTTTATGTGATGATAAAATTATTGAGCTACGAGTATTAGATCATCAATCTTTTAATGCATTGCAAGAACAAGATAAAGGCCGAATTAAATATCGAGGGAGCTTTATGATTAGTTTCAAAAATAGTATTTCAACATGATAAGGTGATGCGGACCATCGCCCCTTTTCTGATCCCAATAAAATCCAACCGACTACCTCCAAAAGAAGGAGCCTCCTAACAGGCGTCCTTCTTTTCCCTTTCCTGCCACTCCCCCTTCCTCCACAAAAAACAAAGAAATGATACAATAGACGCAGAAGTCTTTATCTTTGCCCCACGCACCAAGAAACGCACAAACTGTCTGAAATCGGGTGAACACGATGAATCTCAAAGGGATGACGGTCCGGGAGCTGCTCCAGCTTCCGATACTGAAAGACGCGTCGCTGATCAGCGGAGAAGAAGGGCTGGACCGCGTCGTACGGTATATCGACATTATGGAGGTCCCGGATATCAAGGGCTGGCTGAGGGAAGGCGAGCTCATTCTGACCACCGGCTATTCCATGCGCAACGATCCGGGTCTGGTACTGGAGCTGATGGAAGAGCTGAGAAGAGCGGATGCCGCGGCGCTTGCGATCAAGCCGGAGCGGTTCATGGGCGGCATTCCCGCCAAGATGGTGGAGCTGAGCAACCGGTACCGGATTCCGGTGATCCAGATTCCGCCGGGAATTCCGTATATCGATATCACGCATACGGTGATGGAGCAGATTTTGAATACACAAGCGGCTCTGCTGCGCAGATCCGAGGAAGTGAACAAGACGCTGACCGGTCTAGTGCTGCACAACAAAGGCATCCAGGTGGTGGCGGACAGCGTGGCGGAGCTGGTCCAGGCGCCCATCTGGGTGATCCACAAGCACGGCCGCGTCATCGTTGCGTCGCCGGCTGATGCGGGAGATCCGCCGACCGGCCGGACGAAGAGCTGGGACGTGTCGGTGGACAAGCAGTTCGCCGGGCGCCTCATCATCGGGAAGGAGCAGCTCGACGAGCTGGAACTAGTCTGCATCGAACATGCTCGGCTGGTGTTCTCCCTGGAGCTGATGCGCCGCAAGATCACCTACGACACGGAGCAGCGGCTGCAGGGCAACTTCTTCGAGGAGCTGCTGATGGGCTTGCCGCTGTCCAAGCAGGACGCGGAGAACAAGGGGAGGCAGCTGGGCCTTCAGCCGGACTGGTGCTGGGAAGTCTGCATCGCCGAGGGCGAGCCGCATCTGTTCGAGGAGCATGCCGCCCTTCCGGTCGCGCTGGGCGAGCTTGTGGAAAGCGAATCGGCGGCTCGCAAAGTCAAGTCCCATCTGCTCCGGCAGGGGGATCGGTTTGTCCTTCTGCTCGCTTCCCCGGCGGCATCGGAGCCAGGCACGAAGCAGCCGGTCAGCGGCAAAACGGCCGAGTGGGCCGATGTTCTGGCCCCGCTGCTGGACTCCCATAGCCACATCCGGACGGGTTTCGGCGGCAAAGCTCCGCTCTGGGAAGTGTACCGCAGCTACGTGAAGGCCAAAAAAGCGATGACCATCGGCTGCCGGCTGGACAAAGAACGCCGTACGTTCAGCTACGGGGAGATCGAAATGTTTGATCTGCTGCTGGAATCTTCCGCCTATGTAGGCTTCGATGCGTTCATGGAGAAGAAGATCGGCAGGCTCTCCAAGTATGACCGGGACAACGGAACCGATCTTGTGCCCACCTTCCATGCGTACCTGGCGGCGGGGGGCAGTCTGATCGAAGCGGCGAACAAGCTGTACATTCACCGGAACTCCGTAAAATACCGGCTGGATCGCATCAAAGACATAGCTGACATAGACATGGAAGATACGTCGAAACGGCTGATGTATTATTTGTGCACGTCGTTTTATTTATTGAAAAATTTGGAATGAAAATCGGCCTTTTGTGCTCCGAGCACAAAAGGCCTTCGTTATTTTTGGCAGCAGGGAACATGGTCCGCCTCTTTGGAAACGAATACAATATTACCAATCCAACTTTAATAAGCTACACGAAGTCTACAAAAAGCAAACGAAAACGAGGAAGGATGGGAAGCCATGATCGGAGTGATCCGCGTATTAACGACGGAAGATACGAAGGTTCTCGAGCAGCACGGAAAGTTACTGAATGAGACGTATGGACTGCCGGTTGTGAGCAAATGCATTCCGGATCAGCCCCTTGGCATCTTTGACGAGGAGACGGAAGCCATCGCCATTCCGAAAATTGTCGAGCTGGGCAAGCGGATGGAGCGGGAAGGCTGCACGGTGCTGGTCATCTCCTGCGCGGCGGACCCGGCGATCGAGCCTCTGCGCGAAAGCGTCTCGGTGCCGGTCATCGGAGCGGGAAGCGCCGCGGCGTACGCGGCATTGTCCATGGGCCGGCCCGTCGGCGTGCTGGGCATCACGGAGGAAGCGCCCGCGGTCATTCGCGATTTGCTCGGCGGCAAGCTCGTCCGCTACGCACGTCCCGAAGGCGTCACCAACACGACGGATCTCATGACACCGGCCGGACGCGAGAAAGCGATCGAAGCCGCCCGAGCCCTGCTGGATGCGGGGACGAAGGTCATCGTGTTCGCCTGCACGGGCTTCTCGACCATCGGCCTGGCCGCCGTCCTCCGGAGCGAACTGGATGTTCCGGTCGTCGACGCCGTCGAAGTGGAGGGCTTGTTCGCCTCCCATTACTACAAGCAGCTCGTTGATATCCGCGAGCCGAATTAAGTCAAGCTCGTGACTTGGACATCGGCTAGATCGTATCTGCTTCTGATCTTCTGCGTCTTCGTCTGGGCGCTGAACTACATGGTCCGCCAGGTGCTGCTCCGGGAGTTTCCTCCCTTGTTTCTCTCGGCGCTGAGCCTGACGATCGTGTCCGGCGCCTTTCTGCTGTGGGCGTGGGGAACCCGCGCTTTTGTGAAAATAACGGGTAAAGACGCGCTCTGGCTCTGCTGCTCGGCCGGAATCGGCCTCATTGCAAACCAGATCCTGCTGCTCCGGGGACTCCAGCTCACGACGGCTACGAACGCTTCGCTTATTTTTACGCTATCGCCGCTGTTTACGGCCGGTCTGGCCGCTCTTTTCCTGAAAGAACGGGTGACCTGGCGCATGGTGGCAGGCAGCGTGATTGCCATTTCGGGACTGGCTTTCGCCTTGAATGTCCGCGGTTTGCAGTTCAATGCGGGAGACTGGATTATGGCGGGCGCGACGTTTACCTTTTCGTGCAACCTGATTTTCGCCCGCATTCTGACGAGGCGGCTGTCTCCCTTTATCGTGACGGTTTACAGCTTCGCACTCAGCGCCGTGCTCTTCGATCCGTTCGTTCTGGCGGCCGGGGAGGTCACATGGATTCATCCGGCCGGAATGTGGGCGCTCGTGATCGTGACGGTGATCGTGGCGCAGGGGCTTACGGGCGTCCTGTGGAACAAAGGGATGCAGACCCTCGGCGCGGCCAAAGCGGCCATCGTGCTGAATTTGCAGCCGCTGATGGCGATGCTGCTTGAGTTTCTTCTTTTCGGCCGCGCCGTTACGGCTCCGCAGCTTTTCGGAGCTGCGCTTGTTTTTACCGGGGTTCTTCTCGGGACGGTTCAACTGCGTATATTTTCCTTGAAAAAGAAGCGGACGTTACCGGAGGTTTTGCCGGATACGGCCGGAAAGTAGTTCCTTTCGGAAAGCGCCCGCGAGCCGGTTTTGTCATACCTCCGAGCTATATTCTAGTAAAGCTTTAAAGCGGTGTGAGTGAGATGGGATGTGTGCGATGGATGCCGTGTACGTGACGAATGGGACATGCGCCTAGTATGTATAGGATGTGCATATGTGCATATTGCATGAGGACGTCTGTGACGGGTGCATTTATCACCTGGTTTACAAGCCGGTCTTTCCGCTTTGCACTTTTATTTGTCGGATAATTCCATTTTGCGCATACTACTTGTACAAAAAATGCTTGCGCCTCTGCCTTCGGCTTCATTCCCGTAACAGAAAAAAGTTTCCTGAAGGAAACAGATGACGGGAGAATGGTTCTACATCAAGTGATTAGGGGGATTGTCCATGGAAGAGAAAGAGGAAAAGGAAAAGAAACACCCGAGTATTTTCGAGCCGTTCGCACTGATCTTGAACATTGTCACGAGTGTAATCGGGGCCATTATCGGGATGCAGCTGGTTACGACACTGGGGGTAACCCCGAATACCGCGATTATCGGCGCTCTTGTCGCGATGCTGATCGCACGGATTCCCATGATGGTATTCCGTAAATTCAAATCGATCCACCGCCAGAATCTGGTTCAGACGTCTATCTCCTCGGCTACGTTCGGAGCGGCCAACAGCCTGCTTATTCCGATCGGGATTCCGTTTGCGATGGGGGCGACGGAACTGATCGTGCCGATGCTGATCGGAGCCGCGCTGGCGATGTTCGTCGACGCGACGCTGCTGTACAAGCTCTACGATTCCAAACTCTTCCCGGCAAAAGGAACCTGGGCGCCCGGCGTGGCTACCGCGGAATCGATCCTGGCGGGGGATAAAGGCGGCAAACGCGCGCTGCTGCTCGGTGTCGGAACCGTTATCGGGCTTATCGGCTCGTATTTTAAAATCTCGATGTCCGCTTTCGGCGTCGCGTTTATCGGAAACATCTGGGCGCTCACGATGTTCGGCATCGGTTTGATGATCCGGCAGTATTCGGTGCCGTGGTTCGATATCGACGTCAATCATCTGTACATCGCCCACGGGGTCATGATCGGCGCCGGTATCGTCGCGCTCATCCAGGCGGGGATGCTCATTTTCAAGCGTCCGAAACAGGCGGACTCCGAAGCGGGAGGCGAGGAAGAAGTCACGGACAGCAGGCTGACTCGGACGGATAAAGAAGCCCGCCGCACCCTCAGCCTCGGTTTTGCCGCTTACCTGGTCATCGCGCTGCTCATTGCCGTCATCGGCGGGATTATGACGAAAATGTCGCTCGGCATGCTGATCGGCTTCATCATTTTCGCCGCTTTCGCCGCCTTCGTGCACGAGATCATCGTAGGGATCGCCGCCATGCATTCCGGCTGGTTCCCGGCGTTTGCCGTCGCTTTTATTACGCTGTTGTTCGGCATGCTGATCGGGTTTCCGCCGGTTGCGCTTGCGCTTCTGGCCGGCTTCAGCGCGGCGACGGGCCCGGCGTTTGCGGATATGGGCTACGACTTGAAAGCCGGGTACATTCTCCGGGGCAACGGCAAAGATCCCGAGCTGGAGCTTCACGGGAGAAAACAGCAGTACATCACGGCGATGATCGCCTTCGGCGTCGCGCTGCTGACCGTGCTGCTCTCGTACAAAGGCTACTTTGCTCAAAATCTCGTTCCGCCTATTGATAAAGTGTATGTGTCCACGATCGAGGCCGGAGCTTCGGCCGATATTGCCCGCCAACTGCTGCTTTGGGCGATTCCGGGCGCGATTGTCCAATTGCTCGGAGGACCGTCCCGTCAGATCGGGGTGCTTTTCGCAACGGGTCTCCTGATCGTTTCGCCGAATGCGTGCTGGGCGGTACTCACCGGTATTCTGATCCGGATCGTTGTTCTGAAAATTTTCAAGAAAAAAGCCGAAACGCCGATGAGCATTCTCGCCGCCGGCTTTATCGCGGGGGATGCCCTGTACAGCTTCTTTAGCTCTGTATTCAAACTGAAAAAATGAGGTGACTTCCATGACGAGACTCAAGCTGAACGACGAAATGGTAGAACAGGCCGTATACGGCGGCGCCGTTCTAGGCGGCGGTGGCGGCGGCTGGATCGAAGAGGGGCTGAAGCTCGGACGCCTGGCGCTGGAAGTCGGCGAGCCCGAGCTGATCTCTCTCGACGAATTCGGGGACGACGACCTGCTGGTCACCGTCTCCATGGTCGGCGCTCCGGCCGCCAAAGAACAGTTCGTGAAGCCCGTTCACTACGCGAAGGCGCTTGAGATGCTCGCGGCCAAAATCGGCCGGCCCATCCAGGGGCTTCACACGAACGAGAACGGGGCCGGGACGACGGTCAACGGCTGGTTCCAGTCGGCGATCACCGGCGTGCCGCTCGTCGATTTCGCCTGCAACGGCCGGGCTCACCCGACCGGCTCTATGGGCTCGATGAACTTGTCCGAGGTGGAGGACTATGTGTCCCATCAGGCGGCGGTGGGCGGCCGTGGCGATCGCTACATCGAGCTGAGCATCTCCGGGACGCTGGACAAGGCGTCGACGATGATCCGCAAGGCTTCCATCGAAGCGGGCGGCCTCGTGGCCGTGGCGCGGAACCCGGTGACCGCGGCTTACGCGAGAGCCAACGGCGCGGCGGGGGCCATCACGCAGGCGATCGAAGTCGGCCGGGCGCTGCTTTCCGCCAAGGGAGAGGCCGCTATCGAGGCCGTGGTCGCGCAGCTCGGAGGCAAAGTCGTGACCGCCGGAACGGTAACGGACTTCTCTCTCGAAACGTCCGGCGGCTTCGATGCCGGAACCGTCCGGATCGACGACGCGTACGAGATGACCTTCTGGAACGAGTACATGACGCTCGAGAAAGACGGGGAGCGCTTCGGCACCTTCCCGGATCTGATCATGACGCTGGACGCGAAAACAGCGAAGCCGATCGTATCGGCCGCCATCGCGAAAGGGCAGCACATTGCCGTCATTACCGTGCCCGCCGAGAAACTGCTGCTCAGCACGACGATGAGAAACCGCAAGCTGCTGCAAGCGGTGGAAGACATTATCAAGAAGCCGGTGCTTTCTTACCTGGATTAAATCCCGACTCGTTCATTTCGACATCAAAGTGAATTCATACGGAGGAAATTAACATGACCCTTAAACAAACGATGATCGTTCTCGATACACTCGACAGCATTTATGCAAGCGGAGCGAAGGTAAAAGAATTGTTCGACGCCTATCCCGGCGTATCGGTGACCGTATCCAAAGTCAGCGGAGAAAAAGGAAGCACGGATTTCGTCAAAGTCGTGATCCCCGGCACGGACGGCAAAAGCAAGGGCGGCAGCGCGCCGACTTTCGGCATTATCGGCCGTCTCGGCGGCATCGGGGCACGCCCTAGCCGCATCGGCCTCGTCTCCGATGCCGACGGAGCGGTTGCGGCTGTTGCCGCCGCATTGAAGCTGGCGGATATGCAGACGAAGGGCGACGCGTTGCAGGGCGATGTGGTCGTCACGACTCACATTTGCCCGGACGCGCCGACCCGCCCGCATGAACCGGTCGATTTTATGGATTCGCCGGTTGATATCCTGACGATGAACCAAGAGGAAGTCGTGCCCGAAATGGACGCGATTCTGTCCATCGACACGACGAAGGGCAACCGCGTGATCAATCACAAAGGCATCGCGATTTCGCCGACTGTGAAGGAAGGGTACATCCTCCGCGTCAGCGACGATCTGCTCCGCATTATGGAGATGACGACCGGTCAGCATGCGGTGACGTTCCCGGTTACGATGCAGGACATCACGCCGTACGGCAACGACCTGTATCACATCAACTCCATTCTGCAGCCGGCCGTAGCGACGGATGCTCCCGTCGTCGGTGTTGCGGTAACGGCGCAATCCGTCGTACCGGGCTGCGGAACGGGAGCGAGCCACGAGACGGATATCGCGTCGGCGGCGCGTTTCGCCATTGAAGCGGCCAAGGAAACGATGGCCGGTACGTGCGCTTTCTACGACCCTGAAGAATTCGGCCGGATCACGAAGCTGTACGGGTCCATGAAAATTTTGCAGACCAGCGGCAAGTAAGCAGGGAACGGACAGCAGGCAGGGGAGTTTCCCCTGTCCTTTTTTTTCAGCCGCTTCGGGCGGATCTTTCATGGGGGTGGAGAACATGGAGAAACTGGGAATGATCACAATCGGCCAAGCGCCGAGGACAGACGTGGCGCCGATTGTGGAGCGCTGCCTAGAGGGGCGCGCAGAACTCGTTCAGGGCGGTGCCTTAGACGGGCTTAGCAAAGCGGAAATCGAGAGGGACCTTTCTCCGGAAGAAGGGCAGTACGTGCTGACGTCGCGTCTGGCGACCGGAGAATCCGTCGTGATGTCGCGCGAGAAGCTGCAGCCTCTGCTGCAGAAGCGGATTAGCGAGTTCGAGGAGGCCGGAATCCGGCACATTTTGCTGCTGTGCACAGGCGTATTCCCCGGCCTTACTACAGATCGGTCGTATTTGATCGAGCCCGACCATCTTATCCCTCCCGCTGTCAAAGCGATGGCCGGCGGCCGCAGGCTCGGCGTGCTCGTACCGCTGGCGGAGCAGCGCGCAACGCTCGCGCAGAAGTATGAGCCCTACGGCTTGAACCCGGTTTTTGCCGTCGCGTCGCCGTACAAACTGGACGAAGCCGAATTCCGGCGTGCCGCCGAGGAACTGAAAGAGAAGAGCGACATCATCGTGCTGGATTGTATGGGGTACACGGAGGAAGCAAGGCAGTTCATGGCGGAGGCTTCGGGCAAGCCGGTGGTTCTGTCCAATGCTCTGATGGGCAAGCTCGTATCGGAAATGATTTAGAAGAAGCCGGGTTGAGACGGGCTGCTGCCGGGAATCCTTCGAACGTCAGCCCTTCTCGGCTCATTCTCCAATTCAGAAAGGATGAAGATAATGAACGAATCACTCATTGAAGTCGGCAAACACGTGCTGCAAAGCTGTCTGGACCTTCAGGCCCGGGAATCCTTCCTGGTCGTTTCGGACGAGGACAAGAGACATCTCGCTGAGCCGCTTTACGAAGCGGGAAAAGCGCTTGGAGCGGAGGCTGTGCTTATGATCATGAAGGACCGGTACAGACCGGGGGAAGAGCCTCCTGCCGCAGTTGCCGCCGCCATGATCACTTCGAACGTGGTCGTCTGTATCACGAAGCAGTCTCTCACGCATACGCAGGCCCGCAAAAATGCGGCGGCCGCCGGAGCAAGGCTGGCCACGATGCCGGGCATTACGGAGGATATGTTCCTCCACGGCGCCATCTCGGCCGATTATGCCGAGGTTAAGCGTCTGACGGAGCAAGTGACGAAGCTCTTAACCGGGGCCCGTGAGGTGCGCATCGAGAAGGGCGGTTATACGCTGACCTTCCCCGTGGAGGGAAGAAACGGCGTGCCGAGCACAGGGCTGTACCTTAATCCCGGCGAGTCGGGGAATTTGCCGTCCGGCGAAGCGTACATCGCGCCGCTGGAAGGAACGGCGGAAGGGCAAATCCTGATCGACGGGTCCATTGCCGGGATCGGCAAGCTGAGCGAGCCTCTTCTGCTTACCATCGAACAGGGCCGTATCGTAAAGGCGGAAGGCGAAGCCGGACCGCAGCTCCTGGGCATGCTCGGAGACAAAAACGGCCGGCTTCTCTGCGAATTCGGAGTCGGAACGAACGATAAAGCGAGAATCACCGGCGTCATCCTGGAAGACGAGAAGGTGTACGGCACGATACATGTGGCCTTCGGCAGCAACAATACGTTCGGAGGAACGATCACGGCCGGCGTCCATATCGACGGACTCGTTAAAGAGCCGACCGTATATCTGGACGGCAAGCTCATCATGGAGAAGGGGAAGCTGGCTTTTTAGGTGTAATACGCTGTCAGCACCCACCCTGTACAATCCCGGCCGTCCGCGGCCAATAAATCAAATCGCCAGTCCTCTTATGCTCCGACAGAGCGTGAAAGGACTGGCGATTTTTTTTAACCTCCATCGGGGCCTTTGGAAGAAAGGGGCAGCGAGAGAGTGAATTCCGTCCCCCCATGAAGCTCGCTGAACACCGAGACCGTGCCGTTCATGGACCGGATCACTTGATAAGAATACGTAAGGCCCAGGCCGGTGCCCGTATTTTTGGTGGAATAATAGATGGAGCCGAGCCGCCTCAGCTGTTCTTTGTTCATCCCGATTCCATTGTCCCGGATATGTACTTTCACGAGGTGCCCATCCGTATGCATGCGCAGCGTGACGTTACCTTTTTGTATGGCGGAACAGGCTTCGACGGCGTTTTTTACGAAATTGACAAGGAGCTGTTTCATTTCGGCTCCGTTAGCGGTTAGTCGTACGGGTTCGGACGGGACATGCAGGATCAGCGACACATTGTTCATTGTGGCATAGGGAGTCATAACCTCCGCGACAGCCTCCAGCTCATGGACGAGATCGATTTCTTCGCGCTTTTGCGTTAAAGGCTTGGACATGGATAAATACTCCGACAAAATCGCTTCCGTTCGCTTCACTTCCTCGATGCTGATGTCAATGAACCGGTGAAGTTTTTCGGGAGGCATTGCCTGATCTTGACGGATCAGCTTCAAAAAACCGAGCACGGTTGTGAGCGGGTTGCGCACTTCATGCACCAGGGATGCGGCGACCTGGCCGACGGCCTCGATTTTCTCGCTTTGCAGGTACCTCATGTACATGTCCTTATCCGTCGCGGATTTCTCAAACAAGTAGATCAGCAGCAGAACTCCGACTGAATTGTGAACGGGTATGATCAGAATATGGTAAGTCCAATGAGTCAGAATATAATCGGGCCGGTTGATATACAAAAGAAGCAGGGGAAAGATAGAGTAGCAAAGTCCGGCCATAAGGGCGACCAGGTACTTCTGGCTTGTCCTGTGGTAGACATGGCACAGCAAGACCGACAGGGGGAACGTAACCAGCAAGATGCCCATAGCCGAAGAGGTCCCGGGTCCGCCCAAATAAAGGCGGTACAGAACAAACTCCAGCACAAGCAGAAGGCCGATGCGAAACCCGCCGAACACAAGGGCGAAAAAAAGGATGACGTAACGGACATCGAACTGGATGCCTTTTTCGACGCTGGAAGCGAATGTCATGGAAAGAAACAGGCAGATCATGGAGGTAATCAGAATAAATTTCTTGGAGTAATTGGTGTCTTTGTCCCGGTAATAGAAGCTGTACAGTACGAAAGGCATAAGGGAAAAAAAGAGCTGAAGTAAAAGATCCTTGATCTGTGCCAATATCGCTCACCCTCTGGACGTGGTTATATTCATCTGATCCCTACACTATTCGGCATGAAGGAGGGAATTCCTGGGGTTCAAAATGAATATTTCCAGGAACCGGGAGAAACCTCAGTTTTCAGATTCCTTAAATATGTTATAATCCACGGTATCAGAGAAAGGGGACCCGCTATGTCTGTGAACAACCCGGAAAAAGTTATGCAGCAGAGAGAAGAACGCAGGTCGCAGATTCTTCATGCGTCCATCGGAATTTTCGCGAAAAAGGGCCTTGCGGCGGCCAAAATATCGGATATTGCGGAAGCGGCGGGCATTTCCCACGGCCATGTATACAACTATTATTCCTCCAAAGAAGAGCTGTTCGTCAGCCTGGTCAAGATGCTTCAGGAAAGATACGGCAGAGTCTGCGAAGAGGCCCGCCGCCGGGAAGGAAATGCGCGCGAAAAGCTTCTTTGGCATGCCCGGAAAATCGGGGAGGACGAGAATGCGTTGAACGGTATGCATGTCGTTCTGCATGCGGAGACGATCGCCAGTATTTCCGCGGAAGAAAAGCGGGAAATACCGCGCAGGGCCGTCGAGAACCTCCAGCCGATTATCGCGATCGTGAAGCAGGGACAAGAAGAGGGGACGTTCCGGGAAGGAAGACCCGAGGATTTGGCGGTGCTTTATTTCGCTCTGCTCAACGGAGTCAGCGGGGCCCGGCGCAGAGGACTTGGCGCCGTAGCGAGCCCGGATGAAGAGCAACTGGTCGGTTTGCTTTGCAAATAAGCAGGCGGATATGGACGGGTTGCCGCGTTCTTTTCAAGTATTGCTAAAAAAGTATTGACTTCCCAAAAAGGGGCTGATAGAATCATTCCAACAAGCACTGACTGACTAGTCAGTTAGTCCGCCCTTAAAACCAACTATTTTTATATGAATATGAGGTTTAATTATTTTTTAGGAGTGAATCGATAACTCTGGTATCCTACCGGTCCACTGGTGGCACCTTGCACGGCCCGCTTAACGCGTGCTGTCGGGTGTCTTTTTTGTACCCAAAATTTTTGTGCAAAGGGGCACGGCGGATGAACAAACTTCAAGCATCGTTAGCGGCTGCGGCACTCGCCATAGGCTTGGCCGGACTTACGGGATGCGGCGCCGGACAGGCCGCGACAAACGCCTCCGGGACGGACGCGCCCAAAGGCAAATATACCGTCAACCTCGCAAACAACGGGGGCGGTGGGCTACTTCTCCTGGCCAAGGAGAAAGGCTGGTTCGAGGAGGAATTCGCCAAAATCGGCGGGGACGTCAAATGGTCCGAGTTTCCGAGCGGACCGGCTCTTCTGGAGGCACTGGCCGCGGGACGCGTCGATTTCTCCTGGCTCGGCGACGGGGCGGCGATATCCGCTCAGGCGAACAACCTGCCGGTCACGACGCTGTCTCTGCTCTCCGAAGGCTTGAAAGGGCTCAACATCGTGATCGTCCCGGCCAAAAGCACCGCCCAAAGCCTTGCGGATTTGAAAGGGAAAAAGATCGCCATTGCCAAGGGAACTACGCTTCATGTTTTTTTCATCAAAGCGGTTAAGCAGGCGGGGCTGAAGGAATCCGACTTCCAGCTTATCCAGCTCCAGGCGGAAGAATCTGTCGCCGCTTTCGAATCGGGAGCGGTGGATGCCTGGGTCGGACTGGACCCGTATACGAGCATCCAGATCGCCAAAAACGGCGCGCGCGTCCTGACGAGCGGGGAAGCCCTGAACATCAAAGCGCCGGTGCTTACGATCGGCCGGACCGATTTTGTCAAGGAGCATCCGGGGGCGGCGGAAGCTTTCCTGAAAGGATTCGAGAAAGCGATCGATTTTCAGAAGGGGCACCGGGATGAGGTCGTCGAGTTCATAGCGAAGGCGAAGAAGGCGGACCGGGCGACGATCGAGCTGGTGGTACAAAATACCCAATATTCGAACGTTCCCATTTCGAAAGAGATTTTCGGCATCCAGCAGGCTTCGGCGGACATCCTCCTGGAAGCGGGCTTTATCAAGAAGAAAATCGACGTGACGCGAAACACGGACAGCAAAGCGATTGAAGCCGTGAAACCGGCTAAATAAGGAGAAGGAGGCGAAGTCCGTGTCAGCTTTGGGACAATTAAATCCGTCTTCTCCGGCCGCCAAGGGCCTGGAAGAGAGGGAAGAGAGACAAGCCGCAGCCGGCAGAGCATCCGCCAGACGCGGAG
Source organism: Paenibacillus sp. JNUCC 35 (assembly GCF_058269095.1). Taxonomy (NCBI): domain Bacteria; kingdom Bacillati; phylum Bacillota; class Bacilli; order Caryophanales; family Paenibacillaceae; genus Paenibacillus; species Paenibacillus sp. JNUCC 35. The sequence goes on along the minus strand of NZ_CM177771.1, from coordinate 4,678,349 downwards.
GCAAACTGAAGATTGCCCTGCTCGGGCTCGTGCTGCCGCTGGCGGCGCTTGCCGTCTGGCAGACGGTAAGCGGACTGAAACTGGTCTCCGCGACGCTATTTCCTTCACCGCTCAGCATTGCGGATGAATTCGCGGCAATGGTTCAATCCGGCGAGCTTTTCCATCATCTGAGGGTGAGCGTGCAGCGTGCGGCCTACGGCTTTTTGCTCGGCGGCTCGCTCGGTCTTCTGACCGGTATGCTGGTCGGTTTGAGGAAAAAAGCCGAGTATATGCTCGATCCTACTTTACAGATGCTCCGCACCGTTCCGCATCTTGCGATCACGCCGCTTTTTATACTCTGGTTCGGGTTCGACGAGTTATCCAAAATTTTGCTGATCGCGTTGGGAGCTTTCTTCCCGCTGTATGTGAATACATTCCTCGGTGTCCGGAACGTGGACTCCAAGCTGTTTGACGTAGCCAAAGTGCTGGAGTTCAGCCGCTTCAGGCAAATTACGAAGCTGGTGCTCCCCTCGGCGCTGCCGAATGTCCTGCTCGGGCTCAGGCTGTCGCTGGGCGTCGCCTGGCTGGGGCTCGTCGTTGCGGAGCTGATGGGATCGAGTGAGGGCATCGGGTATATGATCCAGGATGCCAGACAGTTTTCCAGAACGACCGCCGTGTTTGTAGGCATCCTTATTTTCGCTGTTGTCGGCAAGCTTGTGGATTCCGTCGTGCGGCTGCTGGAAGAGCGGCTGCTGAAGTGGCGAGACAATTACAAGGGATAGTCCCGGGTAAGGCAGCCGAGCTGCCGGTCCGGGCTTGCCGCTGACGATAAATCAACCATTTTAAAGGAGGAAAAGAACATGAGTGAACAAGTGAAGGTAACCCCGGTTTCAGGAAGAATTGGTGCTATTATTGAAGGGATTTCATTGTCCGGCAGTCTCGATGAAAGCACGGTAGGTTTTATCCGCGAAAAGCTGCTAAAGCATAAGGTTATTTTCTTTCGGGGCCAGAATCACCTGGACAATGCCGGACAGGAAGAGTTTACGAAGCTGCTCGGCAGTCCGATCGCTCACCCGACGATCAAGCCCAAAGACGGCACGGATTACGTTCTGGAGCTGGATTCGACTCATGGTGGACGCGCCAACGTGTGGCACACGGATGTGACGTTTGTTGATGCATATCCGGCCGCTTCCATCCTCCGGGGAATTGTGATTCCCGAATCGGGCGGGGATACGGTGTGGGCGAATACGGCAGCCGCTTATGAACTCCTTCCTGCGGAGCTGCGCGAGCTGGCCGACAAGCTGCGGGTGCTGCACACCAATGAATTCGATTATGCGGCCACAGCCAGAACGGTTAACGCCCTGGGCAGCGAAGCGGCACGCAAATACCGGGAGAGCTTCGCTTCCACGGTCTACGAAACGGAGCATCCGCTCGTCCGCGTTCACCCGGAAACGGGAGAGAAGACACTGGTTTTGGGCGGCTTCGCCAAAAAAATCGAAGGCTTCTCCGTCGCCGATTCCCAGAAGCTTATCGCCTTGTTCCAGGAACATATCACAAGCCTGGAAAATACCGTGCGCTGGCGCTGGGCAGAAGGCGACGTGGCGGTCTGGGATAACCGCGCCACGCAGCATTACGCCGTGAACGATTACGGCGACCAGCACCGGGTCGTCCGCCGGGTCACGATTGCCGGCGAAGTCCCGGTCGGCGTGGACGGCCGCAAGAGCGTGACGCGCATCGTCTCGGAGCCTGCGGCTGCGGCGAGCGCGTCGTAAGCGGGCGGCGGCCGCTCAGCCCTGCGCAGGGCTGGCGCAGGCGGGAGCCGGAACGCCGACTGGAGCGGAGCCAGAGCCGGACGGGAGCAGAGCCGGAGCCAAAGCAGAGCCGAACGGGAGCCTAGCCGGAGACGGAGCAAAGTCAAGCGAGAGAGCCGCAAGGGAGCGAAACCAGAGCGTAGCCGGAGCCGAAAGGGAGCGTAGCCGGAGACGGAGCAAAGTCAAGCGAGAGCCGCAAGGGAGCGTAATCAGAGCGTAGCCGGAGCCGCGCCAGAGCGGAGCGGACACAGCGCGGGTCTTGGCGTGCGCCTGACTTGGCCCGCGATTTAAGAGCGGGCCCGGCCGTGGCGGCATCAGGCAAACGCCGTTCCGCGGAGCCGCCGGGACCGCCTGCGAATCCCGGGTGCGTTCCGGCATTGCGCGGGGCGGATATCTACCTTGATCCTGTTCCAGCGAAAGAGAGCGTATCCCGGCTGACGGGACACGCTCTCTTCGTTGTGCTGTCCGGCCCTAGCCCCAAAAAGAGCGTGTCCCCAACTGACGGGATGCGCTCTTTTTTCGGTGCGCCCGGCCGCGGCTTAGCTGAAGGTGTATCGCGCGCTCACCGCCGCATAAACCTGCAGCTCTCCCGGTTGGATCGGGGTTGCCGGACTGGCGGCCAGCACCGAGGCCTTGAACGGGACAGGCTCGTTCTGGCGGCTGAGCTCCCGGACGGACTCCGGAACCGCCGCCAGGGTGACCCCGAGGGAAGCCGCTATCGTCAGCGCCTTCTCCCGGGCGTTCCGGACGGCGAGGGTCAGCGCTTCCTTGCTGTATTTCTGCGGCTGGGACGTCCGGAAGGAGATCCCGGAGACGGAGTTGGCGCCTTTGGAGACGGCGGTATCGACAATCGTCCCGGTTTCTCCGACCCGTTCCGTCGTAATTTTCAGCAGATGAGTGACCCGGTAGCCGCGAAAAATCTGTTTGCCGTCCTGAAAGTCGTACTGGGGATCGATCCGGAATTCGTCCGTCTGGATGCTGCTGCGGGGGATTCCGAGCTGCAGCAGGGAGTCGATCACGGCCGAGATGATCCGGGCGTTCTCGGCCTGCAAGGGCGAGAGGGCTTCTCCCTCCGTGACGGCTCCCAGCACGATCACGGCTTGGTCGGGAATGACGGAGACGATTCCGTCGCCCGTAACTTCAATGGCAGCCGGTTTGCCTGCCCGGTATCCGGGCGATGGAGGAAGCGGCGGCGGGGGTGCAAAACCGTACATGGCCGGTCTCCTTTCTGATGCGGAAGTGGTTTATCTTAGTGTATGGAATCCGGGCCTTCCGCATGCCGGCAGGAAAAATGCATACACCGCTCTCCGAGCGGCCGGTTTGATTATAACGAAACTCTCCTTACGATGCCTTGCCGGCGATTGGCTACAATGGAAACATGAGAAATCGTCCGCAAGAGGAGGAGATTGGCATGATTCGGGATATTCATGCGATGTTTTTGGTGACCGGCATTATGGCAAGCGGCAAATCGACGGTCGCGCAGCTGTTGGCGGAGCGATTCGAGAAATCGGTTCATCTCCGGGGAGATCATTTCCGCAAAATGATCGTCAACGACCGCAAGGAAGTCCATCCGGATGCGGAAGCCGATCAGATGGAACAGCTTCTACTGCGGTACAGGCTGACGGCTCAAGCCGCCGATACCTACTATTCCGCCGGATTCACCGTCGTGATGCAGGATGTCGTGGTAGGCCGCGTGCTGAACGACTTCCTTGCGCTGCTGGAGGACCAGCCCCTGTACGTGATCGTTTTGTGTCCCGGCGAAGAGGAAGTCGCGCGCAGAGAAGCGGCCCGGGTCAAAAAAGGATACGGCGTATGGACCGTATCCGCACTGAACGGCGTGCTGCACGCGGAAACCCCGCGGGTCGGTTTGTGGCTGGACTCGACCGATCTAACGCCGGAGGAAACCGTGGATGCGATTCTGGAGCGCGTATGGGAGGAAGGAACTGTCCGGGCCTCGGATGTCCGGGATTAGGAAAGCCCGGATCTGCCGAGTGTACTTCTTTTCGGATGCGAACAAAAAAGGAGGTGCTTAGATGTCTAATCATTCAAATGAGGAATTGTTAGCCGGTGGCAACGTCTCAAAGGTATATAGGTCGGGTCATACAGTTAGACGGGAATTAAAGCCGAATAGCCCCCAAATTCATGACCTGTTAAACCATCTTGACAACAAAGGATATGGGTATGCCCCTAAATACCTGGGTATCGATGAAAAAGGAAGAGAAATTTTATCCTTTATCGAAGGAGAAGCCGGTAATTATCCTCTGAAGAACTATATGCGGTCAGATGATGTCTTACAGGAAATTGCGAAAATGCTCCGTCTCTATCATGATGCTGTAAGCGACTTTTCATTTGATGACAGTTGGCGATCTTTGGATAATACTCCACAACCTGCGGAGGTAATATGCCACAACGATTTTGCCGTATACAACATTATTTTTCAGCAGGAAAGACCGATAGGTATTATTGATTTTGATGCAGCCGGACCTGGTCCGCGGCTTTGGGACATAGCTTATACTCTGTACACTTGTGTGCCGTTAAGCAGATTGTATCTGACTGAAACAGGCGAAATCGTTTATTATGATTCCTTTCAAGATGCTTCCCGCATTAAAAACAGAGTGAAATTGTTTTTTGATTCTTACGGTGAAGGTTTTGCGGAAAATTATATAGAAATGGTACTGCTGCGATTGGAAGGATTATGTAACACAATAACAAGAAGAGCGGGTGAGGGTGACCTTGCTTTTCAAAAAATGCTAGATGCCGGTCATCTCGAACATTATCAAAATGACATTACATTCATCTCTGAACATAAGAATGACTGGACTTAAATCTTTTTTTCGCTAAAGGGGCTTTAAAGGAGGTTTTGCCGGTGAGTACGTGTCCGGACGCGGGGGCAGACCTGGAAATCAGAAGAGCGGGTTCGGCCGAAACGGCTCTTTTGCAGGAGCTGTATGTGGAAGCGGCCCGCTGGAGAGTTTCGCAGGGCATTCTGCTCTGGGACGAGAAGACGTTCACCTGGGAGTATATCGCGGGCCTAATGGCCGATTATGAAATGTTTATCGCTTATTCGGGCGGCGAGGCCGTGGGCTGCTTCACGCTCCAGTGGAGCGATAAGCCTCTTTGGGGAGAGAGGGACCGCGGCGATGCGGGCTATCTTCACCGGCTCGTTGTGACGCGCAAGCGCAGCGGACTCCGACTTGGAACCCGGCTGCTCGAATGGGCGGAAGGTTATATCAGGCGGGCGGGCAAAACGTATTTCCGGCTGGACTGCATGTCGGAGAACTCCGGGCTCAACGCGTATTACCGGAACGCCGGCTTCGTTTATCTGGAAACCGTGCAGGGAGACGGATGGCGCGCCAACCTGTATGAGAAAAAGCTGTAAGACGGCTGCGGCATGCAGCCTTTTTTTGTGCAGCCCGTTTATCGTGAGCGGGGTCCGGAACTTCATAATACCTTTACCGTTCAGCTTCCCCAAAAAAACAACAAAAAATGGTTGATAACGTCCCGCTTTAATGGTACAGTATTAAAAACTTAGTACTCCGCTTTGAATTGTCGAGTATCGACCGGACAGCCGGAGAAGTCGCTTCTAGTGACCTCTCCGGCTTTTTGCGTTGTTACGCGGAGTTCCACACCTAGGAGAAAAAGGAGTGTCAGATCTATGGGAAGCTCACCCTCCATCGTCATCCGTGAAGCGGCAGAGGCGGATCGCGAAGCGGTTCGCGCGGTGATGCTTGAAGCTTATCTGCAGTATGCCGACGTCATGTCCGCGCAAAGATGGCAGCAGTACCGCGAAGATATCGGTGCCGCCGCTGACAAAGGCAATCCCGTCGCACGGCTAGTAGCCGAGGCGGAAGGGAAAATCGTCGGAACCGTCCAGCTGTTCGTTTCCTCGGAGGCGGCTTACGGCAGGCCGGAGCTGGAAATCTATACGCCGATTATCCGCTATTTGTCCGTATCGCCGGAAGCGCGGGGCAGAGGCATCGCGACGGAGCTTATTAAAGAAAGCGCGAAGCGCTCCCTGGAGCTCGGGGCCTCCACGCTTCATCTTCATACGTCCGATATGATGGCTTCCGCCGTGAGCCTGTATGAGCGGCTGGGATTCCAGCGCGCGTTTGACAAGGAGTTCCATAACGGCGAGGTACTTGTTAAAAGCTACCGGCTGGAGCTGCGCGAATCCGCCTTTTTTACGGCCTCATAGAGAAAGTTTTTACATAGGGGCGCAGGCAAGGCGGGCAGCAGAGGGGAAGCATGGCAGGGAATCAGACGAGACATGCTTACAAAGCAAGGCGAAACAGGCCGACCTTCAGCCGCAAGAAATATACACCGCATGGGTTCGGACTTAATCAGGGCTGGACGATCACTTTACATTCTCAACTATCCATAATGAAGCGGGGGAGCAAGTCTAATGAAGAAACAGGTTAGCAAATGGTTGGCGGGTGCAGGAATTTTATTACTGGCGGCAGCGTCTGCGGGCTGTGGCAAAACCGTTGAAACGGGCGGAGGGACGACCTCGGCGGCCACGGACAAACCGGGAGAAAGCCCGGCGGGCAAGGTCCAGAAGATCATAGTCGGCACGGGGACCAAGTTCCCGCAGGTGTGCTTTATCGACCAGAACGGCAAGCTGACGGGGTTTGACGTGGAGCTGATCAAAGAGCTCGACAAGCGGATACCGGAATACGAGTTCGAATTCAAAACGATGGAGTTCCAGAGTCTGCTGCTCAGCCTGGAAACGAACAAGATCGACTTGATCGCCCATCAAATGGAAAAAAATCCGGAGCGCGAGCAGAAATATTTGTTCAATAAAGAGCCGTACAGCATTTTCCTGAACAAAGTCGCCGTCGAGATCAACAACGACACCATCAAAACCATCGACGATCTGAAAGGCAAAAAAGTCCGCACCGGAGCGACAAGCAACGAAGCGTACATCCTCCAGGAGTACAACAAGAAGAACAACAACGCCATCGAGATCGTGTACGACAACGCTACGGCCAACGATCTGGTGGATAAAATCCGCAAAGGGCGCATCGACGCCACGGTGACGTCGGATTTCGCCCTCCGCAACTATACGGACAAAGACGGCAAGGTCGCGCTGAAAACGGTCGGCGAACCTTTGACAGAATCGGATGTGCTGTATGTATTCCGCAAAACGGACGGAAAGCTGGCCGACCGGATCGACCAAGCCATCAAGGAAGTGAAGGCGGACGGAACGCTGTCCAAGCTGAGTATTCAGTGGCTCGGCCAGGACTTCTCGCACGTGGGCAAGCAGAAGAAATAAGAACCCGAAGGTTCGTACGAGAGAGGTGGTATCATGGGCAGAAGATTCGAGGCGGACTATATCTTCTTCTTTATTCCGAAGCTGCTTTCCTATCTGCACATCACGCTGCTGATCGTGGGAAGCTCCATCGCGCTGGGGCTGATCATCGGGTTTCTTATCGCTTTGCCCCGGCTGTATAACGTGCCCGTCCTGAGGCGGATCAGTCAAGTCTACGTGTCCTTCTTCCGGGGGACGCCAATTCTCATCCAACTGTTCCTGATCTACTACGGATTGCCGGAATTGCTGAAAATCGTCCAGGTGGACGTGTCCAAAACGCCGGTGCTCCTGTTCGTCATTCTCACTTATTCGCTGCACACCGGCGCCTATGTCTCCGAGATGATCCGGTCGGCGGTGGCGGCCGTTGACCGGGGGCAGGTGGAGGCGGCCTATGCGGTAGGCATGAACGGGTACGAGGCATTCACCCGGATCGTTATGCCGCAGGCGCTCGGGATTGCGCTGCCCGTTTTCGGCAACCTGGTCATCGGGAACCTGAAAGATTCCTCGCTCGCCTTCACGCTGGGCGTTATGGAAATGACGGGCAAATCCGAGACACTGGGCACGGCGACGCAGCATTTTATCGAAATTTATATCGCCTTGTCGCTGATTTATTTCGTCGTCAGCTTTATTTTGCAGAAAGGCTTCGATGCCGCCGAGAAAAGGCTGCTGCGCCACAGCAGGCCGCTTGCGGACACGGCCGGCAAAACGGCAGCGCGCCTGAACATCTTCAGACGGCTCCAGCCGGGAATCAAAAAGGAGGCGCCGGGCTATGAACCTTGATCCTGCTTTCATCGGCACGGCCTTTCTGAGCCTGCTGTCGGCTCTGCCGGTTACCCTGTATATCACGGCTGTCTCCGTTCTGGGAGGGCTGCTGATCGGTACGGGCATCGCGCTGGCGCGCATTTACCGGGTGCCGGTTCTGCATCCGGCGGCGGTGGCGTACGTGACCTTTATCCGGGGAACGCCGATGCTGATGCACTTGTTCCTCGTTTATTTCGGACTTCCGGCCGTTCTGGATACGCTCGCGGACCGTTACGGATGGTCCTTCAACTCGGGCTCCATCCCGCTCGTCGCTTTCGTGATCATCGCTTTCTCCATCACGGCGGGAGCTTATATGTCCGAAGTGGTCCGGGCGGGCATCGGGGCGGTGGACCGGGGGCAGATCGAGGCGGCTTACGCCGTCGGCCTGACGACTGCGCAGGCGCTGCGGCGCATCGTCTTTCCCCAGGCATTTGCGGTCAGCCTGCCCAATTTGACGAACTCCGTCATTTCCATGCTGCATGCGACTACGCTCGCTTTTACCATCTCGGTGGTGGAAATTAACGCCCAGGCCAACATCGTGGCGTCTACGAACTGGAAGTTTTTCGAAGCCTATATAGCGGCCGCTCTCCTGTTCTGGGGGATTACGGTCCTGGTGGAAAAGGCATCGTCCGCTCTGGAGAAGCGGTTTACTCTTTACAATCGGGGTGGAGTGGCATGATTAAACTGACCGGGATTTCAAAATCGTTCGGGAAGCAGGAAGTGCTGAAAGGCATCGACCTGACCGTGCATAAAGGAGAAGTCGTCGTTATCCTGGGGCCTAGCGGATCGGGCAAAACGACGCTGCTGCGGTGCATCAATTTTCTGGAAAAGCCGAACGCCGGCGAAGTGACGATCGGGGATTTTACCGTCGACTGCAAGCGCTCGGGCCGCAAAGATATTCATACGCTGCGCAAGAAAACCGCCATGGTGTTCCAGCAGTACAATTTGTTCAAACACAAGACCGTTCTGGAAAATGTGATGGAAGGGCTGGTCGTCGCGCAGAAGCTTCCGAAAGACGAGGCGCGTGCGCGAAGCGCGGAAGTGCTTTTGAAAGTGGGATTATCCGGGAAACTGGACGCCTATCCGAGCCAATTGTCCGGCGGTCAGCAGCAGCGCGTCGGAATCGCGCGGGCACTGGCGCTGAATCCGGAGGTCATTCTATTCGACGAACCGACCTCAGCCCTGGACCCCGAGCTGGTCGGCGAAGTGCTCGCGGTCATCCGCAAAATCGCCAAAGAGGGCATTACGATGATTGTCGTGACGCATGAAATGGGATTCGCCAGAGAGGTGTCCAACCATGTGGTCTTTATGGACGGCGGCGTAATCGTCGAGGAGGGTCCGCCCGGAGAGCTGTTCAACGCGCCCAAGGAAGAGCGGACCCGGCAGTTTCTGAAGCGGATCACTCCTGAACTGAGCTATTCCATTTAAAACGCGGAGCCGGAAAAAGACGGAACCGCAAAGATGCAACTGTAAAAGACGGAACTGCAAAAAACGCAACTGCAAAAACGGTTCCGTCTGCACGGCCGGAATTCGTTTTTTTACAAGGAGGAAGCCAAGTTATGGCCATTAAACTGAGTATTCTGGACCAGACCCCTATCTACGAAGGCGAAACCGGGACGGAGGCTTTCAAGCGGACCGTCGCTCTGGCCCGGCGGGCGGAGGAGCTCGGCTACCACCGCTTCTGGGTGGCGGAGCATCACGATTCCGCGCACGTCGCCGGATCTTCGCCGGAAGTGCTGATCTCCCATCTGCTGGCCAAAACCGAACGCATCCGGCTCGGATCGGGAGGCGTCATGCTCCAGCATTACAGCCCGTACAAAGTCGCGGAAAACTTTAACGTGCTGTCCGCGCTCGGACCGGGAAGGATCGATCTGGGGATCGGCCGCGCTCCCGGCGGCCTGCCGAGATCGACGCAGGCGCTCCAAAAAAACGTCGTGGACGCCGATTCCCTGACCGACAAAATCGTCGAGCTGCGCAAATTTCTGCACAACCGGCTGGAAGAAGATCACCCGCTGGCCGGTCTCCGTGCGAATCCGGTACCTGAGCGGCCCGCGGATCTTTACGTGCTCGGAGCGAGTACGGGAAGCGCCCGGATTGCGGCGGAACTGGGTCTGCCTTACGTGTTCTCGCTGTTTATTAACGGGGACCCGCAGACGGCCGTGGAAGCCATCGGGACGTACCGGAGCGAGTTCAATTACGCGGACGGCGCCGAACCGGCGGCCATACTCGCTTTGTCCGTCATTGCGGCCGGAAGCGAGGAAGAAGCGGAGGAGCTGGCCGGGGACCATAAGCTGGTCAAGATCCATCTGGAGAGCGGCCGGACGATTACGGTCAGCACCTTGGAGCATGCGGAGGAATTCGGTAAACAGAGCAGCGAGAACTTCACGATCGAGGTGAAGGAGCCTTCGGTGACGAAAGGGACGATCGAAACCGTGAAGAAAGAGCTGCTGGAGCTGCAGCGGGCTACCGGCGTGGACGAATTTATCGTTTTGACCGCGGTCAAAGATTTTGCGAAGCGGCTGCGGTCGTTCGAGCTGCTGATCGAAGCGCTGTCGGGTGCGGACACGGCGGCTGAAACGGAAGCGGAAACGGCCGATCAGCGCGTATCGGTAGAGGCTTGAGCTGCCGCGATTGGCGGGCGGCAATCCGCCGCATCGCGCTTCTTAAGCAGCCTTAAGCAGTCTCAGTCAAAAGGAGGGTGAAAGCCATGACTAGCGAAACGCTGACACAGCAAGAGCAACTGGAAGAGCTGGCCGCAAGACTCGTCGCGGTCCGGCGTCATCTGCACGAGAATCCCGAGCTGTCTCACGAAGAATTCGAAACGACGGCTTTTATTAAAGCCTGGCTGGAGGAGGCCGGCATCCGCATCGCCCCTTATTCCCTGCGGACCGGGCTCATTGCCGAAGTGGGGGGGCTGCGTCCGGGACCTGTGGTCGCCATCCGGGCGGACATTGACGCGCTGCCGATCCGGGAAGAGACCGGCCTTCCTTACGCGTCCAAGATTCCGGGAAAAATGCACGCCTGCGGCCACGATTTTCACACGGCGGCCGTTCTCGGAGCGGCTTATCTGCTCAAGCAAAAGGAAGAGGAGCTTCCGGGCACAGTCCGCTTCCTGTTCCAGCCGGCCGAAGAGAAAGCGAGCGGCGCTCTCAAAGTGATCGGCAGCGGAGCGCTGGAGAACGTGCGGGCCGTATTCGGGCTGCACAACAAACCCGATCTGCCGGTCGGGACGCTGGGCATCAAAGTAGGCCCGCTGATGGCGGCCGCGGACGGCTTCGTCGCCGAGATAGAAGGCCGGGGCTCGCACGCGGCCCTGCCCGAAGCCGGCAGCGATCCGATCGTGGCGTCCGCGCAGATCGTTTCGGCGGTCCAGTCCATCGTCAGCCGCAACATCAGCTCGCTGGACAGCGCCGTCGTCAGCGTGACGAAGCTGCACAGCGGAACCGCCTGGAACGTGATTCCGGAGAAAGCGCTGCTGGAGGGCACGATCCGCACCTTCGACGAAGGCGTACGGAGCCGTGTGCTGGCGCGATTCCGCGAGGTCGTCGAGGGAGTGGCGGCGGCCAGCGGGACGAAAGCATCGCTTCGCTGGATCCAGGGTCCGCCTCCCGTGAACAATTCGGCCGAGCTGGCCGAGCTTGCGAGAACCACGGCGGACGCTCTCGGCTACAGCGCGGTTACGCCGCTCCCGTCTCCCGCAGGCGAAGACTTCGCCTTCTATCAGCGGGAAGTGCCCGGGCTTTTCGTCTTCGTCGGGACGGACGGACAGCACGAGTGGCATCATCCGGCGTTCGACCTGGATGAAGCGGCCCTTCCGGTGAGCGCGCAATTTTTCTCGGAGCTGGCCCGGCGTGCGCTCCTGGAACTCTCCGGGCAGCCCGCAGGCGGAGCAAACGGATGAACGGCGGGATGACGTATGACGTCATCGTGGTCGGAGCGGGCTCGATGGGCATGAGCGCAGGCTATCACCTGGCGAAGCAGGGGGTGCGGACGCTGCTCATCGACGCCTTCAACCCGCCGCACGGGGAAGGCAGCCATCACGGAGAGCCCCGGCTTATCCGCCACGCTTACAGCGGAGGGCCCGCCTACATCACGATGGCGCTGCGCGCCCAGGAGCTCTGGGAGGAGCTCCAGGCGGAGACCGGCGCGGAGCTGATGGTCCCGTCCGGGGTGATCAACATCGCGGGTTCGGACGCGTTCCGCACCCGGGCCGAAGACGCCCGGAAGTTCGGCGTCCGTGCCGAGCTGCTGGACGCGGCCGAGATCGGCCGACGCTGGCCGGGCTTCGAGCTGCCGGAGCATTTCGCCGGGATGTATGAGCCGGACGCCGGCTATCTCTTCAGCGAGAAGTGCGTCGCCGCCTACCGGAGGCTGGCCGAAGAGGCGGGAGCCCGGCTGCTGACGGATACGCCCGTGCGCCAGCTGAACGCGCGGGAAGGCGGCGTCGCCGTTCGTACGGACCAGGGCGTGTACTATGCGCAGCAGGCCATCCTCGCCACCGGCGCCTGGTTCCGGACGCTGGAGCCGTTCGTGAAGCTGCCCGTCCGGGCGGTCCGCAAAGCGGTAGGCTGGTTTCAGCCGAAACAGCCCCTGTTCGGTGCGGGCCGCTTCCCGGGCTTCACCATCGGCGGCGGCGAGGGGGGCTACTACGGCTTTCCGGACATCGGCGGCGCGGGGGTCAAAATCGGCAGACACGACACCGGCGTGGAATGGACGGCGGGTGAGGCCCTGGAGCCTTTCGGCCGTTACGAAGAGGATGAAGGGGATCTGCGCCGGGCGCTGGAAGCTTATATGCCCCAGGCAGCTGGCCGGCTGAACCGGGGCGCCGTCTGCAAATACGAGCTTTCCCCCGACGAACAGTTTATGATCGACCGTCATCCGGCCCATCCGTCCGTTCTTCTGGCGGGAGGATTTTCCGGTCACGGATTCAAATTTGCCAGTGTCGTCGGGGAGATTCTCGCCGATCTGACACTGTACGGACGGACGCCGTTCGATATCCGGCCGTTTGCTTTGACGCGTTTTACACAAGGGGCCCAGAGTCCCCGGACGACTGCATAAGGAGGTAGAACAATGAGCGGTTCCGGCATTTTAAACGTAGATATCCAACTTTATTTATCGGTTTACGATCAATTGAAACTGGCGGTCGCGGGACTGGACGAAGAGCAGCTCAAGCGGAAAGAAGCTCCGGGAAAATGGAGCATTACGGAGGTGCTGGCGCATCTGGCCGACCACAATATCGTGGTCTCGTTTCGCATCCGCGAAATTTTGGCGGGCTCGGATAAGACCCTGCCGGGATTCGCCCAGGACCCGTGGGTGGAAGGACAGCGGGCGAACGAAAGCGGCGCTTCCGATATATTGGACGCTTATGCGGCACTGCTGCACTACAACGCGGTATTGTTCCGGCGGCTTACGGAGGAAGACTGGGAGAAAACCGGTGTCAATTTCAAAGGGGAGACCGTCACCCTGGCGTCTGTCGTGAATGCTTTTACGGCGCACGTGCAAACTCATCTGGCGCAAATCGAACGGATCAAATCACGGGTAGCGGCTGTATAAGAAAAGCGGAAGGGGAGGAACGATTATGAGTAAAAAAAGACAGTTAAAGCTGGGCGCGCTTCTGCATGGGGTCGGCGGTAACCCGGCGATGTGGAGACACCCGGATGCGCAGCCGGACGCGAGCGTGAATATCGAGCTGTACAAAAAATGGGTGCGGAAGGCGGAAGCGGGCAAGTTCGATCTGATCTTCATTGCCGACGGCTTGTATATCAACGAGAAGTCGATCCCGCATTTCCTGAACCGTTTTGAACCGATTACGATTCTGAGCGCTCTGGCTGCCGTGAGTACACACATCGGCCTCGTCGGAACCCTGTCGACCTCGTACAGCGAACCGTTTACGGTCGCCCGGCAGTTCGCTTCCCTCGACGCCATCAGCGGCGGGCGCGCGGGGTGGAACGTCGTCACTTCACCGCTCGAAGGGTCCGCGTTAAATTACGGCAAATCGCATCCCGAACACGATCTGCGCTACAAAATCGCGGAAGAATACTTGGATGTGACGAAAGGATTGTGGGATTCGTGGGAAGACGACGCTTTCGTACGGGATAAGGAATCCGGCGTATTTTTCGATCCGGAGAAGCTGCACACCTTGAATCACCAGGGGGAATTTTTCTCCGTCCGGGGACCGCTGAACATTGCCCGTTCCAGACAGGGGCAGCCGGTTATTTTCCAGGCGGGAGCCTCTGAAGTGGGCAAAAACTATGCGGCTAAAGTGGCGGACGCCATTTTCGCCGGGCACGAAAACCTGGAAGACGCCGTCCGTTTCTACAAGGAAGTGAAGGAGAGGGCCGCTTCGCACGGGCGTTCGCCGGACGAAGTGCTTATTTTCCCGGGCATCGGGCCGATTATCGGATCGACCGAGGAGGAAGCGGAGCGCAAGTACCAGGAGGTTGCGGACCTGGTGACGATCGAGACGGCGCTCGATTATTTGGGCCGTTTTTTCGAGCATCACGATTTCTCGCAGTATCCCCTGGATGAGCCGTTCCCGGATCTCGGCGATCTTGGCAAGAACAGCTTCCAAAGCGGGACCGACAAAATCAAGCAGGAAGCGAAAGAGAAAAACCTCACGCTTCGTCAGGTAGCTTTGCAGGCCGCAACGCCCAAAGGACGTTTCGTCGGAACGCCCGAGAAGGTCGCGGACCTTATCCAGGAGTATTTCGAAGCGGGCGCCGTGGACGGCTTTATGCTTTCCGCCGCCGTACCGAGCGGGCTGGAGGATTTCGTGGATCATGTGGTGCCGATCCTTCAGCAGCGCGGCATTTTCCGTACGGAGTACGAAAGCGATACGCTCCGGGGCAACCTCGGGCTGCCGATACCGGCCAACCGGTATACGAAACAGCCGGAGACAGTTTGAACCGGTTTGATAGAGTTTGGCTGCGTTGCTGCGCTGTTGCGTAGATTATGCGTGTGGAATCAGTGCCGTGGGCGGGGAGTCCGCTCGTCGGGCGGTCGTAACCTGACCCGTTCTGAAGGGGTTCTTTAGGGCGGGCGGGGCTAGTTAAGGAGCAGCAGTTCAATCCATGGGAACGGGAGTGAGCGATATGAGCCAGTTAAACGATTATTTAGCCGCCAAAAAGAAGTCTCTGGAGGAGCGCGAGGAGGAGCGCAAACGAGTCGCGAATCAGCCGTCGGACGTGCTGAAGGCCAAGGTAAGAGCCAAGGACCGGAGCGGCGTAAGGGAAATCCGTATCCGGAATTTCCAAATTCTTAGCGACAGCCTGCCGGATTTCGCCGGATTCGACCTCGGGCCGAATTCGGCGGAGATTCAGCTCGGCGTTCTCGGAAGCTGCCTGACGCACATCACGCTGATTCAGGCCGCCCTGCGCGGAGTTCCGCTGGAATCGCTGGAAGTGGAGGTCGAAGGCGAGCTGCATAAGTTTGCCGGAAAAGACGGCTACGAGGAGATTCCTTTCTGGCCTCACAACATCCGCTACACCCTGCACATCGAGTCGGCCGCTTCCAAGGAAGAAATCGCCGAGCTTCACCGGGGAGTTGAGGAAGTCTGC
This sequence comes from Paenibacillus sp. JNUCC 35, assembly GCF_058269095.1. Lineage (NCBI taxonomy): Bacteria > Bacillati > Bacillota > Bacilli > Caryophanales > Paenibacillaceae > Paenibacillus > Paenibacillus sp. JNUCC 35. The sequence goes on along the minus strand of NZ_CM177771.1, from coordinate 4,662,894 downwards.
CCTATCTTAAATTTGCTTCAAAGACCTCAGGAAATAACGGGCAAGGTCCTGCATTCTTCCGGCAACGGAGAGGCGGGAGAAGTAACGATCGGAAGCTGACATCACGATCCGGGAGGCGGGAGGAGGCGGCTCTCATGTCTGCAAGAGACGGAGAAAAGGTTGAAGGCGCCGGACACAGTCCCGCAATGGCGGGCAGCGTACTGGAGCTGATCGGGGATACTCCGGTCGTCCGTATCCGGAGGCTGTCGGGTGAGAACGACGCCGAGCTTTACGTCAAGCTGGAGTCGTTCAACCCCGGCGGAAGCGTGAAAGATCGTGCGGCCCGGCACATGATCGGGCAGGCCGAACGGGACGGCAGGCTGCTCCCCGGCGGAACGATCATCGAAGTGACCAGCGGAAACACGGGCATCGGCATGGCGATGGTGGCGGCCGTCAAGGGATACAGGCTTATCGTAATCATGTCCGATAACATGTCGGCGGAGCGTACGGGAATTCTGCAAGCGTATGGGGCGGAAGTTGTCCTCTACCCGGCGGAAGAAAAGATCGAAGGCGGCCTCCGCAGGGCCAGGGAGCTGGAAAAGCGGATTCCCGGCAGCTTCGTTCCCGTCCAGTTCGAGAATGCCGGCAACGCCGACGTTCACCGGTTTACGACCGCTTCGGAAATATGGGAGCAGATGCAGGGAAGGCTGGACGCATTCGTATGTACCTCGGGCACCGGAGGCACGATAACGGGCACGGGGGAGTCGCTTAAATCCAGACTGCCGGATTTGCGCATTTATGTCGTCGAATCGCGCTGTTCGCCTCTACTCTCCGGCGGCGAGCCGGGGACTCACCGTATCCCGGGAATCAGTCCCAGCTTTATTCCGCCGGTTCTCAACACGCAGCTCTACGACGAGGTGCTGCAGATCGGGGACGAGGACGCGCATGAGACGGCCAGAGAGCTGGCCCGCCGGGAAGGGCTGCTTCTCGGGCCTTCCTCGGGAGCGGCCGTGTGGGCGGGTATGCGGATTGCCCGGAAGCTCGGAAGAGGGAAGAAGGTGCTCTGCATCGCTCCCGATACGGGGGAGCGATATTTAAGCACGGGGCTATACGATGCTTGAAGCCATGTCTCCGTTTACCTTAGCAGCTACTGCATCGCCGGGAAGCGGGGGCGTGAACGCGCAGCGAATGACATCACGCCGGGCGGGGCCCGGAGAAACACACACGCTCCAGCGTAACAGCGAACCGCTTACGTGCCGATGCGACGGTCATCCAGGCAGCGAAGCGCGTATGCGGCAAAGCCGGCATCAAGAGCGTAGCAAGCAGCATAAGCCCAGCTAGCATAAAGAACACAGAGCGAGTGCGCACGCGTCCAAGCGAGTATACAAGATCGCATCGAGCCCGCACGCGCCAAAAGGAGCCCGTGGAATCCGGGCTCCTTTTCTATGGGCTTTTGCGGCGGCACATACCCGCTGCAAAAGCCCGCCACGAAGCAAGCGGCCGCCTTCCGGCGCGCTCGCGAGCGCCCGTTTACGGGCGGGATACTTCCTCCCGGGCATAGCGGTTCTCCGGCACGCGCAGACCGAGGTGCTCTCTGAGCATATCCCCCGCATACTCCGTGCGGAACAGCCCGCGCTGCTGGAGAAGCGGGACGACTTCCTCCACGAAATCGTGAAGTCCGTCCGGCAGCAGCGGGGCCATCAGCATAAAGCCGTCGGCTGCGCGCTCCGTAAACCACTCTTCGAGCGTATCCGCAATTTTCTCCGGCGTGCCGACCCAGTCTTCCCGGCTGAAGGAGCCCGTAAGAAGGGAGTAGACTTCACGGAGCGTCGGATTCTCCCGGGTAATGACAGGCTGGTGCTTCCAGTAATCGGATTTGTCCAGCTCAAGGCGGTCCAGTCCCGCATCGGCGGCACGGGATTCCAGCGTTAAGCCCGCGAAATCGACACCCGGGAAATAGTCTTGCAGGAAGCTGAAACCCGTTTCCTCGGAAATATACGACTCGAGCTGCCTGTATTTCTCGTCCGCTTCTTCCTGGGTTCGGCCGATTACCGGAAAAATTCCCTGCAAAATGACGACCTCGTCGGGTGAACGGCCGAAAGAGGCGACTTTGCTTTTGAACGTGTCGTAAAACTCCCGGGCTTCCTGTTTGCTGTACTTGATGGAGAAAATCACTTCCGCCCGCTTGGCGGCGAACTGCTGGCCGGATTCGGAGGTCCCCGCCTGCACCAGCACTGGATACCCCTGAGGTGAACGCGCGATATTCAGCGGCCCCTCGACGGAGAAGAATTCGCCCCGGTGGTTAAGGCGGTGCATTTTACCCGGATGGAAGAAGACACCGCTTTCCTTGTCCTGCACGAAGGCGTCGTCCTCCCACGAATCCCAGAGCCCCGTCACGACCTCGACGAATTCCTCCGCCCTTTTGTAACGGAAGCCGTGCTCCAGATGATCCTGCGCTCCGAAATTCCGGGCCGTGCTGCCGGACAGATCGCGTGTCGTCACGATATTCCAGCCTGCCCGGCCTTTGCTGATCTGATCGACGGACAGCAGGGAACGCGCCAGATTGAACGGCTCGATGTAGGACGTGGAAGCGGTGGCGACGACGCCGATCTTGGATGTGGCGCCCGCAAGCGCGGTAATGAGAGTGAGCGGTTCGAAACGGTTCAGGATATTCGGATGGGAATCCTCATTGATGGCGAGACTGTCCGCGATAAAAGCGATATCGAACTTGCCGCGTTCGGCCGTTTGGGCGAGCGCTTTGTAATAATCGATGGAGATGCTGGCGCTTCGTTGCGCGTTCGGATGTTTCCACGAGGCGACATGCATTCCGGTGCCCACGAGGTAGGCGGATAGCTTGATTTGTCTGTTGGCTGCCAAGGGGGTTCCTCCTTATAACCTAGTTATTTCATAGGAATAATATGTTAAACATTAACATCAAGCTCCGGAGGCCGTCAATCCTCGTTTTTTATTCTCAAAAGGCAGTTGACAAGAGGGGAAAGCTGATATAAATTAAACAAAAGACATTGGTTTAGTCGGAAATAACTTCATAAGTCGTTAGTTGACCAGATAGCTGGAAACTAAGCTCTTTACCGGACGGCCGGTAAGATGGGCTTGGTTTTTTTTATTGAAAAAATTTCCGGGCAGGTGTAGGCACATGATTCTCGTAGAAAATCTGACCAAGTCGTACAAAAGCGCCAGCGGTCCCGTAACGGCCCTGGAAAACATCAATCTGCGCATCCAAAAGGGGGATATTTTCGGCATCATCGGATTTAGCGGGGCGGGGAAATCCACATTAATCCGCTGCCTCAACCGGCTGGAGGAGCCCGATTCGGGCACAGTAGATATCGAGGGACTGCGTATCACCGATCTGGGCGAGAAGGAACTGCGGATGGCCCGCCGCAAAATCGGCATGATTTTTCAACAGTTTAATCTGCTCGATTCCAAAACCGTGTTCCAGAACGTGGCGTTTCCTCTTAAAGTGGCGGGAGTTCCCAAACCGCTTCTGGCTGAGAGAGTGAGGGAGATTCTGGATCTGGTGCAGCTGGGGGACAAAGAGAACGTCTACCCGTCCCAGCTCAGCGGTGGCCAGAAGCAGCGGGTCGGGATTGCCCGGGCGCTTGTGAACGAACCCGATGTGCTTCTGAGCGATGAAGCGACCTCGGCGCTCGATCCGCAAACGACTTATTCCACGCTGGAGCTGCTCAAAGACATTAACCGCCAGCTGAATTTGACGATTGTGCTGATCACGCACGAGCTGGACGTTCTCCAGCACATCTGCCGCAATATGGCGGTCATAGAAAAAGGTAGAATTGTAGAGACCGGAACCGTGGATAAGTTCTTTCTCCAGCCGGAGAGCGATACCGCAAGAAGATTCGTCAGCATTATCGACCATTACCGCAGCAAGCGGACGGTTCTGGAAGGAGCGGGGGCAGGCATATGAGAGACGATTTGGTCGATTTGCTGGTCGAAGGGCTGCAGGAGACGCTTTTCATGGTCGTCTGGTCTTCCCTGTTCGCTTTCCTGCTGGGCAGCGCGCTCGGCATCACTCTGGTGGTTACGGAAAAAGGCGGCATTCTTGCGGCCCCGAAGCTGAATAAAGTGATCGGGACCGCGATCAATGCGGTACGGTCCCTGCCGTTCATTATTCTGATCGTGCTGCTCCTCCCGCTTGCCAGGCTCATTGTCGGCACGACACTGGGACCAACGGCGGCGATTGTGTCCCTTTCGATCGGAGCCGCTCCTTTTCTGGGACGGATTATCGAAAACTCGCTGAAAGAAGTCAGCTCCGGCAAAATCGAAGCGGCCAAATCGGTCGGCGCCTCGCCGTGGACCATCATACTCCGCGTGCTGATTCCGGAGGCGCTTCCGGCCCTGATTCGGGCGGTCACGATCGGCGTCATCGCGATCACGGAATTTACGGCGGTAGCGGGCGCCATCGGCGCGGGAGGCCTCGGCAGCCTGGCCATCCGGTTCGGTTACCAGCGCTTCCGGGAAGATATCCTGATTGCCACCGTTATTCTTATTATTCTGATTGTCCAGATTATCCAGTGGTCCGGCGACTCCATCGCCAAATCGGTCATCCGCAAACGCTACAAACTGGAATAAACGGTCTGTCCGTTTTATCTGTTTTTTATTCATTACATAGAAGAAAGAAGGCGTATTCCATGACACAGACACGATTAAGCGCACTTGCGGCCATTCTGCTGGCTGTCACGTTGACGGCTGCCGGATGCGGAAGTCAAGGCAAAGGCGAGGTTACCGCTTCGGAGAAAACCGGCAGTACGCCGGGAGCGTCCAAAGAACCCGCCAAAGAGGTGAAACTTACCGTAGGAGCAGCGGCCGTTCCGCATGCGGAGATCCTGGAAGTCGTAAAACCGAAATTGAAAGAGCAGGGAATCAACCTGGACATTAAAGTGTTCGATGACGAAGGCCAGTTGAATCCGGCTTTGAAAGACAAACAGATCGACGCGAACTATTTTCAGCACGTGCCGTATCTGGATTCGGTCAAGAAAGAGAAAGGCTTTGACTTTGCGGTGGCCGCCAAGGTTCATGTGGAACCCATCGGATTTTATTCGAGCAAGCTGAAATCCAAGGACGAGATCAAAGACGGCGCGAAGATCGGTATTCCGAACAATCCCTCCAATGAATACCGGGCGCTGGTCCTCCTGCAGCAGCAGGGTCTTATCAAGCTGAAAGAGGGGCTAACCACCTACGAGGCTACGCCGAAGGATATCGCGGATAATCCGAAAAACCTGAAGTTTTTCGAAACGGACTCCGCCACTCTGCCGAGGGCGCTACCGGATTTGGACGGTGCGATTATTAATACCAATCTAGTCCTGGAAGCCAAGCTCGATCCCAAATCGGCCTTATTCCGGGAGGATGCCAACTCTCCTTACGCGAATGTGATCGTAGTCCGCAAAGGCGATGAGAGCCGGGACGAAATCAAAAAGCTTGATGCGGCGCTTACCGGTCCGGAAGTGAAGAAATTTATCCAGGACAAATACGGCGTTGCCGTTGTCCCGGCTTTTTAAAGGCCCTAATCGTATGTCCGAAAAAAAGACGCACAGACCGAATTCCGGGCTGGGGCGTTTTTTTGTCTATTAGCTCGGTTTTTAGCGGCGGATATTTCAAAAACGGGATAAGGGTACACCATTGACCATACCAATCTGCAAGTAAGCTCATATGTATATACTATCTTGATAGATGGAGGGTAGTTCAAATGAGCGAGTATCCCGATTTATTTGAAAGTTGGTGGGCAAAGGATGAACGAGCTCAGTCGGTTGAAGGTATAAAAGAACCTCCCGGTTTTCAGGGGGATCGTTTGGACTGGCGTACAACAGGGGATCCGGCAAGGGACAACCGGACAAGGGGAAGCCGTTCCGCAGATCACCGGACAAGGGGAAGCCGTTCCACAGATCACCGGACTTCGGGTAACCGCACAGGCGGCAGTCGGACCTTAGGCCATCGTACAGCAGGTGGCCGGAGCGAAGGAAACCGAAACGAAGGAAATCGCACGCGGGGTAACCGGACGGAAGGGCGGAGAGACTATTACGGCGGGCAGTACCCGCAAAACCATCCCGGAGGAATCTGGTCGAATCCCTGGAACGCACCTGCGGATCGACCGGAGTGGGAGTTCGCGAGGGAAGATCGCACCGGGGACAGGCATACCGGAGGCAGTCGTACCGAAGGCAGCCGTACGAGAGGAAACCGAACCGAAGGGGGCCGTGCGGGAGAAAACCGCACGCCTGGCCGCCGGGCACACGGGCTCCCCGCACGCCTGGCCGCTCCCGTATCTAAAGCGACCAGAAAACGTTAGGCTGAACTTTGTCGGTCCGCGCTGTGCCGCGGCGCCTGCATTTCGCATAAGGTAACGTAACAAGAACAGCCTATCCTGACGGATAGGCTGTTTTCTTATAGCGAAAGGCGGAGGAATCTGATGTCGCTTCCTCATTTTCAACTGACAATCGGTTCCGGAGCGGACCATAAACTCCGGCAAAACGTATGGAGCAGCCGCTTCGTACCGGCGATTTTATCGGACGGGAGCAGCAGCGTGCCTATCCGGATCGGATACCGGGGCGGGCATACCCGCGAATATGCGAAAAAGTCGTATGAAATCCGGATGAAGGGCAGGACCTATCATCTGAATGCCGAATACGACGATCCTTCGCTGATCCGCAATGCGCTGTCGTTCCGGTTTTTCCGGATGATCGGCGTGCCGAGTCCGCATACCCGCCATGTCGTACTGACGATCGACGGCAGAAACGAAGGCGTGTATGTGCTGATCGAGGCGGTTAAGCGGTCTTTTTTCCGGCGGAGGGGGATTCTCATGAAGTCTCTCCTGTATGCAAGCAACGACCGTGCGAATTTTTCACTGAAAGAACCGGATACCCGCAAGCGAAAAAAGACCTTGTTTGCCGGCTACGATCTCATGATCGGAACGGGTCAGGACAGGGACAAGATGAAAGCGTTCATCCGATCCATGCATGCGCTTAAAGGAGACCGGCTGAAGGCTTTTCTGGGTAAGCACGTGGATCTCGACAATTACTTGCGGTGGCTGGCCGGGGCCGTGATGACGGGGAATTATGACGGTTTCGAGCATAACTATGCGATCTACGAGCATAAACCGACCCGGAGGTACCGGATGATTCCGTGGGACTATGAAGGCACTTGGGGGCGGAATTGTTACGGGAAAAGAGTAAACAGTAATCTCGTGAGGATCACCGGGTATAACGACTTGACCGAAAAAGTGCTGGAAAGCAAGGAGGCGCGCCAGCGGTACAAGGCTCTTTTGAAACACCTTACGGGCACGGCGTTTACGAAGGACCGGATTATGCCCGTAGTGTACGAGATGCACGGACGCATTGCCCGGGATGTATATAAGGACACCGGCCGTCAAAAAAGTCTGTCCCTATTCCGGTCGGAGCCTGAAGTGATCGAGCAGTATATCGAAGACCGGCGGAAAGACATCCAAGAAGGAATCCGGCTGTTATAAGTCAGTCCGGCTTACCTGTCCCATGTGCGGGTCGAGGAACGGATGAGTAGTTCGGAGGGCAGCATGATTTTGCGGCTTTCGGAACCGGGGCCGTTCTCGATCCGTTCGATCAGAAGCTGCATGCCGAGGGCACCGAACTGATACGCGGGCTGGGAGGCTACCGTCAGAAAAGGATTGACGGTCTCGGCGGGACCGAAATCGTCGAAGCAGACAACCGATACATCTTCCGGAACGGACAAGCCTCTCTGACGGAGCGCTTGAATAATCCCCACGGCGAGCAGGTTGTTGGCCGCGAAAATCGCCGTCGGCGGGGAAGGAAGCGCGAGCAGCGCCTGCAGCGAGGCCTCGTCCTGAAACTCGCGGTAGTTCAGCGACACAACCAGGCTCTCGTCGAGAGGCAGTCCGCCGAGCAGATGAGCTTCCCGGTAGCCGGTATACCGGAGCCGGGCCGTAGATACATCGGGCGAGCCGTTGACCAGGGCGATGCGCCGATGGCCGAGGCCGATCAGGTGCTCGACCAGTTTTCTCGCCCCTTCTTTGCTGTCGCCGAGGACGACATCCGTTTCGATGCCGGGCACTTCACGGTCCAGAATCACGAACGGAATCCCGTGCTTCTGCAGCTGCCGGAGCTGCTCAAGGGAGGCGTCTCCGGTAGGCGCGAACAGGACGCCGTCCACCCGAGTGGAGAGAATCATCTCCACGTAGTCTTTTTCCTTGCCGTAATCCTCGTCGCTGTTGCCGAAGAGAAGCTTGTATCCCGACCGCTTCGCCGTATCCTCGGCTCCCCGCGCAATCGTGGTGTAAAAAGGATTCGTAATATCCGTGATCAACAGCGACAACAGCTTCGTTTTTTGCAGAACGAGGCCGCGGGCCATGGAGTTGGGGATATAATTCAGCTCTTCCATCACCTTGCGGACGCGCTTGCGGGTCGCCTCGCTGATTCTTCCGGAGTTATTGATAACTCTGGAAACGGTCATGGCGGAGACATTTGCTTTTTCGGCTATATCATAGATGGTAATCAATCGTTATCACCTTTTCATGCTTGAGTGAGTTTATTGTATAAAAGAAAACCGTTGACAGCAAGAGAGGCAGCTGTTAATTTTGTGTTATCGGTAACTCTAACTCTACCTGAATTGCAGAGAGGAGACAAGCGGATGTTGAAAGGAATTCCATCCATTCTTTCGCCGGAGCTTCTGAAAGTGCTGATGGAAATGGGCCATGGGGACGAAATCGTTCTGGGGGACGGCAACTTTCCGGCGGCGAGCCATGCCAAACGTCTGGTCCGCTGCGACGGTCACGGCGTGCCCGAGCTTCTGGAGGCGGTTCTTGCCTTGTTCCCGCTCGATACATACGGAGATCAGCCGGTTGCGCTTATGGCGGTCGTTCCGGGCGATCCGGTTCAGCCGGTGATTTGGGAAACGTATGGCGAATTGGTCGGAAGGCATTTGCCTGGCGCCCCGATGGGACAGCTGGAACGATTCGCTTTCTACGCACGGGCTAAAGAAGCTTATGCCATTGTCGCCACAAGTGAAAGCGCTTTATATGCCAACGTTATTTTGAGAAAAGGCGTCGTTACGTGACGTGTCTGTGAAGGATATTTTTTACGAAATGGTTTATCGATAACTCAATGAGGAGGAAGATCAAATGAACAACCGCGAACACAGATGGAGCCGTCCTTTTCCGAAAATCGGCATCCGTCCGACCATCGACGGACGCCGCAGAGGGGTGCGCGAGTCGCTTGAAGAACAGACCATGAACATGGCGAAGGCGGCTGCCGCCCTGCTCAGCGGCAATTTGCGCTACCCCGACGGAACGCCGGTGGAATGTGTCATTGCCGACACCTGTATCGGCGGCGTAGCGGAAGCGGCCGCGGCTGCGGACAAATTCGCCCGGTCGGGCGTGGGCGTATCCGTCACCGTGACTCCTTGCTGGTGCTACGGAACCGAGACGATGGATATGAACGCCTCCGTTCCGAATGCCATTTGGGGCTTTAACGGGACGGAGCGTCCGGGAGCCGTTTATTTGGCCGCCGTGCTTTCGGCCCATGCGCAGAAAGGAATTCCGGCGTTCGGAATCTACGGCAAGGATGTGCAGGATACGGGCGCGGCCGGCATTCCCGAAGACGTGCGGGAGAAGCTGCTCCGTTTTGCAAGGGCGGCTCTGGCTGTGGCGGTAATGAAAGGAACGTCCTACTTGTCCGTCGGCTCCGTTTCCATGGGAATTGCGGGTTCGATCGTCAGCGAGGAGCTGTTCCAGAATTACCTCGGCATGCGCAATGAATACGTGGATATGTCGGAGCTTGTCCGCCGGATGGAAGAAGAGATTTACGACAAGGAGGAGTACGGGCTCGCGCTCGCCTGGGTGAAGGACAACTGCAAGGAAGGGCCGGACAACAATCCTGCGGCCATTCAAACGTCCCGGGAACGTAAGGACAAGGACTGGGAAACCGTCGTTAAAATGTCCCTGATCGTCCGTGACCTGATGACCGGGAATCCGAAGCTGGCTGAACTCGGTTTCGGCGAGGAAGCGCTGGGGCATAACGCGATTTTGTCCGGCTTCCAGGGGCAGCGCCACTGGACGGATCACTTCCCGAACGGGGACTTCATGGAAGCGATCCTGAACAGTTCCTTCGACTGGAACGGAAGAAGAGCGCCTTATCTCGTGGCGACCGAGAACGACAGCCTGAACGGCGTTGCGATGCTGATGGGATACCTTCTGACGCACACCGCCCAAATTTTCGCCGACGTCCGCACGTATTGGAGCCCCGAATCGGTGAAGCGCGTGACGGGTTATATGCTGGAAGGAGCCGCGGAGCACGGGATTCTCCATCTCATCAATTCCGGCTCGGCGGCTCTGGACGGTACGGGGCAGCAGTCCCGGGACGGTGCGCCGGCCATGAAGCCTTTTTGGGAGATTACCGAGGAAGAGGTGGGCAAATGCCTTGGTGAAACTTCTTGGCGGCCCGCGGCCGTGGAGTATTTCCGGGGCGGCGGATACTCGTCGGACTTCCTGACGAAGGGCGGGATGCCCGTCACGATGACCCGGATCAATCTGGTGAAGGGCCTCGGTCCGGTGCTTCAGCTTGCCGAGGGCTATACGGTCAATCTGCCGGATAACGTGCACGACGCGCTGGATAAGCGGACCGACCCCACGTGGCCGACGACCTGGTTCGCGCCGATCCTGACAGGAGAAGGCTCTTTCCGCGATGTTTATTCGGTGATGGACAATTGGGGCTCCAATCACGGTTCCGTCAGCTACGGACACATCGGGGCCGATCTCGTTACCTTGGCGGCGATGCTGAGAATTCCCGTTTCCATGCACAATGTCGATGAGAAGAATCTATTCCGGCCGCGCGTATGGAGCTCTTTCGGGACCCGGGATGAAGAAGCGGCGGACTTCCGCGCGTGCGCAAACTTCGGCCCTTTGTATAAATAAAAGCCGGACAGGGAGGGGACTTTTCATGGGAGTAGAGAAGAACGGCCTTCACATGCTGGCCGTGGACTTCGGAGCGAGCAGCGGGCGGACGGTGCTCGGTACTTACAACGGATCACGTCTGGCCGTTGAGGAAATCCACCGCTTCTCCAATGATCCCGTCAGACTAGGCGGCAATCTTCACTGGGATTTTCTGCGGCTGTTTCACGAGATGCTCCAGGGCATCCGGGCCTGTAAGTCGTTTACGGCGGAGGCTCCCGCTTCGCTTGCCGTAGACACGTGGGGCGTGGATTACGGACTTGTGGACGGCAGGGGCAGGCTGCTCGGGAATCCTTACCACTACCGGGATTCACGGAACGAGCCCGCGATGCGGCGGGTACTGAACCGGATACCGGAAGAAGAACTGTACCGGCGCACAGGCATCCAGACCCAGTCCATTAACACGCTGTTTCAGCTCGAAGCGGAAGGGGAGGCGGCCTCCCTGGCCGGCGAGGATGTGCGGATGCTGTTTATGCCCGATTTGTTCCGCTACTATCTATGCGGAGACATTTCGGCGGAATATACCATCGCCAGCACGTCCGGCCTGCTCGACCCGCAGCTGCGCGGCTGGGATGAAGAAGTGCTTGCCCTGCTTCCGCATCCGCGGGCGATGTTCCCTTCCATCGTGATGCCGGGAACCGCCGCAGGCAGTCTGCGCGCCGCATTGGCCGAGGAGCTGCAGATGCGTAGCTTCCCGGTCGTGGCGGCAGCTTCCCATGACACGGCCTCGGCCGTAGTGTCCGTCCCCGCGCAAGCAGGCGGCAGCTATGCGTTTATCAGCTGCGGCACCTGGTCGCTGATGGGGGTGGAGACGGAGCGGCCCGTCATCACCGAACAGAGCCGGATTCTCGCCTTCACGAATGAAGGCGGAGCGGACGGCCGCATCCGGCTGCAGAAGAACATCATGGGCCTATGGCTTTTGCAGGAATGCCGCCGGTACTGGGAGCTGGAAGGCGAAGCGCTCACCTTCGGGGACATGCAGGTGATGGCGGCGGCAGAAGAAGCGGCGGCTGCCTACGTCGATCCGGAAGACCCCGTGTTCCTGGCGCCGGGGAACATGCCGCAGCGCATCCGCAGCTGGTGCGGGCAGACCGGCCAGCCCGTTCCGCAGACGAAGGCGCAGATGATCCGCTGCATCGTGGAAAGCCTGGCGATGAAATTCAGCCAGACCCTCCACGAAATCGAGGAGCTGCTGGGCCGGAGGCTGGAAGCCGTCCATATGGTCGGCGGAGGCATCCGCAACCGGCTGCTCTGCCAGCTGACGGCGAACATCACGGGCCGGTGCGTCATCGCGGGGCCGGTCGAGGCGACTGCCGTCGGCAGCTTGCTTATGCAGGCGAAGGCCCGCGGCGAGCTTCATACCCGGGACGAAATGCGGCAGGTCGTGCTGGCCTCGTTCCCGCCGGATTTGTACTCTCCCGAGGATACCGGCCGGTGGCAGGAAGCTTATGCGCGTTACAGGAAGATCAACGCAAACGCCCATCATTCCGAAAAGGAGCGTCAACGGAAATGACTGAACGGAAAATAAGAGAAGAATTGACGAAGTACGCCGCCAAAAGCGTAGCGAAAGGTCTGGTAGTCGGCCCCGGAGGCAATATCAGCGCAAGATCCGGAGAGTTTATGTACCTGTCGCCCAGCGGATTTGCGCTGGAAGATATCGAGCCGCATCAGTGGGTGCCGGTCCACATTCCTACCGGTGAAATCGGGGATACCCCCTTCCGGCCTTCATCCGAAGTGTTGATGCATCTGTTCTGCTACCGGGTGAACCCTCTGCTTCAGGCTATCGTGCACACGCATCCCGCCTACTGCATTGCCTTGACGCTCGTGGACGACGATCTGCCCATGCTTTTTCCGGATCAGGCGGCTCTCGTAGGGGATGTCGCGTTTATCCCTTATGTCGTGCCGACAACGGACAAACTCGCTCATCTAGTGGCGGAGAAGGCGGACCGTTACAGCTCCATGCTGCTTAAAAATCACGGTCTGGTGACCACGGGCAAAAACCTCCGGGAAGCGTATTACCGGACCGAAGTGATGGAAGAGAGCGCGAAAATTTATATGATCGCCAAATCGGTCGGGGAGCCCAGAAGGCTGACGGAAGAGGAATACAAAGAGATTCAGGGGCTCGAGAGCGAAGCTTACCGGGTTCAGCTGCTTCAAAATATGAAGGAGTAAAAGCGAACAGCCGTTTGAAATGCACCCCTTGTTGTGGATATCGGAAAATCACCCCGTGTGTATACCGATCACTACTCTTGGAGGTGCATTTTTACGTAGATAAGTGAAACTCATTCATAAGAAGGTGAAGAAAACACGGGAACGCGCTATGATGGAGGGAGAAGGACGTTTTTATACAAGGAGGCGGGACGCATGATTTTTTCCGAACTGGAACCCTTTCTGGATAAAAAAAGACGGGAGTTTCTGGCGGCGCTGGACGCTTTCGGACCGGAAGAACGGCACCTGAGCGAGTACGAAGGCGGCTGGAACCCGGTCCAGATCGTCGAGCACCTGAGCATTGTGGAGGAGCAGGTCATCGCCGAAATCGGAAGGCTGCTGAACGGCGAAGCTGTCCGGCCATCCGAGCCGGTGGAACGGAAGCTGGTGGACATCACGGCGCTGTTCGAGCAAAAAGGGCTGCTCGGCACGCCGAAAAAATCTCCGCCTTCCGCATTTCCTACCGGAAAAGTGGCGTATGAGGACGGGCTGGAACGGCTTGCGGAGGTCCGCGGCAAACTGAAAGCGTTTTTGCCTCGTTTGGCCGCAAGAGAGACGAACCGTCTGGTGTCCCGCCATCCCCTCGGCGTGGAACTGAATGCTTGCCAGTGGCTGCAATTCAGCGCTTTTCACGAGTGGAGTCATATTCACCAGCTGAAACGGATTCGCCGGGCTCATTCCAATTAGCGGAATAAAGAGTACAGGATGAGGGGGCGGAAAGCCGGCTTCTATGTTTCCGTTAATCCAAACTCAGATGTATCCGTATGCCATTCTCCCATCCTTCGTCCTCCGTACCTCAATGCTTCCACACCTCCATACTGCCCGCCAACCATAGCCGAACATCGGGATACCCGCGTGCCTGAACAGCAAAAACCCGCCCCTTTCTTACGAAAGGAAGCGGGTTATTCTCATTCTGTATGGGCGTCAGCCTTGAAGATAGACGGGAATTTCGTACACGGCTTCTTTCTCCAAAACGAGCTGGAAAGACTGCTCTTTCCCGTCTACGGAAGGACCGATGGAATAAATGGGACCCGAGGAGTTCCGTTGGGTCAAGACTTTGCCAGCAGATTTGGCGGAACGACGACGCTTTAATCCGCTGTTCGATCTGTTTCTGACCGGTTTCATCTTATTCCCCTCCCAACAAATCGTTTACCGAACTGATCAGCTGTCCGTTCAGGCCGGCTATCTTATTCAACTGCTCCGAACTCAATGTGTCCTGGCCGATCATATGCACGGTCAGCACATACTTCTTAGCTAAAGGATAACATATCAAATATTCATTTTCAATGGAGGAAGAGTGCAGATTCATCGTGACTCTGTTGTTCAAATGAGCGTCCACTACGAGGATACGCTTGTCTCCGGGGCCCAGATTTTCATTGGCCGTCAAGGGATAAGTCCGGTTCATCGTGCCGATGTTCGAGGTGCCCGCGACCTGCTTGATCCACTCGTCCTGCTCCGCGCTGTGAATCGTGACGCCCTTAACCGTAAACTGGGGCGGGCACGTGTAGGAGATCCGGATTCCTTCGCTTAGCGTCTGGAGGGAATTTTCCTCCTCCGGTTTGAAGGGAACCCCCTTTAACAGGGTACGAAAAAGGCGCAGAATGCGTGCGAGCTGGGAGATCGTCGGCTGCTCCGAAAGGCAGCCCAATTCGCGCATCTTTCTTTTGACGGTGCTGCAAGCCGCGGCCGTTGCCTGAACCCACTCGTCGGCTTCGGAACGGATTTCGAACGTAAGGGCATTGACCCCGAACAGGTCCGAAGGTGTCCGCAGCCCGCCGACGGCCGTTTCGTTAACGCTTTCAGGAATATGATCCGGCATAAGAAAAAAGACGCGTTCCCTGCCCAGGCGGCTCATAAAAAGCCCCATTTCAAAAATGGTATTATCCCTGGCCGAGGCATACTGCTTGCCGCGGATTTGAACGACGTCGTCCGTCGATAAGATGAAAAGGGCGAAATCGTTGTTTTGTACCTGTTTATCCAAATCTTCCATGGTATACCGCCCGGGATTGAAGGCGCCGGCAAACCAGGGGTTCACCTGCGCGGCCGGGGAGAGATTTTCCAGCACACCTTCCGCGATAGGAATCGCTTCCCTGGAAGAGCCGATAAACACTTTCGGTTTCCGTTGTTGGTCCATACGTACTCCTTTTTTCCAAAAGTCGCCTGCTTCTTTAAAAATAGCGCAAGGGAGCTCATTTGTCCATGCGGCAGAAGTAGGACGAGGCGGCAGGGAAGAAAAGGGCGGCGATCGACTTCCTTCGACTAGGTGCGCCGATAAGATCTTTGATGAAAATCGGTGATCGACTCAAAAAGAAGCCGGCCGTCGTCCACGAGCTTTCCTTCGGGGCTTAAATTCACATACATCGCCTGATAGCGCTCCGGCACCCAGCTGTATTCGTGGACGTAGTCCGTCAAATGAAACCCGCAGGCTTCCCAGAAACGCCGCCGGCTCCGATGGCCGGGTCCGTCGCCGGCTTCCGCTTCGATCAGTATGCCGCTGAGGCCGCGTTCCTCTCGGGTCCAATTTTTAAGCTCTTCTATAAAAAGCCGGCCGGTGCCTTGTCCGCGGCAATCGTGACGGACGGCGATGTAGTCGATCAGAAGCGCCCGTACCGAAGGTAGCTCTCCGGTAATGGCCATAACGGCGGCCGTATTTTCAACCATCCCGAGATGAAGGAAGCAGAGCTTCCTTTGGAACATCTGACGAATGATTCGGATAGGCTTTCTTCCGTGATCCGGAAAAGCCTCATTGTAGAGGGGCTCCGCTTCCCGCCAAAGCTTTTCATCCCACTGCGCGGTCGTGATGATTTTCATCGGTACCTCCGGTCTGGGTTAGTTGGGTAAACCGCAAATGCGACAAAAAACAAAAAGAAAGAGTGCAGCCTCACGGAAACGTAAACGGGTACCCGTACGCGAAACACTTTTTTTGAAGTGTCCAGTGCATGGGTACCCGTTTAACGGGAGGCACTCTTTCTTAGTTTAAGCGAGAACGGGTCCCTTTAAACGAAGGGCGGCCGATCTGGACTGCCGGACAAACGAAGGGCGTTTATTTGAATGGGCTGTCTTTGCAGATGACCGGCCGGGAGAACAGGCATTCCTTATCCCCAGGCGGATACTCCGTTCTTTTCAAGCTCTTTCACGATCTCCTCGCAGACGCGGTGGGTTTCGAGGGCATCCCGCGTTGACTGTAGAGGCTGTCCGCCTTCTTTTACCGTTTGGATAAAATGATCGATGATGGCATGGAAACCCCGGCGGTGCAGAACGGGGTCCCAATCGTTGAATTTGTAATGCCGCTCGCCGCCGTCCGCCAGCTCTACCGCGGTATTGAGATCTTTCACCGACCATTTGCGGCCGCCGCCGATCGCTTCTACGGTCTCTTCGCTGCTGCCGCTGTCCCGGTTCATGATGCCGATGGCCGTATAGCCGTCGCCGCTGAGCTGAAGCATCACATGGTACAGCTTGCCGTCCTTCTGGTGGGACGTGACGTTAACTTCCCGGACGTCTCCCGGCACAAGATAGCGCAGCGTATCGACGACATGGATGAAATCGTCGAGGATGAACCGGCGCGCAAAGTCGGGGGAGTGAGGGCGGTTTTTTTGCATCAGAATCAGGTTCGGCGATGATTTTTCTTTAACGGAAACGTAGAGAGGAGCGAAACGCCGGTTGAAGCCGACCATCAGAATGAGGCCGTTTTTTTCGGCAAGTTCCGTAAGCTCCAAGGACTCCTCGTATGTATAGGCAATAGGCTTGTCCACATAGACGTGAACGCCGTTTTGCAGAAGCTGCTTCGTTATTTCCGCGTGGGATTCCGTTGAAGAGTGGACGAATGCCGCCCGGATGCCCCGGCTGATCAGATCGCCGACCTCCGTAACGGTTTCGCTTATCCGGTAAGTGGCGGCAAGCTGCTCCAGGGTAGCGGTATTTCGCGTACAGAAGACAAGTTCCACGTCGTTTCTTGCGGTGATCACCGGCAGGTAAGCTTTGCGGGCGATGTCGCCGAGCCCGATAATACCAATGCGCATAAAGTCTCCTCCTCGAATGTTCTTCTTCCATTATAGCGGAACTCCGCAGCTCTTTCCCGCAAAAAGAAAAACCCCCGGCCCCTCCTTTTGTCGGAAGTAGGCCTGGGGTTCGCTGCGGCGGGCGATCGCAGCCGCTTTAAGTAAAGCACGCGCCGCCATGTGAAGCTGCTTAACGCGCGGAAAGAACGAGCTCCTCGCATTTGTCCGAGCAGCAGCCGCTGTGCTCTTCTTCGCATTCCGGACAGCAGATGTGCTGGAGATGGCAGAAGTCGTTCGCGCAGTTGATGAACGTGTCGGCAGGCTTGCCGCAGTGATGGCATTTACCCACGACGATATCTTCTTCGGTGTGATTAATCGGCACCGAAATCCGCTCGTCGAAGACGTAGCATTTGCCGTCGAAAAGTCTTCCTTTCACTTCCGGGTCCTGCCCGTAAGTGACGATGCCGCCTTCAAGCTGCGCGACATCGTTGAAGCCTTCCTTGATCAGGAAGCCGGTCAGCTTCTCGCAGCGGATACCGCCCGTACAGTACGTAAGGATCGTCTTATCCTTCAGATCGGCCATGTTTTCCCGGATCCATTCCGGAAATTCGCGGAACGCTTCCACGTCCGGACGAATCGCGTTGCGGAAGTGGCCCAAATCGTACTCATAGTTGCTGCGTCCGTCGAGGACGATCACGTCTTCGTTTTGAAGCTGCTCGTGGAACTCGGCCGGAGACAATCTTTTTCCGCTGATCACGTTAGGGTCCAGCTCTTCGTCGTAACGGAAAGTGACCAGCTCTTGTTTGAAGCGGACGAACATTTTATTGAAGGCATGCTCTTCGGCCGGATCGGTTTTGAATACCATATCGGCAAAAAGAGGGTTGGCATGCATGTCCGACATATACTGCTCCGTCTGCTCGAGCGTACCGGATACGGTCCCGTTGATGCCTTCCGCGGCAATCAGAATGCGGCCTTTCAGGCCGAGATTTTTGCAGTATTCCCGGTGCTCGGCCGCGAATTCCTCGGGATTTGCGATCGGAACGAATTTATAGTAAAGCAAAATGCGGTAAGGCTGCTTCGTATCGTTCATGGCTAGTACCACCTGTCTAATCTAAGTTTTAGGAGAAAAGGCTGCGTTCAATCAACAACGGTAGAAAAGGGATCGCCCTTTCCTACCGTTATAGAGGAGTAACTTGAGGATTCATGCATCTATTATAGAAGATATCCCGGACTTAGTAAACATTTAGGCTTCCTAAATAGGGGATGGAAAGTGATAGGATATTTTGCGGCGGCGGATATCAGAAGCTTCTATTAATAGTTGTTAGCAAAAACGCAAAAAGCAAAACGCAAAAACGGAAAACAGTTCCCTGTTCTCCGTTTTCGGGGCGCGCCCGTCAGCCGCTTTTAATAGCCGTCCGTTTTGCGGCCGGCTTGTTCCGCTTTCTCGGCACCTTCCCGGTTTTGAACCGTCCCCATGTGCTCGGACAAGGCAGCTGCCTTGTCCAGCTCTTCCGCTACGCGGCGTCCGTATTCCGCATCCGCCTGGGTAAAATAGTTCACCATCTTGTCGCGGATGACAGGTTTGCAGATCTTGAGGTTGTTGACGAGATTGGAGATCAGCTCGTCTTTCTCCCACGGCTCGAACTTCCGGTACGTGTCGCCCGCCTGTCCGAAATCGTTCGGCCGGTCGATTTTCTCGCGGACGAGCTTGGCGTTATAGGCCGGTTCGTGTTCCCGTCCACGCGGCGGCGCTTCCTGCAGTCCGCCGAGCGAAGTAGGCTCATAGTTGACGTGCGGATTTTGTCCGGGCGCCCGGTCCACGAAGTACGTCATCTGGCCGTCGCGTTGGTTCGTCGCGACGTGCTTCTTCGGAGCGTTGACGGGCAGTTGCAGGTAGTTGGTCCCCACCCGGTGGCGCTGCGTATCCGAGTAGGAGAAAGTGCGGCCCTGGAGAAGCTTGTCGTCCGAGAAATCCAGGCCGTCGACGAGGACACCCGTACCGAAGGCCGCTTGCTCGACTTCCGCGAAATAGTTCTCCGGGTTTTTGTTCAGGACCATTTTGCCGACCGGGAGGAACGGGAACTTCTCGTGGTCCCACAGCTTAGTCGGATCAAGCGGATCGAAATCCAGCTCCGGGTGCTCGTCGTCGCTCAGAATTTGAACGCTGAGTTCCCATTCCGGATAGTCGCCGCGTTCGATCGCTTCGTACAGATCCTGGGTAGCGTGGCTGTAGTTTTTACCCTGGATTTCATCCGCTTCGCGCTGGACAAGGTTGCGGATGCCGTTATTGATCGGTTCCCAGTGGTACTTGATCAGCACTCCCTCGCCGTCTGCATTGACCCATTTGTACGTATTGACGCCGGATCCCTGCATTTCCCTGTAATTGGCGGGAATCCCCCAAGGCGAGAACAGGAACGTAACCATGTGCGTCGCTTCCGGAGAGTTGGAGAGGAAGTCGAACATTCTCTCCATATTTTGAACACCCGACACCGGGTCCGGGCGGAAGGCGTGAACCATGTCCGGGAATTTGAGCGGATCGCGGATAAAAAAGATTTTCAGGTTGTTGCCGACGAGGTCCCAGTTCCCGTCTTCCGTATAAAATTTGACGGCAAAGCCGCGCGGGTCCCGGAGCGTTTCGGGCGAATGAACACCGTGCACGACTGTGGAGAACCGGATGAATACCGGCGTTTTTTTACCGGCTTCCTGAAAAAGCTTGGCGCGGGTATATTTCGCGACCGGCTCTTCGCCGACTTTACCGTACGCTTCAAAATAGCCGTGAGCGCCCGCGCCGCGGGCGTGTACAACGCGCTCGGGAATTTTCTCGCGGTCGAAATGGGAAATTTTTTCGAGAAAATGGTAATTTTCCAGGGTGGAAGGACCGCGGTTTCCGACGGTGCGGATATTCTGATTATCGGTGATCGGATGCCCCTGCCGGTTGGTCAGCGTCGTTTCCTGCTCGCCTTCGGCGAGTCTTTGGTCGGCAGGGCCGCCGACTCCCGTTACGGCTGTACCGTTGTTGATCTCGTCTTTCATGACCCAATTCCTCCTGCTCTTGTCAGACTGTTTCCATTATTTTCAGAGAGGGCCAAAACTATGCATGAAACGGAAAGTCAGCGGGAGCAAGGAAAGCTTCCGGCGAATTACCGACCGGCATGCTGCGGAGAGAAATTTTCTGGATCAAACGCAAAAAAAGCGGTAATCCTTGGAAATCTCTTATATAATAAAAAGAAAGTCAAACCCGCGAGGGGAAGGCACGTTTTGTACAGATCAAATGTAAGCGATACCAAAACAATAGAGCTTCGGCAGCGGTTTCCGCGTACACGCAGGGAGGAGCATCAAAAGATGAGCAAAACATACGCCATCGGCATCGATTACGGGACGGAATCCGGCCGGGCCGTGCTCGTCGATCTGGCCGACGGGCGCGAAATCGCCGAGCATGTAACGGTTTATCCGCACGGGGTGATGTGCCGCAAGTTGCCGTACTCCGGAGTCCGGCTGGAACCGGACTGGGCTCTCCAGCATCCCGGAGACTACATGGCCGTGCTTACCGCTTCCGTTCCCGGAGTGATCCAAGCATCCGGCGTGAGTCCGGAGCGCGTGGTCGGGATCGGCGTCGATTTTACGGGGAGCAAACGCTCCGGGAGAAAGGAACGGAACGTCACCGGGGGCAAAAGCAGGATCTCCTCCCCTGAGAAAAAGATGATTTTTATCCGTTAAAAGGGTTAATTTTCCCCATCATTCGGCTATTATTAAGCTTTTTTTTAAAAACTGCGACTTTTGCCCTATTTTATTATTGTAAAAAAGAGGAGAGGGACCCAGTGCGTCGAAATTATTAACTAACGAATCTTTAGTTGAATAACTCGATAAAGGCAAACTATCGCGAAAGCATAGGACGCAAAGCCACGGGTCTAAAGCGCAGCTAGACAGCCGGGTTACCGAAGTTGGATGAGTGGAAGTGGAGGCTGCTGTTTTGTAAGCGGTCTTTTATTTTTGCCGGTATCCATTAAGTAAGTTCGGACATGGGGCAGTGCTCACATTCGTACTTTTCGGCAGAAATGGAGGACAGCGTGTGAAAACTATTCAGTCCCTTTTACAAAATAAAGCCCGCTTAACGCTGGGATACCTGCTCTGTATCGCTTTGGCGCTTCTTTTCGAAGCTAGCAGGCTTCATCTTATCTACGGAATCGCCTTCTCGTTTTCCAGCATCTTTCTCCTGTTTGCCGTATCGTTGTTCGGCGTCCGTCTGGGCCTCCTGGCCGGCGTCATTACCCAACTCTTCTCCTTCTTCTTTCTACACCATCCTACATTCGAATGGATCGGCCTTCTTGAAATTGCCGGGGTCGGACTCCTTAACCGGAAAAAACCGGGGCAGCTGCTTGTCTGGGACAGCATTTACTGGCTGCTGATCGGGCTTCCGCTGATGATCGTCATTTACTACGGTTTCTACAAATTTGTATCGGACGAGCTGATTCTGATGCTCCTGATTGCGCTCTCGAACGGGTTGTTCAATGCGCTAATCGCCGATATTTTGCTGAAGTACCTGCCTCTTTTTCATTGGTTCGGCCTCGTCAAAGAGCGGGAAAGAACTTACTCCTACAGCAAGGTCCTGTTCCACCTGTCGATTATGGCCGTGGCGCTTCCGTCGCTCCTTTATATCGTGATGAACAGCTGGTATTCCGAGAAATTGTCCATCCAGAACTCCAGGCAGCTTGCGGTAAACACGGCCAACAGCATCAACCAGGAGCTGAACCAATGGGAAGCCGAGGATATTCTCGGCATCAGGCTCAAGGGGCGGATACAAGTGGGTTATCTGCAGGAACTGGTGAATAAATACACCTCGGAACAGTTGTTCCGGATCGTCATTACGGACAGGTCCAACAAAGTTCTGGCGGCCGACCGTCAGAGCTACACGCTGAACCAGGTTTACGACTGGAGGAGCGGCAACAATATAGTGGGTCTGGACGACAACTTTTACCAGGTCCTGCCCGCCCGGGAGAGAACGGCTCTGCCCGCTCAACAGTGGAGAGAGGGCAGCTACATCTACGACAATGCGGTCGCCAGGATGCCCCTGCACGTATACATCGACATACCGATCCGCCATTATCAGATCAGTGTGTTCTCGCAGTATTTGTCGCAGCTCTGGTACCTGCTTTTATTCGCGGCAGCGGCAGCCGCCACCGCATTATATTTAAGCCGCGTTCTGGTCCACGGGCTGTCCAAACTGGCGACCTCCACAACGGACCTGCCGGAAAAATTAAAGCAGATGAAAGAAATCGAGTGGCCGAGCAGCCGTGTTTCGGAGATTACCTCGCTGACCTATAACTTCCGGCAGATGTCGCTGAACCTGCTTAGCATGTTCCATCAAGCGCAGAACATGAACCAGCGCCTGCAGGAGCAGACGGACAAGCTTCGTCTTTCGGAGGAAAAGCTTCATCAGCTCGCTTTTTACGATATCCTCACGGGGCTTCCCAACCGCCTGTATTTCACAACCTACCTGCAGAGCATGCTTTTGGAGGCGGCTCACGCGCCCAAGCAGGTGGCGGTCATGTTCGCCGATTTAAACCGCTTCAAGCAGATTAACGATACGCTGGGTCACGATATCGGCGATCTGCTGCTCAAAGAGATCGGCGAGAGATTTGCCCGCAGCGTTACGGAATCGTGCAAGCTGTTCCGAATCGGCGGAGACGAGTTCGTCATCGTCATTGAAGATGCCGATGACTCGAAAGCGACGGCCGTGGCGCGCAGCATGTTCGCCGCTCTGGAGGAACCGGTCCGGCTGATGGGATCGACCCTGTACAGTTCAGTCAGCATCGGCATCAGCATGTTTCCGCGAGACGGCGACACGATGGAGGCCATCGTCAAAAACGCGGATATGGCGATGTATTTCGCCAAATCCGCGGGCTGCAGCAACAGCTATCAGTTCTATGAAGAAGAGCTGAAAATCCGTTTTTCCGAAGAAATGATGATCGACAACGGTATTCAGGAAGCGCTTGCGAACAATCAGCTCGTTCTGCATTATCAGCCGAAGGTCGATACGGCTTCCGGCGCAATCAGCGGAATCGAGGCGTTGGTGCGCTGGGAGCATCCCGAGCAGGGGCGCATTTCGCCCGATAAATTTATTCCGCTGGCCGAAAGATCGGGGATCATCTACAAAATCGACGAATGGGTATTGAAGGAAGCCTGCCGTCAGAATAAAGCGTGGCAGGATGAGGGGCTTCCCAAAGTTCCGGTTGCCGTGAACATTTCGGCCCTGCATTTTTCCCAGACGAATCTGCTGGATATGATTCATGGCGCGCTGGAAGAATCGGGACTGGAAGAATCCTATCTGACTCTGGAAATTACAGAAGGAGTATTTATCGAGAATGTCGAACAGGTCATTGGAATCATTAGCCGGATCCGGGAGCGGGGCATCCATATTTCGATCGACGATTTCGGGACCGGGTACTCTTCCCTTAACCAGCTTCAGCGGCTGCCGATTTCACATGTGAAGCTGGACCGCTCTTTTATCCGGGATATCAGCGGGGAGCCCAAAAAAGCCGCCGTGGCCAAGGCGATCATCGAGCTGGCTCACAGCATGAATATGACCGTCGTGGCGGAGGGAGTCGAAACAGCCGAGGAATCGGACTATTTTACCCAGTGCCGGTGCGACGAACTCCAAGGCTACTATTTCAGCAGACCTTTGCCTGCCCTGGAATTTTCCAGACTTCTCCAAAGAGGAAACTATGCCGGACTTTTTGCCGGGGGACATACAGATTAGCTATACGATGGGAGGAAACGAGTTGTGGTCAAACTTACTAAAATCTTCGTGCTGCTGCTCCTGCTCACAGTAACCACCGCGGGCTGCTTCCGGTCCGAGCCGCTCATTCCCGCTTCATCGGCACCCGCCGAAAAGTCGGTTCCCTCCGCGGACAAAAGGGCCGTTCCGAACCATTTGTCGATATGGACCCATTACGGCGGGATTGAGACCATGGCCGCTAAATTCAAAGAAAGCTACCCGGATCTAAGTGTAGATGTGAAGGTCATTCCTTACTCCGAATATGTGGGAGCTTATCTGCAGGCGCTGGCGGACGGGAAACCGCCGGACGTCATGATGGTCGACAGCAGCGATTTCGGCAATTTCTCCGCGATCGAAGGGCTGGAGGATCTGCTCAAGCCTCCTTATCAGGCGGGAAAATACCGGAACGACTTCAGCCCTTCCCTCTGGGATAGCGGCATGTCGGCGGACGGAAGCGAGCTGATTGCCCTTCCGCTTTCCACGGCGCCTACCGTTACCTATTACCGGGAGGACATTATGAAGCAGTACGGGTTTCCTTCGGAGCCCGAGGAGCTTGCCAAGTATATGGAAGACCCCGCAAACTGGCTGAATATGGCCAAGAAGCTGCGCGAGCATAACATTTATTTGACGCAGTGGGTGAACGAAACGGTCCAGCTCTTCGAGCGTTCGGAAGGCATTTTCGACCGCAAACTGAATTTTATGCGGTATAATGAAGCGTTTCACAAAGCGGTGGACATTGCAAAAAAAGTCAACGATTTCGGCTTGGAGGCCCATCTGGACGTATGGGGCGATTTGGGCCGGAAGGCGGTCCAGGACGGAACGATCGCCATGATGTATTTTGGGACATGGGGAGTCGAGCAGATTAAAGAATGGGCGCCCGAGACGGCCGGCAAATGGCGCGAAACGAGACTTCCTTTCGGCTTGTACGGTTGGCAGAACAGCACCAATTTCCTTCTCCCTTCGGTCGGTGCCAACAAGGAGATGGGCTGGAAATTCATTGAATTCGCCGTTACCGAATACAGTAAGGATGGCCTCAGCGGGGCGGTTCCGGCGTATTTACCCGCCCGCGGCAATGCGAAGGAATTGGCGGCCACGAATCCGTTCCTGGGGGGACAGAAAACCTATGCGCTTCATGAGGATTTGATGACCCGGGTGAGAGAATTTCCTACCACGCCGCTGGACGTCAAAGCCCAGGAGATCTGGGAGAGTGAGATCGCAAGCGGCATTGAGAAAAGACTGTCTACCAAACAGATTATCGCGGACGCACGAGATAAAATCGAACAGTCCCTTTCGAAAGAAAAGCAGATTTTACTGGATACCATGAAGAAAAAATAAAAAACAGCAGCCCGCCCGTCAAAACGGGGCGGAGCTGCTGTTTTTGGCTTTCATGTCAGTCGGGCATGGCTGCCGAATCAGTCCTTATTTTTTAGTCCAGAGAGCCGGCACGTTGGAAGGCTCCCATCCCTGCAGGGAGGTGTGCGGCTGGCGGCAGATATAAGTCGAGCCGTTGTAGGTGACTTCTTCATTAACCTTGTAGCTGACGCCGGCTGCCCATGCGGCAGGACCTCCGGGAGCTGCCGGGTCCGTCGTTGCCTGGATGGAAGCGGCTGCGGATACGTTGCCTGCCGCATCCTTGGCTTTTACGGTGAACGTATAGGCCGTGTTCGCCGTCAGCCCTGTGATGACGGCAGTCGTACCTGTGACGTCCACAGTATTGGTACCGTACGAAACGGTGTAGCCCGTTACGCCGACATTATCCGTTGAAGCGGTCCAGCTGAGGCTGACACTGCTCGAAGATTTTGCCGTTACTTTCAGAGCCGTTGGCGCCGTAGGTGCCGAAGTGTCGCCGGAGCCGCCGCCGTTAGCGGTTGTGACGGCCAGCGGCGTGCTTGCCGCGGATACGTTGCCGGCCGCGTCTTTCGCTTTTACGGTAAACGTGTAGGAGGTGTTTGCCGTAAGATTGCCCACGTTATAGGTCGTGCTTGCCGTATCGGCAATTTTGACCGATCCCTGATAGACTTCGTAGCCGGTTACGCCGATATTATCCGTGGATGCGTTCCACGTAAGCGTGACGCCTGTAGCCGTTACGTTGGAAGAACGGAGATTCCCCGGAACGGAAGGTGCCTGATTATCTCCGGGAGTTCCCGGACCGAAGCTGTCCAGATAGGCACGATGGCTGTTCGAGAACTCGAAGTTGTTGAATTTGTCCCAGTTGATGGACCAGGTCATCAGACCTCTCAGTCCCGGTTGAACGGAACCGCGAAGGGTATAGGAGCCGAAAGCTTTGCCTTTCATCAGATAGTCCAGCGCTTTATGCACTTCGGAGACGCTTGTGAAGCCGCCGCCCGCGTTGCCGTTAGCCGGAAGTCCGACCACGACTTGATCCGGACGGAGCGCCGGGAAGAAGGAGTTCGGATTTTTGGCGATCGGGAAGCCCGTAAGCAGCATGTCGGTCATGGCCACGTGGAAATCGGCTACGCCCATCGTGTGGTACTGATCGTCCAGTCCCGTGATAGGACCAGAGTTATAGAGCTGAACCTGCAGCCAGTCCAAAATATCGCGTACGCCGTAAATCACCGGCAGGTAAGCCCCGGCACGCGTATCGCAGCCGCTGCAAGTGCCGCCGTAGAAGGCGTAGCCGAGCTGGACGAAAAACGTTTCCGGAGCCATAGTCAGCATGAATTTGTCGCCAAACGAATCATGCAGCTCGCGGATAGCGGAAATCAGGTTCGTAATGACCGGTGTGGTCGGATTTTTGAAATCGGCATCGCCCGGGTTCAGGTACAGGGAATGGCCCTCGAAATCAATATCCAGGCCGTCGAAGCCGTATTTGGAAATGATGGACTTCATGGAACTTACAAAATTGCTGCGTGCGCCGGCTGTTGTCAGCTGGACCTGGCCGTTCGCGCCGCCGATGGAAATAATGACTTTCTTGCCTTGGCTTTGCAGATAAGCGACATCGGCTTTAAAATCCGCATCTGTGTAGTTGAATGGTGTGAATCCGATCGTTCCTGTCGTCGATCCGCCTACAGGCTCGGCGAAGGAAACGTTAATGACATCGAACTTGGGGGAGATATCGCGCAGACGAATGAAACCGGAACCGTTGTCGAAGTTGTGCCAGTAGCCGACGAGCACCTTGGTGCTCGGAGCCAGGGCCGAAGATGAGCTTGCAGCGGAGCTGCCCGGAGCGATGGCGGGTAAAGCCGCGCCCGCACCTGCGATCAGATTAGAGGCAAGTGCCGCGCCGTCGGAAGAAACAGAAGCGGGAGAACCCGCTCCCGCTCCGCAATCACTGACATATTTCCAGACGCCGTATTGACCGGAAAGATCCGGGCGTTCACCTTGCGTCCACCATTTTGCTTCATAGATTTTGCCGTTGTAGGAGACGCGTTGTGCCGCCGTATACGATTTGCTTGTGTCCCAAGCCGCCGGGCAAACAGCGCCGCCGGAGCCGCTGTCCGTCGTAGCCGAAACGGTCGCCGCCGCGGAAAGGTTGCCAGCCGCGTCCTTCGCTTTTACGTTGAACGTATAAGCGGTGCCGGCCGTAAGGCCGCTGATCGTTGCGGTTGTACCGGTGACGTTGACGCTCGTGCTGCCGTAAGATACGGTGTAGCCGGTTACGCCTACGTTGTCGGTGGAAGCTGTCCAGCCGAGTGTTACGCTGGTCGATGTTTTGGCGGTTACGGCCAGATTAGCCGGAGTCGTCGGTGCCGTCGTATCCGTTCCGCCGCCCGAGTTTGCATCGGTGGTAACGGATACGGCGGAGCTTGCCGCGGATACGTTGCCCGCCGCATCCTTCGCTTTTACCGTGAAGGAGTAAGCCGTGCTTGGCGTGAGACCTGTGATTGTTGCGGTGGTCGCCGAAACGTCAACCGTCTTGGTGCCGTAAGTGACGGTGTAGCCGGTCACGCCTACATTGTCCGTCGAAGCGCTCCACGAAAGCGTAACGCTTGTGGACGTTTTAGCCGTCGATGTCAGATTGGCCGGTACGGAAGGTGCAATCGTATCGCCGACCGGTGCGGAACCCGACAGGTCGGTCGTGACTTTCTTCAAAAGCGTTTTGTTGCGGTCGCCGCTGAATTCCCAGAGCATGCCGCCGCCAAGACCTTTGGACTTGATGTAGCTTGTTTTATGCCCGATGGATTCGGCATCGTCGTAAGAGATGAACGTGCCGTTCGAAGCGTTGTACAGGAACGGAACTTTCGCCGTGTTGTTCCAGTAGCGGGTGTATCCGTTTTTGTTGATATAGTTGGCTTCCAGATCGTAGAAGTCGTAAGAGCCTTTCTCCCACGTTCCGGTAGTCGCCAGACCGGCGCACTGCTGGTATTCGCCGTTAGCCGTGTTCTTGCAGCCGCTCCAGCCGCGTCCGTAGAAAGCGAGGCCGAGAACGATTTTGCTTGCCGGTACGCCGGCGTCGAGGTGCCCTTGTACGCCTTTTTCCACATTGAACGTGTCCGCATTCGGTACGCCTGCGGCAATTGCGGCCGGATCGGTATAGAGTGGAGCGTTGTGAGCGCTGACCGTCTGCCAGCCGCCGCTAAAGTCGTACGTCATGATGTTGATCCAATCGAGATACTTGGCAATATTGCCGAGCTCGGTGTTGGCCGCGTAAGTCGGACCTGCGCCGGAAGCGATGGTCAAGAAATATTTCTTGTTGTCCGCCGTGCCTGCGGCATCCAGCTTCTCACGGATCTTCTGAAGGAGCAGCGTGTAGTTCTGCTTATCTTCCGGGCGAGCGGAGTTGCCTGCAAGGCCTCCTCCAACCGGATACTCCCAGTCGAGGTCGACGCCGTCAAACTGATATTTGCGGATGAAGTCGACCGCGGAGTTTGCGAATACTTCACGTATCTCAGCGCTTGCCGCTACATCGGAGAAACGGTTGGACCAGGACCAGCCGCCTACGGAGATGATCGTCTTGAGGTTCGGGTTGGCCTGTTTCAGCTTGATCAGCTGTTTCAGGTTACCGCGAATAGGCTCATCCCAAGTATCGCCGGGGAAGCTTTTCTGCGTGTCGATCCAAGGATCGCCGATAACGATCGTGCCGTTCGGAACGTTAATGTTGGCGCCCGCAGCATCTTGGCAGGCCCACGTTTGCGGATTCGGACCGGTCGGGTCCGGGTTGCCGTGTTTGCCGTTCCAACAGATGTCGGCGAAAGCGTAGTTAATGTGCGTAACTTTCGAAGCATCTATGTCGGCTACGTTGTAATTGCGGCCGTAAGCCGCCCATGAAGGGTAGTAACCCACGATTTTATAAGATTCAGCCGCCGACGCTTTCTGCGCACTTAAGCCCAGGAACGGGAATAAAGACACAATGAGGGTTACGATCAACAGGATGCGGAGCGCAACCCGGGCCGGTGAGTGGGAACGCCGGGCTTTGGCAGATTGCCGGGATTTCAGGTTCATTAAGTAATGCCTCCTTTTCGGATAGGGAAAAATGGTAACGCTTTCATGAATAAGAGTCCACAGAACTTCAACAGCATCCGGATTGTTCCGCATGGGTTGCGGTTCCTGGCTGCATGCACCTCCTTTATGAGATAACCGTCTGAATGGGAGAAGAAGGGTGTAAGGTTGAACGACCGGCCTTGATAGGCTTGGATATAAGCGACAGGCGAACGAGCTTGAAATATGCGAAAGCACAAGGTTCTTCTTCTCGCGATGAAACCGGTTAACTAATTTCAGTATCAAGGAAAATGGCGGGAAGCAAAAGGGATAACATTAGACGATAAGGGAGAAGTTTCTCTATTTTTCGCCCTTTTCTTACAAGAAACTGACACGAAAGCTGAACGAAGGTCAATTAAAATGGAGTGTTTCATGAGCGATAACCAGTTGTCTTGAAAAAATCCGCGGGAGTCGAACAGAAATGTCTCCTCGACATGCAAAAAAGCACCGCCATGACGGGGTGCTCTTGCGATTATTTCCGGCTCTTACGAAGCTTCGCCGATCTTGAACTTGTTGATTTCGCGGTACAGACTTTCCGCGAGTCCGTTCATCTCGTCGGCCTGCACGGCGATGCTCCGGATGGAGGCGTCGTTCTCGGTCGAAGCCGAGGTGACTTCCTGCACGCCCGCGGACGTCTCCTCGGCAATTTCCGCCATGCGGCGGATGGTGCCGACGAGCTGCGCGCTGCTGTGCAGGGAACGCTCGATGCGGCCGTTGACGAATTGAATCTGATTCGTCACGACTTCCATCGCGCGTTCGATCGCTTCGAACGAGCCGAGCGATTCGCGGACGGTCAGCTCCTGGGCGTCCGCATGGCGCCTCGCGTCCGTGACGCGGGCCTGCATCTCGAGCATCCGGCTCTCGACGGATGCGATCGTACCCGCGGCGCGGCGGGCTTCGTCGCTCGACTGCTGCGCGAGCTGACGCACTTCCGCGGCGATGACGGCGAAGCCACGCCCGCTGGAGCCGGCGGCGGCCGCTTCGATGGCGGCGTTCAGCGCCAGCAGGTGGGTTCTGGACGCGATCTCGGTAATCGCGTCCAGGATGGTGCCGATGCGGCGGGAATCGCCTGCCAGCGTCGCCATCGCTTCCTGCACCTGCCCGAGCACCCGCCGCGTAGCGCCGCTGGCTTCCTCCAGCG
Organism: Paenibacillus sp. JNUCC 35; assembly: GCF_058269095.1. Taxonomy (NCBI): domain Bacteria; kingdom Bacillati; phylum Bacillota; class Bacilli; order Caryophanales; family Paenibacillaceae; genus Paenibacillus; species Paenibacillus sp. JNUCC 35. The sequence goes on along the minus strand of NZ_CM177771.1, from coordinate 4,632,391 downwards.
AGTGCACGGAGCGGGAACCCTGCACGGTGACTGCCGCCGCTTCCCGGCTCGCCTGGCTCATCACCGCCGCATACTCGGCGATCTCGCGCGTCTCGCTTTCGAGCCCGGCGACGGAGGTGGACGCATGCTCGGAGTCCGCCGCCTGCTCGAAAGCGCCGTGCGCAATGGCGGACATCGCCTGGACGATGTCCGCATTGGCCGCCGCCGTGTCGGTGGACACCCGGCGGAACGTGACCGACTGCCCGGCCAGCGCCGTCGCGATGCCGCTCGTATGCTCAAGCATGCCGCGGACCTGGGCGGTCATCCGGTCGAAGCTGCGGCTGAGCTCGCCCAGCTCGTCCTGCGTGCGGCTTCCGATTTCATGCCGCAGATCGCCGGACGCCATGCGCGCGACCGCTTCCTGGAGCTTGCGCACCGGAATGAGGAAGGATCGGATCAGCAGGACGGCGACAACCGCGGAAGCGAGAAGGACGAGGACGGCCGCGGCGATTGTGACGGTGACGGTCTGCGCGATGACTTTCCGGGAGTCCTCGACAGCCGCCTGCGCATCGGCCGAGAAGGCGATATAAAACTTGTCGACCAGCTTAAAAATCGTTTCGCGCAATATCTGCCCTTCGCCGTAATAATGAAGCATGCTCAGCTCCATCTCTTTGGGGCTGACTTTCTTCTCCTGGACGAGCTTGGCGGCCCCGTCGAAATTGTTTATGTAATCCGCGGAAGCGACGATAAGCTCCCCGCGCCACGCTTTTTCCTCTTCGGTCCGGGCGGTTTCCTTGATGGCGTCGAGAAGACGGCTGTAGACCTTTCTCGTCTGCTCGTAACCTTCTATATAGGAAGGATCTTTGGAAAGCTCGAGGCCGGAAGCGATAATGCTGAGTTCCTGAACCGTTTCTTTCAGCTCCAGCGCAGTCGTTTTCATGGCGACCCGCTCGTTTTGCAGCGCGATCTGCGAGCTGATTTTACTGATTTGATGTACCAGGAAAAAAGCCATAGCCACAAACAACAGAATCAGAACCCCGAAGCTGGCGATCAATTTGCGTTTCATTGTGCTTAAATAGAAGAAATTCCCCATGTTCACCCTCCGATAGGTTCTTTGTTTAGAAAACGACTTATAAATAGGTCTATAGTCTCCTTGATTGTAAGTCTAAAGTATTAGATGAGGTGAAGGGTTTTGTAAAGGTGATGTAAAAAAGGCTCATTTCGAAGGGAGATGGAACGTTTCCGGATGGTTCGTGAAAGTTTTACATGAAATTTACGTTTGGACGACTTGCAGTTTACATTCGCTTGTTACGATGTCCTAGGAAACACAAAACAAAGAAAGAAACGTCAAAGGAGGACATGTACAACATGTTGAAGTTCATGTCGAAAAAAGGGTTATCCATCTCGCTAGCTGCAGTACTTACTCTGGGGGTATTGGCTGGCTGCGGAAAGACAGACACAAACGCAAGCAGCCCCGCAACATCGAACAAGCCTGCCGAAACAACGGCGGCTCAAGAAATTTCCGGAACGGTTACGGCTTCCGGCTCCAGCGCACTTCTCCCGCTCGTGAAAGAAGCGGCGAAGCTGTTCATGGAAAAGAATCCGAAAGTTACGATCAACCCGACGGCCGGCGGTTCCGGCAAAGGTCTTAAAGACGTGGCGGACGGCATTTCGAATATCGGGAACTCCGACGTTGCCGCTGGTGACGAATACAAAGACAAAAACCTGAAAGAACACGTGGTTGCGATCGCTCCGTTCGCACTTATCGTAAATCCTGACGTAGGTATCGAGGGCTTGACGAAACAGCAGGCAGCCGATATTTTCATGGGTAAAATCAAAAACTGGAAAGAAGTAGGCGGCAAAGACGCTCCGATTAACGTCGTTCACCGTCCGGACTCTTCCGGTTCCCGTAAGCTAGTGCAGCAAATCGTTCTTGACGGCAAAGACTTTACTAAAGACGGCGTCGTTCAAGAAAGCACGGGTGCCGTTAAAACAGCCGTAGGCAGCCAATCCGGCTCCGTCGGTTACATTGATACGCCGTACCTGGACAACACCGTTAAAGCTCTGAAATTCGACAACGTCGCTTTCTCCAAAGAAACGATCAAAGACGGCAGCTACAAGCTGTTCGGAACCGAGCGCATGTATACGAAAGGCGAGCCTACAGGCGCGACCAAAGCTTTCCTTGACTACATCATGAGCCCTGATTTCCAAACGAAAAAAGTCGAAGAATTGAAGTTCCTTCCGGCTGACCTTCTGAAAAAATAAAATTTTTTACTTCCGTGGGATGTCCTGAAGCTTATCAACTTCGGGGCATCTTTTTTTTGCCGCAAAATTTACACGGGCTTTACAATTGATTAATTTTGTATTTACAAACAGGGCCTATGATTAAGAAGAATCATTTAGTACTTTGTGCTTACCGACTATGCACGCATTCCGATTGAAGGGGGCTTCCCGTTTGTGAACACTTACGCTCAGCAAACAACGAAGACGAAGGAGCAGAGCCGACAAAACCGCCAAAGCCAGAAAGGACCCACGCGCTGGATGAAACTGCAAAAACGGCAGGACAGCGTGATGAAGCTGCTGTTTGTCGGCAGTGCGGCACTCGTCTCGATTGTCATATTTTCGATTATTTTGTTTGTCGGTGTACAAGGCATGCGCACCTTCTCGGGCGTCAGCCCGATTGAATTTTTCTTTTCGACAGACTGGACGCCAAGCGCGGACAAATACGGAGCGTTTCCGTTCCTGTTCAGTACTTTTCTGTTAACGATGCTCGCCATTGTACTTGCGGTCCCTCTCGCCGTAGCGGGAGCCGTCTTCATGGCGAAGATCGCACCGAAATGGGTGAGAGAGATCATGCGTCCGGCAACGGACCTGTTCGTGGGCATTCCGTCGGTCGTATACGGCCTGATCGGCCTTACGGTCATTGTGCCTTTTATCGGAAAAGTGGTGAACGGGACAGGATACGGGATTTTGCCGGCGGGAATCATCCTCGCGATTATGATTCTGCCGACCATCCTGTCCATCTCGGAGGATGCCATCCGCGCACTGCCTCCGCGGCTGGAAGAAGCGTCGCTGGCGCTCGGAGCCACCCGCTGGCAGACGATTTGGCGCGTGCTGCTTCCAGCGGCCCGGCCCGGAATTTTGACCGGCGTGGTGCTTGGAATCGGGCGGGCCATCGGAGAGACGATGGCGGTATTCATGGTCATCGGGAACTCGCCGCAGATGCCCAAATCGCTGATTGATTCGACCACGGTTCTGACGACGGCAATCGTCAAGGACATGGGGAACACGAACTACGGATCGACCTGGAACAACGCGCTTTATTTGATGGCCTTTGTTCTCTTGATCACTTCTCTGCTGCTGATTCTCATCATCCGTGTCGTATCAAGAAGGAGTGAAGTGAAATGAACAGTAAAACGACTGACCGGATCGCCACGCTGTTCTTCTGGACGGCCGGCATCTTTATCCTGCTGATCCTGGCCTGGTTCCTGATCCGGATACTCGGTGCGGGACTGCCGCATCTTACGTGGGATTTCATCACGGGCAAGCCGGAGGATATCGTGGCCGGCGGCGGCGTCGGACCGCAGCTCTTCAACTCGTTCTACATCTTGTTCCTCTCTCTGCTGTTCTCGCTGCCGATCGGGTTGGGAGCCGGGATTTACCTGGCGGTGTACGCCAAAAAATCACGTTTTACCGAAATTGTCCGCATGTCCGTCGAGACGCTGTCTTCCGTGCCATCCATCGTATTCGGTTTGTTCGGATTTCTCCTCTTCGTGGACTTGATGAATTTTAAAATTTCGATTTTGAGCGGTTCCCTGGCTTTGGCGCTTCTGAATCTGCCGGTTCTTGTCCGGGTCACGGAGGAATCGATCCGTACCGTGCCCGAATCGTACTGGGAAGCGAGTCTTGCGCTCGGTTCGACCAAATGGCAGGCGATCCGCAAAGTGCTGATTCCCTCCGCACTGCCGAGCCTGATCACGGGCATTACGCTCGTAGCCGGGCGCGCACTGGGTGAATCGGCCATCCTGATTTATACGTCGGGGCTTTCCGTTTCCCGGCATTTCCCGGATTTCAATCCGCTGACGATGGGCGAGACGCTTTCCACGCACTTATGGTACATCCAGGCGGAAGCCATCGTGCCGGATGCGAAGAAAATCGCGGAAGGCAGCGCCGCGCTCCTTCTTGTAGTCGTTCTGATCTTCAACCTGCTTATCGGCATTCCTAGCCGAATCATCCAAAAAAGACTTACGGGAGGGAAATAACCTTGACAGCTCCTGCCATGACTATTGCGACCGATACGAAAATAAAAGTAAACGGGCTGGATCTTTTTTACGGAGACAACCAAGCCCTTCACAGCATTGATCTGGACATCGCGCCGAATACCGTGTCCGCCCTGATCGGGCCTTCCGGCTGCGGGAAATCGACCTTTCTGCGCACGCTCAACCGGATGAACGATCTGATCGACAGCGTGAGGATTAACGGGACCATTAAGGTGGACGGCCAAGATATTTATTCGCCGGAGAGCGATATCGTGTCTCTGCGCAAACGCGTGGGTATGGTTTTCCAGCGTCCGAATCCGTTCCCGATGAGCATCTACGACAACATTGCTTACGGACCGCGCATCCACGGCCAGAAAAAACGCGCCGTTCTCGACGAAATCGTGGAACGCAGCCTGCGTCAGGCGGCCCTTTGGGACGAAGTGAAGGACCGCCTGAACAAGTCGGCCCTGGGCCTGTCCGGCGGTCAGCAGCAGCGTCTGTGCATCGCCCGTCTGCTGGCGGTCGAGCCGGAGGTGCTGCTGATGGACGAACCGACCTCGGCGCTCGATCCGATTTCCACCTTGAAGGTGGAGGAGCTCACGCAGACGCTGAAGGAGCGTTACACGATCATTATCGTGACGCACAACATGCAGCAGGCCGCTCGTATCTCCGACCGCACGTCTTTCTTCCTCAACGGAATTCTCGTTGAGACCGATCAGACCGACAAGATTTTCACAAATCCGAACGACCAGCGCACCGAAGATTACATCACCGGCCGTTTCGGTTAACTCTAAGGGGGCTTCAATGAATAATCGCCTTAATTTTCAGCATTCGATTGACGATCTGCAGAACGAACTGCTCGATTTAGGCTCCATGGTTGAAAATTCCATTCACCAGGCTGTAGAAGCGCTGACCCGGCTGGATACGGATCTCGCGCGGCGCACGGTCGAGGATGACGACGCGGTGGACGAACTAACGCTTCGCATCGAAGAAATGTGCCTGAAGCTGATCGCGCTGCAGCAGCCTATGGCGGGCGATCTGCGGATTATCGGTACGGCGCTCAGCATAGCTACGGATCTTGAGCGGATCGCCGACCATGCCGTGGACATCGCGAAGATTACGATTCGCCTGTCCGGAGAGACGCTGGCCAAGGAATTGATCGACATTCCCCAGATGGCCGAAATCTCCAAAGAGATGCTCCGCGAGAGCCTGGTCGCTTATATGAACCGCAACGTTCATATGGCCGCTTCGCTGGCGGAAAAGGACGATCAGGTGGACAAAATTTTCAGCCGCATCATGACTGACGTCATCGGGATGATGAATGCGGATTTCACCCGCAACCGTCAGCTGACGCACCTGATCATGGTGGCCCATTACTTGGAGCGGGTGGCCGACCATGTGACGAACATCGGCGAAAGCGTAATTTACATGGTCACGGGCAAACGAAAAGACTTGAACGTGTAGAACGGCTTCAATGCTGCCTTATACCGGGCCGTACGTATCGGAGAACCCGGCTTGGTAGGTAAGCATGCAAGGATATAAAAATGCAAGGATGTAAACCAGTAAGGATGGCGGACGGTGCAGAGAAAATTGCCGTATTCAGCCTGGCGCTACAAAGAAGCGTGACCGGAAAACAGCTTGTCGGGAACTTCCCGGCAGGCTGTTTCTTTGTGATAGGAGTGCAGACGAATAGGCGAAGCAGCACAAGATCAAGAGCAGAAGCAAGTTCCTTAACCCGTAAGATCTTCCCTTGTCCGGACGCGTACGCAAACGTCGTCCGTGCCTGCAAGGCCAATTAAAAACCGCCCCTCGGGGCGGCTGTGCCCATGATTTTATGAAATTGTTCCTGCCGATAGTCAAGGGCCGGGCATAATAAGCCGCGCCTAAAGCACATGCACCAGCTGCTTGACGGACCGCACGATAATGACTTTCTGGCGGCCGACTTTCCGCTGGGAAATCTTTTTCACATGGGGCGGGTAAATCCAGACGGCATCCAAACCGCAGCGGGTGGAGCCGATGATGTCGTTTTTCCACGAGTTGCCGACCATGACGCCCTGGCCCGGGGCTATGCCGGTTTCTTTCAGGGCGGTCCGGTACAAACCCGGATGCGGCTTGCGCGGCCCGTCTTTCGTGGAGCTGAAGAGCAGTTCCTCGGGGAAAAAGGAGGACAGCCGGAGCCGCCCGATGTCCCTCTCCAGCCTTTTGCGGCTGCCGTTGCTGATGACCGCCAGCTTGTAGCGCTCGCCCAAAGACGCCAGCGTTTCTTCGACGCCGGGAAAAAGCCGGACGTAGTTTCCTTCCGTTTCTTCAATTTGCTCGAAAAAGCCTTTGGCAAACGTTTCGTTCACCGATATGGGAAAAGCGTCCAGCGCCTTTTCCAGGCAGGCTATCCGCATTTCTTCGCTGGGACGGTGGCCCCGGGGGCGCAGCTTCCGCAGTTTTTGCCACTCCTGCTTATAAATCTGAAGCGCATTTTCGGGGGAAGCCGCCCCGTCTTCCTGTTCCCATCTTCCGGTGTAGTCTCCCAGTACCTCCGTAAATGCCGAATCGAAGCACTGCCTGCGGTCGACCAATGTATTGTTCATATCGAAAAAAACCAATTTCTTGGGAGCCGGAAAAAAAAAGGGACTCATCTCGGTCCTCCTTCCCTCGCCGGACGAAATCCAGCTGAAAACACCGGACGCGCCGGCTTTGCATCGTACTATCAGTCTATGTGCGGAAAGCGGAGAACATCACCGCAAGCCTGGGAGGATAGGCTCAAAAATTACCGGGCTGAAACTTTTTCATATTCGTCCAGCCTGTGCTATCATGAACGTATATGTCCAAAATTCGGGGTGTAAGATGGAAAAATTGATCGTTATTGATGGAAACAGTATTGCGAGCCGCGCCTTTTACGCGCTGCCTCTGCTGAGCAATTCCGCCGGTCTTCATACGAACGCCGTTTACGGATTCACGACCATGCTCCTCAGACTGATTGAAGAAGAAAAACCGACTCATTTTCTCGTGGCTTTCGACGCGGGCAAAGTGACGTTCCGACATAAAGATTACACGGAATACAAAGGCGGACGAGCCAAAACGCCGCCGGAGCTGTCCGAGCAGTTTCCGCTTATTAAAGAACTGATGAGCGCTTTCGGCATCCGCCAGTTCGAGCTGGAAGGCTACGAAGCGGACGATATCATCGGCACACTGACCAAATCGGCGGAGCAGGAAGGCAAGGACGTGCTGGTCGTTACCGGCGACAAGGATATGCTGCAGCTCGTATCGGACCGTGTGACGGTTGCCTTGACCCGTAAAGGCATCAGTGAAGTGGACCGTTACGATCCGGCCGAGATCCAAGCGAAGTATGGCCTCGTTCCGGCCCAGATTATCGACCTCAAGGGTCTGATGGGCGACTCTTCCGACAATATTCCGGGCATTCCCGGAGTAGGCGAGAAAACGGCCCTGAAGCTGCTGCACGAGTACGGTTCCGTCGAGTCCGTGCTGGAGCATGCGGACGAGATGAAGGGCAAGATGAAGGAAAAGGTCCGCGACCATGCGGATTCCGCGCGGATGAGCAAGGAAATCGCGACCATTTACCGCGAAGTGCCGATGGATACGGAATGGGGCAGCCTCGCCTTCTCCGGCTTCGAAACGCCCGAGCTTGCGGCCATGTTCCGCAAGCTGGAGTTCAAGTCGCTGCTCGAGAGGCTGGACTTCTCCGGCGCCGGGGGAGCGGACTCCCCTGAAGGGGCGGAGCCCGGCCCCGCGGAAGAGCTGGTTGTCCGCCTGATCGACGCGGACAACATCACGGACCTGACCGGCGCGCTGAAAGACGTAAGCGCGCTGCACGTGGAGGCCGTGGGGGACAATGCCCACACGGCCGAGCTGGTCGGGGCGGCTTTCCACACGCCGGAAGCGGGCTACTACGTGCCCGCGGCCGTGCTGACCGCTCCCGGAGCGGAAGCGCTGCGCGCCTGGCTGGCGGACGAGCGTGCTCCGAAGAGCACGTGGGACCGCCACCGCGCGGAGCTGGTGCTCGCCTGGAACGGCATCGCGCTGGCCGGCGTGACGTTCGACGTCATGCTCGCGGCGTATCTGCTCGATCCGACGGAGTCGTCGCTTACGCTCAGCGGCATCGCGGATAAGTACGGCGTGCTTCATGTAGCGCCGGACGAAGCGGTCTTCGGCAAAGGCGCGAAGTTTCGCCTGCCGGAGACCGAGGCCGTCGCGGAGCATCTCGTCCGCAAGGCCGACCGCATCTCCCGCCTGGACGTCTCGCTGCGCGAGAAGCTGGAGCAGGCGGATATGAAGCAGCTCTACTACGAGCTGGAGCTTCCGCTCTCGGGTGTGCTCGCGGATATGGAGCTGCGCGGCATCAAGGTCGATACGGCCGGACTGAAGCAGCTGGGCGATGAACTCGCCGTGCAGATCGAGCAAACGATGACGGAGATTTACCGCCACGCCGGCATGGAATTCAATATCAACTCTCCGAAACAGCTGGGAGAAGTGCTGTTCGAGAAGCTCCAGCTTCCCGTCCAGAAGAAAACGAAGACAGGCTACTCTACGGATGCCGAGGTGCTGGAAAAGCTGGCCCCTTACCATGAAATCGTGCAGGGCATTCTCCATTACCGGCAGCTCGCCAAGCTCCAGTCCACGTATGTGGAAGGACTGTTGAAAGAGGTGCGGAAGGAAACGGGCAAGGTTCATACCTACTACAGGCAGACGATCGCGGCCACGGGCCGGCTCAGCAGCCAGTATCCGAACTTGCAGAACATTCCGATCCGGCTGGAGGAAGGGCGTAAAATCCGCAAGGTGTTCGTGCCTTCGGAGCCGGGATGGTCCATTCTGGCCGCGGACTACTCGCAGATCGAGCTTCGGGTGCTCGCTCACATTTCCGGTGACGAGAATCTTAAGGAAGCTTTTACGAATAATATGGATATTCACACGAAAACGGCCATGGATGTATTCGGCGTAGCCGAATCCGAAGTGGACGCGAATATGCGCCGCTCGGCGAAGGCCGTTAACTTCGGCATCGTTTACGGGATAAGCGATTACGGACTCTCCCAGAACCTGGCCATTTCCCGTAAGGAAGCGAGCCAGTTTATCGAGCAGTATTTCGCCGTTTTCCAGGGTGTCCGCCAGTATATGGATGACATTGTGAAACTGGCCCGCGAACAGGGCTACGTCACGACACTGCTGCAGCGGCGCCGGTATTTGCCGGAGATTACCGCCTCTAACTTTAACCTCCGTTCTTTCGCGGAAAGAACGGCGATGAATACGCCGATTCAAGGAACGGCGGCGGATATCATCAAGCTGGCCATGGTGCAAATGGACGAGCGTCTTAAAGCGGAAGGCCTGAAAAGCCGGATGCTTCTTCAAGTACATGATGAACTGATTTTCGAAGTTCCGCCCGAAGAGCTGGAAACGATGCGCCGCATCGTGCCCGAGGTCATGGAAGGCGCGCTTGCGCTGGACGTGCCTCTGCTCGCCGAGGTGGATTACGGATCCAACTGGTACGAAGCGAAATAGGGAGATTATGAAAACACAGCATGAACCGAGGTGAAGCGCCATGCCGGAATTACCGGAGGTGGAAAACGTCAGACGGACGCTCAGCCGACTGGTCGTCGGCAAGACGATTCAAGAAGTGGAAGTCCGCCTGAAACGGATTATTCAAAAACCCGAAGAGCCGGAGCTATTCGCCGATCTTCTGGAAGGCCAGACCATTCAGGGCATGAGCCGCAGAGGTAAGTTTCTGCGTTTCCTGCTCAATGACGGCGTGTTAGTCTCCCATCTTCGTATGGAAGGCCGCTACGGCCTCTACGAATCTTCAGACGAGGTGGAGCCTCACACGCATGTGATTTTCCGCTTTACGGACGGAACGGAACTGAGATACCGCGATGTGCGGCAGTTCGGCACCATGCATCTTTTCGCCGGAGAGGAAGATCTGAGCAGCAAGCCGCTTCATAAGCTGGGTATCGAGCCGCTGGAGGAGTCTTTTACGTTCGAAGCCTTCCTGCAGGCCATCGGCAAGCGGAGCACGAAAATCAAACCGCTGCTGCTCAATCAAGCATACATCGTCGGACTCGGTAATATTTATGTAGACGAGGCGCTTTTTCGGGCGGGAATTCATCCCGAGAGGGAGGCGGCTTCGCTGACCCGCCTTGAGCTTCAGAACCTTCACGAAGCGATTGTGCATACCCTCCAAAGCGCGGTCGAGGCCGGGGGCTCTTCCATTAAATCGTACGTAAACGGCCAAGGCGAATCCGGAAATTTCCAGCATGCCCTGAACATTTACGGCCGGAACGGCAAACCCTGCGTTAACTGCGGCAGCTTGATCGAGAAAACCGTCGTCGGCGGCCGGGGCACGCATTTCTGCCTGAAATGCCAGCCTCTCAAAAGAAAGCGCAGTGCGCCGAAAAATAAGCTTTAGCACAACTCCTCCTACCCCTCCATATGATAGTTGAGTAGAAAATGCAGGTAGGAGGAATGAGGCGTGCTTCCATCTTTTTCTCTGTTGATTCTGGCTCTGGCCGTCAGTTTGGACGGCTTTGGGGTAGGGATGATGTACGGCTTGCGTAAAATCCGTATCCCGCTCCCGTCCCTGGCGATCGTTTCCCTGTGCTCGGGAATCATCATTTACATTTCGATGAGTTTTGGAGTGTGGTTGACGAGGTATTTATCCCCGGACTATGCCGGGATGCTCGGTGCGGCCATTCTGATCGGCATCGGAATCTGGGCGCTGGTTCAGTTTCTGGCACAGAAGCAGGGCAATGACGGCGACGGTGATGAAAAGGAACGTACACAGACGGCGAATGCAACGGCGGTGCCGGCCGGAACAGCCCGTCTGGAAGCTGTTTTCCAGTCGAATCCGGTTGCGGCCCGCCGTCCTGAAGCCACAGGGGCAGAGCCGGAACGCGAGCCGCGGATGTTTTCGATCGAGATTAAGCGGCTCGGACTCGTGATCCAGATTTTGCGTACGCCTTCCGCGGCCGACGTGGACCGGTCCGGCAATATTTCTTCTTCGGAAGCGACGCTGCTTGGAATCGCGCTATCCCTTGACGCTTTCGGAGCGGGAATCGGCGCCGCTTTGATCGGGTATACCCCTCTGCTGACATCGGCGGTAATCGCGGTAACGAGCGGGCTGTTTATTTACTTCGGCCTGAAAATCGGCTATACGTATTCCGGGCTCGGTTGGATTCGTAAAGTATCGGTGCTGCCGGGAGTCGTCCTGATCCTGATGGGCATTTCCAAGCTGTTTTAGCTGTTATTCCTTAAAAAATGTGATTGACGTGGGAGTCGAGTGAAATGAATATAGGACTCACGGGAGGTATCGCCTGCGGCAAAAGCACGGTCTCGGCCATGCTTGTCCGCCGCGGTGCGATTCTTATAGACGCCGACCGGATCGCGCGCGAAGTGGTAGAGCCGGGGAGCCCCGTTCTGGCTCAGGTCGCCGCGCATTTCGGACAAGATATGCTGCTGCCGGATGGCTCGCTCCACCGTAAAAGACTGGGCGAGACGGTTTTCGGGAACGAAGAAGCCCGGAAAGCGCTCGAAGATCTTTTGCATCCGTCCATCCGTGCTCTCATGAAAGAAAGAATGGCCGCCGCGGAGCGTGAATTTCCGGACAAGCTTGTCGTGGTGGACGTGCCGCTGCTCTACGAATCGGGACTTCAAAGCATGTTTTCGTCCGTTATGGTCGTTTATGTGCCGAGAGAAGTTCAGCTGAGGAGACTGATGGAGCGGGACGGGCTGAACGCCGAACAGGCGGAATCCCGGCTTGCGGCCCAGTGGCCCATTGAACGTAAAAAAGAGCTCGCGGATATTTGTATCGATAATTCGGAGACCCTGGAGCAGACGGAGCAGCTTGTCGAGCGGTTCTGGCTTCAAAGGGGGCTGTAATGAAGCTTCTGCGGAAAAAGCGGGTATTCGCCCTGCTGCTGCTCGGATTTGTGTTTCTTCTGTTCAGCAACGGACTTTTTATCGGGCAGATGATCTATCCCATTCACTATCGTGAAGAAATCCGGCAGAATGCCGCACAGTACCAGGTCGATCCGTTTCTGATTGCGGCTATTATCAAAGTGGAGACGAATTTCAACCACGACCGGGAATCCAAAAAAGGAGCCGTCGGTATTATGCAGCTCATGCCCGATACAGCGGAATGGATTCGCGAAACGTCCAATACGAAATCGGCCGATTTCCGCGATCCGAAGCATAATATCCAGCTTGGCTCTTGGTACCTGGCTTGGCTGAACAAGCAGTACAAGGGAAACTGGCTTTATTCCATAGCCGCGTATAACGCGGGTCAGGGGAACGTCAGCAAATGGAAAAACAACGGCGTCTGGGACGGGACGGAAGAAACCATCAAAAAGATCCCGTTCGGCGAGACCCGGCATTATGTACAGAGGGTGCTGTATTACCAGCAGAAATTCAAGAAGCTTTACGGTGAGGAATGGAACCAAAGCGCGGGAAGCAAATAAAGAAGCACCGAACCCGGCGGGTGTAGCCGCCGGATCCGATACTTCCGTGTTGCTTGGTTTCCGCTAGAAGTTAGCGGGATTGGCCTTGACCGGCCAGTTGTTGTTCGGCGATTTGCACCAGTCTGCGAGTAATGTGACCCCCGATAGCACCCGTGTCGCGAGTAGCCATGTTACCGTAGTAACCGTCTTGAGGAATCGCAATACCAAGCTCTTGGGCAACTTCATATTTCAGCTGATCCAAAGCTTGGTTAGCTTGTGGAACAACCAGTACGTTGCTGCTGCGAGATTGTCCTGCACCCATTTCTGTTCACCTCCTTGTCGTTGGTAGAACTATTATGTGCGTTTTTGTAAGCTTGATAACAAGCAACATTTGGGAGAAAAAATAAAGAACGGACGAGAGGAGGAAGCCCTGATGAAATGCCCGTTTTGCGAGCACAACGGCACGAAAGTACTGGACTCCCGTTCGGCTAACGACAACAAATCGATCCGCCGGCGCAGAGAATGCGAGAAGTGCCAGCGGCGGTTTACGACGTTCGAGATGGTGGAGGAAACGCCTCTTATCGTCATCAAAAAAGACGGCAGCCGCGAGGAATTTAACCGCGATAAGATTTTGCGCGGGTTAATCCGAGCCTGCGAGAAACGTCCGGTGTCCGTGGACCGGCTGGAGCAAATTGTCTCCGAGGTCGAAATGCAGGTCCGCAACATGGCTCACGCGGAAGTGGACAGCATGAGGATCGGAGAACTCGTGATGGAGCAGCTTTACCCGGTCGACGAAGTGGCCTATATCCGCTTTGCGTCGGTGTACAGGCAGTTTAAAGATATCAACATGTTCCTGAAGGAACTGGAGCAGATTTTAGGCAAAACGAATTTAAGCGCACTGAAACCGGACGGTTAGAGGCCGGGACAAGCTTGCAGGGCTTTCTTCTTTAAAAGAGGAAAGTCTTTTTGCCGTATAGCCGGGGGAAGGCCCGAATACAGGCATATGCCGCGCAGCCGACGAAAACAGCCGGAAGACAACAGGCATATCTCCGCATCCGCCGCCATATGTTTCAGGGTGGAACGGCCAAAGGAGGCGACGATATGTCGAGTACGCAAGGAAACGGGCAGGGAGTCCCGTGGGGGTTCGGGAAACCTGAAGTTCCCGATTACACGAAAATGACACAGGGGCAGGCGCAGCTGCCGGGGGTATCCGCTCCAGCCGGGGTCTCCGTTCGGCGGCGGGGTCAATCAACCCCTGAGCAATCAGGGTCAGCCGCCGGGAGCTTATCCGGGGAGCTTCGGCTCAGCCGACGGCTGGTCCGGACAGGCGGGCTTCCCTCCCGGTTTTCAACCGGGTGGCGGAGGTTTCGCGCCTTTCCCTCAGGGAGGCTTCGGATCGGTCGGCGGAGGAGCGGAGCCGGGGGGCTACGGCGCCCTTGGGGCGGGCGTCCCTTCCGGAGGGGGAGGCGTACCGGTCGCGGTGCCGCAGCCTTTTTTCAGCATCGATCCCTATGTGTATCAGACGCTCAAAACGATTGTCGGCCGATGTGTGGTGGTAGAGACGGTTCGCGGCAGCATCCGGGGCGTTCTGACGGACGTGAAACCGGATCATGTCGTGGTTCAGGAGGACGGAAAGAAATTTTTTATCCGGACGGCCCAAATCATTTGGGTGATGCCGGAGTAGAACCTTATCGGAGCCTAAGATCCGCCGGATTCCGGCGGTTTTTTGGTGTGCATCGAATTGCAAAAAAATAAATTTTGTATAGCTGCTTTACAAAAGAAAGTGATCATGGTAATATACTTACATAAAGTAAGTCGATGAATACAAGTTAGCCGATATAAATATTCGAAATCCGACTAGGAGGAAATCAAAATGAACAAATTATTATATATCACTGCGAATCCAAGAGGGGTGGACCGTTCTTTCGGTCTTCAGGTCGGGGAGCATTTTCTGGAGGCGGTGTCGAAAGAAAATCCAGATCTTCAAGTGGAACGCGTAGATGTGTACGAAGAGCATATTCCCCTTATTGACGCCGATGTCCTGAACGGCTGGGATAAGCTGCGTGCCGGTGAAGCGCTGAACGATACGGAAGCGGCTGCCATCAACCGGATGAATGAAGTGCTGGAGCAGTTTTTGTCGGCCGACGGCTACGTATTCGTCACTCCGATGTGGAACCTGAGCTACCCACCGATGCTGAAAGCTTACATCGACAACATCGCGATTGCGGGAAAAACGTTCCGTTATACCGCGAACGGACCCGAAGGGCTCATGAACGGCAAAAAAGTCGTTCATATCCAGGCGCGCGGAGGCATTTATTCCGAAGGTCCGGCCGCGGACTTTGAATTTACCGACAAATATCTGCGCGGAATTATGGCGTTCATCGGGATCACGGACTACGAGCATGTCTATGTGGAAGGCATCGCGGCTTACCCGGACAAAGCGGAAGAGCTTGTGCAGGGCGCCAAAATAAGAGCCGCGGAAGCAGCCGCTCAGTTTGCGAAAACCCCATCGCGAGTATAAGCTTCCTCCTTGCGGTGTTCCCATATAAACGCAAAAAACTGCCCTCTTTATGAAGGGCAGTTTTTTGCGTTTGGAGCCGGCGGTTCGACGGTTTTGTCTCAGCCTTTGCCGATGAGTAGAGAGAGCAGCCCGGCCGCAATCAGAGGGCCGACGGGAACGCCGCGGAACAGGGCAACGCCGAGCACGGTGCCGATAAGCAGTCCGGCTACCACATTCGGCTGGTTCGTCATGAGTAGGGCGCCCCGGCCGCCCAGGTAAGCAACGGTGATTCCGATCAGCACGGCCAAAAGCGATTTCCAGTGCATAAAAGACTGGAGAATGGTCTGGACGGGCATTTTGCCGCTGGCGATCGGCGTCATGACCCCAATGGTCAAAATGACGACGCCGATCGTAAGTCCGTATTTTTCCAAAAAGGGAAAGGCTTGATGTACATTCATCACCCGCAAGATCAGGAGAACGAGCATGGCAATCGTAACGGTCGAATTGCTGCTGAGCAGCCCGAGAAGGGCCAAACCGAGCAGCAGGATGGAAGGCATGTCCACTTGGGCCATCTTCAAATTCCCCTTTAGGTCTTTTTTGTTTCCATTGTAAAGCATTGAAGCCGCGTCAACAAGGAAGGGACCGGTCAGGAGGAAAGCCGAAAGCCGCTGTGAGATCCCCCGAGGTGATATGGTATACTTTTCATAGATATGGGCAGGTGATCCAAAACCGCCCATGGCGAAAGGAGCATGATTCCATGGAAACGATTGAAATGATAGCGATCGGGGCGCTCGTTCTCGCACTACTGCTGCTGATTAAAGTATTCAGCCTTCAAAGCCGGGTTAACTCCATCCAATCCGATCTGGAGTGGCTGAAAGGACGGGCGGAAGGCCAGATGATAAACCGGTTAAAGCCGTCGACGGCCGCCCGGTCCGATAAGCCCGCTTCTGGGCAGAGGCCTCTCCTTGACGAAAGAGTGCATCACTTGCTTGCACAAGGCGAAAAAATCAAAGCGATCAAAATAGTGAGAGCAGCACACGGGATCGGATTGAAGGAAGCCAAGGATTATGTGGAGAATCTGGAGCGCGGCTAGCTTGCAGTCGTGATCCGCTTGCAGCGCGGCGTCGCGCTTTTTCCCGTAATGGACGAGGACACCAAAAGCCGTAACTCGGGGTCCAGGGGTGGATCAAAATTTTGAAGCATTGTTCAGCAGGCTGTTCGTGACATAATCCAGTTGAGCGCTCAGCGAGTAAAGGTCGGTGTAATAAAACAAGCCGAACGGCGCTTCGATTATACGGCCAGCCTTAACGGCGGGAATTCTGTTCCAGACCGGATGATCCATAAGATTGTCCATTCCTTCCCAGGTGCTGCGCAGCACGAAATCTCCGATATATTGAGAAATCACTTCCAGAGAGACCGTTTCGCTTTCAACGTCTTTCGCAAGATCGATTTTCTTCTGGATGATCTCCGGAGCTTTCATCCCCAAATAATCGTAGACAATTTGAGAACCGCGCCCATAATGCTTGCTTTCAATAACCATCATCCCTTTTCTCTCGCCCTCTACGATGGATACAGTCTTATCCAGAATTCCGGCTGCCTGAAGTTTCTCCCTGCTTGCCTTAACCTTGTCGTTAAACGTCTCCATAAACTGATCGGCTTCCTTCTTTTTGCCGAAAATTTCCCCGAGCTTTTGTATCCGTGCCTCTGTTGTTATCTGGTCTGCAGGGATGAAAACGGTTGGGGCGATATCCTTTAATTTTTTATAGCTATTTTCAGAGGAGACGATAATCAGATCCGGTTCGAGGGACAACACGGCTTCGGGGTTGGCTTCATCCCAGTGGCCCAGCGATTGTACACCCTTTAATTGCTCTGAAAAAGCGGCCCCGTCATATATTTCGGATATGCCGACCGGATTAACCCCGAGGGCAACGACATCGCCCAACATGTACAAAACAACCACACGTTTGGGCTCCGCCGGAACGACTACATCTCCTTTAACCGTTGAAACGGTGCGAGTCTCCGTACTTATCTTATCGGGATAAGGGGAAGCGGATGCCGATACATTCGTCGTAGATGCAGAGGAACTGGCTGCCGGGTTTACCCCTCCCGAGCAAGCGCTGAGCAGTAATGTCAAGCTGATCAGTGTTCCGAGGATCAATGATGATTTTTTAATCCTTTTCATAGTAAGAAACCCTCCGTCGTTATACTGGTAATGATTATCATTATCACTATAACGGCGTAAGTTGAGCAGGCCAATGGACGATCTGGAAATGGCCGATGGATTATCTTGCGGTGCAAGATTTTTCCGTGCCTGTGCCTGATAACGAGAGGGAGACAAACCCGTGTGTTTCTTGAACAGCCGGCTGAAGTAGTACTCGTCTGAATACCCTACGTGTTCCGCAATTACCCCCAAAGTCTCATCTGTCTCCGAGAGCAGCTTCCTAGCTTCGTTAATGCGATATTGAATCAAATACTCGATCGGACTCGTTCCGGTTTGTTGTTTGAATTTCATGGATAGATAGCGGGGACTATACTTGTACTGACGGGCAAGGAGATCTAGAGAAATTACCTCATGGTAGTGAGTATGAAGGTATTGAGTTACCATGGACACGAGATCTTTCTGACCGTTGTCGGACTCGGCCGCAATCCTATGCTGCATGACTTCATGAACAAACTGATAAAACATTCCTTTAATTTGTAAACTTCCAAGGCTGCCGGAACTTTTCAATGTCCGCTTCATTGACGACATTAAAATGAACAGGGTACGCGGTTCGTCAGGCTCGAATCCGTACTGGATTTCGAACGGGCTCCTCTGCTCCAGCCAATCCCTTAATTTCCTCCAGTTTGTGAACGCTAGCTTAGCTTTGTAGAAAAGCAGGTAAAATTCAAATTCTTCCTTTGCTTCGATCTCCAAATTCATTCCTTTGGCACCGTGAAGCAAATAATATTGCCGTGTCCGGTGAACGACGCCATCCAACTGAAGATTCGCGGCCCCCCGGGTTCCGTATATATATGCACTTGCAGGCAGGCGATAATCCTCCAGCCGTTCTCCCGGATTCATAACCGTGTGTCTGATATCGAAAATTTTAACTGCGGTTTGATTCCATATGGTAACTTGTTCATCGAATTTCATGATGGATCTCCTCTGAGGCACAGCTTTCCAATAGTATAATTGAAAATGATTCTCAATAAAAGAGGAGGGAGACTTAACTTTCTTACTTATCCGGGTAGCGATGGCGGTCTGCGAAAGAAATGCCTCAGTGGCAAGCATTCCGCCGGCTTCGGACCGTTTCCCTCCCAAACGTCAAGAGCCCGCCAACAGGGCGGGCTCCGGATGTTCATTCCTTCTTGCGTGTCCTTACGCTTCCTTCAGGACGCTTAAGAACAAGACGATCAAGATGGACAGGAGGACTTATTTACGCTTCCTGGCCAACCACTTCCCGGACGAATTTGTCGAGGGTAGTGACATTTGTGATGTTCTGGTTGCAGACGATACTGTCTACACACAGATAGTTCCCGATCGCCTTATAGTAATCGGATGATGCCTTGGCCGGTCTTGATTTCGTGACCGCGGTAAACAGCGCGACTTCTTCGTGTTTGTTGCACAGAAAGCAAACGCCTTTGTTCGCCGGTGTATATCGTCCTTCGATGCCGATCAGTTTCCCGTTCAACTGGTAGACGAGAAACAATTTATTCGTCGCGATGTCGGTCCAGCCCAGATAAGTGACATAGCGGTAGTCGATTTCGGACAGGTCGGGAATCTTCAGTTTCTTATTCTTCGGAAAAAGTTTGGCGAGCTGCTTTCCCGTCAGTGCCGGGAACGGCGCCAAGTAAGATTCCAGCGATTCCGGAAAATGCTTAAAGTCTTCTGCGGTGCGCAATCCCGAAATCTTCTCCAGCAGTTGTTTTTGAAAGCCGTCTGCGTCCGGGAATGCTTCAAGCAGTTTGAACGGAGCGCTAGCTTTTACCGATGCCACGAC
This sequence comes from Paenibacillus sp. JNUCC 35, assembly GCF_058269095.1. Classification (NCBI taxonomy): domain Bacteria; kingdom Bacillati; phylum Bacillota; class Bacilli; order Caryophanales; family Paenibacillaceae; genus Paenibacillus; species Paenibacillus sp. JNUCC 35. Next base: position 4,613,238 of record NZ_CM177771.1, on the reverse strand, counting down.
TTTCGGGTCGGAAACGGTTTCGTGGGTTTTCTGAAGCAGAAGGCTCTGCTTTTTAATGACATTATATTGATGGTTTCTAATGAATGGTTGAATCATGCTCTCAGCCCCTTATTTTTTGTCCAAGCTAAAAAATAAGTGCAAAGCCCATTATTAGAAACGATATCAGCTGTTTCGGGCGACTATGTTATCGTGAACCGTCCGCCCATGCAAAGTATCGCCCCATAATCAGGCTTCGCATGAGCCGCTTCTTGTACCGGCAAATTGATTTGCCATTTGTACCGACCTCCTCTTACGCGACCATTATAAAGGAACACGGGCGTCGCTGCAATGCCGAAAACAGCTATAAAAAAATTTGCCCGTGTGGAGGCAATCCTTCCTCTTTTCCGGCGTTGGGCAGAACGACTTGAAGCAGACGCGGTTACAGAAAGGGAACGACCGTTAGCGGATAGGACGATAGGAAGTTGGGATTTGTATCGGCAGCGGAAGCCGCGAACTACCAAATTCGAGGACCACCGGCAAAGCAAAACGCCCCGCCGTTTATAGGCAGAGGCGCATTGTTCGTTTAGCGCAGCATTACAGGACGCTCCTTACTAGGCTTTTATCCTCAAATGCGGTCGAAAGAACAATCAAAGTCGTTGAAAAACCGAAAGCGCTGCATTCATCGAGAAAACCGGTCAACGATTCCGTCGTTTCGCTCAGCACTTTCATTAAAAAGTTATACTCCCCGCTGATCCGGTAAAGATCGACGATCTCAGGAGATTTTTCGCTGAAAGCGGCGAAGCCTTTGCAATCGATTGTTTTGAACAAAACAAACGCCGTGGTCAGCTTGCCGAGCTTCGGGGGAGAAAGCTTTGCGCGGTAGCCCGTAATAACTCCCTGCTCTTCTAATTTACGCAGTCTTTCGGTTACGGCCGGCTGTGACATCGCGATCATCCGGCTCATCTCGGAGATGGGAATCCGGGCATTTTCGTGCATCAAAGATAAAATTTTCGAGTCGATTTGATCCATGAAAGAAGCACCTCATTATTAAAGGTAATGGAAAGCATACAACTTGATAACTTAGTTATTCAAACTTATGTTCCTTAATCATACTATGTGATCCGGGAGTATTTCATTATAAAATGTCATTAATCAATCGCGAAGGAGAATGAGAGATGACAAAGACCTTAAATGACCCGATAACTATCGGCGGAATCACATTAAAAAACCGGCTGATCATGGCGCCGCTGCAGCAGTATAAAGGAACCGCCGAAGCATTTGCCGCCGGACACCACATCGAGCATTACGGGCGTAGAGCGAAGCATGTGGGACTTATCGTTTTGGAATCGACGGCAGTTTCTTCGAATGGAAGACTGTGGGCAAACGATATCGGCATCTATACGGACCGGCACGTGGAGGCGCTGCGGAAAGTGACGGATGCCGTCCATGCGCACGACACCCCGGTCTTTATCCAATTGTCCCACGGGGGAAGAAAATCTTCGCCGGAGGTTACGGCTACATTGGTTGCGCCGAGTGCGATTGCATTCGACGATCAATACGGCATGCCGCAAGAACTATCGGCAGAGGGCATCCATAACATCATCCAGGAGTACCGTATGGCGGCAAGGCGCAGTGTAGAAGCGGGATTTGACGGAATTGAGCTTCACGCGGCGCACGGGTTTTTGATTCATCAGTTCTTATCGCCTTTGTCGAATGTGCGGACCGATGTCTATGGAGGAAGTTCCGAGAACAGAGCGAGGTTTTTGAAGGAGGTTCTCAGGGCGGTCAGGGGAGAGGTCGGCAGAGACTATCCGGTCATCGTTCGGATTTCGGCCACAGACTACAGCGAAGGGGGACTCATCCCTGAAGAATGGGCACGCATGTTAAAGCCGTTGGAGTCCGAACTGGATGCTATCCATGTGTCTTCGGGCGGGATTCTCCCGGTGCAGCCCAGCGACGTGTACACCGCGTATCAGCTGCCTCATGCGGCCGCGATCAAGCAGCACTTCGAAATTCCGGTCATTGCCGTCGGGAAGATTTATACCCGGAGTCTTGCCAACCGCATCCTTGAGGACGGATTGGCGGACGTTATCGCGATTGGCCGCCCTCTTTTGGAGAATCCGGATTACGCGGAGGGGTTGTTGATGGTGAGGGAGACGGCGGGGAACGCGGGGTAAGCGGGGTTGAGGGAGCGATTTCCCGAAAAGGAAGCAAGTTCTTCGAACGTTCCATAGGTTCGATCACTAAGGCGCTCTACGGAGTGCCTTTTCATTTTATATTTGTTCGATGTCCATTGAAAATGTGCCGAATCGTGTCCGATATTTTCTGGCGAATATAAGTGTATAAACAGGTTCTGAAGCTGCAAAAAAGCACGCCAAGCATGGTATAATAAAAAGAAACGGAGTTGAATGTCCGTATGCCGGATTTACTTGATCCCCGGAACGATTTTGTTTTTAAACGAATTTTTGGCAGTGAAGAAAACAAAGATGTCTTGCTGACTTTTTTGAACCGCACTTTTGCGGAATCAGGCGAGCCGCCGTTAACAGAAATTGTTCTGCTTAACCCGTATACGGAAAAGGATGCTCCTCTTGACAAACAATCCATCTTTGACATTTGGGCGAAAACGGCGGAAGGTAAATTGCTTAACATCGAGATGCAGCTTTTTAATAAATATGATATCGAAAAAAGGACGCTTTATTACTGGAGCAAGCGTTATTCCGGCCAACTGCAGGAAGGTCAAACCTACAAGGAATTGAAAAAGTGTGTCACGATAAATATTTTAAATTACTCGTTTATTTCCAATGACCGGTACCATAATGTTTATCATTTGAGGGAAGACCATACGGGGCTGGAGCTGTGTGACGATATCGAAGTCCATTTTATGGAGCTGTCCAAACTGGACGAGAAGGCTGCTCCGGTTGAAGGCGGTCTGATCAACTGGCTGTTGTTCTTGAAGGGTGTGGACAAAACTAATTGGGAGGTGCTGAAAATGAACGAACCGACTTTGAAAAAAGCCATGGACACGCTGGAGTTTCTGAGCCAGGACAGGGAAGCCCGCCGATTATATGAAGAACGGGAAAAGTATTTGCACGATGAAGCTTCCATGATTGAATGGGCGACGGAAAAGGGTATGGCTAAGGGCATGGCCCAAGGTATGGCTAAAGGAATAGCTAAAGGAATAGCCGAAGGAGAGCAAAAGAAGGCTATCCAAATTGCTAAGAATATGCTTGCCTTGGGGCTTCAGGTTTCAGTCATTGCCAAGGCTAGCGGTCTATCTGAAGCCGAGGTTGAATCGCTAAAGTCGGTTCAATAGAGCAACGATCACTTTGAGATTCTTCCACGTGGGCTGAATCCGTGGGTTTCGGTCGATGGTAAAACAATAAAAAGCACTCCAGCGAGTGCTTTTTGTCTTATATAGAGCTTAGGGGGATGTCCAAATCTTGATCTAAACGGCTGACGAAGCTAACTTATGCATTCAAATCCGTCATTGCTGGAATATGAATTTCTTTAACACAGGAAACCCTAGAGAGGTTGACGACGCATTTTACAATTGAGACAATATCCTGTACAGGAATTCTTGTGCCGCTATATTCAGCAATCGCTTTATCTGCACCATCCTCATAAGGAATTTCTGCTGCCAGTTCGCCCGGATTCACACAAGTGACCGCAATGCCGTCCTTACGAACATGCTCCCGCAGTGCATGAGTAATGCCACGCAGACCGAACTTGGAAGCTACAAATGATACCTGGTTGTTATTCGTATGGTCCAGTCCTGCTGTGGAGCCAATTAGAATAATTTTACCCGCTTCTGATTTGCGAAGATTAGGCAGTGCAGCCTGTATGCAGGTAATTGTTGAAGTTATATTCACATTTATAATGTTGGCAATGTCACTTGCCTCATCCTTGTCAAAAGTATATTGAGCCTCAAACCCTTCTTTCTCCCAAATTCCTACGTTATAAACTAGAACATCGATCTTCTCCGTTTGAATGCCCTTTGATATGACTTGCGCGGCATCCGGCTGCGCCAGATCTGCAGCAATCCATATCCGCTTTATACCATCATTAAGATCCAGACTGCCCGGCCTGCTTCTGGAGACGATCCATACTTGATCACCATGTTCAGGCAAACCTTTCACAAATGCATCTCCCAGACCTTTACTTGCCCCAAAAATAAGATAGCTTCTCATACTGTATCCTTTCCCCATGTTAATCATTCTATTTTAATATCATATCCAAGTGTACTATACTAGCTACGGACTCTCCACTGCTTACAGGATTGATCCAATGTCAAGGTGGAGCCTAGGGGGGATGTCCAAATCTTGATCTAAACGGCTGACGAAGCTAACTCGGCGCAGCATTCTAGCGGTAGATTCGGACGCCGTGCTCCTCCACGGAAGCAGAGCTACGAAGCCTATTCACTCGTTCCGTGCGCGCGGACTGAACCCCTCGGGGTTCGGCCCCGCTTGGCTCAAACAACAAAAAGCACTCCGAAGAGTGCTTTTTGTCTTGTATGGAGCCTAGGGGGATGTCCGAATCTTTGATTAAACGGCTGACGAAGCTAACTCGACGCAGCATTCTAGCGGAAGATTCGGACGCCGTGCTCCTCCACGGAAGCAAAGCTTTGAAGCCTATTCACTCATTCCGTTCGCGCGGACTGAACCCCTGACCTCATCGCTGCCAGTGGAGAGATGGCGTTTTTATGTTAAGGAAAGAGCGGAAGAATAGCTCCAGATCTTTATTTTATTTTTCACCTCAAAACGCTTCGACACAGAGATAATCTCCACAACCATTTGAGAAAGGCAAGGAGCGATTCGTCCCTGGCTGCAGCAGCTTCACATATCTCCCGTCGCGAAACAGCAAACCTCGCTCGTCTTCTTGAATGGTGATTTTCGTAAACATAGGTATCCCCCTTTAAAATGTTGGGAGGGAACGCTTTGTGACGAATTTCGTATAGTAAGACGAGTCTCGAAAACGATTCGCTTCTCCAGTCCGAAGTGTTCGTGATTTTGGCGCTGTCGTTCCATTTATTCCTCGGATTGCTAAGCTCAGCTGCAGTAGTGCATAGGAAGCCATCGACTATCCCTCGACTATTCCGCAATTTGTTGTGAATTCGATTCCTAGTCGAATGCTCATTGAAGAGCGCAAAGTCTAGAAAGGACTGCTTTCTAGTGGTAGAATCGAGGCCGCTGCACATACAGAATACGAAGCACCTAACAGTTGTCCGCACTGCGGGAGTGTCCTGAACTCAATGCCTGGGTATGCTTGTCGATCAACGATCCATCATTATCATGTCATGAATGCAAGGGAACGAACAGGGTGGGAGTATGGCGAAGCGAAAAGAAAGATGAGACTATCGAACAAATGGATTACGAGGCAGGGTGTGGAATTTTTGAAGAAAGAAAACTTTTTAGGTGAGGGACTCCATGATCAATTTATCGGAAGCGTATGTAGACAGTTTGGCGCATAACAGCGCCGCAATGAAAAACGGCAAAGACTTGTTCAAGAAAAAAAGCTTCACGAAACTTTGCAAGACGGAAGATGGCAAGCTTTTATTCGGAGAGTGCAAAGGAAGCGGGAAAGAACCGTATCGCTGCTCCGTCGACTGGATGACCGAGGGACAGCCGGTGTTTCGCTGCTCATGTCCAAGCCGCCAGTTCCCGTGTAAGCATTTGCTCGGCTTGATGTATGCTTATGCAGCCGAAACGCCTTTCGAGACAGCACCGATTCCGGAAGATATTATGGGAAAAAGGGAGAAGGTCGAAAAGCGGGAGCAGAAGAAAAGTGAGGCGACCAGTAAAGAAAAGCCGACGAAACGGAAGACGAGCAAATCGGCACTGCTAAAAAAAATAGGAGCACAGCTCGAAGGGATTGCTATTTTTGAGAAGCTGCTTCATCAAATCGTACAATCAGGATTAGGCAGTTTGGATAAGCAAATGTTGAAAATGATTGAAGATCAAGCGAAACAGCTTGGCAATTATTATATACCAGGCATCCAGACGGCAATGCGCAATCTCATTGTTCTGCTTCGATCCGATGAGGAACAAGAAACGATCTATGCCAAGGCGTCCACTTACTTATCCACGCTGCATACGTTACTCAAGAAAAGCCGCGGCTATTTGCAGCAAAAATTGGACAATCCGGAACAAGCGCCTGAATTGGACTCCACGATTGAGGAATGGATCGGTCATGCCTGGCAGCTGGCGGAGCTGCGCGAATGCGGCAGGGTTCAAAGCGATCGGGACCTTATGCAGCTGAGCTTTAACTCCTATGCGGATGAGGCAAGAGGGGAATACGTCGACGAATCATTCTGGGCGGATGTGGAATCAGGCACCGTTTATACAACAAGGACGTACCGTCCGTTCCGTGCAGCGAAGTTTATCAAAGAAGAAGATTCTTACTTTGCAATTGTGAATGCGAAAGAGCTTATGATTTACCCGGGCGAGCTGAATTGCAGAATTCGCTGGGAAGGGGCAGTTCCGCGTCCAGTAACAGAGCAAGATTTCCAGGCTGTGAAATCCAAAGCACTTTCCTCCGTAACGGAAGCGGTCAAAATCGTTAAAAATCAAATCAAAAACCCGCTGTCGGATAAACGTCCCGTCCTATTGCTCGCTTATGATCAGCTGATGCACAGCAGCAATGGACCCGTCTTATTGGACGGACAAGGCAAAGAGCTGCAGCTCTCGGATTTAGAATCGGTGGAACAGTCAACAGCTCATATGCTGCCGATGCTTCATCAAGACGTGCTCAAGCAGCAAGCCGCTGTAGTCAGATTTGAGCATGATATGGATAATAACCGGCTGCATGCCCAATTGCTAAGCATCGTCACAGATCAAGGCATCATTCGATTGCTTTATTAAGGAAGAGGAGAAGACATACATGAGTATCGATCTGTTATTTGATTTGCATCGGGAGGTTCGCAGACTGTTCATTGCGGGCAGCGGAATGGCTGCGGGCGATTTTAACTTGAAGAAAATACTGCCTCAGCTGCATAAGTTTGGAGAGTCGGCGGCAGTGTTCAAACGAATCGCGCAAGCGGTGCAGGAAGTATTGGAGTCGAATCGGGAGGATGGCGCGGTTAAGCTGCTGGATTTGGGCACGCTGCTAACTTCTGTGTTATATACGCAAGGAAAAACAGAACCGCAAACTGAACGCCATGCTATAGCGGGAACGCAAATCCAAATTGGCACTAACATTCCTTATCGCAAGCTGCAGCCACTTATTGAAGCGCTGAACACTAAAGGCTCTGGAAGATGGGAAGTGATCCATCAGGCACATGAGGAGGGCCTTTTTAACGATTTCCGTGTCATGTTTTCGGCAGTAGACGCCTTGGATGACGGCTACTCGGAAATTGCTGATTTTATACATAATCAAGTACTGCTCGCTTATGGACCGGAAATATTACCTGTGCTGCACCAGCAATTCAGACAACAAGGCGGCAAGGGAGATGCCCGGCGACTGGAGCATATTTATCGTTTGCAGCAGGAAGAAGGGCTTGATCTGTATTTAGCTGCGGCTCAAGAGGGATCTGTCGAGGTTCGTGCGGCTGGGATTAAAATTTTAGGCCATTTTGCCGATCAAGAGTCGTTTATTTTGGAGCAGGCGGACGATAAGAAGAAAGAAATTCGAGAGGCGGCTTATCATGCGCTGTCGACTTTGGGCACGGAACAAGCGCTCGATCGTCTGTTTGCTGTGTTGAAGTCGAAAGATCGGGAAATGGCCGTTGAGCCGATTCGCAGGTCCAGCTCTTTTCGTCTTGCGAATCAAGTTATTGCTCATGCGGATGCTGCCTTCGAACGTATTCTTGTTTTACTGGCGCAAAAGAAAACAAAAGTGACGGAGAATGAGGCAGACAAGGAGAAAAAGAAAGAAAAGAACAAAGAGCTGGAGAAGGCTGTCGAAGAGCTCCATGTAGATCTGCAAAGCTTGGATGGATTTGAAAGTGAGGAAGTGTATACGCTTCTTACCAAGCTGTTATCCACACCGGGATTTGTCAGTCAGCATACTTATTGGCTTCAAAACATGGCGGTCAACATGCTGCAAAATATGCAATATTCAGAGGCACTTCCATTTGTGCTCGATTTGCAAGATAAACATAAAAAGGCTTTCATCTGCAACAGCCTGTGGGCAGCTTTCAAGCTGCTATCGCCAGCGGATGTTTATGAAAGATTCGCGCCGGAATTTGAGGAGCGCTCCAGGAAAACAGTTAAGGAACTGCTGGATTATATACCACGCATCATTCCGAACATGGTGCGTCAACTAAATGCCGATCTAGAAGAAGAGCAGCAATGGACGCAAAACTGGGACGCAAGATGGATTGATTTGTTTATGAAAATGAATCAAGATGACTTGGTGTGCAGACTTGTGTACGGCACGGCAACACGTCCGAGTTCGACAGTTATTACTTATTTGATTCATAAATGTAAAAATCAACTTGATCTTTCAAATGACAATACGGCCCAAATGCTCATCACATTACTCAAGCTAGGGCATGAGGAAGCACCTGATCTGGTGATGGAAGCGCTGAAGAATGGAGGAATTAAACGATATTACTATCTATACTCGAATTCGCTTCTATTCCATTTATTCCATATGTTGCCGTATACTTATGCAGATCAATTGGAGCATTTCGCTCAGTCACCAAAAGGGGAGCGATTTAAAGAACAATTAATGGAAATTGTCGAGAATCTTCGAGCTAAGCAAGCAGAAGGAACGGTTGAAGCACAGAAAGGAATGAGCGTATGAGTTCAAATCAAGAGCAAAATGTCGTTAGATTGCCGGCAGAGCGTCTGTATGCCGCAGAAATAGAAGCACTGAAAAGTGTCGATAAAGACAGCAAACCGGCTGGCTGGCAGCTTTCGCCGAAAGCGGTGTTAACTTTCATTACTGGGGGCAAAGCGGGCGATGTCACCATTACACCGAAATATATCGGGAATCGCAGACTTGTTGAAATGGCAATTGCTACATTGCTGACAGATCGTGCGCTGTTGCTAATTGGCGAGCCGGGAACGGCGAAATCGTGGCTGTCGGAAAATTTGACGGCAGCCATTCATGGTGATTCTTCGAAAGTGATTCAAGGTACGGCCGGAACTAGCGAAGAGCAAATTCGTTATTCCTGGAATTATGCGATGCTGCTTGCGCAAGGGCCTTCCGAGCAGGCGATTATTAAAAGTCCAATTTATCGCGCGATGGAAACAGGAGGGATTGCCCGATTTGAAGAAATTTCGCGCTGCGCTTCCGAAGTGCAAGATGCGCTCATTTCAATTTTGTCTGAAAAAACGATTTCCGTTCCTGAGTTGGGAAGCGAGGTTTCGGCAGCACGTGGTTTCTCTGTCATAGCTACCGCCAATACGCGCGATCGTGGCGTTAACGACATGTCAGCAGCATTGAAGCGCCGTTTCAACATAATTGTGCTGCCTGCACCATCGGATTTGGACACGGAAGTGGACATCGTATGCAAGCGCGTAGCTGAAATTTCGGCGAGTTATGAGCTGAAGGCGTCCTTACCGGATGATGAGGCGGTACGCAAAGTCGTCACGATTTTCAGGGAGCTTCGAAGCGGCATGACACTGGACGGCAAAGAGAAAGTGAAGCCGACAAGTGGGGTTATTTCGACAGCGGAAGCTATTTCCTTGTTAACGGGCAGTATGGCGCTTGCCGGCAGCTTTGGCAGCGGCACCATCAGCGATGAAGATATTGCCGCGGGCTTGCAAGGTGCGATCGTGAAGGATGAGGAGAAGGACAAGCTCGTCTGGAAGGAATATTTGGAAAATGTAATGAAGAAGCGGGGATCGACATGGCGGAGCCTGTACAACGTCTGCTCGGAACTGAACGGGTGAGCGAAAAAAAACGAGTGAATGTGTTCGGCATTCGGCATTTATCACCGGCGGGCGCGTACCATCTGCGAGCCCTTCTGGAAGAAAAGCAGCCGACGGCTATTCTGGTCGAAGGTCCAAGTGATGCGAACGATTATATTCATCAGCTGACGATGAGCGGAGTCAAACCGCCAGTCGCGCTGCTCGCTTATACGGAGGAACTGCCGGTGCGCACGCTCATTTACCCTTTTGCAAGCTATTCGCCTGAGTACGAGGCTTTTCGGTGGGCGAAACAGCATGGCATTCATGCGGAATTTATGGACCTGCCCTCGACGATTTCGCTGACTTTGTATGAGAATCGAAAAGGCGCTGGACGCAAGGCGAAAGCAGAAGCGGTGCAAGCGGGCGAAGGAAAGAATGAGACGAGCGATCGCGCGAGTTATGTTCAGTTGCAAAATAAAATGTATGAACAAATCACCGAACTTTCGGGCGAACCGGACTATGAAGCGTATTGGGAGCGCTATTTTGAGCATTGTACAAGTAAAGAGGCGTACCGCGAGGCGATCGATCATTACTCGATTCAGATGAGAGCGCTAATGCAAGAAGCCGAGCAGAGTCTTGCGCCGGAAGAAGCGGCCTACAACGAAATACGCGAAGCTTACATGAGGAGAAAAATCGAGGAGACGATCCGCTCAGGTCACGCACCCGAAAAAATCGTCGTCGTCACCGGTGCACATCACGCTTCAGCACTGCGCCCTGAATTGCTGCCTATGACCGATCGCGAGCTGGAAGGACTGCCTAAAGTTCGTACGAAAATTACGTTGATGCCTTACTCTTACTATAAGCTTTCAACATATTCAGGTTATGGAGCCGGCAATCAGGCGCCCGCCTATTACGAACTTTTCTGGACATGCTTGCAGCAAAATGAACTGTGGAAACTTCCGACGTTGTATTTATCGAAAGTAGCTGCTTACTTGCGTGATCAAGGGACTTATCGTTCGACTGCTTCGGTCATTGAAGGAGTTCGATTGGCACAAGCTCTGGCCGTCATGCATGATGGAACTTCGCCGACTTGGAGGGAATTGCGCGATGCGGCGATCGTTTTGATGGGGTACGGGGAATTGTCCGTTATTTCAGAAGCTTTGGCCAGAACGGATGTTGGTACAGCTATTGGCAGCTTGCCGGACGGAGTCAGCCAAACGCCCATTCAAGATGATCTTAATCGCGAGCTGAAGCGGTTTAAGCTAGAGAAATACAAAACGACGGTAGCCACAACGCTTGAGCTTGATTTGCGTGAAAATCGCCGTGTCAAAACGGTCGAAGCCGCTTTTATCGATTTGAATCGGTCCGTGCTCCTGCATCGACTGGAATTGCTCGGCATCAGCTTTGTAAAAAAACAGCATGTCAGTCAGGCTTCGGCTTCTTGGGCGGAAAATTGGGTGCTGCAATGGTCGCCGGAGGCAGAAATTGAAGCGGTTGAATCGACCTTGAAAGGGGAGACGATTGAGCTTGCAGCCGCGTTCGTTATTCATGAAAAGCTGCAGGCATGCGCCGACATTGCCGAAGCATCTCGAATCATTCGCCTCGCCTGCACATCTGATTTGCCAAGCTTAATGGAGCAGGCAAGAGGGGTGCTGCAGGAGCTTGCCGTCGATTCAGGAAACTTCGAACAAATCGCTTCGGCAGCTTTGGAATTGTCCGTTTTAATTGGATACGGCTCCATCCGCCGAATCGCGACGGATTCACTCATTCCGCTGCTTGAGCAGCTGTTTCTTCGGGGTTCGCTCCTTCTTGTCGATGCTGCGAACTGCAATGACGAGGCGGCCAAAACGATGGCAAGCGCTATTCAAACGTTCCACAGCATCGCGCAGGAACATTACGAAATCGTCGACGATCAGATTTGGCTGCAGAAGCTGCGCGAATTATCAATGCGTGACGATCGCAATGCGAAATTGTCGGGACTCGCTTTTTCCATTTTGCTGGAACGAAATGAAGTGGATGAAGCGAGAAGCGCGCAGGAAATGTCGCGAAGATTATCACCGGGCATTCCGGCAGATCTTGGAGCAGGCTGGTTCGAGGGGCTTGCCATGCGCAACCGGTACGCTTTGTTGTCGCGCAGCTTTTTGTGGGAGCAGCTCGATGCTTATATTCAATCGCTTGAGAATGAGCAATTTTATCGCTCGCTCGTCTTTTTGCGGAGAGCTTTCGGGACGTTTGAAGCAAGAGAGAAGGCGAACATCGCTGAGCTCATGGGGGAACTATGGGGGCTTGGCGCCATTGCGACTGGCGAAGCCTTGCAGCGTCCGCTTGGGGAAGAAGAGAAGGAGAAACTCGATGAACTTAATGACTTTGATTTCGGAGACTTATAAGCGATGACGGCGGACAATTTGGAAAAGATGAAAAGGTGGCGCTTGATTCTAGGCGCAGCGACTGAAGAGAAGTTGAAGTCTTTTGACAGTACGCTAGCGCAGCTTTTGGATGAGGAAGCACGGATTATGGATGAAGCGCTTGCGGCCATTTACGATGATACACAGTTGATTGACGACTCATCTCGTTTGGGTCAAAAAGGGCAGACAAGAGCTGCGGGTCTCGGTTCTTCTTCTCCAAAGATTGCGAAATGGCTCGGCGATATTCGGACGTTTTTTCCGCCAGATGTCGTTTCGGTCATTCAAGCTGACGCCATTGAGCGCAAAGGGCTGACGCAATTGCTTTTTGAACCGGAGCTGCTGTCGCAAGTAAAGCCGGATGTACAAATGGTTGCGACCCTGATGTCACTTAAAGGAAGAATCCCTGAACAAACGAAAGAAACGGCTAGACAGCTTGTCAAAGCAGTTGTGGATGAAATTATGAAGCGGATGTCTGAAGATCTCCGGCGAGCTGTAACGGGGGCACTCAACCGTAGAAAACATTCCCCCATTCCATCCGTGACGGGACTCGATTGGAATACGACGATTCGCAAAAATTTGAAACATTACGATACGAACCGCAAGCTGCTCATCCCGGAAAAAGTATATTTCTTCGACCGGGCCCGCAAAAGCAAGGAATGGACGGTCATTCTTGATATTGACCAGAGCGGCTCAATGGCAAACTCCGTCATTTACGCTTCCATCGTCGGCTCGATCTTCGCAAGTATGCCTTCGCTCGAAACGAAGGTCGTAGCTTTTGACACCGAGGTAGTCGATTTAAGTGAGCAGTGCGCGAATGACCCGGTTGATATGCTTTTTGGCATCCAGCTTGGCGGCGGGACCGACATTAACAAATCGGTTGCTTACTGCGAGCAATTTATTAAAGAACCGCAGAAGACGCTGTTCATACTCGTCTCTGATCTTTATGAGTTCGGGAATCGTTCTGAGTTTCTGCGAAGAATGGATGAGCTTCATCAAGCAGGCGTCAAAGTACTCTGTTTGTTAGCGCTGTCTGATGAAGGTGTTCCTTCCTACGACGAGGCGATCGCCAAAAGGCTTGCTTCTTACGGAATCCCATCTTTTGGATGTTCACCAGACCGGCTGCCTGAACTGATCGAAGGCACGCTGAAAGGAATGGACTTGGTGCAGCTGAGTGCACGTGTTGGAGAGAAGAAGTAGCAATCCGTTACGAGAGACAACTGGCAGGAAGCGATTCGTTTACAAATTAAGCCGGAGCAGACGGAATTTGCACCAATGGCGGTCGTTTGCAGAAGCAGGCGAGCGCATCGGTAACGAATTCGTGATGAAGCTGGCCGCGCGTCAGAGTTGTTGAGTTAAGTTTCAAGCCGACCGTAAACGTGTTAAACTGAGGAATATCGAAAACCTTTTTGAAAAAAGGTTACTAACATATTAAAAGTCTTGAATACGGGTTAATCCGTAGTAATTAATTCCTTTTGTTCTCACTTGAAAATCGTGTGGAAATAGCCTGACTAACTCAAAAAAATTTTTGCTATAGTATAATTTTTACACATAAAAAAACCTCTAAACACTCGTAAATCCTTGTGTTTAGAGGTTTTTTTATGTATGGAGCCTAGGGGGATGTATGAATCTCGATTTAACTTACTGACGAAGCAAAGTCGACGAAGACAAGCTTAGCGGAAGATTCGGACGCCGTGCTCCTCCACGGAAGCGAAGCTCCGAAGCGTACTCACTCGCTCCGTGCGCGCGGACTAAACCCCTCGGGGTTCGGCCCCGCTGGCTCAAACAACAAAAAAGCACTCCGAAGAGTGCTTTTTTGTCTTATATGGAGCCTAGGGGGATATGCCTCGCAAGCACTCGGCTATCCGCTGGGGGATGTCCAAATCTTGATCTAAACGGCTGACGAAGCCAACTCGACGCAGATTTCTAGCGGAAGATTCGGACGCCGTACTCCTCCACGGAAGCGAAGCTCCGAAGCGTACTCACTCGTTCCGTGCGCGCGGACTGAACCCCTCGGGGTTCGTCCCCTGGACATAAAAAACGCCACTACTTATGTAGTGGCGTTTTACTTATGGAGCCTAGGGGGATCGAACCCCTGACCTCATCGCTGCCAGCGATGCGCTCTCCCAGCTGAGCTAAGGCCCCGTATCATACCCGTGATTTGTATTATACATAGATCCGGGGCTCAAAGCAAGCCATGTCTCATTCCGGCTCAAGGCACCCGAAAAAGTACTTTTTTTGACGTATTCACCCGGGGATCTTTGTTGTAAGCGGCCGCGTTTTCATGCTACCCTTAGGTCAGTATGCGTTCCGCCGGAACGTAATTTTTGGCAGGAGTGGTCCTATTGTCGAATAATACGCTCTACTGGGTGTTTACGATTCTGGTATTCGGAATCACGCTGATCATGGGAATCGTCCTGATGCGGCGCACCCGTAAACTATGGCTTTCCTTTGGAATTTCGTCTCTTTTCAATACGGTGATGACGGTTTTGGTCTGCCTCTGGTGGGCCCGTATTACGGATGACGCCTACAGTGTGCTGTTTCATAACGCGTTTTTCCTGCTGGGCTATTTCAATGTCATCATTATCGACTTTTTTGCTCTGGTGAGTATCCAAAGAAAGACATCGGGCGAAGGAGCCAAAAAACGCAAAAAAACATACGAAGAAGAATACGGGGACACCTGATTGTCCGACTGCTCGCAGTTGGGGACAAATTCAGACAGATCCTGCAAGGAGGCTGGCACAGAGACATGAAGCCCCGTTTACGCACGTATGGCTGGTGGCTGGCCGTGACGCTGGTGTGGATGATATTTATTTTCGCAAAATCCGCCGAGACGTACCAGGAGCAGGATATGCGGCCTTTTTTTCGGGAACTGGTTCAGGAGGATGTGCTCCGGCAGTGGATTCCCCAAGTGGAATTTACTTACGACGGCGGGCTGGTGACGTACAAAAAGCCGTATGATTTCGCCGAATTCATCATCCGTAAAGCTGGCCACGTTTCGGAGTTCGCGCTGCTAGCTTTTCTCTGGATCCGCACGCTGCTGGCGATGAAAAGGCCTTTCTGGATCGCATGGCTGGCCGGCGGTTTTCTGGCCGTATTGTATGCCGCATCCGACGAATGGCACCAGAGCTTCGTTCCGGGCCGGACAGGGCATGCCATTGACGTAGGAATGGACAGCGTGGGCGTGCTGCTGGTCATGGCCGTTTTCGCGGGAATCCGGCTGATCCGGGCCGGGAAGGTTCGCAGCCGATAAAATACGCTCCTCCGGGCATACTACCTGCTAAAGGATACGATGCCAAAGACAGGAGAGTGAGCGATGACCTACATCAAGCACGCCAAAGTCACCCGGATTACAAATCATAAAGACGCCAAAGTAGCCGATGTCGAATTTGCGGTAGAGGGCTTTGACAAGCCGCTGCTGGCCAAGTTCGAAAAGCCTTACGGGGCATTGTCCTCAGGCAGCGCCGGGGAAGCGTCCTTCAAGCTGGGTCCGGTTTATCGCAACGACGCCGATCTGGCGCTGGATTGGTACAACAACAACTTGCATGACGCGTACGAGGACATTACCGCCGAGCTGCTTTCCAGCCCGACCAACATTTACGAGCTGCAAAAAGACCAGCTGGAAGCGAGGCTGCTGGAGCACGGCGACGTCAAGCGTGAACTTGAGGAAGGGACCTTTTAAACATCCCGGTGGACTCTTTTCAAGATAATAGAGACGTGCGGAACCCGAGGCCGAGGAGTTTAGGCAAGCTCACTTGCCTCATTCCGGGCCCGAGCCCGAGCATCTTGAGCCGTGCAGGAGTTGTGCAGCTGCACAACTCCTTTTCACACTGCGCAGTTCCGGCGCGCGGTATGGCCCCGCATGTCGGCGGTTATTCACATACGGATGCCGCATGATGCCCGACTCCCGGCCTCTCGGCAGAGCCCCGTCCCGTAAAAAAAGATCGCTTTTCCGTCCGGAGGACGAAGAAGCGATCTTTTTAATTCCGACACGTCGCGGGAAAAGGAAACTCTTGGCCGTGGATTACTTAGTCCCTTTTTCTTGAACGGGCAATCCGTACTTGGGCGCAACCTGCTGATACCTCTTATCCACCGCCTGCCAGCGGAACATGCCGATAAAGAACCCGAGAAAGCAGAACACGATAAGCCGGATGGGCAGCCAGATCCCGATCAGTTCGCCGGCCAGCGAGTATTCCAGAAGCGAGACGAGAGCGGTCAGGACAAGTCCCACCGGGAGTGCGAAGTTGAGCATGACGTACATACCGGGACCCTTGCGCCGCATAACACTCCATTTACGCGCTTGTTGTTCATCCATATTCAGACCGAAATCCTTTCTGCGTGAGAATGCTGAGTCTAATTATACTAAAAAGAGGCCGGAAGCACACACCTCCTTCAGGAAAAATGTCCCGGCCTCCGCAGACGGCTGTCACAACAATGTCACACAAACAATTTCATGAGGTTTTTTGGAAATTATGGTACGATAAGTTGCGGAAAGAAAAGGTCGGAAGGAGAGATAGGTTTGCTTGGAAAATTTTTTCTGTTCTCGCTCTTGCTCTATATCACCCGGAGTCCTCTGCTCGCATTGATCATTCTGCTCGTCCTTTTGTATATCATCGACCGCCGTTTTATCGGTCTTTCACCCAGTCTGCTGCGGCCCTTGAAAAGAAACCGGCGCATCTCGCAGCTGAGGCAGGAGCTGCGCGCGAATCCGCACCACGCTTCCTCGAAGCTGGAACTGGCGCGTCTGCTGATCGACAAACGGAAATACCGCGAGGCGCTTGTCTATTTGCGCGAGGTGGAGCCGGTCATGTCCGAATCGGCGGATGTTTCCTACGAAATCGGCCTGTGTCTGCTGAAAATGGATCAGCTGCAAGAAGGCCTTGCTTACATGACAAAAGCGCTGGAGCTTAACCCCCGCGTCAAATACGGCGATCCCTATCTGCAAATGGGCGAAGCCCTCGCGGAAAGCGAACCCCGGCAGGCCGTGGACATGCTGGAGCGTTTCCGCGACGAACAATCTTCTTCGGTGGAAGCTTATTATCGGCTGGGGCTGCTTTACCGCAAGCTCGGCCGTACCGAACAAGCGAAGGAAGCTTTCCGGGAATCCGTCGACGTATACAAATCTCTGCCTAAATACAGCAGGCGCAAACAGCGCCGTTGGGCGATCCTCGCCCGGTTTAAGTGACGGCTGGCGTCAAACGCTTGCGAAAGTTGTTGCCCTGAAGCCCGCGGCTTCGCTTGACGGCGGCGCCGGGGGTTGGCTACACTTAGTTGAGAGAAGAAAGCGGCGCAAGCCGACAAGAAAGGTACTGGAACACAGATGGATCTAATGTACATTGCAGCGGCCGCCGGTGATAGCGGGAAGTCCAAGCTCAGCATGGAATACTTGATGCAGAGCGTACTTCTGGTCATAATCGTCGTGATTATGTTCGTGATTATGCTGGTCTGGTCGAAATGGAGCAAGAAAAGGAGGCGGAAATAACCGCCATGTATTATGTTAATGTGGATCAAATCAAGCAAAGACTCGCTTTCGTACCCGAACTGCTGACAGGCTGCAGCGAGTTGGAGCAGGCATTCTCAAGCGGGGACAAGCGCCTGATCACGTACCTGGCCCAGGAGCGTGTTCTTCATCTGGCGATCGAAACCGTCACGGACGTGGGGAGCCTGATCATTGACGGCTTTCTGATGAGGGACGCGAGCAGCTATGAGGACATTATCGACATTTTGGGAACGGAAAAAGTGTTTTCGGAGGAAACGACAGCGGCCTTGTTGTCGCTGGTGAAACTTCGCAGGCCTCTCGTACAGGAGTACGATACGTTTTCCAGAGAAGGGGTTCACCCTCTGCTGAAAGAACTGCCCGCGATTCTCCCGGATTTCACCCGTTCGGTGGAAGCTTTTATTGAAAAAGAAATGATCTGACACTCGGCGAGAGACGCATCCCGGTGTTTTTATACTTTTATGTTTCATAATTTACTTATGCCAAAGGTTACGATACAATGAGACTATCTAGGCATCAGGCAGGTGATTCTCATGTATCGCGACGCAGAGCTGTCGACCCGCAAAATCGTGTTATCTCTGCTCAGGACCCGGGGCCCTCTCAGTGTAGGGGAACTTGCCAAGGAGCTTGGGATTACGGAGATGGCCGTCAGACGCCATTTAAACACGCTGGATCGAGATGGTTTTATCGAATCAAAGCTGGCACGCCAGGCAATGGGCAGGCCTTTGCATATGTATTCGCTCACGAAAGAAGCGGATGATTTATTTCCCAAGAAATACAATGCGCTGACTCTGGATCTTCTGGAGGAGCTGGTTGCGGAAGAAGGCGAAGGGAAGCTGACGCGGCTTTTTCAAAGGCGTAAAGACAAGCTTTCGGAGCGTTACGGCTCCCGGATGGAAGGCAAGTCTTTCCCGGAGAAGGTCGCCGAACTGGCCCGGATTCAGAACGACAACGGCTATATGGTAAGTCTGGAGCAGGGGGAGAACGGGGATTATATTCTGAATGAACATAACTGCCCGATCGCCCAGGTTGCGGACCAATACCAGCAGGCCTGTCAATGTGAGCTTGCCTTGTTCCAGGAACTGCTCGGAACGCCGGTCGAACGCACCGAATGTTTGGCCAAAGGCGGGACCAAGTGCGTGTATCAGATTCGCCGGGCGGAGAGCTTCTGATTTATAGAACCGGCCGCGTTAAAACGAAAAGAAGAAGCCAACCTTGTCCTTACGGACGTCGGGGCGGGCTTCTTCTTTTTGCCTGTATAGAGCTGCCGAAGAACTCGGGGGCGGGGGCCATGCCTAGGGCATTCCTTCTACTATCGGGTGCCAGTCCGGAATAATATAAGGGGATGAAGACAGCGGCCAAGCTTCACAGGAGGCTGCGAAGAACACAATGCTGCATCGCAGGAGCAGGAGCGGGAGCGGCTGTATAACCGGCGGCTCGTGCGACATCGCGCTTCTTATCCGCACGGAGCACAGGAACCTGTCGTTAGCCGGAATCGCGGGACAGAGCAATGCTCAGCCCGGCCTGAGCGAACCTGACGCCGGAGGGGAGCGCGTAGTCCTCCAACAGGTCGATTCCGTGCGACAGATGCGTGAAAACAGTGCGGGACGGTTTCACTTCCCGCAGCAGCTCAAGCGCTTCCGTCACATCGTAGACGGAGCGGCCGGCCCCTTCCTCCTTGTAGAAGCTCGTGCCGAGCACAAGGAGATCAAGACCTCGCATAGGAGCTTTCTCCCGCTCGTTCAAGCCGATGGAATCGGGGCAGTAGACGAAGCTGTAATCCTCCTTGCGGTCGAACCGCAGGGCAAAGGAAAATCCGTTTGCCCCGTGCGTTACCTTCCACAGGCGGATCTCCCAGCCGCCGAAGGAGAAGCCTTCATCGACCGCGATATAATCGAGATTGCGGTCGATCCAGGGAAAGATGGCGCGGATCCGGTCCACGACCTCCGCGGCGGCATACACTTTGCCGCGGATGCCCAGCCAGCGGCATAGATCGGCGTACTCCGGAAGGCCGCCGATATGATCATAATGCGCATGGGTAATGAGCACATGGCGCAGATCTCTAAGGCCGGCCCGCTCCATTTGCAGGCCCCAGTTCGGCCCGCAGTCGAGGAGTAGGCTGCCTTCGGCCGTGCCGGTGTCCAGCAGGGCGGACGAGCGCAGTCTGCGGTTGATCCCAGTTGTGCGGGCTTCCGTGCAGACGGCGCAATCGCAGTAGGCGCGGGGGACGCCCATCGAGTCGCCGGTGCCGAAGAACGTCAGGACGTCCACGCGGCTTCCCTCCACTGGGAGACGGCTTCCGCAAACCGACGTGCATTCGCGGTGATGACGTCGAAGCGGCCCGCATCAATATCGGCGAGCTTGCACAAGGAGCTGCCTACGCCGGCCGCATAGCAGCCCGCTTGCAAATATTCGCCGATGTTGCCGGCCGTGACGCCGCCGACGGCGACCATAGGCACCCGGTCCAGCGGTCCCATCAATTCGCGTATGTACGTAAGGCCGAGACCGGTGCTCGGGAACACCTTGACGGCCTGCGCGCCGGCTTTCCAGGCCCGGACAATCTCGGTCGGCGTCATCGCGCCGGGGAAGATCGGGATGCCTTGCGAAACCGAATACGCGATCACGGCCTCGTCGGTGTTCGGGGTAACGAGGAAAGAGGCACCGGCTTCGATGGCTTGTCTGGCATCCTCCAAGTCCAGCACAGTGCCCGCCCCGATAAACATGCGGCCGCCGAGCCTGCTTCTCAGTTCCCGGATCATGTCCAGTGCCCCGTCCGTATTAAGCGTTACTTCGAGGACGGTAACACCGCCTTCCAGCATCGCTTCCGCCGTGCGGATAATTTGTCCCGGTTTGACGCCCCGGAGAATGGCGATAAGTCGGGTGCGTTCCAGTTCCTGGAGTCCCTGTTCACGTTCCACTGTCGTTCACTTCGCTTTCGGTTGTTTAAGCGGGAGAGACTCCCGTATAGCTTCATGTTATCACATGAAAAGGCGCGGCGTCATGACCAACCGGGGGAGGGACGAAGGACAAGATTATTTTAAGAAACCGCAAGCTTGGTATACAATAGAAGAAGTGCGTCAACCATTCTGTGTGAAAAGGGTGAACCCCATGAAAGAAACTCAACCCGTCAAATTAACTTCCCTCTCCAGCAAAGGAGGCTGCGGCTGTAAAATCGGTCCCGCCGATTTGTCTCAGGTTCTGCGGGGCATGCCGACTCCAATGCCGAATCCGAATCTGCTAGTCGGTCTGGATACGAGCGACGATGCGGGTGTATATAAACTGAGCGATGATCTGGCTCTCGTGCAGACCGTCGATTTTTTTACTCCGATTGTAGACGATCCTTATTCTTTCGGCCAAGTTGCGGCAGCGAACGCGATCAGCGATATTTACGCCATGGGCGGCAAACCGCTGACTGTGCTGAACATCGTGGCTTTTCCGATCAAAACGCTCGATAAGCAGGTGCTTACCGATATTTTGAGAGGGGCGGCCGATAAAGTCCAGGAAGCCGGCGCTACGCTTGTGGGGGGCCATTCCATCGACGATAACGAGCCGAAATTCGGCCTTGCCGTAACGGGACTGATTCATCCGGACCGGGTGCGGACCAATGCGGGAGCGAAGCCCGGGGACAAGCTCATTCTGACGAAGCCGATCGGCGTGGGCATTTTGACGACGTCCATCAAAAAGGATCAGCTCAGCGAGGAAGAAGTGCAGCGCGTCACGTCCGTGATGGCGACCCTCAACAAAACGGCCGCCGAAGTCATGGACGGCTTCGAGGTGCACGCGTGCACGGACGTTACCGGCTTCGGGCTCCTCGGACACGCGTCCGAGGTGGCCAAAGGCAGCGGCGTAGGCGTGCGCATCGGCGCCGATGACGTGCCGTTTCTTCCGCGCGTGCGCGAGCTGGCCGAAGCCGGCTTCGTACCGGGCGGCACGAAGAACAATTTCGCGCACGTACAGGATACGGTCGATTTCGATCCGTCTATCGATCAAATCGGCCAGTGGATGCTGTGCGACGCGGTGACATCCGGCGGGCTGCTCATTTCGGCGGCGGCTGCGGATGCGGACGAGCTGCTGGCCCGGCTGCTCGCCGCAGGCGTCGAAGCGGCGATGATCGGCGAAACGACGGCCGATCATCCGGGACGGATTGCCGTCGCGAAAACCATCCGTTAACAGACCGTTTTCCGGCAAATCAAAGGAGTGTTTGCAGCAATGTTTCGTGATATTACGGTTGAACAACTACTTGAGCTGCAGGAGCAGCGGGGCATCCAACTGATCGATGTGCGCTCGGAGGGAGAATTCGAAGAGTTCACTATCCCCGGAAGCAGAAATATTCCGGTGTTCGACAACGGGGAACGTAAGGAAGTCGGCACCATTTATAAACAGGTCAGTGTTCAGGCGGCGAAGGAGAAGGGGCTGGAGATTTTTTCGGCCAAGCTGCCGTCATTTATTAAACAATTCGAAGAAATTCCCGGCCAGAAGGCCGTCTTCTGCTGGCGCGGGGGCATGCGGAGCAAAACTGCCGCGACCGTGACATCCCTGATGGGAATTCAGATGTACAGGCTGTCGGGCGGAATCCGTTCTTACCGCAAATGGACGCATGAAAAGCTGGAAACGTTCGAGTTCAAGCCGGTCTGCGTCGTGATCGGCGGTCCGACCGGTTCGGGCAAAACCGAGCTGCTTCAGAAGCTGAAAGAAGCGGGATATCCGGTGCTGGATCTGGAGACGATGGCGCAGCACCGCGGCTCTATTTTCGGGCAGATCGGACTGCGTCCCAGCAATCAGAAGACGTTCGAGTCGAGGCTGGTCCATGAGCTGATGGAAGTCAATGAACAGCCTTTCGTCCTCGTGGAAGCCGAGAGCAAACGCGTCGGGAAGGTAGTCATGCCCGATTTCCTGTTCAATGCGAAGGAAACGGGAATCCCCCTTTTCCTGGACATTCCAATGGAGCGCCGTGTAGCTAATATCGTGGCGGACTACCAGCCGTTATTGCATAAAGAAGAATGTATCGATGCGTATCAACTCATTAAAAAGCGGATTCATTCGCCCATTGCGGCTGCCATCGAGCAGTATTTGAAGGAAGACCGGTTTGGCGAGGCGGTCGCTCTGATGCTGGAGCATTATTACGACCCCCGCTATGCGCATGCCGCCCAAAACTATGAGCAGGAAACCGTTACCCTGCAGGCCGCGGATACGGACGAAGCTTTCCGCTTGGTAACGGCTCAGCTGAAAGAGCGTTTCCCGGGCTATCGCCCTAAAGTTCAGTCATCGAACGCTGTCTGACGATTTGTTTCATGCACCCGTTCCTCCCGTTTTATGCGGGGTGGACGGGTGTTTTTACGTTTTTCTCCATTTTTCTTCCGGAAGCTGTGTCAAAAACGGGAGATACGCTTATACTGTATTATCCCCTGGGCATTCGTCTAGAAGACAGACAGCCGCAGCGGGGGCACACTAACAGCGGAGGTGGCGAAAGGATGACGTGGGTCGAATTGTCCGCGGTCTGTGCGGCAATCGTGTTTGCGATCCTGGTCTGGCAGGCGGTACTGGCGCTGCAGGCGTTCCGGCAGTCGCTGATCCGGCTGGAGGAAGCGCTCGGAAAGTCCCGGCTGCGGCTGGAGGAGACGGCGGACCGGACAGCGGAGCTTCTGGAGGAGACGAAAGAGCTCGCCGCAGAGACACGGTCGCACCTCCGCGCCGCCGGAGGTGTTCTGGACGGAGCTGCAAAGTTCGGCGCCGCCCTGCATGAAGGCGCGGAAGCTGTCGGCGGCGCGGCGTCCGCACTGGCGGAGTCGGTTCTGAAGGTACAGCAGGCTGTACATACCCGGCAGAACCGGATTGTGGAAGCAGCCGACTGGACGGCAGCGGGAATCGAGCTGTGGCGCCGGTGGCAGAACAGCAGAAGCGAAACCGCAGCCGGGTCCTCCGCACCTTCGCCGGATTCAGGCGCTCCGTCCCCGGACCCTCGGGGAAACGGCGTTTCCCCGGGTGGTCTGTAAAGGCGGCAGAACCGCGGATACCGACAGCCGGAAGCTGCAAGGCGGTTGCCGTGTGCCGGAAACTGAAAGCCATAGGTCCGCCCGAAGGCCCGAAGGCTCGAAGGCGGAAGGCCCGGGCTGAAGGCTGAAAGCCAAGTGCCGTGCGCCAAGAGCCAAGTGCCAAGTGCCAAGTGCCAAGTGCCAAGTGCCAAGTGCCGTGCCCCGTGAGCAGTGAGCCGAAAGCGTACGCCGTAAGGCGTAAGCAAGAGAACGGAAGCCGTGAGCCGCAGACCAAAGCCGCCAGGCCACCGATGTATCGCCCCCGCTGACGCAAGGGCTAGGCTGCCGATCGGCAGAGAACGGATGCACCGGAAGGCCGGACTGCCGGATAACGTTTCGCGCGGTCCGGAAAGACCCCACCAATTTTAAAGGAGAGATGGTAAATGGCTAACTCGACAAGAACGAAAGATCTGGTATTCGGAGCGTTGTTCGGAAGTGTTGTGGGCGCGGTGACGGCGCTGCTATTCGCTCCCAAGTCGGGCAAGGAGCTGCGTTCGGATATTGCCGTGCAGGCGGCCAACGTGTCGGAGAAAACGCAGGAAATCGCACGCACCGTAGGGGAGAAGACGTCTGAGCTGGTCGGCAAAGCGAAAGAAGTTACGCTCAACGCGACGGAAGGAATCCGCTCTTTTAAAAGCGGTGAAGGCCAAATTCCCGGCAAGCTGGCGGCGGAGGAAATTGCGGCTTCCGAGGCGGCGCAGGATCTGGTCATTCTCGGGAAATAAAAAAAGCAAAAGAACAGCGGCGGCCCGCTCACGGGCCGCCGCTTCTTTATAGAACCAAAGTAAGGATCGATTGCATGGAATGCCGGCGGGAACCCAGACCCGGGGAAGGAGGCACTTGTGCAGACGGCCAGCCGCCCTTTAATCCACTGCCGGACAAGCGTTCCGCTTGCGGAACAGATTCGGGGAGATGCCTTCGCTTTTTTTGAAAGCGCGGCTGAAATATTTCTCGTCCTGGTAGCCGACCGCTTCCGCGACCGTATTGATCTTCAGCTCCGGATCGGCCAGCAGCAGCTTGGCTTTGTTAATGCGCAGACGCGTCACGTAATCCGATAAATTTTCTCCGAATTCGGTCTTGAACGAGCGGGAAATATGACTTGGACTGAGATGGAACCTCTCGGACAAATCGTCGAGCAGAATTTGTTCGCGGTAATGAAGCCGCACGTATTTCTCGATGCTGCGGATCACCGAATTCCGGTCGCCCCGCAGCAGAAACTGGGCGATGCCGGTCAGAATGGATTCCATCCGCTTCGTCCAGATGGCCAGGTCCGGCTTTCCGTGCTCGTCAAGCGGCAGGCAGAAAGACAAGTCGTCCGCCGTGCCGAGCTGTTCCTCGCCGTCCTCATCGACCTCGTTCTCCAGCAGCAGCCGGCTGTGCAGGAGGGTGAACTCCTGCCACCACATTTCCAGTTGGCGGGTGTGGATATACGGGAGCTTGCGGATCTGCAGCTCCCACTGCTCCAGTACGCGGCGGATGCCCGCCAAGTCGTTCATCCGGACCGCCAGCGTCAGCTCGTCCTCGCGTGCGGCCAGCGGCGCCTGCAGAGTGCCGAGGGCCTGCCTGCGCACGTGATAGGGATGCAGGAAGATGTCCTGCTCCCGGAGGTTGCGCAGCTGAAGGGCCGTCTCCGCTTCGTGGAACGTGCGCTGAATCCCGGAGGGAAACGGCTGGACCGTTCCGTAGCCGAGGTGGAAGTTCCCGCGCAGCGCGGCATACAGACCCGCGTTGATCTCTTCCAGGATCGCGCCGGCCTGGTGGAAGCGGTCGAAGAAGAGCAGGACGGCCGCATGACGGTGCCAGTGGCGGAACGCGAGGCCGAGATTGCTTTTGCTCATAAATTCGCTGCATATGTTCGTGACTGCAAACAAGAGCAGATCCATCGCGCTCTCGAACTTCGCCTGCAGCCTCGCATCCAGCGGCTGGAGGGAGACGACGGCGGCGAGCACCTGCTTCTGATCCCGGCCGATGCCGAATTCACGCTCCAGCGTTTCCGCGTGAAGGGGATACTGCTCGGGATCGAGCAGCAGCTGGACGAAGCTCTTGTCGGCCAGCATCGGTTTGTACAGGTTCGCTTTCGTCTCCGACTGCAGCCGCTGGGTGCGTTCGTTCTCTTCGCTGCGCCAGGCCGCGACAGCCCGGCCGACCGCTTCTTCCAGCTCCTCTTCGTCGATCGGCTTGAGCAGGTAATCGAAGCTGCCGAACTGGAGAGCGCTGCGCACGTAAGTGAAATCGTCATAGCCGCTGATGACGATCGCTTTGATCGGAACGCCGCTCTCGGCGATCCGGCTGAGCACGTCAAGCCCCGTCAGGCCCGGCATCATGATGTCGGTAAAGACAAGCTGGGGCTTCTCGGCTGTCATCAGCCGGATGCCTTCTTCGCCGGATGAAGCTTCCAGTACTTCGGTAATGCCATACTGCTGCCAGTCCACGAGCAGCCGGATCGTCTCTCGGACGTGAGTTTCGTCATCAATGATGAGCGCCTTCATTCGGGTTCACCTTCTTCCTGCATAATCGGTAACGTCAGCAAGACGCGGAAACCGACGTCTTCTCCGCGGTCAATTTCCATGGTGGTCTGTTCCCGGTAATAAAGCTTGAGGCGGGAAAGCACGTTGGCCAGGCCGATATGGCTGCCGGGCTCGCCCATTTCCGCCATACAGGCTTCCAGGTCCGCGCGCAGCGCCGTCAGTTCATTCTCTCCGATGCCGAGTCCGTTATCGGAGACTTCGATGTGAAGCAGGCTGCGGTTACCGGAGGAGCGGCATACGATGCGGACGATGTTATCGCTCCGGCTGCCATCGAATCCGTGCTTGAAATAGTTTTCGACAAGCGGCTGGATGACCATTTTGGGCACGAGAATCGATTCCAGGCCGGGTTCGAGCTCCATTTCCGCTTCAAACTGGTCGCGGAATCGCTGTTTTTGAAGCTTGATATAGGACTTCGCATAGTCCCATTCGCTTTTTAACGGAACGATCGTTTCTTCCGTTTTCATGCTGTACCGCATCATTTTGCCGAGCGAAGAGATGAGGGAGTACACCTCGCGGTCTCCCTTCTGGAGGGAACGGGCGGCGATCGACTGCAGGGCATTATTAATAAAATGCGGGTTAATCTGGGCCTGCAGCGCTTTGAGCTCATTCGTTTTATTCGCGACTTCCAGCTTATATTCCCGGAGAATCAATTCATTGATAGTGTGCATCATCGAACGGAAGCGTCTGGCGAGTATGCCGAGCTCGTCGTCGGCTTTGACCCGGATGTCCACGTTCATGTTCCCGGACTCGATTTTGTTCATATAGCCGATCAGCGCGGAGATGGGGGCCGTCATCCGCAGGGAGACATAGATCGTCACGACGGTAGCCAATCCCAGAAAAATAACGCCGACGAGCGTCCATATGCCGGTAAGCTCCCGCTGGCTTTTGTAAAGAACGGAGTCCGGAACTCCTTTGACGAGAAGCCAGCTGCCTCCGGGCGCATGAATGCTTTCGTAAATATGAATGCCGTTGTAGGAAGCATCCTCCGAACGGAAGTAACCGCGTTCCGCCTGGGCGGCCGATTTCTTAAGCTCCTGAAGCCACGGCACGGGTTTCTTGCTTCCTTCGGGATCGGGATGGGCCTGGTACATAATTTCGCCGGACGGCCCGATAATATAAAGTTCTTCGCTTCCTTTGGTGTAAAGCTCGTCACAGATCGCTTTAATCGTGTCGGGCGAGAAATCCAGGGACAGAGAGCCGAGCGGAATGTTGTCCACGATGTTGGTCAAGGCCGTCTGGTAGGTGAATACGTCTCCGGACGAGTAGAAGAAAAATTGTTTGCCGTAGGCGGACATGGGGTGGGGAGGCGCAATCCGGCTTTCTTCCCGGCGGATATCCGGTTTGAACGGCGCGGCTCCCTGGTCGGTTCGCACGAGCCTGTTTTCCGATAAAAGATACGATTTGCGCGCTTGTTCCACATATAAGTAAACTTGCCGCACATCCTGCGACGCATATTTCAGCGTTTGCATGGAGCGCAAAATTTCCTGCTCCGTCAGAAACAGACGCGACTCGGAGAAGAAGTTATCCGTCCGGTTCTCCAGTATTTCCATCATCACGGTATTGTGGTAGAGAAGCTTCATATTCTGCTCGACGCTCTGGAGGTAGGTATCCAGATTGAGCTTTCCCTGGTGAATCAGATTCAGATTGTCCCGGATCGCCTTGTCTTCCAGCTTGGACTTCGTATAGAAGTGAGAGACGAGAATGGAAGTCGCGATCGGCAGGATCGTCGCCGCCAGAATAAAGGCGATCAGCTTGTTGCGGAGTCTGGACCGCATCGGAATTCCCCCTGTCGCTGCTTAGTGGTCATGCCGGCTTCTTGTCGGCATAGTAAGTGTACATCAGGATGCCGGGCGTGCAAATACACGGGCGAAAGTTTTGCCCCAAGCGCAAAATAGTCCACCAAAGGAGCAATTTAAGGTGTGTTTAACGCCGTTAAACTGAATTACAATCACAGTATAAATCAAAAAAAGACACATTTGAAAGCGATTTCATTCAGAAAGGGGGAGGGAAATCTTGACTACTCGCTCCAAAACGCACGACGGGCTCCAGCAATGGGTATTTGTCGGACCCGCGCTCTTATTCTTCACCCTGATCGTCGTCGTTCCGTTTCTGATGAGCCTTTACTACGCCTTTACGGAATGGAACGGAGTCAGCGAAGGGGTCAAATTTATCGGTTTGGACAACTTCAAACGGATCATTTTCGAAGATACCGATTTCCATAATGCCTTCTGGTTCACCATCCGGTTTTCGGCGGCCATGATTATTTTAACGAACCTGGTCGGGTTTGTCCTGGCTCTGCTCCTGACGAAAGCGTTCAAAACGCGCAACGTTCTGCGGACCGTGTTCTTTATGCCGAACGTTATCGGGGGTCTGCTGCTCGGCTTTATCTGGCAGTTTATCTTCGTAAAAGGCTTCGCTTCGATCGGGGAGATGACGGGAATCTCGTTCTTTAATCTTCCATGGCTGGGCGACGCGCCTACGGCCTTCTGGGGAATCGTCATCGTATCGGTGTGGCAGGGAGCCGGGTACCTGATGGTCATCTACATCGCGGCGCTGGCCAACGTGCCCAAAGACCTGATGGAAGCGGCCACGATTGACGGTGCGGGAAGATGGCAGCTGCTGCGCAGCGTGACGATGCCGCTGATCATGCCGGCCTTTACCGTCTGCCTGTTCCTGACGATCTCC
Source organism: Paenibacillus sp. JNUCC 35 (assembly GCF_058269095.1). NCBI lineage: Bacteria > Bacillati > Bacillota > Bacilli > Caryophanales > Paenibacillaceae > Paenibacillus > Paenibacillus sp. JNUCC 35. The sequence goes on along the minus strand of NZ_CM177771.1, from coordinate 4,584,321 downwards.
TGGGCGTTCAAAATGTTCGACCTGAACTTGTCCCTGACAAAAGGCGGACCGTTCAACTCCACGGAATCGGTAGCGCTGAACATTTACCAGGAAGCGTTCCGCAATAACCGGCTCGGCCTGGGTACCGCGAAAGCATTGATCTTCTTCTTCGTGGTCGCTTTGATCTCCCTCATCCAGGTTTCCTACACCAAGCGGAAAGAGGTGGAATCATGAGCAGCGGAAGCAAGTATACGTCGCGGACCTTTATTCTGGAAGTTCTTACGGCTTTACTGGGCATCCTATTCCTTGTCCCGTTCTACTTCGTTCTCGTAAATTCGTTTAAACCGTTCGCGGAGCTGCTGCAAAATACGGCTTCGCTCCCGAAATCGTTCAGCCTGGACAACTACTCCAGAGTCGTGGATATCATCCACTTTCCGCAAGTGATGGGTAACTCGCTGATGATTACGGTGCTGTCGAACATCGGACTCGTTATTTTCGCCTCCATGTCGGCTTACCGGTTCGTCCGCAAGCCCACCAAGCTGAACAACATACTGTTCCTGCTGTTCGTAGCGGCGATGGTCATCCCGTTCCAGTCCATCATGATTCCTCTCGTAAAGGTTGCCAGCAACCTGGGGCTGATGGACAGCCGGCTCGGACTTGTCGTCTGCTACTTCGGCTTCGGGGTTTCCCTGAACGTCTTCCTGTTCCACGGATTTATCAAAAGCATTCCGAAGGAAATCGAGGAATCGGCTACGGTGGACGGCTGCGGATGGTTCAGCATTTTCTGGCGGATCGTATTCCCGCTGCTGAAGCCTATCGCGGTAACCGTGATTCTGCTTAACAGCTTGTGGATCTGGAACGATTACCTGCTTCCGTCCCTCGTTCTGACGAACACGAAGCTGCATACGATTCCGCTCGCCACTTACGCGTTCTTCGGTCAGTACACGAAGCAGTGGGATCTCGCGATGGCGGCGCTGACGCTGGGCGTTCTGCCGATCATCATCTTCTTCCTGCTGCTGCAAAAACACATCATCGAAGGCATCACGGCAGGCTCGGTCAAGGGCTGAGCACACCCGGCTTAACTTCGGCCGGAACCGGTACTTTTCGCCATGGCAACCATTTTTCGCATCACAAGAGAACGGCGATTATCCCGATTACCGGGGTTTACCGCATAGAGCAGCACCGATAGATCAGGCTTATGCAAGCAAACAGGTATGCATTAGAAAAGGGAGGTTTTCTTTCATGACTAGAAATAAAAAATGGATCGCGGTAGGTCTGACCACCGCTCTCGTAGGCGGTTTGCTCGCAGGCTGCGGCAATAAAGACCAGGGACAAGGCGGAGCGTCTCCATCGGGTTCCCCCGCGGCAGGCGGCGAGAAGAAAAACGTCACACTGAAAATGTTCCAGTTTAAAGTGGAAATCGCCGAGGCCCTTTCCAAACTGATTGCCGAATACGAGAAAGAAACCGGCGTCAAAATCGAAGTTCAGACGGTCGGTGGCGGCGCGGACTACGGCGCGGCGCTGAAAGCGAAATTCAACTCCGGCGATAAGCCCGACATTTTCAACAACGGGGGCAACTCCGATCTGGACGTCTGGCAGGAGCATCTGGAAGATCTGTCCGATCAGCCATGGGTAAAAGACCTGGCGCAGGGCGCAGGCGATCCGATTTCCAAAGACGGCAAAATTTACGGCATGCCGGTAGGTCTCGAAGGCTACGGCTATATCTACAACAAAGATCTGTTCCAGAAAGCCGGAATCACCGAGCTTCCGAAGACGCTGACACAGCTGGAAGACGCGGCCAAGAAACTGCAGGCGGCAGGCACTACGCCATTCGTGAACGGCTATGGCGAGTGGTGGGTACTCGGCAACCACTTCGTGAACGTTCCGTTTGCGAACCAGCCGGATCCCGACAAATTCATTAAAGGCTTGAACGACGGCTCGCAAAAAATTCCGGGCAATGCCGTGTTCGACAACTGGGCAAAGCTGTTTGACCTGACGCTCAAATACGGTAACAAAAACCCGCTGCAAACCGACTACAACACACAAGTAACGGAGTTTGCAACCGGCAAAGCCGCTATGACGCAGCAGGGCAACTGGACGCAGGTTCAAATTTCCAAAACGAATCCGAACATCAACATCGGTTTCCTTCCGATGCCGATCTCTGACGATGCCGCCGCAAACGACAAACTGCTCGTGGGCGTGCCGAACAACTGGGTCATCAACAAGAACTCACCGAACAAGGATGAGGCGAAAAAGTTCCTGAACTGGCTCGTAACGTCCGATATGGGTAAAAAGTATATCACCAACGAATTCAAGTTCATTCCGGCTTTCAAAACCATCTCCGTGGATGAAAAAGTCGTGGGCCCTCTTGCCGCCGACATTATGAAATACGCGAAAGACGGCAAAACGCTTTCCTGGAACTGGTTCAAATTCCCTGGCGGCGAAGCGACTTCCAAGAAGTTCGGCGACACCATGCAGGGTTATGTAGGCAAACAGATCAGCAAGGATCAAATGCTTCAAGACTTCCAGAAAGCTTGGGACAGCTTGAAGAAATAACGGAATATGAGGAAAAGCCCGGCATCCGTTTAAGACGGATGCCGGGCTTTTTTAGCTGCTTTTCGAGAACGGATAAACATACAAATTTTGCGTTCATGAAATGGAGAAACGAGGAAAATTTTCGCCAGTCGTATACAAGGAAGAGAGCTTGGACAAACGCTTGAAACTTGTCCGTTTTTGTATGATAATTGCAATAGAACTAGAAAAAAATGTATGTTTCTACTGTAGGAAAACTCCATACGGAATCATCCGAAATCTTCACTTGTAAGCGCAAACAAGATGTGATCCTCCCACACGCCGGCGATGTTCAAATACCGCGGGCTGAGGCCGATCCGCACGAAGCCGCACTTCTCCGCCACACGCAGCGAACGCGCGTTGCGTGGGATGATCGCGGCCTGCACCCGGTGCAGGCCGAGGGGGCCGAAGGCGATGCGCAGGCATTCGCGCAGCGCCTCGGTCATCAGGCCGCGGCCGCCGTGCGCCGCGTCGATGCTGTAGCCGACGTACGCGTTCTGGAACGGACCGCGGCCGATGTGGCTCAGCCGGGCCGTCCCGATGAGGAGGCCGTCCGGCTGATGGAACACGCCGAAGCTGTAGGCGCGGTCGGTCGCGGATTCGTCCTCGAATCCGCGGATGGCCGCCTGCTGCGCTTCGGCCGTGAAGAACGCTTCGCCGCGCACGGGCTCCCACGGAGCGTGCTCGGCGCGGTTGCGCTGCCGGTAGTCCAGCAGCGCGGGGGCATCCTCCGGCGCTAACAGCCGGAGGTACAGGCGGCCGGTTTCGAAGCGGCCGCCGGGGGAGAGCAGGGAAATGCGATTCATAGGTTTTGGATTCCTTTCCTGTCTGTGTATTCGCTTATATGGGCGTAAAATCATGTGAGTGAGCAAGGAGCTGGGACGCTGTCGCCCATACCGAACGGTCGGCGTGCGATTCGGGCGAGCCGCTCTGACCGCCCGAGAGTATGGGCAGATCGGCACGTGCAGCGATTGCGGCATCCGGAGAGCAAGGCGTCAGGCGAGCCCCGCGAGGCCGCTCCATCCGTTAGTGTCAAGCAGCGGTGGAGCGGCAGCACAATGGCTGGCAGACGGCGCTGCCGAGCCTGGTGAGTTCACCAAGCGCGCTTTTCTGAACGGACGGATCGACCTGACCCCTCCAAGCGCTCGGAAAGGTGTGGCGTCGCCTGACGGCGGTCACCCACATGCCCCGCGCTGTGCGGAGCGGCTGCTCCCGCCTGCCGCCGTCTTTTTCCGTACGACCGCCTCCCGTACGTACGTCCTTTTCCATACGTCCGCCTGTTTCCCGGCCTCGCTCCGCTTTCTCTACCGCGAGCAGTCGTAGGCAAGCCGTCCATGCTTGGTGCGGTATTCGGAAGGCGTGCAGCCGAACCATTTCTTGAACTGTTTCGAGAAATAGAGCGGATCCGAGAAGCCTACGGAGTAGGCGATCTGCTCGATCGTCGAGCCCTCCGTCATGAGAAGCTTGGCGCGCTCCATCCGGATTTTGAGCAGAAACTGCGTCGGCGTGAGGCCCGTATGCTGCCGGAACAGCTTCGACAAGTACGTCCGGTGGTAGCCCATATGCTGCGCAAGCTGCTCGATGGTCACCGGCTGGGCGTACTGCAGCTGCAGCCACCTCACGGCGCGGTCGATCTGCTGCCGCCCGGCGTCGGTTTCCTCTCCTCTGCGGCGGGGGACTTCGGCGTGCGATGCAAGCCGGGCAAGCAGCAGCCGCAGCTCGCCCTCCGCCTGGAGGTCGCAGGCCGGGCCCGCCTCCCGCAGCGCCCGCTCGGCCCGGCGCAGGAAGACAGGCAGGCGGGGAAGCCCCTCCGCATGTACGACCGGCCTTTGCGCCGTAATGCCGAGGCGGATCAACAGGTCGTCGGCGGAACTGCCTTTGAAGCCGATCCACCTGTAACGCCACGGGTCGCGTTTGTCGGAGGCGTACGTGACGACTTCACCGGGGAAGATCACGAAGGTGTCGCCCGGTCCGAGCTCGTATTCTTTGCCGAGGCAGCTGAAGCGGCCCTTTCCGGATTCCACGGTATGAATCAGGTAGTAATCCAGCATCTGCGGACCGACTTCGTGGCACGGAGCGGTTTGGCCGTAACCCGCGAACAGGACGAACAGCTCTCCTTTGCCGTTATAGGGATTGACCGACACAGAGTGAAACGGTTTAAGCATGATAAGCCTCCAATCACGATAGAAGAACGATAGACTTCGGACGCTTCATTTTTTATAATAAAACATGCACGTCAAGATTGAGCCGGGAGAGGAGCAATACCGTATTGAAATCGAACTCGTTTCTAAAAAATAACGCCCTTCACATGGCCTGGGCCATTTCCGTGGTTGCTACGCTCGGCAGCCTCTATTTCTCGGAAATAATGGATTTTACGCCGTGCAAGCTGTGCTGGTACCAGCGTATCCTGATGTACCCGCTTGTGCTGATTCTCGGAATCGCCGCAACGCGCAAGGATAACAAGCAGGTCATTTACGCGCTGCCGTTCTCCGTCTGGGGGATGGGAATTTCCCTCTATCACTATCTTATGCAAAAAACGCCTCTGTTTAAAGAGGCAGCTTCCAAATGCGGCATCGTCGCATGCGATCAGGATTACATCGACTGGCTCGGATTTATTACGATTCCGCTGCTGGCCTTCACGGCTTTTACGCTGATCACCGTTATTCTCGGTCTTCTGTGGGTCCAAATGCGTAAAGAAAGATAAGACTTTCCGTTCGGATTATTTGCCGGCCATTTTCACACTACAAATCTCCATACGAAAGTGGGATGTCTCCATGTGCGGTGCCGCCTTAAGACGGTATAGTGCTAGGTATAGGCATTCCACTTTTTTAGTCGGGAGATGAGAAGAGATGTCCAAAATTACGTTCATGGGCGCAGGCAGCACGGTGTTCGCCAAAAATATATTAGGGGACTGCATGGTGACGGAGGCGCTGCAGGGCTATGAGCTCGCCTTGTTCGATATTGACGGGGAGCGGCTGCGCGATTCCGAGACGATGCTGAACCATATCAAAAACACCGTAGGCAGCACATGCCGGATCAAGGCGTACAGCGACCGCAAGGAAGCGCTCCGCGGAGCTAAGGTGGTCATCAACGCGATTCAGGTCGGCGGATACGATCCGTGTACGATTACGGATTTTGAAATTCCGAAGAAGTACGGCCTGCGCCAGACGATTGCCGATACGGTCGGTATCGGCGGGATCTTTCGCAATCTGCGTACGATCCCGGTCGTGCTCGATTTCGCCCGGGACATCCGGGAAGTGTGTCCGGACGCCTGGTTCTTTAACTACACGAATCCGATGGCCGTGCTTACGAACGTGCTCAATACGTACGGCGGCGTCAAAACGGTCGGCCTATGCCACAGCGTCCAGGCTTGTGTTCCGTCTATGTTCCGGCATCTGGGCATCGATCCCGAAGGCGTCCAGTCCAAAATCGCCGGCATCAACCATATGGCTTGGCTGCTTGAAGTGACGAAGGACGGCAAAGATTTATATCCCGAAATCAAGCGGCTGGCGAAGGAAAAACAGAAAGAAAAACACCACGACATGGTGCGTTTCGAGCTTATGTTCCGGTTCGGGTATTATGTAACGGAGTCGTCCGAGCATAATGCGGAGTATCATCCGTATTTCATCAAACGGAATTACCCTGAACTGATTGAGAAGTTCAACATCCCGTTGGACGAATATCCCCGCAGATGCGTAAACCAGATCGAGCATTGGAAAAATCTTCGTGCGGAGCTGGTCAACAACCCGCAGCTTGAGCACAAACGGTCCGGCGAATATGCTTCCTACATGATCGAAGCGATGGAGACGAACGTCCCGTACAAGATGGGGGGCAACGTAATGAATACCGGGCTGATTACGAATCTGCCGAAGGAAGCCTGCGTGGAAGTGCCGTGCCTGGTCGATGCCAGCGGCATTACACCCACGTATATCGGCGATCTGCCTCCTCAGTTGGCGGCGCTGAACCGCACGAATATCAACACCCAGCTGCTGACGATCGAAGCGGCCGTTACACGCAAGAAGGAGCATATTTATCATGCGGCTCTGCTGGACCCCCATACGTCCGCGGAACTCTCGATCGACGATATCGTGGCCCTCTGCGATGAACTGATCGAAGCGCACGGAGATTGGTTGCCTGCCTATACATCCTGATAGGAGAGAAAGGACCGAAATTTTTTTCCATGAATTCCGGTCCTTTTTTTCGCGCAAAAAATAGTTTCCGACACACTTTCCGACCATTAGGCAAAAAAACGCCGCGCACCTCCTCCCGAAGTCCCCCTTTAAGCTCACCGCCAGATGCCCAGGTATTCATTTCTTTATGCACCGTTCGACGTTATTTTGAAAATTATTTCCGCCTAAAATTATAATAAAAAAAGTTGTTTCCTTTTCATTTTGAGGGTGCTATGATAACCCCATCTTAAGTTCGAGCGTTGCGAAAAGGAGGCCGAAAACTGCATAAAGGATTCACCATGCTGGAAGGATCACGTTCACTTATTCACGAGGAGGTCCAGGTATGCGTAAATTCACAGCGGGTATGCTGGCTGCCGTTATGGCGTCGGCGGCCGCCCTGTCGGGGTGTTCCGCAGTCGGCGGTGGCGGAAAGACAGAGCTTAACTTCTGGTACGGCTGGACCGGACCGGAAGCCGAAGCGCTGGAGAAACTGATCAAGGAATTTAACGACACCCATGACGGCATCAAAGTGAAAGGCCTCAGCCAGAGTGACTACCAGAAGCAGCTGACCGCCATTACCGGCGGCAATCCCCCCGATATCGCTTCCCAATTCGGCCAGAACGTCGCTTCCTGGGGCGTGAAAGGCGCGATGATTCCCCTAGACGAGTACATCAAGAAAGACCAGGTCGATCTTGCCGATTTTATTCCCTCCGCCCTGTCCACTTCCCAATACGAAGGCAAAACCTATGCGATCCCGGTTGCGATGCATTTCAGCATGCTGTACTACAACAAAGATCTCCTGAAGGAAGCGGGTTTCGACGGCCCGCCCAAAACGATCGCCGAACTGAAAACGTACGCGGAAAAATTAAGCGTGGTCCAGGAGGGCGGAAGGCTCGACCGGCTGGGTTTATGGCCCGGAGCGGACGCATATACTTTTACGCAAGTGTTCGGCGGCAAGTTCTGGGACCCGGCCAAGAAGGAAGTCACGCCGGATGATCCGGGCTTTAAGCAGGCCATTCTGCTTTCCAAAGAGCTGTGGGATAAGTACGGCACGGAAAACCTCGACCGTTTCTCGGCGTCCCTCGGCAAGTACCAGTCTTCGCAGAACCCGTTTTTCTCGGGAAAATACGCGATGGCCCTGGACGGAGAATGGCTGCCGACGTTTATTAAGCAGTATGCGCCGGGTCTGAACTACGGCATCGCGCCCATCCCTTACAGCGAGGATAAACCACAGCTGAAAAACGCCGGCAGCATCGCCACCAGCGTCTTTTACATCCCCAAGGGCGCCAAGCATCCGGACCAGTCCTGGACGTTCCTGAAGTGGCTGACGGAGAAGCAGCAGATGGTGAAATTCACGGCTGCGCTCGGCAACCTGCCGACCCGGCTTTCGTCGCTCGACGATAAGACGTACGACAGTGTTCCGGGCTTCAAGGAATATACCGAATATGCCAAGAGCCCGAACCTCAAGTCGTTTCCGACGCTGCCTTTTATGAACGAATATATGGACGAAATTACGAAAAAGTACAACGACATCCTCCGTGGAAAAGTCGGAGTGGATGAAGGGCTCAAACAGATCAAGGATAAAATCCAGCCGCTGGTCGGGAAATAATTTGCAGGTAAAAAGGACTTGCGCCCAACGTTTGCAAGCGCTTACTTCATATTGATGTTGTTGTGCCGATTGCGCACGACCAAGCTGCCTCCGCCTGTCAGTCCGGACACGGGGGCGGCGCTATTCCGGCCGCTCCGTCTCCAGACAGGCGGGAGGCCGATTTTCCGAAAGGAGATCCGTCATGAGCGCCGATACGCTGAATGCCCGCGCCGGCCGTCCTGCGCGCTCCCGCAAAGCCAGACGGGATTTCTGGGTCGGTACGGCCTTTGCTCTGCCCTGGATCATCGGGTTTCTCGCGTTTACCGTGTATCCGTTTTTCGGTTCCCTGTATTTCAGCTTTACAAGCTATGATTTGTTCAATTCGCCCCAGTGGGTGGGCCTGCAAAATTACATGGAGATTTTAAAAGACGAGACGTTCTACAAATCGCTGCGCAATACGTTCTTCATGGCGTTTATCTCCATGCCGATCGGGCTTCTCAGCTCGCTGCTGATCGCCCTGCTGCTGAACGTCAAGGTAAAGGGGATCGCTTTTTACCGGACGGTCTATTATTTGCCGGCGGTGATCCCGGTAGTGGCAAGTGCTATCCTCTGGACGTGGCTGCTTAATCCGGACTACGGGCTGATCAACATGCTGCTGCGGTCGCTGCATCTTCCGGACCCGGCCTGGCTGCTCGATCCGCGTTATACGAAGCCTTCTCTCATCCTGATGGGTCTGTGGGGCTCCGGTGCGGGATCGCTCATATTTCTGGCGGCGCTGCAGGGGATTCCCCGGCAGTTTTACGAAGCGGCCTCGATCGACGGGGCAAGCGTGTGGCGTCGGTTCTGGCACATTACGCTGCCGGGGCTCTCTCCGGTCCTCCTCTTTCAGCTCATTATGGGCCTCATCGGGTCGTTTCAGATCTTTACGGAATCGTTCATTCTGACGGGAGGCAACCAGGGCGGCGCCTTGGGGGGACCGGATCATTCCCTGATGTTTTACGCCGTTTATTTGTATCAGACCGCCTTCATGTATCTGAAAATGGGCTATGCGTCTGCCTTGGCCTGGATTCTGTTCGTCATCGTCGTCCTTATGACCGTACTCGTGCTGAAAACGTCCGCCCGCTGGGTGTATTACGGAGGTGATTGAATGGCAACTTCCACGAACCTTCAAGGGGGCGGGATGAGCGTCTTGCCGGGTACGCCTGCCGGAATGCCCAAGAACAGGCGCAGGCGCCCGCTGCTCGTGTTCCGCAGGACGATCCTGCCGCATGCGGCGCTGTCGCTGCTCGGCCTTATCTTTCTGTTTCCGTTCATCTGGCTGCTTCTGACTTCGCTTAAGAACCCGTCGGAAATCTTCCAGGTTCCGCCCGCCTTTTTCCCGGAAAAGTGGCAGTGGAGCAACTACGGGAAAGCCATCGGGTCGATTCCGTTCTTCCTGTACATGGGCAATACGCTGCTGCTGTGCGCGGTCAATATCGTCGGTCAGCTTTTCTCTGCGCCGCTTGTGGCCTATTCCATCACGAAAATCCCGTGGCGCGGAAGGAGCATTATTTTTTCGCTCGTCGTGGCGACGATGATTTTGCCGACCCAAGTTCAGATGATTCCGGTCTATATCATTTTCGCGAAGCTGGGCTGGATCAATACGTTCCTGCCTCTGACGATCGGCAGCTTTTTCGGCGCTCCGTTTTACATTTTCCTGCTGCGCCAGTTTATGATGGGGATTCCGGGCGAGCTGTGCGAGGCGGCCAAAATGGACGGCGCATCCGAGCTGCGGACGTATGGGCAGATCATCGTTCCGCTGCTGAAGCCGCCGCTGATGACGATTGCCCTGTTCACGTTCGTGGGGACCTACACCGATTTTATGGGGCCGCTCATTTATTTGAACGACAATACGAAATGGACCATTACGGTCGGGCTGCAGGGGTTTCTGCAGGATCACGGCGCTCAATGGGAGCTCTTGATGGCCGCTTCCGCCATTTTTACGATTCCGATGGTCGTCTTGTATTTTTTCGGGCAAAAATATTTTATGAAAGCCGGTTCCACGCTTTCCGGTTTTAAATAAGGCGCTCGTGCCGATTGGTAATGGGCGGCGACTTGCCGATCCGTGCAGAGAAGAATTCAGGAGGAGGAAGAGTGGCGATGAAAATTAGCCTCAGCATGTGGAGCGTTCATGCTTATTGGTACGGGGGAAAATGGGACGTCACCGATTTTCTCCGTTTTGCAGCCGGGACGAAAGCGGAAGGGGTAGAGCTCCTGTCCGTCTTCTGGAAGGACCGGGAGCGCGAACTGCCCGAGATCGACCGGGTGCTGGATGAGCTGGGACTGGAGGTCGCGTGCTTCTGCGCGTGCAACAACTTCGTAACGGCCGATGCCGCAGAACGGGCCGCCCAGCTCCGGGAAGTGAAGGAAGCCGTCGATATGGCGGTCCATTTCGGAGCGCCCGTCGTGCGGGTTTTCTCCGGAGACCGGCCGGATGAGACGATGCCCGTGGACGAGGGCATGGGCTACGTGCTGGAAGGGCTGAAGGCGGCTGCCGCTTATGCGGAAGAGAAGGGCAAGGTGCTGTGCCTGGAAAACCACGGGCTTTTCGCGGGCCGCAGCGACCAGGTGCTGGAGATCATCCGCGAGGTGGGTTCTCCGGCTCTGCTCAGTACGTTCGACACCGGCAATTTCCTGCTGGTGGGCGAAGACCCTTCTGCAGCCGTACAAGAGCTTCGGGGCCGGGTAGGGCATGTCCACGTCAAGGACTTCCTGCGGACGGAGCCGGGTGCGGAGGGGAGCATAAACGCCTTGGACGGCACGCCCTATGCGGGCCGTATAGCGGGAGACGGCGACGTGGACCTGCCGTATATTTTCCGGGAGCTGGCGGCGAGCGGATACGACGGCTGGCTCACGGTCGAGTTCGAAGGACTGGAGGAGCCTGCGGAAGGCTCCGTAAAGGCTCTCGACTACGTGCATAAACAACTGGAGCTGTTGAAGAGAGAATAGCGAACCGGTGTGAGCGGTGATTTTGCGTGCGATGACTGTGTTCGTCGACCGGTTAAGCACAGATTCCGGCGGATGGCAAGACGGCCATCGAAATAGGCCAAGGCGGGAAGGAGTACGGGAAACGGGAGTTGATCGGGCGGAAAATGAAGAAGGCCGACGGTACCTAATCCGGTGGAAGAGTTGAAACGGAAACAGAGGCTAACGGAAACAAAGGCTGACCGGACGGAAAAGATACCGGCTAGCACCGCCGGCAATCGGCCGGTTGAGCGGATATCGTAAAAACAGACCGGCCGGACACCGGACTGCAACGGTCGGCGCAACCATGGCCACGGCCATGCCAGCCTTGTTCTGACCGTCACCCAAAAAAGGCGCCTGCGTGCCGCTTACAGCGCGGCTTGCCTGGCAGCCCACACGCAAAGGAGCGAAAAGACGATGAGTATTCGCGTTGGAGTCATCGGGACCGGTTCCATTGCCCATATGTTTCACCTGAAGCATTACAAGGATCACCCCGATGTGGAGCTTACGGCCGTGGCCGATATCGACAAGGACAGGGCCGACAAAACGGCTGCCGAATACGGGACGGCTTCGTACGCGTCGGCCGAGGAGATGCTGAACGCCGAGCGGCTCGATGCGGTCAGCATCTGCACGTTCAACGACAGCCATGTGGCACTGTCGCTGCTGGCGCTGGAGCGCGGCCTCGACGTGCTCGTCGAGAAGCCGATGGCCATGAACCGCGACGAAGCCGTACGGCTCCGCGACAAGGCGGCCGGGAGCGACCGGCTCGTCATGGTCGGCATGAGCCACCGGTACCGCGCGGACGTGCAGGCGCTGCAGGGCATGGTCGCGTCGGGCGGGCTCGGCAGCATCTACTACGCGAAGACCAAGATCCTGCGGCAGCGCGGTGTGCCCGAGGGCTGGTTCACGGACAGCCGCTATTCCGGCGGCGGACCGCTGATGGACATCGGCGTCCATGTGCTGGACCTGGCCTGGTGGATGATGGGTTGTCCTCAGCCCGAATCGGTCACCGGTAAGCTGTTCCGCAAAATCGCCCCCTACTCGACCAAGGGGATAGCGGCTTATACGGCTCATTCCGACATCAACAAGTCGGAAGGCGTCTACGATGTGGAAGATCTGGGCACCGCTTTTATCACGTTTACAAACGGCGCCGTCCTTACCGTCGAAGCAAGCTGGGCTGTCAACGGCAGCCAGGATGACGCCGTTAAGGTGGAGCTTTACGGAACGCAGGGCGGGGGAAGTCTTGAGCCGCTGAGCGTATTCACGGAAGTGAACAGCTTCCCGGTGGAACACAAGCTTTCCGTTCCGTCCGTTGACTACTATAAGGCGGAGATCGCCCATTTTATCGACTGTGTACAAACCAGACGCCAGCCGCTCTCGGATGCGGCGCAGGGGTGCGAGGTCGTCGGGATGCTGGAAGCCATCCGGCTTTCATCGGAGTCCGGTGAGCTGATCCGGCTGTAGCCCGGAGTCAAGCCGTCATGAACGAGCCGAAAATTACGTATCTGGACGGATTGCGCGGTGCGGCTGCTCTGGTTGTCGTTTTTGCCCATTTTCTTCAGGTGTTCCTGCCGTCCATGTTCGAAGCTCGGCCGCAGGTTTCCCACTTTGCGTTCGATCAGTGGATTCCGCGTACGCCGCTCAATCTTTTGTTCAACGGCAATTTTGCGGTCTGCCTTTTCTTCGTTTTGAGCGGATTCGTCCTGAGCTGCCGCTTCTTCCGGTACCGCAAACGCTCGATTGTGACGGCCGCACTTCTGAAAAGGTATTTCCGTCTCGCCGTTCCCGCTTTCTGCTCGCTGCTCCTCGCTTTCGCGGTCATGAAGCTGGACTGGAATTTTTACGAGGAGGCGAGGGGGCACACGCGGGCTACGATGTCCGACCCGTACACGACGGTGCCGTCGTTTGCGGCGCTGTTGGAGCAGGGCTTTATCCATACGTTCTTCGGGTATGGCATGGCTTATAACCCCGTACTCTGGACGATGACCTACGAGCTTTTCGGTTCCTTTCTCGTTTACGGTCTGCTTCTGGCCTTCGGCAGGTCCCGTTTCCGGTTCATCCTGTATGCCGCAGGGGTATGGCTGTTCCGGGACTCTTACTATCTGGGCTTCGTGCTGGGCATGCTGCTCAGCGATTTATCGGCCGTCTCCGGCCGGAATTTGATTGCGCTGCGTCCCGGAGCCGTTCCTGCGATACTTACGCTGCTGGGCCTCTTCCTCGGCTCGATTCCTTATGTCGGCTGGCAGGGAACCGTCTACGCTTGGCTGCCGCTTGGACCGGACGGCTTCCTAGGAGTCGTCGCCTACCGGACCGCGGGCGCGGCTCTGGTGCTGCTTGCGCTGCTGAACAGTCCGTCGGGGCAGAAGCTGTTCGCCAGCAGACCGATGGCTTATCTCGGCAAGCTGTCTTTTTCGCTCTATCTCGTTCATTTTGCCGTGCTGTGCAGCTTCTCTTGCCTGCTGTTTTTGCGGCTTGACGGCTGGCTGCCTTACGGGCTGAACATCCTCGTGACTACGCTCGTTTCGCTCCCGCTTATCTTTGCGCTCGCCCACCTAATGTACCGGCTGATCGACGAGCCGGTCGTCAGCCTGCTTTCGCGGGTGCGATTCGCAGCGCGCAGCCGCAGGAACACCGATGCCGCCGTAAGACATGCCGGGACGGAAGCGGACCTGTAGCTTGCGGGCGTATACGCGCCACAAACCCGAAATCCTGAATCCGGCGTTGACCGCCGCCGTGCGGCGTTTAACCGCACCGGCAGCACGGTGAGCGGATCCGTAAGACGGAACGGCGAAACGGACATCCGCGCATCCGCGCATCCGAGCCGATCCCAGCCAAAGCTGAACAGCCGGTTCCCTGAAAGGGAGCCGGCTTTTTGCTATCCAAGTCTTTCTAAGCGAAACGAGGAAGCAGCGGACAGATTACGCCTGGGTCACAAACTCGCCGCTTGCGGCATCGATAAAAGCGATCCGGCTCCGCCCGCTTCCCTTGAGGATGGGCGTATACAGAAGATTGTAGGCGCATTCGGGCGTTTCGACGTCATAATCCCGCTCCCACTCCAGTTTGAAGTCCACTGCTTCCACGTAGAGCCGATGAGCTTCGTCCGCGTTCAGCTTCGCAGCAGGAGCAAGATTCCGGATTTCTTCCGGATTCCAGTCGGGTCCCGAGAACCGGTCCACATATCCGGTGGAAGCATTCACGCATAGCGTCACGAACTGCAAATAGAGAGGAACGTCTTCATAGCGGAGCTGCCACGTAAAAAAGTACCGGAGCTGGCCTTCCGATTCCGACCCGGCATCCTCGTCGCTTTTTTCCTGTAAATAAAAAGCGAGACCCGGGACTGACAGCCAGTCATGCATCGCTTTGCGCAGAAAAGCGTCCGCCCGCTCCAAACATTCTTCGTACGAGAGCGCAAGCTTCCCCGGTCGGCGGATCATCCAAATGAAGGAGCGAAGACGCCCGGTGTCCTTGTCTGCGGTCGCTTTCACCGTGTCTTCCATCCTTCTGCGGAAATAGCCGTCCAACGAGAGATCGGACGGATTTTCCTCCCGATCCGCAGCGTGCCAGACGATTCCTTTGAGATTCTCGTCCATATCCCTTTCCCTGTCTCTTACGAGGGGATAGGTGGAAATGCCGATCAGCTCTTCAAGACTGCCGAGCGAATCATCGGTCTCCTCCGGCGATAACTCGTACGCCTTGTAAGCCTCGTGCTCCTCTTCCGCCTCAGCATCGGTCCCCTGCGCCAGACCCGTCACGGCGTCGAAACGCCGGTAGCCGGGTTCCGGCTGATAAACGAGACGGAGCCGGTCGTCGCCACCCGCATATAATGCCGGGATGAGCTTGACGATCGCAAGACTCATCCGCACGGTTTCGGCTAGCTGCTGCCGGAGCCGCTCCGGCTGTGCCAGAGAGGAGGGGAGAGGAGGCGAGGCCGCCGGCCCTTTGTAGGTGAAACTGGTTACCTCTCCCGATAAGGTAAGCCGCATAAAGGCGCCTGTCTGGGGAAGCGGGAGATCGAGGGCGGTCTGCGCCCATTCGAAGAACACGCTGCGTTCCCCGAACCGGGACTCCGTCAGGAGAAACCTGTCCGCATCTTCCGGACGTTGGGAGAGGAAGAAAGACCGTGCCCGTTCCCTCAAAGCCTCCTCGCCGATCGGAGCGGCTTCCTTGCACAGCTCTTCGTCTACGGAGTAGGAGAGCAGCCTGCCGGCCGCATCAAGCGTGACGGAGATTCCGCTCTCCCTGGATGGCTCCTGCCAGACAAACAGGACCTCTGTCTCTCCGTCCTCCGGTTCTTGGATGTCCTCGATGATCAAGTTGAAGTGTGCCGGTACGGAACCGGTCACGGCTGCTTTTTGCTTAAGTTCGTCGATAAGCATCGCAATCGCCCCTTTGTCGGCGGGACCCTGCAGGTCCCTGTTTGATGGCGGAAATATTTGTTCCGTTTACGTTTAAAACACAGTTTCGAGCAAGGATTCCTCAGCCTGTTGTCGAAAAGGAAAGATTAGTCTCACATTTTAGGAAATCTAGGTGATACCATGAAAAAAACCGTTGCGGCTTCCGCCGTTCTGCTGCTTTCCGGTATACTGACCGCCGGATGCGCAGGCAATTCCAACGTATCAAATTCCGGAAGTCCTGTCCAATCTCCGGCGGCGACCGCCGGCGCTTCCGCGTCTCCGACACCTGTACCGTCACCGGCTCCGGAAAAAACGCCGGCAGGCAGCCCGAAGCCTTCCGCGTCTCCGTCCGCATCGGCTGCGCCGGGAGCTTCTCCCGCGCCTTCGTCCGCGGTCAAGGTTTCGCCGTCGGCCGCACCTTCCGCTGCTCCATCGGCAAAACCTTCCGCTTCTCCGGGGACCGCGAAACCGTCCCCGCAGCCGAAGGGCGAAAGCGGCGCCAACCGTCAGGCTCTATCGTGGTATTACATGAAAAAGCCGAAAGGCCAGGTGCCGGATTTTCCGAAAGAAACGAAATCCTTTACCGCCAAAGAGAAAGCCGTCTGGGTCGGGCAGGGCAAAAACGTTTACCTGACCATAGACAACGGCGGTCCGATGGGGGATACCGCGAAACTGCTGAAGACGCTTAAAGAGAACAACGTGAAGGCGAACTTTTTTATCTCGGGCAACAACGTCAAGGCCCACCCCGATTTTATCAAGCAGCTGGCAGCGGACGGACATCTCGTGGCCAATCATACGATGACGCACAAAGATATGAATACGCTGAGCGATGAGCAGGTGCGTAAAGAAATTACCGATTTCGAGAAGCTGTACAAAAGCATTACCGGACAGGATGTCGTCAAATATTTCCGCTTTCCGTACGGGAAATACAGCACGCATCTGCTCGATCTGACTTCGGATATGGGGTATACCTCCGTTTTCTGGTCGACCGCGATGCGTGACTGGGAGCCCCGCGCCAACGGAGCGGAAGATCCTTACAACGATATCATGAACAACCTGCATCCGGGCAATATCATCCTCATGCATCAGGGTTCCAAAGAAAACATGGAAGCGCTGGACCGCATTCTGAAAGACGTGAAAAAGGCCGGCTACTCCTTCGGTCTGGTTAGTGAGATCAAGCGCTGACCCCTGAGTGTGAGGAGTTGCCGGATCTCGTCCGACCCTATTCCCAGCTAGTCCTGCAGCTCCGGGCGCATGCCGCTCCGGAGCTGCTTTCGTTGGCACCGAATCGGAAATCTGGTATGATACCTAGGTACATTTCGGCTTGGGCAATCATATTCTAACCATGTATTTACAAGCAATCATTTCATTCGCAAAGGAAGCGTATAAGTGTGCAGCAAGCGATAGCCATCCTAGACTCCGGAGTCGGAGGTTTAACCGTTGTAAAAGAAGTTATGCGACAGCTTCCGCAGGAGAAAGTGATTTATTTCGGCGATACGGCACGGACGCCTTACGGCCCCAGACCCGCCGATGAAGTTCTCACTTTTACGAATCAAATTGTGGATTACCTGATCCAATTTAACCCTAAAATGATCGTGATCGCCTGTAATACCGCGACGGCGGTCGCGCTGGAGCAAATCCGCGGCCGGCTGGACATTCCGGTGCTTGGAGTCATTTCTCCGGGAGCGCGTGCCGCGATCAAGACGACGCGAAGCGGCATTGTCGGCGTGATCGGCACGGAAGGCACGATCCGGAGCAAAGCGTACGAACAAGCGCTGAAAACCATCTCGCCCACGATCCAGGTACACCCGTTGGCCTGCCCGGCCCTGGTACCGCTCGTGGAGCGTGGATTGTACTTTTCCGAGAAAGCGGTCGATACCGTGCGCGATTCCCTCCAGCCGCTGCTCGACAAGCCCATGGATTGTCTCATTCTCGGCTGCACGCATTACCCGTTCCTGACGGAGGCGATTGCCCGTGTGGTCCATCCGGACGTGACGCTGATTTCTTCCGCGGACGAGACCGCCCGGGAAATCAGCACCATCCTCTATCACCAGGGAATGCTGGCGACGACCAAAGACATTCCGGTGCACCAGTTTTTCTGCAGCGGCGATGCCGAGATGTTCCATCACATTACGGGCTCTTGGCTGCGCGAGCAGCTGCTCGGTACCCCGGTTGTGTGGCAGGTGCCGACGTTCGTCTAGTCCGTAACCATTCCGCAATCGAACGACAGGACCGGTAAGTTCCGCCGTATTCTATTCAGAATCGGTAGGAACCCGCCGGTCCTTTTGCATGCCCGGGACATGAAGAAGGGAGAGGGGGCATAGACATATACTCACAACTCGGTACAGGGAAGCAAGTGCGTGAAGGAAAGCGGCTTCTCTTTGCCTTGTCCTGAGGAGGTATGAGTGGTATGCTGTTTCGCCACGTCGTTCAGCAGGGGGAGACACTGCAGCGGATCGCCAGATTGTATGGCGTTAATTCCGTCTCGCTTAAGGCCGCGAACCCGCAGCTGAGTCTTAATGAGTATGTAATTCCCGGACAGATGATCCTGATTCCCGCCAAACTCGATCATCAATATACGGTTCAACCGGGAGACGCCTGGGAAAGCGTGTCGCTGCGTTTCGGATTATCCAGGGAAGAGCTCTGGAAGGCCAATACCTTCCTGGATCCGGCTGTGCTCAGGCCCGGCGTCACGATTGATGTTCCGGCTGTCCGCGACAGGTCCGTGGTCCGCACGGCCGAGGAATACGGGTATCCCGAAATGCTCCGCGATTTGACGCTTCTGAAGGAACGATACCCCTTCTTAGAGGAAATATGCATCGGGCACAGCGTCCTCGGCCGCAACATTCCCGCTGTGCGCATAGGCACCGGAAGCCGGGAGATCCAAGTCAACGCATCGTTTCACGCCAACGAATGGATCACCTCCCTGGCGGCGGTGAAGTTTCTCGAGGAGTACGCAGAGGCTGTCCGTCAAAGCGGGGACCTCCACGGCTCCGATGCGGCAGCCCTGTTCCGCGAGACGAGCTTATGGATCGTGCCGATGGTGAACCCGGACGGAGTCGAGCTCGTGCTCGGGGGCGTCTACCCGGCGCATCCCCTGTTCACTTCCCTCCATGAGTGGAACGGAGGGTCGTTTGATTTCCGCCGGTGGAAAGCGAACATCAACGGCGTCGATCTTAACGATCAGTTCCCCGCCTTCTGGGAAGAGGAGCGGGCCCGCCGTGCGGTCCCCGGACCCGGACCGCGCGACTATACGGGCGAGGCTCCGCTGACCGAGCCGGAAGCGGTCGCCGTGGCCGATTTTACCCGCAGCCGCAGCTTCCGTCACGTCGTCGCCCTTCATACGCAGGGGCGCGAAATTTACTGGAACTACCGGGACTACGAACCGGATGACGCGGAATTTCTGGCCCTAAAGCTGCAGCAGGCCAGCGGCTTCAAGAGCGTAAAGCTGCGGGGCAGCGATGCCGGGTTCAAGGACTGGTTCATCTACGAATTCCGGCGTCCCGGATTCACCGTTGAACTCGGAAGCGGGATCAATCCGCTTCCGCTGGAGCAGTTTCCGGCGCTTTACGAAGAAACCGCCCGGCTGCTTGTCCGGGCTCTCGCCCTGTAAAACGCGCAAAGAAGCCCCCGCCGCCGGTACAAACGTCCAATCCGTCCGAAATCGGTTCCCATATACTGAACCAGGCGTGTGTTAGGGGAGGGAATACGATGGCGGGAAAAAGCGGAAAAGCAAAAGGTAAGAAGATTGAATCATCCGGCAGGGCGCAGTATACGATGAGGATTGTCGAATCCTCCACCTGTGCTTCTTGCAAACAACAGTGCGCAAGGGGACTGCGGTATCTGGAGCAAATGTCCCGGCCCGGGGCGATCGGCACAGGAGTACCCTGCATACTGACGCGCAGAAAACTCACGTGAGTCTAAAAAGCGTGTCGATTTCGGATGAAAAACAAATCGACTGATTCCGAAGACTCAGGCCCGGACACATGTCCGGGCCTTTAAAGGTTTATTTTATATCGTTTAAAATGGTAAAAGATACCTATATAAAGTAATTGTATGAATTATGCATTTTAATGGTAAACTAGTAGAGATTATAGGTATAAAGGTTTTTGAAGTTTAATTAATTTTGTTTTATGATAAAGAGTAAGACCAATCCGAATAGGAGGAATAGTATGTCCGGGATTCTGCCACTCGACCAGTTCAAGGAGTTGGAACGTGAGGAGCAAATACGGTTAATCAATCAGTGGAAAGAAGATTATTCCGTAGGCGAAATAACGTCGGCATGGAAGCTCAACAATGCGGCAACCTACTATACCATTTTGAAAAAACTGAACATCTACAACGATACAGTCAGAACGTCCAACAAGTTTATGGGCTATACAAATTACCGTTCCCAAAGCAGATCATTGGAACGGCCTTCCGAGCCGTCCGACTTCCGGCGCCTCCCCGAATCTGTTCAGGCAGAAAATCGTCCGGCCGTTTCGGCCCCCGCCTTATCGATCTCGGACAACTTCCGCTACAACGTAAACGGTACCTACCCGGCCGAAGAGGTCGCGCAGATTTTGGAGCGGCTCAGCCTGTTTCTTAAAATCCGGAGTCATGTTCCCGTGAACGTGGAATTGAACATCCGGTTCGGCGATTCGGATGCCGTGACAAGCGAGCTGCAATCCGGCGAACCGCACGTTTGACGCAAAATGTAAAGGGTTTTCAAGGACGGAGCATCGGCTTAGGCGAGATGCTCTTTGTTCTTTTCCAGGCGATTACGGGTAAGAGGAGAGTATACGGCAGAAGAAAGTTCAAACTGGAACGCAGAAAGCCGTATCGCGTATAGGCTTTTAGGGACTTCCGTTACAGACCGGGACACGGCGCAGATGCCGCACATTCGGTTAACGGGATCATGTCCCACCCTAAGGAGGGAACCCGTGTGAAAAAACTATTGTCACTCCGCCACTGGGGCCATGTATTCAAGCGGGCCAGCAAACTGCTGATGTCTCCGCAAGTACCGATCGGCAGTAAACTTCTCTTTGTAGTTCCGGCGCTGCTGTACTGGGTACTTCCCGATGTCATGCCGTTTATGCCGATTGACGATATAGCTGTCACGATGATGCTGGCCAGCTGGTTTACGGGCTGGATGGAGCGTAAATATCCGCAGGCCTAGATAAATCAAGCGCCGCCGGCCGGAAGGCAAGGCAGCATGATCCGAATATAGAGGGATAGATACACTCCGGAAGGTCCGGACAGCCCGGTGCCATATCAAGAACGAATATGTACCGGAGACGTTTGTACGCCGCGATCCGGCGGGAACGGGTTTAACCCCGCGCCCCCGGCCGCGGCTTTTTTGCATGCTGCCAAGACGATAAAGGGCCTGAATAAATCCGGTCCTCGGCAGAAAGGATGAGAATGCCTTACAGGGAACCGGAGTCTCCATGGTGTATAGAGCACTTGTTCTCGATAAACCGGATCTGGTTCTCCAGACGGTTCACTTTCTCGCTATGCACGAGAGAGCCCGGAATCATGCTAATTCTGAGGTCGTTCAGCTCTTCCTTCAACTGGTGCAGGTCCAGACCCGCGTGGGCGCAATCGTAATTGCTTTCGAGATTTTCAATCATCGGTCGCTGCCTCCCTGTTTCAAGGATGAAATGACTTATTTGCTTTTGCCGTTGCCGTTCTTGCGGTCGGAAGTGCGGGTCGTCGTGTTTTGCTGAGCGTGGCCCTGTTGTTTGTGTGACACTGACGTTCACCCCCTGTCCGGTCGGGCTGGTCAAGACTGAAGCACGTTCACGATGCTTAGTATACGGCGCGGCGGGTTTTCTATACGGTTCTCCGGATCTTCATGACGGCTTCTTACCGCTCTTACGAGCCCATAAAAAAGACCCTGAACTGGGCATGTAACCCCTTTCAAGGTCGGCTTTTAAAAAAAGTTTTATTGCGAAACGCCCGAGATCAGACGGTTCTCCAGGCTCTTTTTGACTTTCTTGATGGCCTCGGTTTCCACCTTGTGGTCCGAGTGAAACTTTTCTCCGGAGAGCGCCATGGCTTCCTTAACGGTCATTTCAACAAGAATCGTATCGTTCCCTTGGGGAATGTGCAGATTGGCATTCATGTTCTTCACTCCTTGTCAATCAAGATTAAGGGTGCGACTGCTGGTTGTCGGAAGCAATGAATGTTGCGGGTGAGAGGCGGAAAGTCTTCAACCTCCGCCTTTTTAATATAACACATGATGTAAGGTCACTCAATAGGCCGCCCATCATAAAAGGAAAAAACAGAGCTTCCGGACAGCCGGAAATCTCTGTTTTTTGGGAAGCTGATTTAACCGTTGATCTTGATGCCCAGCACGTGATCCAGCGGAACGGGTCCGATATCGCGGCTGTCTTTGCTGTTGTTGCGGTTGTCTCCCATCACGAACACGTGGCCCGCGGGAACGGTAATTTCCTCGTTCGATTCATACAGCATCGTTTCGTTGAGATAGGGCTCGTCCAGAGGCTGCCCGTTGCGGTACACTTTGTTGTCTTTGAACTGGAGCTTATCGCCCGCTTTGCCGATGACGCGTTTGACGTACAGGTTATCGTCCACTTTCCCGCTCAACAGTGAAAACAGGGGATGCTCCATGATGTCGTCCTTAAGCGTACGCTCCCGGTTTACGCGGCTGTCGATAATGACGATGTCCCCGTAGTCCGGCTCGTAGCCCAGCGTGTGCGACAATTTGGATACGTAAATACGTTCCTGGTCGGATAGAGTCGGGTCCATCGAATGGCCCAGCACCTTGGTCGGCTGAATACCGAAGATTCCGATTACCAGTGCAATGACGAACGCGATTCCGAGGGAAAGCGCCCAGCCTCCAATTTCTTTTGCCACTTTATTCATCGCAAGTTCCCTGCCTTCCGGTTTACAAATCTCTCAAATCTCTCAAATCTCTCATGGCTTCAGTATATCACGGCTGTTCACGCCTAGACAAAAAAAGAGGCCGCCGGGGCCTCTTTCTTCTATAAGCTTGTCTATATGGGCAGGGTCAATATTCATCCTCGGGGGAACGGATCCATTTGCGCAGATAGCCCTGGTCGTACAACGCTTTGATGAGAATAATCAGAATCGGGGAAAGAATAACGCCTGCGACCCCGAAAAGGGACAGCGAAATGATCATAAAGGACAGCATCGTGAAAGCGGATACTCCGAGCGACTCGCCGGTAATCTTGGGCTCCAGCACCTGCCGGACGAGAACGACTACGGCCAGCACGACGGTCAGCCAGATACCCATCATCGTGCTTCCCGCGATAAAGTGGTACACGATCCACGGCACGAACAAGGTCGAGACGCCGAGCAGCGGCAGCACATCGAAGAAAGCGGCCAGCAGCGAAATCGTAAAGGCGTTGTCGACGCCGAGAATCATGAGCGAGACCAGAACCATGACGAACGTGATGGAAATGAGAATGAGCTGGGATTTCAGGTAGCTCACGATGCCCTTGATAACGTTCTCGCGAAGAAAATCGAACGCTTTACGGAACGTTTTGGGCGTCTTTTCGCGGGCGTTCTTTTTCCACCAGTCGATTTCAAGAGAAAGGAAGAAGGCCAGAATGATGCCGACCAGAAAATTCAGCATAAACGTCGAAAAGGAAGTAACGAGTCCCATGACGCCGCTGGTCAGGAAATTAAGCAGGGTTTTCAGGAAATTCGTGGCGAAGCTGGTCGCTTTCGTCGCCATCTGATTGGCGATTTCCCTGGATTTCTCGATCACATCGGGAGGAAGCGCCTCGATGCTGTTTTGCAGATCGATCGTGCGTTTTGTAATTTGCTCCTGAAGCATCTGGGTATATTTGGGGAGAACCGTAACCAGATTGTCGATCTGGCTCGTAAACAGAAATCCCGCTCCGGTGAAGACGGCCAGGATGACCAGAACGAACAGCAGCGTCGAAATCGTCGTCGCGAGCATTTTTTTCAGTCCTCTGCGATGGAGGAAGCGGGCAAGAGGCTCGATCATGGCAAAAATGACGAAGGCCCAGAAGATCGGCGTGGCGATCGCGTAAATAAAGCTGAACAATTTCATGAACAGAAAAACAGTGAGGACGATCAGCCCAATGTCCAGGATGGTTTTGTAGTACCGTTTGTAAAACGATATCATAGCATTCCTCCGTAATCGTTATGGCCGCTGGCAGGACGTGTGGGGGATGACAAGGTAGTTGCCGGGCAGGTTTGCCATGCTTTGGCAGGGTATGTAGGTAAAAAATAACCGGGGACGGACAGGTCGCAAGCTTCAGGCATGCTGCCCGTCAGCCTCCCGGCTGCAGGAGAACCGCGGTTACTGCGCAGTCAGAATGAGCGGTCCGTCCTGCGTGATGGCGATGGTGTGCTCATACTGGGCGGACAGGCTTCCGTCCACCGTACGGGCTGTCCAGCCGTCGAGATCCACGGTGGCGAAGTACATGCCCGTATTGAGCATCGGCTCGATCGTCAGCACCATGCCGTCCTTGAGCCTCGTGCCGCGGCCGGCCGGGCCGTAGTGGGGCACCTGCGGCTCCTCGTGCATCTTCTGGCCGATTCCGTGGCCCGTGAAATCACGGACGACCGAGTAGCCGCGTTCTTCCGCGAAGACTTGAATCGCATGCGCGATATCGCCGATCCGGTTGCCGATGACGGCTTGCTCGATGCCTTTGTACAGCGATTCTTTCGTCGTCTCAAGCAGATTGCCGGCTTCCTCGGAAACCGTGCCGACGGCATAGGACCAGGCGGAGTCCGCGAGCCAGCCGTCCAGATTGACGACCATATCGATGGTTACGATATCCCCGTTATTCAGCGGCTCTTTCTTCGGAAAACCGTGGCAGATGACATCGTTCACGGAGGCGCAGGTTGCGTACTGGTATCCTTTGTACCCTTTCTGTTCCGGGGTGGCGCCGTTCTCGTGCAGAAATTGTTCCGTGAACTGGTCGATTTCCCAGGTGGTCACACCCGGACGGATCATTTTCGCGATTTCGCGGTGGCATGCCGCCAGCAGTCTGCCGGCGCGGTGCATTTTTTCGATTTCGTCTTTGGTCTTAATCGTTACCATAAGAGCGTACATCTCCTCTGCCGAATGATTTGTATATTCCATCAGTATGACCTTTCGGCAGCTTCTAGTTTCGTTCGGGTCAAAAAAAGACGCCGTTGTGCGCGATTGACATCCCGATAAAGGTCAGCGTAGCTTGAAAAGCTTTCCAAAGCCCATAAGAAAGCCCAAATTCCATAGTATAAAATAACCGCGTAAAATTCAAATCGGACGGGACGAATTTTCTTTGCCGCAGAATTAGATTATGCTGCGGTCCGTCATGCGCCGCGGCGCCGATGCCCCGGAAGCGGAAGGCATGCGAGTTCGCTCTTACCGGAGCCTTTAATCCGCCGTCGGATCGCCGGAAAAACGCATGTGCCCTTTTTCCGCCCGGTAATAATCCAGCCTGTCCTGAAGCGTGCCGGTGTGAAATTCGAACTTATGTCCGTCCGGATCTTCGAAATAGAGCGAGCTTTTGTCCCGGCTATCCCGTTCGCGGCCCGGTAGAAGAGCACCGCAGGCGGCAAGCTTCGCTTCGAGGGCGGGCAGATCCTTCTCGTCCACCGTAAAAGCGAGATGCGTATAGGACTGGCGGATCTCATTGCGCGGAATCTCCGGCTCGGTGTTCAGGGCAAGCCACAGGCCTCCCAGGTCGAAATAGGCAAGGGAGCGCCCTTGCACCAGCAGCTTGGCCCCTAGCACCTCCCGGTAGAAACGGATCGAGCGCTCCAGATCGGAAACGGAAACTAGTAAATGGTTGATGCCGCGAATTGTCACGGCTTTGCCTCCTCCGGCTTGCGACTTCTTGTTGATTTCAGGCGAAGCTTTCTTTACAATAAAGATTAAAAGAAAGAATGATAACTTTTCAGGAGATGTGACTACACTATGAACGTCAAAATTTCGCGCAACGCAGCTAAAGTTTTGAAACTCGAACTGGAGAAAGAAGAGAACCAGGGTCTTCTGGTCCGCGTCCAGGTAAGCCACAACCACGGCGATCACGCTCACTATGCGCTTGGTCTCGATACACAAACGGATAACGATGTAGTCGTTTCTACCGATAAGGATGTTGACGTCCTGCTGGAGAAAGATGAGCCGCTGCTCGACGGCATCCGGATCGATTACTTCTACATTCCGCAAGAAGGATTCATGATTACGAATCCGAGCAAGGGCAATCACGGGGATCATTAATGGCTAATGATATCCGGATTTGCGATAAATGCAAGCATATGCGGGTGAAAACGGCGCTGCCTAAGCTTCAGAAGCTTGCATCGGATGCCGAAGTCAAAGTCGGCTGCAAATCATACTGCGGACCTTGCGCCCGCTACGCATTCGTTTTTATTAACGGCCGTTACATCAAAGCGCCGACCGAAGACGAAGCAATCGAGCACGCGAAGAAGTTTGTGAAGTAGCCAAAGAAACGGCCCGGGGAACCGGGCCGTTTTTATTTGGCCGAAGACCCGCTTCCGGTTGTTCAAGCGGGTCTTTCTGCGCCGGTCAGGTCCAGAAGCGCTTCTTCCAGCGTCGGATAGCGGAACTGGAACTCATGCTCCAGCAGCTTGCGGGGAAGAACGCGCTGTCCTTCCAGCAGAAGCATGGAAAGCTCCCCCAGAACAAGCTTCAAGGCGAAGGCGGGGACTGGCAGGACATGAGGCCGCCGCAGCACGCTGCCCAGCGTTTGGGCGAATTCCCGGTTGCGGACCGGATGAGGAGCGGTCGCGTTCACGGGACCGGATATATCCTCATTGCGGATACAGGCATCGATCAAAGCGACCATATCCGCGATATGGATCCATGACATCCACTGGCTTCCGCTGCCGATCCGGCCTCCTGCGCCGAATTTGAACGGAAGAGCCATTTTGGGGAAGGCGCCGCCGTCGGTTCCGAGCACGAGACCCGTACGGATTTTGACGATCCGTTCCGCGGGAATCCGGTCGGCGGCTTCCTCCCATTCCTTCACGACTTCAGACAGGAAATCGTCGGCACGGACGGGACTGAATTCATCGTATGTATGAGTTTCGGATGTGCCGTAAATCGCCATAGCCGAAGCGTTTACGACCACCGGAGGTTTGTTTTGGAGTGCCTTTAGGGTTGAGGCGACAGCCGCCGTCGTTTTCAGGCGGGAAGATAGGATCTGGCGCTTGGCGGTTTCGCTCCAGCGCTGATTAATGGTGGAGCCGGCCAGATTGATCCAGGCGTCTGTGCCTTCAAGATACCGGGGATTGTGCTCAATCTCCGACCAGGTTACGGTTTGGACGCCCGTATAAACATGTCCGGAAGCCGAACGGGAAATGAGAACAAGTTCATCTCCCCGCTTTTTGAAATGGGCAACAAGATGTCCGCCGATAAACCCGGTTCCTCCGCTGATGGCAATTCGCATGAGCTCTCTCCTCCTTCTCTCTAATTTCCATTATATGACGAACCGTTTTTTTCCACAAACCTGCTCAGGGCGGAACTTTTCAGGACCTTTGCGGCCTCCCGCCGGGACGAAGCTAGTACTTTTGAACGCAAAAGCACGGTTTTTCCGGAGGAAGAAGCGGGTCAAAACTGTTTTTACCGGGTTCTTTCTAGTGGTACAATAGCGGTATACATAGGAAAGAGGAGGAAGAGACAGATGATGGCTATCCGAAAATTATCCGAATGTACCCTTGATCAGGCCGTTCAGGTATGGAACGACGGGTTTTCCGGGTACTTTGTCGACATGACGACGAATCCGGGTGCCTATATGACGAGACAGGCGTACGAACAATTATCGCCGCAGCATTCCATTGTCGCTTTTGACGGGGAACAGCCGGTCGGGTTTGTTTTGAACGGAATTCGTATGGCGGGGGGCCGTAAAATTTCCTGGAACGGGGGCACCGGAGTCATTCCGGCGTACAGGGGTCAAGGAGTCGGCCGTAAGCTGATCGAAGCCTCGCTGGACATTTACCGCGAAGAAGGCGTCGATACGGCTACGATCGAAGCGTTTGCGGACAATGCCCCGGCGATCGCTCTCTATGAAAGCGTGGGATACGTCACCCGGGACACGCTGCTGGTCCTCCGGAAAGCGGGCGGAGCTGCGGGTGGCGGTCCGGCAGAGGGGAACGCTGAGAGCCGGGACGATGCGCTGCCTCCGGCGGCCGCAGAGACCGATGCAGCGGCCGTACGCGCGGGCGGGTCTGCCCATGCCTCCGGCGGCTCAGCGGCAGCGGCGCGGCAGGCGGATGCGCCGGAGGAAGGCCGGAGAGGGCAATCTGCCCTGTCGGCAGCGGAAGCAGGGCCGGCAGATGGCGGCCAGTCCGCTGGCAGGGCCAAGGCGGCAGCGGCGCGGCATAACGATGCCGACGGTCGGTACACGCTGCGCCACGGCACCGCCAGAGACGCCGGCCTTCTGCCGTTCTATCCGGCCCTGGGTGCGTGGCAGGGGCATTGGGCCAGCTTGATGGCGGGAGAGTCGATGATTATGCTCGAAGACGGCAAGCCGATCGGCTACGCCCTGTACAAGCGCGTCTACGAAGCTTCGGGCAAACTTGCCGGTGTCACCCTTTACCAGTGTGAAGCCTCGCCGGACAACCGGGACCCCGAGACTGTGCTCAGGACTCTGCTGGAGACCGTCCTGGACGGTTACGGGGAAGCCTCGTTCAGCGCTTCTCATATTCCTTCGAGCCGGACGGATCTGCTCCGCCTGCTGGAAGAGAGAGGGTTTCAAACCGCTCACGAACTGGTCTGGATGATCCGGGACATGACGGAAGAAGGCCGGGCGTGATACGATAGCAGGACAGCTCCGGCCGGCAGGAAGGCTGGCGGCGTTCCGGCAGCGCAAGCAACCTGGAGCCGTCAGCCCGGCATGGCCGGGCAATCCGAAAGATTTAAAGGAGATTGTAACGATGACTATGGACCGTTCCCTAATCGAGATCAGCAAATCGCTGCTGCAGTCGAGCCTCGGCGTAAAGCCGGGCGAGCTGCTTGTCGTTGTGGCCGACGATTATAAGAAAGAACTTGCCGAGCATGTGCATCAGGCCGGACTGGAGCTGGGGGCGGATGCCTCCCTTGTCGTCATGAAGCACCGTGAGAAATCCGGCGAGGAGCCTCCGGCTCCGGTTGCGGCGGCGATGCGCGAGGCGGATGTGGCCATCTGCCTCACGCAGCACTCGCTGACGCATACGGGCGCGCGCAAGGAAGCGGCGGCCAGCGGCACACGCGTGGCGACGATGCCGACCATCACGGAAGATATGTTCCGAGAAGGGGCGATCTCGGCCGACTACGCCAAAGTGCGCGAGCTGACCGAGCGCGTGACCGCCCGGCTGACCGCCGGGAGCCGGGTTAAGATCGAGAAGGAGCACACGGCGCTCACCTTCTCGATCGCGGGCAGAGCGGGCGTGCCCAGCACGGGCGTCTACCTGAATCCGGGCGAATCGGGCAACCTCCCTTCGGGAGAAGGCTATATCGCCCCGGTGGAAGGGAGCGCTTCGGGCACGCTGCTCGTGGACGGCTCCATTGCCGGGCTCGGCAAGGTAACGTCTCCGCTCACGCTGACCGTGGAGAACGGCCGCCTTGTCGGAGCGGAGGGGGAGCAGGGCGAGGCTCTGCTTGCCGTGCTTGGCGACGGAGACGGCCGGCTGCTGGGCGAGTTCGGCATCGGCACGAACGACAAGGCCCGGATCACCGGCGTCGTGCTTGAGGACGAGAAGGTGTACGGCACGATCCATGTGGCCTTCGGGAGCAACAATACGTTTGGCGGAACCGTAGCGGCCGGCGTCCACATCGACCTCATGGTGCTCTCACCGCGCGTATATATCGACGACGAGCTGATTTTGGAAAACGGGCGTCTGCTCGTGTGATCCGGCGCATGGACGGAGCTCTCTCACGAGCCGCCGTTTGTCAGGCGACCCTGCACCGCGTGCGGGGAGCGGCGTGGCGTGATTTTGACGATCGTTTATCCGTCCGGCTTGAAACATGTCCGACCGGCGGAAGAGCCAGAGCTCTCCGTCCTTGATCTTGCTGTCCGTACCGGGCGGCAAGATTTTTTTGTTGTGCTGGACGAATTGTCGTGTATAATAACAAAAATATGCAACAATTGACCGAAGGTAAACGAATGCCTTCCTGGTTACCCGGTCGGCCGGATTCCCGGAAATGTTCGGAAGGAGACTGATTGGCTTGAATCGAATACGGCATTTTTTATCTTCGTATCACCCGCTCGTGCACACGCTTTTGTTCGGTACAGTGATGGCGCGGGCAGCTTCCTCCATGAGTATGCCGTTTCTGGCGCTTTACCTCGTAGCCACAACGGATATGAGCAAAGGGATGATCGGTCTCGTTATCGGCGCAAGCTCGCTGGCGGGAACGGTAGGCGGCTTTATCGGGGGGACGCTCTCGGACCGGATCGGCCGCAAAGCGGTCATGCAGGGGGCACTGTTTACATGGGCGGCCGTCTTTGTCGGCTTTTCGCTGGTGACGCACCCTCTGCTGTTTCTTCTGCTTAATCTGATCAGCGGCCTGTGCCGTTCGTTCTACGAGCCGGTCTCTCAGGCGCTCATGGCGGATTTGACCGAAAAAGAAAAACGGCTGCAGGTCTACTCGCTCCGCTATCTGGCGATCAATGTCGGAGTGGCGGTAGGTCCCCTGCTGGGTGCGGCCTTCGGGATGGTGAAAGGCTCGCTTCCTTTTCTTCTTACAGGGATCGTGTATCTGTTCTACGGAATCTTCCTCGTCGTTATGATGAGGAAATTCAAGGTTCAGACCGTATCCAAGGAAGTCAAGGAGAGGGTAACGTTCGCTGCCGCATGGAGAGTCGTCCGCAAGGACATGATACTGCGCTACCAACTGCTGGGCGGGATGATCGGCGCGATCGGCTATTCCCAGATGTCCATTACCCTGTCGCAGTACGTGAATGAAAATTTTGCCCAGGGGGTCAAGTTGTTCGCGGCGATGATGAGCGTCAATGCCGTCACCGTGATCGTGCTCCAGATTCCGTTGTCCAAGCTGGCGGACCGGAAGTCTCCGCTTACGGCGATCGTCGTGGGGAATCTCCTGTTCGCGCTCGGGGACGTCGGCTTCGCGCTTTCGAACCACTGGCTGCTGCTTATCGCTTCGATGGTCGTTTTCACTATCGGGGAGACGCTCAATTTTCCGGCTTCCACGATGCTTATGGACAAAATCGCCCCGGACCATATGCGGGGCACGTACTTCGGGGCGCAGACCCTTACCAGCCTCGGACATTTTGTCGGCCCGTGGATCGGCGGTCTTCTGCTAGCCTCGATCGGCGGCCATATGTTTCTGGTCATGGCGGTCGTGACGGTCACCAGCTCGTTTTTATACTGGCGTGGAAGTCACCTGCTTACAAAACGGATAGAAGGCGAATACACCACCGCCACCGGGTCGGCATAGCTGCGAAACGAATGTGTTTCGTTTCCCGGGTTTATCCGACAAAGAAAAAACGGCCTCTTCGCCCGCATACATGCGGCTGGAGGCCGTTTTTGATTCCTTTTGGTATGGTTCAGAGCGGTGACTGACTGCGATGTTCACTCTTGCTTTCCGGACTTTATCGTACCGTAACAGCCGCTGTTGTAAGCTTCGCTTCGGTCTGCAGACCCTCATCCGCTTTGGGGCTGACTACGACCGCGAGCAGAAAGGCGAGAACGGAAACGACCACGGCCGTTTTACGGAACAGCGGGTGATGAAGAAAGCGGAACCGCTGGTTCTGGCCTTTCGATTTCGAATGAACGAGAGCTGCGAACATGAGCATGGAGATAAAAAATAAGACAAGCGCCAGAATACCTTGCATAGCGGTTCCCCCTATAAATAATAAAATAGTCAGAAATGATTGGGTACTATTTCCTATGAAAATAGTACCATATCCAAAGGAAAATGGGAAGAATTTATCAAAATTTTATCAAGTTTTTTTGTTTCCGTTCATTAATGTGGGATTTATGAGTATATAGGCCCGGTTTTCCCGGGTTCAAGCTCTACAAATGGCGTTGTCCTGTGCCCGGTATTTACATTTCGCCCATTACTTGCAGTTCCCGGTTGCGCGGTGTGGCGTCACATAACGATTCACCGAAGTTTCTCGGGCTAAATCGCGGTCATAGCAGCCTGCGGACAAAATAAAACCCCGGTTCGTTCAGCTAATGAACGAATCGGGGTTGCGGTTAGACCGGACAGGCGCAAATCTGCCGTTATTGTTCGGCGGGTTCCGTATTCCGGCGGCGCGGCGGCAGCGGTCCGAAATATTGATACAGCTGGCATTCGATCCGTCCGTTAAACAGCTTGCGGCGCTTGTCGGCCGGACGGGTGAAATAATGCTCCAGCTGCTTGCTCGGTGACAGGACGAACGTGCTCCATGTATGAAGCGAACCCGTCAGCTGTCCGAGCTGGCGCAGCACGCGCTCCACTTCCTTCTGTTCGCCGAGCCGCTCGCCGTAAGGCGGGTTTGTGATCAGGCAGCCGAAGTCGCTTCGCGGCTTCGCTTTGGCTACCGGCTCGACGTAAAACTTCAGCTCCTTGGAAAGGCCGGCCGCTTTGGCGGCCGCCTCGGCGACCTCAATCGCTTTCGGATCGATGTCGGAGCCCGCTATTTCCAGCGGAATGTCGTCGTTCAGGGAATCATAGGCTTCTTCCCGGGCCTGCTCCCAGCGATCCTGGCCGATGATGTCCCAATCCTCCGAGGGGAAGGAGCGGCGAAGGCCGGGTGCGATATTCCAGCCCGACATGGCGGCCTCGATCAGAATCGTGCCGGAGCCGCAGAACGGATCGTAGAGCGGGCGGTCCGGCTTCCAGCGGCTCAGGTTTACCAGAGCCGCAGCCATCGTCTCTTTGAGCGGAGCTTCAGTCACAAGCTTCCGATATCCCCGTTTGTGCAGGCTCGGACCCGTCGTATCGATCGTCAGCGTGGCGATGTCGTTAAGAAGAGCGACCTCGATCACATAGCGGGGGCCGTCTTCTTCGAACCATTCCGTCCGGTAGCGTTCTTTCATTTTCTCAACGACGGCTTTTTTAACGATGCCCTGGCAGGCCGGGACGCTGGAAAGCTGTGATTTATGGGAACGGCCCTCTACGGGGAATTCGCCGTATTCGGGAATCCAGGCGGGCCAGTCGAGTGCTTTGGTGCCTTCAAACAAATCATCGAAAGTCCGTGCTTCAAATTGCCCCATTTTGACAAGAATGCGGTCGGCGGTACGCAGCCACAGGTTCGTCCGGCAAATCGCCAGTTCGTCCCCGGTGAAGGTAACCCGTCCGTTCTCGACGGTTACATCCTCGTAACCGAGCTCTTTGACCTCTCTTGCTACGATCGCTTCCAGCCCCATGGGACAGGTGGCGATCAAATCCAATTTAGCCATGCTTTCATTTCCTTTCGGGTGGTATCCGTGTAATTTCTAAGTATAGGCGAAAGAGGCGCGGGAGACAAATGCCAATGTTGCCGAAATCAGCCTCCGGACGGTTGAACGCGCTTGTTTTTTCATATACAATGACCTCACAGATCAACGCCGTACGCACGCATGGGGTTCACGCGTCGCAACGGTGCGTTTGGCTTGGCCGATAATCCGGCTGTTCCAGGACTGTCCCGTCCAGTGAGGACAGTTTCTGAATACATATGCAGAAAAGAGGAATGACCCGTGGAAAAAAGGACGGATCAAACAAACGGGGGTTCGGAGAAAGCGGCTCCGGGGCCTGAGGAATACCTGGAAGCACTCTACGCGGAAGATGAGGCTCTGGGGTTGGTAAAAGAGGCTATCCGGGACAACAACATGCCCGATATTTCGGTTGCTCCCGGCTATGGGCGCCTGCTCACCATGCTCGTGGGACTGACGGGCGCCAATCGGGTGCTTGAAATCGGAGCCCTTGGCGGCTACAGCGCCATTTGCCTGGCCAGAGGGCTTGGCGACGGCGGACAGGTGCTCTCCCTGGAGGTGAACGCCGCCTTCGCGGAAACGGCACGGCAGAACGTGACCAAGGCCGGCTTCGGTGACAAGATTGGGTACCGGGTGGCTGATGCCGTAGAAAGCTTAGCCGCGCTGAAGGAGGAAGGCGCGAAGTTCGACTTCTTTTTTATCGATGCGGATAAAGTGAATTACCCGACTTACCTGGACTATGCCATCGAGCTGGCCAACCCGGGCGCCATTATCATAGGCGATAATATTCTGATGCGGGGGCGGACGATCGATGCGGCCGTTACGAAGAAATCGGTCGAAGCGATGAGGGAGTTCAACCGCCGGTTCGCTTCCGATCCGCGCCTTGAAAGCACGATGCTTCCCGCCTACGACGGGCTTGCGGTGGCGCGGGTGAAATAGGACTCCGGGCGCGCATGTCTTCCGTTGACCACCGACATGTGACGCCGAGCACTGCGCGCTGGGAGCTTCGCGCGGTGTGAATGAGTTACAGACAAACAATAAAAAGAACGATCCGCCCGGACGCAGCCGGTAAAAGGATCGTTCTTTTTTGTTTGGTTGGCGGTTGAAGGCGTCTGACCGCCGAAGCGATTCCGTCGAGCGCTTTTCTATTCCGCCCATCCGCCCATCCGCCCGTTCGGCCTTTACAAGGTTCCGTCCGAAATCTTGTGCTTGCCGAGCAGCGTGCGGTACGACCAGGCCGCGTTAATGGCAAGCATCACGGTCGCGAACAGGAACAGTTCGCGAATGTTCAGGAAGCCGGACAGGGCGCCGCCGATAACCGGTCCCAGCATGTTGCCGAGAGCCAGAGCGCTCGTATTGAAGCTGTACGAGCGGCTTTCCATTCCGACCGGCGTGTAGGTCCGGATCAGGGAATTGACCGTCGGCAGAAGCCCGCCGATAAAAATGCCGAGGCAGAACCGGGCCGCCATCAGTTGCCAGACGTTCTGCACAAAAGCCTGCGGAATGAAGAAGATGGCCGCGCCGATAAGCGAGACGAACAGGATGCGCTGCGGGCCGATCCTATCGGACAATTTTCCGAGAAGGGGGGCGGCCACCATGTTCGAGAACCCGGCGATCGACGCGACAAGTCCCGCGTAGAAGGCGAGCAGTTCCCCCGAGCCGTGGAGCTCCTCGACGAAGAGGGCCATCAGCGGCATGGAGCACTGGATGGAGAACTGGATCACGAACGTGATCGAATACAGCGTCGGCAGCTGTCGGATCGGCCTCAGGTCCTTATAGCCCTGAATGACCGATATTTTCGGCTGTTTTTTGGCTTCGGCCGCATTGAATTTCTCCTTGACCAGCAGCATCGTCACCATCGAAGCGATAAAGAGCATGGCTCCGGTTACATAGAAGATGTACCGGAAGCCGATAAGCTCGGCCAGCAGACCGCCGATAAACGGGCCGAGAATGGAGCCGGCCACGGCACCCGACTGGAGCGTTCCCATCGCAAATCCGATATGCTCTCGCGGCGTGTTCGTCGACATGAGAGCGACGGAAGCGGGAGCGTACCCGGAGATCGTGCCGTTAACGAGCCTCAGCAGCAGGAGCACCCACGGGGCATGAGCAAAGCCCATCGTCGTCATGACGGCCGCCATTCCGAAGCCGGAACGCAGCAGCATCACCTTGCGTCCGTAGCGGTCCGCCATTCCTCCCCAGAACGGCTGGAAGAGGAAGGAAGTGACGAAGTTGCCGGCAAAAATAATGCCTGTCCAAGTTGCGATTTCCTGCGCGTCCTGAAGGCCCATCTCTTTGAGATATAAGGGCAGAAACGGCATGATCATGGTCATGCCTGCCATTACGAAAAACTGTCCGACCCACAAAACCGCCAAGTTTACTCTCCAATTGATCATGCAATTCCCCCATTTCTAGTTGTACATGCTTTGCTTTTGCGCCGTCCTGGAATTCATCCCCTTATTATATCACAAAAAGAAGATATTTTTTCCTTCATCCTCAGGAAGCGGCTTTGCGGATGCACACTTCTAGGATTCTAGTTATCTTTAACCCGGTAAGGCGGGAGCAATCGGTTTCCTATGCATAAATTTCCCATGGAAAGGGAATTGTAAGCGTAAAGGTACTTACAAAAGGAGCTGTTTTCCCATGCCATTCGGAGCCCATGAAACGTTAGAGGTCCACGAAGTATTGACCGAAAAAATAAATATGATCCGGCATTTTTCTTTTTATGCCAGGCAGGCCCGGCATCCGCAGGTGAAAGCGATCACCGAGCATCATCTTCAAGCGGGGGTGCAGCACTATAACGAGCTGGTCGCTTACACGCATGATTACAGCGCCGCACGGGGACAGGCGCCTTACGGCCAGCCGCCGTTTGTCTCGGTCCAGGATATTTTGTACGGCCTGCGCCATCCTGCCCAGGTCTCACCGGAAACGGACGGTTCTTTCAATGACGAGCAGATTTTATCCGCCATGCTCTGCTGCCACAAAAACAGCGCGAAAAATCAAATGACGGCCGCGCTGGAATGCGCCGATCCCAACGTCCGCCGGATGCTTCTTACAGCAGCCGACGCGGCCGCGGATCATGCCTATGAAGTATTTCTGTTCATGAACAGTCAAGGCCAGTACCAGGTTCCGACGCTTCACGATCATACGGCCAAAACCTACCTGCACACCTTCCAGCCGGTTCATGAAGCGGATTTCGGCCAGACGGCGGGAAACTACGGCCAAGGTTACGGCTACGCCCAGGAATTCGGCCATGCTCCCGACTACGGCCAAAATCACTTGTACGGCTATCCGGGTGCCGGCGGCAGCCAGCCGCATCAGCAAAGCCGCCCGCAGCAAAGTTACCAACCGCAAAACCACCAGCCAGGCGCCTACGGCTACAACGGGGGTTACAGCGCACAGCCGGATAACGGCGGTTACTCCGCATACGGAAGAACGGAAACGGGCTATGCGGATCATTCTTACGGCAGCTCGGCTTACAGAGGACAAGGGCAGCAGCCGGACGCTTACGGCTCCGCACAGCCGTCCTCTTATACGGGAGGCGGCACTTCCGGCTACGGCGCCGCTTACGGGTATGAGAGCGCAGGCCAGCAGGCGCTTTACCAGACGCAGAACCCGTCCTACACCCAGGCTTCCAATTCCCCGTATCAAGGAGACCGGAATTACACGCCGCAAACCGGTTCGGGAACCCAGCAGCACAGCGGCACGCAGCAGCACCAGTCCGGCTACGCTGCATCCGCCGCCGGGACCAGGCAGGCTTCCCACGCCCAGACGCCTGTCAACTCCCAAAGAGGCGGGCAGGAAGAGAAAACGGACGAACCCGACAGCGGGGCGCTGACTTCCAAAGCGGGCGAGTCTTCCTCCAATCCGATTCAATAAGCGTTAAGAAGTGTAACCGCGACAGCCGTGAAACTTCCGATAAAAATCAGTTTAAAACCGGTGTTCTCCTTGAGGCCCCTTAGCGGAACGTTTATAATCGCTAGAGGGCCTTTTTCCATGAATGCCTTTATTCAGAACGGGGAGTTGAGTGACCGATGACGGGAACTGTACGCAACATTTACTGTGTAGGACGCAACTATAAGCTTCATGCCGCCGAACTGGGCAATGACGTGCCGGAAGAGCCGATGATCTTTACGAAACCGACGCATGCGCTTGCCGCAATGGAAGGGAATTTGCTCGAGCTGCCTCAAGGTAAAGGAGAAATCCACTACGAGGGAGAGCTCGTTCTTCATATTTCCAAGCCCTATTCGCCGGGAATGACGGTGGATGAGCTTGTCGATTCTTTCGGACTGGGGATTGACTTCACCCTTCGTGACGTTCAAAGCGTCTTGAAGAAAAAAGGCCATCCTTGGCTGGCCGCCAAAGGATTTTTGAACTCCGCCGCTCTGAGTCCGCTTCGCCCGTTTCCGGGTGCCGCCGAACTGGAAAAGACGGAATTCAAGACCGTGCGCAACGGCGAAACCGTCCAGCGGGGCAATATCGGGGAGTTGATTTTCCCGCTGCAGGCTATCGTCGATTATGTGGCCGCAAACTACGGCCTCGGAGCGGGGGACCTGATTTATACGGGCACGCCTGCCGGCGTCGGAGCCTGCGCGGACGGGGATGTGTTCGAGCTTCTCTGGGGCGGGGAGACTTTCGGCCGCTGCACAGTTAAGCTGTAAGGAGGGATAGGATGAACTGTCCTGCCGCGGAAAGTAGAGGGGACCGATGAAGAAACAGAGGTTAACCCTTCTTATCGTGTCTGCGATCTTCAGCGCCGTTCTCGTTACGGGATTGCTGCTGGTCAAAATAAAAATGGACGCGGCATCCGTTCCGCCCGTTGCGTCGTCTTCGGAACAGCCGGTCACCAAGACGCCCGGAGACAGTCAGCCCGCCTCTTCCGCGGTGCCGGCTCCGGAAAAATCGCCCGTGCCCGCGGCATCTCCGGTCCCGGATAAAGCGGAGGAGTCGGCGGAGGCTGCCGCAAGCGAACCGACCGGCAATAAAGAAGTCAAACCGGCGGATAAACCGGCGAAATCAGGGGAAGCCAAAGCGACCGAAAAGCCGAAGGGTTCGCAGGATACGGCTCCTGCCGTCCGCAAAAAAGTGGGCGATCATGAAGCCGTTGATCTCATTTTTGCCGGGGACGCACTGATGGATTGGTCTGTGAAGGAAACGATCAAGAAGAAGGGGCCGGATTATCCTTTTCAGTTTGTTAAAGCGGAAGTCTCCAAGGCGGACTACGCCTTTGTGAATCTGGAAACGTCGGTGACCGACGCGACCGAGAAGGATACGAACCAGCTCTATAATTTCAAATCGGACCCGCCGTCCTTGAAAGGATTAAAAAATGCCGGATTCGATCTCGTTTCCATAGCGAACAATCATGTGCTCGATTTCGGGAAACAGGGTTTTCTGGATACGCTGAATCACCTGAAACAGACGGGTCTCCCTTATATCGGGGGCGGCCGCAACGCCGCGGAAGCGTACAAAGCCAAAACCGTTGAAATTAACGGGGCCAGGATCAAATTTCTTGCCTTTTCCCGGTTCATTCCGAGCCGGGACTGGTTTGCGGGTCCCGATACGCCGGGGATTGCTCAGGCATACGACAAATCCGCCGTTCTGCCGGTCATCCGGCAGGAAAGCAAGGACGCGGACTATGTATTCGTCTATATGCACTGGGGAGTGGAGAAAAACCACAAACCGGAAGAGTGGCAGCGGACCTTCGCCAAAGAAATGATCGATGCCGGGGCCGACGGAATCATCGGGAGCCATGTGCACGTTCTGCAAGGATTCGAATTTTACAAAGGCAAGCCCATCGCGTATTCCATCGGCAATTTTTTATTTCCCGATTATGTGAAAGACGCGAAAGCGGACACCGGACTTCTTAAATTAAAGCTGATCAACGGAAAGATCACGGCAGAATTCAACCCGTATTACATTCAAAAAGATCAGATTGTGAAAAGGGACGCGGCTTACGACAAAAAGCAGATGGATTTTCTCCAGTCCATTTCTTACGGCGTCAAGATACGCGGCAAAGCCATCGAACCCGCTTCCTGAGAAGCAGAAAACACACCTCCCGAGCGGGGGTGTGTTTTGCTTGCAAGGGCGATTTTTGCCATAATGGACCTAAGGCAGAATTTAGCGGGAAGCTTCTTCCTCGCGTTCGTTCTGAATCGGGTCGGGAAGAAGGCCTTCTTCCGTGAGGTCCTCATTGGTTTTCATGCCTTCCATGTCTTTGCCGAGCTGTTTGATTTCATCCATGTTCGGCGCCATCGAACCGTTCATGACCTCATTGATATCGCGATTCGCGGAATTTTGCTTGGCGTCATGATATTCATGCTCTTTTACGGATTCGAGATCTTCATTCTCATATTTACGGACGTTATTTTTCTGATTGGTGTAGGGGTTGTGCTTATTTTCATCCGTAATCGGGTTGATGTCCTCGTTCGGTTTGTTTTGGTTGGTTTCCATGATTAAAATCTCCCCTCATATACGAATGTGTGATACGGGATCTACCCTTATTTTTACCCGAAATACGGAAAACGAAACCCGCGGTTTGCAGCCGCCGGCTTTTGCAGGCAGTGCTTTGCCTTGCTCGGATGATTGAAAGAAGGGGAGATGAGAGAATGTCGGGAATGGATGTGTGGATAGGACTGCTGGGAAGCGTCCTGGTGGCGGGGGCCGCTTATTCGAAGCGCTCCTTGACGGCGTCGGGTGCGGCCGCGGCGGTTGTCTTGGGCACGCTGATGTATTCGCTCGGCTCGGCCGCCTGGTTCGGCACCCTGATCGCGTTTTTTGTTGCCTCGACGCTGCTGTCCAAGTACAAGCACAAGCGAAAAGCGGCCATCGAATCGGGCTACGCCAAAAGCGGCAACCGGGACGCCGGACAAGTGGCCGCAAACGGGGGGCTGGGGCTTCTGCTCTGCATCGGCTCGGCGATCGAACCTCACCCCGCCTGGTGGGCCGCTTTCGTAGGCGTTATGGCCGCCGTCACGGCCGATACCTGGGCCACGGAAATCGGCGGGCTGAGCCGGACCGCTCCCCGCTCTATCCTGACGGGGCGCAAAGTCGCCCCCGGCACGTCCGGCGGGGTCACCGCGCTCGGGCTGCTCGCGAGTTGCGCGGGCGGGCTCTTCATCGGCTTGGCGGCGTGGCTGCTGGCCAGGCTGGGGAGCGGCGCCGTCACGGGAGCCGCTAACGCCGCAGCCGCCGGGGCGGCTGCGTCCGGCCAGCAGGCGGCCGCCGTGCTGACCGCCGGAGCGCACCATCCGCTGGAGACGCTGCTGCCGCTGCTTGCGGCGGGTCTGGCCGGCGGCCTCGCCGGATCGCTGTCCGATTCGCTGATCGGCGCGAAGTGGCAGGCGATGTACCGCTGCGCCGTGTGCGGCCGCGACATCGAGCGCGGCTCGCACTGCGGCTCGCCCGCCGAGCCGCTGCGGGGCTTCGCCTGGATGACGAACGATGCCGTGAACGTCATCGGTTCGCTCTTCGGCGGCGCCGCGGCGCTTGCGGCGGCCCTGCTCGCAGGCTGGCTGTGAACAGCCTGGGGGCCGCTGCCGGGCTTTGTGCGCCGCCGCTCGCCGGCCGATGGTACCCGCGTCACGTCGCGAGCCGCCAGCGTGCAGCAAGGCCACGCTTCACGGCGCGAAGCCACACGCCAGCAGCCGCTGCCCGGCGTTTCGGCCGCGCTGAACCGCCGGTGACGCCCGCAAGCGCATCCGTCGCAGTGTTTTGCATCACGGCACGAACGTGCCGGCTGCGCAGGCCTTTGCCGCTGCCCGGCGTTCCAGCCGCGGCAGCAAACTCCGGCCTAACGCGTCGAAACATGAAAAAAACCTCCATCCCGGCAGGCCTTAACGGCCGCATGGATGGAGGTTTTTCGTTTTTTTCTTACAGCACGCCGGAGTTGTTCTTGCCGAACTCTTTCTTGACGGGAGATTCCTCACCCGGCAGACGATCTTCGTAAGAAGCGGAAGCGGCTTCTGCGGCGGCAGTGCCCGGCAGCACTTCCGTATCGCCCGGAACGGCGAACCCCTTCAGCTGTTTGCGAAGCTCCTTGATTTCCTTCTGCATCTGTACCTGACGCAAAATGCCGAACAGACCGACGATAAGTCCTCCGAGAACGGTGGAAATCACGATGACCAGAATGAGGGGCGCGTTCGTTTCCATAAACACGAAATTGACACGAACCTGGTCCATATTCACCACCGCGAAAACCGTCGTAATAAGGGCAAAAATAAGAGCGCCGATCAACAGCCATTGAATACGGTTCGATTTCATGGAAAATCTCTCCTTTAAACCGGCAAAAAGGCCGTGAAACCGTTCATCGGCCTTTAAGCTCGGGGTAAAGTCCGCGTGAATTACTTCGTCAGCTCTTCCATCTGATCAAGCACGGAAGCGAATACGCTCATCGCCTGCTTGATCGGTTCTGGAGTTGACATGTCCACGCCGGCTTTTTTCAGAATGTTGATGGAATAGTCGCTTCCGCCGCTCTTCAAGAAGCCGAGGTAGCGTTCTACGGCAGGCTGGCCTTCGTCGAGAATCTGTTTGGAGAAACTCGTGGCAGCGGAGAAGCCCGTCGCATATTTATACACATAGAAGCTGTTATAGAAGTGTGGAATACGCGCCCATTCCATTTCGATATCTTTGTCCACTACCATTTCTTTACCATGATAGAGGGTGTTCAAATCATAATAGATTTTGCTGAACTCCTGCGCCGTAAGCGATTCGCCTTTTTCCATCTTCTCGTGCGTGATTTTCTCAAACTCGGCGAACATGGTCTGGCGGAACACGGTCGTACGGAACTGATCGGCATAGTAAGTAAGCAGGTACAGCTTCTTCTTCGGATCGTCCGTATGCTTCAGCAGGTAGTCCATCAGAAGCGCTTCGTTGAGCGTGGAAGCCACTTCGGCCAGGAAAATCGTGTACTGGGCGTCCCGGTACGGCTGATTTTCGTCCGACAGGTACGAATGGATCGCGTGACCCATTTCATGCGCCAGCGTAAACATGCTGTTCAGATTCTCTTTGTGGTTAAGCAGCACGTACGGATGCGTGCCGTAAGCGCCCCAGCTATAGGCGCCGCTGCGCTTGTTCTGGTTTTCGTAAATATCGATCCAGCCGTCGTTGTAGCCTTTTTCCAGCGTTTCCACATAGGATTTGCCGAGCGGAGCCAGGCTTTCCTTAATCGTTTCTTTCGCTTCGTCGTAGGTGACCTTCATCTTGAGATCGTCTACAAGCGGCACGAACAGGTCGTACATGTGAAGCTCGTCGAGTTTGAGCAGCTTCTTGCGCAGCTTCATGTAGCGCTGGAGAAGCGGAAGCGATTCGTGAATCGTTTCGATCAGATTCGTGTATACTTCCGGTTTGATGTTGTCGCCGAACAGGGACATCTCCAGAACGGACGGATATTTCCGCGCCTGCGAATAAAAAATGTTCTTGTTGATGTTGGACGAAAGCGTAGCGGCTATCGTGTTTTTCTGTTTGGCATACGTCTCGTAAACGGCTTTGAAAGCTTGCTCGCGTACCTCGCGGTCCCGGCTTTCGAGGAACTGGATGTAGCTTCCGTGTGTCAGCTCGGCTTCCTCGCCGTTCTCGTTCTTCACCTTCGGAAATTTCATGTCCGCATTGTTGATCATGCCGAAAATGTTGCTCGGAGCGCCGGACATATTGCCGGCCATCGCCAGCAGCGCTTCTTCTTCCTTGGACAGCACGTGAGGCTTCTGGCGGATCATTTCTTCCAGCGTCGTTTTGTATGGCGCCAGATCCTTGTTCTCCACGAGCGTCTTTAGCTGCTCCTCGGAGAGGCTGACGATTTCGGGAGAGATGAAAGAGAGCGCCTGGCTCACTTCCACGCTGAGCTTCTGGGCTTTATCCGACAGTGCCTGGTAAGTAGGGTCCGTCATATCCTCGTGATGCTTCATGTTGGAATACACGTAAAGTCTTTCGGTATGTAGAGAAATATCGTCCTCAAGCTCGAAGCATTGCTTCACAGCGGCAGGATCGCTTAACTTGCCGTGAAACTGGCCGATTTTGCCCAGCGCTTCTTTCGTTTCGTTGTATTCTTTGTTCCAGGCTTCTTGATTGGCGAAAAGATCCTCCAGCTTCCAGCGGTGCTCAGCCGGGACGTCTTTACGAACGGGAATTTGGTTCATGGGAACCCTCCTGACAGATGATTTCGGATTGGCGGCCGAATGCGCGCCGCTGCCGGGAACCAGCGTGGACGCGAGCAATCCGGCCATAAGGGCGATCGGTAAGAGGCGCATACGGTTTCACGCTCCCCAGACGGATTTTCCCAGTTGACATTTCGGGAATCCCGTCTAGTATGACCGATCGGAAGATTAATTATCATTATAGGGGAATGCGTTTGGGAAGTAAATTCGCCCGCGTTTTACCCCGCCATTCCTAATTTAAACAGAGATACGACCACCAGCGAAAAAGAGCAGACCACCAGGATCAGCGCGAAAATGGCCATCGGCCTGCGCAGCTGTTCCGGTATGCGGTTGCGCGAATAGAGCACAATCAGCGCGAAAGCGAAGCCCGCGATGATAAAGAGCAATACATCATTTGAAATCCCCAAAATACGTTCACCTCTTGCCATTAAGCATTTTAACTAGTATGCCATACAACTTCGCCTCATGCGGACGATTTCCCTCTTTTCCGGCTAGCGCGCAAAACCCGCCGGCCTTTCAGCAGAAAGGGGCGGGTCCGGTAATTACTCGGTATACGGAGCCGGTCGTCAGCCGGCGGATTTAACGGATTTCGGATCCTTGTCCGGTCCGACCTTGACGAAGACGAGACGGCCGCTCGGGTCCGACTGCACGGTGAACCGGTCTTCCGGTGCGATGTTGGCTTGGTGGCCCACATGCTTGGGAAGGGTGAGCTGGCCGCGTTCGTTAATTTTAACGGAATAACCGGACATTTTCACGACATAGCCGGTTATGAGCACCCCGACGACAATGACGGCGATAAAGAGCCATTTTACAAGCGGGTTAGCGGAGAAATAATCGTGCATAATGAATTGCTCTTCGGTCAGCATTTTAGCTGCGGTATAGGCAAGTACGCCGGAACCGATGTACATGACAATCGGAAACCGGTCGACGACCTTAATGAAAATGGTGCTGCCCCAGACGACGATCGGTACGCTGACCAGCAGTCCGATAATGACGAGGCCGATATGGCCGTGAGCCGCACCGGCAATCGCAATCACGTTGTCGATGCCCATTGCCGCGTCGGCCGCGATAATGGTAGTGATCGCGGCTCCGACTGTATTTTTAGCCGCGATATTGTCATGATCGCTTTTATCCGTGAGAAGCTTGAGCGCGATCCAGACCAGCAGCAGTCCGCCTACGAAGAGCAGGCCGGGAATTTGAAGTAGATACACAACGAGAACGGTCGCGACTACGCGGATACCGACCGCGCCTGCAGTCCCCCAAAGGATGACCCGCTTCTGCAGGTTCTTGGGTACGTTTTTGGCAGCCATCCCGATGACGATGGCGTTGTCTCCCGCTAACACGAGATCGATGATGATGATGTTGAGCAAGGTAAGCAAGGATGCTGTTGAGAACCAGTCCATGATAGTGAGTTCACTCCTTCATCTTAAAATAGGGTTTGCAAGTCAGGGACTTCTAATTCGGCGGCAGCCTACAAAAAAATGCCTTACCGAATTATCCGGTAAAGGCATTTTTCTCCAGCGAAGAGGAAAAGACCTTTACCAGCGTGCTGGCAAAGGTCTTGCTAACAACTCTCGTTGCCAATAAAGCCGGGGCTGTTGTCCAACCCGAACTGACGACTTTACTGTAGAAGC
The DNA here is from genome assembly GCF_058269095.1 of Paenibacillus sp. JNUCC 35. NCBI lineage: Bacteria > Bacillati > Bacillota > Bacilli > Caryophanales > Paenibacillaceae > Paenibacillus > Paenibacillus sp. JNUCC 35. The sequence continues at coordinate 4,539,498 of NZ_CM177771.1, read as the reverse complement.
TACTCCCCTTTGACTGTCCCGTACATTTAGTTTTCTGTGCTCAGTATACCGCGCGTGTCGCAAATACGTCAAGACATTTGTTCGCCTGTTTCAGACGTTGCGGAAAGCTTCCATCATGGCGTCATATTCTTCGTCGGTTCCTTCGAACGAATCCCGCGGGAATCTTTCCTGAGCCCAATGCATCAAAGCCGGCCGGCTGAGAAAAGTATGGGTGTCTTCGCCCCATTGGTCCGAAATTTCCCTGGCGACAAGCCGGGAACCGTTCACTTCAACCGTAACCATATTCCATTTGTCTCTTTTGAAGATGACATGTTTTTTTATCACGTGTGACATGAGAATTCTCCTTTAATCTGGTTTGAAGGATGAGGGACGGATATAAAGGTAAGAATGCCCCAACCGCTTGCATCTTACTTTAGCATAAGGGATTAAAAATTTCACTAGCTTGAACCGGGCGGAGGTGGTACAATACATTCAATCTTTATGGGAAAAGTTGGATGGGGCAGACAGAGAGCCGCCGTCACTTATCCGTAAAGTCCCGTCCGCAGCGACGGAAAATCAGTTTAGTTGAGATGAGCCGAGAAGAGGAGAGTGCAGTTGAGATGGAAACAAAACGCTTTTATGAGCAGACGGGTGTCGCTATGACATGCCGCAATTTCGAGGAATACGTCCGGATGTTTGACTTGGAGCCGGAAAAGCTGCGCGGCAAGCGCGTGCTGGATACCGGCGCCGGCGCTTCGGCATTTACGGCCGAGGCTTCCCGCAGGGAAATCAAGGCCAGTGCGGCAGATCCCCTGTATGCGATGGGGCCTTCGGAAATCGAAGGGCTGGGTCTGGAGGAGATCGACCGGTTTATTGCCAAGCTGACGGAGAGAAGGCACTTGTACAATTGGGACTTCTACGGGGGGCCCGAGTTATTAAAGAAACTGCGCAAACAATCATTCGCGGATTTCGCCGCAGATTATGCGAATCCCGCTTCCCGCGAAGAGAGATATACGGCGGCTTCGCTGCCGGAGCTTCCGCATTCGGAAGGCGAGTTCGATCTTGTGCTGTGCAGCCACTTCCTGTTTCTGTACGGAGAGCAGTTCAGCCCCGAATTTCACCTCCAGGCGATGAGAGAACTGCTGAGGGTATGTAAACCGGGCGGAGAAGTGCGGATTTATCCGCTGCTGACCTTCGGCGGAGAGCTGTATCCTCAGCTTCCCGAGCTGCTGGCAGAGCTCGCCGGAGAGGGCGTCAGCGCCGCATATAGGCCGACGCGGCTCGCTTTTATCCCGGGTTCGAGGGACTACTTGACTTTGCATAAAGTTGCGGATTGACCCCTTTCTGGCAGTTGAACTGGCAGACAAAGGATGATATAATATCCATATTCGCCATAGATGGCGATACATTTAGGAGGTTGTTCACTTGAAAGGTACAGTTAAATGGTTTAACGCAGAGAAGGGCTATGGCTTCATCCAAGTAGAAGGCGGCGAAGACGTATTCGTTCATTTTTCCGCTATTCAAGGCGATGGATTCAAAACTCTTGACGAAGGCCAAGAAGTAGAATTCGAGATCACGGATGGTAACCGCGGTCCTCAAGCAGCTAACGTCACCAAGTTATAAGATCCAGGGATAACCACCTTCTTATAAATAGTGTCATAGCAAACCAAGACAGCTCCCGATCGAAAGATTGGGAACTGTCTTTTTTGCGGTCTGAATTTGTACCTAACCGGCTCATGCGGGACTGTTGCCGATTCCGTCCCAGAGCATGCTGACGATTTTATCGGCGGCGAGCCGCTTGTCGGGGTAGGTAAACGTCCCGTCGGGCTGTTTGCTGTGCCCGATCATAAGCAGGGCCATGTAAGAACGTGCCGCAAGCCAGGAATCCGCGGTGCCGATTTCGCCCTTGTCCGAAGCTTCGGCGAACGCGTCGGCCAGTGCTTCCAGAAGCTGATGCTCCGCTTTTCGCATATTTTCCGTCTGCTCGGGAGTGAGGACGGTTTCGATTTTGTTCATAAAGCCTTCGAAATCGAAGCTTGTCGTGGCTTGAAGGTGATTATAAGTGACTTCCAGCAGCCGTTCCCGGAGAGGAAGGGGCTTCTGGAGAATTTTCAGCGTGGCCGCACGCACCACATTCATAAGCCGGATCGTCGATTCGGTGAGCAGCACGGCTTTGGACGGAAAATAATAATAGACCGACGCTTTGGTGACGCCGCTCGCTTTCGCTATATCGTCCATGGAAACGGCATCATATCCGCTGCGGATAAATTCGTGCATGGCTATCTGGAGAATCCGGTCAGAAACGGGGGCCGCCTGCTCGCTGGAACGGGGCCTTCCGGGAGGTTTTCGGGAAGTGGATGACATAGGCAGTGTTCCTTTCAAAACGGGAATCTGAGAAGCTCATTAAAGAGTAGTATACCACAAACCGGGATCTGACCTTTCTTAAAGCGTCCCGTGGCAGGGGACTCGCAGCTCCAAAAAACAAGCAGGAAAAAAAGAAGCGGAAAACTTTTGGTTGATTAATTAACTGACCAGTATATATAATTATAACGAAAATGAATGTTTTTCGTCTATAGAGAGCACGTACAGCTTTACTATCCGGATAAAAGGAGAGAACGTCTCAATGAAATCATCGTCCTTTATGGAGGGAATGCTTTCCCGGGTTGCGGGTCCCAGAAGCAAATGGGTTACGGTAGCAGTCTGGATCGTGCTGACCGTTCTGCTCAGCGCTCTGTGGCCGGGCGTCAACAGTCAGGAAAATAACGCGGCGGACCAGCTTCCCGCGGATTCGCTCTCCGTGCAGGCCGCGGCGCTCGAGAAAGAGCAGTTTCCCGCAAGCGGCGGGGTCCCGGCGCTCGTGGTCTTTTACCGGCAGGCCGGACTGACCGAAGGAGATCTTGGCGCCCTGCAGAAAATAGCGGGTCGGCTGACGCAAACGCCGCTTCCGGAGCAGGCTTCGGTGGCTCCTTTTGACAAGCTGCCTTTGCCGGCCCTGAAGCAGTCCGTGAGCAAAGACGGGACCACCATCGTGCTGCCGGTCTCGTTTAAAGAAAAAACGGAAACCAAGGTGCTCAAGGAGAGCGCGGCACAGCTCAAAGAGATATCCGCCGCCGTGACGGGAAGCGATCCTTTTGCCATTAAAGACCTGAAAGGGGAAGGTCTGATCGCGCGTATTACCGGTCCAGTCGGAATTTCCATGGATGCGAACGATTTGTTCAAAGGAGCGGATTTTTCGCTGCTGATGGCGACGGTCATTCTCGTGCTCGTGCTGCTGATTCTGCTTTACCGGTCGCCCGTTATGGCGATTGTGCCGCTTGTCGGGGTGGCCTTCGCTTACGGCGTTATTTCGCCGATACTCGGAAAGCTGGCGCAGCTTGGCTGGATTGTGGTGGATGCGCAGTCTATTTCTATTATGACGGTGCTGCTTTTCGGGGCGGGGACGGACTATTGCCTGTTTTTTGCAACGCGGTACCGGACGGCGCTTCTGGAGCACGAGAATAAGCATCTTGCCGTGAAAGAAGCGCTGCTCGGTTCGGGCGGTGCGATCGGGATGAGCGGGCTGACGGTAATCGTTTCGATGCTGGCGCTGCTTTTCGCCAAATACGGGGCCAACCACCGGTTTGCCATCCCGTTCTCTCTGGCCGTGTTTATCATGGCCGCAGCGAGCGTAACGCTTGTGCCGGCGATTCTGGGCATTCTGGGACGTAAGTCTTTCTATCCGTTTGCTCCGCTTACGCCGGAACAGAGAGCCGTGAAGGAAGCGAAGCGGGGAAAACCCGTCCGCGGACAGCGGGCCGTCGGTCGTATGAGCGAAACTTTGGGGCGGATGGTGACGGAAAAGCCGAGGACGATTCTGGTCGTCAGCCTTGTTGTGCTGATTGCACTGGCGGGGGTTTCGTCGCAGATCAAATATACATTTAATCTGCTTTCCTCTTTTCCGGAAACGATGCCGTCCAGAGAAGGATTTACTCTCCTTTCGGAACACTATTCTCCGGGGACTCTGGCTCCGGCCAAAGTGATGGTGGACACGGAAGGGAATAAGGTGGACGCTGGAGCCAGACTGAAGGCACTCTCTTTTGTGGACTCCGTCTCTGAACCTGTAAAAGGGAAAACGAATCCCGACATCGTAGCCTACGATGTGCTGTTCAAGGATGATCCGTTCGAGCTGGAATCGATTCATCACATTCCGGATCTATACGCGGCGGCGGAAGCTTCCCTTCAAGATGCGGGAGTTGCGAACGCCGGCTCCCATGTGAGGGTTTCGGGACAAACCGCCGAGCAGTACGACACCGAGAATGTGACGAGCAAGGACACGAAGGTGGTCATCCCGATTGTAATCGGGATCATCGCGCTGCTGCTTCTCGTTTATCTCCGTTCGCTCGTTGCGATGGTTTATCTGATGGCCACCGTTCTGCTGTCTTACTTCTCGGCTCTTGGAGCCGGCTGGCTTATTTTGCATACGTTCTTCGGAACCGAAGCGATTCAGGGGCTGATTCCGCTTTACGCGTTCGTGTTCCTGGTCGCTTTGGGCGAAGATTACAATATTTTCATGGTGTCGGGGATATGGAAAGCAAGCAAAACGCACAAGCTGAAAGAAGCGATCCGGCTTGGCGTGAGCTCGACGAGCAGCGTGATCACTTCGGCCGGACTGATTCTGGCAGGCACGTTTGCGGTGCTGTCCGTGCTGCCGATTCAGGTGCTCGTGCAGTTCGGCGTGATCTGTGCGGTCGGCGTTCTGCTGGACACGTTCATCGTCCGTCCGTTCCTTGTGCCGACGATCACGCTTCTGCTCGGCAGAGCGGCTTTCTGGCCGGGCAAGCCGGGAACGCCGGCGGACGAGCGGAGCGCACCGCGGCCGGGAAATTGACACAAAAAAGGAGAGCAGCGGCATTAGCCGTTCCGCTCTCCTTTTTTGTGTACCGCGCCAGGGCTACCGCGCCAGGGCTACCGCGCCAGGGCTACCGCGCCAGGGCTACCGCGCCAGGGCTACCGCGCCAGGGCTACCGCGCCAGGGCTACCGCGCCAGGGCTACTCGCCCAAAGCGCTCCAGACGGCGCGCGTATAAGCGAGCCTCATGCCGGCGCGTTCCATGTTGTTCTGGCTCACGCTGCCGAAGGCGGCCTGCGCGGCCACTAGCCGGCCGCCTCGTTTGGCCGCCTCGTGCATGCGTACCTGCAGCATAGCGGTGTGCAGGCCGCGGCCCCTGTGCTGCGGCACTGTCGCGGCTAGGGTGAAAGAGGCGATGTCGCCGTCGATGTGCATCACACTGACTCCGGCCGGCTCGTCGTTTACATAGCCCACGTACATATGCCATCCCGGCCGGTTAAGCAGAACGATGTTGTTGTCGATAAAATGCTGCTTTGCGCTAATATCCATCCCTGTTCCCACGCAGTGCAGTTCCCCGTATAGGTCGAACCGGTCTGCCGACGTGATCGGCTCAATCCGGATGTGAGGTGGAAGCACGGGAGCGATAGGTTCCGGCAGGCCATACATATAAGCGTGAAAGCTTTCCTGATAAAAGCCTTGTCGTGCCAGCGCGTATGTAACGGACTTGTCCGCTTTGCCGGGAGTGAGCTCGAATGTGCAAGAACGGCCGTATTCCGCGTAAAAACGGAGAATCGCCCCGAGTTCTCCGACATCACCCGAACCCAGGCCCCTGACAGTGTTGAACAAGGGCCAGGGCATATGCTCCGTGCAAACCGCGCTTGTATGGCCGAACCGCGCCGTATGAACGCCCATCGGATTGCCTTCGCGGCTGCCGATGGCTTCTATGCGCGAAGTCCAGAAAGCCGTTTCCGCCTGCTCCAGGCGCTTTACAAGTTCTTGTGTAAGTACGGGTAATTGTGCCATCATACCGCCTCCTGAAGTTTGTTACGGGGTGAACATAAAAAGAAAAGTGAAAAGAAAGCGTGAAAAGAAAGCCTCCCGGTTTCCGGTTTGGAAAGGGGAGGCTTTGAAAGTTTACCTGCGTTTGGTTCGGTCAGTTGATGATTTCGAGTATCTCATCCACTTCTTTGCGGGCCAGCTTGCCCGGACGCTCCTGCGGATGACCGAGGGCGATGACCATGTTGACCTGCGCTTCTTCCGGAATCGGGAGAAGCTCGCGGAGCCTGTGCTGGGCAAGGAGGACCGGTCCGGTCATGGGACAAGTCGCCAAGCCGCGCGCATGAGCGGCAAGCATCAGGTTCTGGGCGGCGAGGCAGGAGCTCTTGATGCCTTCTTCATCCCAGACGGAGTTTTCCACAAGCTTGATCGGGTCGAAAATGCGCTCACGGAATTTGGACTCGTAAGGGGTGGCCAGGCAAATAATCAGCACGGGCGCGCCTGAGAACGCGGTCGCATACGGTCCGAAAGACTTGACGAGAAGGCGGCCTTCACGGGATAAGCCGCGTTCTTCGGCATCGGCCGCCCTTTTGTGAAGTTCTTCCCACGTAACGTCTTCGATCGTTTTGATGAGGTCTCCGTTCATAACGGCAATAAATTTCCATGTTTGTGAGTTTGTATCGCTCGGTGCGTATCTGGCGCAGTCAATCAGTTCGCGTACGTCCTCAACCGAGACAGGGTCTTCCGTGAATTTCCGGACGCTCCGTCTTTCGAGCACGACGGATTTGAAATCTTCATAGTTCATGCGTACAGTCCCTACTTTCCGCTGGTTCCTGGATACTGTCCTTAAGACTTGGTACTAATATCTTCTCCTAATTATAGTCCAAATCCGGCAGTTTGCATAGGGAAAGCCGATGACGGACAAGCGGTCCTTTCCGCCGGGAATTGTTACTGGAGGACGACGGTATCTCCTTCGTTCAAGCCGCTGACCACTTCGGTTTTATCGGCGGTTTCCATGCCGATTGTAATTTCTTTACGATCCACGCCGCCCGGTGTTTCAAGCATGACGAAATGCTTGTCTTTGTCACGCTGCACGGCAAGGGTAGGAACGACAAGAGCGTCGGCCTTGCGGGCCGTTTCAATGGTGCCCGTTAAACTGAGTCCGGCAATAAGCCTGTCATTGGGCTCCAAAGAGACGATGACTTCAAACTGGGCTGTGGCGGAGGCGGCCGCTTCCGTTCCCGATTTGGCGAATTTGGACACTTGTTTGACTTTGCCTTTCAGCGGAACGTCGGCAAGAGCATTGATTTTGACTTGGACCGGCATATCCGGCTTGATTTGAAAAACATCGAATTCTCCCACATAGCAGAGCAGCTCGAGCTTGGACAAATCAACAATTTTGGCGATCCGGTGATTGGCCTGAAGGGCCTGCGGAATTTTGGACGAATCCTCGAAAAGAAAAATGCCGCTTTCCGGTGCTTTAAAATTCGCTTTGGCGAGCATTTTCTGTTTTTCTCCCAGTTGGTTCTGGGCCGTCTCGCGGTTCATGGTATTGAGCTGGGCCTGGACTTTGGCGCTTTCGGCATCGACATAGCGTTTCTTGGCGTCCGATTCCGACATGCCGCTCGATTCGCCGGAACCTGCCGGAGCTTCGGCGGAACGCTCCTGGAATTTGGCGAGCTGCGCTTCCAGGTCCTGTTTTTTCAGGTTGGCCTGCATCTGAACGATTTCGGCATCGATGGTCGTACTGTCGAGGACGAAAAGAGAGTCGCCCTTCTTCACTTGAGCGCCTTCGGTTACGTTCCACTTCACGATATCCCCGCTGAACGGGGCGTGTACCCAGGTCTCTTTTTCATAAGATGATTTGCCTTTCACTTCAATGGAGCCGACCAGCTCTTCGCGGGTCACTTTGAAAGAAAGGGGATTGTTCATCGCCATATCGTCGGGATTAGGACCTGTTTGAGGATGGCTTTTTATGTATAAAAACGCGCTGATTCCTATGACGACAACCGCCGCCGCCAGTGCCCACACTTTTTTCTTCATCGTTACCGTTGTCACTCCTATTCGCGTTTGATAGCTGTCAGGGCGTCGGTTTTGGACGCTTTCACAGCGGGATAGATACCTGAGAGAACCCCTGTCATGATGGCAAAGAAGAGACCGACGGGAAGGATCCAGGTGGATATAAACAAGATTTGGGAGCCGTCGCCCGCAGAATTTTTGCCCATCATGAAGGTTAGAGCGTTAATGCCCCAGATGACCCAGTAGGACAGCAGAATGCCGAGAATTCCGCCCAGCAGCCCCAGGAGCGCCGACTCTACGATGAACATGTTGCGGATTTGCCTCAGATTTGCTCCAAGCACCTTCATGATGCCGATTTGGCGTCGTCTCTGGTAGGTGGACATCGTCATGGCGACCACAATGGAAATGGAGGCGATGAACAGGACGAACAGTCCGACGCCGAGAAAGACGACCCGGATGATGACGAATTCTCCCTGCATTCTCTCTTCCTGATGAAGATTGTTCTGGGTATTCAGGCGAAGCTTCTGAATCTGCTTGTCGACGGTTTCGATATGGCTCGAGTTCTCGACTTTAACCAGTACCTCCGAGTAGGATTCGCCCGCTCCCATCCGCTTGGCGGTTTCGCTGCCCGGCGGTGCTGAAGCTTTAATGGCTTCGCGGATTTGCTTGGCAAGAGCGTGTGAAATGTATCCTCTTTTGTCATACATAACCATGTTGCTGGGCACACTTTCCCCTTTTTTCAGGACGCCGGCGACCCGTACGGGGATTTGCGCCTGCGCTTTGCCTTCCGATGCGCTTGGGTGTTCCAGCGTCAGCGTAATCTTCTTCTGATAAAGAGATGTCGGGATTTTATCGAATTCCCGGAACGTTTCCCAGAGGGCCGGATCGTTCTGGTTCGCCCTCATTTGACGATCCCGGTTCTTCATGGTTTCCTCGTCGAGAAGACCCATGGTGGCACCGGGGTTCAGAATAATCGTGTTTTCGATATCGGAAGGGCCGCCCTGCTGGAACTCGTGCCCGAACTTTTCGAGCGTATCCAGATCCGTGGCGACCAGCTCGAAACTGCCGATTTTGCCGTCGTCGAGCTTAAAGAAGAAGTGACCGACCTGCTGAAAGCTGGCGACGGCTTTGACGTGCGGCAGCGTCCGGATCAGATCGAGCTTCTGATTTGTAATGGAACCGGCAGCGGAGCCGGATTTGTCCGATGCGGAGCCCTCTGACCCCGAGTCCTGGCTCTGGTCGTTCCGGATCGTAATCTCATCGGTTTTCAGGTACGCTTTCATCTGCTGCTCGCTGTAGTGAGAAGCGGATTCCCCTACGGCCAGGGCGACAACGATAGCGGCGGATCCGATGGAAATCCCGAGCGCGCACAGAGCGGTGACGACTTTCCGACGTTTGAGCTGATCCCAGCCGAGCCCCATGTAATCGCGCATCTTCATGGCCGCTCACCTCCGGCTTGTCCGGCATGGAGGGCGGTATCCGGCGATAGTGTCGGAGGAGCTTCATCGGCCAAGGCTGCCGCCGTCTCATCCTCATCATGCAGGTAATCGCTGTCTTCGGCGAGCCGTCCGTCTTTCAGCTGAATGACCCGCTGCGTTCTGGCCGCGACTTCGCGTTCATGCGTGACGATGATGAACGTTAGCTGAAGCGTGCGGTTCAATTCGAGCAGCAGGTCGATGATCTCCTTCTCGGTCTTGGTGTCCAGATTCCCCGTAGGTTCGTCCGCGAAGACGACGGGAGGACGGGTGATCAGCGAACGCGCGATCGATACGCGCTGCTGTTGTCCGCCGGACAGTTGGGAGGGGAAGAGTTCCGTCTTCTCCGCCAGTCCGACCTGCGTAAGCAGACTCATGGCACGCTCGCGCCGTTCACTGGGCTTGACGCTTTGAAAGACGAGCGGAAGCTCGACGTTCTCCCGGACGGTTAAATGCGAGATGAGCTCATAGGATTGAAAAATAAATCCGATATGATGGCGCCGGAATTCGGCGAGCTTGTTTTCGCTCATGCGCTCGATCGGCTGTCCGTCGATCAGAATGCTGCCCTCCGTCGGCTTCATAAGTCCGGCCATCAGGTTGAGCAGCGTGGATTTACCGGAGCCGGAGCTTCCGAGCAGGGCTACGATTTCTCCTTTGTTCACGGTAAAATTGATGTCTTTCAACACCTGGGACTGTTCCGTACCGCTTAGAAAGGTATGCGAAAGCCCGCTTACCTCAAGCATGCGAATCCTCCTTTTTCGTTGAAATAGCAGTTAATCTGGCTTCCAGCGCGTTCAGACGGGCATGGAATACGAGGAAACCGGCCGCAGCCGCAACGGCAAGCCCTGATCCGATTCCGTAGAGGACCGTGCTTCCGTAATCCGCATAGATCAGGCCGCCGAATCTTCCGCTGATGATCCCGGCAAGGCCGGACCACGTAACGGCGAAAATAGCCTGGCCGGACGCTCTGTACTCATCCGGAATGATCTGGGCGAGGTAGCGCAGCGCCGTGACGAAGAAAATGCCGAAGGTCACGCTGTGCATAGTCTGCGCGAGCAGAACCCAGCCGGTATGATCCGACAGGCTGACGATCAGGAAGCGGATGGCGTACATCAATCCGGCAATGGCCAGAAGCGGCAGCTCTTTGTAGCGGTTCCCGTATTTGCCCAGCAGAAAAAACACCGGAATTTCGCTTAGCGACGAAAGCATCATCGCCGTACCGACCGTCATGTCCGAGGCCCCCAGCTCGCGCAGATGCAGAGCCAGAAAGCCGTCATTGATCCGGTGCGAAATCGACATGATTAGGACGAGCAGGAGGAAGATCAGCAGCCGGGGGGAGCCGATCACTTTTCCCATGCCCTTAAAGTCCATTTTGCTGTAAGCAACCCGTGTATCGACCAGGCCGAAGGTGAAAATCAGCCCGATGACAATAACCGCTATACTAATAGACGAAGTAAGGGCGATATTAGTTTCTTTTATAAGGAGCCCGAAAAAAAGCGCCGAGAAAGCAAAGCCGATGGAGCCGAATATCCGGAAGGAGGAATAGCTCTTTCCCGTCTGGCTGGCGTGCAGCAGGAGCTGGCTGTCGTTCAGGGATTGGGCGGGCTGCTGGAAGAAGTAAAACCCGGCCATCAAGGCGTAAAGCACGGTAAAGGAATCGGTTCCGAACATGGAGACGACGAAAACGAGCTGTCCGACGTACAGGGTGATCATAATCGGCTTGATCTTTTGCAGCCGGTCGCTCGCGAATCCCCAGGCGAGGTTGGCAAAGATGCTGACCATCGGCCCGATGGAGTACAGCAGTCCGATTTCGGCTTTGGAATAGCCGCGCGAATCAAAGTAAAGAGGGAAAAATGAGGCGATAATGGCCATCATCATATAATAGGAAAACGTAAATCCCCGCAAGACGAAATCATTTTGTTTTTTCAAGGCGACCACCTGTCTTCGTTGTTCTGTAAAAAAACGGAGGACGCCGTAAGGGCGTCCCATATTCTTTCCATCCAGTATACGGAGGCCGCAGGCGGTGGCGCAATTGAGCATTTCACCGCTATCGGCAGTCGTTTGGAGAATAGGGGCGGCTGCTTATCCCGGTTGCTCCTATATGAACAAATCCGGTGCCATATCCCGGCACAGTGGCGTTATGGACCGTCCGATAGCCTTAAGGACCTGTATGGACGCTCCGAAACCATGACAGAAGTCATATCCCGGTATAATTGGGGTGGAGTAGGATGCGGGTAACGGCAGGGCGCAAATTACCGTAACTTGTAGTGGAAAGGTCACGGCGCCTCGTGATACATTAGAAGATAAGATTGTTAGACATCGCGCCGGATTAAGCTGAAGGGGGTGCCTTGTGACCTGCCGTTTTATTTTTGACGAGCGATTGGGAATCCCGGTCCCCGAGTTCGATAAGGAGTGGGAAGAGTACTCTCTAAGGGAAAGAGAGTCCATTCTGTTTCAATGGGAACAAATACGCGGAACGATCCCGGACCGGATCAAGCAGCTTGAAGGACAGATTATCGCCAAGCAGAACAAGTTGAACGTCGAGGACGATTTTCCGGCTTCCTGCGCGCTTAATTCGCAGATTGCCGATCTGGCCAGCGCCATCAACGACCTTCATCTCTGGTTCCGGACGAATCAGGAAGTGGAAAGCAAGATACACGGTTAACGGCAGAGGGTTCCTTCCGGTGATTTTCTCTCTGCGCGGATACGCACGTATTCTTCCTGCGGCAGAAATGCCGGAGGAGACAAGGTGTAAAAGCTCCGCAATTCTGGTAAGATAGAAAGAAAAATTGAGATTGGATCTGAAGCGCCAGGTCTGAGCCGCAGGAAGGAGTGCTCGAGGTGCCAACAGAAAATGAGAAACCGTCTTGGATCAGACTGATCGTCAAGCCTTTGCTCGGAAGGCAGCCTTCGCTGTATCCGATCGAAGAATGGGATTCGCTGATCGATGTCCGGATCGACAAACTTCAGGTTTCCGCATTAAGCGGAGACAATCCAGATAAAGAACCTTATGCACTGGCGCTAAAATCGGGACTCTATCTGTTAAATGAGAGTCTTGACAACAGTCATGAAATTTCCCAGTCCATTACAAATGAAACCGGAAGCTATTGGCACGGGCTGATGCACCGGATGGAAGGCGACTACAGCAATGCGAAGTATTGGCTGCAGGACGCGGGCAACCATCCGATCCATACCGACCTGGTCAACGAGGTCCGGTCCTTTCTGGACCGCCAGCCGGGGCTCCGGGCGATAGAGCATGAAGCGATGAAAGCGAAGATTGACGTTCTCGTTACTTCTCCAGAGTGGAATTCCTCCGTATTTGCGGATGCCGTCGAGCTTCAGGTAACCCTGCTGCAAAATCCGGACATTGAAGCTTGGCTCACCCATATCCAATACCTGGAGTTCAAACTGCTGCTTGCTTACTGCTATCGCCAGTGTTATGGAGGAGAACTCGTTGAACTTGCCGAATAAACCATCTTTAAACGTTCCCCGGGGTCCTCTGGGCCTAATGTACCGGGTATACAAATATGTGCTTCCGGGCGTTAAACGGGAATTGGAGGGCTGGCGCCGCGAAGCGGAGCGGATTCCGGACGAGGAGCTGCGGACGCAGGCGATTGCCAGCATGACATCCAAACAGTTTCACTGTCAGGGCGGCGCCATTTATGCGGTAATCAATTTACCGATGAGGCAGGTGCTCATTTCGCTGATTGTCGCGTTCCAGACCATCAGCGACTACTTGGATAACCTGTGCGACCGCAGCACTTCACTGGACCCGCAGGATTTCCGGATGCTGCATCAATCCATGCTGGACGCGGTCGACCCGGCGGCACCCCTTCACGATTATTACGCCTATCGTCTTGAGAAAGAAGACAACGGCTATCTGGTCAAACTCGTACAGACTTGTCAGAAAAGCATTGCCGAGCTTCCTTCGTACGGGCTGGCGGCCGATGCGGTCCGCTCGCTTGTGGGGCTGTATTGTGATTTGCAGGTGTACAAACATATCCGCCCGGAACTTCGCGAACAAGCCCTGCTGGACTGGTGGGCGGAACATAGCGCGAACTACCCCGATTTGACTTGGAACGAATTTTCGGCGGCAACCGGCTCGACGCTCGGCATGTTCATGCTGTTCGCGGCGGCTTCGGACCGCAATTTGGACCGTCGGCGGGTGGAGGGGATTAAAAGCGCCTATTTCCCTTACGTATGCGGGCTTCATATTCTGCTGGATTATCTCATCGACCAGGAAGAAGACCGTGTCGGCGGAGATTTGAATTTTTGTTTTTACTACGCGGATATGGATGAAACGATCCGGCGGATCGCTTATGTGGCCGAACAGGCCAAGGAAGGCACTTCGAAGCTGGAAGACGCCGCTTTCCACCGCATGGTTATTGAAGGGCTGCTTGCCCTTTATTTGTCCGACCCCAAAGTGAAAGACCAGCCGGTTGTCCGGCAAATATCCCGGAATCTTATGAAAGACAGTACGATCAGCCGTTTGTTTTTTTGGATAAACAGTCTTGTGATCCGCAAAACGTCCTGATCTCTCATTATATTGCTCATAGATAAGCAAGGAGGAACTTTAATGACAGCAGTAAAATCCATCGCAGTTCTTACGAGCGGCGGCGACTCCCAAGGGATGAACGCAGCCGTACGCGCCGTTGTGCGCAGTGCACTCTACCACGGTGTGAAGGTTTTTGGGGTCCAGCGCGGCTACCAGGGACTGATTAATAACGATATTACGGAAATGGATCTAAGAAGCGTAGGAGATATTATCCAGCGCGGGGGAACGATCCTGCAGACGGCCCGCTCCAAAGAATTCACGACGCCGGAAGGCCAGCAGCTCGGAGCGGAGAATCTCCGCAAAAGAGGCATCGACGGCCTGATCGTTATCGGCGGCGACGGCTCTTATCAAGGGGCTAACAAGCTGAGCAAGCTCGGAATCAAGACCATGGGTCTTCCCGGCACCATTGACAACGACATTGCCTTCACCGATTTCACCATCGGATTCGACACGGCTGTCAGCATCGTCGTAGACGCGATTAACAAGCTCCGCGATACGATGACTTCGCATGAGCGCTCCTCGGTGGTCGAAGTCATGGGCCGTCACTGCGGCGAAATCGCCCTGTACGCGGGACTCGCGAGCGGCGCCGAGACGATCCTCGTGCCGGAAGTTCCTCACGACTGCCAGGAAATCGCGAAACGGATGAGCGACAACTTCGCCCACGGCAAGCGTCACAGCATTATTCTCGTTGCGGAAGGCGCCGGCAAAGGGGACGATATCGCCCGCCAGATCATGGAGCATAACGGGATTGATGCCCGCGTGACCGTTCTCGGCCACATTCAGCGCGGCGGAACGCCGACTCATACGGACCGCATTCTGGCAAGCCGCCTTGGAGACTTCGCCGTGCGCAGACTCATCGAGGGCGACTCCGGCAAATCCTGCGGCGTGATCAAAGGCGAACTCGTTGCGACGGATATCGATCTTGTCGTGAACACGAAGCGTCCGTTCAACATGGAATTGTACAACCTTGCGCTTCGCTTGTCGCAGTAATCCTGCGATTCAGGTGACCGGTACGCCGGGGCAAGCCAGTAGACAAAAGCCTTCCTTCTCCACGGCCTCAGCGGGCATATGGAGGAGGAAGGCTTTTGTGATAAATCCGGCCGCACCGAGTCCCGTCCTATCCGACAGCAGACCCGGCGCAAAGCGGCGCTTATTAATAACCGTGGTCCGGATCGATCCGGTTCATCAACGGTTTATTTTCGATAAAACGGCGGATATTCGGAAATAAAATTTCCGCACACCGCTCTACATATTTCGGCGTATTTCCCGCGATATGAGGCGTAAGGACAGCCTGCTCCATTCCCCAGAGCGGGGAATCCGCAGGAAGCGGCTCTTCCCGGAATACGTCCAGCGCCGCACCGGCAAGGGTGCCTTTCCGCAGCGCCTCGATCAGAGCCGTTTCGTCGATCACGCTGCCGCGGGCCATATTGACGAGAAACGCCGACGGCTTCATGAGGGCCAGCTCTTCGGCCCGGATCAGGTTTTCCGTCTCGCGCGTGGCGGGGACGATCACGACGACAAAATCGGATTCGCGCAGGAGAGAGTGAAGGCCGCTCTTTCCTTTTCGCATGTCGTCGAAATGTTCCCTGTCCCGGCCGGAGCGGCTGCAGCCGACCACCTTCATATCGAACGCCTTCGCCTTCAGGGCTACTTCCGAACCTATCGCTCCCGTGCCGATAAGGCCGAGCGTCTGGCCGTGAAGCTCTGCGGTACGAATCCGGTGATTCCATTCTTTGCGGCTCTGGCTCTCCATAAGTGTATGTGTACGGCGGACGAAGTCCAGCATGACGGACAGCGCATATTCACTCATTTGGATAGAGTGGACACCGCTCATGTTGGTTACCTGGATGCCTTTCTCGTCCAATTGGCGGAGAGGCAGCTTGTCGACACCGGCCGAGAGGCTTTGAAACCAGCGCAGTTTGGGCAGCAGAGGGAGCCAGTCGTCTTGAAACGCTCCGGAAGTGAGAAGGATATCCGTGGAAGCGAGCCGGTCTCCCGCCTCTTCGGCAGTCGGAAATTGCGCCAGAGAGATGGCGTCTTTTAAATCTTCAGGCAGATGATCCTGCAAATACGTCAAGTCCATTTTCGTCAAGGCCGTTATATTCAGCATAGGGGTCAGCTCCTTTTTCTATATATTAAACAAAAGAGGAGGAGAAAGAAAACAAGCGCGAGCAGCCAAGGATCATCTAGGCAAATCCTTGACAATTTGGTAACATAAAGGGAATCTTACAGAGATGCCGAGTATATCGGTGGGAGAAGGAGGGTATGAAGGTGTTCTTATACAAAGTAGAGCTGGAGCTTAAAGAAAGTCTGGCTTATCTGATTGTTGTGGCCGAAACGGACGCTAAGGCGTTCGATGCGGTAGAAGGTCATCTTGTCCGCCATTTCACAGTGGCGCCTGAAGTCGTGCAAACGACGATCATTGAGAAAAAACGGGTCGGAAACGGCGCGGGGTACGTAATCGAATCCGCCGTCGAGAGTCCGGTTTAAGAAAAGGGGAAACGGAAAAATGAAAATCGTAATTATTAGCGGAAGCAACCGCGAAGGGGCAAGTACAACCCTTTTAAGCGCCTATGTCGGACAAGTATTGACGGAAAAGGGGGCGGAAGTGACCCTGGTCGACCTGTACAAACAGCCTGTCCCGCTCTACAGCCCGGATCCGAGCGTAGTCGAGGACGAGAATTTGGTCCATATGAAAAAAACGGTCATGGAGGCGGACGGCATCGTTCTGGCTACGCCGGAATACCATGGCGCCATGAGCGGCGTACTGAAAAACGCGCTCGATCACATGGACGCCCAGTACGTGGACGGCAAAGTCGTGCTGTCGATGAGTTCCGCGGGCGGCGCTGTCGGAGTCAGTTCGCTGCAGCAGCTTCAGACGGTTGTCCGCAACCTTCACGGCGTTAACTGCCCGGAATGGATTTCCATCGGGGGCGCGGGCCGGACGTTTAACGAACAGGGCGAGCCGGAAACGGTTCAAATCCGCGAGCGTATTCTTAGAACGGTTACTTACTTCCTGTCGATGACAGAGACTTTCCGTAAATCCGTTTAAGGTTGAAAGGAGAGTCAGGCATCGGGATGGAAAAGAGGATTTTGGGCCGGACAGGCCTGCAGGTAAGCCCGCTTGGATTCGGAGGCGCCGAAATCGGCTACCAGAACATTGACCCGGGAACGGTGGAAAATCTGCTGGGCCGAGCGCTGGACGCGGGACTTACCGTTATCGATACCGGAGAATGCTACAAAGATTCCGAAGAATTAATCGGAAAAGCGGTCTCGCACCGCCGGGCGGAATTCAGCCTGTTTACCAAAATCGGCCACAGCGCCGGTTTTCAAGAAGAAGACTGGGATTTGGGAATGCTTGAGAAAAGCATCGACCGCAGCCTGAAACGTCTGAAAACCGACTATGTGGATTTGCTTCAACTGCACAGCTGCCCGGAAGAGATTTTGCGCCGGGGGGAAGTGATCGGGCTTCTTGAGAAGTTCAAGAAGCAGGGAAAAACCCGCTTCATCGGATGCAGCGGAGACGGGCAAGCCGCCCTGTACGCCGTCCGGACGGGGGTGTTCGACACGCTTCAGACGTCGCTCAGCATAGCCGATCAGGAGGCGATCGAGCTGACGATTCCCGAAGCCCGGCAGCGGGGGATGGGCGTTATCGCGAAGAGGCCCCTTGCTAACGCCGCCTGGCGGACGGGGGAGAAGCCTGCCGACAGCTATCACCACGAGTACTGGGAGCGCTTGAAGCAGCTGCGGTACCATTTTCTGAACGAATCCGTACCGGAAGCCATCGCTTATGCGCTCCGGTTCACCCTGTCGGTGCCCGGTGTCCATACGGCCATCGTGGGAACGACGCGTCCGGGACGCTGGGAAGAGAATGCGGCCTTCCTCTCCCGGGGGACGCTGCCGATCGAAGCGATTGCCGAAATCAGAGGACGCTGGCAGCAAGCGTCCCGGGGGAACTGGCCGGGAATGCGCTGAACGGCGCCGGAACGCTTCATCCGGATGGTTCAATCCGCAAGAGCTTTTCGCAAAACAGACCGGCTAGAGAACTCTCTCCGCCGGTCTGTTTTTTTATTTTACAGCTTATGTTCAAATAAAAAAGACCCTGCATGCATCGACGCGGAGTCTTCTGTGTATAAAGGGGCGTATGAAATTATTTCCGCGCTTCTTCTTCAACGGAAGAATTCGTGTTGACTTCTTTACGCGCCGGAGCCGCTTGGTTCGGTTCGTCGGAAACGAGACCGCTAGTCGCGTCTTTGAATTCTTTGAACATACGTCCGAAGCCGCGTCCCAGTTCAGGCAGTTTGCTTGGTCCGAATAGCAGTAAAGCAACTAGAACAACGAGCAGTAAATGCCATGGAGAGAAAAAATTCATTACATGTACCTCCAATTCGATGCCGGCATGCAACCAGGCTATTCAATCGTGACCTTATCATACCATGTAATGGGACACCAATCCAGTTCATTTGCTACTTTTTTGTGAACATAGCTGTAAAAAAAGACGCCCTCCTACTGGAGGAAGGCGTCTTTGCGGTTCTCGTTTATGCTAAACTGTACAATTTCAATCACATCTTCCTGATCCAGGGATTGCATTCCGTTCACGAGGACGATTTCGGAATTGAGTTCCGTACGGGTTAAAAACGTATAAAGCTCAGGGGTGTAAGTCTTCACGATATGAGACAGTTTTACGGTTTCCATTTCCATCATCCTTCCTATCCGGATTTGATGAGAAAGCTAAGCGGAAATATTACTCGTAAACCGAAATGAAGCCAAGCTGAAGCCTTCTTTCATTATACCATAAAGGGCGGCGGGTTGCATTGGCACATCGTGGAGGGCTCCCGATTAAATCCGGTGCTATTGACGGCGGAATTCTCCGAGGACACCGACCGTTTCGACCACGTTCACGAACGCTTTAGGATCGGTTTCTTTAATGATTTTCTGCAGGCCGACCAGTTCGTAACGCGTCGTTACCGTCATCAGCAGACTCTGCTCCTGATTCGTATAAGCTCCTTCCGTACGGATAACGGTCACCCCGCGCGGAATCACGAGAAGCTTCTCCAGAAGCGCCTCCCTCTGCTTCGTCACGATGAAGGCGGTCACTTTGATATGGCGGATATGAATCGTATCGATCACCTTGCCGGCAATATAAATGGACAGCATCGAAAAGAGGGCGAGGTCCCAGTTGTTTTTAAAATAACCGAGCAGAAAAATAACGCCGCCGTTCAAAGCGAACAGCATCTGGCCGAGAGGAAAATCGCGCTTGCGCGTCAGAATGGACCCCACGATGTCGAACCCGCCCGTGGAGCCGCCCGCCCGCATCGTGATGCCGGCGCCGATTCCCACAAGTACGCCGCCGAATACGGCTCCGAGTATAGGCTCCTGCACAAGCTCACGGACCGGTATGATCTGCATGAACCAGGTTGTGGCGATAACGGAGCCGACGCTGATAATGATGAACCGGCGTCCGATAATGACAAGCCCCCAGATGATCAAGGGCAGGTTCAGGACGAAGTATAAAATGGAAATATTCATGTTCGTCAAGTATCCGATTACCATCGCAATACCGGATACTCCGCCGCTCAGGAGTTCGTGCGGAATAAGAAACATGTTAAAGCCGAACGCGACGAGTGCCGCGCCGAGTATTACAACCGCGATGGAAATCGCTTTTTTGTCCACACGATCACCTCAAGAAGTAGTATGCAGATTAAAAGTACCACTCATCCGGGATAAACATCAAGAGGAATTGACCGGAGGACAATAAAAAAACGGACCTTTTCGAAAATAAACCTGTCATTCTGCCGCTCAGGTTACTTTCAGCCGGTCCGTTTGTGGGGTTAAGAGTAATTGTGCGAGTTCTGAACGGTGCCGTCCTTCCGGTGGATGACGGCTCTCGTGTTGGCGTCTGAAGCAAGCTCGTCGGCTTTTTTGACCGCATCGCTTTTCGTATCCGCTTCATAACGAGGCTTATCTTCTCCCTCGGCTTTAACGGCCCAGCCGTCGCCGTCCGGTACGACATGGAGCGTTGAGGAGTGAGAGGAAGAAGCCCGGCGCTCCGTACCGCTTTTGCCGTCGCTCCGGTGATCGGGATGGTTTTCTTCCCATTCCTCCGCTTTGGCGGTGGCAATCGCGATCGCGCGGCCTTCCTCGTATCCGTCGTCCAGCAGGGCGTTGGCGATTTCAACGGCTTTATTGCGGACCCGCTCGGGCAAATTTTTCATTGAGGGCGGATAGTCGTTCTTGGTCCAAGGCATGATCGTTCCTCCTTCCGGGTTACGGTTCTGCTGCTCGTTCGTTGTTCTTTTACCCGAAACGCGGAAGAATTAAGCAGGAGCGGCCTATGTAAAAAGCCGTGCGGCCGTTCAACGAACGGCCGCACGGCTCACCAGTTTCCGGCATAGCGCGGGTACTGGCTCGTACTGCAAGGAAGGGGGGGGGCCGCCGCCGGCAACCGGCTTACCGCCGCCTTTTGAACGAGCCGGAACGGCCGCTTGTTCCGGGTCTTGTCCCGATCCCGCTCTTTGTGCGCCCGGGATTGGTGATCTCGCTGCGGCGGTCGCCGGCTCCCGTTCCGGCACCGATCCCGCCGGTAGTGCCGGACGGGCTGCCCGGAGTCCGGAACGACCCTTCGCGGTCCGACGTTACGGGCGGCTTGGTCGTGCCCGTATCCGTGCCGGGCGAATAACCACCACCGGGCGTCCCCCGGTAGGTCGGGGTAGAACGGTAGCCGCGGTAATCGCTGACCCCGCGGCTGTTGAAAAACCCGCCGCCGAGAACGGATTGAAGCATGGCTACGGTCAGGAAGGTCTGCAGGAAGGAGGGCGAGTAATGCTCCCTGGCATATTGGATCGAATCCACCTGGACCAGGGTGTTCGCCGGGTTTTGATCGTCCCGCTGCAGGTTGATGACCTTGTCGGGATAGAGCAGAAACATCTGATCCTGCGATTCCTTGCTGATTTCGTGCGGCTTCTCCCGCTCGGCGAGTTCCTTGACCACGGCCGGGACGTCTTTATTCTCGGCGGTGTATACTTTCGATAAATTGCTGCCCGATCCGTCGGCGCTGGTGAGATTATACTCTTGCCGGACGAAATCGCTGGCGTTGGGGGCGCAGCCCGTGAGCAGAACAAATACTAGCAGGCCGGAAATCCATGATGTCCATCTGTTCAAGCGGAAGGCACCTCCTGAGGGCTGAAGGGGGAATCAAAAACAGAAGCCTCCGTTTGAACTGGAGAAGCCGCACAGACAGTCTGTGCGGCCGTCTGCAGCCTCAGCGCCGTTTGCCGCCGGAATGAACGAACCGGGTTTCCGCCCGCCGGACGTTAAAGCGTCGCCCGCATAAATTTGACCTGCGAGGCCGGCGTGCGTTCGCCCTGCATGGCGACGAATTTGCCGTCCTGCCACTGCAGGAAGAAATAGCGGTCGTCCGGTCCGAAGTATCTCCAGATCATGACTTCGTCGCCGCTGCGGAAATCGGTGCTGCCTTCCGTACGGGTCACATCGCTGCGGTGATGCTCCAGTTCGAACGTGTCTTCTCCGTCAAGCTCGAGCCGGGAAGGCACGTCGTTCGGGTCGTCGAGCGCTCCCTCCATAAAATCGCAGAGGAAGCACTCGTAAGAACGGCCCTTCTCGATCAGCAGGCAGCGGACATCTTTGCCGCTTTGAAGATAGTACGCATACCGGTGAGGCTCGAAACCGCGGTCGAAATAAATCACTTTCCCGGAAACGACGTACTCCTCGAGATCGACGTTGACGATATCGCCGACGCGGGATTCCTCGAAGGGGTTCGCTTGTCTGACCGGTTCCTGCTGTTTATTGCTGCGGATAATGTTGCCTACGCGTTTGAATATAGACATAAAGGGACGCTCCTTACGTTTAATCTGATGTTCTTCTGTCCATTATATACGATGAAAAGCGATTAAGGTTTCGATGACAGACCCTCTTCCTCCCTGCACATGGGCAAATAGTCACTGGAAAAGCTTGAGTATAATATGTTATACTAGTCGAGATATTCTTAAGGGCGGCTCTACGAATTAGGATAAGGGCAATTCGGGATAGGGTTTCCGCACGGATGAACGGATATTAAGGAAGAAAAGTCGTGCTTAAGGGTATATAAAAGAAGAGAGATCTTCATCGGATAAAAGGAGAATGAACGGATTGAAAAATTTTTCAGAATTTGATTTAGATGCAAAAGTAATTAAAGCTATTACAGAAATGGGTTTCGAAGAATCGACCCCGATTCAGGAGAAAACGATTCCGCTTGCGATTGAAGGACACGATCTGATCGGCCAGGCGCAGACCGGTACGGGTAAAACGGCCGCTTTCGGTATTCCTCTCGTAAGCAAAATCGAGCCAAGCGAAGAAAAGATCGTTGCACTTATCATGTGCCCGACCCGCGAACTTGCCATCCAGGTTGCGGAAGAAGTAAGCAAACTCGGACGCTTCAAAGGCATTCGCTCCCTGCCGATTTACGGCGGACAAGATATCGGCAAGCAAATCCGCGCGCTGAAGAAAAGACCTCAGATCATCATCGGTACGCCGGGACGTCTGCTTGACCACATCAACCGTAAAACGATCAAGCTCGAAGACGTTAAAACCGTCGTTCTCGACGAAGCGGATGAAATGCTCGACATGGGCTTCATGGATGACATCCAGTCCATTCTGAGCCTTGTACCGGCAGAGCGCCACACCATGCTCTTCTCGGCAACCATGCCTCCTAACATCCAGAAGCTGGCTCAACAGTTCCTGACGAACCCTCAGCATGTATCGGTTATTCCTAAGCACGTAAGCGCTCCGCTTATCGATCAGGCTTACATTGAAGTGCATGAGAAGCAGAAATTCGAAGCGCTTAGCCGCCTCATCGACATGGAATCCCCGGAACTGGCGATCGTGTTCGGACGTACGAAGCGCCGTGTAGACGAGCTGGCGGAAGCCCTGCAGAAGCGCGGTTATGCCGCAGAAGGCCTGCACGGCGACTTGTCCCAGAATCAGCGTGACAACGTGATGCGCAAATTCCGTGACGGCAGCATCGAAGTGCTTGTCGCTACGGACGTGGCGGCGCGCGGTCTCGACGTTTCCGGCGTCACGCACGTCGTTAACTTCGACCTTCCGCAGGATCCGGAAAGCTACGTTCACCGGATCGGCCGTACGGGACGCGCGGGCAAAGAAGGAACGGCTTGGACGTTCGTAACGCCGCGTGAGATCGATCACCTGCACTTTATCGAGAAAGTGACCCGTCACCGCATTCCTAAGAAGCCTATGCCGAGCCCGGCCGAGGCTATGGAAGGCAAGCAGAAGGTAACGGCTGAACGCATCATCAACCTGCTTCAAGAAGACAAGCACAACGAATTCAAAGGCGTAGCTATCCAGCTCCTTGAGGAATACGATTCCGTCAACCTGCTGGCAGCGGCACTTCAACTTCTTACCGGCGGTGAGAAGAAGGAAGTATCCGTCGAGCTGACTCCGGAAGATCCGATCCGTGCTAAGAAACGCCGCGTCGATGTTCGCAGCTCCGGACGCAAGTTCAACTATGGCAGCGACCGCAGAGGCGACGGCCGTTCCGGCGGAGGCTACGGCTCCCGCTCCGGCCAAGGCGGATCGCGCTACGGTTCTTCTTCCTCCCGCGGAAGAGACGGCGGACGCGATTACCGCGACCGTGACCGTGACAGTCGTTCCGGTGGCGGCTACGGCTCCCGCAGCGGCGGTTCCGATTACAATCGTGACCGTTCCAGCAGCGCCCGCCGCAGTGAAGATTCCAACGCTTAATGGATTCAAATATCAAAATGACGACCCGTCGGGTCGTCATTTTTTTTGGAGATTCGTGTTAAATTAGTTCCTACGGATCTGTTAAGGAAGGATTAGTAGAGGAAAGTACGAGAGACGATAACCAGCAGAATGAAGAGCACCAGAATCGCAGCTGTGGAAGTCCAAGCACCGCCAACACCAGACATGTAATCTCCTCCTCGTAAAAAATATGAAGATTTATTACCTTAATAAAATATGCCTGCAGGGAGGAAAAGAAAGGGCCGCTACCTATGCTCTACAAAATAGGCTATAATAAGAATAACATCAACAGAGGGGGACAAGGGTTTGGAATTTAGAGGACTAATGGGCGGCTTTTACCGGATTTCCGAATGGATCATGAGGCTGTCCGCCATTAATTTGCTGTGGATCCTTTGCAGCATTCCGTTTTTCTTTTTTGCATTAGCCGGGCTTACTTCGGGCCAAGCGGATATAATGATGCAATCGCTCGTTTTAATGGGAATATTGGCACCGTTTACACTGTTTCCTTCAACGGCTGCGATGTTCACGGTAGCCCGTAAGTGGGTGACCGGGGATGAGGATGTGCCCCTGTTCAAGACCTTCTTCCGCGGCTACAAAGAAAACTTTTTGCAGAGTATGATCGGAGGCATTGCCTTCGTCTTATTTGCTCTGATTTTGTTCGTGAGCTACCGTTTTTATGCGGGTCTCGACAGCGCGCTTTCCCTTCTTTCGTACATGTTCTTGGCCATGGGAATCCTGCTGATCGGCGCCTTTTTCAATTTTTTCTGTATCATGTCCCATCTTCATATGAAGGTTCTTCAAATTATCAAAAACGCCATTCTGCTGACGATCGGCAACCCCGTGACTAGCGTGATGACAATTATCGGGAACGTGGCGATCGTGATCATCAGTTTCCGTTTCAGTTTCCTGCTCGTATTCTTCGCGGGCAGCGTCAGCGCGACCTTTTCGTTCTGGCAGTTCAACCGGAGCTTCGAGAAAATCAAACGCAAGCAGGAAGCGATGGAAGAGGCTGAACGCGAGCGGGAGCAGGAAGAGAACGGGCAGGCGGCTGAGCTTGATGCGGCGGCCGTCCGGGAAGACGATTCGACAAAGAAAGAGTCTGACAAACTGTAGCCCTGGTCCCTTTTTCAGCGGCGTTCTGAAGCGATAGACCTATTCTTACAAAAGACAGTCGATTCCAGTTGAATCCGGTTCGCGATTGTCTTATAATAGGGATATAAACAAAATCCTGCGATGTACGTTTCGGTTTCTTTTGTTTTAAACCAATGATTGTTTCTCGGGAGATCCATATTGAAGCGCGGCTGACATGCCCCCGAAAAGGGACTTCAAAAACGTTTCTGCGATCACCCACCTGCTAAAGCAGGTTTGAAACTATTAAACCGGACGGCATTTGCGGGTTTTCTTATGTAATCATGGATGTTATAAGTAGAAAAAAAGACACAGCTCCGTAAACGGGGCTGTTTTTATTTTGTCCGAAAGAGGGTAATTTAAAGAGAGGCTACAGGCACGGACCCTTTTTGTATTAGAGCCCATTTTATGCTATGGTAAAAAAGTGGAATGTGAATGTACATAGAGATCAAAAATTTTGCCGAAAGTGGTGGATCGTGTATGAAGCTGTTTCTTGATACGGCCAATGTAAACGAGATTAAAGAAGCGCACGAGCTGGGGGTTATTTCCGGAGTTACGACGAATCCGTCTCTGATTGCCAAAGAGGGACGAGATTTCTTTGAGACCCTCAAAGAAATTGTAGGCATCGTAGGCGATCTGCCGATCAGTGCCGAAGTTGTCGCCTCGGACGTGGAAGGAATGGTCCAGCAAGGCGAGAAACTTGCCAAAGTCGGCAGCGGGATTGTCATTAAGTTGCCGATGACTGCGGACGGCCTTAAGGCGACGAAGCGTTTCAGCGACCAAGGCATTAAAACAAACGTGACCCTTGTATTCAGTTCCACACAAGCGCTTCTGGCGGCACGAGCGGGAGCGACCTATGTATCTCCGTTCATCGGACGGCTCGACGATATTAACCAGGTGGGCATGCATCTGATCGAAGAAGTGAGCCAAATTATTTCGGTGCACGAGCTTCCGACACAAATTATCGCAGCCAGCGTGCGTCATTCTACGCATGTGATCGAGGCCGCTCTTCTAGGCTCTCATATCGCTACGGTGCCGTTCAAAGTAATCGAAGCTATGATGAAGCATCCGCTGACCGACGCCGGCGTGGAACGGTTTATGAAAGACTGGGAAAGCGCCAACCAGAAAACGTTCTAAAGATAATCCGGGGCACACATTTAAAGTGAACGGAACCCCCTTGAATTAGAGGAGCCTCTCTGCGGAGAGGCTTTTTATTCATGCAAAAGCGGTAAGGATGGATGAAATTGGTTATTTAGCCGCTGTTTAATAAAATGACCAGGGATTTATGCCCGGTTTTTACCGTTCTCCTCTTTTGCTTCCCTGCAAAGAATGGTAAGATTGTTTTTAGTGTGGTTTGGCAAGCAGTTTGGATATGCTTCATGAAGGGGGAACGACTTTGAAACGAACGTTAGTCGGTTTGCTTCGCAGTTTCGAGACAACCGGTGAGAAAGCCAAAGATCCGGAATTAAAAACCCGTTACTACAAATTATCCAAAGACCAGGTGTGGGAAGAAACCGTCGGGATGATCAAAAAAACACCCGGCTACAAACTCCTTCACGAAGTGAAAAATGTCGGAGAGATTGTGGTGGAAAAACGTACGGCTCTCGGACGTACTCAGGATATTACAATTACTTTGTTTGCGGTTAATCCGACGACATCGGCTATTGATATTTATTCGGCTTCCCGTGGGAACATGGGGGATCTCGGTTCCAATTACCGGACCATTCTGGACATTTACAAGCAGCTGGACAAAAAGCTGGCGGCTTACAAAATCAGCCGCTAACGCTTGGGCAGCTTGCGGGCAGCTTCACAGGCATAAAAAAACAGCAGAGGATTCGATGAGCGCATCGATTCCTGTGCTGTTTTCTTTTTATGCCGGAGTTTTATACGAGCTTTTTAACCGCTTCGATCGCGGCTTCGTAGTTCGGGTGCTCCGTCATTTCACCGAGATACTCCACGTATTGGATCTTGTCATTGGCATCAATGACGAAGATGGAACGCATGTCGAGCTGGAGTTCTTGAATAAGAACACCGTAAGCTTGTCCGAAGGACTTCGCTTTGTAGTCGGAAAGCAGGACGACTTGATCGATGCCTGCGGCGCCGCACCAGCGGGCTTGCGCGAACGGAAGATCAACGCTGACAGTCAGAACGGCAACGTTATCGCCGAGTTTGGCGGCTTCTTCGTTAAAACGGCGGGTTTGAGCGTCGCATACGCCCGTATCGATGGAAGGGACCACGCTGATCAGCTTCACCTTGCCGGCATAATCGGAAAGGGAAACTTCGTTCAGGAGGTCTTTGTTCAGTTTGAAATCCGGTGCTGCATCGCCCGCTTTAAGCTCGGGACCAACGAGTGTGATCGGGTTGCCCTTAAAAGTGGCTGCACCCTTGCGTTCTTGAGACATATGTATTCCTCCTTATCGATTATCCGAAAGAACTGGAAATTCCAGCCCTCCCTATTATACCCTCGCGTTAAAGGGGTTGTCCAATACACTCTTTAAACATATGGAGCCTGTAAACGGTTCTCCGGAACATCTAAATCGGCTATAATAGGTAGAGATAGCAGAACTTACTAATGGAGGAATCTGTGGAGTTACGACAACTGCAGTATTTCGTGAAAGTGGCTAAAAAGCAGCATATGACACAAGCAGCCGAAGAGCTTCGCGTGGCCCAGTCTGCCGTAAGCCGGCAAATCCGCCATTTGGAGGAGGAGCTCGGTGTTCGTCTGTTTGTCCAGAAAGGACGCAATCTGCAGCTGACTCCCGCCGGGAGTCTGTTTCTGAGCCGTGCGGAACATATTTTGACCGACTTGGAACGCGCGGTGGGCGAAGTGCGGGAATTCCTGGACCCCGAAGCCGGGGAGATCCGGGTCGGTTTTCCCCATAGTGTATCCGTTTCTATTCTTCCGGCGTTTATATCCTGCTTCAAGAAGGAGCATCCCAACGTTAAATTCCGATTAAAGCAAGGAACTTACACCAGTCTCATCCGTGACGTTACGGAAGGCGAAATCGATCTGGCGATCATATCGCCGTGTCCGGAGACGCACGAGCTCGTCAAGGGAGAAGTCATGCTCACGGAGGAGCTGTTAGCGGTGCTTCCGCCTAACCATGCGCTGGCTGGCTGTAAAAGCATCCGGCTGGAGCAGCTTAAGGAGGAGCCGTTTGTTATGTTCGGCGAACAGTATTCGCTTCGTCCGATCGTCATGAACGCCTGCCTGAAGGCAGGATTTGTGCCGAAGATCGAATTCGAAGGAGACGAGACGGATACGATCCGCGGGCTTGTCGCAGCGGGGATGGGCGTCAGTCTTCTTCCCGAGCTGGCGCTGCGCTATACGACGCATATCGAGCCGTGCGTGGTGAAGGTCGATCCGAAAGTGACGCGCACCGTAGGAGTCATCCGCCGGAGGGATGAGAAGCTTCCGCTCGTGACTGAGCATTTCAGCCGGTTTCTGATGGAGTTTCAGCCCTCTGCCGATCCGGGCAGGCCTATGGGCAGATTAAACGGGTCTTAGCTGGATAACGATGCGAGAAAGCACTCCGTCATACATAATCTGCCGTTTTCCGTGCATATACAGAAAAAAAGCTTTCGTCTATTGTAGACGAAAGCTTATTGCGGTTACAGCATCTGCTGCGTCCGAGTTGGATACGGCCGTTTTAATCATTGGAACGGCTGTTGAAAATCATAACGTACTTAACGAGCTCAAGCAGCGAGATAAGAGCCGCAGCCACATAAGTCAAGGCGGCCGCGTTAAGCACTTTCGCTACGCCCTGCTCTTCTTCGTTGGTGATAAAGCCGCCTGCAATCATGAGCTCCCGGGCCCGGTTGCTGGCATTGAATTCGACCGGCAGAGTCACGAGCTGGAAAAGCACCGCGGCGGAGAAGAAGACGATTCCCAGAAGAAGCAGAATATCAAACTGCTGAAAAATAAGGCCGGCGATAAGTAGAAGCGGAGCCACGCCGGAAGCGAAGTTTACGACCGGGAACATCTTGTGGCGCGCAACAAGCATCGGATAATGGACTTGGTGCTGAATCGCGTGTCCCACTTCGTGACAAGCGACCGAAACGGCCGAGATGGTGCTCTCGTAGTAGACAGGCTCGGAAAGACGTACCGTTCTGGAGATCGGATCGTAATGATCCGTGAGAGCTCCGGGAACCGGCTCGATCGGAACATCGTACAGCCCTTCCGCATCAAGCATGCGGCGGGCCGCTTCGTATCCGGTCATACCGGATTGAACGGGTACCTGGGACCAGCGGTTGAACGTGCCGCGGACCCGGAATGAAGCCCACATGGATAAGCCGAAGGCAATGAGAATAAGAAAATCCATAGGATGAAAAAACATAACTGCAGACCTCCATAGTCAAGATAGTCGTGGGGATCCGTTACGTAAAGGGACCTTTGCCGAGCAAATAGAGCAGTGCCTCGACGCATGCGGCGGTGGGCTGGGTAATCAGATTATAAATCTTTTTGAGCTGATTCGGTTTTAGCTGCTGAATCATAGGATCGAGTTCCTTGATTTCTTTCTGCAGTTGGCCGAGCAGCACCTGATAGGATGTCAGCTTATCGGTCACATGTTCGTCGTGGGCCGCTTTATCCAGCTTCAGCATTGTTGTACGGATTTCTTCCAACGTATATTTCTCTTTTTTCATCTCTTCAATACGTTTGAGCCGCAGCAAGGTTTCATCCGAATACAGGCGGTAATTGGTGTCCGATCTTTTCTCGGGATGAATCAGGCCCAGCTTGGTGTAATAATCGATCGTCCTGGGGCTGACTCCGGCCAACCGGGACAACTCTCCGATTCTATGAAGCTTCATATCCCCATGATTTCGCCCCTCCTTTAAAAGTTGTTGTTCGCACGTGTTTACCTCAGCCTAATGATACCCGATCCTAAACCGTACAGTCAAACGTAATGCTTTTGACATTTTGATGAACAAGTATACATATGACATATATATTACATAATATGATATATATATTGTGGAAATCTGAAAAAAGCTGATTTTTTTAATGAAAAACATCCGAAAAGTGAACGAAACCTATTGTTTTTTCGCAAAACGTTCGCGTATAATGACACTAATCAATTATATTGTTAAGAAACCTGACATGAAAGGGCTGGTATGAATGATTAAAAAGACACTGATCGGGTTAGCGCTGCTCAGTATGGTTTTCCCGGCTTTGGCGTTTGCGGAAGCTCCGACACCGGAGCAACTGCAAGCCGCGATCAACTCGGTATGGGTGCTGGTCGCCGCTATGCTGGTCGTCTTTATGCAGGCCGGTTTCGCTTTGCTTGAAGCAGGCTCAACCCGGATGAAAAATGCCGGCCACGTGGCGGGTAAAACCATTCTGACTTTCGGAATTTGCGCCATCGCATTCTGGGCGTTCGGTTTCGGGCTTGCTTTCGGAGACGGGGCCGGATTGTTCAACAACAATCTGTTCGGCTTGTCCGGCTTCTTCATGGACGGAGTCAACGCCGACGCCTTCGTTTCCTTGAGCGCTTCGGATGTCCCGATCACGATTAAGTTTTTGTTCCAACTGGCGTTTGCGGGTGTATCACTGGCAATCGCGTGGGGAGGCTTCGCCGAACGCGCCAAGCTCCCGGTTTACTTTATTTTCGGACTGCTTTTCACCGTAGTGATTTATCCGATCGTGGCTCACTGGGTATGGGGCGGCGGCTGGCTGTCCAAAATCGGCATGCAGGACTTTGCGGGTTCCACGGTTGTGCATCTGCAGGGAGCAACAGCGGCACTTGTGGCAACCATCCTCCTGAAGCCGCGTATCGGCAAATTCAATAAAGACGGCTCGCCGAATAAAATTCCGGGCCACAATCAAGTGCTCTCCGTGCTTGGCGTCATCATCATCTGGATCGGGTGGTTCGGTTTTAACCCGGGGAGTACGCTGAGCGCAATGGGAGACGGTTTCTTCGGCTATATCGCCTTGACGACAAACCTGGCCGCGGCGGCAGGCGGTGTGGCCGCTATGGCGATCTCCTGGATTTACTTCGGCAAATCCGATATTCCAAGCATGCTTAACGGCGTACTTGCCGCGCTTGTCGCGATCACGGCTTCCTGCGCCTTCGTTACGCCTCTGGCATCGATCGCCATCGGGGCCATTGCTGGAGGGGTCACTTTCTTCACGGCGATCTGGTTTGAAAAGAAAGGGATCGACGATCCGGTCTACGCTTTCTCCGTGCATGGCATCGCCGGGATTTGGGGCACGTTGTCCACAGGGTTCTTCGCTACGCCGGAGCTGGCCAAAACGGTCAATGTAGGCGGAGCGGGCTTGTTCTACGGCGGCGGTTTCCACCAGCTGTGGGTGCAGTTTATCGGAGTAGCGGGCGCACTTGTCTTCGTCCTTGTTATTTCCTTCATCGTCCTCTACCTGATTAAAGTTACGACGGGTCTGCGCGTGACGGAAGAAGAAGAAATCATGGGGCTGGATCTCGCCGAGCACGGCACTTACGGGTATCCGGAGCAAATGAATCACGCGATCGAAGCGCACACTTCGGCAAAACAGTCCAATGAAGGCGGTCGCTCGGTGCCGGTTTCGTGACCGCGCCCCGGACCGGTCTTATCTAAGGAGATGCCTTCATGGAACCGATAGTAGGCTCGGCTTGGCAACTGCTTCGCACAAGGATCAACGGTGCTGCCGGATCGGATGAACTGGCTCTGATCCGCGCGGATATGCAGGGTTTGTTCCAGAGTGAACTCGGCGAGGAAACGGCGGCCTTGCTGTACGAAGAACTCAATTTTACACACGATGCCATGATCCGGAAAATGATTTCCTTGGCGGAAAAACGCCTGGCTGCGGAAGGAGCGGGGGAGCCCCCGCTCCCTTACGCATTCCTGCTTATGGGAAGCGGCGGCCGGGAGGAACAAACGCCGTGGAGCGACCAGGACAACGGACTGGTTTACGAAAATCCCCCGGAAGGCACGGAAGCGGCGGCGGACGGATATTTCAGCAAGCTTGCCCAGCGAATCCGCCAAGGTCTGGAGCTGGCAGGTTATCCGCCGTGCACGGGGAGGGTGCTGGCCGAGAACCAGTTGTGGAGAAGAAGCGAAGCGGGGTGGAAAGATCAGCTTAACGGCTGGTTTGCGGAGCCCGTCTGGGAGAACGCGCGCTATTTGCTTATCGCGGCCGACCTGAGGTGCGTATACGGTAGCGAAGCTCTTGCGGACCGGATCAAGCAGGCCTTTCACGAGAGCATAGCGCTCAACAGGGGGCTGCTCCTGCCGCTTCTGGCTAACACCCTGCACCATAAAGTGTCCCTGGGATTACTGGGGCGTCTGGTGACGGAACGGTACGGGCCTTACGCGGGCGGCGTGGATATCAAATACGGACTTTATATCCCGCTTGTAAATGCGGTCCGTCTTCTGGCTCTGGAAAACGGCATTTCCGATTCTTCCACCCTTAAAAGAATCGATGCGCTCATCGACCGCGGAGCCGTTACGGTTGAGTTCGGCACGGCTTGCCGGGAAGTGTTTCTGCACTCATTGAAGATGAGATTGAACACGCCTTTTTACAGGGAAAACGGACACTTCGCGACTGCGGGTATATTGCCTGCCGGAATATTGACCCGCAAATGCCGGGCGGAACTGAAAAGCGGCCTTAAATTCGGAAAACGGCTTCAGCGGCAGGTCATCCGCCAGGTGCGGGGTTCCGTCAAGAAAGGCAGGGACGCTTCCTCCGCCAAGCTGCGCGAGCATACGGGACAATAGGACCGGAAAGGAGTAAAACGATGAAAGAGAGCGGCCCCGACGGCGGTATGTGGAGGCTTTACAAGATGGGCGGCTTGACCCCGGCGATTACATCCATGTTTAACCCGCGCAACGCCCAGCAGATGGCGTTTATCCGTCAGCTTCTGAAGGATCAGCGCAGACATTCGCTGCTGGACACTCGCCTGCACAATCTCAAAGTCGTTGTTTTTGATCTGGAAACGACGGGCTTCTCATCGACGGCGGACGAGATTATTTCGATCGGCGCCGTGTCTATGGCCGGGGACAAGCTCGAAGACAAGACGTTTTACACCCTTGTGAATCCGGACCTCACGATTCCTCCTCATATCGAGGAGTTGACCGGAATCCGGACGGAAGAGGCGGCCGAAGCGCCGGACTTGATTACGGCCCTGCGTGAATTTTTCGAGTTTGTAGGGGCGAGGGTCTTGCTGGCGCACGGCTCGGCTCATGACAAAGCGTTTTTGAATGCGGCGCTCTGGAAAACTTCGAAAGTCAGCCTCTCCCACCGGGTGCTGGATTCGATGATGGTAGCCAAATGGCTGATGCCCCGGCGCAAAGACTATACCCTCGATTCTCTGCTTGAGCTGTACGAGATTCCGGTGCTGAGAAGACACCACGCCCTGGACGATTCTTTGATGACCGCCGAGCTGTGGAAGAAGCTCCTGGAAGAAATCGGTGAAATGGGCGTGGATACGCTCGGAGATCTTTACGCGCTTCTCAGTAAAACCTAGGGCTCGCAGAACGCGGAAAAGAAGGCTGTGATATGAAAAAGCAAGCAGGAATGCGGGAAGCCGCGGATACCTGCTTGCTTTTTTTGGTTCATAGCGCTTCTATACAAAGCGGGATTTTACGGAGCCTTGAGAGACTCTTCACCTGATCTGGCCGATTAGACGACGGAGCGGATTCTGCACGCTGTGAGGTCCGATCGGTCCGGGTGCCCGTGTCGGAGGGACCAACCGATCCGGGCTGCCCCGTATCCTCAGTCGTGACGGCCTTGTCGGCAGAATCCGCCGATTCGGACGGTCCGAGTGCAGCGCCGCTCTCTTGCGGTTCCGCCCACGCGTATACCGCTGTTTCGGGAACGGAACGCTCCAGGGAGACGATCCAGAAGGAGGGCAGTTCCGGCCACAACCGCAAGACCGAGATGTCCTCGCAAGACGGCGAAGCAGCCGTACGCGGGTGGGAGTGGAACAGTCCCAACAGCACGGGACCCGCTAATGAAGAGCGCGCGGGCCGGTCGCTTGGGGCTTTTCCGCCCCCTAAGTGATGCATAATATCGGAGGGGGATATGCGGAAAGAACGGGTGGGGCAAGCCGAAACATTCGGAACCCATACGAAAGAGGAGACATATGCGGTCTCCTTCCGAATCCTTCCGTAAACGAATCCGCAAGCCTCTTCATCCGGAAAGCGGCTGAACCGCGCCAGCCATTCCGTGTACAAAGACAGGCTTACGTTGATTTCAGTTAACCGTTTCGCGTTTATCATGCGCTAATTATAACGGAATCCTTTACCGCACTCAACGGATCAGCTGATTTTTCCCTGCGGTTTAACAAGAAAAAACACAAGGACGAGCGTCAACCCCGCCAGAGAGGATACGGTTATAAAAATGAGCCGGTCGGATTTATCCATCAGCCAGCCGAAGATGGGCGGACCGAAGGCCACGCCGATGAACCGGAGGCTGTTATAGATGGACGTGATCATACCGCGTTCGCTTTTTTCCACGGAGCCGGTGATCATCGTGTTGAGACAGGGGAGAAGCAGCCCGGTGCCTATGGCGCTTAAGGTAAGCAGCCCGATAAACAAATACAGATTCTGGAGAGCGAATATCGTGGATGCCAGCGACAGCGTCATAACTAAAAGGCCGATGTTGATCAGCCAGCGCATCACGGTGCCGTTTTTCTTGATCAGGGCTCCGGTTGTGTAAGAGGTAATGACCATGCCCAGCAGCGGGATCGCCAGGACCAGCCCTTTTTTGACGCCGGCTATGTGGTAAGGGGGCTCCTCCAATATGTTGGACAGATAAAACAGGACACCGAACAGGATAAAAAGCGCAAGAGAACCCGCAAAAAAGGAAGTGATCAGCCAGCGTCCTTTCTTTTTCAGAATGGTTCCGATTTTGTGGAGATAAGGCTTTAGTTTCGTCGGTTCCTTTTTGGCTTTGGGTTCGTGAATGAGAAACATCATGGCCAGCAGAGCCAGAAGACAAAAGATCGGAAAGGCGAAAAAAGGCATATACCAGACAATAAGAGCAAGCAGGGAGCCGATGATGGGACTAAGCACCTTACCGAACCCGTTGGATGCTTCCGTCAGGCCGAGGGCCTTGCTTTCCGTCCCCCCTTTATACAAATCCCCCACGAGAGCCATCGCGATGGGGGCCGTGCCGGCTGCGCCGATACCCTGAATGGCTCTGGCTATAATAAGAATCATATAGGATTTCCAGATCGCCCCGAACGCCGCCAAAACCCCGGCCGCCCCATATATAATAAGAGACGGGATGATCACCGATTTCCTTGTAAACCGGTCGGACAAGTAACCGGAGATAGGGATGATCAGGCCTGCGGTAATCGAAAACAGAGTAATAACCAGACTGCTCTGAAACTTGGTGATGCCCAGCTCCGTCTCCAATTGCGGGAGAATAGGGACCAGCATCGAGTTGCCGAGTACCAGCACGAGCGGTACCGTCGCAATGGCCATAAATTCAAGAAGCCGGCCTTTGCCTCCGCCTTTTTTGCCGCCTTCAGCCGTCTGTTCGGCGGTAAACTGGTAGTCGTCGTCCTGATCACTCTCGAAAATGATGTCAAGCCCTCGGGATTTCGATTTTTCCATGTGGTTGACCTCTCTTCTGACTTGGTACGGATAGGGTTTCCTCGGGGCGGAAGATCATACTTTTTAAACCGTTCATAATGTTGGAATCGGATAAAGATGGGGATACTGACCGTGTATGTACCTGATTTTGAGCTTCCCGTGTGATAGAATAAAAAGCGAATGATGCGGAAATGAGGGCTGAAATTGAAACGGAATGCAGCGATTCTGGCCATCGTGCTTCTTCTGGCCGCGGCTATATTTGTCCAGATCGGCAAAAAAGACGAAAAACAAGCGGCTGCGCCTACCCAAACGGGCCCCCGTCCGGGAATGTTTGTGCCTTCTTTCAGCCTGCCGGATTTGGATGGTGAGATTTACCAGGTCGGAGGCGCGCGCGATAAGCCGCTTATTTTGAATTTCTGGGCGTCCTGGTGCGGTCCATGCAAGATGGAAGTGCCGGATTTGATTGATCTTCAGACAAAATACGGGGACAAAGTGGACCTGGTGGCAATAAATGTAACGAGTCAGGATGACGAGCAAAAGGCGAGGGCCTTCGCCAAGGAGTATGGAATCAATTTTCCGGTGCTGCTGGATGAACCCGGTAAAGTCTCGGAATCGTTCAAGTTTCTGGCGATCCCGACGAGCTTCCTCGTGGACAGGAACGGAGTCGTGCAGGAAGTGGTAAACCTTCTTCCGAAGGCGGAGTGGGAAAAGAAAATCAAGGCTTTGATCAAGGGCCGCTAAAAGGTTCCGTAGTTTCGGGTCTAGCCTGCCCGATTTTCGGAGACATTTAAAAAGCCCCGTTTCGGGTCCGTGTGTAAGGCCAGGCTGCCCACACGGAAGAAACGGGGCTTATCTTTTTGTAAGGAAAAATAAATTAGTGGTTCACTAGACCGACCGGTCTTGGATCAAGCGATTCTCTCTCGACGCTGGACTTTCCGATTAGGGCATACCGGAAGCTGTCCACGAGCGCATGCCAGCTGGCTTCGATAATATTGGAGGAAACGCCGACGGTATTCCATTCGTTCTCGTAATTGCGGGATTCAATCAGAACGCGGACTTTGGAAGCGGTCGCTCCTTTGTCGTCAAGCACGCGTACCTTATAGTCGGACAGGTGCATTCTGTGAATGTCCGGATAGAAAGGCAGCAGAGCTTTACGCAGCGCGTTATCGAGCGCGTTGACGGGTCCGTCGCCTTCCGCGGCGGTATACATGGATTCGCCGTGCACGTTCACCTTGACGAAAGCCTCGGAGCTGACCGGACGATCCGCCGACTTTTCCACGAAAATTTTGAACGATTCCAGCACGAACGGCTCCTGCAGCTCGCCGGAAGCTTCACGCATCATCAGTTCAAGAGAAGCATCCGCACCTTCGAACTGGTATCCCTCGTGCTCAAGGTCTTTGATGCGCGAAATGATTTCTTTCGCTTTGCCGTCCTGCTGTTCCAGGTTGAGGCCGAGCTCGGCCGCTTTCGAAACGAGATTGCTCTGCCCCGCCAGCTCCGAAACGAGTACGCGCTGCTTGTTGCCTACCTTCTCGGGAACGATATGCTCATACGTGCTCGCGTGCTTGAGGATAGCGGACACGTGGATGCCGCCTTTGTGGGCGAAAGCCGCGCTGCCGACATACGGCTGGTTCATCGGCATGTGCATGTTCGCGATCTCGCTGACGTAACGGGCAACGGGCCCCAGCGATTCCAGCTGCTCATCCGAAATGCAGGCGAAGCCGAGCTTCAGCTGCAGATTCGGAATGACGGAGCACAGATTCGCGTTGCCGCAGCGCTCGCCGTATCCGTTCATCGTGCCCTGGACCTGGCGGGCGCCGGCTCTCACGGCTGCCAGGGAATTGGCGACGCCCAGCTCGCAGTCGTTGTGGGCGTGGATGCCCACGGGCGTCGTGATCTGTTTCTTGACTTCCGAAACGATCTCGAAAATTTCCTCCGGCATCGATCCGCCGTTCGTATCGCACAGCACGATCCAGTCCGCGCCGGCTTCCTGCGCCTGGCGGATTGTCTGGAGGGCGTAGTCCGGGTTGTTTTTGTAGCCGTCAAAAAAATGCTCGCCGTCGTAAATGACTTCAAGACCGCAGCTTTTCAGATACCGTACGGAATCGAAAATCATCGCGAGGTTTTCTTCGAGCGTCGTCTGAATGGCGGTGTGAACGTGAAAATCCCACGATTTTCCGAAAATCGTCGCGACTTGAACGCCGGACGCCACCAGCGTCGTCAGATTGGGATCTTCTTCGGCTTTGGTGTTCTTGCGGCGGGTGCTGCCGAATGCCGTTACTTTCGCATGCTTAAGATTCAGTTCCTGAACACGGTTAAAAAATTCAATGTCTTTGCCGTTGCTTCCGGGCCAGCCGCCTTCTATATAATGAACGCCCAGCTCGTCGAGCTTCTGGGCAATTTTCAGTTTGTCCTCCACGGACAGGCTGATTCCTTCGCCCTGGGTTCCGTCACGAAGCGTAGTGTCAAAGATTTTGATTGAATCGGACATTTCGGTGCTCCCCCTCTAAACGTGTCGCTGTTCATTTTTCGAATGTTTTCTCGAATGTATAATGCACGATTATATCATAATTTCAACCATAAAGAATGAATTTTCGCAAATTTTGGACGATAGCCGTTCTTGATTCCTCAAGCGGACAGGAATAGACTAAGAATTAGAAGGAATAAAGAGGATAAAGCGCCGCACGGCCGCTTTTCGATACGCTAAACGGGACCTCGCGCGCCCGCAGGAAGGAGGAAGCCGGGATAATGGCACAGGAAGGGTATCCCAAAAACGGACGAGTTATTTTACATATCGATATGAACGCGTTTTACTGTTCCGTACACGAAGTCGTGGAGCCCGAGCTGTACCGGGGCAAGCCGATCGCGGTGTCGGGCAGCGTGGAACAGCGCAAAGGCATTATCGTAACCTCCTCCTATCCCGCCAGGGCGCGCGGAGTCAAAACGGGAATGCTCGTCCGGCAGGCGATGAGGCTTTGTCCGGAGCTTGTGCTCATCAAGCCGAATTTCGATTTGTACCGGCAGTTTTCCCGCGGCTTCCGCCGTATAGTCTATGACTATTCGCCGATGGTCGAGACCATGTCCATTGATGAATGTTATGTGGACATAACGGGTTCCAAGCAGTTCGGAACCCCGCTTCAGATCGCGGAGGAGATTCAGACCCGGATACGCGAAGAGCTGGGTCTGCCCTGTTCGGTCGGCGTGGCGCCGAACAAGCTTCTGGCCAAGATGGCTTCCGATATGAAAAAGCCCAACGGATTGTTCGTGCTTCGTCTGCGGGATGTGCCGAAGGTCCTTTGGGATAGACCCTGCGGAGAATTGTACGGCATCGGGAGAAAAACGGCCGAGAAGCTGCAGAAGCTGCAGATTCACACGATCGGCCAACTGGCGGCTGCCGACGATGGGCTTCTCCGCAAGTCGTTTGGCATAAGCGGACCCGCTCTCAAGCAGGCCGCCAACGGCATCTCTCGTTCGGAGGTTAACCCGGAGCGCGAGCCGAACAAGTCGGTCGGCCACACGACGACGCTTCCTTACAATTACACGGACCGCAAGGAAGTGTTCCGTGTCTTCTTGAATCTGGCCGATCAGGTCGGACGCCGGCTCAGGCATCAGAAGCTGATGGCTTCGACCGTGCAGATTACGATCCGGGACCCCGATATGAAGACGATCACACGGAATGTGACACTGCCCGTGCCGACCGATCATCACGAGGATCTGTACAAGGCCGCGTGCGAGCTGTTCGAGCGGCATTGGGCGCCGGAAAAGCCGATCCGCCTCCTCGGCATCACGGGCCAGAACCTGACGCCGAAGGAGGAGGCCGCGATTCAGCTCGATCTGTTCAGTTACGAGCAGCAGCCGAAGAAGGACAAGCTGAGCGAAATTATGGATGCGCTCCGGGATAAATTCGGAGAAGATGCCGTGCTTACCGCGGGGATGATCGGCGACAATCCGTCGGCGCTTATACGCAACCGCAAGCGGAGGGGAACTTCCCTGCAGAAAGACCCGGACGGAGATTCATTCCCGTTATAAAAACCGGGAGCCGAATAACATCCGCCCAAGAATGAAATCTTAAAGGGGAAGAGCCGGACACCGCATGGCGGCTGGCTTTTCACTTGTACTTTCCGTTGAACTTTCGAATACTTTATATTATAGTGGACAATGGAGGACTATTAGAGGAGGAATTCATATATGGCTAAGTATACATGGGTGGAAAAAGACACCTGCATTGCGTGCGGAGCTTGCGGCGCAACTGCTCCAGATATTTACGACTACGATGATGAGGGTATTGCGGAAGTGATTTACGAAAACGACGGTAACCACGGCGTGACCGAAATTCCGGAAGATCTGTACGACGATCTGCAGGATGCGCAAGACGGCTGCCCGACCGATTCGATCAAAGTGGCCGATACTCCTTTCAATATGTAAGATTTCTTTCTTTATACAAATAAAGCCTTGTTTCCCTATCGGAAACAGGGCTTTTTTGTCTATTGTTGTCGGATTAACTCGGATTGCCCCGGATAAAAGAAAATAAGAGAGAAAAACCGACGCGATTTGAACGAAATTCAACAGAGCAGCTTCTCCTGCCGATAAAAGGAAAAGAAACACCGGTAATCCTTGAAGCAGGCGGTGAAAAAAGTGAGCACAGAAAAACCGGACGAGAAACTGGCCCGATTTTTGCGGCACAATCCCATTGAAGACCGGGTTTATCTGAAGGAATACGTCCGGGATCATCCGGACCAGCGGATGGCGTGGTATTTGCTCGGCAGGGAGTATGCGGCCCGGGGAGACCGGGGGAAAGCCGCTTACTGCTACGCGCAGTCCGGGGAAATCTATGAAGCGTTCGAGAAACGGAAAATAACCGTCGACTGGTCGGCGCTCGATTCCTCCGTTCCCTGGCCGCAGGAGCTGAAGACGGCGGCCAAGCGAAGCCGCCGCAGGAAAGCCGCGCTTACGGCCGCCCTGCTGGCGCTGATCGCGCTGCTGCCCGCTCCGTCGGGACCGGCAGCGGGAGACGGACGCCCCGGCGGAAGCGTCGCCGCCCCGGCGGACCTCCCGGCGGCGGAAGGGGGTCTCCGCGTCTACCTGGCGGCGGAGAAGCAGACGTCCGCGAGCGGAGCGCTCGAACGGATGCTGCTGCGCGACAGGCCGGCAGGCGGCGAAGCCGTCCTCCTGTCCGCACAGGGCGCGGACGGACCGGGCGGCGGCTGGATCGCCTGGCACAGGCCGCTGAAGCCGCTCCTGTCGGTCGCAAGCGGCGGGCCCGGCGAAGCGGCGGCGATCGCCTATTTCGACGCCGCCGCATGCAACTGCCGCCCGGACGATCCGGGCCGCTTCGCGGAGCCGGCGGGAGCCTGGCGGCAGCGCCAGGAGCAGCTCCTCGTGCTCCGATCGGCGCTGGAGGCTTACCGCGCGGCAA
Source organism: Paenibacillus sp. JNUCC 35 (assembly GCF_058269095.1). NCBI lineage: Bacteria > Bacillati > Bacillota > Bacilli > Caryophanales > Paenibacillaceae > Paenibacillus > Paenibacillus sp. JNUCC 35. The sequence continues at coordinate 4,498,796 of NZ_CM177771.1, read as the reverse complement.
GCGGGAAGCTGCCGGAGCGTCCGGAGGAGCTGCTACGGCCGTATCCCGACAACGTCATGTCGGGATTGACGCCGTACATGCGGGAAGCGTTCCCGCTTGTACGGGAGGCGGCCGCCGCGGGCGCGAACGGGCAGGCCGCAGCCGGGACAGGCGGCGCGGACACGCCCCCCGGCGCCAAGCCGTCCGCCGCTTCCGCGGCCGCGGAGGAGGCGCTCAGCGAGCCGCTGGCGATCCTCATCGACACCAAGCTGCACCGGCTGGCGCTGGTGAGCGGACGGACCGTCGTGAGGAGCTACGAGGTCGGTCTCGGGGGGGCGCGGACCCCGCTCGGCGAATTCGCCGTGTCCGAGAAAGTCCGCAATCCCAAGGGACGGACGAAAGGCGAGTTCGGCACGCGCGGGATGACGCTCTCCGATACGGACTATGCGATCCACGGGACCAGACACCCCTCCTCGATCGGCAAGGACGAATCGCTGGGCTGTATCCGGATGAGGCAGGAAGATGTGGAGGAGCTGTTCGACATGGCTCCGAAAGGCACGAAGGTCACCATAGGAAGCGGGCTGCTCCCGGCGGGGCTCGTCGGTGACGGGCCCGGCGGCGGCGGCGCATCCGGGGCCGGATTTGGCCCGAAGGGAGCTTTTAAGCTTCCTTCGGAGGTACAGGAGACCAATCCCGGTAAAGTATACCGCTGGCTGGATTAAATTCCCCGTCCGTTAAGGACGGGATGCGAGAGCGCCTTCCCTGCTATGTGCGGGGCGGGCGCTCTTTTTACTGCCGCTCAGAGACTTTTCCGTCTGACGCGTTACGAGACGAAGGCCTGCCGTTTAAATTCGTTTTTTAAAACCGATTAAAACGATCCGGTTTATCGTAATAGGTTCTGTCGCAAGAACCGGTCAAAATAAGCAAACATTTGTACGGAATTCATGATAAGGCGAACATTTTTTGTGTTATAATATATTTCGTTCGTGTTTAATGTGGATTAAAGGGGATTATACGTCCCGATCACGGGGCTCTGTACGGATAAAAATCTTTGCATTCTCGCGTGGAACGCGATAAACTGACAGATGAGAGTACTGAGGAACGGAGTGTCAACTGCATGGTATACAAGAAAATCGCTAAGCCGGTCCTGTTTCGCATGGACGCGGAGAAGGCTCACCATTTGATTATTAACGGACTTAAAACGGCTGCCAAGATCCCGGGAATGTCGTCCGTTATCGGCGCCGCATGGGGGTTCGGCCACGCCCCCGAACTTCATAGCACGCTCTGGGGAATCGCGTTCCCGAATCCGGTGGGACTTGCCGCCGGACTGGATAAGAATGCCCAGGCGGTGGAAGGTTTCTCCCGGATGGGTTTCGGTTTTATGGAAGTGGGGACCGTTACCCCCAAACCGCAGAGCGGCAACGACAAGCCGCGGCTTTTCCGGCTTCCGGAGGATGAAGCCCTGATCAACCGGATGGGCTTCAACAACGTCGGCGCGGAGGCGATGGCGCAAAATTTAAGCCGCCTCGGCAGCCGTCCGGTCCCCGTGGCCGTCAACATCGGCAAGAACAAAACGACGCCCAACGAGCAGGCGGAAGAAGATTACCGCTCCTGCATCCAAACTTTGTACGGGCACGGCGACTTTTTCGTGGTCAATATCTCTTCACCGAATACTCCCGATCTGCGTAATTTGCAGCATGGCAATGATTTGCAGAGATTGCTTCATGCGGTCGTGGGCGAGATGAAGATTCAGCACGAGCGGACCGGCGGCGCGGCCAAGCCGGTTCTCGTCAAAATTGCGCCCGACCTGACCGACACCGAGCTGGAAAATACGATTGCCGTCATCGGCGGAAGCGGGGTTTCCGGGATTATCGTTTCGAATACGACGCTTGGACGCGACGGATTAAGTCATCCCAACCGGGATCAGGCAGGGGGCCTGAGCGGACGTCCGCTGACATCCCGTTCGACCGAGCTTATTTCGCGCGTGTACCGAATGACGGAAGGACGCATCCCGATTATCGGGTCCGGCGGAATTTTCACCGCGCAGGATGCCTATGACAAAATCCGTGCGGGAGCGAGCCTCGTCGAGGTGTATACGGCGCTTATATACGAAGGCCCGGGCCTTTTGAAGAAATTGAATGAAGGTTTGTCGACCCTGCTTAAAAAAGACGGCTTTACCCATATTTCCGAGGCGATCGGGGCAGATCAACGTCGACTTTGACCGGAAGTGGAGGCAGTTCTTATGGATGGAAGGGATTGGAAAAAATTTCTGTTTCCTTATGAACAGACCGTAGAAGAACTCAAAATTAAATTCAAAACGCTTCGGGCGGAACTCAAAAACCGCGAGGAATATTCTCCGATCGAATTCGTGACCGGGCGTGTCAAAAAAATCTCGAGCATTTTGGATAAAGCCAAGAAGTTGAACGTATCCATGGACGATCTCGAAACCGGTATCGAAGATATTGCGGGCATCCGCATCATGTGCCAGTTCGTTGAAGATATCGAAACTTTGCGCGAGCTGATCCACCAACGTAAGGATATGAAAGTGCTCTACGAGAAAGATTATATCGCCAACAAGAAGGAAAGCGGCTATCGCAGCTTTCATATGATTATCGAATACCCGGTACAGACTTCTCTGGGGATGAAAAAGGTGCTCGGCGAAATTCAGCTGCGTACGCTGGCGATGAATTTCTGGGCGACTATCGAGCATTCCCTGAATTATAAATACAAGGAAAGCATGCTGCCGGAGGAGGTCCGCACGAGACTGAGCCGGGCGGCGGAAGCCGCTTACCTGCTGGATCAGGAAATGTCCAATATCCGCGGGGAAATCGTGGAAGCGCAGAAGCTGTTCGAAGACAATTCGAATCTGGTTACCGTCATTCTGAACTGCATCCAGGTGCTGTACTTCTATCATCGCGTCCGGGAAGCCGTCCAGTTCCAGATGCGCTTCAACGAAATTTTCGAAAAGGACGATACACGGGCCATGCGAGAGCTCCAGGAGGAAATCCAGGAAGCCATCAAACGGGCGAAAAAAGGGGCGCGCTGATTTGCGTCCTTACGATCCTCTGTACCTCGCTTTTTTATACGAGTTCAATGTAAACCGGGACTATTACGAATGCCATGAAGTGATGGAGACCCTCTGGCTGGAAGAAGGCCGGAAGCCGTTTTACCAGGGGCTGCTGCAGATTGCCGTCGGGCTGTATCATCATCTTAACGCTAACGTATCGGGAGCCGTTAAATTGATGGAATCGGGGATCGCGAAGCTGCAGGGGTACCCGGACAGGCTGCTCGGAATAAACGTGGCTCTGCTGCTGCGGGATGCGGAGGCGTATCTGGTCAAGCTCCGGAATATCGGGGTGCGGCCTTTCGAGCCTTATCCGCTGGAAATTCGCATCGTGGATGAGAACCTGGCGGGACAGGTCCGGCAAATTCAAGGCGAGCGGCGGACCGAATCATAAGACGGAACGGCAGGGAAGGAACCGGCAGGCATAAGGCCCTGCCGGTTTTTTTTGCAGGCAGGGGCAGGGACAAGAGACAAGAGATAAGAGCGGGCGGGAAAACGGTGTTCGCCTGTACAATACGGTACATAAGAATAAGATGAGGGAGTGGCAGGAATGGCGGATTATCAAAGCAGGTCTTTATCACCGGACGATTTGGACGTTATTTGCGGGCTGCCGCAGCATGCGGGCGAGCTCTTTTACATGTATCCGAAAGGCGAATATCCGCTAACGCCGGAGCAGATTCGCGAAACGCTGAAAACACGGCTGTGCCCGACCGTTATAACGGCCGAAGGCGGGGAAATTGCCGCTTACGCCAATTTGTACGGCTGCGTACGGGAGAAGGAATGCTGGCTCGGAAACGTGATTGTGGCGCCCGAATACCGGGGGAAAGGGGCATCCTCTTATCTGATCCGGACGATGATGGACAGGGCGAAGCGGGAGCTCGGTGTTCCGTTTCTGAATCTCGTCTGTCACAACACGAATACGCCCGCGCTGCTGCTGTATGCGAAGCTCGGCTTCTGTCCTTTTGACGTGTCGGAGAAGACGGGACCGGACGGACAGCGTCTGGCCGGCATTCATATGCGCGTCTCTCTTTGAGGAAGTGATTCGGGGCGAGAAGCGGGTCCCCCGCAGCCGGTGCGGGAAGCAGGCAGCCGGGAATAAGGCGAACGATAAAAAGGCCGTGAATGTCACGGCCTTTTCGTTGTACCTGCGGAATGGGCGTCAGGCATTATAGTTGAACGGGCGCATACTCGAAGCTGGACGCGGTGATAGATTGTCAAACGCGGCGGCTTTTTGCTGCTCAACATTCCCTTCACGCATCCAGCCCCCGTTCCGGCTGCCGGGAAGTTTTGCGGGGAGACGCCGGCAGGCATACGCCGACTACTCCGGCAATCATAAGGGCGGCTCCGATCAAATGGAAATAGGCCAGTTTCTCATGCAGGATGATGACGCCGGCCGTCATGGTCACGATCGTTGCCAACTGGTTGAAAATGCTGATTTTGAACGCCTCCATTTTGGAAAGGGCGTAATTGGACAGAAATGAACTCGCAAGGGAGGACAGCACACCCAGAAAAAGGACCGAGACGATGAACGAAAGGTCGCCGAAAGGTTCGAAATAGAAAGGAAGCGTGCCTTGGACGGTGCGGCGGATGACCGCAAATCCGTTGAACGCGATGAAGCCGAAAAGCAGCGAAACAAACGTCAAGTCGAGCGGCGTATAGTTCCGGCTTAATTTTCTCGCGAGCACGCTGTATCCGGCGGAGGAAAGAGCGGAGAGCAGGATCAGGAACAGTCCGGCTCCGTTCATCGTACGAAAGTCCAGTCCCTTCATGGCGAAAATATAAACACCGCCTGCCACAGAGAGGGCGATGAACAGATTTTGCCGCAGGCCGGTCCGTTCCTTCAGCACAACCGAAGCGAGCATCATAGTGAAAACGGGGGCTGCGGCTTGAATGATTCCCGCCTCGGAAGCCGACGCTTGTACCAGGCCGAAGGTCTGGAAAGCAAAAAACAGAACGGGATACAGCACGGCCATCGGCAGGATGGCTAAATAATCCCGCTTCCTGATGTTCAGCCGGGTTCTGCTGAAGGCGAGGAAGAGGAGCAGCGCGGCCAGGGAAATCGTAAACCTGTGCGCCAGGAGGTCGAACGGCCCTGTGGAAACGAGGGCGGTTTTTACGAATATGAACGAGAAGCCGATGATCAAGGCGTATAGTACGGCGGATAGGTAAGCTTTGGTAAGAGGTGCTGCTTTCATGGCGATCTATTCCTTTGAGCCTGCATGCAAAGCGGTTTATTAAGGTCCTTGCCTAGATTTTAAGGGGACGGGCGCCTGTGCTACAATAGGAGAAAACGTTAACTGTACCGGTACAGATTGGCCGGAGAGGTGAAATTCATGCACAAATATGAAGGAATTTTAACCGATCTGGAGCAGCAGATCGCGGACCGCCGCTACAAGGAGGGCAGCAAACTACCCTCCATCCGGCAGTTGTCGGAAAGCTACGGGGTTAACAAAAGCACCGTTATCCGGGCAATGGAGGAATTGGAGAGCAGGCATCTGGTCTATTCCATCGCCAAGAGCGGGTACTACGTCGTCCAATCGTCGTCGGATACCTCCCCGGACTCGCCGGATGTCATCGACTTTGCCGTCTCCGCTCCGGACCCGGCCTTTTTTCCTTATCTGGATTTCCAGCACTGTATGAACAAAGCGATCGATACGTACAAAAACGATTTGTTTGTGTACGGCACTCCTCAAGGCCTGCCCGCACTGCTCGTGATGATGCAGAAGCTGCTTGCGGATTATCAGGTGTTTACGCGCGTCAGCAGCCTCTTTGTCGTGTCCGGGGTGCAGCAGGCGCTGGCCATTCTGGCCGGGCTTCCTTTTCCGAACGGGAAAACGAAGGTGCTGATCGAGCAGCCCGGCTATCACCTGTTCATCGAACAGCTCGTGACTCACGGAGTCCCGGTCATGGGAATCCGGCGTTCGCGGGAAGGGATCGATCTGGACGAACTGGAGCGGATTTTCCGCACGGAGCCGATCAAGTTCTTTTATACGATCCCGAGGTTTCATGCCCCGCTCGGGTGCTCTTACCGCACGGATGTGAAGAAGAAAATCGCGGCCCTTGCCCGCAAGTACGATGTCTACGTGGTGGAAGACGACTATCTGGCCGACTTGGAGCCGGACGGGAAAGCCGATCCGGTCCATGCTTACGATGAGGGGGGGCGCGTGATTTATTTGAAAAGTTTCTCCAAAATCATGTTCCCCGGCCTTCGCATCGGTATTGCGGTCATTCCCGGCAGTCTTGTGGACCTCTTCAGCCTGTATAAGCGCATCGCCGACATTGACAGCTCGATGATTTCCCAAGGCGCGCTGGAGATTTACCTGAAAAGCGGGATGTTCGAACGGCACAAGCATAAAATCAAGGCCGCCTACGCGACCAGGTCGTTGCTTCTCCGGCAAATGCTTGCGGAGTATGGGCCGCTTGCCGGCGGCGCAGTACAAGGGGCTATGGACAGCGAAGAGCTCTCTCCCGTCCATACTCACCTTATGCTGAGCCCGTCTGTATCCCAGCCGGAGCTGGCCAGGCGGCTGCGTAAAAAATCGGTGGTGATCGAACCGATCGACAAGCACTATCTACCGGGCTTTCCCCGGGACAATTATTTGAAGCTGAATGTCTCCCAAGTCGGGGACGAACAAATCCAGAGGGGAGTCCGGCTTCTTATGGAGGAGTTGGGACGATGCGGAGACCGCTGAAGCCTCGAGGGAAGGCGGTTGGACAAATAACGGAGGCTGCTCCAAGCGGCCTGCCGTTTTTTTTATGGGCAAAATCGGATTGACAACATTGTATATAGTGTATATAGTATACATATACAATATGAACAATGATAACGCGAAGCGGGTGAACTATGAACATTATTCTTTCGCAGAGTTCAGGCGAGCCGATCTACGAGCAGATCAGACAGCAGATTCAGCGACAAATTCTGCAGGGAGAGCTGCTTCCGGGAGAAAGCCTGCCGTCGATCCGGCAGCTGGCCAAAGATTTGCAAATCAGCGTGATCACGACCAAGAGAGCTTACGAGGAGCTGGAGAAGGAAGGGCTGATCGACTCGGTCGTCGGTAAAGGTTCCTTCGTCTCCGGTCTGAATCGGGAATATATCCGGGAACAGCAGCTGAAGCAGTTTGAAGCGAAATTGTCGGAAGCCGTCCGGGAAGCTAGGCAGTTGGGAATAACCGTGGATGAAACGATCGAAACCGTCAAAGCGCTGTATGAAGAGGAGGAAGACATCCGATGAACGCCGTGGAGTTTAAGCATATTTCCAAAGCCTATTCAAACTTCAACATTCAAGACCTGTCCTTTGCGGTTCCGAAAGGATACATTACAGGACTGATCGGTCCTAACGGTGCGGGCAAAAGCACCCTGATCAAGATTTTGCTCCATCTCGCTATTCCGGAGCAGGGACGTGTCTTCATAGAAGGAATGGAGATGCCGATACGGGAGAAGGAGATCAAGGAAAGGATCGGTTTCGTATCGGACGAAAGTCATTTCTACGAGCATTTGACTGTCCGCCAGACCGGAAGGCTGCTCGCTTCTTTTTACCGGAATTGGAACGAGGAGCAGTTTCAAACCTATCTGGAGCGGTTCGAGCTTCCGGCCGGGAAGAAGATTTCGGACTTATCCAAAGGCATGAAGATGAAATTCGGTCTGGCTGCGGCTCTGTCCCACGGGGCCAAGCTCCTCGTGATGGACGAACCGACGGCAGGACTCGATCCCGTCTTCCGGCGCGAACTGCTCGATCTGCTGGCGGATCTGATGCAGGATGAGCAGCATACGATTCTGTTCTCCACCCACATTACGACGGACTTGGACCGCGTCGCGGATTACATCGCCTTCATGAACCGGGGAAAGCTCGTTTTCAGCGAGAGCAAGGAGAACGTTCAGGAACGGTACGCGATCGTCAAAGGCGGGACGGAGCTTCTGGATGCGGACATCCGCAAGCAGTTCGTTTCCGTCCGGGAAACGTCCGTAGGCTTCGAAGGCCTTGTTTACAACCGGCCGCAGGCCGAGAAGTTGTTCGGAGGCTACGCGGTCATCGAGCCCGCGACGCTGGAAGATATTATGGTCTATACGGTCAAAGGAGGGTACAGCCATGGTGGCACTGCTTAGCAAAGATTTTCGCGTGATGAGAAAAGAGCTCTGGTGGATGGCCGCCTATGTGGTTTTCTTTGCCATCTCGTTCTCCAATTCCCGGATGGGCGGTGTAGTGGTCCAGCTTGTTCCCTCCATCATGCTCTTATTTATTTCCGCGAATCATGACGTGAAGAACCGAAATTTCATCCTGCTGGGCAGCCTTCCCGTGCGGCGTTCGGATATCGTGGGCGCCAGGTATGTGAGCGTGCTCCTGTTCGGTATACTGGGAACGGGGATCGGTTTTATCGTAAGCACGGTAACGTCGATGATACGAGGGACGGGCGGCGCATCCGCCTTCTCCTGGGGAACCTCAGGGCTTCTCGGCGTCATGCTGCTCGTGTATGCGGCGATCTACCTTCCGCTGCATTACTGGCTGGGAGACAAGTACCTGCAGGTAATCAGCGTCATCATGATGATCCTGCTGTTCGCGTCGACTTCCATGCTGGGCTTCATTGTAGGAGCGACGGACAAATGGGGGCTTCCTTCCCCGACGGCGGTCGCGGTTATCGCGGCGGGGGGAGCGGCGGCATTTCTCGTTTCTTATCTGATTTCACTCGGAATCATGAAAAAGAAAGATTTTTGACCCGCAGTCCTCCAAGTGCCAACACAATAATAAAAGCAGCGGATAAGCTCCGCTGCTTCTTTATATTATTTGCCGTTATGTTTGAGGAAAAATTCTTTGAACTTCGCAGGCGTATTGCCTTCGGTTCCGCCGTTTTCCGGCACGCCGCCGACCATGCGTTCTACCTCTACGCCGTCTTTGTAGTATACGAGTGTAGGCGTGAATTCAATGTTGTATTTTTTCCAGCCGTCCTGGAATTCAAGCAGGTTAAACTGCTTCACGTCGATGCCAAGCTCTTTTTGCAGCGGGACAAGGACGGGAGTCGTTACTTTGCAGTGCGGACAATCGGCGCCGTAGTAGTACAGGAAGAAGCTTTCTTTGTTCGCGATGCGTTTGTCAAGCTCTTCGGGTTTGATCAGGTTCTGGTAGTTCGGGTCTTCGAGCAGTTTCTGTGTGGCCGGTTTCAGCTTGGAAGCGGATACGCCGTAAAGCTTGTTGGCCGCTTCGTCATTGCCCTTGTTGGAAGATTTCGTGACCACGAAGATCGCGGCGAAAAGGACAACGATAATGCCTAAGTAAATCGCTAATTTTTTCATAATTCACTCCTTAAGTGGTTACTTGTTTAGCTAGAATAATTTCGAGACGAAAGAGCGCAAATCCTGCTTGTTCTTCGTGAAAAAGTGAGAAAATCGTGAAAGATTGCCTGTTTTTTTGTCGGACCGAAGGTGCAAGCAGGCACGGAATAGTCTATAATACGGGGAGCCGCACTAAATTCCGCCCGGTATGCTCAACACCAACGCTTCGACCGAATACCCCGATTCGCATAAAAGGCAGTCCACCTAACATGCCCTGGCCCCGGATCTCGGAGGCAAGAGGGCTTTTATTCATAGGGCGGAAAAGCAGGAAATAGAGGCAGGCTCCATAAAAGATTGGCCGGAAGGAGGCGGAAGCGCGATTAAAAGAAAAACACAACGGCTCGATAAGGTGCTCGCCCATCTCGGCTACGGTTCACGTTCCGATTTGAAAAAGACGGTCAAAAACGGCTTGATCGAAGTGAACGGCATCCGGGTCAAAGACAGCGGGATGCAGGTGGACCCGGAGCAGGACGAGATCACCGTAAGCGGAGAAAAGATCGTTTACCGGGAGTTCGTCTACCTTCTTCTGAATAAGCCGCAGGGCGTCGTTTCCGCTACGGAAGACAACCGGGACCGCACGGTCGTGGATCTGCTCGGCGAGGCTTATGCGCCCTTTGACGTATTTCCCGTCGGCAGGCTGGATAAAGATACGGAAGGGCTTCTGCTGCTAACGAACGACGGCAAACTGGCCCACAATCTGCTTTCTCCGCGCAAGCATGTGCCGAAGACTTACTACGCCAAGGTGGAAGGCTCAGCCGGAGAAGCCGACAAACAGGCGTTTGAGGCGGGCGTCGAGCTGGATGACGGGTACGTGACGATGCCGGCGCAGCTTCGCGTTCTGACATGCGATACAACCGCTGATCCGCCACGCTCGGAGATTGAGCTGACCATTCAGGAAGGAAAGTTTCACCAAGTGAAACGGATGTTCCAGGCAGTCGGCAAGCGGGTCGTTTATTTGAAGCGCATCTCGATGGGACCGCTCCAACTGGACCCGGCTCTGGGACTGGGCGAATACCGGGAACTGACCCGGGAGGAACTGGAGCTGCTCCAGGGCAAGCCTTCCTTGGATTCCGAGCCCGGTGTCGACAACGATCTACATAAATGAGACGAAGCTTAGGCAGCGTACACAAGGCAATGCACAAGACTGTGCATAAGACTGTGCAAAGGGCAAGAGAGACAATACCAGCTAATAACGGAGTGGAAAGGAGACCTGCCCCATGACTTACAAACTGATCGCCCTGGATGTTGACGGCACACTTCTGAACGACGACTATCTCCTTACCGAACGGACCCGGGAAACCGTACGCCGTGTGCACGAGCAGGGAAGCTCCATCGTGCTCTGCACGGGCCGCGGGCCCGCAAGCGCCATTCCGGTTCTGGAGGAACTGGGACTGGAAGGAACGGTCATTACGCACAACGGCGGCGCCACCGTTCAGTCTCCCGGGCTGGAACTGATTCATCAGTATGCGTTCCGGGTGAGCCAAATCGCCGCTATGATCGCATACTGCCGCGAGCATGAGGTGCACTTCGACGTGTGCGCCCCGTTTGATATGTACCTGGAGCGTTTAACCGAGGTCGAACAGGCCATGTACAAGAAGTTTTTCGTCACTCCGCATCTCGTTGCGGATGTTACGGCTTTGACGGTCCCGCTCGTCAAGTTTACGCTTTACAGCGCGGACCCGGCCGTCATGGACACGGTGGAGCGGGACTGGTCGCTTTCGCGGCTGTACGGCGATCTCCGCATGATCCGCAGCGGGGATCATTTTATCGACGTGATGCACGCCGATGCCACGAAGGGCAACGCACTGCGCAGTTTATGCGCAAGTCTCGACGTCCGTCCGGACGAGGTGCTTGCCATCGGCAACTACTTCAACGACCTGGAGATGATCTCCTTCGCGGGTCTCGGAATCGCGATGGCCAATTCTCCGGCAGGCGTTCTGGAGCAGGCGGACCAAATAACCGCATCCAACAATGAAGACGGCGTGGCGCAAGCGCTGGAAACGCACGTCTTGCAAACGGTCCGCCGGGATTGAGCGAATTGAACGAACATCCCGTGCGGTTCACTAAAAAAAGAAAAGGCGGTGCTGCCAATGGCTCGGTCCGGTAACACCGACAAAACGAAAGTCCTGCTGGCGATCATGGTCGTGACCTTCCTGTCTTCCATCGAAGGCACGATCGTGTCGACCGCCATTCCCCGTATCGTCGGCGATTTGGGCGGTCTGGACTTGATGAGCTGGGTTATATCCATTTACCTGCTCACCACGGCGGTTTCTACCCCGATATTCGGCAAGTTGTCCGATTTGTACGGACGCAAGAAAATTTTTATGATCGGAACCGGTTTGTTCCTGATCGGCTCGACCTTGTGCGGAATCGCGCAATCCATGGAAATGATGATCTTCTTCCGGGCGGTCCAGGGGATCGGCGCCGGCGCCATTCTTCCCGTTACGATGATTATCGTCGGAGACATTTACTCGTTCGAAGAACGCGCGAAAATCCAGGGCTGGATCAGCGGCATCTGGGGGCTTTCGGGCATTCTCGGGCCGCTGGCCGGCGGTCTGATGGTCGATTATGTGTCATGGAGATGGATTTTCTATTTTAACATTCCGTTCGGCATTATCTCCATGCTGCTGATTTCCGCCTATCTGCACGAAAATCTGGAGAAAACGAAGCGGCCGATCGATTATCCGGGCATTGTGACGTTCACGGTCAGCATGACGGCTCTGATCTATGCCCTGCTGAGCGGCGGGGTTCAGTATGCCTGGGGCTCGCCTGTCATTCTCGGTCTGCTGGTCGTCTCCGTCGTCTTCCTGTTTATTTTTATCGCCGTCGAAAAAAGATCGCCGGAGCCGATGCTGCCGCTTGACCTGTTTAAGGACCGGCTCCTTACGCTCATCAACTCGTCGGGCTTCATTCTCAGCGCCATCCTCGTGGCGGTCACGATCTATCTGCCGCTCTGGGTGCAGAGCGTGAACGGCGGCGGGGCGACCGGCTCGGGCTTCGCGCTGATCCCGCTGTCCATCTGCTGGACGGTCGGCGCAGCCCTGGCGGGAAGAGGCTTTGTCCGCCTCGGCGTAAGATCCGCCGTCCTCATCGGCGTGGGAGGAATTACGGCGGGTTCCGTCGCCTTGGCCCTAATGACGTCCGCAACCCCGGGGTGGGCGCTTGAAGTGTACACGGCGCTGTTCGGGATCGGCTTCGGCTTCGCCTTCACGGCGTACACGATCACGATGCAGTCCGCCGTAGGCTGGAAGCTGCGCGGAGCCGCCATGTCTTCGCATACGTTCATCCGTACGCTCGGCCAGACGCTGGGGATCGCGGTGTTCGGGATGCTGTACAACACCTCGCTGCATACGTATCAGCAGGCTCATCCCGATCAGGTCGGAGGCATCGATCTCAACAAAGCGCTGGACGCCCACGGACGTTCCGCGTTCTCGCCGGAAACGATGGCAGGCATCCGCGAGCTGTTCGCGTTCAGTCTCAGCCGCATCTTCTGGTCCCTGCTCGTTCTGGCGGCCATCGGCATCGTGCTCACGCTGCTTCTGCCGAAACGGTTCAAGGTCGAAGAGGAGCCGGAGCTGGCGGCGGAACCGGAGCCGTCCCGGCAGTCCTGACGGATTGAACGGAGGCAATTAACGCTGTATCCATGAAAAAAGGCTTACCCGTCCGCATTTGCAGACTCCGGGTAAGCCTTTTTTTGTTATGGGCCCGCCTCCCGGTTGTCACATATTACAAATAATATCAAATGAAACATGGTTTGAAAATTTGAGATAAAGCTAGTTTTAGATATTATGGACCTTTACAAATTCTAAACATTACATATATTTACATAATTGAAAATTAAAAATACAATGTATATGAAAATACCAAATGAAGGGAAGCCTATGAAAACTAAATCAATGTTAAAAAAAGTTTCGTTCAATGTCCTTGTGTCTACTGCTCTTATTAGTTCTATGGGTTCTACTGTTTCTGCAAATTCTAGCGATACAACAATTTCAGTTTTACCATCTCCCGTACAAATAGAAAGCAAACAGCTCACAGTTGATGATGTGGTTTCGAACCCGGCCTATAAAGATTTAAACTTTTCTAGCACACAGATTGAACTATATAAAAAAATAGAGGTTTTAAAGAAAAAGAATCCGAATTTGCTTTTGGACCAAGTAAATAAATTGTTTGATGAAACAGCGAAGCAGGAACAAACCTTTGGATATGAAGAAGCTAAATCTACTTGGCTTGAATTAACGCCTGCTGAAAAAGCTTTAGTTGTCTCTAACCCTGCGATAGCTTTAATTATTAATAGCTGTAAAGAAAAAGCATATTCATATACAGTTACTAATTATGGTAAAAGTGGACAAGGAGATGTTAGCGATGCATTCCGCCATGCTATATGGAATGCATTAATGTGTAAGTATGCAGGAAAGCAGTGGGCTTGGTCTTATGGAACAGCACATGAAAGTAAAGATGAAGCCTATTACAGTAAAATATTTGAAGATGGATACTCGGGAAGACAGCATAGTAATATGGATCTTCATAATAACGAGAAGGGAAGAGATACTTGGAATATCTTAACTGATAGTATACTATGGACATCGGATGGCGATTTGCAAAACAGAGTAATTGCAAAAATTAGGGCTGGAGAGATGGTTACATTACATGATTGATTAAATGAATATTGTGTAAAAGGAAAGCGACACCCCATGGGTTTCACTTTCCTTTTTATTCATGTATAGTAATATATATCTAGAAAATGGGAGGGAAAAGGATTTTATGAAAAAATCCCTGGTATTTTTCTTGTTGTTAGCCTGGGTAATGGTAGCGGTCAGCTGCAGCAAATTAAGCAATAAACCTATTCCTAATCCTGTGGCTAAAATAGAGGATAGCTCTATAATCATTCCTGTTGAGATCGTTTCTTTTAGTTGGGGAGCTAAAGACGGTTACGGGGTACCGTGGGAAGTTATGGATAATAAAGACGCCGTACCTGTTCCCAAAAAATCTTCTATTAATATTTCCTTTGATAAGACTCCAGAGAAAGTTCAATTTCGTCAAACCATTAATAAAGAAGAATTTAAAAACCTCGATATTCAATCGAATGAAATAACTGCTCCAGATAAAGAAGGCGTATATGTTTATTCTTTTTTAGTTAAATGGCCTGAAGGGTCTGTCGATTATGCAATAAAGGTACAGGTTCAGTAATCAGAGTTCACTTAATCAAATAATTTAGGAAAGGTCAGTTAACACCGACTTTTTTGCTTGGAGAATATTGGTTTCTTTGCAAGTGGAGTAATCAGAAGCTTACCCGTCCGCATCTGCAGACTCCGGGTAAGTCTTTTTTTGTTTTGGGCCCGCCTCCCGGTTGTCACATATATTTCCGGCGATCCGGGTACGCTAGGAGCAGAATCTTCCGGGTAAGCATTTTTGGCCTGGCCAGAATTTGCTGCATCGTCCGGAAATACCGATAAGGGAGGCAGAGCAAATGGCCCAGCTAGTACTAAGACCCGACCTGAAAACGGCGGGCGGAGAAGTGACGGAAATCTTGGTGGACGGCCGTTTTGCCGGAATTATCAGTTTGGTGTACCGCGAAGGGGACCGGATGACCGGGGGCATTCAGCTTGAGGATGCCGTACTGTCCCCTGCCGGCAAAAGAGAAGTGGACGCATTCGTGCGCAACCATATCCAATGGCTGGTCGATGCGATGAACATCCGGGAATGCGACGTTGTGCTGACGTATGGCAGCTATGACCATATCATCGGGACTCCGCTGCTTCCGGACGAATCCTCGGCGGTGGACTATGCGGACGATGAAACGACGGCGGAGTGGGTCGGTGACGAATCCGTATACGGAGACTACGAGGAAGATGAGCTCGATGACATCTCCATGGAAGAGGACGCTTACGACGCGGAACCGGATTACGAGCTGGTGCTTCTGGAAGATTCGCGCGGGCGGGTGGAGTACCAGCTTTTCGATCCGGGTTCCCGCCTGGTGGCGGAAGCGTCATGCCGGATCTACGGCAGCGAAGCCGTATGTATGCTCGACTGGGTATTCGACCCGCTTGAGGAAGAGATGGAGCTCGCATCGAACCTGATTGTCGCCGACTTTCAGGAAGAAGAGACCGAGAACTTTTTGTTCCACAGCCGTTTTGACGGGGAAATTGTGGATTCGATCGAAATCTCGCTGGAAGAGGCGGATGAGCTGAGCGAACTGGACAGCGGCGAAGAGGAATACTCGGTCATTCTGGCAAGGGATGACGGGGATACGTTGACCTATGAGATTTACGAGCAGGAATACGGCGGTATTCCGATCGGAACGGCCACTATTGACGTAAGCGAGGATCAGCTGACCGGCTTTATCGATTTCCGCCAAACCGACGATTCCCGCCAACGGCAGGAAATTGCCCGGCTGCTGATGGAGGAGCTGGACAAGGAGCAGGATTACGATTCGCTGCATCTGTCCATGCTTTACCGCAACAAGCTGATCGATGAACTGTTGTTCGAAAATGTTACGATTCAATAACACGATAAGGCGGAGCCGGGGCTCCGCGTTTTTTCCGTAAAAAAGAGCGGTCCAATTCGCCGGATGACGAAAAGGACCGCTCTTTTTGCTTTGTGCCGGGCTTTGGGAGAAAAGGGCAGGGAAAATTTCGGATAATTACTGGTTTTGATTAACCAGTTCTTTCAGCGTCTGAAGCGATTGAACGCCTACCATCGTTTTGACTTCGCCGCCGTTTTTGAACAGCTTCAAGGTAGGAATGCTCATCACGCCGAACTTCGAGGCCGTTTCCGGATTGTCGTCGACGTTGATCTTGGCGATCGTTACCGCTTCGCCGGCTTCTTCCGTCAGCTGGTCCAGGATCGGGCTCTGCATTTTGCAGGGACCGCACCACGGCGCCCAGAAATCGACGAGAACAAGGTTGTTGTTATCCAGCGTTTCTTGGAAAGTTTGATCGGATACATTTAGCAAAGACATAGGAATCCCTCCGTGTGTGAAATTTTAGGGTAAGACCAGGTTAGAACGAATTTTTAACGATAGCCTGCTCCAGGGGGAAGCGGCCCGACGCATAAGCCGGTTTCGCCGCTTTGCCGACGGAGATCAGCAGAGTGGGAATGTAGCGCTCCGGAATATTGAATTCCTGTACGAACGCGGCCGGATTGAAGCCGCCCATCGGGCACGTATCGTAGCCGAGCGCTTTCGCCGCGAGCATGAGCTGCATGGACGCGAACGAGGCGTTGCGGATCGCTTCATCGCGAGGAATGCTTCCGCCGCTTGCATAGGCGCCGTTAATTTGCGACACGAGCGTGTCTTTGATTTCCGGCGTCAAGAACCCGCTCTCAACGGCAGCGCCGTAGATCGTTTCGGCGTTCAAGTTCGCCTGCAGGTCGCCCAGGACGGCGACGACAAAGGAGCTTTCCACGACCTGCTTCTGGTTGCTTGCGATGGGGAGCAGACGCTGCTTGGCGGCAGGGTCGTCGATCACGAGGAATTTCCAGTGCTGCAGATTCCAGGAGGACGGCGCCTGGTTAGCCGCGTTCAGGATAAGCTCCTTATGCTCCTCGGGAAACACAAAATCCGGATCGTACGATTTTACGGAGTGGCGCTCCGCAATGACTTTCAGAGTTTCGGGAAAAAGCTGTTGGGTCATAAATATCCTCCTTTTGGCGGTTGGCAAAGTTATAGGTAATGTGTGCGGTTTTGCGGAAAACATGTCTCGTTTCCGGTAGTTCCGCGTAGTCAATTTTTTCAGGCCAAACGATTTCTCGGTCGTCGGGTAAAAAAAGCGGGCCGCCGGCCGTTCGGCAGAAAAGGGAGAACTCGGTCAGGCCCGCTGGCAGAAGGACGGATATCCGGGCATAACGGATGCCGTCTGGGTGGACTAAACTGTAACTAAATAAGTTACGATATATCTAGTATAATAAATATTACAGTTAAAACTGTCAAGAGCAACTTTTCACATTCGACAATTTCAGTCATAATCGGAAGTGGAAGGAAGTGGAACTTGAATGAGTGTCCTGCAAAATGAACTGACGCACCTTATCTTCTTGGCGGAGGTCGTAATCGCAAGCCGCAAAAAAGAAGTGATGGAAGATACGCTGCAGTGTCTGCTGTATATCATCAAGTCGCTGCCCGAAGTTGAAGTGCCGGACAGTGTTGCAGAACAGATCGCTCATTTGACGGAACGTATCGAGGAGAAGCTGCGGCAGGAGAATGAACGGATTCAGGAGATACAGGGAAACCTCGGCCGTCTGGCCAAACCGAATTCAATCGCGTAGCCGGCCCGGATTAACATACACCAAGAAACAACCCGCAGGGATGATTCAGCTCCCGCGGGTTGTTCCGTTTGCTTATGTAAGGCAGGATTCCAGGGTGCCTGCCTGCCGTTCTTATTCGTTGCGGCTGTTCCGTTCTTTCCAGAAGAGGGCGCTGAGCATGCGCTCGACCCATTCTTTATCCTGCTCCGTCAGTTCGATGCCGTCGAAGATAAGTTCGTTGTCATGAAGAAACCGCCGCAGGTTGACCGGAGCCTTGGGCTTGTCCCCGCCGCTCTCCGGTTTGTCGAGATACCCGGCGATTTTCATCAGTTCGGCGTAAGGAATATTCAAGCCTTCAGACAGCTTCATCAGCACATCAGGAGACGGGATATTGCGGTTGCCGTTCTCAAGCTGGGAAATGTAAGCGGCGGATACGCCGGAACGGTCTGCCAGTTCGCGGATCGTATAGCCTTTCAGCTTGCGGAGATCTTTGAGTTTGTCATAGAAATACATCGCAGCACCCGCATTTCTTGGTAAACATTAGTTAACATGTTTATCATAGCAGGGAATATGCGGTTTTCAAAGGGGAACTTTGGCCGCGCGGCCCAAAAAGATTAACAGGAACGAATAACAACCCGTAGGAAGATTCAGCTCCAGCGGGTTGTTCCATTTGCTTATGTAAGGCAGGATTGCAGGAGGGCGGTCGGCCGTTCTTATCCGTTGCGGCTGTTCCGTTCTTTCCAGAACAGGGCGCTGAGCATGCGCTCGACCCATTCTTTGTCCTGCTCCGTCAGTTCCATGCCGTCGAAGATGAGATCGTTGTCATGAAGAAACCGGCGCAGATTGACCGGAGCCTTGGGCTTGTCCCCGCCGCTCTCCGGTTCGTCGAGATATCCGGCGATTTTCATCAGTTCGGCGTAAGGAATATTCAAGCCTTCGGACAGCTTCATCAGCACATCCGGAGACGGGATATTGCGGTTGCCGTTCTCAAGCTGGGAAATGTAAGCGGCGGATACGCCGGAACGGTCTGCCAGTTCGCGGATCGTATAGCCTTTCAGCTTGCGGAGATCTTTGAGTTTGTCATAGAAATACATCGCAGCACCCGCATTTCTTGGTAAACATTAGTTAACATGCTTATCATAGCAGGGAAAATGTGGTTTTTCAATCCGGGGTAAAAGAAAGAAGAGATATCGTCAACTATAGTAAATATTTATGTTTACAATAGTAAATTATAATGCTACCATGGAATTAATTAGGAAATGGGGGCCATGATTTTTTATGAGGATTATCGCCAAATCGGAAGAATTTATCCGCAGAAGAATGACGCTGGGACTGACCCAGCGGGAGCTCGCCAGACAGACGGGATTAAGCCACGCATACATCAGCTTGCTGGAGCGGTCGATGAAGTCGGTCGGTCCCGGGGCCGCGAAGCGTCTGAGCATCGTTCTCGGAAAGCAGGTCGAGGAGTTGTTCCATATTCAGTGAGGAAAAGGTGCGGTCCTGCCAGAGGCCGCGCCTTTTTTGTAATCCCCGCCGTGTAGTCATTGCTGCCGGAAGACCGGGCAGGGAATAAGTCAAGCGCCGAATTTGACGACCTTGTTCTTCCCGGTTGTTTTGGCCTTGTACATCGCTTCGTCCGCCTGTTTGATCAGCTTGTCTCCCGTAAGGCCTTTCTTGTAGGTGCTGAAACCCATGCTGACGGTGACGATGGTTTCTTCTTCGATGCGCTTGCGTATTCTCTCCGCGAGCTCGGCGGGTTTGACATCGGGATCGGTCAGCAGAATGACGAGCTCCTCGCCGCCGTAACGCCCCACGATACCGCTCTCGTCCGCTTCCTGGCGCATGATGCTCGCCACCTGCTTGAGCATCTCGTCTCCCATGTGGTGGCCCTTGGTGTCGTTGAGCTTTTTGAAATTGTCTATGTCGCTGAACAGGACCGAAACGTTCAAATTCAGCCGGATATACTGCGAAACTCTTTTATCGAAGTATTTGCGGTTATACACTTTGGTCAGACCGTCGGTGATCGAGGACTGGTAAATCGCCTGCATGAGCTCGACTACCCGATCGAACAGCAGGAAGAAAAGAATCGTCACATAGATGACCGGAATGAACCATTCCGCCAGCATCAGCCATTTCTGCTCCCCTTGAAACAGGTACAGATTGACCATATGTGCCGTTTGTCTGGCGAAATACAGCGTCATCACGGCCTGGAATTTACCTTGCTGTCCGATCAGAGGCGTAATGGTGTAAGCGCATAAAAAGATCAGCACGAACATGTACAGCTCCAGCGGCAAGTCGGCCAGAAGCGCAGCCTGCTCGGGACTTCCTGCGGACGGCGGGTAAAAATGAAAAGCGGAAATGCCCAGAGCGACCGCGATCAAGCCGTAAAAATATAAATAATGACGCCGCCGCGTCGGATTATACAGCTGATAAACGCCCAGATTGATCAGGACGAAGGTGACGGCCTGCAGCAGATCGTCCGCGAAGCCCGACACGCCCTGCAGCTGGCCCGAGGCCTGCCAGTAAAGCCGGAGAAGGTTATGCGCGAGCATGAGGATGAGCGAAACGGTCATCGAGAGATAGCCTTTTTTTCTGCGTGTATAGTAAAGCCTTCCCGAGATGAAAATCATCAGGGCAAGAATGACTAGCATCATGGAGCTGGCCGTCTCCGGACCCCATGTTTCAATCGGATTGTTCCACAAGTTCAACATTCCTCCGAGGTTGTCCGTTCCCTTTTGCGGGGTCCGGACTCAAATGTACGTTCGCATTTTCAGGCGATTTCATTATAGCAAAATAGGGCGGGGACAAGAACAACTTTTTTCGGAAAAGTACCGGCAGACTGAAACGCCGTCTCCACCGGCAGGGACGTGTTCTCTTTTCTATTAGCCGGGCAGAAGGTACAATAAGAAGAGGCTGAGCGTATGATGCTGAAGCCGGATTTGCGCCGCGCAAGCGGCCGGAGGATCAGGAGTGTGCATCGATGAACATTTTGCAAGCGTTATTCTTCCCGCCGGAGCAGCCGGGCGGGGTTTCTTCCATGGTCCCGTATATTACCGAAAAGTTTAATAAAAGAGGCTGGGACATGGAACTGTTTTCCCTTCCCAGAAGGGTCAGGGGCAAGGGAACCGAGCCCGTTACCTTCAATACGTTCGATTGGACCCGTTACGCGGGGAACCCGATCGTGGACAAATATATCCAAACCTACAAAGATTACGTGTGGTGGACGAAGCTTCGTATCCGTAAGAGCTACGATCTGATTCACGCCCATCACCCGATTGCCGCGCTCGCTATTAAGGAAGTATTTCCCGATACGACGGTCATCGTAACCGTTCACTCCAGCTACGAGGGAGAGCTTTTGCTGAACGGAAAAATAGAGGAAGGCGGTCCCGAGCAGCTTTTTCTGACGTCGATTTACGGCGAGATGGAAGCGCGGCTGGACCAGATTTTAACGGTTTCGAACTCTTTCAAAGGATATATAAGCGAATTTATCCAGGACCCCGATCGGATCGGGGTTATCCCGAACGGCTACGACGAGAAGCGCTTCCGGCCGATTTCCCACGAGAACGAAGTCGCCCAACTCATTACGGTGTGCCGCCTGGTTCCGGCGAAAGGGCTCGAAACGCTGCTTCAGGCATGTGCGATGCTCAAAGAACGGGGGCATCCTTTCGTCCTGCATATTATCGGCGACGGCCCTTCCCGGACAGAGCTCGAGGAATTGGCGAAGGAACTGAACTTATATGAGGAGATTATTTTTTACGGGTACATGCTGCACCCGGAAGAGTTTATGCCCTTCTTCGACGTTTTCGTCCTTCCTTCGAAAGCTGAGGCTTTCGGCTCCGTATTTGCGGAGGCGGCTCTCTGCCTTCTGGCACTAGTAGGCACGAATGTCGGGGGGGTTGCGGAGCAGATCGAGAACGGACGCAACGGGTTGCTGGTCGAGCCGGGTGATGCGCCGGCGCTCAGCCAGGCGCTGGAGAAAGTCGTGGTCGATCCGACCTACCGGTATCAGCTGGCCCGTGCGGCTTCGGAGAAAGCGAAGAAATCGTACTCGCTCAACAGGGTCATCCGGCAGCTTCGCGGAGTGTACGAGAGGTACGGGAAATGAAGACTTTCATCGCTTTAGGCCAAACGAAGGGGGTGTGCGGATGAAGGCGCTGAAATTTCTGCATGCCGCCGACCTTCACCTCGACAGCCCGTTCAAAGGGATGAACTCGGTTCCCGAGCGGATCCGGGATGTAATCCGGGAATCGACCTTCGGAGCGTTAAGCCGGCTCGTCCGGCTGGCGGTCCGGGAGAAGGTCGATTTCGCTGTTTTCAGCGGCGATATCTATGACGCCGGCGACCGCTCCCTCCGGGCTCAGCTGCGCTTCCGCAGCGCCCTTGCCGAGCTGGACCGGGCGGGAATCCCCGCCCTGGTTATCCACGGCAATCACGATCCGCTGGACGGCCGGGGAGCGGACCTGGAATGGCCGGCGGGAGCTTATGTATATCCGTCGGACAGGGTCGAGACGGTTCGGGTCGTGAAGGAAGATCGGGGGCTTGTCGCCGAAGTTCACGGCATCTCGTACGCATCCGCCGCGGTAACGGAGAACCTCGCCCTGCGTTTCCGGGGCGGGGACGCTTCGGTTTTCCAAGTGGCTCTGCTTCACACGAATGTCGACGGACGCCCGGGATACGACAACTACGCCCCTTGCAACAAATCGGATCTTGTGGGGCGGGGGATCGACTATTGGGCCCTAGGCCACATACATACAAGAGAAATCGTCATGGATGAGAAGCCCGCCGCCGTGTACCCCGGCAACATACAGGGCAGGAGCATACGGGAGTGCGGCCCGCGCGGGTGCTATATCGTGGCTGTGGATGAGAACGGGAGTCCCGCGCTGGATTTTCACGCCCTGGACGGGGTGCGCTGGCAGCAGGAGACTCTTTCTATCGCGGGCATCGGCACGGAAGAGGAACTGCAGGAAAGCCTGCAGGATCTGCTGGCCCGGCTAAGGGAGAAAGCCGAAGGCAGGCCGACCGTCGCCCGGATCTTCCTGGAAGGCCGGGGACCGCTTCATTTGAAGCTGCAGGCAGGGAGTACCCTTTCCGACCTGCTCCGTGAGCTGCGCGAGAGCGAGCTGCTGGCTCTGGCGGGACGTTCGGCCGCCGGATACGGCAGGGGCGGCACCGCTGCAGGCGCCGAACATACGCAAGCTCTCCACCCGGCAGACGACAATAAGGAAGAGGGGACGGACTCTTACCCCAAGGATCCCCCCTCAGGCGGCGTCTTCCGCAGTGCGGCGGCGGACGTTCCGTTCGTCTGGATCGAATCCATAGAAGCCCGAACCGGGCAGGATATCGACTTTGAACTGCTTCTCCGGGAGGAAAGCTTCATAGGCGACCTCCTCCGGCTGGCGGAAGAACTGGCTGCGGATGAAGGGAAGCTGCGAGAATTCGCCGATGAGGCGCTCGGTTCCCTCCTTGTCCAGAACGGAGCTTCCAGGCTGTTCGGAGGAGCGGACGGGCTTCTCGAAGACACGGGAGATTGGCTGGAGGCGGCGCGTGAACTCGCCGTCGATCAGCTGATGCCGGACGGGAGGCGGGGCAAATGATCATCCGCGAAATAAGAGTCCGGGGGTTCGGTTCCCTGCAGAACCGGACTTACCGGTTTGAATCGCCCGTTACCGTGCTGTATGGCCCCAATGAGGCGGGCAAAAGTACCCTGCTCGGTTTTATCCGCGCCGTCTTGTTCGGGTTCCCGACGCGGGCGCAGGCCGCCGACAGGTATGAGCCCGATGGCGGGGGGGCGCACGGCGGCGCGCTGCTGCTGGAGGACAAGCAGGGCCGGACCGTCCTGATCGAACGCTATGCGGATCACGGCGGTCCCGGACGTCCGCCCGCAGCCGGCTCCGTTAAAGTGACGCTCGAAGGAGGCGCGGAAGGCGGCGAAGAACTGCTCCGTCATCTGCTCGGAGGACTGTCCGCGGAGCTTTTCCGGAGCTTGTTCGCCTTCGGGCTGGGCGAGCTTCAGGAGCTGCGGACCCTGCAGGGGGACGACATCGGCGGCTACCTCTACGGAGCGGGCTTTGGCGTGAGCGGAAGCGCCGTAGTGGAAGCGGAGCGCAAGCTCGCTGCAAGGGCGGATGCTTTGTTCCGGCCAAGGGGACGGACCCAGGAGCTGAACCGCAGCATCCGGGCGTACGAAGAACTCCGCTCCAGCCGGAACCGTTCCGCCGACGAGATCAGCCGGTACGAAGAAGCGACGTCAGAGTGGAAACGGCTCGGAGACCGGCTGAACGGGCTGGATGCCGCCCGGACGGAGACGGCCGCCGAGCTGGAATGGACCCGGCGCTGCGGGAAAGCCTTCGAGCCGTGGCTGAAACTGCGGCGGATTCAGGCGGAAATGGCGGAAATCCGGGAAATTCCCGGATTTCCGCTGCATGCCGCCGAGCGATATGAAGCCATCCGTCAGGAACGGGACGAATTCGAGAATGAGCGGCGTCAATACGAGGAAGAGAGCGCCGCGCTTCTGCGGGCGGTCGAAGCCCTGCCCGTCCGCGAAGAACTGCTCGAAGGCGCGGCCGAACTCGCCGCCCTTGAAGAGGAAGCGGGGGCTTACCGCAGCGGGCAGCTTGCGGCGGCGTCCGCGGAGACGGAGAAAGCTCAGCTGAACGAAGCGCTGGCGGCTCTCTTGCGGCAGCTCGACGAGCAGTGGACGCGGCAGGATCTGGCTGATTTCCCCGTTTCGGTCGGCATGAAAGAACAGATCCGGGAAGCACGGGATTCCTTTGCGAAATGGGACGGAGAGAGGGCGCTGCTCGAAAGCGAGCTGAGCCGGGTATTTGGCCGGCTGGAGGAGCAGCAGAGCGAGCTCGCCGAGCGCCAGCTCGAATGGAGCGAATGGCTGACGCTGTCGGAGCTCCGGGAAGATGCGCCGGGTGCGCGGACAGCCGCCGAATCGGGTCTGCTTCGCCGGTTGTCTTCCGATTACGCGCAGTGGAGACTGCTGAAGAGCGAGGAAGAACAGAGAGACCGGATCCGGGAGGAAGAACGCCGTAGGCAGGAGGAATTCGAAGCCTGGTCGGACCAAAGGCGGAGCGACTCCGACCGTACAAGGAAAAAGACCGCTTACGCCGCGGGAGCGATCGCGGTTCTTCTGCCGGCGGCGCTGCTTATAAGCGGTCAGGCGGCTGCGGCTGCGGCCGTATTTGTTGTGCTGGCGGCGGGTACGGCCTGGCTGATATTCGGCTCCCCGGATAGAGCCCGCGGAAACAGGCACAGCCGGGGTCCCTTGCTGCCGGAAGCCCGGACGGAGGGGAGAGGGCGTGCCCGCCGGGGAAGAGCGGCCTCCTCCGGCGATTGGTTGTCCGCTGCCGCACAACCGGGCGAAGCGGACCATCGGGCAGACGGCGAGGATGTCCGGCTGGAGGCAGACAAGGCGGCTCTCCGGCAGCGGCTGCAGCAGAATCTGGCGCTTCTTCTGAGCAGCCGCGGAGCCGGAAGCCGTGAAGCGGCCGCCGCCCGCGCGAACGGCTCTTCCGATGAAACTTCCGCTCTCGGACGCATGCCTCTGCCGTCTTGGCCGGAGACGCTGAGCTGGCTGGAGCGGGAGCTGGAAAGCTGGCTGACCGGCACCGATTTGTGGGCGCAGCACCGCTCCGAATTGGAGCGCCGGAGGGCCAAGCTTGAAGAACTGAAGCAGAGCATTCAGTCGCTGGAGAAGCAGCAGGCGGCGGTTTCCTCCCGGATGCGTTCGCTGGAAGAACGCGCCGCGTCCGGTCAGGAGCGCTGGAGCGCCTGGCTTCGCGAACGCAAGCTGAGGCCGCACCTGTCTCCCGAAGCGGCGCTGGAATCGCTGCAGCTGATCGCCCGCGGGCATGACCTGCTGCAGCGCCTTGCCGGCTGCGAGTCCAAACTGGCCGCCCTGCAGGCCTCTTCCGCCGCGTTCGAAACGCGGACGGTCCGGCTGCTGGGCGAGGCCGAAGCGGCGGACCCGCTGCCGGGGCTCCGGCGCCGCGCCGAGCGGCTTGCGGAGCAGCAGGGGCTGCTCGCAAGGCGCGAGCGCCTTGCGGCCGAAGCCGCGGAGGTCCGGCGCCGGGAGACGGCTGCCGCGCAGAAGGCGCGTCAAGCGGCGGAGCGCCTGCAAGCGCTTCTGAGCGAGGCGCAGGCCGCCGGCGAAGAGGAGCTTCTCTGGCAGGCGGCTCTCCAGGAGCGCCTTGCCCAGCTCGCGGCCGAAGCGCGGCTCCTCTCCGGCGCGCTGGATGCGCATGCCGGCGTCTCGCGGCGCGAGCGGCTCGACGCGGCGCTGTCCGGCGCCGACGAGGGGAGCCTCGCCTCGCGCGAGGAGGAGCTCGCGGGCAGCCTGAGCGGCCTGGAGGCCGAGGCGAACCGCTTGCGCGACAGGCGCGGCCGTCTGGCCGGCGAGCTGGAGAAGCTCGAAGGCGGGAGCGAGCGCGGCGAGCTGCTCCAGCGCACCGAGGAGCAGCTCGCCGAGGTGCGCGAGCTGGGCGGCAAATACGCGGTGCTCGCGATGGCCGCCCTGCTCGTGAAGCGGACGCGCGAGCGCTGTGAACGCGAACGCCAGCCGGGCGTGCTCCGCCGCGCTTCGGCCTGCTTTGCGGCCATGACGGGCGGCCGGTTTACGCAAGTGGTCGCGCCGTTCGGGCAGCAGCGGCTCTATGCCGTCCGGTCGGACGGACGGCAGGTGGACTCATCAAGGCTAAGCCGCGGAACCGCGGAGCAGCTTTACTTGTCGATGAGATTCGCGCTCGTTGAAGAATTTACCGGCGGAGCTTCCCTGCCGCTCGTTTTTGACGATATATTCGTCAATTTCGATAAAGAGCGGATGGAAGGGGCGCTGCGGATTATCGGGCAGCTCGGCGGAAAGCGGCAGGTTCTGCTTTTTACTTGTCACGAGCATGTAAGGGATGCGGTGACAGGGATTTCTCCCGCAGCAGGTGTGCTTCATGTTTAATAGACAGCCAAAAGACCCTCCTTATTAAAGGAAGGGTCTTTTGGCGTTCATCGTATAGGTCCTTACAAGTATGTCTTTTGACAAGAAAATGTTCTATTCTCTTTTGCCTTCCGGAGAAAGGATTTTGAGATGAACGCGGACCATGACCTCCAGTTTTTTATTTGTTCATCCCAGTTAGTCGTTCGGGAAGAGAGTCGTCCAGTCGTCCGGCTGCGATTCCCATCGGCTAATGCGGGGGCGACGTCGTCTTGAAAAAGACTTTTGTCGATCGCGGTACTGATAAACATACAGCCGGAACTGCCGTTGCTCGCATGCTGCGAAGCGTTTCACATGCACCGTGCGGCCTCCCCGGCAGCGACCGGGACAAAACGTAAAAACAGGCATGTTCTCCGCGTTGCAAGAGAACATGCCTGTTTTTTGCGAGTGCGACGGTGCCGTGTGTTCCGGAGCCAAGCGTGAAGACTCGGTCTCCCGTCGTCCATCGTCTTTTCGTCGATCCCGCCCGTGTCAGTAATCCGTCACCGTGACGGAACGGAAGATCCGCTCGACATCTTCAGCGGTGACGACCCCCGCCTGCATCTGCAGAGCGTTGGCGCTTCCGCATGCCGCGCCGAAGCGGGCCGCGTCCTCGTCACTGCTTCCCCGGCGAAGAGCCGTGACTATGCCGGCCACCATCGCGTCGCCGCTGCCGACCGGGTTCACGGCCCGGATCGCCGGGATGGCGACCCGCCGCACGCGGCCGCTGCTGCCCGCGAGGGCTCCGCGCGCGCCGAGCGAGACGACGACGTGCCGGATTCCGCGCTGCATCAGTTCCCGGATGCAGGCGGCCAGATCGTCGTCGGAGGAAGCGGGCCTGCCGAGCAGGCGCACGATTTCATGCTCATTGGGCTTAATGAGCAGAGGCTTCGCTTCGAGCCCGGCAGCCAGAGCGTCGCCGCTCGCGTCCAGGACGGCCTCGGCGCCGGCTTCTCTTGCGAGCGTGATCAGCTCCGCATAGAGCGAGGGAGGGCAGCCGAGCGGCAGGCTGCCGGAGAAGCACACATGCGTGGACCTGCCCGCGAGTGCCTTCACCTTCTCCTTCAGGGTAAGAAGGGAGTTTTCCGCGATGGCGGGTCCGGGCTCCAGCAGCTCCGTCTGCGTGCCGTTGTCCGCATCCAGAACGGTCAGGCAGAGGCGGGATTCTCCCGGGACTTCCGTGAAGTCATGGGGAATGCCCTCCGTGTCCAGACCGCTGCGGATAAACTGTCCGTTGAAGCCCGCCACGAAGCCGGCGGCCGTAACGGGCTCGCCGAGCAGACGGGCCACCCGGGCGACATTAATCCCTTTGCCGCCGGGTACGGCGATCATGTCCGTTACGCGGGAAACCCGGTCCATTTCGAAGCTTTTTACGCGGTAGGTTTTGTCGATTGCCGCATTGAGGGTCACGGTGGTAATCATCCGGGTTCTCCTGTCTTGACTGAAATTAAATGAAATCTTTGGCGCGGCCTACGCAGCCGGTAAGCCGCATTTTCGCCTGGGCCAGCTCTTTAACGGCGGCTTTGGCCGGAACCATATATTTGCGCGGGTCGTTTTCATCCGGGTTCGCTTGGAACACTTTCTTGATGGCATCGGAGAAGGCGATGCGCAGCTCCGTGGCGACATTCATCTTGGCCATGCCGAGCGATACGCAGCGTTTGACCTGTTCTTCCGGTATGCCGGAGCCGCCGTGCAGAACAAGGGGGAGGCTCACTTTGCGGTAGATTTCTTCCAACTTGCCGAAAGCGATTTTCGGTTCGCCCTTGTAAATGCCGTGAGCCGTTCCGATGGCCGGGGCAAGCGTCGGCACGCCGGTAAGCTCCACGAAGCGGACGCATTCGTCGGGATCGGCGAGGAGCGCATCTTCGTCGGCTACGACGATGTCGTCTTCGACGCCGCCGACCTTGCCGAGTTCAGCTTCCACGTTCACGCCGGCAGCACGGGCGACTTTCACGACTTCCTGCGTCTGCCGGACGTTCTCTTCGAACGGATGCATGGAAGCGTCAATCATGACCGATGTATAGCCTTCCCGGATGCATTGTACGATAAGCTCGTAATCCGTGCAATGATCAAGATGAAGCGCGATCGGGACGGAAGACCGTTTGGCGGCAGCGGCTGCGGCCGCAACGATATAGTCGGGTCCCAGGTGTTTCACCGTTCCGACGGTAGTTTGCAGAATCAGCGGAGCCTGAAGCTCCTCGGCCGCCTCGACGACGGCTTGCAGCATTTCCAGCGTATGCACGTTAAATGCCGTGATGCCGTAGCCGTTCTGACGGGCCGCTTGAAGCAGGTGTGTAGAAGAAATCAAATGAGCCATTTGAAAAACCCCCTCGTATAAAATGATTGAAACGATCAAAATAATGATTTATAATGTCATTAAGTTGATTATAAGGGAGGAAATTAGAAGATGTCAAACGTTCAAGGCCAATTAACGTATACCGAAATCAGTGCTCAGCCCGCCGCTTTGCAGGCCGCATGGGACCAGCTTCAGAAGCAGTCCGACTGGGTGAACCGTTATATAGGAAACGATCAATACGAGGAAGTCGTTTTTATCGGATCGGGCTCTTCCTACTACCAGTCGATCACGATGGCGGCGACGTTCCGCAAATGGACCGGACGCAGCGCATCCGCGCAGCCTTCCTCCGATATTTTCCTGCTGCGAGACGCCACTCTCCCGAGAGGGAAGAAGCTTCTGATTGTAGGCGTGTCGCGTTCGGGCGAATCCCATGAGGTGCTTCTTGCGCTTGATTCCGTCAAGAATGCGGCTCATATTGATACGTGCGGCATCACCTGCCACGAGACGAGCAAATTGTTCGGGATGACGGAATGCCTGCTTTCGCCGCTCGGCAAAGAGAAGAGCACAGTGATGAGCAAATCGCTCAGCTCCATGACCTTTATGATGCAGGCCGCAATCGCCATGGCGGCGGGCGGCGAGGCATACTTACAAGAGCTTAAAACTGTGTTAGAATTAGACGAAGAACTGGTCAAAGCCTCGGATACGAGCATCAAAGAATGGGTGTCGGCGCACAACTTCAACAAAACGGTCTATCTCGGACTCGGCGCACTCGGAGGCTTGGCGCTGGAAGCCTGCCTCAAGCTGAAGGAAATGACGTATACGTGGACGGAAGCGTACGGCACGCTTGAGTTCAGACACGGTCCCAAATCCATCGTCGACTCGGGTACGCTTGTCTGCTTCCTGCTTTCGCAGTCCGCTCGCGATTATGAGCTGAAGGTAGCCAGAGAGCTGAAGGAATACGGAGCGACGATTCTGCTTCTGACCGCGGAGCGCGGGGAAGACACGGAGTTTGCGGATCTGGTTCTGGAACTCGGCGGAGCCGCGCTCAGCGATGAAGCGCGCAGCGTATTGTATTTGCCCGCTGTCCAGTACAACGGCTATTACAGCGCGATGAAGCGCGGGCTGAATCCGGACGATCCGCGCAACCTGACTCAGTTTGTCGAAATTTAACCTTGTGACGGAGTGAAAGTTGAAATGAATGACACGACTCCTTCCAAAGGAGATCTCAGGCGCCAGCAGATTATGACGATCCTCAAGCAGCAGGGGCGCATAACCATTGGGGAGATCATCGAGCATTTTCAATGTTCGGAAGCGACGGCAAGACGCGATTTGGACCTTCTGGAGAAAAAAGGCGAGGTTGTCCGCACCATCGGCGGGGCCCTGTTCGAAGGCCTCACGGCTGTCCGCGAAACCTCGTTCGCCGAGAAGAAGCAGCAGCTCTGGCTGGAGAAGGAAGCGATCGCCCGCAGGGCGGCCGGCCTTATCGAGGAAGGGGACAGTGTCTGCCTGACGGGCGGCACGACAACCTTCCTCATCGCCCGCGAACTGAAGCAGCGCCAGGGGATTACGGTTGTGACCAATGCCGTGAATATCGCCATGGAACTGGCCGACAGCGAAGGCCTGCAGGTGGTCGTCGTCGGCGGCGTCATGCGCAGCAAGAGCTTCGAGCTCAGCGGGCCGCTGGCCGAGAAGACGATCGAGCATCTCAACATCGAGAAGCTCTTTCTCGGAGTGGACGGCGTTTCCGCGGACAAAGGCATCACGACGTTTTCGGAGCTCGAAGCCCAGACCGCCCGTCTGTTGATAAGCCGCACCCAGCATACGATAGCAGTGTTTGACCATACCAAGGTGGGGAAAGCCTCCTTGTTCTCCATAGCTCCGCTTGCGGACGTAAACGTGTGTGTGACAGACGCGAGGTTGGAACCCGACATGGAGAAGGTTCTTGAGCAGCACGGCATTACCACTTTGTATGCGAACGCATAAGGGAAAGGACGGACGGGAATGAGCTTTTTCGTCGGCGTGGATCTCGGAGGAACGAATATTGTATGCGGGTTGTTGGATGAGGAATTCAATGTCCTGGTCAAAAGCAAACAGCCTACGGAAGCGGCCAAAGGCAGCGACTATGTGCTGGAAAAGATTGCGGTTATGGTGGAAACGATGCTCCGGGAGCAGAATATTGCGCCCGGGCAGCTGAAAGCGGTAGGAATCGGAACGCCGGGCTTTATCGATCCGGTTCGCGGAGTGTGCGTGTTCGCCAGCAACCTCCGCTGGAACGAGGTGCCGGTATCCGACCAGCTCGGAGCAAGACTGGGCGTACCGGTCTTCATCGACAACGACGTCCGTATGTACGTCTACGGCGAAGCCATGAAGGGACCGGGCCGCGGGTACGAGCATGTGCTCGGGATTACGCTCGGGACCGGCATGTCGGCCGGACTGGTCAATAACGGCCAGCTGTATTACGGCGGCGGCTTCATGGCCGGCGAAATCGGTCATATCCGCGTCGACGATGCGGAAACGACGCCATGCGGCTGCGGACTCGTCGGCTGTCTCGAAACGATCGCATCCGCGACGGGGATCGTTCGCCAGGTCAAGGAAGCGCTTGCGGCAGGATGCGAGAGCATCCTGGGTCAGTGGTTCCCCGGAGAAGAGGCAGCTTCCATTACGGCGGCGGATGTTTCCCGCGCGTATGACGAAGGCGACCGGCTGGCGATCGAAGTCATGAACCATACGGGCAAGCTGCTGGGCCGCGGGCTTTCGTATGCCGTAACCATGTACAGCCCGGACGCGCTGATTATCGGCGGCGGAGCCTCCCTGGCCGGCGAGCGGCTGTTCAAGCCTATGCGCGAAGAACTGCAGAAGTCGGTTTACAAAGGATACTGGGAGCGCCTCACCATCCACCCCGGCACCCTTATCGACGACGGCGGCGTAATCGGCAGCGCGGCATTCGCCGCAAACCGCGCGGCCGGGATCGTATAAGCTTTTTTTCGAAACCTTTCTAGGCTTATCTAGGTATAAAGTCATTATTTTTGCATGTAAAAAACAGGAAAGACCTTTCCCTATGTCGAATTGGACGGAAAGGTCTTTTTTTTGGCTGTAAAGCACAACTTGTCCGACGCAACAGTCGTCTAATAGAAGACCGGGGACAAAAGAGGTTCTACAGGAACTGGGGGGACAGACATTTGTCTGAGAAAAAACCGGCAAAACCCGGAGACCGGGAAATTACCTATCAAGTGGGGCGCCGCAAAGGCCGTATCCGCACGGCAAAAGCGAAGGACCCCGCGCAGGACGAGAAGCTTCCGGAACCGAAGCGGGAGCCTGTCAAATCGAAAAAATCTGCATCGGAACGAGAAAAAGCGAAGACAGAGGCCGAGCGTGCGTCCTCCCGGTCCTCCCGATCCCGGCAGGTTGAAGGGATGGAGGCCGCAAAATCGTCTGAGTATATAGAACATCCAAGCAATCCTTCTCCTGCGGCTGTTTCCGGCGAAAGCGCGAATCGGGCCCCAGACCCGTCAGACGCTGCCGTTCGGACGAATCTGGAAGAGAAAGCGAGACCCATTTCCGGGGAGAGCAGCCGCCTTATGGAGCTGCTGTGGCGATCAACTCCGCTGCCCGGTTGGCGGGCGGCGACAATGATAACCTGGGTACTGCCTGCCGCGGCAGCGGCGTGTACCCTCTGGGTCGTGTCCAGGCTTTTAACATTCGGCTGACAGCCTTACGCAAGGGAGAGGATTTCAATTCAATTGTTTACAATTCTGGCCGTATTCACAGCCTTTTTCGGGCTTCTTGTAACCGCCGCTTCCGCTTATACCGCCTGGATCCTGCACCGGATGTGGAAAGGGGACATGCGAGGCGCTGTTCCCGAACAGCATGCGGCAAAATTTTTGCAGCGGATTACTCCGCTTGACTATGCGCAGTTTGCTCTCATGGCGATCGGAATCATCATGCTTCTTGCCGATCTTGTTGCGGTGCTGCGTGATGCGAAAGCTTTTCCCGATTATCACATCGGTTATTTGCTTTGCGGATTTTTATTTGTATTTCTGGGTATGCTGATGAGCTTCAACCGTCTGCTTTTGACGGTCCGGGCGTGGCGTTCCTCAGGCGGAGCGATTTCTCCACATCATCACGGCCAGCCACACCGAGCTGACAAGGCCGAATAACGGATAAAGCGCCGACAGAAGCGGCTTAAAGCCGATCAGGCTGACGATATAGCTGAGCGCGATAAGCAGGAGAAGAACGGTCCTGCGGCCGAGGCCCGTCCGCTGCTGCAGCTGAAGAGTCAGCCCATATGTATTGGAAAGATAGGTCGTAAAGATTTCTCCATAGATGACAAGCAGATACACAAAAGGGATGACGGTTCCCATCCCGTCCATAATCCGGGCCATCGGAATGCCGAACTGGCGGATTCCCGGCATCTGTGCGCTCAGCGCATAGTGCGCGGCGAATAGCAGAAGGCCGATTCCGAGCCCGCCCAGCAGTGCGCCCCGGAAAAGTACGCGCCGGTCTTTGATCTGGGCGCCGAGCGGAACGAGAACCGCTTGGGCGGTGGCCAGGTTGAAGCCGACGTAGAGCAGGGGCGCGGTCCAGACGCTGAGCGGCGAATGGTCGGTACCGAGGGTCAGCCATGCCTGCGAAGTGGGAAGCTTATTCGTGTAAATCACCAGAATAAGACTGAACGTGGCCATTACCGGCACGACGACCGTGTTCACCGCCATAATCGCACCGATGCCGCGTGTAATTACGGCATAGGACAGGACAGCGGTGACGAGCAGTCCGCTCTGGAAGGGCAGAGACAAGTGCTCGGAGAAAACCGTTCCTCCGCCGGCGAGCATGACCGAAGAGATGCCGAAAAGAACGAACAAAGTGAACAGAGAGATCCATCTGCCGATTTTCGGGCCGAATAAAGCGATATTCAAATCTTCGTACGACTCCGCCCGGACATCGTGCGCCATGAGCATCATTTTGATGCCGAGCCATACAAACAAGACGCTCGCGAGCGCGATGGTTAAGGAAGCCGCCGCGCCGTAGCGGGTAAAAAACTGCAGGATCTCCTGACCCGACGCAAAGCCCGCTCCCACGACCGTCCCGACATACGTAAAAGCAACCTGTGCGGTTTGCGTCCATGTTTTAGAAGCCATTCTTCTCACCCTTCACGTTTCGTACTAGTACAAGGTATGTTTCGGACCGGACGGGCATGACAGCAACATAAGAAACGCGCAGGAACAACCCCGTTAGGAGTGTTATGTAGTGAAAGAAACGATATTTGAGCTGATTTCCAATTACGGGTATACGGCTCTTTACGCTTTGCTTGCCGCCGGCATTGTCGGCCTGCCGATCCCCGATGAGACGCTGATGACGTTTGTCGGCTCGCTTACGATGGACACCGGTCCGTTGAATTTTACGCATTCACTTATCGTCTCCTATCTGGGAACGATGACGGGGATGCTGATTTCCTACACGGTCGGACTTCGGCTCGGCAAGCCCTTCCTTTACAAAATAGGAAAGTGGGTCCGCATCAAACAGGAGCGCATCACCCGCACGGAGCTGTGGTTTCAGAAATACGGCATGTGGGCTGTCTTTTTCGGGTATTTCGTTCCGGGACTCAGACATTTCACCTGTTATCTGGCCGGAGTCAGCGGGATTTCCCTTTGGCGCTATCTGCTTTTTGCCGGATCGGGCGCTCTGCTGTGGTGCTGTACGTTTCTTTCGCTCGGACATTTCATCGGGGCCAATTTTGAAGCGGTTCTGCACGGTTTTCACACTTACCTCGGCATCAGCATCATGTGGCTCGCCGTTGCCGCCGCAGTCGGTTTTCTTATTTTCTATCTGGTTCGCAGAAAAAGAAAAAAGAACAGTTAAAAACCCGCAAGCCCTAGGGCTGCGGGTTTTTAACTGTCCGTATACCGGCGTTTAGCTGGCCGGGAACAATTTGATGGATTGAATCGTTTGATTGTCGGGATCAAGGTCCAGCTTCAATACGGTATTCTGGGCTTTGTAGGTCAGCACGTAATCCGTACGGTTGTTCGGCTTGCCCAGAACGTCCCCGGCATCGTCGGCGGTTTGTCCGAGACGCAGCCCGCCAAGGCCCGGATCGATATCGGCCGATTGGATCTGGACGAATTCGAGGCGGTCGAACACGTTGAAGCCGACGGAGAAAGACCCGTATTCGTATACCGTGACGGACTGGGGATCCTCGTCCATGACGAACATGTTCTTCGCTTTTCCGAAGAGATTCAGCACCTCGTCTTTAGGCGTGCCCAGCGTGACGCCCATCAAGGTCGGATTGTTGACCCGGTATGTGTTCTCCGGAGTCACCACGGGCTTGGCTTTGACCGGCCCTTCCGTATTTTCGTTGGAAGAAACGGCGGCCGAACGATCGGGAGCCGGTGTCTGCCCGGCTGCACCGGAAGGCGAAGGCTGCGCGTTTCCGTTA
Source organism: Paenibacillus sp. JNUCC 35 (assembly GCF_058269095.1). NCBI lineage: Bacteria > Bacillati > Bacillota > Bacilli > Caryophanales > Paenibacillaceae > Paenibacillus > Paenibacillus sp. JNUCC 35. The sequence continues at coordinate 4,463,491 of NZ_CM177771.1, read as the reverse complement.
GATTCTGCCTGATTTGCGGAGGGACCGGCAGTTTCTTTCCCCCAAAACGTATGTACAGCTTCACAGCCTGCCGCCGCCGGCAGAACGGAGATCAGAAGACCGATCATCGCTGCTCTGCGGAGTTTGTTCTTCATTGCAATCGTTCCTTTCTTCTGCCGCTCCGGTTTCGGACGCGAAGCGACATTCCTTATCATAAGCCCTGGGGACGGTTCGTTCAAATTTCATATTAGCCTGGATGGGGTGAAATTAGAGACTGGCGTTCGTTCATACGGCTCCGTCATCTGCCTTGCACGGCTTAAGCCGTCTTTTCTTGCTTTGCCGCCGGCAAAGAGGGCGGCATTAAATGCCTGTTATTTATACAGACTCGTAAAAGGGCCGAAAAGTTCCGGGAGAAAGGGCCTAAGGCGCAAAATGGGACTTGAAACCTATGTTTGGCTTGTGGTACGTTAACACATATTCAAAGGTGGAGGAGAAGCTATGGAACTGTTGAAACAACGTATCTTAGAAGCCGGAAGCGTCGTTTCCGACCAAGTCGTTAAATTGGATGCCATCTTGAATCATCAAGTTGACCCTGCATTGATTATGGAAATGGGCAGGGAATTCGCCCGGCGTTTTGTAGAAAGCTCACCTACCAAAGTGCTGACTGTCGAATCGTCCGGAATTCCGCTCTCTTTTGCCGTCGCAAGCGAGCTGGGCGTCCCGTTTATTTTCGCGAGACGTAAAAAGTCGGTGACCATGGGCGAGGATACCTATTGCGAACGTGTACCGTCCTTCACCAAAGGAATCGTGACGGATATTATGGTTTCTTCCCAATATATAACCGCAAACGACCGGATTTTAATCATAGACGACATTATTGCCAACGGCGACGCGGCCAGAGGGCTGATCCGGATCGTCGAACGCGCGGGAGCCGAACTGGTCGGCGTCGGGATCGCCGTAGAGAAGGCGTTTCAAGCCGGAGGCCGGGCGATCCGGGAGCAGGGAATCCGTACGGAGTCCCTCGTGACGATAACGTCTCTCGAACAAGGACACATCGTGTTCGCCGATTAACCGTTATTTTATGAAAACATTTTCATTCTGCTTCAATACTTTCCTGGACGGGGTAAATTCGATATAATAGAGGAAGGTAACTGGAGAGGAGGGATCGCTATGGGAAATGAGCAAATTCCAGCTGAATATTTGCTGGAGAAGCTGTCCGAAGCGAAGAACCATTTCGAACGCGCCCTAGACTGCAAACACACCGAGTTTGATGATTTGTACCCGTATATGATTGAACACCCTCAATTTTTCTGGTATAAACGATACGTGGCATGGTCTGAACTTCTTACGGTGGTCAAATTCTTCACGGAACTTTCCGTTCCATGGGAGTCCCAGTTTACGGTTCAGCAGGTCGATTATATCAAGAAACGCGTTATGTCGAGCAAAGTGTTGGATTGCTGGTTTGAAAATACGGATTCCAAAGAACACGTCGGCTGATGTGTTCCTCATAAGCAAGACCTGCCGGGCTTCCCGGCAGGTCTTTTTTTAATTCAGCACATTCATTTCTTCGATATGTTTGCGGGTCTCTTCCGTCCCCAGATTGTAAAGCGTCTGATAAATCTGTTTGAGATCATAGTCGTAGGCGTCGTTTTCTTTGTCCTTGTGATATTCCTTAAAAGGCAGGAGAGCCCGGAAATGTGTCTGCTCGTCCGACTCGTCTATAACCTCGAAAAGCTCGGCCAGTTTGTCGATTTCCTCATCCGTTGCCTTAATTTCGAAATCGAAGTTGATCTCGTCCGCTTCGTCGACGATTTGTTTGGAACCTACGCTGACGTAAAAAGTTTTTTTGCCGTCCATCGCTCTTCGCTCCCTTCTTATAAGCCTGACCGCAGGTTGTACCCTTTCTCTTAAAAGGATTGCCCAACTAGCCGGCTTCTAAAACTCCCGCAGTCCGCAGATTTTATTACCCGGTGCCCGAAAAAAATGAATCAGCCGTATTCCGTCCGCTCTTCGGGCTCTCTTGGCTTGCCGCCGTGTTTTGTGTATGCTAGTAGGGATGCCGGTTTTGCCTTGCAGGCAAGCGGGCCGAAGAACCAATAGATACAATTGCCCAGGAAATGTTTTGGAGCAAAAGGAGGGCTTGTCATGATCAGCGACGAGCAGTTAGACCGATACCGGATTGACGGCACCCTGCTTAGAATCGTCAGGGATGCGGATCCGCACAACGATATAAGAGGCTACGTGGTGGCATGGAACGAGTCGTCCGTCGCTATTCGTAAACGCAGCCGGAAGCTGGTGCAGCTGGACAGAAAGTATGTTTATCAGCCGTATACGGAGAGCCGTCCCGCTGAATATACGCTGCCAAGGGAAACTAGCGAGGGCGAGGAGGCCTGATCCGTTGAACACTCAAGAAACGCTCATTCAGACGGTAAGCCGCCCGGCTGCAGCAATTACCGCAGCCGTGAAAGAAGGCGCGGTAGGGAGCTATCTGCTGCTGGAAGCTCCGTTTCCTCTGAGGACGTTAAGCTCCGCGCCGTGGGGCGGCGGTTTCGGTTATCACCGGACGATCATCAACCGGAAGGTAGACAAAACGTATGCCTGCGGAGATCCGGTGACGGAAATGAACGGGTTCCTGGAGGCGGCAGGTCTGAACAGGGAGGAAACGGCCTGCCTGCTGACCTCCGTACATATGAGCGGCCTTGGCGAAAGTCATCTTCGCCTGGACGCTCCCGCCCACGTGCCGGTAGGAGCCGACGACCAAGCTGCGCGAAGCTTTCTCGATACGTCTGACAGTAAGTTGGATGTTTCCTCCGAAGCCGATCGGGAAGCGCAAAGCTTTTTTGAAGCATTTGACGGAAGACCGGACACTCGAGGGACAGAGAAAGCAAGCCTCTCCGCAGCAGCAGACAGGGATTCGGCGAATCCCGTGAACGGCATCGGCGCGGCCGAGCCCTCTGCCACTGCCGCTTTCGCGGCGGACACCGGAATAGCCGTCAGCGCCTGGGTCACCGTCGGCTATTCCAACAAGGCGCGTGCCGGACGCGGGCTTCCGGCTTCGGCGCTTTTTCCCGGCACGATTAATATTATCGTGGCCGTAGAGGGCGAGTTGACCGATGAAGCCATGGTCAACGCCGTCATTACCGCCACCGAGGCGAAGGCGGCGGCATTGCAGGACCTCGGCGTAGCGCTGGAAGACGGCAGCGGGGCGACGGGCACGACGACGGACGCCGTGCTGATCGCTTCCACGCAGAGAGGCCGGCTCCACCGCTACGCCGGAACGGCCACTTACCTCGGCCATATGATCGGCCGGTCCGTTTATGAAGCCGCCATGCAGTCCGGCCTGGCTTACAAGAAGGCCCTGGCGCTCCCGTAAGGTGAGACACCGGTGTACACAGCTGCCAGCGCATGGCCCGGTTTCTTATAACGGCGGTGACCTGTAGGTCCTTCACAGTACACATCACCCCTCGGTGTGGCGGTTCGTATGGTACGCCTCTTCATAACAGCGCAGCGCCTCCTTCCTATAGGATGGCGCTGTTTCTTTTTGTGCGATCATGATAGAGAAAACGTTGGAATAAGCATGGAATAAGCTTGAACGCCTTGTAGTGAATCCGCCCGGATTTTTATGAAACCCCGGAAGAACCCAGCCGTATCATCATGAAGGAGAGGGGGGATTGCCATGGAGTGGAGTTTGGATATACCGGTGCTATTTTTGGCGCTCGGTTTTACGTGCTGGTGGCTGGGCGAATGGATTTTGCTGACCCCTCTCAACGCCGTGGAATTTCCCGTTCCCCCGGTCACTTCGGACAAAAGCGGTTCGCCGGTTCTTATCCGGCTCATCGGATTCGGTATTTTCAGAATCCGGCGAAAAGTTCCCGTCAGGAGCGATCATCATTCCGATGAACCGGATTCCTCCCGTTTAACGCGATACAGGTTATTGTCGGTATTGCCGCTATCAAAAAACGGGAGGAATCCTTTATGTCACTTTTACAACCCTTTATCTCTTTGCTGGACCGTATTCTGAACGTAGTAGCCGCCTTTACGAATGATTGGGGGCTGGCCATCCTGCTGCTTGCCCTGCTTGTGCGCAGCCTTCTATTCCGCGTAAATCTGCTTAGTGCCCGGCAGCAAGTGAGACAGATTCGTATGCAGCCGGCCATCCGGCAGCTCCGGGAGCAGTATGCGAACCAGTCCGGCAAGCTGGGCGAGGAGATGCTCCGGCTGTATTCCCGCTACGGCATCAAACCTGGGCTCGCGTTTGCGGCGGGACTGATCCAGATGCCGATTTTTATGAGCCTTTATCCGTATTTTTCTCTGCACGGCGCTCAGATGACCTCCATGCTAATCCCATGGATGCAGTCGCTGGGCGTTCCCGATCCGGCGCACGCACTGCCTGTGTTGTATGGCATTATAGGATGGCTCGGAATGCTGATCAGCCTCGTTCCCGATCCGGCGGCGTCGCAGCCCACGCTGCTCAGGGTGGGAATGCCGCTTGCCATCATGGCCGTTTCGTTGACGGTGATATGGCGCTCTCCGGCTGCGCTTGTTCTTTACTGGGCAGGAAGCGGTATCGTTACGATACTGGAACGTTTATTCTTCCGCTCGTCATACGGTCAAAAACTGCTTCACAAAGGAATTCCGGTCCCGGAACCGGTAAAGGATTAGAAACGCGTTCAGTCCAGATAAGGCAAGGGAAAGCCGTTACGGCTTTCTTTTGTCTTATTTTGGCTCAAATGTATGGATATGGCGCGTCTCAAAAAAAGATTAAAAATATGTTTGACAAACGTCTTGCCACATGATATATTTAATCTCGTTCTTACAAAGCACGCGGTCGTGGCGGAATTGGCAGACGCGCTAGATTCAGGTTCTAGTGGTGTAACAGCCGTGGAGGTTCGAGTCCTCTCGACCGCATCAGCAACACAGGAAAGCCACTGGCTACCGGTCAACCGGAGCAGGTGGCTTTTTTGTTTTTCATTAAAAAATCCTTCTTTAAAAATGAAACGAATGCCTGGCCTTTTTCGTATAACCATTTATAAATAAGTGGAAAATGGGTAGTATCAAAAAGGAGTGTGTTGTAATTTGGAAAGAACAATGACGTATTCCCACCAAGGATCGCTTTCTCACATCTTGCGGACATTTGCGCTTTCTCTGCTGATCTCGTTCGTAGGCATGCTGGTGGGTGCCATGATTGTACCGCCGTCGATCATCCCGCTGTTTATTGTCGTTGAGCTCGTAATGATCGTGGCGGCCATTGTAGTCCGAATGCGGGGCAAAAACATCGGCTACGGGTTCCTGTACGCCTTTACGGCTATCTCGGGCGTAACCATGTACCCGGTTATTATGTCGTACGGTTCGATAATCGGTGCCAACCTCGTGTCCGGGGCATTTCTGGCTACAGCCGTTATATTCGGGGGACTTGCCTGGTACGCGGCCCGTTCCGAGAAGGACTTTAGTTTCCTGGGAGGCTTCCTGTTCGCGGCAACGATCGGCCTCGTGCTGATGGGCGTGCTATCTCTGTTCGTCAACTTCGGTTCGACGCTGAATCTGCTCTTGTCCGTTGGCGGCATTCTGATCTTCAGCGGCTGGGTGCTCTATGATGTCGCTCAATACCGCGAAGGCGTGGCAGCGGAAGAAGTGCCGCTCGCCGCAATGAATTTGTATCTCGACTTTATTAACCTTTTCCTGTATATTCTGCGCTTTATCGCTTCGATTGTCGGCATCAGCCGCGATTGATGCAGCCCGACTTACAGGATGATCAAAAAACCGGCTGACGCCCTGAAGCGTCAGTCGGTTTTTTTGTGCGCCATTTCAGCGGCCGCGGTGTTTGTCTTTGGCTTTCTGACGGGCAATCTCGCGCTTGCGGGCCGCGTCTGCCTCGCGCTCTTCCCTGGATAACGTTGTCCGCACTTTCTTGCGGTATTCGAGATCCGCCCGGATGGCTGCCTGGGCCATCGTGGAAGGGCCCTTTTGCGCTAGCTCTCTGGAAGCCAGCCGCGCAAGCCGTTTCGGATTTATTTTCCGTTCAACTGCGGGAACGGCACGAACGCCTTTGCCGACACTTTCAAGCAAGCGGAGCAGATCGTGCAGAACAAAGTCCAGCACTTCCCCGTCAAGGGGCTCCGTTCCGAATATGTGCCTGGCTGCAAGCAGGCTGCCGCTTCTTTCGTCCTCCGCAATTCCAATCCAGTACTGCCCGTTGTAAAAAACCGTTAATTTCATGTTTTTTCCCCTCCGTTTAAGTAAACAGAGCGCCGGACATCCCGAGGGGGAAGGCTACGACATGTTAACAGATTTAATCAGGCTTAAATCTAAAGCATGCATCCGGACTACCAACCGGACTGTGATTTTACGCTCCACTTTTCATTATAGGAGGGGAGGGGGCGATTGGAAAGAGTCATGATCGGGAATGTGCGCGCATGTTCCGTTTTACGAAAGGATGGTCCGGGAAATACTAATGTTAAAGAAATTGCGTTCTTAATGCGGAAAGGAAGGGCTGACAAATGGCAAAAGGCGGAGAAGAGCTCGTGAAATATATAACGGAACAAGTGGTTCACTATATAGAAACTCCAAGACAAGTACGAAAGGAAGCACGCGTCAGGCACAAAGAAACCAGAGAAAGCTGGTCGGTCCACTGGTTCGGGATGATTCCCCTGTCCATCTCCATGATCATAAAGGCCGTAAGGCGCCGGAGCAAAGACTGAATGTTTAACTCGCAAGGCGGAAATTGAAGCGATTGGTCAAAAAAAGAAGCTTCCTCAGGTTCACGGCGGAAACGGTAAACCGTTCCGGGACCCGGGGAAGCTTTTCTATGGGAAAGAGGAGGAGATACCGTCAGTCGGGTAAAACTGTCCGAGCGAAACCGCTTCGTCCAGGAGAACAAAGCGTCTGCCTTCCTGCTCGAAGGCGATAAAAGCGGCGCCGCCGGTCCAGCGCAGAGCGCCGGTTACGGGAAGCGGCAGCGTAAGTCTGCCCCCGAAACATTCACAGACGAAAGTCAGGGACTTGCCGGCCGCAAGGTAGGGCGTCAATTCTTCATAGGAACGGATAGGGAGCGCTTTTCGGGTCAGCCAGGCTATCTCTTCATAAGGATCGGACGGCATGACCTCAAGCGGCGTTCCGGGTGTATGTTCAAAGGCTGCGCCATGCAGCCCGAGCAAACTTGAATCACTTGCGGGCGAATAATTTTGAAAGGTCCGGATTTCACCGGTTTTGGCATCGACGAGAATACGATTGTTCCCGGCGGGAACGGTCCAAACCGCATGGAAGGCATCCGTATAAAGACGGCGCAGCCTTGTTTCCGCGGAGTCCAGCCAAGCTTGATAGGACATGGATGCAGGAATGATGGCGTGCTGCACCAAGGTTCGGTGCAGCGTTCGGGTGCTGAACAGGGGATGTTCGCCTGTTCCGTATTCGATGAGCTGCAGGGTGCCGTTTTCGGCGGCGGACACGATCAGATAGCCTGTCTCGCGACCGTTATCCGTCAGCAGGACGATCCAGCCGTGGGTACCCGGCCCGAGAGGAGCGACCGTCCACTTGGCGCGGTTCCAGCCTTCGAAACCTTTCCGGCCGGCAAGACTGTCGATCCAACGTACGATGTGTTCGTTCAGTACGGTACCGGTGTTGGACGCTCCGGGAGTATCTGACGGTTCATTTGCCGTGAAATCCGCCAGAACCTCGGCGGGTCTGATTCCGGGAAGGATCGTGTACCTTTTATCCAAAGACGCTCGTCCGGTTTCCTGCTTCATGCGTGTTGCCGAGCCGGGAAGGGACTCTTGAGCTTCTTGAGAGAAGAGTTGTTCACCCTGCGAGAACGAAGGGGGCCCGGCAGCGAGCCAGACAACGAGCGCCAGTAGCGCTGCCGTCCATACAGCTGTGCGGTTCATTTGTTCACCTGCCTGCCGTTCATTCTATAAATCTAGTGTAAGGGAATCCTTGCAAAAAGTTTGTTAGAACGTGTAGGCCGGCCCATAGGAACTTTTAGCGACTTTCGTCGCATCTTCACCTTTCGTCCGCCCTTAAATGAAATAATCCGCAATTGATGACGGATACATGCACTCTCGGCCGGTATTGCCAGTCTACCTCCGCCTGCCGGGCCGCATAGCGGGTCTCCAGCTCTTCGCGGGCTTCCGGTTCGGCTGCCGCGAGCATGCCTTCGTAATACAAGCGGACGAGCTGATGCTCCTCGGCCAGCACCTGGTTGGCACGGTCCGCCCAGCGGTGGTCGGTGCGGCGGATTTTCTGCTCCAGGTAATCTTCCAGGATCGAGGCGGCCCTCGAAAGGGTCAAATTATCGCCGAGCAGATGAATGTTGGCCGGCAGTTTCGGTGCGAGCTTCCTCGTCAGCATGGAGGGATGAAACTCTTCGCGGATTTCTCCCGTCGTCATTTGAATGGCCAAGGAATGAACCTCGCTGCGTTTCATATCGCAGGCATACTCCACCTTGTAGTTCACATTCATCCAGCTGCAGTAGGTGAGGGGAGCGGAGCGCTCCGGCAGAGAACTGCCGGTTGCTTGCGGCGGAGCCTCGAACAGCCGGGTAAACCGGCCGTTGTTCAAGGCCGTCGCGAAGAGCTGCTGCAGGCGGCGGCTGCCGAAGGTAACCTCGTCGCGGGGGACGCGGCCGACCGGCGGAGCGGGGGCCGTGCCGAAGTACCGCCCGAGGATGCTGTCCGCGGAGCGGATCGCTTCGGGCGGACTTCCGCCGCTTCCGGCGTGGACGGCGTTTACCTGGCCGTGGCCGGAAGAAGCTCCCGGCTCCGTGGTGACCGCCGCCGGACCCGCCTGAGCCCCCGGCCCTGCTGCGCCTGCCGCGAGCGTGCCCTGCGGGCTCAGTGTCCCGCTGCTGCCCGCGGGAACAGTGCCGCCGCCGGCCGCCTGGCCACCGCCGCCCGCAGCGCCAGAGGCCGCGGAGACGGCACCGGCAGGCGCCCCCGGCCCGGCCGTGACTGCCGCGCTGCCGCCCGGGGGGGCATTACCCGGCCCGGCGGCACCTTGCGCCCGGCGCTCCACAGCGGCAGGCTGAGGCCCGGGCGCTGTGGAAGCGGCCCCCAGCGGCCCGTTAAGCGGCCCGGCCGGTACGGGACGAGCCGCCGCCGCGGCTGCCGCGTCCCCTTCCGGATCGAAAACGAAACGGTAGGTCATCGTTTCGGGTTCGACTCCGGTGCGCTCAACGAAGCTCCAATAGTAGGAGCGCCCGGTGAGTTCTTTATCCGCCTCCGGAGAGAGGTTCACGATGACGGCGTGCTTCGTTTTTTCGATAATGCGGCAGTTGTACGCTTCCAGAAACCGCATAACAAAGCGTTCAACCTGGGCGGTATTCATGGTTCACCCCGACATTCTGCCCGATGGCGCTGAGTATGGAACCGATTTTGGCTTTCCTTTCGTTTTCCGGTTCAAGCTCCTCCCGGATGCCGGTAAGCGAATCCCCGAGCCGGTCGATCTGACGGCGGATGTCTTCATCGGAACGAGATTCCATCATCATTTTGAATAGGGAGCTTTCCAGCGAGGTCGATTTTTTTTCCAGACGTTCCAGAATCGAATCGAGTTCGCCGATGACCAGCTCGAACATGTTTATTTTTTCGTGCAGCAGGTTCAAAATATGCTCTTCGATCGTATTGCGGGTAGAGAGATTGTAGATTCTTACGTCGTCCGTCTGGCCCAGCCGGTGCACCCGCCCGATTCGCTGCTCCACCCGCATGGGATTCCAGGGCAAATCGAAATTGATCATATGATGGCAGAACTGGAGATTGATTCCCTCTCCGCCGGCTTCGGTTGCGACAAGCACTTGGGCGCGGGTACGGAAGAGGTCCATCATCCAATCTTTTTTGCCCCGGTTCATTCCCCCGCGATAGGGGACGGCCGTAATTTTGTTCTCTCTTAAATAGTTCAGCAAATATTCCTGGGACGCCCGGTATTCGGTGAATATGATGACTTTATCATCAATCTCCCGGATCAGATTCAATACGGTTTCTGCTTTTGTGTTAGCCTGGATGCTGCGGATTCGCTCGACCAGCTCCCATATTTTGGCCCGGACCGGAGAGTTTTCTTCCGTCTTTTTGAACATGTTGACTAAGGTTATAAAAACGGCGTCCCGGGAGCTGCACACTTCTCTTTGAAGGGTGACAAGCGCCAGCGTATTGCTCGGTTGGTCCTGATTTTGTTCATACTGGCTGCGGATAAAATTCGTGACGCCATCGTAAAGCGCCTGTTCCTCGGCAGAAAGCGTAAGCGTGATATTTTTCACGATTCGTTTCTTGAACTCGACATTTCCGTCGCCGCGCCGGTTGCGGATCATAATTTTGGAAAGCTCCTGTTGGAGAACGCCTTCGTTTTTCGGCATTCTTTTGGCCATAACAAAGTTGGCTTGAAAATTCGTCTGCGCCCCGAGCTGCCCCGGCTTCAGAAGATTAATCAGATTGTACAGTTCTTTAAGATCGTTCTGTACGGGCGTAGCGGTAAGCAGCAGGCAATATTTTTTACGCAGCTCTCCGACGAACTGGTAATTCGTTGTTTTTTTGTTTTTGAGTTTATGGGCTTCGTCCACGATAAGCATGTCGTAATCCAGACCGAGCACGATCTCCCGGTGCGGGTCCCGCTTGGCGGTGTCCATGGAAGCGACAATCACGTCGCACGTCTGCCACATGTACGATTTTTTCTGGGCGGCTGCCGCGATCCCGAATTTCTGATTCAACTCCCGGACCCACTGCAGGACAAGCGAAGCGGGTACCAGAATGAGCGCTTTGCGTACAAGTCCGCGGATCATATATTCTTTTAAAATAAGTCCGGCTTCGATCGTTTTGCCGAGTCCGACTTCATCGGCCAGAATAGCCCGCCCGCGCATGTCGTACAGCACTTTCTTGGCCGTATCGATCTGATGGCTCATGGGCTCGATTCCGTTCACATGCTTCAGGCACAGAAGCTCGTCGAAGGAGTGGATCAGGCTCGACTTTTCCGCCTCGTAAGCAAGCTGGTACAAGGTCCAATTATCCCAGGGGCCGTTACGGACGACACGCGACTCCCAGTCCAGAAACCATTCCCGATCCGTATGCATGCTCAGCCCTTCATGAATCGGGCGGATGTGCTCCGTTGTCTGGTTGTTCATCTAGGCTCTGCCTCCTTCTCGAAAATGGGCCGTATCCCGGGCGCCGTTTCCCGACCCGTCTGCCCGTCATCCGCTTGCTGCTGCCGTTATGAGCGGTCAGCCGTATGCAATCTGCAACTTTGTAACTAGTATGATCCAAAGAAGGAGGTTTCATAACGCGGCCGCATTGCCGGGATTTCTTCGGCTTGTGCCGCCACAGACATCCTTGCCGGGAGCTCTATCGAATGTTATCGGAAGCGCTCCTGTGCTATGATAAAGGAATGAACGTGCACTCAAAACCGATACGGGCGGGCCGGGCTTCCGCGCCTGCCGTTCTTGATAAGAAGGGAAGAGGAACATGACAACATGGCGTTATATGCATACAGGCAACCGGACGGCGGCTGAGAACATGGCGATCGACGAAGCGATTCTCATCGCGCACAGCGAAGGCAGGGTTCCTCCGACGGTCCGTTTTTACGGCTGGGGGCCGGCGGCTCTCTCCATCGGTTATTTTCAGAAAGCGCAGAAGGAGATCGATCTGGACAAAGTCGCCGGCCAAGGTCTCGGATTCGTACGCCGTCCGACGGGCGGCCGGGCGGTTCTGCACGATGCCGAGCTTACATACAGCATCATCGTCTCGGAACGTTATCCGGGAATCCCGACGAGCGTAACGGAAGCTTACCGGGTCCTCAGCGAAGGGCTGCTCCTCGGATTCCGGAAGCTGGGGCTGGCGGCCGAGATGGTGAACCTGGCAACCGAAGAAGAGAAGAGGAAATACGAATCGCTCGGCTCGGCGGCCTGCTTTGATTCCCCTTCGTGGTACGAGCTTGTCGTGGAAGGCCGCAAAGTCGCTGGAAGCGCGCAGGTTAGGCAGAAGAATGTCGTGCTTCAGCACGGCTCCATTTTGCTGGAATTGGATGTTGAGCAGTTGTTCGGCCTGCTGCTTTTCTCCAACGAGCGGATTGCGGAGCGGATGAAGCAGAGCTTTGTGCAGAAAGCGGTCGCGATTAACGATCTGCTCCGAACTGCCGGGCTTGCCCCCGTGACACTCGGAGACGTGGAAACCGCATTCCGCGCCGGTGTAGCCGAAGGCATGGGCATTGAGCTTGAAGACGGAGCGTTGACTCCGTACGAGCTGGAGCTTGCGGAAGAGCTGGCGCGCGAAAAGTACAGTTCCGACGAATGGAATTTGAAGCGGTAGCGGTAATTTTGGGGTGAGGTGAACGTACCATGTCGATCGACAAGATTATAGAACGAACGGGGAAACGGCCGCATACGGCGGAAAGCCTTGCGGAGGATCTCAGAAGACTCGGTGTGAAGAAGGGGATGATTCTCTTGGTCCATTCCTCTCTAAGTTCCCTCGGTTGGGTTTGCGGGGGCACACAGGCGGTCATAGCTGCTCTCCGGGACGCATTGGGCAGCGGGGGCACGCTGATGATGCCGACACACAGCGGCGACTTGTCGGAGCCATCGGCTTGGAGCAATCCGCCCGTGCCGCAGGAGTGGTGGGACGTGATCCGAAGCACGATGCCGGCCTATAAAGCGGAGGAGACCCGGACGTTTTTTATGGGAGCCTTGCCGGAAGCGTTCAGAACTTACCCGGGGGTTATGCGCAGCAGCCACCCGCAGGTTTCGTTTGCGGCGATCGGACCGCAGGCGCAGAAACTGACGGGCGATCATTCCCTGGCTTACGGGCTCGGGGAGGGTTCCCCGCTTGCCCGTCTGTACGAGCTGGAAGGTCATGTGCTGCTGCTGGGCGTCGGTCACGGCTCCAACACGTCCATCCATTTGGCGGAATACCGGGCGGAGTATGCGTCGAAGAAGGAAGTCACGAACGGGGCGCCTGTTCTTGATGGAGACGGGGTCCGTCAGTGGGTGGAGTTTCCGGATATCGGAATCGACTCGGACGATTTCGACCGGGCGGGTGCGGATTTCGAAGCCCGGCACTCGGTGGTCATCCGCGGAAAAGTAGGCTCGGCTGACACGGCCTTGATGCCGCAGCGTCCGCTTGTCGATTATGCGGCGGGATGGATGAGGCAGCACCGGTAGCCAAAGGATGGCGGCCGCATACCGGTTTCCGCCTTCGGCGGCCCGCTGCCGCGGTAAAAAAAGGCCTCCAAACCCACTCTAAAGTGCGGTTTGGAGGCCTTTTTTGCTGTCCGCCGGATCAGCGGCTTCCGGCCGGAATCGCCGCCTCGAAGGCCTGCTGGAGCCGCCGGGTAACGGGACCGGGCTTGCCGTCTCCGACGGGCCGGCTGTCCACCAGCACGACCGGCATAACTTCGGAGCCAGTGCTGGTGATGAAGACTTCATCGGCCGAGGCGAGTTCCTCGGCCCGAAAAGCTTCTTCACGCACGGCGATGCCCAGACCTTCCGCGAGTCGGATAACGAGCGAGCGGGTGACGCCCCGCAGGATATGATGATCGGCGGGATGAGTTCTCACGATCCCGTCTTTGACGATCATCACGTTGGACGCGCTCGCTTCGGTGATGACGCCGCCTCGGTTGAAAATAACTTCGCCCGCACCGCCGTCAAGAGCCTCCTGCTTCAGCAGCACGTTCGGGAGCAGGTTCAGCGATTTGATATCGCACCGGTGCCAGCGGATATCCTCCCGGACGATGGCGGAAATCCCGTTTTCCAGATCTTTCAGGGGACGCAAAAACGGGGAGCACCAGCCCGTCACGACCGGCTCCGCCGCAGCCGGAAACGGATGGGAACGCGGAGCGGCGCCGCGGGTGATCTGAACGTAAGCGAGGCCGTCGGGGATGCCGGCAGCCTCCGTGAGCCGGTTCAGCAGATTCTCCAGCTCTTCGAGCGGATAAGGAAGGCCGATCCGGACTTCGGCCATACTGCGGTTGAAACGTTCCATATGTTTCTCTACTTCAAATAGCCGGCCGTCGTAAATGCGGAACACCTCGTAGACGCCGTCCCCGAAATAATAGCCCCGGTCAAGGGGGGAAATGCGGACTTCTTCGTCCGGTACAAGTTGATTTCCGAAAAGCATCATCGGGTTAGTTCTCCTTTAAGTTATCTTTCTATTACCAAAATAAGCGCTTGTGTTGGCAAGCGTGTCTGGGCGCAGCCGATTGAAAGTAAAAAGTATGTAGGGGATAATACGAAAAATTACCCAACTGGCGAACGTCCGTTTCTTTTTTCGGCGGATCTGTTTATAGTATATAGGGGAAAGAATACCTTACACAAATGAGCCGATGGTCTGTATGCACGCAAATCGGCTGCAGCAATGTTTACAAAAAATTACCCGCGGGGCACCGCGACTCTTATCCTTTTACAGGCTCGATATGTCGAAAATTGTCGTTTTTTATAAATGTTTCGCAAACGAAATAAAGAGCAAGGCGAAGAAAAAGTGAGAAAACAAGCACCTGCTTTTTGTTATCCCGTTGAATTCATTCGCAGTTTATTCGTAACACAACATCTAGTGTTGTATAATCTTTTAAGGACACTATATATAGTGCTTACGTACATACCGCGAAATTCGCGCAGTGGTGCGGGTTCCCGGGTGCAGGTACATTGATTTGGGAGGGTGTTGCCGTTTTGAAGACGATGCAGCGGAAAAGTTTGGAAGGTTTGAGTGAAAAAATCTTTTTGGATCGTTATGCGTTAAAAGATGCGGACACGAACAATACGAAAGTCGGAGACGTGGTGCTTGTCCTGACCAAGGACGACCCGAAATTTCCGGCCAAGGAAGTCGGGGAAATCACCGCGCGAGATGGGCGCAATGTTACCGTTAAGCTGCGCAGCGGCGAAACGATCGAGTCGAACATCGACAGACTGACTCTTAATATAGAAAAAACGCCGGATGAGCTGTGGGACCGCCTGGCCAAGGCCATGGCTTCCGTGGAAGCGACGCCGGAAAAACAGAAGGAATGGACGGAAAAATTCCGTTACATTCTGGACGACTGGAAGCTTGTTCCCGGGGGCCGTATCGCCGCAGGCGCGGATGCCAGCGACGAGTTGACGCTGTTCAACTGCTATGTCATTCCGTCTCCGCATGACAGCCGCGGAGGTATTATGGCCACCTTGTCCGAGATGACGGAAATTATGTCCCGCGGGGGCGGGGTCGGAATTAATCTTTCGTCCCTTCGCCCGCGTCGCGCGATCGTTAAAGGCGTTAACGGCTCTTCCAGCGGTTCCGTGTCATGGGGAGGCCTCTTCAGCTATACGACGGGCTTGATCGAGCAGGGCGGCAGCCGTCGCGGTGCTCTGATGCTTATGATCAACGACTGGCACCCCGATCTGCTTGATTTTATCACCGTTAAATCTACGATGGGCCAGATTACGAACGCGAACCTTTCCGTTTGCGTAAGCAACGGCTTTATGAAAGCGGTGAAGGAGGATCTGGACTGGGATCTCGTGTTCCCGGATACGACGGACCCCGAATACGACGAAGTTTGGAACGGCGATCTCAATGAGTGGAAAAAGCTCGGAAAAGCCGTAAAAGTGTACCGCACGGTCAAAGCCCGCGAAGTTTGGCACACGATCATCGAGTCCGCATGGCGCTCCGCGGAGCCGGGCGTCGTGTTTATGGAGTACTACAACCAGATGTCCAACAGCTGGTACTTCAACCCGATCATCTGTACCAATCCTTGCGGAGAGCAGGGGCTTCCGGCCTGGGGCGTATGCAACTTGTCCGCCGTCAACCTGTCCAAGTTTTACGACGAGGAGAATGACGATGTCGCCTGGGACGAGCTAGGCAAAACCGTCCGTTACTCCACGCGTTTTCTGGACAACGTTATCGACAAGACGCCCTACCACTTCGAGGAAAACCGCGAGAACCAGCAGGGTGAACGCCGTGTCGGACTTGGAACGATGGGGCTGGCCGAGCTGATGATCAAGCTTCGCATCCGTTACGGAAGCCCGGAATCTCTCGAATTCCTGGATAAAATCTATGGTTTCATGGCACGTGAAGCTTACCTGGCTTCTTCTGAAATTGCCGGGGAGAAAGGTTCTTTCAAGCACTTCGAAACCGAGAAATTCCTGCAGAGCGGCTTTATGAAAAACATGCACGAGGTTTATCCGGAAGTGACGGAATCCGTCCGCAAGAACGGAATGCGCAACGTGACGGTCATTACGCAGGCACCGACGGGAAGCACGGGAACGATGGTCGGAACTTCCACCGGTATCGAGCCTTATTTCGCTTTTGAATATTTCCGCCAAAGCCGCCTCGGTTACGACAAGCAATTCGTGCCGATCGCGCAGGAATGGAAGGATGCCAACAAGGACCAGGAACTGCCGGATTATTTCGTGACGGCCATGAGTCTGTCGGCGGAGGATCATATCCGCGCTCAAGCCGCTATCCAGCGCTGGGTAGACAGTTCCATTTCCAAGACGGCGAATTGCCCGGCCGATTTCACGGTCGAAGAAACCGAGCGGCTGTACGAGCTTGCCTTCGATCTGGGATGCAAAGGCGTGACCATCTACCGCGACGGCAGCCGTGACGTACAGGTACTCAGCACCGGAACGGACAAGGACAAGAAGGACGAAAAGAAAGCCGAAGCGGCCGTTCCTGCACCTGAAGTTCCGACAGAAGCACCGTCTGTGGCGGTTGCGGCGGAACCGGTCGTCCAAGCGGATGCGATTTCCGGGAACGTCTTCGATAAAGAATATAAACGCCGTCCGCAAATTCTGCGCGGCGCTACCTATAAAATCAATACGCCGTTCGGTATGGCGTACATTACAATCAACGACATGAACGGCTCGCCGAGCGAAATTTTCCTCAACGTGGGAAAAGCGGGCTCGGACGTCTTCGCCATGGCGGAAGCGCTCGGCCGCGTCTGCTCCTTGTTCCTGCGCTACGGCGATCACGGGAACAAAGTGAACCTGTTGATCAAGCATCTCAAAGGTATCGGCGGTTCCGGGGCCATCGGCTTCGGCGCCAACCGTGTCGAGTCCATCGCCGATGCGGTCGCCAAAGCGCTTGAGATGCATGAAGAGGCGATGGCCGGTGAAACGGATGCGGAGGCTTACGTAACCGCCACAAGAGAAGTCGTGCCTGAAGCGCCGGATGCTCTTAGCCATGCTGCACCTTCCGCAGGTGCTGCGCCTGCTGGGCTGACTTCGCTTGACTTGTGCCCGTCCTGCGGCTCCGCTTCGCTCGTGAACAGCGAAGGCTGCAAGAACTGTACGAACTGCGGATACAGCCGTTGTTCGTAAGGATTGAATAAAGTTTAGTTTACTTTATAAATGTGTGGCGTCATAAATACTGAGAATTTTTTTCAAGTAAATGAGAAGGAATTTTCGTATTTAATGATAAATGTATAATTATACATTGTTATACATCATTTTTGACCTAGACCTATTTGCCTTCCCTAATTGAACCGAAAAAAGTCTATTGCTTAGAAAAAGGTACAGTTCTTCAAGAAAGTTGAAGAGGCTGTACCTTTTTTGTCGTAAAATGGAGGTATCATGAAAAGCGGGTAAGCGCGAAGATTCGGCAACAACAAGCCTTATTTTAAGTCCTTATGCTGCATTGTATGGCATCGTCTTGCCCAAGGACAATATCTCCGTTAAATCAACGAACTCGTGGACTTCACCTTTATATAAGAAGTATATATAGCTGATTATTTGGGAAAATAGGTAATTAGCAAAAGTGCTAATTAAATATAATTAACACTTTTGCTATTTTAGTATAATTTGAACATAAAGGTGAAGTGGTTTATATGTTTAAACTTCTCAGTCGCCCGAGCCCAAAATTAGATGAGAGCATAAGCAGTTATCTTATAAGATCCGCGCAAAGCAACCGAATTAACCCAATATACATTTATAAATTATTGAGTGTTTACGAAGATTCAAGAATGCATAGTTTTTTTCTTGATACTACTGTAATATCCGAAAAAGATTTAAACTTATTGGAAAGCATTTTGGGTTTTGAAGGAGAATTGCTTCAACAGCTTTTCATAGTATCGTTTGATGAATCGGAAATTTATTATAGATACTTCAATGCTAATGTTAATATGAATTCGATTTGCACTAGAAAATTAAAAGTATGTTCACTTTGCTTGCAAGAAAAGAATTATATCAGAAAAATATGGAGCTTAATTAACTTAACCTCCTGTCCTATACATTCATGTATGCTTATTGATAAATGCCAAAAATGCTCGAAATCAATGACATGGTGGAATTCTGATATATTTCGTTGTAGTTGCGGTCATGAGCATAAGAATTCCAATTTAGCAGCAGCAAATAAGGAAAGCTTGTATTTGTCAATGAGAATCTTCGCTATTTGTGGAATTAGTACGAATCATCTATTGAATACTAAGTATAATGAACAATTTAGTGTAGTAATAAATGAGATGGATTTTGTTTCGTTAAATAATAGTATTTTGTTAGTATCGAAATTTATGTGTGAATGCAAAAATATCTCTCATTTTTCTGGTGTTAATTGCAATTTAGAAGAATTTTCAACTTTACAAAGAGAGGCTATTAAAGTATTTTCTGATTGGCCAAATAACTTTTATAAATTTTTAGAGGAAGTGAAGGTGTCTACTTCAAATAAAAAATTCAATAATATCATGGGGGATTTCGGGAATTTTTACAGCGACTTATTCGATGCAAGGTACGACAGTTTAGTACTTTTGCGTAAAGGATTTATAAATTATCTTTTAGATAATTTTAATTCCTACTCTTGTTCAAATCTGATAAAAATTATAAATGTGTACGAGGAATTGATCATATCTGGAATTCAAGCTGCGCGATATTTAAATGTGAGTAAAGAAAAACTAATTCGATTAATAGTAAATCATGAAATTGAAGGTCAAATTTCAAAAAAAGCACTAGGTATTAACATAATTACAATTAAAAAGAGTCTAGAAAAGTATAAGTCTAAACAAGATGCAGAGAATCAGCAAATGCTTAGCTACTTGGAAGCTCAAAGTTATTTGGATGTAGGATTTGGGATAGATGACATCGTGAGATATGGATATCTTGAATATTCATATAAAGAGTATGACTTTTCTAACGCAAGATATATAAAAAAACAATCAATTGATGTATTTATTGACAATCTTAGAAGTAGGGTTACCAATCAAGTTACAGAGGAAAGCTTAATTATAAATTTTCAAAAAGTGGTTAACATCGGACAGGCTCATAAACATTGTTCTTCAGGAAGACTTGTTCAGATGATTTTAAATGAAGAACTTCTACCATGTGGTATTGGTGCAGGAATTGGTTTAAATGTACTATTGTTCAATAGAATGCAGGTTAAAGATTTTTTTAGACGTAAATTCAATGAAAGTCAGGGAAACAACCTAAGAACAATAGAAGTTGCACGATTGCTTGGTGTGAAAGAGCATTGCGTGAACTTTTGGGTGAAAATAGGGATTTTAGAAGCTACATATCACGAAGAATTTTCTTTTAAGGTCTATCATAAGGTGTCGATTCAAAAATTTAAAGAAACATATATGTCGTTAGACGGAATTAAAAATGAGTATTTTACTAATATTAAAATTTCTATAAGAAAATTAGAAGAGGATTTTGGTTTAAAAGCAATAACAGGAAATAAAATTGATGGCGGTTTTAAATACATGTATTTAGTGGAAGAAGCGAACAATCTTCTTAGTCATGTAAAGGGCTAATTTAAATATGGTTTTGGGTAGTTTTCTAGGAAAGATCTAGCACTACCCTTTTTTGTATCTTAATTAAATATATAAGTTTATCAAAAAAGACTGTTTATCACAGCATAAGAATTGGCAATACTTTTACCACAAATAATGAAATGAACAGAGGTGAAAAGCGTATGCCGTACAAACCAGCTCGCAAAATTATGCCGAAAAGAAAAGGTTTCCGTGGGAAAGAACCATTTCTTAAAACTGGTGATATGATTCATTGGGAGAGTTTTCTTGAAAGGAACTTTATTAGACTAGCTGACTTTGATGTTCAAGTTGAAGAAATTTTTTATCAGCCGGTCTGCATTCATTATTTATTGAATGGTAAAAAACATAAGTATTTTCCGGATTTCAAATTAATCCTAAAAGATGGCCGTGTTTTCATTATTGAGGTAAAATCTCTTCGGTTTAAGAACTATCCGTCAAATGTTATTAAGTATGAAGTTGGTAGAAAATTTTGCGAAGCTCAGAGATGGCATTACGAGGTATTCACAGAGGAGGAAATAAACCCAGGGTACTTGCAAACCAATCTTTCATTACTTCGTCATCTAGGTACTCAAGAAGTTTCGGATAAAATTATGGACCATATTTTGGGGCAATTGAAGCAAAAAACAGAAATCTATCTTTTTATATTGAGGGAGTCTTGTGAGGAAATTGATGAAGAAAGCTTCTATAAGGCTGTTTATCAATTGATTTACCTACAAGAGATTTCAACAGATTTAGTTAATGTAAAGCTATCTGACGATTCAGTTTTACGTTATTCAGTTGAGGGGGAGAGAAGTTCATGCTCATAGATTTCAAGTATGGTACGCAATTTCGAATTGGACCGAACACATATGAAGTGCTCCGGCAAAGAGATGATGATGTTGAATTGTTTAATATAACACACGACACAAAGGAATTGCTGTCTCTTATTGAGATCTTGACTGCTTACAATGAGAAAAGGCTAATTATTCTGCATGAAGGTCAAGACTCTGATGTTATTGAATACAGTACTAAAGATTATACTGATGTTCAAATCGATATTATGGAGAAACGGTATAAAGCGATTGAGCCTATTATTGAACGAAAAATAAGGCCATCACAGTTTCAGGCTTATGCTGATAACTATCCTGAGGAATTAAAGCCCAATGGCTCGATTTCTCCCGCGTCGATTTATAGATGGTTAGATTTATGGTATAAGCGAGAGAACAAATTAGACTTAATTCCAAAAATGAGGGGGCCAAAAGATCATCGGGTCGCTACAGAAGTAATGACTGAAGTTTCTCGCATTATTTTTAAATATGGAAGCAAAGCGGAATACGTTACTATTAAAGACGAATATGATGTGCTTGATGCTGAAATAAAAAATATTAATTTGACAAGGGCAGATCATGAGCAACTCAAGAATGTTTCAGAATCGACATATCGAAGGATACGGAAGGAAACAGTAGATACATATGAGCGCGATAAAGAACACATGGGGGTAAATCAAGCAGATTTAAAACACAATGGTGTGCATTCAAATGCAAGAGCAACACGTCCACTTGAATGTATGGAATGTGACTGGACGCCAATTGACTGTTTAATCGTAGACTTTGAACTTGACGAGTTATTTCGTCCGGTCCTCATGTACGGAATGGATCAGGCAACAGGTGAACCGATGGGATTTAATATCATCTTTAAAAAGGAGCCTGATGCTGGTGATTGGAAACAATTAATTTTACATTGCATCTTACCAAAGACTGGATTTAAAGAGTTGTACACACGGGTTGAGAAGAATTGGACGGCATATGGTGTCCCTCAATCAATACTTTTGGATAATGCAAAGGTAAACGACGCGAAAGAAGTAGAAGAGGTGTGTTCGGCTCTTCGTATCGGACTTAGATATTGCGAAGTAGCTTCCGGTCATCAAAAAGGATCCGTTGAACAAGCACTAGGAAATCTAAATCATAAAGCATTTCAAGGATTAGTCGGTTCACTTTTTTCAAATCCTACAAAAAAAGGACAATATGACTCGGCAGCGAAAGCGGTGGTCGATAGTAAAGGACTGTATCATATCGCACACATAGCAATTGTTGACATGGTCGCGAACAATTTTAATAGAGGTCAGAACATCCAAGGGGTTCCAGAGCATTTATGGGCTAAAGGCTTAAAAGAAATGAAGATACATCCTAAATTACCTGCAAATCGTCAGTATTTAGAATTACTCTTCTCTTCAAACAGTAATACACGTACCGTCGGTCCTCGTGGAATATTACTCATGGGACATCATTTTTTTAGTGATGAATTAAATGAACTTAGAAAGCGATTGGAACGTGAAGGTAGAAGTCGTGAAGTACTGATTCGCTATGGCTCTGATTTAAGGGTTATCTATGTAAAAGATGAATTCAATAAACGTTATATTGAGGCCTTTATTAAAAATGGAGGCCTGGAACGAAAAAATATCGACAAGAATTATCCGATTAATGCTGAATTGTTGGCATATCTGACAAACAAGGATGGTAGTGCATATAATGACTATGATTCTTCGCTACAAGGCAGGGCTAGATTAAACGTTGAAGAGATTCAACAAGAATGCAAATTAGAATATCAAGGGATTCGTAGAAGAAGAAGAAGGGAGGCAGCAGTCAATGAAACTGTGGCCAGTGCAATTAAAGGTGTACCTATCAAACAACTTCCTGGACTTGTAGAAGCAATGAATATATCGATTCTAAATCCTGAGGAAAGTAACGGAGGTATAAAGCCTTCTAAATCAGATAATAATCAGGAAGAAACTATTATTGTAAAACCTGAACCTGGTGCCTTGCAAGTAGACAACATTGATTTAGATAAAATTGCAGACAGTTGGGGGATTGGGCAAAAGGAGATATGTTAATTGGATTTTGAACGGTTAGATGGAAAAGCACCTGATTCAAAGGAATTGAAAAGACGTGTTGAGCATGTTAAAAAGATCATTGTCCATCACCCAAAGTATGAAAATCTGCTTGAGGAGATGGAAACGATCATGGATTTGTCGGATGACTCCGTTAGTCCAGATTGTTTATATATTTTTGGGCCAACAGGTGCGGGGAAGAGTACGGTAACCAAGGAATTCACGGCAAGATATCCTCGTGAAACTAAAGAAACGGATGATCGAGAATATACGCATATTCCAGTATTAAGGGTAGTTGTTCCTCCAAAAGCAACACCGAGAATGCTTGCATCGAAAGTGCTAGAAGATATGGGAGATCCCTTCAGCCATAAAGGATCCGAAACTGAGTTGACCAGTCGCATTCATCACTTTGTCAAGGAACTTGGGATAAAAGTTATTATTTTTGACGAGTTCCAGCATCTAATTGATGCAGACACCGAGTATGTATTAGCGACAGCATCAAACTGGGTTAAGACATTTACCGAAGAAATTGGCATTGCTGTTATTCTCTGTGGAATGCCGGAATCAGTAAAAGTTTTTATTAGCAATCCCCAATTGGATCGAAGATTTTGTAACAAAGTTGCGTTAGAAGCTTTCGCATATGGTACCGTTGAGGAGATTCTTATTTTTAGGGTATTTCTTCAAAAAGTTGATAAATTGCTTCCTTTTGCTGAATTAGCGAATCTGGCTGATCCACGAACTGCTGATAAGTTGTACTACATCTCGAATGGAATACCTTTTTATGTAATGAAGTTACTTGAGTATGCGACATATATTGCCGTTAAGGCAGGCGCTGATAAAATAGCTGAATCACATTTGGCGAAGGCACTTCTGAAAGTAAAACAAGTGGCTAGACCATTTGTTGCAAATCCCTTTGCCGACACTAATTTTGATTTAGAAACAACGCTTGGAACTGAGAATGATGCGATGAACAAGTACAAAGAGAAACTGATGATCAAACGGAAAAAGGGAAGAAACTTGCAGAAAGCTCAAGGACCTTCGCTAAATGTATAAATGGTTAATAACTCAAATGGCGGCCACCTAGGCCGCCATCTAATTTTTGTCAAAAACTTCCATCAATATGTTCTTCGCTTTTTTCACTTCTTTAGGACTAATCGAAAGGAGAAGATCAATGATTTGTTCTAGATCAGAAGATTTCCCTTTTGTTTGGTCGTATATCCTAGTATAAGAGAAGAGTTCAATCACCCCAACATTTAATGCATGTGCAATCTTTGTAAGATTAAGCACAGAAATATTTGTTTCCGCTCGTTCGACTCCCCCAATATAGGTGTAGTTTAAGTTCGCCAACTCACCTAATTGCTCCTGTGACAATCCTTTTTCTTTTCGTAAGTCCCGTATCCGTTTACCAATTAATTTCAAAATTGATTCAGACATTAGCTACACCTCTAATTGAAGTGTAGTCAACCAGAATACCGTTAAACACGAGAGAAAAATAGTATTTAAAACCAAATACTATATATATGTATGATAAATCTATCATTTGGAAATAATAGGACTAATAGAATAATAGGAGGTGTAACAAGTGTGGAAAAATTAATTGATTTTTTTCCACTTGAGCAAGCTGAGTTAACAGATAAAGGAATTCTTTTTAAAGGCTTTATCTACTCATGTAGCATTGCTATTCGTGAACAGTGGTATGGAAAAGAGTTTGGTAGTATTTCCATTTATTTCGATAACTACGACGATGAATATATCTTTGTTTTATTGAAAGATGGAGGGTTAACAATTGCGTATCGTATTTCAAATGATATTAGTGTTGATCGTCACGGACTTGAAACTTATCAAGCGATGATCCGATCAATAAAAGAACAAATAAAGAAACGTAAGAAAAGAAATAGGAAAAAATAATGAGTGGAAATTTGAAGAAAGCATTAATTAGCCCCGTTATCCAAAGCAATGAAAGTATATCGGGTTTTCTTCATAGAGTATCAAAAATGAATTACCACCGTTATTCTTACCTCAATAATTTTCTGGAATTATCAGTTTACCAAGCGCAAAATAATGAAATTAATCTTAAGGCATTAGAGAAAATAAATACCTTTATTTTAGGGGAGAATGATTCAATAACTGAAAAAAATGGATATAATTTAGAAGATTTCTTTGGATCGGAACTAGCCTCAAAGATAATTTTAAAGAATAAAGTGAAATATTGCCCCCAGTGTATTAAAGAAAAATACTATCACCGTACAATTTGGTGTATAACACCCATTCATCTATGTACTAATCATAACGTAATGTTGATAGATCTATGTCCTCAATGTAATCGTTCAATCAACTTGGGGACGTTTACAAATCAAATATGTGAGATATGTTCGTTTAATTTTGAAGATACAAAATGTCCTGATCCAATTGACAACAATATTATTATTCAGTCCCAGCAACAATTAGTGAACAATCTATGGGAGAAAGAAAGCTGTTTTATACAAAATTGCAATTTTGCTCAATACTTTAGACTAGCTTACTTGAGTTTTCATTTACTTATTGGTGCTGTTGATTTTACCGGAATGACATTTGAAAAGTTAACCATTTTTTATAACCAATTTAAGGGGAAAAAAAGTGGATTTAAGCTAGCAGTTGCATTAGCTAATGTGTACTGGATGTATCTAGACTTTCCAAAACATTTTTACATCGTACTAGATAATTTCCTAAGTCGTAATAAAGGTAGTCAACGATACGAACGTCTAAAGGCCTTTGAAGATATTTTCAATGTTCAAGATTTTGCTTGGGTCCAAGATGCATACAATTCCTATTTTGTTGAACAAATTGATAAAGGTAATGTAAGGAAGGATTTTTCTGTGTTTAAAAGAAAACCAAGTTTATTAGCTGATAGGAGGAAAATTCGAAGGGAAGAAGTAAGACAAAGTACGGGCATTGCATTCGATAAACTTCATGAATTAAATGATTATAACGAACTGAAAATTGAAACTAAGTATATAAACGGTCAGCATAGATATTTAGTCGAGAAAACGCCCCTTGACGGATATTTAAAAAATCGAAACTGTTTGATATCAAAAAAAGAAGTCGGTTTGATTATTGGGGTCACCTCTGATTCCGTTCAAAAAATAATTAATGCCGGTTATATAACACCAATTAGAGTTGCATATTCATCCAAGGTATTGTTTCAAATCCAAGAGGTTAATAATTTGATACAGGATTGCCTCGGAGAGTGTTTGGAGGGGATAAGTCCTTCAATGATTAGTTTCCATAGTGTGTTGGCAAAGTATTCCAAGTATGCCTTCACAATAATCGAAATTATTTCATTTACATACTCAAGTCACTTAAACCCTTGTCGTATCACTGGAAAAAATTCGTACTCGTTGGCTGACAATTATTATGATGAGGGAGAAGTTAAGACATGCATGGAAATTTTAAAGAAGAGAAGACAAGATGAGAAGGGACTCTACTTTAGCGACGTAATGAAATTATTAAAAATAGGTGAAAAGAGGCTATGGAGATTGCTAGAAGAACAGGACATTAAGGCTGACTATATCTTAGTCATGAAGGATGGAAGGAAAAGGTATTATTTCAAAGAAGAGACCGTATCTAGAATTAATAAGTATGTAGAATTGTCGGAAGGGTTGAGCTAATTGGGCCTGGTTGAGTTAAAAAGATTTATATTAGATGGGTCTTATTTGGAACTAAGACAGGCTGAAAAAAGATTACAATTATTAAAATACCAGATTCGTGAAGAGCAAGAGAGTTTAGGCTTAAAGCGTATTTTATGGGCAGAAAGTGGTGTTGTTGGAGAGTTTGAAATCTATAAGATTTATGAATACAACTACGCAAAATTAATCGCCTATCTTCACAATGTAGGAATACTCCCCCTTGTAACCTTCATTAAAAGTGAAGATTTATCTGAGAAGGAGTTAGAAAAAATAGCACATATTTCTTATCAAAGAAAAAGGTATTTACGATATACTCCAAATAATAATTTTAAGCGAAAAGAGAACACTACATCGTTTGAAGTAAATCTTGAAAATATTAGCTTACTGGATAAAGTTTCAATGTGGAAAGAAAATCATAATAAATTCGAACAATTAAATGCCATATGGAAATGTGAAAAGTTAAAGGCTCTTTTGACTCCTGAGTTCAGGAAATCAAAGGAATTATCATTTGAATGTGGTACGTTTTCATTGATAGAAGCTCAAAAAATATATAGAACAGATTTGATACATGGACTTCTTGATGAAAAGACAATATGCAGTCGCGTCAAAGTGAATTTGGAAAGGATTGATGAATTTATCGCGAAAGGATTCTTGAAGAAATTTGAACTATCTAGTGTAAGAAAGATTGTAGATATACAAAGAAGATATATTCTGATGACTTTACAAAAAGAAAAAGCCAAAAAAGAGTATTGGTATTCTAAATTAGAAAAGTTATCAATTCTAAGTCAGAGATCGGCTGATGGGTGGGAATCATTGTATACTGATTAAGGGAATGGGGTGAAATTTTAATGCGAATTCCAACCGACATCCTTTAGGGACGCCGCTAACTTGTCCCACCTAGTCCTTCGCCGGCACAAGTCGTCCCTTCCTCTCGCGAAGTTCAAAACGTCTTGTCGGAGCGGATGCTCGAAGGAGACAACCTTCGGGCCATAGAGGCAAAGTTGGTTTGGATGCTAGAGAAATCAAATTAAAATCTTATCCCCGAAAAGAGTTAAAGCAGCTGGAATTTACAATTAAAGAGTACTTTCTAATTGGCACCGAACAAAAAAGAGTGTCAGTTAGGCATATTATTTTACGATGCCATGAGCAGACTGTATTGACCGAGACAGCGATGACCGTTGTCTCTCTTTTGAAAGGTCTATTTGGCAGCAACGATTCGCTCGATGATCTGAAGCGAATGCGTAACTATAAACCGATCCCATTGAAGCGGAAAGGCGACATCGAATACGAGGTTCAATATCTATCGTCTCAGATCGAAGGCGAAGGGCATCGTGTTCTCAATGTCGTGACCAATAAGCATAACGAACGAGTAATCGTATACCGCTTGTATTACGGTGACGATCAAGACGATATCAATATCAATTTGCGTATTCGGATCATTACAAATAAGGGTGTAAAGCTCCCTGACCCCAATATCTACTTACACGTATTTCAAAAGGAACAACACATTCAAATAGCAGACATTCGTATCGAGGGTGCTCACGTGAATCGCGGCTACGGCTCCATCGTCATGAGCGAGATCTTGAAGCTTGCTCACCAGTTGGAAATCAAGTTCATCGACGGTTGGATTTCAGGTGTCGACTGGGGTCACATTGATCGGTCTGCTCATTTTTAATGGAAGTTCGGCTTCGATGTAAAGCTAAATGAGGGGTCTGGAAAGATCCTTTGGTTGAATGAGGCCCTTGTGGCTTCTCGGGAAGAGTTTGAGCTGTTATCGAAAGCAGATACATTTGAACTCAATAAGTAGTCACATCATTCCCAATTCAATGGCAGTTCAAGGAGGGATATTGTGTTATCGGAGCAGAACTATATAAAAATCCTGAGTTATCTCGATAAGCGACTATGGGATAGTAAGATCTCAGATACCAACTGGCAGTATTATGGTCTTGTTTTGGATTGGTATTTTGATAACTCTGTACTGAGTGCTGAGTACTTGGATATTGCTGATTTCTTCGACCAGAATGGTAGTCTTAGAATAGTAGAAGACCAGTATTTAGTTGACCAATACAGTGGATTGCCGAACAATAAGTGGTTACATGTACTACAAAATATTTTGAACATTCTTAAGTTCTCCTCGATAAATAAAGAACAAAGTAACAACGTGATTGAACTCATCACAAAAGTATTATTGAGAGACAACGTAAAGGTTAGAAATCCAGAAGCGAGAGACATCATTTTAGCTCCTGACGACATTTTGGATTATGGTTCTTACTGTAATATTGTACG
Source organism: Paenibacillus sp. JNUCC 35 (assembly GCF_058269095.1). Lineage (NCBI taxonomy): Bacteria > Bacillati > Bacillota > Bacilli > Caryophanales > Paenibacillaceae > Paenibacillus > Paenibacillus sp. JNUCC 35. The sequence continues at coordinate 4,435,009 of NZ_CM177771.1, read as the reverse complement.
GGTTAGGGAAGGGGTTTTAAGGAAAGAGCTGCAGCTCCATTTTCAAATTGATGTAAAACTTCAAAAGCGCATGAGATATGAGTTTGAAAATATGCAGAAGCTTGAAGGTTGCCCACAAATTCTGAATGTGTATGAATACGATTCGGACAACCATTCGTATTTGATGGAACCAGGGGATACAAATCTCTTTAAGTACTTAGAAGAAGAGTTCGATCTCTCTGTTGAAGATAAGCTGAAAATCGTATTGGATATTCTGAACGGTATGGCATATGCTCATGAACAAGGTATCATCCATCGTGATCTTCATTTAGGTAATGTATTAAAAATTAAGAATGATTTTGTGATCTGTGACTTTGGGTTAAGTAAGGACTTATCTATTGAACGCAGCATGAAGTCGTCGATGACGGAGAAGAACAATCATCTTTTTGTTGATCCTGCCGCAGGTACAGACTTTACCAAATTGGATCTGAAAAGTGATATATACTCTATTGGCAAAATTATTGATTACATCTTCACCTTAAATTCAGAAGATCCTGATCATATGTTTGAGACTGTAGTTGAACGGTGTATGGCAAGGGATAAATCATTAAGATATGACTCAGTTAGAGAGATAATTAAGGATGTAGACTTCGTTATCAATAGTGTGAATAAAGAGGAGAACAAACAAAACGCGATAAATAATATTCTGAATGCTAAGTATAACGCCCAAGTGCATGAGTATGTAATGGCTTTGGTGGATGCAGACAAGATTAGCAAGTTCATAGTAGAACATCGACTGTCATCGTTTGGAAATTTGATCTTGAACTTCGGAGTTATTTATCAGACAAGGATTTTGCAATCGATATCACACACTTTTGTTAATGCAACTGGATATGGTGGATGGGGTAACTACGATACTTTTGCTAATATCGCTTATCTTGTGTGTATCACCTCGAAAGATGTAGAAGTAAAACAACTCGCTAGAAGCATCCTAGAAGAATGCGCGGGGATCAGGTATTCTGCAAAGGATTTGTTAGAGAGGTTGCCAGACTAGACTTTCTGTGAGGTGATGATCGTGGAGATAAGAATCGAACAGGAAGAGCTTCTCCAGAAATCTAAGGAGTTTAAACTCTTTTCCGGTCCGGTATTGACTCGAATATTTAATAAGACAGGTGTAGCAGGTTATGAAATTGGTACACTTGGATCTGCCGGCTTATTGAAATATAAACATAGATATTTTGCTGTTACGGCTAAACATGTTGTCACATTAGGTAATGAACTACTTCCTCTCTCTGACATCGTGATTCCTTACCAGTATCAAGGTGGAACAAAAGCATTGACTTTATTGAAGCAAGCAGTTGATTTCGAGCGAGATATAGCAATCTTTGAAGTTGCTCATACGTCCGCAGTATTTATGGAGCAGGAACAAAATAAATGCTTCTTGGAAGATGGTTTGATTTATGAAGATCCATTAGGTTATTTTGAAAATAAATGCAATGTTGTATTTCTACATGGTATCTCTAAAGAAGAAACCGACGTGGATTATGATGCATTCGTAGTAGATATGACAACGACACCTTATACGACCTTTATTGATCGAGTTGATGAAGCATCGCAGAGAATAGTATTACTGGCAGATGTGGATGGGACTAATGAATTTGGTCAGACAGGTCATCCACTGCCCGATTTTGGTGGGATGAGTGGTTCATTTGCTTATTCTTATCAAAGAGAAGATACTGAGAATCCGTTTCGATTACTTGGTATATTATCTAATGGGAATAAAGAAGCAGGGTTCCTATGGGTCATACCTATAAGTGAAGCCGTTGAAATATTGGAGAAGGAATTCTTCGGTAATTAATGGGATCGAGTACATTGCTGCTCGGCTCTTTAATTTTAAGTGGAGATAAGCTTCTGTTGGTCTATCACCCTACAGGAGAAGGAAATTAGTCATATTTTGGCGAATATTTACAGACGGAAATTATACATGCTGAAGGTAGTTTATGGCTAAGAAAGAACGTTGCTTCTGTGGAAGCGGGAAGGCTTCGAAAAATTGTCATCGGGTCGCTCCTGACAGTCGCGCGGCACACCTATTCAAACTTTATGAGCAAGTTGAAACTACAGTTCTCGGGATGTAGTAATTGCTGCAGCGATTTCTTTACAGTCTCAGAGGTTGAACTTGAGATAATCATGGATGAAATTCATACTACGTGGACTGAGCAGGAAATTATCAACTTATATAAAAAAGTGATGGATAATGTCCGGGCTTTTCAAGCTGAACATCCAGATTTAGATAATCCTACAATCATCCTTTTATCGATTTTATTACTGCTTTCTTAAGGCGATGATTTCTTTCTCGGACAGCCCGGAGGCCTTGGCTATGACAGCTGTATCCACTCCAAGCTTGAGAAGCTCCAGTGCCATCTGGATCGCTTTCTTTTGCTCGCCGCGAGCTTCACCCTCAGCCATAGCTCCTTCAATCATGGAAGCTTCATCATGCAGATACTTTTGTCTGTCTTCATACAATCGGCGGGCCTCAGCATCCTGACTAAGAAATTCCAATGTGTCCATTGCTTTTTTCAATGCAGGCTCGTTCATCGTCAGCACCTCCCAATTGGATTTATCGACACCTTTTAAGAAAAGTAACCAATTGACTAGTCCACCACTCTCAACAGGAGTTGCATGATCGCCAATCTTAGGCAATTCAAGAAAATGCAGTTCTAAGTCATCTATAAGCGGTAGGCCGCTTCGATCTTCACGCAGATGGAACACGTTATGATACTGGTTGTTAGGCAGAAACGAATAGTTCAGGATGTTTATGGTCACACATTTTTTGAGCATTTTATATGACTGGCCCTCTTGAAGCTGACCGCTGTATAGTTTGCTCCAATAAAACATCGTACGTTTCTCGGTATCGTATTTATTAAATAATTGCATTTCAACGTTGATAAGTTCCCCGTCCGCTGTTTTGCCTCGAATGTCCAAAATGGACTGTTTATCGCGGGGAGCATCCTTTTCGGTATAGGGATTCAGCAAGATAATCTCCGTCAAAGGGGGTCTTTCCGCTTCTATAAAGGTCTTATTCAAGAAGGCAAGCAGTACATCCCGGTTCTCTTCACTGCCGAATATGCGTTTGAATAAAAAGTCATTTCGGGATCTAGAAGTTCATTCATGTGCAATCAACTCCATTCCTTACTAGTATATCATGCTTGCAAGATCTTAGACACACGAGGCAAACACGCAAAATTTTGATTCGCATCTCTCTTTAAACTGTTGTATGTGAAAATATCGGAGCAAGCGATTCATCCCAGCTTAGCCAAAAAAACGATACGGTGAACTGACTGTTGCTTATCAGGTAATATGTGTATCGGAGCCACATTTACCTAATCAGTTGAAGCTCAGGCGTTGTTATAGCTTGAGCTCTTTTCAGAGTTTTATAAAGTTTGATTTGTCTGGTTCAGTTCACTTTCTTTTTGAGGAAACCATTGGAAAAATAGATGTGTGGAAAGGGGGAGAAGAGCCAAATGACCTATGATGAATTTATCTCTGAATCTGATGTTTGAGATTGGATTTACGATGATTCTGACGGTAGATACATATATAAAAATGACATTGCAATTACAATGCAACGTGATAGAGAAGATCAAACTGAATTTGAAGAAGACTGGTTATGGGAACGAACGCTCTTATCATCCCGGTACGAGTAGGCTCGCCATTAGAACTGAATGCTTTCTTGGAAGAACTCTTGAAGTATGGCAACTATAAGGTAAGCCTATCGATTGGCCAAGTCAAATAGGCAAGACGACGCAACTATTGAAAACGAAATAGAACTATGCTAATAAAAAAAGATACCGATCGGTATCTTTTTTTATTAGCAAGGCAGCACACATTTTCTAACGCAAAGGAGAGTCATACATGACTTCACTGTTTCTTGTTCCAGAAAGCAAGCTGTCCGTTGATGCCACTCATTACGTGCGAGAACTATCAACCCGAACACTATTCAATCATTTGATGAGAACTTATGCTTTTGGGTATATGATTGCTCAGAAGAATGATCTGAATATTGACACGGAATTACTGTATCTCGGTGCCATCATGCATGATTTGGGCTTGACCGAACCATTTGCAAACAGAGAGCGTACTTTTGAAATCGAGGGCGGCGAAGCGGCTTGCCATTTTTTGGTTCAACATGGTTATCCAATTGAAAAAGCGGAAATCGTACAAAAAGCGGTTGAACTGCACGCCACCATCGAAGCGGAAAAAAAACAGCCCGAAATTGCTCTGGTACATTTAGGGGTTATGGTTGATGCAGGTTTTCGGGTCGATCTTTTTCCAAAAGATCTTGTCCAGCAAATCATTGGAGAATATCCGCGACTCGGGATTAATCAAAAAATGATCGAGCATTTTACTTACCAGCTTCAGAAAAAGAACGATACGAAATTGATTCCGATTATCGAAGCCGCCAAACATCACTCCCATTTCAGTGAATGATGCATGCTGGAGGTATATGATATGAAAAAAGGCGAGCAAACCCGCAGACACATCATTAGCAAATCAGCCGAGCTGTTTAACCTTCAAGGATATGCTGGTGTCTCTCTCAGTGAAATCACAGATGCTACGGGAATTCAGAAAGGGGGCATCTATAAACATTTCATCAATAAGGATGAAATTGCAGTGGAAGCTTTTGAATATGCCGCCGACACTGTATTCGAGCAATTTGTAGCAGTAGTCAGTTCCCGGCAATCCGCTATGGAAAAACTGATAAGTATGTTTGAACTGTACAGCAACGTGGTGGACTCTCCTCCATTTGTGGGAGGCTGTCCGGTTATGAATGCGGCCATTGAGCACGATGATGGGCATCCATTGCTGCGCGAGAAAACCCAGGATCGGATGCGCGACTTTATAGCATTTATCACAAACATCTTGCACGAGGGCATAACGAATGGGGAATTCAAATCCAGCATCGATCAAGATGGCGTAGCCTCTTTTCTTATGGCCGCTCTTGAAGGCGGGATTATGCTGAGCAAACTGGAAGCTGACAACCGGCATATTCATTACAGTACGGATCATATTTCTGCTTTTTTGAAGACATTGGAAGCCTAACCCTCTGCATTTTGAAACCGGAGGTTACGATCCATTGAATAATACCAAATCATGTTACCGATTTTTGGTCGGAATCAGTATGTTATTGATCCTTTACGTCAGTGTAAAAAACTATATGTTCGATCCCGGAGCCGAGGGATTTTTAAGCCATAAAACAGGACTCAAGCATGGGCTAAATCTCGCGGTTTGGTTGAACGTAATGTATGTTCATATCGCTTTTGCTTGCATAGCTATGGCGGCTGGGCTGCTTAATTTTTCAAATCGGATCTTTCAGAAAAGTCGCAGGCTCTTCTACCAGATGTGCAGGGCCAGCCGACCATGGTAACCGGCTACCTTTGCATCAGTATTCCGCTAACGTTCTCCGTAGCACAATAAAAAAGCCAGCAAAGTTATTCATTCGGGCTGATGGTATTGTTCAGCATGTCAAAGATCAGCGTCCCCGCCGTCCGATTCATATTGCGCACCGTGACCGCGAAGCTGTCTCCCGCCCGCATCCGGTAGCGGCGGCTCGGATCATCCTTGGTGAGGGTATTGTCGGGAAACAGCACCGGCAACATCTGCGCGTTGTAGTACGCGTCATAATGAATCTCGTACGTGCCGCGAAATGTTTCCGGTCGGGCGGGGTCATCATAGACCGGCACATAGGTTTTGCTGCCATGCTCCATCTCAACCGCAAAGCTGTTGCCCGTTGCCGCGAGCCCTGCCATAAAGTCGTTATACATCGCGGGCGTAATGCCGCCCTTGTCACGTACCGCATCCACAAATGAGGTCGTCGCCCGCAGCGCTACCAGCTCGGAAATATCGTCCTGCTGGTCAAAGGCGGCAGCGAGCGGATACAGGTAGAGCAATAGGAGGGCAATCAGAACCGCAAACAGCTTGATCAGCGTGTTCATGGCACTCACCTCAAGATCAACCGCAGCAGCCGTCCGCTCTCATCCTGCTCGAATTGAGGCACATATTTCGCTTGCAGGTGTATGCCCGTTGCGCGAAGCTGCTCCCGTTCCAGCGGCGCTGCATAATGGGAATATGAAAATTAAGTCAAAGTTACTTGGTGTTTTACTTGCTGTTCCAACATGAATACAGCGCCAACTTTCTGTACGCACTTTGGAAGCGGGTCAGAAAGTATGGCGCTTTTTGTACGGGAATTACGCAAAATGTGGACAATCTTCTGCAAAGTCATACAGCCCATACCATGCTTGCGAACAGTGAGTTTATCGTCATGCTGAATCAAGCCAGTACAGATCGCAAAGAACTGGCGGAACTGCTCAATATTTCAGACATGCGGCTTTCCTACATCACGAATGTTGATGTGGGGAATGGTTTAATGAAAATCGGAAGTTCTCTTGTGCCATTTGCCGACAAGTTTCCGCGAAATACGAAACTGTATCGTCTGATGACCACGAGGCCTGGAGAATCATAATTAAAACACCGAAAGCGGTTGGTTTCGACAAAAACCAGCCGCTTACTCTTTTCTCCTTTTGAGCAGGCATGACGTTTGATATGAAACCTCTCAATTCTATCCTGGATCGCTTTTGTGGAGCCGATCTTCACCTTATACCGGATGCAGACAGCCAATGAGATGTAACTGTATTACAATTCGGGAAAGTGTGAATCACACGTGTTCTACATCTCGTCTCTTCATTTAGACACTCTACGTTGCTAGTTGTGTGCGTCCGTTTGATATGCATCCTGAAAGCGTGCTCCCCAATAACCTAGTGGTTCACCTACACGTACCTGGCTTCCTAAACATAGCTCTTGGAGAAATTCGAAGGCTCCGTTCTCAACGAAAAGAACAACGGTTGACCCGAACTCAAAATAAGCAAGCTCATCCCCTTTATTGAGATGGGGTGCGAGCGAGTTCGTATACTTGATACTGCTTACATTCATTGCACCGACTTTAACGATAGATAAAATGCCGTATTGATGCCTCATATAAGTGATCAGTCGCTCGTTACGACTTAATACTTTGCTCATATGCTTTAACCCAAACTCGTTTACGGGATACGCTCTACCTAAAATATGTTTCTTAGCAATGATCGTTCCGGTAACCGGTGAGTGAACGCGATGATAATCAGCTGGACTCAAGTAAAGTACAATAAAGAAACCTCCACGATATCTGTCAAAGGTTGAACAAGAACCCAATAACTCTTCTGTAGTATAATTTTGGCCTTTAACATGGATTATTCTTTTTTCGTCTATTCGACCTATTCCAGTGATGGTACCATCCACGGGGCTGACTAACGCGGCGCTATTTTGATCAATCGGACGAAGGCCGTCCTTCAAGCGTCGAATAAAAAATTCATTTAATGACTGATAAGCCTTCAAAGGCTTTTCCGCATCCTCGGTACGAATCCCGTACGCTCTCGAATACCATGGAAGAAGCCAGCGGCTGGCTCTTGTTTTCGTAAATGAGCCGATCAACTTTGAGGACCATTTATGAGATGTCAGTTCAGTTAACATTTGAAATAAACGTTGAATTGCCATAACGATCACCAATTTCTTTTTGATTTTAAAATGATTTAAGAAGCATTATATGACAGAGTTTCAAGCCGCATCAATTAAGATTTGCCTATCGTAATGATAGGCTTGCTTGAATCATAGGGAAAAACTATTATTTTTATAATATCAACGGAATAGTCTTATCATAAATTAGATATTATACTCAACTTATGATCTTGTATCGAAATTTCCAAATTTAAAGCAAATAAATAGAATGCAGGAACGAGGGCAATTATGGAAACGAAAATAGGCGTTTTAGCACTGCAAGGGGCAGTGGAAGAGCATCTGAACATGATTCATGAAGTTGGTGCGGTTGGCATTGCCATCAAACGAAAAGAACAATTAACCGGTATAGATGGCATTATTATTCCTGGAGGTGAAAGCACAACAATAGGGAAAATGATGAGGAAATATGGGTTTATCGAGGAGATTCGATCGTTTGCTATTTCTGGAAAACCTATACTTGGAACCTGCGCAGGTCTGATTGTACTTGCCAATGAAATAGATAGTGGTGAGGAAGCTCATCTTTCTCTCATGAATATGAGAGTATCCCGCAATGCCTTCGGACGGCAGAAAGAAAGCTTCGAAACTGTTTTATCGATAAAAGGTATCCCTCAATCTGTTCGGGCCGTATTTATTCGAGCTCCTCTAATCCAAAAGGTAGGCATTGGTGTCGAGGTTTTAGCAACTTATCATGACCGAATTGTAGCAGCAAGACAAGGACTTTTACTCGCGACCTCCTTTCACCCTGAATTGACTGATGACACTTCATTACATTCCTATTTTCTACAAATGGTACTTGAATCAAAAGGGAAAGGCGTGCTGCAGCAGAGATAATGCCCTATGAGTATGTATTAATTTTTGAATTAGCAACTGAAGAAGGAGCAACCTTACTAAGACTTGGATTTGCATTTTTGGAAGGTGATCTATTGTGCATCGTGAGCATGCTATAGAAAGGGTAAGGAATTGTACTTATGATGAGTTAGTTGATTGGGAAAAACATGTATTGTTTTGTTTAAAGTGGCACAGGAAGGATAACAATGCACTTGAAATTGATGACTGTGAATTCTTGCTTAAACAAATCAAAGACCAGATGTCTGTTTTGTGAAAAACGCCTTGACTTACAAGGCGTGAGAGGATGAGAGACGGATGAAACCGAAAACAAATGTTCTACATTTGCCTGTATACCAGCCTGGGAAACCAATTGAAGAAGTGAAACGTGAATTGGGTTTGACGGAGGTGATCAAGCTAGCCTCTAACGAAAATCCATTTGGTTGCTCGCCAAGTGCGATTGAGGCAATCCGTGCAGAAATGGAAAACATCCATTACTATCCGGACGGCGAAGCTTGTGCATTGCGGCTCAAGCTGGCTGAGATGCTCGATGTTCAGCTCAATCAGATTATTTTGGGCGCAGGGTCGGATGAGGTGATTCTGATGCTGGCTCGAGCCTACTTGGTTGCCGGGGATGAAACGATCATGTCGATGAACACTTTTCCTCAATACAAACATAATTCAGAGATAGAAAACGCAGTTTGCATTGAGATCCCGCATAAGGAAGGAAAACATGATCTTTATGGCATACTGTCAAGAATTAGCGAGCGAACCAAAATTGTCTGGATTTGCAATCCCAATAATCCGACGGGAACGATGGTTAGTCATGCTGAATTGGAGTTCTTTCTGCGCCTGATTCCGCCACATGTGCTCGTCGTGGTGGACGAAGCCTATTCCGATTATGTCACTCATCGAGACTATCCGGACGGGCTTTGTCTGTTGAAGGACTATCCTAATCTTGTTCTTCTCCGGACTTTTTCAAAAATATATGGGCTGGCCTCCATGCGAATTGGATACGGAATCGGACACCCCAATGTGATTCGTACAATCAATCAGGTCAGGGAACCGTTTAATACTAGTCGATTCGCACAAGCAGCAGCTCTGGCTACGTTGGAAGATCAGATATTCGTCGAGAGATGCCGCATGCACAATCGGGAAGGGATCATTCAACTCAGTTCTGAATTTGACAATATGGGATTGCGTTACTATGAACCACATGGAAACTTTATCTTGGTTGATGTACAACGCCCGTCCAAAATCATGTTTGATGAGTTGCTTAAGAGAGGTGTTATTATCCGGGGGGGTCATGCGCTGGGTTTTCCAACCCACATCAGAGTAACGGTTGGAAGAGCTGAACAAAACGACAAATTTTTGAGATCGCTGCGAGAAGTAATGGCTATTGTCGCTCAACGATAGAGAATGATTAAAAGTAGAGTTTGTCCATAGCAGGAAGGAGACGAAAACAGTGAATATCACTTACAGGAACAATAGGGATGTGAAGCTTGAAGATGTCATTCGTGTGTTTAGAAATAGCGGAATTGCACGCCCGACCGATCAACCTGAACGAATTCAAGCCATGATAAGTCATGCAGATATCTTGCTCACCGCCTGGCTTGGGGATAGAATGATCGGCATCGCTCGAGCGCTAACAGATTGGAGTTTTTGTTGCTATCTGTCAGACCTGGCTGTAGACAAGGATGTCCAGAAATCCGGAATAGGAAGGGAGCTTATTGCCAGAGTACGAGAAGAAATTGGGGAAGGCGTCGCCTTGATCTTATTGGCCGCACCAAGTGCAATGGCATACTATCCTAAAGTCGGGTTTGAGAAAATAGAAAATGGTTTTGTGATTAAGCGTAAGAAATAAGGACAGATGGAGAAGGGAAGAGAAGCTGCAATGGCTGAAAAAGAATTTGGGCCGGGGCATTTTGCCATGCCGGAAGATGACGGGAAGGTCGCGTATCTTAGCGGTCTACAGATCCCCAGCATCGGTCTGGCTGCAACTGACGGCTCTACTGTTGACCTTGCAGAAGGCGGTTTAACCGTTGTCTATGCGTATCCGCGTACAAGCCCCACAGTCGGCGGCGCTCTGGAAGGATGGGATGCAATCCCCGGCGCACGCGGCTGTACTTCGCAATCGTGCGCATTTCGCGATCATTTTGCCGAGCTGAAGGGTCTGGGCGTCGAGCGGCTGTTCGGTCTTTCGACTCAATCCACGGACTACCAAAAAGTAGCCGCCGAGCGGCTTCATCTGCCGTTCCCTTTGTTGTCAGACAGTTCGCTCTCCCTTTCTCGCGCTTTGGAACTTCCAATTTTTGAAGTGGGAGGAATGACGCTCATCAAAAGGCTAACCTTGATTATAGATAATGGAAGGATTGAGCATGTGTTCTATCCAGTGTTTCTACCGGAGCGAAATGCCTCGGATGTAATGGCGTGGCTTTCATCGCGAAAAGCCTAAAACCTGTTACATCACAGGATGATGTGTTATATCCAGAGCATGCTACAAGACCGTTTCAGCAAGTCGATACATGCCTTCCACGATAAGTCTTTCGTCTACCTTGGCAAAGCCCAATACCCACCCTTTGCGTCTACTCTCCAAGCAATAGGAATGAAGCTGGTGTACCCGAACTCCGCCCTGAAGCGCCCGAAGGGTCATCGTATCCTCGTCAAATGATTCATCCGCTTCCAGTAGTACATGCAAGCCGGTTTCAATCCCTCGCAACGTGAACTTGTTTCCGAGACCACTGGCTGTAATCGCCTTTTGCATGACTTCATGACGACGTCTATAAATATTTCTGGCTCGTCGCATATGGCGCATAAAGTACCCATGCTCGATGAAATGTGCTAGTGCCACTTGTTCCATGATCGGGAGGTGGCGATAGGTGAATGCTTGCACGCGAGCCAGTTGTGCAATTGCTTCGGCAGGGCCAACAATAGCGGATATGCGAATGCCCGGCATGGTCAATTTCGAGAAACTCATTAAATAGAGACAATTTTGTGGAAGTTGGCTAAATAAAGTAAGCATCGGATCTCCACGGTACCGGAATTCACTGTCATAATCATCCTCGACAATCCATGCACGTTGCTGAGCGGCTCTATGCAAAAGCTGTTGCCTGCGTGGTTCTGATAACATTACACCTACGGCACACTGATGAGCAGGGGTCACAAATACAAGCTTCGCGTCAGCGGGCACCTTCTCTATGACAAGTCCGTGCTCATCAACAGGAACTGGAGTAACCTTCATTTGCCGGTATTTCATCGTCATCCAAGCAACGGGATAGCCTGGGTCCTCGACGGTTACGATATCTCCTTTGGTCAAAAGTGTTTGTGCGATGAGATCAATACTGTGCTGGGCCCCGGATGTTAGCAAGATTTGATCCGTTTGCACATGAATCCCGCGTTCTAGCGATAAATATCGTTGGATTTGTCGGCGTAACGGCTCAAAGCCATAAGCATCCCCGTAAAACCAGGAAGAAACATTGAATTGGGAAGAGGCATTCAAATACGATTTGCGCCACGCTTTTAACAACTGCGCATCTACAAAAGGTTGATAGGGACTAAAATCAATGACCGATTCCTGATTATCCTTACTTCTAAACCAGTGTTGCGACTGTTCGACCAGCAAAGGCAGTTCAGGAAGCTGTGGCGGATCAAGCGAGGGAGCGCATTTGTCAGTGATCTGAATCCAATCATTAACGCGTGTCCCCCCGCGTCCTGATGTTACCGTATAACCACGGGTTAGCAGTTCATCATACACAATTTGGATGGTGGAGCGGGACACTCCCAACTGCTGGGCGAGCTCTCGAGTGGGCGTCAAGCGCTGCCCTGGCTTCCAGACACCATTGTTAATATGATCGATGGCCTGATCGAGCAATTGCTGCCATAGGGGTCTTTTATCGTCCCGGTTTACTTTCAGCAATTTGATCCCCCCGTATAGAATGAAGTGAAATTAGCACCCTTTTTGGATTGCTTAAATACATAATTTTTGGACGTATGTAACCAATCCACCTATTGATATACTAGCATAGTGTTCTTCTTCTATGCAATGCCGTACAGTTTTCGTATAGTGGACGATCGATATAGTTTTATATCTTGATTCGTCTCCTGCAGGGGTGGCGGATGATTTGAAGTTGACGATAAATTATGCCGATGAAGGGATACGCCGCACGGAAGAGTGGTTCAGGACGGCACTTCTATAGAGAAGGGGAGAGGCTCTATGCGTGAGAAGATGCTGCCTTATGGCAGACAATGTTTGGATGAGGATGATATTACAGCCGTCGTGGAGACGCTGCGCAGCGCTTGGCTTACGCAGGGGCCGGCGATTGAGAAGTTCGAACGGGACATCGCTGCGTATACGGGGGCAAAATACGGGGTGGCGTTCGCTAACGGGACTGTTGCCCTGCATGGCGCTTGCGAGGCTGCTGGTATCGGGCCGGGCGATGAGGTCATTACAACCCCGCTTACCTTCCTTGCGAGCAGCAACTGCGTCCTCTATTGCGGGGGAACTCCAGTATTTGCGGATATTTGCCCGGACACCTACAACCTGGATGCAGATGCTGCAGCGCGACGGATTACGGAGAAGACCAAGGCGATCATTCCGGTTGATTTCAGCGGGCAGCCCGCCGAGATGGATGCGTTCAGGTGGCTAGCCGAGTTGCATAACCTCGTCATTATCGAGGATGCCGCCCATTCGCTTGGGGCGAGCTACAGGGGGCGCAAGACCGGTTCCCTCGCGGATATGACGATGTTCAGCTTCCATCCGGTCAAACATATTACAACCGGCGAGGTTGGGATCATTGTCACGGATAACGAGGAGTATGCGGAGCGTCTTCGTATGTTCCGCAGCCATGGGATGACCAAGGATCCTCGGCTTCTAACTCGCAACGACGGACCTTGGTACTACGAGATGCAGTCGCTGGACTACAATTACCGGATTATCGATATACAGGCGTCGCTCGGCTCTTCGCAATTAAAGAAGCTGGATGCGTTCGTGGCGAGACGGCGGGAGATCGCAGCGGCATATACGGACGCTTTCTGCCATGTGCCGGGACTTCAAGTGCCAACGCAGCTTCCCGACGCGAACTCCAGTTGGCATCTATATGTGCTCAGGTGGAAGAAAGACGCGATTGCCGGGGGGAGGGATCGGGCGTTCGCCGCGCTGCGGGAACGGAATATCGGCGTTCATGTACACTATATCCCGGTGTACAAGCAGCCTTATTATCAATCTCTTGGTTATGCGGATCATCTGTGTCCCCATGCCGAATCCTATTACGAAGAAGCGATGTCTCTGCCGATTTTCCCGGCGATGACCGACAGCGACGTGCAGGATGTCATCGATGCTGTATTGGAGACGGTGGCGCTCGCTTCTCGGTTTTGACGCAGGTGATTAAAAAAGTTGTCGAAGGTTCACCAGTTGGATAACAGCAATGGCAGCCAGAAGAATCTTAAAAGAGCCGAGGAGTGAAGCGTTTTGGATAAATGATTTTAAGTAAAATAGATTTCTTTGGTCGTCATGGCTTGTTGCCTGAGGAAAACCGTTTGGGTCAAAAATATGTTGTCGACTTAGTTTTATATCTTGATTTGTCTCCTGCAGGGGTGGCGGATGATTTGAAGTTGACGATAAATTATGCCGATTTGTATGAGGTGATTAAAAGAGTAGTCGAGGGTCCCCGGTTGCCTTGGTAGAAGCTTTAGCCGAAAACATTGCATCCACCCTTCTGGATTCGTATCTCAAGATCAAAAAGGTTACGGTTCGTGTGACCAAGCCTAATCCTCCGGTTGCTATTCATTTTTCAGGGCTTGCTGTTGAGATTCGTCGTGAACGAGTGCAGGAACGTGGTATATAGTCGCATCGGCAAACTTGTTGATCAAAATCTTAGAGCGGGGTGATCCGAATGGCATCTATTGAAATTCTTTCATTAAATGTGGGCATGCCCACACAGGTCCAGTTTCAGCAGAAAAACGTTTCTACGGGGATATTCAAAACGGCTACAGGCGAAGCTTTGTATTTATCGTATCTAAACTTTGAAGGGGATGGGCAGGGTGATCTCGTTCATCATGGAGGTAGGGAGAAGGCTGTATGTGTCTATCCTTACGAGCACTACCCATTTTGGGAAAATGAGCTGAAAATACCGTTAGAGTATGGCGCCTTAGGGGAAAATTTAACGATAAGAGGCTTGTTGGAAACCGATGTCTGCATTGGGGACGTTTTTGAGCTTGGTAAAGCAATCGTTCAAGTTAGTCAGCCGAGACAGCCTTGTTACAAGTTGACGATTAGGTACGGTGTACCGGATATGCTCTTGAAGGTACAACAAACGGGCTACACGGGATTTTACTTCCGCGTTCTGGCAGAGGGGGTTGTCTCTAAAGACGACGGACTATCGCTTCTTCATCGTCATCCTAAGGAAATTACAGTTTCATTTGCCAATCGGATTATGCACCGAGAGAAGGATAATATCGAGGGCATCAAACAAATCCTCGAAGTGGAAGAATTGTCCTTGAATTGGAGAAATACGTTTCTAAAACGTTTGGCGGGAACCGAGACGGATTCTCGAAAAAGACTAACAGGCAACACGTAAGGCAATGAATCTGGAATGTCGTCTGTCCATGTAGAAAGGAATTGAATCTATAATGAATCGTTCTCGTTCTGAACAGCTTTACCAGGAAGCACTTCAGCACATCGCTGGTGGCGTCAACAGCCCTTCTCGTTCATTTAAGGCGGTAGGCGGCCGGGCGCCCGTATTTATGAAGAGGGCCAGAGGCGCTTACTTCTGGGATGAAGACGGCAACCATTACATCGATTATTTGGCGGCCTTTGGCCCGATCATTACTGGACATGCCCATCCTCACATCACGGCGGCGATCACGCGCGTTGCAGAAAACGGCTTGCTATACGGTACGCCTACCGAGCTCGAAATAAAAATGGCCCGTATGCTCAAAAAAGCCATCCCTTCCATGGAAAAGGTCCGTTTCGTTAATTCCGGCACCGAATCAGTCATGACGACGATCCGTATTGCACGCGCTTATACGGGCAGGAGTAAAATCATCAAATTTGCTGGCTGCTACCACGGCCATTCGGATCTTGTGCTCGTTGCGGCGGGGTCCGGGCCTTCCACACTGGGGATGCCGGACAGTGCAGGTGTGCCATTCAGCATCGCGCAGGAGGTTATTACTGTTCCGTTCAACGATTTGGATGGATTGCGTAAAGCGCTGGATACATGGGGTGAAAACGTCGCCGCCGTTATAGTCGAGCCGATCGTAGGAAATTTCGGCATGGTCATGCCGAAACCTGGCTTTCTTGAGGGGCTCTGCCAAATGGCGCATGATAACGGTTCGCTTGTCATTTATGACGAAATCATCACCGCTTTTCGCTTTCATTACGGCTCTACCCAAACATTTGCCGGTATTGCCAATCAGGAGGTTATCAAACCGGACCTGATCGCGATCGGTAAAATCATCGGCGGCGGGTTGCCGATCGGTGCTTACGGTGGCAGCAAGGAAATTATGGAGCAGGTCGCGCCGCTCGGTCCAGCATATCAAGCGGGTACGATGGCTGGAAACCCGGCTTCAATGGCAGCCGGCATAGCTTGCCTAGAGGTTCTGCAAGGCGAAGGCGTATATGAGGAAATGGATCGCCTTGCGGCCAAGCTCGCGGAAGGATTGCAGGCTTCGGCATATCGCTATGACGTGCCATTGACGATCAACCGCATTCGCGGCTCGCTGTCCACCCATTTTTGCGATCATCCGGTCACCAATTATGAGGAGGCGCAGGATACGGACGGCGAAGCATTTGCCGCTTTTTTTCGGCATATGCTTGATCGCAACGTCAATCTGGCACCGTCGAAATACGAAGCTTGGTTTCTGACGACGGCCCATACGGAGCAGGATATCGACGACACGCTTGAGGCTGTCGAAGCCTCTTTTCGCGAAATGGGCAAAAAATAGTGACGACAGAACGAACGCCGCTTTTGGCTTTGCAATCGGAAGTTTTGAGAGGAACAAGCAACCCGTAAGAGGAGTGATCCAATGAATCTGCAAGATCGTCTGTCCATGGTCGAACATCGCATCCGCGAAACTTGTGGGCGATGCGGCAGAAGCGAAGAAGAGATCCAGATCATAGCTGTGACGAAATATACGACGATGAAAACAGTGGAGCAAGTATTGTTGTCTGGTATAGGCCATGTCGGCGAAAGCCGTACGCAAGAAGCTCAATCTAAATGGGAGGCCTTCCATCCACGAGGAACGTGGCATTTTATCGGTCATCTGCAAACCAATAAAGTAAAAGATGTTATCGGTAAATTCGAGTATATACACTCATTAGACCGCCTATCCTTGATGAAAGAAATAGAGAAGAAGGCTGCTGATTTGAATGTCGTCGTAAATTGTTTTATTCAGGTTAACGTTTCGGGGGAGGAGAGTAAACAAGGACTTTCTCCGGAAGCGTTATTTACATTTGCGCAGGAAGTTTCACGGATGAAACAGATTCGAGTCGTGGGGCTGATGACGATGGCCCCGTACGAGCTTGATGCTGAAGCGACTAGACCGGTTTTTAGAGAATTGAAACGATTACGCGATGAACTTAATGGAAGAGATATTTTTTCCTATCCCGTGCAACATCTTTCCATGGGGATGTCCAATGATTTCGAAGTTGCGATCGAAGAAGGTGCTACCTGGTTGAGGCTTGGATCGGTATTAGTTGGAAAAGAGGCACATGAATCATGATGAAAATTGAAAGTCGCTTGGCCCAAATCGGATCGCAGAACGATCCTCAGACCGGAGCGGTAAGCTTCCCGATCTATTCATCCACCGCATTTCGGCATCCCCGACTTGGGCAGAGCACAGGCTTCGATTACTCCCGCTCAAAAAGCCCGACGCGCGCCGTGCTGGAAGCGGCGGCAGCCAATCTGGAAAGCGGGGACGCGGGCTTCGCGACAAGCTCGGGCATGGCCGCGCTGCAGATCGTCTTCTCCTTGTTCAGCACCGGGGATCATTTGCTCGTGTCGCTCGATTTGTACGGGGGAACTTACCGTCTGCTGGAGCAGGTGCTGTCCAGATTCGGCGTGACGGTGACCTATGTCGATACGAAAGATCTGGATGCGCTGGAATCGCACCGCAAGCCAAATACGAAGGCGGTACTGATTGAGACGCCTACCAACCCATTGATGGTGATTGCGGATATTGCCAAGGTGGCGGCATGGGCGAAGCGCAGCGGTCTGCTCACGATTGTGGACAATACGCTGCTGACGCCATTTTTCCAACGACCGATCGAGCTTGGCGCGGATATCGTCGTTCACAGCGCGACCAAGTATTTGGGCGGCCATAACGACGTGCTAGCAGGTCTTATCGTGACGAAGGGCGAAAAGCTGTCCGCTGATGTGGCGTTCCTGCATAACTCGATCGGTGCGGTACTCGCTCCCCAGGATTCCTGGCTGTTGATGCGCGGCATGAAGACGCTGGCGCTGCGGATGGAACGTCATCAAGAGAATGCGATGAAGGTCGCAAAATGGCTTAAGGATCATCCTTCCGTAGAAGAGGTTTACTATCCGGCGCTGCCGGATCACCCCGGACATGAGATTCAGAAGGCTCAGTCGTCCGGCAATACAGGCATCTTCTCCTTCAGAATGAGGGATGTCCGCACGATCGAGCCGATCCTGCGCCACATTAAGCTGATCGCTTTTGCGGAAAGCATGGGAGGCACAGAATCCCTTATGACATACCCGGCGGTACAGACGCATGCGGACATTCCGGAAGAAATTCGACGCACGATCGGCGTGGATGATCGACTGTTGAGGTTTTCCGTCGGGCTCGAGCATGCGGACGATATTTTGGAGGATCTGCGGCAGGCGATCGAGGCTGCGGAACGGGAAATCAGTGGATAAAACGGATCGGAGGAAAACGCATGAAATACGATTTCGACAAACGCATCGATCGGACGGGGACGGCTTCCTACAAGTGGGATCAATCCGAGAAGCTGTTCGGGCGCTCTAATATTTTGCCTTTGTGGATAGCGGACATGGATTTCGAACCCCCGAAGGAAGTCGTAGAGGCGATTAAACGTCGAGCGGAGCATGGCATTTACGGATATACGATGCGGCCGCAAAGCTATTACGATGCGATTGTCGGATGGCTGTCGCGACGCCATGGGTGGCGAATCGAGCAAGACTGGCTTTCATCCAGCCCAGGAGTCGTGCCTGCCCTGAGTCTGGCGGTGCAGACGTTCACGCAGCCGGGAGACGGCGTTATTTTGCAATCGCCGGTATATTATCCGTTCTACGATGTCATTCGAATGAACGGTCGGGAGGTCATGAACAATCCGCTAATCCTTCGGGAAGGCCGATACGAGATGAATTTCGAGCTGCTTGAAAAGCAGGCCGCGGCCGGGGCGAAAGTGCTGCTGCTGTGTACGCCGCACAATCCGGGCGGACGCGTGTGGACGCGCGGGGAGTTGGAGCGGGTGGCGGAAATTTGCACAAAGCACGGACTGCTTGTCGTCGCGGACGAAATTCATCACGATCTCGTCTTCTCCGGGCATAAGCACGTGCCGTACGCTTCCTTGTCGGAGGTGTGCGCGCAGCACTCCATTACCTGCATTGCGCCGAGCAAAACGTTCAATCTCGCGGGCTTGCGGGCGGCAGCCGTCGTCATCCCGAATGCGGATATTCGCCGCCAATACAATACGGCGCTCAAAACGCTGTCCATTCATATGGAGTCGTACTTCGGCCTGACCGCGACCGAGGCAAGCTATACGCACGGTGACGAATGGCTGGACCAACTGCTCGTCTATTTGGAGGGCAATCGCGATGCGTTGCTTGCCTACGTGACGGAGCATTTGCCGCAGGTGAAAGCGATGTCGCCGGAAGGAACGTATATGGTATGGCTGGACTGTACAGCGATCTCGGACAAGCCTGCGGAGCTGAAACAGCTCATGTTCGACAAGGCGGGCGTCGCCTTCGTCGAAGGCTCCCTATTCGGCGAAAAAGGAGCTGGTTACTTGCGCGTGAATCTTGCATGTCCACGCTCTTTGCTGCTGAAGGCGCTGGATAAGTTTGCCGGAGCGATTCAGGAGGAGAACGCAACCCGTTAATAACAAAAAGGCTATGTTAAACTTTGTTGTTGATATTTGATATATATACGAACTAATGTTCTATAATTAGGGTAATATTACTGTTCGGAGATGATTTACCCATGGATTTAAAGGAACTGAAGAGACTTGCTGATACATTGGACGATAATGGTAAGCGAGAGCTTATCTACTTTTTGCAGTCCCGAACCAAGGGTGTGGCGGTTCCAGTTCGAGCGATTGATGAAATTCAAGAGCAGAAGCATAAGAGGGACTCGTTTGCCCGCATTGCAAAAACCATTCTGTTGTGCGATTTGGGAAGTACGTTGTAAAATCCCGTACTGGAGAGGTTAAACGTCAACGTTACCGTTGTAAGTCCTGTCGCCAAACGTTCAATGACCTTACAAATACCCCTCTGAAACGAACGAGGAGACCTCATATTTGGATTCGTTTTATTGAATGTATGATTGAGGGTTATTCACTGAGAAAATGTGCAGAGCAGTTAAATGGTGAAGTCACGCACGTCACCTTGTTTTACTGGCGACATAAGATTCTTGCCGTTCTAAAGCAGATTTCAACTGAAGCGTTCCAAGGAATCGTTGAAATGGATGAAACGTATTTCTTATTCTCCGAAAAGGGCAAACGGAATATAGCCGATCGTAAGCCACGTAAACGCGGCGGAAAAGCCCAATATCGTGGTAATAGTAATGACCAAGTATGTGTACTCGTTGCCCGTGACCGTCAGAAAAAATGACTTACTCTGGCGTACTTGGGCGTGGACGTATTCGGAATACAAAATTGGATGAATCGATTGGTGGTCATATATCTGACTCAAACGTGCTATGCACTGATTCGTGGAGAGCATTCAGTTCCTATGCGAATTCAAAAGGCTCGGCTCATTACCGATTCAAGTCGGATGGAAAACAACGTGCGAAAGGCGTGTACCCTATCCAAAACGTAAACAGCTACCACAGCCGCTTGAAGAAATGGATGGACCGCTTTAATGGTGTTGCAACTAAGATATTTGCAAAATTATTTGGCTTGGTTTCGTTACTTAGACAGTAAGGAATATGAGAATACAGCATCGAATAAGAAAAATATGTTGGTGAAATCATGCCTGTTTTCTGTGACCGACACGAATGACAAACTTCGGCTTTCTGCTTATACTTGTTAAACTGAACTGGCAGAAGAGATTAACAAAATGTATTAACACCCAAATAATTATTTTAACGGAGGAAAGTCATGAGTGAAATTGCCCAAACACCAAAAGCACCTTATTACGCAGTGATTTTTACATCTGAAAGAACTGATGGGGATAAAGGGTATTCGGAAATGGCAGAGGAAATGGTTAAACTTGCATCTGTCCAACCCGGATTTTTAGGCGTAGAAAGTGCCAGAGAGGGCTTAGGTATTACAGTATCATATTGGGAATCTCTCGAAGCTATACAAAAATGGAAGCAGAACGAACGACATTTGATTGCTCAAAGAAGAGGTATGTCTGATTGGTATCTCAGATATAAAACGAGAGTTTGTAAGGTCGAACGAGATTATGGATTTGAAAAAGACTAACAATCTAAATCGATTGATCTAACGGGTACGAGATAGCTCATTAAAACCGTCTTTTCACCAAGGCGGTTTTATTATGGTCAATTATCAACATTAGAATTTAACATAGCCAACAAAAATAGACCGCAGGAATCCTGGTGATTCTTGTGGTTTTTTTCTACCTTCAAGACAGGGATGATGGGACTTGAGAATCAACACTGTTTTATGGATTGCTCAAATACATCGTTTTTGGATATATAGAAACAAACCATACTTTGATAAACTGACGTTGTGGTTCTCAAATCCGCATGGGTATACAGACTACAAGCCCGCATTCACTATCGTACAGTCTTCAAATAGAGAGGGAGGGAAGATCATGTTTAAAGTTCTGGTGTCAGATCCAATAAGCGATTTTGGATTGCAGCAGTTGACGCGTGCTGAAGATGTGGAGGTCGCCAAAATAACGGGGCTGAGCGAAGAGGAGCTCATTTCTGTCATTCATTCCTATGATGCGCTGCTCGTCCGTTCTCAAACGAAAGTGACTAAGCGCATCATAGAGGCAGGCGTTCGTTTGCAAGTCATCGGTCGGGCAGGAGTTGGGGTGGACAACATTGATTTGGATGCTGCGACAAGCCGGGGAATTATCGTGGTCAATGCACCCGACGGCAATACGGTCACGACGTGCGAGCATACCTTTGCGATGATGATGTCACTCGCCCGGCATATTCCGCAAGCCTATACCAAAACCGTTGCCGGGCAGTGGGATCGAAAATCATTCCTTGGCGTTGAATTGCGAAACAAGACGCTTGGCGTGCTTGGGCTGGGCCGTATCGGGATCGAAGTAGCTAAACGCGCAGCGGCGTTTGGCATGATCGTTTTTGGCTACGATCCTTTTCTATCGGAGGAAAGGGCGGGAAAACTGGGGATCAAGTTGGCGACCGTAGATACCATCATACGGACAGCTGATTTTATAACGGTGCATACGCCGCTGACGGATGAAACGCATCATATGATTGCGAGGCTGCAATTCGATGTAATGAAACGGGGAATGCGGATTATCAACTGCGCGCGCGGGGGAATTATTGACGAGTCGGCGCTTGTTGAAGCGCTCGATGAAGGGATTGTGGCAGGCGCCGCCTTCGATGTATTTGAACACGAGCCTCCGGCGCCGGATCACCCATTCCTAAGGCATCCCAAAATCATCGTTACCCCGCACTTGGGCGCGTCCACTTTGGAAGCGCAAGAGAATGTCGCTATTGATGTTTCTGAACAAGTGATTCATATCCTGCGACAGGAACCGTTTAAAAATGCTGTCAATATGCCGGCCGTTCCATCCGACCTGCTCAATCAATTACAGCCCTGGTTCACCTTGTGCGAACAACTGGGGAAATCGCTTGTCCAGATGACAGATGGCGCGATCCGAGAAGTCACGGTGGAATACGCAGGCGAACTTGCGGATTTGGACACATCGCCGCTCATCCCGTATGTGCTTAAGGGGATACTTTCTCACCATCTCGGCGCGGAACAGGTCAATATCGTCAATGCCATTCACCTGGCGAAGCTTCGCGACATTCATCTTACGGTACGAAAATCTCTGTTAGCCCAAAGCGCGTCCAGCGAGATTACCATTCGACTAAAGACAACCATCGAGGAGAGATGGGTGACAGGGACATCACTTCCCGGCGTTGGCGGACGTCTTGTCCGAATTGGTCCCTATCCGGTTGAGCTTCCACCTGAAGGACATGTTTTGTTGATTTCACAGCAGGATAAGCCCGGCATCATTGGACGTGTGGGAACATTGCTTGGGGATAGCGGCATTAATATCGCCACGATGCAAGTGGGGCGAAACGAAGTCGGCGGCTCAGCAGTGATGATCTTAAAAATCGATAAAAAAGCATCAAGGAACGTGATGGAGTCCTTACTCGCGATACCGGAAATCAAGCGCGTACGGGAAATCTCCTTTGACGAGGGTCGTGAGGAAAGAAGAGAGGAGACATGAGCAATTTAGTTGAAGAGAATCTCAAAAGCGTAAGACAGCAGATGGAATTAGCTTGCCAAGCATCGGGGCGTAAAACCGAGGACGTGAAATTATTGCTCGCGACCAAAACTGTAACGCTTGAAAAACTGCAAATGGCGATGCAGGCGGGAGAGGTTCTGTTTGGGGAAAACAAAGCTCAGGAGCTTCGGGACAAATTCCCGCTTATGCAGCAATATAATCGGGTGGAATGGCATTTTATCGGGCATTTGCAGACGAACAAAGTGAAGGATGTCGTCAAATATGTGACGCTCATTCATTCTGTGGATCGTTTGAAATTGGGTCAGGCTCTGCACCAGCAACTTGTTAAAGAGAACAAGACGATGGATATTTTGGTACAAATCAATACGTCCTACGAGGAGAGCAAATTTGGGGCTTCTCCCGAATCAGCTCTGGAGTTGGTCGAACAATTATCCCAGCTTGAAACTTTAAATATAAGAGGTCTGATGACGATTGGCAAATTGAATGCGACCAACGAGGAGACCCGGCATTGCTTCCGGCTTTTGAAATCCATTCGAGATCAAATTCAGGAGAGAAATTTCCCGCGTATAGAAATGGATGTACTCTCGATGGGCATGTCCGGCGATTTCAAGGTGGCCATTGAGGAAGGAGCCACCATTATTCGCGTAGGAACAAAAGTATTCGGAGAGCGGTACTTGCCGGACAGCTATTACTGGAACGAAAATATGCGTCAGGACGAGTAAAGGGGGTGAGAAAGAATGTGAACACATCAACAACCGCGCTGCGTGGCCGCGACTTTATATCACCGACGATTGCTGCTTTAATCTCTGTCATTGTCAACTATGGTGGTACCTTTATTCTTGTGTTTCAGGCGGCAAAAGTCGCGGGGTTAAGTCCCGAAATGACCGCTTCATGGATTTGGTCGATCTCCATTGGCGTGGGTATAACCGGGATCTGGCTAAGCTATCGCTACCGGGAACCGATCATTACAGCCTGGTCAACGCCAGGCGTAGCATTTCTCGTATCAGCTTTAGCCGTAACCCCGTATCCAGAAGCCATTGGTGCCTATATGATCTCTGCGGCAGGCTTTATCGTTTTAGGTTTATCGGGCATGTTTGAACGTTTCGTCCGGCTTATTCCGCCAGGCATCGCTTCCGGGCTATTGGCAGGTATTTTACTGCAGTTTGGCATTTCAGCCTTTGGCGGAGCGAAAGTGGACCCGCTGCTTGTCGTTGTGCTGTTTGTCGCTTATGTCGTGCTAAAGCGGTTTACTTCCCGTTACGCCATTGTGGGTATTTTAGTCATCGGACTGCTTTATTTGATCCTGACGGGAAAAGCATACTTCAGCAATATCCAATTGGCCATAGCCTCGCCGGTATTTGTCGCTCCAAAGTTTTCGTTACAGGCTTTGTTGGGCGTTGCCTTGCCGCTGTTTGTGATCACCTTGACGGGACAATATATGCCCGGCATGCTCGTATTGCGGAATGACGGGTTTAAGACAAGCGCGAATCCTATTTTGACTATAACGGGCTTGGGCTCGCTCCTTACAGCGCCGTTTGGCTCGCACGCTTTTAATGTGGCTGCCATAACAGCAGCGATTTGCACAGGAAAAGACGCGCACGAGGATGCGTCAAAGCGTTATATTGCAGGCATTGCTTGCGGCATTTTCTACACGATTGTCGGTATTTTTGGCGTGACATTGGCTGCGCTGTTTCTGATTCTTCCTGCAACCTTCATCGCCACATTAGCAGGATTGGCATTGCTGGGCACCATTGGCGGCAGTCTTGCCAATGCTTTAGCGGAGCCAAAGGGACGTGAGACGGCATTGATTACGTTTTTAGCTACAGCCGCAAATGTGACCTTGCTTGGCGTCGGCGGCGCATTTTGGGGACTTGTCGCGGGTTTGGCTGCACATTTATTGATTCATGGGAAATTTCATAAGAAGCCATACAGAGCGCGAGGAATACAACAAATCGAACAAAAATAACAGGAGGCGTGAACATGAATACGAACATGAATACAGGTACAGAGCGGGTAAAAAGAGGGATGGCGGAAATGCAAAAAGGCGGCGTCATCATGGACGTGATGAATGCCGAGCAAGCCAAGATTGCGGAAGCGGCCGGAGCAACAGCCGTGATGGCGCTGGAACGTGTGCCTTCCGATATTCGCGCAGCTGGCGGAGTAGCCCGCATGGCTGATCCGACCATTGTGGAAGAGGTAATGAAGGTTGTATCGATACCGGTGATGGCCAAAGCCCGCATCGGCCATTATGTAGAAGCCAAAGTACTCGAATCGCTAGGCGCAGATTATATCGACGAGAGCGAAGTGCTGACGCCTGCTGACGAAGTTTTCCATATTAGCAAGAACGAATTTACCGTTCCGTTTGTTTGTGGCGCCAAAGACCTTGGTGAGGCGCTGCGCCGCATTCAGGAAGGAGCTGCTATGCTTCGCACGAAGGGAGAGCCGGGAACGGGCAACATTGTGGAAGCGGTGCGTCACATGCGCTTGATCAACGGTCAAATTCGCAAAGTGCAAGGTCTGTCCAGTGACGAATTGTACCACGAAGCGAAGCTGCACGGCGTACCGTATGATCTGCTGTTGCAGGTTCACGAATCCGGCAAGCTGCCGGTGGTCAACTTTGCCGCAGGTGGGGTGGCTACTCCAGCCGATGCTGCGCTAATGATGCATCTGGGCGCAGACGGCGTCTTTGTAGGATCGGGTATTTTTAAGTCGGATAGCCCTGAGAAGTTTGCGCGTGCGATTGTTGAAGCCACGACACACTACGAAGATTATGCGTTAATCGCAAGCGTATCGAAAAACTTGGGAACGCCGATGAAGGGAATTGAAATATCCAGTTTGCGGGAGCATGAACGGATGCAGGAACGCGGCCAGTAACAGGATTGAACTTGAGTAGATCAGGAATTCAGTGTATGGGAAAGCGGTGATCAACCTGAAAAAGAGTTATTTATTTCCTACCTATAATAAGTTCCCGCTCACACTGGTGAGAGGACACCAGACAACCTTATGGGATGCTGAAGGGAAATCGTATTTGGACTTTATGGCGGGACTTGCCGTTTGTAATTTAGGTCACGTCCCGGAACGGGTAAAAGCACGGATTCAAGAGCAACTGGATCAATTATGGCATGTATCCAATTTGTTCCATATCCCGATTCAGGAAGAGCTTGCCGAGAAGCTTGTGACGATCAGTTGTGCGGAACTTGTATTTTTCTGTAACAGTGGCGCTGAAGCAAACGAAGCAGCGATCAAATGCGCTCGCCGGTATCACCAGCGCGTGCTGGGAAATAACCGCTACGAGATTATTACGTTTGAACAATCGTTCCATGGCCGTACAATGGCTACTTTGACAGCTACCGGACAAGAGAAGGTCAAGGATGGCTACCTTCCGTTGCCGGAAGGGTTTGTGCATGCGCGTTTTAACGATATTCAGAGCGTAAGAAACAGCATCACGGACAAAACGGCGGCCGTCATGCTGGAGCTGGTGCAGGGAGAGAGCGGCGTTCATCTTGCCGAACCCAAATTCGTAGTTGAGCTGGCTAAGCTATGCGAAGAGGAAGGAATTCTCCTGATCGTCGATGAGGTGCAAACCGGAATCGGGAGAATGGGGAGCCTGTTTGCTTATGAGCAGTATGGCATCGAACCG
This sequence comes from Paenibacillus sp. JNUCC 35, assembly GCF_058269095.1. NCBI lineage: Bacteria > Bacillati > Bacillota > Bacilli > Caryophanales > Paenibacillaceae > Paenibacillus > Paenibacillus sp. JNUCC 35. The sequence continues at coordinate 4,408,342 of NZ_CM177771.1, read as the reverse complement.
GATATCATCACACTGGCGAAGGGATTGGCCAGCGGGTTGCCGATCGGGGCGATGTTGGGGAAGGAGAAGCTGAGAGAGGCATTTTCGGCTGGCAGCCATGCTTCCACATTTGGTGGTTCGCCTCTTCCAATGGCAGCAGGGCTGGCAACGATTGAAATATTGCTGGAGGACGGATTGGCAGAACAAGCGAAACGAGCGGGAGCGTATGCACTGGATAAGCTGCGTAATGAGTTAAAAGCTTATCCCGCCGTCCGTACCGTTCGAGGGCTAGGACTGCTGATAGGCATTGAATTTGCCGAACCTGTTGCACCGATCATTCAGAAGCTGCACCAGAATGGACTGCTTGTTCTAGCGGGAGGAACCCACGTAATCCGTTTTATGCCGAGCTTATACGTAACCTGCGATGAGATCGATCAAGCGATCGGCATTCTGAGCAAGGTGCTGAAAGAACGGGATGGTAGCGCAGACGGAGCTGCTATATAATCAAACGCTGGCAGGGCTACTTGTTTAAAAGGAGCTCTGCCAGACATTCAATCCCTTCTTTAATGGTTGTTTCATCAACTTTAGCAAAACCCAGTACCCAGCCTTTTCGCTTGCTTTCCAAACCATACTGGCTGAGCGGATAGATACGGATTCCTCTTTCCAGCGCCCGGCTCGTCACGGTTGCCTCGTCAAACGATGGTTCAGCTTCAAGCAGCATATGCAGCCCTGTTTCTGCGCCGCTTAGCGTGAAGCGTTCGCTCAAACCTGTCGCGATGAGAGCTTTCGTCATGGCTGCGTGTCTGCGACGGTATATATTTCGCACTTTTCTCATATGGCGCATGAAGTGACCGTGTTCGATAAAATGGGTGAGCGTTAATTGCTCCATAATCGGAAGATGACGATAGGTCAGTTCATGGACGCGAGCGAGTTGACGAATGGCTTCTTTGGGGCCAACGAGGGCAGACATCCGAATGCCGGGAGCGATCATTTTGGAAAAACTCAACATATATAACGTGTTCTGAGGCCGTTGACTGAACAAAGTGGGAAGCGGGTCACCGCGATAGCGAAATTCGCTGTCGTAATCATCCTCAACGATCCAAAATCGCTGATCCGCAGCCAAATGCAGCAATTGTTGCCTGCGAGGCTCCGACATAATAACGCCAACCGCGCACTGATGCGATGGCGTAACATACACAAGTCTGGATTCAGGATGAATGTCGTCTACGCATAGCCCGTGCTCGTCGACCGGGACGGATACAACTTGCATACGCCGGTACTTCATCGCCATCCAGGCAGCAGGGAAGCCGGGATCTTCAACCGAAACGGTTGCTCCTTCATGCAACAGGGCTTGGGCGATTAAATCGAGGCTATGTTGTGCGCCTGAGGTCAGCAGAATTTGATCGACCTCCACATGAACGCCACGTTCAAGCGACAAATAACGCTGAATCTGTTCTCGCAGCGGCAGGAATCCATAGGCCTCGCCGTAGGCCCAACTGTCCAGGTCTGTTTCTGTGGAAGCCTGTAAAAAGGATTGTCGCCAATTATTTAGAAAGTGCTCATCTAAATACGGTTCATGGGGACTGAAATCGATCTCATCTCTACCATTTTCTTTATTTCCGAACCAGCTATGCAAATGGCCGATGGCGGTGTTTAATAGCGGTAATTCTGGCGGAACAGGCCCCAGGGCTGGAACTTCGTCTGCAGAGTGGGGCTTATACGTCCATTCACTAACTCTTGTTCCGCCGCGGCGAGAGGTTACGGTGTATCCGCGACTGAATAGCTCCTCATACACACTTTGGATGGTTGAACGGGAAACCCCAATCAGTTGCGCGAGCTCGCGGGATGGGAGCAGCAATTCGCCAGGCGGCCATTTTCCGGTCGTGATATTATGGATCGCTTGGTCAAGCAACTGCTGCCAAATGGGACGTTCATCATCTCGGTTAACTTTGAGCATCGGATTCACCTCCAACATTTATTTTGAAATTATGGATTGTTCAGATAAATGGTTTATGGATAGTTTTTTATAATCCATTGATTGATATACTATCATGAAAATCGTTACTATTGCAACGCGTGGATGGAAAGGATGAGGTTTGTGAAATTTTTGGAACAACAGGACAAAACCATTGCGAACGCCATTTGGCAAGAAGCAGCACGACAGCGGAATAAAATAGAGATGATTGCTTCGGAAAATTTTGTGAGCCGAGCGGTTATGGAAGCAACAGGTACGGTACTGACCAATAAGTATGCCGAAGGATACCCGGGAAGAAGGTATTATGGCGGTTGTGAATATGTGGATCGGGTCGAGGAACTGGCTATTCAACGTGCGAAAACCCTTTTTGGTGCAGAGCATGTCAATGTGCAGCCTCACTCCGGCGCTCAGGCAAATATGGCGGTTTATTTTGCTTCCGTTGAACCAGGGGATACGATTTTAGGCATGAATTTATCTCATGGCGGTCATCTGACACACGGGAGCCCGGTTAATTTTTCCGGAAGATTCTATAATTTTGTGCCTTATGGTGTTGATGAAAAATCGGCGCGAATTGATTTTGAACTTATCCGAAAGCTTGCGCTTAAGCACCGCCCGCGTATGATCGTTGCTGGTGCCAGCGCTTATCCGCGGACGATCGATTTTGAGCCGTTTGCTCAAATCGCAGCCGAAGTAGGAGCACTTTTCTTTGTAGATATGGCGCATATTGCAGGAATTGTCGCGGCAGGATTCCATCCTAGCCCTATTCCGCACGCGCACTTTGTTACGACGACAACGCATAAAACGCTGCGAGGTCCAAGAGGCGGTATCATCATGTGCCGCAAGCCGTGGGCGCAAGCGATTGATAAAGGAATCTTTCCTCAAGTCCAAGGCGGTCCTCTTATGCATGCCATCGCGGCAAAAGCGGTTGCGTTCGGCGAAGCGTTGCAACCGGAATTCAAATCTTATATCGAAAAAGTGCTGGTTAACGCCAAAGTATTGGCTGAGGAATTATTAAATGAAGGGTTAACTGTTGTATCGGAAGGGACGGACAATCATATTATTTTGCTCGACCTGCGCCCGATCGGACTAACTGGAAAAGAAGCTGAAAGCATACTCGATGAGGTGGGGATTACGGCGAATAAAAATGCGATTCCTCATGATACGGCAAGCCCGCTTGTGACGAGCGGCATTCGCTTCGGGACTCCAGCTATGACAACAAGAGGATTGGGACCCCAAGAAATGAAAGAAATTGCTCGGCTTATTGGACTTGCGCTTAAAAATCCCGAGAGTTCAGTCGCCAAGGAGCAAATACGAAGAAGTGTGCAGGAAATCACGTCGCAATTCCCTTTATATGAAGGTCTACAGGAGTGATGGGCTATGGCTAATACCTATAATTTTAATGCCGGTCCGGGAGCGTTGCCGGCGGAAGTATTGCAGGAAGCACAAGAAGAATTGCGAAATTATCAAGGGATTGGCGCATCCATTCTGGAAATATCCCATCGAAGCAAAGCATATGAAGCGATTCATCATAAAGCGAAGCAGTTGATTAAAGAGTTGATGGGTCTCTCTTCAGAATATGAGGTTTTATTTCTTCACGGAGGGGCAAGCCTGCAATTTTCGATGGTGCCGATCAACTTTTTGACAGAAGGAAAAGTAGCTGGATATATACACTCTGGGACATGGTCGGGAAAGGCGTGGCAAGAAGCGCTGAAAATAGGGCAGACCCTCGTGTTGGCAAGCGGGGAGAAACAAAGTTTCAAACAGATGCCCGATCTAAGCAACTTGAATATTCCGACGGATATGGCGTATGTCCATCTCACATCAAACGAAACGATTGACGGCATACAATGCCGAAGCTTTCCTGATACCGGACATGTTCCCTTAGTAGTGGATATGTCTAGCGATATTTTTTCCCGTCCCGTTGAAGCATCCCAATTTTCATTGATATATGCAGGTGCTCAGAAAAATTTGGGACCTGCGGGCGTTACGATCGTCATTGTCCTCCGCTCTTTGCTGGAGCGCATTCCGGAAACGATTCCCGATATATTAAGTTATAGCACACATGTCAACCATCATTCGCTCTACAATACACCGCCCGTTTTTTCTGTGTATATGGTGAACCTTGTACTCAGGTGGATTGTGAATCAGGGCGGCCTACAGGGGATGGCTGTCCGCAACCAGCAGAAAGCAGAGCTGCTTTATCATGTGCTCGACAATAGCGGCGGATTTTATAAAGGATTGGCTTATAAGGACAGCAGATCGATGATGAACGTTACCTTTCGTGCATCCAGTCCAGAAATGGAGAATAAGTTGCTTGTTGAGCTGGAGCAGGAAGGGTTCATGGGATTAAAAGGCCATCGAGACGCGGGGCATTTCCGCGCTTCCATTTATAATGCGGTACCTTATGAGCATTGCAAAGCACTGGCGGATTTTCTGACTGAGTTTCAAAAGAGGAATGGTTGAATTTTAATGGGGAAGCAGCGACTGTTGGAGTCCCGATCATTCGGGTGATCTACCGGTCGCTTTCTTGATTAATTCACCTTTGAACCTTTGTATTTTTTTAAGATTAAAGGTATATTGATGTATATGAACGTTATTTAAGGATGATGCCATTATGCCATTTATAGATAAAAATAGTCCTGAACCGCTTTACGTACAGGTGCAAACCTGGATGAAACAAAAAATCAATAGCGGCGAGTGGAGTCCACAGCATAAGTTGTTATCGGAGATTGATCTTGCTGCGTCGCTTGAGATCAGTCGAGGGACGATCAAACAAGCGATTAAAAATTTGATTGACGAAGGCGTACTGGTGCAAATCCACGGCAAAGGCACGTTTGTCGTAGGACGGCAAATCGAATCGCCTGTGGCAGAACGGCTCGTATCGATCGCTGAAACGCTTGATAGCAATAAAAATGAATTTTCGACCGTTCTCCTTGGCATAGAGCGTATTCCTGCCGTCAACCCGTTCGACCAGCACCTGGGCTTGTCCAAAGGTGAATCGCTTTACTTTTTGAGGCGTGTCCGATCGTTTGATCATTGTCCGGTCGTCTATCTTGAAAACTATTTGTCTGCCAAACTGTTCCCAAACCTCGACAAATACAACTTCGAGAAAGAGACGCTATTTTCCATTATCGAGCGTGATTACGGTTTGAGCATTCGCCGCGGCAAACGTTCATTCGTTGCATGCGGATCGGACGAGCGGATTTCGTCCTTATTGGAAATCGATGTAGGGACCCCGATTATTCTTTTGGAACAAGTGACCTATTCTGCGGACAATGCGCCGCTCGAATATTCCAAAGTATGGCTGCGAAGCGATCGAATGAAATTGACCTCTATTCTCGAACGCTCATGAAAGCCGCTCTTAAAGTTGTAAACTCGGCACCTTCTTTGCGGAAGGTGTCTTTTTGTGTTTCGACAATTTAAACAACTAAACAATGCGATTGGAATAATGCCATTGACAGCATTGAAGCTGGTATGATACTCTCTAAATTAGAGATGTATATAGAGGTATATATACCACTATAGACAAATTTATCAAAGCTTTATATTCATCTCCAGATCAAGACAAATTATAATGGGAAAGAGGTGGGCCAATAGACGACACGATTACCTACCTGTATAAGTGTTGGAGCACGCAGTCCTAGAATGTAAGCGCTATCTAAAAAGCGTACCATCTCATTCGGATCGGTTTCAGCGATAATGGATGTGGTAGAGAGATTCATACTGAAACTACTTGGGAGGCACATTCAATGAAACAACATCCGAATATTACGGTAGTAGGAAGCAATATGGTTGATCTTCTGTCTTATCTGGAACGGTTCCCGGAACGCGGAGAAACCGTATTCGGTCGAGGATTCACGCAAGGCTTCGGCGGCAAAGGCGCCAATCAGGCTATCATGGCGGCAATCCTCGGAGCTAAAGTTTCCATGGTGACGTGTGTCGGCGACGATGTTTTCGGTCCGAAGTGGATCGAAACGTTTGAACAGAACGGTGTCGACACTTCGTTCGTAAAAATTGTCCCGGACAATTACAGCGGCGTAGCGGCTATCTGGGTGGAAAAGACTAGCGACAACCGGATTGTGCTGGGCGCCGGAGCCAACGAGGAAGTATCTCCCGAGATGGTTGACGAAGCGTTCGATCGGTTGCCTAAGCCAGATGTGATCATTTCGCAGTTGGAAATTCCACAATCCGCCATTTTGCGCGGCTTTCAAAGGGCGAAAGAAGTCGGAGCGACGACAATTTTGAACCCCGGCCCTGCAGCTCCTGTACAAAAAGAAATTCTCGACAATACCGATTGGCTGATTCCGAACGAAACGGAATTCGCCCTACTTGCAAAAGAAATGGCAGGCATCGATGCTTCGGATCTTCATCAGGCGGTTCGTCAATTTGGTGATCGTACTCGTGTGAATCTGGTCGTTACATTAGGCGAAAACGGTGCATTGCTTTATATGCCTGGCAGTGGGAACGATATTATCGAGCTATTAGCGCCAACTGTCGATGCCAAGGACACAACAGGAGCCGGCGACGCCTTCTGCGGCGCGTTCTCTTATGGAATCGCGGCGGGTCTTGAACCGCTCAAGGCTATCGAGTTGGCCAACACGCTTGCTTCCGATAGCGTTACCCGCCCAGGTACGCAAATCTCGTATGCCCGTAACGATCATTTGGAGCACCTTCTTAAACAAGTTTTAAATCAACCGAAGAGGTAGGGGATACTGCATGAGAAACAGTTGGCTGAAAAAATATGCTGGCGAAGCAGTAGGCACTTTTCTTCTTATCCTGTTCGGCTGTTCGGCTGTAGTGATCGCCGTCACTTACGGGCATGCCGCCGACTTGTTCAGTGCAGGATTAGCTTGGGGATTTTCTGTTGCTCTTGCGGTTTGGGTAACCGGTTCTATATCGGGGGCGCATCTGAATCCGGCGGTCACGCTCGGTTTTGCAGTCATCGGACGTCATCCATGGCGTAAAGTAATCCCCTACTGGACAGCCCAGGTGATGGGCGCTTTCGGGGGGGCTGCAGCCGTTGTGCTTGTATTCGGCGATGCGATCCGTGATTTCGCGGTGCGCAAAGGGATTGAAATCGGAGCCGTTGGCAGCGAAAAAATCGCCATGATGCTGGCCCCTTACTCTCCTCATCCATGGATCGTCGGCATCGACGCACACGCTTATGCAATCGTGCCGGTATGGCGAGGATTTGCGACTGAATTGCTTGGCACAGCCTTGCTGGCCATCGTGGTATTGGTTTTGACGGAAGCTCGTAACGAGAATTCCCCAGCACCCTGGGGTTTGCCGATCGGCATTATCGTACTCGTCACCATGCTGACGGTCGTGACGGGCGCGCATACGATGACTTCGCTGAACCCTGCTCGAGACCTCGGGCCGCGAATCATGCTTGCTTTTATGGGATTCGGAAGTGTAGCATTTCCGGGACCTCGGGACGGTCTATCAATGTTTATTACGATCGGCGGTCCGCTTGCCGGCGGCGTGATTGGATGCCTTTTGTACAAATTCGGTTTAGCCCGTCTGTTTGCTAGGCCGTTACCAGAGTCGGAACAATCAAATTTAATCGAACCGAATCACGGTGATCAGGTTCGGAACCACACTGCCTAATATAGTTTATCAAGAGGTGACAAGATGACAGTAATCGCTAACATTGCAACATTACCAGGGCTTGGCAGGCAGCGGAGGCTGTCGAAGCTGTTTCGGGAGGACGGCAGAGCAATGGTCGTCGGTCTCGATCACGGATTGTCCGCGGGGGTGATGCCTGGACTTCACGATCTCGGAACCATCAGCGCTACTTGCGTGAAAGGCGTTGCCGACGCGATTTTACTCGGGCCGAAAGCGAGTCTATGGGCCGCATCAAGTTTGGGACAGGCGAACAGTACGGCGCTCTGGCTTCGGCTTGATCGCACGAACGCGTTCGATCGGCCGACTCCGAAGAGGCTGAACATTTCTGCGATAGCTACCGTTCAGGATGCGTTAAGAGTAAACGCTGACGCGGCGGTCGTTTGGTACATTCGATCGGATGGAACAACTGCCGATGCGGACGCCGAGAATACAAGACATATAGCGAGCATCGCAGAACAATGTCGGGATGCGGGGATGCCGCTCGTTGTGGAAGCGTTTACAACAGGAAGTAATGTCACAGGGGGCAATATCGTAAAAACGGTCCGGATTGCCTATGAGTTGGGCGCTGATTTGCTTAAAATCGAACATCCGGAAGACGAGGGCGTATTGAAGGAAATTTTGGCAAGCGTTGATTCGCCGGTATTTTTGGCGGGAGGACCGCAAGCTGACAACTTCAACCAGTTTCTGTCCAAGCTGGATCGAGCGATGCAGTTGGGGGTCAAAGGCATCGTCATCGGACGGAATATTTGGCAGGCCGCGGATCCCGCACAAGCACTCATGCAATTTCATTCTACCGTGCACGGTGCGTATTTGACAAGAGCATAGACTTGGCATTTCAGTTATTTGCGACGGCAATCGGGAGGGGGACCCGGTTGCCGTCCGCTCTTATCGCGCTGTAACTAACGGAAAAGGAGACAGAACTGATGCTTTATAAAGCCGTTGTTTTCGACGTAGACGGAACATTGATCGACACGGAAGAAGCGATCACCCAATCTCTCATAAAAACCGTACGCGACATGCGGGGAATCGAGGTCGGCTACGAGAGAATGGCCGAAGAATTTGGCACGCCTAGTTCACATACTTTTGCAAAATTCGGTATAGACGACCTGAACATGGAGAACGCAATGAGCAAAATGTCACAGTATTTCGCGGAGCATCACGAGCAGATAAGTATATTTCCGGAAATCGAAAGCGTGTTGGCTACCTTGACTTTGGGCGGCTTGCATTTGGGCATCGTTACTTCAAAAACAAGAACACAATTTCACCGTGAGTTTACACCTCATGGACTCAAGCATTATTTCCCGGTTGCTATATGCGCGGACGATACTAAGCGCCATAAGCCTTATTCCGATCCGCTGTTGAAATATTTGGAAATCGCCGATCTTGATCCTAGCGAAGTATTGTATATCGGAGATTCAGTCTATGACATGGAATGCGCAAAAGGCGCGGGAGTCGACTTCGGTTTGGCTGTATGGGGCGCGGTAAATAAGCAATTGCCAGCCGACCACGTTTTCCTGCGCCCTTACGATATCGTGAAGTCGATTTGAACGATCATCATATTTACCTATGATAACGATAAGCAATTTGAGATTGATCATGTCTGTATCCTTTTTTATAATTTAATTAAGTAGCAAAGCTACATAAAATATAAAGGAGTGAATGTCAATGGCACAAGCAGTTTTTTATCATGCAGGTTGTCCCGTTTGTGTAGATGCGGAGCAAGTGGTTGTTGATTATCTTGACAAATCAAAGATAACTACGGAAATTGTGCATCTCGGTACAGCGCGAAACCGGATCGAAGAAGCGGAGAAGGCGGGTGTTAAATCCGTTCCAGCCTTGGTGATTGGCGGAAATGTATATCATATCAATTTCGGTGCTAGTCTCGAAGATGTAAAAGGTTAAACACCGCAAAAGAAGGTGCCCTAAGCGGCACCTTCTTTTGTCAACACATTTCATTGAATCTGCTTTTATCCGACTTGCTTTGCATGTAATATATAAGAGACATCTATCAATATGGAAGGTACGAAATGCAATGATATTTGACCCTCAGCATCGAAAGGATAATCGCTCAGCCCGCATCGGCATGGCCTTGTTCCGAATGTCCCAGGCGATCAAAAAAGTGACACAGGCCGAAAGCGATACCCTGGGATTATCCCCTGTACAAATCCAGGCACTGCTGTTCGCTGCTCACACACGAAGCGATGTGGCCACGGTAGGCAACTTCGCCAATACAATCGGTACGACCCATGTAACGGCCGTGAAAATACTCAATGGATTAGTGAGAAGGGGGCTCATTGATAAATCACAAAAAGCCGACGATCGCCGAGTGACCTTACTTTCCTTAACTTCAAAGGGAAGGGAGATCGTTAATAAACTTGATAATTGGGGACACCTATTAGAAGATGCCCTCCAGCCTATTTCGGAGGAGCTGATGACGCATTTCGAGATAGGGCTTGGCTCTATTGTGTCTAAGTTGCAAAAGGAGGGGCATATCGTTCTATCGGAACCCTGTCTAGGTTGCATTCATTTTCTCCCGAATACCGGCGATATCGCCACCCCTCATTATTGCAAGATGATCCAAAAATATCTTACCCAAGAAGCCTCACTCCAAGAATGCCCCGAACATACTCCCTCATTCAAAGTCTAGAATTGCAGCGATGAATGCCATCTCTGCATCTGGATTTATTTCCCGTTCTCTTGCAATAGGAAAATCCTATCATTGTTATACAATCAATTGAATTGAACGATAAGCCGGATCCAATTAATATTTATAGTTAATCAAAACTATGGATGGGGGATCTAATGGCAAATGCAGAAATCGTTTCATACGAGGAGCACTATCCCTGATTCCCGGGAAAGACTAATGGGCAGCGGTATAATCCAATGAGTCTGCAAGATCATCTATCGAACATGAACTATTAAATAATGAACTGAATTTGATGGGGTCAAACTTGTGAATGTATAAATATACAGTGGCTATTTTGGCTGTTTATAATAGGCATTGGACATCCATCAACCTAAGGGCGGGTAGATCTCCGGATGTCCAAAAATGGATAAGGGAGGGTTTTGTATGGGCAAGGGGTTGAAAAAAATAAGTCTGGCTTCAGTCTCTCTAATACTTGTTCTGGCTGGTTGCGGGGCGCCCAGTTCCACGGATACGAAGAGCAGGGAACAGCCATCGACGAAAGAGAACGATGGCAAGAAAGTGGAGTTGACGGTGGCAACGGTTAACAATCCGGATATGATCATCATGCAAAAGATGACCAAAGACTATGAGAAAGAGAACGGCGTGACGATCAAGTTCGTTACTTTGCCTGAGAACGATCTGCGCAAGAAGGTGACGGAAGATGTCTCGCTGGGGGCCGGAAAATTCGATATTGTATCGATCGGGACTTACGATACGCCGATCTGGGCGAACAATGGATGGATCGAGCCGCTTAATCCGCGCTTTGACGCTCTGCCAGGGGACGGAAAGACCAAATACGACCTCGAAGATATTTTCCCATCCATCCGAAACGCACTATCTTTCAATGAACAGTTATATGCGCTTCCCTTCTATGGAGAAAGCAGCATGTTGTTCTATAACAAGGATATGCTAGCCAAAGCCGGGGTCTTAATGCCCGAGAGCCCGACCTGGAAAGAGGTTGAGGATATCGCCAAAAAAGTAAAAGCAGCTAACAACGTGCCGGGCATCGTACTTCGCGGCATGCCGGGATATAGCGAGGTGTTGGCTCCGCTGAACACGACCATCAATTCGTTCGGCGGTTCTTGGTACGACATGGATTGGAATGCCAAGCTAGACAGCCCGGAAACAGCGGAAGCAATCCAGTTTTTTGTTAACTTGCTGAAGGAATCGGGCCAGGTGGGAGCGACCAGCACCGGATTTACGGAAGCACTTACGCTGATGTCCACAGGTAAAGCTGCGATGTGGTACGATGCGACAGTTGCAGCGGGATTTCTGAACAATCCCAACAGTTCGCAGGTCGCCGGAAAGATCGGTTATGCCCTCGCGCCGAAGCATCGCAAAGAAAGCAATGGCTGGCTGGAAGCTTGGTCACTTGCTATCGAATCGGGGAGCAAGCATAAAGATGAAGCGTTCAAATTCATTACTTGGGCGACCAGCAAGGAATACATTACGAAGGTTGGAGAGAGTGAAGGATGGGGGGGGGTTCCCCCAGGCACTCGGATGTCGACGTACGAAAATCCGAAATACAAAGAAGCGGCTCCATTTGCCGAATTTGTCTTCAAATCGATAGATAATGCAAATTTAGCAAAGCCGACTATCCACCCTGTGCCCTACATGGGACTTCAAGCGCTGATTATCCCTGAATGGCAGCAACTGGGCAACGAAGTGAGCCAGGAAATTGCAGCGGCGATCAGCGGAAAAAAGTCAGTCGAGGACGCCATCAAAACGTCGCAACAGATCGCACAGAAGATCGCAGAGGCGGCCGGCTACAAGAAATAACCTCTCCTGGAGAGAGCGGTGCTATTCCGGGGCTCTCTCCAGAATTACACACAAGAAGGTGAGGTAACATGAAGGTTGCCGAATTGAATCATCCGAATTCCCGAGACGTTAAAGCAGTCCATAGTAGGAAATCTCATTTCTCGCCTCCGACAAAATGGTTATTGTGGCCCAGCATCATCTATATTTGTGCTGTCACGCAAGTGCCATTCCTCATGACTCTATATTACAGTGTTCAAAATTGGAACATCATGAGGCCTGATAAAGGGATTGTTTTTGCGGGAGTATCCAATTTTATCGACATTATCGGTAGTGCGGAGTTTTGGCTCGTACTGAAGAACACCTTTGTATTGACAATCGTTTCCCTTTGTTTGTGTATGTTGCTGGGTCTTGGTTTGGCATTGTTGCTAAACCGAAATTTTTATGGAAAAGGCATTGCCCGCACGCTGATCATCGCACCTTTCTTCATCATGCCTGCGGTCTCGGGCATCGTGTGGAAGGCGATGATTTTGAATCCGAATTTTGGTTTTAGCGCATATCTATTCCAATTGTTCGGCGGGCAATCACCTGACTGGCTGGGACGATATCCGCTGGAGACGATCATGTGCCTGCTCATCTGGCAGTGGACCCCGTTCTTCATGCTAGTATTGCTTGCCGGGCTTCAATCCGTGTCGCAGGAGCTGCTAGAAGCTTCGCATTTAGACGGCGCTACAAGATTGCAGCAGTTTGCCAATGTCGTGATTCCTCATCTGTTGCGATATATAGAAGTCGCTGCCCTGCTCGGACTCATTTCAATCATGCAGGCGTTCGGTGAAATCTATGTTACGACGTCAGGAGGCCCAGGTTATGCATCTACAAACCTGACGTTCTACTTGTATCGTCTTGGGTTCCAGAACTGGGATATTGGGAAAGCCTCCGCACTGGGTGTCATCATTGTTATTCTGACGACGATTCTGATGATGATGCTGTTCAAGTTTTTACGGAGAAGATTTGGAGGGGAGCTTTCGTGAGAAAACCGTTGGCATTGCTTCTTACACTCCTCACGTATGTAGTGGCCTTGATTTACTTCGCGCCAGTCTTCTGGATGTTTACAACCGCGTTTAAGCGCGAGACCGACGCCGTTACCATGCCGCCAACCCTGATCTTTCAACCCACGTTCGAGAACTTCAGGATTGTGTGGGATAACGGCGCAGGACATTATATGCTGAATTCAGCCGTTGTAACGCTTGTAGCCACGCTGTTTTCATTGCTGCTTGGCGTGCCCGCCGCTTATGCGTTGGCGATGCATAAACTTAAGAAAGGAGACAGCATTTTATTCTGGTTCATCTCTACCAAAATGTTGCCTGTAGTTGGGGTCATCATTCCAATTTATCTGGTTGGGAAACAGTTAAATATGCTTGACACGCTGCCGACACTGATTTTGCTCTATACGGCTATGAACGTACCGCTTGTCGTCTGGATGATGAGATCCTTCTTTAAGGAGGTTCCGTCAGAGACCATAGAAGCTTATCAGATGGATGGGGCGACGGGGATTCAAGGCTTCTTCAGAATCACACTGCCGCTAGTGAAATCGGGAATCATTTCGACTTCCCTGCTCTGCATGGTGTTTATCTGGAACGAATTCCTGCTGGGGACAAGCCTCACTTACACACGGTCGGCAACGATGCCGGTTTTCATGGCCACTTACATGACGCAGGAAGGTCTGTTCTGGGCAAAAATGTCTTCTGTCGCTACGCTGTCCGTTCTACCGGCGCTTATCCTGGGCTGGTTCACGCAGAAGCAGCTGGTTCGCGGGCTGACAATGGGTGCCGTCAAAGGCTGATGGCATCCAAAGCTTAAAGTCTATTTGCATTACATGATAAACGTATATCGAGAGGAGTAATATACGATGAAACTTTTATTTGTAGGCGAGTCCTGGTTTGTTTACGAAATCCATTATAAAGGGTACGACAGCCTGCATTATACAAGATATCACGAGGGAGCTACAGCTCTTATTGGGGGATTAAGAAATGCGGGGGTTGAGGTCGATTATATCCCTTCGCATGAAGTAACGCGGCATTTTCCAAAGAGCGATGAGCAGTTACAGCAATATGATGCCATCATACTGAGCGATGTGGGCAGCAATACGTTTCTGCTTCAATACGAAACGGTCTTCCTGATGGAATATTTGCCGAACAGTCTGGAACTGATCCGCGATTTCGTCGCCCGCGGCGGCGGTCTTCTCATGATTGGCGGATACATGTCCTACATGGGGTCGGATGGCAAAGCCAATTACAAAAACACCGTTCTCGCTGATGTGCTTCCTGTTGAAATGTTGGATGGCGATGATCGGATGGAGACCCCAGAGGGCGTAAGACCAACCAATACGAAGCCACATAGCATAACAGAAGGCTTCGGCGAATGGCCTAGATTCTTGGGCTATAATCGCTTTAAATCCAAAGCTGACGCGGAAGTTTTGGTTACAGCTAAGAACGACCCCTTCCTCGTGGTTGGAAGCTACGGCGAGGGAAAAACGGCCTGTTTTGCCAGCGATTGTGCGCCACACTGGGGGCCGAAAGAGTTCACCGACTGGGAGTACTATCCGGCATTATGGATGCGGATTCTTAAACATATCGCCAGATAACATAGGTTCGGCACAAGGGGGGGATTGGTATGAAGAAGGGCATCTCGGTGAATTCAAGACAACATCAAATTCTGATGCTTCTTCTTCGATCCTCCTTACCAATTACAATAAGAGAGATTTCGCTGGAGCTGAAGATCAGCATCAGTACGGTTCAACGAGAACTTGACGGCTTGGACCGTCTTCTCCTTCCGTTTGGGCTTACTTTTGTCAAGAAGACAGGGGTTGGGCTTCATTTGGAAGGTGAGGATGACGCCAAAAAAGAGCTGTTCGACCAGATCAACATCAGGGATGGAAATCGAATCTTTACACCGGAGGAAAGGCAGTATCTGCTGACGCAGATGCTGCTTACCCTTCAGGAGCCCGCCAAACTGTTCTTCTTCAGCAGCAAGCTTGGCGTTGCCATGGCAACGGTCAGCAATGATCTCGACAAGCTGGAGCCATGGTTTGAAAGGCACAAAATCCGGTTGATTCGCAAGCCCGGGGTTGGCATACATCTAGAAGTTCAGGAGCTGAGCATTCGGGCGGCGATCATTGACCTATTGTATCAGCATTTCTCGCAAGAGCAATTGATGGATATTTTATCCTCCTATTCATCGTATACTTTCGAAAAGGACAAGCTTGAGCTGTCTGTTCGCAATCATTTGCTTCATTTTATTGCGCCAGACACGATTAGCCAAATTGAAGGCATAGTCAGGCAAACTGAGAAAGTACGCGGATTCGAGATGACTGACAGCGCTTATGTAGGTTTTGTTATTCATATTGCTCTGGTCATTCAGCGTCTACAACATGGTGAGAGCATTACGATTGATACCGACTCCCTGCGCCATCTGAGAGAAACCGAAGAGTTCCGCTGGGCGCGGGTAATGGCCCGTAAATTAAATGAACAATTGGAAGTGGATATTCCCGAGAGTGAAGTGGGCTACATCACGATGCATCTGCTAGGAGCCAAGGGCAAACGGATATTCGCTCTAGCTAACCGCCCCGGTGATGTTAAAGTAGAGCATTACGTGGAGCAGATGATTCGAATCGTAGGGCAAGATTTGAAGCTGGAGCTAGAATATGACAACTATCTTATCGACTCTCTTACTGCACATCTTGAATCGGCTATTCATCGACTGTTGCTGAATA
Source organism: Paenibacillus sp. JNUCC 35 (assembly GCF_058269095.1). Taxonomy (NCBI): domain Bacteria; kingdom Bacillati; phylum Bacillota; class Bacilli; order Caryophanales; family Paenibacillaceae; genus Paenibacillus; species Paenibacillus sp. JNUCC 35. The sequence goes on along the minus strand of NZ_CM177771.1, from coordinate 4,392,550 downwards.
TGGATATCCGAAATCCGATTCTGGATCATATTCGTGACCAATATCCGGAAGTGTACGCTGCCACGGCCCGCGCGGTATGCGTATTGGAGGAGAATTTGTGTTGCAACGTTCCGGAGGAAGAGATAGGGTATCTTGCGCTACACTTCGGAGCCGCTATTTTGCGGCAAAAGGGCAGCTCTTCCCACGGCTATCGGGTGCTTCTGACTTGTCCCAGCGGCATGGGAACGTCTAAGCTACTTGCAACCCAATTGGAGAAACAGTTCCCAAACATTCGCATCGTGGAGATCGTGTCACTGCTTCATATTGAGAATGCGATTGAGAAGCATGCGCCCATCGATCTGATTATCTCCACCGTTTCGTTCAGTCACGAAAAGCATCAGGTTATCGCTGTCAATTCATTCCTCGGAGAGAGTGATATATCGTTAATTGAACAATATTTAAACCGTCCTCCCTTATCCAGGGATGTATCCGAACGGGAAACGACGGAAATCGAAGGCACCGTTGCGGCCATCAGTTTATATGGAGAAGCCGTGATGCTTCTAACCAATCATTTGTTTCTAGAATCAGACTTAACTGTTGTATCGAAGGAGGATCTCATTCATCAAGCGATTGCTTATGTGGGAGAGCGAATTCAGCAAGTTGAGCAAACCAGGCTCAAAGAAGATCTTCTAGAGAGAGAACAAAGGGGAGCATTCGTGCTGGAGGATGAGGGGCTTGCCATCCTGCATTGTCGAAGCGACGCAATAAGTACGCTTTGCGTGTGCTTGTTTCAACTGAAGAGAGCTGTGGACTGGGGAGATTCGCAAAATGCCGAGCCAGTCAGCACCGTGCTTATATTGCTTGCCCCGCATACTGCGCCCAAGGAGTATATAGAGATGATCAGTTCGGTCAGCGCGGAGTTGGCAGAAGAACAATTCGTTCAATCGCTCACCGGAGATGAAATCGAAGGGGTGCGGAATAAATTTAAGGCAGTTCTGGGCAGGGTTTATATGGATAAGACCCGCGCTGTATTCCGAGGACAATTATGAAGGGTTTTAACCGCATCGGACGTTTCTTTAGTGCTCTGGTTATACAGAATATTCCTGGTCTCACCGCCATCGGCATCGTTCGGGTACTGTTTGGCCCACAAGGATGGTGGCCGACTTCCGAAATTTATCCGCTTATCGATACGCTGATCCAATATTTTATTCCGATCTTATTCGGTTTCACGGGAGGGAAGATGGTTGGCGGACAGCGTGGAGGAATGGTCGCCGCTTTTGTCGTAGTCGGTCTAATCGCAGGAAACCCTTCCAATTATACGATGATTTTGCCTGCCATGATTCTCGGGCCGATTATCGGATATACGATCGTTCAGACGGATCTTAAGCTCAAAGAGCGAATTCCCACAGGACTAGAGCTGCTTTCCTATAATATTATCCCGTCGTTGATTGGGGTTTTCTTTGTATTGGTCGCGCATTATATGCTCGTACCCGTCTTCGTCGAATTGCTTGAGATCATCATGACTGGGATGGAGAAGTTAATGGCATCCGGCTTATTCTGGTTGCTTGCGCTTGTTATTGAACCGGCAAAAGTATTGTTCTTTAATCACATCATCAATCACGGTATTCTGGGACCGCTGGGCATAGACCAGGCCCGTCAGATCGGTAAGTCGATTTATTTCCTGATGGAGTCGAATCCCGGACCGGGGCTCGGCTTGCTGCTGGCCTATTATTTAAGATCATACGGACAAGAGAAGCAAGAGTGCAGAAAATCTATGGCCATTCATAGCATTGGCGGCATCCATGAAATGTATTTCCCTTATGCAATGATGATGCCGTCGCTTATTGTACCCCTCATTCTGGGAGGGATGGCTGGAAATCTCGTATTTAGTCTGTTGGATGCCGGGCTTGTCGCCACGCCTTCTCCCGGCAGCATTATCGTGGTGCTTCTCATGGCTCCAAAGGGCATGCATTTGCCTGTGCTGGCGGGCATCCTCGTTTCGGCTATGGTTAGTTTTGCCGGAAACTTCGTCATTCTTTCGGTGAAGCAATCAAGGAAAGCGATGTCTACTCGGTTATCCAGTAAGAAGGCTGCTTTAAATGAAGCCTTCATCGAAGTTGCGAAGCCGATGACAAAAGTAAATTCGATCACTTTCGCTTGCGAAGCAGGAGTAGGTACCAGCGCAATGGCAGCTGCCTTGCTTAGCAAACAATTGAAGCAAGCCGACCTGAATGTGGCTGTGAATAACTGCTCGATCGACGAACTGACCGAAGAATCGGATATCGTCTGCTCCCAAGTGCATCTCACCGAACGGGCCCGAGTCGCGGCACCGCATGCCCGGCATTATTCGTTGAATTCTTTTCTTGATCGGACGTTCTATCAGGAGCTGGTTCAGCAACTTAAGACGGAACAGGGGAGGGGAGATACGGAAACAATGAAAGGCGAAGAGGTCGTGGGTCCATCTATTTTGCCGAAAGATTCTTGGACAACCGAGCATATTCTACTGAACACGAGAGCGAGCCATAAGTGGGAGGCGATCGAACAAGTCGGGCAGTTACTCGTACTCAAAGGTCACGCCAATCCCGAGTTCATTGAAGAGATGTACAAGCGGGAATGGGTGCTTTCCACGTATATTGGCAATGGAGTGGCGATTCCTCACGGAATTGATTCGGGCAGCAAATCTATTTTCAAGCCCGGTATTGTATTTGCCCAATATCCCGAGGGTGTGGAATTCGGTGAAGGCAAAATCGCTTATCTGCTGATTGCCGTAGTAGGCAATCAGCCCCAACAATTGGAGTTAATCTCTCAAATCGCCTATTTGATTGAAAATAAAGATACGGTAAACCGGTTAATTCGGGCTTCAAACAGACAGGAGATTTATGCGCTTGTTCTGGAGAGTATAGCCAATACTTACAAGAACAAGTGATGGAGGAACCGCAGTATGATCAGCCGAGATGTCAGGATCGCTTGTAAATCGGGATTTCATGCCAGACCAGCCAAACAGTTTGCCATGGAAGCCCAAAAATACGATGCTGAAATCAATGTAAGCTATAAAAACAGAACGGCCAACGGGAAAAGCATTATCGGTCTTCTTCAATTGGGAGTATCTTCAGGAGAAACGATATCGATAACAGCCCATGGAGTAGAAGAACGGCAGGTGTTGTTGTCGTTGACGAAGTTGTTGAATGATTTAAATAATATGGATGGGGGAACGGATGGGGATGATTCCGAGTAAGATTGTAGCCATGGGCGAGGCGCTCATTGATATGGTGTCGCAGCAAGCGGGAATGGGGCTCGAAGACGCTCCGGGATTTGACAAAGCGCCAGGAGGGGCTCCGGCCAATGTTTCAGCGGCTGTTGCAAGGCTTGGCGGCAAAGCGGCATTTCTCGGGATGGTTGGAGCTGACCCTTTTGGCTATTTCATCAGGAACACCTTGGAGAATATCGGAGTCGACGTGAGCGGGCTTCTCCACACAGGAGAAGCGAAGACAGCGCTGGCTTATGTCTCCTTGCAGGCTGACGGGGAGAGGGACTTTCTGTTTTATAGGCAGCCTTGTGCGGATATGCTTCTGACTCTCGCTGAATTGGATGAGACTAAGGTAAAAGAAGCGGCTATCTTTCATTTTGGTTCTATTTCGCTAGCTTCTGAGCCGATCCGGTCTGCCTTGATGCACGCCTTGAAGCTTGCAGCAGAGACGCAAACTATGATCTCATTTGATCTCAATTGGCGTCCGTCTCTATGGATGAACCCGGAGCAGGCGATGGATGAGATTGGAGCGGTGCTGCCGTATGTGGATATTGTTAAAGTGAACGAGGAAGAAATGGCACTATTTACAGGTGAATCGGAGCCGAAAGCTGCAGCCAAATGGTTTCACGCCAGAGGGGTATCCCTTGTTGCCGTCACTTTGGGCAGTCGGGGATGCTACTACTCATTCAATAGCAAGGAAGCATCTGTTACAGGGGGGTGTCCCGGCTACGCTGTTCTGCCAGTCGATACAACAGGAGCTGGAGATGCTTTTGTCGGCGGACTTTTGGTTCGGTTAACCGAACTTGGCGGGACAAAAGGGGATAAGGGCAGGTTAGTCATCGGACAAATGAGTTGGCATGAAGAGGACATTCACAAGGCGTTTAAATTTGCTGTAGCCGCTAGCGCGCTCACCGTGACAAGAAAAGGTGCGATTTCGGCTCTTCCGGGACGGGATGAAGTGAAAAATCTGATCTTATCATAGGAATATACTATCATTATCATATAATCAATTGAATTGAAGAATGATCCGATTCAATTTAAGATTAACCATAAGTTGACTTGATCTCTCGTTTTGAAAGGAATTGAACAACAATATGGATCACCACCGTACACCATTGTTTACTGCATTGCTCGAGCATGCGAATCGAAACCCGATTCCATTTCATATACCGGGCCATAAAAAAGGAGAAGGGATGGAAGCCGGGTTTAAAACATTTCTGGGCGAAAATGCCCTGTCCATTGACTTGATCAATATTGCGCCATTGGATGATTTGCACCAGCCTACTGGCGTGATTGACGAAGCCCAACGCATGGCTGCCCATGCTTTTGACGCGGACTATACATTATTTTCCGTGCAAGGAACGAGTAGTGCGATTATTACGATGATTATGTCTGTGTGTGGGCCGGGCGATAAAATTATTGTGCCGCGCAACCTGCATAAGTCGATTTTATCTGCCATCATCTTTGCAGGAGCCAAACCTGTATTCGTCACACCCGAGAGAGACAGACGATGGGGGATCGATCATGGCGTTTCTGTTCGTTCAGTGAAGAAGGCGATTGAAAGACATACGGATGCCAAAGCGGTACTCGTGATCAATCCAACCTATTTCGGTGTATGTACCGATCTGAAAGCCATCGTTGATTTAGCTCATGATTACGCCATACCGGTACTTGTTGACGAGGCGCATGGGGCATTGCTCCACTTTCATAACATGCTTCCGTTATCAGCTATGCAGGCTGGAGCAGATATGGCTGCAACAAGCATGCACAAGCTTGGCGGATCGTTGACACAAAGCTCGTTGCTCCATATTAAAAAAGGGCTCATTCAGCGTGAAAAAGTACAAACCATCTTTAGCATGCTGACAACAACATCGACTTCCTATATTCTTTTGGCTTCCCTGGACGCAGCACGGAAGCATCTTGCCTTGAATGGCTCGAAAATGGCAGCAAAAGCGATTCAACTAGCAGAATACGCCAGAGATCAAATCAACCAAATTCCCGGTCTGGCTTCTTTCGGCAGGGAGATTCTGTGGACGGATGCGGCCTTTGATTTCGACCCTACTAAGCTTACCATACATGTCCGAGAGTTAGGCATTACCGGATATGCTGCGGAAGAATGGCTGCGGAAGCACTACAATATTGAAGTAGAATTGAGCGATTTGTACAACATTCTTTGCTTAATCACACCAGGTGATTCGACAGAAACGGTAGCTTGCTTGCTGGACGGTTTAGCTGAACTTGCCAAAGCTCATCAAAACCCAAAAGCGGAAGCTGGAGCCATTGATGTCAAATTACCAGAAATTCCGCTGCTTGCTTTGACGCCAAGAGATGCCTTTTATGGGGAGGTCGAACTCATTCCATTTTCGCAATCTGCTGGGCGCATCATGGCAGAGTCCGTTTATGTATATCCCCCAGGTATTCCTATTTTACTGCCTGGGGAAGTCATCGCGGAACAACATATCCGATACATTCAAGAGCATCTGGAAGTCGGTTTGCCTGTAAGAGGACCACAAGATTTAACTGTAAAAAACATCAAGGTAGTTATCGAAGCCAAGGCGATTTAGCTAAAGGGGGGCAACTATGAATCTCAGCGCAAAAAGAGAGGATTCCTGTTCCATAGCAGCATTCGAGCGAGCCAAAAGAGTGATACCTGGTGGGGTAAATAGCCCTGTTCGTGCATTTTCAACGGTAGACTTACCGCCTGTTTTTGCGGCAAGAGGTCAAGGGGCTCGGGTGTTCGATATCGATGGCAACGAATTTATCGATTATATTGGGTCGTGGGGGCCTTTGATCCTCGGGCATGCTCATCCTGAAGTGGTGGAGGCGATCAAGGAAGCAGCGTCTCGCGGAACCAGCTTTGGCTTGTCTACGGAGATTGAAATCAAAATGGCTGAATGGATATGCAAAAGTATGCCATCTATTGAAATGGTACGTATGGTGAATTCCGGTACGGAAGCTTCAATGAGCGCATTACGATTAGCAAGAGGTTATACAAAGCGGCAAAAAATCGTAAAATTTCAAGGCGGATATCACGGACATGCCGATGCACTATTAATCAAGTCAGGGTCGGGCATCGCTACCCTAGGATTGCCGGATAGTCCGGGAGTACCCGATAGTGTTGCTGCTCATACGCTTACAGCGCCCTATAATAGCATGGACAGTGTCCGCTTTCTATTCGAACAATGCGGGGAACAAATTGCGGCTGTTATCGTCGAGCCTGTTGCGGGGAACATGGGGGTTATCCCGCCAACTCCTGGATTTCTCCACGGGTTGCGCGAGATTACAAAGCAGTATGGCAGCTTGCTTATTTTTGATGAAGTGATGACGGGATATCGCGTAGGTTTTCATGGGGCGCAAGGGCTATATGGAATCGATCCGGATCTTACCTGTCTCGGCAAGGTTATTGGAGGTGGGTTACCCGTCGGCGCTTACGGCGGTAAACGTGAGATTATGGAACAGGTTGCTCCTGTTGGGTCCATCTATCAGGCGGGAACATTGTCAGGCAATCCGCTCGCTATGGCGGCAGGATATACAACCTTGCGATTGCTTGAAGAGCCAGGATTGTATGAGGAGCTGGACAGAAAAGCGACTAGATTGGCAGATGGTTTTGAGGAAAACGCTGAACTGACAGGCATACCGCTCAAGATAAACAGGGTAGGCTCCATGTTTTCAACCTTTTTTTCGGAGCAAGAGGTTGTAGATTATACTACTGCTAAAGGTTCAAATATGCAGCTATTTAAAGCATATTATGCAGCCATGCTGGAGCTTGGCATTTTAACTGCTCCTACACCTTACGAGGTGAGTTTCGTCTCGGCAGCTCATTCCGAAGAGGATATCGAAAGGACGATCAGCGCTCATTATCAAGCACTGACTAAAATCAGCAATAAAGGGTGATGATTTTGGATACTTCTAACCTAAGAAAACTCTTCCCTATATTGGGTCAAAAAGTTAACGGTCATCCGCTCGCCTACCTGGATAGCGCAGCATCGGCTCAAAAACCGATTCAGGTCATTGAGGTCTTGAAACACTATTATGAACGAGATAACGCGAACGTCCATCGAGGGGTTCACACGTTAGGTTCGCGCGCAACGGATGCTTATGAAGGAGCGCGGGCGAAAGTAGCTCGTTTTATCCATGCAGAACGGGTTGAGGAAATTATTTTTACGCGCGGGACAACTTCATCCATTAACCTTGTGGCAAGCAGTTATGCACGAGCGGTATGCAAAGAGGGCGATGAGATTGTCGTCTCCACTATGGAGCACCACAGCAATCTTCTTCCTTGGCAGCAAGCAGCAAAGGCGACAGGTGCAGTGTTAAAATATATACCGCTGCAAGCCGATGGGACATTTTCGATCGAAGCGGCGGAAAAAACGATCACAGATCGCACGAAAATCGTATCTGTTTCACATATTTCCAATGTATTGGGTGTTGCCAATCCAGTGAAGCAAATCGCGGCAATCGCCCATAAGCATGGGGCAGTCATCATGGTAGATGGAGCGCAGAGCATTCCCCATATCAAGGTGGATGTGCAAGAGCTGGGTTGCGATTTTTATGCCTTTTCGGGACATAAAATGTGCGGGCCAACCGGCATTGGGGTGTTATATGGAAAAAAAGCTTATCTCGAACAAATGGAGCCGATTGAATTCGGCGGAGAAATGATCGATTATGTGGGTCTGTATGACGCATCCTGGAAGGAGCTCCCGTGGAAATTCGAAGGGGGCACGCCAATTATCGCAGGCGCAGTTGGCTTGGGCTCGGCTATTGATTTTCTTGAGCAAATCGGACTGGATGTCATCGAAGCGCATGACAAGCTATTGACCAGCTATGCAGTAGAACGAATGAAGCAAATCGAACATTTAACGATGTATGGTCCGGAGGAAGGGCGGTTTGGATTGGTGACGTTTAATTTGGGCACGATCCATCCGCATGATCTGGCTACGGTTTTGGACTCGTACGGCGTAGCGATTCGTGCAGGGCATCATTGCTGTCAACCGTTGATGAGACATTTTGGAGCCAGTGCTACGGCTCGTGCCAGCTTTTATTTATATAATACGGAAGAGGATGTAGAGCAACTTCTTTTTGCACTGAACAAAACGAAAGAATACTTTAGGGAAGTGGAATAAGATGAGAATCCATTACTTGCAGCATGTTCCATTCGAATCGCCCGAACGAATATCGGATTGGGTTAGGGACAAAGGCTATAAGTTAACAGGCACTTTATTATACGAAAGCACGCATTTCCCACTTCAGTCGGAGTTCGATATGCTCGTCGTCTTGGGCGGTCCGATGGGGGTATACGACGCGGAACGTTTTCCATGGCTTGTTCATGAGAAGGCGTTTATTAAAGAAACGATTCGGCAACAGAAGCTGGTGTTTGGTATATGCTTGGGCGCGCAGTTGATTGCAGAAGCACTTGGCGGAAAAGTATACAAAAATCCGTATAAGGAAATTGGCTGGCATCCTGTAAAAATGACGGAAGAGTCCCAGAACTCTGTATTTTTCAAACAATTTCCGCAGGTGTACGTTCCTTTTCACTGGCATGGAGACACGTTTGAATTACCTGATGAAGTCAAGACGGCTGTGATGAGTCTTGGTTGCGTTAATCAGGCATTCGAGTATAGTGGTCATGTGATTGGGCTGCAATTTCATCTGGAAAGCAGCAATGACAGCATCAAAAAGCTGATTGAATATTGTAGTGATGAAATCGAACCAGGTAGATATGTCCAACATCCAGATCAAATGATGGATCAGATGTCTCTGCTAGCACATTCAAATACTATTTTGGCACATTTGCTCGATACATTGGAACTGAACTATCGGACTCTTAATAAGGGGAATGAGTTGGTTTATAAAAGCAATGTATCCTATCCTATTATTGGCGACTAAGAGAGTTTCGCCGGTAGCTTTTCGTTTACAAAAAGTTTTTGTTTTTAACCGTTGAAATTAATTGTTCCATAAATACACGGCTAGCTGCACATAAATGTTTATTCTTACGATATACGACTCCAATTTGTGTGGTGAGCACCGGATTTTGAATCGGAATCGTTCGGATTTGTGGATGATCAATATAATCCAAGTACCCTTTCGGCAGGACGGTAACGCCGACACCTTTGCCAACCATCGTGATGATCGATTCCATCGTTGTCATTTCCAACACTGGCTGGGGCGTGAATGCCAATGACCGGCACTGTTCATTAATCACTTGCCGTAAGAAATAGGAATTCGGCAATAGAACAGAAGGTGTTTCCTTTAAAATGTCAAGCGTCACAAACGATGCTTGGGCCAAGGGATGATCTACAGATACTGCAAGGGCAAGATATTCCTTATAGAGTGGGATGGCTTCAAGATCTTCATGTTCCATTGGCAAGAGTACAATTCCCAGATCAAGCTCATTTTGCAGAAGTCCGTTATAGATATCACCGGTCCGCAGCCCAAGTACAGAAAGCTCTACATTGGGATAACGGTTATGGAATCCCACCACCGTAGGAGGAAGCAAGTAATTAACAACGGTCAAGAGCGCGCCAATTTTCAATGTACCTCTCTTTAAGCCTTGCAGTTCACTGATTACTGCACGCGCCTGTGAGAGCTCATGAAACACATTGTAGCTGTGATGTTGTAACGCTTTGCCTGCTTCGGTAAGCATTGTTTTTTTGCCGACACGATCAAAGAGAGGCATGCCGACTTCGTGCTCAAGCAAACGAATCTGCTGGCTAAGCGAGGGCTGGGTTATACCTAGTTTTTCGGCAGCACGGGTAAAATGCAGTTCTTGACTTAACCTCATGAAGTATTCCAATTGCTTCAGTTCCACTGGACTTCCTCCTTTTGTGTTGCTTTTATAATGATAGGAATTTTCTATTATTATACGATAAATAATATTGAATTACTAATGGGTTTTTAGCGGGAATTGTGAATGAAAAAAGGAGGTTTTTAATATGATTCATGCCGTTATATTTGACGTGGATGGGACTCTTCTTAATTCAGACCAAGCGATCATTCTAGCCTTGCAGCAGGTTTTAAGAGAAGAAAAGAACATGGAGTACCCAAGTGAAGAATTGATTCCTGTATTGGGGATGACTAGTGAGAATAGTATGAACCTCTTGGAGGTTCCGGATGTAAAGCATGCTGCTGCAAAGCTGACGCTTTATGTAAAAAGGAATACTCATCTGATGACCCTCTATCCCGGGATTGAAGATATGCTTAAAAAGTTGGCCGGAAAAGGCATCCATACGGGTGTTGTTACGTCCAAAACACGCGAGGAATTCAAATTCGACTTTATGCCGCACGGTATTAGTGAATACTTCTCGCACATTATTTGTGCAGATGATACGTCCAAGCATAAGCCTGAGCCTGATCCGTTAATCAAATATGTAGAGCAAACCAGAATCGACCCGACAACAACGCTTTATGTCGGAGATACCGTATTTGATCAGCAATGCGCGAACGGGGCTCAAATCGACTTCGCCATAGCGATGTGGGGAGCCAAGCAACCAGAACGCACTGTCGCGAAATACAGATTGAATCGACCTGATGATCTACTCCGCATTGTAGGTCTTGAATGATTCATTATCGCTCATGCATAGTATCGGCAAAACATTGGCTGTGGTGCTTCACGCACTACAGCCAATGTCGTATTTTCGCTGTTCTGGGATGGACGGTTTTGCGGTTGTCAGTGCGGCTTTGATGAATGAACAGAAGGGGGTAGCAGCGATGTCTCAGGATCGGTATAGCAGACAGCAGAATTTCCGGCCGATTGGTGCTGCTGGCCAACAGGCCTTGGGGGATGCGCATGTGTTGATCGTAGGTGCGGGCGCGCTCGGCTCCGGTAATGCGGAAACGTTTGCTCGCTCGGGTGTTGGCACGATCACGATTATCGATCGCGACTATGTAGAGTGGAGTAATCTGCAGCGGCAGTCACTGTACGCCGAGCAGGATGCTATCGATCAATTGCCCAAAGCCGTGGCGGCAGCGAATCGGTTAAGGCAGATCAATTCTGATATTACGGTTCACGCGCATGTGATGGATTGCACAGCTTTGGATCTTCAAGTCTTGTTGAAGCGTAACAAAGTGGATTTGATCCTTGACGCGACGGATCATTTTGCGATTCGGTATATATTGAACGATGTTGCTTATCGCTACCAAATTCCTTGGATTTATGGGGCCTGCTCTGGCAGTTATGGCGCCGTATGCAGCTTTATTCCAGGCACGACGCCTTGCCTGCATTGCTTGATGGAACGGATGCCGATTGGCTCCACATCATGCGATCGGGAAGGCATTATTGCGCCAACGGTACAGATGGTTGTATCGATGCAGTCGGCCGAAGCGCTCAAGTGGCTGTCTAGGAACCGAGATCAGATGTCGGATCGGTTTACGGTCTTCGATCTGTGGTCGAATACGCATCAAGCGATACGACTCAATGGATCGGCAAAGCGCCACGCATGCCCGACGTGTGGGAACGATCCAAGCTATCCGTATTTGAAGCACGAGTCGGCGATCCAAGCTGAAGTGCTGTGCGGTCGAACCTCCGTTTGGGTACGGTATCCGCGCCAAGAGCCGCTCGATTTGCAAGCGGTCGCTTGGCATGTGGAGCAGTTGCATGCGGACGTAAAGGCAAATCCTTATCTGCTGCAAATTCATGACGGGGAATATCGCCTCGTTATTTTCCAGGATGGTCGCGCGCTGGTTCATGGCACTTCCGAACCGCTGGTAGCCAAGAAGTTATATCATCGCTATGTCATATAGGAAGGTGATCTTGTGAAAATATTATGTTTTGCCCATGTGAGTGAACAGTTAGGCGCATCCAATTTGGAGCTTCATCTCGGTCCGATGACTGTCGATGCATTCTTAGAAGAATTCAAGCAGCGTTATCCTAATTTGCGTCTAGATCATGTGATGATCGCGGTGAACGAACAATTCGTAGATGAGACACATAGGATTGAGCCTCATGATACGGTGGCCCTGCTGCCTCCAGTCAGCGGTGGATAGAGAGGGGAGCGATCACGATGAATCTTGAGAAACTGACGCATTTTGTGCTGGGACCGACCTATTTGGAAAAAGAAAAGTGGGAAGAGCGGTGATTATCAGCGTCAGCACTTGTAATCAAAATATGAGAGGAAGGGAGGCCCATATGAGCGGCTCACTATTTGTTATAACCGATCAACCAATCAAGCCGGAAGACGTGTCGGAGAAAGTAAAGCGTCGGGAAGCAGGTGCGATTACGTTATTCCTAGGCACGGTCCGTGAAATTACCTATGGCAAACGCACCTTATATCTTGAATATGAAGCTTACCCGTCCATGGCAGCGAAACAATTGGAGCGAATTGGGCAGGAGGCGCGCGAACGTTGGACGGATACCGTCGTGGCGGTGACCCATCGTGTAGGACGGCTTGAAATCTCCGATATCGCTGTTGTCATCGCCGTCTCCTCGCCGCGTCGCAAAGCGGCCTACGAAGCGAATGAATATGTCATTGAACGGATTAAACAGATCGTACCGATCTGGAAGAAAGAATATGGCGAAGACGGCTCCGAATGGATTGGGGATCAGTTGAACCAACAGACCTATCCTGATGGACGACCGCTGCTCAGCGATATACCGTCAGAAGATGTAAACAGCGATAAATAACTAAGGTGTGAGGAGAGCCGATCCTCCATCTGTAAGGAGTGTGTAACGACGATGACAATGCCTCGCTTAGTCGATCCATTCGGACGTCAACATCATTATTTGCGCATTTCAGTGACGGATCGCTGTAATTTGCGTTGTATCTACTGCATGCCCGAGGAAGGCATGGAATTTGAACCGGCGGACAATATCCTTACCTACGAAGAGATTGTCGATGTCGTACGCGTCGTCGCGGAGATGGGCATACGCAAGATCCGCCTCACCGGCGGAGAGCCGCTTGTTCGCAAAGAGCTGGAGAAGCTTGTGGCGATGATATCCGGCATCCCTGACATCGAAGATATTGCGCTAACGACGAATGGCATCTTTCTCGCGCCGCGCGCCGCCCGGTTGAAGGAAGCTGGACTTACACGCGTGAACATTAGTATGGATTCCCTGCGGCCGGATCGGTTCAAATTGATTACGCGCGGCGGTGACGTTCGGAAAGTGCTCGATAGCATTGATGCCTGCGTGAAGGCTGGCTTAAGCCCGATCAAATTGAACGTTGTGCTGATGAAAGGGATTAACGACGACGAAATCGCGGATTTTATCACGCTAACACTGGACCGCGATATTCATGTCCGATTTATCGAATATATGCCAATCGGTCACAGTGATTCACAGTGGAAGAACTTGTACCTGCCGCTCAACCGTATCAAGGAAGTTTGTGCGGAGCAGCAATGGCAGTACGAGGCTGAGACGACCATCCAAGGGAATGGTCCTTCGGAGAATTATCGTCTGCACGGTGCTGTAGGCAGTTTTGGCTTGATTCATCCGGTAAGCGAGCATTTCTGCCAGACGTGCAATCGTCTGCGCCTCACGGCAGACGGTTATATCAAGCCTTGCCTTGCTTGGACAGAGCAGTTCCAAGTACGCAGCGTGATCGGCGATGATGCGGCGATCCGGCAGCTTTTCCTCGATGCGCTCGGTACAAAGCCTGAAAATCATGAAATGTCCAAATTTCTGCAAGACGAACAAGACATTTCACATACACCCACGGCTCGCAGAATGTCTCAAATCGGAGGATAGGAGTTAGCAATATGATTCATCTTGAGCGACATTGAAAAAGAATAAAAGTATCGTTATTCCGCATGAGCATGGGGACTACTAACCCGACGACATCACTTTATGTGAAGATACCGTATTTGATCAGATATGCGCGAACGGGGCTCAAATCGACTTTGCAAAAGCGATGTGGGAGACAAGCAAACAGAACACACTGTCGCATAATACAGATCGAATCGACCTGATGATCTGCTCCACATTGCCGGTCTTGATTGATTAATTGAAAGAATTGGAACAGAGGCATGCAGACTGAAATTTCAGTCTGCAGAACCATTTGTGATAGAGAAATGCTTATTATCATAGGAAAAACTAATCATTATTATTTAATTATTAGAATTGATCCTATGAAAGAAAGCGGGTAAGATTTAATTATCAAAAATAAATATTTTATCATTTCCCATGGAGGTATAGCCAAAAGGTAAGGCAAGGGTCTGCAAAACCCTGACTTCTGGTTCGAATCCAGATACCTCCTCCAACATCATTTTTTCTGGAAGATATGAGGTGGAACAAAATGCAGAACAAAATGCAGAACAAAATGCAGAACAGCAGTGGAGCCTCAGGCCAGTCGTTAATAGAAATCCAACCCTGGAGAGATTGGATTTCTGTTATTAAACCAGGAATTTTGGTTTCTAATTTATTTTGTGCGTTTGCTGGTTACTGTCTTGCTTCAAGATTGAAGTCTGGCGATTTAAATTTGATACTCATTCTGTTTGGAACAACATTAGTTGTTGCGGCTGCTTCGATGTTAAATAACTTCTTGGATCGTGTACGAGATTTAAAAATGGAACGGACTCGTGTTCGCCCGTTACCGAGCGGGCGGTTGAAACCTCGGAATGTATTGATAGTTGGGATTATAACGGGGTTCGTTGGATTGGCTACATTGTATATTTTCGTTAATCCATTAAGCGCAGCTTTGGGCTTTATTGGACTTTTTGTTTACGTAGTGATCTATACGGCTTGGCTTAAACCGACATCAACCTGGAGTACTTCAATCGGAGGTATTTCCGGATCTATGCCACCAATGATCGGATACTGCGGTTTTTCAAATGAGCTGGAACTTGGCGCATGGCTTTTATTCTTGTTTCTTTTTTTATGGCAGCCACCGCATTTTTGGTCACTTGGGATTTTAAAAAAAGAAGAATACCGAGCAGCAGGGTATCCACTACTTCCCGTTATAAAAGGTGTATATCGCACAAAAATACAGATGATACCGTATGTTGTGAGCTTATTTTTCGTTAATTATTTGTTATTTGATTATAACTACGTTGGTGTAGGATATTTGATCGTTTCTGGTGCGCTGTTAATAATTTGGTTGATCGCATGTCTACATGGATTGATTACAAAAAATGAAGCGAGATGGGCTTCAAACAACTTTCGACTTTCTCTTTATTTCCTGACGTTTTCTTTGTTGATGATGATATTTGAGATTGCTCTATTTTAGTCATCTGATTGGCATAGGTGCAGCTTTCGGCACATTTAATATGTAAGCGAACTTGCTCTATGTTATATCTACCTTGAAGGATAATGGCAAACCAGATCGAAAGACTGGGACGCAAAGCGACGGGTCTTCTGCTTAATGCAATGATCGCCGGGTTCCCCTCTCGAAATACACGATGTTGAGAAACAGATGCAGCTCAGAGGGGGCTGTGTCTGTTTCTGTTTTTAAAGTGGAAAAGAGGTTATTATTTATGGATAGATTGGAGAATTATTCAGAAGAGATTAAAGAATTGATTCTCAGAGAGAGACGGAGCATAAAAGTATTACTGGCTGACAGTGACCACGATTGGCAACAAAGTCTCGCTACGTTAATCAATTCTGAACCGGATGTGAAAGTATCGGGAATTGTTTCAACAAAAGAAACAGCGATTCAAGCAAGTATGCAATTACAGATAGACGTAATGGTTTTGGATGTCATGTTAAACTCAACTCAGCACGAAGGATTAGACACCATAACAGAAATACACCATTTTAGGACAATTTATCGCAGGGAGAAAGAAGCTTTGAAGGATACGCATAGGCTTTGGGTGATCACAATACCAGTAGATCGAGCCTTTATTTTATCTGGGCGACATTTAGATTTGTTGGATTTATTTCTTTTGTGGAAGCTTCACCAGTCCCGGCTTTGTTATAAGCGCCAAAAAGTCTGAATTATTTAAATCACCGGTGATGCGCATTGCAATTAAACCCATGAGGACTGGAGTAGGTAGTACTGCTATCTCCCGCTGCTCAGCATCCTGAATCATATGAGGAGCAAATGGTTCGCGATTTTCTGGCGCCTTTGCTAATTGGTCATTTAGGACAAGTACGGTTCCATGTAATTTCGCATTGGTTTCCCTGAGGTAAGTCCCTACATTTGCCTGGACTTTGTCCAGCATGTCTTTGCTTAACGAGCGTTTCCCTCCTTTTATTTCTATGGCAATTTGCCTGCCTTCTATGCTGGCCAGCAAATCAAACAATCTGGGCTTTTCTTTTCCATCACGATTGGAGTCTAAATCAGTTACTTTGGCGCCGAAGATTTCATCAAAAGAGCGTTTTACTACAGTAACTAATCGTTCATCTGCCTGGGTAACCAAATCGATAAACGACTGAATCGTGTCTATCTGTCCCTGTACCTTGGCTTCCTTGCGCTCTAACTCCTCTAAAATTCTCTTCCTTTCCATCTCAAGGGCTCTACTTTTCTCCTTTAGCACTTCCGGCATATAGGTGCCGGACCATCTTTCCGGATACCATCCCGGACGGAACTGAGGTAGAAACTCATTTAAGATGTATGCAATATATTGACTTCTTGTCTGGCAGTCTCTGATATTCGGGAGCAGGATCAGCTCTCTGTTAAAAGCCTGAAGAACGAACCCAACCGGTTGCTTTTTTTTGTTCTCAAACAGCGGTTCAAATGGAGATTGTTCACTTTTTTTACGGAACAATTTAAACAAATTATCCCGCTTCCCATTAAAAGCAACCTCCCAGGTTAGATCCCCTTCAAACTGCTTAGCCAGTTCTTTAACTGCTCGATCTGAACTAACACAATCAATTGATGCAGGACCTTCAGCAGGTGATTGATCTGTTACCTTTAAAGAAGGAAGAGTATTTAAAAGCCAGGAGTAACTATGGATTAGAGGCTGGTCGGGAAAGTTCACCTCCGTATTGAATTTCCCCCCAATAACAACCACAGGGATGCCCGCTCTAAGAGCTTCTACAATTCTCGGGGATAAATCCCCGGCTGCATGTGAAAATTGTAAAAATGTCTCACTATTAACCCCCCTAAAAGATTTACGCTGGGGCTGTCCTGTAAGCTGCTCAAGTTCACGACGACGGTCCTGTAGTTCAGTCAATTGGTTATCATTTGCGTTCATAAAATCAATCAATACCAGATCAAATTCATGGGGAAGCGGGATCGGTTCGAAACCATATCCATCATAAATACGAATTATGCTGGAGGGGTAGATTTTATGATCCGCTATCAGTTCCTCCGTTTTTTTATAAACATCGAGCAGCCAAATTCGCATAGTTCACCTCAAAGATAAAGTTTAGGGGTTTGCACCAATAACTGGAGCTTACCAGTAAAACAAAAGGGGGACAATCATTTGTCGAAAAATATTAAATAACAATGGTGGTCGTACGCCCCAGCGCTAATTTCTGTTGCTCCATTTCCAGTTATAGGCAGTGTATTACGAAATCTTATTGATTTTCTCCGCTGCAAAATTCAGCTGGAGAGGGAGCAGTTGTCTAATCAGACAACGTATAAAATATGCCTTGAAGTAGATATGTGTATGGCCCTATTCGGTCATGCCTTATTTAACATTCAAGGCTTTTTTTGTGTCCAAAAACACGAAAGGATGTCATAGGATGGATCACATGGAGAAGTATTGGGAGGAAAACTTGGAACTCGGGAAGAGCTACGGGCAAAGCGTGTACTCTTTAACCGGTGATGGCCTTGTAGGCGAGAGAGCGCCGGTTCCCGTTAATCTTGTCGCATTATCTCCTGGAGAGCTGCTCGTTTGGTCGGTAGCACAAGTTCCAGCGATAGTAGAAGGCTGGTTTGCCGGACAAGCAGGTGGAAGTGCTATTGCTGATATTCTATTTGGTAATGAGAATCCATCTGGCAAATTATCAGAAACATTCCCTGAAAATATGGCTCATAATCCAGCACATATTAGCTATCCGGGGGAAAACGGGAAAGTCCATTATCGTGAAGGTATTTTTGTAGGTTACCGATACTATGACAAAAAAGAAATAAAGCCGTTGTTCTCATTTGGACATGGTTTATCGTATACAACATTTTCTTACGACTCTATACGTGTTGAAAAAAAAGCCTATAAAGATGATGAAACCGTTCATGTATATGTAGAAGTTCGAAATACAGGAAGTTTGCCCGGGAAAGAGGTTGTACAAGTATATGTACATGATCAGCAAGCAAGCGTCATTCGTCCAATTAAAGAATTAAAAAAATTCACTAAAGTATCACTACAACCAGGAGAAAAGAAACAGTTGCACTTTGAATTAACAAAACGTGATTTTGCATTTTATAATGTGGAAAGTAGCGATTGGTTAGTGGAAACAGGATATTTTGAGATATTAATTGGGGGATCGCTGGATCATTTACCGTTAAAAGCAACTATTCATGTAGCATCGACTACCCAGAAAGAATATGTATTTACAAGACAAAGTTTAACGAAAGAATGGCTGGAAGATACGTTCGGGAAAAAATTGATTACCGCGTTTTTCTCAGAGATTAGTAAAGAGCTTAATCTTGATGATGAATATACAATCGCGTTTTTAAGAGAAATGCCTGTCTCAGCTTTTATTTCTCTGTTCGGTCAAAAGTGGATGGAAACTCATAATCCGGAAAAGGAATTAGACAAACTGATTCAACAGATAAATGAAATAAAAGAAAGAGAGAACGTAAATTAGTAGCTGGTTGTTCATCATAAATGCAGCACTGGTATTAGCCGGAGGAATATTGGGTCGTATCGATTCATTAGGTAAGCTAATGTTATTGTTAAATGAATTATCTGCTATTATTATGTGGAACGTTGCTTTTTATTTAGCTAATTCAATATATTTATAATCATTTCCAGTCTTAAAAACTTCCGTTTTTGAGACTTTTATTTACCGGCTAGCCTCCGCATGGTTGCTGTGCAAGATGGCGTGGCGGTCGGCACGTTCTCGGTCAAGTGGCGATCGGATCCGGATGGGAAAGGAGCTGAACCGCAGACGCAAAGCTCTTCGCTATGGAAAGAACTCGCCAAGTTCGGCAAGTGGTACACGTTCAAAATGTTGCTTGGACTCTATACGCTGGACTATCAGCCGCGGGCCAGGGAGTGCTACATTGCGGATGTAGTCGTACACCCGGATTATCGCGGCCAGGGCGTTGGCAAATTGCTGCTGCAATGGCCCGGGAGTTTGCCGAGGCGGACCCGCTGCTGCTGGCGTTGATCCCGGTCTCCATGGAGTTGCCGACGACGCATAAAAAAGTGTTTATAAATTGATCAGTAAATATATCGATCTTATAAAAAATTACGAAAACCAAAACAATCGTGATTCGATGGTTTTGGTGTTTTTTTATTTCCCCAGCTGCTGCTGTCGGATGACAAGAACTTGATGTCATAAATGACAAGAACTTTATCCTATTCCCGATTGACACATAAGAAAGCTGTCGGTTGACATGAACATACATGTTTAAAGGTCGCATAACTGCAGAAAACAGGACAACCTGGCAAATGATATATGTTCTTGTCATTCAGTTCATCAACGTATGTATAAAAGATGGAATTTTTGTCCATAATGGTTTATATGTAAGGTGACCACGAAACATATCCCCGTTCTTTTGAAGCCAACATTTATCTGATGTATTAGGGATAAGGTATAATGAATGAACTATTATTAGGAAGTGATGCGGTTATGGTCAAAAAATGGACCATGAAACAATCATCCAGTTACAAAGTATATTGAGAAAGTCAAACATTAGTAACCAGAAGGTCCTTATTGAAATTCAAAGTGAAAAGTTGAAATTAAAGACGATGACATGGGGGCCGGAGATCTGCTTGAGGCGGTTGGGGCAATTATGCCAAAACGCGCACAGGAGTTATCACTGCAGTAAGCAGAGCTCGTGAGGAATGGGATTGATGAATATGTTAATATATTGAGTTCTTGGTTGGTTATGCTTTTATAGTTTTAATAGCTAGTAATTCAACTACTATCAGATTATTTAGTAAGAATTGAAGACTTGCTTTCAGTAGAAAGATAACTCTATTTGACAATTAAAAGCATAGTCACGAAGCTGAGCCTGTCCTATGTTAAACCCGTTTAGCCGGGGAGCTATATACTTTCTCATTGATCGATGTACTTTTAAAATTTACTTACTTAAACTGAATTTTGACTTCTATTCATTTAAGGTTAATAAAATGCTTACCACGAGTTATTAATGGTAAGCATTTTTTGTGCCTTTTTAAGGGATAACCTTAAGGTGGGGTTCGACTATACATTAAGGTGAATAAATATACATTTTGAATTATGCGGATATTCTCATAAAATGTGAAAATCGGGCTTATACAGCAGCTTTCTGGGGAATGTAGTTCTCACTAATTGTGAAAACGTCCCTTGATAAATCAATGTTTTCTCCCGATTTTTTCTCATTAATTATGACACCACACAATAAATGTGATTTTTCATTCGAAATGAGAATAACACCATTAAAGTTGATAAAACCGTTTCAACTTTAGTGAGAAAAACAGCGCTATACAGCTTTTTGTATAAATATAAAAAAGATGAGGGGGGAACTCCTCATCTTTTTTTTTGAGGTTAAAATGTGTCCTACACTCCAGAACATCTGGTAATAAGACCTGAACCATTTTTTGATGAAAGTCTAAGCCAAGTAGAAATGGTTTATAAGCAAATTGAACAATATATTTCTGATTCTGTCATTAAGAATGATGATAAGTCGTTTGGAAAAGGCGATCCGTACGATTCTAGAGGGAGTCGATTGAGGGCGGTTTTTTGTCGAAACAAGTGAAATAATGTCAAGTTGTTAAGCGTTTGTTAAGTGGATTCTTCTAATATATTGAAGGGTGGTCATGTAAATCTCAGCAGGCTGAGGTGAGCATACACCAATAACCTATTTGGAGGGAACAACTTGCAAATGATGCACTCATGGAATGGACATAGTGCCCCACGCTTCAGTCGGGGTATGCAATTGCTGCTTATTATTGTTCTTGTCTTTCAACTAATCTTTGGATTTGCGCCACTTGCTGAAGCTGCAGGAGGAGGTCCTACGATTACTCAACAGCCTTCAGATGCGTCTATTGTGGTGGGTGGACAGACTACACTCTCCGTGACAGCCACTCCGGGAAGTGGCGGTACACTAAATTATCAATGGTACGCCAGTCCAACCAGAAGTACAACTGGAGGTATGGCGATTACCGGAAGTACCGCTTCAACATATAATGTTACCGGATCTATTGCAAGCACTGCCTATTATTATGCGAAGGTGACAGAGGGTAGTCAATCCGTCTATAGTAACATTGCGCGGGTAACGACCACAGAAAGTAAAGTTTGGAATCCCGTTGGGACAGAGGAGTTTTCCGTGGGATCAGCGGAAGATATGAATATAGCAAATGACGGTAATGGTATGCCGTATGTGGCTTATAAGGATGCCGGCATTTCCAAGAAGCTTGTCGTCAAGAAATTTAACGGCACAGATTGGGTGAACGTGGGCCCCCTGGGATTTTCAGATGGTGAAGTGTCTAATCCTAAACTAGCTTTTATCAATCAGACTCCTTATGTTGCCTATACTGATAAGGCAATAGGAAATGGGAAACTGATCGTCAAGAAATGGGACAACACGCAATGGACAACCGTTGGAGCAGAGGGGATAAGTATAGGTACAGTCGGCGGGATTGAATTCAAGACTCATAATAGTACGCTCTATGTAGTTTATTTTGATGCAGGGGATTCCAATAAGGCGAGTGTGAAGAAGTTTAACGGAAGCAGCTGGGTGGCGGTAGGCGGTTCCTATTTGTCTACCAAGTCAAGCGGTTTTTATTCCTTGACCTTCTATAATAATGAGGCTTACATCGCTTATAAAGAGTCCTATTTCGATGCGAATTTTAACCAAATCCAAGAGATTGTGTTCAAGAAGGAAAGCGGGGCATCGTGGGTCGCTGTGACCCCTCCGGTTACAACGAACCAGCAACCCTACTATATAAGCGTTGCGTTTCTGTATGGTACCCCTTACGTTTCATATAGTGACAACTTGGATGGGCTAAGCGCCTATTTGAAAAAATGGAACGGCTCAACGTGGGAGAAGGTAGGATATCAAAGCACCTTCAGTACATATTCCCATCTAAGTGTTTATAACGGCAAATTGCATTGGGTTTATAATGCTTTTAGTGATCTTTATGTTAAGGAGTTAAATGACGGAACGTTGACCACGCTCGGTTCTTTCGATTTATCTGGCCGTAATGAAATTAAATACCTCACTACAAGCGTATGGAATGGCCAGCACTATGCTGCTTATCAAGAAATGTACCAGTCCAAGAAAGCGATTGTCAAAACGTTAGCTCCGCCAAACGCTAATGCCGGTAATCTGAGCAATCTTGTCATCAGCTCGGGGACGCTGTCGCCGTCATTCTCGTCTTCTGTAACCAATTATTCGGTTAATATTGGAGCGAGCAGCGGCGTGACAAGTGTTAAGCTAACGCCTACCGCAGAATACAAAACATCAACGATTCAAGTAAATGGCACAGCCGTCACGAGCGGTAGCCAGAGCGGGAGTATTACGATCCCCCTGGAGAAGAATGTCATCTATGTTGATGTGCTGGCAGCGAATGGTTCGGTTAAAACCTACACGGTGACGGTTAATGTAGTGAGAGACGCCAGTGCGCCGTCGATCACTTCACAGCCTACCGTACAGAATGTGAACCTTGGTTCCACTGCGACCTTAGCTGTCTCGGCTTACGCAAGTCCAGGAACGCTTAGCTATCAGTGGTACAGCAACAGCACAAGTTCAACGACAGGAGCACAGGCAATTGCCAATGCCACGAGTCGGACGTATTCGGTACCAACAAGTGAGCTTGGAGATACGTATTATTATGTGGTTGTTCAGAATACGGATAATACGGCTAATGGCAGTAAGATTGCTTCAACCCAGAGCAACATTGTCAAGGTTTCCGTGGTGATGCAGGATGCTCCTGCTCCGACCATCACAACACAACCTGCAGATGTGAATATCGGTGAAGCAGGACAAGCTTCGCTGTCTGTTGGAGCGACGGTACCTACAGGTGGAAGCTTGTCCTACCAATGGTACAGCAATACGACAAATTCAACTGTGGGCGGAACTGTCATTGACGGAGCAACCTCCTCCAGTTACACAGCACCAACAAAACAAGTTGGCAGCAAGTATTATTATGTCATTCTGACGAATACGGATAATCGTGCGACGCGGAACAAGACCACTTCCGTAACAAGCGGGGTCGCTCGCGTAAAGGTTAATTCGCAAGATGCAGCAGAGCCTGTCATTACAACAGAGCCTCAGGATGTGTCTGTAGCGATTGGTCGAAGTACTGCGATCAGTGTAGGTGTAAATCCAGTCGGTATGACAGATTTAAGTTATCAATGGTATCAGAATGATACAGACAGTACGACAGGAGGCATCGCTTTATCCGGAGTCACCGATGCGACATACAGTCCATCTACGTTAACTTTAGGCACGTACTACTACTATGTAGTTGTAACGAACACGGACACATCGGCGGTTCGAACACAAACGGCGACCACAACGAGCAGGGCGGCCAAAGTGACCGTTAATGAATTGACAAATGCAGCTATGCCTATTATTACAGCTCAGCCACAGAATCAGTCTGCTCTTTATAGTCAGCCATGGACGCTGAATGTAGCGGCAAGCGCTCCGAATGTGCTCAGCTATCAATGGTATCAAATAAAGAATGGTGTCGGAGAAGCGATACCAGGGGCTACAGATGCAACGCTAACAGTGAATTCAGATTCGACGGGCACCTTCTACTACTATGTCGAGGTGACGAATACGGACGATTCCGCGACCGGAGATCGAGCGGCCACAACTCGAAGTGATATGGCAACAGTGACCGTCAGCCTTCCAGTACCCATGAACGTAACGGTGACAGCGGGCGATGGACAAGCTACACTGAAGTGGGATTCAGTGACCGGAGCAACCTACTATTCTGTGTATGTGTCTACCATTGCGGGAGTATTTGATGCAGAATCCGCTATTGAAGTGAAGGAAACCTCATACAACTTCAAGAAACTGTCTAACGGCAAGCCCTATTATTTTGTAGTGAGAGCAGGGGCACCGGGAGGGAATAGTCTACCTTCAGTAGAAGTAACAGCAACTCCGCAGGCTCCAAGCAGCGAAGAGTCTGGTACAGCTGGGACATCGGGGGGAGCGCCAAGCACTCCTGTACCAAATGGGGTTGAGGTGTTGGTCAATGGCAAGGTAGAGAATGCAGGAACCGCCAAGACGGAAAAGAAGAATGGGCAGCAAGTGCTTACGATCGTTGTTGACGAAGACAAGCTGTTGCAACGTGTAGCTGCGGCGGGACGCCATGCAATCATTACTATACCGGTAGCTGCGCAGAACGATGTGGCGGTCGGTGAACTAAATGGACGAATGGTTAAAAGTCTACAATCCAGCGAGGCTGTTATAGAAATTGCCACACCAACGGCAAGCTATGTTGTACCAGCGAAGCAGATCAATATTGACTCGCTGAGAGATAAATTAGGATCCAATCTGCAGCTTCAGGATATCAAGGTGCGGATTGAGATTAGCAAGCCTACGGAAGAAAAAAATCGTGCCGCTCAAGCATCGGCTGAGTCAAACGGACTTTTCGTGGTGGTTCCGCCTTTGCAATATGAAGTCACAGCCTCATATGGAGATCGGACTGAAGCAGTATCCGTGTTCAATTCATATGTCCAAAGAACCGTGACGATACCTCAAGGCGTAGATACTAGCAAAATTACAACAGGAGTAGTGATTGAACAGAATGGAACGATCCGCCATGTTCCAACGAAAATCATCAGCAAAGATGGAGTTTACAAAGCTGAAATCAACAGTTTGACGAACAGTATGTATTCCGTTATTTGGAATCCCGTCACATTCAAAGACGTTGAGCAGCATTGGTCCAAAGATGCGGTGAATAACATGGGGTCCAGAATGGTGATTAATGGAGCCGGAAATGGATTGTTCCTTCCCGATCAAGACATTACCCGTGCTGAGTTTGCTTCGATTATCATTCGTGGCTTAGGGCTGCCTGCAAATTCAGGAGACCAGCTATTTAACGATGTGAACCAGAAAGACTGGTACGCCGGCGCTATCCATACGGCACATACGTATGGTCTCCTATCCGGATTTGAAGACGGCAGCTTCCGACCTGATGACAAGATTACAAGAGAACAGGCGATGTTGATCGTATCCAAGGCAATGAAGCTTACTCAGCTTTCAGGGGCAGTTTCTCCAACTGAGATAGACCTAGTACTAAGTACCTTCTCAGATGCTGCAAATGCTTCGGAATGGGCGCGCAGCGGTATTGCATCTAGTGTAGCGGCGAGTATAATTACAGGAAGACAATCCAATCAACTCGCACCTAAAGCCTATATTAGCAAAGCGGAGGCTGCGACGGTCATGCAGCGACTGCTGCAGAAGTCAAGGTTAATTGATTAATTTATTCATAAGAATGCTTCTCCCGCATGAAGCTCTGCAAGTGCGTGCGAGAAGCATTTTTTTTAGCAGAGGATAACCACGATTTTAGAAGGGGGCTTTAGTCGTGATGGTGGGTAGGGATCGGTTTTTGCTTACACTTCTTATTGTGTCTTTACTTGTCTTACTATTTACATGGATAGAAATCGATTCAAGAAGTGCCCCTATCGTAAAGCAAGGCGTGCTCGACTTGCATGATGTGGATTTTATTAATGAAGGTCCCATTTCCCTTGATGGGGAATGGGAATTTTTCCCTAACCAGTTACTTTCACCGGAAGATATCCATAGAGGTATAGGGGAATCCACTACGATTCAAGTTCCCGGCAACTGGGAGAAAGCACCTTTGCCGAACGGAGAGAGGATGAAAGGGCAAGGCTATGGAACGTATCGACTGCACATCAAGCACGCGCCAACGGACCAAATGCTCGCTCTAAGCAAACACTACGTTCGATTCGCAGATGCCATTTATGTGAATGGCACGCTAATGATGAAATCGGGGGTGCCAAGCTTTTCCCGTGAAAGCTACGAGCCCAGAAATGTACCATACACCGTGTATTTTAAGCCTGTTCGGGCTGATATTGAGGTTGTGCTGCAAGTAGCTAATTTTGATTACAAGAGCGGTGGCATTTTTAGTTCCCTAACCTTAGGTCTCGGGCACCTGGCGGAGAAGGGCGGGCTGTTGCAGGGAGCCACTGAGCTGCTTGTAATCGGTTTCTTGCTTCTTTTTGCTTTGCTGTACTTATATTTCTTCTATCGTCTGCATCGCTGTCGGCTTCAATTGCTTCAATCGCTGTTTTTTCTGAATTTGGCAGTGGCGGTTTTGGCGAATGGAGAAAGGCTGCTCCTTCAGTTATTCCCGAATTTGTCCTTTGAGATCGCATTTAAAATTAAATATATCGCAGTGTACGCATTGCCCGTTGTCGTCCTCTGGATCGTTTCTAGCATTATGGTAAATCGACGGACGCAGCAGGGATTACGGTTACTTGGACTCATTCTGCTTTCTTATGTGGCAGGAATCCTA
Organism: Paenibacillus sp. JNUCC 35; assembly: GCF_058269095.1. Taxonomy (NCBI): domain Bacteria; kingdom Bacillati; phylum Bacillota; class Bacilli; order Caryophanales; family Paenibacillaceae; genus Paenibacillus; species Paenibacillus sp. JNUCC 35. The sequence continues at coordinate 4,365,861 of NZ_CM177771.1, read as the reverse complement.
GTGTTTCCATTTCGTATCTATTCCACTATTCAGGACTTTTTCTACCTCCTGGGTCTCGGTGGTTATGTAATCGCAATCGGACTTATGCTGCGGAGCTATATCCGTAGAGATTATGGTTCAGTCCAGCGACCGCAGTTTCAATTGCTAATGATATCGGTGTGGATGATGTTTTTGACCTGTGTACTGTCAATCCTGAATACGTGGAATCTTATCGGACTTGCGCTAGTCAATTTGACCATGCTGCTCATGCTGCTCATCTTTGTCTATGTTCTTGTCTATCATTATGTTAGAGCGTATGAATCCATGAAGCAGCTAACTCATCAATTGCAGGTTGCTGATCGGATGAAGGATGAGTTTCTTCTTCTGACTTCCCATGAACTTAACACACCGCTTCACGGCATTATTCATCTGTCACGATCCTTATTAGCTTCTCCGACCAAAAGAACAGGGGATATGGAGATCCGAGAAAAGCTGCAACGCATTCGAAATACGGCTTATCGGATGTCCCATATGGTACAAGATCTGATAGATGCCTCACGATTTGAGGATGGCAGCTTGAAAATCACAAAAAGCGTTGTAGACTTGGCGACTTGCTTATCTGTGTTAAGGGAGGTTTTTGGGAATCTGGCCATAGGCAAAGGCGGCAGTTTCTCGACTCGGATGGAGCCGTCGGCGAGGTTTGTGGTTGCAGACGAAACTCGAATGCTTCAGGTTTTGTATAATGTAGTCTATCATGCCATTGATGTTCAGAGCGAAGGAGAGTTGTTGCTACAATGCCTTCGGCGAAATGATGAAGTAGAAATTGAGATTATGAGAGAGTCCTCGTTAATCACACATGAATTGGATGCTTCCGAAGCCCCGTTATGGCCATGGAGTAAGGGAACGTCTGCAGTAGGTTTGTCTATTGCGCACGATTTGCTGAGTTTAATGGGTGGGACATTTGTCATAGACCAAGCGTCAGGGAAAATGCGCATTACGCTTCCGGCGGCTGATCCCCTTGATGTTCCGAATGCTGCAGCTCCGAGAGACTTACAGGAGATAGCTTCTAATCCAGATGTTGACCGAAAGAAGCCGGTTGCTTCCGTGTTACTTGCTACAGGCGATTTGGTAGATGTGGAGCATTTGGGCAGCTTGCTGACATTAGAGGGTTTTGGAGTTAGCTTTGCTTCAACGGACAAAGAGGCCGAAAAAGCCTTAGCTCGTTCCCCGTTACCGGATCTTGTAATTGTGGACACGAGGTTATCTGCAGGTATGGGCTTTGAACTGTGCAAAAGTATCCGCAAAGAATATAGTCCAGCAGAGCTCCCTGTTCTGCTTATTATTTCCAGAAACACGCCTGCTGATATTGAGGCTTGTTTGGCTGCAGGTTGCAATGATTTTATTACCCGTCCCCTGGAAGGGGGAGGAATTCTTGTGCGTATCCATACCTTGCTAGGGATGAAGCGATTGATCAAAGAGGCTGCTGATAACGAGATGGCATTCTTGCGTTCGCAAATTAAGCCGCATTTTCTTTACAATGCCCTAGGTACCATCATGTCTCTTTGTTACACGGATGGTCCGAAGGCGGGTGAGTTGCTAGGGACATTTAGCCATTACTTGCGAATCTTGTTCCACTTGGATCATACAGAAGATACAATTCCTTTAGGCAAAGAGATGGAGCTGGTTATGTCTTATGTGGAAATTGAGCGGGAACGCTTCGGCCAGCGGCTGCAAGTTCATTTTGACGTGGATGAGAGTTTGTATAACGCAAGGGTCCTGCCTTTACTGATCGAGCCGATTGTAGAGAATGCCATTCGTCATGGGGTATCTAAGAAGATTGACGGCGGGACGGTTCGACTAACCATTCACCGCGTGGAGAATGAAATTGTGGCCGTGGTGGAAGACGACGGAGTCGGAATGACGAAGGAGCAGGTGAATGTATTGCTTCAACGTGGAGGTTCGGAGCAGGGAATCGGCTTGTATAATATGGCTCGTCGTTTAAAGCATCTCAATGGACAGGCCTTACAAATCCAAAGTGTTCCAGGACTAGGCACACGAGTGGAATTGCGCTTTCCATTTCAAACGCAATAAGTGAGTAAAGAAAGGGGGAAGCTCTATGCTTAAAGCTTATCTAGTGGACGATGAGTTACATGCATTAAATATGTTAGAAATGTTCCTTCAGCGTACGGGAAAAGTAGAGGTGATTGGCCGTTCCGGAAATGGAATTGAGAGTTTGCAAGCCCTTGCTCGGGTGCGTCCACAGGTTTGGTTTCTGGATATAGAGATGCCGGGGATGTCGGGATTGGAGTTGGCGGAAAAAATTCAAAATCTCGATCCGAATGCGGCTATTATCTTTGTTACGGCATATGACCAATACGCCATAACTGCATTTGAGCTTGCCGCAATTGATTATTTGCTGAAGCCTGTTGAAATGGGTCGCTTATTAAAAGCCCTCGAGAGAATAAATAAGGAAACACGATGGAGTACGTCCCATGCATTAAGGGAGGAACCCGGTTCGGAACGGAAAGAGGTTCTTGAGGTTGAATTGCTAGGCAGGTTTCATATTGTTGCCCCTTCGGGAGCTGCTTTACCGTGGCGGACGGCAAAAGAAAAGGAACTGTTCATTTTGTTGCTGCTTCACAGCGGCGCTTCTATTCACCGCGATCGCATTATTGAGATGCTATGGCCGAATGAACCGTACGAAAAGGCTAAAATTTATTTGCATACTTGCATCAGTCTATTGCGAAAGCATTTAAGACAAATTGGATTCGAACAGATGATTTCGTACGATAAGGAATGCTACGAGCTCGATCTCCTCAGCATACGTACAGATGTGCAACAGTACCAGGCCCTTCATCAACGCTGGCAGAGAGGTGCTGACAACTTATGGAGCGAACTTGAGTTTGCTGTGAGGCAATTCAAAGGTCATCTTTTGGCAAATGAGGATTACGTATGGGCCGAGGAACTATCCCGACAACTGGAGCAAATTACTTTGGTTTGGATGTTAGAATTGGCAGGGTATTATTTGTCACAGTGTGAAGGGAGTAAAGCCATTGACATGGCGGAAAGGGCCATGCTCCTCTCTCCCTATGACGAAGAAGCTTATCGACTGGCAATACAAGCTTACTTGTTGAATGGTAAACATGATCATGTGTTGAGGGTGTACAGGATCCTGGAACAACAGCTTGCCGAATTGGGAATTCAACCATCGGAGCTAACTAAAACCCACATTTCGCACTTGAAATTACGCGAATTTTGAATGTTCGAGACACACCACAATACCTCCACTTAAAGCTACAGTCATTCGCGGATAACCAAAATAGGGAAGTGTGTTTCCAGTTCTGGACTTGGGAGGAATGACGAATATCCAAACATTTGGCCACTTCCCGAATACTCATGTGTTCTTCTTCCACCAGGCGGAAGTCCGTCATCTTTGACTCCAAGGAGTACTGCCTAAAGGTTTGCCCTCTTTTAGCCAATAAAAAATCCCCTCCGTTCAACAAGAATAAGTACATCATATCGATGTCTTTTTTCTCTTGTCCACTAGAAGGGGATAATACCAGGTGAGTCCCTTGATCAGACTATTGTCTGATATCAACTGTTTTTGTAGGTGAGTCCCAGTTTACTTTTGCTCCAAATGTCTCACTTACCATTCTTGCAGGTACAAAAGCAGATCCGTTAACGACCGTTACGGCAGATTCCAAGAATACTTCTTTGCCGTTTACTATGGCTTTATTCGAGCCGATTTTTAATTGTAAAGAGATGTCTGATTTTTGAGCCGTCACGGTTTCCGTGTTACTATCCCAGATTACATTAGCGCCTAGTGCTTCAAAGATTTTTCTCATAGGAACATGGATAGAACCAGATATGTTTTGCGGAGATTCGTCTTCCGTATAATTTTGAACTTCATCATTGATCTTTACATAAATCCGCTCACCGTAAGATACAGCCGCTCCATTTAATGCCCTGACTTTGAGTTTGCTGACGGATCCTTCATTTAATGGGTTATTGGCTAAATAAATTTCCCAAAGATTCGTTTGATTATCCAGAGGACTTATATCTCGGATTTGATTATTGACCAATGAAATCTTTCTTGGAGTTAATTGAGATAGTGCGGATATATCCGAAAGAGCATTGCCATCCAGATATAAGACATCTAACATTTTCAGCGATTTAATCGGACTAAGATCAGTAAGTCGGTTATTACTTAAATCAAGTTGGTAGATACCATTCTGAGCTTCTATTCCACGTAGATCACTAATTAAGTTTCCGTCCAGAGAGAGCAAGACGAGTGGAGGCAGGCTCTTTAGAAATTGAAGCGAAGCAATTCCGTTTGATCCTAAATAAAGAGAACGTAATTCAGGTAAGTTCCCCAAAGATTCCGGATCGGATATGGAGTTGCCATTAAGCGATAACAACCACAAATTTGGTAATTGAACAATAGGTTTAATATCTGAAATCTGATTATTGGAAAGATCAAGATCCTGTAGCTTGCCAAGTTTCTGAAGGCTGCTTATATCGGTTATTTGATTGTTTTCAAGCTGCAGCCATTGCAGATCCGGGTGATTTTCAAGAAAGCTTATATTGGAAATATGAAGAGAACCGATACTTAACAAAGTAAGCTTAGGAAAATGTTTAAGAACACTTAAATCTTGAACCGGATTTCCAGTCAATTCGAGGCCGGTCAAATGCGTTAAGCTTTTTAGAGGGTTAATGTCTTTAACCCAGTTGTATTTAAGACCAACGAAATCAAGTTTGGACAGATTGCTTAAAGGCGAAATATCTGAAATTTGATTTTCTTGTAAATTAGTAGAAGATACATTTTTGAAGTTGCGCATGGGGGAGATATCCTGAATTTGATTCTTATAAGCGTCAAAGGCGGATAAGTTTTCAAGATTCTCTAAAGGATTAATATTTTGTATCTGATTTTCAGATAGGTTAAGTACTTTTAAGTTGCTAAGATTTCTAAGAGGGCTTATGTCGGAAATATGGTTTTGACTAATATTCAGATTAACTAAAGAGCGGAGATTACTAAGGGCGTGAATGTCACTGATTTGATTTTGCCACAAGTTAATCGTTTTCAATTCGGTTAATCCGCTTAAAGCATGGATGTTTTGAATTTTATTCTGTGTTAATTTGATTTCCACCAAATTTTTGGCGTATTCTAAGCCATTTAGCGTCGTAATGCCCTGCCAATCCGCAGGACCTATTTTTTTGAGGCTTTCCATGTCCCCAACCGTTAGGGGTCCTTCATTTTTATTGAGTTCATTTCTAATGACTTTTTCAAGCGCTGAATCCTCAATCTTTATTTCAGGGGATTCTGCAGAAGTTTTTATAGGTAAAAATAAAACCAATAAAAATGCCATACTAAATGTGAAAGTGACAAACCCAGCTTTTTTCAAATAATTCCCTCCAGTATTTAAAACACCATGTTCTTTTACTTGCTGCAAAATTTCCAACTAAATACAACCCAGTTCACTCGGTAACATAATTTCTAGTTGTGCAGGTATATCTCCTTCTGCAAAGAAAATTAAATAATCTTTAAAGAGTGAAACAAATTTAGTTCATTCATTAGGTAATGAGTTCATTCTATGCGAAGCGAGTTGGCATCTTAAGATATAAAGGATCGGAGTTTGCAGTTGGATACAAAGAAACGTTTTATGGACCATGATTGGAGGAGAATCCGAGAATAACGCCAACTTTCCAAAGTTTCCTTATCCCTCTATATTTCATACTATCGACCTAGTATAATAAGGTCGTTATATGCGTTTAGACCCAAAGAACTACGGACAACAAGAAACGGCGTATACAACAAACTTATTAGACTGACGGAGGGAACCCGCAAAATGAAGCTCGCAAGATTACGCCGTTTTATGAATTTGTTTTCATTAAGTGTTCTGGTTCTGGGTATGCTGTTACCGAACTTTGTACAGGCGGCATCCACAGAAACGTTAACAGACCTGGATCGCTCTTACGCCCAAAAAGAAATAGCGGGTCTCATCTCGGACGGAATCCTTTCGGGATACCCGGACGGAACTTTTAAACCTGAAAATCCTATAACGCGCGCCGAATTCGCAAAAATTCTTGTACTGGCTCTGGGATTGAAGGAAGAACCAGCCAAGTCGGCTGCTTTCCATGATGTAGCCGCTTCGAGCTGGTACAGCGGCTATGTCGGCTCACTTGTAGCGTCGGGCATTACACAGGGCACGACGGACAGCACTTTTTCGCCGGATGCCAAAGTAACGCGTGAAGAACTGGTTGTCTTTTTTGTGCGGGCATTCGGGCTCGCGGAGACTGTTTCCGTAAAAAGTCCGACAACCAAGCTGACAGATTTGGACCTGGCGTCCGACTGGGCCAAGCCGTCCATATCTTTGGCTTATGAGATCGGGTTTGTCAACGGGATCGATAACGGTGAGGGAGGGCTTCTCTTCAAGCCGAAAAGCAGTTCGGACCGTCAGGCTGTAGCCCGTTTGGCTTATGAATTCAAAACCAATAATAAAGCCTATTTAAGCAAAGCCGAAGAAATCCTGGCTACCAAGCCCGAAGTGACTCAACCGGAGCAGCAGATCCAGTCTTTGGTTTCGCAAAGCAGCACAACAATCGAAGTTACATTCTCTTCCGCATTGACGGAGCTGAACAAGGAAGATTTCAAGTTCGATCATGATCTTCTCGTTACAGCGGCGGATTTCAAGTCAGGGAGTAAAACAATTGTCGTGCTCACGACAACATCGCAAAATTCCGGAACGAAATACGTATTAACGTACAAAGGCAAGCCCAGCGGCAAGTCCGTTGAGGGCACGTCTCCCGTGTTTGGTGGTGGCGGTGGCGGTTTCGGAGGGGGCGGAGTTCCCGGCGGCGTAACGCCGACAGTCGAGCAATTGCTTGCCAGCGGAAAACCGCAAACGGCTATTACCGTTCAAGCATCCGGCACATACGGTCCCGCAAACGGTAAAACAAATGTCCAGACTCTAATTCTGGACCCGGGTCCTACTGGCGAAGTAAGCTTGAACAATATTGATGCAGAGCAGATGGAAGTGCGGTCGGGGAGCGTAAGCTCCATTAAGCTGCGGAATGCGGTCGTAAAGAATTTGCAAATAAACGCAGTGAACAACAACGGGCTTCCCGTGAGAGTAGAAGCCGGCAACGGTACCCAAATAACCGATACCGAAGTGACAACTCAAGCTGTGTTAGAGGGTTCTTCCGCACAAAGCGGATTCGGCAAAATCAAGCTGGATGCCTCCGGCAAAAAGGTCAGTTTTAAAGGGAAGATCGACAGCGAAATAACTGTAATTTCTCCAGGAATGACTATTTTCATTGAGTCTCCTACAGCAGGCAATAATCAGCCTACAATGCTTACGAGGTTAACCGTTGCAGCCGCCGATACAATCGTCGACATTGCCCCTGCAGCGATTTTGTCCGAAATAAGTTCGAGTCAGTCCGTGACGCTAACCGGTGATTCCGAGTCTATTGCTAAAATCAAGCTGGTCGGCGGTGGCTCGTTTAAGCTTGATCCTGCCGTAGTAAACGAAGTTAAAGAAAAGGCAATTGCAAACGCGAATAAAGCCTTGAAAGATTATTTAGCCGCGTCGGACGATTTTTCTGAGATTTTGGCCAAAGTATTGGAAGCGGACAGAACTATCCAGATAGCCAAACAATATGGGGCTCAGGATCAAGATTTCACTAATACCTATTCTTTTTATTTCAATCGTGACACCGTATATGAACTTAACGAAGCCTTGACTGCTTTAACAATCGGGTATGTGATGGGCGATTCGGCGGATCATGTTACAGAACGTCCAACCTTGCCCGACAACAATGGAAAAAACACCTTTATTATCTGGTCATCCAGTGATATGAATGTATTATCTCCGTGGAGTTTATATTTAACCAGGCCTGCTTCCGGTGCGGGCGATAAGGAGATTATGCTTACCGCCACGCTCTTTAACAAAGCTTTTACGGCGACCAAGAGCTTCAAAATGACGGTAAAACAGCATAACGCAGCAGTGAAAACTATTACTGGTCTTAAGCCGGATTTACTGGTTGTTGAATTCGACGCGGCTGTAGTGGCTCAAGAAGCTTCCTGGTATCAATTTAACAATGGGCTGCAAGTTCTTAAAGCAACTCAGTACCCTCAGTATCCAAACTTGGTCCTTCTTAATGTAGATTCGCAGAAAGTTGGCAGCAATTACAATCTTACGTATAAGAGCGCGCCAACCGATATTACCTTTACAGGGAGCACGGCGAATGAATGCTCCGCCGAATGGTGCACCATACCGGGCAGTGGTCAAAAAGTGCCGGTACCCGGCGTGAATGTACCCGGTGAAATAGAAGGTTTTGTCCTTGAAGGTATGACAAAACCCGCAGAAGATGCAGAAGTTTCTTTGACAGGCACTGGCTTAATAACGAAAACGGACAGCCGTGGATATTTCAAATTTACCAATGTTGCTCCTAATGTCAGCTACACCCTTTCGGCGACTAAACCAGGTTACTCGACCGCAAATACTGCCCAGTTCAGCTTAGCACCCGGTCAAACCTTTCAGGCAGCGGGTATAAATATTTTCACGAGCCCAGCTCCTGTAACCAATGTAAAAATAACTCCAGTCTATTTCACGGACAAAATTTTACTTTCGTGGACACCTTCCTATTCGCTTGGCTCGAGTGTAACATTCAACATTTATCAAAACAGAACTATAAGCGTTGCCAATTATGCAGGCACCCAACTTCTGTTAGAATCATTGAAAGCAGGGGAAACATATACGTTCAGTGTTGAAGCGTGTAATGAAGTCGGCTGTTCCGGAATGAGTGCAGAGCAAACCATCCAGATGCCTTCAAATCTATCGGTAAGCAGCCTGCAGCCTTATAACTCTGTAACATCCGACGTATACGATGCGTTTAAAACAACGGGGAAAAACGAATATTCTCTCTCTCAGCCTTATCCAAACTTTGATTCTATACTGGTTGAGTTCAAAGAGGGGTTTGATGAAGGTGCCCCCGGAACTGCTGTAACGCAATCTGATTTGGATCTGTCCACCGCGAAGATTATCGGAATGGAAGGACAATCATTTAATGCTTCCGTTCAAATCTATCAGGGTAAAACCTACCTCAAGATAGACATCAATCCATCCGTATATGCCAAATCCGGCACTTATGTGATCAGCGGAGTAAGATATAAACAAAAGAGTGCGGAAGTGTTTCCTTTTAGCATTGTCTTTAAATAAGGTTCAGGTTGTTCAAGGCTTTCTTACGCCATTTAGGTGGTGTTAAGGAAGCCTTTTTTCTCAAGTGAATGAATTTGTGCAACGCTGTATCAGAAAAACGCTAACGCAGCAATCTCATCTTCCACAAAATGGTTGTTGCAAAAGGCGCTGGATGCTGGTAAAGTTACTTCTTGCCGGCAACAACGAAACACGCCGCGAAAAAAGAAATTTAAAAAAAGCTTGCATAACTGAGCGCGACTGTGTTATAGTATAAAAGTTGTCGCTGAGACAAGCGCTAACGACGAAGGTCGCAAGGCCTTACGAGATTGTCCTTTGAAAACTGAACAACGAGTGATTGAAGCGTCTCAAGCAATTGAGACATTAAATGAGAAGAAATTCTCGTCAGCAACGAATTTTTGAGCTTAATCAGCTTGAGATAAACCGCTGGCCTTTGGCCGGCACAACTTTATCGGAGAGTTTGATCCTGGCTCAGGACGAACGCTGGCGGCGTGCCTAATACATGCAAGTCGAGCGGACTTGATGAGAAGCTTGCTTCTCTGAGAGTTAGCGGCGGACGGGTGAGTAACACGTAGGCAACCTGCCTGTAAGATCGGGATAACTACCGGAAACGGTAGCTAAGACCGGATAATCGGTTTCTCCGCATGGGGAGATCGTGAAACACGGAGCAATCTGTGGCTTACGGATGGGCCTGCGGCGCATTAGCTAGTTGGTGAGGTAACGGCTCACCAAGGCGACGATGCGTAGCCGACCTGAGAGGGTGAACGGCCACACTGGGACTGAGACACGGCCCAGACTCCTACGGGAGGCAGCAGTAGGGAATCTTCCGCAATGGACGCAAGTCTGACGGAGCAACGCCGCGTGAGTGATGAAGGTTTTCGGATCGTAAAGCTCTGTTGCCAGGGAAGAACGCCAAGGAGAGTAACTGCTCTTTGGGTGACGGTACCTGAGAAGAAAGCCCCGGCTAACTACGTGCCAGCAGCCGCGGTAATACGTAGGGGGCAAGCGTTGTCCGGAATTATTGGGCGTAAAGCGCGCGCAGGCGGTTTTTTAAGTCTGGTGTTTAATCCCGAGGCTCAACCTCGGTTCGCACCGGAAACTGGGAGACTGGAGTGCAGGAGAGGAAAGTGGAATTCCACGTGTAGCGGTGAAATGCGTAGAGATGTGGAGGAACACCAGTGGCGAAGGCGACTTTCTGGCCTGTAACTGACGCTGAGGCGCGAAAGCGTGGGGAGCAAACAGGATTAGATACCCTGGTAGTCCACGCCGTAAACGATGCATGCTAGGTGTTAGGGGTTTCGATACCCTTGGTGCCGAAGTTAACACAGTAAGCATGCCGCCTGGGGAGTACGCTCGCAAGAGTGAAACTCAAAGGAATTGACGGGGACCCGCACAAGCAGTGGAGTATGTGGTTTAATTCGAAGCAACGCGAAGAACCTTACCAGGTCTTGACATCCCTCTGACCGGCTTAGAGATAAGCCTTTCCTTCGGGACAGAGGTGACAGGTGGTGCATGGTTGTCGTCAGCTCGTGTCGTGAGATGTTGGGTTAAGTCCCGCAACGAGCGCAACCCTTGAACTTAGTTGCCAGCAGGTGAAGCTGGGCACTCTAAGTTGACTGCCGGTGACAAACCGGAGGAAGGCGGGGATGACGTCAAATCATCATGCCCCTTATGACCTGGGCTACACACGTACTACAATGGCCGGTACAACGGGAAGCGAAGGAGCGATCTGGAGCCAATCCTAGAAAAGCCGGTCTCAGTTCGGATTGCAGGCTGCAACTCGCCTGCATGAAGTCGGAATTGCTAGTAATCGCGGATCAGCATGCCGCGGTGAATACGTTCCCGGGTCTTGTACACACCGCCCGTCACACCACGAGAGTTTACAACACCCGAAGTCGGTGAGGTAACCGCAAGGGGCCAGCCGCCGAAGGTGGGGTAGATGATTGGGGTGAAGTCGTAACAAGGTAGCCGTATCGGAAGGTGCGGCTGGATCACCTCCTTTCTATGGAGACTCGGGTCCTGAAACGGACCCAGTCAAGAAGGCAATGCCTTCAATCTTCAATCACTCGTTGTCAGTTTTGAAAGGAGAATTTCCTTCTCTTTTCAAACGTTGATCCTTGAAAACTAGATAGCGAAACATGTAACTAGAATCATCCAAAACCTTGATGGTTTGATGTAAAGTGAGGTTATATGCTGAGAAGTGATTTGTTAAGCGCAGCTTAATAGCACGAGTCAGGATATAACGGAGCGTTTGGTCAAGCTAATAAGGGCACACGGAGGATGCCTAGGCGCTAGGAGCCGAAGAAGGACGTGGCGAACGACGAAATGCCTCGGGGAGCCGTAAGCAGGCTTAGATCCGGGGATGTCCGAATGGGGGAACCCAGCTGTGGTAATGCGCAGTTACCATGCAGTGAATACATAGCTGCATTGGAGGCACACCCAGGGAACTGAAACATCTAAGTACCTGGAGGAAAAGAAAACAATAGTGATTCCGTCAGTAGCGGCGAGCGAACGCGGATTAGCCCAAACCAAGGAGCTTGCTCCTTGGGGTTGTAGGACGTCAATGTGGCAAAAGTTCATTAGGTGAAGTGATCTGGAAAGGTCCGCTGGAAAAGGTAACAGCCCTGTAGCCGAAAGTGAACGTATGCCTAGACGGATCCTGAGTACGGCGGGACACGTGAAACCCCGTCGGAATCCGGCAGGACCATCTGCCAAGGCTAAATACTCCCTAGCGACCGATAGTGAAGCAGTACCGTGAGGGAAAGGTGAAAAGCACCCCGGGAGGGGAGTGAAAAAGAACCTGAAACCGTGTGCCTACAAGAAGTCAGAGCCCGTTAATGGGTGATGGCGTGCCTTTTGTAGAATGAACCGGCGAGTTACGTTTGCATGCGAGGTTAAGCTGAAGAGGCGGAGCCGCAGCGAAAGCGAGTCTGAATAGGGCGACTATAGTATGCAGGCGTAGACCCGAAACCGTGTGATCTACCCCTGTCCAGGGTGAAGGTGCGGTAACACGCACTGGAGGCCCGAACCCACGAATGTTGAAAAATTCGGGGATGAGGTGGGGGTAGCGGAGAAATTCCAATCGAACTCGGAGATAGCTGGTTCTCCCCGAAATAGCTTTAGGGCTAGCCTCGGGGGATGTGTCGTGGAGGTAAAGCACTGATTGGGTGCGGGGCCCGCCAAGGGTTACCAAGTCCAGTCAAACTCTGAATGCCACAGACATTACCCCGGGAGTCAGACAGTGAGTGCTAAGATCCATTGTCAAGAGGGAAACAGCCCAGATCATCAGCTAAGGTCCCCAAGTGTGTGTTAAGTGGGAAAGGATGTGGAGTTGCACAGACAACCAGGATGTTGGCTTAGAAGCAGCCACCATTTAAAGAGTGCGTAATAGCTCACTGGTCGAGTGACTCTGCGCCGAAAATGTAACGGGGCTAAACACACCACCGAAGCTATGACTTGCACCTTGCGTGCATGGGTAGGGGAGCGTTCTGTACGGAGTGAAGGTAGATCGTGAGGACTGCTGGACTGTACAGAAGTGAGAATGCCGGTATGAGTAACGAAAAGATCAGTGAGAATCTGATCCGCCGAAAGCCTAAGGGTTCCTGAGGAAGGTTCGTCCGCTCAGGGTAAGTCGGGACCTAAGGCGAGGCCGAAAGGCGTAGTCGAAGGACAACAGGTTGAAATTCCTGTACCACCGTAAGCCGTTATGAGCAATGGAGTGACGCAGCAGGGTAGGGACGCGGACTGATGGATGTCCGTCCAAGCAGTGAGGCTGATGTGTAGGCAAATCCGCACATCGTAAGGCTGGGCTGTGATGGGGAGCGAAAATTACAGTAGCGAAGGTCTTGATCTCACACTGCCGAGAAAAGCTTCTAGCCAGGCGAAGGTGCCCGTACCGCAAACCGACACAGGTGGGCGAGAAGAGAATTCTAAGGCGCGCGGAAGAACTCTCGTTAAGGAACTCGGCAAAATGACCCCGTAACTTCGGGAGAAGGGGTGCCCCGGTAGTGTGAATAGCACGAGGGGGCCGCAGTGAAAAGGCCCAAGCGACTGTTTAGCAAAAACACAGGTCTATGCGAAGCCGCAAGGCGAAGTATATGGGCTGACGCCTGCCCGGTGCTGGAAGGTTAAGGGGAGCGGTTAGGAGCAATCCGAAGCTGTGAACCGAAGCCCCAGTAAACGGCGGCCGTAACTATAACGGTCCTAAGGTAGCGAAATTCCTTGTCAGGTAAATTCTGACCCGCACGAATGGCGTAACGACTTGGGCGCTGTCTCAACGAGAGATCCGGTGAAATTTTAATACCTGTGAAGATGCAGGTTACCCGCGACAAGACGGAAAGACCCCATGGAGCTTTACTGCAGCTTGATATTGGACTTTGGTACGATCTGTACAGGATAGGTGGGAGCCTTTGAAGCCTGAGCGCCAGCTTGGGTGGAGGCGCCGTTGGGATACCACCCTGATCGTATCGGAGTTCTAACCTACTACCGTTAACCGGTAGAGGGACCGTGTCAGGTGGGCAGTTTGACTGGGGCGGTCGCCTCCTAAAGAGTAACGGAGGCGCCCCAAGGTTCCCTCAGAATGGTTGGAAATCATTCGAAGAGTGCAAAGGCATAAGGGAGCTTGACTGCGAGACATACAGGTCGAGCAGGGACGAAAGTCGGGCTTAGTGATCCGGTGGTACCGCATGGAAGGGCCATCGCTCAACGGATAAAAGCTACCCTGGGGATAACAGGCTTATCTCCCCCAAGAGTCCACATCGACGGGGAGGTTTGGCACCTCGATGTCGGCTCATCGCATCCTGGGGCTGAAGTAGGTCCCAAGGGTTGGGCTGTTCGCCCATTAAAGCGGTACGCGAGCTGGGTTCAGAACGTCGTGAGACAGTTCGGTCCCTATCTGTCGCGGGCGCAGGAAATTTGAGAGGAGCTGTCCTTAGTACGAGAGGACCGGGATGGACGTACCGCTGGTGTACCAGTTGTCTCGCCAGAGGCATAGCTGGGTAGCTATGTACGGAAGGGATAAGCGCTGAAAGCATCTAAGCGTGAAGCCCCCCTCAAGATGAGATTTCCCAATTAGTAAGACCCCTTGAAGACGACGAGGTAGATAGGTTGGAGGTGGAAGCACAGCAATGTGTGGAGCTGACCAATACTAATCGGTCGAGGGCTTGACCACAAGGCTTTTTCCGACAGGAAAGACCGCATCGAAAGCATATAACACATATGCACCACAAGATCTTGGATGGATCGACTGCACGTTTCGCTGCTAGTTTTCAGGGAGCAACCCTGATGTGTCTGAATAGACACCTGTTTGGTGACGATGGCGGAAGGGAACCACGCGTACCCATCCCGAACACGACCGTTAAGCCTTCCAGCGCCGATGGTACTTGGACCGAAGGGTCCTGGGAGAGTAGGACGTTGCCAAGCAAATGAGAGTCCTTTTGAACGTAACCGTTCAAGAGGACTCTTTTTGTATGTGGACGAATTTACCGGCGTTTTGAATTCTACTAGAAGCTATATTAATGGCATTACATCGGAACACTGCTTCTGTTCTATAAGTTTCGATGGTTTGAAACTGTAACAGCAGCTTAGGCATAAAAAAGGCAGGACGTCTGAAGACGTTCTGCCTTTTTTGTGCTTAACTCGTGCGATATTTTGCGGGCGAAAGACCGTTGTGCTTTTTGAACAGTTGACAGAAGTAAGAGAAGTTAGAAAATCCGATTCGGTGGCCGATTTCGCGGACGGATAAGTTCGTCGTTTTGAGAAGAAAAGAGGCCTGTTGCAGCCGTTTAGCAGTCAAATAGTTAGTCAAGGTGCTCCCGGTCTCCCTGTGGAACAGGTAGGAAACATGGTTGGGAGTGAGGTGCACATGCCTGGCCAAATCGGTTAAACGGAATTCCGAGGCATAGTTGCCTTCGATCCATGCTAGGATGGCAACCACAGACGGAGAAAAGCGGAGTGCGGAGCCTACTCTGCCTACGGCTGATTGTTTATCAAAAAGGGCTTGAATCCGGTGGAGGAGGGAGAGCGTATCCAGCAGAACTTTTTCGGACTGGGCTGGAGTGTTCCGGTTTACTTGGGGTTCACCCTTATAAAAATGAAAGAGTTTATCCATGGCATCCGTATCCGTGACGTCCACCCACTGATCACCGAAAGGATGTTTCCAGATTTGCAGCAAGAAACTGTTTAACGACGGGTAAGGCTCGGTATACCGGAGCAACACGGCCGGATCGAACAGAAGCATGGAACGGATGTATGGTTGTTGTTCGGTAATGGTCATCCGAATTGTATGAAGCTGGAAGGGTTTGAAAAAAAGGAGTGTGCCGGGTTTCATCTCGAACAGTTCCTGCCCGATCATGACCCTCCCGTTGCCGCGGTGGACATATAAAATTTCGATTCCCTGATGGGCATGGAAAATATCGCGAAAGCTTTCCGAACGATTCAGACAGAGGGAAAGCTGCACGGGATGCCGTCCAAGATCGGCATAATTATCTAGTCTCATGGCGAGCGACCTCAATGAATTCGTAATATGACAACATTATATCATAATATCCCCAAAACAAGTCCGGACGGAGTTTGCTACGATAGAAGAATAACGACACAAACGGAGTCTGCAGCGGTGGAGTGGAATGCCGGACGGATTGCCGGGAAGGCAGGGATAACGGTGAATAAGGAAGAATTATGGGGCAGTTTGTATAAGAAAGTAAACGTGATGGCACAAAAAATGGGGAATAAATCGCCTCATGTTGCTTTTGACGGGGTATACGATGATATGAGGATCGATTGGTGGACATCGGGGTTCTGGCCAGGGATGTTGTGGATTATGCATGAAATGACGGGTGATCCTTCATTCCGGGCGAGAGCCTGGGACTGGGATGCGAATCTGGAACAGTGTATGGTAAGCAATTCGAACCTTCATCATGATGTAGGATTTCAGTTTCTTCCGACTGCCGTGATCAAATACAAGCTTACGGGAGATGCGGATGCACGCCGAAGGGGGATTCAGGCGGCGAATTTTCTGGCGGGGCGGTTTAATCTGGCCGGGCGCTTTCTACGCGCCTGGAATCAGGACAAAACCGGCTGGGCCATCATTGACTCCTGCATGAATCTATCCCTGCTTTTCTGGGCGGCGGAAGAAATCCAGGATCCCCGCTTTCGCCATATAGCGGCGGCTCATGCGGATACCGTGCTGGAGCATTTTATCCGGGAAGACGGATCGGTCAGGCACATTGTCAGCTTTGATCCGGAGACGGGGGCTTTTCTGGAAGCGCTGGGAGGCCAGGGACATTCGCCGGAATCGGGATGGAGCCGCGGTCAGGCGTGGGCTCTTTACGGGATGGCGAACGTTTACCGGTACACCGGTGATATACGTTACCTGCATGCGGCGAAAAGAGTCGCCCACTATTTTCTGGCTTCCCTGCCGGAGGATGCCGTGCCCCACTGGGATTTCCGTACCGGGAATTCGGAAGGGGAGCCCAGAGATACGTCGGCGGCAGCTTGCGCGGCGTCCGGTCTGCTTGAAATCGCAAAGCATGTGGCTCCCCCTGAAAGAGAGCTGTATGAGCGGGCCGCGGTGAGGATCATGGCAGCTTTGGCAGGATCGTACGCGTCTTTTGATGACGAGACCGAAGCGATCCTTCGGGAAGGCACGGGAAATAAGCCTGCCGGCCAGAACGTCGACGTGGGGTTGATCTACGGCGATTACTTCTTTGTCGAGGCGGCCGCAAAGCTGAACGGCTGGCAGGGAAGCATTTTTTAAAGAAGCAAGGAAGCGAAGGACATCCGGAAAAACAGAGAAATACACATACAGTCTCAGAGTGTCAGTCTTTTTAAGAACGGATAACGTCTTTTCATAAATGGAATCATACAAGGGTGGTTAGGGAGTATGCTCCCTGGCACAGTCATACGACCATCGAAAGTAGGAGCTGCCGCAAGTTCATAAGAGCCAATTTGCGGAAATTCGCGGATTAACGGGGAAAGGAGTCTTTGCAGGCAACTGTGCAGCTAAGATAATGGGAGGCTGTTTACCTAATGTTTACCTCCTTCTCATTTCGGGTAATAAAAAGTGTCCAATTATTGATCAAAATTTGAAAATTGTTTGAACAAATTTTAAAGATTGTGCTATAATAGACACAAATAGACCCTTACTGCACGAAAGGGAAGTGATATCAATGACAACTAAAACATTAACGGTACCGCAAAGACAAAAAAACGAACGCGAAGTTGGTCGCTTATTTACTTTTATGAACATGATGGCATGGAGCTCGCTTGTAATCGGCATTATTATGAGCTTGTGGAACGTATTCCACTTTAGCGACAAGAACCTGACGTTGATGGTCGGCATCGGCTTTATGGTCGGAAGCGTGTTCATTTATACAATCGGCACAGCGATTCATCTGGTGCACGAGCGTAAATTCGAACAGCAGGAGAACGGCGAAGTAACCGAATGACGCAGCATTGAATGAGAAGTCCTCCGGACCCCGAAAGGGTGGAGGGCTTTTTCTATTGTCTTGGAGTATGGAGTATGAACGTGTGAGAGAAAGAGCGCATATTTAACCGGGACAGGTTGTTAGAAGACGGCCGTTTCGGGTAATGAAGCTTAAGGTGTGTCTGGAAATCGACACAATCGGACAGAATTTACGTTCACAATTAGAGTCGGATGGGTGAGAGGTTTCATCCAAGTTTTGGTGAAAACGTTGGTCTGACAAGGTTTTCTGCCTATTCATTACAAAAAAACGTCGAAACGTTGAACTTTCTATTACGGAATTTCAACGGTTCGATGACACCTTTGTTAACAGGGCAGATGTTCGATTCCGTTTCTGTTATGTTTATCACATACATGTAAGAACGAACGATCTCCGCATCTTCTGATGGCGGAGGCGTTAGTCAGGAGATGAGGAGAATTGAAGAAGGGGAACTTGTTCCGGCGTTTTAGCGCAGTATTCATGCTGGTCTTGATGACGGTCGTTTCCGCAGGCTGTAAAAGTCCGATCGTATTGGATCCGAAAGGTCCCGTCGGTCAGCAGCAGATGGATTTGATCGTGATTTCGACTCTGCTCTGCCTGGTCATCATCGTACCCGTACTCGTGATTACCTTTGTAATCGTATGGCGCTACCGTGACAAGCCGGACAGAAAGGCGAAATATACGCCAAACTGGGAGCACAGCACCAAGCTCGAAACCATTTGGTGGGGGATCCCGATTCTGATTATTTTGGCACTGGGTATCATAACGGTTCGTTACACGCATGCGTTGGAGCCTTCCAAACCGCTTGCGGCCGAGAAAGAGGTTAAGCCGATCACGATCCAAGTTACATCGTTGGACTGGAAATGGCTTTTCAATTATCCGGAGCAAGGTATCGCGACAGTTAACTATGTTCAGTTTCCGGAAGATGTGCCGGTCCGTTTCGAACTGACTTCGGACGCACCGATGAACTCTTTCTGGATTCCGCAGCTTGGCGGACAGATTTACACCATGTCCGGGATGGCCATGAAGCTGAGCCTGATGGCCGACGAGCCTGGTGAATATATGGGGTCAGGCGCTAACTTCAGCGGTAAAGATTTCGGTAAGATGAGATTCGTCGCGAAAGCAACGACTCAAGCCGACTTCGATTCCTGGGTCAAAGAAATCAAAGGAAGCTCGCCGGAGCTTACGCTGGACGGCTACAAGAAGCTTGCGGAGCCTGGCGTATCCGAGGTTCAATCCTTCTCCAAATTCCCGGAAGGGTTGTTTGAGAAGATCGTAACGAGATACTCCCCATCCCATAACCATGGAGGCTTTGGTGCACCTGCACCCGCCAAACCATCCGCCGGTACCGAGTCGGGCACTTCCGACAAAGCCGCCGGAAACAGTTCAACGGAAGGCTCGGGCGCAGTGAAGCAAGAAGCTTCCGCCGCTCATACGGGCCATGAATAGAGAGGAAAGGGGGAACATCCATCATGTTGGATAAAATCAAAGATTTCGCGTCCACGTTCTTCGTAACCGGCGATCCGCTGATCTACGGCGCTGACGTGAGTATCGCTCTGGCGACCATCGCCATCATCTTTGTACTTACTTATTTTAAAAAATGGACATGGCTCTGGCGCGAATGGCTGACTACCGTCGACCATAAGCGTGTCGGCATCATGTATATCATCGCTTCGATTCTGATGCTGTTCCGCGGCGGCGTCGATGCGCTGCTTATGCGGACGCAGCTGGCGATGCCGGATATGGAGTTCCTGCAGCCGGAGCACTATAACCAAATTTTCACCACGCACGGCGTAATCATGATTTTGTTTATGGCGATGCCGCTTATGTTCGGCTTGTTCAATATCGCTGTACCGCTTCAAATCGGAGCGCGCGACGTTGCGTTCCCGTTCCTGAATGCGCTCAGCTTCTGGCTGTTCTTCTTCGGCGCGATGCTGTTCAATATGTCTTTCGTTATCGGAGGCTCGCCTGATGCGGGCTGGCTGGCCTATCCGCCGCTGTCGGAGCTTTCACACAGTCCGGGGGTCGGGCAGAACTTCTACATCTGGGGGATTCAAATTTCCGGTATCGGGAGTTTGATGACCGGTATTAACTTTATCGTGACCATTCTGAAAATGCGCGCGCCGGGCATGAAGCTCATGAAAATGCCGATGTTTTCCTGGTCCGTGCTTTCCAGCTGTATCGCGATCATTTTCGCCTTCCCGATTCTGACCGTAACGCTGGCCCTGCTGTTCCTGGACCGTTTCATGGGCGCGCACTTCTTCACGCTGGACGGCGGGGGCAACCCGATGATGTACATCAACCTCATCTGGATGTGGGGTCACCCTGAGGTTTACATCGTTGTCCTGCCTGCATTCGGTATTTTCTCCGAAGTCGTCTCGACTTTCGCGAAGAAAAAATTGTTCGGGTACAAATCCATGGTGTTCGCCATGATGATTATTAGCGTTCTCTCGTTCTTTACCTGGGCGCATCACTTCTTCACGATGGGTTCGGGGGCCAATGTCAATGCCTTCTTTGCCATAACGACGATGATTATCGCCATTCCGACGGGCGTGAAGGTGTTTAACTGGCTGTTCACCATGTACCGAGGCAAAATCAGGTTCGACACGCCGATGCTGTGGACGATCGGATTTATTCCGTGCTTCATCGTGGGAGGGATGACTGGGGTGCTGCTCTCCGTAGCGCCGGCTGACTTCCAGTTCCACAACAGTTACTTCCTGATTGCCCACTTCCACCAAGTGCTCATCGGCGGTGTCGCATTCGGATACTTCGCCGGTCTTTACTACTGGTGGCCGAAGATTTTCGGCTTCAAGCTGAATGAGAAGCTCGGTAAATGGGCATTCTGGCTTTGGAATATCGGTTTCTATGTCTGCTTCATGCCGCAGTATTTCCTCGGCCTGGACGGCATGACACGGCGTCTCAGCACGTATGGTTGGGATTCGGGCTGGTACGGCTTGAATCTGACTTCCACTATCGGGGGCTTCCTGATGGGGATCGGTTTCATTTTCCAAGTGTGGCAAATCGCACACAGCATCAAATTCATGGAGCGCGACACTACAGGCGATCCGTGGGACGGACGTACGCTGGAATGGTCCATTCCTTCGCCGGCTCCGCTTTATAACTTTGCGACGATTCCTACGGCAAGCGTGCAGGATCCTTACTGGGAAGAGAAGCAGCGTCTGGAGCAGGGCGGCAAACCGGCGCCTAAGGCGAAACTTGAACCGATTCACATGCCGAAAAACTCGGCGATTCCGTTCATCAAATCGCTCTGCTGGTTCATCGCGGGCTTCGGATTCGTGTTCGGTTGGATGTTCTTCGCCATCCCGGGCATGATCGGAGTGGCGTTGTGTATGCTCGCGCATTCTTTCAACTATGATACAGATTACTATATTCCGGTGGATGAGATTGAACGCACGGAAGCCGCGGCAAGGGGGTCGGTCTAATTGGCACAAGCAAGCAGTCCTAATAAAGCAATGTCTCACCAGCACGATCACAGCCATGATGATGGCCATCATGACCTCGAATCGCTGCGGATGTTCGGCTTCTGGATCTTCCTGATCACCGACGTTATCCTATTCGGTACGCTGTTCGCTACGTACATCGTTCTTCACGGCAACACGAACGGCGGTCCGACTCCGGCAGAACTGTTCGAAATGCCGGGTATTATCGCGGAGACGTTCATCCTCCTCACGTCCAGCTTTACAAGCGGTCTGGCCGTGCTGGCGATGAACAAAGGCAACCGTAAAGGCCTGATCGGCTGGCTGGCCGTAACGGCGCTACTGGGCGCTTCCTTTATCACGCTGGAAGTAACCGAGTTTGTAAAAATGGTTCATGAAGGCGCGACGATCTCCACGAGCGGTTTCTTGTCCGGGTTCTTCACCCTGGTCGGAACGCACGGAATCCACGTATCCGTCGGTCTGGTATGGATGATTGCTTTGATGATTCAGCTAAGCCGTCACGGCATCAACTCCGTAACACGCCGCAAAGTGAACATCATCAGCTTGTACTGGCACTTTCTGGACGTGGTCTGGATCTTCGTCTTCACGTTCGTGTACTTGATGGGGGTGATGTAAGATGGCACAACATACGACCCATTCGGGCGGAGCGCATGATCATGAACACCATGAATCGCATGGTTCTCTGAAGTCTTACGTCATCGGTTTCCTTCTGTCGATCGTGCTGACGATTATTCCGCTGGTCGTGATCCTGAACAAAATGGTAACGGGCAAGGCGGCCATTCTGGTCCTGCTCATTACCGCCGTTCTCCAGTTCGCCGTGCAGCTTCTGTTCTTCATGCACTTGACGGACGAGAAGGGCCCTCGATACAACCTGCTGACTTTGATTCTCGGTCTCGTAATTCTGACGACGATCGTAGCAGGTTCCATCTGGATTATGACTTACAATACCGTCGCTCACTGAGCGAGGTCCGAAAGAGCTTTCCCGTTTATGCGGGGAAGCTCTTTTTTTATGGGCGCCCGTAAGAAAATGTTTATTTCGTAAATGAGCATGAGGGAAGTAGAAGGCAACATATACAGACTTCCATCTGTCCGGCTATTAATTAGATTGGTATATGTTCACGGATAAAAGAGGAAACGAATCGACAAAAAAAGAATAGTACACCTATGAGCTTCTTTGTACTTTTCATTAACGAAACTTAAGTTGGCGGGTAAGGATGGAGATTCGTGTGAAGCATTGTCCTAATTGTAACAGTGACCGAATAAAGCTAACTTCTTCTATTTTAACGAGACTGCTGCTCTCTGTTTACTTTTTTCTTACCTTTGTATTTTTCACGGGAGAGGTTTCTTATGGGGCCCTGATTTCCTTGATTCCGTTCGTAGTTCCTTATGATAATAAATGCCTCAACTGTAGTCATATGTTCTATAAATTCTTTCCCCGATTGAACAAGGCTGCTCTATTCAGATTTTCGGTTCTGGATCAGTGTGTTTTGGCCCTCGCTCCTTCCATGCTTTTGATTACAGGGTTAATCGAATTCTTTCCTTACACGGGGCTTGGCAGAATTGTTAGTCTTCCCGTTATTATGTTTTAAACAGTACAGTGATCGCGATTGGCATCATAAAAAGAACAAGATACGTAAATCGGGCTGTTTCGGTAACCGTCGCCATCCTGATAACGTTATTCCTTTCAATTTTATTGTATCCCCAAGAGTTCAATCCCCCTGTTATGGAGCAATTGTGGGAGTTGGCTTTTGGGCAGTAATCGCAAAGGTAGAATTTTGTTGTACCCGAATGTTGACACCTTGACAAGGATCGAACGATCCTGTATAAATAAATCTAATTATTCAACCAACGAATGATCTGAACATTTAAGAACGGGAATGGCATTCAGACGGATAGTCGCAGCGAGCCGGAAGAGGTGGGAGCCGGTACGGATGTCTGATTGGCCGCGGGCCCGGGAGATGGTCTTCTGAACGGAAAATAGGGAGATCCGGCTGAGCGCCGTTATCGGTCAAAAGAGGTCCGGTTTTTCGCATAGGGTATGCGGCAGCCGGGCACTTAGAGTGGTACCGCGGGATCTTACGAGCTCTCGTCTCTTCATAGAGACGGGAGCTTTTTGCGTTTCACCAAAAAAATCGGAGGCGATACTATGATTTCCACACAATTAAGCGATGAAATCGAAAGACAGGTCCGGAAGCTGCTGGACGAAACCGGTACGCCGTGGCCGCCAGGAATTAAAGTGCTGGTGGATAAGCCGGCCCATCCCGAGCATGGGGAGTATAGTACGAATGTGGCCATGCTCTTGGCCAAAACGTTAAGAAAACCACCCATGGAGATTGCGGAAAAGCTAAAAAGTGAGCTGGAGCAGGCCGGCATTGCAGAAGGGATTTTTTCGAAAGTGGAGGCTGCTCCGCCGGGCTTTTTGAATTTTGCTATCGATTGGAGCGCCTGGATGAACCGCCACCGGGAATACTCGGCTTATGCGGGGGATGGCGGGAAGGGAAAGGTGGTGATCGAGCATACGTCGATCAATCCGAACAAATCGGCGCATATCGGACATTTACGTAATTCCTGCATTGGGGATACGCTGGCGCGCCTATTATCGAGAGCCGGCCGTGAAGTCGAAATCCACAATTACATTGATGATCTGGGCAATCAGTTGGCTGATACGGTGGTGGGTATCCTTCATACGAAGACGGAGGGAAAGCATGTCCGTTTCGGTGATTTTTGCTGGGATACGTATGCAAAGGTGAACAGGATGTATAAAGAGGAACCTGGCCTGCAGGAAGAGAGAACGAAGGTTCTGCACGAGCTGGAGGAAGGAACCTCTTCTACGGCCTGGATCGGGCGTTTGACGGCGGAAAAGATTGTGCGCGAACAGCTTCACGAGATGAAGGCGTTCGGCATCGGCTATGACGTGCTCGTGTGGGAAAGCCGGATTGTAGCCGAGGGGCTGTGGGAAGCCGCTTTTGAGCATCTCCAGGCTACCGAGGCCTTTTATAAAGTGGAGGAAGGCAAGCTTGCCGGATGCTGGGTGCTGCGTCACGGAGGAGAGCGCAGCGGTGAAGCGGAGGGGGCCTCAAATCCTGACCCGGAAGCGCATCAGGCGGACAAAGTGCTCGTCCGGTCGAACGGGATACTAACTTATACGGCGAAAGATATCGCGTACCATCTGTGGAAGTTCGGATTGTTGTCCCAAGATTTTACGTATATGCCGTTCGCGGAAGGCGTCTGGTCCACCGATTCGCAAGGATGTGCGATGCCGTACGGCCGCGGAGAGACGGTGATCAATGTGATCGATTACCGGCAGGAATATCCGCAGACGATGGTCAAGCTGGCGCTGGAGGCGCTCGGATACAAGGAGCAGGCGGCCAGGCTGCTGCACGTCAGCTACGGAGTCGTGTCGCTGAGCCCCGAAACGGCCGAAAGCCTGGGAGTCGACACTTCCGCAGGTAAAGGCTCATATGCCATGTCGGGCCGCCAGGGTGTAGGCATCAAGGTGGCCGAGCTCCTGCAGGTCATGGAGGAGAGCATCGAATCCAAGCGCTCCCGGCAGGAGGGGCTTTCCAGCCGGGAGATTGCGGCCGCCGCAATCCGGTATTACCTGCTGAAATATCATCTTCAGACGGAAGTTGTTTTCGATCTGCGCCAGGCGACGGAAGTAAGCGGAAATTCCGGCGTATATCTGCTGTACGCTTACGCCCGTGCCGGAAGTGTGCTGGAAAAGGCAGGCGCAGGGCGGATGGGAAGCGGCAAAGCGCTCATGGAGCCTCCGGTGCCTTCCATTGACGGCGGGGCGCTGGAGCCCCCGGAGCGTCAGCTGCTGAAGCAGATCGCGTACTGGACCGAGACCATGGATGCCGCCGTCCGGCAGCTGGCTCCGAATCTGATCTGCAGCTATGCTTTCGAGCTGTCGCTGCTGTTCAACAATTTCTACGGAGCTTGCCCGATACTGAAGGGTCCGGCCGACCGGGTGGAGCTGCGGGTCTGGCTGACTTGGAAATTCCGTGAAACGTTGGGGAAGGCGCTCGATGTGCTCGGACTGCCGGCTCCGGAACGGATGTAATTCTTCCGGCGAGCGCGGTATGCCGTACCTTGACCGGAAGGCTTCGTGAAAGGGGGGCGTGCCGCACGGGCAAGGAGAGCGCGGCAAGCTTAGGACGGTCCGTTGCCGCTTAACCCGGCCCGGTCCGGTCCGGTCTGGTCTGTCCTGGCCTAGCCTAGCCTAGCCTAGGCGGCTTCTTTGTTCACGGCAAGCTTTAACAGCGCATGGGTGTCGGTATAGACGCCGCCTGAGCTTGACCGGAGCACGACGGTAATCAGGTTCTTCCCGTCGAGGTCCGCCGATGAGACGAGACAATAGCCGGCTTCGTCGGTGAAGCCTGTTTTGACGCCGTTAACGCCTTTGAAGTAGTAGGCGCCGCCCTCTTGAAGAAGCTGGTTCCGGTTGACGAAGGTTTGCGAATGTCCGGCCGAAGCGACCGTATGCCGGGGCTGATCGACAATGCTGCGGAACACTTTGTTCTTCATGGCTTCACGGGCAAGCAATGCCATATCGCCCGCAGTCGTGTAATGCTTGGGGTCATGAAGCCCGTGCGGGTTGGTAAAGTGGGAGCGCTTGGCGCCGACCGCGGCGGCCTTCTCGTTCATCAGACCGGCGAAATAGGCGATGCCCTCTTCCGCGGAGAGCTTCCGGCCGCTATCCTTCTCCGCTATGTAGCGGGCGACGGTTCTGGCCGCGTCGTTGCCGGAAGGAAGCATCATCGCGGCGATAAGATCTTCCAGTGAAAGGCGCTGGCCTTCCCACAGTCCGGCGGTGCTTTCACCCGTCGTTTTCAGCCGGATTTCGTCGCCGACCGTAATGCGGTCCTTGGCGCCGCCTTTCTCGAGGGCGACCATGGCGCTGACGACTTTGGTGGTGCTGGCGGGATAAAGGCGCGAGTCCTTTTGTTTCTCGAAAAGGACTTTGCCGGTATCCGCGTCCATGAGTACGGCGGCTTCTCCCTCGACGGAAGAAGTTAAAGGGCTGCCGCTTTCGCCCAGAAGACCAGAGCGCAGTGTCGATAAGGCGGAAGCCGCGCGAGGTTTGATGACATGTAAGGGATCCGAGACAAGGGTCAAGGCGACGACGGCGGCCGTGAGTCCCAGCAGGGTTGATTTTAGTTTCATAGGGTGGTGCTCCTTTCCGGTTTGAGGCGGTAACTGCTCTCCTTCTATATTGGACCCTAACGTTTAATAAACCGATAAGAAAACCTTACGAAATAATTACGATTCTCTGTGATTTTAGACAGATTTTGAGAGTCCCGCGAACAGCCGTTATTCCGGGGATAAAAAAAGCGATCCCCCCGAGGGAGATCGCGTCTAAAAGGAACCGGAGCGGACGGAAGAAGGGGGAGGACTGTCGGGATTCAGCGTCCGCAGGCGGACCGTGAATACCGTCTCCTCCGGATCGCTGTAAGCCTCGATCGTTCCGCCGTGGAGATCGATAATCTGCTTGGCGATGGCCAGGCCGATTCCGGAGCCCCCGAGATGCTTCGTACGGGACTTCTCTACGCGGTAGAACCGCTCGAAAATCTTCGGAAGATCGGGCGCGGGAATCGATTCTCCGTAATTGGTTAAGGACAGGACAATTTCGCTGCCTTCAATCCGTCCCGTGACGTCGAGATAAGCTCCGTCATACCCGTACTTGATGGCATTGGTGATCAGATTTTCGAACACCCGGCGCAGTTTGTTGCCGTCCGCAAGCACATAGAGGCGGGGCTGCTCGAACGTCATCCGCGTGTCCATGTCCGCCTCCTTGAGCTGCAGCTGAAAAGCGGAGAAAATCTGATGCAGCATTTCGACCAGATCGATCTTGACGAGCTGCAGCTTCATTTCTTTGTTCCGGAGCCGCGTATACTCGAACAAATCCTGAACGAGCTGGTTCAGCCGCTGGGATTCCTCGTACGCCATCCCGATATAGTGGCGGAGCTCCACTTCGTCCCGGTACCTGTCCTGATCCACCAGGCCCAAGTAACCGGTAATGGAAGTGAGCGGTGTCCGGAGATCGTGCGATACGTTCGTGATCAGGTCGTTCTTGGCCTGTTCGGCCTGGCGTTCTTCCTCCAGGGAGAGCTTCAGGCGGTCCACAAGCCGGTTAACGTGTACGGCAAGCTGACCGAGCTCGCCGGAGCCCCCCGCCGGAACGCGGTGATTAAAATCGCCGTCGGTGATTTTTTGCATATTCTCGATAATCTGCGCGAGCGTGCGCTTGTCCCGGTGACGCTGCTCCAGCCGGTAAAAATAAATAAAAAAGAGAAGGAAGATGATCAGTCCGGCCTGGATATAAGCTTCGGGATAACCGATCCGGTAGTTGATCCAGATCAAAATATTTTCCAGGCTGATCCGCTCGGAAAGATAGGAATAGAAGAGCGTGCGGCCCAGGAGAAAAATAAGAAGCAGCACGAGCAGGGATGAACCGAGGCTGTACAGCAGGGCTCTGCTCCAATTAGTTTTCAAGCTTGTAGCCGACCCCCCATATCGTGTGGATAAGTTTCTCGCCTTCCATTTCCTTCTCCAGCTTGTCGCGGAGGCGGCTGATATGAACCGTGACGGAGTTCGTGGATTCGAAATATTTTTCTTTCCAGATTTTCTCGAAAATTTCTTCCGAGCTGAAAACGCGTCCCGGATGAGTCGCCAGCAGGGACAGAATGCCGAATTCGATCGGCGTCAGCTTGACGAGGCGTCCGTTGGCCGTAACGGTATGCGTCTGCTTGTCGATCAGCAGGGAACCGATCCGGGTCGTGTGCTCTTCGGCGGGAACGGATGCCTGTGCCTGGAAATACGCCCGTCTCAACAAGGACTTCACACGGGCGATCAGCTCCAGCGGATTGAAGGGTTTCACGACGTAATCGTCCGCTCCGGTCATCAGTCCGGTAATTTTATCGAGATCCCCGTCCTTGGCGCTGATCATCAAGATGGGGGTCATTTGCTTTTCGCGTATTTTCATGCAAACTTGAAGGCCGTCCATGCCCGGCATCATAATATCGAGAATGACGAGGTGAACCGTCTGCTCCGCCATAATTTCCAGAGCCGTCAGGCCGTTGTCGGCTTTGTAGACGGTATAGCCTTCGTTTTGTAAATAAATTTCGATGAGCTGCGCGATTTTATCGTCGTCGTCGACGATCAGAATATGCTTGTCCATGTCCGTTTTCATCCTTTGTTTTGCCCGTTTGCGGAGGGCCGTCATTCATAATGGTTCCATTGTATCATTTGTTGCTTAGGATCTTTTTACAAAAAGGTTAAGAAATTCTTTCAATAAAAAAAGCGGGGATGCCCCCGCGGCTTAAATAAAGGCCGGTCCCCAAAGAGAAAACGGCTCCGGTTCTTATTTCGAAAACAGTTTCAGGTAATCGCCGTAGCCTTCTTCTTCCAGTTTGTTTTTCGGAATGAAGCGCAGAGCGGCCGAGTTGATGCAGTAACGGAGCCCGTTCGGGCCCGGGCCGTCTTCGAAGACATGTCCCAGATGGGAATCCGCTTCTTTGCTGCGGACTTCCGTGCGGACCATATTGTGGGTCAGATCCACATGCTCCGTTACTTGCTCGCCCTGCAGCGGCTGCGTAAAGGAAGGCCATCCGCAGGACGAATCGAATTTGTCCAGGGAGCTGAAAAGCGGCTCGCCGGATACGATATCGACGTACAGCCCTTCTTCTTTGTGATCCCAGAATTCATTGCGGAACGGCGGCTCGGTGCCGCTGTTCTGCGTCACTTCGTACTGCATGGGCGTGAGACGCTTTTTGAGATCCTGATCTTTCGCGTGGTCTTTCCAAGTGTTTTTCAAAAATGCCGCCCTCCCTGATCCTACCGAGTACGCTTTATAGCGCAGCGGATTTTTTTTATAGTACCCTTGGTGATACTCTTCTGCCGGGTAAAACGGCTTGGCCGGTAAAATTTCCGTGGCGATCGGTTTGTCGAACCGCCCGCTGCGGGCCAGATCCGACTTGGATTTCTCCGCCGCCGCCTTCTGTTCCTCGCTATGGTAGAAAATGGCGGTTTGATACGACTGTCCGCGGTCGTTAAATTGGCCGCCCGCGTCCGTCGGGTCGATCTGCTGCCAGAATACCTGAAGCAGGCGCTCGTAGGAGAACACGGCAGGGTCGAACGTGATCTGGACCGCTTCGTAATGGCCGGTCGTATCGGAGCAAACCTGCTCGTACGTCGGATTCTCCAGGTGACCGCCCGTATAGCCGGATTCGACCTTGAGAATTCCAGGCTGCTCGTCGAACGGCTTGACCATGCACCAGAAGCAGCCGCCTGCAAATGTTGCCAGCTCGGATGACTTGTTTTCCAAACTCATGGTTCTCCAGCTCCTTTATTTGAAAGTTCTGTAATGTCGGTTAGATTCCTGACCTTTCCATTATACCATCTCCCCGCCCGAAAAAAGAAATCCCGCCGCCGGGTCACGGCTTCCTGTCGTTTGCCGCGTCCGCTTTACGGCCGGTCCACTCTTTCACGAAAGCCGCGAAAGGAGTATAATGGCCCTTGCATGACGTATGCAGTCCATTCTGAAACGAAACAGGTGACCTCGATGGAAGCGAATTATTGTATGACGTGCGGAACTCCGCTTGAAACGCGGGATATGGACGGAACGCTTCGCCGGGCTTGTCCGGCCTGCAGCTTTGTCCACTGGGGCAGCTACAGTGCGGGCGTGGGGGCTCTCGTGATGCGGGAAGATAAGCTTTTGCTCGTCCGCAGGGCGCAGGAGCCGGGCAAGGGGAGATGGACCAACCCGGGCGGCTTTATCGAACAGCTTGAGCTGATTCACGAGACGATTGCGCGGGAAGTGCTGGAGGAGACGGGCATCGAGGCTTCCGTTAAGAAGGTAGTGGCGTTCCGGGACATGCCGAAAAGCATTCATAACATTTATATCGCTTTCGCGATGGATTACGTAAGCGGGGAACCCGTACCGGACGATCACGAGGTGGACGCCGCAGGATTTTACAGCCTGGAAGAAATGGAGACGATGAACGTGGCTCCTTTTACTCGCTGGCTGGCCGATGTGGCCTGGAACGGGCGGGGCGGAGGGCTGGTTATCGACACGGATCCGGTGGTTCCGCTGGACGGGTACGGACTATTCCGCGTCTAACACGGTTAAACAGCGGAGAGGATACAAAGCATGCAGCCAAGGCAGCGATTGCCGGAAGCTGCATTTTTTTTAGGGAAAAAAATCGGCATGAAAAGAGCCGGTCGGGCAGCATTCGAATCCTTGATTTCAATTGGTAAAATTATTCTCCAAAAGCGCCGAAAACCGTATTAAAAATTCCTTGTACAGATGGAAGTTTCCTGTGCTATCTTATTGCCATAGAAAGATTTGGAAGCGTTTTCTAAAAAGGCGGACGTGATGATTTTCGGCTCCGGGTTTAAGCCCTCTTTTTTAAGTCCTCCGACATAAGACTCCTGCTGTAAAACTCTTCCTGCGAGACTTGCTTTCACATTCCGCTTAATGACTTCCGCCTAACGGAACGCTTTCCGAATCTTCCGCCATCATGTATAGGAGGTCATGTTCTTGAAAAAATGGAAACCCTCTTTATTGACCGCATTAACGCTGGGGCTTGCGCTGGGAGCCGTTCCCGCCATGGGCGCGTCCTCTGCCGGTGATATCAGTATCGCTTACGGCACTCGTGTCGCCGTACAGCAGCAGAAGCCTGTTCTGCAGGGGGATGCCCTGACCGTACCCGCCGAAGAGCTAGCCAAACAGCTTCAACTAAAGCTTAGTCCCCTGAAAGAGGACGGGACTTTTACGCTGTCCAAGGCGGGCGTCTTTATCGAGATGAAGCTGGGCTCCAAGGAAGCGCGAGTGAACAACCAGCTCGCTAACCTTCAAGCCGCTCCCGCCAAACAAGGAGACGCGCTGTACGTTCCTCTCCGTTTCGTATCGGAGGCGTCGCGGAGCCTGGTGGAGTGGGATCAGGCCAGACGGATGGCGATCATTAGCCCTGCTTATAAAGTCGTCGGCTATTTCACCTCTTGGGGAAAATTGAAGGCTTCCGAGATCGACGCGTCGAAGCTGACGCATATCAACTACGCGTTCGCCAATATCGTGGACGGGGAGGTGGCGCTGAGTTCGCCTAAGGAGCAGGAAGAAGCCTACCCGGGAGCGTGCAAAGGAGAAGATTGCGCTAAATTTGTAAGCGATTTCAAAGAGCTTGCGAAATTAAAGCAGGCGAATCCTCATTTGCAGACGCTGGTCAGTGTCGGCGGCTGGACCTGGTCGGGCCGGTTCTCGGACGCGGCTCTTACGGAGGCTTCGCGTACCAAATTTGCCGACAGCACCGTCCGCTTTATCCGGGAGAACGGCTTCGACGGAGTCGATCTCGACTGGGAGTATCCGGTGACGGGAGGCCTGGAAACGAATGTGCGCCGTCCGGAGGACCGCACGAATTTTACCCTGCTGCTGCACACCATCCGTGAAAAGCTGGAAGCCGCCGGACGTGAAGACGGCCGTCATTATTTGCTCACGATCGCATCGGGCGCAAATCCGAACTACGTGAGGGATACGGAGCTCGATAAAGTGGCCGAGGCCATTGATTTCGTGAACATCATGACGTACGATCTGCACGGAAGCTGGGAGCCGACGAGCAACAACAACGCCGCCTTGTACTACGATCCGGCCGATCCGGATCCGAACGCCCACCGTTTCTATGTGGAAGCGGCTGTGAATGGGCACCTGAATGCGGGGGTACCGGCCAAAAAGCTGGTGCTGGGCATTCCGTTCTACGGCCGTTCCTGGGGCGGCTGCGAAGCCGTAAACAACGGTCTGTACCAGGCCTGCAAAGGCGGGGACGTCGTGGATTGGACTGAAAAGCCGGAAGGATTCCAGCGCTACTGGAACGACCGCGCCAAGGTTCCTTACCTCTACAACAAGCAAACCGGCCAGTTCGTCTCCTACGAGGACGAGGAATCGGTCGGTTACAGAGCCGAATTTATCAAGGAAAAAGGCCTCGGCGGAGCCATGTTCTGGGAGCTGAACGGCGACCCGGACGGCAAGCTGCTGCCGCGGCTGGCGGAATCGCTGGACCGATAAGGAGTCGGTCGGCCGGCGGCGATCCCGTTCTATGACTACGCTCGGATTGCTGAGCGAATAGGGGGATTCGGCTGCCGGCGGGCGGTCCGGTATACGGAACGGGACCTAGGTTTTAGCTGAATACACTCTTTAGAACCGCACGGGAACCTTCGGGGTCAACGGGTGTATTCTAGGGAGTGTATTTTTATGGAGAGAAATGCTCGTCGTTCCGCGGCCTTAATCTTCCTCTTTTTTTGGTGAAGACCTCCTTCTTTACGGGTATGTTCAGCGGATGGAGCCGGATTGGTTCCGTGCGGTCTCCCCGTGGTATAATGCGGACATCTCATCTGTTTACCTGTTAAATAAAGGAGTCGGACTCTAGTGAAATCGCGTCTTGTTATGCTTGTTTTGGCTCTGCTCGTTTATGCGGGGCTTACTATTTACATCGGATGGCATGGCGAGCGCTTTCTCGACTTCTGGGGAATTTCCGCGCCGGCCGGAATATACTGGACTTTGCTGGCGGTACTGGCTCTCGCGTACATGCTGGGCCGCTCTCCCGTAGTTCCGGGTCCCCCGGGCAGGCTGCTGAAGGTCATCGGATCTTATTATTTCGCCGTGCTGGAATTTGCCGTGATTCTCCTTCCGCTGGGAGACTTGGCCGCCTGGCTCTTGAAACTTGCGGGATTTCCTCCCGCCGTATATTTCGGAGGTACGGGAAGCGTCGTGCTCGTGATTCTGATTGTCCTGCTTGCCAAAGGATACTGGAATGCCTGGACGCCCATCGTCCGGACGTACCGGGCGCGGGTCGATAAACGGGCCGGCCGTTTGCGTCAACTCCGGGTAGCCGTTGCATCCGACATTCACTTGGGCAATATTGTAGGAAAACGGCACTTGACCCGTCTGGTTAAGGCGGTCGACGCGATGAAGCCCGATCTTATTCTGCTTCCCGGCGACCTTATCGACGACAGCATCGAACCGTATATCCGCAACGGAATGTCGGAGGTCATGAAGCAGCTTCAGGCGAAATACGGCGTATATGCGGTGCTGGGAAACCACGAATATTACGGCGGCCATATCGAAGAGCACATCCGCCAAATGGAGTCGATCGGTATCCGCGTGCTGCGGGACGAGACGGTTTCCGTAGAGGACGCTTTCTATATCGCGGGACGCAAAGACAAGACGGCGGAGTCGTTCGAAACCGGCGGCCGTATGGCAGTGGACCGGCTGCTGTCCGGGCTGGATCCGTCGAAGCCGATTCTTCTCATGGACCACCAGCCCTATCATTTTGACAAGGCAGCCGCTGCCGGAGCGGATGTGCTTCTGTGCGGTCACACGCATCGCGGGCAGTTCGCGCCGAATCACTGGATCACGGGAAGGTTGTTCGAGCTGGATTGGGGCTACATGCTGAAGGAGAAGATGCATGTCGTCGTATCGTCCGGTTTCGGCACATGGGGACCCCCCATACGGATCGCCAGCCGTTCGGAAGTTATCGAGCTTATTCTCGATTTTGAGGAAGCGGAATGAAAGAGTTTTCATGGTATAATAGTCTGGTAAAAGGCCGCGCTGGAACTGACGAGGGGAGAGAGAAGCATGACACACAACCGTGCGTATGAGAGTAACTATCAGGGAATGAAAGCCGTCCGGCTGGAATGGGGCGCCTATGAAGCCGTCATGCTCCCGGATTACGGAGGCAACCTTATCGCTTTTCGGGATACGGACAACGGCTACCGGTTTCTGCACGAACCGGCTGAGGAAGAGCTGGAATCCTTCAAGGCGAATCCGGGAATCCACGGCATTCCCGTGCTTTTTCCGCCGAACCGTTACGAAGACGGCAAGTTCCCGTGGAACGGCAAAGTGCTCCGGTTTCCGATTAACGAAGAGGCAACGGGCAACCATTTGCACGGATTTCTACATAAGATTCCATGGCAAGTCGACGAATACGGGACGACGGAAAGCGAAAGCTTCGTAAGCGTGTCCGTCCGGGTGGATGAAGCCCATGAGGTGTACAAGTTTCTGCCGTTCCGCTTTACGATCCGCCTGCGTTATTCGCTCAGCGCGGACGGCTTGGCCCAGCATCTGTTTATCCGCAACGAAGGCGGAGAACGGATGCCTTGTCTGCTTGCTTTTCACACGTCGGTTAACGCCCCTTTCGCGCCGGATGCTTCGGCGAAGGATTACAGGGTGAAGCTGACGATCGGCAAGCGCTGGGAGATGAACGGCCGCATGCTTCCTACTGGCAGGCAGCAGCCCTTGACGCGGGAAGAAGAGCAGCTCCGGGACGAAGGGGTTTATCCTTTCTACGAACCGCTGGACAACCATTATACGGTGTCGGCCCAGGATGGGCGCAACCGTATGGAGCTGACCGACACGAAGCGCAACGTCACCCTCGTTTACGATGTCGGTACGTCCTACAAGCAGTGGATGATCTGGAACCACTTCGGGGAGGAAGGTTTTTTCTGCCCGGAGCCGCAAGTGAATCTCGTGAACGCGCCGAACAGTCCGCTGCCGGCAGAGGAAATCGGCTTGTTCGGGCTGGAACCCGGAGAAATCTGGGAAGAGACCGGAAGGCTTTATGTGAAATAACGGACGCTTTTAACCGAAGCGGCAAAAGAAGACGGCGCTTTCCCATCATCTCCAGAACATGATAAGATGGGAGGCAAGGAGGAGTATATATGACCACACCTAACGAATCCGGCGATCAGCCTATCGAAGCTCAAGCGACAGAAGAAGAGCAGCTGTCTCCCGAAGAACAGGCAGCCAAAGAACAGCAGGAGCAACAGCAGCAGAACGAAATTATTTTTGCCTGGTACAAGCATGCCGAGCAGGTATTGAAAGAGCAGTTTTCCGACTACGAAGTGGAAGGACAGGTGGGCCAGCACCCCGTCTTCGGTCCTTTGTTCGCCTACACGGTCCGTCAAAACGATAACAGCTATTCCTGCGGATTTTTCCTCAACGAGCTCGTGCATACGTTCCAGAACAAGGAGAATCCGGGTCTATGGATGTCTTCCTTCTTCGTGGACTTGATTCGCAGCTCCGACAATCGTCCGCTTCCGGCCGCTCCTCAAAGCGAAGAAGAAGCGAAAGAGCTGCTGGACAAATATATCGTGCCTCACTGCGCGGAGAGCGTAAGAAGCGAATTTCCGGAAGAACAGATCTACGTCGATCTGGAGATGCATCCGGAAGCCGGTCCTGTCCTGGAAGTGGGCTTCCCGTCCATTAAAGAAGGCAACAATACGTTTGCCCTTCCGCTCCAGTTTCTGATGACGCTTCACTTGCTGAACCGCGATCCGGCCGATCCGCTTGTTCAGGCGCTTTATAAAATCCATGAAGAGCATCAGCAGCAGGCGGAGCACACGTAACCGATTCCGACTGTCCGATGCCCGCTTGCCGAGTAACGGTGCCGCTTATCGTGCCGTACCGGCCGGTGATTGACAAAAAGACGATTCCCATCCGGGAATCGTCTTTTTTCGTTGCCATGCGCTACAAATCGGGCTCCTCTTCGAAGTTCAGGTTTACCGGAGCGTCGGGGAGCTCGGCAGCCTCCTCCAGATTCGTCACAGGCACCTGGAGACTGACGATATCGAACTGGAGGCTGTCGATCCAGACCCGGCCGCTGCCGTTCAGCAGAACGCCAAAGGCGATGGCCACACTCTCTTTGGGCACATCCAGCACCAGGCTGTATCGGCTCCAGCCCGTCGTTCCGCGGATGGGTCTGCCGCTCATGTTGTCAAACCCGAGCACGTCGTGATCCTTGCCGTCTACGCGCAGCCACAAGCCGCACCAGTCCTTGACTTGCTCGGTTTTGACGAATCCGCTCAGCCGGAACCGATGTCCCGCGTAAGCGTCCGCTTTGAACATCTGCATCATGGTCGCAAAGCCGGAAGCCCGTTCCGCAAGCGCGCGCAGATAACCGGACGATTTGCCGTGGTGGACCACCAGCCGGTCTATGCCCACCTCGTAATCTCCCGAATGGGTGCCGGTAAGCATCCATCCCCGGGGTTCTCCTTGTAAATCGTTGATTGGTTCCGTCTGTTCGGCCATTTCGGCTTCACTCTCCTTCTGCATCGTAAGCGTTCGGTAGTAGGAACGGTATTGGCCCGGCGTCATGAGGAACATGCGCTTGAAAGAGCGGGTAAACGATTCCTGGGAATCGAAGCGGTATTCAAGCGCGATGTCGAGGATCCTCCGCTCGGTTCCGAGCAGGCTGCATGCCGCGCTGGACAGTCGGCGTCTGCGGATATAGTCGGCGGGAGGCATGCCTACCTGGGCCTGGAAGATCCGGTGAAAATGATACATGGAAAATGCCGCCCGCTCGGCGAGGATTTCCAGATTCAGCTCCTCCTTCAGATGAGCTTCGATGTAAGAAAGGGTCCGGTTGACCGTTTCCGAATATACGACTGCTTGCACCATCGCCGGGTATCGCCTGCCTTTCCGCTATCAGCTTACCATGGAGAGCCGGACGGGACTTGATCGTTCTTGCGTTTTACAACTGCTGCCGTTCGGCAACGGTCGAATGGTTATCTACGTACAGGGTGTTCGTGTACTCCACACGGCCGATTTCACAGCCGGGACCGATCTTCACGTCTCTACCGCGTACGACGGAGGCAGATGTATGCTCCAGGTAGATGACGTCCCCTTCGATGGTTCCGGCTTCCAGGGAGGTGCGTTTGGAACCGAAAAGAGAAACCAGCGAGTTCAGGAAACCGTTTTTGTTCACCTGGATGGATTCTCCGCCGATTTCACGGGCCCGGCACGGTCCGAACAGGCGAATGTCGATGATGCCCGCATTCAGCAGGCCGCCGACTTCAAAACCGCCGTAGGCTTCGAACTTTTCCGCTTCGCAGTCTCCGTTGATCTGTACGGAACCGCGAATGACCGCCGTGTCTGCGGTCAAGGAGCCGCCGATGCCGGCCGATCCGTTAACTTTGACTTGCCGGGCAGCCACGTCGCCCCGAAATTCCCCGTTTCCGCTGACACTCAGCAATTCGGAACGGACATTTCCGGATACGGAGCCGCTTCCGCGTATGATCACTTCCCGGGCGGCCAAGTTCCCGTACACATGGCTGTGCCCCGCCGATTTATAGCTTCGGCATTCCAGATCGCCGTCTATCCGGCCGTTTCCGTTAATTCTCGCGTTCCGGTAACGTCCGCCGTCTGCCGAACCCGATCCCGAGATCGACAAGTCATTCGTTATAATAGGCTGTGCTTCCATGGTCAGGCCTCCCGCCAAATTTTTGTTTTTAACGCTTCAACGGATGAGGAAAGCTGCAGGCGCGCCGCCACTTTCACACCCTTTTCCAGATAAATCTCTCCGGTGCCCTGCTTTAGAAAACAGGTGGACACACCCATTTTGCGGATAAAAAGGAGTTCCCCGTCGCTGTCGCTCATGTTCGGGTACTGGTCTGTCATAAGCTGGATAAGGCCGCTTCCTTCCTCCAAGCTGATTTCCCCGGTTTCGAGCAGCGTGTGAAGAACATAGACGGCGAAAATACGCTCGAATGTCCACACCTCGGCGTCTCCGCTGAGCCGGACGAAATAGTCCAGCGCAACCTTCGAAACAATGTTATGAAGGATAAGTTCTTCTTTCGTCATGCTCAGGTCGGAAGGGCGGGGAGAGAAGCGATCGGCCAGCTCATCCAGCGACAAATCGTCTTTCTGATGCAAAATGTTGTCGATGCGGACGAGAATCTCTTTCTTGGGAAAAAACGTTTCCTGCCCCGTGAAGGTAGATTTTCGGATGAACCACGCTTCCGGTATAAGGTTTTTTCGTTTCCAGCGATAAAGCTGGCCGTAGGATATGCCGGTCAATTCGAGCAGATCTTTTTTCGAAATCAATTCCTGCGTCATCTCAACACCTCTTGAAAAAGATTGTAACATAACACTGTTACACTGTAAATCGTCCTACATGCGTAAGACTTTTCTTATCAATTAAGTCATAAAAAAGACGTTGACACTTCAAAAAAACGTGTGCTAAGCTACTTGAAACTCCGATAACACACTAATCCAATCGGAATTATTAAAACAAAAGAGTCTACCGTTCGAACGGAGACGCGCTTTTTTCCCTTCAGGGGAAAGTGCGTCTTCTTTTTTTGGGATGAGCGGAAGAACATAAGGGGGAGAGAGACGAAAATGACAATAATATCCGGATGGCTGAAGCGTTCCGCACGTACAAAGGCACGGCTGGCGGCCCTTATGCTGACGGCTGCGGTCGTTCTGCCCGCATGTTCTTCGGGCGGGGACAAAGGGGCCGCGGCAACAACGCCGAATGAGGCAAAATCCGTCGTAACGGGAGACTCCAAGGTGGTCCGAATCGGCTACCAGAAAGGGAATACGCTTAATATTTTGAAAGAACACGGCAATCTGGAGAAACGGCTGAAAGAGAAGAACATCACCGTGGAATGGAAAGTTTTTGCGGGCGGAAATTTTCTGCTGGAGGCGTTAACGGCGGGAAGCATCGATTTCGGGCATGCGGCGGACGGCTCGGGCGTATTCGCGCAGGCCGGAGGCAAACCGTTTGTCTACGTGGGCTGCGATCTTCCCAACCCGGAAGGCATGGGAATTGTGGTTCATGCGGGTTCGCCGGTAAAAACCGTCGCGGATTTAAAAGGCAAGAAGATCGCGGTGGCGAAGGGCGGGAATCATCATTACCTCGCTGTTCTGGCGCTGGAAAAGGCCGGTCTCAAACTGGACGATGTCAAATTCGTGTTCGTCAAAGACGCATCCGAAGGGAGAGCTCTGTTCGAAACGAAGCAGGTGGACGCGCTCGGCTCTTGGGACCCTTTTTTCGCCTCGGTCGAGAACGATCTGTCGCCGGTGACGCTGACGGACGGAACGGGATATTCACCGAACCGGACCTTTTATTACGCCAATGAAACGTTCGCGAAAGGAAATGCCGGGCTGATCAAAACGATTCTGGAAGAAATCGACGTCTCCGACAAATGGGCCAATACGAACAAGCCGGAAGTCGTCAAGCAGCTGACGGAAGCGCTCGGCATCGACCAAAAGGCAATCGAACGGGCCGTGAACCGCCGAACGTACGGCGTCGAAAATTTGTCACCGGAAATCATTGAGCCGCAGCAAAAACTGGCCGATACGTTCCACCGGATCGGACTGATCGGGGACAAGATCCATGTAGCTCCGCTGATGCCGACCCAGCAGGCGTGGGCAATCGGAAAATGACGGCGGATCCTAACTTGAGGGAGATGACGAAATGTCGGTAAGCGTTCGACAAGCGGATACGAGACGAAGAGATACATGGGCGGCCGCGCTGCTTCCCTGGCTGCTTCCGGTGCTTTTTCTGGCGGGCTGGCATATGGCCGCCGTCTACGGGCCCGTTTCCCAGCGGTTGTTCCCGCCTCCTCTTGAGGTGGCGAGGTCGGGTTGGAAGCTTCTTTCCTCGGGCCAGCTTACGTATCATCTAGGCGTCAGTCTGGGGCGTGCGGCAGCGGGTTTTGTCATCGGCGGGGGAATCGGGCTGCTGCTGGGGGCCGTCAACGGATTGTTTGTGACGTCCTACCGGATGTTCGATACGTCGATCCAGATGATCCGAAATATTCCGCATCTTGCGCTGGTACCCCTTGTGATATTATGGATGGGAATCGACGAAGGAGCGAAGGTGTTCCTGGTTTCTCTCGGCGTGCTTTTCCCGGTCTACGTAAATACATTTCACGGAATACGATCCATCGACCGGGGGTATTTAGAAATGGGGGGCGTCTACGGACTCACCTCCTGGCAGCTTTTCCGCCATGTTATTTTGCCGGGGGCGCTTCCTTCCGTTTTTGTGGGGATCCGATACGGGCTCGGAATTATGTGGCTGACGCTGATCGTAGCCGAGACGATCGCAACGGATAAAGGAATCGGGTATTTGGCTTTAAATGCCCGTGAGTTTATGCAGGCGGACATCATCATTTTAAGTATTCTGCTGTACGCGCTGCTGGGCAAGCTGGCGGATGTGATCGCCAAATGGCTGGAGCATACTGTGCTCAAGTGGAATGTAAGCTACCGGAAAGCCTAGAACAACGTAAACGGAGGTGCCGCAATTGAGCGGGTGGAGTCAGTTGGCCGAGGAGGCTTTATATACGGAAGCCCTGGCAGGTGATAAAAGAAGGGCGGTTTCGGGCGAGGACGCCGGGCAAAGCGGGGAGCGCCTGTTCGGAGCGTCTGTCCGGCTGCAGGGCGTTCATAAATCGTTCGGAGGCAAAAAGGTGCTTCACGAGCTGGATCTGACGATCCGTCCGGGTCAGTTTATTGCCGTTGCAGGCAGAAGCGGCAGCGGAAAAAGCACGCTGCTCAGACTGCTGGCCGGGCTTGAGAAACCTGCCGAGGGCCGGATCGAGATCGACGGCAGGCCCGTATCCGGCATCGGCCGGGATATCACGGTCATGTTCCAGGAGGCCCGCCTGCTCCCGTGGAAAACCGTGCTGGACAACGTCGGCATCGGTTTAAGCGGGAACTGGCGCCCGCGCGCCCTGCACGTACTCGGGCAGGTTGGCCTGACGGACCGCGCCGGCGACTGGCCGGGCGTCCTGTCCGGAGGCCAGAAGCAGCGGGTCGCCTTGGCGCGGGCGCTTGTCCGCCAGCCGAAGCTGCTGCTGCTGGATGAGCCGCTGAGCGCCCTGGATGCGCTGACCCGGCTGGAGATGCAGCAGCTGATCGGCACGCTCTGGCAGCGGCACGGCTTCACGACCCTGCTCGTCACGCACGACGTAAGCGAAGCGGTCCGTCTGGCGGACCGGATTCTTCTGATCGAGGACGGGAAGATCGCGCTGGACGCCGATAACCCGGCTCCGTGGCCGAGGGATCAGGCGAATCCGGAATTCGCCCGACTCGAGAAGCGGGTTCTGGAGCGGATTATGCAGACAGGCGGGGGGAACGGCCGATGAATCCATCTCCGTTCAGCTTCGCCCGAACAGCGGAAGAGCGGGAGCGTCTCGAGGGGATCGGCCGGCTGGCCGACACTTTGCGTGACGAAGCGGCCAGGGCGGATGAGGAGAACGGCTTCTCCTACGGAGCTATCGACGCGTTGAAGGAAGCCCGGTACCCTTCGCTGACCGTCCCGGCCGAATACGGAGGAGCCGGAGCATCCCTGTACGAGTTTGTTCTGCTGCAGGAAAGGCTGGCCCAGGGAGATGCGGCGACAGCACTCGGAATCGGCTGGCATCTGGGCATCGTTCTGGAACTGGCGAATCAGCCTGCCTGGCGGGACAAATACGAGGCCCTGTGCAGAGACATCGCCTCCCGCAACCTTCTGATTAACCGCGCGGCTACGGAAAAAGGGACGGGGAGCCCGTCGCGCGGAGGCCGTCCGGCTACAACGGCGGCGGAAGTAAAGGGCGGCTACCTCCTCAACGGACGCAAGACGTTTACGACGCTTGCTCCCGCCCTTGACCTCGTCATTGTGACCGCGTCCCTGGAGCCGGACGGAAGTCACGGCGAGTTTGTTTTTCCCGTCACAACGGAAGGCGTCCGCATCGAGCCGACTTGGGATATGGTCGGCATGCGCGGAACGGCCAGTCACGACCTGGTGCTGGAGGATGTGCTTGTCCCGCCGGAGGCGAGGGTAAAGCACACCCGCAGCGAACCGAGCAGACCCGGGCCGGCGGCTCATCCGTATCTGCTGCACATTCCCGCCTGCTACCTCGGGATCGCTCTCGCGGCGAGGCGGGAAGCGGTCTCTTTCGCGGCGGCTTACCGGCCGAACTCGCTTCCCCACCCGATTCTGGAGCTGCCCCATATCCGGCAGTTGATCGGGGAGATCGAGCTGGAGCTTTCCGCGGCGAGGCATTTCCTCTACGCGGTCGCGCAGCGCTGGGAGACGGCCCCCGCAAATCCGGGGGCTTTCGCCGCGGACTTGAGCGCCGTCAAGACGTTCGCCGTGCGGACGGCGCTTACCGTCGTCGACAAATCGATGCGGATCGCGGGCGCGCACAGCTTGGCGATGACTCACCCGCTTCAGCGGCTGTACCGGGATGTGCGGTTCGGACTGCACAATCCCCCGATGGACGACGTCACGCTGAAGCAGCTGGCCGACCGGGTGGAGCGCGAACTGCTGCAACCGTCAGAGGGAACGGCGGAGGCGTAAGCGAAGGGCGCTAAAGCCATGAAGAATATCAATTGGTCAAGCGTGGCACCTCTAGCACGTATTCCAATTCCATGCCTTATCACAAGTCTAATACATGCTGTACGTGACTAACGTCTACATGGAAACTGCGGCCCCTGCATTTAACCAACGTTTTTACAGTATACACGGGCTGAATGATTAAGTGAAAAAAGATCATGGCGACCTACAGCCATGATCTTTTTTCACTTAGATTGCTGATTTCGGTGGAGTAATCTGGTTAATATGACGGTAAGAAAGTAACAAAAGCTGATGTCGGCTGACGGTTAATCTCCGGCGAGCGGAGTGCGTTGGAAACTCGCATGCTCCGTTCTGGGAGGGAGATTTGGAAAAGGGCTGTCTTTAGATAGTAACTCGCTGGATGCCTACTTTACACCGACCCTCATCATGGAGGCCATGAAGCGGATGCCCGCACGGATAGGACAGTGCAGGCGAATTCCTGGTATAATTCGGGGCGTAACCGGAAAGGGTGAAAGAATGAAATATAAACATCCCTCACAAAATGGTTCCAAGTCCATGGCCGTCGAAATGCCCAACGCTTGGGTCGATGCCCGGAAGCGAACCGTCGTCTGGCTGGCTTTGGTTTACTTTTCCATTGTGCTTATTCAATGGACAACCCGCTTTCAGTGGATACCTAGTTTATTTTTTACGGGTTTGTATCTTTTTCACGGCTCCTTATACTGGCACTCCGATTCCTTCACCAAGAAGCGTCCTTGGGTTTATCTCGTTCTGCAAGGACTGCTTGTTTTGTGGTTCGTCTGGTTTATGCCCATCGCTTGGACGATTCTGATCCTCGGTCTTTTTCCGGTTCTTATGGGGCAAAGCGCTGTTATTTATCATCAGAACACCAAGGTCGCTATCGCATGTATTTATTACCACATTCTTGCTTTCTTTATCATCGTGAAAGTCAACGAGCTTCCTGCGCTTGTCGTTTTTGGTCCTCTGCTGCTTCTCTTGAATTTGATCGTCACTTCGTATACCCGTATGTTTCAAAGGGAGGTATTTGGACGCGTCCATACTCAAAACTTCCTACGGGACCTAGAGTCCGCCCATCAGAAAGTGGAAGAGCTTACGCTCGCCAACGAAAGGCAAAGGATAGCGCGCGACCTTCATGATACACTGGCACAGGGACTTGCCGGCGTGCTTATGCAGATTGAAGCGATAGATGCTCACTTGTCAAAAAGCAATGTCGAACGGGCTCAACAAATTTTGCGCCAATGCAGGGAAACGGCGAGAAAAACGCTTGCGGAAGCGCGAAGCGCCATCGACGGTCTAAGACTTCGCTCCTCGACCGCCACCGAATTTTCCGATTCGGTTCGGGAAGAAGCGGACGGGTTCTCGTCGGCTACGGGGATACCGGTTGAGCTTCATGTCGAGCTACTGCCGCATATTTCGAAACTGATGACCGAACATGTGCTGCAAATCGTCAAGGAATGCCTGATGAACATAGCCCGTCATGCGGAAGCTTCACGTGTCGGAATTTCCATCAGTCGTGCAGAAGACCGAATCGTCATCGAAATTCGCGATAACGGAAAAGGATTCGATCCGGCTGCGATTGGCCGCCAACTCGGGCATTACGGTTTGATCGGCATGAAAGAGCGGGTTCGCATTCTCGGCGGCGTACTCGATATCTCAAGCGCAAGCCAGCAAGGAACGATCGTTCGATTAGAGCTGCCCGAGAACAGAGAGGAGGCTAAGCATGAGTTGTAAAATCATGATTGTCGACGACCATTATGTGGTCAGAGAGGGATTGAAGCTGATATTGGAAACGTGCGACGACTATGAGGTGATTGGAGAAGCCGCGGACGGAGCGGCCGCTCTCCGCTTGCTGGAAGAACTTTCGCCGGACGTCATTCTGATGGATCTCAATATGCCGGTGATGGGCGGACTCGAGATGATGGAGCAAATGAACGCGCGGGGGATCGACATTCCCGTCGTGATCTTGACCACCTACAATGAAGACGAGTTGATGATCAACGGTTTGGCGTTAGGCGCCAAAGGATATTTGCTGAAGGATACGGGTAGAGACCATTTGTTCAGAACGATCGACTCCGCTATGCGGGGGGAGACGCTGCTTCAGCCCGAGATCACGGCGAGAGTGTTTGCCATCAAGCAGACGAAAGAAACGCCTGTCCGGTCGGCAGGAACCGCGATTTTGTCGGATAAAGAAAGAATAGTGCTGCAAGCTGTTGTCCAAGGGCTTCGGAGCAAGGAAATCGCTTCGGACATGGGCATATCGGAACGTACCGTCAAAGCGCATTTGACCAACATTTATAATAAATTAGGCGTGGATTCGCGGTCGCAGGCGGTTGCGATCGCAGTCGAGCAGGGATATATCTAATTGCCCAAAGGTACATAACGGGCATGCCCGATCGGACGATTTCGAAACTGCCGCCGCCCGATATAATGATCTCCATACCAGAAAGAAATATTGGGAGGAGATTGGAGTATGGCAAAATTATTGTATCGCATCGGTCGGTGGGCAGCCGGGAAACCGAAGTCCGTTTTTATCGGCGGCTTGGCCGTCTTGCTAATTACAGCGCTAATCGGGTTAAGGATGGGAGCGGTTTTCACCGGCGACATGTCGATCCCCGGCACCAAATCCGAACA
Source organism: Paenibacillus sp. JNUCC 35 (assembly GCF_058269095.1). Lineage (NCBI taxonomy): Bacteria > Bacillati > Bacillota > Bacilli > Caryophanales > Paenibacillaceae > Paenibacillus > Paenibacillus sp. JNUCC 35. Next base: position 4,320,985 of record NZ_CM177771.1, on the reverse strand, counting down.
GGCGGCTACCGTCATTGGCGAAAAATTCCACACAAACGGGGCGGCCGAGTACGGTACCGTACAAATCATATTTAAAGCGCCCGACGGACAAACGCTTGAAACGGAGTCGATGCGTCAGATTGTCAAGCAAACGTTGGATGGAATCTCCAAGGACGAATCGGTCGCCTCGGTAGCAAGTCCCTACAATGCCGGAACGATCAGTCAAACGAAAGAAATTGGGTATGCTACTGTTACCTATCGTTCTCAGGCGGAGGATGTATCGGAAGCGTCCAAAGAGATGGTCTTATCAAGCGTTGAGCAAGCGCGGGCCCACGGCGTGCAAACGGAAATCGGCGGCTCGGTCAGCTTCGAATCGCTTGAAATTGGCGGGGTTTCCGAAATCGTTGGCATAGCAATCGCGTTCCTTATTCTGATTTTCATGTTCCGTTCCATCCTGGCGGCAGGGTTCACGATTGTTACCGCGTTGATCGGACTAGGCATCGGAATCATGGGGATTATCGTTGCTTCGAATTACGTCGATATGTCTTCGGTCTCCCTGACGCTTGCCGTTATGCTCGGCCTTGCGGTCGGGATCGACTATGGCCTGTTCATTATTTCGCGTCACCGGCAAAATATGTCCGAGGGCAGATCCGTTCATGAATCGATTGCCATTGCCACAGGAACCGCAGGCAGCGCGGTCGTATTTGCCGGCTGTACCGTTATTATTGCTCTTGTGGGCTTGGCCGTAACCAATATTCCCTTTATTACCATGATGGGTCTCGCGGCAGCTTTAACCGTCTTCACAGCCGTTCTGGTTGCGATCTTCATCGTTCCTGCGGTTCTAGGCATGCTTGGCGAGAGGATTCGTCCCAAGTCGGCACCGGATATGCCGCTCAAAAAGCCGAAGGCGACAGCGAATGCCGAGTCGAATGCATGGGGCCGGTTTGTGCAAAAATTTCCGTTGCCGACGGCGCTTGCGGGCATCTTGGTGCTGGCGTTCATCAGTCTTCCTGCCTTGCACCTGCAAACCGGTCTTCCTGACAATAGCTTGAAATCTGAAGAGACGACCGGGCGGCGCGGCTACGACTTGATCGCGGAAGGCTTTGGACCCGGATACCAAGCGCAGCTTGTGGTTGTCATGCAAGCGAAGACTGCCGATCATGCCAAAGCGGACATTGCGTCAGCAAGAGAAGCTCTGGGCAAACTGGACAATGTTGTAATGGCAACGGAGCCCGTTATGAGTCCGGACGGCGATACCGCCATAATAACGGTGCTGCCGGGAACCGGCCCGCATGACCTCAAAACAGCCGATCTGGTGTACGACATTCGTAAGCTTTCGGACGAGACCATGCGGCAAAATCAGGTCGAACTGATGGTGACCGGAAGCACGGCCGTCAATATCGATATTACGGACAAGCTGAACCACGCACTTCCAGTATTCGCTTCTCTTGTAGTCGGCCTTGCCTTGATTCTTCTCGTGATGGTTTTTCGTTCCATACTTGTACCGCTCAAAGCCCTGTTAGGCTATCTGCTTACGCTTGCGGCAACGCTCGGATTCGTCGTTTTCGTCGTTCAGGACGGCCATATGGCCGGTTTGTTTGGAATCCCCGAGCCGGGTCCGGTACTGAATTTCCTGCCGCTGTTGGTGGCAGCGATCTTGTTCGGATTAGCGATGGACTATGAGGTATTCCTTGTGAGTCGGATGCGCGAGAAATTTATCCATTCGGGCGATGCGAAAAAAGCCGTGCTCTTCGGTTTGAAAAGCAGCGGAAGCGTAGTTACCGCCGCAGGTTTAATCATGATTTCGGTATTCGCAAGCTTTATATTTGCGGAAGACACGATGATTAAATCGATGGGCCTTGCCCTTGCCTTCGGCATTCTGTTCGACGCCTTCATCGTCCGGATGACGATCGTGCCGGCCGTCATGACGCTTATGGGCCGCTCCGCCTGGTATTTGCCGAAATGGCTGAACCGCATCTTGCCGAATATCGACGTCGAAGGCGAATCGATCGTGAACAAGCAAGAGACTGATGAGATTTTGCAGGATCGTATGATGCGTTCATAGAAGTCCGAATCATGCTATCGAGATGGTCGTCTAAGTGTTAGCTCGTTTTTTAAGCATTCGATTTGATAATTACAGGTAGATACAATCTGGGAGGCTTGCATAACGATTCGAATGAAGCTCGCTTATTCGGCGGGCTTTTTTTTACTGGGAAGGGGGAGACATGAACGGAAACCAAGCCGATAAAGCAGCATGAATGCTAACGGTGAACGATAGTTCAATCAAACACGACGGCAGCCAACTATCAAAATATGGCGGAAGTGATCTGTGAACACAATCCTAACCGAGTAGGAAGAAAAAATGATTAAATTTGAATCTTTTTTTGTTGCGGACCTCACGGATCGACTTTATCCGGCAAAATTAAAGAACAGCTAAACCTTGCGATCCAAAATATGGATATTTAGTCCATGCAGCAACCTGCAATCCGACTAAACCACCATCATCTCTGATGTTAAATACGGAGATGGTGCCTTGATTACCGTTAAGTGTGTAAAAATTACGTCCATCTTTGCTCACTCCAGCATCTATTGGCAGGCCAGGAGGTGTACCTACTGGTGTACTGGTAATATTCCCGATAACCGTTAATGCACCACTGCCATCTATACGGTAGGTCGATATTGTGCCACTCAAAGTATTGGTGGTATATGCAAATCGTTCATTCGTCGTTGTTACAACCCAGCAAGCCGTCTTTTGGCCGTTCAATATAGAGCCACTGATAACATGAAGTTGCCCGTTGTCGCTCATTGAATAGGATGACAGCGCACTAGAAGAGGATTCCGTAACCAAAAGGAGTCCTGAAGATAAGAAATAACAGCCGAACGGCCCCATACCATTAGAAATATGAACGATTGGACCTGTAACCGTACCCGTATTATTCACATGGAACACACTTAGATGATTTGAAGTAAACTCGGATACAACGATTTTACTTCCATCTGGAGTGAAGAGAACTTGCGCCGGCTGTGCATTGAAAGTACTAAGAGAATGAGTGGATCCTGGAATAGGAGTAAGGCGTCCGTTAGCATCTATCCGAAAACCAGTGATATTGGATGAAATATTGTTAGCGACATTACCTACATTGGAAACATAAAGAAGATTACCATACACATCTACACTATTGGGACGAGCACCTCCTGATGGCTTCACATCTACGAGAACAGGCGCTCCGCTTTCGGTGATGAGAAAACTGCTGATATCATTGCTGCCGGCGTTAACTGCAAGAAGGAAACGGCCATCGCGGGACAAAGTTAGGGAGCCTTGTGACTCGAGGGGATCCACGCCACTGTTTGCTGTTGCAGTGGAAACTCCCCTTGTACCAGAGCCTCTTCCATATGTTGTGTAGGAACCCATAAAGGTGAGGATTCCATTTGTATCCCGAAAAAATGCAATGACTTCGTTCATTACTTCCGAATTGGTCATCATGTAAACCATACTCGTTCGAATCGGCATTTTATGACTCTCCTCCTTCGAGCTTTTCACTGGTTCTAACCGGTCTTTTATGGTTTGGTAATGAACACATGACTCATTTTTCAGATTTAGATAATGCTTTGATTAATAGTATTCATTTAAATCCGTTTTAACCCTTGAATAAATGGATCGGAGCCTCAAAACCATCTTAAAATTTAAACTTCGACCGCGTATTTATTTTCCTCCGCGAATGTACCATCCTCAGCTAGGCTGCATACTATAATAAGGAAATATGACCATTTCATTTAAAAATGGAGGAAAAAATGTATACACCTCAACAAATGCCTTACACGGGTACTTCGTATCCGTACGGAGGTCAACAGATGATGCCTCACACTGGTATGCCGTATTCGAGCGGTGGCCACCAAATGATGCCTTACACAGGCATGCCGTACTCGTACGGAGGTCAGCAGATGATGCCCTACACAGGCATGCCGTACTCGTACGGAGGTCAACAGATGATGCCTTACACAGGTATGCCATACTCGTACGGAGGTCAGCAGATGATGCCTTACACAGGTATGACGCCCACCCCAAGAACAGAGGTTGATGGAAAATAACACACGAAACGACAGCTGAAAAATGAGTGACAAAAAAACCATCTGTAAAAGGTGGTTTTTTGATGTGTTTGCAGTTTATCCCAAATTTTTTTAGAAGGGGCATTGACGATTTCATTATAGGAAATAAACTCTTGATATCTTTGGCGTTTTTTTGAATATACTGGTTTGTATATGGGAAAGCTCTCCTTGTTTAGGGGGATGGCAAAATTCTCGAAAAAGCGATGGCATCCATGCATCTAAATATGGATGAAATGGTGATCCCCAATGCGGTTGTGATTGGTATTATTTCCCGAAAACTTGAGCGGCCACTTCTGCCGAAAGATCTTGCAGTGTACTCAAGCAGCGCTCCGCGGAGGTTGGCTTTCCCTCCCTTGTAGCCCTGATATGGATTCTGTAACAGTCGTATTTTGCATTACATCCGTGCCGCAAGTAAGCCGCCGGCAAAAAGACCCGCAGTCTCATGTTCGTAACCGAACGTGAGGCTGCGGGTCTTTTTTTAACAAGCGGGCCGGACAGTCAGGATCCGATCGCCTGCATGCCCTGCGAGTGGCGGTACAGCTCCTCGTAGCAGCCTTTCTTGGCGAGCAGCTGCCGGTGGGTGCCTTCCTCCACGATCTCGCCGTGCTTCATGACAATGATCCGGTCGGCGTGCATAATCGTGGACAGCCGGTGGGCGATGAGCAAGGCCGTCCTGCCTTCGGAGACGACGGAGAGCGCCCTTTGCACGAGCTGCTCCGTATGGGAGTCGAGGTTGGCCGTAGCTTCGTCGAGAATGAGAATTCTCGGTTTGAACACGAGAATGCGGGCAAACGACAGAAGCTGTCTCTCGCCGGCCGAGAGGCCGCTGCCGCGTTCCGAGAGCTTCGTGTCATACCCGTCCTTGAGCCGGGTGATGAGCGGATGGGCGCCGACCGCCCTGCAGGCGGCGGTCACCTCTTCGCGGCTGATTTCCTGCCGGAACAGCCGCACGTTGTCGAGGATCGTACCGGAGTACAGGTACGGCTCCTGCTGGACGAGCCCGATCATCCGGTGAAGCGTATCCTGCGGAATGCGCCGGATATCGGTGCCGTCGATCGTGACACTTCCGGCATTCACATCATAAAAACGGGTAAGCAGGGAAATTAGCGAGCTTTTGCCCGCGCCTGTCGTTCCAACAAACCCGATCATTTCCCCCGGTTTAATGTGTAGGTCCAGATTCCGGAGAACCTTGCTTCCCTCCACATAAGAAAAATCCACGTGATTGTAGTCGATTTTTCCGGCTGTTTTTTTCCAGTCAACTTCGGTTATAGCTTCGCCGGCAGGTTCTTTTACATCGGGTTCCGTGGATAAAATGTTCCACAGCCGCTCCATCGAAACGGAGGTCGATTGCAGCGTATTCCACTGCTGGGTAATCTGGTTGATCGGCTGAAAAAACTGGCGGATGTAGGTAATAAAGGCGTAAAGCACACCAAATTCGATACTGCCGCCGAGAAAAGCGAGTCCGCCGAGCCAGACGAGAAGAGCGACGGATATGTTGCCGAAAATATCGAAGGACCGGTTGAACAGCACGTTCGTGCGGATTTCTTTCAAGTTGGCTTTCAAGTACTGCCCGTTGCGGTCGCTGAAACGTCCGAACTGTTCATCCTGCTGATTGTACGTCTGAATCAGGCTCATCCCGGCGAGGTTTTCAGCCAGGTAAGCGATGAGACGGGAGAGCTGCGCCCGCGTCTCCTGGTAAGCTTTTCGCAGCATGGAACGGAAAAGGACGGCGATCAGCGCGATGACCGGCAGAAGAAGCATGCTGTACCAGGCGAGCGTGGCGTCCAATTGAAACATGAAAACGATGATAAGCACCAGGGTCATCCCGTCCCGGACGAGACTGAGGAATACCTGAGTGAAAAACTGGCTGATCGTCTCGGTATCGCTCGATTCGAGCGTGACCAGGCTTCCGATCGGATAACGGTCGAAGAAAGACATCGACAGCTTTGAAATATGAGCGAACAAATTTTTGCGGATACTCGCGACGATGCTTTGTCCGGCATACTGGAGCAGGTTGTTCTGGACGTAGGTAAAAGCAAAGTTCACGACGGACAGCCCCAGGTAAAACAGGCCGATGACCAGAAGGGGCCGTATGGCTCCGCTTCCGCCGAAGAGGTGGTCGTCGATGGCGATTTTGACCAGATACGGCTGCAGCAGCTCGGCGATGATGGCGATCAGCGAGCAGAAAAAAATGCCGATGAACGTCAGCTTGTGCGGCTTGGCATACGTCAGTGTCGCTTTGAATGCGGCGAGTCTGCCCGGGCGCGGGCCTTCTTTCGGTTCGGGGGCTTCGCTGCTTTTCGCGGTATCCGCCGTTTGCCCGGCCCCCGCAGAATTCTGCCCGGCCGAACCGGCGGAAGCCGACTCCCTTGGAGCGTTTGCGTCCGGTGATTTCGGATCAGGCATGCCGGGTCCCCTCCTCCTGAATCTGATACAGGGAAGCATACAAGCCCGGACGGGCGAGCAGCTCCTTGTGCGTGCCCCGCTGCACGATGCGGCCTTCATCAAGGACGACGATTTCGTCCGCATGCTTGACCGCACTGATGCGGTGCGCGATGATCAGCGTTGTTTTGTCGCGGTGGGCGGCACGGATTTGGCGGACGATGTTCGTTTCCGTCACGGCGTCCACGGCGCTTACACTGTCATCGAGAATGAGGATGGGCGCCTGTTTCATGAAGCCGCGTGCCAGGCTCGCTCTCTGGCGCTGGCCGCCGGACAAGGTGATGCCGCGTTCGCCGAGCTTCGTTTCGAAACCGCGCGGCAGCTCCGTGATGCTGCTGTAAATCTGCGCCTCGCGCGCGGCCTGCTGCATTTCGTCGTCCGCCGCATCCCTCCGCGAGAAGGCGATGTTGTCCCGGATCGTCGTGCTGAACAGAAAGCCGTCCTGCGGGACATAGGCGATCTGCGAGCGCAGGCTTTCCAGCGTAACCCGGCGGATATCGTGGCCTGCGATATAAATCGTGCCCGCGGGCGGATCGTAGATGCGCAGGAGCAGCTTGACGAGCGTTGTTTTCCCGCTTCCCGTGCGTCCGATGATGCCGAGCGTCCTGCCCGGCTCCACTTTCAGGTGGATGGCTTCCAGAGCGCGGCGGTCCGAACCGGGATAGCGGAAAGACAATCCGCAGATGTCCAGTTCTCCCGCCCCGTTTTCCAGCTGCTCGGCTTTTGCTTCCTCCCGGATATCCGGTTTTACGGCCAGCAGGTGATTGAGCCGCTCCAGCGATGCGCGCGAACGCTGCATCATATTGATCACGTTGCCGATCTGCTGCAGAGGAGTCATCATCATCCGCAGGTAAAAGGTAAGGGACACGAAGCTGCCGAGCGTAATTTGGCCGTGCAGCGTCATATAGCCTCCGGCGAGAATGGCAATGATCATTGAGAACGAGCCCATCAGGGGAAGAAGGGACTGGAAAAGCGACGACATCCGGACGAGCCGAAGCTGCTTTTCCCGGATCGCGTCGACGTTCCGGCCGAAACGCTCGAAGGCGATTTCTTCGGCCGCGAACGTTTTGGTCACGCGGATGCCGCCGAACTGTTCCTCGGCCGATTCGGTCATCGTGGCGAGCGATTCCTGCACTTCAAGAGACCGGGAGCGGATACGCGGCCCGAGGAACACGACGATGAAGGGAATTAAAGCCATAGGCGCGAGACTAAGCGCTATCAAGCCGAAAGGAATGGAACTGAAGGACATCATGACAAAAGCGGAGAGAATAAAGAAGATGGCATTGGTGGTCTGGTTGACACCGTTCGAGATGGACTCTCGGACGGCCGTGACGTCGTTCATGACGTAACTGAGAAGCTTGCCGACACCGTGCCTGGAGAAATAATGCTCGCTGAGCGTGGAGAAATGACGGAACAGCTTTTGCCTCGTCGCGTATTCGAACCGGCGTCCGAGCCGGGCGTTCGTATACTGGCCGATGCCGAAAAGCACTCCGTAGGCCACACCGATTCCGAGAAGCTGCATGCCGTAGCTGGCAACCGTATGGGATGTGGCGATTTTCAGCTGCAGATCGTCCGTAAATTCTCCCAGAACGCGGGGGAAAAACGATTGCGCCACGTTAGACAGGATAATAAAGGCGACCCCGACCGAATACAGTCCCAGGTTCGCTTTCACATAATTCCGAAGCAGCCTCTGACTGCCCATGCCACCACCTCCTCAGGGATAAACTCATTTCTTTATTGTAAAGGCCAATGGAAAAAGCGGGCAAGGCAGCTAGAGCGCCATATTGGCGGAAATGAGACCGTATGGCGGACAAAACGGGCTGTAAGCGATTTATTTCCGAGAAAATCGAAAGATTTGGAGAACGTCTCCAATTAAAGAACTGAGAATGGCTGAAATAAAGAGGCCAAACAATAAAAAACCCCCGTCATGGGAGCTTTGGCTCTAGTGCATCTCTGAAGCGGGGGGAACGCCGTAAGATGGCGGCTTTCCTGTAAGGCGGCTTTGCGCCACATCCCATGCCGAAGGCGCCGAAATTTTTTGCGGACCGTACTGATAGAGGCTGAAGTAAGGATCGTTAGGGATGGCGAATACATTCACATCCGAGGAGGACTGCCATTTTCCTTGTTTCTTGCCGCCGGAAGGCGCGGGCTCGAACGCCTGATACATATAGTTTAATTCGGCATACTCCAGCACTTCGTGTTCTCATAGCGCTTGATCGTTTTGCGAAGGGGCTGCTTCGTGAACAAAACCTGGTGACCGAGCGTGCTGCATTGTTCCAGCACCTTGCATTTGTATTTTTTATGAAGCTTCGCAATAAATTCTTCCGGAGTGTCCGGCTTGAACTTCACGATCAGTTGGCAGGGCCGATGGGGTTCTTTCGGCAGTTCTTTTTGACGGAAAATCAAAAAAACGACGGCTGCGGCGGCAATAAAAGCGAGTACGGTGATCAAAGTCGTCATGGATCATTCCTCCCGGATTCGATTAGAAATCTCTCTATGCTATGAACCGCAAGATTGAGAGGATTGGGGGGTTGTCCCTTTATAAAAAATAATCGCGTATATTTAACAAATTTAATGATGGACGCGTTTACAACTTATGCTTATAATGCGGAAAGGGCTTGAGAATCGGAAAATTTTCCCGATCGATTGGACGCTTAAGCCGGAAGGGTGAATCCGTTGTCGACGAACATACGAAAAATGCTGATCATGAATTTTGTGTCGTCCATCATTTTTATTTACATCGGGATTTTTGTGAACCTGTATATCTGGCAGGCCAATACCAGCATTTTTGAAATTTCCTGGTTCAACATGGTGATGTTTTTCGGATGGGGATTTTCGTTCGTTCTCGGGGCGAAGCTGCTCTACCACCGCACGATCCGCCTGCTGCTCGCCTTGTCCGCATTCGGAGGTGCGGCCGCATTTATTATGCTGACGTTCCTTACGCTGGAGAATCGGATTCTGTGGATCGCCCTGATCGGATTTCCGGTCGGTCTCATGTGGGGGTTCTATACGGTCGCCCAAAATCTAAGCGTTTCTTTTTCCGGGAAAGGAACTGAAATCGCTTCCTTTTTTGCGGCGAACAACCTCATCGCTTCGATTCTGTCCATGGTTATTCCTATTATTTCGGCCCAGTTTATCGGCTGGTTCGGTTATGAAAGCTCGTTTGTCCTGATGTTTGTCTTTCTGATCGTTATGCTGGTTTTCTCGGCTACGATGCCCCGTATCGCCTTGCCCAGAACGGAGACGCCCGGGCTTGGCTTCTGGCAGCAGCTTCAGTGGAAGCGGGTTTTCGGCGACCGCCATTCCGTCTGGCTGATTCTTTCGATATTGGCTGGAGGCGTATTCCTTCAGTTTCAAAACCTGTTTACGCTCGTCTTCACGTTCACGGTTACCCAGGATAAGCTGCTGATCGCACTGCTGAATCTGCTCTACACGGGGTCGGCCTTTCTCGGGCTTATTCTGTACCGGAAGTTCAAATGGAACGATCAATTCTGTCTCTGGCTCGGCGTTCTTCTGCTGTCGGCCGGGTTTGTGATCGCGATGTTTCCCCTTAAACCGCTGCTGATCCTCTCGAATGTGCTTACGGCGTTCGGCATGTTTTTCTTTGCGATGATCTGGAACGCCCAGCAGTTTCAATGTATCGAGGACTATGCTCCGGGCCGGAAAGCGGCCTTCCTCATCTGGCGGGAAAGCATGCTGGTCGGTATGCGGATTGTGCTGCTCGTATTCATTATGTCTTTGGATAAACTGGAGGGCTGGCTGTACATTTCCATCATCGGCGTCACGCTCGTCAGTCTGATTTCGATTCCGATCGTACAGGCGAAAGCGGTCAGGCTGATGGCCGACGGCCGGAAAAAAAGGGAGGGCGCGGAACCTCTCCGGGAGGAAGGAAATCCGCCTCGACCGCCTACTTTTTCTGCCTGAATTCTCTGTAAAACTAGGCCGGAATAACCGGATTTGGGACTATCTTCCCAGATCCGGTTTTCTTTTTGCACCGAGGATGGTGCAAAAGGTTTGATCTTTTCAGTTGGAAGCGGTTGCGTTATCTTGGGCTTACAGGAACCTTTCCTTTACAAAATGTTTAAGCCATACAGAAACCGTTTTAAATCGGAAGGAGATACCCCAAATGGAGAAAGAGTTTTCCGTACAGAATCCGTTAGGTATTCACTCGCGTCCCGCAGGGGCACTTATGAAAAAAGCAAAAGCGTTTACATGCGACATTACGATTGCCAAGGGCGACAAGAGCGTTAATGCGAAAAGCATCGTCGGGCTGCTTTCCCTGGAAATGCGTTACGGCGATAAAGTAACGGTCAAAGCTTCCGGCGAGCAGGAAGAAGAAGCGGTAAACGAGCTGGGAACCATGCTCGAATCCGTACTTGAATAGGTGACCGGATGATAGAGGAGAGAAAAACCGCAAGCGTAAAGGGCATCGCGGCCGCTCCCGGCTATGCGATGGGGAAAGCGCATTTATGGCAGCCGCAGGCAGAGAAAGCACAGCGCAGAACGCTGGCGGAAGAGGAAACCGCAGCCGAGGTTGCAAGGCTGGAGGAGAAGACACGGGAGGCGCTTGACGAGCTTCAGTGCCTCAAAGAAGAAACCGCTCTCAAACTGGGCGAGGCTCACGCCGAAATCTTCGAGACGCACATGCTGCTGCTTGAAGACGACGATTTCGTCGGGGCGGCGGCTGAAGCCGTCCGCTCGGAGCGGCTGAACGCCGAAGCGGCCGTGGAAGACGCGGCGAAGGCGCTCGTGGAGCTGTTCGAGAACATGAGCGACGCCTACATGCGCGAACGCGCCTCGGACATCCGCGATGTGGCGGGCCGCCTTCAGCGCTTGCTGCGTGGGGAATCCGCCGGCGATATCGGCGGTGACGGCGAAGCGGTCGTCCTCTTCGCCCATGACTTGACGCCGTCGGATACGGCGCGGCTCGACCGCAGCCGCATCGCCGGCTTCGTTACGGCGGTGGGCGGCCGTACCTCGCACTCGGCGATCATGGCCCGCTCGCTGGAAATTCCGGCGGTCGTCGGCATGGGCGCGGGAGCGGCGCGGGTACAGCCCGGCGACTACGTGATCGTGGACGGAGGCGAAGGCACCGTTCACATCAACCCCGATGCCGGGCTGCTGGAGCTGTACCGGAGCAAGCAGGTCCGGTACGAAGAGCGTCGCTCGCGGCTGGGCGCCTACATCGGACGCCCGACCGAAACCGCGGACGGGCATCATGTGGAGCTCGCGGCGAACATCGGCAGCCCGCAGGACGCCCAGGCCGCCAGAGACGGCGGAGCCGAAGGCATCGGGCTGTACCGGACGGAGTTCCTGTACATGGGGCGCGATACGATGCCGACGGAGGAAGAGCAGTTTCTGGCCTACAAGATCGTGGCCGAAATGTTCGCCGGCCAGCCGGTCGTCATCCGGACGCTGGACATCGGCGGAGATAAAGAACTTCCGTACCTGAGCCTGCCGAAGGAAGCGAACCCGTTCCTGGGCTATCGCGCTATCCGCCTCTGCCTGGACCGGAAGGATCTGTTCCTCACGCAGCTGCGCGCGATACTCCGTGCGAGCGCTTACGGCAATGTGAAGATCATGTATCCCATGATCTCGAACATCGAAGAGCTCCGTCAGGCGAACGCGGTCCTGGCCGATGCGAAAGCCGGGCTGGACGCGGAAGGCGTCAAGTACGCGCAGGACATCGAGGTAGGCATCATGATCGAGGTGCCGGCGGCGGGCATGGCGGCCGATCAGTTGGCGCGCGAAGCGGACTTCTTCAGCATCGGAACCAACGATCTCGTGCAGTACATGATGGCGGCCGACCGGATGAACGAAACGATCGCGCATTTGAGCGAACCGTTCAATCCCGGTGTGCTCCGGCTGATCCGCCACGTGATCAGGGCGGCGCACGAGAAAGGCCGCTGGGTCGGCATGTGCGGCGAAATGGCCGGCAGCGTCATCGCGATTCCGCTGCTGCTGGGCATGGGGCTGGATGAGTTCAGCATGGGAAGCGGCTCCGTCGCCACGGCTCGGGCGCTTATGCACAAGCTGAACCGGAGCGAGCTGAGCCGTCTGGCGGACGAAGCGCTGGAACTGGATACGGCCGAAGAAATTCGTCGGCACATCATAAGCCGGGTTCCGGCCGTGGCGGAGTGGCTGTAAACTTTTGCGCGGGCCGGCCCGATATACCGGTAAGTCTATAAATACCTCCGAATGAAAGAACGCTCGCTTACGAGTGAAATCAGCGGAAACTGCGGATGCAGTACCGCGGCGGGAAAGGCCTTGTTTTTCTTCCGTACCGGCGGGCGGGTAGTGGTACAATAGACGTTAACAGCATGAAAATGCAGGAGGGGATATCATGACGCTCACAACGCGATCTCGTGCACTGCTCAAAAAAATCGTCTATTCCCACAGTCCGCTCCGCATCAAGGAATGTGCGGAAGAGTTTCAAGTCAGCGAACGAACCGTGAAATACGATCTCGAATCCATCCGGCTTTGGCTGCAGCAGGAGCAGATTGAACTGCTGTCGAAGCCGAGCCGGGGGATTTGGATCGACTGCAGCGATACGGAACGCATTCATCTGCTGGAGAAGCTGGATGCGGTCGGCGAGCACGTCTTTCTGAACCAGCAGGAACGGATGAGGCACATGCTGATCGATCTGCTGCTGCTGGACGGCTACCTCACCATCGGCGAACTCGTCGCCAAGCACGATGTAAGCCGGAACACCGTTCAGGCGGATTTGGCTTTGGCCGATCAGCTGCTTGCCAACTCGGGACTGACGCTGAACCGCACCCGGCACGGAATCCGGGTAAGCGGTTCCGAAATGAGAAGGAGGGCCGTGCTGGAGCATGTGATCCAGGACCTGCTGGACGGCAACGACATGTTCCAGATCGTGCAGGGAGTCGTGCAGGAGCGCAGGCCGCATCTTCACTTCAGCAAGCTGCTGGAATGGTTTCTGCAGCCGGTGCGCGACCTGGACCGCGTGTTCGAGGATGTGGGCTCCCTGGTCCGCGAAATCCGGGAGAAAACCCAGCTGCTGCTGACGGACAATGCGATCATCGGGGTTTTTATCCGGCTCTGCATCGTCATTCAGAGGCAGTGCCCGGCGGAGGAGCAACCGGCCGCCGATTCCGGCGAACGCCCTGTCGCTTTCGATCAGCGGACGCTGGCCGGTTATCATCTCAGCATCTCGGATTTATTCCGGCAGAAGCTGACGGGGTTGTTCGCGGAGCTGGAGCTTCCTCTTTCGGAGGAGAATATCCGCTACGTCAGCCTCCCGGCAATCGGGCTGATCCCCCCGCTGCTTGAAGCGAGGGATGAAGAAGGGGCCCAGCTGCCCGACGCTTTTGCCGTGACGAAGAAACTTATCGACAAAGTCAGCGAGTCGGTTCATGTCCGGTTCCGCAAAGATCCGGATCTCATGCAGCATCTGCATGCGCATATCGCAGACAAACTGAACAAGTACAGCTACGGAGTCGCGGAGCCGAATCCGCTGCTTCATGAAATACTCAGATCTTACCGGACCATGTTCGAAACCGTGAGATCCGCCTGCGGAGAAGTATTTTCCTCTTACGGCATTCTGTTGTCGGACTCGGATATCGCTTATATTGTTCTTCACTTTCAGGCCGCTTTCGAACGCAGGCAGGAAGTCCAGCGGTACCGGGCACTGGTCGTATGCGGAACCGGCCGGGGGACGTCGAAGCTTTTGAAGACGGTCATCGAAAACGAAATCAAGACACTCCAGGTCGCGGCTTTCTGTTCCGTCATGGAGTTCGACAAGCAGGTTGTCGGCGATTTCGATCTGGTCATCAGTATTTTCCCGATTGAAGCGCACGTACCCGTTGTGGTAGTCAATCCGATTCCGGATAAGAACGATTTCAAATCGATCCGGCTTAGGCTTGAAAACCTGGAGAAACATGGGGGTGCGGAGGGCGCGTCGGCAGGCCGGTCATCGAGCTTGCAGCGGCCCGAGCTTTCCTATCTGGAGCAGAAATTCCAGGATATCATCTGGAAAGGCTTCGAACTGAGCCGGGCAATCCGGACACGTTTCGCTCCGTATCTGAATGAAGAGAGACTCGAAGGCTTGACGCTTCATCTGCTTTTTATGATGAACCGCATCGCATTCGATACGGCTTATATCCAGACGGGCTCCGCTCCTTCAGCCGAAGGGGCGGAAGGCGAGCTGGCGGAGGAATTAAAAATGCTGCTTTCCGAACATCGCATCCACGCGACGGAAGGCGAAGTAATGGCCATTCTACGGTATTTTGAGAGGAGTGCGTAACCATGAAAGCGGATTTGTTGATCCACGGAGGAACAGTAATCGATCCATCCACAGGAATATCCGGTGCATTTGACGTTGCGGTCAGCGGAGGGAAAATCACAGGTGTATTCAAGCCGGGTACGGCTGCCATAGAGGCCGGGCAAACGCTCGATGCTTCGGGGAGTTATGTATCGCCGGGTTTCATCGATATTCATACCCACATTTATGAAGGCGTGCCTGCCATGGGCGTAGCCCCTGACCGCGTCGGAATCGACCAGGGGGTAACGACCGTTGTCGACGCCGGCAGCTCGGGAGCCGCCAATTTCGACGATTTCGTCCGCAGAAACATCGAGCCGAGCAAAAGCCGCGTTTACGCCTGGCTGAACATCTCGGCTCCAGGTCTCGTCGAAGGACGCTCGGAGCTGGCCGATCTGACCCAACTGGATCCCAAGGAAGTCCTGGCGGTTATCGAGCGCAACCGGGACCGGATTATCGGGATCAAGGCCCGCATGAGCGGCTCGGTCGTCAAAACAAGCGGCATCCGGCCTCTGCAGATCGCCAAGGATACGGCGAGGGAAGCCGGTCTTCCGGTGATGGTCCATATCGGCAACGCGCCGCCTCAACTCGGAGACGTGTTGGATCTGCTGGAAGCCGGCGATGTCGTCACGCATGCCTTCCACGGCAAAGCGGGCGGCATCCTGAGCCCGGACGGAGGCCTGATTCCACAGGCGGTCCGCGCGCTGGAGCGCGGCGTCCTGTTCGATGTCGGACACGGAAGCTCTAGTTTCAGCTTTGACACGATGAAGAAAGCGAAGGAACTGGGGATCGACCCGTACTCCATTTCCACGGACTTGTATCTGGAAAATCTGGAGCGCGGACCGGTTTACAGCCTCGCGCTGACGATGACGAAGCTCCTGGCGATGGGTTATTCCCTGGAGCAGGTTGTGGCCTGGTCCACCGTGGCCCCGGCCAAAGCCATTCAGCGCGAAAACGAAATCGGCACCCTCCGCGAAGGCGCCGAAGCGGATATCACCGTATTCCGGCTTGTGCAGGAGCCCGTTTCCCTTACGGATTCGGAAGGCAAGACAGTTCAATACGATCAGCAGCTGCTGCCGCAATATACTTTAAGAGCTGGAGCGATACACCATGTACAACGTAAATGAAGTCCTGGAAGAAATTCCGCAAAAAACGGAAGCTTCTCCCGAAAAGCTCGAAGCGGTAAAAGACCTGTTAACGAAACTTCGTCCGATGTCGCAAGAGATCGGGCTTAGTATACCGCATACGAAAGCCGTCATCATCGGCATTCATCTTCTCGCTTTCCTGAGGAGAGTCGATCAGGACGAATATTTGCCGGAAATCGAGCCGGAGATGTTCGAAGAGATCAGTGCGGAGTCCATAAATCTCAGTAAGCGCTTGTTCTCCGACTACAACATGCCGCCGCAAAGGAAACTGGATGACGCCGAAGTATTCTTCCTGGCTGTTCATTTCGAAGCGGCCAAAACTAATCTTTAGGAGTGAAAGTTCATGGAAAAAGTGAAAGTAGTTATTGGTGATCGTCTCGGTAAAGGCCAGAACGTGGCAAAAGGGGTAGAGGCTGCGGGCGGCGTCGCGATTGTGATTCCGGGCGTAGGCGCTGACATGAAGCTCGGCGACATGATGAACAAGGAAAACGCGGATTTCGGCATTTCCTTCTGCGGAAGCGGGGGAGCGGGTGCGGTTACGGCGAATACCAAATACAAATATCCGATGGAATTCGGCATGCGTTCCATTGATGCGGGCGTTACGGCGATCCGCGAAGGTAAAAAAGTTCTTGGGTTCGGTTTCATGGATGTCGAAGAGCTCGGCCGCCGTTTAACCGAAGAATATATCAAGAAAAACGGGAGGTAAGCCATGTTTCAGGAAAAGCCGTTAACACTCGTCGTAAGCGGGATGTCGGAAACCAAGCAGGGAGCTTTTCAACAGGCTCTGACCCGCATGAAAAGCCAAATTTCGAAGGAGACGTCAGATGTTCTTCTACAAATCGAGCCTCAGGATGTGGAAGTCGTTTCGGCCCATTCGACGCAATACCGTGAGAAGTTTCTCGGATTCTTATTCCCGCGGACGAGAACTCGTTACGAGGTGACTCTGCGAATAACGGTCAAACTGAAATATGTAAACCTTTCGGAATTGGAATTTACAGAAAATAAAGAGAACCTGAGCAAGTATCAGCGTCTGCTTCATATGCGCTGAGCTGCCGGGGCAGTGTTTTGTGTGAGATAGAGAGAACTGGAGACCACCTGTAGACTGAAGTTTTGGGGGATACACATGAACACATTGATGATCGTATTTGAGTCCATCATTATCGGACTCCTGGTCGGTTTCGGGGTCGGAGCCGGCGCAGCGCGGATGTTCCACGCACCGAACGTCCAAGGGATGGGCGCATTCCGGACATTCGGCGAGCTGAATGCCTGCGAAGGCGACGCCGTCGCTCACTTCTCGTTCGGCCTCGGCTTCCTGTTCAACGCCTGGGCATCCGTCGTGGGCGCAGGCGCCCTGACCCAGGACGTCGACCATCGGATCATTCCGCACTGGTCTGCCGCTGCGCTGCTTTCCCGCAACAAAAAGCTGGAAGAAACTCTTCACGATCCGCGTAAAATGGCTTGGGCCGGTGCGATTATCGGCGCCGTAGTGGTCGCGCTTCTGAACTCGACCGCCGCCGCAATTCCGGCTTCGCTGCAATCCGTGGCGACGAAGGTACTGGTCCCGGCGGCGAACTGGCTGATCAATCCGATCATGCCGATCGTATTCTGGACCGCGGCCATGGATGCGGGCAAACGGACCGGCGTATGGGCGACCATGCTCGGCGGTTTCTCCCACCTAGTCATGGGCAACGCCGTACCGGGTATCGTGCTGGGGATTCTGATCGGTAAGGGTGTAGACGACAGCGGCTGGAACCGGATTACGAAGACCATGCTCGTTGCCGTTATCCTGCTGTTCATTTTCAGCGGATTCTTCCGCGCGTTTGACGTGGCGCTTCTTAAGAGCATGAGCCTGGCAACGCCGCAGTGGCTTATCGACCTGCACGCATTCTTCGGATCGGTGGTGAAATAACATGGAAAACAACTTGCAAAAAGGCTTCTGGTATTCCGAGTGGGCATTTGTTTTATTCGTCGCTTGTCTTTCTTCTGGGATTTTCGCCGGAACTCACTTATACTATGTATATCATGTAGGCGCTTTTAACGATATCGCGATCGTCGCCATGTTGGAAGCCGGTCTGAAGGGCGGCAGCTACGGGGCCGCAGCGGCATTCGGCGCAAGCTTCCTGTTCGCCCGTATTCTCGAAGCTCCTCTGGTCGGTATCCTCGACATCGGCGGCTCGCTTCAAACCGGAATCGGCATCGGTGTGCCGGCTCTTATGCTCGGCGCGGGTATGACGGCACCGCTCACGAACTTCCCGCTGGCTCTTCTGACAGGCGCCGTACTGGGCGTAGCCGTCGGTGCAGTCATCATCCTGATTCGTAAATTTACGATCAACGCCTCGAATTCGACGTTCGGAGCGGATGTCATGATGGGTGCGGGGAACGCCTCCGGGCGTTATCTGGGCCCGCTGATTGTCATCTCCGCCGTTATGGCTTCCATTCCGGTCGGGATCGGCGCAACTATCGGCGCAGCTATTTTCTACTATTACAAAAAGCCGATCGCCGGCGGCGCGATTATCGGAGCCATGATCCTCGGCGCGATCTTCCCGATCGTAACGAAATAAGCGAGATTGGCGAAAATTAGCTCTGCACGACAAGATGTTCATACCATGGATTCAAATCAAGGATAGAGGAGAGAGACCATGAGTATTTTCGAGCGTTACGGTTGTAAGCAAGTCATCAATGCAAGCGGCAAAATGACCGCCCTCGGAGCCAGTGCCGTCCACAAAGATGTGGCGGCGGCGGTTGCCGAGGCGGCAATGGACTACGTGGACATCAGCGAGCTGATGGTGCAGGCCGGCAAGGTCATCGCCGAGGCGACGGGCGCCGAAGACGGCTGTCCGACCACGGGCGTGGCCGGAGGCATCGCGATTTCGGTCGCGGCCGTTATCGCCGGCACGAGCCTGTCGCTGATCGAGCGTATTCCGCTCACCGACGGCCTCCGCAACGAGATCGTCATCCAGAAAGGCCACTCCGTCCATTTCGGAGCGTCCATTCCGCAGATGATCGCGATCGGCGGCGGCAAAGTCGTCGAGGTGGGCCAGGCCAACCACGTGGAGAAAGACCACATCGCGGAAGCGGTCACGGACAAAACCGCCGCCCTGCTGTATGTGAAGTCTCACCACGCGGTGCAGAAGGGCATGCAGTCCATCGAAACGATGGCGGCGATCGCCAAGGACAAAGGCATTCCGCTGATCGTGGACGCGGCCGCCGAAGAAGACTTCCGCAAGTACATCGCGATGGGCGTGGAGATCGTCTTGTACAGCGGCGGCAAAGCCCTTGAAGGCCCGACGTCCGGCTTCATCTGCGGACGCGCGGACCTGATGGTTGCCTGCCGGGCGCAGTACAAAGGCGTCGGCCGTCCGATGAAGATCGGCAAGGAGGGCATCATCGGCCTCCTGACCGCGCTTCGCCGTTACGACAACCGCCCGGACGAGTCCCAGCAGCAGCGTGAGCGCATGGAATGGCTCATCGCGGAGCTGAAAGACGTTCCCGGTGTGAAGGGCGCCATCACTCAGGACGAAGCCGGACGCGCCATCTACCGCGCGCAGCTCACCATTGACGCCAAAGCCGCCGGCAAAACCGCCTACGAGCTCATCAAGGAGCTCGAATCCGGCAGTCCGGCCGTGTACACGCGCAATCATTACTCCAACCTCGGAATCATCAGCGTGGACCCGCGTCCTCTGCTGGAAGGCCAGGAGCGTGTAATCGCTCAGAGAATCAAGGAAATTCTGCAAGCCTAGTCTTTAAAAACCCCCTTAAAGATAAAGGAGATGGAGAGAACGAAATGGCACAACCGACGATTAAATTAAACGTATTAGCGAAAACGGCTGAAAACGCCAAGCAGATCGTAGAAGCAGCGGAAGGCCGCGTATATGTGGGCCTGATGGTTAAGAACTTCCCGTCCGTGGATGAAGCGGTTAAAACCGTAGAAGAGTTTCAAGCCGCAGGCGTACCGGTTTCGGTAGGTCTCGGCGCCGGCGATCCGGCGATGTGGAGCAAGGTTGTGGACGTTTCCGTCCGCACGAAACCGGCTCACGTCAACCAGGTGTTCCCGGCTGCGGGCTACACGCTCGGAGCTATGCGCGCGGTTGGCAGCGAGGATACGCTCGTGAACGCTCTGATCACGCCAAGCGGAACGGCCGGTCAAGTCAGAATCGCCACGGGACCGACCAGCGTTTCTTTTGAAAACGACACGATTTCTTGTGAAGCGGCAGCGGCTATGCTCGCTGAAATCGGCGTTCACTCCGTTAAGTTCTATCCGATCGGCGGAACGCAGCATTTGGACGAGCTGGCGGCAATGGTGAAAGCTTCCGTCGCACAGGGAATCAAAATTTTCGAACCGACCGGCGGCATCGACATCGATACCATCGGCAAAGTCGTGGAAGTTTGTGCGGAGAACGGGGCGGAAATCATCATTCCTCACGTGTACACGTCGATTATCGATTCCGCAACCGGCTTGACGCGCATTGAAGATGTGAAGGAACTGCTTCGCGCGATTTCTTAATAGATGCTGTAAAAAGCCCAATACCGCATGCAGGCTGGAGCCGCATGCGGTATTTTTGCTGAGAATAGGGCAATTCCAAGTAAAGAGTAGATAATTGTGCCCTTTATTCGCCGAATTTATCCCTTATGAACTTTGTCTATTTATGGTGTAATAAGGGTACGGGTCAGCTTCAATTTCACACTCCACACGTTCTGGTACTCTCGCAATTCCGGGGAGTACACTTTTTTTTGTCCGGAGATTGGATCCGCTGCAAATCAGAAGCAAACCGGGGCAAAATCGAGGCGTTCTTTCCACAATTATTATTTAAAAAGGATTGTATGCTATGGAACTACAGATTGTTTTGGAGAAAGCGTATCAATTGGCAGGGGAAAAGCTGAAGGACGAACCGACCGGACACGACTGGTGGCATATTCACCGTGTAACGCGTTTGGCCAAGCTTATCGCGAAGAAGGAGAACGCGGACGAGTTTGTGTGCGAAATGGCTGCTTTACTGCATGATCTCATTGACGAGAAGCTGGTGGACGACAAAAAGAAGGAAACCGAGAAACTTGCCGCATGGCTGGCGGACAACAAGGTGCCCGGCGAAGCGGTCCGGCATATCCTGGACATCATCGGAACCTTGTCTTTTCAGGGCGGCACCGGCACAAAGATGAGCACACTCGAGGGCAGGATCGTCCAGGATGCGGACCGGCTCGATGCGATCGGAGCCATCGGCATAGCGCGGACATTCGTTTACGCGGGAGCGCGGGGAAGCCTGATTTATGATCCGCATCTCGAACCGCGATCTGAAATGACGGAGGAACAGTACCGAGAAGGCAAGAGCACCGCGATCAATCATTTTTACGAGAAGCTTCTCAAGCTTAAAGAGCTGATGAATACGGAAACCGGCAGGCAGCTGGCCGAGGAGCGGCATGAGTTTATGGAGCAGTATCTGGTGCGGTTTTATTCCGAATGGAACCTGGGGAACGGCCTGTAGTTCCGGCAGGCGAGAGCAGTAGAAGTCGAACGGTAAGACGCTCTCACAAGGTGACAACGAAGCGTCCTGTTTGAATGGACATTTGTATCCCTTTCTGTAAAAATTTCCCCCTGCCGCGGCGGGAGGAAGTGTGATGTAATAAAGATAGCCGACAGCTGCTTGGATTCCAAGAGAGTCGGCTCTTTTGATGCGCAGCCTCTTGAAGTACGGGCTCCGGGGTTTCATCTGACGCCTTGCAGGGTAAGTAAGCATTGTAGAGATAACCAATAACCCTCTAAGGAGATGAGATACCATGGACAACAACGTATTCAAAGGGAAATGGAAACAGCTCAAAGGGGAAGCGCAAAAACAGTGGGGTAAACTCACGGACGACGATATGGATGTTATTAACGGCGAGAAAGATAAACTTGTAGGCAAGCTTCAAGAGCGTTACGGGCATACGAAGGATGCCGCGGAGGACGAATATCACCGCTGGTCCAGCAGCTATCGTGACGAAGCTCCCGCAGACGCCGATCGCCGTATCTAAGCAGGCCAATCAATAGAAAAGAAACGGAGCGTGCTCCGTTCCTATAGGAAGAAACCGGATCCTCGTGATCCGGTTTCTTTGCCTATCCGGGGTAAAGTGAAGCCGCTAGAAGCGGATATGAGTCATCTTAGCGCAGGGCGGGCAGGTCCCGTTTTTTCAGGCGCAAAAAACGGGCCGCTGGATGAGCGAACCCGTTTGATCGTTTACTTTTCAAAAACCTGAATGACAAGCGAAGCGAGCTTTTGCATAAGCGTCTCTTTAGGCGCCCCGGCAGCCGGTTTTTCCCCGGCTTGTACCACACTGCTTGCTTGATCGCCCGCCGGCGCCGATGCCGCTTTGACCGCGGTCTGTGTTTTGGCGGCCGCCGAATCCGGCGAAACTTCACGGTAAGTCAGAAAATCGGTGTAAAAGCCGTGCACGCCGATTTTTTTCAGCTTGTTGATTTCCTTCAACTCATTCACCGTATGGACATAGACGGGAACACCCAGGTTGCTCAGGCCGCCGATCATCGTAGAGGTAGCCCGTTCGACCGGCATCGCTACCGCCTTGATGTTATTTTTCTTCACCAGAGAGATGATTTCTTTTTCGGAGTAGCTGGTCATGTAGATGGAGAAGAAATAGTTTGGAAAATCATAGATTTGCTTCACTTGGTTGATCATGTCGATTTCGTACAATTCCGGGACAATGCGTTCCAGAAGAGCCGGATTTACCGCTTTTGCTTGTTGAACGATAAGCTGGAACTGCTTCTGCACAACTTCCGGGTTTTCGCTTTTCGTATCGGTTACGATGTAAGCATCCGGGTACTGTTCCAGCAGTTGAAGCAGCAGATCGAGATCAAGAGGCGTATATTTGTTCAAAATTTTGTGCCGTTTGAATTCCGCCAAGGTGACAGGTCCGTCTTTAAGATGATCGGGAAGGGTCGGCTGCAGACGATCGGATAAATAACGGAGCCAGTCATGCCGTGCCGCGAGCTGGCCGTCCGATGTCAAGTTAAGATCGACTTCGAATAGGCGGTGACCTTTTTCGTAATTGATCAGAAAAGCCTCATATGAGTTAGTGAGAGTTTCACCGGAAATTCCGCCCATCGCATGAGCGATCAGGGTTTGATCGGTCCAAGGCTCCGCTTCTTTGGCCGATGCATGCTGGAAAGGCGGCAGCGCCAGCGTAAGCAGAAGAGCGAGAACTCCCGTTAAGTGTTTTTTCACTATAACAACCTCCTTCATGTTATTATCTTCTGTCTCAACACCTCAAAGCGGGGATTGAGCGCATGACGTACGGGTTGTTAGAAACTAACTTTATTTACCCGGTAACATTGGAGTGAAACAAGAAAATAGGAAGGCAAGCTGATATTTTTGTCGAAATTTGGAATTTTAGTCCGATTATAAGCATCGGATTTTAGGTTTATTAAGAGAGGAAATTGACGTTAAAAATCCCAACTTTTATATAAAATGAATGATAAGTGAGTCTAAATTTGGTTTATAAAAAGATAAATTCGTCTAATTGGATAGAAATACGCATAAGTTTATTCCAAAATGATAGAAAGTCGTTTAGAATGGAGATATCCACTTATTCAGACACGAAAGAAGATGACTCTCTTGAAATTTTCCGCTGCCCGTTTAAAACTGCTGCTGCAATTATTCGGTTCGTTCGCCCGCATCGGGCCCGTTTCCTTTGGCGGAGGCTTTGCCATGCTGCCCATTCTCGAACGGGAGATCGTGCTGCGCCGCCGCTGGCTGGACGAGGACGAATTCGGCGAAGTGATTTCGGTCTCGGGAGTCGCTCCCGGCGGAGTGGGCGTGAACGCGGCCGCCTTTATCGGTTACAAGCTCGGAAGCGTTCCCGGCATGCTTGCCGCCGTTTTCGGCATGATGCTGCCTACCTTCGTGCTGGTGCTTATACTCGCTATTGGCTTTTCCGCGTTCAGGCAGTATCCTAAAGTTATTGCGGCAATGGAAGGCATTCAGATGGCGGTTCTGGCTCTGATCGCTTACGCGGGATTGAAGCTGCTGCGCTCTTCGGTATTCGACGGCGCCTCGCTGTTTGTCTTCGCAGGTTCTATCGCGGCTCTGCTTCTGACGGGAATCCACCCTCTGCTCGTCATGCTGCTTGGCGTCACCGCCGGCTGTGTGCTGGTGCTGGCAAAAGGACATTTCGGCTTCGCCGTTCGCTTCGAGCCTAAAAAACGGAGACGGGAGCGGTCCGCTGACCCGGCCGTTCCCCGTTATCCCGAGCTCGAATGTTATTTCGGCGAAGGCATATAAGGGGGAGAGTCAAGATGCTGATCACCCTTTTCTGGACGTTCCTCAAAATCGGGGTTCTCTCCTTCGGGGGCGGATTCGCGATGATTCCGGCCATTCAGCATGAAGTCGAACTGCAGGGATGGCTGACGCCGGAGCAGTTTTCGGAAGCCGTGGCGATTTCCGGCATGGCGCCGGGGCCGCTGGCGACGAACTGCGCGATTTATATCGGCAAAATGACGATGGGGCTCCCCGGAGCGGCGGCAGCCGTGCTGGGCATGGTACTCCCGTCGGTCGTTCTGATTGCGGCCGTCGCGCGTTTCTTCTATGCCATCCGGACGCACCGTACCGTCAAAACCGTCTTTTACGGGCTGCGTCCCGTAGTGGCCGCGCTGGTCGTCGTGGCGGCTCTGCGCTTTGGCTTTACCTATTTCCGGGCGGAATGGTGGACCTGGAAGACCGGCGTTTCAGCGGCTATTTTCCTGCTGGCGCTGCTGGGGCTTACCCGTTACCGGATGCATCCGTTGTCCGTTATTCTGCTTAGTGCGTTAGTGGGTGTAGCGATTTATGGTTAACAGTCCGATTTCCGAGCGCATCGGAAACCGCAAACAAAAAGAGTTGTTCGAGCTGATCCGCCAGGGCGGAACGGTCTCCAAGATCGAGCTGCTGGAAGAAAGCGGCTTGACCGTAAGCACACTTACCCGGCTGCTGGACGAATTGTGCGCGCAGGGCCTGATCGCCGAATCGGGGCACGGCCCGTCCACAGGCGGCCGCAGACCGGTTCTTTACCGAATTCAGGCGGATTACGGCTGCGCATTCGGTGTTGATATATCCCGTACTCTTTCCCGTCTCGTTCTGACCGACATGCAGATGAAGGTGCTTGAAACGAGGACGTGGGAAATGAAGGAGGGGCTGACGCCGGATGTGCTGCTGGCGTCCATCGCCGACGAAGCGGAAGCGATGCTGCAGCGCAGAGGTTTTTCCCCCGGACATGTGCTCGGCATGGGTGTCGGAGCCGTAGGCCCGGTAAACCGCGAGGAAGGCGTCATCCTGAATCCGCGTTATTTCCCGACGCCCGGCTGGAGCGGCGTGCCCGTCCGGAATATGCTGGAGGAACGGCTCGGGCTGCCCGTACTCCTCGATAACGGAGCAAATACGGCGCTTCTCGCGGAATCTTGGTCCAGACAGAAACGCTCCTTCCGTCATATGCTGTATGTACACCTAGGCGTCGGCCTCCGCTCGTCCATGCTCAGCGAAGGGAAGCTCATCTACGGAGCCGTCGATATGGAAGGCTCGATCGGGCAGATGATCATCCAGACGGATGGCGTCGCCCCCCGGTCCCAAGAGGGGAATTACGGGGCGCTGGAGTCCTATGCATCCATTTATGCCGTCGAACGCGAAATACGTGCGCGGCTCAAGCAGGGACGGTCCAGTGTGCTATCCGCGCTCGGCAGTCCGGATGCGCTTACGTTCCGCGAGATTGTGCAGGCTCTCCACAGCCGGGACCCGCTGGCGGTTGAAGTCATCACGCAGGCCGCCGTCTATTTCGGCATCGGGCTGGCCAATCTGCTCAATATGCTGCATCCGGAGAAGGTCGTGCTCGGAGGACCGCTTATTTCGACGAATGATTTATTCTTCTATACCGCCACACAGACCGCGATAAAGAAAACTTATTATTACCCCGACTACCAGGTGCTATTCAGCAAAGGAAGTTTCGGAGAGGAAGCCCTCGCCATCGGGGCGGCAGGACTGGTTATCCGCCAGCTGTCAGCGATCTAAGGTTGTGGCGGTTCATGATCTCAGAAAAAAAGCCGAGCGCTGATTCGGCTAGGAAAGATATCCTTTAATTGGTGGAGTTGATAAAAAAAGGAGAGATCAGACATGGAGAAATTGTTCACTAGCAGTGTATTTACACCTCCGCACGGATTTACGGGTGGAATCGAAGGTCCCGCCTGCGATGCCCAAGGGAATTTGTATGCCGTTAATTATGCGAAAGAAGGTACCATCGGCAAAGTAACGCCGGCAGGCCAAAGCAGCGTGTTCGTGGAGCTTCCGAACGGCAGCATCGGCAACGGAATCCGTTTTACGCGGGCCGGAGAGATGCTGATCGCCGATTACAAGAATCACAACGTACTGAAGATGGACATGAACACAAAAGCCGTTTCGGTCTGGGCGCACGGACCCGGAATGAACCAGCCGAACGATATTGCGATCTCGGCAAACGATATTGTTTTTGCAAGCGATCCGAACTGGAGCAACAACACGGGGAGTATTTGGCGGGTGACCCCGGGCAATGTGACGCTTCTGGAGAGCGGAATGGGGACAACCAACGGGATCGAAGTTTCACCGGACGGGAAAAAGCTGTATGTGAACGAATCCGTTCAGCGCCGGATCTGGGTATTCGATCTGACCGAAGCGGGCGCGATTTCGAACAAGCGTCTGTTCATTGAATTCCCCGACTTCGGACTGGACGGCATGCGCTGCGATTCGCAGGGCAATCTGTACAGCACCCGTTTCGGCAAAGGAACGGTCCTGAAGATTTCCCCGCAGGGCAACATTCTTCAGGAAGTCGTTCTGCACGGCAAAAACTGTACGAACCTGACCTTCGGCGGTCCGGACGGCAGAACGGTCTATGTCACCGTAGCGGACAACGGCAACGTGGAAAAGTTCCGCACGGACGCCCCCGGCCGATGCCGGGTACTCAGCGGGCTCGTCACTTCTTAGACCCCTTTCATCTGAATCAAAAAAAAGACTTGGTTCCGTACGCTTCCTCCGGGAAGCGCACGGCCAAGTCTTTTTTATCATGCCGTTATTTCAGTTCATTCACTTGTTTGACCGGTGTCGTTTGAATCGGCAGGTTTTTGGAATCGATCACTTTCACCTGCAAGTTCACCGGTTTCCCGGGTTCAGCGGCATCTTTCGGGACGATGACGGAGAGCGATTGGCGGCTCTCGTAAGTCGTCTTGAGGGCCTTGTCGTTCAAATAAACGACACACCCCGGAGCAAAGTTCTTGCCGCTGATTTCGACGGAAGAATCTCCGCTGCTGCCTCCGGCCGTGCTTTGGTGAAGCGGAGACACATTGTCGATCGTCATTTCACCGAAGCCGAGTGTGTATTTCGGATTGATGATTTTGTCGCGGAAGCCGTTAAAGCTGTACTGCTCCCCGAACAGCACGTCATACTGCAGCATCCGGTACTCCGTTACATCCTGTTCGGTCAGCTTCATCCGGTCGTAATGATTCCGGGGCGGGATCATCGGGAACTTTTTGGACAAGGAGAACAGGTAGTCCGTGTACGGCGTTCCTTCGCGCTGCGCCAGATTCAAAAGATAAGGCCCGAGGAAGGAAGCGCTCATGTCGAGCTTATCCTGGTGCTTCGGCAAATAGTTATCCCAGACGACGACCGGCAGGGTGTACATTTTATCCAGCACGGCTGCGGAATCGTCATCGTCCTTCAAGTATCCGGTATCTTTGTAGGCCTGGAAGTTATTGCCCATGGCCGGAAGATGGTCGCCGAACAGCATGATGATCGTCGGTTCGCCTTTCTTCTCGTAATGTTCCACGAGCATTTTGAGCGCGGCATCCGTATTATGAACGCCCTGGGTGAGTGTTTCGATCATGCCCTTCGTTTCCTCCGGGAAATTGCCGCTCGCTTTGATGGTGTTCTGTTTGAATTTATCCGGTGTAAACGGCGCGTGATTCTCCATTGTGTTCGCGAATACAAAGTGAGGACCGGACGTGCTGTCGACCTGCTCGATGATTTTGTTCATCACCGCTTTGTCGGCCAGATAAGGACCGTTGTATTCCGGCTCGAAGTACTCCTGAGAAATGAATTTGGAGAATCCGAAGTTCTGGTACACGTTGCGGCTGTTGAAAAACCAGTTATGGAACGGGTTAATGGCCGCCGTCTGATACCCTTGTCTCGCTAAAATGCTGGCCAGTGAATCGACGCGTCGGTTCATGTATTGGTTATAGGCGATGGCGCCTTCCGGCAGGAACCGGATCGAATTGCCCGAGAGCACTTCGAATTCTACATTGGCGGTTCCGCCGCCGAACTGAGGCGACAGCATATAACCGCTGGAATAGTTCTGCTGGAGATGGTGGATGAACGGAACCGGATCTTCGCTGAACGTTACGTTCTTCATCCGGGTAGGATCCCAGAAAGCTTCGCCGAGAATGACGATAATGTTCGGTTTTACATTCGGATCTACGTTGGTACGGCGTTCGACCCGCTTCACGAAATTGTCCATATTCGCCTGGCTGTAGCCCTGGGGAGCATCGATAATGATCTGCTCGATATTCATGACGGTGGACAGCATAAACCCGTTGACATGATAGTTATCGGCCTGGTTCCAGGGAATGGTGGAAATATGAAGGGCGGATTTGATCGGAACCGGTTTGTCGAAATAGACGGCGCATGCGAGCGCGACTCCAAGGACACCGAGAACGATGTTCTCTTTCCAGCGGAAGCGGGAATGGGTCCAAGGAACGAAATAGAGCAGGGCCACGCTGGCCGCAAGGAACACGATAATGCCGATTACGATCGTTTTATCGAACAAACCGTTCAAGTATTGTACGATGTCGGTCGTCTCGCTGCTGAGAAATAAATCCCAGGGCAGAAGAGGCACACCGAGAATTTTGAATTTAATTCCGCTGATTAGACCGCAGATCAGCATGAAAGCGGCTACGATCCAGAACGCGATGCGGCTCCGGCCGGTCAAAGCGGTAAAAACAAGGAACAGGCAGAAGGTCAGCAAATAGTTCAGCACCATTTCCCCCGGACTGTGCTTGACCCAGGATAGGGCGGCCATCACTCCTCCCCGATTTAAAAACTCAATGAAGACAACGAGCAGCAGGGGCCAAACGAATAAGTGCAGCCGACGCGCTATAAAATGAATACCTTTCTGCATCACAGATCTCCTGTTCATTCAATTTACAAACATTTTACATATGATTTGCTCTGTCATTATACCATGTAGAACCAGGACTCGATACCTAAAACCTTGTAACAAAATCGTTACAATTTCATAAAGAATTTGTGATTATTATCACATGTGGGTGCTCACGCCGAAGGTAAGATGAAACCATGAAAAGCTTCATTGACAAAGGGGGATGCCGCTATGGCAAAGCTCGCGCCTGCCAAGGAAAAGCAGGACATTAAGCCCGCTCCGCAAAGCGGGGCGAACGAGAAGGAACCGGAGCTGAAAGGCGCTTTCGCATCGGTTATGATTCTGGGCGCGTTTATTCTGATTACCTGGTTCGGCGTATTTGCTTTGTACCTTATAAGAAGTTAACGGGGCAAATGCGCAAAAAGTTCCGCGAATCGGAAAAAAAAGAGGGGATATTACATGCATATTCATCGTTTGGAGAAAATCTGGATCGTTTTCGGCATCTCCATGCTCATCGTTTTCCTGTCCGTGATCGGCGTATCCGCGTTTGCGATGGGAATGAACCCGCCGACCGGCCATGCGCACACGATCGATCCGGCGAAGGTCGATTTGACGCCGCCTTTCGATCAGCCGGGCCTGAAGAAAGTAGGGGAGAACGAATACGAAGCCGTTATGACCGCTTTCGCGTTCGGTTACAAGCCGGATAAGATGGAAATTCCCGCGGGAGCGACCGTGCATTTTATGATCACAAGCAAGGACGTCGTCCACGGGTTTGAAATCCCGGGCACAAATGTAAACATGATGGTACTTCCGGGGGAAGTGAATCATCTTACGTATAAGTTCGACAAGCCGGGTTCTTATCTCGTGCTCTGCAACGAATACTGCGGCGGAGCCCACGAATGGATGAAGACGACGATTGTCGTTAACTAAACCCACCGGCAGAAAGGAAGTCGTTATGTATGAACGGAACCGACACGCAACCGGCGCGGCAAGCCGCCGCTGCCTTTAATCCGAAAGACAGCAAGCTCGTCCTCGCTCACATTTTATTCGCTTTCGGCGCTCTTCTTCTCGGAGGCATTGCCGGAGTGCTGCAGGGCCTAGTCCGCGGAGGCATGATCAAACTGCCCGCCGGTATCGGTTATTATCAGCTGCTGACGGCTCACGGCGTGCTGATGGCGCTCATTTTTACAACCTTTTTCATTATCGGGTTCCTGTATTCGGGTATCTCCAAAACGCTCGGAGGCGAGCTGCTGCCGCTGCCGCGGCGCCTCGCCTGGCTCGGATTCGGCCTGATGGCGGGCGGAACGGCGCTGGGAACGGTTTTTATCCTGCTTAATAAAGCGTCCGTGCTGTACACGTTCTATGCTCCCCTTAAAGCATCGCCGTACTTCTACATCGCTTTGACGATGGTTGTCGTGGGCAGCTGGATGAGCGGCTTCGGCATCTTCATCAATTACCGCTATTGGAAGCGGACTCATAAAGGGCAGCTGTCGCCATTGTTTTCCTTCATGGCGGTTATTACGATGCTGCTCTGGCAGGTCGCGACCATCGGGGTAGCGGCGGAGGTTCTGCTCCAGCTGATTCCTTGGTCGTTCGGCTGGGTCGACACCGTCAACGTCCTTCTGAGCCGCACGTTGTTCTGGTACTTCGGTCATCCGCTCGTTTACTTCTGGCTGCTGCCCGCCTATATTTGCTGGTATACGATTATTCCGAAAGTTATCGGCGGCAAAATATTCAGCGACGCGCTTGCCCGGCTTTCGTTTATCCTGTTCCTGCTGTTCTCGATTCCGGTAGGGTTTCACCACCAGCTGACAGAGCCCGGAATCAGCTCGTTCTGGAAATTCCTCCAGGTTATTCTGACCTTCATGGTCATCGTGCCTTCTCTGATGACGGCGTTCTCGCTGTTCGCCACCTTCGAAACGACAGGCAGAGAGAAGGGAGCCAAAGGACTGTTCGGCTGGTTTAAATTTCTCCCTTGGAAAGACGTCCGGTTCTTCGCACCGTTTATGGGGATGCTGATTTTTATCCCGGCTGGAGCGGGCGGCATCATCAATGCCAGCAACCAGATGAACCAGGTCGTACACAATACCCTCTGGGTAACGGGGCACTTTCATCTGACCGTCGCGACCAGCGTGGCCCTTACTTTCTTCGGGATCACTTACTGGCTGATCCCTGCGATTACGGGCCGGCAGCTGACGCAAAGGCTGCATAAGCTGGGAATTTGGCAGACGATTCTCTGGTGCGTCGGCATGTTCTTCATGTCGGGCTCCATGCACACCGTCGGCCTGCTCGGCTCTCCCCGCCGAACCGCGTACACGACGTACGAGAATCACCCCGACACGGTGCTGTGGATGCCTTACCACGTCGCGATGGCGATCGGCGGCATGATTCTTTTCGTAGCCGTCGTCATGATGATCTATAATGTCGTCGCGCTTATGTGTTCGCCTAAAGGCGAGACGGAGTACCCGATCGGTGAAGTGCGTGACGCATCGGAGCCGACTCCGAAGCTGTTCGAGCGCTGGGGGCTCTGGCTCGGCGTCACCGCCGTCCTGATCCTTGTCGCGTATATGATACCGGTCGCCCAGATGATGGGCGGAGATACGCCGGGCTCGATCCCTTTTGTAACCTGGTAAAAGCAGCAAAATAACAACCCGCCTTGTGAGTTTGCATGGGCGGGTTTTTCGCGATTTTCGTACAAGGAAGGCGTTCCCAGTTAGAACGGTTCCGGAATCGGGTACTGAACGGTAGAATACACAGACGACTAAGGAGCCGTGAAATAATGGATCTGATTACAGGAAATCCGCTCTGGCCTCATACAAGTAACGAAAAAAAGCGATATCCCCGGTTGGAGGAAGATATAGAATGCGAAGTTCTGGTCATCGGCAGCGGAATGTCCGGGGCCATGAGCGCTTACATGCTTACGAAGGCGGGATTCGATACCGTACTTGTGGATTCAAGGGAAATAGCCGGCGGCAGTACGATGGCGAATACCGGGCTCATTCAATTTTTCAACGACAAAACGTTAACGAGCTGCATCCACACCTATGGGGAGGAGAACGGCGTGGCCTTCTACAAGCTGTGCGAGGAAGCGGTCCGCACTCTGGGGCGGATCTGCGAAGAGGAAGGGATCGACGCCCAGTTTCAGCGGCGGGAATCGCTTTACATGGCTTCCGACGAAACGGATGTGCCGATGCTGAAGGAAGAATACCGGACGCTGAACAAATACGGATTTGAAGTCGAGTACTTGCAGCCAAGCGACCTAGCGGATAAATTCTCTTTCACAAAACCCGGGGCTATCCTCGCGTCCGGGGATGCGGCCATCAATCCGTACGCCTGCGTTAACGGCCTTATCGAAGTGTCGGCTGCAAGGGGAATGAGAGTCTATGCCCGGACCGAAATCGATTCACGGTTGGAGACCGCGAACGGTACGGTCTTTTATACGAAAGAACGGAGGCGGATACAGGCGAAGTATGCGGTTTATTCGACGGGATACGAAACCCAGGAAATGAAACGCAACCGCAACGCCAAGCTGCTAACCTCCTACGCGATCGCGACTCAACCGGTGGGGGAATTTTCCGGATGGTACAAGGAGTGCATGATTTGGGAGACCGCCCGTCCTTATCTGTATATGCGAACGACCATGGACGGGCGGATTATTGTGGGAGGGGAAGACGAAGATATGCTTCCCGAAGAAGAACGGATAAACCGCCTTGCGGTCAAGACGGCTATTTTGCTGGACAAAGCGAAAGCCTTGTTTCCGGAGCTTGACCTTCGCGCGGAATTTTCGTGGGCGGCGATTTTCGGTGAAACGCATGACGGGTATCCGCTGATCGGAGTGCAGGACGGATTTCCGAACAGCATGTTCTCGCTCGTATACGGCGGGAACGGAACGGTATACTCCGTACTTGGAGCCGAAATGATTGTGAACCGGCTGCAAGGACTTACCCATCCGGGGGAGCGGCTGTTCCGGTTCGACAGACCCCGTCATACCCCGCCGGCTTCCGAGGTCAAGCAAGTAGGCTAAGAAAAATTAATGCCTTCTTAAACATACAGACATTTTATGGCTACTTCCTATCCTATATAATGAAGGGAGCTGTGCGCATCGCACAGATTTTTGCTTCAGGGAGAGGAGAACAAGCATGAAAGTCGCCGTAGTTGGCTGCGGAACAATGGGGACCGTTCACGGAACGGACTATCATCGGCTGCCGGGAGTCGAATTAACCGGAGTTTGCGATCTCGACCGGGAAACGGCCCGGGACCTGGCCGGACAAGTGCAGACGAAAGCGTACTTTTCTTTCGAGGACATGATGGCGGAGGCGGAGATCGACGTCGTCAGCATTGCTCTGCCGACCAACCTGCACAAGGAATATGTCATGAAAGCGGCCGATCTGGGCAAGCACGTCATTTGCGAAAAACCGATTGCGCTGACACTGGAAGATGCCGAAGAAATGATCGCCTACTGTCAAAAGAAAGGCGTGCGTCTGTTCATCGGCCATGTGGTCCGTTTCTTCCCGGAATATGTGGATCTCAAACGTAAACTGGAGGCCGGCGTAACCGGGGAACCCGGGGTGGCTCACTTGAAACGGGTAGGCTCGCATCCGGGAACCGTCAAGGACTGGTACAATGATTATGACAAAAGTCACGGCGTCATCATGGACATGATGATTCACGATATCGACTTTGCCCGGTGGGCGTACGGAGAAGTGCAAGAAGTATTCGCTCTTAACCGGCGCAGCGAAGAGCAGGATTACGCTCTGGTGACCCTGCGGTTTGCAGGCGGCGCCATCGCGAATCTCGAAGGCCACTGGGGCTATCCGGGCGCTTTCGCGACAGCTGCCGAATTCGCCGGTAAAGCCGGCATTATCCGGCTGAACAGCCGGGAGACGGATTCCTTGAAGCTGCTGAGGAGCAGTGCGTCGCCGGTCGGCGCACGCGGGGTGCAGGTACCGAAAAGCCCGTCTTACCAAGACCCGTACTACTACGAGCTGGAGCATTTCCTGGCCTGTATCCGGGAGGACAAGGAACCTCTCGTTTCGGCGGAAGATGCGCTGCGGGCCCTGGAAATCGTGCTGGCCGCCCTCGAGTCCGCACGTACGGGACAGCCTGTCCGGCTGCCGCTAAAAGGAGGCGTAACGGGATGAGAAAGCTCAAAATCGGAATGATCAGCTTCGCTCACGGTCACGCGTTTTCGTATTTTAACGCTCTGAACGCTATGCCGGAGGTCGAGGTTGCCGGGATTGCCGACGAGGACAAGGACCGTGTCGCCAAAATTACGGAAACTTACGGGATCTCCTACTACAGCACGGCGGAAGAGCTGCTGAAAACCGATCTAGATGCCGTCGTCATCTGTTCCGAGAATTCCCGCCATGCGGAACTTACGATCGCTTCCGCCAAAGCCGGGAAGCATATCCTGTGCGAGAAGCCGCTCGGCATCTCCACGGCGGAGATGGAAGAGATGATCACGGTGTGCCGGGACCATGGCGTGCAGCTGATGACAGCGTTTCCGTGCCGTTACATACCGGCTGTCGTACAGGCCAAGGAAGCCGTCGACCGCGGGGAAATCGGCGAGATTATCGCCATCAAAGGAACCAACCGCGGCAGCATGCCGGGCGGATGGTTCGTCGACAAGAAGCTCTCCGGCGGCGGCGCCGTGTTCGACCATACCGTCCATGTGATGGATTTGATGCGCTGGTTCCTCGGCAGCGACGTCCGTGAAGTGTTCGCCTATTCGGATACCCGCTTCCACGAGCTTGATATCGACGATGCCGGCATGGTGCACGTGAGGTTCGAGAACGGCGTCTTTGCCGTGCTGGATCCGAGCTGGTCTCGCAGCAAAACGTTCCCGACCTGGGGCGACGTAACGATGGAAATCACCGGAACGAAAGGGGTCATTTCGATCGATTCCTTCGCGCAGAAGAACGAGGTTTTCAGCGATGTTACCGGCAAGGCCCAGTGGAGCTATTGGGGAGACAACATGGACGAGTACATGATCAGAGGATTCGTTGATGCCCTTCTCGGCGGGAAGCCGGTGCCGGTTACCGGCGAAGACGGGCTCAAAGCGGCGGCCGTCGGCCTGGCCGCGTACGAGTCGGCGCAGGCGGGCAAGCCGGTCGTTCTGAGATAATTTTTTATAAAAATCCGGACCCTCGCGTTCCGGCAGGTTCCTTGCGCAGAGCAGGCGACCTGCCGGTTTCGCCTGGGTTTTTTCGGGTCTTTTTCCCGGTCAAAGTTTTGTGAACACTTTCCGACACTAGTGTCTTATTGGATGGGTTATTGTCTGCAAGACCTTGTAAACCCTCGGACGGCTTGATATGATAAGGGCGTTGCTGCGTCTACAAGGAATACATATACGAACATGGAGGAATCGAC
This sequence comes from Paenibacillus sp. JNUCC 35, assembly GCF_058269095.1. Lineage (NCBI taxonomy): Bacteria > Bacillati > Bacillota > Bacilli > Caryophanales > Paenibacillaceae > Paenibacillus > Paenibacillus sp. JNUCC 35. The sequence goes on along the minus strand of NZ_CM177771.1, from coordinate 4,285,531 downwards.
ATGTCAGACAAGTTGTTAAACATTTTTCATCAATCGCATGCGGGATCGTGGGCGTTTATCGTCATCCTGTTTGTGGTAAGCGCCATTTTTTACCGGCAGAAAATTACTCCTATGATCCTCAGATTGTTCTACCTGATCATGCTGGTTTCCGGAATCGGCATGCTGATCGGCTACGGCTTCCCGGTCAAGTACGTGGTGAAGGGAATTATCGCTATCGTTGTGATCGGTCTTATGGAAATGATTCTCGGCCGCATGAAAAGAGGACAAGGCAAGGAATCTTCCACCAAGATTCTTTTTGTCGTCTGGGCGGTTCTGATCCTGGTCGTCGTGCTTCTCGGCTACGGAATATTTTAAGTAAACGAAAAAGCGGTAGAACCGTCCCTGCCTAAATGGGGGACGGTTTTGTCCGTGTATCCGGTTAAGGAGAGAAATCATGTTAAAACCGATGCTGTTTCTGTTCTGGTCTACGATGTTGGGCGGGCTTGTTCTCGGTATTGCCGTCTGGGGGATCGGCAAAGCCATTTTCCCGGACTTTGTGTCGATGGATGTCGCGGTGAGCGGCGCAAGTGAATTTTCCATGATCATTATGGCGACACTTACCATGTGTATGATCAGCGTGGTCGGGTATTTCGCGTACCTGATGACGAATTACTACATGATCGGAATTCTCCGGAACCGCAAAGGCGCCTGGTCGGGTCTTCAGCTGTTCTTTATCGTCATGGCTATCGCGAACTTGTTTTTCCTACGTTACCAAAGCTTTGCGGAAGGCAAGGAAAGCCTGGCGATGTATGTCGGTACTCCGGTCCTGATCGCTGTGGCGGGTTTGATCGTTTCGCAAGTGAAGGTGAAGCTGACCAATGCTTCGGCCAGAATTCCGACGCTGTTCTTTATGATCGTGGTCACCTGCCTGGAAATGCTCCCGGCTTTCAGCATCAACGATTTGACTTCGCTGCTGTACGTATCGCTGGTCCTGCTGGCCTGCAACGCGTGGCAGATTCTTATTTTCCATAAGCTGACGAACACGAAGAAACACCAGCAGATGAAAAAGGCGCAGGTTAAGAAAGCGTAATCTTTACACAGGTACAAGAAATTCCAAAGGGGCCGATCGTATGAACAAGCGTGTCGTGTTCATCATGCTGCTGATGTTTACCGTCTACCTCGGATTCGGATTAATTATCCCCGTCCTGCCCGAGCTGCTGCACGGAATACCGAAAGGAGAGACGCATCTGGGATGGGTCCTCTCCATATACTCCATCATGTCCTTCCTCGTCTCTCCTTTATGGGGAGGCCTATCGGATAAAATCGGCCGCAGACCCGTTCTGCTGACCGGAATTTTCGGCTTTATGATTTCCTTCATCCTGCTTGCGCTGGCGGGAACGAATCTGCCGCTCCTCTATCTATCCCGCATTTTGGGCGGCATCTGCTCGGGGGCTCTGAGCGGAGTCGCGCTGGCTTATGTCGCGGATATTACGACCCATGAGGAACGGACGAAATCCATGGGCTTCGTCGGAATGTCGATCGGACTGGGCTTTATTTTCGGTCCGGCGATCGGGGGAACCTTAAGCGTGTTCAGTTTGTCGCTCCCGTTCTGGGGAGCCGCGCTTCTGTCCGCGGGAATTTTCTGCGCGGGATTCCTGAAACTTAAAGAATCGCTGCCGGATAACAGAGGACAGCACCAGGGGAACAAGCCGTCCCGCTGGTCTCTTTTCCGGGGAAAGCTCGGTTATCTGTATATGATGACTTTCTTCGTCACTTTCTCGCTGGCGGGTCTGGAAGCGACTTTCCAATATTTCCAGATCGCCCGGTTCGGCGTCACGCCGCTGCAGATCGGCTTGATGTTTATGTTCAGCGGATTTGCCGATGCGCTGGTACAGGGCGGACTCGTCCGCGTCATTGCCAAGAAAAAGAAGGAAAAAATCGCGATTCTGGGCGGGCTGCTCGCCTCGGCCGTCGGCTTCCTGCTCGTGCTCGGCTCCGCCGGCTTCTGGACGGCTACGCTTGCCCTGACCGTGTTCAGCGCCGGCAACGCCATGATTCGGCCGTGCGTCAACTCGCTGTTAACCCAGCGCACCCGACACGGTCAAGGGGTCACGACGGGCCTCAGCTCGTCCATGGACAGTCTGGGCCGGATCGCCGGACCGATCACGGGCACTTCGCTCTTCGGCATTCAGCACGGCCTTCCTTTCGCGGCAGGCGCCGTCGTTTCGGTGCTGGCCGGCCTGCTGCTGCTGCGTTTCAGCCAACTGGACCGCGAATCGGGAGAGGAACTGCCGGAGACCGTATAGTCCTGCCGTTCTATTCGCCCATGATGAAAGACCCGCCTCTGCCCGGCGGGTTTTTTCCGTTTACACGGACCCGGAAAAAAAGCTCCGGAAGGCGTCCTTGGTTGACGCGGCGCCGGAAACGTTTTTACAATAGAAGAAGGAAACGAGAGGAACGGTGCCGAGAAACCCCGCAATCGGGCATACCGGACCGTTACCGGTTTATTAAAGGAGAATTCGATGAGCAAATCACTTGTACTGGCCGAAAAACCGAGCGTGGCAAAAGAAATCGCCCGTGTGCTCGGATGCGGTCAAAAGCATAAATCGTATTACGAAGGTCCCGGACATGTGGTGACCTGGGCGCTCGGTCATCTCGTCGGCCTTGCGGAGCCCGAAGATTACGATACCCGTTATCAGAAGTGGAACCTGGAAGATCTGCCGATTATTCCGGGCCGCATGAAGCTTAAAGTGCTCAAGGAAACGTCCCACCAGTTCCGCGCCATTGCGGATTTGGCGAAACGCAAAGATTTGGCGGAGCTGATCATCGCGACGGACTCCGCCCGCGAAGGCGAGCTTGTCGCGCGCTGGATAATGGAAATGATCCGGTGGAACAAGCCGTTTCAGCGGCTGTGGATCTCCTCGCAGACCGATAAGGCGATCCGCGAGGGCTTCGCGAACCTGAAGCCCGGCAAACAATACGACCGCCTGTTCCAGTCGGCGGTCTGCCGGGCCGAGGCCGATTGGCTGATCGGCCTGAACATCACCCGCGCGCTCACGAGCAAGTACGACGCGCAGCTTTCGGCCGGACGCGTCCAGACCCCGACGCTCGGGATGATCATGGACCGCGAGAAGGAAATCCGGAACTTCCGGTCCGTGGAGTACTGGACCGTGCAGGCGGATTTCGGCGCGTTCCGCGGGACGTGGCGCCAGCGCTCCGGCGAGAGCCGGCTCTTCGAGCGCGAGCGTGTCGACGAGCTCGTGCAGCGCGTCTCGGGCAAGAGCGGCAAAGTCGTCTCCGTCAAGAAGACCGAGAAGACGGAGCCCCAGCCGCTCGCGTACGACTTGACGGAGCTCCAGCGCGATGCGAACCGTCGGTTCGGTTTCTCGGCGAAGCATACGCTCTCGACGCTCCAGCGGCTCTACGAGCAGCATAAGCTGGTGACGTACCCGCGGACAGATTCGCGGTACCTCACCAGCGATATGACGGGCACGCTCAAGGAGCGGCTCCAGTCCGTTGCCGTCGGCCCGTACGCGCCGCTCGCGAAGCCGCTCATGAAGGGTCAGCTGCCCGTGTCGAAGCGGATTGTGGACGATTCGAAAGTGTCGGACCACCATGCGATCATTCCGACGGATGAATACGTGAATCTGTCCGCTCTGTCTGCGGACGAGAGGAAGCTCTACGATCTCATCGTGCGGCGTTTTCTCGCCCTGTTCTATCCGGCTGCCCGTTACGAGACGACCGCGATGGTCGTCGAAGTGGACGGCGAGCCGTTCCACGTGGCCGGCCGTGTCGTGAAGGATGCGGGCTGGCGGAGCGTGTACGGACCGGGAACCGCCGCGGATTCCGGAGACGGCGACGAAGAGGACGGCGTGGAAGGCGCCGACCGAGCGGATCTGCAAGAGCTTCCCGCGCTGTCCGCCGGAGATAGCGCCGGGGCGGTCCGCTGCCGTGTCGGCACGCACCGGACCCAGCCGCCGAAGCGGCATACGGAGGCGACGCTCCTGACGCAGATGGAGAAGCACCACCTCGGTACGCCGGCAACGCGGGCGGAAATTATCGAGAAGCTCGTCAGCTCCGATACGATCGAGCGCGAAGGCGGGTGCCTTCACCCGACGGGCAAAGGTACCCAACTGATCGAGCTGGTTGCCGAGGAGCTGCGTTCTCCCGAGCTGACGGCCAAGTGGGAGCAGGAGCTTGAAGATATCGCCCGGGGACGGGGCCGCACCGAAACGTTCCTCAGCGGAATCCGCGATATGACCAAGCAGCTTGTAACCGGCGTAAGAACGAGTCAGACGGAATACAAGCCGCACAACCTGACGAACAGCCGGTGTCCCGAATGCGGAGAACGGTTAATGGAGCGGAAAAGCAAACGCGGCAAAATGCTCGTGTGCGCAAACCGTGAGTGCGAATACCGCCGCTCCGCGGAGAAGCAGCTCGTCAACCGGCGCTGTCCGCAGTGTCATAAGAAGATGGAGCTGAAAACCGGCAAAGCGGGCAGATACGTTCAGTGCCTCCCGTGCAATGTCGTCGAAGTGCTGGGCGAAAGTACGGGGAAAGTCGCCAAGCATCAGCAGCAAAAGCTCGTCAAGCAGTACAGCAAGCAAGAAGATTTAGGGTCGAGTCTGGGGGATGCTCTTAAGGCGGCCCTAGCCAAAAAAGACGATTAAGCTTCATAAGTCAAAAGGGCGGGAGCAATTTCCTGCCTTTTTTAATATTCTTTATTTATAATAATTCTAATTAAGTATTGATTTTAAATAAGGGTGGTGGTACACTAAATGTACGGCAACAAAAGAAGAATAATTAAACCCAAATGAGCGTTATCAAGGAGGAAACGAACGATGACAACTTTGACCCGAGTGAAAACTGTTACCCAATTAAATCAACTGGCCGCCGACTGGACGGTCCTTTCCATGAAACTGCGCAACTTCCACTGGTGCGTTAACGGGCCTCATTTCTTTACGCTTCATGAAAAATTCGAAGAGTTTTACAACGAAGCGGCTCAGCATATCGACGATATCGCGGAGCGGGTGCTGGCGTTAAAAGGCAAACCCGTGGCGACACTCGCTGAGACTTTAAAGCTGGCCCGTCTGCAGGAAGCTGCGGGCTCCGAAACCGCGGAGCAGATGGTAGAAGCCGTACGCGGCGACTTTGAACGGCTGGTCGGTTTCCTTCAGGAAAGCATTACGGCCGCTGAAGAAGAAGGCGACGAGCCGACGGCGGATATGCTGACCGAGCTGCAGGCATCGCTTCAGAAACACGTTTGGATGCTGGGCGCCTTCCTTGGCCGCGCCTAATTTTTCTTAGTAAAGGCAGGTTCCCCGGGACCTGCCTTTTTGGCGTACTTCCTACTTAAGTCCCGTCGACCGTCTGGAAGATTGTGCTATACTGATAGATGGCGGCTGCTAGAAAGAGGCTGCTAGATTCTCCAACTATTTCAAAATTGAGGTGACCTCATGAAAAAACATCTGCCAATCTGGCAATCCGCCGTGATTGCTTCCATGCTGCTCGCCGGTGCGGTACCCGCGGCTGCGGCTTCCGCAGATACAGTTACCGCCGAAACAGCGGCTGCCGGACCCGTCTCCGCTTCCGATACGAACGCGGTGACCGTTCTCGCTCCTCTGCGTCTTGTAAGCGAAACGGCCGGAGCCAAGGTGGCCTGGAATAACGAAGAGCGTACCGTAACCTTGTCGCTTGGGAGCGATACGATCACGCTTGCGATCGGAAAATCTACGGCCTTTATCAACGATAAAGAAGTGGAACTAAGGGCTACGGTCCAAATCAAGGACGATAAAACGTTCGTTCCTCTGAATTTTTTGACGGAAGCTTTGCACACGGCTGTTTCCTGGGACCCGCAAACCGGTAAGCTGATCATCCCGAAAGGGGACTTGAAAGCCGCGGCAAGCGCCTTTGCCAGTCACTGGCTGCAGGGAGAAAACGAGAGCGCGGTTTCTTATTTTAACGCAGATCTCAAAAAATCCCTCAATGCCAATCAGCTTGCCTACATAGCGCAGTACTACACCAACATGTACGGTCCGATAACCGGGCAGCTTGGGGCCGGAACGACAAGCAATTCCGTGCATGAAAATGTGTATTTGACCTACGAAACGCAGAGCACCCTGCCGTTCCAGATGACAGTCCGGTTCGACAAGCAGGAACGTATCGACGATTTATACATACCGCCCTACTACTCTCCGGATACTTACCGGAAACCGTCTTACGACGATTCCAGCGCTTATGTTGAAAAAGAGGTGAAGCTCGGCGAAGGCAGGCTCGCTCTTCCGGGCACGCTCACGCTGCCGAATAAACCGGGTCCGCATCCGGTTGTCGTCCTCGTTCACGGCTCCGGCGCCAACGACCGTGACGAGTCCATCGGCGGCTCCAAGCTGTTCCGGGATATGGCGGTCGGCCTAGCCGCCGAGGGAATCGCCACTCTCCGCTACGAGAAAGTGACGCGCGAGCACCCGTTCAAATCGGCTACGCCGACTTTTACCGTACAGGACGAGACTGTAGCGGATGCCGTGTACGCGGTTAATCAGCTAGCGAAGACGGAGGGAATCGATCCCCAGCGCATTTTCGTAGCGGGTCACAGCCAAGGCGGGATGGTCGTTCCGCGCGTTATTGACGGAGTCAAGGACGTGAAGCTGGCCGGTGCCGTCGTGATGGCCGGACCGACCAATTCCATCGAAGACGTCGTGCTGGAGCAGTCCAAGTACCAGTTGGAAGTCAACCGGGAACGCGGTCTGGATACGAGCATGCTGGAGCAGCAGGTCGCCTTCTGGGAGCAGCAGCTGAAGCTGATCAAAGATCCGCAGTACTCCGTGGACAACCTCCCCAAAGATCTTGCGCTGAGCAACGCCTACTGGTGGATGGATTTCCGCAACTACTCCGCCTCCGAAATCGCTAAAAAACAGGATAAGCCGATGCTGATCCTGCAAGGGGATAACGATGCCCAGGTGCTCGCTTATCATCTGGACAAATGGAAAGAAGCGCTTAAGGATCGTACGAACGTGGAGTACAAGCTGTATCCGAAGCTGAACCACGTATTTGCGGAGGTTGACGAAAAATCGACCGGCGCCGAGTATAATGAACCGGCCAATACACCGGCTTCCGTTATCAAGGATATTGCCGATTGGGTGAAGAAAACGAAGTAAGGCGTTATGCCGTAAACTATAAAAGCCTGCACGGAAGGGAATTTCCTCTTCCGCGCAGGCTTTTTTGTGTGAGTAAGCGGCTTGGCTGCCGATTTCGGCGTGATTGCAGGATTGGATCGTAATCTATCCTCGGACATCCTCTGATCGCGGACAGCCGATAGGGGTGCCCATGTGATTTGAGACGCCGCAAACGCACGGCGATGCCCGGGGAGTGGCGAGTATACAGCTTTTCACTGCTCCCAGCGAGCGTTGTCGCATGACGGTGGTCACAGCTTGTAGCTATTCCCCCGCTTAAAAGAGCTTGCGCGGTGTTGTTAGCAGGAACGGGGTTTCGGTTCATTTCCTATGGATTTTAACGAGTCCTATCAAATCCTCCGGACCGTCGGCTCATCGTCAAAGCTTCCGTCCGCTCATCCGGTTCAGCACCTCGCCGGTTTCCCGTACCAGCTTTTCGATGATTTGGGCGGCTCCGTTATGTTGGGCGAGAGATGCGGCTTGGCCCGCCCACATGGCCATATTAGCCGGATTGCCCGCTTTGGCGGCGCTTCGTCTGATCCCCTGAGTGAGGGCGTTCTGCGCGGGATAGGAGGGGAGCCGGCTTTCCAAAGGCTGAAGCTCATCCAGCAGCGCCGTCCGAATGCCGCGGGCATGCTTGCCGGACACCGCTCGCGTGAGCACGGTGGACTCGTCGCTTGCGGAGAGCACGGCTTCCTTGTGGACGGCGTGGGCCCCGCTCTCCGCGCAGGCGAGGAACGCCGTGCCGAGCTGCACGGCGTCCGCCCCGAGGGCGAGTGCGGCGGCTATGCCGCGGCCGTCCATGATGCCGCCGGCGGCGATGACCGGCACACGGACGCGGTCCGCGATCTGCGGCACGAGAGCCATCGTGCCGACGAGCGGCGGCTCGCCGTCGTTATCGCGCGGAAACGTGCCGCGGTGGCCGCCGGCTTCGCTGCCCTGGGCGACGATCGCGTCGACACCGGCCTCTTCCAGCGCGGCGGCTTCCCGCACAGTCGTCGCGGTGCCGATCGTCCGGATGCCGAGACGCTCGCATTCCGCGAGAGTCGCCGCATCCGGCACGTCGAATGTGGAGCTGAATACCGGGACCCGCTCCTCCAGGAGGACGGCGAGCTGTTCCCGGTACGATTCGCTCCACACGGCGGGAGGCCGCTCCTCGCGGGTGCCCGTTTTCTCCCGCAGGGGAGCAAGCAGCCGCCAAGCTTCGTCGGCTTTTTGCCTCTGCTCCTGTTCATGAGGGCCTTGCCCGGGTTCGGGCAGGATGAACAGGTTCACGGCAAAAGGGCGGTCCGTCCGGCTGCGGATTTCGCGGACGGCGGCGGAAATCTGCTCCGGCGTCATGTAGCCGGCGCCGAGCGTCCCGAGGCCGCCGGCTTCGGATACGGCGGCCACGAGGGCCGGCGTCGTGCTTCCGCCGGCCATTCCGGCCTGGATAAGGGGATAGCGGATTTGAAAAAGCGTACAAATTCGGTTGGAGCGGTTGGAAGGATTCATGATCGGGAGCCTCGCTTTCTGATCTGTTTTTTTTGCGGGCACGCTGACTGCTGATTGGCTTCAGGGGGGTCTTTTTAAGAAAAAAGGAGGGCTTTGCGTTTATCTCGGCCCGGTGTCTATAATTCAAGCGGATGTTTTAAGTATACCTCGGTTGGAACAATTTTGCTGATGGGCGGCGGGCAAGCAATTGCCATCTGCGCGTGGTATACTAATACCTATTGCAGATGTTTATCAACCAGAGGAGTGATCCCGATGAAGGCGGTACAGATCAAACAATATGGCGGACCGGAAGAGCTGTATATCGGGGAAAGGCCGGACCCCGTTGCGGGCGAAGGCGAATTGCTTATCCAAGTGAAGGCGGCGGGTCTCAACCGTGCGGATTTGATGCAGCGTGAAGGCAAGTACCCGGCGGTTCCCGGGGAATCGGACATACTCGGCCTGGAAATGGCAGGCGTTGTTATAGGGGTAGGAAGCGGCGTTACCGGCTGGAGAGAAGGCGAGCGGGTCTGTGCGCTCCTTCCCGGGGGCGGTTATTCCGAGCGGGTAGCCGTTCCTGCCGGCATGGCGATGCGGCTGCCGGCTAATCTGAGTTATGCGGAAGGAGCGGCTATTCCGGAGGCATTTCTGACGGCTTATCTGAACCTCGTTAAACTGGGAGGAATGACGGAAGGAGACTACGTGCTCATTCATGCAGGCGCAAGCGGCGTCGGTTCGGCTGCCATTCAGCTTGCCCGGGAATTCGGGGCGCATGCCCTGGTGACGGCGGGCTCAAGCGAAAAGCTTGAATTTTGCCGGGAGCTTGGCGTGGAAGGCGGCTGGAATTACCGCGAAGGCTCGTTCGTCCCTTGGCTTAAGGAGGTAACGGGGGGACACGGCAGCGACATTGTGCTCGATCTCGTGGGCGCCCCGTATTTTACGGACCATCTGGCCAGCGCCGCCGTAGGCGGACGTATCGTCCTCGTGGGCATGACGGGCGGTTCCGAAGTCCCGATGGAGAGCTTTGATTTGAATCCTCTGCTCATGAAAAGGATTTCCATCATCGGGTCCACGCTGCGCAGCCGCAGCCGCGAGGACAAAATCCGGCTGACCCAGCAGTTCTGGCAGCAGGCAGGTCCTGGCTTCGCGGACGGTGCTCTCCATCCGGTCGTAGACCGGATTTTCCCGTGGAGCCGTGTGCGTGAAGCCCACGAGTGGATGGAAGCGAACCGGAACAAAGGCAAAGTGATTCTGGATATTACCGCGGATGCGGAATAATTAAATCGGCGTTTTAAAATCAGTGAAAAAACGGAAAAGCACTCTAACTATAAAATTTAGTTGGAGTGCTTTTTGTTATAGCTTTCTATTTCAATAATATTACTTAGGAATAAATTTATAGGTTATTAAGTTTATATTTTAAAAATATATAGTTTATTTTATAGGTCTATAGTATTATTATAATAAATAAAAACATATTATTAGTGGAGGAAAAATTAAAAATGATTAAAAAGCTGAGTTTATTTGCGTTTCTTTTGGCATTTTTTATTTGTGTTGTTAGTCAAAACGAAGCCGCTGCTGCAGGAACCTATTCAGGCGGCTTATTGGATAAAGTTCCGCTGAAAACGGGCCCTAGTTATCATGAACCGAAAGGCGCCGATGTAACAGCAATAACGGATGGCGATGCTTCAACCAGACATTACATGGAGCACCCGATTGTATGGCATAAATTCGCAACTCCGCAAACTATCAGTGCGGTAATTGTGAACGCTAAAGGAGCGGTTGTCGAATTTTATGACTCGAATTATGTGCAAGTGGCTGATCCTTATACTCCTATCATGAACGATGGTGTTGAAACTCTTCCTGAACCTGTAAAGGATGTATCGATTATTGTCTTAAAACATCCATTCAAAAATGTATTCGAGTGGAACGTTTTTAACACTGCGATTTACAAAGCAGAGCCCACAACGATTACTTGGATACAGGCGGGAGACAAATCAGTAGATTTGGATTGGAAAGCGACCGGGGCTGAATCCTATAATGTGAGAAGATCCACTTCACCTGGCGGGCCGTATGCTTTGATTGCGAATGTTAAGGGAACTTCCTATGCCGATGAGTCCGTAGTGAATGGGAAAACTTATTATTACGTAGTAACTTCCGTAAATGCAGCCGGAGAAAGTACTCCCTCTTTAGAAAGATCGATAAAACCGGAAGCGACCATATACACAGGCGGACTATTGGACCGTAAAGTATTGAAGCTTGGTAAAACCTTCGACAGTTCCACAGGAACGACCCGTTTAATGACCGACAACGATGTATACAGCATGCAGCTTGTATCCGGAATGGCATGGTATTCTTTTGAGACGCCAGTGAATATTGAGTCGGCCATTGTGTATGGTCCCACGGGTTCAACGATCGAATTTTATGACGCGGATAAAAACCGCATCGGCGATCCTTTTGTACCGACTTTGAACAACAAAATAGAAAATTTACCGTCTCCCGCGAAAAACGTGACCTCGGTAGTGCTTAAACATACGGAAGGTAACTTCCGTGAATGGAACGTCTTCGGCAAAGCCGTCGAGCCGCCAGTTGCCGCGCCACTTAACCTGACAGCCGCGGGCGGGGACAAGAAAGTTACGCTTGCCTGGAACAGCGTGAACAATGCGACGAGCTATAACGTTAAACGCAGCACGACTGCGGGCGGTCCGTATGTAACCGTCGGCTCAGTTACGGGTGCGACGTATACGTACACCGATACAAACGTCGTCAACGGCACGACTTACTACTATGTAGTAACGGCGGTAGCCCCAGCGGGAGAGAGCGCGCCGTCCAACGAAGCGTCCGCCACTCCTAAAGCGGGAGATGTAGTCGTTCCGCCGGAGGAAGAATCCGGTGACAGCGCCATTCTCGTCATTACGCTTAACAACGGAACCGAGAAAGAGTATGACCTTTCCATGAACGAGGTTAACGCGTTTATCGCGTGGTACGAAGGCCGCGCGGCCGGCAAAGGCCCGGTTATGTTCGCGATCGACAAGCACGAGAACAACAAGGGACCGTTCAAAAACCGTAAGGATTACATCCTGTACGACAAAATCATTACGTTCGAAGTGAACGCCTACGATAACGGCAAAGGTGGAAATGGCGGAACCACGCCTCCGGTTAATCCGGAAGACCCTAGCAATTATTAATCGGAACTCCAACGTAAAAAGATAAGCTTCCACAAACAGAAGCCCTTGGTCAGCTTAAACTGATCAAGGGCTTCTTGTTCATGATAGGGCGCTGTTCCCGGCGCACGCAGTTCTTGGCGCAGTGCAGGCGCCGCATGACGAGGGCGTTCACTCATTCCGTATCCGGGAATAGAGTGACGCTCAGGCTTGTTCACGGAGCCGTTTCAGGCGCGGGAGGCTTCTTGTATAACTCGCTGAGTTTAACGAAAGACAGGGTGTCCTTCAATTTCGGCAGCGTATCCTTCAGGGCCGAGGCCGTTATTTCTCCCTTGGCCCCGACGTGGCCGATGGCGATGCACGGCTGATGCGCTTTGGAGTGGGCGCCGATCAGATGAATCTGCTGGGTTACTTTGCTTTTCGTGTGGATATCATCCAGAAAAAGATGGTTTTCCAAACAAGGCACGCCGGCTTTTTTGGCCTCCCGGCAGGCGATGCTCCGGTAATTCGTATGGCTGTCCAGAAAGAAGAGTCCTCTTTCGCGCAGCACCTCCATCACAAGCCGCATCACGCGTTCATCGCCGGTCGCCTTGGACCCCATATGATTGTTCACTCCGATCGCGTGCGGGATATCGTCAATGGCGGCGTTGACCCGTTTGCGCACCTCGGCATCGCTCAGATCCGTGGTAATGACACCGGGACCTAGCCAGCTTTTACGGCCGCTGAGGGGCTCCATCGGAAGATGGACGATTACGTCGTGTCCTTTGCCGAACGCTTTCTCGGCATCGCTGTGCGAGGAAGGGAGGAACGGCATAACGGCGGCCGTAATCGGAAAAGGCAAATCCAGAATCGCATCGGTGCCTTTCATGTTGTTGCCGAGGTCGTCGATGATGATGGCGGCCTTTCTGACTGCTGGGGGTTCGTCCACGTGTGCCGACGCAGCGCCTGCGAGTCCTGTAAAGATGGACAAGCCTGCAAGCAATAGGGTCAAAACGAGCAGACGGCAGGACCGGAACCGGATACCAGGCATAATCGCATTCCTCCCGGCGGTAATTTTTTTGATGCCGTTCTTTTTTTAATATGGGAATACCTGACGAAAGTTATGCGGGGAGCAGAAAAAGGAGGCTGCAACGGTGCGGAAAATGGTATAAATTCCAAGCCGCGGCGAATAGCATGGAGTAAATCCTCAAAAATTGCGAAAGGGGTGTCACAATCCGGACGATGCTCCGGTTCGCGCCTTTATGCTGGCTATCCCTGGCTTTGACTTCAAAAACCGCGAGACGCTATACTGTAAAGTAGGAAGGACTCAAACCTTTTTTGATCTTTCATTTTTAAACTTAAAAGGAGGTGTACCTGTCTGCTTCCAAGAGGCGGATAGGGATTAATTGGATAGTGACCCTTTACCAGTGTTACTGAATTTTGTACTGATTGTGGTTCTCGTTCTACTGAACGGATTTTTTGTGGCGGCGGAATTTGCGATGGTGAAAGTGCGCGCAAGCCGTATCGATGCGCTTGTCCTTGAAGGGAATGTGAAGGCGCGCTTCGCCGGCAAAATCGTTCAGAACATGAATGCGTATTTGTCCGCCTGCCAGCTCGGCATAACCCTGACGTCTTTGGCGCTTGGTTGGATCGGCGAGCCTACGGTGGCGTATGTACTCGAACCGCTATTGGTGAACATTGGTGTACCACCTGTTATTATTCACACCATTTCTTTTATCATCGCATTCTCGGTTATTACGGCGTTTCACATTATTATCGGGGAGCAGTTTCCCAAAACGTATGCGATCCGCAAATCGGAAGAAGTGACTCTTTGGGTTGCCGGTCCGGTCCTGATTTTTTACAAAATCATGTATCCTTTCATCTGGATGCTGAACGGAACCTCCAACTGGCTGCTTCGCAAATCCGGCATTGAACCCGAAGGCGACCACGATACGGTTCATACGGAAGACGAAATCCGTCTGCTGATGAAAGAGAGCCACCGGAACGGGCTGATCGACAATACGGAACTCACCCTGGTGGATAATATTTTTGAATTCACGGAAACGAACGCACGCGAAATTATGATTCCGCGTACGGAAATGGTGTGCCTGCATGCCGCCCATTCCTTCGAAGAAAACAAGGAAATGGCCATCCAGGAGCTCTACACGCGTTATCCGGTTTGCGACCCGGACAAAGATAACATTATCGGCTTTGTCCACATCAAGGATTTGTTAAAAGCAAGCGACCAGCTTGACGATATACGCAAGATTATAAGACCGCTCATGACGGTGCCCGAATCGATGCCGATCAGTACGCTGCTCAAGCTGATGCAGAAACGCAAAACGGAAGTGGCGCTGCTGATCGACGAATACGGCGGCACGTCGGGTCTTGTAACGGTTGAAGACATTCTGGAGGAAATCGTCGGCGAGCTGCAGGACGAATTTGACCATGAACGTCCCGTTATGGAGAAGAAAGACGAATTTACGTACTCGATCGACGGCATGATGCTCATCGAGGAAGTGAACAATCACTTCGGTACGGAAATCGAAACCGAGCATTACGATACGATCGGCGGCTGGATTTATTCCCAGGTGGAAATTCCGCCTATGAAAAACCAGCGCATTCATCTGGGGCCGCTTCAGTTTATCATTGATGAAGTAGAGCATATGCGGATCGTACGGCTGATCGTACGCAAGGAACCTCCTGAAGAGCAGGTGCTGCTTCAGCAGGTCGTGTCTTAATCAACTCAAACACAAGAAAACGCCGCGGAGACGCGGCGTTTTCTTGTGTTTTTTTATATCTGGGATTGTACTGGAAATGGAATCCCTTATAGTTGCTTAGAATGTTGCAAGAACAATGACCAGCAAGATGTAAAGAACCAGAATGACCGCTGTGCTCGTGAACCCAACGCCTGCTCCGTAACCCGACATGTTAACGCCTCCCCGAGTTTGTGTTGTGCTTTGTTTACAGAATTATCTTATGAAGGGCGGGGGCGTTTGTCATGGACGGATGCCCGGGGAGTCCAAATTTTTACGAAACGCCGTCTGGACCCGCTGCATCTTGTGAGGATCTGCAAAAGAGTGCAGGCGGCCGATCGGCCGGCTGGCCGGTACAGGGCAAAATCGTCATCGTCGGCGTAATCCTGCCCGTGCCCGGCCTATCCCGCTAATCCTGGTTCTCGCTTACGCGCTTCATAATGTCCAGCAGAGCCTCGGGAGGTCTGGCTCCGGAGAAGCCGACTTTTTTATTGAGGATAAAAAAAGGCACACCGTTTATGTTCAGCCGCTTAGCGAGGGCATAATCGGCCCGGACGCTGTTTTCGACGTCTTCGTGATGAAGGCGCTTCGCGGTTTCGGCTGGATTTAATCCGCATTCCCCGGCAATCCGCAGCAGTACGGATTCCGTGCCGATGTCAAGGCCCTCTTCAAAATAGGCCCGGTAAATGCGGTCAAGGACGAGCGATTTCGAACTCTCCGGCACGGCGGCGATCAGTTGATGAGAGAGGCGGGTATCCGGCATCGACAAAATCCGGTCAAAACGGAAGGGGACGCCCGCCTGCCGTCCGGCCCGCGTGACGCCGTCCAGTACGGCTAGCAGCTTTTCCCCGCCGGGGTCCTGCAGCTTCCGATTCATCGCTTCCGTAAAGGGCACGCCCTTAGGCGGGATAGACGGGTCGAGGCGGAAGGCCCTGAAGCGGACAGAAACGTGTTCGCCTTTCCATAAACCGAGGGCCTCCGTCAGATAGGACTTACCGATCCGGCACCAGGGACAGACGGTATCCTGAAAAACATCGATAATCAATAGAGTCAGCTCCTTCCGTCCTAGAATCTTTCCATGCGTGTATCGAAATAAAGCATACTCATTATAGTATACTTCCTGCCGGAAACCGAAACGCTCCGACCTGCCAAAACCCGGAAGATTGTTTGAGACCCGAAGAAAACGGCTAAAAAACCTGATGGAGTTCTCAAACTAGCGAAGAGGAGCGATCTTAAGGTGGCAGATAAAAAAGACAAAAACAAAGACAAAACCAAGCGGGGCGAACCGGTCATCGGACAAATCGACCGGACGCTCGTTCCGGATAAGGCCCTTGCTCTCTGGCATCTGGGACAGGAAGGCATAGCTTTTAAAGCGGCGGGAATCATCGGATATGTGGATCCGTATTTAAGCAATTACATAGATGACGAATTCGGCCATTCGCCGCGCAACTTCGAAACGCCTCTTTCTCCGGAGCTCATCGGGCATGCGGATCTCGTCCTCATCACGCACGATCACCCCGACCATCTTGATCCGGTCTCCGTACGCGCAATAGCTATCGCTTCCCCGCAAGCGTCGTGGATCTGTCCGGCACCGGTGGTTCCGCAGCTGACAGAGCTCGGGATTGCTCCGGACGCGGTAATCGGAGCCCGGGCGGGGCAGATGATCGACTTCCGGGATATGCGGATTACGCCGGTGGCCGGCAAGCACGAAGACTTCGAAACGGATGAGAACGGGAATCACCGGTATCTCGGCTATGTCATAGAGCTCAACGGAGTTACGCTGTATCATGCCGGAGATACGGTCGGATACGCGGGTCTGCTGGAGACGCTTCGTCCGCACCGGATCGATATTGCCTGCCTGCCGATTAACGGCCGGGATATCAAACGGTACGAAGCGAATCTCATGGGCAATATGAATTTCCGGGAAGCCGCGGATCTCGGGGTCGGGATCGGAGCGGATTTGATCGTGCCCATGCACTACGACCTGTTCGCGTTCAATACGGAGAATCCGGCTTATTTTGTCGACTATGTCCATCATACGTACCCTCACCAGAAGTTTAAGCTGTTTGCCCCCGGAGAGAGGCTGATTTATTATGCCGATGATGAAAGGTAAGAAAGCGGCGGGGGGAGCGAGGATTAAACTTCCCTGTACGGGTTCCCGGACCATGCCGGCTTAACGGCTTGAACGGAGCACCTTGTTCGCCCCAAGCCTTTCGAAGCGAAGTGTGCGGGCAAGCGCCGCAGCAAGGCCGGTATAAGTGACCGGGGCGGGCGTATCCGCATCGGCGGTCTAAAAGCGGGACCTTCGGCCTGCTCCCTTGTTGACGCTGCTGTCCTTATAAGGCATTATTAAGAGATAAGATGCAGCTTGGAGGGACCGCAGTGAAAGCCGAAGAAATTATACAGGCCATGTCCGAACAAGGGATGCGGATAACCGATCAAAGACGCACGCTGGCGGAATTGTTCGCCAAGTCCGAAGGGTATGTGACACCGAAAGCCGTGTATGAAAGCATGGGGAAAACATACGGCGGCCTCAGTTTTGATACGGTCTACCGCAATTTGAGAATCATGCACGACATGGGCGTGCTGGAACAGTTTGTCTTCGAAGACGGGATCAAGTTCCGCGCCCGTTGTTCGGAGATGGACCACCATCATCATCTGATCTGCCTGCAGTGCGAGAAAACGATCCCGTTTGTTTTTTGTCCCATGGACGAGGTCAAGGGATTGCCGGATGATTTCAAGGCGGTCAAACATAAATTCGAAATCTACGGGTACTGCAAGGATTGCCAGAAATGAAAAAGGTGCTCCAGGCACCCATTCACGCCTACCGCAAATATGTATCCCCACTTAAACCGCCTACCTGCCGCTTCTATCCGACCTGTTCCCAGTATGCGCTGGAGGCGATAGAGCGGCACGGGCCGTTATACGGATCGTGGCTGGCGGCCAAGCGGATTTGCCGCTGCCACCCTTTTCACCCGGGCGGGGTAGATCCGGTTCCGCCGCCGCGGAAAGAGGGGCGAAATACCGGTTGACACAATTTGCGGGATTCGCTATATTGTTGGTTAAACCTGCCTTTTCGCGGGAACAATGAAGATAGAACGATCATCACTTTATGAATAGACATGTTCGATGAACGGATGAGTACGGGAGGAAGCTGCTGCAGAGAGCCGGGTCAGGTGAAAGCCGGTGCAGTCGGAACCCCGGAGTATGGTCCAGGAGAACATGCCTTCGAGCGGCCCGGATGAGGAAGGATTACCCTTCCGCGTCAGGGCGTAAGGGGGCATCGCTTGTCCGGCGTTAACGGACGGAGCCGCCGGGCAGCCGGCGGCTGCCGAGCTTCGCCCTCGCAAGAGGCGGAGGAATCTGGGTGGTACCGCGTGAGCGCAGCTCTCGTCCCTTTGTTGGACGGGGGCTTTTTGTGATTTTTCGCTTCCGCGTCTCGTTTTCATAGAACATTACGAAGAAAGAGGATGGGTAACATGGACAACAACCGGAAAACCTTTTATTTAACGACACCGATTTATTACCCCAGCGACAAACTTCATATCGGGCATGCCTATACGACGGTGGCGGGAGACGCCATGGCGCGCTACAAGCGGCTTCGCGGCTATGATGTCATGTATTTGACGGGCACGGATGAGCACGGCCAGAAAATCGAGCGCAAAGCGAAGGAAAAGGGGCTGACCCCCCAGGCGTTCGTGGATGAAATCGTCGACGGCATCAAATCCTTGTGGAGCAGGCTGGATATTTCCTACGATGATTTTATCCGAACGACGGACCAGCGGCATAAGGACACCGTCCAGAAAATTTTCGACCGCCTGACTCAGCAGGGAGACATTTACCTGGATACTTACGAAGGCTGGTACTGTACGCCTTGCGAATCCTTTTTCCTGGAAAATAAGCTGGTCGACGGCAAGTGTCCCGACTGCGGACGTCCGGTCGAATGGGTGAAAGAGGAAAGCTATTTCTTCCGGATGAGTAAATATGCCGACAGACTGCTTAAATATTACGAGGAAAACCCGGAGTTCATTCAACCGGAATCCCGCAAGAACGAAATGATCAACAACTTCATCAAGCCGGGTCTGGAAGATCTCGCCGTTTCGCGGACAACGTTCGATTGGGGCATTAAAGTGCCCGGCAACTCCAAGCATGTCATCTACGTCTGGATCGACGCGCTGACGAATTATATTACGGCCCTCGGCTACGGCAGCGAAGATCCGTCGAAGTATGAGCGCTACTGGCCGGCTGACGTCCATCTCGTGGGCAAGGAGATCGTCCGCTTCCACACCATCTACTGGCCGATTATGCTGATGGCCCTGGATCTGCCTCTGCCGAAAAAAGTGTTCGCGCACGGCTGGCTTCTCATGAAGGACGGCAAAATGTCGAAATCCAAAGGCAACGTCGTAGATCCGGTCACGCTGATCGACCATTTCGGCCTCGATGCGCTGCGCTATTACCTGCTGCGCGAAGTGCCCTTCGGATCGGACGGCACCTTTACGCCCGAGGCGTTTGTCGAGCGGATCAACTACGATCTCGCCAACGACCTGGGGAATCTGCTTAACCGGACTCTGGCGATGCTCGGCAAATATTTCGACGGCGTCGTTCCGGACTTCCACCCGGGAGTTCCGGCTTTTGACAAGGAACTGATCGCAACGGCGAAGGAAACGGTTGAAACCGTAGAAGCGCAGATGGAGAAAATGGAGTTTTCGACCGCGCTGGCGGCTATCTGGGCGCTTGTCAGACGCGCCAACAAATACATCGACGAGACGCAGCCATGGGCTCTGGCCAAAGACGACGTGAACCACGGCACGCTAGGCTCCGTCATGTACGCCCTGTTCGAGACGCAGCGCATCGTCAGCGTGCTCCTGCAGCCGTTCCTGACCCGCACGCCTGCGAAGATCTGGGAGCAGCTCGGCATCCAGGCCGGAGCGCTTACCGCATGGGACAGCGCCCACACGTTCGGCCTGCTGCCTGCCGGCACCAAAACGGCCAAAGGCGACCCGCTCTTCCCGCGCCTGGATATGGCGGAAGAGGTCGCCTTCATCGCGGCCGCAATGACAGGCGGTCAGGCGCCGGCCGGTGAAGCCGCAGCCGAGCCTGCATCCGCGGGAGCCGAGTCCGCTCCGGCCGGGAAGACTCCGGCGGAGGATGCCAAGCCCGCGCCGGAAGCGAAGCCCGAAATCGGCATCGACGATTTCGCGAAGGTGGAGCTGCGCGTGGCGCAGGTGACGTCGGCGGAGCCCGTCAAGGGCGCCGACAAGCTGCTTCAGCTCCAGCTGGACCTCGGCTACGAGCAGCGGCAGGTCGTTTCCGGCATCGCGAAGTACTACAAGCCGGAGGAGCTTGTCGGACGCAAGGTCATCTGCGTGACGAACCTGAAGCCGGTGAAGCTTCGGGGCGTGCAGTCGCAGGGGATGATCCTGGCGGCTTCCGAAGGCGACGGGCTGACGCTGGCGACCGTGCCTGATTCGATGCCGAACGGCGCCATCGTGAAATAACACCCTTTCCCGACCCGGAAAAAATGCGGACATCTTTCGCGTTTTTTCCGGGTTTTTACATCACAGGAAAGGATTATTGCCTTTTAATCGTAATCTTTATGATTAGTATTGACAGGAGGCGGGCCGGGTCCGTATAATCAGCAAGTAAATAAAAATAATTACGATTTACACAGCTTGATTATTGTGACAGGCTGCCGAGAGGAGTTATTTTCTATGAAAAGACGGCGTATACTTACAGGGTTGACACTGGCGATATCTCTGCTGCTGGCAGGCTGCGGAGGCGGCCAGAAGTCGGCGGTCGTGGAAGATAAAATGAATATCACGACGAGCTTTTACCCGCTTTACGATTTTGCGGTCAAGGTCGGGGGCTCCCATGTGAATGTCATCAACCTGGTACCGGCGGGTGTGGAGCCTCATGATTGGACACCGAAAGGCCGGGACATCAAAAATATCGGCGATTCCCAGTTGTTCCTCTATCAAGGAGCGGGTTTTGAAGGCTGGGTGGACGACTTCCTCAAAAGCTTGAAGGACAGCAAGGTAAAACCGGTCGTAGCGAGCACTGGAGTCGAGCTTCTTAAAGCCGGGGAAGAGGCGCACGGGCACGATCACGATCACGGCAAGGACGAACACAACCATACCGAAGAGGCCGGCAAAGATACGGACCCTCACGCGTGGCTGAGTCCCAAGAACGCCAAAAAAATGTCCGAGAACATCAAAAACGCACTCGTTGAAGCCGATCCGGCGCACAAGAGCGACTATGAAGCGAACTATTCGGCTTACGCGGCCAAACTGGACGCTCTGGATAAGCAGTACAAGGACAGCCTCTCCGGGCTGCCGAAGAAAGAAATTGCCGTGTCCCACCAGGCATTCGCCTATTTGTGCCATGACTACGGGCTGACTCAGATGGCCATTATGGGCCTTTCCCCGGATGCCGAGCCGACCGCTCAAGATATGAAGAAAATGAGAGAGTACATCGCGGAGCACGGGATCAAATATATCTTCTTCGAAGAACTGGTATCGGACAAACTGGCGAAAACGCTGGCCAAAGACGCGAAGGTCGAAACGCTCGTACTGAATCCGCTGGAAGGGTTGACCGAAGAACAGGTAAAGCAAGGCAAAGACTATATTTCCGTGATGGAAGATAATTTGAAAAATTTGACGAAAGCTTTACAATAGAAGAGACTCATCATCGAAGTGACAGAAGCGAAAGCCGCCCGGCGGCGAAGGGAGCAGAAGAACGGAATGGAGATATGGAAACCTGACGGCTGCCATAACAAAATCGTGGAATTCAGCGGCATCTCCTTCTCATACGGAAGCAAGCCGGTTATAACGGATTTAAATTTTGACGTTCTAGAAAGAGATTTCGTAGGACTGATCGGTTCCAACGGAGCGGGGAAAACGACGCTTTTGCGGATGCTGGTCGGCCTGCATAAGCCTACGGAAGGCGACATCCGGCTGTTTGGACAGCCGATCCGGCAGTTCCGGGACTGGGAGCGCATCGGGTACGTACCCCAGAAGAATTCGCTGAATCCGCTGTTCCCGGCAACCGTCCGCGAGGTGGTTATGTCGGGGCTTTACACGAAAAAGAAGCTGTACAAGCGCCTGACCAAAGAGGATATGCGCCGGTGTGACGATGCGATGGAAGCGATGCGCATCGAAGATCTGGCGAAACGCAGAATCGGGGAATTGTCGGGCGGACAGCAGCAAAGGGTGTTTCTTGCGCGTGCTATCGCCAACAATCCCGAACTGCTCATTCTGGATGAGCCGACGGTGGGGATCGATGCGGAAAGCCAGGCGGTATTCTTTAACATGATCCGCCATATGCACCAGCATCATCACATGACCTTTATCATGGTGTCTCATGACCGGGAAATGATGAGGTCCTATCTCGGTTCGGAGCCGCAGACGCAGAGCGGCGGACTGAAGTTTTTCGTGAAGCATACGCACGAACCCGAGAATTGCGAAGAGACCAACCTGACGCATTCTACCGTCAGAGAGCTTCAAACAAGTCAATAAAGGCATGCCGCCTGTTGACAGCGGATTAAGAGGAAGTAAGGGGCGAGCAGCTTGGACATTTTTACGGAACCGTTTTTTGTAAGAGCACTTATCGGAGGCATCCTGATCGGGCTGACCGCTCCGTTGATGGGTGTCTTTCTGGTGCTGCGGAGACTTTCGATGATCGGGGATACTCTCGCGCATGTTTCGATCGCGGGGGTGGCGCTTGGGTTTCTTCTCGGCGTGTATCCGATCGGCATGGGGCTTCTTTTTGCGCTTTTGGCATCGTTTGCGATCGAGAAGCTGCGCAAGGCGTACAAAACGTATGCGGAGCTGTCCATCGCCATTATCATGTCCGGCGGGGTGGCGCTGGCTACCCTGTTGTTTACGCTGGGCAAAGGGTATAATATTAACGTGATGAGCTATTTCTTCGGCAGCATTTACACACTCGATTCCAGCGACTTGTGGGTTGTCTTCGGCGTGTGTATCCTTGTGCTCGCCGTGGTTGCCCTGCATTTCAAGGAATTGTTCCTCATGTTCTTCGACGAGGAGGCGGCTGGCGTAAGCGGGCTGCCGCTGAAAGTGTACAACATCATGATCACGATGCTCACGGCGCTGGTCATCTCCGTATCCATCAAGATCGTGGGCGCGCTGCTCGTATCCGCGCTCCTTACGATTCCGGTCGCCTGCAGCCTTCTCGCGGCGAAGAGCTTCCGGCACTCGGTCGTGCTGTCCGTCATTATTTCGGAGATCGGTGTTGTCGCGGGACTGGCCTTGGCGGCGTGGTACGATTTTGCGCCGGGAGCGACCATCGTTCTTTCCCTGATCATCGTCCTCATCGTTCAGTTGGTTTGGAAAACGGTCCGCCGGGCTTAAAAAACGGCGGCCGGAAGCAGGAGGAATGCTTACACATGCAGCATGTTAATGTTTGGCTCGCTTTCTGGGCCGGGTTCGCTTCGTTTATCTCGCCGTGCTGTCTGCCGCTGTATCCTTCGTATTTGTCTTACATCACCGGAATTTCGGTCAGTGAGCTTAAGTCGGGGCAGACGAAAGGCGCGGCCAGACTGCAGACGATGGCCCATACGCTTGCATTCATTCTCGGGTTTTCAATCATTTTTTACAGCCTCGGGCTCGCGGCCAGCTCCGTTTCGGAGTTTTTTGTAACGAACCGGGATCTGCTCAGACAAATTGCGGCTCTGCTCATCCTTGTGATGGGATTGTTCCTGCTCGGAATTTTTCAGCCGAAGTGGATGATGAGAGAGCGCAAGCTTCAGCTCAAATGGAAACCTGCGGGCTATCTCGGATCGGTCCTGATCGGAATCGGCTTCGCCGCGGGCTGGTCGCCTTGCATCGGACCGATTTTATCGTCCATGCTCGTGATGGCTGCCGCCGAGCCGGATTCGTGGCTTCCGCTGATCAGCGCTTATTCGCTCGGATTTGCGATCCCTTTTTTCGTCCTGTCCTTTTTCATCGGATCTACCAAATGGATTTTGCGCTACTCCGCCACGATTATGAAAATAGGGGGAGGCGTCATGATTGTATTCGCCATTTTGCTGTACACCAATCAGATGTACAAAATCACCATTTGGCTGAACAACATAACGCCCCAATGGCTGCAATTTTGACATGAGCTTCGGCTAACCGGGGATCAGGTAAAATATTCGATTTTGGCGTTCGGAAACTTATCGAAAATCTGCTCCGTAATAAATTCGCGCAGTGCCGTCGCCTGCTCATCGGGATATACATACTTGCCGCGGCCGTAGCGGCCCCATTTATACTTGCGCTTCGCCTCGTCCATCTCCAGCTTGGATTTGGGATAGCGGCGTTCGATCACGTTCTTCGCCGTCTTTGTGAAACGATGCTGGATCAGCTCGAATGTCAAGTCGTCGAGCGCTTCCGGGGGCAGAGCGTTATGGAGCTTGACGATCAGCTCCTCATAGCCCTTTTCCCAGCCGTCGTGCCAAATAATCGGGGCGATGATGAAGCCGAGCGGATAACCCGCGCGGGCCACTTTGCCGGCCGCCTCAATGCGTTCATGAAACGCAGAGGTGGCCGGCTCGAAGTTTTTAATGACATAGTCGGCGTTTACGCTGAACCGGAACCGGGTATGCTTGTTATGCTTCGCATCAAGCAGAGGTTCGACATGGTGGTATTTCGTAACGAAACGAAGACGGCCGAGCGGCTCGTTGGCCATAAATTCGATATATTCTTTGAGAGAGCCGGTAATATGCTCCAAACCGACGGGATCGGAGGTGCAGGCAGCTTCGAACCGCGTAATTTCGGGGGCTCTTTCTTCGATATATTGCTTGGCGGCTTTGAGAATATCGTCGGTATTGACGTATACCCGTACATAAGGTTTGTTGCCCAAGGTCGTCTGAAGATAGCAGTAATGACAATGTCCCATACACCCTGTCGCAATCGGCATGGCATATTCGGCGGACGGCTTGGACGTATCGAACTTCAGCGTTTTCCGGATTCCCACCACAAGCGTCCGCTTCGCGATCCGGTACTTCTCCAGCTCGGTTTCGCCCGGCAGATTTGTAATCCGGTTGTGGGAAGTCGTCATGTGGATGGGCAGCCCTTTGTTTTGGGCCCACTCCAGAATGCGTTTGCCCTTGGGATACAGGAGGGCGTCCGGTTCGAAATAAACGAGCTCGGGCACGAACAACGCGGTGCTTCTAGTGCGGGTCATCTGTTCAGCAGCCATGGCGTGCTCCTTTAAAACGGGAAGTAACGGAACAGTCCTTCCGTTCGGCTATAGTCTGCACCCTGGACAACGCTCGTAACCGTGGGAAAAGTTCGCGGTAATGGCTGCGGCGTATTCCGTTAACTTGCTTTATTAGTTAATAAACGGTATTATACTAAAGCAAATAAGCAACTAATTTTAGCAAAAGCAGGGGGAACTCGGGATGGCGACGCCCAGTATGGAAGATTATTTGGAACGGATCTACAAACTGATCGACGAGAAAGGCTACGCCCGTGTGTCCGACATTGCCGAAGGCCTTGAAGTGCACCCTTCTTCCGTGACGAAAATGATCCAGAAACTGGATAAAGATAAATATCTGATCTATGAGAAATACCGCGGACTCGTTCTGACTTCAAAAGGCAAAAAAATGGGCAAACGGCTGGTGGACAGACATGCCTTACTGGAACAATTTTTAACCGTTATCGGTGTTCAGGAAGAAAATATTTACCGTGATGTGGAAGGAATCGAGCATCATCTGAGCTGGGATTCCATTACCTGCATCGAAACGCTGATTGAATATTTGAACCGGGACCCAGCCAGGCTGGAAGATCTCCGCAACATAAGGGCAGAGCTGGACAACAGCTCGGACTCCGAATAAGACCGAAACGTTTGCCGATCTAAGATGGCGGACGTTTTTTCGTTTTTTACTGTGAAAATCGCGTCTAGGAACGTTCATTGCCGCATACATACCTAGGGAAGGTGTGCGGAGGTGGCGGAATGAAAATCAACGCGGTATTCGAAGGCGGCGGTGTCAAAGGAATCGCACTTGCAGGGGCGGTCAGCTCGGCGCTGGATAACGGATTCGAGTTTCACGACGTGGCGGGAACCTCATCGGGTTCAATCGTGGCGGCTTTTCTCGCGGCGGGATACACGGGGGAAGAAATCAAGCGGCTCATTATCGAAACCCCGTTTCACAAATTTTTAAAGCGCTCTCCCATTTTCGATACG
This sequence comes from Paenibacillus sp. JNUCC 35, assembly GCF_058269095.1. Lineage (NCBI taxonomy): Bacteria > Bacillati > Bacillota > Bacilli > Caryophanales > Paenibacillaceae > Paenibacillus > Paenibacillus sp. JNUCC 35. The sequence goes on along the minus strand of NZ_CM177771.1, from coordinate 4,259,830 downwards.
GGAATTGTGGGGTCGGCCGCCAGGCTTATTTGGAAAAAAGGGCTCTATTCCGGAGACGCCCTGGAAGATTGGGTGCGCGAGAAGCTGGAGGTCAAAGGAATCCGGAAGTTCGGCGATCTCCGCAAAAACCAGCTGCGAATCGTGGCTTCGGATATTTCCCAGGGAAAGCTGCTCGTTTTTCCGGACGACGTCGCCCAGTACGGAATCGATCCCGGCCGTTTTTCCATTGCCCGGGCCGTCCGAATGAGCTCTTCGATTCCGTATTTTTTCGATCCCGTGAAAATCCGGAAACCCGCGCGGCAAGCCCGGCACGATGAACCGTTCCGCAACCAGTTTGTGTACATTGTGGACGGGGCCATTTTGAGCAACTTCCCGTTGTGGCTTTTCGACGAGCCGGAGCAGCAGCCGGGCCGCATTCCAACCTTGGGATTCTCTCTGGTCGGCAAAATACCGAAACATATTCATAAAATCAACGGGGTTATCTCCATGTTCCAGGCTTTGTTCACGACGATGATGGATGCACACGACACCCGGTTCATCGAAGAGAACAACTACTTCCGGACGATCAAAATACCTGCCCTCAACGTAAACTCGACCCAGTTCAATCTGACCCTGGAGGACAGCGAAAACTTGTACGAGGCGGGGTACCGGGCTTCCGACGACTATTTCCGCAAGTGGTCCATGCATCTGTATGAGTCCGCTTATGAAAAATATGTCCTGCGCAAGCAGGTGTGAGCGGATAGATGCCGATTACGGCGGATTAGTCCGGCGTTTGCAGGTATCCGTAAAGCCCAAGGGGTGAAAGAACCTATACGGCAAGCGCGCCTATCGCGTTACAAGGTTAAAGCCGCGGGGAACGGCAGCGCATCCGGCCAACAAAAAAAGCGAACCTGAAAAGGTTCGCTTTTTTTGTTTCCGCCTTCTTAGTGGTATCTTGGCGGGTCTTCCGGAGGGTCGGAAGGCTTGCTGCCTTCAATGACCCGGAACTTGGCTTTGCGCTTCCGTTCCGACACCGAGAGCCGGTCCGGCTTGGGGCTCGCGGAGCGTGTTTTGTAGGAGGTGCCCCGCCCCTTCCGGGGGGCCATCTTGTACAGGACGAAAATCAGTCCGAGTACCAGAAGGGGAATGAGAAACTGGTTTAAACTGTAGGCAAGTCCGATCAGAGCGAGCGCCGCGATGACGACGGTAGCGGCCGACCAGCGGCGATTCATGCGCTTGCCTTGGACTGGGTGAGCCGGCTTTCGGCTTCACGCATCCGGTTGAATGAGGCGATCGAGACTTCCACCTGATCGTCCGTAGGCTCTTTGGTCGTCAGCTTTTGCAGCCAGAGCCCCGGATAACCGAGGAAACGGAGAACCGGCACTTCACGAAGCGAGTTCGTAAAACGAAGAACTTCGTAAGAGACGCCGATGATGACCGGCAGAAGAATCAGACGCTGTACGATGCGGTCGATCATATTGTCGTAGGTGAAGAACGAGTAGATGATGACCCCGATGATGACGGTAAAGACGATAAAGCTGCTGCCGCAGCGGTAATGAAGCGTACTGAACTGCTGGACGTTGCGGACGTTCAGCTCGACACCGGCTTCGTATGCCGAAATGACTTTGTGCTCGGCGCCGTGATACTGGAACAGCCGTTTGATGACCGGCGTGAGCGAAATGAAGTAAATATAGGACACGAGCAAAACGATCTTGATCAGTCCTTCGATGATGTTGTGCCAGATCTGATGCTCCGCGAAAAAACGCCCGAACAGCGTTTGTTCCAAAATAGCCGGAACGAGAGTAAAGATCACTTTCCCCATCAGGAAGGACAGGACGCCGACTACGGCTACCCCGAGAATCATCGACAGGCTGAACCCCGACTTCTCTTCCTTGGCGGGAGCCTTGCCTTCGCCTTCCTCTTCTTCCGCGAAGCTTTCGGCCGAGAAGTTGAGGTGCTGCGCGCCTTTGGCGCTGGATTCGATAATTCCGACGATACCGCGGAGCAGAGGGATTTTCTTCAGTTTGTTGACCCAGCCGATTTCGGTCTTGGGAACTTCAAGAAAATCGATGGTGCGGTCTTTCTTGCGGACCGCGGTAACATGAACATTCCGGCCGGCAAACATGACGCCTTCAATAACGGCTTGTCCGCCGTAAATGCTTGTATTGGATTGTGACACGTTCTATCCACCTTCTCTAAATAGCTGGTTTCTTCTCTATTTTAGCGAATTTTCCAGCAGAATGCCACCGCTTTCTGTTTCGGTTAAGAAGCGGGAATTGGTACATACTAGGTTGGACATAAAGTTACGGATAATGGACTAGCCGGGAGGAAAAGGAACATGGTTTTACATACACAGGGAACAGCCGCGACAGGGAACGGAAAATCCGCAGGCGGCCAAAGAAAGTCGTTTTCGCAAAACGGCGGGGCGGCCGGAGACGAGAAGAAAACGAACCGGGCTTTTTTCGCCCTGTATCTGGGGCTTTTCGCGGGGGGAATCTGGGGAGCCGTTAAAATTATCGAGTACATATTCAAATTTACGAAGATCATTCCCGCCTTTCTGGCCGAACCGTTCTACCGGCACGATTTTCTCCTCACCTGGCAGGGGATACTGGTGGGTTGGCTGTTTTTTATCGTTTTCTCGATTCTCGCGTCTTTCATTTATATGTTCCTATTCGGGAAAGTAAAAGGGCCCTGGATGGGGGTCGGATACGGAATCGGGTGGTGGTGCCTGCTCTATCTGGCGATCGGCCCCTGGACGGGCATGATGGGCTGGCTGTATTACAGCGACTGGAACACGATCCTGACGGATTTTTGCCTGTTTCTGCTCTGGGGGATGTTCATCGGCTATTCGACTGCCTTCGAATTTACGGAGGAGCACAGCCGCAAACCCGCTTAGCAAGCTACCTTTTCCAAGCAACTTATGGTAAAATGGCTACGGTAAAGCGAGAAGCCGGAGCACGTTCGGCCGGCTATGAAGGAGGCGCCTAAGCGTGAATAAAGTGCTGGTCCTTAACGGGCCGAACTTGAATATGCTCGGTATACGGGAGCCGGCCGTTTACGGAAGGATGTCTTTGAAAGACATCGAAACGGCCATGACGGAAATAGCGGGAACGCTGGACCTCCAGCTGACCTTTCACCAGTCCAACCACGAGGGCCGGCTGATCGACTGGATTCACGAAGCCTACGGGACGATGGACGGGATTCTGATCAATCCCGGGGCTTTTACCCATTACAGCTATGCCATTCGCGACGCGATTTCATCGGTCGGACTGCCCGCCGTGGAGGTGCATTTGTCGAACATTCACAAACGTGAAGAGTTCCGGCACCGTTCCGTTCTGGCCGCCGTGATGGTGGGGCAGATTGCGGGCTTCGGGGCTTTCGGCTACGAGCTCGGATTAAGAGCGCTTCATCAACATTTTGTGGAAGCTAGGTGATATTATGCAGGACAAGCGTCTAGAACGTCTACGCCAGCAGCTGACCAAGCAGGGAATCCCTGCGGTACTCGTTACGAACGCCATCAACCGCAGATACCTGACGGGCTTTACGGGCAGCGCGGGCATCGTACTGGTAACCGGCGGAAGAGCCGTCCTTATTACGGATTTCCGGTATATGGAGCAGGCTCCCAAAGAAGCCGCGGGTTACGAAGTCATCGATCATAAAGGTAAAATCGGCCAGACCATTTTGGATATTCTCGGCAAGGAGTCGATCAAGCAGCTCGGCTTTGAAGAAAATGACTTGACTTATTCCGCTTATTCCGGCTATACTGGCGATTTGCAAGGGGTTGAATTGATCCCGACCGGCGGTATCGTGGAGAAGCTCAGGATCGTCAAAGACGAGTCCGAGCTCCAAATCATGCAGGAAGCCGCAGATCTGGCGGACCGGACTTTTTCTTACATATTAACGAGATTGAGAACGGGCGTGACCGAGAAGCAGATCGCGCTGGAGATGGAAATTTTCATCCGGGAGAACGGAGGCACGTCCTCGTCGTTCGATACGATCGTCGCTTCCGGCGAAAGATCGGCTCTTCCGCACGGTGTGGCGAGTGACCGGGTGCTTCAGCTGAACGAATTCGTCAAACTGGATTTCGGCGCCTTGTATAAGGGCTACTGCTCCGACATTACCCGCACCGTCGTGCTGGGTCAGCCTTCGGACAGGCACAAAGAGATTTACGGCATTGTACTCGAAGCCCAGCTGAACTGTGTCGGCAACTTGAAGCCCGGCATGACGGGAAGCGAAGGCGACGCGTTGTGCCGCGATATTATTGCCCGCTACGGGTACGGGGACAACTTCGGCCATAGTACGGGACACGGCCTCGGGAAGGAAGTCCACGAGCAGCCGCGGCTTGCCAAAGGCTTTGCCGGCGTTCTCGAACCCGGCATGGTCGTGACGGTGGAACCGGGAATTTATATTCCGGGCTTCGGCGGAGTCCGCATCGAGGATGACGTCGTCATCGAGCAAAGCGGCATCCGCCTGCTGACGCATTCCACGAAAGAGCTTATCACCATTTGATTTATTTCCAGGAGGGAACTTGAGACGTGATTTCAGTTAACGATTTCAAAACAGGTTTGACGATTGTAGTAGATAACGATTTATTCACCGTTATCGATTTCCAGCACGTAAAACCGGGTAAAGGCGCCGCGTTCGTACGCTCCAAGCTGAAGAACCTGCGCAACGGCAACGTTGTGGAGAAAACATTCCGCGCAGGCGAGAACGTGGGCCGCGCTCATATCGAAAACCGCGAAATGCAGTACCTCTATGCGAGCGGTTCCGAATACACGTTTATGGATACGGAAACTTACGACCAGATCGGCCTGGAAGAAGCGCAGCTGAAATGGGAGCTGAACTTCCTCAAAGAAAACATGAACATCAACATCATGAGCTACCAGGGAGAAATCCTCGGGATCAACCTGCCTAACAGCGTTGAGCTCAAAGTGGTTGAAACGGAGCCGGGCGTTAAAGGCAACACGGCTCAAGGCGCAACGAAGAGCGCGAAGGTGGAAACCGGCCTGAACGTTCAAGTGCCGCTTTTCATCAACGAAAACGACGTCCTTCTGATCGATACGCGCGAAGGCAAATATATCTCCCGCGCTTAGTTTACAGGCACGGCAAGCCCCTGATTCCCGCCAAGGAATCGGGGGCTTTTTGCGTTGTGGCGAACACCGGGAAAAGGGCGCAAAAATATCGTTTCGGGAATGAAACGTTTTCATTGACGACTTTAGGCCAGCGGGTTATTATAACAATAACGCTTTACAGGTTTTATGCTTTCATGCAGTAAAACATTAATTCAACCGATGGTTAATTTTAGGGGGAAAACAAAAATGAAAATGAAACCGTTCGTCACGCTTTTATTGGCGGCTTCTTTGGTCACCGCCGCGGGCTGCGGCAAACAGGCGGCACCGGAATCAACCGGCGGCGGGGCCTCCACGGCTCCCGAAGGCAAAAAAGTGAAAATCGGCGTTATGCAGATCGTCGAGCATCCGTCTCTGGACGCCGCCCGCCAAGGGTTTATTGCCGCTCTCAAGGACAACGGCTATGAAGACAAGAAAACGGCCGAGATCGACTACCAGAATGCGCAGAACGATATGAACAACAACACTTCGATTGCCCAGAAATTCGCGGCCGACAAAAAAGACCTCGTGCTGGGCATCGCCACTCCGTCCGCACTTGCTGCGGCGCAGACGGTCCAAGACGCGCCCGTCCTGTTTACGGCTGTGACGGACCCCGTCGACGCGAAGCTCGTCAAAAGCATCGATAAACCGGGTGGCAACGTAACGGGCACCTCGGACCTGGATCCCAAGGCCGTCGATCAGCTGACGGAGTTCGTGGGTAAACAATTTCCTAACGTCAAGACGATCGGAATCGTTGCGAACGAAGGGGAGCGGAACTCCCAGGTACAGGTGAAGCAGGCGACCGAAGCTTTCGCCAAACACAACATCAAAGTCGTGAAGGCATCGCCTTCCAACAGCTCGGAAGTGAAGCAGGCGGCCGAGTCGCTGATCGGCAAAGCCGACGCGCTCTACGTGCCGCTCGACAACACGGTCGTTTCCGCCTTGAACGCGGTGATCCAGGTGGCGGAACAGGGCAAGAAACCCCTGTTCGTAGGCGAGAACGATTCCGTTAAAGCCGGCGGTTTTGCGGGTTACGGCTCCAACTACTACGATTTGGGATATACGACAGGTCTTCAAGCCGTCGAAATTTTGAAAAACGGCAAAAAGCCTTCGGACATTCCGGTCGGGTATCCGAAAAAGCTCGATCTGGCCATCAACATGAAAGCAGCTAAAAATATGGGCGTTGAAGTCACGGACGCAATGAAAGCGGAAGTGAAAGAAAAGGCCAACCTGTTTGAATAAGAAGAAATGGGGGCGGCTTCGGATTTCGAAGCCGCCTTATGATTGAACACGAAACGGAGTGAACATGATGACCATCGATTGGGGAACGGTCTTGCAGGGATCGCTGGAGCAAGGGCTGTTTTACGCGATTATGGCACTCGGCGTTTACATTACCTTCCGCATCCTGGATTTTCCGGACTTGACCGTAGACGGAAGCTTTACGACGGGGGCGTCCATCGCGGCGGTAATGATTACGCACGGGGTGTCGCCTCTGCTCGCCACATTGGCCGCATTCGCGGGGGGAGCGGTTGCCGGTCTTATCACCGGACTGCTGCATACAAAAGGCAAAATTAATGCCCTTCTTTCGGGGATTCTTATGATGATCGCGCTGTATTCGATCAATCTGAGAATTATGGGCAAGGCAACGATTTCGTTGTTCGGAAGCGAAGTTCTGCTTGACAAGAAATTAATATTGTATATCATGCCGATCGTCGTGGTTGCCATCAAGCTGGCGCTGGATTGGTTTCTTCATACGGAGCTTGGTCTTGCGCTGCGGGCTACGGGCGACAACAAACGGATGATCCGCAGCTTCGGGGTCAACACCGATAACACGATTATTCTCGGGGTTTCCCTTTCGAACGGGCTGGTAGCGTTGTCCGGCGCGCTGCTCGCCCAGTATTCGGGATTTGCGGACATGCAGATGGGCGTTGGCATGATCGTTGTCGGCCTGGCTTCCGTCATTATCGGGGAAGCGCTGTTCGGGGCCAAAACGATCATCCGGGCCACGCTTGCCGTGCTGCTCGGCGCCATCATCTACCGGTTCGTCGTGGCGATTGCGCTGCAGGTCGGTCTGGAATCGACGGACATGAAGCTGATGACGGCACTTATCGTCATCATCGCGTTAACGCTGCCGAAAATCCAGGGTTCATTGAAGCAGAAGGCGGTTATCCGCAAACGGAAAGCAGAGCTGGCGGAGAAGAGCGGAGGTGTGGAACATGCTTCACATTGATCGCGCATCGAAAATATTCAATCCGGCCACTCCGGATGAGAAGGTCGCTCTTTCGAACATTCAGCTGCATCTCGCTCCCGGCGATTTCGTCACGGTCATCGGCAGCAACGGAGCCGGAAAATCCACCCTCATGAACGTCATTTCCGGCGTCATGCAGCCCGATTACGGCGTCGTCCGGATCGAGGGCAAAGACATCACGTCGCTCTCCGAGCACAAGCGGAGCCGCTGGATCGGCCGTGTTTTCCAGGACCCGATGGCGGGCACGGCACCGACCATGTCTATCCAGGAAAACCTTGCCATGGCGCATGCCCGTGCGGGCAAAAGAGGCTTCGGTCTCGGTGTGACCAAGCAGAGGAAACTCGCGTTCAAGGAACATCTGGAGCGGCTCGGCATCGGCTTGGAAAATCGGCTGAACGCCAAGGTCGGCCTTCTCTCCGGAGGGGAGCGCCAGGCGCTTAGCCTGCTGATGGCGACCTTCACGCAGCCGAATATTCTTCTGCTGGATGAGCACACGGCAGCTCTTGATCCGTCGCGTGCGGAGCTCATTACCCGGCTGACGAAGCAGATCGTGGAGGAGTCCAAGCTCACGACGCTGATGGTGACGCACAACATGGAGCAGGCCATCCGGCTCGGCAACCGGCTGATCATGATGGACAAAGGCCGGATCATACTCGACATCCCGGCGGCATCGAAACAGGATCTGACCGTGGAGAAACTGCTCCGGGAATTCGAAAAAATCCGCGGCGAGAAGTTCGTCGACGACCGGGTGGTACTGGGCTGAACGTCAAGGAAAGCGTGTCTGCTTCCGGACAACGGAGCGGGCAAGCTTTCTTTTTTTACGGACAAACAGAACGGGATTTCCTTTATTTCTTCTAGGGATAAGGGGAAATGTCGGAAAGTGGAGTTTTCCGCTCCCACAATTCCGAACGTTTATGCTATAATGATCTACAATTATTCATTTGCAAGCATAGGGAGTGAACAGGGTTGTCTTTAATTGTGATGAAATTCGGCGGCAGCTCCGTTGGCGATGCCGAACGGATGAAACGCGTGGCCAAGCGGATCGTGGACCGCAAAAGAGAAGGACACCGCTGTGTCGTGGTCGTTTCCGCGATGGGCGACACGACGGACGATCTCATCGATTTGTCCAAACAGTTGTATGACGGCGCACCGCCGGCAAGAGAAATGGATATGCTGCTGACTACGGGAGAGCAGGTTTCGGTCTCGCTTTTATCGATGGCGATCCAAAATATGGGCGAACCCGCCGTTTCCTACACCGGCTGGCAGAGCGGCATGATCACGGAAGACCTGCACGGCAAAGCCCGTATCACCGACATTCAGCCGCACAGGATTCACACGGCGCTTGAGAAAGACAACGTCGTGATCGTGGCAGGCTTCCAGGGCATGACCGAAGACGGCGAAATCACGACGCTCGGACGCGGCGGATCCGATACGACCGCTGTAGCACTGGCCGCGGCGATTCATGCCGATCTATGCGAAATTTACACAGACGTAGACGGGATCTACACAACCGACCCCCGTGTTGTCAAAAATGCGCGAAAATTGAAAGAAATCTCGTATGACGAGATGCTGGAGCTTGCCAATCTGGGAGCTGCGGTCCTGCACCCCCGTGCAGTGGAATATGCCAAAAATTACAATGTGGCGCTTGTCGTTCGTTCGAGTTTCACTCAAAACGAAGGCACGTATGTCAAGGAGGAAGCGGAGATGGAACAAGGAATTGTCGTAAGAGGCATCGCCTACGATAAAAATATCGCAAGAATCAGCATTCTGGGCGTACCGGACAAACCGGGCCAGCTGGCCAAAGTATTTACATCCCTGGCGGCGCAGCAGATTGACGTGGATATTATCGTACAAAGCGGCGTGTTAAACGGCCTGGCCGATTTCTCCTTCTCCGTCTCGCTTTCCGACCGCGACAAGGCGCTTCAGACCATCGAAGGCATCCGTGGCGAGATCGGATTCCGCGAAGTGACTTCCGAAGGCGATCTCGTTAAAATCTCGATCGTCGGCGCAGGTATGGTCAGCACACCGGGAGTGGCGGCCAAAATGTTCGACGAGCTCTCGAAAATCGGCGTCAGCATCAATATGGTGTCCACGTCGGAAATCAAAATTTCCTGCGTGATCGAGGGCAAGCTGCTGGCGGAAGCCGTGCAAGCTCTCCACACGGCTTACGGGCTTGACGCCCAGGAGCAGGTATTCGTGGGCGGCCCGGAGGACAGACGTTAATTCGTCGTTCCGGTCGGGTTAGTCGTCCCGCAACCGCGACCTTATAAGCTGAAGCATGAGAATAACCAAAATAAAACCGGCCTCGGAAGGCCGGCAAGGCGCTGAACTGTCTGAAGACAGTTCGGCGCTTTTTTATTTACAGGCTGTAAAAATCCGGACGTTCGGAACTCAGGAGATTCGATCCGCGACGAACGTGAATATTTTCAGCAAAACGGCTGTAATGCCTGCCGCCATCAAGGGCCCGACGGGAATCCCCCGCATAAAAATGATGCCGAAAATAGAGCCGATCACGAGCCCGACGATCAGTTGCGGATCGATTTTCAATAAATCGAGCCCTTTGCCGTTCATGTAAGTGGCGATGGCGCCGCCGGACAGAGCGAGAATGCCGGGCCAAGTCGTAAATACCGTCAAGATATCTTTATACGAAATCCTTTCGCTCGCGAAAGGGACCAGCACGCCCATCGTCAAAAACAGCAGCCCGAGCTCCAGCCCTCTTCGTTCAATGGCGGGCAGATAGCGGTCCAGACTGATCAGTTTGACGACGAGCAGGACACAAGCCGCCGTTGTAATGATGGGGGAGCGTCCGATCAGGCCGACAATGATCAGAATTACGAGAAGCAAATCTCCGTTCATGAGAAAACCCCTTGTACCAGTCTCTCTTTATTGTATGAGCGGGGACAAGTTTTAGAACGAAGCGGCTCTTGCAGGCCTGCAGAACCCTCTCCCTGTTCAGCGGGGAAGATGCTCCCTGGCCGGCGTCCAGGGAACGAGGACGTCGTCTTTCAGCAGGGGGACGATATCCGAGACATTCACGCGGGCGGCGAAGGCGATGTCCGCTTCACAGCCGATGGAAGCCAGCCTGCGCCCGCTGTCGCAGGCCGCCAGCGGCGCGGCGGGATCGTCCGCATGCCGCTCGTAGCAGGCCGCAAGGCTGCGGCCGAGATCGCAGACGTCGGCGGCGCTCCCGCAGAGCCTCTGCAGCGCGGAGACGATGAGTCCGGCGCAGAGGCCGTCCTCGAAGCAGAACGCGCCGGCCGTTCCCGCGCACAGAAGCGCGATGTCGCGCTTCCACCCGTCGGCGGCCCTGGCGCACGCCTCGCCGTTCAGCAGGGCGGCGGCCACGATTTTATCCGCCGGAGCCGCCTTCTGCAGCGCCCGTGTGCCGTTGGTCGTGGTCAGCACGACCCGGCGGCCGCCAACGGCTTCGGGCGTGTACTCCAGCGGCGAGTTGCCGAGGTCGAAGCCGGGAATGCGCCGGCAGCGGCGTTCCCCGCCGAGCACATCCCGCTTGCCGCGCAGCATGACCGCCTGCTGGACGGACTCGGCGGCAAGGACCCCGGCGCTGCCGCTTTCCAGCGCGGCAACGATCGTGGTCGTCGCCCGGAGCACGTCGATGACGATAGCGGTCCGTCCGGCCAGCAGTTCGCTGCGCACTTCGCTCAGGGAAGGGATGACGTCAATCCGCATGGACTTTGGCGCCTTCTTCCCGGGCGCTCTTTCTGAGCCTTTCTCCGAAGTGAAGCGTATCGGAACGCAGGCCGCGGCGCAGCGCCTCCAGGGCGATCACATCGGCCGGAGCGACGTTGCCCAGGTGAACGTCCGGACCCAGCAGCTCCAGCAGGTGAATCTGCTGGTTTTTGAGCGGAGCCTCCCAGAGAAGAATATCGGGGCTGGGGACCGAGCGGAGCACACCGTTCAGCTCTTCGTCTTTACAGGCGCCGTTCTCGTCGAAGATACCGACTCCCATCCCCGATTCCCGGGCTTCGATCGTAACGAGCTCCGCGCCCATTCCCACATCCCCGGTTACCGTAGCGACCAGCGCCTCCGCTTCTACCGAAGACCCCCAGCATTTTTTGCCGTACTCCGTGATCACCTTAAGCCCGGCCTCGATTCCCCGGACGATCAGCTCGCTGCGGAGACTGCGGTCCAGCTCAATCGTTCCGTCCGATATTTCGACACAGGTGAAGCCCAAAGCCGCGACGGTGTCGAAATAAGACGAAATAAGTCCTTCTTGAACCGCCACCTCCAAAAATGTGCCTCCGGGATAGACGTCGATCCCCAAGGCCTTCGCCCGTTCGATCTTGTGCCGGAGCAGCTCCCGCGGATAGAGCGGGGAAGTGCCGAAGCCCAGCTTTATATAGTCCACATGTTCTCCTGCGGCCTGCAGCAAATCGTCGTAAGCGTTCAGGCCGAGGCCTTTATCCATCACCATCGTTTTCCCGAGTGCCCGGGGTTTGCTCTGACGGCACCCTGTCGGATCGGCGAGAGTCGGATGCCACTTTTTGCAAGAAGACTCTTCCATAACGTCCTCACCTCAGTACTTTCCGGTGGAGTAAATTTCGTAGTCATCTTATGCGGGCGCTTCTGGGTAGGTGCCGCGTATGCCTAAAATCAGACAGGCCCGCATATGGTGAATCGAATAGCTGCAAAAAAAGGAGAGGTGACGGCTGTGATTAACAAAATCGTGCTCAGCATGGCGTCTTTGCGTCTGCTGTCGGGATCGCTGGAAATTATTGCGGCGCTGCTGATGATCCGTTTTAACCAGATTGAAAAAGCGCTCCTCGTTAATACGGGTCTAGCCATGGCGGGACCGCTGATTCTTCTGGCGACGACTACTATCGGACTGGTCGGCATTGCGGAGAAACTTTCCTTCGGTAAAATGCTTTGGGTCGTGGCCGGCGTCAGCTGCATTTTTATCGGCATTCTCAAAAAGTAAACCGACATATTCACCGCACCGGGACATACATATAAAGACAAAGGACAAGACAATTCCGGAGGTGAGGCTGTGCTTGCGTCCGTATTCGCCCATCTGCCCGCTTCCATACGCGGGATACTGGAATCGCTGCCGGCGCACCTGCGTTCGGGGCTGGAAGAAATCCGGATCCGTCAGGACCGTCCCCTTGAGATCGTATTTGACCGGCGCTGCGCGTTCGTTACGCGTGAAGGGCTGACGGACGCCGACGCCTCGCGGGCGTACAGGCCGTCCCGTGAAGAGTGCAAAAGTCTGCTCGAACTGTTGACCCGCCACTCCTTCTATTCTTTCGAGGAGGAACTGAAGCGCGGCTTTATCACGATTCCGGGAGGTCACCGGGTAGGGCTGGCGGGGCGGGTCGTCCTCGAAGGGGGAAGCGTCAAACATATCCGCGATGTCAGCTCGTTTAACATCCGGATCGCGAGGGAACTCCCCGGAGCCGGTAAACCGGTCCTGCCTCATCTCCTTGACCGGGAGGCGGACACGATTCACCATACGCTCCTGATTTCGCCTCCCCAGCTGGGAAAAACGACGCTGATCCGCGATCTGGCGCGGATGATCAGCAGCGGCGAAACCCCGCTTCCGGCAGCCGGCGGTCCCGGAGCGGGGCCTTGCGGCAACCCGGGCGGCGGGCCGAGCTTGCCGGGCGGACCGGGCGGCATCCGGACCTCGTCAACCGGTGCCGGTCTCGAAGCCGGGAGCCTGGAGCCCGCCCGCAGGCCGGACGCGCCGGATCGTCCGCGGGGGCGCGCCGGCTGGAAAGTCGGCATCGTCGACGAGCGCTCCGAAATCGCCGCTTCCGAGCGGGGGGTGCCGCGCTTCGACCTCGGGCCGCGCACCGATGTGCTGGACGCCTGCCCGAAAGCGGAGGGCATGATGATGATGATCCGCTCGATGTCCCCCGAGGTGCTGATCGTGGATGAGATCGGGCGTCATGAAGACGCCGAGGCTATCCGCGAGGCCCTTCATGCGGGCATCCGGATCATCGCCACGGCTCACGGACGGGATCTGGGCGATGTGAAGCGCAGACCGGCCCTGCGGGAACTGCTCGAAAGCGGCGTTTTCGGCCGCTACGTGATTCTCGGCCGCTCGGCCGCGGGCGGGCGCCTCGTGCAAGTGCTGGACGGGGACGGCCGCCAGCTTGCCGTCTTCGGCGCTTACGGTACTCCGGCCGAAGAGAAGCCAAGCGGCTGGGAGACTTTATTTTCAACCGGCGGAAGGGGATGAAGTGATGTGGGTCAAACTTGCGGGAGCCACGCTCGTGCTCGGAGCCGGGGCGGGCTTCGGATTCGCCAAAGCGAGAAGGTACCGGAGACGGCCGCAGCAGATCCGGGAAGTGATCCAGGCGCTCCAGCGGCTGGAGACGGAAATCGTCTACGGCTCGACGCCGCTGCCCGACGCGATCGCCACGCTGAGCGAGCAGACGCGGGCGCCTTTGGCGGGCGTGTTCCGCGAGGTGGCGGACCGCCTGTCGGAGCCGCAAGACGACACGCTGAGCGCCATCTGGCGCGACGCTGTGCAGCACGGCTGGCGGAACTCCGCGATGAAACCGGCCGAGCTGCAGGTCGTCCTCCGGCTCGGGCAGACGCTCGGGGCCAGCGACCGTACCGATCAGGCCAAGCATTTGCGCCTGTCGGTTCTCCAGCTCCAGGCCGAAGAGACGACGGCTGCGGAAGAGCAGAAGCGATACGAAGCGATGTGGAAGAGCCTAGGCGTCCTGGTGGGAGCACTGATCGTTATTTTGATGTATTAAAGTGGGGTGCCGAACATGAACGTAGATGTAAACGCCATTTTCCAGATCGCCGGGATCGGGATTATTATCGCCATGATCCACACGGTGTTGAAGCAGATGGGGAAGGAAGACATGGCCCATTGGGTAACCGTCATCGGTTTCGTCGTCGTGCTGTTTATGGTGGTGAGGCTGCTCGATAATTTGTTCCAGGAAATCAAAACCATCTTTTTGTTCCAGTAGGGGGGATGACGTGGAGATTATTCAAATCGTCGGACTCGGCCTGGTCGCCACCGTCCTCATCCTCATTATCAAGGAACAGAAGCCGATGTTCGCTTTCCTGCTGGCGGCGTTTACGGGCATCCTGATTTTTCTTTTTCTGATCGGCAAAATCGCTTCGGTCATTGAAGTGCTCCATAATCTGGCGCAGCAGTCCGGCGTCAATATGGTGTTTTTGAAAACGATCCTCAAAATCATCGGCATCGCGTACATAGCGGAATTCGGGGCGCAGATCGTAAGGGATGCCGGGCAGGAATCAATCGCTTCGAAAATCGAGCTTTCCGGCAAAATTCTCATTATGGTCATGGCCATTCCGATCATCACCGTCATTATCGAAACCGTGATTAAACTGTTTCCGGCCACCTGATCAACCGGACAAGCGTGTGCCGGAGGCGGACCGGATAGGGAGTGGAGAGCATTGGCGCAGCAGCTGTCGCACCGGACGTGGACAACCCTCGTCTTATTCGTCGCACTATTTCTGGGCTTCCTCAGCCACACGGGGGCGCAAAATCTAAACCCCGCCAACCCGATCGATACACTTGTAAAAGAGCAGACGAACCAGCTTGACACGGAGTCCGTCGAGAAATTCTGGGACAAGCTGATGAAAGAATACCGGGGCTATTTTCCCGATAACCGGCCTCCGAGCTTTTCCGATCTGATCACCGGGGCCAAAACGTTCGATTTCTCCAACCTGTGGAAAGGGGCGCTGAAATACCTGTTTCACGAGATTGTGGTCAACGGGAAGCTTCTCGTGTCGATTGTGATTCTGACCGTGTTCAGCATGCTGCTGGAGACGCTGCAGACCTCGTTTGAACGCAACAATGTCAGCAAGGTCGCCTTCGTCGTGTCTTATCTCGTGCTGCTTATCATAGCCGTGAACAGTTTTCAGGTGGCCATCGAATACGCCAACGGCGCGATCTCGTCCATGATCCAGTTTATGATCGCCCTTATGCCTCTTCTGCTGTCTCTGCTCGCTTCATCGGGGGGGATCACGTCGGTGGCGATTTTGCATCCCCTGATCGTGTTCATGATCCATACCATCGGTACGGTGATCTACGTATTCGTGTTTCCGCTGCTGTTCTTCTCGGCCGTTCTTCATATCGTCAGTTCCATGACGGACAAGTATAAAGTAACCCAACTGGCGAAGCTTCTCCAGAAAATCGCCATCGGCACACTTGGGGTATTCGTGACCGTGTTTCTGGGCGTCATTTCCGTGCAGGGGAGCATGGGAGCCGTAACCGACGGCGTGACGCTGCGGACCGCCAAATATATTGCGGGCAATTTTATCCCGATCGTGGGCAGGCTGTTCTCGGACGCGACGGAGACCGTGCTGGGAGCCTCGCTGCTTGTGAAGAATGCGGTCGGCCTGACCGGGGTTGTCATCGTGATTCTGCTGTGCGCGTTCCCGGCGATCAAAATTTTGGTGCTGGCTCTGATCTATCACATTTGTGCGGCGGTCATGCAGCCTCTGGGCGACAGCCCCATCATCGCCTGCTTGTCTACGATCGGCAAGAGCATGGTGTATGTGTTCGCCGCCTTATCGGCCGTAGGCCTCATGTTCTTCCTGGCCCTGACGATTATGATAACGGCCGGGAATATCGCCGTGATGGTGCGCTAGGCTGGTATGACCCGCAAGTTTCCGTCAAAAAAATTGGTATATCCCGAGATGCGAACGAATATATACAAGCATAGGCGAACAAGCTCAAACAACCTGGAGCGGCCGGATGGGGGCTTGCTCGCCTAAGAAGGAGGCTTGCTCGCCTAAGAAGGAGGCTTGCCCCGTGGATTGGCTAGGCGGTTGGCTTAAGACGGTCGTCGCCCTGATTCTGCTCGCCACGTTTATCGAGCTGATGCTCCCGACGAACAAGATGCAGCGGTATGTCCGGACGGCGATGAGCCTGTTCATCCTGCTGACGCTTCTTTCGCCCGTGCTGCAGTTGACGCGCAAAAGCTGGGACCCGGCAAAGCTTCTCGCCGAGGCTCAGCTGGGACAGCAGCTTGGGGGCGGCGGCGCGGCAGGCGGACGTCAGACACCCGCAGGGGCCGGTCCTTCCGGCCAGCCGGCATCGCTGCAGGCAGTCATGGAGCAGGCGGACCGGCTCCAGGCGGGCAGCCGGGAACAAGCGGTCCGCCTGCTGGAAGAGAAGCTTGCCGCCGAGATGAGGCAGACGCTGCAGAAGGAAACGCCTTATCCCATCCGGGATCTCCGGGTGAAGACGGCAGTGGACGGGCAGGGCGCCGCATCGGTGGCAAGCGTCGAGCTGACGCTGGACGAAGCGGAATCTCCGGCTGCGGAACCGGACGCCTACGGCAGCTCCCTCGCGGGTGGAGCCGGAGGCTCCGGCATGACGCCGGTCGCGCCCATCGCGCCCGTAGACGTCCGCATCGGCGGCACAAGCGGTCCGGGCGGCAGAGCCGTTCCCGCCCAGACCGGAGAGCAGCCGAACCCGGCGCAGCGGGAAGCGGAGCGGAAGCTCGCCAAGGCGGCGGAGCTTGGCTGGAAGGTTGACCCGTCTCACATTTCAGTGCAATGGACGAAGGAACAGTCGAAGCTTTAAAAAAACCAGAAGAAGCGGCAGGGAGCGATGGTGAGGTGAGCGGATGGGCTTTTGGAAGCAGTGGAGGAGTAAATGGTTCGGGACAGGCGAGGACGGCAAACGTTCCAATTCCTTTCTTTGGATTGTACTGCTCGGTCTGGTCGGTGCCGCCTTGATGATTTTAAGCTCGTTTCTCAATTTCAAAGAAGTGGAGCCTGCCGGCGACAGCCGGGCGTCTCCTTCGACCCAGCCGGGCAAAGAGACGTTTATGGGCGGAGCGGCCAAGGACAAGACGCCTTTCCGGGAATACGAGGAAGCTTACGAATCCCGACTCCGCGATATTCTCCGTAAAGTAGTCGGCGTAGGAGACGTGGAAGTGTTGATTACGATCGAATCTACGGAAGAAATCGTCGTGGAGAAGGATTCGAAGGAAAATCAGCAGCTGACGACGGAAAAAGATATCAATGGCGCCAACCGGAATATTTCCCAGGTTACGAAGGAAGGCAAAGTTGTGCTCTATCAGGTGTCGGGCGATCAGCAGCCCCTTGTCGTCAAGACGATCAAACCCAAAGTAAGCGGCGTACTTGTAGTCGCCAAAGGGGCCGAAGATCTGACCGTCAAGAAAATGATGATCGAAGCCGTCGCCCGGGGCATCGACGTTCCGGTTCACCGGATTTCCATTCTCCCGAGGAAAACGGCCGAATAGCGGGGAGCTTGCAAGGAGGACTCCGCATTCCGGCATAAATGTAAAGCGGCTTTACAGCCATCCCATTACTTATTAATCCGTTAGGAGGAATTATTCCATGAATGCCAAAAGACAAACAATATGGCTCGTTTCCATGCTGAGCCTGATGGTCGTACTGTCCGCTTATTACCTGTTTACCGAGGATGTCAGCAAGGTGGACGTCGCTTCCACGGCTCCAAAAGCGGACGAAGTCAAAATCGATCTCAGCCAGGTGTCGCCGGAACAGGCCGTCGCCGAAGCGGGTAAAGCTTCCGCAGACAAAGCGGCCGGTGCGAAGGCGGGCGATACGAAGACGACAGCGGATGCCAAAACCGATGCCAAAACCGACACGAAAACCGATGCGAAAGCGGAGGCCAAGGCAGGCGACGCCAAGGCGCAGGACTCCAAAACAGGCGCAACCGCCTCGAAGGACGGCAAAGATGCGGCCGCCGCTCCGGCTTCGGCGGAAGCCAAAGTCAGCCAGCAGACGCAGGCCAGCAGCAAATCCGGCCGTGACTACCTGACGAAGCTTCAGCTCGACCGCCAGGACGCCCTCTCCAAGAAGACCGAAGAGCTGCTGACGCTCATCACCGATAAAAATCAGTCCTCCGATGCGGTGGGCAAAGCACAGCAGGAGCTTCAGCAGATCGAAGACACGAACACGCGCGTGACGAATGTGGAGGATGTTCTCTCCAAAGACTATCCGAATGCGGTTCTGACCCAGGACGGAAGCAAGTGGAAAGTGACCGTACAATCGGATAAGCTCGAGAAAAGCCAAGCGGTTTCCATTGTGGAAACGGTGATGAAAGAACTGAAGGTCGGACCCGAAATTTCGGTCCAGTACGTGAAATAAACGGCCTTAAGAAAAGCCCTCTCGGCCGCATAAACCGCATATTAATCACGAGTGGAAAGAGTCCGGATAAACTGGACTCTTTCCATTTCTTGCGGTTGTGATATAATACATACGTCGTATTACGGCATCGGTTCACCATTTTTGAAGGAGTGACATGGATGTTCAAGCTGAGCGAAATTAAAGAATTAATGAAACTAATGGACCAGACGTCCCTGCAGGAACTCGAAATTGAAAACGAGGGTGCGCGTTTGACGATACGCAAACCTAACAAAACCGAGTCCGTAGTCGTTACGGCGGCTCCCGTGCAGCAAGCGTACGCGCCGGTCATTGCTCAAGCGGTACCCGGAAGCGCTCCCGCACAAGTGGCAGCAGAAGCTCCGAAAGCGGATGAACAGAAGGAATCGGATTCTACCTTACATAAAATCGTATCGCCTATGGTAGGCACATTCTACCAGGCTTCCTCTCCGGGATCTGCCCCGTTTGTTTCGAAAGGTTCTAACGTGAACGAGAAATCGGTCGTCTGCATTGTGGAAGCCATGAAGCTGATGAATGAGATCGAAGCGGAAGTAAAAGGCGAAATCGTTGAAATTCTGGTCGAGAACGGCCAACTTGTCGAGTACGGCCAGCCTCTGTTCTTGGTGAAGCCGGAGTAATTGAACGGAGGGAACAAAATGGGTTTTCAGAAAGTCTTAATTGCAAACCGCGGTGAAATTGCCGTGCGGATTATTCGCGCCTGCCGTGAACTTGGCATTCAGACGATTGCCGTCTATTCGGAAGCGGACCGGGACGCTCTTCACGTCCGTCTTGCCGACGAAGCGTACTGCATCGGACCTACGCCTTCCAAAGACAGCTATTTGAATTTTACAAATATCATGAGCGTGGCCACGCTCACGGATACGGACGCCATTCACCCGGGTTACGGGTTTTTGGCGGAGAATGCGGATTTCGCGGAGATCTGCGAAAGCTGCAACATTACGTTTATCGGCCCTTCCCCGGAAGCCATTACCAAAATGGGGGACAAGGCGGTCGCGAAGCAGACGATGAAGGAAGCGGGCGTTCCCGTTATTCCCGGCTCCGACGGACTGATCGAAGACCTCGACGAAGCCATTTCTCTCGGCCGTGACATCGGCTATCCGCTTATTATCAAAGCGACCGCCGGCGGCGGAGGCAAAGGCATCCGGATCGCCGAGAGCGAGGATATGCTGATCCAGCATATCATGACGGCCCAGCAGGAGGCTCAGCTGAACTTCGGCAACTCCGGCGTTTACCTGGAGAAGTACCTCACGGGCATGAAGCACGTCGAAATTCAGATCATTGCGGACAAGCATGGCAACGCGGTCCATCTGGGCGAACGCGACTGCTCGGTGCAGCGCCGCCGCCAGAAGCTCGTCGAAGAAGCGCCTTGCCCGACCTTGACGCCGGAAATTCGTCAGGCGATGGGGGAAGCGGCCGTTCGTGCAGCGAAGGCCGTCAACTACTCCGGCGCGGGTACGCTCGAATTTTTGCTCGGACCGGAAGGGAACTTCTATTTCATGGAAATGAATACCCGTATCCAGGTCGAACATCCGGTCACCGAATACGTAACGGGCGTCGACCTGATCAAGGAAATGATCCGCGCCGCCGAAGGCAACCCGCTTCCGTTTACGCAGGAAGATATTCAGATCAACGGCTGGTCGATCGAATGCCGGATTAACGCGGAAGACCCCGAGCGCAACTTTATGCCGTCGCCGGGACGCATTAACTTCTACCTGCCTCCGGGCGGTATAGGCGTCCGCGTGGACAGTGCGGCTTACCCGGGTTATGTGATTCCTCCGCATTACGATTCCATGATCGCCAAGCTGATCGTATGGGGAGCGACCCGCGAGGAAGCCGTGAACCGGATGAAGCGGGCTTTGGCCGAGTTTGAAGTCGATGGCATCCATACGACGATTCCTTTTCATTTGAAGCTTTTGAATCATCGCAAATTCCTGAGCGGAGATTTCGATATTAAATTCCTGGAAGAGCACGACGTGAACGACCCGGAATCCTAAGCGGGATTCGTTGTCATAAAAATTCCGGAATGGTATAGTATTAAATTAGTGGGCTTATCCCAAACGTGCAGGAGGTGTGCATAGGATGA
This sequence comes from Paenibacillus sp. JNUCC 35, assembly GCF_058269095.1. Classification (NCBI taxonomy): domain Bacteria; kingdom Bacillati; phylum Bacillota; class Bacilli; order Caryophanales; family Paenibacillaceae; genus Paenibacillus; species Paenibacillus sp. JNUCC 35. The sequence continues at coordinate 4,239,279 of NZ_CM177771.1, read as the reverse complement.
CGATGATTGCAGCGGATTATGAGAAGACAGATATGGGCACCATTCAGATCGCTCCGGAAGTCATAGAAGTGATTGCGGGACTCGCTACCGTCGAGGTTGAAGGCGTGGCCGGCATGAGCGGAGGATTTGTCAACGGCATTACCGAGCTTCTCGGACGCAAAAACTTTGCCAAAGGCATCAAGGTGAACGTCGGTCAACGCGAGGCGGCGATCGATGTGTCGATCGTGATGGAATTCGGACACCGGATTCCCGAAGTGGCCGGCAAGATCCAGCAGAATGTGAAATTGGCAATCGAATCGATGACAGGGCTGAGTGTCGTGGAAGTAAACGTTCACATTCACGACGTCCAATTCAAGACGGCTGAGAAGCCGGTTGAAGAGGATTCAGCCGCACTGCGCGTAAAATAATAAATAGCAGCGGCTACACATTGACCCCCAACCGCTAAGGACGGGGGTTCCTCACTTATTTCGGAAGGAGCCATTTGCTGTGGTCAAACTATTGGACAGACTCCTGTTATTTCTATTCAGCCTCGCGATCATGTTCCTATCCGCCATCGCCGTACTCGCAGCTTTTCAGCTCATTCCGATGAGATCGACCGATTATTTTCTCCAGGATGTATTTGACAGCGGTTTTACCTTATCCAAGGCATGGGTGATCGGTGCCGGAATCGTCATTTTTCTGATCAGCATCCGCTTTTTTTACATATCCGTCCGCAGAAGCCGTACGCAAGCGCCGTCTATCGACCAGCGCAGTGAATACGGGGATATCCGGATTTCGGTGGAAACGGTGGAGAATCTGTCGTTGAAAGCGGCCGGAAGAAGCCGCGGCGTTCGCGATCTGCGTGCCCGTGTGAAGGTGAGTGAAGCGGGACTTGAGATCGGCATCCGTACCGTAGTGGACGGGGAAACCTCCATTCCGGAACTTACGGAGGAAATACAGTCCGCGATCAAGAATCACGTGGAAGAGATTACGGGAATCCCGGTCTCCGGCGTATCCGTCTATGTGGCGAATATCGTGCAGAATACCCCAACGTTTAAAAGCCGGGTAGAATAGAGGTGGGTCCTCTCATGTGGAGAAAATTGTGGCAGGAGCACCCCGGAACGATAACCGGCGGAGGAGCCGGACTTGTTCTGGGCCTGGTCTATCTGTTTTTCGGCTTCTGGGATATGCTGATCTTTGCATTTATCGTGTTCCTGGGGTATTATATCGGCAAAAAAGTAGATCGGGGAGAGGAACTTTTGCTCCCGTTCCAGAACCTTTGGCAATTTCTTACGCAAAAATGGAGAATGTTTCGCTGAAATCCTGGGTTCATCCTTGGATTTTTTTGTTTGGGTTGGATTTAAAATGACGTATACTAGACGTAGACGAACGAACTAGCGGTTTAAGATGTGGGAGGCATACAATGAGGCGTAGAGTAGCCAGAGAAATAGCTTTGCAGAGCTTGTATCAGATCGATATGAACGGGGTTTCGGCGGCGGAAGCGGTGAACGTTGCCGTACATGAAGCGGAGAACGATAACGAGGCCCAGGTAGATCATAAGGAAAAAATTATGCCGGAGTATATCCGTGAACTCGTGGACGGCACGTTAAGCAACCGGGACCGGATCGACCAGCTTCTGGCCGGTTACCTGAAAGGCTGGAAAATGGACAGGCTGTCCCGCGTAGACCGTGAAGTGCTGCGTCTGGCCGCATTCGAAATGCTGTTTCAGGAAGATGTCCCGCCAAAGGTCGTCGTTAACGAGGCCATCGATCTGGCGAAGCATTTCGGTACGGACGATTCCGGTAAATTCGTGAATGGCGTACTCGGCAAAATGATCAAAGACGTAGATGCGCTGAGGGAAAATATCCGCAGCGGCAAAGAGTAATGAAACGGGCGCACGGTTGCCGGGACTTCTGAGGAGTCGTCCGGGCAGCTTTGCGCTATCTGCTTATAGCGGGCTACAATAGGAAAACAACACGCACAACAGGAAAACAAAGAAAACCATTAACGGATAACTAGGGAGGAGAACCGTCATGGCAGCAGAAGTGATTAACGGCAAAGAAATCGTCCGTTCCATCCGGGAAGAAATCAAGCAGGAAGTCGAGGAACTTTCCACCCGGGGTACGACACCCGGACTCGTGGTGATTATCGTAGGCGATGACCAGGCTTCCCATGTCTATGTCAATAACAAGGAAAAAGCTTGCGCCCAGGTGGGCATCCAGTCTCATGTGCATCGTCTTCCGGCAGATACTTCCCAGGAGGAGCTTGTCAAGCTGATCCATGAGTATAACCGGAATCCGGAGTTCCACGGTATTCTTGTACAGTCTCCGCTTCCCGGCCACATCAACGAGGAGCAGGTTGTGGACGAGATAACTCCGGAGAAAGACGTGGATTGTTTCCACCCGGTTAACGTGGGCAACCTGATGATCGGCAAAGAAGGCATGCTTCCTTGTACGCCGGCCGGCGTCATGGAAGTTTTGAAAAAAATCGGCGTATCCCCGGCAGGCAAACACGCCGTCGTCGTCGGAAGAAGCAACATCGTCGGCAAACCGATGGCGATGCTGCTGCTCCGCGAGCACGCTACGGTTACGATCTGCCACTCGCGCACGCCGAATCTTCAGGATATTACACGCCAGGCCGACATTCTGGTTGCGGCGGTAGGCAAAGCCGGCGTGATCGAGGACCGGCACGTGAAACCGGGTGCGGTCGTGATCGACGTCGGAATGAACCGCAACGCCGAAGGCAAGCTGTGCGGAGATGTCGACTTCGACGCCGTCAAAGAAATCGCGGGTTACATCACACCGGTTCCGGGATGTGTAGGTCCGATGACCATTACGATGCTGCTCAAGAATACGCTGAGCTCGGCCCGCCGCGCGTCCAATACGGGTACAGAAGCGGGCGTGTAACGCATGAGCGAGCGCGCCGTATTATCTATTAAGGATCTCAACCGCTATATCAAAATGAAGCTGGAAGGCGACAACCGCCTCCAGGACGTTTGGGTGCGCGGGGAGATTTCCAACTTTACGCATCATTCCAGCGGTCATATGTATTTTACGCTTAAAGATAAAGACAGCCGCCTCAAAAGCATTATGTTCGCGTCGTACAACCAGCGGCTTCCTTTCCGTCCGAAGGAAGGTACGATGGTGATCGCCCGGGGGAACGTTTCCGTCTACGAACGGGACGGGCAGTACCAGTTCTACGTGACGCAGATGCAGCCCGACGGAATCGGCGGCTTGTACCTCGCGTTCGAGCAGCTTAAGCAGAAGCTCGATAGCGAGGGCTTGTTCCGCACCGAGCGGAAGAAGCCGATTCCCCGGATGCCCAAAGCCGTCGGCGTGATCACTTCGCCGACGGGGGCCGCCGTCCGGGACATCATCATCACCCTGCAGCGCCGGTTCCCGAATGTGCCGATTCTGCTGCATCCGGTACTGGTGCAGGGCGCTCAGGCAGCCCCGTCCATCGTCCGCGCGATCGAGACGATGAACAGCCTCGGTGAAGTCGACGTGCTGATCGTCGGCCGTGGAGGGGGATCGCTGGAGGAGCTGTGGGCGTTCAACGAAGAAATCGTTGCCCGCAGCATCTTCGCCTCCGCGATCCCCGTCATCTCGGCCGTCGGCCACGAGACCGACTTCACCATCGCGGACTTCGTCGCCGATCTCAGGGCGGCGACGCCTACGGCTGCGGCAGAGCTGGCGGTGCCTCACCATCTGGAGCTGAAGCAGCAGATGGCTCATCTCGGCCAGCGCCTGCACCGCGGCCTGCTGCAGCAGCTGCAGCGCCGTCAGGACCGGCTGGAGCGGCTCCGCCGCTCGCCTTACCTGACGAATCCGCACCGGCAGCTTCTGCAGCATCCGGCCCAGCGGCTGGACCGGCTGGGCGAGCAGCTTTCTTTCCGCATGCGTCAGCTTGTCGGCCGGGCCGGCGACCGCCGCATGCGTCTGGAGCGCACCCTGTCGGGCTTCAACCCGCAGGAGCAGGTACGCTACGCCCGCAAGCGCGTCGAAGGCGCGGAGCGGGCGCTTACGCTGGCGATGCAGGGCGTCGCCAGGGGACGCAGGCAGCAGCTCGTATCCACGCTGCGCCACCTGGATGCGTTGAGCCCGCTTAAAGTGATGCAGCGCGGGTACAGCCTGGTTTACGACGAGAAAGAAAAACGCGTATTAAATTCGATCGAGCAGGTTCAGATCGGCGACATGGTCCGAGTTCAGTTGACCGACGGACGGCTCGATTGCCACGTCTGGGCGATGGAGGAGAAAACAAATGGGGAACGAAAGTAAGCTGCAGGAAGAAACCGCCATCAGCTTCGAGGAAGCGATGGACAAGCTGGAAGGAATCGTTGCGAAGCTGGAGAGCGGGGATGTCCCTCTCGAGCAGGCGATCGAGCTGTACCAGGAGGGCATGAAGCTGTCTCACCTGTGCGGGCAGAAGCTTGAAACGGTGGAGAAGAAGATCGAAATGCTCGTGGAAAGCGAAGCCGGCCTCTCGAAGAAGCCGTTCGGAGCCAATATGATCGAGGATAAAGGGGAATCCCGTTGAACACAGACATGAACATCCAAGAATATATCGCTTCTTATGCGAAAGAAATCGAGGGAGAGCTTCAGGAGCTGTTCCCCCGGCTTTGGGACATTCCGGATGTGCTGCGGCAGTCCGCCCAGTATTCGATCGACGCGGGAGGCAAGCGGCTTAGGCCGATTCTCGTACTTGCGGCGGCGGAAGCGCTGGGAGGACGCAAGGAAGCCGCTATGCCGGTAGCCTGCGCCATTGAAATGGTGCATACGTACTCCCTGGTCCACGATGATTTACCTGCCATGGATAATGATGACTACCGGAGGGGCAAACTAACCAACCATAAAGTTTACGGGGAAGCCATGGCCATCCTTGCGGGAGACGCTCTGTTGACGCAGGCGTTTTACAGCGCTTCACAGGCGCGCCGGCACGGTGTTCCGGCCGAACAGGTTCTGAACATCGTCGAGGAACTCGCCGAATATTCCGGAGCCCGGGGAATGGTGGGCGGGCAAGTGGCCGATATGAAGGGCGAGCAGGGCATTACGGAGCTTAGCGGCCTGGAATATATCCATCAGCACAAAACGAGCGATCTTATCATCTTCTCTCTCCGCGCGGGCGGACGGATTGCGGGCGCGGACGACAAGCAGCTTGAAGCGCTTACGGACTTCGGCCGTTCGATCGGGCTGGCGTTTCAGATCCAGGACGATATTCTGGATGTGACCGGCACGCAGGAGAAGCTGGGCAAAGCCGTCGGCAGCGACGAGAAGCAGCAGAAGGTGACGTATCCCTTTTTCATCGGGCTGGAGGAATCGGAGCGGCGGGTCGCGCTGCTGACGGACGAAGCCAAAACGGCCATCGCAGGCGGGGTTCTGCCGAAACCGCAAAGGCTGCTGGAGCTGGCCGATTACCTGATGAAGCGTGACCGTTGAAATTATGGTATAATGGTGAAATCAAATACACGAACAAATGAACGTATTTCATAAATTTTGCTAATTTTCACCTTTGGAAAGCGAGGAAATTAATGTGCTGCTCGATCATATTAACCAGCCAGAGGATTTAAAGAGGTTGTCTACGTCGGAACTTGAACAGCTGGCAGGGGAAATTCGGCAATTTCTCGTTGAAAAGCTGTCTGCTTCCGGTGGGCACCTCTCCTCCAATCTGGGCATAGTGGAGCTGACCATCGCGCTGCATACGCTGTACGACAGCCCCCGTGACAAATTTATTTTCGACGTGGGGCATCAGGCGTACGTGCACAAAATTTTAACCGGGCGTAAAGACCGTTTCGATACCCTGCGCAAGTATAAGGGGATGTGCGGCTTCATCAAGCGGGCGGAAAGCGACCACGATGTATGGGAAGCGGGACACAGCAGCACCTCGCTATCGGCGGCGATGGGGATGGCCATGGCCCGGGATCTGAAAGGCGAAGACTTCCGTGTTTTTGCCGTGATCGGCGACGGAGCCATGACGGGCGGTATGGCGCTTGAAGCGATGAACCATATCGGCCACGAGAAGAAGAATCTGACCGTTATTCTGAACGACAATGAAATGTCCATTGCTCCGAACGTGGGCGCGATCCACAATTATTTGAGCAAGATCCGGTCCGACAAGCACTACCGCAAAGCGAAAGAAGAAGTCGAAAGTCTCCTTAAGAAAATCCCGGCTATCGGAGGGACTCTGGCCAAGACGGCGGAGAAAGTTAAGGATAGCCTGAAATATTTGCTTGTTTCCGGTGTCTGGTTCGAGGAACTTGGTTTCAATTACATCGGTCCGGTTGACGGCCATAATCTGCCTCTGCTGCTTGAAACGTTGAAGCAGTCCGAGAAAGTGGAGGGCCCCGTGCTCATCCACGTCATTACGACCAAGGGCAAAGGGTACTCTCCCGCCGAGATGGATTCCCACAAATGGCATGGAGCCAGCCCGTACAAGATTGAGTCCGGCCAGTTTCTTAAAGCCGTGGGCAATCCCATGTATACCGAAGTGTTCGGTAATACCCTTATTGAGCTTGCCGAGAAAGACGAGCGCGTAGTGGCAGTCACGCCGGCCATGCCGGGAGGATCGGGGCTGATGAAATTCGCCGCCCGCTTCCCCCAGCGTATGATTGATGTAGGTATCGCCGAACAGCATGCCGCTACATTATGTGCAGGCATGGCGGCGGAGGGGTTGAAACCGGTATTTGCGGTTTACTCGACTTTCCTCCAGCGTGCCTACGACCAGGTCGTGCATGATATTTGCCGTCCCAAGCTGAATGTCATGTTTGCCATTGACCGCGCGGGCTTTGTAGGACCCGACGGGGAAACGCACCAGGGTGTATACGATATCACCTTCCTGCGCAGCCTGCCGAATATGGTGCTTATGATGCCTAAAGACGAGAATGAGCTCCGCCGCATGATGCGGACGGGGATTGACTATAACGAGGGGCCGATCGCCGTCCGTTATGCCCGCATCAACGGGCTCGGCGTCCCGATGGATGAGAATCCGCAGCCGATTCCGATCGGCACCTGGGAGACGCTGACCGAAGGAGATACGATGGCGGTTCTGGCCGTCGGCCCGATGAACCAGGTCGCTCTGGAAGCCGTGGATATGCTGAGAAAAGAAGGCATTAATCTGCGCGTTATCAACGCCCGGTTTATCAAACCGCTGGATGAGGCCATGCTTCTCCAGCTTGCCAAAGAGCATATGCCGATCATCACTATGGAAGAAGGATCGGAACAAGGCGGCTTCGGCAGCGCGGTGCTCGAATTTTACGCGAAACAGGGCATCGAAGGGGTGCGTGTCCGCACGATGGGCGTGCCGGATTACTTTGTGGAACACGGTTCCATCAAAGAACAGCGCCAGGAAGTCGGCTTGACCGCCGAACACCTGATTACGCAGGTGCACACGCTGCTGCCGCGCAAACGCCAGCGTTCCGCCGGGCTCAATGCCTAACACCGCGCGAGGAACCCGGCGGTCAGGGCTTGGCGTCACATGACAAGGTCAACCACGGGAACCAACTGCACGTGCCGGCGGCAGCCGGCACACAAGACGAACGATAACAGGAGCTTATGGAATGGCGACAGATAAAGAACGAATTGATGTACTGCTCGTCGAACAAGGCTATTTTGAAAGCAGGGAAAAAGCCAAGGCCGCCATTATGGCTGGCCTTGTTTTTGCTGATGAGGAGCCTGTCGATAAGGCGGGAATGAAAATTAGCCGCGCGGCCGCTTTAAAAGTAAAGGGTGCGGTGCATCCTTACGTAAGCCGCGGAGGTTTGAAATTGGAAAAAGCGCTGAAACAATTTAACATCGACGTAAAAAACGCGGTTATGCTCGATATCGGGGCTTCTACCGGCGGCTTTACCGACTGCGCGCTTCAGAACGGAGCCTGCTATGTATACGCGATCGATGTAGGCTATAACCAGCTCGACTGGTCGCTTCGTCAGGATGAGCGTGTCCAGGTTATGGAACGCACGAATTTCCGTTACTTGACGCCGGAGGAACTGACCGGTCCGCCCCCGTCTTTTTCCACGATCGATGTTTCTTTCATTTCCCTGAAAATAATTCTGCCTCCGCTGAAAACGATGTTGGGTGTAAAAGGGGAGACGGTTGCCCTCATCAAGCCTCAATTCGAAGCGGGACGCGAGAAAGTCGGCAAATCCGGGGTGATCCGGGATTCCGAAGTGCATAAGGACGTATTGGAAAGTGTCCTCGGATTCGCGAAGGAGATCGGTTTTTACTTAAAAGGGCTTACGTTTTCCCCGATTACCGGCGGCGAAGGAAACATTGAATTCCTTGCGTATTGGACCTGCAACCCCGAAGATCCGGAAAAGCTGGAAGAACCTCTTCAATCCCTGATCGACCGTGTCGTTCCGGAGGCCAAGGCCATGTTCGCCAAACCGGAAACCCGGTATTGATGGTAGTGCGGTTTTAACGAAAGCAGGGCTTTCCGCAAGTAAACACAGGAAAACACTTGGAAAAAGACGTCACAGCCAAAAGGAATCCCCGCCTCGCTTAGCGAATAGGTACGTCGAGGTGATCCGGTATGCAGCACGGGGATACGCTTATCCTAATTTTGCTCTTAGGACTTCTCGCAGCATGGGCCGGCATAAGTTTCCGAAAGTGGCTGTATGAGCCTTACGCTGATTCCTTCCAACCCATCCGCATTACGGACTATAACGAAGTTCCGGAAGACGATGAAGTCGTCGAACTTCTGATCGGTGCCGGGTTTGACGTGGTGGGCGGGAAAACCAAAATCCCGATTTCGATGACCCTGAATCAGAAGGAAGAGCTGTACAGCCGCCTGTTTATCGACTATTTTGCTGAAAAAGAGGACAATCTGTATCTCGTCAAGGTGGCGCGCGAACGCAAGCCGCTCGAGATGACAGGAAGCGCTATCCGCGACATGCTGCTGGTGTACTCGCTCCTCGTGCCGGAAGCGGCCGGAGTGCTGTACGTGGACATGAACGGACGCAAGATCAAACAAATTACGTTTCACATTGAGGTGTTCGAATGAAAGGGCAACGCCACGTTAAAATCCGGGAAATCATTACGGGCCATGAGATCGAAACTCAGGACGAGCTGGTTGAATCGCTGCGCACCGCGGGTTTCAACGTGACTCAGGCAACGGTTTCCAGGGACATCAAAGAACTGCATCTGATCAAGGTCCCGCTTGATGACGGAAGATACAAATATTCGATGCCGGCTGATCAGCGCTACAATCCGATGCAGCGGCTCAAACGGGCGCTAAGCGATCATTTTATCAACATCGATTTTACCGAAAATCTGGTTGTCATGAAGTGTATGCCCGGAACGGCAAATACGATCTGCGCCTTGATCGATAATTTGGAATGGAATGAAATCATGGGGACGATTTGCGGGGATGACACGATTCTGATCATCTGCCGGACGAAGGACGTCAGCCAGAAAGTCGTGAATCAGATTATGTCGCTGATCTGACTCGGTCATGCAGCGAATTCAGGGGAGGACCTATGCTCACAGAACTGTCTATCCGCAATTTGGCGGTTATCGAATACGTTCACATCGGATTTAAATCCGGCTTTCATGTTCTGACGGGTGAGACCGGCGCCGGTAAATCCATCATTATCGACGCGCTGAGCTTGATTGTCGGCGGCCGGGGTTCCTCCGAATTGGTCCGCTACGGGAGCGAGAAGGCCGAGATCGAGGCTGTTTTCGAAATCGGCGAAGGACACCCCGTATGGACGACGCTCGCCCAGCTCGGTATCGAGGCCGCGGGGGAGGAGCAGCTGCTTATCCGCCGCGAAGTCACGGCAAGCGGCAAAAGCTCCAGCCGGATCAACGGTCAGCTCGTCAATTTGACGATGCTGCGCGAAGTCGGCGGCTGGCTCGTGAATATTCACGGCCAGCATGAGCATCAGTCTCTTCTCAAATCGGACGAACACATCCACTGGCTGGATGCTTACGGAGATAAAGAGGTGGGTCCCAACCTGGCGGCATACCGCGAATCGTACGACCGTTACACGAAGCTCCGCAAAGAGCTGAAGGCGCTCCAGGAAACGAGCAAGCAGTCCCTGCAGATGATCGACCTGTACCGCTTCCAGGTGGACGAAATCGCCACGGCTTCCTTGAAGGAGGGCGAAGACGTCACGCTGGCGGAGGAGAAAAGCAAGCTGGCGAACGCCGAGAAGCTGTATTCGAGCGTGGCAGGCTCCTACGATACGCTGTATGGCGCGAGCAGCGGGCTGGACGCCATAGGCAAGTCCATCGCCCGCATCCAGGACGTGGCGGCCATCGACAGCGCGGGAATCGCTCCTCTGCTGGAGCAGATGCAAAGCGCGTTTTACCAGCTTGAAGATGCCGCTTACCAGCTCAGGGATTACCGCGACGATATTGAATTCAATCCGGAGCGGCTGGACGAAATCGAGCTCCGCCTCGATTTGATCGCTTCGCTGCGCCGTAAATACGGCGATACGATTGCGGAGATTCTGGCGTACAGCGAGAAAGTCAGCGGAGAACTCGCCACGATCGAGAACAAGGACGAGATTATCCAGAAGCTGCAGGAAAAGCTCGACCGTGAAATCGTCCAGCTCACGAAAGCGGCCCGGAAGCTGTCCGATTCCCGCAAAAAAATCGCGGACCGTCTGGCCGGCGAAATCGAAACGGAACTCCGCGACCTGCATATGGAGCGCACGCAGTTCCGAGTCCAGGTGTCGCATACGCCGGTTCCTGCGGGCGGCGGAGGGCTGGAGATCGGCGACGAGCCCGTTAAATTCACCCGGGACGGAATCGATCTTGTCGAGTTCCTGATGGCGCCGAACCCCGGAGAGCCGCTCCGCGGACTCAGCAAAATCGCTTCGGGCGGTGAGCTGTCCCGGATCATGCTCGCCATGAAGAGCATTTTCGCCCGGCTGGATCAGATCCCCGTGCTCGTCTTCGACGAGGTGGATACGGGTGTCAGCGGACGCGCGGCTCAGGCGATTGCGGAGAAGCTTTCGCTGCTTTCGCGCAGCTGCCAGGTCTTTAGCATTACGCATTTACCGCAGGTGGCATGCATGGCCGACGTACATTTTTACATTCATAAAGAAGTACAGGGGGAACGCACGTTTACCCGCGTGACCGATCTTGACCGCCGCGGACGTATCGAAGAGCTTGCTCGGATGCTCGGAGGCGTCGAAGTGACGGAAACGACCCTGCATCATGCTCAAGAAATGCTTGCTTTGGCAGACGAAAAAAAGTCAAGGAACTAACTGAGGCCTCTAGAAGCATTTGCAGTTATAAAACGAATGGAGGGAGGTTACCTTAAGGGTACGCATTTGACGAGGGTTCGTCAGGGCAAGAAAGCAGAAGGAGGGTGTCTTGTGAAATCGAATCGTCGTAGAAGATTCATTGGTCTCCTGCTCGTTTTCTTCGTTTGTATCCTAAGTGTATCCGCCCCTTTCCAAAGCTTCGCCTCCTTCCCCGATGAGCTCCGGCTTTTTAGCGGGCAAGCCAAAGAACTCAGGCTTTCCATGCCGGTCAACGCCATGCTTACGGTGGAAGACCCCGAAATAGTCAAGGTTAACGGGAACTCCCGGCACTCATTTCAAGTTAATTTGAAAGATCCGATTTCCCTCCAATCCAACCAGCAGGGCTACACCGAGATGAAACTGAAGCTGTTCGGAGCCATTCCTCTCAAGACCGTTAAGGTCAATGTCGTGCCGGACCTGAAAGTCCTCCCCGGCGGGCAAACCATTGGCGTCAAAATCAAGTCAGCCGGCATTCTGGTTGTAGGCCATCATCTGGTCGCCGTGACCGAGAAACAGAAGATCTCGCCGGGTGAAGAAGCGAAGGTGCAGGTCGGTGATTTGATTGTTGCGATCAACGGTAGCCCCTCAGCGGACGTGTCCAAGGTATCCGGTCTCGTCAATAAAGCCGGTCAAAGCAAGAAGCCGCTGGAACTGACGGTTCAAAGAGGCCATCAGCGCTTCGAGCTGAAGCTGAAGCCCGCGTATGACGTCGTGGACAAGTCGTACCGGCTCGGCCTGTACATTCGCGATTCCGCGGCCGGAGTGGGCACCCTGACCTTCTACGCGCCCGAGCAGAACGTTTACGGCGCCTTGGGTCATGTGATCACCGATATGGACACTCAGACCCCGATTGTGGTCGGCAGCGGCGAGGTCGTTCACTCCAACGTGACGTCCATTGCCAAGAGCCAGAACGGCGAGCCCGGCGAGAAGCATGCGCAGATTTTCCGGGACAGCAAGGTGATCGGTACGATTGAGAAAAATACTCCGTTCGGCATTTTCGGCAAAATGGAAGAAGCTCCTGAGTATAGTTTATCCCGAACGCCGATTCCGGTCGCATTCGCGGAAGAGGTAAAAGAAGGGCCGGCTCAAATTTACACGGTCGTGAACGGACAGAAAGTGGAGAAATTCGATATCGAGGTTGTACATGTGGCCAAGCAGGGAAGTCCCGCCACCAAGGGGATGGTCATCAAAGTAACCGACAAGCGGCTGCTTGAGAAGACCGGCGGTATCGTGCAGGGGATGAGCGGAAGCCCGATTATCCAGAACGGCAAAATGATCGGCGCGGTCACCCACGTATTCGTGAACGATCCGTCCAGCGGGTACGGCTGCTTTATCGAATGGATGCTCCAGGATGCAGGCATTCTGCTCCGGCCCGAATCAGATGCGAAAGGACTGAAGGCGAGCTAGCCTTTGGTTCTTTCTTTTTTTGCGAACGATTTGTCGAAAAATGTTGAAATACCAAAATAAAACTCTATTATAAAATAACTGCTCACAAAAATAAAGAAAATAATTTTTCGACAGAAGGAATTTGATTGGGCGTGTCGAAATGATAAAACAAGGAATTAGAAAACCCTCGATTTTTTTACAAATAAAGGAGGCTTTCAAGTTGCAAAAGATTCAAGTTTTGTTAGCGGACGACAACCGAGAGTTTACACATTTACTTTCCGAATTTATCAGTGAACAGGAAGATATGGAGATTGCAGGCATCGCCTATAACGGAAACGAAGTGCTCCGTTTTATGGAATCGCAGAAGGATGTGCCTGATATTCTCATTCTGGATATTATCATGCCTCATCTGGACGGCCTGGGTGTACTCGAGAAGCTTCGCGAAATGAACTTAAATCCGGCTCCGCGGATCATTATGCTCACGGCCTTCGGCCAGGAGAATATTACGCAGAAAGCCGTGCAGCTTGGCGCCTCCTACTATATTTTGAAGCCGTTTGACATGGAAGTTCTGACGAACCGCATCCGTCAACTGGTGGGCAACCAGCCGGCTGTCACGTCGACCAGTTCCATCAAAGCGAATGTCGTTCAGATGCCGAAAAGCAAAAATCTGGACGCCAACATTACGACAATCATACATGAAATCGGCGTACCTGCGCATATTAAGGGATATCAATATCTGCGCGAAGCGATCACGATGGTGTACAACAACATCGAAATTCTCGGCGCCATCACCAAGACGCTGTACCCCGCCATTGCAGAAAAATACAAGACTACCCCGAGCCGCGTCGAACGCGCCATCCGTCACGCGATTGAAGTCGCCTGGACGCGCGGCAACATCGACAGCATTTCGTTTATTTTCGGCTACACTGTGAATATTAGCAAATCGAAGCCGACGAATAGCGAATTTATCGCGATGGTGGCGGATAAGCTGCGGATTGAGCATAAGGTGAGTTGAGAGGGTTAGAAGCCTTGTGTGGTAAGGGATTTAGCATGCAGAATTTGCTTTAATCTCAATTAATGAAAGCCTATAGATCTGTTTTGAAGCCGATAAACTTTTCCCATCTCGCCCGATAAACCATTATGGTTTATTGGGCTTGTGTTTTTAAAGGAGATAGGGGAAACTAAAAATGAAAGTGACTGAATTAGAGTTTTACACTGAGGATTTTCTAACCTTCTGCCAAAACAAAAACTTGTCAAGTAAAACGATTACTTCGTAAGAGCAGTCGTTAAAACTGTTTTTTTGCTTATTTGAAAAAAGAGCATGAGGTTTATACATTAAAACCGGTAAAGATTGGGCATATAAGGCAGTACGTTCCTTTGTTCAAGCACGGGGAAAGTATACTGACCGTTTAGGTAGGAACTATGATGGCATCATTGCAGACTGGAAGTACATAACACGTGAGTTGAAAGCTGATATTATAGTTCTTGAAAATGAACCCCTTTTCGACTTTCAAGGATATTTCGAGCTGATAAGCATTCAATTTGGGTTCGCATGCCTTTTTCAAGTTACCATAGCTACTAGCTCCTAGAAAGAAGCTACTACTGCGTAAGAAGCAAAACGACTCCAGATAATATCCTGGAGTCGTTTTTGACAAGTGTTCAATTAAAACAGATCAGGGTTCAGAGGACTTTAGCTTTTAATCAAATGTTGCATCCGCATTAGCTTCATTTTTACTTCCAGCAGTAGGTGTATAAGTCACAGATAGCGCTTTCCAAGCTAAACTAACACCAAATTGTCCGATAGCATTTTCCTTTGCCTCCATATATTGAACAATAATTCGCTGTGGGGCGTCACTGTCCACTCTTCGCATAGTCAGCCATGTTGTTCCTTTGTACATATAGGAATTGTCTGAAGTGTTCATTCTCCAAGCAGCTCCATACATACTGTATCCATCAGATGCAGGTTGTCCTCCGTTCTCGAAACCTTTTGTTCCGTTGTCTACCCATCCCGTGTATGTGCCAGAAACAGGATTAAACCAGTTCTTATACATCAAGGCACCGTATTTGCCAGATTGTATCTCCCAACCATCGGGTACTGCAATGGAGAACATGTCTTTATTAATTCCGTATGGACCTGGCGATGGTCCTTTACCTGTAGTAAGCCATTCGAAATTACCGTAAACTTCTTTAAACGCTGGGTACTTACCATCGAAAACCGTTATTTTAAAAACTAAGTCACTCCTCGGAATTGCTGCTTGAGGAAACATGCCTCCAGATGATTCAGGGTTCTCAATTAGCTCACCGGTTTCATCGTCACGGTGAAATGTTTTTACTTGCGAACCTGCGTATTTCAAGTTTTCACCTGAATTGGTGACAATAGTTCGTTTATAGTCTACATCCAAGCTTTCAATTACGTTTACTGGCATTCCAGATTTAATTAAAATCTGGTTAAGTTGTTTTTCTGTGTAGTTCTTATCTTTAGCAAAAGAGACCGAGGGAATTAGGGCAATTGTTAACATAGAAAGCAAGACAAGACTCATCACTTTTTTCAATTTCCTTACCTCCACATTAATTATGATTTAATAATTTCAAACTCCGCTTCCTTTCCTTCACCTCCCTTATAAGGTAATATAAAGAAAACAATGCTAGGGGGGAGTCATTTGAAAAAAAACATAATCCCACTTATTATTCTTTTGATTGTAGTTGTGGCAACATCCTGTGGAACTAAGATAAGTACAACGAGTGCCATTGTAAAAGTGGTTTCAAAAGATCACACAAATAGTGATTTCTGGATTACAATAGCCGATATGAGCCAGAATGATTCCGAACAAATCAAATTGAAGGTTGATAACGAAAATACTTGGAATTTAATCAATGAAAAAGAGCTTTATACGATTTCTTATGATTTCAAAGAGAAAGAAAAAGGTGGAACCTTGGTTATAATCCGACAAGCAGAAAAAGATAAGTAATAAAAGAAAAAAATACCATTTAAGTTAAATTATTGCACATAATTACTGTGGTTGCAAACACTACAATATTTGCTTACTTTTTTTCTCGAAATTGGTCCAACAGTCAAAGACTTTTAATTGTTTGTTTATCAATTAAGGCAGGTTTGTATTCCTAGAAAACAAGAAAATGGGGTATGTTCTTATACTTTGCTTAGAAAAGAACATACCCCATTAAATTAGAAAATTCGATATACGTGGATATCTATGCAATTAGACAAAGTTAGATTGGCTCTTTTATTCAATTTAAAAATCTTGTTGGTGACTTTTTTTATTTATTGTATTTCGGTTTAAGAGCTTTTATAAGTTCAGTCTCAAAATAGTCTAAAAGAGAGTTTGGGATAAATTTATGCTAAGTGATCATTTATATCTATACATCTTTTATTCAAAGTTTCTCCACCTCATTTGCGTTTTTTTATGAAATATACGTAGATCAATAAACCAATCCCTGGTATTAATTGAATATGAGTGAGAGGATTTTTTTTATTAAATCGCTATTCATATTAATAAAATTCAAATCAATAAATCATTTAAAAGAAATAAATTTCAAGATGGAGAGCTATGTTGAAAAAAACTACTTTAGTAATTGTTGTTTTTTGTATATTAATGATACTTTTCAGTACAATCCTTTTTGTCGCTCCCTCAATTTTCGAAAATAAAAATACAGACTTACAGAAAGTTTCTAATTTTATTTCATTTCTAAGTATGATATTTGCCATTTTTGCTTTGTTTATTGCTACTTTCGCGTATCGTGCGGCCGTACTAAGTCCTAATTTAAAACTGAATATAATACCTTGGATGGCGGAAAAGGGAGATATAGCATTAAGGGTAAACAAGTATACTAAGCAAATTGATTCCACAAGGCCGTTAACTAACTGGAAACTTGAAATTGAAAATAATGGAGACGTAGCAGCCAAGTATGTAGTTGTTGAAATAGTATTTGATGGAATGTTTTTTAGTAACGACGCATTCCCAGGATGGAGGGCTAGTCATCATGCAAATGCTCTAGGTTACTATGGTATTCAATGGACATCTGAAGACAAAACAATTGTTCATCCACATTTTCCAGTCGAGATTCCAACTCTGTATTTTTCGGGTCACTATTTTTCGGGTGAGGATTTAAATATAACTGTTACAGTTGTAGCGGATGGTTTCAAAAAGAAAGTCTCAAAACTCCCAGTTAGATTGGAATATGATGAACTCGTTTGAATCCCAAAGAAGTGAAACAATAAAATTTGACTTAAATTCAATCTTATGAAGATCTGATTTTAATCACATATGGTAAGCGGAAGTACCGTTAACATATTTTATATCACCAATATGTAATAACCTTACTACTCAGCTAATGTGTTTTTATAATCCTTTGAAATCTCGATTAGCGCAATTAGTTCGTTGATGAGCAGTTTTTTGGACATGCCACAGTTTACTACGATAACGGAGTACGATAGTTAAAGGACTATGTCAGGGTTAGGCGCCGCTGGCGTTAGGAGTACCTTCAGAATCATTGCTTAAAGAAGATAAAGCAACTAATACCTTTGAAAATGCACGTTTCTCCTTGGAAGTGTTACAGCAACAAGGAATTCACCCCAAAAAGGTTGTTTTAGTTCATACAAATGATTAAACTAACGGATACCAGTAGATTCAAGTCATCGATGAGACGAAGAGGGGGAAACCGAAATGAAGACGATCAAGTGCATGATGGACCACCTGTACTGGGCGGACGGACGCATCTTGGACGCGCTCGAGGAGAGTGAGACGAAGAACAAGGACCTTCTGAAGCTGGTTCGGCACGTCGCGGTCGCGGAACGAGTCTGGCTGTCCCGATTGCAGGGCAAGGGCAGCGCGCAATATTCGTTGTGGGAGGAAGCGGAAGACCTGACGGCGATCCGGACGATGTTCGAAGAAAACGCCGAGCAATATCGCGTCTATATAGAAGGACTTGAGGAATCCGAGTTGGACGAGATGATCGACTATGCGAGCCAGAGCGGGGATCCGTTCCGAACGTCCGTCCGGGACATCCTGTTGCAGGTCCTCTTACATGGGCAATATCACCGGGGACAGATCAACCGGGCACTTCGGATCGAATCGGCAGAGCCTGTCCAAGTCGATTACATCACGTTCGCGAGGCTCTAACAGGGCCTAATAATCACCATTACTCGGAATGGAGTTGGCATTGAATTAACGGGAAACGTTAGTTCATTTAAACAAAATAAATTTTATACCCGGCATGTATCATGGCCGGGTATACTGCATTTTGGCGTTCTCCCATTTTACTTTTTATAGTATTTGAACTTTTTCCACGTGTATCTAAAAATTTTATTTATTTCATGACTGGAAGGATTGGCACCCCTTTGTAATCCGGTAGCAGATATCTTTTCGTATTGTTTTCCAATAAGACTTTACATAGAAGCACGATTTTATAGGAAAAAGAGAGTGATTCTGATGAACTCTTTAGCATCACTGGCATATGTTTATATGCTTGGGCTTGGTTGCGGTATATGGAGCAAGAAAGAAGTCATTGATTGGTGTGATAAGGTAATTGAGGTAAAGGAAAATCCACCATTTGAGATTATTGAAATTTCTTTAATGTCTAATGAAAAAATAAATGATATTGAAGGAAAGTTGTTTGAGTTTAGCAAAAAAGCGGAAGATAATCATTTCGTAAAGATATTGCTAGGTATATTGTATGAAAAAATAAAACGTAATCAATTGGACATTGAACAAGCTATTAAATGCAGTACAAGGCTTTTGGTTCAAACAGGGTTAATTTATGAAGAAGGATACTATAACTTATACAATATGGACGACAGTCTTGAATTGGCAAAAGATGGGGTCTATGGTGATTTAACAGAAGTTGCAGATGATTACCTAAATGAAATCAGCATTTTCAGAAATTTTTTTGACGAGTTCCAAAGAATGTATTTGGCAGTAATGAATTGTGAATGGGTTTCGAGCAGAGTTATCATTCAGAATTATATTTGAAAACGGTTGGTTAATGATTGAATGTCCTTGGCGTATCAGACAGGAAGAAGTGACTGTAGGAAGAAGCGATTGTATTTCTGCACCAAATAAATATTCATACCATACTGCTTAATCAAACATGGATTCCATGTGAGGAGGATGGAGTTTATGTCTTCTGCACCCAATAAACTCGATGGGGCAAGGGTTTTAGCGTTTACATTCATGACGACCGAAGGATTAGGTTATGTTCGTTTTCAAGATGAAAATGGAGTAAAGCATGATGTTTTAATCAAGTCACTTTCCATAGCACAGTACGATAACGACAGAAGCAATAATAGTTATTATTTATTTTCATGCGATGAAAATTGGAACGTCATAGGTGATTCCCTACATTATTCGTTAGACGAAGTTTTTAAGTGTGCTGAAAGTTCTTATGGTATTCGTTCAAATCAATGGATTCATACAAAGTATATGCCATATTCATATGAAGATTTAGAAAGAGATTTAGCTATTGGGCATGAAGTAGAATTTAAATATAGGGGTAGAGAATATTCAATAACTAATAACAAAGCTGGATGGTACTTGTCAGAGCCTGATTCTAAATACCAAATGTTTACGGGCAAAATTGATTTGCTCGAAAAAGGAACAATTGATGGGAAGCACTTAAAAGATATTTGGAATGATGTTGAAGTTACAACCATTTTCTAAATAAAAGAGAAGTTTCATCAACGGCTATTCGCCGCGATAAGCATCCTGATAACACCATTTGCTGTCATTCATGAGGCTTTTTTATAGTTTGACGACTTAGAATAAGCTGTCCCTCATTTTGAAATCCTTGATACATAAGGCTTAGGCAACATCGACAGCATCAGCTTTATTTTGGGTACACGATAAACATCTCGAAGACGAAGCCGACGAATAGCGAATTCATGGCGATGGTCGCTGACAAGCTGCGCATTGAGCATAAGGTGAGCTGAGGGTTAGATTCAGTAATTCTAAGCCGATTTTCTATACAGTATATCAACCAATAACGTTATTTATTGGGTCTGCAAAAATCCGATGAATAACGGTATTTTTTATTATGACAATTCTCAAAAAAGGGAAGTGTTTATTGCAAAAGATGCCAGCCTAAGGTAAAAAATAGACCTAATAAAGTCAAAATCGTTCACGATAGAGCAAAAAAATGAACTATGACGCTGCTAAATACTTCTCTATGATATTGTTGAGAGGAATTTTTTTCTTGTAAATTCAGAATGAGAGAGGAGCAAAGTGGAATGACTTCGATGAGCAAAAGAATCTCTGTATTTCTGTTTTTTTGCTTCATGATGCAGGCGCTTTCATTTGGGACGGCAGTCCATGCAAGCGAACCGCAGCCGGATTTGGTTTCAAATGGGGGATTTGAAAGTGTAAAGTCTGGGGTAGGAAAATGGGAAGCTGGAGTTGAACCCGTCGGTTGGGGGTTATGGTTAGCAAACGGGACAGGAAAGGCCTCTGTGACCAGGGATGTTTACCATACAGGGACTCAAGCGGTCCAGCTTGAACATTTGGCACTGAGCAGAACGGGTCTTTCTCAAGATGTACCGATTACGGGTGGACAAACGTATAAACTGAGCGTTTGGGTAAAAACGAAGGATGTCAATTCGGGCATCGGCGTATTTGTAAGAACGCAGTTTTTTAAAAGCATCAAAGGTCTTGACGGGAAAACGCAAGATGAAAAGATAGGGGCCGGGCCCTCGACAGAGGAATTAACGGGAACTCAAGACTGGATGAAGCGGGAAGTCATCATATCCGCTCCAGAGGAAGCGAAATATATCCGGCTGGAACCCTTTTTCGAAACAGGGACAGGCACTGTGTGGTTTGATGATATTTCTTTGGTCAAATGGAACAGCGTGACGGGCCTGGCGCTGGACCAAACGAACGTAACGCTGGAAAAGATGCAAACCGCAGTCTTAACGGCCAAGGTGACGCCTGAAAATGTAAGCGGTTTATCACTGCAATGGCGGGTAGACAACAAAGATGTTGTGCAGGTGGAGGCTCAAGGTCCTCTTGCAGTTATAACAGCTTTGAAGCCGGGGAAGGCAATCGTAACGGTGATGACAGATGACGGTACTTTTGCGGCGACAAGTGAAATTACAGTAAAAGAAGCAAGCATCCAGGGAGATCTTACGAACGATGGAAAAATAACCGTCGGTGATTTAGCCATGGCAGCCGCACATTTCGGTAAAGATACAAGCAGCCCGGATTGGGAAACGGTAAAGGCTGCTGATGTGAATGGAGACCATAAAATCGATCGTAGTGACCTGATGTGGTTCACGGAGCGGATTTTTCCATAAGTCAGTTACATGAACGAAAGGAGTGTTTATTTTCATGAAGAAGTCCATTTTGCAGTATACAGTCATTGCTTTAACGATAGTCGCGCTCATTTTTACCTCTTATCCCGTTTCTGTTCAGGCCCAGCAGCCGGACCCGATTGATTCCATGAGGGACAAATGGCTTGCGTTTTTGACGGGCGGCCAGCAAATCGATTTGAACGATGAAGATATTCGTCAAGCGGTGGAGGCCAATGCCAAGAAAGTAACCAACGACCAAAAAACCGGCTTTTGGGACCTGCTCCTTAAAGACCCGGCCCGCAAATCGTTGTGGGCGGATTATGCAAGTACGACGGATTCAAGCCATATCACCCTTTCTTATAACCGTTTGAAAGACATGGCGATTGCTTACTCGACTCAAGGCTCGAACTTGTACCGAAATGAGCAGCTAAAACAAGATATTATTGCGGGTTTGGATTGGATGTATACGAATCGCTTTAATGAGAATAAAGCGAAATACAATAACTGGTGGGACTGGGAAATCGGATCACCGCTGTCTCTCGGCGATATCATGACTTTAATGTATGATCACCTTTCTCCTGAGCAGGTTGCCCGTTATACCCGAACGATTGACAAGTTTATACCCGATCCCACCTTACGGTTGGGCAGTACGTTGAAAGAAACAGGCGCAAACCTTTTGGATAAAGCATTGGCGGTACTGATTCGAGGGGTTATTGGCAAAAGTGAAACGAAAATCGTTCAGGCGCGCAGCTCCATTAGCTCGGTGTTCCCGCCGGTAACAAGCGGCGACGGTTTTTATGCCGACGGTTCTTTTATTCAGCATAACAATATTGCGTATACCGGAAGTTACGGAAGCGTCCTGCTTGGCGATATGGCTAAGCTTTTGACGATATTGAATGATTCGCCTTGGCCGATTCAAGATCCAAACTTGGCGAATACATACGATTGGATCACCAATTCGTTCGAGCCGCTCATTTACAGCGGACATATGATGGAAAGTGTTAGCGGGCGAGCGGTATCTCGGTATAACAACAATACCCGCGGAACTGCGTGGACAATTAATCGGATGTCGCAATTTGCTCCTCCTGAGCTTGCGGCCCGTTACAAGAGCATGGTCAAAGAATGGGTTTTATCGGATACGAGTGTGTCCAACAAATATGAGGGCATGCCGATTCGGGATCTTGTTCTTTTCAAGGCTTTAATGAAGGATACGTCTGTCGTGCCTCGCGGGGATTTGATTGGACATCATCAATTTTCGGCAATGGACCGTATTGTTCATGCGCGGAAGGGATATGCCTATGCGATCAGCATGTCGTCCTCGCGGATTTCCAACTATGAGGGAGGAATCAACGGCGAGCATACGAAGGGCTGGTACACGGGCGACGGCATGACGTATTTGTACAACAACGATGCCGCTCAGTTCAGAGACGCATTCTGGCCGACGGTGGATTCATATCGGATGCCGGGAACAACCTCTGACGGCTTGCCAAGGACAGGCAGTAAAGTAACATCTAAAAGCTGGGTCGGCGGAGCATCGATGGACCAGTTGTATGGTGCGGCAGGAATGGACTTGGCTCCGCCAGGCAGTAAATTAACAGGAAAAAAATCGTGGTTTATGTTCGATGACGAGATTGTTGCATTGGGAGCGGGGATCACAACCTCCGATAGCCGAAAAGTCGAAACGATTGTTGAGAACCGGATGATTAATTCGGCGGGGAACAACAAGCTGATTGTGAACGGCGAGACTATGTCGAGTGATCTGGGCTGGTCCAAGAATCTAACAGGAGTGAAATGGGCCAACCTGCAAGGTACGGCAGCCGGAGCCGATATCGGCTATTATTTTCCCGAAACGGCAAATGTCAGCGCTTTACGGGAGGCGAGAAGCGGTTCGTGGAGAGATATTAATCCAACAGGCCCGACGGACACCATCACGCGTAATTATGTAAGCTTAGCGATTGATCATGGAACCAAGCCGACAGATCAATCTTATTCCTACGTGCTGCTGCCTACTTTAAATGCGGCGGCTACCCAATCTTATAGCGAAAACCCGGATGTGCGTATCTTGAGCAACACGGCGAAAATCCAAGCCGTTCAAGAAACCAAATTGGGCTTGACCGGCATTCACTTTTGGGTACCGGGGACGCTGGATCGCATACGTGCTTACCAGCCTGTTTCGCTCATGATGAAGGAAAAAGGCGATGAGCTTACGATCTCGGTGTCAGACCCAACGCAATCCCAGTCCAAAGTGAAAGTGGAGCTGGCGGCCGCCGCCTCGCAGGTGCTTGCAAATGATCCTAGCGTTAAAGTATTGCGGATGCTGCCAACCCTGCAACTGGAAGTAGATACTAGAGGTTCTTTGGGAAAAAGCCATACGATTCAATTGAAAATTAACCCGGATCAGGAAGTAGAGCTTCCTGGGGAAACCGATTATGAACCTGACCCGGCCGCAAAGGTTCGAGTTCCAGTCACGGAAGATACATTCGTCAATGGCGGGACTGATGCGAACAACAATTTTGGAACAAGAGGATTTTTAAATATTCGAAATGGAAGCGGCAACACAGATCGCAAAGTTTTTCTGAAATTTGCACTGCCTTCCTCTATGCAGGAAATTCATTCTGTGAGCCTTAATGTATATGGGGAGACGAAAGACGGAAGCGGTAATATTTCGGATATTGGCGTTTATGAGGTGCCTGACGATAGCTGGACAGAAACAACCTTAACTTTTGCGAATAAGCCGGCGCCAGGTAAACAAATTGATGTGGCTACGTTCACAACACCGGAACAATGGCGTAAATTCGATGTGACTCCGTTCGTGATGACACAACAGCAAGGCGACAAAGTGGCAAGCTTTGCTTTGCAGCAGGTCGGAAGTAACCTCGCTTCAACGATTCGAAGCCGCAAAAGTGAAGAAGGAAAATACCAAGCTTATTTGGAAGTGCTGCTTAAAGACACGAAAGCGCCTACAACCTCCGTACGTGTCGATGGAAATAGCGGAGCCGATCAAGAGAATTACAAGGACGTGGCCCTACACTTTACCGCGGTGGACGATCCGAACGGTTGGGGTGTTTTAAGGAGCGAGTATCGAATCAATGGCGGGAAATGGATGGCAGTTAAAGCAGGTCAGGTCGTTATTCGAGAAAAAGGTGTGCATAACATCGAATATCGCTCGATAGACAAGGCCGGCAATATGGAAGAAGCACAGAAATTGACCGTCGTCCTAGCCAATGCGGATACTGAATTAAGCGGAAATCAATCCGTAGTTAAGGGTGAGCCACTGATTGTTACCTACCGAATCAAAAAAGCTGTGAGCGATATGTATGCCCATGACTTGACACTCGATTATGATGCTCATGTGCTGGAGTTTGTCTCAGCCGAGTCTATGCAAAGAGGCGTATCCATACTCAAGTCGAAGGCGGAAGACACCGGACGTCTGCGGCTCGTGATTGCTGGCGAGGGACAAGAAATCCAAGGGAACGCCGACTTATTGAAGCTTACATTTAAAGCCAAAAAAGCAACGGATGCTGTAAGCGGCAAGATTGAGGTGGCCCAAGCGATCCTTGCCGATAAACAGGGAAGCGAAATGACGGTGACACCGAGTTCTCTTCATTTTAACGTCCAAGCTTCAACGGAAGAGCCTGGTCCGGTTAAACCGAATCCGGGAGATAACGGCAATGGAAACGGAACCGATAACGGCAATGGTAACGGCAATGGTAACGGAACTGATAACGGAAACGGCAACGGTAACGGAACTGATAATGGTACCGGTAACGGTACGGATAATGGAGGCCCTGTACAGCCCGAAATTCCAACGGACAACACAGAAGCTGTTGTTTTAAATGATTTGAATGGTCATTGGGCAGAAGAAAAAATACAAGAAGCTGCTAAAAAAGGGTTGATTTTAGGGTATCCGGACGGATCATTCCAGCCGAACAAGAAGATCACACGCGCCGAATTTACCTCCTTGCTCGTTAGAGGATTAAAGCTGAATGAAGAGAGCGAGCTTACGTTCAGCGATCACGATCTAATTGATCATTGGGCAAAATCGGACATCGCGAAGGCGGTTAAAAAGGGAATTGTCTCTGGTTATGAAGACAACACATTCCGTGCTGAACAGGATATAACGAGAACAGAGCTTACGGTGATGGCGGTGAAGTCATTGAATTTGGCGGAAGAATCTCCAGATTTAACATCCTTCGTTGACCAAGCCGATGTTCCCGTCTGGGCACGGGGATGGGTAGCAACTGCAGTAAGCAAAGGCCTCGTTACAGGTCGGGATAACCAGACATTCGCTCCTCTGGCACCGGCAACTCGTGCGGAAGCGGTTGTCATTCTTCTGAATTTATTATCCTTGAGGAAGTAGATCAGAGTCGAAAGAGCACTTTATATTGAAAAAAAATAGGAGCCTCTCACGTAGATTCTTACGATGGTAATATCCCCTTACGGTAGACAACGAAATGGAGACATCTGCTAAGATGGTCTTTATGTTGTCTATTCGAAGGGGTTTTTTTTATGGGTAAACCAGGTCGTACGAATATCGCGAAGTTGCAATTCTCAAGAGCAAACCCAATGAATAACGAAAAATTGAATAGGTTACATAAAAAAAGTTCCCATTGCCGAAAAATACAAAACGACGCCTAGCCGCGTCGAACGCGCCATCCGCCATGCGATTGAAGTCGTCTGGACGCACGGCAACATCGACAGCAACAGCCACCTGTTCGGCTACACAATCAATATCAGCAAGGCGAAACCGAGGAATAGAGAATTTATCGCGATGGTGGCGGAGCGGATAAATATCGAAGTGACAAACCAACAAATACCACTTGTTTATTGGTCTTCCTAGAAGCCGATGAAGGAGTGGTATTTTAATGACTGATTTTGATTTTCAATTGGATAATTTCATGTTGTACTGTTCATCCAAAAACCTTTCACGTAAGACCTTAGCAAGTTATGAGCAAACATTGAAGCTATTCGGTAAGTACTTGCAAGAGCATTTTCAAATTGAGGAAGTAAAAAAAGTTCAATCGGGGCATATCCGTCAGTATATCAAGTACTTGCGGGAGCGGGGGAAGTACACATTAGTAAATATAGCGCAGTCCAAGGACAAGAATCATCCAGAAAATCGAGCTGACTACAAAAAAGAAGTGTCGATGACGACAATTGCAAACTACGTTCGTAACATCAAAGTGCTCTTCAATTACCTGTTTGAGGTTGAGCGCGATATTCCCAAAAATCCTGTTGAAAATGTTGAGAATCCAAAAGTTCAGCGGAAGGTTAAGAAAGTCAAAAATTCGTTGTGTTTGATAAGTTGGTGAAAATATAAGAATTAGAATCTCTCTGAACTGTATTGGTTTAGAGGGATTCTTAACGTCAAGACGCAACAATTATGATATATTGGAAGGTGATGGTAATGATATAGATTATTGGGGTGGTACGGATGAATAAGATAGTTAAGCTGTTTAAAGAAAGTATATGGGATTTGCTGAAAGATAATATTAAGACTGCAATTACTGCTCTAATCATTTTATCTACACCATTCGCAACTTCATTTTTTACAAATTTGAAAAATATTAAACTAGCTTTTAACTTACCAATAGTTATTGGTGCAATAGCTTTGATAACCATATTGGTGCTTGTTATAGTTCAAATTTCTAAACGGAACAAAGCATTGAATAAAGAAAACTATGAGTTGCAGTATCCTACAAATCCAAACGTCAATAAATTCAATAAAGGTGATATTATAATTCGTAAAATCGAAGCAGAAAATTCAGCGGCTGAAACGTTAAGTGTCGTAAATAAAACAAGGTCAGGGATTGAATGCAGAAAAATGGATGGTCAAATTATAAACTTCACTCCTGAAGAATTATTGACCAGTGATGAAACAAAGGAAGCATTGGAGAATTCAAGATTACGTAAAGCAGCATCCGTAAAACGTATTGCACAAACAAATAGACGAAAAGGTTCTCGTGGATTTGAATTTTAGGGTATGTTCAGATTTTTCATGTCCTAAAGGGAAAAGAAGTTGTTGATATTCAAGTTGAAAATGCATTGTTTAAAAGGGCTTTTGACGCACTAAATAAACAATAAGATGTGATACAAAAATGATACACAAAAATTAAGATGCCTTGTTTTGTTACTGATTTCAAAGACATAGAACGATAAAAAATCCATCAAAATCAATATTTAATAAGTGAAATAATGCCATGGTTACAGAGTGGGAATAGTTTAGCGGATATGATTCTAAGGTATTCGATGCCGAGTGAGGTAGATAGAACATTTAAGGATTAGCTACTCATTATGAGTGGTTTTTTTATACTTAATATGTATCGGGAGGGGCTAGGTTTATAGTTGGAAAACATTTGATGAATTAGCGAAAGCTAGTACACATGTAGCAGGATTCTCGGTGGTGATTTGGAAGGCATACTTTTAGTCCTATGATTATTCCAACATTACGTAAGCTAAGGGCATTGAGATTGCTTATAATAATGGCGCAAGAAATAATATTCGATATGGCAAATCAAATGAAGTGGAGATTAACGATGCTTAACACCTGTTCGAGGCCGAAATGCGAATTGGGATGTGAGTTTATTTATCTCTGTAAAAGTAACAAATTACCTTTGCTTTTGTGATTCTTCCCAAACCATATACTGTATTAGTGGGGATGGGAAAAACATCCTATCATTAAATTTACGATCCAAATATTTATTTAGTCTTCTCTTTAAAAATTTTTTTACATCGTTTAACTTTATGTGAATACAATCTTCTCTGGGGTTTTCCTTTTTCCTTGAAAATAAAACCTTTACCACAAGAAAATCTTCTATTTGAGTCACTGCATTCTCGCTTACCTCGTTTATATGATTCTGAAAGTTGGGGGAGATACCAAATCGACCAACTGCTTTTTCAAGATGATTTCTATTAAATATTCGATCAGGATTAAATCTTCCAGTTTTGACTTCACAGATGAAACAAATTTTTTTGTTGCCGTCTATTTGTCCGAATAACTGTTCGTCCCAATCATTAGCTTGTCCACCTATCTCTTCAAAAACATAAGGCAGCCGAATTCCTAGCAAGTCTGAATCAGAACTTCTTCCCAATCTTGAATCAGTCATATGCAATACAAAATTATCAATAAGAAAGAAGCCATTGAATCTTAAGTACCAGTAAACTAATTCTTCTCCGTAATTTAACATCTTTTTCTCCCTCGTAAAAAATGCTATAATTTTAACATTTTTAATATTATCATAATATGAAACTTAGGATCTATAAATCGGATGATAACTTCATTAATAATTTATAAAAAGTAAAAATAAAAGAGGAGTCACGTTTTTGGTGGGCAATTTTTCCTTTTAAAGATTAATCATTTGGAGGTCATTAATTATGAATAAAATAAAAAATATTAGACTCTTATTATGTGGTTTCTTAATTGGAGCCGTTTGTTTTAGTGGTTTAACTTATGCGGCTGTTGGAGGTACTAAAATTGAGGTTTACTATAACAATCTTAAATATAAGATTGATGGTGTCGAAAAGAAGCCTTCAGAAGGTCAAGGATTTATATATGAAGGAACTACATATGTCCCTTTAAGATTTATAGGTGAAGCCCTTGGTAAGAACGTAGAGTATGAAGGAGACACAGGAACGATTTGGATGGGGAAAAAGGAGGGACGTTCGACTTATTTGTCTGATATTGAATACGCACGGAAAGATACAGATAGTGCGAAAAATTTACATATAGATAAGTGGGAAAATGTGAGAAGTAATGCTGCTGAATTCAGCGGTGACTTTTCGATTGCAGGATCCAAATTTTCTCATGGGTTAGGAATGGAAAGTGTTTTTTATTTGTCAGCAGGTGGGATGGGCTCAGTAGACTACAATCTCGATGGAAAATATAAAAAGCTATCCGGATTTATTGGTGTTGATGACCATACAAAAAACTCCAAAAATTTTGCTACTATTAAAGTACTAGCTGATGGGAAGGAAATTTATTCAAGCCCTAAAATGATGGGTGGCGATAAAGCTATACCAATTGACATTAACATGACGGGTGTCATTAAAATGCAAATTATATTCACTGAAGCCAAGGAATTTTATAAAGACAATACCTATGTAGATTTTGTTGAAGCCAAGCTATTTGAGTAAGGAAAGAAACTTCAGCAGCGGAGAATATGAAACAATAATTGGGGAAGTACGGTTTAAAATTTTTGGTAGTGCCATTGCCAGATCACTACAAATAAAAAAAGTTGCCTCTTAAGCATAAGATAGGGTCGGATATGAAAATAAACTAATTGGAATCATCGCAGTTACTGCTCTAATACTTTCGATTTTAAAAAAGATACAAGTGCACAAGTAGCAGCACACTTTTTTCGATGTACCCTAGTGATCTACAACGACGCTAACTACTGAAACGACTCGCAAGAATCAATTAAGAAAGCCCGAGAACATAAAAAAGCTCACTCCCGCCTTTGCGGCGGAGTGAGCCTTTTTATGTTCAGTACCTTACAGCCGGCTCCAGCAGCGTTAACGTTCCGGCCGACGCGTTCAAATTCACATTGGCGCCGATCGGGATGGCGGCTTTGTAAAAGCCGTGCGCGGAAGCAAGGTTGGTCAGCAGCGGTTTCCCCAAGGGGACGATCACTTCGCTGATCAGGTCCTCGTACGTCTTGCCGTAGGCGGCCTCGCAGTTGGTGCATTCGCCCATGACGATACCGGCGCAATCCTGGAGTTTGCCGGCCAGTCTAAGCTGGTCGACGTAGCGGTACACGGTGTTGACCGGCTCGTGCGTTTCTTCCAGGAGCAATATTTTTCCTGTGGTATCGACTTCAAATGGCGTCCCCAGCGACCCCACCAGGGAGGTGAGGTTCCCTCCGATAATCGGGCCGGAGACATTGCCGGGGACTCGCCCAATTAAAGGGACGCCCGGAGGGTTCGCGATGGGGCGTGGAGCCGCAACAGATGAGGTCGCCGTGAAAAATTGCTCGAAGTTGTACGGCGGCGTGTCCGGCCTGAAGTCGAGGAGCAGCAGGCTGTGAAACGTAATCAGATCCGCCAGCTTATATAGGGCGTTGAGCAGCACGGTAATATCGCTGTAGCCCGTCACGATTTTGGGATTTTGCCGGATAAAAGCATAATCCAAGTACGGCAGGATGTCCGCGACGCCTACACCGCCTCTTGTCGGCAGGATCATTTTCACGCGGGGATCGGCGTAGACCGACATAAAATCTTCGGCGCGTTCCCGGTCCGTTCCGGCGAGATACCCGTTTGCGGAGTACACGTAGCGGCCCAGAAGAACGTTTAGCCCCAAGCTTTGCAAATAGGCAATCCGTGCCTGAATGGTTTCGGCGCTCAGCGGACTGCCCAGGGTGACGATTCCGACTGTATCGCCGGGCAGCAGTGCGCCTGGCTTGATCGCCATTGAATCGCCTCCTTTCCCGCTCGTTTATTACTAACGTATGAGAGAGGGAGAGGGAATAGGCTAGTAACTTGGGCGCAACCGTATGTTTACATTCGAACGATAGAGGCCACGCGCCCTATAGTCCTCTGACGCTGCATCATGCGAGGGCGTCTACACGCGTCGCGAAAACCACCGTGCGTTTCTGTACAACACGGCGAAACGTAAATTCCGTCTGTCTCTGTACGGTTGTCTCTGCACGGTCAATTCGCCCGATCCGATCTGATCCGGTTTCGGGAGCGCCGGAGGATGATCTCTGATACACTTAAGGCAAACTCACTTGAATGGAGAAGTCAGACTATGCAATCCGACACCTTGTGCATTATCCCTCCCGGCAAAAGAAAAATATGGGACTGGGATGCCGCTCACGGACCGGCACCCGCAAGAGACGCTTACACCGGAACCTTGAACCGGAAAGCGCGGGCTTACGCGGAAGCCAGCGGCTACGATTGGGTCATTTTATCCGCCAAACACGGCTTCCTGATGCCAGCGGATATGGTCCCGGGCAATTACGATACGGCTTTCGGAGCCGCGAATGCCGACATCATCTCTTCCGAGGAGCTCGCCCGGCAATGGAAAGAGATGGAGCTTCAAACCTACAAACGGATTGAAGTGCTCGGCGGCAAAAAGTTCCGTCCGATTATCGGGGCGCTGGCGGGTACGGCAGCCGTTTATTTTCCTCTGGAAAATAGCCGTGGAATCGGGGATATGCTGCATTTGCTTGATGCTTGGACAGCCCGGATAACGACGGAGGCGGACGTGGAATGAAAGGTCCTATGAACGATTAAGGCGATGGCGTGCGCATCGAAATAAACCGAAGATTAGAGCCAGCCGAAGGAAAAACTGTGCGACAAATGTAAGCAAAGGATTGAAGCGCCTACCGAAATCTTCGCAATTGGCCGCTGTTGTTTTTCGCGATTGTCTTGGCCGAATACAGTTTAGCTGTTAGAGCCAACCGATTTGTTCCCTTCTGAAATAAAAAAACACCACAGGCTCGGGGCCTGTGATGTTCCACACAAATGGTCGATTGCAGCTTAGCCGGTACGACCGCTTGGGGCTGTGTGAAGCTCAATACCGGCTTGGCGCTGAAGTCGCTGAAACAGTGAAAGATGCCGCTGCCGGTTAGCTTTTTAGCACACCGCCCAAGCTTGCTCCCGGGGCAAACAGCCGCCGGATGTTCTTCTCGACCTCCGGGTCGGGAACGAGAGGCGGAGCCTGATGCGGCTTGACGCGCGCGTCGATGATGACGTTGTCGCAGGCCCAGTGCTTATACTCGTAGGCGCTGTTCACGCCGTACATATCGTGCGACGGGTTGCTGCGCGTAAACGTGGCCCACAGAAAATTGGCGAAGTCCGCGCTCAGGAACTCGCTGTCGTCGCACAAAACGATCATCGGGCAGCCTGGAAGCGGCCCTTTGCCCGCAATGGCTCCGCACAGATGCTCCAGCTCCAACGAAGCCTTCTCGTACGTCTCGAAGGCAGGTCCCCGCATCGCGACAACGCCCGGCATGACGAGCCGTGCCTCTCCGAACGGAGAAAGTTCCGTCAGAGCAGCGGGAACTTCCGTGCACAAGTCCCTTTTCTTATCCCCGTAAGCGGCAAAAAGCACCTTGCTTCCGGTATTCAGGCCCGTACCCGAATAATCGAGCGTATCGATGGTGGTGTTCGTGTAAAAGTGAATGTCGCGCCTCAGATCGATCCGTTCGAGGATATAGGCGAGAAAATCTTTTTCTTTATGGGTATCGAGCGGCTGCTTGTCTTCCGCCGTCATAAACAAATACTTGGCGAGGCTCAGCTGGCCTGTGCCGAGCACCCGGTTGGCCAGCGTAAGAATTTCCGCAGGCTGCTTGACCTGCTGATAAGGCGTGTACCGTTCGCTGCCGATTGCAAACAGAAGCGGATGCACACCCGCCGCATCGACGGCATGAACTTCCTTGACGCCGGGAATCTCTTGCTTGATCGCATCCCCCGTCAACTCGTGTATGAGTTCGCCGAACGAGGTGTCCTCCTGGGGAGGACGTCCGACAACGGTAAACGGCCAAATGGCGTTTTCCCGGGCGTACACTTTGTGCACGCGCAAAACCGGGAACGGATGCGTCAGGCTGTAGTAGCCGAGATGGTCGCCGAAAGGACCCTCCGGTTTCGTTTCGCCGGGATGAATTTCCCCGGTAATGACGAAGTCCGCATCGTGGCTGACGCAGTAGCCCTCCGCATAACTGTAGCGGAAGCGGCGTCCGGCAAGCAGGCCGGCAAACGTCATTTCGCTCAGGCCCTCCGGCAAAGGCATAACCGCCGACAGCGTGTGAGCGGGAGGCCCGCCGACAAAGATGCTTACTTTTAAAGGAGCGCCCTGCTTGTTGGCCTTATCCTGATGAATGCCGATGCCCCGGTGAATCTGGTAGTGGAGGCCGATCTCCTTGTCCGTTTCGTAATCGTTGCCGGTGAGCTGGACGCGGTACATCCCCAGGTTGGAGTTCATGATGCCCGGCTTCTCCGGGTCCTCCGAATAAACCTGCGGCAGGGTGACGAAAGCTCCGCCGTCCATGGGCCAGTGCTGGATCAGGGGAAGATCGGAAATCGAGATTTCCCTGAAGTCCGCGGGAAGGCCGGATTTTTTTAACGGAAGAGCCTTAAAAGCGGCCAGGCCGTTGCCCGCGGTTTTGAACGGCTGCTTAAGCGCCTTGACGGGATCGTTTCGGAGGGCGATGATGTTTTCGGCATCCTGCCATGTATGTCTGAAAATAAATTTGCTTCGTTCCAGCGTGCCGAAAAGGTTGGAAACCGCCTGAAATTTCGAGCCTTTGACCTTTTCGAACAGCAGGGCGGGACCTCCGGCTTCATAGACTTTTAAGTGAATGGCCGCCATTTCCAGGTAAGGATCGACTTCTTCTTTGATGCGGATCAGGTGTCCGTTTTTCTCCAAATCAGCTATGCAGTCTTCTAAATGGGCGTACATGGTCGATAGTCTCCGTTCTCTTGAGGTCGGCTGTTTACGCGAGAGACGCCAGCCTTTAAAATCAGTTAAAGCCAATTTCGCGCGGGTGTCAAATGAATCTCTCCGGATTTTCGGAAACGGCAGGAAATAGTCACTTTTCATCTAGTTTTAAAGTTTTTTTGTGTTTGCTGTAATAAAAGTCGTTACGTGTAACATTTTGTAAAAAAAGCTTGTTTAACGTGCTTAAATCTCCTATTCTAAGAGAGTGAGAACGCGTGGATACGAATAGAAGGTTACCGCGGCCCGTCAAGCTAAACGGATAACCGGAGGCGTCTACTATGAAAAAAATACTCGCATTAACCGTACTGGCCGCTTCATTGGCGCTATCGGCCTGTTCGCAGACGGCAAGCACTTCTGGCGGGACCAAGCAGGAGTCCGCAAAGGAGTTAACCGTGACCATTATGGCGCCGGAAAAAGTGCCGCTGAACCAGGAAACCGTTCTGAAGGTAGAGGTCAAGCAGGGCCAGGAGCCCGTCAAAGATGCGGGAGATATCCAGTTCGAAATCTGGAATATCAAGAACGTCGACACCGCCGTAAATGTGGTTGCAACCTACGAGGACAAGGGGGTCTATAGCGTAAAAAACACGTTTAAAGAGGACGGGATTTATTTTGTCCGGACTCATGTAATCGCTCGCAATCAGCACATCATGCCCAAGCAGAGAATTATTGCCGGCAACGTGTCCGACGAAGAGATCAAGACGTTTGAAGAGAATGTGAAGAAGAAATAGCAACGCACGTAAAAAAGCCGGATCTGCGGAAGCAGACACGGCTTTTGCTGTGAAACGCGGGGCCTGGGCACCGTTTATCTGGAAGCCCAAGCGCTCTCCGCACCGACCAGACGGGAAACGGGATACATTCTCCGGACGGGAAGGACGATCAAAGCCCCGATAAACGCTTTTACCGCATCGCCGGGGAGATAAGGAAAGCAGCCGACGGACAGAGCCTTCGTCAGAGTCATGTTGGAAACGACATGGGCCATCCAGGGCACACCGGTAACATAAAGCAGCAGCGAGCCGAATACGAAGAGAGTCACGAAAGTAAGCACGAAAGCGGTGACTCCGCTGCCTTTGATAAGCGGAACGAGGATGCCGATGAACAGAGCGGCGAAAGGATAGGCCCAGATAAACCCGCCTGTCGGACCGAGAACCAGATCCAGTCCTCCTCTTCCGTGCAAGAGCGGAAGCCCGAGAGCCGTTAAGACTACTACAAGGGCAATGCTGAAAAAGCCGTAGCGGGCCCCCAGCAGAGCTCCCGCCAGCATGATGGCGAAATTCGCCAGCGTAAAAGGCACCTGCGAAAAGCCGAATTGAATGTTGACGAAGCTAAGCGCAACAAGCAGTGCCGCAAACATGGCGCTGAACGTAATCCCGCGGACGGTGAATGACGAACGTTTCAATTGCATCTTCTCCAATCATTTGTTAACTTTATATTATGTATTTCGGTTGACAATCCGCATTGTAGCACAGCAGGGGCGGTTTTGTGAATAGGTTTGTGAACAGGCTGGAGGTATTTGCACGGGAAATGGAAAACGATCACGAGAAACATACGCAATCTCCCTATAGAATGCACGAAGTGTCCGTCGTAAAAAGAGGAGAGCCTGCGGAGGGCGTCTCAGCCGCGGATCAAACACTTCTGAACGAAATAAATATAGAGCTGCATAAAGGCGAGTGGCTCGCCGTTGTCGGCCGCAACGGAAGCGGCAAGAGCACCCTGGCGAAAGTGATGGCCGGGCTCATTCCGGCGGCGGGCGGATCTATCGAACCCGGCTGGACAGCAGGGGAGCGGATGCGCATGGTGCTGCAAAATCCCGATACCCAGCTTATCGGCGAGACCGTGTACGAAGATGTATGCTTCGGAATGGAAAACGCCGGAATAGATCCCGAACGGATGCCGGAAATAGCCCGTCATGTATTAAGACTCGTCGGTTTGGCGGATAAGCGCGATGACAACTGCGAAGCTTTATCGGGCGGCCAGAAACAGCTGACGGCTGTGGCGGGAGCGCTGGCTGTCGGCGCTTCCGTTCTGCTGATGGATGAAGTGACCTCGATGCTGGATTCCTTTTCTCGCAGCATGGTGCTCGGCGCGCTTTCGCAGCTTCACGGGCAGGGCGTGACCATCGTCTGGATCACCCAGAGGCTGGATGAACTCGCTCTCGCGGACAGGGTTATCGTTGTGGACGAAGGGAAGATCGCCTATTCGGGCGATGTGCGGGATTTTTTCTACGGAACATCATCTGAAGACGGCTCTTGGGTCAAAATTCGGGAAAACATGCCGGCGCCTTCCCCTTGTCTGGAGCTGGGATACGAACTCCCCTACACGGTT
Organism: Paenibacillus sp. JNUCC 35; assembly: GCF_058269095.1. NCBI lineage: Bacteria > Bacillati > Bacillota > Bacilli > Caryophanales > Paenibacillaceae > Paenibacillus > Paenibacillus sp. JNUCC 35. The sequence goes on along the minus strand of NZ_CM177771.1, from coordinate 4,203,615 downwards.
GAGGTCGCAAGGGAGCTTCACAGGCTGGAAGCCCTCGGCCTTGAAGAGCGGCCGGTAACGCCGGGCGAATTGATGGAGGTTTTGAACCGATATGGACTACCTGCACGTTAAAAACCTTTCGAAAACCGTCGGCGGGCCGGACACTTCTTTTGCCGTCCGGGACGTATCCTTCACGGCCGTGGCCGGGGAGATCACGCTGCTCATCGGCCGAAGCGGAGCGGGGAAATCGACGCTGTTGGATATGCTGGGAGGGCTGTCCGTTCCGGGCGGAGGCGGCATCCGGTATGGAGATACCGAGCTGTGGCCGGGCAGCAAACAAAGCGCAAGGGAAGCGAGGCGGAAGCTGGCGCTTGTTTTCCAGCACCCGCACGAGCAGCTTTTCGCGGCTACGGTCCGGGGGGAGTTTGACTATACGCTGAGACCGTTCAAGCTGAGCGGGGAGGAGCGGGAAGCCCGCATAGCCGAAGCGCTGGAGCTGTTCGGCCTCGGCCCTGAGCTGCTGGACGAGCGCCCTCACGAGCTCAGCGGCGGCACGCAGCGCAGGGCGGCCCTCGCGTCCGTCTTCGCGTCCCGGCCCCGCTGGCTGCTGCTCGACGAGCCGACGGCGGGGCTCGACCACGAGGCGGCCGCGAGGCTCACCGGCACGCTGCGCAGCTGGACGCGGCGGACGGGCGGCGGCGCGCTCGTCGCGACGCACGATCTCGATGCGTTCCTGCCGGTGGCGGACCGCATCGTGATGCTCTCGCAGGGTACAGTCGTGCACGACTGTACCCCTGCGGAGCTGGCTGCGCGTCCCGCTATGCTGGGGGACGCGGGGCTTCTGCCGCCGGAAGCGCTGGCGCTCGGCAGCCTGCTTCGCCGGCACGGCGTGGACGTGCCGGCAGGGCTTCCCGCGCCGGAGGAGACGTCGCAGGCGATTGCCGCCGTGCTGGCGGCAGGGGCGCGGCGCGGGCACGGCTCGGACGCGGCGGCGGGTCTTTCCGCGCCGGAGGAGCGGCTAAGCGCCGCGGCCTCCGCGGATGCGCCCGCGAGCCCCGGCAGCGCGCCCCGCGAGGCCGTGCTTTGCGGCAGCCCGCCAACCCAGGGAGGCGTAGTTTCAGCCGGCCCGTCTGAATGCGGCATATCGGCCGGCTCGCCTGCTATCGAGGGTGACTCATCTGCCGCGGAGACCGTACAGGCAGGCACATCGGCCGATGACCGGTCTCCGTCTTCCGGCAGCGGCCCATCCCCGGCAATGGAGCCCTCTCCCCCCGCCCTGCCGGTCGGACGCCGTTTCGATCCCCGAACCTTCTGGATCGGGTATGTACTTTTGTCAGCGGGAATCCTGCTGCAAAAGTCGCTGATCGGCCTGGCTGTATCCGCGGCAATAACCGCGGCGGCCGTTCTGCTGTCGCAGGTCCCCTTCAGAGCCGTCTGGAAGCCTTTGCGCGCTTTTCTGATTTTTACGGGTCTGTCGGCCGCAATCGCCGGACTGACGATCGGGGCCGGTCAAGGAGAAAGCCCGATAGGCTTCGACCCCCAGGCGGCGCTTGCGGCGGTCCGGGCATTATCGAACCTGATGCTGGTGCTTGTCCTGGGCGTCCTTTTTCCGCTTACGGTGGGCTATTTGCGGATGAAGCAGGGAGTGGAGCAGGGGCTGGCCGTTCTCGCGGGGCTGAAGTTCCCGGTGGAGGCCGTTGCGCTGACGGCTTCGCTTATGTTCCGGTTTATTCCGCTTATCGGCGGGCAGTGGAACCGGTTCGGCCGTATCGCAAAAGCCAGGGGACAGGGGCGCAGCGGGAAAAGCGGGCTAGGGCTAGCCGAGTTCCGAATTATGGCGCTGCCGTTCATGTTCTCTCTGATCCGTATGGCCGACGAGTTCTCAACGGCTTTGGAGATCAGAGGCTACAGCCGGACGGGAGGCAGAAGGACCCGAAGCCGGACACTACGGATGCAGGCTCGCGATTATGCCGCGATGTGTGTTTTTCTACTCGTATTCCTCTGCCTGGCCGCCCTGGCCGACATACTCGGATAAACGCACCGGCCTTCCCGCAAATTCCGGCGGACGCAGTGTCCGTGAGCCGTCTCATACGTCCGGTATATAAAAAGCCTGCAGAACGGATAAACGTTCCACAGGCTTTTTATGCTTCCTTCCGGGGAAGGGTTAGGATTCGATTTTTTGAAGGGCTTGGCCGGAGATGTTGTCCAGGTACCGATCTAGGCAGTTGCAAAGGAAATCTTTGCGGCAGATCGGGCAAGGCTCCTTCAGCAGCCGGGAAATACGGGATGCTTTGATTTCTCCGGATTGCAGATTGCGTTCGAAGAAAATACGGCCGTGTGTACGGTCTTTCAGAACGACAACGACTTCAAACAAGCCGTTTTTCGGGTTATCGCTTACTTTGGTTGCTTCAACAACCTGCGGATCATATGCCATGTTTCTTCCTCCTTAGTCACTCCTGCGTCTTCGGACAAAGACAGGCAGTGGATTTTTATATTATAATAAATTCAGCACGTTGTATTCAATAGAAAGGTTGGAGGCCCTTTGGAGATCGATTATGCGGAAGTAATTTCGGCGGAAAACGAACTGAATCTTGCCGTCGGCGTCCATTTCGAAGACGAACCGGATTCTTACTACGTCGTGGATATTCTGGCTTCGCCGGAAGGACGCATCCGCAGCCTGGAGCTGCTGTTTAACGGTTTTTCGTGCAAATATACCTTCAAGCCGGACGAGAAGGAGCAGCTTGTCCGTTACTTAAACGCTCATAACCCGCTTGCTCTGCCCTGGGTGATCCCGGATGAAGAAGCCGGTGTAAAATAATAAACGGAACCGTCCTCCGTATGCGGGAACGAGTTCCGTTTATGTTTGTGCGCGACTCTTCTTTTTTTCTCCTGCAGAGTCGGTGTGGATTTGGTGGCGGGCTGAACGCCGTCCCACGATTTCCGTTTAATTGCGGGATCGAGTTTTCCTTCGCGGATTTGTTTGTCCCGCAGCTTGCGTGCTCGGCTGATCGCCATGTCGGATGGGCCTCCTTTTAAGTCTTCACAGACTTTTGAATACTCTATCTAGTATACTCCTTAAGGCGCCGGATTGACAATGAATAGTACGGGCAGCGAAGATGTGAGCCCTAACAACCCGCACCAAGCGAGCAAGGCGGGACGGCCGGGCCTGAAGCTAACGGGACGCTTACTGTCCTGCAAAGACCGCGAACATGGAAGGAGGTGCCGGGAAGCGTGAAAATCAGAATAGACCTTTCCGTAGGCGGCGAGAACATAAAAGAAGCTTTTCTTCAGATAGAGGATCGTAAAGTGGATCATTTAACGGAGGAGGAACTGCTGCAAGCCGTTGAGATCAATATCCGCAGCTGGGCGGACCGGGAAATCGGAATCTCCTGGGAAATCGTGGAGTTTCCCGTGCGGCCCGAAGACGAAGAAGAAGGCTAAAGCGCAGCGGCCGGTGTTCAGGCTGTCAGGTTGCGGGAGCGCGGAACGGTGCCGACGCCGCCTTATTTGCTTTTCGTATGGGCGCAAGGCGCTGGGGGCACTCTACAGGAGACCAAACGGAATCTGCCAGTGGGGTGAATACAATGAGTTCTGCAACACATGCGGGCGGCGGGGCGATGGACGCCAAGATCGACGCCTATAAAACCGGAATTTCACAGCTGCAGGAACAGCTTCCGTCGGTAGCGGACGCTTATGATCAATTTACGGGCGAGTGCTTCAAAGACGGTGCGCTTCCCGCGAAAACCAAGCAGCTGATCGCACTGGGCATGGGGCTTTTTGCCAACAATGAAGTCTGCACGTTCTACCATGTCCAGGAAGCGCTGAGCAAAGGGGCGAACGCCGAGGAAATCAGAGAAACGGTAGCGGTCGCGGCCGCAATCGGCGGAGGACATGCCATGTCCCAGGGAGTCACACGGGTGGAGCAGGCTCTCCAAGGTGTCGTTCATTAACGATTGATGATTTTTTCCGCGGCATAAAAAAACAGCTCCCTGCTGAAAGGAGGACCTTTCGGGCGGCGGGGCTGTTTGTCTGTAGCGGAGGTTGCACAGGTGCTTGTCCTCAACTTAACGGCCGGAGCGGAATGAATTTCTGCCGGGCGGATATCCTCCGTCATGGATCATGCGATGCCCAAACCGGGCGCCGGGAGCTGGGGAATCCTTCATGCCGGCGGGCCGGACGGATCACTACCGTCTGCGCTTCGCTTTGAACCGCGGTGCGACGTAATTGCGCTTGCGGTCCCGGAAAAAGGTCCAGCCGCCGATAAAGGCGACGCCGAGACCGAATAGAATGAAACCGAGGACGAATTTGCCCCAATGCATATAGCCTTCCGCCTCGAATTGATGGAAAAACGCGTCTTTCATGGACAGAAAACCGTAGGTCGCCATAACGCCGGGAATAACGAGAAGCATGATCGCGACAAAACGGCTTAATTTATCTTTCATAATGCGGCTCCTTTTCAAATCAGAGAAGAGAATAAGTGAGGGCTCAGCGCCTTTATTCCCATGATACCGTGTCCGGATGGTTCTGTCTATTTTGGACGCCTACTATATTTTAAGGGCGTACAGGGGTTACAATGAACGGGACGGGGATCGGCCGTACGGGGGCACGCGCCTGCCCGGCAGCCGACTTTTACGGAAGGCCCTTGTACGTTGTACAATGAGGACGAATCAACCCTGCCATACATAACAGGTTCATACACATAAAAACATGAATGACCATGAATAACCATGAAAAATCATGAAAGACCCAAAGGCTTCGTTAAAGAACAGGAGGAACATAAAAATGAGTGGACAAGCGTACGATATCGTAATTTTGGGAGGCGGAACGGGCGGTTACGTCGCCGCTATCCGTGCGGCCCAGCTCGGCAAGAAAGTGGCGTTAGTGGAGAAAGACAAACTGGGGGGAACCTGTCTGCACCGCGGCTGTATCCCGAGCAAAGCGCTTTTGAGAAGTGCGGAGGTTCTGGCGACAACCAGGCAAGCGGAAGAGTTCGGCGTCATTGCGCCTGACGTTTCCCTGGACTTCACCCGAGTGCAGTCACGTAAAGACGGCATCGTGGCTCAGATTCACAAGGGCGTGCAGTATCTCATGAAAAAAAATAAAATCGACGTCTTTAACGGAATCGGCCGCATTATGGCCCCGTCGATTTTCTCTTCGAGAAGCGGAACGCTTTCCGTCGAAATGCCGGATGGCAGTTTCGAGACACTGGTTCCGGAACACCTCATCCTCGCCACGGGATCGCGTCCGCGCGTCCTGCCCGGTCTGGAGCCGGACGGCGAACACATCCTGACGAGCGACGAGGCTCTGGCGCTTGAAGCGCTGCCGGATTCCCTGATCATTGTCGGCGGGGGTGTAATCGGCGTGGAGTGGGCGTCGATGATGAACGATTTCGGCGTGGACGTAACCGTTGTGGAAGCGGGCCCCCGCCTCGTGCCGACAGAGGACGAGGAAATCTCCCGCGAGCTGGACCGGCTGCTCCGCAAGCGCGGCGTGAAGGTGCTCACGAACGCAAGCGTGCTCGCGGACACGCTCCGCAAGGACGCTTCCGGCGTCACGGTCGCCGCCGAGCAGAAAGGCGAGCGCGTGGAGCTCGCCGCCGCCAAAATCCTCGTATCGGTGGGAAGAGCTCCGAACGTGGAACAGTTCGGGCTGGAAAACACCGATGTGAAGCTGGAGCGCGGCTTCATCCGCGTGAACGGGCACATGCAGACGAACATCCCCCACATCTATGCCATCGGCGATGTGATCGGCGGTCTGCAATTGGCCCACGCGGCCAGCCACGAAGGCGTCGTCGCGGTCGAGCACATCTGCGGCTTGAAGCCGCACACACACGAGGCGCACCGCATTCCGAGATGTGTCTACACACGGCCGGAAATCGCGTCCGTGGGCTGGACGGAAGCGGAAGCCAAGGAGAACGGCTTCAAGATCAAGACCGGCAAGTTCGGCTTCAAGCCGCTCGGCAAAGCCATCGTGTACGGGGAGAACGACGGGTTTGTCAAAGTCGTGATCGACGCGGACAAGAACGATCTGCTCGGCGTTCACATGATCGGACCTCACGTCACGGATTATATCGCCGAAGCCGCGCTGGCTCAGCTTCTGGAAGCTTCCCCGTGGGAAATCGGCAGCACGATTCATCCGCATCCGACGCTTTCGGAGGCGTTCGCGGAAGCGGTTCTCGCCGCCGAAGGCCGGGCCATCCACATTTAACCAAGGGTAGAAACCGGCTGTCTGTGCCAAATGTCCGTTGAATTGGACAAGAATACCGTTTATAATAAGCATATAGTGTCTAGTATTAAGACCAGGTAACAAAAAGGAGGCGCAGCCCCAATGTCCATCGGTCAATACGTTAAGCATCAGCAATTAGGACTTTCCGATGAAAGAGTCATTCAAATGTATACATCCATGCTGCTCGCGCGCAAATTCGACGAGCGGTCCCTGCTTCTGCAGCGTTCCGGCAAAATTGCCTTTCACGTATCGGGCGTAGGTCAGGAAGCGGCTCAGGCCGGAGCGGCATACGCTCTCGACGCCGAGAAAGATTATTTCCTGCCGTACTACCGCGATTACGCGTTTGTTCTTTCGGTGGGCATGACTATGAAGGAACTGATGCTTTCGGTGTTTGCGAAAGCGGAAGATCCCAACAGCGGCGGCCGCCAGATGCCGGGCCACTTCGGACACCGCAAGTACCGGATCGTGACGGGCTCCAGCCCGGTTACGACGCAGGTGCCGCATGCGGTCGGGATTGCCCTGGCCGCCAAGATGAAGGGCGACGAGCTTGTCTCCTTCGTGACCTTCGGAGAAGGTTCCAGCAATCAGGGAGACTTCCACGAAGGCTGCAACTTCGCCGGCGTGCACAAGCTGCCGGTCATTCTCATGTGCGAGAATAACCGGTACGCGATTTCGGTTCCGCACCACAAGCAGGTTGCGGGCAATATCGTCGACCGGGCGATCGGCTACGGCTTCCCCGGTGTGAAGGTGGACGGCAACGATCCGCTGGAAGTGTACCGCGTGGTGAAGGAAGCCCGCGAGCGCGCTCTGCGGGGCGAAGGCCCGACGCTGATCGAGGCGGATTTGTACCGGGTTCCTCCGCACTCCACGTCCGACAACGATCTCTTGTACCGCACGAAGGAAGAAGTGGAAGAGAACCGCGCCAAAGACGGACTGCCGAAATTCCGTCAATATCTGATCGAATGCGGCATCTGGAGCGAAGAGAAGGACCAGGAGCTGCAGGCTGAGATTCAGAAGGAAATCAATGAAGCGACAGCCTACGCGGACGCGGCTCCTTATCCGACAGGCGAAGATACGCTGAAGCACGTATACGCCCAGGCGTAAGTGCAAGAGCAGAGGGAGGCAGCAACGTGGCAGTAATCACCTATTTGGAAGCAATCCGTTCGGCGATGCAGGACGAAATGCAGCGCGACGAAAATGTATTTGTTTTGGGAGAAGACGTCGGCAAAGGCGGCGTGCTCAACGCGACGAAAGGTCTGCGTGACCTGTACGGCGAAAGCCGCGTTCTTGATACGCCGCTGGCCGAATCGGCTATCGTCGGAACGGCGATCGGAGCCGCGATGTACGGGATGAAACCTATCGCGGAAATCCAGTTCGCGGACTTTATTTTTCCGGCGACGAACCAGATTATCAGCGAAGCGGCCAAAATCCGCTACCGTTCCAATAACGACTGGAGCTGTCCGATCGTCATCCGCGCCCCTTACGGAGCGGCGGGAGGCGGAGCGATTTATCATTCGCAGTGCCCGGAATCGGTATTCTTCGGAACGCCCGGCCTCAAAATGGTCGCGCCGTCGAATCCTTACGATGCCAAAGGGCTGCTTCTGGCGGCTATCCGGGACCCGGACCCGGTACTTTATTTTGAGCATAAGAAATGCTACCTCTCGCTTTCGGCGGAAGTGCCGGAGGGCGATTATATCGTACCGATCGGCAAAGCCGAAGTGAAGCGCGAAGGCGCGGATTTGACCGTGATCGCGTACGGAATTGCGGTGCACTACGCCCTGCAGGCGGCGGAAGAGCTGGCGAAGGAAGGCATCAGCGCCCACGTGCTCGATCTGCGCACGATCCAGCCGCTTGATGTCGAGGCGATTCTGGAAGCGGCGGCCAAGACGGGCAAGGTTCTGATTGCCCATGAGGATAACAAAACAGGCGGGATCGGGGCCGAAGTTGCGGCTATCGTGGCCGAAGAGCTGCTGTACGATCTCGATGCGCCGATCCGCCGGTTATGCGGCCCGGATGTTCCGGCCGTCGGAATGAACCCGCCGATGGAGAAGTTTTTCCTGCTTAACACGGACAAATTAGCGGACGCGATGAGAGAACTCGCGCAGTTTTAATGGGGGAACGCGATATGAGCGAATCAAAATTCCGGCTGGCCGAAGTGCCGGTGCCTCATCTGGCGGAAAGTCTCGTTTCCGCTACGATCGGTACCTGGCTGAAGCAGCCCGGTGACTATATCCAGCAGTACGACGTGCTTTGCGAGCTGTACACGGACAAAGTCAACGTCGAAATGCCCAGCCCGATCGAAGGCAGGCTGGTCAAAATCCTCGTAGGCAGCGGCGAGACCGCGGCCGTAGGAGACCCGATCTGCCTCCTGGAAGTGCCGGAGACGGCGGAAACGGCTTCCGCGGGCGCAAGCGGCGGCCCTGCATCGCAGGGAGACTCCGCGGCGGCAATCGCGGAAGACAGCGCCGACCAGAGCATGCGCGGCCGGTACTCGCCCGCCGTGCAGCGTCTTGCCGCGGAGAACGCCGTGGATCTCGGACGCGTCAAGGGCACGGGTTTCGGCGGGCGCATCACGCGCAAGGACGTCGAAACCTACATAGCGCAGGGCGGGGCACCTGAGGCTCCGAACGGCGGCAGCCAGGCTGCACGGCAGACGCATGCGGCTCCCGCGGCGCAGCAAGCGCCATCCGCGCCGGCGCATCAACCGTCTGCGGAAGCGCCGGTTGTTAATCCTTACAGACCCGAACCGCAAATTCCGGTGCGCAGCAGCGGCATTCACCTATCGCAGAATCCGCCGACGCCGCTCGAATTCGACAAGAATTCCGATTCGCGCGGGGAAACGTTCATCGATGTGACGCCTATCCGCAACACGATCGCGAGCCGCATGCGCCAGAGCGTATCGGAAATTCCGCACGCCTGGACGATGATCGAAGTGGACGTAACGAATCTCGTGACCCTGCGGAGCAAGGTCAAAGAAGAATTCATGCGCCGCGAAGGGATCAATCTTACCTATCTTCCGTTTCTTCTGAAAGCTGTGGTCAATGCCATTAAAGACTACCCGATCATGAACTCGGTCTGGGCGGTCGATAAAATCATCATCAAGCGGGATATCAACCTCGCGCTTGCGGTCGGTACGGAAGAATCCGTTCTGACGCCCGTGATCAAGAAAGCGGATCAGATGAATATCGCGGGGCTTGCCCTCGAAGCGGACACCCTAACGAAAAAGGCCCGCACCGGCAAGCTGTCGTTAAACGACCTGCAGGGGGGCACTTTTACCGTGAACAACACGGGCTCCTTCGGTTCCATCCTTTCGCAGCCGATTATCAACTATCCGCAGGCGGCCATCCTGACCTTCGAATCCATCGTGAAAAGGCCGGTCGTGATCCAGGATATGATCGCGGTCCGTTCGATGGTGAACATCTGCCTGTCGCTGGACCACCGGATTCTAGACGGGGTTATCTGCGGACGCTTTTTACAGCGCGTGAAGGAAAATATGGAAGCCTACAATCTTGAAACCAAGCTGTATTGAGGCGTATTATGAGGTTGTCAGGAAGCTGAGGGAGACCATCAAGGTCGATGCGACCATGCTGAACAGCATGATGTACACGACGATTTTGAACAGTCGGTTGCGTTTCATACCAATCACTCCTATTCGGACAAACTTTTCGCTGACTCTATTGTAAACCATAGCAACAACGGAGGGAACCCATGATCCAGCAGGAACGGTTAATAAAAGAATTTATCGAGCTTGTACAGGTCGACAGCGTGACGCAATACGAGCAGGAGATCAGTGTTGTCCTGCAGACGAAATTCAAGGAACTCGGTCTTTCCATCCAGACGGATGACGCGGCCGAGAAAACCGGCCACGGCGCCGGCAACCTGATTTGTATGCTGGAAGCCAGCGGCGCGCCGGAATCCACTCCGTGCATTTTCTTTACCAGCCATATGGATACGGTGGCTCCGGGCAACGGAATCAAGCCGCAAATCGGTGAAGACGGAATTATCCGCAGCGACGGAACCACGATTCTGGGAAGCGACGACAAAGCCGGTATCGCGGCGATGTTCGAAGCTATCCGGGTGCTGAAGGAGCAGAATATCGCCCACGGTCCGATCCAGTTCGTGATCACGGTAGGAGAAGAATCCGGGCTGAAAGGCGCACGCGCGATGGATCCGTCCGTCATGAAGGCCGAGTTCGGCTATGCGCTGGACTCTAACGGTGAGATCGGCGAAATCGCCGTTGCGGCTCCGGCCCGCGCGGAAATCAAGATCGTCATGTACGGCAAATCCGCTCACGCGGGTGTGAACCCGGAAGACGGCATTTCGGCCATTCAGGTGGCAAGCAAAGCGGTATCCCGCATGAAGCTGGGCCGCCTGGATTCGGAGACGACGGCTAACATCGGCAGTTTCTCCGGCCTCGGTCCCCTTAATGTGGTCTGCGACCGCGTGCTTCTCGAAGCGGAAGCGCGCAGCATCGTCCAAAGCAAGCTGGAGGCCCAGCTGGCCGCGATGGAGCAGGCGTGCAAAGACACGGCGGCCGATTTCGGCACGACGTGCGATTTCGAAGCGGATATCGTGTATCCCGCTTTCATGCACGACGAAACATCGCCGGTTGTGAAGCTGGCCATGAAAGCCCTGGAAGGCATGGGCTGCAAAACCAGCACGTTCCATTCCGGCGGAGGAAGCGATGCGAATATTTTCAACGGCATGGGAATTCCTACGGTGAACCTGGCGGTAGGTTACAAGGAAATTCACACCACCAACGAACATATCGCCGTATCCGATCTCGTGAAAACAGCCGAAGCGGTCGTGGCTATCGTCCGCGAAGTAACCGAACAAGCGAAATAAGCAGTCCGAACCAAAAAACCTCCATCCCGGCAAGCCTAACGGCCATCCGGATGGAGGTTTTGTTTTGGGTTTCTGTTCTTTCAGTTGTATCAACAAAGACGTACGGCTCCCGGAGGAGAAGTACGTCTTTGTTTCGGTTTCACAAAGTTTCCCGCTTTCTACAGAAGATGTTAGGGGCGGGGATCTTTTTTTTGCCGGCGGTTTCCCCATACTACGGATATTGCACATCTTGCAGAATCGGGGGTGAAACGGGACGGATGAAACGAGAACGCAGAAGAAAACGGTTCTGGCTCTGGGCTGCGCTGCCGCTTGCCCTGCTGCTCGCGGTCGGCGGTTATTACGCGTGGAACGCTTATCACAGCTGGAATCTGGTGTACAAAGAACGGATCGAAACGGGAGTTCCGCAAACGAATCCGGTGAATCCCGCACCGGTCCGTGAAACCCTTGCCAAAGAGACGTATGTGTTTCTTATGCTGGGAATAGACTCCGGGAACGTGGAGCAGGGGCGTTCGGACACGAACATGCTGGCCGTTGCCGATTCTTCAAGCCAGAAAATAACGCTGCTTTCGATCCCGCGGGATACCCGGATCCGCATTCAGGGACACGGCAAAGAGAAGCTGGCCCACGCTTACGCTTACGGGGGAGCGGATTTGGCCGTGAAAACCGTCGAAGCGTTTTTCGGCATTCCGGTAGATTACTATGTGGCTTTTAATTTTAACGGCGTCAAAGAATTCGTGGATACGCTCGGAGGATTGTCGATTGACGTGGAAAAAAATATGGACTTCGACGACCGGATTACCCATCGTCATGTGTATCTCAAGAAAGGCAGGCAGACGCTGAACGGTCAGCAGACGCTTAATTATGCCCGGTACCGGGGAGATGCGGACGGAGATTTCGGCCGAATGCGCCGCCAGCAGCAGGTTGTGCGCGAGCTGCTCACCCAGACGGTTCAATACCGCAACGTGGCTAAGATCAATAACCTTCTTAAAATTATGGGAGGCAATGTCCGCATGGACATCCCGGCCCGAACCATTTTCCAGTTTGCGAGCACATTTTCCGCTCTTACCGGAAACGACGTGGTCACGATGCCGCTTGAAGCTACTACGGCGATGATCGGGGGAGTATCGTATATGAATATAACGGAAAACGAGCGCAGCCGGGTTGCGGCCGAATTACAGAGGCTCGTCCGTAAACAGCCGGAACCTACCGCGGCGCCTTTACAATCGTACGGGATTTACGATTTGATTGAGCCTGGGATCGGAAACCGATTCGGGAGGCCGTAACCGTTTTATGCTTTTAGGGAGAGGTCAGCGCTGGTTCATCCTGATTTTTGTTCCAAAAAGACGACGAGAGGCAGATCGCGTCCGCCTTTCTGAACGGCGAGCTGAAGATATTGTTTAATTTCCCATGCCTTTCCGACGAGACGCAGGCTTTCGGAAGCTGTATAATTTTTCATGATTCAATCCTCATTTCCGCACTTAGTTTAGGTTAAAACCTATGCGAGTAAGGGACGAGTTATGTCAGCTGTTAAAATAAGGCACAAAATCCTGTATTCATTCTTTCCCCGTTTTGCCATAATTCAACACAGGGTATAGCCGTTTTTTTTCAGCCATTTGATATAATAGGGGAGAAAATAAGCGTTTCCGGGATATACCCGGGGGAGGAGCGGGACATGTCAGCTGATCAAAACAATCGGAAATTTGAGGAAGTTACGATAAAAACCGAACCCATCTTCGAGGGGAAAATCATTACGCTGCAGGTGGATCATGTCCGCCTGCCGAACGGGGAAACGGCCACGCGCGAGATCGTGAAGCATCCCGGTGCGGTGGCCGTTCTGGCATTAACGGACGACGACCGGATGATCGTGGTGGAGCAGTACCGCAAGGCGCTGGAAAAAAGCCAGGTGGAAATTCCGGCCGGCAAGCTCGATCCCGGCGAAGAGCCGATCCGGGCGGCGATCCGCGAGCTGGAGGAAGAAACCGGCTACAGTTCGGAGTCGGTCCGTCCGGTCTGCTCCTTTTATACGTCTCCGGGCTTTGCCGATGAAATCCTTCATCTGTTCGTAGCCAAGAACCTGGTTCGCGGGGAAGCGCGGCCGGACGAGGACGAATTTCTAGAGTGCGAAGCGATTACCCTCCAGGAGGCGAAAGAGCTGATTGCGCGCGGGAGCATCAGCGACGCCAAAACCATCACGGCCGTATACGCCTGGCAAGCGTACAAGCTGACGGGCTCGTTCTGATGCTGCGGACGTACTACGCGGATCTTCACATTCATATCGGCCGGACGGAGAAGGGAGCCGCAGTCAAGATCAGCGGAGCCCGGAACTTGACGTTCTACAACATTGCCCGTGAGGCGTCCGACCGCAAAGGAATCGAGATCGTCGGCGTCATCGACTGCCATTCGCCGGCGGTACAGGAAGAGATCGAGCACTATCTCGCTGCCGGCGAAATGAAGGAGCTGGACGGCGGGGGCATCCGGTATCACCAGACCACGGTTCTGCTGGGGAGCGAAATCGAGGTGCGCGATCCCGGTATGGGACCCGTGCATCTGCTTGTTTTTCTCCCGAAGCTGGCTCAGATGAAAGAGTTCACGGAGTGGATGCGCCCGCGGATGAAAAATGTGGAGCTGAGCTCCCAGCGCATGTATGTCACGGCCAGGGAGCTTCAGGCCGAAGTGCTTAGGCGGGGAGGCATACTGATTCCCGCACACATTTTTACGCCGCACAAAAGCATCTACGGCAGTGGGTCGACCCGCATGGAGCATATGCTGGATCTGGACGGGCTGGCGGGTGTCGAGCTCGGGCTCAGCTCCGATTCCGAGATGGCGGGCTATTTGCCGGAGCTGGACCGCTACACGTACGTCACGAATTCGGATGCCCATTCCCTCGGGAAAATCGGCCGCGAGTACAACGAGCTGCGGCTGGCGGAGCCTACGTTCGCGGAGCTGGTGCTCGCTCTCCGCAGAGAAGGTGGCCGCGCGGTTACCGCGAACTACGGTCTGAATCCGCGGCTCGGCAAATATCACCGCACCTACTGTTTGAGCTGTGAAAGCATCCTGGACGAGAGCGAGGCGGCCGTTGGAAGGTGCCTGTACTGCGGCAGTCCCAAGGTAGTCCGCGGCGTTATGGACCGCATCATGGAGCTTGCAGACCGCGAGGAGCCGTATGTGCCGGATTACCGGCCGCCCTATTACTACCAGGTACCGCTGGAATTCATTCCGGGACTGGGCAAAAGAAAGCTGGACCAGCTGCTCGCCAGATTCGGCACCGAAATGAACATCCTGCACCGGGCAACGCGAAGCGAGCTGGCCGAGACGGTGGGAGACGACATTGCCGGGATGATCCTGGAGGCCCGTACGGGCGTCCTCGATCTCCAGGTGGGCGGCGGAGGCACGTACGGTAAAGTCAAAGCGCCGGCGAAAGCGAAGCCGGCTGACAAGGGAACGAACGGGACCCGCGCAAACGGATAAACACAAACACGGGCCCGTAACAGAAGCGATCTAATTCCCGTAAAGGGAGAGGGGAATCTGAATATGAAGAAAAAATGGGGCCTGCTTACGGCCACCCTTCTGTGCGCAAGCATGCTGGCAGCCGCATGCGGAAGCGGCGGAGCCAAGCAGGATGCGCATGGAGACGGCGCGGCGCATCAAGCCGCGAACGGGGACTTGCAGGAGAAGACGGCTTCGTCCGCCGTCCTGCCGAAATTTCTGAACAAGCAGCGCGAAGAAATCCGCCTTGTTTACGAGCTGGCCGGCAAAAACGCGGACTTGCTGCAGTCCATGCCGTGCTACTGCGGCTGCGGCGAAAGCGCCGGTCACAAGAGCAACCAGAACTGCTTCATCCGCGAAACGAATGCGGACGGTTCCGTCGTCTGGGACGATCACGGGACGCGCTGCGGCATCTGCATGGAGATCGCGGTAAAGGCCATCTCGCTTAAGAAGGACGGCAAAACGCCGCTGGAAATCCGCAAGCAGATCGACGAGACCTATAAAGGCACTGCGGGCAAGCCGACCGACACGCCTCTGCCGGAGGCGTAGGACAGGCAGCATCCCGACGCCTGAAGCCACTTCTGCCGGATGACTGCCGGTTGCGAACCGCCGAAGCAAAAGCCCTCAAGCCTAGAGGGCTTTTTTGCTTTTTTTCACATTGCCGTACGGCTTGGTCTATCCCGGTTACCCGCCGCATATACTGCCTATAGTGAACAAGCGGACAAGGAGGACTTATCATGCCGGCTATGCAGACCTTGAAGCAGTATTTCAAAGAACAGTTTACGCTCTTTCTATTCGTCTCGGTCCTCTTCGTCGTGGGTGTCGTGTTCGGCGCCGTCATGGTCAATGCGCTGTCTCTCGAACAGAAGCAGGAGCTGGGGCGCTATCTCAGTTCGTTCTACCGGACGATACAGGACGGGGCCCAGGTGGACGGGAAGCAGTCGATGCTGGCGGCGTTCTCGCTTCATATGAAATGGATTCTGCTCATCTGGACGCTCGGGCTGTCCGTTATCGGACTGCCGCTTATTCTCGTGCTGGATTTTCTAAAAGGCGTCCTGATCGGCTTCAGCGTAGGCTTTATGGTCGGGCAGCTTTCCTGGAAAGGCATCGCTTTCGCTCTTGTTTCCATCGCGCCCCCGAATCTGATTGTCGTTCCCGCCATTCTGATCTGCAGCGTCGTTTCCATCAGTTTCTCTCTTTTCATTATCAAAAACAGACTCGTCCGCCGGAGCGGCACTATCTACCACCCGTTCATGCGTTACTCCGGTGTTACGCTCGCGATGGGCGTCTGCATGCTTGGGGCGGCGCTTTTGGAAGCATTCGTGTCTCCGACGATGATGAAGTGGGTTACGCCGATGCTGGCGGCTCTTACTAACTAGAATCATTCTAAATAGCCGTTTGACTTTCGTGACTCCCTCCCTCTATAATGAAAAAAGGGAAACTATCGCGCCGTTTAGACGCGTTGTAAGAGGGGGAGGAGTATGGAAGCACGTATTGAGAAGATCAAGCAGCAGCTGCAATCCCAAGGTTACAAGCTGACTCCCCAGCGGGAAGCGACGGTTCGAGTGCTGCTCGAGAATGAAGAAGATCACCTTAGCGCCGAGGACGTATTTATGCTCGTCAAGGACAAAGCTCCTGAAATCGGACTTGCTACCGTGTACCGGACGCTCGAATTGCTTAGCGATATGCATGTGCTTGAGAAAATGAATTTTGGAGATGGCGTAGCCCGTTACGATCTTCGCAGCGACAGCACTCATCACCATCATCATCATTTGATCTGCGTGCAGTGCGGCGCAGTGGACGAAATTATGGAAGATTGGCTGGGACCGCTGGAAGAACGGCTCGCCCGTGAATATAATTTTAAAGTGCTGGATCACCGCCTCGATTTTCAAGGTATCTGCCACAGATGTCTGGAGAAAGGCGCCGACCAGCCGAAAAATAAAGACGCTAGCCCGAAGCATCACCATCACCATGCAAGCGCAAAACCTTCTACGCTCGTTTAAACAGACGCGGAAGGTTTTTGTCTGCTTGATGCGTCCGCAAGCCCCTGGAAGCCCGCTGCCGGTTCAGCGGGCTTTTTGGCGCGTCTGCAGCCGCTTGCAGCCCTTCTCACGAAGATGAAAATCGGGCGAGTTCCTTCGTTTCTTCGGGCGGTCCACCGGGTAAGGAGGCAGTGGAACATACCCATCACCAACATGCCGCTGCCTTGCAGGTGTCGGCTTTCAGAGGAGGACGGTCCATGGAGCAGACCAATACCGTACATACAGGGGAATACGGCCTGGCCGGGAAAACGGCGCTTATCACGGGAGCAAGCTCGGGGATAGGCAAAGCGGCGGCGCTGAGACTCGCCAAGCTGGGAGTCAAGGTCTGCCTGGTGGATATCCGCAAAGAGTATGCCGAAGATGTCCAGGAAATTATTATGCGCAAGGGCGGAGAAGCGATTGTCGCCGAAGCGGACATTTCCGACCCGGAACAGGTCAAAGAGGCATACGTGAAGCTGCAGGAAACTTGGGGACGGCTTGATATCGTGCTGGCCAATGCGGGCATTAACGGTAAAATAGCGCCGATCGAAGACCTGGAACCGGAAGAATGGGACGCAACCCTGCAGACCAATCTGAAGGGGACGTTCCTGACCGTAAAATACGCGGTGCCGCTGCTCAAAGAAAACGGGGGCAGCATCGTGATCACCAGTTCCATCAACGGAACAAGGATTTTTAAAAACTTCGGGTTTACGGCCTACAGCTCTTCCAAGCGGGGCAGGCAGCCTTCGCCAAAATGGCTGCGCTTGAGCCCGCTATAAAATCCGCGTCAACGTCATCTGTCCGGGTTCGATCGACACGAACATTGAGGACAGTACGGAACGTACGCCGGAGCTGGAGGAAATCCGGATACCGGTGGAATATCCGGAAACGAGCATGCCGCTGGCGGACCGTCCCGGAACGGCGGATCAGGTGGCGGACCTGCTGGTCTTCCTGGGTTCCGACCTTTCCAGCCACGTTACGGGGACGGAAGTTTACATCGACGGCGCGGAATCGCTTCTTTAACGGTCGAGGAGGGCCCCCTGCGGGGCGCTCCCTCTTTTTATAGCCGAAACATTACACAGGTGCCGCGGAGCCGCATATCCTGCGTTCCCTTATCATACGCTTGTTATAAAGGGGGGACGGGTTGTATGATCGTATCCGTACATAAATGGCTGGAGAGGACCAAATTCCTCGTTTTGTTCGTTACGCTGACTTATGTCCTGTACCGGGTGTTTGCCCTGTTTTCGGTCTGGGTCGAACCGGTTGACAAGTACCGCCATCCCAGCGGCACGTCGGTAAAAGTGTTCCAGCAGCACGCGATTCAGACGGAAGGCAGCGAGAGTATGGCCGCGAGGCTCCGTTTGTTTTATTGGTACGGGGAATAAAGAGGAATTATCGGTTTTGTGACGAATGGTATATAGACTTAAAACCGGCTAGCTTAGAAATGCCATGAAGGAGCAAGGAAACTTGAGAGAAGATCTGGAAGTATTCATGGACTATCTGGAACATGAGAAAGGCTTGTCCCGGAATACGCTCGAATCGTATGCTCGGGATCTGCAGCAATATATAGAATTTCTGGAACAGCAGAACATCCGGACGCTGGGCGAGACGAGCAAGGTGCATGTGGTCAGCTACATCTCCCGTCTCAAGCAGCTCGGGAGGGCTACGGCAACCCAGTCCCGGACGCTTGTTTCGATCCGTTCCTTGTACGGTTATATGATCCGCTGCGGCAGGATGGATTTCGACCCTACGCGCGATATCGAGAATCCGAAGCAGGAGAAGAAACTGCCCCAGGTGCTGACCATGGACGAAATGGAACGCCTGCTCGCGGCGCCGCAGTCGGACACGAGCAACGGCATCCGGGACAAGGCCATGCTGGAGGTGCTGTATGCGACCGGCATCCGCGTATCGGAGCTGATCAGCCTGGATGTCGGCGACGTCAACACGAGCCTCGGATTTGTCCGCTGCGTCGGAAGCGGGGCCAAAGAGCGGATTATTCCGCTCGGAAGCATGGCGGCCAAAGTGGTCGACGAGTATGTGTCCGCCTCGCGGCCGCAGCTGATGAAGGCGCACAAGCCGGAAACGGCCTTGTTCGTGAATCACCTCGGTACGCGCATGACCCGCCAGGGCTTCTGGAAAATGCTTAAGCGTTACGCCGCGGACGCCGAAGTGGACAAGGACATTACGCCGCACACCTTGAGGCACTCCTTCGCCACGCATCTTCTGGAGAACGGGGCGGATCTGCGCTCGGTGCAGGAAATGCTGGGCCATGCCGACCTCTCCACTACCCAGGTGTATACGCATGTGACGAAGTCGAAGATGAAGGAAGTTTATGACCGGACGCATCCGAGGGCGAAAATGACGTGAACGGTGACCCGGCCCCTTAAGGGGCTTTTCCTTTTGGGCGGAAATAAAAATCCTTTAATGCGTCAATGCGGCATTGGGTATTTTTGCATCCCGGAGGCAATAATGAGATAATGTCCATGCTGTTTTTGCCTTACATAAAAAATTACCAGGCTGTAACCTGCATTTGACAACCGGAGGGGGTTGTCCAAATGAACAACCTTATTCAAGGAATTCAAATAATCGGACACAATAAGAGAGGAAGTGTTCTTACATGAGCACAGAAAAACAACGCGTCAATGAAGCGGCGGCCTATATCGAGCAGAAGCTTGGCTTCCGTCCGACCATCGGTCTCATCCTCGGTTCCGGACTCGGCGTCCTGGCCGATCTTATCGAAGAAGCGGTCGTTATCGACTACAGCGATATCCCGCACTTCCCGGTTTCGACCGTGGAAGGTCATGCGAGCGAGCTTGTGGCCGGCACCATAAAGGGCAGACAAGTCGTCATGATGAAAGGCCGCTTCCATCAATATGAAGGCTACGGCGCGGAAACGGTCGCATTTCCGGTGCGCGTCATGAAAGATCTGGGCGTTCAGACGCTCATCGTAACCAACGCGGCGGGCGGCGTGAACACGTCTTACGAGGTCGGCGATCTGATGGTGATCCAGGATCATATCAACTTCATGTTCCGCAATCCGCTCATCGGTCCTAACGACGACGAGCTCGGAGTTCGCTTCCCGGATATGTCGGAAGCTTACAGCAGAAGGCTTGGCAAGCTTGCGCACAGCGTTGCTGAGAAACAGAATTTCTCGCTGCGCGAAGGGGTCTACCTCGGGCTTCTCGGCCCCACTTACGAAACGCCGGCAGAAATCCGCATGATCCGTACGCTCGGGGCGGACGCCGTTGGTATGTCGACCGTGCCGGAAGTGATCGTCGCACGTCATGCCGGCATCGAGGTGCTCGGTTTCTCCTGCATCTCGAACATGGCCGCGGGCATCCTGGACCAGCCGCTTTCCCACCAGGAAGTGATGGAGACGACGGAGCGGGTCAAACCGAAGTTTCTGCAGCTGGTTCTCGGCATTATCGAGGAATTGTAGGCTTTACGCAAACGGCTTTGCTTCGGGCCGCTGACGGTCCGAAACGGCCTGCGGATCAAAATATCACGGAATTGTCACAAATTATTCGAAGTTTGCCTCAGGAAAGGATTAGGCAATTTCCGTTATTTTAGGTACAATAATTAGGTAATTACGCGATGGGGGGATCTTCATGTACAAGTGGATCATGTTTGTACTATTTATCGGCGCGAGTGCTATGGGAGTGGGTTTCCTCTTTCAAGATATCAATGCCCGACAAGCGGAAAGAGCCGCGGAAGAAACAGCCGGCGCTTCTCTCAAAATTGCAGCATCCAACTGGAAATTCGATCAAGCGGAGTACAAAATTCCGAAAGGCCAGACCAAAGTTTCTCTCCTTATGAAAGAAGGCGTGCACGCCATCGACATTACGGGTGAAGGCATCGACGTTAAACTGGACGGAACGAACAAATCCCAGGATGTGAACTTTGAGAAGCCGGGCAAATACGAAATTAAATGTATCCTGCCTTGCGGCGAAGGCCACAACGATATGAAGTCGGTACTGATAGTGGAATAAGAGTAGTCGGTTTGAAAAGGAGTCCCTGGAGGGCTCCTTTTTATTTGTCCAAGCGGAGGAAAATTTTACAAAAATCTAGTAAACCCGGTTAGCAAATAACAGCGATCAATAGTATACTAGTTAAATTAAGTTGTTTGTTACGAACTGCAAAAGGTCAGGTTATTCAGGCCTCAACGAAGTCGCGTGCCCGTCAGGAAGCATGCGGCCTTTTTCAGCCGTGCCCTTTTTGTTCGTTAAAAGAAAGTATCCGTAACTAGGGGGAGTAAGAGTGGCGCGAGCACGGCGTTTCAGTATCCGGTGGAAAATTATGTCCGGTTATCTGCTTATCTTGGTCTGCCTGGCGGCCTCGATTTTTGCCGTAAACGGACGAATTGTATCTTTGCAGAAAGAGATCGACTTTGTCACGGAACACGATATTCAGGTACATGATTTGACGTCGGAGGTTGAGAAGCAGCTTCTCGACATGGAAACGGGGCAGCGGGGGTACGTCATTACCGGGGATGACCGTTATCTGGAGCCTTATGAGAAAGCGCAGGCAAACTGGTTGACGGATTACGATACGCTTCACGGTCTTGTTGCTGACAATCCTTCCCAACAGAAACGGCTGGAGGAAATGCGGTCGGTTATCGAGAAATGGATCGCGGAAGCGGGACAGCCTGTCATTGCGTGGAAAAAAGCCGGGAATACTCCGCAAATCCAGCAATATTTTCAAGAGGACCCCGGTAAAAAATATATGGACCGGATCCGGGTCATGATTGACACCTTCCGCAGTACGGAAACCAAATTGACCCTAGACCGGGTAGCTAATCTGGACGAGCGGAACAAGGATATGCGCAGCGCCCTGTACCTCATGATGCTCGGCGTGGCCGTTGTAGCCGTCGCGACTGCGATCCTGATCTCCCGATCGATTCAGGGGACGATCAGTAAGGTCATTCGCGCCATCAACCATCTGGCTTCGTCGGACGGGGATCTTTCCGAACGGATCGAGGTCAAGTCACGGGATGAAATACGCGACCTCGGGGATGCGACGAACCGTCTGCTCGACAATGTGCAGCGGGAAACCGAGGAGAAAACGCAGGTGGCCGAGTTGACGACCGCTCTGCAAGGCTTTACGGACACGGCGGCTCTGTCCGACATGTTCGTACGCAAAGCGGCGGAACTGTTCAACGCCCCGTACGGCGTGGTTTACATGCTTCACACCGTAGATGGGGAGTACGGCCTTCACCGGATGGCGGCGTACGCGTCCGATGGCGGAAACGGGGAGCGTTCCCGCATGTTTAAACCGGGCGAAGGTCTCGTCGGACAGTGCGCGGAGGAAAACCGGATGCTGGCAGTCGATCACCTGCCGGAAAACTACGTGACGGTCCGTTCCGGCCTCGGAGAATCGGCGCCGCGGCATATTTTGATTGCCCCGGCTTCTTTCAAAGGTTCGGTTACGGCTGTGGTGGAATTTGCCTCCTTCGAACCGTTTACGGCTTCTCAGCGCCAAGTATTGAGAGAGCTTCTCACTTCGTTCGGCATCATACTCAACAGTGTGGGAAGCCGCATGGAAGTGGAGCGCCTTCTTCAGGAATCCAGAGTCATGGCGGAAGAACTTCAAGTCCAGTCCGAAGAGCTGCGCACCCAGACGGAAGAAATGCAGGTCACGAACGAAGAACTCGAAGCCCAGTACCGGGTATCGGAACAAAAAACGCTGGAGCTTGAGCAGGCGGCGCTGGAACTTCAAGCCAAAGCGGAGCAGGTCCAGTTGGCTTCCCAATACAAATCGGAATTTCTGGCAAATATGTCCCACGAGCTGCGGACTCCGCTGAACAGTATGCTGCTGCTGTCGCAGTTCCTCGCCGAAAATCAGAACAACACGCTGAGCGAAGAGGAACTCGATTACGTGGAGCTGATTCATAAAGCGGGCAATGATTTGCTCGCGCTCATCAACGACGTTCTCGACCTGTCCAAAGTCGAAGCGGGCAAGCTGGAAGTTAATTACGAACCGTTCAATTTAACGGAGCTGCCCGACAAAATGGAACATCTTTTCGGCAAAATGTTAAAGGACAAAGACGTTGCGTTCAAACGTATCATGGAGCCCGGACTGCCGGAGATCATCCAGACCGACGGACAGCGACTGGAGCAAATCGTCAAGAATTTGCTGTCGAATGCGGTTAAATTTACACATTACGGTGAGGTAACCCTGTCGCTGCGGCGGGCGAAAGAGGAGGAAGAGAATTACCTGCTGCCCGGCCTCGACTGGACGACGGCCCTGGCGATATCCGTCCGGGATACGGGGATCGGCATCCCGAAGGACAAGCAGGAGCATGTCTTCGAGGCGTTCAGACAGGCGGACGGAGCGACAAGCCGGCAGTATGGAGGCACAGGACTCGGGCTGTCCATTTCCCGCGATCTGGCCGGTCTGCTGAACGGCTGCATCCATCTGGCGAGCGAGGAAGGAGCGGGAAGCACCTTCACGCTGTATATCTGCTGCCTGGACCGGACGGATACGGCCGGTATGGAAGCGGCATCCGCGCTGGAAGCGGAGGCGTCTGCCCTGCCGGCGCCCGCGAAGCCGAAGCCGAAACGCGAGGCTGCCGGCCGAACCGGAACGATTATCGCCGGCAAAACCGTGCTTATCGTGGATGACGATCCCCGCAACGTCACGGCGCTCAGCGTAGCGCTGGAAAGCAGAGGAATGCGCGTGCTGACGGCAGGCGACGGGATCGAATGTCTGGCGCTGATGGACCATACGCCGGATATCGACGTCGTGCTGATGGACATCATGATGCCGGGGATGGACGGGTATGAGGCGATGACCCGCATTCGGGAACGCGCGGAGTGGGCGGATCTTCCGCTTATTGCCGTCACGGCCAAAGCGATGAAGAACGACCGGGATAAATGTATCGAAGCCGGTGCTTCCGACTATATCCCCAAGCCGGTAGATTTGAATCAGCTGATCTCTCTGCTGAATGTATGGCTGAACGAAAACTGAAAATTCGTTACGGATGAAGAGCGCGGCTGAGGAGCCCGCTCTTTTTTTTGTTGAAGTCTTTTGTCCGGATAGGGAATCCCTGGAATATTTTTGTCCGGTTCCGTCAAGACTGCTTAATGAAATTCCCGGTTTACATACTAGCCACCCAGTTTGTGAATCGTATGTCTAATTGTTGAGCAGGAGGGGTAGAAGACGATGTGGAAGAAAATGAGCTGTGCGGTTCTGGCGCTGAGTCTGCTGCTGTCCGCAGCCGGACCGGCCGTATGGGCCAAGGAGGAGAAGCCTCAGCAGGTTGATCTCGCTCCCAATGCGCAATCGGCAGTTCTAATGGATGCGGACTCGGGCGAAATTATTGTGAACAAAAACATGGATACCAAGCTTCCGCCGGCCAGTATCACGAAAATTATGACCATGCTTCTCATCATGGAAGCCGTAGACAGCGGAAAAATCAAGATGACGGATAAGGTAAGCACCAGTGAATATGCGGCGTCGATGGGCGGCTCGCAGATTTTCCTGGAGCCCGGCGAAGAGATGAGCGTTGAAGAAATGCTCAAGGGTATCGCGATGGCTTCGGGGAACGATGCGTCCGTAGCGATGGCCGAGAAGCTGGCGGGCTCGGAGGAAAACTTCGTCGCGATGATGAATGAGCGCGCCAAGCAGCTTGGAATGAACAACACCCATTTCTCCAACTGCAACGGACTGCCGACGGAAAATCATTATACTTCCGCGCACGATATCGCGATTATGTCGCGGGAACTTCTCAAACATACCGGCATCACGAAGTTTACCGGCAACTACCAGGACCATCTGCGGAAAGATTCCGCGAAACCGTTCTGGCTCGTCAATACAAACAAGCTCGTCCGTTTCTATTCGGGAGCCGACGGCTTGAAGACCGGCTATACGAGCGAAGCGAAGTTCTGCTTGTCGGCAACCGCCGTCCGTGACGGCTTTCGCGTGATTGCCGTCGTGCTCGGCGAACCGAACACGAAGACCCGCAATGCCGAAGTGACGAAGCTATTCGACTACGCGTTTGCCCAGTACAGCAATTTCTCGATCTTCAAAGCCGGAGACGCCCTGGGGGAGCTTAAGATCAGCAAGGGCGATGTCGCTTCGGTACCTCTGACCGCAACGCGTTCGTACAGCGTTCTGATGAAAAAGGGCGAAGGCAAAGAAGGAATCCGCCACGAGCTCCAGCTCAACCAGGAGCTGAAGCCGCCGATCGCCAAAGGGCAGCCTATCGGCAAAATCGTCGTGTATAAGAACAACGAAGTGCTGACCGAGTACCCGATCGAGTCTCCCGCCGATGTCAAAAAAGCCGGCTGGTGGACGCTTATGAAGCGTTCGGCTCGCAGCCTG
Source organism: Paenibacillus sp. JNUCC 35 (assembly GCF_058269095.1). Classification (NCBI taxonomy): domain Bacteria; kingdom Bacillati; phylum Bacillota; class Bacilli; order Caryophanales; family Paenibacillaceae; genus Paenibacillus; species Paenibacillus sp. JNUCC 35. The sequence continues at coordinate 4,178,737 of NZ_CM177771.1, read as the reverse complement.
TTCGGCGGAGAATAAAGTCGCATTTTCCCGCTTCCGAAGAGCTTTTGGCGCTTTTCTTCTAGTTTTGTCAGCAGGCAGGAAATGCCAAAGGGATTGTAGAACTTGTGAGTCATGTGGGAAGGAGTGACATGGCACATGAGTTTGCAAATCGAATTTGAGCACAGAAGTAAAGCGCTGGTCGTTCGTCTGAAAGGGGAACTGGATCACCATACGGCCGATGTGGTCAAAACCCGCATGGAAGATGCCATTTTCCGGCAGGATACCAAGCACCTCATTTTGAGTCTGAAGGATCTTTCCTTCATGGACAGCTCGGGTCTGGGTGTCATTCTCGGGCGCTACAAGCAGATTACGGGCAAGGGCGGCCGTATGGTGGTTTGCGACATCTCTCCGGAAGTGTACCGCTTGTTCGAATTGTCGGGCATGTTCAAGATCGTGACGATTGAAGACAACGAGAGATCCGCAATCTCCAGTCTGGAGGTCGCGTTATGAGCGAATCGAATTTCATGAAGCTCCAATTCGCCAGCAAGTCCGAGAATGAAGCTTTCGCGCGTGTCGCCGTCGCTTCGTTCATCTCCCAGCTCGATCCGACCATGAACGAGTTGACGGATATCAAGACCGTCATTTCGGAGGCGGTAACGAACTGCATTATCCACGGCTATGACAATAAACCCGACGGAGTCGTAACGATCGTGACGGAAATTGTGGACGATGAGGTCTATATCACGGTGGAAGACAACGGAGCGGGAATCGAAGATCTGGAAGAAGCCAAGCAGCCGCTGTATACGTCCAAGCCGGAGCTGGAAAGGTCCGGAATGGGATTTACCATTATGGAAAACTTTATGGATGAGGTCGACGTGGTTACCGAAGTCGGTACCGGCACCCGCATCCGGATGAAGAAAAGAATTGAATCCAAAAAAGCTTTGGTAAACTAGGGGTTTGATACGATGGATGTCGATTTGAAAGGTTCCTCGCACAGTTTCCTGGATGACAGTGAAGTCAAGCGTTTGATCGCACTCAGCCAATCGGGAGATTCACTCGCCCGGGAACGGCTGGTTAACTCCAACATCCGGCTCGTCTGGTCCGTCGTTCAGCGTTTTCTGAACCGCGGCTACGAAGCCGAGGATTTGTTTCAAATCGGCTGCATCGGACTGCTCAAATCGGTGGACAAGTTCGACTTGTCCTACGATGTGAAGTTTTCGACCTATGCGGTTCCGATGATTATCGGGGAGATCCAGCGGTTTCTCCGTGATGACGGAACGCTGAAAGTCAGCCGATCGCTTAAAGAACTGGCCAGCAAAATCCGCAAGACCAAGGACGAGCTCTCCAAAGGCATGAACCGCCTTCCGACGATCAAGGAGGTCGCGGATGCGCTGGGGATTACGCCGGAGGAAGTCGTCTTCGCCCAGGAGGCGAGCAAGCCGCTCTCCTCGATCCATGAAACGGTTTTTGAGAACGATGGGGATCCCATCACGCTGATGGACCAGATCGCCGACGAAACCCAGGATAAATGGTTCGAGAAGCTGGCACTTAACGAAGCCATCGGCGCTCTTAACGAACGGGAGCGGCTGATCGTGTATCTCCGGTATTTCCGGGATCAGACGCAGTCGGAGGTCGCCAGCAGGCTCGGCATTTCACAGGTCCAAGTATCCAGGCTGGAGAAAAAAATCTTGCAATCCATAAAAGACCAGATCGCTCAATAGCGGTCTGGTCTTTTTTCTTTTTGCCGGAGCGGACGCGAAAAAAATCCACGATTCGTCCGCCCGCCGGGAGCTGAAACGTTTCGTGGACCCGTCCCCGATTTCCCTCCGGAGCAGGGCCGGAGGAAATGCCTGGTTAACGTACGGTCGCATCGTCCCGAAAGAAGAACGAAAGGCTGTAGATGCCCGCCAATCCGACCAGTGTATAAATGATCCGGCTGAAGGCGGAAGAGGTACGGTGCACTTCACCGCCGAAAATCGCGGATACCAGATCCCACTCGAAGATACCTACGAGGAGCCAATTGAGCGCGCCTACGATAATCAGGGTAAGAGCAATTCGAGACATGGGTGTTCACCACCTGTTTGAAAGTTGGAAAAGCTTGTTCGTTCCTAATGTTCCTCGGAGGGAATTTTTTATGCATGGCGGGATTTAAGCGGAGGATGCGCCTCGTGCAAAGTTTGGGGACCTTTCCTTGGATGATTCTGCCGAATGCGCCGCATACTACTGGCAAAAGGATGTTTTTGGGGGGATGAGGGTTGAATCGAACCGCAGACGCCTGTCTCTATATCCGCTTGCGCCGCAGAATACGGGTACCCGCCCGGGAACCGGTCACCTTGGGGAGGGTCGCCCAGATGATTGTCGAGCCCGCGTATGAAAGCACGCTTCGGGGGATTGTGCTGGTCCAACCGAAAGTCAAGGACGGCAACCGTATTCTGATCGATATGCTCAGCATCGTGGCGGCTGTCAAAAACGTGCACCCTAATCTGCAAATTGAACATTTCGGCGAGCCGCATACGCTCGTGGAGATCGATTCCGGTACTCGTAAACCTAATCTATTGTTTCTCGCGGCGGTTTGGGTTCTGCTTTTTATCGGGTCGGGCCTTACGATTATGAATTTTCATGCGGACGTAAGCATGCTGGAGGTGCATCAGCGGGTGTATGAGCTTGTAACCGGCAAAAAGACCGAGCATCCGCTGTTTCTGCAAATTCCGTATTCGCTTGGTATCGGGATCGGCATGGCGGTTTTTTTTAATCACTTTTTTAAGAAAAAATTCAACGAAGAGCCGAGCCCGCTCGAAGTCGAGATGTTTACCTATCAGGAAAACATCGACCGCTATACGATAGCCGAAGAATATCAGTCTTTAAACCGCGGGAAGCGAGAGTCTTCCCCATGATCACGCTGCTGGGCTGGTCTGCTGCGGTCGTGATAGGACTTGCCGGGGGTATCGCGGTCGGCAGCGGGATGGTGGCTTTCCTGTTAGTGCTGGATATCATACCGCGGCTGCTTCAGGTAAGCTGGGCTCAAAACCGCATCCGCAGCTGCGAGATCGCGGTCATTGCCGGTTCGCTGGTTTTTACCTTGATGGATTTCTTTAACTGGAAGCTGTCCGCTCCTGTCTGGTGGACCGGTATTTTCGGGTTGTTTGCGGGAGCGTTTATAGGCATGCTGTCCGCGGCCCTGACGGAAATCATCAATGTCCTGCCGGTTCTCGCCAAACGGGTGGGCATGACGTCCTATATGGTATGGCTGCTCATGGCCATGATCGCAGGCAAGGTTCTGGGCTCCTTGTTCGAATGGTTTATTTATTGAGGCTGAGGAGGAGTACGCATGAAGAAGTTGATCGGTAAGATGATGGTGAAAGATAAAGACCGCAGACATGGGGGGGCGGGAGAAATTTCCGGTTCCGGTGCCGACGCCGATGACAGATCTAAAGCTCCCGCCCTCCAGATCGATGAGGAAGGCAACGTTTTTGCCGCTCCGGAGATGGAGGAGAATGCCCCATCGGGCACGGAGCTGAACAAAAACGCCGGGGATACCGGGCGTGAGGATCAGTTGCAAAGCCGGGCGAATGCCCCGGAAGAGACTCCGGAAAAAGGAGCGCCCGGACGGGAAAGACAGGAACCGGCGCAAGGAGCCGGAAAACCGGACGAATCGCGGTGTGAATCAGGGGACGGCGGAACCGCCGCCGGATTACGAACCGGAACCCGCGACGACCAATCAGGCGGCGCTGCCCGATCCGGCAAAGGGTCCGAAGCAAGTAAAGGCTTCCGGGCCGGACCAAGGTCCCCGGAAGAATCCCCGGGCCGTGAAAGCGGAAGCAAGGAGCAGGACCGTTCCGGGGGCATGCCGGAAGAAGAGGCTTTCGGGATCAAGAAGCTGTTGCAGGATGGGAACAAGGGTCCTATTCAAGCTTCTTTCTCCCGGAAGCGTTCGTCTGCGGATCAAGGCGGCGGAGAGCAGCCGCCGAACGCCGAAGGCCACGGCGCCGCGCCAGACGTCAGACGCAGCGAGGGCACCGGGCAGCAGAAGCAGGTTTCCGGCGCCGAGGGGGATAAACAAGGCCAGAAGGGCAAGGGGCCGTCGAATGGCGATGCATCGAAACCGGTGGACGACCCGATCCCGCTCTCGATGCAGGAAGTCAAGGATATGCTGGAAGAGCGTTCGGGCCTGGGGACATCGTTTGACCTTGTGCTGCGCGAGATGGTGTTCGGCTCGATCCGGGTCGGCTTTTACTTCGTAAACGGATTGGCCAAAGACCAGGTGCTCACGATGGTCCTGGACCGGCTAAGTTACGCGGACCACGCCGCGATGGAGAATAGTCCGGCCGAGAGCCTCAAAGAATATCTCATTCCGCACATCCAAGTGTCGCCGTACCAGACGATGAAAGAAGTCATCGGCCAGGTCATGACCGGGGCGACCGGCGTTTTTATCGAAGGCGAAAAGACGGCGCTCGTCGTCGACGCCAAAAACTTCCCCGTCCGTTCGACAGAAGAGCCTGACCTCGAAAGAGTCGTGCGCGGCTCAAGGGACGGATTCGTGGAAACGCTGATGACGAACGTGGCGCTTGTGAGAAGAAGGGTCCGCGACCCGAAGCTGCGGGCCGAAATTATGCAGGTGGGGAAGCGGACCAGCACCGATATCTGCATCGGCTATATCGACGATATCGCGAATCCGAAGCTGGTTGAGGCCATCCGTGACAAAGTCAAGAACGTGGATCTTGACGGAATTCCGCTGGCCGAGAAGCAACTGGAGGAGGCAATCGTAGCGAAAGGCTGGAACCCGTATCCGCTGGTTCGCTACACGGAGAGGCCCGATGTGGCGTCCGCCCATCTGCTGGAGGGGCACGTTATTTTGATGTCCGATACTTCGCCGAGTGTCATGATCATGCCGTCGACGTTCTTCCATCATCTGCAGCATGCGGAAGAGTATCGGCAGCTTCCGATTATCGGTTCCTATCTGCGCTGGGTCCGTTTTCTGGGAATATTGGCTTCGCTGTTTCTTTTGCCGCTTTGGTACCTGATGGTATTAGAACCCGGTCTCAAACCGACCGGCCTGGAGTTTATCGGACCGCAAAATCCGGGCAAAATCCCGGTTCTCATCCAGTTTCTTCTGGCCGAACTCGGGATCGATCTGATGCGGATGGCTTCCGTTCATACGCCGACGCCTTTATCCGTTGCCATGGGGCTGGTCGCGGCCATTCTCATCGGAGACATTGCCGTTAAAACGGGGCTGTTCACGAATGAGATTATATTCTACATTTCAATCGCGACGATCGGCATGTTCGCCACACCCAGCTACGAGCTGAGTTTAGCCAACCGGATCGTCCGGCTTATCCTGCTGTTTTCGGTGGCGCTCTTCAAAGTTCCGGGTTTCGTCATCGCAACTACGGTATGGCTGATGTTCCTGTCCCTCCAGCGTTCGCACACGGCTCCGTACATGTGGCCTTTCCTTCCGTTCAATGCGATGGGGCTGCTGAACATCTTGTTCCGTCTGCCGGTTCTGACGCACAAAACAAGGCTCAGCATCACGCGTTCCAAAGACGGGACCCGTCAGCCCGCGCCCGAATGACAGCGCGTCCTATCCGGCTTGTCCGCTTCCGTGAAAGTTGTATTGTCAGCTAAGTGACATTGTGTTACTTTAGTTAATAATGTAATGGAGAAACAAGACGGAAGCAGTCATGGATACGGATAACGAAGAGGGGAAACGGACGATGCATCTTCATGGAACAAGCCGAGTTAACGCTCTAGGCCATTTGGAAGTCGGCGGTGTGGATACCACGGAACTGGCCGCCCGCTATGGAACACCGTTATATGTTGTGGATGAGGCGCTCGTGCGCAGGCGCTGCCGCGAGTTTGTCGATGCTTTTCAGGCGTCCGGATTAAAATTTCAGGTTGCTTACGCAAGCAAAGCATTCTGTGTCATGGCGATGTGCCGCATCGTAGCGGAGGAAGGACTGTCCCTGGACGTCGTATCCGACGGGGAGCTGTTTACGGCCCTTCAGGCGGGTTTTCCTCCCGAGCGCATACACTTCCACGGCAACAACAAGACGCCGGCCGAGATCGAAATGGCGCTTGACGCCGGAATCGGCTGTTTCGTCGTCGATAACTTCACGGAGCTCCGCATGCTGGATGCGATTGCGGGTTCGAAAGGCAAGCGCGTACCGATTCTGCTGAGAATAACACCGGGCGTCGAAGCCCATACGCACGAATATATTTCCACCGGCCAGATCGATTCGAAGTTCGGATTCGACCTCGGGAACGGGGCCGCTTTCGAAGCGGTCAAAGAATCCGCCGAGGCGAATCATCTGCTCCTGCTCGGCGTTCATTCCCATATCGGATCGCAAATTTTCGAGGTCGAAGGTTTCCGGGTGGCAGCCGAGAAGGTGGCCCAGTTCGCCTCGCAGGTACGGGATGAGCTGAACGTGGTTTTCTCGGTCATCAACCTGGGCGGCGGCTTCGGAATCCGCTATGTGGAAGGCGACACGCCTCTGCCGATGTCGACCTATGTCGAAGCGATCGCGGAAGCGGTCAAAACCCGCTTCGAGGCCGTTTCTTATCCGATGCCGGAGATCTGGATCGAACCGGGCCGGAGTATCGTCGGCGATGCCGGAACGACTTTGTACACCGTAGGAACGAACAAGGATATTCCCGGCGTTCGCAAATATGTTTCCGTAGACGGGGGCATGACGGATAATCCCCGCCCGGCCCTTTACCAGTCCCAGTACGAAGCGATGCTGGCGAACCGGGCTTCGGAGCCGTCTCAGGAGACGGTCTCCATCGCGGGCAAGTGCTGCGAAAGCGGCGATATGCTGATCTGGGACGTGGAGCTTCCTCTCGTCGAGACGGGTGATATACTGGCCGTTGCCAGTACGGGAGCGTACAATTACTCCATGGCCAGCAACTACAACCGGATTCGCAGACCCGCCGTCGTTTTCGTAAAAGACGGAATGGCCGACATGGCGGTCAAACGGGAAACGTACGAAGATCTGGTCCGCAACGATGTCGTGCCGGAACGGATGAAACAAATTCAGCCGGTCCGCTGATTTTCATCCATAGACGGGCATAACGTCCCGATAACGGCCAAACAAGCCGGAGGACTCCCTCCGGTTTGTTTTTTTACTCTATACGCTTGGAAAGTGCTGCAGCGCAGCGAAAGATAGTGAACGGTTCCCGTTAACAGACGGACGAACCTGACTCGTAAAAGTGACGCTTATTTGTACATCCATCCAATATGGAGTACAATGAAAGAGATTGCTTTCACAATCATGTACCCCGCAATCTAAGCAGGAACCGATACATAAAAGGAGAGTGTCCCACATGGCAAAACAAGCGAAAATCACAATGGCAGGCGGCGGCGAAGTGCTGATCGACCTCTTTGAAAAGGATGCCCCGAACACAGTGGCAAACTTCGAGAAACTGGCTAATTCCGGTTTCTACAACGGACTCAATTTCCACCGCGTTATTCCGGGCTTCGTAGCCCAAGGCGGCTGCCCTCAAGGCACCGGCACCGGCGGTCCCGGATACACGATCGACTGCGAAATCAACCCGAACAAACACGAGCGCGGAACGCTTGCAATGGCTCACGCCGGACGCAACACGGGCGGCAGCCAGTTCTACATCTGCTACCAGCCGCAGCCTCATCTTGACGGCCAGCACACGGTTTTCGGCAAAGTAACCAAAGGCATGGAATATGTGGACGCGTTCAAAGGCCGCGACACGATGGAGAAAGTTGAAATCGTCGAAGTGTAAGGAATGAACCCAAAAGCCCCTGGACAACCGCTGTAAGAAAGCGGCTGATCAGGGGCTTTTCAGGTTCAGGGCATCGCGGCGTATTTCCGCGTACGCAACATCCAGCAGAGAATCCACGCCGGCTTTACCGAGTTCGTCCCAGAGCCGCGCTTTATCCCATCCGCAGGCTGCCAATCCCTCATGGAGTACACGGCCGCGCACAATAACGGGGATCGCGTCAGAATGGCCATGATATAGGTTTGCAAAGCCGACAGCCGCCGTGTTTTTGGCCGCCTTCAGGCCCTTTCGGGTAAAGTCTGTGTTCCTTTTCATTTATTCGGCTTCCCTTTCGTATAAGATGATCGTCCGGGTTTTCCGGGCACTTGCTTAAATATCCGGATGGTGGAATACCCTTCTGTCCTTCCGCCGCAATCTCCATTTAGGTACGGGACATAAGCATCCTTCCTTGATGTGAGACCCGTTCCGCTTTTTTTCGCATGACATCCATAGGACAGACTTATCCAGCCTTTCCCCGATTCGGCCCTGCTTATACCGTTTTCCGACCGGACTAGTCAACTTGACACTTGCAATTTGGAAATGACAATGGTACTATTCAGTCAACAATCGAATAAGATTGAATCAATCCTTCGGGGCGGGGTGAAAGTCCCTACCGGCGGTGTTGCCGCAGTACCGGTTATCCGGTCTGCAGCTCAGTCCGTGACCCGGCTTGTCTGTTTTTAAGCGTTCGAACGCAGGACAACCCGGCTGACTTGGTGAGAGTCCGAGACCGACAGTTAAAGTCTGGATGGGAGAAGGAGAACGAAACGATTCAGTCTGCATACGCAGCTTTACCTGCATTCGCGCAGAAAGGGCTTTTTTAGGTACATACGCGGCCTGGGTTGGCCGGCTTATTTGTGCTCTAAAGTTCATACGCAGCGGCGAGACCGGACGGCGGGCCATCGAGGCCTTAGCTTGTGCTATCTTTCCACTGCCGTTATTTCCGATAACGTCCTTTCTGCAAGCAAGATCCGAAATGTGTGGTAGCAGCACGTTTCTTTGGCATACCTGCCGGAGAATCCCGTATCCGTTCCCTTATTAAGGGGATCGGAGGTACTTTCCCGTACCCGCAGACTGGCTTCACGCGCGTTCTTGCTATTCCATAAACCGCCCTTGTCCGAAACGGACAGGGGCTTTTTCAGGTTCAACATTTTGGCCGATGCGGGAGAGACTACACACAGAACGAACCAAGCCGGAACGCTGCTGAGGCAGAAAAGAGGGAAGAGCCAATTCCCTTCCCGGAAAGGAGACCGCTCATGTTTCAACCTTTACAGGACGAAAGTTACATGCGCCTGGCGCTGCAAATGGCCCAGGCGGCGCTCGGACAGACGGGCATCAATCCCGTCGTCGGCTGCGTCGTCGTCAAAGACGGCCGCATCGTCGGCATGGGCGCCCATCTGAAGCGGGGAGAGGGCCACGCGGAAGTGCACGCGCTGAAGATGGCCGGCCGCGAAGCTGAAGGCGCCACGGCTTACGTCACGCTGGAGCCGTGCAGCCATTACGGCAAGACGCCGCCGTGCAGCGACCGGCTCATCGAGAGCGGCATCCGCCGGGTCGTCGTCGCGACCGTAGACCCGAACCCGCTCGTGGCGGGATCGGGGATCGCGAGACTGCGGAGCCGGGGCATCGATGTGGAGGCCGGTCTGCTCGCGGACGAGGCGAACGCCTTGAACGAGGCGTTCAACAAATTCATCGTGACGCGCCTGCCCTTCGTCACGATGAAATCCGCGAGTACGCTTGACGGCAAGATCGCCGCCAAAACCGGCGACAGCAAGTGGATCACCGGCGCGCCCGCCCGCGAGCTCGTCCACGCGATGCGGCACCGCCACGCCGCGATCATGGTCGGCATCGGCACCGTGCTTGCCGATGATCCCGAGCTGACCACCCGGCTGTCCGTGCCGGCGCTCCATCCGCTGCGAATCGTCGTCGATTCGCAGCTCCGGACGCCGCTGTCCGCGCGGGTGCTGCGGCAGCAGGATGAGCGGCCGACGCTCATCCTGACAACCGCCGGCGCCGATCCCGCCAAGCGCGAAGAGCTTGAAGCCCTCGGCGCCGAAGTGCTGGCGTGCGGCAGCGGCCCGCACGTCGATCTCCCGCTCGCGATGCGGCTGCTGGGCGAGCGGGAGGTGCCCTCCGTCCTCCTGGAAGGCGGAGGACGGCTCTGCGGGGCGATGCTGGAGAACGGCCTGGTGGACAAGGCGGTGCTGTTTTTCGCCCCGAAATGGATCGGCGGCGGGCCGGAGGCGCCGGACAACGCGTCGTTCGCCGGATTCGGCCGCATGAGCGAGGCGATCCGGCTGGCGCGGATGACCGTCGAGACCGTCGGCGAAGACGTCTGTCTCACGGGTTACCCGCAGTACGCCGAGAAGGAGGGTTCATCATGTTTACCGGATTAATCGAAGAAATCGGCGTTATGCGCCGCATACACAAGCAGGGCCAGGCGATGGTCCTGACCCTCGGCGCACGCCTGGTGCTGGAAGATGTAAAGCTCGGCGACAGTATAGCCGTCAACGGCGTCTGTCTGACCGTCGTCGCTTATGACAAGGAGACCTTTTCCGTCGATGTCATGCCGGAGACATACCGCAAAACGAACCTGGCCTCGCTTCAGACGGGAGCACGCGTCAACCTGGAACGGGCGATGCCGGCGAACGGACGTTTCGGCGGCCATCTCGTACAGGGCCACGTGGACGGCACCGCCCGGATCCGGGCGAGAACGCCGGAGGAGAATGCGGTCGTCTACCGGCTGGAGCCGGACGACGATGCTGTCCTCCGCTACATGATCGCGGGCGGTTCCATCACGATCGACGGTATCTCGCTTACGCTTATAGACGTGACCGACAGCACGTTTGCCGTTTCAATCATTCCGCATACCCTGGCCCAGACGATTCTGCAGGACAAACAGCCCGGGGACAGCGTGAACATCGAATGCGACGTGCTTGGGAAATATATTGAAAAACTGCTCCGCACGGGTCCGAGCGGGAAGACACATTCCCGCGCCGGACAGGGCGGGCTGACCGAGAAGTTTTTGGCGGAGAACGGATTTTTCTGACGGTAAGCCGAACGGTATTTTTTTGAAGGAGGGAACAAAATGACAGAGAGAGAAACCTATTCGTTTCATTCGATCGAAGAAGCGGTCAGCGACCTGACCGCAGGGAAGGTCATTATCGTCGTGGACGACGAGGACCGCGAGAACGAAGGCGATTTCATTGCCCTGGCCGACAAAACGACGCCCGAGGTTATCAATTTCATGATCAAGGAAGGCCGCGGACTCGTCTGCACCCCGATCACGGAAGAACGGGCGCAGGAACTGGACCTGCCTCCCATGGTATCCCGCAATACGGATTATCACGGGACGGCTTTTACGGTGTCCGTCGATCATGCGGAAACGACGACGGGGATATCGGCCCACGAGCGCTCCCGGACGATCCGGGCCCTCATTGATCCGGAAGCGAAGCCGCTTCATTTCCGCAGGCCGGGGCACGTATTTCCCCTGATTGCGAAAAAGGGCGGCGTCCTGCGCCGCGCGGGTCATACGGAAGCGGCCGTCGACCTGGCCCGCATGAGCGGCTCGTATCCCGCGGCGGTTATTTGCGAGGTGATCAAAGAAGACGGAACGATGGCCCGGGTCCCCGATCTGATGGAGGTTGCCCGCATTCACGGGCTGAAGATCATTACGATCAAAGACCTCATCCATTACCGGAGTGAAAAGGAAAACCTGGTCAAACGCGAAGTGGAGGCGAAGCTGCCGACGGATTTCGGCACGTTCCAGGCCATCGCGTATACAAACCAGTTGGATCAGAAGGAGCATGTTGCGCTTGTCAAAGGGAATATCGACGGTTCGGTCCCGACGCTGGTGCGCGTGCATTCCGAGTGTCTGACGGGAGATGTGTTCCACTCCCACCGCTGCGACTGCGGTCCCCAGCTCGCTGCCGCTCTGCAGCAGATAAACGATGAAGGAGCGGGCGTGCTGCTCTATATGCGTCAGGAAGGGCGCGGCATCGGACTGATCAACAAGCTTAAGGCCTACGTGCTGCAGGAAGAAGGCCTCGATACGGTCGAAGCGAACGTCAAGCTGGGATTCGCTCCCGATCTGCGCGACTACGGAGTAGGGGCCCAGATTCTGAAAGATCTCGGAATCCGGCAGATTCGCCTGCTTACGAACAATCCTCGCAAGATCAAAGGTTTGGAAGGCTATGGACTGGAGGTCGTCGAAAGAGTCGCGATCCAGATGCCGCATAATGAAGATAATGCCAGATATCTGCATACCAAGCAGGAAAAACTCGGTCATTTGCTCCAATTTGATCCAAACTGATGCTTTTTTCTAAAAATCTCTTTTTATCTGCGTCATCAATTTGTATACTAGAAGGAGTCGGTTATTGTGGTAAAAAATTATGAAGGTCATCTGATTTCCCAAGGACAGAGATACGGCATCGTTGTAGGCCGTTTTAATGAATTTATTACGTCCAAGCTGCTGGGCGGAGCGCTCGACGCGCTAAAGCGCCACGGAGTGGAAGATACCGAAGTCGAAGTCGCCTGGGTACCGGGCGCATTCGAAATTCCTCTGATTGCACAGAAACTGGCGGAAACCGGCAAATATGACGCCGTCATTACGCTGGGTACCGTTATTCGCGGCTCCACGCCTCACTTTGATTATGTTTGCAACGAAGTGGCCAAAGGCGTTTCCGCCATTTCATTAAAAACGGGTGTTCCGGTTATTTTCGGAGTCCTGACGACCGACTCCATCGAACAGGCGGTTGAACGGGCCGGCACGAAAGCGGGCAACAAAGGCTGGGATGCCGCCGTTACCGCGATAGAAATGGCTAATCTTACGAAGCAGCTGCAGGGCTGACCGCGGTTTTGAGCTCGCGCCTCCCTACAGCGCTTAGCAAGCGATTCGGAGCCCCGGCCACTTAGGACGGGGATCTTTTTTTGGGAGAGCAGATTCATGAAAATGCTGTATAAACTTGAAGCGTTCGAAGGGCCGCTCGACCTGCTGCTTCACTTGATCGATAAGTCCGAGGTCGATATCTACAATATCCCGATCAAGGACATTACGGAGCAGTACATGGAATATGTCCAGGCTATGCACGAGCTGGAACTGGAAGTGACGAGCGAATTTCTGGTCATGGCCGCCACGCTGCTGGCGATCAAGAGCAAAATGCTGCTGCCGAAACCTCCCGTACTCGATCTGGACTTCGATTATTACGAAGAGGACGACTTCGATCCGCGGGCCGAACTCGTGCAGAAGCTGATCGAATACCGCAAGTACAAAGCGGTTGCCGATCTGCTGCGCGACAAGGAAGTGGAGCGGAGTCTTGTGTTTACGCGCGAGCCCGAGGACTTGACGCCCTACGTTCCCCAGGTGCAGGAGAATCCCGTTAAAGGGCTGGACGTCAATGACCTGATGCTGGCCTTCCAGCGGACGCTTCGGAAGATGGTGCACCGCAACCAGGTCACCAAAATCCGGCGGGACGAAATATCCGTGAAGGACCGGATCGTGGATCTGGTGGAGCTTCTGCACAATAAAGGCGGGCGGCTCCTGTTCTCGAAGCTTTTTGAAAAGGAATGCAGCCGCGAGGAAATCGTGGTCACGTTTTTGGCATTATTGGAACTGATGAAGATGAAAAAGATTCAATGCTTTCAGCACCGGCTGTTTGAAGACATCGTCATTCAGGCCAAAGAGGGAGAGATGACGGATGGACTTTCAACAGATGAAATCGATTATTGAAGGGCTGCTTTTCGTGGCGGGAGACGAGGGCCTGGACAAGAAACAGCTCGCCGATATTCTGGAGACGGACGCGCACATCGTCACCGAGCTGGTTGAAGAGCTCCAGGATGACCTGCGCAGCGGAGGCAGGGGGATCCAGATCACGAGGGTTGCCGGTGCCTATCAGATGACGACGGTTCCGGAGCATGCGCCTTATTTCGAACGACTGGCCTATTCTCCTTCCCGTTCCTCTTTGTCGCAGGCCGCGCTTGAAACGTTGTCCATTATCGCTTACAAACAGCCGATCACACGGGTGGAGATCGAGGAAATCCGCGGGGTCAAATCCGAACGGGCCCTTCATACGCTTATGGCGAAGGAGCTCATTGTGGAAACGGGGCGCGCGGAAGCGATCGGACGGCCGATTTTATACGGAACGTCGAAGCCTTTCCTGGAATACTTCGGCTTGAGTTCGATCGACGATCTGCCGGAGTCGCCTGCTTTTGTCGGCGATTTCGATCTGGAAGAAGAGACAAAGCTTCTTTTTGACAAATTGAACGGGGACGAAACCGACCAGCTGACTTTCGAAGATTTGGGACGGGATCTGCTGGACGGGCTGGATGCCAAAAACGCCGGTTTGTCCGTGGACAACGGGGAGGACTTGCTCTTGGAAAATGACGCCTCTATTCCGGAACGGTACGAATTTACGTCATCGGAACCGAACGATTGGGAATTTCCGGAACTTCCGGAACTGCCTGAAGGGCTTGCTAAAGATCCGAACGTACCCGACAAAGAATAAGCAAAAGAGAAGCGTCTTGGCTTGCGGCATGCAAGCGGGGCGCTTTTTTTTGGTTGGGACCGAGGCCGGGGTCTCACAAAATGTTTGAATGATCTGGATGGAGCGGGTGATACTAGGAAGGTCGGTTTGCGGGAGGAGGGTACCTGTGTTAATCGGGGGAATAATAATCGCCATTGTGCTTGTTTTGGTCCTGGCGGCCGTCTTAGCCATGCTCAGCTCCGTTCAACTTACGTTTTACTGGAACCGGGTCGGGGAAAATGACGAAATGTACGTTCAAGTCCGTGCGCTGTACGGCTGGATTAAATACCGGTTTAATGTGCCGGCCATTCAGTTCAACAATCTGATTGACGGACTGACACTGAAAATCAACCAAGCCGATCAGAATAAGATGGATACCACTAAAAAAAACAAAAGCAGAATCGATAAAGCATATATTCAAACTTTTTACCGCGAAGGAAAAGACCTGCTGCGGCACACGCAAGGGCTAAACGCCTGGTTTAAACGTACCATGAGCGCCTTTCGCTGCACGGAGCTGAAATGGAGCACGGGAGTCGGGGCTGGCGACGCGGTACAGACCGCTATTCTGTCCGGAACCGTATGGACTTTGAAATCGGCGGCTGTCGGGCTGCTGACGAAATATGTGCCGCTGTCCGCCGTTCCGAAACTGGCTGTAAATCCGCAGTATAATCGCACCGCTTTTCAAATCGAGTTTGTGTGTGTCATTCAGGCTAAAGCGGCGGCAATCGGTCTTTCCGGATGCAGACTGATCTACAGGATTATCAGAACGCCCGGAGGATTGCACGCCTGGTTCCGGCTCCTGCGTCAAGTCATTCCCGGAGACAGAACGCGCGCCAAAAGGCCGGAGCCGGCCACGACGTAAAACCGGCACGGGCTTAGGGCGGTTTACATACGAAGATCATTCCCGGGGCAACCTATCGGATGCAGACCTAACACTCCTTCAAGCATGGAACTTCCGCTTTGAAGGAACCAAAGGAGGAGACTTCATTGACCGATCATCCGATTCAAGGGCTGATGAAAACAGCCATGGAAAACATCAAGCAAATGGTGGATGTGAACACCATTGTCGGCGATCCGGTAGAAACACCGGACGGCAGCGTCATTATGCCGATCAGTAAAGTCGGGTTCGGTTTCGCGGCAGGCGGCAGCGAATTCACGACGGAAACTCTTCCGGACGTGGGGAGCCGGGGCGGGCTTGAGAAAGCGGCCGTGGAAATGCCGTTCGGCGGCGGAAGCGGCGGCGGTGTCTCCATTACCCCGATCGCGTTTCTTGTCGTAGGCAAGCATGGCGTCAAGATTGTGCCGCTCGACAATCAGACTCATCTGATTGAGCGTCTGATCGACTCCGCTCCGCAAATCGTGGACCGTGTGCAGTCCATGATCAAGTATGGCGGAAGCGCTTCGGGTCTTGGCGGTGCGGGTACTTCGAACATTAATATCGAAGCCGACACCATCAAAATGTAACTTCTTCTCCCGCCATGCGAAAAGCCCGGAATCGGATCAAACCGATTTCGGGCTTTTTTACCGTTTTGGCAGGGGTACGGATTTTCGTGGTCAGGGCAGAAAAATCATGTAGCGGAAATAGAGATACAGCTGCGAAATAAGCAGCGAAACGAAGGTAATGGGCGCTCCGATTTTAAGAAACTCCAAATAGCTGAATCCTTTGCCTTCTTTAGCGGCAATGCCCGCTACAATGACATTGGCGGAAGCGCCGATCAGAGTCCCGTTGCCTCCAAGGCATGCTCCCAGGGCCAGAGACCACCAAAGCGTGTTGATCTCCATGGAATCGGCAGGAAGCTGCATGTTCACGGCCATATCTTTAATAAGAGGGATCATGGTGGCGACGAAGGGGATGTTGTCGATAGTGGCGGATGCTATTCCCGATCCCCATAAAATAAGCGGAGCGGCGAGCCTCACGTCTCCTCCCGTAACGTTCAGCACCTGCAGAGCCAGACTTTTAATGATGCCGACTTCCTGCAAGGCTCCGACCAGGGCGAACAAACCCGCGAAGAAGAAAATGGTGACCCATTCCACGGAATCGAACGCTTCTTCAACTTCTTTTTCTTTTAATCCGAAAAGCATTAAAAGCACGGCGCCCGTGATGGCTACGACAGCCGCTTCCACATGAATGACGGAATGAAGCACGAATCCGATAATGGTCAGCCCGAGAATTATCAGCGATTTTTTCATGAGGACGGGATCTTGTATATAGGCTTTTTCGTCCAGCTTCATCAGTTTTTCTTTGTGTTCGGGACTGGTTTTAAGCTGCTTTCTATAGATGACGCGCAGCATCGCCAGCGTTGCGATGAGGACGAGAACGGTCACCGGCGCGAGATTGCTCAGAAAAGCGTTAAACGTGAGATGGGGATTAGCCGACCCGATCATAATATTGGGCGGATCTCCGATCAGAGTAGCGGTCCCACCGATATTGGAAGCGATGATTTCGGAAATAAGAAAAGGCACCGGGTTAATGTTCAGCATCCGGGTAATCGACAAAGTGACCGGTACGACCAGAAGCACAGTCGTCACGTTATCGAGCATGGCCGAACCGGTTGCGGTCAGAAGGGATAGGAAGATGAGAATGCGCATCGGGTCTCCCTTGGCCATTTTTGCCGCGCGTACGGCTACGTACTGGAACACGCCGGTCTTGTTGGTGATGCCGACAAGAATCATCATGCCCACCAATAGAGCGATGGTTCCCCATTCGATATATTCGGTGTACACCTTGTGGACGTCCACAATACCGAAGATGACCATAATGGCGGCCCCGAGCAGGGCGACGACGGCGCGGTTTTTCTTCTCCGATATAATGACGGCGTACGTCGCCAGAAAAACGATAAGTGCGATCCAGACTTGAGTCATAGGGTGATCTCTCCTTCTTGTTAGCGGTTTTCAAGCGTTCCCGCATCCGCACATTCGGGCGGATTTAGACTGCTGCGCGTTTGTCCGGCGGAACGGATGCGGAGGAAAAAAACGCAAAAAGGAGCCTGCGATGACAGGCTCCTCCGGTGATCTCCCTATTCACTTGCTCAGTGTTCTCGGCCGTTTCTTAAACAATCCTAAAGAAGTATACCGGAGTTCCGGGAATTTGTAAAGAACCGCTCGCACTCAGACAAGCGGGTCATAAGCGGACGGGTCAAGCATATACTTGTACAAAGTTCCCTGTTGGGAAGACAAGTCTTGACCCGGATGCGAGGGGCAATGGGAGGAAGGGCATATGAGCAAGCGGATGTGGGTATCCGGTATGCTGGCGTTTTTGTGCATGCTGAACCTGTTGGGCACAGCGGCTTTGGCGGCGGAACCCCCGGCGATAGGAACGAATGCGGAGGCCGCGGCCCTCGTCGACGTGAAATCGGGCAGAGTTCTTTACTCGAAGCGGGGAGACAGGCCGATGAGGATAGCGAGCCTGACTAAAATCATGACGGCGATCGTGGCCATCGAGGAGAGCAAGCTGACGGACATTGTCAAAGTGAGCACCCGCGCCGCCGGAAAAGAAGGCTCATCCTTGTACCTGAAGGCGGGGCAGGAAATGAGCCTGAAGCATATGCTCTACGGGCTTATGCTCCGTTCCGGCAACGATGCGGCGACAGCCATAGCCGAGCATGTAGGCGGCAGCGTGGAAGGTTTTGCCGTAATGATGAACCGGAAAGCCGAGCAGATCGGTCTCGATCACTCGAACTTCACGAACCCGTCGGGATTGGACGAAAGTGCCGATCATTATTCCAGCGCCGACGATTTGGCGAAGCTGGCGGCTTACAGCCTGAAAAATCCGACTTTCCAGGAAATTGTCCAGACGAAAATGATCAAAGTGCCGAACCCGAACGAATCGTGGGAATACACCTGGTTTAACAAAAACAAGATGCTGGGTCTTTTCGATGGGGCCGACGGGGTTAAAACCGGCTATACGAAGCTGGCCAAGCGGTGCCTGGTGTCATCGGCAACTCGGAACGGTCAGCAGCTTGTCGTCGTGACGCTTAACGACGGCGATGATTGGGCGGACCATACCAGACTGCTGCGGTGGGGGTTTGAGCATTATCCGCTGGTTCCTCTGTCGCAAAAGGGCCAGGCGGTTGACGGGACGCCTTATGTGGCGGAGCGGGATTTCTCGTACCCGCTGCTCTCCGTGGAAAAAGACCGCGTTACCGCCGAACCGGAGTCGTTCCCGCCAGACTCGCTGGACTCGCGTCTCGGCGAAAAAGGGACTCTCCGGCTTAAGCTCGACGACCGCCTGATCGGCACCGTGCCGCTGGTCGATCCGGCAAGCCCGAGGCTGAAAGCGGCCGACAAGGCGGCATTCGGCTTTCAGGCTACCGATGCGGACATGAGCGTCTGGAACGCATGGAGTGTAACCTTGCGCAAAGCCATCCGGGCGATGTTTTCACCCGGCGTGTAAGCAAGTACAGGAAAGGAGGAAGGCACGATGGTGAATTGGATCTGGTTGTTTTTCATCGTAACCGGCTTTGCGGTTGCCGCAGTCCAGGGCAACGTGGAAGCCGTAACGCAGGCGGCCTTCGACGGCGCCAAAAGCGGCGTGACGGTCTGCTTCGGCCTGATCAGCGTGCTGGTCTTCTGGCTCGGTATGATGAGGATCGCCGAGGATGCCGGCCTGCTGTCCAAGCTGGCGGTCCTGCTTCGTCCGGTCGTCCGCTTCCTGTTTCCCAGCATTCCGAAGGATCATCCTGCGCTGGGATACATCATGTCCAACATGAGCGCGAACATCCTGGGGCTGGGCAATGCCGCTACTCCGATGGGAATTAAGGCGATGCAGGAGCTGCAGAAGCTGAATCCCCATAAGGATACGGCCAGCCCCGCCATGTGTACGCTCCTGGCCCTGAATACGGCCAGCATCACGCTCATTCCGACGACCTTGATCGCCATCCGGATGAATTACAATTCCATGAATCCGTCGGAAATCGTCGGGACGACTCTGCTGGCCACGATCGTATCCACGGCCGCCGCGATCATCGTCGACCGCTGGTACAGGCGCAGGCTGCCGGCGAACCCCGCAGTGAAAGGATGAGCCGCTGATGTACGAATGGGTTAACGTGCTCTCGGCGTGGGCGATCCCGGTCCTTATCGTCTTCATTCCGCTGTACGCCGCCTACCGGAAAGTGCCCGTGTACGAATCTTTCACGGACGGTGCCAAGGAAGGCTTCGATACGGCGGTCAAAATCATTCCCCATCTCGTCGGCATGATGGTCGCGATCAGCGTGTTCCGGGCATCGGGAGCGCTCGAACTGACCCTCGGCTGGCTGAAGCCGCTGTTCCAGGCTCTCGGCGTTCCGCCGGAGGTGCTCCCGCTGGCTGTCCTGCGCCCCATCACGGGCGCGGGATCCCTTGCCTTTACGACCGATCTGATCGCCCAGTTCGGACCGGACTCGCTCGTCGGCCGGATCGCTTCAACGGTCCAGGGCAGCACGGATACGACGCTGTACGTCATCACGGTGTACTTCGGGGCTATCGGCATCCGCAAAGCCGGCTACGCGCTCAAAGTCGGCCTGATTTCCGATGTCGTGGGTTTCATCGCTTCCATCATCATATGTCTGCTCGTGTTCGCTACCTGAAGACCGCCCGGACCGGGCGGCTTCTTCGTTTTCCGGGGAAACCGTTCAGCCCGGCCTGTATTTTGGCAAAAAATGATTATTTTCCTCCGCTTAAGGGAACGATTAGCAGAAGAACCTTCCAAACTCACGCCGCCGATACAGCCCCTGATGTTGCCGTCTCATCCGTCAACGCCCGTCCATGAAAGACGGGAAGGGAGGCTCCAGCCCCGTATCCCCCGAAAAACATTTGCGGATTCGCCGGGAGAGAACTTGTGATTTCACGCAAGGATGGTTATCATTAGCTTTGAGGTGAACGTTGAGGATGGAGAGATTGCAGAAAGTGCTGGCCGAGGCGGGCATAGCTTCCCGCAGGAAAAGCGAGGAGCTGATCCTGGCCGGCCGTGTGAGCGTGAACGAAGAAGTCGTCACGCAGCTTGGCGTGAAAGTGAATCCCGCTGAGGATATGATTATGGTAGACGGACGGGCCATTAAGCAGCAGACGAAAGTGTACGTGATGCTGAACAAGCCGAAAGGCGTTATTACGAGCGCTGCGGACCCGAAGGGCCGCAAAGTCGTAACCGATTACCTGCCGGGGATCAAGGAGCGCGTCTATCCGGTCGGCCGTCTTGATTACGATACGGAAGGTCTGCTGATTCTGACGAACGACGGGGAATTCGCCAACCTGATGATGCATCCGAGGCATCATGTGGCCAAGACGTACCATGCGACCGTCAAAGGCGTCGTGCACGGTTCCGTTCTCGACCGATTGAGAGCGGGCATCGAGCTGGAGGACGGCATGACCGCTCCCGCCGAGGTCGAATACGTCGATGTGCGCCCGGAGCAGAATGAGAGCGTTATTTCCATTACGATTTACGAAGGCCGGAACCGTCAGGTGAGAAGAATGTTCGATGCCGTATCTTTTCCGGTAGCCAAATTAAGACGGGTACAGTACGGACCCTTATTGCTTGCCGGTCTTCCGAGAGCAAAGTACAGAGTCCTGCGCAATGACGAAATTAACAGCCTGCGCGATGCGGCCTTGCAGTCACATAAAATTCAAAAAGGCCGCTAAGCTTGGCCTTTTTTTTCGTTATAATGAGGATAGTTATGTCTTATTTTTGAGGGTGCTCGCTATGAAAAAGAACAAAAAATGGGTTCAGATTATCATTTTAGGCCTTGTTCTTATCATCGGTGTATTTACGATCGTCAACAACCTAACATCCGCCGACGATAAAAAATATCCGGTCGAGGGCTCCAAAGCGCCGGACTTTACACTCACCGGACTCGATAACAAGTCCTACAAGCTTTCCGACTACAAAGGCAAAGGCGTCCTGATTAATTTCTGGGGAACCTTCTGTCCTCCCTGCAAGAAAGAAATGCCGGCTCTGCAGAAGCAGTACGACATTTGGAAAGACAAGAACGTGGAGTTCTTGGAGGTCAACTTGGATACGAGCCGCGTCACGGTTCAGAACTTTGTGGACCAGTACAACTTGAATCTGCCGATCCTGCTCGATAACGAGGAGAACGTACGGAAACAGTACGGGGTCGTGGAATATCCGACGACGTTCTTCGTCAAACCCGACGGGACGGTCATGAAGATCCATAAAGGCGAGATGGACGAGGCTTTTATCGCTGACACGCTGAAAAAGCTGACAGCCGGTACCGGCGGCGGCCAATAAGGTATCCATTCAACAGCATAGAGGGGGAATGCGGCGTGTTTCAGAACACGAAGTGCGATTGCGGGCACCAGAACCATGTAGGGACTCTGCTCTGCGAATCGTGCGGCAAGCCGCTGACCGAAGAAGCGTTTTCCAACGAACCGCTGGAAATGAAATATGATGGGGTCGCGCGTCGATCCCAGCGTGAAAATCCGTCCTGGCTGGACCGGATCTGGAATTTCTTTTCATCGGTGAAGGTGGCCGTGACGATTATCGTCCTGACCTTGATCGGTTCTTCGCTTGGCACCATTTATCCGCAGGAAAGCAATTTTATTCAGGTAGACCCTTCCACTTACTATAAGAATACATACGGAACACTGGGCCATGTGTATTATTTGCTGGGCTTATCCCATACGTACGAATCGTGGTGGTTTAAGCTGCTTATTCTGATGATCGGGGCCTCGCTGGTCATCTGCAGCCTGGACCGCGTTCTTCCGCTGTACCGGGCTCTCTCCAAGCAGAAGATCCAGAAGCACCACAGCTTCCTGCTCCGCCAGAAGGTCTCTTACGACGGACGCATTCCGGAAGGAATCAGCGAAGAAGAATGGACAGAGCAAATGGCCCGCCAGCTCCGCAAAAAACATTACCGCGTACATACGGACGGAGCCGCGCTTCTTGCCGAGAAGTACCGGTTCAGCCGCTGGGGACCTTACGTGCTTCATATCGGCCTCATTATTTTTCTGCTGGCCGTGCTGATGCGCAGTTTCCCGGGTTGGCAGATGGATGAATATATGGGGCTTCGCGAAGGGGAGATCAAGAAAATTCCCGATACGTCGCTCTATATCAAGAATGAGAAGTTCACCATCGATTTTTACAAGCCGGAAGAAATGACCGAAGAGTTTAAAAAAAGGGAACGGGCCGTCCCGAAAATTTATGAAACCGAAGCCGTGATCTACACCTGTAAAGCGGACTGCGACACTCCCGGCAAAAAACCGGAGCTGCAGGAAGTACACCGGCAAAAAATTATCGTGAACGAACCGCTCGATTACAAAGGCCTTCTCGCTTTTCAATACGATTATAAGGAAGCGCCGCTGCTCATTTCGGTCAAGCCTACGCTGACGAACAAACAGACGGGCGAATCTTACGGAAGCTTCGAGCTTCCGATGAAGGATCCTCAGGATACGTACCAGGCAGGCCCTTACAAGCTGTCGCTGAAGGGATATTTCCCGGAATTCGGCCTGGACGACAAAGGGGAGCCTATTACGAAATCGAATGAAGCGAAAGCGCCTGCATTTATTTTTCAGATTACGGGGCCGGGGCTTTCTCCAAACGGTGAGCCTTACATCTATTTCCCGAGACAAATAGACAAGCAGGAGTTCCGCCAGGACGAAATTAACGGATCAATAGGCGCTAAATTCGACTTATCTGTCGGATCGATGGAAAACGTTACGTTTTCCTCCTATACCTCTTATCTGAATATCCGGACGGACCGTGCGCTTCCCTATATCTGGATCGGGGCCGCGATCGGAATGATCGGTCTCATCATGGGCTTCTACTGGCAGCACCGCCGAGTATGGCTTCGGATCGACGACGGACGGCTCGTACTCGGCGCGCACACGAACAAGAACTGGTTTGGCGTCCGCAAGGAAGTAGCTGCCTCACTGAACAAAACAGGCATTACCGTGGATCAGAAAACGCTTGAAAAAGGAGGGAAAGCTACATGAATTGGTTAAATTTCAGCGGGAACGCGCTGCTGGTTTCATTTGTTATCTACTGTGTGGCTTTTCTGGTATTTGTACTTTCAATCGCCGGCAAAACATGGAGCAACCGGGATCCCGAAGTTCATGCGCGCAAATGGGGCAGAGCCGCTTACGGCCTGTCCGTTTTAGGCCTTGTGTCCCAGCTTCTTTATTTCTTCACCCGCTGGTACGGGGGCGGACACATTCCGACCAGCAACATGTTCGAATTTATGACGATGCTCGGTATGATGATCATGATTGCCTTTATTATCGTATACGCAATCTATCGTACCCCGGTTCTCGGGGTATTTGCTCTGCCGGTCGTCGTGCTCATCATTGCGTACGCGGCCGTCTTCCCGAACGAAGTCCAGCCGCTGATTCCGGCGCTGCAGAGCTACTGGCTTAAAATCCACGTAACGACCGCGGCTGCGGGTGAAGCATTCTTCGCTGTAGGCTTTGCCGCGGGTTTAATGTATTTGATCCGGACGGTGAATTTTCAGGGGAAAACGGCCTCCGACCGCAAGGAACAAAGAGGGGTGGAATTCACCCTGCTCATTATTTTTATGCTGATCGCTTTTATCGCTTCCGTATTCACGTTCAATGCCGCAGGCTATGAAGCCAAGTTTGTCAAAGAACAAATCTTGGCCAAAGAAGACGGCACCCAGCAAAAAGTAAGCCAGACCGTCACTTACGTGCTGCCGCCTATCGTGGCTCCATACCAGACGACGCTCGAATCAATGGACACGTTCCTCGGCATGGACAAGCCGCTCTTCACGGCGCCTTCCTGGATGAGCGGTGAAAATGCCGGCCGGAAGTTCAATACGGTGATCTGGACGGTTGTGATCGGCGTCCTTCTATATGCGCTGCTCAGACTGATCCTGCGCAAGCCGATCGGACAGGCGATTTCACCTATTATGAAAGGCATGGACCCGGAGGACCTTGACGAGATCGGGTACCGTTCCATCGCGATCGGCTATCCGATTTTTACGCTCGGCGCCCTCATCTTCGCGATGATCTGGGCTCATAAAGCATGGGGCCGATTCTGGGGCTGGGATCCGAAGGAAGTATGGGCATTGATCGTCTGGCTCTTCTATGCGGTATTCCTGCATCTCCGTCTTTCCCGCGGCTGGCAGGGCAAACGTTCCGCATGGCTGGCCGTAATCGGCTTTATCGTGGTTATGTTTACGCTGGTCGGGGTAAACTTGGTCATCGCTGGCCTGCACTCCTATTCGGGTGTATAATTTTAGCAAATCATTTACTACAATCGTTTATGGACGGAAGGGATTGTGAACGTCATGGAACAGAGATTGAATATTCTGGTTGTAGACGATGAAGAACGGATCAGACGTCTGCTTCGGATGTACCTGGAGAAAGAGGGCTACGGCATCGAGGAAGCCGAAGACGGCGAAACGGCCCTGACGCTGGCGACCGAGCGCGATTTCGATCTGATTCTGCTCGATCTGATGCTGCCGGGGATTGACGGGACGGAAGTTTGTGCTCGTCTGCGCCAAGTGAAGTCCACGCCGGTAATCATGCTGACCGCGAAAGGCGAAGAAACGAACCGCGTTCACGGGTTCGAAGTCGGTGCCGACGATTACGTCGTGAAACCGTTCAGTCCGCGCGAGGTGATTTACCGGGTCAAGGCGATCCTGCGGCGTTCGTCCGCAACGGCTTTTCTGTCCAAGGATGCGAATTCGAGCAACAACATCGTATTTCCGCACCTGGTTATCGAGCACGACGCTCACCGCGTAACGGCAGGCGGTCAGGAAGTCGCCCTGACGCCCAAAGAGTATGAATTGCTCCATTATCTGGCCGTATCGCCGGATAAGGTATTTTCGCGGGAAGAGCTGCTCAAAGATGTCTGGAATTACGAATTTTTCGGGGATTTGCGCACGGTCGATACCCATGTGAAAAGATTGCGCGAAAAGCTCAACAAAGTATCGCCAGAAGCGGCTGCGATGATTACGACGGTCTGGGGCGTAGGCTACAAGCTAGAGGTGCCGAAGTAACGTGTTTAGCCTGCGCAGTGTAGTCGGCAAGCTGTGGCTGACCATTATCGGTCTTGTGGCGGTTATTCTGATCACGCTCGGCGTGTTTCTCGTGCAGTCGCTGGAACAGTATTTTTCCCAGTCCGAGGATCAGGTACACAATCTGAAACAGCTTGCGGGCGATTATTCGAACGGAGCCGCCCTTCATCTGCAGGACGAAGAGTTTTACAAGATGGCCAATCAGCTCTTGGAACTTCAGGATGCGCGCATGATTGCGCTGGATAAAGATCTGAAAGAATTGAATCCGTCGGTCGAGGGCAAAAACCAGGAGCTACTCCGGTTCAAAACGGCCGACTTTTTTTCGGACGCGGAGCTGAAAACCGTCTTGAACGGCCAAATGCTGGAGAAGCGAATTCCCTACAACAAGCAGGGTAAAATCAACCAGCGCAACGATTATATCGCCGTGGCCGTGCCGCTCTATCACACGCCGGACGGAGGGGCCAAAGATACGGAGGGCGCTATTGTCCTGTATCAATCCCTGAAATCCCTGGAAGCTACCCAGTGGGACGTATTCCGGCTGTTCGTAATCGTTTCGATTATCGGCTTCCTGATGACGACCGTGTTCGCGTTCTTCCTGTTCTACCGGATCACGCGGCCGCTGCTTCAGCTCAAAGATGCGGCTGGAAGAATCTCCCGGGGAGAATACGGCACGAAGGTTCCGATTCTTTCTTCCGACGAGATCGGGGAGCTTGCCAAATCGTTTAACGTGATGGGAGAAGAGCTTCAAGAGAACGTGAAAGCCCTGCGGCATGAAAAAGAGAACCTCTCCAGCGTTCTCCGGAGCATGACCGACGCGGTCATGACGTTCGATGCCGGCGGCAAAGTCATTGTGACGAACCCGCAGGGGGACAAAATCATCCAGGAGTGGGAAGAACTCTCCTGGAACCCGGACGGGCCGCCCGTCAACGGCGGCGTTCCGGCTGCGCTTCCTCTGCCGCTTGACCGTCATATTCCCGCTCCGCTGCAGTCTATGTTCCATCAAGTGGTGACGGAGGCTCGGGAGCAGACCGATAAGCTTCACGTCGAGAACGAGGTCTGGTCCGTCGCGATGACGCCGCTGCATTCGCGCGACGGGGTACGCGGCGCCGTCGCCGTGCTCCGCGACGTGACGGAGGAGTTCCGGCTCGACAAGCTGCGCAAGGACTTCGTCGCGAACGTTTCGCACGAACTGCGCACGCCGTTGTCGATGGTGCAGGGCTACAGCGAGGCGCTGCTGGACGACATCGCCGGGTCCCCCGAGGAGCGCAAGGAGCTCGCTCAGGTCATCTATGACGAAGCGCTGCGGATGGGCCGCCTCGTCCGGGATCTTCTCGATCTGGCCCGCATGGAAGCGGGGCATCTCGAGATGAGCTTCAACAGGACCGATATCGGCGGGCTCGTGAAACGGATGCACCGCAAATTTACGGTCCTGGCGAGGGAGAAGGACATCCGCCTGAATTTCGAGCTCCCGCAAGGGGAGCTGGTTTGTACGGCGGATGAAGACCGGCTGGAGCAGGTGCTGACCAACCTGCTCGACAACGCCTTCCGGCACACGCCGGGCGGGAAGACGATTACGATTAAGGCGGAGCCTTACGCGTACAAGTCTTCTCCCGGCTGCAAGCTGGAAGTGACGGACGAAGGCCAGGGGATTCCGGCCGAAGATGTCCCTTACGTGTTCGAGCGCTTCTATAAAGCGGACAAAGCCCGGACACGGGGAGCGACCGGCGGCACGGGCCTCGGACTGGCCATCGTCAAGAACATCGTGGACGCCCATCAGGGAACGATCACGATGCGCAGCAAGCTGGGGCAGGGGACGACGTTTACCATCGTCCTGCCGTGCAAAGAGTGCTAAGGCTCGCACGGCCCCTTTAGTCCCCGTAACGTCTCTAACGACGAAGAGGGGGGGTTAGAGCCGACATCGGGAGCGGAGCCGACAAACCGTAAAAGGCTCCGGACGGCTTTGGCCCGAGCTCTGCAAGATTACATGCAAAAGGCGGAAAGCCTGCTGAGTCATTCAGCTGCTTTCCGCCTTTTTTGTTGAAAAAACGAATTAAATCTTGTTGTTCGTGAAACATTTCGCAGGCCGGATAAGAAGGGTCCGGCGCCTTGATTTACGCTGCAAGCGCCGGATCGGGATAAATCGGCCGAGAAGTGCTTAAATGCCCAGTTGACGAACGTTGACGATTTCCGGCTGTTTCTCAAGCTCGGCAATAACTTCTTTCGGAGCGGTCTTATCGATGGTCAGAACCATGATCGCCGATCCGCCGACGACCGTACGGCCTACCTGCATGGTCGCAATGTTCACGTCATTGCTTCCGAGCAGCGTACCTACGCGGCCGACAATGCCGGGTTTGTCGTTATGCGAGATGAGAAGAAGCGAGCCTTCCGGTGCAAAGTCCACCGGGTATTGATCGATGCGCACGATGCGCTCGCCGTAACCGGCCAGCAGCGTACCTGCCAGTGTGCGGTCGCCTTGCTTGGATTTAACGGTAATCGTCACGAGATTGGTGAACGTTCCGGTTGTGGACGATTGCTGCGTCGTGATATTGATATCACGGGATTTGGCCATATGCATGGCGTTCACGAGATTGATGCCTTCGAGATGCTGCGTGAAAACGCCTTTAACGATATAGCGGGTTAACGGATTCGTGTCCACGTCGGCGAGATCGCCGGAGTAACTGACGACGATTTCATTGACCGGTCCTTCGGTCAGCTGACCGGCGATAAGACCGAGCTTTTCCCCGAGGTTGAAGTAAGGCTGCAGTTTGCTCATCACGGTAGCCGGCACAGGCGGCATATTCACGGCATTTTTGAACGGTTCGTTGCGCAGAATATGCAGAAGCTCTTCCGAGACGTCAATGGCTACGTTTTCCTGAGCTTCAATGGTCGATGCGCCCAAGTGCGGCGTGACAATGATACTCGGATTGTTCAGGAACGGGTGGCTCGCCTGAGGAGGTTCCTGCTCGAATACGTCAAACGCGGCTCCGGCTACAGTGCCGTTTTCGATTGCGGCCACGAGGGCGTTCTCGTCAACGATTCCGCCGCGTGCGCAGTTGATGATCCGGACGCCTTTTTTCATGATGGCGAACTGAGCCGGGCCTACGATATGGCGGGTTTCATTCGTCAGCGGCGTATGGACGGTAATGAAGTCGGCTGCGGCCGCGATATCGTTGACCGTTCCGAGCTTGACGCCGATTTTCTCCGCTCTGTCTTCCGTCAGGAACGGATCGTAGCCGATGACATTCATGCCGAACACTTTGGCGCGTTTGGCGACTTCGCTTCCGATGCGTCCCATTCCGATGATGCCGAGCGTTTTGTTTCGGAGCTCGACGCCGACGAACGATTTGCGGTCCCATTCACCGCTGACCGTCTTTTTGTAGGCTTGCGGAATGGAGCGGGCTACCGACATCATCATCGCGAAAGTATGCTCACAGGTTGCGATCGTGTTGCCGTCAGGCGCGTTGATCACCACGATGCCGTGTTTGGTTGCCGCTTGGAGGTCGATGTTGTCGACGCCGACACCCGCGCGGCCGATTACTTTCAGTTTAGGCGCGGCTTCCATGATGCGCGGTGTAACCTTGGTCTGGCTGCGCACGAGCAGGGCGTCGTATTCGCCGATGATCGAGACAAGCTCGTCTTCGCTTAATCCCGGTTTCTTGTCTACCTCAACATCGCTTGCGTCGTAGAGCATTTGGATCCCCATATCGCTGATCGGATCCGATACAAGTACTTTAAACATGTATATAGCCTCCTCTTGGGAAATAAAAAAACTCCCGAACCTCATACGTAACCCGTATGAAGGGACGAAAGTTATCTTCGCGGTGCCACCCTACTTCACCCGGCGTTCTCACGCAAGGCCTTATTGGTCCGTATCGGGACCTGAACGATAACGGGTTCTGCCGATTGAGCCTGCGGCTTTCGCTTCGGTTCAATGCTCCGGAGTGCTTGGTATGCATGCGTCCTGCCGATTTCCACCAACCATCGGCTCTCTGAAAGGCTGTCCATACGTACGTGTCTCCGTCAACGCTTTAACGTGGTATATGTCGTTAAGTTTCACTTAATGTAACATGGCCCCGGCAACGTGTCAATAGGGTTACCCGAATATTCACGCCGTTTTAACAAACGAAACGCCAAATAGAGTGATAAATCCGTACTATTACTCTTGTATTAGGATATAATATTCGCTATTCTTCAGTTATTACGAAAATTTTCCACATGTAAGCGCATGTAAAAAAAGGAGAAGCCTGCATGAAACATATTGCGCCCGAAAAATTTCTTGAACTTCTGGAACAACCGGAGATGCTTAAGGGGATACGAATTGTCGATGTCCGCGAGCCGTACGAATGGGACCACTACCATCTGGATGAGCCGGAGCTCATCCCCATGAATACCATTCCGGAGCGATTGGACGAACTGGTCGGTGACGCCGACCTGTATGTCTTGTGCGCGCACGGTGTGCGCAGCGAGATGGTGTGCGGTTATCTGGAGAGAAACGGCTTCGATCCGGACAAACTGGTCAATGTCGAAGGTGGCATGGCGGCTTTGGCGATGCTGCGCGGTTTTGCCTACGATTAAGAGACGTCAGACTAGTCATGCCTTTGAGGAAGCGGAAGCGCCTCACCCGGCTCAATGTTAAGCGCCATCCACTGTGGAGGGGCGCTTTTTTTATGTCCGGAGCGGAACTTTTGCAGGACTTATCCGTTCTATTAAGAAGGACAAGATTTCCTCTATGTGAGATTCATGGTATGTTAATAAGGATGAAGATGATGGTATCGAGACTCGGCATCATACACAACTAATACCGCGTAATAGGGGAAAGTCCCTGGGAAGGACCATCATGAGAAAATGGAACTGGAAATGGAAAGATCTGAAAAATATCCGCATTAAGACGGACATCCGGGTCGATGATCTTAATGACCGGATGCTGCTTATTAACTTATATGGAACCCAGGCGATTCTGCTGGTGATCGGCGTTATCATGCTGTTCGTTCAAGGGGCGGATTGGCGGAGTCTTTTCAGCTTTGCGCCCGGCTGGTCCATCGTCCTCTGGGGAGGCGGCATCGCACTGGCCGTGCTGGCCGCGGACCTGATCGTGTCCAAATATGTCCCCGAGGAAGTTACGGACGACGGGGGAGTGAACAAGCGTATCTTCGGCAGGCGTCCGCTGTGGCATATCGCGCTCATTTGCGTACTGGTTTCGATATGCGAAGAACTCCTGTTCCGCGCGGGCCTTCAGCATTACCTGGGTCCATACTGGACAAGCATCGTTTTTGCGGCCATTCATATCCGTTATCTCCAGCATTGGCTGATGACGGGTCTTGTTTTTTGCATATCCTACGGGATCGGCTGGATCTTTATCCATACCGGGTCCTTGTGGACCGCTATTTTCGCCCATTTTATGATTGATTTTATTTCGGGCTGCATCTTACGTTATGGCAAGGAGGAGTAATCCGGCATGGAAGGCAACAAGACACAGGGGATAGAGTACGAACAGCCGATACTCGCAGAAAGCGATTTAGTCAATGAAAATGAAGAAGAAAGCCACTACCTCCCTCCGAGAAGCTCGGTACATCCGTCCGAACGGGCCAAAGTTACACGCTGGTTTTACCGTCTGCTTCTGTTTTTGTTCATTCTTCTCGTCATGGGGCTCGGCTGGTGGGGAATCCGATATACATCCGGAACTTGACAAATCAAGTCCGGCCGCAATCCAGATGCCTGACAAACCCGGAAGACGCGCGGCGCATATAAGCCGTCTAGTCATAAGGTTCGTCGGGCTTTTTGTTGTGCTGCCAGGCGGCTTATTTCCTGTGGTCCGAATCCCTCCCATTCCCACTTTACGGGCGAATGGCCCCCGCCTATCGGACGCAACCTAATCAAGACTCATACATTCTAAAAATTTGGAGGGATACGGGATGAAATTAGGCAGTTTCCTTATCGGAAGCGTCGCGGGCGCTGCATTGGCTATGTATGCCGGCAAGCGGATAAAAAGCATGCGGTCCGCGATGTTCAGTTCGGAAAACAGCGGGATCGGCAGCTCATTGAACGATGTAATCGGCCAGACGAAAAATTTTGTTTCCGATTCCGGCCGCAAGGAAAGCTCCTCCAAGCAGCAGTCGAATCAGAGCTCCAGCTCTTCTCACGGTTCCGGCGGATCTCATTCTTCGGACGGCAGGGAAGCGCTGGAAAACCTGATCGCCAAAGATTCGCAGGTAAAAGCGGCTGTAGACGAAATACTGGTGAAAAACGCCGCATCATCTCAGGCGACTCACTGAGTGTAAAGCTGCGCTGACCGCTCCGCGGGGAGCGTGAAAGACCGAAAGGCACCTCTTCTGCATTCCGCAGAGAAGGTGCCTTTAAATTTTTGCCGCATAGCTAACATTTTGGCTTTAACATGGTATACTAATACTAGGTGGCACCCATAAGCGTGCTTGTTTACGCAAGCGCACACACCATGGTTTTCAAACCGGCATAATTTGTTTATAACCATTCAAACAGAGGTGTCATGGAAAGGAGGATCCTGTCATGAAAATCGAACGTTTAAGCCCGGACAAAATACGGATTTTCCTTACATTCGATGATTTGACGGAACGGGGCATCCAGAAAGACGACATGTGGAGGGAAATCCCCAAAGTTCACGATCTTTTCAGCGACATGATGGATCAGGCCTATTCCGAATTGGGTTTCGAACCTGCAGGACCTTTAGCTGTAGAAGTTTTTGCGCTCCCTGCCCAAGGAATGGTCGTCATTGTGACCAGGGGCAGCATGGACTTGTCCTTGCAAGCCGATTTGCTGGATGACCATGATGACGAAGAAGTGTACGAAATGGAAGTGACGCTTGAACAAAGCGACATCGTTTCATACGCCTTCCGCGATTTCGAAGATTTGCTTCGTGCTTCAAAAGTCGTCAATCCGATGCTAACGGATGGTGGAGCGCTTTATACGTATAAAAACAAATGGATCCTTCAGCTCGAACCGACCGAACTGCCGGAAGGCAAGTTCCAGACGCTCATCGCCGTTCTATCCGAGTACGGAGATGCGACCAACGTGACGAAGGCCGTACTCGAAGAGTATGGAAAAGCTGTAATTGAAGCTAATGCGGTCCAGGAATTATGCCGGCATTTCGCATGATAATGCCCTACACTCCAACTACCGGCGTGGACCATTCCCGACCTTGCCCGAATGTGCACGGCTCCGGGTGGCTGCATGCCGGACAAGATATAGGCGGCACCTGCTTCATAAAGCATTCTCCAAAAACAAGTGTTTTTGCAGGATGCTTTATTTTCATTGCGTTATAAT
This sequence comes from Paenibacillus sp. JNUCC 35, assembly GCF_058269095.1. Lineage (NCBI taxonomy): Bacteria > Bacillati > Bacillota > Bacilli > Caryophanales > Paenibacillaceae > Paenibacillus > Paenibacillus sp. JNUCC 35. The sequence goes on along the minus strand of NZ_CM177771.1, from coordinate 4,146,192 downwards.
ACATAAACGAGGTGGTCAACATGGCTAACACCGAAAACTTGAACGTACTGGAATCTACTCAAACGATTATTGAAGATGCTCTGAAGAAACTCGGATATTCCGACGAAATGTACGAGCTTCTCAAGGAGCCGCTCCGCGTGCTGACGGTTCGGATTCCGATCCGGATGGACGACGGCAAAGTCAAGGTATTCACAGGCTACCGCGCCCAGCATAACGATGCGGTCGGTCCCACGAAAGGCGGAGTCCGGTTTCATCCCGGCGTGACCGAAGACGAAGTGAAAGCTCTCTCCATCTGGATGAGCTTGAAGTGCGGCATCGTGGATCTTCCTTACGGCGGCGGCAAGGGCGGCATCATCTGCGACCCGAGGAGCATGTCTTTCCGTGAGCTGGAAGTGCTCAGCCGCGGGTACGTAAGGGCGATCAGCCAACTGGTAGGTCCGAACAAGGACATCCCGGCGCCGGACGTCATGACGAACTCCCAGATCATGGCCTGGATGCTGGACGAGTACAGCCGCATCCGCGAGTTCGATTCCCCGGGGTTCATCACGGGCAAGCCGATTGTGCTGGGGGGTTCCCACGGACGCGAGACGGCGACTGCCAAAGGCGTCACGATCATGATCAACAAAGCGCTGGAGAAGCGCGGCATTCCGCTTCAAGGCGCTCGTGTCATCGTTCAGGGATTCGGCAACGCGGGAAGCTACTTGTCCAAGTTTATGCACGAAGCCGGGGCCAAAGTGGTCGGGATTGCCGATGTGAACGGGGCCTTGTACAATCCGGACGGGCTCGACATCGAATATTTGCTCGACCGCCGAGATTCCTTCGGTACCGTGACGAACTTGTTCCCGAACGTAATGCCGAGCACCGAAATTCTGGAGCAGGATTGCGACATTCTGGTGCCGGCCGCAATCGAGAACCAGATCACGCAAGAGAATGCCCATCGCATTAAAGCGGGTATCGTGGTCGAAGCGGCGAACGGACCGACTACGCTGGAAGCGACCAAAATTTTGACGGAGCGCGGCGTGCTGCTCGTTCCGGACGTCCTGGCTAGTGCCGGCGGTGTTGTTGTGTCTTATTTCGAGTGGGTACAAAATAACCAAGGATATTACTGGACGGAAGAAGAAGTTCATTCCAAACTTCAAGAAGTGATGGAAAAAGGCTTCGAAAATGTCTATACTGTTCATAAAACACGCGGAATCGATATGCGTCTGGCGGCCTATATGACCGGCGTACGCAAAATGGCGGAAGCCGCCCGTTTCCGTGGTTGGGTATAAGAAGGACGGAATCGTTCACCGGATCAGAAAGGGGGAAATGGGATGAACGTGTTTTCCGTTCTAATGGCGGCGGTTGCTCCCGGAATCTCCCTTCTTGCTTATTTTTATTTGAAGGACCGTTATGAAACGGAGCCGATTCACCTGGTCGGCAAGTTGTTTTTGTGCGGAGTTTTACTCGTTATTCCGGCCATGGTGCTTCAGAATTCGTTTATGCAGGAGATCGGCGGGGATAATCATTTTACCTTTGCTTTCTTTATCTCCGGCGGGTTGGAAGAGTTTTTGAAATGGTTCGTCGTGTACCATTTGATATACCGTCACGATTCGTTCGACGAGCCGTACGACGGGATCGTTTACGCCGTGGCCGTCAGCCTTGGATTCGCCACACTGGAAAATATCCTCTATGCGTTCGCCAATGGGATCAGCATGTCTTCGCTGCTCATGCGCGCCCTTCTTCCCGTTTCGGGACATGCGCTTTTCGGTGTTATGATGGGCTATTATCTCGGCAAAGCCAAGTTTATGCGTTCCCACGAACGCAAGTATTTGCTCGCCTCTTTGTTCCTGCCTATTTTATGGCACGGGGCGTTCGACTACATTTTGCTGGTGGCGGCCAATAACTGGATCTGGTTTATGTTGCCCTTTATGACGCTGCTCTGGATCCGCACGCTCTGGAAAGTGGACCGTGCCAACGACCGTTCTCCGCTCCGCATCGTCCGCGGGGAAGAGGAGTTTAAAATCGGATAACGGTGACCATACTGGTTGTGAGAACACTTATTTGGTGCGCAAGCGAAGGCGCGGAAGGTGAACACATGACCGTGAACCGGGTGAAAGTTACGATCCGTTGCAGACAGTGCGGAGAACGATTTATCCTGAAGGGACGCCGCGACAATGGCAGAATCGAAACCGGCTTTAAACGCTGCATCTGTGACAACGAGCACGATTTAGAGGTTGAAACGGAAGATTGAAGATTAATCCAATCGAATGTAAGCAAGAAGAGCTAAGAAAGCCTGCGCATGGCGTGCAGGCTTTTTTTGCTGTATAAACTTCGTTTCGAAGGCAGACAATAACGGCAATATCGCCTAAGAAAGGAGCTTACAAGCATGTACAGAAAAATGAGTATGGTTTTATTTCCAGTCTGCGCTGCGGCATTGGTCGGTACGGGGGTTTGGGGGTATTCTCAGCAAAAGCAGAAAAATCAAGTCTCCATTAAGGCGGAAAACCAGTATCAGCGTGCTTTTCACGATTTGTCCTATCATATCGAGAAGCTACATACGGAACTGGGCAATACGCTGGCGATCAATTCCACCTCGAATGACACCTACCGTAAAGGTCTGGTGAATGTCTGGAGGCTGACCAGCCAGGCGCAAAACGAAGTGAACCAGCTGCCGCTGGGCCTGCTTCCTTTTAACAAAACGGAAGAGTTCCTGGCCAACGTCTCGAAATTCAGTTACCAGACCTCGACGCGGGATTTGACGAAAAAGCCTCTGACGGACGGCGAATTAAAAACGTTGAGCACTCTGTATGAGCATTCCAAGGAGATTACGGGGGATTTGCGCGGAGTCCAGGAGAAGGTTATCGCCAATAACCTGCGCTGGATGGACGTGGACTTGGCGCTCGGAGCCAACAAGGAACCGAACGACAATACGATTATCGACGGTTTCAAAACGGTGGACAAAAAAGTCGGGTCCTACAACGATTTGAAAGAAGGCCCCTTCACCATGTCAACGCAGTCGAAATATACGGCTCAAATGCTGGACGGTCCCGAGATCGACGAACAGGAGGTCCGTAAGAAAGCGGCGGCATTCCTTGGGGTAAACAACCCGGCCATCTTTAATGTGGTCAAAAACGGTAACGGCGCGGCCGAGTACGAATCGTATACGTGTTCCCTGCCCGGTAAGAACGGTGCCGATATCACGATGGACTTTACGAAAAAAGGCGGGCAGCTGATCTACTTCATGAATCCCCGCGATGTGAAGTCGACCAAACTTCAGGTCGAGCACACGCGTGAAGCGGCGGCCCAGTTTCTGGAGCGGCACGGTTATAAAAATATGACTGCGGTCAGCTTCGACCGTCACCAGAACATCTGCAATATGACGTTCGCCAAGCAGGAAAAGGATACCGTTATTTATCCGGAGAAACTCGTCGTAAACGTCGCTCTGGACGACGGTCAGATTCTTGGGCTCCAGGGCACGGATTTCGTGTTCGCCAACCGGAATCACAAAAATATCGACCAAGAGCCGAAGCTTTCGAAAGAAGAGGCGAGAAGTCACCTGAGCCCTCAGTTGAAAGTGACCCGTCACACGAAGGCGCTTATCATCAACGATCTGAATCAGGAAGTGCTCTGCCATGAATTTATCGGCAGTCTGAACGGTCAAACGTACCGGATTTATGTCAACGGCGAAGACGGTACGGAGGAAAAAGTGGAAACGATCCGCAAGGAAGACGCCGAGCAGGCCAAGCAGCAGCCTGTCACGCAGGGGACTTGACGGCATTCGTTCAGACAAGCGGCTTCGGGAATCCCGGGGCCGCTTTTTTGTGTCTTCCTAAATGGTGGAGGCGTGCTATAATCAAGTAGAAACAGGCAGGATTTAACCGAAAAAAGGATGAGGTTACCGTGGCTCAGCTTATGAAAATCAACCAGCTGCTGCATCTTCATGTCAATACGATTGACGAAGAAGAAGCGAAACAAGAATACAAAGCGAGAATTTCGGACGTGCTCCCGGACCGTCTGTGGATCGAAACCCCTATGAACGAGCGGACGGGCCGTTTGAAACGGCTGTACACGGGGGACGAAGTAAGCGCCTTTTTTGTGACGGACGGAGGCGTGAAAAATTATTTTCAGACCTCGGTCATCGGCTTCAAGGAAGAAGGAATCCGGCTGGTCGCGCTAGCCATGCCCGATCCGGCCTCGATTACGAAAATCCAGCGCAGGAGCTTTCTGCGGATTCCCGCGGAGCTGGAAATTTCCGTACAGGCTGGCGACACCGTTCCTATCGTAGCATTGACGGAGGACGTCGGAGGTGGCGGGGTTTCCTTCACCTGCAAGGGCAGCGAATTTCCGGACAACGTCACTCAGGTGAACTGCTGGCTGCTTGTGACTTACAAGAACGGAACCTTGGAGCATCTGCCTTTCAAAGCGGAGGTCGTACGGGTTAAAACGCTGGAAACGGGACGCAAAATCGTCATGCTGCAGTTCAGCGAAATTACGGACCGCGACCGTCAGAAGCTGATTCAGTACTGCTTCGAGAAACAATTCGATTTCCGCAAAAAGTAACTTACATAAAATCGGCCCGTTCGGGAAACACTGCATTCCAAACAAAGCTCGTTTGCGGGAGGATGCCAGTGAAAATCCGGAGGTCCGGGCAGCAACGCCCATTAACTTACGAACGTTACGAACGGCTGTTTGTTGAATTTTCCGAGCGGGTCGAGAAGATGCTCATAAGATGTTTATATGTACTGTTGGCGGGTTTGCTAATCAGCCAGCTCCTTCTCCAATCTCCGGCTGTGCGAAAAGAAATCACCCGGGTCGATCCTCTGGAGGGAGTGCCGTATGTCCGGCATGGGGAGGAATAGTCGCTTTCCGGAAAATTCAGGCAGGCCGCAGACTTTTGCATCTGTCTTCCGCCTATGGTATAATTTACAGCGTTAGCAGGCTACGCCTGCTTTTTTGTTCGTAAGGTTTTGTTAGGAGGAGCCTTTGTTTTGACTAAATTTAATATCGCGATAGATGGGCCAGCCGGTGCAGGCAAAAGCACCATAGCCCGCAAGGTCGCAGGCGAGCTTGGTTTTGTCTATGTGGACACGGGAGCGATGTATCGGGCGGTCACCTGGAAGGCGCTGCAGGACGGGGTTGACCCTCTGGACACGGAGGCTGTCGCAGAAACCGCTGCCGGCATGAAGATCGAACTCGTACCGGGACCGGACGGACAGCTGGTGTTTGTAGACGGCCGGGATGTATCTTCCGATATCCGTACCAAACTCGTCACGGACCAGGTTTCACAAATCGCCGCCATTGCGGAAGTGAGGAAGCTTCTGGTAGACAAGCAGAAGCAGATGGCCGCTTCCAAAGGCATCGTGATGGACGGCCGGGATATCGGCACGCATGTGCTTCCTGATGCGGAAGTGAAGGTGTTCCTGACCGCGAGCGTGCGCAAGCGCGCCGAAAGAAGGTTTCAAGAAGTTCAGGGCACGGCAATGGCGACCACTCTCGAAGAGATGGAAAAGGACATTGCCCGCCGCGATATGCTGGATGAAGGCAGGGAAGTATCTCCCCTTGTACAAGCGGCCGACGCTGTAATGCTGGACAGTACAGATCTGACCATTCCCGAAGTGGTGGAGAGCATCCTGGAGATGTGCCGGTTGAGAGCAGGCGGTGAAAGAGCATGAGCTTTTACCATTTCGCGCGGGGAGTTTGCAATGTCGTGTATTCCCTGCTGTTCCGGATTCGCGTGATCGGCAAGGATAACATCCCCGAGCACGGCGGTGTGCTGCTCTGTTCCAATCACATCAGCAACTTTGATCCTCCGCTTGTCGGCATCCGCCTTAAACGCAAAGTTCATTTTATGGCGAAGGCGGAGCTGTTTCAAATTCCGGTTTTAGGTCTAATAATTAGTAAAATTGGCGCTTTTCCGGTTAAACGAGGAGGCGTCAGCAAAGAAACGATCAAGGGAACGCTGAACTTGCTTCGGGATGGAAACGTACTTGGCATCTTTCCGGAGGGAAGCCGTAAAAATCCCGGTGTGGGAAAGAAGGGCGCAGCGATGTTTGCCCTGAAATCCGGCGCGGCCGTTGTGCCGACCGCAATCATCGGGGATTACAAGGTGTTCGGCAGAATGACGGTCATTTACGGGAAACCGCTTGATTTGACCCCGTTCAGCGAAGCCGGATCGGCCGATCTCGAGCAGGTGACCGAGTATATCATGCAAGAAATTCAGACTTTGATCCGGGAACACCGGAAAGAAGTCGCTTAACTAAAAACGAACCCGGTTGTAAGGAAATCCTGCCGCGCAATCCGCGCCGTGCAGATGCCTATACAAAATTAACCGTCGGTGTGTTTATTTTCGAGGAGGGTATTCCATGTCAGAAGAAATCAAAAACGAAAATCAAACGAACGAAAGCCAAGAAGCTCAAGAAGCGATGAGCCAAGTCGCAGCCGTAAAGAAAGGCGACATCGTCAAAGGCAAAATCATTAAAGTCGAGCAGGATCAAGCAATCGTAGATATCGGTTACAAGTACGACGGCACGATTCCGCTTCGCGAGCTGTCTTCCGTCCAAATCGAGAACGCGGATCAAGCGGTTCAAGAGGGCCAGGAGATTGAGCTTAAAATCGTAACGATTGACGACAACAAAGAAAAGCTGGTACTTTCCAAGCGCTCTGTTGACAATGAAAAAGCGTGGGAAACCCTGCAGCAGAAACTGGACGAGAAAGTCATCATCGAAGCTGTCGTGGCCGAAGTGGTTAAAGGCGGTCTCGTTGTTGACGTTGGCGTGCGCGGCTTCGTGCCGGCATCCATGGTAGAACGCAGCTTTGTCGAAGATTTCTCCGACTACAAGGGCCGCACTCTGCGCCTGAGAGTCAAAGAAATCGACCGCGAGAAGAACAAAGTGATCCTTTCCCAGAAAGACGTTCTGGATGAAGAATACGAAGCTCAGAAGAAAGACATCATCAGCAAAATCGAAGTGGGCAAAGTATACGAAGGTACCGTACAACGCCTGACTCAATTCGGCGCGTTCGTGGATATCGGCGGCATCGACGGCCTGGTGCACATCTCCGAGATGGCTTGGCACCATGTTGAGCACCCTTCCGAAATCGTCAAAGAAGGCGACAAAGTAAGCGTGCAGGTCCTGAAAGTAGATCCGGAGAAAGATAAAGTGAGCCTGAGCCTGAAAGCGACTCAAGAAGGTCCTTGGGAAAAGGCCGAGAAAACTTTCACAACCGGCGAAATCATTACCGGTACGGTAAAACGTCTTGCAGGTTTCGGCGCGTTTGTTGAAATCGCTCCGGGCGTTGAAGGTCTGGTTCATATTTCCCAAATCGCTCACCGTCACATCGCGACTCCGCAGGAAGTTCTGAAAGAAGGCCAAGAAGTTAAGGTAAAAGTCCTTGACGTTAACGCAGCTGAGAAGCGCGTAAGCCTCAGCATCAAGGAAACGGAAGAAGCTCCGGCTCAAACCGCATCTTCCGCGCCTTCCAACTACTCTTCCAGACCGGAAAGATCCTCCAACCACCAGAAAGAACTGGCTGGCAACGAGAATGTTTCCCTGAGCAATCAAGGCCTGTCCATGACGCTCGGCGAGCGCTTCGGCGACAAGCTCTCCAAATTCAAAAAATAATAGACGACTGAACAGGAGGAAGCGGAATGCGCTCATCGCGCAAAATGGATCACGTGCAGTTTGCGCTCCAGACGGGTCAGTCCGGCAACCAGGGGTTGACGGATGTCAAACTGGTGCCTAACTGCCTGCCAGACGCTTCCACCGAGTCTGTCGCTCTCTTTACGACAATCGGCGAACTCAATTTGAGTTCGCCGATTGTCGTAAATGCGATGACCGGCGGAGCACGCGAAACCGAAGAAATAAACCGCGAGCTTGCAGTGGCGGCCAGGGAACGGGGACTGGCAATGGCCGTGGGCTCTCAGATGTCCGCTTTGCGGGATCCTTTGCAGGAAGCAAGTTACCGCATCGTCCGTCAAATGAATCCGGACGGGCTCGTCTTTGCCAATTTGGGAAGTGAAGCGACAGTGGAGCAGGCGGCACGCGCCGTGGACATGCTTCGAGCGGATGCGCTTCAAATCCATCTGAACGTCATGCAGGAGCTGATCATGCCTGAAGGCGATCGCAGCTTTCACGGCATGCTGGAGCGCGTAAGCCGCATTGCGGCGGGCACAGGAGTGCCTCTGATCGTCAAAGAAGTCGGTTTCGGCATCCCGCTTGAAAACGCGAGACTGCTCAAATCGGCAGGCGTACAAATTTTGGATGTCGGCGGTTCCGGCGGCACCAATTTCGCCGCGATAGAGAATGCGCGGCGAAAATTGCCCCTCGATTGGCTGAACGACTGGGGCATGAAAACGAGCGTGACTCTGATCGAAGCGCTGCAAGTCTACGAACGAGGCAGGGTCATGGCCACGGGAGGCATCCGCACCAGCGAAGACATCGTCAAGGTGCTTGCCCTCGGCGCTTCGGCGGCCGGAATGGCCGGAGCCCTGCTTAAAATTTTGCGAAGCGAAGGTACGCAAGCTTTAATCGATCACATCGACGAGCTGCATCACGGGATCGTTCTGATGATGACCGCTCTAGGAACGGTACGCATCGAACAGCTGTGGACACGTCCCGTGATTATCACGGGATCGACCGCGGAATGGTGCAGGGCCCGCCGGATCGATTTAACTGAATATGCCTGCAGAACGGAAGCGGAGTAAAAACGGGATGTTTTGTCATACTAGGAGTAACGAAACGAGCTAGGGTGACAAACTATGAATCCAGGTTATCTTGCTTCCGTACTCCTCGCCATCTCTGTCATATTTCTGCTCAGCGGATGGCGGGAAATTTTTATGAGAAGTATATCCGGACGTGACATACTTCTTTTTTTTATGTTCGCGCTGCCTGCCGCTTTGATGACCTTCTCCGTGGGAGGCGCTCTAATCAACGGCACCGTCCCGGTTGCCTTCTGTGCGGCTCTTCTGATCGGTATCCGTAAAAAGAGCCTTTGGGAAGGCGGGCATCTGTTCGCGACCGGTCTGCTTCTCGGGGCCGTTCATTTGCTGATGCTGGAGCTGTACAGCGTGGATCCCGTCATGATTGTGCTGAAACCCGAATGGGATATCGCCGTTGTCCTTGCGGTATTGGTAATGGGAATGCACCGGGGAGCGGCCGAGCAGTATGTTTCGCTGACGGTAGCCATGATTGCGGGAGACCTTTCTTTTGCCTGTATACACGGCGGCACGATGCCGGTTCATCTCGGTACACCCTCGTTTCTGGACAAATGGTGGCTCTCCTTTTTTGCGGCGCGGTTGCTGACCGTCTTCCTCGAATCGGTTTATTCGGGATGCAGGACAACCGCCCGGCAATGGATCCAGCGAAAGCGAGGTTGGAGGAAATGATTGCGCATATGCTGTCGCAAAAAGAAACGGTCGCTGTTTTTGTCGGATTGTTTTTCGGGATCGCGTCGCGTCTGTACTTATTAAGAACGGATTATCGTCAATATCCGACTTATCCCCACGGCAAAATCATTCATGTTTCGCTGGGAGTGATTGCAGCCGGTCTGGGTGCGGTGGCGGTACCTGCATTGCTCGACAAAAACTACACGGCCGTCACGTTTTTGACCGTTGCGGCCCAGCAGTTCCGCGATGTGCGGAATATGGAGCGTCAAAGCCTGATGCAGGTGGATCAGATGGAGCTTGTCCCGCGGGGCGTTTCGTACATTGAAGGCATTGCGATGGTTTTCGAAGGCCGAAACTATCTGGTGATTTTTACCTCGATGATGGCTTCGCTGTTCACTCTGGTTTTCGCCTGGTATTGGGGAGCGGCTGCCGGACTGGCTGCTGTCGGAGTATCGATTTATTTCAAGACGGGAAAAAATATGACCCACATCGCGGATATTGGGATCAGCGAAGTGCGGCTGGACGGGCCGAATCTGTATGTAGGCGATATTTACATCATGAACGTCGGGCTCGAGAGCGACCGGGAGCTGATCGCGAGGCAGGGGGTAGGCCTGCTGGCCGTACCGAAAAATCCCGACGCCCGCGTCACACTGGCGAATCTGGGCCAGCGCCAGGCCATTCTGCATGATATCTCCACGGTCCTCGGCGTGTACAGGGACACTGGAGAACCCGCCCTGATGCCGATGGCCAAGCTTCATCTGGACTCGGGGACGCTCGGTATTTTTGTCCTTCCCCAAGTGAAGGACGCACAAAAGGCGGCCGCCGCGCTCAAACGGGTGCCGGTACTGGAAAGCGCCATCCGCATGCCGACGGAGTCGGCGGCCGGACCTCGCAAGGAGGCGTGAAGAGTGGCAACGATCAAAGCGGTTGCGGTTGTGGAAGGCGTTAAAGTCGATGGCGGGGCTCCCATTTTTTATGCGAAAGATGAAGCGGAACTCCAGCAGCTCGCTTTTAATTTGGAGAAAATTCTGGATGTCAATGCTCACGTTTTAAAACCGGGAACCTTCATCCTTGTCGATCACAAGGGATAGCGTTCACTGAAAACATTAGCCAATCCAGCGCTTTTTTGCTATGATGAAGAATGTGAAATTTCCAATAATGAGAACTTGAGTGACCATCAGTAAGGAGTGAACCGAATGGCAAGACCCATTCTAGCGATTGTGGGGCGTCCGAACGTCGGTAAATCGACGATATTTAACCGGATAATCGGCGATCGGCTGGCCATCGTTGAAGATAAACCGGGCGTGACCCGAGACAGATTGTACGGGATCGGCGAATGGCTGGACCGTGAGTTCAGCGTCATCGACACTGGCGGTATCGAAGTCGAAGGCGAAGACCAGATCATGAAGTCCGTACGCGTCCAGGCCGAGCTCGCGATTGAAGAAGCGGACGTTATTATTTTCATGGTAGACGCCAAAGCGGGCGTTACCTCGGCGGACCAGGAGGTTGCCCAGCTTCTTTTCCGGTCCCGCAAGCCGGTTGTCCTGGCCGTTAACAAGGTGGACAACATTCAGCGGCAGGATGAAATTTATGAATTTTACAGCCTCGGCTTCGGGGACCCGATCGGGATTTCCGGCGCGCACGGAATCGGAATCGGCGATATGCTGGAAGCCGCGGCAGCTCATTTCCCGGATCATCCGGATGAAGAATACGGCGAGGAAGTCATCAAGGTCGCGCTGATCGGGCGTCCGAACGTCGGCAAGTCATCGCTTGTAAACGCCATCCTCGGAGAAGACCGGGTCATTGTCAGCGACCAGGCCGGTACGACCCGGGATGCGATTGATACGCCTTTCGAGCTTGACGATCAGAAATACGTCATTATCGATACGGCCGGCATGCGCAAACGCGGCAAAGTGTATGAGAATACGGAAAAATACAGCGTAATGCGCGCGATGAAAGCCATTGAGCGCGCAGACGTCGTGCTTGTGGTCATCAACGGCGAGGAAGGGATTATCGAGCAAGACAAGCATATCGCCGGCTATGCGCACGAAGCGGGCAAAGCGGCTATATTCGTCGTCAACAAATGGGACGTGGTGGAGAAGGACGACAAGACCATGCACCAGTTCACGCAGAAAATCCGCGATCACTTCCTGTTTATGACGTACGCGCCGGTTCTGTATGTGTCCGCCCGCACGACCCAGCGTGTCCAGAAACTCCTGCCCATGGTCAACCAGGTGGCGGAGCAGCATACGATGCGCGTTCAGACTCACGTTCTCAACGATGTGGTCTCCGATGCGGTCATGTTTAATCCTCCTCCGACCGACAAAGGCAAGCGTCTGCGTATTAACTATGCCACGCAAGTTTCCGTTAAGCCGCCGACCTTTGTTTTCTTTGTGAATGAGCCGGATATGATGCACTTCTCATATGAGCGCTATCTTGAAAACAAAATTCGCGGAGCTTTCGGTTTTGAGGGAACCCCGATCCGTTTGTTCACGCGAAGAAAATCCGACGACGAATAGGGGAGAGTTCGTTTGATCTACATCATTCCCGCAGTAGCAGCTTATTTGCTGGGTTCGCTCAGCTTCAGCTTTATAATTGGGAAATTGGTCAAGGGGATTGATATCCGGGCGCACGGAAGCGGAAATGCCGGAGCCACCAACACGCTGCGCGTGCTTGGCAAAGGACCGGCTGTCCTGGTACTTGCGCTGGATGTCGTAAAAGCGATACTGGCTGTCTGGATCGGCAAGTGGATGGCTCCGGATCTGATCTGGGTCCATGTCGCTTGCGGGCTCGCCGTCATTATCGGCCATAACTGGCCGGTATTTTTCGGTTTCCGGGGCGGCAAAGGCGTAGCTACTGCCATCGGTGTAACGGCTACCCTATGCTTTCTTCCCGCGATCTTCGCGGGCATTATCGCCATTGCATCCATTTTTCTGACCCGTTACGTATCGCTGGGCTCCCTGCTGTTTACCGCACTTTTACCTTTTTTCGTATGGGGCATGGGAAGACCGGTGGAGATCTTGTGGGGCGTTATCGTAATCGGGGTATTTACGTTTTGGCGGCACCGTACAAATATCAGTAAACTGGTTCAAGGCCGAGAAAATAAGATCGGCTCCAAAAAGGCGTAGCCTGCTCGATGAATCGGCTTAGAAGGGAGACAGCCATGACTAAACACGTATCCGTACTGGTAGCGGGAAGCTGGGGAACGGCTCTTGCCTCCGTACTGGCCGCTAACGACCTGGACGTAACGATTTGGACGAGAAACGCCGGACAGGCGGAAGAGATCAATACCTTACATACCAACAGCCGTTATTTGCAGGACATCGCGCTGTCCCCGCGCATCCGTGCCACTACATCGATTCGCGAAGCGGTTGAAAATAAGGACGCCGTCGTATTCGTGGTACCTTCGGCAGGAATGCGCGAGGTGGCGTCCCAAGTGAGAGAATTCTTAAGCCCGGATACGCTCGTGATTCACGCGACCAAAGGCTTCGAATCGCTCACGCTGAAAAGGATGACCACCGTGCTGGCCGAGGAGCTTCCGCAGTGCGACCCGGAACGTATCGTCGTTCTGTCGGGACCGAGCCATGCGGAAGAAGTGATCCGGGAATGCCCGACGACTGTCGTGGTGGCATCTCCGACGATCGAAGCGGCCGAAGCGGCGCAGGATCTGTTCATTAATTCGTATTTCCGCGTCTACACGAACCCGGACGTAACGGGAGTCGAAGTGAGCGGCGCGCTCAAAAATATCATCGCCCTCGGCGCGGGTCTCTCCGACGGTCTCCGGTTCGGCGACAACGCCAAGGCGGCCCTCTTAACCCGGGGACTCGCCGAAATCGCACGCCTCGGGGCGGAGATGGGCGCCAACCCGATGACCTTCGCAGGCCTGGCGGGAATCGGCGACCTCGTGGTCACCTGTACCAGTACGCACAGCCGCAACTGGAAGGCGGGCTATCTGCTGGGCCAGGGAGAACCTCTCGACCAGGTTCTCGATAAAATGGGCATGGTCGTCGAGGGCGTCAAAACGACGAAGTCCGCCTACGTGCTTGCCCAGGAGTACGGCGTCACAATGCCCATCACGAACGAGCTTCATCACGTTCTGTTCGAAGGGAAAGCTCCGCGGGCGGCGGTTGAAGATCTGATGGGCCGCGGCCGTACGCATGAGATCGAAGAGGTCGCCAATCAGACGGATAAATGGATTCTGTAGCCTACACCATTCCTGCCGAGCCTTCATACACTACCATAGATTCAAGTCCAGTTCCTTATAGCGGACACTATGGTTGGGAGGCGGCAGCGTGCCTAGAAATCCGAAAGACATTCTTAATACCGTTAAGAAAAAAACGGGTAAAAGCGTAACCGAGAAAGATATCCAGAAGTTGGCCAGCGGCGTGAAACCGTCGACCGTTCAAGATGAAGCACAGCTGCGGCAGTTGATTAAGCAGGTTTCCCAGCTTGTCGGGATTGATGTGCCGGAAGAAACCGTCAAAGAAATCGTTCATGCGGTTAAAAGCAGCAAACTGGACGGCGGCAACTTGCAGCAGATGATGAATCTCATCATGAAAAGGTAGCGATAAACGCCAGCGGAAGCGCAGGGGGACCGTAGGAGGCCGTAAGGCAGCCCGCGGTCCTTTTACTCGTGATTCACAAAGTTTCGGCCGAAATGCTATAATCAACCTAGGAATGAAGCAGCATCGTTTACACGAAGGGGGAAACATAGATGATTACACTGCGCACGAGAAAAGGGGACAAGACGGTCGAAAGCGAGACGGGACTGACCGTACTTGAACTGGCCCTCAAACATAAACTCGAATGGGGACATTCCTGCAAGCGCGGTACATGCGCGCGCTGCCGCTGTTTTGTCAAAGAAGGCCGGGAACGGCTCGCACCGCCTACGGAAGCGGAACTTGACCGTTTGGAACCCGAAGAAATTGATCTGGGCTACCGTCTGGGATGTCAGGCCGTGATTCAGGAAACCGGCGATGTTTCCGTTACTCACAAGCCTTACTTCTAGGAGGACCGGCATGAAAAGCGAACGTTCAAAGGAGCGGCGGATTGCGCTCGAAATGCGTCGGGACCTTCCGCTGGAGGAGTCGTTAGTCCGGGTCATGCGTCAGGCGGCCCGTCTTCTCAACGACACCGGAACCGGCTGGCTGATCGGCGGGAGCTGCGGTCTGGCGCTGCAGGGCGTGGAGATCGGAGCCCAGCCGCGGGATCTGGATCTGTACGTGGATACGGATCAGGCGTCAGCGGCGGCGCGTATCCTGGAACCCTATGCCGTCGATGAGCAGAAACTGGACCGTACGGGCATCTATGAATCGCTGCTCAGCCATTACGCCATCGGCGGCATTCAGGTGGAGCTCGTAGGCGGGTTTAAAGTTTGTGCGTCGGGATCGCAGTACATAGTCGAGGCGGCCTACTTGAGGGAGAAGCACGCGGAAGTGCGGCAATTGGAAGGTGAGAATCTGGCGTTAATGCCGCTTGCCCACGAATTGCTCTTTAACATCCTGCGCGAACGTCCCGACCGGTACGAGGCTATCGCAAGGACGATAAACAGCTGTCCGTCCCGGCACGAAGCCGCCCTGACAGACCTGCTTTCCAGAAACAGCTGGGGAGCGCCCGCATTGTCCGTCGTCAAGCGACTTATTCCCGGATTATAGAAGCATCCGCGGTTTGCGGCAGCTCCGGCTTCCGTCTCCATGACCGGAAGCCGGAGCGCAACGGGAACGAGCCGCGCCCTGGAAATAAGCAAATGCCTTAGACAGAGGGAGGGACGAGAATGAGCCAGACCAACCCGAAAGTGACATTTATGCCGGACAACCGCAGCGCTTCCGTCCGCTTGAATACCACCCTGCTGGATGCGGCGCGGCGGGCCAATGTGCACATCCGCACCCGGTGCAGCGGGCAGGCCGCCTGCCTGATGTGCAAAGTGCACGCCGGGGACCAGAGCGGCCTGACCGAGCCCGGCAAGAACGAGCGGCTCAAGCTCGGCAGCCAGCTGCAGGAAGGGCTGCGCCTGTCCTGTCAAGCCCGGATTACGGGCGATGTGACGGTTACCGTCCCCGAAGACCCGCTGAAAGCGGCTGTACGCGCCCAATTGGCCAAGCAGCGGGAAGAGGATGACTGGCCTTAGAACCTTTCAGCGATCCGGAGAAACGAAACCAAAGGAGAACCGATGATGAATATCGTAAAGGGCGCTCTAGCCGGGCGCCTGACGGTACTGATGGCCGCTTTATTTTCGCTGGCTTTGCTTGGCGGCTGTATGTATCCCAAAGAAATGCGCAAAGAAAACCAGACTAACCCGGGCGAGTTTATTGCCGTAGTCCAGCAGAGTATCGACGAATATCATACCAAGAAAAGCGTCTTTCCCATTAAAAACAGCGATATGGAAACACCGCTTTATGAAAAATACGTCATTGATTTTCAAAAGCTGAAAAACAGCGGTTATTTGTCCAACCTTCCGGGCAATGCTTACGAAAGCGGCGGAGATTTTATTTATGTGCTCGTCGACCCCGACACGAAGGCAAAAGTGAAGCTTTTCGATCTGGTAGCTTACCGGACCACGGCTGACATCCAGAAGAAAGTAAACGACTATATCAGCAAAAACAACGGCGCCGTTCCGGGCGGAGAAACCTATTCTCCCGGCTTCAAGTATGTGGATTTCGGCAAAATCGGCATGAAAACGCCTGAACTCAAAAGTGTCTACAACCGTCAGAGCCTGATTAATTTCCTTGTTCATGACTCCGGCAAAGTTGCGATTGATTATGCACCCGATCTGGCTCAAAAGATCAGGGACAAGCAGCTTCAGGCTGGCCTGAAGGACGGTCAGGACCTTCTTCCCCTTTTGGCGGAAGACTCCTATTTCGTACCTATCATGTCGTTTGAGTACAAATGGGACAGCGCGACGAGCAAACCTGTTCCCGTCATGAAATAACCGGCCGTATAAGTCTGCAAGGCGGTTTTATCCGCCGGCTACGGGCTTTCGAACCCCTTTTCTTCCTCATGGAGAAAAGGGTTTTTTCGCGTTCGGCGCATATTCGGATTCCGGGAATCATATATTTTTTCAGAGATTATTGCCAGGCATATTTCGACGACCGGCACATATATTTGTTACAAGTCCAAATGATGTACGAGTTATGTCGCATACGGATGGCAAAGGGAAGGCCGGCTGAAGAACGTATCGTGGCTCTCGCTTCATTTAACAACCTGTAGGAGGGATTCTCTTGGAGAAAGTGGATATCTTTAAAGACATTGCTGAGCGAACGGGAGGAGATATTTACCTGGGGGTCGTTGGAGCGGTCCGTACGGGAAAATCGACCTTCATCAAACGCTTCGTGGAATCAGTTGTACTGCCTAACATCCAAAGTGAAACCGATCGCATCAGAGCCACGGATGAGCTCCCGCAGAGTGCGGCAGGGCGCACGATTATGACGACCGAACCGAAGTTCGTGCCGAATAACGCCGTGCAGATTTCCGTAGCGGAAGGACTGAACGTCAACGTCCGGCTGGTCGATTGCGTCGGCTATGCGGTGGAAGGCGCCAAAGGCTACGAGGACGAGAACGGTCCCCGGATGATTTCGACGCCGTGGTTCGACGAACCGATCCCGTTCCAGGAAGCGGCCGAAATCGGCACACGCAAAGTCATTCAAGAGCATTCAACGCTGGGGGTCGTCGTGACGACCGACGGAACGATTTCAGATATTCCGCGTTCGTCTTATGTGCTGGCGGAAGAAAGAGTCATAGCGGAGCTGAAGGAAGTCGGCAAGCCGTTCATCGTAGTCATCAACTCGCAAAAACCTAACAGCGAGCCGGCCCAGGAACTGCGCAGCGAACTGCAAAGCAAGTACGACATTCCGGTCGTCACGATGAGCGTAGCGACGGCAGGCGAAGACGAGATGATCGGCGTGCTCCGTGAAGTTCTGTATGAATTCCCGGTACACGAAGTGAACGTAAACCTGCCGAGCTGGGTGATGGTGCTGCCGGAGAAGCACTGGCTGCGTACGCATTTTGAAAATTCCGTCCGCGATACCGTTCAGGACATCCGGCGTCTGCGGGACGTGGAGCGGGTTGTCGGACAATTCTCCGAATATGAGTTCATCGACCGGGCGGCTCTTGCCGGAATGAATATGGGGCAGGGTGTGGCCGAGATCGACCTGTACGCACCGGATGAACTGTACGATAAAATTTTGGTCGAAGTGGTCGGCGTCGAGATTCGCGGTAAGGATCACCTGCTTCAACTGATGCAGGAGTTCACCCATGCGAAAAGGGAATACGACCAGTTCGCCGAAGCGCTGGAAATGGTCAAAACGACCGGCTACGGCATCGCGCCGCCTACGCTTGCGGAAATGGCTTTGGATGAGCCGGAGCTTATCCGTCAGGGTTCCCGCTTCGGTGTAAGGCTGAAGGCGACGGCTCCTTCGATACATATGATCCGTGTCGATGTGGAGTCGGAGTTCTCCCCGATTATCGGAACGGAGAAGCAGAGCGAGGAGCTGGTCCGCTACCTCATGCAGGACTTCGAGGACAACCCGCTCAAAATTTGGGAGTCCGATATTTTCGGCCGCTCTCTGCACTCTATCGTCCGGGAAGGTATTCAGGGGAAGCTTGCCATGATGCCGGACAATGCCCGCTACAAGCTCCAGGAGACACTCGGACGTATTATCAACGAAGGTTCCGGGGGGCTCATCGCCATTATTTTATAACGAGCTTGACATTTCGTTTTTCTACCGTTTCCGGTGGGGAAATTCTTCAGAGAACTTCACGTTCTCCAAGAATTTCCCTGTTTTTTTGTGCATTTTCCACAAAATCAGCGACTTTGACTTGAAATAAGCTCTAGCGTATATTACTATAAGTTTGTTTCGTTTTCTTCGGTACTCGTTTTTCGTTGATGGGCTTGGGCTTTTGCCCGGTTCATGTATATTTTTTAACGAAACGGTGAAAACAGAAAGTAAAACAGTAGATATTTTGGGAGGGAGGTGAAAGGCATGAATAAATCCGAACTGATTGCTAAAGTATCTGAGACCTCCGAGCTTTCCAAGAAGGATGCGACGAAAGCGGTTGACGCTGTATTCGATGCAATTTCCGAAGCTCTTCAGCAGGGCGACAAAGTTCAGCTTGTTGGTTTCGGCAACTTCGAAGTTCGCGAGCGCTCCGCACGTAAAGGACGCAACCCGCAAACAGGCGATGAAATCGAAATCCCTGCAAGCAAAATTCCTGCTTTCAAACCTGGCAAAGCGCTGAGAGACGGCATTCAATAATCGCTTCTCTTACATATGGATTTTGTGTAGACCGTGTGCCTCCGGGCGCGCGGTTTAGTTTTTATTAGCGCTTTTTTTCCGCATTGACAACTTGCGATTATCCGGTATAATAGGGATACGGCGTCGGGGTATGGCGCAGTCTGGTAGCGCGCACCCTTGGGGTGGGTGAGGCCGTGGGTTCAAATCCCGCTACTCCGACCATGAAACCCATACATACACCAAATGCTTTCGCTCAGGATCATATCCTGACGGAAGCATTTTTTAATGCGGCCGGGAGAGCTCCTTCCTCCCTTCGGCCAGGCGGCGGTCTCTTTTGGAAGCGGCGCCCGATTGTGTTACGATAGAATCAACAAATCCGCAGGAGGGGAACGGAAATGCGGCAGAACGGTCAAACACGTGTTAAAAGCGCCCTGTTTACGGCAGCGGCGGCGATAGCCGTCATGGCGTCGGGGTGTGAAGGGAAGCCTGCTTCCACAGGTGGTACGGGAGCCGGCCCTTCAGGCACGGAAGCGCCCGGGCCAACCGACGCCGGTCAGGCGCGGGGGAGCGGCTCCGGGAATGCTCCCGTCGTGCCCGAGCTCGTAGAGCAGAAGGCGGCGGACTACACGCGGGAGATCGTGGCTTCCGGCCTTAATGTGCCGTGGGAACTGGTTTTTGCGCCGGATGGCCGCATATTTTTCACGGAGCGGCCGGGGCAGCTGAGGATGATCCGGGACGGCAACCTGCAGGAGAAGCCGCTTTTGAAGCTGCAGGGCCCTTTTATCAGCAGCGGGGAGGGCGGGCTGCTCGGTTTGGCGCTCGATCCCGACTTCGCCGCCAATTCCTACCTGTATGTTTACCACACGTACGCCGGGGAAGGAGATACGAAGAACCGAGTGCTTCGGCTGAAACTGCAAGGTGACGAGGCTTTAATAGACCGTGTGCTGCTCGATGACATACCGGGGGCGGAGAATCATAACGGCGGACGGATCAAATTCGGCCCCGACAACATGCTTTATGTCACAACGGGCGAGAAATACGATCCGCCCCTGGCTCAGGACAAGAACAGCCTCGGCGGCAAAATTCTGCGGATAAAGCCGGACGGTTCGATTCCGGAAGACAATCCGTTTCAAGGTTCGCCCGTGTACTCCTGGGGCCACCGCAACGCACAGGGCCTGGCGTGGGACCCGCGAAGCGATACGCTGCTAAGTTCCGAACACGGACAGTCGGCTCATGACGAGCTGAACGTCATCGTCCCGGGGGGAAACTACGGCTGGCCTCTGATCGAAGGGGACGAAACGGGATCGCCCAAGGCGGCCGGACCGCTTATCCCTCCGCTTCTGCACAGCGGCAAAGACACATGGGCTCCTTCGGGAATGACGTTCATACGCCAGGGGCCGTGGCAGGGACGACTAGCCGTCGCCGGGCTGAGAGGGACGAAGCTGCTGCTGTTCACGCTTGAACCTGACCGCACGTCAGCTCCGGGAGCAGGGGCTTCCGTACCCGTTTACAAGCTGACCAAGGCGGAAGCCGCATTCGCGGGCATCTTCGGACGGCTTCGCTCGGTAACGGAAGGCCCTGACGGCTCTCTGTACCTGCTGACGAACAACCGGGACGGGCGGGGTAAACCGGCGGGAGACGACGACAAAATCATCCGCCTGAAGCCGAAGCGGTCCGGCGCGGAATAAGGGTTGACAGGCGGCTTCTTTTTAAAGCATGATAAATTGTAAGCCACATACGGATAAGCAGTATGGATAGAAGGGGGCACCGATTTATGGATCAGACACAGGGAGATTATTTTATTATTAAGGCGAAAGAAAACGGCGTACATGTGATCGGTCTGACAAGAGGACACGACACGCGCTTTCATCATACCGAAAAGCTGGACAAAGGCGAGGTTATGATCGCCCAGTTCACGGAGCACACTTCGGCGGTGAAGGTCCGGGGCAAGGCGCTGATCATGACGAAGTTCGGCAATATCGAAACCGAACAATAATTTGCGTCGGCAGGCATAGCCTGCTTTTTTTCATTGTACAATGGGATATAGACAGGAGGTGCCCTTGTACGATGAACAAAATTGCCCGTCTGTTGACGATAGGCGGCCTGTCGGCGGCCGTTGTGCTGACTATGGCGTTCGTCCCGTTTCTAGACAGAAAGAACAGCGGTCAAGGATCGGAAGCCTGGAGAAGTATTTCCGGTCCGGAATTGACGGAGGTAAATCTGCCCGATTACGTAAACGGACTCCCGCTTCAACTGCGCGTGCGCAAGGTGGAGCTTACGCATTCCATTCTCTCGCTCGATCTGCTGCTGCCGGGAACGGCCGAGAAGAAGGTTGTTTACGGCGATCTGCTGCGGATCGCGCAATCGTCCCTGCTCCGGACTTCCAACATTAGCCGGGTGCTCGTCAGGATCGTGGAATACGGCGCAAAACCGGGCGAGAACGGTCCGCAGCTCGTCATGGCGATGGAAGCGGCCCGCACGGAGGCGAAGGCACTGTCCTCCTTGAAGGGAACCGACGGCGAAGATAAGGTCGCTGCCGAACTTCAGCGCAGATTTCTTCTGACCTTTACAAAGAAATGGCAGCGGCACTTTCCAGAATAATTGCTTGTGCGTCACTCAAAAGGTTATGCTATAATTACTTAGATACGATCTATGAAACTGGCACACGTACGGAGGCTTTTGTATGAACCCATATCGGATCCCTGAGATCGCTAAACAATATACGGATTATGACATGATCCGCCAGCATACGGATCTGCCTGATTTCCCGAACTTCCGGGCGCAGCTTCTGTATGCTTTTTTGAGCAGGGATTCCCGGCTTAACCCTTCGTCCGAATTGTTTGCGCTCGTCACTTCGCTTGTCCAGATGGGACTCGATACGCATGACGAGGTAACGGTTTCTAATGAGGTGAAAGAGAAGAAAGCCGCCAGGTCCCGTCAGCTGAAAGTGCTGGCCGGCGATTATTTCAGTTCCCGATTTTACCACCTGCTATCGCAAGCCGGTCAAATCGAACTTATCAAACGGTTGTCCACGGCCATCTGCGAGCTGAACCGGCTCAAAACGAATCTGTATGTGACGATGAAGCATCTTAAAGTCACGACAGAGGACTACGTGCGGCAGTCCGTGGATATCAAGTCCCATCTGTTCAAGTCGTTCGGCGGACTGATGGAAGAAGTAAACCGCCGCGCCTGGCCGGAAATTCTCGAAGCGTTTACCCGCTGCGAAGTGATTTTCAAGGAAATTTTCCGTTCGGAATCTCTTCAGGATTTCCACGGGAGCTGGGGCTATTGGCACATTATCCAGAACGGCTCCAAAGAAGAGCGGAAGCTGCTCGAAGCTGAGGAGCAGGATCCGGCTAAACTCAAGGCGCTGATCCACAAATACAACGTGCCGTCCCAATTGTACAACCTGCTTGCGGCCCAGCTTCAACAGCTGGAAGTGAAAATAAAGCAGCTTGATTCGGACAAGCTCGCAAGTGAACTGTTTCACATTGGCGAGCCATTTTTTCGTTTCATTTCCAAGACCAGATTACTGGAAGAGAGATAAAGGTGGGGAAAGCCGTGCAAGGCAAAACGAAAGAACAATTTGTTCATTCCGTGTTTGAAAGTATCGCGCCCAAATACGATAAAATGAACAGTATCCTAAGCTTCCGCAGGCACAAGGCCTGGCGGAAATTTACGATGGCCAAAATGAACGTCAAGCCGGGCTCGACCGCGATCGATATTTGCTGCGGCACTTGCGACTGGACGATCTCCATGGCGAAGGCAAGCGGCACCGGACAAATGGTCGGGCTGGATTTCAGCCAGAACATGCTCGATTACGGCGCGGGCAAGATCCGTGAGGAGAGGCTGGACAACCAGATCCGTCTTGTGCACGGCAATGCCATGAGCCTCCCTTTCGACGATAACACTTTCGATTATGCCACTATCGGGTTCGCGCTTAGGAACGTGCCGGACGTGGAGCAGGTGCTGCGTGAAATGCAGCGCGTTGTGAAACCGGGCGGGCTTGTCGTTTCTCTGGAGTTGTCCAAGCCGACTTGGCGGCCTTTTAAAGCTTTGTATTATTTTTATTTTCAGAAAGTGCTTCCGATGCTCGGCAAATTGATTGCCAAGTCTTATGAGCAGTACAGATGGCTTCCGGAATCGCTAATCAGTTTCCCAGACTATAAAGAGCTTGCCGAAATTTTTCGCCAAACGGGGCTTCAGAAAGTCGAAGCTTACCCGCTGACCTTCGGAATTGCGGCGCTTCATATAGGCGTCAAAGGGAATTCGAGTCAGGAGAGTAAGACAGATGCGACAACTCATTCATAAAACAAAAATTTTCCTGGAAATGATCAAATTTGAGCATTCCCTTTTCGCCCTTCCTTTTGCCTATATGGGTTCTATTCTCGGAGCCGTTGTGGAAACGGGGGTTCTGCCAACGTGGACGCAGATCATGTGGATCACGCTTGCGATGATCGGCGCCCGCACGGCCGCGATGTCCCTGAACCGGGTTATAGACAAAAAGTACGACAAGAGAAATCCGCGGACGGCGAACCGGGCGATCCCGGCGGGGCTGATTTCAGTCGCGGAAGTTACGGTATTTATTATCCTTTCATTCCTTTTGCTTTTCTGGTCAGCTTATCACCTCAACCTGCTGTCCGTTTACCTGCTGCCGGTTGCGGTCTTTTTTCTTGTCTTTTATTCGTACACCAAACGGTTTACGTGGGCGTGCCATTTTGTTCTCGGCATCACCCTGGGTCTTGCCCCGCTCGGCGGATGGGTGGCGATTACCGGAGGAATCACGCCGGCCGCGCTTGTCCTATTTATTACCGTAGCGATGTGGAGTGCCGGCTTCGACCTGCTCTACGCCTGCCAGGATGTGGAATTTGACCGCGAGGAAGGCCTGCATTCCTATCCGGGCCGCTTCGGTATTCCGGTGGCGCTGATTACGGCGCGCGTTCTCCATACGCTGACCGCTGTAGGTCTGATCTCGCTTTTCTTTATGACGAATCTCAGTTGGTGGTACCTCGTCGGCATTATCATCGCGTACATCATTTTGTTTTACGAGCACCGCCTGGTTTCGCCGACGGATTTATCTAAGCTGAATACGGCGTTTTTCACCATGAACGGGATACTCAGCACGGTCGTTTTCGTCTTCACGCTGGTGGATATTCTGGTGGAGACGTTCCGATGAAGAAACGCGGCTGGGTCGTCGGCATTACGGGGGCAAGCGGCGCGATTTACGGAGTGACGCTCATCAAGGAACTTCTGAAAAGGGGCGTTCCCGTCCATCTGGTCATTACGGATGCCGGCTGGCGGGTGCTTCACGAAGAGCTGGATTGGGTGGCCGCCAAGCGGAAAGAAACGCTGGAAGCTCATTTCGGCGGTTTTCCGGGCTCGTACACGTATTATCCGCTCCAAGACATCGGGGCCGGCATAGCAAGCGGCTCGTTCCGCACCGAGGGCATGGTGGTCATGCCGTGTTCGATGGGCACCTTAGCGGGAATTTCCCGCGGCGCCTCGGACAACCTTCTGGAGCGGGCAGCCGACGTGATGCTGAAAGAAGGGCGCAGGCTCATTCTGGTTCCCAGGGAAACGCCGCTGCACACCATTCATCTGGAGAACATGCTTGTCCTTGCCAAAATGGGCGTGAAGCTGATTCCGGCCATGCCGGCCTTCTATCAGCGACCTGAGACATTGGAAGACATCGTTGCCTTTCTCGTGGGGAAGGTACTAGACAACATGGATTTGGATCATGAATTGTTCAGAAGATGGGGAGAAAGCAATGACGACAACAGAGAAGAAACTGCGCATCGGGAGAATTGAATTTACGAATGCTTGGCCTGTGTTTTACCATTTTCCGGTGCAGAAGCTGGCAAATTCAGTAGAGTTCGTAAGTCAGGTTCCGACAGGTTTAAACCGGGCTCTGGCGGCGGGAGAGATCGATATGAGCGCTATCTCCTCGTTTTCGTATGGAGAAAATTTCCGGGATTACGTCCTGTTTCCCGATTTGTCGGTCAGCGCTTACGGGTATGTGAATTCACTGCTGCTTTTTCATAAAAAACCGCTGGACCAATTGAAAAACGGAAGATTTGCGCTTCCGACGACCTCCGCAACGACGACAAACCTGCTGAAAATCATCATGAACAAAAAATACGGCGGCAATCCGACCTACAGTTATGCTCCGCCTGTGCTGGAAGACATGATGAAAGACAACGACGCGGCGCTCCTGATCGGCGACCATGCCATCAAAGCCAGCTGGCAGGGCAGCGGGTATATGGTAACCGACCTGGGGCAAGAATGGAAGGAATGGACCGGGCATTGGATGTCGTTTGCCGTGTGGGCCGTCCGTAAAGATACTATCGAACGGTCGCCGGAACTGGTTAAAAGCATCTTTGACGGTTTCGTGGAAAGCAAACGCAAGTCGCTGGACGACCTTACGGGCGTTATTAATGAAGCCGTCCTCAAAATCGGCGGTTCGGAATCTTACTGGGAACATTATTTCAGAAATCTTTGCTACGAATTCGGTCCCGAGCAGTGGAGCGGTCTGGAGCTGTATTACCGCTATGCTTGGGAGCTTGGTTTTTTACCGGAAGAGGTCTCCATCCAGATCTGGTCCGATAATACGAGGGTGCGGGTGACGGAATGAAAATTCTTAACATATACGTGCGCAAGAAAAAAGACGTGGGCGCTATCGAGCGGGAACTGGAAGTGAGCCTGCAGACCGACCACGCATTATTGACGGAAACGTCCATGCATCTGCTAAAGGCCGGGGGCAAAAGAATCCGGCCTGTTCTTGTCCTGTTGGGCGGCGAATTCGGAACCTATGATATTGAACGGTTGAAAATGATAGCGGTGCCCCTGGAGCTTTTCCATTCGGCCTCGCTCGTTCACGACGATGTGATTGACGATGCGGACACCCGGCGCGGCCAGGATACCGTAAAGTCCAGATGGGACAACCGGATTGCGATGTATACCGGGGATTTTATTTTTGCCAAGGGGCTTGAGATAGCCGCCAGACTGGAAGATCCGCGTGTCCATTTGATCCTGTCAAAGGCATTGGTGGAAATGTCCATCGGTGAAATGGAGCAGATCCGTTTCTTCTTCCATACGGAGCAGACGCTTCGGGATTATCTTCTCCGCATCAAGCGGAAGACGGCTCTTCTTATCGCGATTTCCTGCCAGCTTGGAGCTATGGTGGCGGGAGCCGACGAATACGTATCCAACCGGCTGTATTCTTTTGGCTACAATGTCGGGCTCGCTTTCCAGATCCGGGACGACATCCTTGATCTGTGCGGTACCGAGAAGGAGATCGGCAAACCTCCGGGAAGCGATATCAAACAGGGCAACATTACACTGCCCGTTATTTTCGCCCTGCAGGAGGAGAAGCTCAGAGGCCCGATTCTGAGCGAGATCGAACGCATCCAGCAAGCGGACGGGCAGACGGACGTCAGCCGCGTTCTGGACATGATCCGCGGGAGCGGAGGGATCGAGAAATCCAGTGCGCTTGCCGACCGTTATATCGCAAAAGCCATTGCGGCTCTGGATACGCTTCCGAACACCCGGGCCAAGCAGGATCTCATCCAGGTCGCCCATTTTATCGGCAACCGCACGCACTAATCCTATATTTTATCGGCCCGGCGGGCTCCGGTTTCACGGATGTGTGCAATTGTTCATTGTACGTGCTGCTGAAACGGTGTTACAGTAAGAGAGATTACTTTTCTACCAATTGGAGGCAGATTACATGGAAAAAACTTTTCTAATGGTAAAACCGGACGGCGTCCAGCGCGGACTGATCGGAGAGATCGTCAAGAGACTGGAGCAGAAAGGCTTCCAGCTGGTAGCCGCTAAACTGATGCTGATGACAAGAGAGCAAGCGGAAGAGCATTATGCCGAGCATAAAGGCAAAGACTTCTTCGAGCCGCTTGTAGAGTTTATTACTTCCGGTCCCGTATTTGCCATGGTGTGGCAGGGCGAGCAGGTTATTGCGCTTTCCCGCATTCTGAACGGTAAAACGAACGTACTGGAAGCGGCTCCCGGAACGATCCGCGGCGACTTCGCCTTACATACGAGATTAAACCTGATTCACGGCTCGGATTCACCCGAGAGCGCAGAGCGCGAGATCAACCATTTCTTCAAGCCGGAAGAAATTTTGGATTACAAGCGCGACGTATCCCGCTGGCTGTAATCAGACTAGGGAAAAAGATATGGGCATTTTTGCCTATATCTTTTTCTTTTTTTGCAGGAGAATTCGCCCGGGATAGGGAATATCAACACCTGGACAAATACATCAGAGGTGGGATACAACTTGGAAAACGACGATTTTCCGTTATTTATCCGCAAAATCAAGGACTTCACATCGATAGATCTCGCATTATACAAAGAAGCTCAGATGAAAAGGCGTCTGACGACGCTGCGGATCAAAAAAGGCTACAATACCTTCTCGGCCTATTTCGATGCCATGTCGAAAGATAAAGAACTCTTTTACGAATTTCTGGACCGGATGACCATCAACGTCTCCGAGTTTTGGCGCAACCCGAACCGCTGGGAAGTAATGGAACAGAAATTTTTGCCGGAACTGCGAAACGCGAGCCGGAATCTCAAAGTATGGAGCGCAGCCTGCTCGACCGGCGAGGAGCCGTATACGCTGGCTATGATCTTGTCTCACATGGGCGCTTTGCGTGACGCCTCCATCCTTGCGACGGACATTGACGAAGGAGCGCTGGAAAAGGCGCGCCGCGGCATTTATGTGGAAAGATCGCTCAAAGACGTTCCGCCCCACTACGTGAAAACGTATTTCAAACAGGAGCAGCTCGGTTTCCATGTCACCGACGAGCTCAAGAAAGCGGTGAAATTCCAGAAGCAGAACCTGCTGGAGGACCGTTTCGACAGCGGCTTCGACCTGATTGTTTGCCGCAATGTCATCATTTATTTTACGGAAGAAGCGAAGCATCGGCTGTATCAGAAATTTTCAAAAGCGTTGAAACCGGGAGGCATTCTGTTCGTGGGTTCCACCGAGCAGATTTTTTCTCCGGCCCAGTATGACCTCGAACCCGCGGATACCTTTTTTTACCGGAAAAAGGGGTAGGAATGTATAACTTTTCCTTTTGAAACCGATACTTGGAGTACCGTCTTTCAAGGAGGACTCAAATGGATAAACGAAAGGTTATTGCCGCCTATCGCCGGGGGTTTATCACCATGCAGGAGTGTGCGCAGATTCTAGGCATAGATTCCGTGCAGATTCTCGGGATGATGAACGATCCGAAGATGGCCGGTCCGTCCGGTCCCTGGCAGAAGCAATCGGCCGGCGGCTGACGATCGGAAGCTCAGGTCTAATGGAAACCGGATAAAACACGCTTTGATGCCGGCTGGCACGCAGGGCGTGTTTTTTGTGCGTGCGGTTGTCAAACGCATAGGGGTATACTATAATGATAGAAAAACTTAGGCACTTGAAAGCGCTAAAGTGTTTGTCGGTACCGTAGTTGTACGGATTAGAAGGGAGCAAGAGTAGTGAGATACTTAACGGCGGGGGAAACACATGGTCCGCAGCTGACTGCGATCATTGAAGGATTTCCGAGTAATGTAACGATTGATTTTGAAGCAATGAACTTCCAATTACATAGAAGGCAGAAAGGCCACGGACGCGGACGCCGGATGCAGATCGAGAAAGATACCGCAAGCATTGTCGGCGGTGTGCGCCACGGCAGAACGACAGGTGCGCCGATTGCCCTGGTAGTCGAGAATAACGACTGGAAGCACTGGACTTCCATTATGAACATAGAAGAGCAGCCGGATACGGACGAAGGAAAACGGCGGGTTAACCGGCCGCGTCCGGGTCACGCGGATCTCAACGGCGGTTTGAAATACAACCAGCGTGACCTCCGCAACATTCTGGAACGCTCCAGCGCCAGGGAAACGACGATGCGCGTAGCTTGCGGTGCCGTCGCGAGACAGCTGCTTGAAGCGTTCGGCATCAAGCTGGCGAGCCACGTCGTCCGCATCGGCGATGTGGAGGCGAAATCTCCGCAGCTGCCGATC
Organism: Paenibacillus sp. JNUCC 35; assembly: GCF_058269095.1. Lineage (NCBI taxonomy): Bacteria > Bacillati > Bacillota > Bacilli > Caryophanales > Paenibacillaceae > Paenibacillus > Paenibacillus sp. JNUCC 35. Next base: position 4,117,578 of record NZ_CM177771.1, on the reverse strand, counting down.
GACGAGCTCATCGCGATTACGGAGCAATCTCCCGTAAGAGTGACGGATCCCGAAGCGGAAGCGGCGATGATTGCGGCTATTGACGCGGCGAAGGCCGACGGAGATACGCTTGGCGGTGTCGTAGAAGTTATCGTGGAAGGCGCGCCGGTCGGTCTGGGCAGCCATGTGCAGTGGGACCGCAAGCTTGACGGCCGCATCGCTCAGGCGGTTCTGTCCATCCAGGCGTTTAAAGGCTGCGAAATCGGCATCGGATTCGAAGCGGCCAAACTGCGCGGCTCCAGCGTGCACGACGAGATTCAATATGATCCCGAGAAGGGCTTCCGCCGGGCGAGCAACCGCGCAGGCGGTTTCGAAGGCGGAATGACGACAGGCGAACCGATTGTCGTAAGAGGCGTCATGAAGCCGATCTCGACTCTATACAAACCGCTTCAGAGCGTGGATATCGATACGAAAGAAGCATTCACGGCTCAAGTGGAACGCTCCGATACCTGTGCCGTACCGGCTGCCGGCGTCATCATGGAGAACGTGGTGGCCTGGGAAGTCGCGCAGGCGTTCATGGAAAAATTCGGCGGAGATTCTCTCGAAGAGATTCGCCGCAATTATGAGAATTACTTGAAGCAAGTGGAGAGCTATTAAGATGATGGAGCTGAAAGTTGATCTCGGCGAGCGCTCGTATCCGATCTACTTGGGGGAAGGACTGCTCAAGGACTGTGCCGCGTATTTCGACAAACATGCCATCAGCAAACGCGCCCCGCTGCTGGTCGTTACGGACGAGTCGGTTGCGCGCCATCATCTTCAGCCCGTCATGGACAGCCTGACAGCCGGCGGATACAAGGCGTCTTCTTTTATCGTGCCGCCGGGCGAGGGCTCGAAATCTTTGCAGATGCTGGAGCAAATCGTTACAGCCGCTCTTGAAGCCGGGCTGGACCGCAAGTCCACCATCGTCGCACTGGGCGGAGGCGTCGTCGGAGACCTCGCCGGTTTCGCTGCGGCAAGCTTTATGCGCGGCATCGCCTTTGTCCAAATGCCTACCACCATTCTGGCTCATGACAGCAGCGTCGGGGGTAAGGTTGCGGTCAATCATCCTTTGGCGAAAAACATCATCGGCGCTTTTCACCAGCCGGAGATGGTGCTGTACGACGTAACCACGTTACAAACCCTGCCACAGCGGGACATTTCCGCGGGATTGTCGGAAATGATCAAGCACGGTCTGATCTGGGACGCCGATTTTGTGACGTGGCTGGAAAACAACCGGGAGAAGCTGCTTTCTCTGGACCCGGAAGCTCTGCAGTACGGGCTTTACCAGGGCTGCAAGGTTAAATCTCTGGTTGTATCGCAGGATGAGCGCGAGAACGGCCTCCGGGCGATTTTGAACCTCGGCCACACGATCGGCCATGCTTTAGAGGCGGTCGCCGGCTACAATGAGCTCTTGCACGGCGAAGCCATCTCCATCGGGATGGTCGGTTCGGCGCGGCTTGCCGTGAAGCTCGGATACTCCGAGGACATCTACACGGTGACCAAGCGCATCCTGCAAAGCTTCGGGCTGCCGGTTCGTCTGCCGGAGCAGTACGACACGGCTCGGATTATGAGCGCATTGATGCACGACAAGAAGTTCAAGGAAGGCACCATGACGTTCATTATACCTACGGCTGTCGGGCAGGTGGAAATCCGAAGCGACGTCCGCCGCGAATGGGTGGAAGAAGTCGTGGAACAACTTAAGCGGGAGGCATAACCATGTTCGTTAGAGGAATCCGCGGCGCAACAACCGTGGAAAGCAACGAAGAAGGACAGATTCTGGCGGCTACGCTGGAGCTTTTGGAAAAGATTGTCCGCGAGAACGACGTGAAACCCGATGAAATTTCCTCGGTCTTTATTACGGTCACCAAAGAACTGACCGCGACGTTCCCGGCGAGAGCCATCCGCCAGATGCCGGGCTGGGATCTCGTGCCGCTTATGTGCTCCATCGAAATCGATGTAGACAACAGTCTTCCGAAATGTATCCGGCTTATGGTGCTGGCCAATACGACGAAACGGCAGGATGAAATGCGGCACGTTTATTTAAAAGGCGCGCAGGTTCTGCGTCCGGATATTGTAAAATTGACAAATCCCTAATCCGGGTAGTATAGTCATTATAGATGAGTAGAGCTTAGATGAGATCAGTTGAGAAGAGTAGAGTTGAGCATAGACAGCGCATAACTATCGTTAGCATTTCGCATGAGTTGCGAAAGGACGATAATAACCGTTCCGTCCCTTTGATAGCAAGGGGGGTTCTGTAGTTTTTTTCTGCAGAGCGGAGAACTGTAGTCTTACAGCCGGTTCTTTTAACGAACCTTTACGGCTCTAGACGATGCGCCTTGAATTCCTGCACTCTTACCAATCAAATGAACTCAACCAAACCTCTACGGATGCGTAGAGGTTTTTTTATTTTTTCAAATGCTGCCCGTAGAAAGGGGAAAACAAGAATGAATACCGAGCTTCAAGAAGTGATCCGCCTGGGAAAAGAATACAATCTGATACCGATTGTACGCTGCCTGCTGGCGGATACGGAGACACCGATCCGAGTATTTCAGCATGTTGCCGACGAGAAACGCGCGTTCCTGCTTGAAAGCGTAGAGGGCGGCATTAAGTGGGCCCGGTATTCGTTCATCGGCACAGACCCGTTTCTCATTATAAGGGCACGCGACGGCAAGACTCATCTGGAGACGCAGGGAAGAACGGTCACGACGGAAGAAAAACCGCTCGAGGCTTTGAAAAGCCAGCTTGCGTTATTCCGGAGCCCTTCGATTGAGGGACTGCCTAGATTCACGGGCGGAGCGGTCGGATTTTTCGGGTACGATCTTCTCCAGTATTATGAGAACCTTCCCAAACACCGCGTCGACGATATTCAGATGGATGATATCCAGTTCATGTTTTGCGACCAGGTCATTGCCTTCGATCACTTCAAACAGCAGATGAACGTGATCGCGAACGTGCACATTCCCGACGGAGCCAGCGAGGAAACGATAGCGGAAGCATACCGTCAAACCTGTCAGAAGCTGGACGCGACGATACAAAAGCTCAAAAAGCCGCTCCCTTCGACCATGATGACCCATAGCGAAGTGGAAACGACTACGGATCTGAGCGGTTTCCGTTCCAATCTGAGTAAAGAACAGTATGTATCCAATGTGAAGGCGGCCCAGGAATATATTAAGGCCGGTGACATCTTTCAGGTGGTGCTGTCCCAGCGTTTCGAAACGGATACGGATGTCTCTCCGCTGCAGGTTTACCGGGTACTCCGTACATTGAATCCTTCTCCTTACATGTACTATTTGAAAATGGACGATGAAGTCATCGTGGGAACCTCTCCCGAAATGCTGGTACGCGTGGAGGACGAGAGAGTGGATACAAGAGCCATTGCGGGCACACGACCGAGAGGCAAAACGCCCGAACAAGATCTTGAGCTTGAGCAGGATCTGCTCGCGGACCAGAAGGAACGTGCGGAGCATCTGATGCTAGTGGACCTTGTGCGCAACGATGTAGGCCGGGTTGCCGAGTACGGTACGGTGTCCTGCGACAGCTTTATGCAGATCGAGCGCTACTCGCACGTGATGCACATCGTGTCGAACGTGTCGGGGACGATGAACAAAGAGAAGGACTTCTTCGATGCCTTCCTGTCCTGTCTGCCGGCAGGCACGGTGTCCGGGGCGCCGAAGCTGAGAGCGATGGAGATAATCGCCGAATTTGAAAATGAAAGAAGAGGTACCTACGCCGGTGCTATCGGCTACCTTGGTTTCTCGGGGAATATGGATTCGGCCATCACGATCCGGACCATCGTTTTCAAGAACGGCAAAGCGTACATCCAGGCCGGAGCGGGGGTTGTTTTCGATTCCGATCCGGTGAAAGAGTACGAGGAGACGGTGAACAAGGCGCGGGGTATGATGACAGCGATCCGTACCGCGGAAGCGATGTTCAAGCGGGCGGCGGATAATCCGAACCTCGACTACTATGTCCACGTCCCGGCCCTTTAGGTGGGAAGGCTAGGCCAGGAAGGGCCGGAACTATAGTACGGAACGAACGGCAGATGAACGGCTCATGTACGGCAGGTTAAAATCCATTTCGAAGAAGGAGGACGGTCAGATGGCGGCGAATGGTACCATTCAGCGGGCGATTTCGACACTCATTGGAGGCGGGAACTTATCCCGCGATGAAGCGAGGGAGGTCATGCTGTCGGTTATGGACGGGGAAGCAACCCCCGCCCAAATCGGCAGTGTGATGACCGCGATGAGGATTAAGGGAGAAACAATCGAAGAGGTGACGGGCTTTGCCGAAGCGATGAGGCTTAAAGCGACCTCGGTGCAGACCATCCAGGATAATCTGCTGGATACTTGCGGAACCGGAGGCGACGGAGCGGGAACGTTCAACATCTCGACCGCCTCCGCTATCGTAGCGGCAGCCGGGGGTATCCGGGTCGCCAAGCACGGCAACCGTGCGATGTCCAGCAGCAGCGGCAGCGCGGATGTGCTGGAGGCACTCGGAGTGAACATCGAGCTCGACGGCGGTCAGGCGGCGCAGTGCCTCGATCAGATCGGCATCTGCTTCATGTACGCCCAGCGGTATCACCAGTCGATGAAGCACGCTGCGGGTCCCCGCCGTGAGCTGGGAGTCCGGACGGTGTTTAACCTGCTGGGCCCGCTGACCAACCCGGCCGGCGCCGACCGTCAGGTGCTCGGAGTGTTTGAGCGCGGCAAGACGGAGCTGGTCGCCGAAGTGCTGGGAGCGCTCGGCCTTAAACGGGCGGTCGTGGTTTCCAGCTACGACGGTTTGGACGAAATCAGCATTTCCGCACCTACCCAGGTGACGGAGTTGAAAAACGGAACGGTGAACACCTACACCGTTACACCGGACGATCTCGGCCTGCAAACTTCCTCCCTGCAAGACATCCAGGGAGGAAACGCGGCGGAGAATGCGGAAATCATCCGCACGATTTTCACCGGCGCCACAGGCGCACACCGCGAAATCGTGCTTGCCAATGCGGGCGCCTGCTTCTACGTGACCGGAATTGCCGGCACGCTTCAAGAAGGCGTCAAGGTAGCGGCCGATGTCATTGACAGCGGCAAAGCTATGGAAAAATTACAGCAATTAGCCCACTATACAGGAGATCTGAGCTATGTTTCTTGATAAAATCGTAACAACCAAGCGCAGAGAAGTTGAGGAACTCCGCGGACAGGTAAGCTCTTCCGAGCTGGAGCGTCGTATTTCCGGCCTGCAGGCGTGCAGAGGGTTCGAACGTGCCCTGCGGGACGGAAGAAATCGGCCGACGGGACTCATTGCGGAAGTGAAGAAGGCTTCCCCTTCCAAAGGACTTATCCGTGCCGATTTCGATCCCGTCCAGTTGGCTTCGGCCTATGCCGAAGCCGGGACGGACTGCATTTCGGTGCTGACGGACAAAGATTACTTCCAAGGCGCCAACGACTACTTAAGCGCCGTCCGCGAAGCGGTAAACGTGCCGCTTCTCCGCAAAGATTTTACCATCGACCCGCTGCAGGTTCTGGAAGCGAGAGTCATCGGCGCGGATGCCGTTCTGCTGATTGCGGCCATCCTCAAGCCTTCCGAGCTGAAGGAACTCAAGCAGCTCGCGCAGGATGTCGGGCTCGACGTTCTCGTGGAAGTTCACGACCGCCGGGAGCTGGAAACGGTCCTGGAGCAGGACGCGACTCTAGTCGGCATTAACAACCGGAATCTGAAAACGTTCGTGACCGATATCAAGACGACGGAAGAACTGGCGGCGATCGTGCCGGACGACCGGATTCTAGTCAGCGAAAGCGGAATTTCTTCCCGGGACGATCTGGATTTCGTCCGTAAAGCCGGCGCACGGGCCGTGCTGATCGGGGAGCATTTTATGAGACAGCCGGATGTCGGTCAAGCCGTCCATGACTTGATGGGCGAACGCAGTATTACCCGGAATTTTTAATGCTAAGGAATGGGCTGTAGAAGAAGTTTCCTTCGTAAGCGAGTAAGCGAGTGGAGTAATGGCGGCTAAATAGGCTTTTTGGCTGCCGGGGAGTGAAGAAAATGGGATCGGTTTCAAAAAGACCGGACGTAAAAATTTGTGGACTTCAAAGCGTTGAAGTGTTAAAATCAATCGTACATTTCCCGATTAGCCAGATCGGGTTTGTTTTTGCACCCAGCAGAAGACGAATCACACCGGAGCGAGCTTCCGAGATGATTTCGTTTCTGCATGAACGTTCTCGGCAGGGCCACCGTGTTCCCAAGACGGTCGGGGTGTTTGTCAATCCCACCCGGGATGAGCTCGCGGATGTTTTGTCCGTCGCCAAACTGGATATTATCCAGTTTCACGGGGAAGAGGCGCCCGAAACGTGCAGAAGCATCAAAGAACAATTTGGTGTGGAGCTTTGGAAAGTATCCTCGATTAAAAACGAAGAGCCTCCTGTCAACGAGAGCTCTTTTTCGGATATAAAGGACGGGGTGAACGGCTGGATACAGCGGTTGGAGCCTTATCGCGATGCAGTGGATGCCGTATTGATCGATACGTTCGATCCGGTTTACGGCGGAGGGTCGGGGCGTACATTCGCTTGGAATTGTATACCCGCAGCCCGTAAATGGGCATTGTCCGCGGGCATGCCCCTGATTGTAGCGGGAGGGTTAAATCCCGACAATGTCGGCGACCTCATTGAACAATATGAAATCGACGGAGTCGACGTTTCGAGCGGAGTCGAGACGGACGGTGTCAAAGATATCGCCAAGATTGCAGCTTTTGTGGAAAGGGTGACAGGATAATGGCAGCAGCAGTACCAGATGAACATGGAAGATTCGGACGTTTCGGGGGTAAATATGTACCTGAAACTTTAATGAACGCACTGATCGAACTGGAAGAAGCTTACCGTAAATATTCACAGGATCCCGAATTTATAAAAGAGGTTGAAACGCTGCTGCATGATTATTCCGGCAGACCGACACGGCTTTATCACGCGCAAAGGCTGACGGAGAAGCTTGGCGGAGCCAAAATCTATTTGAAGCGTGAAGATCTTAACCACACGGGCGCGCACAAAATCAACAATACGATCGGCCAGGCGCTTCTGGCCAAGCGGATGGGCAAGAAAAAAGTCATCGCCGAAACCGGCGCGGGCCAGCATGGCGTCGCTACGGCTACCGTTGCGGCACTGCTTGGCCTGGAATGCAAGGTATTCATGGGCGAAGAAGATATGAAACGCCAGCAGTTGAACGTATTCCGGATGCGTCTGCTCGGAACGGAAGTCGTTCCTGTGCTGTCCGGCACCCGTACGCTTAAGGACGCGTGCAACGAGACGCTCCGCTACTGGGTCAGCAACGTGCACGATACGTATTATATCCTCGGATCCGTAACCGGTCCGCATCCATATCCGATGATTGTCCGCGATTTCCAGCGTGTAATCGGAGACGAGACGCGCTCGCAGATTCTGGAACTCGAAGGAAGACTGCCCGACACGGTTATCGCCTGTGTCGGCGGAGGCAGCAACGCGATGGGGATGTTTTATCCGTTTGTCGGCGATGAAAGCGTGCGTCTGATTGCGACGGAAGCGGCCGGACGCGGCGTGGACACCGAAGAGCATGCGGCGACGATGGCGAAGGGAAGCCCCGGCGTGTTCCAGGGATCACTCAGTTACGTGCTCCAGGACGAATTCGGCCAAGTGATTCCGGCCCATTCCATTTCGGCCGGTCTTGATTATCCCGGCGTAGGACCTGAGCACGCTTACCTGAAAGACTTGAAGCGGGCAGAATACGTGCCGATCTCCGACGCCGAGGCGCTCGACGCTCTGCAGCTGCTCTGTAAGACGGAAGGTATTATTCCGGCACTGGAAAGCGCGCACGCGGTCGCGCAAGCGATAAAAACGGCTCCGACTATGTCCCCGGACGAGCTTCTTGTCATTTGTTTGTCGGGCCGCGGAGATAAAGACGTGGAAGCTATCATGGGCTATCTCGGAGGTGCAGATCATGAATCGCATTGATCGTAAATTTGCGGAGCTGAAATCCGCCGGTAAGAACGCACTCATACCTTTTATTACGGTAGGGGATCCTACAGCGGACGTTACCCTGGATATTATCCGTGAGCTGGAGAAATCCGGCGCGGACCTCTTGGAACTCGGCGTCCCGTACTCCGATCCGCTCGCGGACGGCCCCGTTATTCAGGAGTCTTCCGGGCGTGCCCTGAAAAGCGGGATCACCGTGCTGAAGGTAATCGAAATCGCCAAGCAGGCGCGCAGCGAGGGCTCCGAGCTGCCCATGATCTTGTTTACTTACTACAATCCGCTCCTTCGCATCGGGCTGGAGCCTGTTTTTGAACTCATGAAGGAAAGTGATATCAGCGGCGTTATTATTCCGGACCTGCCGATGGAGGAAGACGCGGAAGCCAAGCAGCTCGCGGAGCGGCACGGCATTCATCTGATTCCGCTGATTGCGCCGACTTCCAAAGAGCGTGTGCAGAAAATCGTCGGCCGGGCTTCGGGTTTTGTCTACTGCGTGTCCTCCATGGGAGTGACCGGTGTACGCTCCGAGTTTCATGCGGGTGTAGACGATTTCCTGGCTTCGGTAAAAGCGGCCACGGATTTGCCGATCGCAATCGGCTTCGGCATTTCGAACCGCGAGCAGGTCGAGCGCTTCGAGAAAACGTGCGACGCGGTCGTTGTGGGCAGCGCCATCGTCCGCCGGATCGGCGAACAGGAACACCGCCTCCAGGATGAAAGTACGAAACAAGACGCGCTGAAGCAAATCGGTGAATTTGTCAGAGACTTGAAAGGCGCGTCTTTTCAGACCCAAAGTTAACGAGTAAAGCAAGAAGAAGACAGATAGAGAGATTGGCAGAGGTGATAGACATGCGTCCCAAACAACAGGTAACGAAACTGCCGGTTTACCAGCCGGGCAAACCGATTGACGAAGTGAAAAGGGAGCTTGGCTTGACTCATGTGATCAAGCTGGCTTCCAACGAAAATCCGTTCGGATTTTCGCCTAAAGCCAAAGAAGCGATTCTGGCTGACCTGGACAACTTGACCTTGTATCCGGACGGGGCGGGAGCAGAGGTGACGCGGGCCGTTGCCGGTCACTATGGCGTTAACGCGGACCAGCTTATTTTCGGGGCGGGATCGGATGATGTGATCCTTATGATCGCCAGGGCTTATCTCGTACCCGGAGATGAAACGATCATGGCAACCCATACGTTTCCCCAGTACAAACATAACGCGGAAATTGAAGGCGCGGTTTCGGTTGAGGTTCCTTTAAAAGAAGGAAAACACGATCTGGACGAAATGCTCCGACGCGTCAATGAACGGACGAAAATCGTCTGGATCTGCAACCCGAACAACCCGACCGGAACGATAGTGACCGGACAGGAGCTGGAAGCTTTTATGAACAAGGTTCCTTCTGATGTCATGGTGGCTCTCGACGAGGCTTACTACGAATATACGACCGATGAGGCCTATCCGGACAGTCTGGATCTGCTGAACAGATATCCCAATATCGTGATCCTCCGCACGTTCTCGAAAATTTACGGGCTTGCTTCCCTGCGGATCGGTTACGGAATCGGACATCCGGATGTGATTCGCACGATTAATCAGGTGCGGGAGCCGTTTAATACGACCCGTTTGGCTCAAGCGGCTGCGGCTGCGGCTATCCGGGACCAGGATTTTGTGGAGCAGTGCCGCAGGCTCAACCGGGAAGGGGTCGCGTATCTCCTCGGCGAATTCCAGAGACTCGGCCTTTTCTCGTATCCGGCCCACGGCAATTTCATCCTGGTGGATATCGGCCGTCCTTCCGGTCCGGTATTTGACGAGCTTCTTCGTCACGGCATCATCGTCCGCAGCGGGGAAAAGCTCGATTTCCCGACCATGCTGAGAGTAACGGTGGGCAGCAGAGAGCAGAACGAAGCGTTCATTCGTGCTCTTGAGCTTGTGCTTCACGGGGCTGTCCAAGAATCATAATACGTATAGGAAAAGGTTATCAAACATGACGACAATCTCAATTTTCGGCGTCGGGCTCATTGGCGGCTCGCTCGCTCTATGCTTCAAAGGCAAACCGGACATTACGGTCATTGGCCACTCCAATAACCCGACGTCGGTGGAAAATATGGTGAAAAGGCGCATCGTGGACGAAGGAACGACCTCGATGCAGGCGGCGGCCGAAGCCGCCGATATCATTTTTCTGTGTGTACCCGTAGGGGCGCTGGAATCGTATCTCGAACGGTTAAAGCAGTTCTCCTTAAAAAAGGGCTGCCTTATAACGGATGTGGGCAGCACCAAGTTGTCCGTCGTACAGTGTGCGGAGAAACTGCGCTTTAAGGACGCTTATTTCATCGGCGGTCATCCAATGGCCGGTTCGGAACGTTCCGGCATGGAAGCCGCCTCTTCGCATTTGTTCGAGAATGCATTCTACGTTCTGACACCGGGTACAGACACGCCGGTTGCTGAAGTCGAGCGTTTGGCCAGACTCCTTGCGTATACGCAAGCCCAGATTATCCGAGTGGACGCACGCGAACACGACGATATCGTGGGAGCCATCTCACACCTGCCGCACATGATTGCAGTCGCGCTCGTTAACCAGATCCGGACGTACAACGAATCCAATGAGCTCTACAAAAACCTGGCGGCCGGCGGTTTCCGCGATATTACGCGCATCGCATCCAGCGATCCTTTTATATGGCGGGATATCCTCATCAACAACCGCACCGTTCTGCTCAAGCTTCTGGACGACTGGGATCAGCAGATCTCGGTGTTCCGCGAGCTTCTCGAGAAGGAAGACGGCGAGGGCATCCAGAAGCAGTTTGAGGTAGCCGGGACATTCCGCAAGCAGGTACCCGACCGCCGGAAAGGAATGCTTACGCCGCTGTACGATATTTACGCGGATATTCCGGACCATCCGGGAATGATCGGGCAGATCGCAACGCTGCTCGGCAAGCATCGGCTCAACCTGAGCAACCTGCAGATCATCGAGAGCCGTCTCGACGTGCCGGGCGTACTCCGTCTGTCTTTCCGGGACCAGGAAACTGCGGACAGAGCATCGGCCCTGCTCAGCGAGCAATTTTCCATTCACGTTTAGGTCGTTTTCTTGTGCGAAACAATGAAGTCTCTTTCCCGATATGCATAGTTGCCTTTATGCGGACGTGTGCGGGGGAGAGGCTTTTTTAATGGTAGTTAACAGCTTTCGAAAACTTTTTCGTAAACGTTTTCAAAAAAGCATTGACTTTTTGTAAACGGATACATATAATAAAAGTACAGTATGGTTTCTCTCCACTCCTATCCGATAATCGCACATTGTGCAGCCACCTCGCAGAGGTGGTTTTTTTTTTGCCTTTTTTCGGTATCGCGGCGGACCCGGAGAAAATTTTACAGCTCTATGCAAGATTTGTTATAGTGATATCATGTTGTGCTTCGATTGATGGAAGTTAGCCCGCAGACCGCGCAACTTTTTGGTTCCCGCCCGGTATAAGCATGTAAATGGAAGCGGGGAACCCGAACGTACTGTGCAGGAGGGGTGCACGTAATGACGGATACCCAGTTGATTCGTGAGGTTAAGGATGGAAATGTAGGGAAATACAACGAGCTGATGCACCGCTATGAGCGAAAAATTTTCGTTTTTATTTATCATATGCTCAAAAGCGCCCAACTGGAGCTGATGGCTGAGGATTTGTGCAACGAAACTTTTTACAAAGCTTACCGGAGCCTGAGTTCGTTCCGTGAAGCGGAAGCTTCCTTCTCTACCTGGTTGTATACGATCGCACGTAACACCGTGCTGAGTGAAATGCGCAAACACAAAATCGTTAAAATATCGTTGGACAATTGCGGACATACCCCTCAAACTTCGTTTGAATCGCTTCCCGAACAGACCGTGATACGGAAGGAGAAAGTCTCCATGGTCCGGATTGCGATCAATAGTCTGCCGGAGAAGCAGAGATCGGCTCTGATCCTGCGGGAATACGATCAGCTGGATTACCAGGAGATCGCATCCATTTTGGGACAAACCGTCAGTTCGGTCAAATCTCTGTTGTTTCGGGCCAGAGCCAGTGTAAAGCTGCAGATGGAGCCCTACTACAACACCGATAATTGGCTGGAAGAATGCGAGGGGATGACGCGGAGATGAAATGTGAGGATGTTCAGGAATGGCTGCTTGAATACATAGAGGGCACGGCCAGCGAGCTGAGGCGCCAGGCTATCCGGGTACATTCGGACAGCTGCAAGCGCTGCTCGGAGCAGTTCAACGCGTGGCAGGAGTGCCGGGACCTGATCCGCTTATCGCTGCGTACCGATACGCCTGTCCCGCGAGTATCTATCGCGGATTCGGTCATGCAGCGGATCGGCGCTTACGAGCCGTGGCGTTATCCCGCAGAGGCGGGGGCCGCGGCAAGCTCCGGACGCGCGCGCAAATTTCGCAGCGCGGGCCGTTTGGCGGCTTCCTTCTGCCTTCTGCTTTTCGTAGGCGTACTGCTGTGCCTCTCACTGAACTCGTCTCCCGCTTTCCTGGGGGAGGGGTTAAGCTCGGCGTATGAGCATGCCTATGCCGGATCACCGGGAATGGAAGCGGCCTCGGCGATGAACGGCCGCACGATGAAGCAGGCCGTTGCGGGCCTGAATGTTTCGGCGGTTATGCCCAGTAGGAGCACGTTTGTTTTACCGCCTTACGTTCATCATCTCATCGCGTTATCGCTGATCGGCTTGTTTGTGAGCTTCCTGTTCCATGCCTGGATCGGACGCGGCAAACGATAAAAGAAAACGTAGGAAAGTACCCGCCAGCTCTTACGGAGCTGGTTTGTTTATGGAGGAGATTATATTGACCACAATCGGGTTAATCCGGCATGGCAGCACCGAATGGAACCTTTTGGGAAAAATACAGGGAGCACTCGACACGGAGCTTACCGAAGAGGGAAGAGAACAGGCAAGGCGGCTGGGTACACGGCTGCGCGGAGAAGCGTGGGACGGCATCATCAGCAGTGATTTGAAACGCGCGAAGGAAAGCGCGCAGTTGATCAGCGAACGATCGGGCATCCCGATAGCCGGAACGGACAGCAGGCTCAGGGAGAAAGGCTTCGGCCAGGTAGAGGGCACGACGCTCCAGGAACGGCTCGACCGCTGGGGACCCGACTGGCTGCAGTTGGAGCTTGGCGGGGAGACGGACGAGCAGGTCCGCAGCCGCTGGCTTTCGTTCTATGCGGATTTATGCGTGAACTACCCCCACAGCCGGACGCTCATCGTCAGCCATGGAGCATTTATCGGACGAGCGTTAGAGACGATGAAACTGGAGCGTCCGGGCGACCCTCTCACGAACGCGTCCTTAACGATTGTCCGCCAGGGCACCGCGGTGTGGGAATGCACGCTGTATAATTGTACGGAGCATCTAATCGTGTGAGCGACGGAAACAGGAAAAGCATGTCTGCCGGAAGGCGGATGTGCTTTTTTTTGCGTGAAAGGTTTAATTCAGGGAATTATTCCCATACTGAGTAGTACCAACAAGTATACGGCTAACTAGAAGGATTGCGGTCATGAAAGACGGACAGGAATCGTGAAAGGAGGTGGCGGACTTGAATCTGGCCGATATGCTCAGTTACGCGGATATCCACGATTTAAACCGGATAGCGGATACCTATGCCTGCGAATGCAACATGCATTCCAAGAACGAGCTGATCCAGTCTATATTGACTACGGTCGGCCGCAGGGACATTTTCGAAGAGCGGGTAGACGCGCTGACGATGGAAGATATCCGGTTTTTAAACACTCTGTTGTTTGAAGAGCGGGGGCTGTTCAGTCTGGAAGAGCTCGTTGCCCGCGTGCAGCAGGCCAAGTTTTTGAAGGAAGAGAAGGAAAATTCCAACCCGCGCGACACGATCTCGAAATTCAAAAAGCACGGCTGGCTGTTTCACGGTTATTCCCAGCAGACCAAGTATCTTTTTCAAGTACCCCATGATTTGAAGCGGCGTTTCGGCGATGTGCTGACCCGCAATTACAAAAGCCGCCTTACCTATACGAATGATCCTGCCGTCTATCGTGAGGAACATACCCTGATGGCTGACGATGTTCTTCAGCTAATGCGGTATATCAGGGACCATGAAGTGCTGCTGACCCATGAAGACGTCATGTACAAGCGGCAGCTGTCCCAGATACTGGGCGGCATGGCGGTCAAGGAAGAGCTTGTAGGCAAGACGGCATGGAGATTCGGTTACGGACGCAAATTCAAGGAATATCCGAACCGGTTCTCGCTGATCTACGACTACTGCTTCTTCCAGGGGCTTCTCCAGGAACGGGGCGGGCTGCTGCTCCCGACGGAGAAAGGCGCGGAAATGACGGACGCCGGGATAAAGCCGGGCCAGGACGAGCTGTACCGCTTCTGGCTCCGGCTCTACAAAGGCCCTGTCTACAACCTCCAGTCGATCGTACAATGGACGGCCCGGCTGGCCGACAACTGGGTGACGACCGCGTCGCTGGCGGAAGTGCTGTGTCCGTTGATCCGGCCGTTTTACTACGATTCGCCGGAATCGATTTTCGAACAGCGGATTATCGCCATGATGATGCATCTGGGACTGCTTGCCGTCGGGGAAGAAGAGCATGCCGGAGCCGTGGTCCGCATCACCCCTCTGGGCGGCAAAACGATTGCCGGCAACCAGATTGCCGAGGAAGACAAAATCGATTTAAAAGAATAGCGCCTGTTGATAGGCGGCTGCCCTTAATCGGCCGCCACGTTGACGGCATCTCCTCCCGGCATCTATGATGAGAAAAAAATCCAGAGGAGTGAGTGGCGCTATGCTGCATCCTTTTAAAGGCTTATTTCCCGCTATCGCGTCTTCGGTCTACATCGCCCCGGGCGTACAGATTATCGGAGATGTTTCTGTCGGTGAAGATTCCACCATCTGGTTCAATGCCGTCCTGAGAGGAGATTTGGCTCCGATCCGGATCGGGAACCGGTGCAATATTCAAGACGGATGCATCGGTCATGTCAATACGGACCAACCGCTGATCTTAGAAGACGACGTTTCCGTCGGTCATGGTGCCCTCATACACGGCTGCCGTATAGGCAGGGGCACATTAATCGGAATGGGGGCGATCGTACTAAACGGCGCCGAGATCGGTGAATATGCTTTAGTAGGGGCAGGTTCTCTCGTTACTGAAGGTACGATTCTTCCGGCTTATACGCTGTCGCTGGGAACTCCGGCAAAAGTTGTGCGGGAATTAACACCTCAGGATCTCGAACGGATGAAACGCACGACAGATAACTATGTAAGCAAGGGAAGAGAGTACCGGATGGAACCAGGGAAGTAATACAATCCTATCGCTGCTCTGCATTGTGCGGACGATACCTGGAGGTAGATCCCTATGGGAAGAATGAATGTTTCAAATGAAGCGCTGCTGGGTCTGATCGCTGAATTGGTAATGGACGACGCCATGCGGAAATATAAAGAAAATCATCTCTATCAACAGATTGACAGCGCTCTAGCCGAGGGTGATGAAGCTACATTTCTAGCGCTTACCGCCGAACTCAAATCCATCCAATCCCCCGGCTAGGCTGCCGGTGTCGTCACAAAACTTATTAAAAAACAGGACTGCCGCAACCGAGCATGTCCCGTCATTATCCTCTCTTTCTTGCGGACCATCCAAGCGGATGCGTTCTTGCGGAAGGAGGGGATTTTTTGATTTTCACGGGATAAAAAGGGTACCCACCGTTTGGCCCGATATGGTAAAGTAGCTCTATTGACCGGAAGGGGAGAGAAGGATGAAGTTTAGCGAAATTACGGAAAAAGACTGGACGGATCTGCAGCCGTATCTGGACACCTGTCTGCTTCCCGTTACGGGGCTGGGCGGCGCGGAGCAGCCCTGGGAAGCGGGAGACGCCTTGGAAAGCCTCAGGGACGTGCTGGATGTGCTGGAGATACCCTACAAAGGAAGAGTCGTCACGTATCCGGCTCTCCATTACTGTACCTCGGAGGATACGGATCGCGAATACGTGGAAAGGACCTGCGGGCAGCTAAGGAAGGTCGGTTTCGCTTATGTCGTCGTGGTGACCGCTCATCCGGAGATCGGGGCTTGGCAGCTGCAGAATGCGGATCTGATCGTATACATTACCCCCGAGGCGCTGCAGTATCCCGGACAGGAAGCGAAGAAAGCGATAGGGGAACGGATCGAGCAGCTCTGGTTTTCAAAAAAATCAGAAGAGATTCGTTAGAATTCGAAAATTTGGTAAAGATAAAAAGGATGGCGTGTTTCCCGGAGGAAATTGTGACAATTTTGTTAACATCACAACACAACCCGAGAAGGCACTCCCTTGACCTTGCGGCTACATCCTTGACGCCCCAAAGGTCGTAGGATATTATTAGTAATGTCCTAGTCTATGAAGTGTAAGATAATGTCGAACGACACGTGATATAGGTTCGATTTGTCATGCGACAAATTGAATGGCTTAGGGGGGTAGCACGCGAAATGAGTGAACGCAACAATTCGAATGAGCACCATGGCAAGAAGCCAGTAGTACGGCGTCAAATGTCCCGCCGCCAGTTTCTTTCGTACACGCTCGGCGGTACCACCGCTTTCATGGCGGCCGGTATGGTAGCTCCAATGCTGAGATTCGCGGTGGATCCGGTGCTTCAGCCGAAGAAGGCTTCGGATTGGATCAAAGTAGTTGAGGAAGCCAAAATTACGAATGAGCCCACATCATTCACGTTCCAGGTCCATCAGGTGGACGGCTGGTACGAGAGCGATGTGGAACTGACAGCATGGATCACCAAGGGTCAAGACGGCAAAATCTTCGCCTTGAACCCGACATGCAAGCACTTGGGTTGTACGGTTAACTGGAACAACAATCCGGAGTACAAAAACCAGTATTTTTGCCCATGCCACGGCGCGCATTACACCGCTGACGGCAAAAACCTTGCGGTAGCTCCAGCTCCGCTGGACGAATACGACGTAAAAATCGATAAAGGATTCGTCTACCTGGGACAGCTGCACGCTAACACAAGGGCGAAATAAGGAGGGCGTAACGATCAGATGTTTAAAAATATGTACAACTGGATCGACGAACGTCTAGATATCACGCCGATCTGGAGGGACGTAGCCGATCACGAGGTTCCCGAACACGTCAACCCGGCTCACCATTTTTCCGCTTTCGTTTATTGTTTCGGCGGTCTGACGTTCTTTGTCACTGTAATTCAAATCTTGTCCGGTATGTTCCTGACGATGTATTATACACCGGACATTATCAACGCTTATGCAAGCGTTGACTATTTGCAGCACCAGGTAGCATTCGGCGTTATCGTGCGCGGTATGCACCACTGGGGAGCCTCCCTTGTTATCGTCATGATGCTGTTACATACGCTCCGCGTTTTCTTCACGGGTTCGTACAAAGCGCCTCGTGAAATGAACTGGGTCGTCGGCATGCTGATCTTCTTTGTTATGCTTGGTCTTGGTTTCACCGGCTACCTGCTTCCTTGGGATAACAAAGCCTACTATGCAACGCAAGTAGGGATCAAGATCGCGGCATCGATCCCATTCTTGGGTCAATATGTTCAAACGTTCCTGCAGGGTGGAGATATTGTAGGTGCGCAGACGCTGACGAGATTCTTCGCACTTCACGTGTTCTTCCTACCTGCAGCTCTCCTCGCATTACTGGCCGGACACTTCTTGATGATTCGCAGGCAGGGGATTTCCGGACCGCTATAAAATGAAAGGAGGGTACTTAAGTGGCTCACGGACAAAAAGATGGCGAGAAAGTCGTCTATGTAGGCGACTCTCGTGTTAAGAAAACAGTAAAAAACACCGTACCTCCGGATTATTCGTCTTATCCGGGGAAATCCGAAGCGTTCATTCCGAACTTTCTATTGAAAGAATGGATGGTTGCCGTTGTATTTCTGGTCGGTGTATTGTGTCTGGTTATTTCAGAACCGGCGCCGCTCGGCTACCCGGCTGATCCTAAGAACACATCCTTTATTCCGATTCCGGACTGGTACTTCCTGTTTATGTACCAACTGCTGAAATATCCGTATACATCGGATCAGTACGTCGTTATCGGTACGCTGATCGTACCCGGACTGATGTTCGGCGGACTTCTTCTGGCACCGTTCCTGGATACAGGGAAAGAGCGTCGGTTCTACAGACGCCCGATCGCTTCTTCTCTGGCGCTTCTAACGTTAATCGCTTCCGCATACTTGACGTATACCTCCTGGCATCATTACCAGCTGGAATTGAAAGCGACTAACACGATTCCGGAGCACATCAAGCGTGAAGAAGAAATGAAAGAGAAGAAAGCAGCTGGCGGCGCCGCTTCCGGCGGTGGCGGACAGCAGCAGAAAGCGGCAGGCGTCGTAGCAGCGGACGACCCGTCTGCTGAGATTTACAAGAAAGCGACCTGTGTATCTTGTCATGGCGGCGACCTGAAAGGGATGCCGAACAACGGAATCCCGGCACTTCGCGGTGTGGGCGACAAGCATGATAAGGAACAGATCATGAACATCATCAAGAACGGCCAGGGCGGTATGCAGCCTCAGTATAAAGACAACATCGCCAAAGGGCTAACCGATGCCGATTTGGACAAACTGGCTGACTGGCTTGCTAAACAAAAGAAAGCCCAATAAGCATGTCTAAGAACCTGACCGTACGCAGACGGTCAGGTTTTTTTGTAAAACCAAATGTACGCAAGAGATCCGTTAGCCGGATTTCCGAGGGGAGCAGAACGATGAGAAATAACGCCACCCTGCATCAGGCGCTTACTCTCTTGAGAAGCCGGCCTATGCTATGGCTGCTGTTTTGGATTAATGCTTTAGGAACCGTATACGGCTACTACTGGTATAAATATCAGTTAATAGATACGTATGATTTCGAGCCTGCCTGGTACCTGCCCTTTGTTCCGGACAGCCCGACGGCAAGCCTGTTTTTTACGCTAACCCTTCTGTATCTGTTAAGAGATGAGCGGACGAACGGAGTCGGTTTGGGTAAACGTTCGCTGCTTCGCGGATTTATTGAAGCGTTCGGGCTTGTGACCTCTTTCAAATACGGCATCTGGGCCGTAGCCATGATCTGGTCCGGCTATGCGCTGGGAGATCCCGTCGCCTGGCAGGATTGGATGCTTACTCTTTCTCATTTGGGTATGGCGATTGAGGTGCTTTTATTCGCATGGGTGATGACTTACTCGGTTCCCTCCGTGTTCCTGGTGGCTGTCTGGGTGTTTGCGAACGATTGGATGGATTATACAAAGGGAATTTTCCCCAGACTCTCCGAGGTGCTGATGCCTCATCTGGATACGATCCAGTGGTTTACCGTCGGATTAAGCGCAGCGGGCATTCTTGCGGCACTTGCCTATCTGCCTTATCAAAAACACCGGCACCGCAAGGTCTAAATGTGGACATCCCTCCATATGATGTGGTAGGAGGGATGTCCACATGTTGTTTAGTTCTTACAGGCGGATCATCGGATTGCTCGGAGTATGGGCAATCTTCACTTCGGCGGCGGTTGGTTGTGCACCGGCCTCGAAAGAAGCAGTTCCCGCGGCATCGATGACTCCGGTTCAAATGAAGACGGCTGAATCCTTGAATGAAGCCGCGGAGCAGCTGTACAAGCTGTCGGAACAGGGGAAAACGACGGAAGCCAGAATCGAACTCGAACAGCTCGGAGAACTCGCGACTAAGCTGACGTATGACGGTTCGATTACGATAGAAGGTTTGCATGCACTGACGGAAACGATTACGGAGGCGAAGAAAACCTATGCCTCTGTTTCCTTTTCCCAGGATGAAGGGCGCTTTGCCGCCGCCAAAATTAGACTGGCCGCCGACGCGCTGACCCACCGGGGACAGCCCATGTGGCTTCAGTATTACAAGCTGATCAAAGATGACTTGAAACGGATCGAGACGAATGTAGCGGCCCGGAAAAAGCTTGAAGCTCTGCTGGACTACAACAAGCTGTACCGGCACATGTCGACTATTCGCCCGGCGCTGCTTATCAGCCGTGCTCCTGCGGAAGTGGCGAAGCTGGATTCCTTGCTCGTGTTCATGAGAAAGGGATTGGGCGCTCCGACTCTCGACAAAACGAATTTGCTTCAAGCTTCGGAAGAGTTCGGCAAGACAATCGACGGGATATTCGGCCGCTCCGACCGTGAAGCATTCCTGCCGCTGCCCGACACGCAGGAGCCCATATTCTGGTCGCTTGGCGTCGGCGCGTTCATTATCGGCGTCCTGCTGTTTGCCGGCTGGCGGATGTTCCGCTTAAAGCCCGGTTACGATACCGTCCGGCATAAAAATAAAGAAGGCTTCTAGTCAACCTTGAAGCCTTCTCCCAATACTTCGTGCACTTCATTGATAATAATGAATGCGGTGGGGTCGATGGATTTGACCAGTTCCTTGAGCCGCCGCATTTCCTGCCGGTAGACCACGCAGTAGACCACTTCTTTCTCTTGACGAGAGAAAGCCCCTTTGGCCGGAAAAAGAGTGACGCCCCGGTCCAATTCTTTTTGAATCACTTGAGACACTAGTTCCGCTTCATTGGTAATGATCGTAAAAGCTTTGGCGGAATGCGAGCCTTCCGTGATGTAATCGATCATTTTGGAGCCGATAAATACGCTGACCAGTGAGTAGAGTACTTTTTCCTTCGGTATGTAGAGTAAAGACGTGCCGATAACGATGAGGTCGATCAACAGGATGACCTGCCCGACACTCCATCCTTTCCACTTGTTGCCCAGTTGGGCAAGAATATCCGATCCCCCGGTCGTTCCTCCAAAACGGAATACGATTCCGAGTCCCAAGCCTATCGTAAAGCCCGCATATAACGCGGCAAGCAAATAATCCTGCTTGGTGGCAAAGGGGATTATCCATCCTTTTCCGATCATGATTTCCATCACCCATAAGAAAAACGAAGACGAAAGAGAGCCGAAAATCGTGTAGACCATAGCTTTAGAGCCGAAATGTCTCCATCCCAAATAAAAGAGAGGCACATTCAGAACGAGCGTCGTCGCGGAAGGCGGAAGCAGGAAAATATAGTGCAGAAGCAGCGAAATGCCCGTGAGCCCGCCTTCCATTAGCTCATTGGGAATGACAAAATAATGAACCCCGAACGAAAAGATGGCGGTCCCGAATGCGATCGGCAAGAACTGCTTCAAATACGGCATTGTCTTATCTTTTAAAGCCATTGCCATTGGTTTCTCCTCCTTCCCTGACTTACCACTAATCACCAATCCTATTGTAATGAAATTCGAGTCCGTTGTCATCCGGGCGCCAGAGGCGACTTGATTGTTCCTACCGGATCATATGGAAAAACAGGCCGAATTCCTTTCTTGGCCTGTTTTTTTGCATGGGAAGAAAAAGGTTAATAAAAATCTTTTTTGCGGTATTTGCCGATAAATCCGGCTAGACCGATCACACCGATAAAGCCCAGCCAGTCCCAGGTCGGATCGTCTCTCCTCGCGGAATCGGATACTTTGGAATCGAACGGCATCAGGTTGACGTTGTACTTTTTGGACGGAGGGTAATCGCCCGGCTTAGGAAGCGGGTCTCGGGGAGGCTGGGGCAGGCTAGTGCCTACGCCGCCGTTTGAATATTCTGCCGGATCGGCCGTTCCGGTGGATCCGCTGATGCCGGACTTGATCCGCTGAGTTCCGTAGGATGAGGGCTTATTATCGGGATAACCGAGCGTCCCGGGTTCTCCATGTAGGCCCCGGTCAGCGGATTGCGCGATGCAGGTACCGCAAACGGTCAAAAACATCATAACGCAGAGTGAAAAACTGTACAGCCGTTTCATCTGATTCCCGCCTTCCTGATTGACTTCGTTTGCTGCTTATCTTTGGTTTTCCCTCTACCCTAAATGTCATACAAGGAAAGTGTTGTCCGCAAATCGAAAATTGCAATAAAAACGAGTCTATAATAAGATGTTGGTAAGATTTAAGTTAGGCGTGAAAGAAAGAGAGGCCCTTTTATGGCGGAACGTTCAATGAAGGATCTGCAGCAGGAAGTGGATACATACATATCGCAGTTTAAAGAAGGCTATTTCAGTCCTCTTGCCATGCTGGCCAGAATGTCCGAGGAAGTCGGGGAATTGGCCAGGGAAGTCAATCACCAGTTCGGGGAAAAGCCTAAAAAAGCATCCGAAGAAGAAAACTCGATTGAGCTGGAGCTCGGTGACATTTTATTTATCACCATCTGCTTCGCCAATTCTCTGGGCATTGACTTAACGGAAGCGCACGATAAAGTGATGAAGAAATTCAACACTCGGGATGCGGACAGGTGGACCAAAGTAAACACCGATTCCGACTAATCCTCATATGCTGTACCATCCCCGGCTCTTCTGCGGGCGGAAGGAGGATGGACGGATGGATGGGGAACAGGAAATTCAGAAGGCCTACGAGGCTATTCTGAACAATGATTTCGAAGAAGCGATCGCATGGTTTGAAAAGGCGGTTTTATCGGAACCAGGTAACGCTTCTTACCATTATAAGCTTTCGATTACGTATGCCAGGAGCGGAAAGCTCGCGAAAGCGATCGATCATGCGGTCGACGCTTATGATCTGGAACCGGAAAGCGAAGCCTATCAGTATCATCTGACAACGCTGAAAGCCAAAGCACTGATTGCGGAAGCGGACAAGTGTCTGGACCAAAGCCGGGATAGGGAGCAGCTTAAAAACGCGATCGTTCTGCTGAAGCAGGCGGCTGCCCTGGATCCGCTGAGTGCCGAGGCCTGCTTGAAGCTTGCCGCTGCTTACGCGGGCGTAAGCGACTTTGACCTGGCCATACACGCGGCCGAAGAGGCCATTCGCCTTGAACCGCTGAATAAGGCAGCGGCGGCACTGCTGGTTGAGTACCGCAGGAAACTGCGCCAGTATTTGAAACCTTAAACACTGCACAAGATAAGAAAGGCGGTATATGTGATGACTCAGGAAGTAATTAAAGTGGCGGTTGCCGGAGCAAGCGGACGGATGGGCCGTGAAGTGGTAAAAATGGTACTCGGAGATTCCTCCTTGAAGCTGGTGGCTGCCGTTGACCGGTCCTCCGGTCCGGTAGACGCCGCATCTTTGGTGGGTCTTCCGGATTGCGGAGTTAAAATGTCGAACGATCTGGAACTGGCTTTGGTTGAAGGTAAAGCGGACGTTCTGGTAGACTTCACCGGACCTCAGAGCGCTGTCGCCAATACGGCGCTTGCTATTCGCCATGGCGTTAGACCGGTAATCGGAACGACCGGTTTTAGTACCCAGGATATCGAAGAGTTGGACAAACAATGCAAGGATAAAAAAATCGGCGGACTGATCGCCCCCAATTTCTCCATCGGCGCTATTCTGATGATGAAATTCGCTTCACAGGCGGCCAAATATTTCCCGCACCTGGAAATCATCGAATATCACGGGGACCAGAAGCTTGACGCTCCATCGGGTACTTCCGTGAAAACAGCGGAACTTATCTCCCAGAACCGGGAAGAGTTTCGGCAAGGAAACCCCAAAGAAGAGGAACAGCTTGAAGGAGCGCGCGGAGCTTATTATAACGGCTTCCGTATCCACAGCGTCCGGCTTCCGGGTGTTTTTGCCCAGCAGGAAGTTATTATGGGGGCTTACGGAGAGTCGCTCAAAATCCGGCATGATTCCTATGAGCGCGCGGCTTATATGCCAGGCGTGAATACGGCCGTGCATAAAGTCATGACCTATGAAGGCATGATCTACGGGTTCGAACATTTTATCGACTGATTGTTCTTCATTCCTTCAATCGGACTTCCTAATTAGCTCTTATTCATTTTTTATGCTTCTCTACGAACCATACATATCAGCAGGCCCCCTGAAGGCAGGGAAGGGAGAGTTTACAAGTGAGTTTAAATATTGCCTTAATCGCCCACGACCGCAAAAAAGACGAGATGGTCAATTTCGTGACTGCCTATGAAAAGGTGTTCGAAGGGAACCAGCTTTTCGCAACCGGAACCACGGGACAAAGAATTATGGAAAATACAAGTCTGACGATTCATCGGTTTATGTCAGGCCCCCTTGGCGGGGATCAGCAGATCGGTGCTATGGTAGCTAAAAACGAGATGGACCTGATTATTTTCCTGAGGGATCCTTTGATGGCTCAGCCTCATGAACCCGATATCATTGCTCTGCTCCGTTTGTCCGACGTAATGGGGATTCCCGTCGCAACGAATATCGCTACCGCGGAGCTTCTTGTCCGCGCTCTGGGCAGAGGAGATTTCGCTTGGCGGGAGCTTGTCCACAAGTACAAGCCGGGTGAAGCGTAATGCAGACGGTAGATATCCTCGTATTCGGAGCGCATGCGGATGATGCGGAGATCGGAATGGCCGGTACGATCCTGAAGCACACAAGAGCCGGTTATACGGTGGGCTTGTGTGATCTGACCCGGTCCGAAATGTCATCGAACGGAACGCCCGAAAACCGGCTGGAGGAAGCGAACAAAGCGGCGGAAGCGATGGGAATTGTGCTCCGCTCCAATCTCGGACTTCCAGACCGAGGCTTATCGGCCGGCTCCAAGGATCAGATTGACGCGATTACGAAGGAAATCCGGCTGAGAAAGCCGAGAATCGTCTTTGCCCCGTATTGGGAAGACCGCCATCCCGATCATATCGCATGCTCGCATCTGGTGCAGGAAGCGGTTTTCAATGCCAAACTTAGACGATATTTGCCTGAAACGGAAGCTTTTCAAGTCGAGAGCCTATTCTTTTATTTTATTAACGATACCATTGATCCGGACATCGTAGTGGATGTTTCGGACGCCTATCCCGGCAAGAAAGAAGTGTTGCAAGCTTACCGTTCCCAATTCTCGCCTCCTCAGGTCGGAGAAGACATTGTGCTGACCCCCCTGAACCAGAATTACGTGGAACGCGTGGAAGCAAGAGACGCGCTGCTCGGACAGAAGCGGATGATGGCTTATGCGGAAGGATTTATGTCCAAGCTGCCCGTTGCACTTCAATATTTTCTGTCCAAGAAAGGAACCTGAGCATGAAGGATAAGCTCAAAATCGGAATCACGTGCTACCCTACCCTGGGAGGTTCCGGAGTGGTTGCGACGGAGCTAGGCAAGCTGCTCGCGGAAAAAGGCCACGAGGTCCATTTTATTACGCACAGTATGCCGTTCAGGCTGGGTAAATTTCACCGGAACATTTACTATCACGAGGTAGAGGTCAGCGATTATTACGTATTCCGTTACCCTCCTTACGATTTGTCCCTCGCAAGCAAGCTTGCGCAGGTCGCGCAGATGCAGAATCTGGATCTGCTGCATGTACATTATGCGATCCCCCACGCCGTTTGCGCGCTGCTGGCCAAGCAGATGGTGGGACCGGATCTGAAGGTCGTTACAACCCTTCACGGGACGGATATTACGGTACTCGCCCAAGATCAGTCCATCAGCGACCTGATCCGGTATGCCATTAACGAAAGCGATGCGGTTACCGCTGTTTCCAACGATCTGATCGCGGAAACGAGAGAAACGCTCGATATTTCCCGCGATATTGATCTGACCTACAACTTCGTGGACAAACGGGTGTATTACCCGCGGGACGTGAAGTCGCTTCGCAAAGAATTCGCCCGGGACGACGAGAAAATTTTGCTGCATATTTCGAATTTCCGGCCAGTCAAAAGGGTTACGGACGTGGTCGATATTTTCAAGCGCGTCAGTGAAAAAATCCCGAGCCGTCTTCTTTTTGTGGGGGAAGGTCCGGAGCTGTCCAAAGTGATTTCGTACGTGAGAGAGCTGGGCCTTAGCGACCGGGTTAACTTTTGCGGCAAACAGGATGATGTCGCGCAGCTTATTTCTCTGGGGGACGTTATGCTTCTGCCTTCGGAAAAAGAAAGCTTCGGACTTGTCGCCCTGGAAGCGATGGCATGCGGAGTGCCGACTGTCGGTTCGATAGCGGGCGGAATTCCCGAGCTGGTGACGCACGGCGAGACCGGCTTTCTTGCGGAAATCGGCGACACGGAGAAGATGGCGGACTACGCGGTGGAGCTGCTTAGCGATCAGCAGGAATACGAAAAAATGTCGGCCGCATGTCTGAACCGTGCCCGCACGACATTTTGCAACGACTGGATTACGATGCAGTACGAGGAAATCTATTACCGGGTTCTGGGAAGAGAACTGCCTCCGTCGCACCGGGTGGATAAACAAGCTTGCGCGGAAAGGTAAGCGCGATCCGGTAACGGAAGGAAGAGTACATACGATGGAAGAGAAGAACCGGACCATGATTGAAGAAGGGCGCAGAGTGCTCGAAAGGCTGCGCTCCCGTCAGCATGAAGCTTATTTTGTCGGCGGGTTTGTCAGGGATTTTGTCCTGGAGAGGCCGGTAAAGGACGTGGACATCGCGACTTCGGCCAAACCCGAAGAGGTGATGGAAGCCTTCTCCAAGACGGTTCCTACGGGACTCCAGCACGGAACGGTAACCGTTCTGACGGGTGCCTACAGTTTTGAAGTCACTACCTTCCGGAAGGAAACGGAATACGAGGGGTTCCGCAGGCCGGCGGAAGTCGAATATATTACGGATTTGGAAGAAGATTTGAAACGACGCGACTTTACCATGAACGCGATGGCCATGGATGCCGAAGGAAACCTCATTGATCCGTTCGGCGGTCAAAACGATATGGATAGAGGCGTTCTGAGATGCGTGGGAGAGGCGGCCGAACGTTTCGGGGAGGATGCCTTGCGGATGCTGCGCTGCATCCGCTTCGCAGCCGAATACGGCCTCGACATCGAAGAGGCCACGTGGCTGGCTCTGCTGCGGCAGGCCCCTCTGCTGCGGCACATCGCGATGGAGCGCGTACGCGCGGAGCTCCAGCGCATGGTAGGCGGCGCGGACCCGGCCCGCGCCGCGGGTCTGCTCCTCGCGAGCGGTCTGTGGCGGCACGCCAAGACTCCCCTCGCGCTGCCCTTCGCCGCATGGGGGCATCCCCATGCGCAGGCGGTTATCGCCCATCTGTCCTCTATCCCTGCGGAGGAGGACAGATGGGCGGTTCTGCTGCTGCTGATCGGTTCGCAGCAGCCGGAAGCCGTCAGAGCGGAGCTGCGCGCGCTGACGTTCCCCGGTGAGGACATCGCGCGTCTGACGCGCATCCTCGCCGTGCATGCGCAGCTTCAGCGCGGTGACGCTGAAGCTGCGGCGGTGCGTCCGCGGCCGGAGGCGCAGGCGTCCGCGGAGGAGCGCGCAGCCGCGCGATTCAAGCTTGCCGTGCTTGCTCACGGCAAGGAGGCGGTGCGCGGCTGGCTGCGCGCGGCTGGTCTGCTGCGCGCAGCGTGGCGGCGGCAGGACGCTTCGCCGTCCGCGAATCCCGCTGAGTCCGGCTTGTCGATGTCTCAAGGTGAGTCAGACTGCCTTGCAGCGTCACACACGGGAGCCGGGCGCCCGGAGCAAGACGCTCCACCATCCGCGAATCTCGCGCAGCCTGGTCAGGCGCTGCCACACCGTGCATCCGGTCCGTACGAAGCTTCCGGGGGCCTCCCCACGGACGAAGGCATGTATACGGCCGCCGGTGAAGCATGTCTGGAAGAACTTTTCCGCTTCATGACGGAGGAAGCTGCCGTTTACCTGGAAAACGGTGAACCATGGATACGCGTGATGCCGGTCTATGGCGTCAAAGATCTCGCCGTCGGCGGGAGCGACCTGATGGCGCAAAGCGGGCAAAAAGCGGGACCTTGGATAGGCGAAACGCTGAATATGCTTCTGGAGCGGGTTGCCTTGGGGCAGCTGGAAAACACCAAAGAAATTTTAATGACGGAAGCTTTCCGTCCTACAGAAATGCGAGATGAGTGACTCATGGCGGTACGCGAGCGAATTGTAGACTTGTTCCGGAGCAATCCGGGCGTATATTTGTCCGGCGAGCAAATCAGCCGGGAGCTGGGCTGCAGCCGGACAGCCGTCTGGAAGCACATCGAAAGCCTCCGGCAGGACGGGTTTCAGTTCGAAGCCGTCACCCGTAAAGGCTACCGTCTGATGGAAGAGCCTGACAAGCTCCGGAAAGCTCATATAGAAGAAGCCTTACGGACGCGCTTTATGGGCAGGCAAATCGAAGTCCGCGAAGCGGTAGACTCCACTATGAACGAAGCGCATAGGCTCGTCGCGGAAGGGGCCGAGGAAGGGACGCTGGTCTTTGCCGAAGAACAGATCTCCGGCCGCGGCCGGATGGGCAGGCACTGGCATTCGCCGAAAGGGAAGGGCATCTGGATGAGCCTGATCTTGAAGCCGCGTGTGCCGGTTTATTTCGTTCCCCAGCTTACGCTGCTTACCGCGGTAGCTCTTTGCCGGGCCATCCGCAAGGAATGCGGCGTCGAAATCGGCATCAAATGGCCCAACGATCTTCTTGTGAAGGGCCGCAAGGTAAGCGGGATTCTGCTGGAGATGAGCGGGGAAGACGAGCGGCTGAAATACGTCATAATCGGTGTCGGCATTACGGCCAACCTGACCGGAGCCGACTTCCCGGAAGAGCTGAAACCGGTGGCCACTTCCCTTGCACTTGAATCGGGTTCACCCGTTAAGCGGGAAGCGATGATTGCGGCTTTTCTGAATGAGCTGGAGCAGCTGTACGACCTGTATCTGGAAAACGGATTCGCTCCGATCCGGATCATGTGGGAAGCGATGAGCGTCTCGCTGAATTGTCCCATCCGGGTCAAAACGAGCCAGGGAACGGTGGAAGGCCGGGCGGATTCGCTCGATGACAGCGGGGCGCTGACCGTGATCACGGACGACGGCCGCAAAGTTAAAATTTACAGCGGCGATGTCGAATTACGCTAAACCGTCTGTTCAAAAGACCGGGTTTTTGATATACTGTCACCGTAAGGCGGTATCTTCGGAACCGCACTTATACGGTTAACGCTTTAGACAATTGCATAAAGTACGTTTGTGTGTTTTCTGATTCTGCTCTGAGCCTGAAGGACCGAGACAGAAGGATCATACGATTCTTTGACTATGCGCCCTTTCAGTCTGTTTGCTGAAGGGTTTTTTTGATGCTTAGAACCCGGTCAAGGCTTAGACGGAAGCACGGTTTTATTTTTTCCACATTATAAAAGAAAGCGTGGGATTGACATGGCGCAAGAGCGCAAACCGATGACGACTGTCAAGCTGCAAAAAATGAAAGCGAGCAAGGAACCGATTTCGATGGTGACGGCCTACGATTACTTGACGGCCAAATTGGCTGACGAAGCGGGAGTGGACATGATTTTGGTGGGAGATTCCCTGGGAAATGTTATTCAGGGTCATGAATCCACTCTGCCCGTCACGCTGGACGAAATGATTTATCATGCCAAAACGGTAACGCGTGCCGTAAAATCGGCCTTTGTCGTAACGGATATGCCGTTTATGACGTATCACGGAAGCCTGGATACGACGCTTCAGAACGCGGGACGGATTATGCGCGAGGGGCTGTCCAAAGGGGTTAAGATGGAAGGCGGCGCGGAAATCGCCCATGCGGTTAAAGCGTTGACCCAGGCGGGTGTTCCCGTCGTGGGCCACCTCGGATTGACGCCCCAGTCGGTTCACGTGCTGGGCGGTTACCGGATACAGGGCAAAAATTCCGAGCAGGCCCGTAAACTGATGGATGACGCCAAAGCGCTGGAAGAAGCGGGCGCAATCGCGATCGTACTGGAATTGGTAACGGAAGAACTGGCGGAATGGGTCACAAGCAAACTGTCCATCCCGACGATCGGTATCGGTGCAGGAGCTTCCTGTGACGGCCAGGTTCTCGTTTTTCACGATATGTTAGGCTACGAGCCGGACGCTCCGGCCAAAAAATTCGTTAAAGCTTACGCGCAGGTCGGCCTTGCCATCCGCGATGGGATCGGGCAGTATGTGGCGGAAGTGAAGGGCCGCAAATTCCCGGCCGAGCAGCACAGCTTTAAAGGAGACAACGAAGTTCTCCAGTATTTGTACGGAACAGCCGTGAAATAAACGGTTATCCTACCTTTAGTCCTGAAGGAGAGAGAGACGTTGGAAGTTATTCAAAGCATAGCCTTGCTGCGCAGTACACTGGAACAGAAAAAATCCGGGATCGGGGCGGCCCTTAAAACCCCGGTCGGTTTTGTGCCTACGATGGGTTATCTTCACGAAGGGCATTTGAGTCTGATCAAAGCGGCCCGCGAAGCGAGCGAAATCGTCGTGCTCAGTATTTTCGTAAACCCGCTTCAGTTCGGTCCTACCGAAGATCTGGACCGTTACCCGCGGGATACGGAACGGGACCTGAAGCTGGCGGAAGAAGCCGGCGTGGACATCGTTTTTCTGCCCCAGGTCGAAGAAATGTATCCGGGACCGGTCAAAACGACCGTTTCCGTATCGGGCATCACTTCGGTACTCTGCGGCGCTTCACGTCCCGTGCATTTCGACGGGGTGACTACGGTCGTTGCCAAGCTGCTCAATATCGTTCAGCCCGATAAAGCTTTCTTCGGACTTAAGGATGCGCAGCAGGTTGCCGTCGTTTCTCAGATGGTGCAGGACTTGAACATGAACGTGGACATTGTGGCCTGCCCGATTTTACGCGAGGAAGACGGACTTGCCATGAGTTCCCGGAACGTATTCCTGAGTGAGGAAGAACGTCGACAGGCGCTTGTTCTGAGCCGTTCCCTGAAAGCGGCGGAAGCCTGGGCGCGGGAGCATGCTGCTTTCCGGGCGGAAGACCTCCGCAGCGCCGTAAAGGCCGTCATCGAAGAAGCTCCTCTCGCTGATATCGATTACGTTGAGGTTTTGACGTACCCGCAGCTGGAGCAGCCGGAAGCGGTGGAAGCCGGTGTATCCGTACAGCTCATCGTCGCGCTGGCGGTCAAATTCGGCGCCACACGGCTTATCGACAACACTATTTTAACCCTGGGGAAGTGATCGCATGTTCAGAACAATGATGAAGGCCAAAATTCACCGTGCGACGGTGACCGAGGCAAATCTTAATTATATCGGAAGCATTACGATCGACGAGGATCTGCTGGATCAGGTCGATATGCTGCCAAACGAGAAGGTTCAGATCGTGAACAACAACAATGGGGCCCGCCTGGAAACGTACATTATACCGGGTCCGCGCGGAACGGGGGTCATCTGCCTTAACGGTGCCGCGGCGCGGCTCGTGCAGACAGGCGACACCGTTATCATCATTTCTTACGCGATGATGACGGAAGAAGAGGCGCGGCGTCACAAGCCGACTGTTGCCATCATGGGAGAAAACAATAAAGTGGCCCAGCTGCTAAAAGAGGAAATGCATGCAACTGTACTGTAACGTCTGGCACCCTTAAAGAACCTGTATGAAAAGCCCTTCGGCAACGCAGAATGAGTGTACGACAGCAAAGCCGAAGGTGGGGGATGCACAGTGTTCAAACATTTGTTCGCCACGATGAATGAAGTGTTGGATGAAATTTTGCTTCAGTTGCCGAATGCCAAAGGTGCGTTAAAAGCGGAGCTTGAAGACGAGCTTGGGGCCCTGAAGGCCATTAGTGACGATTGTATCGAGCACTGGCTCCTCTTTGAGGAGAAGCTTGGAAAAACCCTGTCCGTCGGAAACGCGTCCGTCCCGCCCTCTTCAGCCTCAGCCTCCGATTCGAATCAGCTGCCGGACTTGCCGCAGTCTGCCGAAGAGGCTCAGCCTCATCCGGCCGAGGGGAAGGAAGCGGTGGAGTTTATCCGCGGACAGGGGTTTTATATGCTGCTTATGTATGAGCAGGCGACCCGGGAATTCGAGGCTCTGCTCACGCGCGAACCGGACTTTTTACTTGCGAGGGCTTATCTCGCCATGGGTTATCTGCGCCAGGGAGACAATGAGGAAGCCGCCCGGCACTTCACCCTTCTTCTGGCACTTACCGAAAATAAACAGATGAAAGCCATCTCTTACAACGCGATGGGCTGTATTCAATTTCAGAACCGGAATCTGGAACAGGCGCTTGAATATTTTAAAAAAGCCTACCATGCCGATCCGGACTGCCTGGAGCTTTTTTCCGCATCGAACGAATGAAAAGAAATAAGAACGGATGATCTCCTTATTTGCGGAATTGACAAACTAACTTCCCCTCTGGGCCTCTAAATGTGGTATGCTTAGGATAGAAGCTGGAGAAAGGAAGAAGGCTTGAACTTATGAAATTTGCGGTGTTGGATTTTGAAACGACTGGAACGGGCCCGGCGGACGATATTATCCAAGTCGGTCTCGTTATTATAGATGATATGGAAGTAACCGACAGGTATACTTCCCTGGTAAATCCGGGGATCAGTATACCTTCTTCGATTACGGAGCTTACGGGTATCACCGACGAGATGGTGGAGCATGCCCCCAAGGTCGACGATATTATGGCGGAGATGTATCCGCTGCTTTTTGACTGTGTTCTAGTGGCCCATCATGCTTCGTTCGATCTCGGTTTTTTACAGCGGGCCCTGCGCAAAACGGGCTACCCCGATTTTACCGGGCGCGTCCTGGACACGATAGACATGCTGAGAATTGTGTTTCCTTCTCTTCCGACTTACCAGCTCGGCATGGTGGCTTCAGCCTTCGGCATCGAACATGAGCGGCCCCATCAGGCCGACAGCGACGCGGACGTTACGGCGGAGATCTGGACGATGAGCCTGGACAGGCTTCTGTCCCTGCCTTTATTGACGGTTCAGCGGCTGGCTCAAATCCTGCCGGCCGAGACGAGCGACCTCGGCTGGTTTATGTCGGAAATCGCCCGGTTCAAGGAACAGCAAACCCCTTTGGACCAATCGATTCACCAGTATTACCGCCAGTTCGCGCTGAACGTGCAGGACTGGGGGGAAGAAGACCCCGTACGCGACGAGAACGATGTGCTGGAACTGAGCGATTCTTTTGAAGACGTTTACGATCAGGTCAAAGAAGCGCTGAAAGCGAAGTTCGAGCATTTCGAAAGCCGCGAAGCCCAGGAAATCATGATTCATGAAATTGAGGAAGCCTTCCAGAACGACCGGCACCTCATGATCGAAGCCGGCACGGGCACGGGCAAATCGCTCGGCTATTTGATCCCGTCCCTGTATTACGGGATTAAACATGACGAGAAGGTGGTCGTGAGCACGCATACGATCAATCTGCAGGAGCAGCTGCGGGAGCGGGATATTCCGCTGCTTCACGACATTTTTCCGGTGAATTTCAAAGCGTCGGTTCTCAAAGGCCGCAGCCACTACTTGTGCCTCCGCAAGTTCGAGAACCGCATTTCCATGCAGGAGTTCGAAACGGGCAAGGAGGACGCCATTACGGCCGCCCAGATGGTCGTCTGGCTGAGCCAGACGCAGACCGGCGACGAGGAGGAGCTGCATTTCGGGAACAAAGGGGCCGCTTTCTGGCATACCGTTTCCAGCGATGCGGAGTCGTGTCAGAACCGGCACTGCCCGTGGTTCAAAAAATGCTTTTATCACCGTGCGCGCCATGACGCCAACAATTCGGACGTTGTCATTACGAACCACTCGCTGCTGTTTACCGATATGAAGGCCGAGAACCGGGTGCTGCCGGCTTATAAGCATCTCGTTCTGGACGAAGCCCACCATTTCGAAGAAGTGGCAAGCAAGCATCTGGGCAAGGAGCTTCACTACCTGGGGCTGACGAATCAGCTTCTCTGGCTGTTCAAGGACAGCCGGAATGGGCAGCTGCCGGCGCTCCGCACGAAGCTTCAACGGTATGACGACGATTACCGGGCGGCTACCTGGATGAACGGAATCGACAACCTGTTCCCGAAAACCTTGCTCATCAAGGAAGCTTGGGATTTACTCTGTGAAAAGTTTTACGAGCTGCTCCAGACGAATTCCGAACCCGGCCAAATCGACCCCGGTTCCCTGGTGATGCGTCTGAAGAAAGATTCGCTCCCCCCGAACTGGAGCGATTTCACGGATCTTGAGGAGATTTTGGAACAGCATGTTCAGGATGTGTATAAATCCGTAGATTCGCTCGTGCAGGATTTGAAAGAAGTCCAGGAAGAATACGACGTTCAGAGCTTCGTAACCGATCTCGGCGGCGTGGCGAAGGAACTGCAGGCAGCGAAGGAGACGCTTCGCTTCTTTATGAAGATGGCGGACGATAACTTCGTTTACTGGGTAGAAGCGGGGACGTACAACAAAAGCCGTTCGATCAACCTGATCTCCGTGCCGATGGACGTAAGTCCGCTTATCCGCGAACATTTCTTTGACAACAAAGAAAGCGTTATTCTCACTTCGGCCACCCTGTCGGTCAATAAATCGTTCCAGTATTCGGCGGATCAGCTGGGGTTGAAACTGCCGGCCGAAGAAGAAGAGAATCCGAAGCTGAAAACCGTCCAACTTCCGTCACCGTTTCAGTACCGGCAGCAGGCTCTTGTCTGCATACCGCGGGACTTTCCGATGATCCGGGGCCGCAGCGGCGAAGAGGAATTCCTCAAAGCGCTGACGGAATCACTCTCCGAAGTGGCCGTGGCTACGCGAGGGAGGATGCTCGTGCTGTTCACTTCGAACCGGATGCTGAAGCTTGCCCACGCGGTTCTGAAGGAAAATCTCCGCCCGCACGGCATCCATGTGCTGGGTCAAGGGGTGGACACCGGCAACCGCAGCAAGCTGACCCGGCTCTTCCAAGAACATAAAGCGTGCGTGCTGCTCGGCACAAGTTCATTCTGGGAAGGGGTGGACATTCCCGGGGAAGCCTTGACTTGTCTGGCAATCGTACGGCTGCCTTTCCAGCCGCCGAATCATCCGCTGGTTGAAGCGAAGAGCGAAAACCTGAAAAAACGGAATCAGAACCCGTTCATGAAGCTGTCGGTGCCTCAGGCCGTCATCCGATTCAAGCAGGGCTTCGGCCGGCTTGTACGCAGGGCTTCGGACAAAGGGATTGTGCTGATTTACGATACGCGTGTCATCGAGACGCAGTACGGGAAGCATTTTCTCTACTCCCTGCCGGGACCGAAGATTGAGCATATGCCTGTAGAGCGCATCGTACCGAGAATTCAGGAATGGATGGGAGAGAACTCGCTTGAAGTCACTTAAAATATCCGAGGCGGTCGTCAAACGGCTGCCGATCTATCTGCGTTTTCTTAATGAACTGTCGAAGAAAAACGTATTAACGGTTTCGTCCCAGGATCTGGGGCAGAAGCTGAATCTTAACCCGGCCCAAATCCGCAAAGACTTGGCTTACTTCGGTGAATTCGGAAAGAAGGGGATCGGCTACGATGTGACCTATCTTATCGAGAAGATCCGGCAGATTCTGAAGCTTGACCGCCAAATACCGGTTGCCCTCGTGGGAGCCGGTAACCTGGGACGGGCGCTGTGCAACTATAACATCTACTTGCGGGATCAGATGAAAATAACGGCGATTTTCGATTCGTCGCCGGACAAGATCGGCCAGGTCATCAATAACATGAGCGTTCTGCCCATGGAGCATCTGGCCGATGTTATCCGGGATTCCAGCATTCGAATCGGCATCATAACCGTACCGGCGCCGGAAGCGCAGAATGTCGCCAACCAATTCGTAAAGGCGGGTATCGAAGCGATTCTGAACTTCGCCCCGTCCATTCTGAAAGTACCCGAGGAAATCCGCGTGCATCATGCGGACTTTACGGCAGAGCTCCAGAGCCTGGCCTATTACCTTCCTGAATAAACAAGTGAGGTTTTGGTCTTGAAAACCAGAAAAACCGCTATATGGGCCGTGTAGGCCGTATGGCGGTTTTTTAATGGAACTCGCTATTTGATTTACATGTTAGACGAAGAACTTAAACAACACGGTGTACAGCACATAAGACAGAATGATGCTGATCGGAATCGTAATGATCCAAGTGATGATCATGCGTGTTACGGTACCCCATTTCACCTCATGAAACCGGAGTACGGAACCCGAACCGATGATCGCGGAGGAAATTACGTGAGTGGTCGAAAGCGGCATCCCCATATGCGTAGAAGTCTGAATGACGATGGAAGATGTCAAATCCGAGGCGAACCCGTTGATCGGCTCGATTTTGATCAAGTTTTTGGAGATCGTTTTAATGATTTTCCATCCCCCGATCGAAGTACCGAGACCCATTGCGGTCGCAGCGGCGATTTTCACCCACAACGGCACGTCCATGGTTGTCTGGGCTCCGGCAGCGACGAGTCCGAATACGATAATGCCCATCGCTTTCTGAGCATCGTTACCCCCGTGGGAGAAGGACAGCAGCCAGGCGGACAGGATCTGGAAGAACTTGAATACGCGGTTCAGCTTCGAGCGGGATTTGTTGCCCGTCAGGATGACCAGGTATTTGATGATCGTCATGATGATGTAACCGGCCACGAATGCGACAATCGGCGAAAGCACCAGAATCAGCACGATCTTGCCGAGACCGCCCCATTTGACGAAGTCGGCTCCCGCCCCGGCCAGCACGGCTCCGACAATGGATCCGATGAGCGTATGGGAGGAAGAGGAAGGAATGGCATAATACCAGGTTGCCAGGTTCCAGATAATGGCAGAAAGCAGAGCCGCGATAACGATAAATTCGCCGTGGTTGATCTTGGACGGGTCCGCGATCCCGCTGCCGATCGTCTTGGCTACCTCCGAAGAATACAGGGCACCGACGAAATTCAGACAGGCGGCGGATATAATGGCCACTTTCGGACTCATCGCACGCGTAGAGATCGAAGTCGCTACCGCGTTCGCCGTATCATGGAAACCGTTAATAAAGTCAAAGGCAAGGGCGAGAAATACGATTGCAATCAAGGTAATAAGAACTGTTGTCGTCATGAAATCCTCCTAAACTGCTGGGCCTACGAGTAGCGCAGCACGACGCTTTCCAAGATGTTGGCAACGTCTTCACATGCATCGGTGGTCTGTTCGAGACGTTCATAAAGTTCTTTGAGCTTGAAATCTTCGTAAGGATCGCGTTTGGTGATAAAAATTTCACGGATGCCTTCGCGCATCAGGCGGTCGGCTTCGTTTTCAAGCGCATTGATTTCAACCGTATGTTGAGGAATCTGCATGTACTTCTTTTTGGAAAGAAGCTTGAAGGCATCGAGCATATGTTGGCAGCTGGACACGATCACGGCGGAGAATTCCTGCATAACCTTGTCCGTCTGGCTGATGTTGAGATAGTCAAAACGTGCTGCTGTCGCTTCAATGCCGTCCAGTACGTCGTCGAGCTTGGAAGCCAGCTCCATAATATCTTCACGGTCTAGCGGAGTGATAAAGACTTTGTTCAGCTCTTTAAAGATTTCGTGGGTGATCTGATCGCCTTTGCTCTCGATGTCTTTGATCATCTGGAAAAAGTTTTCCGGAATTTTATCTCCCATCATCGCGTTTCTGAACATCTGGGATGCATGGAGTGTGTTTTCTGCCGCCCGTATGAGCAGGTTTAAAAAATCGACGTCTCCTCTTTTACTGCTAAAAAGCGATGCCATTACGGTTCCTCCTAGTGATTCGATTGTAAAGATTCCGTGAAGTTAAGTTTAATGTATGTAGAATTTTGTAGCTTAAACTCACAAACTTAAAAATATCATAATATTTCCCCAGAAAGCAATCACTGGTTGAGCGTTTTTTCAATTGTTTGCTCGGCTTGATTTTAAACAAGTGACGTTGTACATTGAAAAGATAAGAATAACTGCCGATTTCGGCACTTTATACGGAATGAGGGCTATCGGATGAAAAAAACAATTATCATAAACGGTTTGTTCGTAACAGGGGACGCGGCCGCGCCCGTAATCGAAGGCTGTATGGTTATGGAAGGAAATCAGCTTACATATATAGGAAAGGATGCGCCGCATCCGCTGGAAACTTATGACGAAGTCATTCGCGGGGACCGTAAGCTCTACATGCCCGGACTCGTCAATACGCACGGCCATGCGGCGATGACTTTGCTGCGCGGCTACGGAGACGATCTGGCCCTCCAGGTATGGCTGGAGGAGAAAATGTGGCCGATGGAAGGCAAATTCACGGCGCAGGACGTGCGTTACGGAACGCTTCTGGCCATCCTGGAAATGATCAAGGGCGGCACGACGACATTTGTCGACATGTACGACCATATGAATGAAGTGGCCCAGGCCGTATCCGACTCGGGTATGCGTGCACGCCTGACCCGCGGTGTCATCGGACTGTGTCCGGCCGACGTTCAGGAAGCCAAGCTCCGGGAAGCGATCGCTTTCGCCAAGGACTGGAACGGCGCCGCGAACGGGCGCATTACGACGATGATGGCCCCGCACGCTCCTTACACGTGCCCGCCGGATTACATTGAACGTTTTGTCCAGGCCGCACACGATCTGGATCTGCCTATTCATACCCATATGTCCGAGACGTTAAAAGAAGTAGAAGCCAACGCGGAGCAGTATGGTGCACGGCCAGTCGAGCATCTGGAAAAACTGGGCGTTTTCACGCGGCCGACACTGGTTGCGCACGGCGTTCATCTGACGGACGAAGAAATCGCCGTCCTTGCCAAATACAACGTCGGGGTTTCGCACAATCCGGGGAGCAACCTAAAGCTTGCGAGCGGTGTTGCCCGCGTGCCTGAGCTGCTCAGAGCCGGCATAAACGTGTCTCTAGGCACGGACGGAGCGGCCAGCAACAACAACCTCGACATGTTCGAGGAAATGCGGCTTGCCGCCCTGATCCACAAAGGCGTATCCGGCGATCCGACCGCCGTGCCGGCCGCCGCCGCTTTAAGCATGGGCACATCGATGGGCGCGCGCTCCATCTGGCTTGACGATATCGGTATGCTCCAGCCGGGCATGAAGGCCGATTTTATCGCGCTCGATATCGACCAGCCTCATTTTCTGCCTCGTACGGATTATGTTTCCCACATCATCTATTCGGCATCCGCCCATGATGTGGTAGATGTGTGCGTGGACGGCAGCTGGATCGTACGCGGCCGCGAATGCCTGACACTTGACGAAGAGAAGATTAAACGGGAATTCGAATCGTGCTTCGCCCGTTTGACGAGCAGCTAGTCTTCAGCAGGAGGAAGGAGAGAACGGAATGCTTAAAAAAGCCATTTGGATCGGGCTGTTTGTCGTGCTGACTTCGGGGTTCGGCATTAACCGCTTTTACGTGAACGTGCAGGCGAACTATTGGGAAACAAACTCCCAGGCGGTACAGGCGGCTTACGAGAAGACGACGATGACCAAGGCTAACCGGGTGGAAGCTTTTCATGGAGCCCGCTCCTATGAAGTCGTATACGGGGAGGACAAGCTCGGCAACGGGCTGATCGTCTGGGTGCCGCTCAAGCAGGACGGCACCGGTCTGGCCATCGACGAGATTCATACGGAAATGACGGCCGAGAACATCACGGAAGAAGCCGTACGCGGAATTATGGCGAAGAAAAACCCTAAGCTGGATATTCTGCGTGTAAACGCCGGCGAATTCAAGGGGAAGTATGTCTGGGAAGTCTTTTATAAAGACGAACAGGACCGGGCGTTCTACGATTATTATAATTTAAAGACGGGTGCACTAGAAGATACGTTTAAGCTCAGCCTACAATAGGGTGGGCTTTTCGCTTATTTCGTTAATTTGTCAAAGACTCCATCCTTTTTTTTTGCCCATGGGTTACGGACTGTGATATACTATTCGTATAGCATTTGCTAAATACGAATGATATAGAAAGGGGGACGTAAGTTGCGTAAAATACGTCTCTTGCCCGTCCTGTTAAGTGTCGTCATCACCGCTTTTTTCCTTTTTGGCGGCTGGTTCGCTTATCAGACCTACGCCATCGGAAAACCGCTAGGCAATATCGTGAAAGAAACACCGGGGGTTGAGCAATCCCAGGTCACATATAATGATAAAGAAGTTTCGATTCGTCT
Organism: Paenibacillus sp. JNUCC 35; assembly: GCF_058269095.1. Lineage (NCBI taxonomy): Bacteria > Bacillati > Bacillota > Bacilli > Caryophanales > Paenibacillaceae > Paenibacillus > Paenibacillus sp. JNUCC 35. The sequence continues at coordinate 4,077,944 of NZ_CM177771.1, read as the reverse complement.
GTCCCTCAAACCTGACACTAGTTTAAGAGAAGTGTACGGCCGCATTACAAAAGAAGGAGCCTCGACAATCGGTTCCCGTGACGTGAAACTGTCGGTCAATACAAAAGAATCTCCGGATCTAGATAAATGGTGGGCGCAAGCGTTGTTCGACGTCGCCCAGGCGATGGAAACCCGTCACTATGCCGATATACCTACGGCACTGGACAAGCACAAAACGGACAAAGACAGCAATTTGGTCGTGAAAACCGAAATGGACGAGCAGAACGTTTACGTTCATCTGCAAAAAGGGGATCAGCACAAATACGTGGTGCTGCCGCGAAATGCCGAAAAAGTTGGGGTGTTTAAATGAGCAAATACGGAAAAGAGATAGCGATTGGCGCTGCTCCGGTACTTTTCATTTTTCTTGCCTTTATTAAAGTCAACATTATCCCTTTGCTGTTTACAGCGGCCCTCATTACAGCCGCTCTTTATATGATGAAAAGCCGCGGAGGTTCCGGCATCGGAATCGGCGCGGGAGCCGGTACGCGCGGCAAATCCCGGCAGCCTTCCTACCTCAGCTTCGATCAGATCGGCGGTCAGGAACGCGCCAAGAAAGAGCTTGTCGAAGCGCTTGATTTTCTCGTGAAACAGGAAGAAACGAAGAAGCTCGGTATCCGCCCTCTGAAAGGCATCCTGCTGACTGGTCCTCCCGGAACAGGGAAAACGCTGATGGCCAAAGCGGCCGCACACCATACGAATTCCGTCTACCTTGCCGCTTCCGGCAGTGAATTCGTGGAGATGTATGTCGGTGTAGGGGCTTCGCGGATCCGCACCCTTTTTCAGGAAGCCAGAACGAAAGCCCAGAAGGAAAACAAACAAAACGCCGTTATTTTTATCGATGAAATCGACGTGATCGGGGGCAAACGCGACGGCGGACAGCAGCGCGAGTACGACCAGACGCTGAACCAGCTCCTGACCGAAATGGACGGCATTCATACAAATACAACGCCGCGCATTCTTATCATTGCGGCGACCAACCGCAAAGAAATGCTGGACCCGGCTCTGCTCCGTCCGGGACGGTTTGACCGTCATATCGACGTCGAGCTGCCGGACAAGAAGGGACGCCTGTCCATTCTTAAAATTCATGCCCAGAACAAACCGCTGGACGAAGCGGCGGATCTGGAGAAAATCGCGGAGCAGACCTTCGGATTTTCCGGAGCGCAGCTTGAAAGCGTGCTGAACGAAGCGGCCATTTACGCCTTGCGCGGCCAGCAGGATGCCGTCATGCAGAAAGATCTGCTTGCGGCCATCGATAAAGTCATGATGGGCGAACAGACGGACCGTGAAGCGACCCAGGAAGAGAAAATCCGGGTTGCCTATCACGAACTCGGCCATGCCATTATCGCGGAGCTGGTGCGTCCGGATTCCGTAGCCCAGGTTTCCCTGCGGCCCCGTGGCAAAGCGCTCGGTTATGTGCGCCATAACCCGCCGCAGGACCAGTACCTGTACTCCAAGGAAGCGATCGAAGATCAGATTATGATCGCGCTGGCTGGAGCGGCTGCGGAAGAAATTATTTACGGCGGCCGGAGCACGGGATCGAGCAACGACTTCGAGAAGTCCATCGACATGGTCCGCACGATGATTTCTTCGGGCCTGACGTCTCTCGGCATCGTCGATCTGAAAATGGTTCCGCAGCAGAAGCTGATGGAAGCGAACAATGCCATCCTTGATGAGTTGATGGCCCGTACAAAAGAGCTTCTGACGAAGCACCGGATCGTATTCGAGCAATCGCTCGATATTCTGCTCAAGGAAGAGGTCATTTCCGGGCAGCAGTTCCGTGATCTTCTTGAAGGAAGCAAGAGACATCTGGAGCCGGTGTTGGCTTAAGGCCTACGAATAACCGCATACAAATGAGAACCAGTCTAGGCTTTTACAGCTAGGCTGGTTTTTTAGTCTGGAATAAATTTGAAAGGATATGTGCCGCATTGCGTGCTCTATCCGCTGCCGATTATTTATAAAGATGAAGCTGCCATTGCCCGGGCAATAGTCTATCTTAAAACTATTTTTGTACGCATGAACTAGCAACTTTCCTTTATAGTATGTTTGAAAGTTTCCAGATTTCCACTATTTCTAAACGGGTAAGAAGCCGTATAATGGAGCGTGATTGTCTGTGTCCTTTTTCACAACTTGCGAAAGTTGTCGAAATCGCTCAGTTGCTTTTGAAAGTTTTGTGTATACTAATGAAAAAGGCATGAAAACGGTGTATGATGGACTTGAAAAGAGATATAAAAATCGACACCCCTAGATTAACGGACGAAGAGGAGAATAGGGATGCAATATAAAAAGATAGGTGTTATCGGTGGAGGAACGATGGGGCAGGGGATAGCCGAGATGTTGGCGGCTAAAGGCCTGGAGGTTGTCCTGGTTGAGAAAGATATTGAAAGAATGGAACATTCCTGGGCCATGATCGAGCTGAGTTTGGATAAACAGTTGGAGAAATGGGCTATTACCGGCGCGGAAAAGAAGCTGATTCTTTCTCGCATTCATAAAACGACGGATCTGAAAGAGCTTCCTTCCTGCCATATGGTGATTGAGACGATTTCCGAGGATCTGGATCTTAAGAAGAGCTTGTTCCGGAAGCTGGACGAAATCTGCGGCCCGGATCTGATTCTGGCTTCCAATACCTCCACACTCAGTCTTACGGAATTGGGCGCATCGACTAAGCATCCGGAGCGGGTGATCGGTCTTCATTTTATACATCCGGTTGCTAAAATTGACCTTGTCGAAATTATCCGCGGTCTGAAAACCTCGGAAGATACGTACATGTTGACACGCCGCTTCGTGGAAGATGTGATTCAGAAAACGGCGATCAAGGTATATGAGTCGCCCGGCTTTGTCACGTCCCGGCTTATCTGTCTGCTCATTAACGAAGCGGTTCATACGCTCGCGGAGCGTGTGGCTTCTGCGGAAGATATCGATCTGGCGATGCGCAAAGGCTACGAGTTCCGGCACGGGCCTCTCGAGATGGCGGACCGCTTCGGACTGGACTCGGTGCTGGCCGCACTGGACCGGATGTTCCGCGAATTCGGCGAATTGAAATACCGGCCTTCCTTCCTGCTGAAGCAGATGGTGCATGCCGGACATTTGGGCGTTAAAACCGGGGAAGGATTTTTCCGGTACGATAAGGAAGGTGACAGAATGTGAATATTCTCGTCATTAATGCAGGAAGCTCATCGGTCAAATATCAGCTGTACAACATGAAGGATGAGACCGTGCTCGCTAAAGGCCGCGTAGAGCGGATCGGGCTGGATTCGGCCATTCTTACCCACGAGCCGGAAGGAAAGACCGAGGTCCGTGAGGTCAGCGAAATTCTCGAGCATACGACGGCGATCAAAAAAGTGCTGGATAAGCTCGTTCATAAAGAGCACGGGGTTTTACAATCGGTGCATGAAATCGATGCGGTGGGTCACCGCATCGTACATGGAGGGGAAGCGTTTTCTTCCTCGGTTGTCGTCACGGAAGAAGTGAAGAAGGAGATCAAGCGCTTGTTCGACTTGGCGCCTCTCCATAACCCTGCTCACATGCTGGGAATTAACGCGGTCGAGGCGAATATGGGCGATGTACCTCAGGTCGTCGTTTTCGACACGGCTTTCCACCAGACGATGCCGTCTCACGCCTACATGTACGCGATCCCGAAAATCTGGTACAGCAAACATAAAGTCCGGCGCTACGGCTTCCACGGCACCTCACACCAATATGTGAGCGAGCGTGCCGCCCGGTTCCTGGACCGTCCGCTGGAAGAGCTTAAAATCGTGTCGGCCCATATCGGGAACGGCGCAAGCTGCACGGCTATTCAAGGCGGCAAATCCGTGGATACGAGTATGGGACTTACCCCGCTTGAAGGCCTGATGATGGGAACCCGGAGCGGGGATATCGACCCGGCAGTCGTCACATTTGCGATGGGCAAAGAGGACTTGTCCCTCAATGAAGTGAACTCCATGCTGAACAAGCACAGCGGGCTGCAGGCTATTTCCGGATTGAGCAGCGATATGCGTGAAATTACGGAAGCGATGGACAGTGGCGATAAAAACGCGAAGCTGGCTTTCGATATGTATACGTACAGGCTGCGTAAATTTATCGGCTCTTATGCGGCGGCGATGAACGGCATCGATGTATTGATTTTTACCGCCGGCGTAGGCGAAAACTCCGTTATTTTGCGCAAAGCGGTATGTGAGGGATTGTCGTATCTCGGTCTTGAACTCGACTCCCAGCGCAACATTAACGGATGGGGAATCGAGAAGCGAATCTCGACGGACGATTCGAAGGTAGAGGTGCTGGTCATTCCGACGAACGAAGAGTGGATGATCGCGCGGGATACGTTTGAACTGGTGAACCAGCTGCATGAAGCGAAGCGGTAAAATGATTTTTTTTACCACTGGTTTATAGTACAATAGGTGGATGGGAGAAGACGGCCATAGAGCCGTCTTTCCATGTCAACCCAAGGAGGAAGACGTTAGATGAGCAGTGTGAGTACGATTCATGAAGTCAAGGACCATGTCGGCGAATCCGTAAGAATCGGATGCTGGCTGCACAACAAGCGCAAGAGCGGCAAAATTCAATTTTTGCAGCTGCGTGACGGAACCGGCTTTATTCAGGCGGTTGTCGTAAAAAGCGAAGTGAGCGAAGACGTCTGGGAAGCCGCTTCGAAATTAACCCAGGAAAGCTCGCTTTATGTGACGGGCTCGGTTCGCGAAGAACCGCGCAGCAAGAGCGGGTATGAACTGACGGTTGAAGGCGTGGAAATTATTCAGATTACCCAGGATTATCCGATTACGCCGAAGGAACACGGCGTCGATTTCCTGATGGATCACCGCCACCTGTGGCTGCGTGCTCCGCGTCAGCGCGCCATTCTCGTTATCCGCGCGGAGATTATCCGTGCGATTCAGCAGTTTTTCGATGACAAGGGCTTTCAGCTTGTCGACCCGCCGATTTTGACGCCATCCTCCTGCGAGGGGACGACGAATTTATTTCATACGAAATATTTCGATGAAGACGCTTATTTGACCCAAAGCGGTCAGCTTTACATGGAAGCCGCCGCCATGGCGCTGGGGAAAGTGTATTCCTTCGGGCCGACTTTCCGTGCGGAGAAGTCCAAAACGCGCCGCCACCTGATCGAGTTCTGGATGATCGAGCCTGAAATGGCGTTTGTCGATCACGAAGAGAGCCTTCGCGTGCAGGAGCAGTTCGTTTCCCATGTGGTCCAAACCGTTCTGAAAAACTGCCGCAGCGAGCTTGAAACGTTGGGCCGCGATATCTCCAAGCTGGAGAAAATTCAGGCTCCGTTCCCTCGCATCACGTACGATGAAGCGGTTCAGTTCCTGCAGGATACGGGCCATGAATTCCCTTGGGGAGAAGACTTCGGCGCTCCTCATGAAACGGCTATCGCCGAGAAGTACGAGAAGCCGGTCTTCATTACGCATTATCCGACGGGCATTAAAGCCTTCTACATGAAACCCGACCCGAACCGTCCGGAAGTCGTACTCTGCGCCGATATGATCGCGCCTGAAGGGTACGGCGAGATTATCGGGGGAAGCCAGCGGATCGACGATCCCGAGCTGATGGAAGAGCGCTTCAAGGAACATGAGCTGTCTTCCGAAGCGTACCAGTGGTATATGGATCTGCGCAAATACGGCACGGTTCCGCATTCCGGATTCGGACTCGGTCTGGAGCGCACCGTCGCCTGGATCTGCGGTCTGGAGCATGTGCGTGAGACGATTCCGTTCCCGCGTCTGCTTTACCGTCTGTACCCGTAATACGGAAGGCATGCAGCCTTTACGTACGGGGTGGCCGGTCACACCGGCCGAGCTAGAAAGAGGAGGATGGATTTGAAACCGAACGATAACGATCGCAAGCGGGTAGAGCGGGCTCTCCTTGCAGGAATGACAGCAGGAACCGTGGCCGTTCCGCATCTGCTTTTGAGGTATTATCACCGGATGAAGCTGTCCGAACTTGAAGTCATGCTGCTTATTCATATCCTGGCTTTCCAGGAGAATGAAAAGAAAGATTTCCCGACGCACGATGAGATTCAAGACCGGATGACAGCCCCGCAGGATCAAGTGATCGAAGCGATTCAAAAGCTTGTGAACAGCGGCGTGCTCCGGATTGAGCAGGAAATCGACAGCGTGTCGGATATCCAGTACGAGCGGTACAATTTGAGGCCGATGTACGAAAAAATCGCGAGCTGCTATGCGGAGGATCTCCTTCAAAAAGCGGCCAGACAGGCGGAGGCCCAGAAGTCCGAAGCCCAGCCTGGACGGGAAAAGGACGTCTATTCGATCTTCGAAGCGGAATTTGCCCGGCCGCTGACTCCGATGGAGCTTGAAACGATAACGAGCTGGCTGGACCGTGACGGCTACAAGGAAGAGCTTGTGCTGGCCGCTCTCAAAGAAGCCGTTTTCGCGGGCAAAGTCCATTTCCGCTATGTGGACCGCATTTTGCTGGAATGGAGCCGGAACCGGATTACGACAGTGGAGCAGGCGAAAGAATTTACACAAAAATTCAGAGGCAACCGCTAGTCCGCGCCGCTTCACTTGAAGCAGCCCGCTAACAAGAAACCCCCGATTGGAGTCTCTCATGAGATTCCTTCGGGGGGTTTTTGTGTGTTGTTAGGGAAGTATATCATCCCGCTTGTAAAAGCAACATCAGACGCGTTCGGCAAATCAGGAGAAAGGGCCTATCTGCCGGAAATCACGTCTTATTTCTTGAGAAGGTGCCAGCGGTATACATATTCGAACATGAATTCGAACGCCTCCAGATGCCGCTTGGCTTCGGCCACGTTTGCGCCCCAGGCGTAAATCCCGTGCTTGCGCAGCACGATCCCCGGAATGCGCGGAACAATGGCTCCCTGCACCAGCTCGGCGATTTTCGGAATGTCGGCATAGTTCGGCAGGACGGGAATGCGGATTGTGGCATCCTCTTCCCAGATGTTGAGCGCTTTGATGATTTCAATTCCCTCTACCGGGATAAAACCTTCCTCGCCGTACAGCTCGGAGGCCAGGTTGTTAAACATGGTATGCACATGTAAAATGGCGCCTGCTCCCGTATACTTGTAAATTTCACAGTGGATCAGGGTTTCGGCGGAAGGTTTCAAACGGGTCGCTTCGACCGGTGTTCCCTTTTCATTGACGAGAAGGAAGTCTTCCGGCGATTGCAGAGACTTGTCCTTTCCGCTGGATGTCACGGCAAACGTGAAGTTCTCCGGGGTGAATTCGCCGACGCGAACGGATAGATTTCCGCTGGTAGCAGGAAACCAGCCGCGGGCGGCCAGATTTGCTTTAATCTCGCGCAGTTCGTCGTACGCGTGCTGTTTTTGCTCCAAGGTCAATTCGGTCATGCTTGTATCTTCGCCTCCAGGTCACGGATAATATCGTGGAATGTTTCGAAAGGGACGTAAGGGAGCTTCAGTTCCTCGCAAAGCTCGATCAGATGAGAGCGGGCATAAACGTTCTCTACCAGCTTCGCTCCCTGAAAATCCGTTACGCTGTCTCCGATCAGGATGCGTTCGTAGTCGTCTGCGGGATACGAGCGGATAATCGATGTTTTGCACATTCCGCAGTCCGCTCCGCAGTGCTCGTCACAGGCGTGCGGCCACAGGATTTCGATGGTCTCGCCTTCGAATGAACTTCCGTTGCAGTAAATATGCTTACGGGGAATATCGAAAGATTCCAGGAGCGGATAGACGAAAAAGTCGATTCCGCCGCTTGTCACGAGCAGTTTGATGCCGTTTTGTCTGCAATAGGCAACGAAATCGGCGAAACCTTCGCGGATAACCGCATTGGAGATGGCAAATTCGATCACTTCATGCTGACGGGAAGAAGGGAGCAGCCGGAACATTTCACCGACCGCGTGTCTGACGGAGATCGCCCTTTCTTCCACGAGACGCTTCACGATCGCTTCCCAGCCGGGCGGATCGAAATGTTTCATAATCGCTACGATGTTGTCGCTAACGGTAATCGTGCCGTCGAAATCACAGAACACGATCTTTTGTCGGGTACTCAAGATTTAACCCCCCAGGCTTCGATTGCGGCTTTCAATTCCGGATGCTGCTGAGCGGCTTCTTGAAGCGGTTTCTGTTCTAGCGTTGCCTGAATCGCCTGCCGGAAAGCTTGTCCGCCGGCAATGGCGCCCATGGGATGGCCATGAATCCCGCCGCCGGCGTTAACCACGACATCCGTGCCGAAATCACGCAGGATGAGCGGGACAAGTCCGGGATGGATTCCGGCCGAAGGGACAGGGAAGCTTGTTTTAAGCGCTGCGCTTACGTTTGCGGAAGCGGACGGCTGATGTTCAGGGCCTTCCGCCGCGGAATGCCGATAAAGATAGTCCTGCTCCAAGTTCTCCGTTAGCAGGACCTGTTTGATCGCCAGGTTCTCTTCACGCGGCATTACGACGGAGCCGTACGGGGAAGGGAACAGGACGAGATCGGCCCCGGCTACCCGCATCAGCTTGCCGAGCAGCAGGGAGGCGGAAATGCCGTACTCTGCGGAAGGATAAAGCGCACCGGCCATAGCGGGATGCGCCATAATCGGCACGGAGATACCCGGGTCGGCGCTGAGCTCGCACAGCGTATCGAATCCGTAAGCGAGCACATTGAACAGAAGCGCGTTCGCTCCGGCCTCGATCGCTTTCTTCGCCTGATCGGCCAGCTTGGACGTCGAGCCGGTCAGATTCGTGGCGTAGAGCAGCTTCTGCCCCGTCACGTCGTATGCGCGGCGTGACGCTTCCATGCAGACGGCTACCCTTTTCTCGATAGGGGTAAGCGGATTCTCGAACAAGATCTCGTCGTCTTTAATGAGATCGACGCCGCCTGCCGCCTGCGCGTAGAACTGTTCCCCGAGCCCCTCTAGATCCTGGCCGATGACGGATTTGAAAATGCTCATCAGAAGCGGCCGGTCGTGTACGCCAAGCAGATCCCTTACGCCTTGAAGACCGAACTTGGGTCCGGCAAAAGCCGAAAGAAAAGACTCCGAAAAGGACAGATCGGTCAATTTGATTTTCCCGTCCATGGACAGCTTGCCGAAAACGGTGACCAGCAGAGCCGGAAGATCCCGGCTGAAATTCACATCCGGATATGCGATCCGGATATCCGCGTAACGCCTGGATTCGGGCGAAGCTTCCCCGGCCTCGTGGACGTCGACGGAGACCACATGACCCAGATGCTGCTGCATCTGGGCTTTGCGGGTTTCCGGCAGATCGGTCCAGCTTCCGACGGTCAGACCGACCGCGATCCCCTGCGCTTTTTTGTTAAAATCGGCTGTATCGTCATAACAGCGGTAAGTCGCCAAACAGTAGGAACTCACAACATATCACCTGCTTAAGAGAAGAATAGGAGGCAGAACGCCTTAACGGATATGGGGAGCAATCTCGGCGCCCATTTCTTTTGCGCGTTTTGCGGAGCTGAAAACAGCGGCGGCTACGGCTTCCGGGAACTTGTAGCGGTCCAGCGTCTGCAGAGCGGCCAAGGTCGAACCGTTCGGGGAAGTCACTTTGCGTCTGAGCTCCGCAGGCTCTTCTCCCGTACGTTCCACCATGTGAACGGCTCCGAGCAGTGTCTGCATGGTGAGCCGGCGCGCTTCGTTCTCTTCGAGTCCGCCCGCGATGCCCGCCTGAATTAAGGCCTCCATAAAATAGTATACATAAGCGGGACCACTTCCGGAAAGTCCGGTTACGATTTCAAGGTAATCTTCGGGAACGGCCGTCACCATTCCGACGGCTTCGAACATTTTTGTCGCGAGCTCCTGCTGCTCCTCGGACACGCTTTCGGAGAAGCTCATGCCGGTTGCGCCAAGGCCGATGGTCGACGAAGTGTTAGGCATGGTCCGTACGACCGGCATTTTGGTATCCAGCAAAATTTCGATTTTGCGGATCGTCAGCCCGGCGATGACGGACACGAGCAGCTGGCTGCCGTTAAGCATCGGTTTAAGCTCGTCGAACGAAGCTTCCACGTCTTTGGGCTTCATGCAGAGCACGACGATGTCGGCGGACGAGATACGTTCTCTTTTGATCGCCGGGTCACAGCTCGCTTCGACGCCGTACCGCTCTCTAAGCTCTTGCAGCCGTTCTTCATTTTGCCGGTTGGATGCAAAAACTTGCCCGGGCGCCGTGATTCCCCGTTCGATGAGGCCGCGTAAAACAGCCTCAGCCATGGAACCTGCACCGACAAATGCGATGCGTTTAGTATGAATTATGCTGTTCACAAGTCTCACTCTCCTGTTTATGGAAGACCCGTTCCTTCACGGAACGGATCTCTTTATTCAAGGAATTATTCCCGGATTTGGCCGTCGCCATAAATTCTGTATTTGGTGGAAGTCAACGCGGGAAGTCCCATCGGGCCTCTCGCATGAAGTTTTTGTGTGCTGATGCCGATTTCCGCGCCGAAGCCGAATTCGAAACCGTCCGTGAAGCGGGTGGAGGCGTTGTGATAAACGGCCGCCGCATCGACTTCCTGCAAGAAGCGGGAAGCGTGAGCTTCATTCTCCGTCACGATACACTCGGAGTGCATGGTTCCGTGTCGACGGATATGCGCGAGAGCCTCGTCCAGGGAATCCACGACTTTGACATTCAGGACATAGTCGTTGTATTCGGTATCCCAAGCCTCGTCGGCCGCCGTTTTGAATTGAGGGGCCAGCTCGCGGGACCGCGGGCAGCCGTACAGCTCGACACCCAGAGCGGACAGCTTTCCGGCTAAGTCGGACAGATGTTTCTCGGCGTGGCTGCGGTGTACGAGCAGCGTTTCCATCGAATTGCAGACAGAGGGGCGCTGCACTTTCGCGTTGATGGCAATTTTCTCGGCCATCTCGGGTTTTGCCGATTCGTCGACGAACGTGTGGCAGATCCCGGCTCCGGTTTCAATAACGGGCACCGTCGCGTTTTTGACCACGTTTTGAATGAGGGAAGCTCCGCCGCGGGGAATCAGCACGTCAAGCAGACCGTTCAGCTTCAGCATTTCATCAACCGAGGCCCGGTCGGGATCGGAAATAAGCTGCAGGGCGCCCGGAGGAACGTCCGTGCCTGCCAGAGCGGCTTGCAGCACTTCAACGATCCGTTCATTGGAGCGCAGCGCTGAAGAGCCACCGCGCAAAACGACCGCATTTCCCGTTTTCAGGCAAAGTCCGGCGGCGTCGACGGTCACATTCGGACGGGCTTCGTAAATAATGCCGATTACACCGATCGGCACGCGGATTTTTTCGACGCGCAGGCCGTTGGGCCGGGCAAACGATTCGAGCTGATCGCCGATAGGGTCGGGAAGCTCGATGATCTGACGGAGCCCTTCGGCCATGCTTTCGATCCGCTCGGGCGTGAGGGCCAGCCGGTCCAGCAGGGAAGTGCCGAGGCCGGTATCGGCGCCCCGCTTCAGATCCTCGGCGTTGGCTGCGATAATGGAGTCTTGTTCGGCGACCAGGGACTCAGCCATTCTTAAGAGGGCGGTATTCTTCTGACCGGTAGTTAAGTTGCCGAGACGGGAAGAAGCTTCTTTCGCGATGGTTGCTTTTTGTCTGACTTCACTCATGGGGCTCACTCCTTGGCTAATAGGATTGGATTTCATTTTCAATAAAAATAACGGAGCCGAATTCTGAAATCCGGCGTTCCGGGATTTAACGGCTAACAGCGGAAGCGTCCGTGAAAAACGCGGAAGCAACTCGGCTGAGAGAGCATGTGTCCGGTAACAGAGGGACGGCGGTTCGAACCCGTCAGCGTCCACAATATGATGGGGACGGGGCCGCCGCAGGTGTCACGTATTTTGCGAAGCGCGGTAAGCTTGAAGAGTGACCCACTCGTCCCGGTGAATGACCTCGATGCGGGGAACCTCGACTCTGCGCTGGATTTCCCCGGTGCCCAGTCCCATTACGGCCTGAAGCTGCCAGGCCACGTAATTGGCGACGCCGCGTCCGATCACGGAGCCGTCTTCGCCGCACACCTCGATCACGTCGCCGGGGTGAAAGTCGCCTTCGACGGCGGTAACGCCGGCAGGCAGAAGGCTTTTGCCGCCGGACAGGAGAGCGTTCTCCGCGCCTTGATCGACGGTGACTTTTCCCTGGGGAACGGAGTGAAACCCGACCCACTGCTTTTTGATGGACAGCGTATGGTCGGCGGCGGAGAAATACGTTCCCCGTCCGTTCCCCTCCGCGGCCAGCCTCAGATCATGCGGTTCCGTGGCGCGTCCGACGAAGACGGGAATACCCCCGCGCATGGCGATGCGGGCCGCTTCGATTTTGGAGCGCATGCCGCCGGTGCCTACGGAGCTGCCGGACCCGCCTGCGATCCGGTAAAGCTCATCGTTGATTTCATCGACACGCTCGATCCGGCGCGCGTCTTTATTTTTGCGGGGATCGTCCGTGTACAAGCCATCTGTATCCGTAATGATGATCAGTTGACCCGCTTTGAGCAGATTGGCTACGAGAGCCGACAACGTATCGTTATCTCCGAATTTGATCTCATCGACCGACACGGTGTCGTTCTCGTTGATAATCGGAATAAAGCCGCGGCGGAGCAGCTCTTCCATCGTTGCGGTCGCGTTGGAGACCCGCTTGCGGCTGGTGAAATCGTCCCGTGTGAGCAGGATCTGGGCTGCACCGATACCATATTGGTGAAAAGCTTCCTGATAAGCGCGCATGAGCAGCGCCTGACCGACGGAAGCGGCCGCCTGCTTCTCGTGAAGCAGCTTCGGCCTCGATTTGTAGCCGAGAAAAGAGAAGCCTGCCGCTACGGCCCCGGATGTGACGAGTACGACTTCGAAGCCGTTTTGTTGAAGCCGGGCCAGCTCGGCGGCAAAATAGGCGATAGGAGCCGGGTTTAATCCTCCGGCATCCGAGGTAAGCGAGCTGCTTCCTATTTTCACAACGATTCGCTGCTGCATATGTTCACTTCCTTAAGAAAACGGTCTGTACGACCGTGTAGTATACAATTGGTTCTGGCCTTGCTTTAATTTCTTCAAAGAACGCGGGCCGGATGGCAGGGAGAGCTGAACGGAAGAATGCAAAAAAGGCTCTCGTCCTCGTAAGGACGAAAGCCTGGGCTTCCGCGGTACCACCTTCGGTTGATGCGCCGTCTGAACGGACCTGCCGGCACCATTTGAGAACAGGGGCCATACCTAAACAAGGTCCAATCGAGATGCACATCCATCTCTGTCCCTGATAACAGCAGGGGACTGTTCAGCTCGTCGCTGACCGTTCCGGGGCGGGTTCGGGAAAACTGCTGCAAAGCTCTTTCAGCCGGGGAGCTTTTCTCTGAAGCAAAGCGGGTTATCCTTACTATTCCCATCACAACGTTCGATGTTTTCTTACTAGGATAGCACGCGTGCCGCCGGTTGTAAAGAAGGGCTCTCCGGAAGGAGAGCCCGATCCGCTTCGGCGGATTACTTGTCGAACAGATGCAGGTTGCCGATGCGCCGGACGGCTTCTCGCAGACGTTCCTCGCCTGTAAGCAGTCCGAGACGTACGTACCCTTCTCCGTGGGTGCCGAACCCGATGCCGGGCGCCACGACGACTTTGGCTTCGTTCAGCAGCAGATCGGCAAATTCAGCCGAACTGTATTTGCGGGGCACGGGAAGCCAGGCGAAGAAGGACCCCTGTGAAGGCTTGGCTTCCCAGCCAATTTCGTCCAGAGCGCCGAATAGCGCATTGCGGCGGCTTTCGTAGACGGCTCTGAGCTCGTGCACGCAGTCCTGGGGAGCGGTCAAAGCGGTGGCGGCAGCGGCTTGTATCCCGCCGAACAGGGAGACATACATATGATCCTGCATCAGATTGATGATGCGGATAATGTCCGGGTTGCCCAGCGCGAACCCGACTCTCCACCCGGCCATGTTGTAGGTTTTGGAAAGCGTATAAAACTCTACGCCGACTTCCTTGGCGCCCGGCCGTTCGAGGAAACTGACGGGCCTGTTGCCGTCGAATCCGATCGCGCCGTAAGCGAAATCGCTGGCCACGACAATCCCGTTCTTCGCGGCAAATGCGATCGTTTCGTCGTAGAAGGCTTCGGAAGCCGTAGAAGCGGTCGGATTGTTCGGATAGTTGATGAACATAAGCTTGGCCCGGCGTACGTCGTTCTCGGACAACGAGCCGTAATCCGGCAGGAAGGCGTTGTCTTCACGCAAAGGCATGAAGGCCATTTCGGCGCCGGCGAGCGCCACGCCCGACCAGTAATCGGGATAGCCCGGGTCCGGCACAAGGCAGACGTCTCCCGGATTCAGCAGGCATTGGCTGATTTCGACGAGTCCGGTTTTGCCGCCGAACAGGATCGCCACTTCCGTCTCCGGGTCCAGGGTGACGCCGTAATCCTCCCGGTAGCGTGTAGCAATCGCTTCTTTCAGGAAGCCGTATCCGCTGAAGGGCGGGTACTTGTGGTACAGCGGGTTCTCCGCGGATTCCTGAAGAGATTTTACGATATGGGAAGGGGTAGGACGATCCGGATTTCCTTGCCCGAGATTGATGACATCGTGCCCCTGAGCGATTTGGGCATTCGCTTTTTTGACGAGTCCCGCAAAAAATTGCGAAGGCAGGCTTGCCATGCGGCTCGCCGCTTCGATTTGCAAAGGCCTTACAGGCGCGTTCGTTAAGGGGGACTGGCTATGATCCGGCTGCGGGGAACGGCCGGTTTGTAGGTTTTCGTTCATGATTTTACTGCCTCCATCATGCTGATCCGTTAGGGATAGACCCGGTATGATCCTAAATTTACCCCTACTTTATCATGATTTCAAAAGGATGTATACCACTCGGAATTGTCCGTTTAAAAGCTGTCTTTAACGGTTCCCGTTCCTTCGTCGAGAACGTTCTGCCCGTTGCCGGTTCCTCCGTTGCCGAAGAGCAGGCTGCCCGTGCTTTTCTTGCCGGAAATCCGGATGGCGGCTGTTTTGCAGCCGCTGAACAGATTGCCGCTGGCCGCGGTTTCGCGAGAACCGGTTTCTCCCCTCGATTCGATGTGGATGCCGCTTGCGCCCAGATTGCGGAACGTTCCGCCGTGAACCGATGTACGGACCGCGTTGCTGATCACGACTCCGTTTCCTTTGATTCCTTTCAGCACATTGCCCTGGAGGGTATGGTCCGCGGGCTGGAGCTTGCCGGACTCCTGATCGCCTTCTAACCTGATGCCGTCCCCGTCGAGACCGGTGATCTCATTGTGGGAAACGGCACAGCCGGAGACATTGCGTTTCAGCAGAATGGCGGTTATTCCCGATTTGGCGGCATCCAGATTGGTGATCCGGTTGTAAATAATATCATTCCGGGCGGCAGGCTCGGCTGCCTGATCCGATTGGACGAGGAACGCGTACTGATCGATGTAGGTGACGTCATTAGACTGGATCACCGACCGGGAACAACCTCCGTCCAGATACACGGCTGTGTTCGTTACGCTTTTGAATGTGTTACGGAAAAAGGTGTGGCCTTCGCCTCCGCTGCAGTAAATGCCGGTGCCGTAATGCGGTTTACCCGGTATATTGCCCAGAATAAGCTCGAAGTCGCAGTGATCGACCCGGCACGCGTGGCAGTTTCTGAGCAAGATCGGACTGGACAAGGTGAAAAAGCGGCAGTCCGTGATGCTGACATGGCTCGCTTGCAGCAGAGAAATGATGCTGTCTTCGACAGGTGAAGCGACAGCTCCGGGCGCACTGCCGCCGTGGAAGGAGAGGCTGGCGATTTCGATATCCGATGCGGGCGGCAGGGAGGTGAAGGCGCAGCCGGCGGTAGCTGTCAGAGTCGTCTGACTGATCCCCGCGCCCATAATCCGGATGCCGCTTTTCAGCTGAACCGGCTTGGTCAGGATATACCGGCCTGCGGGTATGTAGACGATGCCGCCGGTCTGGGCGGCCGCGTGAACGGCGCTCTGAATCCCGGCGGAGTCCGTGTCGCCGTAGGAGCCCTGCCCCAGGGCGCCGTATTCTTTTACGTTATGGATAAGCGTTTCCGCTCCACGCGCTTTGACTGCGGAAGGAAGCGAACCGGCAGCCATAACGGCACCAGCCGCGCCGAGTGCGGCGAGCAGCTTTCTTCTGCTGAGAGGTCGGGACGAGTTCATAGGTATCTCTCCTTATCGTTACTTGATTGGATGGTTGAACATGAATTTCGCCGCGGGTCCAGTATTTTCCTTCCGATGGTTTGACGAAAGAGAGTGCGGTTCCCTTTATGCCCTAAGCAGGACAGGAAGAAAAGAATTGATCTATGGGGGGCGATCCTCTATCATAAGAGCAGACTGACGTACCCGGCAGACTAAACTAGGAGGTGCCCGAATGGATAACCAGCAATCGTTTCCGAACAAAGTCCGTCTCGCGCTTATTCAGATGGATATTACAATCGGGGAGCCGGAAGTAAACCGGCGAAAAGTAGAGCAGCTTCTTCTGGAAGCGGTCGGCGGCGCGCAAAAACCGGATATTATCGTGCTTCCCGAAATGTGGAACACGGGCTACGCCCTGGACCGGATTCATGAACTTGCCGATCCGGAGGGCCGTATAACCCGGGAGATGCTCGGCTCTTTTGCCAAAGAGCATGGGGTACATATTATCGGAGGCTCCGTAGCGGAGAAGAAGGGCGAGGAAGTTAAAAACACCGTCTACGGTTTTAACCGGAACGGGGAGGAAATCCTCGAATATTCCAAGATTCATCTGTTCCAGCTGATGGACGAGCATTTGAGCCTTGCCGCTGGCAGTCAAAGGGGTAGTTTCGATCTGGATGGGATTCCGGCCGCAGCCGTCATCTGTTACGACATCCGGTTCCCCGAACTTACCCGCAAGCTCGCTCTGGACGGGGCGCAGATGCTCTTCGTGCCCGCCGAGTGGCCGCATCCGCGGCTTCATCACTGGCGTACACTGCTGATGGCGCGCGCCATCGAGAATCAGATGATCGTCGTTTCCTGCAACCGCGTAGGAGAAAGCAAGGGAACCTCATTCTTCGGTCATTCCATGGTGATTGATCCTTGGGGGCAGGTGCTGGCCGAGGGCGGAGAAGAAGAAGAAATCATTTTCGCTGAAGTCGATTTGGCCGAAGTGGCCTCCGTACGCGGTAAAATTCCCGTATTCGCCGACCGCCGTCCTGCCGTTTACGAATAAAGCGAACGCCAAAAAACGCAGCCCTTCAAGATGAAGGACTGCGTTTTTATCGTTCCCTTTTAAAGGGAGACGGTTGTTGGATGAAAGCCGGAATCCGGTGTCAGACGGAAGATCTTCGGCCTGTTATCAGCGTGATGACGAACAGGATGAGGAACAGGAAGAAAAGGACTTTGGCGATACCGGCAGCGGCGCTGACGATTCCGAAGAATCCGAAAATACCCGCTACGATTGCGATGATCAGAAAAATCATAGCCCATTTTAACATGAGAAACCCTCCTTTAAGCGATAGTCTTTTTTTATTGGTACGGTCGTGTGAAAGTCGTTATTGGCTGTACGATATGGCCTCACGGCCACATTCTGCATGCCTTGATTAGAACAGATTGCTGTTCTGGTTATCGCGGCCGCTCATGTAAATGCCCGTAGGCGGGAGCGTCGTTTCATCTTCGCGAAGACGTCCGTCGTGAGGATAGCCGTCACCGTCGCGGTCCGCATATGCGATCACAAGGATTTTTCCGCGGTCAAGTTCTTTCTCATAGGTATCCGCTTCGGAAGAGCTCAGGCCGAGCGATTCCATTTTGGCGCGGAGCTTATCGCCTTTCGAACGGAACAAGTTGGCGGCTGCCGTCATTAGACCTTCTTCCGCTACACCGACTTCATTCGTGTTCGTCATTTCCGCCACGCCTTCGGTACGGTCGTTATCGTGCGTCATTACGTAAATTTCATCGAGATTAAAGCCTTCCGCCTGCAAATTTTTTACCTCGCGCAGGGCTTGTTCTTCGTTAGCTGCAAGTCTCACTTTGGTTTCCATGTTCATTCTCCTCCTTATCGTTTAAGCCGCAGCTTTCTTGTCTTCTGGCTTTTGCCGCGGCGACTTCGTTGTTCAGGTTGTTTGCCTGTCGTTCATGACTCTTATTAACCGTCCGCCTTTTCGTTGAAACAAAGCTATTGACAAATTCGCCTGCATAGGAACTATCAAATCTTTCCTGATTCAAGAGTCGTTTTCTGGGTTACTTTTAAATAGGATATTTTATATAATAGGATAGATATGCAGCTGCCTTTGTTTCCAGGCGCACGGCAATCTCTGGCGATACTCACGGGAGACAAAGTGTGCGGTAGTAGTAGATTTATTCCCCCAGACCGACGCGTTTCGGCTTTACCCGATAGTGCGGAAAGAAAGTGGACGCTGACGGCTTTGGTTACAAAATACTCCCAAGTAGATCAAGGAATCACAGACAGAAGAATTCCACTATAAAAGGAGAACATGGAATGAGCATCATGATTGTAGACGATAATCCGGTCAATCTTATTGTGATCGAAAAAATATTGAAAAGCGCGGGCTACTCCAATATGCACCGCGCTTCTTCTGCTATGGAACTGTTTGAAATGCTGAAAATCGACAATCCGAGTTCCTCGGATTTACAAATCGATTTAATTTTGATGGACCTGATGATGCCGGAAATCGACGGGATCGAAGCCTGCAAAAAATTGCAGCAGATCGAGGAACTGAAAGACATTCCGATTATTATCATCACGGCCATGGGAGATTCCATTAAACTGGCGGAGGCTCTGGAAGCGGGAGCGATCGATTACGTAACCAAGCCTATCAACAAAATCGAGCTGGTAGCCCGGATTAAATCCGCCCTGCGGCTCAAATACGAGAAAGACTGGCACAAAGAGAACGACAACCGGATCCGTTCCGAGCTGCAATTGGCCAAAAACGTTCAAAGCAGCGTACTCAGCCTGCCGATCGAAACCGAGAAAATCCGAATCGAAGCGTACTATAACCCTTCTTATGAGCTCGCGGGGGATTTGTACAACTGGTATCCCATCGACGACGACCGTTACGGGGTTATGCTGCTCGACATTATGGGACACGGCATTTCTTCGTCGCTTGTCTGCATGTTTATCTCCTCGGTCCTCCGGGATACGATTACCAAATTTGTGACGCCGGAGCTTGTAATTGCCGAACTGAACCGGTATATGAACCGGCTGCATAACGACCAGAATCATTTGAACTATTATTTCACGGCGATTTATATGCTGGTAGATACGAAGAACAAAACCATCGACTACGTAAATGCCGGTCACCCGCCGGGCTTTCTTATGAACGACAGCGGTGAGGCGGTCCCCCTTACGAACGGAACCTGTGCGGTCGGATTTTTCGAGGAAATGGATATCAAGCCCGGCCGGATCACTTACACGGGAAAATCGCGGATTCTGCTTTATACCGACGGACTTCTCGAGGAAATAGAAGAGGCCGACACGGAGCTGCCGACGCGGCTTATCACGGCGGTTCAGCAAAAAGGGGATATGGGGCTTCACGCGGTAGTGGATGAACTGCTGGACGAAGAAGTCCAAAACAATCATATGGATGATATTTGTCTGATCTGGATCGATATTCCCTGAGAAAGGGCCGGTTGCTAGAGACAGTTATAAAGGGGAGAGGGAAGTCTTTTATGAAAATATCGACAAAGCTCATGGCGGGCTTCGGGCTTTTGTTTATCTTGATGTTCGTGCTGGCGGGAATCGGGACGACTCGGATAAGCAGTATCGACGAGAGCCTCGACAGCGCGTTTGTCAACCGCTTTAACAAGACACGGTTGGCCTACACGGCCCGCTCGGACGTCAATTCGATCGCCAAATATATGGCGAATCTGCTGCTTAACTCAGACCCTAATCAGCCGGGAGCCAAGGAAAACCTGGCTAAAGCGAACACTTACAAAGAGAAGCTGAAAGAAGGGGTGACCGCTCTCCAAAAATCCGCCGATTCGGATGTGGAGAAGCAGCTTACCTATGAGACGGTCAAAAGCACCGAAAATTTTATGACCTATCTGAATCAGGCGATCGAGCTTTACGAAAACGGCAAGGTAGCGGAAGCGAACAAACTGAGAACCGATATCGGCGTGACTTATCAGGATCAGGTAACGGAGAGCGTGGATCATTTAACGCAATATCTGGACGATAACGTACAAAAAGGGATTAACGAATTTAAAGCTTCCAACAGCAAAACGCTGCTCTTGACGATTGTGCTGACGGTTGCCGCTCTGATCATCGGCCTCGGGATCATGTACTGGATCATGCGCAGCTTGTCCAGAGGGCTCGCCCTGCTGACCGGCATGATTAAAGGTTTCGCCAACGGCCGGTTCGATCCAGGCTATCGCGTGGAGGTGACGACGACCGACGAGTTCGGCAAAGTTGCCGATGTCTTCAATACGATGGCCGACGACCTGGAAGAACTGATGCACAACGAACGGACCTTCAATAAGCTGAACGAAGACCAGGCATGGCTGAAATCGAATGTAGCGAACATGAGCATGCTGCTGCAGGATCAGACCAACATGCACGACCTGACGAACAGCTTTATCTCGGAAGCGTCCCGTATGATCGGCGCCGCGTTCGGAGCGGTGTATCTGTTGGAGCGGGAGGGCATGAGGACGAGGCTTGTCCTGTCCTCGGCTTACGCTTTCGATAAAGACCCCGAGGGCAATCTTCTTCCCGAATTCGCGCTCGGTCAGGGTCTTGTCGGCCAGGCGGCCGCCGACGGCCGGCGGATTATGGTCCAAGACGATGTGGATAAGTATTTGACTATCCATTCCTCCTTCGGCCAGTTGGACGCGAAATATCTCGTTGTCGAGCCGGTCGTATCCGAGGAAGAAATCGGAGCCGTCGTTGAATTCGCCGGACTGAAAATGCTCAGCGAGATAGAACTGGATCTGCTGGAGCAGTTGACGGAGAATCTCGCTGTCTCTATTGGCCGTATCCGTTCCCGTGAACGGGTCGAGGAGCTCCTCCGCATGTCGCAGGCATTGACGGAAGAACTGCAAAGCCAGTCCGAAGAGCTCATTTCCCAGCAGGAAGAGCTGCGTACCTCCAATGAGAAGCTGGAGGAGCAGACGAAGGCGCTGAAAGCGTCCGAAGAGCTGCTGCAGTCCCAGCAGGAGGAGCTGGAGCAGAATAACGAAGAGCTGCTCCGCAAAACGAAGCAGCTCCAGACCCAGGTTCAAGAGACGGAGCTGGCTAACCGCCAGATCGAGGAAGCCAAGGAAGCGCTGGAAAAGCAGGCGTTCGAGCTGGCCATGGCTTCGAAATACAAATCCGAATTTTTGGCCAATATGTCGCATGAACTGCGTACACCTCTTAACAGTATGCTTATTCTTTCGCAGATGCTTGCGGAGAATAAAGACAGCAACCTGTACGACAAGCAGGTGGAATACGCGGAGACGATTCATTCTTCCGGCTCAGATTTGCTCAAATTGATCAATGATGTCCTCGACCTCTCGAAGGTAGAAGCCGGGAAAGTGGAGGTCCAGGCCGAGTATGTTCTCGTGCCCGATATCATGGAAACGATCCAGCGTTCGTTTGAACAAGTCGCGCGCAAGAAGGCGCTGGGCTTTGAAATTACGATCGACAACGGCGTGCCACGGATGCTTTATACGGACAGTATGCGGCTGGAGCAGATTCTGCGGAACCTGCTGTCCAACGCCTTTAAATTCACGTCCCAGGGCTCCGTACATTTGCATGTCTATCCCGTCAAGGAGGGAGAGTCGCAAATTGCTTTCTCCGTCAAGGATACGGGAATCGGGATTGCCGAAGAGAAGCAGCAGATTATCTTCGAAGCGTTCCAGCAGGCCGACGGGACGACGAGCCGGCAATTCGGCGGAACGGGACTCGGGCTGTCCATTTCCAAGCAGCTCGCGAGCCTCCTCGGCGGTACGATCGAAATCTGCAGCCGGGAAGGGGAAGGCAGCACGTTCACGCTGTTCATCCCGCACCGGCAGTATTCCGAGCGCGTGGGAGGATCGGCCGAGGCGGCTGCCGCGGGACAGGAGCAGCAGGCCCTGCCGCTCTCTGACGCTTCGTCCGCAGTACCGCAGCTTCCGGCACCTGCGCCCGTACCGGTTAAACCGGCTCCGAAGTCCGTCCAGCGCGAGGTGGAGGACGATCGGGACAGCATCACCGAGAACGATAAAGTGCTGCTGATCGTGGAAGACGATGTGCACTTTATGAACGTGCTCGTCGACATGGCCCGCAGCCGCGGATTTAAGGCTCTGGTCGCGTTGCAGGGGGATATCGGCCTTCAGATGGCGAAAGAGTATAAACCGGACGGCATCATCCTGGATATCCAGCTGCCGATCGTCGACGGCTGGTCGATTCTCGTCCAGCTCAAGAACAATGCCGAGACCCGGCATATCCCGGTACACGTGATGTCGGTCGTCGACGAAGTCCATCAGGGGCTCTCTATGGGCGCGATAGCCTACATGCGCAAGCCTTCCAGCAAGGATGTGCTGGAGCAAGCCTTTATCGAGCTGGAAGGGTTCATCGATCAAAATCTGCGGAAACTCCTGCTTGTAGAGGATGATCCCGTCCAGATGAACAATCTGATCGAACTTATCCGCCACGACGATGTCCTTATCGAAGTGGCAACAACGGCGGATGAAGCGATCGTGAAGCTCAGAGAGCGGCATTTCGACTGCATGGTTCTCGATATCGGCTTGGCGGATCAGTCCGCATTCGATCTGCTGGAGCGGATCAAAGCCGAGGAAGAGCTTCGCCGTCTGCCGATTGTTATTTACACGGAAAAAGAATACGATAAGAAAGACGAGATGAGACTTAAGAAATACGCGGAGTCCATCATCATCAAGAACGTGAAATCGCCGGAACGGCTGCTTGACGAAACGGCGCTGTTCCTGCACCGGGTGGAAGAAACCCTGCCGGAGGAGAAGAAGCGGATTCTACAGCGTCTTCACAGCAGCGAAGCGGTGTTTGCAGGCAAGAAGGTACTTCTCGTCGATGACGATATCCGCAACGTGTTTGCACTATCCAACCTGCTGGAAGGGTACAATATGAAGGTGCTGTTTGCGGAGACCGGACGTCAGGCTTTGTCCATTCTTGCAAAGGAACCGGATCTTGATCTCGTTCTGATGGATATCATGATGCCGGAAATGGACGGTTATGAGGCTATGAAAGAGATCCGCAGCATGCCGCAATTCGATAATCTGCCGATTATCGCCCTGACCGCGAAGGCCATGCGGGATGACCGGGAGAAGTGTATACAGGCCGGCGCGTCGGATTATATAACAAAACCGATAAATAATGATCAGTTAATGTCTCTAATTCGCGTTTGGTTGTTTAAGTAAGAGAAGGAGCAAATGCGAACCCTCTGATGAGAAACATCAAAAGACGTGCCACAGGATCGATTCGGAGGAGAAGGAGAGAGACAATTGGATTCGAATTTTCACCCTATAGATCAACTGCCGACTTTTTCCGGCCTGCAGGCCGAGCATGAACGCATCGAGATCAGTCTGTTGCTCGAGGGCATTTACCGCATTTACGGATATGACTTCCGCAATTATTCGTACCCGTCTATCCGGCGCAGGATTTGGCACCGCATTCTGTCGGAGAAGCTGACGACGGTCTCCGGCTTGCAGGAGAGAGTTCTGCACGACCGGGAGTGCCTGGAGCGCCTGCTGTCGGACCTGGTGATTCACGTCACCGAGATGTTCCGCGATCCCGAGGTGTTCCTCACCTTCCGCCAGAAGGTGGTTCCCCTGCTCCGCCAGTATCCGGCGATCCGCATCTGGCATGCGGGCTGCGCCACCGGAGAGGAAGTATACTCCATGGCGATCCTGCTGCACGAAGAGGGGCTATACGACCGCACCCGGATTTATGCGACGGATATAAACGAGGATGTGCTTAAAAAGGCGGAGAAAGGAATCTATCCGCTGCGCAACATGAAAGACTATACGAGAAACTACCTGCAGTCCGGAGGCAAGGAAGCTTTCTCGAAGTATTATACGGCTTCGAAGGATTCCGTTACGCTTCATTCCTTTTTGCGTGATAATATTGTTTTTGCCCAGCATAACCTGGTTACGGATCGTTCGTTTAACGAGTTCCATGTGATTTTGTGCCGGAATGTCTTGATATATTTCAATACGCAGCTCCAGAACCAGGTGCATACACTCATATACGAAAGCCTGGGACCGTCCGGTTTTCTGATTTTGGGCGATAAAGAGACGATCACTTTCACCAAGCACGCGTCCGCTTACGAAGCCGTCAGTACAGCCGACAAAATTTACCGCAAGGTGCAGTGACGCTGCATAAGATGAGGAGACGAGTTGGAGGAAGGGGTTTCTCGAAGTGAACTTGGATGAACCGATTAAAATACTGATGGTAGACGATCAGCCCGAGAATTTGCTGGCGCTTGAAGCCGTTCTTGCGGAAGAGAACTACCATCTGGTAAAAGCGGGCTCGGGTGAAGAGGCCCTTCGATGTTTATTGCACGACGATTTCGCCGTGATTGTTCTGGACGTTCAGATGCCGGGCATGGACGGTTTCGAGACGGCCCGTTGGATCAAATCACGGGAGAAATCGAAGGATATCCCGATTATTTTCATTACAGCGGCTTCCCATGAGAAGGAGCATGTTTTCGCGGCTTATTCCGTCGGTGCCATTGATTATATCGTTAAACCGTTCGTGCCTCACACGCTGAAAGCCAAGATCGAAGGCTTCGTGAACCTGTATCTCGTTCAAAAAAAGCTCCAGCACCAGTCGGAACTGCTGAATATGCGGACACAGGAACTGCTGACGGCTAAAGAAGCGGCGGAATCCGCCAACCGGGCCAAATCCGAGTTTCTTGCGCTCATGAGCCATGAAATCCGCACGCCCATGAACGGGGTCATGGCGATGACCGATCTGCTCCTGGAAACGGAGCTTTCGGATGAACAGCGGGAATATGCCGATACCATTTCGCGGAGCGGTGCCGCGCTGCTGCATATTATCAATCAGATTCTCGATTTCACCAAACTCGAATCTTCCAAAATGGAGATGAACACCGAGCCGTTCGATCTGGACGTCTGCATGGAAGAAACGATGGATCTGTTCTACGGCGAATGCCGCAAGAAGGACCTCAAACTGGAACGGGAACTTGCGGAGAATGTTCCGACCCATCTCATCGGGGATGAGCTGAAGCTTCGTCAGGTGCTCATTAATCTGATCGGCAACGCGGTTAAATTCACGGAAACGGGCGGCATTAAGGTTAAAGTGACGAATCTGGGAAAAACCGGGAACGGCAGCCGGATTATTCTTCAATTCCGGGTCCGCGATACGGGAATCGGCATTCCGGCCGAGAAAAGAAACCGGCTGTTCCAGCCTTTTACACAGGTGGACTCCTCCATGACGCGGAAATACGGAGGAACCGGCTTAGGGCTTGTCATTTGCCAAAATCTTGTGGAGCTCATGTCCGGCAAAGTGGAAGTCTACTCACAAGAGGGCCAAGGCACCGAATTTGTTTTTACCATACAGGCGGAAGAACTCCGAGCTTGATCAAAGCTTCGTAAACACGCGCAGAATGCGGTTTGCGGGGCTTTTTTTTGTTGTCTTTTTTATGGTTTCAAAGGGATGGGGGGCGGTGTAAGAACTGGTATTACTGAGATATAGAGGCGGGTGGGAATAAGAGAGAAGCGACCTAAAACGGGCTGACTCCCATGACAGCAATAGTTTTACAGATTGTGCAAATAAAAGCGAACAAATCAAATTAAGTTGATTATGAAATCTCCGCACGGGGTATTTAAAGGTAGACAAGTTTTACTTGGACGATATAAACAAGAACTCTTTCTTATAGAAAAAATAAAAAAGAAAATAGACAACTACGAAAGGATCAGGTGACAGAGATGAGAAAACAGAGTGTAGCTTTACTACTAGCAGGAGGTGAAGGCCGCCGACTGGGCGCTCTTACCCAAAATACGGCGAAACCGGCGGTTCATTTCGCGGGCCGCTACCGTATGATCGATTACGCGCTCAGCAACTGCCGCAACTCCGGCGTCGACACGATCGGTGTTGTCACCCAATACAAACCGGAATCCCTTCATCAGCACATCGGAACAGGTGAAGCTTGGCTCAGTGAAACGGACAAAGGATGCGTCGAAATGCTTTGCTCGAACCAGGAGCATGTAATCGGCAACGAATTTACGGGAACGGCTAACGCGGTTTATCAGAACCGCCATTTTATCGAAAAGCACGATCCGGACTATGTATTGGTGCTTTCGGGCGACCACATTTACCAAATGGATTACAGCAAAATGATCGAACAGCATCAAAAGCTCGGTTCGGTCGCGACGATCGCGGTTAAGCCGGTAGGCTGGGACGAAGCGAGCCGCTTCGGAATTATGAACACGGACGAGGAAGGCCGCATTGTCGAGTTTGAAGAGAAACCGGCACAGCCGAAAAGCAATCTGGCTTCGATGGGAATTTACGTATTCAACTGGGATTTCCTGAAAAAAGTGCTGGAGCGCGACGATATGTCTGCGGATTCTTCCCACGATTTCGGTAAGGATGTCATCCCGATGATGGTCGAGGAAGGTGTTCGCGTTCATTCCTTCTCCTATGAGGGCTATTGGAAAGATGTCGGCACCATCGACAGCCTGTGGCAGGCACAGATGGACCTGCTGAACGGTTCTCCGCTGATGAGCGAGCTGGAATGGCCGATGTATACGGCCCGGATTGCCAACGCAAAGCCGCACGTCGACCGTACGGCCAAAGTGGACCGTTCCCTGATCAGCGAGAACTGCGCCGTGTACGGTCACGTTCAGAACTCGGTAATCTCTCATGGAGTTTACATAGGAAAAGGCAGCGTTCTGACGGACTGCGTGATCATGCCGAATGTCCGGATAGGGAACAACGTAAAGCTCCATAAAGCCATTATCGGCGAGGGAAGCGTATTGTGCGACGGTGTAACGGTAGGCAAGACGGAGACCCAAACGATTAGTGTGGTCGGAGATCATGAGGTGCTTTACAAGATCAACGACAAAGCTCCGAAAATTTACCTGCCTCGTCTCGAGCAGCGAATCGGTTAAGGGGGATATTCAGGTGAACCATTCCATTATTGTCGTCGACAGCGAGAAGGAAATCTGCGATGTCATTCGTCAGCTTCAAACCGCCGGGTGCGAACCGCACTGCATTCACGTGCTGTCCGATGAAGCGGTAGACACGGAGGAAATGCTGAGACCGCGTTATACAAGCCGTATCGGCTTCTCCGCAGAGCAAATGGCCTATACGATGGCGACTATTTTCCGCGGCAGCGGCAGGGCGATGCGCTCCAAGCTCATCTCGCTGGGGCTGGCGGGAAGTGCGATTCCTTATTATGAAGAGGAAATTTCGCGGGG
The DNA here is from genome assembly GCF_058269095.1 of Paenibacillus sp. JNUCC 35. Lineage (NCBI taxonomy): Bacteria > Bacillati > Bacillota > Bacilli > Caryophanales > Paenibacillaceae > Paenibacillus > Paenibacillus sp. JNUCC 35. The sequence goes on along the minus strand of NZ_CM177771.1, from coordinate 4,050,710 downwards.
GCGCATTGTGGTCGTGGCGGTTCCCAGTCAGTTTGTTTATGCCTATGATGCCAGTTATGCGGATCAAGCGATTGAAGCTTCTGTCGCGGGCCAATAACTCTGTAATATCCCTTAGCCGCTCATGACCCCAATACGTCTTAGGAGGGACTCCAGATGAACAAGAAATCATTGACGATGGCGCTGCTTGGCGGTGCGCTGCTTTTCAGCGGCGCTCATGGACTTGAGGTGCCTGCGTCCGCAGGTGCGGACGACGGACTCATTTCTAAGACAGCACCTCCTTTGGTTCTTGGCGCTGGAGGCGCCATTACGGAGATAGCGGGATACAAGACGGCTAACGCTAACGGTACGGTCACGGCAAAGCCGGCGGTGGTTCCGGCCGAAGAAACGCCTGTAAGGGCTTCCGGCTCCATCAAACTGGAACGCGTAAACGGCATCTCTTTATCCGACGATGTGAATACGATTGTGAAGCGGAAGGGAGAGCCGAAATCCATCCGGAAGGATGAATTTTTCGGTGAAACGAAAATTCTTGAGTATCCGGATTGCAGCGTTGCCGTAGGTGAATATGGGGTTGAATATGTAGAAGTTACCCCGGATCACAAACAGATTAATATCGACGGCAAGCCGGTGGCGAATAATTTGCAAGCGCTCGAAAAGACGCTGGGAGAGCCCTACTGGGTGGCCGAGGACGGTCTGGTCTATAAGCAGGATAGTCAAGCGCTGAAATTGTTTGTAGACCCTGACAGCGGTCAGTTAAAATCGGTTCATTTCTTCTCCAGCGTTACGGAATAAGGGTTCATCTAATCGAAATCCAAGTAGTAGAAACGGGCCCGCGCCAAGCGGGTTTTTTTGTTGTTTCCATTTGGAGCCGATTTTCCTGACTGGATTAAGCTCAATCCTGCTGCCGGACCAGATAACGCAGCGGCTGGCGGTGACAGGAACGGGAGAAGTAAAAGGCAATTGAAGCCCGTCCGGAGTAGGCGTAAGACTCTTTATGTCATCGAGATGTTCCAATAACTACTCCTGATAAAGCTAGCAGAGAGTTATAACGCCCGCATCGCACTTCGTACAGCTCCGGCGTGATGCAGCGTCGCATGTCGGTAAGTCAGACACCTGAACGGCGAAGATAGAGCCCGTGTAACGAGACACAAAAAATCAGCCTTGCAAGAAGGCTGATTGAAGGAGATCTATTAAAATTTAGGGAATACATATTTAACGAGGAAGTAAAGGAAACCAAAGAAAATGATGAGATAGGCCGCATATTTGATAAAAGTTGAAGCGACGGCGCTCGAATCCGATCTTTTCTCAATATGCCTCTGCTCGATGTCGACATTCTTGTCTTGATCCATGGGTAATCCTCCTTCCTTCACCAGATCAATTGCGGTAGTCTTAATCGTTTATGTAAGACTCCAGCATCCAGATGTGTTTTTCAAGGTTGGTGCAAATTTCAGTCAGCATATCCGCCGTACCGTGGTCGCCTTCGTTCTCGGCGGTTTCGATCGCTTCCTTGGATTCTTCCGTAATGGTGCGGAAGTCCTGGATTAGCGCTTCTACCATTTGGCCGGCATTGCGTTCCGGAGAAACTTCTGTGATAGAAGAATTCGTTTGGAATTCTTTCGTTGTGGAAAGCGGGCTTCCCTGAAGTCCAAGGATACGCTCGGCAATCGTGTCGAGGTAAAGATCGGCTTCTTTATAGAGCTCTTCGAATTTTACATGGAGAACGAAGAACGAAGGGCCCTTGAGGTACCAATGGAACTGATGCAGCTTGACGTACATGACACCCCAATTTGCCACTTGTTTATTAAGTAAAGTTACGGTTTGTTTTTCTTTAGCTGTAGATGTTTTAGCCATGTTTATTTCCTCCCTTTAACTCTGAATAGTCGTGTCTACAAGCTCATTACCCGCAGCTACCCCCGGCGAAACAAGGCAAATTATAGCGGAATATCCGGTGTTTCAAAGTGCCCGGCAGGTGGTAAAACTGAGATAAGCCGGTCGATTCGGCAGGTTCATGAGCAGGGTTCACGTATAAGGGAGGGGATAGCTTATGATATGGCAAATTAGCTTAGCGGTTATTGCGATTGCCTTTGTGGTGCTCGTCGTTTTTCTGGTGAAGACACTCCGGTCGGTTACCGATCTCGTTGCCCAGACCAACCAGACCATTCAGCAAGTTCAGCAGCAGGTGACGGTGGTAAGCCAGGAAGCAAACGAACTGCTTCGTCATACCAATGAGGTTAGCCTGGACGTGCGCAACAAGCTGCATGCGCTCGACAAAACCTTTTATACCATTAAAAATGTCGGGGATGTGGTAAGCGAGATTACGACTTCCGTGCGCCAAACCTCGGCTACCGTAACGAATACAATGAGAAACAAAGTGGAGAAAGAGCTGAACTCTCCGAAAAGCATCGTGAACCGAATCGCGCCTCTGGTTCCGGTAGCGGTCGATATGTGGAAGAGATTGAAGCAGAGCCGCACGACGAACAGCAAAAGCGTAGCCGTCAAGTAAGACGGCTTCTTACAAAGAATAGCCCGAAGCGGGCTGGTAAAAACAAGAAAGATAAAAAAGCTGTTTCACTTGGAATTAGGGCGGGTAAAGTAAGTAGTATGTGCAGGTATTATAAATGGTGGGTCATTGACTAAGGAGGACAAATAAATGGTGCAAGAAAACAAATTCCGAATGGAAAAACAAATTACAGATGATGATAACATTATTTCTCTGATCGGGGAGCTGGATCTTTCCAAGGCTTCCGAGTTTAATACAAACGTGGACCCGTTTGTGCAAGATGTGGGACGCAAACTTATTCTCAATCTTAAAGAACTGACATACATCGACAGCACGGGAATCGGAGTTATCCTTACGATCATCAAAACCCGTCACGCTTTAAAAGCGCCTTTTGCGGTTGAGAATATCCCTCCCAAGGTCCAGAAGTTGTTTGACCTTACGGGGCTAACACCTTTTTTGTCGGCTGTAGCGAATACTGTGAACTAAGAAAGGAAAGAAAAGGGTCTATGGAATCCAAAAATCGTACTGTGAGTTTAACGCTGCCTGCTGAAGCTGAATACATCGATCTCGTCCGTTTGACGCTCTATGGAATCAGCTCCAAGATGGGTTTCTCTTATGAAGATATCGAAGATATGAAAGTCGCCGTTTCGGAGGCTTGCAACAACGTTGTGGTTCACGCTTACGAGCCGGGCCAGGGCGGCAAAATGGAAGTTCATTTCGAAGAGGTGGACGGCGGCATTAAAATTATCGTGCAGGATCAGGGTCTCAGCTTTGATCATGTCACGAAAGTGGGTTCCGCCGACTCTTTGCACAACAAATCACTCGATGAAGTGAGCAGCGGCGGCCTCGGATTATATCTCATGCAAGCCCTGATGGACGATGTAGAGGTGAAAGGGGATCATGGGACTGTTGTTATCTTAACGAAGCTGGTCAGCAAAAGTGAGGAAATGGTATGAAATTACAATCCGAGAGGAAAGAGATGGAGCATATCCATGATCTGATTCGACAGTATCAGGAGACCGAATGCAATGATATCGCTACCTCTTTGCTTATTCAATACGAGTCTACTGTGAAAATGGCCGCAGCGAAGATGTCCCGCAACCGTCCGGATCTGTATGAAGATCTGATCCAAATCGGGCAAATCTCCCTGTTGAAGCTGTTTAAGCAGTTTGACCCTTCTCACGGTGTGCAGTTTGATGCTTATATGATGAAGAGCATTATCGGCCACATGAAGAATTATCTTCGTGACAAGTCCTGGTATATTCAGGTTCCGAGACGGATTAAAGAAAAAGGATTTCAGATCCAGCAGGCGATCGATCATCTGACGATGCGGCTGGAGCGATCCCCCAATGTGAATGAGATTGCGGAAGAGCTGAGTCTGACTGTCGAGGAAACGATTGAAATTTTGGCCGGACGTGAATGCTATCATTATGTGTCCTTGGACATGCCGCTTTCAACGGAAGAGAACGGGTCGACGATTGGCGATGTACTGGGTACTCAAGTGGATGAGTATCTCAATGTCGACAATAAACTCGATTTGCAGGAGGCGCTGAGCCACCTCAAGCCTGAGGAGCAGAAAGTCCTGATGCTGGCTTACGTGGATGGATATTCGCAAAGAACCATCGCCCAGGATCTTGGCGTTTCTCAAATGAGCGTATCCCGTATTCAGCGCAGGGCGCTGGATAAGCTGCGCAAATATTTCGAGAAGAACAAGCCGGGTGAAGGAGCTTGACTCGTTCATGCAGCAATAGAACCTGCAGAAAAGAACACGTTGTTACAGCGTGTTCTTTTTTAATGACATCATACCAGTAAAGGAAGGGTGCACATGGAAGATAAAGAGCTGGAATCTTCATCGAATTGGGTTTGGCACGACCTGCATGATAAGGACGGAGATATCCATGTAGCGATCGATAAGCTGCCCGAAGAGTTGAAGCCGCTCGTGAAACAGGCCGCAGCGGAACCGTTCGAGGCCCGTTTATATCGTAATAAAGGAAGTGAGCTGCTGGAGGGAGCTTTCTATTACGATTTTGACTCCGAATGCCGGGAAGGCACTCCGATCTTTCATTTTCTAGTCAACGAGGATCATCTGGTTACGATTAATTTCAAAGAAGAGCTGTTGGCTCCCTTTGATCCGGACTTGATCCGGGAACAGGCATTGAGTGCCAAGAATGCGCTTGAAGGTCTTTTCGTTATCCTGGGCTATATTGCGGAGCGGCTGCTCCATGTTCTGACGGATTATGAGAAAAGAATGCGCCAGGTCGGGGAGCATATGAGAAAAAGAAACAATTCCAAGCTGCTGGACCGCATCCTTGACCGCCGGCACGAGCTGCTCGATATGACTAAATGGGTGCGTCCGCTCAAAGACACGATGATGACGACCAAAGAGTTGTTTGTCGAGAATATGGAAGAAGGATTGGAACACCGCAGAACGTGCATCAAAATCGAGAGGATTATGACGCGACTGAAGCTGTATACGGAAGAGGTAGAGGCTCTGCTGGCTCTGGATACGAGTATTGCGAACTACCGGGGGAATGAGATTACGAAGACCTTGACGGTCTTTACGGCTGTATTTGCGCCGCCTACGATGCTGGCGGGGATATGGGGCATGAACTTCGAGAATATGCCGGAGCTGAAGTGGACGGCTGGCTATTATCTGGCTCTCGGTCTCATTGTGGCTTTGCCGATCGTCGTCCTCGGCTGGCTGCATTGGAAGGGCTGGACGGGCGACATTATCAAGGGGAAAAGCAAAAATTCCAATCTGAAATAAACGGCCGCGCCCCGTTAGGGGCGAATCCGCATTTTGGATGACGGGCGGTTGTCGGAAGAAATCGTTTCAAGTAGAGGGGAACATGGGTAAATAATCACCATACCCAATTAAAATGAATTCCCACTATAATGGAGGCGGTGAGTCTTATGACAGTCAAATATACGATCGACTGTGAAGGCAGCGAGATTCTGGTTCGTGAAGTTGACGGAGCGACTTATCAGCTTTGTATACGTGCTAGTACGAACCCGCTTGGCAATGGGAATATTTTGGAAACGTATTCAGAATTCTACCGTGCGGTCCGTGCAGCCGATCATTTTTGTGAAACCTACGCCAAGGCGAAAGAAAACGGGTTTTACCTGCAGGAGACTTTCCTGGTAAAGCCGGATAAACATCCGATTCCGGTCAGCAAAATTCTGAACGAAGAGATGCAGAGGGAACAAGTGAATGCACTCTTTGCGTAATAAAAATAACGACAGTCCGGGGCAGAGCCATCTGCTTCCGGGCTGTTTTTTTTAGGGTGTAAAGGGAAGGAAGGATGGGTGTCTATACGATATAGCCGTAAATAAAAAGACCGCCCTGAGCCGGTAGCCGGCTTGGCAGTCTTCGTTTTATTTATACATATCCACGTAGGATACGAGTTTCGCGATAAATTCTCCGATGATCGGCATGGATAGGAACTGGGAAACGATCCAGCCGAGCAGAGCGACTACAACCGTCGTACCGATCGTCAGCCCCAAGCCTCTGGCCAGGCCGGCAGTGAAATTCGTGATAACCCGTTTGCGCGGATTGAGATAATTTTCGATCACATCTTTATACTCGGAGCGTTCCAGGATGGTAGCAAGGCGTTCCAGCGCCAATTCCTTCCGGCTCGGTTCCTGGGAAGGAATCGGTACCTCTCCAGGGACTCGGCGCTCACGGGTGGGAGAAGAATGTCTCATACGGAATGCACCTCTTTCAGTCAGTTTGAACGGCTCCTGGGCGGCTTTCGCCAAAACAGCCAGCTCTCCGCAGAGAAGCTGGCTGCCGATGCTCGGAACAATTCCAATGGGTGTTCCCGAAGCGGTTTAGTTCATCGGTTTATTGGACGGGTCCATGCTGTTCAGCATTTGGTCCGTACGCTCTTCTTTCATTTCTTTCACATTGTCGAGAGCGCGGTTCGTGGAATTCGCTGCGCTGCTGACCAAATCTTTCGAACGGTCAACCAGATTGCTGGTCTGTTCGTTCACACGGCTGGCAACATCCGCAACTTTCGTTTTGGCGTCGGATGCAAGTTCTTGACCTTTCGCCATCCATTCGGAATATTTGACCGAGAGGTCTTCCCTCATTTCACGGCCTGTTTTAGGGGCAAGAAGAAGGGCGGTGATCGCGCCTACACCTGCACCTACCAGAGTACCAAGCAATACGCCATTACCTTTGGATTCGTTAGACATATGATCCATCTCCTTTACCTGAAATCATTTTTTTAAAACACAAGATACATTTATAGAAATGTGAAGTGTTTCCGCGGGTTAAGCATTGGCGCGGTGAAAAGCGCGGCTGGCAAGGCCGATCAGGAAAACGAATAACGCCGCTCCGATAATAGCCGGAATGATAGAGAAACCGCCGATTTCGGGACCCCAGCTGCCGAGAAGCAAAGAACCGAGCCACGCTCCGACAAAACCGGCCAGCATGGATCCCAGTATGCCTCCGGGCATATTGCTTCTGACGATCGCGTCGCCGATAATCCCGATGACTACGGCCATTATAATGGTAATAATGAAGCCTATCATGGTTCCACTCCCCTTTATCTTGTTGATTCTGCCGTACTTTTTTCTACCCGGCAGCGAACGAGATGAAACAAATGGAGTTTGAACGACTTCCGTTTGTCGGCTTATTCGAAGCTGCCCTGATCCTTCATGACCGCCTGAATCGTCTCGATAAAGGCGTCCGCCGCCTTCGACAGGTAACGCCCCCGCCTATGGGCGATAACCAGCGTCCGGGAGGGATGATTCCGGAGCGGAAGGTGAACGGGAGACAGCTCGCTGCGGGTTCTTTTGGCGATCAGATAAGGTACGAAGGAGATGCCCATTCCGGCGGCGACAAGAGATTGGACTGTCTCCATATTGGAACTCTCGAAGACGATATTCGGGGTGAAGCCGGCTTCCTGACACAGGGCGACGTTGATTTTACGGAACCCCTGGCCTTTCTTGAGGGCGATAAACGCTTCGTTTTCCAGCTCGGAGATCGTGACAGGCTCCCCGTTTTCCATGTGCCGCTTGGCAAGAGGATGGCTTGGCGGAAAGGCGATGACGATTTCTTCCTCCATAAGGTGGGAGTAGACAAGCGAATCTTCCTGCATGGGAAGAGCGAGCAGGGAAATGTCCGTCTGGCCGCTGGTCGTCAATTTCTCCAAGTTGGCGGAAGTCTCTTCGACGAGAACGACCTCGATATCCGGGTAGGCGGCCTGGAAGACGGGCAGCACATAGGGCATGATCGTAGAGCCGGTGATCGGCATGCTTCCGACAACGAGCTTGCCCTTCTTCATCTGGGAGATATCTTCCATCTCCTGTTTCAACTGCTCGAGCGAATCGAGAATGGCCTGGGCTTTATCTACAAAAATAGAACCGGCGTGGGTCAGCTCTACCGAGTTGGTGCTGCGCTGGAAAAGCAGAACGCCGATTTCGCGTTCGAGCTTGGATAACTGCTGGCTGAGCGAAGGCTGGGCGATATGAAGCTTTTCAGCCGCCCGTGAGAAGTTGCGCTCCAGGGCGATTTGTACGGCGTATTGCAGTTGGCGAAGTTCCATATGAAGGCTCCTCTTATTATTGGTTTTACCTATGAAGGTTATAGTTATTATATCTTGGAACAATGAAGAAAGAAATGATAGCATAAGATTATCAATTTCATTAACGGAATCTTTATCTGGGGTGAGCGACATGAGCAAAAAAACATTATTCGAAAAAATTTGGAATAACCACGTGATTTACCAGGAAGAAGGAAAACCGAGCATTCTGTACATCGATCTTCATCTCGTACATGAGGTAACTTCTCCGCAGGCTTTCGAAGGACTCCGTCTCAGCGGGCGCCCGGTGCGCCGTCCGGAGCTGACTTTTGCCACGATGGACCACAACGTGCCTACGAAGGACCGTTTCAACATCAAGGACCCGATTTCCAAACAGCAGATCGACACGCTTTCGCAGAACTGCCGCGATTTCGGCGTTACCCTGTTCGACCTGAACCATGTGGATCAAGGCGTTGTCCACGTTATGGGGCCTGAACTCGGCTTGACTCATCCGGGCAAGACGATCGTTTGCGGCGACAGCCATACGTCCACGCACGGTGCTTTCGGCGCCCTGGCGTTCGGGATCGGCACAAGCGAAGTCGAGCACGTGCTTGCTACCCAAACGCTGCAGCAGGCGAAGCCGAAGACGCTGGAAGTCCGCGTGAACGGCGCCCTGCCCGTAGGCGTGACCGCAAAGGATCTTATTCTGGGCATCATTGCCCAGTACGGAACGGACTTTGCGACAGGCTACGTCATCGAATACACGGGCGAGGCGATCCGCGAATTGTCCATGGAAGAGCGCATGACCGTCTGCAACATGTCGATCGAGGCCGGTGCGAGAGCGGGACTGATCGCTCCGGACGAGACGACGTTCGAATACCTGCGCGGCCGCCAGTATGTACCGCAGGATGCGGCGTTCGACCAGGCGATCGAAGCCTGGAAGCTGCTGACCACGGACGAAGGCGCGTCCTACGACCTTGTCGTTGATTTCGACGCCGCTTCCCTCGTGCCGCAGGTTACCTGGGGCACAAGTCCGGGCATGGGCACGGGCGTCACGAACAGCGTGCCTAACCCGCAGGAAATGACGACGGAGAACGATCGTAAAGCGGCCGAGAAGGCGCTTGAATATATGGGCCTTGAGCCCGGAACACCGATGACGGAGCTTACCGTCGACCGCGTATTCATCGGCTCCTGCACGAACGGCCGCATCGAGGATCTGCGTCGTGCAGCGGCCGTGGCGAGCGGCTACAAAGTCAATGCGAACGTCAACGCCATCGTCGTTCCCGGTTCGGGCCGCGTTAAGCTGCAGGCCGAGAAAGAAGGCCTCGATAAAATCTTTATCGATGCGGGTTTCGAATGGCGCGATGCGGGCTGCAGCATGTGTCTCGCCATGAATCCGGACGTTCTCAGCCCGGGTGAGCGCTGCGCATCCACATCGAACCGCAACTTCGAAGGCCGTCAGGGCCGCGGAGGCAGAACGCACCTTGTTTCTCCGGAGATGGCCGCCGCAGCGGCGATCGAAGGCCGCTTCACGGACGTGCGCGGCTGGACGTACAAAGTGCCGCAGGAAGCGTAACCAGAACGAGATAACAGGAAGCGAGGAAATCAATCATGGAAGCATTCAAACAACACACCGGACTCGTCGGACCGGTTGACCGTGTCAACGTAGATACAGACGCTATCATTCCTAAACAATTTTTGAAACGTATCGAGCGCACCGGCTTCGGACAATTTCTGTTCTTCGAGTGGAGATTCACCGAGGACGGCCAGGTGATCCCGACCTTTGATCTGAATAAGCCGCGTTACCAGGGAGCATCTGTGCTCATTTCGCGCGCTAACTTCGGCTGCGGATCTTCCCGTGAACATGCGCCATGGGCGATTCTCGATTACGGCTTCAAAGTCGTCATCGCGCCTTCTTACGCGGATATTTTCTACAACAACTGTTTCAAAAACGGCATTCTGCCGATTAAGCTGAGCGAAGAACAGGTGGAAGAATTGTTCCAGCGCACGGCGAAACACGAGGGCTACAAGCTCAATATCGATTTGGAAAACAAGACGCTGACCGACGAGCACGGTCTGAAGATTGATTTCGATCTTGACGAGCACCGCCGCCAATTCCTTCTTCAAGGGCTTGACGATATCGGGCTGACGCTGCAGCACGCGGATAAAATTTCCGCTTACGAAGCGCAGCATCAAGAACGCCTTGCACTGAATCTGTAAACGGCGTGTCCGCCTCTTTTCCAATAGCCGTTCCCTTCCACAGGGAACGGTTTTTCGCCGTTTTCCCCCTTTTCCAATATATCTCTTTAAATCTATCAAACTACCTCAAAAAAGCCGATTTTCAAGGTTATTAGGCGAAATAGTGCAACTTTTGGCATTAAACCTGCGTCTAACTCTATGTTCGGCGCCGTCGAATCTATGCTCTCGTTGTCCGACCGTAGCATAATTTGGTAGAATAGAGATGAGGCGGACAACTCGGCGAGAAGAGACGAACGCTGAAAAATAAGTGTAAGAGGTGTATGATGAAACTTTGGTCCACTGTCGCCACGCTGCTCATGATCGCTCTGCTCCTGCCCTCATTGGCTTTCGGTGCAACGTCCCCCCCAACCGCTAAAATCGTGCTGGACGGCAAGACGCTGACAACCGAAGTGGACCCGCTCAACGTGGATGGTAATGTGTTGGTTCCGATTCGGCAAATTTTCGAGAAACTCGGCGCCAAGGTGACCTGGGATCAGTCGAAGCAGACCGCGACTATTGTTCGTGACAGCATGAAGATCCAGCTTACAGTCGGTGACCGCATTCCGGTCGTTAACGGAAGCAGGGCTGAACAACTTGAGGTCGCCCCGATGAACGTGAAGGGCAATGTGCTCGTTCCCGTTAGGTTCGTCGGACAGAAAATCGGCTACGATTTCAAATGGGTTCAAGAAACCAGCACAGTACAAATTTTCCCGAAGAGCGGACAAGGCTCCGGTGCGGGAACACCGCCCACAACGCCGACGCCAACACCAACGCCAACGCCGAATCCCGGCCAGGTATCGGATAAGGTGCTTGTGAAAACGATCCAACTGACCAAGGATCAGCTTTTGGTCGGAACGGACAAGAAGTCCCCCCAGGCGAACGTATTCAAGCTTACCTCGCCGGACCGGATCGTCATCGATCTGCCGGGTACGGAGCTTGACGCCTCGCTCGCCGCCAAACTCGTCAACAATGTCGGAGAAGTCCCTTCCCTGCATCCGATGGTGGAGAAGGTAAGATTTTCGAATTTCAACAACGATCCGGCTACCGTAAGAATTACGCTTGACATGAAAGCGAAAGCGGATCTTGCGATCAGCGCCGCAGCGGGACAGGCCAACCTGCTCGTTGGAGTTTTGAAAGCTCCGGAACCGGGTAAAACCAAATACAAAGTCGTTATTGACGCCGGTCACGGCGGAACCGATTCAGGCGCGGTTTCCCTGACCAATAAGAAAGAAAAGGATTTTGTACTGGCCGTAGCGAATAAAGTAGCGAAGCTGCTGGAGCAAGAACCGAACATCCAGACCTATATGACACGTTCCACGGACACTTTTGTCACACTGAAAGGCCGTTCCGAATTTGCCAATAACCTGGATGCCGACCTGTTCCTTTCGATCCACGCTAACAAGGCGACTCCGACAGCCGGCGGTACCGAGACCTTCTATTACGAGCGTGCGGACAGCAAAGCCTTCGCGAGCGTCGTTCAGAAGCATTTGCTCGAAGCAACCGGCTTTAAAGACCGGGGCGTTAAAGAAGGCGACCTGCACGTCGTAAGAGAAACGAAGATGCCGGCAGCGCTTGCCGAAGTCGGATTTTTGTCCAACGCGCAGGAGGAAGCCCTTATGTACACGTCCGCTTTCCAGGACAAAGTCGCGGCCTCTTTCGTAGCTGCCATCAAAGAGTATTTGAAGATTTCGTAATAAGCAAGGAGTGGGTGTAGCATGAAGAAAAAACTATGGGTACAGGGAATCGTGGTAGGGTCTCTGGTGTTGGCGGTCGCTTCAGGCTGCGGCCAGAAGCAGCAGCCTCTGGCAAGCAATAACGGAGGTTCCACACCGGCGCCGGTGCAAACCGTCAGCCCTTCACCTGAGCCGACTACTTCCGTAAAGCCGTCACCATCTCCTTCACCGGAGGCTAAACAAACTGAGATTAAAGCTTATTACAGCGATCCGGATCTTACGAAGCTGGTAGAGAAGAACGTCAAAATTTCTTATAAAACCGAAGGGGACAAGTATAAATCGGCCCTGGAAGCTTTGAAGAAAAGCGACGATGCCCAAGCCGTACCGCTTTTTAAAGACGTGACGTTCCAGTCGGTTAAGTTCGAGAAGGATGAGCTCAAGCTCGACCTGAAATTGGGCGAAGGCGCACAGCTCGGCTCTGGCGGGGAACAGTTTTTCCTGGATGCCCTGAAGAAAACGGTGTTCCAGTTCCCGGAAGTGAAAGCCATCTACATTACGAAAGACGGCGGACAGGTGGAATCCCTGATGGGCCATATGGATCTGCCTTACCCGATTAAACGCAAATAAAGAGAGAACGTGCAATCGAGAGGAGAACACGGGCAAGTATGAAAACGAATAAAACCGCAATGTTGCTGGCAGGCGCTTTGATCGCCTCCAGCATTTCTTTAAGTCCGGCTTATGCGGACAACAAGACGACCGACACTTCGACATCGACACAAGCTACCCTTGCAGCGGAGCTTAAAAAGAATTTTCCGGACGTGGTGAACACTCACTGGGCACTGAGACATATTACTAAACTCGCGCTTGAAGGCATTGTTGAGGGCGACGAGAAAGGCAATTACCGTCCGGAAGCTTCCGTCTCCCAGCAGGATGTCATTATTATGGCTGTCCGTACACTGGGACTTGAATCCAGCATTAGTGAGAATACGTCTTACAATCTCCCGCTGAAAGTGGACACTTACGCCCAGAAATATGTAGCGGCCGCGATTGAGAAGAAGCTGATTTCCGTGGATGAAGAAAAGGACGGCTCGAAAAACTGGGGCAGCAAGCCCGCTTCCCGCGAATGGGTGGCGAAGCTGACGATCCGGGCGATCGGACAGCAGGAAACGGCTAACGGTCTCACGGACGACACACCGGCGTTTACCGATCTGAAGAACATTTCCAGCTGGGCTAAGCCTTACATTAGCGCGGCAACCGTTCTGGGAATCGTAGACGGCTTCGAGGACGGAACCTTCCGTCCGAAAGGGGAAGTCACCCGCGCACAGATGGCCACGTTCCTCAGCCGGGCCGAGCGTCACAGCAAGAACTTGTCGACCCGCGTCGTTCGCGGTTATGTGAATCATGTCAGCGCGGATAAAATCAGCATCTTCGACGAGAAGGGGAAAACCACTTCTTACAAATTGACACCGGAATCCGTTTTCTACGGAAACAAGAACGACATCCCGATCAATTCTTCGGAGCTTAAGTACACGTACCAGGTTTCCCTCGTCCAACAGGGCGGAACGGCTTATTACGCCGAGGTCCTCAAAGACGAAGACCGCTCCGAGAAGATTACGGGTACGCTGCTTAACGTGAAGGACCGCAAACTTACGCTGGACAATTTCGAAGCGTACGAAATCGGCAGCGGAGCTTTGGTGCTTGATGCCAAAGGCCAGGAAATCAGCCTGTCTTCGCTCGTGGTGGGCAGCAAGCTGGAACTCCGCCGCAACTCCATCACGGGAAGCAAGGAATACAGCCAAGTCGTCGTCCGTGAAGTGCCCGTGAACAAAACGTCCGAAGGTACGGTTCAGAGCGTGAACGGAGACACCGTAGCGGTCGTGGACTTGACGAGCGGACAATCGGAGTCGTACACGCTGGCCAAAAATCCGACGATCGTAGATGCGGATAGCCGCCTCGTGGACAAAACCGCGATCAAAGCGGGAGACGCCATCTCCTACACGATTGAGAACAGCCAAATCACGCAGGTCAAAATCAAAACGAGAACCGGCGTCAGCAAAACGGTTAAAGGTACTTTTTCTAGCCTGAGCAGTGATAAAACGGGTATCTTCTACAAGGAAACGGACGGCAGCTTCGGCGCCGGTAAACTATCCGCCAACGTACAAGTGGTGATCGACGGCGTAGGTTCCCCGAGTCTGTATGACCTGTATGAAAATGATGAGCTGACGATGGATATCGCGAACGACCAGATCGTGAAAATCACCGTGACGAACCGCTCGATTTCCAATCTTTTGTTCGCAACGTTTATCCGTTTCGATTCGAAATACAATCAGCTGAACGTTCAGCATGCGGACGGGACGCCGGGTGCGTACACGATCTCGGATAATACGGTCGTTACGTACGGCGGGACGTCGATGTCGTTTAAAAACTATCCGGGCTTCGCTTCTCTCTTCACGGAGGGCAAGAAAGTCGACCTGAAAGTATCGAAGAACAAGGTGACGGCGATTCAGCTTTCTCTTGACGTCAGCGGCACGATCACGCAAATCAGCACGGTGGCCAACGAAATGTCGATCCGTGCGAACAACGGACAGTCGTTTACATTCAAAATGTACTCGCCGGCCGTAGAAATTCCGAACAAAAGCGGCGCAACCCTCGCGGATCTTAAAATCGGGGATCTGGTAACGGCATCTCTCGATTATAGTCAAGCGGGCGTAACGAAAGTAGTCGTCGACCGTTCCACGCTCGTGAAGGTTCAGTATGTAAACAGCTCCCAGCAGGTTACGGCCGTAGACGAGCTCAACAACGGCGTAACGTTTACGCTGAAAGACACCAAGATTGTCAGAAGCGACGGTACGTCGGCGACAGCCACGGACATTTTGCCCGATGACTATCTGTACTTGACGTATAAAGGCGGAAGCGTCGTGAGAGCGGAGATTGTAGCTCCTTCCCGCGGAAAAGTGACGAATGTGGATTCCGTTAACGGCACGCTGACCATTCAGGAGCCTACGGGCAAAATCCAGCTGTATACCATCGGCACGGATGCAGTGGTTAAGAACGGGACAACCCTGATCGGCCTGAATGCGGTAAAAGCCGGAGATCGCGTCCAAGTGATTAAGCAGTCGAACGGAAAAATCAACGTACAGTTAGCCGCTGCGATGACCAAGACGTTCAGCAGCTACGAGTACGCGGTGAACCAAATCCAGTTCGATGCGAGCGGCTCTACCGAGCGCTACAATATCCACCGCAGCGCCTACTATCACAAAGGTTCCGAAACCCTCACCGCTTCCTCTTTCAACAAAGGGGAGACGGTAACGGTTTACATCGTAGATAACAAAATCATCGAAATGGAAAAGTAAGGATTGCCTGACCGTCCTCTCCGTGAGGGCGGTTTTTTCTTTGTCCAAAACTTTTTGAAAAATGTTCGCATTTGTTTGCATCCTTCCATTGCAACCTGACAAACATTCCGCTACACTTGTAAAAGGAAAACGGGGAATTGAAGAAGAGGTACTCATGAATCAGAAGGTAAGGCACATTTTGGACACGATTGGTGAAATGTTTCCAGACGCGCACTGCGAATTGAACCATTCGAATCCGTTCGAGTTAACCATTGCGGTGCTTCTTTCCGCCCAGTGTACAGATGAAACCGTGAATAAAGTCACCCAGACGCTGTTTCAAAAATATAAGACGCCGGAAGATTATTTAGCCGTCCCTCTGGAGGAGCTTGAGCAGGACATCCGACGCATCGGTTTGTACCGCAACAAGGCGAAGAACATTCAGAAGCTGTGTCAACTCATTCTCGAACGCTACGACGGCCAGATTCCGACCACGCACGAACAGCTGGTGGAACTGCCCGGTGTAGGCCGTAAAACGGCTAACGTAGTCGTCTCCAATGCTTTCGGAGTCCCTGCAATCGCCGTCGATACTCACGTGGAGCGGGTGTCGAAGCGGCTTGGGCTGGCGGGCAAGGACGACTCCGTACTCGAAGTCGAGAAGAAATTGATGCGAAAAGTGCCTCGCGAGGAATGGACCTTGACGCATCACCGGCTTATTTTTTTCGGAAGGTACCACTGCAAGGCGCAGTCGCCGAAATGCGATATTTGCCCGCTGCTTGATATCTGCCCGGAAGGAAAAAAACGTATGAAAATCAAGAAAGTAAGCAAAACTAGTTAAAAAGAATGTGTAGTGAGGGATGAGTAGAAATGAAATGCATAGCTGTTTACACGAAAGATTTTGAACTATTTTCCGATTTGTACGAGACAATCATGAACACACCGCTCTCCGAAAATGAAGAAAAAGAAATTCAAGGCGTTATCGTCAGCGAATCCGGCGAAGTGCCTGAGAACTATCTCGAAAAAATGAGAACGAAACCGGAAGTGGTTGTCATGAAAGTGAAAGAAGGCGACATTACCATCCTTCAACACGGCGACGTTTTTGAAATCTTCCTTCCGGAAGAAAAAGAGAGCGCAGTGGTTTCCTAAACCGCTCAGCTCCGCACCAACCGGGCTTCCAAGCAGGTTACCCGTCTGTCCGCCAGGGACACGCCGATATTTCGGCGTTGTTTACCGTGCGCGACGGACGGGTTTTTGCGTATAAACAGAAATTGACTTCCGGAACACCCGGGATTACACTTAAACCGATATCAATGGCATGGGAGATTAGAAGGAGATTAGAAACTCAATGAATGTACTTATGGAGCAAAGAAAGGACGAGGTTCTCCGCGCATTCGGCCGCCTTCGGGAAGAAATGAAGGGGGCCGGCGACGGCGCGCGGGTACGCAAGCTGATTCAACTGGAAGACAAGCTCGGCGGCGAGAAAACCGTCCTCGCGTTCTGCGGACATTTCTCGGCGGGCAAATCCACATTGATCAATACGTTATGCGGGCACCGGCTTCTGCCTTCCAGCCCGATTCCGACGAGCGCGAATATCGTAAGCATCGAGAGCGGGGAAGAAGGGGCGGAAGTCGTTCAGAGGAGCGAAGGCGAGGAAGAGGCGAGAATACGTCGGATTCCGCTGAGCGAACTGGACGCTTACTGCGTTAACGGAACGGATATCGAGGAAGTTCGTATTTCGTATCCGCTGCCTTTTCTCGGGGAGCACGCCGTGCTTCTGGATACTCCCGGAATCGATTCCACGGACGGGGCTCACCACATGGCTACGGAGTCGGCGCTGCATCTGGCCGATGCGGTTTTCTATGTCATGGACTATAACCATGTTCAATCGGAAGTAAACCTGGCCTTCACGAAACAGATGAAAGAGCGCGGCAAGCCGCTTTATCTGATCGTGAATCAAATCGATAAACACCGGGAAGAGGAGCTTTCTTTCGACACGTACAAAGAAAGCGCACTGGAAGCATTCCGCAGCTGGGGCATTTACCCGGACGGAATGTTCTTCGTGACGATGAAGCAGCCGGACCATCCCCGCAACGAGTCCGGCAAGCTCAAATGGCTGCTGTCCCGATTGATCGGCATGCAGCTGGAGCTTCGCGAAGCGAGTGTGGACGCGGCGGCGGATCATCTGATCGGCGAGCATATCCAGTGGCTGAGGGAGCAAAGCGAACCGCAGAAAGCGGTTCTGCGCGAGCGTGTGGACGAAGAGGAGTCGGCCGGAGTACTGGCCGAGTACGAGGAACTGACCCGCCGCCTGAACGAAGCGCAGTCGCTGCCCGGCCAGCTGACGGACTCGCTGAGGAAAGAGATTGCGGCGATCATCGACAATGCGAATGTAACGCCCGCGCTAACCCGCGACAAAGCGCATGAATATTTGCTCAGCCGGAAGCCGGGTTTCAAGGTCGGCTTCTTCGGAGCGGCCGCAAAGACGGCCGCGGAGGTGGAGCGGCGTCTGGACGTATTCCGCGAGGATTACGCCGAGCAGGTTCACGCCCAGATGGACTGGCATCTGAGGGATGCGCTTCGCAGAGCATACAGCGGCATTGGCATGACCGACGAGAAACTGCTGGCCGATATCGACGCGTTCAGCGTGGAAATCACGTCTCCGTGGCTCGCTTCGCAGGTCAACACGGAAGCCGTGTTCGGAAACGAATACACGATGACGTATATGCGCCAGACGGCCGCGGAGCTGAAAACGGCCGCGCGGCGCGCGGCGCTCGCCATGATCGACCGGCTCGCCGGCCTTGCCGGCAGCTGCTCGGTCCAGCTCGATTCCGAGCTGGCGCCCGATCTGCGGCAGCTGGAAGAGCGGCTTGGCGCCCTGCGCGAGCTGAATCGCTTCGAGAGCGAGGAGGCGGCCCGCGAGGAGTCTCTGCGTGCGCTGGCCTCCTGGCCGCACGCGAAGGCGTACGAGCTGCCGGATCTTGCCGCTTACCGCGGCGAAGAGGCCGCGGTAAGCGGCGTGCTGCACACGTCCGAGATGGAGACGATCCTGCGTGCGGCGCATACCGCGCCGGGGGATCGCGACAGCCTCGCGGACGGGGAAAGCGGCACGGCCGCTGCGCCGCAGAACGCTCCGGCTGTCGGAGCGTCCGCAGCCCCGGCGAGCGGCAACGCCGCCTCCGGCGCCACGGCGGCGGCCGCGGGCGGGCTGCAGCTCGGCGGCGCGAAGCGCGCGGAGCGCCGCGCGCAGGATCTCGCGGCAGCGGCGGATCTCCTCGGCGATATGCCGTCGATGAGATCGATTGTGCGCTCGCTGCGCGAGAAGGCCGAACGTCTGCGGCATAAGACGTTCACGGTCGCCTTGTTCGGCGCTTTCAGCGCCGGCAAGTCGTCCTTCACCAACGCGCTGATCGGCAAGCGCGTACTGCCCGTGTCGCCGAATCCGACGACGGCGGCGATTAACAAAATCGTGCCGCCTACGGCCGATTGGCCGCATGGAACGGCCAAGGTGCAGATGAAGTCGGCGGAAGTGATGCTCCAGGACGTGCTGTTCTCCCTGGATGTGCTGGGCGTCCGGGCATCCGCCATGGAAGAGGCGCTGGCCGCGATCCGGGGGCTTACGCCGGAAAGCGTGACGGCCAAGGGCAAGCCGCACTTTACGTTCCTCAAAGCGGTTGCCAAAGGCTGGCCCGATGCCGCCCCGCTTCTCGGAACGCAGCAGAGAGTCGGAGAGGATGCATTCGCCGGCTATGTGGCGGAAGAATCCAAGTCGTGCTTCGTCGAGTACATCGAGCTGCATTATTCCACGCCGCTCACGGAGCAGGGAATCGTATTCGTGGACACGCCGGGAGCGGATTCGATCAATGCGCGCCACACGGGCGTCGCCTTCGACTATATCAAGAACGCGGACGCGATTTTGTTCGTGACCTACTATAACCATGCCTTTTCCCAGGCAGACCGTGAGTTTTTGCTGCAGCTCGGAAGGGTTAAAGACAGCTTTGAACTGGATAAAATGTTCTTTCTTGTCAATGCCGCGGATTTGGCCGCAAGCGAGGAAGAGCTGCAGGGCGTTGTCCGTCACATTGAAACGAACCTGCTCCAGCACGGAATCCGTCATCCGAGAATTTACCCGGTGTCGAGCCATCTGGCCGCCGAAGGGAAGTTGTCCGGGGACGACAAAAAGCTGGGGGCTTCCGGCATTGTTCCGTTCGAACAGGACTTTATCCGCTTCACGCTGGAGGAGCTGACGGATATTTCGCTGCGCTCCGCCGACCAGGAGCTTGAACGGGCGCTGCATGTTCTCCAGGAGCGTATCGAAGGAGCGCAGCAGGGGGAAGAGGCTCGCAAAGCGCGTTTACAGGCGCTGGAGCGTGCGGAGGAAGCGGCCGTTCGTCTCCTGAAGGATACGGACTCTGCGCCTGTGCAGCGCGAACTGGCCAAGGAAATCCAGGAGCTGCTCTATTACGTGAAGCAGCGGACGATGTACCGGTTCGGCGAGCTGTACAACGCCTCCTTCAACCCGGCTTCCTTCCGGGAAGGGGGCGGGGACCCCAAAGCCGCCCTGCGCGAAAGCTGGCGCGACCTCCTTCGGATGATCGAATTCGATCTTCAGCAGGAAGTGCTGGCGACCAGTCTGCGGATCGAGCAGTTTCTGAACAAGCTTGCGAAAGGGACTTACGAATCGTGGGGAACCGGACTCCGCAAACTGCTGGAAAGCTACGAATTCGAAGCGTACGAATCCGTTTCTTTCGACACGCCGGATAACAAGCTGCCTCTGGAAGCTCCCGATGTAACGGACAAAGTGCTTGCCGCTCATTTCAAGAACGCCAAGTATTTCTTCGAAGGCGAAGGAAAAAGCAAGCTCAGGGCGGAGCTTGAAGGCAGACTGAACGATCCGGTCGCTCGGTTTGTAGAAAGCGCCGTAGCGATGCTGAAGGAATTGTATGCGGGACATCTGTCGGAAACGTTCGCGGTGCTGGAAGAAAGACATCTTGAGAGCTACCGCGAGCATCTGGAAGGCATGAGAGACGCGCTCCAAATGCGGACGGATGTCGGTGTGCTGGCTTCGAAGCGCGACGAGCTCGCCAAATGGATTCCGTCGCGGAGCGGAGAAGCTTCGGCCGGGCATTAACAGGAAACGGGATCGCCCGGCGTCTTTGGCTGCTTTCGACTTGAGGCAGGCACGTGTTTAAAGGAGTCCTGCTCAGCGCGGCTCTGCTCTTTCAGGGAACGGAGGAGGTTGGCTTGTCCGGATACGCCGGGCCGGGCGTTACGGGGCGAACGACTGCGACGGTCGTCCTGTCCTTCTCCAGGGAGGGTTTTTCCGGCCGCATTGTACCGCAAGCAGGCAAACCGGCCTTGAGGCAGGCGTATTAGGCGGTCAGAGAGCTTCTGCCGTCCTCAGTCCGCCCTCGGCCATATCGTAAGAGACAAAGACCTTCACCGAATTTCGGGTGAAGGTCTTTCTTTTTTTACAATAAAAAGGAGAAGTAACGGCACGCATTTAAAGACGAATTAGAGAAAAATCCGGGTTTAGTTAGGTTTGTTATGATACCGCTTTCATTGATGGGAAATTTGATGATTTACAAGGATAGCAACTCTCAGGTGTCTAAATCGTGAACAAATGAAGGGTTAAGGGGAATTCAGCCTCTTTCCACTCGTTGCCGCCCTACGGGGATGGTGTTAAGATTCATTAAGGTTTGCTAGGTAAAGCCTTGCTCAAAATTCGGTGAACTTGGCCCATGTCCAGGAGGATGCTATGGAAGTCTTTAAGGGGCTCAAACGGTTTTATTGGCCCGAACGGAAGCTGCTTTTCGCTTCTATTTTTTGCTTGATCTGCACGACGGCCCTGGGGCTTGTGTACCCGAACCTGCTGCGTTATCTCATTGATGACGTTATCGCGGTGAAGCGCTACGATCAGGTCCCTGTACTCGCTCTATTCGTAGTAGGGGTGATTGCGGTGAAAGCGCTGTTCCAGTTTCTGCACGGGTTCAGCGGGGGGCGGCTCGGCAACCGGGTCGCGTATAACATGCGGGAGGCGATGTACGAGAAGCTCCAGTACTTGTCTTTCCAGTACTACGACAAAGCCCGAACCGGGGATCTGATGTCCCGTCTTACGGCCGATCTTGAAGCGATCCGGAATTTCATCGGCTTCGGTTTCGCGCAAATTCTGAACGTGTTTTTGATGGTCCTTTTCGGAATGGTCATGATGTTCTCAATCAGCTGGAAACTGACGCTTCTGACGATGCTGACGATGCCTTTTCTGGCTTTTGCGGCCATTCGTTTTGAAGGAAAAATCCATCCGGCCTTTCGTTCGCTCCGGGCTTCCATGAGCAATATGACGACGGCTGTGCAGGAAAATATTACAGGGGTGCGGACGGTGAAATCTTTTGCCCGCGAACCTTACGAAGTCGAGAAATTTACGCTCCGCAACGAGGAATACCGGGCGAACAACGTCATTACTTCGGAGATCTGGTCCAAGTATTTCCCGGTGATGGAGCTGATCGCGAACCTGAGTGCCGTTATTCTGCTCGGTGTGGGCGGTTACATGGTGATCCTTGGATCGCTGTCCGTGGGAGAACTCGTCGCTTTTTTCAGCCTCGTCTGGTATATCATCGGGCCTATGTGGGGAATCGGATTTCACATTAATAACTATACGCAATCCAAAGCGTCGGGTGAGAAAATTCTCGAAATTCTCCATCAGTACGTTCATGTGAAGGACGGGGAGCACGCAGTCGAACTGAACCCCGATACCGTAAAAGGGCATGTTTGCTTCGACCGGGTGACTTTCGCTTATCCGGATGCGGAGGCCGCTATCCATGATCTCAGTCTGAACGCGCCTCCCGGAACCGTCATCGGTTTTCTGGGCGGAACGGGGTCCGGGAAATCGACGATTATTTCCCTGCTCATGCGGGCATACAACGTGAAAACCGGACAGATCACACTGGATGGAATGGATATTAAGGACATCCGGCTGGAAAGTCTCCGAAGCCAGATCGCGACGGTTTTCCAGGAAACGTTCTTGTTCTCCTCGACGATCAAGGGCAACATCGCGTACGGGCGCAAAGACGTTACGATGGACGAGATTATCCGCGCCGCCAAGCTTGTGAAAGCGCATGATTTTATTATGGAGATGCCCCTTGGCTACGACACGGTCGTGGGTGAGCGGGGAATGGGCCTCTCGGGCGGACAAAAACAGAGAATCGCCATCGCTCGCGCTCTGATTAAAGATCCTAAAATTCTTATTCTGGACGATGCGACCAGCGCGGTCGATATGGAGACGGAACAGGAAATCCAGGCGGGATTCAAGGAAGTGATGCGGGGCAGGACAACGTTTATTATCGCCCACCGTATTTCTTCACTCAAACACGCCGACGAAATTATCGTGCTGGATAAAGGGCGCGTCGTGCAAAGAGGGACTCACTCGGAGCTGATCCGCCAAGAAGGCCCTTATCTGGAAACGTACCGCATCCAATATTCGGATCATCCCGATGTCGCGGGAGCGGCGGATGCGCAGCAAAGGAGGGCGGCAGTCCATGAGTAACCGGCAGCGGCAGTCCGAAGAGAAAGTGAACGGCAAAGGAGCCGGGAGCGGCGAACGGTTCGTCTACCAAGACGACGAGATGCTAGAGAAATCGTTTGACTGGGGGCAGTTTAAACGACTTGCCGTTTACATGAAACCTTACAGCAAGCAGATTATTCCGATCGTAATCGTCATGATGATCGTCGGAGCGGTAACGAAGCTGTCGATCCCGCTTATCATCAGTACGACGATCGATTCGTCGCTTCATGTCGGCGGGGACGCTAAATTTTTATTCGGCATGGTCGCTTTAATGCTCGGGGTGTATATCATCCAGTGGCTGGCGAATAAATACCGCATCAAGTATACGAGTGTAATCGGCCAGCGCGTGATTTACGACCTCAGGCACGACCTGTTCCGGCACATTCAGCGGCTGTCCTTCGAATTTTTCGATAAGCGGCCGGCGGGATCGGTGCTTGTGCGTGTAACGAACTACGTGAACTCCCTTCAGGATTTGTTCACGAACGGTGTCGTCAACATGATGATCGACTGTGTCCAGCTTGTCGGGATCGTGATTATTCTGCTGACGATCAATTTCAAACTGGGAGCCGCGATTATTATTACGGTTCCGCTCATGTTTATCGTTTCGTCCCAGCTTCGCAAACGGGTCAGACGCTCGTGGCAGACGGTTAATATCAAGCAGTCCCGTCTGAACGCCCATCTCAACGAATGTATTCAAGGAATCCGGGTCACGCAGGCATATACGCAGGAGAAGGAAAATATCCGCTTCTTCGAACAGATGAACGAGGACAACAAACAGGCGTGGAACCGGGCTTCCAAGCTGAACCAAAGCTTCGGGCCGATCATTGAGATTACGGGCGCGATCGGGTATTTTATCCTGTTCTGGTACGGAGCGAGCCTGATTCAGTCCGAGGAAATTACGGTCGGTCTCCTGGTTGCTTTCGCAAGCTACATCGGGAACTTCTGGGAGCCGATCAACCGGATGGTCCAAATGTATTCGCAGCTTCTCGTGGCCATGGCTTCGGCCGAGCGCATCTTCGAATTTATGGATGAGCAGCCGACCGTCGGCGAGAAAGAAAACGCTGCCGAACTTCCGCCGATCCGGGGGCAGGTCAGCTTCGAGAATATCGTATTCGAATATGAGAAAGGCCGGACCGCCCTGAACCATATCAATGTGGACGTTCAGCCGGGGCAGAACATTGCTCTTGTCGGTCATACGGGTTCGGGCAAGAGCACCATCATTAACCTGCTCTGCCGCTTCTATGATCCGACGGAAGGCTGCGTACGTATTGACGGGAAGGATATACGCGATGTTAAGCTGCAAAGTCTGCGGTCCCAGATTGGAATCGTCCTGCAGGATACGTTCATTTTCTCGGGAACGATCCGCGACAATATCCGTTTCGGGCGGCTCGACGCGACGGATGAAGAGGTCGAAGCGGCCGCCAAAGCGGTTCATGCGCATGACTTCATCCTGAAGCTGCCCTTCGGCTACGATACGGAGGTTCAGGAACGGGGGAACGCGCTCTCGATGGGGCAGCGGCAGCTGATCTCGTTTGCCCGGGCGCTGCTCGCGGACCCTGCTATCCTCATTCTGGACGAAGCAACCGCAAGCATCGACACCGAGACGGAGCTGCGTATCCAGGAAGCGTTAAAAACGCTCTTGAAAGGCCGAACTTCCTTCATGGTAGCCCACCGGTTGTCCACGATCCGCGGTGCGGATAAGATTATCGTTCTCGATCACGGGACAATTATGGAAACCGGCGATCACGATGAGCTGATGAAGCATCAGGGCATTTATTACGGGCTGATTCAGGCTCAATATAAATTTTTGCAGGATGCGATTTAACGAGCCTGCATGCATGAAGATGAATCAAGGGAACTCCTTCGGGAGTTCTTTTTGTTCGAGGGAAAGAATGTTAACCGTTCTCTCTCGACAGAAAGGGGCAAATCGTGATAGGGTAATTAATTGGATGGAACACGAGTGAAGGAGGATTTGTTTGAACCGCCAGATAACTACAAAAACGAGTAAACTGAAAATTTTTGAAATGGACATCGTGCGTGCCGTCGCCATTATGGCCGTAGTACTCATCCACTCGACAACCGAAGCGGCCGTGTATCCGTGGGAAGGGCAGGTCGTTCCGGACGAGGGAAGTTGGTCCCAGATCATTTTGTTCACCCTTAATCGTGCCTGCCAATTTGCGGTACCTGTCTTCATTCTGATCAGCGGACTTGTCCTGTTCTACCGGTATTCGGGAAGCTGGAGCGTGAAGACGGCCGTGCAATTTTACAAACGCCGGTTATGGAGCGTTGTCGTCCCTTATCTGATCTGGTCTCTTTTTTATTATATATACAACCCGTGGATTTCCGGACAGCCCGTAGAACTGGACGCGAGGGAGTTTCTGGGGGACATTCAGTGGGCGGATACGGGGTATCATCTTTATTTTATGATCATTATCCTGCAGTTTTATGTGATTTTTCCGGTGCTGATGTTCCTCGCCAAGTATAAATGGTTTCGAGTTTCGATGGTTCCGCTCGGTATTTTGATCCAGTTGGGCTTCTATTCCTATAACCATTGGGTAGCGGTTATCGATCATTACCCTTCGCTGTCGCCGACCTATTTCAGTTTCTTCCTGACGGGCGGGTTTATAGGACTGTATTACGATTTCTTCCGTCAAAAAATGAAAAGCGTCGTATCGTGGGCCCTGCTCGTTATGTTGGTGTCCGGCGGAACGTACGTGGAGATGTTCCTGCTTAACCGGTACGATAACCGGATGTTCGAGAATACCTGGTATGTTATCGCCATGCTGTTCTACGCGACTTCTATCTCTGTGGTCCTGCTCGGAGTCGGCAAATGGCTGCTGGACAAACTGCCGTCCGCCGCGAAATGGCTGCTGCCGCTCGGCTCCTACTCGTTCGGCATTTATTTGATGCACCCGCTGATTTTAACGGCGTTTAAGCTGAAAATTTCCGCGCCGGGCGGTATGGCGGCTTACAATCTCTATGTGCTGCTCAGCTTCCTGAGCGCTTTGCTAGGCTCGCTGCTGGCCGCCGTTCTTTACCGCAAAGCGGCACGCGCATTAAAGCCTGGCAAAAGCAAACCAGCCTCGCCCGGCAACGTTCCGATGAACGGCTAGGGTCCGGCCAAGAAAATCACGTCCAAACGGGCGTGATTTTCTTTTTCCGGCGTGAGCGTGACGCGCTTATTCCAGGGTGAGGTACATCACAAAAGCGTAGGGTGCTTTTGAGGCTTCCTCCTCCGGCGATTTTCCGGAAGTAAACGTGACGGCATCGGCGTTCGAAGCCGCAAATCCCCAGACGGCAGTCGGGGTGGAGTCGGGAATCGTAATTTTCTCATAGAGCTTTAACAGATGGGACTGGGTAAAGTGCTTGCGGTTCACGGGTACGTTAAAGCTTGAAGTCGAAGAGCCTCCCGAGTCCTTAAGGCTGGCCGTGACGGTATAGGATTGAAGGACGTCCGCATCTTTATCGTCTGTAACCTGATGAACCGAAACGATGAACTCGCCGTTGTAGTCCTTTTGAGGATTTACATTACTGGCCCCCATAGGCAGCGAAATTTGAGAGACCAGAGTCTCGGATGTCTTTCCGTTTTCCCATACCTTGTAGGAGATACTTAACTGCTTTTTGACGCCTTTGTAGCGCACCGATACACTGCCCGCGTAGCTGCCGAGGAAAGGGCTGAATTTGGCGGCGTCTCCCGCGAAAAGATCGGCCGGCTCCACAATCAATTGTTCGGGGCCTTCTGCATAAGGGGACGGGGAAGGACTTTCGGACGGAGGCGAAACAGTTGGAGCGGAGCAGCCGCCTGTCAGCAAAGCCAGCATCAACAAGCCCGTCAATCGGTTCCGTACTTTTACGAGATGCATAAATGGGTTCTTCCTTTACTATCAGAGATAAAAAACGAAATAAACCTTTATCAAATTACCATATTTTTCAAAACATTGCCAGGGATAGTTCATGAGGGGTCGAAATATCCTTTGAAATTTGAGAACGTGTGTTCTATAATAGAGAAATCATGTCAGTGCGAAGCTTTGTCCTGTCCGCTCCCCCATTTGCAAATAGACGGACGAACGGATACTCTTTTAAGTAGGAACGAACGGACAAGACAAGGGGGCCTCTATACCTATGAAATCGCGAACGTTATGGTTTGTTGTCGGCACGACCGGCCTGATTTCCACGCTGTTGTTTGCCGGAGGCTTCGGATATGCGGTCAAGGATGTTCTGTCTCCGGGTTCCGGCGGGGGGCAGTTGACAGCGGCTCCGAAAGAAACGCCGGCCGTGAACGAACTGGACCGGAAAAATAAAATTCAGCTCGTATCCCTGGGTGATTCGCTTACGGCGGGCACCGGAGACGGTACGGGCAAAGGATATGTGGGACGATTCCGGGAAAAGCTGGAGGAACAGACAGGCAAACCCGTTTACGTGCTGAATAATCTGGCTATTCCCGGTGCCACGACCGATGCGCTGCTTAAGGAATGGGACGGCAAAAAGACGACAGATGCGCTGAAGCAGGCGGATCTTATTTTGCTTACGATTGGCGGCAACGATATCTTCCAGGGCGGCAGCGACATTTTCACGAACAATGACCAGGGCTTCAATCCGGAAGCGGCAGCCAAACGCGTCGAGCCTACTCTTGCCAATCTCGACAAGATTCTGACGAATATCAACAAGGCGAATCCGGATGCGAAGGTGATGTACGTGGGACTGTATCATCCTTTTTTGGATCTCGATCCGAAGAAAGCCGGTTCCCTGATCGTGCAGAAGTTTAACGACGGGGCTTTCGCGCTGACGAACAAGTTTCCGAATGCCGTTTTCGTGCCCACTTACGATTTATTCGAACAAAATTTGAACAAATATTTGTTTACGGATCATTTTCATCCGAATCAGGACGGGTACGAACGGATAGCAAGCCGGATGGCGCAAATTTTGAAATGACAGGGGGAGTGAACTGTGGCTGGTGACCGGGAACTGGTGCTGTCTGTGCGGGATGTCCGAAAAAGCATCCGCGGCAAGGAAATTATCAAGGGCATTTCATTCGATGTGTACGGCGGCGAAATTTTCGGATTTCTGGGGCCCAACGGCTCCGGCAAAACGACGACGATCCGGATGCTCGTGGATCTCATTAAGCCGTCTTCGGGAGTAGTGACGATCTGCGGCTTCGATGTCCAGAAGCAGCACAACGAAGCGATGCAGTACGTAGGCTGTATCGTGGAGAATCCTGAACTTTACGGCTATTTGACGGGCTGGGAGAACCTGGAGCACTTCGCGCGGATGCTCCCCGATACAGGCGAGGAGAGAATCAGGGAAGTCGTCGAGCTGGTAGGGATGGATGCGCGCATCCACGATAAGGTGAAAACCTACTCGCTCGGCATGCGTCAGCGTCTCGGGATCGCCCAGGCTCTTCTGGCAAGGCCCAAGCTGCTCATTCTGGACGAGCCGACCAACGGCTTGGACCCGCAAGGGATCAAGGAGATGCGGATTTTTATCCGCAAACTTGCCAAAGGCGGGCTGAGCCTGTTCGTATCCAGCCACCTGCTCAGCGAAATTCAGCAACTCTGCGACCGCGTCGCCATTATCAGCAAAGGGCAGGTGATTGCGGTCGGGGAAGTGGACGAGCTGATCGTGCAGTCCGGCAGCACGGTTCTCTGGTCCGTGGACCCGGCTGACGAAGCGGAAGCATGGCTGGGCAGGCAGCAGGGAGTCACGGTGCTCGGCCGGCGAGAAGAGCTGGCGGCTGAGGAAGACGAGCCTGCCGTACTATCTTCGCTTCATGCGGGGGGAAGGACGGGAACGATTGTCACGCAGTTGAGCGAAGAGCGGATTCCGGAAATAAATCGAGGTCTGGTGGATGCAGGAATCCGGATCTACGCTATCGAAATGAAACATCCGACACTGGAGGATCTGTTCCTGAGTCTGACGGAGGGTGAGAAAATTGGGTAACTTGGCGGCGCTAGTCCAGAATGAAAGCATCAAAATGGTAAAAAAACGGCGTTTTCTTGTGGTCATCCTGATCCTGCTCGCTCTCATTCCCATGTTTACTTATGCACAGATGCGTGTCTCCCAGAATACAATCAAGCAATTCGGTACGACGGACTGGAGAGCTTCGGAACGTCAGAAAATCGTGGATTACCAGCGGAGTCTCAGCTCCGCCCGCGTTCCGGAGGAATGGAAAGAGTTCAGGCGGGCACAAATAAAAATATCCCAGTATTATCTGGATCATGATATTAATCCGCAATCTCCCAACGGTGTCACTTTCACCAGAGAATTTCTGAATAACTCCATCTCGCTGTTCATTCCGCTCATCATTATGGTCATCGCGGCGGATATCATTTCATCCGAGCATTCGGGCGGCACCATCAAATTGTTGTTGACAAGACCCGTAAAGCGATGGAAAATCCTAATGAGCAAGTTGATCACGCTGATCCTGTTCGTTTCGCTCGTTGTTTTGTCAACCGCCGCGCTCAGTTATCTCATATCCGGGCTTGTTTTCGGGTACGGGGGATGGAACATGCCGGTGTTTGTCGGCTTCAAGACGAGCGGAGGAGATGTGGATCTTAGCGGGGTCCATGCCATTGACCAGTGGAAATACCTGCTGATGGAAACCGGACTTGTCTGGTTTGTCGGCATTGTGGTCGCCATACTTTCCCTGATGTTATCCGTGCTCATCCGTTCGACGGCGGCCGGAATGGGTATTATGCTGGCCGTGCTTATTTCCGGCACGATTCTGACCAATATGGTATCCTCTTGGGAAGCGGCCAAGTATTTGTTTATGGTGAATCTGAAGCTGACCGATTACATGACGGGCGCGCTGCCTCCGATTAAAGGCATGAGCCTCGGGTTTTCGCTGGCCGTTCTGTCGGTCTGGGCTGTGATCTCACTTTTTGTTTCGTTTGGGGTATTTACCCGTAAAGATATTTTAAATTAACGTATGAACCCGTTCGGGAATGGAAAAAGGAAAGAAGGAGGCGCTTCGATGACCGAGCAGCTAGAGATGATGACGAATCAACCGAACCAGCCGGCGGAATACGATGCCGATGCGATTCAGGTACTGGAGGGGCTGACGGCTGTCCGCAAAAGGCCGGGCATGTACATCGGCAGCACAAGTACTTCGGGCCTGCATCATCTGGTTTGGGAAATCGTCGATAACGCGGTCGATGAACACCTCGCGAAGCATGGTTCCAAAATTGACGTGACGCTTCATAAAGACGGATCCGTCACCGTACAGGATAACGGCCGGGGCATCCCGACCGGCATGCACAAGACCGGCATACCTACGCCGCAGGTTGTATTTACGATTCTTCATGCCGGAGGAAAATTCGGCGGCGGCGGGTACAAGAAGTCCGGCGGCCTTCACGGCGTCGGCGCTTCCGTAACGAACGCTCTGTCCGAGTGGCTGGAAGTCACGATCTTTCGAGACGGCAAGATACATAAACAGCGTTTCGAATATTGGGTCGACGAGAAGGGCGTGGAGCATGTAGGGGAACCGAGAACCGGACTAGAGGTGACGGGGACCACGAACAAAACAGGTACGCGCGTTACCTTCAAGCCGGATCGCCGCGTTTTCCAGAACGGCATTGCGATCAGCTACGATACCCTCGCCGAACGGCTTCAGGAAATCGCTTTTCTGAACTCCGGGCTGGAAGTTATTTTGAAAGACGAGCGCACGGACCAGGCCGAAACGTTCAAATACGACGGCGGAGCGAGCGAGTTCGTCAAGTTCCTCAACGAGGGCAAATCGGTCATGCACGACGTGATCCACTTCGCATCCGAGAAGGACGACATCGAGGTGGAAGTCGCGCTTCAGTATAACGACGGCTACACGGAAACGATCGCTTCGTTCGTGAACTCGATTCCGACACGGGGCGGCGGGACCCATGAAACCGGTTTTAAAATCGCCTATACGCGGGCGATGAACGAATATGCCCGCAAAACCGCTATTTTGAAGGAAAAAGAAAAAAATCTCGACGGAACCGATCTGCGGGAAGGCATGATGGCGGTAATCAACATCAAGATGGGCGAGGTCGAATTCGTCGGCCAGACGAAAGACCAGCTTGGCAGCGCATCGGCGAGAAGCGCCGTAGACGCTATCGTGTCGGAGAAAATGGCCGTATTCCTGGAGGAAAACCCGCAAATCGCCCAGAGCATGCTGAAAAAAGCGATCCAGTCGGCCAAGGCCCGTGAAGCGGCCCGCAAAGCGCGCGAGGAAGTGCGCAGCGGCAAGAAAGGCCGCAGCGAAAGCTCCAATCTCGGAGGCAAGCTGACGCCGGCGCAGTCGAAAGATTACGCCCGCAACGAGTTGTTCATCGTGGAAGGCGATTCCGCGGGAGGCTCCGCGAAGCAGGGCCGCGATTCGAAGCATCAGGCGATTCTGCCCCTGAAAGGGAAGCCGCTTAACCCCGAGAAAGCGAAGCTTGCCGATATTCTCAAGAACGACGAATACAGGGCGATCATCGCGACTATCGGTGCGGGAGTCGGCTCCGAATTTGCTCTCGAGGAGAGCAACTACGGCAAAATCATTATCATGACCGATGCCGACACGGACGGCGCTCATATCCAGGTGCTGCTGCTGACGTTTTTCTATCGGTACATGAAACCTTTAATAGATAACGGCAAAGTCTTTATCGCGCAGCCGCCGCTTTTTAAAGTGACCAAGAAAGCAGGCAAAAACAGCGCGGTCCACTACGCTTGGACCGATGATCAACTGCAGGCGCTCCACAAGGAGCTGGGCAAAGGCATCGAACTGCAGCGCTATAAAGGACTGGGAGAAATGAACCCGAACCAGTTGTGGGAAACGACGATGGATCCGGGAAGCCGCACTTTGCTGCAGGTGCAGATTGAGGATGCGGCCAAGGCGGAGCGCCGGGTATCGACGCTGATGGGCGACAAAGTCGATCCGCGCAAACGATGGATTATCGAAAATGTAGACTTTACTGAATCCGAAGAGTGACTGAACGTCTAGAGGTGAACCGAGTTGAGCAGTTTGGAACAGTTTTTACCCGCGTTTCTGGAGGAAGTAGTAGGGGACCGGTTCGGCCGCTACTCTAAATATATTATTCAAGACCGGGCGATTCCCGATGTCCGTGACGGACTGAAGCCCGTGCAGCGCCGCATCTTGTATGCCATGTACGATTCCGGGAATACTCCGGACAAGCCGTACCGGAAGTCGGCGAAGACGGTCGGGGATGTCATGGGTAACTATCATCCTCACGGGGACAGCCCTATTTACGAGGGTATGGTACGCATGGCGCAGCCTTGGAAGATGGGCCACGTGCTCGTCGACGGCCATGGCAATTGGGGCTCGATCGACGACGATCCGGCCGCCGCTATGCGGTATACCGAAGCAAGGCTATCGCCCATTGCGATGGAACTGCTTCGCGATATCGAAAAGCGGACCGTGCTTTTCAAAGATAATTTCGACAATACGACCAAAGAACCCGTGGTTCTTCCTTCCCGGTATCCGAACCTGCTTGTCAACGGCGTAAGCGGGATTTCGTCGGGATTTGCAACCGAGATTCCCCCTCATAACCTTCGGGAAGTTATCGATGCGTGTACCGCGCTGATCGATGCGCCGGACATGGGCCTGGAAGAGCTGATGCGTCATATGAAAGGCCCTGATTTTCCGACGGGGGGCATCATCATGGGCGAGGAAGGCATCCGGGACGCGTACAATACGGGCAAGGGCCGCATTTACGTCCGTTCCAAGACGGAGATTCAGGACCTCAAAGCGG
Organism: Paenibacillus sp. JNUCC 35; assembly: GCF_058269095.1. NCBI lineage: Bacteria > Bacillati > Bacillota > Bacilli > Caryophanales > Paenibacillaceae > Paenibacillus > Paenibacillus sp. JNUCC 35. The sequence goes on along the minus strand of NZ_CM177771.1, from coordinate 4,018,162 downwards.
GCCGGCAGCAGATTGTGGTGACGGAAATTCCGTACCAAGTCGTGAAGTCGAGACTGGTTACCGCCATTGAAAATATCCGTCTGGAGAAAAAAGTCGAAGGCATTGCCGAAGTCCGCGACGAGAGCGGAAGAGACGGCATGCGCATCGTCGTGGAGCTTAAGAAGGAAGCCGACGCCCAGGGGATTCTGGCTTATCTGCTGAAAAAGACCGATCTCCAGGTCACCTATAATTTCAATATGGTGGCTATCGTGAACAAGACGCCGAAGCAGCTCGGTTTGAAAGACATGCTGTCGGCCTACATTGAGCATCAGAAGGAAGTTGTCACGTTCCGCTCCCAGTACGATCTCGAGAGGGCGGAAGACCGTGCGCATGTCCTGGAAGGGCTTGTCAAGGCGCTGAATATTCTGGACGAAGTCATCGCGGCCATCAAAGCGTCCAAAAACCGTCTCGATGCCCAGAAAAATCTCGTCACCCAGTTTGGTTTCACGGAGCGTCAGGCCGATGCGATTCTGGTACTCCAGTTATACAGGCTGACGAACCTGGAAATTACTTCGCTGGAAAAAGAACTGAAAGACGTGCAGAAGACGATTAATCATCTGCGCGGCATTCTGGGAAGCACGAAGAAGCTCCTCGGCGTGATCAAGGACGAGATGAACGAAATCCGCACAAAGTACGGCATTGAGCGCCGGTCGGATATCCAGAACGAGGTTGAGGAAATCAAGGTTAACCTGGAAGTGATGGTGACCCCGGAGGACGTTCTCGTTACGCTGTCTAACGAAGGGTATATTAAACGGACAAGCATGCTCTCTTATACAAGATCGGGCGGCGCGGTCGACAACACAGGACTTAAGGAAGGCGACTATCTCCGTCATCTGAAGGAAGTCAACACGATCGAAAGCCTGCTCATTTTCACAAACAAGGGGCAGTATTTCCTTCTTCCCGTCCATCTCATTCCGGAGTACAAATGGAAAGATAACGGCACCGCTATCGTGAACATTATTCCGATTGCGAAAGATGACCGGATCGTGGACATATTCCCCGTGAAAGATTTTAACGAAGAAGGCAAATCGCTCGTCTTCATTACCCGTAAAGGGCAGGTCAAACGGACCGACCTAAAGGAGTATTACACGAACCGCTCCAGCGGCATTGTCGCTTGTAAAGTAGGAGCCGGCGACGAGATCCTGCATGTCCAGCTTAGCGACGGAACGAAGGATATCATGCTGGCGACGAAGCAGGGGATGAGCATCCGTTTCCGCGAGGAGGAAGTCAATCCGATGGGGCGCGCCGCGGCGGGAGTCCGCGGGCTTCAGCTGCGGGAAGGCGATGAAGTGGTTGCGGCGGATTGGGTATACGGAGATGAGGGCGAGGTGCTCGTTATCTCCGATCTCGGCTATGCCAAACGTACACTGCTGGTGGATTACCCGCTGCAGGGACGCGGAGGCAAGGGTATCGGCACGTTTGAATTTAAGGAAGGCAAGCGCGTGAAATCTAACGGCAGCGAGCTGGTCGGCATGTTCTATTTCAAACAGGACTACGAAATCACTGCCTGGAACAGCAGCGGAGAGAAAACTGTCTTCAAAACCAACCAGGCCCCGCTTGATGACCGTAAATCGATTGGAAAGCAGCTTGTGCCGGTTTCTAAAGGCGAGAGCATTGCCGCCCTTGTTAAGAACGCAAGCCTGGATAAACGTCCGCCGAACGCGTGACACATCTCCCATTAAAAATCAATCATAGCTGGTGGTAGGCGGATCCATCGTTTCCATGAGCTGAAAAGCGATTTCCAGTACGACCCACAGAGGCACTTGTTCGTCCAGACGTTCGAGCCAGCCCGGGTCCTTCAATAAACCAAGATCAAGTGCGCGCTGTCCCAGCGCGCTTTTTTTTATGTGCACGGGCAATCCCTCCTTCTACCGTTTACTTACAGTGTATGTGCATCCGCCCAGAAATGTGCAGGACATCCAGCGTTTTAGAGAACAGGGGAAGAGAAGCGTGCAGAAGAGGGGAAATAGGAAAGGGATGCGGACTGAAAGTAGAAAGGAGTATGAAATAGGAGTAAGAAATAGGATAGCGGCATCGGTCATCGACCTGATCCGGTCCGAATCGGAGCGTGCTTACCAAATCGCCCAGAAGCAGGTGGACGGGATTTTGTGCGAACGTTAGGCGAACATAAGCGGAGGGATGGAAAATCAGAGGAATTCAATCGTTTAAAAGATACCGGGGGAAGGAGCGGAAACGCCGGAGAGGAAAATGAGAAGCGCAAAAACGAGGCTAAAGACGCAGACGCTGGTTCTCGCAATTCGGACAACTTTTCCGCCGGCAGAGCCCGTAACTTAGCGAAAAGGCGCGAAATGCCTGACTTATTGTCTTAAAGTATTAACGGCATTAACCTATATTTCGCCATTGGACACGTGATATACTTGGATGGAAGAGTGGATGAGCCTTGAATCGGAGGAGTGATTGCAATTGTATTCGGTAGAATTTGCGAAACTGTGGACGAAGCTTTCCAAGGAGCTCAAATCCAATATGGAAGACCAGCTTGCACCGACGATAACGGAAGGCCAGCTTCACGTGCTGGAGCTGCTTGCGGCGAACGGCACGATGAAGCCTTCCGATTTTATTGAATATTTGGCTACGACGCCGGCGGCCGTGACGACTCTGCTGGACCGCATGGAGCGGGCGGGGCTCATTACCCGGAGTCGGGATGAAAAAGACCGCCGCGTCGTATGGGTCGACGCGACGGACAAAGGAAAATCCGAGCGGGAGCGCGGGTTGCAGATCCGTGAGGAAGTGCTGGATGCCTATCTCAGCCGCATTTCCTCCCACAATCAGCAGCTACTCGTTTACCTGCTCGGGAAGGTTGCGAACTAGTTCCTGCCACAAGAACCAGGGGTGGCGCTCCGGAGGCACCGACCGGAAGGTCAGCGTCTCTTGCTGCGTCGGGTGCGGGAAGGACAAACGAGCCGACCAGAGGGCAAGCTGCTGGCCCGGTTCGTTCGCTCCGGCGCCGTACCGCTGATCCCCGTACAGAGGGCAGCCGATGGCCGCCAGCTGTACCCGGATCTGATGCGGCCTGCCCGTGTGCAGCTGCACCAGGACGAGGCTGAGCCCTTCGGCGCTGCCGAGCACCCGGTAGTCAAGGAGCGCCTCTTTGGCGCCGTCCTTGCCGGGTTTGACCACGGATACGGTGTTTGTCCGCGTATCCTTGAGCAGCCAGTGCCGCAGAGAGCCCTGCGGCTCCTTGGGTCTGCCCCGCACGACGGCCGCGTACGTTTTGTCGAACGTCCGTGTTCGCACACTGTCGGAGAGGCGGGAAGCCGCCTTGGACGTTTTGGCGAACACCATGACGCCGCCGACAGGCCGGTCCAGCCGGTGCACGAGCCCGAGGAAGACGTTGCCCGGCTTATGATGCCTGCGCTTTAGGTCTTCCTTGAGCACGCTCAGAAGATCGGGATCGCGCGAGCTGTCCTCCTGCGTCGGCATATTGACGGGCTTCTCCACGACAAGCACGTGGTTGTCTTCGTAGAGGACGGGAATCGCCGCCCCGTCCGCCGCATGCTTCGGTCCCGCCATGGCTTACGCCTCCCAGCGGCCGAGAATCCCGCACGGCAGCGTCAGCTCGCTTGCGGTGATCGGAAGCCCGATTTCGCCTGCGGTGATATGTCCGCCGTAACGCTTGTGCATCGCCAGGGTCAAAATATTTTTGAGCACCGTGGAAGAGATGCCGGTCGTATACGAATTGACGAGCAGGAACAGCGGGTTGTCCGATAAGATCGTCATGCACGTCTCGATAAACGGATACAAATCGTCCTCAAGCTTCCAGGTTTCCCCGTTCGGTCCGCGTCCGTAGGACGGAGGGTCCATAATGATGGCGTCGTATTTGTTGCCGCGGCGCTGCTCGCGCTGGACGAATTTGAATACGTCGTCCGTAATGAATCGAACATGGCGGTCTGCGAGGCCGGACAGCTCGAGGTTTTCTTTCGCCCACTGCACGACGCCTTTCGAAGCGTCGACATGGACGACCGAAGCGCCCGCGTGGGCGCAAGCGACAGTGGCGCCGCCCGTGTAAGCGAACAGATTCAACACTTTAATGGGCCGGCCGGCACTGCTTATCTTGTCCATCATCCAGTCCCAGTTGGCGGCCTGCTCGGGGAAGAGGCCCGTATGCTTGAATCCGGTCGGTTTAATATGAAACCGGAGTTTGTTGTCATACGAGATCGTCCAGCGTTCCGGCAGGGTCTGGCGGAAGTCCCAGTTGCCGCCTCCGGAAGAACTGCGCCGGTAATGCCCCTCGGCCTGCTTCCAGTTTGCCGTTTCGGCCGTCAGCGGCCAAATAATTTGCGGGTCGGGACGCCGCAATACATAAGAACCCCAGCGTTCGAGTTTTTCTCCTCCGCCGGTGTCCAGGAGTTCATAGTCGTTCCAGCGATTAGCTACATACATCGGTTCATTTCCTTCTTTCCTCGCGTCAAAATGTACAGCGGTTCCTCATTCAAAAACAGCAATCCGTCCGCGGGCGGATGCCGGTATAACTTGCGGTTTTTAACACCGTTTTCTTCTAAGCATCTATTGTACAACATCCCTTGATGGAAGCCAATATAAGGAGTGTGCCCGATAAAGCGGCTATTCGTTTCACGGAGTGCCGAATCGGGTACAAAAAGATGACTATACAAGAGGGGGATGGGTTGAAGCATATGGCGGGTAAACAGATCCCCGGCTCCGAAGACATCTACTTGTTCCATGAAGGAACTTCTTATCACAGTTATCGCCTATTCGGGGCACACGCAGAGAAAAGGGGTAAGACAACGGCCGTACGCTTTACCGTTTGGGCGCCTCATGCCCGTGAAGTGCGCGTCGTCGGCGATTTTAACGAATGGAACGGAGAAAACCACCGCATGGAGACCGTGCCGGAATCGGGTGGCATCTGGACGCTTGCGGTTCCCGGTCTGGCGGAAGGCTCCCTATACAAATATGAAATCCACACACCGGACGGCCGGATCATCCTGAAAGCCGATCCTTATGCCGTTTATTCGGAGCTGCGCCCGGGAACCGCTTCCCGCTTTTATAATTTGGACGGGTACAAGTGGGGAGACCAGAACTGGCGGCGCCAGCGAGCCCGCAAACCGGCATACGATCAGCCTTTAAACATTTACGAAGTCCATCTCGGAACCTGGAAGAAGAAAAGCCGCGAAGAGGACGAACTCCTCTCCTACAGCGAGCTTGCGGACGAACTTGTCGCCTACGTTCTCGAAATGGGGTATACCCATATCGAGCTGCTTCCGCTTGCGGAGCATCCTTTCGACCGTTCCTGGGGCTATCAGGCGACGGGCTATTTTTCGGTGACGAGCCGGTTCGGCGAACCGAGAGACTTTATGTATTTCGTGGATAGGTGTCACCAGGCGGGCATCGGCGTCATCATGGACTGGGTGCCGGGTCATTTCTGCAAAGACGCCCACGGCCTGCGCCAGTTTGACGGACAACCGCTCTATGAACCGGATGAGCCCAATCTGGCCGAAAAGCCGGAATGGGGGACGCTGGCCTTTGATTTTAACAAGCCGGAGGTTCACAGCTTCCTTATTTCCAACGCGATGTTCTGGATGGACAACTATCACATTGACGGCATAAGGGTCGATGCGGTAGCGAGCATGCTGTATCTGAACTTCGGCAAGCCGCAGTCCATGTGGGTCACGAACGAGCACGGAGGGGACGAGAATCCGGCCGCGATCCGGTTTTTGAAGAAATTAAACACCGTCGTCTTCGGCTCCTATCCGAACGCCTTGATGATGGCCGAGGATTCCACCGATTGGCCTCAAGTCACGGCGCCTGTCGATGCGGGCGGGCTCGGCTTTAATTACAAGTGGAACATGGGCTGGATGAACGACATGCTGAACTATATGAAAATGGATCCGATACACCGGAAACATCATCATAATCTGATCACGTTCTCGTTTATGTACGCGTTCAACGAAAATTTCGTGCTGCCGCTTTCGCATGACGAAGTTGTGCATGGCAAGCGGTCCATTCTGCATAAAATGCCGGGGGATTACTGGCAGAAGTTTGCCAACACCCGCGTGCTTTACGGTTATATGTCCGGTCATCCGGGGAAAAAACTTCTGTTCATGGGCGGCGAATTCGCCCAGTTCGACGAATGGAAGGACTTGGAGGATCTGGACTGGTTTTTGCTGGACTATGAGCTGCACGGCAAAATGCAGACCTATGTCCGGGCCTTGAACCGCTTCTACCTGGAGCAGCCTGCCTTATGGCAGAACGATCACGGCCACGACGGGTTCCGGTGGATTTCGCCCGACGATTCCAGCCAGAGCGTCGTCGCTTTTATCCGCAAAGGCAAGAAGGCCAAGGACGATCTCATCGTCGTGTGCAACTTTACGCCGGTCGTCCATCCGGATTACCGGATCGGCGTTCCCGGACCGGGGACGTATGCCGAAATCTTCAACAGCGACGACGAAGCTTACGGCGGGTCGGGCCAGGCCAACCGGCAGCCGCTTGCGAGCGAAGCGGTGCCGCTGCACGGTTTTGACTACAGCTTGTCGCTTCGTGTACCTCCGCTTGCCGCAGTTTATCTGAAACGATCACAAGTCGAACGTACCTCGCGACGAAAGGGGAAATCGAAAGATGCGAAGTAAAGAATGTATTGCCATGCTGCTTGCCGGAGGAGAGGGAAGACGACTCGGCGTGCTGACGCAGCAGCTGGCGAAACCGGCCGTTCATTTCGGCGGAAAGTACCGCATTATCGATTTCACGCTCAGCAACTGCACGAACTCGGGCATCGACACGGTAGGGGTGCTCACCCAGTACCAGCCTCTCGTGCTTAACTCTTATATCGGCATTGGCGGGGCTTGGGATCTGGACCGAAAAAACGGAGGCGTAACGGTGCTGCCTCCTTTTATGGAGCAGGGCGGCGGCGACTGGTATCAGGGGACGGCGAACGCGATTTACCGCAATATCGGGTTTATCGACCGCTATGAGCCGGAGTACGTGCTGATCATCTCGGGGGACCACATCTATAAAATGGATTACGACCGGCTGCTCACTTATCACAAAACGAAGGGTGCGGACGCCACGATCGCGGTGATCGAGGTCAAGTGGGAAGAGGCGTCGCGTTTCGGCCTTCTAAGCGTAAACGAAGAAAGCGAAATTACGGAGTTCGCGGAAAAACCGAAAGAACCCAAAAGCAACCTCGCTTCCATGGGCGTGTATATGTTTACCTGGAAGGCGCTTAAAAAATATCTGATCCAGGATAACGAAAATCCGATCTCCAGCAAAGATTTCGGGAAGGACATCATTCCGACCATGCTGGAAGAAGGGGCGAACCTCGTAGCGTACCCGTTTCAGGGCTACTGGAAGGATGTCGGCACCATTCAGAGCTTGTGGGAAGCGAATATGGACCTGCTGGACGATCCGACCCAGCTGAACCTGAACGATAAATCGTGGCGCATCTATTCCGTGACGCCTTATCAGCCTGCCCAGTTTGTTTCGGACGGGGCCAAAGTTCGCCGTTCACTCGTGAACGAAGGCTGCTCCGTGTTCGGGGATGTGGACCACTCCGTCCTGTTCTACGGCGTCCATATCGGCGAGGGCAGCGTCATCCGGGATTCCGTCATTATGCCGGGAGCGAGAATCGGCAGCAATGTCACCATCCGCAAAGCGATCATCGGGGAAAATACGATCGTGGACGACGGGGCGACCGTAGGAGACGGGGAAGAGATCGTGCTGATCGGCGGAGGAGAACACATACGGGCCACTACGGAGTCGAAAGGATGAGGATAGCATGAAGCATGTAATGGGCGTTATCAATCTGGTGAACGAGCCGGACGATCTGGAAGAGCTTACGCTTCACCGCTGTGCGGGCTCGGTTCCGTTCGGAGGCCGTTACCGGCTGATCGATTTTGTTTTATCCAACATGGTGAATTCCTCGATCGGCAACGTGGCTGTGTTTACCCAGCACAAGTACCGTTCCCTGATGGACCATCTGGGTTCCGGCAAGGAATGGGACCTCGACCGCAAGAGAGGCGGCCTGTTCGTGCTGCCGTCCGTCCAGGACGATCCGGCGGGCATGTCGCGCGGAGATTTGTTCCAATTCTATTCCCACCGCGATTATTTCTACCGGGGCCGGGAAGAACTGGTCATCATCGGACGCAGCCATATGGTATGCAACATTAATTTCGAAGACGCCGTCCGCTACCATGAAGATATGAGAGCGGATGTTACCGTCATTTATAAAGAGGCGGAAGAGGAATACTCCGGAAGCTACCGCCGCCTTGCGGTACGTCCGGACGGCAGAGTGACGGTCATAGAGGACCAGACCGGACGTCTGCGTACGGATAACGTGTCCATGGAAATGTATATCATGAGCAAATCGCTCCTTCTGGACATGGTGGAGACTTGCCTGGCGCAGGGCTACGATCATCTGGTCCGGGACGGAATCATGAAGAACGTCGACAAGCTGAACGTGATCGGCTACCGCCATGACGGCTATCTCGGAATCGTGAATTCGATTCAGGGCTACTACCGGCACAGCATGGAACTGCTGGACCCGTCGGTGCTGCGGGAGTTGTTCTTCCGCAAGGATCTCATCTACACCAAGGTAAAGGACGAACCGCCTGCCCGTTACGAGGCTAACGCGAGCGTGCGCAATTCCCTGATCGCCAACGGCTGCGTCATTGAAGGCAAGGTCGATAACAGCATCTTGTCGCGGGGTGTAAAAATCAGCAAGGGGGCTGTCGTGAAAAACAGCATTATCCTGCAGAACTGCTCCATTGAAGAAAATGTCGTGATCGAGAACGCCATTCTCGACAAGGATGTGTTCATCAGCCGCGGGCGTGTATTGACCGGGGATGTTCGGGCACCGTTCATCGCGGCGAAAATGAAAGTCATCTAAAACGGATTCCGACAATCAAAAGCCGTAACCGGACGCCGCCGAGCGGTTCCGGTTTGGCTTTTTCAAATAGACCTTAGAAGAAACTCAGAAGACGGGAGTGGAGACGTACATGAACATTTTGTTTGCGGCTTCGGAAGCGGCGCCTTTCGCCAAGACGGGCGGATTGGGTGATGTAATCGGGTCCCTGCCCAAGGAACTTAAACGCAACGGAGCGGATGTCCGGGTCATTCTGCCCAAATATGACGAGATTCCTCAAATATTCAAAGACAAGATGGAGACGGCGAACCTCGTTACGTTCCGCGTAAATCTGGGCTGGCGCTCGCAGTACTGCGGCATACAAACCCTGGAACACGAAGGCGTCACGTTTTATTTCGTGGACAACGAGTTTTATTTCCGCAGAAGCGGGCATTACGGATACGGCGACGATGCCGAAAGATTCGCGTTTTACTGCCGGGCGGTAATCGACTCGCTTCCGCATATCGGCTTCAAGCCCGATGTGATTCACTGTCACGACTGGCAGGCGGGGATGATTCCGGTTTTGCTTAGAGCGCAGTACAGCCCGTACTATCCGTTCTATGAAGATATCAAAACGGTCATTACGATACACAATCTGCGCTACCAGGGGCTTTTCTCCAAAGAGACGATGATGGATCTGTTCGGCCTGGACGCGGGCTATTTCAACGGGGATCAGCTCGAAATGTACGACGGCGGCAGCTTCCTGAAAGGCGGACTGCTGTATTCCGACCGCATTACGGCGGTTAGCCCGACTTATGCGGAGGAGATCCGCACGCCGTTCTTCGGCGAGCATATGGACAGCCTGCTGCGCTACCGCAGCGAGGCGACCGTGGGCATCGTCAACGGGATCGACTACGATCTCTTTAATCCGATGACTGATTCCCATCTGGCTGTCACGTACCGGGACTCCTTGTCCAAAAAGCGGCTGAATAAAACGCACCTTCAGCAGCGGCTGGGGCTGCCGGTCCGCGACGACGTGCCGGTTATATCGCTGGTGACCCGGCTGGTGCAGCAGAAGGGGATCGATTTGATCCGTCACGTGCTGCCGGAGCTGCTGTCCCTGGATGCCCAATGGGTGATCGTGGGAACCGGAGATCACGAATACGAGCGGCTGTTCCGCGAGGCGGCGGCCCGGCATCCCGACAAGCTGGCTGCGTACATCGCTTTCGACGACGGGCTTGCCCGTCAGGTATACGCCGGCTCGGACCTCTTCCTGATGCCGTCGCTCTTCGAGCCCTGCGGAATCGGTCAGCTCATCGCGATGCGCTACCGCACGGTGCCGATCGTCCGCGAGACGGGCGGCTTGAAGGATACGGTGCAGCCTTACAATGAGTTTACCGGTGAAGGCACGGGCTTCAGCTTCAACTCGTACAACGCTCACGATATGCTGCATACGGTCAGACGTGCGGTGCACTTCTATCTTCATGACCAGGATGCCTGGCGCAACCTGATGGCGAACATCAAGAAGACCGATTTCAGCTGGAAAAAATCGGCCCTGCAGTACAAGTCGCTGTACCAGGAGCTCATCGGGGAGGCGGCGGACGCGTCCAAAGAGCGCCAGAGAGCCTGGCAGGAAGCGGAGCGGCGGCGCGGTGAACAGGAAGCTCAGCTCCGGGTGGCTGCGGCTCATGCGGCTCAGCTGAGGGAAGCGGCTCCGGCCGCGGCGAGCGGCCGGACCTCCGTCGGACCGAAGTCCGCTGCCGTCAGCGAGGCGGGAGAAGACGACGGCGGCGGGGCCCCCGGAGGCAAAGTCTGGTGGAAAGAGAGCGTCGTCTACCAGATTTATCCGCGCAGTTTTAAAGACAGCAACGGAGACGGAATCGGGGATATTCCGGGCATCATCTCGAAACTGGATTACTTGAAGGAGCTCGGCGTCGACGTGATCTGGCTGTCTCCGGTTTATCAATCCCCCAATGACGACAACGGCTACGATATCAGCGATTACCGCGGGATTATGGACGATTTCGGAACGATGGCGGATTGGGAGAAGCTGCTCGCGGAAGTGCACGGCCGGGGCATGAAGCTTATTATGGATCTCGTCGTTAACCATTCGTCGGACGAGCATGCCTGGTTCCTGGAATCCCGCTCCTCCAAAGAGAATCCCTACCGGGATTATTACATTTGGAGGCCCGGCCGTGACGGACAGGAGCCGAACAACTGGACGAGCATCTTCAGCGGTCCCGCGTGGGAGTATGACGAGCAAACCGGAGAGTATTACCTCCATTTGTTCAGCCGCAAGCAGCCGGATTTAAACTGGGAGAACCCCAAGGTGCGCGAGGAAATCTACGACATGATGACGTGGTGGCTGGACAAGGGAATCGACGGGTTCCGCATGGACGTCATCAACATGATCTCCAAGACGGAGGGACTTCCAAGCGCGGGCGGCGACCGGTATGCATGGGGCGGGGATTATTTTATGAACGGCCCGAGGGTGCATGAGTTTTTGCGGGAAATGAACGAGAAGGTGCTTTCCCGTTACGATATCATGACGGTCGGCGAAACACCGGGTGTAACCCCAGATGACGCGGCCCGTTATGCGAATGCGGACGGCACCGAGCTGAACATGGTGTTCCAGTTCGAGCATATGGAGCTGGACAGCGGCCGGGGCGGCAAATGGGACCCGTGCGCCTGGAAGCTGAAGGATCTGAAAGCGACGATCGGCCGCTGGCAGACGGGGCTGCACGGACGCGCGTGGAACAGCTTGTACCTGAACAACCATGACCAGCCGAGAATGGTGTCCCGGTTCGGCAATGACCGCGAATACCGCGTGGAGTCGGCCAAAATGCTGGCGACTTTCCTTCATACGCTGGAGGGAACGCCTTACATTTATCAGGGCGAGGAGCTCGGCATGACGAACGTGCACTTCAAAGGGATTGAGGATTGCCGGGACGTTGAGACGCTGAACATGTACCGGGAGCGCGTCACCGAAGGCGGCGGCAATCACGACGAGGTTATGAACGCGATCCGCATCAAAGGGCGGGATAACGCCAGGACTCCGATGCAGTGGAGTACGGAGGAAAACGCAGGCTTTACGACCGGAACGCCGTGGCTACACGTGAATCCGAACTATACGGAGATTAACGCGGAAGCGGCCTTGGCCGACACGGACTCTATTTTTCATTATTATAGTAAGCTGATCGCGCTTCGCAAAATTCACCCGGTGATCGTGTACGGCAGCTATGAGATCGTGGCCGAGGAAGACGAGCGCATTTACGCGTATACCCGCACGCTCGGAAACGACAGGCTGTTCGTACTGCTCAACTTTACCGGAGAAACGGCTTCCTTCGCGAGCCCGTACCCGCTTCTGGCCGGGGGCGGCGGTGAGCTGCTTATCGCCAACTACCCCGTCGGGGAAGGAAGCGAGACGAGCGGTCTGGACGCGGAACTCCAGCTTCGTCCCTTTGAAGCCAGGGTCTATCTGCTGAAGGCCGTTTAATCGGTCCCCTGCTTGGATACGAAAACCCGAAAGCCGTTCCCGCATCCTGTTGAAAGCATCTGAGGCCACGGCGGTTTCAGGTGCTTTTTAACAAAAAAAAGGTGGAGCGGATTCGCATACGTCGCAAGTTCCGTCGAGCGCAATCGCGCCGGTTAAGGCTGTCTCAAGCTGCGCCGTCCGTGAAGAACGAACGGGTTGTGGCGCACGGGGCATCCGGCCATTGTCAAGATTCTTAAGAATGTTCGGGATAAATATTCGTTGAAGGAGGAGGAAAACCCGTTGAAAAAGTGGTTGATGTCTGGTGCGGCTTTCCTGCTGCTCGCAAACTCCGCCTCCATTCTGGCCCCAGTCCGGGCGAAGGCTATGGTAGTAAACGTTCCGTGGGACGTGACGCTGATCCAGGAGACGACTATGTACGAAGACGAAGCGTTCACCAAGCCTGCGGGCAGCCTGGCTCCTCTTCAGACCGTCCATATTACGAAGAGAGACAGCCAGTGGAACATGGCGGATAACAGGGAAGAGAAGGGATATCTCATTGAAACGTGGCAGGGGGAGAAATGGATCAAAGCCGATCCGGAAACGCTCATTCCCGGCAAGTACAAGGCCGAAACCGCGACGATCACTCTGGTAGATAAGCAGGAGCTGTACGACGAGCCTCTTCAGGAAGCGGCCAGCGGAACGGTCATATCTCCGCAGCAGGTAACGGTCACGGGAACGATCGAATGGGATGGAGCGGACTTCGGCCCTCCCCGGACGATAAAATTTTACCGCATCCAGACATGGCTGGGAGACAAGTGGATCTACGACAGCTTTTATAAGGAAGCCGTTCAGGAAAAAGCGGTCTCCACGACCGTCGACCTTTTCCAAGATACGGACAGCTTCGAGCTGCCTCACACGGGGCTAGTCAAAACGGGAACGCTGAAAACCGGGAGGTACCCGGTGACGGCCGTATGGGAGCTTCCGCCTACGCTCGGCGACGGCAGCCCGACCTGGTATAAAGTTTCCCTCCCGGAAGGGGATCGTTGGATTTTACCCGAGGGCGAGCTGGCGGGTGTTCGGGAAACGACGGGCAAGGCGGAACTTCCGACCGGCGGCAAAGGGTTCGCGAAGCCGACTTATTACGACGACGAAAATTATGCGGAAGTCGCGCCGGGCAGCTACGACGCATTCGAAACGTGGAAGGACGGAGAGCTGGAGTGGGTGCACATCCGGACGGAGTCCGCAGCGTTATGGGTCAATCCCGGGCTGGCGCTCAAAGTGCGGCCTGCCGGCATTATTCCGACGGACGAAGAAATTCCGCTGACCTCGCGTTCGGCAACGTACAAGTACCCGGATTGGAGCCGTATCCACAATATGAAGGGCTTTTTTGCCCCGCAGACCGTCAAAGCTTTCGAAAAGTGGCTGTCTCCCGAAGGGATCGCCTGGTATCATGTTCACGGTACCTGGGACGATTGGTGGATTCCGGAGAATGATGCCGAAGAACCCGCCGAACAGCCGGCAGAGCCGGAAATGATTTCAGCGGTATCCGGGTAAAGCGGACCATAACGTTCATTTTTATTTATAGAACCGACATGCTAAAATGGACATACTTGCGAGACGACACCTGATAGCCCGGTGCTCGTCTTTTTTTACGAGATCAACGAAACAAGGAGGGACGTCAGCATGAGCGCCAAATGGCTGGAATGGGCCAAGCAGATACAAGCCATCTCGCAAATCGGGCTGGCCTACAGCAAGGACGTGTACGATCTGGAGCGGTATGAGATGCTCCGGGATTTGAGCCTGGAGATTATGAGCGAGTATACGGACCTTCATCAGGAGAAAATCCGGGACCTTTTCGCGAACGAAACAGGGTACGCCACTCCGAAAGTGGACATCCGCGCGGTCGTTTTCCGGGAGGGTAAGCTCGTACTTGTGCGGGAAAAGCTGGACGGGTTCTGGGCGCTGCCGGGAGGCTGGGCGGATATCGGACTGTCGCCTTCGGAAGTGGCCGTGAAGGAGGTCAAAGAGGAGGCCGGGCTGGAAGTGAAAGCGGACAGGCTGCTGGCCGTATTCGATAAAAAATTCCACGAACATCCGGAATCCCCGTATCATGTGTACAAATTTTTTGTGCTCTGCACCATTACCGGGGGCGAGATCCAAGGAGGGCTCGAAACGAGCGAGGCGGCTTTTTTCGGAAAAGAGGAGCTGCCCGAGCTGTCGGCGGAGAGAAACACGGTGGCCCAACTGCTTACCATGTTCGAGATGGCCCAGAACCCCGGCAGACCGGTTTTGCTGGATTAAGGTCCCTGCGGGAACATTGTGAAGGGCCAAACCGGCGGAGCGGCATCAGGGTGGGAGCGGACTTGACCGGGTTCGGGAAGCGGGGTGGTTCAATCCTGTGAACAAAAAGCTAGCGATCGTTTTAATGGGGGCGGCATTTCTTGCCGGATTTATGCCTTTTGTCGCGGTCAAGACGAATTGGTTACAACCTGCAGCGGTTCAAGCCAACGCGGACATTCTGGATATCGAAAAGAACAGGGAGCATTAGACGGGACGAGCTTTCCGGGTCATGCAAGAGAGCGCTGATGTCTACTCCGGAATAATGCCGTTTATGACGGGCAGGGGATGTTTTTATACACGGAAAAGCAGCCGTAAATCATACGGCTGCTTTTTTAGTACGCGCAGGGGCTTCCTGCCGGCCGCTGTCGGAGCTTGGCGGGCTGCAATTGTATCTTCAAGAAGTCAATGCCAATCCTGTTTCTTTTCGTTGAAAGCATGGGTTAGGTTGAATGTCTTTTACGTTATTTCAGGATCGTTCTACTAGCTTCCCTGGTCCCAGGCGGGGCCCAACGCTTTTTCGTCGTTTCGGATTACGAACTTCCGTTAGGCCAAGCAGGCCTGGTTGGCGACTTATTTCCTAAAATGACGCATTCCCGTCCGTTCGCCTCTATTCTTACTGGGCCGTTAAAATCAGCGGTCCGTCCGGCGTGACTGCGATCGTATGCTCATATTGCGCCGACAACTTGCCGTCGGCCGTTCTCGCCGTCCACTGATCGTCGTCGATCGTGATACGGAACGTACCTTCGTTGAGCATCGGTTCAATCGTAAACACCATGCCTTCCTTTAACCGAATGCCTTTGCCGGCTACGCCGATATGCTCGTAGCTCGGCTCCTCGTGCAGGCTCCGCCCGATTCCGTGCGCCAGCAGATCGCGTACGACCGAAAACCCGTTCGCTTCCGCATGTTGTTGAATCGCCGACGTTATGTCGCCGAGCCGGCCTCCGGGGATTGCCCGGGCGATGCCCAGATCCAAGCATTCCTTTGTCACCTTCATTAATTTTTGCGCCTCCGGCCGGATATTGCCCACCGCATAGCAATGGCACGAATCGCCGAACCACCCCCCGTATTCCACGACGATGTCGAGCTTCAGCAAGTCGCCGTCCATAAGCGCCCGGTTCGAAGGAATGCCGTGGGCCACCACATCGTTGACCGAAGTGCAGGTTTCGGCGGGGAAACCGTTGTACCCTTTCGTAAACTGCTTGCCGCCCAGCTTGGTGATGTGTCTGGCAACAAAGTCATTGATTTCCCGGGTGGTGATCCCAGGTTCGATCAGTTTGGCCACCTCGCGGTAGCAGTCCGCAACGATTTGGCTCGCCGGCTTCATCTCTTCAATTTCCCTAGGTGATTTTAAAATGATCATCTTTGTTTATTCGCTCCTTATCCATTCTATAAGTTTAAAAACCGGGCGATATCCCTGGCCTCCTCGTGCAGCTTTCCGCGGCGAAGCGAGAGCGAGGCGCAGCCGACCAAGGCGGCCAGCAGCATTTCCGCGCGCTGCATCCGATACGGCGGCTCCGCCGCGTTTCCGCCGGAAGCGGCAGCCCCGTCCGCCGCACGCCCGGTTTCCAGCAGTGCGGCAAAAGGCGCGAGCACCTCCCGGCGAAAGGCGGCCGTGAGCGGGGCCGAGCGCGCTTCAGGCAGCGAGGTAAAGCCCTCACCGGCCAGCTTATACAGCAGGTACAGGGCGTGGTCCTCCGCCCAAAGCTGCAGCAGCCGGACGCCGGCGGCGGCGGCGGGGCCAAGCTCTGCGGCAGCGGCCGTTTCGCGGCTTCCGCTTCGGGAATCCGCGGCAGCCGAGTTCCCGGTGTCCGCCGCAGCAGCCAAGCCGAAATGCCCGCCCGCCGGCGCCTCCCCCGAAGCCGAAGTGCGCGGGACCTCCAGTTGAGTCTCCAGCAGGACCTCTAGCGGGGCCTCCAGCCATCCCCCGGCCCGCTCCAACGCGTCCCATAGCAGATCGTGGAGCAAATCGCCCTTATTGCTGTAATAATGGTATACCGTGCCGTAGCCGAGTCCCGCCTGCGCGGCCACATCGCGGATTTCCAGTAAAGGCCCTTTATTCAAAAACACATCGGCAGCGGCTTTCCGGATTTGCGCCAGACGCCGCCGCCGGATCTCTTCGTTTTGTTCCTTCGTGCGTGGAGTCATCTCGTCCGGTCACCTCTTTTATTTTTGACCTACTCTTATGTCAATATAAAACATCGGCTTGCGAATAACAAGAGATTAGCCGGAGGATTTCCGGCTCAACCTAAGTATGTCCCGGCAACCCGGAACAAAAATTTACAGATGACCTCACATGTTTTTGGAACTTCGGCGAAAACTAACAAGGAAGGAAGGCCAGGATCTGAAAGGATTAAAAAAGACCGAAAAAGTCAAGCGGGGTGAAAAACCGGAATGGGAAAAGGAAAACGGCGTGTCTTTTTGCTCCTTGCCGTCTGGGGAATCTTACTTCGTCCCGAAGCGGCATACATGCAGCAAGCTGTAGAGGCCGGAGACCACGGGAGCGTTGTACTTTCCGTACAGACGACGCCGGATGCGGTTTACCGGAGCGAAACCGGGGTTACGCTGAGCGTGCGCAAACTTTTCGGCCAAAGCGTACGCAGAAAGGCGGAATCCTTCCCGTATACGGATACGTTTATGAAGGTGAGGGAAGCAGGCGGAGAACGCATCTACCCGGTCAGCGCTATGGGAGAGTTCTACGATTCATTGGGGCACGAAGTGATCCGGCCGGGCGAGGCGCTTAGAGGGGAACTTGTGAAGCAAATCAAGGTTCTCCACCGCAAGCATTACGGAGAGCTCATTTCCTGGAACGACGCGCAGAAAGCCGTCCCCCGTCAGGCCAAATTCGAGGTGCTTGATCTGGAAACCGGACTTGCGTTCCGGGTTCAGCGCAGAGCGGGGCGCCAGCATGCGGACGTTCAACCGCTTACGAAGAAGGATACGGCGGTCATGAAGTCGATCTACGGGGGCAAATGGAGCTGGAACCGCAGGGCTGTTCTCGTCCGTTACGACGGGCACAGCTATGCCGCTTCCATGAACGGAATGCCGCATGGGGGGGACGGCATCCCGGAGAACGGGTTCAGCGGGCATTCCTGCATCCATTTTGTGGGCAGCACGACCCACAAATCCCGGTCCAAAGACACCGCTCACCAGTTTATGGCTCACAGAGCCGCAGGCAAGGCGAGCGGTTTTGTCGGGAAGGCTTCACCTCAGGAGCTGGCCGATCTGGTTGTCACGGCTTTTGACCAGCACGATGACGCGATGCTGGAGCTTCTCGGCCGTCCGCATAACCGGGAACGGCTGGAAGAGCTGAAGAAAGACAGCCGGTCTTTCGTATCCGTGCGCAGATTGACGGAATGGAAGCCGGAAGAAGCGCGTAAAGCGGAACAGGAGTATGGTTTTGAACTTCCGGTTGAACTTGCTTTCGAAGAAGCGGGGAAACGTCCGCGCAAAGCGATTTGCCGCTTCGCTTTCACCCGAGCTTCTTTGTACGATCCATGGGAACTGACACAGTTCGAATACCCGGAGCCCGGCCGTCCGGGGAAGCGTACCGAAGACGGAAGGAAAAGCCGGTAAAAAAATGAATGCGGGCGCGGGGATCAACATGAACAAAGGACAAACGTTTTTGAAGTTAATGGGAATCGCGCTGACCGTTGTATGCCTGCTGAATGTTCTGTTGCCGGGAAAAGCCGCGGTAGAAGGCGCACCGGTTCCGGGAGGCGGGACGGAACCCTCTATTCCTATCGTTGCGGACCAGGGGCCTTATTCAATCGAGGTGTACCCTCTCCGTCACAAGCTTGTCGTATTCAAAGACAAGAAACATTTCAAGACATACCCGGTTGCGGTCGGAAACTTGTCAACCCCTACGCCGGTCGGCGAATATCAGGTGATTTATAAAGGGAAAGACTGGGGGCCTTCTTTCGGACCGCGCTGGCTGGGCCTGAATGTTCCGTGGGGAGCGTACGGCATCCATGGAACGAACAAGCCGTACTCCATCGGCAGGCATTTAAGCCACGGCTGCATCCGGATGAGAAACCGGGACGTGGAGGAGCTTTACGACCTGATTCCGGTGGGTACGAAGGTGACCATCGCGGGGCACGTTCTGGGCGATCCCGGCCATGAGCCGAGGAAGCTTGCCCAAGGAGATATCGGGGCGGATGTCCAGCTCATCCAGAACCGGCTGACAAGCGCCGGCTATTACAGCGGAGTCTGCAACGGGAAGTTTCTGGCTTCGACGGCCGAAGCGGTGCGGAGGTTCCAGCGGGACCACGGACTGAGAGCGGATGGCGTCGTGTCCGTGAGCGTCTATGAAAAGCTCGGCCTGATGGAATAAAAGAGAAACCTCCAACCGGTCAGGATTGGAGGTTTCTCTTTTATTCGGCGGTCATCCCGGATAGGGATTACCCGGCTTCCTGGCCGTCTCCTTCGTCCATAAAATGGCGGAGCTCCCGCAGCCGGATCGTAAACCGGAATTCCGTCCCCACACTCCGGCCGGGAACGGCCCAAATCCGGCCCTGCATGAGCATAACGAGCTTTCGGCAGATGGCGAGCCCCAAGCCCGTCCCCTCATATTTACGGTTCGATGCCCCGTCGAGCTGGGTGAAAGGCTGAAACAGCCGGTCCAGCTTGCTGCAGTCGATACCTATACCGGTATCGCTGACGGCGAATTCGAGGAGGCATCCTTCATCGCCGCGTTCCGAGAGCCGGACTTCGAGAGAGATAAGGCCCTGATCCGTAAATTTAACGGCGTTGCCGATTAAGTTTACGAGAATCTGGCGGACACGGCCGTAATCGCCGACGAGAATTTCCGGCACACCCGGGTCTATGGACGTGTCCATGGCGAGCTCCTTGTTGCGGATAATAATCGCAAAGAAATCGAGGCATTCTTGGATAAGCTCGCGAAGTTGAAACGGCTCCTGGTGAAGTGAAATGCGTCCGGCTTCCATTTTGGACAGCTCCAGAATATCGTTGATGACCCTCAGGAGCGCTTGCGAGCTTTTGGCTTGAAGCGCCAGCAGCTCCTGATCGTCCGGGGACTCCGCGGACTCCGCCAGCAGCTGGTTAATCCCGATAATGCCGGTCAGCGGCGTCCGGATCTCGTGGCTCATCGTGTCGAGGAACTCGCTTTTCGTTTTGACAGCGCTTTCAGCCAAGTCCTTGGCTTTCCGCAGTTCTTGCTCGACCACGATCCTGTCGGTTATATCTTTGGATACGAAATAGACGAGAAGCTGCCGGTTGTGTTCGAGCGGAAAAACCGAGGCCCGATGATATTTTCGCGCTCCCTGCTTCGTGCGGATGGACAATTCGATTTTCGAAGGCTTTCCTTGAGCCGCCTCCGCGAGGGCGGTCATGACTTTCAATTTCTCGTCCCGAGAGTAAAGAAGATCGTGCAGGTAGATGACCATAAGCTCCGCTTGCGTGTAGCCCGTATTGGCGAACACGGACGGATTCGCGCTGACGATCATCTTTTTGACGGGATCCATGCAGACGACAAGATCGGGACTATGCTCGAACAGAGCGGTATATCTCTGCTCGTTGAACCGTGAGGCGGTAAGCACGTTCTGCCGGTCGCGGTACAGGACGAGCACAACCCAGAAAAGCACGCAGCAGACCGTACAACCGACAAGAACCGTCAGCAGCGTATGGCCTATAATCGAGCTGCTTGTAAGAGAAAGCTCGTGGTCGGACGGCGTAAAAGAAGCCCCTGCCATCGCGGTGTAATGCATGCCGGCAATGAGGCCTCCAACCAGCAGGCCGCCCCCGGTTTTCCAGGGCGAAAGCAGGTTGTAAGCGGGCAGCTCGCGTGCATAGATCGCCAGAGCGAGCATAAGATACGAGGCGAGCAGGGCCAGCACGATCGAAACGATCAGACTGCCCGGCGCCTGGTGATACACGGCCGGTATTTTCATGGCGAGAATGCCGGAGAAGTGCATGGAAACGAAGGCGAGCCCGGCCAGCAGGCCGACGGCTGTGAAAAATCGTTTTCCGAGTTTCCGTTCCGGGGCCAGGATTAGCAGCGACAGGAAAACCGCGAGAATGGGCAGCATTAAAGAGACGGCGAGCAAAGGCAGATGATAATGGACTTCGAAAGGGAGCTTCAAGGCCAGCATGCCCAAGAAGTGCATGGACCAGACGCCCAAGCCCGTTACGACAGCGGTCAGCAGCATTTTACGGAAAGAGCGGTCGCCGCGCAGCAGGCGGTCTGCCATGTCCAGCGCGGTACAGGAGGTCGTCATGGACATCAGGATCGAGAGAATGACCAGCAGCGCATCATAATTCCCAGCTTCATGTTGCATTCGCATGTCTCCTATAACTAGTATTCCTGTACCTCCCATAGTAAAGGATGCAAGGGTGGGAAGTCTACCTGAAATCGCTTATTTTTCGACTAATCCTTACATAAAAAAGCATAAAATTAGAAATTTTAAGAGAAAATAAACCGTTTTCATCAAAAGAAACTTGATTATATCAAGAAGTGCTTGATCTCTTGGAACAGAAATTTTATTTTGATCCCCGCAAAATTCCTTGGTAGACTGTAGGAAATCTTCACGATTTAAATCATCTGGAGGCAAAAACAATCATGTCCATCCGTGCCCGCCTACTTGCTTCTTTCACTTTGCTGCTCGTCGCCACGGTGCTGCTTTTCACGGCGGCCGCTTTTATCGTAACGACAGCCGTAACGGGGGATGTGAGGGGCATATCTTCTTTTTACAACGTCCATCTCCGATTGAAGCCGCTTACGCCCGAACAGGAGACGCTTTTTCTCGATCTTAAGCATCTTGCCAAAACGAAGCCGGAGGAACTGCTTGTACCGGACATCTACAAAGAATACGATTTTCAGCTGAAGGTCGCCAAGGCTTTCCTTCTGATCCGCAAAGGGTCCGGCAGCGCGTTTATTTCACCGGCTCTGGCGGAAAACCAACCCGAAGCCGTCCTGCCTCCGTACGAAGCGGAAAACGTGCACATGAGAAGCACTTTGCAGACGGGGAAAAACTTTTTCGGCTACGCCAAATACGACTTCCGGTTTGCGGATGGCGAACAGGGAAGGCTGTTCGTGTTCCGGGAGGTCAGCCCGTTCGCCGTTCTGATGAGCAAGCTGCTGCCTTTGTTCGTGTCGGTTTTGTTTCTGCTGCTCGTCGGCTCGAACATCTACATCTATCTGTTCCTCACCAGGCGGATGATCCGGCCGCTCAACCTGCTGCGCGCTTCGGCGGCGCGTATCCAGCGGGGAGACTTGCGGTTCCGGATTCAACCGGGCGACGACGAGATCGGGCAGGTTTCCGCGGCTTTCGAGGAAATGAGGGGGAAGCTTCAGGAATCCGAGGAGATGCAGAAGCAGTACGAAAGCAACCGCAAGGAGCTTATCGCCAACATCTCGCACGATTTGAAAACGCCCTTGTCCGCCATACGCGGCTATGTGGAAGGAATCCGGGACGGGGTGGCGGATACGCCCGACAAACTGGAAAGTTATGTGGATATCATTTACAGCAAAGCGGAGGAGATGGATCATCTCATAGAGGAGCTGTTTCTTTATTCCCGGCTGGATCTCAATAAAGTTCCGTTTGCCCTGCAGGAAGTGGATCTGACGCGTTTTGTCGCGGACGTGGTGTATGAACTGCGTTTCGAGCTGGAAAAAGAAGGCGTCGGACTGGAAACCGGCGGACACTCTCCGGGTCCTTTGTACGTACGGATAGACCCCATGCACATGAAGAGGGTTGTGAACAACGTAGTCGGAAACAGCCTCAAGTTCATGGAGCGGCCGCAAAAAACGATCGCTTTCGATCTCCGGCGGGACGGGGCAGCGGCCGTGCTTGAAATAACCGACACCGGTCCCGGGATCGATCCCGCGGCGCTGCCTCATGTATTTGACCGGTTTTACCGGGCCGAGACGTCCCGCAGCCGGGAGTCGGGGGGCCAGGGACTGGGGCTCGCCATCGCCAAACAGATTGTCGACAACCACGGGGGAAGCATCTGCGCGGAGAATGCCTCGGACAGCGCGTCTACGCGACATCCGCAGACAGGCACGCGCATTGTAATCCGGCTCCCGCTGCTGAAAGGAAATCACACCGATGAAAAAAATTCTGATCATTGAAGACGAGGCGACGATCGCCCAATTGCACCGGGATTATTTGAACTTGCACGGATTTCAGGTCGAGATTTCAACCCGGGGGGACGACGGGCTGCACAAGGCGCTTACGGAAGGCTTCGATCTGATCGTCCTGGATCTGATGCTTCCCGGAAAAGACGGCTTCGAAGTATGTCGTCAAATCCGTACGGCCATGGAAGTTCCCATTCTCATCGTATCCGCCCGGAAAGACGAGTTCGATAAAATACGCGGACTGGGCATGGGCGCCGACGATTACATGACGAAGCCGTTCAGTCCGGGCGAGCTGGTTGCGCGCGTGAAGGCGCATTTAACGCGTTATGAACGGCTGGTGGGGCTGAAGGAGACGGCGCCGGGAGAAATCCGCATCCGTGAGCTGGCCATTGAACCGGAATCCCGCCGGGTTTACACCCGGGGGAAAGAAGTGCCGCTTCCGGCCAGGGAGTTCGATCTCCTGCTATTTCTCGCCCGGCACCCCAACCGGGTTTTCCGCAAGGAGGAAATTTTCGAAAAAATATGGGGCATGGATTCGATGGGGGACATCGCGACGGTAACCGTGCATGTTCGACGTATCCGTGAGAAAATCGAGGCCGATCCTTCCGCGCCGGAATATATCGAGACGATTTGGGGAGTCGGCTACCGGTTTTCGGGCTGACGGGAAGAGCTGTTTAGAAAAAGTTTCGAATTTGTTTCCGGGCCGTTTAGTTTCGTTCTGTAGGATGAAATCAAGAACTTATCACAATTACTCACCCTACAGGAGGAACTTTTATGAAAAAAACGTTGCTTCAACTGCTGACGGTTTCGGCTGTAGCCGCTTCGGTACTGCTTCCCTTGAATGCCGCTCCCGCTGCCGCTCAATCCGCCAAGTCTCCGGCCGATTCGCGGATCATGAACCTTGCGCCGGCGCCGGGGATGAACGGTAACGATTTCGCTGCGGGGCACGTTTCGGACCGCGGAAGACTGATGCTGACCCAGCAGGAGCTCGTCAGCCGGATCGCCCAGCTCACAGAGAAGAAACCGCTGGTCATTCAGCAGTGGCTGAAAAACTACGAGCCCGATGCGCGTGTCCGCAGCGGGGAGGCGGCGCGTCTCGGATTTAAGGCGATTGCCTATATTCCTTCGGAGCACGCGGCCGTGACAAACATTAAGGTGCTATCTGTCGCAACGCTTGAAATCACGTTTGACTCCCCCTTGACGGCGGCCGACGTGAATTTGGACAAAGCGAAAGCGAATTTTCAATTCGACAACGGGATGACGATCCGCAACGTTCCGCAGCTTAAGAACGGGGCCCGCTCCACGTATGTGGTTCCCGTCACCGTTCAGCAGCCGGGCAAAACTTACAGTCTGACGTACAAAGGCAAAGCCGCGGGCAAGTTTACGGGCTCCGCCCATACGGTAAAACTGGCGGCAGCTCGGCAGGTGACGGCAGACACGTTCGAGCTGGAATCGCTGCGCAAGGACGGAGTCGTCGATTACGGGTATGTGGTCGAGTCGTACTTCGGTACGCGCGGCGGATTGGAAATGTACCTGAACGACCGCAACGCAAGCGGCGGAAAATCGTACGACATCATTTCCTCTCTCCGCGATATGTCCGTTACCCTCACGCCGGAGGGCGGACAGCCGATCCGCGCCGCATATGTTCCGTATACGCAGGCCACGGATGACAGACAGGCGCCCAAATTCCGCCTTCCGGCCGGACAGACGCTGATTCCCGGCGTAAAATACACCGTTACGGCCGACTGGGCGACCGTGACGGAAGCGTCTTTCACCGCCCGTGCCGCGGCGCCGCTTGTAATCGCGTCCGCCAAAGCCGTCAGCGGGACCGCCGTCGACATTACGCTTGCGGCCGATCCGCGTGACGAACTGTTCTCCGGCCGCAGTGTAGAGCTGACGGACGAGGACGGCAAGAAGCTGACGGCCGTCTACAAGGTAACGAGCCGCAAAGGAGCGGTCGGCACGTTCGAGCTGGCAACGGGCGCGCAGCTGAATCCCGGCAAGTCTTACACTGTCACGGCGTCCGGCGCGTGGGCAACCCAGCAGGGCAAGATCAGTTTGAATACCGATGCTTTGAAAAGCAGCTAAACGCAAGCTTCGAAAAGACCTCTGCGGAGGTCTTTTGCCTATAGAGTTTAAGGAGGCGGATGCCGATGTTCAAGCGGATCCATAGCTTCATCCCGGTTCTGATCATCCCGGTCCTGATCTCCGCGGCGCTGACCGGATGCCGGACGGTCGGCAGCCCGGACCCGGGAACGGAGCAAACGCCGGTTTATCAAAAATCGCAAGGACTAGAAACGGAGGGGATTGGAAAAATGGAAATGCCCAGTGAAAAAAACACGCAGCTGCTGGAGGCGGCTGCGAAAGGCGACGCGGAGAAGGTCCGGACGCTGATCGGGGAAGGGGCCGGTGTAAATGCGCAGGACAGCGATGGGAATACTCCGGTCATGGCGGCCGCGATCAACCGGCACCCGGAAGCCGTCCGCGTTCTGCTCGAAGCAGGGGCGGATGTGAATATCCGCAATGACCGCTCGGATAACCTGTTCCTGTATGCCGGAGCCGAAGGGGATATGGAGCTGCTGCGGCTGGCCATATCCGCCGGTGCCGATCCCGCCCTCACCAACCGGTACGGGGGGATGGCGCTCATTCCCGCTTCGGAACGGGGGCATGCGGACATTGTGCGGGAGCTGCTCACCCGGACCCAAGTGGACGTGAATCATGTGAACCGCCTGGGCTGGACGGCGCTTCTGGAAGCCGTCATCCTCGGCGACGGAGGAGAAGTTCACCAGACGATTATCCGTCTGCTGCTGGAGCATGGGGCGGATGTCCATCTGCCGGACGGGGACGGTGTCACGGCTTACCGGCACGCCGTCTCCCGGAATTTCACGGCAATCGCCGCGATGCTGGAAGCGGCCGGAGGCCGGTAAAAGGCAGGCTGCGCCCATTTGTCATCTTCCCCCGTTGGTGGTATCGTAGAATGATAACCGACTAACATGATAGGGATAAAGCATCTCAAACGGGGGATAGATACATGGCAAACATTGCAACGAATTTGACGCAGTTGATCGGAAACACACCGCTGCTGGAGCTGGTGAATTACGGCAAAAAACAGCAGGTTGAGGCGCGGCTGCTGGCCAAGCTGGAGTATTTTAATCCGGCGGGCAGCGTAAAGGACCGCATCGGATACGCGATGATCAAAGACGCGGAAGAGAAGGGGCTGCTCCGGCCGGATTCCGTCATTATCGAGCCGACGAGCGGCAATACGGGCGTCGGCCTTGCTTTCGCGGCCGCGGCCCTTGGCTACAAGCTCATCATCACACTGCCGGAGAGCTTCAGCATCGAGCGCAGGAAACTGCTTGCGGCGCTTGGCGCGGAGCTTGTTCTGACACCGGCGGAAGAGGGGATGTCAGGCGCGATCCGCAGGGCGGAGGAGCTTGCGGCCGAACTGCCGGGCGCTTTCGTTCCTCAGCAGTTCGAGAATCCGGCGAATCCGGACGTACACCGCCGGACGACTGCCGAAGAAATCTGGCGGGATACGGACGGGGCCGTCGATATTTTTGTCGCCGGAGTCGGTACGGGCGGAACGGTTTCCGGGGTCGGGCAGGCGCTTAAAGCGAAAAATCCCGCGGTGAACATCGTCGCCGTGGAGCCGGCGGATTCGCCTGTTCTGTCCGGGGGGAAAAGAGGCATGCACAAAATCCAGGGAATCGGCGCGGGCTTCGTACCGGGGAATTTCGATTCTTCCGTGGTAGACGAGATTCTGACCGTGAAAAACGAGGAAGCACTTGCGGCGGCCCGTCTGCTTGCGAGAAACGAAGGCATTCTCGTCGGAATTTCTTCCGGTGCGGCCGTTCACGCGGCTTCCGTGCTGGCGGAGCGCCCCGAGAATAAGGGCAAGACCATTGTCGTTCTGCTTCCCGATACCGGGGAACGCTACCTGTCTACCGATTTGTTCCAGGAAGAGTAGCGCGGGGACCCTCTTTCAAACCGCATAAAAACTTCAAGGCAGCCACCGAAATCGTGGCTGCCTTATTTGGCGTCTTTAGTGTCCTGCCGCTCGTCTTACAAGCCGTGCTCCGCCGCATGCCGGCCCCAATGGGGTCTTCTGCCGTCGACATCGCTGAAGCCGTACTCGTCGGACAATCCCCAGCTCGTCAGCACCTTGCCCGACTTCGCGAATTTGTCCGGATCGGCCGCGAGTGCGGCGATTCCTCGTCCGATATAGAACGGCGTTTCGGACTCGCTGTAATGAGGCTCCTGCGCGATGGCGTCTCTCCAGTTTTCTTCCTTTACGCCGAAATGATCAAGCATCGCTTCCGAGCGGAGAAAACCCGGTGTGACGGCTGCCGCCGTTACTCCGTGCGGTCGCAGATCCGCGGCCATCGCCTCCGCCAGATGAATGGCGGAAATTTTGGCCAGACTGTAATACAGGTTCCCCCGGTAACGGTAATCGAAACCGTCCGTAATTTCGAGAATCATGCCCTGCTTGCGGGACGCCAGCAAGGGAGCTCCGTAATAGCTGGTGAGCATATGCGAGCGAACCGCACGCTCCTGAATGAGAAGTCCGTCCGGCAGTGAATGCTCCCAGAACGTTTTTCCCCACTCGGTCAAAGGATCTCCGCCCCACACATCGTTCACTAGGAGGTCAAGCCTGCCGTTCTGCTCCAGTTTTACCTGCTCGAAGAGCGCCTTCACATCTTCTTCTGCCGTGTGGTCCGCGCGGACGGCGATTCCCCGCCCTCCTTTAGCGGTCACAAGCTCCGCCGTTTCCTCAATCGTTTCGCTGCGGCCCATGTTGGAGAGGTTCCCCCGGACACTGCGGCCCGTGCAGTACACGGTCGCTCCCGCCTCCCCGAGCATGGCTGCAATGCCTCGTCCGACGCCGCGCGTCGCTCCTGCCACTACGGCGATCGTTCCTTCCAGTGATTTCGATTTCATCGCGATCTCTCCTTTTGTGTCTCAAATAATATTGGATTGCTGTGTCTATGCAGGCAGCGGATCGATTAGCCGCCCGCATCCTGTACCCAGTATAAGAGGGGATATATGACAACCCCTGTCATAATTGATATAGTAAATTGAACGAAAAGCCCCGCGCCGTTCAGAACTGCCGATCGGGAAAAACGGCCAAGCAAGACCGCTGAGAAAAGAGAACGGCCGGGGATGCCGAACAGGGAAGAAAAGAGGAATAACGATGAGAGCCGACCGATTGCTGTCTCTTTTATTATTGCTGCAAAACCACGGAAAAATGTCGTCCCGCGAACTCGCCGAGAAGCTTGAGGTGTCGGAACGGACCATTTTCCGGGACATGGAGGCCTTGAGCGCGGCGGGCATTCCGGTTTATGCCGAGCGGGGTTCGGGCGGCGGATGGTCCCTGACGGAAGGATACCGCACCCGGCTGACCGGCATGAAAGCGGAGGAAATCGCGACGCTTCTGATCGCGAACACTTCGGCCCTGCTGTCGGATCTCGGCATGAGCAGCGAATACGACAGTGCTTTCCAGAAGCTGTTGGCGGCTTCGCCCAAGTCCCTGCGGCAGGAAACGGAGCGCGTCCGGCAGCGCATCCATATCGACGGCGCAGGCTGGCACCGCTCGGCCGAGCAGCTTCCCCATCTTCCGCTCGTACAGCAAGCGGTGTGGGAAGAGAGGAAGCTGCGCATCCGCTACCGGCGCGACGACCGGATCGCGGAGCGGATCATCCATCCGCTCGGCCTCGTCGCCAAAGGCAGCATCTGGTATGCGGTTGCCGAGACAGAGGGAGAGATGAGAACCTACAGAATCTCCCGGCTGCTTGACGCGGAGCTCTCGGAGGAACATTTTACTAGGCCGACGTCATTCGATCTTGCCGAGTACTGGGAACAGTCCCTGAAAGAGTTTGCGGCAAAGCTTCCGCGCTATCCCGCAAAAATTAAGATCAGGGAGACGGAGCTTCACCGTTTTTCCAGAGAACGGTTTGCAAAAGTACGGCATCCAGGCGAAGCCGATAACGGTTGGGTGGAAGCGGACACCGAATTCAATACGTTGGAATCGGCTATAGGCATCCTGCTCGGTTACGGCAGCAGCGTTTATGTTCTCGCGCCGGAGGAACTGCGTTCGGGATTAGTCGCGGTAACGAGAGGGATATTGGAGCTTTACGACAATAAGGGGAATAAAGAGCTGTGAAGAAGATTTAAGAGGTGGTAAAATATAACAAGTGGGCAGAGGCCCGGAACATCGCTTTTACCCGCAAAAGCTTCGTAAGATGGATCTAAGCTTTAGTTACAGGAAGGAAGATGGAAATGGATAGTGGTGCATCTGCAACTGCTGCGGCGGTAAATCCGTTCGTACTGATTCAAATGCTGATGATGGCGGGGTACGCGGTCCTGCTTGTACTAGGGATCGTTCTTCTGATCGTGTTAATCAGGCTCGCCCTCAAAGCGAACAAAGCTCTCGATACGTACATGGCATCCAAACCGAATACGGCGGTGCTTCCGCCGGAAACGAAGGAGAGCTGAATGGTTCCGCTGAAAATCAGGCTGGCTTATAACGCCATCTTTCTGGGTACGTTCGGAGTCCCTTTTTATTTCGTGCACCAGTTCATTTTCTTCGACTCGTCTCACCCGGCCCAAACGATCTATTTTGTCCTGATCTCTCTGGCGGGGATGAATATCCGGCTTCGTGAAAAGCTATTGTTTGTTCCACAAAAAGAATCCCGCAAAAAGAAGATATTCGTGGGTGTGCTCGGCCTAAGTATGTTAACCGGTGTCTTTGCTTATTACGAAGGCTGGCAGACGGCCTTGCAGAAAGTGTCGCTTGGGATGCTGCTTATTATGGGAGGGCTGTATGCGGGGCATCTGCTGCTAGAAAAGCTCATCGCCGCCCGGTTCCGGTCGGACAACCCTCCGGAGGAGAGTTCCTTGTCCTCTTAGGATTCGGGTTCGCCTCACCCGGCCAAACGGCAGGGAACCAAAGGCTCTCCTATCGAAAGAACCCTAATATGCCTGAGAAAACCGCGATTATCGCGGTTTTTTTAATACCGTCGCCATGGCGTTAACCTGTAATCATAGCGGTGCGGATAACGCGCTCCTTTCTTTGGACGGGGATCGACTTTATCATGCCGTTTAGTATGCGGCCGGCAAGCCGCATTTTGCAGATCGTCGTGTGAGTCTGAAACATAAACCGTGCTTAAAATCCATGCACGGCTAATTTTATATTGATTAACGGTTCCAAGCACGGTAAGATTTGTAAAATCATAGTCGTTGGGAGGAAGGCCGTTTGTCCGATGAACGAAAAACATACATGGATCAGCCGATGGTAAATATTTCGGGCGGAGAAATCGAATTAAGAGACGACCGGGTCGATACCAAATGGAAAGCTGAACTAAGACCGTTTCTGCTTGCCCGTTATCCTGTAACCGAGGGGCTCTACAAGGCAGTTACGACGAATTCACCCTACTCACCGGACGAAAATTTGAAGCCGGCCGTGAATATTTCCTGGGAGGAAGCCGTTTCTTTCTGTAATCTATTTTCACGGCAGGCCGGGCTGAAAGAATGTTATTCGATAAGTAGCGACGGTCAAACGATCCGGTGCGATTGGGAGGCGGACGGCTACCGGCTTCCTACGGAAGCGGAGTGGCAGCACGCATGCAAAGCGGGGACTGCCGGTTACAGATACGGAGAGCTGGATGAGATAGCCTGGTACAACGAAAATTCGGGAGGAGGGGCTCAAGAAGTAGGGACCAAGGAACCGAACGCCTGGGGACTCTACGATATGCTGGGGAATGTCTGGGAGTGGTGCTGGGATGTCTATGATGAAGAGGTGTACGGCTCCTACCGGATTTTCCGCGGAGGCAGCTGGGCGGAAGAGGCCAGGGGCTGCGGGGCAACGTGCCGCCGCCGGAGCCATCCGACCTTTGGCATAGACGATCTTGGATTTCGCCTGGCCCGGTCGGGGTAACTTGACTTCGGCCTTTTTTGAAGGGGAGCGGCAATCGGGCACGGGGAATCGCGCTAACGGCGGCGGGTTGCAAATATAGGGTGAGTATGCTACTATGTCAGTAATTTACGGAATGGAGTTGAAGAGGATAATGTAAAATTTCTTGCGCGCGTAATGATAAAACAAAAAGCGAAGTTTTTCGCTTGTTTTATTTATTATCTGCAAGAAGTTACATCTCCTTTTCACTCAAATCGGATATTCAGGTCTGGCCCCGTCGCGGGCTGGATTTGATATAATATTTGAGCTGCGGGAAAGGTATAACTTTCTTGCAGCTCATTTTTTTATTCAAAGGAGGAGGATTCAATCATGTCATTGATTAGAGTCTCTAACCTGACTTTCGCTTATGACGGCAGTTACGATAACATATTCGAAGAGGTAAGCTTTCAGATCGATACCGATTGGAAGTTGGGTTTTACAGGGAGGAACGGCCGGGGGAAAACCACGTTTCTGAACCTGCTGCAGGGCAAGTATGAATACAGCGGAACGATTTCCGCTCAGGTCCAGTTTGAATATTTTCCTTATCCGGTGGATAACAAGGAAAATCTGACGTTGGATGTGATCCGTGACATTTTTCCGGATTATGTTCACTGGGAACTATTGCGCGAGCTTTCCCTGCTGAAGGTTACGGAGGATGTGCTGGACCGGCCCTTTGACTCGTTGTCGAACGGGGAGCAGACGAAAGTGATGCTGGCCGCTTTGTTTCTTAAGGAGAACAGCTTTCTGCTCATTGACGAACCGACCAACCATCTCGACATGGAAGCGCGCAAACTGGTCAGCAGCTATCTGAGGAACAAAAACGGATATATTCTGGTTTCTCACGACAGAGCTTTTCTCGATCACTGCGTCGATCACATTTTGTCCATCAACAAAACCAACATCGAAATCCGGAAAGGCAACTTCTCGGACTGGTGGACAAACAAAGAAATGCAGGACGAATTTGAGCTTGCGGAGAACGAAAAGCTGAAAAAAGACATCAAGCGGCTGTCGGAAGCGGCCAAACGGACAAGCGGCTGGTCGCACGAAGTGGAGAAAACGAAGAACGGGACACGAAATTCCGGTTCCAAGGTAGATAAAGGATACGTCGGTCATAAAGCCGCCAAAATGATGAAACGATCCAAAACCATCGAGCAAAGACAGCAGTCCGCGATTGAAGATCGTTCACATCTCCTGAAAAATATCGAAAGCTCCGAAAGCTTGAAGATTTCCCAGCTTGTTTATCACAAAAACCAGCTTGCCGAGCTTGAACGTGTGTCGATTCGTTACGGCGATAAGACGGTGTGCAGCGATATCAGCTTTACGGTGGAGCAGGGAGAGCGGATTGCGCTTTCGGGTAAAAACGGCTCTGGAAAATCAAGTATTCTGAAGCTGATTCTCGGCGAAGATATCGACTATACCGGCACTTTCCGGAAGGGGAGCCAGCTGAAAATATCCTACGTATCGCAGGATACCGCGCATCTGCGGGGCAGCTTATCCGACTACGCTCGGGAAAACGGAATAGACGAAAGCCTGTTTAAATCGATCTTGAGAAAACTGGATTTCGCTCGTGTTCAATTCGAGAAGGACATTTCGTCTTATAGCGGCGGGCAGAAGAAGAAGGTGCTGATCGCCAAAAGTCTGTGCGAGCACGTTCATCTGCATATCTGGGATGAGCCGCTTAATTTTATCGACGTGGTATCGCGAATGCAAATTGAAGAATTGCTGCTCGAACACAAGCCAACCCTTCTTTTTGTGGAGCATGACCGAGAATTTTGCAACAATATTGCGACCAAGGTAGTGGAGCTTTAACTTTCATTGGCACACTCGAACACCGCAGTCCTTCTGGATTGCGGTGTTTTTTGTTCGCAGCTTCAATTCATTCGGTTCAATTGTTGTGCCTTGTTCTCTTGGTCACAGATTATTTTCCCTAATTCTGTATACACAGTTTCTTCCCCCGGCCAAAATATACTCTACACGTTCAACAAGAACATGTTTCCCAAGAATTGTATGAAATAAATGCAGCTCATTCTTACATAACCCGGTACATGCAACGGCAGCTTCACAGATCGGACAATGCTTCTCAATAAACAAGAAACTGCCATCGCCTTGGTCCTTGACCACGGCCATATAGCCTTCGCGGGTTCGAATTTCGGCCAGTTTGTCCAGTTTCTCTCTTACGTCAGATGCGCCGCCAATGTACTGGAGATATTGCTCTTGCAACTTTTTATTCCGGACAGCCAGCAGCTTGTCCAGTCCCTCGTTTCCGAAAGCTTCTTTCATCGAATGGATCAGACTGACGGATAACTCAGAATATCCGCTTGGAAAAAACTGATCAGCCTCCTGAGTTAATCTCCATAGCTTTGTTGGCCGACCCATGGGGCGGGCTTCTTCTTCATAAGTAACGAATCCTTCTTCTTTCAGCGCATTTAAATGTTGACGAATAGCCATTCCGGAT
This sequence comes from Paenibacillus sp. JNUCC 35, assembly GCF_058269095.1. Taxonomy (NCBI): domain Bacteria; kingdom Bacillati; phylum Bacillota; class Bacilli; order Caryophanales; family Paenibacillaceae; genus Paenibacillus; species Paenibacillus sp. JNUCC 35. The sequence goes on along the minus strand of NZ_CM177771.1, from coordinate 3,985,001 downwards.
AGCGAAAATTTGGAGGCTAGTGCCACAACATCCATTCCTCCCTGCTGCTTTAGCAGATCAATGATCGCTCTCCGTGTACGGGTCGAGGCATCCTTATTCGTTCGATTTGGGCTCATGATGAACCTCCTTATTAAGCAACCGGATCTAGTTCACTGTCTACATTTTAAACAAAAATGTTGACAAAGTCAAAATCGGACTGTAATTTAAACTTTGTCAACATATATGTTTACTAAGTATCCGGATACAGTGTATACATAAAAATTTTCTTGGAGGTCAAATTTCATGTCGTCTAATCCTCAAAGCATTTTCAGCCCGCGTTATTTTGCACTGTCCATAGGAATCATACTGTCGGTGATGGCAGTCGGATTCGAAGGCTTATCGGTAACGACGATTGCCCCTTCCATTGCCGGTGACTTGAACGGCCTCGACCTATTCGGTTGGATATTCAGTACCTATCTGCTTGCGCAGATTATCGGCACCTTGGTCGTCGGTCGAATCATTGATAGACAAGGACCTGCGGCACCGTTCACTTTCGCACTTATATTGTTTGTCGTCGGGCTGATCGCTGCCGCAACAGCAGGAGATATGTATACCATGATAGGGGCGCGGGCTATGCAGGGTTTAGGTGCCGGAGCTATGATGACTTGCGTGTACACGGCAATATCCTTAAGTTATCCGGATGAATTACGTGCCAAAATCCTCGGAGCCTTCGGTACTGCCTACGTTCTTCCGTCCATGCTCGGTCCATACGTTGCAGGTCTTATCGCTGATCAATGGTCCTGGCGGTTTGTTTTCTGGGGGATCTTACCGATCCTGGTTGTTTCAGCACTGCTTAGTTTACCTGCATTTAGGAAATTAAAAACACAGAGGATGCAAGGGGACAACGGGGCTTCAGCTGCATGGCTGGCCTTGCTGTTAACGATAGGTACGGGAATCTTCTTAGTCGGTCTAAGCATGCTGCCGATCCTTACAGGGGTTGTTTTAGTCATGATCGGCTTAGCGCTAATGGGATATCCGCTGCGCAAATTGCTGCCCAAGGGAACGCTTGTTTTCCGAAGAGGCATGCCGGCTATTCTAGCAACACGCGGGTTGTTCTTCGCCGCCTATGCCAGCACACAGAATTTCTTGGTACTGGCTTTAATAGATGTGAAAGGTATTACTCCTTCTCAGGCCGGATTAATTGTAGCGAGCGCTGCGCTAAGTTGGTGCCTCATTGCCTATTTGCAAGGACGTTGGGATTCGGCAGACCAAGGCCGCGGACGTCATACAAGAATTATCCTGGGTGTGCTATTGCTTGCAATTGGAATTGCCTTGGTTTTCTGGGTACCTGTTGTGACAGTTGCCGTTGCGGTTATCGGACAAATCATAGCTGGAATTGGAATTGGACTTGCGCATCCCATTAGCGGCGTTGTGGCATTTTCCCAAACAGGGAATGGAGATGTTGGAGAAACTTCGGCAAATCTGCAATTCGCGGATTCTTTTACACCGGGCGTGGTCATCGGGATAGGCGGTTCCATTCTTGTTGTTTGTCAAGCTGCAGGGATGTCCCTGCAAACCGGATTAATTGTAACGATGGGTTTTCATCTCTTGTTAATCGTCACGAGTTTATTCGCCAGCACCCGGATTAGACCGGCAAACTAACCTATAAACAAGCCTTCTAAACATACAAAAACAGCCGTTCCATGTCCTTTGTGACAGGGAACGGTCCATACAAACCATTTATAGATCTGCTCTCGTTACAAACATACCGGCTAACCAAAAATGACGTTCAAAGGAGAAATGCAATGATGATACAGGTCAGTGAAGCAGCATCAGAAAAAATCGTCGAAATCTTATCAAGTGCTAATACCCGAAATTCTTTCCTTAGAATAGGCGTTGAAGAGGGGGGATGCAGAAAGGGGGATGATAGGCGGTTTCACCTTGAATAACCCTAATGCAAGAGCTTCATGTGGAGCTAGTTTCAGAATGGAAAATCACCGTGGGGAAGTTAAAAAATGTGATTAGCCTTATTAACTTATTGACGTATGTTCTTGTCACAGATTTAAGACATGAATATACGTCAATAATTTTTTGCAACAGAAAAATGTCTGTATAATAAGCAGTGAAGCTTCTAAATCGGGCCATACAGCAGATAATCTTTATCCCGTATTGGCTATACTAAACGTGATGAAATCCTTCAATAATAAGGAAGTGATAAACAATGAATTTCGAAACGGTCATGCAGGAACTTGAAAGTCTCGGCAAGGAACGAACCCAAAAAATTTACGTTTCCAATGGCGCGCGCGAACCGCTCTTTGGTGTGGCTACAGGCGCAATGAAGCCCATGGCTAAGAAAATTAAAAAAAACCAGCCTTTGGCCGAGGAGCTTTACAACACGGGGAATTATGACGCCATGTATTTTGCCGGCGTAATAGCGGACCCGAAAGCCATGACTGCCGCGGATTTTGAGCGTTGGATAGACGCCGCGTATTTTTATATGCTGTCCGATTATGTGGTGGCCGTAACCTTGGCAGAAACTGATATTGCGCAAGAAGTTGCGGATAAATGGATCGCAAGCGGCCAAGAGTTGAGGATGTCAGCGGGCTGGAGTTGTTACTGCTGGCTTTTGGGGAGTCGGCATGACGGGGAATTTTCCGAAAGCAAACTTGCCGATATGCTTGAAATTGTGAAAAATACGATTCATGATTCTCCCGAAAGAGCTAAATATGCTATGAACAATTTTATTTACACAGTGGGAGTCTCCTATTTGCCTCTCCATGATAAGGCGGTCGAGACCGCAAACGCAGTAGGCCCGGTAGAAGTTAATCGGGACAAATCAAAAAGTAAGTTTCTGCTTGCTTCCGAAAATATTCAAAAGGCAGTAAACAAAGGCCAACTTGGTTTCAAACGTAAATATGTAAGGTGTTAAGAGGTAAGGCCGGGCGCTACCTTTTTTTTCTGAAGACAAGAAAATCAAGGCTAGGATCAATGCGACAAGCTGCAATTCTTTAGAGATAAATTTTAAGAGCCAGAAGGATGTAAACACGGTTGCCCAGACCAAGTAGCTTAGCATTTCTTTGCGTTCCCAATGTTTCCGGTTTACTAGAACATGAATGTACCCTATAGGCGGTGTTATAGCACATAAAGCGAGTACAAAACCGTTTCTTAAGTACCATTTCTTCTTATGATTGCTTGGTCCCAGCATAAACATCTCCTGTTCTTAGTTTGATTGACCTGCCTTGCTCCTCCTGGGCTGCGGTGTTTTTTTGGTGCGCAGCTTGATCCTTTTATGAAAAAGGGTCTTTTTTTCTTTCTCGAAATCCCGTATATTTTTCAAAAGGAGTAAAGGAGCTGCCCGTATGAATGAAGAACTGCGCGAACTGAATGTGGAGGAAGGCTCGGACATCTTTGAAATGACGCGTGAGATCGGTCTGGGAGCGAACGGGTTTGTGAACAGCTTTTACAGCGAAACCCGGGACGAATTTCATAATCTGCTTGTCAAAAATTATAACATGGCGCGGGCCAAACAGCTGCCGGAAGGGCTCGTTCCTCAAACGGTTTATTGGCTTTATGCGGACGGCAGGCCCGTCGGATACGGGAAAATGCGGCACGCGCTGAATGGCCAGCTCAAGAAACGGGGCGGCCATATCGGCTATGTTATCCGCCCTTCGGAGCGGGGAAAAGGCTATGCGAAACTGCTGCTGCAACTCCTTCTTCGGGAAGCGGCCGGCAAGGGCATACGTGAGGCGCTGCTGACCTGCAACGAAGATAACGTGCCGTCGCGCCGAGTGATCGAAAGCTGCGGGGGCGTTCTGCAGGACAACATCGACGGCATTTGCCGGTACCACGTCCCCGCCGGGCGGGTGCTGGGATCAACCGGCACGTAGACGATTTACCGGACGCGTGAACAGGCCGGGCATTGAAACGGATAAGCCGCTTGCCGTTCCCGCCATGTTCCGCCCATAAAAATACCCTCCATCCCAGATAAGCGGATGGAGGGTATTCGTGTTACTTCGCCTTCGCGAACCTGCCCGGCACGTCGGCGGAAGCGGTCCGGCTCGTCGTGCTTTCGTTATGCAGCCGGTCCAGCGCGGTCACGACGTAACGCAGGGGTTTCCCGGCCGGGGCGGCGCGGTCGGTGAACGTCTGGGGCCCGCTTCCGCCGCTGCGGACGGTGCCGATCAGGCGTGCGGCCTCGGAGCCGCTGCCTTCGGCGCGGTAGACGGCGTAGTAGGCTGGGTTCCCGCCGCCGTCGCGCCAGTCCAGCCGGACGCCGTCCGCTGTGCCCTCGGCGGAGAGAGCCTTCGGCGGCTGAGGCGCCGCGCTCCCCAGCCAAGGCATGGGCGGCACCAGCGCCGGGCTGGCATACAGCTCCGTGTTCAGCCGGTCGCGGAATCCGAGCGGATTGCGGCGGATATCCTTGAGGCTGAACAGGATGCTGCCGCTGATTTTGCCGGCGCTGCGGGCGTTGAACTTGAGCTGATCCGGCAGCTCGTCGGGGTTTTGCCAGCCCGGCGGGTCCTGCTGGCCGATTTTGAAGGGCGCGTGCCCGATGTACAGCTGGACCGGCTTGCCCTCGGTTTCTTTGATCCACCAGTCGGCCAGTTTATCGTAGGCCGCCGGTTTGAAGCCGAAGTTCCAATACAGCTGCGGGGCGATATAATCGACCCAGCCGGCGTTGATCCACGCTCTCGTATCCGCAAAAAGCGTGTCGTAATTCGTGGTGCCCGCCGTCGTTTCCGATCCGGTCGGGTCCGCATTCTGGTTGCGCCATACGCCGAACGGAGAAATGCCGAATTTGACGTAGGGCTTTTCCTTTTTGATGGCGGCATGAATGGCTTCAACGAGCCGGTTAACGTTATCCCTGCGCCAATTGGGCTTGGAGCTGAACTCCGATTTACCATATTTCTGGTAGGCGGAATCGTCGGGAAAATCTTTGCCTTTCTCGGGATACGGATAAAAATAATCGTCGAGATGAACGGCGTCGATATCGTACTTCCGGACGACTTCGGTAATGCCGGCCGCGACAAAATCCCTGACCTCCGGTATGCCGGGGTTATAATACTGGGTTCCCGCGTAAGCCGCCACCCAGTCGGGGTGCCTCAGAGCCGGGTGATCGGCGGCCAGCTTGCCGGCGTCTTTGGTTTTGCCGATGCGGTAGGGGTTGAACCAGGCATGGAACTCAAGGTTGCGTTTATGCGCCTCTTCGACCATAAAGGCGAGCGGATCGTAGCCGGGGGACTGGCCCTGCCTGCCCGTCAGGATATCCGACCAGGGGCCGTACTCGGACGGATAAAGAGAGTCGGCGTTGGGCTTGACCTGTACGATGACGGCGTTCATTCCCACATTCTTGGCTTCATCCAGCATGGCGATGAACTCCTGCTGTTGTTTGGCGGCGGACAGCCCTTGGCTCGACGGCCAGTCGATGTTCCAGGCCGTGGCGATCCAGACGGCCCGGAGCTGCCGGGGGGCGGATAAAGCCTGATTTTCCGCCTGTGTAATCGAACCTGCCTTGGAGCCCGCGGCGGCGCTCAGCGTTTCGGCAAGAAGCGATTTTCGGCCCCCCAGGGAGCCGGTCAGAAGCACGAGCAAGGCTGCTGTAAAGGCTAATGCGACCAGTGCGGCGATGTGCTTTTTGTTCATGAGTGAAGACATCCTCCTTGCAGGTGATACCCCATTCTATGAGGGGAAAACCGACTCTATGACGAAAAAAGCCGAAGGGAGAGATGCTAGAGTGTTCACAAAGCTGCAATAAGCGGTGTGATTGGAATCACCAGGGGAAGGGGTGTGATTTTTTATACTGAGAACAAGAACGAACACGAAGGGGAGATTAATTATGCTGAAACCCGAAACGATTGAGATCATCAAGTCCACCGTACCGGTGCTGGAAGTACACGGAAAAGCCATTACGACCCGTTTTTACGAAAAGCTGTTCAAAAGCCACCCGGAGCTGCTGAATCTGTTCAACCACGGCAACCAGAAGCAGGGGCGGCAGCAGACGGCTCTGGCCAACGCGGTGTATGCGGCCGCCGTTCATATCGACCGGCTTCATGAAATCATGCCGGCCGTTAAGGGGATTGCCCACAAGCACGTAAGTCTCGGAGTGACGCCGGAGCAGTATCCGATTGTCGGCGAGAATCTGCTCGGCGCGATCTCCGAGGTGCTGGGCGATGCGGCGACGCCGGAGATTCTCGGCGCCTGGGAAGAGGCGTACTCCGTGATCGCCGCGGCTTTTATCGGCGTGGAGACGGAAATGGCGGATGAGGCGCTCCATCAGCCGGGAGGCTGGGCGGGATTCCGCAAGTTTACGGTGCGGAGGAAAACGGCGGAAAGTGGGAACATTACGTCGTTTTACCTGGTGCCGGAGGACGGGGGAGCGCTGGCGGTTTTCGAGCCGGGTCAGTATGTGACCGTGCAGATGAAAATCCCCGGACGGGAACATCTCGTGAACCGGCAGTACAGCTTGTCGGACCGTCCGGGACAGCCTTATTACCGGATCTCGGTGAAGAAGGAGCCGGGCACGGATACCCGCGAGCCGGGAGTGGCTTCGACTTATCTGCACGAAGCCGTGCGGGAAGGCGACACACTTCTGCTCTCCGCTCCAGCAGGCGACTTTACGCTGAACCGTTCCACGGATACGCCGGTCGTGCTCCTGTCCGCCGGAGTAGGCTTGACACCGCTGATGAGCATGCTGAGAACGATTCGGGCCGAGCAGCCGGAGCGGTCCGTTACTTTCATCCACAGCGCGGCCGACGGCGGGCTGCACGCCATGAAGGATGCGATGAAGGACGAGGGGACTGCAGCGGCGGACGAAACTTGTCTGCGCACGCATATCTGCTACACGCAGCCGACGGAAGAAGACAAAGCCGCGGGCGCCTTTCATTCGGAAGGCCGCCTGACGGCGGAGAAGCTGAAGGAAATAACGGCGGAATCCGGCGGGCATGCCGACTATTATATTTGCGGCCCCGTTTCGTTTATGCGTGACATGATCGGGTATTTGCAGAAGCTGGATGTTCGGGCGGAATCCGTCCACTATGAATTTTTCGGGCCGTCCCTTTCCCTGTAATAAGAAAACGGGTCCGCCATGGCGGACCCGTTTTCTTGGCGTTCATCGCTGCTTCCGGAGAAGCCGGTTGACCGTTTCGCGCCGCAGGCCGACGAGCTGCCCGATCTCTTCCTGGGTCAGCACATCGCCAAGCGGAATGTCCCCGACATAGCGGGCGAACCACTGCCCGAGCAGCTCGATTTTGCGGGCGGGAGTGAGCGCGGTAAGCTGATCGATGCGCTGCTGCATCGCCCTCAGCTTGTCCTGCAGCACAAGAGCGGCATCCCGGTAGCGGAGGGGATTCTCTTCAAGCCCGGCGTACCACTGCGCGGCCGGAATGACCTCGACTTCGCTTGTAATCAGGGCAATCGCGGTCCCGTGGTATTCTTTGGGCGTGAGCAGGGAATGGTGCGGAATCAGCTCGCCGGGGTTCAGAAGGTTGAACAGAAACTGTTCCCCGTTCTCCTGAAGGCGAACGACTTTAAATAGACCGCTTCGGATGCGGAACAAGGGGCCTTGTTCCCCCTGCCTGAACAACACCTCGCCTTTATGCAAAATCATCCGGGCACCCGCCTTTCTTTTTGTTCATAGAAATGTAGAAAGAATGTACCGTTTTCGCCTTGTTTCCGGTTATAATCGAGGAAGGATCTTTACAGGATACCGGAAAACCAATTTTATCGAGGTGGAAAACGTCGTGGCAACAACTTCTTTGGACGCGTTAACAACCGGCATGTTCGTAACGAGCCTGCTGCTGATCCTTTTTATCGGGTCGATGGTCAGCATGAGCATCATGCGGTTTTTTCAGAAAAAGAAAGTCCAGGGGACCGTCTACCTCGTAGTCGGCCTGGCGGCCCTCGTTACGTTCATCGTCATGGCTTCGGGATGGAGTTCGTAACCGTCCGGCTCCGGTTAAAAAATTCGCCTGCCCGTCTTCCCGAGAAGGAAGTGCGGACAGGCGTTTTTTTGTGCCGTACAAAAGAAGTGCGCATAGCCAGCCGGTAAACCCGGGTAAACCGGATTTGTCCGCGGAATCCGTTACTTGTTCATAACCTGCAAAACTTCGTACAGGAGAAAGAGCAGGGCAATGACGTACAGGGTCGCGGAAACCTGGCGGCCTTTACCGGCCGCAAGCTTCACGACCGGGTAAGCGATAAAGCCAAACGCGATTCCGTCGACGATGCTGTAAGTCAGCGGGATCAGCGCGATCACGAGAAAAGCGGGAAACGCTTCGCTGAAATCCTCGAAAGGGATCGCTTTAATGCTGCCGAGCATAAGCGAGCCGAGGATAATCAGCACGGGCGCGATCGCGCTGTCCGGAATGGCCTGAAGCAGCGGCACCGCAAAGTAGGAGCCGAGAAACAGCACGCCGGTGAAAACGGCGGTCAGACCCGTGCGTCCGCCGGAAGCGATGCCGGCCGAGCCTTCGACCGCGGATACGGCCGGACTCGAGCCGAGCAGACCGGCGGCCGCGTTCGACACCGCCGCGGCCTGAAACGCGCGGCGGTAGGTATCCGGGCGCCCGAAGCTGGCCGTCTGGCTGTGGATCAGGCCCAGATTCTCGAAGACGATGACCATCGCCATCGAGAAGGCCGCGATCCAGAACGGAAGCGACCATAGGCCCCCGAAGGAAAGCGCGCCGAAGACGGCGGCGGCATCGCGAAGCCCGAACCCGGGGCCCTCCGCAGCCGGGTTGACCAGGCCGAGCAGCCAGGCGACGGCGGTTCCGAACACGATGGCGATGAGGAAGCTGCCGTTCACCCCGCGGACGTAAAGCACGGCCATGAGGGCGAGCGTGAGCAGGGTGACGACCGCTTCGGGACTGCCGAGATCGCCCAGCGCGATAAACGTCGAGGCGCTCGGCACGACGATCCCGCTTTTTTGCAGGCCGATAAACGTAAGGAACAGCCCGATCCCGACCCCGATGGCTTCTTTCAGCGTATGCGGGACCGATTGCGAGATCCGCCCGGCCAGCCCCGTGAAGGCGACCAGGCAGAAGAGAAGCCCCGAGACGAAGACGGCTGCAAGCGCTTCCTGCCACGACAGTCCCATCGTATGCACGACCGTGTACGTGAACAGGGCGTTGATTCCCATGCCCGGCACGATAACGAGCGGTGTGTTGCTCCACCAGCCGATCAGCCAGCAGCCGACGAACGAAGTGGCGATGGTGGCGATCATCCCCGCCTGAACGGGAATTCCGGCATCCGCAAGAATCGCGGAATTGACAATAATAATATAGACGCTGGTCACGAATGATACCAATCCGGCCATGAGCTCGCGGCGCACGGTCGTTCCGTGGGCTTTGAGCCCGAACCGGCGATCGAGAAAACGTACCAACATTCATCCTTCTTTCTGAAGTATCCCTCGGCCCACCCTCGAAACGCCGGGTATGTACATCCGTATCCGTTTCGCTTGAATCATTATAACCAGAAACACCCAAGGAAGCTACCGTTATTGTGTTAGTATGGCAGCTTTCTCCCCAAAGTATCGCAGGGCGGACAAGCTCCCTAATCGCGGCCGAACTCCATCACAGCCCGGTCCGGATCGTCCTGAACAGGGAAACTGTGTAAGACGATGACAAAAAGCCCTATCGCGGCCCCGGATCAATTCTCCGTTTCCGTTCCGGCCGAAAAATAATGACGGATGTAGTCCCGGAATTTTTGCGCGGCTTTGGACAAATAGCGCTTCTCGTGCCAGGCCAGCTGGTAAGAGCTTAAACAGACGGGGGCCGTAATCGGAATCCGCACCATCAGAGCCGTCGGCGGCTCTTCGCTGCGGTTGCAGGCTCCTACGAAGGCGACGCCGAGACCCGCATGGACGAGCGCCGCTTTGGCGGACGGTTCGTTGACTTCGCACGCGAAATCGGGTGTCATGCCCGCCTGCCGGAACAGCGCGTCGTCCCTTTTACGGAAGACGTGCTCTTTTTTGTATCCGATAAAAGGCTCCCCGGCCGCTTCGCTCAATGCGATGCTCGTACGGTCCGCCAACCGGTGCCCGGGCGGTACGGCCAGAAAAACTTCCTCGCTGAGGACCGGCTCCTCGACGATACCGGGCCGGCCGACCGGATAAGCGGTGAAGCAGAAATCCGCTTCCCCGCTTTCGAGCATCCCGGCCAACTCTTCCGTCGGTGCCTGCGTAAGACGGAGCCGGACATGAGGATACAGCGCGAGGAATTCGCCCAAAGGGCTTGACAGCCGGTTAAGGATCGGCGAAGCGACGGAGATGCTTCCCTGCTCCATACCGGCCAGATCCGCGACTTCTTTGCGGCCTTCTTCCAGCGCGGTGAGGGCGATCTCCGTTTTTTTCAGGAAGGCTATCCCGAACGCGTTGAGGGTGATTTTCCGCCCTTGGCGGTCGAATAAAGGCACGCCCAGATCGTCCTCGAGACGGGCGATCGTTTTGCTCAGCGCGGGCTGGGCGATGTGAAGCTCTTCGGCGGCTTTGGTCATGTGCTCGAGCCTGGCGACTGTGCGGAAGTACCGGAGCTGCAAAATTTCCATACGCCCCTCCTCTTATATACTGGGTGGAATAAGTGATATGCGGTAAGATGTATTTTTTATTAGGAGATCTCCATTATAAAATGCAGGTAAGGGAGCAGGCAACAGCTGAGAAACTGAGCGGCAGGCGGCCTATAAGTGCAGCACGTGCAGCCGTAGAAAGAGGAGGAAACAAGGATGAAAGCAATGGGGTTTAAAAAGTTCGGCCCTCCTGAGGTTCTGGAGCCGATGGAGATTGCAGCGCCGCAGGCAGGCGCAGGCGAAGTAAGAGTGCGGGTTAGGGCGGCGGGCGTCCAGCCGGTAGATTGTGCGATCCGTACGGGGTTCCAGCCCCAGGGCGTTCCCGTCGCTCTGCCTCACGTGACCGGCGGGGAATTCGCAGGCATCGTGGATCAGACGGGGAGCGGCGTTACCGCGTTCGCGCCCGGGGACGCGGTGCTTGGCTTCCGCGTGCAGTACACGTACGCCGAATATGTCGTCGTCCCTCAGGAGCAGCTCGTCCGGAAGCCGGACACGATGCCGTGGAAGGCGGCGGGCGGCCTGTCGGGAGCGGGACAGACGGCCCTCACGGCGCTTGAAGAGCTGGCCGTCGGACCCGGGGATACGCTGCTGATCAACGGGGCCGCAGGCGGAGTGGGAACGGTTGCGGTACAGGCCGCCCGCGCGAAGGGAGCAATCGTGATCGGAACGGCCAGCCCCGCCAACCACGACTATTTGCGCTCGATAGGGGCCATTCCGGTCACGTATGGACCGGGACTTGCCGAGCGAGTGAGGGCACTCGCGCCGGGCGGAGTGGACGCCGCTCTGGACGCGGGGGGAGCGGACGGGCTGCTTGCGGCGGTGGAACTCGTTCCGAACCGGAACCGGATCGCGACGACGGTCGCCTTCGAGCTCACCGGCGAGCTCGGCGTCCGCTGGATCCGCAGCAGACGGTCGGCGGAGCGGCTGGCCGAGCTGGTTGAGCTGTATACCCGGGGACAGCTCCGGATTCACATCCGGCGAACGTTCCCTTTGAGCCAGGCCGCCGAAGCGCACAGGGAGATGGAGATCGGCCACGGCCGCGGTAAAATCGTGCTGATGATGGAAGACTGAACCTTCTCGGAGGCAGAGAGAAAAGCCTGTTGAAACATTCAACAGGCTTTTCGGCGCCGGGGACGATCTAACGAACCGGCGAAGGAGTTTTGCCTATGCGGGGTGCGGTTTCGAGCGGACGGATAGACAGGGATTCACACTCCGCTCCGCGCCGTAAGGCGTGCGGAGCGGCGGCATTTGACCGTGGTTGCGCTCGACCGACCACGTCACGCAGCAAGCACCTCACGCCGAGAGCCTCGCGCGGTGCGGAAAACCGCAGTTTGATCGACCGACTGCCGTCACGCGGCGAATCACAGCGCATGGAGAACTGCGCGGTACAAAAAAACGACTGAGGTGTTTCCTGAAGCGGCAGGTCTCAAATTTCTCCTTCGAGGCGCTCTTTCAACCGGAGAATCTGTCCCAGGTGATGCTCCAGATGTTCTTCATAATCTTCGATGAGCCAGCGGAGAGTAACGGGCTCGTGCTCCCCGATTTTGCAGAGCAGACTGCCTTGTTCGGGGGTAACGGATGCGATTACCCGTGCAATCTGGCGGTTCAGGCTCCCCCACAAGACGATAATTTCCTTGGAAGGAGTGTGCCGGTAATCCTGAATCGCTACCCACTCGTTTTGTTTGTAGGGCTGGAACACGGCAGGCTGTTCGGCATACCGGGTGACGATAAAACGCGGCAGATTGTTTAGAGCCGAGTCGCAAAGATGACCGAGAATTTCGTTAACGGACCATTTGTCCACTCCGGGCCGCGTCGCGAGAAGCGTTTCATTTACCGGTTCCAAAAGGGACGCAATCTCATACGTCCTGTCGTGAATTCTTGCAGCAATTTCTTTCATGGGGAATACCTCCGTAGGGTGGACTGATTTCTTACTCCAGCATACAAGGAAAGATGAAATCGGGAAATTCGAAAGTTTTGATAGAATCAATCGTATTTTTCGATCGTTAACCCTGCCGCTCTTATTTGAAAAAAAGCTCTATCCCGCACGGGGACAGAGCTTGACTCGGTTGAGCCGTAAAATCCGGTTCAGTTCATATTGATCCAGACGCTTTTGACTTCACAGTAATTGTTCAGCGCATAAGACCCCATCTCGCGTCCGATGCCGGACTGCTTGTAGCCGCCGAACGGAGAAGCCGCGTCGAACACGTTGTAGCAGTTGACCCAGACGGTGCCCGCTCGGAGCTTGCCCGCTATGTAGTGGGCATTTTTGACGTTTTCCGTCCACAGCCCGGCGGCCAGTCCGTAATCCGTATCGTTGGCGCGGGCGATCACATCGTCCAGATCCTCGAAAGGCAGGGCCGTGACGACGGGCCCGAATATTTCTTCTTTGGCGATGGTCATGCTGTCCTGAACGCCGGCAAAAACCGTCGGCGCCACGAAATAGCCTTCCTCGAACGGATTCGTCCCTCCCGTCAGCAGCTCGGCTCCTTCCTCCAGGCCGCGCTCGATATAGCCGAGCACCCGGTTCTGCTGCTCCTCCGACACAAGCGGCCCGATCTGGGTGTCGGGGCTGAGGCCCGCGCCCTGCTTGAGCTTGCGGGAATACAGGACCAGGTCGGCGACGACGTTGTCGAACATCTTCTTCTGGATGAACAGGCGGGAGCCCGCGCAGCAGACCTGCCCCTGGTTGAACATAATCCCCGAAAGCGCCCCCGGAATGGCCCGGGACAAATCGGCATCGGGCAGGATGATGTTCGGGGATTTCCCGCCCAGCTCCAGCGTCACCCGCTTCAGACGGTCGGCGGCCTGCCGCATGATCGAGCGGCCGACTTCCGTGGAGCCAGTGAAGGCGATCTTGTCGACCTGCGGGTGGTTGACGAGCGCCTGGCCCGCCGTTTCGCCGTAGCCCGGCACGATGTTGACCACGCCCGGCGGGAAGCCCGCTTCCTGGATCAGCCCGGCGAGATAGAGGGCCGAGAGCGGCGTCTGCTCGGCCGGCTTGAGCACGACGGTGCAGCCGGAAGCCAGCGCGGCGCCGAGCTTCCACATCGCCATGAGCAGGGGGAAGTTCCACGGGATAATCTGCCCGACCACTCCGACCGGCTCATGCCGCGTGTAGTTGAAGTACCCGCCGCTGACGGGGATCGTCTGGCCGACGATTTTCGTGGACCAGCCGGCGAAGTAGCGGAGATGCTCGACGGCCAGCGGCAGATCGGCGGTACGCGTCTCCGCGATGGGCTTGCCGTTGTCGAGCGTTTCGAGCTGGGCGAGCTCCTCCAGGTTGTCTTCGACGAGATCGGCCAGCCGGTAAATAAGCCGGCTCCGTTCCGCGGCGCTTAACCCGGGCCAGGGGCCTTCGTCGAAAGCGCGTCTGGCGGCTTTAACGGCCAGATCGATATCTTCTTCGGTCGCTTCGCTCACGACCGCCAAAATATCGCCCGTTGCCGGGTTCGGGGTCGTGAAGGTGCTTCCGTAAACGGAATCGACGAATTCTCCGTCGATGAAAAGCCGCTTCGTTCCGTTCAGGAACCGCTGGATTTTGGGTCGGACTGTCAGGGTCAGTTCGTTCATTTCACACTGCCTCCTTAGGAAAGGTATCATGCTCGGCTCAGCTCGCATAGCTTGTCATCCGTGATATTGTATCTATATCAAACTAGCGCGGAAAATATGACAGAAGTCTTGCAAAGTTTCCGGGTCTATCCCGCCGGGCAGCGAACATGATAAAATAATGGGACCCTCGTTAGAAGGGAAGAGAAGGCAGTCGGCCTGACGGCGGGCGTACAACAGATTTGCCGGGGAAAGGGAGGTTGGGATCATGCTGCTCAGCCGGGATCAGAAAGAGCTCATTTTGGCGGTGTTGAAGAAGGAAAATAAACGGCTGGTTTCGGGCCATAAAGGGCCGCTGCTTAAAAAGACCATCGCCGATTTCGAACAGGCGCTCCGCAATGAAGCGATTAACGAAAAGCGTTAAGCGGGTGAAAATTCCTCAGTAGGGAAACAACAAAAAAGATCCCGGACGGGATCTTTTTCGCGGGGCCGTATGTAAGAGGCCGGCTCAACTATTCGTGATTGAGTTTTTAATAAAGAGACAAGGCAAGCGTATCGCTTTCGCGGCGGGAGTGCAGAATCGCTTCCGTTCCCTCGATTTCGATGGAGATAAGATTCTCCAGACACGTCTTTACAGCGCGTTTTCCGTTGTTCCACTTCGCTTCCAGGGCAATTTTCAATAAGCTTAATGCTTTTTTGCTCGCTTCTGTATAAAAGACGGGTATTTTTTGATTGTTAAATACGATAATGGTTTTCATGTGATTTCTACCTCCTGTAAGATAGATCAATCTTTGAAAATAGTATAAATTACGAATATTAAAGGAAACTTAAAAAAACGATAGATTTTTCAATTTTTTTTTTGGAACGATCAACCTCCGCCACAGAATGTTTGAAATTTAAGGGGAAAAGCGTTTGTTTTCATAAATTTAAAGTCAAAAATTAGGAGTTTGCAGGTCAATCTGCAAAGATCCACTTACTACTAAACCGTTTTTCATAATATGAAACGAAATATGTTTCAGAAAAGTTTTGCTTAATGTTCAATTCCGTGGAGGTTTTAAAATGAGAACACCTATATTTTACGGTTCCGTTCATGTTTTTCTGTCCCGCAATGGGGAAACGCTTCTATTAAAGAGAAAAAATACGGGGTTCGCGGACGGGAAGTGGAGTGTCGTAGCCGGAAGAATCGATGGCGGAGAAGAAGTGAAAGCCGCCGCCGTGCGGGAAGCGAAGGAAGAGGCGGGAATTGACATCCGGCCCAAGGATCTGGAAATCACCGGTATTATGCACCGCAAAAACACGAATTCGGAGTGGATCGACTTTTTCCTGAGGGCGCGCAGCTGGCAGGGCGAGATCGGCAACATGGAGCCTCATAAGTGCGAAGAGCTCCGCTGGTTCCCGGAAGACGCGCTTCCCGCCGAGATGGTGCCCTATGTGCGCGAGGCGCTTTTGAACCGGCAGGAGAGCCTGTGGTTCGAGAGTTTCGGCTGGGCGGGCGATCCTGTGCAGGTATAATTTAATGGGGGAGCTCACTAAGGGGAGGCCGTTTGGTTCAGGGTAATTGTGGGCGGCTTGATGTCATTTTGTGAATGTTTAAGCTGGAGTGGATATAAAAACAAAAAAACAAGGCCGGAGGACCTATCCGACCTTGTTTTTTGTTAAGAGGAAATTTCCATCTCCGTCACAGCCGGAACGGCGGAAGAGCCGGGATTCCGGCGGCGCGTCAACAGGTAGACGCCGTACACAAGCAGGAACAGCACCATCACTCCGGCGGCATAACGGTACATGACCGCATAGCTGGTGCCGGAGGCGACGAGGCCGAGCAGCATGGAGCCGACAGCGACTCCGAAATCGATGGAGTTGTAGAACAGGCTGTTCGTCGTCCCGTGCTGCTCCGGCGGAGTTTCGCGGAGCATCCAGGCCTGGGTCGTCGGCTGCAGAGCGCCGAAGCCGAGACCGTAGAGCAGGGCCGAGACGATCAGCACGGGCATCGTTGTCGCCACGGACAGAACGAGCAGGCTCGCGATCAGAATGAGGGCGCCGGGAATGAGAATCGCGGCGTGGCCCTTGCTGTCGAACAGGCGGCCGGAGATCGGGCGGACAACGAGAACGGTGATCGCGTTGAACAGGAAGAACAGCCCGATCTGTTCCAGATGCACTTCCTTGCCGTACAAGGCGATGAAGCTGAGCAGGCCGCCGTACGTCACCGACAGCAGCGCGTTGAGCAGGGCCGGCAGCAGCAGCTTCTTATTGAAGCCGCTGCGCTTCGCGGCTCCGCCGGAGGAGCCTGCCGCCTGACCGCCTGCCGCTTTACCGGCTGGCGAAGCCGCCGCTGCCGCCGGCTGGGGCGGAATGCTCCGCGATCCGAGCAGCAGAGGCACGATCAGGGCGGCCGCCGCCGTGCCCATGGCGGTCAGCGGGCCGAAGCCGTAGCTGCCGATCATTGCGAGGCCGATGGTCGGCCCGATGGACATCGCCAGGCTGCTCGACAGCCCGAAGTACCCGACCCCTTCGCCGATTCTGCGGCGGGGGATGATCTGGGATACCAGCGTCGGCATGACCGTGCTGGCCATCCCGAAGCCGATGCCGAAGCAGACGCGCAGCGCCAGCAGCGCGCTCATGGAGCCGGCAAACGAATAAGCCGCCGTCGATACGGCGGCGAATGCCACACCGCAGAACAGCAGCGTGTTACGGTGTACACGGCGCATCAAGGCAGCCGTTACGAACCGGGTGATAATCGCCGAAATGGCGAAGAGACTGGTTAAGAGGCTCAACGTGAAATCGCCCGAATGAAACCGGTCCTTCGCGTAGGTGGGGAAGGGCGACAGCAGCATTTGCAGGCAGAGAAACAGAAGAAAATAGCAAAACGTAAGCATAATAAACGATTTCGTCCAGAGCGGTTCACTTTTCCCCGCATCCGGATGGTGAAGCAGTTCCAGCTGTTCTGGATGTTTAGACATGATGCAGACACTCCTATTCGCTTTCTGATGTCAAAGTAAGGTTGTCAATAATCCCGTGCAAAAAAGTAATGAGCTGGTCGTACTGCTCCTGAGACAAGCCCGCGGCGGCATCCCGGATGGTCTGCTGCTCAATCGAAATCGTTTCCTCGATCAGGGAGCGGCCTTTGTCCGTACTATAAATATGAAAAGAACGCCGGTCGCCCTGCCCGACCTGCTTCCTTATAAATTGCTTCGCCTCCAGCGCATCCAAAATGCGTGTCGTCGTAGGCTTGTCTTTGCCCGCCCTGGCGGCGATGTCCTTCTGGATGAGACCATCCTGCTCGTAGATCCGGTAAAGCACCGACCATTGTTCGGGCGTGATGTCGTACTCTTTCAGCCGCTGCGACAGGAAATTGGACATCTTCCGGTAAGCCACGCCCAGCAAAAAGCCCAAGGAATCGTTCAATCCGTTCTTGTATAAGATGGGTTCCGCTGTCATCTGATCCCTCCGCGCTAAAATGATTGTCTTAACAACTATATGTTAAACAACTATTGTTGTCAATGGAAAATAACCGCCGAAAGTCGGCAAAAGCAGCCAAGTCTTGTTGCACCGTATCCGCCTTTGCTATAATCAGGAAAACATGCAGAGTTGAAAGGGAGAGTGCTTGGAAGTGACTGTTCTTTTAATGTTCGGTCTGGTTCTTGTCCTTATCCAAATCATCCTTGTCAGAAGGATTACGTTCCGTCCGATTCCGTGGTTTACCAGAATGGCCGCTTCGGCCAGACTGGAATCCCCCTACGCGTACGGAGGCTTTTTATTTATCGTGAACATGGTTATTTTCCTTGTCATGACGGCGCTTGTGGTGCTCACCATCATGATGAATGTCGCGTTTTCCCTGTTTTTGTTTGCGGGTGCCGGCGTGTTTATCAGCTTTATGATCTGGATCCAGATGAGCATTTCGCGCAAGGGCACGAAGAAAGAGAAGAGGATCATCGGCGGGATCGGAAGCGCTTTTTACTGGGTGCTCACCGTCTATCTTCTCCTGCAGATCTTCCTGCTGCCGCCTTCCGCTCCGGAACAAGATCCTTTCATGCAGTTTGTCGGGCTCCTGATGGGCGTCGTTATTTCCCTGACTGCTGCCGTATCCTGTTGGGTGACCGTTTACTTGGCGAAAGGCAAACCGGTTAACCCCATCACCCGGTAAACGACGAGCCGCTAAGCCCTAATCCCTCTACGAATAAGGCCAAAATACCAATTACAATCACAATCAAAATGAACCTGCCAAACTAACGGAATCTGCCCTACGAACGTGCCCAACAAAACCTACAAACGGAACATCCACAAAGGAACCTACACAACACCTGGAACCTACAAAAATTTTCAACAGCCGTCTGCGAACATGCAGGCGGTTGTTTTTTGCTGCGGCCCCTGCCGGTCAATCGCCACGCAGCATCGGTATAAGGCCGACGGAACCGGCTGTTCTCTAGGGATTCGGCGCTTACGCGGGATTCACAAGAATTGAAAATAAAACGGGGTATCCGCATGCGTCTTCGGTCGGTTTTGTCCCGGCTTTCCCCTCGACTTCGCCAACCTTACACCTCTTCTTACCGAGTGCAGCACCCACGTCGTGTGGCGTCGCATGACGGTCCAACCGGAAGTCTCATATCGGCATACAAATGTTGCCCCGGGGGAACTCTTTTTAAAAGAACTTCATGGCTCAACTACAAAGGAGAGACTTCCCGTGGAAAAGAAGGAGACGGCCGGAGAAGACGAAAAGAAGCTGAAATGGTGGCAGCTCTCTCTGCTTGGAGTGGCGTTTACGATCGGAACCGGCTATTTCCTCGGCTCCAGTCTGGCGATTACGATCGGCGGTCCCGCCGTGCTGATCTCGTTCGTGCTGGCCGCAATCGGAACCTATATGGTATTCGACGTGCTGGCGAGAATGACCGCTGCGGACCCCGTCAAAGGCTCTTTCCGTTCTTACGCCAAAAAAGCTTACGGCCGCTGGGCCGGATTCAGCAGCGGGTGGGTGTACTGGAGCTCGGAGCTGCTCATCACGGGAAGTCAGCTGACGGCTTTGTCCCTGTTTTCCCGTTTCTGGTTTCCGGCAGTCCCCATGTGGGGATTTGCGACGGGATACGGCGTGCTCGGGCTTGGGATTATTATGCTGGGCACAAAAGGATTCGAACGGATGGAAAATTTGTTTGCTGTGATCAAAATTTCCGCCATCGTGATGTTTCTCGTCATTGCGGCGCTGGCCCTGTTCGGCATTATTCGCGGAAGCCGGGCGCCGAGTTTTCCAGCAGAAGCTTCGACGCTGTTTCCCGCAGGGGCGACAGGCCTCTGGTCTTCGCTTATTTTCGCATTCTACGCATTCGGCGGCATCGAAATTATGGGGCTGATGGCCCTCAGGCTGCAGAAGCCGGAAGAAGCGCCGAAGGCGGGGAAAATCATGCTGCTGCTGCTCGCCGCCGTGTATGTTCTGTCGATCGGACTAGCGGTTACGCTTCTGCCCTGGAGCGTTTTCCATACGAAAGAAAGCCCGTTTGTGCTGGCGCTGAACCAATACCGGCTGCCGTTTATCCCGCACGTTTTCAACGGGGTGCTTATTATCGCCGGTTTTTCCACGATGGCGGCATCGCTTTTCGCCGTGACCACCATGCTCGTAACGTTAGCGGAAGATAAGGATGCCCCCAAACTTTTCGCCCGCCGGTGGAAAAAAAATCTCCCGCTCCCGGCGCTCGGTCTAACGGCCTGCGGGATGGCGGCTTCGATCGTTCTGGCGCTGTTTATGCCCGAGGGCGTGTACGAATACATCACAACCGCCGCAGGACTGCTGCTCCTCTATAACTGGCTGTTTATTCTGATCACGGCGGGAAAACTGCTTCGTCTGAAGGCGCTGGGACAATCGAAACGGATCGCGGGCATCGTCCTTATTTTACTTGCCGTCAGCGGGACGCTGGCGCACCACGGCAGCCGCCCGGGCTTCTATGTCAGTTTGGGTTTTATCGGCGTTATCGGATTGGTTACCTGGATGAGGGTCCGTAAGTGGAACAAAGCCGGGGACAATTCGGGGCGGCAGGGACAAGCGGCTCCGGGCGCCGAGGAGGAATGGGTGTTCACGCCCGCCCTTTCGATGGGTGAGAAAACGGATGTGTTTTTTCGCAAAAAGTCAAGATGAGAGAAAGAAAGCGGACAAACGAAACGTTCTCTATAGCCGATTCATAGTAAGAAGCTGGACAAGTGATTGGAGCGAAGATAATGAAATAAAAATTTACAAAATATAATTTCATTGAAAAAATATTTCTGCCCCTCTATAATGAAGCCAACTGGAACCCGTGCGGCCGGTTCCACATAGTTGTTCGGATGCACGGAGACGAACTTGGGAGGGGTAAACATGATACTCGGCATAAAGGAAGAGGAAGTAATCGCAATCGGGCTGATGTCCGGGACCTCGCTGGACGGGATCGATGCCGCGGTTGTGCGGATAAACGGAAGCGGGCTGGATACCCGGCTGGAGCTGCTGCATTTCCACAGCAGGCCCTACGACGACGCGCTGCGGGAAAAGCTGAAAGATCTTTGCTCCGTCGCCCGTTCGGACGTTGCGCTCGTCTGCGGAATGAACGTTTTCCTCGCCGAGCGGATGGCGGAAGCCGCGCTGGAGGCGGTGCGCGAAGCGGGTCTGACCATGGACCGCATCGGCTTCATCGCCTCTCACGGACAGACGGTCTGGCACATCCCCGAGGGTGATGCTGCCGATCCGTACCTCGTCCGCTCGACGCTCCAGCTCGGCGACCTGTCCGTCCTCGCCAAGCGGACGGGCGTCCCTGTCGTCGGCGACTTCCGTCCGGCCGACATGGCGGTCGGCGGACAGGGCGCGCCGCTGGTCCCTTATGGCGATCTCATCCTGTTCCGCCATGAAACGAAAGGCCGCCTGCTTCAGAATATAGGCGGCATCGGCAACTGCACGGTCCTGCCCCCTCAGGCGGGGCCGTCCGATGTGTTCGCTTTCGACACGGGGCCGGGCAACATGGTGATCGACCAGGTGGTCTATCAGCTGTCGGGCGGCCGGCATTCCTATGACGAAAGCGGCTCGTGGGCGGCGCAGGGACGTGCGGATGAAGGGCTTGTCGCAGACGCCATGACGCATCCGTACTTCCGGGTGAAGCCGCCCAAATCAACCGGCCGCGAAGTGTTCGGCAAAGCGTACGCGGCCGATTTTATCGCGCGGGCGAAAGCCCTCGGACTGGCCGAGGCGGACATCGTGGCGACGGCCACGGCGTTCACGGCCCGCACGATTGCCGAAGGCTGCCGGCGGTTCGTGTTTCCGCGCTGCCGCGTGGACGAGGTCATCGTTTCCGGCGGGGGTGCCCACAACCGGACGCTGCTGTCGATGCTCGCGGAGCTGCTGCCGGACCAGCATGTAACGACCTCGGGCTCGCTCGGTGTGCATGACGACGCCAAGGAAGCCGTCATTTTCGCGCTGCTCGGCAATGACTTCCTGCGCGGCATTCCCAACAATCTGCCCTCCGCAACGGGGGCGGCGCGTCCGACCGTGATGGGGAAGCTTGCGCTTCCGTAAAAATCCCGCTGCTGCTCTGCTGCGGCAAGCCAGGCGGTTCGCCTAAGCAGAGCTGCTAAAAAGCGAACCGTAGCCGGTTATTAGCCGTAGACGATTGTTAGAAAAGCTTATAAAGATAGGTGGAGGCACAGCTGATTATGGCGGTGTCTCTTTGTGCTTGCGCAGGGGGACTCCATGAACTTCAGGGAAACAGCATAAAGAGACCGCCGGTTGGACGGTCTCTTTTTGTGCTTTTAAAGTGGGGCGGGGGGTGCGGGCTATCCGTGCTCACCGTTTTTCGATTTTGCTGTACATTTCCCCGCCCGTATCCTCATTTTGGGCTGTTTCTTTAATTATAAGATGTAGATCGTTTCTCGAACGGCAAACTAAAAAGAGAACGGTTCAGGCCCTTACACGGTCCAGTCCGTTCTCTTTTTGTATAAGATTGCTTACACCCATCCGAACGCTCTGGCCGCTTGGGCGGTGGCGAATGTAACCAGGATGGCGATAGCCAGAGGGATAAGGGCCGAAAGAATGGTCCATTTCGTGCTCTTGGTCTCTTTATAAATGTTGTACAGGGTCGTGCCGCACGGATAGTGAAGCAGCGAAAACAGCATCATATTAAGAGCCGTCAGCCAGGTCCAGCCATGTTGCAGGAAGAGGTCTTTGATGTTGTCCAGCCCGTCCGCATCGACCATGGCGCCGGAAGACATGTAGCCCATGAGCAGAATCGGCAGAACGATTTCATTGGCCGGCAGGCCGAGTATAAATGCCATGATGATATAGCCGTCCAGACCGATCAGATGGGCGAACGGATCGAAGAAGGCCGCCGTATGGGCAAGGATGCTCGTTCCGTCGATCATGATGTTGCCCAGAATCCAGGTGATGATTCCGGCGGGAGCCGCCACGATTACCGCGCGTTTGAGCACGGCCCACGATTTGTCGCGGGAGGCGAGCAGGATCGTTTTCCACATCTGGGGTTTCCGGTACGGGGGAAGCTCCAGCGTGTAGTGCGTGGGTACACCGCGCAGAGCCGTTTTGGACAGCGCCCACGACACGGACAAGGTAACAACGATGCCGAATAGCACCAGCCCCATGACGAACAGAGCGGTTCCTAAAGTCTGCCAGCCCCCTGAGGCGCCAGCCGCCATGAAAAGAGAGGACAGCAGGATCAGCGTAGGCCAGCGGCCGTTGCACGGGACGAAGTTGTTCGTCAGGATGGCCAGCATTCTTTCGCGCGGGGATTCGATGATCCGCGTGGACAAGATGGCCGCCGCGTTGCATCCGAAGCCCATCGACATCGTCAGGGCTTGTTTGCCGTGCCCGCCGGACTTCTTGAACAGGCGGTCCATGTTGAACGCGACCCGGGGGAGATAGCCGAAATTTTCAAGCAGCGCGAAAATCGGGAAGAAGATCGCCATGGGCGGAAGCATGACGGAGATTACCCAGGCGGTACCCCGGAAGAAGCCGAGAACGAGTATGCCGTGAAGCCATGCGGGCGCATGGACGGCTTGGAAACCTGACGTCAGATAGCCTTCGATTACACCGAAGAAATCCGCGATCCAGCCGGAAGGAACGTTGGCCCCGGCAATCGTGATCCAGAAGATCGCGCCGAGCACCGCAAACATGATGGGGTAGCCCCACAGCTTGGAAGTCAGAATTTTGTCGAGCTTATGTGTGCTCGCAAGCTTTTTCCTGTCTTCGTAGCGGACGGCCGCATTGCAGATGTCGCAGCTTGTTTTATAGATGTCGCTTACAATTTCGTCCCGGATGGAACTGTCGCTCGTGATGGTCTGCGCCATGGATAGCAGGGAATCGATCGGATCCGGCCGGTTAGTTGCATGCGGTGTGGCCATAGCTCATCACCCCCTGTCCTTGTGCCGCCGCCGCGCCGTTTAGCCTCTGTTTCAGCGAGGCGATGAGGTTCTCGTCCCCGTCGAGCAGACGGAGCGCGACCCAGCGGGCCGGGAAACGGGCTCCGAGCGTCTCGCGGACGAAAGGCTCCAGTTCCCGGACCTGGCGCTCGATTTCTTCGCTGTAGGGGATAGGCGGGGGCTCGGGATGAATGACGCCTTCCGCCACCTTTTCGACGAGGTCGAGCATGGGGCCGATGCCTTTGTTGTTGCGTGCGGAAATAGCGGCCACGGGCACGCCGAGCCTCTCGCGGATCTGATCCAGATCAATCTTGATCCCGAGCTTCTCGGCTTCGTCCATCAGATTGATGCAGACAACGGCTCGGCTGGTCATTTCTAAGACCTGCAGCGCAAGATTCAAATTCCGCTCCAGCGAAGTCGCGTCGAGCACGACCAGCGTGACGTCCGGCTGCTCGAAAATGATGTAATCCCTGGCGGCTTCCTCATCCGCCGAATTCGAATACAGGGAATACGTGCCGGGCAGATCAATGAGCTTGTATAAAATTCCGTTCCGCTCAAATTCGCCTTCGGCGGTCAGCACGGTTTTACCGGCCCAGTTCCCCGTATGCTGCCGAAGTCCCGTCAGCCGGTTAAACAGCGTGCTTTTGCCGGTGTTCGGGTTGCCGGCCAGTGCTACGGTATAGGTTCTCACAGACTGTCGCCTCCTTCCGGCTCCGCGTAAATGAGCGAACTTTCTTCTTTCCGGAGCGCGATGGTTGTATTGCTGACACGGAAAGCGGTCGGATCGCCGAGCGGGCTTCGCTGGATCACTTCCACGCGGTTACCCGGGACGAATCCGAGATCAAGGAGCCGTCTTCGCATTCCTCCCTGTACCTCGATCCGGCTTAACCGGACAACGCTTCCTACCTTGACCTGGTCCAATGACAATTCCGATAAAGACATAGGGCTCACCTTCCTTTTTCCCTTTGGACAAACTGTTTGCCGAGTGCAAAATTTTATTTATGAAAATACGCCTTCCGTTAACGTTGCTTTATGATGTTAGTATAGGCAAACAGTTTTTGACTGTCAACAAAAAGTTTCTCGAGGGAAAAACTTTTAGGGATAGGAATAAGGCGGGGAAGGCCGCCCGTAAACGAATGTCCTAATTAGTTAGCCACATTTTATGTGAAAGCAAAAAGGGGGAACCTTGTTCGCCCTAAAAAACTTGATTTTATTTTGAATGAAACGATAGGGCACGGAGCGGGGCCGTTCCGTTTTTGCAGGGGGGACGGAGAAGCGGTACAGCTTCGTGCCGGGCGTTCGGATACTAACTGAACGTTAGTGCCTTTTTGCGGCGAAGTTGGTAAACTAACAGGTATGAAGCGGCTGATTGGAATAACATTCCGGAAATTTATGTAAGGAGGAGTAAGAGATGCCTAACGATTTTTTTATTTCGGACCATCATTTCGGGCACAAACTTATTATCGATTTCGAGTCCCGGCCTTTTACGGATGCGGACGAAATGACAGACGTCATGATTCAAAAATGGAATGCCGTAGTCGGAAGCGAAGACAAGGTGTTTCATCTGGGGGATTTTTCGTTTCTGAATCAGGAAAGGACACAAGAAATCGTCGGAAAGCTGAACGGCTATAAATTTCTTGTTCTGGGCAACCACGACAGAGGCAGGTCCCGGTCCTGGTGGCTGGAAGCCGGATTTGACGAAGTGAGCGAATACCCGGTCCTGTACAAAGATTTCTTCTTGCTGTCGCACGAACCGGTTTATATGAACAAACACATGCCGTACGTCAATGTGCACGGTCATATCCATGGACAGAAGTATGAGGGCAAGAACTATTTCAACGTGTGCGTGGAGCACTGGGACTATACTCCGCTGACCTTCGAACAGATCCGGGATGCGGTAGTCGTCAGCGAGGAACAGGCATGATAGCCGTGTACGCGGGAAGCTTCGATCCCATTACCCTCGGACATACGTCGGTCATTGATAGAGCTACCAATCTGTTCGACGAGCTTCACATTCTGGTTGCCAACAACCGTGCCAAGAAGCATCATTTTACGATCGGGCAGAGGACCGAGCTGGTCAGGCTTTCCATTCCGCCGGGCAAAAGGATCAAAATCGTCGCTTTCGAAGGCATCGTAGCGGACTATGTCAATGAAACGGGAGCCAAGGCGATTGTCCGCGGCATCCGCAACGCGACGGATTTCGAGTACGAACTGCAGCTGGAACAGTACATCCGGAACACGACGAAAGCCGATACCGTCTATTTATCGCCGTATACGCCGAACATGCAGACGAGCAGTTCTCTGGTCCGGATGTTTATTGCGACGGGAAAAGTCGAACCGGCCAGAGTTTTTATGGTCGAGGCCGCTTTCGAGCAGATGCAAATGTATGAGAGCGAGAACAATGAGAGACGCGGCGGAAACGGGTAAGACCAGGCCCGGACCCGGGCCTTTCTGTTCCTTTTCCGTTCACCAAGAGGGTACGCCCGCATTCGCTGCGGCGGAGGGGCGGTACTGGCCCGGATGGATCGTGTGATCGTGTAGGCTGCGATCATGGCTTATCCGGCGAAATCTCGGCCAGGTTCAACGGGTCATTTCTCTATGGCTGGTATCTGCTCCGGAATTCCCGGGAAACTTGCAGTCAAGTCCGTCCGAACGGATTCTGCGGGCTTTTTCTGCTATTCATTGGCATTTTATCTCTCCGGCAGGGGGCTTTCCCCCTCTATTTCTATTATTTTTCATTTTTAGCTATTAATCTTGTATTTTATAATAATTGCGCTTATGATGAAATTGTTTTAGAGGTCAACCATGTTTACATCGTTTCATCTTCTTTTCTTACCGGTTCAGCTTCAAGAATTTATAGCGAGTAGGGAAAAATATGGCCATAAATGATAACGTTTTAATTAAAATCCGCCAAATGAAAACGAGCCTGACTCCCGTCGAGAAAGCGGTGGGCGAGTACATCCTGGAGAACGTGGAGGAAATCCCGCATCTCTCGATCAAAAATCTGGCCCAGCTGACGAAGACCAGCGACGCCTCCGTGCTGCGGTTCTGCAAAACGATGGGATATTCGGGCTACCGCAGCTTTATCGTCAGCATTTCGGCTTCCCTCGGCTCTATGCATGAAGAGGATACGAATCCGTACCGGGATATCCAGCCGGGAGACGACCTGTCCACGATTATTCTGAATATTTCCCGCACCAACAGCCAGTCCATTGAAGATACGCTCCAGGTGATCAACAAGAGGGAGATTGCGCGGGCCGTAGATGTGCTTCGCTCGTGCAGGCGGATTGCCTTCTTCGGAATCGGAGCCTCCGGTCTGGTCGGAATCGATGCGGAGCAGAAATTTTCGCGGATCAACAAGATGTGTCATACATACACGGACGGGCACAGTATGCTGACGGCGGCAACGCTTCTGGAGAGAGGCGATGTGGCCATCTTCATCTCCAATTCGGGAGAAACGGTCGAGATTCTCGACGCGCTGGAAATCGCCAAAAAGAACGGCGCCTGTCTGATCGCCGTAACGAAGTACACGAAAAGCCGGCTGGCCGATCAGGCGAACATCCTGCTCAGCATTTCCACGCCGGAAATTACGATCCGCAGCGGCGCGATGGGTTCCCGGATAGCCATGCTGACCGTCGTGGATATTCTTTTCGCGGGGGTAGCAAGCGCGGAATACAAACACGTGAAAAAATATTTAACCAAAACGCACAATATCGTCGCGGGCAAGCTGCGGCGCTAGTTTAAATCGGAGGGGCTGAATGCCTCTGACGAAAGAGTCGGCTGCGCGCCTCCAGGAGAAATTGCTGATCGTGATGAAGGACAAGGACCTGCCTTCGGAAGTCGATTTCGGCCGGATAGACGACAACGGCCGTTGACCTCTCGGCCTGCCGACTGCAATCCTGGCATAAACCGCCGTCGAATCGAATAAGACAAATCAAGGACCGAATAGGTCCTTTTTATTTTGCGCGAAAAGAAGAGGGAAATGCCGCAGGGCAAGGAGAAAAAGAAAATAAAACAACGATAGAATGTTTCATCATAAAATATTATTTCAAAAACTGTTGACCAAACTGAAATTTCTCGTTAAGATGAAATCAAGAAGTTGAACGAAACAGATGGGGGGGAGAAAGCTGTGGATGAGTATCTGGCGAGACTAACGACCGAAGAGATCAACGAGAAAACACAAGGGATAGACGAATATACGACGGAACAGATGCTGCGTCTGATGAACGAACAGGATGCGACGGTTCCGGCTGCGGTTGCGGCTGAAATACCGCAAATTGTGAAAGCGGTTGATATTTTGCATGAAGTGCTTAAAAGCGGCGGCAGAATGTTCTATATCGGAGCGGGATCTTCGGGCAGGCTCGGTGTACTCGACGCATCTGAATGTCCTCCAACTTTCGGTATCGATCCTCTGCGGGTGCAGGGGCATATCGCCGGAGGAGATGGGGCACTAAGAATAGCTGTTGAAGGTTTTGAGGACAATAAAGATGAGGGAATCGCCCTTATCGAACGGTGCGGCATAACGGACAAAGACGCGGTAATCGGAATCACGGCCAGCGGAAGCGCGCAATTTGTCATTGCCGGCTTGAACAAGGCAAGGGAAATCGGAGCGGCGACCATCGGTCTTGTGAACAACCAACATTCCAAACTCGAATCCGTTTGCGACGTGTGCATTGCCCCGGTTGTCGGGCCGGAAGTCATTATGGGATCGACCCGGTTGAAAGCGGGTACGGCACAGAAGCTGGTCCTGAATATGCTTACGACCTGTACGATGGTGAAGCTCGGCAAAACCTACAACAATCTGATGGTGGATCTGAAAGCCAGCAACATCAAGCTGAAAGACCGCTCCGTACGCATCATAAAAGCGGCCACGGGCGTGGATGACAAGACGGCTGCTGCGGTTTTGGAAAGCGCTTCCATGAGTTGTAAGCTGGCGATCATGATGATCAAAAGCGGCTTGGACGCGGCTTCGGCGCAGCGGGTGCTGGATCAGTGCGAGGGAAGTTTAAAAGCGGCAATACGAACCACAACCAACGTGGTGTAAATTTTCATATCCTTGGGGGAGGCTTGTTATTCATGAAAAGAAAATTGCGTGCAGCAGCATCGGTATTGGCGTTAACCATGGCAATGTCCACACTGGCGGCTTGCGGAGATTCCGGTAAAAAAGAAGGCGGCGCGGCGGGCGATCCGAACGCCAAAGACACCATCACGGCCCTGCTTCCGCCGGTTTCCGCGACCTACCAGAACAATTTTGCCCAGATGGCGAAAGACTTTAATGCGCTGTATCCGAACCTGACGCTGAAAATCGAACCGGCAAGCTGGGAAGACATTACACAGAAGCTCGATACGCAGGTGAATGCCGGAAGCCCTCCTGATATCGCGTTCATGGGTTCCGACGGCATTTCCAAGTATATGCAGCAGGATATGATGATGAACATCAAGGATGTGGCCACCAAAGAAATGGTGGAAGATTTCGATCCGGCTCCGCTTGAGTATATGAAGAAAGGCGACGGCCTTTACGGCTTCCCGGGCTATATGGAAGTTCACGCGATCGGCGGCAACCGCGAATACCTCGAGAAAGCGGGCATTGACTGGAAGAAAGTCCAGAAAGAAGGATGGACGTTTGACGAGTTCCGCGAAGCGATCAAGAAAGGCGTCGTTTCCGAAGGCGGCAAAACATCCCGTTACGGCTTCGTGTTTGCGACTGCGGGCGTAGCGTCCAAAGACTATCTCAACATTCTGATCAAAAATGCCGGCATGCCTTCGCCGTTCACTAAAGATCTGAAATACGCGTACACCAGCAAAAACTATCTCGAAGTGTTAAAAGATATCCGTACGATGATCGATGACGGCTCCATGCCGAAAGAGCTCAGCTCCATCGACGCCGGTAAACGCTGGAACATGTTCCTGACCGGTCAAACCATGATTACGGGCAAAGGCCTGGCGACGTTCGAGAACTCCGCCAAGAAAAACAACGAGAAGCTGCAAGCCAAAGACGGCAGCGCCGTCAAAGGAAGCATCCCGGTTGAATACACGGTCCTGCCGGTTCCGACCTTCGCCGGACAAAAACCGCAGTCCAGCGTAGCGGTCGACGGTTACGTGACTTTCCGCGGCTCGAAAGAACCGACGGCCGAGCATAAAGCCAACGTCGTAAAAGCGGCCTACTTCCTTGCAAGCGGTAAAGTAGCGGCAACGACGAACAACGACCTGTTTGTCGCTCACATTACGAAGAGCGGCAAGAAAGAAGCCGAAAGCATGACTGTTAACCGCGATGCCGATAACAAAGCGGCGGTTGAAACGATGCTGAAAAACGCGGCTCCTGCCCGTCCGGATATCCCGGCCGACCTGGGCGCCAAAGCAATCAAGCTGGAAGAAGAAGTCATCATTCCTAAGCTGCAGGCGTTAATTTCGGGGGAAATGACTCCGGAAGCGATGTACGAAGCGGTTAAATCGGCAGCCGTGCAAACGTTCGGCGCGGACGGTGTCGTAAAAGAATAGAGAGTTTTGATTCGGATAGCCGTGTGCCTCAACATGCGGCTATCTGAATATGTAGAATGAATTAGAGGATGGAGAGGGGTGCGAGAGATGACTCAACCAGCTAAACCGGTGAAAAGACGGAAAATCAGAGGAGACGGCGCCTGGGGCTATGCCTTTATCGCGGTTGCGCTTCTCGTCTATGCGCTGTTTACGGCTTACCCGGTTATTAGTGCCTTTATCATTAGCTT
The DNA here is from genome assembly GCF_058269095.1 of Paenibacillus sp. JNUCC 35. Lineage (NCBI taxonomy): Bacteria > Bacillati > Bacillota > Bacilli > Caryophanales > Paenibacillaceae > Paenibacillus > Paenibacillus sp. JNUCC 35. The sequence continues at coordinate 3,954,819 of NZ_CM177771.1, read as the reverse complement.
TCAGAAATACAGACCGCTGGGGTCCACCTTTATCGGGTTCGACAATTATACGGCGACCTTTAAAGACCCGCTGTTCTGGAAATCCGTCGTAAATACGATCGTGTATACGGTTTTGACGGTGCCTGTCGCCTTGTTCCTTTCTTTTGCGGTTGCGATTCTGATTCTTCCGCTCAAGAAAAAGCTGCAGACGACATTCAAAGCGATTTACTATTTGCCTGCCGTAGCTTCCGGCGTTGCCTTGTCGGTCGTATGGCTGTGGATTTTCGACCCGATGCCGTCGGGTATTCTGAACAAACTGATCAGCTACATCGGAATCAGCAACCAGAACTGGCTTGGATCAAGCGCTACCGCAATGTTCTCATTGGTACTCATGGCCTGGCTTTCCAGTCACGGCACAAGCATTATTATTTACTTGGCCGCGCTGCTGGGTATTGATGAGAGTTATTACGAGGCAGCCGAGCTTGACGGAGCGTCCTTTATTAAAAAGCTCTGGTATATCGTTATTCCATGTTTGAAACCGACTACTTTGTTCCTGCTCGTAACGGGCGTTATCGGCTCGTTCCAGGTTTTCCAGAACGCATATCTCATGACGGGCGGCGGTCCGGACAATGCGACGACGATGGTTGGCCTGCTCGTATTCAACAATGCATTCAAATACTTCGACTTCGGCAAAGCGGCCGCACAGTCCCTGATTTTGGCCTTTATTATCGCGGGGATCTCACTGGTTCAGTTCAAATTCCTCGGCAAAGAAGTGGAATATTGAGGAAAGGGGGGGCGAGATATGGCGCTCTATAACAATCACGCAGGAAATCGCGCGGCCAGATACAGCCGGAATACGATCATTATCGTAATCCTTACCCTGTTTGCTCTGGCTACGCTTTTCCCGATTTACTTTATGCTTATTTCTTCCTTTGGAGATCCGATCGAGGCTGGCGCGGTGAGCTATTCCCTGCTTCCAACCAAATTTACACTGGAATCTTACAAGTTTTTCTTCGATTATAGCGAGTATTCCATCCGCTGGCTGCTCAACTCTCTGATCGTAGCCACGACCGTGATGGTGTCCAATGTGATTTTCGCCAGTATGGCCGGTTACGCCTTCTCGAAAATCAAATTCAAAGGCAGAGCGATGCTGTTTACCATCCTATTGATCGCGATGATGATTCCGTATCAGGTTACGCAAGTTCCGCTTTATATCCTGATCGTAAACATCTTTCATATTCAAAATACGTATAGCGCACTCATTCTGCCGGGTCTGGTAACGGTGTATAACATCTTCCTTGCCAAGCAGTTCATGAGCAGCATTCCGAATGAGATTATCGAAAGCGCCAAGATTGAAGGCTGTAATCAGTTCCAGATTTATTTCCGGGTCATTCTTCCGTTGTCCAAAACGGTATTGGCCGTCATGGCTATCCTGACGTTCATGGACAGCTGGAACACGTTCTTCTGGCCGTTCCTCGTAACCAATACGATGGATATGCAGACCATTCAAGTCGGACTTAAAAACTTCCGGTTTGCAAACACGACTTATTTTGCGCCGATGATGGCGGGTGCCGCCATCTCCGCCCTGCCGATGTTCGTTCTCTTCTTCAGCCTGCAGAGATACTTCCTTGAAGGTGTCACTGTCGGTGCGGTGAAGGGGTAACACGAGCGCGCCGATTCGGCTATCTCCGTTAATCGTAACGTAAATAGCGGGTTGGTCGGATCACAGCGTACTAAACCAAGACGGGCTTTTGTTCCGAAAAGCGGCCCGCATGCAGGCATCCGAACTTTCCTTCGATGCCGGTGCGGGTGCTTTGTCCGAGACTCTCGGCGGATTACAGGAGCCCGTTTTTTATAGGCGGAGATCGGGGCCTGCGGTATTTTCAAGCCGGATGGGCATACAGCGGCGGACATAACAGGTTTATGAGGCACAAGGAGGGAGTATCGACATGATCGAATCATGGAATGAATCCTATTCGGACGCGGTGATCCGGCTGTGGAACACGGAAGCCGTTAAGGACGGCTACAAAGAACTGACCGGCCGGAGCTTTAACGAGATTTTCCTGTCCAGTCCATACTTTGACAAAGACAATACGTTCGTTATGCGCGAAGAGGACGGAACCGTCACGGGTTTCGCCTGCGGCTGCACAGGCGACGACCTGCCTTTGGGCGCCGTCGCCGGCTATATCACCTGCATCGTGTTGTCAGAGGACCGTCAGACAGATGCGAATTACCGGCTGCTGCTGGAAGCGCTTGAAGGGCGATTCCGGCAGCTTGGTAAAAAGCAGGCCGACGTTCTTTTCTTCAATCCGATGATGCTGCCGTGGTACATCCCGGATACGCCGGGGCATGAACATAACAATGCTCCGGGGATTCCGGCGGACAGCCGTTTGTACGGATTTCTGCTCGGCGAAGGGTATATCGAACGCGCCAGGGAATGCGCCATGTACCTGAATCTGTCGGGATTTTCTATTCCGGACGAAATCCGGGCCAAGGAAGAGAGGACCGCCGCCGACGGATATACGGTCGGACTTTTCGATCCCGCCCGGCATGAGGGCATAGAGGCCATGCTGCAGGGCTTCGACAACCCGCTGTGGCAGAAAGAAATTGCCGCCGGTACGGCAAACGGCGTGCCCGTCGTTATCGCGGCCCGCCGGGGACAAGCGGTCGGCTTCGCCGGCCCCGTTATCCGGCAGGAAAGCGGCCGCGGCTATTTTGCCGGCATCGGCGTTCATCCCGATCATGAAGGGCACGGGCTGGGCAGCCTTCTTTTCTTCAGGCTGTGCGAAGCCTTTAAGGGCATAGGGACGGATTACATGTCCCTCTATACCGGCAGCACCAACCCGGCTATCCGAATTTACGAGAAGGCGGGCTTCAAGACCGTGAAACAATTCGCCGTCATGCGAAAGGCATTGTAGGCGGTTCTCCGCTCCGTGCAGCTTTGGTCAGGTCCTCAGCCGATGCGGCTTTAAGGGACAGCTGGTTTTAACCATCCGTAACAGGCATCCTATTGGAAGGATGTCTTTTTTCTATTTAATAACACGATGACAAGAGTGGCGTAAAAAAAGGAAAAAATATAAAAATAATCTAATATTTTAATGAAATCCCTTTAATAATCATGGATTCCTTCTTATAATGGCGTTAGCAGGCTTTTTAGTTTACGATGAGCCGCAAACGGTACAGCTTAGAACAGTTTACCGAACCGGTCAGGACGCACTTCCTTTGAGATTGAAATCACCCGGACCGGCTCCTTGTACAAATAAGCGCGAGGGAAGGAACGATGGGAATGGAAGCGGAACTGGAACGGTTGAAACGGCTCGTTTTTCAACTCTTATTAACGACGGAGAACCGGACGACGGATTTTCTCGAACTGATTACGGGAGAGACCATGATTCCTTCGGTTCTGAAGCAGGCAACGGCCACTCAGGCACCCTTATTGGCGGTGAAAGAAGGGACGCGGGATGCGGTACTTAGAGAATCGCTTCTTCGCACGGAAAAAAGCGGCCTTGTCGTTTCCCAGAACATCGCGGTGATGTATCCCGATTTTATCCCGCTGCCGATCAATTTAAAGCTTGCGCAAAAAAAGGAAGGCATCGGCAAAATCATGCGGGATTTGAACATCCGCAACACCCGAACCATTCTGGACTTCGGATGGAGAAAGCCGGAGCATACGACCGATCTGACCGGAAATCCTTATTCCGTTACCTTTGCGGACAACCCGGCCGTTCCGTATAAACAATACACAATCACTTTTGAAGAGTTCAATACGCCGGGTCTGCATCTGCTGGAATACTTCAATCCGCGGATGCTCGAAGGTAAAGAGATACCTGCGGGGCAGGAAGTTTATAACGCGAGTGTGAACTGAGCGGAGCGGTGGGGACGGCAGTAGAAGACACCGGATTCATACGGTGTTTTTTGCAGTTGCGCTCTCTTCTTGAAACTAACACGAACAAGGAGTCTGTTTTAGCCTAGCATCTCGGGCTATAATAATGCTATAAATAAATAATAAAAGCTATACATCTATCTGATAAATCCCAGCTCCATGCTTATCTTTGCAGCTTTCGATATGTTATAATCACTATAAACAAGCTTGTTTTCAGGGTAGGGAGCGGTTGGGTGATCAAAGAACGGCAAGAACTCGAACAAATTTTGGAACAATCTATCGAGAAAATAAAATACAAAAGAAAAAACGTTGAAATAATAAATAAAAAATTATCAGAACACAATGTTGAAACCGGTTTTTTTAATAAAATAGCCGCTAATCCATTCCTGCTGACCCAACTAAGCCCCCTTCTGCTGTGTCTCCTTACGATGGCTCTTTATCAGTTGGAAAGAACAGCTGACCTGAATATGGAGCGTTATTTCACTCCGGAAGAGATTAAAGAAACAAAAAAATATAATAAAACGGAAGAAAGCACCGTTCAGCTTCCGGTTGAATTAACGAATGTAATTCAGATCGATCATGAAAATTTTGTTACGGCAATTCAAATCGTAAAAATCGTGGAATGGTACCATCACAGAATCATTACTTATCATTTTGAAACGCAAAGAAGCGCCAAGTATAAAAAAAAGAAAGAGGATGTAATCGCCGTTCCCGATATCAATCTCAAGAGTGTGAAAGATATTGCCAAGCATATGCTGGAAGGGACTTATATCCCCGATATGATTGCGCTTAACGTATATTCGGAAGCGGATTCCCCGGTGGCTTTCGATCCGAAGACCCGAGTTTTGACGATACTGGAAGGAGCGGATGTTTCCGTTTTGGACGGGTTCCACCGTCTGCAGGGAGCGGCCAGGGCTTTGGGGGTTAATCCGGAACTCCAGCAGGATATTATTTTAAGCATCCGGGTCTTTAATGCGGAGACCGCCAGAAAATATTTTGGGCAGATTAATACGATCAACCCTGTCAGAAAAGAACGACTGGAGGAGTTGAAGCAGGAGAACATTGCTTATGTCATAGTCAAACAACTTCATTTAAATTCCGGCCTCAAAGGAAAAATTTCCTCGAAATCCAAAATAAGCGAATTGGCCGGGCACATTACGACTACAAATATCCTGGCCAAGGCAATTGATCTGACATTTGCTCCGAAAAGTTTACTTGAAGCCAAAGAAATCGGCAGCTATCTGACTGACTTTTTTAATTTCCTAATCGATAGTTACCGGGAGGATTTTCATAAGAAAGACAGCATATTGCGTCATCCCGGAATGTTTGTCGGTTATGTGGCGCTGGCACAGCAATTAGAGCAGAAGCAAGTCCCGTTACCCGAACTAACGTCTGCGATAGACGACATTAAGAACAGAGAAGCGGAATGGAGAAGATTCCTTGCGTCCGGCCGAACTAACTCATCCTCCGTGAACCGGCTCATTAAAGATCATGCCGAAAAATTAGCACACGAATTGTATTCCAATTCAGAGGGGTAAACCACATGTCTAATAAGATATATGAAGGCGGATATTATAACGAAATCCCAAAAAACAGATATCTTGCGTCTTTACCTGAAACTTCAGCCAAACAAGCTGAGCGGGTACTCTCAAGGGCGAAATCGCTGGAGGAAAAATATCAGACGGATTTAGCGAATTTTAACCTGGACCAGATCGAAAGCCTCTTGTATTACTTAAACCCCTCTACACTCAATTCCAGCCGGGCTAATTTTTATTTGATTCAAAACTATATCCGATGGGGAATCGCACAAGGCTTCCGGGAAACAAATTTGAATCCGTTGGATGTATTGGCTGAAAATACGTTTTACAAAAAATTTATAGACGCTTCCAAAAAGATGTTGTACACGAAAGATGAAATCGATAAAATGGTAGACTGTTGCTTAAATGCGCAGGATGCTTTTCCTGTCGTGGGTTTATTTGAAGGGCTGTATGGGACAGGCTATGACGAGCTTCTTAACTTGAAAAGAGAGCATCTGCTCCCTAATAACATGCTTGAACTTCATAATCACGGAACAGCAAGAATAATCCGGGTTTCGGACAGGTGCATGGACATTATCAAAAAAGCGCTTGAAGAGAAAACGTACGTAAAGAAAAACGGTGCGGCTAAAGTTACCATGAAATCGCCGGCTTCCGCGGACCTCGAACAGAGCGATTATGTGCTGAGGAACGTGATCACGAGGAGTCAGACGGACGGTAAAGCAGACCGTTTTCTGATTCAGAGAAGAATCACAGCCGTGAAAAGCTACCATGAAGACTGGGTTAAAGTTCTAACGCCCTATATCATAAGAAATTCGGGGATGCTGTACATGGCCAAAACGCTTTTTGACCGGAATAAAGAGTTAAACAAACAGCATTATGAAGAAATATGCGAACAGTTCGGCATCTCCAAAGTAATGAATAACGGTTACGAAGTTTATAACTATCACCGGCTTAAAGAAGACTTCTTGAACCCGGAGACGATAGAAAGAATATATAGCGAATAAAAAAATACATTTTTCAAAACCCGCTGAAGCGGGTTTTTTAATTGCAGGTTATTGGAAATATGACTTTTTAAGAACACTCGTTCGTGTTATAATGGAGTTATATAGGAACTTGTGTTCGTGTTTTTGATTTGATGAACAATCTCAATGAAAAGAAATAAATACAATAGAGATCATTTATTGTTTTAACCGACTACAATTGGCTGACTCAAAGGGGAGCATACCATGTTTACATACGCCATTGGACTTATTTACTCGGATCGTACTTGCGATATTTATTACGGCCCCAAAGAGAGAGTGGTGAAAAAGTTGATGGTTGCGGAGGACAGGCCATACGGAAAACTGTATAAGACCGAAGGGTTGATGAATCGGCAGCTGGACTATTATAAAAAAGAGAAACCACAAGCCAAATTTTATGCTCTGTAAGTTCCTATGATTGTTTAAGAACGGAACTATCCTTTGTAAGGATTGGAATCAACTGAAAAGGATAATATGTATTTTTATATAAAAATAAGTGTGATAATCCTAAAAAGTAATGATATTACCATAAAAAGTAATCGAAACCCGCTTACATTCAAATTGGATAAAAGGTAAGATCTAAACAAGGAAGTCAAATAAAGGAAAACAAAGCAAATAGTTGAATTCACATTCCGTTCTACCGGGAGGGAAGAAAGTGCATTCGGTACAAGAGGAAAAAGACCATAGAAGATTCTTAAAACAAACGATTGAGCATTACAAACTAGGAAAATATTTTCCCGAAGAACTGATTCTTCTTGCCAAATCTGATCCTGTAAGCTTTGAGTGGATGAGGCATACCGAACACGGGACGATCGTTTTCCTGATGAGCGCCACCTGTTCCGCCTGCAACATGGATTATGCGGTTTCCTTTATGGACAGTCACCCCGGATTTAACTACTGCATCCTTTTCGAAGGAAGCCAAGAGTCGGTGGAGGAGCTGCGCAAGGAACTCGATCCGGAGGTACGGATTCACCGGTGCGAAACGGTAAAACTGCAAATCCAGCTCAAGGTAAATGCGGTTCCTTATGCGATTGTGCTCAACAAAGTCGGACAGGCTGTAGGGGCGGATATTTTTGACAAGATAGCAAACTTGAACCGCGCGGCTGCCCCCTTGATCCGGGTGTATAACAATCTGAATCCGGACAAATGAAATCGCTCGCAACCACAATTCGGACGACATGGAGCGCTTTTTCCAGGGTGTACGCGTTTAACAAAATCATCGTTCTTTTCTCCTTGTTCGTTTACGTCTTCTCGGCTGTTCAAGCGAATGTAAGCGTTTATCTCAGCAAGTTAATAGTAGATCAGCTGACGATTAAAAACTTCTATCTGCTGATGGGCGGTATTGTACTTTTAATCTTGTTTCAACTGCTGCGGGTGGTTTTGGATGCGTACGCTCAGCTGAAGAGCCGTAAGATGAGCCTGATGTTTGCCATCCAGTGCGAAGGCAAGCTCATCGATCTTGTAGAGAAGACGGACTTGATCGAGAAAGAACATCCGCGTTTCAAAGGCGATTTTTCTTACTGGTCTTACAGCAACAATAAATACTACGATACATACTTAATCGCTATCGGCCTATTAAAACAAATCATACTTGCATCATTGAGCTTGTTCTTTCTTCTTCACTCCTATTGGCTTACGGGAATTCTCGCTCTTCTGGTCGGTACGTGGAGAGGTGTTTACGATCTGCTGGCCGTACGCCGGCGGGTTGAAATCGATGAGCAGCTTATGAGGAACACGCGGAGCCATCATTATTATTACGATCTCCTTACAAATTCCGAGACCCAGAAAGAAATGATGCTGTTCCGGTTGTTCCCTTACTTTAGAAAGCGCTGGCTGGAAAAGAAAATGGAGTCCGCGGAGCTGCAAATCAAGCTTGATAAATTGAATCATCAACGGACTTTTCGCGGCGAACTTCTCTCGATCTTAAACACTGCGGCAGTTACGGTCATAACCGCTTACTTGATTTATAAAGGTTCTTTGAGTATCGGCGATTACGTAGCGATAACGATGGCGCTCAGCATGACGGAAAACAATATCAGCTCCTTGTTCACTTCTTACTCGAGATTAAAAGAATACTGCACGCACATCGAGAAGCTGAAGGTGATTGAAGAGAACAACGAGGTGGCCGTCGGTGTCGAGAAGAACGTCCGGAGCAAACCGTTTGTTTTCGAAAAGGACATCCGGATTCAAGACTTATCTTTCCGGTATCCGAACCAGGATCAGCCTGCTCTAAACGGGATCAGCGCTGAAATCAAGAAAGGAGAAGTTGTCGCCATTCTGGGCGAGAACGGCTCCGGTAAATCGACGCTCATTAAGCTGCTTCTCGGGCTGTATCAGACGGAAGAAGACTCAATCTTTTATGACGGTGTCAGTTTGAAGAACATGGACCGATTTCAAATGTGGCAAAAAAGCAGTGCCGTATTTCAGGATTTTATCCGCTACATGACGGATGTAAGAGAAAATGTGGCTGTCGGCAATATAGGCGAAATCCAAGATTCGGAGAAACTCGAACAGATGCTTGCCAGAGTCGGTTTGGCCGACGTCTTCAAACACGGTCTGAACAGCCGATTGGGGTTTCTGGATGACGGTGCCGTCAATCTGTCGGGAGGACAATGGCAAAGACTCGCTTTATCCCGCGTTTTCGTCCGAGACGACGATGACCTTGTCGTGTTCGATGAACCGACCGCCGCTTTGGACCCGCTTAGCGAAGTCCGCTTGATGAATGAACTTCTGAGCCATTTTAAAGGCAAAACCGTTCTCCTCATTTCCCATCGGGTCGGAGTCGCGCGTAATGCGGACCGCATTATCGTCATGGAACGCGGACGAATTGCCGAGACCGGAAATCACGAGGAACTGCTGGAACGTCAAGGTCTCTACAACGAGATATGGAACCAGCAGAAGCAGTGGTATGTGTAACGAACTTACAAGGAGGGAAATATCCATGACGTCATCTGCCAAACCGTCCCGATTGTCCGATACCGGTCTGCCTTTAGGCGCCTCGCTGCCTGAACTTCCGGACTACTTGAAGGAAGGCATGGGGGCAGCCTGGAATCAATCGTGCACCATTCGAGTCCTGCTGTTCGCCTCCGTTTATTGCACGCATTGCATAGATCTGCTGCCTCATCTCCAAACGATCGCGGAGAATCATCCGACTTTTTCTTTCGGTCTCTTCACTACCGGAGACGAAGAGGACCATCGCAGCATGAAGGAGTATTTCAGTTGGGATTTCCCTGTGAATACGATGGATCAAAGCGATATGGAAGCTTATTTCCAAGTTACCGCGCTGCCTTTTATGATGCTCATCGACAAGTCGGACATTATAGCGGCCAAAGGTGTCATCTACAATGCCGATGATTTTGAACAGATCCTGCGAACCAGCGGAATTCATTTGACTTAAACGCGGTATCACGGTGCTTGTCACCTTTATGATACAAATCCACCTATGAAAGGAGGTGAATACGATGGCTTGTAAATGTCCGGATGGAGTAGTTTTGAGTGAATCCAGAGCTTGTTTGACTGGCTACTGCACGGCTAACGGTACTTCTTACCCCAAAATTTTGACTTCTACTAAAAGTGTTGGCTGCAATGACGGTGGACCACCAGTAGTTTGCACGTTCAATGCTGGCTGCTGCTACTAAGCACTACAAAGGAGAAGGGCGATTGTCCCTTCTCTTTTATTCCATTTCAAAGGGGTTGCGTGTATTGAACGCTCAATTACTTGTCTGCGATCAGATTACGAACAATACTTTACTGGGAGGCCATGTCTTAGGCACTGTGTTGAATCAAGTGTCTATTCCGGCGCTGCCGTATGTGATAGAAATGCATGTCTTAATCAAATTGTTTGATTTGCCGCGTGATGAATTTGTCGATACCGCTTTGATCATCACAAACTCGTCGGGCGAAATGATTGATCGTACTCCGGCTACCGTTCTGCGTAATTACAGAGGGGAAGATCAGGTTCCCGGAGTCGATCAGGATGTCTCCCTTCACTTGATTGTGACGGAACCGGGAATTATTTACATCCGGTGTATGATAAACGGAGAAGAAGCGGCCTGGTACCCGTTAACGATTCGTCTGCAAGAACAAAAAGTCTCTTGAATGCCGGTTACAGTGGCCGCGCTATAGAGAAATGGGTGATTATACATTGATTCAGTGGTTAGGCTATGTTCTGGATATGACTATGTCGGTTCTGTTTTTCATGCCGTTTTACATAAAAGCCAGCCGGTTCCGCAATTTCCGAATCGAGTTGTACTCCTACGGCATACTTCCCCGTTCTCTCGTTTCGATAGCGGCTTTGGTCGTATTGTCAGTGGAGTTCGTCCTGTTTCTTTTGTTTGCCATCGGACTGCTCGGAGGGTGGAGGGAGCTTGCCGCAATCGTTCTGCTTGCTGCGTTTGCCTTCTTTTCATGGCGGAAAACAAAACTTACGGGTGTCGATACTTGTGCTTGTTACGGAGAGATCGCATTTCTGAATCGATCCCCGGTTTACCGTAACGCCATTCTAATCGGATTGCTGGCGGCGGGTTTGCTGCTGCCTGCTCCCGAACAGGATGGATACGCCAGGATCAATTCGCTTCTTTTTGTAATGGCTCTGTCGATTTCAATCGGGCTGCTTCAATCCGCATGGAACTATAGGAAGAGGAGGAAGCGCCGTGAGCAATCTGCTGTTCCTATGTAATCTGGTATGGTTCCTTGCTTGTGTGCTGCTCTTGTTCATTCAAAAGCGAAAAGAGCGTGACGAAGTAACCGCATTGATCGGAGAAATCAAACGACTTTCGAGCAGGCAGCGAAGCGTGACGAGGATTTTATTCGCGGATTATAAGGACCCTGCATTCCAAAAGATCGACTCTCTGCTCTCGACGAGTGCCGACGGTCCCGAAACTATCGTGGTGATCGATGCTCCGTCCTGGCTGATTGCGGCCAGGGAAAAGAAGTGGACGAGACACGAGGCGATAGATGCTAGAATGATAGCATCCACGCGCAAAAGCGGGGTTATTGTGACTCGCGGCGGAAAGTACGCCGTTTACGACGAAGCGGCTGCATATCTGGCGTACACGTCATCGTAAGCAGTAAAGGTAAATAAAATAATCTCACTCGCGGTTGTAATAGCTGCCTTCTTGACGAGCAAAAAACAAAGCACGCAAATTCCTGTAAAGGAATGAGTGTGCTTTACGTTTGTCCGACAGAAAACCAAACCGGGCAAAAAAGTCTCCTCCTAATTTGCGAAATACCAACAAAAGCTTCCGGAAGGCTGAGCCTTATGGAAAACTTATAATTGATAATGAGAACCGTTATCAATTATAATAAACGGAAAATGAAACCAGCATTGTTCCGAGGAGTTGGTGAAATCGATGCGGGCAGACAACCATTCATTCCTTTGGAATCAGGCTTCCGTTAAAATCTTGGACGTCCGCTGCATAGTGTTGATTTCGGACGAGGAGATTCGGTCATGGATTATGCCGGCCTGTTGTTTTATGTACACGGTGAGTGGGAGAGCGTGTGTACGAATGGATGGCGAGCTTTTTCAGATAAGCGGTTTTCATGTTCTGCATGGGGGCAAAGGCAGCCGCGTAGATATTTATGCGGTTGAAGAACCGTTCAGCTATTATCTTCTCTATTACAAAGCATATTTTCCTGTCCCTTTACGAAAAGAAGCGGCTGAGATAGCGGACGGCTGTAATCCGTTTCAGCTGCAGTATGGCCTTACGCCGCATCATCCTCTTTCTCTGATGAGCAAAATCCGGCTTATGCATCAGGAATGGGTGACGCAGGGAAATCTGGAGCGGCTTCATGTCAAAGCGCTGTTTTACCAGTTCGTGCATGAATTGTTGGCCCAGGTTCACGCCCGCAACATTCCGGCAGCAAAAGCGGATGTCGCGGAGCAAGCCCGCCGCTATTTGCAGGAGAATTACACAGAGCCTATTACCCTGGAGAATTTAGCGGAACTGCTGGACAGCAGCCCCCGGCATATAACCAGGTTGTTCAAACGCAAAACCGGCACAAGCCCGATTGATTATATGATCCGGCTCCGCATGAACAAAGCGAAGGAAATGCTGCTGGCGACGGAGATGACACTACAGGAGATTGCCGAAAGCATCGGGTATCCCGACAGTTATTCATTGGCTAAAATGTTCAAAAAACAGGTAGGAATTGCGCCGATCCGCTACCGGACGGAAAAAAGAACCAGGAGAAGTTGTCCCGATTTGCCATCGGATACGGCCGTATTTGACATTGCGGGAAGAGATAGCTTGAATTATATTGAATATGATAATCATTCTCAATATAAAAAGGAGCTAAACTTCCCCATGTTATACAGCAGAAGACCTTCCGCGGCAATCACTTTGCTGCTTTGCTTGATGATCCTGCTCAGTGCCTGTTCGACTGGAAAGACGAGCGGATCCGCGAACAGCAACTCGCTTACTTCGCCTAGTCCGGCTCCTGTTGCCGCCAACACCGACAGCAATCAGACTGCGCCAAGCAAGCCTGCGACTAAGTTGATCTCCACCGCCAAAGGCGACGTCGAAATTCCCGTGAATCCCAAACGGGTCGTCGTTTTGTATTTATTGGGCGATGTACTGGCTTTCGATGTGATGCCCGTGGGGATATCGGACGTTTACAAAGGAGCGGCGTTTGAAAAGGAACTGTCGGGAGTCCGGTCGCTCGGCGAATGGTTCAAACCGAGTCCGGAAGCCGTGCTTGCCCTGGAACCCGATCTAATTATCGCCCCTTCGGAAGAGACCTACGAAATGTTGAACAAAATTGCGCCTACCGTCTACCTCCCTTATGAACAGATGACGATGGAGGAACGGTTGAATAAGCTTGCGGAAGCGCTCGGTAAGGAGAAGGAATCCGCCAAACTGCTGGACAACTTCCATAAGAAGGTGGAACAAAGCAAACAAAAGCTGAAACAGGCGGGGATTTATGATAAAACCGTTACCATCATGGAAGGCGGGAAAGGCAGCATGGCTGTCATTTCATCCCGAAACTACGGCCGAGGTTCCCAGGTCATCTATGAATATTTAGGCATGAAAGCACCTGCTGTCCTTCAAAAAGAAATGGATGCCGGGAGCAAAGGGGCGAGCTCGAAGAACGTCTCGTTGGAAGTGCTCAATCAATATTCGGGCGATTATGTGTTCCGTTCGGCGTACGAAGGGATGGAGGATTTGTCCCAAAATCCTGTCTGGAATCAAATTCCCGCGGTGAAGGGAGGGCGGCTAACCGAGATCAGTTTCGGTTTGTCGTACTACAACGATATTTATTCGCTGGACAAGCAGTTGGATTTTGTTATGGAAAACCTGCTGGCGAAGGTGGAAAAGCGGGTAAACTGAATACGCGAGCAGCGTCTGCGATTAGGATTTGCCGATTTTGCTTACAGACAAGAAGAACCACAGCCCGAGGCTGTGGTTCTTCTTATAGGGCAACAAAGTCGTTTTTAGAGTACCGCCTTTTCCGCATGTCTTGATTACTTGACGATCGGATCCGTAACCTCTCTGCGCAGCAGAGCGATCTCATGTTTGTACGGAGCGTTTTTATATTTAACGGGACCGATGGAGGGTGTCTCCAACAGTTTAGGCACACGATCGAACTGGGGGTGATGGACGATATAATCAAGGGCTTTAAGCCCGATGAAACCGTGTCCGATGTTCTCATGCCGGTCCTTGCGGGACCCACATTCATTTTTGGAATCATTGACATGAATGACCTGAATGCGGTCCAGCCCGACGATTTGATCGAATTCATGCAGAACTCCGTCGAAATCCTCGGCGATATTGTATCCGGCATCGTGGATATGACACGTATCAAGGCAGACGGATAGCCGCTCATTATGGGTGACTCCGTCGATGATCTCAGCAAGCTCTTCGAACGTTCGGCCACATTCCGTTCCTTTGCCCGCCATCGTTTCGAGTGAAACTTGGACGTCCCTTTTTTCCGCCAGAACCTCGTTCAATCCCTCGATAATTCTCCGAATCCCGGCTTTGGCTCCGGCTCCCCTATGTGCGCCGGGGTGAAGGACGATTTGATTCGATCCCAACGCTTCCGTCCGCTGAATCTCAGAACGCAGAAACTCGATACTGTGCTCGAAAGTCCGCGTATTCACGGTATTTCCCAAGTTAATGAGAAAAGGGGCGTGAACCACGATATTCGAAATGCCATGGGTTTTCATATGCGCTTTTCCCGCTTCAAGGTTGAACGCTTCAATAGGTTTGCGCCGTGTATTTTGCGGGGCACCCGTGTAAATCAGAAAAGTCGTTGCGCCGTACGATGCCGCTTCTTCGCTTGCCCGCAGCAGCATCGTTGTCCCGCTCATGGAGACATGCGAACCGATAAGCAGAGACATGTTCTCGCCCCCTGTCACTTGTAAGTTGTCTTGGTGATGAAAGAACGTCCGGTCAGGCGTCCTTTATGCTTGGACGGAACAGCCTGACGGCATGTGAATCCGAACCGTTCAATACTAGTCTATCAGCTGATGTGACTCGCGTTTAGAGGGAGTTGCAGGGAAACCGAAAAAGGCCAGGAAAGTTCCGTGGCCTATTGTGGCAATACCTGATCGGAATAATGAATGTGCCGGTTTTGCGACAGAAATGAGGCGGCTATCCCCGGAATAGAGTTACTCGGCTGTATAAGCTTGCAGGCGGGCAGCGAATTCGGCAAAACTGCCAGCTGCCTCCCTGACGTTCTGCTCCATCAGCTCCTGCGCCTCTTCGAGCGTTTCCGACTCGCTTTCCGCGTCTTCCCGCACCATCGCTTCCTCGTGATCCATTAGAACAACGGAAGGGGAGGAGGGGTTCGTGCGGTAATCGAACAAGTAATTGTTGCCGCTGCTTACGCTCCATGCAAAAGGAATGAGGCGTTTGGGATCGGGATTCACATCATCCACAAGATTCCGGTTTGTTTCGATAAAGCGTTCATCCAGCTCGGAAAACCGGACTTCCCAATCGGTAACGTCTCCGTTTTCAACGAAATTATATCCCTGCTTCTCCGCGTTTTGCAGAAAGCTCAAATAATCGGATGGGAAGACGATTCCATAGTGCTGCTCGATTTTTTTCACAGTATTGTTTTTCATAGACTGTGCACCTCTTTCTTTCACACTTGTATGTTATATGATAGGTAAAGTATACCCTATTAAAAACGGAGGAGAACACCATGCAAATTGTTTCGGCAGCCGTTGCGGATTTTGATTACTTGCGTGATCGCGACTCTCATATTAATGAGGATCTGATTCTGCCCAAAATTAGAAACAAGGAAATTTATATCTTGCGGAATAAAGAGAACGTTAACATCGGTTGGATGAGATACGGATACTTTTGGGATAACACACCGTTTATGAACATGCTCTGGATCGACGAACCGTATCGGGGCGGAGGTTTCGGAAAGGAAGTTGTTCTTTTCTGGGAAAAAGAAATGACACAACGCGGGTTCAAGCTGGTTATGACATCCACCTTGGCTAATGAAGAGGCGCAGCATTTTTACAGAAAGCTGGGATACCGGGACGCGGGATGTCTGCTGCTCGAAAACGAACCTACGGAAATTATCATGACAAAGAGACTGCTATAGATCCTTTCATCTTCTAAATCACGACAAATTGTAAGTGGCCGGTATGACAGCCGTGCTTTTGCAACCTTTGGGGGTGGAACGAGAGACGGAAGCCCGGATAAGCCGTGAAACAAGGGTTCGGGCAATGGAGAAACGGACAAGGACGTGAATCGAGTGGATAAAAAAGCGAAAAAAATATTGGCAACCACTTTTTGGTCTGCCGCGGGCTGGAAAAACAGACCGGAAGTTTTTGCCGGTGAGGATTTCGAGTATGCCAAAAGCAAAGGCCTCATGTTCGATCCCCTTACAATGGAGCATGATGAACTGGTCAAGCGGCTTGACGACCTCCACCAGACCCTCACGAAAGAACAGGTCGCCGCCGCGTTTCTGCATAGTCTCTCTACCAAAAAAGTCCATTTGCGAAGCGCCCTTTCAAGCTGGGCTTTGACAACTAAGCTGCCCCTTCATACATACGGCGAACGGAGCGCGGTGCGGCCCAATTACAGCAGCTGCGGGGACTGCAATTACCGGGGGATCATGTCGGACCGCGAATATGTAAATGCGGATCTGAACGTGTTGAATTTCGAGCGGATCAAATGGGGAGGAGTCCGTTTGAACCAACTTCTTTATTGCTGGCTGGATCTCGAATTGTTCAGCAAAGAAGAAGCCTTCGAGGTTACCGCGGAGGATAGGACCATCCTTCACAACATGATCGAAGCGATTCAGGAATGTGAGGAACATGACAGTGCCCGGAAGCTGGAAAAACGCTGGAAGGATATATTCCCTTCGAGCAAGAATGAACGGGATATGGTGATGGAAATATGGGGATTTGCCGGATTGCTGGTGCCGCGGGACACACCTCGCAAGCGTCGCGGCGGAGACCATGATTTCAATTCCATGGCGGTTTGGCAGGGGGATGACCGCTATTCGCGGGAAGCGCTGGAGTTTTATTTCGGGGCGTATTTGTAAGGAAAGAGTATTAAGTTAGGAATTTGAAAGGAGTAATAATAATCAAATATCTTACGGCTGCTTTAATAACATCTGTCCTTTTTACTTTTTCCATGAGTGCATACTTTCTGAATAAGGTGTTATTTGATTTTCCAGATCTATTAATCTTATTCGGTTTTTATGGTACCCCTTTAATTTTGTTGATCGGTACCCCTGTTTCTTTTGTATTGGATAAAATTAGCCAACGTTTTTTTCAGAAAGAATATAAGAGGAAGTTAGCTTTGCTCATTATGTTTTTAATTTCAGGTACGGTGATTTCAATGGTGTATAACATTTACTTGGGATTCTTGGAGGAATTTGTCCTGAAGCTGGGATTAGTTGCTTCAATGATTTTTTATTTTGCACTTCAGTTTACAAAACAAATATTCCGAAGTAGCAATAAATCCTCCCTTTCACTTTAATCCAAATCATACAGGGCCGCTGAACCGACTGGTTTAGCGGATCTTTGTTTTAAGCAACTAACCCCGATTGACAGACCATGGAAAGAAGAGTATGATGACTTTAGATTTAGTAAATTACTAAATTAGTGAATAAGTAAATCGTGAATTTAACGAAACCCAATTGGAGCGTGTTAATTATGAAAATCCCGACAACGTTAAAACATAAGCCGGTCATCGTATCGGAAAATTACGAGCAGGTCGACGGACGCCTCGCCCGGAACACGGATGCCAAAGGATTGTCCCTGGGGCTGGCCCAGTGGAACGATAGAGGCAAGGTCGATATATCGGCCAAAGTATGGAGACACACGGGAGAGAAATGGTCTAGACAATCCGAAGAACTGCCTATGCACCGTGTTCTTGACCTTGCTATTCTGATTTGCAGAAGCAGCTTATATTTTCAGGATGCCTACCGGTTTCCGAAATTGTATGATCCCGAGAACCCCATGATCGACCGTATCGGGCTCCAGGGGGATGCGATGAGTGTGTCCGTTTGCGAAGACAATCCCATGCTGGATCAAGACATTAAGCTGTTTGCCCAGGCTCTCAGCGAGGATGGCGAAATGATCGGGGAGCGGCTTCGCGTGTTATCCCGGCTATTGGAAGAAATGGGGTATTGACCCCCTATAAAGAGGTGAAAAGCGATGAACGTCAACCAGGATTATTACGTGTCTCCCGACAGGCAGCTGACGGATGCGGAACAAGCGCTGGTTTGGAAAAAGCCGGTTTCCCATAAGATCAGTGAAGAGGAAATTCGTATATGCCAAGAAATCAAGCGCAATTGGAACCGCGGAGAAATGAAAATCGCCACTATTTTGCTAGAAGGGGACGCCGGCTCCGGTAAAACCCAGCTTGCCAAAGCCTTGTCGGCTGATTTGGGGCTGCCTTATACGAAAGTGACCTGTTTTGCCGATATGGATAAATCCGATATTATCGGGGCCATATTGCCGGTTATTTCATCGGATCGAGTTGAGAACATGGAGCCGACGGAGCAAACCGTTTTGAAGGCCTTATATGACAGCGACGGTTTTCAAAGCGCGGCTGAACTCGTGATGAACGTGCTGGGAGTTACCCGGGAACAGGCTGCCTTAACGATGAAGCAGTTGCTGAACAAGATGGAGCAAAACTCCGGTGACGATGTGGTGGAGTACCGGTTTTACCCTTCTGAAATCGTCAGAGCCTATCGAAACGGCTATCTTCTCGAAATTCAGGAACCGACCGTTATCCGGGACGCCGCGGTGCTTATGGCGCTCAACTCCGCCTTGGAGCCGGATGGCAGCATTAACCTTCCCACGGAAATCGTACGCAGACACCCCGATTTCATCGCGGTCATCACAACCAACCGCAGTTATGCGGGAACCCGACCGTTAAACGAAGCCCTGCGCGACAGAGTTCAGCATTCGGAAAAGATGGACCTGCCGACCAAAGAAATCATGGTAGAACGGGCCATGTCTAAGACCGGTTACAAGAATGAGAAGGTACTGGATATTTTAGCGGATGTCATTGTGGTTTTGGATAAAACCGCCCGGGCCCATGCGATTAAAGGCGTGGCGGGTATGCGTTCCTTCTTTTACTGGGCGGATGCGGTTGCCGGCGGCGCTCCAGCCAATGAATCCCTTTACCACAAAGTCATCTACAAAATAACGACCGATTCCGAAGAAATCCGCCTATTGGAAGAAGCGTTAAAAAACCGGGGATTACTGGACGTGCTTGACCAAGTCGATGCGGAAGCAAAAAAAAAAGAATAACGGACGAAGCGGAACTAAAAACAGAGGGAACGATCGGCAACACGGAGTTTGAACAGGACAATGAGCTTGAAGAACAAGGGATCGCTTTAAAAAAATCCACCGATAGTGACGAAAATATATCCGAGGTTTCGGATGACTCCACCGACACGGAATTTTCAGATAGGGAAGAGGACGGGGCTCCGAAGTATCATCAGGCCAATCTTGAAACGAAGCCTGACGAAGCCCGGCAAATGGAGCGGGATTACCGTAAAAAGTTGAATCGCGACACCCGTGAGATCGTGTCCGGTTCCATTCATAACAAGGTGAAGCTTATTGTTCACCGTCCGGATTACGATAACGATTCCGAGCAGGAATATGCCCGCCTAAGTGAGGAACTTATGCCTGTCGTCCGGGAGATTGCCAGAAAAACACTTCCGCTGCTGGAACATGAGACTTCTTCGGAATTTGCGAGGCATCAATATTACGGCAGCAAATTTCAGGCAGACAGCATTGCGTACCGGGATTTCAGGACTTTTGCCAAGAAACTTCCCCCAACCGATTCTCCCTCTCTTGTGGTCGGTTTAAGGGTGGACGAATCGGCATCCATGTCCGCTTTCGGGAGGCTGGAGGCCGCAAAGCGTGCGGTGATAGCCGTCTATGAGTTCTGCCAAATCTGCCGGATACCCGTCTTGATCTACGGGGATACGGCGGATGCTTCCAGGCTGGAACAAATGTCGATTTACGCCTATACCGATTTGGACAGAACTGATCCCAACGATCGGTACAGACTCACGGGAATTCGCGCCAGAAGCAACAACCGCGACGGAATGGCTCTTCGTATAATGGCAGACCGGTTAGCCGGGTCCCCGCAGCAGACCAAATTGCTCATCAGCATAAGCGACGGGCAGCCCAAAGCGATGGAGAATTATACCGGAACCTTCGCCATCCGGGACATGCAGCATACCATGGCCGAATATGAACGCAAAGGAATCACCTTCCTAGCAGCCGCGATAGGCCAGGATAAGGATGTCATACATCAGATCTATGGAAGCGAGAGATTTTTGGATATCACGGATCTGGCAGATTTGCCGGCTAAGCTAGTCCGGATTATCGCCCGGTATTTGTAAAGGTGTATGGATTAGATAGAGGCGAAAGGAGAGAAAGACATGGATAAAACCAAGCGCAAGGAGCTTTTGGAAGAGTATAAGCAGGTGAAGACCTACATGGGCGCTATTCAAATTCTCAACAAGACCAACGGTAAAATATTCGTAGACACCTATCCCAATCTGAAAAACAAATGGATCACGCTGCAGGCCCAGCTGGACATGGGCAGGTTTGCCAATTTGCAGCTTCAGAAGGACTGGAAGGAACTGGGCGCAGAAAACTTCGCCTTCGAGGTGCTGGAGCAAAAAGAGGCTTCAGAAATTACAGACATGCGCTGGGAGCGGAAGCAGCTGAAAAAGCGGTGGCTGGAGAAGCTGGAGCCTTTTGGGGACAGGGGATATAATAAGCCGCCTGTAGGGTGATAAACGGAACTCTTTTATGATCTATTAAAATTTTCCGTAATTCTCGTCAATTGAGAGCTCAATCCTATTATGATATACGCGGCTCCGATCCCTTACAACATCATCGGGAATGCAAATGAAGTTCAGCTGTGGAAAGAACGCCAATTTAAAGTGATTACCGGAACAGGCGTGAACACGCTTTGGAGTCAATATCAGGCGACGTTGTCTAATTAGCGGCGAAACTTTAAGTTCATGAGATGATTGAACTCAGATGAAAATATAGTTTGTGAAGAACGTAAATTTTCGGATGCACTTCCGAGGTTTGCGTTCTTTTTTGTTTTTTGATGCGGAAGACAAGGAACTGGTACACGATTTACAACGCCTTCGCAAGGCACAAAGAGTACGAGAATTCATTCAAAATAACCTGAAATAGAACAAGCCGGAGCATAGATAGCATTTGAAGACGTTCTCTGAAAGCATAGGGGAACCCTTCTGGCCATAAATCAAAATGGGGACCAAAAGGCTATACATGGGTTGCTATTGATTAATCAATTGATAATGATTATCATTACTTTATGATGAGTTTCCAATTGTTAGGAACAAGCATTCGTGGACGCAATCGGGAAACTCCTGTACGCATAATATCCATGGATTTGAAAATATGTGGTCTCCGAAAAGGGCGGCTTCTGATAGAAACGGGGTTGAATTTATGGAAAGCGCTGAGCGATATTGTGAGATTATGAATGCAGAAAATAGGAACTGCGAGCTCACATTTAATCTAAATGAAATGTATCGAACAAGCTCTTTTGAACAGGTAGTGAAGGTGCCTGAAGAGATGGGCAAGGGGTACTGGAAATGTATTCGTACGTATTCTTCTATAGACCTGGTAATATGCGACGTGCGCTTTACTAAAAATATGACCTTGAGCAGTAGAGAAGGAGGGAATAACATAAACCTTGGATTTTGTCTCGGAGACAGCATCCGTTGGAGTGTAGAAGGAAGAAAGGGCGAATTTGGACTCGATCCATGGGAGGTCTCCGCTTTTGGCAGTATTCAAGCGAGCAATCGATGTCAGTATGACGTCGACAGTCAC
Organism: Paenibacillus sp. JNUCC 35; assembly: GCF_058269095.1. NCBI lineage: Bacteria > Bacillati > Bacillota > Bacilli > Caryophanales > Paenibacillaceae > Paenibacillus > Paenibacillus sp. JNUCC 35. The sequence goes on along the minus strand of NZ_CM177771.1, from coordinate 3,933,096 downwards.
TTTCAAGGTCTTTCTCTAAAGCTTAATCACATGGAGTCCATTGGGCCCCTGCACCATCTTCCGCTACACAAAATATCGTCCGCTTTATCTGGAGATTCCCGACTCTTCTATAATAGTCAAATGACATCCGGAATGAAACGCATTGTTCATGATATCATTCACTGCTATTACCATGGCGATATCAAGCATATTTACTTGGAAGGAAAAATATTGGAGCTCATCGCCTTGTATTTATATGAAGTTATTTTGGAAAAGAACACCTCCTCTCCGCCGCTTGGTCTGTCCAGAACAGAGGTTGCAAGCCTTCATCTCGCCAAAGACATACTGGACGGCGATTTGATGTCCCCACCTGGTCTGGGAGCACTCGCCAAGCGGGTATGTTTGAACGAATTCAAACTAAAAAAAGGATTCAAATTGCTGTTTGGCCTGCCGGTTCATGCTTATGTGATCGACCGAAGGCTGGAAGCCGCCTTCCACATGTTAGAAGAAGGCAGAATGAAGATTACGGAGGCGGCCTATGCGGCAGGTTTCGGGAAGACAGGACATTTTTCCGAACAATTCAAAAGGAAATACGGTGTCAATCCCTCTGAGTACTTCCGACAATTTCGCCGTTAAGAAAGAACAAAATCCGTATTTGTGGTTTTTACTCCCGATTTGGGTATCTGGATCAAGGCAGGAAGTGGGATACTGGTTCATGACAGTTGCTATGAAGCAATCGTCAAGGCCTTTTTTTTAAAAAAATAATTGATAATGATTATCATTATCTATAAATGAAAGGGAGAGACGATGAAACGAGGAATAGTTTTGGCCATCCTATGTTGCATGTTGGTATTAACCGCATGCGGAAACCAGGAGACCCGCGACGGGGAGAATCAACAAAAATTTAAAGAGGTTGAAAATGCCAAGGGCGGCAAGGTTAAAATTCCGATCCATCCTAAGCGCATCGCCGACCTTTCGGGATCGACGGAGGAGCTTCTGTTACTTGGAATACAACCGATCGCTTCAGGAAATACGGATTTCGGCAATAGAGCCGTATTGTCTCCAACGATTAAAGATCTTTTAAGCGCAGATACAGTTAATTTGGGTTGGTACGCAGAGCCGATCAGCCTGGAGTTAGTCGTATCCGCTAAACCGGATTTGATTATTCTGGGAACTTTATTTAATGAAAATCTGTACGAGCAGCTATCCAAGGTTGCCCCGACAGTGATTGTGCCATATCCCTATTACGAGTGGAGAAACCGTTTTGCCTTTTTAGCGGATCTTTTTGGAGAAGAAGAGAAGAAGGATAAATGGTTGTCTGAGTATGACAGAAAGGTAGAAGAATGGAGCAAAAAATTAGAACCTGTTCTTGGGAACGAAACCTTTGCTGTAATCGAAACCTATCCTAAAAATCTTGTCATCTACTCCTCATCCGGAACAGCTGAGCTTATTTATACGGATCTAGCATTGAAGCGTACGGTCGGCATTCCGGAACCTGAAAGCTGGGGAGGGCGGGAAATAAACCTTGAATCCTTAGCGACCATCAATCCTGACAACTTGATACTAATGGAGAACAGCGAAAACACAATGAACGACAGTAAAGTTTGGAACAATCTCAAAGCCGTACAGAAAGGGAATGTCTACAAAATAACGAATATCGACAATTACAATTATTCCTTCACGGCGATTGGTCGTATGGAGTTGCTCGACCGACTCGGAAAGCAAATATTAAAAAACCATAAAAGCAACGAATAGATAGCTCCAATTTTGTGCATAGAAGCTCTGGGTGTCCTTGCCTGATTTTCGGGCAGGGATGATTTCGTTTTTCAGTACATAAAAGGAAAGGAGTGTAGGAAGATGAGTTTCAAGTCCGAAGTGTCGGGCCTGTTGCATATTGCCGGCGAGAAAAAGGGGCTGTTGACGGTCGCAAGCGTGTTCTCCTTCTTTTCCAGTTTGTTGCAGCTTGTTCCTTTTGTCGCGATGTATAAGATAGTCGAGGAATTGTTGAACCATGCACAAAGTCCTGAGGGCGCAGACAAGGAGCTTATTCTGTATTGGGGGGGCGTCGCGTTTATAGCCTGTATTGGGGCTTTGGTAGCTCTGTATATCGGCGGGATGTGCTCACATATCGCTGCGTTTACTATTCTCTATCAGCTTCGGGTGCGTCTGGCAGAGCATGTTGCCAAAGTGCCAATGGGTTACCATACGAAAACGACTACGGGCGAATTGAAAAAAATTATTGAGGTCAGTGTCGAAAAAATCGAGAAATTTATTGCCCATCAATTACCCGATATCGTCAGTGCGGTCATGATACCGATTTTATTGATAGGCTATTTGTTTTGGCTGGATTGGCGCTTGGCGCTGGTTCTGCTCATTCCGATCGGATTCGGATTTTGGCTTCAGGCCCGTATGTTTACGAGCGAAAGAGGACAAACAGCGTATCGCGAATTTCAATACGCCGTGGAAGAAATGAATGCAACCGGTGTCGAATATGTCCGTGCAATGCCCGCTGTGAAAATATTCGGTATTCCGGCCGAATCCTTCCTGACGTTTAAGCAATCCGTTGCCAAATACCGTGATATCTCATTAAAAATAACGGATTTATGCAAGACGCCGTACAGTCTTTTTTTCGTTGTTGTCAGTTCTTTGTTCACTTTTATCGTACCTGTGGGCATTCTTCTTGGAAATGGTCATTCCGGAAGTCAATCGTTTGCCATTACTTTTATTCTGTTTCTGATCATTGCACCGAGCTTATCGGTACCGTTATTGAAGTTGATGCATGCGGGAAGCGGGATGCGAGAAATTGTTGAAGGCAATAAACGTATTGAGGCCATTTTTTCCGAAGCGATGGTGACGGAACCGGTGTCTCCCCATGTTCCAACAGCGCACGATATCGCCTTTAAGCAGGTTTCCTTCGCTTATGAAACCAAAGAAAGCAAGGATTTTAAGCCAGTTCTTAACGGTATCCATTTTGTTGCGCGAGCGGGCGAGATGACCGCGTTGGTCGGTCCTTCAGGCGGTGGGAAATCGACCATTGCCAATCTGTTGCTGCGTTTCTGGGATGTTCAGGAGGGCGACATTACGATTGGGGGCGTTCCGATTCGTGAGATGGGGACGGAAAAGCTGATGGATACGGTTTCCTTCGTGTTTCAGGATGTGCATCTGTTCTATGATACGATCGAAGCGAATATCCGGATGGGAAATTCGACCGCTTCCAATGAAGAGGTCATCGCAGCTGCGAAGACGGCCTGCTGTCATGAATTCATCGAGAAACTGGCGTACGGGTACGATACCAAAATCGGGGAAGGCGGAACCTATTTATCCGGCGGAGAGGCGCAGCGGATTGCGATTGCCCGTGCATTGCTGAAAAATGCGCCGATCCTCGTATTGGATGAAGCAACAGCTTATGCGGATGCTGGGAACGAAAAGAAGATCCAGCGGGGTCTGGCCGAGCTGGTTAAAGGAAAAACCGTCCTCATCATTGCTCACCGCCTGTCTACGATTCGCGCGGCAGATCAAATTCTAGTCGTGAAGCGGGGAGAAATTGCGGAACGGGGAACGCATGACGAACTGCGGAAATTAAACGGCCTGTATGAGCAGATGTGGCAAGCTCATATCAGCGCAGCTTCATGGAGACTCGGCACGAAAGACAACTCGCCGGCACATGCAGTCGCTGCAAAGGAGGGCTTAGGCTAATGAACCGTTACTTTACTAACATCTCAGGAGGAAACATCAGAAACTTATGGCCATCCTCCTTTGCGGCCTTACTGGATGGGATCTCTAAAGTCATTCCGGCAGCTTTGCTTGTTGATATTTTTCATACGATATATAGCTCCTTTGCGGAACCGGAGGCGGGCTTGAGTACCGGACGGTTATGGGTGGTATGCGCCTTTTTGTTTTTTTGGCTGATGGTGTCCTATGGGGCGTACGCCTTACTTTACGACAAGTCGTACAAAGCAGCCTATAGCCTGGCTGCATCCGGCCGGCTGAAGTTGGCCGAACATTTGCGTCATCTGTCGCTCGGATATTTTGGCAAACGTGATCCGGGGGATGTTACCAACCTATTATTAAGTGACTACTCGCAAGTTGAGCACACGATTTCCCACAATGTGCCTCAACTTATCAGCGCTGTCATACTGCCCTTCCTGGCATTGTTGGGACTTGTGTTTCTGGATTGGCAAATGGCATTAGCGATGTTCGTGGCTGTTCCGTTCGGCGTACTGCTGCTTTGGCTGACGGACGCGCTTCAGGCGCGTTTAAGCGAAACTCATGTCAAGGCCAAGAATGAAGCCGCCAGCCGGCTGCAGGAGTATTTAACCGGAATACGCGAGATCAAGGCCCATAATATGGGAGGGAAGCGGTTTGAGCGATTGCGTCTTTCATTTGATCGGTTAATGCGTGCGTCCATCCGCTTGGAAGGCGTTATGGGACCCTTGATTATGGGAGCGATGCTACTGACCCGCTCTGGGATGACGATCATGATTTTTGTCGGCAGCTACTTGCTGGTAGGCGGAACACTTTCACTTCCCGTTTTTCTCCTGTTCTTGCTGGTGGGTACCCGAGTATTCGAGCCACTGACTGTGGTGTTGATGAACTATGGAGAAATGCGGTATTCGGCCTATAGCGCCCAACGTATCATGGACGTGCAGCAGGAACAACCGATGCAGGGGACAGAAAGCATTCAACCTCAGGGGCAGATTGTTTTTGACCGGGTCATATTTGGCTATGATGACAATGCACTTATCATTAGGGACTTGTCATTTACGATTGAACCGCAAACCATTACGGCTTTGGTGGGACCGTCAGGCAGCGGGAAGAGTACGGTAACGCGCTTGATTGCACGATTTTGGGATATCCAACAGGGGACGATCGAGATTGGTGGTCAATCCATTCGACATGCAAATCCGGAGGATCTTTTGAAACATATTTCTATGGTGTTCCAAGACGTTTATTTATTCCAGGATACTATCGGCAACAACATCCGAATCGGAAAGATGGACGCTACTCAAGAAGAAGTGGAAGCCGCGGCCAAGCGTGCTTGTTGCCATGAATTCATCTCTCAATTGCCTCAAGGCTATGATACGCCGGTAGGAGAGGGCGGCTCGACGCTGTCCGGCGGAGAGAAGCAGCGGATATCGATTGCCCGTGCCTTGCTGAAAGACGCGTCGATCGTGCTGCTCGACGAAGCAACCGCTTCACTTGATCCTGAAAATGAATCAGCTGTACAAAAGGCTATTAACGAACTGGTCGCCGATAAAACCGTCATTCTTATCGCGCATCGATTGAAGACGGTTCAACATGCGGATAAGATACTTGTACTTGATCAAGGTCAGCTTGTTGAAGAAGGTACTCACATGGAGTTGTTGAAAAGAAAGGGATTATATGCAGATTTGTGGAGCTTGCAGCATGAATCCGACGGATGGCGAGTCAAATAAGGACGCTATGTATCTAGCAAGTTAGGAGGACTTTATATGAGTCAAACAACCGTAGATGAAAAAGGAAAACAGCAGTATTTCATCTTGAATGTAAATCTGTGGAAAGTCATGCTCCAATTATCATGGCCGGCGATTATTGCCATGGTTCTCTATGGATTAAATGCGGTCATTGCTGCCGTTTTTGTAGGTCGTTATATCGGAGAAAGCGCTCTGGCTGGGGTTTCCGTAGCCTATCCTCTAACCCAGATCAGTGTCGGTTTAGGCTCCTTAATCGGGGTTGGCGCCGGCTCAGTATTAAGTATGGCCATCGGCCGATAGGACAAGCACACACAGGAACGGTTGCTCGGGCATGTCAACTATCTTTCCCTTATCGTAACCGTGATTTATATGATACTGGGTCTGCTATTCTCCACTCAATTAATAAGGATGATGGGAGGAGAAGGCGAAGTGTTATTCCTGGGGGACCGTTTCTTTAGAATTACAGTCATAGGCTCGTTTTTCTGGATCTATGGTCTGGCAGCCAACATGATTGTAAGAGGGGAAGGAAAGATGAAGTCCGCGGCCGTCATGATGGGAGTCGGTCTGGCGGCAGATATTTTGTTCAACTATATTCTGGTGGTAGTTCTTGATTCAGGTGTAGAAGGGGCCGCATGGGCAACCAATATCAGCATGTTTGTCTACACGCTTCTGGGCTGGATTTACTTTGGCAAAGGTTTCGCTTCCTTCAAAACAAAGGTCTTCTCCATTTATAGGGATGCCGCCACTGTCAAATCGATCATTGGACTGGGCTTGTCTTCGCTAATTATGAATGTGATGAGTCTGGTGCAGGGGGTTGTCGTTTTCAACGCACTTGCTAAATTTGGTACGATGCTGGATATTGCCTTTTATGGCGTGGTCTATCGTGTGTTTACTTTTTTACTTACGCCGATCTTTGGTTTAATGCGTGCACTGCAGCCGGTCATTGGTATAAACTACGGCGCTGGGCAATATGAGCGAGTTATAAAATCCTACAGAATATTTACCGTTGCCTCCATGCTGTTGACCTTGCCTTTTTGGATCTTTTCCATGGCCGCTCCCGAAATGATTCTGGGCTTCATGTTGCCGGATCAAGTATTTACGGGAACACAATCGATGTATTTCCGAATTCACATGGCTATTTTACCGCTATTGTCGATGATTTTTATGGCAATGACATTTTTCCCTTCTATTAATAAAGGAAAACCGGCAGCCATTATCGGAATTGCGAGACAGCTCGTTTTCTATATACCGGTCATGCTGATTTTACCTAAAATGATGGGAGTCTCCGGCATTTATTTTGGTTCGCTTGCGATTGATGCCATTATTGTGCTCTGGACTGTTGTTATGGTCAGAAAAGAATTTACGAGGCTCAGGACAAAAGATAATGCGAACCTTACATTAAATGAATGCCAACATTACAGGATCCTTAAATAGGATAAAATGTTCCAACTCCATTTGAATTAGAATCAGTTTTATGGTAAATATTAATACTAAATAAATTTAGTGAGTGAATTAAGGGCGGAATATCAAAGTTCCTATAAAGGAGGGAGAAACAATGTCAGCATATACTCAACCAATCTTTGTGGCAGCGATCTTTTTTGTTGTTTTAACATTTGCCTTAGTTATCCCATGGCTCATTTATACATATAGAAAATATAATTTTCTGCCATTTTCTACCACATTAATTTCATTTTCATTTATCTTTTACTTTTTAGCCGCGTTATTTTTAGTATTATTGCCTTTGCCAGAAATACGCAATACTTGTTCGCTACAAAAACCGGGTACACAACATTATTCACTTCTGCCATTTCAATTTATAGTGGACACCTTTGGGAATAGTGGTATCGTGTTATCACAGCCTGCAACTTATAGACTGTTATTTAACCAACCATCATTCTATCAAGCGTTTTTCAATTTCTTGCTATTATTACCTTTTGGTGTTTATTTGCGATACTTTTTTCAAGACAAGAAATACTGGAAGAAAGCTCTAGGAATCACGTTCTTATTAACATTATTTTATGAGGTAACACAGGTAACCGGCATTTACGGGATTTATAATTGCCCTTATCGTATTTTTGATGTGGATGATTTATTGTTGAATACTACTGGCGGGGTACTGGGTTTCTTTATTGCTCCAGCTGTGTTGGCGTTATTCCCATCAAAAAAGAAAATTAATGAGAAAGCAGAAAGATTATTGGCTCTTGATGAAGTAAGAGGGATGTCTGTGTTGCTGGCTGTTATTATTGATCTATTTATCAGCAACATGGTAGTTAAAGTTGTGTTGAGTATGACCAACGTTAATATGATTAGTGAATTTATTGCGAGTACAATTACACTTTCTGTAACATTTTTTATTATTCCATGGATTTGGAACGGATCGACAGTCGGTACGAAAATTATGCGCTATCGCTATGACAGTAAAGTAAGTCGAGTGGAAACAAACAAGCGATTATTTAAACGCTTTGGTGCTATTTACGCGATGTACTTCACAACAGCAATTGCGAATACTTTGAATAACGTGGAAATATCAATGGATTCTCCGTTTTATAAGGCATCTGTATTCTTAACGCTAGGTGCTGGATTGACCTTTATCACTTTAACGATCGTGTTGTTCATCCATATTGTATTAGTCGTGTTTGGCAAAGAAAAACGCCGTTTTTACTTTGATGAAGCTTCTGATTTATATACAACCAGAAAAAAATAATGCAGAAGGGCGATTCCTTTTTGTTATTTTTAGAGAAGATTGCCGAGAAAGTCCCCACGGAGCGCCCGCTCAAAACACTCACCTAAATCCTATTCAATAGCAAAAGGGTACCCCGTAGTCTTAAATGGCTACGGGGTACCCTTTTTTTTGTGGATTTAAGCTTGTTGTAAGGTTGGTATGAATTTGCTGTAAGGTTCGCAGCCTATAGTATAAGTATCAGCAAATTAAGAGGTGAAATGAATGGAACCATTATTAAAAGTAGAAAATATAAAAAAAGTGTACGGGAAGTTAAGTGCTGCTTACACAGCGTTAGAAAACGTGTCTTTTGACATTCATGCAGGTGAGTTTGTAGGGATTATGGGACCTTCCGGAGCGGGGAAATCAACCTTGCTAAATTTGTTAGCAACCATTGATTCTCCAACTGAAGGGAAGATTTATATGAAGGACAAGAGTATTCATGACATGAAGGAAGCAGCTTTGGCAGACTTCCGACGTGATAATCTCGGTTTCATCTTCCAAGATTACAATTTACTCGATTCTTTGACTGTAAAGGAAAACATATTGCTTCCTCTGGCGATTGCTAAAATTCCAGCGAAGAAAATCAATCACCTCGTGACTCAGATCTCTAAAGTATTTGGTATTGAAGATTTACTGACAAAATATCCTTACCAAATTTCGGGTGGTCAAAAGCAAAGAACCGCTGCCGCTAGAGCGCTTGTGACAGAGCCTGCACTGATTTTGGCTGATGAACCGACAGGTGCGCTTGACTCCAAATCAGCAACAGATTTATTGGAAAGCTTAAGTACTTTAAATGAAAATAACAATTCGACCATTATGATGGTGACCCATGATGCATTTGCCGCAAGCTTCTGCCGCCGGATTATTTTCATCAAGGATGGTTCATTTTCAACAGAAATATATCGTCGTGATCAGACACGCAAAGCCTTCTTCCAAGAGATCTTAGATGTTCATGCAGCAATTGGAGGTGAGGTAGATGACGTTATATAGTCTAGCAAGAAGAAATATAGCACGAAACTTTTCTCAATATTTTTTATACATTGCATCGATGGTGTTTAGTATCATCATTTACTTTACATTTGTGACATTAAAATATAGTGATACGATAGCAGAACAGACGGCTTCATCCCAAAAACTAGGTTCACTAATGAGTGGGGCGGCAGTCATTCTCATCTTTTTCGTTTTCATATTTATAGCTTATTCCAATTCATTTTTTATGAAAAAACGTAAAAAAGAAGTGGCATTGTATGCGTTGCTGGGTGTACGTAATCGTCAAATAGGCTTTATGCTCTTTTTTGAAAATTTATTATTAGGATTATTCTCTTTAGTAGTAGGGATTGTACTTGGGTTCCTTTGTTCAAAAGGATTTATGACGATTTTGATTCATTTAATGGGTTATGACGTTGTAGCACCCTTTACATTTTCAGCGGCGGCAGCGATGAACACTGCTATCGTATTTCTGGTTATTTTCTTAGTGACATCGTATCAAGGCTATCGTTTGATTTATCAATTTAAGCTGATTGATTTATTTCATGCTTCGAAAAAGGGAGAAGTGGCGCCCCAATCATCTATGATAGTAGCTGTTCTTGGAGTATTACTAATTGTCTTGGGTTATTGGTTGGCGATGCAGGACCTTTTCACTTCTAAGGTATGGGAAAAAGTTGGATTTCTCATGACCGTATTAATTATTTTAACAACGGTTATTATGGGTACATTTTTATTGTTCCACAGTGTGACTGGCTTTGTGTTAGCAATGATTAAGAAAAATGAAAAGTGGCTGTGGAAAGGCCTTCATGTAATAACCATTTCGCAACTGCTCTATCGTATCCGTGGGAATGCACGTACATTAACTGTGATTGCCGTGTTAAGTGCTACGACAGTAACTGCCGGTGGAGCGGTGTATAGTCTTTATTACAATACGAATGACTCGGCGAAAACTATTAATCCGAATACCTTTATGTATCAATCAACAGATGCAGAAATTGATAAACAAGTGAGTGCTGTACTATCAGATACAAAATACGATGAAAATATCGAAGCACTATCCATTACGTTTCATACGAAAGAATTAAACTCGCCATCAACATTCGATAGCTCTGATAAAAGAGGATATACAGTTATCGATGAAAAAACATACAACAAATTAGCAAGTGTACAACATAAAGAAAAATTAAATGTAAATGATGGCTACGCGGTTATTTTAGATATCGGATATGATAAGAGGTTCTCACCTATATATACAGGAAAAACGATAACAACAGGAAACGGCCATCTACTCACATTCCAAAGCTTTAAAACACAAACCGTATTGAATGGAGGCACAGCAGGTATAACAGTGGTGGTCTCGGATGACCAGTATAAAGTATTGCGAAATGATGGAGAAGTGCTACACTATCGTGTTCTTGGAGTAGATCATGCCTCTGTAGATTTATCTAAAAAAATTGCAAACCAATTACCTGAAGAAGCGCTATTTTCCAGTGCTCCTCAAGATTACCAAACAAGCTTGGAAAGTGTGGGTTCTCTACTTTTTATCGGAAGTTTCCTTGGCCTCGTATTTCTGGCTGCAACAGGCAGTATCATTTACTTTAAAGTTTTAACAGAGGCAGAAGAAGATAAATCACAGTACAATATGCTGCATAAAATGGGTGTCAGTGCAAAAGAAATGAGAAAATCCATTGCGTCACAGGTATTCGTTATCTTTGTTGTACCGTTGGCAGTAGGGTTATTGCACAGTGTAGTGGCTTTAAAAGCATTCTCTAGTCTACTGATGATAGATTTAGCAAAACCTGTGTTGCTCTGGATGATTGCTTATACCGTAATTTACGGGTTGTATTATTTCTTAACCGTAGCTTCTTACAATCGTATTATCACACTAAATAATAGAACAGAAGGATGATTGAGATGAGAAAATTTCTAATTACTATGGGTATTTTGTTTGTTATAGGAGCTGTAGGTGTCTTTGCTCTAGCTAAAATTGACTTCAATCGCTTCAATGCCGAAAGTTACTATTTACAAATAACAGAGGACGGGAAACCCCATGAATATAAACTGAGCGATGGTACAGTGATGACCTCCTATTCGTATACACTAGATGCTACAAATGCCAAAGGTAAAACAATTCCGCTTGAATTTAATGCACAAAAAAATCTTCGTAAAGGAGCCTACTTGAAAATGTATGTAAAAAAAGGCGATCAAGTATCCTCATACGATGAAGTGAAATTAGAGGATATTCCGCAAAAGGCGCAAAAAAACTAATGAAATTGAAGAAGGGCTGTCTCCAAAAAAGAACAGCCCTTTTCTCTGCCTAATGAGTAAGTAAGGCAATTGTATTATAAAAGGATAGTAATGGTGGTTCCAATATGTTCAACGCTCTTCAAATCGAGTTTCCCCTCATGAGCCCAAATAATGTCTCTTGCGATTGCCATTCCTAACCCAGTACCATGCTTGCTTGCCGTATTTGTACCCCGATAGTAGCGTTCGAAAACCTGTTCCAGATCTTTAGCTGGAATACCATGGCCATTATCAGAAATCGAAATTTGGGTATGAAATTCCGGACCTGGAGATAGGCTGCCGGACGGGTGCTCTTGTCCATATTTTGGATGAATGGTTTCCACTCGAATCTTCACCACGACATTTTCATCGTTATGCACCAGCGCGTTGTAGATAAAGTTAAGGATCGCTCGTTTTAGTAATTTTTTATCCACTTTATGCACGGCTTTAACCACATTTGCTTCAAACTCTACCTGCCGTTCACCAAATGTCAGGTCATTTAAAAGTTCAATCGTCATTTCTCGTAGAAACTGAACGAGATTCACCTCTTCAAATTGCAGGGATAGCTGGTGATTACGCAAAAGCATTGTTAAGTTGAGGTCATCTAACAAATCTTTCATATACATAGATTTACTCTTGATAATGGATGTGTATTCCTGTAATTCTTGGGCTGTTAAATCTGTGGCACTGTCGTTTATAAATTCCGCATAACCTTGAATAGAAGCAAGTGGTGTTTTCATGTCATGCGAAACATTGCTAATCCATTCCTCACGCATTTGGTCGAGACGCTTACGTTCCTCTTCATGTCGATCGAGCTTTTCAGATAGTTCATTCATATTACGAAAAACATCTTCATAAACGCCTCTGGGTGTAGGCATTTTCTTAAAACGTCGTTCCCTAAGCTGTTGAATACCATCTATTAAGGTATGAAGTGGTGCAGTTAACTTTTTCCCAAATAAAAATCCAACGATGATTACAATAAGAACATCAACGATAAAAAAAATGGAAAGAAAAACATTAACGTCCTTAAAAATTTTAGCATAGTCATAGGTCGTTACGTAGCGGGCTACTTTCGGATTTTTAATCCCTAAAAAGTAACTAAAATTTTGAGCTTTGCTGACAAAAACAGTCGTGCTTGCATCTAATTCTTTATATTTATACATTTGTACAATTTCAATAGGGGAATACTCTGTTTGCAATTCTTCAGGTGTATAAAATGCTGATACTTGCTCCCCATGGTTATTCAAGAATTGTACCCAAGCGCTCATATCTTGTAGTTTTTTGAGGCCTTCTTCGTTCACAACCGGTTTGCCGGAATGTAGTTCAACATATTGTGAAAAGGTCCGGCTAAAGGTTTCTGCAGACGCTTCTTCAGTGCCGAAAATATTATACTTTAGCTGCATAAAGAATAGGGAAAGGAACAAAATCGCGTTTACAATACCAACGATCACAACAATAGTCATAACCGATCTTAAAAAGCGGAGTGTCAATTTCCATTTCAACTTGTCTCACCCCTTTGTATGTAATTTATAACCTAACCCTTTAACCGTTAATAAAAAGGAAGGCTTTGAAGGGTCTACCTCAATTTTTTCGCGTAAGCGCCGAATATGTACCATCACTGTATTATCGGAACCCAAAAAATCTTCACCCCACACCTGTCCAAACAAGGTTTCTTTGCTTATTATCTGATTCGGATGATGCATAAAACAGCTCATTAAACCGACTTCTTTGGCGGTAAGCACAACGGCTTCGCCATTCTTTTTTAATTCTGTCTCATTGGTACTAAGCTCAAAGGGGCCAACTTGCAAACTTTTCGGAGCCTTTTTTTCCTCTGAAAATCCAGCCCTTCTCAGTTGTGCTTTTACCCGATAAGCGACTTCTTTCGGACTGAACGGTTTAGTAATATAATCATCGCCACCTATCGCCAGTCCTAAAAGCTTATTAATTTCCTCATCCTTTGCAGACATAAATAAGATCGGTGCATTTGACGTTTCTCGAATTTTCCTGCATAAATCATATCCTTCTCCATCTGGCAGCATAATATCTAGCAAAATAAGCTCAGGATTATACTCCTGAAACTTTTCCCAACCCTCCGCAACGGTCCCGGCAGTTACAACGTCTGCAATACCTTCTTTATGTAAAACTGTCTTCATCAGACGCGCTAAATCATCTTCATCGTCAATGATTAAAACCCATTTATGACTTACCATTTGTTTCCCTCCATAACACACTCTTTATCTACATTATAAAGTACCCTTTAACTCTTTCGTAAAAAAATTCACGGTTCATACCCATGAAGCCGCTGAACACTTTCAAGTATTGGAATAAATCCCTGTTTTATTCGATGAATTCAGACCCGGCACCTCCGTAGCGGTCAATGCGTAATTGTAGAGCTTAACCTCATCCATAAAGCCGTTCATCGTCAGGCTGGAATCCGTACCTATGGTTGTGGAGGGCGGTCAAGATCGATGCTACACGAATGTTCCCGATGATGAAGATCCATTGGATGATTCCAAGTGTAAGTCCCAGATACATCCATTGGGAATAGCTAGTTGTTGATTCACACGTACCAGTCATTGATAAGATGTTCGCGTGAATCAATTATAATGTATTTCCAGATTATAGTATGAAGCTGAAACTGCTGCGTACTTTATACATTTATACCTTTGGGAAATCTGCTGAAATACTTAAAGAAGTCGGAGCGTGTACTCGTACAAAGTAATATAAAAAAACAAGTCGGAGCGCATGTTGGGCAGCGCTCTGGCTTGTTTTTATTTGTGAAATTTCATCCTACTCATGAGTAAGATGAATTCACTCTTGCAATAATGAGTAATTAGAGATATAGTATTAATTAATTGATTGATCATTTAATTAATGATAATTAAATCTACAGAGAGTGGGAATGAATTTGGCAAGACCAATCAATGAAGAAAAAAGACAGAAGCGGCGTAGTTGTATCCTAAAAGAAGCCGTTGTCCTGTTCGCAGAAAATGGATATTCTAATACCACAACGGCTCTCATTGCGCAGAGTGTGGGAGTGACTGCTGGAACCATTTTTCAATATTTCCCTAGCAAAGAAGCTTTATTCAACGCCGCTGTCCTTGAGCCGCTTGCTGATATTCAGGAGAAGTCGCTTGCTTGTCTCAAACAAGAGGGGACACCGGGCGTATTAATTAAGAACATGGTAGAAGAACAATTCAATCATATCTATTGCTATACAAATGAATTGCGGCTTGTTCAATATGTCTTAGGACAACGGATAAGGTTTCCTGAACTTACACAGAAGGTCCTTGAAAGTACAAAAGTAATGACAGATACTATCGAATGCGTCTATGCCAAGGGACAGTTAATGGGGGAATTCAACAAAAACTTTTCACCAGCTATGATCTCTCGCGCCTATATCTCTTTCTTAAATGGGGTAGGCTTAACTCTTGGAGGAAGTATTATCCATCACCCCGAGTGGGGAAATTTGAAGGAGCATGCCTTATATTTGTTCGCACCTACACAACCTAAAAAAGCGAGGGAATCTGAATGAGTGAAACATCATTACAACCAAATTTGACATTAAACGTTCGTTCGAAAAAACGGAAGAAAATTTTATTGATTCTAGGGATCGTGCTATTGCTTGTGGTGGGTTTAGTATTTTTTATATCCTATAAAGTAATGGATACCTTGCTGCACCATCCTAGAGACACGAATGTCAGCTACGACTTGAATATCGATAAAACTCCCTACGAAGAGGTTGAGTTCAAGAGCTTGAAAAATGATAATACGATTAGAGGTTCCTTCTTTCATGCAAATGGTCTTTCCAATAAGGCAAGTGATCAGACGATTATTGTCGTCCATGGATATACAAGCAATCGTTTAGTCAAAGGGCGGACCAACAAGTTAGTAGAGCATTTCGTTCCGAAAGGCTATAATGTATTGGCATTTGACCTCAGTTCGCAAGGTAAATCCGATGGTAACATGATTACACTTGGCCTCAATGAAAAATATGATTTGCTTGGAGCTGTAAGCTATTTAAAATCCAGAGACCATGCTGGTGATAACATTGGAGTTATTGGCTTTTCAATGGGTGCTGCTACTTCTTTGCTAGCCGCAAGTGAAAGTGCTGACATCAAAGCTGTAATTGCAGATAGTCCTTTTCGTAATGCAGGTCTATTTCTGAGAGAGGGTTTGCCCTTCTTCTCAGGTTTACCTTCTTTTCCATTTAGTTATACATCGATATGGGTGGGTAAATGGGTCTTAAAGATTGATCTTGATTCCGTATCTCCTATGGATGCAGCAAAGAAGATGAAAGACAAGCCAGTTATGCTGATTCATGGAACTGGAGATCAGCAAATTAGTTATAAAAATACAGAAGCAATTTTTGAGTCATTAAAAGATGACCCATATGTGGAAGCATGGTACCCGCATAATACGGAGCACATCGATGCCATCAATCATTACCCCACTGAATATTTCCAAAGAGTAGATCGCTTTATGGATAAGTATATAGGAAAAGAGTAGAAACGACATGAAAGCCGGTGTTCCTTATAGTAGGGGAAAACCGGCTTTTCTGTTGTCACTTGATAAAATGGTAAGCCAGTATTTTTGTTCATTGGCTATTACTAGCTTAGGTTATAAAATGGTGACCAACATTTAAATGTCATTGATGAGATGTTCTTATTAATTTGTTAATATAATAGCTGCTGAAGATATTGACGGTAGTTTGCATAATTAAGCGAGTGTGTATGAGATTTCGCCTAAGATTCTACTTAGTTCCACCCAAAAAAAAGCTGACACCTGAAGTTACCCCCGTCAAGTGGACAGCCTTAAAAAAGCTTTTCCTAAGCAACCTTAGTTCGGTACTCCACCGGACTAAGGTTGCTTAGTTTTTCTTGAAAAAGCTCGTGGTTGTAAAAATAGATGTAACGTTCAACTGCTTCCGTGAGTTGAACTTCGGACGAAAAGGTATGGAGACGGAGGCATTCCGTCTTGAGGTGTCCGAAGAAGCTTTCTATGCAGGCGTTATCCCAGCAGTTTCCCTTGCGTGACATACTCGCTTTCATCTTCTTGCGCTTTAAGAGCGCATGGTAGTGCTTATGGGTATACTGAAAACCTTGGTCACTATGGAGCAAGAGCTTCGTGACTTTGCGTCTATGTACGGCCACTTTGACAGTGTCCAGGACGAGCTTCAGGTTGTTGTGCCGGCCGATCCGGAAGGCAACTACCTCGTTGTTGTACAGGTCGAAGATGACCGACAGGTACAGGAAGTGAGCACCAATCGGCAGGTAGGTCACATCCGTGACCCATTTCTTATTCGGTGCAGCCGCACAAAATTCCCGGTTTAGTACATTGGTCGAAACACGGTCGTTTCACGCCGGCCGAAATACGGCTTCCTGCGGCTGATCCGTGATCGTATCCCCAGTTTCTTTCATGAGCCGGTACACGCGTTTGTGGTTCACGTTCAGCCCGTAGGTTCTCTTCAGCCACACACGAACACGCTGGTACCCATAGATCCCGTAAAGCCGCGTATGACACTCCAGAATCTTCTCTTTCAATGCCTGATCCTCAATCTGCTTACGCGATGGTGTTCGCTTCCTGGCCGCCCACTTGTAGTAGCTGCTTCGGGCGATCCCTGTCAGTTGACAGAGCAAGCTCACTGGATATTCCCCGGCTAATGCTTCGATGGCTTGGTAGCTTTGACGTCGGTTTGCTTTTCCCCCCTTTGCAACTCCCGTATCTTTTTTAGCAGTGCATTCTCTGCTCGTAGCCGCAGAACTTCTTCCTCCAGTGTCAGGGTCTTCTTCGGTTTCCCCTTTCTCGGGCCGCTCACCGTACCTCTCTTTTCCTTGAGCCCGTCAATGCCTTCACGCTCGTAATGGGCAAATCTATGTCATACGTCTTCCGTATTTCTCCCATGAAAAATCCCCTCCAAGTAAACCATAGTGCGCTTTTCACACACTGTCTACTTAAAGGGGATAATATCAAAGGTGCCAGCCTTTTTTTATTTCTCCTGCAGCATCATTTCCCACAACTGCGGGGTGTCGTAGCCGAGACGCCAGGCGGCGACGCCGGCAAGGTCGTACTTGCGCGCGATAGCCAGGCGCTGCTTGACCGTGTCGTTGTCTTCCAGCCAGAACACGTGCTTTTTGCCGTCTTCGGTATAGTCGACCCGGTACTGCTTGAACTCGTTGTCCCACGTTTTAGCGGCTTTCTTGGCCGTGATGAGCGCGGGGATGTCTTTGAGCAGAATCGCCTTGTTCTCTACAGGCTTGCCTGCGGCATCCAGGGTCCAGTCACGGACATAGTAGGGGATGCCCATGATCAGCTTGTCCCGCGGAATCCCGTAGCTCAGGAATTCGATCACGCCCTGCTCGGCCCAGGGAAGACCGGATACGGAGCCCGGCTCCGTGCTGCCTTTCCAATATTGGTCGTAGGCCATGATGGCGATGTAATCCACGTACGAAGCGAGCTTCTCATGATCATAAGCGGTTTTGTCGTTCCATTTGATGCTTCCCCGCGGCAGATCGATCGAAACGTTCAGTTTTTTCTGATGAGCGGCATCCGCAAACTGCTTGACGAAAGCAGTGTAGCTCGCCCGGTCTTTGGCGCTCAGACTTTCAAAGTCGAGATTGAGCCCGTCCACTTTCAAAGCGGCGGCTTTGTCGACGATCTGGCGGATGAAGGCGGTTTGCGCAGCGGGATTCGCCAGGAAAGCCGAGGTCATTTCCGCATTAAACTGATTGTTGATCAGGGGATACACGGTAAATCCCTGCTTTTTGAGCCAGTCGACCGTAGCCGCTTCGGACTTGTCGTCGACTTTGCCGCTCGCATCCGCAAGCTGGAAGTAGGTAGGCGATACCACATCAAGTCCGACGGTGCCGGATGCTTGCGCTTGGATGGTCGAGGCCGCGGAAGAGCCCGTCCAGCCCCAGTACTGCATTTTGCGGAGGTTATCCCAGATGACGTTGCGGTCCAGGGTGCGGATCGTGCTGTTCGAATATTTGGATGCGTACTCCAGCGCCTGGGGAATGGTGTTAAAATCTCCGATCAGCGTATTGTTCTGCAAAACCTGATAATACGGATAATTGCTCCAGATAATTTTGCCGTTGTAAGAGATTTCGCTGTGTGCCCAGCGGGAAGCGTATGCCGCAGCCGCGTCCAGCGACTGGAATTCACTCAGAAAATTGTCGCTCTGATACACTTTGTAGGAAGCCTCGTTCGTATGCACAACCGCATTGTCGGTCGTTCTGACGACTTTGGAACCTCCCCATTTGAGAGATTCGTTAACGGCGTCTTCCAAATAAGCGAAGCTCCAGGCAGGCGCCGAATATGTATCCTGATAGACCCGGTAAACAGGCGTTCCGGAACGGAGCGAGCTTTTGTCGGCGGCACTGATGTTGTCCCAGACCCACTTGTTCGTGCTCAGGTCGATGATATGAGCGTGCCTCCACTTACGGGCTTCCTCCGTTGCGTCGGCCAGCGTCGTGAATTCCCACGATGTCTGCGTGCTGTCCCCTTGATAAACACGGTATCTGGGGTAGTTGTTCCAAACCCAGCCGCCGCTCTGCAAATCTCTTACGCTTGCATGCCCCCAGCGCTTAGCTTCGGCAACGGCCGCGTCCAGGGTAGGAAACGTCCACTGAGGCTGTGTAAAATCATATTGAAACACCTGATAACGGGGAAAGTTGTTCCAAAGCCACTTGCGTGTGGAGATTTCTTCGACGTGGGAATTTTTGAACTGCTTGGCGTAGGCCTCGGCCTGACTGTAGTCGGAGAGCTCCGTTACGATTTTGTTGTTCTGGTAAACCCGGTATTTCGTGGTTTTGTCCGCCGCCTGAGCCTGCAGGGGGGAGCAAAGACTGACGACGACGGCTCCTGTTAGTATCCAACGCACTGCTTTCATTTATCACGCCTCTTTCTATCAATCTTCCTACTATTTGACGTTCGGCCGGGCCGTTTAGTTGCGTTTTTCGGGATAAAAAAAGAAAAAGCCTCCCCGGCTTCTGCCGGAAAAGGCTTTTTTCAATCTCTTCGTCTATTCGTGGATATAAGCGACGATTTCGTCTTCGAGATCGAGCTGGATCTGATCGCGGAAAACGCGGATTTGCTGCTGGCTCAGATACTGCATGATGGCCTCATAAATGTTAGCCTCGATCAGAATCTGATTGCGGCCTTCCGCAAATACTTCCGCCGAGAATCCGAGATCCTCGTCCCACATGAGGACAACCTCGACTTGGGAAGGGTGGAGCTGTTTGCGCTGCGCCATGTTGACGCATAATGCGTTCGTGATTTCCTGTTCGGTCAGTTTCATGTCAGGTTGTGCTTCTCCTTCAGCTTATCGGCTTTACGCTTGTCCATGAAGTAGACGACAATGCGGCGGATTACCATTACGATGAGCAGGATGGCAAGCATGTTGACCATGAAGCCGAGTACGTTGCCGAGCATTCCCATGCCGCCGAACAATCCTCCGAAGAGCATGCCGGCCAGACCGCCGATTAGAAGGCCTTTCATCAGACCGCCGCTGAAAAATCCGCGTTTTTGAGTCGGAGCGGTAGACGTCGTTTTGGACGAATTGCTTGGTGTCGATTTGTTCACGCTTGTATCGTTGGATTTATTGGTTGTAGACGGTGTATACGATTTTTTGGTGGAGCTGTACGACTTCTTGGCCTCGACGGTTCCAGGCATAGTCACCGAAAACGTAAGCATGCAGGCCATAACTAAAAGCAACCATTTCTTCAAAATATATGTCCCCCTTAAATAATTATGCGAACGATGTTCGTCTGCAAACATGCTATACGTGCCGGAGCGGTAGACGGTTTCACTTTTTTATAAAAATTTTCGCGGAAGGCTCAAAATTTCGACAATCACTGATAATAATTATCATTATTGGTTACAATGGCTTTAGGAAAACAAAAAAAGAGGCCTGTGAAAGGCCTCTCTTTTCCGGAAAGCATCAGGACAATTTCGTTTCGAAGGTTTTGCAGTCGGTTTCTTCGGAATGACGAGCCTGATTGCCGCCGTGGTGGCTCACGACATAAATCGATTCGGCCGCGCATTTGTTTCCGTTGGACCAGTGTTTGCAGGAATTTACTTCACACAGAACATCTTTAGCCATGCGGATTCACCTCCCTTTTCCAGCTTTATTAGGGTGGGCGTATTCGGCATGGTTTTATACGTGCCCGGTCAATAAAATTTTAAATTTTGCGAGCATCCGGCAAGTTTTTTTAGCGATGTTCCGGTCTCTGAGGATATCCGTCTAAAGCGACGTTGGACGATGCCGCGTATTTTGGTTAACATGGAATTGAAAGCATGATGTCGGCGATTACTTGGGATGAGGGGAAACGGACTATGGAGCATTATCCGAAAGAGGTACTGGATTATTTGGTTCATTTTCACGGGGACCGTGATTTTTTTGAATGTCACGAGATTTTGGAAGAATACTGGAAAGAAAATCCGGGCCTTCCGTATGCGGAAACTTTGGTCGGTTTAATCCAGGTGGCCGTCGGCCTCTACCATCAACGGAGAGGGAACAAGGCGGGGGCCGTTAAAATGCTGGGCAGTTCTCTTGCTTATCTGAAAGAGGAAGATTTGAAAGGTCTCGGCATGGCGGGGGAAGACCTGGTTGCCCGGGTGCGGCAAAGAGTGCGGGAAGCGGAGCTTGATGCGGTGCCGTACGCGGATCTGGATCTTCCCGTAGTAGATCCTTCCTTGCTGGAAGCGTGCAAGCGTGAGTGCGCTCTGCGCGGATTCGGTTGGGGAACGGCGAGCGACGCGGGCAATCTCATGCTGATCGACCGCCACAAGCTGCGGGACCGCAGCGATGTCGTGGAGGAAAGAGCGCGCCAGCTGGAAGCCAGGAAGCTGCGCCGGAAGGGAGGCGAGGACCGATGAAGGACAAAATCGCGGTCGTCGACGACGAGCCGCACATTGCCGAAGTGGCCCGCCTCTATCTGGAGCATGCCGGGTACCAGCCGCTGATCGTGGATCACGCGTCGGAGGTGCTCCCTCTGCTGCGCGAGCACAATCCGTCGCTCGTGATCCTCGACGTGATGCTGCCGGACGGGTCCGGCTTCGACGTGTGCCGCTCGATCCGCTCCATGAGCAAGCCGCTCTGCGACGTCCCGGTCATTATGCTGACCGCGCGCGGCGAAGCGTTCGACAAGCTGGAGGGCTTCAATGTCGGAGCGGACGACTATCTCGTGAAGCCCTTCGATCCCAGCGAGCTGATCGCGCGCGTCAAAGCGGTTCTCCGGCGCAGCAAACCGGAAGAAACGGCCGCCGCGCCCGTCGATCCGTCGCTGCCCCAGCCGATCCGCATCGGTACCCTGACCATCGACTTCGCCCGTTACCGGGTCGAGCTGGACGGGAGCCGGATCGATTTGACGCCGAAGGAGACGGAGCTTCTCTATTTCCTCGCCAGCAGGTCGGGGAGGGTGTTTTCACGGGACGATCTGCTCGCCGGCGTCTGGGCGTTTGATTTTCCGGGCGGCACGAGAACGGTGGATGCCCACGTCAAAAATTTGCGCAAGAAGCTGGGCAGCCAACCCGAATGGCGGATCGAAACGCTTTGGGGGATCGGCTATTCGTTCGAGGTGACGGCGCATGAGAAGGGCTGAGCGCCTTCTGGAGTTTTGGCGGGGGCGGTTCGGCAGTTTGTACCTGCGGGTCTTTCTATTGTTCCTTGCCGTGTGCGTGCTGTTTTTCATGGGACTGGCCTTGTTCTGGAACATGTATTTCCAAAATTTCTTTTACAAAGACAAGCAGGAATTTCTGAAGAAGGGCTACGTGGAGGTAACCAAGCTGCTGGCTCCATTCCAGGAAGGAACCCTGTCCACCCGGGAGCTGCGGATGGCGACACGCATCGTCGCACGCGGAGTGAACGGGCGGATTTTTCTCGTGGACGGCAAAGGAGTTATTCTGAACGGGTCCACCGAATACGAGACGTTCAAGCTGCCGCCGACCTTGGAAAAATCGCTGGGCAGCGGCCTGGAAGGCAAGTCGGGCTTCTTCTTCGATGAGCCGCCGAGCGAGAGGCGGCTGGGCGACAAGCGCCCGATGGACACGCTGCTGACGTACTATGCGCCGGCCCAGATCGGCGGCGAAACGATCGTCGTCTTCCTGCAGGTACCCGTGGCGGAAATACGGCAGACGATCTCGGTCATCCGGCTGATCATCCTGCTGCCGCTCCTGTTCTCGCTGCTGGCCGTCGGACTGCTGCTTTATTTCATTTCGCGCCGGATGACGGCCCCGCTGAAGCAGATGAACGAGCTCGCCTCGGCCATCGAGCAGGGAGACTTGTCCCTGCGTGTGCCTGTCACCTCGAAGGACGAGGTAGGCGAGCTGGCGGAGAGCTTCAACCGCGTGGTCGACCGGCTCCAGGAGTGGGAAGGCACGCGCCAGGAGTTCCTGGCCCAGGTTTCCCACGAGCTGCGCTCCCCGCTGACCTCGCTCAGAGGGCTGATCTCCGCCATGCGGGACGGGATCATCGAGCCGGACAAGTACGGCCACTACTTCCGGATCTGCGAGTCGGAGGTCCGTCGTCTGGAGCGGCTCGTCCAGGAACTGCTCGATCTGGCCCGCATCCAGAACGGAGCCGGACTGCGCGAGCTGAAGCCGGTGGACATGGTGGCCCAGACCGGGGAAGTGCTGGACGTGATGCGGGAGATTTTCGCCCGCAAGCGGCTCGTGCTGGCCGAGCGGGTCGACGTGCCCGCCGGGGAAGGACTGTTCGCCAGCCTCGACGCCGACCGCTATGCGCAAATTGTGCACAATTTGCTGTACAACGCGGTTCAATTCACGCCCGAAGGCGGTGCGGTTAAGGTCCGACTGGAGCGGAAAGCGGACAAAGCGGTTCTCACCGTGAGCGATACGGGGATCGGGATGACGACGGAGGAAACCCAGCGGATCTGGGAGAAGTTCCACAAAGTCGACCGCACCCGCGGAGGTACGACGGAAGGCGTCGGACTCGGTCTGACGATTGTGAAGCATTTGGTTGAGGCCATGAACGGCCGGATTACCGTACAGAGCCGGCCCGGTGAAGGCACTGCTTTTTACGTGGAGTTTGCGCGTGTAAGCGGAAGCGGCGGGCATCCGGGCGGAAAACCGGGCGATTCGGATTCCTCTGTTGGATGATTTTCACATTTCTTTTACAAATCGAGCATCTTTTCATCAAAGCCTTTTCTTATCCTGTTCATAGGGACAGGTTGAGATTGGCGGCAAGGCAAAGCAAGTGCCGGACCGTCGTCAAACCAATCCTGCCCTTCGGGGCAGGATTTTTTGCGTTGGGGGAGGGGGCCATGAGTTTTCGCCGAAAGCTTCATTCGCGCTGGATAGGGGCGGCCTGCCTGCTGCCTCTTGCATTTGCGTTCACGTTTGCGTTTGCGGGCAGCCGGTCTCCTCATACGGGTACGCTTGAACCGGCGGCAGCATTATCCGCTTCACAGCCCGCTTATGAAGCAAACGGGGCTGCCGCCTTTCAAACCGGGAACCGCCCGGAGAATACGGAACCTGCCATACAGACGAGCAGGGAACGCCTTCTGGTTTTGTTTTGCGCAACGCTGCTCGAGGTCGGGAAAGAACCGGGCTTTTCACTTACCCCCGCGCAGGCGGAACAGCTTGCCGGGATCCTTCAGCGCAGCATCGGCCGCGGTGAAATGACGCAGGAGGAGAGTGAGGAAGCCAAGCGCCTGCTTACGGGAAAGCAGAGGGATATGTTTGAGAAAGTTTTTGCGGACGACGCCAAACGAAGTTTACAGGGGCGCGCCCTCGA
Source organism: Paenibacillus sp. JNUCC 35 (assembly GCF_058269095.1). NCBI lineage: Bacteria > Bacillati > Bacillota > Bacilli > Caryophanales > Paenibacillaceae > Paenibacillus > Paenibacillus sp. JNUCC 35. Next base: position 3,908,915 of record NZ_CM177771.1, on the reverse strand, counting down.
AACCGGAGGAAACCGGGAGCACTGCGGCGATACCGCTCCCTATTTTTACGACAGCGTTCCTAACGGAGGGACAGATCCGGCCGAGGAATCTTCGGCTTTCCGGCCTACGGAATGCGGGCCGCTTAAGGACGAGCCGGAACTAAATCTGGAGCAGCAGACACTGCATATGTTGAACCGCCAAAAATCAGCGGCCATCACAGGGAGGAACAAATAGACGATGAAATGGTCAGGTAAAGTAATCGGAATGAGCTTGGCCGGCGTTCTGCTGGTCGGAGCCGGAGGCTATTTTGCTTTCGGAGCCGTTAAAAAGCCGATGGCGGGCGCCGCCGCTCAAGAGGTCGTGGTTGCCGTCAAGAAAGGGGATATCCGCTCCACGGTTTCGGGGACGGCCCAATTCGAGCCGAAAGAAAAACAGACGATCGTCTCTCCTGCGGACGCCACGATTAAAGTGATGCATCTTACGAGGAATATGCCCGTTAAAGCGGGGGACGTGCTTGTAGAGCTGAGCAGTCCGACACTGGAAAATAATTTACAAAAGGCGCTGATGACCCAGGCGGACATCGAGAAACAGATCGCCGAGCTGCGGCGGCAGCAGGCCAATATGGGAACTTCCGCTCCAATCGGCGGACAGCTTGTGCTCGCTCCCAATATTGAAGTCGGCTCGAACGTCAATAAAAATACAAAAATCGCGACGGTCAACGATACGACCAATCTGCTGGCTTCGGCGCTTTTCCCGTACGAGGAAGCTTTGCAGCTCCGCAGCGGAGAAGAAATCGACCTGGCCGTCGACGGATTTTCGATAACCAAAACAGGCAGGGTGGACGCTGTGAACAAGACAGCCAAGTCCGATGGGAAAGGCGGAAAAGCGCTTGAAGTGCAGATCCGTATCCAAAACGACGGCACGCTCGATGCCGGACTGAAAGTGAAGGCATCCGCAAGGATCGGAAATGTTTCTATGGATGCGGTGGCCGAGAGCTCGCTGGAATATGCCAAATCGGCGCCGGTCGTAGCGGGGGTGCAGGGCACCGTTTCTTCACTTCCGAACAAGTCGGGAACTCTGGTCAAGGCGGGGGCCAGCGTGGCGGTGCTGGAGAACGATACGATCCAGAGCGACATTTCCGATAAGGAAGCGGCGCTGGAGCAGCAAAAGCTGGCCGTGCAGGAGGCCCGGGACAAAGTTGCCGATCTGGTTGTAAAGGCCCCTTTTGACGGTGTGTTCTCGACTGACTTTGTTAATACGAAAGAAAACATTCTCGCGAGTCTGACGCCCGGAGCCAAAGTCAAAAACGCGTTCGAATTCGGCGCCGTGGCGAATATGGATCTGATGCAGCTGCCGATCCAGGTGGATGAGCTCGACCTGAATGCGATTAAAACCGGAATGAAAGCCGAAGTGTCGGTCGACTCCCTGCAGGGGAAAAAGTTCGAAGGCGAAGTGACGCAAATCTCCAGCATGGGCACGACGACCAACGGGGTGACGTTCTACGACGTGATTTTGGCCGTCAAAAATACAAACGAGCTGAAATACGGCATGACGGCGACCGCGAATATTCTGATCGAAAACAAAACGGGTGTCCTGTACCTGTCTCCAGAAGCCCTTCAGTCACGCCAGGGCAAGCGGTACGTCACCCTCAAGAAAGCGGACGGTACGACGGAGGCGCAGCACGAGGTGAAGATCGGTATCCGCAGTACGACTCAGGTGGAAATCACCGAAGGGCTGAAAGAAGGCGACAAGGTCGTGGTGCCTCAGAAAACCCAGCAGACGAAAATGACCCAGCAGGAGATCGACCGGCTCAGGCAGCAGTATCAAGGAGGCCAAGGCGGTCAGGGCGGAGGAGGTTTCCAAGGCGGAGGCGGATTCCCGGGCGGCGGTGGATTCCCAGGCGGAACCCAGGGAGGCCAGAGCGGTCAAGGCGGCGGAGGTCAGCGTGGGAACCAGACGAGATAAGGCAGGTCGGTCAAGGAGGTGATTGGCATGAATATGATTGAACTTCAGGGCATTACGAAAGTGTACCGCCAAGGCGCCCAAGAGCTGACGATTCTGAAGAAGCTGGATTTATCGGTCGCCGCCGGTGAATTTGTGGCCATCGTAGGTCCGAGCGGTTCCGGAAAATCCACGTTGATGAATACGCTGGGTCTCCTGGACGTTCCGACGACCGGCAGCTACTTTCTCGACGGTGTCCAGACCGAGCGCTTATCGGACAATCAGTTGTCGGAACTGCGCAACCGCAAGATCGGATTTATTTTTCAGCAGTTTAACCTGCTTCCCCGTTTGTCGGCTTTCGAGAATGTGGAGCTGCCGATGATCTACGCGGGCATACCCGCCAAGCAGCGGGCGGAGAAAGCGCGAGCCGTGCTGGAGAAGCTCGGCATGAAAGGGCGGGAGCACCACAAGCCCAGCGAGCTGTCGGGAGGCCAGCAGCAGCGTGTGGCCATTGCCCGCTCGCTTACCTTGTCGCCGCCCCTGCTGCTGGCCGACGAACCGACGGGCGCGCTGGACACGCGGACCGGGCAGGAAGTGCTGGAGCTCATTCTCGAGCTGAACGGGCAGGGGCATACCATCGCGCTGATCACGCACGATCTGCATATCGCGGACTGCGCGAAACGTATCGTGTCGATCCGGGACGGGGAAATCGTGGGAGATCGGCTCAGCCTGCCGCAAGCGGCACAGGGGGTGCCCTCATGAAATTCACCGAGCTGATCCGGATGGCGATGAAGACGGTGACCGGCAGCCCGCTCCGCACGTTTCTTACGATGCTGGGCGTGATCATCGGCGTCTGTTCCGTCATCGCGCTCGTGGCGCTGGGCAACGGAACAACCGACAAGATCAAGGCCCAGTACGAAAATCTGGGCACGAATCTGCTCGTCGTGAACGTAAACGGCATGGGCCGCGCCACTCAGCTGGATTACAACGAGCTGATGCAGTTCGAGGGTTTCCCCGAAATTAGCGCCATCGCGCCGACGATGACCAAGAACGGAGCCCATATCAAAGCGGACCGCACGCAGGATACGTCCAATGTGATCGGGACGAACGACCGTTATCAGAGCATCGTCAAAGCCGATGTGGCTTCGGGCCGGTTCTTAAGCCCGTCGGATCTTGAGTTCCGGAGCAAAGTGGCGGTAATCGGCAGCGAGGTTGCCAAAACGTATTTCGGGACGCTCGATCCGGTAGGAGAGACGATCCGCATTGAAGGCATTCCTTTTACGGTCATCGGGCAGCTGAAAGAAAAAGGCTCGAATATCGGCGGCACCTCCGTGGACAGCTCCATTCTCGTGCCGCTGGAGACGGCGCGTCGCCAGTTCCAGCTCGGAACGATCCGGACGACCTATATCGAAGCCCCGACGCGTGACGATATTTACAAAGCGCAAAACACGATGAAGTCGTATCTCACTTACAAATTTAAATCCGATACGGGATTTACCCTGATCAATCAGGATGAGCTGCTGGCCGCGAGCACGAAAGCGACCGATACGCTTACCAAACAGCTTGTCAGCGTGGCCGCGATTTCTCTCCTTGTAGGGGGCATCGGCATTATGAACATCATGCTGGTCACCGTAAGCGAAAGGACCCGCGAAATCGGAATCCGCAAATCGATCGGAGCCAAGCGCCGGAGCATTCTGCTGCAGTTTCTCGTGGAGGCAACCGTCATCAGCGGGCTGGGCGGCCTGTTCGGATTGCTGCTCGGCATCGGCATCGTGTACGGCTGGCCGCTCTTTTCCAAAGAGCAGACCTTGCGCCTGTCGCTGGACGTTTGTGTGTACGCGTTCGCGTTCTCGGTGCTGGTCGGCGTCGTATTCGGCCTTTATCCGGCGAACAAAGCTTCCAAGCTGCATCCGATCGACGCGCTGCGTTCCGATTAAACCCGCCCGAATTCATCTCAGGAGGTAACGAAGTGGAAAAAGACAAACGCAATAAGCTCCCTAAACTGCTCGTCACACTCACAGCCGCTGTCGCCATCTCTTCCGCCGGCTGGTCCGGCCCTTTCACCGGCAAGGCTTCCGCCGGAGCGGCAGGGATTTTCGTATCGCCGAAAGTTTACTTTACCGTCGAAGACGTATCTTTGGCCAAAGGGACCGGCAAAAGCTCTCTGCACTTCACGCTGCTGCTTCACAATGAAGGAAGCGGAACCGTCGATCTGAACGCGTTTGCGGTCAGCGTGAACGCGCCGGACGGAAGCAGATACACCCCTAAGCTCAGCGGAACTTCCTCCGCCCGGGTGTGGCCGGATTCGACGGGACGCTACATATACACGGCCGAGGTTTCCTCGCAGGCTTCGCTCGATACCTTGAAGCTTTCGCTGAACCGCTGGGCTTCGGACGGGATCTCGAAGGGAGCGGGCATCGGCAGCCTGCCGCTTGCGGCCGACGCGGCTCCCGCCCCGGATAAGCCGGTCCGGGTTCAGCTCAATGAAGCGGATGCGTCGCTGCCTGAGGACGCTGCGCTGACGATTCGGGCGCAGGACTCCATCCGCTGGAACCGCGACAGCGGCCAGGAGCTGTACACCCACTTGACGGTTGTCAATCAGGGATCGACAGCCCTCAAGTGGAACGACAATGTCCTGCTGTCCGTGCAGGACGCCAAGGGCCGCACCTACACGGCTGCGGTCGTCAGCGGAGCGGATACCCTCCTGGAACCGCAGGAGCCGGCCGTCCTGACGGTGAAAACGTCCGCGGCGGGCAGCGCATCGCCCGGAACGGCCTTGAAGCTCGTACTCAGCGCGAAAAACAGCGGAGGCACCTTCACGGTCGGGACTGTGCCGGTTCCCGATGAAACGACTGCCGTGGGCGTGGGAGAAGCCATCCCATACGTTTACGGGGACGGGCTTGAACTGACGTACCGCAGCGCGGTGGTCAACGCCAAAACCGACGGGACGACCGTGCAGACCGTAGTCGAATTCCGCAATACGGCCAAGGAACACGTCCGGCTGCCGAATTTGTCCGCGGTGTACCAGTTCGGCAGCCGCGCAACTGTCGACGGCGTGATCGACGCGAAGCCGTCCTCGGCTTTTCTCGCCCCGGGCGAATCCGCGTCGTACCGCTACACGGCGTCTCTGCCGGCGGGCGTCTCCAAAGACGCGATCGAGCTTCTGCTGCTCGCGAAGGAGTCGGCGGCGGAGACTACGGCCGAGAGCGGCGGCGGATCAACCGGCCAGGCCGATGCGGCCGGTACCTCCGGCGTGTCCGCCTTGGGCGCGAAGGCGTCCGCTTCGTCCGCCGGGACGGCCGCAGGCAGCGCGGCCTCTTCCGCGGCCAAAGCGACCGCCTCGGCGGGCTCTTCCTCCGCAGCCGCAGCGTCGTCCGGCTCCGGCAAGAGCACGGCCGCCGGCTCGACCGGCTACGTGCCGGCGGCCGCGCTGTCCCTCGCCAAGGCGGATTCCGGCAAAGGCGGCGATTATGCGGCCGCCCAGCCGTATACCCTTGGCGAGAAGCTGCCGCTTCCGAACGGAGCATTGGAAGCGGGGCTCGGCGTTTCGCTTGTGGAATTCCACAAGCACGAGAACGAAGAGATCGGCTATCAGACAGCCGTCGCCAAATACAAGTTCACCAACACGTCCGGCAAGACGCTGGATCTGCCGCAGCTCGGCATGGAACTGACCACGCCGGACGGGCTCGTCTATGCGGGCACACGCCAGTCGTCGGCAGCCGCAAGCATTCTTCCGGGTACCGCCGCGGTGTTGAGCTACTCCTACATGATCCCGCCGTCGGACAAGACGGAAATCCTTGCCATGACGATCACGGACGTCAACAAAATGTCGCTCGGTTCCTACAAGGTCGCCTTCCAGACGGAGGCGGAGAGCGGGCCGGTTTCGTTCTATCCGTTCGAGGTTGCGTTTAACGATTCCACGGTCGGCTGGACTTACAGCACGAAGACCGATGCCCAGTACACGTATAAGCTGATTCTGGACATGACGATTACGCGTAAAGAGCAGGTGATCGTGGATTCGAACTTCTCCAAAATGGAGATCGAATTGCTTGATCCCGACAACCGCTCTCTGGCTAGCCAGACGGTTCCGTTCCTGGGCACCGGCCGCCTCGTATCCGGCAAGCAGACGTTTTTCTTCAATGATGTTAAATCGGAGCAGTTCAGCTCCGGCGCCCATTTTAATATCTACGAAGTGATTGAAACTCCGAACGGTCCCGTTAGACGCCTGATCAAAACGATTCAGGGTTGACCGCTATAAATGAAATCGCGATAAAACGCCGCCGACAAGCGGCGTTTTTTCAAGGAAAAAAACTTCACAGAGTGATATAATAAATATTTTTTCCTATTGTATAATTTTGGGAAAAATATTTCGTTGTAAAATTCCGCTTCCTTTACTAGCATAGAGAGGACGCGTTAATCCGGAAGGTAGGGATGAGGGCGCTTATACAGAATGCGATCGGGCGCTTAGGGGATAGAACAGCCCTGTCGATAGAGGAGTGAGTCGGAGTTGAAACGTTTTGCGCAGGCATCCTATGTCATGTATTTTCTGGCGGGACTGGTTATCACCACGATCGGTTCCGTGCTGCCGCAAATTTTACGGCATTACGAAGTTACTTACACAATGGGAGGCCAGCTTGTTTTCTGGGGCTCCATCGGATTTCTGGTCGGAGTGCCGGTGGCGACTCTTTTGTTAAACCGTTTTAGCGAAAAGCAGATTTTGGCGCTGGCGTGTCTGATTATTGCCGGTTCCCAGTTTATGATGTGGTTGCTTCCGCCGTTTTCGGCCATGCTGGTTATCAATTTTATGAATTGTCTCGGAACGGCTGCCGTCGAAACGATTGTGGCGACGCTCATGATGGAGGTTTTTGTGGGGCGCAGGGCGGTTGTGATGAGCTACCTTGAAGTCTCGTTCGGCCTGGGTGCTCTGCTGATGCCCGTCATCTCCAGCCTGCTGATCTCGATGGATTTGTGGAGATACTCGTTCGTGGTTACGGGAGTCATGGCCCTTGCGATGACGGGAGTGTGGGTCTTTATTACATACTCCAAAACGGATCTCGACGACAACGCCGCGAAGGATGCGAGCAACATGGCGCCGCCGGAAAACATTTCGGCCCGTCTGAAATGGCTGCTGCTCGTTTTCTTCGGGTTTATGATTTTTATGTACTGCGGCATCGAAGGAAGCATGAACAATTTCCTGTCTTCCATCTTTATCTCGTACCTGGACGCGGCGCCTTTCCTTGCGGCACTCAGCGTCGGTCTGTTCTGGGGCGCGATGGTACTGGGACGTCTCGCCACGGGCTGGATTATCCGGAAGGTGACCTACAGCCGGTTTCTGTTCATTAGTATGGCAAGCAGCCTGATCGTGCTGGCCGCCTTCATCGTGCTGCAAAACATCTGGACCGGGTATGTCCTGATTATCGCGCTCGGATTGCTGCTGTCCGGCGTGTATTCGATTACGATGGTGTATGCCAACCATACGTTTCCGGGTCTCGCCCGACTTGTGACAAGTCTGATTACCGGACTGGCGGGTCTCGGGGGCGCCGTTTTCCCGGCGTTGATCGGATATGTCATGGATCAGGCGGGCACTTCCCGGGCGCTCTGGATGACGGTCGGCTTCGCCGTTTTCTATCTACTCGGTCTTGCTGTCATCGAGGTGGTCTACAAAAAAACGCGTAGCTCGGACCATTCCGCGCAAGCTTCCTAAAGCAGCGGGTCCGGCCGCTAACGACCGCCGGTATTTTCAATAAAAAAACCGCCTTCGGGCGGGCGCAACGCGTTTGCAGCGCCTGCCGCCGAAAGGCGGTTTTTTTGTATGTAGACAGGTGGACGAGTGACGTTCCGGGCAATTAAATGAACGGATACTCTTCCGGATTCGTTTTTACGGGGGTGGCGTCGTATCCTTCCGTAAGCAGGTCGAGTTTACCCGTCTGCGGGTTCATGACCAGGCCGTGTACCGGAAGGTTTTTCGGCAGGAGCGGGTGATTGCGGATAATGTTCACGCTTCCGATGACCGCTTCGTCGATATGCTCGAAACCCGTCAGCCACTTGTCGAGGTTGATGCCGGAGTTATGCAGGGTGTCCAGCACTTCATTTTGCACGCCGCGTTCCCGCGCCTTGCTCAGAACCTTCTCCGAGTTCAAGCCGGTCATGCCGCAGTCGCGGTGTCCGATTACGAGTACTTCATCGGCGTCCAGTTCGTATACGGCCACGATAATGCTCCGCATAATACTTCCGAAAGGGTGGGAGACGAGAGCGCCGGCGTTTTTAATAATCTTGGAATCGCCGTTGCGCAGGTTCATCGCCTTGGGAAGCAGTTCCACCAGACGGGTGTCCATACAGGTCAGGATAACCATCCGTTTATCGGGAAACTTGGTTGTCAAATACTGTTCGTACTCTTTGGACTCCACAAACGATTCATTGTAAGTGAGAATTTCGGATATCAAACTCATATAGATCCTCCGCTTCTTTTGTATGGTTTCTTTTTATGGCAAAGACAGCCTGCGGGCCGCCTTGTGCTAATTCACGCAGTTGACCAGTCTCATGGCCGGATTGTAGGTCTGCTGGCTGCTCTTCAGGACGTAGGTTCCACGCTGGGGCATGTAGTCGACCGACAGATTTTCCTCGAAGAAAACTTCTTTGCGGGGATCGTACTGCACGGTGAACGCATTGCTCCGCGCATCTACGTCGCCTTCGGTATGGGCAGCCTGGATTTGAAGAGCGGCTACCCCGGCCAGGGCGCATCCGCAGCCTTCCGTATCGTAGAACAGCCTGAGGATCGCATCCTGCGGCAGGCGGTTTGTAAGGGCTTCGACGGCCGCTTCGCTAAAGTGAATGTACATGCGTAAGCTCCCTCCTTTTTATCAATTGTATCACAAACGGAAGAATTTGATTATCTCCCGCATAGAAAGTATGATGACAGTATACCTGTTTAGTGAAAGGAGAATCCACCATGAGCCAGACAGACTATCAGGGCAAACTGGATGAATTCCGCAAATACATACGTAAAATCAAACATTATGAAGAAGCAGTCGGCCTCATTTATTGGGACTTGCGCACCGGCGCTCCCAAGAAGGGGGCATCCGAGCGTTCCGAAGTCATCGGCGAGCTGTCCACCGAAGCGTTCCGGTTATCGGTATCCGACCAAATGGGCGAATACCTGGATTTCCTCTCCGATACGGCACGCATCGAGGAACTGGACGAAACGAACCGCCGCATCGTTCACGAAGCGAAGAAGGAATTTGACCGCAGCAAAAAGATTCCGCCTGAAAAGTATCAAGAATACGTCGTACTGACTTCCAAAGCGGAAAGCGTCTGGGAAGAGGCGAAGGAAAAGAACGATTTCGCCATGTTCCAGCCTTACCTGGAAAAAATCGTGGAAACGAACCTGGAATTCGTCGACCTCTGGGGCTACAAAGGGCATAAATACAATACCCTTCTCGATATGTACGAGCCCGGCATGACCGTTGAGAAGCTGGACGAAGTGTTCGGGGCTCTCCGCAGCGAAGTGGTGCCTCTCCTGGCCGAAATCAAGAAAACGCCGCAGCCGGACCGTTCGTTCCTGCGCCAGACGTTCGACAAGGAGAAGCAGAAGCATTTCTCGCTGTTCATCTTAAAGGAACTGGGGTACGACTTCGAAGCGGGACGTCTGGACGAAACCGTTCATCCGTTCGCGACCGGCCTGAATCCGGGCGATGTCCGGATTACGACCCGTTACCTGCCTGAAGACGCGACAAGCGCGCTCTTCGGTACGATTCACGAGTGCGGGCATGCGCTCTACGAGCAGAACATTTCGGAAGACTTGATCGGAACGAATCTCTGCACGGGAACGTCGATGGGTATTCACGAGTCACAATCCCGTTTCTGGGAAAATATGGTAGGAAGAAGCCGCGAGTTCTGGTCCCGCTACTACGCCGACCTGCAGCGGACCTTCCCCGGACAGTTCGATAACGTGAGCGAAGAGGCGTTTTACCGGGCGATTAACCATACCGAGCCTTCGCTGATCCGGATCGAAGCGGACGAACTGACCTACAATCTCCACATCATGATCCGCTACGAGCTTGAAAAAGCGCTGTTCAGCGGCGAGCTTAAAGTCGCCGACCTGCCCGAAGCCTGGAACGCGAAATACCGCGAGTACCTGGGTATCGAGGCGGACACGAACGCGGAAGGCGTGCTTCAGGATGTGCACTGGGCCGGCGGCTCCTTCGGGTACTTCCCGTCTTACGCGCTCGGAAACATGTACGCCGCCCAGTTCACCAACACGCTGCGCAAAGAGATTCCGGCGTTTGACGAGCTGCTGGCCAAAGGCGATTTCGCTCCGATCAAACAGTTCCTGGTCGAGCACATTTACCGCTACGGAAAATCCCAGACGCCTAACGAGATCATCCGCCGCGTGACGGGCGAGGATCTCAATCCGCAGTATCTGGTGGATTACCTCAAGGACAAATATAAGCCGCTCTACGGCTTAAGCTAATAGAAGTTGTAAAAAAACGCCCCGGATGACGTTGGCTGCTTCGGCCACCGCCTTTCGGGGCGTTTTTTTTTGCCCAGATGGCCTTCCGTCCGTTAACCCGCCCGCCTGCCTGTGCATATGCTGAAAGCAATCAAGAGGAATGGAGGAGACGCCCGTGTTACGAAGATCTATCGTCTTCCTCCTGCTGTCGGTGCTGTTGGCGGGATTGGTTCTGCCGGGCTGCTCGAAACAGGAAGAAGTCAGCAAAATCCGTATCGGTGAAGTCACGAGATCGATCTTTTACGCGCCTCAATATGTCGCGCTTTCGCAAGGCTTTTTCAAGGATGAGGGATTGGAAGTGGACCTGACGACTACGGCCGGAGGGGACAAAACGATGACCACGCTGCTCTCCGGCGGCATCGACGTGGCGCTGGTCGGATCGGAAACGTCGATTTACGTGTATCAGCAGGGAAGCGACGATCCCGTCATCAACTTTGCCCAGCTTACGCAGACGGACGGTACCTTTCTCGTATCGCGCACGAAACCGGCCGGAAATTTCGACTGGAGCGCACTTAAAGGAAAAACCTTCCTCGGCCAGCGCAAGGGCGGAATGCCGCAAATGGCCGGCGAGTTTGCGCTGCGCAAGCACGGCATTGACCCCCGCAAGGACTTAAACCTGATCCAGAATGTCGATTTTGCGAACATCGCTTCCGCTTTTTCTTCCGGAACCGGGGAATATGTCCAGCTTTTCGAACCCCAGGCGTCCGTTTTCGAGAAAGAGGGAAGAGGCTACGTCCTGGCCTCGTTCGGAGTCGAAAGCGGCAAACTGCCGTACACCGTTTACATGGCGAAACAAAGCTTTATCAAGAAAAACCCGAACGCGGTTCAGAAGTTTACGAATGCCGTACAGCGGGCCCAGAACTGGATGCATACGAAAAGCATCAACGAAATCGCGGATGCGGTTCTGCCTTATTTTAAGGATACCGATCCGGAAATCGTGAGAAGCGTGGTGAAACGGTATAAAGACCAGAACACCTACGCCGGCGACCCCGTCATCGACGAAGCGGAATGGAACAACCTCCAGGACGTCATGACTCAGGCGGGTGAGCTGAAAGCGAAGGCCGATTGGAGCACGCTGGTGGACAACAGTTTTGCCGAGAAAGCCAAGGTGAACGTGAAGTGAGCAGGCACGGCCTGCTTAGTGCCGCGGCTGCCGGCTCTGGCTGCGGGGGCCTTTCTCGTGCAAGCGGATAAGGAGGGATGCGACCATGGATACAGCGGCCACGGTTCAAGTTAGCGGCATGACGCATGTGTACGTGTCGGACGCCCAGGCGAACTCGGCTTTGGAAAATATCGAATTGACCATCCGGCCGGGTGAATTCGTCAGCCTGCTTGGCCCGAGCGGTTGCGGTAAAACGACGCTTTTGTCCATTATCGCCGGTTTGATCCGGCCCACCCGGGGGCAGGTGCTGATTAACGGCCGGGAAGTGGATTCCCCTACTTCCCGGGTCGGGTATATGCTTCAGCAGGATTATCTGTTTCCGTGGAGGACGATTTACGGCAATGCCGTCATCGGACTCGAGCTGCTGGGCAGGCTGAACAAGGAAACGGGGGCGTACGTCGATCATCTCCTGGAGGAGATGGGGCTTGCCGCATTCCGCGATTACCGGCCCGCCCAGTTATCGGGCGGAATGAGGCAGCGCGTCGCCCTCGTCCGGACGCTGGCCGCGAGGCCCGAGCTACTGCTTCTGGATGAGCCGTTCTCCGCGCTCGATTACCAGACTAAGCTGCAGTTGGAGGATCTCGTCGTGCAGACGCTCCGTTCACGGGGCAAAACGGCGCTGCTCGTCACGCATGATATCACGGAAGCCATCGCGATGAGCGACCGGATTATCCTGCTTGAACCGCACCCGGGCCGGATCCGGCGGGAGATTGCCGTTCCGGAGCACATCCGGCGGACGCTGCCTTTCGAAGCGAGAGAAAAGCCGGGATTTCACGAGCTTTTCCACGAGATATGGCAGGAATTCGAGCGTATGGGCGGAAAGGAGGCGGAAACGTGAACCATCAACCGGCAGATGAAACCGCACAGAATCAAGTAGCCGGTATCCACGCACAGGCGCACGGGCAGGCGCATACAGACGGCGGAACGCTTGCGGATACGATCCATGCGGCCCATCTGGAGGCCAATCGCAAAGTCGCGGTTCGTGTCCGTGTCACCCAACTGCTCATCCTTGTGATCAGCCTGGGCGTATGGGAAGCCGCGGGCCGCTTGAAATGGATCGATGTGCTGCTGTTCAGCTATCCGAGCAAAGTTTTTGTTCTCCTGGCTTCCAAAATCGCGGACGGCTCCATTTTTCCCCACACGGGATATACCGTCTATGAGACGGTTGTCGGCTTCGTGCTCGGCACGCTTTTCGGGACGGCGCTGGCGATGCTGCTCTGGTGGTCGCCCTTTCTTTCGCGCGTGCTCGATCCGTACATCGTCGTGCTGAACAGCATGCCGAAAGTGGCGCTGGGTCCGCTGTTTATCGTCGGCTTCGGTCCCGGGATGCTGTCCATTATCGCGACCACGCTCTCGATTACCGTCATCATTACGACACTGGTGGTGTACGGGAGCTTCAAGGAAGTCGACGACAATTACGTGAAAGTCGTCCGGATCTTCGGAGGAAGCCGGGGCGAGGTTTTCCGCAAAGTGATCCTTCCCGCCTCTTTTCCCACGATAGTGGCAACGTTGAAAGCGAACGTCGGCCTTGCCTGGGTCGGGGTCATTGTCGGCGAATTCCTGGTTTCCAAAATGGGGCTCGGCTACCTCATCGTGTACGGATTCCAGGTGTTCAACTTCACTCTCGTCATAGCAAGTCTGGTCGTCATCGCGATCGTCGCGACCTTTATGTATCAAGCCGTCGTCTATTTGGAGAATAAATTGATGTCCCGCCGGTAAGTCTGAGAGAAGCATAAATTGCGGGCTCTTGTGACCGGTAGACTTGAACAATATCGCCGAACATGGAATAATCGAAACAGAAAAAATCCACTAGACGGAGCAAACATCTATGAACATTCCTTTCATCGGCATTCGCGTCTTAAAAACGGCTCTGGCCGTCATCGTATCGATTACTTTGGCCCGGTGGATCGGCTTAACCAGCCCCAATTCCGCAGGGCTTCTTGCTATTTTGGGCATTCAGGTAACGAAGCGCAGAGGCATCAACAACGCTTTTCAGCGGATCGCGGCTTCCATTCTGGCCGTCCTTTTCGCATCCGTCCTGTTCAGCCTGCTTGGCTTCCACGTTTGGGTGCTCAGTTTGTTCGTACTTATCGTTTTCCCGGTCTTGCACCGGATAAAGCTGAGCGACGGAGCGGTCACGGCTTCCGTAACCATTTTTCACATTTATAATGCACAGTCGATCAGCGCCCCGCTTATTTTAAATGAAATCATCCTTCTTATCGTCGGGCTGGGAAGCGCCACGCTGATCAACATTTCGTATATGCCCAAAGCGGACAAAGAAATCGAGTTTTACCGGTCCAAAGTCGAGGGACTTTTCTCGGATGTGTTTCTGCACATTGCCGAACATCTAAGGGATACGACCGTCGTCTGGAACGGCAAGGAACTCCTCGAGCTGGACGAAGTGCTGAAAACGGGAACCGAAACGGCCAGCCGGTCGATTGAGAACGCGCTGCTTTTCGGCACTCATACGTATACGGACATGCAGCTCTATTTTTACATGCGCAACGAGCAGTTCGAATCCCTTCAGCGGATGGCGCTGCTGGTGTCCCAAGTCAGTCGGGAGCTGCCTCTCGGGGAAAGTCTCGCTTCTATTTTCGAAGAGCTTAGCAAAGACTGCAAAGTAGACTACTACACCGGACGTTCGGAGAAAAAGCTGGCCGCTCTGCAGGCGAACTTCAAGATGGAGACGCTGCCGCAGACGCTTTCCGAGTTCGAGGCAAGAGCGGCCCTCCAGCAGTTGACCCGGGAACTGAGCTATTATTTGAACATCGCCAAAAAGCAAAAAAAACCGAAGCCCGCGTCCGCGCGCTCCTGAAAAAGTTGTCACCCCGGGCGACTGTCCTGCATACACTTGTAATGAATGATTGCATGGAGGAGGTTGAAAGGATGTCAATAGATAGAAATTTGCAAAGCAGAGAGATCATCGTGAAAGCTGTCTGCGGCAAAGGACGCAAATTTTCGCACGTAAGTCATACCGTGACTCCGCCTCATGCTCCAACCAGTATCTTAGGCGCCTGGATTATCAACAATCAGTACGAAGCCGTCAAGTCTGGAGAGGGAGTCGAGGTCGTCGGTACTTACGATATCAACATCTGGTATTCGTATGATCGGAATACGAAAACCGATGTCGCGAAAGAAACGGTATCTTATGCGGAGGTAGTCGGCTTGTCGTACCTCGACAAGCGGCACAAGTCTGTCACAGCGGAAGTTTCTGCGGTCGCAACGCAGGAACCGAACTGTGTGGAAGCGAGCATCTCCGGAGGCGGGAACGTGCTGATCCGCGTAGAGCGCGAATTCCATGTGGAGCTGACGGCGGAAACGAAGGTGCACGTGATCGTGGATCCGAGCGGCGGAGATTTCGAAGAGAAGCATGTAGACTTCGATCTCATCAGCGATGAAGGAGATTTCGAAGATTTAAACCCCGATCTGCTGGAAGATGATTTAAGTTAAAGGTTACTTCATCTTATGCACCGGAAGAAGCTGGGGCAGAGGGCGTTTGCCCTCTTTTTTGTTTCTCCGGGTAAAAATGGGCAGCCGGGAGGAGGACGACTATGCAGCTCTTCGTGCTGTACTCCGGACGGGATAAGCAGACGGTTTCCGTTATGAGCCGGGAATTGGATCTCCTGAACATTCCGCATGGGGAAAAGCTTCCGGAGAAGACGCCTGTGAGAATCGCAGCCTGGGGCAAACTATCGGCGGAACAGGCGCAGGATTTGGCCGCAATGCCGCGGCGCGCTCTGCTGCAGCCTCCGGAAGCGGTCTCCCTAGCGGTGAGGGAAGAGGACGCGAGGATGCAGCTTGCCGTACACGGCATCCGGACGATCCACGGCTCCCGGGGAGAAACGGAGGCCGGCCGCCGCGATCGTAGCATCCACCGGGGGGGCGGCCCGTATTCCTACGAATACCGCATACCGGTTTTCCATATGGAGGCCCTCGCCGTTTACCGGCAGAAAAACAACCTGCTGCTCCTTCCAGGCTCGGCCGGAACAGAGCCGTCCGGTTTTCAGGAAGTCAGCCTGGAGCAGCAGACGTTTCACACCCAGCGCGCCGTCCGCGAATCGGTCAAGGCGGTGTATGCGCTCGGCCTCGACTACGGCCTTGTGCATATCGCGATCGAGCCTTCCGGCAGGACGCTCGTGCTGCGGGTAGATCCTTCGCCGCGGCCGGATCAGCCGCTGGCGGCGCTCTTTGCGCACGCCATCGGGCGATACGCCGTGCAGCTCTCGCAGGAGCTGGCGCGGACGGAGCCGGCGGTACTCGGGAGCGATCCCGAGTTTCTGCTGGTTAATCCGCGCGGCAAAGTCGTGTCCGCCTCCAAGTATCTGGAGCGGGAAGGCCAGGTCGGCTGCGACGCGATCGTGCTCAGCGGCCACCGCGTCATTCTGCCGCTGGCCGAGCTGCGGCCGCAGCCGAGCAGCGAACCGGCGCAGCTGGCCGCCAACCTGCGCCGGACGATGCGTACGGCCGCGCGCAAGATCGGCGACGACAGCCTCGCCTGGATCGCCGGCGGTATGCCGCTGCCGGGCTTTCCGCTTGGCGGGCATGTACATTTCAGCCGCTGTTGGCTGAATTCGCACCTGCTGCGCGCGCTGGATAACTACCTGGCGCTCCCTCTTACGATGATCGAGGGAGAGACGACCGCGCTGCGCCGACCGCGCTACGGGCTGCTGGGGGATTACCGCCGGCAGCGGCACGGCGGGTTTGAGTACCGGACGCTTCCGAGCTGGCTGGTTTCGCCCGAAATCGCCCTCGGCGTGTTCGCGCTTGCGCGGATTATCGCAGACCGTTATTTCGAGCTGGACCTAAGGCCGCTGGACGATATGGAGGCTCAGGAGAATTATTATGCCGGCAATAAGCCGGGCCTGGCGGATGCCGCGGAAAGCGTATGGGCCGATCTCGAGAAACAGCCCATGTACGGGGAATTCGCAAGGTATCTGCGTCCGATAAGGGAACAGTCGCGGCGAATGGAAGGCTGGCAGGAACTCGCCGATTTCCGGAGGAGCTGGAAAATCGGTCCCTACGGACGGAAACAGGATGCCTCGCAGGAAAACATGCTATAATAGAAGAATCATAGACAGCCTTATCCGCTGAACGTTTCGTCGGAGGTTTAGAATGACTCAATACACACCCATGATCCAACAGTATCTGGCAATCAAGGCTCAGGTGCCGGATGCTTTTTTGTTTTTCCGTTTGGGAGATTTCTATGAATTGTTTTTCGAAGACGCCATCAACGCTTCCCGCGAGCTGGAGATAACCTTGACGGGGCGCGGCGGCGGTACGGAAGAACGGATCCCCATGTGCGGGGTTCCCTATCATTCCGCGGACAATTATATTTCCCGTCTCATAGAGAAAGGCTACAAGGCCGCCATCTGCGAGCAGGTCGAAGACCCTTCCGCAGCCAAAGGCGTCGTCCGCCGGGAAATTGTCCGGATCGTGACGCCGGGCACCGTGATGGACGGCAAGACGCTTGGAGACGCGAGCAACAATTACATAGCGGCCGTCGCACAGGTCGGCGGCCGGTACGGCTTCAGCGCCTGCGACGTGTCCACCGGAGAATTGTATGCGACCTCCCTGTCGGACTCGTTCCAAATGCTGATCGACGAGCTGAACGCGTACGCTCCGGCAGAGATTATCGGGGACGGGCCGCTTCTTGACCGGGTCCGGAGCCAGATTCCGCTTACGGCGAAGTCCACGGTGTTTACGGCGTGGGAGCGGGCGGCGGACGACAAGCTCGCTCCGCAGTTCGGAGAAGGGGCAGCCGGGAAGCTGGACGCCTCCGCAAGACGCGTCGTTTCGCTTCTCTTGGCCTATTTGCATGAAACGCAGAAGCAGAGCTTGACCCATATCAAAGAAATCCGGGCCTACTCGCCTCAGCAGTATATGACGATGGATCCTTTCACACGCCGCAATCTTGAGCTGGTGGAAACGGTCCGGGAACGCAGCCGTAAGGGGTCGCTCCTGTGGCTGCTGGACGAAACGGTCACCGCCATGGGCGCCCGCATGCTGCGCCGTTGGATCGAGAAACCGCTGATGCAGGCCGATGCGATCCGCAGCCGGCATGACGCGGTGGAGACGCTGTACAAACAGTTTATTTTGCGCGACGATCTTCGCACCGTTTTGAAAGAAGTGTATGATCTGGAGCGGCTCGTCGCCCGGATGGCTTACGGAAGCGCCAACGCGCGGGACATGATCGCCCTCCGGGTTTCGCTGGAGCAGGTGCCCCGTCTGAAGGACGTATGCGCCGGTGCGGGCGCCCGGGTTCTCGAACGGCTTGTGGACGAAATGGACCCCTGCTCCGACATCTCGGAGATGATTCTTGGGGCCATCGAAGACGAACCGCCTGTGTCCGTACGTGACGGAGGCATGATCCGCGAAGGCTATCACGACTACCTCGATCAGCTCCGCGAAGCGAGCACCAACGGGAAGAAGTGGATCGCCGAGCTGGAAAGAAGCGAGCGCGAGGCGACCGGCATCAGGTCGCTCAAAGTCGGCTACAACAAAGTGTTCGGTTACTACATCGAGGTAACCAAGGCCAACGTGGGGTCCCTTCCCGAAGGGCGCTACGAGCGCAAGCAGACACTTGCGAACGCCGAACGCTTCGTCACTCCTGAATTGAAGGAGAAAGAAGCGCTTATCCTCGAAGCGGAGGACAAACGCACCGATCTGGAGTACGAGCTGTTCGTGCAGCTTCGCGAACGGATTTCCTCGCAGATCGGACGCCTCCAGAAGCTGGCCGAGGCGATAGCGGAGCTGGACGTGTACCAGTCGCTGGCTGCGGTGAGCGCGTCCAACCGGTTTATCCGTCCGGAGATCGGCGACGGCTACGATCTGCACATCGAAGAAGGCAGGCATCCGGTCGTCGAGGCGGTGCTTGAAAGCGGGGCGTTCATCGAGAACGAAACGAAGCTTACCGCCGGCGACGGAAGCATGCTGCTGATTACCGGCCCGAACATGGCGGGTAAAAGCACGTATATGCGCCAGGTTGCCGTTATTTGCCTGATGGCGCAGATCGGCTGTTTCGTACCGGCAAGCAGCGCGAAGATTCCGATCATCGACCGTATTTTCACGCGAATCGGTGCAGCCGACGACCTGATCGGCGGCCAGAGCACGTTCATGGTGGAGATGATGGACATTCAGGTGATGACGGAGAAGGCGACCGAGCGCAGCCTCGTCATTATCGACGAGCTGGGCCGGGGAACCTCGACAGGAGAAGGCATGGCGATCGCCCAGGCGGTCATCGAGTTCCTCCATCACGAGATCGGGTGCAAAACGCTCGTCTCCACACACTTTCACGAGCTGGCCCATCTGGAAGAAAGTCTTCCGCAGCTGCGGAATTACTGCATGGCCGTCAAGGAAAGCGGACAGCAGGTTACGTTCCTGCGCAAGCTGATCCGGGGTGCGGCCAGTACGAGCTACGGCATCTACTGCGCCCAGATCGCGGGTCTGCCTGACGGGATTATATCCCGCTCATACGAGCTTCTGCAGACTTTCGAGGCGCGTGCGGCAGCCGAAGGACCGGAACCGGGAGCCGGGTCATCCGGCGAGGGCGTTCTGACGGGGGCGCCTGCATCCCGCACGTCCGCGAATGCGTCAGGAGCCGGGGAGGCGAGCGCTCCTTACGGTGCGCCGGAGGAAGCGGCGTCCCAGCGCTCCGCCGTAGAGCAGCTGAGCTTTTTCGAGGAGGCGAAGCCAATCCGGGCACAGGCGGCTTCCGCCAAGCCGGACCCGCAGACGCAAGCGGTCATCGAGGAGCTTAAAGCGCTGGATCTGCTAAACATAACACCGCTGCAGGCAATTAATGTCATTTACGAGCTGAAGAAAAAATTACAGAACTGACAGCGGAAAACCGCTTTTTTCCAACTAAATGGTTCTCAACAAGATGACGCACGAAGCCGGGATTAAGCGATACCTAGGGTCCGCCTCCGTTTTCCTGTCGCATCGTATCTTAATAAAAGGGTGATTATGAATGGGTTTTCCCGGTATTCGTAAATTAAAAACGGCCGCAGCCGCCGTAGTAGTGTTCGGTGCGCTAATCCCTGCTTCGGCATGGGCTCAGGAGAGCGCGCAGACAACGGATGAAGTAAGGCAAGTACTCGGCCAATACCATGTAAGCGGGATTACGGCCGATGAGCTTAAAGGTCTGAGCATTGCCGACATGCTGAAAAAAATTAACGCCAAGGACCCGTACACCACATACTTCACTAAAGAACAGCTGGAAAAATTTACGGACAGCCTGGAAAACAATTATTACGGAATCGGCGCCCAGATGGGGTATGACGATATCGGCGTGTATGCGGACAAGATTTTCGAAGGATCGCCTGCGGAGAAGGGCGGACTAAAAAAAGGCGATTACATTATGAAAGTCGCCGGCGTTTCCACGCAAGGAAAGAACCTGAGCGAAGTGGTAAGCGGTGTTCTCGGTCCCGAAGGAACCAAAATCGAACTGACGGTCAAGCGTGACGGCAAAGAGCTGAACCTGACTTTAACCCGGGCGAAAATACATTTGCCGAACGTGGAGGGCTACCTCATAACGCCAAGCACCGGTTACATTAAAATCGACAGCTTCTCAAGCGATGCCGATGAAATCTTCGACGCGACGTTTTCGGCCCTGCAAAAAATGGGCATGAAATCGCTGGTCATCGATTTGCGCGATAACCCGGGCGGTCTCGTGGAATCGGCGCAGAATATCGCCTCCAAGTTCATCAAGGAAGGCGTCTTCGCCCATACGAAAAACCGTAACAACGAAGATACGCCTCTGCAAATCAAAGGCGGGACGACTCAGAACCTTCCGGTCTTCATGCTGCTGAACGAAAACAGCGCCAGCGCTTCCGAAATGCTTGCCGGTGCCCTGAGAGACTATGGAGTTGCCGAGGTTATCGGCATGAAGAGCTACGGCAAGGGTAGCATGCAGACTTTGCACAGTCTCAGCGACGAAAGCGCCGTGAAGGTGACCTTCGAAGAATATTTGACGCCCAAAATGAAGCCGGTCAACGGAATCGGCATTGCGCCCGACATCGAAGCGGACGGCTATACGGCCCAGCTCATTACGGCCCTGCGCAAAGCGGGAACGAATTCCTTCCAGGTGCGGGTAACCAAGCATGACGTAACCGTCAATCAGGTGGAAGTGACGGAGCCGTACAGACCGATCCGCGAAGGAGGCAACGTCTTTGTCGCTTCCCGTACGCTGGCTGCCCTGATCGGCGCCGATATCAAGTGGAATCAGACCGCACAAGCCGTTAACATAAGCACCGGTAAAGGAATCCACACATTCGCGATGTCGCCCGACACCCTTCTGCTTAAGAACGGGACGAGCTACATTAATCTGGATAAATTCGACGATATCTATCCGCAGCTGCACTGGGAAGATGCCGATAATCTTTTGCAGTTGGAAACGGAGAAGGAGTAGGTTAAGATGGGCAAAATTCGGCTTCTTGACGAGCATATCGCCAACCAAATCGCAGCTGGCGAAGTAGTAGAGCGTCCGGCATCGGTCGTGAAGGAACTGGTGGAGAACTCCATTGACGCCGGAAGCAGCCGCATCGATGTCGTGGCGGAAGAAGGCGGATTGCAGCTCATCCGCGTAACCGATAACGGCTCCGGAATCGAGAGCGAGGATTGCGAGCTGGCTTTCTACCGCCATGCGACGAGCAAAATTCAGTCGGGCAAAGATCTCTTTTCCATCCGTACCTTGGGATTTCGCGGTGAGGCGCTGCCTAGTATCGCGGCCGTTTCCAAGACGGAATTCGTGACGTCGACGGACGGCAGCGGTCTCGGGCGCAAGCTTGCCGTGGAAGGCGGGGACGTCGTTACGCAGGAAGAAACGTCTGCCCGCAAAGGGACGGATATTTCGGTCAAAGAGCTGTTTTACAACACACCTGCCCGGCTGAAATATATGAAAACCATCCAGACGGAGCTGGGTCATATTTCCGACTATATGTACCGGCTCGCGCTGGCGCACCCGGAAATCGCTTTTACCTTGAAGCATAACGGCAACAGCCTGCTGCAAACTCTCGGCGGCGGCGACCTGCTTCAAGTTATCGCGGGCGTGTACGGGTCGGCTGTCGGCAAGCAGATGATCGCGGTCGGAGGAGAGAGCCTGGATTACAAAATTTCCGGCTATATCTCTCGTCCCGAGCTGAACCGGGCGAACCGCAGCGCCATGTCCATTATGGTAAACGGCCGGTACGTGCGGAGCTTTGCCGTTCAGCATGCCATCATGAACGGATTCCATACGCTTCTTCCGATCAACCGTTTTCCGGTAGTCGTTTTGCATATTGAGATGGACCCTTCTCTCGTGGATGTGAACGTGCATCCGTCCAAGCTTGAGGTTCGTTTCAGCAAAGAGCCGGAGCTGGTAAAAATGATCGAGGACATGATCAAGGAAGCTTTGGGGCGTCAGGTCCTTATTCCGAAAGGCGTTCAGGCTTCCGCACGGATCAAGGAATCGTTCGTTCAGGAGACGATGACGCTGTACCGCCCGGAGGCGGATCCCTTGCTGAAGCAGGGAATTACCCCGGCGCAGTGGAGAGAACAGCTGTCCGTCCCCGCAGATGGACAAGCTCCGGCTTCCGCGGACAACCGCGAAGGGGCCGGGGAAGGGCGTGACACTGCCCAAGAGGCGGATGAGCGCCGGCGCAGCCTGGCTTCGCTCGACTCGCTTGCTCCGCCCGATGCTGCCGGCGGCGAAGCCGCGGGCTCGTCCGCGCCGGGCGCAGCGGACGACCGGCGCTCAGGCTCCGCCTCGGACGCGGCCGTCCCGGGCGGTCCGGGCAGCGTGCCCGCGTCTGCCGCGCAGGAAGCGGGGACTTCCCGCCTGCGCGAGCCGCAATCCCGGCCGTCCGCAGCGGAGCCCTACGGCGCTCCGTACGGCTCCGGGGCGGCTTACGGCGGCCAGCCGCGCGGCGGGGCAGCCGCCGGGGGAGGCCGGACCGGACGCACACCCGCTCAGGACGACCGGCCATACTCCCGCGAAGCGGCGGGGAGCCTGCTCGCCGCGCTGCCGACGCGCAGCGACAAGGAAGCGCTCAAGCGGCCGGATTTCCCGTCGCTTTCGCCGATCGGCCAGCTGCACGGCACGTATTTGCTTGCCCAGAACGAAGCGGGCTTTTATATGATCGACCAGCATGCCGCTCACGAGCGGATTAATTACGAATACTACTACACCAAGTTCGGAGAACCCCAGGAAGCCAGCCAGGAACTCCTTGTTCCGATCCCGCTGGAGTTTACTTCGGCGGATTTTCAAGCCCTTCGGGACAAGCTGTCGCTTTTGGAGCAGGTAGGCGTTTATCTGGAAGCTTTTGGGGGTAATACGTACCTGGTGAGAGCCTATCCGCACTGGTTTCCGGCAGGAGACGAGCAGGCAATCGTAGAGGAAATGTGCGAATGGATTTTAACGGAGCGCAAGGGAGTGGATCTGTCCAAGCTGCGTGAAAAATCATCCACTCTATGTTCCTGCAAAGCTTCGATCAAAGCCAATCAGAGTCTGAGTACCGTGGAAATGGAAGCGCTGCTTGACCGCTTGGGCGGATGCGGCAATCCTTATACGTGTCCTCACGGCAGACCGATCGTCATTTCGTTTTCGACCTACGAGCTGGAGAAAATGTTCAAACGCGTCATGTAAAAGTTGGCATCCATTCGCTTGATTAAAGCGGCAAATGCCCTGATACAGCGCGCTTTTCCGGCCTGCCGCCTGTTTGAAACGATACGAACACGCGTTTTGACGTGCGGAAAGACTTTGTGATATGGTGTACATGTCCTTGGCGGAACGGGCGACCGTCCTGTCATCGACTTAAAACTCGCTAACGGATAATGAGGGAATGCTGTGCTTGTAACCACATCTTACGACCCAGCCTCCGAAGACGTGGACAAAGCGATCGCCGCAGCCCGGACGCTGGGCGGCCGCTTTGTACCGCGAAAACGGCTGACGCTTTCCGGATTGCGTTCGCGTTTCGGAGAAAACGAAATCCTTCTGATTACGAAGGAAGGCTTAAAATATGACTTCGGCGGTCCTCACACGCTCTTTTTTCATCCGAGCATGGCCTTGGTCCGCTACAAACGGCTTCGGCAGGGTTCTTCCGATCCGCTTCTTCAATTGTCGGGAGCGGACCGAGGCGATGCCGTTGTAGACTGCACGGCCGGACTCGCTTCCGATTCGATCCTTTTTTCCTTCGCAGTGGGGGAAGAAGGTTCCGTAACGGCTTGGGAACACGGCCGGGTTCTGGCCTATTTGCTCGAGCAAGGCCTGGAGTCCTACCGGACGGGAGAAGCCGAATTCGACGCCGCCATGAGGCGCGTCGCCATCCGGCAGGGAGATCATCTTGACGGGCTGCGCGCCATGGAGGACAACAGCTGCGACATCGTGTATTTCGACCCGATGTTCCGAGCGCCGATCCAGGAGTCTTCGGGTTTGTCGCCTCTGCGCAGTGCGGCGGACGACCGCCCTCTGGAAGCGGCCGCCGTGGAGGAAGCCCGGCGTGTCGCCCGGCGCTGCGTCATCCTCAAGGAAGGCCGGCAAAGCGGAGAATTCGAGAGGCTCGGTTTCCGGGAGACTGTTCCTACGGGCAGCAAGCTGGCATACGGGGTGATCCGATGCTGAACAGCCAAGGCGTGAAACCGAAGCTGCTTGTTCTGATCGGCCCCACCGCGGTCGGCAAAACAAAGCTGAGCCTAGAAATAGCGGAGAGGTGGAACTGCGAGATCCTTTCCGGGGATTCCATGCAGGTCTACAGAGGAATGGATATCGGGACCGCGAAAGCGACGCCCGAAGAGAGGGCCGCAATCCCTCATCATATGATCGATATTCACGATCCCGGTTACCCTTACTCCGTCGCCGAGTTTCAGCAGCGCGTCAGGCAGCTTGTGCCTGAGATTACGGAGCGGGGGAAGCTTCCTTTCCTCGTCGGCGGGACGGGACTCTACGTGGAATCCGTCTGCTACGAGTATCAGTTTCTGGAAGCCGGGGCGGATGAAGAATTCCGCCACCAGAAGAATCGGTTCGCGGAGGAGCATGGAGATGAAGCTCTCCACCGGACGCTTGCCGAGGTGGACCCGGATTCCGCGCTTAAGCTGCATCCCAACGACCGGCGGCGCGTTATTCGCGCGCTGGAAGTGTATCATCTGACGGGAAAACCGTTATCGGCCCATAACGCCGCCCAGAAAAAAGAATCCCCTTACGAACTATGTATAGTCGGACTGACCATGGACCGTCAGCTTCTGTACGGGCGCATCGAAGAGAGAATCGACATCATGATGGCCGAAGGGCTGGTTGATGAAGTGAAAAGACTGCTCGAAAGCGGAGTACCCCGCCAATCGGTTGCGATGCAGGGCCTCGGCTACAAGGAAATGGTCTCTTACCTGGACGGGGAGATCTCCTTGGAGAGAGCGGTCGAACTCTTGAAACGGGACACGAGACATTTTGCCAAAAGGCAGCTTTCCTGGTTCCGTCACATGAAGGATATCCAGTGGATAGACGTCACGGATACCGCAAACTTTTCTGGGCATCTCGAACATTTCCATGCTATAATAACAGGAAAGTTTGTACACGATAACGAATATAATGCATAAGCAAACGCTTGCTTTTAGACTTGGCTTAGTTTGATTATGTTAAGGGGGACCTTCTGATGAAACAATCGATCAATATTCAGGACAATTTTCTGAACCAGCTCCGTAAAGAAAGCATTCCCGTTACCGTATACTTGACCAACGGGTTTCAAATCAGAGGGTTGATCCGCGCTTTTGACAACTTTACGATCATTATCGACAGCGACGGCAGACAGCAAATGGTGTACAAGCACGCGATCTCCACATTTACGCCTCAGCGTTCCGTATCTTTGATGCCGGCGCCTGAGCAGTCTGCTGCCGAATAAGCAGCCGGCAACTTTTTGTTTACCTGCTTCGTCTAAACTAAAGAACCGTCCGGAACAACCTTATTTTATAGGGTTGTTCTTTTACTAGTATGACACTTTTGAAAGGCAGCCTGCCCCAGAGAGAGCCATGCACAGAAAGAGAGGGAGCGTTGATGGCAGCAAGCAGTAAAACGCCTTCGAAAGGCAAGAAACCGAAAAAAAAGGGGAATGCGGCGAAGGTTATATTGGGTGTGATTATTGCCGCCCTTCTCGCGCTCATATGCGCGATGAGCATTTATTTAGTCGTTTATTTGAATGGTCTTAAAATTCTTACCGCGAACATAGACAAATTGGACGATGCCCTGGGAGCATCGGTTATTTATGATGCCGACAAACAGGAAATCGCCAAGGTCATTAAGGAGAATCGCGAGAATGTCAAGTTCGACCAGTTTCCGAAGCAGCTTGTAGATGCTTTCGTGGCGACGGAAGACCGCCGCTTTTTCGAGCATGCCGGGGTTGACTTCTGGTCGCTCGGCCGTGCGGTAGTCAAAGACGTTATTGCACGCAGCGCTGTTGAGGGTGGGAGTACGATCACTCAGCAGCTGGCGAAGAACGTATTCCTGAACTCGGATAAAACGTTCTTCCGTAAAGGGACAGAAATGTCCATTGCACTCGCTATCGACAACAAGTACACCAAAAATGAAATTCTGGAGAAATATCTCAACCGGATTTATTTCGGCAGCCAGGCTTACGGGGTGAAAGCGGCGGCGATACGGTATTTCGGCGTGTCCGACCTCAACAAGCTTCAATTGTGGCAAATCGCAACATTGGCCGGTCTTCCGAAAGCACCTTCGAAGTATTCGCCGATCTCGGATCCCGAGGCGTCCAAAGACCGCAGAGGCGTCGTTCTCAAACTTATGGCGGATCAGGGGTTGATCACCGAAGAGGAACGCGCTCAGGCGGCGGCCGTCGATTACGATCCTAAAACCCAGACACCGGTTGCGCAAAGCAACCTGTTCCCGAGCTTCCGTGACTACGTCATCAAAGAAGCTTACGATTTATACGGGGTTACGGATGAGCAGATCTCGAACGGCGGATATAAAATTTATACGACACTGAACAGCACGGCTCAGAAGGCGATGGATAAGGCGTACACGAACGCGAAGCTGTTCCAGCCGGACGGACCGGAGCAGCCGATGCAGAGTTCGATGGTCATTATCGATAACGCCAGCGGCGGGATCGTCGCGATGACAGGCGGCCGGGACTATAAATCGGGAACGTGGAACCGTGCGTATAAGCCGCGGCAGCCGGGCTCCTCGTTTAAACCGCTGGTTGTTTACGCGCCGGCGATCGAGAAGAAGGGCTACGTGCCTACATCCATGCTGGACGACACCAAGCAGGAATTCGGGAAATACGCCCCGAGAAACTATGACGGGCAGTATCTGGGTCAAGTCGATATGACCTATGCGATCAAGAAATCCAAAAACATTCCGGCCGTTTGGACGTTAAGCAAAATCGGCATCAACACCGGTAAAGATTTCGCCAAGCAGCTCGGCATTACGTTCGACGAAAACGACAATAACCTGGCCATGGCCCTGGGCGGTATGACCAAAGGGGAGTCTCCGCTGCAGATGGCGCAAGCCTATGCGGCCTTTGCGAACAACGGCGTTTATAATCAGGGACACGCGATCTTGAAAATCGAGAAAAGCGACGGAACCGCAATCGATTATAAAGCCGAGCCGAAGAAAGTGATGAGCGAGAAAACATCCTGGTATATGACTCAAATGATGAGGGAAGTCGTAACCAGCGGCGGAACGGGTGTGAAAGCGGATTTCGGTCGTCCTCTTGCCGGTAAAACAGGTTCGACCCAGCTCGATTTGAAGGGGCTGGAATCCCACTACCGCGATATCTGGTTCGTCGGTTATACGCCTCAGTGGACCGGTGCCGTCTGGGCCGGTTTCGACAAGACGGATTCGAAGCACTATATCCGCAAAAATTATTCGGACCGCGCCAACATGGTCTTTAGCGCCGTCATGGCCGAAGCGATGAAGGGCATTCCTGTAAAAGATTTCGAGCGTCCGAGCGGAGGCAAACAAATCGAGCAGGAGAAGCCTCCGGTCCAAGAGAAGAAGAGCGTGACGGATTTGAGAGCAGGCTGGCAAAACAGCGGCGTGCGCTTGAGCTGGACGGCTACTGAAGGAACAAGCGCCTACCAGGTCTTCCGCAAGGGACCGGGGGAAACCGACTTCAGTCAGCTTACGCCTTCCAACTCAACGGAATACATGGATCAAACCGTCCAGCCCGGCGGCACTTACGAGTACTATGTCGTTCCGGCCAACGGAGATGCCGCAGGGGTTCAATCCAACGTTGCGTCCGTTACCATTCCGGGAACGGAGCCGACTCCGACGCCTTCTAATCCGGACGGCAACAACAACGGAGAAAACGGCAATGGAAACAATAACGGCAACGGGAACGGAAACGGCCATAACAATGGCAATGGAAACGGGAATAACAACGGCAACGGCAACGGCAATGGCAACGGGAATAACAACGGCAATAACAATGGAAATGGAAACGGAAATGGCAATGGAAACGGCAACCCCGGTAAAGATAAAGACAAGGACAAAGATAAAAATCCGGGCAATACGGGCAGCGGCACAGGAAACGGCGGCAGTTCCGGCGGGACTGCTTCTCCGACACCGCCCCCATCGCCGTCTGAACCGGCAGGATCGGGAACCTCGGGTTCCAGAGACGATGACCGGCAGCAAAATAACGGCTAGCAGCCGTACATTCAACATCCCTTACTTAACAAGTGAGGGGTGTTTTTTTATGAGCTGAAAATAGTTGTCAATTATTTCAATTCGCCTCTTGTATTTCTTATTAATCCCAGTATAATACTAGGTATAAGGTGCTGAAGGAGCTGATGGTCATGCGAACCCCCTCTGTACAAGAATGGTCCCGTAAATGGGTAGATGATCATCTGGATTTGTATAATTACGCCGGCTCCCTTGGAGATACAGAGTGGCAGCAAGCGATAATGGAATCGCTCAAGCTCAGAGACATTTACGTCCAGCAGGAAATTCGGGCGAGGTTGAGGCAAGATCTTTGGAAGATGTATGATTCGATCAATCTGAAAATGCTGGAGCTGTTCGAACAGCTGAGGCAGAGCAAGGACAGCACTCAGATTGAAACGATCCGGGAGCAAGTATGGGTTCTTAAATCGCAGAGGATTGAAATATCGAAGAAAATATTAGCGGTCAAGTAAGACTGGCATGTTTTGAAGTTCATTCGGCTTCTTACGGCGGAAAGCCTTAAAAAGGAAAAAAAAAAGACATGCGGTCGTCCGCTCTGCCGAGATGATGCTCCTACTCATTGTGGGATGAACAGGGGATTCAGTTAGAAAGTCCGGATTACATAGACATTTGTTTCATTTCGCTCATCATCTTCATCATCATCGTCATTTTCTCGTCGCACTCTTGCATTTTGCCCATCATCATATCCATATCCATGTTCATTTCAGACATCATGTTCATTTGCATCATGCTGTCCATCATGGATTTCATGGTGTTCATTTTGCACATCATTTCATCCATACACATGGTCATCATCATTTGCATGCACATTTTTTCCATCTTTGTCGCCTCCTTTCGCTATCAAATTTTTACTACTCTAGTAAGATACCCCATTTTCCAATAAAAGACAAGCCATATAGGACAATTCGACAGAAACATTCCTGTCTTTTTTTGGATTTTAACAGAATTGTCAAGATATCCGGACCCGGACAGCAAAAAACTGACGAGAGCATGTCTCTGCGTCAGTTTTTATCGTTAAACCGCTGCTGGTATCGGCTCAACCATTAACGACAGTTCCGCCGTTGACGTGAAGAATTTGCCCCGACATATAGGAAGAGTCGTCCGAAGCAAGGAAGACGTAGCTCGGAGCGAGCTCCTCGGGCTGTCCGGCTCTTTGCGTAGGTGTATCCGAACCGAAAGCAGCTACCTTGTCCTCCGTAAAGGTGGAAGGAATAAGCGGGGTCCAGATCGGTCCCGGGTTGATTGTTCTGATGCTGCGGCGGGAATGTCTGCTTCTGCTCATTGTTCGTCGTCATGAAAACTGTTTCCTTTCTATTCTAGCTGACCTTCCTTGGAAAAAATCAATCTTGCTGCAAAACCCTGTAATGGTACCTGAACTCGGGTTGAAATCCTGCGCTTTCATACAAATGAAGAGCGGCCGCGTTGTCCTGCAGCACCTGCAGAAAGACGGACCGGGCGCCGTTGTCGGCACACCAGGCAGCCAAATGAGCCAGCAGCGCTTTCGCGAAGCCTTGTCCCCGGCGGTCTTCCCGGACAATGATATTGGACAAAATCGCCCATCCGCCGGAGGCATGGGCCGTACCCAGTGCGACGGTCTCTCCATCGTCCGACATCAGACGAACGAAGACCTTTGGAGCGGGCATGCGTTCCAGCAGACCTTCGTAGAAGGGACGAGCTTCCGCGACATGACCCTCCAGCAGCATGTAATCTTCCATCCATGCCGGGTCGGGGGCCGCAAGCAGCTCGGCGGCGACGTCGGCACGGTCTTGATGCGGACGCAGCCTCGCGTTCATTTCCGCTGCCGGAGCCATCATGCCGAAGCAGGGGGCCGTTACGATGCCGCCTTTGTCTTCCAGCATGAGATCCAGCTCCGGCGGCGACGAATCGCTGATATGAAACACGGCTGGGAGTCCGCGGTCCGAATAGAAGCGGCATATCCGCTCAAACCAGTCTGGATCGTCCGGCAGGTCTCCGACGGCAAGCACGCTGTTCGCGCGCTTCGTAAACCCGCCCGACGCTCTCAGGCGCCAATGGCCAAGCACTTCACTTTCCTCCGGCGGCCACTGGTTTGCAGCCCATTTTTCCAAAGCGAGCCAATCCATCTTCGTTCTCATCGGGTCATCTCCTTGACCTAACTCGTCTTTACCACACAGGGGAATCAATTAAACGAGCCGGCATCTTATAAACATGCATAGTTATGTATAAAAATACATTGTTCTTCATTTTTATTCAAGCATTTTCATGATCAGATCCGCCCCCGGCATGAAAATATCTTTTTCGACAAAAATGATTTAAAATAAAAGAAAAACGCTGTGGAGGTCCCTATGCTGTTTATCGACAATCAATCCATTACAAAACCGCAAATCAATTTGGCGATAGAGGAATATGCACTCAAAAATTTGCCTGCAGACGAAACCTATCTGCTTTTTTACATAAACGAGCCTTCGATTATTATAGGGAAAAATCAGAACACGGTGGAGGAAATCAACACGGAGTATGTGGAACAGAACGGGATTCACGTCGTCCGACGTTTGTCGGGAGGCGGAGCCGTTTATCACGATCACGGCAATCTGAATTTCAGCTTCATCACCAAGGATGACGGCGAATCGTTCCATAACTTCCGTAAATTCACGGAGCCCGTTGTACAAGCCCTGCGCAAGCTGGGGGTGGATGCCGAGCTGAGCGGACGCAACGATATTCAGGTGGGAGAACGCAAAATTTCGGGCAACGCCATGTTCGCGACGAAAGGGCGCTTGTTCAGCCACGGAACGCTGCTTTTTCAGTCGGATATCGAGCATGTCGTTTCGGCGCTCCGGGTCAAAGCGGACAAAATTCAATCCAAAGGCATCAAATCCATCCGCAGCCGTGTCGCCAACATTATGGAATTCCTTAAGAAGCCCATGACGATCGAAGAATTCAGACAAGAGCTTCTGGAAACTATTTTCGGTATGAGTGCATCGGAAGTGCCTCAGTATGTTTTAACGGAGAAGGACTGGAAGGCGATCCACGAGCTTTCGGCGGAGCGCTACGGCAATTGGGATTGGAATTACGGCAAATCGCCGAAAAGCGAACTCGTCAATTCCAAGCGTTTTCCGGCGGGAACGATTGATGTACGGATGAATCTGGAGGAAGGCCGCATCGGTAAAATGAAAATTTACGGGGACTTCTTCGGGGTCAAAGATGTCGAGGAAATCGAACGCCTGCTTACCGGTGTGAAGTACGATACCCAGTCGCTGGAACAGGCTCTCGAGGGGACGGATATTACCGCCTATTTCGGCGCAGTCGGCAAGGAAGAATTTATCGGGCTGCTGACTTTGAAAGGAGAGGAGGCGTAATGCCTCGTCTCTCCCGCAAATCATCGCCTCCGGCGGCATGTCCCCAGTGCAGCGGCAAAAAGTATATTTCTTTTAACTGGGCCCGGTTCCAGCACGGCCACGATGCCGAGTCGAAGCAGGTGCAGCGGGCGCTCAAGATCGAGAGACAACTGAAGCACGGCTGGGAATACGCGTGTGAAAATTGCGGCAGCAGATGGTACCTGGGCAGGGACGGCATTATGATGTCGTATATTCACCCTTCCAAAGCCGGGCTGGTGGAGCATTGGAATGCGGGTACCTACGAGGTATCCGATGAAATTTGGGACGAGCTGGGGAAAATCGGGGCCACGGCTCAAGGCAGTATCGCCGGCGGCCGGACTTCCGCCGAAGTCCCCTGCCGGGTGACGACCGTGCGCGGCGAAACGTTCGACATGGCGTACGTCAGCTTTCAAAGCCGGCCCCCGATTGATTTGTGGCAGGACGGCCGCCGTATCCGTTTTTGCGACGAGGTCGCAAGCGTGGAGCCGTCTCCTTATACGCTTCCGGCCGATGTCCGGCTGGCCACGTCCCGGGCGCAGGAGATCCGGATGGGCTACGCGCCTACTGCGGTTCAGGCGCATGACGGCCATCTTTTCCAGCTGAACTGGGCGAATGATTTTTTTGCCTCGGGACCCTATAAGGGAGAAGATCTGAGGCTCACCGATTTGGCCGGGGATTGGGATCAGGCGGACATGGCAGGCGTGCCTTCGGAGTATATTCTCTACTTTGTGGCGGATTGGCGTGCCGATCTGGATTCGCTTTATTTGGACGCGGCAGGCGGCCGAGCTTCGGAGCAAATATCCGCGGCGCCGGAGGATGACGAAAATCGTGATGCTTCGGCAGAGGATGAATCCGGTCGGTTGGAGCAAGCTGAAGGCACGGAAGAGCGCGATTGATGATTTCGTTAAGCCGGTCAAAATCTAATGCGAGCCTGTTTTTGAAGTGAATATATAGAGGAAAGAGGGGCGGAGGAGCCCCTCTTTTTTATGGTTAAACCGACAATGGTCCGGCTTTTTTATGAAACTTTGCGATAAGGAAAACGAAAGTTTAAACCCGAGTTAAACCCGTTTAAGGGGTTTTCTAAAAATCAATAGAGTATTCTATACTTTGCGGGGCTTCTGAAGAAACAGTTTCAACAATCCCTCGGTCATGTTGAACCTCTCTTATATAAATGGATTTGTAATATTGTTTATAAATATCGGTCTGACGAACCTGTGTTGAATAGGGGACGTATTGGACGGCTCCATAATAATCACGATGAAAAGGCACTGTTTCCGGCGCCCTGTACACCTTGGAATCCGGCCACACATAGATGAGTTTTTCCGAAGCGTTTCCGATTACGGCGAGCTTTACAAGACTGGCGATACCGCTGTTGGATACTCCGCTAATTTGCAGAGAAGCGCTTATTTGCTTAGGCTCAGTTATGGTATTGCTGCTGCCGCGAGCGGTGGACACTAGAAATACGTCATTTTCCCTCGGGCTAGGTTTCAAACCGGTTATGCTCGTTCCCGCGTTGGAATAGACGGAGTGATCATAAACTTCGGAAATTTGTTCCGTCGGCGGGAGAGAGGGCTTACTTTGCAGGATAGGGCTCTTTTGTTTACGCTTGGGATCCGTATACTGAACGGCCGCATCTGTAATTCCCTGGTGCTCTGAGAGAATGCTGAATGTGCTGAACCGGATACCGATCGCGGCATCCGTATATTCGGATTCTATAGCTGCTGCATAAGCCGTAGTGAGCGGAGAGACTGCCGAAGCAGCTGCCGCAAGTAATGCCGAAACTAATTTGTTCACGGACTCACTTCCCCAAAAAAAGATGAAGATACAAGGCGACTTTAACATGTATTCCAACATATGACAATCAGGCGGTTGGTTTGGGCGCCCGGCACCCGGGTTGCAGCCTCCCTCAAATACGCGTCCGTTCCGCCGCCAAGTTTGTTGCATGACCGCGTTCCTTCCCTGCATATAATTACGAAAGAGGTGAGGAGAATGGACGCAACTTCAAGACGAATAACGGTCAGAAGCAATTCACAGATCAATATTGTGTTCAACAGTCAAGAGGCTGCGCCACTTATACAGGAACCGGAAAGTACGACTTTGGACATCCAATCCGAAACGTTCAACGAAACGCTTAAGGAACTGAACACGATGATCGGCCTGCAGGAAGTGAAAGATCTTATTTATCAAATGTACGCTACCCTGCATATCAACAAGTTGAGAAGCGCAGCCGGACTTAAAGATAATTCGCAGGTTTACCATATGATTTTTAAAGGCAATCCGGGGACGGGAAAAACGACCGTGGCGAGAATACTGGCCAAGTTGTTTAAAAGCCTGGGGGTTCTTAGCAAAGGTCATTTGATCGAGGTGGAGCGTGCCGATCTCGTCGGAGAATATATCGGGCATACGGCCATCAAAACGAGGGATTTGATTAAAAAAGCGCTCGGCGGCATTCTTTTTATCGATGAAGCCTATAGTCTGGCAAGAGGCGGGGAAAAGGATTTCGGCAAGGAGGCTATCGACTGTCTCGTAAAAAGCCTGGAGGATCACAAGAATGATTTTATATTGATTCTCGCCGGGTATCCCGACGAAATCGATTATTTTTTATCGACGAATCCGGGGCTGCCTTCGCGTTTTCCCATTCAGGTTGATTTTACGGATTACAATGTGGATCAGCTTATTCAAATCGCGGAATTGATGATTAACGAGCGTGACTACACGATGCGCCTCGAATCGGTCAATAAACTGAGGGACATCATTATTATGGAGAAGGAAACGAGCCTTAACTTCAATAATGCGCGGTTCGTACGCAATGTGATTGAGAAATCGATAAGAAATCAGGCGGTCCGGTTATTAAGCCGGTACAAAAAGCCGTCCAAGCAGGACCTGATGGAGATCCTGCCTCAAGATGTGACGGCGGCGGAAAATAAGCTTAAAATGGAGTACGGCGTTTCCTGACTCACCTGAATGGGAAATGTAGAGCTAAAGCAGCGCAGCAGAATGGCGTGAAAACCGCCGGCTAAAGCTAGGAAGCACGATCCGTCCCGCGAAGGGCGAAAAAACTTATCTGCAGAAAGATAATTTTTTTATTTGGCAGCCGTTTGTTCTTTTCCGCCTTAAATCCGCCTGAACGCTGCGGGAAAAGACCCCGTATAGGCGATGAAAGGATGAGACCTCGCCGGACGCAAAAGAAATTGGTGAATACCTTTGTAAAAAAGGTAATAATGAGAGATAATGATGATTTAGATCCCCTAACGAGCCTATAATTCCCACTAATATGGCGATACATATACCCAGAAGGAGACACTGCATGAAACAAACAGGTCATGAAGTCAGAACCGGAATGAAAGACCGCGCTATTCTTGTGAGTCTGGTCACGGATAAAATGAAAAAGCACGAAGAACTCGTGGCTTACTCTCTGCAGGAACTGATCCAGCTGGCGGAAACGGCCGGCGTCGAAGTGCTGGAAACGTTGACGCAGAACAGGGAAAGCGCCGATACGAAATGGTTTATCGGCAAAGGCAAGGTCGAAGAGCTGAAGGCCCTGATCGATGAGCACCAGGCGACGACGGCGATCTTCGACCAGGAGCTGTCGGGCGCGCAGGTCCGCAACCTGGAGGAATCGCTGGACGTCAAAATTATCGACCGGACGCAGCTGATCCTCGATATTTTTGCCGGACGCGCCCGCACTCGCGAAGGAATCGTGCAGGTGGAGCTGGCGCAGCTGAGCTACCTGCTTCCGCGGCTGTCGGGACACGGGAAGAACTTGTCCCGTCTCGGCGGGGGCATCGGGACAAGAGGTCCCGGCGAGTCCAAGCTGGAGACGGACCGCCGTCACATCCGCGGGCGCATCGGCGAGCTGAAGGCGCACCTTCAGGAGATGGTCCGCCACCGCACGCTGCACCGCGAACGCCGGCGCAAAACCGGTGTCTACCAGGTGGCTCTTGTGGGGTACACGAACTCGGGGAAATCGACCTTGCTGCGCCAATTGACCAACGCGGATGTGTACGTGCAGAACGAGCTGTTCGCCACGCTCGATCCGACTTCCCGTACGCTGGAGCTTCCGAGCGGCAAGGAGGTCGTGCTGACCGATACGGTAGGATTTATCCAGAATCTGCCCCACGATGTAGTAGCGGCATTCCGGGCCACCCTGGAAGAAGCCTGCGAAGCCGATTTTCTGCTTCACGTCGTGGACAGCTCCAGCCCGATGCGCGAGGAGCAGATGCGGGTGGTGAACGAAGTGCTCGGCGATCTGGGCGCTAGCGGCAAGCCTCAGGCGGTTCTTTTTAACAAGATCGACTTGTGCACGGAGCAGGAGCTTCAAATGCTGACGACGAACCTGCCGCACTTGCGGATCTCCGCCTATGACGAGGAAGACCAGGAAAGAGTAAGACTCCTGATTCAGGAAACGCTGATGGGAGACAGCCGCACGTTCCGTATTCCTGCGGATAAGGGAGATATCATCGCTCTTGTGTACCGAGTAGGCGACGTGGCGGAAAGCGGGGCGGAGGAAGATGTACTGACGTTCCGGGTGAACATCAACAAGGAAGATTACGATAAAGTGCAGTATCTGCTTGCTCCATACGAAGTTAAGGAAGAGAAGGACAAGCAGGATAAGCAGGGAGAATAAGGGAGAGGGAACGGACGATATGCAATTTGATTCAGACATCATGGCCATTATGGAACAGGCGGAGGAAGGCGTACAGCCGCGCTTTCGTGAGATTGAACGGACGATCGACCACAACCAGTGGAAGGTTATCGCCGCTTTTCAGAACCAGGGCATAAGCGATTATCATTTCGCTTCTTCTACGGGTTACGGCTACAACGACAGAGGACGCGAGCTGCTTGATCTCGTGTACGCGGAAGTGTTCGGCGCGGAGGCCGCGCTCGTGCGTCCTCATTTCGTATCGGGGACCCATACGATCGGCACGGCGCTTTTCGGCGTGTTACGGCCGGGGGACGAGCTGGTTTACATCACGGGTAAGCCTTACGATACGCTGCATAAAGTAATCGGGAAGCCGGGAGACGGCACCGGTTCTCTCCAGGACTTCGGGATCGGCTACCGGGAGGTTCCCCTCCTGGCTGACGGCTCCCTCGACGAAGCCGGCATCCGTGCGGCGATTACGCCGAAAACGAAGGTCATCGGCATCCAGCGTTCGAGAGGATACGACTGGCGGGCGTCGTTTACCGTTGCGGCCATCGGGGAGATGGTGGAGCTTGTGAAAAGCATCCGTTCGGATCTGATCGTATTCGTCGACAACTGCTACGGCGAATTTACCGAACGGCTGGAGCCGAACCAAGTCGGAGCTGATCTCATCGCCGGGTCTTTGATCAAGAACCCTGGAGGCGGGCTTGCGGCCTCGGGCGGTTATATCGCCGGCCGCAAAGAGCTTGTCGAGATGGCGGCCTACCGGCTGACGGCGCCGGGAATCGGCGGCGAAGTCGGGGCCATGCTGGGAACGACCCGCTCCCTGTATCAGGGGCTGTTCCTGGCCCCCCATCTCGTCGGACAAGCCGTGAAAGGATCGGTGGTCGCCGCGGCCGTTTTCGAGCAGCTCGGCTTCAAAACCCGGCCGAGACCGGAAGATCCCCGCACGGATCTGATTCAGGCGATCGAGTTCACGAGCGCCGAGCATCTGATCACGTTCGTGCAGGGAGTTCAGCGGGCATCGGCGGTAGACGCGCATGTGACGCCGGAGCCGTGGGATATGCCGGGGTACGAACATCCGGTCATTATGGCGGCGGGCACCTTCATCCAAGGGGGAAGCCTGGAATTGTCCGCCGACGCGCCGATCCGGGAGCCGTATATCGCCTACATGCAGGGCGGCTTGACCTATTCCCACTGTAAACTGGGTGTGCTGACGGCTTTGCAGCATATGAAGGAGCGGGGCCTGCTATAAACGTCATGTGAGGTTCGGGCAAAAGCAGGAGGAAAATCCGCGAAAAGCGGAAAACAAACAGACATTTCGGCTTTTTATGGGGCCGGAATGTCTGTTTTATTTTCTCTTGTAAATTAATCTAACATGACTTGACATGTTTCGGTACTTTCCTTTACAATAAGAGCAGAACTTAACGTTCAGGAGTGAATCGATCATGAGTGATGATATCCGCAGAAATATGGCTCTTTTTCCAATCGGTATTGTGATGAAACTGACCGATTTGACAGCCAGACAAATTCGTTACTATGAGCAGCACGAACTCGTGATCCCGGCAAGAACCTCCGGCAACCAGCGGTTGTATTCGTTCAACGATGTGGAGAGACTGCTTGAGATCAAGGATCTGATTGAGAAAGGCGTTAACATTGCGGGCATTAAACAAGTGCTGCTGCCGATCTCCAAAGACTCCGAGGAAGCTACCGTTATTACCGCACAAACCGAAGTGAAACGCAAAGAACTGACAGACACCCAGCTGCACAAAATGTTGAAGCAGCAGCTGCTCGGCGGAGGCAAGCGTCCGGGTCAGGTATCGCTGATTCAAGGTGAGTTATCCCGATTTTTTCCAAAATAAAAAGCATGGGGTAAGAGGAGGAGAAGTTTATGACAGTTTCCTACACAAAAGAGGATATTCTAAGAATCGCCAAAGAAGAGAACGTCCGTTTTATCCGTCTTCAATTCACCGATCTCCTTGGAACGATCAAAAACGTGGAAATCCCGGTCAGTCAGCTTCAAAAAGCGCTTGATAACAAAATGATGTTCGACGGTTCGTCCATCGAAGGTTACGTGCGTATCGAGGAATCCGATATGTATCTGTACCCGGATCTGAATACGTGGGTCATCTTCCCTTGGGTGACGGAAAGCAAAGTTGCCCGTCTGATCTGCGATGTTTATCTGCCTGACGGTACTCCTTTCCCTGGCGATCCGCGCGGAATTCTGAAACGTGCTCTGAAGGAAGCCGAGGAAATGGGCTACACGTCGATGAACGTAGGTCCCGAGCCGGAATTCTTCCTGTTCAAAACCGACGAGAAAGGCAATCCGACCCTCGAACTGAACGACCAAGGCGGATACTTTGACCTGGCTCCTACGGATCTTGGCGAGAACTGCCGTCGTGAAATTGTACTTAAGCTTGAAGAAATGGGCTTCGAGATCGAGGCTTCCCACCACGAAGTGGCTCCGGGACAGCACGAAATCGACTTTAAATATGCGGACGCGATTAAAGCTTCCGACCAGATTCAGACGTTTAAACTTGTCGTTAAAACGATTGCCAGACAGCATGGCCTGCACGCAACGTTCATGCCGAAGCCGCTCTTCGGCGTAAACGGTTCCGGTATGCACTGCAACCAGTCTTTGTTCAAAGGCGAAGAGAACGCATTCGTAGACGAGAAAGATCCGCTGGGTCTCAGCGCAGACGCTCGTCACTTCATGGCCGGTGTCCTGCAACATGCCCGTGCATTCGCAGCGATTACAAACCCGACCGTCAACTCATACAAGCGTCTCGTGCCTGGATACGAAGCACCTTGTTACGTAGCCTGGTCTGCGAGCAACCGCAGCCCGATGATCCGTATTCCGGCTTCCCGCGGCCTCAGCACGCGTGTTGAAGTTCGTAACCCGGATCCGGCGGCTAACCCGTACCTGGCTCTGGCGGTTCTGCTGAGAGCGGGTCTGGACGGCATCAAGAAAAAAACTCAGCTGCCGCCTCCGACTGACCGCAACATCTATGTGATGACCGAAGAAGAGCGTATCGAGCAGGGGATCCCTAGCCTGCCGGGCAACCTTAGAGAAGCGCTTGACGAGCTGATCAAAAGCGAAGTAATCAGCGACGCGCTGGGCGAACACGCGCTTGCGCATTTCGTGGAACTGAAAGAAAT
The DNA here is from genome assembly GCF_058269095.1 of Paenibacillus sp. JNUCC 35. Lineage (NCBI taxonomy): Bacteria > Bacillati > Bacillota > Bacilli > Caryophanales > Paenibacillaceae > Paenibacillus > Paenibacillus sp. JNUCC 35. Next base: position 3,869,512 of record NZ_CM177771.1, on the reverse strand, counting down.
CGAGTACGACATGTACCGCACTCAAGTTCACGCTTGGGAACGCGAGCAGTACATGACGCTTTACTAAGATAGCCGGGTAAGGACGATCGAAGGTCGATATCCAAGATCATAAGATCAGCTCCCGGGCTGCCTCATAAAAAAGAACCCGCAGAAAGCAATTTCTGCGGGTTCTTCTATGTTATTAGCGTAATAGGCAGCTCCATTGCCAAGGCCGGATTAATGGATATTTCGGAACAGACCAATCACTTTGCCCAGAATCGTCACATTATTGAGCAAAATCGGATCCATGGTGGAATTCTCGGGCTGCAGACGGATATGATCGCGTTCTTTGTAGAAACGCTTCACCGTCGCTTCGTCTTCATCGGTCATGGCGACGACGATGTCTCCGTTGTTCGCCGTTTGCTGCTGACGGACGATCACCATGTCTCCGTTGTGAATGCCGGCTTCGATCATGCTCTCGCCCACGACATTAAGCATAAAGACGTTATAATCGCTTACGAGGTGCATCGGAAGAGGGAAGTAGTCTTCGATGTTCTCGGTAGCCGTAATCGGCATACCTGCGGTTACTTTGCCGATGAGAGGGACTTGTGCGACGGAAAGCGCGAAATCGGAATCCCCGTCCGTAATCTCGATGGCTCTCGGTTTCGTCGGATCCCGGCGGATCAGCCCCTTCTTCTCCAGACGTTCGAGATGCCCGTGCACCGTCGAGCTGGATGCCAGACCTACGGCTTCCCCGATTTCTCTGACGGATGGCGGATAGCCTTTATCTTTCACTTCATTCTTGATAAATTCAAGGATGGCCAGTTGGCGCTGCGAGACCTTGCCCATTACGTATCACTCCAGTATGTATAAATTACCTAAAGTATAGCACAGAACCGGAGTTCGTACAAACATAAGTTCGAAAAAATGCGTTGACACAAACATTCGTTCGTGTTAAATTCAAAACAGAACAAATGTTTGGGGGCGTTATTGATGAATGCATACTTTGCCAATCCGGAACTTTCCTTACATACAAGAAGCGGGGATCAACCCGCGACTGACAAGGCTTCACCGCATCCAACGGCGGTTAATAAATCGAACGATCATCGGGAGAACAGCAGCCGTTTTACGTCGCGTGTTTCCGATTTCAAGGACGAACAGGGTGCCCTTAAAGCAGGGGAGAGAACGAATGTTCGATGTGTGAAAAACTCTAATCGCAATATCTTCCGCACGGCCGTAATCGCGATTGTGCTGCTGATCGCCTTCAGCTGCGGCATTATGGTTCAAGCGTTCGCGAGCGGCGAGAACAGCCCGGCCGACGGACAACGTCAGGCTGTGGCTTTTAACAAGCAGGAGAGCGCAGAGCCATCCGTCATCGTACAAAGAGGGGACACGCTGTGGAGTATCGCTGCGACTCAAGCTCCGGAAGGTTCTGATGTGCGGGCGTATATTTACAAGCTGCGCAAGGTCAATCAGTTATCCACGGGAGACGTCCTTAAAGCAGGGGATGTCATCAAGCTGCCGTAAGTCTTTCTTCTATTAGAAGGTTTATCTGCAAGTATCTGCATGCCCTGTTCGCAGGCCGTTAACGGACCGAAATGAAAATACCGGATAATCGAAAGACATGTCCTGACAGGATATGTCTTTTTATCGTTTATCGTGTCTGTTTAAGTCAGGCGGCTTCTTGACAATCCCCATAGCGAATGGCAAAGTATAAGATATTGAACGGCTGAATAGGAGGTTTACGTATGAGTGACAGTTTCCAACTTAAAGTACAGCGCATTAATGAGTTGGCCCGGAAAGCAAAAAGCGTCGGATTATCGGAGGCTGAGCTTGAGGAGCGCAACGAACTGCGTAAAGAATATATTGCAGCTATGAAAACACAGCTAAGAGGTCAGCTGGATTCCATCCATTATACGGATGAACAATAAATCATCGGCCGCCTGAGGCAGTAAAGGGGATCTATAAGATGACGGTAAAAGCAATTTTGTTCGACTTGGACGACACTCTGCTCTGGGATGACCGGAGTGTGAAGGAGGCGTTTCAGGCTACCTGTGAGGAAGCGGCCCGCCATGCGGATGTGAATCCCGCGGAGTTGGAAGCTTCCGTGCGCAAGGAAGCACGCGCTTTGTATGAAGCCTACGAAACGTTTCCTTTCACCCAGCACATCGGAATCAACCCGTTTGAAGGGCTGTGGGCCAACTTTACGGAAGGAAAGCAAGAAGAGTTCCGCAAGCTGCAGGCTCTGGCACCCGGTTACCGCAAAGAAGCGTGGACCCGCGGACTCGCTGCTCTCGGCGTTAACGATCCGGAGCTGGGAGCGCGGCTCGCCGAGCAGTTTCCTGCCGAACGGAGATCTCGTCCCATCGTTTACGAAGAGACGTTCGAAGTGCTCGCCGAGCTTAAGAAGTCTTACCAATTGCTCCTGCTGACGAACGGATCCCCTGATCTGCAGCGCGAAAAACTGGCGGGAGTCCCGGAGCTGGCTCCTTACTTCGATCACATCGTGATCTCCGGCGATTTCGGCGACGGTAAGCCGGCCGTCACGATTTTCAATCACGCCATGGAGCTTCTCGGTCTACAGGCCGGGGAATGTGTGATGGTAGGCGACAAGTTGACGACCGATATTCTCGGGTCCTTCCGCTGCGGGATGAAGAACATGTGGATTAACCGGCATGGCATGCTCTTTAACGGAGAAGCCAAGCCAACGTTTGAAATTACCTCTCTTCGCGACATCCAGGGCATTCTGGAAGCGGAGCGGGAAGTTCAAATATCGGGATAAAAGAAAAAACCCGCCGCTCGTTTAAAAACGAGCGGCGGGTTTTTTCTTTTATAAGTACAAATGAGTAAGCGCCGTTATCCGGCTTGAGGCGTCTTATGCTTTTTGAAAAGTCGGATCCTCGAACGGATGGGCAATCCAGCCTTCGGTTTCGATAAAGAGGCGGACGGCAACGATTTGACGATTGTCCATCAGAGTGAAGAAGTGCGGCTTGTGCTCGGGTACGGAAATGACATCGCCCGCTTCCAGCTCTACGTTGAAATAACCGACATCGTCGGAACCTTTGATGATAAAGATTCCTTTACCGGCCGTGATGGCACGGACCTCGTCCTCGGTGTGCGTATGCACTTGTTCGAATTTTTTAAGAAGCTCGTCCAGGTTCGGAGTCGCGTCGGAAAGTGCGATGATGTCCCAAGTCTGGTAACCGCGGCGTTTGGCGAGATCGCGGATTTCCTCGTCGTAGGTGCTCAGAATTTGAGCTTTCTCCTCGTCGGACAAAATAAATTTCTCCTGAATGTCGGCAGGTAGCTTAGCCGGGTTCCAGTGCTCGTACAAAACTTCCTGGCGGTCCAGAAACGCCCGGACATTCTCCTCTCCGGAAATGCGTTCACCCGTGTTGCGAATATGAATTTCAGCCATTTCTCATCCCTCTTTCTTTCTCGGAAATAATAGCCGCCCGTAGGTCGGAATAGGTTTATACCTGATTATAGAGGATAAACTCCCGGCTGTCGATCATTCCCGGTAAAAAATACAACTTTTCCGATGGGATTTGAAAAGAACGTCCCTCCGGATGGAGAGACGCTCGCTTTTTTTGCCGATATAGAGGTCCGATCAAGGACAAGCCGAGTTGGCGAAGGGGGATGTAATACGCTTTCTTGGTGTGACGGGTGGGTGCGCCGTTTCCCGTTGTATCCTCTAAGCTGTCAGGATTGTTTATCCCGGTCTGTCGTTTCGATGCTTTTTTCCACATCGTCCACCATTTCTTTGGTCGATGTACGGAATTCGCGCAGCGTATCCCCGAAAGCGCGGCCAAGCTGCGGCAGCTTGGACGGGCCGAACAAAATGAGGGCCAGCATCAAGATGATGAGCAGTCCCGATATGCCGATATTGTTGAGCATGGGTATGCCTCCTTTCACGGTTGATTCAGGTGTCCGAATTGGACTTAACTTGTTCCGGCGGACAGGTTCATCCTGCGGACATAGCGGGCGGACAGAAGAATGCTGCATTCAAACAGCGCGATCAGCGGAATCGTGACGGCAATGTGGGAGAAGAAGTCGGGAGGCGAGATCGAAGCCCCGACGATGGCCAGTCCGATGTAGGTATATTTGCGCGTTTTACGCAAGTTTTCGGGCGTCAGCAGACCGAGCCTTGTCAGAAACAGCACGAGAAGCGGCAGCTCGAACGCGATCCCGAGCGGGAACACGACGTTGAAGACGAGGCCGAAAAAACGGTCGATGCCGTAGGTCTCGGCGGCCCCGATGCTGCGGTTGATGGCCTGCATAAACCGGATCATCATCGGAAGCACGACCGTGTAGCCGAAAGCGGCGCCCGACAGGAAAAGCGCGAAGGAAGCGGGGACATAGATCAGTGTCCCTTTGGCCTCCTGCTCGCTCAGGCCCGGCCTGACAAACGCCCACAGCTGGTATAAGAGCAACGGCAGCGTGAGCAGGACGGCGAACAAAACGGCGCATTTCATGTAAATGGCCAAGCCGTCCGGAAGGGCGAACACGTTCCAGTGAAACGAAAGCGCCGCCGGAGAATCTTTTACCGCGTTCAGAATAACGGGGGAGACGTAAAGCCCTCCGATCAGAGCCAGCAAAAACCAGGCCGCCACCAGAATCAGCCGTTTGCGCAGCTCCTCCAGATGACCGATCATTTCGGATGGACGGTCCATAAGCAGTCACCTCATTTCCATGCCCGGGGCCCTGACGGTTCAGACCAGCGGGCCGCTTTTTTTCAAATAAGTCAAAATTCCCTCGGCGGCGCGGTAAGCGAGTGCCCCCAGTGTTCCGGTCGGATTATACCCGCTGTTGTGAGGGAAAGCGGAAGCGCCGACGACAAACAGATTTTCGACATCCCACATCTGCATGTAGCTGTTGACGGCGGAGGTTGAAGGGTCGGTCCCCATGATGACGCCTCCCGTGTTATGGGTGGACTGATAGGGCACGATGTTATAGGTGCTGATCGTGTTGGACGTCTCGACCTTGGTCGGTTTCATTTCCTTCATCACGGCCGTCGTTTTCTCGGCGAGGTATTTGACCATTTCCTTGTCCTGGTCTTCGAAATCGTAGGTCAGACGGAGCAAGGGAAGCCCGTAAATATCCTTGTAGGTCGGATCGAGATCCAGATAGTGATGCTGCCAAGGCATGTTGGCGCCCTGCGTGCTGACGTTCAGGAACCGGTTGGCGTATTTGATCGTGGTCTGCTTAAAATCTTTGCCCCACCTCGGGGTGCCTTGGGGCGCCGGGTTGTGGGCGATCGGACGCAGTCCGGCCTGGGTAAAGCGGATGTTCGCCCCGTGCAGAAAATTAAGGGAGCTGTGGTCGAAGTTGTCGCCGTTAAAATCGTCGAAGCAGCTCCCCAGCGCCCCCGCCCCCGCGAAGATGTTAAACTCCTGGTCGTCGTAAAAACCGGCTGCGCCCCCGCCCGTAATCTGATAGGCGTAGTTTTTGCCGATGACGCCCGTGCCGTTTTTCGGATCGTAAGGCTTGCCCAGATTGGACGTGAGCAGAAGCCGGACGTTGTTGAACACATAACTAGCCAGAATGACAAGGTCCGCAGGCTGCTCGAATTCTTCGCCGGTAGGCGTATTGACATACACGACGCCCGACACTTTGCCGCCGGTGTGCAAAAGCTTGATGACGTTCGAGTTGGTGCGGATTTCGAGATTACCGCTCTTCTCGGCAACGGGGATAACAGTGACGACAGGATCGGCTTTCGCCCCGTACTCGCACCCGTACCGTTCGCAGAACGCGCAGTACTGGCAGGCCGCCCGGGCGATTCCGTCGGGATTCGTGTAGTTCTCCGACAAGTTGGCGGACGGGATGACATAGGGGTGATAGCCGAGCTTTTTGGCGGCGTCCTCGAAAAGGACCATCCCCGGCGTTTTTTTCATCGGGCCGGTCGGAAAGGCGGCGGAACGCTTGCCGACCATTTCGTTTTGCTCCTTTTCGCCGGAGATTCCGGCCATTTTCTCGTACTTGTCGAAGTACGGTTCCAACTGGTCGTAGGTGATGCCCCAGTCCTGCAGCATCATGCCCTGCGGAATTTTGTTTTTGCCGTAGCGTTCGATCGTTTTGGTGCGGATTTCGAAATCGTAGGGCAGAAAACGGTAGTTCTGCCCGTTCCAGTGCACGCCGGCTCCGCCGACACCGTCTCCCATCAGGAAGGAACCGAAGGAACGCATCGGAAGGGCGCGTACTTTCTCGCTGCTGCGGAACGTCACCGTCTCCTTAGACAAGTCCTGCATCAGCTCGTAGCGCTGGGAATAGCGGAGTTCGTCGTGGGCCATGAAATAGTCTTCGGTTTTGCGGCTTTTGCCGCGTTCAAGCGCGACGACTTTATGCCCGGCCTTCGTTAACTCCGCGGCCAGAATACCGCCGGACCAGCCCATTCCGACGATCAGGATAGGTACTTTGGGAAGTTTGGTTGCCATTCTTCGTTGCTCCTCCTTGTCAGGAATGATTCGTGTGGTCGTGCAAGCTGAGCGGTTCCATGACGGCAAACTCTTTTTTGTCAATGATCGCCGTATAGCTCATCTGGTCACCGGGGTATTTGCGCATCCTCCAGCCCGCCATGTTTTTGTTGCCGCCGTAAAGCGGGTCCGCATACGCGCCTTCGATGGTCAAACTGCGCAGCATTTCGAAAAAAGTCTGGCTCGGTATGCCGTTCAGCTGCACGTCTTTGCCGCTTTCGAACGCTTTCAGCACTTCGTCCTGCTCGTTCTCGGCCAGGTCCGCGAAGCCTTTCTGATACTTTTGCCTGCTGTGGTCGTTCATGACCGTAAGGCCCATAACAAACAGCTCATGCCGCTTGTAGCTTGCCTGATAGCCCTGAGTCGCCTCGGCTTTATAAAAGGGACCCATCATATAATCGCGGGCGTTCATCCCCCACTGGCCGGCAAGCTGATGGTCGATATAGTAAGCGGCACCAAGCTCCTTGGCTCCAGGGCCGAGTTCGTCTTTCGGAAAAATGCGCTCCGTCGCCGCTTCGGTTATACGCAGCTGCTCCTGATTGAAAAACATGGGAGCCTGGTTGTAGTCCTTGGTGTTGCCTGCCTGTGCCTGCCCTTGACCCTGGGGGGTGCCCGGAGTGGCCTGCTTGTTCTTGGCCATGGAATTGCCGACAATACCGCCGACGACTCCGCCTGCCACAATTCCGCCGAGCGCTACGCCGGACAGTTTCAGAAACTTCCGCCGGGATTCGTCCCGGGGCTGTTTGGTCTGCTGATTTTCTGACATGGTGTTCCTCCTGTAAGGGAAGTGGGGTATTCGAGATAGGTGGTTATATCCAAGTATCACCTTTTCGCCGATATGTATGTAAGAAAAAAGAAAAAACGGAATCTTTCGGAAGATTCCGTTTTCTAAAGCTGTTTCGCGCGCTTGTTTCGCGCTTGTTTAAGATGATTTGTTGAAGCTTTACAGCGAGTCGAAACGGTTATTTCTTGGCGGCGAGCCATGCGGCCAGCGCCTGAATATCCGTATCGCTCAGGTTGCCCTTGAAAGCAGGCATTCCGCCTCTTCCGTTCAGAAGAATGTTCTTGACGTCCGCCTCGCTGAGGCGGCTGCCCGCTTTTTGAAGGTTCGGGCCTACGCCGCCGCCCATATCGACACCATGGCAGGCGATACACTGGGCCTTGTAAAGAGATTCGGCCTGGGCCGTCTGGCTTCCGCTGCCTGGGCTTTCGGGCGCGTTACCGCTTGCAGCGGCTCCGGGGGAAGCGGTCGGCGACGCCGCGGGCGGTGCCGTTGATGCCGGAGTCGTCGGCTGAGGCGTAGGCGCGGTTTGCTTTTGGCCGCAGGCCGCCAGCGAAGCGGTTACGAGCAGGATGCCGACCAAGACTGTCATCCGTTTGTTCATGCAAATCACCTCCGTTCGATTCGATTCAGTAAAAGTTTCCCGACTATAGTTTGGCGTCCGTGTCCCGGAGATATTCTTGTTCGCGAATTGCGGTTTCGAAGGCTTTTGCAATCCGTTGCGTTTTATGGCGAAAAAACGACAAATTTCTTTTCTTCGCCCCACGTATCTGCTAAACTATTTCTTAACTTGTGCGCTTTTTTACGTTAAAGGGCGCGTTCTAGCAGGAGGTTCGTGGAAAGGGTAGGGTGGACGATGAAACCTAGTTTGAAAGAACAACTACAGAAAAAAATTCTCATTCTAGACGGTGCCATGGGCACGATGATCCAGCAGGAAGATTTGTCGGCCGAAGATTTCGGAGGAGAAGAACTCGACGGCTGTAATGAAATGCTCGTTCTTACACGTCCGGATGTCATTCAGCGCATCCATGAGAAATATTTCGAAGCCGGTTCGGATATCGTCGAAACAAATACGTTCGGGGCAACGAGCGTCGTACTGGCCGAATACGATATCCCGGAGAAAGCGCGCGAAATTAACCTTGTCGCAGCCAAACTGGCCGTCGAAGCCGCCCGGAAATATTCAACTCCCGAATGGCCGCGTTATGTCGCCGGCGCACTCGGGCCGACGACGAAGACGCTTTCGGTAACCGGAGGCGTTACGTTCGAGGACCTTGAAGAGAGCTACTACGAGCAGACGATCGCCTTGATCGAATCGGGCGTCGATGCCATTCTGCTGGAGACTTCCCAGGATACGCTCAACGTAAAAGCGGGCGGGATCGCGATCCAGCGGGCTTTTAAGACGACGGGCATCGAGCTGCCGATTATGATTTCCGGCACGATCGAACCGATGGGCACGACGCTTGCCGGGCAAAATATCGAATCCTTCTATATCTCCCTGGAGCATCTCAATCCGATTTCGGTCGGACTGAACTGCGCGACGGGACCCGAATTCATGCGGGATCATATCCGGACCTTGTCTGGGCTTGCAGGCACTTATATTTCGTGTTATCCGAATGCGGGTCTTCCTGACGAGAACGGACATTATCATGAGTCGCCCGAATCCCTGGCCAAGAAAATGGCCGCATTTGCCGAGCAGGGCTGGCTGAACATCGCGGGCGGCTGCTGCGGCACGACTCCCGCTCATATCCGCGCGCTGGCCGAAACGCTGAGCGCTTACAAACCGCGTACCGAACTGGGTACGCACCCGTCGGCCGTATCCGGTATCGAGACGGTATACATCGAGCCGGAGAACCGTCCCTACATGGTGGGCGAGCGGACGAACGTGCTCGGTTCCCGGAAGTTCAAGCGTCTGATTGCCGAAGGCAAGTATGAAGAGGCATCCGAGGTCGCCCGTGCCCAGGTTAAGGGCGGGGCTCACGTCATCGACGTCTGTCTGCAGGACCCGGACCGCGACGAAACGGAAGACATGATCAAGTTCCTGGAGCTTGTCGTCAAAAAGATCAAAGTTCCGCTCATGATCGACTCGACGGATACGCGTGTCATTGAGCTGGGGCTGAAGCATTCGCAGGGCAAAGCGATCATCAACTCCATTAACCTCGAGGACGGGGAAGAAAAGTTCGAGAAGGTGCTTCCGCTTATTCACCGTTACGGAGCCGCGGCGGTAGTCGGTACGATCGACGAGCGCGGCCAGGCGATTACCCGCGAAGATAAGCTGGAGGTCGCTCAACGTTCGCACGATCTGCTCGTCCACAAGTACGGGATGAATGCCGAAGATATCATTTTCGACCCGCTTGTATTCCCGGTCGGCACCGGGGACCAGCAGTATATCGGTTCCGCCAAGGAAACGATCGAAGGCATCCGTCTCATTAAAGAAGCGATGCCCGCAACCAAAACCATTCTCGGTCTCAGCAACGTTTCGTTCGGTCTTCCCGAAGCCGGACGCGAGGTGCTGAATGCCGTTTATTTGTACCACTGCACGAAAGCGGGTCTCGATTACGCCATCGTGAACACGGAGAAGCTGGAGCGGTACGCGTCCATTCCCGAAGAGGAAAGAACGCTTGCCGAGAAGCTCATTTACGAGACGAACGACGAGACTCTGGCCGAATTTGTGGCTCATTTCCGGGTAAAGAAGGTTGAGAAGAAGGAAAAGATATCAACCCTTACGCTAGAAGAGCGGCTGGCCTCTTACGTGGTCGAGGGAACGAAGGAAGGGCTTCTTCCCGATCTGGAGCAGGCGCTTCAAAAATATTCGCCGCTGGAAGTGATCAACGGTCCTCTGATGAAAGGGATGGCGGAAGTCGGACGCCTGTTCAACAACAACGAACTGATCGTAGCGGAAGTGCTTCAAAGCGCCGAAGTAATGAAGGCGTCCGTCGCTTATCTGGAGCAGTTCATGGAGAAGAACGAGTCTGCGGTGAAAGGGAAAATCATTCTGGCCACTGTAAAAGGTGACGTCCACGATATCGGCAAAAACCTCGTGGAGATTATATTATCGAACAACGGCTACCAGATCGTGAACCTCGGCATCAAGGTTCCGCCGGAACAACTGATCGAGGCCTTCCGCAAAGAAAAACCGGACGCGATCGGGCTGTCGGGTCTGCTCGTGAAGTCCGCGCAGCAGATGATCATCACGGCGCAGGATTTGCGCAACGCCGGAATCGACGTTCCGATCATGGTGGGCGGAGCCGCTCTGACGCGGAAATTCACCAAGACGCGCATCTCGCCGGAGTATGACGGCCTCGTGCTGTACGCCAAAGACGCGATGGACGGTCTGGACATCGCGAACAAGCTGAGCGACCCTGTGCAGCGGGAGCGTCTTATCCAGGAGCTTCGGGAATCGAAGGATTCCGATGTGATGGAAGCCGGTCGCAAGGAAGGGACCGAAATGCCGGTCCTTACGCGCGTATTCTCGTCCACGGTCGACCGCACCCTGCCGGTGGCGGTACCGCCGGATCTGGACCGCCACGTCCTGCGGGATTACCCGATCGGCCATCTTATGCCGTACGTGAACATGCAGATGCTTCTCGGGCATCACCTGGGCCTGAAGGGCAAGGTCGACAAGCTCATCGCCGAGCAGGACCCGAAAGCCTTGCAGCTGAAGGACACTGTGGATACCATCCTGTACGAAGCGCAGAAGAACGGCATCATCCGTACACAGGGGATGTACCGGTTCTTCCCGGCCCAAGGGGACGGAAACGATGTCGTCGTGTACGATCCCGAAGACACGTCGAAGGTGCTCAAACGCTTCACCTTCCCGCGCCAGGGAACCGAGCCGTTCCTGTGCCTGGCCGATTATCTGAAGCCGGTAGACAGCGGCGTCATGGATTACATCGGCTTCCTCGTCGTGACGGCGGGGCAAGGCGTCAGCGAGCTGGCGCGCGAATGGCGCGAGCAGGGCGATTATCTGCGCTCCCATGCGCTTCAGTCGACGGCTCTCGAAGTCGCGGAAGCTTTTGCGGAGCGCGTGCATCATATTATGCGCGACGTGTGGGGCATTCCGGATTTTGCGGAAATGACGATGCAGGAGCGTTTCGGGGCGAAGTACACCGGCCAGCGGTTCTCGTTCGGGTACCCGGCTTGTCCGAACCTGGAGGATCAGGAGCCGTTGTTCGAGCTGATGAAGCCGGAGGATATCGGGATCGAGCTGACCGAAGGCTGCATGATGGAGCCGGAAGCGTCCGTATCGGCTATCGTGTTCGCCCATCCTCAGGCGAGATATTTCAACGTCGATAAAGTTTAACGTTTCGTCTCGTCCGCAGAGGAGTATGAGTAAATAGACGGCTGAAGCAAGGTTCGGCCGTCAGGCTGCGAAAGGCAGGACGGTTCTTCCGAGAGCCGTCTTTTTTGCCCTCTTCCGGAGGGGGAAGGATCGGGGCTGCGCAGGACTTTGCGGGAACATCCCTCGGGATGCGGAGCGGTTTGACTTCCGGAACGAATTTTTATAGCATGTTAAAAAGCAGGGGAACTGACATCTGCAGAAACGAGGAACAGGGTCGTGGAATTGTATTTTCTCGGAACGGGAGCGGGCATGCCTGCCAGGCACCGTAATGTGACATCCATTGTGCTGAATTTGCTGCCGGAGCGGGGGAGCATCTGGTTTTTTGACTGCGGGGAAGGGACGCAGCATCAGATCTTGAGATCGCCGGTCAAGCTGAGCAAGTCAGAGAAGCTGTTCGTTACGCATCTTCACGGCGATCATATATTCGGCCTGCCGGGACTTCTGAGCAGCCGTTCTTATCAGGGCGGGGATACGCCCTTTACGATTTACGGACCCAAGGGCATTAAAGCGTATGTGGACATGTCCCTGCAGCTTAGCCAGGTTCATCTCGACTATGAGCTGGTTATCCGGGAAATTCCGTCCGAAGGCGGAGTCGTCTTCGATGACGAAACGTTCCGGGTCGAAGCCGCGCCGCTGGAGCACCGGATCGAATGTTTCGGCTACCGGATCGTCGAGAAAGACCTTCCGGGGAAGCTCCAGCAGGAGAAGCTGCACGAGCTGGGCATTACCGCCGGACCGCTTTACGGCCGTCTGAAGCAGGGCCAGACGGTTAAGCTGGAGGACGGGCGAGAGCTGCGCGGAAGCGATTTCGTCGGCCCTTCGATCAAGGGCCGGACGGTCGCGATCCTCGGCGACACGAAGCCGTGCGGCAATTCGGCGCTGCTTGCGGAAGGCGCCGACGTGCTCGTTCACGAGGCGACGTTCGGAGCCGAACGGGAAGATCTTGCCGCGGCGTACGATCATTCGACGACGGAACAGGCGGCGCGTACAGCCGCGGAAGGCGGCGTGGGCGCGCTGATCATGACGCACATCTCCTCGCGCTATCAAGGAGAGGGAGCCGAGCGCCTTCTCGAGGAAGCGAGAGCGGTCCACCCGGATTCGTGGCTGGCCGAAGACTTCTACAGCCACGCTGTCCCGCGCAAGCAGAGCTGAGCAGGGCCGTTCAGACCGGTTGGTCTCGGTCCTTTAAGGCGGATTCACTGCGCGGAGCCTCTGCTGACGGTGAAAGTTTCCGCCAGCGGCAGCGGCGGCTCCCCGGCAATAACGGAGGAATCCGCGCGTTGCAGGCCGGAAAGGCTGACAGACGCGGGGAAGTCCCCTGTCTGTCAGCCGGTGTGAGCGGAAGCTTGCGGCAGCGGTTTGCGGAAATCGCTGGAGGACGGATACCGGCAATGCACAAACGCATATAGAAAGTCCCGGCCGAAATCCAGCCGGGACTTTTTTCTGTTACAACCGCTCAAGAGCCGCTGTATACTTCCGCTCCACCGGTGAATACCGGAATCACTCGGTCGTATCGAATTTGGCTTCATCCTGCAGCTCGTTTTTGAAGCCGCGGACGCTTTGACGGCGGCGTTCGTTTTTGGCTTCCAGCGTTGCTTGTTCCGTTGCGGAAATTTCGTCCGCATGCTCGTCCAGGTATTCCTGAGATTCATGAAGGCGGGCTTCCGTGTTCCGGATGCTGTTTTTCAAATGAACGGCGTTATCCCCGCGGTTATCTTTCTTGGCCATCGGTATCCCTCCTTTCCTTCTCCTACGATTCGCTTTTGGCGCACGCCGTATTCATAAAATCTTCATCTTCTGCTAACGCTCCAATGATGCAGGCTTGCTAGGCTGATCCCAGGGGAGTCGGGAATGCCCCGAAGGAACAGCAGTCCAGGGAGGGAATAAGCATGGATACGGGTAGTCATCTGCTTTTCGGAGTCACGTTAGCGGGATTGGCCACACTGCAGCCGGAGGTTGCGCACGATCCGCTTCTTCTGCAAGCGGTGCTGGCGGCAACCGTAGCGGGCTCGCATGCGCCGGATCTGGATACGATCGCGCGTCTGAAAGGGTATGCCGTCTATCTCAGGCACCACCGGGGTATCACGCATTCGCTGCCAGCCCTTCTGGTTTGGCCCGCTTTGCTGAGCGCTTTGGCCGCAGCGGTCTTCGGCGCATGGGAACATTACGTTCTCCTCTTCGGCTGGACGGCTGCGGCCGTTACGCTTCACGTCGGGCTGGATTTGCTGAATGCATACGGCGTGCAGTGCTTAAGACCCTTTTCCTCCCGCTGGCTCCACCTCGATATTCTGCCTCTTACCGATCCTTTTCTCTTGGCGCTGCACGGATGCGGGGCTCTGCTGTGGGTGGCGGGAGCCGCAAACCCGGGCATATGGATGGCTGCCGTATATGCGGCCAGCTTTATTTACGTAATGGCGCGATGGCTTCATATGCGCATCCTTCTCCGCAGGTTGACCGGTTATGCGAAAGACTTGTTCGGAGCAATCGGTCCGCTGCAGCTGGTTCCGGGTTTGACCTGGAGGAGCTGGCAGTTTGCGGCGGAAACGGAAGTCAGCTTTCACAGCGGAACGATAAGGGGGGCGCAGATTGTGTTGAAAGATACCTACATCAAGGACCGGCCGCATCCGGTCGTCGAGGCGGCGATGGCTGCCGAAGGTGTCCGGGCATTTCTGGATTTTGCGCAGAGCAGTCATGTAAGCTGGGATTCGCATGGGGAAGGCTATGTGGTGAAATGGCGCGAAGTCAGATTCTGGCACGGGCACAAGCTGCCGTTCGGCATCGATGTGACGCTGGATAGGGAAATGAAAGTCCTGTCCGAACAGTTGGGATGGACAAAAAAAGCCTGGGAACCTCCCTATGTGTAAAAGAGAGGACCCTAGGCTTCCCGGCCCGGCTATACCGGTTCGGATTATTCGAAAGAGTTCCCGAATCTTCCCGCGAACAAAGTCTCTTGGAGCTCGCGGCGTCCCGACGGCTGTTCGCGCTGCAGGTGCTGCTCGGAGAGCGACTCCGCATCTCCGTGATACCCGATGGCGACGACGGCATGGATATCGTAATCGTCGGGCACTGCGAGCAGTTGCCGGGGCGAATCCTAAACAAGCTAGTGTATGTGCCAGGAAAAAACAGGGCATGCTAGTACAGCTTCATTTTAACAAAATGGGGGTGCTGAACATGAATTTTACGAGCCAGGATATTATTGTGATCGAAAGAGCCCTTCAGCTTGCCATCCGCAGCGAGACGAAGGAGACGAAAGCCGAGGAATACCGCGAGGTGCTTTACAAGCTTCAGCTGAGTTCGATGCAGGCTTTGCAGGAGCAGAGCGCCGTCACAACCGCCGTTCAGGATGGCATCCGCTATGATTATGACGATTCGTCGGATCTCGTGTAAACGTCACGGACCGGATAGCTGCGGGATCGGCTTCTGCCGCCTGCATACCGCTGAGCGCGACCATCGGTGTCCCTCCTCCGGGATGTGTGGTTCCGCCCGCATAATAAAGGCCTTGAATCCGGCGGTCCGCGATGGATGGCCGGAAGAAGGCCGGTTTCAGTCCGTGGGACGCCCGCCCGTATAGGGCTCCGTACATGGAACCGCTCAATTCGGCCATGTCTCCCGGATGCAATATCCGTTCCACTTCCGTGTCCACGGACATGCCCCGCAGACCCTGCTGTCTCTCTAAGAGTATAGAAATGTGCCGACCGGAATGGACGTCTTGATGTCCACTCCTTTTTTGCGTGCCTGCCTTTCCGGCGCTTCGATGGGCTTGTAGCTGCCGCCCTGAACGCAGCACACCCCTTTTAACAGCAGCAGGTAAGTGATCATCGTCAGCGTCGCCGGAGTCGGGTAAGGAGAGGAGCCGACGTAGGCCGCATAGCGGTTCATCATGGACAGAAGACGCGTTCCTGGAAAAGTCGTTCCTGCGACCCTGCTTCAGAGCGGCGTATTCCGGCCTCAGGTCAGGCCTTATCCGATCCGCGGGTTGTACGCCGTCGGAGCCTGGGTGCATCCCGGCGGGGGAATCCCGATCGTGATGAAGGGAGCGAAGCTGCTTGACGAGGCGATGGGCAGAGACGATCTTGCCCCCGCATCCGGCGCCGGTGTTGTGCTTAACGAAAGCCCCGTATAAAAACTGGGGCTTTTTTTCTTTTGCCCGGGGAGCGTATAATAAATGAGAACAGCCGTTCTAAGCAGTTGAGGTTAAGAAGGGACGCGAACCATGAGGAAGAAACAACTTACCGAATTAATTCAGGAACTCCGGACCGATGAAAATATAGTGAACTGGCACGAGATCGAACCCCAGGAAGCGAAAACGAAAGCCATTCCCGGGAGCGTGGATACCCGGATCAAGTCCGCTTTGGCAAAGCGGGGGATCACGGAGCTGTACACCCATCAGCACACCGCTTATGAGGCGGTGCACACCGGACAGAACATCGTGGCGGTAACGCCGACGGCTTCCGGCAAAACGCTCTGCTACAATCTGCCTGTGCTTCAGGCCATTGCGGATGACGATACGAGCCGCGCGCTGTATCTGTTTCCGACGAAAGCTCTGGCGCAGGACCAGAAGAGCGAGTTGAACGAAATCATCGGTGAAATGGGCATCGATATCAAAAGCTACACGTACGACGGGGATACTTCGCCGGCCATCCGGCAGATCGTACGGAAAGCGGGGCATATCGTCATTACGAATCCGGATATGCTTCATTCCGCCATTTTGCCGCATCATACCAAATGGGTCAGCCTTTTCGAGAATTTGAAATATATCGTCATCGACGAACTGCACACGTACAGGGGCGTATTCGGCAGCCATGTCGCGAACGTTATCCGGCGCCTGAAACGGATCTGCAAGTTTTACGGCAGCGATCCGGTATTTATCTGCACCTCCGCCACCATTGCCAACCCGAAAGAGCTTGCGGAGCAGCTGACCGGCTCTCCGATGAGGCTCATCGACGATAACGGCGCGCCCAGAGGACGGAAGCATTTCGTGTTTTACAACCCGCCCGTTGTGAACAAGCCGCTTAATATCCGCAGAAGCGCCGCAGCAGAAGTGAATAACCTGGCCAAGCAATTTCTGAAAAATAAAATTCAGACGATCGTTTTCGCGAGAAGCCGGGTCAGGGTGGAAATTATTCTGAGCCGAATCCAGGAGCTCGTTAAGAATGAGCTTGGGACCAAATCAATCCGGGGGTACCGGGGCGGTTATCTGCCGAAACAGCGGCGTGAAATCGAGAGAGGATTGCGGGCCGGGGAGATTTTGGGCGTTGTCAGCACCAACGCGCTGGAGCTTGGCGTAGACATCGGACAGCTGCAGGTTTGCATCATGACCGGTTATCCGGGAAGCATCGCGAGCACTTGGCAGCAGGCGGGACGTGCCGGACGCCGGCATGGAGAGGCGCTTATCGTGATGGTAGCCAGTTCTGCCCCTATCGATCAATATGTAGTCCAGAACCCGGACTATTTTTTCGACAGGACGCCGGAAGCCGCCCGGATCAATCCGGAAAATTTAATTATTTTGGTCGATCATCTAAAATGTGCGGCATACGAGCTGCCATTCAAAGAGACGGAAGAATTCGGCCCCCTGGAAGTTGCCGAGATTATGGAATTTTTAGTGGAAGAACGCGTCTTGCATCATAACGGGGATACGTTTTATTGGGCCAGTCAGTCGTTTCCGGCCAATGAAATCAGCCTGCGCTCGGCTTCCCAGGAAAACGTCGTCATCGTCGATCAATCCGATGTGGCGAACGTACGGATTATCGGGGAGATGGACCGGTTCAGCGCCATGACGCTTTTGCACGACGAAGCGATTTATTTGCACGAAGGCGTGCAATATCAGGTCGAGAAGCTGGATTGGGAGCACAAAAAAGCTTACGTGCGAGAAGTCGATGTGGAGTACTATACCGATGCGAATCTGGCTATCCAGCTGAAAGTATTGGAAATCGACAAAACGTCGGACCGGGACCGCTCTTCCCTGAACTTCGGGGATGTCACGATTAATGCCATTCCGACTATTTTTAAGAAAATCAAACTCACGACTGGAGAAAATATCGGATCGGGGCCTATTCACCTGCCGGAAGAAGAACTGCACACAAGCGCTGCATGGGTAGAACTGAAAGAACCGAATTTGGAGGTAGGCACGAAAGCCCTGGAACAAATTTTGTGGGGTATCGCAAACGTGATGAAGCACATTGTGCCTGTTTTGGTAATGTGCGACCGGAACGACGTTCATGTCGTTTCCCAAATTAAAGCGAACCATACCGGACTGCCGACGATTTTCCTCTACGATCATTATCCCGGCGGCATCGGCCTTGCCGAAGAAGTCTATACGCGTTTCAACGAAGTCAGAAAGGCCGCGAAAAATCTCATTCAGAAATGCCCGTGTGAAGACGGCTGCCCGTCATGCATCGGGTCCGAGATTGAAGGAATCCATGCGAAGCGAACGAGCCTTCAGCTGTTGGATCAGTTTTAATCTCCGCGAGTTTTCTAAGCGGTAAATTTATGAAATAAACGGAGGTGTCCGTATGGTCGCGTTAGTACCGATGTCACCCGAGCAGTTTAATGAGTGGCTGCAGCTTTCCGTAAAGGAATACGCCGAAAGTAAAACAAAAGCCGGCAACGTGGCGGCTGAGAAAGCGTTGGAGGGTTCGGCCCGTGAATTTAAAGAGCTGCTGCCGGACGGATTAAACACGGCGGACAGTTATATTTTTAATGCGACAGACGAGGAGAGCAACCAAATGTCGGCACGCTGTGGATCAAAATCCGAAGTGAACAGCAGGAGGTATTTATTTACGGAATTCGCATGAGTGAAGATTTTCGCGGGAAAGGGTTTGGCAAGCAAACGCTGCAGGCTCTGGAAACTTTCATAAAAGAGAGGGGCTTTCCTCTAAAAATTTCCCTGCACGTCTTCGGAGACAATGAAATCGCCCTGAACCTCTATAGATCTGCCGGTTTCGAAGCGACCAATATACGTATGTCCAAGGTTATCAGCGGATGAACGCTAAATACGCGTTACCCGAAAATGCCCATGTAAGGATGGATGCCCATCATGTACCGGTACCGAAACAGAAAGACTGAACACCAAACTAAAAAGCCTGTGGGTGCAGAAGAAGCTTTGGCGATCGAAACTTGTGAGTCCGGCGGTTCACAAGAGATCCGTGAATCCCGCGAGGCACGAGGACTCGCACGGTTCTTCACGCCCGCTGCACAGCAGGTGCACGGCCTTGGCGGGGCAGCGCCGGGAGCAGCCCGATGAGCGGGCTGCGCGACCGGCTTGCCCGGCATCTGAAGCCGGGCAAGCCGACGGACAAGGCCGCAGCCGCACCGGAGGCGGGAGCGGAACAGCGGCAGGCTGAGCTGACGCCGGAACGGGCGCAGCAGGGAGCGGCGGAAGGCGGCGGACTGGCCGCCTGTCCGCTGAGCAAGTCCGCCGCCGGCGCAGTGGCCGGCCCGGCTGCCGGCCCGGCCCGCGAGCCTGCCGCTCCCGCAGCGCCGGCCCCGGCACATCCGGAGGCGGCAGCGTGGGCGAAGCTGGGCGCGGAGCTCTACGAGTTCCCGGCAGGGTCCTTCGTACGGCGCGTATGCACCTACCCGATGGATGCTTACCATGGCCGGTACCGGCTCGACGCGCTCCATGAGCATGTCCGGGAGCTCGGGGCGTTCCACCCCGAAGCGGAGCCGGTCCATGCGGAAGGCCTCCTGTTCTTCGATACGGAGACGACCGGTCTCGGAGTCGGGGCGGGCAATGTGGCCTTTCTCGTAGGCATCGGCTATTACGAAGCCGGCCGTTTTGTCGTCGAGCAGCTTTTTATCCGGCATCCGGCCGAAGAGCGTGCGATGCTGGCTTATCTGGAGGAGAAAATGGAGCGGTTCACCCATGTCGTCTCTTACAACGGGAGGACCTTCGACTGGCCGATTTTGCAGAACCGGTTTATTCTGAACCGGATGCGGCCGGATATCGACCGTTTGCTGCATCTGGATCTGCTGCATCCTTCCCGCAGCCTGTGGAAGCATTCCATGCCGTCCGTACGGCTGGGCAAGGTGGAAGAAGCGCAGCTCGGGTATGCACGCGAAGACGACGTTTCCGGGGCGTTCGCTCCCGAGTTGTATGTCCTGTATCTGGCCGAAGGCAAGACGGACGTGCTGCGGGGCGTCTTCGTCCATAACGAGCGGGATATCGTGTCCCTTGCGGCATTATCCGCTCTGATTACACGGTATTTGGCCGATGAAGAGCCTCTGGAGCCAAAATCGCCCGGAGACCTGTTCCGTCTGGGTCAGTGGCTGCTGAAAATGAACCGCCTCCCTTCCGCCGAGAAGATTCTGGAACTGGGATTTTCCAGACTGCAAAAGCAGGGGGAAGTGGGGCAAACGGTCAGCGGCGATCTGCTTCTCCGTTACGCGGCCTACTATAAAAAAGCCGGTGTCCGCGATAGAGCCGTCGAATTGTGGACCCGGCTGATTCGTCAGGCTGGATCGGCGGCTGCGGCGCCGGTGGAAGCCTATATCGAGCTCGCGATGCACTACGAGCACGGCTGCAAAGATTATGCGCTCGCTTTGGAGTTGTCGCGCGAAGCGCTGGATGTCCTGCGCCAAAGACGCAGGCTCTTGCGGCGCAGCGAGAAGTCGGCCGACGAAGAGCGGCGGATCGCGCACCGGATCGAACGGCTGCAGCGCAAACTCCGGGATTGCGGCAAGTCCGTTTCGGAGAGAAAAGCATCCGCTAAAGCCGCTATTCCGTCCAAGCCGTCCAAGCCCCCCGTCCAAGCCAGGTCCGCGAAGCCGTCCGGCAAGCCCCGGCCCGCTTATGCGGCCGAGAGTTTGTTCGACGTGTCCCGGAACCCCGGCTGAACCGGCGGGCAGCGTCGCCGTTTGCCCCCGTCAGAATTCAATTACCGCGGAATAAAATTACGCAGTCCGATTTTTCCAAACGTCATGCCCCATTACGGGCAGGGCGTTTTGCTTTTTTATTAAATAAAAACGGAGAATGTCTGCCAACGGGTCACCGATCCGGTGCTGGAGGCTGCGTTTTCGCTGTGTTCGCTGGCCCCCGGAGAAAGCCAGGGGCAGGTCGTCCCGTTCCGTCTGCCCGAGGGTTCCCGAGCCCGGAACGGTGTTTACGAATACCGCCGAGCTGCGGAGCGCTCAGACCGCGCCCGTCGTATCGGCCGTGGGCATCCGAATCCGTGATTCGGATAACCGAAAACGAAGAGTATTGCCTGGCGCGGACCGTCTCCCACGGTCCACGCTGTTTTTTGCGGGCGGGCTGAAGAAGAATCTGACGTTTAAAGGGGGGAGAGCGCGGACATACCAGTAAGAAGCCGGAGAAAGGATGTGGCCTTATGCCCGAATGGCCCGAAATGGAACATTATCGGCAGGAATTGAACAAAAGGATTCAAAACCGCACGATCAGCGGGATTACCGTTAATAGACCGAAATCACTGAACGTTCCGGAAGAAGAGTTTCGCGCGGCCGTCCTGGGAGCGGTCGTGGAGCGCGTGGACCGGAGGGCGAAGCAGCTCGTTTTCGTGTTGAGCGGAGAAAGCTATCTGCTCCTTCATCTTATGCTGGGCGGAATGATGGTTCTCGGCACGGAAGCGGACAAGCCCGACCGGACGACGCAGATCGAGCTTCACTTCGGGGAGACGGCGCTTTATTTTATCGGGCTGAGGCTCGGGTATCTGCATTTGTACGGCAAACAGGGACTGGAAGCGGAGCTGGCATCCCTGGGACCGGAGCCGTTTGACGCGGATCTGACCGCCGCCCGGTTTGCAGACATGCTGAAAACCGGCAAGGGCAATCTGAAAACGTGCCTGACCGATCAGCACTGGCTGGCCGGAATCGGCAACTGCTATTCCGACGAAATTTGCTTTGCTGCGGGTCTCCTGCCTTCCAGACGTCCGGCTGCTTTGGATGAGCACGAGGCCGCCCGTTTGTACACGTCCATGCGCAGCGTCCTTACCGAAGCGCTCAGAGCAGGCGGCTACATGGAAATGCCTCTCTACGATGGGGATGAGCGGACGGGCGGATTCAACGAGCTGTGCCGTGTCTACGACCGGGGCGGCGAACCGTGCGTAAGATGCGGGAGCCCGATTGTGTTTCAGACGCTGTCTTCGCGTAAATGTTTCTTTTGCGGAAATTGCCAGTCATAATAGCGGAGGGAGAGAGAAGAACCATGGCGCGCAAAAAGAAAAAAGATCTGCACGTCGGAGCTCATATCAGCACCCGAAAAGGGTTTTACCAGGCCGCAGTGACCGCTTCCGCAATCGGAGCCGGGGCTTTTCAATATTTTCCGAAAAATCCCCGCAGCCTCATTCTGAAAACAAATGTAGACTGGGACGACGCCCGGCGGTGCGCGGAATATTCCCGGGAGAACGGCCTTCTTTCCATCGGGCATGCGCCTTATCCCCTCAATCCGGCCGTGGAAGGCGGCCGGCAGGACGTGATGGTGGAAGCGATGCTCAACGCGCTGGAGATTGTGGATGCGTGCGGTTCCGTAGGTCTGGTCGTGCATTTCGGGAAGTTTTCCGGAAAAGATCCGTTACAAGGCTATAAAAATATAATACAATGTACGAATAAGACGCTGAGCCAGTGGCGGGGCAGCGCGCTTCTCCTGCTTGAAAACCAGGCCGGCAGCGGTTCCCAGATGGGCACGACCATGGAGGAACTGGCCCGGATCAGACAGCTTTCGGAATATCCGGACAAAATCGGCTTCTGCTTGGATACCTGTCACGCGTTTGCGGCAGGTCTCTGGCACGGGGACGATTGGGACGAGGTGGAGACAAGAGGCGGCGAGCTCGGGTATTTCGACCATTTGAAGGCCGTGCACCTCAACGATTCCCTCTATCCCCACGGCTCCGGCAAGGACCGTCACGCCAATATCGGCGACGGATATATCGGCCTGGAAGGATTCAAATCCTTACTGGCTTCGGATATCGTGCGGGGGATTCCGCTTGTACTCGAAACGGGCAGCGGCCCGGACGGTACGCACAGGAAAGAGATTGCGCTAGTCATGCAGACAGCCGGGGCGGCGGGAAAGGAATCCTGATGAAGATTCACGTTTTTTTGGACGATCAACGCAGATGTCCGGCCGGTTTTACTCTTGCGCGTAATGTGGAGGAATGCCGGCTGCTTTTGCAGGAATGCGAGGTGGACATCCTGTCGCTTGATTACGATTTGGGCTGGGACGAATCCGGGTGGGATATCGTAGCCTGGATGATCGGGACCGGCACTTTTCCGGCCCGCATTTATTTGCACACGTCCAGCCTGGAAGGCCGGAACCGGATGTACCAGGCTTTGTACGCTTCGGTTCCTTCCAGAACCTCTCTTCATCCGGGACCTCCGCCTGCCGGTTTATTGGCCGAGCTTGCCGGGGGCTGACTCATTTATACGTTTTTTTAGAGAAGAGAGGAGTCTTCGACATGATTCATTTGAACGATATTCATTTTATACGCGAAGAACGGCATATCCTGCAGGATGTATCTTTTCATGCGGAAAAAGGCGAGCACTGGGTTCTGCTGGGCAAGAACGGGTCCGGCAAAACGACGCTCCTTGAGCTTATGAACGGCTACCAGTTTCCTTCCAGGGGCAAAGTCGAGGTGCTGGGCAACCGATACGGACAAGTCGATGTGCGCGAAGTCCGCAAGCGGATCGGTTATATTTCCCAGTCTCTGTTTGAGAAAATGAATCTGGCGGATACGGTATGGGAAGCGGTAGCGACCGGCGAGTACGCCTATCTGCGCTTTTACCAGGAAATCCCTGAGGATGTGAAAAAGAAAGCGATCGGCATGCTGGAAAGAATCGGACTGCCGCATGTCGCGATGCAGTCGATCGGAACGCTTTCGCAGGGCGAACGCAAGAAAGTGATGCTGGCCCGTTCCATGATGCAGAAACCGGAACTCCTGATTATGGACGAGCCCTGCTCGGGGCTGGACCTATACGAACGCGAAAAGCTGCTGGCGGCGATCCGCGAATTCAGCGATCAGGATATGACCGTGCTTTACGTCACGCATCATATCGAAGAAATCATCCCGATGTTTACGCATGTCGCGCTGATCGAACAGGGACGGATCATTGCGGCCGGACCCAAGGAAGAAGTGCTGACGCCGGAACATCTCTACCAAGCTTTTCAGGTTCCGCTCGAAGTGGAGTGGTTCCGCAATAGACCATGGATAAAGGTGCTGTAAGGAATGACAGAACATGATTCGACTACAAACACGGCCCGCCTCATCGGCACGGCCAACCGCGGGTTCGCCCAGCATGCCCAGGAAGAAATCCGGCGGCTTATACCCGGCGTGAAATTCCGGACGCTTGTTCCGACGGAGACGTTTCTTGCGGAAGCGCCCGGAAGCTGGGACGAAATCTCGGCAGCCATCCGGGCGCAGGAGCCGATTTTTCTGCGGCATATGCAGCCTGTCCAGGGGGAGCGCGTTTTGTCCGGAACGGACGAGGATATTTTGGCCGCCGCCGAACTGGCGTCCGAACTCGGCCGTCTGCACGCCGGAAGCAGCTCCACGGTCCAGGTGAGAATCGCCGACGGCACGGAAGTGCCTTACGGCGCCTCCGATGTCCGCGCGGCTTGCGAGATCGCGATGGGCGAGGCGACGGGGGCGGAGACGCTGGTGCGTCATGCGGACAAGATCCTTTCGGTCTATGTCGGGCATCAGGCGATTTATGCCGGGGTCTCCGCACCGGAAGAGAATTTGTCCGACTGGAGCGGCGGCGCCATCCGCTTTCAGCGCGAAGAGAACCAGGTCTCCCGCGCGAAATTCAAGCTGCTCGAGGCGGAGCGCAAGTTTCATCTGCATTTTGCGGATTTCCGCAAAGCGGTCGATGTAGGCGCGGCTCCCGGCGGCTGGACTTCGCTGCTGCTGGAGCGTGGGCTTCACGTGACCGCGATCGACCCGGCCAAAATGCATCCGAGTCTCATCAAGCACCCGCGGCTTACGTACCACGGCAAGAATGCCGCGGACGTGAAGCTGCGCCAGGACGAGTTCGATCTGCTCGTCTGCGATATGAGCTGGAGCCCGCGGCAGATGAGCCGGCTAATCCTCGATCTCCTTCCTGCGCTGCGAAGCGAGGGGACGGCGATCATCACGGCGAAACTGATGCACAAAAAACCCTTTCAGACGGTGAAAGAGCTGAAGCAGGATTTTGAAGGGCAGTTGGAACTGCGGCAGGCGAAACAATTGTTTCACAACCGCGAAGAGCTTACGCTTTATTTTGTCAAAAAATAAGCCTGCCGGAGTTATTCGGTGTTCATCATTCGTATGATCCACGTAAAAAGAGTCGTCAGGCAGCTCCAGACCAGATAAGGCAGGAGCAGCCAGGCGGCTTCTTTCGACAGCGGCGCAGTCAGAATTAGCATCCACCAGCCCGTAAGGGCGGCGATCATGCTGTCTGCCAAAGCCAACCCGTAACTTTTCGCTTTGAAAAGAAAAAAGCCATAAGCCTGGCCGGCTAAATAATGGAGGATCACAACGAAAATCCAGGCGATCCCCACATTTTGAAATCCGCCCGTTTTTACGTAGACGAGCGCGACGGATGCGGCCATACAGGCGTGCATAAAGCCTCTTGCGCTGACGATCAGCTGTCCGGAAGGAGCCCATGCCGGTTTTTTGACGGAAGAATACCACCGAATATCGGCAGGAAAAAGAGCGGCGGACAAGAGAAAGAGTCCATACGTGACAACGGTGGCCAGCATAAATGGGTAGAACAAAAAGGCACCCCCTCCCGGATTGTTTGTCCATTAGTATAGGTATATGGGAATGCGGGACAGGTATGCCTGTAAAAACGAAAAATAATCGTTGACCATCTGGGTAATTATGGTATAATTAGCGGTAATTAAACAACCGGATGCACAAAAGCGGAAGCACCGCTGATGTGGAAGAACACGTTTCTTCCTGTCAGTGGTGCTTTTTTGTGTTCATTTCCGGTACTAAGCGAGGTGAACGATGACACGGCAAACCAAATGGCGTATCGCGCTTGCCGCAGGCGTGTCCGGCGCGGTGCTCATACTTGGCGGGATCGTACAGTGGACTGGATGGTAAGGAGGCTGAAAGATGAAAAGACTGCTGATCTTGATCGGGCCCGACAAGGAATTCGCGTCCGCAATGGAACGGTTTATCCGGGAAGGGGAATACCGTGACCGGCTGGATATCCGGTCGGTTACCCATTGCGAGCACACCGGAACGTTTGTGGAGCAAAACAGGGGGGAGCCCCTGCTGATCCTTCGTGCGGAAACCATTGCGGATGAAGAGGTCATCCGTTGGCTCGGCGAGGGACATAACGGCCTTGTTTACTGTTTGTCGGAGACCCCGGAACGCGCGGATTTGCCGGCCGGGAACCGGATATACCGGTATCAGCCGTTTCGAACGATGCTCAGAGATTTGCTGCTGCGCGCGGCCGAACAAACCGGCGGTCCCGGACTCGGGAGGACCGGATTCCGTAGCGGCCGTACGAACGTTTTCGCCGTGTATTCGGCTTTCGGCGGAAGCGGCAAAAGCGTTCTTGCGCTGAATATGGCGGCGCAGCTTGCCGCACAGGGAAAGAAGGTTCTGTATATGTCTCTGGAAGCGGTGAGTTCTTCCGCACTGCTGATGAAGGACGGCCCGGCGGATTCCTTTTCGCGGCTTCTTTATGCGTGGAGGAAGTCCCCGGACCGGACTGCGGACTATACGGATCTGCTTCAATGCCGTCATCCCGCTTACGGCTTCGATTATTTGGCTCCTCTGCCGAACATCCGGGAAGCGGACGAATTGCAGGCGGAGGACGTGAGCGGGTTGGTCGGGCGCATAGCCGACAGCGGGATTTGTGACGTCCTGCTGCTCGATCTGGACAGTGCCGTCCAGCCGAGGACCTTAGGCGCCCTGCAGGCCAGCGATATCGTCGTGTGGCTGGTTATGCAAGACGCGCACGCTTTGTACAAAACCCGGAAAGTCAGGGAAGCCCTGGGGATCAGCGAGTCCATGAAGTCCTGCGCCGACAAAAGCTTGTTTATTTTGAACAAATATACGGGAGGGGATTTTGGCTTGGCGAAGGAATATGACGTTGCGATATTCGAAACGCTTCCTTATATTCCTGCCTGGAAGACCGTTTCAGACCCCGCCGACTGGCTCGGCGAGCCTGTTTTTGCCGCGCAGGTCGGCCATATGCTGCGCAGGTTTTCCGAGGGGGCTGAGGCGTTGTGAATGAAGAATGGGTTCGTACGTTCAAGGAAGCCGTCAACGCTCGTCTGGATCCGACCCAGTCCACTTCGGACGAAGAATTGATGGAATTGATCGAGGAGGTGGTGCTTCGGGAAACAGGGGACGGACGGCTGACGGCAGGAGAAAAGTGGGAGATGGTGCAGCGGATTTTCTACTCCTACCGCGGTCTTGATATTTTACAGCCCTTAATCGACGATGCGTCCGTAACGGAAATTATGATCAACAGCCACCGGGATATTTTTATCGAACGTGACGGGCGGGTCAGCCGGAACGAAGCCCGGTTCGAGAGCCGGGAGAAACTGGAGGACATCATCCAGGCCATCGTCGCCAAAGTGAACCGGACCGTGAATGAAATGTCGCCGATCGTAGACGCCAGACTGCAGGACGGTTCCCGTGTCAATGTGGTGCTCCCCCCTGTGGCGCTTCAAGGCCCGACGATGACGATCCGTAAGTTTCCGGCACAGCCGCTGACCATGAGCGATCTGATTGCCGTAGGAGCGTTGACGCAGGAGGCAGCGGAGCTGCTCGGCGTTTTTGTGAAGGCGAAATACAATATTTTTATCGGAGGCGGCACCGGTTCCGGCAAGACGACTTTTCTTAACGCTCTGTCCCAAGGAATACCGGCGGACGAGCGGATCATCACGATTGAGGATTCGGCCGAACTGCAAATCCGCACGGTTCCTAATCTGGTGAGCCTGGAAACGCGTAACGCGAATACCGAAGGCAAAGGCGGAATCGGCATCCGGGATTTGATCCGCTCCTCGCTGAGAATGCGCCCGAACCGGATTATCGTCGGGGAAGTCCGCGGAGCTGAGGCGCTGGATATGCTGACGGCCATGAATTCTGGCCATGATGGAAGCTTTTCCACGGGGCATAGTAACTCAACCGCCGACATGCTGAGTCGTCTGGAAATGATGGTGCTCAGCGCGGCGGACCTTCCGGTGGAGGTAGTCCGCAAGCAAATCTCATCGGCCATAGATCTCATGGTTCATTTGTCCCGGATGCGGGACGGTTCCCGTAAGGTTGTTGAGATCAGCGAGCTGGCTGGACTAACCAATGGCGAAATCCTGTTGAGCCCGTTGTTCCGGTTTGAAGACCAAGGGGAGGATGAGAACGGCAGAGTGATAGGGAAGCTGATCTATACGGGGAATCCGCTCGTTCACGGCTGGAAATGCCGCATGGCGGGAGTGGAGTTTCCGGACTGGATCGCCCGTGAGAAGGAGGCGGCGTCATGATGCTTCCGGTTGCAGCCTGTCTGGCTGGGTTGGTTCTCTGGCTTGTTTTATTGACGCAGGATAGAAGAAAACGGCGGAAATTGGCGAAGGGAGGCGGGCATGAGGGGAGTAGACAGCAGTCCCCGAAAGAAAATACCCCTCCTGAAAGGAAAACGGCGGCACGCCCTGCTCCCGCGGGCCTTACGGATTACGGCAGCTACCGGATGACGGGCCGCGAAATGCTGCTGACGTCCGGCTTATCCGGACTGGTTTTTGCGGGGATCGCGTACATTTTTTACAAGGAGCCTCTGCTTGCTTTGCTTTGTGCGCTGCTCGGCTTGCTAGTTCCCCGTTTCCGCAAAGTACGGCTGATAACCGGGCGGAAGGCGAAATTGATCCTTCAGTTCAAGCAGGCTCTGTACTGCATGTCCACGTCTCTTACAGCCGGAAGGTCCGTAGAAAATTCATTCCGCGAAGCATGGAAAGATCTTCAGCTGCTCTATCCCGATCCGAACTGCCTCATTGTCCGGGAATTCGAAATCATCGTAAGGCGGCTAGACAACGGGGAGCCGATTGAACATGCCGTTACGGATTTTGCGGTACGGGCGCAGTGCGACGATATTACGAATTTTTCCGATGTATTCACGACCTGCAAGAGAACGGGCGGCAACCTGGTGGAGGTCATCCGCCGAACTGCCGGCATTATCGGAGATAAGCTGGACATTGAGCAGGATATTTCGGTTATGGTGGCCCAGAAAAAACTGGAATCGCGTGTTCTCCTTGCCGCTCCCGTTTGTATGGTCGCTGTACTCAGTTTCAGCTCCCCCGACTATATGGCCCCGCTGTACAGCGGGGCGGGACCGCTCATTATGACGGGAGGGCTGCTTGCTCTGGGAGGCTGCTTGTGGCTGACCGGCAAGATTATGGACATAAAGGTGTGACGACATGCTTGTACTGCTGTGTTTAAGTATGGGTTCGATTTTGATGCTGCTGCTTTTGTTCGTCCTGGGCTCCAGGTGTTTTAAAGATGTGAGGACGGACTATCCCTGTACACTGCATATGAAAAAGCTGGCTCCCGCAGGTCTGTATGCGGTTGAACGGTTCAAAACCATGGAGCGTTTCCCGGATGCGGGCGTCCGGATTATGCAGCGAATCCGTTCGCTTTACGGTCATAAGGATACGTTGGTCATGGCCAAGCTTGTGATG
Organism: Paenibacillus sp. JNUCC 35; assembly: GCF_058269095.1. Lineage (NCBI taxonomy): Bacteria > Bacillati > Bacillota > Bacilli > Caryophanales > Paenibacillaceae > Paenibacillus > Paenibacillus sp. JNUCC 35. The sequence continues at coordinate 3,840,329 of NZ_CM177771.1, read as the reverse complement.
GGGGACATGCTTCTGACCGCACTGCTCGTTCTGCTGCTGAGCGGCCTGCTGGGAATTGCGGGAGGCGGAGACCCCGCTGTCGCTCTCCTGGGTCTGCTGGGCGCCGGTTTGACTCCTCTGCTCATGCTGAGACAGCTCGATCAGCAAATCAGGCTGCGAAAACGCCGGATTGTTCTGGAGCTTCCGGAAGTGCTGAGTAAGATGATTCTGCTCATTAATGCCGGTGAAACCGTCCAGAAGGCGCTTATCCGCAGTGTGGATATATCGCGGGTGGCGGCATCCCCGCTGCATGCCGAGTTTGGGCAAGCGGTGCGTGAGCTGGAAATGAATGTTTCGCTTCCCAAGGTTCTTGAAGATTTGAGCAAACGGTGCGCCATGCAGGAAATGGCACTGTTCACAACGACGATTTTGCTGAATTACCGGAGGGGAGGAGAAGATTTTCTGATCGCTCTGCGTTCGCTCGCGAAGGAATTATGGGACCGCCGCAAGGCGGAGTCCCGCAAGCTGGGCGAGGAAGCTTCCTCGAAGCTGGTGTTCCCGATGGTTGCTATTTTTCTGGTTGTCATGATTATCGTTGCTTCGCCGGCCGTCCTGTCCATAAACGGCTGACGGATAAACCGATCCACACTTTTTGGGAGGTCATAAACAATGAAAAGCCGATTACAGATGTCCATGATTCGTTTCTGGAACGACGAAGAAGGGCTGGGAACACTTGAAATTTTGCTCATCGTCGCCGTACTCATAGCCGTAGCCGTTATATTCCGGAAGTGGATTATTAAATGGTTCAACGAGCTGATTGGTAAAGCGGACACGGAATTTAACAATTCCAAGAGCGATGATGCCATTAAAACGCCGTAGCTGGATGCTCACGGAAATACGGAAATACGGGGCCCGGATTCGCTTGTTCCGTTCCCAATCCGGTAATTTTACCCTGGAAGGGACTTTGCTGTTTCCGGTAGTGATCTTAATTACTTTAACCCTTATCATTTTCGGCATGTTTGTGTACAATCGGGTCGCCCTGCAGCAGCAAGCCGGCGTCGCTTCCGAACGAGCCGCGTTTTCGTGGAACAACAGCCGCAAAGATCCTGTGACAGGAGCTTTTACACCGGGAGCCGGTGACGGGCTGTACTGGCGTTTGACGCAGGACGGCATCCTTGGCATTTTCGGCTACAGCGGAAAATCTTCGGTTGTCCAAGTTCCGGGCACATCTAATGGAAGCGGTCCTGCGGGTAAACTGTCGCGTGCGGCCGCTCTCCTTCCGCCGGGGGTGCATGGCTCGATGTCTTACGTGAATCACATATGGGAACGGAAAGTTTCGGCCGAGCTGGAAGAGCCTTTCCGGACGCGTTCTTTTCTGCCCGGGAACGTCATACGCGATCAAGTGACGGGTCAAGGCATTTCCCACGTAGTGGACCCCGTGGAACTGATCCGGACTGTTGATCTGACCCGCAGCTACATCCCGGCGATAAAGAACCGCATAACCGCCTCAAAGGCCAGAGAAGTGCTGACCGAGCCCGCACCCGAGGCTATCCCTCCGACAAGCGTCATCACTAGCGAAGCGCAGGCAAGCGCTTATATCCGGAAACTGGTCAGCGGACGAAAAACGGAGGTGATTACCCCGGAGGGAGATAAAAGAACGATTGACGCTTTAGATGCCGGAGGTACGGCACATCTTGCTTTCTACACGTTCAATGAGAAGAACCTTAAGGAACAAATGCGTAAAGACGTTCTTCTGATAAAGGAGGGGACACAGGTTAAAGGGATCGTGTGGCACTTTTTCAAAACCAAGTCGGGAAAGGCGCCTTCACAAGCTATCCAGCGGGAGCTGGCTCAGAACGGCATCTCCGTCATTTTGCATGAATAAATCAAGGGCGGCTTCGGCTGCCCGGAAAGGAGCGTGTTTTGAGAAGTTTCTATAACTCCGAGACGGGTACCGTTTCCATTTATTTGATCATTATTCTTGTCCCTATTTTTTTTCTGCAAGCGGTTCTGATCGATTTCGCACGAGTAAAAGCCGCTGAAAGAGAAGTGGATACGGCCGCAAGGGCCGCGGTCCGTTCCGTTCTTTCCGCATTTGATACGGAGCTTCAAAAATACGGACTGTTCGGACTTACCGGAGAGCCGGAAAGTTCGGAATCCCTTTTCAGCACGATATACAAAGAAAATCTTTCCGGCAGTTCAAGCGGTGGTTTTTATAAAATGTTGGATACAAAGCCGGAAGAGGGGCGCGCGTCACTGACTTCACTATACACGCTTGCCAATCATCCGGTGTTTAAAGAACAAATCCTTGAACATATGAAATATACGGCGCCGATCGAATTCGTGCTGGAGATAACGGATAAGCTTCAAAAACCCGGTGCGGTCAAAACGCTGGCAAACGGCTCGGCATACGCCAAAGAAGCGGAGAAAATCGAAAAACTGCTTGCCAAGCGGGAAGAATCGCTCGATCGGGCATGGGCGGAAACGGTCAAGCTGAAGGAAGAGCTGAATGGCCGGCACCATACATATCGGGCACGAATAACCGAGCTGAACCGCCTTTCGGAGCTGATTGGTTTAAACACCGCGGACGGGGTAAGGTCGCAAATCAAAACCTTGGAAGAACAAATCCGTTCGCTCTCGGACTCCATTTCAAGTTTGAACGGCTCCCTTGCAGCTGCTGCGGCAGCAGGACCGGAAGCGGCCGCCGCTCTTCAAGGGATGATGGACCGCATTCGTTCGCTTCAGGACCAGCTGACCGAACTGCAAAGCAGGCTTTCCGATCTGAAGACGCTGCTTGAAAATATTGTGAAATACACCGCCCTTCTGGCGGCAACTAAGCTTGAAATCGTCAGTGACGACGAGAAAGTGCAAAATCTGCAAAAATCCGTTCAAGAGCTGCTCGGTGAAGCGAAGAAAGCAAACGATGAGCTGAACACGGAGCTAAAACGCGTATCATCCACTACGGGCAATGAACTTAAAGCCTTCGAAGCGTTCAACGGCTTGAAAGTTCTTAGTGAAGACGATTTCCGTACTTATCAGACAGGAATCGCTTCAAGCGCGGCATTGTTCAGCGGTTTTCGCAGCGGCATCGAAAGCACTAATCTATTCACGAACGCCAACGCTCAAAAGATACACGCCGCAAACGACGCCTACCAGGCCCAAATGGACGATACCTACAAAAAACAGCTTGTCATCGAAACGGAGCGAAACAGGCGGAACGAAACGATCCGTAAAGAAAAAGAAAAGCAGCGCTTGAAAATACAAGCGGCGTTGGATCGGGCCAAGCAGGCGATGGGAGACTGCGGCACGGATCAGACGGCTGGACCGGTTTCGACTTTCTATGAGATTTTGGAGGGGAAGGGTGAAGACGGATTATACCGAAAATACATGACTCTAAACGAGAGTCCTTCGAATGCAGGCGCCAGCCTGGTGTACGATCTCGAGGGCAAACCCGACACGGAAATTCAGCATGCCATGAGTTTGCTGGAGCGGCTTGGCCAAACGGGGGAAAGTATCCGCAATGAACTGTTCGTAAACGAGTATGCCTTGTCTCAGTTTAACTATAGAACGTACGGGCGGGAATTGGACGGATCGGGGCAGCCAAAGCCGCTTCACGCGTTGTCCGAGCCGTCAGGCCATAAGCTTCCCAGCCAAGAAGTCGAGTACTTATTGTACGGATTCAATTCTTGTGCCAAAAACATGTCATCGGCTTATGGTGAAATGTTCGCTTTCCGTTTTGCAGTCCGGATGGTGGAAGAATTGATGGATCCGAAAAACGAACTGCTTCAGGCAGGTTCTCCGCTGCTGGTACTGCTGGTCAGTGCTGCCGAGGCAGCTGTTAAAGCACTGGCGGATATGGACAGCTTAACCGAAGGAAAAGCAGTTCCGATATCAAGCAAACTGACGAATCCTTTGTTTACTTTCACTTATAAAGACTACTTGCGGATCTTTCTTCTCCTGCACAGCTCTGACACGAACCTGTTGGCGCGCCTTCAATCCTTGATCGAACTGAATACAGAGCGGACGTTGGATCACGCTGTAACTTACATACAGGGGGCCGCTGAATCCTCCGTATCCTTATGGTTTTTGCCGGGGTTAATGAAACTGATGAACGGGACGGGCATTTCTTCCTGCGAAGTAAGAGAAAACCGATGCCGTTTTATCAGTCGTGCGGATTTGGCGTATTAGATAACACGCGAACCGAACAGGACGGGAGCGATGCGTATGCGCATGTTTAGAAAAAGCGAGCAAGGGGGAATGGTGCTGGAAGCGGCGCTTATTCTGCCGATGTTCGTCGGTTTTATCGTCGCCCTTATCGTATGCATCCAGATAGCGGTAGCGGATATGGCGCTGCGGTCTGCGGTAAGTGAATCTACGAAGGTTTTGGCCGCGGGGCTTTATCCGGCGGAGGTACTGTACAGGCAGGGTGAACAATCATTCGACCAGACGGCTCTCGCATCAGGGGCTCAGAATGTAGTCGATACTCTTCAAAACTTAAGAGAACAAGCCGCGCAAGCGGGAGAATTTATCGACTCGGTTGAAGCCTACATCCCGGATCCGGTAGTCGGACTTTTGGCATGGGTTCGCCAAGCGGGTGAAAGCGGTGCGGATGGGGTAAAGGAAGCGGCAAGTTCGGCACTGCGTGATGCCATGAAGCCGGTTGTGTACAGTTTTGCGGACAAACGGATTCTGAAGAAGGACCGGTTCCGCATCGGCGGGGTGACACTACCCAGTTTAACGAACCGGGAACGGGCTTATCTCGGATTCGAAGTTACCTATGATTTCCCCCTTGCCGTTCCTTTCTTCAACCGTACGCTTGTTTTGAAAAAGAAAGCGCTGGAGCGGGTCTGGCTGGGCGCGTAAAAGGAGACATCACTAATGGAGGAGCTGCTGCTTTCTCTTCTTATTCTGGCCGCGTTTGTAACCGATGTACGAAAATCGATTATTCCGAATGTCTTGACTGCCACAGGTGCCGGTACCGGACTGATGTACCATCTTCTTACAAATGGCTGGAGCGGACTTGTTTTTTCTTTGGCGGGCTGCACGACCGGTTTTATTGCGCTTTTTATTTTGTATGCGGCAGGGGCGCTCGGTGCGGGGGACGTTAAGCTGTTCGGGGCGATTGGAGCTTTAACGGGCGGGGTCTATGTTTTTACGTGCGCGCTTTATTCTTTATTATTCGCGGGAGCGATCGGCTTGTGCTTGCTTCTTGCGAGAAAAGAAGGAGCCAAACGGCTCGGGCGCTTATTCGGCGGATTGGCCCTATGTTTGTTTCTTAAAGATTTGTCGTTCTGGAAAAGCTTGAAACAAAGTGATCAGCTGCGGTTTCCTTTTATGTATGCGGTATTGCCGGGGGTTCTGGCTGCTTACTGGTACGGAAGCCTTGCTTTTTAAGAGAAGCCCGTCAGAGATGCGAAAGGATGAAGCTATGGAAATATTCGGATTGCAGGCAAGCATACGGTTGTCGCAAGGCAGATGGCTGGAAGTGGGCTTGGAAGAAGAGCTGAACATTGAACGCCTAGCGCCCGTGCAGCTAAAGATGCTTGCAGAAAACCCTATTCCACGGGTACTGCCTTTGAAAGTGGAAGAGATCGATAGTCATGTCAGGCTGCTCTATAACCTGGCTTCAAGACGGTCTCTGGCAGCTATCCTTAAAGATCGCAGTCCAGATCCCGGCGGATGTCTTCAACTGCTGCACGAAACGGCGGCTTGTGTAAGCGATAGTGACAATTTTATGCTAAATGAGGCCCAGTTTGTGGTGGATAAAAATTACATATATATCGAAAGGGGCTGGGCGGACGTCACGTTGCTGTGCCTCCCTATAAAGGAAATTCCGGCTGTATCTGCCTCTGTCATGTGGAGTGCGCTTGTTCGAGACTTGGGCAGTCGGCTTAAAGCGAAAGAGCGTGGAAGTCTCGAGAGACTTGCCAAGTACTGTGAGCGTGAAAACTTCTCCGTTCGAGAGTTTAAAAGGCAAATCTACCTGGAAATAAGTGGGGACGGGCTAAGTATTGAGGAAGACAGCGGGAAAGGAGGCATGGAGTCGGACTCGATTGTTCGAACTTCAATCGTTCCGGACTCAGAAATGCAGGACCCTGCACAGTTCAGTGAGCGGAGCGTTTATGCGTTTTCTGTGTTGCATAAGTCAGGGCAAGGTAGCCCTGTAACGGAACCGCTGCAGCTTCACAAAGAAAGTAACGATGTTGTTGATGAGGGGCTTTTGCGAAGAGAGCGTACACATATGGCCCAAGACAGGACTGGGTCGCCTCATAAGCTTGTGGGTGAAAGCATTACAGATCCCAAGCCGCGGGGTGCAGCAGAGAAGTTTATCCAAAGACGTCAACAAATTGCTGCGGACGGCTCTGATTATCCTGTGTCTGTCAAAGAGAACTATATGGAATCTGCTTCTGCCGCTTTGAGCTATGCGCACCCGGTCTCGCCGGACATAGGCGCTTCCGCTCCGGGTCCCGATTTGACTCCGGCAACCTTTGCAGTAGGTTCATCCGCAGCCGCTGCCGTAACCCGCTTTTCCGCGAGCACTGCGGTAGCTCCCGCTGGCACCGGAGCGCCTGTTCTCCGTACGGCAGTTCCGCGTACCGCCTCACCGCCAACTGCAGCTCCAATTGCTGCGTCGCAAACCCAACCTGCTGCGGCTGTGCCGCTCAGCCGACGGCAGACCGGCCTCGGCGTGCAGGCGGCTGGGCACCCGCCGCAGCCGCACGCAGCGCCGCAGCCGCAAGCCGCGCTCGCCGGAGCGGCTGCCTCCGCGGGACCGCTTCCCGGGTCCCGCGGCAAAATCCTCGCGCTGGGAGGCGCATTCCTGATCATCGGGATGATCTGGAACGCTTATTTCAGCGCGCCCGGGCCCCCGCTGCTGTACATCAGCAGCGGAGCGACGCTGCTGGTGCTGGATGCCGCTTACGTACTGCTGGCAATCGGCCTTCCGGGCCGACGCAGCAGCCAGTTGAAAGAAGCGGCACCCTCCGGCAGAAGCCCGTATCCGCCTGCGGCGGAACAGGAGCCGGTGTCGCTCGAGCAGTACTACGCCGGACTGGGCGAACGTACGACGCTCCTGGGTCCGCCGCTATCTGCGGTGAACAACGCAGATGAAACCGTTTATCTCGGCGCCGAGTCAGCCCCGCCGCATGCGAAGTTCCGCCATCCCGTGCTCGAAGTGCTGCGGGAAGGCCGGAAGGAAACGATTCTGCTCGACGCGGATTCTTTTATTATCGGGAGAGGGGTAGGAGATGCCGACTATATCGAAGATGTACTCGGGATCTCGCGGATTCACGCGCAATTTTTACGGACGCCGGAAGGTTATGCGGTCAAAGACCTCGGTTCGCGAAACGGTACGTTTCTAAACGACGGGATGCTTGTTCCTTATCAAATGGTCGCTTTGAAAGACGGGGATATGGTGCGGATCATTCACACCGAATTTACCTTCCGATTCGGCTGACCGGTTCCTGTCGTGGAATGATAATGGTATAATGGACGGGTTGTTGAAGAAACGGGAAAGAGGAGAATGTCCAATGATTACACATGTCGTGTTTTTCAAGCTTAAAGACCGCAGCCCGGAGTCCGTCGAACAAGCAAGAGCCAAGCTGCAGAACATGGAAGGCAAAATTTCCGAACTGCTGCATATCGAAGTGGGCGCGGATGTGATCCATTCCGAACGTTCTTATGACCTGGCTTTGATCACAAAGTTTAACTCACTTGAAGATCTCAAAGCTTATAATGTGCACCCCGTCCACCAGGATGTGCTCGCCTATATGGGCGAAGCCAAAGACGGCGTCGCTCCCTGCGTAGACTTTGAAAGCTAATTTATTCAAAAAAAATCAGGTAAAACTCGTAAGAACTTGCCGTTTTTCGCGGCAGGTTCTTTTTATGGTGCAGCCGCCGGCAAAACACTCGATGTGAAAGTCATGGCTGCCATCATCTCTAGGTGAGCGAATTCCTATGCACCGATGTCATTCAACGCCGGAAGCCTCTTTCCGAGTAGCGCAATGCCACTGCAACGCCATCTGAAGTAACACAACAGCATAAAGCTTTACTGCAGAATCCCTTTATTTTAATGCTGCCGAAGGATTAACCGATGCCGTACTTCAATAAATCGTCCAGAAATCGTCCCGCTTAGTTTCCCCCACGCCTTCTGTATTATGACTCCTTACTTCTGCCCGGGGCAATAGGCTCCTAGCCGCCTGTTTTTTCGCAAAAAAAGCGGCCGGTTCCGGGTCAGGAACGGGCCGCTTTTCACAAAGCTGCATTAGATTGGATTGTAGGATCAAATTATAGCCTTAAATTGTATATTCGCATTCGTGCATTTGCAAAATCGAATTAGTTCGCGATAAACTCTTGAACCCATTCGCCGTTATAGTAAGCGACTCCGATTTTCGTAAAGTTCGGGCTCAAAATGTTTTCACGGTGACCCTGGCTGTTCATCCACGAGTTCATTACATCCTGCGGAGTGCGCTGTCCTTTGGCGATGTTTTCGCCTGCATACGTATAAGAGATGCCATAAGATTTCATCATATCAAATGGAGATCCGTACTTCGGAGAGTTGTGGTCGAAATAGTTATTTGTATACATATCCTTCGCTTTGTCCAAAGCCATCGCGGCAAGCGCGCTGTCGGAAGCGAGCGGTTTTAATCCCGCTTTGGCACGTTCTTGGTTCACCAGCGTTACGACTTGATCCGCGAATTCCGATTGGGAAGCGGCCGGTTTTTCAGCCGGTTTCGGTGCCGGAGTCGCGACAGGTGCGGACGGCTTGGTTGTCGGTTTCGGCGTGTTTACGGGTGCCTGAGTTTCCGGAGCGGGCTTGCTCGGCTTTGCCGGTGGTGCAGAAGGTTTCTGGGCTTCCGGTTTCTTTTCGGGCGCGGTTGGCGCGGCCGGTGCCTCGGCAGACGGTTTTTCCGCAGGCGGAACAACGATCTGCATGCCTTTCCAAATGAAATTCGGATTTTTCAACTGCGGATTCGATGTAAGAAGAGAGGCGAGATCAATGCCGTATTTATTCGAAAGGGTCGCGAGTGTGTCCCCGCCGGAAACATTGCACGGCTCGGCGGATGCGGATGCGGCGCCTGCTCCGAAAACGGACGTAAGGGCAAAAACACCAACGAGAGTTGCTTTTTTGATAGATTTCAAAGTAAAATCTCTCCTTTTTTCGGCCTGCGAGGTTAGCTGACGGATTCGGGTCAAAGAGCAATCACCCGGCCATGAGCATCATGGCTTCACCCCAAAAATGGGTTCCCCCGTGCTTCCGGAGAAGCTTCGGCCTTGTTTTTTTGCTTTCTGTCTGAGAAGAGGAGCCTGCATGACGCGCTGCTCTGCACTCTCTCTCGGAAGAAGCCTTTTAATCCTAGCATGCGATTTGCTAGATTTCACGGGACAAAGTTTTCCAGCCACGGCCGGATTGTTTTTCCGGAAACGGGTTTATCGTTTGAAAACAACGGGGAAACAGTGTAGTATCACCAGTAAGAGAACGCTTTTGAAGGCATGCTAATTGGCGTAAAATTCCGGAATTTACAGTCTTTTTTATGGGAATTTGCAAGATTGTAAATAAGTGAGATCTTTAAAAGGAACTTCACCGGTTAACTTTCTCGGCAAAACTGTCCGGACAGATAGAATCCGGCGGATGTGCGACAATTTGGGTTGATAGATAGAGGAATTTTCGGGGTATTAAGTAGAAGCAAGTCTTTACATAGCGCTCAGAAACGGAAACCGGCCGCCGGTCAGGCGGAGAGCTTTCCCTTTGAACGGTTTCGTTTGAAGAGCGACACTACTCGTACCGGGATAGAAAAGGAGAGGTTGAGTTTATGGAGCAAGTAAACAGAACGTATCTGCTGGAAGTGCTGGACATGCTTTTGCAAACGCCAAGCCCGAGCGGATACACCCACCACATTATGGATAAAGTGAAGGCGGAAGCCGAGAAGCTGGGCTACAAGCTGGAACTGACGAATAAAGGCTGCGGCATCATTACGATTCCGGGCAAACGGAGCGATTACACGATCGGGCTCTCGGCTCATGTGGATACGCTCGGGGCGATGGTGCGGTCCATCAAGGACAACGGGCGTCTGCGCCTCACGTCGGTGGGCGGTTTTATGATGGCTGCCATCGAAAACGAGTACTGCCGCGTTCATACGCGCCAGGGACTCAGTTATGAAGGCACTATTTTAACGACCAAGCCTTCGGTTCACGTTTTTCCGGATGCGAGAGACCATAAACGCGTCGAGGAGAACATGGAAGTTCGCCTGGACGAACTGGCTTTCAACAAGGAAGAGGTACAGAAGCTGGGAATTCGTGTCGGGGATTTCGTGTCATTCGAGCCGCGGGTCCGCATGCTGGAGAACGGGTATGTCAAGTCCCGTCATCTCGACGATAAAGCGAGCGTGGCCGCCCTGTTCGCGCTCATGGATCTTCTGAAGAACGAGCTGATCGAACCGGCCTGCACCGTTAAAATCATTGTGACCACTTACGAGGAAGTCGGCCACGGGGCTTCCTACATCCCGGCCGACATCGACGAGCTCCTTGCCGTCGACATGGGAGCCATGGGGGACGATCTGACCTGCACCGAGCAGGACGTCTCCATCTGTGCAAAAGATTCCAGCGGTCCTTACGACTACGCGATGACCTCTCAGCTTATCCGCCTCGCGGAACATTCCGGGATCCGCCACGTGGTGGATGTATACCCGCAGTATGGTTCGGACGCTTCGGCGGCGCTCCGCGGAGGCAGCAACATCCGTGCCGCGCTGATCGGCCCCGGCGTTCATGCCTCCCACGGCATGGAACGCACACATGTGGACGCCATCGCGGGAACGGCCTCTCTGCTGCTGCAATACATTCTGCACCCGGCCGCGGCAGCGAGCGACCCCGAACAGCCGGAAAATCCGGTCAGCCCGGTTTAAATCCGAAGAAATCGATTCTACATCCGGCTGGTCTCATCCCTACGCCCGACGGCGGGTATGAGGGCAGCCGGATTCATTTGGCGCGGCGCTTAAGGACGGAGGAACTCATGAGTATTATTCATGCCGAACATCTAGTAAAAACTTACGGAGAGAAAGTTCTCTTCGACGATATATCGTTTACCATCTCGGAAAAACAGCGGATCGGTCTGATCGGTGTCAATGGCACCGGCAAGTCTTCTCTGCTGAGAATCTTGGCCGGTTTGGAAACGCCGGACTCCGGATCGATCGTTCATTCCAATCATTTCAAAGTGGAATACTTGCCTCAACAGCCGGAGTTTGATGAGCGTTCGACGGTTCTGGAGCAGGTTTTCTACGGAGAAACGCCGCTTATGAAAGTGCTCCGCGACTACGAGCAGGCGCTCGCGGCCCTTGATAGCAGCCCCGAGGACGAGGCTGCCCAGCAGAAGCTGATGCGGGTGCAGGCGAGAATGGACGAGCTGGACGCCTGGGAGGCCGGCACAACGGCCAAGACAGTCCTGACGAAGCTGGGCATCACGGAATTCGGCAAGCCCGTCGGCGAACTGTCCGGCGGCCAGCGGAAGCGTGTCGCGATGGCCCGCGTGCTGATCCAGCCCGCCGACCTGCTTATTCTCGACGAGCCTACCAACCACATCGACAACGAGACGGTGGACTGGCTGGAGCAGTTTTTAAGCAAATGGAAAGGCGCTCTGCTGCTCGTCACGCACGACCGCTATTTCCTTGAGCGCGTGACCAGCCGCATTCTGGAGCTCGACCGCGGCAGCATATACAGCTATGAAGGCAATTACACGACGTTTCTGGAGAAAAAGGCCGAACGCATGGAGCGTGAAGCCTCCAGCGAAGACAAGCGGCGCAACCTGCTCCGCAGAGAGCTTGCCTGGCTGCACCGCGGCGCGAAAGCCCGCACGACGAAGCAGAAAGCCCGCGTCGAGCGGGCGGAGGAGCTGCGCGACCGCAAGGTCGACGGGCCTGCGGCAAAGCTCGATATGGCTCTGGCAGGCAGCCGCCTCGGCCGCAAAGTCATCGAGCTCAAGCAGGTGAGCAAAGGCTACGAGGGCCGTGAGCTCATCCATGATTTCAGCTACATCGTGCTGCCGGACGACCGGATCGGCATTATCGGCCGCAATGGAAGCGGCAAATCGACGCTGCTGAATATGCTGGCCGGACGCCTCGGCCCGGACAGCGGCGAAATCGAGCGGGGGAGCACCGTCAAGCTTGCCTACTACACACAAGAAAGTGTGGAGATGGATGACAAGCAGCGTGTCATCGAGTATGTCCGGGAGGCGGCCGAGGTCATCCGAACGAAGGACGGAGAGAGCATCACGGCGGCGCAGATGCTGGAAAGATTCCTGTTCCCGCCGAATCTCCAGTGGACGCCGATCGGGAAACTTTCCGGAGGCGAGAAGCGCCGGCTCTATCTGCTGCGTACACTGATGGGAGAGCCGAATGTCCTGCTGCTCGACGAGCCGACGAACGATCTGGATATTCAGACCTTGTCCATTCTGGAAGATTATCTGGAGCAGTTTCCGGGGGCCGTCATCACGGTATCCCATGACCGTTATTTCTTGGACCGGACCGCCGACCATCTGTTCTCGTTTACGGGCGAGGGAGAGATCGAACAGTATATCGGAACGTATTCCGAATACCTGGAGCTCAAACAGCAGCGTGAAGCTTCCGAGCTTAAGCCCGACGCTAAAGAAAAAGCCCGGACCCAGGCCTCCGCATCATCGGCTCCATCCACGGGTACAACCGGAGCGGTCTCCGGCGGGGAACGCGCCAAGAAGAAAAAACTTTCCTTCAACGAGCAGAAGGAATGGGATACGATCGAAGACCGCATCGCGGCGCTTGAAGAGAAGCTGGAGCGGATCAAGAGCGATATCGCGAAGGCCGGAAGCGACTACGGCCGGGTACAGGAGCTGTACGCCGAGGAGATCGCCGCCGGTGAAGAGCTGGAGCAGGCGATGGAACGCTGGACCGTCCTCTCCGAGCTCGTGGAGGAAATCGAACGCGGCAAGTAAGCTCATTCCCGCTATTACGAGCGGGGAGCCCTTTTTTATGGTATACTAAAAGGAATTGGCTTGGAAGAAGCCGTGATTCTACAAAAAGGCAGGTTAACCGCACTTATGATCACTGTAACGGATGTAACGCTTCGATACGGCAAACGCGCTCTTTTCGAAGACGTTAATATTAAATTTACTCCCGGCAACTGCTACGGCCTGATTGGCGCTAACGGAGCGGGAAAATCCACGTTTCTGAAAATTTTGTCCGGCGAAATCGAACCCAACAAAGGGGACGTTCATATCGCTCCGGGCGAGCGTATGGCGGTTCTGAAGCAGAACCACTACGAATTCGATGAAACCGATGTTCTGAAAACGGTCATGATGGGTCATGCGCGCCTCTTTCAGATTATGGAAGAGAAAGACGCTCTCTACGCGAAATCGGACTTCTCCGAAGAAGACGGTATCCGTGCGGGCGAACTTGAAGGCGAATTCGCCGAGCTTGACGGCTGGCAGGCGGAGTCCGACGCGGCCGAGCTTCTGATCGGTCTCGGCATTCCGAAAGAGCTTCACGACCAGAAGATGAAAGATCTGGACGGCAACGAGAAAGTCCGGGTCCTTCTTGCGCAGGCTTTGTTCGGCAGTCCGAATATTCTACTGCTCGATGAGCCTACCAACCATTTGAATCTCGAATCGATCCAATGGCTGGAGAACTTCCTGGCCAGATTCGAAGGCACCGTCATCGTGGTATCCCATGACCGTCACTTCCTGAACCAGGTTTGTACGCATATCGCGGACATCGACTTCAGCAAAATTCAGATGTACGTCGGCAACTACGACTTCTGGTACGAATCCAGCCAACTGGCTTTGAAGCTTGCCAGAGAGCAGAACAAGAAAACCGAAGAGAAGCGTAAAGAACTCGAAACGTTTATCGCGAGATTCAGCGCCAACGCGTCCAAGTCGAAGCAGGCGACATCGCGTAAGAAACAGCTCGAGAAGCTTACTCTGGACGACATCAAACCGTCCAACCGCAAATATCCGTTCATCAATTTCAAACCGGAGCGGGAAGCGGGCAAGCAGCTTCTGGCGATTGACAGTGTCAGCAAGTCCGTTGAGGGCCAGAAAGTTCTCGATAATATTTCCATCACCGTGAACAAAGGCGACAAAATCGCTTTCGTAGGTCCCGACGGACACGCGAAAACGACCCTGTTCCAGATTCTGATGGGCGAAACGGAAGCGGATGAAGGCACTTATACATGGGGCGTCACAACGACCCAGGCTTATTTCCCGAAAGACAACTCGCAGTACTTCGAGGGTGTGGATATGAACCTCGTCGACTGGCTGCGTCAATATTCCAAAGATCAGGACGAATCGTTTATCCGCGGCTTCCTGGGCCGGATGCTTTTCTCCGGTGAAGAAGCGCTTAAGAAAGCGAGCGTTCTGTCCGGGGGCGAGAAAGTGCGCTGCATGCTGTCCAAAATGATGCTCGCAAGCGCCAACGTTCTTATTCTCGACGAGCCGACGAACCACTTGGATCTCGAATCCATTACGGCTCTCAATAACGGGCTGATCGACTTTGACGGCACGATGCTGTTCGTATCGCATGACCATCAGTTCATTCAGACGATTGCCAACCGCATTATCGAAATTACGCCTAAAGGCGTGATTGACCGGATGATGCCTTACGATGAATATCTGGAAAACGAAGATGTGCGCCGTCTGCGTGAAGAGTATTACGCTTAAACAGCAGAGGCTTACGAACGGGATACACAGAAGAGGCGCTTGGATGTTCATCATCCGGGCGCCTTTGCTGCGCTCCGGAGATGCGGGAACAGACGGATTATCCGCTTGCCGCTGCCGCACTGTCATAACGCAATGAACACTGATCGAAAAGGAGCTGCCCGGTATGTTTGATCCGACGGTTTACGAGAATTTAAAAGTCGTTTTGGAAGGCGCTGTCTACGATTTGGATCTGTCCGGGGAGATTCTGGTTACGAACCGGTCGGACGTCATGGATTTATCCAGCTTGGGCCGCCAGTATCGTATCCGTTTTGTCCTCCGCGGCGGTGAAGAGAACACGGCTTCTCCGTGGGCGGAGCTTCATCTGGCGGCTGAACTGGAAGATTTAGCGGCGGAGCTGCTGAGCCGCAAAGGAGCCGAGCCGGGTTGTGCGCTTACGGTGAGATTCGGATTTCTTGTCGGCGATCCCTCGCGGGACTGTCCCGCGGTCGGATCGTCCCTGGAATCCATCTGGAGCGGAAGGCCGCTCATCACCCAGACGCTTTCTTATGTGTTCGGTTCCGAAAACGAAGGCTGGCACAATGAGGTTTTGCTTGAGTTCGGCCGTAAGGTCAACGAAAGCCATCTCGATGACTTCGAAGGGCTGCTGGAACATACGTTATTGTCGCTGTCCATGCTCAGGGACAAACATGCTTCCTGAAACGGGTCGGGCCCCCTCTTTTTGCGCCCGGCTTCTGCCCGTTAGGGAACCTCTTAGTCTTAGATGCTCCCGGGCTTTCAGCCGGAACACGGCTTTTATGGAAAGGAGATTTTTATGGAAAGGAGATTGGTATGCAGGAATGGAACGATGACCAAATCAAGCAGGCTCTCATAGAAAAACAGTCGTTCGCCGTATTTTTTCATACCCCTTTTTGCGGAACTTGCAAAGTCGCCGGCCGAATGCTGGACGTGGCTCTGACGATCGAGCCGGAACTGCCCCTTAAAGCCTGCAACGCGAATTACGCGGGGGCGTCCGTGCAAAAGTGGAAAATCTCGTCCATCCCCTGTATAGTGGTGGTAGAGAAGGGAACTGCCGCACGATTCATTTACGCCGTGAAATCGGTCGACTATTTGCTGGCCGAACTTCGTCATTTGACGGGGATGCAGCATTTGAGGATCGTCACATCGTCGGATTTTCCGGAAAATACTCCGTAACAGAGAGGAGCATCCACTTATGAACTATAGAAACGAAAGCACTGCTTCCGTCGGTGATCTGGTCATAGCATCTTACAAAACAGGGGAGTATATAGGCCGCATCGTGGAACCGCCGTCCAATATAAAAGCAGCCGTTCAGGTTCTTGCGGTCGTTAAGCATCCTTCGCAAGGGGATCTTCATAATCCGCAGCAGGGGGATGTGCCGTTCTTTCACCAGCGCCGCGCGCTGGCCTATCAGGAAATTGCGTTGATGCCGCTGTCGAGCATCCATGCCTACCACGGGAATGTTCCGGATTACACCCTTTCGCTCCAGCAGGCCCTCGAACGCGAGCTGAACATGCTGCATCAGACGGAGGAGTGGGCAAGGCGTTCCATTGCGGAGCTGGAAGAGCTGCATCGCGAATATTTTCCGCAGTAATTCGGTCGGCTGTACAAGTTTTAGAGTCAGGATAAACAGATAACATGCGTAAATAAATCCGTTAAAAAGCAAAAAAATCCTGCATTCACGAATCGTGAACAGGATTTTTTTGCTTTTTACGCCTTTCTGTATGTTTCGTATTCGGGAAGAGGCTCGTAATAGGCTATTCGCTTCATTTATTGGAGCGGGTATTCACGCGAGGACTAATGCTTGGGCACTTCCACGACAACATTCCCTCCGATTACGTTGGGCGTTTGCGTCTTGTTATAGAACCAGAAGCCAGGCGTGTCTTTAATACCGCGTAAATTCAGCCGGAATTCTTTTTTGGGCAGGCGGCCCGACCGGATCAGCAGATTGCTGCCGTCAACCGAGATTTCCCCGGGATTAAGGGTAAAGCTTTCCGCGCCTGCCGAAACCGTCACATTTCCTTCGGCTTTCGCCGAGCCTTCGTCGATTCTTTTCTGAAAAGGGATCTTTACTTCCGTGCGTGAAAGCCGCTGCGCTTTGCCGGGGACGGGGGCTTCCTTGTACATATAGCCGCCCAGGTGGTATTCGTACGCGGTCCAGGTGGAATAGCCGAGTGCACGGACGGAATCGGAAAAAGCGCTCACCCACCCGCCGTCCTTAACCATCAAGAGGGCCGAGCCGATATCCGCCTGAACCCCGAGCGGAAGATCCGGATGCTCCGCTTTGATTTTATCCGCAAAAACCTTGTAATGCTTCGCGTAATCGGGAGGAAGACTCTCCTGCGGTTTGAGCCAGTCGGGCCAGTGGGTTTGAAGGAAATGGATGTCCGGTTTAACCCGGTCGACCATGGCCGCGGCATCGAGGCCCTGCCATTCCCTCAGCTTGTCAAAGGAACCAGGACCGGCGTCTATAGCCAAAGACCAGGTCGCCACCAGAATGCCTGGACGGGCTTCCCGCACTCCGCCTTTCCCGTTCATCAGCTCGTTCAGGAAATCGTTCACGGCTTCAACCCGGAAATCGACCCACTTCAGGTAGGCCGCCGTGTCGGTTAAATAATAGCGGGGCGAGGAGGCGTTGGTAAAATCGGGCATCTCCAGGTCAGTTTTGTCGCGGAACGCTTTCTGCGCGAGCGGCCCGACGTCCCCGTACACGCCGCGGTTGATTCCGTCCCATTCGGGAAAGTAGGGTTCGGCGACCTCAATCCCGTCGAAAGGATAATCGCGCACGAGCTTAGCCAGCGCCTGCTTTTTCCACTGGACATAGGCCGGGCTGTGGGGAGAGAACCGGTAATACCCGTCGTTCAGAGGCTTAAGCAGCTCCATCTGCCATGAAGGCCAATCCGCCGGAAAACGTGCCGTAGAATAGCTCCCGTTACCGAGGACGAGCGCCCATACCCCGATGCCTTTTGCCTGGAGGGCTTCGATAAAGGCGCGATTCACATCATTTTCGTTGACGACAAAATAATGTACCGTTTTGTACCCGTGCTGAAGAAGCTCGTCGGCTATGCTTTCGGGTGTCCGGTTCTGATAATAGGGAAAAGAGGGATCAACCTGGATGGAAGGGCCTTTCAGGGCGGCTTCTTTGCGTTTTTTCTCCGCTGCTTTGGAGTGAGGGGACGGGGCTGTCAAATCTTCCTGTGCGAGTGCGGGCACGGCCGACAAAAGGTGAGTGAGGAGTGTCACCAGAATCATCAGCGTAAGTGTTTGAACCAACCTTCTATTGCTCCGCCAAGGACCTGGGCCGTGCTTTTTCCAACTGTTCATGTCGTCATTCCTCCTTGCTTTCCGTTAGGATGGGCATTTCGGGGACGGGCTTATGAGTCGTATGGAAGTTAAAATATTTCACTTTTTTAGTATATCACGGAAAAAATGTTCTTTATATGTCCGCGCATAAAAAAGACAGCGTTTTATTCTTTCGAAAACCGCTCGGAGAAATCCTTTTGAAAATATGGCCGGAAGGCTGATGCTGTCCTCCATTTGTGTTAAAATAAAGCCGAACTTACTTTATCGTGATATCGGAGGGTTTTGCACAATGGCACTCAATGATGAGATCAGAATCGGCGTCATCGGCGCGGGCAATATCGGTAACGTACACATACTAGGGCTGCTTGAAACCCCGGGCGTTTCGGTAGCTGCGGTTGCCGACGTGTTTCTTCCGCTTGCCGAAGCGCGGGCCAAAGAACATCAGATCTCTAAAGTTTACGGAAATGGTGAAGATTTGATCCATGATCCCGACATAGATGCAGTGGTTATCGCCGTATCGAACGAATGGCACGCCCCCCTTGCGGTAAAAGCGCTTCAGGCCGGCAAGCACGTCCTGCTAGAGAAGCCGATGGCCATCGATGTTAAGGCCGCGAAGGAAATCGTCCTGGCCGAACGAGAAAGCGGCAAGGTACTGATGATTTCGCACCAGCGCCGCTGGGAACCGCTCAATATGCAGGTGAAGGAGCTCGTACAGCGCGGCAAGCTGGGCAGCATCTACCATGCCAAAACCGGCTGGCTGCGCCGCAAAGGAATTCCGGGCTGGGGCACCTGGTTCACCCAGATGTCCAAATCGGGCGGAGGCCCGCTGATCGATATCGGCGTCCATATGCTGGATTTGTCTCTCTCGTTGATGGGAAATCCCCGTCCGGTTTCCGTCTACGGCGCTACCTATTCGGAATTCGGTCCCAAACGCCGCGGAATCGGCAGCTGGGGCAAACCGAACTGGAGCGGCAGCTATGACGTGGAAGACTTGGCGACAGCCCTGATCAAGATGGACAACGGGAGCACGCTGACGCTCGACGTGAGCTGGGCGGCACTGACCGAAACCGACAATCAGCCGTATATTCATCTTCTCGGCACGGAAGGCGGGGCCACCTTGAGAGGAAGCTCCTACGGTAAACTGTTTGCGGAAATGTTCGATAAAGAAATCGACGTGGAGCTTGAGCTGCCCGAGCAGCAGACCGATCCGCGCCTCCTGATGAACATGCATTTTCTGGAATGCATCCGGACCGGAAGCGAACCGATGACATCCGTCATGTCGGGCTATACGAACAACTTGATTCTCAATGCAATCTACGAATCGTCCCGTACCGGCAAAGAGGTTGAACTGGACTGGGATTTATCTAACTAACCCGGGGGAGCTGCAGAAAAGTGGATTGGATGGCGTTAAGCTTAATCGGAACGATCGCGTTTGCCGTCAGCGGCGCGATTGTCGCAATGGAAGAAGATTATGATATCCTGGGCGTTTATGTCCTGGGCTTTGTAACCGCATTTGGCGGAGGGGTGGTCCGCAACCTGCTGATCGGAGAGAAAGTGACGATGCTCTGGCAGCAGGGGTTCCAGTTCACGATTGCGCTGGCCGCAATGACGCTGGTCTTTATATTTCCGCTGGCCTGGATCAAGCGGTGGAAATCCTGGGAATCGTTCTTCGACGCCATCGGTCTGGCGGCCTTCTCGATTCAGGGGGCGCTCTACGCGTCCAATCAGGGGCTTCCTGTGAGCGCCTCGATCGTTGCGGCCGTACTCACGGGAATCGGCGGCGGGGTTATCCGCGATCTCCTGGCCGGGCGCAAGCCTCTCGTTTTAAGAGATGAAATCTACGCGGTCTGGGCCATGCTGGCCGGCTTTCTTATCGGCATCGGCTGGCCCCAGAATCCGCTCGGTCTGATTATTTTGTTCATGATCGTAGTCGTGTCCCGGATGTTCTCTGTGATCTTCAAATGGAAACTTCCGCGCCGTTCTCTCCGGACGCTGCTGCAGCAAAATGACGTGCCGAACAAACAGCGGCCTCCCGCGTTGCAGGAAGAAAGGAGAGAGTTCGATGTCAGCTGAATCTTTCTCGGCCCACGGCAAAATTTCAGGGGATCTTCTGCAGGAAAGACTAGAAACGGTCAAAGATTTGAAGCAGGGCGAGCTGGACATGTACGCCTTGTCCAAAGATAAGGAAACCGGGGAGCACTACGTGCATTACGCGTACAAACACAGGCAAATTTCGGGTGTGGGCGAAGAAGAGCAGTTTCATCAGCTGCTCCCCGTAGAGAGCGACGATGTGCTCGGAATCCTGTTCTCGGAACAGCCGTACGAATATCCGGACGCCTGGAATCGGCCTTTCCTGCGCAACGGTCCCGAAGGGTTCTACATCTGGTTTGATCCCGCTTACGCCGAGGATACCGATGCGGATGAACATTTTGCCCGGGAAGTCCGGGAACGGCTGCTCCAAATGAAGCAGGCGGGCAAAGTGGACGAAGAGGCGGTAAGAAAGCTTTTTCGCGAGCTCGATGACTTGAAATAAGAGTTACGGGAAGCGTCCTTGCGGGGGCGCTTTTTTTCCAATCCATTGGCTGGAGAAAGGTGATCCGCCAAAGAAGCCGATCCATCTACAGAAAGTAAAAAAATCCCCTTACGCCATGCGCAAGGAGATGAAGACGTACTATGAATGCATTTATTTAAAGTACGAAGTGGTGAGAGGTACGAACATGCCGCCGTCTCCCTTGATATCCGCGTAGATGTACAACTCTTCGACGCCGGCAATATCGACCTCGATCGTTTTCAAACCGTCTTTAACGGCAACCGTCGACTCTTTCAGTTTGATGTCTTTTTTGCTGTCTTCCACGAAGAATCTTTCGATATCATTTCCGGTAGCCGCTACCTGAAGCACAAGCTTCTGGTAGTTGCCTTTAGGATACAGCATGAAGCTGCTGGAACGGCTTCCCTTTGCATTATCGAAGTAGACGTCTTTGTAATCTTTGCCGGCGTATGTAGTCAGATTAGGATCTTTGGTATGGTAGAGAGAATCTCTGTAGTCCTTGGCCAGTGCGACCCCTTCCGCTTGCTCGCCTAACAGGACCGTGTTGGTTGCTCCGTCGTAATTGACGGCTACGTTCAAGGTTTTGGCAATGCTCCGGACAGGCAGATAGGTGTTGCCGTCATACGTGATCGGAAGCACGACAGCTCCCTGCTCATCCTGTAGTTGGACAGGGGAACCGTTATATTTGACCGTAATGGAACCGTTCAGATAGGCTTTAATTTCCTGCAGATTGGCTCCGGCCAACACTCCGGTTCCCATACTCAGTACCATGGCGGCACCGATTGCGGTTGCTGCTAGTTTCTTTTTCAAATCATTCTCACTCCTCTTCGGGATTAGGTCACCTGAAAACGGGAGGTGAAAAACCCATTCAGGCGGTTAGTCACTTTATTTTACGTTAAGTTTTTACATTAGTTGCAGATAATTAACATTATAATGAGGATTTATTGTCCTAATAAGGGTCGAAGTACCCAAATTATACGAAGGCATCCTTGCGAGGATGCTTTTTTTATTGGAGCCCGGTAACGGGGAAAGGGTAACTTTTAAAAAAGAACAGGCATGGGAAGAATAAGAAGCGGTACGGCTCAGGCCGGAAAACATTCAACGGGAAGACATCCGACAGGAGGCTTAACACATGAAAATGAACGGATATACGTTTGCCGAATTGAACGAAAAAAAAGAACTAATAGAAGAGATCCGCAGCCTGGAAAGCAAATTGCAAGAACAGACAGGGGAACCGATCACTTTGATCGCTTTCGAGAAAGAGCGGGCCGGGAACGGAGAACGGGCATGATTAAACAATACTTCACCGAAGTCGTACTGGATGAGAGCGCAACGCTGAGCGATAGTCTAAACAGTCTCGTGGACCGGGCGGAGAATGAATTCGGCACCTCTTATATCGAGATCGCCTCGATCGTGCCGACGAAGCCCGACCGGTTTACGGTCATCTTGAATCTGGATTTCAACCGCAAAAAAGGGGAGGACAAGGCTTAACGCCTGCGTCCTCCGGAAAAGAGGCCGGCAGTGGCAAACGCATATAAAGTCCGCGCGACTTGCGGATCTTCCTCCTGCGCGTATGTGCATCCCCGTGATATTATCCGGGCGGTCAATTATGAGTCTTCTTACGCCATGGCGCTGATGCTCAATGACATCCCTTCCTATATGAGCTGTCCTTCCTGCGGAAATGATTTGCATTTTTATCCGTTTGCGCTTACCGAGGAGCTGGGAACTTGACACCGCTTGCTCTTTTGACAGATAGTTAAAAAGAGAGAACGCAACACGGGAAGGAAGACGCCGGATGAATTTGACTCCTGCCGCTATGATGCGGCAATGGGAATTGCCAGATAAGATTACAAACCGACTCCTTACACTGCGCAGCCGGATTGAATCCGGCCGGTTGGCTGAGGAACAGCTCCATTTAATCGGAAAACCGGGGTTTGTCCCCGCACAGCCCGAAGTGCTCACAGACGCGATCATCGCTTTGGCGCTCGGCAAGCCCGTTTTGCTGAAAGGACCGACGGGTTCCGGCAAAACGAAGCTGGCCGAGCACTTGTCTTTTCTGACGGGTCAGCCGATGCACAGCGTCAATTGTTCCACGGATCTCGACGCGGAAGCTTTACTCGGGTTCAAGACCCTGAGCCGGTCCGGGGAAGGCACGACGATTGAATTTGTGCCGGGGCCGGTCGTTACCGCCATGAAAGCCGGGCATATTCTTTACATAGATGAAGTAAATATGGCGAAGCCCGAGACACTGCCGCTTATTAACGGAGTTCTCGACCACCGGAGAACGCTGACCAATCCGTTTACGGGCGAGACGGTCACGGCTCACGAAGATTTTCGCGTCATTGCGGCGATTAACGAAGGATACATCGGGACTGTTCCGCTTAACGAAGCGCTGAAAAATCGTTTCGTGGCTGTCGACGTCCCTTACCTTCAAGGAGAAGCGCTCCTCGGCCTGCTGACGGAGCGTACGGAACTGCGGGACACCCGTCTTCTCGAAGCGTTTGCGGCCTTGTCCGCCGATTTGCTCGCTCTCGTGCAGATGGGTCAGCTGTCCGACGAAGCGGCGTCCATCCGCGCCTTGCTGGACGCGTGCGATCTCGCCGCGTTCATGCCGCCCCGGAGGGCCGTGGAACGGGCCATTGCCGCCAAGCTGGAAGACGAACGCGAAAGGGCCGCCGTGCGCAACGTGGCGGAGACGCTCTTTTAGCGATGTTCGTCGGGAAGCTGAATCTGCTTGATAACCGGCTGGAAGCCTTTATGCTTATGCAGCTTGTGGATCTGGCCCGGACCTTTACCCGGAACGGGGATTTGGAGCTTCAGCTCGCTTTTCATTCCCATTATGAGGAAAGTAAGGCGCTGCTGACGGTCAGCCAGTTCTGGCGGGACTGGAAACCGGCGCAGCGGGAAGCTGGAATGAAAAGCGACGTCTATCTCCGTGCGCTCGGCAGTGCGTGGTATTCGGGAAGGCGGGAAACCGAAGCGTTTCTGGAGTCCGTTGCGAAGTCGCCGCTCTCCAGGCTCGGCATGGAGCTGTTTGCCCTCTGCGAGGACTTGCGGCTGGAACAGATCTGCCGGCGCATCCGTCCCGGTACCTCAGCTGTGTTTGAGGAGAGAGCGGACGTGTATAAAGGGTATTTCACGCACAAATTCAGAACGCACCTCGCCCGTCACGAGCTCGCGGACGCGCTGTTCGTTTCCGTTTATCTCTGGTTTAAAGGGACTGACACGCATGCGCTCTATAGCGAAGCGGAAGCTTCCGGACAAGCGATGCGCACAGAGGAATTGCTCCGGCTTGTGCAGCCGCTGCTGGAGGAGGCCGAAACGGCGGAGACGACGGCAGAAAACGCCCGGCTGTGCCTGCATATGCTGGAGCTGCTGGAATACCGGCTGGAGCGCGATGCGGCGGACGCGTATTTCTCGGTCCAGCCCGGAAGCGGTACGGACGCGCCCTTGAGGCGCGGCGAACGTCCTGCCGGCAAGAAGGCGAAACGCCTCGCGAATGACGATGCGGAGCGGCTTAGCCCCCGGCAGGACAAAGACCGCAGAAGCGAGCGCCAGTCGATGTGGCACCGGGAGACGCGGAGCACCGCCGGTGAAGCGCTGAAACAGTCGGTTGAGCGTGGCACGCGGACCGCGCGGTACAGCGGGGCGGCGGCGAGGCCCGGAGACGATACGTCCGAAGAGGCTATGGCCGCCGCACGCGGGCGTTCCGCCGCCTCCGAGCGGAAGTCCGAGCCGCCGCCGGACAGCAGCGCGCCGTTCCTACCGTCCGGCGCTTCCGCCGGAAGCGGGGAAGGCCCCTCCGGGCTGCGCGCCACCGCCGAGTTTCAAGCCCCGCGGAGGCCTACCCCGGCGGAGGAAGACGCTTACCGCGAAGCGATCCGTGCGGTGGACCCGCTGACGAGGCAGTTGACCCGCACGGTGAGGCTGACGCTGGAGCGTAAGCGGGTCGCCCCGCGGAGCGATCTGCTCTACGGGCGGCTCGGCCGGAGGCAGCTGCTGCGCTACGTGACGGACGAAGCGCCGCGGCTCTTCACCAAGAAGCAGAACCCCGCGCCCGAGCTCGATGCGGCCTTCTCGCTTCTTGTCGATTGCTCCGCTTCCATGTACGATAAGATGGAAGAGACGAAGCTGGGCATCTCGCTCGTTCACGAGACGCTCCGGACTCTGCGCATCCCGCACGAGGTGACGGGCTTCTGGGAAGACGCGGAGCGGGTCACGGCCGAAGAAGCGCCGAACGTGTTTCACACGGTCATCGACTTCGGCTCGTCCTCGGCTCCGCGGAGCGGCGCCGCTCTGCTGCAGCTGGAGCCGCAGCAGGACAACCGTGACGGGTTCGCGATCCGTCACGCCGCCCGGCGGCTGCTGCGTCGCCCGGAGAAGCAGCGCGTGCTGCTTGTCTTCTCCGACGGCGAGCCTTCCGCCGCCGAATACCAGGAGGACGGCATTCTCGACACGTACGAGGCCGTCCTGGAATGCCGCAGGCTGGGGATCGACGTCATCAGCGTCTTCCTAGCCAGCGGCGAGGTGCACGAAACGCAGCGGACCACGATGCGCAACATCTACGGCAGGCACGGGATCGTGGTCCCGCACGCCGCCGAGCTGCCGGAGCATCTCGCTCCGCTGCTGCGCAAGCTGCTTCTGCGCAGCGGCGGGTAGGGCGTCATCCCGAATAATCGGGGGGCTCTTTTTCGGCGCCTGCCGTCAAGAACGTTATCGCACATAGGAATACTTGCCTAACCGCAAACCGACAAAATATAGATGCACATTGCTGCACTCAGGGGAGAGGACACCGTATGTTTGGAGCACCGCTATCAGGGAAATCGAAGAAAATCATGCTGCTCGGTTCCGGGGAGCTTGGCAAAGAAGTCATTCTGGAGGCGCAGCGGCTCGGAATCGAAACGATCGCGGTCGACCGCTACGATCACGCGCCTGCCATGCAGGTGGCGCACCGCAGCTATGTCATCGACATGCTGGACAGACAGGCGCTTCGCGAACTCATCGAGCGGGAGCGGCCCCATCTGATTGTGCCCGAGATTGAAGCGATCGCCACTCAGGAGCTTGTCGAGCTGGAGAAGGAAGGCTATCGTGTCATCCCGACCGCCAACGCGTCGCGCCTGACGATGGACCGGGAAGGCATCCGCAGGCTGGCTGCCGAGGAGCTGGGTCTGCGTACGGCGAAGTACGCCTTTGCCGATACGCTGGATGAGCTCCATGCCGCGGTAGCGGAAATCGGCACGCCCTGCGTTATCAAACCCATTATGAGCTCATCGGGCAAGGGCCAGAGCGTATGCCGGTCCGAAGCGGACATCGAGGCCTGCTGGAATACGGCACTGGAAGGCGGACGGGCGAAAAAAGCTCGCGTCATCGTCGAGGCGTTCGTCACGTTCGAGTCCGAAATTACGCTGCTCACCGTCCGCTCCGTAAGCGGCACTTCCTTCTGCGCTCCGATCGGTCATGTGCAGAAGGAAGGCGACTATATCGAATCGTGGCAGCCGCACGCGATGAGCGAGTCCCAAATCGCGGAAGCCGAGCAGATGGCGCGGACGATCACCGATGCGCTCGGCGGTTACGGAATCTTCGGCGTCGAGCTGTTCCTCACGCGCGAAGGCGTATACTTCAGCGAGGTTTCGCCGCGTCCGCACGATACGGGCATGGTCACCATGGCGACTCAGGATCTGTCCGAATTCGCGCTCCACGCCAGAGCGATTCTCGGGCTGCCGATTCCGCAAATCCGCCTGCTTACGCCAGGCGCTTCCCATACGCTGAAGGCGGACCGCGGCAGCGCCGATTTCGAAATCGGCGGGCTGGAAGAGGCGCTCGCGGTGCCGGATGTCCAGGTGCGGATTTTCGGCAAGCCGGAAACGAAACCGGGCCGCCGGATGGCGGTTGCCCTTGCCGCCGCGCAGGACACGGAAACGGCAAGAGCCATGGCCGCCGAGGCGGCGGGCAAGCTTTTTATCCGGTACGGGGAATAAAGCCCGTACCCGCAGATCTGCACGTTAGCGTTTCGTACAGCCGGGACGGAAGTTGAAGTTTACAGGCTTTCGCTCCGGCCGACGAGAAGGAGGCTTTGACCCATATGGAAGCGAAACCGACGAGCATCTCCCGCTCCATTATGACTGAAGTTATTTTTCCGCTGGATACGAACTATCACGGAACGGTTTTCGGCGGCAAAATTATGGAATATATCGACAAGATCGCGACCATCGCAAGCATGCGCCATTGCCGGCGCGGCGTCGTTACGGCGTCGAGCGACAGTCTCGACTTTCTGGCCCCCGTGCACCTGGGGGAAGCCATAGAGCTTGAAGCCTTCGTATCTTGGACGCACCGGAGTTCCATGGAAGTTTATGTGCGTGTGGTGGCCGAAAACATGTTTACCGGCGAACGGCGGACCACGGCCACCTCGTTTATCACGTTTGTGGCATTGGATGACGAAGGCCGGCCGACTCCCGTTCCTGCGGTCCTGCCCGAGACGGAACGGGAAATGCGCCTGCACGAATCCGCCCCGGCACGCTACGAGGCGCGCAGGAAACGCAAGGCGGAGCGGGAAGCCGATTGAAGAATCGGCGCGTGCTTAAATTTTTTGGCAGGAACCGGAACCGGCGTCTTTCCGAGCCGTACCAACAGGTAAAGGTGCGTGCTATCGATATCGGTTCCTATTCCAATGAACAGAGGAGTGCTTGCACTTGAACGCTCACGAGATTGATTACACGATCCACGGCAATGAAATGCAATACGTGGAGATTGAGCTGGACCCGCAGGAAAGCGTCATTGCCGAAGCCGGCAGCATGATGATGATGGAAGGCAACATCGGCATGGAAACGATTTTCGGCGACGGATCGGGCGGCGGCGGCCGGGGTCTGATGGGCAAGCTGATGGGAGCGGGCAAGCGGCTGCTTACCGGAGAGAGCTTGTTTATGACCGTGTACACCAACAACGGGCGGGGCAAAGAGCACGTCACGTTCGCCGCCCCGTATCCGGGCAAAATCATTCCGATGGATCTGCACGCGCTGGGTGGCAAGCTTATTTGCCAGAAGGATTCGTTCCTGTGCGCGGCCAAAGGCGTATCCATCGGTATCGAACTGCAGCGCAAGCTGGGAGCGGGCTTTTTCGGAGGGGAGGGCTTCATCATGCAGAAGCTGGAAGGCGACGGATTGGGCTTCGTGCACGCCTGCGGTTCTATTCTGGAGCGCGAGCTTCAGCCGGGTGAGGTGCTACGTGTCGATACGGGCTGCTTCGTTGCGATGACGCCGGACGTCCAGTATGACATCGAGTTCGTAAAAGGCATCAAAACGGCCGTTTTCGGCGGCGAGGGGCTGTTCTTCGTCACTTTGAGAGGCCCCGGCAAAGTGTGGCTGCAGTCCCTACCGTTCAGCCGCCTGGCCGAGAGGGTATTGGGCGGAGCTATCCGGGGCAAGGAAGAAGGCAGCGTGCTCGGGGGCCTCGGCAATCTGTTCGAATGCCGCTAGTGCTGCCAAAGCTCCAAGCAGCCAGCGTTCCCGCTGTCAGAGAACGGCTGGCGATTTAAGAGTTTCCGCGCGGGGGCCTGTTGGTTTAATCGCCCGCTTTCTCCACAGCCAAGCGAGCCTGCGCATACACATTGAAAAAGGCAGTTCCTTTCTGATGAAAGGAACTGCCTTTTTATGTGAAAAGCCCGGAGGCTTCTGTTTTAATCAATAATGAAGCAGCATCTCATCCAGGCGTTCGTTAAACTCGCCCATCGAAATCAGCTCGACTTGGCGCGCGTCGTAATCCTGTTCGTCGAGATAAGAGTCCACATCGACTTCGCCCGGTATATTTTCCACCACGATATCATGATTCAAATAAACGATTAAAACGCGTTCGGCGTCAGCCGTTAAGTTGTTGTTCATCTTTTTTTGACCTCCAATGGAGCAAGTGATTTCAAAAGCTTGCGCGTTTGTTTCCAAGATAACTCCCACGCCTTTCTTACACGCTGCAAGAGCGTTTGAAACGGGGATTTTTTTCCTCGGAGTCGGGCGGACGGGCACTTACAATTTTTACAAAAAAACGTATTGACACGATTTATAGGCGATGCTATATTGATGTATAAATAATTCTTACTAAACTTATAGGATTTGTTTATTTTGTCCACCGGATCACCGGAGACGCGAAAAAAAAGTTCAGTAGGGAATGTGAAAAGTTAGACAACGAGGTGCCAAATTCGAAAGGGGTATATTTACATGGCTGCTTTAAAATCGCATTCTTTCAAAAGGGTTCTCGGACGCTCCGTTTCCGTCCTTGCCCTGACTTCGCTGCTCACCGGTTTGACCGCATGCGGCGGAGGAAACGAAACAACATCTACGAAAACGGGAACCGAAAACGGCGGCTCCGCACCAAAATCGGTCGAACTGCTTAATGTATCTTATGACCCGACGAGAGAACTGTACCAGGCATACAACGAAGCATTCATCAAGTACTGGAAAGAAAAGAAAGGCCAGACCGTAACGGTCAGCCAGTCTCACGGCGGTTCGGGCAAACAAGCCCGCTCGGTCATCGACGGACTGGAAGCGGACGTGGTTACGCTTGCGCTGGCTTACGATATCGATCAGGTTCAAGCGGCGGGTCTTATTGATAAAGGCTGGGAAACGAAATTAAAAGATAACAGCACTCCATACACATCCACGATCGTATTTCTCGTACGCAAAGGCAATCCGAAAGGAATCAAGGACTGGGACGATCTCATCAAGCCCGGCGTGTCCGTCATCACCCCCAATCCGAAAACTTCCGGCGGAGCGCGCTGGAACTACGTGGCGGCCTGGGGCTACGCGCTCAAGAAAAACAACAACGACGAGGCCAAAGCCAAGGAATTCGTCACCCAATTGTTCAAAAATGCGCCGGTGCTCGGAACGGGAGCGCGCGATTCAACGACTACCTTCGTGGAAAGAGGACTCGGCGACGTCCTGATCGCGTGGGAGAACGAAGCCTACCTGTCGCTCAACGAGCTGGGCAAGGATAAGTTCGAGATCGTGACGCCTTCGATCAGCGTGCTGGCGGAGCCTCCGGTAGCGGTAGTCGACAAGAACGCCGACAAGAAAGGCACGAAAGAAGTGGCCCAGGCTTATCTGGACTACCTGTACACGGAGGAAGGACAGAAAATCGCCGCGAAAAATTACTACCGGCCGCGTCTGGAATCCGTTGCGAAGCAGTACGAAAATCAATTCAAGCAAGTGAACCTGTTTAAAATCGACGATCCGGAATTCGGCGGCTGGGCCAAAGTCCAGAAAACACACTTCGCCGACGGCGGCGTATTCGACCAGATTTACAAACCGAAATAATTATGCGTGCCCGGGTGCGACGGTACAAACCGGCACCACTCGGTCTGCGATCAAGGGGACGTGTTCGCAATGGGAAGACGAAACAAAACGAAACGTATTTTACCCGGGTTCGGCTTGTCGATGGGCTTTACGGTGCTTTACTTGAGCCTGCTCGTGCTTTTCCCGCTTTCCGCGGTCGTGTGGAAAACGACGGGGCTGACCTTCGACCAGTTCTGGCAGGCAGTTACCGATGAACGGGTGGTCGCTTCCTACAAGCTCAGCTTCGGAGCTTCTTTAGCGGCAGCGCTGGTCAACACCGTATTCGGCCTGCTCGTGGCCTGGGTGCTTGTGCGCTACCGCTTTCCGGGCAAGCGATTCGTCGACGCGCTGGTCGACATGCCCTTCGCGCTTCCGACGGCCGTGGCCGGCATCGCGCTGACAAGCCTGTACGCCGACAACGGCTGGATCGGCAGCCTGCTCGCTCCGCTCGGCATCAAGGCGGCGTATTCGCCGCTTGGCATCATCATCGCGCTCACGTTTATCGGGCTTCCGTTCGTGGTCCGCACCGTGCAGCCTGTGCTGCAGGAGCTGGAGCACGAAACGGAAGAGGCCGCCGTGAGCCTCGGCGCTTCACGCTGGCGTACGTTCCGCCGCGTCATTTTCCCGCAGCTGGTGCCCGCGCTGCTGGCGGGGTTCACCCTCGCCTTCGCCCGGGCGATCGGCGAGTACGGCTCCGTCGTCTTCATTTCCGGCAACATGCCGATGAAGACGGAGATTACGCCGCTGCTCATCATGACGAAGCTCGAGCAGTACGACTATGCCGGGGCGACGGCCATTGCTCTGGTCATGCTGATCATCTCGTTCGTGCTGCTGCTCGTCACCAACGCGCTGCAAATGAAATCCAACCGGCGGGTGAGCGGATGAACGCGAAAGGAGCTGAAGCAACATGGCAGGCAATGTAGCTGCAAATTTGAGCGGGCCTTCCTCGGAACCGGCGAAGCATATCACCGAGCCCAGGGCCGTCCAGTGGCTTCTGATCGGGGGAGCCCTGCTGTTCCTCGCCCTGCTTCTGGTGCTGCCGCTTGCGACGATTTTTATCCAGGCGTTCAAAAAAGGCACCGAAGTCTATCTGGCGGCTCTGACCCAGAAGGAGGCATGGGCGGCCATCCGGCTGACGCTGACGACAGCGGCGATTGCCGTTCCGCTGAACGTAGTGTTCGGCGTGGCGGCCGCCTGGGCAATCACGAAGTTTAAATTTCGCGGCAAGAACGTACTGGTTACGCTGATCGACCTTCCGTTCGCCATTTCGCCCGTCATTGCCGGTCTCATGTTTATCCTGCTGTTCGGGACGAAAGGCTGGTTCGGCCCGTGGCTGGCCGATCACGATCTCAAGATCGTGTTTGCCCTGCCGGGCATCGTGCTCGCGACCGTCTTCATCACCTTCCCGTTCGTTGCCAGAGAACTGATTCCGCTTATGCAGGCTCAGGGCACGCAGGAGGAAGAAGCGGCGGCCACACTCGGCGCCAAGGGCTGGCGCATTTTCTGGAAAGTGACCCTCCCCAACATCAAGTGGGGACTGCTGTACGGAATCATTTTATGTAATGCGAGAGCGATGGGGGAGTTCGGGGCCGTTTCGGTCGTTTCGGGCCATATCCGGGGCAAGACGAATACCGTTCCGCTCCATATCGAAATTTTATACAACGAATATCAATTTTCGGCTGCATTTGCGGTTGCTTCCCTGCTCGTCATGCTGGCCGTGCTGACGCTGATCGTGAAAAGTCTGGCCGAATGGAAGTTCCACCAGTCCAACCGTCAGCAAACCGATTCCGGCTTAAACCACATAACGGAGGGGAGCTAACCCATGCACATCAGTGTAAGAGGAATTCACAAGTCATTCGGCTCCTACGAAGCCGCCAAAAATATTTCGTTCGACATTGAGCAGGGCAAGCTGATTGGCCTTCTGGGCCCGAGCGGCGGAGGCAAAACGACGATACTCCGGATGCTAGCGGGACTGGAATCGCCTGATTCGGGAGAGATCCTGTTCCACGGCGAAAAGGTGAATGCCCTTATGCCGCAGGAACGCCATATCGGGTTTGTTTTCCAGAACTATGCGCTGTTCAAGCACATGTCCGTGTACGACAACATCGCTTTCGGCCTCCAGGTGCAGAAGCGCGGCAAAGCGGAGATCCGCACCCGCGTCCATGAGCTGCTGCAGCTGACCGGTCTGGCGGGGCTTGAGAAGCGGCTGCCGCATCAGCTTTCCGGCGGACAGCGCCAGCGGGTGGCTTTCGCCCGGGCGCTCGCTCCCGAGCCCCAGCTGCTCCTGCTGGATGAACCGTTCGCGGCCATTGACGCGAAAGTCCGCAAGGAGCTGCGCAGCTGGCTGCGGGAAATGATTTCCCGGGTCGGCATCACGACGATCTTCGTCACCCACGACCAGGAAGAAGCGGTCGAGGTAGCCGACGAAATCATGATCGTCAACAAAGGCCGGATCGAGCAGAAAGGCTCGCCGATCGACATTTACCGCGAACCGCTGACTCCGTTCGTCGCTTCCTTTATCGGCGAATCTTCACCGCTTGAGGAAGCCGGCTCCCTGATCGGGTTCGCCGATGCGGGCGACGCGTCCGCTATCGTCCGGCCCGAATTCGTGGAGATCGGGCTGCCCGGCGAAATCAGCCGCCAGACGGCAGCGGCGGAGGCCGTTGTCAGAAGCACCTATTTCCGCGGATCAAACTGGCAGGTCGAAGTGGAGAGCGGACCTTACCGACTGGTTGGTTACCGTTCGCTGGAATTGCCCCAGTTGGAAGCGGGGGACCATGTCCATGTTCTGGTCCACCGGCTGTACATCTTCGACGGCAATCAGACAAGAACCGTTGAAAATGCCTTAAAAAACGATCCCATGCCGGTTCATATCTGATCCGGACCTCACAGAAGCGCACTTGCAGAAAGGACTAGGGCTATGGAACATCACATCACAATCCCGAGCGGGGATTTGGAACTGGCAGCAACGCTGCACTATCCGACGGACGGGGAGGGCGCCGACTGCCGAGGAGGCGCGGGCAAATGGCCGGTTGTCATTATCTGCCACGGCTTTATCGGCAACCGGATCGGCGTCGACCGGCTGTTCGTCAAGACGGCGCGGGCTTTGAGCAGCCAGGGCTACATGGTGCTCCGCTTCGATTACGGCGGCTGCGGCGAAAGCACCGGCGATTACGGAGCGGGAGGACTCGATCCGATGATCGCCCAGACCCGCCGGGTGCTGGATTACGCGCTCAGCCTGGACTGCGTGGATCCCGGCAGCGTGACGCTGCTGGGCCACAGCCTGGGCGGTGCGGTCGCCCTGCTTACGGCCGCTTCCGACCACCGCGTGCGGACCCTGGTGATGTGGTCGGCCGTAGCCCACCCGCACAATGACATTGTACGAATTGTAGGCAAGGAAGCTTATCGCCAGCTGGAGCCGGACAAAGGCATCGACTATCAGGGGTACCTGCTTACCCCGGCTTTTTTCGACTCTCTCTCCAAGCATCAACCGTTCGAGCAGCTGCGCAAATTCGGGGGAGATGTTCTCATCGCACACGGCACGGCGGACGAAGACATACCAGTAGATTACGCCCCGCTTTATCAAAAAATGTTTTGGCTCCGGGCGGATGGACGCTGCGATCTGGAACTCATCTTCCAGGCCGACCATACGTTCTCGAACCGGGACGCCACCTTTACTTTAATAGGCAAAACGTCCGCTTGGCTGGTAGACCTGCAGAAGCGTAAAAAAGAATGGTACGATTGGATGATTTGAATCGAGGGTAGAGAGGATGAGAATTATGGCCAAACCTGTTGAACTGAATGAAGTCTGGATTGACCGGATCATTCAAAGCATTAACGGATTGGAGTACGGAACCGTTCAAATCATTATTCATGACGGCCGGGTCGCTCAAATCGAGCGGACGGAACGGAAACGTTTCGACAATGAAACGAAGCGGAGCGCGGTCGGCGCCGAAGCCAAGCTGCATATCGAGCGCAAAGCGAGCGAAGGCCGGGGATAGCCTCCTTTTTCCTGAATCCTGTACTTAATGAAGACCTGTTATCCATGAGGATAGCGGGTCTTTTTCGTCGAAATGGCTTGAAACGAACCTGTATGGGAAATAATGTTAGATATAGGGATCGGAAAAGGTGCGGCCATTCAAGGCACGAAATAAATTCAGCGTGAAGTCTATCTCAATCCATGATACAATTCTTGATTAGCGGCAAGGAAAGGACTGGAATTGATTGGACAAGGCAGAAGCATGGTTTAAATTAAAAGAACGCCAGACGACGATCGGGACGGAAGTGCTGGCGGGATGTACGACGTTTATGACGATGGCGTTCGTAGTGATCGTGAATCCCGGCATTTTAAGCGCATCGGGCATGGATTTTCATGCGGTTTTCATCGCAACGATCCTGACGACTATATTTTCGACGCTCATTATCGCACTGGCGGGCAACTACCCGATCGTCATAGCTCCAGGCATGGGCATCAATGCGTTCTTTGCCTTCGGCGTCGTCCAGGGAGCGGGGGTATCCTGGCAGGTCGCGCTGGGCTCCGTATTTTTGGCCGGACTTCTATTTATGCTGATTTCACTCAGCCGGCACGGCCGGTTGTTGATCGAATCCATTCCGGCCTCGTTAAAATATGCGATTACAGCCGGCACGGGATTGTTTATTTGTTTTGTAGGGCTGCAAAACGCGAAGCTGATCGTCGCTTCACCGGATACGCTCGTCACAATCGGAAGTCTGCACGAGCCGGCGGCTCTGCTGTCCGTTATCGGACTTGTGCTCACACTGGTCTTGATGTCATACCGCGTCCGTGCGGCGCTTTTTATCGGAATGCTGCTGACGGCCGCGATCGGCTGGCTGATGGGGCTGCTGATTTTACCGGATCACTGGTTCGCCTGGCCCGGAACGATGACGGGGACGTTAATGCAGATGGACGTGAAAGGCGTATTCGAGCAGGGACTGTTTGCCGTTACGTTTACGTTTCTGCTGATCTCGGTGTTCGATACGACCGGAACATTGGTCAGTCTGGCGGAGCAGGCGGGACTCATGAAAAACGGCGTTTTTCCCCGTTCCCGAAGCGCGCTGATGGCGAACGCTGCCGGCGTTACGGCCGGTGCCGTAATGGGGACAAGCCCGGTTACGACGCTGATCGAGTCGGGCTCGGGAATAGCCGCAGGGGGCCGGACGGGCTTAACGGCGGTCGTCACCTGCGCGCTGCTGGCCGCCACGTCGTTTTTGGCTCCCGTGGCGGAAACGCTGGCTAACCTGCCATCGGTCACGGCGCCCGCGCTGATTGTGGTCGGGTATTATATGATTACCGATCTGCTGCATATCGACTGGAAAGATTTCGAAGAATCTTTCCCGGCTTTTCTCGTTCTTGTTACGATGCCGCTGACGTACAGTGTATCGACGAGCATCGGAATCGGGTTTATTTTTTACATTGTGCTGAAGGCGGCCCGGGGACGGTTCAAGGAAATCCATCCTGTGCTTTACGTGTTCGCTGCGCTGTTTATTGTGCAGATCGGATTTTTCCACGGCTGATCCCCGTCCCGCTCAAACCGAAAAACAAGGGTGATCGGATGAAGGAAACACATTTTCATTTAAACGAAGAGACGGAGATGCCTGTCTTTGTTTACCGGTGGGAGCCGGAACGGGGCACTCCCCTTCGAGGCGTCGTACAGATCGCGCACGGCATGGCGGAACACGCGCTGCGCTACAAGCGGTTTGCGGAGAAGCTCACGGCCCGCGGTTATATCGTCTACGCCAGTGACCACAGGGGGCACGGAAAAACGGCCGCCCACAAGAACGACTTGGGATACCCGGGGCCGGACGGGTTCGCGGGGATGACGGACGATATGATCGATCTGGGCAGACGGATACACGAGGAACAGGGCGGGCTGCCTCTGTATCTGATCGGGCACAGCATGGGATCGTTCCTTTCCCAGAAAGTCATGTACCGGGCTCCGCAGCTTTATGAAGGCGTGGCCCTTCTCGGGACGAACGGACCGAAGGGCGCGATTTTGAAAGCGGGCATTCTGCTGGCGAAAATGCTCGTTTCCCGCAGCGGTGACCGCGCCCGCAGCAAGTTCCTGAGCCACACGGCGCTCGGCAGCTTTAACCGGCCTTTCCGCCCGAACCGGACGGAATTCGACTGGCTCAGCACGGACGAGGCGGAGGTCGATAAATTCGTGAAAGATCCGCTTTGCGGGTACATCTGCACAGCGGGATTTTTTAAAGACTTTTTTATCCATCTGTCCGATATTCATCTGAAACGTCATATGCGGAGCATTCCGAAGCACCTTCCGGTCCTGCTTCTGGCCGGTGATAAAGATCCCGTCGGCGGGCAGGGCAAGGGCGTGAGACGTCTTGCGGCCTTGTACGATAAACTGGGGCTGGAGCAGGTGGACTGCAAGCTGTATGAGAACAAACGTCACGAGATTTTGAACGAAGTGAACCGCGAAGAAGTGATGGAAGACGTGATAAGCTGGCTCGATACTTCCCGGGGCCTGATTAAAGAACCCGCTACATCCTGAGGAGCAGACCGGACCGCGAAAGCGGTCTGTTTTTTTAGTTGTCGGCCGTATAATCAGAGCTTAACAAAAATACCAAAAAAAGGTATTATGGAATCATCTAATCAGGGATGTGATCTTCATAATGGTTACCGGCACGGTGGTTGGTCTGCTTTTGTTGGGCTTCGTTGCGTGGAAGACTTATCAAGCCCGGCAGGCTTTTAAGAAGGTAGGCGTTGTGGTGGCTAAGGGACCGATGTATCTTCTCGAATTCTGGATTTTTGCCGCCGGTACGATTATTCTTTTTTGGATCTTCGGTAAGCTGAGTTTGTGGTTTGCCGCATTTTCCGGCTTTGTGTTCTATCTGGAATGGCTTAAACGTTTTTATTTGGGCGCGGAGGGGCTGAAGGCCGGGACGAAATTTTACGAGCGCAGCCGGCTGATCACGTACGAGGTCGCGGAAGGAAACGGCCCCGTGATCGATATTATCGTAGCGGGCGCGATGGACCCTGTCCGGCTGTCCTGCAAGGAGCGAGATTTTGCCATCCTGAAGGAGCAGATCGTCCGGTATTTCGAAGAGAAGCCGGACGGCCCTCAGACGGCGGACACGGGAAGAGGGAAGATTTCCGCGGTGTGAGATGGGGAAGCATGTAGCGGGAAAGCAGATATGAAAAAACGTCCTGCAGTTGACCGGTGAGAGTTCGGGGTCGCTGCAGGACGTTTTATTTTTTAACGGAAGGCCGTTGTTTTTCGCCTTAGGGTCAGTAAAGGCCGAGCGAGATGTATTTGATCTCCACGTACTCCTCGATTCCGTATTTGCCGCCTTCCCGGCCGAGGCCGCTTTCCTTCATGCCTCCGAACGGGGCTTGGGCGGAAGAAGGCAGGCCGTCGTTTACGCCGACGATGCCGTACTGGAGCCGTTCGGCGAGGCGGATGGCGTGATTGATGTTGGAAGTGAACACGTAGGACGCGAGCCCGAAAGGAGAATCGTTCGCCTGCCGGACGGCATCGTCCGGATCGGTAAATTCCACGATCGGCGCAACAGGTCCGAATGTTTCTTCCTTCATGATCAGCATAGAGCTATTTACGCCCGTAAGCAGAGTCGGCTCGAAAAAGTAGCCGGCACGCTCAGGCACTTCTTTCCGGCTGCCGCCCGTAATGACGGTTGCTCCGCGTTCCACGGCATCCGACACGTGCTTCTGAATCTTGTTCAGGCCGTCTTCGTCAATGACGGGACCGATTGCGGAGTCGGGGTCCATGCCGTCGCCGACCTTCAGGGCCCGGATTTTGTCCGCCAACAGGTTCTCGAACGCTGCGCGGATGCCCTTCTGGACGTAAATCCGGTTGGCGCATACGCAGGTTTGTCCGGCATTGCGGAACTTCGACAGCAAGGTCTGCTCGGCGGCCAGCTCTACGTCGGCATCGTCCAGCACGATCACCGGGGCGTGACCGCCCAGCTCCAGCGATATTTTCTTCATCGTATCGGCGGAAGCGCGCATGATGTGCTTGCCGACCTCCGTCGATCCGGTGAAGGTCACTTTCGCCACCCGAGAGTCCGCAAACAGCGTATCGCCGATCACGGAGGCTTCTCCGGTCACGATGTTGAGTACCCCGGCGGGTATTCCGGCTTCTTCGGCCAGCTTGGCCATGTACAGCGCCGTTAACGGCGTCTGCTCCGCGGGCTTGACGATGCAGGTGCAGCCTGCCGCGAGCGCCGGACCTACCTTGCGCGTAATCATGGCGGCGGGGAAATTCCAAGGCGTGATCGCGGCCACGACACCGACGGGCTGACGAAGGACAAACATCCGCTTGCCCGAGCTGGTTGCCGGGATGATGTCCCCGTAAAGCCGCTTGGCTTCCTCGGCATACCAGGATATGAAGCTGGCCGCGTAGGCGATTTCGCCTTTGGCTTCGGATAACGGCTTGCCCTGTTCGGCTGTCATCGTTCTGGCCAGGTCTTCCTGATGCCGCATCAGCAGGTGGTACCAGCGCATCAGCATATCGGAACGCTCGTAAGCGGATAAAGTGCTCCAGGATTGAAAAGCGGTATGAGCCGCTTCGATAGCGGCCTTCGTTTCGGCTTCTCCCGAATCCGGTACGGTCGCAATCTCGCTCAGAGTGGAAGGGTTAACGACCGAAATCGTCTTACCGTTGTCCGCTTCGATCCATTGGCCGTTCACGTAATTCAACCAGCGTTCGGAAGCGCTGCCGGAAGTTGTCGTAGTCATGAAGATCTCCTCCTTTTTGTTACGAAAAAAGCTTGCACAGTAAAAAAGGCGCAAAATCGCCTTTCTGAAAAGCGGCACATGGAGTGAATGCCGGGCAAATGAAAGCAGGCGGAGCCCGTAAAGCTTTTCGCTAACCGGTCTCCTTAATTTATTATACCCCTTCCCAAAGCCGATCGCACACCAGACCTCCTGCGGCTTTTTTTTCAGTGCTTTGGCGGGTTTGCGGCAGAGAGACAGCCCGTGGAAAATGCCTCTTCATCCCGAGAATGATTAGGGGAGTTTATCAACAGCGGCCGATCCTTTCCATATTACGGGTATCAGCGTCAGCTAAAACGGGTATCTATGAAAGGAGGCTTTTACCGCAAATCGGTAAGGCATCCGGCAGGACTAAGAGCAAATAAGCGGGGATTTATCGGAACTGTCAACACGCTTTTGTCACGAGAGACCGAATAAGATTGAACGGAAGGAAGGGTGAGATCATGACAGAACAACAACCATCCATGGAGAAAAATACGAAGCGGCGCACCGCTGGCGATTCTCTGGGTCAGGTTCAGCTCCCGGCCGATGCCTATTACGGAGCCCAGACTCAGCGCGCGGTGATGAATTTCCCGATCAGCGGATACCGACTGCCGAGGGAGTTTATTAAAGCCCAGGGCATTATTAAAGCGTCGGCCGCTGCCGTACATAAAGAACTGGGCGAACTGGACGGCGATATCGCAGATGCCATCCTGGCGGCGGCGGACGAAGTGATCGAAGGGCGCTGGGACAGCCAGTTTGTCGTCGACGCTTTTCAAGCCGGGGCCGGAACGTCGCAAAACATGAACGCCAACGAGGTGATCGCCAATGCTGCGCTTGAGAAACTGGGACTGGAACGCGACCGCAAGGACAAGATCCATCCCAATGATCATGTGAACAAAAGCCAGTCGACCAACGATACGATTCCGACGGCCATTTGCATTTCGGTGCACGAATCCGTGGAGCGGAAGCTCCTGCCCGCGCTGGATAAGCTGATCGGCGAACTCATGAACAAGTCGAGGGAGTTCCATTCGGTCGTAAAATCGGGCCGCACCCATTTGCAGGACGCGGTTCCGCTCCGCCTGGGACAGGAGTTCGAAGGTTACGCGGCCACGATCGGTCAGATGCGAAAACAGCTGGAGCAGGCCGCGGACGGCCTCCTGGAGCTGGGCATCGGCGGCAATGCCGTCGGCACGGGAGTGAACACCCATCCCGAATATGCCGCCAGGATGGTGGCGGAGATCGGCCGCCGCACGGGCACGCCTTACCGGCAGGCTCCGAGCCGGTTCGCCTTTATGCAGAACCCGTCGGCGGCTCTGCGCGTAAGCGGGCTTCTCCGGGATTTGGCTGTGCATCTGATCAAGCTGTCCAGCGATATCCGCCTGCTTAATTCCGGCCCGCAGACGGGCCTTGCCGAAATCCGGCTGCCTGCCGTGCAGCCCGGCTCTTCCATTATGCCGGGCAAGGTTAACCCGGTTCTGCCGGAGATGCTGTATATGGTCTGCTGCCAGGTCATCGGCAACGACACGGCCGTCCAGACGGCGATGATAGGCAGCCAGCTTGAAATCAACGTCATGATGCCGGTCATCGCCCACAATGTTTTGCAATCGGCGCACATTTTGAGCACCGCGGCGGAAGCGTTCTGCAAACGCTGCGTGAAAGGAATTGAAGCCGACGAGGAGCAGTGCCGCTACTGGATGGACCGCAGCTTGTCCCTGGTGACGATGCTGAATCCGGTTATCGGCTACGATAAAGCGGCTGAGATTGCGAAGGAGTCGCTGAAAACGCAGAAGCCGCTTCGTCAGCTTGTCGTCGAGAAGGGGATTCTAACCGAGGACGAGTGGGAGCGGATTGTCCAGAACAGTCTTTCCGAATAAAACGGAAGCCGCCCGCTTGGGAATTCAGACAGGTTGGCCGAAAAAAAATCCCGGCTCTTGCACGCAGGATCCTGCGCGAGCCGGGATTTTTTCTATGAAATAAATAGGGAACGGGGCGAGGGAAATCGTTTGTGTTCCTTGGCCGCCGGTTTCCGTCTTCATCCCGTGCGGTTCAAACGGTTTTTAGCGGCGTGAAGCGTACTTCTTGTAAGCCGTCGTACCGTACAGCTTTAAATGTAGTTTAGCCCTGCCGTATACGGGAAAGGGAGCGGGAAGACGGACCGAAGCTCTTCCTGCCACTGGGCAGGCGCAATCTCGACAGCGGCGTCCGGATTGAACAGCAGCTCCATCCAGTCGTCCACGCTCAGGAGAAGATCCGGCAGTCCGCGTAGCGTCAGCCGTACGCCGCCTTCTCCGGTTTCGCCTACGCCTAGCCGCTCACCGAGCCTGCTCCCGCTCTGTTCGTCCAGGTAGGGACGGAGCTGTTTCAGAAGAAGCTGCGCGTCCGTCACGAGAAGGGTGCCTTCATTCCGGCTTTCTTCCGATGGGAAACTTCGCAGGGCTTCGTGCAGTCCCGTTTCATAAAACGGGATCGCCGCCTGAAACTCGGCCAGCTCCAGCTGGGCGGTAAGACCGGCGAGGAGCCGGGCGGCCGCATCGGGTGCCCCGGCCCACTCGATCAGCCGGGGAAACCTCGTGGACGTCACGGCCGGATCCGGCACGGCCGCGACGATAAAGGCCGCGAGCTCACCGTCCTTCTCGGCGATCCACGTCTCGTGCCGCAGCTTCAGGCAGCTGGCGTAAGCACGCGCGTCGATCAGGCTGCCGAGATCCCACGGGCTCTGCTCGAAAGCCGAGCGGCGGGCGGCGGCCAGTCTGCTCATGGCCGGCAGGTCGCCCCGCTCGTACGGCCGCAATCGGTAGCCCCCTTCGGACTCGTCCGTCTGCAGGGCAGCACCGCCGCCCAGCGCATAGCGGCGGAGGGAGCCGAACGGCCGGCAGCCTGCGCGGGTGTAGAGGGAGCGGCCGCCGGAGACGAGCAGCAGGGAGCCGCCCGAACGCGCCACCTGCCCGCGGGCGGCGGCGAACAGTTCGCCGGCGATGCCTTTTCCGCGGCTTTCCGGGTGCGTGCACACGGAGCCCAGCGAGTAGACGGCAAGCCGTGCGGCACCGATGCGGATGACAGACGGGAGCAGGCCCATGAAGGCGACGAGCCGCCCGTTTTCGAAAGCTCCTACGGATTGGGAATGTAGAGCGGAGAAGAGGAACGGGAAACCTTCCGCCATCGAAATCTGCTCGGAATCCCGGAAAATCGAATCCGCCAAATCGGCGGCCTCCCGCATCTCTTCCTGGTTGACAAGCCGGATGTTCATGTAAATATTCATCCTTTCCGCCGTTTTTAACGGTTTTCTCTATTATAGAAAATGCCCGGCCGTAAAGGCAGGTAAAATTTACAAATTAGTCATAATTTCTAACCGGCCGCTAAGAAGCGGACTTGGCTGTCGAGACGCCGCGTTCAGCTTGTGAGGCTTTAACGCCGGATAAGAAGGAACCCTCTTTTTATTGTATAGCGAAAAAAAGGAAAATTAAGGTATAATAACCTCGGTATCCTCTTCATTTCATTAAAGTCGGATCGGAATTTAGGCAAGATTATGGTACGGGGAGAGCTGGGGATGAAACTGCGCTGGAGAGGGCTGGCATACGGCCTTGGAGCTGCTGTGATTGCAGGCGGGATTTGGTTGTTTACCTCGGATTACGAAGTGAGAAAAGAAGGGGCGGCCCGTAAAATAAGCGCGGAACAGGCGCCTTCTGCCGAAGCGATTATCGTGCTTGGAGCAAAAGTCCATCCGGACGGGCGGCTTTCGGATATGTTAAAGGACCGGATGATCACGGCCGCGGAGCTGTATGAGAGCGGAAAGGCGGACAAAATCCTCGTGTCCGGCGATCATGGAACACTCGGCTATAACGAAGTAGGGGCGATGAAAAATTTTCTGCTTGAGCGAGGGATTGCCGAAGAGCGCATTTTTATGGATCATGCCGGTTTTAATACGTATGAGTCCATGTACCGGGCCAAGGCTATTTTTCAGATCCGCAAAGCGATCGTCGTCACTCAAGATTATCATCTGGCGCGGGCGCTGTATGATGCGGAGGGACTCGGCGTTGAAGCGTACGGTGTGGCGGCAGATCGCCAGGAATACCGGGGCATGGCGAAATTCAAGGCCCGCGAAATGGCGGCGCGAAGCAAAGATTTCGCTTTGATCCGGTTCTTCAAACCGCAGCCGACTTACTTGGGGGAAGTGATTCCCATCACCGGTGACGGCCGGGCAACCAAAGATTCCTGGCTGATCGAGGAGCCGGTATGGCGGCCCAATGCCTGAGAATACGGTGAGGCACAGATATCGGCACCAACAGAAAAAGCGCCTCTTGAGGGCGCTTTTTTCAGTGAATCGTCCTGAACGTGGGGCTTGTGTCCATCGAGGCTGTATGTCCGGCAAGCGGATCTTGCGGCTCGAACCAGATGTGACGGTAATCGATATGGCCGAAGGCGTTCAGTCTTAGCCCGCGTACGCTTTTGTGGTAAGTGGTCTGCATTCTCCGGTGATAGAGGAAATGGATCGCGCTGTCTTCCGTGAGAAGGGATTCCA
The DNA here is from genome assembly GCF_058269095.1 of Paenibacillus sp. JNUCC 35. Lineage (NCBI taxonomy): Bacteria > Bacillati > Bacillota > Bacilli > Caryophanales > Paenibacillaceae > Paenibacillus > Paenibacillus sp. JNUCC 35. Next base: position 3,797,222 of record NZ_CM177771.1, on the reverse strand, counting down.
GCTTATCGAAAAGGTCCAGCCGCTTGCGGGGATCGGGTTCGGCAAGCAGTTTGCCCACTCTCCGGCTCAGCTCCGCGCGCAGCGGATCGTCGAACATGCGCCGGATCGACCCTTCCTCCTGCATGAACAGCTCCAGCAAAGAGAGCGTCTCGCTTTCGTCCAATACGACTTCATACAGAACGAGATCGGCCTCATCCATGACATCGGGTGTGAGGAATTCATCCCGCTCATGGAGCACCACCTTGATGTGGAGTCCGGCTTTGAGGCAGCGGTTTACGATCCAGTCGATGTCTTCGTACGTTTTGTATGAATCTTTGCAGTGGAGGGTCAGTTCAGTTCCGGCGTAGGCGGAGGAGAACGGAATACCGGCGCTTTCTTTCTCCTTCTCCTCCAGGTACGGGTTAGAGCCTATCTGCAGGCTTTTATCGGGCAAAAAGCTCGCGGCCGCAATGGCGCGGCTCTCTCCCAATTCTTCGACCATCGCGCAAGCTTGAATGACGGAACGCACGTATCGGCGGAGTCCGGCATCCTGCAAGGGGCCTTCCTTGCGGCGGTTGAACGAAAGAAGCGCACATCCCGAGGAAATGCATTCTACCGCCTGCCAGTCATGCTGGGGCTTGGAGCCGGGCGCATAAGGGGCGCGCTGGACCATATTGCAGGCGTCCGTCATCACCACCAGTTCCGGTGTATCGCGGAGCAGAATGTGCTCGACGACATCCAGGAACGGGCGTCCCAGGTAGTAGCGTTCGTTGGCGTGCAGCAGATACCCGTAGCCGGGTCGGATCTCCAGCCGGAAAGGACCGGTACCGACGGGGCAAGTGAAGTAGACCGCGGGGTCCGCTTCGCAAAGTTCCCGGGGCAGAACCGCCGCAGCCGGCGAGGTCAGACAGTGCGGGAAAAGCACGTGCGGTTTGTCCAGCACGAACTGGATGGCCATCCGGCTCAGAACGCGGATCTGCCGGACATCTTCAAGCATCCAGCGCTGGGGCGAGAACACCTCGGGACTCAGCAGCCTGCGGATGGAGTATGCGGCATCGGCCGCTTCCAGTTCCCGGCCGTGGTGAAAGAGCACGCCTTTGCGCAGGTAGAACGTCCAGATCGTGCACGTTTCATCCGATTCCCAGTGATGGGCGAGACTCGGCACGAAGTCGCCTGCGGCTCTGTCATACCGAACGATGGTATCGAATAACTGCCGGCTTAAATGGACATCATTGGCAAAGAGCAGGGCGGCCGGGTCGAACGTCCGGTAGGTTTTGTTAATGGGCAGCCTCAGCACGTCGGCGTCCTGCTCCGTGTCTTTCGCCTTGTATCCGAAATAGCGGGAGACATGCTGGAGAAGCTGTTCTTTCATTAAAGGCGTATCCGCATACTGGTGTATCCATTCGAAAGCGTGTTGATACTGTTCTTTCTCGGCAAATTCGGCCGTTTGCTTCATCAGCATTTCTTCCAGGGTATAATGGAAGTGGAGCTCGGATTTGTTCCCTCGGCCGCGGCCGGGAACCCAGGTGATCCAGCCGGCTTCGGACATTTTGCGGATCACGAGTTTGACGTTGCGCACCGTGCAGTGGAGCCGTTCGGCCAGTTCCTCCAGGGTGAGGGAGACGGGAAGCCCTTGCGGCACCGCGCTGTACGCTCGGCACAATTCGAGATAATGATGGGTAATCTGCATCCCGATCCCGCCTTTACATGAGAATTTTCTCCTGATTATACAAGAAGCGGGTAAGGAGCGAAAGCGAACAGGCTCAAAAATAAATTCGATTCCGGGAGGGTTTCCTTCATGAAAACAGAACCTGCCGGCAAAGCCGTTATTGTGACGGGAGCGGCCTCCGGCATCGGCCGCGTAATCGCGCGCCGCTATGCCGAGCGAGGAGCGGCCGTCGTCCTGGCGGATACGGACGAGGCCCGCGGAGATGACAACGCGCGGACGATCCGCGAAGGAGGCGGGGAAGCGCTGTTCGTTCCGGCGGATATGAGCCGGCCCGGCGACATCGTCCGCCTCATCGAGCAGGCAGCCGGGACGTACGGCCCGCTCGGCTGCCTGATCAACAACGCCGGCGTCTCCGAATGGAAGTCGCCGAACGACTTGACGGTGGAGGAGTGGGACCGCGTCCTCCACACGAATCTGCGCGGCACGTTCCTGTGCGCGCGGGAAGCGGCGAAGCGGATGCGTGAAACCGGAGGCGGCAGCATCGTGAACATCGCGTCCACGCGGGCGCTGATGTCGGAGCCGTCCTCGGAAGCGTACGCCGCTTCGAAGGGGGGAATCGCGGCGTTGACGCATGCGCTCGCGATATCGCTGGGCCCGGACGGCATCCGCGTGAACTGCATCAGCCCCGGCTGGATCGAGACCGGGGACTACGGGGCGCTGAAGCCGTCCGATCATAAGCAGCACCCTTCGGGCGGCGTCGGCACACCCGACGATGTCGCCAGGGCCTGCTTTTATTTGACGGATCCCGCGAACGACTTCGTTACCGGAGAGAATCTTGTCATTGACGGAGGCATGACCCGCAAAATGATGTATGAAGAATAGAAAGACCAGAGTTTTCTCGCTCCGGTCTTCGCTTTTTACCCAAATAATTGTAAACTAATAGAGAAGCGGACTTTATACTAAAGTAGAGGTGTTTTTCATCAAGATTCTTGTCCTATATCTTCTTGTCGTTAATCTTGTCGCATACGTCTGGATGGGCGCCGACAAACGCAGAGCGCGCAGCGGAGAATGGCGGGTACCGGAGAAGCGGTTGTTCCTGACGGCTCTTATCGGGGGGGCTCCCGGTATCTGGGCAGGCATGTATGCCTACAAGCACAAAACCAGACATTTCACGTTCAAATACGGAATTCCGCTGCTGCTGATCGTCAATGTGATCGTTTTCTGGAAGCTGTTCCGTTTTGTGGGGGAGTGAATTTTCATACCGGGGAGAGCCGGTTTAACGAGACTGGACTCCGTGTGAAGAATAATGAAGAAAAACTCCAATTGATGTGGTAGAATAAAAAAATACATAGAAACTGTTTCAAACGGGATTACACAGGTACAGTGACAGTCGTTAATCCGGGAAGCCTCATGAGGCACACCGGCGGAAGAGCAGGGAAGTAAGCCATCCGACTTGACTCCTTGAACCAAACACCCTATGATGGAAAGGCTGCCGTCCGCTGCTGCTCGCGGATGGCTTTATGCTGTGGACTTCAATCCCCGGCTCTCGGCGCGATGCGCCCTGATTTCGGCCGGAAACGCACATTCTTTTTAACGACCGGAGGAGATCGTGATGGACCATACATTTCTGATCGTCAAAGTGGCGGAACAGGAACAATTACATACGGTGATCCGAACCTTGAAACAACATATGCTGGCTCCTCTGCTGGCCTGGAAAACGCCCGGGAAGAGACACCGGTCCCATCTGATTCTGCGCGGGGATCTCGCCCGTTTGACGGAGGCCAAACTATTGCTGGGCGGATTGATGTCGGCTCAAAGCATCGAGATGGATTTTCAGGTGCTGATGCTCGCATCGTAGCGCATTTTCCGAGTTTCGCCCGTCCGGGATGAAGCCCCGTAAGGTTGTCAGTCCAAGAGCGGTATGCTAAGGTGGACATACATCCTTTTTTTGAAGGGGGCGCCAGACGGAATGAATCCCGATTTTATTTCCATCCAGATGACAGACGGCGAATTGAAATATTCCCATAAGAAAAATGGTCTGGGACTTACGGTCACGACGAAAGAACTCATCGTCCAGAAACCCCACGTCAATTACTATATCCCTTTGCAGGCGATTCTCAGCATCGTGCCGTTCGAAGCCGAAGGACGCACGCTGCTCACGTTGTCTTCCCGGAACGGAGGCGGGAGCGAGCTGACCTCGATGTCAGCGGGCCTTCCGCATTACAGGCTTAGCGTCAGCGGCGTAAGGCTTCATAACCGAAGCGGCATCTTTACGATGGGCGCGGTGGAATTCATCGTTCCGCTGCGCGACGAACTGCTGCTCACCGTCTCGCGTCTGAGCGGTCTTCACGCCGTCGAGTAAACGCCTCAAGCGCAAGCTCGTACGAGCCGGAGCACCGGGAAAAGCACATACAAAACCCCCGCAGAAGCCTTAAGGCCTTGAAACTGCGGGGGTTTTTGCATGGCTGGTCCCGGCGTTTGGAGCGTCCGTGCCTTGCCGGGCTAAAGCCGCCGTACGCCGTCTTCGGCGGAAGGTTCAGGCTCTGTCCGGCGAGGATTCGGGCCGGTAGCCGGCTTCCGCTTGCGCCTCCTCGCCCAAGCCATCGTCGTCTTCGATGGTTCCGGCTTCGTAAGACTGGAGGAACTGCTCTCTGGTCAGTTCCGTTCCTTCTGCGGATGCGGCTTCGGCATTACCCACAGAGGAACTCGGGGCACCCACTGCGAAATTGGGATCGTGATTGTCGGTCATAGGGAACATCTCCTTTAAAAAGACCTCCGCAGAGAGGCCGTGATGGGTTTTAGTATGTTCCGGGTCCGACCGGATTATAAAAAAGAAAAAACAGGCGGGACCTTAAAAAAACTTAAGTCCCGTCTGTTTTTCGTTTTCTTCCGCGCCTTTGAAAAATTGCTCGACCAGTTTGTCCAGACGCACGATCTGGTGACCGTAGTCGTAGATCCCGGAGGCGACCACAACGAGCCGGTGCAGGTCCCCGGTACTGCTGGAGGCGTCCGTAATGAGTCTCAGGAAGGCGTCGTTCTTGAGATCCATCGCTTCGAGCTTCTCGTAGGACTCGTTCTTGTATTTCTTCTCGAATTTCATAAGGACATACTCGTGGTATTGAGTAAGGGCTTCCAAATGCTCGTCGACGAACGCGTTCATGTTTGGAGTGCGCGATGCTTGGAAATAATGCTCTTCGACCAGCTGTAAAATATCCACGCCTTTGCGCAGGGTGTGAAGCATCTGCTTGTAGACGACAAGGCGCTTGGACTGGCTGTATTTCAGCCGCTTGAGTTTTTTCTGCTCTTCTTCGAAGAGCTTGTATTTCTCCTCCAGGCGGAACAGCGCGCCCACGACACCGTCTTTCGTTTCCTGAAAAACGGATTCTTTCATTTCATTGGAGATGACCGTCCTCTGAAGAGGCGATATCTGACTGAAGACCCCGTGAACTTCTTCCATAAACCGTTTCTGCCAATTAGGCGGGAAAAAAAGCACGTTAATGACGAAAGCGGACCCGACTCCGAGCGAGGTGAGCAGGAACCGGTTAACGGCGAACCACCAGTGGCCGCCGGAAGCATCCATCACGGCGATAACCGTTACGAGGGTGAGGCCGATGTTCGCTTCCATTTTCATTTTAAGACAAATCATGATGGCCAGAATACAAACGATCCCGATCGCGATCGGGTGCTTGGGAAAAAACGTACCGGCCACGAGAGCGAGCGCGGCTCCCAGTGTGTTGGTTTGCAGCTGATCGAGAAAATAACGCCAGGAGCGGTAAATGGACGGTTGCAGGGCGAAAATCGCGGCAACCGCGGCAATAACCGGGGCGGTCGTATGCAAAAGCATACTTAAGTACAAAGCTAGAGTGACGGCCATGCCCGTCTTTAACATTCTGGCTCCGAACGTCACATGCAGTAACTCCCTTCAGATGGTTCAAGATGACGAACTCATTATCGCATTGCAGGTGCGGCCGAGTCAATCGGCCGGGAAATTCCCGGCGGGACGGGCTATATAAGCGCCTTGGAAAATGGTAAATGTGCCTATGAAAGGTAAATGCTGTTAGTTTCACATACCCGCAGGAACGGTTATTGAAAAGGTGTAGAGGCTGGGAGGCGTATCATGGAGCTGCTGTTAATCGTCATCTATTTGGGGATCGTCCTGCTCGTTATCGAAATTTCGGCGGTTTTGATGATGCTCACCGGGCTTGACAACGAAATTGCCCGCTTTCAAGTCACTTCCCTGTTGACAGGCACGGGCTTCACCACACAGGAATCCGAGCTTATTATCCGGCATCCGGTTCGCAGGCGAATCGGTATTTTTTTGATTTTATTCGGCGTGTTCTCTCTTGCCGTCATCATTACGCTGGTGTCCAACCTGCTCGAAAAGCGGTTCAGGCTGCCGGAGCTGCTGGTCATAACGGGCATTCTGGCTTTTCTGCTGGTTATTTTAAAAGTAAAACCGATGCAAAAACGGCTGAGCAAAAAACTTCATGCGCCTCTGGAGGAAGATGAAGGCGTGGAGGAGCTGCCGGTAAGCGAACTGCTGTATAAGGACGAAGAAGACTGGATCATTGATATTCCCGTTATCGAAAATTCCGAGTACAAGCATTGTCCTATCGACGATCTGTGCACGGCCGATGAAGACATTAACCTGCTCTTTGTCCAGCGGGGGCCGTTAAGAATCCGGAGACGGAGCGAGAACTCCGATACCCGAATTGAAGCGGGCGATGTTCTGTACGTATACGGGAACAAAAAGCAGATCTCCGAAAAATTCAGCAAAGAATTGGAGCATCGGCACGAAAATCTGGTAGACGAAAATAAGACGGTCTCTCTCTTATAACGAAACTATTCCTTCTCCCATGCGTTAAATAAAATGGAAAACTCTAACAGATGGGAAGAGGGATGTAGGTGAACAACAAACGCGCGTCCCGCTTGCGTAAAGCGGGTATGCTTACGGTGGCCGGCTCTCTTGGAGTCGGTCTTCTATTGCCCGGAATGACAAATGCGGCGAATGACTCCGCTCCAGTGTACAGGTTTCAGGAGGACGCGAAAATCGTGTCCGGAAGCGGACCGGCCCCGTCGGCCGAATCCTCAGCCAGCGCCATGCTGGAGAAAGAGGCAAAGATTTCAAAGGAACAGGCGATCGGCAGACTGAGAGAATTATTTCCCGACCTGAAAAATGCGGAAGTATCGTCTGCGAGCCTAGGTGAGTCGACAGTTCGCTATCCCCCTGTTCCGAGGCTTGTATGGACCATATCCTGGTCCGTGACGAAGGGGAATTCCACTTCTTCCTTTCACAGTGTGGTGGATGCCTTGACAGGAGATGTTTGGTCGACTTCATTTCCCGGAGAATGGATTAAAGAGGAAGAGAGCTTTTATCCGCCGGCAGTCAACCAGGAGAAAGCTGCCCAAATCGCGCTGGAGCTCGTGAAAAAGGCGATTCCGTCCTTACAAAACGATACGCTGGAACCCTCTCTTTCCTACGGTTCGCAAAGCGCGCTTTTCGGTCCGGTCCTGTACGATTTTTCATTCAGACGCAAAGTGAACGGGCTGTTTGTCGATTTCGAAGGCATCAACGTTCAAGTGAGGGGGGACGGCCGGGTTACGGGGCTGAACGCCAGTTTGCACAAAAGCTCGTATCCTTCCCCGACTCCCAAAATAAGCGAGCGGGAAGCCGCCGCCAAATATAAGAAAGATTTTGCGGTCGACTTGCAATATGTGAGGCTTCAGAACGGATCGGGCCCAAAAGAATGGATACTCGGTTATGTGCGTAACCCGTTATTTTATGCCCCTGTCGACGCTCAAACCGGAGAGTATGTATTTGAAGGGCTGTATGCCGCGTACGGCACTTCGGCCTATGCGGATGTCCCGAGAACAGGAACTTCTTTCAAAGCGCATATGGGAGGACCGTTAAGTTCGGAGCAAGCCGAAGAACTCGTAAAAGCGACGGGGTACGTTCCGGAGGGAAGCAAGCTTGCCCAGAAGTCCGAGCAGGAAGGCTGGCGTACGCCGGGGCAGCTCGTCTGGAGTCTGAACTGGAAGGATGAGAACGGACACGATACCCATGCGATTGTCGACACCCGGACGGGGCAAATCCTGGAACTGAGCGAGAACGGGATTTATCCGCCTTGGAACCAAAATCCGAATGTGAAGCCGCGAAGCATACCGACAGAATCCGCGGATGCGAGAGCGCTCCAATTGTTTGACGAACTCGTTCCACAGGCTTCTGAAAATTGGAAACTGGTGAAGAAGAACAGTGCGGTAAAGGACAACGTCTCATCTAAGAAAAACGAACCGTTTACGTACCAGTTTCAGCGGGTCTATAAGGGGATTCCCGTCCAGGATCAGCAGATTATCCTTCATTTGAACGGAGACGGAAGTCTCTACACCCTCCAGCTTCCATATGAGCAGGAAGCGATTGAAGAGGCTTTGAAGGCGGTGAAACCTGCTGCCGTTACGAAGGAAGAAGCGCTGAAGCGGCTTCAGGCTGACGGCCGGGTGAGCTTATCCTATACGATGAACGGAGCGTTTTACACGGGCGGCGACGATAAGGAAAGAAAACTGCTGCTTGTCTACCGGCAAGGTTCCGAGGTGGAGTCGGCCTGGCAGGTTCTCGATGCCGCGTCGGGTAAGCTGCGTGATTTGAGGCCGCTCCCGGCTGCCGCCAAGCCGTCCGAGGGGAAAGATATTACGGGACACTGGGCGCAAAAAGAGTTGGCCGAGCTCATCCGTCTCCAAGTTCTCGTTCCCGATGAGGGCGGTAATCTGAAGCCGGATGCCGTTCTTACTTACGGAGACTGGCTGGCGATGTTCGCCCGCGGAATCAGACCGGATTCGTATTACGGAGAGAGCTACCGGAAGGTTGAGGCACTTTATGCGGATGTGCAGCCGGGGAGTCCATACTACAGGACCGTCAATTTGCTGACGGATATCAACCGGTTGCAGCCGGACCCGGACAGAAAACTCGGCGTGGATGAGCCTTTGACGCGGGAGAAGCTGGCATCGGCGCTTGTGAACGAGCTCCGGTACGAGAAACTGTCGTCCTTGCTGGATAAGCCGCTCGGCAATCTTTCCGTCACAGATGAAGGCAGCGTCAAAAACAAAGCCGATGTTTTCCTCGTCATGAAGCTGGGCCTGCTGCAGGACATCGGAGGCGAATTCCGGCCGCAGGACGCAGTGACGCGGGCGCAGGCGGCCATCGTTCTGATGAGGATGGCGGGGCTTCAAGGCAAAACGGATCAGCCGATATCTTATTAAGCGGCGGTAGACCTGGGACCAAGACGAAGCAGATCCAGCCTTGCGAGATGAACGGAGCGCCGAAATGAGCGATAGGAGCGTAACCTGGCGCAGAGAGAGTGCGGCTCAGTCGTGACATTAACGAAGTCCTAAAGAGTAGTTGAAAAAAACGTTGTACGATACGCGAACTATGCGGAGTAAGCGGGGCCCATACAGTTCGGAAATAAGGTTAACATAACGGCATTGAATAAGCCCGGCCTGAATCATTCAGGCCGGGCTTATTGGGATGCGGATGTTGATGCCTCGTAAGATGAGTCGCGCCGGTATAGTCCATGACCGGCTGGAAAGGAGTCGGGTTGCCAGGCTCCGCGGCTAGTGTTGAAAGCACGGCTTCGGTATGCGATGGAACCTGACACACCAGACACGCGGCTGATCTGCCGCCGCTTGGCGCCGCACCACAGGCTGGAGACTTCGCTCGCCGCTTGGGACCGCATCGCGCGCTGAAAGCTGCTGCGCGGCGGCTAGTACGTGCTGCGCGCCCGGCCGGGCAGCCTCCGCTGCAGCCAGCGCAGGGCCCGGGCCGCGTCCGGCTCGATGCAGGGCCGCATGACCGCGGCGAACCGGCGGCCCGACAGCGCGGCCACGACCGCGGCTGCTGCCGCGCATCCCGCCGTAAGAGCCGCGGCAGCTCCCGCCGCTCCCGCGTCCATCAGCCGGGCGAGCAGCTGCAGGAGCCCGGCTGCGCCCAGCAGCTTGATGGCGGCGCCATGCAGCAGGAAGACATAGACCGTCCGTCCTCCGAGGACGGTCAAGCGGCTTTCCGCGCGAGGGAGCAGCAGCAGGAACGCGGCCGATGCGGCGGCTTGCGCCGCATAGCAGCCGAGGCGCAGCATCGTGCCCGCCGCGGCAGGGACGCCGAGCTGCGCGTAGTTGCCGCCGCCGGCGAGCCACTGAGCGGCGGTGTCTGCGCCTGCCGCGTGCCAGAACGCGGGCAGCGCCAGCAGCAGCAGCGCCGCGGCGGCCCGGATCGCGCGGCGCTGCGGGACCGTGCGCCGACGGGGCTCCCGTTCTTCCCGCCAGTAGTATCCGGCGAGGAAGAACGGGAAGAACACGAGCGTGCGCGTCAAGCCGAGCCACGCGCCCGCTTCCGCCGGCAGGAAGCCGGCTGCCGCGCCGAGCAGGACGGCGGCGGCCACCGGGTGCTTGAGCCGGGCGAACGGGATGAGCAGAAGCTTCCAGCCGAAATGCGCGGTCAGAAACCAGAGCATCCAATACGGAAGCCAGAACGAATACCGGATGCCGGGGCTGTGGAGCCAGAACAGATCCAGGACCGAGTACAGGGTCTGAAAGAAGAGATACTGCAGGGCGATTCGCAGCATACCGGCTGCCGCCTCGGGTGTCTGCCAGTACTTTTTGGCGAAATAACCGGTTACCAGCACAAACACCGGCAGATGAAAAGTGAAGATGGCGGTCACCACAGCTTGCGCTGCCTCCGGCAGAGGGGGAAGGGTAAGCAGCAGGTTGACCAGAACAACCAGCAGAATCAGGAAAAAACGGACATTGGTAAAAAACACGGCAGTCGGGTTTCGCATAGGAGTCATCTCGCTTTGTGCAAATTTGGTTTTATTACTATAGAAGAAACGCAAGCAGCCAAACCTGCCTGGATGCGGCTGTTACGGGAATTTGGCTTTCTAAAGGAAGTATAGAACTTCTTGTTTTAAGAGATTGTGATATTATTCACATGTCCTTATTAAGTAACGGCTTTCATTATGAAGAATGCTTGAACATGATTATAATCACTTATTTTGGGCTAAGTGTGATAAATATCACATACATCCCTCTTGGGGAGGACTATACTAAAGTCAGAAAGAGAGAACAACACACGAAAGAAGGTGAAGGAGCCATGAAAGAGACAGCTGACCCGCAAGTTCAGCAAGGAAGATGCCCGCAGTGTGGTTCCGGTATCCTCGCTGCCAAAGAAACAGAGTCCCCCTGGGTTTGCGAAGACTGCCGGTTAAAGCCACTGGTATCCAGAGCTGAAGGCTCCGCCGGCTCATCCGATCTTCCTGAATGATTCAGGAAGAAGAGAAAGCTTCTTACGGCTAACAATGTGAAAATATTCACAATAAAATACGGGATAAACGAAAGGATGCGAGTATCATGACCGCCCTTCATCTTGTAAACGCAGCACCCGCACACTGTCAGGCATGCGGCGCCCGGCTTCAGACACACCCCGAGGGTTATAAGGATTTGTGCTTCGACTGTGTGCAGACCTGGCAAACCGTCAAGGCGCAAAAAGCAGGCAAAACCGGACTTCCTCTTCCTCTGGAAGCGGAATGCGGCTTGATCGAGCAGTACTGGCTCTAAATACTGGAAACACACTCAACATCCAATACAGAATACGCAGCTTGAGAGGGGAAATTCATATGTTTAACTGGTTAAGAACGAACGTTTATGCGGCAGGTCTGATGCTGATCCTCCGCTTCTATCTCGGATACGCATGGATTACGGGAGGATGGCACAAGCTGATAGGCGGGTTTGACGCCACGGGCTTCCTGAAAGGCGCGGTAGCGAAGCCGATTGTCGATAAAGCGACCAATGAGCTGGTCTATCCGACCTTCACCGCATTCCTGGAAAACTTTGCACTACCGAACGCCAAACTGTTTAACGTACTGATTCCGCTCGGAGAGTTTCTGGTAGGACTGGGTCTTGTCCTCGGCGCACTAACAACGGCGGCAGCATTCTTCGGGGTTCTGATGAACTTCATGTTCCTCTTCGCAGGTACCGTAAGCACTAACCCTTGGATGATCCTGCTCGGTGTCATCGTCATCGCCGCCGGAGCCAACGCCGGCAAGTTCGGAGCCGACTACTACATCCTTCCTTACATCCGCAAGCTCCTTCGCCATCGCGGAGATCACGGCGCAAACCCTACCCTCGGAGGAGGCAAGACACGCGCCCATATCTGATCGGACTATAGAACGCTCTTCAAAAAAGCCCCGGGTATCCGGGGCTTTTTTTTGTTAAACGGAGAAAGAATGAGCTTGAATCAGCTTGAAGAAGCAACACTCAAATGAATAGGGTTACATGGCATAGAATGGCAGCGGGCTGTCCTCCGGGTTTGTTTACAGGCCCGATTCGGGGGGGTAACATACTCTCATGGTCCGTCAGATCAGGCTTCGGACACCATGTCCGGACGCCGGCGGCGGCCATATCATCATCTTCATCTGCGCGCTTAATTCTCGTAAGAGAAGCGGGGGACCCACGAACTGGGGTGAATCGGAATGTTTATTCCGTAGGGGCCTCTCAAATCCGAACCCGGCAGCTAACCTCGCAAGCGTCATTGGGAGAAAAGGAGTGAAAAAGGAAGAAATGGACCGACGAATTATCCGGATTGAATTGTTTGAATTCGATGTACCCTGCTGTTACCATCATGCCAAAGGAAAGCTGGAGAACTGCAGGTACGGGCTGCTGAAACTCACGGACGAGGGCGGAGAGACAGGCTGGGGAGAATGCTTGATGTCTGTGGGCGAGAAGTATTTCGATCTTGTGAACTGGGCCCGGTTTCTGTACCGCCTTCAAAAAAGCACGCTGGCGCAAGCACTCGACACTGTCCGCTTGTACCGCGTTCTCTGGGGGAATGTGAAGGCGGATCTGGTGGAAATGGCCTTGTACGATCTGAAGGCCCGATCGCAGGGCAAACCGTTCGTGGACGTTCTCGGAAGCTTCAGCGGTTTCAGCAGCTTCGGAAGTGCCGGACGTTCCGGAAACGGCTCCTTCCGCCTGGAAACGGCTGCTGCCCGGAGTGACGGCGGCGGCTCTTGGCCGGACACGGAATCGCACGTTTCTTCTCGCGTCAGACAGGATGCGGGCTTCGGCCACGCTGTGGCGGACCGCGAGTTTCCGGTAAGCCGGCTCTTCCAAGCCGAGCGGGAGCTTCACCCCGGCTGCTGCGGCTCTCTGCTGGATGATTTGCGCAACGCGTGCATGCTCCGGCAGGAAGGAATGACGCTGGCGATGCATAAAGATTATTTGATCGGTCCGGCCTGCTGCTTATGGGAGCATACCGCTGCAGTGCTGGGAGCGAACTGGCTGGAAGAGGGCAGCAGCCCCGAACCGGCGCGCCTTGCCCCGCTTCAGGCTTGCGAGCGTATAGCCGGTACCGGATTTCAGCTGGATCAGCCGGTGCTTTTTGAAGAATCCCGGGCTTATTTTGTCGTTTTATAGGACGGAATGTTTGCTTTTGGGGGGGAGTTCGCCTACAATAATACCAGAATTCCCCTGAAAGGATTGGTTCTCGTGTCTACTAATGAATTGAACAACCAGGAAACATCTAAAAAATCACGTATCGTTGTCATCGGAACCGGTGCCGTAGGTTCCACCACGGCGTACACCCTGCTGCTCAGAGAGCGGATGTCCGAGCTTGTCCTCATCGATTATAATCACGCGAAAGCGAACGGGGACGCACTGGATATGAACCACGGCCTGCCGTTTACGGGCAGGGTAAAAGTATGGGCGGGGGACTATTCCGACTGTGAAGGCGCCGATATTATCATTATTTGTGCGGGCGTCGCGCAAAAGCAAGGGGAGACCCGTCTCGATCTGCTCAAGCGCAACGTCGACATTTTTAACGGCATCGTCGAGAATGTGACGAAGTACAACCAGACAGGCATTATTCTGGTGGCGACCAATCCGGTTGATATCATGTCTTATTTTACATGGAAAAAATCCGAATGGCCCGTTAACCGTGTCATCGGCTCGGGAACTTTGCTGGACAGCGCGCGTTTCCGCTATTTGATCGGCGAGAAGCTTCAAGTGGACCCGCGCAGCATTCACGCGGCGATTATCGGGGAGCACGGAGACTCGGAAGTGCCTTTGTGGAGCTTGGCTAATTTTGCCGGACTGCCTCTCGAGCTGAATCAAGAGGATAAGGACGAAATTTTCCAAAATACGCGGGACGCGGCTTACCAGATTATTGAGGCGAAGGGATCGACGTATTACGCGATCGCTTTGGCGCTTGACCGGATCTGTACGGCGATTCTGCGCGATGAAGGCGCGGTGCTGAACGTCTCGACGTTTGTTTCCAATTATCACGGGTTGTCTGACGTTTACCTCGGGGTTCCGTGTATTGTGGACCGTACGGGCGTGCGGGAGGTTATCACGCTGCCCTTAAGTGAAGAGGAAGAGAACAATCTGCGCAAATCGGGAGCCAAGATCCGGGAAATGATCGATTCCATTTCGGAACGCCTGTAAGCGGAGAGACATGAACAAGTATAGAGTATGTGAATAAAACGTTGAAAAAGCGGCTGGATATCAGCCGCTTTTTTGTATGCTGCAAATATGTTTTTAAGGTGATATGCGCTTTGATTGACAAATTCGCTTATGAACACTTATAATTACTTATAAACAATTATCATATTGCATGAATTCACTTAAGGGTGTGCCGATATGTTTCAGGAAGAACGAATCGAAGCGATTATGGAATACTTAAGGGAACATCACCGGATGGACGTCAAGGAAATCTGCGACAGATTTGACGTGTCGCGGGACACCGCCCGCAGGGATCTCGTCCGGATGGATGAGCTCGGGCTAATTGTAAGGACCCGCGGAGGCGCTATGCTGCCGACCCTTAACCGCGCGGTGACCGCTTATAAGGACCGGATGCAGAGGGCTCCGGACGAGAAGAGGCAGATCGGCCGGGAAGCCGCCAAGCTGATCCGCGACGGGCATTACTTGTTTCTGGACACATCCACGACGGTTGCGACGGTCGCCGAGCACATTCGGACGACGGGCAACGTGGTCGTGACGAATTCCATCGATATTGCGGCGAAACTGGCGGACAATAAAAGTTTGAAGGTGCATATGCTCGGCGGGCAGCTGGAACTGGAGCACCGGTTTCTGTTCGGAGCGACCGCTCTGGCGCAGCTGGCGGATTATTACGTCGATACCCTCTTTCTCGGCGCCTGCGGAATCAGTCCGGACGGATTGTCTTACCCGCATGAAGAGGACGGCTCCATCAAACGCGAGATGATCCGCAGAGCCGACCGTGTCGTCGTTTTGGCGGACCATACGAAGTTCGGCAAGCAGTTGTTTTATAAAGTTGCGGGTTTGGACGATCTGGATGTGATCGTGACGGACCGGGAACCGGAAGAAAGTATGCTCCGCCTGCTGGAAAGGCATGATGTGGAGCTGCTCATCGTAGAGGGGGACAATCAGCATGATTAAATTGATCGTAACGGATTTGGACGGTACACTCATGAATGCCGATCTGGAAGTTGCGGACGCGGATGCCCGTATGCTGCGGGAGGCGGCCGGACAGGGCGTGCAGATCTGCATCGCATCGGGCCGGCTGTATCCTGATATCCGGAAGATTATGGACCGTGTCGGGGTCGAGGCATACGGCATCAGCCAGAACGGCTCCGCGGTTTACACCCGGGAAGGGGAGCAGCTGGATGCCTCGCATTTCCCGGCGGACCGCGCGTCCGACTTGTTCGAGATTGTCTCGAAGCGGGAAATGGTATTCTTCGTCTGCTGCTCGGACGAAACGATCCGCCTTCATAAAAGTACGGACGCTTCCCGGCCTTATGAAGAGAGTCAGCTCAGCCCCGTCCATCATCAGGCCGATATCGGCCGGGAGATCCGCTCGGGGCAGGTGAAGCCCTGCAAGTTTTCCCTGTTCGGCGATATGGAGAAGCTTCTGTCTTTTCGCGAGGAACTGATGGAAAAATATGCGGGAAGCGTGGAAGCCGTCATTTCCGATCATGACTGTATGGACCTGATGCCGGCGGGGATTTCCAAAGGAACGGGCCTGGCCCGGCTGCTTAAAGAGATGGGGCTGAAGCATGACGAGGCTGCCTGCGTCGGCGATTCCTATAACGATCTGCCGATGTTCGCCCTGACGCCTCACAGCTTTGCGATGATGAAAAGCCGGGATGAGGTAAAGGCGGGTGCGGGTCATACGACTTCGTCGGTGGCGGAGATGGTGACGACCGTTCTGGAGCACAACCGCAGCCGCCGCGGCAATGAGGCGGCTGAAGCGCAAGTCTGACGGCCGGGCCGCCGGTCGGCCGATGTTTCCCGGCTTTCGAAGCCAGCCCCGTCCGTTCCTACAGCGGCAGGACGGCCGGCGGTTCGTCAGCCGGAACGGACCCGGCAGGAGCGTAATCCCACCCCCGGAAAGGAAGTTTTCCGGAGCGGGAGCGTGATCCTGCCGGGTCCGCAGGCGTTTTACGGGAGTGCCGCCCATACGGGCTCACCCGGCGCGAAGTACCCTGTGCCCGGTGCGGCACGCTGACGGCCAACGGCCACAACGCGAAAAGGCCCGTCCGGGATATCCGGACGGGCCTTTTAACGATGCGGAGCCCCGCACGCCGGACTCCTTTGAATATTCGGCTGCCGTAATCAGGCACCAACCCGCTGTTCCGCCCATATCCTGATATCAATTCCCGTTATTCATTCCATAAGAATACCTGATATACAGGAGGATGCGGCATGAATCTGCTTCAATCGATTGAACAATCGTTCGGCGGGTTAAAAAAACCGACGATGAACGAGCTGCGGGCCGGGCTGGAAGCCTTGTCTCTGACGAGTGACAAAATCGCCCCGCACGTTACCGAGCCGGAGCGGCTGGCCTACGGCCGGCATGTGCTGCTGCGGACAGACGATGTGGAGGTCGTCGTGATCCATCTGCCGGGGCACAGCAAAACGGCTATTCACGATCACGGGTCTTCGATCGGCTGCGCCCGCGTTATTGAAGGCGAGATGCTCAATGTGTGGTACGAACTGGACCGGGGCGGTTATCCCGAGCCTTTTATGGCGGCTCCCGTCGCAGGCGGGGAGTGTATGTATGCTCCACGCGGGCAAATTCACGAAATGCGCAACGAACATGAGCAGCGGATTGTAAGCCTTCACGTGTATTCGCCTCCCTTAACGGGGACGAAAGCGTACTTGCCCTACCGCGAGGTGCTCGATTTCGTGATCTGATGTTTACGCGTGGTTCTGCACACCTGCCGGCCCGGCTGAATCCGCGGATAGGTGCGGCGCCTACGGCAGCGGTCCTGCAAAAAGACAAAAGCCCTGCTTCATCCAGGGCTTTTTGAGCTGCTTTCAAGCGGCCGGACATACGCCCGGGCCTTTATAACGACCATACCGCGGACAAAACGCTACCCCGAAGCCGCGGTCTTTTTCGGCTTTTTGGGAAAAATCACATACGACAACGTAATGGCGGCGTCAACGGCCAGGATGAGACTCCATACTTTCAAAACGGATGCCGCAGTCTCGTGGTTCACGATGCCGGCCAAGGCCAGGCGGAGCGCCAGCGGACCCGAAGGTTCGGGAGGGAGCGATTCAGCAGGCAAAATTCCGTACATCACGATCAAGACGGCCGTAACGGCGGCATAGAGAGCGAAATGAACGGAGAAGTTTTTCAGCTCGCGGCGTGTATGTGCGGCTCCCGTTAATTTAAGCTCCGCGGGAGGAAGTTCGTTTTCCGGTACGCCCCGCCATTTGGCCGTCTTTCTGGCGATGAAGGCATCCAACTTGCGCAGATCGTTCCGTCCGAAGAACAGCGCGTAAACGAGAAAGATCAGGATCACCAGCTGAAAGGTCTCGAATTGTCCGGTCCGTCTGTAATCCAGGTAACCGATGGCCGCCATCCACAAATCGCTGAACAGGAAAAGCAGGATAAACAGCTTGCTTAGCTTCCGGTAGTTCCAGACGTAGCGAAGAAGGAGAAAGCACGCGATGCTGCCCCAGAAAATCGCTTCTCCTCCGATAAAGAACGCCCACTTGTACTGTAAAATAAAATCCAACACCCGGCGATCACCTCTGCTTCATGTCTATGCATGGAGAATAACACATGACGCAGCGTCAGGTTCAAGAGAAAATCGTCTACGCTTTACATCGGGGTCGGCTCTACGTGCACGTGTACATGACCGACTTTATGCTTGCGGAGCATCCGCTGCTCCACGTCCTCCGCGATATCGTGGCTCTGGGCGACGGTCAGTTGGTGATCCACGACGATCACGACGTCGAGAAGCACCTGATTGCCGTGAACGCGGGCTCTGACGTCTTCGATGGCTTCCACACCTGGTGTTCCGGCAATCGTCTGTTTATAGAGCACAAGCTTCTTGTCGTCGAAGCCGTCCGTTAAGGCATGAGCGGCGTCGATGAAAATGCCCCAGGCCGTTTTGCAGATCAGCAAGGAGACGAGAACGGCGGCAACGGGATCGAGCCAGGGAAGCCCGAGCCTCGCACCGATGATACCCGCGAATGCGGCCAGACTGACGAAAGCGTCGGAACGGTTGTCGTAAGCGGCGGCCAGCAGCGCCTTGTTGTTGATCCTGCGGGCAAGCCGGATATTGTAGGCGTACACCCCGTACATAATCGCCGCGCACAGCAAAGCGACCCAAGCGGCAAGCAAGCCGGGGGCTTCCAGCTTCGGTCCTGTGAAAGAGCTTATCGCCTGGATAAATACCTGAATGCCGACGGCAATCATGATAAAAGAAGCGATGAGCGCCGCGATGGTTTCGGCGCGGAAGTGGCCGTAAGGGTGATCGCTGTCGGGCGGTTTGCGGGAGATCCGCAGCCCGATCAGGACCGCCACGGAAGCGATCAGATCCGTGGCATTGTTGAGACCGTCGGCCGTGAGCGCTTCCGAACCGGCCTTATATCCGATGCCGAGTTTAAGCACAGTCAGTGCGATATAGGCGACAATGGATGTCCAGGCACCCCGTTCGCCTTGTTTTAAGTCGTTGTATGCTTCCACTTGCGCTGCCTCCATTGCCCTGCTTTAGTTCTGGACTTCTATCGTACCGGACGATACCCGTGTGGGTCTAGAGAAACAGTGTTGACCCCCGGCTGAAAACATGGGCCGGGTCCACTATGTTGGTGCCGGACAACTTTCGGAGAGAGGAAAAAGGAGTGTTGTTCAGGCATCTGATTCGCCGGGGGGTGGAATGAAAGCGAAAAATTCTTTACAATAGAGTGAGGTATTTAACCCCGCGAAATTTTATGTAGGGATGTTATCCATAGAAAGAGTGCCGATTGCCGGCAAAACGGCATACAAACGGGCACATCAACAGGATTATACAAAGGGTTGTATTTGACCGGTTAGGAGGTATCAGCATGATTCGCAGAAGCACCCTGCTCCTGATAGGCCTGCTGCTTGCAGGAATGTTAAGCGGCTGCCTGAGTACTGGCTCCAACGAGGCCAGGGCGCCTCAGGCGCCGGAACCTACGGTGACTCCCGAACCGCAGCCGACGGTAAAACCGGGAGCGGACACCAAGAAGGATACGCCTTCCGAGTTTCAGATCCAGACGAGGCTGCTCGATTTTCATCTGATCGATGAAAGGACGGGCTACGCCTGGGGCGTGACGAATCAGTCTTTGCGTATGTACCGGACGCTGGACGGCGGGCAGACCTGGCAGAACGTATCCCCGCCGTCAGCCGGCAATTTTAAATTTTCACCGGGCTACGGACAAGCGATATCTTTCCTCGACAAGCAGAGAGGATGGATCGTACGCAGCGATCTGGAGGGCAAACAGACGACAATCTGGCAGACGGAGAACGGGGGAGGAAGCTGGAAAGCCGTGGATCTGCCCGAACAGATGAATCCCGTCGTGCTGGATTTTCAGACGCCGCAGAACGGCTGGATGCTCAGCATCACGGACCCGTCCAAGGCGGACTCCGGCCACATCCTTTACTCCACCTCCAACGGAGGATCGACCTGGCAGCGGACCGCCGATGCCCAGCTTCCCCAGGAAGGGACCATTACAGGGCTGACTTTTCAGAATCTGCGGACAGGCTGGCTCTCCATGGAAGTGAAAGGGCAGCCGAAAATGTACCGGAGCGAGGACGGCGGGCGGACCTGGAAGGAAAGCAAGGTGATCGCCGCAGCTCGGAGCAGCGAAGCTTGCGAGGTTGTGGACGTGCTGCAGCCGGTATTCTTCGGATCGGATCGCAGCAAAGGCTGGATTCCGTTCAGCTGCCCGAGCAGCGAGGCGGATCAGTTCCACGGCTTGTTCACGGAGGACGGGGGCGTCAACTGGAATTACGCGCCTTTCAAAGTCGGAACCGACAAAGAGTCCAACGCGTTCACGCTGCCTTTTTTCCTGAGCGAGACCGACGGGTGGTACCTGGACAAAAATATCGTCTACCATACGACCGACAAAGGTAAAACGTGGGCGCCGCTGAACGAGGACAAAATTTTGTCCAGAACATGGAGCAAATACCCTCAACTGACGCAGCTCCAATTTATTTCGGAAAATGTGGGCTGGATTCTTCTCGAAACGAAGGATCAGAAGAGGTCCGTTCTCGTACAGACCAAAGACGGCGGTAAATCGTGGTCCGTTTTATAAAAAAGTTAAAAACACCCGTCCGTAAAGGCGGGTGTTTTTGTGCGGCTGACCGGTTCAATCGGATTTTCTTGAAATCCTATTGTTTCAGCAAAAATTCGTTTCCGTCGATATCCTCGAAACGCGCGTAGATTCCCCATGGCATCTGATTGGGCTCTTCGAGAAAACGGACGCCTTTGGCGGACAACGTCTTGTAGGTTTCCTGAATATCGTCGCACTCGAAAACGACGGCGGCTTTCTGCTCTTCCCACCCCGGCATGATGGCCTTGGGATAAAGCACGAGGCGTGTCTGGGCGCCGGGCGGCGCTACTTCTATCCAGAACGCATCGGGACCCATCGGATGGTTGGCCACTTCGGCGAACCCGGCCCGCTCCGTCCAAAATTTGAGGGATGCCTGCTGGTCATCCACATAAACCGCAATCGTGCCCGCTTGTTTGATCATGGTTGTCCTCCTGGAGTATACTCGACATAGGATCTGGATGGTGTATCCAGCCTCTAGTATAGTCAAGCTCCCGTCCGAGATCAAATCGGCAGGGGGGGAAACGGAAGCTAGCGAAATCGGCCGAACCGGACCCCGAACTGATCCTGACCCGGACCCGACGAACCGCAAACCGTTGGGCCAGCCTTAAACCGATTCGGCTAGCCGTAACGCGGACCCGGCCAACGTCAGATCCGTCGATCGCAGTCCAGAAAAGAAAGGGGAGCGCAGACTCCCTGAAACCGATCCGAGGAGTGATTGAAGTCATGAACTCAAACTTATCGCATAAAAGCCGTATGCTGATGATGGCAGCCGTAGTGTCCCTGCCGCTTGCCTTGGCGGCATGCGGTTCGGATTCGAAAGCCGTGCCCAGTCCTACGGCCGCGCCAACCATATCCGCCGCACCGACTCCGTCCGCAAGTCCGAGCGGGAGCCCGCCGCCGAGCGCAACGCCGGCTCCGTCGGCCAAGCCGGGCGAAGCGGGTTCGACCGGTTCCGATAAAGCGGCGCAAGTTAAAGGGATAATGGAACTGGCGCGCAAAGGTCAGATTGCGGGCGTGGAATATGCCGCCCACACGGGACTTTTTGACGACGTGGAGAAGAAATGGGGCAAGCCCGACAAGCAGGAAGGCGCAGGAAAAGGCCAGTATGCGACCTATACGAAGCGCGGAGTCGCTTTCGGCTTTAACAAAGGGATGCTGATCTTCGATGTCCGTTCCTATGACAAAGCTCTGCAGCAGCTTGCTCTAGCGGATATCAAACAGACGCTCGGCGAGCCTGCGGAAGTAACGGTCAACGGCGGCGACACGATTTATACGTACGGAGCCGGAAGCCAGTATCAGTTGAAATTCGTCATTCCGAAATCAACCGGCAAGGTGGATCACATCTCAGTATACAGTCCCGAGGATGCCAAAAATCTGATGGCCGGATAAAAATCAGGCAGTTCCCGTAAGGGAGCTGCTTTTTTATTTCTTCCCTGATTTATAGGAAGCGCTTCGGCAGGTAAATGAAGCTTGCGGGCGAATTCCAGTGGAGAGAGCCTGTACCGAGCATGAGACTGGAGAAGTACGACAAATATTCCCATAATGCTGGAAGGACCCTACAGGAAGTGTTATGATGGTAGTTGACTATTTTGGCTGTGCCGATTTACAAAGGGGGAAGAAACGATGGGCCGACGCTTTATTATCGAGTCCGTCCTGGTTGCCATATATGGACAACTGCTGGTGCCCGGGCGTCCGGTAGAGTATATTCTGCCTTACTCCACCGTTGCCGAGTTGTACGAGTTGAAGGACAGCCCGGAGCCGGTTATGCCCGATCCGCAGGAGGACGCGCATGTAAAAGAGATGATCGGAGAGCTGATCACTTTTTTCGAGGATCCGCTGAACAAGAAAAAAATCGAACGGGCCTTGACCGTTCCGTGGCGTAAAAGCCCGCCGATCCTCGTGAACGATATGGTATCCTTCACGGTTATTAATTCCGTGGACAACGCTCATTACGGGGAATCGTTCGATCCGGTGGAAACCGAACTGATTTTGACCGCCTTGCACGAAAAGGTGCCTATGTTGACCGATCAGGTCGAGCTGGTGGAAAAAATCATTCAGGCGGAAATTCCGGTGCAGATTTACGATGTGGACGATTTCGAGTTTGCGGTGGAAGAGGGCATACCCGCGGACGACGATTTCAAAAATTTGCTGTAAGGTGTCCCGCTCAGGGTACGCATTTACGCGAAAGACCGCCGAAAGGCGGTTTTTTCGTTTAGGTTTAGTATGGAAACAACTGTGGACTCCTGCAGGCTCACGGGCATATTGCACATTTTCACACCGTGCCGTAGGATAGAGAGTAGACGATTTTCGAGTTGGATCGTTACAAAATCGCACCTGGATTCGACATCGAAGACCTTATCGCAAGGAGGACAAGACTATGTACAAAGCATTAACGATTGCGGGTTCCGATACCAGCGGAGGAGCCGGCATTCAAGCCGACCTGAAAACATTCCAGGAGCGCGGCGTATACGGAATGACCGCCCTGACCACGATTGTCACGATGGACCCGCACAACGGCTGGGCCCATCAGGTTTTCCCGATTTCCACCGAGGTGCTTGCGCCGCAGTTGGAGACGGTTCTTCACGGTGTCGGCGTGGATGCCATGAAAACAGGCATGCTCGGTTCGGTTGAAATCATCGAACTCGTAGGCCGTACCATCGACCGGGAGAACGTCGGAAATGTCGTGATCGACCCGGTTATGGTCTGCAAAGGCAACGACGAGGCGCTTCATCCCGAGACGACCGTCAGCCTGCGCGACGTCCTGGTGCCGCGTTCCACGATCGTGACGCCGAACCTGTTCGAAGCGGCCCAGCTTAGCGGACACGCTCCACTGCGCACCGTGGAAGATATGAAGGAAGCGGCTGCGGCGATCAAGAAGCTCGGCGCCAAATATGTGCTCGTTAAAGGCGGCGGAAAGCTTCAGCACGACAAAGCGGTTGACGTTCTGTACGACGGCGAAACGTTCGAGCTGCTGGAGTCCGATCGCATCGAAACGACGAATACGCACGGCGCAGGCTGCACGTATTCGGCGGCGATTACGGCGGAGCTGGCCAAAGGCAAATCCGTGAGAGAAGCCGTTCACACGGCAAAAGCTTTCATCACCGAAGCGATCCGTCATTCGTTCCCGCTCAACCAGTACGTAGGCCCGACGCTTCATTCGGCGTACCGTGTGTACGGCGGCGGAAACTGAGGAGTTTTTCATCGTTAAGGCCTCACTTGCATCGAACAAAAACCCGCATGCGGAGAAAATCTCCGTAGGCGGGTTTTTGCGCGTTTACTGGGTCAGGGCCTTACTTGCAGTTGTCCGTACCGCCGTTTCCGGCGTTTTGCGCCGCTTCCCGGAACATATCCCGGAGCGTGTCCCGGTATTTCCGGTCGTCGTACTTCTCGTCTTTCGGCGGTTCCGGCACGATTTCCGGCTCCGGTTCGGGACGGAGTCCGCGGCGAAGCGCGTCGCGGTAGTCCATGTCCGAATGGACGCCGCCGTCTTCACCCGCTGATCCGGACCTTGCGGCCGGGGCAGCGGGAGTTGCCGCCGTCATTTCGGCGGCATGCGGAGCGGGAACGCCCGATGGCGCGCGATCCGCTGCCGGGGCGCTACTGGCTGCGTGCGCAGGGGCGGACGGCGCCGGGCGTACCGCCGGCGTTTCGTCCGCCCGAAGGCTGGCTGCACCGTTCGAGCCTTCCGCGTGCAGCGGTTCGGAGCTGCGCTTCCGGTCCGCGAACGGGTGCAGCTGCAGCCGCGGCGTTTCCCCGGCGGAAGCGGCCACGCTTTCCGCAGCGCTGCTTCCTGCGGCGTCCGCCGAGGCAAGCGCTCCGGCTGCGGACGGCTCGGCCGCTTCATGCGGCTGCTCCGCCGGCAGCGACGCCTCGGCACGCCGAGTCTGCGCTGCCGGACGGATGCTGCTGCCGCGCAGCGACGCTTTGCGGCCGTGCGTGTGGCCCGCGTGCCGCTGGCTGCGCGGAGGCAGCTCCGGCTCGGCTTCCGGCTGCGCGAGCGGAGGGAAGGCTTCCTCGGCCGCAGGGGCGAAGCGTGCTTCCTCCTGCTCTACAGGAGCAGGAGCGGCAGCCGTGCCCGGACGTGCAGGGATGGTATCCGGCTCCCGGGAAGAAGCGCTCGGAACGGTTAGTTCCGGTGTGCGCTGTTCTTCCAGGCTATCGGGATGCGTGCCGGCACGGGGCGTGTCCGTAAGGTCAGGAGCGGGAGCGGCTGCAGGTGCAGCGGCTCCTGTTCCGACATTTGCAGAAGGAACTTCTCCATGCGGCTCGGCGGTTTCGGGAGCGTGTCCGTCCGTTAAGTTGTTGACCCGGCTACCGGAAGCTGGCTCCTCGGCCGGTTTCTCCGGCTGCTGGCTTTGTGCCGACTTGCGGAACAACTTCAGGTTAACCGGGATGAGCACCAGAAGGCCGATGACCACAATGGCCAGAAAATAAAATAAGTCCAACGGGTATCATCCTTTCCTTAACGCTTTAGGCTAGCTTTTGGGCGATATCGGCAACCCGTTTGCCCAGGGCGCGTCCCAGAGCCAGATCCGATTCGGTCGGCAGGTTGGGGGGAGCATCCTTGGACGCCTCGACCGGACAAGTGATGCCGACGCCGTAATAGGAGCCGTAAAGCACATTTTCCGGTACGTTGCTCGGCAGGCCGACGATGATCATGCCGTTGTGGAGCATCGGTGTAATCAAGTTCCAAAGCGTCATTTCAATGCCGCCGTGGACAGTGGCCGTTGTGCAGAACGCGGCGCCGACTTTCCCGATGAGCTCGCCTTTGGCCCACATGTAGCCGAGCTTGTCGATCCAGCTCTTCAGCCCGGAGCTGATCGTGCCGAAATGGCCCGGACAGCCCCAGATGATCGCATCCACGTCTTCCAGGTCGCTTATGCGAGCCTCGTTAACGTGATGGAGCAGAACCTCCGCCTCCGGATGAGCGGCTGCGCCTTCCGCGATGGAGCGGGCGAGGGCTTCCGTATGGCCGCTTTCACTGTCGTAAACTACGTAAATTTTCATAATAGACTTCCTTTCCTGACAGGGTCAAATGAGAAAGCGCGGATGTTACACCCGCGCTGTTTGTCCTCTCGAATCCGTCAATTCAATCGGTTCTGCCGGCTTCTCGGCCAATTTTTTCTTGGCGGATTTGCCGTGAGCGACGCGGCGGAAGAAGAAGGAGACAACCAATGCGACAATCGTAAGTCCTGTTGCGACGACGAAGGCGTCATTGATACCTTGAATCGTCGATTGCTTCGTAACGAGCCCGTACAGCACCTGGCTGGCATACGCTTTGCCTGCCGCAAGGGACTGGCCCATCTGCTGGGCGAATGCTGCACCCATGCTGTCCAGCCCGGACGGATTGTAGTTCGGGTTGGATAAAGACAGGTCGTTGGCATATTGTCCGACATGATAGGTTGTGCGATTTGTCATGATGGTAACCAGAATCGCCGTACCAATGGAAGAGGCAATCTGGCGCGCCGTATTAGAAGCCGCCGTGCCGTGGCTCGCCAGCTCTCTGGGCAGTTGGTTGAGTCCGGTCGTCATGATCGTCATCGCAATGAACGACATGCCGAACATACGGATCGTGTACAGCCACATCAGGGTCGAATAGGTCGTATCCGCATTAAGATGAGCGAATTGCCAAGTTGTGACGGCCGTAATGGTAAGGCCGATAAAGGCCAGCGGCTTGATGCCGAACCGGTCGAACAAAGCGCCTGAAATAGGCGACATGACCCCCATCAGGAGTGCGCCGGGCAGCATAAGCAGACCTGCTTCGATCGGGCTGTACCCGCGGATGTTCTGGACATAGATCGGAACGAGGATAGAAGCTCCGAACATGGCCATGTTCACGATACAGCTGACGACGGTACTGAGAGAAAACATGTTGTACTTGAAAACCCGCAAATTCAGAAGCGGGTTTTTGGCGGTCAGCTCGCGAACGATGAACAGGGCGATAAAGACGACGCCGATGACGATGGTAGAGACGACCGGAGCGGAACCCCAGCCCTTGCTGCCGGCTTCACTGATGCCGTACAGGAGCGAGCCGAAGCCGATCGTCGACGTAACGAATCCGAGGAAGTCGAATACGGGCTTCGTTACTTTCGTGACGTTTTTCAGCACAAAGAAAGCAAAAATAATATCGACGATGGCAATCGGCATGGCGACGTAGAACAGGATTCTCCACGTCCAGTGCTCGATAATCCAGCCCGACAGAGTAGGGCCGACAGCCGGAGCAAAGAACATGGCGATCCCGATCATACCCATGGCACGTCCCCTTACTTGAGGGGGGTAGATGTTCAGAATAACGGTCATCATGAGCGGCATAATAATACCGGCGCCCGCGCCCTGTACGATACGGCCGATCATCATAATGGTGAAGTTCGGCGCCATGCCGCATATCAAACTGCCGACGGTGAAGGAAATCATCGCGGAGATGAACAGCTGCCGGGTCGTAAACGTACCGATCAGGAATGCGGAAACCGGAATAATGATCCCGTTAATCAGCATGTAACCGGTGGACAGCCATTGAATGGTGTCCGCAGACGCGTTGAAATCATTCATCAAATGGGGCAGGGCCACATTGAGAAGCGTCTGATTAAGAATGGTGACGAAGGCACCCAGAATTAAAACGAGAAGCACCGTACCACGATGCTTCGTCATGTCTTCTTCGGGTTCTTTCTCCTTATAGACAACTAATGCTTTTGTTTCAGACATTCCTTAATCGCTCCTTACTTATGGATGCGGACCTCGGCGCTCATACCGGGTACGAGTGCAACCCCTTGATTATCGGTCAGCATGATTTTAACCGGGACAACTTGAGTGACTTTCGTGTAGTTCGCGTTGCTGTTGCTTTGCGGAAGCATGGAGAACGTGCCGGCAGTAGCCTGGCCGATCTGATTCACGGTTCCGGTCAGCGTATTGTTCGGGAAAGCATCGACATAGATATCGACGGTCTGGCCGACTTTCACGTTTTTGAGCTGTGTTTCTTCAATGTTGGCATTTACGAAAAGGCTGCCCATGTTGTAGGCATAACCGAGCGGTGTGCCGGGAGCTACGGTTTCATTGTCATAAGCGCTTGTCTGTACGACAGTGCCGTCGGCAGGCATAGACACGTTCACGGCGGTAGTTCCTTGAGCTCCGGCCGTTTGAACGGTACCGATCACGTCGCCGGCTTTAAACACTTGGCCGACTTTCCCTTTCCAATCCTCAAGCTTGCCTGTGGCGGGAGCGGTAATCAGCATTTGCTGGCCGGCGATCTGCGCATTTTCGGTTTTGATATAAGTGGTCGACTGATTATAGAAATAATAGCCGGTAACAGCGGCGACAATTAAAACAATAATGACAACTACGTTGGTGATAACGATTCTGGTGTAACCCATCTTACTTTATTCCTCCTTGGCGTTTAGCCGATCTAAAATTTTTTGGTGCGTGTCCAGCATGCTTTGAATCTCCTGAGGCGGGACTTCCAAGATCCGTACAAGCTGTTTATATAGATGCGAATCTTCATTCATTGACAGCCTTACCTTCTCCGTACCTCTATCGGTCAAGTTTAATTTGACGTTCCGGCGGTCTTCGTCGCTGCGGATCCGATTCACAAGTCCCATCCCGACCAATTGTTCGATGGCGACACTGACCGAGCTGTTCGTCTGCTGCATACGCTCGGCGAGCTCCGTCACATTGGTGTCGGGACAATTTTGCAGGAGCCGAAGAATCGTGAACTGCACATGGGATAACCCCATCGCTTCCGCATTCGTGCGAAGGATACGCTTGATCGTCTGACTAACTTCACGAAAAGAAGTATAGATGGGGTAAAGCGGGCTCTCCATGCTTTCGCCTCCTATCGTTGCACTGTTTAATGATTCACAAGTGAAACATTCGATAGTAAATATTATGCTACGGAACAAATAACATGTCAAACAAATCAAAACGGAAGATTCTCCACATTTATCCAATCGCACCGAGGCCGCTTCCGGGCCAAAAAAGAAAGAAGGCCGACGCCCTTGGAGGGCGCTGCCTTCTTGTACAGGTGCTTTGCAGGATATCCCGGCTCCTGTTACCTTAACGAACCTTTATTTGCGGACGGGAAGCAGCTTCACATATTCATCGGATAGCTGCATCAGGTCCATGATGTAGTCGTAATCTTTGCGGTACTGGCTGATATCGGCCACGGGCTTGTGCGTTTTGAGCGAGACCGCGGTCCCGTCGTCGAAGCCTTCGCCCGGCACGAATAGAACATCGTTGTTGACGAAGGAGCCGGTCGGCAGGTAGTACCGGATTCCGGAAACGTTCTTCGTCACGTTGAGCAAATCGTGCCCGAACGGCACAATTCCCGTTTCTTCCAGCCGGATACCGAGCAAATTGGCTACGGTCGGCATAATATCCAGCTGGCCGCCGGCCGTTTCGATCTGCTTGCCTTCCTGCTGGGAAGGGGCGTGGATAATGAGCGGGATATTGTAGCGGGAAATTTGCTCATGGTAGTCGATTCCGAGCGCCTCGCTGACCATCTTCGGATCGTTATCCTGCGGTTGCAGGCCGAAGTGGTCCCCGTACATTACGAGAATGGTATTATCCCACATGCCGTTCTCTTTGAGCTGATTGATCAGGGTTCCGATCGCATAGTCCGTGTAATGGACAGCTTCCAGATAGTCACCGAGCTGCTTGCCCTTGATGTTCTCCGGCAGATCCAGCGTCTGTTTATCCGCGGGTATTTTGAACGGATGGTGACTGGAGGCCGAAATAAACTGGGCGTAGAACGGCTGATTTTCATTCTTCAGCTCAACGAGCCGTTTCATGCCGGTCCGGTACAGTTCTTCGTCCGATGCGCCGAAGGCATTGAAGTTATCGTTCGTAAAGGACGGTTTGTCGAAATACTGTTTAAATCCGAGTGCGGGATACATCTTGTCCCGGTCCCAAAATTTGACGTCATTCACGTGAAACGTATTCGTTTCGTATTGGAGGGCGTTGAGCGCTCTCGGCAGACCGGGTAGCTCGCGGTTGTTGAAGCCGCTGGACATGGCCACGGTTGCTGTCGGGTAAATGGACGTATTGGAAATAAACTCGGCGTCCGAGGTGTTGCCCTGCCCGACCTGCTGGAAGAAGTTATTGAAATAGAAGCTGGACTTGAGCAGCTCATTCATATTCGGCGTGATGGCCTGGCCGTTCACTTCAAGATTGATCGGGAAGTTCTGGAACGCTTCCAGCTGGACCACGATCACGTTTTTCCCTTTTTCCGTGCCGAAATAATTAGGCGCCGCACCTTGCGCCAATGGGGCGCTGCGAGGGAAGGAGGCTTCCAGCTCCGTCAGATTTTGTTTCACCTCGGAAATGTCCGCGTAATTGGTTCGGTTGGCACGGAGTCCGTCAAACAAAGAAACGGCCTGATAAGCGAAGAAACCGAGTTCTTCTCCTTTTTTCAGTTCGTTTTTCGTGCCGGAAGCGGCCGCTATGGAACTGGAGGTCAGCAAAACGCTCACGATCAATAGAGCATAAGTAACCGGCGACGGAAGCCGGAAAGGAACGTAGTTTCTTTTCGGTTTTTTACGCACGACGAGTTTGAACAGCAGTACGATGAGAATATCCGCGAAGAACAAGAGGTCCTCCGGTCTCATAATCGAACGTACGGATGAAGAAACTTGTCCCACTTGATGCAGCTGCTTTAACGTTGTGTAGATAGGGACTGTTCCAAAATTGTGAAAGTAAATAGCGGATGCGAGCAATGCCAAACTGACTAAGATGTTGAAAATCCAAAAAAGTGCTGTTTTTAAACGCCCGGGCCGGAACAGCTCGATTAGACAGGCTGCTACCACCACATCGAAGGCGTCTATTAAAATTTTGTCCAGGGTCAGTTTGTCATAGACCAAGATCCGGAACAGTGCCATCTTGGCAAGCAGCAGCACGATCGTCCAAACAAACATGCTTTTATACCATTCTTTCCATCGAATGCTCATGCAATAGGCTCCTTTCCTTTCGATCTATTCTTTATACAAGAAAAATATTAAGGAATTATGAACGAGTCCCTTTTCATGTCAACCCAAATCGTGGATATAAGACTTTAATTGATGCAATACCCATTTATATTGAAAAAGTCTATTTATTAACAAAGAACCGATAACCCCCATATTCTTCTGGACTATTGTACCCCAAAAAGGGAGATTGACCAATTATTTTGTCTGAAAATGTCGGTAAATGTCTAAAAAAGGAAGTTTATTTAGAATATATTTCCTGGGAAACGGCACAATAAAGCGCATAAGGATGGTGATTTCCATGTGCAAACAATATTCGCTGACGGCCGACTTAACCGAGATTCAGAACCGGTTCCAAGTGGACAAGATAGCGGTTCCGTACAAAGCCCGGTATAACATCTCGCCCAGACAGCATGTGCCTGTAATCGTTTCCGTAAACGGGGAGCTTGTGTTGGATGAATACCGGTGGGGGTTCGTTCCTTTTTGGGCAAGAGATGCGGTTAATGCGGACGGGATGTCGGTTCACCAGGACCCTGCTTACCGTAAAATTTTTATGCGCCAGCGCTGTATCGTTCCGTGCTCGGGCTTTTATTACTGGAAGACGGAAGGGAAGAAAAGCTTTCCCGTTCGCGTGGTGCCCCGGAGTCGTGAAGTTTTCGGCATCGCCGGTTTGTATGATGTATGGAGCGACCCGAGAGGGAAGGAGCTTCGGACCTGTACGCTGCTGATGACGGAATCGAACTCGCTGATCACTTCCTTCCATAACCAGATGCCGGTTATTTTGAATCAGCATTCGACCGGAGAATGGATGTCGCAGGGGGCGATGGATACCGACCGGCTGATCCCGCTGCTCAAGCCTTTTCCGGCCGAAGCGATGGAAGCCTATCCCGTCACGCCCGCCATTTCCAACCTGGAGCTGGACGAATCGCATTGTATAGAAGAGATGAATTTAAAAGTTGCCTGGATCAAAGAGTGACAGGTGAGCGGCAAGGGAGAAGGAAGGATTGTTCCGAGAATGAATGAGGGTTCCGTAAAAAAGAGGAGGCTTGTCCTTGAGGACAAGCCTCCTCAAGTCTAGGCGGGGGAAGGCTCCGGTTTGGGCCGGGGCTCTTCATCCGTGGACGGATGGATGGCGAATAAAGCGAGAAGAGCTGCCAGAAGGCAGGCCGCACCGAGTACATAGAACAGAATAGTCGGATATTTGGACAGCAGAACGGACACGACGGGAGGACCGACCGCAACGCCGATGAACCGCATGGAACTGTAGAAAGAAGAGATCGTGCCCCTCTGGGCTTTGTCGATTCCCGCGGTAATGAAAGCGTCCAGACAGGGAAGAGCGAGCCCGATTCCGATTCCGAGCAGGGAAAGCATCGTTAGCAGGCCGTACAGCAAGTTGAAGAAAAGGCAGCCCAGAGTCGCGCCCAAAGCAAGCAGGCTGCCGGCAAAGGTCAGCCATTTCATCCGTTTCTTATGCTGACCGATGATTTTGCCGGTAATAAAAGACGTCAGGCAGAGCAGGGTCAGCGGGATCGCCAGAACGCAGCCTTTCAGAATGCCGTGCAGATTGTATTTCTCTTCGAGCAGCTCCGACAAATAAAAAAGAGCCCCGAAAAGCAAAAACATACAGATGCAGCCGATGGCGAAAATCGCGTACAGCCACCTTCCCTTCCTGGAAAAGATCCATTTCAGATCTTTGAGAAAAACCGGGAGCGAGATCGGCGCTCCGTCGGTGTTATCGGATTCTTTGGCGGAATCCGTTTGCGGCTTTCTGTTTTTTTCTGCCGCTTTGCTTCCCGTGTTCGCGCGCTTCTGGTCTGAGCCGGCTTCCTTGCCGCCGCTTTTCTCCGGTTTTTTGACGAGAAAGAGGACCATCAGGACGGAAATCAGACAGAAAACGGGAATGGCCATAAAAGGCAGGAACCAGACCAGGGCGGCAAGCGCGGACCCGAGAATGGGGCTCAGCACTTTGCCTCCCGTGTTGGCCGTTTCTATAACGCCCAGGCCGCTGCTGACGTCGCTTTCCTCCGTAAACATGTCTCCGACGAGAGGCATGGCGACAGGAGCCGCGCCGGCGGCTCCAATACCCTGCAGCAGACGGCCGAGCAGGATGATCATATAAGGATTAGGCATAAACCAGGCTGCAAATCCGCAGACGGCGCCGCCGATGCCGGCGATAATCAGACTGGGAATGATAACGATTTTACGGCCGTACCGGTCCGACAGGAACCCGGCGACCGGAATAAGTATTATCGCTGCAATCGAATAGACCGTAATCAGCAGGCTGACCTGAAACGAGGTCACGTGGAGCTTTTCACGGATCAAAGGCAGAATCGGAATGAGCATGGAGTTTCCAAGAGTCATGATCAGCGGGATGGATGCCACAGAAATGAGATCCCATTTTTTTTTCGCCTCCATAAGGCGGATTCACTCTCCTCGGTCAGAATTCCTCAGAATCTCCGGTGATCCGGTCGCCAAAAGCTAGGAATACTTTGTGCAGATGAGAGGAATTTTATCCTGCCGGCCGGAGGCGTCTCTCGCGGCTTCCTGAACGGATGAGAGCGGACGACGCTTCAGCCCGCGGAAAGCAGACGAAGGAGCTGCCGGTTCAGCTGCACGGGATGCCGGGGGAATGCCGCGAGCCGGAAATCCCTCGTCAGCTCGTCAGCCTGCACCGGTTCCGGCCGGTCGGTCAGACCCGACAGGTAGGCGAGGACGCCGAGCAGTGTCTGGGCGGGGATTCCCGCGCGGCGGATGGCGGACACGGACAAGGAGCCGTGCCGCTTGGACAAGCGCTGGCCGTCGGGCCCGTAGAGCAGCGGGACGTGCGTGTAGCGCGGCGGCTCGTACCCCAGGGCGCGCAGCAGCATCAGCTGGCGCGGGGTGGAGTCGAGCAGATCCCAGCCGCGCAGGACGTCGGTGATGCCCATGGCGGCATCATCGACGGCGGCGGCAAGCTGGTAGGCCACGATGCCGTCCGCCCGCTGCACGACGAAGTCCCCTCCGGCCCCGCCGGGGAAAACCTGCGCTCCCGCGGCCAGATCGCGGAAAGCGATGTCTTCCGCAGGCATCGCGAAGCGGAGCGCGGGCACTTTGTCCGCCGCGCGAGCTTGACGCTCGGCCTCCGTCAGGAAGCGGCACGTGCCGGGATAGGATGGTCCTTCGGAGGAGAGGCCGTGAGGAGCGCTGGAGATGGCGTGAAGCTCGGCCCTGCTGCAGTAGCAGGGATACAGATGCCCGCGCTCCCGCAGCGTCCGGAGCGCCTCCTCGTAGAGGCGCCCTCTGGCGCTCTGCTCGTAAGGCCCGAAGGGACCGCCCGGGCCAGGGCCCTCGTCCCAGTGGAGGCCGAGCCACCGCAGGTCTTCGGTGATTTGTTCGGCCAGCTCGGGCCGGCAGCGGGGCTTGTCGATGTCCTCCATCCGCAGGACGAACGTACCGCCCGCCGCCCGGGTTTGCAGCCAGGCGAGCAGGGCGGTACGGGCGTTGCCGATATGAAGTTCGCCGGACGGAGTAGGGGCGAAGCGCCCCCGTACTAGGGTTGAGCTCATTGTGGTTACGCCCCTTTCATACGAGATATCTATGAAGATACTCCTTTAAGCGGCATCGTTCAACCTTTCGAGAATGCGGCGTTTCCGGTACAGCATTTTGCCGGCTTCGGCGACGTCCCGTATCGTACCCCGGTTAAAATACGCTCCGAACAGCATACCGGCGATGGGAATCATCTGAAACAGCTTTTTCCAGCCGAAATTATCTCGGTATGTGGTGACGACTTCCCGCCAGCCTTGAAGCTGGGAGACGGACTGCCGGCCTTCCGCATCGTAAACGGACAATTTTTCCAGGATGGCTTTCTTTCCCACGATATCGGAGGACGAAAACTGTAGACAGTTGATAATAAAGATACGTTCCTTCTTGTCATTGGGGTCATAACCGTAGCAGACGGCAATCTCCTGGAGCACTTTCAGGGAAAGGCCCAGGAGGGCGGGAATATCGATCGCCAGCGTAAAAATGCCGCCGAAGCCCGTGGTTGCTCCTTGCACGGTTGCGAGCGCGGATCTGGATTCGGCCAGGGAATCCGCGGCCCGATCCATGATAGCAAGCGGAAGAAGCGCGGCTTCCCGGATGGACGGGACGTCTTGGCGGGCCTCTTTTTCCTCCGCCGTATGTTTGGAAAGATGGTCGAGCATGCCTTTCTCCGAAACGAGATATTTTCCGCCGGTTTGAATGTAGCTTCCGATTTCATCGATAAGTTGTCCGATGCGGTTCTGCAGAAAGCGCGGGGTAACCTTGTCCAGCAGGGCGAAGGGAAGACGGCCGAGCTTTTCCCAGAAAAAAATATCTTTCTGCTCTTGTTCCCATTTGTCGATTTCTTTGAGCTGTAGGAGAAGTTCGTCCTTTGTTTCCGTCGGGTGCATGGCCAGACCTCCAGGTGTAATTTCGTGTTTTTCAGTAATACGCGCAAAAGAAGAAAACCGGTTCAGAAAAGGGGAAATCCGTTTCCGTTCATTTACCTTTTTTAGTCGGGAACGATTTGGTAGACTGGGGAAACGAAAACAAGCACCCAGTACCGACGGAAGATGAGGAAACGAACATGAGATTCAGAGATTTTCACCCCAATGTAAAAATTCGGATAACGATGCACTTTGTGACGGGGATCCTAAGCGGTATGGTTCTGCCGTTCATGGCGGTTTACTTCGCCAAAACGCTCGGAACGACGACCGCCGGATTAGCGGTCATGGGCAACATTATCGCGGGAGTCGCCGCGACGTTTATCGGCGGATATTACGCGGACCGCATCGGACGCAAGAAGCTGATGCTGATCAGCGAGCTTGTCTGTACCGCGGCTTACGCGGTGATGGCGGCCGCGAATTCGCCCTGGTACCAGTCGCCGTACTTGACCCTGGCGATGAGCCTTGTCATCGGAGCGGGCTGGGGACTGAGCAAGCCCGCCGCGGACGCTATGCTGATCGACGTGACCGAGCCCGGCGCCCGTAAATTTATGTACCGCATTACCTACTGGCTGAATAACTTGTCGATCTCGATCGCGGGCATTATCGGGGCGTTTCTGTTCAGCTCGTACTTGTTCGAACTGCTGCTCGGGGTATCGGCGGTTACGTTTATCTCTTACCTCGTTACCCTGATCTGGTTGTCTGAAACGCTCCAGCCGGCGGTTAGGCACGCAGAGCAGGAAGACGTCCCGAAAACCGGCGGACCTTTTCATATTCTGAAAAGCTATGGAGAGGTATTCCGGGACCGGACATTTATGGTTTACGTCCTGGCCAGCCTCCTCCTGGTTTCGGTGGAGTTTAATTTGACCGAGTACATTGGAATCCGCCTGGAGAGGGACATTCACGGAGCCGTTCTGCTGCCGGGCATGACGAGTTTGAACGGTCTTGAGCTTCTGGGCATTCTGAGGACCGAGAATACGTTGGCCATCGTTGTCCTATCGCTTTTTACCGGTTATCTGCTCAAAAAATACGGAGGCACCCGCACGATGTTCGTCGGCCTCTTCCTGAACATTGCGGGCTACAGCTACCTGGCCATGGGCAATCACCCTTGGGCTCTCCTTGTCCTGATGCTGATCGCCACCTTCGGCGAACTGATCTATGTTCCGATTAAGCAGGCGTTCCTCGTGAACATCGTTCCGGACCATGCGCGCAGTTCGTATATGGCGGTCAACGGAATGCTGTACAGCGGCGCCCATTTCATCTGCGCCATCAATGTCGTGATCGGCGGGTTCCTGCCCGCGTGGGGAATGGCCCTGGTGCTCTTCGCGACAGGCCTGACGGGCCTGCTGCTTCTGGGCTCCATCCTTCCGAAGCTTGCGTCTACCCCCAATACGGCCGCCAAAAGCAAAGTCGCCTCCGCACTTTGAGAGGGAGAAGATGAAAGAGAGCGGCTGGATTTAGAAGGAATGAAAACATGAAGACGAATAAAATCCTGAAACAGATCAGCTACATGTAAAGCTGCAGAAAGCGTTGTGCGGAGTGTTCCGCACGGCGCTTTTTTAAATTTTTTTCCAGTGGTCGAGCTTTGTCGAAGCAAATCGGCGGAGAGCGCAGCATAAGTTACCTATAGCGGAAAGGAGGGATACGGGATGCCTTTTATAAACAGATACTCGACCACCACCAACGGAGCCATCACGTTTACGGGCAATACGCTCGGCCTCAGCAAACAGAATAACGCAAACGCGCCGGGAACGGCCCGCTCCATCGGCACGTTCACTACGGTCAATACAAGTCTGCAGGACGGCACCTACCCGCTCGGGACCACGTCCGATTACCGGCTGAATTCTTCTTCGGCCATCCTCGTCCTGCCTTCCCAGAGCACCGTGTTGTATGCGGAGCTGATTTGGGGAGGGAGTTACAACCTGGGCGGGGAGAACGTGAGCAGCGCGCTCAATAATACGGTTTCGCTCACGAACAGCGCCGGTGTTTTTACGGTTGCGCCCGATACGGCTACGGCGAGCGTGAATACATCCCGCTTCTTTTATGTAAGGTCCGCCAATGTGACGAGTCTTGTCCAGGCGGGCGGAGGCGGGACCTATACGGTCGGTAAAGTTCCGGGTACGCAGGGAGACAGTGAGAACAGCACCAATCATGCGGGCTGGACGCTCGCCGTCATTTATCAGAATGCGACGCTTCCCTCGCGGAACATGACCATTTTCGTCGGCAATGAAATGATGGACACCCCTTCAAGCACGAACTCGGCCGTCGTAAGCGGATTTTCCACCCCGACAAGCGGTCCGCTCAGCGGGAGGCTGCTCGTCAGCGCCCAGGAAGGGGATTCTCCGCTTACGGGCGACCAGATGCAGTTCGGGCCGACGGCCGCCGATCTTGCGCCGGTCTACGGGCCGAACAATCCCGTGAGCAACTTTTTTTGCTC
Organism: Paenibacillus sp. JNUCC 35; assembly: GCF_058269095.1. NCBI lineage: Bacteria > Bacillati > Bacillota > Bacilli > Caryophanales > Paenibacillaceae > Paenibacillus > Paenibacillus sp. JNUCC 35. Next base: position 3,760,139 of record NZ_CM177771.1, on the reverse strand, counting down.
GCAGATCAATAACGACAGCGGCCTGCTAGACACGACCGGGACGTTCGGGGACCGGAATCATCCTACGGGTTCCGTCATATCCGGCGGCCGTCAGGGATGGGACATCACGAATGTGGACGTATCGTCCAAACTGATTCATTCGCAGACGTCCGCCAACATCCGGGGAACAACGTCCGGCGACGTGTATCTGATCAATGCGTTTGCCCTTCAGGTGAACATCAATGCTCCGGTCATTAGCGTAACGAAGGAATCCAGCAAGACGACCTCTTACATTAATGAGGCAATCACGTACAAAGTTACGATCTCGAACTCCGGCAGCGCCACGGCCAATACGCTTACGCTCACGGACCAGCAGCCGGAGGGCACGGCTTTTATTGCGGGAAGCGTGACTGTCAACGGCACGGCTCAAGCCTCGGCAAATCCCTGCACGGGAATTTCCCTAGGAGAATTGGCGAACAGCCAGTCGATCGTCGTCGAATTTCAAAGCCGGGTCACGTCGCGTCCAGCCTCCCCGGCGCAGTCCGCCGATCAGGCGACGGTCACTTACCAGTTCCAGAGTGTAACCGGAGGGACGGTTTTCAACGGTACGGCCGCCTCTTCCGTTGTGACCGCAGCGGCCGGGAATTACCCGCCGGCCGCTTCCAACGTAACGGGCACAATCGCCGAGGATACGTCCTTTACGGGACAAATTCCGGCCTCGGATCCCGAATCTGCGGTTTTGTCTTATACAGTCGCAAGCCCGCCCGCACACGGGACGGTTACGCTTAACGCCAACGGCTCGTTTACGTACGTGCCGAATCTGAATTTCAACGGGACGGATTCTTTCTCCGTTGCGGTCAGCGACGGCAGCGGAGGGACGGAAAACTCGCTAGTCACCATCTGGGTCACACCGGTGAACGACCCCCCGGCTGCCCAAAATCTATCGTTCACTACGCTGGAGGATACGTCGCTGAGCGGAAAAGTAACGGCGACCGAGGTGGACGGCGATTCGCTGACGTTCAGTCTGGCCGTTTCCCCCGCGCACGGGACGGTTGTATTCGGTCCGACAGGGGTGTTCACGTATACGCCCAGCCCGAATTACAACGGGACCGACGGTTTCACCTATTCGGTCAGCGACGGAAACGGAGGCACTGCCACGGCTTCCGTAACCATTACGGTTACGCCGGTGAATGATCCTCCGGTCACCTCCAATGTGAATTTGACGACGGCGGAGGATACGCCTGTCACCGGTGCCGTTCCCGGGACGGACGTGGACGGAGACAGTCTGACGTATACGCTGGCGGCTCCCGTTACGAACGGAAGCGTCACGCTGAACGCGGACGGAACGTTCGTGTATGCGCCCGGTCTTCATTTTAACGGTACGGACTCTTTTGCCGTCAGGGTAAGCGACGGGAAAGGCGGTACGGCCGTTTCCAACGTCACGATTACGGTGACGGCCGTCAACGACCCGCCGGTCGCCTCGGGAGGAAGTGTCGTCACGCCGAAAGACACTCCGGTCAGCGGAAAAATTAACGCAAGCGATGTGGACGACGACGCGCTGACCTATGCGCTGGGCACCGCGCCGCTCAACGGTACGGTCGTGCTGGCAGCGGACGGGAGCTATACGTACACGCCTGCGCGCGATTATAACGGGACGGAATCCTTCACCGTTACCGTCAGCGACGGAAACGGCGGAACCGATTCCGCGGCGGTGACGGTAACGGTGACTCCGGTCAACGACCCGCCCGTGCCGGAATCGCTGACGCTGACGACGCCGGAAGATACGGCGGTTAGCGGTCAGGTCACGGCTTCGGATGTCGCGCTGACGACCGCGGAGGATACGCCGGTAAGCGGTCTGGTGGCCGCAACGGATGCGGACGGTGATTCGTTGACCTACACGTTGAGGGCACCTGCATCGAACGGCACCGTCTCCTTGAATCCCGACGGAACGTTTACTTATGTTCCGGCGCTTAATTTCAACGGAAACGACTCGTTCGCCGTCAAGGTAAGTGACGGCCGAGGAGGGACGGCCGTTTCCAATGTGAACTTGACAGTGACTCCGGTGAACGATCCGCCCGTGCCGAAATCGCTGACGCTGACTACGCCAGAAGATACGGCGGTCAGCGGAGCGGTTGTCGCGACGGATCCCGACGGTGATGTCCTCGCTTTCACCGTGGAAGCCGCCGCGGGACACGGCACCGTTACGCTGAATCCGGACGGGACGTTTGTATATGCCCCCGGATCGGACTTTAACGGGACCGATTCTTTTGTAATCGGCGTGAGCGACGGAAACGGCGGGCATGCTTTATCGAGCGTAACCGTTACGGTTACGCCTGTGAACGACCTACCCGCTGCCGCGGACTTTGCGGATGTGACGCCGGAAGATATACCTGTAACGGATCAGGTTAAGGCGACAGACCCGGACGGCGATCCGCTGACGTCTGCCATCGGCCCCCGGCTTGCAAACGGAACGGCGGTCATTACCGCAGCCGGCACGTACACGTATACGCCGAATCCGAATTTTAACGGCACCGACAGCTCTACCGTGACTGTTGACGACGGGAACGGCGGAACGGATACCGCTACCGTGACGATTACCGTCACGCCGGTGAACGATTCGCCCGTGACGGCGGATCTGAATCTGACGACCCCGGAAGACACCCCGCTGGCGGGAGCGGTAACGGCTGCAGATCCGAACGGGGATGCGCTCCAATTTGTACTGGGCACGAGTCCGGTAAACGGCAGCGTGACGGTTGCGGCCGACGGAACGTTCACGTATATTCCCGCTCCGGATTTTAACGGAACGGACAGCTTCACCGTCGTCGTGAATGACGGGCACGGGGGCTCGGCCATTTCGAATGTGATGGTTACGGTCACCCCGGTTAACGATCCTCCGGTCGCGCCAAATAAAGCTGTTTTCACACTGGAGGACACCTCTGTCCAAGGGCGCGTCGAGGCGACACATGCGGACGGGGACGCGCTTACGTTCGCTTTGGGAACGCCTCCCTTAAACGGGACGGCGATAGTGGGAACGGACGGAGCCTATACCTACACCCCGGCGCTTAATTTTAACGGAACGGACAGCTTTACGGTGACCGTCAGCGACGGCAGTGGAGGAACCGCCGAAGCGCAGGTAACGGTGCAGGTGGCTCCCGTAAATGACGCGCCTGTTACGACGGACGTGAGTCTGACGACACCGGAGGATACCCCCGCCGGCGGAACCGTGACGGCAACGGACGTGGACGGAGACACGTTGACGTATACACTGGCGGCTCCTCCGTCGAACGGCACCGCGGTTGTGAATGCGGACGGCACATTCTTGTATACACCGTTCCCCGATTTTAACGGGACCGATACGTTTGCCGTACAGGTGAGGGACGGGAACGGAGGGACCGCCATCTCCGTGGTGACCGTGACGGTCACGCCGGTGAATGATCCGCCCGTTGCGGCAGACATCATACTGGTAACTCCGGAAGATACACCCGTGAACGGGCAAGTGTCGGCCACCGATGCGGACGGGGACACGTTGACGTTCGCGCTGGGTACGCCGTCTGCTAACGGGACGGCATCGGTTACTGCGGCCGGAGCCTTCACGTATACGCCCGCAGCGGACTTTAACGGAACGGATACGTTTGCTGTCATCGTCGGCGACAGCAACGGAGGAACGGCGGAAGCCTCTGTTACTGTTACGGTTACGCCCGTGAACGATGCCCCGGTCACGACGGATTTGGCGCTGACGACGCCGGAAGATACACCGCTTACCGGCGCGGTGACCGCAACGGATGCGGACGGGGATGCCCTTACTTTTCTACTCGGGACCGTTCCGACAAATGGAACTGCAGCCGTTTTACAAGACGGCACGTTTACGTACACGCCCGCATCCGATTTTAACGGATTGGACAGTTTCGCGATTGTAGCCAACGACGGCAACGGCGGGTCGGCAATTTCCAATGTGACCGTTACAGTGACTCCGGTGAACGATCCGCCCGTAACGAGTGATGTATCGGACCGCACGGAGGATATGCCGACCGACGGCCAGATTACCGCTGTCGATCCGGACGGAGCCCCGTTGACATACAGTCTTGCGGGTCCTCCGGTCAGCGGCACGGCCGTCGTTAATCCGGAAGGTTCCTATACGTATACACCCGATACCAATTTCAATGGAACGGACAGTTTAACGGTCCTCGTCAGTGACGGCAACGGAGGAACGGATACCGCCTTGGTGACGATAGAGGTGACTCCGGTCAACGATCCGCCTCGGGTCCGCAATGTATCCCAATCCACATTCGTGAATCAGACGGTTAGCGGTACGATCGATGCGGCCGATAGCGACAGTGATGTCCTGACCTACTCGCTGGACACCCCTCCCGCAAACGGTACGGCGACGGCAGGACCTGGAAATACGTACACGTATGTGCCGAATCCAACCTTTACGGGAACCGATTCTTTCCAAGTCAGAGTCACCGACGAGTCGGGCGCTTCAGCGACGGCGGCAATTACCGTCGAAGTGTCGCCGGTTTTCACGGGTTCATCCGTCGAAACCACTTTAAAGACGCTGCAAAATACTTCTCTTACCAGCAGGGTCCCGCTCGTACCGGAAGTTTCAGCGGTCTATCAGTTGAGCATACCGCCTTCAAACAGTTCGGTAACGGTAAATGCCGATGGAAGCTTTGCGTATGTCCCTAATCAAAACTTCACGGGCAGCGATTCGTTTGTCCTCACGGAGGCAGGCACTTTGCAGACGGTTCTGGTTAAAGTTGTCGTCCTGCCGGTGAACCAAGCTCCGCTCGTCGGGAATGTCCAAAGCTCAACGACAAGGAATGTGCCGGTTTCAGGAACGATTACGGCGACCGATCCGGAAGGGCAAGCGCTCTTTTATAACCTGAATACCCTGCCTCTTAACGGGACGGCATCGGTCCGTACGGACGGGACGTTCACCTATACGCCCAGCCGCAACTTCACGGGGACGGATTCCTTTACGGTCGCCGTAACGGACGCGGGTGGAGCTGTCAGCATAGCGCTGATTACCGTGAATACCGTATTCACAAATTTGCCGCCCGTTGCCGAGAATGCTTCTTATTCGACACCGGAGGATACGGCGGTTTACGGGAAGCTGTCCGCTGCCGATCTGGATTCGGACCTCATCGCTTTTACGGTCAAAAGGCCGCCTGCACACGGTACTGCCGAGCTTGAGCTGGTCGGAAGCTTCCGCTATACGCCTTATTCGGGCTTCGCGGGGAACGATGTTTTTGAAGTGGAAGTGACGGATTCTTACGGGGCCTCCAGCGTTCTGGAAGTGACCGTAACGATACTGCCCGTCACCGAGCAGCCGGTAGCCGGCAATATTGAACTCGCTACCCGTGAAGGGGAGCCGGTAACCGGACGGATTCCCGCCGCGGATCCGGAAGGAGGGCAGCTTCTCTTTGAACTGCAGGGTTCACCTTCATACGGAACGGTCGTGATCTATCCGGACGGAACGTTCACCTATACGCCGTTTGCGGGATTCGCGGGAACGGATGTGTTTACGGCGGCGGTCACGAGCCTGCGTACCGGTGAAAAAACGCTGGCGGCGGTCAGGATTACCGTCAATCCGTCGAAAGCTTTGCCGCCGTCCAACCGCCCTCCCGCGGTATCGGACCAGGAGTTCGCCACGTATGCGGACACTCCGCTCGACGGGCAAATACAGGCGGCCGATCCCGGTAACGGTCCGCTGCGGTTCGAACTTCTGCTGCCGCCGGAGTCGGGAAAAGTCAGCGTCGGGGCGGGTGGCAGATTTATTTACTTGCCGGATCCGGGCTTCACGGGAAGCGACCGGTGTACGATCCTTATTCGTGACGGCAGGGGCGGCGTTTCTATAGCGCTGGTTGTTATAACGGTCGAAAGGAAGGATGGCGGAGGCGGTAACGGAGAACCCGTCCCCGATACACTGACGGCACGAAGCGAGACCCTTATGACTCCGGTGAATACGGCGATTCAGGGCAGAGTGCGGGCGTTGAGCAGGCTGGGGCTGCCGCTGACCTATTCGTTGAAACGATCCGCCGGATCCGGAAAATCCACGGTAAGCGCGGACGGGATTTGGATCTACGCTCCTGGCTCGAACTTTACGGGAATGGATTTCTTCACGATTGAGGCCGCCAACTTCCGCGGGGACCGTAGCGAAGCCGTTATTACTGTTAATGTGGAACCGCTGGTCAAGGAATAGAGAAGGAGGGGGCCGCGTGCAAGGTGTTCATTCCAAGGGGACGATAGAATCGTCCTCTTTTTTGTGCAACCGGGTGAATGGACGGGAAGCGGTCATTTGGTTTATGCTGTGAAAAGAACTTCCGGTCATTTGCTTTGCCGGATGGAACCGGGTACAAGGACCGGCCGCCAACGGAGCGGTTCTTTCGTGTTTTTGAAAAAAACGATCCGGCGCAAACCTGCAAGCCCGGCAGTAAACAGGATCGGCCGGGGTTCGGCTGCGAAAGACCGATCCTGGCGAATAAAGGTTTTGTCTGCAGGATAAACGACGGGGCCATTGCATGATAAAGAAAAGCAAACGTTGACTTTTGATGAATTAAACGGGGGATACAGATATGAACGTACCGGTGGAGGCAGTGCTCCCGGAACTGCTGGATGTGCTGAGGCGGGAGCAGAACGCCGTCCTTATCGCACCGCCAGGAGCGGGTAAAACGACACGTGTGCCGCTTGCTCTCCTCAAGGAGCCCTGGCTGGACGGCAAACGCATCTTGATGCTGGAGCCGCGGCGAATTGCGGCAAGGGCTGCCGCAGCTTATATGGCGTCCCTGCTGGGGGAAAAGACGGGCGAGACGGTCGGGTACCGGATGCGCTCGGATACGAAGGTCGGGCCGAAGACACGCGTCGAGGTCATTACGGAAGGAGTCCTTACCCGCATGCTTCAGCGCGATCCTTCTCTTGAAGGAGCGGGAATCGTGCTGTTCGACGAGTTTCACGAGCGGAATCTGGCCGCGGATCTGGGCCTGGCCCTCTGCCTGCAATCCCAGTCTCTGCTGCGGGAAGACCTGAAGCTTCTCGTTATGTCCGCAACTTTGGAGGGAGACGCTGTGGCGGCGCTCATGAACGGCGCTTCGGTCGTAACGAGCGAGGGCAGAATGTACCCGGTCGAAACCCGTTACAGACGGGAACCCGTAAAAGGACCCGTGGCAGCGGCCGTCCTGGATACCGTTCTGCAAGCCTGGCGCGAGGAGGAAGGGGATCTGCTCGTGTTCTTGCCGGGAGCTCCCGAAATACGGCGGGCGGAAAAAGAACTCGCCGCCCGACTGCCGACCGGCCAGGCTCTTGTTGCGCCGCTGTACGGCAGTCTGACGCAGGAGCAGCAGGATCGCGCGATTCTGCCGGACTCGCAGGGAAGGCGCAAGATCGTGCTGGCGACGACGATCGCTGAGACAAGCCTGACCGTCGAAGGCGTGCGCATCGTCGTTGACAGCGGCCTCGTGCGCGTTCCGCGCTTCTCGCCGCGAACGGGCATGAGCCGCCTGGAGACGACGGCGGTCTCCCGCGCCTCCGCGGATCAGCGGCGCGGCCGCGCCGGCCGCCTTGCGCCGGGTGTCTGCTACCGGCTGTGGACGGAGCAGGAAGAGAGGCGCCTGGCCCCTGCCGGACGGCCCGAAATCGCGGAGGCGGATCTGGCTCCGCTGGCGCTCGACCTCGCCGTGTGGGGAGCCCGGCCGGACGAGCTGGCCTGGCTCGACGCACCACCGGCGGCCGCATACGCACAGGCGTGCAGCCTGCTCCGCAGGCTCGGGGCGCTGGACGAATCGGGCGCCGTCACGGCTCACGGCCGCAGGGTCGCCGCGCTGGGCATGCACCCGCGCCTGGCGCACATGGCGCTGCGGGCGCTTCCGCTGGGCGCGGGAGGGCTTGCCTGCGAGCTGGCGGCGCTGCTCGGCGAGCGCGACATTCTCCGCGGCACGCCGTCGGCCCGGGATGCGGACCTGCGGCTGCGCGCCGAGGCTCTGCGGGCCTACACCGGCCCGGGGCGCGGGACGAGGCGGACGCCGCACGACAGCGGCGCCGCCGGCGCTGCCGCTGCGGAGCCGGAAAGCTTCGCGGACGTGTCTGCGCCGGGGAGCGCGGATGTCTCCGTGCTGCGCCGTCTCGTGAGCGATGCGGCCCGCTGGAAGCGCGAGCTGGGCGTCCCGGAGGGCGAATCCGGCGGTACGGAACGGACGGGCCTGCTGCTCGCGTTCGCTTTTCCCGACCGCATTGCGGGACAGCGGTCGCCCGGGCGGTTTACTCTCAGCAGCGGCAGAGGGGCCGTGCTGCCCGATATGCAGCGCCTCTCGCCGGAGCCTTGGCTCGTTTGCGCCGACCTGGACGATCAGGGCGCGGAAAGCACCATTTATTTGGGAGCTCCCGTGCGGCGGGACGAGCTTGAAGAGCATTTTGCCCATGAAATCGTCGAGGAAATAACGGTAAGCTGGGATAGGCAGGCTCAGGCTGTAAGGGCCCGGAAAAGAACATCGCTCGGCATGCTCGCCCTCCGGGAGATCACTATTGCCGCTCCGGACCCCGAACTTATGCGGGATGCCCTGCTTCAGGGGATCAGAAGCCAAGGGCTGGAAGCGCTGGGCTGGAGCAAACCGGCGAGGCAGCTGCGCGAGCGGTTGAGCTTTATGGCGCATCATGATGCCCGGTGGCCGGATGTCTCGGACGAAGCTTTGCTTGCTGCTCTGGAGGAGTGGCTGGGTCCGCACGTGTACGGGATGAAAAGCCGGGGCGACCTCCAGCGTCTGAATCTGTCGGCTGTGCTGGAAGCGATGCTCACTTGGGAGCAGCGGAGGCTGCTGGATGAGCAGGCGCCGACCCATCTGACCGTGCCGAGCGGCTCCCGCATCCCGGTCGATTACAGCACGCCGGAAGCGCCGGCTCTGCATGTTCGGCTTCAGGAAATGTTCGGGCTCCAAGCTACGCCGGCCATCGGCGGCGGACGTGCGCCCTTGACCCTTCACCTGCTGTCTCCGGCGCAGCGGCCGGTGCAGGTTACGCGCGATCTGGAGAGCTTTTGGAAAGAGGCTTATTTTGAAGTGAAAAAAGATCTCAAAGGCCGTTACCCGAAGCATTACTGGCCGGACGATCCGCTTGAAGCGATTCCGACCAGCCGGGCGAAGCCGCGTAAATAGTCCGAAGACGGACAAATAGGCGTAAAAGAGGTACGTATATGAACGAAACAGCGATCATCCGGCTAATCCGGCACGACGAGCTGGACTAGCTTCTGGAGCTGGACCGGCAGCTCAATACGGAGGACCCCGTCATTCCTCCAAGTGAGGACCTGGATAATCAGTGGAACGAAATGTTCCATAATCCGAAAATGAAATTTGTCGTCGTGGAAGACGACGGGACAGATGGACAGTAGGGGACATCCTACCTGGTGCAGGTGAAGATTTGCCGATAGCTCGGGTCACTGGCTGACCGGAAGTCTCGACATCGAACGGTATAAATTTTACGTATTGAAAGGAATGGAGGTGCCGCTGTGCTTATGAAGCGGGTGGGGCAAGCGATTGCGGCAGGAGTCCTGCTCTTGGGACTCGCCGCATGCTCGGCCGGACAAACCGGCAGCCTGGACGGCAAACCGGACTCAAGCCGGGAAGCGAACGGGAAGGCGGCGGAACTGACAGTATCCGCAGCCGCCAGTCTCAAAGATGCGCTGGAGGAGATCGGCCGGCGTTACGAAAGCGCCAATAGCGGCGTTAAGCTGCTCTATAATTTCGGATCGTCAGGCACCTTGCAGAAACAGATCGAGCAGGGGGCCCCCGCCGATCTCTTCATTTCGGCGGGAGTGCCGCAGATGAAGGCTCTGCTGGATAAGCAGCTTATCGACAAGGAACATTCCGGCGTTCTGCTCACCAATGAGCTGGTTTTGATCGTGCCGGGGGATTCAGGAGCAAACATTGCCGGTCCGGAAGATCTTTTGAAAGAGCTGGTGAAGAAGATCGCGGTCGGGGAACCCAAAACGGTTCCGGCGGGCAGTTACACGCAAGAAGTCTTGAACGGAGCCGGGATCTGGGATAAGCTGCAGCCCAAAATCGTGTGGACCAAGGATGTCCGCCAAGTGCTGGCCTATGTGGAATCGGGAAATGCGGACGCGGGTTTCGTTTACAAAACGGATGCCCTGACTTCGGGCAAGGTGAAAACGGTGTATACGGCAAAAGAAGCGGCGGGAAGTTCGCCGATCGAATATCCGGCGGGAATCGTTTCGGGCACGAAGCAGGTGGAGGAGACCCGGAAGTTTTATGAGTATTTGTCCGGAGCGGAGGCGCGGGATATTTTTACGAAATACGGCTTCGGCTTAAAAAGTCCCTGAGCCATGCCGATGAACATGGAAATGTTCCTCCCTCCCGTCTGGCTGTCGCTGAAAATCGCACTTCTGTCGGGGGTTCTCGCCTTCGTATTCGGTGTGTCGGCAGCTCGGCTCGTACATAAACGCCCGTTCAGGGGGAGGACTTTGCTGGAAACGGTCTTTATGCTGCCTCTTGTCCTGCCGCCTACCGTTATCGGCTTTCTGCTTCTGCTCGCTTTCGGCCGGAGAAGCTGGATCGGCCGTCTGGCGGAATGGCTCTGGGACCAGCCGGTCGTTTTCTCCTGGGGAGCGGGGGTCATCGCGGCGACGGTCGTCGCTTTTCCGCTTGTCTACCAATCGGCCAAAACGGGCTTCCAGACGATCGACCGGGACCTGGAAGGAGCCGCCCGGTCTATGGGAGCGGGCGAGCGGCAGGTTCTGTTCCACGTTACGCTGCCGCTTGCCGGACCGGCGCTCGTGACCGCTTTTGTGCTCGGTTTTGCCCGGGCGCTGGGGGAATTCGGGGCCACGATTATGATCGCGGGAAATATCCCGGGACGGACCCAGACGGTGCCGACGGCCATCTATACCGCGGTCGATTCGGGCGACTATGCGCTCGCCTGGTGCTGGACGGGGGCGATTGTCTCCTTTTCTTTTCTGCTCTTGCTTGCGGGCAACTTCCGCAGAAATCCGCCTGCCGGAAACTCCGCTCCATAAAAAAACCTGCCAAGGCATGAGGCCCGGCAGGTTTTTTGTCGTTCGCTTTTTTACGAGTCAGGACCAGCCGTCCTTCTTTAAACGGGCGTCCAGCACGAAAGTGCCGAACGGCAGGAAGGAGGCCAGGATGGCGGTCAACACTTTGATAATCGACCAGCGGTGGACGAATGTGACGTGTGCGACGGCGAGCAGGAAGAGGACGAACAGCAGTCCGTGCAAGCCTCCTACGACCGTGACGGGCTGAGGGACATCCGCGAAATGCTTGAGCGGCATGGCGATGAACAGCAGCAGGAGGAATGAAATTCCTTCGAGAAAGCCGATCACGCGCAAGCGCCCGATGGGAGTGCTGAGCATGGTTAACATACACCGCCTGTGTAAGAAAAATAAGGAAGGGGAGGGGTCTCCCCTTCCTTATTTTATCACAGTGCGAATCCTACTCTCAAACAAGCCTGCCGAGCCGGCTTCTCCGACCTGTTCGTTGGCCAAAATCCGGGAGAATTATTCCACAGTTTCCACTGTATAAACGGCCGGATCCAGCTCCGCGACGAACGGGGTCAGCGTTCCCGCGGAATAGAGCTGAAGCTTGTGCATGGCCCGCGTACAAGCCGTGTAAAACAGTTTCCGCTCGCTTTCGCGGCTGTAGGCGCCGGCGGAGGCATCGTAAATGAGAACGGCGTCGAATTCGACCCCCTTGGCGAGATAAGCCGGGATGACCATGACGCCTTTCTCGAACGAAGGCGTATCCTTGCGGATGAGGCGGAGCTCATCCAGGCCGTTCAGCGCTTCGAAGGCGCGCTCGCTTTCGGCGGCGGTTTTGCAGATGACGCCGATGGACGCGCTGCCTTCCGCCTGCAGCGCCTTGATTTCCGCCGTCATCCGGCGAACGAGAGCGTCCGCGTCTGCGCGCGTGCCCGTACCCGTGCCCGTGCCCGCGCCCGTGAAAACAACGGGCTTGCCGCCTTCCCGGTCGAACGGCTCGATCAGGGCGCCGTCCTTCAGCATGCCGCGCGTGAACTCGACGATCTCCCGCGTCGACCGGTAGCTGCGGTGCAGCACGATCTGTTCGGTCTCGCCGGGACCGTACAGGCCGGCAACCGGCGTGCTTCCTTCCAGCGTCGTCGCCTGGGCGAATACGGCCTGGTTGAAATCTCCGAGCACGGTCATGCGGCAGCGCGGGAAGAGCCTTTTCAGAAATTCGAACTGAAAAGGGGAATAGTCCTGGGCTTCGTCGATCAGGACATGCCGGACGATCGTGTTGGTGCGGAAGCCTTCGGTCAGTTCCTGCAGGTACAGGAACGGAGTCGCGTCTTCGTACGGCAGATCGCCCCGGTTCATCCGGTCCAGCGTGTACGCGCAGATTTCATCCCACCGGGCAGGAAGTCCGTCCCTGTCATCGGCGTTCTCCGCGGGAACCGAGGCATCCGCCGCCGCAGCCGCCAGGTGCAGGGACTGAAACAGCGGCTTGTTCTCGTACAGCTGCCGGTATAGGCCGGGAACATCGACGAAGCGGAGCCGCCTTACCCGTGTCCGCAGGGGCTTGAAATGCTCCCGGACGATCATTTTCCGCAGAAGCTGCTCTTCCACGTCCGCATCGTCGAAGCTTTCGGCGCGTCCCCGGCGCTTGCGCAGCTGATTGTAGGCGAGCTGATACTGCTCTTTGTCGAGGAAGTCGAGTTCGTCGCGGACCCAGTCTTCCTGCATCTCCCGCTCCTGATAGGCCGCAAGCTCTTCCAGCAGCCATTCCTTCATAAGCTCGATGCGGTTAGCCAGACGGATGGAAGCATCGTAGCCGTAGAAGCGGTCCGATAAGGCCTGCCGGGACAGGATCACCTGATCCCGGAAAACGATGTCTTGGAACAGCATATGCTCCTTCAGAAGCTGATCTTTATACGCTTGAATGACGTGCAGGAAGCGGGAGGAAGCCTTGTAGCGGATTCCGCTCACTCTTGCGGCATACCCGGGCGTCTCTTCGTCCGCTAGCACATATTCGATCTGATCGAACGGATCTTCGATGTTGAACCGTCTGCCGAGCCGGTGATGCAGATAATCCTGAAACGTCGTCTGCTGCATATTTTCCTCGCCAAGTTCGGGCAGAACGGTGGACACGTAGCTGTTGAAAAGCGGATTGGGAGAAAAGAGCACCATCTGGTCGGCGGTCAAGGTTTTCCGGTGTTTGTATAGCAGATAGGCGACTCGCTGGAGAGCCGCGGACGTTTTGCCGCTGCCGGCCGCGCCTTGCACGATAAGCATCCGTGAGCTGTCGTTGCGGATAATGCGGTTCTGCTCCTTCTGGATGGTGGCGACAATCGTCTTCATCTGAGAGCCCGCTCCCTTGCTCAGCACCTGCTGGAGCAGCTCGTCGCCGATCATCATCCCCGTGTCGAACAGGAAATGGATACGGCCGTCGCGGATGATAAACTGGCGCTTGAGTTCGATTTCGCCCTCCACAAGGCCTCCGGGCGTATCGTATTCGCCCGGACCGGGCGCGTAGTCGTAATAAAGACTGGCGATGGGCGTCCGCCAATCGTAGACGAGGAAGGTTTCGCCGTCCTCATCGAGAAAAGAAGACACGCCGACGTACACGCGCTCGGTCCGGCCCGCGCCGTCTTCTTTAAAATCAATCCGCCCGAAATAAGGGGAGGGGAGAAGACGGTTCATCCGGTCGGCCAGCTTCTTGAGCTGACGGTGGGTTCTCTCTCTCTCGGATAAAACTTCGGCCTGCTGCCTCAGGCTGAGGTACGTATCCAGGATATCGTCGTCATGAGCCAGATTGACGGTCACTTCATCCCAAAAATGTTTGCGGATATCGACAACTTGAGACTTGAGCTGCCCGACATCGGGTTCGATTTTATCCAGCTGCTGCCGAAGCTTGGTTCTGACAAGACCGACCCTTTGCTGTTCATGCTGCCATTCTTCTTTGGAAACCGACACGAAAACCCCTCCTTAAACGTGAAAAAACAACCCGCATAAGCGGCAATACAAAAAAAGTTGACAAAGCTGCGCTAAGGTGGTACGATAATATCAGATAAAAGCGCTCAATACTTTTAATTTACTAGTATTGACAGCGGTTTTTTATTTTACCATTTCTATTTAACAAAATCAAACATGTTTTAAGCCGTCAGGATATCTGGCGGCTTTTTTGGTTTTTCAGGGAGTTCCGATGGAAGACGGAAGCCGCTCAGGTGACGATTTTGTAAGCCGGAAACGCGTGTTTTGCAAGGGAAATCGATGGGTCGCTTCTCCTTATTGTCTTAAACTGGTTCCATCAGCGGAAGTGATAATCCCGGAGGAGACTGGATGAGAATGAACCTAGGAGCTATAACCAAACTTGCAAAGACCCGGAAAGAACGAAAGAGAATAGGGGCGCGGACCCTGCTTGCGGCGGCTGCGGCACTTCTTATTGCGGTGCCGGAACCCGCCAAAGCGGCGGGGAGCGTTTCCGGTAAGCCGGATACCGCCGCGCGGATCGACGCTTACATGGAAGCGGCCATGAGCAGGCTGCATATCCCCGGAGCGGCGCTCGGAATCGTGAAGGAGGGCGATACCGTCTATCTTCAGGGTTACGGCACGAGCGGTCCGGACGGCGCAAAAGCGACCGCGCAGACCGCTTTTGTGCTGGGATCGACAAGCAAATCGATAACGGCTGCGGCCGTGATGCAGCTTGCGGAGCGCGGAAAGATCGATCTGGAGGCGCCGGTGCGCCGCTATTTGCCGGACTTCAAGACGGCGGACCCGGAGCGCTCCGACCGGATACGGGTCAAGGATCTGCTTTACCAGACGAGCGGGTTTTCGAAATACGACGGTGTGGCCGCTCTGACGCAGGGGGATTCGACAATCGGAGCCCATATCGGCGGTTTAAGCAGCATTTCGCTTGTCCGGGACCCCGGAACCGGTTTCGAATATTCGAACTTGAACTATAACGTGCTGGGCGGCCTGGTGGAGAAAGTATCGGGAACGCCCTACTCAGCTTATGTAAAAGACTATCTTTTCGAACCGCTCGAAATGAAGAACAGCTTCGGTTCGCCGCAAGAGGTGGGCGGAGCGGACATGGCGGCGGGGTATCAGTCGGTTTTCGGCTTCAAAGCTCCGACCCGGCAGCTTGCGCATACCGGCACGGTGCCTTCAGGCTATCTGATTTCCACGGCGGAAGATATGACCCATTATCTCAGCGCGCAGATGAACGGGGGCCGTTACAAGGAGAAGCCGGTTTGGAGCGAAAAGAGCAACGCGGCGCTTCACAAACCGGAAGCTTCCATGGGCGGCGGCGCTTCCTACGCGATGGGATGGACAGTCAAAAACGGGGTTCTTTTTCATGACGGAGCGACCGAAAACACGTATTCGTTTATGGTTATTCATGGAGACACGGGGATTATTCTGCTTCTCAACACGATGGATTATCTTGTGCCGTACGATCAAATCGTGATGGGGATATACGGGATTCTGCAGGGAGAAGACGCTCCCGTCGAGTCGCTGCCGAACTATATCCGGACGTATGCGCTGGCCGATATGGCGATGGCTGCCGTGCTTGCACTTGCCGTCCGCAGTTTTTACACCCTGTTCCGAAGGAAAAAACGCGTAAAGCCGACGGCCGGCCGCATCGCGCTCAGCGCGGCGGGAATTGCGGGGGTTCACCTGCTGCTCCCGGTTTGCATCCTGATGCTGCCCAAGCTGCTTCATGCGCCTTGGCCGGTTTTGATGGTTTTCCTGCCGGGGCTGTCCCACGGGCTGTATTTTATGGCGATCTTGCTGGTTTGTACCGGTTTGCTTAAGACTGCCGCTGTTGTCCGGGCGCTTCGGGCGAGAAAAATGGCGCAATAACGGACATCGGTCCCGGATTGACTTCCCGGACGAAGCCGCTCTCCTTCCGTTCCGCCGTCAGACGCTTCAACCCGGCATTTTTTGGGGTAAGCATGGGTAGCGAAAAAACAGCGGAAGGATGATGAGCATGAATTCGGCACGCTTACAGCGTATCCGGCGGGAAGAGAAGGCGTATCACGAGCAGTATTTTGAAGAGCACGATTTGTACGAGAAAGACAGCTGGCTGGAAGAGCCGGATGAACGGGTTCTGGACTATTTAGAGATGCTTCAAGACGGGAAACCGCTGCGGATGCTTGATCTGGGATGCGGGGTCGGACGGAACTCCATTCCGCTGGCCCGGAAGCTCCAGCCGACAGGCGGAAAAATCGTTTGCGTGGATCTGTTGGACAAAGCGCTGGAGCAGCTTGAAGCAAACAGCGGCAAGTACGGCGTGAAAGAGGTCATCGAAACCGGGCGGGCGGACATCAGCGAATACGAGTTGCCCGAGAACACGTTCGATTACATCCTCGCGGCATCCAGTCTTGAGCATGTCCGTTCCGAATCCGCCCTGGATAAGGTGCTGGCAGGCCTTGCGGCGGGGACCAAGGACGGAGGCATCAACTTCATCCTCATGAATACGAACATAAGAGAAGTGGATGCGGAAACCGGTCAAGGGCGCGAAACGCTGATCGAGCTGATTTTGACGAAAGAGCAGGCGCTCGAAAAACTCCGGCAGGCATACTCCGGGTGGGAGGAGCTTGATGTGTCCCATAAGCCGCTGGATATCGAAATCAACCGGGGCGAAACGCCCGTCATTATGAAAACGGACTGTTTGAGCTATGCGGTCCGGAAGAGGTAAGCGGGTCGTTAAACATTTTCGGAAATAAAGAGTACGCTAGAGCCGCCAGCCGCCGGATAGGCAGATAGATGGATAAGCGAAGAGCCGCAGAGAAACTGCGGTTCTTTTTTTTTTTCATTGAGAATAATTTTCAATTAGGGATTGAAAACGGAGCGGAGACCCTCTATACTGATTATGAAAATGATAATCATTATCAACGAAATGAGACCAGTCATAATCAATTTACATAGATGGAGGGACGAGTGACGGATGAGCACATTTATAGTCGTGTACGCAAGTTTAACGGGCAATACGGAGGAAATGGCGGACGCTGTGGTGGAAGGGATCAAACAGGCCGGCGGAACGGTGACGGTCAAGGATATTCTGGACGCCCGTGCGGCTGAACTGGAAGCCTACGACGGCATCGTGCTCGGAGCTTACACATGGGGAGACGGAGAGCTGCCCGACGAGTTTCTGGATTTTTACGAAGAGATGGATGAGCTGAAGCTAAACGGCAAAATCGGGGCGGTATTCGGCTCCTGTGATTCCAGCTACGCCCAGTACGGAGCGGCCGTCGATCTATTGACGGAGAAGCTTCAATCCCTCGGCTGCACGATGCAGGAAGGGCTGAAAATCGAGCTCTGCCCGTCGGCTCCCGAACGCGAAGCGTGCAGAGAATTCGGACGGCAGGCGGTACTGCGTTTCCAGGGGGCCCTGTGAGCGGCGCGGCAGCGGCAGGCCGGATGGAGGACGGGCGGCTGGAGCAGTTTATCCGCTGCCCCGGCTGCTTCTATTCCGGCGGAAACTGTCAGGAGAGCGAGCCGTGGCGCGAGAGCGCGAGAACTGCGGCCGACCGGATCATCCGCGAGTTTTACGGCATCGACGCTTCCCGGCGGACGGCGGACATTATCCTGGAGAGACTGGAAATGTACCTCATCGGCCCGGAGGAGTCGGGGCTTGTCATGGAAGATTATTTGCGCATGAAGAAGAATTTGGCGAAATATTTGATTCTCGCCCTGTTTCAGGAAGAGAAGACGGAACCTCCTTTGTTCCTCTTCGAGACGCTGTCGGTACAGGTCGAAGAACTGGACCTGGAGCTCGTCATGCACCTGCATGTAGGCGAATGGGCGAACGGGTCCTATACGCTGAAGCGATACTATCTGGACGAGGACTGGTGCGTCGTGAAGGCGTACCTTCAGCTGTCGCTCGTTTTCGCCTACAAGGCGTTCGGCAGACTGCCGGGCCAGATCGAAGCCTACAACCTGCTCACTGGCGAAGCTTACCGGATCCGGCCCAAATTGGACGATCTGCAGGCTTCGATGGATTTTCTGCGGCTGACGGATACGCTTATGCGCGAGCACAAGCGCGGCCGGATTATGCTCGCTTAGCCGGGCGAAGCAATTCCTGATGAGCAGCTTTCCTTTTCTCCTTCATGGTACCGGAATCTTGCCGTTCGTTTATTAAAAAAACATCCGGCTGCCCCGTCGCCTGACAGGAAAGACCTGTGATAAACTATCTTTATCGAAAATTTATTTTTCAGAAAACAGGATGATTGGAGATGGCCATGATTATCGCCGACCGACCCTTTAACGTGAACGGATTATCGTATACGATCCGGTCAGCAGCCGTCCGAGATGCAGAGCAGTTGTCCTGGCTAAGAGTGCAGATCGACGGAGAAACCGAAAATATGGACCGGGAACAAGGGGAAGCGTTCATCGACGCGCTTGGCTTCGAGCGGCTGATTCAAGCGGATTCGGACAGCCCGAGAAACTTGTTTCTGGTCGCGGCCGTAGAGGACCGGGTTGTCGCCTTTTCCAGATGCGAAGGAAATCATCTGATCCGGTTTTCCCACAAAGTCGAATTCGGGGTGGGCGTGCTCAAGGAGTTTTGGGGGCACGGCATCGGAAAAAATCTATTAAAGACATCCATCGACTGGGCCGATTCCAACGGAATCAAGAAAATGACACTGACGGTTCTGGAAACGAACGAGAAGGCGGCACAACTCTATCGTAAGCTTGGTTTTGAGATCGAAGGGGTCCTGAAAAAGGACAAAATTCTTTCGGACGGCAGCTATTACAGCACCCTTGTGATGGGGAGATTTAACGAATAATGCTTTTTGCTGCGCAGGATGGGGGTCCATGGACCTCATCCTGTTTTTTTCGTCCGGCTCTTTGAGTGATCCCCGGGACGGCAAAATTTCGGAATCCGACAGCTGCGGCAATGACCCGTTTCCGCCGAAGGGCTGATTCCGGTTCGTGGATTTCAGGGAACTGTAACTCGTCCTATCCTTTTTCCGTTTATGGAGAAAGGATTCTTTTTGATAGAACAGTATTTATAAAAACTTCTTTACACGTTGGGAAAGTCGAAGGTAAGTTTAAAGAAAGACCTTTTAACTAAACGGGGGAGTGATGGAAGTGGAAGTGAAGCAAGCGGGAAAAATAGATATCGCCCGGTACGACCGGAACTTACAAACGGACACGATGGCCGATGAGGCAGCCGTGTGGCATGATCCCCGCCGGGCTCCGTTTACGATTTCGGGATTTCCGTGGCTGGAGACGGAAGGCGTGTACCGGAGACTGCCCGTAAATCCGGACCGCAAGCTGCCGGAAGCGGTCGACCGGCTCGCGGATTGCACGGCGGGCGGGCAAATCCGCTTTATTACCGATACGGCGCAGCTGTCCGTCCGCGTCCGGCTCGGCGGCAATGCCGCCATGCCTCATATGACGGCACTGGGCCAGTGCGGGTTCGACTGCTACATCGGGGAACCGGGCAATCAGCGCTATGCTGCAACCGCTTCCTTTAAGCCGGAAGACCACGAGTACACGTCCCGGCTCTACCGGTTCGGGGAGAAGCGGATGCGGCACATCACGCTGAATTTCCCTCTCTACCAAGGGGTGGAGGAGGTCTGGATCGGAACGGACGAGGATGCCCTTGTAGAAGAACCGCTCCCCTATGAAAGTCCGGGCAGGGTAATCATCTACGGCACCTCGATCACCCAGGGCGGCTGCGCGAACCGGCCGGGCATGAGCTATCCGGGCATTTTGAGCCGGCAAATAAACCGGGAGTTCATCAATCTCGGTTTTTCGGGCAGCGGCAAAGGCGAGCCGGAAGTAGCCGAGGTGATCCGCGAGATCGGGAATCCCGCTCTGCTGGTCCTCGATTATGAGGCCAACACGGGAGAGCCGGAGAACATCCGGGCCACACTGCCGGTTTTTATCGACTTGTACCGGGAAAAGCACCCCGAAGTTCCGATTCTCGTTCTCTCCTGCATCGAGTTCGCTGCCGCCAGGTTTGACCCGGATGTCCGCAAGAAACTGGACGACCGGCGGGCCATACAGCGGCAGATCGTTGAGGACCGGATCGCGAAGGGCGACTCGTTCATCACGTTCTTCGACGGATCGGCTCTGCTCGGCGAAGACGGGGACGAGTGTACGGTAGACGGGATTCACCCGACCGATCTCGGCTTTAAACGGATGGCGGACGGACTTCTCCGGGTATTCAACCGATGCTTGCAGGCAGAGTGAGACCGCGTATGCGCATATCGAGCCGCCTCGGCTTCCGTCCGCTCCGTCTGCTTGCTTTGCTGAGAAGTTCGCTCCTCCTGGGGGCGCTAGCCGCCGCTTCCGCAGGTTGTGAACGTGCGCCGGAAGCGGCCCGAGGCGGACTTATTCCGCCCGGTTCCGCATCTCCCGCCGATTCCATCTCGATTGTGACGAACGCGATCGGGCTGAGCTTTCCCCAAGGGCTGGACGAGAACAATAATCCCTACCTGCGCTATATTGAAAAAAACACCGGACTGAACATTAAGGTGACCCTGCCGCCGCAGGATGTGTATCCCGAAAAGCTGAACGTCATCATGGCCTCGGGCAATACGCCGGATCTTATTAATTATTCCGATAAAGTATGGATGAACGGTAACGCCAGACAGAACAAACTGATGCCGCTGGACGGGCTGATCGACCGCTACGGCAAAGACCTCAAGGAGAAGATTCCGAAAGAAGCGTGGGATCAGGTCACCGTCGACGGCAAAATTTACGCGGTTCCGAGTCTGAACGAAGTGAAAGGGCTGGAGCTGATGTACGTACGTAAAGACTGGCTGGACCGTCTCGGACTCGCTCCGCCCGTCACCTTGGACGATTATTACAAGGTGATCCGCGCTTTTACGCTGGACGACCCGGACGGCAACGGGGTTAACGACACGATCGGGCTGACGTTCGGCGAGTCTCTTGCCCGTTCGGCGCCCTTCTTCGGCGCGTTCGGCGTGCAGCTCGATCAGTGGACGGACCGTTACGGGGAGCTTGCTTACACCAGTACACTGCCGGAGACGAAAGAGGCTCTAGCTTTTTTGAGAAAGCTGTACCGCGAGAAGCTTCTGGACCCCGAATTTCCGCTGAACCGAAATGCCAGCATGATGGACAAAGTCAAGAACGGCAAGGTCGGCCTGTTCTCCGCCGCCTGGTACGATACACGGGGGCCGATTGCGGCCAATATGCAGAAAGACCCGCGGGCCGTCTGGATTCCGCTTGAATACCCGACAGGCCCGGATGGACATAGCGGCGTCTATGCGACCAGCCTAATCCGTTCGTACAACGTGATTCCGGTAGGGAGCACCAATCCCGAGGGTGTCATCCGGTATCTGAATTTCATCGCCGGCGATGGCTACAAGACGCTGAAGCTGGGCTTCGAGAACGAAATCTGGTCGATGCAGAACGGGAAGATGGTCACCAACTTCGAGGAACACGACAAGCATTTGTACCGGGGAATATATCAGGCGATGGCAGATGTTCCAGACAAGGAGATTTCGAAAATGCGGCTCGATTCTCTGGGCGATTTTCATTTGTACGACAATTTAAGACGAATCGAAGGTCATTTGATCCCGAACGCCTTCTACGGCTCGTCGACTCCGTCGATGAGCAAATACTACAACATCAAGGGGAAGGAACTGATGGAGCATTTCGTACGTATCATTGTAGGCGTCGAGCCTTTGGACTCGTTCGAAACGTCCGTGGAACGGTGGAGGAAAGAAGGCGGGGATGACATGACCCGGGAAGTGAACGAGTGGTACAAGATGCAGGGCATCCCGCAGGGTGTGCGATGAGGAAGACGCTGCGCTGGTTACGGGACAAGTTTCAGCGGAATATACAAGTCCGGCTGACCTGCTACTTTCTGCTCATTCTGCTGCCGCTCGTGCTGGTGAGTCTCTTCGCCAATGAGCGTTCCCAGCAGATTCTCGTCGAGCAGGCTGCGGAGAGATCCCAGCTGGCTTTGAACTCCGCGATGGACTACATCGATTTGACGCTGCAGAGCGTCGAGGAGCTGTCGACACTGATTTCGACGGACTCAGAGCTGATCGGCACCTTGTCGCGCAACGGCGGGGAGTTGACTCCCCGATCCGTGATGGACTTTTCGCAAATGATGAAGCAGTTGTCCAACATGAATTCCATCAATCACATTGCCGCCCAGATTTCCATTTACCATTACCCGTCCACCATGATGATTTCCACGAATTACGGCACGAGACGCCTGGATAAGAGCCAGCAGGAGTTTATGCACAGCATGACGCTCCAAAACGGCACGGGTATTCTGTACATGCTGCCCGGCGAAATCATTTACGGGAGCACCACCTTCGGAGACCTGATGATGTCGGACAGCGTGACCCTGGTCCGCTCGATGGACCTGTACAACCCTCAGCGGGAGCAGAATGTACTGCTTGTTACGCTGAACAAAACGCGGCTGCTCAATCTCATCAAGCCGCTGCTTCCTTCGCCCCAGACTAAGATCTATCTGACCAACGCCAACAACAGCCTGATCGCGGGGATCGGCCAGGAAGGGGAGACCCGAGACAAATACCTGCCCTCCGAACCGGACATGCTGTCGGTCACGATTTCATCCGACACGTCCAAATGGAAGCTGACGATGATCCAGCCGAAGAGCGAACTGTACAGCAAAACGGAGCAGGTCACGCTGTATATGTACGGCATTATTACGATCAGTATTTTGCTCGCGCTGTGGATCTCATGGATCGTCTACACGGGCATCGCGTCGCCGCTTCAGAAGCTGTCGCACGGAATCAAGCGGCTCGGCAGCGGCAAGCTGAACATCCAGCTGGAAAACAGGCGCAGGGACGAATTCGGTTATTTGACGGAGGCGTTCAACCAGATGGCCCAGCAGCAGAAGCATCTGATCGAGGATCATTACGAGCAGGAGCTGAGGCTGGCCAAGACGGAGCTGAAATTTTTGCAGTCGCAGATCAATCCTCATTTTCTGTACAATACGCTCGATTCCATCTACTGGACGGCCAAAAACTACGAGGCGGACGAAATCAGTGAAATGGTTCTGAATTTGTCGCGGTTTTTCCGGCTCAGCCTGAATAAAGGCCGCGAAGTTTTTTCGGTGGAAGAAAGCTTCGCGCACCTGCATTACTATATCCGGATTCAGCAGATCCGGTTTCTTGAAAACTTCGAGGTGCAGTACCGGATGGAAGACGCGGCGAAAGGGGTCCCGCTACTCAAGCTGCTGCTCCAGCCGCTGGTAGAGAACGCCATCCTCCACGGTATGGACGGAAAAGAAGACGGCGGCCGCCTCGTTGTTTCCTCCCGGCTAGAGGAAGGGTTTCTCGTGCTGGAAGTGAAGGACAACGGAAGCGGCATCCCGCAAGAGCGGCTGGCCTATATCCAGGAGGAGCTGGGCAGGCTCCACAGGCGCAAGGGCAAGCTGTACTCGCTGGATGAGGAAGGTGTGGACGACCTGTTCGGGCTCAGGAACGTCGTGTCCCGGATCAAGCTGTATTACGGCGGAAGCGCGGAGCTGAGCATCGACAGTATAGAAGGCGGAGGCACCTGCACGGCGCTCAAGCTTCCCCTGGTCCGCTGCAGAGAAGATTTCAGTCCCGGTGCGGACAGCATGATCGACTACAAGGAGGAGACGGGAACATGAATGTAATGATCGTCGAGGATGAAGTGCGCCTGCGCACTTCGCTCGTAAACAATATTCCGTGGGAAGACAACGGAATCGAAGTGATTGCCCAGGCGGCGAGCGGGACGGAGGCGCTGTTTCTGTTCGAGCGGAAAAAGCCGGACATTGTGCTGCTCGATGTCCAGATGCCGGAGATGGACGGGCTTACGCTGGCCCGCAAGCTGCGCGAGAAGGATGCCTTCGTCAAGATGATTATTCTCAGCGGGCACGATAATTTCGGCTTCGCCCAGAAAGCGATCGAAGCCGGTGTTTCCCAGTACCTGCTTAAGCCCGCAGGGGACGGGGAAATTCTGGAAGCGGTTCTGAGCGCAGCCGAACAGCTCCGGCAGGAGCTGGAGCGCTGGCACAGCCAGTCGGAGCTCCAGGAGAAATGGTCGGAGCATCTGCCCCAGCTGCAGAGCGCGTTTTTCCAAAACCTGATCGGCGGCAAGTACGCCCTCTGGGAAATCCGCAAGATCAGCAGGGACTATCTGCTTGATCTGGACGAAAGCATGCAGTACGCCGTAGCCGTAGCCGACGTCGATCCGCTCGGCCCCGAAGAGTCCCGCTACAAAAGCGGGGATATGCCGCTGCTGCGCTTCTCGCTGCAGTGTGTCGCCCGCGAGTTTCTCCAGCCGCATTCGTGCTGGGTGAATACGGACGCAAGCGGGTACACGTTGGTGCTCTTCGCCATGCCGGCGGACGATTCGCCCAACGACGTGATGCTTCGCGTGCATGCCGCGGTCGTGAAGCTGCTCTCCCAGGCCAAGGAATGCCTGAAGGTCACCTGCAGCGCGGGAATCAGCGGAGGGACCGGCGGCCTCACGGAGATCAGCAAGCTGTACGCGCAGGCGTACCAGGCGCTGCAGGACCGCATCGTGTACGGGGCCGACATCGCGGTTCCGTACCGGGACAAGCCGGCGGCCGGCACATCGGTGCCGCTTTCTCCGGGCCTGGAGAAGACGCTGGAGATCGCGCTCGAAACCGGCGATGAGGACAAGGCCATGGATACCCTCTCGGAGCTGTGGGATCAGGCGATGGAAGGAACGGAGACCGCTGCGGGCATGCACGAGGCGCTGATGTACTGGACGAGCCTTATGATCCGGCTCATTCATAAACAGGGCTGGAGCGTTCAGGATGTCGTGAAGGACGACTACCCGTACTACCGGGACGTCACGATGCTGAGCACGAAACAGCAGATCCGGGCCTGGCTGGAGCGTTCCGTGCTCCATTACTCGGCCTATCTGCAGGAACAGCGCAAAACGACGAGCCACGGCGTCGTGAAAACGATCCTGTCCATAGTCGAGAAGGAGATCGACAGCGACATCACCCTCCACAGCGTGGCGGACCGGCTCTATGTCAATTCCTCGTACTTGAGCCGTTTGTTTAAGCAGGAAACGGGTGTCGCGTTTTCCACGTACGTGCTGGAGCGGAAAATGGACCGCGCCAAGGCGGCGCTGCTGGAAGGCGCCAAGGTGTACGATGCGGCCAGGATGGTCGGCTACCGGGACGTCAGCTATTTTACGAAAGTGTTCCGCAAATATTGGGGCGTCACTCCGGGCGAAATGAAGCCCTAGTGTCAGGGGACGGGGCAAGGTACAGGGGTAGTACCAGCGAAGCTGACACCACCCGCAAAGTAGATGTAATTAAATGGGGAATTTATTGATAACTTCGTTATATTCCTGCTGGGCATCGGTGATTGCAAGCTTTGAATAGACCTCCAACGACTTGCGGCTTTCATGACCGGAATAAGGCTGTATGAGCGCGTCATCGATGCCCTGCTTTTTAAGCCAGGTCAACAGGAAATGTCGCAGTTTGTGAGGTGACAAGTTTTGTACAAGGCCGGCTTCCTCCGAATATTTAGCCAATATCTTTCGTATTCCCCGATCCGTATATTTTTCTTCCATGAGGATTCGAACAGATAAACCGTTATGTTAAAATTATACTCAAGTAATCAAGAAAGGGGCCTTTTTATGAATCCAACCAGAAAAATTCTGATCACTGGTGCAGGAGGTAGAATTGGATTAGCGCTCATTCCTTATCTAAATGATAAGTACAGTCTTACATTAGGTGATATAAACACATCTAAACTGCAAAAGTGGGTACATGATGGACATGAATTGGTTGATTTAGATATTAGGGATATAGAATCCTGTAGACAGGCTTGTAAAGGTATTGATACTGTTATTCACTTAGCAGGGGATCCTTCTCCTCATGCAAGTTTTGAATCTGTGCTGAAAGTTAATATTGAAGGAACTTATAATATTTTCAAAGCTGCTCAGGAAGAAAGTTGCAGTCGAGTTGTATTTGCAAGCAGTGCTCAGGTTGTAGAGGGGTATCCAATTGATACACAAGTACAGCCGGATATGCCTGTTCGCCCAAAAAATTTATATGGTGTGGGCAAATCTTTTGGAGAAGCACTTGCTTCTTATTTTGCTTACCAAGAAAATCTTCCTAGTATCGCGATAAGAATCGGGGCATTCGATGAAGTTTCTCAAGTAGGTACAGATTTGACAGCGAGAGATATGAGTGCTTATATCAGCCCCGAGGATATGTGTCATTTAATAGAACAGTGTGTTATAACTCCCTTACAAAAGCCCTTTGAAATTGTTCACGCTGTTTCTAATAATCGTTTTAAAAGACTTGATATTTCAAAAACGAAAGAAGTCCTTGACTATAGCCCTCAACACGATGGATTTCAAAAATGCGGCTTTATTTTTAAGGATTGACTTACGAAACTCTCCCTTTGTTTTACATCAGCTACTACTCCGTTAATTTGAATAAAAGAAGAGCACATATTATACATGACTAATATGTGCTTTTCTTTATTTTTAAGGATTTTATAATTTAGGTCTTGATAACGTACGTTTTTTGGCATCTTTGTCCGAATTGGATTCGCTCGTGGATAGTATCGCATTTCTTGATGAAGACCAAGGCGGATTCGCACGGCCAGAGCGAGGTTGCGTTTGCATTTTGTTACCTTTTGGGATTACATCAATAAAAGTGAAAAAAAGCTATCCGCCGCATTCGGGCGTGCGGCTTTTTTTTATGGGACGCGTTTGCATCCGGGGTGTTTTCAGTAAGTGCCAGCGCGCTATCAAAGTACCACAAATAGTAATGAGTGTCCTCTACTACGGATTTCGCGCAGGTTCTACACTTAGTACTATACAAAAGCGAAAGCGCATAAGGGGGGATTCGATGAGACAGCCTGCTTCTGAAGTAAACGTCTCCCGGTCGAAACAAAGTTATTCCAGACAATTGGGGTCGGATATCCGCAAGGATTGGGATTTATATCTGCTGCTCGTGCCGGGTATCCTGTTTGTTTTACTTTTCAAATACACGCCGATGTACGGCCTCGTCATCGCGTTCAAGGATTTCAATATTTTCGACGGAATGGCGGCAAGCCCGTGGGTAGGACTCGAGCATTTCAAAAAACTGTTTACCTCGCAGGAGTTTGGCGGTGTTTTCGTCAACACGCTTATTATCTCTCTGCTGAAAATCGTCATCTTGTTTCCGCTTCCCATTGTCGTCGCCATTCTGATGAACGAAATGAAAAACATGCTGTTCAAGCGCACCATCCAAACGGTCATTTACCTGCCGCACTTTCTGTCCTGGGTCATCGTCAGCGGAATTTTCATCGACCTGTTGTCCACGAACGGAGGACTCGTCAACAAAGTGCTGATCAGCCTGGGGCTGGAACAGATCGCCTTCTTCATGGACAGCAGCGTATTCCGCAGCGTCCTTGTCACATCGGCCGGCTGGAAGGAAACCGGCTGGGGCATCATCGTTTACCTCGCCGCTTTTTCGACGATCGACCCTCAGCTATACGAAGCCGCCAAAATGGACGGCGCGGGGCGCCTTAAGCAGATCTGGCACATCACGCTGCCCGGAATTTTGCCGACGATCCTCCTGATGTTCATCCTCCGTCTGGGCTCCGTTCTCGAAGCGGGCACGGAACAAATTCTCGTGATGTATAACCCTACCGTTTACAACGTTTCCGACGTTATCGGCACGTTCGTGTACCGGATGGGTCTAGGCAACCAGGATTATAGCTTTACGACCGCCGTCGGACTTTTCGAATCGGTTATCGCCTTCTCGCTTGTCATCACCGGCAATTATTTGAGCCGCAGATATTTGCAGCGCGGAATCTGGTAGAGAGGAAGAGACACATATGAATACAGACGCAGCCCTGCCTGCCGTAAAGCCGCACAAACGCAGAAAACCCCGGACTACCTGGTCCGAGAAGCTGTTCCATCTGATCAATTACACATTGTTTATCCTATTCGGAGTAGCTACACTGCTGCCGTTCCTGAACCTGATCTCCAAATCGCTGAGCGATGAATCCGCTGTCATATCCGGACAGGTCAGTCTGTTTCCGGTCGGCTTTCAGCTAAGCACCTACGCCTATGTGCTGCAGGATCAGATGTTCCTGAATTCGTTTAAAATATCCATCCTGATCACGGTCGTCGGCACCCTGCTCAGTCTTTTTCTGACCACGATTACGGCTTATCCGCTTTCGAAAACAAGGCTGCGAGGCCGGAAATGGCTGCTGCTGGTGTTCATCTTCACGATGCTGTTCAGCGGCGGGCTCATTCCGATGTACCTGCTTATGCAGAACTTGAATCTGGTCAACACGCTGCCCGCTCTTTTCCTGCCGGCTATGGTGAACGTGTATAACATGCTCATCATCAAAAACTATTTCGAAGGACTGCCCGAGAGTCTCGAGGAATCGGCGAAAATGGACGGGGCCAGCAACCTGCGCATTTTGTTCAGCATCATGCTTCCGCTTTCCCTGCCGGTTCTGGCTACGATCGCGCTGTTCTTCGCGGTGTATTTCTGGAACGATTATTTTGCCGCTATGATTTACATTACGAATCCGAGTCTGAAGCCGATGCAGCTGTTTCTGAAGGAACTGCTCATTTCGTCCACCGGGGATTTCCTCCGGAACAACAATCTGGATTCTTCCATGAATACGACCCCACAGTCGATTCAGGCGGCCTCGATTCTGCTGGCAACGCTGCCGATCCTGCTCGTTTATCCGTTTCTGCAGAAGTATTTCGTGAAAGGTGTTCTGGTCGGCTCCGTCAAAGGCTGACACGACACTTCATCCTGAAAGGCGGTGAGGCCCTTCTTTTGAGGCTTGCGGAACTCGGCTCGGTCTTGTTGTTCAACTAAAAGGGAGGTTTACATCAATGTTAAAAAAAGCAGCGCTTCTGCTCACGGTCGCAGCGCTTGGCGTCACGACGGCGGCATGCGGCGGAGGAAAAGAGACCCAGACAGGCGGTACTTCGCCGGCACCGGCAGGAGGAGCCAAGCCGGCCATGCGCCAGCTTATGCAGTACGGAAATTTCGATCCGAACAAAGAATTCACTGCCAAAACGATTTCGGAGAAAACGGGCTATACGGTCAATTACGAGATGCTTCCGGCGGAAAATCCGGATGAGAAGCTGAACCTGCTGATGGCGAACAAAGAAGAATACGACGTGATGAAGCTGAGCGCGCCTCAATTCGAGAAGCTGGCTACATCGGGGGCCCTGGAGCCGCTCGACGACCTGCTGGAAAAGTACGGCCCGAACATTAAAGCGGCCATCGACCCGGCTGCGTGGGAAAGCGCCAAAGTAAACGGCAAAATCTACGCCATTCCGGAAACGGGCTCCGGTCTCTCGGTCGGGGAAGAACTGGTTGTCCGCCAGGACTGGATGGATGAGCTCGGTCTGAAAACGCCGACGAACACGGACGAGCTGTACACGGTGTTGAAAACGATCAAGGAAAAGAAAAACATCGCACCGCTTACAGGTTCCAAAGACTCGAAGGAATCCATTATCGGCGATATCGGCGCAGCCTTCGGCGTTACCATGGACTGGGTGAACCAGAACGGAACGCTCGTCCATCAGGTGGAGACACCGGCGATGAAAGAATTCCTGACTTACATGAACAAGCTGTACAAAGAAGGCCTGATCGATCAGGAAATGCCGATCAATACGAGCGCCAAGGCGATCGAAAAGTTTTCCAGCGGCAAAGCGGCCATTTTCAAACAGGCTTACTGGAACGCGGGAACGACGGAGAAAGCGCTTAAAAAGAACGACCCTAACGCAAAAACGGCCATCATTCCTTTCCTGAAAGACAAATCCGGCAAAGCGTCCACGTTCGTCAAAGCGAACACGACCTGGTTCGTCACCATTCCGAAGGTTTCCAAGCACAAGGAAGATGCCGTGAAATTTCTGGATCTGAAGCTGAAGCCGGATAATTTCATCGAAATTGCCATCGGCAAGCAGGGCGAGCATCACGAGATCAAAGACGGCAAATACTACCCGATTCTGCCGAAGTTCAACGACGAGCTTAACAACGGAAGCGGTTTCCTGACGGGTGTCGATTACAAGAAATATCCGGACTACTGGCAGGCCCGTGTGCGTAAAGATCCCGCTCTGCAAGCGTTCTTCGAACAGGTCAACAAAAACGCCGAAGGCATCATAGTCACCGATCCGCTTGCCAAGGCACCGCCGATTGCGGACATTTCCAAAAGCAAGCAAAAGCTCGACAAGTTCCAGATCGACAGCATGCTGAAATTTATCAGCGGATCGGATCCACTGTCCAATTACGATCAATTTTTGGCCAAATGGAAGGCAGATGGCGGCGATGCGATGATTAAAGCGGCCAACGAGTGGTTCAAAAGCGCCAAAAAATAACACACATCCAGAATCATTCACATCCGGCAGCGGCTTACGAGCGGCTGCCGTTTTTTTCACCGGCCCCGGCCGGGTTCGACTCTAAACTTTGACAGAAAGAAGGGAGCCGCTATGAAAAGCTTGCTTCGCAAGTGGAATGGGATGATGATTATCGCTTTGGTGATTTCTTTGCTTACTCCCGCATGGGGAAGAGCCTCGGCGCAAAGCCTCGGGCAAGAGAGCGGGGGAGTTCAGCCCCAAGCCGCCTCCGGTGTGACGGACGATGTGTATGTCCTGTCGCAGGACGGTTCGTTCCGGCTGCCGGTCGGGCACATCAACGTCAATGTCGATGCGCCGCCCCAGAAGACGAACTATGTGGCCCTGTTTACGAGCGGAGCCCAGGTGACGAATTCGGCGGAAACCGATAAAGTGTTCGTTAAGAAGACGAACACGGCGATTGCCGTGGATAAGCACGATCAGGTGATCCGCGTCATCGGGCCGACGGCTGTTCCGCCTACAGGCTCCACGTGGGAGGAGAACCAGAACCTGCTCATACCGGAGGGCGGATACGTACTTCTCGCCAACGATTCTTCCTGGGGGACGTCCGTAACCCGGAAACCGCTTTTCGAGCATTACAAAACCGGAGACACCGTGTCTTTACATAAAGGAGGACAAGTTGTGCGCGCAGGTGATTTTCTGAACCCGGACCCGGGCCTGAATCTCGTGACGGCACCCGGCACAACGGTGACATCGCCTGATTTTACGGTATCGGGGCAGGTGATCCGTTACGGCAGCGGACAGGGAATCTCCTTGACCGTGAATGGAACGGAAGCCGCACTTAAGGCGGATGGAGCTTTCCAAAGCGTGGTCCGGCTGACCGCGGGGACGAACGCCATACCCGTCAAGCTGCTGAAAGACGGCCGGGAGATCGTTTCGTCCATAGTAACGGTGACGTATAACGACGCTCAACAGCCGGCTGACCTGATTGAAGTCGAGGCGGCGCCGATCGACATTACGATCAGCATCGAAGGCCCGCGCCACGCGATCGGCTACGTGGACCAGGATATCGCCGGAATCGACGACACCGTGGCGCTCTTCACGAACGATTGGGGGCCGCAGATTACCGTTCCCCAGTTTAACGTTGCGGTGCAGGTGGATGCGGGGAGCAAAGTGACGAAGGTCGTCAACCCGTCCATAGACGGCAAAACGCCGGCCTGGACCGGTCCCACGGACCTTGAAATACCGCCCGGAGGCTATGTGCTGGTCGCGCAGGATACGAGCTACGCCAGCAAAAACATCAAGAAATATTTGGCGACGTATTTCAAAGTCGGGGATGCGATCAAACTCCGGAAGAACGGCTTCGCGGTCCCGGTCAAGGATCTGATGGGAACGGGAGGGCCGATTGCCCGGCTGACGCTCGACAATTACGCGATGTATACGGAGACGAAGCCGTCCACCGAGCTTTCCGGAACGATTACGAATATGGACGATCCTTCCAAAATCGCGTTAACGGTGAACGGAACCCCGCTTCCGTTCGGTCCGGACGGAAAGTTCAAGACTTCGTACACGCTTGCCGAAGGCATCAATTACCTCGATCTTGTCGTTACGAAAGAAGGCAAGGAACAGGATTCCAAAGATCTCGTGGTATACAGCCGTCCGGGCTTTTCGACCGAGAAGAAGGTGATCCTGTGGGTCGATCAGGCCGCGAACGCAAGGAAATTCCAAACCAGTGACAATGTGGAGAATTTTTTGCGGACTGCGAAAGAGAACGGCGTGACTTCCGTTGTTTTTGACGTAAAAGGCGTGGAGGGGTACGTATCGTACAAGAAAAGCACGCTGACCGGCCGTCCGTACGTAAGCGCCATTAAAGCGCCTGAAAAAGCGGGCTCCAATCCGGATCTCGATCTGCTCCAGGAATTTATCCGCTACAGCCGTGAGCTGGGGCTCGATATCCACGTCGCCTTTAACATTTTCGCGGAGGGGTCTATCGCCAGCAATGAATACGCAGTGCTGAACAGCCATCTCGACTGGGAAGAGCGTGTGTACAACGCGGCGGACAAGGGGCAGATCAAACGTCTCCGCGAGTCGGCCAAGCAGGGCGCGGTCGCATTCGTGAACCCGTCCAACGACGAGGTGCGCGATTTCCAACTGAAAACGATCGAGGAGGTGCTGCAAAATTACGATGTGGACGGCGTTGTACTGGACCGTGCCCGGTATGACAATGAAAGCGCGGATTTCAGCGACTTGACGAAAGCCAAGTTCGAATCGTTCCTCGGCGCGCGCGGCAAACAGCTTCAAAACTGGCCGGACGACGTATTCACGTACGCGGGTAACGTGCGCAAAGACGGTCCGCTTATCCAGGACTGGTGGGAATTCCGGTCGAAAACGATCAAAAGCTTTACCTCCGAAGTAAGGCAGTTGGCCGACCGGGTTAAAGCGGAGAAAGGCAAAAAAATCGAAGTATCCGCCTATGTAGGCTCCTGGTTCGAATCGTATTACTTGAACGGGGTACACTGGGGCAGCACGGAATTCCGCTACGACGAGCGTCTGCGGATGAAAGACGAATCCGTATACACGCCGGGTTACTATGAAAGCGGTTACGTCAAAAATCTCGATTTCATTATGATCGGCGCCTATCAGACGACCGCTCCCGAAATCGAGCATTACATTACACTCGGCAATATCGTAACGAACGGGGAAGTGCCGCTCTACGCCGGCATCGCCCTCACGAATGTGCAGGAACCGGCTCTCCAGCGGGACGTTTTCCAGGCGGGTCTGGAAAATACGCACGGGCTTATGCTTTTCGACGCGTCTCAGGTGAACTGGCCGGTAGCCGGCGCGGCCCTGCGCAACCTCGTTTACGTGAGAGACTATCAGCTCGGCATCTCCCTTCCGGACTCGCCCGATTCGTTCCTAGAGGGAAGCTACTACAACACCAATCTGATCGAAAATAACATCGGCGTGCTCACGGGCACCTTCGGCTATTCGACCGGCAACAGCCGTTTCGGCGTGGAAGCGGTCGTGGACAGCTCCGGCAAAGTGACGTCCGTGCCGAATAAAACCCAGGCCATGACGTGGAACTGGGGCAAGCCGGACGAAACCAACAGCGTCATCCCGAAAGGCGGCTTCGTCGTCTCGACGCTTGACGCTTCCGGGATCCGCACCAAGCGGCAGCTCGTCGCGAATGCTTACGAGACCGGTGACTCCGTAAGAGCGGCGGCTCTCAGCGGCTTCCTTGCTTACGAAGGACTCAGAACCTCCGCCGACAGCGTGACCTTCCGGGGGAAGGTGGACGTACTGGGACCGGGTAACGCCTCCGTCACCGTAAACGGACAGGAAGCGGCGCTTCGGGAAGACGGCACGTTCCAAGCCGATACCGTCATCCGTCCGGGGGCGAATCCGGTCGTCATCACCGTCCGGGTGGACGGCTTCAAGACGAATGAGAAGACCGTCACGATCATCGGGGATGAAGCAGCGGTAAAATCATTGAAACTGGACCGCGGCACGTACAGCATGAACAAGGGCGAGAGTCTCCAGCTGGCCGTCACCGCGGAATACAACAATTCCAGCACGGACGTGACGGGAAAGGCGGCTTATGTCTCCCTCGCCCCGGCCGTTGTCTCCGTGGATACTACCGGGCGGATCACCGCTTTGCGGGAAGGAAGCGGCACCGTTCAGGCGACCTATGACGGACATACCGCGTTGGCCCGGGTAAACGTAACCTCCGGGAGCACCGGGGGCGGCTCGGATACGGGCTCCGGTTCCGGGGGCGGTTCCGCCGGAGGAGGCGGCACGTCCCCGTCCGGCCCGGAACGGACGTCGGTGACGGAGACGAAAGGTTCCGACGGACGGAACTTGACGCTCGTCTCGGCGGATGCCGGCGTAATGGAAGCGGAAATCGCGGGGCTGCAAGGAAAGGCGGCCCCGGCCCTTTCCTACGAGATCCCCGGCCGAGAGCCGGCGGGAATCGTATCGCTGCCGGGAACGGCGCTCCGCAAAGCGGTTGCCGGATCGCCGGGCGCGATTCTTAGCGTAACCTCGCATCTCGGCGCTATCGAGCTTCCGGCCGGCCTTCTGGAAGCGGATCTTCCCGCGGAAGGCAGCTTCGATCTGCTTGTGCAGATCGGGCAGACATCGGCAGGCGAGACCGCAGACCTTGCCGCCCGGGCGGCGAAAGAAGGCATGCAGGTACAGGGCATGCCGGTTGCTTTCCGCGTTTCGCTGAAAACCGGAGGCGAAACAAAGGAAATCGGCGGCTTCGGAAGTTACGTCCGAAGAACCGTAAACTTGCCGGGGGCGGTCGACCCTGACCGCGCCACGGCGGTAGAGCTGGCCCCGGCCTCCGGAGAGCTCCGCTTCGTGCCGTCCCGTTTCGAATCGTCCGGGGGCGCGCACCGGGCCGTTATCCGCGACAGAAGCGGGGGGACCTACGCGGTGGTCACCTCCGATGTCAGCTTCCCCGACCTTGCGTCCCACTGGTCGCGCAAGGATGTCGAGCAGCTGGCCGCGAAGCGCATCGTCGACGGCATGGGCTCCGGAGGCTTCTCGCCGGACGAAGCGCTGACGCGGGCGCAGTTCGCGGCCCTGCTGACGCGGGCCCTCGCGCTCGATCCGGCGCCGGCCGCGGCGGACTTCACCGACATCCCCGGTGACGCGTGGTATGCCGGCGCCGTCGGCGCGGCCGTTCAGGCCCGGCTCGCGGACGGCTTCGAGACCGGGGAGTTCCGCCCCGGGGAGGTGCTGACACGCGAGCAGATGAGCGTGATGCTCATGCGCGCCGTGAAGCTGGCCGGTATCCGGACGGAGGAGAACTCCACGGCCGGTGCGCTGGCGGTCTTCGCGGACCGGGGCGACATCTCCGGCTGGGCAGCCGCCGCCGTCTCGCAGGCGGTGGAAGCCGGCCTGCTGGACGGGCGCGGGGACGGTCGCTTCGTGCCCGACGGCACGGCTACCCGTGCGGAAGGCGCGGTCGTGCTGAAACGGCTTCTGCAGACAGCCGGTTTCGTGAACTAGGCGCATCTGCGCATTCACGGCTCCGCGGCACGCGTGCCGGTTTAAACCCGGAAAGGCGCATACCACTCAGGTATGCGCCTTTTCGATATTCCGTTTTCAGCCGATCACGAATTCCGACCGGTCCCCTATGATCCAATAGGCCGTCTCGGTGGCTATTCCACTTCCATCATTTGCTTCCGGAATCAGACTTTGGGTATAATTTTGCGATAGGCCGCTGGCGGTGGTGACCCGTGCACAAAGAAGCGGAATGAGTACAGTATTCGAGTAAACGGCATCCACTTTCGCTTTCTTCATGACAACTGCTCAGATCGTTGCAACAATGAGGCAAACAGCGGAGTACAGCAACCGGGAGACCTCCTTCGAAAGGATGGGTTTATAAAGATTTCTAAATCCTAGATCTGGAAAACAGATCTTAAAAAGGAATTTTGTTCCTAACGGCGAATAACAGTAATTTCCGTTTAAAGGCGGGACCTTACTAAAAGCGGAGAGGATTCTTCCTGTACGGTTCTTTACTTGGCAATGATCGGGGGGATCAGCTATGAATGTACAAGCTTTTTTGCAAATCTGCCGGAACTGTACACGGAACGCGCTTTACTGAGGAAATTAGGGCCGGAGGACGAATCGGGCCTTGCAGGCGGATCAAGATCCGTAATAAGCCGAATTTTAAGGAGGAACTGACAAATGAACGAAAGTACGCGTAATTGGCCGGAGGAGCTTCTTGAACTTCTCGGGCAGGCGGAATTAACCGTGAACAAAATCGGATATTCCGGAGATCACGTCTATCACGTGAAGGAGTACAGGGGCGCCCCCGCATTTCTGAAAATCGCCCCCAGTGTCTGGTGGAGAACGCTTCGGCCCGAAATTGAGGCGCTCGCTTGGCTGGACGGGAAGCTCCCAGTCCCCAAAATTCTGTACACGGCCGAACACGGCGGGATGGACTACTTGCTGATGGGGGCGCTCGCCGGAAAAGACGGCTCCCACGAAACGATCCAGGCGAAGCCGGAACTCTTCGTGAAGCTGTACGCGGAAGGGCTCCGAAACATACACGGCCTCGATATCCGCGAATGTCCGCTGTCGAACGGGCTGGAGAAGAAGCTTCGGGATGCGAAAAGGATAGTCGATGAGAGCCTGGTGGACCCGACTGATATAAAAGAGGAGTACGATTGCACGCCGGAGGAATTGTACCGGCTGTTGCTCGAGAGTATGCCGGTAACCGAAGATCTGGTTTTTGCGCACGGAGATTACTGTGCACCGAATCTGATTGTCGACGGAGAGAAGCTGACGGGATTTATCGATCTCGGACGTGCGGGCGTGGCGGACCGCTATCAGGACATCAGCCTGGCGATCCGCAGCCTCCGGCACGACTACGGCGACGACCGCTACAAAGCGCTTTTCCTGGAACTTTACGGGTTAGACGGGCTTGATGAAGACAAGGTCAAGTATTACATCTGGCTGGATGAATTTTTTTGAACAACCGAGAAGAGGAGGCGGCCCGATGCTGTATCATTTCAGCGAAGAACCCGGTATCTCGGCTTTCCTTCCCCGAAAGCCGCCGGGGCGCGAAGATTTGCCGCCTGTAGTCTGGGCGGTGGACGAAGGCCACGCGCATTTGTACTACTTCCCGAGAGAGTGCCCGCGCATCGTCTACACGCTGAACGGCGATGTCGGCGGGGAGGATAAGCGGCTGCTGTTCGGTCCGGCTGCCTCCGATACGGTCATCGCGATCGAGAGCGCCTGGCTGGAGCGGCTGAGACAAACGGTTCTGTATCGGTACACCTTCGACGAACGGGACTTCCGTTTGCTCGATGCGACAGCGGGCTACTACACGGCCGAGCGGCCGGTAACGCCTTTATCGGTCGAGCTTGTTGG
This sequence comes from Paenibacillus sp. JNUCC 35, assembly GCF_058269095.1. Classification (NCBI taxonomy): domain Bacteria; kingdom Bacillati; phylum Bacillota; class Bacilli; order Caryophanales; family Paenibacillaceae; genus Paenibacillus; species Paenibacillus sp. JNUCC 35. The sequence continues at coordinate 3,723,007 of NZ_CM177771.1, read as the reverse complement.
GGATTTGCTTGACAAGCTGACGGCGACGGGAGCCGAACTGCGGATTGTGCCGAATCTGAACCCGTTGCGCGACGCTCTTTTGGCTTCGTCCGTTTCGCTTTTTTCGGTGATTCGTTTCCGTAATGCTCAGCCTCCCGGGTAGATTCAACCATCGCTATTTTCTCTCTTTATACTTGCCGGAATGAGAGATGTCTACCTTCACGTCGACCTTCTCGATAGAATCTTTGTCCAGCGGAAATTCTTTTCCTTTAAAATGCGTTTTCCATACGTCCGGATACTTGCGGTACAGCGTTTCGCTCAGCTTCAGGACATCGACTCGCTTGTTGACCCCTTTATGGAAGGACATGAGGATTTCGTTTTTGATTTCGGTCTCGGCTACGCTTTCAATTTCCGCCTCCGTCGCGCGCTCCCGGAATTCGTCGATAAACGCTTCGATTTCCAATGAAATGGTAAATCGTATTTTTTCGTTTACGACATGAGCGCCGACTGTATATTTGGGACTTTCCAAAATAAGCGCGGCGATAGGATGTTCTTTGGGAGCGCTTAGAGGGGTACGCTCCAGTTTAGTTTGAAGCCAGCGTGCTCCTTTCAGGTCTTCCTGCGACAGCCAGGCCGTGTATTTATCATTGTTGAAAAAATAAGCGCCGTTTATTTCGTACAAGGAAACCTTCGACTGGTCTTCTTCCCATACGACGGAGTTCGCCGTGAGAGAAGGCAGCATGGTCGAATTGCCGGCTTCGTTCAGATCGGCTATGAATTTGTACCCGTAAACGGGCAGGATCAGAGATTTCTGGGAATAGTACTGTTCGGGTCGGGTCAATAAGGACTCGATCGGCGAAAAATTAAGCATGGACGTTAGGGACAACAACTTATCCAAAGGTTTGTTCGTGCCGTAGAACAAAATGTTGTACCGGATCTCGCGGTACCGGTTGAGCATGTCGTAGACGTCCGGAAGCCCTTTTTTCATCAAAGCTTCGCTTACGATGACGGCTTTGACATGCCCCCAGAACAAGCGCAGCTGCGAGGTGGAGTAGATGGACGTAAGCGACTCCGAAACGGTCTTCCCTTCGCCGCGGCCGACCCAGATCGGAATACGGGTTCCGACCTGGTTGTTTTCGCTTTTGGCAATATTGGAGAAGTTCAAGATCTGGACATAGGTGATATATTTTCCGTCTGCGTAATCGATGCCCAAGGCTGTCGCATAAGCCATCGTCTGGAGATCTTTGGAGTTCCAGCAGCCGGTCAGCAGCAGAAGAATACCCAGCCAGGCGCTCCTTTTCACGATACTCACGGGTTATCCTCCTCCTTGTGGTTCTTGTCCTGCGTATGCAGATTTTTGGGCCTTCCGGTCATCAAGGTCCAGGGAAGACGCATAAAGGCGGGCACCCAGTTGCTGTAAATAGGCGGCGAGAACGGGGACAGATAGGGAACCCCGAACGATCTCAGCTTGGACAAATAAACCGTCACCAGGATAATCCCCATGATAAGTCCGAACATGCCGAGTATGCAGGAAAGGAAGAACAGGAAAAACCTCAGCAGACTGACGGCTGAGCTTAAGTTCTGGTTGACCAGGGTGGCGTTGCTTACGGCCGTAATGGCGCCGACTACGACTACGGAGGGGGAGACGAGCCCCGCCCGGATAGCCGCGTCGCCGATAATGAGGCCGCCCACTACGGTCAATACCTGACCGATGGCGCTGGGCAGACGAATTCCCGCTTCGCGGAAAACTTCCAGCAGGATCAGGAGGATCAGGAGCTCGAACTGCCCGGAGAAGGGCAGGCCGAGACGGGCGATCGTGATGGTGGCGAGCAGCCTGAACGGAATTTGGTCTTGATGAAAAGCGGCCAGCGAAACCCAGAAACCCGGCAGCAGTACACACAGGAAAATGCTGAGTATCCGAACCAGACGGGAAAAAGACGTATAGTAGAAATTATTATGCAGATCCTCGGGCGATTTAATCTGCATAGCCATGGTCGAGGGCGCGATCAGCACCATGGGATTGCCGTCGACAATCAGGACGAATCGGCCGTTGAGGAGAGCGCTGACGGCAAAATCGGGCCGTCCCGTGTAATCCATCAGGGGCATCAGGGAAAACTTCTGGTCCGTGACCATCTCCTCGATCTGGGAAATGCTGTAGATGCCGTCTACGTCAATGGACTCCAGCCGGCTGCGAACTTCAAAGAGAACTTCGGGCGAGAGGATGTCCCGGACATACATCAAGGCCACCTTGGTTCTCGTCCTTCTGCCGATCACGAACTTCTCGCAGCACAACGTATGGCTGCGGATTCTCTTGCGGATTAAGGCGATGCTAACCGAAAGGTTTTCCACGAAACCGTCCCTCGGTCCTTTAATGGATAGTTCCGTATTGGATTCTTCCGGCTTCCGCTCCGGCAAACTGCTTATATTCATAAGGAAAGCCGAACGAAGATGCGGGAAAACAAGCAGCAGCTTGCCTTCAAACAAGCTCTCCGAGATCGTTTCGGCCGTAATGGGACCGGTAAAGGGAAGAAGCGGCAGACAGGAGCTTAGGACGGTCCCGGCCGTCGGGAAGCCTTGATCCCTGTCAAAGGCCATTTCAAGCCCGGGCAAAACCAACTCGCCGATGAGCTGGCTTTTGCTGGTTGCCTCGCCGTACAGTAGAAGAACTTCCGCAGAGTTCGCGCCGTTTTCCCCGAAAGTATGGGTAAGCAAAACGACATCTTCACTCTGGTCGAACAAATACTCGAGCTGTCCGGCTGTCCATATTTCCGCATTGCCGCTGCTTTGTACCATCAGGAAGTCCCCTCCTTGCCCGTTTTAGTCGTGACGGATATAAGCGTCCATACTAGGGTCGAGCCCAGTATCACAATAAGAGACAGGTGAAAGTAATACTGGTGCATAAATTCATACAAATTTTGCTGGGTAATCGGCAGCAGGGTTATGAGCAGGTAACTTAACGCCATGCAGGCGATAAAGCGGTTCCGGTATTTCGCCCGGGTAAACGGGAGCAGATCCCCGAGCAGAAACAAGGATAAGCTGATTCTGACCATAGTTCCTGCCAGCCACTGAAAGACAGAGAAAAAATCGACATGCTCGATGGAGTCTCCCACTTTGACGAGCCGCCACTGTTCATAGGGCGATTCCGCCTGCTTCGCTGCCTCCTCAGGCCCGAACTCGGTGATGGCGCCGACGATGGGACCCAGCATGATGTGAATGAATAACAGGGCAAGGATGAGAATCTGCCAGCTCTTGATTCTCGTTTTCAAGTGCTGCTGAAGGGCAAGGATAAGAACGAATTCCATAAAACCGCTGCCCGCATAGAGCATCCCGTTCATAACCGGTTTCATGCCGAACTCCAGCATGGGAAAGAGCCGGTCGTATTCTTTGTTGGGCATGTTGGCTATCATGACGAAGTAACCGAGCACAACCACGAATGGCAGGAGAACACCCGCGCTGATCGCGATCGTCCGCAGCCCCGATACCGCGCAGTATGCGCACACCGCAATGAGAGTTAGGCTTAAAGCGAAGTGAGGAGTGGCCGGCAGGTAATTCGTAACCGTCCAGATGCCCGTGTGCAGCAGCGTCGTCATGCCGATCAGGTAGATTTGAATGTACAACGGGACAATCAGAATCCAGGAGACGGCCGGATGCGTCCGCTGCGCCAGCCAGGGCTGAAGTTTTTGCTGCCCGGATTTTTTCATGAAATAAGCGAGAAGAAGACACCACGGGAGAAGGAACAAGGCGGAGAAGATAGGGACGAGCCACGCATCCCGGCCTGAGGCATCCAGAACAATGGGATTGAGAATAACGTGATTCATCAGTCCGTTAACGAGCAGAAGAAGCATGACGAGCTGTAAAAACGATATTTTTCCGCCTGATTGTGCCATAGGACCACCGCCTTCCTCAAGTGATAACGGGCTTTTACACAGCCGCTTCCATAGAGTTTGCAGAAAGTGGAAAATTTATGTCCTTTCCGGACAGGTTTTAGGAAAAATGACGGAATACGTCTGAACTATACAAGGACTCCTGTCTACGGACCGGTAACCGGCGGGATGCGAAGAGGCGGGCAAGCAAAGGAGTAGAATAAATGAACGATGAAGTGAAAATCAATTTGCCGATACAGGATTTCGAAGTTCCCGATCTGCGGCAGAGTGTGGGCTGGGATAGGCGGACAGAACGGGACTTGAGATCGTAACCGTCACATTTGCCGAAGCGCATGCTTCTTTTTACGAAAAAAGCGGGTTTAAGCCGTGTCCCGGCGGTCTGTGGAAAAGCGGATCAAATTGACAATGATAATCTTTATCAATTACAATGAAGGTATATTTCATAAATAAGGAAGTGTATCTTCATGTTCATTCAAACGAGATCCGTCGTAGTGGAAAAGGGAAATGCCGAGCAGGTTGTCGAGCGTTTCAGCAAAGAAGGCGCCATAGACAGCCGCGAAGGCCTTATCGACGTCAGTGTGATGGTTAACCGTTCGAAGAAAGAGAACGAGGAAGTGCTGATCCTGATTCGCTGGGAATCGGAAGAAGCCTGGAAGAACTGGGAGAAGAGCGAAGAGCATATCCAGGGGCACCGCGAGAAAAGAGGGCAGCCGAAGCCTGAGTATATCATCTCTACCAGCGTAAATTCCTATGAGCTGAAAAAGAGAAAGATCGGCAAAGCAGGCCAATAAGACACAAAAATGCACCCCGTGCGCATGTACATATCTGTCCCGGACGAGAGCTGTGCCGCGGCAACCCGGACTCTGCCGAGCGCAGGGAGCTGCGGGAACGCCGCGCCGCGGGACGGAACAAGGAAAGCCGCCGATCGGCGGCTTTTTTTCGTTTTCGCAGGCCTGATCCGTCCCGACCCGACCCGTCCCGGATCCGACCCGTCCGGGAGCCGAGCAGGAGATAAGGCTGCCTTCGGAAAAGTGACGGCCTAGAGGGAACGGGCCAACGAAAGCAGCTTGTTCATCGTGTTCCAATTTCGCGTCGTTGCGGGGGTTTTCAGCTTATGCAGGCTGGCGGCCAGCTTGGAATCGCGAATGCTTTGATGAAACAGGAGGTATACCTCGCGTCCGACCACCCGGTATTCCTCCAGGCGGGGGTCCGGCTCAGGCACACGCCCCAAATCTTCCGGGGCAGGCCGGTCTGCCAGCAGCGTCACGTAGATGCTTTCGCCTTCTTTCAGATCTGCCGCGTCATAGGGACAGTCCCGGATAATCTGCTCCCATTCCTCCGCCGTTCGTATAATAACGGAAACCTGAAAGCCGAAGACGGCGGCGATTTCATTTTCAATCCGCTCCCGGAGCGCCTCTTCTGAATTCGCGAGGTCTGAACGGAACAGAACGTTTCCGCTTTGGATATAGGTTTTTACCACGAGAAATCCCATCGCTTCAAACATGTTCTTGAGTTCGGCCATTTTGATCAGCTTCTGGCCGCTTACGTTAATTCCTCTCAATAAGGCGAGGTAAGTCGTCATGATTCAGCCCCGATTCTTTTTTTTGATCCAGTATAGCATGTACCGGCCGGGAAGTGAGAGGGAACGGACGGGGCAACCGTCATTTGGCCGTCAATTCCGAATTGCCATAAAAGATACTCCTCACGCGATCTATGGAACGGCAGAGTATGTTACTGGGGAGATTTGGATTCCGGTGAAGAAAAAATAACTTGTTACTTCATGCGGCACGCATGTGATTCTCATCGGGCACCCGTCGTACTACCTAAAATTCGGTTTCGAACAAGCGAGACCACACGGCTTTGAACTATAGCAATTCGATGTGCCGAACGAGGTGTTTATGGTGAACATACTTTGTCAGAACGCCAGAATCAAAGGAGAGCGCCCGCAAGGTTGTGGGCGTCCTTTTTCTTTTTTCATGGGCATTTGCTCGAACGGAAATGTAGGTATTGCGCTAACGGGACACGATGGCTCAATAAATTGACTAAAACACGGCTACCGGTATGAATCGGCAGCCGTGTTGCGCTAACGAGCAGATTAGTGGAACAAAGAGGAGGAAGACTGATTACGGAGAACATTATAATTTAAGAATCACGCGACCATGTCCAAATTTAGTGAAAACTATAATTTATATACATTAAAAAAAGGGAGTAATTGTAGGGGGGAGTAGCTAATTATGAGGGGATTCTGCTTATTTTTACTTATTATGGTTATTTTGTTTTTATCGGCTTGTCAATCATCAGAACAATTAAAGCCGATAAAAGAAGAAACAATTGATTTCGACATAAACACTGCAATTGAAATGGTTGAGAAGAAAGAAAAAATGATCATTGATTTAGCGTTGAGAGAAAAGGTGTCAAAACTGGAGTATAAGGAATTAGAGAAATCTTTTACTGAAGAGTTTGGAGACCATGCTAAGGATATTTTATCTATATTATTTATCAATAATATGGATTCCGATCCCGAGTCAGATATGTATGTACAACAGAACACATTATACCCAACTGTCTTTCATAAAGGAATAACTATAACAAATGCGGTCATTTATAAGAGTTACTTCGAGAATGAGTTTTTTAATCAAACTAGACTAAGCATTAAGGAAGAATATGTTGGTGATGATGAGAATTTAAAGGATTGGAATAGAGAATACATGTTAACTCCAAACAAAAATGGAGAGTGGGAATTAAATGGATTTTCTGGAGTGATGAATTTCTTAGGAGAAGATTATAATATGAATTATTTAGAGTTAAAGAGGTAAATAGTTAATCATTGAAGACCATCTCATGTCGATATGGCAAAAGAATCTCATGGTGCACAAGCTAGCTCTTATGGGAGGTTTTATTTATGATTTTAAGTGAGTTATGGCGACTGTACGAAGCTGATAAGCGTATCCAGGGCTTTAGTTCAAGTACATTGAAAGCCTACGCCCTTCAGCACAAGATGCTACTAAGAGAACTAGGAGACCTGGATATTTCTGAGGTTACACTTAACTTGTTGAAGGAATACTTAGCGAAGTAATCAGATCGGTTGAAACCTAGCAGTTTGCTGTTGTTCCAGCCGCTCGTTGAGAATGCGATTACACATTGACTGGACATGTTGGAACGCGGCGGGACTGTCTGGATATCGGTTTCCCGGTTTGACAGCATGTTGTTATTGACGGTACGAGATAATGGAACCGGGCTATCTGACAGGCAAATCGATCAGCTGTATGGCCGGTTGCGAGTGCCGACGCAGAACGTCGTGTCTAATCTGAATCATGGAATTGCTCTGCGGAACATCCATCAGAGACTTACACTGCTCTTTGATGACGCGTATGAGATGAGTATCGACGGCAGTATAGGCGGCGCTTCATTCACGATTACATTGCCTATACGGGAAGGAGATGATTCGGATGATCAAGCTGATGTTGGTTGAAGACGAGGAAGTGATACGTGAAGGGATTCGCAGTGCCGTTGAACAAGTCGCGAGTGATTTTAGCATCGTTCACAGCGCATCTCATGGTTAAGAAGCGCTGGATTATCTGTCCGCGCATATGGTAGACGCGATTATTACTGATATACGGATGCGGACGATGGACGGATTGACGCAGTTGTTATCCTCGACCACGATGAAAATTTTCGATGTTGCGAGGTTATCGGGGTACCAGAGCCCCAAGCATTCCATGTTTGTAAACAAAAAACAGGTCAGACACCCAGCGAATATCGCGGCGATCATTGACCTGTCTTTTTCCTGTTTTATTAAGAGCTGCATCTCCTATAAGGCAAGAAACTCTTTCTCGGATAACCTTGCATTAATATAATCAATCGCTTCCTCGATGCTCATCATCTGATTCATCACATTTTTCACGCCGAGACCGAGAATCTTCTCGACTTTCCGCAGATTGAAGTTATGTCCTGTCGGGAAGGCGGATTCTCGAACCCCGCGGTACTCTAAGTCTTTGGCGAACTTCAGCCAAGGGTATTGATCCATGACATTCTGGTTGCTGTAGATGAAATCGTTGACCGAAGCGCCGCCGAGCAGGGTGACTTGCTCGGCAATATCATGATCATAGAACCAACGGAAGAAGGCTGAGACTTCGTCGTCCTTCCGGCAATATTTTGATACGCCTAGCGAGCCTCCGCCGAGCAGCGGCTGTTGGCCAGGGACCTCTGCGAACCCAACGAGCGGGGATATCTCGCTGTGGGCGATATTCGAGAATAAGTTCATATACACGATGAGCATCGCGATCTGACCGTCTTCGAATAACGAGATGGACTCGTCCCACCATTTGGCAGGTAAGTTCCTAGCTATGGATAAATGATCGATATAGCTATGAAAGGCATCAATCGCAATCTCTTTGGATAGAGCCAGCTTATTGTCTTCTTGGATCAAATGTCCGCCTTCGGCATAATACCTGACTAGGAATTCGGAAGCGATAATCTCTGAATTTCCCGTCGTTACGCAGGATCCATGGGATAAAGGCGACTCGGGGTTACTCGCTTGAGAGAAGAATGCAGAAATCCGATTGAACGCCTCGAAGTCGGAGGGCGTTCGCAGTTCGGCTTTATACTGCTCATAGAACATTCTTCGCACTTTGGTATCTTCGAAAATATCCTTACGGTAGAAGAGCATTTGAATGCTCGGATCGAAAGGTACGGCGTAAGGGATCTCGTTCACATAAGCATACCGATCAATAAGCTGTGAAGGATAATTCGTCAGCAACTCCTGCATCTCCGGGCTTAACGGCTTTAAAGTCTGGCCCGCGAACCAAGATAACCCGGCCATATCAACACGAATGATATCGTAATGCTTATGGTTGTCGATATCGGATAAGATGTCGTAAATTTCTTCGAACGAATAGACAGCTAGTCGAAGATCAATACCGGTCGTCTTCTTAAAATGCGGCGCTAATTTCTTGAGCGCATCCGTGGTTGGACTCGGGATCGTAAGAATGTTCAGCGTCTTGTTCGCCGTTGGATGACCAAGCGCTTGGTCATCGAACATAAACCCGCGATTCAACCCGATGATCGGGGCTCCGTCACGCTGGTCCGTCGTCTCATGACGTAGAATCGTCTCGGCGATTTCTTTGCCTAGCCACTGATAATTGATGTGATACTTGTTAATGAAATCCTCGGTTAAAAACTCGGAATCGGCCAAGCTGTATATCTCCGGACTTTGGCCCGTACTCCCTAAGAAATGGGCATTTTTGATATAGCGCGCTCGTTCCAGATCACTGGTCACAATGCAATCGAAGGCATCCCCTGCAAAGAAATCAAATGCATGATTATAGGCCGTAGATTGCGCGGCAGCAATCGTATGTATGCGCAAATCCAGAGGGGATAGTTCTTCCATGATGGCATTTCTAAAATCCCGATCACAGGAATATTGAAGCAAATCGGTGAATATTCCGATCTTCTGGTGCGCTTTTTCTTTTATTTTCTGAGCAATTGTTCGTCCGGATGTACCCGCATCGAAGCTGGCGAATTTCATTGTGTTTTGCAATTTACGATAGACAAAAATGATGTTCTCCCGTGGAATGCCGAGCAGGTCATAATATTCCATGGCATCGTCCACACAGGAGACCGTGATTACAGCGCAGTCCCGATTTGCAGCAATTTCTTGCAGAAGGGCTTGTTCATTCTCTTTCTGATCTTGTGTGAGATATAAATTTGTCGTGTACCCCGCACGGAGAAGGGTGCTATGGATTGCGATATATAGCTTGTTATAGGAATCCGATGAAATGTTAGGCAAGATGAGGGAGACGGTTGTCGTGCTTCCTTCACGTAAAGATTTAGCCCGCGCGTGGATCTGGTAACCCATTTTACGAGCGGCTTCTTCCACGAGATTGATTTTCTCCAGACTTACATTTCCTCTTCCGTTCAGCACATTCGATACCGTTCCATGCGATACCCCCGCAGCTTTGGCGATATCTTTGATCGTAGGCATGCTCCATCTACCCCCTTTTTGATCATATTTGGCTAAATTAATTATATCGGGTCTTCTTTTGATATGCCATCACACTATTTTGACACGTTCCAATAATTAAAAGTGTTCCGAATGAACGTTGAAGTGTTGTTTTTGCAATGTTTTATGCAGATATATCGCGTTTTAGTGAAAAAATCCTCTCAAATATTTATTGACTCGTTCCAAAAATGTGTTAGAATTCTATTCAAGAAAGCGTTAACATCATATCTGGATTGATCGTTTGTCAGTACGGCTGATCAAGATTTGCAAGACATCATGATTAAAGGAGGAGAGGAACGCCGTGGATCCAATCCAGTATGGCCAGATGTTCGGACATTGGGAGATGTATGTCAGAATCCTTGCGAGTGCATTGATGGGCCTGTTTATTGGCTGGGATCGATCACATAAACATAAGCCCGCCGGTATGAAGACGTATACCTATACCTCAGTGGCTTGTACGTTAATTACGATTATTTCCATCTCTACCGCCAGTCATTACAATGAAGCGGGCCAACTCATGCGCGCCGATCCGATGCGACTAACGGCTCAAATCGTATCTGGTTTAGGATTTATCGGAGCGGGGGTCATTCTTAAGGATGGGGAACGGGTTAAGGGGCTAACATCGGCGGCCATGATATTTTTCTCAGGCGGCGTCGGAATTGGCATTGGAGCGGGGTACTATGGCATCGTCATTTTCTCCGTCGTCTTAACTTTTTCCCTTGCAAGAATCAGTCGATTTCTTCCGATGAACAACCCGGGAGATGATCGGAAATCAAGAAGCGGCAATGATGCTGCCAGGAAACAACAAGAGAAGGAATGTATCTGAATTCCTGCATACCTGTGAATCGAAAAGGAGATATTTGTATGAAAGTTCATTTTCTAGGATCTGCCGCGTCAGAAGGGATACCGAATCCATTTTGCAAATGCGAGGTTTGCGAGAAGACGCGAAGCGAGAAAGGGAAAAATATAAGAACGCGGTCAGCTGCGATTGTTGATGATACGATGCAGATTGATTTCCCGCCAGAATACAGCTACCAAGTCATGCGGGATGATGTGGATGTTACTCGTATTTCGGAATTGCTCTTCACGCATACGCACCCCGATCATTTTAACGCAGGAGATTTGTTCAGTCGGATGGAAGGGTATGGTCACCACGTTACGCATCCGCTGCATATTTTCGGGAATGATCGTGCTGTTAATGGTTGTCTGGATGTGTTGTCCGGTTATAGTCCGCAGCGGTTTCAATTCACTCGGATGATTCCATTCGTGACAGTAGAGTCCAGCGGAGCGCGCATTACGCCGCTTCTCGCCAATCATGCTAAGTGGGAGACGTGTCTGATCTATTTTATCGAAAAGGAAGGCAAGACATTGCTGTATGGTCATGATTCAGGATGGTTCCCGGAATTGACGTGGTCGTGGCTTGCGGACAAGCATATCGATCTGACGGTACTCGAATGTACACATGGTTACAATCAGAATCCGCATTCCGATGGTCATATGAGCATTGAGACCGTGTTGGAGACACAGAAGCGATTGCTGGATAGCGGCATTCACTCGGCATCGAGCCAGATCATCGTCTCGCATTTATCTCATAACAGCGGTTTCATGCATGACGAGCTTGTGGACATATTCAAGCCTCACGGTATCGAAGTGGCTTACGACGGTCTCATCAAATTTATTTAATAGGGGATATTACACATGAAGACTACTATCGTTCCGAGACTATTAATTATGATGTTTCTGCAATATTTCGTTCAAGGCGCTTGGAATATGACTTTAGGGTTAGTTCTCAGCACATCGGGCTTATCTTCCATCATCGGTACTTCTTATGCATTGCTCGGCGTCGCGACGATTCTGTCACCGCTGTTCATCGGGATGGTCGCGGACCGGTTCATCGCCTCCCAGAAAATTATGGGCATCCTGCATGTTGTTAATGCTTGTGTGTTGCTAGCGATTCCGTCTCAGATTCAATCGGGCAACGCGACGATGTTCCTCGTATTGATCTTTATCGTCGGTGTGTTGTTCTATCCTACGACGGGACTGTCGAATAGCATCAGCTTCAGACATATTCATGGCGCCAAAACATTTCCGGTGATTCGGGTGTTCGGAACATTTGGTTTTATGGTGATCGGGTTCCTGCTCGGACAGATGGGCTTCTCGGGCAGTGTTATGACCTTCAAAATTGCAGCAATCTCTGCTATTGTGCTCGGGATCTATTGCTTCACGCTTCCGAATACACCAGCAGCTGGCAAGGGTAAGAAGTTCCTGATGAAGGACCTGCTCTGTCTTGATGCGCTCGCATTGTTCAAGGATAAGAACTTTACGGTATTCATGGTCTGTACGATTTTCTTGATGATTCCTAAAACAGCTTACAGTGCTTATGTGCCGGTATTCCTGGGCGCGCTAGGGTTTAATAATGCAGCTACGATTATGCAAATCGGTATTGCAACGGAAGTTATCTTTATGTTCTTACTCTCTCTGTTTCTCTTCAAATTTGGATTCAAAAAGATTATCCTGTGGGGCGCGATCACGTGGGTTCTTCGTTCGTTGTTGTTCTCCTTCGCAGCAGTCGATGCAGGCATTCTCGTCATCGTCATTGCGCTGGCACTGCAAGGGATTTGTTGGGATTTCTTCTTCACGGCGGGAGACATCTATGTGGACAATAAAGCGGACGTGACGATTAAAGCGCAGGCACAGAGCTTGAAGTTCATGATCTCGAACGGGCTAGGGCTGTTGTTCGCTTCTTCGATCACAGGTTATATCTTCAATCATACGGTCGTGGATCAAGGGGCGGCTGCGCTGAAGCAGTGGCAGCAGTTCTGGATTTACCCGGCTGTCGTGGCGGCTGTCGTCGCGCTAGTGTTCTTCCTGTTCTTCAAGGATAAAGGGATGATATTCCAGAAGAAGAATGCGGAAGAAGGTGGGGTTTCGGAGCCGAAGGCCGTGTAATAAAGGAGCCGAAAGGCTATGGAAAAAGGCTATCGATAAGGTCGTTAGCCTTTTTCTTAGCATTTTAGTGAATTTTATTGGAATCCGCCAGGGAGCGGATTTTTTATTTTGCGGCGATACTTTTTGTCAGGTTAACTCTATTATCTTCATCTAATCGTGCGGTTAAAGTATTTTCCGCACCGGAAATCAACGATTACTCCATGGTACTGAAAATGACATTCCGCGAAAAATCGTTTTTGTTTATGGCGGATATTTATAAACACCGTGAAATCGAGCTGTCCTCCGGACCGTGAAAAGACAAACTCAAGTCCGATAGGATGGACGCCCCTCATCACGGAAGCGTATCGACATCGTCATCCGAAGCTTTTCTGAACGCCGTTTCGCCGCAAATCGTGGTCATGAGCCAGACCAATTTTCAGAGCCCGAACTTGAAGGAGCGGCTGGAAAAGAAATACGCAAAAGTCTATTCCACGGGACTCAACGGGAATATTCTGCTTGTATCCGACGGCTTCGAGATCGAGGTGGTGACGGAAAAAGACGGGCTGGCGCCTAAGAAAAGCAAACCTTGACATTCCAGGTTGGTTCTCAGGGGGAGCCACTGCCTGGCGCTGCGGTTACCGTCTGTGAACCTGGCAGTTCATTCGATCGCCGCGCACTCCGCACGGCGGTTTTTTTTACGAATATATCCATGGGAAGAAGACGTTATCCATCGTGCAAAACCCGCATCCGGTGAGGCTTCCATACGAAACAGACCCTGAAAAACGAAAAAGAAACAAGGCGGAAGACGTGTCCGGTTGTCCGGAAATGTTTGCAAGTCTTTTTTAGAATCGTTTATAGTAAGGATTATATCGTACATAGAAGGAAAAAGATTACATGGGAGGGACCGTTATGTCCGAGGTTAAATTAACGATCGATTACGATCAGTACGAAGCCGGCAAGAAAATGAAAGATTTGCTCGAGGAGCTTGCGGACAGCCCGCAAAGCGGGGAGCTGACAAGCCTTATTATCGGCGATTGGGGCGGTGCTTACGAGAACGATTCCGAAGAAACCGTCGAGACGCTTGTCGCTCTAAAGGAGCGGTTTCCGAAACTGACGAATCTGTTTATCGGTGACATGGGCTTCGAGGAATGCGAAGTGTCCTGGATTATGCAGACCAACCTGGCCCCGCTGCTGGAGGCTTATCCCGCTCTCCGGTCGTTCACGATCAAAGGAAGCACGGGACTGGATCTGAACCCGGCTCGTCACGAAAACCTGGAGGAGCTGACCATTATTTGCGGCGGCCTGGGCAAGGACGTGATCCATCAAATTTACGAAGGGTCTTTTCCGCGTCTCAAAAAGCTGGAGCTGTATCTCGGCGTGGACGAATACGGATTCGACGGCAGCCTGGAAGATGTGCTGAAGCTGACGGAGCCCGGCAAATTCCCCGAACTGACTTATCTCGGTCTGAAAAACAGCGAAATTCAGGACGAGCTGGCAATCGCACTGGCGGATGCCCCGATTCTGGATCAGCTGCATACCCTTGATATGTCGGACGGAACGCTGTCCGATACAGGGGCGGAAGCGCTGCTGAACAGCGAGCGAGTAAAAAAGCTGAAGTACCTGGACTTAAGCCATCATTATATGTCCGATGAAATGGTAAACCGCTGGAAATCGTCCGGCCTTAACGTGAACACGGACGATCAGCAGGATATGGACGAAGACGACGATTACCGGTATCCGTCGCTCACGGAATAACGGCTATGCCGCAGAGGATGATCCTGATCGGCAACCCGGACAACCGCCGCACGGCGGGGCTGCAGAACGCCCGAGCGAAGCTGGGACTGCCTCCGGCCGTCGTACTGCCGTACGCCGGGCTGCTGGACGGCAGCGCATCGCTCGCGCAGGCCGCAAGCCTCGCCGGGGCGGCGTCACAGCGGGCGGGCGAACCGGCCCCGCTGCTGCGGCTGGACGCGCCCGGCGAGCTCTTCGCGGTGGAGCGCGGGCTGATCGCCCTGGGCGCTCCCGACCACGAAGAGGCGGCGTACGGCGACCGCCTGCTTCCGTTCGGGCGCCGCAGCGATCCGCAGCCGCTCTCCGTGCGGTCCGCGCTCGCGCTCGCGGAGCAAGAGGGACGGCAGTACCACCCGTCCCAATGGTTCCGCGGCTTCGCGCGGCTGCTCACCCGCCTGCGGCGAGAAGCGGAGGAGCTGTGGCCGCAGCCGCAGTGGACGAACGCGCCGGAGGACATCGCCGGCATGTTCGACAAGCGGCAGACGCACCGCATCCTGTCCGCTGCCGGCGTGCCGGTGCCCCGCCTCCTGGCTCCGCCGGAGGAGATCGCGGATTGCGAGGCGCTTCGCGCGCTGATGCTCTCCCGGCGGGTTCACCGGGTCTTCGTGAAGCTCGCTTCCGGCTCCGGCGCCTGCGGCGTCGTCGCTTACCGCATCAACCCGCGTACGGGCGCGGAGCAGGCGGTTACGACCGTCGGCGTCGAGAACTACGGCGCCCGCGCCCCGGTATTCTATAACGCGATGAAGCTGCGGCGTTACACGGACCCGTCCGCGATCCGCCAGGTGCTGAGCTGGCTCCTGAGGCACGGCGCCCACGTCGAGCAGTGGATCGCCAAAGCTGCTTACGGCGACCGGACGTTCGATATCCGTCAGCTTGTCGTGGCGGGAGAAGCCTGCCACAGCATCGCCCGGGTAAGCCGGACGCCGATCACGAACCTGCACCTGCGCAGCGAAAGGGTGAGCGTGGATGACCTCGGTCTGGCGCCGGGCATCCGGGCAGGAGCTGCGGCCTGCGCCGTAAAAGCGCTGGCCGCTTTTCCGCGCTCCCTCGCAGCGGGAGTCGATGTTCTGCTCGACAGCGCGTCACATGCGCCTTACATACTTGACATGAATCCGTTCGGAGATCTGCTGTACCGGGTCGTTCACAAGGGAATGGACCCTTACGAATGGCAGATGAGCCGGCTCGCAAGCGGTTCCGCGGAAGCTGCCGCAGTTTCCGGGGCTTTCGAGGCTTCTGGGCGTGCCGGTTTGACCGGGTCTGCCGGAACCGGAGCTTCCGGGTAGCCTAAAGCCGCAGCGGGATCTCCGGGCGAGGGAGGAACGCTAGGATGAATATGAACGAAATCGTGGGTACCCACGATATCCTGATGATTACGCTGGACACGCTGCGTTACGACGCCGCCGTGCTGGAGGAAGCCAACTGCCGGAATCTGTGCGGCGGCGGTTCCTGGGAGAAGCGCCACACCCCCGGCAGCTTTACGTATGCGGCGCATCACGCTTTTTTCGGCGGCTTTCTGCCGACTCCGGCGACGACGGACAAATCGCAGCATATCCGGCTTTTCCACTCCAAGAATACGGGGCTTAAAACCCATCCCCATACATGGCTCTTCGACACACCCGATCTGGTGTCCGGTCTTCAGGAAGAAGGCTACCGGACGATCTGTATCGGGGGTGTAATTTTTTTTACGAAAAAAGTTCCGCTTGCCCGGGTGCTCCCCGGCTATTTCCAGGAAAGTTACTGGCGGATGACCTTCGGGGTGACGAACCCGCGCTCCACCGAGCATCAGGTCAATCATGCCCTCAAGCTTCTCGAACGGACGGAACAAAGCGAGAAGCTGTTTATGTTCCTGAACGTTTCGGCGATTCACGGGCCCAATCATTATTTCCTTCCCGGCGCGAAAAAAGATTCGGTCGAGAGTCAGAGGGCCGCGCTTCGCTACGTGGACGGCCAGTTGGGCCGTTTGTTCGAAGCGATGAGGAAGCGGGAGCGGCCTGTGTTCTGCTTGGCCTTCTCCGACCACGGAACGTGCTACGGCGAAGACGGCTACGAAGGCCACCGGCTCGCGCACGAAGCGGTCTGGAATGTGCCTTACCGCGAGTTTATTTTGTAAATTGACGAAAAGGAAGTGAACGGCCGATGTCCTCTTCTCAATTGGGGAACCAACCGGTACCGGCAGCTGAAGAAATGTCCGTTTCCGCTTGGGAAGAAAATCTTCGTTCGGCGCCATACCGCTCGTATTTGTATTCGTATCCGCACAAGACGGCTTATCGCGAGCTGGACAGAAAAATCCCGCTGCAGGAGCTGTGGGCGGACGAGCCGGCGGAAACCTTCTTCTTATATATGCATATCCCGTTCTGCGGGGCGCGCTGCGGCTTCTGCAATTTGTTCACCCTGCCGGACAAGCGGACCGGCGCCCACGAGCAGTATGTCGATGCGCTGGAGCGGCAGGCCCGCCAGTGGGCTCCCCATGTGGGGCACAAGAAGTTTGCGCGGTTTGCCGTCGGAGGAGGAACCCCTACGCTGCTGGAACCGGCGCTGCTGGACCGCGTATTCCGGATAGCGGAGGACGTTATGGGACTCGACAGCGGAGAAGCTTCCATCTCCGTCGAAACTTCGCCGGAGACGGTCACCGCAGAGCGCTTGGATATTTTGCAAGCACACAGAGTGGACCGGGTGAGCATGGGGATCCAGAGCTTTGTGGAAGCGGAGGCGGCGGCCATTTACCGTCCGCAAATGCCGCTGGTGGTCGAGAAGGCACTGGAACAACTGAAGCGGTACCAATTCCCGATCCTCAATCTCGATCTTATTTACGGACTGCCGGGCCAGACCGTGGATACTTGGCTTTACTCCCTGGAGCGGGCGCTTGCCTACGAGCCGGAGGAAATTTTTATTTACCCGCTGTATACGCGGGAGCATACGATCGTCAAGCCCGAAGAGATCCGGCAGCGGGGCGAGGATATCCGCATGGCCTGCTACACGGCGGCGCGCGACCGTCTTCTGGCCGCAGGGTATACGCAGTATTCGATGAGGAGGTTCGCGCGTGCGAGCGCCTCATCGCCCAAAACGCTCCTGCCGTACGGCTGTCAGGAGGAAGGCATGGTCGGTCTCGGCTGCGGTGCCCGCTCGTACACACACAGCGTGCACTACGCGACCCGCTATGCGGTGAGCCGCAGCGCGACGGCCGGCATTATCGCCGACTATGTCGCTGCGGAGCGTCATGACCTCGTCGACTACGGCTTCATCCTGAACGAGGCGGAACGGAAGCGGCGCTTCATTCTGAAGGCGCTCCTTCACCGCGAGGGGCTGGAGCTCGCGTCCTACGCCCGCCGGTTCGGCACGGAGGCGCTGGAGGACCATCCGGAGCTGAACCGGCTGACGGAGACGGGGCTGGCCGAGCGGGTTCAGCAGACGGGAACAGGCGGCGGCTGTTTCCGTCTGACGGACGACGGGATCGCCCTTTCCGATTCCATCGGAGACTGGTTCATCTCCCCGGAAACCCGCACCCTGATGGAAGGATACACCTTCGCATGAAGGCGGCGCTGTATTACCGGGGGAGCCTGTCGTCGTGCAATTACGACTGCCCGTACTGCCCGTTCAGCAAGAACAAGGACAGCGCAGCCACGCTGGCGAAGGACCGGCGACAGGTCGAAGCTTTTACGGGCTGGGCGGAGAGCCAGGGAGCCGAAGGCCACCGCCTGTCGATTTTCTTCAATCCTTACGGGGAAGGGCTGACTCACCGCTGGTACAAGGAGGCCATGGTCCGGCTCTCGCACATGGAGCACGTGGATAAAGTCGCGATCCAGACGAATTTGTCCGCCGGTCTCGCGTGGACCGGGGAACTGGATCCGAAGAAGACCGCCTTCTGGGTCACGTATCATCCCGGACAGACGACGGAAGAGAAATTTCTGGGGCAGGTTCTGCAGCTCTACAAACGGGGGATTCCGTTCAGCGTCGGATCGGTAGGAGTCAAAAGCGCCTTCAGCCGGCTGGAATCGCTCCGCCGTTCGCTGCCTGCCGACGTGTATATGTGGGTCAATGCGTTCAAAGACAAGCGGGATTATTACACGGATGAAGATCTGGCTTTCCTGAGGGGCCTCGATCCGCTTTTCGACCTGAACGCCGAGGATTACGAGAGCCGGGGACGGGCGTGCGGCACGGGTCTCGACGTTTTCTACGTGCAGGGGCCCGGCATAGTGAAGCGCTGCTACAAAGACCGCCGTGTCATCGGCCATCTGTACCGGGACGGCCTGGACGCGCTTTCACAGCCGCGCCCGTGCGGGATGGACTTCTGCGACTGCTACATCGGCTACATTCATATGCCGGACCTGCAGCTTCGCAGACGGTACGGCGACGGGCTGCTCGAACGCATCGCAGGGGCCGGTTCACAGAGGCAGATGCCGCGCGTTTACGAAGAAGGAGTGGAGAGTTGTGACGCACACGCTTAACCAAACGGTACAAGCCGGCCTCGCTTACTGGCTGACGGGACTTTCCGGTTCGGGCAAGACCACGACGGCCAAGGCCCTCGCAGCAAGGCTTGCGGCCCGGGGGCACGCCGTCGAATGTCTGGACGGGGACGAGCTCCGGCGGCAGGTCGGCACGGGCCTCGGCTTCAGCAGGGAGGACCGGATGGAGAATGTCCGGCGGGCCGTCTACATAAGCGGTCTGCTTAACCGCAACGGCGTCACGACCGTGGTCAGCCTGATCAGCCCGTACCGCGAAATGCGGGCGTACGCCAGGGAAAACCTGCCGCGTTTTATCGAAGTGTTCGTGGATTGTCCTCTTGAGGAATGCGAGCGCAGGGATGTGAAAGGGCTGTACGCGAAGGCGCGAAATGGCGAAATCCCGGCTTTTACCGGCATCAGCGACCCGTACGAAGCTCCGGAAAACCCGGAGCTGGTTATCCGTACGAACGGGGACACGCTGGAGCACAACGTGCAGAAGCTTCTTGATTTTTACGGGTAAAAGAAGGAACCCGCCCTGCGGGGTCGTATGTTATACCGTACGGAAGAGAAGAAACCGGGCACAAGGGAACGCAAAGGGGGCAGCGAACGAGATGGAAATCCGCAAACCGATACCGGAGGAAATTCAGCAGATCCGGAGGCTTTCGCCGCAGGCCTTAGCGGAGGGAACGCTCGGAAATGCCGAACCGAACCGGGACAAAGTGAGGCAGCTCGTAGATCCCCTTCTGAAAAAAGGCTGCTACTATCTGATCGCAGCGGAAGAGAAGCGGCTGGCCGGATGGGTTCTGATCGGGGAGAGCAAAGATTCGTTTACCGACCGGATTATCGGGTTTGTATACGAGCTCTATGTGCTTGAACCTTTCAGAGGACGCGGAATCTCCAGAAAACTCATGCAGGAAGCGGTGGAGCAGCTCAAAAGCCTGGGCTATCCCGAAGTACGCCTCAGCGTGTATGCCGGAAATCATGCGCTTCATCTGTACGAGTCACTGGGCTTCGCCCCGAGAACGATTACGATGACCCTTTCTTTATGACCTGTCTGTCGCAGAAGCAAAACGAATGGCCTGACGGTCCGCATGAAACCTATTTCCCCTTGGAGGAAATAGGTTTTTTCACGTGGTTCAAAAAATATTATTTCAAAATTCACAAAATTGTAGAATTATTATTTCACTCCCACTATAATACAACTAAAGGGCGGCATGAGAGCGCTCTCATTACGTCCTGTCGGGATGCTGTGCCTTTATCTGATCGTTTCCGGTGATACCGGTTCCTCGTCCCCCATTTTTTCTGGTCCCCGATTACTCTCCTGCATTCCTTTCTTTCAACCTTCCGTGAAAAGGTGGTAGGCAGACCATGATTCCGATTCCGAGACCGCGTTCTTTCCGTATCGCCTTGTTCTGGCGTCATTTTGCCAACTATTTCGTCGTCATTCTGATTCCCGTAATTGTCGCCTGCACGCTGGCCCATTTCCTCGTTGTCTCCCTGATCGAGAAGGATGCGGAGAAATTAAACCGTGTCATTATGAGCCGTTTCTCCGAACAGACGGACACCGCTTTCAATTCCCTGAAAACGAACATGATTAACATGCTCAGCACCTCCAATATCCGCAGCCTGCTTAAAGAAGCCGGAGATCTGTCCGGCGAGAACCCCCAGCGTATGGAGCTGATCCACGCTCTGCGGGAGCAGCTGATTAAGCTGCAATCGGATGAGCTGGTGACGAAAGCGTATCTGGTGTTCGTTCATCATGACCTTGTCATTGATGTGGATACGTATACCGATAAATCGTATTATTTCGATTTCCGCTATCCGATGGGGGCGGAGGAGAAGGCGGCATACTTGGCCAAGTTTACAAACAAGAAAATGATGGAGTTTACGGAACCGAAGCCGGACGGCTCCGCCTTGTCCGCCTTGATGAGCTACCCGTTTAATACAAATGTTCCCGAAGTGTATCTGGTGGTGGATGTGAGCAGGGAGAAATTGCAGCGGTTGATCAACATCCGGGAAAACTGGGTGGCCGGTACCGCGATTCTAGGAAGCCGGGGAGAAATCATCAGCTCGAACGGGGTTGTGTCGGACGGTATCAACCGGATTCCGTCGCCCCTGGCGGACGCCTCGGGCGACTCCAAATTTCTGATTACGGAGGACAAAGCGATTTCGCTGGTCAAATCGGGTTTTGATGACACGTCCTATTATTTGAGCCTTGTCGATTTGCCTACGCTCATGAAGCCTGCCCATCTTACGCGGCTTATCAGCTGGATTTTTCTTGCTTTTTTCATTGTGGTGGGGAGTTTCGTCTCGTATTATTTGAGCCGCCGCATGTACCGGCCCATCCTGGAGATCAAAGAGGGCCTCAAATCGCACGGCTCTGCCCAGGCGCTGCAAATGCGAAGCGACGGGAACGATTACGATGTGATCAAACGGTTTTCGCAGCGGATCATTTCGGAAAACAAACAGCTTAACCAGCGGGTGACGGGCATGTTTCCGATCGTGCAGGAGCATTTTGTGACCAAAATTTTGCTGGGCGAATACAGGGACGCCCTCTCCATTCAGACATACGCCGGAGAAATCGGTTTTACCTATACGAAAAAAGCGGCGCGGACCGTGCTCGGCATAGCGCTGCACTATGACCCGGACGTGTACGACCGGCTTTCGGAGACGTCCAAATCGTTCCTGACAGCGGAGCTGAAAGAGCGCATTCTCCAGCTCGTGCCCTCGACAATCTGGCTGTGCGGAATCAAGTCCGACTTGCTCGTTTGCGTTATTCAAAAGGACCCTTTCCTCAGCCGGAGCCCGGAGGAGGAGGCGAATCTGATCCGGGCGGCTCTGCAGCTGTACGGCAGCTATTTCAAAGCGACGATCGGTATTGGCAGGACGGTATACGGCATTGAGGAGCTTCACTTGTCTTACGAGCAGGCCGTATCGGTTTTGCAGCGCCGCGGACTGAGCGCCGGCGTCGAGATTTGCAGCGGGCAGAGCGCGCCGGATTCGACCCAGTGCGATACATTCCTGAGCGTGCAGGAGGTGGGCCGCATTCTGAACCGCTGCAAAACGCGCGACTACGACAAGCTGCTGCAGTCGGCCTACGAAATGGTGGAAGAAGCCGTACGCAAAAACGCCACGGCCGTTCAGATCAAATATTTGTGCACGGACATTTTAAATACGTGGGTACGGGCGGCGGAAACCGACCGTAAAGACTTCAACGTGCCTTTTTATGCGGGCCTGTTCGACAAGGTCAACGCCTGCATGACGCTGGAGGAAGTGAAGCGCTGCTTCCTGGAGTTTCACGAGCTGCTTTTCCAACCTGCCAAGCCGGATGAGCGGGCCTGCAAATTTACCGACATCCTGGCATATATTCATGAGCATTACGATGAAGAGTTGTCGATCGAACAGTTTGCGAATTCCATGAATATGTCCGTGGGCCATTTCAGCCGGACCTTCAAGGAGGAAGTCGGGGAGAAGTACGTGGAGTACATCGCCAAATACCGGCTGGTCAAAGCGAAAGAACTGCTTCTTCAAACGGATTTGAAAATGGACGATATCGCCGAAAAAGTCGGTTACTGGGGAAGAAATTCGTTTATCCGGATGTTCCGGAAATACGAAGGCATTACCCCCGCGAAATACCGGACGATTCATCAGTGAATACGGCAGGACTCCTAATTTTCCGGAGTCTCTTTTTTTTCCTGAACATACCCGGAAAGCCCCGGCCCGCAAGGCAGAGAGGAAATGGCACCCGGGCACAAATATGCACGCTTTACCGGTAACGGCAGGGTTCTCTATAGTTAGGCCATCACCACTTGCAAGCGCTTACTTGAAAGGAGGAAGAGGCCATGACGAAGAGTGCCCGCTTCTGGTATCTCGTCAGAAAACACAAAGCGCTCTACCTGCTGATGCTTCCGGGGATCTTGTACTATATCATTTTCAAGTACGTGCCCATGTACGGCATCATCATCGCTTTCCAGGATTTTTCCATCGGCCGGGGCATCCTCGAAAGCAAATTCGTAGGGCTGAAGCATTTTATCGAATTCTTCTACGTCACGCCGGATTCCTGGAAGCTGATCCGCAACACGGTCATGCTCAACGTGTACGACCTGCTGTTCCATTTCCCGGCTCCGATCGTTCTCGCCATTTTGTTCCACGAGCTGCGAAACAAATGGTTCAAGGGATTTGTCCAGAGCATCAGCTATATGCCTCACTTTCTCTCCACGGTTGTGATCGCGGGCATTCTCGTGACGTTTCTGTCTCCGACGACCGGGGTCGTCAACCATTTTCTCGTGAAGGTATTTGGAATGGAGCCTGTCATGTTCCTGGGCATTCCCGAGTGGTTCCGGACAATTTACGTAAGCTCCGAAATCTGGCAGAAGATCGGCTGGGGAACGATCCTTTACCTGGCGGCTATCGCCGGTATCGACCCCACGCTGTACGAAGCGGCCAAAATGGACGGAGCGAACCGGTTTCAGCAGATCCGCCATATTACGCTTGTCGGTATGCTGCCGGTCATGATCGTCCTGTTCGTGCTGACGCTCGGTCATTTTATGGAGACGGGCTTCCAGAAAATTTTGCTTCTCTACAACTCCATGAACTACGAAACGTCGGACGTCATCAACACCTTCGTGTACCGGCGGGGCATTCTCGATTCCGATTTCAGCTTCGCGACGGCCGTCGGCCTGTTCCAGTCTATCATCGGGCTTGTCCTGGTCGTAACGGCCAACCGGATCGTCCGCAAATATTCCGAAACGAGTCTGTGGTAGGAGGAGGACCGAGATGAAAATCAAAACCAGCCTGGCATCCCGAGTGTTTGACACGCTCAACATCGTTCTGATGCTGCTGCTCGTCATCGTCATGATTTATCCGATGGTGTACGTGTTTTCGGCTTCGATTTCGAATAACGCCCTGGTGGCGAGCGGAGAGGTGCTGCTTCTGCCGAAGCAGATCACGCTGGTCGCCTACGAGCGGCTTATCACCAATCCCGATCTGTGGATCAGCTACTGGAATACGATCCGCTACACCGTTCTTCATGTGGCGCTTACCCTGATCGTGACGGCGGCGATGGCGTATCCTTTATCGAAAAAATGGCTTCCGGGCCGCAGGACCATTCTGCTCCTGGCCGCGTTTACCCTGCTGTTCAGCGGAGGGATGATTCCGACCTTTCTGGTCGTTCAAAAGCTCGGCATGCTCGATACGATTTGGGCCATCGTCCTGCCGTCCCTGATTTCGACGTGGTACCTGTTTATCATGCGGACGTTCTTCGAAGCGCTGCCCGAGGAGCTGGAGGACGCCGCCACGATCGACGGCTGCAGTTCCCTGCAGGTGCTGCTGCGGATCGTTCTGCCGCTTTCCATGCCTGTCATGGCGACAATCGGCCTGTTCACGGCGGTCAACCAGTGGAACGCTTTCTTCGACGCGCTGATCTATCTCAATGACAGAAGCATGTATCCGCTGCAGATTATGCTGCGCAACATTCTCATCGCCGGAACGAGCGTTCAGGGCGAGGGGGATCTGAATCATCTGGAGACGCTCAAATACGCGATGATCATGATCGCTACGCTTCCGATCCTGTGCGTCTATCCGTTTATCCAGAAGTATTTCGTACAGGGAAGCATGATCGGCGGCATCAAAGGCTAGGCGGATATGGAGATAGTTCTGAATTCCCGGCGGAATTCATGGCTATAGAGCATGAAGAGGCCGCAAAAAGCGGCGGTTATGCCGGCATTGCCGGTAAGACTGGCGGGAACCGCATAACCAGCATGACCAGCATGACCAGTATGAGCAGCATGACCAGCAGGACCAGTAAAGCTAGCCAGTAGACCAGAAGCTACCATTATGGGGAGGTTCGGAAATGAAAAAAAGACCGTTTGCCGTGATTTTGACAGTCGCTCTGCTTGCCGGTGTCGTTGCGGCGGGATGTTCCAGCAAGGATCAGGGAGCTTCACCGGGGGAGGGCGGGGGATCGGACGCCAAGAAACCCGTCAAATTTTCATGGCTGGCTTATGACCGGGTAGAGGGAAAAGTGCGGCAGGACTGGGAGATTTTCAAAGAGATCGAGAAAAAGACAGGCGTCAGCGTCGATTTCCAGATTGTCAGCCAGGAAGGACTCACCGAGAAAAGACAGATCATGATCGCCACGAACTCCGTCACGGATTTTATCCAGGTGAGCACCCAGGAGGGCAGAGAACACGGTCCCGACAAAGTATTCCTGAACTTGAAGGACTACCTGGACAAAGCGCCGAACCTGAAAGCCTTCTACGAGAAATACCCGGAAGCCAAAGCGGTCGCCAGCGGAGCGGACGGCGGCATTTACACGGTGCCCGTGATCGAAGGGGATGCCGAGGGCAAAGGCTTTAACTTCATCTGGTATACCCGCAAAGATCTCATGGATAAGTACGGTCTGAAGCCGCCGGCTACCTTGGATGAATTTTACCAGTTCCTGAAGGCGTACAAGGAAAAAGAACCGAACTCGTATCCGCTCATTCCCAATGCGATCGTGGGCGATACGGGGCTGTATACGGTATTCGGCCGGGCGTTTACGGGCATCCAAGGCTTCTTCAACATCGACCCGACGACCGATAAATATGCGTTCGCTCCGTATCACAAAGGCTACAAAGACTCGCTTGTCTTTTTGAATAAGCTGTATACCGAAAAGCTGCTCGATCCCGAGTATTCCCTGCTCACCCAGGCCCAGTGGGAGGAACGCATTCTGAAAGGCAAGTCGCTCGTGACCTATTTCTGGAAAGCGGATCTGGAGTCGCTAACGGACAAAGGCCGCAAAGCGGGCACCTCCGCCTTCGAGCTCGACGCGATCCCGCAGTTTGCCGCGGACGGCATTAAAAATTACCAGTTCTCTCGTCCCGTAATCGGAGCCGTCGGGCGCGCGATTTCCGCCAAAGTCAAAGATAAGGAAAGGGCGGTCCAGTTCCTGGACTATCTTGTCAGCGAGGAAGGCTCGAACTATCTGTCTCTGGGCATCGAAGGCAAAACGTACACGATGGAAAACGGCAAGCCCGTTTATATGAAAGAATTCGGCGCTTCCCCGTTCAATACGCTGCGTAAGGACTGGGGCGTCTGGTACGACCTGATCACTCTGGACAATGCGAAATCCCGGGAAGTTTGGGAACGCGGGCTGAGCGACAAGAGCAAGGATATCAACAAGCGGTATGAGCCGTTTATCGTGCCGTCCCCGAAACAGATCGTAAAAACGCAGGAAGAGCTGGAGCTGGAAAAATCGAAGCTGAACAACCTGAACAAATTCCTAGAGCAGAAGTTAACGGAGTTCGTCATCGGAAAAACACCGATCAACGATACGACTTACCAGCAGTTCCTGGATCAGGTTAAGAAGATGGGAGCGGACGATTTGCTGAACATGTACAATACGGCCTATACCCGGACGTACGGCAAGAAGTAGATCTTGAGCCCGGGTACAAGGGAAGCATCAGTACGAAGGAGGGAAAGCTGTGGCAGCAGCGGAAAAGCTGAAAGTCATCGATACCGACGTTCACAATGAACAGAACGACTCGGCCCTGATCCCGTATTTGCCGGAGCCCTGGAAATCCAGGGTCTCGTCAACGGGCATCGGTTACTCGGGCTCCGGTTATTACTCGCCGATCGGCGTCATGAAGAAGGACTCGATTCCGCCGGGAGGAGGCAAAGCGGGCTCCGATCCCGACTTCATGATCAAGCAGCTCATCGAAGGCTACAACGTCGAGTACGCCGTCCTGACGGGCGTCGTCTACAACATCTCGACGACGCACGACCCGGATTACGCGGCGGCCGTCTGCTCCGCCTACAACGACTTCCTTATCGCCGAATGGCTCGGCAAACATAAGGCGTTCAAGGGCGCCCTGGCGGTATCGACGCTCGACCCGCAGCTAGCCGCCAGAGAGATCGACCGGGTCGGGGATCATCCCGACATCGTCGAAGTGATCATCTCCAGCGCCGCACGCTGGCCGCTGGGGCACCGCTTCTACCACCCGATCTACGAAGCGGCGGAGCGGCACAGCCTGCCCGTCGCCATCCATCCGGGTGCCGAAGGAGGGGGCAGCTCGACCGCGCCTACGGCGGCCGGGTATCCGGCGAGATACATCGAGTGGCATACGTGCCTGTCCCAAATGTTCATGGCTCATTTGGTCAGCCTCGTATGCGAGGGGGTATTCGCCAAGTTCCCCGGCCTGAAGGTTGTGCTCGTCGAGGGCGGCATCGCCTGGCTGCCGCCGCTGATGTGGCGGCTTGACAAGAACTACAAGGCGCTCCGCTCCACCGTTCCTTGGCTGACGAAGATGCCGAGCCAATATGTCGCGGAGCACTGCTTCCTGACGACGCAGCCGATTGAGGAGCCGGACAATCCGCAGCATCTGGTCGACTTATTTAACATGTTCGACGCGGAGAACATGATTCTCTATTCCAGCGACTATCCGCACTGGGACTTCGATGCGCCGGATATGATCCTTCGCAAGCTGAAGCCGGAAGCCCGGCGCAAAATTTTTTACGAGAACGCGAAAAAGCTCTACAACTTATCGTAAACGGAGGCCATTCGATCATGGCGGTACACGAGGTGCTGAATGTGAAAGACGTTCCCGAAGGCGGGCATGTCGTGGTCAAAGTGGAAGGGCGGGAAATCTGCATCTACCGGATGGGCGGGGAGTTCTACGCGCTTCACAATTACTGCCCGCACCAGGGGGCGCCGATGTGCGCGGGGCTTGTCTCCGGAACGAATCTTCCGTCGGACGTCTACGAATACGATTACAGCCGCCAGGGCGAGATTGTGCGCTGCCCTTGGCACGGCTGGGAATTCGATATCAAAACCGGGAAGTCCTTGTTCAGCGACCGGACCCGGGTGAAGAAATACGAACTGGAAATTAAGGACGGCCGGATTGGCATTGTGCTTGGAAAATAAGGAAAGTAACTATGTCCAAGAGCTGCGTTGTGCGGCTCTTTTTGTGTTTAAAACAGGGCAGAGGCTTGTAAGAAGGGTCTCCGCATAGCGAAACCGAATCCCGCCAAAACAGTATTACCGTATAAACCGAAACAAAAGGAGGCCTTCGATTTATGAAAATCAGACTCGTCTTTGCGGTTTTGACCGTTTTGATGCTATCGGGTTGTTCGCTTCTGGACGGCGTGAGCAGCACCTTGAACTATGGGGACGAAGCGAAAACGTATCTCCAGGAAGCGGCCGCTTTCGCCGAAAACCTGCCCGCCGCCGCCCAGGAAGCCTTAACCGATCCCCAGGCGGGGGAGAAAGTGAAAAAAGAACTGGAAGCGATGAGAGAGAATATTTCCAGTTTTAACGGGCTGGACGCGCCGGGCTTCGCCGAAGACCTGCATAAGCAGATCGTCGGGTACAACGAAACGATGCTGGGCACGATTAACGGACATCTGGAGCAGCTTAACAGCCAGGTGCTCGATTATAAATCGCTTCTCCAGTCCCCGGTGATTCAGCAGGTGAACGAAATGAAGCAGCTTACCGAGAAGATCCAGAATTTGGGCCAGTAAAATAAGTTAAACCCCGCCGTGATCATTCGATTCATCCGCACACGCGGGTCAATTCCTCGGCGGCCTTTCCTTCATATAGGAGGAAGGGGTGCGGCCGGTCGTTTTTTTGAAAATCCGCTGAAAATACGAAACGTCCTCGTACCCGACAAATTCCGCGATCTCGGCGATCGTCAGCAGCGAATCCATCAGCATATAGACGGCTTTTTTCACGCGTACGGCATGGACATATTCGCTGATGGTTTGCCCCGTTACTTTTTTGAAAAGAGCGGCGGCATAGTTGGGGCTTTTCGAGATAAATTCGCCCAGCTCGTCTTTCGTCACTTTCTTGCGGTAATGGTCGCGGATATACTGCTTCATCCGTTCCGCATGTTTTCCCGTTTCGGACGAAACCGTCGCTTGATCCGCCTCGCGGCTGAGCAGAGCGAGCATTTCCAGGAGAATGGCTTGTCCGCGAATTGCCGCGTACGGTTCGTTCTCCTTCCAATCGGAGTAGCACTTACGGGTTCGTTCAAGCAAAAATTCGGCCATGCCGGAGCGGATTTTTACCCATGGTTTGCTCAGCAGCGGCAGCTCGTGACCGGTATCCGTAATCTGGAAGCTTGCGACATATTTGTTGTGCAGGAAGGTCGGAATGCTTTTGCCGTAATAGGCTACACCCTCTCCGATCAGGAGAAGGTCGCCTTGCTCCAGCATAATTTTGTCGTTTCCGATCCAGTACAGGCAGCGGCCGTAGCTCAGCATGATGAACGAAGCGGCCGCACTGCCGCCGGGCTCGCTTTCCTCGTACCATTCCGCCAGCCGGTCGTGCCGGATGTTTGTTAATTTGATCATGGTTCCCTCTTCATAGAACGTACTATAGTACAATTGCAATACTATAGTTCATTTTCTCCCGAACGGAAACGAATTACAATAGGGACAACCAAAGAAGAGGAAGGACCGATCATATGCGGAAGACAAAAATTGTTTGCACCATGGGGCCCTCATGCCGCTCCGTCGAGGTATTGAAGGAATTGATCGCAGCCGGAATGAACGTGGCGAGAATTAACATGGCTCACGGAGAGCTGGAGGATCACAGCCTGCAGATCAGCCGGATCCGTCAGGCGGCGAAAGAAACGGGCGCCATCGTACCGGTGCTGATGGACATCAAAGGACCGGAAGTACGGATCGGCCTGCTCAAGGAAGCGTCGTGCGAAGTGAGAGCGGGGGACTGCCTCACGCTGACAAGCGAAGAAATCGCGGGAGACAGCACGCGCATCTCGGTCAATTATGCCGAACTGCCGCAAGTCGTGAAGGCCGGGGACAGAATTTTGATCGACGACGGGCTGATCGAACTGAGAGTCGTTTCGGCGGCGGGAACGGAAGTGTCGTGCGAAGTGATTAACGGCGGCGTCATCAAGCCGCGCAAAGGGGTTAACCTGCCGGGCGTGCATACGACGCTCCCCGGAGTCACGGAGCGGGACATCCGCCACATCGAATTCGGCATCCGCGAAAAGATTGAGATTATCGCCATGTCCTTCGTGCGCAAAGCGGAGGACGTGCTTACGGTCCGGCAGCTGCTTGAGGATCAAGGCTGCGGTCATATCCAGATCATCTCCAAGATCGAAAACCAGGAAGGCGTAGACGAGCTGGAAGCCATCGTGGAGGCATCGGACGGAATCATGGTAGCCCGGGGCGACCTGGGGGTTGAAATTCCGGTCGAGGATGTTCCGGTCCTCCAGAAAGTGATGATCGAATCCTGCAACCGCGCGGGCAAGCCGGTTATTGTCGCCACTCAAATGCTGGATTCGATGCAGGTCAACCCGCGGCCGACCCGGGCCGAAGTGAGCGACGTCGCGAACGCCGTTCTTCAGGGCTCCGACGCGATCATGCTGTCGGGCGAGACGGCCGCCGGCAAGTATCCGGTCGAATCGGTGCGCACGATGGCCACGATCGCCAAGAAAGCCGAGGGGCTTTACATGGAGGAGACCGGCCGTCAGCAGGCGGGCGTTCCCGCAGAGGTCAATGTGACGGAGATCATCAGTCAGGCGGCTGTCCGCGCATCGGAGGCGATCGGAGCGAAAGCGATTCTGACGCCGACGATGAGCGGGTACACCCCCCGGATGGTGTCCAAGCACAGACCGAAAGCGCCGATCATCGCCATTGCGCCTAGCGACGAGGTTTTGAATAAGCTCTGCCTGCTGTGGGGCGTGCTGCCCGTGAAAGGCGAGTTTGTACAGACGACCGACGACATGTTTCAGGCCGCGGTATCCAGCGGCACCGCACAGGGGCTGCTGCAAACCGGCGATTACACCGTGATCACGGCAGGGGTGCCGATCGGCAAGACGGGAACGACGAATCTGATTAAAATCATGCAAGTGTAGAAGGAAAAGCCTCCCGGCGACGGGAGGTTTTTTTTGTTGCACAAACGGAATGTGTCATGCAATATATGGAAGGGGGGTGGAAATTGTTGAAATGGTGGAGAACACAAGATTGGTTTTGGTCCATGGCTTTTTTGGTTTATGCTTTAGGATTTGGTTTTGTTTATAAGGAAATGTTTATGGGTTTTATTTCCTATGTATCCACCTTTGTTTCATTTGCGTTGGGAGCGGTGGCTATTTTTATATCCGTCAGAGAGGCGACTAAAACGGATGCCGTTAAGGATCAAATAAATGCGGCTTTAGGGGAACTGCGTGAAAGAACCAGCCAAATGGACATAAAGCTTGATAAAATGGACAAGAAAGAAATCTTAAGAGACGAGCTTGAAGAAATTAATAATGAAACAAAGGATCAGATAGATAGGGCGCTTACAGAAGGCTTGAGTAAAGAAGATATAATGAATATTATTGATGAAAAATTGAAAACTGCCGCAGAAAAGTCCGTTCAGGCAGTCATATACGAAGAGAAAGAGCACTCTTTAGATTCACATAAGTTTATTGACAATTACATAAGAATGTTACCGGCAGGTACTCACTTCACATTAAAGGATATTAACAAGGAATTGGATAAATATAAAATTAAACTGCATTATGAAACAATAAGACATATTTTAAAGAACCGGTATGTAGCTCAAGGAATAATTACTTATAAAACAGATCTAACTCCATCCACTTATATAAAAAATTAATTCACTTGCTAAACCATCTAAAAAAAGGAGGATTCGCAGGGGGATCTTTTGCGGTATAATGGACAGATGTACGTAACGATGATGTGGAGGCACGGCCAGATTGAGAAATTATCCATTTGCATTTGATCCGACAAAACCTTTTATTCAGCAGGCAAGCGACTGGATTGCCGACGTGTTTTACGAGCTTCTGCCGGAAGCCGGTTTTGAAGTGAGAGACGAACAAATTTATATGGCGTTTCAGCTGGAGAGGGCTTACCAGGAGAAACAGACCATCTTTGCGGAAGCGGGAGTGGGAACCGGGAAAACGCTGGTGTATCTGCTTTACGCTCTTATGTATGCGCGTTATACGAGAAAGCCCGCGATTATCGCTTGTGCGGACGAGTCGCTGATCGAGCAGCTGGTCAAACCCGAAGGGGACATCGCCAAGCTCGCCCGGCATCTCGATCTGACGATTGACGCCCGGATGGGCAAGTCGCAGCACCAGTATATCTGCCTGAATAAACTGGACGATACCCGGGGCGGCGGCTCCGACGATGAGGAAGTCTTCAGCGAGATTTATCACGGCCTTCCTTCGTTCGTCCACTACCCGGACACGCTCCAGTCCTTTTATCCGTACGGCAACCGTAAGGAGTACCCTGAGCTTACGGACGAGCAGTGGGAACGTATCGGCTGGGACGTGTTCCAGGACTGCCTCGTCTGCAGCCAGCGGCACCGCTGCGGCCAGACGTTGTCGCGCGAGCATTACCGCAAGTCCGCCGACCTGATTATTTGCTCCCATGATTTCTACATGGAACATGTCTGGACCTACGAGGCCCGCAAACGGGAAGGCCAGCTTCCTCTTCTGCCGGACCACAGCTCCGTCGTATTCGACGAAGGGCATCTGCTTGAAACGGCCGCGCAAAACGCGCTCACCTACAAATTGAAACATTCGGTATTCGAAAGCATCGTCATCCGGCTTCTGGAAGGCGAGGTCAGAGAAACGCTGGCCCTGGCCATCGAGGAGGCCATCGTCCAGAGTGAAACGCTGTTCCGCGTGCTGGACGAGAGCAGTTATTCCGTCCCGGCCTCGGACCGCAAGGAATTCGCCTGGAGCGAAGAATTGAAACGGCAAGTAAGCCGGTTCCGGCAGCTGATCGACGTGATCGAGGAAGAGCTCGTATTCGAGAGCGGACTGTCCACGCTGGACGATTACCAGCTCAAAATCGTCGAGGAGCACCTGGAAATGATTCAGCTTGCTTTGAGCTTGTTCGATAAGCCCGGTCAGCTCATTTCATGGGTTACGGAGGATTCCGACGGAATCACCCTGGTTATCATGCCGAAAATGGTCAAGGAGATTTTAAGTGACCGCGTCTTTTCGAAAAAAATGCCGGTCGTGTTTTCTTCCGCGACCTTGTCCGTCAACGGCTCTTTTGACTATATGGCGGGCAGTCTAGGCATCGAAAGCTTCCTTTCGTTTTCCGTTCCCTCCCCTTACGATTACAGCGCCCAAATGAAGGCGAACCTGTATCCCGACAAGCCGGAAGAGGACAAGACCGGACGGGTTCTGGAACTGCTCAAGGAATCCGACGGGCGGGCGCTTATCCTGTTCCCGTCCCGCGAGGCGCTGGGCGCTTTCAAACGGAACATGACACGGTATCCCGAGTCCGCCGATTACCGGTTTTTGTTTGAGGGCTCGGCGGAAATCAGCCACCTCATCTCGTCGTTTCAGAACGACGAGGAAAGTGTCCTCTGTGCGGTAACGCTGTGGGAAGGACTGGATATTCCGGGACCGTCCTTGTCCCATGTAATCGTCTGGGAGCTTCCGTTTCCTCCGGACGATCCCGTCTTTGCGGCCAAGCGGAAAGATTCGGCTCAGCCGTACGAAGACGTCGACATGCCCTACATGCTGCTCCGCCTGAGGCAGGGCATCGGGCGGTTAATCCGGTCACGGGATGACCGGGGCATGGTGTCCGTTCTCGGTCATGATCTGGATAATCCTACGGTCAGAGAGCAGATCCAGGGCCTGCTGCCGGATTAAGCGGGATGTCAAATGTTGCCGATTCTTGACGTATCCGCTATGATAGACAAGATGCTTCCGGTTCACATTCCGTATTTCGTGTAAAATACAGGCCGGACGATGAATTGAATAACTCGGTACAGGTGCTTGCCGCTGGAATCTTAACGCGGTACAGCTTAATAGGGAAGTCCGGTGCAATACCGGCGCGGTCCCGCCACTGTAACAGAAGAGTCGCAGCAACCACAGTCACTGGTATCCATGCCGGGAAGACTGCTGCCGATGATGACGCTGATAGCCAGGAGACCTGCCTGTATCCGTAACACGAGCAACCTACGGGAGATAGGGAGGTGTTAGATGCGTTCTGTACTGAAATTACGAGCGTCTTTCCCTTTGTCTGCAAACGAAGGGGGAGGCGCTTTTTTGCATGGACAGCCCTAAAAATATCAACGGTCGAGGTGAGGACTTGCAATCGGTTTGCAACAAAGAAACGGTAGGGGAGACCGGGGAGGCCGGGGGCGCCCGCTCCGCATCCGCAAAAAAATACGGGACGGCGCGCACCCTAACCGCTTTTCCGCTCCTGCTGGGCGGCTTGTCGCTTCTCCTTGTGATCTCCGTGACGATAGCCGTCATGCTCGGTTCCGTGCGGATCGAGCCCGTCACGGTCTGGAAGATCGCTCTATCTCACATGCCGGGAATCGGCAGCCTGGTCGAGCGGGATTGGACGAAAGCGCAGGAGCATATTATCTGGAATATCCGTTTTCCCCGCGTCCTGCTCGGTCTTGTCGTAGGAGCGGGCCTGTCCGCGGTCGGAGTGACGATCCAGGCGTTAATCCGCAATTCGCTCGGCGATCCTTATATACTCGGGGTATCGTCCGGCTCGTCGGTTGCGGCTACCCTTGTTCTGCTGTTCGGCGGCTTCTCGTTTCTTGGCGCATACGCGCTGCCGGTTTCAGCCTTTATCGGCTCCCTCGTCGCGATGGCGCTTGTCTTTACCTTCGCCAAGGTAGGAGGCCGCATTTCGACCACCCGGCTGCTGCTTGCGGGAACAGCCGTTGCGAGCATGATGTCGGCGTTTACGAGCTTCATCGTCACGATGGCGCCGAACGCACAAGGCATCCGCTCCGTCGTTTACTGGCTGATGGGCAGCCTGGCCGGCGCGAAGTGGGAATACCTCACCGCACCGGCTCTGATCGTGGTGTCCGGTATCGTTTTCCTGCTCTTTCAGCATCGGTCGTTGAACGCTCTTCTCGTGGGGGAAGGCGCAGCGGGAACGATGGGGGTCAATGTGCCGGCGTTCCGGACCTGTCTGGTGATCGTAACCGCGCTGATCACGGGAACGATCGTGTCCGTCAGCGGCTCAATCGGTTTTGTCGGCCTGATGATTCCCCATATCGTCCGGCTGGTGCTCGGCTCCGACCACCGCAAGGTGCTTCCGGTCAGCGTCCTTTTCGGGGCGGTCTACGTCATATGGGCCGACGTTCTGGCCAGGCTCGTGCTTGCGCCGGAAGAACTGCCGATCGGCATCGTCACCGCGATATGCGGAGGCCCGTTCTTCATCTGGCTGCTCCGCAGAAGTTCATACGCGTTCGGAGGTGCTTCTAAATGAACATGGAAGCGAAGCATCTCACTTTGAGCATAGGCGCCAGGAAAATCCTCGACTCCGTAAACCTGGCCGTCCGCGAAGGCGAGTTTATTGGCCTGATCGGCCCGAACGGGAGCGGGAAATCGACCCTGCTCAAAACGGTCTACCGCGAGCTTAAGCCGGACGCGGGACAAGTGTTTCTGGATGAGCGGGAGCTGCTGAATCTGCCCTACAAAAAAGCGGCCGAACTGATGGCCGTCGTCAGCCAGGAATCTTCCGTCGAGTTCGATTTCAGCGTGGCGGACATGGTTCTGATGGGAAGATATCCCCACAAGAAATGGTACGAAAGCGATACGGAAGCGGACCGGGAAATATGCCTCCGGGCCTTGGACACGGTCGGGCTCGGACATTTCGGAGAACGCAGCTTCGCGACCTTGTCCGGCGGCGAGAAGCAGCGGGTGCTTATCGCCCGGGCGCTGGCTCAGCAGGCGAAGTTTCTGATTCTGGACGAGCCGACGAACCACCTGGATATTCGCTACCAGCTCCAGATCATGGAACTTGTCCGCTCGCTGGGGATCACGACGCTGGCCGCCCTTCACGATCTGAATATGGCGGCTTACTATTGCGACCGTCTCTACATCATCAGCGAGGGAAGGATTGCGGCGGAAGGAACGCCAGCGGAGCTTCTCGTCCCTGCTGTTCTCCGGGACATATTCGGCGTTCACGCCGAGGTGAACCGGCACGCCCTGACAGGCAAGCCGGTCATTACGTACTTGCCGGAATCTTTTTATAACGCCAGACTAAAACAGACGGAGGAATCCTTTTGAATCTTATGCGATCTCTTAAACTTTCTTTATTCTTATGCCTCACTCTTGTGTGCATGGCCGCTATAAGCGCCTGCTCCGCTTCCGATTCAACCAAAGAACTTGTACCGAGAGGGGCTGCGGAGTCAACGGGAACACCGGCGGCAGCCGTAGAACTTGATAATATGGGGCAGAAGCTTCATTTTTCGGAAGCGCCCAAACGGGCCGTGACTTTAAATCAGCATGCCACGGAAGTAATGCTTGCGCTCGGTCTGGAGAAAAACATGGCCGGCACCGCATACCTGGACGATCAGATCCTCCCGGAGCTGCAGGAAGCTTACAAACGGGTTCCCGTTCTCGCCAAAACATATCCGTCCAAGGAAGTTTTCGCGGAGGCCGCTCCGGATTTTGCCTATGCGGGTTGGAAAAGCGCGTTTACGGAGAAAAGTCTGGGCACCCGGGAAGAACTCGCCAAACAGGGGATTCAGACCTATTTGCAGGAATCCTCCAATAAAGCCGCTCCGACCTTGGAGGATGTGTACCGGGATATTTTGAACATCGGCCGCATTTTCAGGGTGGAGGCCAAAGCGAATGAGCTTGTGGATGGCATAAAGCAGCGCTTGAAAGACATTCAGGAGCAAATCGGCACGGTCGGGACTCCTCAGAAGGTGTTCATTTACGACAACGGCGAAGACAAAGCTTTCACGGCGGCCAACACCTACATTACGAGCCTGATCAACATGATCGGCGGCAAAAATATTTTCGACGATATTCAGAAAAGCTGGGTCGAAGTCAGCTGGGAAGAGGTGGTCAGCCGCAGCCCAGACGTGATTGTCATTATGGATTACGGCGACACGCCGGTAGAGAAGAAGAAAGAGCTTCTCCTGGGTAAAAGGGAGCTGGCCGATATTCCGGCGATTAAGAACAAGCGGCTGCTCGTTCTCCCTCTATCGGCCGCTTCCGAAGGAATCCGCGCCCCGATCGCTCTGCAGACGCTGGCGGAAGGGTTATATCCCGATAAAGTACATAAAAAATAAGCCTTCTTTTCCTATCCGATTTTGGGCAGCGCCGTTAAAAGCCGTCTGACCGGATGGAATGGAATGAAATGAGCCCCTGCGAAAGGGGCTTTTTTTATGCGATTAATTTGAAAAACGATCCTTGGAAAGTGATTTAAGAAAGTTTTAATAGATGCTTCATAAGGGGTTTATTTTTTTTGCCTATGATGACAGTGGAAGTTAAATACGAATGATTCAGGAGGATGAAGATGAACAAGAAATGGCTTGTGCTGGGAAGCGTAATCGGAATCAGCAGTCTCATGATGGTCACGACGGGAATAAGCGCCATGGCCGGAACTTCAGGGTACGACGCCTACAAGTCCGCGTTGAAGAACACCAAGACAGTCCAAAGTGTGACTGTTCAGGCGACAGGATCTTTGCAGGACAACGGAAATGTGGCTCTGAGCGCAAACGGGACGTTTAAAATGAGCCGGGAAGGCGGCTCGGCAAGCGGTGCGGGTGAAGTTTCCGCCGGAGGCGCGAAACAAGCGCTTCAATTTTACAAGCAGGGCGATCAAGCCATTTTCAAACCGGGAAGCAGCGATGTGTATTATGTAAAAGATGCGGCGGCCGAATCGCATAAGCGTTTTAAAGACTCCGCGGAAAAAGAAATACCGCAGCACGTGGAAACCGTGGTCGACGCGCTGGTCGGCAATCTGAAAGATTATGTCGCCGTTGATGTGAAAGAGGACGGGAGCAAGCGCGTATCGGCGGAGCTGGACGGCGCTCAGCTGCCCGCTGTTGTTCAGGCGATTGCGCCGATCGTCATCAAGCAGGCGTCTAAAGAGCACGGAGAGCCGGAGAAGAAAGCAGACACGGCGGACATCCCGTTCGGCAAAGATTTTCTGAAGGGTGTCGCTCCCGAGCTGACCGATGATATTCGCCTGGAGAAGGTGGCCGTTAACGCGACGATCAGTCCTTCGAACTATATTCAGCATCAGGAGGCGGAACTGACCGTATCCGGCAAGGATGCCGGCGGCAAAACTCATCAAGTCGTCGTACATCTTCAGGCGGATCTGTCCGGATACGATAGCACCACGCCGGATACGGTGGATCTGAACGGCAAAAACGTACAGCCGATCAAGTCCGAGCACCGGAACAAGTGGCAGGGCAAAAACGGCTGAACCAGCCGCATATTGTTTCGTCCGCAGCCGATAGACACGGGTTACCGGACGTCTATCGGCTGCCGGACGAGAAAGGAAGAGGTTATACGGATGCAACCTATTTTGGAGGTCAGCGGCTTAACGAAGCTATACCGTGGAAGCGGACGCGGAATAAGAGAGGTCAGCCTGCGGCTGGAGGCCGGCGACGTCTATGGTCTGCTCGGCCCGAACGGAGCGGGAAAGACCACGCTCCTGAAGCTGATCACGGGTCTGGTCCGGGCCGATGGCGGCACGGTTACCCTGTTCGGCGCCGACAGGAACCTCCATCACGAGCAGGCGATGGCGAATGTGGGCTGCATGATCGAATCGGCCGATTTACCCGATTTTCTGACGGCCTGGCAGTATCTCCGGCAGTCCGCGCGCTTTTATCCGCAGGTGACGGGACAGCGGATGGAGGAGGTGCTGGATACCGTCGGACTGCTTCGGGTTCGGCAGGAGAAAATCAAAGGCTTCTCGACAGGCATGAAACAAAAGCTGGCGTTGGCGGCCGCCGTTTTGCCGAGGCCGAAGCTTGTGCTGCTGGATGAGCCCACGAATGGCTTGGATATCGAGGGAACAGTGGTGTTCCGAAGTCTGATCCGCAAGATGTCGGCGGAAGAAGGGACCTCGTTCCTTATTTCCAGCCATATGATCCACGAGCTCGAGCAGCTTTGCAGCCGGGCGGGAATTCTGGCAGGCGGCAGCCTGAGGATAGAAGCGGATGTCTCCGGTTTGGTGCTGGAAGGCGGGACGCTCGAAGATTTTTACATGAAAGAAATCCGGGACAAGGGGGAGCTTCAAGGTGCATAGATGGAAAGCGGGTTACGTGAACGAGCTTTATTTGCTGCTGTACCGGAAAAAGATCGGCATTTTCGGGGCGGTCTCCGTCCTGCTTCCTATTCTGTTTGCCGTCTCGTTACAAGCGCTTGAGCCCGTGCTTGGGTTGATGGCGGTTAGCCGGTCTTTTCCGATTCAGACGCTCGGTTTCTACACGGCGCTGTGGGTTCCCCTCTTTATTTTGACGCTTACGGGCGACCAGTTTCCTCACGAAGTCGCCTCAAGGACGCTTAAACTCGCTTTTCTGCGTCCCAACACACGCTTTCACGTATTCACCGCGAAGGTGGCCGCCCAGGGAACCGCCGTCGCTGTCCTGCTGGTGCTGCTCTTTGCGGTTACGCTGCTGTGCGCGATGTTCACGGGAACGCCTTTGGGCTTAGCCGAAGGACTGTCAGCCGTCAAAGCGTATGCGGCCGCGTTTGCCGCCATGCTTGCCCTGTCGGCCGTATTTGTTTTTGCCGCGCAGTTTTTCAAAAGCGCCAGCGGATTCGTCGTCTTCGGCATCGTTTTGTATGCGGCCGCCAAGCTGGCTCCTTTCCTTGTCCAATCTTTCCCGGCGTTCTCACCCGCGTCTTACACGGATTGGCATCTGCTTTGGCTGAATGACGGGGTACCGGCGGGAAGACGGATGACGGCTGCTCTGTTTCTTCTTTCCAGCAGCCTCTTGTTTTTTGCCCTCGGTTATTATAAATTTGATCGAAAAGAAGTGTGAACGGGGAAAAGCCTATGTCTATCCGTTTCAAGCTGCTGCTTTCGTATGCCGCGATGCTTGTTATCCCGCTTGTTATGATGCTTATAACGGCAATGCTTCTCGTCGTGGTGTTCCGCGGGGATTTGCAGTCGATCAAAGACCAGTACGGCGAAGGCGAAAGCCGTTTCGAGAACCGCGGCATCGAGCGGCTGCTCAAAGAAATCAAACGCACGACGGAAATTGACCCCGCGGCGTGGACAGATGCGTCTTACCTGGCGGAAATCGACGGGGAGCTGCAGCGGAACCAGTCCAATCTAATCCTGCGCAAAGGCGATGAGATCGCCTACGCGGCCGCCGCCTTTCCTTATCCGGAGCTTCTTAAGAAGCTGCCGGCATATGAGCGGCCGGGGAACGTGGTCATGTCCAAACCCGAGCGGATCGGCAAGCAGCTTGTCGAAGTCGTTCATGCGGACTTCAAGTTTGAAGACGGTCAGAAAGGCAGCCTGTTCGTCGTGACGGCCGTAAGCCCGTTCGTCACTTTCGCCCGGAAGTTTTTCCCAATCCTGTTTATCGCTTTAATCGTCATTCTCATTCTTACGCATACGCTGCTGACTTATTTCGTTTCCAGAAGCATCATTAAACCGCTGAATACTCTGAAAGCCGCCATGAAGCGGATAGAGGCTGGCGATCTGGATTCCCGGGTCGTGCCTTCGGGCAGGGATGAAATCGGGGAGCTCAGCGCGGCCTTCGAGCAGATGAGGGTGAAGCTTAAAGCATCCATCCAGACGCAGCTTCAATATGAAGAAAACCGCAAAGAGCTCATCTCGAATATTTCCCACGATATCCGCACTCCGCTGACGGCCATACGGGGGTACGTTGAAGGGCTCGGGGACGGAATTGCGGATACCGACGAGAAAAGGGAGAAATATATCGGCATTATTACCTCCAAAGCGGAGGAGATGGATCACCTGATCGACGAGCTGTTTTTATACTCCAAGCTTGATTTAAAGCGGCTGCCGTTCAATTTCGAGGCGGTTGATCTGCACGCGTTTATCGAAGATTTATCTTCGGAGCTGGAATTCGAGCTCGGTAAACAAGGCATCCGTTATTCGGCCGATATCAGGCTGAAACCGCATACGGAACTGGCGATAGACCGGGATAAAATCAAGCGCGTTTTCGTGAATATTGTCGATAACAGCGTCAAATATATGAATAAACCCGATAAGCAGATCGGCCTGAAGGTCCTGGGAACCGGGCAGGAAGTCCGTATCGAAATATCCGACAACGGCCGGGGAATCGATGCCGAATCTCTTCCGTATATCTTCGAGCGGTTTTACCGGGCCGACCCGTCGCGCAACAGCGATACCGGAGGCAGCGGCCTCGGTCTCGCCATTTCCAAGCAGATTATCGACGGTCACGGGGGTACGATCCGTGCAAGCAGCCTTCCCGACGAGGGCAGCTGTGTTACGATCATGCTTCCGATCCGAACGAATAAAGAGAGTGATTCCGTATGAAATCCATATTGATCGTGGAAGACGAGCGGCTTATAGCCGAGCTGCAAAGAGATTACCTGGAGGTTCACGGGTTCCAAGTCGAAATCGCGGAGGACGGGGAGAACGGACTGCGTCTCGGCTTGAGCGGAAACTACGATCTGATCCTCCTGGATCTCATGATTCCCCGCATCGGCGGGTTTGAGGTATGCAGGAAAATCCGGGAAGAAAGGGACATTCCGATCCTGATGGTCACGGCCAAAAAAGAAGACATCGACATTATCCGGGGTCTGGGCCTCGGGGCCGACGATTACATCACCAAGCCGTTCAAACCCGCCGAACTCGTTGCCCGTGTGAAGGCGCATTTGTCCCGTTACGAGCGGCTGATCGGACCCCCGAAAAGCAAGGAGGAAGTGTCCATCCGGGAGCTTGTGATCCATTTCGATTCCCGCCGGGTTTTTCTGCGCGGCAGTGAAATCACGCTGACGACGAAGGAGTTCGATCTGCTCTGGTTTCTCGCGCGCAACCCCAACCGGGTGTTCAGCAAGGATCATCTTTTCGAGAAGTTGTGGGGAATGAATTCGCTTGGCGATTCTCAGACGGTTACCGTCCATATTCGAAAGCTGCGGGAGAAAATCGAGCTGGACTCTTCGAACTCCGAGTATATCGAAACCGTATGGGGAGCGGGCTATCGCTTCCGCTTATAGAATATCGGAGCAAATTGGAGCAGGAGCCGGTTTCGGGCCTGCTTTTTTGCTTTTCGGAGAAAGTCGCCGACTGGGTATTCATTCTTTTTACGGTAGGCGTACTGCGAAAATGTGCCGAAGGAACCCCGTACATCGAAAACAGAAACCTTGTTTCAAAAAAATGACCAAGGGTAAATAAGACATAGGCAACGCCACAATGCCAAAAAAATTCAATACCTGTAAGGAGTGATTCAAAATGGCACGTAATGATGACAACAAAATGAGCCGTGAAGAAGCAGGACGTATGGGTGGAGAAACAACCTCAAGAAACCACGATAAAGACTTTTATCAGGAAATTGGTGAAAAGGGCGGCGAAGCTACTTCCCGCAACCATGACAAAGATTTCTACCAGGAAATCGGTCAAAAAGGCGGCGAAGCACGCGGCAATAACGGAAACAACGGCAACAGCGGCGACGGTAAAATGAGCCGCGAAGAAGCCGGACGCAAAGGCGGCGAAGCAAGAGCCCGCCAGCGCGACCGCGACTAATCTAACTGCAAACAATCGGACGCGTAGTGACCCTTATCATATAAGCTATGGAAAAAGTCCGCCGAAATCCGGCGGGCTTTTTTAATTATAATCAAACTTTATCCTTACATTTCGGCAATGGCCGTTTATAATAGAAAGCAATATATTCAGGAGGTGTCGTTCATGCAGCAAAGCTCAAATGAAAACCCCGCGCAGAAAAGAACAAACCAAAAAGTGGGGAAGACGGCACGTACGATAAGCTTGCCGATGAGCGGATAAGTTGATACAAAAAACGTGACGTGCCGTCTGCCTGAAAGGCGGACCGATTCATGAATCTACACGCGTCACAAGTTTATTTAAGATTAAAATTCGGCCTTGCACTGGCCAACAGTGTCATGTTTACGACGTATGCGGTGTATTTTATCCAGACGCTGGGTCTGACACCGCTGGAACTCCTGCTCGTCGGAACCGTATTGGAACTGACCGTGCTCCTGTTCGAAGGAATTACCGGGGTAGTGGCGGATACGTATGGCCGCAGAAAGTCGGTCATCCTCGGAATGTTCGTGATGAGCGGCAGTTTTTTGCTGGAGGGCAGCGTGATAGGGGCCGGTGCTGCCGTGCCTGTTATCTCGTTGTTCGTCTGGGTGCTTATTTCCGAGGCTATCCGCGGATTCGGAGAAACGTTCCTCAGCGGCGCGGATACCGCCTGGTTCGTTGACGAAGTCGGTGAAGAACATGCGGGCCCGGTCTTTATGCGTGCCAAAAGATGGACGCTGACCGCGGCTTTGTTCGGAATCGGAATCAGCGTGGGTCTTTCTACGCTGGCTACGAACTTGCCGTTTCTGGCAGGCGGCGTCTTATACGCGGCACTGGGTGTATACCTCCTCCTTCACATGAAGGAGACCAAGTTCGTCCGTCAAGAGAGGCCGCCGGGAAGCGGTCCGTGGACGGAACTCAAGTCTACCTGGCTCGCCGGTGCCCGGGAGATTTCCTCACGGCCCGTCCTGCTGATGATGCTGGCGGTGACCGTATTTAGCGGGGCGGCATCCGAAGGCTATGACCGGCTGTGGGAAGCGCATCTCTTGAAAGAGATTACGTTCCCGGCCGAACTGCCTTTGTCCGCCGCTCTCTGGTTCGGACTTATCTCCGTCCTGACGATCCTGCTGAGCATGCTCGCGATGTGGATCGCCGAGAAGCGGCTGAATACGTTGGATGAGCGTGTCGTATTCAAAAGCATGTTCGTGCTGACGGCGCTGCGGATCGCAGCCGTCCTGTCGTTCGCCTTCTCGCCGAATTTCGGCTGGGCACTGGTGTCTCTGCTCGCCGTGGGAGTCATCGGAACGGTGAGCGCTCCGCTTTTCGAGACTTGGCTCAATCTCAACATCGAGAGCCGGGCGAGGGCGACGGTGCTCTCCATGATGAGCCAATCCGATGCGCTCGGCCAGACCGCGGGCGGTCCGTTCGTAGGCTGGATCGGCAACCGGCTGTCCGTCCGGGCGTCGCTTACGACCGCGGCGGTCTTGCTGCTGCCCATCCTGTTCGTGTTCGGACGCGTTCTTCGCAGACGGTAGCGGCTCCGTTTTAAACAAAAAAACCTATGTCCATGGAC
Source organism: Paenibacillus sp. JNUCC 35 (assembly GCF_058269095.1). Classification (NCBI taxonomy): domain Bacteria; kingdom Bacillati; phylum Bacillota; class Bacilli; order Caryophanales; family Paenibacillaceae; genus Paenibacillus; species Paenibacillus sp. JNUCC 35. Next base: position 3,678,964 of record NZ_CM177771.1, on the reverse strand, counting down.
ATAGGTTTTTTTGTTGAGACTAAACTTTATAAGCCCAACAGAAGTGGATGAATATATCTGAAAATATCATCCGAAAGACGGAAACAATATCTGGAAATAATCCAAAGAAAAAGAGGAAAACATCTATGTTAAAATATGACAATTTATGATAAATTATGAGACTAGAATGCATATATTCTAATCAAAGTCCTTTCTTTCCAATTTTATATCATAGTATTCAAGGGAATAATTGCTAGGTTATTGTCGTCTTATGAATTTACTAGACATAATACTTATCGACTTCATTTATTGATATTACGTAAAAACCTTTTTACGGAGTTTTCTACCTATTGTTTATTATAAATTGGAGGCGTTTTCATGGATATTCAAGTGCAGTTTGATGAGATTGTCAGACAACATCTGGCCAAATTCACTACAGAAGAATCTGAAATCTTATCGGCAATTTTTAAGAAAGATAATGTTGTAATCCTTGATAGTCTACTACCCGATATATTGAAATCGGCTATATCATTGGAAGCCAAATCTTTACTGTATAATCATGGAAAGAGAAGAGATTTAATAGTAAAAGTCAGTGGCCATACGCCTCGTAAATTTAATATGGTAGTCAGGGATATGATTAAAAATAATGGAGTATTTATTCGTGCTTTTTATGAGTCCAAAGTGATTTTGGATTTTTTACAATCCATCTATAAAGAAAATGTTTATAAAGTTCCTTATGCCCCAGAAGAATATTTAATAAATAGTCTTCAAATAAGAGGAGATACTCATGGTTGGCATTGGGATGACTATACTTTTGCTTTAATTTGGGTAGTCGAAGCTCCAGATCCTTCTGATGGCGGACATGTTGAAACTATTCCGCATACAGAGTGGGATAAAGAAAACACGAAACAACATATCGAAAATCTCCTACAATCTAGAGAAGTTAAGTCAATGTATGTCAATGAAAATCACTGCTATTTTATGAAATCCAATACTACATTGCATCGCGTTAGTCCTATAACGTCTGACTCGAATAGAACAGTTATAGTTTTTACATATGCGTCCGAAGAAGATATACATAGTGAAATATCGCACGAGTCAATAGAAACCATATACGTGTAAGGATTAATTCATTCATGACAAAAATGATAGGTATAACGTGTAAAAGATGTATATACGGATGATTCTCATGAACTGCAAGAAAGGAACATGATCAGAGCATTAAGAATTAGTGAACCTTTTATTTTTAATCAAAAGTGTGGTAGAGGTACGGACCTCAAAGATAAAAAATAGGTTTTATTCAAAAAGAGCCGTTTCTTCAGAAACGGCTTTATAAATGACTTGGGAACTGTACTCATTCTATTATTTTACAGTAACGATTCGGACAGCAATGGTTTCTTCTTTGAAATAAGAGGCGCTAATCTTGAAGCAGACCACAGGTCGCCACATGATAATCTTATTTAAAAAAAATAGAAGTGAGAGAACAAAATGAATAGTTTTCAAGTTATCCCTATAGAAGTATTAGATAACAATAATGAAGCGAATTACTGTTATTTTGTTGTAAACAGACAATCTAGAGAAGCTATAATAATTGATCCTGCATGGCAACTAGATAAAATAATAAAAATCATTAACGATTCTCAGGCGAAATTAACAAAAATCTTATTAACACATTCCCATTATGATCACGTTAACTTAGTTGAACCTTTAAGCAATATATTTGAAACACAAGTATTTATGGGAGAAAACGAAGTGAATTTCTCCAATTACAATTGTAAAAATTTATATACCGTTTCAGATCAAGAAAAGATACTATTCGGAGATGGATACATTCACGCAATTTGGACTCCGGGACATACTCCTGGCTCTTTGTGCTATTTAATAGGGGATAATTTTTTTACAGGTGACACTTTATTTATAGAAGGATGTGGAGTGTGTCATATTCATGGGGGAGACCCGTTGCAAATGTTTGAGAGCATACAAAAAATAAAGTCGCTTCTTCAACCCAATGTTCGCATATTTCCGGGTCATTCATATGGTGAAAATCCAGGGCTACCGTTTATAGATGTCATGCAACTAAACATATATCTTCATATAGATTCTATTGAACAATTTATCCGTTTTAGGATGCGCCCAAAAAGTTGAATAATAATGAACTGTAATTTTAAAATAAGGGAACTCTTGTAATTTTGGAGGTGAGGATTTGGTTAATTCAGAATATGAGCGTCATTCGTTAACGAGTGCTCAATTTGGAATGTGGTTTGCTCAGAAAATTGATTCTGATAATCCTATTTACAATACAGGTGAGTATACAGAAATCGAAGGAAATATTGATTTAACTCATTTTAAAGAAGCAATTCGCAGAACGATAATTGAGACGGAGACATTGCATTTGTGTTTCGAAGAGAATCAAGAAGATATTTTTCAAACGATTAAAACTTGTTTTGATCCGCCCATACATGTTTTTGATTTGACAAATGAAATAAACTCACACGAGACTGCACTTACTTGGATGAAAAATGATCTGAATCAACCCGTTAATCTACTAGATGAAGGCTCAATATTTACCCAAGCTATCTTTCAAGTAGCTACAAATCGCATATATTGGTATCAACGAATTCATCATATCGCAATCGACGGATATAGTTTCTCTTTAATATCAAAAAGAGTAGCGGAAATATATACATCACTAGTTAATCAGGTGCCTTATCCATCTAATGTATTTGGATCATTCCTTGCAATAATCGAGGAAGATTTAAATTATAAATCATCAGATAGGTTTCAACGTGACCGACAATTTTGGATAGATCGTTCTCATAATTTCCCGGAGATTCCAAGTTTAACGGAAGAATTTATCAGCAACTCAAATTATCATTTTATTAGGAAATCAACATGTTTTGATAAAGATAAAACAAAAAAAATTCACGAATTAGCAAATAAAGAAGGGATAAGTTGGCCACATATTATCATTGCAGCATTGGCAACTTATTTATTTCGTCATACAGGTAAAAATGATATTATTCTTGGCTTTCCTCTAATGTGCCGACTTGGATCGGCATCCATACGAATTCCTGGATTGGTTTCAAATACCTTACCCTTGCGTTTATATTTAAACTCAGAAATGAGCATGGTTGAAGTCGCTAAATTGGCGGCTCAAGAAATTCGTGAAATTCAAAGGCATCAAAAATATCGTCATGAATATTTACGAAGAGATCTAAAGTTAATCGCAAATAATAAACGGTTATTTGGGCCTGTCATTAATATTATGTATTTTGATTATCATTTAAACTTCGGGGGATGTCTGGGAATAACCCATAATCTTTCAACCGGGCCTATAGAAGATATCGCTTTTAATATTATTGATCGTTCAGATAGTAATGGATTACGTATCGACATAGATGCTAATGCTGCTAATTATAGTATGGATGATCTTAACATTCATCATAATCATTGGACCCAATTATTAGAAAACACACTATTAACTGACTTCGATAAACCAATAGGATTAATTGACATCCAAATTAGCGATGAGAACAGAAAAATAAAAATTCCCCAAAAAGATACAGCGCGGCGTCAACCTCGTACGGAAATCGAAAAACAATTATGTGAAATATATGCAGAAGTTCTTAATGTCCCGAATGTGAATATAGATGATAATTTTTTGCATCTAGGAGGAAATTCCGTTCAAGCCACTCGCATTCTTAACCGTATTAATGAATTATTCGCTAAAAATTAACTGGAGGGTTAAAAAAAGAATGGAACTGTTTTTCTGTAACAGCTGGATTCTTCTTCAAATTAGGAGGTATATGGATGAATAAAGGTTTAACTTTGCAACATATATTTCAATATCCTACTATCGAGCAGATGGCAAACTATTTAATGAATAACAAACCGGAAGCTATAACTATCCCGCAAGTTAAAAATAGAGCTTATTATCCGGTATCGTCGAACCAAAAAAGAGTAATTAAATTAAAGAAATTCAACATGGGATCGCAATGTAATTCGATCTGTCATGCGTTTAAATTAGATGGAAACGTTAACGTTTATGAAATCGTAAGTGCTTTTAGAAAATTAATTCAAAGACACGAAATACTGCGAACGAGCTTTGAAATGATGGATGGTCTGATTCAACAATATATTCATGATGAAGTAACATTTGATCTGGAGTATAGACAGAGCAAAATGGAGTTGTTGGAAAAGACGATTACCGAATTAACTAATTTTTTTGATTCTACTGGGGCTCCACTATTCAAAGTTGGATGGATAGAAATAACAGCAACTAGCCATGTTTTGATCATTTATATGCATCCTTTAGTCTCGGATCAATTATCTTTAACGATATTAATAAACGAGTTTAATCAGTTATATCGTGGAGATAATTTATCTCCGCTTGCAATTCAATATAAGGATTATGCAGTATTTCAACAAAAGCAGTTAGATAGCGATGATATGTTAAAGCAAGAAGCATATTGGCTTCGTGTATTAGACGACGCTTCCGTATTAGAAATGCCTACAGATTTTGCCCGTACTTTAAAGCAAAGTTATGTGGGAGCTCGATTTTCTTTTGTGATTGATAAATCCAAATACAATAAATTAAAACAATTGACTCATCAGACCAATACAACATTATTTATGGTTATGCTCACTATTTATACGATCATGTTATCCAAGCTTAGTGGAAAAGATGATGTCGTTGTAGGTAGTTTAACAGCAGGGAGAACACATCTTGATTTAGAACCTTTGATAGGTTTATTTAGCAATCTTATTGTATATAGAAGTTATCCTTCAGATGAAAAAACATTCCCGGAAATCTTGGAAGAAGTAAAGAATTATGTAATTAAAGCTTATGAAAATCAAGACTACCCATTTGATGAGCTCATGATGAATATTTCTGAACATGGGGATACAGGTGTTCATTCGATCTTTGGTGCTATGTTTGTTATGGACGATGCTCAATTTGTAAATTTTGAGATAGACAATGTAGTTTCCAATCCTTACTTTATAGAAAATATACCGACCAGTGTCGAATTGACTTTGATTGCAGAAGAAAAAGACGAACAACTGCAATGTATATTTGAATATGCAACAGAATTATTTAAGCCTGAAACAATAATAAAAATGTCTCTAGAATTTACTAATTTAGTAGAAAAATTGCTGGATAATAGGAACGTGGCGTTAGGCGATATTGATATGACAGCATGCCCTAGCGAGAAAATGATTCATCAAATATTTGAGGAACAAGTTGAACAAAGGCCGAATGATTTAGCTGTTATATGTGAAAATGACCAATTAACTTATCTAGAGCTTAACAAACGTGCAAATCAATTAGCTCGTACATTGATTGCAAATGGATTACAAACAGAAGAACTGGTCGGTATATTATTGGATCGCTCTATTGATGTAATTATTGGTATATTTGCGATACTTAAAGCCGGGGGAGCGTATGTTCCGATTGATCCGGAGCTTCCTAATGAACGAATTAAATATATGATAGAGGACTCAAAATGTAAGCTTGTATTGATTCATCGTGATTTACAATCTTGTATAACTTCTGAAACTAATAAAATTATCATCGATGAACCAGAAGCATTTCACAAAGATTGTTCGAATTTAGATCTGCTACTGAATAGTGAAAATCTGGCTTATGTCATTTATACATCAGGTACAACCGGAAATCCGAAAGGAGTAATGATTGAACACAGGCAGCTTACTTTTATGTTTGAGAGTTGGAATCAAGCTTATCAATTAGATGAAAATGTTAAAGTACTTCAGCTTGGAAGTATTTCATTTGATTTATTCACACAAGACTATACACGATCTTTACTTAATGGAGGACAGTTGGTTATAACCTCAGCGGAGTCTCGACGCAATATTGTGAATATATATGAGCTCATAAGTAAACATCGTATAAGTATGCTTGACTATACACCGGCTTTAATAATTCCATTAATGGAATATGTACATAGTTATAATCTGAATATGGATAGCATGAAAGTTTTGATTATTGGCACAGATATCGTACCCATAAAAGCATTTAAATTAATCTGCGAACGTTTTAGCCCAGATATCCGGGTTGTTAGCAGCTATGGTGTGACGGAAGCTTGTATTGATAATTGTTACTATGACGAAATTCCGTCTGAAACGTACCATAGTTTACCTATCGGTAAGCCTTTCAATAATGTTGATATATATATTTTAGATGAAAATTTCAATTTGCAAATTGAGGGCATTGGGGAACTATTTATCGGTGGAAAAGGAATCGGAAGGGGTTATTACAATCGTCCGGAACTTACAGCGGAAAAGTTTATCATTAATCCTTTAAATGGGGAAAGAGTGTATAGGACTGGAGATTTAGCCAGATGGTTACCTGAAGGAAATATCGAATTTTTAGGCAGGATGGATCATCAAGTAAAAGTTCGAGGATACAGGATTGAAATTGGTGAGGTTGAATCAGAAATATACAAAGTAAAGAAGGTCAAAGAAGCAGTTGTTATTGCGCAAAAAGATGAGCAAGGTGAACAAGAATTATGTGCTTATATTATCCTAACTGGAAAACTAACCATTAAACAAATTAGAGATGCTTTGGCGATAAAACTGCCGACTTATATGATTCCAAGTTATTTTATAGAGATGGATCAATTTCCGTTAACGGCCAATGGAAGAGTGGACCGCAATGCTTTTCCAGTACCTAATAAAAGTATGCGGATCGGCGCGGAGCATGTTGAACCAAGAACGCTAATTGAAAAAAAATTATCAATAATTTGGAAAGAAGTCTTAGGGTTGGAGCGAGTCTCTGTATTAGATCATTTTTTTGATGTAGGCGGTCACTCATTAAAAGTCATGACTCTATTGTCTAAAATACACAAAGACATGAACATACAGTTGTCTTTTAAACAAGTTTTTGAGAGCCCTATTCTTGAACAAATGGCAAATTGGATTACCACTATGGAAGAAAACCACTATACAACGATTCCAAAGAACCCAGTACATACACATTATCCATTATCATCAGCACAAAAAAGAATATTTATCTCCTGTCAATATGAGGGTGCGGAACTTGCCTATAATATGCCGTCTACAACAGCAATAACAGGTAAACTGGACATCAAACTTTTAGAAGATGTTTTTAAAGAGTTAATCAAGAGGCATGATTCTTTCCGTACATCTTTTGATATGGTTGAAGGTGAGATTGTTCAAAAAATTAATGATCAAGTGCCATTTCATTTAAATGTTGTACAGATAAATGAATCTGAACTGGATTTTTATGTTAAAGAATTTATCAAGCCGTTTAATTTAGCTGAAGCATCTTTAGTAAGGATTCAGTTATTGGAATTGGGTAACGAAAGATACTCTCTACTAATCGATATGCATCATATGATCTCCGATGGAGTTTCCATGAATACCTTTATGAAGGAATGGATGCACTTATATCAAGGAAAAGAACTAGAGCCGTTACGCATCCAGTATACAGATTATGTAATCTGGCAACAAGATCAATTACAAAAATCAAATCTAATGAACCAAAAGAATTACTGGTTCAACCAATTTAAAGATGAAATTCCTGTACTGCAGTTACCGACTGATTACAGGAGGCCATTAGTAAGAAGCTTTGAAGGTACTAGTGTTAGTTTTGATTTGTCTGAAGAACAATGTGAAGGGCTATATCAACTCGCGAATCAAACAAATACAACCTTATATATGACTATGCTATCCATTTATACCATCATGTTATCGAAGTACAGTGGTCAAACAGATATTATTGTAGGCAGCCCGATTGCAGGAAGAATACATGCCGAATTAGAGCCGATGGTAGGACTGTTTTTAAATACATTAGCTATACGTAACTATCCCGAGCAAAATAAAAAATTCACAACTTTTCTTGAAGAAGTAAAAGAAAATGCCTTAAAAGCCTATGAAAATCAAGAGTTTCCATTTGAAGAGTTGGTAGAAAATATTGAGATAATGCGGGACACGGGGCGAAATTCACTTTTTGATGTGATGTTTGTGTTCCAGAATATGACGAGACCTGATTACCCTTCAATACCGCAAATTAAACCATTCGAAATGAAATATTATGCGGCCAAAGCTGACTTAACATTGGAAATAATAGAAAATGAAGGTCGTATTCAGTGTGAGATTGGATATGCAACCTCATTATTCAAAATGAGTACGATTGATCGAATGATTCAGCATTTTAAGATACTGGTAGACAGTGTGATTTCACACCCTGATACGATTATTTCAAATATTGAAATGGTGACAAATGAAGAAAAAAGAAAAATATTGTATGAATTTAATAATACGAAAAAAGAGTATCCACAAGATAAAACTATTCATCAATTGTTTGAAGAACAAGTTTCACGAATACCTAATCATGTTGCTTTAACTTATGAAGGGAAAAACTATACGTATCAAGAGTTAAATGAAAGAGCGAATAAGCTGGCAAACACCCTTAAATTAAAAGGAATGAAAGTCAAGCAGCTTGTTTGCATTATGACGAATCGATCAATGGAAATGATCGTGGGTATACTGGGTATTTTAAAAGCCGGTGGTGCGTATGTTCCTATTGATCCGGAATATCCGGAAGATCGAATTCGCTATATACTGGAAGACTCAAAAACTTCTTGGTTACTAACAAGCAGTCAAATGCGGAATAAAGTAGAATTTGAAGGCACACTTTTGAACTTGGATGATGAAAGCTATTACCAAGCTGATGGAAATAATGTGGCAAGCACTTTGAAAGCAACTGATTTGGCTTATGTCATTTATACTTCAGGGACAACAGGTAAACCGAAAGGAACTTTAACAACACATCGTAATATTGTGCGAGTTGTATGTAACACTAACTTTATCACTATTACTCCGCAAGATAATGTACTTCAATTATCGAGCTTTTCTTTCGATGGAGCTACCTTTGATATTTTTGGCAGTTTATTAAACGGAGCGCGGTTAACTTTAGTAGCAGAGGAAACGATACTTGACATCAGTAAGTTAGCAAAGTTAATAGAAGATCAACGTATTTCAATTATGTTTGTTACTACGGCTCTGTTTAATGTTCTTGTAGATTTTAATGTCGATAGCTTACGCCATGTTCGAAACGTTCTTTTTGGAGGGGAACGTTGTTCTGTCCATCATGTGGAAAAAGCTTTAAGACACTTGGGTCCCAATAAAATAAAACATGTTTATGGACCAACAGAAGCAACTGTATTTGCTACCTGTTATGATGTTGATTATTTAGAAAATAATGCTGTGACTATACCAATTGGAAGACCTATAAGTAACACGAGTATTTATATATTGAATAAGGACAATAAGCTTCAGCCTTTTGGTGTTTCAGGAGAATTATGTATTGCGGGGGATGGAATAGCTAATGGATATCTTAATTCTCCTGAGCTTACAAATGATAAATTTGTAGAACATGCGTTTGTCCCAAATGAAAAAATGTATAGAACCGGTGACCTTGCTCGGTGGTTGCCAGATGGAAGTATTGAATATTTGGAACGATTGGATCATCAAGTGAAAATTCGGGGTTACCGTATTGAAATCGGAGAGGTTGAGAAAGCAATACTTCAACTTGAAGAGATACAAGAAGTAATCGTGATTGCACGAGCGAATGAGAATGGGGATAAGTCATTATTGGCGTATATCGTTGCGAATAAGCCATACGTTGTAAGTGAACTAAAAACCCGATTATCTGAAATCATTCCGACTTACATGATACCCACCTATTGGATGCAAGTACCTCAGTTTCCTTTTACTAAAAACGGAAAAATTAACTACAACGCTTTGCCTGTCCCCGATGATCATACTAAACCTGAAACAACATATGTGGCACCGCGAATTCCTGTAGAACATACGATAGCCGAAGTTTGGAAATCTGTACTAGGAGTAAAGCAAATAGGAATTTGGGATAACTACTATGACCTTGGCGGTGACTCGATTAAGTCCATACAAGTTGCCTCAAGGTTGTTGCAAAATGGACTAAGAGTAGAAATCAAACATTTATTAAAAAATCCAACGATTTCTCAACTTAGTGGATACGTATACTTGAATACTACTGTTGCTGAACAAAGTGAAATTATTGGAAGAGCAGCCCTTACGCCGATCCAAAAATGGTTTTTCGAGCAAGAATTTGAGGATCATTATTTGAATCAAGCAATGATGCTCTACCATCTAGAACGCTTTAATGAAAAAATTGTTCTTAAAGTGATAACTAAAATAATTGAGCATCATGATGCATTACGTATGGTTTTTGTAGATTCGGATAATGGGGTAGAAGCATATAATCGAAGGATTATTGATAGCGCTAGTTGTAAGTTGGAAGTCTATAATCTGCAAGATGATTATGATTGTGAAGAAATTGTGAAAGAGAAAGCAAATCAAATACAAAGTAGCATGAATATTAACGAAGGCCCCTTGGTAAAGCTTGGATTATTTAAGTGCCCAGACGGAGATCATTTACTTATTGCCATTCATCATTTGGTTATTGATATGGTTTCCTGGCGTATATTGTTAGAGGATTTTTCTAATGGATACAAGCAAGCATTGCAAGGGATAAGTATCAAGTTTCCCCAAAAAACGGATTCCTATAAACTGTGGGCAGAACGGCTTCTTAACTACGCCAATAGTCCAAACCTTGATGAGGATTGGAGATATTGGTCCAAATTTGAACTTACTGAGTATGATTTACTTCCAAAAGATATGGAAGAAAACCAGTCTTCATTGAATCATGATCGTGAACAGGTAATAGTTCAATGGACAACCAAAGAAACTGAGAGGTTATTAAAACACTCCAATAAAGTGTATACGACGGAAATAAATGATTTACTTTTATCCGCTTTGGGGATAGCGATTCATGATTGGGCAGGGGTACAAAATATTAGGGTAAACTTAGAAGGCCATGGTAGAGAGGATATTATCCCGAACACGAATACCACTCGAACTATAGGGTGGTTTACCACCATGTATCCTATAATTTTGAGGATAAAAGAAAATCAAGATTTGTCCGCCATAATAAAAAATGTAAAAGAAATGTTGCGCAGCATTCCTAGAAAAGGGATGGGGTATGGTTTATTGCGGTATCTTTCCCAATCAGACAGAGTGTTTACGAATCAGATTAAACCTGAAATTAACTTTAATTATCTGGGACAATTTGATCAGGATATATCAGGTAATCTATTACAACTATCTCCTTACGCAGTTGGCAATCTAATGAGCGAAGACATGAAAATGCTGAATACCATTGATATTAATGGAATGGTTCAAGAAGGAAAGTTGGTTTTTACACTTCTCTATAGCGGTAAGCAATATCACAGGAAGACTATGGAACGGCTGGCTGATGAATTTAAAAGAAGTCTTCTAAGGATTATTATGCATTGTGAAAATAAAGATCATGTTGAACTAACGCCAAGTGATTTAACGCTTAAAGGAATGTCGATAGAAGAATTGGATCAGATGATTAAACAAACCAAACATATTGGAGAGATTGATGACGCATACTTGTTAAGCCCGATGCAAGAAGGAATGGTTTTTCACCGTTTATCGGAACCTGATTCCAACTCATATTTCGAACAATTCCTCATTGATTTAGAAGGAGATTTAAAGTGTACGGCCTTGGTCGAAAGTTTAAATTTGATAGTCCAGAAATGCGAAATACTTCGTACGAATCTTTATCATGGATGGAAAGATACTTTTCTACAAATCGTATTTAAGCAAAAAACATGCTCTATTAAGTATGAAGATATTCGCGAAATGAGTGAACAAGAACGTCAAGAATACATCCGTTTATACATGGAATTTGATCAAGAAAGAAAGTTTAATCTTACATCTGAGCATTGGTATCGTTTTGCATTATTTAGAACAGAAGAAAACAAACACCAGATGGTATGGAGTTTTCATCATATCCTAATGGATGGATGGAGCTGCCCTTTATTTCTCAATGAGTGGTTTTCAATGTATGAGGAAATAATCAACCAACGGGTAGTGAAGATTAATCCAATCACCCCGTATAGCGAGTATATCGTGTGGTTAGAAGAACAAAATAAAGAAGAAGCCAGGAATTATTGGCTTACTTATTTGAGAGATTATGAGAATCAAACGGTATTGCCTTTCAAAGCGGCTAATCGCAGCGAAACGTATCAAGCAGAGTCGTTGATATGTTCTTTAGGGATATCGTTGACGGAGAGTTTACAACTGCTTGCCAATCAATTTCAAGTTACGTTGAATATTGCCATGCAATCAATTTGGGGCATTTTATTACAAAAGTATAACAATAGTCATGACGTTGTATTTGGAAGCGTTGTATCAGGAAGATCTGAAAAGATCCCGGATATCGAAAATATGTTAGGTCTATTTATTAATACAATTCCTGTTCGTGTTCGAAGTGAGCAGGGAATGACTTGCAAAGAATTGATGCAATGTTTACATGATTCAGCAATTACCTCGAACAATTACGATATGTATCCATTGTTTGAAATTCAAGCGCACGTACCACAAAAACAAGATTTAGTTAATCATGTATTAATATTTGAAAATTATCCGTTTGATCCCGATATTGCTCCCGCTGATAAAGAGAGGCTTCGAATTACAGACTTTCAAGGAGGGGAGCAAATCAATTATGACTTTAATATTCTGATACTACCGGGGAATGAATTGAAAATTAAGTTTCAATATAATGCAAACATATATAAGCGTGAGAATGTCGAACAGATAAGTAAACATTTTATCCATATCATTCAACAAGTTGTACTAACTCCAACGATGTTAATTAAAGATTTAAGCTTGATTACTAAGGAAGAGCAAAAGAAAATTATTGAAGTATTTAATGACACGAAAGCGGAATATCAAAATAACAAGTTGATTCATCATTTGTTTGAAGGTCAAGTGAGACAGTCCCCTGATCATGTAGCGGTTGTATATAAGGGCAAAAGTTTAACTTACAGGGAACTAAATACACAAGCAAACATAATTTCGCGAAGATTGATTCAGCAAGGGGTTTCAAGTGATCAAATCATTGGAATTATGATGGAACGCTCAATTGAATTTATGATTGGGATATTAGCAATTATGAAAGCAGGCGGTGCATTCTTACCCCTTGATCCTGAACTCCCAGCTGAACGGTTATCCTATATGGTTCATGATAGTGGTACAAAGATAGTACTCACACGAAACGAATTGATAAACAACATCGTTTATGAGGGAGATGTTATTTTTCTTGATACTATCACGCAAGTTGTTGGTGAGCTAGAGGACATACAAACAAGTGGTTCAGAAAGTGATCTGTTGTATGTGTTGTATACTTCAGGCACAACAGGAAAGCCAAAAGGTGTTCAAATTGAACATAAAACAATGATCAATTTGGTTCATTATCTTCAAACGGCAACAGAATTAGTATATGACAGGGTATTACAGTTTGCCTCACTTAGTTTTGATGTGTGTTATCAGGAGATATGCTGTACGCTCTCGTCAGGTGGAACATTATTTATCATTGATAATGATCAGAAAAAAGACGATTCTCAATTCAACAACTATTTACAAAATCATCAAATTCAAACTGCATTTTTACCAAGCGCATATTTGAATTACATTGCATCCAACGAAACTTCTTTGGAGAAACTTGTATCCTGCGTCAAACACATTGTTGCGGCAGGAGATATCCTGGTTGTGAATCCTTTACTAGATCAAATGTTACGTAAGTATCAGGTGAGACTTCATAATCATTATGGCCCAACGGAAACTCATGTGGTGACGGTAAATACAATAAAGGCCGAACAGTACGATATGTTTCCTTCTATTGGGAAGCCCATTTCAAATACTGAAATATGGATACTAAATAAGCAAAATCAAGTACAGCCTATAGGAATTGCCGGGGAATTATGTATTGCCGGAGTGCCTTTAGCGAGAGGTTACCATAATCTAGATCCATTAACGTCAGAAAAATTCGTTGCACATCCATGGAAATCAAGCGAGAAGATGTATCGTACAGGAGACTTAGCACGTTGGTGTTCTGATGGAAATATTGAATACATCGGACGTGAAGATCATCAAGTGAAGATACGTGGATACAGGATAGAGATAAGTGAAGTAGAGTCGGCTATATTAAATGTGGAATCGGTTAAAGAAACAGTCGTCATCGTCAATGAGCAGGACGGTGATAAAACCTTATGTGCATACTTTGTCGCGAACGATTCTTTATCTACAGAAGAATTAAAGAAAAAGCTTGCTTTTAGTTTACCTTATTATATGATTCCGTCTCATTTTATGAAATTGAATCAAATGCCATTAAATTATAATGGCAAGGTTGACCGAAAGGCACTTCCACTTCCTGAAGAGAAATTGCAAAGAGATAATGAAATTGTATTACCACGTAACGATATAGAAGTGAAGTTAGCTGAAATTTGGCAAGATCTACTTGGATTAAGGCAATTGAGTGTAAGAGATCATTTTTTTGATGTAGGTGGGCATTCACTTCGGGCAATGGGACTAGTATCAAGAATGAGTAAATATTTTAACGTTAATGTTTCTGTAAAAGATGTGTTTAATTATCCAACCATTGAACAATTAGCCGTTAGGATTAATGAAGTTGAGTTAGAGAGTCATGAATGTATTACCGCTTTACAACCAAGAGATTATTATCCGGCCTCTTCTGTACAAAAACAAATGTATGTGTTGAATCAATTGGAAGGTGGCAAACAAAGTTACAATATTCCTAGTATGTTAATGATTGAAGGAAAATTAAATCGTGGAAGGTTAGTGTTTGCATTTAAGCAGATGATTGCTAGACACGAATCCTTACGTACAAGTTTCGAAGTTATCGATGGTACTTTGATGCAACGGGTGCATTCCGAGATCGAGTTTAATGTTGTTGTTCATCATCTAAAGCAAGAAGAAGCGGAAAACTATTTAAATGGATTCATTAGGGAGTTCGATTTAAAGCACGCTCCTTTAGTACGAATAGAGTTACTTGCACTTGAAGAATCCAAGCACATACTATTGATGGATATGCATCATATCATTTTTGATGGAGTTTCCCAGCATACATTCATGAATGAACTATCGCAATTGTATAAAGGAGAAGCGTTACCTGACCTGCGAATTCAATACAAGGATTTCACGGTATGGCAGCAAAGTGAAGCGAAGCAGAAACTGATTCAAAAACAGGTAACGTATTGGTTAGACACGCTGGGAGGAGAGCTTCCTGTTCTGCAATTGCCAACGGATGGAATTAGACCGGCAGTTAAGGATTTTAAAGGGAGTCACATTGAGTTTGTTATTAACGCTCAAATCAGTGCCGGCTTACGACAATTAGCGGCAGAAGCCGGCTCCACCATGTACATGGTTCTTTTATCTATTTATAAGATTATGTTGTCGAAATATAGTGGGCAAGATGACATTATTGTAGGTAGTCCAATAGCTGGAAGAACTCATGTGGATTTAGAAAATGTAATTGGGATGTTTGTGGGCACCCTTGCATTGAGAAGTTATCCACTAGGAGATAAAACATATGAGAATTACTTAAATGAAGTAAAAGAACAAGCGCTAAGAGCATTTGAAAATCAAGACTGTCCTTTTGAAGATATAGTAGAAAAGTTAGACGTAAAAAGAGATTTAAGTCGTAATGCCATATTCGACGTTATGTTTATCATGCAAAACATGGAGCCATCTGTAGGAAGTATAGAAAGTGTCACCATGACACCTTGTAAAGTGAAATACAATTTCTCTAAATTTGATTTGACATTAGTAACATTTGAACATGGTGAAGAGCTGCGGTGTATATTGGAATATGCCACATCCTTGTACCAAGAATCTACCATATTAAGAATGGCCAAACATTTTAAAGAGTTGATTGAAAAAATACTCGCAAATCCTCAGGTGAAAATCGCTGAACTGACTTTGATTACAGAGGAAGAGACGAAGCAAATTCTCGAAATATTTAATGATACAACAACAGTTTATCCGAGGGATAAGATGATTTATCAACTGTTTGAAGAACAAGTAGGTCGAACACCAGATCAAGTAGCAGTCATATATGACAATCAACAATTAACGTACAGCGAGCTAAATGAGCGTGCAAATAAACTGGCAAGAACACTTCGAGCAGAAGGTGTTAAGGAAGAACAGTTGGTAGCGATTCTGGTAAACCGTTCTTTTGAAATGTTAGTGGGTATAATTGCCATACTTAAGGCAGGCGGAGCCTATGTGCCAATTGATCCGAATTTTCCTGATGAACGTATTGACTTTATTCTTCGGGATGCGGATGTCAAAGTCGTGTTATTGCAGAACCATTTGCAAAACCGTATTCATTTTACAGGTAAGAAAATTAATTTGGATGATAGGCATGTCTATGCACAAAATGGTTCCAATCTGCAGTATGAAGGTCAAAGTCGCCGGTTAGCTTATGTTATTTATACATCCGGATCAACTGGACAGCCTAAAGGATCGTTGATTGAGCACCGTTCTGTTGTTAATCGCTTACTGTGGATGCAGCAACAGTATCCGATTGATGCAGGTGATACGATTCTACACAAAACAACGTATACGTTTGATGTATCGGTTTGGGAATTGTTATGGTGGTCTCTTGTAGGAGCAAAGGTTTGTATTTTACCTTCAGACGGTGAAAAAAATCCGGAAGTCCTTTTAAATACAATTTCCGATACGTGTGTAACCACGATCCACTTTGTACCATCTATGTTGTACTTGTTTTTAGAATACTTAGAGCTTATACCGGCTGAGATACGTGCAGAAAAATTATCATCGTTGAGTCAAGTGTTTACAAGCGGAGAAGCCTTACTGCCTCTTCATGTTAATCAATTCTATAAGCTCTTTAATTCTGCCAATGATATAAAATTAATTAATCTTTACGGGCCAACTGAAGCAACCATTGATGTCTCCTATTTTGAGTGTGATAAGAATGGACATTATAATGCAGTCCCCATAGGAAAGCCGATTAACAACACACAACTATACGTTATGGGTAGAAATAACGAACTTCAACCGATTGGTGTTACCGGGGAACTTTGTATAGCAGGTGATGGTTTAGCGAGAGGGTATTGGAAACAAAACGAATTAACCGATAGCAAGTTTGTCGATAACCCGTTTGCCGCGGGAGAGCGCATGTATAGAACAGGAGACTTAGCGAGATGGTCAGCAGACGGCAATATTATTTACTTAGGCAGAACGGATCATCAAGTAAAAGTGCGGGGATATAGGATTGAAACTCCCGAAATTGAGATGGCAGCCCTGCAAGTTGATGGAGTACAAGAAGCAGTCGTTATGGTACATAAACGTGAAAATGAGGATAATGTACTATATTTGTACGTCGTTGCTAGTCAAGCTTATTCTGTTAGTGAGTTTAAAAAGCACTTAGCAGATAGGTTGCCCAATTATATGATTCCTACTTTCTTTATACAGTTACCTCGAATGCCGTTGACTCTTAATGGTAAAGTCGATCGTAAGGCTCTTCCATTGACAGGCAGCTCTATTGAAGCTGGTAAAAATGTCGCTCCAAGCTCACCGGTAGAGATAAAATTATTGGGTATTTGGAAACAAGTACTTGGCGTAAATCAAATTGGAATAGAAGATCATTTCTTTGACATCGGTGGACATTCCTTAAGTGCAATAAATCTCATAAACAAACTAACGAAGGAAATGAATATCAATATTTCGGTTAGGGACATTTTTAGTCATCCCACAATTGAACAGATGGCGAGACATATTGAACTCTTAAATCAAGAGTTATTTACTTCTATTCCTTTAGTGGAATTCAGGGAATATTATCCTATAACATCGGTTCAGAAAAGAATGTATATTGCGAGTCAGAAACCAGGAAATGAGACAATCTATAATATGCCATTTGTCCTACAAATTGCTGGCTTGTTAAATTTCCAAAAGCTAGAGTCCGCCATTCATCAAATCATTCAACGTCATGATTCTTTCCGCACAAGTTTTGAAATCGTAGATGGTGAGATCGTGCAACTCATTCATAACCAGGTTGATTTTTCATTAGAATTTACTGAGATATTTGAAGAGGAACTCGAACATCAAATAGCCCGATTCGTTCGTGAATTTAATTTATCTGGTGCACCCTTATTAAGAGTAAAGATGCTTAAACTGAGTCCCACTTCTCATGTGCTGATGTTGGACATGCATCATATTATTTCGGATGGGATATCTGTGGAAATTTTCATGAAGGAATTGGCTAGTTTATTCTCGGGTGAGCAGATTCCAGAAAATCGAATCCAATATAAAGATTATGCATGCTGGCTGAGATCAGAGATTTTGAGTGAAAGAATGAAAAAACAGGAGAGATATTGGAAGCGTATATTCAATGGGGAAATTCCTCAACTTGAGATGCCGATTGATTATGAAAGACCTTCAGAACGAAGTTTTCAAGGTTCCCTAGAACGATTCAATGTAGATATAAATGTCTACGGAAAGCTAAAAGAAATAGCGGTACGTTCAGGCAGTACTATGTATATGGTATTGATGGCTGCTTATTCTATTTTATTATCTAAATATAGCGGCCAGGAAGATATTATTATAGGCACTCCGGTAGCTGGAAGAACTCATGCAGATATTGGTGGAGTGATCGGAATGTTTGTAAACACTCTCGCCATCAGAAATTTTCCGACCGGCGACAAGACTTTTTTAGAGTTTTTAAACGATGTAAAGCAAACGATGTTAGATGCTTACGAAAATCAAGATTATGATTTTGAACAATTGGTGGAAATAGTAAATGCAAATAAATCTATAAACCGAAATCCGTTATTTGATACCATGTTTGAACTTCATAATAAAGGCCAGTCTAAGTTTGATATAGGTGAGCTAACTTTTACCCAGCTTATACAAAACTTTACGGTTGCCAAATTTGATCTTTCAATTTCGTTTATGGCTAGTACAGAGGAACTTATAGGTACTATTTCTTATTGTACGAAGCTATTTAAGAAAAAGACAATTGAATTTATGTGGACCGAATTGGTAACAATCTTATCTACCGTAACAATGAATCCAGAGATAAACATAAATCAAATCGTATTAAGTAAAGTCTCTAATAACCATAATAATGATATAGACTTATTCGAGCTCTCCTTTTAATTTCTAGCTTGAACTTAGAAAAAGTGTTATTACACACTTTTTCTAAGTTCAAAAGGTGCTTTTATTGGGATTCTGAAGAAAGAGGTGTTAACGTGTCTCAGTTTATACAAGAAGAATCTTTTTGGAATACTGTATTTGATTACGAGGATCAGATTGCTTCAATACCTCATATTAAACATTCCCAGAGCTGCGAGGAGCCAATTGAATACAAACAAATCATGTATTCTCTTTCGGACAGATGTTCAGAGAGAATTGCTTCCCTCGCTAATCACTCACCATTAGCAATTTATATGATTTTACTAACAGGGGTTAATTGCTTACTTAACAAATACACGACTAAT
The DNA here is from genome assembly GCF_058269095.1 of Paenibacillus sp. JNUCC 35. NCBI lineage: Bacteria > Bacillati > Bacillota > Bacilli > Caryophanales > Paenibacillaceae > Paenibacillus > Paenibacillus sp. JNUCC 35. The sequence goes on along the minus strand of NZ_CM177771.1, from coordinate 3,659,552 downwards.
GAAAATATTATTGTCGGCATGCCAAGTTTTCTGGATTCTATGCGTAATGAAATATTCATGATAAAAAGTAGGATTAAGCATAATAGTACTTTTAAAAGCGCATTTCAAGAAATTAATAAATTTATCAAAGAAGCTGTCGCGAATCATGACATCCCTTTCAGAAAAATGATCGAAGGTCTTAGTGTTCAATATAATGAAGATCATTTACCTACCATTAATACAATCGTAATGCTAGATGATTTGAACTCATTGGATTTTAAAAATACCGTTCACTATGAATTATTATTTGCTTTTAAGATTGAAAATAAAACTAAAATTAATTTGAATGTAACTTTTCTTAATTATTATGAGTATGAGTATGTTAATCAAATAATAAATCATTTAAATGAACTATTTACTGTTATTCTATTTCAGCCTGACCTTGCATTTGAGCGGGTAGATTTTTTAAACGATTTAGAGAAATCTAAAATGTTACCTACATTTAAACAGCCATCTAATTATCCATCTGAGCTAGTTAAAAGTCACAAGCTGATTCACCAATTGTTTGAAGAACAAGTAAACCAAACACCACATAAAGTAGCATTAGTGTGCGAAGATAGATACCTTACATATCAACAATTAAATGAGCGTGCGAATCAATTAGCGCGGACTCTTATAGCCAGAGGATTACAACGGGAACAACTTGTTTGTATTATGGTTGAACGCTCGATTGAAATGATGGTAGGTGTTTTTGCGGTATTAAAGGCCGGTGGAGCGTATGTACCGATTGATCCCGAATATCCGAATGAGAGAATCCAATTCATGTTGGAGGACTCTGATTGTGACATTTTGTTGATCCATCGTCATTTGAAAGATCGAGTATTTTTTCCGAAAAAAAATATAGTCATTGATGATCAAGATTCTTACCAGGATATCCGTACAAATTTAAATTTAGATTTGGATTCAACAAACCTGGCTTATGTTATCTATACTTCTGGCACAACTGGAAATCCAAAAGGTGCTATGATCGAACATCGACAATTGACGGCCATGTGTGAAGGTTGGAGACATGCTTATCGATTGGATGATGGAAATATAAAGTTACTTCAATTAGCCAGCTTTTCATTTGATGTATTTACAGGTGACTATGCACGCTGTTTATTACATGGCGGGGAAATGGTAATTTGTCCAACCGATTCGAGGCGTGACATCACAAAGATATATGAACTTATCAATAAGCATAAGGTCAATATTTTTGAATCTACACCTGCATTAATTATTCCACTAATGGATTATATCTATAAAAATAGATTAAATATTAGCTCCATGCAGACTTTGATTACAAGTTCAGATCAATGTTCCTTACATGCATTCACAAAACTAAATGAACGATTCGGTTCAACTATACGCATCATCAATTGTTATGGCGTTACAGAAGCTTGTATAGATAATAGTTATTATGAACATGTGCCGAATAATAGCTATAACTGCTTACCAATCGGCAAAGCTTATATTAATGATGAACTATATGTATTAAATAATAGTTTTAATTTACTGCCTATCGGTGTTGTAGGTGAATTATTCATAGGTGGAAAAGGGGTAGGCAGGGGATATTACAAACGGCCGGCGCTTACCTCAGAAAGATATATTCCGAATCCATTTAAAGAAGGAGAAAGAATGTATCGGACAGGTGATCTTGCCAGATGGTTACCTGATGGGAATATTGAATTTATCGGAAGAATAGACCATCAAATAAAAATTCGGGGATACCGCATTGAAATTGGTGAAATAGAATCAGCTTTTTATAAGATCGAAGAAATCCAGGAAGTTGTAATTGTTACGCATAAAAATAAAAGAGATGAGCAAGTTTTATGTGCATATTTTGTGGCAAACACCATGTTGCCAATAAGAAAAATTAGAGATGAACTATCAGCTTATTTACCCAGTTATATGATTCCAAGTTCCTATGTACAGTTAGATCAATTACCTTTATCTCCGAATGGGAAAATTGATCGAAAATCATTACCTCAGCCACATAACAATGTACAAACAGGTATTGAGTATATTACGCCAAATACGCCAACACAAAAAAAATTATTGGAAATTTGGAAGGAAGTATTAGATATTGACCACATTTCCTTGTTGGATAATTTTTTCGATCTTGGTGGTCATTCACTAAGTGCAATGTTTCTTTCAACTAAAATACATCGAGATATGAGTGTGCAATTGTCGATTAAAGATGTATTTAATTACCCCGTATTGGAACAAATGGCCAATGTAATAGAAAATAAAGAGATTAGGTTGTACACCATGATACCTAGGATTCCTGAATCTGAATATTATTCAGTTTCATCCGCGCAAAAACGAATGTATATTGTGAGTCAGCTAGAAGATGTTGCCTATAATATGCCTTCAGTATCGATATTAGAAGGCAAATTAGATTTAATGCGTTTAGAAAATGTTTTTCAAACAATGATAAACAGACATGAATCTTTTCGCACATCTTTTGAAGTTATTGACGGAGAATTAGTCCAAAAGGTACACAAAAATATAACGTTTCAATTATTTGTAGAGCATAGTACAGAAACATCTATAGATTCCTATATTCAAGATTTTATTAAACCGTTTAATTTAGCTAAAGCACCCTTACTGCGAATTAAACTTATACAAGTAGCTCCATCTAAATATTATTTATTGATTGATACACATCATATTGTCTCTGATGGAGTATCCATCGATATATTTAAAAAAGAGTTTTATCAGTTATACGAAGGAAGAGAGTTATCACCGTTACGCATTCAATATAAAGATTATGCCTCATGGGAACAAAGTCAAAAACAACAAAAAGTTATGAAAAAGCAAAAAGCATACTGGATAGACAGATTTCAAGAAAAAGTTCCTGTGTTACAATTACCAACGGACTATATCAGACCCAAAGAAAAAAGTTTCGCCGGGGATGATATCAGGTTTGTTCTTACCCGGCAACAAAGTGAAGGGCTTATCCAACTTGCGAATCAAACAAATACTACACTATACATGGTTATGTTAGCGATTTATACGATTTTGTTATCAAAGTACAGCGGTCAAACGGACATCATTGTAGGCAGTCCGATTGCTGGTCGATCCCACGCCGAGTTAGAGCCGCTTATTGGTATGTTTCTGAATACGTTAGCGATGCGTAATAATCCAACAAGCAGCAAAGCCTTTACGACCTTTCTTCAAGAAGTGAAGAAAAATACCTTAAAAGCATTTGAGAATCAAGACTTTTCATTCGAAGAATTAGTTGACAGTATCGAGTTAGATAGAGATGCAAGCCGAAATCCCCTGGTAGATGTATTGTTTACTTTTCAGAAAATAGATCGTGTGCAAAATAAACTCTTAGAACTGGAAATTAACTTATACAGCTCAAAATATTCTATTGCAAAATTTGATTTGGTTTTAGCCGCATATGAAAAAGACGGACAAATCGAATGTGATATTGGCTATGCGACATCACTATTTAACAAAGTAACGATTGAACGAATGGCTTTGCATTTTTTACAATTAGTCGATCATGTTATCGCAAATCCTGAATCTCAAATAAACAAATTAGAAATGATCACTGAAAAAGAAAAATTACAGATATCAGAGCAGTTTAATGGTCCGGTCAATTATTTAACTGAGAAAACGCTCCATCAGTTATTTGAAGAACAAGTAGAACGAAGCCCAAATAAAATTGCCCTTGTATATAGGGAAGAAGAATTAACTTATCGTCAGTTAAATGACAGAGCAAATCAATTAGCGCGGACACTGTTAGCTAACGGTCTTAGACAGGAGCAACTTGTTGGTATTATGGCTGAACGTTCGCTTGAAATGATAGTAGGTGTACTTGCCGTTCTGAAATCTGGTGGAGCTTATGTTCCCATTGATCCGGAATATCCGGATGAGCGAATCGAAAGTATGCTAGAAGACTCCGAATGTGAAATATTATTAATTCATGGCCATTTGAAAGATCGAATAAACTTCCCCCAAAAATGTATAGTTATCGATGATCAAAATTCCTATCATGAAATGAATACAAACTTAGATCTGGAGTTGAATTGTCGTAATTTAGCTTATGTTATCTATACATCAGGAACAACTGGAAAACCAAAGGGGATGATGATTGAACACAGGAATCTCACTTCGATGATCTTAGGTTGGGAAAAAGAATACCGATTGGATGAAGGAAGGAATGTGAGACAACTACAACTCGCGAGCTTTTCATTTGATGCTTTTACTGGTGATTATGTGCGATGTTTATTATATGGTGGTGAAATGGTAATTTGTCCTTCTGATTACAAACGAGATATCACCAAGATATATGAGCTAATCGATAGACACCAATTGGATATTTTAGAATCCGCACCCTCCTTAGTTATCCCGTTGATGGATTATATATATCAAAATAAGTTAAAAATAGATAGTTTGAAGACTTTAATACTAGGCGGTGATAAATGTTCTATCGACGCATTTAAAGTGCTGACATCTAGGTTTGGTTCGACCATGAAAATTATTAACAGTTACGGAGTAACCGAGGCATCCGTAGATAATAGTTATTATGAATATTCAGCGTCGGATGATTATAATTGTATACCTATCGGGAAGCCGTATTTAAATCACAGAATGTTTATATTGAATAGTGATCTCGGAATGCAGCCTGTTGGTTTAATAGGAGAATTATTTATCGGAGGAAAGGGAGTTGGACGAGGATATTTCAAACAACCGGAACTCACTGAAGAAAAATTCATCTCTAGTCCTTTTGAAGAAGGGGAGCGACTGTATCGAACAGGGGATTTGGCAAGATGGTTGCCCGATGGAAATATTGAGCTGATTGGACGAATAGACCATCAAGTTAAGATTCGGGGAAATCGAATTGAAATTGGAGAAGTGGAATCAGAAATTAACAAGATAGATAACATTCTGGACGTTGTTGTTGTCGCACATCAAGATAAACAAGGCAGCCAAGCACTATGCGCGTATTTCGTGTTAAAAGGTGAATTATCTATTAATCAAATAAGAAATGTGTTATCTAGAAATTTACCAAGTTATATGATTCCAAGTTATTTTATCCAATTGGAACGAATTCCACTTACACCTAATGGAAAGATTGATCGTAAAGCATTACCGGAACCGGATAAAAATATGCGATTAACCACGGAATATGTCGCACCACGTAATTCTGTTGAACAAATAATTGCAGTAGTATGGCAATCTGTACTAGATATTGATAAAATAGGTATTTACGATAACTTTTTTGAATTGGGTGGAGACTCCATCAAGACTATACAAGTCTCGTTTAAACTGATTCAAAATGGATACAAAACAGAAATTAGACATTTGTTAAATTATCCCACCATTGAACAACTATGTGAGCATGTTCAGGCTGTACATGTTAGTTTGACGTGATCACCCAAAAACTACCTGCAGATTCCAATGAATATTTTCAGTAATTATCTAATTGAAACAGATCCCCACAATAAAGAATGGTTTTACCTTAAGACCTGTTTATTGACACCTCAGAATACTACCCTATCTAGTATCCATCCTGCTTGACATACCTGAATTTCACGATATACATGATGTAAATGATGTTATAAAAAGAGCATCTTCTATTCCTATGTAGTAATTGAAGATGCTCTAATTTAAAGGAGTATATAGATGACCTTGGATAATAAAAAAAGGAAAATCAAAGATTCTAAGGCTAAGACTATGGATGTTAGTATTCTTAGACTTTATTTATGGACACTCTCATTTGTAAAGCCTTATAAACGGGAATTGGTCATTTTATTAATTTCACTCTTTCTCATATCAGGTATTGCATTACTTTTACCTAAATATATTTCTTTTTTTATTGATCATATTGTTACAACTAGAAATAAAGAATTATTTGTGCAACTAATTTTTTTCTTGATTTTTCTCACTGTAACAGTGACCATTGCGAAAGCCCTCTCCAATATATATTTATTAAAAATTCAATCCAGAGTCATGCAAGATATTATGCACACCATGGTGAAGAAACTTAGAGAGTTAGGTTTGTCCTATATCGAAAAGCATCCCACTGGTGAAACGCTAGCATTATTGAACACGGAAGTTCAAGAAATGATTCGTACATACCGCACTGGGTTTCCTACACTTATAGATGCAACCATATATTCCATTCTATCTCTCATACTTATGACTTCTACGAGCTTTAAATTAAGTTTAATTGTAATTATTAGCTTTATAATATACTACATACTTGGCCCTAAATTAGAACAAAAAACTGCGAGGAACAGTAAGTCATTTGCATCTTCGCGAATGAATGAAGGCCAAAAGGTATATGAGAGCTTATCTGCTTTAACGGAATTAAGGGCATATGGAGCTGAAAAATGGGACTTGCAACGTTATTTAAAAAAAGTAGCGGCTTTAAATAAACAGTCAGTCCTAACCTTCTTTTCTCAAACTTTGATTCATGCCAATCGAATGCTATGTCACTATATCGGTAGTATTGCAATCTTTATATATGGTTTTTATTTAGTAAACGAGAAAGAAATTACGTTAGGAGCATTTGTTGCATTTACTTTATATTATTTTACTGCCTTAAATAAATTGCAGGAGGTTACCGCGAATTTAACTAAATTAAAAGTTAGTATGGGGCAAGTTAGTAAAGTATATGATTTTTATCATATAAAGCCTGACGTACACGAGCATGAAAAAACAATTTCTTTAGACAAAGTAAAAGGAGAAATAAATTTTTCGAACATAAGTTTCTCTTATTCACCAAACCGTCCCATCATTCAAAATTTTAACTTATCTATTCGACCGGGATTAAAAATCGCATTGGTAGGTGAAAGTGGGTGCGGGAAGTCTACGATTCTAAAATTACTCGGTCGATTTTACGATGTGACTTCAGGTGAGATTCAACTCGATAAAGTTCCGATTCAACAATTATCGTTTGACACTTTACGAAATGCTTTAGGTTATGTTTTTCAAGAAACTTATTTGTTTGGTACATCAGTAAAAGAAAATATTCGGTTTGGTAATCCGGATTGTAGCGATGATGATATTATTGCTGCAGCAAAATCTGCCTTTGCACATGATTTTATTTTAGAATTAGAGCATGGATACGATACTATCGTTGGAGAACGTGGCGTACTTTTATCCGGAGGACAAAAACAACGTATCGCAATTGCTCGTATGTTTGTTAAAAATCCTAGTATCATCATATTAGATGAAGCTACCTCTGCCCTTGACAACCTGAGTGAATATCATGTTAAACAAGCGTTAAATGAATTATGTAAAGATCGTACCATACTCACTATTGCACATCGCTTTTCAACTATCGTTGATTATGATCTTATCGTTGCTATGCGAGATGGGATGATCGTTGAAATGGGAGATTATGATGAATTAATAGATAAACAAGGATTATTCTATCACTTATTGAAAGCTAATAAACGTGTGGAAGGAGTGATAGAATTTGAAAAATGTTAAATGGATTATGAATTATATAAATCAATTAAAATGGTTTATGATCTTAGCAGTTGTCATTTCATTTTTTGAAATATTTGCTCAGACCTATGCCATTAGACTTCAGCAAACTTTAATCGATCAGGTATTTATTAATGGTCAGCAATCTCTTTTTGTAAACATCATTTTGCAAATTGCTTTTGCATATATCATTTACATCATAATTTTTACCCTATCAAATTTTATTACTTCCATAAATAAGTCGAAAGCCAAATACTTGATAGCAGAAAAAATGATGAAAAAAATGCATGTATTACCAATTTCGAAAATTCAAAATGAACGTATCGGAAAGTTTATTCATCATTTTACATATGATATAAATGTTACAGTAGATTTAATTGGAAGCAATGTTATTAATGTAGTCATTCAATTTGTTCATATTATTGTAATCATATCCATGATTCATACAGGACATTGGATATTGAATAGTGTTTTGATTATCATTAGCATTGTTTATGCTGTTATAGGATATCTGTTTTTGAAACAGGAAAAATTAGTGACTAAAAATATGTTGAAAAAAAGATCTCAATTATTTACAAATATTGAGGAGGCTATATCATCCTCCAAGGAAGTCATTGCTTATAGGCGTGAGGCATGGGAAGCAAAAAACTACAAAAATTTTTTTGAGCATTATTATCAAGCTGCCATGCAAGGAATTAAAGTTAAAAATAAACAGCTGTTTGTCAAAGATCCATTAGACTGGGGAGCGACCATTTTTATTTTGGGATTCGGCGGATGGTTAGTTTTAGAAAGTCAAATGACCGTTGGTACCTTCATTATCGTCTATCAATTATCTAAATTAATGTTAGGTTCTTTTCAGAAATTGTTTGATTCTATTATGTATTGTAGTAACAATATGGCCAGTGCGGAACAATTGAGAAAACTAACAGAGAATGAATCTATTAATCCGGGTTACATGAGTATCAGTGAGCAAATACAATCAATCGAATTTAAAGATGTTGTTTTTAAATATAAAGCTGATAGTGAAGATGTCCTTCATTCAACAAATTTGATCATTCCTCAGGGAAAAAAAATAGCACTTGTAGGCATGAGCGGATCTGGAAAATCTACTATAGGAAGCTTATTAATTAAATTTTTTGATGTTACAGCAGGAACAATACTAGTAAATGATATTCCATTAACACAAATAAATCGCGTAAGTTGGTCCAAAATAGTAAATATTGTACTTCAAGAGCCTTTTTTATTATCAGATACAGTTAGAGTCAATATAAAATTTGGTAATAATCAGATATCAGATCAAGAGATGCTTCATATATGCAAATTAGTGCAAGTAGATTCCTTTGTAAATAAATTAGAGAATGGATACGATACCATTCTTGGTGAAAGAGGAACAACATTATCTGGTGGACAAAGACAAAGAATTGCTTTGGCAAGAGCTATGATAAGTAATCCAGAAATTCTCATTTTGGATGAAGCAACTTCTGCACTGGATACTGCCACAGAAAAAATCATACTTTCTGAACTGGACAAAATGAGAAAAAATAAAACTACTGTAATTATTGCTCACAGGTTATCGACGATTTACAACGCAGACATTATTTATGTTTTTAATAAGGGATTAGTCGTTGATCAAGGAAATCACGAACAATTGATGAAGAGCTCATCGTTATACCGGGAATTAGCTTTAAAAGATAGGAATGATCATAAGGAAATAGCAAGAAAAGTAGAATAACGATAAGTTAGTTTATGGTGGTATGGTATAGAAGGAGCATTTTCTTGAACGGGAAAAATCGTTGGGAAATGCTCTTTCTATTTGGCTCGCTGCTCAGTTTTGAAAACAAACTACTGATTAGGGTAGGGCTAATAAATGAGGAGCTTCCGAAGTGTTACCGCCGCCTTTTAAGCTGCATTTTGAGCCGGTTGACGAACAGATGAGCGGCTTGGGAGTAGGGCTGTTCTTTGGGATGGATGCACCAAAGATACGAGGGCTGTTCGCCCGGGAGCTCCGCGTTCACCATCACAATATCGCCGTTTTCGTAATCCGGGTTCCCGTAAAACGTGTAATCCGTTCCGAGAGTGACGGCGATTCCTTCCCGGACCGCTTTCATGATCGCGTCGATATTGTTGCTCGTGAACAGCACGTTCACGGAATCGCCGAGCGTGGCGATAAACCGGGCAATATACTCGTCATGGTAAAGGACAAGCTGATGATCGGCCAACTGGTTCAGCGAGAGTGATTTTGCCGAGGCCAGGGCGGAATGCCGGCTCACGCCGACGACCATGCGCCCTTCGACAAGCGGATCGGCATGCAAACATGCGTTTTTTTCCAGAATCGTATCCGGAAACAAAATAAACCCGATATCGACGCGGTTATGGCGCACATCCTCGATAATTTCTTTGGTGCCCTTCTCAATCATTTCCAGCCGGATGCCGGGAAAATCTTTTTTGAGTTCCGTCAGCGTATCGACGAGCAGAGAGACGGGGCCCGGAATCGTAGCCACCCGGAGCCTCGCGTTTTGCAGCTTTCCGTAGCTGTTCGCCTCCGCTTGCAGCTGATGGACCTGGCTTAGGATTGCCGCCGCTTTGCCGAGAATCATTTGCCCCTCCGGTGTCGGAACCGCTCCCGTACGCGACCGGTTGAAGATGCGTACGCCGAGTTCTTTCTCCAGGAAAGATATCGATCGGCTGATTCCCGCTACCGTCATATGTTTATTGTGAGCAGCTTGGGTCAATGTTCCCGCCCGGGCTACCTCTACGATGAATTCCAGTTGTTCCAGATTCATTCCGACGTCTCCTTGATGTTAACTTTGAGTTAAGGTTAGTTAACTAATGTGAAATATAATTAATCTTGAGTATATGATACGATCTAATCAAGGTCAACGTGTGACAAAGCGCACACCACCGACAGATATACCAGACGAGATTTTTTTGGAGGCGGAACTTTTATGACAACCACTCAACGTGTAGCAGTAATCACAGGCGGCGCAAGCGGTATCGGCCGACAAGCTTGTTTAAAATTTGCCCGCAAAGGCGACCGAGTCGTCGTAGCGGACTTCAATGAAGCGGGCGGTATTGAAACCGTCGAGCACATAAAAAAAGAAGGCGGAGAGGCGGTCTTCGTCAAAGTCGACGTTTCCAGTCAAGAAAGCGTACAAGCTCTCGTAGATGAAGCGGTTGCCAAGTACGGCCGTATCGACGTGATGTTCAACAATGCGGGAATCGGCGGCGCTGGACCTATTTTAACTCAAAATATGGATTTGTATCACAAAACGATCGCGGTCAATCAGCACGGAGTCGCATACGGTATTATGGCCGCAGGCAACAAAATGAAAGAACTTGGCATTAAAGGTGTGATCATCAATACCGCATCGGTCTTCGGTTTCCTTGCTTCTCCCGGAACTTTTGCCTACCATGCGACCAAAGGCGCGGTTATCATGATGTCGAAATCGGCGGCACTGGAGCTTGCTCCTTACGGCATCCGTGTCATTGCGATAGCGCCGGGAGCGGTGGATACACCGATCATCCAGGGCTTCAAAGATAACGGCATGCTCGAAAGCATGAAAGCCAAAGTGATGGGCGGCGAGTTAACGAAGCCGGAAACGGTTGCAAACTCCGTCTACCTCCTTTCGCTGGATGAAGCGGATGCCATTAACGGCAGCGTAGTCATGGTCGACCAAGGGTACGCATCGTTTAAATAAGAAAATTGCCTCCCCATACCATCAGGCAAAAAGTCTCTCTTCATCCGGAAGAGGGGCTTTTTTTTATGAAATCCTCCATCCCAAGTAAACTTTATGTAAAATAAAATTCACCCATTTTTTTACCGGTGATCGTGGTATGATCTGGGAAAACAGTCATTAAGGAGAAATAAAATGGTTATTACGATCCGAAACTTTCGCATACCCGAAGACTACGAAGGTACGGCCGCTTTGCTTAGTACATTCTATTCAGAGCCGATTACGGTACAGCGCATGCGTGAAGAGGATGCCGCGATTCCACAGAAGGGCGCGTTGACACGTGACGAGAACGGAAGACTGACCGGCCATGACCGCCAGCGTCTTGTGGCTGTAAACGAGTCGGGTAAAATTATCGGCTACGGCTGTTCTTGGCGGGCTCCCTGGACGGCTCCGGGTACGTTGTACCAAAAGGTCCTCGTCGATCCGGCGGAAAGGAAAAACGGCATAGGACGCGAAATTTACGCGAAGCTGGCTGCCTATGCGGACGAAAGCGGCGCTAATAAAATCGTAGGCGAAGTCCGCGATGACGATCGGGATTCTCAAGCTTACGCGTCCGGACGCGGTTTTGTCAGGGACCGTCACCAGTTTGAATCCCTCATCGAATTGGACGGGCTGGCGCCTGAGACAGATGGCGGATCGGCAGACGCGCCGGAAGGGATCACGCTGACCACGCTGGCGCAAGTTCCGGGAGAAGAGATGGAGAAGCGGGTCTATGAGCTCTACCGGAAAACCCACCCCGACATTCCCGGCTCCGAGGGAGAATTTATGTGGTACAGCCAGTGGCGCAAAGAAAACCTGGAACGGGAAAGCTTCGATCCGTCGCTGTTTCTGCTCGCTTTGGACGGAGACAAACCGGTCGGAGCCGCCGAGCTGTATGAAATGAAGGAAACCAACAGCGTTTATAATCTCTATACATGTGTAGACGGGGATTACAGAGGCAAGGGCATCGCTCTTGCACTCAAACGCGCGTCTATCTCTTTGGCAAAGGAGCGGGGCTACGGCTATATCCGGACGAACAACGACTCCCAGAATGCGCCGATGCTTGCCATTAACCGGAAGCTCGGTTATGTGCCTGTCCCGGGGTATTATCGCATGTTTAAAATTCTCGATTAAAACGTCTCGAAGCCTGCCGGCTTTATCCGGCAGGCTTTTGCCTGTTTGGCGATCAACAAGGGCAGCTTACAATTTTGTAAGCTGCTTTCCTGTATTTTGTCATGGAAATCGATGGGACCTTCCTCGGGAATCCGTTACGCTGGAAGCAACACGATACCAGTAAAGGGGTACAGTCACCGATGAAAACACAACCACCGCGTATGCTTACTATCTTCTTGTCAGCCGCCATTATCGGCAGCTGCATACCTGTATCCGCCATGGCATCCCAGGACGGGAAAATCCCGCAGACACTCGCTTCACAGGCTTCGGCTGCCGGAGAAGACTACTTGCCGCTTCGCGCGCTTTGCGAATGGGTAGGCATTCCCATTGACTGGGACGAAGCCAAACGGACCGTAACGGCCGCCAGAGACAAGCATGTTCTTAGCTTCGTTCTTGCCAACTCCGGTATGCCTGCGGCCGACCTGGAAGGCCTACCTTTAGCGCCGGATGAAGTGATCCTGCTTGACGACACCGCCTATATTAAGCGGGAAACAGCCGTTAAAGCGTTCGGCGTTGAAGCGGCTTGGCGCGGCGGAAAGCTGGAGATCCCGACCCGCGATCTTGCTGCAAGAGCCCGAGCCTTTGTAACGCAGCTTCAAAAAAACAACCGTGCAGGCACAAACGCCCTAACGAACGACACATTCAAGGAAGCCGGACTTCCGGAAGGAACGGTCCAACTGGTTAAACAGCTTGCACAGTTTCCGATTACCCAAGAGCGGATCGAAAGCAACGCAGTCCACCGGACTGTCATCCTCACCTCTGAAAGCCCGCAGATGAATTTCGATCTGGAGATCCGGTTCGACAAGGACGGTTATGTGGACGATTTTTATGCGGGGATGTCTTTCGCAGGGTATAAGGCGCCTTCGTACGACAAGCCCGGCGCTTATAATGAGCGCAGGATGGTTATCGGAACCGGCGATCATGCCGTAGAAGGCACCTTGACCGTTCCGGCCGGAACGGGCCCGTTTCCGCTGGTGATTCTCTTGCAGGGCGACGGGGAACTGGACCGGGACAGCACGGTGTTCGCCCAAAAGCCGTTCCGGGATCTCGCCGTCGGATTGGCAAATCACCAGGTAGCCACGCTCCGGATGGACAAGACGACCCGGGAGCATTTCGCGCAGCTTAACGGTCATTACACGATCGGGGACGAGTTCGTGGAACCGGTACTTGCGGCGGTCAAGGCGGCCCGTTTAGATCCGGACATCGATCCCGGCCGAATATACGCGGCAGGCCACAGCCGCGGTGGCTGGATGATACCGCGGCTGCTGGCAAAGGACACGGAGTCGCTTATCAAAGGAGCCGTAGTGCTGGCGGGAGCCGATCCTCGCTACACGGAGATCGATTCTTACGAGCACGAAGAACTCGGCGGGATGATTCCGAAAGAACAACTGGCCTATTACCGAAAGCAGCTGGAGCTGGTGAAGGCCGATTCTTTCGATCCCAAGTCGCCTCCGGCCGCTTTCGAGCTGCCGCCGAATCCTTACTGGTGGCACGATATCCGCGGTTATTCACCGGCCGATGAAGCCAAACTCCGCAGCGCAGCCATGCTGGTGCTGCAGGGAGAAGAAGACTTTCAGGTGCCGCTGGCGAGCCTGAAGGGCTGGAAGGAAGTATACGCGGGGAACGCGGCCGTTACCTATAAAACGTACCCGAAGCTGACGCATTTGTTTACGGAAGGCAAATTGGAGAACGGCATCGGGAATTACAAGATTCCCGCGAACGTACCGGACACGGTTGTCGCAGATATCGCGGCTTGGATCAACGGCAGCGCGTCGGTTCTAAAATAAAATAAACAAAAAAAGCCTGGTTCTCAGGCTTTTTTTGTTTGCCGCAATATTTGAGCGGCAGGTGTTTAGTATTTCTGACTGTTATTGGACATATAAGCGATTGACCCGATGATGGTACCCAACAGAACGAGGGCGATCGGAATTCCGATCAGTTCCATGATGGCAGCCTCTGTACCGCGGTAGGTCGTATTTCCGACGACCATCGGAATTTCCAGACCCAGCACGTTCAGAATAAACACGATGACCCCAAGAATGACTCCCAGCAGAACAAACGGCTTTAAAAACCGGAAAATATATGAAGCCATTGTCAAACGCCTCCTTCACTTGCCTCTTTTTACTTTCTTAACCCTTAGACGATCCTCAAAAGGATACCCCTTCAAAATATGGGTGAGGTTAACAATTTTATTTAACCTTTAATTTCCGTTTTGAATACGCCGCCACAACAAGCAGAACCGATGCCGCCAAAAGAACGGCAATAATAAGCAGGGAAGCGGAAGAAAGATGGTTGACGGAGCCGGCGGGGACAGCGGTGCCCATAAAATCCGCATAAAACAGCTGGTTGAAAGGACCGAGGAACCACAGGAGCATGTAAATAAGCTCAAAGGGACGTTTGGATTCCGTCCATATGCCCAAAGCTAAGGCAAAGCTCGGTACGAAAAACGCAGCCGCGACAGCGTAAATCAGATGGACCACATCGCCCGTTACGATAAAACGGATGAGCATCCCGCTCCCTGTAAGAAGCACGGCCAGGAAACCGGACAGCCACACGGCAGGGATCTGTCTTCTGACATAGCCGGGTGACGAAGCGAGTACGGACAGTGTGCCGTACTGGTATTCGCGATTGCCCATCGAAGACCAGAGTGAAATCGGCCAGATCCAGGCAAGCGGCCAAATCCATCTCAGTGCCGTCGTAAAGGGAAGGAACAGGCACAGAAGAGCGAGAATCACCGCCACTACGTACCAGCCGGGTGGAAAACTGGCGAGCTGAAGCCGGAACTCCGCTCCGACGAGAGGCAGAAACCGGTTGTTCACCCGCACAGGCGTCAGCTCGGCTGCCGATGTGAGGGCAGGGCTTTTCGCTGCAGCGGGTTCCGCCGGCGCTTTTTTCGCCTGCTCCGGGGCTGGCGCTCTGCCGCCGCGGGAACGGGCTGGTACGGCCTGACCGGCGGCGGTGCCGGCACCGGGCCCTTGGACGACGACCGGGCTCTCCTTGAATCCGCGAAAAAGGCGGGAGGCCAGCAGGCAGACCAGGACCGCGACAAGCAGCAGAGCCGCTTGTTTGATCACTACGTCCCAGGTCCAGCTTATGCCGTCCCAGACGAATAGTTTAAGCGGGCTTTCCAGGAACAGAATTCCTTGCCCGTAGGTACCTTCATAATCGGCGTGAGTGAGCATTAGCTTCTCACGCATCGCCTTGGTGATGACGTCGTTCCCCATGCCCGAATACAGTGTGGACATCGTAACGCCGGTAAACAAAAGCAGATAAAGCACGATGCCGAACGGACTTCTGAGCACCGGACGGGTTTCGAACAGGACGGCCATGGCTGAAACAACCGCCAGGGCAGGAATCACAACAAACAGATACGGGGCCAGATAAGCACCCACGTGAAGCGTGTAGTCTTCGCCCCGGACCCACTGCATACAAATCGCGACGGGAATGACAACGGCGGCAATCACCGCCAAAACCAGAAAATTGCTGAGTGCTTTTCCGAGCAGATAATGGGATTTTTTCAGCGAGGAGCCTTCGATGATCTGGCCCACACGGGTCCTTTTATCGCGCTCGATGCCGTTTCGGACCAGAAAGAAGCCGAAAAAGGATAAAAACAAGGAGGTCGAAACCGCCGTTGTTCCGCCCACCCAGGCCGAGTTATAGATCCCCCGGAATTCTTCGAAATACAGCGTAACATATCCGGCATCCGAGGGAGGCACGAACAGATAAGCTGCAAGAATCGTCAAACCGAGCGTAACGAGAAAGCTGAACCGCCGGGTTCTTTCCAGAAAATCCGCCAGGGCTACCTGGTATGTAATCTTCCATGCGTTCATCACGCGTCACGCCTCCTTATCCTGCACTCAAATAGAGGTAGGCGTCTTCAATTCCCGCATGAACCGCTGTCGCCTGCTCGTTTGGCGGAGTCTCCGACACCACGCGGAGCAGCAGCCCGTCTTCGCGCCGGACCGTTGCGCTGATAAGCCACTTGGCGCGGGCTTCCTGGAGCTGGCTTTCGGGTATGACAACGTTCCATACTTTCCCCTGTACATGCCGCAGAAGCTCGCCGGGGTTGGAATCGCTGATCAGCCGGCCTTTGGAGAGGATGGCGATTCTGTCCGCCGTCGCTTCAATGTCCGATACGATGTGAGTGGAGAAAATAATAAGACGTTCCCCTGACAGGTCGGTCAGCAGATTGCGGAACGACAAGCGCTCGGCGGGATCCAGCCCGATTGTGGGTTCGTCGATAATAAGCAGCTTGGGATCGTTGAGCAGGGCCTGGGCGATGCCGATTCGCTGTTTCATGCCGCCCGAGAAGCTGCCGATTCTTCTCTTGCGCACGTCATGCAGATGCAGCAGTCCGAGGAGCTCGTCGATGCGCTTCTCCGCGGCCTTGCCGCTTATCCCTTTTACCGCCGCCATATAGTTCAGAAATTCATGGGCGCTGAGATGCGGATAGACACCGAAATCTTGCGGAAGATAGCCGAGAATACGGCGAATTTCTTCGGGATTTTCACCAATGCCGACTCCGTTCCACGTAATGGTGCCCTCGGAAGGCTCCGAAATGGTGGCTAATAGCCGCATCAAGGTAGATTTCCCGGCTCCGTTAGGACCGAGTAGACCTAGAATGCCGGGCTGTACCTCTAAATCGACATGGCGGAGCCCCCATACATTTTCCTGGTACTGCTTACCGATATTGCTCATTGAAAGTAGGATGTCGGCCACCTCGCATCTAACAAATATTAACAAAATAACCAGATATCAAAAAAGAGTATACACATTAAAAATGGAAATGTCTATATCAAAAAGACATATTTACCAAAACATTATAATTAAAAATTAATTCATTAAAAGACAAAATAAGTAACAATAATTTCAATTTTTTATTATTTGAAAATGCATTGACAACATTTGTAAACCTACTCTATCATAATTTATGAAAGAATTGGTAAATTCGACTTTCTTTTGCTACTTTAGACCTCCCAGAACTCCTCACATGATTCGTTAGTCTTACGTTTAGTCGGGCGTTTGGACTAAGGACACCTCAAGAACCCAGCCCACATTACTGGAACAAGATCTGCCCTCATCATGAACTGCCTGAATAGCTTTTCGGATTGAAGCTGACCTCGAGCATTTTTTTAAAATGCTGCTTTATCAGCGGTTATTTGTCCTGCAAAAAAAATACAGATGGAGGATGAAATGATGAACTCGTTCGAACTTTTGGAGTCAAATGTAAGATCTTACAGCAGGGTATTTGGGGATGTGTTCCGCACGGCTAAAAATTCCATGATGTTTACGGAAGAAGGCAAATGCTTCCTCGACTTTTTCGCTGGAGCGGGGGCTTTGAATTACGGGCATAATCCCGATTTTATCAAAGGGAAATTGCTGGAATATATCGGGTCCGATGCGGTAGTTCATGGTCTGGATATGTACACGACGGCCAAGCGGACTTTTATCGAAACGTTCAATGAACTGATCCTGGCGCCGAAAGGGCTGGACTACAAACTGATGTTCTGCGGGCCTACCGGCACAAATGCGGTCGAAGCGGCTCTGAAGCTGGCGAGAAAGGCGAAGAAACGGACCGGTATCTTTTCGTTCAGCGGCGGTTTTCACGGTATGTCTTACGGCGCCCTGGCTGCAACGGGCAATTTGTACAACCGCGGGGGCGCAGGCGCTCCGCTGCACAACGTGACGTTCATGCCGTATCCTTACGGATTCAATGAGTCTTTCGACACGATCGGCTATATGGAGAATGTGCTCACGGACGCGAACAGCGGTATCGAGAAGCCCGCTGCCGTCATTCTTGAAACAGTTCAAGCCGAAGGCGGCGTAATCGTGGCTCCGGTGGAGTGGCTGCAGCGGCTGAGCGCTCTGTGCAAAGAGCATGACATTCTGCTTATCGTCGACGATATCCAGGTCGGCTGCGGACGTACGGGGTCGTTCTTCTCGTTCGAACGGGCGGGAATTCAGCCGGATCTTGTCGTGCTGTCGAAATCGATCAGCGGTTACGGGCTCCCGATGTCGCTTCTTCTCCTGAAGCCGGAGCTGGACGTATGGCAGCCGGGCGAGCATAACGGAACGTTCCGCGGAAACCAGCTTGCTTTCGTCGGCGCGACGGCGGCGCTGGAGTTCAGAATTTCTTCGAACCTGGAGGAATCGGTGAAAGAGAAGGAAGCATGGGTCAGCGACTATCTGCAAAAAGAGATCGTTCCCCTGCACCCGGCCATCACAGTCCGTGGACTCGGCCTGATCTGGGGAATCGATCTGGGCGGACTGGAAGGCGGCGAGCAGGCAGCCAAATTCGTGGCGTCCCGCTGCTACGACCAGGGTCTCATTATCGAACGGTCCGGAAGAAATGACACAGTCGTGAAACTGATGCCTGCCTTGACGATTGATTCCGAGCTGCTGGAGCAGGGCTGCACGATCGTCAAAGAAGCGCTTGCCGCTTATTTCGAGCAGGCTGGGCTGTCCACGAGCAAGGAAGCGACGCTTGAGCCGGTTTAATTTTTAACCGGCTTCCGCAAGCTTTTACAAATTGGATACGAATGGGGCAGGTGACAGGATGAAAAAGATTTTCTTGTTTTGTCTGCCCTATGCGGGCGGGTCGTCGGTCATTTACACAAGGTGGAAGCCCCTGCTGGATTCCGGCATTGAGCTGGTACCGCTGGAGCTGGCGGGCCGGGGAAGGCGCATTAGCGAGTCTTTCTACGAAAATGTGGACGAAGCCGTAAATGATCTTCTGCCCGTAGTGGAACCTTATCTCGACAAAGGTCAGGCTGCTTTTTTCGGTTACAGCATGGGCAGCCTGATTGCCTTTGAACTCATCCACCGCATTAGGGAAAAGCACGGACAAAACCCGCTGCATTTTTTCGCGGCGGCCAGGATGGCTCCTCATATACAGCGGACAGAGCCTCCTTTGCACGGGCTGGAGCCGGAATTGTTCAAAACGAAAATTGCGGATTTGGGGGGGACTCCTCCCCAATTATTCGAAAATTTAGAACTGATGAATTTGTTTTTACCTCTTCTCCGGGCGGATTTCCGGCTTGTCGAAACATACGCTTTCGCCGAGAAAGCGGAGAAGCTGGACTGTGCCATGACGGTATTGGCGGGGAAGCGGGATACGATGCGGGAAACGGATGTGCTCGACTGGAGGCGTCATACGACGGGCGCTTTTACGGCTCATTCGTTTGACGGCGGGCATTTTTTCATCAATGACTTCCAGAAAGAGATCGTGGATATCCTGCACGCTTCCCTGGGAATCCGTTACTCATCTTTGTACGCGTAAGAAAGGAGCGGGGTATGGTTACTACCGCCTGGTTATTTCCCGGGCAGGGTTCCCAGTATGTCGGCATGGGGGCTGCCTGGTATGCCCGTTACGACGGGGCGAAAGCATTGTTCGAAGAAGCAAGCGACTTGGCCGGCTACGATATGAAATCTTTGTGTTTCGAAGGAAGCGCCGCCCGGCTCTCCAGAACGTCTTTCACACAGCCGGCGCTGCTGACGATAAGCGTTCTGGCAAGCCGGGTATACCTGCACGAGATCGGGATCGAACCCCGATACTCGGCCGGGCACAGCCTCGGTGAATACTCCGCGCTGGTGAGCAGCGGCGTCCTCACATTTGCGGAGGCGCTGGGGCTGGTCATCCAGAGGGGCAAGTTCATGGAGGAGGCGGCGGAAGCCGGCCTCGGCTCCATGATCGCTGTCCGCACGTCCGATCAGCCTATGCTGGAGGAGCTGTGCCGCAGGCATTCTTCCGACGGGCAGCCGGCGGCCATTGCCGGATACAATTCCGGCAGCCAGCTGGTCGTCTCCGGCCACCGGAGCGCAGTGACAAGCGCAGCGGAGGAACTGGAGCGGCTCGGCATCGAAGTGACCCGGCTCGCGGTCAGCGGACCGTTCCACAGCGTGCTTATGCAGCCTGCGGCGGAAAGCCTGGAAGAAGAGCTGAACAAGGTCACATTCAAGGAGGGCCGCTGGGCGGTCATTTCCAATGCCACGGCGCTTCCTTACCCGGATGCGGCGGCTATCCGCCGGGGTCTTGTCGATCAGATGACCAAACCGGTGAAGTGGCTGCAAACGGTTCGGTTTTTAGCGGAAGAAGGCGTTGAACTGGCCGTTGAACTGGGTCCGAGAACGGTTCTGAAAAACTTGACCCGGGACAGCTCGGAACAGATCCGGCCTTACGCTTATGACCGGGAAGCGGATGCGGGGAGTTTGGCGGACCTGTTTCCGATCCGGCAGTTTATCGAGGAAGGATTCTCTGCCGCGGTTTCGGCGCCCAATACGAACTGGGACGAGGAAGAGTATGCGCAGGGAGTGCTGGAGCCGGTCAGACGCGTGCGTGAAATGCTGAGTTCTTACACGGAAACGAACGGTTCGGTCCGGGATGCCTACGGTCTGAGGCAGGACGTACAGGAATGCGTCCGGCAAGTGCTTCGGACGAAGAAGGTATCCGAGAAGGAACAAGACGAGACGATTCGCCGGTTGTTTACGGGCTCTTTTACAAAAAACTTGTGACAACGGGATAACTGCGGAGGGATGAAGGTGGAACAATTTCAGACACTGATTGACGTTATCCGGGACAGGGGAGACAAGAAGTCCAGCGGAATAACCTTTATTAACGGTGACCAGAACGAAGAGAGTATTACTTACGGAGAGCTGCTTGAAGACGCGCTTGGCGTCCTTCACCATCTCCAAAGCTCGGGCATGAAAGCGGGCGACGAGCTTCTTATGCAAATCGACGATAACAGGTCTTTTCTGAATGTGTTCTGGGGCTGCCTGCTGGGGGGAATTATCCCGGTACCGGTAACGGTCGGCAATAATGACGAGCACAAGATGAAACTGTTTAAAATATGGGATACCCTGAACAATCCTTACTTGATCACCGAAGGAAAAGCATTGGACAACCTGGAGAAATATGCCCTCCAAAACGGAAAAGAGGAGGTGTTCGAAAAGGTCAGGGAAGTGTCTCTTTTTACGGATAAAGTACATTATTTCACTGGGAATAAGGGGGTTATTCACGAAGCGAAGGCGTCCGATCTGGCGTTTATCCAGTTTTCGTCAGGTTCGACGGGGGATCCGAAAGGGGTCATGCTGACCCATGAAAATCTGATTTATAACACGCGGGACATGGCCGTTCAGGCGGAGATGGACGAAACGGATGCCTACCTCGGCTGGATGCCGCTCACGCATGATATGGGACTGATTGCTTTTCACCTGACCTGCGTCATGTCCAACACCAGACAGCTTATTATGCCGACCGCGCTGTTTATCCGTCGCCCGTCTTTGTGGATGAAGAAAGCGTCGGAGCATAAGGCCACCCAGACTTGCTCGCCCAACTTCGGATATAAATTTTTCCTGGCCCAGTATAAACCGGAAAATGCGGCGGATTGGGACTTGTCCGGGCTGCGTCTGATTTATAACGGGGCAGAACCGATTTCCAGCGAGCTTTGCGATGTGTTTATGGAGGCGATGAGCAAACACGGCCTGAGAAGTACGGCAATGTTTACCGTATACGGCATGGCTGAGGCAAGCGTGGGAATGTCTCTCCCGCCTCTGGGAGAAAATTTCAGGCGGCTTCACCTGGACAGGGAACATCTGAACGTCGGCGAACAGGTGCTCCAGATCGAAGCTTCGGATAATCGTTGCTTGACGTTTGTGGATGTCGGTTATCCGCTGCGAAGCAGCTACATCCGTATCTGCGACGACGCGAACCTGCCTCTGGACGATTACGTGATCGGGAATATTCAAATCCGCGGTATGAACGTAACGTCCGGCTATTACAACAATCCCGAAGCGACCGCCAAGGTTATCACTCCAGACGGATGGCTCATAACGGGCGACCTGGGCTTTATGCGCGAGGGCCGGCTCATTATTACGGGCCGGGCGAAAGATATCATTTTTGCGAACGGGCAAAATGTATATCCTCACGACATCGAGCGGGTTGCGGAAGAAGTGGAAGGCGTGGAGCTCGGGAAAGTAGCGGTTTGCGGCGCTTACGATCCGGCGACCCGCCAGGACCGGATTATCGTTTTTGTCATGCACACGAAAAAAATCGAAGATTTCGCCCCGCTGGCCAAACGTCTCAAGGGTCACTTGAATTACCGGGGAGGGTGGGACATTCAAGCGGTTCTCCCCATCCGGCGGATTCCCAAAACGACCAGCGGCAAAGTGCAGCGATACAAGCTTGCCCAGGACTACACGGACGGGAAGTTTGAAGAAACGCTTGCGGGACTCCAGAAAATTTGGGAGCAGGAAAAGCAGCGTGCGCGTGCGGCTGTCATTCCGCGCAGCGTAGCGGAGCAGAAGCTGCTTGCCATTGTGAAGCAAATTTTGCAGGTTGACGAGATTGATACGAACGAGAGCTATTTCGATATCGGAGCCAGCTCCCTCCAGCTCGTGCAAATCGTCGAAGAGCTCGAAACCCAACTGGGCGTTCAAGTGTCCGTGACGGACTTTTTCTCCTATCCGACGATTTCGAAGCTGGCCGCCTTTATCTCCCAGGGGGATGAGGCCGAACATTTCGAGCAGGGCGATAGATTGGCGGATTCCGGTCAGGAAACCGACGGCGATATCGCGATTATCGGAATGTCCGGAAAATTCCCGCAGGCGGACAACCTTAAGCAGTTTTGGACGAACATCTCCGAGGGCCGTGACTGTATCGCCCCGTATGGCGAAAAGAGGAGAAAGGACGCCGAAGCGTTCATTTCTCATTTGAATACGGAGGGCCGGAATTTGTTGCTGGCGGAAGGCGGCTATTTGGACGAAATCGATACGTTCGACTATTCGTTCTTCAAGCTGACGCCGCGCGAAGCTTCGCTGATGGATCCGAACCAGCGGCTTTTTCTGCAAACCGTATGGAGCGCGATCGAAGATGCGGGTTACGGCGGTTCCAATCTTTCCGGCAAACGAGTAGGCGTTTACGTCGGATTTTCCAAAACCAGCTTTGAATACGAGCGGCTTCTGTCCGAGGTGTCCCCGGCTTCTCTGCCGAATTTCGCGATCGGAAATTTGTCCTCGATCATTTCCAGCCGGATATCATATCTGCTTGATCTTAAGGGACCTGCCGTCACCGTTGATACCGCTTGTTCTTCCTCGCTGGTGGCCGTTCATCTGGCCTGCAAAGCGATTCTGAGCGGAGACTGCGATATGGCGCTTGCGGGCGGCGTGAAAACGATCCTGCTGCCGCTTAAGGCGGGCATCGGCATGGAATCCTCCGACGACCGTGCTCGGGCTTTCGACGACAGTTCGGACGGCACGGGCTGGGGCGAAGGCGTGGGCGCCGTTTTCCTGAAACCTCTCAGCAAAGCGATCAAAGACAAGGACAACATCCTTGCGGTGATCAAGGGGAGCGCGATTAACCAGGACGGAAGCACCGTGGGCATATCGGCCCCGAACGCATCCTCCCAGGCGGATGTCATTTCCCAAGCCTGGCGCAATGCACGGATCGATCCGGAGACGGTAACTTATATCGAAGCTCACGGAACCGGAACCAAACTCGGCGATCCGGTCGAAATCGACGGAATCGGGAAGGCTTTCCGCAGAAGGACGAAACGCAAGCAATTCTGTGCCATCAGCACGGTTAAATCCAATATCGGTCACTTGTATGAAGCGGCCGGCATCGCAGGGTTGATCAAGACGGTGCTTTCCCTGCAGCACAAGCAAATCGCCCCTTCCGTTCATTACCGGGTTCCGAACCGGAAAATCAGTTTCGAGGAATCGCCGGTTTATGTGAATACCCGGTTAAAAGAGTGGCAAACGGAGGGCGCTCCAAGAAGATGCGGGATCAGCTCGTTCGGTTTCAGCGGAACCAATTGCCATGTCGTACTGGAAGAGTACACCGGAGCCCGCGAAGCTCTGCCCGAAGCATCTGCGGCAAATGGCGGATCCGAAGGCAGCGTCCCGCTGCTGCTCACCCTGTCGGCTAAAACCGAGGAAGGATTGCAGGAGCTTATCCGGGATTACGACAAGCTGTTTGCCCGTACGGATGAACTCGATATGCAGGATGTATGTTATACGGCCGGCACGGGCCGCAGCCATCTGACTTACCGGTTGGCGGTTACGGCAGCCGGCGCAGCCGAATTGAAACAGAAACTGCAGCGTCTTCACAGGGAAGGCAAGGGTTCGGACGGCGTTTATATCGGCAAAATAGACAGCGCTCAAGCGCAAGAATACACGCATCCGGGAAATCTCGCCGATCTTGGCGCGGAAGCTGTGCAAGAACTGGCCCGTCAGTATGTACAGGGAGCATCCGTAGATTGGAAGGCCCTGTATGCGAAAGGCTCATTCAGAAAAGTATCCCTTCCGACGTATCCGTTCCAGCGGAAAAGATGCTGGATCGACGTTCCCGTCAAGGCCGGACAGGCAGCATCTGCGGCGCAATCGCGGCATTCGGCGCCAACGGGGCAATCGGAACGGGAACAATATATATCCGCAAAGGAGCAGGTGAGTGTGGTGAACGAACAGCTACAGGCGGAAACAGCCTCCGCCCGTCACGCCGATTCCGTCCGTCAGACGCTGATTACGATGATCGGCAACGTATCGCAGCTCAGTACGGAAGAGCTTCAGCCTCAGACACATTTCCTTGAGCTGGGACTGGACTCCATCAATTTATCCCAGGTCCGTCACAGCATTAAAGACGCGTTCGGACTGGATGTTCCCATGAGCGATTTCTTCGAATCGCTCACAAACCTGGACCTGCTGACGGCCTATATCGTCGAACGGGTGCCGCAGGCCGAAACCGCGTCCGGTATCCGTTCAGAAGCGGCCCTGCAAGCGCCTCCCGCCGAGACGGCGTCTGCCGTTTACGAGCGGACTGTTCCTGCGGAGCCGTACAGCTACAGCGAGCCTGCCGGAGCGGCAGGCGGACAAGGGCAGGCAGAGGCCGCGTCCGTTACGGTCGCAGGTGTCGCCGGAAGCTCAGCTTCTTCCGCAGTCGAGCGCATCGTGGAGCAGCAGCTCCAGCTGATGTCACAGCAGCTGCAAGTGCTCGGAAGCCGTCCGGCAGTGCTAGCGCCGCTGTCCGTTCAACCGGCCGCCGTGCCCGTACCGGCACCTGCCGTGAGGGTGATTGCGGCGTCTCCGGCGCGGCCTGACGCCCGGCTGCATGCGGGAACGACGAGAGAAGTCGCCGCAGCCGTCGAAACGAGACCGGCCCCGCAACAGGTAAACGGCGAGGAGCCGAAGCCTTACGTTCCTTATAAAGCGCTGGACCTGAAAGCCCGCGAATCGCTGTCGCAGAGACAGGAAAAGCATGTCCGCGAGCTGATAGAACGGTACACGGCACGGACGGGTCGTACGAAAGCCTACACCCAGCAGTACCGCGATGTGTATGCGAACAACCGCAATGTCGCCGGCTTCCGGCCTCTTTTGAAAGAAATGGTTTACCAGATCATTTCGGAACGTGCCGAGGGCTCCAAACTGTGGGATCTCGACGGCAACGAGTATGTCGATTTGACGATGGGATTCGGTGTGAATCTGTTCGGACATAACCCTGCGTTCGTGCGCGAAAAGATTGAGCGGGAGCTTGCGAACGGCATGTGCCTGGGCCCTATGTCCAATCTCGCGGGTCAGGTCGCCGAATCCATCTGCAGAATGACCGGAGTGGAGCGCATCGCGCTGTACAATTCCGGAACGGAAGCCGTTATGGTTGCCCTGAGGCTTGCCCGTGCCGCAACCGGCCGTGCCAAGGTCGTTATTTTCGCCGGTTCTTATCACGGTACGTTCGATGGCGTGCTCGCGTTGGGAAGCGCGGGAACGAACAAGGAGCATTCGACCCCGCTGGCTCCGGGCATTCTGCAAAATATGGTCGACGACGTGGTCGTGCTCAATTACGGAAGCGAAGACTCGCTGGAATATATCCGTACGCACGCCCATGAACTGGCTGCCGTGGTGGTCGAGCCCGTGCAAAGCCGCCGGCCCGATTTCCAGCCGAAAGCATTCCTCGAAGAAATCCGTCGTATCACGGCTCAGTCCCGCACCGCCTTCATCTTCGATGAAGTGATTACCGGTTTCCGCCTGCATCCGGGCGGCGCTCAGGCATGGTTCGGCATTAAAGCGGACCTGGTCACGTACGGCAAGGTCATCGGGGGCGGCATGCCGATCGGTATCGTTGCCGGTTCCTCGGCATATATGGACGGCATTGACGGAGGAACCTGGAAATTCGGCGACGATTCCTTCCCGCAGAACGAACACCGGAGAACGTTCGTAGCAGGTACGTTCTGCCATCATCCGCTGGCTATGGCTGCATCCCTCGCCGTGCTGAACCATCTGGAAGCCTCGGGAGGCCAAGTCCAGGCGGAGCTGAATGCGCGCACGGCACGGTTCGCCGATGAGCTGAACACGTATTTCGGTCGGGAAGGCGTGCCGATCAAGGTGGTGCACTTCGGTTCGCTTTTCCGCTTTGTACTTAAAGGCGACCTTGAGCTGTTCTACTATCACATGCTCGATAAAGGCATTTACATCTGGGAGGGGCGCAACTGCTTCTTGTCCACCGCCCACTCGGAAGAAGATATCTCACGCATTATACAAGCTGTCAAAGACAGCATCGGCGAATTGCGAAAAGGCGGATTTCTTCCCGACCGGGACCCGTCCCCGGACGATGACGATCCTTCCGGCAGCCGGCGTCCCGCCGACAAGCTGCCGGAAGGCGGTCAAGGAGAAGCGTTTCCGCTGACTCCGGACCAGAAGCAGCTCTGGTTCGCCTCCGTTTCCAACCGCAAGGATTCCCCGTCGCTTCACGAAACCGCACTTCTGCGGTTTCGCGGACCGCTGCGGAATGAGGTGTTCGAGCAGGCTGTCCAGGCTGTTACCGCCAGACATGAAGCTCTCCGTCTCGTCATCAGCCAAGACGGTGAAACCCAGAACGTAACGGATGCCTTGAATGTGCCGGTTCCGGTTGTGGATTTAACGGGTTTGAATCCTTCGGAACAGGAACGCCAGATGCGGAATTGGCTCCATCGCGAGAGTCAAACGCCGTTCGATTTGGAGCAGGAGACACCGCTGTTCCGTATTCATCTTCTCCGTACATCGGCTGACGAGCATACGGCCGTGTTCACTTTTCATCACCTGATTGCCGACGGATGGTCCATGGCTCTGTTCGTCCAGGAACTGGAGCGGATTTATTCCGCTCTTGTCCGTCGGGAAGCTCATCGCCTGCCGGAACCGGCACCTTTCAGAAAATATGCCGCCTGGCAGTCCGAGCAGCTGAAGAAACCGCAGAGCGCTCAAGCCGCCGTTTATTGGAACGGACTTTTCGAGAAGCAGGTTCCCGTGGTCGAGCTGCCTTCCCCCGTCCGGGGAACGGTTCTTCCGACCTCCCGGGGCGGAAGGCATACAACTGTACTCCAGGCCTCTCTTGTACAAGAACTGAAAAAAACCAGCATAAAACTCGGAAGCAGTCTTTTTGTGACGCTGCTTTCGGGATTTCATCTTTTTCTGCACCGGTTAACGGGTCAGAGCGATATTACGGTCGGAGTACCCACGGCCGGGCAGGCGCAGATGGAAGCTCCTTTTCTGATGGGAAACTGCGTCAATCTGCTCCCTGTTCTTAGCCGGGCTTCCTCCGAGCAAAGCTTTGCCGCTTATGCGGGTTCTATCAAGCAAAGAATGAACGAGCTGGACGCTTATCAGGCATACAGCTTTGCGGCGCTGGCGGAGCGCGGGCTAAGCAATCTGCCTGTCCTTACGGCCGTATTCAACATGGACCGTCCGCTGCCGAAGCTCGCTTTTCACGAGCTTGACACGGAACTGATTGTACATGATCCGGCATATTGCAAGTACGAGCTTTTCCTGAACGTGACGGAGATTTCTAAAGAGCTGAGGCTCGATTTCGATTATAATGCGGACCTTTTCAAGCCCGAAACGGTTGAAACCTGGTCCCGTTATTTCATTCGTTTGCTCGAATCTATCGCCGAAGAGGGCGATAAACGCCTGCCCGAACTGTCTCTCCTCAGTGCGGAGGAAAGTGAGCGGGTGTGGGCGAGATGGGCCCTACATGCGGATGAGAACGGGAGCTACGAATGTATTCTGGACGTCTACAAGTATCCGGCTCCGCCCGGAACGATCGGCGAAGTTTACGCGGTTTCTGGCGGAAAGGTCGAATCTCCGTCGAACCGTTTCACGAGTACGGGGAAATGGGCCTACAGTTACGCCAGCGGGGCCATTAAACGGCTCGGAAAAACTTCGCGCTCTGTCCTAGTGCGCGGAAACCGCGTGTTTTTGGATCAGATCGAAGAGCATTTGCTGCACACGCTTCACCTTGAGGCATGTGCCGTAACCGCTCATCTCCGCCCTGAAAATGAAGCAGTTGACTATATGACGGCCTACATCGTTTCCAACCCTTCAAAAATATGGAAAGAAATAGAAAGTTTTTCTCTGCTGCATGAAACCTTGCCGGATTATGCGGTCCCCCGGTATGTGATTCCGATGGCGGAGCTTCCCCTGCTGCCTGATGGAGAAACGGATTTTGCGGCTTTGCCTGTTCCCACCGGCGGCAATTTGCCGGTTCCCGGCAAACAAAACTTGCAAGGAACCGTAACGGACAAGCTCACCGCTATTTGGAAGGATGTGCTTGGCGCCGCTCATGTAAATTCCACGGACAATCTTTTCCAGCTGGGCGGTGATTCGTTAAAAGCGACCGTCATTCTTTCCCGGGTAAACAAAGAATTCGGCATTCACATTCCGTTAAGCGAGCTTTTTGCCCTGCAGACGGTCGGGGACTTGGAACTGTACATCACGGGCGGTTCCGCACAAACGTACGAGCCTATTCAACCGATTCAGCGGAAGCGGTCTTATCCGGTCTCGTCGGCTCAAAAAAGAATGTACGTCCTTGATCAGTTGGGCGGCGGAGGGACAGCTTACAACGTGCCGGGACGCCTTTTTATAGAAGGAGAAATCGACCGGGAGCGCCTTATCCGGGCACTTCGGCAGGCGGTGGCGCGTCATGAATCGTTTCGGACCTATTTCGAGTTGGAGAACGGGGAAGTGGTACAAAAAATCGCGGAAGAGGCCGATTTCGATGTTCCCGTTTCGGAAGTGCGGGCGGAAGAGATAGAGACGCTGCAGATGCAGTTCGTCCGGCCGTTCGATCTCGCGCAAGCGCCTTTATTCCGGGCCGGTCTGTTCGAGCTTGAAACGGGCGGCAGCGTTCTGCTGATCGATGTTCACCATGCTGTGGCGGACGGTTACTCCATGGCCGTGCTTCTGGATGATTTTATCCAGCTTTATCAGGGTAGGCTTCTGCCTCCGCGAAATGTGCATTACAAAGATTATGCGATCTGGCAGAACGAGCAGCTGGCCGAAGGCAAATTCAGCGGACAGGAAGCTTATTGGCTCCAGACGCTGGAAGGCGAGCTTCCCGTCCTTCAGATGCCGACGGATTATCCACGCCCGGCCGCTCAAAGCTTTAAAGGGGACAGCTTTGTCCAGCTTCCGGACGGGAAATTGACAAAGGCGCTGTACAGCCTGGCGAAAGACAATGAAACGACTCTGTATATGGTGCTGCTGGCTGCCTATAATGTGCTGCTGGCCAAATATTCCGGTCAGGAGGACATCCTTGTCGGTACGCCCGCCGCAGGGAGAAGACACGCCGATACGGAGAATATGGCGGGGATGTTCGTAAATACGCTGGCGATCCGCAGCAAGCCCGAATCCTCTCTGGCTTTCGGACAATTTTTGCAAGAGGTGAAACGCCACTCTCTCGAAGCGTTCGAAAATCAGGAATATCCTTTCGAGGAAATTGTCGAGAAGCTGCAGCTCGTACGGGATTTGAGCCGTAACCCTCTTTTTGATACGATTTTCAGCCTGCAGAATGTAGGAACGGACGTCGTGAAGACGGGCAAGCTTTCCTTTAAGCCCGGGGAGTTTAATACAGGCATCTCCAAAGTTGATTTCTCCTTGCATGTTACGGAGCAAAAAGACGGGCTGCTGTTTACCTGGGAGTATGCTACAGATCTGTTCGCACGTGAAACAGTGGAGCGTCTGGCGCGGCACTATTCGGCCATCCTGGAGACGGTAGCCGGATCGGCGGATATTCTGCTTGGGGAAATCGGGATGCTCACGGCTTCGGAGAAAGAGGACCTGATCAGCGGGTTTAACGCCACGGCGGCGGAGTTTCCTTCTGGCATAACGATCCACGATGCGCTTGAGGAGCAGGCTGCGAAAACGCCGGAAGCTTCCGCGCTCGTTTTCGAGGGCCGGAGCCTGACGTACCGGGAATTGAACGAACGCGCCAATTCCGCAGCCCGGACGCTGCGAGAGCTGGGAGTGGGACCCGACCGGCTTGTCGGGCTGATGATGCCGCGCTCGGCCGAAATGATCATCGGCCAGCTCGCCGTGCTGAAAGCCGGAGGCGCGTACGTGCCCATCGATCCGGATTACCCTTCGGCACGTGTTCTCTATATGCTCCAGGACAGCGAAGCAGGGGTGCTGCTGACCAGCCGCAGCTTGATCGAGGACCTGGACTACGATGGAAACGTGCTGTTCCTCGATGAGGAAGAAATTTACCGGAACGACGGTTCCAATCTGGACGCTGGAGGCACAAAGCCTGAGCATCTGGCTTATGTCATCTATACGTCGGGATCGACAGGGAATCCGAAGGGTGTTATGCTGCCGCATCGTTCCGTCATGAACTTCGTAACCGGGATGAAAAAACAGATTGCTTTCCGCTCGGATAAAACGATTTTGTCGTTAACGACCATCTCGTTTGACATATTCGTTCTGGAATCTCTAGTGCCCCTTCTGACGGGAATGACAGTCGTCATCGGAGACCGGCATCATCAGCTTGAAGCCGAAGCTCTCGGTGAACTCATCCGTTCGCATGGGATTGATATGCTGCAAATGACGCCTTCCCGTCTGCAAATGCTGCTCGCCAACGAAGAAGGCAAGCGGGCGCTGAGCGGAGTGAAGGAAATTATGGTCGGCGGTGAAGCCCTCCCGCATGCGCTGTTGGAGCAGCTGCAGGCGCTTGACGGACTGAGGATCTACAACATGTACGGACCGACCGAAACGACGGTATGGTCCGCGGTTAGGGAGCTGACTCAGGCAAGCCGGATCGATATCGGCCGACCGATCGCCAATACGCAGGTGTATATCGTCGATGCGCGTTCCAACCTGCAGCCTGTCGGAGTGCCGGGCGAATTGTGCATAGCCGGAGAAGGACTGGCACGGGGGTATTGGAAGCGTGAAGATCTCACGGCGGAGAAATTCGTGCCCAATCCGTTTGTCTCCGGAACAAAAATGTATAAAACGGGCGATCTTGCCCGATGGAAGCCGGACGGGAACCTGGAATTCCTGGGCCGGATCGATCACCAGGTGAAAGTAAGAGGCTTCCGCATCGAGCTCGGGGAGATAGAAAATGCTTTGATAAGGCTGCCATCCGTTCAGGAGGCGGCTGTTACGGTCAATCAAAGCGGCGGACATGAGGCCGTTTTGTGCGCGTATGTCGTGCCAAAGTCGGATTCGGCGATAAGCGCGGCGGAGGTCAGGGAGCAGCTAGCTAGACAGCTGCCTTACTATTCGGTCCCGTCGCACTATGTATTTCTAGACAAGCTTCCGCTTACGCCAAACGGTAAAACCGACCGGAAGTCGCTTCCCGAACCGGATGACCTGTTCCGTCCGGATACGGAGTACGCCCCTCCCCGCAATGAAGTGGAAGAGGCGCTGGCCGGCGTATGGCAGGATGTGCTGGGCCGGGACGGCATCGGCATTCACGACAATTTCTTCCTCCTAGGAGGAGATTCGATCAAAGGTATCCAGGTCGTGGCCCGTATGAGAGCGGAAGGGTATGCGCTGGACATCAAGCAGCTGTTCGAGCATCCGTCCATCGGGGATCTCGGCGCGTACGTGAAGTCGTCCGTCCGTGAAATCGCGCAAGGACCAATCGAAGGAGAAATGGTGCTGACCCCTGTGCAGAACCGGTATTTCGAACAAGGCGGTTACGAATCCGCCTCGTCGCTTTCGGCACTGTTGTTTTCGGAAGCCGGTCTGGAAGAAAACCATGTCCGTTCGGCTTGGGACAAGGTGCTGAAACAGCATGACGCCCTTCGTTTGCGTACCGTTTTGAAAGAAGGGGACTTGAAGCTGGAACACCATTCCCTGGAGGAAGAAGCTGCGGGACTGAGCGTCATTCGTCTGGAGGGGGACAAGCCCGATCTCAGAGCGGCCGTTGAACTGCAAAGCAAAGCGATTGAATCGGGTCTCTCCCTGAAAGAAGGACCGCTGGCGAAAAGCGTGCTGTTCAAGACAGGTGAAGGTGACTATCTTCTGATCGCGATCCACCGTCTGATTACCGACGATACTTCTTTTTCAGTCATTTTGGAAGACTTGGCGACCGTTTACGGACAGCTTGTGGCGGGAGAAAGCGTGTCGCTCCCTTTGAAAACAGATGCTTTCCGGACGTGGGCAGCCCATTTGGAAAAATACGCGGAGAGCAGCCAGGTGCAGGCCGGTCGGGAGTACTGGACTCTGTCAGGCAATGCGGACGAATGGACTGTTCCGCTTGATAAAGAAACCGAGGCGGGACTTCCGCCGCTCCGAAACTCGGTCTGCGCGGTTATCCCGGCGGAAAAGACGAGCCAATTGCTCGCTGGGGTGAAGGATATTTATTCGATGGAGGCCCGCGAAGCGATTTTATCCGCACTCGGCAAAACATTCGGCGATTGGTCCGGACTCAAACGTTTACACGTCGAACTGACGGCAGACGGCAGAAAGCTGTGCGCAGACAAGCGGCTGGATTTCTCGCGGACAGTGGGCTGGTTCGATACGCAGTATCCGCTTGTGCTGGATACCTCGAATTCCGGTGACTTGGCGGGCTATCTTAAACAAGTTAAAGAAACGGTACGTCAAGTCCCAGACGGAGGCATCGGGTACGGGGCTTTGTACGATCTTGCGTCTTCACGCCGGCAAGTAGAAGAGACCGCAGTCCGGAAGAAGCCGCGGATCGGGTTCGTCCACTTGGAGCCTTCGGGTGTCGCAACTCCTTATTTTGATTCGCTTAACGCGGGCGAAAGAATAAGAGACGATTTGTGGGCGGCACGGGAGTACAGCTGGTATCTCAAGAGCACGCTCGAATCGGGCGCCCTCACCCTCCGGCTCGATTATGACGGCCATGCGTACACGGAACAGACAGCATCGGATTTGCTTCATCGTCTGGAAGAAAATTTGGATGAGGTGCTGCGCCACTGCGAGGCCAAAACAGAGAGGGAGTTAACGCCGGCCGATGTCGGGGCAAACGATCTGGATCTCGATGAGTTCGAGGACATTAAACAATTTTACGAGAGCGTATAAGGGTTGCAGAGGGGGAGTTACGGATGAGTAAAGGGCTGGAAATTGAGAAAATGTCCCATTTGACGCCTTTACAGGAAGGCATGCTGTTTCATGCGCTGATGAATCCCGATTCGCACGCCTACCTGGAGCAGGTGAGCCTGTCCATACGCGGAGATCTGGATGTGCAGGCGCTGGAAAGGAGCTTCTGCCTTCTTGTGAAGCGGCATGAAACGCTCCGTTCGAATATGTATCACAAAAATGTCGCGAAGCCCCGGCAAATCGTATTCAAAGAACGGGAGGCTTCTGTCTTTTTCGAGGATCTGGCCTTGTTACCGGACAGCGAACGGAATGCCGAACTTGAATCGTTGATCCAAGCCGATAAAAATCGTCCTTTTGACATAAGCAAGGAACTGCTGGTGCGGTTAACTGTCCTTCGGACAAGCCGGCAGGAATATACGCTGCTCTTCACGTTTCACCATATTATCATGGACGGCTGGTGCATCGGCATTGTGCTGGAAGAGCTTCTCAGTTACTACGAAGCCGAAAAAAACGGACGGCAAGCGTCCCTTCCTGAGGTCCGGCCCTACAGTCTTTATGTGCAGTGGCTGCAAAAGCAGGATCAGACGGCTGCATCGGATTACTGGCGGGCTCTGCTGGAAGGCGTGGAAGAACCGTCGGGATTGCCTGGCAATACCGTGATATCCGGCGGTAAAGGCTACCTGCCGTCGGAGCGGAAGTTTACGGTCGGGGCGGATACGGCCCGCCAGCTCCGCGGCATTGCGGAACGCAGCGGTGCGACAATCAGCAGCTTGTTCCTGGCCGCGTGGGCACTCATTCTCGGACGCTATAACCGAAGCGAGGATGTCGTTTTCGGGACTGTCGTGTCAGGCAGACCGCCGGAGATTGAAGGCATCGAGCGGATGGTGGGTTTGTTCATTAATACGGTTCCCGTGCGGATCTCGCTGCAGTCGGACAACACGTTTACCGGTTTGTTGAAGGAAGTTCAGCGGCAGACGGTTCAATCACGTGCGTACGACTATTATTCACTGGCGGAAATCCAGGCTCAATCGGCCTTGAAACAGGATCTTATCGGGCATATCGTCGTATTTGAAAATTATCCGCTGCAGGAGCTGATCGGTCAGGAGGATTTGGAAAACCGGCTCGGATTCGCTATTACGGAGGCGGGATTATCCGAGCAGACTCCTTACGATTTCAATATCGAGGTAGAAGACGGGGATGTTTTAAACATTACGCTTTCCTATAACGGACACACATACGGCGAAGCGGAAATCGTGAGAATTCAGGGGCACTTGGAGACGGTTTTGGGCCAAGCCTCCAGCCAGCCGGAAAAAATCGTCTCCGAATTCACTCTTTTGTCCGAGCCGGAGCGAAAAGAACTTGCGGAAGTATGGAGCGGTACTTCGGCCTCTTATCCGGAAGGGACGTTTCATGAGCTTTTCGAGGCACAGGCGGTACAAACTCCGGACAAAACGGCGGTCGTGTACGAAGAGACCTCGCTGACCTACCGGGAGCTGAATGAGCGGGCGAATGTGCTGGCGCGTATTCTGAGAAAACAGGGCGTGAGGCCGGACAGTCCGGCCGCCGTTCTGCTTGAGCGCTCGGCTGATATGGTGACGGCAGTTCTCGCCATTCATAAAGCGGGCGGTGCCTATATACCGATCGATCCGACTTATCCGGCAGAGCGCATTGCATACATGCTCCGCGACAGCGGTGCTCAGGTACTGCTTACCCAGGCAAAATTGACCGGTCTGCTCCATGGAGCCGACTATCTAGGAAGTATTCTCGATATGCAGGGTTTTCTGGAAGCCGCAGAAAATCAAGGTTTTGTAAAGCCTTTACAAACGGGGGCGAAAGAGGCCTCGGATTCAGGCGAGGAGAAGGCCTGGCTTTCCGGCTTGAGCCCGGAAGAAGCGGTAAGCAACCTTGAGCCGGTCAATAAACCCGATGACCTTGCTTATGTGATCTACACGTCCGGAACGACGGGCAATGCCAAGGGTGTGATGATCGAACACCGGCATTATGTGAACACTTCGTTCGGATACCGGTACGGGTATCGTTTGGGGGAATTTGATGTAAAACTCCTGCAGATCGCGAGTTTTTCGTTTGACGTATTTGCGGGCGATCTCGCACGGACGTTCGTGAACGGGGGAACGATGGTTATTTGTCCCCAGGAGGTGCGGATCGATCCTTCCGCGCTGGCGAGTTATCTGGAAAAACACCGGATCACGGTGTTCGAATCTACGCCGGCTCTCATTTTGCCGCTTATGGAGCACGTGCACGATCATGGGACGGACATCAGCGCGATGAAGCTGCTGATCACGAGCTCCGACAGCTGCAGTGTGCACGATTACCGGACGCTGCTGTCGCGTTTTGCGGGAAGCATGCGGATCATGAACAGCTACGGTGTGACGGAAGCGGCCATCGATTCGAGCTTTTACGAGGAAGCTGCGGAAAAGCTGCCGGAATCCGGCAACGTTCCAATCGGCAAGCCGCTGGGAAATCACCGCTTCTACATCGTGGATTCCGCACTGCGGCCGGTTCCCGCCGGGGTGGCGGGCGAGCTCTGCATCGGCGGAGATTCCGTGGCTCGCGGATATCTCAACCGGCCGGAGCTGACGGCCGAGAAGTTTGTCCCAAGCCCGTTTGCGGGAGGTGGACGTTTATACCGGACGGGAGATTTGGCCCGCTGGATGCCTGACGGAAGCGTCGATTTTATCGGCCGGATCGACTACCAGGTCAAAATCCGCGGATACCGCATCGAGCCCGGCGAGATAGAATCGGCGCTGCTGAAGCTCGAAGGAGTCGCGCAGGCCGTTGTCACCGACCGCACGGATTCAAGCGGGCACAAGTATTTGTGCGCTTATGTGGCGGGACATGCCGACGAGGCCTGGCTGCGAAAGCGGCTCGCCGCGGAGCTGCCGGGCTACATGGTTCCGGCCCATATCGTGCGGCTGGATAGCCTGCCGCTTACGTCTAACGGCAAGATTGACCGCAAGGCTTTGCCTGCGCCGAGCGGGGATCCGGCGCCGGTGTCGGCTTACGCCGCACCGCGCACTTTAACGGAAGCACAGCTCGTGGAGCTGTGGCAGGAAGTGCTCGGCGTCAAAACCGTCGGCATCGACGATTCGTTCTTCGAGCTAGGCGGGCACTCGCTCAAGGCGGTTCTGCTCATCGGCCGCATCGCCAAGCAGTTCAGCGTCGAGGTGCCGCTGCGGGAGGTTTTCGCCCATCCGACCGTGCGCGGACTGGCCCCGTTAATCGCCGGTTCGGAGGAAAGCGCCTTTGCGGACATAGAACCAGTCGGCGAGAAGGAATACCATCCGGTATCGCCGGCTCAGAAAAGACTGCTCATTATCGACCGTTTGGGAGACGCGGAGAGCGCTTATAACATGTGCGCCGCGCTGGAAATGACAGGTCCGCTTGACAGAGAGCGGCTGGAAGAGGCGTTCCGGACGATGATCGGCCGCCATGAGTCCCTGCGAACGTCTTTTGCCGTAATCGACGGAGCACCCGTGCAGCGTATCCACGAAGCGCTGGATTTCCGGGTTTCCTACCGCGAGCTGGACTCGGAAGGGCACCACGAAGCCCGCGCTGAAGCCGCCACGGCATCTGTAAGCGGGCTCACGGCAGAAGCCGAAGCCGTCTCAGGCGGTGTGCAAGTCGGAGCGAAGCAGCCGGATTCGGTGCTGGAATCTCTTATCAGGCCATTTATCCACCCGTTCAATCTGGAGCAGGCGCCTCTTATACGTGCGGAGCTGATCAAGCTGGAAGAAGGAAGGCATCTGCTTCTGGCCGACATGCACCACATTATTACCGACGGCATCTCGATCGAAGTGTTTGTAGAGGAGTTCAGCCGTCTTTATGCCGGCGAGACGCTTCCTCCGCTCCGCATCCAGTACAAAGATTTTGCCGCGTGGCAGAACGGGCAAATCGCCCAAGGGGCGGCCGAGAAACAAGCCGCGTACTGGAAGGAGCTTTTCGGCGGCGGAGAAGACGTGCCTGTTCTGGACATGCCCGCGGATTATATCCGGCCGGCGATCAAAAGCTTTGAAGGCGACAGCCTGACCTATGAAATCGACAGCGGACTGACCGCCGACTTGCACCGCTTGTGCGCCCAGACGGGGACGACCTTGTACATGGTCCTTCTCGCTGCCTTCAATACCCTGCTTCACAGATACACCGGGCAGGAAGATATTGTCGTAGGATCTCCGGTGGCGGGCCGCCCGCACCCTGATCTGGAGACGATGCTGGGAATGTTCGTCAACACGCTGCCGATGCGGAACTTTCCTTCCGCCGATAAGCCGTTTACGCATTTTTTGAAGGAAGTAAAAGACAGAGCGCTGCATGCCTACGAAAATCAGGATATTCCGTTCGAGGAAGTCGTCGAGCGTCTGCAGCTGCGCCGTGACGTGAGCCGCAATCCGCTGTTCGATGTGATGTTCGTCCTGCAGAACACCGGCATGAACCAGTTCCAGTTTGACGGGATTACGTTCCGGCCGGTTGAGTTCGAAATGGGGATCGCGAAATTCGATCTGACGCTGAGCGTCGAAGAGTTCCCCGATAGACTCGGCTTATCGTTCGAATATGCGGTCAAGCTGTTTAAGCGGGAAACTATCGAGAAGCTGAGTCGTCATTTCCTTAATATTCTTGAAACCGTCGTCCGCAATCCGCATGTGAATCTCGCCGATATCGAGCTGCTGACCGAAACGGAAAAACACCGGATTATCGTGGAATTTAACGATACGAAGGCCCTGTTCCCGGAAGATAAAACGATCCACGGGTGGATCGAGGAGCAGGCCGCGGAGGATCCGGACCGGATTGCCGTCGTTTTCGGCGGGAACCGGCTCACCTACGGGGAATTGGACGAGCGTGCGAACCGCCTCGCCCGTACTCTGAGGGCCAAAGGGGCGCGGACAGACGGAGTTGTCGCCATTTTGACCGAGAGATCGGCCGAAATGATGATCGGTCTCCTTGCCATCCTTAAAGCGGGCAGTGCGTATTTGCCGGTCGATCCGGCTCATCCCCGTGATCGGGTCGGCTTCATGCTGGATGACAGCGGAGCACGTATCGTGCTTACCGTATCGAAGCGGGCCGAGCAACTGCCTGCCGGGTACGAGTGCATCCTGCTGGATGAGGAGAAGTCTTATCATGAAGATTTCAGCCCGCTGTCTTCCGAAGGAGCGGCAGGGCCCGGAAATCTGGCTTATGTCATTTATACCTCGGGTACGACCGGCAATCCGAAAGGCGTTATGATCGAGCACCGGGCGCTGGTGAACCGAATTCACTGGATGCAGAAAAAATACCCGATCGGCCGCGACGATGTCATTTTGCAAAAAACGCCTTACAGCTTCGACGTATCCGTATGGGAGCTGTTCTGGTGGGGGACACAGGGCGCACGAGTCGTATTCCTGGCTCCCGGCGGAGAGAAAGAGCCGCAGCTTATTGTGGATGAAATCAAGCGAAGCCGCGTGACCACCCTGCATTTCGTTCCTTCCATGCTGTCTGTCTTTCTTGATCATATCGAGCAAAACCGGCAGGCGGGAGACTTGGGCTCGCTCCGTTATGTTTTCGCCAGCGGGGAGGCGCTTCAGGCCCAGCATGCAAACCGGTTTAACCGGCTGATCGGCACTCCGGGCGGTGCCGTACTGGCCAATTTGTACGGTCCTACCGAAGCGACCATCGATGTGACGTATTTTGACTGTCCGCGAGGTCAACAGTTGGAGCAGGTGCCGATCGGCAAACCGATTGACAATACGGAGCTGTTCATCGTGGACGCCAAGCATCAAATCCAGCCGATAGGCGTACCGGGGGAACTTTGCATCGCCGGAACGGGCTTGGCCAGAGGTTACCTGAATCGTTCCGAGCTGACGGCGGAGAAGTTCGTACCGATCCCGCACCGCCCCGAGGCGAAGATGTACAAAACGGGAGACCTGGCCCGTTGGCTGCCGGATGGCAGTGTGGAATATATCGGGCGGATCGACCATCAGGTCAAAATTCGCGGCTACCGGATTGAATTGGGTGAGATCGAAGCGAGGCTTTTGAACCGGGACGAAATAAAAGAAACGATTGTAATGGACCGGACGGACGCGAACGGACAGAAATATTTGTGCGCCTATCTGGTTTGCGCGGAAGATGCGGAGCTGACGGTTTCCGAGATTCGCGGCGGACTTACCGAAAGACTGCCGGATTATATGATACCCGCGCAGTTCGTTTTTCTGGATGCGATGCCGCTCACAAGCAACGGTAAAATCAACCGCAGGGCCCTCCCGGAACCGGACGGCTCGGTTAGGCTGACGGCCGATTACGTCCAGCCGGAAACGGAGATGGAACACACATTGGCCGAAATCTGGCAGGACGTGCTGGGAATCAAGAAGGTGGGAGTGCGCGATAATTTCTTCGAACTGGGCGGCGATTCGATCAAAGCTCTGCAGATTGCCGCGCGTTTGAACGGCAGAGGGCTCAAAATGGAGCTGCGGGATTTGTTCCGCCATCCACAGATCGAGCTGGTGATTCCTTATATCCAGGTTGTGCAGCGGACAATTCCCCAAGGGATCGTCCAAGGGCAGACGGAGCTTGCTCCTATTCAGCGGAGATTTTTCGAGCGTCACCATACGGACCGGCATCATTATAATCAGGCCGTTATGCTGAAAAGCAAAGGCAGGTTGAACGAAGAAGCGCTTCGCCAGGCTTGGGATAAGCTGACCCTGCACCACGATGCGCTCCGCACCGTATTTCGGCCTACGGAAGAAGGTAGCGTTACAGCTGAAACGCGGGACTGGAAAGAGGGAGAGACATACGAGCTGCTAGCCTATGATCTTACTCTTGCGCGAGAACCCGGCCCAGAGATCGGGACGCTTGCGGATAAGCTGCAAAGCGGATTCGCGCTGAATCGCGGCCCGCTTGTGAAGCTCGCTCTTTTCCGCACAGCCGAAAGCGACCATCTTCTGATCGTTATTCATCATCTGGTTGTCGATGGAGTTTCCTGGAGAATCCTGCTGGAAGATCTGGAAACCGCCTACGGACAAGCACTGGACGGCCATGCCGTTTCACTTCCGGCCAAAACCGATTCCTACCGCGAGTGGGCTGCCCGGCTGGCGGAATATGCGAACAGCAGCCGCGCTCAATCGGAACTGAGTTATTGGTCCGCTGTCTCATCGCAGATTCCGGATTCGCTGCCGTACGATAATAAGATAGCTTCGGATAAAGTCGAAGACGGCAGAGACTTTGAAATCGAGCTCGACCGCGACAGCACGGAAAAGCTGCTTAAACACGCGCAGCAAGCCTACAACACCGAAATTAACGATCTGCTCCTTACGGCGTTAGGGCTGTCCTTCCGAGAATGGAGCGGACTTTCCCGGATTGCCGTCAGCATCGAAGGGCACGGCCGGGAAGAAATTATGAAAGATGTGGATGTATCCCGTACCGTCGGCTGGTTTACCGTCATGTATCCGTTTGTGCTTGATATGAGCGGTCAGGGAGACCTGGGGCATCAGATCAAGCTGGTAAAGGACGGGCTGCGACGCGTACCGAACAAAGGAATCGGCTACGGCATTCTGCACTATTTAACAGAAGGTATCAATCTCGAGGAACTCCCTTTCGCTTTCGAAGAACCGCAAATCAGTTTTAATTACCTGGGACAATTCGACGGCGAGGGTGACGGCGGAGCAAGATTCGGACCTTCCTCTCACCAGTCAGGCGATGAAATCGGCGGTGGCAGCGAGAGACCGTTCGCTTTCGATATCAACGGGCAGGTCTTGGATGGAGTTTTTCGCTTAACCTTCAATTACAACCGTCATCAGTACCGGGACGACACGGTCGAGAAGCTGGCAGGAGGATTCAAGAAATACCTGCTGGAGCTGATCCGCCACTGCTGCGAAAAAGAGACCGCCGAGCAGAGCCCGACCGACTTTACTTACCAGAACCTGTCCATCGGACAGTTCGAGAATATGGCGGCCCAGTTGGCCGGCAAACTAAAGCTTTAAAAACCTTTGGTCCTCCCCGTTTCACCGCTTAAGGCGGACATACGCTTCCAGGCTGTCCTGCGGGACGGCCGGAAGTTTAAAGGAGAGTGAAATTGTGTCTCAAGTGAAGATTAAGGACATCTATCCGCTGTCCCCCATGCAGGAAGGCATGCTGTATCATTCCATGCTGGATCGGGATTCCGAAGCTTATTTTCAGCAAAATATCATTACCGTCGGTGAAGTGTTGGACCGTGAGCTGGTTCAGAAGAGCCTTCAACTGCTTATAGAGAGATACGATATTTTCCGCACGGTGTTTGTATATAAAGAAACGGAGCGTCCTCTTCAGGTAGTGCTTCAGGAGAGGGAGGCGCCTTCCGTCCATACGGAAGACGTTAGCGGCTTGAGCGAGGCTCGCAAAACGGCTGCGCTTGAACAGTTTACCGGAAGCGACAGGACGAACGGTTTCGATTTGGAAAAGGACGTTCCCCTTCGTCTGGCTTTATTTAAATGGAGCGAGACTACCTGCAAACTCGTATGGAGTTTTCCCCATATCGTTATGGATGGCTGGTGCCTCGGCATCGTCGCCAACGATTTTTTCAGCCTGTATACTTCGCTTCGGGACGGAATTCGGGCCAACCTGGAGCCGGTGTATCCGTTCAGCAGTTTTATCCAGTGGCTGGAAAATCAGAACAGGGAAGAAGCCGCAGCTTATTGGAGCAAGTACTTGGATGGCCTGGAAAACGAAACGACAGTTCCCGGGTTCAGCCGGGCGGAGGGTAACACCCCTTTCCGGCTTGAACATCATTCTTTGAAGCTGGACGCCGCACTTACACACAAGATGGAGCAGATCGCAAAGCGCCAGCAGGTTACGGTAAGCACTGTCTTCCAGACCGCCTGGGGTATGCTTCTCCAAGGGTATAACAACAGCACGGATGTTGTGTTCGGCACCGTCGTTTCGGGCCGGCCCGAAGAAATTAAGGGTATCGAGAACATGGTGGGGCTGTTCATTAATACAATTCCATTACGCATCAGCGGGGAGAAGAGCGAAAGTTTTGCCGCCTTATTGAGCCGTGTGCAGAGCGACTGGATGGAATCCAACGCGTATTCTTATCTTTCGCTTGCGGACATCCAGGCGCAGTCCCAGTTAAAGCACAATCTGATCCGTCATCTCGTTGTGTTCGAAAATTATCCGATATCCGAAGAACTGATCGGAACCGGAGATGAAACCGGAGGAAGCCGGCGGACAGACGGGGAACCGGCCCAAAACAGCCTGCGCATCACGGAAGTGGACGGCTTCGAGCAGACGAACTATGAGCTTACGCTGACGGTAATACCGGGACGAGAGCTTGAAATCAAATTCAGCTTTAATGCGGAGAATGTTGAATATGCGGGAATCCGCGCGATTGCCGGGCATCTGCACCAAGTGCTGGAGCAAATTACGGAAACGCCTGACATTCCGTTGGACAGCATAAATCTGCTCACGGATGAAGAACGCGGCCAACTGCGTGCGTTTAACGACACGGGTGCTTCCTATCCTGCCGAGAAAACCATGCACGGCTGGTTTGAACTTCAGGCAGCCATGACACCGGAAAAAA
This sequence comes from Paenibacillus sp. JNUCC 35, assembly GCF_058269095.1. Taxonomy (NCBI): domain Bacteria; kingdom Bacillati; phylum Bacillota; class Bacilli; order Caryophanales; family Paenibacillaceae; genus Paenibacillus; species Paenibacillus sp. JNUCC 35. The sequence goes on along the minus strand of NZ_CM177771.1, from coordinate 3,616,361 downwards.
TCGCCGTCATATTCGGCGAGAAGCGTCTTACGTACCGTGAACTGAACGTGCGCGCCAATCGTCTCGCCCGGCAGCTGCGCTTAAAGGGCGTGGAGCCGGACTCAGTGGTCGGTATTCTTTGCGAGCGGTCCATCGAGTTGATGGTCGGGCTGCTGGCCATATTGAAGGCGGGCGGGGCCTATCTCCCGATTGATCCGGGGCATCCGCAGGAAAGAATCGATTACATGCTTGCCGACAGCGGGGCTGTTCTTGTACTCGCGCAGAAGGATCTGTTGGAACGTGCTCCGGCCGGCGCAGAAACTGTCGAGCTCGATGCTGAAAATCTTTTGACGGGTGACGGAAGTAATCTTTCTCGCGGATCGGGACCGGAGCATCTAGCTTATGTCATTTATACGTCAGGTACGACCGGAAATCCGAAGGGGGTCATGATCGAGCATCGCGCCCTGATCAACCGCCTTCACTGGATGCAGAAACGCTACCCGTTGGACGAAAAAGACGTCATCTTGCAGAAAACGCCTTACAGCTTCGACGTATCCGTCTGGGAGCTGTTCTGGTGGGGGGCGTACGGGGCTAAAGTCGTTTTTCTGGAACCGGGCGCGGAAAAAGATCCGGCGCAGATCGCAAGGGCTATCGACAAGTACAATGTGACGACGATGCATTTTGTGCCTTCCATGCTATCCGTTTTTCTCGACCATGCGGAGAGCCGGCTGGAACCGGGTGCTCTGGCTAGTTTGCGCTATGTATTCGCCAGCGGAGAAGCACTCAATCCTCAACAGGCGAACCGGTTTAATTCGCTGTTTTACCGGACCAACGGCTCTCGGCTGATCAACCTGTACGGACCGACGGAAGCGACCATTGATGTTTCCTATTTTGATTGTTCCTTTGGAAAAAATCCGCTGGATCGCGTGCCGATCGGAAAACCGATTGATAATATCCGACTCTACATTACGGATAACGCGGGCCGCCTCCAGCCTGTCGGAGTTGCGGGCGAGCTCTGTATCGCAGGTACGGGTTTGGCCAGAGGCTATCTAAACCGGCCCGAACTGACAGCTGAAAAATTCGCGTCAGCGGATTTCGATCCTTCCGGCCGCATTTACAAAACAGGTGATCTGGCCCGATGGCTCCCGGACGGCAACATCGAGTATCTCGGCCGGCTTGATCACCAGGTCAAAATCCGTGGCTACCGGATCGAGCTGGGCGAAATCGAAGCGGCGCTGCTCCGGCATACGATGGTAAAGGAAGCACTCGTGATGGACCGGACCGACGGACAGGGACAGAAGGTGTTGTGCGCCTATCTCGTTTGCGGTCCGGACCCGGCTCCGGAAACGGTACTTCTGAGGGAGTCTCTTGCAGCAAAGCTTCCAGGGTATATGATTCCTTCTTATTTCGTATTCCTGCCGGAAATGCCGCTCACATCCAACGGCAAAGTGAACCGCAGAGCGCTTCCTGCACCGGACACGGTTTGGGATGAAAGCGGGTATATTCCGCCCGAGGGCGAAATGGAAGAAGCGCTTGCCGCCATCTGGAAGGAAGTGCTAGGGGTGGAACACCTCGGTGCCGGCGATTCGTTTTTTGACCGGGGCGGGCACTCCCTGAAAGCGGCGCTGCTGGTTTCCAAAATTCATCAGCGGCTGCAGGTTGATCTACCACTGCGTCAGGTGTTCGAGTCGCCTACGATCCGTTCGATGGCCGAGGCGATCCGCAAGGAAGCCTACTCGGCTCATCAAGCTATCGAACCTGCCGAACCACGAGACGTTTATCCTGTCACTTCGGCGCAAAAAAGATTAATGGTGCTGGATCAGCTCGAACAAGAGAGCACGGCTTATCATATTCCGCATGTGCTGATCAGCCGGGTTCCATTGGATCGCAGACGCCTCCAAACCGTTTTTGAGAAGTTGATCGCCCGCCATGAGCCGCTCCGTACTTCCTTTGAGCAGATTGAATCCGATATCGTTCAGAGAAATCACCCGGAGGTGGTTTTTGAAGTAGAAGAAGTCTCTTTGTCAGGAGCGGAGGTACCTTCCTTAACGGAACTTGGCGGAAGCGGGGAAATGAAGGAGAAGAGCGGGATTGAGGAGATTCCGGCATTTTCAGGATTATCGGAGATTTTGAAAACCGCTGAAGAGATCGCGCTGGAAAATACGGGCGGTAACGGAGCGAGCGATCATCCGGAAAATCGGACTGTGGTACAAGATATCCTTACACCTGCCGAGAAAGAGGCGCTTGACCGGGTTATCGAAGGGTTCATCCGTCCTTTTAACCTTGCGGAGGCTCCGCTCATTCGAGTTGGAGCGGCGGATCTGACCTGCGGGGGAACGGCGCTTCTAATCGATCTGCACCATATTATAGCCGACGGTGTTTCCATGGCGGTTATTGCCAATGAATTTAACCGGCTTTATGCCGGAGAAGAGCTGGCCCCTCTTAAAATCCAGTACAAGGATTACGCCGTCTGGCAGCAAAAACGCAGCTCCAGTGGCGTTTTGGACGCCCAGGAAGCTTATTGGACGGAGAAGCTGAGCGGCGAGTTGCCGGTTCTGAACTTCCCGACCGATTATATGCGGCCACCGCTCCAGAGCTTCGAGGGAGACCAGTTTGTCTTCACGCTCGAATCAAGTGAAACCAAGGTATTAAAGCAAAGGGCAGCCCGTGCCGGCGTGACCTTATATATGGTCCTGCTCGCTTCATTCAACACGCTGCTGCATCGCTATACGGGACAAGAAGACATTATTGTCGGATCGCCCGTCGCCGGAAGGACGCATGCGGATTTGCAGCCGCTGATCGGGATGTTCGTCAATACGCTGCCGATGAGAAGCTTTCCCGCCGGGGATAAAACGTTCAGTCAGTTACTTGAAGAGGTCAAGCAAACCGCGCTTCAAGGGTTCCAGAACCAGGAAATACCCTTGGAGACGATTCTGGACAAGCTGTCTCTCAAGCGCGATTTAAGCCGCAATCCTTTGTTTGATACGATGTTTATTTTTCAAAATCTCGGTATCGAAGAGATCGGCCAGCCGGGTGAACTGTTCCAGTCTTACGAGTTCGGGCATGCGGTAGCGAAGCTGGATCTGACACTCCAGGCGGAAGAAAACGAAACCGGCGGCATCGATTTCCACTTCGAATATGCAACCGGCTTGTTCAGAAAAGAAACGGTTCAACGGCTTGCGGGTCATTATCTTCGCATACTGGAGGCTGCCGTTCGCAATCCGGACATTAAACTGTCGGCAATCGATATGCTGGAAGAACGGGAACGACACATGCTTGTGGAGTCATTTAACGATACGGCCGCTGCATTCGCCTATGAAAAAACGATTCACCGTCAGTTTGAAGAACAGGCAGCCTTGACTCCGGACGCCCCTGCTTTATTGTTCGGGGATCAGGTCTTCACTTATCGGCAGCTGAACGAAAAAGCGAATTCGCTGGCCCGCACGCTGCAAAGTCACGGAGTCGGACCGGACCGGCTCGTCGGGCTGCTGACGGAGCGCTCTCCTTCGATGATGATCGGCCTCCTGGCTGTTCTGAAAGCGGGCGGCGCCTATGTGCCGATTGACCCCGATTTCCCGGCGGCACGCGTTACCTACATGCTGGAAGACAGTGATGCCCGTGTGCTTCTGACCGAGGGAGCCCTGGCGGAAGGTTTACAGACTGTGGATGCGGTCATCTCCCTCGATGAGGAAGGAGTTTACAGCGGCGAGACCGGCAATTTGGAGCCTGCCAGCGAACCTCATCATCTCGCTTACGTCATCTACACGTCGGGCTCGACGGGGAATCCGAAAGGGGTCATGCTTCAGCACCGTTCCGTATCGAACTTTTTTACCGGGATGCGGGAAAAAATCGAATTTGTCCCCGGTCGTAAAATTTTGGCTTTAACGACCGTATCTTTCGATATCTTCGTGCTGGAGACGCTGCTTCCACTCACCTGCGGGATGAGCGTCGTCCTTGCGGAAACCCTGCATCAGACGGAACCGGGAGCGCTCAGCGGCCTGATTTCCGTTCACGGTATGGATACGCTGCAGATTACGCCTTCGCGCCTTCAAATGCTGCTCGGGAGCCCTGAAGGGGCCTCAAGCCTGCAGAACGTCCGCAATATTCTCGTAGGCGGCGAGGCTATGCCGATTGCGCTTCTGCGTTCACTGCAGGAATTCCCGGATTTGAACATTTTCAACATGTACGGACCGACGGAAACGACGGTTTGGTCTGCCGTGCAGAACCTGACGAATGCCGCCTCCATCGATATCGGCAGGCCCATCGCCAACACGCAGATTTATATTGTCGACGCCGGAGGCAAGCTGCAGCCTGCCGGAGTGCCGGGCGAGCTCTGTATTGCGGGCGAAGGACTGGCACGCGGGTACTGGAACAGGCCTGATCTGACGGCGGAGAAATTCGTTCCCTGCACGTTCGGCAAAGGCGGGGGGCGCATGTACAAGACAGGCGACCTTGCCCGGTGGCTTCCGGACGGCAGCCTCGAGTTTCTCGGACGTTTGGACCACCAGGTCAAGGTCAGAGGGTATCGTATCGAACTGGGCGAGATCGAGACCGCTCTCGTCCGTCATGAAGCCGTGGAAGAAGCTGTCGTCCTCGCCAGAGAGGATGTTTCCGGCGGACACACGTTAACGGGATATCTCGTTGTGAAAACGGAGATTCCGGCATCGGAAATCCGTACCTTCCTTGGACAAAGCCTGCCGGATTACATGATCCCGGCCGCATTCGCCCAGCTTGAGAAGTTCCCTTTGACGCCGAACGGAAAAACGGATCGCAAAGCGCTGCTCGGCCTGGATGCCGTGCAAACTTCCGCAGCGGATTACGTTGCTCCCGGAGACGAGATCGAGGAGCAATTAGCCGCCATGTGGGCAGGCATTCTGAGTGCTACCAGGGTGGGAGTTCACGATAATTTCTTCGAGCTCGGCGGACATTCGCTCAAAGCGTCTTTGTTCGTTGCCCAAGTCCGTGAACAATGGGGAATCGAGCTGGAGCTGCGCCAGCTTTTCCGGCAGCCGACTATCGCGGAGATAGCAGAGCATCTCCGGAAGGAATTGGATGAGATTCGCAGGCTGGAGGAAATTTTACGGGAAATTGAAGCGCTTGAACAGGTGTAGAGGGTGCAGACGGTACAGACCAGGAGAGGGGAGTGCGCCAAGTGGATTTATCGAAGCGAATAGCCAGTCTCTCGCCGGAAAAACGTAAACTTCTGGAAGCGAGGCTCGCTCAGGAAGGATTGTCCGCGTCCCGCCCGGCGGGACGCGGGGCGGGCACGTCGGCCGGGCCGAGTCCACTGGAGAAAATGGACGCTTATCCGGTATCGGCCGGCCAGAAAAGGTTGCTTCTGATTCAGGAAATCGGAGATACGGCCGCCGCCTACAATATGCCTTTCGTCCTGCTAGCAAGAGGGCCGGTACATGTCGGGAAGATTCAAGGAGCGTTTGAAGCCTTGATTTCCCGTCATGAAACGCTGCGTACCTCCTTCCGGAAGAGGGATGGGGAGTACGAACAGATCATTCATGATCCGGGCGAGATCTTGTTTAAGCTGGATTATTCGGAAGAAACGGTTTCCGGCGTGGAAGAAGAGAGAGGCGTCATCGAAAGATGCGTTTCCTCTTTTATCCGTCCGTTTGATGTACGCCGGGCACCGCTGTTCAGAGCCGCCTTGATCCGGTTGGCGCCGGAGCGGCATCTTTTGATGACGGATATGCATCATGCTGTGTCAGACGGCCTGTCGCTGCAAATTCTGGCGGAAGAATTCAACCGGATCTACCGTGGTGAAATTCTGTCCGAACTGCCCGTGCACTACAAGGAATACGCGTATTGGCAGCAGGAGCGAATACGCGACGGTGTATTCCTCAAGCAGGAAAAATACTGGTTGGACGTGTTCGAGGGTGAAATTCCCGTACTGAACATGCCCGCCGATTACCCGAGACCTCAATTGCAAAGCTTCGAAGGCGGACGCTTCGAGTTTGAGACGGACCGGGGGCTTGCGGATAAACTCCGCCATCTGGCCTCGGAGACCGGTTCTACGCTGTACATGGTGCTGCTTGCGGCCTATTACGTTTTGCTTCATAAATATACCGATCAGGAAGACATCGTCATCGGAACTCCGGTCGGAGGCCGGACTCATACGCAGCTTCAGCCGCTGATCGGGATGTTTGTGAATACGCTGGCCATCCGCCAGACACCTGCCGGATCCAAAACATTCCTCTCCTTCTTGAACGAAATCAAGGATGGAACTCTGGGAGCTTTTGACCACGAGGAGTATCCACTGGAAAGCCTGCTTGAAAAGCTGGGCCTACGCAGGGATGTCAGCCGCAATCCGCTTTTCGATACGGTTTTTTCCTTGCAGACTAAAGGTTCCCAGTCGATGGAAATGGACGGATTGCTCCTGGAGCCTTATGAAGCGCAGTCGGGCGTTTCCAAATTCGATCTTTCGCTTTTGGCGGAGGAGGACGAAGAGCTGGCGTTTACTTTCGAGTATGCGACCAAACTATACGCAAAACAGACTGTCGAGCGGTTAGCCGGCCATTATATACAGATTCTCCGGGAAATTGCGGCGAACAGGAGTTTAATGCTCTCGCAAATCGGCATGCTATCCGCAGACGAAAGGCGGGTGCTTCTGGAAGAACTGAACGAGACGGCCGCACCGTACGCTCGAACCTCAACGATACATGGCTTATTCGAAGAGCAGGTGGAAAAACACCCCGACCGTATCGCCGTGTCGTTTGAGGATCGGCGGTATACCTACAACGAACTGAATGCACGTTCCAACCGGCTGGCGGCCGCAATGCAAGATTTGGGTGTCGGGCCGGATACCATTGTAGCTATTATGCCCGAACGCTCTCCCGAAATGGTGATCGGCATTCTCGCCATTTTAAAAGCGGGAGGCGCCTATCTCCCGGTAGATCCCGAGTATCCGCAGGAGAGAATCTCGTACATGCTCGAGGACAGCGGAACCCGGATTTTGCTGACGCACCGGCATCTTGCGGGCAATACGGAATTTACCGGGCATACGGTCTTTATGGAGGACGAGCAGTGGTATACGGGGATTGAAACCAATCCGCACGTTTCCGTCACCTCTGACCATCTCGCTTATGTGATCTATACATCAGGAACTACGGGCAAGCCAAAAGGCGTCATGATCGAACATCGGGGTATGGCAAACATGAAGCTTTTCTACGAGAATACGCTGGGATTGGGCCCTGAAGACCGTATCGTGCAATTTGCCAGTTTTTCATTTGACGCTTCCGTTTGGGAAATGTATATGGCGCTCTTTATGGGCGGAGGACTATACCTGGCCCCGAAAGAAAAGCTGGTTCAATTGGATTCCTTTGAAGCGTTTGTGCGGGATAACGGAATAACGCTTGCCATGCTTCCGCCCACTTTCGCCGTTTATCTGGACCCCGGACGTTTGCCGTCACTGCGGATATTGATTACGGGCGGTTCCGAGTCTTCACCGGAACTGGTCCGCAGATGGAGTCCGCATGTGGATTATTTTAATGCTTATGGTCCGACGGAAGCGACGATTTGCGCGACTGTATGGGAAGCTAAGCGGGGTACTGCCGTGCAAAATCACCGGATGATTCCGATCGGCAAGCCGCTTTACAATACGCAGGTGTATCTGGTGAATGCCGATTTGCAGCTTGTACCCCGGGGAACGGCCGGAGAGCTTTGTATCGGCGGAGAAGCTTTGTCGCGCGGCTACTTGCATCGTGAAGCTCTCACCGGCGAAAAATTCGTTCCGAATCCTTTTGAGCCCGGGCGGAAAATGTATCGTACAGGCGATCTTGCCAGATGGCTGCCTGAAGGCAATCTGGAATATTTGGGCCGTATCGATCACCAAGTCAAAATCCGGGGCTACCGTATCGAGCTCGGTGAAATCGAAACGCGACTACTGCAGCACGGCCGGGTACGGGAGACGATTGTTCTCGTTCACGAAATCTCATCGGAAAAAACACTGTGCGCGTACTACACCTCCGAAGGGGATTCTCCGGCTGCCTCCGAGCTTCGCGAACATATGGCTTCGGGTTTGCCGTCTTACATGGTGCCGGCTCATTTTATCCCATTGAAGGAGTTTCCGCTGACGCCTAACGGCAAGATCGACAGAAAAGCGCTCCAAGCGCCCGATCCGTCCAGTGGAGCTTCCGATGAGTATACGGCACCGGAAACCGAGACAGAAGTTCGTCTGGCTTCGCTGTGGCAGGAAGTGCTTGGCGCGGAGCGTGTGAGCCTCCACGATAATTTTTTCGAACGAGGCGGGCATTCTCTGAAAGCTGCGCTTCTTCTTGCCAGAATCTCGAAGGAATTCGGCGTTGAGCTTCCTCTCCGAAAAATATTCGAGGCCCAGACTTTGCAAGCACAGGCGACTGCAATCACCGCAAAGGGCATAACGGAGGCAGCATATGCACCGATCCCTAAGGCTTCCGAAAAACCCTGGTATCCGGTATCTCCGGCCCAACGCAGATTGCTGGTCGTACAGGAAATATCGGGAGCCGCAACGGCCTATAACGTTCCTTTGCTTCTCGAGGTAAAAGGGGCGCTCAATCCGGAGAAGGTTAATGAGACCTTCCGTAAGCTGATTGCAAGGCACGAAGCGCTTCGAACTTCATTCACCCGAATTCAGGAGGAATATGTGCAGGTTATTCATGATCCGGCGCAGATCTCTTTTCAGGTAGAGGTTACGGAGCTTGCTAACTTGTCCACCAATTGGACGGACGTTCAAAGTGAAGCGCATATACAAACAATTGCAGATGGCTTTATCCGTCCATTCGACTTGGGAACGGCCCCTCTTCTGCGTGCGGGTCTCGTAAAGACGGAGGCCGAGCGTCACCTGCTGCTGATCGATATGCACCATCTTATTACCGACGGCACTTCTCTTGAACGGATGACCGAGGAGTTTACCCGGCTTTATCGGGGAGAAGAACTAGAGGAGCTTTCTGTCCAGTACAAAGATTACACGATGTGGCAGAATCAGTTATCGGCATACGGTACCGTGGCACGTCAGGAAAAGTTTTGGCTGGATACGTTCAGCGGCGAGATTCCCGTCCTGAACTTTCCTTCGGATTATGCGCGTCCCCAACTGCAGAGCTTTGAAGGGGCCGTCTATGGTTTCGAGACGGATCACGAACTTACACGGCGGCTGCAGCAGGCCGCTTCCCGTCAGGGTGCAACGCTTTATATGATTCTGCTTGCCGCTTATAACGCGCTGCTTGCCCAGTATTCCGGACAGGATGATCTGGTTATCGGCACTCCTGTAGCCGGAAGGCCTCATGCAGATTTAGAGGACGTTTTAGGCATGTTCGTAAACACTCTTCCTCTGCGTAATTATCCGTCAGGTTCGAAGACGTTCGCAGCTTTCCTTGATGAGGTGAAGCAGAACGCCCTGCAGGCGTTTGAAAACCAGCTGGTACCGCTTGAGGACCTGATTCTGAAACTTCAGCTGCGCCGGGATGTTAGCCGCAACCCGCTGTTCGATACCGTATTTGTACTTCAAAATACGGAATCCCGCGAGCTAGGAGCGGAGGGTGCCGAGTTTGCGGCGGTTGAGCATCACAACGGAATTTCCAAGTTTGATCTGACTCTCACCGCCCAGGAAACGGAAAGCTCGGAAGGCCCGCTTCTTTCTTTCAGTTTTGAATATGCGACAAAGCTGTACAAAGAAGACACTGTACGAAAATTTGCCGATCATTATGTGGAACTATTAAAGCAAATTTCACAGAACCCGGATATAAAACTGTCGGATATTGATTTATTAACCGTCAGTGAACGGGACCTGATTCTGGAACAATTCAATGCGACGAAGACAGAGTATCCAAGGGACGCCGCCGCACATGAATTGTTTGAAGAACAGGCTGCGCTGAGGCCGGACGAAGCGGCTGTTCTTTTTGAAGACAAGGAGATCACCTACGCCGAGCTTAACCGGAAAGCCAATCAGCTTGCCTGGAAGCTGCGTGAAATTGGTGTCGGAAAGGATACGCTAGTGGGGATTATGGCTGAACGGTCGCCCGAAATGATCGTTGCAATATTAGCCATTCTCAAAGCGGGAGGAGCTTTCCTGCCCATCGATCCTTCGTACCCCGAAGACCGCATCGCGTATATGCTGGATGACAGTTCGGCAGCTGTTATGCTTGCAGGAGACCCGAATTCGGCTCAAAGTTTGCTTAGCGGCTTCAAAGGGACCGTTTTGGGATTGGCAGACCCTTCTGTGTATACCGGCAGCGAAAGCAACTTACCGCGCACAGCGGACGCGGAATCTCTTGCTTATGTCATGTACACATCAGGTTCGACAGGGCGTCCCAAAGGGGTCATGATTGAGCACCGAAGCGTTGTTCGTCTTGTCAAAAACACCAACTTTGTTACGTTTGAACCGTCGGACCGCATTTTGCTTACCGGCGCGCTTGTGTTCGATGCTTGCACGTTTGAAATCTGGGGCGCTTTGCTTAACGGACTCCAGCTATGCATTGTACCGGAATCCGTTTTCCTTCACGCCGGCAAGCTGGAGGAAGCTTTGCAAGCGTACGGAATTACCACGATGTGGTTGACATCGCCGCTTTTCAATCAGCTGGCGTTAACCAATCCGGCCTTGTTTGCGCCGCTTCGGTATCTGCTCGTAGGCGGAGATGTGCTGTCGCCGACCATGATCGCTTCCGTAAGAAACGCTTGTCCGCAGCTCACGGTTATCAACGGCTACGGCCCGACGGAAAATACGACGTTCTCCTGCTGCTTTCCTATCGACCGGGAGTATGCGAACATTCCGATCGGCCGACCGATCGCGAATTCCACCGCCTATGTGGTGGACCTGTCGGGCAGGCTGCTGCCTGTCGGTCTTCAAGGAGAAATCTGCGTCGGCGGTGACGGGCTGGCCAGGGGCTACTTGAACCGTGAAGATCTGAGCCGGGAAAAATTCGTGCCGAATCCGTTCCGCCCCGGTGAAAGAATGTACCGGACCGGCGATTTGGGACGGTGGCTGCCGGACGGAAGCATCGAATATTTGGGGCGGATGGACCAGCAGGTCAAGATACGGGGCTACCGGATTGAACCGGGAGAAATCGAGACCCGGCTGCTTGGGCACGAATCTGTGCGCGAGGCATTTGTCGCCGTTAAAGAATCCGGCGAGGGTCTAAAGTTCCTTTGCGCTTATATCGGAACAAGCGAATACCTCACGCCGTCTGAGGTGAAAGCATACTTGAGCGGACGCATTCCCGATTACATGATCCCTGCCCGTTACGTGTTCCTGCCTTCTCTGCCGCTCACGAAAAACGGCAAAATCGACCGCCGCGCACTTCCAGAGCCGGAGCAGGACGGGCTCTCCTCATCCCCGTATGCCCCGCCGAGAAGCACCAAGGAAAAACTTCTGGCAGGTGTATGGGAAAGCGTACTCGGTGTGGAGAGAGTCGGTCTCGACGATAATTTCTTCGAACTCGGCGGCCACTCCCTCAAAGCTATCCAGCTTATATCCAAAGCGCAGGAGCTGGGTCTGGAAATAGGGATGCACCAGTTGTTCCAGGTGCAGACGATTCGCGGATTGTCGGAACTTCTTCCTGCCTTTAAGGAGGCTGAAGAAGCCGGATCAGAGTCGCCCCGCAAGCATTCCGTCCATGTTAGGGACAATGCCGGCGTTAAGACTTTCGAAGAAGCGGAGCAGCTACTGCACGTCACGTTCGGTCCCGGATTCAGGTTAAAGGCAGACATGCGTGAGGGCAAAAAGGTGGTGCTTCTACAGCTCATTCCGGATCACGAGAAGCGGTTGCCGGAGATTACTGAACTTATCCGCTCCAACTTCCATAAAGATCTTCATCCTCACTTCATCGTACCGCAGGTCGTTTCTGAAGATGGAAACGGGGAGAGTGCAGCCGGTGAGAATGGACAGGCAGGGCAAGAACTGTCAGCAGAAGCGCTTAATTTAACGGACTCGGAGCTGCAGGATACTCTGATGCATGCTCTGAAAGAACTCTCATCTTCCCACGAGGCTTGGGGAACCGCCTTGGCGCAGATGCCGGCTGCCGAGCAGTACTCGCTGGCGCCGATCCAAGAGTATCATCTGGCTTATCCCGAAGCATCGGGCACGCTCCTATCTTTTGACGAAATGATCGATACGCAGCGGTTAAATGCGGCTTTGCAGCGGGTAATCGGGAAGCATGATCTGCTGAGAAGCCAACTCGTGCAGACGGGGGAACAGTGGGGCTGGGAACTGAAAGAAAGATCACCGGGATTTGCACTTCCAGTCATTGATTTATCGGCATACACGCCTTCCGTGCAGCAGCGTATCATGTCAGGGCTGTTGAAGGAGCTTTATTTCCGCCCTTATGAGCTGGGAGACAGCGCCCTATACCGGTTTTCCCTGGTTTCGCTCAACTTGCGGGAGCATTACCTGCTGCTTCCGTGTTCGCACATCATCTTTGACGGCATGAGCAGTGAAATTCTGAGAACAGATGTGCTTGCGTTTTACAACGCGGACGAGGAGCAGGCCTCAAGGCACGAAATAAACAGGCCTGACCACTCGTACCGCAGCTATGTTGGTCAAGTCCGGCAAGGTCCGGCTGGAATCGGCGATGCCGAGATTAACGAACGCTTCAGATTGGAATCTTTTTACCAGCAAACATTGGTGATCGGAGAAGCCCTACAGAGGAAAAACCGCTCCAAAGCCACAAAGTATGTGCATGAGATTAATATGGAGGGGCAGGCTGCCGGAACGGATCTCGCCGAGCGTATGTGGCATAAGGCTATTGATCTTGCGGAACGGTTTTTCTCAAGGTATTTCGGCTTGGAAGAAGTGCCGGTCTGGCTTACGAATTACGGCAGGCATTATATGGGGCGCCATTATTACGATACGATCGGCGAATGCATCGATCAGATTCCGGTTCTGCTTGACAGAATATCCGGTGAAGAGAAGCGCTCCGTACAAAATCTTCTTCATGCGGCTTCGACGCATAATCTGAACTTTTTCAACCTGATCTATAACCGGGAAACGGCAGAAGATTACCCGCTGTCCGGCTATTATTTACAGAACAGTCTCCATAAGCTGCCGATCGTTGTGAATTATCTCGGCGAAATCCAGCAAGACGGAGGACTTCTCCAAAGACTGGACGATCCGGACATTAATTCGACGGAAGTTCGGCCTGTCATTTATTTCACCGTACAGCATACGGGCAACCTTCTGCACATTTCTCTCTTGCTGCCTTATGAGGAAGACGAAGAAACGATCCGCCGCATGTTCGAGTCCGTGATTCCAACCTTCCAGACCATCAAGCAGTAAGGGGTTGAAATGAGATGTCTTTGTTTAAAAACAGTTTGTTTGTCCGCTTTTATTTGTCCAGAACCTCCGCCAACATCGCGGATAGCATTTATTCGATCGTCCTGCTGTATTTCGTTCAGAAATCGACGGCTTCCGTTTCGTTTACGAGCTTTACGTTTACCGCTATTTCGGCGGCTTCTATCTTTAGCTTTCTGTTGGGGCCGCTGGTTGACCGGTATTCTCCGTCGCTGCTGGCCAGCATCTCCTTATTCGTTCAGGCCGTACTGATTTTGGCGGTACCGTTTCTGATCACCGATGGAGGCGCCAATTTGCTAGCGATACTTATCCTTGTGTTCGTTGCATCCTGCTTTTCGATGCTGTTCTATCCGGCGAACAATAAAATGCTTCCGCAGTTGATCCAGTCACCGGACAGAATTGTCAAAGCAAATGCCATGATCTCGTCCACGGACCAGCTAATTAATGTAGCGGGATACTTGGTCGGGGCCTCTATTATTTTGCTGCTGGGGATGAAAAACACGTTTTATCTGGCCAGCGGAATGCTTTTCCTGTCGGGACTCATCTATGTGCAGCTTAAGAAACAGATGGAGCCTGAGAAAACCGCAGGAGGCGCGCCGAAGGGTCCGCTGAAGATCAGAGAGTATACAAGCGAGCTTGTGGAAGGCTACCGGTTTGTCGCGAGCAGTCCGTTTCTTAGAATCATGCTGCCGTTCTTTGCACTGACCAACTTTTCCATGTCCATTCTCATCATCACCGTTCCGTCCATGTCGGTCTCCTACGGATCGCCGATTTATTACAGTCTGCTGTACATCGCCTTTTTCGTCGGCATATTCGTAGGGTCAGCGCTGATTAACGTGCTCAAAAAAAACGGGCTTATGATCGCTATATCCTGGCTGCTTATGGGCGCTTCGCTGTATCTGTTCGCGATTGTTCCCGCGCTGTGGATGAAGCTTTCCGCAATCCTTTTGATGGGCGTGTTTACTGGTATTATTAATGTGCTGCAGACTTCGCTGATCCAAATCATCACTCCTTCTCAGTTGATGGGCCGGGTGATGGCCTTCCTGCATACGCTGTCCAACGCGGCTTTACCGCTGGGAGCGTTTATCGGAGGTATTCTCGCTTTGCGTTTCGAACTGGACAGCGTTTTGTTCATCAGCGCTCTGGTCATTGTCGCATGCGGAGTTTTGCTGTTGGCGTTAAAAGCGGTGAGGACATTCCAGATTCCTTCGGAAACCTCCGAAGAAAAAACGGAAGATAACCTTGCCGGTAAAGGCGCGGTTGTTAAAGAATTTCTGTAAACCAAAGCAGCGTCTTATACCGGTTTTTATTCGGAAAACGATCTCTTGCGCTTGAAGCGGGAGGTCGTTTTTTGTGCCCGGTGAAAAGACCTAAGAAGACCTTAGCCCGCCTCTTTAACAAAGCACATGACTTATGGTAGGCTCAATTTATCTATTTGCTGTTGAGTTTAGCGGAGGTGCGAGTTGCGTATATCGGATCCTATTTACGGAGAATTTGTGGTGGATGGACTACTGGAAGAGCTTGTTCTCAGCCAACCCTTGCAGCGGTTAAAAGGCGTTTACCAAGGCGGAGCGAGCTATCTGGTGAACGATACATGGGATGTGACGAGGTACGAGCATTCCGTAGGGGTCATGCTTTTAATCCGGCAGCTTGGAGGTTCCCTTGAAGAGCAGATCGCCGGACTGCTCCACGATGTTTCCCATACGGCATTTTCACATGTGGTTGACTATGCGCTGGACAAAAGGGAAGAAAACTATCATGAGAACATTTATGAGCAGTTTATCGAAGAATCCGAAATTCCTCAACTTCTGAAGAAATATGGTTATACATACCGAAATCTGCTGCTTGAAGACTCCCAATGGATGCTTCTTGAACAGCCTGCCCCCGCGTTATGCGCAGACCGGGTCGACTATACACTGCGGGATCAGTTTCATGACGGAAAAATTACCACGGAAGAGATAGGATTTTTCCTGGAAAGCTTAACGGCAGCTGACGGAAAAATGGTGCTCACCCGAATAGAGTCCGCCGAATGGTTCGTTAAAACCTATTATCGCGAAGTGATCGATTTCTTTATGCACCCTTTGAATGCATACAGCTGCCACTTTTTGGCGGAAGCGCTCAAAACAGCATTGGCAAAAAAGGTGATTACGCTCAGCAACCTGCTTTTGACAGATGAGGAGGTTCTGAGTTTAATGCATGCATCGGATGAGCCGGATATTCAGCGGCTTCTAAAACACCTTCACCGCAACGTACGAGTAAAAGAAGATGTGAACGATTACGATCTGCACCGGACGAATAAAATGAGGCTGATCGACCCTGACGTGATGAGGGGGAATAGGTTATGGAAAGCATCCGAATTATCCGAAAACGTGAAAAAATGGGGGGAAGAAGCGCGCAGGAAGTCTGAAAACGGAATCTATGTAAAAATCGTATCCGCCGAAATGCCGTTCCGGTGAATCGAAATTCGGAGAAAAGGGAGCACAGGCCCTTAACGGAAGATAGAACCTGTGCTGGTTGTTAGGGGAACCGTACGTCTTACAGACAGATTTGTTTCGTCAGGAAATTGTCGTTACAACTTGATCGATAATCCCGTATTCCCTGGCTTCTTCAGCGGACATAAAATAATCGCGATCCATGTCCCGATCAACTTTATCGACAGGCTGTCCGGTGCGCTCCGAGGTGATCCGGTTCAGTCTTTCACGTATGCCGAGTATCCGCTTGGCGCTGATGGCGATGTCGCTTGCCTGGCCCTGAACGCCTCCGTGAGGCTGATGAATCATGATCTCGCTGTTCGGCAGCGCGAAGCGCTTGCCTTTTTCTCCGGCCAGCAGTAGAATAGCGGCAAAAGAAGCGGCAAAACCCGTACAAATCGTATGCACAGGCGGCTTCACGAGCTGCATCGCATCATAAATGGCAAATCCGGCCGACGTTGAACCGCCGGGACTGTTGATATATAGACTGATTTCCTTTTGCGGATCTTCGGCTTCGAGAAACAAAAGCTGGGCGATAATGCTGTTGGCTACCTGATCATCAATCGCCGCTCCCAGAAATACGATCCGGTCTTTCAGCAACCGGGAATAAATATCATAGGATCTCTCACCACGGCTCGTTTGCTCCACGACGTAAGGGACGTAATTACTCATCGTCAAAAACCTCCAATGTGTTTCGTTATGGCATTTCTCCTTG
The DNA here is from genome assembly GCF_058269095.1 of Paenibacillus sp. JNUCC 35. Classification (NCBI taxonomy): domain Bacteria; kingdom Bacillati; phylum Bacillota; class Bacilli; order Caryophanales; family Paenibacillaceae; genus Paenibacillus; species Paenibacillus sp. JNUCC 35. Next base: position 3,599,926 of record NZ_CM177771.1, on the reverse strand, counting down.
TAAACGAATGTAGCCCTCCAAAAGATACGAAGGACAGCACAGAGTTTTAAATCCTGAAAATATTTTAAGAATGTGTGAAACGGCGTATCCTTTTCGGACGTTCGTTCGTTTACTGATTACAACGGCTTTGCCGTTAAGATTCGAATACAAGAAGAAAATGAAGCCGTTTTGCAGAAGGATTAATAAAACCGGAAAATGACGCTCAGGATATAAAAAGGTTCATTACAGGCCGGGAGCCGGATGCATTTGAACGGCTGCAGGAAAAAAAGGGGGCGAATTCGGATGGCGACAGCCGATTTTCTATTAAAAGGAAAAGAAAAGGACAGCACCCGGATCAACCAGTTTCAACAGACGTTAAAACGGTACTGCCTGTCCATGACAAAATCTTCATGGGATGCGGAGGATCTGGCCCAGGAGACCTGGTTGAGAGCGATGTCTTCACAAGGAAAGGGGCACGCCAACGTAGAAGCTATGCTGCTTCGCATTGCTAAAAATACGTGGATCGACCAATCGCGGCGAAAGCAGGTCCTGGCCCGCATTATGAAAAGCGAACAGACGCAGGCAGTATCGCGGCGGGACGAGGGGCTTTTGGTAATCGAAGAAGCCTTTCGCGCTTTGTTTAAGCATTTGCCCCCGCTGCAAAGAACGGTTTTCCTGCTCCGGGATGTGCTGGGGTTTTCCAGTCTTGAAACAGCTGTTAGGCTCGGAACTACGGAAGGAGCGGTTAAAGCGGCTCTGTACCGCGCTCGTCACTCCTTGGAAGCCGTTAGAAGAGACATGGAGACCGGCACGCAGGTCGAACCGGCTGAGAACGGAATGAAAGCTTACCTGCGTATGATGGCGGCCGCTTATGAAATGGGAGATATCGCTCTCCTTGTCGAGCTTGCTCAGCGTGATGAAGTGGAGCCGGCTGTTGCCTTGGGTCTCGCCCAGAATCATATTCTGCCCAGCGGCAGACGCCGTACAGGCGCCGTGCCTCACTTGCCAAGCAGTCTGCGGATGTCCGCGTAGGTTTTACCGCAGCCGTTTTATCCGCCGCTCCCGTTACGGGCGGGAGCTTCTTTGATTTAATTTTTTCTCCTCGGATGTGGTACAATGGCAGTTGGACACCGAATGGACGAGGAGATGGCGATTGATGGCAGAACAGATCAACGAGCAGGAGCTCATAGCTTACATAGCGGGAAAAACTAAAGCGGACCCACAAAAAATAAAATCGGTGCTGAAATACGAGCAAGATTTTATCAACAAAGCTCACAAAAATGCTAAGGGTGAGGTCGACATCGACAGCGATGATATTGCCGACTATGTGTTGAGCAGGCCCGATATCAAGCTGGATGAGATGACAGTGGATAATATTCTGGACGCCGAAATGGACTTTCTCATGGAAAAAGGGATTGCAAGCTATCTGGATTGATAGTATCCGGATACCGTCCAAGACCAAGCATTCAAGCCCCCAAAGAGCGCATGAGTCTGTTTTGGAGAGCGGAACTTGTAAAATTAGTGAACGGAACTTGCAAAAATTACAATTTTCATGCTAAAGTAAACGTAACTTTAATGATGAGGAGGTGAGGTAGGTGAATCTCGAGAAGGTTAACGACCGTATTAGCCAGCTGCCGATTGCTATGGCTGGCATTGTTCATGCTTTTCCGGTTAACGGGAGAAGTCTGTCCATTTTCACGAATACGGTACACCCAATCGCGAGAAGACGCCTACCTTAACCGATACGGATAGTTTCACATCCGAAGAAGGGTCGCGGGCTTGTTGCCGCGGCTCTTTTTTGTCGTATGGAAAAGGGTCTTCATTCCTAGGAGGATCCATTATGATACTTGTTAACGGTCAACAGATAAAGAAATACCACGCGGCTAACCTCGTGCTGGATGGAGTCACATTCGAAGTGCATGCTGGAGAAAAAATCGGTCTGATCGGCCGAAACGGCAGTGGCAAATCGACGCTGCTCCAGCTCATCTCCCGCCATCAGAGCATAGACGAGGGAATGCTGGCACTCAAAAAAGAGCTCACGATCGGTTATTTGCCGCAAATACCGGTGGTGTTCGAAGGGCTTACGGTATATGAAGTGCTCGCTTACGGCTGCCGGCATTTGACGGCGTGTCAGCAGGAGATGACGGCGCTGGAACATGACATGGCAGAGCCGGGCGCTTCGGCTGATTCAGTTCGTATGCAGGGGCTGCTGAACGCGTACGCGTCGGTCCAGGAACGCTTCGAGCGCGGAGGCGGCTATGAAATGGATGCCGCTATAGACTCCGTTGCAATCGGGCTTCAGATCTCGAGAGAGACGTATGCCCGTCAGTTCTCTACCTTTTCCGGCGGAGAAAAAACACGGATCGCGCTCGCTTCCCAATTAATCATGCGGCCGGATCTGCTGCTGCTTGACGAACCGACGAATCATCTGGATTTAAGGGGAATCGAGTGGCTGGAGCAGTTTTTGCAAGGTTACGCGGGGGCCTGTGTCCTTGTTTCGCATGACCGCTATTTTCTTGACCGTACCGCTTCTAAAATGATTGAGCTGGAAGACGGAGAAGCTTTTACGTACCAAACGAACTACAGCGGATATATGAAAGAGAAGGAAGAACGGCTGCTGCAGCAGTTCGCGCAGTATCAGGAACAGCAGAAAGTTATCAAAAAAATGAAAGAAACGATCCGGAAGCTGGAAGAGTGGGGGCGGATCGGGGACAACGAAAAGTTTTTCAAAAGGGCGGCTTCAATGCGTAAAGCATTGGAGAGGATGCAGGTAATGAAGCGTCCAGTATTGGAGCAGAAAAGCGCCGATTTCGCTTTGAGCCTCCAGGACCGCTCCGCGAAACGGGTAGCGGAGTTCTCCGGCGTGCATAAATCGTACGGAGATCGCCGGATTCTGAAAGGTGCGGAAGGAAGCCTTCATTACGGCGAGAAGATCGTTCTGGTCGGAGACAACGGAACGGGGAAAACAACCTTGTTTAAGCTGCTGCTTGGGCAGGAAGTTCCGGATTGCGGAGAGCTGGACCTAGGCTCGCGAGTGGAGATCGGCTATATGGCCCAGCAGGAGGAAACGAGAGACCCTCAAAAGACAGTCCTAGACTACTTCCGCTTGGAGGCCGGAGTAGAAGAAGGAGAAGCAAGGGGCATTCTTGCGAAGTATCTCTTTTATGGGACGGATGTGTTTAAACCGGTGAGCATGCTGTCGGGAGGAGAGCGGTCCCGTCTCCGGCTCGCGCTGCTTGTCCGGCGGAAGCCGAATCTGCTGTTGCTGGATGAGCCGACCAACCATTTGGACATTGCTTCCCGCGAAGCTCTTGAAGAGGCGCTGGAGGAGTATCCGGGAACCGTGCTTGCCATCTCCCACGACCGGTATTTCATCAACCGTCTTGCGCAGCGGGTCTGGGAGCTTCAAGACGGACAAATAACGAGCTATATCGGACAGTTTGACGAATACCGGGCGAAAAAGCGCGAGCTGGAGCAGACGGCTGCCGGTCACGGACGTCCGCCGGCAGGCTCGACCGGCGCATCTGCCGCCGCAGTACGCGCAGGCGAGCAGTCGCCGACGGGCGCGCCCGGCACAGCCAGCCCCGCGGTACGCGCGGGCGAGCAGCCGCTCTTCGCGGCGGAGGCCAACGCCGCAGCGAAAGCCGCGGCGGCCGAGGCGCGGGCAACCGAGCGGAAGCGGCTGCAGCTGGAGGCGCAGATCGCTGCGCTGGAAGCACAGCTGGCCGCATCGGACGCGGAGCTCCAGCAGCTCGGCGGCTGCGGCGATACCGCGCTGCTGGAAGCGCGGTGGCGCGAGCGGGAAGAGCTGCAGGCGCGGCTCGACGCGGAGATGACGGCCTGGCTGGAGCTGGGCTGACGCCCCGCGGGAGAATACAGCAGGCGGACTCGGCAAACAAAAAACGGCGGGAAAGACAGAAGCTGCATGCTGCAGCCTGAGCTCTCCGCCGTTTTTTCTTATGCGCCCCGTCACGAATAAATCGTTATCCGGTTTCTTCCGTCGGTTTTGGATTGGTAGAGCGCGTTATCCGCCATTTCAATGATGGTTTTGACGTCCGTATCCCGGCTGTAAGAAAAGGAGACCCCGATCGAAACCGTCAGGGGCTGAGCGATCGGACTTTTGCTTCTTTCCACTTTTTCACGCAACCGCTCCGCAATACGGGTAGCTCGGCCGAGATCGCACCCTTCCAGCAAAATCCCGAATTCCTCTCCGCCATAGCGGAAGCATAAATCTTCTTCTCTTGAAAAAGCGTGAAGCGTCGAAGCCAAATATTTCAGCACTTCATCTCCGATCAGGTGTCCGTGAAGATCGTTGACTTTTTTGAAATGATCGACGTCCATCAGAATAAGGGTAAAAGGAACCTTCCGCTCCGCCCACTCGGCGATGAGCAGATCGAAAGCTTTACGGTTGGCAAGGCCCGTCAATCCGTCGGTAAGTGATTCCGCTTTCAGCCGGTTGAGATTGGAATTGATGCTCTGGTACAGCTGCCTGACCTCGTAAAGTCCGGAATGAATGCTGGGGGAAGCGGGTACCGTCAGGTTTGCGTGGACGGCCGACTCTTCCGAATACCGGGCAAGCGTATACAGAGGTCTCGTGATCCAGCTAGCCAGCCACCAGGCGACGGTCAGTACAACGCCGAGCAGGGGGAGCGCTTGCATCAGCAAGTTTGAAATCATTTGTTCAAGCGGTTCCTCGAGCACTCGGGTAGGCGTCTGGGAAACAATTCCCCACCCGCTTATCGGCTCAAACGCATAGCCTGCGAAAAATTCATTTCCTTCCGAATTTACGATTTTTTGGGAGCCTTTTTTGCCTGCCAGCGCTTTTTGAATGACTTCATTGCTGGAGATAATCTGATAAATCCGTTCTTTGTTGGGATGAAAAATAAGCCGGGCCTTTTTATCGACGACATAGACGTAGGACCCGTTCCCGTAAAAATGCTCTTTAAGCAGCTTGCTCAGGGCGTTTTCTTCCTCCAGATAGATCGTGCCGCCGACAAAGCCGGCATAGGACCCGTCTCCGTTAAAAATTGGCGAGGAGACCAGCACGATCAGGCGTCCGGTTGTGCCGACATAAGGCTCGGAAATAAACGGTTTTTTAAACTCAACCGCACGTTTGGACGCTTCGGACAGCAGCCGTGTGCCTACAACGGCACCGGCCTCGGCAGGCAGAACCGCTTCTATATCCCGCTCGTCATCCGCGATAAAAACCGAGTTAAAGTACTGCCGGTTAAACGCGAACCATATTTCGAGATCCTTTTCCGTAAACGACTGCTTTCCCGCTAACTGCGCGATCGAGTTCATACTCGTCTGCATCAGATTGAGCAGGGTGCCCGTGTTGGCGGAAAGCTTCTCGGCATAATGGGAATTATTATCCAGGTAGCTCGCGGACAGGGATTTCAAATTGGCCTCATAGGCCGCATATCCGCTTACGGCGGCCGTCAGGAAAGAGGTAGCAAGAACGAGAAGACTTAAAATCAGGCGCAGCGTCAGCCCTTTGCGCAGGCGTTTTGTTTTCATGGGCGGTTTAGCAAGCCGGCCAGAGAATCTGCGGGAAGGGGGCGGCTGAAATAATAGCCCTGCCCTTCATTACAGTTTTCGCCGAGCAGGTATTTGTACTGGAGCTCGTTTTCGATGCCTTCGGCGACCACGTCCATATGGAGACTGTGCGCGAGTGAGATGATGGCGGACGCGATCCGTTTCCCGTTCAGGTCTCGGTTAATGTCTTCGATGAACGCCCGGTCTATTTTTACTTTATCGAAAGGATATTCGCGTAAATAGTTCAGGGAGGTATATCCTGTCCCGAAATCGTCGATAGAAATGCAAATCCCCGCCTCTTTAAGTTTCAACAAACACTCCTTAATCGCATGGACATCGTCCAGCAGGACGCTTTCCGTAATTTCCAGTTCGAGCCAAGCGGGTTCAAGCTCTATCTCTTTCATAATCGACAGGACATGTTCGGCAAAAAAAGGCTGCTGCAGTTGTTTGGTCGAAACGTTAACCGCGACTTTGAACGGAGCGGCTCCCGAAGCCTGCCACTTTTTGGCCTGCCTGCAGGCCGTTTGCAGAACCCAGATGCCGACGGACAAAATCAGGCCGCATTCCTCGGCCACCGGAATAAAATCCGAGGGCGGAATGTACCCGAGCCGTGGATGATTCCAACGGATCAGAGCTTCCATCGCGGTCAGCTTGCCGGTTTTTAACGCCATGATAGGCTGGTAAAAGAGCTCCAGCTCGTTCTTGGCCGAAGCTGTTTCCAGATCCCTCTGAATCTGCAGCTTGTAGGAGGTCTGGAGATCCATTTCTTCCGTATACACGGTGTAAGCGTCCGTACGAAGCTTCTTGGAGTGATCCATGGCCATGTTCGCGTACCGGATCATGTCTTGAGCGCTTTCCCCGTTTCCTTTGTTGAATGCGATCCCTATGCTGACCGTCAAGGCTACGGAATGACCGTGCAGCACAAAAGGCTCCCGCATTCCGCCGAGGATGGAACGGATGAGACGCATGGCCTCTTCCTGCGCCGTTTCGGGCAGAATGAGGGTGAATTGGTCTGCCGCAAACCGGCTCAATGTATCCGTCAGCCGCAAATGCCCCTGGATACGGGCGGTGACTAGAACCAGCAGGTCGTCTCCCAACTGATGACCGTAGGAATCGTTAATTAATTTGAACCGGTTCAAATTAATCGAAAGGACGGCAAAAGGAAGACGTCCGCCTTTGGAGAAACGGATCGTCTGCTCCAGCCGGTCTTCGAACAGCTTGCGGTTAGGCAATCCGGTAACCGGATCGGCATAGGCGAATTCTTCCATCTTTCGGGCCGCCGCTGCTTGGTCGGTCGTATCCCGTGCGATTCCGTATGTGCTGCTAAGGAAACTGTCCATCTTTACCGGAAAGTGAGTCACACTCACGGAAATTTTTTCTCCGTCTTTACGGATGACGCGGAAATTCGTGCTGCCGGAAATAAAGCGTTTTGCGTCGCCGAAACGGTCCAGGGCGGATTGCAGGTCATCCGGATCAATGAGCGTGAAGAAAGGCTTATGGACCAGCTCGTCTTTCGTGTATCCCGTCAAGGATTCGCACCGGGGATTCGTGCTTGTAAATCTCCCATGCTCGTCCAAGGAGAAGATGGCGTCCGGGCTATGGGTAAATAACGCTTTAATCTCTTCATGATATTCCAGAAGCTGCCGCTGCGCCAGCACTTGCTCCGTAATGTCTATCACGGTGCCGCATTGGACCTTCTTTTCGTTTACAAGGGCTGTGGACGGATGGATTTCCGTATAAATCCAATGTCCGTCTTTATGACGCGTCCGGATACGGACAGGTGCGCCCTTCCGTCTGTCGTCCGATTCGGAAAAAAGAGGGGCGGTCAGGAGACGGTCATCCGGGTGAACAAGCTCGAGAAAACCAAACTTCTCCCGGCGGATTTCTTCCGCGGCATAGCCGACAAGCTTGGCGTAAGAATCGTTCGCATATGTTAAGGCGCCGTTTTCCATCATATAGATGCCGACTGGCGCATGTTCGATCAGGGCTGTAATTAGGGTCCGATAAAAGGGAAGCTCTTCTTGACCCTTTTCTATTGGAATTTCCATTTTTATCGTTTCTCCTGTGTCAGGGGGCTCGGGTTAACTAGAATCATAGCACTGGACACAATTCGGATTCTACAGGATCGGAAATTTTTGCGTGCGCACGCAACAAATTTGCGTGATCGGTTCGTTTCGGGGATGATATATTGACGAAGATGTGCACCAAGTAGTTTGAAGGAGAGCTGAACGTTGCGGATGAAAAGGACTGGGCGTCTTGCGGGCGCCGGATTTACTGCCGTTGTAGGCATTGTGTTTTTTCTATATGACTATTTCGTAGTCGGGGATACATGGGAGATGCTGGCGGCGGGAGCCGTTTTTTGCAGTTTCATCGCCTATTTCCTGGGCGGTTTTTACGATAGAGCCCGTTATTATGCGGCCGAACTGAATATGATCAATTCGGAGCTTCATATAATCAGGGAACAGCTGCGCCGAAGTGATGAGAGGTATTCCGCGCTTCAATCGAGTCTCGACAGTTTTTCTCACGATTTGTTCGGCAATATGAAAATTTCTGAGCTGGAGGCGCGGCTGCTGGCTGAAGTGAAGCTGATCTTTCAAATCGACTGTGTTTCCCTGATCGAAACCCACGACAGTTATCCGTCCTACTCGATTAAAGCGGGAACGGGCGAAGTGCCCCGGGCTATTTTGAACAAAATTCGCCAGCATCAGAGTCAACCGCTCTCGATAGGTGAAGTTTTCGAATATGAAGAGGGATCTTTTTTGAAAATCGGGGAGTCTAAGGGCAGAACGTTCTGGCTCGTTTTCGGAGTGCAGACGGACAGTACGCGCCTTCCCGCCAAGAGGATTTGGCTTAAAACCCTCATCCGTTACGTAAATGTCGTCTATGAAAACTTAACGGTCATTGAGGATTTATCGGCTGAACTGAAGCGGACGATGGAAGAAAAGGAGACCCCTCCATGGCTGCTGCGCCTGTTCTTCAGCTTGTCCGAGCACGAAAGGAAGCGGCTGTCCCAGGATTTGCACGATGCCGCCCTGCAGGAGCAAATTATCTGGTACCGGAAGCTGGAGCAGCTGCGGACTTCGGGCCTTGGCCCGGATGAACTTAAAGAAGGCTTGGCTCAAATCGGAGACGGACTTCTCGATGTGATGTACCAGATCCGCCTGACCTGCAACGAACTCAGGCCCCCTTTTCTTAAAGAGTGGGGACTTGTTCAGGCTTTGGAAGCCTTGTTCGAACACATCCAGCTTCATGCGGATTTTACGATTTATTTCGAGTCGGAGCATTTCAGAGATTATTTGAACGATGAACAGCGGATTGCGGTGTACCGGATTACGCAGGAACTCATGTCCAATGCGATGAAGCATTCCCAGGCCGAGGAAGTTCATGTGACTTTATCAGGGGGGAAACAGAATCTGCTTCTGTCCTATCGTGATAACGGGAGAGGCACGGCAAAAAGGGCACAGAAGGAGTATGGACACGGAAGTATGGGGATTTACGGGATGCAGCAAAGAGTGCGGAGTCTTCAAGGAGAAATTCAGTGCGTGTCGGACAAGAGCGGACTCAAGGTGCAGATCTGCATTCCGTTAAAACCGGTTCTGCAGGTAATCCCGCTGCACGGAACGTTTGTGTCGGTCTGAAGATGACGGGTTCAACGGCAGATTAGGTTCGCAATAAGGGGCTGCTCATGCGACGATGGGCGGGACAGATCTTTGTTAAAGGTTCGACGGTTGAACGGGTGGGTGGGGCATAATGAACATACGGATGAGGGAAGATCACTATCTGATTCGCGATATATGTATTCCTGATCTGCACAGACAGACGTTTTGTATCTTTGATTTAGAGGGGACAGGCATTCATACGGCGGATGATTATGTGACCCAAATGGCGGCGGCGCGTGTAAATCAAGACGGAGCGGCGGGCGATTCATTCAACAGTCTGGTATACTCCCCCAAGCCTATTCCTGCCTTTGTCGAACAGCTTACGGGAATAAGGAATGAAGATCTTTATGAAGCCCCCGCTTTTGGCGCCGTATATCCGTAATAAAGCGGCACAACTGAACCACCGGCTCCGTTAAAAAAAGGATTCCTCCGCACGCTAAACGTGCAGGGGAATCCTTTTGGCGTCTTTCCGGCGCTTACTTGACGCATCGCGCGCAGCTTCGGCGTGCGGTATTGCGCCCGCTTGACAGGGATCACGCGTTACTTGGCCCGTACGCCCCGGTGTTCGCCGTATTGATACAGCGTAAGCTCGTCGGCGGGTTTGCCCGGTTTTTTGGCGGCAAACTCAATTTCGATTTGAAGCTCCCGGACAAAGAAACGCGTTTCGGACAGCGGTAAAATCTCGTACTGGGGCTGCCCGCTCAACTGGATGAACAGCTGATCTTGCTCGGGACCGGTCGTCACGCTGAGGTCGAGTCCCATATCCATCTTGTAAACTCCCCGGTACAGCGTATACACGGTTTTGTCGATCTTAACGGATTTCAGCTCCGCCGGAACATCGGGAACGGAGTGGGGGAGCCCGAACAGAATGTTCTCCGCCTCGTTGATAATCCGCTGCTGAATGTCCAGCTGACGATCCGTGTTGGAAAGATAAATCGTCGTTTTTCCGTGATCCGTGTAACGGGTCAGATTCGTACTGTAGCCGGGCCAGCCGCCGCTGTGGGAAACGACTTTACCCAGGTGCTCCTTCTGTTCGATGATCCAGCCGTACCCGTACGAATAAGGTTTGTTATCCGGCAGTTTTCCGGAAGTGAAAGCTTCGTCGAGTGTCTTTTTGCTGACCAATTTCTCCGTATACAGGGCCTGATCCCAAAGCAGTAGATCGTGCAGCGTGGAATTTACGGTCCCGTCCCCCTGGATTCCGTCCAGGTATACGACAAAATCGGTCGCAGGCTGTTCGTCCGGCAGGTGATAGCTGTGCGTCTCGAAAGAATATACGTATCCGAAAGCGAAATCCGGCGGCACGTTTCCGGAAAGACGCCGGTTATGAATGCGGGTGGAATGCATGCCCAGAGGCTTGAACAACGTTTCGCTCATATAGTCGGCAAAGGAGAGACCCGAAATCTTTTCGATCAGCAGGGCCAGCAAAACATAGCCCGTATTGGTGTATTCCCAATTTTCCCCCGGCTGAAACTGGAGCGGAGGCTGATGGACATTAAAATACTCCAGGACGTCCCAGTTCGTGGCGATTTTGGAGCGGTCCCAGTTTTTTATGAAAAGCGGTGTATAGTCAGGCAGGCCGGAGGTATGCCGGAGAAGGTCCTTCACCGTGATGCCCTTGTAGGAGAAGTTCGGTATCCATTGCTCCACGAAATCGCTCAAAGAAAGTTTTCCCTGTTCGGCGAGAATAAGAATGCCCATGGCCGTAAAGGTTTTGGAAACGGAAGCGAGTTCGAAGACGGAATGAACGGTCAGAGAGCGCCCGGTCTCTCTATCCGCGAGGCCATACGCGCCTTCAAAGACAATTTCTCCTTTATCCGCCGCTAAAAACGCTCCGTTGAAAATTCCTTTCGCCGACATGGCCGCAAAAAGTTCTTGAAGCTGTTTCTGTTTGTTTTGCATGGTAATCCCTCCAATTATCCTATTTTTATAAAAATAATTAAGCTAACGTAATAATTAAGATGTCTTACGTATTGGGCAAAAAGGGACGCAGGACGTCACCTTAGTTCAGCTTCGATAATTTTCTGAAGCTTGAACGTGATTTTGCGCAGCGCGCTTAATTCCTCAGGGTCCAGTTTGGAGTAAAAGCGTTCCGCGATACTCTTCTCGACCTTCTGCTGACGTTCGAAATAATCCCACCCGGATTGATCGAGCTCGACGAGAATTTCCCGGCGGTTGTTCGGGTTAATTTCTCTCTTGAGGTAGCCTTCCTTGTCGAGTTTGCCGATGAGCTGACTAACCGCGCTGGAAGTGATCAGCATCAGGTCGGCCAGTTCTTTGACCGTCAAACGCTTGTGTTTGTGAATGTGTTCCAGAACGACCGCTTGCTTGGAGGTCAGATCTGCTTGCAGGAGCTCGTTGTACTCTTGTAAAAGGAGCAAGTTGGCCGTGTATTCGGCTTCGTTAATCTCCTTTACGGTCTGGTATAAGCGTTCGTCCATGTCATCACCTTAATTGTTAAGTTAAATTAATTGTTTACATTCTCAGTATATGCGCTGCACGTTCACTTGTCAACAGGACCGTTTGGTCCATGTGTGAGATGTGTATTCATGCCAGGTGTAAAAGGCAATCACAAAAAAACACCTCCGCCGAGGCGAAGATGTTCAAGATTTGGAGGATCAGGTTTGGTCCTGCTTGCGGTGAGGCGACCATATCTTCAGGACGCGTTCAACTTCCGGCGCAAACACCGGCTTGCTTATAAAATCGTTCATCCCGGAAGCGAGGCACATCTGCATATCTTCTTTCTGGGCAAAAGCGGTCACCGCCACGATCGCCGGGCGCGAGGCGTCTCCTTTCAACCGGCGGATGGCCGCGGTCGTTTCGAAGCCGTCCATTTTCGGCATCTGAAGGTCCATAAACACCATATCGTAGGTGTCGGAGAGGACCGCCTGCAGCGCTTCCGCGCCGTTCTCCGCATAGTCCGCTTCGTATCCGAGTTTTTTGAGCAGGGTAATCAGCAGCAGGCGGTTTACGGGGTTATCGTCCGCAACGAGCAGTTTCATCGGACCGAACTCGGGCGGAGGAAGGGCGCCGCTTTCTCTGCCGCTTACAAGCGATGACGCCGGTGCCGGTTTGCTGCGCTGCGTTTTTTCCGGAGCGGAGTACGGGGCAGGCGATTCACCGGGCAGCTCGAAGGGCAGCACGAAATGGAACGTGGAACCAACGTTAACCTGACTGTCGACGCCGATCGCTCCGCCCAGGAGCTCCACCAGCTTCTTGCAGATGGCAAGCCCGAGCCCCGTGCCGCCGTATTTGCGGTTAATGGTCGGGTGGAGCTGCGAGAAGGACTGGAACAACTGGCTCTGCTTGTCGGCAGGAATTCCAATGCCCGTATCCCGGACGAAAAATTGCAGCACGGCATCGCTGCGTCCGGGCATTTTGTCGAGCTTGGCTGAGAGGGAAACATGGCCGTCCTTCTCCGTAAACTTGATCGCATTCCCGACCAGATTTACGATAATCTGCCGCAAAATGCCCTCGTCTCCGATCAGTGTCGAAGGAATGCCGCCGTCCAATTCGTACGTCAAACGGATGCCGCGCTCCGCGGCTTTCGGATGAAACAGCTCCACGACATGGTCCAATACGGAGCGGACATCGAAAGGCTCGTGATTAACCACCATTTTACCGGCTTCGATTTTGCTGAAATCGAGGATCTCGTTCAAAATCCGCAACAGAGCGTAGCTGCTCTGCAAAATAATGTCGGCATAGCTCTGCTGTTCCTCGGACAGCTCCGTTTCCGCCAGCAGATCCGCCATCCCGATAATTCCGTTCATCGGCGTCCGGATTTCATGACTCATGATGGCCAGAAACTCGGACTTGGCCTGATCGGCTTTTTCCGCGGATTCTTTAGCCCGTATGATTTCCTTCTCGCCCGTAATATCTTTGAAGACGACGACGGCGCCCCGCAGCTCCCCGTTATCGATGAGCGGCGTCACGTGATAGTCGGCGAGGAAACTGGAGCCGTCCTTGCGCCAGAACACGGCTTCCTTGTTATGGTAGGAGCGGCCCTCCCGGATGGCGCGGTAAATAACCTGTTCATCCTCGGACTGTTGGGCGGGGGTGCCGAACGTATTTTGCAGCATCCCCAGATACGGCTTGCCGATGAGTTCCTCGGGGACGAATCCGAGCATTTCCGCCCCGGCCGGATTAATAAACATCGCGTTGCCCGTGGAGTCCACCCCGAATATACCTTCCGTCACCGAGTTGAGAATCAGCGTATATTCGCTGCTAAGCTTCTCGATCTGGGCGAGATATCTTTGACGTTCCGTAATATCGATCGTGATGCCGTAGACACCGACGACTTCGTTATCGACGATGATCGGAATATTCGTCGAATTGATTTCGACGGGGTGCCCGTCTTTATGGGTAAGGGTCAAGTCGTAGCTTTGGGGAAAGCCCTGCTTGGCCAGTTCGAAGTGGTGAAGCGTTTTGGGCAGGTCTTTAGGAGCGACGATCGGCCCCCAATACATCCCGATCAGCTCTTCCAGCGTGAAGCCGGTAATTTTCTGCAGATTCTTGTTCGCGGTCAAGTAATCGCCGTCGAGGTTCATGGAATACACCGCGGCAGGGTTGTGATCGAATAACGATTTATAGCGCTGTTCGCTTTCTTGAAGCTGCTGGTCCGCTTTTTTGCGCCCGGTAATGTCGCGGGATATGGAAATGATCTCATCCAGATTCCCGTCTTTATCGTATGTGTAGCGGGTAGTCGATTCCAGCCAGACGTAATCGCCGTTTTTGCAGCGCAACCGGAACGTTACCTTGTCGCCCTCCGTATTCCGGTTCTGTTCCAGAAATAAAACGACTCTATCCAGGTCATCGGGATGAATAAAAGGAAGAGCCCCCTGCCCGACCATTTCTTCAGGTTCATAGCCGAAAATGGTTCGGCAGATGGGAGAGGAATAAGTCATGGTCGCCAGCTCGTCCGGCTCGTGCCTGGAGATCCAGTCCAGCGAAGCTTCCGTTATGAGACGGTGTTTGCGTTCGCTGTCGAGAAGCTGCTCTTCCCGCATCTTATTGGCCGTCAGATCAACGGCCTGAACCAGAAGAGCGGCAGATTTCGCGGATTCCGCAGGAAGCGGGGAGAGGCCGACGGCAGCCCAGACGATCCCGCCGTTTTTGCGCACATATCTTTTCTCGAAGTGGGAAAGGGAAGGATCATCAGAGGACAGCGCGATATCTTCCGGGTAAGTGATCCGCCTGTCGGAGAGTTTCGCCAGCTCGTCTTCCGTATACCCGAGCATGCGGCAAAAGGAGGGGTTGACCCGTAACCAGCGGTCTTCCGCCAGCGAATAAACGCCCATGGCAAATGGCGCGTTCTCGTAGGCTATTTCAAACAACCATTTATCGTCAAAGGGTTTCATGCCAACAGTCTCCTCAGGCTAAGTATTGCCAGTTCAGTATACCTCATTTTTACAGGGCTCCGAAAGGGACTTGTCCCAATAAACCTGCTTTTGGTATTCAGCTCCTTTTAGCTCGGTGCTCTTCAAGTCACTTCTTCACCACTCGTTACTCAGCTAATTTTAATCTTGCTCCCATGGGCTTATTATTTTCAGTTGATAGATTGAAGGGAGAAGACAGCAAAGAAATTGCTGGATCAGAAAGGCGGAATTTAAGATGTCTTTATCTACATGGGATTACACTCTTTTTCAAAACATTAATCAATTAGCGGGGATGGGAACGTTTCTGAATTCCGTTATGCGTTTTCTCGCTCAAGACGCGGAATATTTATTTTACCTGGGTATTTTATTTTATTGGTTCACACGAAGCCGGCGTAATCGTAAAATGTCCATTCTAGCGTTAGTTTCGGCTTGCGTAGGGCTTGGCGTAAGCGGAATCATCGGACAGGTGTTTTATCGGGACCGGCCTTTCGTAACCCATGAGGTTTATCAGCTTATCGGCCATGCCGCCAACGCTTCGTTTCCGAGCGATCATGCGACCGGAGCTTTCGTCATTGCGACGTCAATCTGGCTGTACCGCAAAAAGGAAGGAGCCGTATGGCTCCTGCTTGCCCTGGGTGTGGCGTTCTCCCGTGTTTGGACCGGTGTTCATTATCCCGGCGATGTACTTGCCGGAGCACTTCTCGGAACTGTCTCGGCTACCGCGGTATACTTGTCGGTTAAGCGCTGGGCCTCCGAAGACAAGTGGCTTGAAGCAGGAATTCGCGTCTACGAAAAACTGGAGGAACGGGTGTGGCCGAAGAAGACGCATCCTCAATATCCCACTGATTGATTTTGAACTCTATCCTTCTTAAGCCGGTCGCTCAACGGGGAATTCATCTCTTCCGCACAGTATTTATATATTTATAAATCGCTAGAGCCAGAGAAATCAGGCTCTTTTTCCGGCATGGGTCTCCTTCTTTTTTAGGAGCGATCTTGTTCTTCTCATTAAATTTTCATTTTAGTGAACTATACTGATCAGGTAACGGATGAACCCGGGAGGAACGGTTTGTGATTTTCAAAAAAATTTGGACCCCCGCCTTATGTTCAGTGTTTTTGTGCGGTTGGCAATGTAAGTCTGGCTCTTCTGATCCATGTTCAAAAGATTGCTGCCTTTGATGCGGCCATCATTTCGGGGATACAAGGTCTTGAGGCTCCGGAACTGACCGCTGTCATAAAGTTTTTTTACCGAAATCGGGGCGGGCCTTCCCATTGTCGTGCTCACAATCGTATCTTCATACCGATTCAGGAGAATCTGTTGGATTTTTTGGTCAGAGGGTGCTGGGTCGCTCTTTCCATCAGGTTGTACAGGCGTTACATAGAAAGGGTTTAGGGAATACTAGAAGGGGAGAAGTTCGGGTGGAAACAACCCGACGTGGAACAAGACGAACCCCTGGCGGTCCCTAGGAACATCCCCCTGCTCTACAGGGGGATGTTGTGCTGAGCAGGAATCGGCTCGGATTCAAACGAACCATAGTCGTAGGTGACCTATATTCGGACAAGAAAGCAGAGGGGAGGGGACGGCCATGAACGCGAACATTCTGATCGTGGAAGATGAAGATAAAATTGCCCGGCTTCTTGAAATGGAACTGGGTTATGAGGGATACGAGGTCGAGCGGGCTTCGACAGGAAGAGAAGGTTTGGTCAAGGCTCTGTCCGGAACCTGGAGCGTTATTCTGCTCGATATTATGCTGCCTGAGCTCAGCGGAGCAGAGGTGCTGCGGCGGCTCCGTCTGACGGACACCTCAACTCCGGTTATCCTGTTGACTGCCCGCGACGCGACACCGGATAAAGTAAGCGGGCTCGATCAAGGCGCCAATGATTATATTACGAAGCCGTTTGAGATCGAGGAAGTGCTAGCCCGGATCAGAGCCTGCATCCGCATCCGCAATTCTGCCACGGACACGAAACCGGCAGAATCCTTCCCTGTTCTGGCGATTGGAGATTTAACCGTCAGTCCGACGACACGGACTGTTAAACGCGGCGAGATCATTGTGGAGCTGACCCCTAAAGAATTCGAGCTGCTCGTTTATTTACTCGAAAACCGGAATCAGGTGCTCACACGGGATCAGATTATCAGCCACGTATGGGGATATGATTTTATGGGAGATACGAACGTGGTTGATGTGTATATCCGTTATCTCCGCAAAAAAATCGATTATCCGTTTGAAGGAGCGCTTATTCATACACATCGCGGAGTAGGGTATTCGATCAAGGAGAGCGGCAAATGAGTATCCAGAAGAAAATCGTTCTTCTAACGACCCTATGGTTGATCGGTATATTGCTGGCTGTGAACGTGACCGTCTACTTTGCTTTTCTGCGCATTACGACGCAGAACGAAAAAGATTTGTTTATGAACCGAGTCCATACTCTTCTGGAAAAGGCGGACCCTGCCGACCTAATATCGGGACAAAGTACCGAACTTCTGCAAAGCTACCTGCCGGATCAAGGGATGATTCGTCTTCTCGACAAGGTAGGAAAGGTGGTTCAAACCGTTCAGAACGATTCGGATCTTCTTCCTCTGAAGACTGAGACGGTTAAACATTCTGAAACCGAGGTGTATTACAGAGGGGAAAGCGCCGTTCTGCTGGTACGTGTCCCTATTCATTCGGGAAGTGACACGATCGGCTCGATCGAAATGGCGGAGAAGCTGGATTCGCTGGAAGACAACATCCGGATTTTGATTTCAATCCTTGCACTGTCGAGTCTGGGGGCGATAGGTTTGAGTCTCATCGGAGGCGTGTATTTGTCCCGCTGGATTCTGCGGCCCATTTCCGGGATGGTCCGAACGATGGAACAAATTGAGAAAAGCCTAGCCTTCCATCGAATACCGCTGGGTGAGGGCTCCAAAGATGAACTCGGCGCGATGGCGGCTACTTTTAACCGGATGATTGACCGGCTCGAGGAAAACTTCGTGCGCCAGCAGCAGTTCGTGTCCGATGCTTCCCATGAATTAAAGACCCCTTTAACCATAATTGAGGGATATGCCAATATGCTTCGCAGATGGGGGCTGAAAGATGAAGCGAAAGGGAAAGAAGCTGTGGAGTCTATCCATTCTGAGGCCGTCAGAATGAAGCAAATGACCCAGCAGCTTCTAGATTTAGCGTCGAGCGAACAGGAGCGTGTTTTAACGGTCCAGAACGTCGAGCTTGTTACGGTTTGTGAACAGACAGCCCACTTGCTGAGCAAGACTCACAGGCGGGAAATAGAGGTCATTTCCTCTTCCAAGGAAATTACAGCAGAAGTGGATGCGTCTACCATCAATCAACTGCTGCTTATTCTTCTGGACAATGCTATGAAATACAGCAAAGACAAGATCGAGCTGCATGTATCCGAGAAGACGGATCCGGTTTCCGGTAAGCATGGAGTCGAGATCAGGGTTAAGGATCATGGAATCGGAATCCCGCAAGAGGAACTATCCCGCGTATTCGAGCGTTTTTACCGGGTGGATTCCTCCCGGCATCGGAAGTCAGGCGGCACCGGACTCGGTCTTGCGATCGCTAAAAATATGATCCGGCATCACGGGGGAACCATTGATCTTGCCAGTGAAGTAAATGCCGGAACCGAAGTGATTGTCTTTATCCCCTCTCTTTAAAGAGAGGGGATTTTGTTTAGGATTGGCTGCCGGGGCCCTTTTTATGCCGTCACCAGCGCGAGGACAAACCCGTCGTAGCCTTTGCTGCCGACGGTTTGCAACGCGGTCGCGGTAACCCGCGGTTCGGCCGCGATCAGCTTGAGGAAGGTGCGGACCCCTTGAACGCGTGGGTCTGTGCTGTGCCGATTGGCGACTTTCCCGTCGCGGATGACGTTGTCCCCGATGATGAGACTGCCCGGGCGCGACAGCTTCAGCGCCCATTTGAAGTAATCGGGGTTGTTCGGTTTATCCGCGTCGATGAAGATGAGATCGAACGGCCCGGCCCCTTCCGCGTAAAGCTGCTCCAGCGACCCGAGCGCTTCGCCGACCCGCAGCTCCGCGAGATGGCTTACGCCCGCCTGGCTCAGATTTTGGCGGGCCGTCTCCGCATGATGAGGATCGTACTCGAGCGTGACGATTTTGCCGTCTTTGGGCAGCGCGCGAGCGAGCCAGATCGTGCTGTATCCGCCAAGCGTGCCGATTTCCAGGATGGAGCGGGCTCCTTGGATTTTAGCGAGGAGGTGGAGCAGCTTCCCTTGGTTGGGCGCCACGTCAATAGGCGGAAGGTCGGCTCTGGCGTTATTGGCGAGAACCTCCGTCATAACGGGATCGGCGGGGACAAGCCATTCGTTCAGGCAGGCATCCACATGCGACCATTTGCCGGACAGGTCCGCCCGGGCGGGTTCGTTACGGACTTCGGGGGATTCATTTGAAAGCGTCATAAGAGTAAAACTCCTTTCGTATGGGAATCTACCTCTACTGTATGCTGGATTGATACATAAATAAAATATATAATTATTATTAAAGTATAAATTTTAGTTAAGAAAAGGTGCGTGCGAAATGAATCTTCACGCTCTGCGGATTTTTTACGAAACGGCCAAATCGGGGAGCATAACGGGGGCGGCCGAGGCGCTTCGGATTTCCCAGCCCGCTGTCACTTCCCAGATCAAACGGTTCGAAAAGGAAATCGGGATGCGGCTTTTCGCTGCCCGGGGAAGAGGAATTTCCTTAACCGATGCCGGACGGAAGCTGCTGGAATATGCAAGAAAGCTGTTTGCCCTGGAAGAGGAAATGGAAGCTTTTATCGACGGGTATACCTCGGGAAGAAACGGTGCGATTCGCCTCGTATCCACCTATCTGCCGGCCAATTTCTTGCTTCCGGCCTGGGTCGCCAAATTCAAACGGGACCATGAAGAAGTAGATTTCGTCATCACCACGACCAATTCCCGGGGCGCTTTCGACAGCCTGCTCAATTACGAAGCCGAAATTGCCGTTTACGGCGGAGCGGGCGAAAGGCAGCCCGGCATCCATTGGGAGGAGCTTTTCGAGGACGAATTGTGGTTCGTCGTGCCCGCCCGTCACAAATATGCCAATGAGCACATCACCCTGGCCGAGATGGTGAAGGAGCCGTTCATTATGAGGGAAGAGGGAAGCTCGACGCGGGAGTGGCTTTTTTCCTTATGCAGGGTGCATAACGTGAGTCCTCCCCAGATTGCCCTGCAGTTCAACGGCTTGAATGAGACGATCAGCGCGGTGATGGCCGGGTACGGGACGAACTTTATTTCCTCGCTGGTCGTCCGGGATCATGTGGAGCGCGGGGAATTGGCCCGGGTATATGTGAAGGACATCCGGTTAAAAAATATCATCGCGGTATGTACGCGTACAGATGAGGTTCTGTCGCCCCCGGCGGAGCGGTTCATTCAAATGATTAAAGCCAGCGTAGGAGCGGGACAAGCCCTGCCTTGAAACAAACGAAACGGAGTGTTCGAGCTCAGGCTCCGCACTCCGTTTTAATTTTTTGCCGACTGTAGAGCCG
Source organism: Paenibacillus sp. JNUCC 35 (assembly GCF_058269095.1). NCBI lineage: Bacteria > Bacillati > Bacillota > Bacilli > Caryophanales > Paenibacillaceae > Paenibacillus > Paenibacillus sp. JNUCC 35. Next base: position 3,579,871 of record NZ_CM177771.1, on the reverse strand, counting down.
ACCGGCCCGGTCTCGCGTTTTAATAATCGATTTCTTCCCATTCTTCGAGGTTCCTGTTGGAAATATCCAGCAGCTCCGTAAAGCTGTCCGCCGCATAGTAAATGAAGTCCGGGTCATGCACAAATGCGATCACTTGTCCCGCCTTGCCCTGCTCGGAAGGGTCGAAATCCAGCATCAGATACAGGCTGCCTCCGGCGAGCTGCGCAATGGGAAGCCATTTTCGGTTGCTGTAGTAAGGCCGGATCCGTTTATCGAGCCGTGCGATTTCGTCTTCCTCGAAATGCTCGCTGAGCAGGATGTCCTCGCTGCAGAAATAAGCTTTCAGTTCGTCGATTTCCTCCAGAGAAAGCAGATAAAAAGGGGAAACGGCCCCTTCATCGTAAGAAGGATACAAAATATGGAAATGATAGCCGCTGCCGTTTTTGTGCCGGTAAAATTCCTTGAAATCGTCGGGCAGGGTCAGGCCGTATTTCCTTTCCAGGACAGCAAACTGTTCTTCTCCTGCGCCTTCAAGCTTGAGGTAGGTTTCGTACTCTTCTTGACGGTCTTCTCCCACTTTGAAGGGAAGCAGCTGCTCCAATCTGTCGATGTGACGCTTGATCATTCCGGTTCCTCCTGTAACGGCATGAATAAAAGGTTCATTCACAGTATACAGGAAGGATAAGGAAGAGGTAAAACGCGTGAAACAGGCGCCACACCATGAAGCCTTACAAACGGGCTTGCAGCGCACTGGCCTCCAGTCGTAAGTGGGTGCCCGTGTGATTAAGGGACGGGCGTGGTATAATTTGGGTTACATCACAGGTTCAGGGAGGAGGCGAAAAAATGAGCACCTTGGAAAAAGCGATTATTGTAGCCGCCCGGGCCCATTCCGGACAAACCGACAAAGCCGGCCAGCCGTATATTCTGCACCCGCTCCGGGTTATGCAGAGCGTCCGGACAACCGATGCGCGCATCGTGGCTGTCCTCCATGACGTTCTGGAGGATTCGGAGATAAGCGCCGAAGATTTACGGCGGGAAGGATTCTCGCCGGACATCGTTGAAGCGGTGACCGCTTTGAGTCGGGAGCCGGGCGAGGATTACCTGGACTTCGTCCGGAGGGCGAAGAAAAATCCCCTTGCCCGAGAGGTCAAACTGGCCGATGTTCACGATAACATGGACATGACCCGCATCAAGGAACCGACCTCCAAAGACCGCGAAAGAATGCGCAAGTACGAAGCCGCCCTTCACGAATTGAACCGTTAAGCGAAAAAACTCGGCCTGCAGGAAGCAGGCCGAGTTTCTTTTTGGCGGAACGGCGGAGCTTGCGGCACGGGATACGGCCGTCCAATCCGTATCTTCCGTTCTTCCGGATTAGGAATAAATCGGCAGAATCACGGTGAATTGGATCGTGTTCGCTCCGGAAATTTCAGCGGAGACCGTTCCTTTGTACCGCTGAACAAGCTGATTTACGATGGCCAGACCGAGACCTTTGTGGACGCCGTCTTTTTTCGTGGAGTAACCGCTTGTAAACATGGCTTGCAGATCCTTCTCGGACAAGCTTTTGCTGATATGGTTGGACAGCTTGAAGATCAGTTGGTTCTCTTCCGTATAGCCGAGAAGATGCACGTTTCGTTGCTCCACGTTCATTCCGCTCACTTCGTCGAAAGCGTTGTCGATCAAATTACCTAAAATTTTCACGAGATCGACGGATTTCAGTCCGGAAATGCTTGTGAGATCGTCCGCCAAGTCCAGCTCGTAAGTAAAGTTTATTTTTCTCAATTGCGACTGCGTAATCTTGGAACTGATCAGGGAAGCGAGGGCCGGATGCCCGACATGGACGATGCTGTTGACGAGTCTGGTTTCTTCCACAAGCTCGTGGATATATTTCTTGGTCTCGTCGAACTTTTTCAACTGGACCATACAGCTGATCGTGGTCAGATGGTTGGTAAAATCGTGATTCTGTCCTTTGATCGCGACCATCAGACTGTTCATTTCATCCGTATAATTCTCTTGGATCGTCTGGGCGACGGCGTCTTTCGTCCGGTTAACCCCTTTGTAAATAAAGTAGACCATGATCAGGCTGGCAATCGAAACCGAAACGATGACGAGGAAGAAATTCAGCAGCTGTTTGTTCAAGGAGTTGTGAATATACTCCATGTCGTTGACCAGGCCGATTACGTAAGGGAACTGAACGCGTTCGCTCTTAACCGGATAAAAAATTTTCAACACGTTTTTGTCGTTGATTTTCGTAGGGAAGAAGATCGGCTTATCGAGTTTAACGGCCTGCTCGATCAGGGAGACGTCCTCCGGCGACCTGTTGTTGTACTGGCCGAACAAAATTTTGCGTTCGGAGTACCGGATGTTTTTGGACCCGTTCGTTATGGTATAAAAACTGGGATCGTCATCCGGCTTGGAGAAGGTGCGCGGATTGAATCCGGTAATTTCGAGCAGGCTTTTGTTGTTCTTTAACGTCTCCGCAACGATAAACTCCGAGCCGTCGTTCTGATCGAACTGCTCGATGAGAGAGCTGTTCATCGTCGGATTAATGATATAGTCGGTCGTTCCGTCGTAATAGAAGCCGAATTTGTTTCTTTTTGAACCGGGATTGGAGGCGGAGCCCGATATTTTACCCGCCCAGAAGCTCTGAAGCGTGGTGCCTTCGGATACGGTAACCGTTTCCAGTCTGAACAGCTGTTCGAGCGCTGTCCGGTAATTACCCCAATATTTCGCATTCAGGTTAATTTCCTTGGGATCCGAGGAACGGACGCTGACGATCTCATCCCCGATTTGGGCGAATAAGGTGAGATTGCTTACGTTATACTTGACTCTTAGCTCCGCCAGCATGCTGTTGTCGATATCCCGGTAACGGGGAGGCAGAGCGGCTTTGACGCCGAGGGCCACTTGCCTTAACGAATCGGACAAGAGTTTATCCCGGGTTTGAGACGAATACTCCACGTGGTCAATGCTTAACTGGATTTGCTGGGAAAGAGAAAACAGCTCCGTTTCCATGTTCGCCGTTAGGGATTTCTTCGTGGAATAATAAAAGACGCTGTCATTGATGAGCAAAATGGCCAGAATAACAGCTAAAAACAGGGCGGATAATCGTTTTATAGACATTTTCTAGTTCCCTTCGACCGCATAGTTCCTTCATCATTCTAAGTTATTCGACCCCGTTCTACAATATCAAAAACTGGGTGAGTTCACACAAGATAGGAACGGGGAGCAAAGCCGTTAAGAAGCGGAGATCCGAGGCTTAATGCGGCATGGTCCGGCGTTCCCGGCGCTTTATTGAACAAAGGTCAGTCAAGAGGTGTATACGAATGTAAATAGGAGTATATGGAAGCACGGCACCCCGTTTCTTATACTTAAGCTACGCAAGGAACGAGAGGCCGGTCATAGCGGCCCGCACAGGAACAATACCCAGGAGGGATTGCATTGAGCAGAAAAAACAGACATAAAGGGCTGCTGCCGGCCGCTGTCATTGCCGCGATGTTAACGGTTACAGCATGCAGCGGCACGGCGCCCGAAGAGGCGAAAACGCCGGAAACGGGCGGAGTCATGGAAGTATCCACGGTCCGGGCAAGCGATCCGTATCTGAAATTCGATCCGGGCGAAACCTTCGACAACAATGCGGTTTACGCGGCGTACGAGAAAGAAACCGGGGTTAAAATCATCAACAAATGGGTGGCGGACGGAAGCCAGTTCGCGGAAAAGCTGAAAATGTCTATCGCTTCCAACGAGATTCCGGACTTCTTTCCCGTCGATGCCGCTCAGCTTCAGCAGCTTATCGAAGCGGACATGATCCTGGATCTGACACCCGTATACGACAAGGTCGCCACCGAAAACACAAAGAAAATGATGACCATGGACGGCGGCCTTCAGATGAAGTCGGCCACGTTCGACGGCAAGCTGATGGCGATTCCCTCGACATCCAATCCTTATTACGCCCAGTTCTTGTGGGTGCGGACGGACTGGCTGAAGAAATTGAACCTGCCCGAGCCGAAAACGATGGAGGACGTTGCCAAAATCGCGGAGGCTTTTAAAACGAAGGACCCCGGAGGAACGGGAAAAGCTTACGGCCTGGCCTTCAACAAAAATCTGTTCGACGGCGCCCTTGGTGTCACGGGTTTCCTGAACGGATATCACGCTTACACGAACCAGTGGCTGGATGACGGAACCGGCAAGCTCCAGTTCGGGGATGTTCAGCCGCAGATGAAAGACGCGCTGCGAGGTCTTCAAGATCTGTACAAGAAAGGCCTGATCGATCCGGAGTTTGCGGTCAAGGATGCGACTAAAGCTTCCGAAATGCTGTATAACGACAGCATCGGCATGGTCTTCGGGGCGGAATGGATGCCGGCCCAACTGGCGAGCGGAGCGGTCAAGGACGGCAAAGTCGTGCAGGAGTGGGGCGTGTTCCCGCTTCCATCCTCGGACGGCAAACCCGCCAAGTCCCAGATCGGGCTGGGCGTGGATAAGTACTACGTCGTGTCCAAGAAAGCGAAACATCCGGAGGCGGTCATCAAGCTGCTGAACCACTGGATCGTCGTGAACAACAGCCAGAGCGAAGAGAGCAAGGTGTATGAGTTCGGCAAAGACAAAGTGGAAAAATCGAGCAACTACTGGCTGCTGAACCCGATCTTCGTCAATAACCAGACGAACAATAACGGGGAAGTGCTTCCCGATGCGATCGCGAACAAAGACGAAAGCAAGCTGCAGACGAAAGATCAGAAGACCCGCTACGGACGCGCCATGAAATACGTCAACGGAGATACGAGCCTCTGGTGGGAGTACTTGATTTCGGGACCCCATGGCGCCGTCTCGCTGTATCCGGAAATGAAGAAGAACAACCAGTTCGAACAGAACAAGTTTTACGGAGCGCCGACACCGACCATGGTGGAAAAAGGAGCGATTTTGAACAAAAAGCGGGATGAAGTGTTCGTCAAAATCATCATGAATCAGGTGCCGGCCGATGAATTCGACAAATTCGTTGCGGATTGGAAAAGCATGGGCGGCAACGAGATCACGAAAGAAGTCAATGACTGGTACAACAAGAACAAATAGGGCGGCTGCCGCCCGTACGGGTGAGTTCAGTCAAAATCCTTCAAGGGGGATCGGAAAGGATGCGATCCCTCTTTTTCTATCTACATGAAGCTGATAAGGCAGGTGAGGGTATGCATACGAGGTTTCGGACTTGGAGGCGGGAGTGGCCTCTTCATCTGATGGTAGTGCCGGGTCTGATTATCGTGATTATATTCAGTTATATCCCGATGGCGGGAATTATGATGGCTTTTCAGAAATTCATCCCGTCCAAAGGGCTGTTCGGTTCACCTTTCGTGGGATTGAAAAATTTCCGTTTCCTGATGGAATACCCGGATATCGGACAAATTTTTTTCAACACCCTGTTTATTGCGACGATGAAAATAGCGGCGGGTTTAATCGTGCCCATTACGATCGCCATTCTTCTCAATGAACTGAGCAGGCAGTGGATCAAACGGACGTTTCAGACGCTCGTCTATCTGCCGCATTTTATGTCCTGGGTGCTGCTGAGCGGCATTCTGGTCGACGTGCTTTCGCCGTCGTCGGGGATCGTCAACCAGCTTCTCGGCGTCTTCGGGATGCAGCCCGTTTTTTTTCTCGGAGATAACGCCTGGTTTCCTTATGTGATGGTCGTGTCGGACGTATGGAAGGAGTTCGGTTTCGGCACCATCGTGTATCTGGCTGCCCTTACCGGGATCAATCCGTCGCTGTATGAGGCTGCGGAGATGGATGGAGCGGGCCGGTGGAAACAGACCCTCTACATCACGCTTCCGGGAATGATGCCGATTATCGTGCTCATGCTTACGCTGAACATCGGCAACGTGCTCAATGCCGGGTTCGACCAGATTTTCAATCTGTACAGCCCTCAAGTTTATGAAAGCGCGGACATTATCGACACGTTCGTCTTCCGCATGGGGGTGCAGCAGTCGCAGTTCGGTTTCGCTACGGCGGTCGGACTTCTGAAGTCGATCGTTTCTTTCGTTCTGATTTCGGTATCGTACCTGCTTGCTTACCGTTTCGCCAATTACCGGATCTTCTGAGGAGGGATTGCCTTGCGCCACCACTTGACCATGGGCAGGAGACTGTTTCTGATCGGCAACGTCGTGTTCCTGGCCCTGATTTCTTTCGCGTGCCTCATGCCCATTATTCACATCCTGGCCATCTCGCTCAGTTCGGGAGCGGCGGCCTCCGCCGGGAAGGTTCTGCTGTGGCCCGTCGACTTTACGACGGCCGCCTACGATAACGTGTTCGGCAAGCCGGAATACTTGCGGGCGTTCTGGATATCGGTTCAGCGGGTCGTGCTGGGTACGGCGATCAGCATGTTTCTGACGATCCTCACGGCGTATCCGCTGTCGAAGGACCCTCGCGTATTCCGCATGCGCACCTTTTACGTCTGGGTCTTCGTCTTTACGATCTTGTTCAGCGGAGGGCTTATTCCGTGGTACATGACGATCAAAACGCTCGGCCTGATCGATACGGTCTGGGCGCTGGTTCTTCCGGGTGCGCTGCCCGTATTTAATGTGATTCTCCTGCTGAACTTTTACCGGAGTCTGCCGAAGGAACTCGAGGAATCGGCCCGGATTGACGGCGCCGGCCATTTTGCGACCTTGTGGAAGATTTATGCTCCGCTTTCTCTTCCCGCACTGGCGACGACGGGCTTATTCACGGTGGTCGGCCACTGGAACAGCTGGTTTGACGGTATGATTCTCATGAACCATCCCGATAAATATCCGCTGCAGACCTTCCTGCAGACCATTATCATCAACATGGATTTCCGGTTTATCAAAGCGCAGGACGCCGAACTGCTGGTTAAATTGTCGGACCGCACCAGCAAAGCCGCCCAGATATTCGTCGCCGCTTTCCCCGTTCTTCTGGTGTATCCGTTCCTTCAGCGTTTTTTCATTAAAGGAATTGTGATGGGGAGTGTCAAAGAATAACGGGACGGGCATTCGAGCGTAAGGGGAGCGGTATTCATGAAACTCAATCTCAGCTTGCAGGACTCCTCCATTTTCAAAAAAATTATGGCGGTATTTATGGCCGCCCTGCTTCCGATCATGGCCATTACCTGGCTGATTAACGAAAAGGGGTCGGAGAGCATCCGCCAGGAAAGGTCCCAGTCCATCCTGAATACGACCCGGTATTATCTGGATTCGCTGGACAAGGAAGCGGACCGGATCAACCGGTTTCTGCCGAATTACGTCACGGACAGCGATTTGCAGGAAATCGCGGCCATGGGTAATGAATTGTCGGATTACGACCGTTCCGAGAAAATACTCGGTATTCAGAAGCGCCTGAATCTGACCAAGGATTCCAGCGCGTTTATTCAGGAAGTGAAAGCCTATGTGCCGCTTATTCAGCGGACGCTGCTCAGCGTCAAGTACGATACCTTCGTGGATTTGAAGGAATATGAAGCACTCCAGCTGCGGAATAAGCGGGCCGACGAGCCGTTTATTTTCTGGGACGACCGGTTGTTCCTGAGCATGCAGGTGCCGTCGAATTCGACCCGGGAGCCGTTGTACGTCATCGGCGTCGAGCTGTCGACGGCCAAGATCAGGCAGTCGCTGGCGCAGATCAGCGGCTCCTTCGGCGGGGAAACCCTGCTGATCAACACGGATCGCGGGTGGAATTTTCAGAGCGGGAATGACCCGCGGCTGCTGACGGCGGCGAAAGCTTTTATCGGGGAGAAAAGCGCGGAAGGGAACAAACAGGGCTACGAGACGATTACCGTAGGCAGCGACCGGTATTTGGCGGTCTACAACTACTCGGCCCTGTGGAACTCGTATTCGGTCAGCTGCATTCCCGAAAAAACGCTGCTCGGCCCCATCCAGACTTATCGCGTATGGTTCAGGTGGGCGTGCGTTCTGGCGGTTGCGGTGGTCCTGTTCTTCTCGTTCTTCCTGTTCCGGCTGATTTACCGGCCGCTGTTAAAGCTGGTGCAGTCGTTCAGACGCGTCCAGCAAAACCGGCTGGAGCTTATTCCGGTCGACCGGGGCAACGACGAATTCGGGTATTTGTACCATGCGTTTAATCAGACGATCCATTCGCTGCGGGAGCTGATCGAGCAAAATTACGAGCAGCAAATCCGCAGTCAGCGTTCGGAGCTGAAACGGCTGCAGTCCCAGATTAATCCGCACTTTTTGTATAACTGCTTCTTCGTCCTGTGCCGCCTGATTAAATCGGAGCATAAGGAGAAAGCGTACCAGTTCTGCTTGTACATCGGGGATTATTTTCATTTTATTACCCGGAACGACGAGGATGAAATTCCGCTTTCGCTAGAAATCAACCATTCGCGTACCTACGTGGATATGCAAAAAGTGTGCTACGGAGACCGCATTGAAGCGGTGTTCGAGGTTGAGGAGTTTGACACGCGCGTTCCCCGGCTTATCCTGCAGCCGATTATAGAGAACGCTTACAAACACGCGCTCGGAAGCACGCCCGGCGCCGGGTTTCTCCGGATCTGGAGCAGGATGGACGCCACAGGCATTACCATCTATGTGGAAGACAACGGTACGACATTGACGGACGAAGAACTCGGCAAACTCCGCAGACGTCTTGCGGACGGAAATCACGAGCTTGAAGAGACGACCGGTCTCGTGAACGTTCACCGGAGAATCCAGCTCCGCTACGGGCAGGGCTACGGGATCACGGTGGACAGATCGGAATTGGGCGGCCTGAAAGCAGGCATTCACATCGGAAACAGCTAGAGGAGGAGACCGAATGTACCGATTGCTGATTGTAGACGATATCCCGATTATCGTGGAGGGTCTGAAGGATCTTTTCGAAGAAACTACACAGCTTTCCCTGGAAATTCATACCGCGTATTCCGGAGAAGAGGCGCTGGGAGTATTGCGGAACAAGCGGATCGACCTTGTCATTTCGGATATTAAAATGCCCGGGCTGGAGGGTATCGGTCTGCTCCGGGAAATTAAAACGAATTGGCCTTCGTGCAAAGTGATCTTTCTGACCGGCTATAACGATTTTCAATATGTGCAGAGTGCGGTTAAATACGGCGGCTTCGATTATCTGCTGAAAATTGAAAGCGACGAGAAAATCATTGCCACCGTTACGCGAGCGATCGACAAGCTCGATGAAGAAAAAGCGCGTGAAGAGATGATTGAGCGCGCGGAGGAAAGCATGAAGCGGGCGCTCCCTTCTCTCCAAAAAGAGTATGTGAGCAGTCTGCTTCAGGGAAAAAGGCCGGCCGGGGAGCAGCTTGACCGGCATTTCCGGGAGATCGGCATTCCGCTTCAAGGGGAAGAGCCGGTTTTGCTGCTTCTGGGAAGAGTGGACGTGTGGCGAGAAATGCTGACGCCTCCGGATAAAGCGCTCTTCGTGTATGCCGTACAAAATATCGCGGAAGAGATTTTGTCGCCGGGTGCACGCGTGTACACCTATGTTTACGACCAGGTGAAAGTCGCCTGGTTTATTCAGCCGGCGGAATCATCGTGTCCTGACACGGACGTCTCCGGGGACAGCTGGGACAGTACGCGGCGTTTCGTGGGAAATGCTCTTGAAACGATCCAGCGGGCCTGCAAAAATCTGCTGAAGCTGCCGGTTTCTTTTGTGGTGGGCAAAAATCCGGTTCCCTGGGACGATATTTCCGACAAATTCCATGAGCTGAAATATACCTTTTTGTTCGGAGCGGGCCTCGGAAATGAAATCATTTTAACGGAACCCGCGTCGGATAATCAAGGGGAAACCGGCCACGCGCAGAAGCGGAGCGAGTTTTTTACGGCCGCCCGCGTGCAGCTGCTCGGGAAATGCCTGGAGAACGGGCACCGCTGCGAATTTTTTAACGTGTACAAGGAGATCAGCGATCTATGGGAAAGTGACGAATGGCCGTTTGAACGGAAAAGAGAAGTGTATCATTCGCTTTCCGCTGTTTTTTTGGCGTATGTGAACAAAAATGACGAACTGAGGGCGTACCTGAACAGCAGCCACGATTTGTCGACGTTGTTCCACTGTGAAGCGGATACGACCGTGGCCGCGCTCAAAGCTTATTTTTTGCAGACGGCGGAGCTCATATTCGATTGGAACGGCGAGCAGGCGGCTCATTTTCCCGACGAGCTTGTCCAGCGGGTTCATACTTACATAGCGGCCAATCTCGCGAAAGATATCTCGCTGAATGCCATTGCCGACCACGTCGGCCTTAATCCCTCGTACCTGTCGCGGCTTTATAAACAAATGACGGGGATCGGATTGTCCGATTACATTAACGATTACCGGAATTTGAAGGCCAAGGAGCTGCTGCTCGGCAGTCCGATGAGGGTAGGGGAAATCGCCTCTATGCTGGGCTACAATTCGGCTCTGGCTTTTATCCGGTTTTTCAAAAAGCATAACGAATCTACTCCACAGGAATACCGGAGCCGGCGGGCAAGCGGCGACAGCGGCTGATCGGCAGGCACCCACGTCAACAGAAGTATATGAAAGTAACCAACGATCTCTTTAGGCCGAAGTCTCTCTCTTGTACAATCGGAACATAAGCCGAAGCAAGAGGAGGAAGTAGAGTGGCAGCATTAACAGCGGTACTGCTCGGTGCCGGAAGCAGGGGACGTTACATTTATGGACCGTACGCGGAGAAATATCCCCACGAGCTCAACATTATATCCGTAGCGGAGCCCGATGAAGGCAGACGGAAACTCATCTCGCGGATACACGGAATCAAGCCCGACTATGTATATTCGTCATGGGAGCAAGCATTCGAGCGGGGAAAAATCGCCGACATTATGATTATCAGCACGCTGGACCGGATGCATTTCGTGCCGGCTATGAAGGCGCTGGAGCTCGGTTATCACGTTCTGCTGGAAAAACCGATGTCGCCTAAGCTGGAAGAGTGCGTGCAACTGGTCGAGGCGGCCAAAGCCCATGACCGGCTTCTCGTCGTCAGCCACGTTCTGAGGTACTCCCTGTTCTGGGCGGGAATCAAACAGCACCTGGATGCCGGAGAACTCGGTGATATCGCGTCCGTCCAGCTGACCGAAAATGTGGGCTACGCCCATATGACTCACAGCTATGTGCGGGGCAACTGGCGCCGTGCGGAAGAAACCAGTCCCATGATTTTGGCCAAATCGTGCCACGATCTGGACATTATTTCGTGGCTCATGGGCGGGGAGTGCAAGAGCGTCAGTTCATTCGGCTCCTTGTTTCATTTCAAGAAGGAGAACGCCCCCGCGGGATCGACCGACAGATGCATCGAAGGCTGCGAGGTTGAAAAAGAATGCCCGTTCTCCGCGCTCAAGCTCTACATTCAGCCGCCGGATCATCCGTGGGCGCGTTACATGACACACGACCTGTCCCAGGAAGGCATCGTGAAGGCGTTGAAGGAAGGACCGTTCGGACGCTGCGTGTACCGCTGCGATAACGATGTCGTGGATCACCAGGTCGTGAACCTGGAGTTTGCCGGTGGAGCGACCGCGGCCTTCACGATGTCCGGTTTTACCCAGGGCGGCGGCAGACGGGTCCAGATCATGGGGACCCGCGGCGAGATCCTGGGCGATATGGACACAGGCTCGTATACCCTTCACCGTTTCGCTACCGGAGAAGCGGTCGAGGTCCGCTGCAACATCGCCGGGGACGGGCACGGGGGAGGAGACGAGCGCATGGTCGCCTCTTTCCTGAAGGACGTCCGGAAATACGGCCGCGCCCCTGCCGCAAGCCGGACATCCGCCTCCGCTTCGCTGCAGAGCCACCTGATGGCGTTCGGCGCGGAAGAATCGCGGTTGAACGGCGGCAAGAGTGTGAGCCTGGCCGATTTTCAGCAGGCTTCCATGGCCGGAATCGTGTAGAGGCGAGGCCCGGTTCAGCCGCTTGAAGCGGCACGACCTCATGAAGAAACCAGGAACTCTTCCTAGAGTTTCCTGGTTTTTTATTACGGTTAATCGTGCAAAACATTTCCCCTAGAACGTAATGCCCTTACGCTCGATTTTCAGCCGGATGTCCGGCTCGAACTGCACTTCCTTGTAGTCTTCCTCCCAGTTCATCTTCTTCCAGGCTTCCGGATGAAAAGCCATCAGCCTCAGCGCTATACCGTATCCGTCGTGATTGGCTTCCTGCATTTTGCGTGTAACGGCTTTGGCCCGGGCAGTCAGCAGTCTGGAAAGTGCTGCATCCAGTTTCTGAATCGTCTCTTTTTTGTTCAGCCGGTCAAGCGGGTATTCGATAACCGCGGCATTGATTTTCAACCGGATCTTGACTCTGACTCCGCCGCTCTCCGTCAGCTCCACTTTCATTTTCTGCGAGTACTTATGGAGGTCGACTGTAATGTAGCGGTCCGCTTTTGTCTCGTGCTCTTCCTCCTCCCCAATGTTCACGGGAAGAGTGAGGCGCGCCGTTTTTCCCTTTTGTCCCTTGAGAAGCAGATAAATGGGAGATTCTTCCGAGGAGAGGGTGGCCGTCATTACATTGTTGTGAAACAGCGCTACACCTTGAACAACGGGCTTTTTGTTGTGAATCGACACATAGGGGAGGGCAAAGTCCTGTCCAGGCTTGACAGGGCCGATCGACTGGAAATTGACCCGCGGGATGACGGTACCTTCCTCCATGTTTTCGAGCAGTGCATCCAGAAAGCGTCCGAGGAGTTTCGTTCCGACCTTTTTCAAGTCGATCAAACCTTCCGCTGTTCCGTTGACTACCGCAAGGCGGGCGTTCAACGGGCTTTTGGGATCGCGGTAATACACATCCATGTAAGGCATAATATTTTGGGCGCGCGCCCACTCTTCGCCGAGCAGAAGCACAAGCAGCTTGGACGGGGAATAATTCCCCGATATTTCATGATCGAAAAATCCGCGGGCCTGCTGAGTCGTATTGCTCGTTACCGTGTGTATTTCGTTGGTTTCGTTTCGCCCCCCTTCAATACTGGATACGTCCGGAAAGGCGACGGTAGCTTTAAGCTTACCGTTTTCTCCCTTGTCGAATCCCCCGATATGTATGATACGGGAGTTTTTGAGAAGCTGCTGATCCCAGCATCCACTGAGCAGAAGAAGAGTCACCAGGCTTGCCGCGGTTTTGGAAAATCGGTTCATTCTACGAGCCGCCTCCCTCCCTCGCGAATATGCAAAGCAAGCGAAATCAGAAGTAAAAGGAGGGGAACGAAGCCCAGGAAAAAATAGCTCGACAGCGATACGATTTTGCCCAAAGTTTTCATCACAGCCTGGTCATGAATCAGCAGCGCAATCGCCAAGAACGCGACGGCCGTAAACAGAACAGGCTTGCGGTGGCTGCTCATGCCGAACAAATGGGAGATACCCGTCGAAGCCATATACAGACTAGCCATAATGGACGTCGCGACCACGACGATCCAGGCGGAGAGGAAATACAGGTCGGGACGTTCGATGATCGTGAACGTCAGCGCTTTAACCATATACAGAACCGGATGGGGCAGCAGGCCAAGCTCGGAAGGGCTGAATACGACGATACTCGTAAAGACGAGAAACGTGTACAACAGGGTCGAGAAAGCGTTGGCCGCGGATGCCGCAGCCAGCTTCCGCCGGGGTGTCCCTTCCACGAACGGATAGCAAAAAAGAATCCATTCATAGCCGGTCAGCGTATTTATCGCTTCGTGCGCCCCCCGTACAACCGGGAGAAATCCGGCCTGCCCGATCGGGAAAATATACAGCAGATTGGAATGCGTATAAGCATACACGGATATAAAGATCATGACGAGAATCACGATGCTGACCAGCAGAAAGAACCGGGCGATGATCTGCAGATTTTCCTGGGTCAGATAAATGCAGGCGAGCACCATGAGACCGGTAATGAGCCATTCCGGCGTTTCGGGAAAGACCCAATCGCGGATCACTTCGTAAAAAAACATCAGAATGAGACTGCTCTGGACGGTAAAATAAACGATATACAGGACCTGAAGGAACGCTGCGGCCGCTTTGCCTGTCAAACGGGGCATAAAGTCATACAGAGTAGCCGAGGGAAAGCGTTTGTTCAGGGCCCACATCATCAGAATAATCAGTTGGCTGAACAAACCGGCGAGCAGGACCGACATCCACGCGTCGCCTTTGGCAAACGCCTGTACTCGGGAAGGCATGAAAAGCACTTGGACGCCGATCTGGGTCTGGAGAACGAGAAAAAGCATCTGCTTCGGACTTATTTTATTCGAATTGTGTGTCATTCTCCTGCAGCTCCTTTGAATCCGCGTTGTCCTTCTTCACCGAAGGTTTTGCCATGTTGACGCGGTTGTCTTTTTTCCATAGCGGGAACCGGAAAAGGGTGTCTTTCCAGTCCTTCAGGCGGAAAGGAGCCGCCGGGGCCAGGTACGGAGTGCCGAACGACTCCAGCTTGCACAGATGGATCAGGATGAAAATCAGGCTGAAGACGATTCCGAGAAAGCCGAGCAAAGCCGCCGGAATCATAACGGCAAATCGGAGCAGCCGCACGGATGCGCTCATCTCGTGAGAAGGGACGATAAAGGAAGAAATGGCGGTGAGAGCGACGACGATAATCATCGGATACGATACGAGTCCGACCCGCACGACCGCGTCCCCGATCACAAGACCTCCTACGATGCCGATCGTCTGTCCGATCGGTCCCGGCAGGCGAATTCCCGCCTCCCTCAGCAGCTCCAGCGTCAGCTCCATGAACATGGCCTCCAGAAGCGGCGGATAAGGCACTATCTCCACGCTTCCTTTAATTTGGAACAAGAGCTCGGCCGGAATCACCTCGTAATGAAACGTAATGACCGCGATATAAAAAGCGGGCAGCGTAATCGCAATGACGAAGCTCAGCAGCCGGATGAACCGGATGAACGAGCCGGCAAGCGTGCGGCTGTAATAATCGTCCGGGGACTGATAGAACGAAAAAAACGTCACCGGCATGACCAGCGCACTGGGCGTCCCGGCGGACATCAGGACAGCTCTGCCTTCGAGCAGGTTGGCGGCGGCCCTGTCCGGACGCTCTGTCGTCAGAATCTGGGGGAAAGGAGACAGCGTCCGGTCTTCGATATATTCCTCCATCAGGTCAGTTGACAGTGTGTTGGCACCCGCGATAGTACGGAGGCGTTTGTCGATTTCCAGAATGAGCTCCGGCTTGGCGACATGGTTCAGATAAGCCAAGGCGACCTCGGTGCGGCTTTCTTTTCCGAGCGTATACCGGCGAATGACCAGATGGCGGTTTTTGATCTGTTTGCGGATCAGATGCAGATTGACGGTCAAATTTTCGACAAAACCTTCATGGGAGCCGCGGACTGTTTTTTCGTTCTCAGGCTCTTCCGTTGTCCGCTTGACTTCCGCATTGACCGTAATCGTATAGCACTCCGTGCTGCCTTCCTTGAAAAGAACGGCCTGCCCCTGCAGCAGAGTATCGGCGGCTTCGTCCAGCGAAGTTTGCGCGTAAACCCTGGGAGCGGTGAACACATCGGCCAGATTTTCTTCCTCCGACTCCACCAGAGGTTTCAGAATAAAGCTCCGGATTTTAACCTCATCGCACATCGGATCAAGATAACAGACCAGCAGAGCCTGATTTTGATACGTAAGCGAGAGCTTCACTAAATCATCGGTATGAAACAGCACCTGATCGAGGTACCGTTCATTTTCCGCAAGGGAGGATTTGATGGTGACGGTATCCGCCGTTTCTTGTGCCGGAGCTGGAACTGGAGCTGGAGTCGGAGCCGGAGCCGGAGCCGGAGCATTTTTTTTGTTCATATGGAATAAGTGTCTGAATAGCTTCACGCGTGTGCCTCCCTCCTTCTCGCAAACTTGTCTGTAGATTGCCCCAAACATGTCACTTTATACCAATAAAGCGCAGCACGGCCGAAGAGTCACACCATTCCTGAGCTCGCCGCGCAGCTCTCAAGCGAAAGCATCACAAGGCTGGGATCGAACTTGGCTGTATATATCCAAGCAAAAGAAAAGAGAACAAGTTCATACGAACTTGTTCTCTATTTTTTCAGGTTAATTGGCAAGGTCCGCTTGAAGGCTGACGATGTGTTTCGCATACTGGTCGGCTTCCGCCTGAAGTTCCGCCTCGGGCGCATCCGACAAATGATAGGCTGCAAACACGGGGAGAAAAACGCCGTTGCATTTCTCAAGAGTGCTCTGAATCGGTTTCATAAACTCGCTTAGCGTGTGCCGGTTGGAACCTCCGGAACGATATTGATTTTCGGTTCCGCCCGTTGTCGTGGCGACGATAAATTCTTTTCCCGTCAAATGGACGCCATCCGTTCCGAACGCCCAGCCGTAGGTGAGCACATCGTCAAACCATTTTTTCAGCAGGGCCGGAGAGCTGTACCAGTAAAGAGGGAACTGGAAAACAATCCGGTCGTGTTCAGTGAGCAGCCGCTGCTCTTTTTCCACATCAATCGTCCATTCGGGATATTCCCGGTAAAGGTCGCGTACATAGACGCCGGGAACTGTAGAAGCTTTGCGGGCAAAAGCCCGGTTAACTCTGGAAGCAGTTAAGTCGGGATGAGCCGTAATCACCATTATTTTCATGATCAAGCATCCTTTCAAAGTAAATTGGAAATCGTAGGGCAATCCGAATTACTTTCTCATTATTGTTTAGATTCTTATTTTTGAGAAGTAGGATTTTTAATCGGACTTAGTCTGTAAAATCATACCTTGAACAGCCGCGCATAGTACGAAAAATAAGACTATGTACGAAAAAGAGAAGTACTTTTATTAAACGGGCCGATTTGGTAAAGTAACAGAACAAAGAAGTTATCAAAAAAATGAATGACGGAGGGGAATCGGATGCCGCTAAATGATAGACAGCCGGGGACGACCGAAGGAATTATGACCACGCTGGATGTGATCGGAGGCAAGTGGAAGCCGCTGATTTTGTTTATCCTGCTTCATCAGGGCACCAAGCGGTTCGGAGAACTCAGGAAGCTCCTTCCGTCCGTTACCCAGGGGATGCTGACCAATCACCTTCGCGAGCTTGAGCGCGACGGCTTGATCGTACGCAAAATCTATCAGGAAATTCCGCCCAAAGTGGAATATTCGATGTCCGATCACGGGCGTACGCTGAGCACAATACTCGCGGATATGTGCGGCTGGGGATTTATGCATCAGGGAGTGATTGAAAGCAGCGGTCAGGCTGAGCGGAGCAGGACGGGGGAGAGTGATTGAGGCTGTTACCGGCAGAGGGAATCCTTCTTCAGACATTTTAAAAGCGTAACAAACGACAGGATACTATCTTACCAGTATTCATAACCGGCCATGCGGATCAAAACCTTTTCCAGAGGTCTTTTTTGTAAGCTGAAAAGAACTCCCCCTATTTTTTGACACAAAAAAAGACTATGACTTGATCAGCCATAGTCTCTGCAAAGCATTCGTGATCCCTAATGCCATCAGGATAAGGAAAATAAACTGCAGTCGCGAGACGCCGTTAGCCACGTTGTTTCCTCCACCTATTCCATATGTTGTACGCCAAAAAATCCCCCATGAACTGGTAAATGTTATGACCAAGTGTTTCCTTTGTTATGCAGCAGGTGAAGATTCGAAGGCGGTATAAGGGATGTACGATTTAATTGATGAATATAAAATTGATAAATCAGGGGGATCGAAGATATAATACCGAACACAAAGCTAACGAGTGGTTCCAATTGTCTTTAACCATAAAATATCCCACCGATAGGTGGGATATTTGAGCAAAATTCCATACAGTAGATTCTATTAAGGGGCTCCTATTTAGGTGCATTTATCGAGCGAGGGACACTGAACAACCGGTCAAAATGTCGCATAGATGACTCAAGCGGACCATGGGGTAGCCGTGAGATTAACCAACCTGCTACCAATGTTATCATGGCAACTAGCAGATCACCGAGGGGAACTCCATCCAAACTATAGTCGATTCTTGATAGCGTAAGCAGCCAAACGACGACGAACTGAGCCGCATACATTGTCAACGCCACGCGTCCGACTCCCGCAAAAGGGACCAACATGGCGTTGGTTTTCTTTGGTACGAGGAATACGATTCCCAATACCAGCAGTGCAAACCCGAGCCCGGTCAGCGTCTGGAACGTTGAAGCGCTATGCGGAACCGTCCATAGAAGCATATGCCACATCGGCTGTTCCATGTTAAGCGGCCAGATGGCATACGGGTCTGGCATAGCGGCGGTACCTTGAACAGTGACAAGCCACGATTCAAATGAACGGCTAAGCTCAGGGAGGACATAAGCGGCCAGTGTCTTACCTATAATGAGCAACATGAGGCCGCCGATCGCTAGTAAAAATGCGGTTCGTTTTTTGGTCAGGTCAAGGCTCCCGATTGCCATTCCAGCTACGAAAGCAGGGGCGAGTGCTAGGGTGGACATCGGACCGCCGGCAACGTCTCGAAGCAGAAATGCTCCAGATAGGGCACTCATGCCCAGAAGCATAAGTGGGGGGGCTAGAAACATCAGTGCAACGGTAGTCGTAACGAGTGTGCGGTTTGAAAGACCCGCCAGTATCAATGCTAAGACGAACATGGCAGCGTAGGCGGGCAAAATCACTCCGAAAGGGGTATTCAACATGATGAGCAAATATCCCATAATATCGACGAATACCGCGCGAGCCAGCATCTTTGCCCGAAAGGCGGTTGCATCCTTTTGTCGATCCTTCATGCGCTGAGCCATGATGGAGTAGGAAATCCCGCCGCAGAGTACAAACAATAACGTTGTGTTTCCGGAAACGATGGTAGTAATCCTTTCGTTCGATGCAAAGTGCTGCAAATACATACCGATAACCGCCAAACCTCTCGCAGCATCCAGCGCCAGAAGACGCCCGGCTCCTTGTGGGTTGCCTCGTCCATTCGGGAAGGCGTTTTCCGGTCGTCTGTGTCCGCTGCCCGTTCCTTTCTCCTTTTCATTGCCGTTCTCATGCGTCATTTTGAAACGATCTGACAAATTCGATTCCTCCTCACTAGTGCTGATTTCACTTGTCGCAATGTGTTTCCACTATATCGGGAGGATGTCGCCAAAGTTTGATCACGTTGTAAACAAAGTGTCACAAACCAATGCTGTGACATTTTGTTTACAAATTGATCAAACGATAGTGACATCTGCTTGCTATATTGAAAAATGAGGCTAATCTGTCATTTTAATAATCCCAAAAGAAGACCATTCTCATTTCAAATCTGCGTTTTTGGGGCATAACGAACTATAATTTGTTACGATTTGAATATTCACTAATTGAGTCATTAGCTTTAGGGAAAAGTATGGATGATCCTTACAAAAAAACGGGGGTTACGATGAATCAAGCAAAAATTCTCATTATTGAAGATGACGCAGCAATAGCTGACTTACTATCATACGGACTTTCTATGGAAGGGTTCGAAACGAAAACGACGGCATGTGGAGCCGAGGGTATGATGGAGCTTCAGCAATTTCAACCCGATCTCCTGCTTCTCGACTGGATGCTACCGGACCAAAGCGGGCTGGATATTTGCAAGAAGGTAACGGCAAATCATAATTTACCGATCATGATGATTACCGCGAAATCGGATATTACGGATAAAATACTCGGACTGGAATTCGGCGCGGATGATTATATAACAAAACCATTTGATTTGCGGGAAGTAGTTGCCAGAATACGGACAATCCTCCGGAGGGTTGATCAAGCGAACAAAAGACATGATGATCAGCGGGAAGTGATTCGGCTTGAGCATATCGAGATCATTGTGGAAGAACGTCTTGTTCAAAAAGATGGTCACGCAGTTGATTTGACTCCAAAAGAGTTTGATTTACTGATGACACTGATTGGACATCGAGGAAAAACGTACACACGTGCGGAATTGTTAGATATCGTATGGGGGTATGATTTTCAGGGAGATACCCGTACGGTGGATACTCACATCCAAAGGCTTCGTAAAAAGCTGGATGCCGGCGATCTAATCGCCACTGTATTTGGAATAGGCTATAAATTCGAAAATAGGCGGTAAAACGAATGATTCGAAATATTAGCGTCAAATTTATTATCGGTTTCTTCTTAATATTTTCGCTCTCTTTTCTGGTGTTAAATCAAACCGTGAAGGAGTCTATTCGGACCAGTAACAAAAAAATAGTGACCTCGGAGTTAATTGGACTGAAGAACAACAGTAACATTTATGTACGACAAGCTTTTCTGATCAATCATTTTTCGAACAATAGGCTTTACTTTGGGCAAATGGCTGAGGAAATGGCTAACGACTTGAATCATGCCACTGGCAGCAGCGTCAGCGTATATACAGTGGACGGGGCACTGCTGTTTTCATCGGATAAGTCAATTCCGCATCTAACAAATGGAGACTTAAAAGAAGCAATAGAGGGGAAGACTGCATACAGCATCACTTACGATCGAAACAAAGCATCCGTTCTATTCTCGTACCCTGTTTTCATTGATGGAACGAAGGTTGGAATTTTACGGTTTTCCAGAGATTTCAGTCTGCTCTATGAACAAAGCGGACGGATTAAGGAAATCATCTTTTACATTGCGATGGCTATTTTCGCGGCAGCTTTCCTCTTTTCATATATCCTCTCCAGGCACATTACCATCCCCCTTGTCAGACTAACTCGAGCCTCAAATGAGGTGAAAAGCGGAAACCTGGAAGTGCGGATCCAGTTCAGGCGGAAGGATGAGATTGGAAGGCTTGCAGACAACTTTAACGAAATGATCGATCAAATTAGCAGGCAGATGACGATTATCCGAAAAGACCGGGATCACCTTCAGGCTCTTCATGAACAGGAGAAGCGCTTTTTTGACAACATCACCCATGAACTTAAGACTCCGCTAACTTCGATATTAGGATACGCTGAGATTATACGTAAAAAAGGAGAAGCGGACCGAAATTTTTTCGAAAAGGGCATGAACCATATCATAGAGGAAAGCAGACGTCTTCATGACATGGTTCTGAAACTGTTGGAGGCGTCGCGCCCAAACATTCAGATTATGGAGCCTGAAAGGGTCGATGCGGGAAGCATTTTGAAAGACGTGTGCGAATCGATGGGGATCCGGGCTCAACGCTATAAGAAAAGCATTCGGTACGAGATCCAAAATGAATTGATCGTATATGGACAAGGAAACCGATTACGCCAGCTCTTTATTAATCTACTGGATAACTCTATCAAATACAGTACGGATCAAGCAGAAATATTCGTAACGGCGAAGAGGGCTGACACGAAAATTCAATTTGTTTTTAGCAACCCAAGCGATCCAATCGAGACCGATCAAATTGCTTATTTATTTCAGCCATTTAATCTGGGCAACCGTCAAGTATCTGAGGAGGGAAGTGTCGGGCTGGGGCTCAGCATCTCCAAATCCATTGTCGATGAACACGGCGGGAACATCCGTATGACGAACGAAAACAATCAAACGATAGTTACGGTAGAATTAGAATATATGAAGGTCCGAAAGGACGGAAAGCCGATATGAAGAATGCACTTTTCGCAATAGCAGTACTCTTGTTTCTAATCTTGGTTTTATCCGGCTGCGCTCTGTTCGAACCCGAAACAGAGACGATTGTAATTCCGAGTCAGGAAGAGAAGCAGACCGAAAATGAAGGGATACAACCCTTCAAGGTAAAGACAATCTATCGGCTACCTGATGAATTCACAAACGCTGGTCAAATATTAGGATGGTCCGGTAAAGATTCTGTAATTGCTTCGAATAAGAAAGTTAACCTATCAGAACAAACCGTATTAAAGCGTATGGCTCCTCCTTACGAAAAAAGTGAGATTATTTCTGGAATTCAAATGGATTCGCCTCTTATCGAACTGTCTCCTGATGGTTCACTCATCCGTGAGATCTCAATCACAAGGTATGGAACTAAATTGAAGCTGATATCACTAAAGGACGGCAAAGAAACCGAGGTAGCAAATTTCAGCAATAATAAGGATCTGTATATTCAGAATGTCGCATGGTCCAACAACAACCAATATCTTTGTTATTTGGTAATTGATCCGATTGAAAGTGGAAAAGCCTTTATTCACTTATTGGACGTCGGTAACCAATCCTCCACAACATATACGATAAAAAACTACGGAAAGGGAAACAGCCTTACAAAAATCAACGTATCTGATGACGGACACAGTGTACTATTAAGCGCCTTTCAAAACGGTAAGACCAAGAAAAACATCATCATGCTGGGGACGGTCAATGGAAATTCAATCGACATCCAATACGAACATCAGAGTGATGAAGACCAAGTGGCTTGGCTGAATAACGATCAGTTTGTATTCCTTGGAACCGATGGTACGTTATTCGAGTATGATCAACGTACCAAAGAACTATCTGTGCTACTGGAAAAAGTGGAGGGATTTAAACTGTCAAAAGACAGGAAATGTATTGCCTATTCAACTTATGACCAGGACACGATTTACGCAGGAAGGATTCAAGGGAATAATGTTCTGTCTAACGAACCTGTTTATCATGGTTTGAAACCATCTCAAATGTACTGGAGCCCTGGCGAAAAAGGTTTACTTGTCTATGGGCAAAAGTTTTATTCACCTTCATCAAATACCCAAACGATGACAACGGATGGACAGGTACTGCTTATCGAATTCCAATAAGCCTCGTTTATGATTCAATTTAATGAGCCTGAATACCTAAAAACTAACCTTGCTTACGGATCAAATCGTAAATAAGGTTATTTTTTTGTCTAAAAAGGAGCAGAGTTTGTGACAACTTGTTTACATCCTGATCAAACTTTAGCGACATCCGGTAGCTATATTAAAAGAGTAATAAACAGCCCATACACAGACAAGGATGAAACATAAATGTTGGGGAAGCAAAAGCAATTGTTGAAACGTTATATGCCTGGATTAGACGGTTTAAGAGCCATATCCGTATTAGCTGTTATTGCGTACCACTTCAATTTGAAATGGGCTGAGGGCGGGCTGCTGGGAGTAGAAGTTTTCTTTGTTCTATCCGGCTACCTGATCACTGATCAACTTTTATGGGAGTGGAAAACTCAACACAAAATCTCTTTATTGCATTTTTGGATTAGAAGAATACGCAGATTACTGCCGGCGATGGTCAGCATGCTTTTGGTCGTGGCATTAGGGTTGATTCTCATAGATCCTTCCAGAATGCAAACATTGAGAGGAGATTTCCTTTCCTCCGTTTTTTATGTGAATAACTGGTATCTCATCTTTCATCAGGTATCGTATTTTGAAAGTTTCGGTCCGCCTTCTCCAATCGGACATCTTTGGTCGCTGTCTATTGAAGAGCAATTTTATGTAATATGGCCGCTTCTGTTATTCTTTCTAGTCAGGCTTTTAGGGCGCCGGGGTAGACTTGCTGTATTTATTCTTTCCGGTGCTGCCGTTTCCGCCATCACAATGGCGCTCCTGTATGTGCCAGGGACGGATCCTAGCAGAGTATATTACGGAACGGATACCCGGGCATTCGCTATCCTGATTGGAGCAGCGTTAGCTGTTGTATGGCCAAGTTGGAGGCTAACGGACCGAATTTCCTCAGGGGCCCGTCTGTTTTTAGATTTATTGGGAGCGGTGGCGATGTTGATCTTGTTTATCATGATGAATCAAACGAATGAATATGATTCTTCGCTGTACCCGGTCGGCTTCTTGTTTCTGTCTGTATTTACTGCGGTTATCATTGCCGTGCTGGTGCATCCAGCCAGTCAATTGGGATCCATCCTGGCAGCCAAACCACTAAGCTGGATCGGGAAACGATCTTACAGTCTTTATATATGGCATTATCCGGTCATTATATTATCAAGTCCGGCGGCGAATGTCAGGGAACCCGGATTCGTTGACATTTTGCTGCAGCTAACGCTCATTTTTATGTTGTCTGCTCTGTCCTACAGGTTTGTTGAAGAACCGATTCGAAGAGGACGTTTATGGTGGACTCGCTCCAAGGAACTGAACAACTCTACCTTGTAACCACAAACAAATTGAATCTATTTTTGAAAGGATGAAATGAAAATGAAGAAACATAAAGTACGGATAACATGGGTTTTTATCATTATCCTATTAGCTGCTGGATATTTCAGTCAGCGTCATCAGAGCTCGAAAACAACAGAGCAGGGAGAACTAGGGGGACAACAAATCACAGCACCACAGCAGATCAAAGCATCCTCAGAATCTGCTCCCCAAAAAACGGAGAACAAGAAACCTCCTCAATCTCTCGATGGAGAAGGAATTACTGTCATTGGAGATTCGGTCATAGTCGGTATTGAGCCTTATTTGAAAGAAAAACTACCCAAAATTACGGTTGATGGCAAGGTTGGAAGACAAATGTCCCAAGCTCAGAAGCTAATCGATGAATTAAAAGCCAAAGGGAAATTAGGTGATCGCATTATTATCGAACTCGGCACCAATGGACCTTTTAACAAAGAGAGTCTTCGCAGTCTGCTTCAGTCTCTTTCGGACAAGCAGGTATTTGTAGTCACCACGAGAGTTTCTAAAGGATGGCAGGACACGGTCAATACAACTATCAAGGACGTATCCGGTGAATTCCACCATGTTAAAATTGTCGACTGGTATGCAGCCAGTGAAGGGAAAAAAGATATTTTTTATGAAGACGGGGTTCATTTAAAGCCTGACGGATCGAGATATTATGCATCTCTTCTGATCGAAGCCTTGCAAGAACAGTAAGCGTAGTTTCCTGTTATCGTTCAAGAAAGGAGAAACAAAATGTCATTAAAAACGAAGAGGATAGCAGCCGTTCTCGCTTTGATTTTGATTGTGCTTTCCGGTGCGGTTGTCTGCTATTTCTACTCTCTATATAAAGGGTTGGAAGGTTTAAATAAAACAGATAGCCAAAAGTCTCTATTTGCCGCTGTTAACGCAGCGGAGGTTGAGTACGTAGAGCCTCCTAAATGGCTGGGAACTGAGCCGGTTCATATTTTATTAATGGGGGTAGATGCTCGTGGAGTCAATAAAGGAGAGATCCCCAGATCAGACACCATGATGGTTGTCTCTCTGGACCCTGTGCGTAAAAGAATTCATTTGTTTTCAATTCTTCGCGACACGTATACAGATATTCCTGATCACGGCAAAAATCGGATTAATACGGCAATCACGCATGGGCCTAACACGGCTATGAAAGCGGTAAGCGATCTGCTTGGAATCCCTGTTCAGTACTACGTATATACAGACTTTCAGGGTTTTATAAAACTAGTTGACGAAATAGGGGGAGTTGATTTCTATGTCGAGAAGGACATGAACTATGAGAGCGCAGCCGATCAGCATGAATATGATATTCATCTTACCGAAGGAAAGCAGCATTTGGATGGGAAAACAGCATTACAGTACGTTCGCTTTCGTCATGACGCCTTATCGGATTACTCCCGGACGAAACGCCAACGGGACTTCGCCGATGCGGTGGCCCAGAAAATGAAAAACACAACATCTATTATGAAACTCCCTTCCATTCTTGAGAAAGTTAGTCCTTATATAGATACCAATCTAACGGTAAATGACATTTGGAAGTTGGCATCGGTAGGGTATCAGAGCAAGCTGGAAGGAAGTGAACAGATTCCGCCAATGAAGCTGATTAAGGAGACCTATATGGGCCAAGCAGCCGTTCTGGATGTATCGAGCCGCAAAGAGCTGAAAGACTTTGTTCAGAACATAATGGAAGCGGAAAAATCTGTTCCCGCCGAATCTAAAGATTCCTTGAAGACTGGGGAATCAGGAGTTTCTGCTGGGATGAACGAATGAAAGAGGGGGAGCAGAAGTTGAAGAAGAAGTTAAACAAACATGCCTTTGGCTTAATGATTTCATTTTCCCTAATGATCGGTACCGTGGATCCAGGCCATGTTAAGGCGGAACCCATTCAGGATGTAGAAAGCAAAATGGCATCCCACGATCAAAAGGAGAATAAGACACTCGCACGGGGTAAAGCAGTTCAAGAATTAAAAATGAATCATCATGTTGCATCCATGACGGAGAAAAGAACCTTTCAAGTCAAGTTTACGCTGCCCCAAAATGTGGATAGTAAAAGCATAAGCTGGACCTATGGCGGTAAGCCGCTGTCTGAATGGAAGAAATTCGCGCAGCGGGATTATACGGGCCCCTCCTTTATAACGGTAAGCGATGGTAAGGCGAAAGACGGGCAATACACGGCGAATATCACTTTCGATCTACCCTATGACACTGATAATCTGTCCGAGCCTCGCTTACAGCGTCCCCTATATGCTTCATTGATGGGTACCTATGAGCTCGCTGCAACTGCTCACGGACAAGTTATTGCCCAGACACCGGTTAAGTTAACGCCGTATGACAGCTTCCACACTTATGATGAGCTAAAAACGGATATTGATGCGGTTACAGCACAAGCGGCTAAGAAGAATGACCGGTATATTAAAACCATATCGATTGGAAAATCAGTCGAAGGCCGTGATATTTATCTAACGATCCTTGCCAAAGATAAAGCCTCGGTAGATCAATATCAAAATGTGACTCACCCAGCCATGATGAATAATCCCAAGCAGCTTCAGGCTGATATTCAATCAGGTACTTTTGGCGACTATAAGGTACCGATCTGGTTGAATAATATTCATCCGAACGAAGCTCCAGGAGTCGACTTTATTTTCAATTTCTTTAAATCTATGGCGTTAGATGACAGCATATCTTATGATACGAAGGGATCTAATGGCCAGAAGAGCAAGATCAATTTAAACATGGACAAAGCACTTAACCAAGTCATTTTCCTGTTCGTTTATACGGACAATCCAGATGGACGTGTTCACACAACACGATCGAACCCCAATTATTTTGATTTAAACCGAGACAATTCTTATCAAACCCAGCCTGAAACACGCAGTGTTACGGAACAAATTGCAAAATGGTCCCCTTTATCTTTTTTGGACCTGCATGGATTTGATTCCAACTTCCTGATTGAACCGACTACGCCGCCGCATGATCCAAACATCGAATATGATCTGCTGATTGACAGTATGTTGGAACAAGCGAAGGCGATGGGCGAGGCCGGAATTGCCAATACAAAGTATAACGATTATTACATTCCTTACGAAGAACATCAGAAATCCGTGAAGGATCCGAAATATGTACCTAAAGGCATCTCAACAGGCTGGGATGACGCAACTCCCGCATATACAGCGGTATTTGCCATGCATCATGGGGCGTTGGGACACACGCTGGAAGTCCCTGAATCAAACGAAGAGTCGACTAAAGCACTGTATTACAGCGTGGCGGGGGCTACCCATTATGTGATGGAGAACAAAGAGAAGCTGTTCATGAATCAGTTGAAAATATACGAACGCGGGATAGATAATAAGGATGATCGTGCAGTAGATCCATATTTGGTCAATGCCAAAGATGAAATCATCGGCCGTCCGCGTTCAGGCAATCAAAACTTCTTCCCGGAGTACTATGTACTGCCAATCGACAGAAGCATTCAGAAAAATGCATACGAAACCTATCGCATGATCGAATACTTTCTTCGCAACGGAATTAAGGTGGAACGATCAATAAAGCCCGTAACCGTCTCCGGGACAACTTATCCTGCGGGATCATTTGTCATCGACATGCATCAGTCTTACCACGGCTATGCAAACTCGGTTCTTTATGATGGTATTGATGTGTCGGACTATGAGTCGGTTGCAGGTGAGATCGTTCAGGATTTTCCGGTTCTGCGCGGATTTAATCGATATGTTATCAGAGAACCCCGCGTTTTTGAGGGTAAAACCGCTCCGGTAATATCGGTAACGATTCCGGCTACTGCCATGCCAGACAAACCATCCGATTACGTTCTCCTTCGAAATACGAACAACGATGCGATAAAAGCTGTTAATGAGCTCTTGGCATCTGGAAAACACGTAACGATGCTCACAAAGACCGAATCGGAACATGAGGCTGGAGATTTTGTCATCTCTTATGACGATCTGAACCCGCTGGCTTCCAAATACCTGCTTGATGTGAGTTCATTTAGCGATCATATGCCGGTTGGTAAAGAGCTTAAAAGCGCTCTTGTAGGAGCACTCGGTGAGCCGGCGTATGTCTTGGAAAACTTAGGGTTTAAGGTGACTTCAGACCAGGCGCAGGCGGATGTTCTTGTCAATACATTTGATTCTTCCGAGCAGGTGGGGAAAGGCAAGCCATACATCGCGTACGGAAATATGGGAATGGTAAACGTTCAAGATTGGATTCCCGGATTTTCGTTCGGGGGACCCGAATGGAAGCGATATGAGGGAGTATTTCTGGCCGACGTCAAGCAAGACAGCGTCATTACAGCACCTTACGATAAACAGGAGTATTTTTATACCATTACAGGTTCTTATATCAAAACGGTTCCTAAGACAGCAAATATTCTTGCGACGATAAGCAGTAATGATGATTTCTACAAGGCGGGCTGGTGGCCCGGACACGAAGCTGCCAAGGGACAGATTATGGCCTTTACTTATAAGGAAAATAATAAAAACGTGACGGTTTTCTCCAACGATCTGACCAATGGTGCCCATTCGCAGCACCAGTTCCGTCTCCTTGCCAATTCGATATTTAACGCCGT
This sequence comes from Paenibacillus sp. JNUCC 35, assembly GCF_058269095.1. Classification (NCBI taxonomy): domain Bacteria; kingdom Bacillati; phylum Bacillota; class Bacilli; order Caryophanales; family Paenibacillaceae; genus Paenibacillus; species Paenibacillus sp. JNUCC 35. The sequence goes on along the minus strand of NZ_CM177771.1, from coordinate 3,551,459 downwards.
TTCTAACCGAAACCAAGGTTCCGAATCAGCAGTCGAGTTCAGTGATTTACAATCAGTAGAGTCTTGGGCGGGCAGCGGGATACACGAATTGGCCCGTCTAGGATTGGTAAATGGGTTTAATGGTGGACGTTTTGAACCGCTAAAGAAAGTAACCCGCGTCGAGTTTTTGGCGATGATCGTGAGAGCCTTCAATCTATACGACCAAAAGGAAAATATCTCCTTTAAAGATGTTCCCCCAGCAAGCTGGTATGAAACCTATGTAAAAGCTGCAGTCGGCTTAAAACTGGCAGAAGGAACAGGTGAGGGCTATTTTGAGCCAAACAGAGCGATTACGCGCGAGGAAATGGCTAAAATATCGGCTAATGCCATGAAGATTACTTCGGGTGCTACAGCCGGCAATATTGAAGAAGCTCTTGCTAAATTTGGGGACAGGGAAACCATTGCTCCGTATGCCAGAGAGGCTGCCGCATTTCTGACTCAGAAAGGGATCATCCAAGGATTACCCGGAGGTACCTTTGGTCCTAAGGCAGTTGCCACCCGGGCTGAGGCAGCCGTTATTATTAGTCGCATAAAACAAATCGAAGGCTAATCGGCAATCAATCAAATATTTCTGTAAGCCCCATTCGAATGAATGGGGCTTTAATTTAATATCGATGAAATGAAACCAATTCACTTCGCCGCATTGCTTGTAACAGAAAGTGATCATTTATTTTTGCTGAATTGTTAATAGAAGAGGCACTACATAGAAAATCTCCGATTCTCATTGAGCGGGGGATTTTGTTGATTTTAGGACTCAAGGCTGCGCACAGCAATCCAATATGAACCATAAGAGCCGTCGCTGTTCCGGATATATACGGTGTAGTTTCCAGTTTGGAGTGGAGATGGTTCTGGAGAGGTATACCAGTAATGATTTTCTGTTACCTGCTGTCCTGGAGTAAGATTACCGCTGTCCAATACATCTCCGTTGGGGAGTTTAACCGTATATGAGAAGCAGGTGCTTCCCTCGTTTTTCAGAAAAATACGAAGATCTTTTCCAGTTGTATAATAATTACCAAAAATAAAAAAATTAACATTTCACTGGAGGTGCAGATAAGGGGAATAAAAAAGGGGGGGAGATTCCTGAATCAATCTTCATTTAAGACGAACGGAACTTTAAACAACAACTAGAGGAGGAAATACCTCCCCACCGCTCAAAATGCCTTCACGAAAACGTCGTAAGTAGTTGTTTGGCCATTTTTATATACACTGATGGTAGCCTGTCCTGGCTGCAACCCCTTAATATACGATTGGAATTCTACGACGACTGCATTCTGGGGGTTATAAAGAATGGTTGCCAATCCAATTGTGTTATAAACTTCACCGACACGCAGGATCAGATTTTGATTTGCGTGAGGTATTACGGCGTTGGCATTGGCATTTACTGGGGACGCGAACGCCCCGACACTTCCAAAAACCAAAGATACTCCTACTAGGGCGCCAATAGTTAAAGCTTTGAAATTCATAAATAAGTTCCTCCTTTAGTTTGACCATGGTACAAATACCATATAATGGTATTTGTACCATGGTCAATTAGACTCATTTAAACGCAAATTTGAAAGTTCAATCAGACGGCCCGTATACGGCTACTGGCTAGGTATTATATGTGTATCGAGGGATGCGGTTTATAATTCTATTATCGAACGAGAAATTGAAAATTGGTTTTAAAAGTGAAATTTTTCCTGCGAGTACTTAGTATTAACACCATAAGAAAAAGGAATTATCTGGCTTTCCGATGAATTAGTATGTACGGTTATGGTTGAACAATAAAAAGTTATTTTTATGGGGTGATCATCATGAAATACTCTCTGCTCGAAAGGTCCAGCGATTATATTAAACGATAATACAAGTCAATAAAAAATCCTTTTGTGAAAAAGAGTGAGAAAATAATGGAGCATATGTTAAAAAATATTTTTCAAATGGTAGAGTCCATTGATTTACTAATGAAAGAGCAATTGGTGGCACCATCGCTGATTTTACTTTATAGTGCAATGGATATCGTATCATCTCTCTCAGTAATGGAGGAAAGAGATGCGCAAAAATCTGATTTTATTAAGTGGGCTGATAAATATCTTGTTTCTAGATTAACGGCATCATGTAACGGTACAGATATATACGCCGCAAGATGCTCGGTAGTTCATTCATTAGGAAGCGAATCGTCAATGTCTCGAAATGGAAGGGCAAACCCTATCGTTTATGTTTGGGGAAATCGTACAGTAGAAGAGCTGGAGAGTAAGGTAAATTTATTGGAGACCAAAATTATTGTTCTAAAGATAGAAAACATAGTTCAAGCCTTTAGGCATGGTATTGCTGATTTTATAAGTGACTCCATTAATGATCCTGAACTATTGGAGAACATAAAAAAAAGGTCTCAAAAAATGTTCTCAGATGAAGATGTTTTTGCTTGAAATGAGTCTTTCATTTAGATTGGAGAATATTAATGACACCCGAGACAGTAGATATTATGAATAAACTACTAACAATTGCTTTCCCGGCTTCTGTTGTTACTGCAATTTTGGCAAGTCTATTTAACAAAGTAACCAATGACAAGAATCAATCTCTTAAATATATCACTGAGGAGAGAGCGAAGTGGAGAGAATTTGTTAAAGATAGTGTTTCTAAAATATGCGCTAATAAATACGGTGACGAAGGCCGGAAAGCAGTTATAACAAAATTAAAATTAAGTCTAAATCCGCTTGGCGGCAAAGAAAATATTTTGGACACTACTATTCTGAAGATACTCAATAAAATTCTTGATTATAAGTCGACTCCTGAAGATCTTGAGGAATTAACCCTATTGGTTGGATTGTTATTAAAATATGACTGGGAAAGATCAAAAAATGAAACTAGAAGTTTATTTACTAGGTGGTATCATAATCGCAAACTCAAAAGAAAGTTTAGACACGTTGATATTCAAAGCACCTTAGGAAGCGTACCTAGATAAGTAGATAAAATTATGAGCATACCGAAGCGTAAATCATTATAAGTACTTGTCTTGAGGTGAGAAGCACATGATTTATATAACTGGAGACATACATGGAACCATAAGCGTGGGTAGTAGGCTTAATAAAAGGAACTTTCCAGAACAAAAATCCTTAACAAAAAAAGATTACGTAATCGTTGCCGGTGACTTTGGTTTAATATGGGATGGGAGTAAAGAGGACCAGTACTGGCTAAAGTGGCTTGATAAAGAAAAGCCTTTTACGACTCTGTTTATTGATGGGAACCATGAAAACTTTGATTTACTGGACCAGTACCCTGTTGAAATTTGGAATGGTGGGAAAGTACATAAAATCAATAGTAGCGTTATTCACTTGATGAGAGGACAGGTATTCACAATAGAAAATAATAAGTTTTTTACGTTTGGTGGAGCTGCGTCACATGATAAAGAGTATCGCAAAGAAGGGAGGTCTTGGTGGAGGAGAGAAATGCCTTCTAAAGATGAATACGAAGAAGGCTTAGAAAATCTTAAAAGGAATAATTGGAATGTAGATTATGTGATCACCCATACTTGTTCTACTTCGGATCTAGATTATATTTCATCGGTATTCAACATTCACATGGAGAAGGATGAAATGCATCCTTATTTTTATGAGGTTGAACAGAAACTGAAGTACAAACGGTGGTATTTTGGTCACTTTCATCAAAACGTTGAATTGCCCAGGAACAAGCGGCTTATATATTCAGACCTTATAAAAATACAATAAAACGAATCATTTATGAGATAAGAAGCCGACAGCGTACTGAAATGAATTTTCCAGAAATCATAATAAAAAAGGGGGGAATTCCCTCATAAGAATTTATTCAAATGACTCATTTACTTTATTTTGTTCAGTAAGAAGGGCATCATAAAGTGTTCTCCTGGACACTGTTTAACATCGCACCTTCATATGAGTTGTCTTCAATTGAACTGGTAACGAAACCAGAATCTTCGTATGTTAACTAAAAACTCGACAATATTCTTCTTCGTATCAAACACTTCTTCGGGCTTAGAGAAACTGATCTTTCTGCGACTCATCCAGAACAAAGATCACTTTTTACTTCATTTACCTTACTCAAAATCGCCTTCTCCTTTTTCCTAAAAGTAGGTGTTATTTTAATCAAGAACCAAGAGTGATCAAACCGCTATTTAATCAAAATTTATACGATTGATGATAGAAAGTATAGTTTTACAACATCGACAAGCATTCAACAAACATTATCGGACTAGAAAATTATTGTTCTACCAAAAAAATAAAAAATAAATCAAGTGTGTTCTCAGTATATTCTTGACTCTACTATTTACTATTATTGAGGATAAGCTCGAACAAAACCATTACCATGGCCATATCCTGCACCTTTGTTTGTTAATCTAACCTTATAAGACCCGGCTGGTACATTTGACCAGCCAATGGTTTTATTTTGAGATGTTAATTGGTCATATACTCTTTCCGATTGAAACGGTTTATTAGTTTTTACATCAATAAGTTCGTAGAGCATATCTACTTTTCCAGTTGCACCGTTATAATAATCGGTAGACCACTGTACTAGAGTAATATAGACCGCCGCCGTTGTGTTGAAGGTTGTTGTCCCTTTAGTAAGTAATGGATCAGACGCTCTTCCTAAATCGGAAAATTCATAAGAAAACCCGGTCTCATCTTGTGGGGCTACCAATTCAGAAATCTTTGGTGCAGTTATCTGCTTCTGGGAATCTGACGTAGCTGGTGTCTTAGCATTACCAATAGCAGCGAATGAAATAATAGATGCAAAGGCAACGCCAAATGTTGCAATTTTCTTTAAGTTGTTCATATTGTTTCCCTCCATGAATTATTTTATTTCTGGTAACCTAAATATACTGAGAACATAAGCATAGTATAATAGGAAATTCCAATATTGTAAAAAAAAGTAATATATGTAAAATGATTAGCGGTAAATAAATGCTTCATTATTAATGTCTTGAAGAATTATTCCACACCCCTTTCTTTTCAATAAAATGAAGAGTTTAATGCGAGAAAATAAAATGAAAGAGTCCCTGCTAGAAAGCAAGGACTCCCGCAAATCAATTTGTTCTTACTACAGTAAAACTACCGGTCTCCCAATCGCCAAGCCATTTATCCCAATCCCCATATGCATAAATTTTAAGGAGGACTGTAAGGGATGCTTGTGAATTAACGGGAACTATACTAGATACAGACGCGTCGAGAGTGACTGAGGAACCTATTGTTCCACTTCCTACCTTAACCATCTCTTTACCATTATCCAGATAGAGTTCGTAGTAAGCTGCACCTGTGGTTGATTTTTCTGCTGTAATTTTGATTTTGCTCGTGCCAGGTCCGTAACTATTAGCGTCCGTGTAAACCCTTGCCCTGATGTTATTTTTAGTTTGCCATCCTGAATCTGCCAGAGGTGTAATTAATCCTTGAGGAGATACAGCATTTTGTTCTGCAAAAGCTACGGATGATACAGAGCTAAGAAGTAAGGCAGCCGATAAAAATGAAACAATAGATTTTTTCATAGTAATCCTCCTTCAATTGTAAATACTTGTATATTGTACTACATATTTAAATAAATAGCTTTAAATTATTTGTAAACATTTTATTTACATGTTATTGAAATAATATATGGAAGTATAAACAATGAACCAAAATTGGATTCGAAACTGGTGTACATGCAAGGGCGGGTATTAGAGAGAACAAAACATATATGACAAAAGCACATACAGATACAATACTCAGTTTGTGAAGGGAATGCTTTGAAGTCACCTTTCACACTATACAGAGCAAAAAGATGTGTAAAAAAGTATTGTAAAGAAACATTAGGAGTGAGTAGACGCGTAAAATGGGAGTAGCTTCGAAAGAGGCGTGAAAGCCAAAGCGACATATGGAGAAGGTGATTATGGGCGAACCTTTTGGGGTTCATCTATAAACGTAACCAATTATGGAGTTTGGTAAGTATTACGAAGGTCCAGAATCTGGATATGCAGAAGTTTACTCTAAAATGCAAGTTGACAGTATGCTTAGCTTTAAAGGTCTGGGTTTAGTTCTTAACAGTGACACAGTTAGAATTCATGTGGGTTTAAGTTTCAGAAAAGCTTTAAGGGAAGACAAATAATTATTTATTTCTCCCTTTAAATAACAAAAGAATTAAATATATATTAACTGAAGCAAATACGCAGAATAGATTAAATAAATAAAAATAAATAGTATAATTAAATTAAATTTGATGCTATATGGTTGAGATAAGTCGATTGGTTCCAGTAAGCAACTTTGACGAGGCTACTCACATCTCAGTAGACTATTTGAATTAATTCAAATTCATAACTAATGTAGAATGGATGGGGCTATCCCCCATCCATTGATATTATTTGATCTTAAATAATGATTAATGTGTGTCTTTAGGGCAGACCTACCCATGTGAGATTAGGAACAAAATATAGTTAAGAATTTAATATATATAGATGATAATGATAACTATTCGAAAATCTTATCAACTGTCCGTTTTTTTAATCATTTATATGACGGAGTAAAAGAGTAGTGCTTGATGCATCGAGTGAGTAAACAATTATCGGAGGTAATGGTGGAGCGGCGCCAGGATAATGCGCTAGTAGTTATTCCGTCGAGTGGAAATATGTCTATGCATGCTCCTACTCAAAAAGGAAAGAGCAAGGGTTGCCACAGGATCAAATGTGAAGTTTGGATTCCCGAAGAAGCAATTAAAAGAGGTGAAATAATGTCGGACAGATTGAATAGAACCTTGTGCTCAATACAGAATTCAGTCATTCAAAAAAGAGCCCGAAAAGATTGGCTATGTTATTATAACGCATCATGACAGCGTAACGGGCGAAGTTGTATCTTATTACGGAAACTAATAGATCACTACGAAATTTTAATTTTATAGAATAGACAGGAAACAAAAACACCCAAACTGGGTGCTAAGTAAATGTATCTTAAGATTAATTTTCGATTACAATACCGTTTAATTTGAGATTGACCAAGTTTGCAATTGTATCTCCTACAGGGCAAGTTTCTTCTACGAACTTAACGAATTCCTCAACTCGTTCTCTAGGCGCATCTGTTTTGATATAAAAAGTGTAACGAATGTCAGAGTATCCTGGACGAACATCTGCCTTCTTAAAGAATCCATCCAAATCCAAATCACCTTCGACTTCTACTCGAAAGTCTTCAAGATTTATATTAAACTTTTTAGCATATACTCTGGCTACAATTGATTGACACGCACCTAATGAACCAAGTAACACTTCAACTGGATTCATCCCAGTGTCCGTTCCTCCCAGACTTTTAGGTTCGTCAATAGTAAACTCAAAATTTCTTGAACTAACTTTTACAACTACACCTTCTTGCAAGTGTGCCGATGCCTTAAATGTTGTAGTAGCTATTTTACTCACTCCTTTGGATTAAAAAGATTCAAGATAATAATACCATATACGGCTTTTATAGTGTTGTTTTGAATGCACTCATACAATAAAATGTTACTTTTAAAGTTTTTGATGAATTAATAAATTGATGCATTATGTATATGTAATTGAGAATAGATTAGGTTAATTACAGTAGAAAAAATAATTACAAAAACGTGACTACCCAGAGGCTTTTAAACAATATAAACTATCATGTAGTAACAAAGGGGAGTTATTAGGTCGTTGTCAGATCGTACCAACAAAGAATGAAAAATGCATTGCTAATTTATTTGGACAATATGGATATGGAGTTCAAAAAAGACATACGGACTATATTGCATTGCGTGGAGCATTAAACGAATTAAAGTCTTTAGCGATGAAATCGGATCAGTCGATTGCTCTGCCGTACAATATTGGTTGCGGCTTAGCTGGTGGAGATTGGGATATAGTAGGACAAATCATTGAGGAAGTTTTCATTGATTATGATGTGACACTATATAAGTTCGAATGAAATACAGGCTGTTTGGTCGAACTAATATTTAGACAATAAAACTATGGTTTTATTGTACGAAGATATGAAGAAAGCCCTCTATTTGAGGGCGTTAAAGTCTTTATTGTATTTACATAGCACCAATTGTAGCAACCGCACTCATTTTACTAGCAGATAGCCAGGCATACGGGCTGTATACCATATTGGCAATATAACTATGACCATCTATAGCTATATTAGAACCATAATAAAAAGCCATCCAAGGTATCTTTGAACAATAAACTTTATCTTGATCTCCTAACGTATTGACTAGGCTGAACGTTGCGTTTGGATGAGTGCTTACATAGCTCTTTGCCCAAAACCCAGCATTAATAGCCTGAGAGGAAGCACCTGTCCATCGCATTACTTTAGTATTAGGGCGCTTCTTAAACCAATCGTCTAAAGATGTAAGTCCTGGATTGTAACCCGAGCCTTCAATGCTAACCGTTACACCATCCCAGTCGCCTACAATAGCTGCGTGCCCGTGTAGTCCAGAACTACGAGTATCATTTGTAACCAAAACGTCTCCAGGAATTACACTAACACTGGTTCCAGGATAAACACGTCCACCACCAGGAGGAACAGAGTAAACTGTATTGTCAGAAGTGGACTCGTTTGCAAATATAGTAACAGGAAAAATAAAAATCAGTGCCATTACTAGAGATAGTATTTTTGAAATATTTTTAGACATTCTAACTCTCCCACATATCTTATTCGCTGGCCAACTAGATAAATTTACCATATTAATATAATTGAGTCAAACATGCTTGTATTTACCTTTTAATTATTACTCAATATGCTTCTGTCCATTTCTGCTTGATTGATATATCTTTCCATCTGTATCTTCACTATAGTAATAAGTGTTTTCAGGTTCATCCTTAAATTGAACCGCAACTGCGTAATCATTAATACCAACAAATTTTTGCGCCTTAACTGTTTTGAATGTGTAGTCCTTTGCTTCAAAACCCTTGGTTTTAAGATGCTCTACTGTTCTTTTTTCAAGAGATTGACTGATTGCAGTGTTGATTTTTATTTCACTTCCGTAATAATCTCCAATAAAAAAACCTATAGCCAACATTAAGACAAATAACACAATAAGCCAAATTTTACGAATAGTTTTCACTCTCCTTGGTGTAAAAGAATAAAAATTCGAATAGAGGGAGCCTTGTGAAACGCACTCACAGGGCTTAGAGATGATTATTGAAACGCAATCAATATACTATATATAGTAAAATATGTAAAGTTCTATATTGGTTAATGAAAAGATAAATTGATGAACGGCTATTTATATAAATGAAAATATGCGATACATGAAGGCGATTTTACTGAAAGATAACTACACCGTTTATCATCTTCACAACGAACTTAGCAATCCAACAACAAGCATGGTTATGGATTCTACCACTAAGTTTAATTCAGTATTTAAGATTGGCAAGAGAACTAGAAATGAAGTATTTTTGTTTTTGATGGCAAATGGGTTAAGATAGAAGATCAATTCGAAGAATGGATCACAAGTTGTTTCATAAAAAAGTAAAAGAAAGAGAGCAGTTAAATCAAGCGATACACGATAATGAACGTCGCGGATTTAAAGTTGTACAAAAATGGGAACAGCCAAATATAAAAAGGACGGGTCGATAGCGCGTGTTATATTTTGTGCTAAGATGCTAAAAGAAGATACACATGGAAAATAAAAATCTAAAATTTAATATCAACAAAGCAGATCTGCCTCTAGTTTTAACAGTAGAACAAATTATTCAGGTTCTAGGCTTTGGAAGAAGGAACGAATACTAATTTTAGAAACCTCCGTTTCCAGTAAGACGGGTAGGTAAAACAGCTATGATAAACGCATCTAGAGACGTGATTTTCAATTGGTTAGAAGGCAAAGAAAGCAGGGCATAAGCCCTTGCTTTTTTTAATTTAGAGTGTTAATATTTCAATTACAGTTAAGTGTTTTTTCGGCAGGTTTTTGGTAGGATTTTGTTCTGAAACGGGATGATATCAGAGGTAACGCCAGATCATCAACGGAAACGAAGATTTGCTACAAACCTAGTGGTATCAAGGGTTTCGGGTAACGAAACGACTGCTAAAGGCCACCCAAAAAACATACGAAATTGAATATTGAACCTTCGGGGTAGGGTGAAAGTCCCAACCGGCGGTGATGGGTACGCAAGTACCCTAAGCCCGCGACTCCCGGCTTTTACGGCCGGGACTGACTTGGTGCGACTCCAAGGCCGACGGTAAAGTCCGGATGGGAGAAGGTGAAAAGCAGCTTCATTAAAATTTTCATTTTAATGAAGTCTGTTTGTCGATGCCCCCGTTGAACTTCCAGCGGGGGCATCGTCTCTTTTCGGAAGGTTCAATTCAAAACATTCCACAGGGGGTTTTTGAATTGGAGAATGCTTTAGGTCTTAACGGAAAGTCCGCATTAACGAAAGGAAAAGGGATCAACGGCATCTGGTATGTCGCGCTGGGCGCCACTTTGTGGGGACTCGATCCGCTTTTCCGCATCCTGCTGCTGAAAAGCTTAACATCGGCGCAGATCGTGTTCATCGAACACCTGCTGCTCGCCTGCTACGCGCTTCCGGTCCTGATCCGGTACCGCGAACAACTGACCGGGAAGCTGACGCTGGCTGTCATCGGCGCGCTGCTGTTCATTTCATGGGGCGGATCGGCAATCGCCACGATTTTGTTCACGTCGGCGTTTGCTCATGGGAGCGCGAATGCCGTGCTGCTTTTACAAAAGCTTCAACCCTTATTCGCAATTACCTTGGCGCGCGTACTGCTGAAAGAAGCTCTGCCGGCCCGATTTTTTAAATACATCTTTTTCGCACTTGGGGGCACGTATTTGCTGACGTTCGGGTTTCAATCCCCGTCGCTGGGGCTCAAAGATCTGGGCACCATGAGCTGTCTGCTGTCGATTCTGGCCGCAATTCTCTGGGGCGGGTCCACGGTCATGGGCAAATATTTGCTGCAAAAAAATCTCGATTTCCCGATCGTAACTTCGCTCCGGTTTTTACTGGCCATTCCGCTGCTGTTTATCGTGCTGATGGCGAGCGGGGACGCCTGGCAGCTTCATAAAGGAACGGGCGAGTGGGCGCTCATTGTTGTGAACTTGCTGTTCCAGGCGTTTTTCCCGGGGCTGATCAGCATGCTGCTCTACTATAAAGGGTTGTCCTCGACCAAGGCGTTTCTCGCGACGATCGCGGAGTTGTCCTTCCCGGCCGTCGGTGTTCTGATCAACTGGCTCGTATTCGATCAGGCCCTGACAATCGGACAGCTGGCCGGCTTCCTTCTGATCTGGTCCACGTTGTGGTTTATGGGACGCACCCCGGAAAGTAAAGCCGCCGCGTCCGGCGCCAACGAAAAGCTAGACGCTTCGACCGTTTAATTGCAACGCATCCCAAAGACTGCCTAATCGGCGGTCTTTTTTTATATCCACCGAAAGCGGAACTCCACTTGCAGGGAGCGAAAGAATTGACTTTAGTTGAACCTCAGACAGGTGTGCGGGAGAGTATAGCCGGATTTCCGGAAGGATGCTATGCTAAAATAAACACAATACCATTATTTTACATAATCCCGCTAAGTGAGGTGTACGGAAATGAAGCGCCCGGCTATGCTTGACGAGATTCATGCCCTTCATCCCAATGAAGCCAAGGGCCTGCTGCTGCAAATGCTGGAGCAAGCACAGCGTTACGACGAGCTGTTGGAGAAAGAACATGCCCTTCAAAAACAAATTTTAGAGATATGGAATGGACACTTGGCCCGAAAACGGGCGGAGAACGAGGGAAGAGCAGGCCATGTCCACATTGTGATGGGACTGTCCGAAGCGGGAGCTTTGAAATCTGCGCTCAGCAGCCTGAGCAGGAGGAAGGAAAGCGAGATCCTGGCGTTCAACGATTGTTTTTCCGAAGGGCCGATCCGGGAACTGGAGACGGAGGAAGGGCGGAAGTTCCGGCTGGAATGGATGTCCGAACGTTTCAAAGGGTATGGACACGCCCAGCTAACAGGGATCCGGCACGGTTCAGATACCATTCTGGAGACTATGCGCAGCTTACCCGCCGATAAGGACATTACAATCTGGACCGGTAATCACGCCCACGAGCAGATCGGGATGCGTCTTGCCCTGTCTGTCCTTCGCGATGCTCCGAATAACGTCTATATCGGCCATGTTTCGCAGCTGTATGAAGGGATAGCCGCTCGTTTCGATCCGGTGCCGCATTCTTACGCATTCGGCTTTCTTTCCATAGAAGCGATTGAAGAAATCGTGCGGCTGCATGAAAAGCGAAAGCAGCCTTTATCGGAGCAAGCAAGGCAAGAGTACGTCCGGGAATGGGAAGAGCTGTCGGCTTCCGATGCGAAGCTTCATATCTGGTCGGACGGCAAAATAGTAGCGGCTCCCGAAGACAGTTACGACGAGACGCTCGCAGCTCTTGTCGGTCAAATGCAGCGTGGCGGCAGCGATGACGAGGAGGAATTCATCCCGGCCAGCCGGGTGATTATGGAAGCGCTGGAGAGCTGGGGCGGCGCCGTTATGTTGGAGTTCATCGAATACCGGCGGCTGTGGACGTTGATTAGCGATGGACGGCTAAGGTTTAAAGGTGTGCCGGCTGCCATGCAGTCGTATAAAGTGGCGCTGGCCGAATCATCCTGATAGGCAGAAAAAGCAGTTCGCGGCAGTTGTCCGTTAAAGGCTCCCCGAATGCAAAAAGAAAGCGCGCGCGATTCGAAATCACACTAGCACGCTAAAATGCCGGGCGTGCTGAGCCGGCTCTGCATCGCCGGAGGCCAAACCCCGACAACGCCCTTCGGCACTCAAAAAAAGCAGGTTCCCCTCATCAATCGGGAACCTGCTTTTTTTGAGTGCTACTCGCCCGCGGCGGTTTTTTTCACATCCGACGCTTTGATGCCGCGCATAATGCTTACCTCGACGCGGCGGTTTTTGGACCGGCCTTCGGACGTGCCGTTTGAATCCACCGGCCGGTACTCGCCGTATCCGATCGAGCGGAATCGGCTCGGGTCGATGGCTTTATTTTCAAGCAAAATTTTCATGAAATTCAGGGCCCGCTTGGAGCTTAAATCCCAGTTCGAATCAAACTCCTTGTTGCTGATCGGCACATTGTCGGCATGTCCGGCCACTTCGATCCGGTATTTCGGATATTGGCTCAGCATATCGGTCATGGCCTGGGCCAGAAGGCGCGATTCCGGTTTGATTACGGCAGACCCGGAGGCGAACAGCGCTTTATCCTGGATCGTGATCATTAACTGATCGTCGTTCAGGGTCGTAGTCAGCTCGGAGCCCAGCTTGTTGTCCGTGATGTATTGATCGAGCTTCTGTTTAAGCTTCTCGAGATCGGCCTGCTCGGCCTCATACTGCTTTTGCAGCGCGTCGCTTTCCGACGGGTTCGGGTTGTCATGCTGCTTGAGTGCGGTACTGGTGTCCCGGTTCAATGGGATTTTGGCGGAAGTTTCGAACGTCCCGGTTCCCCCGGTAAAAGCGGAGTTCAAAGCCCGCATAATACTGTCGTATTTTTTCGAGTCCACCTGGCTGGAAGCGAACAAAATAATGAACAGGGCCAGCAGAAGCGTCAGAAGGTCGGCATAAGGGATGAGCCAGGACTCATCCAGATGCTCCTCATGATGTTCTTTCCTGTGCTTTTTACTCATCGTCCATACCCGATTGTTTCGAGGAGTCCTCGTCTTCACGCTGGGAGCTTGGGACGAATACGAGCAGCTTCTGTTTGACGGCGGAAGAAGAAATACCGGCCTGAATGGATAGGAGTCCTTCCACCATCATCAGCTTCAGCATGACTTCTTTTTTGGATTTCTGTTTCAGTTTATTGGCGATGGGATGCCAGAGAACGTAACCGGAAAAAATACCGAGAAGAGTCGCGACGAAAGCCGCGGAGATCAGATGGCCGAGCTTCTCGATTTCGTTCAGGTTGCTCAGCGCCGCGATCAAGCCGACAACCGCTCCCAATACCCCCAGAGTAGGGGCGTACGTTCCCGCCTGCGTAAAGATTTGAGCGCCGTTCCGGTGCCGATCTTCCATAGCCGCAATATCTTCCATCAACACTTCGCGTACGAAGTCCTGATCATTGGCGTCGATAATCATCCGCATTCCGCTTTTAAGGAAGGGATCGTCAATTTCGTTCACTTTTTCTTCGAGAGAAAGGAGGCCTTCGCGGCGGGTAAGAGCTGTCCAGTCCGCCACCATATTAATGAGGTCTTTTTTGGGCATAAGCTTTTGCTCGGTGAAAACGATTTTCAACAATTTAGGAAAATTTTTAAGTTCTTCGCCCGAAAATCCGATAAAAAGAGTGGCCGCCGTCCCGACGAAAATAATGAGCAGAGCGGCGGGGTTGAACAGAGCAGTCAGGCTGGCCCCTTTCAAAACCATGCCGACGCCTACGGCGATAATCGCCAATATGATACCAATAATAGAAGATTTCTCCAAAGTTCGCGCACCTCTTCGTTGTAGGTTGTAAGACCTATATCGACAAGGGTACTCATAAAGTTAACAGTTATTTTCAAGTTTCCGCAAGTGTCACAAAAATCACACAAAACGGCGAAAAATCAGCTTTTTTGGCGTTTTTGGATCGTTTTTAAAAGGAATTTCCGCTCTGACCGGCGAAGGCTTACTGAATAATTTCGACCTGATTCGACACATCCCGTATTACGTACGATGAGTAATTTCAACGGGGACAAAAAAAGATTTTAATAAATTTTTCTCATTCCGGCTTTGGAAGATGTCCGGCCTTTTCGCGATGCTTTCCGAATGTTTTTTAACGTGCATACGCAGTCACGACTTATGGCATGATGTGCATAGCGGCATGACTTGTGCTAAAATCAGATTTTATCAAATCTCTTACAGCAGGTGTTTTCATGTTCAGTTTCTATTTGTTTCCGATTTCGTACGCTTTTCTAACGTTTCCGATTGCGGCGGTCCTGTTCACGCTTCCTTTTCTGATCGTCCAGTACCGCAAGTACGGGTATGTACACTTTTACAGGGCTTTGCTGCTTTACTTGTTTCTTCTGTACATGATGAATGCCCTATATCTGATCATTCTGCCGCTTCCTCCGAGCATCCACAACGCGCCTCCGGCGGTGGAGTCGTATGCCCAGTGGATTCCGTTCCACTTCCTGGAAGATATTCTCAAGGAAACGGCCGTAGTGGCGGACCAGCCGCGCACCTATCTGCATCTGCTGAAGGAACGAGCGTTCCTTCAAGTGTTCTTTAACGTGCTGCTGACAGTGCCGTTCGGTATTTTTCTGCGGTATTATTTCCGTACAAGCTGGGTCAAATGCCTGTTGTTCTCCTTAGGACTGTCTCTATTTTTCGAAATCACGCAGGTCACCGGCCTGTACGGCATCTACGATTATCCGTACCGGCTCTTCGATGTCGACGACATTATGATGAATACGGCGGGGGGCATGATCGGATATGTGGCGGCGGAATGGCTTTCTTCCCTGCTGCCGAAGATCGAATCCCTCGATGACAAAGTGGACTTGGCGGTCAAACGCGTCACTTACACCCGGCGCGGGCTGGCGTTCCTATTCGATTGGTTCGTGATGAGTCCGGTACTTGCCATTCTGGCTGTACTGAACGTGCCGCTCCCTTATGCGGCGGGCGTCGTGCTGTATTTTATCGTGCTGCCTTATTTCACGAACGGCCAGACGCTCGGCAAATGGATCGTCCGCATCCGTCTCACCGGCAAATCCGATAAAATAACGATCTATGAGCTCTTCGTCCGCTACGGGTTTCTGTACCTCTTCGTCGGGGGACTGAATCAGCTGTACATCCGGGCGGGGATCGAGAATCTTCCGGATATCCTGATGGTCATCGCGACGTTCGCCATGTTCCTGTTCAATGCCTGGTTCGCTATTCACGTCCTGCGCTGTGTATTTAACCGCAACCGGCAGTTGTTTTACGAGAAGAAAAGCGGTACGCGGCACGTAATCAAATAGGGAAGCGGAAATGAAAAAGTATGCAAAAGCAGCTTCAGCCCTCTCTTTTAGGGACTGGGGCTGTTGGAGCAGGCTGAGGGCTGGTTTACAGAAACTGAACCTGTTTTAACCCCGGGCAGATTCTTTTTTTCGGCCGAAACCGCTATATTTAAAAGAGGACTTAAATGAAGGCGCTTACTTTAGGAGGAGCCTTGAAGCGGAGGGAAGCGGAATGAAGAAACCCGTCGATATCGGTATCGTGCTGAGCCAGCTTGATCTGGCTTGGCAGAAATGGCTGGATTATAGGCCGCCGCAAAATCAGAAGCAACCGGTTTGAGAACTTGGCACCGGTGCGGGTGCCGGCACCGCAACACAAAACCGCAAGGCGAAAATCCGAACCGGCAGGAGACAAACGGAGGCAAACTATGTTAAAACCGAAGACGATCGAGGCCGATTGGGGCGGCCATCTTGTAAAATTGACCTGGATTGCTGCCGCAGCGCCTCCCGAAAAGGATGTCACGAGTGTGCATGGCGTCTGCTTTTACGAAGGCAAAATATTGCTCGTCCGCGTCAAAACCCGCGGTTTTAACTTGCCGGGCGGGCACGTGGAGGCGGGCGAGACACCCCGGGAGGCCCTGCACCGCGAATGCCTGGAGGAAGGCTGCGTGGAAGGGGTGATCCGTCCGGTCGGGATGATTGAGGTGAGCCATGAGAACAACCCGAATTTCGATCCGGGCGGCAAGTATCCGCTCATCGGCTATCAGGTTTTTTACCGGATGGATATAACCGCCTGCCACCCTTTCACCCGGGGAAACGAGTGTACGGCCCGCATCTGGGTCGAGCCCGGGGAGCTGCCGCACGTGATCGAGGATCACGAGCTCATCCTTTGCGCCGTGGAAGCGGCGCTGAACACCGGACCCGTAAGCCCCCCGCTTGACGATTGAATAGACGAAGGAGGAGAATAGTATGCCCGAGAAACAGAACGGACAAAACCCCGCCGTACTCGTAACGGGAGGAAGCACCGGAATAGGCCGGGGCATCGCCCTTGCATTTGCCGCGGCGGGCTACCGAGTCGCGATTACCCATTATCAGGATGGGGATGCTGCAGCGGCAGCGGCCGAGGAGATTTCGCGCTTGTCGGAAGTCCCATGCGAAGTTATCGAGGGTGATCTGAGGAAGCTTGAAACAGCCGAAGCGACCATACCGGATGCCCTGCGAATGCTCGGCCGCCTCGATATTCTCGTAAACAATGCCGGCATCGGGCTGTACGGCCGCATACAGGAGCTGCCCGCGGAAAACCTGGACAGCTTATACGGACTGAATTTCCGCGCTCCGCTGCTTCTGATGCGGGATGCCTCCCGCCACATGATTGAGCGCGGCATTCGCGGGTGCATCCTGAACATTACCTCCTCGCGGGCCGAGCGGGCGTATCCGAAGGATGCCGCCTACGGCGGACTCAAGGCCGGCTTGGAACGGGCCTCCGAAGCTGCCGCGCTCGATCTGGCGCCTTATGGAATCCGCGTCAACTGCCTGGCTCCCGGCGCCGTACTTGTGCGGGAACCGGAGCCGCAGCTTGACAAGTTCGCCGAGACGATCCCCCTGGGCCGGATAGGGCTTCCGGACGATATCGGCCAAGCGGCGGTATGGCTGGCATCCGGGCAGGCGTCTTACGTGACCGGCATTTCTCTGCGGATAGACGGCGGCTTGATCCTGCCGGGGATGCCGGAGGACGGCAGCGCCTCTTGGAATCCGGGCGTATAACAGGCAGAGGCCTGCAAGGCCGGCGGGTCAGTTAAAGACGCCCGAACCCACAATCTCCACGTTGACTTTCGGATGGAAACGGACGTTTTTATACTCCTGCAGCCAATCCATGGACTTCCACAACTTTGGATGGCGGGCCATCAGCTGTCTGCCGATCCCGAATGCATCGCAGCCGCTTTCCTGCAGCTTCTCGATCACCGCTTCGGCGTCCCGGGTCAGGAGAGCGGACAAGTCTTCGTTCAGCCGGTGCACCATATCCTTTTTATGCAGATGATCTTCGGCAAATTCCGTCACTCTCACAGGAAGCCTCAGGTCCAGATACACATCGACCTTACGGTCTTGGACCTGAACCTTCAATTTTCGTTTGCTTTTTTTTCCTCCTGCATCGAATGTGATGTAATTCTCCAGGTTACTCCGGTCCCCCTCTTTAATTTTCCGTACAAATCTTGCCGTATCTTTGTGAGATCCCGATAGAAGCGAGTACAGAATGGCTTCCTCCACATTCAGGCTGCCTGTCATCCGCTGACCGTTAAACAGAGCGACCCCTATGGCATCGACGTTTTTACCGTCTTGTTTAAGATAGGGAAGCACGAAGTCCTGACCGGGGTCGAGCAGCAGCGTGAGCATCGTTTCCAGCGATAATTCCGGAAAAATGCTCATCTCTTCCAGGCTTTCGATTTTCCTTGTAATAAATTCGCCGATGAGAATGTTTCCGGCCTTCTTCAGCCGCAGCATTTCATTCGTAGAGCCGTCCACGACGGCGATTTTAACCCGTGAAGTCGGATTGCGGGGGTCGCGGTACAAAATATCCAGGTACGGATAAAGATCCTTTTCCGCCACACTTCGGCCGAGCAGCATAAAGCCGTATTTGAAGTACCGGATATCCCCGGTTACCTTGGTGCGGATGATGTCACTCGTCTGCCTGACGGAATAACCGACGCCGGACTCGACCTCGTTCTTCGCCGAACCCTGCTGCTCGGTTTGTTTGGACTCATCCACAACTTCCATCGTCTGCATCAGCCTGCCGTCGGGTGTGAGATCATACCCCGCTCCGTATCCGAGTCTGGCATTTCTCAAGCTGTCCTCATCCCAGCAGCCCGGCAGCAGGGCGAGCAGGAGCAGCACGGTCCCGATACGTCCGGCCCGTTTCATGCGGGATCACCTTCTTTCTTCTTGAGTGCGTAGGATAGCAGCAGGAGCAGAAGCGGGAATCCGATGAGGAAGAAATAAGCCGACGCGTCGGCGATATACGAGAAAAGCTCGAACTGATCCTTTGTCTGCGGCAGATACGCGATGACACAGGAGATGATCACCGCAAAGGGCGCGGCTTTTTTATGGTCCTTATGCTTTAGCAGATGACCGATGCCGAATGCGGCCGCATAGCAGTAGCCGGTCATGGAGGCTACCATGGAGATCATCCAGATGGGGAGGAACAGCAGATCCGCGCGGTCCATCGCCCCGAATGGCAGCGAACGCAGCAGATACATGACGGGCTCCGGAATCATATTCAACTGATGGGGACTGAAAACGGTCATGCAGGTAAACACCGTAAAAGCGTAAAACAAAACGACAAACCAGGTGCCTGCCGACACGGCTTTCAGTTTGCCCGCATGGTTTCCTTTTACATAAGGATAAATGATCAGAATCAGCTCGAACCCGTACATGGCGGTGATCGTTTCTTTCGAGCTTACAATGATTTTCCAGATTCCCGCCTCGTTAAGCGGAAGCAGGTACAGGAAATTCGCGCGGTGTACACCGTACCCGATAAGGAACATCATAGGCCCGATGAGAAACGTGAACAGGATAAAGATGCGCGCAATGGTGCGAAACGTGCCTCGGATCAAATAAACGCCCGTCAGCATAAACAGGAACAATACCGCCCAGCGCGGAGTGTTTTGGAGAATCCAGCGGTTGATGATATCGAACGCGCCCATCATGACGACGCCGCCGACCAGAAGAAAGTAAGCGACGTAGGCAATTCCGATAAAAGCGCCCGCATATCGGCCCGTTACGGCGGACGCGATCCGGAACACGCTGTAGGATGGGAACCGTTTCATCAGCATCCACATCATAACCAGAATCAGCTGCAGGAAGACACCGGCGATCAGGACCGATATCCAGCCTCCGCCTTTGGCGAGCTGGTGCAGACGGTACGGCAGCGACAGGATTCCGACACCGATTTGGAGCTTGATAATGAGCAGAAAAAGCTGGCCTTGCGTAATGGTGTCTTTGGGTTCAATCTTCATCCCGTTTCCAGCTCCTTGAGGTCGCCTCTTCTTGCTTCATGATTTTAGGATTGGCGTCATGGGGACGCGCGGTGAGCAGCCAAGAAGGAAAGCGGACAAACACATCCTTCATATCTTTTATTCTCAGCGGTGCGAAAGGAGAGAAGTAGGGCGTGCCGAAAGACTCCAGTTTGCACAAATGGATCGTCAGGAGCATGAGACCGAAAGCGATTCCCACATATCCGAAAATAGAAGCGGCAATCATCAGCGGAAAGCGCAAAATCCGCACGGCCGAGCTCATTTCATGGGACGGGACGAGAAAAGAGGCGATCGCGGTCAGCGAAACGACGATGATCATCGTGTAGGACACGAGTCCGGCCCGTACGATGGCATCCCCGATGACCAAACCGCCGACGATGCCGATCGTCTGTCCGACCCGGCTGGGCAGCCGGATTCCCGCCTCGCGGAGCAGCTCGAAGATGAGTTCGAGCAGCATGGCTTCAACGATAGCGGGAAACGGCACGCGTTCCAGCGAGCTTTTGATCGTATGAACAAGCTCCAGCGGCAGAATATCCGGGTGAAAGGAAACGGTTCCGATGTAAATAGCCGGAAGCGTGAATGCCAGCAGAAAACTGAACATCCGGATCATCCGGACAAAAGAACTGACGATCCAGCGGCCGTTATAATCGTCCGGCGATTGGTAGAAGGCGAAGAAGGTGACGGGAACGATAAGAACGGTCGGACTTCCTTCCGTAAGAATCGCGATGCGTCCTTCCATTAAATTGGAAGCGGTCCGGTCCGGACGCTCGGTGGCCAAATGCTGCGGGAACACGGAGAACGGGTGATCCTCCGTCATCTCCTGAATAATTCCCGTTGTCAGCACGGCGTCGGCGGAAATGGCCCGGATCCGTTCCTCGACTTCCTGAACGAGCTCGGCATTGGCGATATTATTCATATAAACAATAGCTATCCGGGTTTGCGTATGCGTGCCGGCCTTATAGTAGCGAACCGTCAAATAAGGGCTTGTGATCAGCTTGCGGATCAGAAACAAGTTCACGTTCAGAACTTCGATGAAGCCGTAATGCGGACCCCGGATCACGCCTTCGTTTTCGGGTTCTTCCACGCTCCGTTTGTAAACCGCTTCGGTTGCCAAAATATAAAATCCCTGAAGACCTTCCAGAAAATAAACGCATTTTCCCTGAATCAGCGCTTTGACGGCGTTCTCCAGCGGAATTTCGCGGGTCGTTTCCAAAATATTAAACAAGTTATCCAGCTCTTGGCCGGTGTTTTCGTGCAGAGGCTGGACCACATGAAGCTGTATTTTGTCCTGATCTACGAGCGATTCGAGGTAAACCAGCATCCCGTCCGTTCCGGCGAAGGGGAGAGGCTGCTGCTTCATATCTTCCGTATAGCATAGACCATGCTGAAGATAACCGATATTGATGGCAATAGAATCGGAAGCCTGGGGGGGCTTTTCCGGTTCCTGTAGATTTTCACCCGGGCCTGAGTTCCGGGCAGCTCGGAGAAGCTTGCGATAGAGACTCATGCGATACACACCCTTTGGATTCGATATCCATAATGTGTTCCAACGGGATTGCCATTATTCTCTATGAAAGGGGGAAAGCGGCACATTCAGCCTCTCGCACAGACGGTAGACACAGTACGCACCCTTCAACTGATGCAGATTCGTCCGCTCCAGATACCGGATCGAATCGTGGGCGATGGCTTTGGCCGCTTCCAGATTGTCAGGGTCGAGAAGCCCGATCGCTTTTTTCAGCTCCGCGAGCTCCTGCGAATAAACGGCCTGCCGGAGCGTGCGGATCAGCCGGATTTTGCGCACCTGCAGGCGGCTGAACGTCCGGTATCCGTTGGCCGGATTCCGGGAGGCGGTGATGAGCCCCGCTTTCTCCCAGTGACGGATAGCGGAGCGCGGGACGCCGGTTTCCGCCGACACCCGGCCGATGCTTTGGCCGCCCGGGTCTTGGGCTTCCCGAGCCGCTGCGGCTTCCCCGCTTTCCAGATAGGCCAGCGTGTCGTCGGCTCTCCGCTTGTCCCGGAAGAGAGCGGCTTGGGCTTCGGTCATGCACCAGAGGGCGGAGGCCCACTCTCCTTTCTGGAGCCGGCGCAATACTTCCGCGGTGATGTCCATGCCGAAGCCGGGCGACATCGCCTGGATGCACTCGAAATAAGCCGCATGCAGCTCCGTGTAGGTCCGGTGACCGGAAGCGGTCCGATCTGCGGGAGGGACGAGTCCTGCGGCTTCGTAATTTCTTAAAGCACTCGTGCTGACGTTCAGCTTTCGGGCGATATCGACGGGTCTGAAATTCATGGGAATGACCTCCAGAGGGAATCTAACCTTCAAGTAAGGTTATAAGTATTTTATCAAAAAAAGTACGGTTTCAAAGGATTTAAGTTTTGAAAACTTAGAATTCGCACGCATGTTATACAATGAAAATGAGAGAATGGAGAGCTGGAGAGCTCAAATAAATAACCGAACGGAGAGGAGCGGACTGATGACGTTTGAAGAGGAATTTGAAAGACAGATCCGGAATTTAATAGACAAAGGCTATCCTGGTTATGCGGGATTGGAGGAAGCGGCTTTCCGCGAACTTTTCGTCCCGTTACAAGAAAGAGCCGCCAAACGGATGCGGGAAGATTTTAAGACGGGAGAGGGCAGCCTGCCTTTCGTCCTGGTCATGGCGTCCGGGACAATTCCACGGGATGAGATGATGCAGCGGGTGGAACGCGGCGGGAAAAACGGCTTCAGCGTCATGGAGGCCGAAGATCTCGCGAGGTTCAGCCCTATCGAAGGCGTGGAGCTTCCCGAAGGAGAAGCATACTTGCTCCTGGACGTGGATACGGGCTCGGAAACGCTGAACCGGACGCCGGATGAAGCCATGAAGTCGTTTGCGGAATGGAACCGGACTCCGCTGACGATCGAAGAGGGAATTGCCGTGATTACCCATTTCCCGGACGTTTTGCAGAAAAACCACGGATTTTCTTTATGCGGTTCCAGATGCGGCGACCGGAGGGTAAGCGCACTGTGGATTAGCGGCGGCAAGCCGAAGCTGGGCTGGTGCTGGGCCGGCAATCCCCATACTTGGCTGGGATCGGCCTCCTGCGTAGCGAGAATTTGAACGTGCGGCTTAGGTTTTGGATACCGTCCTTTCCGTTACAGGTCAAGAAGATTCCTAACGCGGCGCTGCGGGTAATAAGGGAGGATTGTCCTTTAACCCGTCGTGAATAATAGGCTTTGCATAGAAACGGGTACAACGCGGCAAATTACAATCAGTTCACTTCTACGAAAAACGGAGGGATACGTATGTCAGCGGAAGCATTTTTTCAAGCGGTCCGGGAAAGACGCTCTATTTATTCAATTAGCGGAGAATCCCCGGTTTCAGACGACAAGATTGTGGAAATCGTGAAGGAAGCGGTCAAACACACGCCTTCCTCTTTTAACTCCCAAAGCGCCCGAGTGCTCGTGCTTCTCGGCGAGCAGCATCACAAGCTGTGGGACATCGTCAAAGATATTCTTAGTACGATCGTCAAGGAAGACCAGTTTGCCGCCACGGAACAGAAGGTGAACAGTTTCCGCAGCGGTCACGGCTCGGTTGTGTTTTTCGAGGATATGTCTGTCATCGAGGGTCTGCAGAAGCAGTTCCCGAGCTATCAGGACCATTTCCCGAGCTGGTCCCAGCAGTCGAGCGGCATGCTGCAATATGTTATCTGGACGGCGCTGGAGAGCGAAGGGCTTGGAGCGACGCTTCAGCATTACAATCCTTTGATCGACGAGAAGGTGAAAAGCACCTGGAACCTGCCGGAATCGTGGAAGCTGATCGCCCAGATGCCATTCGGCAAGCCGACGGCGCCTGCGGGCAACAAGGAATATAAACCGGTTGAGGAACGGGTCAAAATAGCCAAATAATACCGGCGAACCCGACCTGAAGCCCCATTTCTCCCGCAGAAATGGGACTTATTCTGTTACCCGCACGTTTACAGTACCTTTTTTTATCCTAACCCACATGGATGTGCCTACTTCCCAGAATGGAAAATATGAGACATAATTAGTTTGAAGTTAAGATTATTTCCGACAAGAAGGGAAGAATTCAATTATGGCAACAGTCCTATACATTACGGCTCACCCGCACGATCACCAGACTTCTTACAGCATGGCGGTAGGAAAAGAATTTATCGAGGCGTACCGCGAAGCCAATCCGGCCGATGAAGTCATCGCCCTCGATCTCTATAACTCGGATATTCCGCAAATCGACGCGGACGTATTCAGCGGCTGGGGCAAGCTGCGCTCCGGTTCTTCGTTCGACCAGCTTTCCGCTTCCGAGCAGGCGAAAGTTCAGCGTCTGAACGACATCGTGGAGCAGTATATTGCGGCCGACAAGTATGTTTTTGTATCCCCGATGTGGAACTTCTCGTTCCCTCCGGTGCTTAAAGCCTACATCGATGCCATCTGCATCGCCGGCAAAACGTTCAAGTACACGGAAAACGGCCCGGTCGGCCTGCTGACCGACAAGAAAGCCATTCATATCCAAGCAAGCGGCGGCGTCTACTCCGAAGGCCCTGCCGCAAGCTTCGAGAGCGGACACAGCTTCCTGAACAAAATCATGCAGTTCCACGGCGTACCTTCCTTTGAAGGCATCTTCGTGGAAGGCATGGCGGCTATGCCGGATAAAGCTCCGGCGATCAAAGAAGCGGCTATCGCCAAAGCGAAAGAAGCGGCGAAACGCTTCTAATCACCCTCCGGCCTGGAGCCAGAGCTGCCAGCCGGGAACACCCCGGCAGGCGCAAAAAACCTCCGTTTCCCTGTCAGGGAAGGAGGTTTTTTGCGCTTGAGGGGCAAGCACGGGGCTATCCGTCGCGTCTGCGGCCTGCCGCAGGGTCTGTCAACCGGCTGCGGTGCCGGCACGGGCGGGCAGCCGATTGTTACGGCCTGGCCGAAGCCGCCCGGCTTTCCGCGTCCGCGGCGGATTCCGCGTTGCGATGCTTCATATGCTCGACATGGGCCGCGCCCCAGACGTGCATGGAATGGAGGATGGGCTCCAGGGTCCGGCCATACTCCGTAATGGAGTATTCCACTTTGGGGGGAACCTGGGGATAAACGACCCGCCGGACGATGTCCTGTTCCTCAAGCTCACGGAGATGCAGGGTCAACATCCGCTGGGTAATATCGGGCATCAATCTTCTGAGCTCGTTAAACCGCAGCGTATCTTTGCTGATTAAATGCTGAATGACCAGAGGTTTCCATTTGCCGACAATCATGTCCAGAGCCACGACCACTTTGCACTGCTCGGGGATAATTTCCATGGGACGGCCTCCTTTCACGGTACCTTTTTTACTACTATAGCATATCTTCGCTTCTACTGCCTCAGGCTCCGTATATATGACTCCACGGATGTGCACTTGACACCGTGACGCAGTCAACACTACAATGGGTAGTGGAAAGGGGCGCCCTCGTGAAAATTCATACGTTTAAAACGAACGAAAGCGGGCTTAACCGGTTTTTCGGACCTCTGGAAGCCAAGATCATGAATATTTTGTGGGACGGACCCGAGATGGCGATCAAGGACGTCCAGCACGCGCTGGAACGCGAGAAGCTTGTGAACTTCAACACCGTTATGACGGTCATGAACCGGCTTTTGGATAAAGGAATCTTGTCGAAAAGAATGGACAGAAGAACGTCGCTTTACAGGCCGGTCCAATCCAGAGACGAGTTTCTCGAATGCCAGTCGAAAGAATTGACCCACGAGCTTATGGAGGAATTCGGATCGTCTCTGGTGGTCAACCATATGCTCGATGCCCTGGAAGAGGTGGATCTCATGCTCATTGAGAAGCTGCAACAGAAAATCCTGGATCTCCAAAAGGACAAGTAACATGTGGCAGTCCCGGTCCAGATTCATTTTCCGTTCGTCGGTTCTGATTGCGGGCGTTGTCCTGTTTCAGATGACCATGTATGCCCTCCATGTCCTGTTCGGCCTCAGAATCGGGTTTAACGTGCTGGATGTCTGCACCGAATGGATGCGTTCCAAAGGTATTTTATCCATCGCCCATCTGCTGGACGCCTTCGTGATCGGCACGTTTGCTTACAGTCTGTGGCAAATCTGCCGGCAGTTCGTCTTGTCGCGAAGAATCTTCGCCAAGCTGGCCGCGTGCCAGCATACGAAGCTGTCTGCGGAGCTGAACCGGATGTATCCCGAAGCGCGGGGGGACATCGTCGTGGTCGTGTCGGACGAGCCGATCGCGCTGACGATGGGGTTCGGCAGGCCGGCGGTCGTCCTGTCCACCGGACTCCTGAACTTGCTGGAGCCGGGTGAGGCCGAAGCCGTTATCCACCATGAGCTGCATCATCAGCAGACAGGAGATCCGCGCAGCATGTTCCTTGTCTCGTTCCTGGCTTCGGTGCTGTGGTATCTTCCCGTACTGAAATGGTTCCATCACCAGTACAAGATCGCGCGGGAGATACTTGCGGACAATTATGCGATTTCGCGTCAAGGCACTTCCCGCGATCTCGGCAGCGCACTGCTGAAGCTGCTCCGAAGAGGCGGTACGGTTGCCATGCCGTTCGCGTACGCATCCTTCGCGGATACCTCGATCAATTACAGAATCAGGAGAATTGTCGATCCGGAATCCCCGATTTCTTTTCGGCCGCCGCTGACACCGACCATGATCTCCGTTTATGTGCTGGTCGTACTGACGTGGCTTTTCGTTCAGATTTTGTTCTGAAAATTTTTTGAGCACAGACACTACAATTCGTAGTGTTCTTGCGACTATAAACACTACACATTGTAGTGTTAAAAACAAGGAGGAAATTAAAAATGAATTCAATTAACAAATGGCAATATGGAGCGTTTATTTTACGGATTGTTCTGGGATTGATTTTTCTGGTTCACGGCTATCAGAAGTTTGAAGGCGGGCTGAGCGGCGTTGCCGGGTTTTTCGGCAGTCTGGGACTTCCCGGGTTCATGGCGTACGTGGTAGCGGTTATCGAGCTCGCGGGCGGCATCCTTATGCTGATCGGACTTGGAACGCGCTGGATTGCGGCGGCCTTTGCCGTTATCATGCTGGTGGCGATCTTTACGGCGAAGCTGAGCCAAGGATTCACCGGAGGCTATGAGCTGGAGCTGGCGCTGCTCGGCATGTCCCTGGGTCTGTTCTTTACGGGCAAGCAATTCCTGGCTTTGGAAAACGTGTTTTCCCGCGGGAAGGCGAACGCCTAGTAAGACCACGCGGGCTGCTGGCGAGCAATCTATATGCACAGCGATTCTGAAGGCCGATTTACACAACGAAAACCGCAGGGCTATCGGGCTCTGTGGTTTTTGCCGTTAATTCGGGACTCCTGAGACACTATGAAAAACAATTGTAAAGGTTTCGTAAATAAAATCATATTCAAATCGCCGCTTCTGTTGTAAAATCGGAATTATGTTTCAAAAAGGCAGAAAATTTTGGCATAGCCTTTTGCGGGAAGCAGAGGCTGTTTCTAAATCGGAAGCGGCCGCCAACTTTACCACCACCAAAGGGGAGAGTCATCATGAAGGCAAAGAAAGCAGTGAGTCTGACTGTATCCGCTATGCTATTATTCGGAACCGTTTTCACAAGCGGCCGGGCTGCGGCGGAAACGGCTGAACCGGCTAAACCGGCTAAGGCCGACACGGAGATTTCCATTCTGGGAACCTCGGACATTCACGGACGATTCATGCCGTGGGATTATGCGCTGGATGGGCCCAACACGAACGGAAGTCTGACCCAGCTTTTCACCATGATCAAAAAAGTGCGGCAGGAGAATCCGAACACGGTTCTTGTAGATGCCGGGGACATGATTCAGGACAACTCCGCGGAGCTGTTCAACGACCAGCCGAAGTCTCCTATGATGGTCGCCATGAATGAAATGAATTACGATGCCTGGGTCATGGGCAACCATGAATTTAATTTCGGGCTCGACGTATTCAAAAAGATTACTTCGCAGTACAAAGGACAAATGCTCGGCGGCAATATTTACAAAGACAACGGGGACAGATTTCTCCCGGCGTATACCATTATCGAAAAAGCGGGCGTGAAAATCGGCATTATCGGGATGGACACCCCTATGACAGCCGAGTTCGAGAAGGGAACCGACCATCTGGACGGAATCCAGTTCAAAAACCCGGTGGAAGAGACGAAGAAAGCCGTAAAAGAGCTGGAAGGCAAAGTCGACGTGATGATCGGCCTCATGCACATGGGGATCGAGAATGAGAACGGCGTGCCGGGAACCGGTGTTGCGGACGTCGCCAATGCGAACCCGGAACTGGCCGCGATCTTTGCCGGTCATATGCATAAGCTGGTCAAATCGGAGACCGTTAACGGCGTTCTTATCGCCGAACCTGACAAGTACGGCACACATGTTTCCCGGATCGACCTGACCTTTACGGAGAAGGACGGGAAAATGGTCCTTAAGGACAAGAAAGCGGCCGCTCTCCCTGTCAAAGACGCAAGCGGGGTTACAGCCGTTTCCGATCCCGAGCTGGAAAAAACGCTGAAGCCGTTTCACGACTTTGCGCGAGCGGACGCCAATATCGAAGTGGCCCAGTTGAAAGGCATGAACCTCGTTCCGAAAAACGAGATTGAAGGCATTCCGAGCGTACAAATCCAGGAGACGCCTTTATCGGACTTTTTCAGTGAAGTGATGCTGCATTACAGCAAGGCTGACGTAGTCGCGCACCAGATCGACAACGACAAGGCGCGTTTGGATATCGGGCCGATCAAGAAGAAGGATATCGCGTACAACTACCAGTTCGCCCTCGGCGAAATTACGGTATATCAAGTAACGGGCAAAGATGTGAAGGATTACATGGAATGGGCGGTAGGGTATTTCAATTCCACCCGTCCGGGCGACGTGACCGTCAGCTTCGACAAAAAACGCCGCGCGTCCAAATACAGTACGAATGATTTCTTCGGCGGGGTCAAGTATGACATTGATTTGACGAAGCCTTACGGCAGCCGCATTACGAATCTTCGTAAAATGGACGGCACTGCCATCCGGCCGGAAGACAGTTTGAAGCTGGGCATGAACGCTTACCGGATGGACGCGCTGAAAGCGAAAGGCGGCGCTCTGGAAGGCCGCAACTTCGAGCAGCTCTGGTCGTCGAAAGACGCGTCCGCCTTCGGTGAGATGGGCGGTACGATCCGCAGCCGCGCGATCGCTTACCTGAAAGAAGTGAAGAACGGGGTCTACGAGCCGCAAGTCCAGAACAACTGGAAAATTATCGGCGTGGACACGACTTCCCCCGAACGGGCCGATGTGGTCGAGCTGATCAATTCGGGTATCCTGTCGGTACCGAAGACGGAAGACGGCAAGTACACAAACGTGGAGTCCATCAATATCCTGGACGCCGTCACGAAAGAAGAAATCTCCGCTCTTGCCGGAAAAGCCAAGGTGGACGGCAGCCTGTTCGACGGCGTTCAGGCCAAAGGCGAATTTTACCGCAAGCTGAACGCGGCGGTTAAAGCGGCCGGAAACGGCAGCGGAGAACCGACCAGGCCTCAGCCGCAGCCGGAACCGAAACCTGAGCCAAAACCGGAACCAAAACCAGAGCCAAAACCGGAACCAAAACCGGAGCCGCAGCCGCAGCCGGCCGTTAAGAAGCAGGCCCAGGTGACGTCCTACTTCCTGAATGTGCGGACAAAGGCTTCCGCAACAGCGAAAATCATTACCGCCGTACCGAAAGGGACGATTCTGGAAGTGCTCGGCACCAGCTACGGCTGGGTGAAAGTATCCTATAAAGGAAGCATCGCTTACGTTTACGGCGAGTATGTGAAGATGCTGCCGTAACGAAACCAAGTGCAAACAGCAGTCCGGCCTCTAGGCCGGGCTGTTTTTTTATGGCCTGCTTTGCATGTCTGCGCTAGACTTAGAGTCCACTCTAACCCGTACCCTTACCTTCATAACTTGTTCGGACTTCGCCGACACCTCCTTTTACGGCAGAGTACGACGAAGTTGGGGTAATTGACGAAGCCGGGCCGGACATGCAACAATTTTCGGTAGGAGATTCCGCAGCCGTCTTTTAGCGTCACGCAGTTGAAACGGGAGAAGCCCGACTGCTTCCGGGAAGATTTCTGGCGCCAAACAAAATCAATCCGCTGCGGCAGATACGGGCAAGAGAGTGTAACAGCCACTATAAGGAAAAGGAGCGAATTCCCTTGAAAATCGTCATTGCGCCGGATTCCTATAAAGGCAGCCTGTCCTCCAAGGAAGCGGGGCTTGCCATCGAAAGAGGCGTTCGCCGGGCAGGCATCGGGAACATCACGACTTCCGTTATTCCGATGGCGGACGGCGGCGAAGGGACCCTGGAATGTCTCATGGAATCTTCTAAAGGCCGGATGGTTCGTGCCGTCGTGAAGGACCCGCTGGGCCGGGACATATCCGCTGTCTTCGGCATTCTCGGTGACGGCAGGACCGGGGTCATCGAGATGGCCAAGTCGTCGGGGCTCTATTTGCTGGAAGAATCCGAACGGAACCCGCTGCTGACGTCCACGTACGGATTCGGGCAGCTGATTGCGGCTGCGCTGGATGAAGGCTGCCGCCATTTTATACTCGGCCTGGGCGGAAGCGCCACCAACGACGGGGGAGCGGGGATGCTCCAGGCCCTGGGCGCGGAGCTGCTCGACAGCGGAGGCAGGCCTCTCGCGGCCGGGGCAGGCGGAGGGGCGCTGGGCGAGGTCGCCGGTATTTCCGCGGACGGCCTCGACAAGCGGCTGGCCCGCTGCACCTTTACGCTGGCGTGCGACGTGACCAACCCCTTCACGGGTCCTCACGGCGCATCCGCCGTGTTCGGGCCCCAGAAGGGAGCGGCGCCGGACATGGTCGACCGGCTGGAGAACAACCTTGCCCGCTTTGCGGATGTGATCCGGGAGGCTACCGGCACGGCCCTGCACGGGCAGCCCGGAACGGGAGCGGCGGGCGGTTTGGCCGGCGGCATTCTCGCTTTCTTGAATGCCAGGCTGGAATCGGGCTTCTCGGTCGTCTCCGCGGTTGCGGGACTGGAAGCGGCGGTCAAGGGAGCCGCTCTGGTCCTCACCGGAGAAGGCCGCACAGATGCCCAGACGGCAAGGGGCAAGACGCCGGCCGGAGTCGCCGGGCTGGCCGCGAAGCACGGCGTTCCGGCCGTGGTGCTGGCCGGGTCCGTGGGCGAAGGGATCGAGGAGCTTTACGGGCAGGGAGTCACGGCCGTGTTCAGCCTCGTAAACGGGCCGATGTCCCTCGAAGAGGCGATGCGCCGCACTCCGGAGCTGCTGGAACAGACGGCCGAGCAGGTCATGCGCGTTTTCGCCGTCAGGAAGTGAGCGTTACTTCCGCCGGCTTCGCTTCCGGTTTGTGCTCCGGAACCATCTCGCCGGCATGGAATACTTTCCGTGTCAGCTCGATAAAAGCCAACAGGGGCGGTGTCATCCATTTGTCCTTGTGCCAGGCGATTTGGGTGAACAACGCGCCCTCGGGCGCTTTCCAAGCCAGCTCGGTCAGCTTCCCTTCACGCAGGTCGGCGGCTACAACCATGCCGGGCAGAATGGCGATTCCGAGGCCGGACATGACGCACTGCTTGATAGCTTCGATGCTTGCAAATTCGAATTTGTTTAGCGGATAGACGGATACGGAGCTGAAGGACCGCTCCAGGATGGTCCGGTAGGAACAGCCGGCTTCCGTCAGCAGGAACGTTTCGTGCTCCAGATCCTTCGGCGTCAGGTTCTTCACGTCCGCGAGCGGATGATCGGGCGAGGCGACGATTTTGAGCTCCTCCCGGATCAGCGTTTCGATATGCAGTGCATCACGCGGCTTGCAGCTGTCCATGATAAAGGCGATATCCAGAACGCCTTCCAGCAGCTGCTCCCTGGCATGAGCATCCGAATTCGAAGGCCGGAACACGAGCTTCACATTCGGAAAGCGGGCTTTAAATTCTTTGAGCAAAGCGGGAAGACGGTACGTGCACTGGCTTTCCTGGGCGCCTATCACAAGCGTTCCGGCTTGTTCTTCGTCCCCGCGGACGGCCTGTTTGGCCTCTTCCGTCAGGGTAATGATTTTGTCGGCGTACAATTTAAACTGGCGCCCCGCTTCCGTTAAAACGAGCCGTTTGCCGAGCCGTTCGAACAAGGGGGCTCCAAGCTCGGATTCCAGCGCTTTGATTTGCGCGGTCACACTGGATTGGGCAAAGTTTAGCATCCGGGCCGTCTGGGTAAAATTCAGGTTTTCGGCGGCGGTTTTAAACGTCAGAAGTTGTTTGGTTTCCATCGCTGCTTCTCTCTTTCATCGAAAAAGTTGATTGATGACATCGAAATAATCGTCTTTGTTGATCGTTCTCTTTATTGTAAAATGAGAGGGTAGTGTCCGGCAAGACCTGAAACACCGGAACAAATCGCGAAATAAAGAGAACGAGGCATCCCCCGCCTGCACTGCGGACGGGCAAGAGCCTGCCGACTTATCGAACCGAGGAGTGAACGCAGCCATGTCAATCGCAGTCATTTACGGGGGAACACGTCCCGATGGAAATACGGAGCAACTGACGGAGGAAGCCGTCAAAGGTCTGACAGTCGACCGGATTCAGCTTAACACTTACACAATCCGGGCGATTATCGACGGGCGTCATGCGGAAGAGGGATTTCCGGAGATGAACGACGATTACAAAGAAGTGATCGACCGGGTACTTGCCGCGGACGTTCTTATTTTTGCGACACCGGTGTACTGGTACAGCATGTCGGGGATCATGAAAAACTTCGTGGACCGCTGGTCGCAGATGATGAGGGACGGGGACTACCCGGATTTCAAAAAAACGATGGCCGCCAAAAAGGCCTACGTCATCGCCGTCGGAGGCGATCTGCCGGAAATCAAGGGACTGCCGATGATTCAGCAGTTTCAGTATATTTTCGACTTTATGGGCATCCGTTTCGAGGGCTATATCCTAGGCAAGGGGAACAAACCGGGCGATGTCCTGCACGACGCGGAAGGAATGTTTGCGGCGGCGCGGCTGAGAAACAAGCTTGCGGCCCTTTAACAAAGAAGCGGCACGCCTCCAAGGCGCAGTTGGGGAACGCCGGCAGGAAGCCGGTCCGGAAGAGCGCTGAAGCGGAATGCAGCACCCAAAACCGGTATGCTCTATGCGAGCATACCGATTTTTCGCGTTCCAAGCGTTGCTGCAAATCGAAAGAAATCGCCGCTGTGGCAAGCGTCAGAAAAATGGTTGGCAGCTTTATGCGGACACCCGGCGTCTCCAGTATTGAAGCGCCGCAGCAAACCCATGGCGCCGAAGTATCGCCCCGGCGGCAATCACCAAAAGCCGGTCCGCTCTATGCGAGCAGACCGGCTTTCCGTCTTTCAGACGGACAGGCCCAAACGGCTGATCAGCGTCTTTTCCAGTTCCTCCGGGGCCAGCGGCTGTCTGCTTTTGACGTCACCGTCCGTCTCGATCAGCTGGTCGCCCGAAATCGTCACCCGTCCCGTCGCGGTCGCTTTTGTCGCAAGCAGCTTCTGCGTAAAATGGGACTCGGGGGACGTCTGGTTGAACGTGCACGCTTCGGCAAAACTCCCCAGAGAGCGGGGCGCCGCCGAGAAGCGGTACAGCGCACTCCAGGCCCCGTCTTCGCCGGCGCGCTGGAGATCGTACAGGCCGTCCGCTTCCGGCACTTTCACGGCCCGGTAAACGCCGCTTGCATCCTCCACCGGTGTTCCGTCCAGCGGAACCGGGGATCTGGCGGAGTCGCCGAAGCCGACGTCGACCAGATAGGATCGGTCCAGTTCCGCCAGAATGGTCGCATGGCTTTCAGGCATCCCCCAAGTTCCGTCCGGCTTGGCGACGGTAGCCGCAATCAGGCGCACCGTGAAACCAAGTTCCTTGAGAAGTGTGCTGAAAAGTCCGTTGAGCTCGTAACAGAAGCCTCCGCGGCGGCGCCCGACCACCTTTTCATAAAAGGAAGCGATGTCCAGCGTGATCGGTACTTGACGGATTACGTCCAGATTTTCAAAAGGCACGTGAAGCATATGCCGGAGCTGAAGCTCCTTCAGAGCAGCCATATCCGGCTTGGCCGGACGGCTCGTGTCCATTCTTTTCAAATAAGCCTCGACATTCATGCATGCACCACCTCATCAAATAGAAGTCCGATTGATTTTTCTATTCCAGACTACCTCCTTATGGAAAGTCATACAAGTGCCGGATGGGGAAGCCAGGTAAAAAAAGAGCGGGACAACGAAATTACCGCCGCAGCGCCGAAGGACAAACGCGGGTTGACATTTTACCGAAAATGCTGTAAAAATGGAATATCTGAAAATGAACCCGAGAAATTCATTGACGAGAACGAGTACGCTGATCCCTTGTTCCCCAGAGAGTTGGCCCCGCGCTGAAAGCCAATGGACAAGAATGAGCAGAAAATCCTCTCCGAGAAGGAAAGCTGAAGCAGGCTAGTAAGCTGACCCGGGATCCCGCCGTTACAAGGGACGCGTATGATCGTACGCAGATGAGGTGCCGCATAGCTTTTATCCACAAGGCTTTGGCGGAACAAGGGTGGTAGCGCGAGATACAATCTCGTCCCTTATGGGACGGGATTTTTTTGTTGTTTTAAGAACCGAAGCCGGAAAGGATGACGGAACATGAACAAAGTCGATGTCAAAGAAAAAGCAAGAACCCGGGAGCTGCGGGTCCTGAACCAGTGGAGGGAGGACGATACGTTCCGCCGGTCGATCGAGAACCGGGAAGGCAAGCCGAACTTCGTTTTTTACGAAGGTCCGCCTACGGCGAACGGCAAGCCGCATATCGGGCATATGCTCGGCCGGGTCATCAAGGATTTTATCGGCCGCTATAAAACGATGTCGGGCTACCGCGTCGTCCGCAAGGCCGGCTGGGATACGCACGGACTGCCGGTCGAGCTGGGCGTCGAGAAGCAGCTGGGCATTTCGGGCAAGCAGGAGATCGAGGAATACGGCGTGGCCAAGTTTGTGGAAACGTGCAAGAACAGCGTGTTCGAATATGAAAAACAGTGGCGCGAACTGACCGAAGCCATCGCTTACTGGACCGATATGGAACATCCGTACGTGACGCTGACGAACGATTACATCGAGAGCGTCTGGCATGTGCTGTCGGTCATCCATAAGAAAGGGCTCCTGTACAAGGGCCACCGTGTCAGCCCGTACTGCCCCGACTGCCAGACGACGCTAAGCTCGCACGAAGTGGCGCAGGGCTACGAAGACGTCAAAGATCTGAGTGCCACGGTCAAGTTCAAGAGCAAGGCCGCGGACGAATATTTTCTCGCATGGACGACGACCCCCTGGACGCTTCCGGCGAACGTGGCGCTGGCGGTAAACAAAGATCTCGATTATGTCAAAGTGAAGCATAACGGAGACGTGTACGTGACGGCGCAGAATCTCGCCGACAAGGTGTTCGGAGGCGAAGCGGAGGTCCTCTCCGTGCATAAAGGGGCCGAGTTCGTCGGAACCGCATATGAGCCGCCTTTCGGCTATTTGAAGCTGAACAAAGGCCATCTGGTCGTAGACGCCGACTATGTCAGCGATTCGAGCGGAACGGGGATCGTGCATATCGCGCCCGCGCACGGGGAAGACGATTACCGCACTACACGCCAGCATGGGATCGATTTCGTCCATGTCGTGAAGCAGGATGGCACCTACGCTGCGGAAATTACCGATTTCGCGGGCCGTTTTGTGAAAGATTGCGACGTGGATATCGTGAAAAAGCTGTCCGAACGAGGTTTGCTCTTCTCCAAAGAACGCTACGAGCACAGCTATCCGTTCTGCTGGCGCTGCAAGTCGCCGCTGCTGTATTACGCGATGGAAAGCTGGTTTATCCGGACGACGGCGGTCAAAGACCAGCTTATCGCGAACAACAACGAAGTGAGCTGGTATCCGGGCCATCTCCGCGAAGGCCGTTTCGGGAAGTTCCTGGAGGAGCTGGTGGACTGGAATATCAGCCGCAACCGGTACTGGGGCACGCCCCTTAACGTATGGGTCTGCGGGGATTGCAGAGAGGAATTTGCTCCGGGAAGCCACCAGGAGCTGCGCGATCGTGCCGTCGATCCCGTGGATGAGAGTCTTGAGCTTCATAAACCGTACGTGGATGACGTCAAGCTTCGTTGTTCGTGCGGCGGGGTGATGGAGAGAACGCCGGAAGTGATCGACGTCTGGTTCGACAGCGGCTCCATGCCGTTCGCCCAGTATCATCATCCGTTCGGAGACGAGAAGACGTTCAACGAGCAGTATCCCGCGGATATGATCTGCGAAGGCATCGACCAGACGCGCGGATGGTTTTTCAGCCTGCTGGCGGTTTCGACGCTGTATAACGGCCGGGCGCCGTACAAGGCGGTCATTTCAACGGGGCACGTGCTGGATGAGAACGGGCTGAAAATGTCCAAGAGCAAGGGGAATGTCCTCGACCCGTGGAACATTATCGAAGAGTTCGGGACGGATGCGTTCCGCTGGGCGCTTCTGTCGGACAGCGCCCCCTGGAACAGCAAACGTTTCTCCAAGCAGATCGTCGCGGAAGCAAAATCGAAGATCATCGATACGATTCACAATACGCATGCGTTCTTTGCCTTGTATGCCGATATCGACGGCTTTGATCCGGGTTCGTTCGAGCGGAAACCGCCGCGTAATGAGCTGGACCGCTGGATTTTGTCGCGGCTGAACAGCACGCTCGCAAGTGTCGTCAAAGGACTGGACGCGAACGACTTCCTTAATCCGGCGAAGCAGATCGAGGTATTCGTGGATGAGCTGAGCAACTGGTACATCCGGCGTTCGCGGGACCGCTTCTGGGGAAGCGGCATGCCGGAAGACAAAGTGGAGGCGTATCAGACGCTCCACGAAGTTCTGCTCACACTGGCGCGGATGATCGCGCCGTACGCTCCGCTGATCGCCGAAGACGTATACGGCAATCTCGGAGGGAAAGGCAGCGTGCATCTGGCCGACTATCCGAAAGCGGACGAAGCCGCCGTCGATACCGCGCTGGAAAGAGAGATGGAGACGGCTCGGCAGATCGTCGAACTGGCTCGCAGCGTCCGCAACGAAACGGCGATTAAGACCCGCCAGCCGTTGTCGGAGCTTCTGATTTCGCTTGACCGCGAGTTTGCGCTGGACCGTTTTGAAGCGATCATCCAGGAGGAAATCAATGTAAAGCAAGTTCGTCTGGAGCAAAGCGATGCCGGTTTCGTCCAGTTTGCTTTGAAGCTGAACCTGAAAGCGGCCGGCAAAAAATACGGCAAATTAGTAGGTCCCCTGCAAGGTTATTTGAAAAATCTTTCTCCTGAAGCAGCTGCCGCAGCGGTCGGCCGGGGTGCTTTGGATACAGAGGTACAGGGGGAAAGCGTGCACCTGACGCTGGATGAACTGCTCGTGGAAAAAACGGCGAAGCAAGGCTTCGCATCCGCATCCGGCTACGGCCTTACCGTCGCCCTGAATACGGAAGTGACCGAAGCGCTCAAGCAGGAAGGGGCCGTCCGTGAAGTCGTCCGCGCCGTTCAGGATTACCGCAAAAAGCTGGATCTGCCGATTGACCGGCGCATCACTCTTGTGCTGGATGCCGATCCGCTGCTTAAAGAGGCCTTACTGCGGTACGAACAGGTACTCCGGGATAACGTGCTGGTCAGCACGATCCGTTACGAGAACGCGGAAGGTATGGAGGAAGTCGCCCTCGGCGAGTCCACTCTCCGGATGCGGGTAGAATAAACGAAGCTAACGAGCCGGCTGCGCCCGAAGAGGCTCGCAGAATCGGGAATCAGGTTCTTCCGCGAAGCGGGAGGACCTGATTTTTTTGTACGGGTGCGGTATGATAGAAGGATACGGAACGTGAAGGAGTCAGGGCGATGACGGAACCCCGCAACGATGTGCTGGGCTGGTTCGTGGGACACCTTGAGAAGGAGGGGCAGGAGTATGTGTTTGCCCTTAATATAGAGGCGGATATGAAGGCAAACGGCAGTACGACCCGCAAAATCGCGGGAGAAGTCCTGCGCAGCATGAAGCTCTGGAACTGACCGACGCCAATGCGCAAGCGCGAATCACGAAGAAAACGGGAAGGGAACCGGAGCAACCGAAGCAACCGAAGTATTCGAACATTCAGGGGGCGATCTCATGATAAGAAACGGAAAGACGCTGGCGGGAATCGGAGGCATTCTCCTTCTGCTGCTTTTGCCGGCCTGCAGTCAGGAAGAAACGCCGCAGCACGCTTTCGAGGCCTATGTGAGCGGCTGGAAAGCACTCAATTACGAAGCGATGTACGACAAGCTGTCACCGGCATCGCAGACTAAAATCAGCAAGGACGATTTCGTCAAAAAATACGAAAGCGTCTATAAAGGGATTGAAATGACGGATTTGACCGTAAAACCGGCTTTTCCGGAAGAACTGCAAAAACCGGTCAAGAATAAGGACGAGGTTTCCGTCCCGTTTCATGTGGAGCTGAACACGCTCGCCGGCCCGGTGAAATTCGATCAGACCGCCCGTCTGGTGAAGGGCAAGAAAGAGAAAGACACCGTCTGGCAGGTCGATTGGTCGCCTTCCTACTTGTTCCCCCAATTGAAGGACGGGGATAAAGTAAGAGTCCAGAGCGCCGAAGCAGTGCGGGGCGAAATCGTGGACAGGCGCGGCAACAAGCTCGCCTACAACGGCCCGGCCAAGCAAATCGGAGTCGTACCGGGCAAGCTGGGCGATGCGGCGGAGCAGACCAAAGCGAAGCTGGCGGATAAGCTGGGGATGAAGGTGGAGGAGATCAACCAGAAGCTGTCGGCATCCTGGGTGAAGCCGGAATCGTTCGTACCGCTCGCGTACATTCAGGACGGCGCAGCCGAAGCTTACACGAAGCTCCTCGGCGTCACGTTCAGCAGCAAAGAAATCCGGGCCTATCCGTTTGACGAAGCGGCGGCTCACTTGACCGGATATATCGGACAGATCAGCGCGGAGGAGCTGAAAAAGCTTCAGAGCGAAGGCTACCGTACGGGCGACGTAATCGGCAAGGCGGGGCTGGAGCAGATCTACGAGAAGCAGCTCAAGGGCCAGCCCGGTTATAAAATCTTCATTACGGGGGCCGACGGCGCCGAGAAAGATACACTGGCCGAGAAGAAAATGGTCCCGGGTCAGACCGTGACGCTAAGCATCGACGCTAATCTCCAGAAGCTGGTCTACGAGCAGATGAAAAAAGATGCCGGATCGGCTGCCGCAATCCAGCCGCTTACCGGTGAAATACTCGCTCTCGTGAGCAGTCCGTCGTACAATCCGAACGCTTTTGTGAAGGGTATATCCGGCACGCAGTATAAGCAGCTCAACGAGGACCCCAAGAAGCCGTTCCTGAACCGCTTTACGAAAACCTTCTCGCCCGGTTCGGCTTTCAAAATGCTTACGGCAGCGGTGTCGATCGACGGAGGGGTGCTGAACCCCGACGAACAGAAGCCGATCAAAGGGCTTCGCTGGACGAAGGACGCATCCTGGGGCAGCTACTACGTAACCCGGGTGCATGATGCGAGTCCGGTCAATCTGCAGAGTGCGCTGACGAACTCCGACAACATTTATTTCGCCCAGGCCGCTCTGGAGCTGGGGAAAGACAAGTTTGTCGAGGCTTCCGCCAAATTCGGCATCAACGAGAAGCTTCCGCTGCCGTATGCGTTCGATACCTCGCAGCTGTACAACAAGCAGATCGCAAACGATATTCAACTGGCCGATTCCGGTTACGGACAAGGCGAAGTGACCATGACTTCCCTGCACATCGCTCTGGCTTACTCGGCGCTTGTTAATCAGGGCAATATCATTTATCCTTCGCTTTTGAAGGAAGACAAAGGCAAGGAGAAGTACTGGAAACCATCGGCGATGAAGCCCGAAACGGCTGAACTTTTGAAAAAAGACCTTGTCGAAGCGGTCAAGGATCCGCGCGGCGTGGGACATGGAGCGGCTGTACCGGGCAAACTTATCGCAGGTAAAACGGGCACGGCCGAGCTTAAAAAGAGCAAAGGGGAAGAAGGCCAGGAGAACGGCTGGTTTGTCGGTTTCGATGCGGCCGATCCGCAGCTTCTCGTGTCGATGATGATCGAGGATGTAAAAGGAAGAGGAGGGAGCGGCTATATCACTTCAAGGGTTAAAGCCGTCTTCCAGCAGTATGCGAACGGAATCAATTAACTATCGGCAGGCAAAAGGCTCTCTTTGCGTAAGAAGAGAGTCTTCGCCTGCGCCTGTGCCTGCAGCGCGGTCGGGACGGCGTGGTGTAGGGTCTCTTTTAACCGGGTACTATAAAAGAAGAGGTTCCCTTCCCGAACGGGGACGATTTAGGAAAGGAGTGTACCGGGATGGATGCCAAAGAAATGGAAGAACAGCTGGTCCGCAAACTGACGGAAGGCGAGATGAAGGAAGAAGACAGAGAGGAATCCGCGAGAAAACGGCTTCTGGCCAAGACGGAAATCCGCATACAGGCCACGACTGATCCCGTGGTCGAGGAAACCCGGAAGTACCGCGAAATGGCCGAAGAGCTTGACGGCCGGTACGACCGGTATACGCATTTATTGGAGGTAAAAGGACCGGATTCCTCCAAAGACCAGTCTTGAAGGACAGAGAATAACCCGCCTGCTGTACCAGGCGGGTTATTCGGGTTTGACGGACTTCTCTCCGTATTTATTGCGGTAATGGCTGAGGGCAAGGAGCGGCCAGATGTACCGGTAGCTTTCGTAGGTGTTGTAGAAGCTGCCCGGCAGTCCCGCCCCTGTCGGGTATAAGGAAGTCCAATCCCGCTCACCGAGAGCGGCGACGAGTCTCTGTATGCCCCGGTCGATTGCCGCCGACGGCCGGGGATGAACCGCGATCAGCGCGTCGAGGGCCCATGCGGTTTGGGACGGGGTACTGGCCCCGAGACTTTCGTAGCGGCCCACAATGTCGCTGCCGCACGATTCTCCCCAGCCCCCGTCCGGATTTTGAACGCTGAGCAGCCAGCGTACCCCTTTGGCAATAGCGGGATGATCCGGTTTCAAGCCGACCGCCGCCAGCCCCGTCAGCGCAGCCCACGTTCCGTACAGGTAGCAGATCCCCCAGCGCCCGTACCAGGAACCGTCCTTTTCCTGGTTAGCGACCAGCCAGTCGACCCCTCTACGAATCCAGACGTGCTTAACGTCCAGACCCGCTGTGCCGCCGAGAAATTCCAGCGTCCGGCCTGTCAAGTCGGCCGTAGAAGGATCGATTGCCGCATGCTTCGCGCCTTCCATGGGCAGGAGCGTGAGCAGCCTTTCGTCCGTGTCCTTCTCGAAAGCGGCCCAGCCCCCGTCTTGGTTCTGCATGGACATGATCCAGTACAAGCCCCTGTTCCACGCTTCCCGGCCGGCAGCCCCTTCGGAGCGCAGAAATTTAACCGCGCGGAGAGCGGCTGTCGTATCGTCCACATCCGGATTGAGCGTATTGGAGGGGGAGAACCCCCAGCCTCCGGGTACCGGATGGGAAACCTTCCGGCTCCAGTCGCCGATCTTCCGCTGCTGTTTGGCGAGCAGGTAGGAGGCGGCCTTCCGGATTCCGGGAGTTTCCGGCCGGGCGCCCGCTTCCTGCAGCGCATAGGTGATCAGAGCCGTATCCCATACGGTGGACGGGGCGTTCTGCATAAGCAGCCTGCCTTCGGACACGCACAGCATGGCCTTCAGGCCCTTTACCGCCTGCGCGATAGTCGGATGGCGGCGCTCGAAGCCGAGCGAGAGCAGCGCGAAGACGAGCAGGCACGTGCTGCTGGCGTAGCTGTACAGCGTTCCGTCGGGCTCGATCCGCTCGAGCATAAACCGCTCGGCTTTCTTCACCGCGCTCCCGTGAAGCTGGCCGGGAAGCGCGGCGAGCTGCGAGATCCCCGCCTGGATGGCCGCCAGCAGCCCGCCCGGGCCGCGATCCGGTTGTGCGGAAGAGCCGGGCACCGACCCGGATGAGGCGCCGTTCTTCCCGTCCTCGTCCCGGCGCGCATCCAGCGCGGACAAGTCCGGTGTCCGGCTCGTACGGACGGAGAAGTTGCGGTCCGCCATCAGCAGAACGGGCGCCAGATGAACCCGCGCGTAGGCGGACA
Source organism: Paenibacillus sp. JNUCC 35 (assembly GCF_058269095.1). Classification (NCBI taxonomy): domain Bacteria; kingdom Bacillati; phylum Bacillota; class Bacilli; order Caryophanales; family Paenibacillaceae; genus Paenibacillus; species Paenibacillus sp. JNUCC 35. The sequence continues at coordinate 3,509,534 of NZ_CM177771.1, read as the reverse complement.
AATCGAAGAAACTCAAGGGAGCCGACGCCGGCAGGAGCAGGAACTCCAGGGGGATCGAGTACGCCGCCGGCCACGGAATCTGTCCCGTTGCGGCCAGAATGACGCGTGTCAGGACATTCGTAACGCCGGTGATCCCTCCCCGGGAGCGGATAAAGGCCCGGGCGTTCACCAGGGATGGACTACTGTCGTCCGAATAGCCGGAGAAGAGCAGGGCGTAATAGGCTTCCACGCTTGCGGCCAAATTGCCGTCCTTCTCGTCGGCAAACAGCTTCCAGGAGCCGTCGGGCTGCTGGGTGCGGACGATGCTGTCGTGCAGCCGTCGGATCAGCGCCTCATCGTCCGCATTTTCCGTTTCCAGCGTGCGGAGCAGAATAATCAGGTAGGCGCTCGTTGAAATTCCGTTGTCGTAGCAAAATTTCCACGTTCCGTCCTTTTCCTGTTTTCCCAGCAGCCATTCGGAAAGGCTGTGGATGGCATGAGCGACCTCCCGCATAACACGCATCGGATTACATCCCCCTTTTTACAAAATCGGTAGTCATCGAATAAACAGCGGAAACCGGTAACTTTTTTCATTTCCAATCGTTCTTATCAGTGTATGTAAAAAAATCCCGGATAGTTGTGCGGCCGGGGGAGGCGCGAAAAAAACAAACAGGCACCTGCTAGAGGCGCCTGTTCAAACGGTCGTCTGCTGATTCGGATCCGTTTATAGTGCGTTCTTTAACTTAGTACAGGAAAGTGCGGCTGACGATAACCAGCAGAATGAAGAGAACCAGAATTACCGCCGTGCTAGTGAAAAGTCCACCGTAACCAACGCCGCAACCTGCTCCTGCTCCTACTCCTCCAACGTATCCCATATCGATCCAACTCCTCTTAATTTGATTGACATTACCCTACAACATATGACGAAGGGAGGGATGGCGATTGTGCGTTTGACCCGTAAGGGGAAACGCCTGAATGGAAGAGGGAGGCGGAAAAAGCGGATTTTTTATAATGGAATAAATTGGATAAAAAAGTTACAAAAAATTAATGTTTTACGAAGCCGAATGCGGAAGGAAGCGGACGGATAAAGATGGAACCTTATAAAGTCTTCTTTATTTTGAAAAAGGGGTTATAAGCAGTATGATGAAAGCACTCAAAATTTTTCTTTCTCTTCTCCTCGTTGCAGGATCGATTTACCTGGTGCGCCAGAGCGCCCCGCGTTTTACCTACAAAGATCAGGTTGCCGTCCTGCTTTATCACCACATCAGCGATACGGACACGAGCAACGTCACGATTACACCGGCGTTGTTCCGCAGCCAGCTCACTTTTCTAAAGAAAGAAAATTATCACTTTATCACGCTCCAGCAGTTCAGAAGCTTTATGGCGGGCGGGAATGTGCCGGAGAATGCCGTCCTGGTTACGTTCGACGACGGGTACGAAAGTCTATACGACCAGGCTTATCCGGTGCTGAAGGAGCTTCAGGTTCCGGCCGTTAATTTCGAGATCACGGGAACGCTGGCGGACCCTCGTGCGCGCAAGCTCCATTTTCTCGACGAGCGGCAGCTGAGAACGATCGCAACGGATCGCGACGCCAATATTTCCTGTCAGTGTCATTCCGACAGCATGCACGACAAACAGAACGGCAAACCTCTGCTGACGACGAACATTGTGGTGGACGGCAAGCAGGAGACGGAGGAACAGTATAAGAAGCGGGTGGTTAACGACGCCCTCGACTGCATGAAGAAACTGAAAAAAGCGGGGGAAGAGGAAGTCGATTCCTACGCGTATCCCTACGGCTATTATGATGACCGGGCTACCTCGCTCCTCCAGAGTGTCGGGTATAAGTACGGCTTCACGGTTCTCAGCGAAATGACGACAAGAGCCGACGATCCTATGCAGATTTCGCGCATCACGGCCGGTAGCCCGGATATCACGCCCCAGGTCCTGAACCGGACTATCCAGCGCAATGTGATGGACTTCAGCCAGGATTATAATTACGTGCCCCTGCGGGACACGCTGAAGGATCTGGGCGGCACAATGACCAGGAACAAGGACCGTACGATTACGTTCTACCTTCATGGCAAGCCTTATAAGCTGGATCCGGAATCGGGAACGATTGAAACGGCAGGGAAACAAATTCCGCTCAAACATCCCCTTCTGTTAAAATCGCGCAAAGCGTATATTCATTTCAAGGATCTGGAGAATGTGCTGGGTATACAAATCGCCCATAATCCTTTGCGTAATTCGTTTTTCGAGCGTCTGACTCCGGCCAAAGCAAGAAACATTGAAACGCTTACAAAATCTTAGAAAATGTTAGAAAATACGAGAAAAAGGGTGAATGAAACCGGTAAAACGGTTCTTTCGCCTATTTTCGATATTTTCTGAATATTTACAATAGTTTAATATTTGAGGTAAGATAAAGCCAAGGAGGAACACAAATTTTAAATGGGTATAAGGACATAAACACTTCAACTTGACAGTCAGGGGTGATCCCTATAGGACCATAACTACCAGAAGTCCAGACTACAGGAAGGGAGATGAATCCGTTGTACCCAGTTAGCGAAGCATGCCCTTAATAATTGAAGCGGAGGCATGCGGGAACCCAGGAAACGAATGAAGCGGAATGGAGTGTAAACGGACAATTGAATACGTTCAATCAAGCATAGGGGCCTGCCGATTATCACGGATAACCGGGGTCCCTATTTACGTGTCTGTTTGTTCCGAGTTTGATCCGAAACGGTGCCGGAGGGCACTTTTTTTATGTCTTTTTTTGGCGGCCGTTCGGGTGCGGCTACCTGAAATTTTAATCCCCAATGAAAAAAAAGAGGCCTTATGACCGCTATCCGCCCCCTGTACAATAAAGGAACCGGGATTTCCACTTTAACCGACAGGAGGTGCGGATACTTGCCAAGCAGCAATCGCTCCCGTACGCCGGCGGCATTTCAGAGCAAACGGGGAGCGGCAGGCTGGATACGCTTGTTTTACAAACAGCGCCAGCTGCAGACGATGGCTCTTCTCGGGGTCGCCTGGATTCTCGTTTTCAACTACATACCCATGTATGGGATTTTGATCGCCTTCAAAAATTTCAGCATCATTAAGCCCGTCTCCGAGGCGCCCTGGGTAGGATTCGAACACTTCCGGGCTTTCCTGGAGGACGATAACTTGCTCCACGTCATCCGGAATACACTCGGAATGAGTCTGCTCAAGCTGGTCATCGGATTCCCGCTTCCGATCCTGTTCGCTCTTTTTCTGAATGAATTGAGATCGGTGCGCTTCAAAAAAACGGTTCAGACGATCTCGTATTTACCGCACTTTTTGTCCTGGGTCATTCTAGGCGGAATCTTGTCCACCTGGCTGGCGGATACGGGATTGATCAACAAGCTCTTGGAAGGACTCGGAATTCTTCGTGAACCGGTCGCATATCTGGCCGAACCGGCTTATTTCTGGGGCATTGTCGTTTCGACCGACATTTGGAAGGAGCTGGGCTGGTCAGCGATCATTTATTTGGCGGCGATGGCCGGGGTTTCCCCGGAACTTTACGAAGCGGCCACGATGGACGGGGCGGGGCGTTTTCAGAAAATGCGGGCCATCACGCTCCCGTCGATTAAGGGAACGATCACGATTCTGTTTATTCTCGCCATCAGCGGTGTGCTCAATTCCAACTTCGACCAGATTCTGGTGCTTCGGAATTCCTTGAATGAAAGCGCTAGCAATGTGATTGACGTTTATGTGTATCAGATGGGTATCGCAAACAGCCGGTTTTCTTACGCGACCGCGGTCGGACTCATCAAATCCGTCATTGCCCTGGGGCTTCTGCTAGGAGCCAATTACGTGACCAAACGATTTAATCAGACATCACTTTTCTGAAGAAAAGAGGCTTGGAATTGATTCGGTTTAAACGGAAAACAGCGGGGGAAACGACTTTTGATGGTTTAAACGGGTTCGTAATGCTGCTTGTCTGTTTTGTGACGCTCTATCCGATCTGGTACGTGCTGGTCCATTCGTTCAACAACGGGACCGATGCGATGCAGGGCGGGATTTATTGGTGGCCGAGGGTGCCGAGTCTGGACAATTACCGGGCCGTTTTTGAAAATACGGGGATTATGAAGGCCATGGGCATTACGGCGGCAAAAACGGTAATCGGCACCGCGGCACACGTGTTTTTCACCTCGATGGTCGCGTACGCGTTCTCCCGCAGGGAGCTGCTCGGGCGACGGGTGTATATGATGCTGGGCACGGTGACGCTTTTTTTCAGCGGGGGGTTGATCCCGACCTATCTGCTCATCCGTGACCTGGGACTGCTGGACAGCTTCTGGGTATACATTCTTCCCGCGATGTTCAATTTCTTCGATCTGATTATTTTTCTCGCCTTCTTCCGGGAAATTCCGGCGGGGCTCGAAGAAGCGGCGAAAATCGACGGAGCCGGCGACTTTACGATTTTTTGCAGAGTCGTGCTCCCTGTGTCCATGCCGGTAGTGGCTACGATCGCCTTGTTTCACGGGGTCTATCAGTGGAACGATTATTTTACGGGCATGATCTACATCAACAATCCCGATCTTCAGCCGATCCAGACCTTCCTTTACAGGGTGGTGGCCCAATCCAGCTCGAACCAGATGCTGGCCGCGGCTCCCGGCGGGATGGCCAAGAACGTCACCTCCCAATCGATCAAGCTGGCGACGATGGTGGTCACAACGCTCCCAATTGTTCTGGCCTATCCGTTTCTGCAAAAATATTTTGTGAAAGGGTTTATGATTGGTTCCATCAAAGGTTAGATTGAAGTATTCATGATTCGTGTAAAAGGAGACCGATCTTATGCGCAAAACGAGCAGGCTGGTTCCTCTGGTTCTCAGCGCCGTCCTGGCCTTAACGGCCGCGGCATGCACGCAAAGAGGGGCGGGAGGTGAAACGTCCAGGCCGGAGTCCACGGCCGCCGAAGTCAAGATCGACCCGAACGCGCCGGGGTGGAAGAGCGACACGTCGCCCGTCACGTTCGACTGGTACTTGAATTTCTCCTGGTTCGGGAGCAAGTGGGGAGCCGATCCGACCTCGCAGTATATCACCAAGAAAACCGGCGTGAATCTTAACCTGATCGTACCCGCGGGCAACGAGAACGAGAAGCTTAATACGATGATCGCGTCGGGCAAGCTGCCGGATTTTATCACGCTCGGCTGGTATGAGGACGGGGTCAAGAAAATGATCGAGGGCGGGATGGTGCTTCCTCTCAACAAGCTTGCCGGCCAGTATGATCCGTATTTCGTCAAGGTGGCGGACCCCGCCAAGGTGTCGTGGTATACGCAGCCGGACGGGAACGTATACGGCTATCCGAACGCCGCGGCTTCTCCTAAGGATTACGAGACTTCGGGGGACAAACAGACGTCGAACCAGACCTTCCTGGTCCGCAAAGATATGTACGAGGCGCTCGGCAGGCCCGATATGCGGACGCCGGAAGGCTTCATGGGCGCATTGAAGGCCGCGAAGGAAAAGTTTCCCGATGTGGGGGGACAGCCGCTCATTCCGCTCGGACTGCACGAATTCGGGGACTCCGGCAACTATTCGCTGGAAGATTATAACCAGCGTTCTTCCATTCTCCAGAACTTCCTTGCCATTCCGATGGAAAAAGACGGCAAGCTGTACGACCGCACCACGGACCCCGAGTACGTCAAATGGCTGAAAACGTTCCGCAAGGCCAACGAGACGGGCCTGCTCGCCAAAGACATTTTTATCGACAAGCGGCCGCAGATGGAAGAGAAAATCGCCCAGGGGCGTTACTTCGCGATGATGTATCAGCGTACGGACTTCGCCGCTCAGCAGAATGTGCTGTATGCCAAGGACCCGAACTCCGTGTATATCGCCGTGAACGGTCCCGGCAATGCGAAACAGGACCCGCCCGTCTTGAGCGGGGGCACGATTTCCGGCTGGACGGTCACGCTGATTTCCAAAGACGTGAAGGATAAAGCCAGGGCCATCCGTTTTCTGACGTATATGCTGAGCGAAGAAGGTCAGAAAGATTTCTATCTCGGCGAGAAAGGCGTTTCCTACGATACGATTGACGGCAAAGACCAGTTCAAACCGGAGGCGCTCGCTCTGCTCAACAAAGACCGCACGGCGTTCGACAAACGGTACGGGTCCGCCTATACATTCTGGATGCTGATGGATACGACGATGAACTTGAAATGGGCGCCGCCCGCCGTGGAACCGTTCAAGCAATTGGAAGATTGGACGAAAGGGAAGACGAAAAGCTTCTCTCAATTCGATCAAGTGAATCCGACGGGAAGTTCCGAGGAAGGGATCATCGCGGGCAAAATTTCGGGGCTGTGGGGCAAGGCGCTGCCGAAGCTGCTGCTCGCCAAGAGCGACGGGGAATTCGACCAGATTTTCGCCAAGTTTCTGAAGGATCGCGAAAACGCAGGCATCGCCAAGGTGGAAGCGTACCGGCAGAAAGTGTACGAGGACAATCTAAAGAAGCTTCAGCAGTTTTGAAATAAGATTTTCAGAGAACCCAGACTTCTGGGTTTTTTGGAGTTTTGGCGATATACTGGAATTAGTCCGATTGCCATAATTTTGCTTTTGCGCTGCCCGATCGGGCTTTCTTTTTTTCGATACTCGACTAGGATGTGATGCGGTGGATATGACAAGCCGGCTATCCGGCTGGAAAGCCAGGACGATCCAGGCGGCAGGCGCCGTTCCGCTGCAGACCCGCTTGATCGTCTCGTATATTTTTATCATGCTGATTCCGGTTGTGCTGCTGTCGATGTACTTGTTTAATTCCTTTTACCAGAGCACGATCCGGGAAATTGTCAAATCGAACGAGTCAATGCTGGAAGTGGAGAAAACCAATATTTACAATCATATGGAAACGATGGAGAGAACCGCCCAACTGATCGTTTCCGATACGGCCGTCGCGGAATATTTGCAAAGCAACCGCAATCTCGAAGTGAACGAGCTGCTCGAATACCGCCGGAACGCTTACGACAACCTGCTGCGTCTTCAGTTTAACAATCCGAATCTCGCTCATATCCGATTGTTCACGAGCAATGCGAACGTGAAGGAAATATGGCCGGTTTTTTTCAGCGAATCCCGGGTTACCGGCCAGCCCTGGTACAAACAAGTAAAAGAAAGCTCGGGCACTGTCCAGTGGATCTTCGGGCATTCGGACCCGGATCTCATCCGGGATACGTCTGTCCCCTCGATGGATGAGCGGGGGAAAGTATCGTTGCTGCGGGAAGTCAGCTTCGTTAAAGGTCGGCATGAGGCGATCGTGCAGGTCGATATGTTCTTCGATCTTTTCTTCCCGAAAACGTTCAGCCGGGTGCAGGACGGACAGTCGCAGATGATGATCGTCGACGGAAGCGGGACCGTTCACACGCTTTATGATACCGCTTTCTTCCGTAAACTGGCGCCGTCCGAATTTCTCGACCGGTTGAACCGGGACGCTTCCCTCGGCGGCAGCTTTGAATTTACAAGCAAAGGAACACGGTATTTGTGCGTGTACGCGAAGCTCGACCGGCTCGGCGCCTTTATGCTGAACATCGTCTCCCTGGAGGAGCCGTTTTCGGATATCGCGAAGACGCGCAATAACCTGATTCTGGCTGTTATCGGCCTGATCGCGATGCTGGCGGTGACGACGTATTTTCTGCTGTCGCTCATTCTGAAAAAGCTTCACGTGCTGCAAAATTCGATGAAAAGAGTGCGCCAGGGCAATTTTCATTTCGACATCGACATTCACGGGGGAGGCGAAGTGGGGGAACTGGCTCATCATTTCCGGCTCATGCTGCGCAAAATTAACGAGCTCATCGTGGAGGCGGTCAATAAGCAGGCGGCGACGAAAGAAGCCGAGCTGAACTCGCTGAAAAACCAGATCGATTCCCATTTTATGTACAACACGCTGGAAAATTTGAAAATGATGGCTGAAATCGGGGAGCAGTACGCGCTGTCGGACGCCCTGACCTCGCTCGGCGGCATGATGCGGTACAACCTGAAATGGACCAGCGATTATGTGCGGCTGGCAGACGAGATTCAGCATATCGGCAATTACATCGCCATTATGAACATCCGTTATGACGATAAGCTGCGCCTGCAGCTTGAGATTCCGCCTGGATTTTGGGACCAGAAGCTGCCCAAGATGTCTCTCCAGCCGATTGTGGAAAATGCCGTCAAGCACGGAATCCGCTCGGCGGGCGGCGAAGATGTGCTGGTGATTACCGTGAAAGCGCGGGAGCTCGACGGCCGCATGTTCATCAGCGTTCACGATGACGGCAGAGGGATGACGCTGCGTAAGCTTGAGGAGCTCAGGCTCGCGATGAGCATGGAGGACGAAGCGTTCCGGCACCGGCATTCCGCCGGAGACCTTCGCGAGCGGGAGGGCAGCGGAATCGGCCTGAGGAATGTGAACCAGCGCGTCCGGCTCTACTATGGCAAGGAGTACGGGCTGCAGATAACCAGCAGGGAAGGGGCATGGACGGAGGTCGTCCTGAGCCTGCCGCTGCTTTCATTAACCGGAGGGGGATAGCGGCTTATGCGCAAATTGTTGATTGTAGACGATGAAAAGAACATCCGGCTCGGGGTTTCCTCCATGATCCGGAGGGAATTTGCCGGAACTTACGAGATTGAACTCGCCTCGGACGGAGAGGAAGCGCTGCGGATTGTGCGCGATGCGGGCGCCCATATCGTCATTACGGACATCCGCATGCCCGGAATGGACGGAATAGCGCTCCTACGGGAGCTGCAAACATTCCCCGTCAAGCCGCTCGTATTTATTCTGAGCGGGCATGACGACTTCGCCTACGCCAAGGAAGCGATCCGCAACGGCGTCAAGGGCTACCTGCTGAAGCCGATTGTGCTTTACGAAGCCTTGCAGCAGGCCGAGAAGGAGCTGGATCGGCAGGAAGCCCGGCAAGTAGCGCGGCCGGGTAAGTATTCCGCCGGCTCCGGCGAGCTTGAATCGTTCCATTCGAGCCAGCTGAATTACATTCTGATGCATCCGGAGATGGATGCATCCGAGATCAGGCAGCGGCTGGCTACCGTAGGATTCGCGCACAACGGCAACGGCAGCAGCTGGAGGCTCGGGCTGCTGCGCTTTCCGCCGGATCTGCGCCCCCGCGAGCTGGACGAAGGACTCGCACGGCTGGAACGGCTGGTTCCGCGGGACCTGCAGCCGCTTCTGAACAGCGCGAGCACGTTCGTCTTCATGGACAAGGACCGCAGCCTTGTCCTGCTGGCGCCGGCCGACGGCGTGCTGCGCCTGCTGCGGGCCGCTGTCCCGGACGGGAGTAGCCCGCTGCTGCGCGCGGGCGTCAGCCGGGAGAAGTGCGATGCGGCGCTGTTCAAGGAAGCATACCGCGAGGCGCTGAGCGCTCTCCGCAGCACCTTTATTGCTTCGGCCGGCGGCTGCGTGCAGCTTGTTGAGGAGCTGGAGGAGAAGCGGGACCGCGGAGAAATCCCGCGCGAGCACATCCGGCAAATTTCCAACAAGCTCGGCACGGGACGACTCGGGGAAATCAAAGCGCTGCTTGCGCATGTACTGGACGCGCGTACAGCGCGCGAAGAAGGCGTTGCCTACGTGGAAGCGGTCTCCAGCCTGCTGAACAAGGATGTGTTCGATCAGGTTTTTCATACGTACGGGGAGCAATCCGTGGAGATTTTGAGAATATACAAAAAAGCCGGCACGATCGACAGTTTCGAACATTACCACGAATACGCGGATTGCGCAGGACGTCTGGTCGAGCTGCTGGACGAATACGTCGGCCGGATGAAACAAGTGCACGTCGATCATATCGAAATCAAGCGGGCGGTCAAATACATGGAAGAAAATTATGCCCGGGATCTCAACATGGCGATGGTATCCAACTATGTATCGCTGAACTATACGTATTTCAGCAAAATTTTTAAGGAATATACCGGGGACAATTTCGTCGGCTATCTTAAAAAAATCCGCATTTCCCGGGCCAAAGAGCTGCTGGAAAGCAGTCATTCCAAAGTGTATGAAATCGCCGAACAGGTCGGCTTTGAGAATACGAAGCTGTTTACCCGGGTTTTTAAGGAAAAAGAAGGCATCACTCCGCAGGAATACCGCGCCAAACGGTACATGGAAGGATAACCCGAAATAACGGACATCTAGCAGTAAAACGAGGCCTAATTAAGCCCGGATCGTCGGAAGTATGATAAAGATACACCGGCTGTCAGCTTCGCACGGACTTCCGGAAGGAGAGGAGGGTGGAGGGGAAGAGGCAGGAAACACCGGGACGTGAGAACGTTCACTTAACCATGAAGCGGGGAGGAAATGATGATGAAAACGGGGTTGCTTGAAACCGGACGAGTGTCGCGGAATGGGAGAAATTCAAAATCATACCGAATCCGGACGGTACTTTGTCCCTGCTTTCGCAAGCCAACAACAAATACGTCAGCGCGGATTTGAATCAAGGCGGCAAGCTTATCGCGTCCGCAGGTTCCATCCAGCAGTGGGAGAAGTTCCGGCAAATCGCGCTGCCGGACGGAAGCGTGGGATTGAAAGCGCTGGCGAACAACAAAGTGGTTAGCGCCGATCTGAATCAGGGAGCCGTGCTGGTCGCGAACCGGGACTCCGTCGGCGGAGCCTGGGAAGCTTTAGTCATTACGGCGGCTCCGTAAACCTTCTTGTACGCGTCAAAAAGTCCCTTCCTGACGGAAGGGACTCTGGCTGCCGGACATTCTCCGGCAGTTTTTTTATTCGTGTACGGCCCGGATCTCCCCGATTCCGTTCATGTATTTTCTCAATGCCTCGGGAATACGGATCGAACCGTCCTCCCGCTGATGATTCTCAAGCAACGGAATCAGAATACGCGGCGAAGCGACCGCGGTGTTGTTCAGCGTGTAGGCGTACGTCAGCCGCCCTTCCGCATTGCGGTAGCGGATGTTTGAACGCCGGGCCTGGAAGTCAAGCAGGTTGGACGACGAATGCGTTTCGCCGTAGGCATTACGGCTCGGCATCCAGGTTTCGATGTCGACCTGTTTATACGTTTTTTGCCCCATATCCCCGCAGCAAACCGCCACGACCCGGTACGGCAGCTCCAGCAGCCGCATCAATTCTTCCGCGTTTTTAGTAATTTCCCGCAGAAGCTCATCCGATTTTTCCAGACTGTTTTCGCAAATAATGACTTGCTCCACCTTGGCGAATTGATGGACGCGGTACAGCCCGTGGACGTCTCTTCCGGCCGATCCGACTTCACTCCGGAAGCAGAGGGAGACGGCCGCCATCTTTACAGGCTCGGCAAGATCCACGATTTCATTGCTGTAGTAGGAGACAAGAGGGACCTCCGAGGTGCCGACCAGCCATTTGTCTTCATCGGCCAGCTTGAAAGTCTGATCTTCCCCGAGGGGGAAGTAGCCCGTGTTTAGAAGGGCTTCCCCGCGGGCCATAAGCGGCACGTCCACGGGCATAAAGCCTTTCTCGGTGAGCAGATCCAGAGCAAGCTGCTGAACCGCCCGGTGCAGCAGAACTCCTGCGCCCGTCAAGTAATATTGGCGGGGGCCGGCGGTTTTCACGCCGCGCGGGATGTCGATCATGCGATGAAGGCTCCCCAGCGTTACGTGATCCTTCGGCTCGAATGCGAAGTCGGGGAGAGTGCCTGCCCGGTACAGCTCGATATTGTCTTTGTCGGATTGTCCGGCCGGGGTATCGGGCGACACGGGATTCGGCACGCGCAGCATCGCCGCCGTGTAAGCCTGATCGGTTAGCCGGTACGCCGCCTCCAGATCGTTCAGCCGCAGATGAATGTCCTTCACCGCTTGTTTCTTACGGGCGGCCTCGGGCTGATCGCCCTGCTTAAGAAGCATGCCGATTTCTTCGGTAAGCGTATTGCGCGACTGCCGCAACGCCTCGATCTCGGCCAGCCGGCTCCGCCGCACCTCGTCCAGTTCCAGAAGCTCCGGGATGGAAACTTCGATTCCTTTGTGCCGGGCTGCGTACTCGACTTCCGCTTGATGGGCCCGTATCCATTTTACGTCTAACATGGCACCGCACTCCTTTATTTGGGTATACAAAAAGCGCCCTTCGTCTTCATGGGACGAGGAGCGCTTTTATGTTCTCGCGGTGCCACCCAAATTGACCGGACGTTTGCGGCGTCCAATCCACTTTAGTTCCGCGGTAACGGGCGGACCCGGTTAACTTAGGGGAAGCGCCGTGCTTCTCCTTGGCGATAACGCCTCCGAGTTGGAATCTCTTCACTGGCGTGATACCGATATAATGATTTTGCTTAGTATATACCAGGTTTGCTCCGGTTTCAACCCCCATCCGCCGCTATCGGACGGAAACCCGGCTTGCCCGCTCCACTGTTGCGCGTAACTCCATCCTGTGGCAGCTTGTTTTTTCTTCATGCCAAATGAAGACAATTTCCGTTATTTTCCGTAAAATACTGAAAATTTGATGTTGACAGGGGAAACGAAAGACGGTATATTTTCCGTTATACGTAATCGTAACGATTACTATTAAAGTAATGATAACGCCATTTGCCCTTACATAGCGGGGCTGAAAAGAAGACGGACATGCTAATCGCCGCTTTAACGAGGCGGAGTTCGGTTATCGTGACGCGCTAATAATACCGAATAAAGGAGTACGAAAAAATGGATAACAAAATACCCGTTACGGTATTAAGCGGCTACTTGGGCGCCGGAAAAACAACGCTGCTGAATCATGTGCTGAATAACCGGGACGGCTTAAAGGTGGCCGTTATCGTCAATGATTTGAGCGAAGTGAATATGGATGCGGATCTGATCCGCGACGGCGGTGGGATTTCGCGGACGAACGAAAGCCTCGTCGAGATGTCCAACGGCTGCATCTGCTGCACCCTGCGCGACGATCTGCTGAAAGAAGTGGAGCGGCTGGCCAAAGAAAACCGCTTCGATTACATTCTGATCGAATCGACCGGGGTGGGAGAACCGCTGCCTGTAGCTCAGACTTTTACTTATATCGATGAGGAGCAGAACATCGATCTGACCCGGTACTGCCGTCTGGACACCATGGTTACGGTCGTGGACGCTTTCCGGTTCTGGCATGACTACGCTTCGGGAGAAACGCTGTTGGACCGCAACCAGGCCGTCAGCGACGACGACAATCGGGACGTGGTGGATCTGCTGATCGACCAGATTGAATTTTGCGATGTGCTTGTGCTTAACAAGTGCGACAGGATCGACCCGGACGAGCTTCTGGAGCTGGAGCGCGTTCTCCGTTCCCTTCAGCCGAGAGCGAAATTCATCCGGTCCGTTATGGGCGAGGTGGCTCCGGCCGAGATTTTGAACACGAATCTGTTCAATTTCGAAGAAGCCAGCACTTCCGCCGGCTGGATAAGGGAAATGGAGAAGGAGGAGCATACGCCCGAAACCGACGAGTACGGAATTTCTTCTTTCGTATACGAGCGCACCCTGCCCTTCGAGCCCCGGCGTCTGAAAAGCTGGATGGAGGACTGGCCGGCGGAAATCGTGAGGGCCAAAGGAATCATGTGGCTTGCTACCCGGAACAAGTTCGCCCAGAATCTCAGCCAGGCGGGGCCTTCGATCCGGTTCGGACCGGCGGGCTATTGGGTGGCCGCGCTTCCCGAAACGGAGAAACAGGCAATCCTTGCCGAAGAAGGAGATTCCATCCTGCGCTGGGACCCTGTTTATGGGGATCGCATCAACAAAGTGGTGTTTATCGGGCTTGATTTGGATCAAGGGGAAATTGTCCGTTCCCTGGACGCCTGTCTGCTGACCGAAGAAGAAATGCGGAGCGACTGGAGCCGGTTTGCGGATGAACTGCCTAATGTGGTCGGTGAGCTGAACGAGACCTCTTTTTAAACGGAACAGGAAGATGATAAAGAGGAGGTGAAAGGGCATGAGAGTGACGGTTACGCTGGCGTGCACGGAAACGGGCGACCGCAACTATACGACGACGAAAAACAAGAAGACTCAGCCGAACCGGCTGGAACTGCGCAAATACTGTCCGCGCCTTAAGCGCCACACGCTGCACAGGGAAACGCGCTGAAGAAACGGCATCAAATCGATACAGGGAGAGCATCTCCTGATTTTGGATGAAAAAGAGCGGGTGACCGCTCTTTTTTTTGTTTAAAAGTATAGTAGACAATGGCCGCAGCTAAGGGAGAGAAGGGTTGACGATGGAAAAGCCGAACAAAGATACGGAACAAAATTCCTGTGAGGACGCGACAGCGGTGCGGGAGGGAATTAAAAATTTTATTAATTATTTGCTTTCCCGGGGACCGGTGGAGAAGGTGATCGACGGGGCTCAGCAGGCCGTGGATTTCGCCTCCGCCAACATCCCGTTCGAGGCGGCTGCCCGTTACCGGCAGGAAATCGGGGGCATTTTTACGAGTTATGAGCAGCTTCTGTCTATACCCGGCGTCGGGCAGGAGGTAATCGAAGAACTAGGTTCATATGTGAAGCGTTTGGATCTGGCCAAGCTGAACGCCCTGCTGCCGCAGACAACGTCCGGTAACAGGGTCGACGCCTACGTGAACGGTCCGGACTGCCTGCGCGTCCTGCTGGACGAGATCGGTAGAGCGGAGCGGTATATCCACTTTTCCGTGATGCTGTTTTTTAACGACCAATCCGGGAAAAAAATCGCCGGAGCGCTGCTGGAGGCGCTGAAGCGGGGCGTCAAAGTCCGGCTGATGGCCGATTTCGGAATTACCGCCTTGGGCTACAACAAGAGCCTCGACGTCGGGGATATGGAGGAATTGATCGAAAAACTCAAAACAGCCGGAGGCCAGGTCATCAATACGTTCAAAACGTGCTACGGCAACGAAGAGTGGCCCGCCAAGAGAGCGGAGCTGGCTTCCCGGGGGGTGCCCGAAAGCAGCTTGTTTCTCCAGGATTATGTCCAAGAGCAGATGACGATGGGAGTCAACGTGGTAAATCACCGGAAATTTATGATTGTCGACGGAATCAGCTCCATCGTCGGCTCCGTGAATGTAGGGGATCAATATTTGTTCGATACGCCGGTTTTGACCGATCCCGGACAAATTTATGCGGAAGGGGACAGAGGTCCGAGGCTTGGCGTACCGGCCCGGGAAGAAGAGTGGCACGACGGATGTTTTCGAATCCGGGGAGCCGCAGCAATAACGCTGAACCGGATCTTTTCCTTACAATGGACGGTGCTTGGCGGCGACGTGTTCGATCCGGAAGATTCTTTCTACAAGCCGGAGAGAGATATGCGCTTCGGTGACGAAGAATGCACGCTGTACGCGAGCTTTCCCGGGAATCCGGTAAACGTGATCCAGCAGTATTATTTGTCCCTGCTCACGTATGCCGGTGACGAAACGGTGATCGTCAATCCGTACCTGATCGACCAAGCCTTCTGGAACGAGCTGAAAAGCCTGGATGAGCAGAGGTCGGGGTGCATCGCGTTATGCAATCCCCTGCGTGTCAACGACCATCCGACCAACGGATCGGCGGTGCGCAGCAACATGTACGAGCCTTTTCTCAAAGGCGTCGCGTTCTATGACTACAGTCATACGGAGCGATTTTCTCATTGGAAAATCACCTATGACAAGCGGTCCGGCTGCGTGTTTCACGGTTCCTACAATATCAATGAACGAAGCGCCTGCCACGATTTCGAGCTGGGGGTGCTGGTCAAAGGCAGATCGTTTGCGGATCATGTTAAAAAAATGATCGACTATGATTTAAGCGTATCGGAGAAAATCTCCGGACCGGAAATCTTTTTTAAATACCCTGCCCTGCATCCATCCACGTATTGGAACAAACTGACGCAAAATTTCACCTGACCGGATCGACGGGATTGAAGGGACTGACGGAATGGGCCGATCGGCAAGAATGACGGGACTTCCGGCTTCCTATTCCTCGTTCGTTTACGAGCTGCCGGACGGCTATGCATACGGTACGATGGGTGCGTGCGTACACCTGAACCGGTTTAACGTCACAGAACAAGAGCGGCACCTTCCGTCGGATAACGGGAGGGCCGCTCTTGTTCGTTCAATAGGGGCGGCGAGCAGGAGCGCTCGCACCGGAGTTTATTTTTTCAGCCACAAGGTCGGGACGTTGGCAGGCTCCCAGCCGACCAGGGAAGTGTGCGACTGCCGGCACTCGTATGTGCTGCCGTTATACGTTACGAGCGTGCCCGCCGTATAAGCGGTGTTCGGAGCCCACGGAGCGGCTGCCGAAGGAGCGGAGGTCGTAGCGCTAACGGCATTGCTGTCAGCCGATTCGTTGCCGGCCGCATCGAAAGCGCGCACCGTGTACGTGTAAGCGGTACTGGCGCTCAATCCGCTCACCACGGTATCCAGCGTTGTGCCGGAGACGGATTTTACGAGCGCAGCGCCTTGATAGACACGGTAGCCGGTTACACCGACATTATCGGTGGAAGCGCCCCATTTAAGCGAAACGGACGAAGAAGTCGGCGAACCGACGACTTGCAGCCCGGACGGAGCGGTAGGCGCTGTCGTATCGGCTGCGGCAGCCGTTGTTTTGAACGTCACGGCGTTGCTGGCAGCCGAGTCATTGCCGGCCGCGTCCGTGGCGCGGACCGTGAACGTATAGGACGTGTTCGCCGTCAATCCGGCCGCGTTGTAGCTCAGCGTCGTTCCGTCCGCAGTCGTGCCGACGAGAGTGGAGCCGTTATAAATCTTGTAGGCCGTCACACCGACGTTATCCGTTGAAGCGCTCCAACTGATCGTCGCGCCGGTCGCCGTAATGTTGGAAGCAGATGCGTTTGACGGTGCAGTCGGTGCTGTTGTATCGGCCGGTCCGCTGCCGCCGAAATTGGCGTCGATTACGTTGTAGAAGGCATTCTCCGTATCCGCGATTTCCCAAACGGCCAGAATGACCTGGTAACCCGTTCTGCTTGGCACATTACAGGTGTCCGTGTACGTGAATCCCGGTTGTTTTCCTTTAAAGTTGACGGAGCAGAAAGGCTGCAGATCGAAGGAAGCGCGGCTCAAAGGCGCGTTCGGATCCCAGTTCTGCTTGGTGATGTAGTACTTCCAGCTGGTAGTCGCATGATTGGCTTCAATGGTCCATTTGAACGTATTCGTTCCCGAAGACATGTTCACTTTGGTCCAGCGTGTGGCCGATTGCTGATCCAATTCCGGAAACAGGCCGCTTGCGCTGGCAATTTTGCCGTCCGCCGGTCCGGCTGCGGGGAATCCCTTGTAGGCTTCGAGACTTTGCGGCTCGTAAATGATCGCACCGCAGTTTTTATTTTTGCCGGCAGCGCACAGGTAACCGCGGCTTCCCGGTGATTCGATGTATCCGTGTGCCGACGCTTTTTCGGTAAAAAGGAGCAGGCAGAACGCCAAAGCCAGTGCCAGTGCGCTTGCGATCAGACACTTGGCCAGTACAGGATTGCGGAGCGAGATTGGGGTCATAATAGAGCCTCCTTGAATGGGTTGGGATTCATGTTCATCGAGTTATCACACAAAGGATGAACCGGAACGAAGGGGCGCTGCGCACGATCGCTTAGAGATTCGTCAATAACCTCCTTTCGGTAAAACGGGAGTTTGCGGACGGTTGCGGTGCAAGGTTGCCTGTCAGCCTCCTTTCGGAAGTGGTGGTATATAAACTCTCGTGAGAGCTTATACCGGATTCGAATGCCGGGGAGATAAAACGCTTACATTAAACGGAGGAGGAGACTTACAAAGTAAGCTCCATGGAGGCGAAAAAGCCTTTTATAACTAAAATATACATCATTTACCATGATGACTCAATCATTTATTTCTAAACTATCGAGGGAAAAAGAAAAGGGTCGAACGAAGGCTTAAATCGGTTCAAGTGGCCCGAATCAACAGCAGCTCGTAAGTAACCGGGATGCGTCCCTGTGTGCCGTAATCTTTTTCGTAATGTTCAAACATGTCGCTGAAAAGGCGTCTGGGGCTCAGGCCCGGCAGCTGTAAGGCGCTAGTCGTGCTTGCGCCGAGTGATTTCACGCTTTTTAAGAAGAGGGCGACGTTGGGAAAATACTCGGTCCGTACGAGGCGCGTCGTCCGAATCTCGCCGAAGCCTGCTTGACGGAGCATATCCGTCCACTCGTCCCCGCCGTGAAAAGACAAACCGTGCCGCTGCGGCGGGACTTCCATAGACCGGTAAGCTTTGTCGAAAGAATGGTGCAGCTCGGTAAACGTAGCCGGGCCGAAGGTGGCAAACATCAGCCTGCCGCCGGGCTTCAGGAGCCTGCGCAGGTGAAACAGCGTCTGCGCAGGGCGGGCGAACCACTGGAAGCAGGCGCTGGAAGCGATCAGCCCGTAAGAAGAAGAGGGGGCATCGGCGGCCCATTTTTCGATATCGGCCTGCAGGAACCGGACGGAGTCGGGCCGGTTGTCCGGGAAGCCGGACGAAGTAGGCGCCGGCGCCGAAGATTCCCGGGGAGCGCCGGACCCGCGATCGTTTCGCCCGCTGCGGGCACTCAGCCGGTTTCTCGCCGCATCCAGCATGGCGGGCGAGAGATCGGCCGCGGTCATTTCGCCGCCGGGCGGCAGCAAGGCCGCCAGCCGCTCCGTGAGCAGGCCAGTGCCGCAGCCGATTTCCAGCACCGGCAGATAGCCTGCTGGAATACGGGCAAGCCGGCTATGTGGCGGCGGTTGCAGCTCGTCCCGGATCAGCCGGGTAAGCTGCACGGTCATAAATCGCTGAACCGCGGCATTTTGGTCGTAAAGCCCGGCTGCGCTCCGGTCAAACTGACGGCGGATTCTGCCGCTCAGATGAGTCATTCCACCAGCTCCTTATCGTTTCGGCGGTTTGCCGTTCTTTTTGCAGAAAGGGAACATGTCCGCATCCGGCGGCTTCCACGAGCACGGCCTGCGGAACACCCGCTTGTATTTCCAATGCCGCGCCGTAGGGGCATACCTTATCGTGCGTACCGTGAATCAACAGGGCCGGGCAGTGAATGTCCGGCAGCACGTCCCGCACATCCTCGGCGACGAGAAGCTCTAGGCCGGCGATAAGCCCCGGCACGCTCCAACCGCTCGCTTCGGGAAGTCTGGCGTCAAGTCCGTCCCGCCGCTCCTCTTTCGTGAACATCAGCCTGCGGAACTGCTGAAGCACCCGGTCCGCATCTTGACGGAGCGCGGGAATCATGGCCTGCACGGAATCGGGAGCCCAGCCTGACTGTTGCTCGGCGGGCCGGCGTACAAAACAGGAGGTGGCTCCGATCAACACCAGCCCGTCCGCTAATCCTTCGGAAGCGAGCCGCAGGGCGAGCAGCCCGCCCAGTGACCAGCCCGCGATCAGCAAGGGAGCCGGAAACGCTCTCTCATGCGGTTCGCCATGCGGTTGGCGATCCCGGAGAGACAAAGCGAGGCGACGGACCGAATCCGCGATAGCCCTAGGGGATTCCGCCGAGCCGTAATCCGCACAGAAATGTCGGAATTCCGGAAGTTCCCGCTGGACATCATGGAAGATTGCAGGCGGCATGCTCCAGCCGCTGAGCCATAGGATCGAACCGATTTTTTTCGAGTAAGCAAGGGGACGTTCATAATATGCATCTGGTTTGAGGCCAAACTCCGTGTTAATGGGTGTAGAGTGCTTTGCACGCTGTTCTGCGCCGCCGTGTTCCTTCACCGGGTGAACGCCCCGGCTGGGCGTTTGAGAAGGGGCACGCTTCATGCGAGAATCTCCGCTTCCGCTGCCGCGCTCGCGATACTTTCGGCAGCCTTGCTCAATACGGCATCGCTATGCGCCGCCGAAAGGGAGAAGCGGACCCGGGCGCTGCCGGCCGGAACAGTCGGAGGGCGTATGGCGGGGGCGGCGATACCGTGCCGTTCGAGCGCTTCGCACCAACGAAGCGAAGCGCGACTGCTTCCGGCAATCACGGGAACGATGGGCGAGTCTCCCGGCATCACGCTCAGTCCGGCTTGCGCAAGCCTTTGGCGGAACCGGCCGGAAACTGCCCGAAGATGATTCCGCCGGTCATGCGCGGTCTGCACAATTCCCAGTGCCCGGTATATCCCGGCAGCAACGGACGGCGGCAGAGCGGTCGAATAAACGAGGGGGCGAGCTTTATTGACCAGCCAGCGGATCAGAGTCCGGCTGCCGGTAATATGCGCTCCGTACACGCCGAAAGCTTTGCTGAACGTTCCCATGATGACGTCGGCTTCCCGGTGCACATCCATGGCGTGGCAAAGTCCTTCGCCGTTCGGTCCGTACACCCCCTCCGCGTGAGCCTCGTCCACCATGAGCATCGCGTCGTAATTGTGTTTCAGCTCCACGAGCTTGTGGAGGGGCGCCGAATCTCCATCCATAGAGAAGATGGAATCCGTTACGATCAGCCTGCGCCTTGCTTTATCGGATTTTTTGAGTAGGTGTTCCAAATGCTCCATATCGTTGTGCCGGTAGCGGGCATGTCCGGCCCGGCTCAGGATGATGCCGTCCGTTATGCTGGCGTGATTGAGCCGGTCGGAAAAAACGGCGTCTCCCCGGCCGACCAAGGCGCGTATCGTACCGAGGTTGGCCATATAGCCGTTAGCGAAGACGAGCGAGGCTTCCTTCTTCTGCCAGACGGCCAGCTCGGCTTCCAGTTCGCTGTAAGGCGGCCGGTTGCCTGTAAGAAGCCGGGAAGCCGCCGCTCCCGATCCGCATTCCTCGAGCAGCGCGCCGCGCATCGCTTCCGCGATGTCCGGATGACGGCTCAGGCCCAGATAATCATTGGAAGTCAGATCAAGAAGAATCTGCCCTCCGCGCATCAAATGGCCGGGAAACGAGCGGGATACTCCGGTATCCGTCAGCGTCCGCTCCAGAGATTCGTCCGCCAACGTCTGCAGTTCATTATCGATCCAGCTCATTGTGTTCATATCCGCACCTCGGAACCTTCTCCGGAGAGTTTCGGTGACGGCTCCAGGCACTTCGACAAAAAGGAGCGGACTGGAGCCAGATCCAGTGTCGTATGTACGGTCTCCGCGAGCAGGTGCGGCCCCGGCCCATTCCCTATAGGCGGAAAACGGCCCAAAACCTTGACGCCGCCGAATGTTTCGATTAAGGCGGCATTTCCGGCAACGCTCGGGTCCAGCCCGTCTGGCGCGTTTTGTACGTCCGCAGCCTCAAGAACCCTCGGAGCCCCAGGAGCGTAGGCGCCTTCATTGAGCACAACCCCCAGAATGTCAACCCCGTGCTGCCTCAGGAACGAGACCGTCAGGAGGGTGTGGTTGACCGTGCCGAGTCCCGCGCGGGCTACGATCAGCACCGGCATGCGGAGGAAGGCGATCCATTCCGCAAGCAGAGCGTCTTCCGTCAAGGGGACCGCCGCCCCGCCCGCTCCTTCGACGAGCATCGCATCGTAGCGTGAACACAAGGGCTGCCCGGCTTCATAAAGCATGTCCATCGTCAGACGAACGCCTTCTGCCTTTGCCGCGAGTAAAGGCGCAAGCGGAGCGCGGAACGTAAAGGACGCCACTTCTTCCGGCGGCTCGGAAATGCCGCTTCCCGCCGCAAGTTTTTCGGCATCGCTCAGTCCGCTGCCGATGGGTTCGCCGGACTGCACCGGCTTCCAGACGCCCACGTTCCAGCCTTCCGAGCGCAGCGCGGCGGCCAAGGCGGCCGTGACGACCGTCTTGCCGGCTCCGGTATCCGTCCCGGTTACGAAAATTCCCCGGATTCCGCTCATGGCCGCCAACCCTGTTCCGTAACGTCACGGATAGAAACGGCGATGATGTCCGTCATGGCCCCCAGCTCTTCCCGTGTGCTTGCCAGCGGAGGGATGAAGACGATTACATTGCCGAGCGGCCGCGTCAGCAGCCCCAGTTCCCGGGCCCGCGCACATACATGAACGCCAATCCGTTCCTCCCAGGCGTAGGGCTCCTTGGTCTTTCTGTCGCGGACCAGTTCAATTCCGACGAGAAGACCTTGCTGCCGGATATCGCCCACGTGGGGGCTTGCTTTCAGGGAAGAGAGCTTGCCGGCTACAAATTCGGCTTTGGCGGCAACGCCTTCCACCACACGGCGCTCTTCCATCAACCGGAGATTTTCCAGGGCGACCGCGCAGCCCAGCGGATTTCCCGTAAAGGAGTGACCGTGGAAAAACGTTTTCTGCTCCTCGTAATCCGCATAGAAGGCGTCATACACGTCGTCGGTGGCAAGCGTAGCCGCTACCGGAAGATAGCCGCCCGTCAAGCCTTTGCCCACCACCATAAGATCCGGTGCCACGTCTTCGAGATCGCAGGCAAACATAGCGCCCGTGCGTCCGAATCCGGTCGCCACCTCGTCGGCGATCAGCAGTACGCCGTGCTTGCGGCACAGCCGGGCGATTTCGCGAAGGCAGCCCTCAGGCATGACGATGATGCCGCTGGCGCCCTGCACAACCGGCTCGACGATGAGACCGGCTATTTCATCGGCTCGTGCTTCGAGCAGCAGCCGCAGCGTTTCCAGCGTTTCGGACATCGCGCCGGAGGCGCCGCCCGGATGCCGGAAAGAATCCGGGTAAGGGATCGTATGAGCGTCAAAAAGCAGCGGACGGAAAACCTCATGATACAGCGGAATCGCTCCTACGCTAACCGCGCCGATCGTATCTCCGTGATAAGCTTCTTTCATCGTGATAAACGTTCGTTTGCTTTCCATGCCTTTGTTGCGCGCGTATTGATAGGCCATTTTCAGGGCAATTTCCACGCCGGTTGCGCCAGAATCCGAGAAAAATACTTTACGGAGCCCGTCAGGTGCGATTTCCGACAGTTTAGCGGCCAGCTTGATGGCGGGAATATTGCTTAGTCCGAGCAAGGTGGAGTGTGCAACGAGTTCAAGCTGCCGGATAATCGCCTGGTTCAGTTCCGGAACACAGTGGCCGTGCACGTTGAGCCAGACGGATGAAAAACCGTCGTAATAAGCTTTTCCCTCTGTGTCAAAAATCCGGACGCCATCTCCGCGTTCGATAATGACGGGATCGGCAGCGTTGTAATCCTTCATCTGCGTAAAGGGGTGCCAGAGGTGGGCTTTGTTCAGTTCAGCCAATTGCTCGTAGTCTGCAAGCAAGCAAACCGCATCCTTCCGTTTTAATTGTCAACCTAATATGATAAATACAGGTTAACAATATAACGTTCATTCGAAAATATCAAGTTTGCAGATCGAATGATAGAGGAGAGGTGGGAAAAAGATAAAGATTTCCTCAAACTTCCATAGAGGGGCCTTAAGACTTTCTCTCAACGCAGCTTTTCGCCTAGCTTTCCGGCAGTAGAATGCCATTACCTCACAATTAATTTCTCCGTGGTAAAAATCTTACCTACTAGTCATATCTCCTTACACATCCAGCTAAAATCTATTGAAATTCAAGGTTCAATTGACCGTGTGTATTTTTAGTCATTTGCGTTTATGAAGCCTAAAAAAGTTTCATATGTCATATTCATGTTATGTATATGCGACTTAGTAATCATTTTGGTCACTAAAATAAAATTCCAATTAAATTTAATCGCTTACATTTTGTTTTAAAAATTTTATTTATAATTCATGTTATTTATATTGACACCGTATAAGGCTATGACTATTATTATAAATATCACTGGAGAATATAAAGAAAAAAAGACAAAGTTTTTGTTATATATTCGTTAAAAACATCAGTTTACAGTCAAAATCCTCATTAATTAATTCATTGATAAAAATAATGGAGAATGAATAGTGAAAAAACATGACCAGGATTTTATGAAACGCCAGAATCGGCTGACGGTGTTTGAGATCATCAAGCACCAGCAGCCCATCTCCCGGGCTTCCATTGCCAAGCAGACCGGGATGAGCCCAACTACGGTAAGCCGCATTGTGGCGGAGCTTGCAGAGGAAGGGTATCTGCTGGAGTCCGAACAGGTCTCTGCCGGGCTCGGCAGGAAGTCCATGCTGCTTGAAATGGTAGATGCCGCCGTGCTCTCGGTAGGCGTTGAGCTGGACCGCCATCAAGTAAATATTGGCATTGTGGATTTGCAGGGCAATGTTGTAGCCATGAGCCAATATCCGCGGTCAGTGGAAGAGAGTCCCGAAGTTACGCTGGAACGCGTTGGAACAGAGATTGACCAGCTTACGAAATCCAATGAGATCGACTGTGAGCGGATCATCGGAGTTGGTGTAGGCCTTCCCGGGATTATAGATAATGACACGGGAGAAGTTATGTTCTCCGTACAGCTCGGTTGGAGAAATGTCCGGCTTGCTGAACGCCTTAAAGAAATCACCGGTTATGATGTGGCGGTGGACAACGAGCTCAAGGCCAAGGCCCTGGCCGAGCATATGAAGGGCGCGGCGATTGGCTCACAGCGGACCGTCCTGCTTGGTTTCGGGAATGGAGTAGGTTCGGCGTTCATCATGGAAGGGGAGATCTACCGGGGCAGGACGAACAGCGCCGGTGAAATCGGCCATACGACGATTGATCCGAACGGCATGCTGTGCGACTGCGGGAAGGCGGGCTGCCTTCAGACTTACATCAATATCAAATCATTGTTGTCGGAAGCGAACAAGATCCGGCCGGTCCGCTCGATCGAGGACCTTTTTGAAGCCAAGAAGGCAGGGGAACGCTGGGCACTGCATCTGATCGAACGCGCGCTGATGTACATGGCGATCACCATTAACAATGTGGTCTGCATGTACAACCCGGACAGTGTCATCCTTAGCGGGGAACTGACCGACAAATTCCCGGAGATCCTCGATGAGGTGGTCGACCTGTGTTATTCGAAATATGTGTGGGAGCCCCTCAGGGGTGCCTTCCGGATTCTGAAGTCTGAACTGCATGAGCAGGGCGTAGTCATCGGCTCGGGATTGATTTCGCAAAATTGTTTTTTTGCATTGGAATAAGTCAGAGCAGTTAAGCAGGGGAGAGCAGGATTGGACATTAAGGAGGGGACATCGATGAGATTTACACCATTAGTTGAGGAATACCGCGGCGGTGTGCTGGAGAACGTGCATTACGGAGCGGTCAGCATCGTGGATGAGAAGGGCCGAATCCTCTATTCGGCAGGTGACCCTGAACATCTCACGTTTCTAAGGTCGGCTGCCAAGCCGTTCCAGGCGCTTCCGGTTATGAAAAGAAAAGTTGACGAGGTGTGCGGACTCACCGGACAGGAGGCGGCCTTGTTTGCTGCATCCCACCGTGGAGAGCGCTTTCATATTGATGCGCTGGAATCCATGCTTCTGAAGACAGGCATCAAGGAGGAAGGGCTGCACTGCTGTGAGTCGTATCCGCTCAATGAAGATGCGAAGGCCGAGCGCCACCGGGACCGCGAACCTAAGCGGAGAATCTTCCATAACTGCTCGGGCAAGCATACCGGACTTATTGCGCTGAGCAAGCATATGGGCTGGGATGAGCGGACGTATTACGAACCTGAGCATCCTGTTCAGAAGGAGATTGTGGAGACCCTTGCTTATATTGCAGAGGTTCCCGAAGCTTCGATCCCGCAAGGGATTGACGGCTGCGGACTGCCGATCTTTGCACTGCCGCTGCACAAGATCGCCTATTCCTTCTTGAAGCTGGCCTGTCCGGACCTCATTGAAGATAAGGAGACACGGGAGGCGGCGGCCCGGATCGCCCGGCTGATGAATGAGTACCCCGATATGATCGCGGATACCCGGTTCGTCTGCTCGGAACTGCTCAAGGACCCGAACCTGTCGGCCAAAGGCGGCGCAAAGGGAGTGTACGGCATTGGGCTGAGAAACGAAAGACTCGGAATCTCCCTTAAGGTGTCCGACGGTTCCGAACAGGTGTGGCCGTGCATTATCGCTTCGATCCTCGAGCGCCTCGGCTACAGCAATCAAGAGACAATTAACCGCTTATACAAGCTTGTACCGAATTCCATCGTCAATGACGGGGGAACGGAAGTGGGAGAACGCCGGGCGGTGTTCGAACTGAAGCCTTCATCCAGGGAATAACCTCCAATCCTGCAAGTAAGCATACCGGACATGGAGCGATTCTATATTAACTACTTTTGAGGAGTGAGACGAATGAAGGTTCAAGGGAAAATGTGGTCCACACTAATGCTGCTGCTGATCTTCGCGGTAGTTGCCGCAGGCTGCGGAGGCAATACGGAGGCTGGCAAGGAAAGTGCGAATACGGGCAAGAGTGAAGGTACTAAGACCGTATCCAAAAACAAAAAAGATGTTGTTATTGCCATTAATGCTAACTTTATTACACTGGACCCTCACAACACGAGCGATACTCATTCGATTACCGGAGCAAGAACCATGGTTGAAGGCCTGATGGGCTTCGACGAGAACATGAAAGTCGTTCCAGTGCTGGCCGACTCCTACAAAATTAGTGATGACGGTCTGGTATACACGTTTACATTGAAGCAGAACATCAAATTCCACGACGGTACGGATTTCAACGCCGAAGCAGTTAAGGTGAATCTGGACCGCATCCGTGATGAGAAGAACAACCTGAAGATGCGCAAGAGCTTCGCCAAAGTCAGCAAAGTTGAGGCTCCGGATGCCAAAACCGTAGTCATCACCTTAAGCGAACCGTATAACGCCTTCCTGAACAAAATGGCGATGGCCCTGATCGTAAGCCCTAAAGCACTGAAGGAGCAGGGCGAGAATATCGGTAAAAATCCGGTAGGTACAGGTTCTTTCAAATTTAAGGAATGGGTGCAGGGCGACCGCCTTGTGGTGGTGAAGAACCCGGATTACTGGCAAAAGGATCTGCCGAAGGTGGAGAGCATCACCTTCAAGCCGGTACCGGAGAACGGTTCCCGGATTGCGATGCTGAAGACAGGGGAAGCGGATTTCATCTATCCGATGCCAACTGAACAAGTCTCCGAAGTAAAGGGGGACAGCAATATTGTGGTAGATAAAACGGATTCCACAATTGTCCGTTACGTCACACTCAACACGATGAAGAAGCCGTACGATGATGTGAAGGTTCGTCAAGCGATTAACTATGCGATTAACAAAGAAGCTTACATCAAAGTCGTCAAATCCGGTCTGGGTGTGAAGCTGGATTCTACCATGTCTTCCAAGACGCAGTACTACTCCCAGCAGAGCGGTTACGACTACAATGTGGAGAAAGCAAAGAGCCTGCTTGCAGAAGCCGGTTATCCTGATGGCTTCACGGCCGAGATCTGGGGCGAGAATGATTCTGAGACAATGAAAGGCATGCAGTTCATTCAGCAGCAACTGGCTCTTGTTGGCATCAAGCTGGATGTGAAGTCGATGGAAGGCGGTACCTTGTCTCAGCAGATTAACTCCGCTGCTACACCAGAGCAGGCCAAGATCCAAATGTGGTATGTAAGCTGGTCCCCGTCTTCCGGTGACGCAGACGGCGCTACAAGAGGTCTGTTCAGCAGCGAAATGTTCCCTCCGGCAGGAGCCAATACGGCGTACTATAAGAATCCGAACGTGGATCAATGGATTGCCGATGCCAACAAGGCGACCGATCCAGAAAAAGCGAAATCCATTTATGCGGATATTCAAAAAACAATCTGGGCTGATGCCCCATGGGCCTTCATGGGTGTGGATCAGGTGATTTCAGGCAAGAGAGCCAGCTTGAGCGGCGTAAAAGTATTACCGGACGGCTCCATCACCGTTCGTGATGTGGAAGTGAAGTAATCGTTACTTAAGGACGAACAAGTCAGGGGATACGAGCAGGGAGCAAGAAGCAGAAAGTAAGAAGCTAGAAGCACTGAGCAAGCAATAGCTTGGGGCTGTTGATGCAAAGCAAGGGGCCGTTTCTGTCTGTAGCTGAGGAGCGGCCCCTCTTATGTACTTGTTCAATGAAGGGGGCTCACATGATGGGAAGATACGCGCTACAAAGACTACTTGGAGTCATTCCGCTGCTGTTTGTCGTATCGGTGCTGGTCTTCATGTTCATACACTTAATCCCCGGCGATCCGGCCCGGCTTGTCGCGGGCAAGGAAGCCACGCTGGAGGAGATTAACGGCATACGGGCACAACTCGGGCTGGATCTGCCGCTATGGCAGCAATATTTCAATTATATGGGCAAGTTGCTGCATGGCGATCTGGGCAGTTCTCTGCGGTCCGGCCTGCCGGTATCCGACATGCTGATGAGCAGATTGACGCCAACTCTTATTTTAACGTTTTTGAGCTTGGGCTGGGCATTAATCATCGGTCTGCTGATCGGTACGATCTCTGCGGTTAACCGCAACAGGTGGCCGGATTACGTGGGCATGCTGACCGCAATTTCAGGGATCTCCATCCCAGGCTTTTGGCTGGGGCTGGTGCTGATTCAGATCTTCTCGGTACAGCTCGGCTGGTTCCCTACCGGCGGAGTGGATTCCTGGAAGTCCTATATTCTGCCTTCCCTCACACTTGGAGCGGGAATTATGTCCATGCTTGCCCGGTTCTCCCGCTCATCCATGCTGGAGACGATGCGGGAAGATTATATCCGGACGGGACGTTCGAAAGGGCTTAGAGAGTTCATCGTGGTTGGACGGCATGCGCTGCGCAACTCGCTGATTCAGGTTGTCACGGTGGCGGGTCTGCAATTCGGGTTCCTGCTGGGCGGCTCCGTGATGGTGGAGACGGTTTTCAGTATTCCGGGTCTTGGAAGGCTGCTTGTGGATTCGATTTCTTTTCGGGATTATACCGTGATTCAAGCGCTGCTACTGCTGTTTGCGACCCAATTCATACTTATTAATCTTATCGTTGATATGCTGTACGGTGTGCTGAATCCGAAAATCAGGTATGCATCTAGCTAGGAGGGGAATAGGATGGACAACAATACAACGGTGATGGGAGCCGACTCCTCAGAGGCTGGTGTGACCCTGGTGACGAAGCCGACCAGAGGCCGTGCAGCGGAGTTCTTCAGCAAGTTCTGCAAGCAGAGAGGGTCGCTTGCAGCAGGCATTTTTATTATTTTTCTGACGATTATAGCGATCTTCGGTCCGCATCTTACACCTTATGATCCGAATGTGCCGGATTATGATGCGCTCATGACTGGTCCATCGGCCGCGCATTGGGCCGGAACCGATGAATATGGCAGGGATATCCTGAGCCGTCTGCTTGACGGAACAAGGTTGACCTTGGCGGTCAGCTTGAGTTCCGTGCTGATTGCGGCTGTGCTGGGTACCGTGCTTGGATTGCTCAGCGGATATTACGGAGGCTGGCTCGACCGGCTCATCATGAGGGGCAGCGATGTGCTGTTCTCCTTCCCGGATCTGCTGCTGGCCATCGGGATTGTGGCGATTCTGGGCCCGGGACTGTCCAATGTGGTCATTGCCGTTGCCGTGTTTGGCACGCCGTCATTTGCGCGGATTATCCGCAGTGTCACCTTAAGCGCCAAAGAGACTTTATTTGTGGAAGCAGCCCGCTCGATGGGCGCGAAGAACGTGCGCATTATATGGCAGCATATTTTTCCGCAGACCGTGCCGAGTGTGATCGTGAACGTAACGATGAAGATCGGCGGTGCGATTCTGGCGGCATCCTCCTTGAGCTTCCTGGGTATGGGGGCGAAGCCGACCGAACCGGATTGGGGCGCGATGCTGAGCATGGGGCGCGACTATTTGAGCATCGCTCCGCACATTGTGTATTTTCCCGGGGTAGCGATCTTTCTGGCTGTACTTGCTTTTAACCTGGTTGGGGACGGACTGCGTGACGCGCTGGATCCCAAGACGAAAAATTAAAGGGGGACAGGGCCATGACACCCAGACTGCTTGAAGTGGAAGGATTGAAGACAGAGTTCAGACGTGATGGCGGAAGCGTAATGGCAGTGTCCGGCATTGATTTTCACATCAATAGAGGTGAAGTGCTGGGGCTGGTCGGCGAGAGTGGCTGCGGCAAAAGTGTGACTTCCCTGTCGATTATGCGCCTGCTCAAGGATACACCGGGAAGGATTGCTGGCGGGGCAGTCCGGTTTGAAGGCACCGACCTGACTCAGATTCAGGAGAAGGAGATGCGGAAGTTCCGTGGCAATGAGCTGGCGATGATCTTCCAGGAGCCGATGACCTCCCTGAACCCGGTGCTGCGAATCGGACGTCAATTGGAGGAGCCGATTATGCTGCATCTCGGATACAGCCGGAAGCGTGCACGGGAGCACGCCATTCATACACTGAAGCTGGTCGGGATTCCCCGGGCGGAGGACGTGGCCGATGAATATCCGCATCAGCTGTCCGGCGGAATGAGGCAGCGTGTGATGATTGCGATGGCCATGTCGTGCGGCCCGAAGCTGCTTATTGCCGATGAGCCGACAACGGCGCTTGATGTGACCATCCAGGCGCAGATTCTGGACCTGATGAAGCGATTGAAGGAAGAACAGGAGATGGGCATGCTGTTGATTACACACGATCTCGGTGTTGTGGCGGAAATGTGTGACCGGGTGGTTGTTATGTATGCGGGACGGGTTGTGGAAGAGGCACCGGTTCAGGAGTTATTCGCAAATCCCCAGCATCCGTACACCAAAGGCCTGATCCAATCCGTTCCCAAGCTGCGCCAGAAGGTTCGCCGTCTGGAATCCATTCAGGGCAATGTGCCTGACTTAAGTGCGATGCCTCCAGGCTGCAAATTCATGCCGCGATGTACGTATGCGATGGAGCGGTGCCTTCAGGAACCGGAGCTTCTGTCTGTGGAAGGACAGGAGCAGCGCAAAAGCCGCTGCTGGTTGACGCAGATGGATACATCGGAAGGGGGAGACAACCAATGATACAGTCACACACAGAGACTCCGCTGGTTGAGGTAAAGGGGCTACGCAAATCTTTTGCCGTGAAAAAGGGCTGGTTCGGCGCGGCCAAATACTTGCGCGCAGTGGATGGTCTGTCCTTCGCTATACGCAAAGGGGAGACGTTCAGTCTGGTCGGGGAGAGCGGCTGCGGGAAGTCTACGACCGGGCGGCTTGTGAATCGGCTGCTGAAGCCAACAAGCGGTGAAGTATGGTTCAACGGACAGAATATCAGCAACCTTTCCGACAACCAGATGCGTCCAATGCGCAAAGATATGCAGATGGTCTTTCAAGATCCATACGCATCGCTCAATCCGCGAATGAAAGTGAAGGAGCTTGTGGCTGAACCGCTGCTGATTCATACGAAGCTCAGCGTGAAGGAGCGGGATAAGCTGGCCCGGGAACTGCTGGAGACAGTAGGCCTCAGCAGCATTCATGCCGAGCGCTATGCGCATGAGTTCAGCGGTGGCCAGCGGCAGCGGATCGGGATTGCCCGGGCGCTGTCCGTACGTCCGAGCTTGATCGTGGCGGATGAGCCGGTCTCGGCGCTGGATGTGTCCATCCAGTCCCAGGTGCTGAACCTAATGCAGGATCTGCAAGAGGAGTATGGCCTGACGTATCTGTTCATTTCCCATGATCTGAGTGTAGTTGAACATATTAGCGACCGCATCGGTGTAATGTATCTGGGTACGCTGGTGGAAACGGCGGACAAAGACACGCTCTATGACCGTCCGCTTCATCCGTACACCCAGGCGTTGTTGTCATCCGTGCCGGTTCCAGATCCGAATCAGAAGCGGGAGCGCATTATTCTGAAAGGGGACTTGCCGAGTCCGGTTGATCCGCCTTCCGGCTGCCGGTTCCATAACCGCTGCCCGGCCTGCATGGATATTTGCAGGCAGCAGGAGCCGGTGTTCCGGGAAGTGGAACCCGGGCATCAGGTTGCCTGCCATCTCTATAATGAAGCCTGATTAGGCGGCTTATTACAATGCCTAAGGAAAGGATCGCCATGCACATTACACTAGATATGACTGAACTGGCGGATGTTCTCATTCATCCGGTATATGCGGGGGAATCGCTTCCCTATGCGCTGAATGAAGCGCGCAAGCGGCAGGGCACCATGACCTGGCTGTACGCCCGTTCTGCAGGTGAAGCGGATGTGCTCGCCGCCGGACTGGGGGAGCGTTGTGCCGTAACGCTGGAACGGGTACGCCGCGCCGGGGGCGCCGCGGCACGGACTCTGCTGCAGGAAGGGCGGGGCAGCGCAACGCTGCTCAGACATCCGGGCACAGTAATTGGAGTTGGAGTTGGAAGCAGTGAGAGCATAGAGTCAACGGCCGCGTGGCTGCAGGCCTGGATTGAGGGCTGGCTGCTTGGATTATACCGGTTCGATAAATATAGAAATGTCACGAAAATAAGCGGCAGTGTGAAGTTGAATCTGCGGTCTGCAGATTGGCCTGAACTGTCCGCGGCCGGACTGAATTCGGTCATTCAGACGGCCATCCACCGGGCGGAGGCGACAAATCTGACCCGGGACTGGGTGAATGAGACGCCGGGTACGTTGAACCCGGATGCTTTTGTGGAATGGACGCAGGATCTCTTCAAAGACAGGCCGGTAAATATTTATGTCTACCGGGGACAGGAGCTAACTGAGCGCGGCATGAACGGCCTGCTGGCAGTGGGTGCCGGGAGCAAGCACGCTCCGGCGCTAATCGAGCTGAGGTACGAAGCCTGCCCGGATGCCCCGATGCTGGCCTTGGTCGGCAAAGCCATCACCTTCGATATGGGCGGCATGAACGCGAAGACGGGCCGGGACATCAGCGATGCCCGGATGGATATGGGCGGAGCGGCCGCCGTCATCGGCGCGCTGGACATTCTGGTCCGGCAGCAGGCCAAGGTCCGGGTCACGGCCCTGATCGCCGTGGCCGATAACCTGCCGGATGCCCGCGCCACGCTACCTTCATCCGTGGTTGCTTATCCGAACGGCTTGACCGTTCAAATTGCAAATACGGATGGAGAAGGCCGGCTCGTGCTGGCAGACGCGCTGATCCATGCGGCCGGGCTTGGCGCAGCGCAGGCGATCGACATTGCCACGCTAACGGGCAATGTCGGGGATGCGCTGGGACTCGGGATCGCCGGCATATGGGGCGATGCCGATATGACGCGCGAGCTGGCCCAGATTGGCGAGCATAATGGCGAGCGGCTGTGGCCGATGCCGCTTATGGATGATTATGAATCCGAGCTGAGAAGCAATTATGCCGACCTGCGTAACGTGGGCACCTCTGCGCTGGCTGGCGCCATCACAGCAGCGTTATTTATTCGGCGGTTCGTCGACAAATCCATGAACTGGGTCCATATTGATATGGCCGGCACGGTGCAGTACAAGCAGGATGTCGGTTACGCAGAGGCGGGAGCGACAGGGTATGGCGCAAGACTGCTGGCTGATTATGCGGTGAATTATGCCCGGAAGTGTGACGCGGGAAAGGCATCAGGGAATGGAGCAAGGAATGCAACAGAGGACGTATCAGAGGATGTGTCAGAGAATACATCAAGGAATGAAGCAAGGGATGCAGCAGGGTTAGTATCAGGGGACGTATCCGTAAATGAATCCCGGAAACAGGAGGGTTCGTTATGATCCTGGAAGTCATCGCTACCTGTATTGACGATGCGTTAAGGGCTGAAGAAAATGGGGCAAATCGGCTGGAGCTGATCACGGCCGTTACCGAAGGCGGGTTGACGCCGGGCATCGGATTGATCCGCCAGGTTGTAGGGGCTGTGCAGATTCCGGTCCATGTGATGGTCCGGCCGCACAGCCGCAGCTTTGTGTACAGCAAGCTTGATCTGGAGACGATGATAGCCGAGATCCAGGCCATTAACGCGGCTGGTGCCGCAGGCATTGTAGTCGGTGCACTCACGGCGGAAGGGCTGATTGATGAAAACGCGCTGGGTGATCTGCTTCCCTGGGCGGACGGGATGCAGATCACCTTCCACCGGGCTTTTGATGAACTGGAGGATCAGCTTGCAGGCCTGCAGACGCTAATGCGCTACCCGCAAATTACCCGGGTGTTGACCTCGGGCGGACTGAAGCCCGCAACCGAGGCAATGCCTGCTATTCGCAGACTTGTTGAGGCCACCGAAGGCCGCTCGCTTCGAATTCTTGCCGGGAACGGCCTGACTCCGGAAGCGGCCGGGTCTTTCATCGAACAGACCGGAGTTCTAGAAGTTCATTTCGGCTCCGCAGTCCGTTACGGACGTTCCGGTCTTGCACCGATTGATCCGGTGCAGCTGCGGGCATTGGCCGACAGCCTTGCTCAGTATTCCTGATCTTGATCAGCGCTGTCCGTGCGAAATTCCTAAATCTGCATGAAGCAACGGCAAGCAGATGAAGCAAGCTGAAGCTTCAACAGCAATGAGTCAACCAGGGCAGCGGGTAAAGCGGGGAAGAAATGCATGAAATATAGAGCGAACGTTGTCTTAAGTCCCATCCATACAGATCTGAAAATAGGTGATTGATTTGCAGAACACAGACAAATATGTAGTGGGAATTGACCTTGGTGGAACAAAGATCGCCGCAGCTCTCTTTAATGCTGACGGTGAGATATTGAACCGCGAACGCATGGAGACGGCGAACGCCCGCACAGCGGAAGAAGTCGTGCAGCGCATGGTGGAGATGATTCATTCCGTGTCCATGGAACACCCGGTATGCGGCGTAGGTCTGGCCTCGCCTGGGACCGTGAACAGTAAGGACGGTATCGTGCTTCAGGGCACGAACCTGCCGGAATGGAACAACGTTCCTCTGAAAAAGTGGATGGGAGACGCACTTGGCGTCGTGGTGGAGGTCGTTAATGACGCGAACGCAGCGGCATGGGGTGAGTATGTCCGGGGTGCGGGAAAAGGCTCCGGGAACATGGTATACATCACGTTCAGTACAGGCATCGGTGCGGGCATTGTCCTCGACGGGAAGCTGTTCCTGGGCGCGACTTCCTTTGCCGGGGAGCTGGGCCATAACATTGTTGTGCCGGATGGATCGGCATGCATCTGCGGGAACAATGGCTGCTGGGAGATGTACGCTTCAGGAACCGCCATCCGCGACTCGGCGCTGGAACTTATGCTGAGCAACCCGTCCGTGATTGGAGAACTGGCGGCTGCAAGCGGTGAAGAGATCTCGGCCAAGCATGTGTTCGAAGCACACCGTCAGGGTGACCCCATCGCCGCCCAAGTAGTGAACCGGGCGGTTCATTACATGGCGCTGGGCTTGGCCAACGCGATTCATACATTCAATCCCGACCGGATTGTAATCGGCGGCGGCGTAAGCAAGGCAGGCGACCTGCTGTTCCCGGCGCTTAAGGCGGAGACCGGGAAGCTGGTCATGAAGCCATACCGTGGCACGTATGAGATCGTGCCTGCGGGATTGCGGGACGACGTCGGCCTGATCGGAGCCGCGGCTTTGTTTCATACTTGACTTAAGCGGGAACTAATGAACTTTATGCTAAGTAACGGAGGGGGCGGAACGATTCTGAAGAAGCGCAGCGTTCGCCTTTGTCCCGGATTTCACCCGCTAAGCGGTATAATCCAGAAATCTGGAGACAACAGCGTTCGCAAGAACGTTCCGCATCCGGAATAGTCTTTTCAGCCGTTGTGTGTATTTAGAATCACTTCAAAGGAGACGGGGGATTGTCGCATGAGCACAAGAGAGCAAAGGACCCGGTGGTTTTTGCAGGACCGGTTCGGCATGTTCATTCACTGGGGATTATATTCCATTCCCGC
The DNA here is from genome assembly GCF_058269095.1 of Paenibacillus sp. JNUCC 35. Lineage (NCBI taxonomy): Bacteria > Bacillati > Bacillota > Bacilli > Caryophanales > Paenibacillaceae > Paenibacillus > Paenibacillus sp. JNUCC 35. Next base: position 3,474,253 of record NZ_CM177771.1, on the reverse strand, counting down.
CAGGGGAGAATGGATTCGAGGCAACGAGCGGATGAGTTATGAGCAGTATCAAGTGTATTTTGACGAGTTCGACGCATCCCGGTATGAACCGAAGAAATGGGCGAAGGCCGCCAAGGCTGCAGGACAAAAGTATGCGGTGCTGACGACCAAGCACCACGACGGCTTCTGTCTGTTCGACAGTAAGCTGACGGATTTCAAGGCGACGAACACCCCGGCTGGACGAGACCTGGTTCGTGAATATGTAGATGCTTTTCGCGAGGAGGGCATTGCGGTCGGACTGTATTATTCGATCATCGACTGGCATCATGACGATTACCCGGGATATGGGGACAAAGCGCACCCGGATCGGGACAATGAAGCGGCCAAGAACAAGCCAATCGACTTCGACCGATATCTGGACTACATGCATGGTCAGGTGAAGGAGTTGCTCACGAACTACGGCAAGATTGACATCATGTGGTTCGATTTCTCCTATGATGATATGACCGGCGAGAAATGGAGAGCGACCGAGCTGATTCGGATGATTCGTTCCATCCAGCCGGATATCATCATTGATAACCGCCTGGGCGGTAATATCCGGGCGGCAGAACCCGAGGAATATGCCGGGGATTTCTTCTCCCCGGAGCAGATCATTCCACCTGGTGGCATCGTGGATGAGAAGGGGGAAGTTGTCCCTTGGGAAGCGTGTATCACCCTTAACGATAACTGGGGTTATCATGCTGCGGACAAGAACTACAAGTCAGCCAAGCAGGTGATCCGTACCCTGGTCGAATGCGTCAGCAAGAACGGGAACTTGCTGCTTAACGTGGCCCCGGATGCGAAGGGTGAGATCAACCGGGAGACACTGGAGGTGCTGGACGAAGTAGGGGAATGGCTGAGACTGAACGGTGACAGCATTTATGGCTGTAAGGCGGCTGATTTGCCGAAGCCCGAGTGGGGCCGCTACACCCAGAACGGGAACAGGTTGTATGCCCATGTATATGACCGGGGGATAGGCCCAATTTACTTCGAAGGGTTGAAGGGCAAGATTGAGAAAGCCAGACTGCTGCGGGATGGGACCGAACTTAAGGTAGAAGTTCCATGGATGGCGCTGGAATACTCCGACATTGAGAACGGCGCCTTCATTAATCTTGCCGGATCCAGGCTTCCGGATGAGAGCGATACGGTGATTGAGCTTCATCTGAGATAGGGCTGCGGCTTTAACTTTTAACAGAGTACAATCTATAGGGCTAAAGAGAACTGCAGGACACGGAAGGTCATCCCGTGTCTTTTTTTCATCCTCTTTGATTGAGCTGTAATTATATGGATTCACAAATTATGGATACATAAAATTGTATTAGAGGTGGTGCATGCGAGAAGCAAGGAAGAAATGACGGGTCTGGGTATGAAATTTGCTCTGGATAACGAGAAGATCAGAATTTTTACGCTAGAAGGCTCACTCACTAACGTAAATATCCCACCGGACGAATTTCAGGACTACGATTTCAGTTACTTTGTTACGGATATGGATCATTTCAAGAAGACGGATTTCAGGCATTTAAAGATTACTTTGAGTTGTATGGACAATGCCGTATACAATTCGAGTGTGTTGAAACACCCCGACTCTTTGTTATCGACGGCATTTCAAAAGTCAATTTAAAATCACTGCTTTGACGTAACAAAATGGCAGAACCGTCTTCAAATTCAGACCGGATTATTATTGAAACAATTGACCAATTAGAATTCATAATGGGTTGCTATGGTTCTAAATCGGTTCCCTACATACTTTTTTCGTGCTTATCACGTGCCGAGGCAAACTCAGCAAAATCAACTAAATTAGTTCAAGACTTTTTTATCACCTGACATCAGGGTCAGATTGCCGAACTGCCGGCCCTCCTTCATGCAGGCGAAAGCCTGGACCGCGTCACGCATCGGAAACACTTTATGCACGACAGGTTTGAGGTTGTGTTTCGCCACAAATTGGAGCATCGCATGGAATTCTTCCGAGCTGCCCATAGACGTTCCGATCACACTCAGTTGGGGAAAAAAGAGGGCGCGCAGCGGAAGTTCGACGGCATCTCCCGAGCTGGCTCCGAAACTGACGATACGCCCGTCCGGTTTAAGGACGTCGAAATAGTTGGGGAAGGTGGCGGGACCTATGCTGTCCAGCACCAAATCCGCCTTCGTTTCCTCGAAGCGGGCTTTCCAGCTTCCGCCGCTTTCAAAGCAGAAATCGGCACCGAGCTGCCGGGCCAGCTCCAGCTTGTGTTCGCTTCGGGACGAGACACTGACCCGGGCCCCGGCAGCCTTGGCCATCTGGAGCGCGATCGTAGCGACACCTCCTCCGATACCGGGGATGACGACGTGCTGCCCTGTCTTAAGACCGCCCCGGGTAAATAACGCGCGGTAAGCGGTCAACGCGGACAACCCGAGAACGGCGGCTTCCTCCCAAGTGAGGTGAGAAGGTTTAGCGACGGCATTTTCTGCGGGCACGATGATAAAATCGGCAAAAGTCCCGTCGGAGGGACTTCCGATGATTTGAAGATCTTCCGGCAAGGAATCCGCTTTTTTCCAGTTTAAAGTCGGATTCAGCGCAACTTCCAGGTTCAGAAGGTCGGGGGAAACGCCTTCGCCGATTTCCGTCACAATTCCCGCTCCGTCCGAACCGGGTATTAGCGGTCTGTCTCCGGCATTCCGGTCATTTATAACGAATAAATCGCGGTGATTGAGACCCGCTGCGATCAGCTTGACTTTAACTTCCCCGTATCCGGGATGCCTGTCTTCCGTTGTGGAATAGACAAGTCCGTCTACTCCGCTTTTTTCTCTATGCAGAACAGCTTTCATAACAAATCCCTCCGGTATAAAATCTTGTTGAATCAATGAGTTCTGACACGTTGAATTTTACAGAGAGCCGGTCATCAAGTAAAATCATTAGAAATGAACAAAGGTATCGATTTCACTAATGGAATGTCAGGGAGGTTCGGATGGAGAGCGGTGATTTGAAAATATTCCGTACGGTGGCCCGGGAGGGGAGTATCACCAAGGCGGCGCATATTCTGAACTATGTCCAGTCCAATGTGACCAACCGGATACAGCTCCTCGAAACGGAACTGGGCACGCAGCTGTTCTACCGGTCCAGCAAAGGGATGAAGCTGACGGCGGCCGGTCAAAATTTGCTTGGGTACGCCGATAAAATTGTGGTTCTGCTGGAAGAAGCCGTGAAATCCGCCCAAGCGACGGATATTCCGAAAGGCCCGCTCCGGCTGGGCTCTCTCGAAACGACGGCCGCCATCCACCTGCCGCAGCTGCTGACTCGGTATCACGGTCTGTATCCGGAGGTCGAGCTTTCGCTGATCACCTCCGATTCGCACCAGCTTATCCGCAAAATCAAAGATTACGAGCTGGACGGAGCCTTCGTGTACGGACCGGTCTCACAGGAAGAGCTTGAATGCCAACCCGCGTTCGAGGAAGAACTGGTGTTGATTTCGGAGCCGAAAGAAACGGATCTTGCCGAGCTGCTGAAGAAACCTCTGCTGTTTTTCGGTTCGGGCTGCTCCCACCGCGACAGAGTCGAGCGGCTGCTGGTTAAGGAAGGCGTCGAGGCTCGCCACATGATCGAGTTCGGTACCCTGGAGGCTATCATCGGAGGCGTCTCGGCGGGGCTTGGCGTCTCGCTGCTTCCCCGTTCGTCGATCAGCAGAATCGTTCAGGCGAGGGAGGTTTACCTGCATCCCATTCCGGAGGAATTCCGGGAAATCAACGTCGTGTTTATTTACCGGAAGGATTTGTTTAAAACGGAAGCATTCAAGCGGTTTCTGGATTTTTTGCGGAGTGAGGGGACAGGCGGCGTGGAAAATCCTGCAGCGGCAGCGCCGGGAGCGAGTTCAGCCTCGGGCCCAGGCCCAGCGGACAACCAACCCGCTGGCTCGTAAATTCGCCCGTACGGTCCGGTCAGGGCTGACATGCCAGGGCCGTTCCGGCAGGATGCGTTCGCTGCGGCAGTTCCGACAGGGGACCACCGCTTGCCAGGCAGCGACGGATCGCGCGCATCGACAAGTAAAAAAACCGATTTCCGGCAAAGATCCGGAAATCGGTTTTTTGGGGTTGAGCCGCTTATTTCAGCAGCCACAGCGCCGGAACGTTGGAAGGCTCCCAGCCTGCGATCGAGGTGTGCGGCTGACGGCACTCGTAAGTCGAGCCGTTGTACGTCACGAGATTGCCTGTTGTGTAAGCCGTGTTGACCGCCCAAGCGGCAACCGCCGGGCCGGAAGCTGTCGTTACCGACACCGCGTTGCTGTTAGCGGATTCGTTGCCGGCGGCGTCAATCGCCCGCACTGTGAACGTATAAGCGGTGCTTGGCGTCAAGCCGGACACGGTATACGTAAGCGTCGAGCCCGAAACCGTGCCCGCAAGCGTTGTGCCCTTGTAAATCCGGTAGCCCGTAACGCCTACATTATCGGTGGCGGCATTCCAGCTCAAGGCAACCGACGAGGATGTAGCCGTTCCGGCTGTCAGACCGGCAGGTGCCGTTGGCGCCTGGTTATCGACAGGAGCAGATCCCGTCGTGAACGTAACCGAATTGCTGGCCGGAGAAGTGTTACCGGCCGCATCGACAGCTTTCACCGTGAAGGTGTAAGCCGTATTCGGAGTGAGGCCGGTTACATTGTAAGAGGTAGCGGATCCGCTTGTTGTCGTAACGAGCGTGGAACCGTTATAGATCTGATACCCGGTTACACCGACGTTATCCGTCGAAGCGCCCCAAGTCAGGGTAGCGCCCGTTGTCGTCACGTTGGACGCGGCTGCGCCGGACGGTGCTGTCGGAGCGACTGTGTCGGAAGGATTGCTGCCGCCGAAATTAACGTCGATCACGTTGTAGAAAGCATTCGCTGTATCGGCGATTTCCCAGACAGCCAGGATGACCTGATAACCTGTTCTGGCCGGAACGTTACAAGTATCGGAGTAAGAGAACGGCGGCTGTTTACCGCCATAGTTCACGGAGCAGAACGGCGTCAGATCGAAAGAGTTTCTGGTCAGTGCGGAATTCGGATCCCAGTTGGCTTTGGTGATGTAATATTTCCAGCTTGTCGTCGCATGGGCGGCCGTCAGCTTCCAAGTGAACGTGTTCGTGCCGGAGGAGATGTTCACTTTGCTCCAGCGGGTTGCGGACTGCTCGTCCAATTTCGGGAAAGTTCCGCCCCCGCTCCCGATTTTACCGTCGGCAGGGCCCGCAGCCGGGAAGCCTTTCGCATATTCAAGGCTTTGAGGCTCATAAACGACAGCTCCGCAGTCTTTGTTGGTTCCCTGCTTACAGAGGTAAGCACGGCTGCCGGGTGATTCGACATAGCCGTGGGCGGACGCTTTTTGAGCGAGTAAAAGCATACAGAACGCAAGGATCAGGGACAATCCGGCGGCAAACAGAATCCGGGTCGTGCCAGAGCGGGAGATACGAACAGTTGACATATAATTGGCCTCCTTTTAATGGGGAATGCTAAGAGAACGGCTTGAAAAGTCATTATCCTGGCAGCGGCAGTCCTGGATCATCTCCTTTCTGTGCTTGCACAACGTGCAGAACGGAAATTTCGCGGGGCAACGCTAGGCTATCCCTCCTTAAAACAGGTGGATTTATATAAACTCCTGGGAGCTTATATACATAGAGAATAGGCGGAAACCGGGAGCTTGGAATAGTTTGCGTGCGAGATGCAGAAGGCGGAGCAGGCAGAGTTGACCGGCATTCCGGGGTCAATGGCAGGTTGACTAGGCAATTATCGAGGCGCCGCTTAAACAGGTTTAAGCGCTTACAAAATTGAGGTTAAAAAAACCTAGACCGAGAAGACAGAGTCGTTTATCCAGAAATATTATACCCGTATCATACAATCTATGCTAAAATTTGACAACCCTTATTTTCGTAGATTTAGCAAATTTATTCATAGATTACGGCTCGGAACGCAGGAAGGTTCGGTTAAAAGCGAATTTTATCTTTGTTGTTCGGCAGGTTTGGACTACAATATTAGACAGGTCTGTGCATCGCGGTTAAAAGATAGAGAAAGAAAGAGGGATAGGATTGCTGAAACGTTTTTTTGCTTATTACCGTCCTTACAGAGGACTGTTTATTCTGGATTTCGGCTGTGCCGTGATCGCGGGGCTGCTTGAGCTCGGCTTTCCGCTTGCGGTGAACTTGTTTCTGGACAAACTTCTTCCGAGCGGGGACTGGTCCCTGATCACTTGGGCTTGCATCGCTCTTCTGGCGATTTACTTGCTGAACATGGTCCTCAATTACGTCGTCACGTACTGGGGCCACATGCTCGGGGTAAACATCGAAACGGATATGAGGAAGAAACTGTTCGATCATATCCAGAAGCTCTCGTTCCGGTTCTTCGACAATAACAAGACCGGTCACCTGATGACCCGAATTACTAACGATTTGAACGAAATCGGGGAGATTGCCCACCATGGACCGGAGGATGTTTTCATCGCCATAATGACCTTGATCGGAGCTTTCTTGCTCATGCTTTCGATCCACACGAAACTGGCCCTGCTTACGTTTATTGTCATTCCTCTGCTTGCCTGGTTTGCCATCTATTTTACCAAAAAAATGACCCGTACGTATGAAAGGCTGTTCGGCAATGTGGCCGAATTTAACAGCCGGGTCGAAAACAATATCAGCGGAATCCGCGTAGTCCAGGCATTCGCGAACGAAGAATACGAAAAGAATCTGTTCAAAGGAACCAACCAGCAGTATCGTCAGACGAAACTGCTTGCCTATAAGCTGATGGCGAAAAGCATGTCGATCAGCTACATGATGATGCGCTTCGTTTCGCTTTTCGTTATGCTGTGCGGGACTTATTTCGTCATCCAGGGCGAATTGTCGTACGGCCAGTTTGTCGCGTTCCTGCTCCTGTCCAACGTGTTTTTCCGTCCGATCGAGAAAATCAACGCCGTGCTGGAAAGCTATCCGAAAGGCATTGCCGGGTTTAAAAGATACATCTCGATCATCGATACGGAACCCGATGTGGCGGACGGCAAGGACGCGGTAAGCGTGGATAAGCTTAAGGGTGACATTGTCTTCGATTCGGTTACATTCGGATACGACGACCAGAAGAACATTCTCGACAAGCTGAACCTGAACATTCGGGCCGGAGAAACCATTGCCTTTGTAGGGCCGTCCGGCGCGGGAAAAACGACGATCTGCAGTCTGCTTCCCCGGTTCTACGACTGCAAAAGCGGCGCTATCCGCATCGACGGCATGGATGTCCGGGATATGACGCTGGAATCTCTGCGTAACCAGATCGGAATTGTGCAGCAGGATGTGTACTTGTTCGAAGGCACCATCCGGCAAAATATCGCTTACGGCAAGCTGAGAGCGAGCGAGGAAGAAATTTGGGAAGCGGCACGGCAGGCCCAGCTGGAAGAATTTATTCTGAAGCAGCCGGACGGAATGGAGACGATGATCGGCGAAAGAGGCGTCAAGCTGTCCGGAGGGCAGAAGCAGCGTCTCGCGATCGCCAGAATCTTCCTGAAAAATCCGCCGATTCTCATTCTCGACGAAGCGACTTCGGCGCTGGATACGGCCACGGAGCTGGCGATTCAGCAATCGCTGACCGAGCTGTCGAAAGGGCGGACGACTCTTGTTATCGCACACAGGCTCGCCACGATCAAGAACGCCGACCGCATCATCGTCGTAACCGAACGGGGAGTAGCCGAGGAAGGCTCCCACCGGGAGCTTGTCGCCGCCGGAGGTATTTACAGCGGCCTGCACAAAGCGCAGTTCGGCGTCTGACGCGGACAATGTGGGCAGCCTTGCGGCAACAAATGAAGCAGCCGGACAGTAAGCCCGGCAGGAGCGTTAACGGAACCCTGCCGCATTAGCAAGTATGAGCCGCTTTTTAAGCGGCTTTTTCTTATGGGAGCGGCTCGTTTGAAAGCTTCCAGCAGCGCTCAAACACCCGCTGCTGGCTGCTCCGCATGCGCAAGTGCTTCCACAGAAGCGCCGGGAGCGGCTTTCCGACAAGGGTAAGAGCATGAACCTTAGCGGTCCATGCTCTTGCCTGCATGCTTATAGAAGCGGTTACCCGTGTTTCTCAGCCGGAAAGAAATGAACCAAAGCAGAAGCGCCAGTCCGGCAAATAGGAACAGCGTAACCGAAAGCTCTTCCAGAGCCAAGCTCCAGCCGATTAGAAGCGAAATGAGCGATCCTCCCAAGCTCGCGGCAGCGATAAAGTAGCTTGTCACCTCATCTACATATCCCCGCTTCACGGAAGCCGCAAATGTAATCGCAACCGGAAACAGGGGAGATGCCGCAATGCCCGTTAGAAAAATGACCCCCAGCGCCAGGATTGCATCATGGAGAAAGGGGAACACGCCTAAAAGTAAAATCAGACACAGAGCGGAAATTTGCAGCATCGGCAGAGGCGGAATCTTCTTCCCTTTAACGGCTAGCACGGTTCGTCCGATAACCATCGAAGCCCAGAATACGGAAACTCCGATCAGGCTGTAGGACTCAAATCCGCCGACAATCATCAGTGAAGGCAAAAAGTTCGCATAGCTGGTCTCGATCCCGGCATAAACGAAGGCGAACAGAATGAGCAGGCTCAAGCTGCGCTTTTCCCCCCTCATCAATCCGCTTTCCGGGAAAAACTCCTCCGTCCCGCTTCCGGCTCCTTCGGGCTGCGGAAACCGCTGCTTCGGTCGGACGACTGATATCAAGGACACCCAAGCCGCCAGCAGCACTGCAATTGTACTGAGCAGGGAGTACAGAACCAAGGGAAGCACGTCTTCGCCGGCCAGCACATGGATAAGGATGGGGAAGAGCAGGGCCCCGAAGCCGAAGAATACCTCCAGCTTCGCCATCCCTGCCTTGCCGTTTTCCCCCTGCGCTATGATCAAAGCCCCTACGGTCGTCTCCAGCGTGCCCGCCCCGTACCCGATCAGGAACCCGGTCAGAGAGAGCAATTCCCATCTGTCGATCCACAGATAACCCGCCAAGGCGGCCCCGACCATACTCAGTCCGATCGTAATAACGACGAACGGGCCGATTTTCTTGGATAGAACGGGAGAGAAGAGGACACCGATGAGAAACCCGATAAACTGCACAGACAGGATCACTGAGATTTCCTGGGCCCCAATGTCGTAGCGTGCAAAAAAATGAGGTGACAAACTGCCGATGAACACATGAACGACGCCAACCAGAAAATAAAAGGCGCAGCCCATCCAAAGGACGATTCGCATCGTCGGCCTCCTATCTGCGGAAGGCAATCAGGGGATTAGGCCTGCATCACAAGCGTGCCTGAAAGATCCTTCGCGTGTGTTTCGAAGAACAGATTCAGCGTAGCTTGAGAACGGTACCCGTCCGCAAAGCTCGGCAGACCCATTCGGCTTTTCCGGAGAATGGCGTCCACCCATGCCATCTGCTCGATCCGGAATGAATCCGCCCATCCGTGAAACTCGCCTGCCGGGTCCGTCAATAAGGCGGGAGGGAGATCGAAGCTTGCGGACGAGATTCCTTCCGTGATGGTATAACTCAGTGGATTGCGGGTGTGATAGTGGAAATTTTTGCGGTGTCCGATGACCTCGATGCCAAACCCGCATTCCTCGGGAACCGTGCTCTTAGAGGTAACCATATGAATGAACACCTGATTACGGAGCTGTCCCAGAATCTCCGAATAGTCGTCGACCTGGACCTCCCTGTTTTCTTTTTCCTTCACATGGGTGGCCATTTTGACACGGATCGATTCGGGCCGGAAATCCGAACGGAACAGATACCAGATCATGTCGATCAGGTGTATGCCGAGATCGCCCAGGGCGCCGCTAGTCTGCTTGCTGGCTTCGCTGTCTCTCCAAGTGAAGGTTTTTTTTCTCAGAGCGCTGTCTTTCTTAAAGGAGATATTGAACGAAATGATGCCGCCGTGTCCGCCGTTGCGGATGAACTCCATCAGGATATGGACGAATGACAAATACCGGTAATTGAATCCCATCATGGCGATGGCGTGGGCTTTCTCCGTATAGTCCCGCATCACCTGGGCTTCCTCGAGAGTGATGGCCATCGGTTTCTCGCACAGGACATGCTTGCCTGCAGCCAAGGCCTGCAGCGCATGCTCCTTATGCTTGAAGTTAGGGGAAGCGACAATAATGCCGTCCGAGGAATCCAGCAAGTCCTCGTACCTTTCGAAGGCCTGTCCCCCGAAGGTGGACGCGAATCGTTCGCCTGCAGGCTGATGGATATCATGTACGCCTGTCAGTACGGCTTCTTTGACCGTTGACAGTGCTTTGGCATGCGTCATGGCAATATTCCCGGCTCCGATAATACCAATCTTGATCATCTTGATTTCCTCTCCCTTATCCGTGGTTTTTCTCTCTGATCAAACAAAGGGTCTTTGAATCGTCATGCTCCCGCTTGCAGGTGTCCTTTCAGTACATGAAGAATGCCTTTCACATAAGCCCCTTCGGAGACCAGGGGATGCAGGCCTTTGGCTTCTTCCGTCGCGTTGTGAACCAAGTAGCCGTGCCGGACGGCCTGGAGCATAAGCAGGTCGTTCCCGCTGTCGCCAAAAGCAAATGCATGCTCGGGTTGAACGTCGTACCGCTCCAACATGAAGCGCACGATCTCGGCCTTGCCGGTCCCGAGCGGAATAAAGTCCACGTCATAACAGTCCTCCGGATCGCCCGCCAACGGATTGCACCGGTTGATATTGACGTCTACCCGGTACCGGCCGGCCAAATCGCGGATGTGCTTTATCGTATGGAGGTCCGTCAAGGGGTCCCTTTGCCTATAGTAAAAATTCCACTTGAAACGGGAGCTGCCCAGCTGGGTCTGAGGGGTCAGGTCCACGTCGTACTCCCGAGACAACTCCCGGACCAGCGTTTTGACCGCTTCTTCGGAGAAACCGCTGCTTTCAAGCCGGAGGTCCCACTGCTCATCCCTCGCGCCGTAACGTTCCTGAGTCACATAGGTCAGCTCCGTCCCGAGGTCGCTTGCGATAAAGTGAGGGAAAATCCGGAATTTCCCCCCGCTCATTTTACGCAAAATATCCTCGAGTTTGCTGCCGCTCACCCAGCCGATCATCAATTCTCCCTCGCGGCTCTTCCGTTCAATGAACGCTTCAAGCTCTTCCAGCTCCCTGCGGTGCTCGTCCAGCAGGACGTGCGGGAAATAAGTTTCGTCAAAGTCGCAGAACACAAGGTGCTTTGGCTTGAAGGGATGTTCCAGCCGGATGAAGCTGTCCTTATACTCCGATAACACGTCGCAGTCCCTCCATCAGATGGTCTTGTTCTTCCCAGGTCAAATGCGGATACATGGGCAGATGCAGCAGCCGGCTGTGCGTCTGCTCCGTTTGCGGAAGCCGCGCATCCTTATAGCGGGCATTCACAAACGGGGTATTCTGCCTGTGGGACAGTACGGGATAGTAGATATCGGTTTCGGCCGAATACTTGTCCATCAGCTCACGCCGAACCAGGTCCCTGTCTGCGCTCAGGATTTGAATGGGGAAGTGATGCCAGACATGATCATCTGACAATTCGGGCAGCCGGATTTTCTGGCTGTCGGCCAGCGATTGCAGGCCTTGGCGGTACCGGTCGGCCAGAACCGTCCGTTTGAAGTTGTTCAGGGACAAATGCTTCATCCGCTCGATTCCGATGGCGGCCTGCAGGTTATCCATTCGGCTGTTGTATCCGAAGTCCCTTACTTTCCGGTTCTTGGCGTTGACCTCAAATCCGTGATAGCTGAACTGCATGCAGCGCTGCGCCGCTTCTTCATCGTCGAGAGCTATCGCGCCTCCTTTGCCGCATACCCCCACATTCTTGTACGGGTTGAAGCTCAGAATCAGGGCATCTCCCTCCCGTCCGAGTTCCGTTACGCCAATTGCTTGGCAGGCGTCCTCGACAATCTTCAGGCGGTAGCGGTCCGCGAGCTCACGGAGACTCGCCATGTTCGCTTTCTTCCCGTATAAATGTACCGGGAGGATAAATCGGGTTCGGGGCGTAATGGCCGCTTCTGTGCTTGCCGGGTCTAGCGTATAAGTATGCGGATCGATATCCGCATAGACGGGGATACCGCCTACTGCAAGCACGGCATTTTCGGTTGCGGCAAAGCTGTTGGCCGGCATAATAACTTCATCGCCGGGGCGAAGGCCCAAGGCGAGCAGCGCCACCATCGCTGCATCCGTCCCGCTGGAGGTGGCGATGATATATTTTTTCCGCAGGTAGCCTGACAGGATTTCTTCAAAGCGATTCACGTACGGCCCGCTGGTGAACTGCCCTGTCGGGAGCACCACTCTCATCACCGCCAGAATCGCTTCCACCTCTTCTGCGGAGATCAGCCTGTTCAAAGGCAGGAAGTCGACTTTGCCGCGGAATTCGGAGAGGGCGGGGAATAGGGAGCGAATCCAAGTATTAATTGTGTTTTCTTTCCCTGAAATGTATAATTTTTCTAGTAACTTCGTGTTCACCAAATGGTTTTCAAAGCAATCCGGTTCTACGTCACGACCTGTTTTGATGCAATCCAACAGATGAAGATAGTCCTTGCTTGTTCCCCAATATTTGTTTTTAGTGGTCAGCACGGTTTTTCCTCCGTTTCCAGAATTTTTTGATAATTCCTATCCACCATCATCGTAAATTATGAAATCGATGACAGGTCAAGACATTTTTTGGAGGAAAATCCATGCCTACGATACAAGAGATCGCCAAGCTCTGCAAAGTGTCGACATCCACGGTGTCGAGGGTCTTGAACAATCATCCGTATGTTTCCGAGAAGATAAGGAGGGAAGTGTTACGGGTTATTGAAGAAATGAACTACACGCCGCATTTTTTGGCCAGAGGGCTGCGCACCAACAGCTCCAAATTACTTGCCGTCTCCGTTCCCAAGGCGGACCATCCTTTTTTTGCGGGCTTGATCAAGGGAATATCGCTGCAGGCGCTGGAATGCAATTACAAGGTGTGCGTATTTCAAACCTTCTATGGTAAAGAAAACGAGCTTGAGTTGATGAAGCTTCTTCAGAATAGGGAAGTGGACGGGATCATTCTTGGCGCACTGGAGAACATGTGGGACGATATCGCCCCTTACCTGAAGCGAGGACCCATCCTCATGTGCAACGAGTTTCATGAAACCGCGCCGGTCCCCATTCTGTGCTACAACGAATTCGAATCAGGATATACCGCGGTGCGGCACCTGATCGAAAGAGGGTACCGGGACATCGGCTTTTGCTTCGACACGGCCAACAGCGAAGCGCAGAACATGCGGAAGAAGGGGTATTTGGCCGCCCTGTCGGACCACAACCTGCCTTATCGTGAGGAGTGGATCTTTGACGGAGCCTTTTCGATCCTGGACGGCATCCGTATTATGGACAGGATCCACCATCTGCCAGAGAAGAAACCGACCGCGCTTTTCTCGGGCAGTGACCATGTTGCGGCAGGGTTGATCAAACAGGCTGTGAATCTCGGATATAGCGTGCCTGGTGACTTGGCCGTCATCGGATACGACAATCAGCCGATCTGCAGAGTAACGACGCCGACCATTACGAGCATCGACATTCCGGTGGAGCAACTGGGAAGGGAAGCCGTTACCAGGCTTCTTGCCTGCTTGACGGAGGAACTCCCGTTGAAGCGCGAGGTCACTCTGTTCCCGACAGCCTTGGTGGTACGGGAGTCGACATGAGGGGGGCTAAGATTTATAGGATGAAAGACACTGACCCAAGGGGAATATGTTTCTCTTGCCGTGTGGAAGAAGACGATAGTGAGTCTGTTGATTCAGTAGAAGCAGGGCCCATTGTCTACAGCTTCCATAACCTTCATTTTCAGATCTTTTATTAAATGAATAGATTGTTATTCAATCGCGCGATATTAAAACAAATACAAGGGAGAATGAGAAATCATGAAACGTTTTTCCAAAATGGCACTATTAATGGTAGTCATTCTTTTATTGTCCGTAACAACGGCGTCCGCTCAAACATCGAAGGTTGATGTTGGCAGCGGATTGGATCTTCTTATCGACGTCCAAGGAACATCTGTCCCCGGTAAGCCAACTGTGGTATTCGATTCCGGCGCCGGTGATGACCATACTGTATGGCAAACAGCTTATGTACAACAACAAATCGCTCAAAGCACATTGACCGTTTCCTATGACCGTGCCGGTCGTGGTCAATCTGATGATGACGCTAACATTGCCAAGGACGGTGTGACAAAAGCAACTCAACTTCACGTCTTACTTCATAACGCAAATATTCCCGGCCCGTACCTGCTTGTGAGCCATTCCATTTCCGGCGTGTTTGCTCGTACCTTCGCTACTCTATATCCCGGCGAAGTAGCTGGCATTATCTTTGTTGATTCCACTCACGAAGATGTCGTTCAAGAATACGGAGAAGATTTTATCCGCGGCGACCTTGAGTACTCGGACGAATTTGCATGGACCGACTGGTTGACAATTGATCAACAAATCCGTCAACTGAATGCACAAGATGCACTTCGTAACACACCGATCACGGTTCTTTCCGCTAACTGCCACGGTGTCTGCAATGAGCAAAACCCAGGCAGCTTGTTCGACGAAACCAAATGGGCTTCCTTGCAAAACAAAATTGCAGCCCTATCCAACGACGTTGTTCACACAACCCTTGACTCCGGCCATTATATTCAATTGAATAAGCCGGAAGCGGTAATCAGCGCTATCCATGCGATGTTTACACGGATCAATTAGCAATAACCGCCGAAAAGGTATAGATACTTTTATCTATACCTTTTTATCTATACATGATTATCGTGGGAGAGTGATGATATGAGTGGGAATAGTTTAGTTAGAAAAGCAATGAAAGTAACGTCGAAGAGTCAGTTTTAAAATCCAAAGGCTTTCCAAACCAAAAAGATCATGGACATAGGTGCCATGATCTTTTTTATCTAGTGCTCACACAGTTGAATGACCTGATGAATGAACTTTCAAGATAGTCCGGGACTGAAAACCGCGTCCAGCCTAGTAGACCGATCTAACCAATATTCCTTTATATATTATTCATTATAGAAGCTTGGAACTCTAAAGCTACAAGGTCTGCCCGGCATCTGCCGTCAAAATCTGCCCCGTAACCGCCTCCTGCTCCAGAAGGGAGCAGATGATTTGGGCGATGTCTTCGGGGGTCGCAATCCGCTGGAGCGGAAGTTTGCCGATGAGGGCGTTCATCGTTTCTTCGCGGCCTTTCCACCAGCGTGTCGCTACCGCGCCCGGCGCGACGCAGTTCACGCGGATCTCCGGCGCAAGCGCTTGGGCCAGGGATTTGGTCAGCCCATGGACGGCTGCTTTCGACACGGCGTAAGGGATGGAGGAGCCGAGACCCGTAAGTCCGGCTATGCTGCCGACATTGACGATGGCGCCGCTTTTGTTCTTTTTCATCCGGGGAGCGGCGGCTTTGGCGCAGGTAAACATGCCTTTGACATTGACCGCATACAGTTCATCCCAAACTTCCTCCGTGGCCGCATCCAAATCGCTCATCGGGATATGCCGGGTGACGCTGGCATTGTTGACGAGCAGGTCGATGCTCCCGAACCGGGCGGCAATCAGTTCCGCAAGCTCCCTGACTTCGCTTTCCCGGGTCACATCCGCTTTAAAAGCGGCGGCACGCCCACCTTCTTCGGCAATCATCCGCACGGTGGATTCCGCATCCTCTCCGGATTGCGAGTAGCTGATGGCGACGATGGCGCCCCGTCTGGCCAGTTCAAGACTGGTCGCTCTGCCGATGCCGGTACCCCCGCCTGTTACCCAGGCGACTTTATTTTGCATGAACATGTACGATCACTCCTTCAAGGAATTCAAATCAGGCTTTCTGTATCCAGTTTAAAGGAAATGAGCAATTTCATATACTTGAATGTTTTGAAGAAATCGTTCAAAATAATTGAATGAGGTGGAAGGAGGAACGCCGGTTGGATTTCAAAACGTTAAAGTCCTTTCAAAAAATCGTCGAACACGAAAACTTTGCCCGTGCGGCCGAAGAACTGTCTTATTCCCCGTCTACTGTCACTACCCAGATTCAGAAGCTGGAAAGTGATCTGGGCGTGCTCTTGTTCGAACGCGGCAAAAAAATTGCGTTAACCGAAGCGGGCCGCCTCTTTTATGAACAAAGCATTCCGATCCTGCAAAGCATGGAGCAGTTGCAAAAAACGCTGGGTGATCTCGCATCGGGCGAGGCGGGGCATGTAAGGGTCGGGGTTACGGAGCCGACGGCCAGTCACCAGTTTCCCGGACTGATCCGGCGTTTTACGGATGTGTACCCGAACATTCGAATCTCCGTTGAGATAGCCGGGACGTCTGTTTTGACGGATAAAATCCTTAAAGGCGAGCTGGACTTCGGCCTAGGCTCGTTCCCGGATTCGGCTGCTCAGCTCCATTTCGAGCCTCTGTTTACGGAAGAGTTTCTCCTGCTTGTGCCTCAAGATCACGCGCTGGCCCGGGCGGAATCGGACTCGGTGACGCTGGGTCAGCTTCGCGAAACCCGTCTGCTTATTACGGCACAGTCGTGTCCTTACCGCAGAAAGCTGGAGACGGCGCTCCGGGAAGAGGGAAGCTTTCCGCCGGATACGATGGAGATCGGCAGCATGTCCGCGCTGAAACATTATGTCGCCGAAGGCCTCGGCGCAGCGCTTGTCCCGAGGATGGTGCTCGATCCCTTGCCGGAAGGCACGTTAGCGCTTCCCATGGAGGGCAGCGGAATTAACATGACGTGCGGCCTGATTTGCAGATCGGCTGATCTGCCGCTAAAGCGAGCGGGAAAGAACTTGTACGACTTTCTGCTGCACGAGTTCACCCGCCAAAAGGGATGACGCTCCTGTTCATTCCGGCTTGCCTTCTATAAATCGTCAAAACAAAAAAACACCGAAGGGCGGTGTTTTTTTGTTTTTCCTCCGGAAGGTTTATACGAGGGGTTGTAAGTCACCCGAGGCCCGAAGAGCGGACGTTAGTTAAGATCCCCGAACCGGAAGAAGAGCCGGGATCGCCATAAATTAACCGTTATCTTGGAAATTAACGAAAAGTTAATTCCGTGAAGAAGCTCCTGTAATCTTGTCACGTTAAGATGGAAGAAGCAGAGAATTAACCTTTGTATAATTATAGTTTCCGTATGTTGTTCCAGACTAAGCAGTTTGAGTGGAAAATATAATTGACAGAATTGTACAAATTTACAAAAAAACTCTTGATTGTTATATCCGAGTTAACCTATACTATTAATTGGATAGGAGATCCACATGATATAAAAATATACAAATCATGAAACTGGAGGGATGAAAGATGTACACGGAAATTGCTGAAAGCAAATTGAACCAATTGAAAGAAAGCGGCCAATATCGCGAGTTTGTCACCATTAACCGGCTGCGGACAAAATACCCTATGGCTCTTGTCGATAACCAGGGAGATCACCCGGTGGTCGTATGGTGCAGCAATGATTATCTCGGTATGTCTCAACATCCAGTTGTTATCGAAGCGATGCACAAGGCAATAGAATTGTACGGAGCCGGCTCCGGCGGTTCCCGGAATATCGGAGGTTCTCACCACTATTACGCGGAGCTGGAAGCTTCGCTGGCGGAATGGCACGGCAAAGAAGCGGCTCTCGTATTCCCGACGGGCTACGGCTCCAACGACGCCACGCTCCAGTGCCTGGCGCGCATCTTTCCCGACAGCATCATTTTCTCGGACGCTTTGAATCATGCTTCCATCATTAACGGAATTGTCAGCTCCAAAACGGAAAAAGCCGTTTTCCGGCACAACGACGTGCAGCATCTGGAAGAACTGCTGGCCGCCCAGCCGACCGACCGGGCTAAAATCATCGTGTTCGAATCGGTGTACTCGATGGACGGGGATATCGCGCCGATCCGTGAAATCGTGCGGTTAGCGAAACAATACAAGGCCCTCACGTTCCTCGACGAGGTACATGCCATCGGGATGTACGGACCGCGCGGCGCGGGAATCGCGGCCCAGCTCGGCGTAGCGGACTCCATCGATTTTATCCAGGGAACGATGGCCAAGGGCATCGGGATTATCGGAGGCTACATAACGGGTTCGGCACCGCTGATCGACAGTGTGCGCTCCTTCGCCTCGGGCTTCATTTTCACAACGTCCCTGCCTCCGGCCGTAGTAGCGGCCTGCTACGCCAGTGTGGAGCATTTGAAACATTCGGATGCGGAGCGCGGCGCACTTCACGCCAAGACGGCCCTGCTGCGCAATGCGCTGGCCGAGGCCGGCATTCCGGTGATGGAATCCAGCGAGACGCATATTCTTCCCGTTCTGGTCGGGGAGGCGAAGAAATGCAAGCTGGCTGCGCGCAGACTGCTGGAGAAGCATCATGTTTACCTGCAGCCGATCAACTCGCCGACAGTGCCGGTCGGTACGGAGCGGTTCCGGGTGAATGTGACTCCGAATCATACGGAAGAGCACATTTACGAACTCGTAAACGCCTTAACCGAAGTGTTCGAGTATTTCGATATCAAAACGCTGGCTTTGAAAGCCTGACCCGATCTTCCGGTTGAAAGGTCGGTTCCGTCAGCCTGCCAACAGAAGAAACGGGAGTGAATCGGCATGAATACGAGTCTGACCCTGCGGATAAGAAGGGCTTCGTTGGAAGATATAGGTGAGCTTGTGGAGCTCCGTAAAATTTTGCTAAGCCGGGGCGAGGGGCATTATGTCTCCCGCTCCGCCGAAGAAGACCTCGCCTGGCAGTCGGAGTACCGGAATTGGCTTCGAGCCAATCTGAAGGAAAACGACCGCATACTCGTGGCGGCGGCGAGTCTGGACGACGAAGAACGAATTTGCGCCTGCGCTATCGGCATTATCGACGACCGGGCGCCGATGAAAGGCTGTCTGAACGGTAAAGTCGGCTGGATTCAAACTGTGGTCGTTCATCCGGACAAGCGGCGCCAAGGACTGGGCGAAGGGATTATGAATTATGTTTTATCCTGGTTCCGTGCCAACGAAGTAGGAAAGGTAACGCTCCAGACGACCCCCTCCGCCAAGCGGCTGTATGAGAATTTGGGCTTTTCGGAATCGGGGGAAGATCTTCTGATCAAAGAATTTTAATGATTTCCGGGAGGACGCGTATGAACGTACTAATTATCGGACTGGGCTATGCGGGAACCCGCTTCTCGCAAGCCTTCTCCAATCTGGACCCGGCGGTGACGGGAAATGAACCCGTTGAGATCGCTTATGTGAACCGCAGCCCGAAATCGAACGGCTACCGGTATTTTTCCGACATAGAGACGGCACTGAAAGAATTCGAGCCTGCCGTAGTCGTCGTAAGCGTAAACGACGAATATCATATCGAGGTAATCAAACAGCTCCGGGGCTACCGCGGATTCGTTATTTGCGAAAAACCTCTGGTGCACCCTCAGGACGATCTCAAAGAGGTGGAGGCCAGCTTGGAGCACACCTCGGGATTCGCTCTGGACCTAGTGGAGCGGTACTCGGATGCCTCGATCACATTGAAGCAGTATGTGAAGGATCATAATTTGCGTCTCGTACGCGCCAACTTTTACTGGGGAAAGGACCGGATTAACGACCACAGGCCGACAAGCGGGGTGATCAGCGAGATTATTCATCCGCTCGATCTCGTGCAGTGGGTGAGCGGCGGAGATGCGGAGCTGGAGTTGAAGGATCTGCAGGGCATCCGCTCCGATTTCTCCATTTCCGGAACGGCTGTGCTGGACAGTGCGGCGATAACCGCCAATCTGGCGGGAGCCGTCGTGACGGGTTACAGCAGCTTCGTCAATATTCTCCGCAAGCGGGAGGTTGATCTTGTCTTCGCCTCGCCGGCGAATAAGCTGATTTTCGCGACAATGATTTTTGACACGCCGGTCTGGGATATCGATTATTTGCGGATTTGGGAAAAAACGAATACTGGAGAAAGCGTCATCGTGGATCTCAAGACGGAAATCGACGAAAGCCGTCCGGAGCTGAACACGATCCGCAAGTTAATCCGGCTCGTCGGCGATGCTGCGGGGTTTGCCGCTTCAGGGGCGGAGCCTTCCCAGCCTTTCGCGGATTTGCCAAGCTCCCTGAAACTCCAGAAGCTGCTCAATACGATCGACGCGGACGCGAGGACAATCGGCCCTGTACAGTATGTCGTCGGCTCCGAACGGGAGTTTTTCAATGATGAAACGAACTGGGAACGCCTCGGCTGAGCTTCCGGGTCTACCATCGAACAAGATAAGCGAGGGAGATTTCCATGCAAAAAGTTTTACTGCTTACCATCGGCATGTTCGCATTGGGCTTTGACGCCTACGTGGTGGCGGGTCTGCTTCCCGCAATCGGATCGGACTTTGCCATCAGCGCATCGCAGTCCGGTCAGGCCGTAAGCGTGTTTACGCTCTGCTATGCACTGGCGGCGCCGGTATTCGCCACGATACTGGCCGGCAAGCCGGTAAGGCGCATACTCCTGCTGGCACTCGTCGTGTTCACGCTGGCCAACGCGGGAACGGCTCTTGCGCCGACCTATACGCTTCTGCTGCTCTCCCGCGCGATTGCCGGGATCGGAGCGGGCCTGTATTCGCCGCTGGCGGCGGCAGCTGCGGCGGCCCTCGTTTCCAGCGAGAAACGGGGGAGAGCGCTCGGCATGACGCTGGGCGGAATGAGCATGGGGACGGTCATCGGGGTCCCCGTAGGGCTGCTCATTGCCGAACAGATCGGCTGGCGGGGAACGCTCTGGGCCGTAACGGCACTCGGCGTCATCGCGATAATCGGCATTACCGCTTGGTTTCCGAACTTTCCGGCTGCGGCTCCGCCGTCCCTGCGTCAGCGTCTTGTCATGATGACGAACGGGCGTGTTGCCGCGACTGTCGGCATCACATTTATTACGAGTGTCGCCAGTCTGGGGCTGTACACGTACGTGGCGTCCGTCCTGCAGGATCTGGCTGACATCCAGGCTATCACGCCGTACTTGTGGGCGTGGGGAATCGGCGGAGTCATCGGCAGCTTTTCCATCGGGACGCTCATTGACCGTACGGGCCGCCCCGGGCTGCTGATGACCGTGATTCTGGCGCTGATGGCGCTGGCAGTCTTCGTCCTTCCGGTCGGGATTCACTACACGCTTGCCGCTTTCGTGGCCTTCGTCGTGTGGGGGGCGACCGGCTGGGCTTCTCAGGCTCCGCAGCAGCATGTGCTCCTCGTCCTTCAGCCTGAACACGGGCCGGCCGCCGTGGCGCTGAACAGCTCCGCGAATTATCTCGGCAGCGCGGTAGGCTCCGCCCTTGGCGGCGCGGTTCTGCTCGCGGGGCTGGCACCCGGCCAGCTGCCGATCGCGGCAGGCGCGCTGATTGCGGTGGCGCTGCTCGGGCAGATCTGGATCGTCTCGCGCAGCCAGGGCTTCGCCAAAGCCGGCCGGGAAGAGAAGATCCAGTCTTGAGCGGGATCGCGTGAGCGCGAATGCAAAAAGACCTTTCAGTCGCTCAGCGGCATGAAAGGTCTTTTTGTCGTCCGCGCTAGCCGCCGGCGTACTCCCTCCGGACGATCCGGACGTTCTCGTCGTGGCAGCCGTCCGTAAAGGCGGAGCGGTAAGCGTGCGCGTCCCGGAGCGCCAGCAGAGCGTCGCCGTCGTCAGCCTGAACGGCCCCGATCAGGCTTGCGAGGTACCGGTCCGCGAGCTCCAGCCGGCGCTCCATTTCGCGGACGTCTCCGGTCGCCTGCCCGTGTCCGGGGACAAGCAGCTCCAAGTTATGGGCGCCGTAAATGTGCCGGACAGTGTCCAATGTCCGCTCATATGCTTTGGCGCTGTCATAAATGAAGGGCAGCTCGAAGTCCGACAAATAATCCCCGGCGATCAGTACGCCTAACGGCTCGACCACGGTCATCAGCCCGTCAGCCGTATGACCGGGTGCGAGATAGAAAGTCAGGCGGGTTTCTCCGAGCTGGAACACTTGGCCGTTTCCGGCCGCTGCGATATCAACATGCGGGAACTCCACGGGATAGCCTCGGTCGATATAGTGGCCGGCATCGAACGAAGTGATGAGGGCCAGCTTTTTTTCTTTGTCCGGGTGGTTCAGCAGTCCTTCGCTTCCGATCGTGACAGCCCCCGGGAACGCCTTATATCCGATGATATGGTCGAAATCGCCGTGGGTAAACAGCACGTAAACCGGCCGGTCGCCCCGCACGGCTTCGACATGCTGCCGGATTTCTTCGATCTCCTGAGGCAGCCAGTTCGGATCGGCGATCAAGACGAGATCATCTGTCACGATTACGGTCGAGGTTGTTTTGTATATCGCGCTTTGAAAGACAGTGACATGTCCGCTCTGGTATTGGATCATACGTTTCACAATCTCCTTGCTCCATGGACGATTTGCGCCCGGCATTTAAGAGAAATTGTAGCATCCAAAGACGGAGAAAGAAACCGGGCGGACTTATCTTTTGAAAGAAACCTTTTATTCACCGCCGGATGAAAAAAGATACCGCTTACCAGAGAAATGAGTTATGCTAGGAGCATGACGAACTTTCTAAACGAATGGAAAACCCAACTGCTCCAATACAGCCGGAACATTCGTCTTTTTTTCGTGTTTATTTTCGTGTGGAATACGGGTCTCGGCATGTTCGGGCTCGTGTACAATTTGTACGTCCGCGCTCTTGGCTACGATCAGACGATGGTTGGACAGTTGGTCGGGATGACGGCCATAGCATCCGCAATCATATTAATCCCGGCGGGAATAATGAACGACAGATTCGGGCCCAAGCGGATCGTATCCGCCGGTCTCTTTTTTGTGCTGCTGGCACTCACGGCCCGCTCTCTTTTCGAATTTAAAAACGCCCTGCTCGTTACTTCGTTTCTCGGCGGAATGTCGCAGGCGGTCGTATCGGCTACGATTATTCCTTTTATGGCCAACAATTCGACACCCCGGCAGCGGGTTCACTTGTTCAGCTTCAACATGGCGCTAAGTATGTTCGCAAGCGTGGCGGGAAATATGCTGGGCGGCGTTTTGACGGACATGTTCCAGTTTGCCTTCGGCATCTCGGAAGTGCTCAGCTTGAGAACGACTTTGCTGATCGGCGTCGGGACGATGGCGCTCGGACTCATTCCCGTGCTCTTGTATACATCGGAAGCTTCCGGAGAAAAAGACGAAAGGGAGGATAAAGGGGCCGGTCCTAAACCCGGCTGGCGGCAAACGGCATCCAGGCACAAGTCTTCGCTGCAGATTATCGGGCTGTTTGCGTTTCTGAGTCTGCTGTCATCGACGGCGGGCGGGATGATCGTGCCTTATTTGAACGTGTATTTCGAGGACAGGTTCGATGCTTCCAAAACGATGATCGGCTTCATCGTGTCGCTGGGTCAAGGGGCTACCGCGCTTGCTTTTCTGCTCGGCCCCGCCATTGCGCGCAAAATCGGCGAAGCGAGAGCGGTCGTCCTGCTCCAGTTGAGCTCGATTCCTTTTCTGCTGATTACGGCGTACTCGTCTAATTTTACACTGGCCAGCGTAGGATACTTGTTCAGACAGGCGCTTATGAATGCGGCGAATCCTTTTTACAGCACGATCAAAATGAAGTATGTCGACCGATCGATGCGGGGACTTGCGTCCAGCTCCGGGGAAGCGATGTTCAATCTGGGCTGGTTTCTGGCCTCTCCGGTCAGCATGGGACTTGTGGCGACGTACGGTTCTTACTACGGCTATGCCTACGCTTTCAGCATTACAGCCGTCGTTTATACCGTGATTTGTATTCTGTTTCACGTGTTCTTCGGCAAAGAACGCTTCAAGCCGGTGGAGGAAGCCGAGCAGGCAGCCGGGTAACAGCCGATTTGATCGGGATGCTTCCGAAAGGAAGTGTCCCATTTTTTTATTTACACGTCTTGATTTCCAAGGATTGACAGAAGTAAGAGGGATGGCTATAATCATAACATACTAATATTATCGGTTTAATCAGATATCGACCAGGTCACTGGAGATACGGTCTTTCCCGGAGGGAAGCTGTGTCTCCTTTTTTTGTGGGACAGGATAAGCCGGCACCGGGAGAGGCGGCAGAGTGCGACTTAAACTTAATGAAATGGAGAGGACTTATGATTTCATCCAGACGTAATTTTCACAAGGCAGTTTTGGCTGTACTTATTCTCGCGATCGTGTCCGGCTGCGGGGGAAACGCGGGGAATACCGGAAGCGCAATCCCTCCGGCCTCTGAAAACGGAGCAGCCGGGCAGCCGTCCGCCGTTCAAGGCGGCACGTTTACGTACGCGCTCGCCGGATCGCCGTCCGGACTCGATCCTAACGTGGTGCCCGCCGCACTCGATTACCGGGTTATGCGCTCCATTTACGACAGTCTTGTCGTCCAGCTGCCCGATCAGTCCATCAAACCGTGGCTCGCCGAGGAATGGACGGTTTCACCCGACGGAAAAGCGTATACGTTCAAGCTGCGCAAGGACGTTAAGTTCCATGACGGAACGCCCTTTAATGCGGCTGCCGTTAAAGCGAATTTCGACCGGATCGTGAATCCGGCTACCAAATCCAGGTTCGCCGTCACCCTGCTGGGTCCTTATGAATCGTCCGAAGCGGTTGACGAATACACCGTAAAGGTGCGGCTGAAATCGCCTTACAGCGCGTTTCTGAGTTCACTCAGCCAGGCTTTTCTCGGAATCGTTTCACCGGCGGCTGCCGAGAAATACAAGGACCAGCTTACCAAAAACCCCGTAGGCACCGGCCCATTCAAATTCGTGAGCTGGACCGAGAATTCGGCCGTCACGCTGCAGCGCAATCCCGACTACAAATGGGCGCCGGAACTGGCGGCCAATAAAGGCGCACCGTACATAGACAAGCTCGTATTCAAAATTATTCCCGAAGAGGCGACCCGGATCGGCAGCGTTCAAAGCGGGCAGGTTTCGGCCGGAGAGACGGTGCCTCCCCAGAATTTCATCTCTTTGAAGAAAGACCCGAACGTGCAGCTTTTCCAGGCGGAGTCTACGGGCATTCCCTACACGCTGATGCTCAATCAGGATCATGCACCTTGGAACGAGCTGGAGGCCCGCAAGGCCGTCCAGCTGTCGATCGACTTCGATGCCATCGTCAAAACGCTGTATCTGGGCGCGTATACGAGAGCCTGGTCTCCGCTGACTCCGTCCGTGCTTGGCTACAATCCCTCCTTGGAAGGGGCGCTCAAACCCGATCCGGACGAAGCGGGCCGCCTGTTTGACGGACTGGGCTGGATTAAGGGGGCGGACGGAATCCGTGAGAAAAACGGCAAGAAGCTGACGATCCGTTACATCGACGCATCGCCGAACAGGGAGAAGCGCAACGACATTGCGGCGATGATCCAGCAGCAGCTGAAAAAAGCCGGAATCGCCGTGGAAGTGGAAATTTTGGCCGATACGACGACAGCTCTTATGGTCAAGGGGACGAATGATCTGGTCGGCGTCAGTAATGTTTCGGGCGACCCGGACATTTTGCGGAGTTTTTTTCACACGAATGCCATTCCGAAAGACGGGAAGTGGGGGCACAACCACACCCACAAATCCGATCCCAAGCTGGATGCCTGGCTGGAAGAGGGGCTTAGAGAGCAGGATCCCAAGAAGCGGGCGGAGATTTACAAGCAGGTTCAATCGTATCTGATCCAAAATGCTTACGGATTCCCCGTGTACGTATTTCCGTATACCGTCGCAGCCGGGAAAAACGTGAGCGGACTTAAATTCGATTCGCTGGGATATCCGTTGTTTTACGATGTAAGCCTGAAAAAATCGTGACGGGGGGAAACCGGGTTGATTTACGCCATCGCAAGAAGACTGGTCTCTTCGCTGCTTGTCATAGGAGGCGCTTCGGTTCTCGTCTTCTTTATTCTGTACCTGCTCCCGGGAGATCCGGTGGTGATGATGCTGGCCGGGACGTCCGCTTCTGCGGAGACGGCAGCGAATCTGCGGCATCAGCTGGGCTTGGATCAGCCCGTGATCCGGCAATTTCTCGTCTATGCGGAAAATTTGCTGCGGGGGGATTTCGGGAAATCTCTCGTTAACGACGACCCGGTGCTCCCCAAAATTTTGGAGCAGTTTCCCGCAACGGCGCTGCTTACCGCAGCGGGTACTTTCCTGGCGGTTGTGACGGGAATCTGGCTCGGCGTGCTTTCGGCGGTTCACCGCAACAGCTTCATTGATTTCCTGGCCCGCATCGTGTCGTTGTTCGGAATTTCCATGCCGACCTTCTGGTCGGGCATCCTTCTGATCCTCGTTTTCTCCGTCCGGTTGAACTGGTTTCCGGCCGTAGGATCGGAAGGGTGGGAGTCGCTTGTTCTGCCGGCGGCTGCGCTTGGACTTGTGGGATCGGGTTTTATCGTGCGCATGGTACGGAGTTCCATGCTTGAGGTTATGAATGAACCGTTTATTACCACTCTGCGTTCCAAAGGGCTTAGCGAAAGAGTCGTCATGTACCGGCATGCGCTGCGCAGCGCCCTCATTCCGGCTCTTACCATGATCGGTATCCAGATCGGAGAACTCATGGCCGGGGCCGTCGTGATCGAAACGGTCTTTTCCAGACAGGGAATCGGCAGGCTGCTGGCGGGAGCCATCCTGTCCAAAGATCTTCCGGTTGTACAAGGCGTCGTTTTCTTTACCGCAATCGTGTATGTCCTTGTAAATGTGCTGGTGGACTTGTCCTATGCTTTCATCGATCCCAGAGTGAGAAGGGCTGTCTGATGCAGGCGGCCGACAAAGAGACGCGTGAAAAGGGGGGAGAGGTATGAAAACCGCAGCCGAAGTAAACTACATGCCGGAACAGCTCACCCGGGAGCGGAGCCGGGAACCGAAACAAAGACGGAGAATGCCGGGCTTTTTGCGCCAAGGGGATCTTCCGTATTATGCGGCGCTCTTAATCGTCTCGGCGATTGCGCTCAGTGCAGTCGTTCCGCAATGGCTGGCACCTTATCCGCCGGCGGAAATGAATGCGGACGCCCTGCTCCAGAAGCCGGGCGCCGCCCACTGGTTCGGGACGGATTACTATGGAAGGGATATGCTCAGCCTTCTCATATACGGGGCCAGAGATTCACTTCTGATCGGCGCAGGCTCCGTTCTCATCGGAGGGGCCGCAGGCATGCTGATCGGCAGTCTGGCCGGTTACATCGGAGGCTTCGCGGACGGAATGCTCATGCGGATCATTGACGTGCTCATGGCCATACCGAGTTTGCTGCTGTCACTGGCCATTGCGGCCGCCTTGGGGCCGAGCCTGCTCAACATTGTGCTGGCCGTCAGCGTGTCGCTGGTGCCCAGATTTGCCCGGGTTGTCCGCAGTCAGGTGATCAGCATCAAAAGCCGTCCCTACATCGCTGCATCCCGGTCGATCGGCGCGGGCGAAGGTCATATTTTCGTGAAGCATGTGCTTCCTCACGTCTTTTCTCCGCTGCTCGTCATGGCGACGATAGGAATCGGATCGTCCATCCTGGTCGGCTCTGCGCTTAGTTTCCTGGGGCTGGGCGTGCTTAAGGAGATTCCGGACTGGGGAACGCTTCTTTCGCAGGGCAGAGGTTATTTGACCGTCGCCTGGTGGAATGCGACTTTTCCGGGACTCGCGATTACACTCCTGGTGCTGGCCGTCAATCTGGTGGGAGACCGCTGGA
Source organism: Paenibacillus sp. JNUCC 35 (assembly GCF_058269095.1). Classification (NCBI taxonomy): domain Bacteria; kingdom Bacillati; phylum Bacillota; class Bacilli; order Caryophanales; family Paenibacillaceae; genus Paenibacillus; species Paenibacillus sp. JNUCC 35. The sequence continues at coordinate 3,446,757 of NZ_CM177771.1, read as the reverse complement.
GGGACGCCCTCGATCCCAAGCGGCATGCAAAATGAACGGGAGAAAAACCCGGAGGGGGGAGGGGACGATCATGGCAAAGCCGATTCTGGAAATTGACCGGTTGAGGGTGGAATTTACCAAAGAAAACGAAAGCCTGACGGCACTATCGGAAGTCAGCCTGCATATCAGGCCCGGCGAGACGCTCTGTCTGGTCGGGGAATCCGGCAGCGGCAAAACGATTTTGTCCAAAGCGATCCTCCGTCTGGTGGAGTTTGAAGGGGGGCGCATTACGCATGGCACCATCCGGCTGGGACAGGAAGACGTAACCCGGCGTCCGCAGAAGCAGATGGGCGCAATCCGCGGAAGGAAGGCCGCGATGGTTTTCCAGGAGCCGATGGCGGCGTTTGATCCGCTTTTTCCGGTCGGAAAGCAAATCGCCGAGGCGTATCTTCGGCATAACCGCGTCTCCTATAAGGAGGCGCGGGAGCACGCAGCCCGTCTGCTCGGCAAAGTCGGCATTCCGGAGCCCGGCCTGCGGATGAAGCAGTACCCGGGCGAGCTGTCCGGGGGAATGCTCCAAAGGGCGATGATCGCAATGGCGCTGTCCTGCGCTCCTGATCTGCTCATTGCCGACGAGCCGACAACGGCACTGGACGTAACGATCCAGTCGCAAATCTTGACCCTTCTGAAGGAGATCCAGAAGGAATACGGCATGTCGATCCTGTTCGTCACGCATGATCTGGGCGTGGCGGCCGAGATCGCCGACCGGGTTGCCGTCCTGTATGCGGGCGGAATCGTCGAGATCGGTGAGGCGGATGCATTGTTTCGGACCCCGCTGCATCCATACACCAAGGGGCTCATCGGCTCCGTCACGGGTTTGGAGACGCCAAGGGGCTCCCGGCTTCCTTCCATTGAAGGAAGCATTCCCTCGCTGGCCGAGCCGCCGACCGGCTGCCGCTTTCACCCCCGCTGCCCGCATGCCGTCCAGAGGTGCGCGCAGGCCGCACCGCCTCCGGAAGAGATCGCGGGACGCGAGGCGGCGTGCTGGCTTGCCGGGGAACTCCGGCAGAAGGAGGATGCGCAGGCGGCGGAAGCCTCGGCGGACGTCGTCCGGGGGCGTGTGGAGTTCACGCCCGCCGTGATCCGGCCCGACGCCGCCGTTTCCGCTCCGCCGGAGGAAAACACCGCAGGCGAAATCTCCGGCGATCGGACGCCGCTGTTTTCCGTCCACGGCTTGCGGAAAACATACCGGCTCGGAGGCGGGTTTCTCCGCCGGCCCAAAGGGTCGATCTATGCCGTCGACGACGTCACCTTCACGATCCGGGAAGGAGAGACGTTCGGTTTGGTCGGCGAATCCGGCAGCGGCAAGTCAACCCTCGGCCGGACGCTGCTTCATCTGGAGCCGCCTACGGAAGGCGAAGTTCTTTTTGCCGGCAAGGAGCTTTCCGCCATGTCTGCCTTGGAGCTGCGGAAGGCGAGAAAGCAGATGCAGGTCATTTTCCAGGACCCGTACGGCTCGCTCAATCCGCGCTGGACAGTGGGGCAGTGTATCGGCGAACCTTTGGCGGTTCACGGGACGCACCAGGGGAAGGAGCGCAGGGAGAAAGTCTCGGAGCTGCTGGTTTCGGTCGGGCTGCCCCCTTCGGCAGGCGAACGGTATCCCCATGAATTTTCGGGGGGACAGCGTCAAAGGATCGGCATTGCCAGAGCGATGGCTCTGCAGCCTCGGTTTATTCTGGCCGATGAGGCCGTATCGGCTCTGGACGTATCGGTGCAGGCCCAAATTCTGAATCTGCTTCAGGAACTCCGGGAGAGGGAGAATCTCACGTATCTGTTTATCGGGCACGGTCTTCATGCGGTCCGGCATATGTCCGACCGCATCGGCGTGATGTACCTCGGCAAGCTTGTGGAAACGGCTCCGAGCGACGAGTTGTTCCGCCATCCGGCCCATCCTTACACGGCCGCTCTGCTGGCATCCGTCCCGAGGCGCGACCGCAGCGGCTCACCGGAGAGGATCCGGCTCGCGGGCGAAATTCCGTCCCCAGCCAACCCGCCATCCGGCTGCCGGTTCCACACGCGCTGTCCGGCGGCAACGGCGCTGTGCCGGGAGGTTCAGCCCGAATGGATAGAGGTAGGCCCGGGACATACGGCGGCCTGCCATTATCCGCTGTAAAACGGTCTGCTGCTGCAGGTTCTGAAGGCGAGGTGACGACAATGAGAGACATTTTCCGGCTGGCGGAGGAAAGCGACACCGGACAGCTGTTAACGCTTATCGAGGGGGCTTATCAAGCGATCCGGGACCTGAACATCGACTTCAGGGCGACCCGGGCGGATTACGAGTTCGTTCGGACAAACAGCGAGGAAAACGCGTGCTACGTTCTGGAGCGCGGCGGACGGATAAGCGCAACCCTTTCGCTGAAATACATGGAAGAAGTATCCGTGTATCCGTTCTTGTTTATGTTTGCCGTTCACCCGGCGGAGCAGTCCCGAGGGGTGGGCAGCCGCCTGCTCCGTTACGTGGAGGAAGAAATCGTGCGGGATACGCTTTTGTCGCCCGCTTCGACGCTGGCTACTTCACGTAAGCATCCGTGGCTTCTTCCCTTTTACGAGCGGAAAGGCTACCAGCCCTTCTACGAGAGGGATCTCGGGACCGACGACCAACTGGTTTTCATGATCAAAAACCTTCGGAGCGGGTCCGGCACGGACCGTGAAGACCCCGTTCATTCGTCCGGCGAGACGGGAGCAGAGCGGTTTTCTTTTCCGGGGAATCTAAAGAAAATTTGAAGTGGAGGAATGTTACGGTGAAAAAAAGACATCGGGTTACTTGGCTGATTGTACTGGCCGCTTTCATGACCGGCTTATCGGCCTGCGGGGCGCCTGCCGCCTCTCCGGCCTCGTCGCCGAATCCAGGGGGAGAGCCCGGCAAAGGAGCGAACTCCGGCGAAAAGACCGTGTACATCGGCATTGTGAACGCACCGATTACGCTCAGCCAGATTAACGACCAGGGCGACTCCGCCTCGGACAATGTGATCGCGCTCCTCAACGATTCGCTGCTGAATCTGAACGAGAAATTTGAATTTACTCCGAAGCTAGCGGAGTCCGTCGAGACGAAAGACAACCAGACCTTCGTCGTGAAGCTGAATCCATCTGCGAAATGGAATGACGGTAAACCTTTTACGACGGCCGATGTCGCTTTTACGCTCCAGACCGCCCTGCACCCGAAAGTCGAGACGTACTTTAAGCTGAATTTTATCGAAGGACTGAACAATGCGGGTAAGCTGGAGGAAGGAAAAACGGAAATCAGCGGCCTCAAAATCGTGGACGATCACACATTCGAAGTGCGGACGAAGACACCGGTCGATCCACTTCTTTTCAAAGAACGGTTCGGAACGAAAGTATTTTTCCTGCCGAAGCACATCCTGAAAGACGTTCCCCCCGAACAGATCGCGACTCACCCCTACTTCCAGAAACCCGAAGTAACGATCGGGGCGTTCAAATTCGCCAACTTCGTAAAAGGCCAGTATACCGAGGTGGTCAAAAACCCGAACTATTATTTGCCGCCGGCCAAGCTCGACAAAATCTTTATTAAAGTGCTTCCGGCGGCCAATCTGGTGGCACAGCTGCAAACGGGCGAAATTCATATGAATTCGCTGCCTGTCGGTCTCATTCCGATCACGGAATACGAGAAAGTAAAGGCGCTGCCGAACGTGGAACTTACGACGAGCAATCCTTCCATTCCGCCCGAACTCTTCTTCAACACGGCCAATATCGGCGATTCCCGCGTGCGCCAGGCCTTCGCTTACGCGATCAACCGCAAGCTTATTGTCGATCAGCTTCTGAAAGGCCAGGGCGAAGTGATTGACGGCGGCATTCCGAGCTATCATCCCAATTTCAATAAAGACATCCAGCCATACCCCTACGATCCGGAAAAGGCGAAAAAGCTGCTCCAGGAGGCGAAATGGGACACGAACAAGCCTATCCAATTCCTGATTCCGGTGGGCAATAAAGTGCGCGAGCAGGCGGCGGATATTCTTGTCCAGAATTTGCAGGCCGTCGGTTTGAAGGTTCAGGTTCAGAAGTATGATTTTGCCACGCTGATCCAGAAGGTGCGCAAAAAAGAGTTTGATCTTACTATTTTCAACCGGGACTTTTATATTGAACCGAGCTCGTATTTCACTTTGTACAAAAGTGACAGCTCAAGCAATTACTACAGCTACAAAAATCCGAAGGTGGATGAACTGATTACGAAAGGGGAGACGGAGTCCGATCCGGCGAAGCGGCGGCAGATCTACAACGAGCTGCAGGCGGTCATCCATGAGGATGTGCCTACGCTCGCGGTTTACTCGGAGAAGCGTCTGCTTGCCGTATCCAAAGACGTTCTCGTCGGAAAACCCCGCGATATCGGGATGTACAACAATTCGAACGAGTGGGATTTGAAAAAATAGAAAGGCGTGAGGGCTATGGGAAAGCGGCACTTGGTGGAGTGGCTGGACGGCCATGAGGAAAAATTCGAAGAGCTTGCGCTGAGGATCTGGGAACAACCTGAAGTCGCTTATACGGAGGCGTACGCCTCGAAGCTGCAAGCCGCCGTGCTGCAGGAAGCCGGATTCGCGCTCCGCTCCGGTATCGGGGGCGCCGCCACGGCGTTCGTTGCCGAGTTCGGCAGCGGAAAACCCGTCATCGGCATCCTCGGGGAATACGACGCGCTGCCCGGCTTGTCGCAGAAGGTGAGCGCCGAACGGGAAGCCCTCGTTCCGGGCGGACCCGGACACGGATGCGGACATAACCTGCTCGGCACGGCCGGTGTGGCCGCCGCCGTTGCTTTGAGCCGCCGCATCCGCGAAGAGAAGCTCCCGGGTACGATCCGGTATTATGGCTGCCCGGCCGAAGAGGTCATCTCGGGCAAAACGTTTATGGCCCGGGAAGGCGTATTCGATGACCTCGATACGGCGCTCACGTGGCATCCCGGCAGCTCCAACATGCCGTGGAACGTGCCGACGTCGGCTCTTACGTCCGTGGAGTTTTCTTTCAAAGGCCGGGCGTCCCATGCGGGAAGCTTCCCGCATTTGGGCCGCAGCGCGCTGGATGCCGTGGAGCTGACGAACGTCGGCGCCAATTATTTGCGGGAGCACGTGGTGGACGGTTCGCGGATTCAGTACACGATCACGAACGGCGGGCAGGCTCCGAATATCGTGCCGGAAGACGCGAGTGTCTGGTATTTCCTGCGGGGCTCCAGCCGGGATCACGTCGACGAGCTGCTCCGGCGTTTGCAGAACATCGCCCGCGGAGCCGCTCTGATGACGGAAACCGAGGTGACGTGGGAGATTAAGGCGGGCGCCTACGATCTGAACGTCAACCATACGCTCAACGACCTGCTTTACCGACAGAAGGATGAGGCGGGCCCGCTTTCGTTCACGGACGAAGATATCCGTCTGGCTTCCGCCCTCGTGGATACGCTGCCTCCGGACCTCCGGGAGTCGGCACTGAGGCGGCGGGAAGAGCTCGGACTTCCCGCCGGGGAACTGCTGCCGGCCGGTTTCGTGAACGTGAAGCCGGCGCCCAAAACCTTCGGCGGAGGCTCGACGGACGTCGGCGACGTCTCGTGGATTACTCCGGTCGGGCAGATCATCACCACGTGCGCGCCGTTTGGCGTGCAGGTGCATACGTGGCAGGCGACGGCGTCCTTCGGCTCGCCGATCGGCCTCAAAGGCATGCACCTTGCGTCCAAGCTCCTGGCGCTTGCGGCCTACGAGCTGCTGACGGACGGCGGGGTGCTGCTGGCCGAGGCCAGGGCGGAGTTCCTGCGCGCCACGAACGGCCGCAGGTATGTGCCTGCCATACCCGGTGACGTTAAAGCGCCGGTGCTAGTCTGAATACTCCGGTGCCTGTCGGACGCTTCGCACGGCTATACCCCATGCGGATGATTCACCATGAGGCGCCTCATCGCGCATGGCGGGCTCGCGGGGCGGGAACTGCAAATTATATCCGAGGAGAGGTGAATGTATGCTGCCCGTGCTGGAAATCCACCGTCTTCAGACCGTTTTCAAGACGGGACAAGAAGAAGTAACGGCCGTAGATGAAGTCAGTTTTCAGCTTCTGCCCGGCGAAACGGTCGGGATTGTCGGCGAGTCCGGCAGCGGCAAAAGCGTGACGGCCCTTTCGGTCATGAGACTGCTGGGCAGAAGCGGCCGCATCGAGAAAGGGGACATCCTTTTCCAGGGAAGCAACTTGGCGCTGTCGTCGGATCCGGAGCTGAGACAGCTCCGGGGACGGGACATGTCGATGATTTTCCAGGAGCCGATGAGTTCGCTTAATCCGGTTTTTACGATCGGAGAACAGCTTCTGGAGGTCATCCGGCGGCATATGGATTTCTCCCGCAAAGAAGCGCGGGCCTATGCCATTGAAATGCTCGGAAAAGTAGGACTTCCCCGCGCCGAAGTCCTGATGAAATCGTACCCTCACGCATTGTCCGGCGGCATGCGCCAGAGGGTCATGATTGCGATGGCGCTCGCCTGCAAGCCGAAGCTGCTGATCGCCGACGAGCCGACTACGGCGCTGGATGTGACCATCCAGGCTCAAATTCTGGAGCTGATGAAGCAGCTTCGCGAAGAGAGCGGGGCCGCCATCCTGCTGATCACGCACGATCTGGGTGTCGTCGCCGAGATGGCGGACCGGGTGGTGGTGATGTATGCGGGCCAAATTGTGGAGGAGGCGGATGTTTTTACGCTGTTCCGAGAGCCGCTGCATCCGTACACAAGAGGGCTGCTCAATTCCATGCCCAGAATTAGCGGAGAAGGCGGACAACTGGAGGCGATCCCGGGGACGGTGCCCTCCCTGAACCGCATGCCGGAAGGCTGCCGGTTTCATGCCCGGTGTGCGTGGGCTTCCGCCGTTTGCACGCAAGAGCAGCCGGAACTGACCGCTCTGGAGGGAGGCCGCCGGGTCCGATGCTGGGTCTCCCAGGTGGAGGGCAGGCTGCCCGAAAAGCCGGTCCGCAAGGAGGCTGCCTTATGAGCGGCCGGCCTGAAGTAACTGCTGCGGACGATGTGCCTCTCCTTAAGGTCGAGCATCTTAAAACGTACTATCCCGTCAAAAGCGGCGTTTTCTCGCGTACGACAGGCTACGTCCGGGCGGTGGACGATGTAAGCCTGACTATCCGCAAAGGGGAGACGCTGGGTCTTGTGGGAGAATCCGGCTGCGGCAAATCGACGATCGGCCGTTCCATCGTGCGGCTGGAAAACCCGACTTCCGGGCGGATACTTTTTCGGGACGAGGATATTACGACCAAGACCCGAAGGCAATTAAAGCCGGTAAGGACGCGGCTGCAAATTATTTTCCAAGACCCGTACTCCTCCCTGAATCCCCGCAAAAGAGTAAGCGAGCTGCTGTCCGAGCCGTTTATCGCCCACAAGCTTGCGGATAAAAAAGACATTCCGGCGCGCGTCGGCCGTCTTCTGGAACTGGTAGGGCTTCCCCGCGGTTCGGGAAACCGGTTCCCGCATGAGTTCTCGGGAGGGCAGCGGCAGAGAATCGGCATCGCCAGAGCGATTTCGTTTGAACCGGAACTGATCGTGTGCGATGAGCCGGTTTCCGCACTCGACGTGTCGATCCAGGCCCAGATTCTGAATCTGCTCGGCGATCTGCAGAAGGAATTGAAGCTGACCTATTTGTTCATCGCTCACGGGATAGGGGCGGTCAAGTACATCAGCACCCGGATCGCGGTCATGTATCTGGGTAAAATCGTTGAAATCGGAAGCAAAGAGGAGCTGTTCCGGAATCCGAAGCATCCGTATACCCGGATTTTGCTGAATGCTTATCCGCCGCCGGACCCGGAAGCGCGTTCGGCGGGCCGGATCTTGATCCGCGGCGATGTGCCGAGTCCGGAACATCCGCCGTCCGGCTGCCGGTTTCATACGCGCTGCCCGTATGTCCGGGACTTGTGCAGAACGGCCGAGCCGCCGCTGGGCGCCGAGTCTCATGCCGCCGCCTGTCATTTTCCGCTCGATGAAACGGCAGATCACCTGTTTTGAAATAAGAGGATAACGAGCTGGCGGCAAGAGAAAGGAGGGAGCCTCGCTTATGCTTCCGTATACGATCCGGCGGATTCTGATTGCGGTTCCCGTATTATTCGGCATCACGGTCATTAATTTCTTCCTGATCAACATGGCTCCGGGCAACCCGGTCGACATGTTAATCGATCCGACGATGCCCAAGGAGCTGCTGGACGCGCGCAAAGAACTGCTGGGCCTTAACGATCCTCTGTGGATGCAGTATGTCAAGTGGCTCGGCGGCCTGCTGCACGGAGAACTGGGCTATTCGTTCAGCTCATATGCCCCCGTAAGCACTATGATCGCCGAAAGACTGGGGCCTACGCTGGGGCTTGCGGCGGCATCGCTGGTTCTCGGCCTGCTGATCGCCGTTCCCGTCGGCATTATTAGCGCGGTCCGACAAAATACGAAGTTTGATTATGTCATGACGGGTCTGTCCTTTATCGGGACCTCGATCCCGCAGTTTTTTTTCGGACTCAGCCTGATTTATATTTTTGCCGTCCAGTTAAGAATTTTGCCGACGGGCGGAATGTACACGTTGGGAACCGGCGGAGGCGTCTGGGATCTGATCCGTCATATGATTCTTCCGGTCTTTGTGCTCGGCGTTTTCATCGCCGGCAAGAAGGTCCGGTACGTGAGGGCGAGTATGCTTGACGTGCTGAAGCAGGATTATTTGCGGACCGCCCGGGCCAAAGGGCTGCATCCTTTTATCGTCACGAACAAGCATGCGCTCCGGAACGCGCTGATCCCGATGATTACCGTCATCGCGATGGAAATTCCTCTTCTGCTCGGTGGAAGCATTCTGATCGAGCAAATTTTCCAGTGGCCGGGGATCGGCCAGTTGACCATTCAATCGATACTTTCCAGGGATTATCCCACTCTCATGGGGCTGAATCTGGCGGCGGCTTGTATCGTTCTGGCAACGAATTTGTTGACCGATCTTCTGTACTCCGCAGCGGATCCGCGCATTCGTTACAATGGATAGGAGGTGGAAGTTGTGGCGCTGACCGAATGGAAACTGGGCGAAACGAATTTCCGCAGCGGCACGGCAGAGACGGAAGCCGAGTCCGATTCGCCGCGGCCGTGGCGGCAAGCTTTACGGAAGTTCAGACGGCATAAGCTGGCCGCAGCCGGATCTGTCGTGACTCTGCTGCTGATTGCCGCGGCTCTGCTTGCTCCGGTTATCGTCCCGTATGATCCGAAGGAAGTGACGGGCGTTTTCTCGGCTGCTCCTTCCGCGGAGCATTGGCTGGGTACGGATCAAGTCGGCCGCGATGTATTCAGCCGATTGGTTTATGCGACCCGCGTTTCACTGATCGTCGGTTTCGCTTCGGTATTTCTGTATGTGACATTCGGGACGCTGGTCGGTCTGGTTTCGGGTTACTTCGGAGGCTGGCTGGATATGGTGATCATGCGGATAACGGACATGTTCTTGGCGTTTCCGTTTCTTATGGTCATCCTGGTTGTCGTTGCCGTACTGGGCTCGGACATGCGTACGATCATTCTGGTTCTGGCTTTGTTTTCGTGGCCGGGCGTCGCCCGTCTGGTCAGGGGAAGCGTTCTGACGATCAAGCGGCTCGATTATGTCAGAGCGGGCATAGCCCTGGGCTACGGCACACCCCGTATCCTGCTGCAGCATATCCTTCCGAACGCGGCCGGCCCCGTTATCGTCCAAGCTACGTTCGGCGTTGCTTCCGCCATTATGAGCGAGGCGGGACTCAGCTTCCTGGGCATGGGCGTCCAGCCGCCGACCGCCAGCTGGGGCAATATGCTCACGGACGCCCAGTCCCTGACCGTGCTGACGGAACAGCCCTGGCTCTGGATTCCGCCGGGTGCGATGATTCTGCTGGTCGTTCTGAGCATAAACTTTGTCGGGGACGGACTGCGTGATGCCCTGGATTCCCAGCCATAATCGAGTGTATCCGCACGAGCCTCTTTTCCCGCCTCCGGCGGGATGAGAGGCTTTGTGAGGATGTGCGCTGCCGCCCGCTTCCCGGAGTTTCGGAGAAAAAGGCTTTTTGCGATTCTTTTTGCGGATATGCGTGTTTGCCGGTTTATTGGCTTTTAAAGGAGATTTCGGTAAACTGAGTGTACAAGAAGAGGCAAAATTGTTGCGGAGCAGGTGCACGGATGACGGGAATTCACATTCTTATTGCAGACGACGAGAAAGAAATCAGGGAGCTGCTGAAGACGTATCTGGAAAGAGAAACATACATGGCGGACACGGCGCATAACGGCGAAGAAGCGCTGCGGCTTGCGGAGGAACGCGATTACAGTTTAATCGTGCTGGATCTGATGATGCCGAAAGTAGACGGGATCGAGGTGTGCAGAAGACTTCGCCAGACGTCGAACGTGCCGATCCTGATGCTCACGGCCAAAGACCAGGAAGTGGATAAATTGGTCGGACTAAGCATCGGAGCCGACGATTACATCACCAAGCCGTTCAGTATTCACGAGGTGATCGCGAGGATCAAGGCGCATTTGCGGAGATACAAAGTGCTGGGCAGCGAAAACAACGAGAATAGTCCGGCAGCGGAAACGGCTCTGACCTCCGGAGACTTGAAGCTGGACCCGAAGACATTCACGCTGTCCAAAAACGGAGAAGAGATCGCGTTAACGGCTAAAGAATTTGAGCTGCTGAAATTTTTTATGACGAACCCCGAACAAGTTTTCACCAAAACCCAGATTTTCCGCCAAGTCTGGAACAGCGATTATCTGGAAGACGATAATACCGTCATGGTCCATATCCGCAAGCTGCGGAAAAAAATCGAGGAAGATCCGTCCGATCCGAAAAGAATCGTAACGGTCTGGGGGATCGGCTACAAATTCGCGGGTGAGAGACTATGAAAAGAGATCCCGTTAAGCTGCTGGGCATGATCCATTTGATTTTACTGGCGGCCCTTGCCGGGCTTACGGCAGTCGGCACCCCGAGCGCCTTGACGAGCGGGGTGCTGTTTGCCGCGCTTTTTGCGTCCGCAGCGGGACTGCTCATGTCCAGATTCCGTTATACCGCCAGGCTCCGGGACATTAACCGTCAATTGGCAAGGGCGCTTGAAGGCAACGTGAACACCCGGATTTTGGCGAACGACGATCCGGCTCTGAACGAAGTCATTTTCTCGGTCAATGAATTGATCGGACAGCTGGACAAGCTCCAGGTTTATACGATAAAAACCGAAACGGGCCGCAAAAGGTTCCTCTCGAATATTTCGCACGATATCCGCACTCCGCTGACGTCCATCATCGGCTACATCGACGCTTTGAGAGACGGCGTGGCGGGAAGCGAGGAACAGAAGCGGCAGTATCTGGATGTGCTGGCCCGTAAATCCGGGGCCTTGAAGAAGCTTATCGACGAAGTGTTTCTGCTGGCCAAACTGGACGCGGATGAGCTCCGGCTTCAACCCGTCAGGCTTGATCTGGCCGAAGCCGTACGCGAAGCCGTCATCGAGTTCCTGCCGGAACTGCATAAAGCGGGGCTGGAGCTGGTTCTGCGGCTCCCCGAGGAAGCTTGTCCCGTTGTCGCGGACCGGGTCAGTCTTCTGCGGATGCTGAATAATTTGATTCAAAACGCCGTCAAGCACGGAGCGGACGGGAATAAGCTGGGCCTGGAACTATCCTGCGCGCAGGGGAAGTACTGCCTGACGGTCTGGGACAACGGAGCGGGTATTCCCGCAGAGGAGCGCGGCCTCGTCTTTGAACGGATGTACAGGACGGATGCGTCGAGAAGCCGGGCCGGCGGCGGGAGCGGTCTGGGGCTGGCGATTGCGAAAGCTCTCGCCGAGAAGCATGGAGGAACGTTGGGAGCGGACAGCGAGCCGGGCGTACGGACCGCTTTTTACCTGACTCTGCCGGAAACGGGCAAGGGTCTTCAGCCCGCGGACGACATTTTAAGAAACAATTAAGAACTTGTTAAGAGGCATTTAAAATCGGCTGCTTATCCTGAATAAAGACAGAGAAAAGATCCATACGGAGCAGGAGGGAACCATGAGCGCCATTATCAGAACAACGGGTTTGACCAAAACTTACGGAGACCAGAAAGCGGTGGACCGCTTGGAGCTGACCGTGGGGCAGGGACAGATTTACGGCTTCCTGGGCCGCAACGGAGCGGGGAAAACGACCACCATCCGGATGCTGCTGGGGCTGATTAAACCCACGGAAGGGCAGATCGAACTTTTCGGTGAAAATTTGTTCAAACACAAACGAAATCTTTTAAGAAGGATCGGTTCGATCGTCGAACATTCGGGCTTTTACGAAAATTTGACCGGAGCCGAAAATCTCCTGATCAACGCGAGGCTGATGGGGGTCCACAAGAAGACGGCGATCCAGGACGCGCTTGAAATCGTCAGCCTCCACCAGGAGCCGAAAAAGCTCGTCGGACAGTATTCGATGGGCATGAAGCAGCGTCTCGGCATAGCGAGAGCCGTCCTGCATCATCCCGAGCTTCTTATCCTGGACGAGCCGACGAACGGTCTCGATCCCATCGGGATCAAGGAAATCCGGAGGCTGATCAAATCGCTCGCCGAGGAAAGGAAAATGACGATCCTCATTTCCAGCCACATTTTGCCCGAAATCGAACAGTTGGCCGATCAGATCGGGATTGTTCACCAGGGTCGTCTTTTGGAGGAAATTTCCTTCGAAGAACTTCGTAAACGCAACCGCAAACATCTGGAGTTTCAAGTGTCGGACGACAACAAGGCGGCCATGCTGCTGGAAAAAGAGCTGGACATTCACGATTACGAAGTCCGGGGTGAAGGCAAAATCCGCATCTATTCCCATATCGGCCGTCAAGCCGGTCTGAACCGGTTGTTCGTGGAGAACGGCATCGACGTTTCCCGCCTTACGATCAGTGAAGACAGGCTGGAGGATTATTTCATCAAGCTGATAGGAGGCGGAACGATTGGTTAATCTGCTGTATACCGAACTGTTGAAATTAAAACGCGCGAAAATGTTCCTGGTCAGCGTCATTGGAGCCGCCGCCGCGCCCGTCCTTATGTTTATCGGATTCCTTAACATGAAAAGCGAAAAACCGGACACATCCGTTACGTACGAAATCTCCTTCTACAACACGAATATGTATGTGCTGCTGCTCAGTGGAACTCTGCTGTACGGCGTCATAACGGCTTACCTGTTCAACCGGGAATACGTGGAGGACACGCTCAAAAATCTGCTGACCATTCCCGTTTCGCGCACGAGCCTGCTTTTCAGCAAACTGCTTATGCTGCTGATCTGGATCGTTGCGCTGACGCTGATATCCTGGGGATTTACGTTCGTTTTCGGGCTGATCGGCGGATTCGACGGGCTCACGATCCACGTCATTCTGTACTCGCTGGGCCGGTATCTGATCGGAGCGGTCCTGCTCTTTCTGCTGTCGACCCCTTCAATTTTCGTTACGTTCTGGTTCAAAAACTATGTGCCGACCATTATTTTCACGGCCATTGCCACTATGGCAAACGTAGCTCTTGTAGATAAGAAGTACAGCGCTCTGTTTCCATGGTCGGCGGTTCACGTCGTCGCCAACAAAGCATATGTGCCCGAATATCCGGTTCTGTACTCTGTCCTTGCCATTCTGGCTGCGTCTATCGCGGGGTTGGCGGCAACGATTATTTACTTTAACAAATCGGATATTCAATAAAAGGAGCATGCGGCTATGAATCTATGGGAAGCTTTTGCGGCGTTTATACTCGGACTGGTCGAAGGGCTTACGGAGTTTGCTCCGGTTTCTTCCACCGGCCATATGATTATCGTGGATGATGCCTGGTTTCAGACCAAGGATTGGTTTACTCCACAGGCGGCCAACACCTTCAAGGTCGTCATTCAGCTCGGTTCCATCCTGGCTGTAGTCGTTCTGATGCGGGACCGTTTTATGAACCTGTTCGGCTTGAAAAAACTACCGGGTCAGGACGGGGGAGGTCCGCGCCTCAACCTTCTTCAAGTTATCGTGGGACTTATTCCTTTCGGCGTTCTGGGCGTTCTCTTCGAAGATTATATCGACGAGTATCTGTTCTCCACACGCACGGTCGTCATCGGGCTTGTACTCGGAGCCGTCCTCATGCTGGTTGCGGAATGGCGGCGGCCGGCCGGCCCGAAGACCGATACGGTGGACCGGCTGACGTATAAACAAGCGCTGGGCATGGGTTTGTTCCAGTGCCTTGCCATGTGGCCGGGCTTCTCCCGTTCGGGTTCCACTATATCCGGGGGAGTGCTGCTGGGGCTGAGCCACAAGGCGGCGGCCGATTTTACGTTTATTATGGCCGTTCCGATCATGGCCGGCGCAAGCTTTTTGAAGCTGCTCAAAAGCTGGGACTCGATTCCATCGGAGGCCATCCCTTTCTTCGCCGTCGGCTTTGTAAGCGCGTTTGTGTTCGGCCTGATTTCCATCCGCTTCTTTCTGAAGCTGATCAACCGGATTAAGCTCGTTCCGTTCGCGATTTACCGGCTCGTGCTGGCGGCAGTCATTTACATGGTGCTGCTTTAGACGGAGCAAAAATTGTGGTTGTTTTTTGTTTAAACCGGGTGATATGATCAAGGTAGATTAGGAAAAAACCTCCAATTATACATATACAAGAAGAAAGGAAAGTTCAAAATGCCCTTAATTGATCTGCCATTGGAAAAGCTGAAAGAGTACCAGGGAAGAAATCCGCGTCCGACAGACTTTGACGAGTACTGGGAGCGCGCGCTGGCCGAACTGGATTCCGTAGATCCCCAGGTGGAACTGGTTCCGTCGGACTTTAAGGTCCCTTACGCCGAGTGCTTCGACCTGTATTTTACCGGTGTAAAAGGGGCCCGGATTCACGCCAAATACGTGAAACCGAAATCGGACGGCAAACCGCATCCGGCGGTCCTTCAGTTTCACGGCTATACCGGCCATGCCGGAGACTGGCTGGAGCGGCTTCCGTACGCCGCGCTCGGCTATTCGGTAGCGGCGCTGGACGTACGCGGTCAGGGCGGAAAGTCGCAGGATATCGGCGGGATTGCGGGCAATACGCATCACGGTCACATTATCCGCGGACTGGATGAGCATCCCGACGAGCTGCTGTTCCGCCATGTTTTCCTGGATACGGTCCGTCTGGCGCGGATCGTGATGGATTTCGAGGAAGTGGACGGCAGCCGCGTCGCCACGATGGGCGGATCGCAGGGCGGCGCGCTGGCGCTCGCTTGCGCGGCACTGGAGCCGCGCATCCGCAAGGTCGCGGCCAACTTCCCGTTTCTGAGCGACTACAAACGCGTCTGGGAAATGGATCTGGCCAAGGACGCTTATGCGGAGCTGCGTACGTACTTCCGTTTCTTCGATCCCCAGCACAAGCGGGAAGACGAAGTGTTCTACAAGCTGGGCTATATCGACATCCAGCACCTGGCTTCCCGGATTACGGCGGATATTTTGTTCGGCATCGGCCTGATGGATACCGTATGCCCGCCGTCCACGCAGTATGCGGTGCTTAATAAATTGAGGGCGCCGATACAGCTGGAGATCTACCCCGATTTTGCTCACGAGGGACTTCCGGGTATGGGCGATAAACAATTTATGTTTTTGCAGCAGCTGTAAAATGACCGCAAAGGCCGGGGGATTTTTCCCTTGGCCTTTGTCGTGTTTCGGGCCTATAATCTGTAGTAAGTCAGACATCGTCGCGGATACATGAGGATGTTTGCAGGAAGTCAGGTATCATCACGAGAAGATGCGGAGAGGGGGATTCGCGATGACGGAGCTGAAACGTTGCCAGGAGCGGGCACTGGAGGCCATTGAGGCCAAAGCAGCGGCGGCGGAGCCGCATGCGAGGGAGAAGGCCGCCGGGATTTT
Organism: Paenibacillus sp. JNUCC 35; assembly: GCF_058269095.1. Classification (NCBI taxonomy): domain Bacteria; kingdom Bacillati; phylum Bacillota; class Bacilli; order Caryophanales; family Paenibacillaceae; genus Paenibacillus; species Paenibacillus sp. JNUCC 35. Next base: position 3,430,938 of record NZ_CM177771.1, on the reverse strand, counting down.
GCGCGAGGCGGATTTCGACGCTTTGTCCGCGGAGGAGCTGTGCGCAGCGGTTTTGGCCCGCTCCCGCGTCACGCTGAATTTTCACCCGGACCGGCTCATTGCGGGGGGCCTTACCGTTGCGGAAGGGCTGCTGCAGGACGGCGAATACCGGAGCCAGTTCGAAACGCGCATCTCCAGCGGCGGCCTGAGCGCTTATCCGGGCGGGGACCGCGACCGCTGGGAGCGAAGCCTGTTCGCGGGCGCGTATCAGGCGGAGAGCGTGCAGCCGTGCGACCGGCCGAAATACGGCGCGCTGAACGTGATGCGCTACGCGGACGGGGCGTCGCCGCGCTTCGGGTCCTGCCATTTCCGGCTGAAAGCCGGCGTCCTGGACCGGTGCACGTTTACCTGCGGGGACAGCCATGCGCAGCCGGAACATGCGGGCACCCGCAAGGTGTTTATGCCGGTGCTGGCGGCCCTGCTCGAAGAGGCGCGGACCACGGGCTCGGCGCTCGCTTCGGATGTGCGCGATGCGGGGGCGTTTGCAGCCCGCTGTCTGAGCGCGGCGGAGCCTGCGAGCAAAAACGGGCTGCCCGGTCCGGGTGCCTCCGGCGGAATAGGCCGCGCTCTCGACGCCTACATCGAAGCGCAGATACACGGGGCGATCCGCCTGGAGTCCGATGTGGACGCGCTCGTCGCGGACCCGTCCTTTCAAGGCACCGCCACCGGCGCGCAGCTTGACGCGCTGAGCGAGGCTTACGGGATTCCGCTCTATTGGCATCCCGGCTTCCGGCTTGCCGCCGGATCGGTGCCGGAAGATTTCCGCGGACCCGTTATGCCTCCGCTTGCGCGGCGAGTCGCTGCGTCCTACGGGACGGGGGCGGCATCCCCGGACGTGTTCGATGCGGCCGCGATCGGCAGAGCCGCGGCCAGCTTGCATCGTCAGCCGGAAGCATGGGCGGACTTCGGGACCCCGGCCGAGGTGCTTCAATATTTGAAGCAGCTGTGGCACGTGCTCGTCCGCTTCGGCTGATTGCCGGGCTGGGAGGTTGATTCATCACGGTAAAGCGACCTCGCATTAAACCGATAGCTTGCTTTTATTTTTCCCATTGGAGTAGAATGAGTAAAATTACTTGTTGAACAGGCTGAGAAGGAGAGAGTAAGCGGATTGACATTTATGACAGGAACGGACCGCCACCGACTGAGAGCGTCCGAGAAAATGTCCCCGCCGAAGTTCACTCCGGAGCCGGTGCCTGATGGACAGCCGCAAGCGGCTTTCTCTAGGGTTGCCCGTATTCCCTTCGTTACAGGGCCGAAAGTGAGAGGACCGAGCTTTTTTGTGCAGTCCGTTCTCTCGAATAAGGGTGGTACCACGACTTCTCGTCCCTTGCGGAGGAGAGGTCTTTTTTTATTTTCTGGACATAAAAAGGAGAGATTACGATGGCACAAGGAAATTTAGATACACTGCGTGAACGGCTGGATACGATTAACGGCCAATTGCTGGAGCTGCTTTCGGAGCGGGCTGAAATCGTTCAGGAGATCGGACAGGAGAAAGAACGCCAAGGAGTCCCGAAATTCGATCCCGTCCGCGAAAAGAAAATGCTCGATGAACTGGTGGTGCTCAATAAAGGGCCCTTCAGCCATGAGACGGTCCGGCATCTGTTCAAGCAGATTTTCAAAGCGTCGCTTAACTTGCAGGAGGAAGGCCAGAAGAAACATCTGCTCGTAAGCCGCAAAAACAAGAGAGAAGACACGATCGTCACACTGGGTGACGGAATTTCGGTCGGAAACGGCAAGCCTGTCATGATCGCCGGTCCTTGCTCCGTCGAAAGCTACGAACAGGTCCGTCAAGTCGCGGCTGTTCTGAAAGAAGCCGGTGTGACGGTCATGCGCGGAGGGGCGTTCAAACCCCGGACATCTCCTTACGATTTCCAGGGCCTTGGCATCGAAGGGCTGAAAATTCTTAAAGAAGTGGCCTCCGAATTCGGCCTCAAAACGATCAGCGAAATCGTCGACCCGGCGCATATCGAAATCGCCTGCGATTACATCGATGTGATCCAAATCGGCGCGCGCAATATGCAGAACTTCGAGCTGCTTAAAGCGGCCGGCGACGTGCGCGTTCCCGTTCTGTTGAAGCGCGGTCTGGCGGCCACGCTCGATGAGTTCCTGAATGCGGCGGAGTACATCGTGTCCCGGGGCAACACGCAGGTGATGCTGATCGAGAGAGGGATCCGCACCTACGAGAAGGCGACGCGCAACACGCTCGACATTTCGGCCGTGCCGATCCTCAAGCAGGAGAGCCATCTGCCGGTGCTTGTCGACGTCACCCACTCCACGGGACGCAAAGATATTTTGGCGCCCTGTGCGAAAGCGGCACTTGCCGCAGGGGCGGACGGCGTAATGGTCGAAGTCCATCCGGACCCGGCTACCGCTCTTTCCGACGCTGCCCAGCAGCTGAATTTCAAGGAATTCGGAGACTTCTACAAAACGGTAACGGAGTCCGGCCTGTTTTAAGTATCCCGAGTCCGCATAGCGGAGAAGGTTATAAAAAGAACCAGCACAGCTCCTTCTTTCCTAGGAAAGTAGGGCCGGCTGGTTCTTTTTTTCAAACGAGACGGTAATCGTCTATTTTCTCGCCGTCTTCCCAAATTTCCAGGAACAGCGCATCGCAATCTTCGAAATCTTCCGGTTTAAACGCCATGGCTTTCTCTTCGTCCGGCGTCACGCACACATTCTCCGTACTCTCTCCGTTAAACGAGAGAACCGCATAAATCTTCATCGTGCATTCTCCTTCTTATGAGCTTAGTGTCCTCCTGCCATTATAAATTTCTTGATCGTTTTAAGCAAAAGTAAAGAGGGATGCTTGATTGTAGATCAGCCCCGTTTTTATGTAAATTTTTTAAGGTTCGAATGATTATAATTATTTTTTCCCAGTGGTATGGATTGACAATTTGCCGTAGCAGACCGTATGATGGGTACAATTATTCGAAAGGAGGCCGGAAACAATGACATTTACCATCTCCCGCACTCAATTGAACAGAGAAGTCCATTTCACCGGTCTCGACGGGATCATGTGAAAGTTGGTCAGGTGCATGTTTTCCGCATGCCGTCCTGAATAACCGTGCTGCAGACAGCCATGGACGCGAGGTCCATGGTTTTTTGCGTTTATTTTTTATCAAGTTTCTCAACCAAGAAAGGAAGTCTATCTATGAAAGAAAACTACTACCGCCAGGTAAAACTGCCCTCGGGGATCGTACACGTGTACGCCGGACCGTCCTTATATGAGGCGCTGGACTATAAAGTATTCGAAATGGCAAACAACAATTTGCAAATCCCGAACGGGGTTTATATGAGTTATACACCGGACGTACACGTCGGAGTCGGCACCTGCATCGGCACTACGGCCGTCTGGAACAGTGAGGACGGGTATGTATCCCCCTCTATCGTGGGGAGCGATATCGGCTGCGGCATGAGGGTTCATCTGACGAATCTGCACAAGGACGAGCTGAAGGATTTGAAGCTGCGGAAGAAGCTGGTGCGCACGATTGAGAAGTACTTGCCGGTCGATTCCCATACCCGAGGACATTTTTCCGATATTCGTTTGGAGACGGTGGTGAAAAAAGGGCTTCACGGCCTTCCGAAAAAGTACATTCCCGACGGCTATACGCCGCGTAAAGCCAAATCGCTGACTCACGTGGAATCGAGCCGCTTCGGTTTTGACGAGAATTCGCTGAACCGGCTGCCGGAAAACGTCTGGCACCGTTCTCATCGCCAGCTCGGAACGCTGGGGGGAGGCAATCATTTCGCCGAAATCCAGTCGGTGGAAATTGCGGAAGAAAACCGGGCGACGGCGGAAGCATGGGGGTTGTTTGACGGTCAGGTCATCGTCATGATCCATTCCGGATCGCGTGCGTGGGGCGGATCGGTCAGCCAGTTGTGCGGAAGCGACATCAAACGAATGATGCGGGCCGAAGGTATGGGGACAGCCGATCCTAATCTGCTGTTCGCCTCCTTGGATCACCCTTTGGCCGTACAGTATACGGATCTGATGTATTCGGCACTGAACTATGCGGTCGTAAATCGTCATCTTATCGCGTATGCCATCCGGGAAGCCGGCAAAGACGTGTTCGGTTCCAAATTCGAGTTGACCACCCTCTACGATCTGATGCATAACTACGCTTGGGAGGAAGATACGGAAGATGAAGGCCGCCGGGTATTCGTCCACCGCAAGGGGGCTACGCGCGCGCTTCCCGCAAATCATCCGGATAATCCCGAGCCTTACGCTTCGACGGGCCACCCCGCGTTAATTCCGGGCTCGATGGGAACTTCTTCTTATATTATGGTGGGTGCGGACGGAGGAAAAGCCAATTATCATTCCATCTGCCACGGAGCGGGGCGCATCCGGTCCCGAAGTGCTACGAAAAGGCTCGTAACCGTAGATGAATTTTCCGCCAGTATGCGCGTGGGTACGGAGGACGAGGTCGTCGTGAACCAGCGTTCCCTCGAAACGATTCTCGACGAATCGCCGCAGGCCTATAAGGATGTGGATCAAATTATCGAAAGTGTCGTCGGCGCGGGCCTCGCGTCCGTTGTTGCCAAGTGCAGGCCGATGGCTGTCATCAAAGGAGTTTGATAAAGATGCTGACATCAAAGAAAGATACACGCTTAAGCAAGCTGATGAGCAAAATGTTGCGACACACGCCGGGAAATTTCAGACTTGTTCTCGACGGAGAGGGTTTCTGCTCTCTGGGGGATTTTTTGACTGCTTTGAATCGTGTGTCCGGTTTCGAAGATGTTCGTCCCGAAGACATTCAAAGAGTAGTCCGCGAATGCGAAAAACAGCGGTTCGAGATTGCGGAGGACTATATCCGGGCCAGATACGGGCACAGTCATGAACGAATTACGTACGAGGCGGCCGAACCGCCTTCTGTCCTTTATCACGGAACGAACCGGAAGGCCGTTGCCCTAATTATGGCCGAGGGGCTCCTGCCCATGTCCCGCCAATACGTGCACCTGTCCGAAGGGCTGCATTTCGCTGCTTTAGCGGGAAAGAGGAGAGGAGAACTCGTCATTCTCGAGGTGGATACAGCCCTCGCTGGACATAAAGGCGTCCGGTTTTATTATGCCGGGAACGAAGTATGGCTGGCGGACCGGATTCCGGCCGAATGCTGCCGTCCGATTGCCGATCAATAATCGTTATCAGTCGGTCCTGCAGGGTGGAGTTTATTCAATAAGCGTGCTAACATAGATCATTGTCTTATCGAATAGCGGAAAGGGGATCAACCGGACATCATGAATCATGCACAACTTGCGGGTAAAACGGAAACGGTCAAGGACCGGTTCCCGCTCGCGCTAATTTCCTTAACGTGCGGCGCCTTTGCCATCGGAATGACCGAATTTGTCATTATGGGGCTGCTGCCCAATGTGGCAGGGGATCTTCATGTCTCCATCCCGCATGCGGGACAACTGATTACGGGCTATGCGCTCGGAGTAGCGGTCGGGGCCCCGCTGCTGGCGGTCGCTACACACCGTCTGCCGCAGAAAATGCTGCTCTGCCTGCTGATGGTGCTGTTTATCCTCGGCAACATGGTAGCTGCCATCGCCCCGAATTACGGCCTGCTGATGGGGGCGAGGCTGTTGACCGCGCTGGCGCACGGCACTTTCTTCGGCGTCGGCTCGGTTATCGCCGCCAATCTGGTGAAGCCGCACCGCAGGGCCGCGGCTGTCTCCATAATGATGGCGGGACTCACAATCGCCAATATCATCGGCGTTCCGTTCGGCACGTTTATCGGCCAGAATCTGGGCTGGCGGGCATCGTTCGGGGCAGTGGCCGTGATGGGCGTTATTTCGCTCATCGGAATCCTGGCCCTGATTCCGGTCATTCCCCGGGAGGAATCATCCAGCCTGGTCCGGCAGATCCGGGCGCTGGCGCAGCCGAGACTGCTGCTTGTTCTTCTTACGGGAGCTATCGGCTGCAGCAGCCTGTTCACCGTGTTCACTTATATCGCCCCGCTCCTGGAGCAGGTGACCGGTTATGCGGAGCACAGTGTGACGTGGATTCTCGTTTTATTCGGCTTCGGCGTTACCTTCGGCAATATTCTGGGCGGAAAGCTGGCGGACTGGAAGCTGATGCCGGTGATGATCGGCAGTTTCGCCGTACTGGCGCTTATTTTGGCGGTCTTTGCCTACACGGTTTATCTGCCAGCTGCGGCTGTAGTGACGATTTTCATATGGGGCGTCGCCGCTTTCGGAGTGTTGCCCGGCCTTCAGGTCAAGATTATGACGCTGGCCAAAGACGCTCCCGCCCTTGCTTCAACGTCCAATCATTCGGCCTTGAATCTCGGTAATGCCGGAGGAGCTTTCCTCGGCGGCATGGTCATTAACCAAACCGGTTTATCGACGCTTCCTTGGGCCGGAGCGGTTTTGTCCCTGATCGGCATGCTGCTTGCGCTCTGGGTGTTCGCATTGGACAGAAAAACGGCCTGATCTCATCAGGCGGTATTAGCCGTAGAGAAGTAAAGCAGGTTTTGAGACCGCCCGTCATGCGGTTCTCTAACGAGCGACGGGATGTTCGCGCATACGACACATGTGGAGTGCTTAATATTGATGGTACTGAATTAATGAGATGTGACAGTATCGCTCAAATGTATTAATTTTAATGGTTGTGTACACGTCGACTCTGTTATTAAGCTATACCAGCTACAAAGGCATTGATTGTAATGATATGATCGGTACACTTAGGCACTGATATTAAGCTAACTGCCAGGATAGTTAATAGGAAAGATTACATTATTGTTGGGCATTTATGTATAATGACCTTATAGGATTATTTTTCCTTAGACAATGAGGGGGATTCGCCAATGACTAGCCGTGAAGTAAAAGACCTAAAGCGTGATGTTATCGCCCTTGTCCTAGTAGCGGTGGTTATCGGGCTTGTCTTCCTTGTTACTTGAGTATCTAGGACGGTCGACGATACGACGCCCATAACCCGCATGGCCGAAGCCACCGAACGCCTAGGCACCTTTGTAGATAACTACGATTCACTTACGCCCGTTCAACTAATGACCGCCGACCTTGAACCGCAAATATACGTAGATGCCGCCACCATTGCACCCGACGAAGGAACCGCGAACGACCTACGCCATGCTGCCGATCTGATTACGAAGTATAACGACGGCGCAGGGGTTGAAAAGCTACAAGAAGCCTACGACATATTGACCGAAGTTGTTCCACATTTCCGCGAAGTAGCTAAAAACACATAAAGTGTACGGAAAAGATTTTTTTCTCTATTTATCTAAAAAACAATATACGATAATAGGGCCTAGATTCATTGCAATATTACGTACTCCAGTCATGTGGAGTGTCTAATATTGATGATTCTGAAACAATAATTGAGATGTGACCGTGCGGCTCAAAGGCATTGATTGTAATGATATGATCGTGTACACTTAGGCATTGGTATTAAGCTAACGGGGCAGTTTAGTGGAAGAAGGACAATCTAGATTTTAACCCGAAAATATATAAATGGAAATAATTCTAAATGATACGTTATTATTTATCTTTGTAAAAGAAAGTGAGAGTGAAAATATGAATATTAGAGTAGCGAGTGAATTAGACTACCCTGCTTTAAGACGTATATACTTAGAATCACGTCGTAAAAGTTTTTATTGGGCGGATATAGAAGAAATGACTTTAGAAGATTTTGATAAGCATACTGTAGGAGAGTATATAATTTTAGCAGAGGAAGATGCTAAAATTCTTGGATTTGCTTCTTTGTACTTGCCAGATAATTTTATACATAATTTATTTGTTCGCCCTGATTTCTCAGGTAAGGGTGTTGGTGGTCAGTTGGTTAATGCCTCCATAGAAAAAATGAATAAACCAATAAGATTGAAGTGTGTGTCTGAAAATCAAAAGGCAATGAAATTCTATGAAAATAATGGTTGGAAGAAAGTTGTTGAAGAAGGTAAACCAGAAGAAAAATATTGGGTTATGGTATATGAATAAAATATATGAATGATAGCCTGTTTTATTAGGTTCTTTTTTGATGTTAAGCTAACGGGTACGATAGTTGAAGAAATCGCCTTATCATAGGTAATTTGTTTCTGTATTTATCTAAAAAACAATATACGATAATAGTGCCTAGATTCATCGCAATATTACGTACTCCAGTCATGTTGAATGTGTAGTGTCGACATACCGTGTTGACAAATAACGGGAACGCCTAAACCTTAATTCAAATTAACGAACTTGGTATAGCTCATGCTCAAGCAGCATGAGCTATTATTTTGCTTCTAAATTTATTTACAAAGTCATTGATCGTTATTTATTTGCAGAGTTTTGTTTGAGAGTGGCTCAAGCCTTCCAAGAAAGGAGAAAATCTAATGAATGAAATGATTGAGATAAGATCTGCTAACGAAAACAATTTAAAGAATATTTCAGTTGACATTCCTAAAAAGAAAGTCACCATTATTACTGGTGTTTCAGGATCAGGCAAGTCTTCTTTGATATTCGATACTTTAGCAGCAGAATCCCAGCGAATGCTAAATGATACCTATTCGGCTTACATACAACAATTATTGCCTCATTACACCCGTCCTAAGGTTGAAAGAATTAATCATCTTCCCGTTTCTATAAAAATGAATTGGATATGCTTTTATATTCTGAAGAAATCGTTCCTGAAAATCCTACTCAAGCATGGCACAAATCGGCAAAATATAGTGGGTTGATTCCGCGAATTCGAAGCGCCTTTCTTGAGAAAGATCAAAAACAGTATAAAGAAGAAATTGCAAAGATTGTTGAGGAGCAGATTTGTCCAGACTGTCATAATCTCATGATATCATATTTTTTTGAGCAAAAATTTGAGAGTGAGTGTTACTTTTGTTTTTGCTTACTTATCAGGATGGAATCAAACTTATCGGCAGCAGCCTTATCAGCAGATCGGAGGGCGAGGAGGAATGGGCATCATTTATTAATGGAATGCCTGAAAGAGTTGAATTGCTTCGTTCAAGATGACAACTAAACAGAACCCTATTAGAATCGAGAAAATCCTTATAAATCAAGGCTTCAAAGTGCCACAGCAGATGGAAAACAAATAGCCTATGCAGCCGCGTATGAAACATTTTACGAGGGGACTGAACATGGGAAGCTTCGCAAGGTTAAAGCCGCATACCGGCCGGTACCGCCGGAACAATGGAAGACCGCACAGACATGTGCGGTCTTTTTTTTCATTCGGATTCTCAAAGAACGGAACATCTGCTATAATCAAATGATATTGAGAATCATTATCAGAAACATGTATCTCGGTATATTAAACCCGGCAGACTCGGGAACAGAACGATATTCCAACAGAATGGGAGGAGAAACGGTTGAGTGACTCTATAACCGACAACGAAAAAATGCGTCCGGGTTTATCGGCAGCCGTTACGGACGTTTCCTATAAAGTACGTCAAGTTGAAGCAATCAAGGCCGGGGACGGCTGGGAAATGGATTACCGGCTCATCGATCAGCATGTGCTGATCGTCGTTACGGCCGGCGAAGGAGCTTTGAAGCGGGACGGCAGTCTTAGCCGCCTGGAAGCAGAGAACATACATGTCTGCTTGCCCGGCGAAGTAATCGGAATGAAGACGGAGGCAGGCGGTCTGGAGCTGACATGGGTCGGATTCGACCTTTTTTATGAGGACGAGACGGGTGAAGGATGCCGGAAGGGAACGTGGAACGAACCGCAGGTGCTGCCCGTTCATTCTCTTTCGCATTTTTCCGTGCTGAGCGAGGCACTTTCTACCTACTGGCACAGTGCCGATCCTTTCGACCGGCTGAGAGCCCAGGCGGCTTTTCTTGAATTGATCCATTCGATTTCCGCCCATATGCGGGACGAATCCCACCTGGATGCCCGAAGCGCTTTGGAACGCACCCGGCACTATATCGAAAATCACTACCAGACCAACATCACGATTGACGAGCTCGCACGAATGGCCGAAGTATCTCCGAAATACTATGGGGATTTGTTTAAAAAAACGTACGGCCTCAGCGTAATCGACTACTTGACCGAACAGCGGGTTAACCGCGCCAAGCAGTTAATGGCGTTATCCCAATCCCGCCTAAAGGACATCGCTCACGTAGTGGGCTATCAGGATGAATTTTACTTCAGCCGGAAGTTTAAGCAGGAAGTGGGCGTCTCGCCCACGGTTTATATGAAGAACCGGCGGAAAAAAATCGCGGTCCATCATTCGCATCTGATCGGCCAATTGTTGGCCATTCATCATCTTCCGTATGCGGCGCCCCTTCATCCCAAATGGACCGGCCACTATTACGAGAATTACCGGTCCGATATTCCCGTTCATCTCAGCGCCTACCGGTACAGCGAAGACTGGGAGCACAACATCGAGAAGCTGCGGGAAACGAAGCCGGACCTTATCCTTTCGATGGACACCCTCAATCCGGGAGAAAAAGAGCGCCTCGAGCAGGCGGGAAAAGTGCTGTATATTCCCGATCGCCCGGCGGATTGGCGGGAGCAGCTGCTGCTTATCGCCGCTTATCTGGACCGGACGGCCGAAGCCGAAACGTGGCTCGGTAAATACGACCGCCGCGTGGAGTCGCTCCGCGGCAGACTGCGTAAACGGACGGGAGAAGAAACTTTTTTGCTGATCAGCTTACATAAACAGGAGATCCGGATATGCGGAACCCGGAGCATGGGAGACGTGTTTTTTCACGAGCTGGGTATGAAGCCGGCCTTTGACTACACCCGGGACCAAATCAATGTGCCGATTCTACCGGAGCAGTTGGCGGAGCTGGACGCGGACCATATCCTCGTCAACGTCTGCCAGGAAACGGAGACGCTCCGGCGATGGCAAGATCTGCAGGCGACGGCTCTTTGGCGGGATCTCCACGCGGTGCGGCAGAACCGGGTTTACGAAATCCCTTCCGATCCTTGGCGGGAATACTCGGCTTCCGGGCACGAGCGTATTTTGGGTGAAGTGGAAAAGCTCTTTTTGCGGAAATAGTCCAGATTGAATTCCGTGTATTGTCCATGTCCCGCTAAAGAAACGTGGGTTATAATTTCAATTGAGAATTGTTATCAATACAAATATTCAAAAAAGAACCTCCCTCTTTTTTTTGTTATTAAGTGATAATGATTCTCAGTTTTTACAAAGAGAGCGTCGGGGGAATGGCATGGAAAGCAGTAGAGAAAGAGGAAGTCTGGAGCAGCAAGTCTTTCAAGGCAGGACGCTGACCGTTTATACGCCGCCGTCCTACGGCTCGACGGACAAGCGTTACCCGGTCGTCTATGTCAACGATCCGTCCGATTATATGGATACGGTCACCAACCAGGCGGTTACCCGTATGGAAGAGCTTTTCCGGGAGAGGAAGCTGCCGGAACTGATTCTCGTCGGTTTGGAGCCGGATGAGCGGCTGGATGAATATACGCCTTGGCCGGCGAAGGCGCTGGTGGAATCCGTCCAAGATTTCGGCGGCTACGGCAAAAAATACCTGGATCTCGTCGTTCATGAACTCAAGCCTTATATCGACGGACGCTACGAGACGTTGGCGGGACCTGCCGGTACGGGGATGATCGGAGCTTCGCTCGGCGGTCTGATCTCGATGTTTGCGGCGTTCGAGCATCCTTCGGTTTTCGGGAGAATCGGCAGCATCTCGGGGTCCTTCTGGTATGAAGGCATCATCGAGTATATGCGGGGGCATATGATTGCCGACGAAGGCCAAAGGTTTTACATGTATGTGGGGGATCAAGAAGGCGTCGGCAAGAAGACGATTCAGAGTGCCATGATGGCCAGAACCCGGCAGGCTTACACGCTGCTTGCGGACTCCGGTTTTAACGGCGCCAGGCTGCGCCTCATTATCGGCGAGGGCGGGCAGCATCAAGTTCCCGTATTCGTGGAACAGTTTCCCGAAGCATTGAAGTGGATTTTCGGTATGGATACAAACACATTTTTTCCGGATACAGAGAGGGGTTAGAGAAAAATGAAAAAAACATGGGTGGCAGCCGGTCTGGTTGCCGTAACACTATTATCTTCCGCATGCGGAGCGCAAAAAGAGGCGGCAAAGACAGGCGGCGCGGAAGCGGCGAAAAGCCCGGCCCCGACAGCGGCGGGCACGAACGAAACGCGTAAAATCACTTACCTCGGCAAGGAATATACCGTACCGTCCAAAGCGGAACGCATCGTAGTGGCCGGCTCCTTCGAATCGATGGAAGACGCACTCGTGCTCGGCGTGAAACCGGTAGGCGCAAATTCAGTCGGCGGCAAGTTCCCCGAGCTGTTTAAAAGCATTACGGACAAGGCGGAATTCGTGGGCGAGAAAACGCAGCCGAATCTGGAGACGATTCTCAAACTGAAACCGGATGTCATTCTCGGTTCCACCAAATTTCCGCCGGAAATGATGGAAAAGATGAACAAGGTTAAAGTCACGCTCCCGATTTCCCACGTTTCGACCGATTGGGAAGCCAATCTGAACGTGCTGGCGGAACTGACCGGTCATCAGGACAAGGCTAAAGAAGTGATCGAGAAATATAAAAAAGAAGCCGCCGCCGCAAAAGAGAAACTCGGCGCGTCGCTGAAAGACAAAAAAGTGCTGGCGATTCGTCTCCGTGCGGGCAGCATCGCCATTTATCCGGAAGGCGTGTTCTTCAATTCATCCCTGTACGGCGATCTGGGCCTCACCGCGCCCGAAGAAGTGAAGCAGGCTAAGGCGCAGCAATTGATTTCGATGGAGAAATTGTCTGAAATTAACCCGGATTATATCTTCATCCAGTTCTCCGAAGACGAGAATAAAGAGCAGCCGAAAGTGATGGAAGACCTTCAGAAGAATCCGATCTGGCAGAGTATTACGGCCGTGAAAAACCAAAAAGTGTTTATCAATGTCGTAGACCCGCTGGCGCAAGGGGGAACGTCGTACAGCAAGTTCAAGTTCCTTGAGGCCGCTCTTCCGAAGCTGACCAACTAAATTTTAAACCGAAACGAGTAATCCGATATGAAAAGAAGTCTGGCAAAACCTCAATGGATCTTATGGGCTTCACCTGTGATCATCGTGTTCATCATTGTGCTGTCCATTCTGTACGGGGCCAAACAAATTCATCTGCAAACGGTCATGGACGCCCTGTTCCATTTCGATCCGGGTAATGTCGATCATCAGATCATCCGGACCTCCCGTTTGCCGAGAGTAGTGGGGGCGCTTCTAATCGGAGCGTTCCTTGCCATATCGGGCGCGCTCATGCAGGGGATGACAAGGAATTACCTTGCATCCCCTTCCATCATGGGGGTGACCGACGGCTCAGCGTTTGTCATTACGCTTTGCATGATATTTCTGCCCAATTCGTCTTCATTGGATATGATCTTCTATTCCTTGATCGGCTCCGCGCTCGGGGTCGGCATTGTATTCGGGCTCGCCTCGCTGCTCCCGAACGGACTGACACCTGTGCGGATGGCGATCGTCGGCACAGTCATCGGCACGTTTCTCAGCAGTGTTTCGGCGGCTCTTTCCATGTATTTTCAGAAATCGCAGAACATAAGCTTCTGGTACAACGCGAGACTTCATCAACTGGAGCCCAAGCTGATTCTGCTGTGCATTCCTTTTGCGGTTATCGGTCTCATCGCGGCCTTCCGGATCGCGAAATCGATCACGATTCTCTCGCTGGGAGAAGAAGTCGCCATTAACCTGGGACAGAGAACGCTGCTGGTCAAGATCGTCGCGATGGGCGCGGTCGTTATTCTGACGGGGATCTCGGTAGCTCTGGCCGGCAAAATCGGATTTGTGGGACTGATTATTCCCCATATTACCCGCTTCCTGATCGGAATCGACTACAAATGGGTGATTCCGTGCGCGGGTGTGCTGGGCGGTATTTTCCTGGCTTTGGCGGACGTTCTCAGCCGCTTCCTGAATTATCCGTACGAAATGCCGATCGGTGTCGTGACCGCTATTATCGGCGTGCCGTTTTTCCTGTATCTGGCGAGGACGAGAGGCGGGGAAAAGCATGCCTAAACAATCGTTCAGCCGCTATATGCTGGTCCTTCTTACCGGCATAGGACTTATCGCGATCACCGCTTATACAAGCTTGACCAACGGTTCATTCGATATCACGGTCGGGGACGTGGTGAATACGCTCCTCCGGATCGATCCGAGTCCCGAGAACGATCTCGTCATTCTCGAATTCCGGCTGCCGCGAATCGTGATTGCGGGACTGGTCGGCATGGGACTCGGCATTGCGGGAACCGTTATTCAGGGAATTACCCGCAACGGGCTGGCGGACCCGGGCATTCTCGGCATCAACGCCGGCGCCGGGGCAGCCATCGTTATCTTCATGTTTTTCTTCCAGGGCAAGCTGCACGGTACGGGCTGGTGGGGGATTATGACGATGCCTCTGTTCGGGCTGGTCGGCGGGCTCGCGTCCGCCGTTCTCATCTACCTGTTTTCCTGGAAAAACGGACGGATCGATTCCCAGCGCCTGATTTTAACGGGAATCGCAATCGGAGCCGGATTCAGCGCTCTGGCTTTGTTCCTGACGCTCAAGATGGATGCCAAAGATTTCGAAATGGCCGCCGTCTGGACGTCGGGCAGCATTTACAACGCCAACTGGAAATATGTCGTTTCCATTTTGCCGTGGCTGCTTATCCTGATCCCGCTTATACGCAGAAGCGCGTACACCCTGGATCTTTTCCAGCTCGAAGAGAGCAGCGTGAAAAGTCTGGGGGTAAATGTGGAAAGGCAGAAGGGGATTCTTCTGCTGGGCAGCATCGGGCTTGTCAGCGCGTGCGTTTCCGTGTCCGGGGGGATCGGCTTTATCGGGCTGATGTCGCCGCATATCGCCAAACGTCTGGTCGGCGTTCATCATAACCGTGTTCTGCCGGTCAGTGCGGTTATCGGAATGCTGCTCGTGATCGGATCGGATTTTATCGCCAAAACGGTATTTATGCCGGTCGAACTGCCTGTAGGTGTCATGATCTCGATCATAGGCGTTCCGTATTTTATTTACCTGCTGTTTAAGGCTAAAGCATAGAGGGAGTGTTCGTCCTTGAGTATCATACGTGTGGAGAATCTGGAAACGTGTTATGAAAAGAACAGCGTATTCCGTGATCTCAATTTTGAGGTGAAGGAAGGGGAGGTCACCACCATCATCGGGCCAAACGGCTGCGGTAAATCGACGCTGCTTAAAACGATCGGACGCATTCTGAAGCAGAAGAACGGGAACGTTTTTTTCCGCGGACAGAATTTGAATGCGATCCCGACCCGGAAGATTGCTCAGCATATCGCGCTCCTGCCGCAGAATCCAGTCGCCCCTCCGGAGCTTAAAGTGGAAGAACTCGTTTCGTACGGACGCTATCCGCACCGCAAAAACCTGAACAGGCTGTCTCCCCAGGATAAAGAAGTGATCGAGTGGGCGCTCGCAGTCACGAATGTGGCCTCCTTCCGGGATCGAGAGATCGGAAGCCTGTCGGGCGGACAGAGGCAGAAAGTATGGCTGGCGATGGCTTTCGCCCAGGATACGGAAGTGCTGCTGCTCGACGAGCCGACGACCTTCCTGGACATGGCCCACCAGCTGGAAGTTCTCCAAATCGTAGAGAAAATGAATATGGAGCGGAAGCAGACAATCGTCATGGTGCTTCACGACATCAACCATGCGGCTCGGTTTTCCCATCGGATCGTCGCTATGAAAAGCGGGCAAATTATCGCGACCGGACATCCTCATGAAATCATCACCAGAGAAGTGCTGAATCAGGTGTTCCACATCGATGCCCGGATTATGCTGGACCCGGAGAACGGGGCACCCGTCTGCTACGGTTATGAAAGCTATTTGCGCAATAAGGCGGCTTCGGCCGCAGGCAGCACGGAACCGCAAAAAGAAGCGGTAGGCGAAGGAGTGAGATAGATTGAGTACAATCAACCGAGAGTATGCAGAAACCGGAGGGGCGGCAGCCGGAGTCCTGGAGCGTGTGACGATGCCGCGGTCCGAGCAGCGCACCATGCGGTCGCGCGCGGAAAACCGGGAATACCGGATTTTCATCGCCGTCCCCGAAGGGGAAGCGCCTGCATCCGGATTCCCCGTGGTGTACGTGCTGGACGCCAATTCCGTCTTCGGCACGATGGTGGAAGCGGTCCGCGTCCAGTCCCGGGCGCCGGAGAGAACCGGCGTTATTCCCGCTATCGTGGTCGGTATCGGCTATCCGACGGACGGACCGTTTCATCCCGCGCGGCATTACGATTTCACGCGTGAAATCCGTCTGGAGGATCTGCCCTTCAAGCTTCGAGGGGGGGAGCAGCCCGAGCATGGGGGAGCCGAAGCTTTCATGGCGTTCATCGAAGACGAGCTGAAGCCGCGGATCGAAGAGACATACCCTATCGACCGCAGGAGGCAGACGATCTTCGGCCATTCGCTGGGCGGACTTTTTGTGCTGCATATGCTGTACGCCAAGCCGGAAGCGTTCCAATGTTACGTAGCGGGAAGCCCCTCCATCCACTGGAACAAGCGGGTGCTGCTCGAAGAGGAGCGGGCTTTCGCGTCCAAGCTGTCAGCCTCGGGCGGACAGTCGACGGAGGGGGCTGCGGATATAAAGTTGTTCCTTGCCATCGGGGAACTGGAAAAGTCGCATCATACCGGCGGCGGAGAGAACGCGTCCGAGCTTTGTGAGCGGCTTTCGGTGTTAAGCGAATACGGCATGGTGACGGAGTTTAAGGAGTTTGAGGGAGAGGGCCACGTCTCCGTACTGCCGCCGCTGATCAGCCGCGCCGTGCGGTTCGCGCTTCGTCCCGAACCCGCTGACCGGCAAGTGTAGCGGAGTTTACGTGGCCGTCCACCGCAGCGGTCCTGCGCCGTCCAGTTCATCGAAATCAGGCACGATTCATGTCAGGCAACGTCCGGGGCAGCCGCAATGGCTGCATTCGGGCTGAGACGGACCGGAATAAAGTTAAAGGGGGCAGCCCGCCAAGTCATTTGAGATGACTCGGCGGGCAGCCCCCTTTTTGCCGGCAAAGGGCGATTATTTCGCTCTGATTTCGAGAAGTTCGTATTTGATGACTCCGACCGGAGCGTCCACGCTGATAATACTGCCGACCGATTTCCCCATCAGGGAAACCCCGAGCGGGCTTTCGTAAGAAATTTTGTTGTCGGCTACATCCGCTTCGGCCGGGCCGACGATCCGGTACTCCACTTTTTCGGAAAATTCGATATCGTTCAGCACGACAATAGAGCCTACTTTAACGGTAGACGTATCGGTATTGTCGGAAACACGGGCTTTCTTCAGCATCCGCTCAATCGTGATAATCCGGGTTTCCATAAAGGCCTGATCGTCTTTCGCGGAGTGGTATTCGCTGTTTTCTTTTAAATCCCCGTAGCTGATCGCGGTTTTGAGGCGCTCGGCCAGCTCTTTACGCTTCACGGTTTTGAGCTCTTCCAGCTCTTGCTCCAGCTGAGCCATCCCTTCGGGGGTTAAGATCACTTGTTCTTCTGCCATGTAAACATCTCCTAATGGTACCCAAACTTTTGATAACAGGTGTTTCTTGCATTGTACACTATATGAAGCGATCATGCGAACCTCAAGCCGGAAAAAGTCATCTTCTTTTCTTTTTGGTAAAAATTGCATAAATCTATTGAAAAAGAAGAAGGCGGCATGGTAACCTTAAATATAGTAAAAAATTGTCAAAATGTAATTGTATATGTTTCATTAAACAAAAAATGTAATTTTGTGACGATCAGACAGGAGTGAGGCATTCCAAATGGTAGTTACCGCAAAATCAGCCGCCGATCAGTATCTGGAGAGACTGAAGGACCGGAATACCGTGTATGTCAACGGAGCAAAAGTCGATGTACGTACGGAGCCCGCATTTACGGGAGCCATCGCGTGCATGGGCCGTTACTACGATTTGCAGGAGGAGAAGCCCGAGATTCACTGTTTTCAGGACAAGGAAGGACGCGGCGCTCCTATCAGCCTGCTCGTACCCTTAACCGTAGAAGACTTGCAGAGAAAAGGAAAGTCTTACAAGGAAGTCGCGGATCTGTCTTACGGCATGCTTGGCAGAACGCCGGATTTTATCAACGCGGCCCTTGCCACGCTTCATGCCCACAGCAAGCTGCTGGGAGAGAATGCGTACACCGATTTTTCCGCGAATATGAACGCATACTACCGTCACGTCAAGACGAACAATTATTTCGTCGGCCACGGCGCGATCAATCCGCAAATCGACCGCTCTCTGCCCCTCGGTTCCCAGGTCAACGAATATGCCGGCGTTAAGGTGATCCGGCACGATAAAGAGGGAATTACCGTCACCGGCGCCAAAATGATTGTCACGCTTGCGCCGATCGCGGACGAGCTGCTTATTTTTAACATGCCGGGGTTAAAGCCGGGGGATGAGGACTACGCCGTGGCTTTCGCACTGCCGGTCGATTATCCCGGAGTCAAAATCATTTGCCGCAAACCGCTTATCAAATCGGCTTACCACGCTTTCGACCACCCGCTGGCCAACTCTTTCGACGAAATCGACGCGTACCTGATCCTGGACGAAGTATTTATCCCTTGGAATAAAGTGTTTGTGTTTAAAGACGTAGCGAAATCGAACCTGTTCTACGACAAAACCTTCGCGCGGAATCATACGGGCCATCAGGGGATCGTGCGCGGCCTGTCCAAGGCGGAGCTTCTGACGGGAATAGCCGTCAAACTTGCCGGGATGCTCAAGCTGGACGGGTTCGTGAACATTCAGGAGAAGCTGGGAGAGATGACCTCCTACGTCGAGCTCCTGAGGGCGAGCATATTGTTAAGCGAAGCCGACTCCGCTGTGAGCCACGAGGGTGTACAAACGCCGAGCATCAACGCCATACAAGCGATCCGTTACAATTTCCCCAAAATGTACGAAAAAATGGTGAAAACGATCCAATCTCTGGCGGCGGGCTCTATGCTGTCGACCCCTCATTACGAAGACTTTCTGGCCGAGGAGCTCAGCGGACTGGGCGTCTCGCTGTCTACGGGAGAGACGGACGCCGCGACCCGCTCGAAGCTCCTGAATCTGGCCTGGGACGCCTCCGGGGACGGGTTCGGTCAGCGTCAGCTGGTGTACGAGTTTTTCCATGCGGGGGACCCCATGAGAATTGCGGCCGGCCATTATCTTCATTACGACAAAAGCGGAATGCTGTCGATGGTCGACAGGGTGCTGGCTCGTGCAAACAAAGCGGATTAGATGCGCTTGTCTCGTGAAGCGGGACGGAACCAGGCTGCTGCTGGTCCGGGTAAGAGACAATGAGCGGTGGTACCTGCCCGGCGGAAAAATCGAGGAAGGTGAAGACCCCGAGGCCGCACTGAAAAGAGAGCTGAAAGAAGAGCTCAACCTGGACCTTCTCCCCGAAAGCATCGCGTATCTGAGAACGGTGATCGGCGCCGCCTACAAAGAGGACGCGCAGGTCGAACTCGTCTGCTATGAAGCGGACTGGAACGGGCAAATCGCCCCGTGCTCCGAGATCAGTGAAGCCGGCTGGATCGAGATGGACCGGCATGAGCTGCTGGCTCCCGCCGTAGTGGACCTGGTCCGGGCGATCAAGAACGAAACCGAATCCGATACGAGGTGAGTTATGCTGTACAATGCGCAGAGGCTTCAATCGAAGCTGAAGGAACATAATCTGGCGGCAATCATATCGACAACCAAAGAAAATATCCGTTATCTGACCGGTTTCGAGCCGGTAGTGAAAACGCTGAATCCGTACCGGGGGCAATGCTACGCGATCGTGACGGCGGATTCGCCGGAAGAGGTGCACGTCGTGCACTCCGTGGGCGAAATCGATCAGATTCTCGACGCCCGCTCAAGCATCGGGCAGGTCGTGACGTACGGCACGTTCTACCGCGAACATCCGGATGGAGGCTCGCTGCCTGTAGAGGAAGAGCGTCTGAAATATTTGTCGGACGTGAACAAAAGTCAGGCCGGTCCCGAGGAAGCGCTGGTGGTTCTGCTCGCCCGTCTGAATCTTACCGCCGAACGGGTGGCGCTGGACGAAGACGGAATTACGGCCGCCGCATTCGGTGCGATCCGCGACAGGCATCCGCAGGGGGAATTCGTCGAAGGCGCAGCGCTGCTCCGGCAGGTAAGGGCCGTGAAGACGCAGGCGGAAGTCGACGCCCTCGCGTATTCGGCCGGCTGCATCGACTATGCGATCGGTCAGGTGATCGGAGAGCTTCGCGAAGGCATTACGGAGCATGAAATCGCGGCCGTTTTTTCAACCTCCGTCGCGGCACGTGGCGGTCTTGCCGTCCTGCCCATGATTAAAGCAGGCAGGCACGCGGTAGGCGGGCAGCGCAGGCCGAGCCGGGACATCCGGCTGACGCCGGGGGACCTGCTCTGGTTCGACTGCGATATCGTCTGCGACGGTTATTGGGCGGATATCGCGAGGGTATTCGCCTATCGGACTCTTAAACCCGAGTATACAAAGTATGATGCTTTGTATAAAGGGCAGCAGGAGGCCATCCGGCAGGTGAGACCGGGGATGACGGGCAGCGACGTTTTTCAGCTTACGATGGACGCGGTTCACGAAGCGGGGTTTCCCGCATACAGAAGGCATCACGTCGGTCATGGAATCGGTCTGGAGCCGTACGAGCTGCCGATTCTGGCGCCGGGCAGCGCAGATGTGATTGAGGAGGGAATGATTCTTTCTATTGAAACGCCGTATTACGAATTTGGCCTGGGTGCGCTGCATGTCGAAGATCCGGTTCTTGTAACCCGGGGTGAGAGCGTACGCCTGACCAAAGCGGATGCCAGTCTAATCAAAATCGTGGGGTGAAATGATGATTCATACCGATATTACGGAGTGCATTGGCAACACGCCGGTCGTCTCGCTGGATGATGAACTTGTACCGTCAGGCAAAAAGCTGTATCTCAAGCTCGATTATTTTAATCCGAACTTCAGCATAAAGGACAGAACGGCGCTGGGACTGGTCAAAGCGGCTATGGCGGAAGGCAAAATCCGGCCAGGCTCCATCCTGATCGAGTCCACATCCGGCAATCTCGGCAAATCCCTGGCGATGCTGGGGGCGGTGTACGGGTTTAAAGTCATTATCGTTGTCGATCCGAAAGTGAGCGCCAGCCTGCTGAAATGGTATCAGGCTTACGGGGCTGAGGTCGACATGGTCACGACGCCCGCGCCGGAAGGCGGATTTCAGAGGGCCCGGATCAACCGCGTCCGGCAGCTGCTGGACAAGTATCCCGGGGCCTTCTGGTCCAATCAGTACGACAACCCGTCCAATCCGGCCTATCACGCCGAGACGACGGCGAGGGAGATTGCGGATCTGCCCGTCGATTCGATCGTCGGGGCCGTCAGTACGGGCGGCCATCTCTGCGGCATCGGAAAATATGTGAAGAACCACAAGCCGCATCTGCACGTGGTTGCCTGCGACGTGGCGGGCTCCGCCGTATTCGGCCAACCGTTTGCGCCCTATCTGATCAACGGAGTCGGCCTCAGCTGGAGAAGCGCGAACACGGACACGTCCGTGCTTGATGCGGTCAGCATATCAAGCGATCAGGAAGCCATCTCCGTCTGCAGGCTGCTGGCCCGCGATCACGGCATTCTGATGGGCGGCTCGGGCGGGCTGACCGTGTATACCGCGCTGGCCTGGCTCAAGCACAGCGACGCCTCCTCCGCACTGGCGATCATTCCCGACGCGGGAACGAATTACCTCGACCAGATCTACGACGACGAGTGGCTGATCGCCAAAGAAATCAAGCTGCTCGGCAGAGGGGAATTGAGAGAGAGACTGGAGCAAAAGGCGTTTACGAATTTGCGCAAGCAGGAGACTTTAACCTGAGTGTGTGAGGAATCTAATTGTGCGCAAGACTGCCAGACGTGATTCTTAGAAAGAACGGAGGAGAAAGAATGGACCCTACGAGAGAAGCGTTTTCCAAATTCGTCGTGGACGAAGGCATCATCCGGTTCGGCGAATTTATTTTAAAATCGAAGCGGGTCAGTCCGTATTTCTTTAATTTCGGGTCGTTCGACGATTCCAGAAAATTAACGGCCCTGGGTTCGTTTTACGCCTCGACGATTGTGCGCGAACAAATCGAGTATGACGTGATTTTCGGACCGGCTTACAAAGGAATTCCGATTTCGCTGACGACTGCGCTCGCTTTGTTTAACGGATACGGAATCAACGCGAATTTCGCTTTCAACCGCAAAGAGCCGAAGGCGTACGGGGAAGGCGGCAATATCATCGGCTCCGGCATCGCGGGCAAAAACGTGCTGGCGGTAGACGATGTGCTGACCTCGGGCAGGACCATCAAGGATACCAAGGAATTAATCGAACGCGAGGGCGGACGACTTGCGGCCTTCCTGGTAGCGCTGGACCGGGAGGAAAAAGGCCAGGAGGGTCGCCTGTCCGCACTGGAGGAAACGGCCTTGACCTACGATGTCAACATCTATTCCGTAGCGAGCATCCGGGATATTGTGGCTTACATGCGGACAGAGGGGAGCAGGGAGGATCTGCTCGACAGGATCGGAACTTACCTGCAGCTGCACGGCACCGCCTGAACGTTATAAGGGAGGCCCGCTTGCACGGTCAGGTCCGGCTTCCCGGTTTTGTCTGAAAAGGGGAGGAAGTCAGTTGATTTATGAAGCCTTGGTGAAGCCAATGCTCTTTAGAATGGAACCTGAGGAAGCTCACGATTTCGTCCTGCGGAATTTGCAGAGAATTCAGCGGCAGCCCGGGCTTCTGTATCTGATTGAGAAGCTGTACGGGGTCAGGGAGGAGCCCGGACTGGCCAGCGAACTGCTGGGAATCCGCTTTCCCAGTCCCATCGGCCTTGCTGCGGGTCTGGACAAAGACGCCCGGGCCGTGCCCGCGCTTTCTTCGATGGGGTTCGGGTTTTTGGAGGTGGGCAGCGTCACGCCCATCGGTCAAGCGGGTAACGACCGTCCGCGCCTGTTTCGCCTGCCGGACGATGAGGCCCTCATTAACCGGATGGGGTTTAACAACGGGGGCATTCACGCCATGAAGGAAAGGCTGGAGAGCTGCAACGCTCTCAAAATCCCATTGGGCATCAACATCGGCAAAAACAAACAGACGCCCAATGAGAAAGCGCATGAAGACTATACGAAGTGTCTCCGTTCCTTGTATCCGTACGCGGATTTTTTTATCATCAATATCAGTTCGCCCAACACGCCCGACCTCCGGAAGCTTCAGCACGGGAGCGAGCTTGATGAACTGCTGATCCGCATTACGGCGGAGGCGGAGAGGCTGAATGCCCGTCACCGGAGGGACAAGCCCGTCTTTGTCAAAATTGCGCCGGACATGGGCGGCGGCGAGCTCGAAAACATGATCGGCAAAATCATGAAACACGGAATCCCGGGCATCATAGCGGCGAATACGACCGTGACCCGGAGCGGGCTGATTCATCCTCACCGGGAGCAAACCGGCGGACTCAGCGGGAAACCGCTGCACCGGAGATCGACGGAAATCATCCGCAGTATTTATAAGCAGAGCGGCGGCACACTGAAAATCATCGGGTCGGGCGGCATCTTCACGGCCCGGGATGTGTACGAGAAAATCCGTGCGGGCGCCTCGCTCGTTGAAATTTACACGTCCTTTATTTATAAAGGACCCGGGATCAACCGGGCGTGCAGCAGCGAGCTGCTCGATTTACTGAAGCGGGACGGGTTTGCCAGCCTGTCCGAAGCGGTCGGGGCGGATCATGCGGCCGGCAGCGGCGCATGACTGCAAACATGGCAAAAAGGCGGGGAATGCTCCCCGCCTTTTTTTGCCGTCAGATGTTGTTGACCGTCAGCTTGCCGCTGCCGCCGACGGATTTGATTTTGTTGATCAGCGCATTCTGGTTGCTGTTGGAAAGACGGATACAGCCGTAAGTCGGTCTGAGCGGGTACCACGAAGCGGAAGAGTCCGTGGAAGCATCGCCGCCGTGGATCATAAACCCGGATCGGCCGTTATTCTCGGCGATAAGCGCGTTACCGCTCGTCGGATCGAGATTGACCCGGCTGTACGGGCCGTACGAGGACGTAGGCGTACCGGCGCCGATAACGGAAGCGGCATATTCGCCGGTAGGCGTATCGGCATTCGTCATCTTCCAGTTGGCGTGATTGTTGTTGTTGGCGGGATCGTTCGATCCGCGTCCCAGCGCTTCGACCGGACCGAAGACAAGCGCTCCGCTTCCGTCGTACATTTTCAAGGTTCCTTTGTTGTCGCGGTTGGCAGAGAAATTGGCAATAATATGGTAACTCATACGATCAGCCTCCAAATAGAATGTAGACGAGAACCCGATGGAGTCGCAGCGGGAAGAAAGGACTCCTCCTCCGTTTTCCGCCGCCTCGTTTTCCCTCTCATCTATGTAGGTAAAGGGGGAGCCGATTTAACAACCGGAACTAAAGAAATCTCCTTCGGAAAGGAGATTTTTCTGAAACTTAGCCGCTCGCCGGGATGGCGCTTTCGTCAGGTCTTGTCCGAGTTTTCGCCAGAAGAAGAAGGAACGTCATCGCTTTGTTTGACCAGCGCGATAAAGTCCGTCACGATGCTTTGGACGGCATCTTCGCGCGACATCCGGATGTAACGGCTGATTTTCAGAATATCGTCTTCAAAAACTTGCAGCAGCCGGAGCATGGCTTCGGGATCTCCGTCCTTGCTTAGCCGGACGAGATGGAGGAATTCTTCGTCTGAGATAGGAAGCGGAGCATTTTCCTTTTCCATTTGTTCACCGCCTGTTGGGTCATATTGAGGTCCTTAGCGACCTGCGCTTCCGTCTTATCCTGAATGAAAAGCTCGTGGAGGACGATTCGGCCCGTCCGGGAAGGGAGGGATTGGATCAAGGCGAGCAGGTCCAGCCTGCTGTCGGAGCTTTCGGTAAAGCCCCCGGCCGTAAACGAGTAGGCATTGTCCGAAACCGAATATTCGCGGTTGCTGATGACGCGGGCTTTATACTGGATGCGCCAGCCGATCCGGTACACTTCCTTTCTGTATTTCTCCACCAAAGTAGACTGCTGAGACATAAAAAATCACCCCTTCGTCTTTATCTAATAGGGTAATTCCAGCCGGTTTTTTACAACCGAATTTAGAACATATGTTCTTGTTTTCTCTCTTTATTATACCTGATTTGTTGTAAAAAAGACACGTTTTTTACCTATAAAATGAGACCGAAAGGAGGGAGAAAAGGATGGATCTGAATACCGAGAATCTGGTATCTCTGGTGACCAATGTCGGCTTTCCCTTTACGCTCTGCTTCGTTCTGCTCCGTTACGTGCTGCAGACGATGGGCGAAAAGCTGGATAAGCTGGACAGCTCGCTGAACAAATTGTGTCGGCTGATTAAAGAAATCGATTCCAGGGCCGAACGGGGACGCGGCAAAGAGGACAAGAACGGCGCGCAGCCGTAATAAAGATGAGCCCTGAGGGGCTCATCCGAATGCCGGAAACCCGCTGTCCGATGAGACAGCGGGTTTTTCTTTTGTTTATGAGGTTCATCCAGACGGGTTTACGGCTATTTCACGGAAACAAGTTCTCCTTGGGTAAAAGAAACCAGGTCATCGGCCGTTAGCTGAAAAACCGCCTTAGGATGGCCGGCGGCGGCCCAAATCGTCTCGTACCGGAATAGATCTTCGTCGATCAAGGTTAGGATGGCTTCCTTATGGCCGAGCGGAGGGATGCCCCCGATCACATACCCTGTCGATTCGCGGACAAAGTCCGCATCGGCTTTGCACAGCTTGTCGCCGACTTTTGCGCCGATTTCTTTCTCGTTGATGCGGTTGATTCCGCATGCTACGACAAGAAGAGGCTTGCCGGTGCTTTCAAGACGAAAAACAATGGATTTGGCGATTTGCGCGGTTTCGCAGCCGATGGCATCGGCCGCTTCCTGCGCGGTCCTAGCATTGTCCGGAAGTTCAATGACTTTGCCGGTATGACCCAGCTCCAACAGCTTGTCCTGGATTCGCCGGGCACTTTCCTTTAAAGACGACATCTTTTTTCTTCCTTTCCTTATCAGAATAGCCGGTTACAGATCGGCATAGTACATCATGACGTGAAGGACGGTTTCCTCTCCGGAGAGATTCTTGTAACGATGCGGCACATGGCCGGAGAACCGAATCGCTTTGCCTTGCGACAGGGTGTAGGACTCGTCCCCGAGCTGCAGGGTGAAATTCCCGGAAACGACCGTAATGTACTCGTATACGCCCTCGTTATGGGGAGAAGAGAAATAACCTCCGCCGGCATCCAGAACAATCGTAAACGTTTCGAATCGTGTCTGAGCGTCAAAGGGGAAGAGCACGTACACCCGGCACTTTCCGTCATCTTCCGAGAGGACGGGAGAGGTCGAGGGGGACACGACCGATACGGCAAGGTCTTCCTCCGCAATCAGCGAGGAGAAGGATACATGCAGGCCGGTTGCGATTTTCCAGACCGTGGTGATGGTCGGCTGGGAATGTCCCCGTTCGATTTGATAAAGCATGCCTTTGCTGACGCCGGTCAACTCGGAGACTTTATCGAGGCTTAGGCTCTTTTTTTTACGGATTCTTTCGAGATTGTGCCCGACAATAACATGAATGGGGTTTATGGCAATCACCTCGCCCTCTATGAAAGGAAAATCAATATATTGAATTAATATTATAACATATTGAACAAAAAATAAAGCGTCGAGAGTTATGAATTTCAGGAGTCCTCTTACAACGGCCAGACGCCGGTTTGCGAGGGTGATGGTTGAATCCACACCTTCGAGATGTCGATAAGCCCGAACGAATCCATCTGCCTGCCTTGCAAAGAGTCATGCAGATGGACTTTTTTGATCACATGGCAGCCGAAGAGCAGCCAGTCGTTGTCTTTCAAGGTTCGCTCGGCTTCCCGGAGCAGCTTCATCCTGGAAGGTTCGGGAAATCCGGCGAAACCGTCCAGGATCTGGTCCAGCAGGTCGAGCTGCTCCTCGGTGAGCAAGTGATGGAGGTAGTTGGAGCGGTTCTTGTAGTAGCTGATCAAGCCCCACTCCAGGTCGTCCTCCAGCACTTCTTCCGCCGCAAGCAGGTCCGCTTCGGCGGCTACCCGGCTGCGCTCGTAACTTTTCATCGGCTGCAGGGTGAGCGGGAGCCCGGCCCGCGCGCAGCGGTCCCGGAGCCAGCGGGCTTCTTCCTCTTCTTCTTTTTTGTTCATAAAAAAGAGCTTGAGCGGCTCGCCCTGGTAGCCGGACTTCCGAAGCAACCGGACGGCTTCTTGGATTGGCGCAGCCTCGAAGGAGGCTCCCTCGCTCTCGCTTTGGAGGAAACTGTCCGCCGGAGCGATCCGGTTGCCCTTCAGCTCCGCCACCATCGCGGCCCGGTCGAGAATCATCCTCATCGCTTTGCGGAAATCGGCGTTATGATGGATGCCGGGCTTGCGGAAATTAAACAGCAGGTAGCGGGAACCGGCTACCGGATTGATTAAATTGACTTTGAGCTCGGTCTGCCCGGATTCCGTGCCGATGGCGGTCACGGAGTCGTTCTCGTTCCCGCTGATCTGATAGCGCCGCTCGTTGGACGTATCTTCCGGCAGCAGCAGCAGCTCCACACGGTCCAGAAGAGGACGGTGCCCGTAGTAAGCGTCGAACGCATTGAGCACAAGCAGCCGTTCGTTTTGTTCGGCAATCCGGAACGGCCCCGTCCCCGTCAGCCTATGAGAGGAGGGATCGAGATCACCGGGTAGAATCGAAAACTGAACGGAGCTCAGGATATGGGGGAAGAAAAGGCTGCTGCGGCTCAGCTTAAAGGTCAACGCATACTCGCCGTCCGTCTCGATTTCGCCGATATCTTCGCACAGCCATGCCGAATAGGGCAGCCGCTTCAGCCTCCGCACGGTGAACAGCACGTCCCGAACCGTCAGGCTGCGGCCGTGATGAAAGCGGACTCCCTTGCGCAGGAAAAAGGTCCAGCGCGTGCAGTCGTCGCTGCTTAGCCAGGTATGGGCCAGGCCGGGAACGAACCGGCCTTCGGCGGGGTCGTACGAAATCAGTCGGCTGCATACCTGACTGATCAGATAGGATTCGAACGTGGTGAAAATATAAGCGGGATCGTGGGTCTCCAACCGCTTGTTATGCGTAACCCTGAGCACATCGAGAAGGACCCCGCCGCTTTCCTCGACCTGAAAGCCGAGGTGCGAATCCAGCATCGTTCTCAGCCGGTGTTTTAGAGAAACAGGCAGCGCTTCCATCGACAGAAGGTCGATCGCTTCTTTCAACTTGCCTTTGTTCATCAGCTCCCGGAACAGGGGAAAGACAGCGTCTTCCGGTTCTTTCAGCAGCGTCAGGCGGGAAGAGTTCCCGCGTCCCCTCCCGGGCTGCCAGCGTATGTACTGTTCGTCCTCCAGCTTTCTGAGGATGAATTTCACATTGCGCGAAGAACAGCACAGCAGGTCTGCCAGCTGCTCGATGGTAACGGGAAACGACCCGTCTTCGGACATTTCCGCTCCGGCCTGCAGCGGATAGAAGCGCAGAAAATGCTCGGTTATGTTCATGTCGGACTCCTTTTATACAAAGATGAAAAACGTCATAGATCCACATCCCGTTTTTTCTCCTTTTGCACTTCATTATACACACAGTCGAGAGAGAAGAAAGCCATGAGGATTCCGCAGCCCGGTTGGTACGGAAGCCGAATTTTGGACCGGTAGAAGTTAAAAGCTTGAAAGACGGAAAACGTCGTCTTCTCAGGGAAACCTGCATATGATATATTAGGTAATACCTAAATAATTAAGGCGTTGCCTAATACATGCTGGGGGTGAGTGTTCTGCTGATCTGGATGTTACGGAAAATCATGGCGGAAAGAGGGCTGTGGACCGGTGCGGCGCTTGCGCGCCTTCTGAAAGAAAAGGCCGGTTACGACTTGTCGGCTCCTTCAATTTCTGCCCTTCTGAATGAATCGCCCAGGCAGATGAAAGCGGACACGCTTGACGCCTTGTGTACCGCGCTCGATTGTACGCCGGGAGATTTGTGGGTCCACAAGCCGTCCGGCAGAAAAGGCGCATAAACAGGCAGTATTCAGAAGGAGATGAAGCCCATGGCCGTGAAAACGATCCTTCCTTTCGGAGATCCCATGCTAAGGAAAGAAGCGAAGCCCGTTTCGGAAGTTAACGCGAGAGTGATCAAATTGCTGGATGATATGACGGATACGCTGTACGCGGAGGAAGGAAGGGCGGGATTGGCCGCTCCTCAGGTGGGCATTCTGCGCCGTGTCATTGTCATGGACTGCGGGGAGGGCCTTATCGAGCTGATTAACCCCGAGATCGTGGATATGCGCGGAGAACAGACCGGCCCTGAGGCGTGTTTGTCTTATCCGGGCTACGCGGGAATCGTGAAGAGAGCGGAATATGTGAAGATTACGACGCTCGACCGGAGCGGGAACACGAGTGAGCTGGAAGGGGAAGGCTACCTGGCGCGCTGTATTCAGCACGAGATGGACCATTTGAACGGCATTCTTTTCGTGGACCGCATTGTCCGGAACGGTTTTTATCAGGAACAGACGGGGCAGCCCGCGGATCTTGCCGAGGTTATCCGTCTGACGAACCGGAAGTTTTAAGCTGTGCTGATCGGATAAGCAGCCGGGAACTCAGGTTCGGGGCTCAGACCGAATAAAAAAATCCGGTCTTCCGTCATTTTTGTCAGAAAAAGCGCCTTTCCCGAGTCTGTATGACAGGTCAACTTTTTTGCGAGGTGCTTATCTTGAATCACTCCACAACGGATTTAAAAAACTGGGAACAGATGGATGACAACAATCTGGTGCAGCGGGCACAGGAAGGGGAGCGGGAGGCGTTCGGAGAACTGGTCCGGCGGCACCGGTCCCGCATGTACGGGTATGCGCGGGCGATTACCCGTGAATCTTTTCTGGCGGAGGACATTGTCCAGGATGCGCTGGTGAAAGCTTTTCTGCATCTGGGCAAACTGGTCGAGGCCGACAAATTCTTGCCCTGGGTACACCGGATTGTGCGCAATCAGGCGTTCACCCGGCTGAAAAACACATCCGCCCGCGAACGCGCTTTCTCGCAGCTTGCTCCGACGTTGAAGAGTCCGGGCGAAGAATCGCGGGAGTGGGGCGACCTGGATCGCATTCTGGACCGGCTCGGCCGTACGGCCGCCGTTAAAGCGGATGCGCAGCTCACCCCGGAAGAGGCGTATATGCAGAAGGAAACGCTGGAAATACTGACCGGGATCATCGGCTGTTTAAAGCCGCGGGAACGGCGTATTTTCGAGTCGCATTTCTTTGACCAGCTCTCTCCGCAGGAAATCGCCGGGCTGTTCGAGCTCTCCTCCGAGAATGTGTACCAGATTATCAGCCGTTCCCGGAAAAAAGTGATGCAGGAAAGAATCCGCATAACGGTTGGCTCCTATATGAGAACGAGAAAGGATATGGGAGATATGAAAACGGTTATGGTACCGGATCATGAAAGTTTCACGGAGGCTCAGAGCTGGACCACGGCGGCGGATGCCCTGTATGCGATGCTGAAAGCCGCGGGCGAGACGCTGTCCCATTCGATGGTTATGGGGCTTACCGGGCATGCGTTCCGGCTCAACATCGTGCCGTCCAGCGTTCATATTGCGGGCCCGACCGCCTACAGCTTTGGGGATGTCCTTTCCAGGGGATTGGAGACCATCGGCTATCGATCGTCTTATGTGGACGGGATGAGCGGAACGCTCGGAACGAATGCGAATCTTCTTGACCCGGCACTTCTGGGCAAAGAAGCGATGAGCAAACGCGGCATCAACCAGGCGCTGCCCGAAGCTCTCGACTTGATCCACCGTTCCCTCGACAGGGGCATACCCGTGCTGGCCTGGGACTTGTTCCTGCCCGAATTCGGGCTTATCTACGGATACGATGACGAGCGGCATTTGCTTCATGCGTATGAATGCGGAAAGAAAGATACGCTGGAATACGAAAATTTGGGGCGCAGCGTGAAAGAGGAGATTTTCGTGCTGGCACTCGCCGATTCCACCGGGGCGACCTTCAAGCAGCGGCTCGGCCGGGCGATGAATATGATCGTAGACCATTACGACGGTAGAGAACGGGATGATGGTACCGGCTCGGTAAAAGGGCTGGCGGCGTACGATGCCTGGATCGGAGCTTTCCGGGGAGGAGAAATCGAACCCAATGGGAATGCCTACAACATTGCGGTCGTAAGAGACGCGCGGATTCATGCCGTCCGGTTTCTGAACGAAGCGGCGGAGCAGTGGCCTCTAGCCGGAGAAACTGCGGGGGGTTCTGCGGATGTTCCTGTCCTCGCGCAAAAAGCGGCTCGGGAATACAAGGAAGCGGTGGAGCATTTCTCCGTTCTGAGAGAGCTGTTCCCGTTTCCGCAGGGCGGCGATCCTAACGAATCGGATGCTTCCGCCAAAGCGGTTTCACTGTTGGAACTCATTAAAGAACGCGAACAGACAGCAGTTGGTTATCTCCGCGAGCTTTCGGATCTGCTGCGTTAATGGAAAGCTCCCTTGATTAGAACAGGAAAGGCCGCCGGACATCCGGCGGTTTTTTGTTTAGGATGCCGCATAACAAAAAGAGGGTTTAAGTGAGGAAAGTGTTGTGTTATAATTTTACCTATCGGTAAGTAAAAATAAAACGAACAGGCTAGCTATGAGGGAGAAAAATCCATGTCCAACAATCAGACCCACCAGCAGATTCTCGAAGCCGCCTTCAAACTGTTTGCGGAACACGGCATTGATAAAACAAGTCTCGCCATGATTGCGGCCGAAGTCGGGATTACCAAGCCCGCCATCTATTATCATTTTTCTTCGAAAGAGGCGTTGATTGCGTTTATTTTCGAGGAAACATTCCGGGACTATACATTTTCCCATTACTTCAAGCTCGACGAATTTACAAAGGAAAATTTTCAGACGCTGCTTATCGAGAACGGGTTGAAAATGCTTCCGCAGGAAGAAGAAGAATACAGCGTCCTGCGAGTTTTGAACGAATTCCTGCTGGCTGTAAGCCGTCAAGACGTCTATCGGCAGCGGCTGTATGACATCGAGGAAGACTTTCTGCTGGGCTTCACGGCTTTAATGGAAAAAGGCGTGGAGCTCGGCGTCGTCGCTCCGGACAAAATTTCGGCGAAGGCTTACGTGCTTGCGCTCGTCATCGACAATTTAAGCAACTTCATGCTGATGGGCTTTAAGCCGGATGTGAGAGAAGTCTGGGCGGAAGCTGTCACTGGCGTTATGATCCGTGCCTGAAAACTCGCGGCTGTATGAACAGTTGCGCCGCTTGTGTTTATTTTAAGCAAAGCAGGTGATGTCTTATGACAAGCTTCTCTACACAACCGGAGCAGGTAACGGTCGGTCTCGACAGCGCGTCGCGGATTATTCTGCTTGCAGGTCCGGCCCTTCTGGGAGGTGTTCTGGGCTACTTTATCCCCAGCCTTGCCAGACTGGCGCTTAAATTACCCTGGATCCCGTATCAGGGTCCCATTGAAACTCTTACTTCTTTTCACGGGCCCTGGGTCAGTCTTGTTACAGCTTTGCTGGGTGCGGCTGCGGGCTTGTGGTTTACGGGGCAGGCGTTTAAGGAAATCGTGTTCGTTACCCTCTCGGAGCAAGAAATTCAGCTGAAGAAGGACGGCCGGGTGCAGACGATTCCCAAAGAGGCGGTCCGGATCGTATTTATGGACGGCAAACAAATGGTCATTCTGGGAGCCGGCGGCCGGGAATTGGCCCGGGAAACGTACGAAGCTCCCGCGGAGAGCCTGCCCGCCGCTTTGCGGCCTTTCGGCTACGACTGGTCGGGAGAGGGGGACCCGTACAAAGAACGGTACGCGAGGTGGGTGCCCGATATGCCTGGCGTCAGCCTGCCCGTCAATGCGCTCCTGAAAGCGCGCGAACGGGCGCTGCAAAAGAAGGAGAAGGAAGAAGCGGCGGATCTGCGGCGCGAAATCGCCAAGCTCGGCGTCGTTGTCCGGGACGAGGGAACACGCCAGTACTGGCGCGGAACGGACGAAGGACGCGGTTAGCCCGCGTCCTTCACCGCACTATGGCGGATGCTCACCGGCATCCGGTTCTGTTCACCCGCATGCGTGCGGGGCTGCCTCTCTTTGAGACGAACGCAAGCTGTCGCATGACGGTTTGTCAACGAGAGTGAGAAGCCTCTAGCGGCGCCCGGTTGCTTTTACAGGTCCGGCGAACCCGTTCACGGCACGCGTACGTAAAAACGCTCGTCGTGATTGTCCACCCGGACAGGCGCTTCGAAAAACTCGCTCAGCGTCGCCGTGTTCATCAGTTCGCCGGTCGCGCCCTGGCGCACGACTTCGCCTTTCCTGAGCAGCAGCGTGTGTCCGAACACCGGAAGAATTTCTTCGGTGTGGTGGGTCACGTAGATCAGGGTCGGCGTCTCTTCCTGCCGCGTCAGTTCGCGGATGCTCTCCAGCAGCTTTTCACGCGAAAACAGATCGAGCCCGTTGCACGGCTCATCCAGAATCAGCAGCTTCGGATCGGCCATCAACGCTCTGGCGATGAGAACTTTCTGCTTCTCTCCCTGAGAGCAGGTCCTGAACTCGCGGTCCCACAGATGCAGGCAGCCCATCGTGCGCATAAGGGCTTCGGCTCTGGTTAAATCCTCGTCCGTAAGACGTTCGTACAAGCCGATTGTGGCGTACTTGCCGCTGATGACGACGTTTTGGGCTTGATCCGTGCCGTACAGCTTGTCCTGCAGGGAAGAGCTTACCCAGCCGATCGACTGCCGCAGCTCCCGCAGATCGATTTCACCGAACCGGTGCCCGAGCACGGCAACGCTGCCGCGGGTCGGCCAGATATAGCCGTTAATGAGATTGAGCAGCGTCGTTTTGCCGGACCCGTTCAGCCCGAGAAGCGCCCAGTGTTCTTGGGGCCGAACCGTCCAGCTGACCCTCTTCAGCAGTTCCTTGTTGCCTGTTTTCCAGGTAACGTCTTTAAGCTCGATGATTGCAGTATCCATGGTTATCCGTCTCCATTTTCGTAAAATTGCGGGGATGCCCCGTAAGCTTTTTATTTATCATAAAGAGAGATGCGGGCGCTGTCGATACCAATTGTGCTGGATCCGTGTCCTAAAAAAGCAATTTTCGCTATTGCGGAGGAGGTGCAGGCCCATGAAGCTGGAAATGACCACCGGCCGTCTTGAATTGTACAAATACGAGGAAACGTACGTGAACGAACCGCACCGCCATCCCGACTGGTTCCAGATGACGATCCCTGTCCGCGGAGCCTGCGAGTTTACGCAGTCCGGCATGACGTATCGCCTGGCGGAAGGAGAAGCGCTGCTCCAGCGTCCCGCGGAGGAGCACCATTTCAGGACGGGGCCGGGGGAGAGCGTGCTGATTGTCAAGCTGCACGGGAGTCTCTTACCGGTACCGGAAGGCCGCGGGAACCGGTTCGACGTAAATCCGGCCGAAGCGGTCGAAAGGTTCGGAGTCTGGACGTCGGGGATGATCAATTCCCGTAACGACGAGAGCCTCCGGGCCGTCGAAAACCGTGTTGTTCACGATGTAAGCCGGATGCTCGAAGCGGGGATGCCTCCGGCGACCGGACATGCCGCGGACACGGAGCTCATCCGATCCATAGCGGACCCCCATTTGCGAGAGGCCTGGGACTACATGCGGGCACATTACAAATCCGCGATCCCCGTGGAGACTCTGTCGGCCATTGCCCTGCAAAGCCGGTATCATTTTATCCGGTCCTTTAAAGCGGCGACGGGATTGACTCCCCACCAGACCATTCTGAAGCTGAGAATGCAGGAAGCCCGGCGGCTTTTGATCCGCACATCCGAAACGATCACCGCGATCAGTGCGGGACTGGGCTTCTCAAGCGCAAGCCAGTTTTATCGGTCGTTTTTGAAGAACGAGGGCAAAACGCCCGAACAGTACCGCCGAGACAGCCGCATTTAACTGTAGACCGACATGAAAAACGGCCGCACCCGCTGCCGTTTTTTTGCGTCCGTCAACGGCTGCTGTCTGCTTTTAGAAGAGAACCGCCTTTTTTCGACTAATCCCGCTCCTTTAATTAGGTAAACAACTGCATGTGCAACGCGTTACTTAGTTAAAAGGTCCCGATTTCGATAGGATTATAAGACTATATACATAAATATCCATTTTCCTATAGATTAGTAATGCAAACAAATATTTATAGTTAAAGGAGAATGATTATGTCTCATTGGAAATATCCGCTTTCTACCCGGTTTATGTATCGTGCCCTCTGTTTTGCTTTGGGGAGCGCCATTCTTTTGTCACCTTTGCAAGCGCTTGCAGCATCTGAAACGTCGCATGCCGTTGAGGCGGGAAATTCTTTTTCTTCTCATAAAAGCGAAAATGATAACGCTTACAGAAAAGGCGGCAAGCATAAGCGTCTGACTCAGGGAAGCCAGCTGGAGGTCGGCGAAAGCCGTGTGCTCAGCTCCAAGGAAATCCGCAAAGAATGGGACGGCATCGAGCCCGAATACAGCCCGGATAAGGCCGTAGAGGCCGTCAAAGCGGCACTGCCGCAAAAGGATTACGAGGAGCTGTTCTCGTACCGGCTCGGATCGGCGCAGTGGCATGAAGCCGCCAAAGGGAAGGAGTACGACAAGGAAAGCCAGACCGATTATTTCTCTTACGAGAACCTCATTCAGGCCGTAACCGAGGCGGCAAACATCAAGTACAAGGTCGGGACGCGGAAGGGGTCCAAAAATTCGCAGGAGGTTTTCCGGCTGGACAAAGAAGGGAAGACGGAAACGTTAGTCTCCCGTTCGGCCGATTTCAATTCGGAAGCCAACCGGGGCAAAATCATCGAAACCGAGATCGTGGATTACGGCACCTTCCTGAAAGAAGGCACGAAGAAAAACCGCAAGCGGGAGCTTGCCGCTCTGCTGGCCCATCTCTCCCACGAGACGGGCGGCGGATGGGATGCCGCTCCGGGCGGACCGCTGCGCTGGGGGTTGTTCTGGAATGAAAATATCGCCGGCCGAACGGGGCAGAATATGTCCAATTTCGTCGATCCCGACAGTTCCAAGCTGTACCCGGGCTTCGGGGATAAGCGTTATTACGGGCGCGGGCCGATCATGCTCAGCTGGAACTTCAACTACGGCCTGTTCAGCTCGATCATTTACGGAGACAAGAACATTCTGCTTAAAAATCCGGAGATCGTGGCGGCCGAAGGCAAAATCGGGTTCATGACGGCGATTCTGTTCTGGATGACGCCTCAGGCGCCGAAGCCGTCCGCGCACGATGTCATGATCGGCAAGTGGAAACCGTCGAAAGAGCTGGCCGAGAAAGGGCTGAAGCCCGCCGGTTTCGGCATTACGACGATGGTGCTTAACGGGCTGGAAGCAAATCAGCCTGAAACCCGCCGTGCGGCCCATTACCGGGATATTACGAGCCGGATGGGCGTCGATATCTCCGGGGAGAAGCTGGATACGCTGGGAATGAAGCCGTTCTGACGAAGCTAGAGGCTGTAGATACGCGAAGGCCGCCGGGAAACCGGCGGCTTTTTTTGCATTAAAACTCAGCGGAATACTCAATATTCAGCTGCTGGTACCATCATGGATCGGCAGTTTTTCGTTCCAGTCAGAGGACCTGATATTGATCCGCAAAGGATCAGACATCCGAAGAATATCATAGACAAGCTATCAACTTTAACAAGAGCGCAGTGGCCAAGAGACTCAGGATAATTCACGATTGATGTCTCCTCACTTTGCACCTCTTTTAGCGGCATGGTAAGGTAAATCTGTTCCACTATTTAACTGCTGAAGAGGTTGTGAGGCTGTCATGTATAAAATTTTCATCGTGGAAGATGACCCGAAAATCGCCGGCCTTCTGCGTTCGTATCTCGTCAAGTACGGATACGAGGTGGACGAAGCGGAAGATTTCGGCCGCGTTCTGGACGCGTTTCTGGCGTCCGGGGCTCATCTGATCCTGTTGGACGTCAATCTGCCGAGCTATGACGGATTTTACTGGTGCCGCCAGATCCGCGCCCATTCCGTCTGTCCGATTCTGTTTATTTCCGCCCGGGACAGCCAGATGGACCAGGTGATGGCGCTGGAGAACGGGGCGGATGATTATATAACGAAACCTTACGATATGGAGATCGTTCTGGCCAAAATCCGCAGTCATCTGCGGAGAGCTTACGGCTCGTACGCTCAGACGCAGGAGGAAAGAACCGTGCAGTGCGGTTCACTCGTGCTGTATCCCGAGCGGTATGTCGTCAGCGTGGACGGCCGGTCCGCCGAACTGACGCAGAAGGAATCGGTGCTGCTGGAGGCGCTGATGGAGAAGCAGGGACGCGTCGTCGGCCGGGAACGGCTGCTGGACCTGATGTGGGAAGACCAGCATTTTATAGACGACAACACGCTGAACGTATATATCACACGGGTCCGCAAAAAGCTCAAGGAACTGGGCTGCCCGCAGGCCGTGGAAACCGTAAGAGGGGCCGGTTACCGCTTCGGCGCAGCGCCTCCCGGACCCGTATGAGCCTGTTCTGGAAAGACCACAGGCCGCTGCTGCTGTTTTATCTGGCCCAGATGCTGCTGGTGCCCGCCCTCTATTGGCTGAGCGGGGAAGGCCGCCCGCCCGGGATCGTGCTTTACGGGATGGCGATCAGCTTCGCCGTGCTTCTGCTGTATCTCCTTTTCCGGTACTGGCAGCAAAGTGCGCTTTACAACAGCCTGGACCATCCTTCGTCCGCCGCGGACGGCAGCTTTGAGATGCCGGGGGACTCGGCGCTCGCGGAGGCGTTCCGGGAAGTGCTTCGCGCGAAGGAGCGGACGTACGAGCAGCAGCTTCATGCGTATCAGAGCAAGATGGACCGGCATATCGAGTTTATGAACCGCTGGGTCCATCAGATGAAAACCCCGCTGTCGGTCATGCAGCTTACGCTCCGGGAGCTGGAAGACGAGCATATGCAGAGCCTTCAGGAGGAACTCGACCGCATCCGGAAAGGGCTGGAGATGGTGCTCTACACCTCGCGGCTGGACCGGTTCAGCGAAGATTTTCGCGTGGAAACGACGAACCTTCTGCGGGTGGTCGGCGAGTCGGTGGCGGAAAACCGGCGGCTTTTCATCCGCAAAGGGATTGCCCCGAAGCTTCATATCGGCGAGAGTCTGGAAGTGTACACCGACCGGAAATGGCTGCGTTTTATGCTCGGTCAGATTTTGACCAATGCCGTTAACTATTCCGCCGGAAAAGGGGACAGCGTCTCGATTGCCGCTTTCACACAGGGAAACGCCACCGTGCTGGAAATTACGGATCAGGGAATCGGGATAGCCTGCGAAGACTTGAAACGGGTGTTCAACCCGTATTACACGGGCCAGAGGGGCAGGCAGTACCACGAGTCGACGGGAATGGGCCTGTACCTGGTCAAAGAGATCGCCGGGAAACTCGGACACGCTGTCGAGCTGGAATCGGAGGCGGGTGCCGGCACGACCGTGCGGATCCTTTTCCGGCCGGGACAACGAATCTGACCGGAGGCAACCCGTACAAGCAGGGCGCTGCAAGCTGCAGCGCTCTTTTTTCTGCCCGTGGGGGCGCGGCCTGCGAATACTTCCGAACGGAAAGGCGAACATAGTCTTACAGCGATTGTAAGGATACGTTAAGGTAAATCCATAGCCGGTCAGCCCGGAATTTTGTACAGTAGGAGTAAGCTAGCTGATTCACGAACAGAAACCGGACAGAGTATTCCGGGACAGGAGTGAGAAACATGGATATTTTGCAAGTCAAAGCCCTTCATAAAACGTATCCGGGCAAAGTCGTGACCCACGCTCTGACGGATATTCATTTAACGATCGGGAAAGGCGAGTTTGTCGGAGTCATGGGCCCTTCGGGAAGCGGGAAAACGACGCTGCTGAACATGGTGTCGACCATTGACCGGCCGAGCTCGGGGGAAGTAAACATCAACGGGGAAAATCCGTACCGGATGAAGAAAAAAGACCTCGCCGTGTTCCGCCGCAGGCAGCTCGGCTTCGTCTTTCAGGATTTCAACCTGCTGGACACATTGACGGTTGCGGAAAACATCGTGCTGCCGCTGACGCTGGACAACCGCAAGCTCGGCGAAATGGAGCGCAAGCTGCAGGAAGTTGCCGAGCGCCTTGGCATTACGGATATTCTCGGCA
Source organism: Paenibacillus sp. JNUCC 35 (assembly GCF_058269095.1). Taxonomy (NCBI): domain Bacteria; kingdom Bacillati; phylum Bacillota; class Bacilli; order Caryophanales; family Paenibacillaceae; genus Paenibacillus; species Paenibacillus sp. JNUCC 35. The sequence goes on along the minus strand of NZ_CM177771.1, from coordinate 3,391,935 downwards.
AACGCGTGTACGAGATATCCGGCGGACAGCGTCAGCGGACGGCCATCGCGAGGGCTGTCATCACCTCGCCGGTCCTGCTTCTTGCGGACGAACCGACAGGCTCGCTGGACTCCAACGCATCCCGCGTCGTGATGGAGTCTCTCACGGAAATCAACGAGCGCGAAGGTACGACGCTTATGCTCGTGACGCACGATCCTCTCGCGGCAAGCTACTGTCACCGCATAGTTTTTATCAAGGACGGGAAGCTGGCCGCCGAAATTCACCGCGGCGACAGCAGGCAGACGTTTTTCCAGAACATCATCGACACACTGTCTTTCTGGGGAGGGAATACGAATGAACTTTCCTCAATTCGCGTTTAACAACGTCAAGCGCAACGGCCGGGCTTACTTTGCCTATTTTTTGAGCAGCGCGTTTACGGTGATGATTTTTTTCACGTATGCCGTATTCATTTATCATCCTCAGCTCGACCGTTCCTTGATGGGACCGATGACCCGAGCCGGGATGCAGGCCGCCGCTTATGTCGTGTTCGTTTTTTCATTTTTCTTCGTTCTGTATTCCATCAGCATGTTTCTCAAATCGAGAAACAAGGAATTCGGCATTTTAACGATTCTCGGCGCGGATTCGAGCCAGATCAACCGGTTGATTTTCCTGGAAAACATGCTGGTCGGAGCCGCCTCCATCGTTACGGGCATTTTCAGCGGGATTTTTCTGTCCAAGCTGTTCTTGCTCATCAGTATGAAAATGACGGGAATGGAAGATTTGCCGTTTTACTGGCCGGTCCGGGCTATTCTTCTGACCGCGGGTTCCTTCGCGCTTCTGTTTCTCGTTATTTCCCTGCTGACCCTGCTTTTTATCCGTAAAAATAACGTTCTGGAGCTTCTGAACGGCAGCAAAAAGCCGAAAAAAGAGCCGAAGCTGTCGATCTGGCTCTGTCTGCTCGGTATTGTTCTGCTCACAGCAGGCCTTATGGCGCTGCAGATCGGGGAACTGGAACCCGGCAATATCTTTATAGCGGCAGTAACGGGGATTGCGGGTACGTACCTGTTTTATTCACAGCTTACCGTATTGGTCATCCGTATCGTGAAGCGCAGCCGGAAGAGAGTGTGGCGGGGCACGCGGCTGTTGTGGGTGTCTGAGTTCAGCTACAAGCTCAAAGACAACGCCAGGATGTTATTTCTTGTGACGGTCGTGACGTCCGTTTCCTGTATGAGTGCGGGCTTCGTCTTGTCCTACGAGCAGGAGAGCCGGGCGTATTATTTAAACGATCCATCGGCGTTTCGGTTCACTTCCTACGCCTTGGAGAACACAGACAAAGAAGTGAAAGTCATAGACGGCATACTTAAGGCGGCCGGTGTCTCTTATAAGCAGTTGGAGACGGAGACTTTCTATGCTTCTCTTAAAGGAATGCCACGCTATTATGTCGAACCGATCTCGGTCAGCCAGTTTAATATGATCGCGGATACCTACAATCGCGAGCTGACTAGAATGGAAGCTCTTCAATCAGGCGAAGCCGCGGTATTTTATACGAAAGATCCGGGGGGAAAGAAGATTCCGGCGGGCACGATCGAACTGGAAAATCTGCCGGGGGCTTTGAAAGTCACCGAGACACGGACCGCGGAATCACTCGGTTCCATGTTCAGCTCCGGAACGCTGCTTGTCTTGGAAGATAACGAGTTTAAACGGTTAAAAGCCGAGTCCGAGAAAGAGAACCGAATTAGCTCGCGGCGATTCGCCTTTGTGGTTCCCGAGTGGAACACGGGCAAGCTGCCCGAATTCGACAGCCCGGAATCGATTGCCGGCAAAAAATTGCTGGAATGGCACGACGAGCTTCAAAATAAGCGCCAAACGGACAGCTTCATTTCAACCCGGGCCCACAGCTTCTTGCAGCTGCAGCAGGCTACATCGCTGTTCCGGTTTATCGGGGTGTTTATCGCGCTTATTTTCTCGATATCGACCGCAAGCTTTCTCTATTTCAAGCTTCATACGGAGCTGGCTGCGGACAGCCAAATGTACCGCGCGCTTTCCAAGATCGGTTTAAGCGCCGGCGAAATGAGAAAATCGGCGACGGTTCAGATCGCGCTGCTGTTTTTTACGCCGATCGTCGTCTCTACCGTTCAGACCGTCGTCGTTCTGGGCCCCGTCATGAACCGTTTTGGGGTTGCCAATTCGCTTGGCCCAGCCCTAATCGCATCGGCCGGTTTTCTCGCCGCGCAGGCGGTTTACTTCGTCATCGTGCGTTCGCGCTACGTGCGCACCTTGAACAAATGGATGGTTTAGATTTATGAAAACAGAGGCAAGCGTGAAGAACAACAACCGAATTGAAACGCTGGATTATTTAAGAGGGTTTGCGCTGCTCGGGATCATTTTCATTAATATCGGCCAGATGGTTTTCGCGACAACGGACAGAAATGCCGCGGATACTGCTGTCAATACGTTTTTGGACATAGCTGTCAGTCACCGTTTTTTTGTTATCTTTTCCTTTCTTTTCGGAGTCGGTTTCTACCTTTTCGTATCCCGGGCGAAAGAACGGGGAGATCGCGCCATGCTCTTGTTTACGCGGAGGCTGCTGCTGCTGGCGATTGGTCTGGTGCATCACTTCTTCCAGCCTGGAGAAGCACTTTTGATCTATTCGATCCTCGGGTTTCTGCTGATGCCTTTCTTTAAGCTAAAACCGGCCGTCGTGTTTTTGACGGGTTTTATCCTGACGATCGCCGGTTGTTTTACGGTATTTCTTTTGGAGATTTGGGGACTGTTTCTGCTTGGATTATGGGCGGGGCAGATCGGACTTTTCCGACAAACGGACCGCTACCGGCGCGGTCTTCTCATTACAATGACCGTTTCCTTTCTGTTTCTTGTCCCGTCTTACTATGTACAGGAAGAAATTTTCGAGCGGACGGGGATGGTCGATGTGGCTCTTGCGGCAGGCGGTCTTTCGTTCAGCGTGTTTTATGTCACGGCTCTGACACTAATACTTCGGAGCCGTCTGGCTCAGCGATTGCTGGCGCCCCTTAACTATCTGGGGAGAATGGCGCTGACCAACTATCTCATGCAGACCGTGATGATCTTGTCGCTGAGCGCGCTCTTTAACTGGCCGCAGCGAATACATTCCAGTCAACTGGCTTTGACGGCGGCGGGTATTCTCCTGATACAGATGGCCGCAAGCACATGGTGGTTCCGCTATTTCCGGATGGGACCCGCGGAGTACGTGTGGCGGCTCGGGACATACGGGAAAAAGTCCGTCCGGCATTCCTCCGGTATGGGCGAGACGACCGTAAAAGGATAACCGCTCCCGATGTGCACCTCCAATTGTTAGACACCATCTAACAATTGGAGGTGCATTTTTTCGGTATAAAGGAGAAATCATTGCGTACCACTTGAATCGCGCCCAGTCTATTCACTTGTATCTATCATGCTGGACCAAGCTTTCAGCGCCTAAAGGACGATAACACACTGTGAAGTTGGAGTAATATGTTAACGATCACAATCACGAAGGTGCTATGAGGACTGGATCGCTCAGGGACAGGATCTCGATCAGCGGTTTATTCTCGACAACCCGTATACGCGCAAGCGGGATACGAGCTATGCCGAAGTTCTTTTTCAGGTGGCCAATCACGGAACTTACCACAGGGGGAATCTTTCGGCTATGCTGCGCCAAATCGGCCAGTCTTCCGTTATGACCGAATATGCGTTATACTGGTATACTGAATAGTACGGAATGAGGATGCGTCTGACGCGTCCTTTTTTTAATGAAAAAGGCGGCTAACCTGCCGAAATTCCGATCAATCCAACTGTGAATCCGTAGAAAAGCGGACAGCGCAGGCGAGGAGGATGCCCCATGCATGTCGGGAGCGATGACCGGTTTCTCCGTCACATCGAGCTGAAAAGGGAGAGTGTTCCCTCCTGGAAGCGATATCCCTTCGATCTTGATGCGGTCCGGAGCTTGGACCGACTTGTTTTTCACCCGAAGGTAACGTATATCGTCGGCGAGAACGGCACGGGCAAGTCCACGCTTATGGAAGCGATAGCCACGGCATGGGGGTTCAATCCCGAAGGTGGGACGCTGAATTTTTCTTTTGCCACAAACCCCACGCATTCGGAGCTCCACGAGTACATCCGGCTCTCCAAGGGCGTAAGGAAAGCGCGCGACGGCTTCTTTTTCCGGGCGGAGAGTTATTATAACCTGGCTACGAATATCGACGAGCTTGACGCGGCTCCGTGCTCCCAGCCTCTCATCAAAGACTCGTACGGGGGCGTTTCACTTCATGAACAGTCGCACGGGGAATCGTTTTTTGCCGCTTTTGTTCACCGTTTCGGCGGCCAAGGCCTTTACATTCTGGATGAACCTGAAGCGGCGCTGTCTCCGCTGAGACAGATGGCCATGCTTGCGCGCATGCATGAGCTGGTGGGCCGGAACTCCCAGTTTATCGTTTCAACCCATTCTCCCATCCTGATGGCATATCCCGAAGCTGCTATGTACCACCTGTCTGCGAAGGGGATCGAAGAAACAACGCTCGAGGAGACGGAGCATTATGTGATCATGAAGCAATTTCTCAACAATAAAGAGAATATGCTGCGGGAATTGTTCGGTGAATAGAATGAGGCGGACGGAGCGGAAGCAGGAGCCTATAAATTGGCAGCTGTTCTTAAGCCCTTGTGTTACGTTTGGAATTTTGGCACAATGATAGAATGTAAAGCTGTGTTCCGCCCTTTGGCAGGGTGCGACCGGCTGATATGTTTTGCTGAAAAGAGGAGTACGAATGAACAAACCATCCATCTATGGATTAACATTTGATCAGTTGACCGCCTGGCTGCAGCCCTACGGGCATAAGAAATTCCGGGCCTCCCAGATTTGGGACTGGCTGTACCGGAAGCGCGTGGCGAGTTTTGCCGATATGACGGACGTGAATAAAGATTGCCTGGGGCTGCTGGAAGAGCACTTTGTCCTCCAGACGCTGGAGGAACACGTGAAGCAGGAATCTTCCGATGGGACCGTCAAGTTCCTGTTCCGGCTTTCCGACGGAAACCTTATCGAAACGGTGCTGATGAGGCACAAGTTCGGATTATCCGTCTGCGTCACGACCCAGGTCGGCTGCAATATCGGGTGCAGCTTCTGCGCGAGCGGCCTTCTCAAGAAGAGCCGGGACTTGTCCGGCGGCGAAATCGTGGAACAAATCATGAAAGTCCAGTTCTATCTGGACAAGGCGGGCAAGGAAGAGCGCGTAAGTCATATCGTCGTGATGGGGATCGGGGAGCCGTTTGACAATTTCGAGAATCTGTCCGATTTCCTGCGCGTCATCAAAGACCACAAAGGACTGGCGATCGGCGCGAGACACATCACGGTCTCTACAAGCGGACTTGCCGACAAAATCGTCGAGTTTGCCGATTCGGATCTCCATGTGAACCTGGCGGTTTCGCTGCATGCGCCGAACAACGAGCTGCGTACGCGAATCATGAAAATCAACAAAGCGATTCCCATTGAGAAATTGATGGATGCGATCGATTATTATTTGGGCAAAACCAACCGCAGACTCACCCTGGAATATATTCTGCTTAAAGACGTGAACGACGCCCGGGAGCATGCAGAGGAGCTGGCCGAATTGATCGGAGACCGTCGTCCGCTGGTCAACGTCAATCTCATCCCGTACAACCCGGTCGATGAGCACAGCCAGTATCAGCGGAGCGAGAAGGAATCCGTCCGCGCTTTTTACGATATTCTGAAGAAGCAGAATGTAAGCTGCAGCGTGCGGCTGGAGCATGGAGCGGATATTGACGCCGCCTGCGGGCAGTTAAGAAGCAAGCAAATCAAAGCGACCGGTTAAGAAGAAGCCGGACATAAAATCAAACGGAAACATGAAGCGTATCCCGGACGGGATACGCTTTTTTTTGCAGACTGTGTGCAGCTTCCGGCGTTCGTTGGGGCGTCGCATAACGGGATCAACCACATGTAGAGGAAGATATGCTGATAAATTCATTTACAGGTTACCATGTGATCATCAAATTCAGAAACATATCCAGATCCCATTGAAATATTCTTCCTGCGTAGCTAATATAGTAACCAAAAGGATACCAGAAAATATGGAAAAGGCATTCTTCCGGAGTCAATTAGAAAGGAGGAAGCTGACCGAGCAATTGTTTAAAGTATTATATGGTAACGTTTACAACGATGATCGTCACTAACTCGGAACATTTTGTTCGGACGGGAGTAGATGAACAATGGAACAAGTTCTGATTGTGGGAGCCGGTCCTACTGGTCTGGTGCTTGCCCTTCAGCTGGCTCGTTACGGGGTGCCGTTTCGGATCATCGATAAAAATGCGGGTCCCGGCGAGGCATCAAGGGCGATGGCGGTTACTTCGCGGACGCTGGAGTATTACCAGCAGATGGGGCTGGCGGAGGAAGTCGTAAGCCGGGGCATCAGGGTCGACCGGGGGGACATCTGGACGGGAAACCAAAAGAAAGGGACCCTGCCATTCGAAAAAATGGGAGAGGGGCTGAGTCCGTTTCCGTTCGTCTTCACGTTTCCCCAGGACGACCACGAGCGTCTGCTTATCGAGGCTTTAAAAGACCGGTCCGCCGAAGTGGAGTGGAACACGGAATTGGTCTCCTTCGCGCAAAGGGACGGAGAAGTCGAGGCCGTCTTAAAACGGCCGGAGGGTGAAGAGAGCCGCACGTTCCGTTATTTGTGCGGTTGTGACGGCGCCCACAGTCGGGTGCGCAAAAGCATGGATAACCCGTTCGAAGGCGAGAAGTACGAACAGGATTTTTATGTGGCGGACCTACACGGAGAGGGCGGAATGTTTTCGGGGCGCAGCATGGGCATCCACTTCGCGGACGAAGAATTCGCCCTCGTATTTCCCGTGCGGAGCAGCGGGACATACCGGCTGATCGGTGTCGTGCCCCCGGCTTTCCGGGAGCGGGAGCCGCTGTCCTTCGAGGATATGTACCCTTATTTGCGCCGGAATCTCGGTCTCAACACGGCTGAAGTCAACTGGTTCTCCAAGTATCATGTCCATCACCGCGTTGCCCGTCATTTCCGCGAAGGGAATGTATTTATTGCCGGGGATGCCGGCCATATTCACAGCCCCGCGGGCGGTCAGGGAATGAACACGGGCATCGGTGATGCCGTAAATTTGGGCTGGAAGCTGGCTGCCGTCGTTCAGCACCGGGCTGCCCCGTCCGTTCTCGATACCTACGAGGCGGAACGTCTTCCGTTCGCAAAGCTTCTCGTGGATACGACGGACAGAGTTTTCAAAGCGGTGATCTCTACCGGCAGGGTGAGCAGACTGGTCAAAAAGCATCTCTTTCCGTATGCGGGCCCGTTCTTGTTCCGCCGCCCGGCGTTACGCAGAAGATGGTACAGGTTGATCTCGCAAATAAGGATCACGTACCGGGGAAGCGCACTTGCATCGGGAAAAGCGGGATTGCTGCAGGGAGGGGACCGTCTGCCTTATGCGGAAGTGAACTTCACTCCGCTGGGATCGATGGACTGGCAGCTTCACGTGTACGGCAGAGCGGGACGGCTGCTCCGGGAAGCAGGGGAAGAGCTGGGGCTGCCCCTGCACGAATTCTCATGGAGCCGGGAGACGGAGAAAGCCGGACTCGCGGAAGATGCCCTGTATCTGGTCCGGCCGGACGGCCACATCGGCTTCGTTAACGCCGAACAGGATATCGCGCTGCTGCGCGTTTACCTGGCGAAGCATAAAATCGTTTCCCTTTCCGGAAAGTCTTGAGCCGCCGCTAATCCTGTGCATCGAATGTGCCTCCGACAATTTATCTGTTTATATTATAGAAGCAATTGAGTCAAAGCCGTCCGGAGGGGCGGCTTATTTTCGTTGGAAGGAGACAACCGTCCGGCCATTTAACGGTTTTGATTTTGATAACAGGGTCCGCGCGCTGCAAATCTTTTCTCTTTTGTACAAAAAAGTTCTCGCTTTTGTCCATTGCCCAGGAAAAAGATGTCGCTTAAACTGAATCTTGTGATAATGAGAATCAATATCACTGATAAGAGTCTCACCAAATACTAACGTACAGGGTGGCAGGTATGATTCAGCAAAATGCAGCAAGGGAAACGCAAGCAGCTTCATCCGTTCCGCTTCGCACCCGTCCGCTGGCCGCAGCCCTCATTCTCACAGCGGGGATTCTCCTCCTGGTATTGGGAATAGGGGTATCGGTTTCATTCGGGGCAGCCGACATTTTATTCTCGACAGTCTGGGAAGCTGTCTTTCATTTCAACCCGGAATCTACACAGCATCAGATTATCGCCGATCTGAGGATGCCGCGCGTGCTGGGCGGCGCCATGGTAGGGGCGAGCTTTGCGGTTGCCGGAGCGATCATGCAGGGCATGACGAGGAACCCCCTCGCGGACTCGGGTCTTCTCGGCCTGAACGCGGGAGCGGGCTTTATGCTGGCGCTCTGCTTCGCTTTTTTCCCGGGCTTGGCCTATTCCAAGCTTATTCTCATGTCGTTTCTCGGTGCGGCTGGCGGAGCCGTGCTGATCTACGGGATCGGCTCCATGGCCAAAGGCGGCTTGACGCCCCTGCGGCTGGTTCTCGCGGGAGCGGCTTTGAGCGCTCTTCTTTCCGCGCTGAGCGAAGGAATCGCCTTATATTTTCATATCGGCCAGGACATTGCTTTCTGGTATGCGGGAGGCGTAAGCGGAACCACCTGGATTCAGCTCAAGGTCATGCTGCCGTGGTTTTTGGCCGCGCTGCTTGGCGCCATCGCGCTTTCCCGTTCGATTACGATGCTCAGCCTGGGGGACGAAATCGCCAAAGGATTGGGGCAGCGGACCGGACTCGTTAAACTGGGCGGCACGGTTGTTGTTCTCATCCTCGCGGGAGCGTCCGTCTCCGTAGTCGGAGCGGTGGGCTTCGTCGGGCTGATCATTCCGCATTTGACGCGCTATCTGGTCGGCGTGGATTACCGCTGGATCATACCGTGCTCAGCGGTGCTCGGCAGCCTGCTGGTCGTCGTGTCCGATCTGGCGGCCAGAATGATCCACCCCCCTTACGAAACGCCCATCGGGGCGCTGATCGCACTAATCGGGGTTCCGTTCTTCCTCTACCTGACGCGCAAAGAAAGGAGGGAGCTGTAACGTGAACCTGAATCTGGACTACTCGCCCATTATGGCGCATGAGAAAAAGCGGAAAAGAAGAAATATCGCGATTCTCGTTATTTTCGGTCTGCTTCTTGTCCTTACGTTTGTCATCAGTATGAACATCGGCTTTATCCGGCTTTCTCCCACGGAGCTTTTCACAACGCTTATCGGAGAAGGGACACGGAAGCAATCCTTGATCCTGTTCGATTTCCGGCTGCCCCGCATCGTGCTTTCGATGCTTGCGGGGGCGGGTCTGGCGATATCCGGAGCCATTTTGCAGGGCATCTCGCGCAATGCGCTGGCCGATCCCGGAATTTTGGGCATCAATGCCGGAGCGGGACTTGCGGTTCTGCTATTTATCTGCTTCTATCCCTCTGCCGCTGCCGCTCCGGTCTTCCTGCTTCCCGTACTCGCTCTGGCGGGCGCCGGTGCGACGGCGATGCTGATTTATACGCTTGCGTTCAAACGTAACGAGGGGTTGTCTCCAACCCGGCTCCTGTTGTCGGGTATCGCCGTGGCGGCCGGAATCAGCGCCGCGACCATCGTACTGACGCTACGGATCTCTCCGGAGAAATACCAGTTCGTGGCCACGTGGATGGCGGGAAGCATTTGGGGGACGACCTGGAAGTTTGTGATCGCGCTCCTTCCCTGGATCGTCATCCTGTCGATCTACGTATTCTGCAAAGCGCGGGTGCTCGATGTGCTCAACCTGGGCGATCAGCTGGCCTTGGGACTTGGCGCTCCCGTGGAGAGGGAGCGGTTGCTGCTCCTCGCTTCCGCCGTCGGTCTCGCGGGCTCCTGCGTTGCGGTAAGCGGCGGAATCGGCTTCGTCGGGCTCATCGCCCCGCATCTGGCCCGCAGACTGGTGGGACCGGGCCACAAAGTCCTTCTCCCGGCCGCAGCTCTTGCCGGGGCGCTGCTTGTATGCGCAGCCGACACGCTCGGCCGCTGGGTCCTGCAGCCTTCCGAAATGCCTGCCGGAATTGTGGTCGCGGTCATCGGCGCTCCTTATTTCTTGTACCTGCTTGCGCGGTCCAAGACGGAGTAGAAGAGCCTGCCGGCTACTGCCGCCAAGGAAGGTTTACAGAAAGAGAGGTGCTTTATGCTCCGCCGTTTTTTTGCCTATTACAAACCGTACAAAGGCTTGTTTCTGCTCGATTTTAGCTGCGCGATCATAGCCGCCGTACTTGAGCTCGCTTTTCCGCTGGCAGTCAATCGGGTCATCGACGATCTTCTGCCGAGCGGCAAATGGGAATGGATCGCATGGGGGTGCGTAGGCCTTCTCGGCATTTATGTGATCAGCGCCGCCCTGCATTACGTCGTCACTTATTGGGGGCATAAGCTCGGGATCAATATTGAAAGCGATATGCGTACCAAACTGTTTAACCACGTGCAGAAACTTTCTTTCCGTTTCTTCGATAACAACAAGACGGGGCATCTCGTTTCCAGGATGACCAACGATCTCATGGATATCGGGGAGATCGCCCATCACGGGCCGGAGGATTTGTTTATAGCCGTGATGACCCTGGCAGGGGCATTCGGCATTATGCTCGGCATCAACTGGAAACTGGCCGTGTTGACCTTTATTATCGTGCCGGGGATGATCTCGCTTTCGCTTTATTTCAGCCGTAAAATGTCGCTCGCTTTCGATAAGATGTTCGAATCCATTGCGGATTACAACGCCCGGGTGGAGAACAATGTCAGCGGCATCCGCGTCGTTCAAGCTTTTACGAACGAGAACTATGAAATCGCCAAGTTCGCTTCCAACAACGGGCAGTTCAGACGGAGCAAGCTTCTGGCTTACCGGATTATGGCCTGGAATTCATCTATCAGCTATCTGCTGATGAAAATCATTTCCTTGTTCGTTCTATTGTGCGGAACATGGTTTGTGCTGGCGAAACAAATGAGCTACGGCGAATTCATTGCCTTCGTGATGCTTTCGAACGTATTTCTCGGACCGATCAATCAGATCAATTCCGTGATCGAAATGTATCCGAAAGGGATTGCCGGTTTCAAAAGATATCTCGAAATCTTGGGACTTGAACCCGATGTCGCCGATGCTCCGGATGCGCGGGACGTTGACCGGCTTGCGGGAAATATCCGGTATCAGAATGTGAGCTTCGGCTACGAAAACAAGGAGAACGTGCTGAACGGACTGAACCTGTCCATCCGGCCCGGGGAAACGGTCGCTTTCGTCGGCCCTTCGGGCGCGGGCAAAACGACCTTGTGCAGCCTCCTCCCGAGGTTTTACGAAGTGACGGACGGCGCCATCACCATTGACGGCATTGATGTCCGCGAGATGAAGCTGGAGTCGCTGCGCTCCCATATCGGAATCGTCCAGCAAGAAGTGTTCTTGTTCGACGGCACCATCCGCGAAAATATCGCCTACGGCAAGCTGGGGGCTTCCGACGGAGAAATCCGGGAGGCAGCGAAAAGAGCCCAGCTCGAAGAGCTGATCCTATCCCTGCCCGAAGGGCTGGATACGCGGATCGGCGAACGGGGAGTGAAGCTCTCCGGCGGACAGAAGCAGCGGCTTTCCATCGCACGCATGTTTTTGAAAAATCCGCCGATCTTGATTCTCGACGAGGCGACTTCGGCGCTGGATAGCGAGACCGAAGCGGTCATTCAGGAAGCGCTCTGGGAGCTTTCGAAAGGACGGACGACGCTCATTATCGCACACAGGCTCGCTACGGTGAAGCATGCCGACCGGATCGTCGTGGTCACGAAGGAGGGCATCGCCGAACAGGGAAGCCACGAAGAGCTGCTTGCCGGAGGCGGTGCCTACAGCAAGCTGTATGCGGCGCAATTCGGCGCCGAGCTGCTTAACAAGCTCGGAAGTGCAGTGCCGGGTTAAGAACGGGCTGCCGGAACTGTTTGAGATCACGCTTCGCGTTCTTGCCCGCTGAGCCCCGGAGCTGCAAGCGCAAGCTTTATCCGGAGGCATACGTCTCATTGTTTTACATAAAGATCAGGCGAGAGCTCACAGGAATACAGGGAAGGACGCTGGCCGTCTCCTATACGGAAAGGCAAAACCAAGGAGGGAATATCGGATGACGTTAGTACAGGAAAGGCTGCATACATCCAGCCTGCATATCGGTTACGGGGATCTCAGTATCGTGAACGATCTGAATATTTCCATCCCGCAGGGTAAAATAACCGCGCTGGTAGGCGCGAACGGTTCCGGGAAGTCGACCATCCTGAAAACGATGGCACGGCTCATGAAACCGGCCTCGGGCGGCGTGCTGCTCGACGGGGTGTCGATCCACAGCAAATCTACGCGGGAAGTGGCCAAAGATCTGGCCATTCTGCCGCAGAATCCGTCGGCGCCTGCCGGATTGACGGTTACGGAGCTGGTCGCTTACGGCAGGTATCCCCACCAGACCGGCTTCGGCACGGTTAGTTCGGAGGATAAGCGCGTGATCGGCTGGGCTTTGGAAGTAACGGGGATGATGCCGTTCCACGCAAGACCCGTGGATCAGCTTTCCGGCGGGCAGAGGCAGCGCGCCTGGATCGCCATGGCGCTCGCCCAGCAGACCGATATTCTCTTCCTGGACGAACCGACGACTTTTCTTGATATGGCCCACCAGCTTGAAGTTCTTCAACTGCTGCATAAGCTGAACAGCGAGGAGAAGAGAACGATTGTCATGGTGATTCACGATCTGAATCACGCTTCCCGGTACGCCCAGCATATCGTGGCCATCAAATCCGGCAGCGTGATATGCGAAGGCTCCCCCGTTGACGTGATGAACCAAGATATGCTGCGCGAAGTGTTCTCGATTCATGCGGACATCGTTGCCGACCCGCGTACGGGGGTTCCGCTGTGCCTGCCGTATGAACTGGCGCCGGAGGCGTGACAAGGCCCTGTACAAAACAAAACCTGCCGATCCATTGCGATCGGCAGGTTTTTCAGCTTTCTTCCGGCTTAGGGCCGGGGCGAACGCCGCCATGAGCGGGTACGGGCTGCTCTTTGCCGAGCAGACGGGGGAGTTCGTCGAGGAATTTCTCCGTCGTCGTGGCGTCGGCGAAATTCCACTCGTCCGCTTCGACTGCGTAGCAGCAGCCGCGGCGGACTGCGGGAAGCTCCATCCAGAGCGGAGACTTCATTAACTCGGCGGCGGCGGTGCGGCATTCGGCATCTGCGGGGAGCAGCATAAATATCCGGTCGCCCGCATAATCTTTCATTTCTTCCGGCAGAAGTTCGAGATAAGACAGTTTCTTATCGAGGAGCCTGCGCGTCCTGCCCGCAGGCCGGAAACCGTCCGGATGGTAGAGCATGGAGGACAGCCCGATGGTGCCCATCACAAAAAAGCGGTCTCTTGCAAATGTAAACACGGATGCAGTCTCGTCCGGCTGCAGTGAGGCCCGAAGCCCGCTCCACATGGCGGCGGCTTTCTTCTCATAGCGGGCGAGCCAATTTTCCGCTTCCCGGCGTCTGCCGAGAATTGTCCCCAGCAGCTCGATCCGCTCGTCAAGCGGGGCGAATGAGTCAAACGTGAGCGTGGGGGCGATCGCGCGAAGCGTGTCATACTGCGATTCGTCTTCGCTGGAGACGATGATAAGGTCGGGCTTCAGCGCCTCGGTAACAGCAGGATTGATCGGGAAGCCGATATCCTTGACGGGAGACTTCAGGCGGCCGGACTGATGAATCCACGGATAGCCTCCGCCTATGGCTTCCACGCCGAGAACGGCGAGATCGCCGAATGTTTCCCCGTGGTAAATGACCCGGCGGGGGAGCGCCGGAATCTCGACCTCATGACCCGTCCAGTCTTTAATCCGGGTCCGCTTTTGCACAGATTGGCTGTATTGTCTCGGTGTAATGCCGGTCAGCTGCCGGAAGCGCCGGTTGAAGTAATATTCGTCGGCAAAGCCGACCCGTCTCGCGATTTCCCGCAGAGGTTCCCGTGTAGACTGAAGCCATTCCTTGGCTTTCTCGATTCTAAGCTCATTCAGGTAATCCAAGGGCTTTTTCCCGGTCAGCTCTTGAAAGATCGTGCTGTATTGCCAGTGGGGGACACGGGCCTGCTCAGCCAGAAATTTTACCGTAATGGGCCGCCTGTAATGCTCCTGAATGTAGCGGATGCTGTTCTCCACCGCGTGTGTGCAGCTTGAAGGTTCGGGGCTGTTCACGTTGTGTTCCAGCAGGAATCCCATCAATTCCTGAAACTGCAGCTGCCGGTAAAAGTGCTGAAGTTCTCCGGATGGGTCGGATTCCGTCAGCAGATCGGCAAAACGCACGGCTCTCGCGAAAGGATAGACGGACCATTCCACGCGGCCCCGAACGAGCGGTTTCAGGTATAAAGCCGTATGGGAGCCTTTGCAGTAAACTATCCGGCACGTGATACGGTAGTACGTCAGGCACCGGTCACTGTCCATCCTAAGCCGGTAGGAAGTCCCGGGCGGGATCATGTAGCATTTGTCGGGAGTGCAGAAGAAAGTTTCATCCGCCACTCTCAGCGTGCCGGTGCCGGCGCTGATGAGCAGAAGAGTATGTATATCCGGTTTTTCGCCCGCGTCAACGTCGGGCCCTGCAGCCGGTTCACAGGTACCGGGCATGATTTTATCGGCAGCCGCGAATTGGAACAGGAGAGAACGGACAGGAAGAGAGCCAGACTCGGAAGGGACCATGATATCACATCCTATTTGAAATTGATAATCATTATCAATAAAATTCATTGTAACTAAAACAAAGAAGCTTTTCAACAGGGGTTGAAAGCTTCTTTTTGAATGAACCGCTGAGTTGTTACGCTGCGGAAGGGCGTATGCCGTCAGAGCAGGCTTATTTTTTGAGCAGAACCGGAATTTCGTTCAACAGCCATTCCCGTGTAGCGGCGTCGCTGCCGGATTTGAGAATGTCAAGCGTGTAGACGTGTCCGTTCTTCACGGCCGGAAGATCGAGCCAGATCCGACTTTTCAGAAGCTCTTCCGTCGACTGCTGCGCTTCTTTGGCTACCGGGGTCAGAATAAAAATCCGGTCCCCGGCTACTTGGGGGAGAACCTCCGGCGAAATTTGCCTGAAACCCGCTTTCTCGTCCAGCACTTCGCGGATCGGCGGAGTCGGCACGAATCCGTTCTTGTCGTAGAGAACCTGGGAAAGTCCCGTGCTTGCCATCACAAACAACCGGTTGCCGGGATAATAAGTGAAAACGGAGGCTGTCTCGCCGGGTTTTATTCCCGCGTCATGCAGGGTCTTCCACATCGCTTCCGAACGTGTTTCGTAATCGGCCAGCCATTTTTCCGCCTCCGGCTTTTTACCCAGAAGATCGCCGAGCAGAAGAAGCCGTTCCTTCATGGGCAGGAACGTATTGAACATGAGCGTAGGCGCGATTTTGCTTAACTGCTCGTATTCTTTCTCGTCGGTACTGCCCGTGAGAATAAGATCCGGGCCCAGCTCCAGCACTTTCTCCAGGTTAATGGGAGAACCGATGTCCGTAATGGTTTTATGCTTGTCCGCATATACCGTGCCTGTGAGCCAGGTGGTTGCCGTCCCGATGGCCTGCACGCCCAGTGCGTCCAGATCGCTGAACGTCTCCCCGTAAAAAATGACCTTCTTGGCGGCGGCCGGAATTTCGGCCGTATGCCCTTTGTAATCCGTAACCTTGCGGGGAGAGGCGGCGGATTTATCGGCAGCGGCGGTATGGGCGCCGGCAGGATTCGCGGTTTGTTGGCTTGCGGTATCGCCGGTTTTCTGTGAACCGGAGCCGGCGCATCCGCTTAATAAAGCGGCGCTTAGTATCGCAGTGAAAAATAAGGTAGAAACAGGTCGTGCCAAGTTCATGAGTCGGTCAGCCTCCATCGGTCTTATATAACGATAATGATTCTCATTATCGCTTGCTGTTATCTTATCGTACCCGTATGCGGCCGACAATGGACAAATCCGTGACGCGGCTTTTGATTTTGTGCAAAAACGACGGCGAAGTCTGATGCACGTTCTGCTGAAAAAGAATGCCGGCTCATTTTAAATCGCAAGCGGATGAGCAAGCGGCCGGATAATCGCATTCATCCTTCACATCCATTCTTCGGTCCCCATCTAACCGTATCTGTGCTAAGATTTTCTCAATGAACGAATGGGAGAGGGGAAAACAGGATGAACCCGATAAAATTTGGCAGTCTTGTCGTTACAGCCACGCTGCTTATGGGGTCTTCGTTTGCGGTCGGCAAAATGGGACTCGCCTACGTTTCGCCGCTGCTGCTTGTGGGAGTCCGTTTTACGCTGGCCGGGGCCCTGATGGCCCTATGGGTTTTGGGTACGAGAAGGCGAATGCCGCAGACGGCCGCCGGGTGGGGACGGATCGCCTTGATCGGCCTTTTTCAGACAACGGGAGTGATGGCGTGCATTTTTCTGAGCCTGAGAACCATTTCCGCCGGAGAGTCGTCGCTGCTAACCTTTGTGAATCCGCTGCTGGTCGTGCTGCTGGGCACTCTTTTTCTCGGGATGAAGTATCGGTGGTCCCAGTGGGCCGGCGTAGGGGTCGGATTTCTGGGAGTCGCCGTGACGCTCGGGTTCCAACTGGATTTTAAAACAGGCACCCTGTTCGGGCTGGGTTCCGCAGTATTCTGGGCGGCCGCGACGCTGCTCGTCAAACGCTGGAGCGCTTCTTTCGATATTTGGGTCATGACCGCTTTTCAAATGCTGGCGGGCGGACTGGCGCTGCTTATACTCGGCCTGCTAGTGGAAAAGCCGCTTTTTGTGCTGAATGCGGATTCGCTATGGATCATTCTGTATCTCGCGGTTCTGGGCTCCATTGTGCAGTTTGCGGCCTGGTATTATCTGCTGAGCAGGGGAGATCCCGGAAAGACGAGCGCGTTTCTTTTTCTCGCCCCGTTCTTCGGCGTGCTTTCGGGCTGGCTGCTGCTGGGCGAGACCGTCCGCTCTTATGTGTACGGAGGAGGTCTGCTGATTCTGGCCGGTATCTTCCTCGTAAACTGGGCGCCTGCCCGAACCGGTGCCGGGTCGTCCCGTTTTGAAAAAGATCATTCCGCCTGATCAGCGGAGCCTATGGCTCGAAAACCAAAAAATGGAGAATAAACCTGTAATCCGGAACCTGTTTTAAAGGGCGGGAAGGCGGTATGATGAACACGGGATCGCAATTAGGAAAAGGGGGATCATGGATGATGAACCGCAAGCGGCTTTCCTTGCTCTTGTCCGTATTTCTGCTTCTCAGTCTCTTCTCGTCCTTTGTGTTCAGCCGGACCGCCGGAGCTTCTTCAGCCAGCGATTGGGTGCCGGTCTGGAGCGATGAATTCAACGGCCCGAACGGGTCGGGACCGAATTCTTCGAAGTGGAATCTGGAAACCGGAGCCGGCGGCTGGGGAAATAACGAGCTGCAGCACTATACCAACCGCACGTCCAACGCTTATCAGGAAAACGGAAATCTGGTCATTCAGGCTTTAAAAGAAAACTATAACGGCTCGGGTTACACATCCGCACGCCTCACGACGCAAAATAAATTCAACCTCAAATACGGGCGGGTTGAAATGCGCGCCAAGCTGCCTTACGGGAAAGGAATCTGGCCCGCTTTCTGGATGCTCGGCAAAGACATCGGCACTGTAGGCTGGCCCGCCAGCGGCGAGATCGACATTATGGAGTATGTCGGCGCTCTGGAACCGAACCGCGCGTACGGCACTTTGCACGGACCGGGCTATTCCGGCTGCTGCGGCCTCTCCGGTTCGTATCTGCATCCGCAGAATTTGAGCAATGACTACCACACGTTCGCTTTGGAGTGGGAGCCCGGCGTGTTCAAGTGGTTCGTGGACGGCAAGCTGTTTCACACGAGAACGCTGGCGGACGCAGGCACGAATGCCTGGGTGTTCGACAAGGAATTTTTCTTCCTGCTGAACCTCGCTGTGGGAGGCAACTGGCCGGGTTACCCCGACGGCACGACAGTCTTCCCGCAAAAATATTACATCGACTATGTCCGTGTATGGCAGCGCGCGGGAGGCTATAACGTCGTTGCCCTGAAATCGGAAGCGAACGGAAAATACGTGACCGCCGAACATGCAGGCGCCAGCCCGCTGATCGCCCGTTCCCAGACCGTCAGCGGCTGGGAGAAGTTCGAGCTGGTCGACCTCGGCGGCGGTAAGGTCGCCCTGAGAGCGCTTATCAACAACCGGTACGTTTCCGCCGACAATGCGGGAGGAAGCCCGCTCATTGCGAACCGGGAAACGATCGGCACCTGGGAGACTTTCGAGCTCGGTAAGACGGCGGACGGCAAGCAGACGTTAAAAGCGCTGGCGAACAACCAATATGTGTGCGCCGACAACGAAGGCGCGAGCCCGCTGATCGCGAACCGCGCCACGGCCAGCAAGTGGGAGAGCTTCGTATTGGTGAAGCAGAATCCGTAAGCGGCCGCTCTCCGGCCAAACGCCAGGCAATGACAGGAGTTTCCTTTGGGTAAAGGAGGCTCCTGTCTTTTTTTGTACCGGAAAGCTGGCAAGAAGCGAATACCGCAAGCCCGGACCGGGGTACTTCCGAGTGCCTAAGGCGCGCAAAAGCACCTATCGAACTTTAAAGTGCTTACTTCACGAAAGAGTAAGCAGGGCGCATAATAGGATATGCTACATTTTAAGCCTACACAACAGGAGGTCATCCGAGAATGACTAAACATCTGCAAGATACAACTACTCTTCACAACGGAGTTAAAATGCCTTGGCTCGGTCTCGGCGTTTTTAAAGTAGAGGAAGGCCCCGAATTGGTAGAAGCGGTTAAAACGGCTATCAAAAACGGGTACCGGAGTATCGATACGGCCGCCGTATACGGCAACGAGGAAGGGGTCGGCCAAGGAATCAGGGAAGGTCTGGCCGAAACGGGCCTTTCCCGGGAAGAGCTTTTCGTCACTTCGAAAGTCTGGAATGCGGACCAGGGTTACGAGGCTGCTCTCCAGGCGTTTGAAGTCAGCCTGCGGAAGCTCGGCCTGGACTACCTCGATTTGTACCTGATCCACTGGCCGGTCCAAGGGAAATACAAAGACACGTGGCGCGCTCTTGAAGCCATTTACGAGTCGGGCAAAGTCCGGTCTATCGGAGTCAGCAACTTCCATGTCCATCATTTGCAGGATCTTCTGCAGGACGCGAAGATCAAGCCGATGGTCGACCAGGTCGAATTTCATCCGTGCTTGACCCAGGAAGAGCTGCGGGCTTACTGCCGCGAACAGGGAATCCAGTTTGAAGCGTGGTCTCCGCTTATGCAGGGCGAGTTGCTGGATAACGAGGTTTTGAAGACCATTGCGGGCCGTCACGGCAAATCCGTCGCGCAGGTTATTCTGAGATGGGATCTGCAAAACGGCGTGGTGACAATCCCGAAATCGACGAAAGAGCACCGCATTATCGAAAACGCAAGCGTGTTCGATTTCGAGCTGACGGTGGATGAAATGAGCCGGATCAGCGACTTGAACGAAAATAAAAGAGTCGGTCCGGACCCGGACAACTTTGATTTCTAAGCGTGAATTTTGCTCAAAACTCGAGCGGATCAGTGCCGTCCCGATGCTTTGCCGTCCGGCTTATGCACCGGGACCCAGATGCTGTGCAGTTCCTAAAAGCCGTCCTTGGACGGCTTTTTTGCGTTTCGGCTCCCCGGGAGCAATTTTTAGGTTCTATTAAGTTGCTTTTAAGATTCGGAGAGGATAATCAAGGAAAAACCCTGGAGGAAGCTATGTCTATACGCATGCGGCTTACTTTGTTATATTCGGGTATTCTTTCCGCTACACTGCTGCTGTTCGGCATTGTCCTGTACAGCTTTCTGCAGATTTATTTTATTAATGACCTTAAAGATTCGCTCAGAGAGCAGACGGATGTGCTGCAGGAGAGTGTCACCTATAAGCTTAAGGTTGATCCCCTGGGCTCCGATCTGGACATTCAGCTCGACCATGTCGATACCGTCCAGTCGGGCATGTACCTGCAGCTTGTCAATTTGATCAACGGCGATAAGGCGAGGACGCGGAATTTGGGCCAGGTGGAACTGCCGTTCTCCAAAGATACCGCCGGTAAAAAAACGGAGGGCTACTACATTACCGAAGAGGTCCAGCAATCGCCGTTTCTCATCTACAATCAGCCGCTGCTGCTGAACGGGAAGCTCGTAGGCGTACTGCAATCCGCCTATAATATCGGCTTGATCGATAAATTTCTGTCCATACTCCGGCTTGTGCTGATTCTGCTCTCTCTGGTGATCGTCTGCATGGCCTCGTTCATGGGCTGGCTCTCCTCCAAGCGGGCGCTGAAGCCCGTATACGCCTTGATTGAGGCGACCCGCCAAATTCAGAAAAGCGACGATCTCGGCAACCGGATCGCCGTTAAACCGACGGGAGACGAAGTCAGCCTGCTGGGGACGACCATCAACGGCATGCTGGAACGCATCCAGCATATGTACGGAGAACTGGACAAGTCCTACATGACCCAGCGGAGGTTTGTGGCAGACGCCTCCCACGAATTAAGAACGCCTTTGACGACGATAAGCGGCAATGCGGAATTTTTACAAAAGGCCTGGCTGTCGTTCCGGCAGGCTCCGGAGCAGAGAATAGACAAGGACCAATTGGAACTGTCTATCGAAGCCATTCACGATATTGCCGACGAGGCCGGCCGGATGGGAAGGCTGGTGCATAATCTGCTGACTTTGGCGCGTGCCGATTCGGGGCTTCATCTGAGAAAGGACAGGCTGAGCATAGGCTCCGTCGTCCAGGATGTCATCCGCAAATCCCAGGTGCTTGCGAAATCCGCCGAGTTTCAAGCCGGTCCACTGGAGGGTCTGGAATCTTTGCAGATTGTGGGCGACAGGGATTACCTGCAGCAGCTTTTGTTTATTTTCGTGGAAAATGCCTTCAAGTATACCGAAAACGGCTGTGTGAGGTTCTTCGCAAGGGCGGCGGGAGAAAATGCGGAGCTTATTATCGAAGACACCGGAATCGGCATGGACGAAGCGGATATTCCGCATATCTTCGACCGGTTTTACCGGGCCGATCCTTCAAGAGGCGAAACGCCGGGGACCGGACTCGGCTTGTCGATCGCGAAATGGATCCTGGAGGAACATCACGGTACCGTCGAAATCCGAAGCCGCCGGAATGAAGGAACCCGTTTTACGATCCGGCTTCCGGTCGTGCCCGCTATCCGTGAGGAAGGAAGAATGCCCGCCTTGAGTGAAGCTGCTTCCGCCCGGATCGACGGATAATCAGTGTTCTAAACGGGAAAAGCCGCTGAAGCTTCAGCGGCCTTTTTTTGCGCGAATTGCAGTAAGGGCTGTCATATGATTAATGCCATTAATGAAAATGATTAATGACGTTAATTGAATCGGACCTTTGTCTTATCCGGCCACAGGCTTACATGAAGCGTGTCTTGACCGTCAGCGGTGCAATCGAGGACAATACCGTCCCGGCGGTTCGCCGCATCCCCTTCGGCTGCGGTATGAAGGGAGACCGCATAACTTTCCGGGTCGATGCCAAGGGCATTTAAGACACCGGCCGGAAACACGATCAGACAACGGGCCGCTTCCGTTTGCGCAGCGAGTCGAGCAATTCCGGTCCCACGTGCAGGTTATCGCGGACCAGGTCCCGCGGAGTCAGCGCCATCCACTGGTTAAGCGAGACGTCCTCGAACCGGTCGCTTTTGAACATTTCCAGAAACCAGACGGTCTCTTCGCCCGTGTTCTGGATATAGTGGCCGTAGGCGAACGGGACGTAGCCGACATCGCCCGCCCGGTAGTCGAAGGTGCGGGCGGAGCCGTTCCCGCCGAAGACGGTCATCCGTGCCTGGCCGGACAGGTAGTACTGCCATTCGTCCTGGTTGGGATGCCAGTGCAGCTCGCGCATGGCGCCGGGCTTCAGCTCGACCAGGGCGGCGGCAACCGTTACGGAGACGGGGAAGTTGGAGGAATCCACGACCCGCACGCTGCCCCCGGGCATGACCGTCGGCGTTTGCGCAAGAAGCCTGTGCTTGAAGCTCCGGGGAATTGCGCCGTAGGGGGACTCGATTTCCTGGGAGGCAATAGAGCCGGGAACTTTGTCCTGGAAAATATATACCTGCCCGGACGGTATGTTCTCGAAAGCGCTCTCGTCCACTCCGAAATTAGCCGCGAGAACGTCCGGGGGCGTGTGGGCGAACCAGTCCGATATGGACAAGGTGTTGAGATCGGAAAAGCTCCCGTCGTCGAAGACGAGCAGAAATTCACACCCCTCCTCCAGTCCCTGGATGGAATGGGGAATACCCGGCGGGAAATACCACAGATCGCCTTCGCCCACATCGTCGATGAAATTGCGGCCTTTCTCGTCCACCGCCGTAATTCTCGCTTTTCCCGTGAGCATGTACGCCCACTCGGCCTGCTGGTGCCAGTGCAGCTCGCGCACGCCGCCGGGGGTCAGACGCATATCGACGCCTGCAAGCGTCTTGGCGACGGGAAGCTCGCGGACCGTAACTTCACGGGACCAGCCTCCGTGGTTCAGCTGCATATGAGCATCCGAGAACGAGAATTTCATGTTCGGGATCAGACCCGCATCGGTAGCGGGAGGGACCAGCATGTTCGGATTTTCCAGATCGCGCAAAATATCGCGCGGACCGGGGTCGGTGGCTCCCGCACCGTCGGCCCGGATGGGCTGGGGGATTTGAAAGTCTTCTTTTACCGGCTTGCTCATGACATCCGCTCCTTCGTTCAGGCGAAGAGGTATCTCGCCAAGCTTATCAAGCCTATACATATGCGGCACCGTTTGTCCGGTAGATATAAAATTGCCACAGGATTGCCCTGTATGGCGGAAGCCGTTTAGCTGCGGGGTTGCAAAAGAAGCGGAAATTTCCTACAATGAACACAAAACTTTATTGATAATAATTCTCAATTATAAGATCGAAAGGGGGAAGCGCTTATGCCGTCGGCCATACAAATCGATAGGATGCATGATTATTTCGACCGTTTTTCCGAGCATATGGAGGGGCAGATTTCCGGCAGCGGCGGGGAGCGGACGCTTCTGCTTTCTCCGAGGCTGGGAGAGGGGACTCTGACCCGGATTCCCATTAGAACGGGTATGGAAATTGTCATTTCGGATTTCGAATTAATCCGTGATCTTAAAGTGCAGGTTCACGGGTCTTACAGCCTGTTCGAGCTGAACTATTGTCTGGAAGGGGACATTTACTGCGCCTGGGAAGGAAACGAGCTGCAAACCGGCAGTCTCAGCGGCAATGTCTTTTTTATGGAGAATATGAACGTGTATATGGAGAAAAAAGGCGGCGTCCGCAACCGGACGCTGGAAATCCGGCTGCATCCCGAGCTGCTGCTCCGCTGTGCGAGAGGGCCCGAAGAGACGGAGCAGATTCGTCATCTGCTCTCGCGCAGCCGGGGCAGGATCGGAAGGTTTACGGATACACCGCTTATCCGGCAGGGGGTCAGGGATCTTTTGCAGTCCGGACGTCTGGGGAGCATGCGCAGATGGTACGCGGAGAGTAAAGCGATGGAGCTGATCGCGCTGATCAGTCAGCCGGAAGACGACGACGCCAAGGAAGCTCCGGGGATCAGCTTGACACCGGACGACCGGAACCGCCTGTCGGAGGCGAGAAGGCACGTGCTGGACCGGCTGGATAGTCCGCCTTCTATCCCGGAGCTGGCACGGCTGTGCGGAGTCAATGAATACAAGCTGAAAAAAGGCTTTCGCTCGTTGTTCGGCACGACCGTTTATGAACTGGTACGCAGAGAACGGATGAAGAGAGCGGCCGAATATATGGACCGGGGAATGAATGTGAGCGAAGCGGCCGTTCAGCTCGGTTATGCGAACATGAGTAATTTCACGGCTGCGTTCCGGAAACAGTTCGGTTTGAATCCGGGGCAATATCTAAAACAAGCCAATCAAGAACGAGTCCGTTTGTGAGGCTGGCGGAGGAATGTGTTTGGCCGTTATTGTCCATGGCTGACTTTCCGAGTAAAGCTTGTTGTCCCCTGTTCGGCCGGTACAGCTCCCTATGTGCGCCTTAACCCGGTACTCGGCGGACCACTGGCGTAACCCAGGCAGATCAGGTGCCAAAGCAGCTTCCTATCAGAATTGCCTGTAACGATCCCCTTGCCGCCTGCGGCAAAGGGATTTTTGCCGTACCTGCTCCTTCAACAGGCAAAATTGCTTCGCCGGCAGGTAGCGGGTTTTTCCGGGCTTGAACGATAATGAAAAACGTACGAATGCCGTTCGACCGGGAAAGGAGACAAAGTCTATGAAAAAACGGTTTCTGCTTATTTTTTTGACCGTGCTGGCCGCTATGACTTCAATCGCGACGTTTAATCCGATCCTCGGGCTGTTAGCCAGAAGTATGGGGCTGAGTGAAATCCAGACCGGCAGTCTGGTATCGGTAACGGGCTTGTTCTGGATCACGGGGACGTTCTTGTGGGCAAAATGGGCGCGAACGGGCCGGAAGCTGGTGATGATTACCGCCCTGCTCGGTTATATTGTGACCCTGGCGGCGTTTGCCGTCCTATCCGACCTCGCCCGCAGCGGGGATCATAACCCCGCCTGGCTCTACATTCAACTGCTGTTCCTGCGCGCGGCCGGAGGTTTCTTCTTCGGAGCGATTCCCGCTATGGCGCAGAGCTATCTCATGGAGTGGACGACGGCGGAAAACCGCGCTTCCGGAATGGCGCTGTTCGGAGGGGCGAACGGGCTCGGCTTCGTCCTCGGACCCGCGCTCGGCGCCTTGTTGACGCCAGTCGGTCTTACGGCGCCGATGTATGCTTCCGCCGTGCTGCTGGCACTGACGGCGGCCGCATTCTGGCTGATGATTCCCGGCGGCCGGCCGGCGGTTGCAAGTACCCGCGCCGGCAAGCTGTCGGCCGCCGACCCGAGAATTTCGCTGTACCTGTCGATCGGGCTGACCTTGTCCATCGTCATGATTATTCTTCAGGTGACCTGCGGCATTTTCATCCAGGACCGCTTGTCCGTCACTTCAGAGGCCGCCGCGCGGTACATCGGCCTCGGGCTTTCGTCGGCGGGGGTGCTCGTGGTCGTCATTCAGCTGCTGATCGGCCGCTATCTGAAGTGGCCGACGGGCAGGCTCCTCAAGATCGGCCTGTCGGCCCTGTGCGCGGCCTTTCTGCTGTTCCTGCTCTGGCCCGCGATGTACCTGCTTGTTTTCCTCCTGTTCGGCATCGGTATCGGGTTTACGCTTCCCGGTTACATTACGGCGGCATCGCTCGCGGTCACAGAGGAGGAGCAGCCGTCCGTCGCTTCCTTCACGGCGGCGGTACAAGGCGTCGGCTCGTTTGCGGGACCGTTGACGGGAACGCTGCTCTACTCCCTGCACACATCGGTCCCTTATGCCGTCTGTGCGCTGCTGACAGCCGTGATTGTCCTCGCTGTATGGGCCCGGACCCGCCCGGGCGCTTTCCGCCAAGCTGCTTCCGCTCCGTCCGACCGGACCCATTAAAGGCTCGCGCTTAGGCAGCCCGTTCCTCTAATCCCGTCCTTACCGCCACCGGCTGTTAGAAATGCCGCCGCCGGTTATGGTACAATCACGTAGCCGGACGAGACGGCAATTATACAAGCTGAAATAGAGGTGCCTTATGCCGAATATGATTCTCCTAAACGATCAGGTAAGTCCTGAAATCAAAGCGAGTATAGCCGGAGCGGAAGAATATCCGGAAATTGAGCGGCTGATGGTGGAGACCGCGAAATGGCTGCGGAGCAAAGGATCGACCCAGTGGTCGGGACTGCTGTCGGGCAGTGACGATCACGATATGGCGGGGGCTTTGGAACGCGAAGAGGTGGTTGTGTTCAAAGCAGCGGAAGGCACCCTTCTGGCGTGCGCGATTCTCCAGCAGGAAGCGGAGGACTGGGACCGCAAACTATGGCGGCTGCCCCCCGGGGAGTCCGGCACGGCAATTTATCTTCACCGGCTGACCGTTAACCGCGGGCAAGCGGGCAGAAGCCTGGGCAAAACGGTGATGGACTGGATCCGGCAGGAAATGTCGTTTCCGGGCAAAGACCGGATTCGTCTGGACTGTATCAGCAGCAACGAGACCTTAAACGCCTTTTACAAAACGTGCGGCTACACGTATATCGGCGAGTCGGACGGATTCAGCCTGTACGAAAACATGCTGCCCGTGCGCTGAATATCCCGCTTTCGTTCCCGTCCTCCAAAAGGGCGGGAGCTTTTTTTATTGGCTATTCGGAATATGTGGTGGAATAGCTCTCGATGACATTATACGATAAAATCGGATTATTATGGTGGAAAATTCTTTTTATAGTGAAATATAGGTAGGATAATTCCTCATTTTGTAGTGTCAAAAGGTAGGTGTAGTGACAATGTTTTTACGTCGTAAAGTGATGACTTTGCGGCAATATCAGTCGATGATGAGGAACAGGTACATAAAGGCTTTTGTCCATCCGCAAATACGTGTTCCACCATCAGGTACATCGCCCCCAATTCATGAGAACGTGCATATGGGAAATTTGTAGAAATTTCGTTGATGTTTCGCCCTTTTCAGAAAAATTATAGCCCTATCGAGTCTTGCAAAAAAAGTAGAACAGTCTTAGGTCCAGCATCCGTTCCAACATTGGTCGAGCTCCTCTAACCGACCATAGATCGATGATAAATTCATCTTGGTTTGTTATATTTTGTTTGGTAAAGAAGCCGGAGCTAAAGGAGAAATGACAAGTGAAAGTTGTATTACGCATCACGATTTATCTCATCGTTTTTGTCGTTGTCGTGGGAGGGGCAGGAGCGATCGGATTCATCAACACAATGAATAACGGAATGTCGATTTACGATAAAGCCGTCCCCGCATTAACGAATGTGCAGGTACCGAAACATGATGCCGGCAAACCGACAGTGGCTGTGCTACTGGCGAACGAAGTGACGGAAGTGTTCGACTTTCTCGTCCCGTACGAGATGTTTGCGATGACAGAGGCTTACAATGTATATGGCGTTGCCCCTGACCGCGAAATTAAATCCCTAACCGGGGGACTCGATGTTGTCCCACATTATTCATTTGATGAAATGGACGCGATGCTAGGCAAAAGTCCGGACATTATCGTCATTCCGTTTATGCCGATTTTGGATGATAATAAATATGTACCTGTCCGAGAATGGATTCGAAAGCACTCGGACGTTAATACGACACTGCTCTCTATTTGCAACGGAGCAGAAAATCTGGCGGATACTGGCTTGCTGAACGGCAAATCAGCCGCGACGCACTGGGGAGACATTAACCGGCTTATCAAAAAATATCCAGACATTCAGTGGGTGAAAGATCAGCGCTACGTTCCGCAAGGTAATATCGTATCTTCTGCCGGTCTGACATCAGGGATCGACGCAACGCTATATGTCATCTCTCAGCAGTTGGGCGATGCGGTTGCGAGAAAAGTAGCGGAAAATATGAATTATCCTTCTTACGATTACGTGACAAATCCGAAAATGAAGCCATTCAATGCCGGGTTGAGTGATATAACGTACGTACTGAATAATGCTTATCAATGGAACAAAGTCAAAGCGGGCGTGCTTCTCTATAACGGCGCAGATGAGCTGGATTTGTCAGCCGCATTTGACACGTATGCCGCTTCCGGTACGACAACCACACTAACGGTTTCCAGCAAGAATGAAGCCATCGTAACGAAACACGGCCTGAACCTGGTCGCGCGTTATCAAACAAAAGACGTGCCGAAGCTCGAGAAAATGATTGTCGTCGGTGCCGATGCCGAATCTGAAGCTGCCGAGGATATCAAGCAGTGGAATAACAGCGGCAATAGTGCGAAGCTGATGTTCTTGCATCGTGATATGTCGGGCCGGTTTGCAATGGACCCTGCATTCGAGGATTTGGCAAAACAGGAGGATATCCAGACAGCGAAATTTGCCGCTAAGCGGCTTGAATATCGTGCCACCGACCACCTGAAGCTGGAGGGCCACCCTTTCTCCTTTGAAGCGTTTGGCATACCGATTTTGCTCGGTATCCTGTCTTTGCTTGTCGCTCGGTTCATCGATAGGCGTCTTATCGGCAGGAAAAAAGGATAGCTCGCGCATCGAGTGAAACGGTTCATCCGACAAAGGGCAGCCGGGGCAGGAGGCTGGTTGAAAGTCAGCGTTTCGTACATCTCAACCAGATGGTTCGGTCTAAGCTATATGGGGTCAGTTGGAGCAACTGGGTTTCTTATGAGGGGAATCCGATTTCGGCGGGTGGGGAGTAAGTGAAAAAAGAAAATAAAGCTTTAGACTGAAAGTGCTGATCGAATGCGGATTTTGGAATAGAGAGACTATAAGTGGCTGATTCAACTAATGGGAAACAATAGTTCAATACAACAGCGGTTAGTCTAGGACTTTATTTTGTCGTCCATGACTGCCGCTGCTTCAATTATTGGGGTCAACTAACTTCTCATTGCCCTCTTTGTGGGTGCGTAGCGAACCTCTACAAGCACAGCAACAGAGAGCAGCTTTGCATGGATTTACCGATTCACGGAAAGCGTGTAGGGCTTCTAAATTAAGCGTCAGCGGTATAAATGCCGTGAGTGTAATCAAACCTTTTGGGAGCGATTAGACCATACCATAGACGAAAAGAGAAGCTGTACTAAGCGTCTCCTGTCTTATGTTGAAAAGCAAAGTCTTAAACGAACATTTGTCAGCATTTCCGATGACGTTGGGATGAACGAAAAGACGGTCCGGAATATCTTTCGTGACTACATCAACCGTCTGGAAAAAACGGTTAGCTTTGAAACTCCTAACTGGCTCGGTATCGATGAAATCCACATTATCAAGCCAAGATGCGTCATAACCAACATCGAGGAAAGAACACTTGTCGACCTTCTACCGAATCGTAATAAGGATACGGTCATAACTTATCTTTCTAGACTTCCTAACAAGGCACGAATATAGTACGTCACAATGGATATGTGGCGGCCTTATAAGGACGCTGTGAATACTGTACTGCCCAAAGCAACTGTCATCGTCGATAAGTTCCACATTGTACGTATGGCGAACCAAGCGTTAGAAACCATCCGTAAACAGCTTAGGGAGGGATTATCCCCGAAGGAGCGACGCGGACTAATGCATGACCGTTTTATCCTTTTGAAACGCCACAAAGAGCTAACCGAGATGGAGAAGGTCACACTTGAACTGTGGACGAAGAATCTTCCCTCTCTCGGCATTGCCTACGAATTGAAAGAATCGTTAACCGTTTGGGTAGAGGCTATTCATTCGAAGCCCTACGAGCCAAAATACTCTTTACAGAGGGGCTTGCAAAGCAACGTAAGCCTAAGTATCAGCGGCGAATCGATAACTACGAACGGGAAGAAAACTTCCCGATGTTTAAAATGCCACCCGTTATACGTGAGCCAGAAGAAATAACCCTGCTAGGTATCGATCTTTCCACCTTGATTGAGAAATTGGAGAAGGGCGAATTATAAGCCCTTTTCCACCACATATTCCGAATACCCTTTTTATTTCACGGTCCGGCCTGCTGGGAAAGTCTATTGACAAATGGAAAAAACTTGCTTATTCTGAAATTGACTGAATTAGTCAATCATAAATTATAGAGTAGTACGACCGATCTTTTTTTGCAAAGTAGTTGACTAAACTGATCAATCAAAATAAAGGAGCGAAAATGATGAACACGTATGAGACCGGGAATCGCGAGAAAAGAAAAGCGCTTGTAATCGGCGGGAGCATAGGAGGATTGTTAACCGCAAGAGTGCTCGCGGATTTTTATGATGAGGTGCTTGTGATCGACAAAGACGAATTTCCCGGGGAACCCGCCGACCGTTCCGGGACGCCGCAAGGCTACCATCCTCATCGTTTTACGACGCGCGGGAAGACGATTGTCGAGCGTTTTTTCCCCGGCTACGAGGAGGATCTGCTTCAACTGGGCGCGCTGTCTTCACTGAACAAAACCGTGACGAACACGAACGAGTACGGAACGATCAGCGGCCCTTACCAGCGCAATGACCTCAAGTTCAGCAGAGCTCTCCTGGAGTGGGTGATCCGCGAGCGGGTGAAACGCATTCCCCAGGTGTCTTTCCTGCCCGGTCATGAGGCGGTTCAGCTCATGAGCACCCCGGACCGGAAGAAGGTGACGGGCGCGGTTATACGGGGAAGGAGCAGCGGCGGAGAAGAGAAGCCCTGTCAGGCGGCTCTCGTTGTCGATACGGGCGGACGGCTGTCCAAGCTGACCAAGTGGCTGGAATTTATGGGGCTGGAAGTGCCCTCATCCGATTATTTGAACGTAGAGCTCGGTTACAGTACCCGCAGGTACCGGGTGCCGGCCGCTAAGGATCATCTGGTCAAGGAGTGGGATATGATTAATATCGCCGGACAGCCGGCTAAAGGGTCGTTTACGGGTGTTTTGTCCTTCATCGAAAATAACGTGGCGGAAATGCTGCTGTACCGCCCGGGAGGACAGTACCCGCCAACGAAAGAAGACGAATACGAAAAGGCAACCGCGGATCTCCCCGACTCGGTCATCGCGGAAATTCTCGGAGAGCTGGAACCGGCCGCGTCTCCGAGAGGATTCCGCGTGCCGCAGCTGTACCGCCGGCATTTCGAGCAGATGACGGACTGGCCCGAGGGGCTGCTTGTGCTCGGCGACGCCTACTGCATCTACGATCCGATCTTCGGGCAGGGGATGACGGTGGCGGCCATCGAAGCGGAGACCCTTGAAGCCTGTCTGCGGAAGCAGAGTCTGGCGCCGGTGCCTTCTCCCGCGTTCGAACGCAACGTGCTGCGCCGTCTCCAGGATGTGATTGAGCCAGCCTGGTGGTTAAACTGCGCGGCCGACCTCCGCTGGGAAGGCGTGACGTATTCGGGTGCCGCGTCCCTGAAAGGAATCGAGTTCGGGCGGAGATACATGAATCTGGTGCTGAAATACGCGACCGGGGAAAAGAATATGAAACTTTTCGGGCTGTACTGGGCCGTCAATACGCTTGCCCTGCCGCCGGGTCATCTGTTCCATCCGGACATGGTGCGGGAGGTGCTGTCTTCCTCCGAGGAAGGCAGAAGGCTGCTTGACGAGCTTCTTCCGGAGGGCTCCGGTTCCCTGGCCGCCGTGCTGGAAGAGATCGTCCCGGCGTTTTCCGAAACGGCTTACGAAACGGTCTGAAAGGATGATATAATTTGGGCATCAGCACGTGAAGTGGAGGATTACAGTGGCACCATTAAACGATCAACAGTTAAATCAGATACGGGATGAACGCAGAATACAAATTATGGGGGCAGCGCTTCGCGTTTTTGCGAGAAGGGGAATCATCGGCACGAAAATGAGCATGATCGCCGCGGAGGCCGGAATCAGTCACGGTCTGCTCTACCATTACTTTACTTCGAAAGAAGAGTTGTTTACTACGCTTGTCCAAGGAGCAATGGAAGCCTCGAAAGAAGCCATGAAGGAAGTTTACCTGCTTCCGGGCACGCCGCTTGATAAAATCAGGAGATTATCCGAAGAGATGCTGGATAAGAGCGGTGCGCCTTATTATTTGCTCATTCACCAGGCTAGGACCTCGGAGGGAGTACCGGATAAGGTAAATCAGCTCATGCGGGATTACTCCTTGGATACGTACGTGGAGCAGCTGCTGCCGCTGTTCCGGGAAGGGCAGGAACGGGGCGAGCTGGATGCCGGCGATACGGAGGAAATGATCGCGTCTTACGTTTCCGTATTGTCGGGACTTATGGTGGTGACGGCCGACGGGAACGATGATTACCGGGTTCCCCCGGTGGATCGTCTGCTAAGGATGATAACGAAGCGGTAAGAGCGTCACTGACGCAGCTGCGCCCGATCAGGCAAGGCGAATTTCTTGCAATGCCGCTTAAGCTGCGGCTGACTGCCGGAGGCGGCGCGTTTTATAAAGGGCTCTCGTCCGGGAAACCGGCGGGAGCTTTTTGCGGGGGCTGGGCTGCTTATGATTAAGCGGTCAAGAAATAATTTACAAATTCTTCAAACAGGCAAAAGAGGAATAGGGCGCCGGACGGCCGAATAGGTTCAGAGTAAGGAGGCCTTCCTTTTTTAAAAGTTAAAGCGCTTTAACTCATTAGGATTCCAAGGAGGAATTAACTTGCAAACGAAACAATCGGTATCCGTACGTAAACGGGTGAAATCATGTATGAATGCTGCTTTAAGTGTCGGTTTGGCGGGCACACTTCTGCTTACGTCCGTCTTGTTGCCCGGGAACGCTCTTGCGAACTCGAATCCGGCACAAGGAGAAGCATACGCAGCGCCGGCGAGCTCCCACGACTCGAACTTTTCTCCGTCCACCCTTCAATTTTTAAAATCGAAGACCGGTCTGGACGGAGAGCAGTGGGACAACATTATGAAACTGGTGAACAAAGCCGAACAAGACTCGCTGAAATGGACCGAGTACTACGGGTACTGCGAAGACATCGACGATGACCGCGGTTATACGATCGGTATTTTCGGGGCGACGACAGGGGGTCCCAACGATACGGGCCCGGACGGACCGGCGCTGTTCAAGGAATATGATGCCGTAAAAGGAGCTTCAAACCCATCCGTGGAAGGCGGCCTTGCCCGGATCGGAGCTCACGGCTCCATGAAAGGATCGATCCTGAAAATTACCGACAGCGAGAAGGTTTTCTGCGGCAAAATCAAAGGTCTGGAGGACGATCCGGCCTGGAGGGAAGCCATGTGGCACACGTTCTATAACGTGTATATCAAATACAGCGTCGAGCAGGCGCGCAATCGCGGATTTAATTCGGCTCTGACGATCGGATCTTTTGTGGATACGGCTTTGAATCAAGGGGCCGAGGGAGACTCGGGAAGTCTGGCGGGCATTCTGGCCAAATCCGGCAGCAGCACGAACGAGAAAACATTCATGACGAACTTCTATGCCAAACGTACGCTGGTAGTGGACACGAACGAATACAACCAGCCTCCCAACGGCAAAAACCGGGTAAAGCAGTGGAGTTCGCTTCTTAACACGGGAGAAACGGATTTAAAAGATGCGGATGCGGCGGTTAAGAAAGTAACGAACTGGATCATGAAGTAAACGCAAAAAAGCGGCGCATGCAGCCGAGCCTGGAGACAAGGTTCCTTCCGGAACCGGGTCTCCGGGCTTTTTTTACGGGCCAAGCGCCTTGAATTCAACCAAGGTGGCTTCTCACAAGCCGTGCAGGAGTTTTCGGGAACGTGTATGCTGCGCACTTACGGAGGCTGGCGAACAGCTGCCGAAGCGTCAACAGACGCCGGTTCTGTTCAGCCGAAAAATCCGATCAGCATGATCCCGGCGGTTATTACCAGGGAGCTTAGGATCCGCAGCGTGCCCTGTTTTTCCTTCAGGACGAAAATACCGAGCAGGGTGGCGAACACGGTTCCGATTTCGCGGACGGGCGACACATGTGCGACCGGCGCATAGGCGAGCGCGAGCAAAAACAGCAGGTAGGAGCCGGTATTTAAGACGGCGCCGAGCACAATCCGCTTCCCGTTGAGCTTCCATTCGGAAGAGAGCTGCCGGGACGACAGGACCGCGGGAGTTAATCCGGCGGCGAAGCCGATATTGGTTACCTCGAGCAGGGTAAGCGCGGAAACGTGCTGCAAGTTGATTTTATCTACAAGTACGTAGGAAGTCGTACATAGACCGACTCCCAAGGCCATCAGCACGGGAGCCGGCGAGAATCCTTCTCCGTGTGAGACGGATCTGCGCGTCAGCAGACCGCTGAGCATAACGAAGCCGATAATCATGCAGAGAAGTCCGATCCAGCCGGGAACGGACAGAGTTTCACCGAGAAAAGCGACGCCGAATGCCGGAATGAGCAGGGTGTTGGTACCCCTCATGATCGGATATACTTGGGACAAATCTCCCATCTGATATGTACGGGATAGCAGGAGTCCGTAGACGGCCTGGAGCCCGGCAGAGGCCAGAAGCAGGAACCAGGCCCCGCTATCGAGCGATGCGGACCCTATTTCCTGGATGAACGGGGGAAAAAGGGCAACGGCGGCGATCATGGCGATGCACCACAAAAAAACGCTCTTGTTGCGGCTGCTTTTGGCGAACAGGCTCCAGATTGAATGAGTGAGGCCCGAAAGTACGACGAGTAAAAAGGCAAGCAGGATCATGGAATCATCTCCGTAGCTGTCATCCGCCCGGCGAATTAGGTTTGGCGTTCTTTTTTGCCGGGCGACGTTGTTGTAAAATGTGGTATTATGATGTTTTGTGTGGTTTTGAATGTAATTGTATTCTTATATCATCGAGGTGTCAATGTGAAAAACAAACGATACAACAGCCTGGGTTCTTCCAGTCGAATGTGCCGTAAACATGGATAATCACTTATAAATCCGACGCGATGCGGAAAGTTGACAGAAGAGAGACCAGCTTTTACACTGTAGAAAAACAACATCATTCAACATGTGAAATGGAAATGGTTGTTACCGGAGGCCGCTTATGTCCTTAACTTATGAAGACAGAAGGAGCACGATCTTAAAGCAATTGGACATGGAAGGAAAAGTACAGGTTCACCTGCTTTCCGCAGAATTTAACGTCTCGACGGAAACGGTCCGCAGGGATTTGGATCGTCTGGAGAAAGAAGGCAAGCTGCGCAAAGTTTACGGCGGTGCCGTTAAAGTCAGGTCCGACCGGGTTGAGCCGCCGTTTCTTAAGCGCGCACAGATGATGCAGCGGGAGAAAGTTTCCATCGGCAAACTTGCGGCTTCGCTGATCGGCGAGGGAGAGACCGTCATTCTGGATAACGGGACGACGACGATCGAAATTTTGCGTCATCTCCAGAACCGTCCCGACGTGACGCTGATCACGCATTCCGTGCCGATATTAACGGCTGCGATGGATACGTTTGCGGGCAAAATCATTTTTGCCGGAGGCGAAATCAATCGGCATTATCAGGCCGCAACCGGCGCTTTGACGGATCAGCTGCTCGATCAGTTTAAGGTGAACAAAGCTTTTATCTCGGTCGGAGGGATATCGCTGGTCGACGGCATTACCGATTATCATCTGGACGAAGCCGTTCTGTCTCGGAAAATTATGCAGCGGGCGGAGGAGTCCATTCTCGTGGCGGACCACACCAAATTCGGCGTGACGACCTTTGCCCGTGTGTCCAAGCTGGAGGAAGTTTCGATGGTGATTACGGATTCGGGGTGTCCGCGGGACTGGATCGACAGTGTGGAGGCGCTCGGAATCGAAATGCGGATAAGTTCATAAGAAGCGGCACGAACGTAATTCGGATCGGATAACGGTGCCAATGGGAAAAGACAGGAGCGAATAAGCTCCTGTCTATTTGGGTCGTTCAGGCGGTCCCCTCCGCCGCTTGCTCCGCTCTTTTCCTCGCCAGAGGGGGAAGAACGAGCAGGTAATACAAGCCTAGAGCCAATTCGGCCGCTCCCACGACATAGAAAATGGATTCGACGGACATGTGCGCCGGAAAGGCGTAGGCGATCCATGCCTGCATAGCCGTGAATGTAAGCATCATAATCGGCTGAATAAGCGCTTGAACCCGGCCCATCATACGGGCTTCGGTCACCTGGGCAAGCCAGCCGAAGAACGCGACGTTGCACAGCGGGATAGACAAAGCGTAGAGCAGATACAGCGCCATGAACGTCACTGTATTCGACGCCAGCGCCTGCAGGAGATGGGTAACGGCGCCCAGGAAGAAGCTGGCGATGATCATGCCGTACAGCGGGATTTTTTTGGCCAGCCGGACGGAAACGATACTGCCGATCAGCATGCCGGCACCGAGCACGGCAGTCATCCCGATCTGCAGCGATTCGTAAGTATCCGGGGCCAGCTTGTACTTGAGGCTGAACAGGTACATGACGCTGCCGCCTCCGTTTGCCAGTCCGAGAATAAGGATGCCGGCCAGTAGCGAAAGCACGATGGAGTGACGCCGGACGTAAAGGAGCCCGCTGGCGAAGTCTTGGCCCACTTGTTTGATTTTCAGCTGCCGCCAGGACGCGGGCCCGTTAGGCTGCCGCACTTCCTGGGGAATATTGCAGCGCATGATAAGCAGGGCGGAAATCACAAAGCTGACCATGTCGATCGCGACCGATCCGAGGATTCCGGAGTACCAGTAGCTCACCGCCCCCAGGCTGGTGCCAAGCAGAACGAAGGCGCTCATCAGCATCTGATTCATCCCCATTGCCGCAGGCATTTGCGCCGGATCAAGGACGCCCCGCACCAAGGCCGCATTCGCCGGATGAAACATTTTGCTGACGGCGCTTCGGATAAACAGAACGGCGAAAACGAGAGGCATCCACCCCCACGCTATAGCGCCTAACAGCAGCAGGCTCAGCGCGGCATTGACGGCATCGCAGCTTACCGCGATTTTTTGCCGGTCGAAACGGTCCGCGGCAACGCCGGTCAAGAAGAAGAGAAACAAGGTGGGGAGGGAGTACATCATTTCCGTCAGGGTCGCGTAGGCCGGCTG
Organism: Paenibacillus sp. JNUCC 35; assembly: GCF_058269095.1. Classification (NCBI taxonomy): domain Bacteria; kingdom Bacillati; phylum Bacillota; class Bacilli; order Caryophanales; family Paenibacillaceae; genus Paenibacillus; species Paenibacillus sp. JNUCC 35. Next base: position 3,355,531 of record NZ_CM177771.1, on the reverse strand, counting down.
CGTGCTGAATTTATCCAGCATGTAAAAAGCAAATGCCGTCAGCCCGGTAACCGAGCCGATCTGCGACAGAAGCTGCGCTCCGAAAAGATAGGCATAATTGCGGTTTTTGAACAGACCGAGCAGAGTATCCGTTTGCATAATTCAGGCTCCTCTTTTTTCCAGTATGAGTGATGGTTATAAAATAGCATATATAGTTCAATGAAACAAGAACTAAATTATTGGTCTGTAAAATTAGAACATAATTTAAAATACTGTAATCCGAAACCGTTGGGATAAGTTTGCCGGATATGGTAATCTAGTCGTATCGAAGTTTGTGAAAGGGGTTTGAAGAGAAAATGACCTACGAGATCGAAACCGCGTTCTCACCGGTTCACGAATGTCTGCTCAGTTTCCTTTTATATAAACGAAGACAGAACATCAAATATTTGTACGTCGGACCTTCCTGGCACCAGCAGATTCAGGATATAATGGAACCTTCTTATCTGGATAAGCTGGACTCGCTGGACGATCTTACGTTCGTCGATCTGCTCTCGGTGCTGGTAGATCAGTGCCCGGACGCAACTTCTATGGAGATCTTCCTGGAATGGGTAAGCACGCTTTCGGCGGGAGAGCTCTACGAACGGCTCGCTTCCTATATGGCGGACGGAAAGAACCCCGTCTGGCTCCATTTGGGGGAGCAAAGAGATTTGTTCACGGAGCTGCTCTCGGTCTGGCAGGAGAAGTATATGGACCGGTGGACGGGCATGGATGCTCTAAGAGAAGGAGCGCGGGAGGTAGAAGAGGCGGTGCGCACAGGCAAGAAGGCGGAGGATATCGTGGATACTTTCGTGACCGGAATGCGGATCGAACTGACCGCGATCCGGAAAGTTCACCTGATCCCGGCGTATCATTTCCGGCCTCTGCATACGTTTGCCGTCCTCAAAGACAAAATCAATATTTTGTACCCGCATGATATAGAGAAACCCGATATCTTTACTGTTTCCGCTGCCGCCAAAGCTTTGTCCGACGAGAAAAGGCTGGAGATTCTGAAGCTTTTATCCGTTCAAAGAAGATCGTTCACAGACATCTCGAAAGAGATCGGCGGGGCAAAAGGCAACGTTCACCACCATCTCATGACCCTTCGGATGGCGGGGCTTGTCAGTGTCCATCTAACCGACGATGCCACTTTCCTGGCCTTACGGCCGGGCTTGTCGGAGAGATTGAAGCATCAACTGGACCATGTTTTAAAGGGTTGATCCGGCATACCGCCAAAAAACTCGTAAATCGATCAGATAATGAGCCGAAGACGGGGTTGCTCGAAGAAAAGCTTTTTTTTCCATGCAAAACGATCCGATTTGCCAGATTTTACGCCTCTTTCTTCCGCCGTCGCCGCCTTGGGGTGGCTATACTTAATTTTGCTCAACCGCTTCATAAGCTGCGTACCCGATGCCGCCGGAATCTCACGTTCCCGCGGTTTTTTGGTCCCGAATTTTTTTGTTTTTAATTGGATATCCCGGCGTTAAAAATAAAATAATAACCTGAAAAGCGGGACATACGCTGTGAAGCAAAGGCGTTCAGGGCAGAAGAAAATGGAGAGGAAGTATCGCCATGGTCGGTAAATTTAAAAGATTGCTAATCGGACGCCCTATGAAAAGCGCGGAAATCGAAGGAGAGAAACTTAACAAGCTCAAGGCGCTTGCCGTCCTGTCTTCCGATGCGCTGTCTTCCGTCGCATACGGGACCGAGCAAATCCTCATCGTCCTGATGGCCGCAGGTTTTACGGCACTCTGGTATTCGGTTCCCATTTCACTGGGCGTACTCGGTCTGCTGCTTATTCTCATCTTGTCCTACCGGCAAACCATTTTTGCCTATCCTACCGGGGGCGGCGCCTATATCGTCGCAAAAAATAATCTCGGCGTTCATACCGGCCTGCTGGCCGGCGGCTCGCTGCTCGTGGACTACATCCTCACGGTAGCCGTGAGTTCTTCCGCGGGAACGGACGCCATTACGTCGGCGTTTCCGTCCCTGCACGATCACCGGGTGCTGATCGCGCTGACGATGATCCTCTTTCTGACGATCATGAACTTGAGAGGCATAACGGAATCCGCATCGGTGCTCGCTCTTCCGGTTTATTTGTTCGTCGTTTCGATCTTTGTGCTGATTATTTCCGGCGTGGTCAAATATTTCACCGGCGGCGTTCATGCCGCCGTACCGGAGATGAGTACGACCGTATCGAACATCAGCCTGTTCCTGATCTTGAAAGCATTCAGTTCGGGCTGCTCGGCGCTGACCGGAGTCGAAGCGGTCTCGAACGCCATTCCGAACTTCAAAAAACCGGCCGAACGCAACGCGGCGGCGACACTGGTCATGATGGGCACGATTCTCGGTGCCATGTTCATCGGGATCAGCCTTCTCGCGTACTGGTACGGCATTGCCCCCAGCGAGAAGGAGACCGTCGTTTCGCAAATCGCGAACGCCACCTTCGGCCGCGGATTTATTTATTACTTCATTCAGGGCGTTACGGCGCTGATCTTGTTTTTGGCCGCCAATACGGCGTATTCGGCTTTTCCGCTGCTTGCCTTTATGCTGGCCAAGGACAAATTCATGCCCCGGATGTTTATGGTCCGCGGGGACCGTCTCGGATTTTCGAACGGGATTATCAATCTGGGCGTCTTGTCCGCGCTGCTCGTTATCGTATTCAACGGGGATACCGAAAACTTGATCCCTCTGTACGCCTTGGGGGTGTTTATCCCCTTCACGCTTTCCCAGCTCGGGATGATGGTCCGCTGGATCAAACTGAAGCCGTCCGGCTGGCTCGGGCGCTTTATCGTCAACACGATCGGCATGTTAACGACGTTAACGATTTCCCTGATCTTTGTTTTCACGAAGTTCAGCCAGATCTGGATGGTGTTCTTCTTCCTGCCGCTTGTCATCTTTATTTTTATCCAGACCCAACGGCATTACGAAAATACGGCCGACCAGCTCCGCATCGACCTTGCCCGCGACAAACCGCTGATCAAAGGCAACACGATTGTCGTCCCGATCGCCGGAATCACTCAAGTCGTGAAACAATCGCTCGGTTACGCCAAATCCGTTACGGACAACGTGGTGGCCGTCTATGTCGGTTTTAACGATGAGGATATCGAGCGCATGGAGAAGAAGTGGGAGGAGTGGGACCCCGGCGTGCGGCTGATCGTACTTCGTTCGAGCTACCGCAGCATTATCCGGCCGCTCATCAAGTTTGTCGATACGGTGGAGTGGAAAACGGCGGAAACCGACCATATCACGGTGCTGATCCCGCAGTTTATCACCAAACACTGGTGGCAGCATATCCTGCACAATCAGACCAGCCTGCTGCTTAGAGCCTACCTGTTTAACCGCAAAGATGTGGTCATCGCGACGGTTCCTTATCACTTGAACAAGTGAAAAATAACTCGAAAAATCCGCGGAGCACGCGGATTTTTTTATTTCCAGGGAAAGTATACGATGTTTTCCCGGTCAGATCCCGCGCCGCTGCTCCAGGGATGGGAACCGGCTCTTTCATACAACTGATTCGCTGGAAAATGAAGATGGGAACTATCCCATATTTTGCGGGAAAGCGCCGGACTTCTTTAGAGCGCTGTACCGGCTTGGATGCTTTTATCCCGAGCTTTTGCTATCATTATAAAAAAAAGGATAAGGGGAAATCGTAATGACAACTACTATCGTCAGCCGGTTAAGAGAAGAAACGGCGCCCTTTCACGACCAGATCGAACAGAACGCGTATGCGAAAGCGATTATGGACAAATCTCTAACGATCGAAACTTACAAGACTTATCTCGAGAAATTTTATGGCTTTATTCTGCCGTCGGAAAAAGCGCTTAGCGCGCTGCCTGAATGGGAGAAGCTCGGTTTCGATATCGAATCGCGTCTGAAAACGCCCCTACTCGAAAACGATTTGGAGCAGCTTGGCCTGACGAAGCGGCACATCGAAGAACTGCCTCAGTGCGGCAATCTTCCGGATGTCTCCACACTGCCCCGCGCCCTCGGCTATTTGTACGTGCTGGAAGGCTCCACGCTTGGCGGGCAATTGATTACAAAGCAATTGAAGGCGATTCTTTCGATAGATCCGGAAGTGAACGGACGTTATTTCAACAGCTATGGAGCGGAGCTCCGGACCAAGTGGAGCGAATTCCGCGAGTTTCTTTTGGAGAATGTGAAGGAAGAAGAGCAGGAACAGGTCCTTGCCGCGGCCAAAGAAACCTTTATCCTCCTGGATCAATGGCTGAAGGAAGCCCACGGGAGTCAAGCGGCTGTAATTTTAAAATAAGGGGCGGATGCCTTTATGACGGATAGAAGCAAAGCGAAAGATCCGGAGGTTCTGAACCGGACTCTTTTAACGGAAGGGAATTTTGCCTCCCTGAATGAAGAGATTGACCTGACCAATTGTGACAAGGAGCCTATTCATATTCCCGGCCTTATTCAGCCGCACGGTGTCCTTCTTGCCGTTACCAACACGACGGAGCAGCCTTTAATCGTCCAATGCAGCCGGAATGTCGATCTCTTGTTGGGCCGGACTACGGAGGAGCTTCTGGGACGGCCGCTGGAGGAGGTTGTGGGAAAGGCGCAGCTTGCCGCTTTGCAGCAAGAACTCGGAAGCCGGACGTTCGATCCTTCCAGGCTTCATTATATGAATATCAGCATTGAAGTCGGGGGCGAAACCGTCTCCTTTTACGGGATTATGCATGAAAGCGAAGATCTGCTTATTCTTGAACTCGAACCTGCGTCCGATAAGGAAGAGACGAACGATCAGGATTACGAATGGATCCAAACGTTCTTCTGCAAAATGAAGCGGGCGGGCAACCGGGTGGAAGCCAGCCAGATGGCGGCGGAACAGATCAAGGAGATGCTGGGCTACGACCGGGTGATGGTGTACGAATTCGACGAGGAATGGAACGGCAAGGTGATCGCGGAAGCGAAAGAAGAGGGGCTGGAACCGTTTTTGGGCCATCACTATCCCGCATCCGACATCCCCAAGCAGGCCCGGGAGCTGTATTTGAGAAACTGGTTGAGGATGATCGTCGATGTGTATTACAAGCCGGTCGAAATTGTTCCCACGCTTCATCCCGCTACAGGCAGACCGCTCAATCTCAGCTTATCCGTGCTGCGGAGCGTATCCCCTCTGCATATCGAATATTTGCAGAACATGGGAGTGGGAGCGACGACAACGATCTCGCTTATTCATGACAACAAGCTGTGGGGTCTGGTTACCTGCCACCACTATTCACCGAAATATATCACGCATAGGGTCCGCAATCTGTGCAACTTCCTGGGTTTCTTCTTCTCCAGTGAACTCTATCAAAGACAGCAGCTTGACGACTATCAGACCGAAATCGAACTGAAGACGATGGCGAACCGGATTTCCAATATTTTTATCGGAAATACCAGCGCGAATCGCGTCATAGAGCAGCTTAAACTGGAGGAAAAATCGCTTCTCCGGGTGATGAACGCCTCCGGTGTCGCAGTCAGCTACAAGGATAAGCTGGCCTTATTCGGCGTCACCCCGGAAAAAGAGCAAATCCGGGAACTGGCGTTCTGGATGTCCAGACAAGCCGAAGATTACGAATATCATACATCGAGGCTCAGTCAGGAGCATCCGCCTGCGGCCGCATACAAGAAAACCGCCTCCGGGGCGCTTTATTTGGCCCTGTCGCCGGACGGCAAAGATTATGTGATCTGGTTCCGGCCCGAAGTCGTGCAAGTCGTCAACTGGGCGGGGGACCCTTCCAAAGCCGTGCTTAGGGAGAACGACGGTGTCCGGCTATCGCCGCGCAAATCGTTCGAGAAATGGAGACAGGTGGTCGAGTCGTCGTCTCTGCCATGGAAAATCCAGGAGCTGCGGCAGTTGTCCGATCTGAAATCCATCGTGCTCAAGCAGACGGAAAACCAGATGAGGCAGGCGGAGGAACAGGCTCAGCAAAATTCCCGCATTCTTAAGGAAAACGAGAAAAGGTATTTGCAGCTTATGGAGCTTTCACCCGTCGCCTTCTTCACGATCACGGACAAACGTGTCGTTTACTGCAACGAACAGGGGGCGGAGCTTTTTCAAGCCGCGAACCCGGAAGACCTGATCGGCAAATCGGTGGCGGAATTCGTCCATCCCGATTTTCTTCCGGTTCTGCAGCAGAAAATGGCGGAGCTGGACACCTCGGCGCTTTCGTTGTTTTCGATGAGCGGCAGATACGTAACCGTCACGGGAGGGGAGCTGCAGCTTGAGATTACGATGGCGAGCGTCATTTACGGCGGCAAGCCTTCCTTGTTTGCCATCGCGCGGCGCAGAGAGGAAGGGGAGAAAGAGGTGTTCTCGGAAGTCAGCAACCAGTTGCAGACGTTAATTAACACGGACTCCCTGACCGAAATGCCCAACCGCCGCTTCTTCGACGAGAATCTGGAGGAGGAGTGGAAGCGCGCCGCAGGCGCGGGAACGCCGGTTTCCCTGATTCTGATGGACATCGACCATTTCAAAGCCTACAACGCCTTGTACGGCTATCAGGGAGGAGACACCTGCCTGCAGTGGATGTCGGACGTCCTCGTTGCGATCGGCAAGCCGAACGAAGCGATAATCGCCCGGTACAGCGGAGGGACGTTCGTCCTCCGGCTGGAAGCTGCGATTGAGAAGGCCGTCGATTTGGCGGAACAGATCCGGCTCGGCGTCCTCTCCATGAAAATCCCGCAGACGCATAGCGACAGCGGTGATTACCTCACCGTCAGTCTGGGTGTGGCATCGGCTTATCCGGAGCCGGGGAGCGGTCCGGAAAATCTCGTCTATGCGGCGGAACGTGCGCTGCAGAAAGCGAAAAACGAAGGCAGAAACCGGGTATCGGTTATCTCGCCTGTATAAGTGCGCGCAGAAAGACCCTGCAAAGGCTTAAAGCTTTGCAGGGTCTTTTGGCTCCGATCAGGGTCTTTCACGTGTAATTGGCTTTTGAGGCGAGATCTTCATTAGCCGAAAGGCGGTACCCGTACACCGTTCCTTGCGGCCCGGTGGTTGTGCAGGTGCCCCCTTTCGTGTAGGTGCCGATCCAGAGCACACCTTCCGAGAACATTGCATAGGATGCCTGATGTGAAAGGGTATATTTTTTTCTCTCTAAAGAAAAGGTTAAAGACGTTCAGGAAACGGCGCCCAGACGTAATAATTACATACAATAGTTCAGAGAATAGGTGAAAGCCGGGTCTCCTAGATATGTTTGACGGTTTACAAGAGGAAGAGAAGGGACTATAATCGAGTTAATATTTTGCGTGCGAGAAACATTTATGCACGTAGGTAACTTTTAGGCAAGAGGTGAGTACCATGGCTGAACAGGACATCACGAAATATAAACGAACACCTCTTACCGCGGAATCCGTTTTGAGCGGGGACGTGAAGGGACTTAAACGATTGCTTCCTTTTCTGGGCCCGGCTTTTATCGCAGCGGTCGCTTATCTGGACCCCGGAAATTTTGCAACCAATATTACGGCGGGTTCTAAATACGGCTATATGCTGCTCTGGGTAATTGCCGTCTCGAATCTGATGGCGGTTCTTATTCAGGCTTTATCGGCGAAACTCGGCATTGCGACAGGCATGAATCTGCCGGAAGTCGCGCGCGAGCGGTTTCCGAAGCCGGTCTCGATCTTCTTGTGGATTCAAAGTGAGCTGGTCATCATCGCGACGGATCTGGCCGAATTCATAGGTGCGGCCTTGGGCCTGTATCTGTTGTTCGGCATTCCGATGCTGCCAGCCGCGCTGATTACGGCGGTAGGTTCCTTCGCCATCCTTGAACTGCAGCGGCGGGGGTACAGATCCCTGGAGGCCGGAATAGCCGGCATGATCTTGATTGTCGTCTGCTCCTTTGCGCTTCAGGTGATCAACGCGCAGCCGGATGCGGGGGCGGTCGCCGCGGGTATTTTCACTCCGAAATTCCAGGGGGTCGACAGCATTTTGCTCGCGGCGGGTATGCTGGGGGCAACCGTTATGCCGCATGCCATTTATTTGCACTCGTCTTTGACTCAGAAACGGATTGTCGGCAAGAACGAGCAGGAGAAAAAACGGATTTTCAAACTTGAATTTATCGATATCGTTCTGGCGATGGTGATCGCGGGCGCGGTGAACATGGCGATGGTCATTATATCCGCCGCCTTGTTTTTCAAAAACGGACTCGGTGTGGAGGAGCTGGACGAAGCGTTCCACAAGTTTTACGAGCTGGCCGGTCCGGTATCCGCCGTATCGTTCGGTCTGGCCCTCTTGATCGCGGGTCTTTCCAGCGCATCCGTCGGAACGTTAGCCGGGGACGTGGTCATGCAGGGCTTTATCAACAAGCGGATTAATTTATATCTGCGCCGCGCCATTACGACCATTCCTCCGCTGGTTATTATCATTATGGGAATCGACGCGACCAGAGCGCTTATTATGAGCCAAGTTGTGTTATCATTCGGCATCGCCTTCGCGTTGGTGCCCCTTCTGTTGTTTACGAGCAACCGCTCGATTATGGGAGGCCTCGTCAATCAGCGATGGACGACGGTTCTCGGTTGGATCATCGCCGCAATCGTTATTTTACTAAATTTATTTCTGTTGGTTACCACGTTCATTTAACCGGCACCAGCCGTGCTGGCCGGCACAGCAAAGCCTCTCTGATTCAGAGAGGCTTTTTTCTATGGGGCCCCGTCAGGCTAAAAAGAAAAGATACCCGCCGCTGCCGCGTCAGGCGGACAACGAGGGGTATCTTATTTCGTTCGTTTCGACAGTCGAACCTGCTAAAAGCAATCGTTTTAATGGCCCGGGTAAGCCTGGCCTTCCGAAAGCGGAATGTAGGAACCGCGGTAGCGTTCCAGAACGGATTCCGGACATTCCACGGTAAACCGTGCGCCGTCCGCCTCGTAGCGGATAGACCGGACGCGGGCGAATTCATTGAAATAAGCGGCCACATGGCTCTGGTCGTAAGGAACGAGCAGCTCGCACTGAACCTCGTGCCGGAAGATACGCTCCCGGATCTGCTCCGTCAATTCGGATATTCCGGCTCTTAGTTTGGCGGAAATCACGACATTGCCGTTATCCGCGGAAGGAAACTCAAGAGAGGACAGGTCCGCCTTGTTGTACACGAACAGCTTGGGGATATGATCGGCTCCAAGCTCCTTGAGCGTTTCCTCCGTTACCGCCATCTGCCGCTCATACACCGGGCTGGAACTGTCGACGACGTGAAGCAGCAAATCCGCTTCCGCAACTTCTTCCAGCGTGGAGCGGAACGCTTTAACGAGATGGTGGGGAAGCTGGCTGACAAATCCGACCGTGTCGGTCAGCAGGAACGATCTGCTGTCCTGCAGCCGAATGCTGCGCACCGATGTCTCCAGCGTGGCGAACAGCCGGTCTTCCGCCATAACCTGCTTGCCGGGGCCGGGATTGTGCGCCTCCATCATGGCGTTCATCAGACTGGATTTGCCCGCATTCGTATAGCCGACGAGACAGACGACGGGAACTTCGGTCTTGCGGCGTTTCTTGCGCTGAGTTTGGCGATGGCTGACGAGCTGATCCAGCTCCTTTTGAAGCATGACGATCCGCTCTTCGATTCTGCGCCGGTCCAGCTCCAGCTTCGTTTCCCCGGCGCCTCTGTTCTTAAGCCCCGAGCCGCCGCCCTGCCGTCCGAGCGACTCGCGCAAACCGACCAGGCGGGGGAGCATATAGTGGAGCCGGGCAACCTCGACTTGAAGCTGGGCTTCTCTGGTACGGGCTCTCTCCGCGAAAATCGCGAGAATCAAGGCCGTCCGGTCCATCACGGTCCGGTTCAAGGCGGCTTCCAGATTGCGGAGCTGGGAAGGGGTGAGTTCGTCGTTGCAGATGACGAGATCGGCACCGTGCGTTTCGATGAGTTCCAGCAGCTCTTCGATTTTCCCTTTCCCGATATAGTGGGAAGGATTGCTGCGGGCCAGCTTTTGGGTCAGCATGCCGGCTTCTTCGATCCCGGCCGCGGCGGCCAGATTAGCGAGCTCCTCCATAAAATAGCCGAAATCCGTACGGTTACCCGGATGAATCCCGATAAGTATCGCTTTTTGTTTTTGTCGTTCCAAACTAATCATCCTCTCGATACAAAAATAAAAACAGCACAAGAATATTTCCCGTGCTGAAGATACAAGAGGACCGGGCACAGAAATCGCGCGGATTTCCTGCCCTGCGGATATATAGGGTCTATGGATGAACCTCTTCGTTTAACCGTCGAGGGTTACCTGTAAAATGACAGACCTATCCCGTAGTCCTCTGCACACAACACACAGAGTCTTTGACGCCATCCTTAGATGTGCAAAGATCTGACCCGGATAAAATCCACCACACGTAACGCCTCCTCTGCCAAGATACAATTACTTTATCACAGCCGCTGCCGCCTTCCGAGGGAGAGTTTCCTTTATAGCCATTCTTTACAGGTCTTATAAAAGCGGCCGTCAGCAAATCGCCGTGAACGATGCGCCATCCCGTGTTAAAATACATAGAGCTTAAAAACCAAAAAAGTCCATTCAAAAACATACAAAAGGAAGCGGTATCTATGATATTCACCCTAGAGGAAGTACAGCGGATCAGAGAACAATCGCCAGGCATGGAGTCGGAGGGAGCTCTTACCGAAGAACTGCTTAACCTCATTTATCAAAACAGATGGTTTAAACTGTTCGTCCCCGACGATTTGAACGGCCGCATGACTTCTCTTCCGGACGCTCTCCGGATTTTCCGGGAATGCTCGCGGGCAGACGGAAGTTTCGGCTGGCTGGTGACCATCGGAGCGGGCGGCGGTTTTTTCGCTTCCTTAATGAAGCCGGAAGTCGGCACCGCCTTGTTCGCCGGCGAGAAAGCCGTCGTTGCGGGCAGCGGCGCGCCAACCGGTACAGCCAAGCGGGTCGAAGGCGGCTATCTGGTGAGCGGCCGCTGGAAATACTGCAGCGGGGCCGCTCATGCCACGATGTTTACCGCAAACTGTGTGGTTGAAGCGCAGGATGGTTTGGAGCAGGTAGAGAGCGCAGAAATCCGTTCGTTTATTTTCACGCCGGATCAAGTCCGTATTCACTGGGACTGGAATACATTCGGCCTCAAGGGGACGGGAAGCCACAGCGTTTCCGTTGCGGACCAGTTCGTCCCGGACAGAATGACGTTTCTCTTCACGGAAGTGCACGCCTACGGAGACGAGCTTATCTACCGGTACCCGTTTATCCCGTTTGCCCAGGCTTCTTTTGCCGCGGTTGCCCTAGGCATCGCCGCTCATTTCGCTGAAGCGGCCCGCGACTATATCCGCGTGAAGGAGCGGAAAGCGAACGTTCAGAGGAAGCTGGAAGAGCAGGAGGCTCTTCTGAGCAGGACCGAATCCGCTTTCTATTCGGCAATAACGCGCTCATGGGACGAGCTTGTCCTGCACGGAAGCATGTCCGAGGCTGACGAGAAGCAGGTATCCGAACAGTGCCTGAGTGCCATACGGAGCGTGCTGACCGGTACGTTTGAGCTGTTTTCGCTGCTGGGTTTGTCGGCGGCTATGGAAGACAGTCCGGTTAACCGGACATGGAGAGATCTGCAAACCGTATGTCAGCACAGCCTGCTTTTTCCGGAAGAATAAGGAAGTATGAGAAGGAAATCGGTCCGATCATTTGGACGCCTCGCGAGAAAACTGTTTCCGATACGATTCACGCTCTGATGAATAAAAATAAAGCATACCTATCCGTTGGATGATTCAGTCCGCCGCCTTTTATAAAAGTAAGTAAAAACAGGCATGCTATAACCGAGGTGATTCCGATGAATGAAGGACCGGCGAATACCGATTTCGAAGCGATTTACGAGAATTACAAGCAGCAGGGAGAGCTGCAGGCCGTTCAGGAGCAGACGGAAGCCGCGGCTTCGGACGGTTTGGAATCGATCGTGGCGGTCCGCAAAAACGGGGACGGGGACATTATTGCCGTTAAAACGTCTTCCGGACGCGAGCTCGACTATGTCTCCGCCTTGAATGAAGCCAAGTCCGGCGCCTTGGCCCATGTGGACGTGTTTCACCGGTACGGCCGGGATATTCTCCGCAGCGAGCCCGACGGAGTTAAGTCGAATAATCTGGATCAGCTGCCTCCTTTTTAGGGAGCATGCAGAAGAGCCCGACGAGGTCGGGCTCTTTTTTACGTGCGAAATAGTCAATGAGGGCTGTAAATCGAATATGCGAAATGATAAAGCGAATTATCGTTGGCGTTCAGCTGTGTTCCGCCGGAATATACGAGAAGAGGGATAATATCGTAATAGTGGGTTGAAGCGTAGCCGTAGAACAAATTTTGTCCGATGGCAGGCTGTATTCCGTTGATCGTTACGCTGAAGGTTCCGTTGCTGCTCGTCGTACCCGATCCGCTATAAATTTTGTTGTTAAGCTTGGTTTGTATATAGACGGTAATCGGAGCATTGAAAGCAGGTGCTCCCGAAGCGTCTTTGGCGAGACCGGTCACGGTCATGTAATTCTGGATCCTCCATTTATTGCCTTCCCCATAATCGATCCGTTTTCCGGCGTCGACATTCTTTTCGGATTGGATGCTTACGATTTCGACCGAAGTCGGTGCTTTGTATTCGCTGAAAGTAAGTGAATACGGAACGGAAGCATTAAACGAATTCAGGGATACAACCCGCAGATAATAGGTGCCGGGGGTCAGGGAGCCGTCCACATCTTTATTCTGGTCCACTGTACCGAGCGATCCTAAATTCTGGTTGAAAATCTGCAGCTGATAGGTTGTGCCCGGTGCGCTGTTGGCCAGTTTGATATGGAAAGATTTTGCGGCGGTAACTGTATATTTGATCCAATCGGCGTCCAGGCTGTTGTCGATCGTCTGGCCGCTGACCGTAAACGAATCGGTTTTCTGCTGGGCATGCCAGATGTTATCGTCCGGCTCAGCCGCATCGTAGGATGCCGATTCTACAACCGTAAAGTAATAAGACGTATTGGCATCGAATCCCGTGTAGGCCGAAACCGCCAGGAAGTAAATACCTGCGGGTGCTATCCGGCTGATTTGCTCATTGGATTGAGGACCGTAGGAGGAAGTCTCCTGCTCCACCAAACTGCTCGTTGCCGGGTCATATCGGAATAAGTGAAGATCGTAATCAATGGAGGCGGAAGGAATCGTTTGAAGATATGCGGTCAGTTTGCCCGGAGAGTTCGTTTGGAAGACGTACCACCGCTGTCCGCCCGCTTCCGTAATTTTATCCGCATAAACAGCTCCCGTTACGACTTGTACCGCATTGTTCGGATTGTTGTTGAGTGCGGCATTCACGTTCACGGATAATCCCTGACCCCGAGCCGCTTTATCCAGCGACAGAGGAGATTCAAGAGGCTTGCGGGATTCCGGCAGAGCATCGCGCTGGGACTTGAAATCGGCCGGAGAGGTTAATTCCCCTCCCTTTACGACAGGCGGCGTTGCTGCAGGTTGTACCGACGCGGACGCTTCCGCTTGTCCGGCTAGCCCGCTTAATAGGGCCGAGCCTGCGATAGCGAGAGACAAAAACCATTTCTTCAACATGTGTTTCTTCCTCACCTTCTCCATAAAATTACCGCGCAGGCGGTTTATATGTAAGCGAAAAACGCTTCATATCGGAAGACTTTATCAGTCGGGTATAAACTGCCGTGTTGCCATAACATCCGGAGAAAGGAAGAGGGAGAATGATAGAACCAAAATCCGTACCAACATTTACCAAAATTCTAGCATGCGCGATTTTTGCCTGTCAATAAATTCCATCTCCTACTTTAGCCTTATTTTTAAAGAATCCGCCGATACGTAAAACTTTGAAAGAAAACGGCTTTTTTTCAATCGTGCATTGAGTTGTCCACCCCGTAACGCTTATAATAAAGCGAGTAAAAAGTTTATAAGAAAAGGTGTCTATTCATGAGCATATTAAACGTAGAACGACTGAGCCACGGTTTTGGAGACCGCGCGATCTTTAACGACGTATCTTTCCGCCTCCTGAAAGGCGAGCATATCGGACTCATCGGTGCCAACGGAGAAGGTAAGTCTACCTTCATGAACATTATTACGGGCAAGCTCCAGCCGGATGACGGCAAAGTGGAATGGTCGAAACGGATGCGGGTCGGGTATTTGGATCAACATGCGGTTCTCAGCAAAGGCATGACCATCCGCGATGTGCTTAAAGGAGCTTTTCAATATCTGTTCGACATGGAACAGGAAATGAACGGCATGTACGAGAAAATGGCGGATGTCACTCCGGAAGAACTGGAGCAGCTGCTCGAAGACGTCGGCACGATCCAGGATACGCTGACCAATCAGGATTTTTATATGATCGACGCCAAAATCGAAGAAACCGCCCGCGGCCTCGGCCTTACGGATATCGGGCTGGACAAGGACGTCAATGACCTCAGCGGCGGTCAGCGGACGAAGGTCCTGCTGGCGAAGCTGCTTCTGGAGAAGCCGGATATCCTTCTCCTCGACGAGCCTACCAACTATCTGGACGAGCAGCATATCGAATGGCTGAAGCGCTACCTGCAGGAGTACGAGAATGCCTTTATTCTGATTTCGCACGACATTCCGTTCCTGAACAGCGTCATTAACCTGATTTATCATATGGAAAACCAGGAATTAAACCGCTACGTAGGCGACTACGATCACTTCAAGCAAGTTTATGAAATGAAAAAACAGCAGCTGGAATCGGCTTATAAACGCCAGCAGCAGGAAATCGCGGATCTGAAAGACTTCGTGGCCCGCAACAAAGCGAGCGTCGCCACTCGGAATATGGCCATGTCCCGGCAAAAGAAACTCGACAAAATGGACGTTATCGAACTGGCCAAAGAGAAACCGAAACCGCAGTTTAACTTCAAAGAGGGCAGAACGCCAGGTAAACTGATTTTCGAAACGAAAGATCTTGTCATCGGGTATGAAGAGCCGTTGTCCAGACCGCTCAATCTCCGCATGGAAAGAGGGCAGAAGATCGCTCTGGTCGGTGCGAACGGAATCGGTAAAACGACGCTCTTGCGCAGCATTCTAGGCGAGATTCCCGCTTTATCCGGGTCCGTGCAGCTTGGGGAAAACCTGAGCATCGGCTACTTCGAACAGGAAATGAAAGACGCCAACTACAACACGTGTATCGAAGAGATCTGGAAAGAATTTCCTTCCTACACTCAGTTTGAAGTGCGGGCCGCTCTGGCGAAATGCGGTTTGACGACCAAGCATATCGAGAGCAAAATCACAGTGCTAAGCGGCGGAGAGAAAGCCAAAGTTCGTCTCTGCAAGCTGATCAACAACGAAACCAACCTGCTTGTATTCGACGAGCCGACCAACCACTTGGACGTGGATGCGAAGGAAGAATTAGCCCGCGCGCTCAAAGCTTACAAAGGCAGCATCCTGCTCATTTCCCATGAACCTGAATTTTATCGTGAAGTTGTTACGGAGACTTGGAACTGCGAATCCTGGACGACGAAAGTGTTCTAACCGTCCCGGCCGGGTTCCCTGCCGTTCAGAAAAAGTCCTGCCAAGCAATTGCTGAGGCAGGGCTTTTTTTATAATCAAAAAAGGGAACAAACATTCGATTCTTAATGTTTTGTTCGTACAAATCCCAGGAAGAATGTGGTAAAATGAATGGGCAAAGAATACAAGGAAGGTGAATCGTTTGACTGACCGGTATTCCGAAATTGATGAGGTTATTTTGTACATTCAGAGGAACATTTACGAGCCACTCTCGCTTAATCAATTGGCCTCTTACGCCGCCTACAGCCCTTATCACTTTACAAGACTTTTCAAATCAAAAATCGGACTTACTCCTCAATACTACGTTTCTTCGCTTCGTCTTCAGAAAGCCAAAGACCTGCTGCTGCGCACAAATTTGAGCATCCGTGACATCGGCCTTGAAATCGGACAGCAAAGCCTGGGCACCTTCACAACAAGATTCACCGAAAAAGTCGGAATGACCCCTTCGGAATTCCGGAATTCCGCATTTTTAGCCGACAGTCACTTTCACTCCCTTAAGAAGCTGGATGGCTGGTCGATGCCCGAAACAGCTGCACTGCCCTTCGGAAATATCGAAGGAATCGTTCAAGCCACGATACCGTTCGAGGGCGTCATTCTGATCGGACTGTTCGCCAAACCGATTCCGGAAGGGCTGCCGCTGTACGGCACACTGCTCTCCTCGCTCGGAAGCTTCTGTATTCCGGGCGTTAAGCCGGGCACCTATTACCTGATGGCAACCTCGGTCTCCTGGGGGACGAAAGCGGTTGACTTTCTTTTGCCGGAAGCGACGCTGCGCACCCGTTCGAGGGAACCGATCGTCGTTGAACCGGGAATTCCCGTACCGCAGCAGCTCATAACCCTGCACGTTCCGCGCTATGACGATCCACCGATTTTGATCTCTCTGCCGGTCCTCATGAATAATTTCCTCAGGCGAGCAAGTTCACCAGGCAGCACCTAACCGGAGAGTTTTCCGCCGCATTACCGCAATTTATAAGAAACGTCGGCTTTTAATCGGTGTTACGATATGTACAGGAACCACATATACCTTTTGAGAGGATGTTGATGCATGGCTAAGCATACGACGTATATTTTTTCCGAGGATGCGCGGGCTCAAGCTGAATTTTACATACAGGCGCTGGGAGGCGAGATTACGTCCGTGACCACGTACGGTCAGGTTCCGGGCGCGAAGGAAGAAGAGCTAAAAGACAAAGTCATCAACCTGAGCTTTGTTGCGGCCGGCGTTACTTTTCTCATGTCGGATTCGATGTTTGAAGCGTTGATACCGGGAAATGTGTTAAGTCTCTGTCTTGAATTCGCTACCGAAGAAGAAGCTCACTCGGCTTTTAACAATCTGTCGAAGGACGGTAAAGTTAATCAACCTCTGGAGCCGGCTTTCTGGGGCGCCTTATTCGGACAGCTGGAGGATAAATACGGCATCACTTGGATGATCACGTCCGACCTCTCGGCTTGCAGGGAATCCCAGTAAATCAAGCCGCCGCTAGCCAGTTACGATAGCGACTTGCAGTAGCCTTTTTGCTCCCCCGACAAATCTCCTCTATGACAAAAAAAGCAAAAATCCGCATTCCCGCGGATTTTTGCCTTCATTAACTATTTGCATTCAGCGGCCGGATTTGGATCCTAAGGTTCGAAACCTTTCTGGCTTATAAAGATCTGATTCTCGGTAAACACTCTCTTCAAGCGTTCTACCATACGCTGACAAGCATGAGGATGATACCAATCTTCCAGTCCTAACTCCTTATAGACGGTTTCCATGTTCAAACTCCGCGTACGTCTTCCGCCGCTGCCGTCCCCCATAAAATAATCGTCAACGCAAACCCGGTTCACAACCGATTTTAACAGGTCCGGAAATGCCTCACTGCTTGGCAGGAGAGGAGCAATCGCAGCTTGTGCGGGTACTCCGGCGGCTTTTAACGCTTGAAGAGTCTTTAAGCGTGCTTGTATAGGCGGCGCCGCCGGGGAGAACCGCTTTCTTATCTCGTCCAAGTCCGTTTCTACCGTCATGCTGACACGGACCCGGTTTTTCAATTGAAGCAGCAGATCCATGTCCCGCTCTACTAAAGGGCTCCTTGTTTGGAGCAGCACAAAATCGGGTGGATCTTCGGTCATCACTTCGAGCAGCGACCGGGTGACTTCTTCTTTGTATTCAATCGGCTGATAAGGATCCGTGCTGGAGGACATAAAGATCGTGACGGGACCTTTACTTTTCGCTCGGCGAAGCTCTTTGCGGAAAAGTTCGGCCGCTTCTTTCTTGACATCCACCCAGGTTCCCCATTCGGCTCCGCGGAAAGTGGAGACAGGCATTTTTCTTACATAACAATATGAACAGCCGAAGGAACAGCCGGTGTAAGGATTTAATGAATGGGTATAGCCGGCAAGAAACCCCGTTCCTTTATTCAGCAGTGTTTTAGGCGTTTTATTCCGGTATTCCAGTTTCATAGTCGCTCCGTTCCTCTGATTGCTTCCGACTTGATTTATAACGATGGGTTGCATCTGTTTCCGCTGATGGTACTTAGCTTTCTATCGTCCGGCTTAAGCTTTGGGACTGCCGGTAACCTGCGGGTGTATAACCGGTTTTCTTTTTAAACAGCGTAATGAAATAGGAGGTGTTCGGAATACCGACTTTAGATCCGATGTCGGACACCGATAGCTGTGAATTCCCGAGCAGACTTTTGGCATTCTCGATGCGAATGTGCTGAAGGTATTCCAGCGGAGTTATTCCTTTAATTCGCTTGAACGTACGCTGTAGATGATAAGGACTGCCGTGGCAAATTTCCGAGAAGGTTCTGAGCGTCAGCGGTTGTTTGTAGTGGTTGTCCGCATAATGGGCGATTTGTTCGATCCAGTCGTCTTCAGGGAGGCGTCTGCCGGTCGGTTTGCATCTTTTGCACGGACGAAATTGGGCCTGCAGGGCTTGTTCGGCATCTTGGAATATGCAGGTATTTTCCCGTTTCGGTTCTTTGGATTTGCAGGAGGGACGGCAAAAAATGCCGGTTGTTTTCACTCCGTAAAAAAAGATGCCGTCGTAAGAAGAATCATTACTGATAATGGCCTGCCATTTATCGGCTGAGGGACTATCCAAGTTTGTCGCTTTCCGAAACCGTTCTGACATAGCTGGAAACACCTCCTTTTACCTATCCATTATACCTCTAAAGTGAACGTATGTACGTATAAATGAATGAGACAGCAACATATCGCTAAACCAAGTTACCACACAGAACCTGCTATACATAACTTCACTAACTAAAAGCGCAATTTAAGAGAAATGCTTCCGTGAAGCCCATGCTACAATTAAAGCAACCGGAAGAATTTTTCGGAAAAACACAATAGATGACGTGGAGGTATTTCTTAATGGCAACTAAAGCGGATAAAATTTTTGTGAATTTACCGGTTAAAAATTTGGACAAATCGGTACAATTTTTCACGGCGCTCGGCTATGAATTCAATGCCCAATTTACAGACGAGAATGCAACCTGCATGGTTGTCAGTGATAGCATTTTTGTGATGCTTCTGGTTGAAGATTTCTTCAAAACGTTTACGAATAAGGAGATTGTCGATACGGGAAAAAGTGCCGAAGTCATTGTGGCATTATCTGCGGACAGCAAAGAGCAGGTGGACGAGATTGTAAACAAGGCGCTGGAAGCGGGGGGGAGTCCGATGAATGATAAAGTGGACCATGGCTTTATGTACACGTGGAGCTTCCGGGATATAGACGGACATCATTGGGAGTTCATCTATATGGATGAGAGTGCGGCTGCTCAGGGGTAAGGTGCCGATTCGGGAAATAAAGGAAACAGAATTTCTTCTGAAAGAGCCGCGGTATGCGCGGTTCTTTTTGTTTGCCTGGAAAGGATTGGATGGCTAATCCTGCGGCGTACTTTTACAAAGTTTCTGACTGTGCAGATCGGGTATATTACCATATAAAATCATTCATTCTGACGGACTTGTTTCTATACACCAGGGGGAGGACAAGCGATGAAGTGGCAGGGAAGAAGAGGAAGTTCAAACGTGGAAGACCGGAGGGGAGTCGGCGGCAAAACGCTAGTCGGAGGCGGGATCGGCGGGATCATTATCGTGCTCCTCATGACTTTGCTTGGGGGAAATCCCGGCGATCTGCTGAGTGATCTGACAGGTGCAGGCTCCGGGTCAAACGCGCCGTACGAGGAAACGCAGCAGGAGAAGGAGCTTTCCCAGTTTGTCTCTGTTGTCCTGGCCGACACGGAAGACGTGTGGACCGCCCAGTTTAAGGAGCGGGGCCTCGTTTATGAGAAGCCGACGCTTGTTCTGTACACGGACCAGGTGCAATCCGCCTGCGGAACGGCCGGTTCGTCAACGGGACCGTTTTATTGCCCGGGTGACCGCAAGCTATACATCGATCTAAGCTTCTATAACGAGCTTAAGCAGGAGTTTAAAGCGCCGGGGGACTTTGCCATGGCCTACGTAATCGCTCATGAAGTCGGACATCATGTGCAGACACTGCTCGGGACATCCGATAAGATTATGCCGCTGCGCCAAAAGATGAGTGAAGCGGAATTCAATAAATATCTGGTCCGTTTTGAGCTGCAGGCCGATTATTTCGCCGGCGTCTGGGCGCATCATGCCAAAGGGATGGATGTGCTTGAAGAAGGGGATCTGGAGGAAGCGTTAACGGCCGCCAGTGCGGTCGGGGATGATACGATTCAGAAAAGAGCGCGCGGCTACGTGGTTCCCGAAAGCTTTACGCACGGCACATCGGAACAAAGAAAATCCTGGTTCAGCAAAGGCTATCAATCGGGAAGAATAGAGGACGGAGATACTTTTTCGAATAAGTAAAATACGAAAAATATCCAGAATCATTCATAGAAAAGGAAATATCCGTCACCCTGCGGAACTTTTTATTTTTACAATCCACAAATTTCCAAAGAACGGAATCGCATGAATCTCTCCGATTAGAGACATATTACCAATGCATCAAAGTTATGAAAACGGAGGCGAATCATGAAAAGGGTTACGATCGTTTTTGCTTTATTGACAATTTTCATCACGGTTTTTCCATTAGATACCTTGGCAGCCGATGGGGGGAATAAGACGTATCACTTCGGATTCAAAAAGAGCAAACAAGGGAAGCCGGCCTCCATTGATGAAGAAGGATTCAAGAGTATTTTGGAGAAACATGAAGCGGTTTTTCTTGGGGATACCGCCAAAAAAGAACTTTATCTAACTTTCGATAACGGGTATGAAAACGGATGTACGCCCAAAATACTCGATGTATTAAAAGCGAAGCAGGTGCCCGCAGCTTTTTTCGTAACCGGTCATTTTGTCGAGGATAAGCCTGAATTGGTTAAACGAATGACGGCCGAAGGTCATCTTATCGGCAACCATTCCTGGAGTCATCCGGACATGTCCCGAATTTCCGACGAGAAAATAAAGACCGAACTGGACCGGGTCAAAGATGCCGTCGCCAATCTGACGGGGGGGCAAACGATGTCTTTCATGCGTCCGCCCCGCGGAATTTTCAGCGACCGGGTGTTAGAGGTAAGCAAACAACACGGGTACACTAACGTATTTTGGTCGGTTGCTTATAAAGACTGGGACGTCAAAGATCAGAAGGGCTGGAAATATGCCTACGATAAAGTCATTGCCCAGCTTCATCCCGGCGCGGTCATTCTGCTGCACTCCATTTCAAAGGACAATACGGATGCCTTGGACAAAATTATTGATGAAGCAAAAAAGCAGGGGTATGAGTTCAAGAGTCTGGAAAACTTAAACAAAAAAACCGAATGAAATAGACCAAGTAATCAGCTTCTATGCGGAGCTGGTTTCTTCTTTTTTGAGAAGGAGCTGCATTCCCTGACTAGCGAGAAGAATACGGATGCATGCAGAGACACTTCGTTCATTTTGTTCAGAAGTCCTTCGAAGATATGTCCTGGGAGGAGTTTATCCAGAAGACGAACGACGAGCTTCAAGCCGCTTTCGTTTCGACCAAGGCCGTACTGCCTTTTATGAAAAAGCAGAAGTCCGGGAAGCTCGTTTATGTGTCCAGCGCACTTGGCAATCATGCGGCTCGGCTGTTCATATCGCACGGCACCTCCAAGGGAGCCTTAAACAGCTTTGTCCGGTATATCGCTCGGGAGTTCGGCGGCGCCGGGATTACCGCCAATATCGTTTCGCCCGGTATGGTGGACACGGATGCGACCGCGTCGATACCGGATGCGTTTAAACAGCAGCAGGCGGCGTATTTGCCGCTCGGAAGAATCGGCCGGCCGGAGGATATCGCCCGGGCGATCGCTTTTTACGCCAGCGAAGACAGCTCTTATTTGACGGGCACTTACCTGTCTGTCAGCGGGGGCGGGGAAATGTAGCGGGCGCCCCGAAAAGCCCCCGCCGTTCCGGCGGGAGCTTCTCGGGACAAGCTATTTGACCATCGTCACCACCGGATCGAAGAGGACCTTCGCATGACGGTTCCCGCGGTACATCCCGGGAATCTTTTTGTCATCGTCGGGTATTTCGGTATATTGCCCGATAAATGCGAAATTTCCTGAGCCATCCGGCACATCTTGCGGACGGTCCCCTTCTTCGCGGGGCATGAACTGACTCGTAATAAAAAGAGCATATGCTCCACGTCGACGATATTCCGGTCTTTATCGACGAGGCGGAGAGGAATAAACTAGACAATTTCCGGGTTTTGTCGTACGCAACAAGCCGGAGCCGCAATAACAGCGGAGTTTACAATCCGGCTGCCGTCCTCTCCTTTCCGTTTTCCGTTTGCCGCGCGCGAAATCCTAAGCCCGCAAATCCTGCAAGCAAACAAAGCGCGCCTCCCGTAATAAACATGACCGGAAACGAGAAGGAAGAAGCAACAGGTCCCATGGCTAAAGCTCCCAGCGAAAATCCGAGATCGGCGGCCCCGATAAAAAGACCGATCAGCATCCCCCGCGCAAAATGCGGAACGGAGAAAGACACGTAGGTCAGCAGCGCCGGGTACAGCAGAGCGAACGCGATGCCGTTAAAAACAGCCGCAGCCGCCAGCGCGGCGGGTGACAGGCTGATTCCCAGAATCAGCGAGCCGAGGCTTGCCAAAGCGAGCGAGGGGAACAGAATCCGGCCCGGAAAGCTCCCGTCGGAAGGAATATACTTCCGGCCCGCAAACCGCGTCAAGACCAGCACAAGTGTCTGAATGAGGAAATAAAGCTCGGCAAATTTCAGACCTTGTTTCTCCAGATACAAGGGCAGAAAGGTGAAAATGGCGCCGTTGGCGACCGAGGCGAGAAGCATAACGGCGGAGGAGAGAAGCAGGGTCCGGCTTTTCCATACGCCTTTCCGGGAAAGAGGACTGGCTGCCGGATCATCCGGAATTTCTGCCGGGGGCGCAGCGGCTGACGACTTCATTTGCCTGGAAAGAGATAGACCGAATAGGAATATTCCCATACTCATCATAAATAACGAACCGAAAATCCAAATCATCGGCAGCCAGTCTTTCAGAAGCAGTGCGATGGTAGGCCCGAATGTCGAGGGAATCATGGTCGCCAGAGAATAAAGGGACAAGCCCTGCGCTCTCATTTTTTCGGAAAGCAGGTCCATCGTGATAATCTCCATGGCCGTGGAAAAGAATGCGGCTACGATGCCTTGAACCGCCCGGACCAAACCGAAAAGCCACAGATTCGGAATGAAATAGCCCGCTAAAGAAACGGTGAAAAGAAGCAGCGCAAGCACAAATACTTTCCGGGTCCCGTACCGGTCGATAACGGTTCCGGCAATGGGTCTGCAGATCATGGAGGCGAACATCGTCGTCCCCATGATAAGACCGATTTCCATTTCGCCGGCACCGGCCGTGATGGCATAGAAGGGAAGAATCATCAGCACCATGTAGACAATGCAGTAAAACAGTATTGTAACCGCATACACTTGAAGAGAGCGGAAGGAATACGGATTATCCATGCCGGAACAGCTCCCTTGAGATCAGGCGGCTGGGGGAATCGAGCTGTTCGGCCAGCTCGGGTTTGTAGTTGGCCGTTTCGGCGGGATTTCTGCTGTAGGGAGGCAGCTCGCGGACGCGTACCTTCATTTCCTGAAGTCCGATATCCGTCAAAATTCCGCGTTCCTGCAGCCAATCGTCATTATAGATGGTCGGCAGGTATCGTTCCCCGTTGTCGGAGGCGACGCAAACGATCCGTTTGCCCCTTCCCATGAGCTGCGCCAGTTTCCAGGCGGCGACCATCCCCGCTCCCGTCGAGCCTCCGCCCAGTATGCCTTCGTGCTTGGCAAGCATACGGCACATGAGGAACGCATCCTCGTCCGGCACTTTGTAAATTTCGTCGATGCGCTGCAAATCGTCCACATTGGTCGGCGTCCAGCTCAGCCCCATGCCGGGCAGAAGATAGGCATGCGCCTTGCCGCCGAAAATGGTCGAACCGACCGCATCGACCGCAATCACTTTCACATGCGGGGCGTACTCCTTGATGTAACGCGAGAGGCCGCCGATCTGACCGCCTGTGCTGACGGTGACGATAACGGCATCAATCCGGTGATCGCTTTGATCCATCAGCTCTTTCGCCGTCTGGACATAATGGGCTTCCCCGTTCCACGGGTTAAAGCACTGATCCGGCCGGAACGAGCCGGGAATTTCCCGGTGCAGCTTGTTGGCCAGCGCGATCCGGGTTTTGTGATAAGACCCGCTGTCGTCCTGTTCGGTGACCACGATCACCTCCGCTCCGTACGCTTTCATCATGGCCAGATTGACGGGAGTCGTTTTCGGGTCCACCAGCACGATGACGCGATACCCTTTGGCTGCGCCGATCATGGCCAGCGAGATGCCGAAATTGCCCGATGACGATTCGATAAGCGTGCCGCCGGGTTTCAGCCAGCCCCTTCTTTCCGCCTCTTCGATAATGTAAAGCGCGGGACGGTCCTTGATACTTCCGCCGGGATTGGTCCGCTCCATTTTCAAATAAATTTCCGAATCCGCCGACTCGACAAGACGGTTTAACCGTATAAGAGGGGAGTTGCCGATCGTATCGAGAATCGTAGACATTATCCATACCTCCTCCAAAGTTCAGATCTAGCCTGCGGCTTCCGCCTTTTTGCGCTTGCTTTTGCGTATCGACCCCGCTTTCAGAACACGGATGGAAAGCACGACGCCGGTGGCGGTCAGGAACATAATGGAAATGGCCGCGATATCGACGAACCAGGTAATATCTTTGCCGTACAGTTCACCGAAGTGGAGATCCCTGACAAAATTGTTGGTAGCGTTTACTTCTTTGCGGATCACGTTTCCGTACAGATCAATGACGTACAGGGTCTGATCGTCGTCACGCAGTCGGACTTTGTAATCGCCCGCTTGTCCGTGATGGCCGTCTCCCAGCGTATGGTTCATGACGAGCCGGGCCTCCGAGAGATCGAAAGCGCCTGATTGGCTCGCCTTTAAAACGGCTTCGGCCACATTTAAAGTCTGCTGACCGGAGTTTGAAGCTGCGGGAGCTTCGTACGTCTGAACCTGCTTGTTGAAACCCATGGTGCTCGTGTGGACCAGAAGGATTCCTGTTAGCGCTTCCACAAAAATAAAAATCGAAGCGATCAATCCCACCCACAAATGATATTTACGTGTTTTCATGAATGTCTTTCTTCCTCCTCTTTTGTATATACGGAATTTCCGTAAACCAATTATATCCATGAATGTGAAAATTAACATGACTCAACTGGGCTATATAGGAGAGGTTATTTTGCCGAATTATGGGATTATGTAGGGAAAAAAGTCAAAATTGTTCACATTTTCGGATCAAAAAGTCAACGAAGTTCCTGGCAAATCGGCCCGGTCTTTCTTAAGATAGGGAAAAACAAAGCTGAACCTTGAAAGGAGGGAGTCGAATGGGCAAAAAAAAACACGCCCGGACTAAAAACGGGCGGAAAGAATAATCGGATCGCCCGAATCATCGTCGTGTCGGCGCTTATTGTGGCGACGGCAGCCGCAGCGGCAGGCTACACCCGGAAGGCTTACCTCAAATTCGACGTCAGCGGTCTGACCGCCGTGACTTCTGCCAAGCTCCGCCTGTTCGGCGGCAACACGCAGGACGCTTCGAACGTCCAAGTCAAAGTGTCGGGAGCGGCCGCAGACGGCTGGACGGAGACGGGGCTAACCTGGAACAACGCGCCTGCCGCCGCCACCGGTGCCTTGTCCACCATCCAGGTCGGCGGGACGCTGACGTACTATGAACTGGATGTCACGTCTTTCGTCAAGGACCAGCTCTCCGACGGCATCGTCACGCTGATCGTGGAAGGAGTGTCCGATCAGGACCGTACGATCCAGTTTAACAGCCGGGAGAATCCCGCTAACAAGCCCGAACTGGTCGTGGATTAGCCGTGAACTAGCCGCCGCATAGCGCACAAGTGCTAATTTAGACTGCTGGAATGCTCCAAGATACGCGAGTCAGGCGAAAAAGCGCCAAAAAGGCTGCCGCGGATGTGCGGCAGCCTTTGCTGTGTGATCGGGCCGGTGCGAGTCAGTCTTCCCGGCTTCTCGTATACAGGTTTAAAGGCGGTGAAGAAGGGCCGGAATCGGCGTCTTCCCCGCTGCTGAGCGTGCCTGCGAAAGTAAAACGCAGCTTCCGCAAAACTTTAATCGAATTGACGTTTTCAGGCTCGACTTTGGCTTCGATGAGGTTCATTCCAAGCTCGCCGAACGCGTAAGCAAGCAGGCATCCGATCGCCTCGGGCGCGTAGCCTTTTCCCCAGTAAGCAGAGTCCAGATCGTAACCGATTTCCGCTCTGCGTTGTCCGGAATCGAGTTCATTGAACCCGCAGGAACCTATAATGGCATCCGATTCCTTCTCGATGACCGCATAGCGGACCGCCTTGTTTTCCAGGGCCAGTCCGTTCAGAAAGGCGATCATATCCGCTGCCTGTTTAACCTCCGTAAACGGGGCGATATCCATAAATTTCGTTACATCGGGAGAAGACCAGATCTCGAAGAGACGGGGGGCATCCGCTTCCGTCAAGGTCCGCAGTAACAGTCTTTCCGATTCCATCTTGTCTTTCATCAATAGCTTTACCTCCAGTTTCGTTAATTTTCGGCGGGTTAAAGTATTGATATCTGCGCATCGTTCAGTCCTTCCTCTATGTAGATATATCCAGTATACCTCAATGACGGGATTTCTGCATGAGTCGGACTTATAGGCCCGGAAAAGACAAGGCTGTTACTCGGCATCGTGAAAAACAAGTCCCAGACTGTAGCGTATGCCCGTCGTTACAGTGCTTACGCCATGCCGGAGCGTAGTCTTGTAGTCCCCCCGGGAGCCGGACACCGGACGATGGGTCGTCGGGAAAATCAGCCCCTCGCCGCGCTCCAGCGTAAGGACATGTCCTCTGCTCTGCGCGCGAGGCCGCTGTTCCACCAGCAGAAATTCTCCGCCCGTGTAATCCTGCTCTTTCTGATTCAGCGCAAATACGACCTGGAAGGGGAAGAACACGCTTCCGTATACATCCTGATGCAGGCAGTTGTAGCCTCCGGCTTCATACTTCAGGATGAGCGGGGTAGGGCGTGTTTGATCCTCCCGGCGGCACTGTTCCAAGAACCCGGATAACGAGTCCGGGTACAGGGTCTCTTGGTTCAGCCGCTTCAGCCAGGAGTTTGCGATGTCCGCCAGCGGCGGATAAAACGCTTCGCGCATCTCCTGAATCACATCCGGAAGGGGAGCGCGGTAGTATTTGTACTCGCCGAGCCCGAAACGATACCGGGCCATATTGATCGTGCTGCGGTAAAGCCGCTCCTCCCCGTAGCCGCCGATAAGCTCCTCGCACTGCGAGGATTCGAGCATAGGAGGGAGTTTCGCATATCCGTGCTCGTCCAAGGACTGCCGGATCGAATCCCAGTCCAGTCCGGCGATACGATCCGCTATATTATCCGGCATGACGGGCCCCTCCTCCGGTACATAAGCCGCCGCTTACATTGGCTGCGAAGATGGCGTGTATGGCAGTGTTTGTACGGACCGGTTCCGACGATGTCGGGATAAGCGAACCTTTTGTCCGGGCCTGCAAAAAAGTCCGGTGCAGGACAAAATCAACGGAATGATTTTTCATGACAGATGATCCTTTCTCTCGGTTAATAACGGGGTACAGCGTTTTGGGCTATCCCAAAACAGTATACCTCCGGAAGGACAGTTGCGTACCGGTTCCGGAATGAAACCGCAAGATAACGAAATGCGGGCCCAGCTAATGAAACATTTGCATAAAAGATCGGCCGGCATCCTGCGGAAATCAAGTGCCGGCGTAACCCGGAAACTGCAGTGAGCAGAAAAAGCTTGCCCGGGACCGGGTATACAGCCGGCGGTATGAAAGGCTATTATGTCTATAAAGATGATAGGCATTACAACATGGTTGATTGTATGGAGCGGAGGAAACAAACAATGTGGTTTATGTATGCTTCACTTGCCGCGGTCTCATTCGGGCTACGCGGAATTTTGTACCAATGGACTTCCCAGCGGCGCACCGACCGGAATGTGCTGCTATTCGGCGTTTATTTGTCCGGCGCCCTGATCTCGTTTGCCGTTAATTTGTTTGTTAACCAGGCATGGAGCTATGGTGTGTGGCTCGGGGTTCCAATGGGGCTTTTCTCCTTTATTGCGAACGCGTCGATGTATAAAGGCTATTCGGTCGGCCGAGCCTCTCTGATCGCGCTGTTTACGGGTCTGCCGCCGGTGGTTGTGGCGACTCTTGCCTATTTCCTGTGGGGAGAAGCGCTCGGCATCGTGCAGCTGGCCGGTTTTTGCATCGTCATTCTCGGCCTGCTCGTCATCCGATATTCGCATGATCTGAAGCTGGGTCAGCTGCAAGGAATCCAGTGGGGGCTGCTGACGATGCTGTTCTTCGGCTTTACGGATTTATCGTCCAAACAGGCGACCTTATCGGCAGCGAATACTTTGCCTGTATTAACCGTCATGTACGGGACAGGCACGATCCTGTTCGCATGCATGTACCTGTTGTCCAGGCTGAAGGTTCCGGCGAAGACGGGGCAGAAAATCACGGCGGTCGGTTCGCCGCACGAGAGCCTGCACGACCGGGAGACCGGTTACGGCCCCGATGCGCAGCACGCCCGGATTTCCCGGCACTCCGACGGGGACAAGAGTCTTCCCGGCAGCGAAGACGATCGCCGGTCGCACCCTGCCACGGGCGGCACGGACAATCCGGCATCTCCTGCGTGGTCGATGAAACGGACCGTGCTTTGGGGGATGACCGTGGGCATCACGAACCTGGCCGGGATGCTGTTCATCATCCCCGCATTCCGGGGAGGCGTGACGGGGATCGTATCCGCCATCAGTGCGATGAACGTCGTGCTGGTTCTGCTGTACGCGCAGTTCTACCTCAAAGAAAACATCTCCGGAAGAGAAGCGTGCGGCATGCTTCTGGCCTTGGCCGGTATACTTGTGGTAAGACTGGCGTCATGACGCGGCGCTGCCGCATTTATAATGAAGCGGAGATATCATACTGCCAGCCTGTTCCACTGAGAACACTGGCTTTTTTTACGCACCTTTACAAAAAAATCATAAAAGAAGCATGACCCGCGTTCATGTTCCCGGTTCTCCTTTTCGGTATAATGTTCAATAAAGCGTTTACATTACAAGGTGGCGGGGGAGTGTACAGCCTGAAGAGAATACGATTTAACCGACGCAGCGTTATTGTAACCTGGCTCATTTCCTACATAACCGTGCTGCTTGTTCCCGTTCTGATCAATGGTGTGATTTATATGGTGACGTGGAATGTGGTCGAAACGGAAGTCAACCGGTCCAATGAAGCCGTGATCAAGCAGATGGAGCAGGCGATCGACAATCATTTGAAAGGCATCGAAAGGCTTAGCGTCGAAATGGCGCTCAACAAACGGCTTGCGGGGTTTATCCATGCGGGCAGCCCTCTGACGGACAACGATCACTATGAACTGATCGGCATTGCGGGCGATCTGGGCGTATATAAGGTGGCCAACGATTTTATCGATCAGATTTATATTTATTACAAAAACAGCGATACGGTCATATCATCCCGTGAACGCACGGACAGCCGTGCCTTGTATGAGACTTTACGCGAAAACGAAGGCACGGGCTACGGCGAATGGAAATCTTTTTTCGATAAAAGATTTATCCAGGAGTATGCGCCGGTGACGCTTACGGAGAACGGCAGCAAAACCGGCGCCGTCCTGTACGCCAAATCGGTTATTCTGGACAATCCCGATCTCCCCGGCGGTGTCATTCTTTTTGTGATTAAAGAGTCCAAGCTTCTGGCTAATCTCGCGCCGGTTCATAATTCCTCCGTGGCCGTGCTGGACGAGAAAAACCGGCTGCTGGCTTCCTCCGGCACCGGCCCAAAGACCGATTATCCGGCCTACGGGGAGCTCTCCGGCAAGAGCGGGCTCGTTTACAAAGAATCGGCCGGAAGGAAGCTGGCCGTGTCTTACACCACATCCGAGCAGACCGGCTGGAAGTACGTGTCGATGATGCCGGCGGAGATTTTTGACGAGAAGATGAAGCATATGTCGGTTCTTATTTTTGTGAACTTGTTTTTGAGCCTCTTGATCGGGGGGATTTTGACATTCCTATTCCTGAAAAAGAACTACAGCCCCATCCATGTTCTGATCCGCAATCTCTCCACCAAGTCAGGTCTGGCGTTCGAAGAAGGGTCCAATGAATACGGCTTTGTCCAGAACGCGTTGAACAACGCTTTTGCCGAGAAGGAGATCGTCAGCAGAAGGTTGATGCAGCATCGGGATGCGATCCGGTCCTACTTTCTGCAGGGGCTTCTCAAAGGCAGGCTCGATCCCAATGTGCCGGTTCATGAATCCCTGGCCGCTCATGATATCGGATTCCCGCATGAACACTATGCCGTCCTGCTTTTCCGGATCGATCAATTCGGAAAGTGGGACGAGCCCGGCGGAGGCGACGCCAAAAAAATCCGGCAGATTCATTTCCTTCTGATGAACGTGGCGGAAGAAACGGCTGCGGCCGGAAGCTGCAGTGCGGTCACTGCCGGGATAGACGATATGCAGGCCTGCATTCTGAATATCAGTCCCGAAGCCGACGAACAAGAGATCCGGCGGCTCGCTCAGCAGGTGAAAGCGTTTCTGTCGGACCATTTTCAGGTCCGGTTAACGATCGCGATCAGCGGCGTTCATGCAGGTCTCGCGGGCGTTCCTCTCGCTTATCAAGAAGCGCTGGCCGCGATGGAATACCGCATCGTCATGGGAAGCGGGGAAGTGATCGCCTATGGGGATTTGCCCGGGGGAGACGAGTCCGGGGAGGCGGCTTTCTATTCCTATCCGATGCATGTGGAACAGCAGCTGATCAACTTCGTGAAAACGGGGGATTTCGGGCAAGCGAATGCGCTCGTCGAACAAGTTATTGAGCGCAATGTGGTGCAGAAGACGCTTTCCGTGCCGCTAAGCCGCTGTCTGCTGTTCGATCTGGTCGGCACTCTGCTCAAAGCGCTCGATGAAATCGGACTGCCGGGCAAACGGGAGCTGATCCGCGAACTGAATCCGGCCGAACGGCTGGCGGGCTCGGAGACGCTCCAGGAAATGACGGCCGGAATGCGGGAGGTGCTGTCACGCGTATGCGGGTTTATCCAGGAAAGCCGCAAACCGGAGCACGATCAGCTCAGCCGGCAGGTAACGGAGTATGTGCGGCAGAACTACAGCTCGGAAAATCTGAATATCAGCATGATCGGAGAAGCGTTCGGTCTCACGCCTTCTTATTTGTCCAAGCAGTTCAAAGCGCAGACGGGCGAAGCGCTGCTGGACGTGATCCAGAAAGTCCGCCTTGCGGAAGCCAAGAAACTGCTGTCGCAATCAAGCGACCCGATCATTGAAATTGCCCGGAAAGTCGGCTATTCCGATATCAATACTTTCAACCGGATTTTCAAAAAATTCGAAGGCGTCACACCGGGCAAATACAAAGAAATCCTGTAGAAGCCGCCCCGTGCGGTTTTTACGCTTTTGTGTGCTTTTTACAGACGGATTGTGGTTTTTACAGGCTGCCGGTCAACCCGGATTTCGGCAAATTGATGGGCCATTCCGGTTTTTGAAGATATCTTTTGGAGGCAGCGGCAAGTCATACTGACACTGAGATGCGCGACACAACCGTGCATACGTGATTTTGAAGAGGAGGGTTTGCATGGTCAGACATTCGGGAAGAAGAAACAGCCGCTCGGGCGTCATCGTCATTCTGGCAGCTTCGGTTATGCTCGCAGCTTGTTCGGCCGGTGGAAGAGGAGGGAAGGAAGAGAAACAATCGGCGGTGGATTCGGAACCCGGCAAATACCCGGTTCGTGCGGAAGAAACGCTAACCTCGTGGGAGCCGATGGACACGAACCTTTCCGCGTTCGTAACGAATCTGGCGGACTCACCGTTCGGCAAACAGCTGGAGAAAGAAACGGGCATCAAAGTCAAGTACACGCACCCGGCGGACGGTCAGTCCAAAGACCAGTTCAATCTCTTGATCGCGTCCAACAATTTGCCCGATGTGATCGAGTACAACTGGAGCGGCGGCAGCGGATCGTACCCGGGCGGACCGGAGAAAGCTATCGCCGATAAGGTGATCATTCCGCTCAATTCGTATATCGACAAGTACGCCCCGAACTTGAAAAAGCTGCTGGAGAAAGACAAAGAGCTGGACAAAATGATCAAAACGGACAGCGGTAATTATTACGTGTTTCCGATGATCCGCCCGGAGAACGGACTCGTATTCCGGGGACCCATGATCCGGAAGGACTGGCTGGACGAATTGAAATTGGACGTTCCGGTGACGATCGACGACTGGTACACCGTTTTGAAAGCGTTTAAAGAGCGCAAAGGGGCGGCCTCGCCGTTTTCCGCCTTATACCAGAACGAGTTTAACATCCAGGACGCTTTTATCGGCGCCTACAAAACGGCAAACCGTTACTATATCGACGACCAGGGGAAAGTTAGGTACGGTCCGGTCGATCCTCAATTCAAAGAGGCGCTGACGCTTCTGCGCAAGTGGTATGCGGAGGGGCTGATCGATAAAGATTTCGCCCTCAATACGGATTCCAAATCACTGGATACGAAAATGCTGAACGACAGCACCGGTGCGACGGTTCATCTCCTGAGCGGCGGAATGGGAAGATGGATGGATACGGGAAAGAAGAAGAATCCGAATTTTCAGCTCGTCGCCGCTCCTTATCCGACGCTGACCAAAGGCGAGCGCCCGTTCATCGGCCAGCGGGATTTCAAGTATAATCCGGCTGCCAGCAAAGCGGTTTCGGATGCCTCTAAAAATCCGGAGCTGGCCGTGAGGTGGCTGGATTACGCGTACGGTGAGAAGGGCAGTCTGCTTTTTAACTTCGGGACGGAAGGCGACAGCTATACCCTGAACAACGGCACGCCTGCATTTACCGATAAAATAGCGAAGGACGGGAAATACACCCTTCAGCAAATGATTTCCCAATACACGAAACCGAACGGCCCTTACCTCGGGGACAGCCGGAAGAACTTCAATACATTCAAGCAGCAGGACGAGGCCCTGAAAATAT
Organism: Paenibacillus sp. JNUCC 35; assembly: GCF_058269095.1. Classification (NCBI taxonomy): domain Bacteria; kingdom Bacillati; phylum Bacillota; class Bacilli; order Caryophanales; family Paenibacillaceae; genus Paenibacillus; species Paenibacillus sp. JNUCC 35. The sequence continues at coordinate 3,322,570 of NZ_CM177771.1, read as the reverse complement.
GGTCCGAGACCGATGCGGCGAAGCATGTTTTGCCGCAGTTTATTACGCCGACCGTAGAGGAGAGCAAAGAAATCGCCAAGCTGAACACGGCTATTACGAGCTACAAGGAAGAAATGTTTATCAAGTTCGTGATGGGAAAAGAGCCTCTGGATAAATTCGACGAGTACGTAAAGCGGATCAAGGAGATGGGGATCGATAAAGTGACGAAGATTTACCAGGATGCCTTCGACCGCTACAACAAGCGCTAATAATATGCTTTGCGGCAGCCCGTTAATCGGATTTTACCGTGTGAACAAGTACGTCTCACGGCCGGAGCTGCCGATACGAACGGAGGAATTGTGTCATGGCTGCCATAAATCAGGAAGCTCTGCCGTACCCGGCCGCAAAAAAACAGGCCCGGACCGGCCTCCTGCTCGATATCCGCAAAAACAAGCTTTTGTATGTGATGCTGCTGCCGGTGCTGCTTTACTATGCCGTCTTTCACTATGCTCCCATGTACGGCGCTATTATCGCTTTTAAAGATTTCTCGCCGAGGCTGGGCATCTGGGGAAGCGAATGGGTCGGATTCGCCCATTTCGAGAGTTTTTTCTCCGGGGCTTATTTCTGGAGGACGATCAAAAATACGATTCTGATCAGCTTGAACGAACTTGTCTTCGGATTTCCGGCGCCGATCATTCTGGCCCTGCTGCTGAACGAAGTGCGGAACTCGGTTTTTAAGCGGACGGTTCAGACTGTGACTTACATGCCTTATTTTATTTCCCTCGTCGTGATCTGCGGCATCATTAAAGATTTTACGGCCAGCAGCGGCGTAATTAACGATATCATCGCTTTTTTCGGCGGCGAACGCTTAACGCTTCTGTTGGAACCGGAGTGGTTTCGTACCATTTATGTGTCCTCGGGCATTTGGCAGCATATCGGATGGGGGACCATCATCTATTTGGCCGCCTTGACCGGCATCGATCAGGAACAATACGAAGCGGCCAAAATGGACGGCGCCGGGCGCTGGAAGCAGATGCTGAACGTTACGCTGCCCGGACTGATGCCGACCATCATTATCCTGCTGATTCTGGAGCTGGGCCGTATGATGAACGTCGGTTTCGAGAAGATCATCCTGCTCTACAATCCGAGCACGTTCGATACCGCAGACGTCGTGTCTTCCTATGTGTATCGTGTAGGGCTCCAGGAGTTTAATTACAGCTTCAGCTCTGCGGTCGGTCTATTTAACTCCGCGGTGAACTTCACGCTGCTTCTCGGTTCCAACTGGATCAGCCGGAAGCTGAACAGCACGAGTCTCTGGTAGGAAAGGAAGGAATCCTTAGTGAACAGACGGACTTTCTCCGAACGGGCGTTTGACGGCTTCAATCTGCTTTTGCTTACTCTGCTCATGCTCGTAACGATCTATCCTCTTGTGTATGTTGTGTTCGCCTCGCTCAGCGATGCGGGAGGGCTTCTTGCGCACAAAGGTTTTTTGTGGAAGCCGGTCGGCTTCTCGCTGGACGCGTACGCGAACGTTTTCCGCAATCCCATGATTCTGAAAGGCTACGCCAACACGTTTTTCGTAGTCGTCCTGGGTCTTACGTTCAACATTTTGCTGACTTCGCTCGGCGCCTACGCGCTGTCCCGCAAAAGTCTCGCTTACCGCAAACGGATCATGCTGTTCATCGTGTTCACGATGTTTTTCAGCGGCGGGCTCATCCCTTTTTATTTGACGGTCAAAGGGGTGGGGCTTGCGAATACGCTGTGGGCGCTTATCATTCCGACGGCGGTCAACACATTTAATCTGATTCTGATGAAAACGGCTTTCGAGGGCATCCCGGATGCACTGGAGGAGTCGGCCAAAATCGACGGGGCGAATGATTTCGTTATTTTGTTCCGGATCGTCCTGCCGCTTTCGCTTCCGGTCCTTGCCGTCATGCTGCTCTATTACGGCGTCGGCCACTGGAACGCGTGGTTTAACGCCCTCATCTTCCTGCAGGAAAGATCCATGTTTCCTTTGCAGCTCATTTTGCGCGAGATTCTTCTGCAGGGGGAAGCGAATGCCAATCTGGGCGCATCCGAAGGCGACGTGGCTATGCTCACCGTCACGCTTAAGTACGCGACCATTATCGTCGCAACGGTGCCGATCCTGCTCGTGTATCCGTTTTTACAGAAATATTTCGTAAAAGGAGCTCTCATCGGAGCGATAAAAGGATAGGAGTGACGCTTCATGAAGCAATCCGTAACAGACCGTCCGCGTCTGGATCTCGATTGGCGGGCTTTTATGGCGGAGCACGATATGGAATGGGTCGTGAAACCGACGAGCTGGAATGAAGGCGCTTACATCGGGAACGGAACGATCGGAGCGATGGTCTACGGAGCGGAAAATGCGAAAAAGCGGCGGACGCTCCGATTTGTTATGGGCCGCACGGATGTGACGGCAACCCGTACGGATCGTGATGATTTTAAACCCCGTGTGCCGATAGGCGAAATGAACCTGGAGCTGGCGGGTCTGATTTATAATCCCGCACGGCTGAGGGTGGATTTGTGGAACGCCGAGCTTCGGGGCTCGCTGACTACGACATGCGGAGAAGTGCGCATCAGGGCGCTTGTGCATGCCGAAGAAGCGGTCATGTCCATTGAACTTGAAACATCGGAGGAGGAAAGGGAGGCACGCCTGGAATGGGTGCCTCACTCCGAAGTAGACGATGTGCTCAAGTTTGCCGACGGAGTCAACGTGAATCAGTACATTCCGCTTGCCGTGCACGAGACGTCTTGGGAAGATGGAGTGACTTTTGCTATCCAGCGTTTCGCGGGAGGGGAAGAATGCGGGGAAGGGTGCGTCACCGCCTGGAAAGTCACGCAATTGCCTGAAGGACGGAGAGCTGCCTTCGTCTCCATCCAGAACAGCTGCACCGAAGAGGCGAGAAAGAACGCGGCGGAAGCCGTCCGGAAAGCGGCGTCCGCCGATTTCGGCGAATGGGTGTCCGCTCACCGCAGGTGGTGGCACGACTATTACCGCCAAAGCTTTCTTTCCATCCCCGACCGGCGTCTGGAAAGTTTTTACTGGATTCAGATGTATAAACTGGCCTCGGCGGCAAGGGCGGACAGTGTCCTGCTGGACAATCAGGGTCCTTGGATTGCACCGACCCCCTGGGCCGGGAACTGGTTCAACATGAACGTCCAGATGAGTTATTCCCCGGTGTACGCGTCCAACCGTCTCGCGATCGGAGAGTCGATGGTCAAAGCGGTAGCGGATAACAGAGAGCATCTGAGGGAAAACGTTCCGCAGCCGTACCGCCATGATTCCGCTGGCCTTGGGAGAAGCGGCAGCTTTGACCTCCGCAGCGAGGTAGGCGAGGAAATCGGGAACTTGACTTGGCTCTGCCACTGTCTGTGGCGGCAGTACCGTTATTCCATGGACGACGGGCTGCTGCGGGATGTCCTGTATCCCGTGCTGCGCGGAAGCGTAAATTACTACTTGCATCTGCTTCACGCGGGCGAGGACGGGAAGCTGCATCTGCCTCCGTCAATCTCGCCGGAATACGGCTCGTTCAAACGGCTGACCGTCAGCGACTGCCATTACGACCTCGCGCTGCTCCGGTGGGGATGCGAGACGCTGCTTGCCGCAGACGCACGGCTCGGAAGCGGCGATCCCCTTGCCGGCAGGTGGCGGGAAGCGCTGGACAACCTGACGCCGCTGCCGGTGGACGAAAGCGGCTATATGGTCGGCCGCGGGGTCCCCCTTGCCTTCGGGCACAGGCACTTCAGCCACCTGTTGGCGGTTTTTCCGCTGCACCTGGCCAGCCCGGACCGGGAAGAGGAACGGGAAGTGATCGCCCGTTCCCTCCGGCACTGGCTGGACAGCGAAGGCGACCTGCGCGGCTTCAGCTTTACCGGGGCAGCTTCGATCGCCGCTGCACTCGGCTGGGGGGACGAGGCTTTGCGCCTGCTTCATACACTTCTCGGCCTTATCAAGCCGAACACGATGTACAAAGAAGCCGGGCCTGTCATCGAAACCCCACTTGCCGGGGCCGAATCGCTGCACGATATGCTGCTGCAAAGCTGGGGCGGCACGATCCGGATCTTCCCCGCTGTGCCGGAAGAGTGGCGAGAGGCCGCCTTCCACGACTTGCGCGCCGAGGGCGCCTTCCTCGTCAGCGCCGTCCGCCGCGCCGGGGCCACGTCTTTCGTGAGGGTCAAGAGTCTGGCGGGGGAGCCTTGCGAAATCCAGACGGGCTGGACTGGCACGGTTCACTGGCGGCTGGCCGGAGAGGCCGTGCGTCATGATGTGCAGGTGACGGACAGCCGGGAATCGGTTATACTTCCGCTAAAACAGGGGGAGGAAGCGATTCTTTATCCGGCCGGCGAAGAACCCGAGCTGCGGATCGGACCCGTTGAGGCTAAGACGGGACCCGTCCGGTATTTCGGTGGTTCCAAGCCTTGGCGTCTGCACGGATTTCCGTTCCGCAATTTATTAGAGGAGGATCGGACATGAAGGAGCACAAAGATAGGACGGTCGGAAGGGGAGAGCTTCTTCTTTTTCAAGGAGACAGCATTACGGATACCAGCAGAAACCGCGAAAATCATGCGGACCTGGGAAAAGGCTATGTTCAGATGATAGCAGGCTTGTTCGGCGCCGCTTGTCCCGGAAGCCGGGTCACTTTTCTCAACAAGGGGATAAGCGGAAACCGCGTCAAGGATTTGCAAAACCGCTGGCAGCAGGACTGTATCGACTTGAAGCCGGATTGGGTCACCATTTACATCGGGATCAACGATTGCTGGAGAAGGTATGACCGCAATGATCCCACGTCCCTGGAGACGTTTGCCGCGGGATACCGGCAGCTTCTGACGCGCACGACGGAAGAAACGGGAGCCCGGATCGTGCTGATGGAGCCTTTCGTCCTTCCCGTGCCGGAAGACCGCAAGGCGTGGCGGGAAGATCTCGATCCGAAGATCGGAGTCGTACGGGAGCTGGCCCGGGAATTCGGAGCTAGGCTGGTTCCGCTCGACGGCTTGTTTGCCGGCGCTTCCACGGAAGCGCCGGCCAGCTACTGGGCTCCGGATGGGGTACACCCGTCGGCCGCCGGCCACGGACTGATAGCCCGGGCATGGCTGGAGACGATGAAGGTGAAGCTTTTTTAAAGAAGAACGCCGATATTCCGGATTTTGAGGAGTCTTTTCGAGAATTGAAGATAGCTTTTACGGGACGTTTGCGGTATACAGGAAGTAGAGTGCGCACTCTGCAACCTGTTTCACGGAAGGAGTAAAGAACTGCAAGTCAGGCGCTGAAAAATACGCTCAAAAGGATGTGCTGTGATGAACGCCGGTAATCGTACCTTTTCTCTCATTTTGTCTCTTTGTCTGCTTCTTATGCTGATTCCCGCTCAGGGCTATGCGGCGAATACGAAACTTTCCGTACCCGCTTCCGCCGTAACGGCGAGCAGCCATGACGGCAACCTGCCGGCTAATACGGTGGACGGAAACCTATCGACCCGCTGGTCCGCAAACGGTAACGGCGAGTGGATTCGTTTCGATCTCGGTTCACTCCGTAAAGTCGCCTATATCAAGGTTGCCTTCCTGACCGGTGACACGAGAACATCGACTTTCGATATTCAGACTTCGGCGGACAACGTTACGTACACGAATGTGAAAACAAATGTGACGAGCAGCCTGAACGCGCAGCTTCAGACATTTGATTTCGCGGATGTATCCTCGGTGCGTTACGTGAAACTTGTCGGGCACGGCAACTCCGTCAATTTGTGGAACAGCTACACGGAAGTCGAAATTTACGGGGAAGACGACAGCCAGGGGGGAATCCCCGTGTCCACTTCGGAAGGACTGGCAGCGGCTCTGAAAACCGCAAGCGCCGGACAAACGATTGTGCTGGCGGACGGTAATTACACGGTTAGCGGTAATAATCCGTCGATTTTAATTCAAAATAGAAACGGAACAGAGGCAAGCCCCATTACGATCAAAGCCGCAAACCGGGGGAAGGCCGTCATTACAGGCTCGACCACTTTCGAAGTCAAAAATTCCTCTTACGTTACAATCGAGGGCTTAAAATTTGCCAATTCGGCCGACAAGGGCGTCTTATTGAACGGTTCCCATCATATCCGGCTGACGCGGAACCAGTTTGCTTTACCTGCCCGGGGGGTAGCCACCATCTGGCTTCAGGTTAGCGGTGCGAACAGCCATCATAACCAGATCGACCGCAACGATTTCGGCAATAAAACGGATACCAATCCTCTGATCGCCTATGAAGGGGATGGACAAGGGAATATTTCCCAACATGACGTGATTGAATACAATTATTTTCACGATGTAGGACCATGGGTGGCGAACGGCAAAGAAACGATCCGGCTGGGATTGTCCAAAATCTCGCTTTCCGACGGTTTCAACAAAATCCAGTATAATCTGTTTGAAAATACGGACGGCGAACCGGAAATCGTATCCGTAAAGAGCAGCAATAATACCGTACGCTACAATACGTTCAAAACTTCCAAGGGCGGACTTACTTCCAGACATGGCCATAGCAACAGTTTCTACGGGAACTTCTTTCTGGGCGACGGGGTAGAATCGGAACAGGCGGGCATCCGCATCTACGGGAACGATCATAAGATTTATAACAATTACATGGAAAATCTGACGAACAGCGCGATTATTCTCGACAACGGCAATTACGACGGCGGAACGGGCGGTTATCCTTCGAATCCGAGCGAAGACGATCTGAGAGCTCAGTGGAGAATTTACCGTGCCCTGGTAGTCAACAACACGATCGTCAACAGCACGACCGGTATCGTAGTCGGTTCGGGCAAAGCGTTCACTCCGGTAAACAGCAGAGTAGCCAACAATATCGTGAAAAACAGCTCCGGTATTCTCTATAACGAGGCGGCAACGACCAATACGGTATTCGAAGGCAACATCGGATACGGAGGGACCGTGACAAACAAAGGCAGAACGTCCGCTGAGATCTGGAATAAGAATCCGCTGCTGACGGCCGTGCAGGGGCTGCAGAAATTATCGGCTTCCAGCCCGGCGATCGATTATGCCAAAGGCTCCTATCCTTTTGTCCAGGAGGACATGGACGGGGAAACCCGCTCGGTTAACGATGCCGGAGCCGATGAGCGTTCGAGCGCGTCAAGCTTTACGAATCATCCGCTGACTCAAGCGGAAGTGGGCCCGGATGCTCCCTGACTTTTAAGGGGGAAAGAAAGCTTCGCTATCCGCAGTCTGCAGGGGGATATGTAATGGAGCCGGCACAGATTGTGCCGGTTTTTTTCCATGACTTGAAACGAAAGCGAAGAATAAAAAATTTGCCTTAATCGGCTGTTTTTGATAAGATACAGAACGAACGTTCAGTATTATTGTCCTGTGAACACGACCGGCAGGTACGGATGCCGTCAAACCATCCACGAAGGAGTGAAGCGGAGCGGATGAATAAAAAGCAGCTGCAAAGCGAACAGACAAAAAAACGGGTTGCCGATGCTGCCAGGACCTTGTTCGTCCAGAAGGGGTACAAAGCCACTTCTATCGAAGATATCGTGGAGGCCACGGGCAGCAGCAAAGGGAACATTTATTATCATTTCAAAAGTAAAGAAGGCTTATTTCTTTATCTGGTCGACGAATGGGAACGCGAATGGGAAGAAAAGTGGATGGAAAAAGAACCGCTTTACAAAACAACGACCGAGAAGCTCTTGGGAATGGCGGAACAGATGGTTATCGAAGATTTGAACCATCCCTTGACCCAAGCGGCCGACGAGTTTTTTAATAACGAAGAGAAAACGAACGACGTGGAAGAACGGATCGCCGAGCTGGTGAACCGGCATTTAAAATTCAATCAAGTCCTGATTCAACAGGGGATGGACAGCGGTGAATTCAAAGGCGCCGAGGTGGAACCTCTTGCGGTGATTCTGGAAAGTCTGATCATGGGGCTGAGCCAGATGTCGCGGAAATCGTCCACGGCGGAAGCATTGAAGCTGTACCGGCTGGCTTTCGGCGTCTTCCTGCACGGAGTAGCGAAACCGAGCTGACAAGGCAGACTGCCGGTGACAGCTGAGGAAATTTTCGATTCGGCGCTTTGGCGTCTTTTATTACGCCTTCATACTGAACGAACGTTCAGTATATGAAATTAAGGGAACCCGGGATAGACTAAATAGACAGATTTGTGGAGGAGGGGATGGAAGTGGATTTGCTGCTTAAAAATCGAGGAGCCGTACTGCTTCTCATGCTTAATATTTTTCTCGTATTTACCGGTATCGGACTCGTTATTCCGATCATGCCGACTTATATGGACGAACTTCATTTAAACGGGAGCATTATGGGCTTCCTCGTGGCCGCGTTTTCGCTGACCCAGCTCATTTTCTCGCCGCTCGCGGGCAGGCTTTCCGATTCGCTGGGCCGGAAGAAAATGATCGTGGCCGGTATGGTCATCTTCACCGTGTCCGAGCTGCTATTCGGCGTAGTGAGTTCGCCCGTTCTGCTTTTCGCTTCCAGAATGCTCGGAGGGATAGGCGCGGCGCTGATCATGCCTTCGATTATGGCTTACATAGCCGATGTCACTACAACCGCGGAACGGGCCAAAGGAATGGGATTTATCAACGCCGCGATCACGACGGGCTTCATCATCGGCCCGGGCATCGGCGGCTTTATCGCGGAATTCGGCATACGTGCGCCTTTCTACGCGGCTGCGGCCGTCGGCGCCGTCGCGGCGGTTGTCACGCTGTTTATTCTGCCCGAATCGAAACCGGTGGAACCGCCCGTCAAAGCCGGAGCGGTTCCTGCGCAGAAGCAGAGCTTTATGGCCCAGATGCTGAGTTCGTTCCGGGAACCGTATTTCATCAGCCTTGTCATCGTCTTCGTGATGTCTTTCGGCCTGGCGAATTACGAGACGGTTTTCGGACTTTTCGTGGATCATAAATTCGGATTTACACCTAAAGATATCGCTTTTATCATTACGTTCGGTTCTATTTCCGGAGCGGTCGTGCAGGTCACGATTTTCGGCTGGATCTTGAATCGTTTCGGGGAAAGAACCGTCATATCGGTCTGTCTCGCTATGGCCGGTCTGTTCGTTTTATTGACTCTGTTCGTCCATCAATACTGGATGATTGTTGTCGTGACGTTTATCGTATTTTTGTCGATCGATATTTTGCGTCCGGCGATTGGTACTCAGATGTCTAAAATGGCGAACGAGCATCAGGGATATGTAGCGGGCCTGAATTCGGCTTATACCAGTCTCGGAAATATTACGGGTCCGATCGTGGCCGGGGTTCTTTTCGACCGGAATTTGAATTATCCGTATGTGTCGGCGGCCCTGATCTTGTTTCTATGCTTCGCCTTGTCCTTGCGGGCGGGAAGAAGAGGATCGGCATCCGGTATTTCGTAAAGCCGCAGAAAGCTTTATACTAGAAAGATGAAAAGAAAGCGGGAGGCATGCAGGATGCGGCATACAGAAGGCTATATCGAGGTACCCGGCGGCAAAGTGTGGTACAGCTCGGCAGGAGAAGGCGGCGGAACGCCCCTGCTCGTTCTACACGGCGGCCCGGGCAACACTCATGATCCGCTGAAAGCGGCCCTTCACGTGCTGGGAGACGAAAGGCCGGTTATTTTCTACGATCAGCTCGGCGGAGGGAATTCGGACAGACCGGGAGATGCCTCCTTATGGCGTACGGAACGGTTTATCGAAGAGCTGGCCTGTGTGAGAGAAGCTCTCGGCCTGGATGAAGTTCATATACTCGGGCATTCCTGGGGCACGATGCTCGCGGCTTCCTATTTGATCGAACGCAAGCCAACCGGAGTGCGGAGCGTCATTTTCTCCAGTCCCTGCCTGAGTGCGGCACGCTGGAAAGAAGACGCGGACCGGTTCCTGGCTGAATTGCCGGATAAAGTCCAAGCGGTCATTGCGCGCAGCGAGGAGCAGGGCACAACGAATTCGGATGAGTATCGGGATGCGATGAAGGAATATTACAAAAGGCACGTATGCCGAATCGACCCTCTGCCTGCGGTCGTGCTGGAAAGCCGGGGCAAGGCTAATAAGGACATTTACATGTCCATGTGGGGCCCTTCCGAGTTTTGTCCGACCGGCAGTCTGAAAACGTACGACGTGACACCGCGGCTTCATGAAATTAACGTGCCGTCGCTGTTCCTGTGCGGCCGGTATGACGAAGCGGCGCCGGAGTCTACGTTTTACTATCACTCGCTTGTCCCTCAGTCGGGCTTTCAAGTGCTGGAGAACAGCTCCCATGCGGGATATCTGGAAGAACCGGAGGAGTATGTCCGTATCGTACGGCGCTTTTTAACTTCATAAGCAGGCTGACAAAAAAGACAGACTTTCTTAAAAAGGAAGTCTGTCTTTTAAGTTGGAAAACGGGTATTCAAGCGCTGAGGGCGGGATGGTGACTGAAGGGGACCCGGGGGTAACCAGCAGTCTGCCATCCGAAAGGAAGACGACACGGTTGCCGAGGTTTAACACGTGATATCCGGCCCGCATCGCACCCTTAGATTTACCAAGGGGTGCTCGTCCCTTAACCGCTCGCTCCGCAGCTCTGGACTAACGTCGCTGCCCGGTTCTTAGAGGCGGGCGCCGCCGGATACATCGAGAATCTGGGCGGTGACCCAGCGGCTGTCCTCTGACGCCAGAAAGGCCGCCGCATCCGCGATATCTCCGACTTGTCCGAGCCGGCCGAAGGCGGACATGCCTGCCGCGTACTCCCGGACCGACGGATCGCTCAGGATGTCCGCGTTGATATCGGTTTCCGTGTAGCCGGGAAGGATCGTGTTCACGGTAATGCCCCTTTCGCCCAGCTGTTTCGCCAGCGGCAGGGTCATGGTGTTTAAAGCGCCTTTCGTCAACCCGTAGGCAATGGAAGCGGGGAACGCGATGCGGGTTTCGGCGGAGGAAATGTTCACGATGCGTCCTCCGGTGCGCAGCCGGGGCAGCGCTTTTTGAATAATGAAAAACGGTGCCTTGATGTTAACGGCGATCAGCTCATCAAACTGTTTCTCGGTCGTGGTTTCGATGGACCCTTGTGTGCCGATTCCGGCATTGTTGACGAGAATATCGAGGGATGTGCTGCCCGTATGTTTGATGGTGAGCGTGTCCAGCTGCTCGAACAACCGTTCCACGCCCTGCATGGAGCCCAGATCGGCCTGTACGCTAAAAGCTCTTCCGCCGGATTCCGTAATTTCGGCAACGGTCTGTTCCGCCGCCTTCTTGTCCCGGCCGTAATGAACGGCTACCCATGCACCGTCATGGGCCAATCTCTTGGCGATCGCCTTTCCGATTCCGCGGCTTGCTCCGGTGACGAGTGCCGTTATTTCGCGCAAATTCTGCATGCCAATCATCCTTTCCGGTTCTATACAGTTAATTATATGGAAATTCGGGTGAGGAGACAGGTATAATCAAAGGGATTCATGCCGAATCACTTTCCGTTTTATAAGTAAAACCGCTAAACCGCTTTAGGAGGATGATGGATGAGAGAAACGGCAAAGCCCGACGATACCGACCGCAAAATCATGAACTTACTGCATACGAACGCACGCATGCCGGTTGCCGAAATCGGCCGCCACATCTCCATGACCCAGCCGGCAGTGAGAGAACGCATCCAAAAGCTCGAAGAGCAGGGGATTATTACCGCCTACAAAGCCAAATTCGATCCCGGTAAATTAGACCGGGGCATACAGGCATTTATGTTGTTTAAAACCGTTAAATGCCGGGAGTTTGTCCGTTATTGCGAATCTTCCCCGGAGGTTGCCGAGCTGTACCGGATAAGCGGGGAGTTCAATTATATGCTGAAAACGAGGAGCGAATCGATGGAATCGCTTGCCGAGTTCCAGGACGCGATGATGGTTTACGGAGTATCGAATACGCTGATCATCATGCACGCTCACGTGGAGGATAAAAGTCCGTTTTGACTCACCCGGACAAATAATATCCGGGAACATGTTCCGGTTTTTTTACAAATGAAGCCAGGCCTGTTCCCGTTTGAGACTCAGGCACAAAATACAGATAGGAGTAGACAAAATGGCAAACGGACAGGGGTTTAAAGCCTTAGAGGAGCAGAACCTTGAGATCTTGGAGACGTGGTTTGAAGACAGAGAGGTTTACCGGCGATTGGGGGGAATGCTCCCTCTTCGGAAATGGTACGGTTTTATCCGTGATAATCCTACGTACCGGGTTTGGTTGGCATGGGAAGAGGATAGGCCGGTAGGAATCGTGATGGCCGAAATGGAGGAAAATTTTACGAGCAGTATAGCGGTGCTCGTTGACCCCTCCTTGCGAGGCAGGGGATACGGCAGGGAACTGATCCGGAAAATGATGGCTCTGTCTGAGATGAAGGCCGTCCGGAAATGGTACGCCGGAATCGAGAAAGACAACACGGCATGTCTGAAATGCTTTCAGGCTGCCGGGTATACCTATGAAAATCCGGAACCGGATTCAGACGGTTTTTACTCGCTCCATTATTTCAGTTAAACGATCACCGGATTTCCGAATCGGGCATTTGGTAATGCAGATAATCTCTAGAGTAATCAGGCAAGAAGGTGTCCATTTGACTTTATATATAGTTAATAGCGAGGTGCACAGCCTTTTCGATCAATTTACGGATCTGATTCAAGGACAATCCCGGCTTCGGGCATGGGAGCAGCATATTACGATTCCGCACGAGATTGGACAAGGAAGCATCCTCAGGACGCAAATCCGTCCTGGCATGGAAATCGTGATAACGGACCTGACCTATGCGCAGGATATGAAGCTGCGTATTCAGGAGGCATGTCCGTTGTTTGAGTTAAGTTATTGCCTTAGCGGCGATATTTATTGCGAGTGGGGCGGCAAGGAGAGCTATACCAATCATTGGACGGGCAACGTGCTATTTTTCGAGAATGAATTGGTATATGAAGAGAAAAAGGCGGGTGTCCGCAATCATATGCTGGAAATCCGCTTGTCTCCGCAGGAGCTGTTTCATTATGCGGCCGATCTTACCGAGAAACAGAGGATGGAATCCTGGCTGCAGCGGCATAAGGGCAACATCGATAAATACCCGAATACGCCGGAAATCCATCACTGTGTGTCGGATATGCTAAACTGTTCTTATGTTGGAGCGATGAAACGGCTTTACATGGAGAGCAAAGCCATGGAGCTGATCGCTTTGTTCGGGGAAGTAGAAGGCTATGAAGCGGAGATTGGAAAACAGTTTTTGAACCGGGATGATCTCGCGAAGCTGGATCAAGCCAGGGAACTGGTGATTCGTCATTTCGAACAGCCGTTATCGATTCGGGAGCTGGCGAGAAAGGTCGGACTCAATGAATTCAAGCTGAAAAAAGGTTTTCGGGAACGTTTTGGCATGACTGTATTTGAACTGGTCCGCAAGCAGAGGATGGAAAAGGCGCTTTATTGTATGGAAGTGCAGCGGATGAACGTCGGGGAAACGGCGGTGTCCGTCGGCTACAGCAATTTCAGCAATTTCGCGGCAGCCTTCCATAAAATTTATGGATATAATCCGAGTGAACACCTCAAGATGTTATCCCATCGGGATGCAAAAACAGAATAGATCAGTTTAACCGTTTAAAAGGGATTTCGGACATAGGTATCATGTTCGGAATCTTTTTTTGTTCCTCCCATTCCTTCTATAGGGAGAGAAAATACCTGTGCAGGTAGAACACCGTTTCATTCTCGCTGATAATAAGGATCAATTGGTCATGCTGGTTGATCTTAATTTGGCGCTGAATGGGGGGGATTAACAATGGATGATTTGATTCCTGCACGTACAAGAGAACCCGATGCGGCACCGCACCCCGATCCACGCCGCTGGATGGCTTTAGTCCTAATTTTGCTGCCGACGCTTCTGATTTCGCTGAACAATTACATGATGCAGGTGGCACTTCCGGTGATGCAGGCGAGCGTCCATGCCAGCTTTGCCGAAGCGCAGCTTATTTTCTCGGGATATTCGTTAGGTCTTGCCGGTGCTTTGATTTTAGGCGGAAAATTGGGTGACTTATATGGCCGAAAACGCCTGTTACGGATCGGGGTTTCGGGTTTTACCTGTATGTGCCTGCTCGGCGCATTGGTATCGAACCCGACTCTACTCCTTGTCATTCGCATCATCCAGGGTTTATCGGCAGCGATGATCCAACCACAGGTTTTGTCCATTATGCAGAGCATCTTCCTCCCGCGGGAAAAAGGGTTGGTTTTTGCCATCTATGGGGCCGTTATCGGCCTAGGCTTCACCCTTGGCCTGATTTTGGGCGGGCTTTTGGTGGACTGGAACCTGTTCGGCCTTAGCTGGAGGATCGTTTTTCTAGTTAATGTGCCTTTTGGACTGCTTGTGATGTTGGGACTGCCGATCGTTCCCGAATCACGAGGGCATTCCGACCCGAGTATCGACTGGTTCGGCATTATTCTTGTTGTGTCCGGATTGCTTTTGCTCATATATCCGTTAACGATCGGGCAAAAACAAGGATGGCCGATATGGACCTCGGGATGCTTGCTTTTATCGCTCGTGCTACTGCTTCTATTCGTGCTTCATCAGAAACGGAGAGAAGAGGCGGGACGCGCGCCGTTGATGGAGCTTTCCATGTTCAAAATAGGTTCATTCCGGATCGGAATCATCACAGAGGTCGTTGTCTATCTCAGTATGTTCTCTTTCTTTTTCATTTTAAATTATTATTTGCAGGCGGGACTGAAATTCGATCTTGAATCGACCAGCCTTGTTTTTTTACCGCTTGGCTTGGGGTTTTTCGCCACTTCATTCATGTCGGCGTGGTTGGTGAAAAGATGGGGAGATGCCGTATTAAAAACAGGGACGCTTACGATGGGAGCGAGCTTATTTATGCTGATTTGGTCTCTGCATGCCGATGCCGTGCATTTCTTTCATTTTCAAAATATATTGATTTTGTCGGTATACGGGCTGGGTCTGGGCATGGCGACAACACCGCTTGCCCATACAATCTTGAATCGCGTGCCGGCGGCATCGGGCGGAACCGGTTCGGGGCTGTTTACGACTTTTATGTATGTGGCGAACGTTTTGGGTGTAGCATGGATCAGCATTTTGTTTTCCGCTGCGCTGAATTCGCCCCTTGCCGAAGCTGGGCTGGGGGATTATGTCAGAGCTTTTTCCGTTTCAACCGCTGCGAGCGGAGTGCTGGCTTTCGCCGCTTGTGCATGCATTTGTATGTTAAAAGAGAAGTGATGCGACTGATGTGAGTAACTTACTTGAAGTTTACGGAAATGAGCTGCTTGGCATAGTTGGTTATTTACTCGAACCGATTCAAAAAACTAAAAACCCGGCGGACCGAAAAGGTCCTGACCGGGTTTGCTGATTTTGCATGTTTTACTTGATGGTATATGGGAGCTTGAACGTCCAGAGCTCGGTGCCGTTTTCCGGGGAGCTGCTGTCGACGCCGAAATCGTTGTCGTTCACAATGACAAGCGTATTCCCGTTTACGAGAGAAACGCCTTCGACTTTCTCATACGGATATTTGAAAGGGACCAGATCGAGCAGCGTCCGTTTGGAAGGAGGAAGGATGTTCTGGCCTTTCAGCTCGGCCGGGGACATTTGCTCCAGTGTTTTACCGGCTGCCTTGGTATCGTCGTATTTGCCGAGAATGTTGGTCGCGTTGGACAGGTCGATGGAATAGATACGCTTCAGCTGCGCTTTGTCTCCCGCGTTTTTGTCGCGTTCGTCGATAAGCAGCGTATTTTCATCCACCACCACAAGGTCCGAAATGACGATATCGGCTTGCTTTAATCCCTTGAAGTCTTTGGCGTCTTCCGAAAGATAAGCGAATTCGGCCACCGGCTCCAGCGTTTGCAGATTAAATTTGATGATACGCAGTTGACGCGAATTGTCGGATTCCTTGTTCGGGCTGCGCAGCGGGCTCTGCATCGCCATGAACATGTAGCGGCCGTCCGGTGTGATGCCTACCGCTTCGGCGCCGCGGTTTTGGCGGAGCTTGTTATAGACGGCCGGCAGTGTTTCACGGGCTGGCACAAGCGGTGTGGAAACTTGAGCGGCCCAGCCTTTGGGCACGATGCGCTCGATCAGGGTGCCGTCCCGTTTTACATGCACCAGGGAGGGGCCGTATTCGTCCGAAATCCAGAACGTATCGTCTTTGGGGTTGTAGGCCAGGCCTTCAACGTCAAGACCGTACGGATCGTAAGCGAGTTCTTTCTCGGCTTTGGCGTCGAAAGGCGCTTCGTCCCGGCCTTTGATGTTTGGCAAACCGCTGATGTTGGCTTTCCCTGTTGCCGGATTGATGCCGTTCAATTTAAGAGGGAATTGGTCGAGAATGTTGATTTGGCCGTCTTTAATTTCGATTTTGTAAATGGTCGGGGTATAATCGGCGAGCGGGAACGTACGGACCATGGTTCCTTTTACATCGACTTCTCCGTTCGGACCGCGGTCCGCCGTTGTGTAGAATACATTGTCGGGATCGCCCGGCAGGTGGGTCAGCGAGGAGCCGATGCCCATTTTGAGCCCTTTTACCAGATCGGGAGCATTCAGCTTGTATTTGCCTGTCAGTGCAGGCTTGTCCGTCAGAGAGACACGGCTGCGGAACTCGTCCCAATCGACGTATTTGCCGGTCGCTTCGCTGATTGCGCGAAAAGGCAGATACAGGCTGCCGTCGATGTTAACGGCCGGAACGGACGGAGCAACGGCTTTCCCGTTGTTAGTGTAGGTGACCGAGTCCGCCGTAGAGCCTTTCAGATCCGCGGCAAATGCGGACGCTGTTCCGGATATGAGCGTAAGTGCTGCCGATGCGGCGATAAGCCAGTTCTTTTTCATTTTTGCAGATCCCCTTCATAAGTCGGATAGTATGTATGAATTACTAAGCCTGACTATAGCAGGGCATTGTTAACGTTGAGTAAGTGGATGATAGAGATTTTGTAAAGGCGGGGCAGAGTGGCCAGCTGTCAATGACTCTCAGTCCGTGGAGTCGGGAGAAATCACATCCCACTTTCCAAAGAGCGTCAAACCCGCCGATTTAGCCAGCAACGTAGACGCCTGGTTATCAAGCTGACATCGGTACTGGGGTTCATATCCCTGCTTACAGGCATACTTATAGATAGAACGCACCACTTTGCGGGCGTGACCTTTTCCTCTGAAGGACGTAAGCGTCAATACGCCGAGATCCGCAATTTTCGCATTTTCCCAGGGATACATGCTCGCGGCGCTGACCAGGCGGTTTTCCTCAAAAGAACCGAACACCGCCCAGTGATCCAATTCCACATAAGCGTCGTCCAAGTCTTGTTCCGAGGCGGAGGACTCGAACTCGGAGAAAACCGCATCATCTTGCTCTGTTAACCGGCGCAAGTCACCTTCCAGGTTTTCTTGCAGCAATACGTTCTTATCGGTTTCTGAAAAATAAAAGAGATAATCTGCGCCATGCAGAGTGACTCCTGCTTCATTCAATTTCTGGCGAAAGATCTTTTCAGACAGGTCTTGTCGTTGATAAAGGCCTAGCTTATCGGCTACCGCAGGCGTAATGACCGCCATAACTCGACCGTCGATGGTTTCCAGCACCATGACCCGACTGTCTTCCTCCAGGTCTGGGTTGATGACGATAGTAAAGACTTCATCGCTGTAGAGGACGTCTCCGTTCAAAAATTGCATCTGCCAAAAGTCAGTTATCGTTTGTGAAAATAAAGGCATATTTTTTATTCGAATTTGTTGATTTGTCAATATGTTCACTTCCTTAGACATTTATAATTGCTCCAATCGTATCAAAATAATGAAAAGATTAGCTTGGGAATGTTTGAATTTAATCGAATTTTCCACAATTTAAAGTGTCCAAATCGTGGCAAAAACGATCGTTCCACTATTGGGCAGAGTTACCTTGTTGTCGCCACTGACGATGTTATAGTTCAGGCATAATCCTTGCTCATCATATACCGCCGAAACACCATTCTTTGGAAAATCGCTTCTCATTTGGGCAAAAAAAGAACGGGACGCGGCAGCCGATACGTCGGCTACCGCGCCCGGAAAGCCGCGCTTTGGGCGGCCGGGATAGCTTATCACCTGCATTCAGGCATTCATTCAGGCGTGCCGGATGTTCTCCGCCTTGCGTTTTTCGCCAACGGAAAGCTTGAAAGAGACGAAGTTAATGGCGATTGCCGCCGCGACCCCTACCGCTCCGATCCATGTCACGGCATTCAGGGAGATGCTCCCGACGATAATGCCGCCGATTCCGGCACCGGCCGCCATGGAAAGCTGCATCACGGAATTGTTCAGGCTGAGCATAATTCCGGTTGATTCGGGCGCCATTGTGACGAGATTATACTGCTGGGTCGGGCCGGAAGACCAGGCGGCGAACGACCACAAAATCAGCACGGCGAATACGACGACAGGGGAGTGGGCGGCCAGCGTCAGCAGAAGCAGTGTGATGACGTGCAGCGTCATGCCGGACATGAGCGTGCGGTGCACTCCCCATTTATCTGCGCTGTAGCCGCCGATCTTGGAACCGGCTAGGCTGGCGATGCCGAATGCGAGCAGTGCGGCGCTTAACATTTTCTCGTTCATTCCGGTAATTGTCAGCAGATAAGGGGAGATATAGGTGTACGCGATGGAGTATCCCCCCAGCCAAAAGAAACTTACCGATAAAGCCAGAAGGATTCTGGGTTGTTTGAGAAGAGCCATCTGCTCGCGCAGAGGAACGGGAGCGTCACCTTCCGTTTTCGGTATGGTAACGGACAAGACGAACATCGCCAGCAGGCCGAGTGCACCGATTCCGGCGAAAACCGTTTTCCAGTCGTAAGCCGCCGCAACCAGCCTTCCGGGCGGAACGCCCACGATGAGAGAAGCGGTAAAGCCCATAATGACGGTCGCAATCGCGCTTGCCTGCTTACCGGAGGGCGCAATTTTGGCTGCAACGGTCAAAGCGGTTACGACGACCACCCCCGCACCGAACGCCATCAGAACACGGGCGCCTATAAATGCGGCAAAGCCCGGCAGGATAAATGCGAGTACGTTCGCGACGACAAAAAGTCCGAGTGAATAGATCAGTAATTTGCGCCGTTCCCAGCGGGCGGTCCAAGCGATCAGAAAGGGTGTCCCCAGCCCGTATACGAGCGAAAAAACGGTAATCAGCTGTCCTGCGGCAACCAGTGAGATGTCGAGGCTGGCTGCGATTTTATCCAGAATGCCGGCAATGATGTACTCGGACGTTCCCACCAGAAAGCTGATCAGGGCAAGCATGTAAATTTTCCATGTTTTAAACATGTGGTCATCCTCATTTCTCAATAATATTGTATTTCTAGAAATATAGAAACAAAAAAGGGCAGCGGCGTTAAAAGCTGTTTAGGCACATAAGCGTTTAAGACAGAACTTTAAAAGTACGCATTTTTGATATTTCTAGTTATATCGAAATAACGAACAAAAAAACTATTCGGTTAAATAAGGCGCAAATTTTTTGACCGTATCTTCATTCAAACTGTAGTAAATGTAGGTCCCTTTTTTCTGGGAGCGAAGCAATCCGCAGTCCGATAATTGTTTCAAATGATGAGACAAAGTGGAAAGAGCGATCGATTCTAAGCGGCTCTCGAGATCCGCGGGACAGAGATTGCTTTCCTTGGTCAAAATTTGAACGATTTTATAGCGGGTATGCTCACCTAGTGCCCTGTGCACTTTAACGGCTTGATTGGTTTCCATGCGTTCTACACCCTTTTTCTTCCGGCCTTACACGCTGCTTGCCGCTTTTCATATTTCCAAACTTTTCGAAACAACTATACCATGCCTTCGTTCAAAAGTAAACGGCTTGCGACCAAGCCATTGAACGATTTTAACAATAAAAATAAAAAGCTGCCCGCGTCCAAGGAGGACGTCGGGACAGCTTTTTGCTATTCCGGAACGGAACGAAGGTTTATTTCAATGCCGTATAGATGGCATCCAAAAGTTCTGCGCCCAGGTTCTGACCATACTCCCAGAACATGATGCCGCCCAGGTTGTTGCTTTTGAGATAGTTGACTTTTTGAGTCAGAGACTCCGCGTCATCGTAGCTCAGCATGCTGCTGCCGTTAGTGAGGTAAGGGGCTTTGGCAACGTCATCCCATTGGCGGGTCCAGCCGTTTTTGTTGATATAGCTGGCTTTGAGCTCGTCATACGTGTAATCTCCGGCACCGTGGGAATAGAAAGCTCCGCCGATTACGATTTTTTCGGATGGAACGCCGCGTCCCTTGTAAAGCTTCACCGCATTGTCCACGCTGTAGCTGGAATTCAGGGAAGACGTGTACAGGTTCGTGTGGTGGGTGTTGGCGCCGACCTGCATGTCGTAGGTCATAATGTTAATGAAGGTGAAGTAAGGGTGTACGCTTCCCAGGTCGATTCCTTGTACTCCGTACTCGGAAGCGCCCGTAGCCGCTGTAATTTCATACTTTTTAGTACCGGTACGGCCGTCGGCCGCGCTCCCGGCATCGAGAACTTCACGAAGCTTTTTCAGGAAAAGGGTGTAGTTTTGTTTATCCGCCGTTGTCGGATACTCCCAGTCCAGATCGATTCCGTCGAGTTTGTTGGTACGGATATACTGCAGGGCGCTGTTAGCGAAAGCCGTACGGTTCGCATCCGTGGAAGCTGCGCTCGTGAAACCATCGGAACGGCCCCAGCCGCCTACGGAAATCAGAACCTTCAAGTCCGGATTTTTCTGTTTCAGCGTGACCAGTTGAGCGATTTGCGAAGTATCTCCGCCGCTGACGCCGTTATTGGCGACATCCGCAAATGCATAGAAGATGTGCGTCAATTTGTTGGCGGGAACCGTGTTCACGGCAGGGAAATGCCAGGAAGCAACGTAAGCGCCGTTGATTTTAGCCAGAGGCGTCGTACCGCCTCCGTCCGAGGACGTAGTCACCGCAAGAACATTGCTTGCTGCCGACAAGTTGCCGGCCGCGTCTTTCGCTTTAACGCTGAAAGAGTAAGCCGTATTGGCTGCCAGGCCGGTTACCGTAGCGGTTGTGCCGGTTACCGAGGTAGCCAGCGCGGAACCGTTGTAAACGTTGTAGCCGGTTACGCCGACATTATCCGTGGAAGCATTCCACGAAAGGGTAACACTTGTGGAAGTTTTGCTGGTCAAGGCCAGTGCTGTAGGAGCTGTCGGTGCCGTTGTATCCGGCGTGCCGCTGCCTGTGCAGTCACTGACGTATTTCCAGCTGCCCCATGTATTTGTCTCGGAAGGCGTTTCGCCCTGCGTCCACCATTTCGCTTCGAATACTTTCCCGTTGTAGGAAACTTTTTGTCCGCCTGTGTAGACTTTGGTAGAGTCCCAGGCCGCATCCGTACAAGCGGCAGCCGCAGCCGAAACGTTTGCAGCCGCGGAAGCCTGCTGGGTATTCAAACCAAGGAAAGGCAGCAGAGAAACTAGCAGGGACGCGATCAGCAGAACACGGAACAGGACCTGCTTGGGAGATTGAGAGCGGATAGATTGCCAATTCATTACATATAGCCTCCTTTAATGAATAAATGTGATACCGCTTACATTATTTCTTTTCGCTTCTTCACCTCGCTTTGTAAAGGCTCCCGATCCTTTGTTCAGGCCAATAAAAGGCTAGCAGGAATCCGCAAACAACGACCGGATACTCCGACATGCGAAAGCGGGAGCCCTTTATTCTTGTAAAGGTTGCTGCTGCAAGTCTATGAATCCGCTTGCTCTCCTATTATCGTTTAATATTTTTACCAGAAAAAGGGGGATTTTTTTATTATCAGGGAGAAATTTTCTCTTTTTTGACATTTTTCATCAAAAGGCATAGGCCGATTGGGGACAAGTCTTGAAGCACGCAGTAAGCGGGGACAGCCGGCTATTTTCGGGGAATTGCCGAGTAAATGGGTACCTCCCAAGAACACAATCCTTTTAAACCTGCTATATATAGAATGTGTCGAGATCAAAAGTTGAAAGACACCCAGATAGTTTAGGAGAGGAGAATGGGCGATTAAACCTTCACTTGAAACTCAAGGTGGCCGTGCATCCACGGGCTTTATCCGGGATACGGAAGGAAGAATTCACTTGGTCTGGCGCATCGTGCTCGGCTGGCTGTCGTTCGTCGCCGCATTGGGAGTGGCTGTAGCCGTTACCTTAACCGCGCAAAATTACGGATTCCCGGTCCTGGCCCAGCAAATTATCCTTGCGGTCGTGACTTCGGGTATTGCCGTGCCGCTCATTTATTTGTTGAGACGCTATGCCGACAACCGGCCTTGGAGCGGATTGGGACTGAGCCCGCTTCCGCGCCATGATGGGCATAGCTCTGCTCGCGGGAACGCTGGCGGGCTGGATCCGGGTGGTAGATGTTCACTTGCCTACGGAGACTCTGCTCATCATTCTGATTAACATTCCGATCGCTTTTTTCTACGAAGCGTTTCCGGAAGAAGCAACGTTCCGTGGCTATCTATATAGCAACCTGAGCGCACGATTCACCAGATGGCTGGCACTGCTGCTTCAGATTATTCTCTTTGTGCTTGCCCCTGTCGCACTGACAGCCGTCATGGTTGCCGCCGGAGTAGGCACCTGGGATCTGATTACGTTCGACTATGTCGTTAACTTGCTTGCCTTCGGTACCGCGCTTCAATTGTGCCGGATCTTTACCGGAAGTTTGTGGATGTGTATCGGATTTCATCTGGCTTGGCTGGAAATAGTCCGTTTTGTGATTGTTCCTTCGGACTCTGCTCTTATTGAAGTGGAGTATTTGTCGCCTTACGGAAGCTATCTGGTGTCGCTCGGTTCTGTAACGATCGGTATTCTTGTGCTGCTGTACTGGACGTACCGGAACAGAAACCGGCAGAAGGAGATTGGAGAATAGGCTTACAGGCCGCTTTGATTTGTTGAGGCGGAAGCAAGCGGTACGGAAGGATTTTGGGAAAAACGGCACATACGCCCCGTAAGGGGGAATGCGCCGTTTTTTATCGGGGAAAAAATCCCCACCCTTATTCGCATCCGTAATGAAGCCCGTGCTCGTAAGCCTGCTGAAGCAAATTCTGAATATGGTCTGGATTGGAGCTTAAAGTATCATACAGAAATTCAACTTTGGAAGTTGGAATTCCGGCATATTCCGCCAAGCCGACATTGAGCTGATGGTTGATCATCTGGTCGTAGTTTCTTTTTGCTAATTGCTCGGGTGTCAGGGCCGCAAGGCTGAGCCACAATACTTTCCGATGAGGCAGTTTTTGGGGGCCATAGGCGAATCCGTGGTTCCATACACGTTCGATGTATCCTTTCAGCGTGGCCGGCAAGCCGTACCACCAGAGCGGGAAAATGTAAGCCAAACCGTCGTGTCGTTTCATGCGTTCTATTTCGGCCATCACTTCAACGGAATACTGTTTGCCGCTGTCCGTCCAGTCTGGCTCATCCGGTTCATTCAGGACGGGGTTGAACCCGCTGCGGTAAAGATCCAGCAGCTCCGTTTCATGGCCTGCGTCCTGAAGGCCGCGTATGAAGCGGTCGGTAACCGCCATGGTCAAGGAATCGGTTCTGGGGTGGGCAACAACCGTGAGCACTTTCATTTTTTTACCTCCTCAGTAGGAAATAGGTGTACGCCGAATTGTTTGAAAGGTTCCGGACATGCCGTTCAAGGATACCGCCCACACCGCTGGCTATCCATATTTTCAAAGGCATGGAGTATTCCCTCCTTTTATCGGTACAAGGGAATTATGCATCGTGGGATGGGAAAGGGGAAGTACGCACTTTTTCGTCTTATTGCTACCAAAAAGTATCCTAGGCACCAATCGGTGCGTGAAAATTCCCTTTGCAGCCGGGCTTTTTTCCGGCCTTGCTCCTTAGCGGAGCCGGGTTCACATTTTAGACAAATACTGGTTAATCGCACCGGGGTAGGTTAAAATGGGCGTAAGAATCGAACGATAGACATTCGGATAAATAAGGATGTGCAGCAACCAATGCCCGCGAAACCAAAAAATAAGCGCACGTACAATATTCCGGTGGAAGCGACCTTGGATGTTATCGGAGGAAAGTGGAAAACCGTTATTTTGTGCTGCTTGACCGAAGGCCCCAAAAGAACGAGCGAATTGAAAAAAGATATACCGGCCATCACCCAGAAGATGTTGACTCAGCAGCTCAAAGAGCTTGTGGGAGACGAAATTATCACCAGGACCGTATACAATCAGGTTCCGCCTAAAGTGGTGTACGAACTAAGCCCGCTCGGCTGGTCGTTAGAATCGATTCTGGATCTAATGTGCGACTGGGGAGACCAGTATATCAAGGAGCATATCAAGTAAGGCAGCATATCAAGTAAGGCAAACGGAACAAGAAAAACGCAGTCATTCCATCCCATAAAACAAGCTGGCCCGGTCTTAACCGGTGCCAGCTTGTTTTGTCGTGAACACGGACCCAATGGGCCGTTTATTTCAAAAGATTGTAAACCGCCTGCGCGCTTTCCGCGCGGGTAAGGACGGCTTGCGGCGCGAATAGGTTTCCTTCGCGTCCGTTCAGCAGCCCGGCGGCGGCAGCTTTCGCGACATCGCCCTTGGCCCATTCACGGATGCTGCCGGCATCCGTGAAGGAGACAGAAGGTGATTCAGCGGACAGCTTCCCGTGCTTCGCTTCGTAAGCGCGGATCAACATCGCCGCCATCTGCTCGCGGGTGACCGCTCCGCCGGGCTCAAACAGCGAATCCGTCATGCCGGTTACGATTCCCGCATCAAATGCTGCGGCGACTTCTCCGGCAAACCAGTCTCCTGCTTTTACGTCGGAAAAGGGAGAGGCTGCTTTTGCAGGCAATCCCAGAGCGCGAACTAGCAGGGCGGCGAATTCGGCCCGGGTCACCTGATGCTGGGGACTGAACTGATCCTCGGTAACACCGGTTACAATCAACTTGCGGCTCAGCTCGCTGATTGCCGGATACGCCCAATGATCGGCATTTACATCTTGGAACGATTTGGTTACCTCCAGCAGGCCGTAAGTACTGAAATGGCGGATACTCGCCAGGATCGTTCCGCTGCCGGACGGTTTCTGATCGGCGATATACTGAAGCGTTCCGTCTCCGGCTAAGTGATAGAGCCCCGTACGGCTCAGGTCGCTTCCTTTCGCGGACTGAAACGAGATCTCAAGCGGAGTAGAGAAGCGGTCCATCACCGCTGCAGTCTTGCCTCCGGCCCGGACTTCCATCCGGAAGTCGTACATTCCCCGGGAGCGGATTTCAGCGCCCAGCTTATTTTCAGCGGCTCGAACCAAAGCTTGCAGTTGACCCCCTTCGACGGGCTCCGCTTTGAAAACGAGCCTCGCACCTGTATCGGCGGTCAAATTCTGCCACTGCTGTATTACCGGGTTCGGTATCGATACGCTCACATTGGCAAACCGAAGAAGCAGCGGACGGCTATTGCCAATCGTCGTGCCCGTATCAGCCGGCAGATGAACTTCGCGGATGCCGGCTGGAACGGATACGGTAACTTTGCCCTCCGTTTCCTTAAGATTAGCGGGTTCTATGACTAGAACCCCGTCTCCGGGTGTTGGCGGAGGCGTAGGCACGGACGGATCTGTCGGTCCGGATCCGCCAACTGATCCGGTACCGCCGGAACCGGAACCGTCGGAGCCCGTCGAAGATTGCGCGGTTGCCGCAAGGGTGGTACCGTTGCTTTCCAAGCTGCTTCCGCGTTCGAGAGCCGTAACGACGTACGTGTATGTCGTACCGGTCTTAACGGTGTTGTCAACGACAGTTTGAACCCCCGCCGGTCCAGCTTTGACCTGTTTCCAGATATGAGCAGGATCCGACGTGTCGGGTGCGCCGGTGCCAGCTGATCTGTAAATCACATAGGTGCCGGCCGTGCTGCTCGCCTCTTTTTGAATATTCAGCTTGATGGCATTGCCTTCGGCAGCGGCCGTTACGGCCGGGGCGGCCGGAAGCGACTTGGAAAGCCAGCTCATTTCCGGCATGAGGGACGGGTATTTATACAAATCGGTTTTTAACCGGTCCTGGAAGCCGAGTTTATTTTCGAGAACCTGCACGGCGGAGAAGAACATACTTCCTTTAACGTCCGCGAAGTTCCGGTTGAATAAGATTTGGTTCGGCAGCTGGTCCGGATCCAGCCAGTTCGGATCGTCGGCTCCGATCTTATGAACGCCGTGGCCCGCATAGAGCAGGACATGTTTCCCCTCTACCTGCCGTTTCCACCAGTCGATAAGCTTATCGTAGGCGGCGGGACTGTAGTTGATGTTCCAGTAAAGCTGGGGCGTGATGTAGTCGATCCATTGTTCATCCACCCATTTCTTGCTGTCCGCATAGATCGCCGAGTAGCTTTCCAATCCGTTCGTCTCGGAGCCTGCCGGGTCGTTCGCTTTGTTTTTCCAGATCCCGAACGGACTAATCCCGAATTGGACATAAGATTTGGAATTTTTAATCTCGGCGGAGAGCTGCCGGATCAGGGAGTCTACGTTGCTGCGGCGCCAATCCGCAATGCTCATGCCCGATCCGTAGGCCGCATATTCTGCAGCATCGGGATAATCCACGCCGGTTACAGGATACGGGTAGAAATAGTCGTCAAAATGTACCGCATCGATATCGTAATTGTTTACCACTTCCATGATGCTGTCGATAATATACCGCTTGACTTCCGGTTTACCCGGATTATAGCCGAGCTTGCCTCCATAAGAGACGGCCCAGTCGGGGTGCCTTACCGCGGGATTCGTATCCGCCAGCTTGCTTTTATCCGTATCGTTGCTGATACGGTAAGGGTTGAACCAGGCATGAAGCTCCATGTTCCGTTTATGAGCTTCCTGTATGGCGAAGGCAAGAGGATCGTATCCCGGGTCCTTGCCTTGAGTTCCCGTCAGCCAGGCTGACCAGGGATTTAAAGCGGAACGGTAGAAAGCGTCCGAAGTGGGACGGACCTGATAAATCACCGTATTGATTCCGGTGGCTTCGAGCTCGTCAAGCAAATGGATCAGCTGCCGTTTCTGCTGCTCGGCATCGTAGGTTCCTTTAACGGGCCAATCGATATTTTCGACGGTCGCAATCCAGGCGGCTCTCATTTCATGTTTCGGAGCGCCGGTTTCTTTGTTAACGACGAGTGAATAAGTGTCCGTTTTGCCGTTTAGCGAGGCACTGATTGTCGTGACACCTATGGTTTTGGCCGTGAGTGTCCCGCTGGCGTCGATCTCGGCTACTGCGGGATTGCTGCTTTTATAAGTCACGCCGCTTGTCGCTGCCGCCGGTGGCTGGGGAACGTCAAGCAGAGTATAGGTGGCGAGCACTTTAGCCTGTCGCACGGCTCCGATATTCATCGATTTCATGTCGGTCAGCTGGATTTTAGTCAGAACCGAAACGGGTTCGATAACCGTTACGGGTATTACCGCCTGCCGATCTGTGAAAGTAACGGTCACCGAAGCGGAACCGGGCGATTTTGCCACAATCTTCCCATCAACCGATATTTCGGCTACAGAAGGGTTGGAACTTACAAACCGGGTTTCTTTCGTGACTTCGAGAGAATCGGCTCTATTGGCGTAAGATGCGAAAACTTTGGGAGTACCGGTCCGTCCAGCTTCCAGCTGATCCGGTGCGAATGCCTGGATGCTCAGCACCTGCGGTTCGTCATCGGTGACGTCCAATTCAAATGCGGCGGGCTGACTATCGGAATAGAGGGCGGCAATAACCGCTTTTCCGGCTTTGAGCGTGCTTACCCGGCCGATGCCGTCAACGACGGCCACATCCGGATTGCTGCTGTAAAAACTGACTCCGTTTTCAACTTTTTGAGGCGAAGTGCTGTTGGATTTGGTCATATAGACCTCTGTGGTTTTGCTCTGACCTGTTCTCATCGGAGTCAGTCCGGTCAGGTCGAGTCCCGTAATTTCGGTGTTGGAATAAATCGCGCTCAACCGGTCGTAATAAAGAACGCCGGCGTTTTTGTTCGTATCTTTCGTTTCGACCAGATAAAGGTCCATAAACTTGAAAGGACCTGGCTGTGAGGAAGGAATCTCTGCGGTTACGTAGCGCCATCCTTTCCAGTTAAAGCCGGTGCTGCTGGTAAAATCAACGGTAAAAGAAACGCCGGCCTGATTTCTGAGTCTGGCGCGCAGCCAATGACTGCTTTCGTCCCCGTAAACCCAGACGCCGATTTTGTTCGGTGTGCCTTCGATCGGTCTGTCGAGAGCTCCCGTATCGGGATTGCGGAGACTGACGAATGCGGCGGACGTACCCGCGGTTCCTCTCATATCATAAGCAAATTTAAGGGAGCGGCTGCCGTAAAGCACGGGCTCGGGTCTTTCCGCCAAACTGATGGAACTCTTCGTACCCGCCGCGCCCGCGGTTCCCGCGCTCAACAGCGCTTTACCGTTGTTAACGGTTTCAAAGTCTTCAATTACGGCTGTCGCTTTACTTCCGACCATTACGAGCGCTCGGGTGCTTAGCCCTCCGTAAGCAGCGGTGACGTAACCGGCCTTGAATCCGCCGCCGCCCGCCGCTGCCGTCAGCAAGCCGCTCGAATCAATCGTGCCGATGGCACTGTCGGCGGACCAGCTGACATCACCAGCCTGCAGGGGAACTGCACTCCCGTTGGCATCGTAGGCAGATACGGCAAACTGCTGCAAGGAGGAAGGTGTAACGGTTACAGGATTGGGAGTCAGGGCGAGCGAATTATAGGTGACGCTGGTTACTGAACTAACCGGGAGAGAAGAAGATGAGGGAGAGTGAGCGCTTGCAGAAATGGAAGGGAATAAGCCGGTCAAGAGTGCGAAGGCCAGAAATAACGAGAGAGTGGGACGGTAGCTCCTAAATGTGCGATCCAATCAAATATCACTCCTTCTCTGATTTTAAAAGGGTCAGCTTTTGGAAATGCTCAATCTGTATGAGCACTTAGAATGTAGGATGAGACCTCCTTTCTGCTTTGGCAATCAGCTCTATTATAGAAAAACATATTTGGAGAATCAATCCATTTTATTTTTCTTGTGTGTAAATAAAAAGGAAACGCCTTACACCTGCGCGAGCCTTTCCTCGGATTGAACTTTGAGCCGCGCCTCCGCATACTTAACCCCATAGTCAGTGAAATGAAGATGGAATGAAGCTGTATAATAACTATCTGAAGGAGTGGTTGGAATGAGTCAAGTCAAACCGTCAGCGGTAACACCTTTCCTGGCCTTTACAGGGCGGGCGGAGGAAGCTATGAAACTGTATACATCGGTATTCGAAAACTCCGAAATCATCCGGATTACGCGGTATGGTCCGGGTGAACACGGCGAGGAAGGAAGCGTCATGCA
The DNA here is from genome assembly GCF_058269095.1 of Paenibacillus sp. JNUCC 35. NCBI lineage: Bacteria > Bacillati > Bacillota > Bacilli > Caryophanales > Paenibacillaceae > Paenibacillus > Paenibacillus sp. JNUCC 35. The sequence continues at coordinate 3,293,422 of NZ_CM177771.1, read as the reverse complement.
TGCATCGTTTTCCTTAAACGGACAAGCCTTCATGTGCATAGACAGCAGTGTGAAACACGACTGGACGTTTACCCCCGCTATTTCACTTCATTCGTTTTTCGAGACAGAGGAAGAAATTCAGCGGGTGTACGAAGAGTTGTCCCGGGGAGGACAGATATTAATGCCTTTGGCCTCTTATCCGTTCAGTAAAATGTTCGGCTGGATTAGCGACCGTTACGGAGTCACTTGGCAACTGCAGTTGACCGGCAGCTAAGAAAGGAAGGAATCCGTTGCCGTTATCCTTATTTATCGCAGCGAATTAAGCCGAAAGTGGCTGGATGATAGTAGGTATGGAAATCGGAGAGAGGATAGGAAGAGTGGACACGCGGCCTGTACACAGGGGCTGTACGACGCCTTATGCGCCGGAATGGATCACGGCCGTTCTTCAAAAGAAGAAAAAGAAGCAAATTTAAACAGTAAGGTTCCCCTGACTATCCGGGAAATTCAAGTCTCCATTCGTTAGACTTCATCCAGGAACCTTTGGGGAACTCCACTTCCGTTTCTCCCGCGAGAGTGAAGCCGAGCTTCCTGCAAATGGCGTTCGAGGGGGAGTTGGACACACCGGGAAACGCATAAACGATCGCGCCGGGCCCATCGTCTCGTAGGATATCCAGCATTGCAGAAGTTGCGGTCATGGCAATACCGTGCCCCTGAAACTCCTGCAGTACGCCCCAACCCACTTCAAAAACGTCCTGATCTCTCCAGTGCTGCGCCCAGTAGCCTACGTTGCCCACAGCTTCGTCTCCGAAAAGAATCGTAAACATGCGAACCTTGCCCGGTACGGCTTTCATGTATCTCTGATGCCTGGAAGCTAAAGCTTCTTCCGATTCAGGGCCTCCAAGATGGGCCCACATTTCTGCCGTATTCATGCGCTTGAGCAGAGTAAGGTCATTTTCAGACCAGGGACGGACGGAAATTTCAAAGCTCTCCGGTTTGCCGGAATGGGGTGTGTTCATCGTTAGCGTTCCCTCCGTTATTTCCTAATATTTCTATATTAGAACAAATGTTCTTATATTTCAAGCGTTATTTATTTTCAATCCGTATAATTAACGCTTGCCATATAGGGCAGCCGAGGGTTTATCCGCTCGCATCGAATCCATATGCGAACGACAAAAGAGCGCCGCTCTCCATAACCGGAGGCGGCGCCTGTTTGTCAGTTCGCTTGGATTTCCACTTTATATTTGCTCGAAAGATAGGTTTCCGTTTTCGATGTCCATAGGACTTGAGGATACATTTTACCCGGTTCTGGAGAAGTCAGCTTATAATGGATTTTCGCTTGACTGCTGTCGTTCATCTCGATTTTCGTAATCGAAAGCCCGTATCCGGGACTGGGCTGCTCTCTGCGGGTGAGTACGATTTTGTTGATATCCGCGTTTACCTTTTCGATCGTAAAACTTACTTCCTCATTTTCTTGATTGTCCGTCTGTTCCTTGTGGCGGTCGGTAAAATCAATCGCTTTGGCGATCATGCCCGCCGCTTCGATCCGGGTAATGCGGTCCTGCGGATGGAACAAGCTTTTATCGTCGAGCGCGGCGACCTTCATAAGCAGCAGGTTCTGAATGCTGCCTTGATACGACGGGGTCATCTGATCTTCATCCGCGACCTGAATATACATTTTGATCAGCGGATAATCTCCGGTCGCCTGGATTCCTTTATACAGAAGTTGTGCGAACTGTTCCCGGGTCAACTCGGCCGACGGGTCTGCCGCGAGTTCGACGGGAAGTCCGTTTTTTGCGGCGATTTCAAGCGATTCGGCATACCAGGGCGCGTTCGGGTTAGGCAAAGTTCCGTCCACTGACTTTAACTGGAGTGCCTTGACGATCAAATGTACGCCCTGCACGGACGTCAGTTTGCCTTGAGGCGCAAATTCGTCCTCCGACACGCCCTGAATCACTCCTTTGCTCTGCAAGGACGTGACAACGGCGGCATCCACTCCCTGAACATCGGAGAACGCAGAAGCGGAAGAAGCAGCCAACAGGGAACATCCTAGAGTCAGCGCTGCAATCATGTTCTTTTTAGTTTTCATCGTTTTAGTTCACCTCAACCTTACTGACGGAAAAAATTTCTAGAAGGTTGCTTGTTTTCAAACCGTCGATACGAAGCGTATGCCGGTTAAACGTCTCCGGCGTTCATATACCGGATATCTTCAATCAGCACACTGCATTCGCCGGACGGTGTCTGGATCGTAAACGTCTGTTCCCGCGTCCCCAGCAGGAGATGGCTTCCGATAGGGGATAAGAAAGAAATCCGGTTGCTGGAAGGGTCCGTTTTGGAAGGGAAAACGATCGAATACGTATCCGACTGGTTATCATCCAAGTAGCGAATCTGTACCTTGCTGCCAATAAGCACCTTGGAATGCAGAAGCTCCTCGCTGAATTCGCTGATCAGATCGGTGAGAGCTTCGGAATACTCCTGAAGCCGCTCTTCGGTATAGGTTCGCGATTTCGTAGGGGAGGGGAAGTAGAGCTCCAGAAACTGATGCAGTTCCTCATCGAAATAGACGAGCTGATTGATGAGCTGATGCCGGGAACCTGTCAGACTAAGGTTCATAGTAGATTCCTCCTTCCATCCCCAAATCCGCGCCGGTAATGCCGGTCAGCCTTTCTTTCCAGTTTGTCGTCATAGGGGTGTGCCTCCTTATGTAAAAATAAGACTCCCGGTAGGAGCCCTTCCTTCTATACTATCAGAATTTTCCGTAAAAGCTATCCGTGATCGGATTTCCTTGGAGGAATATGGTAGGATAAACATAACTGCTTCCATGAAGGTGATCGTATGCTTTATTATTTTCTGGCTCTCTCGCTGGCCTCGCTAATTGTTCTGATTCCGTACCTTCATAAAGAGACGAACCGGTGGGCGGCGTTTTTTCTTTTTAGCGCTTCCATAGGTGGATTGACCGGGCTGCTCCGGCAGCAAGGCTTTACGGAACTCGCTCACGCATCGGAATTTATCAATCATACCCTGACGCCTTACGGGGTGCTTGTCTTTAGTCTCGTGTACTCGGGCGTATTGGAAAACAGACCTCGGGCCCGGCGGGCGGCCAAAGGGCTGCTGCTTCTGCCTGTTCCGGCCATGCTGATCTATACGGTCTCGCGGGATGCGTTTGCCATCCATTACGGTCCGCTGCTTTTGTGGACGGCTCCTTATTATCTGGGCGCCTGTTCGCTGCTCGTCCTTTCTCTCCGGAGAGAAGGGAATCCCGTCCGCAAAAGAAACCGGCTCATCACGACGCTGATCATTGTTCCCACACTGCTTGGCGTACTGCTGTTTATTAACGTGGCGCGGGTGTTCTCGCCGGAATTCGATTTTTTCAGCTATGTTTCCGTCTTTATGATGTATTCGTTCGCGGTGGCGCTGCTCTGCGTTTTTGTATACGGCGTATTGGGCATCCGGCTCCGTTTTGAAAGGGATTCGCTCGATACGACCATGCAGGCGGTCACATCCGGTACGACGCTGCTCAACCATTCGATCAAAAACGAGCTGGGCAAAATAGCGCTCAGCACGGTGAATTTGCAGGAAGGCCTGGGCGAGAAGGACGAGGAAGCGAAGGAACATCTGCGGATTATCGCAGCCGCCTCCGATCACATGCTCGAAATGGTAGGCCGCATTCATAACCGGACGAAGGAGATTGCGCTTAAGGAACGGCCGGTCCCCTTCGACGAGCTGGCCATGGAAGTTGTCCGCCGGCACGGACAGTTATTTGCACGGCAGGGGATTACGGTCAGAACCGTCTTCGACTGGCGTCCGGTTGTCCGGTTCGATCCCGTGCATCTGACGGAGGTCATCGGCAATTTGCTCGGCAATGCGGCCGAAGCGATGCCGGACGGCGGGACGCTTACCGTGACGCTGGCATCGGCCCGTCATGGCGCGGTGCTGAGCGTCGCCGATACAGGCGGCGGAATTCCTTCCGACCGGCTGTCGCGCGTATTTGAGCCGTTTTATACGACGAAGAAAAAAGCGGCCAATTACGGGCTCGGTTTGTCGTACGTGTATAACGTGATGCAGAAATCCGGAGGCTCAGTGGAGATTTCTAGCAAACCGGGAGCCGGAACGTGCGTGCGTCTTTATTTTCCGCGCAACAAAATTGTTCAACTAAACGGAGAGAAGCCCGATGGAACTCATTAAAGTCTTGCTGGTGGAGGATGATCCGGATTGGATCAAAGCGATGACTTCCTATTTAAATAAGGAAGACGATCTTATCGTCGTCGGCGCGGCCGTTCATCCCGATGAGGCGGTCAGTATGGCGGGGAAACTTGATTTTGACGTAGTTCTGATGGACATTCAGCTGACCGACCGCGGACTTGACGGCATCTATACGGCCGTGGAAATACTGGAACTTCGCCCGGTCAAAATCATTATGCTGACTTCCATGTCGGACGAACATGTGATGACGGAAGCTTTTACCGCGGGGGCCGTCAATTATATTGAAAAAACGAGGTTCCGTGAAGTGCCGCACGCCATACGCAGCGCCTATCGTCATCCCGCCGCCATGGACGCTCTTCTCAGGGAATTTGCCCGGTTGAAAAGGGAGGAGCAGTTGAAGAAGCTGACGGCCGCAGAACGGGAAGTATACGAGCTGATCGAAGAAGGCTACACGCAGTCCCAGATCGAGAAAAAGCTCGTGAAGGCGGAGAGCACTCTGAAAAATCAGGTGAACAAAATGCTTAAAAAGTTGGGAGTCAAAAGCAGCAAAGAAGCCGTGGAAAAAGTGCGGCGACGGGGGATTTCGCGAGATAAACAGTCGGACTGAGCTCATCAACCGACAGGACGGCAGGTAAGAGGTTCTATGATTTGTAGAACCTCTTTTTGCTGCGTTCTAAATAAGTTAGAACTGAGCAAAAGCGCTATTCTGCCCTATACTGGCGTTAAGACAGCGAAGATAGAAAACAGCTGCCGGGGAGCGGAATTATGGGGAGACGACAAAAGGCCTGTCCGAAGGATTCCGTCATCCTCTTGATCGACGGATCCTGCATCTTGTGTCACGGGATCACCCGGTTTGTAATCCGCAGGGACCCCACGCGGCGGTTTCGGTTCGCCGCCATCCAGTCGGAGGCAGGCAGACGCCTCCTGAAGACGCAGGGGCTGACGGCCGGCGACCCGGATACGTTCGTGCTGATCCAGGATGGCCGGGCTTACACGAAGTCCGCGGCGGCTCTGCGCGTGTTCCGCTGCATGCCGGGGTTCTGGCCGGTTCTGAGTTTGGCCGCAATCGTGCCCGTTTCGGTAAGAGACCGGGTTTACGCTTGGATTGCGCGGGGCCGTTACAGGTGGTTCGGACGGAGGGAGCACTGCCTTCTCCCCGATTCGGACATCCGGAAGAGATTTATTGACGAAGGGCGGGAAACGGACGGGACTGGAATCTGAAGAGCGTCGTCCGGACGCGGAGGAGGAATAAAGAATGGCGGCAAAACCGATCTATGTGGAGCTTGACATTCAAACGGACATGGAAACGCTGTGGAAAGCGACTCAGACTCCGGAACTGCATCGGCAGTGGGATCTGCGCTTTACGGAAATCGCCTACCTGCCCCGAAGCGGGGATAGAGAGCCGCAGCGGTTTCATTACCGGACAAGAATCGGCTTTGGAATGAATATCGCGGGAACGGGCGAAACGAAAACCAAAATGAACCTGCTGACCGGGGAACGCATGTCGGGCTTGAAGTTCGGCTCCCCCCAGCGGATCTCGCTGATCCGCAGCGGGAGCGGATACTGGAAGTATTCGCCCAAAGGCGGCGGTGTGACGTTTGCGACGCGCTATACGTACGATACACGCTTCGGAGCGGCGGGGCGCTGGTTCGACCGGTTCTTGTTCCGCCCGCTTTTCGGCTATGCGACCGCTTGGAGCTTTGACATGCTCCGCATCTGGCTGGAAAAAGGCATTCCGCCTTCGGTCAGCATCCAGCGCGCCCTGATGCACTATGTCAGTGCGGGACTACTCGCACTGCTGTGGGTGTACCAGGGGCTGGTGCCGAAGCTGCTCTTCCCCGGGGGAGGCGAGCTGGCCATCCTGCAGGCGGCCGGGTGGTTCCCCGGAGGCGAAAAGCCTGTACTCGCCCTGCTGGGCGCGGGCGAGATCGGCATCGGCCTGCTTGCGGCGGCGGCACACAGACAGGCGGGCGTATACATCGTGCAGGCGGCGCTGCTGCTGGTGCTGCCCGCAATCGCCCTCGCCCGGAGTCCCCAGCTGCTGCAGGCGCCGTTTAATCCGCTGACCTTCAGCGGAGCGATGGCCGGCTTGTGCCTGCTGGCGTTCTGGTCGAGGCGGGAACTGCCGCAAGCCGGAAGATGCTTGCGTAAGCCGCGCGGCAATCACAAGGAAGGGGAACTAAAATGGCATCCATATACGAGCGGGCGCTAGGAGAGGAATTCGGCAGGCTGCATCCCCGCATCCGGGAGCGGTTCGGCTTCAGCAGCGGGGACGGCGTTGCTTCCGTTGGCGAAGGCGTGATGCACCGCATCTGGGCCAGTAAGTGGACGGCCCTCCCGCTGCTGATCGGCACCTCGCGGCACATCATGTTTCCGGAGAGCGGCATCGAAATTCCTTTCACTATCGAAAATTTCGCCTACCGGGACGGCTACGGCCGGGAGACGGTAACGTGGAACCGGCACTTCACGTTCAGGTCCAGGGTCCGGCATTTCGACGCTACGATGATCTATAGCAGCCGGCGCCGGCGAATAGTCGATTACTTGGGGAACAAGCAGCATCTCGCTGTAGATCTTGAACTTGCGGCGGCTCCCAACGGCGGTATCCGCATCCGGTCGGGAGACCAGCGGTTTTATGAAGGCTGGCTCCAGTTTCCTTTTCCCGCAGGTTTGACGGGGACGGCCGAAGTATGCGAGTGGTTCGATGACGCCGAAGACGCTTATAAAATTTCCGTAAATGTGAGCAATCCCGTCTTCGGTCCGGTCTTCGGCTATCAAGGAACGTTCCGGGCGCAGCTGGTGCCTTGCAGAATGACCGATATTCCCGATCATGTAAAACCTCTGCGGGAAGAGATTCGGGAGTGAGGGCATTTACATTAAATTTACCCCGGCTAACACGGGGCTTTTTTATTTCAGTCTGAATTGGCGGGAGTTGTGCTTCACATTCCATGTAGGAGTCAAAATAGTCCATTATTTAATGGCAAAAAATAAATTGATAGCGTTTTAAAAATCAAGTACAATTAAGGCATCTTTTACCATTACATGGAAAGGAGGGTATCTATATCCAGTCTGGATCTATTGGAAGGAGATTTTCGCCAAATCACAGCTCTGACATGTTCATGCAGAGCCATACCAAAAGGAGATGATCATTTTGATGAATTGGTTAAGAACAAATGTTTACGCTTCGGGTTTGCTGTTGTTGCTTCGTCTGTATATTGGGTGGAAGTGGGCAAGTGCGGGATGGGGCAAGATTACGGGCGGTTTCGATGCAAGCGGTTTTATGAAGGGCGCCATCGCGAAGCCGGTGATGGATAAGGCGACTAATGAGCTTGTGTATCCGACCTACCAGGCTTTTCTGGAAAATGTGGCGCTGCCGGGCGTTAAAGCGTTTAACATCCTGGTTCCCTGGGGTGAATTACTGGTCGGTCTCGGTCTGATACTTGGCGGTCTGACGGCCGTAGCGGCCACGTTCGGAATGCTGATGAACTTTATGTATATGTTTGCGGGAACGGTGAGCTCGAATCCGTGGATGATCCTGCTCGGGTTTTTCGTGGCTGCCGCAGGGGCAAACGCAGGAAGATTCGGTCTTGATTATTACCTGCTTCCGTATTTAGCTTCTAAGGCGGGCCGGAAGAGAAAAGCGGTTGTTTTCGACAAGGATAACAAGCCGGCTTTTGAACACGGTTGAATCTCTACGCTTTACGCAAGTTTACAAACGGGTCTATTAGCCTTGCCTTAGCGGCAGGGCTTTTTTTTGTCTGGGATCGGGTCGGCCCACCTTAGAATGTGCGTCCTAAAACAAGAATAGGACTTATTTAATATTTATTCCTATATTGTATCATATATTCTCGTAATTACCAGTTGTATCCAATTTAATCGCTGCCTAGCTAGATTTTTTCTTTTATTGAGAGAGATTTGGCGGTTTTTGTCGGATATAAGGAGACTTTGTGGATGCTTGCGAATCAATTGACAGGCTGTAAACGTGTGGGGTACAATTTTTAAACAATAAAAGGCAGTCATAACCATTAATGGAAGGATAGGTATGCGGATTATACAAAAGAAAGGCGGCTGTTCCGGTTATGAGTTTGGAAAAGGAGCGGGAGCATATGGAGAAAGGCGAGACAAGCCATACGGAATCGAAAGAAAAGCCTGTTCACGTTAGAAGCACCGGCATCCATCTGTCGGACAATCCTCCAACCCCGTTTGGTCAAACGGAAGCGGAGACAGTCGGCGAGGCGGAGGATTTTATCAAAGTCACGCCCGTCCGTCATACGATAGCCATGCGCACGCTGCAAAGCGTCCGGGAAATTCCCCACGCCTTGACGTCGATTGAGACGGATGTAACGGATCTGGTAAAGCTCCGGACGAAGCTTAAAGATGACTTTATGAGCCGAGAAGGCGTTAATTTAACTTATCTGGCTTTTTTTATTCAAGCGGTCGTATCGGCCATCAAGGATTATCCGGTGATGAACTCCGTGTGGGCCGTCGATAAAATCATCATGAAGCGAAATGTCCACATTTCCCTGCTCATCGGGACGGAAGATTCCGTCCTTGCCCCCGTTATTAAATTCGCGGACCAGAAAAGCGTCTCGGGGATCGCTCTGGAAATCGCAAGCCTTACGCAGAAAGCACGGACGGGCCGCCTCACTCTGGACGATATGCAGGACGGAACGTTCACGATCAACAACACGGGCGCATTCGGTTCCATTCTTTCCTCTCCGACTATCAATTACCCCCAGGCAGCTATTCTGACGATCGAATCGATTGTAAAAAGACCCCGGGTCGTCGACGAGATGATTGCCGTCCGATCCATGGCCAATCTCTGCCTCTCCAGCGATAACCGGATCCTCGAAGGCCGTGTGACCGGCCAATTCCTGCAGAGAGTCAAGGAAAATCTGGAGGCTTTCCATCCGGAGAACCAAATCTATTGAGGCTCCGGCTTCCTATCCGTATGCTCACTACACTCCGGGTCAAGCCGTTCACGATACTCCACAAGACAAGGAGTTGATCCGCTATGTCCTAAGGCGGATGCAGAACAAGAGGATGGAACTGTTTAAAAATAAGAATCAAAAACGGAGAATGTGTGATGAGAGAGAAAAACAAGCCAATTCATGTCTTCATTGTGGATAACAGTTCCGGGAAAAATCCCGCGATTGCGGACTATCTCAGCCAGTCCGATCAGTTTCAGATTGCCGGAATCGACACGGGAATGAAATCGGCGTCTTTTACTCACTTGGGCGTGCTGCCCGAACCGTTCGTTGTCGTTATGCTTATGAGTGACTCCCCGCATTGTGATATTTTATGGATTAAGAAAATGAAAAAAACCTACGCGGATCTGCGGATCATCGTACTGTCCGAATACAATTACGTCCTGTTTTTCCATACGCTTATGGAAGCGGGAGTCAACAATATCTTGAATATGGATACGAAACCGGAACAGGTGGCTCAAGTGATCGAGTGCACGCTGGACGGGCATTTCTTCCTGCCGTATTCTTTCTATCATTTGTTAAATCATATTTCGTCGGTATTCACGGAAGTGGAAATCCAGACGCTGGAGCTGATTGCTCTCGAGTATACCAACGCCCAGATGGCCAAGGAACTGAACGTGACCATACGGACAGTAGAGAGCCGGCTGACCAAAATCTACGACAAGCTGGAAGTGTCTTCGCGTAGAGGCGCCGTAAAGAAAATTATGCAAATGAAGTGAGCAAAAAGGTTCCCCGCCGGGCTTTATCCGGTGCAGGGAGCCTTTTTTGATGGGAACAGAACCACATTTTTTATGTGGGTGACCACATTTTAATTTCGGTAGGGGTAGTGATAATTTAAGGACAGCAACCCCTCTGAACACCCCGACTAAATGCGCAAAGGATGTGACCGGACAACGGCAAAAAGCCATGCGAGAACTCATCGCTTCGTTCAGCTGATGACTAGGCACACGAACTTGACGCTAAGTGGAGGTCTGTATGTATCGCTCTGACGAACCTAAATTTCTGCATGATTATTTCTTGAAATTTGCCGAGAAAACCCCGGAATCCTTAGCTATTGTGCACCATTCCGAGAAGTGGACGTACGCCCGTCTGGCCGATAAATCCCGTGATTATGCGGAACGGCTGAAAATAGCCGGTCTGCGTACCGGAGACCGGGTCGTGCTCGAACTCGACCCGTCTGCGGAGGCGATTGCCGTTATGATTGCGTGCTCGATCCGGGGATTCGTGTTCATTCCCTTGAATCCGGACACTCCCCAGGAGCGGCTCGAATCCATCCTCACGCGCACGGGAGCCAGACTGCATATTCAAAAAGGCCGTTCCCGGAAGCTTTCGCCGCAAGCGGAAGCAGGGCAAGCCTACCTCGATGAAGGCCATTTGCTTGTGCCGGAAGTAAGCCAAGCTGCGGACGATCTGTCAACCGATTCCAAACTGCTGGATACGAATCTCGTTTATCTTATTTTTACCTCGGGCACGACGGGTCAGCCCAAAGGCATCATGATGACTCACCGGGCGGTGGTGTCTTATTTCGACGGGATGAACGCCCAGTGCGCCCTGCCGCAGAACACGCGGGTCGGTTCGGTATCGTCCCTGCAGTTCGATTTCAGTCTGGTGGATATGGGGCTGGCATTCGGCACCGGGGGAACCCTCGTCATCGTACCCCGTTCGCTCATTTTCCAGCCCAGACGGTTTCTGGAGCACCTGCATCAGCAGCGGGTGGACTTGATGAGCGGCGTTCCTTCCATCTGGAAGAATGTCCTCGCTCATGAGCGCCAGCCTGTCGAAGACATTCATCTCCATTCGATCCTCTACGGGGGCGAGTACTGCTCGGCGCGAGATCTTCGCAAACTGCAGTCTCTGCTCGGCTTGAAGCGGATTATTAACTGTTTCGGGCAATCGGAATCCATTGCGTGTTCGTTTAAGGATTTACCCCTTCCGCTCCCTGAGACGGAATCGATCTCCGTCGGTTCGGGGATGCATAACACCGAAATGCTGCTCGTCGATGAAGCGGGCAAAATCATTCGCGAGCCGGGAGTCACCGGTGAAATTTATCTGCGGGGAGCTTGTCTGTTCTCAGGCTATTGGCTCGAGGAAGAATTGACGAGCAGCCGGCTGGTCCCTCATCCGGAAACGCCTTGCACGGGAGAGAAAGTGTTCAAAACCGGCGACCTGGCGTACATGGACGAGAACGGCGAATTTTATTATGTCAGCCGGACCGATAACCAGGTCAAAATTATGGGCTACCGGGTCGAATTGGAGGAGGTGGAGAGAAGACTTCTTTCACATCCGAAGGTCGACGGCGTATGTCTGATTGTACACGAGGGGAACAAAACGGAGCTTCACGCTTTCATGGTCCTGACAGATCAGGAAAACACCCAAACCGTACAGCAGCAATTGCGGGCTTATTGCGCGGAAATGCTGCCGTCTTACATGATTCCTTCGCGTTTCAGCTTCCTCAAAGAATTCCCTCTCAACACAAACGGCAAAGTCGACCGGAAGGCGCTTAAAGGAATGCAGATTCCAACCCTAACCCGTTAAGGAGATGATGGATTGTGACTAAAGAAGACGTGTATGCAAAATTTGTGGAGCACATTCAAAAAACGAATCAGGTGGAAGACCTGCAGATCGACGAGAACGATAATCTGCTGGAGCACGGGTATATCGACTCCTTGTCGATGGTGGATATGATTGTGTTTCTGGAGGAACAGGTCGGACGCGAAATCGTGATCGAAGATTATGATATCCGCAAGTTTTATACGCTGAAATCGATTTACGAAACCTTCTTCCAAGATCATCTGGTTTCCTCCAATTGAGGATGGTGATCTTATGAGAAGCGAAGCGACTCCTCTCGTCATTGATTATATGTCCACCGAGTTCCGGCAGGACCCCTGGCCGCTGTATACCGCTTTAAGACAGGAGGAGCCGATTCACTGGTCGGAAAAACAGCAGTGTTACTTTCTCAGCAAGTTTAAACATATCAAGCAGATCCTGCTCGATACGGAAAACTTTACGGTCGAGCATCCGTTCCGGACGACCCGCCATTTGTTCGGCTCCACGATCATTGATATGGACGGCAAGAAGCACAGTGAAAGACGCCCGATCATGAGCAACCAGTTCAAGCCCAGCGCGATGCAAAAAGGGATGGAAGACGCCGTCAGGCAGGTCATTAAGCGGATTGTGGACGGAATTCCTTCCGGCCGTGAGGTCGATTTTATCCAAGAAGTCGCGATTCCCATTCCGATGACCATCATCATGGAAGCAATCGGTCTGCCGGCGGAGGATGCCATGTGGGTCTATCACAAGATGCGGCCGATTATTATCCATCTGGATAATCCCAAAAGCCATTTTCAGGCCGCCCTGGAAGCTAGCGATGAACTGTACGCTTACATCGAGAACTTCGTGCGTGGCGGAACTTCCCGGGGCATGATCGCCCATTTCCGTGCGGCTGTGGAGAAGGGGCAGTGGACTCAGGAAGATATGAACCGCCACATTCTGCTTCTGCTGTCTGCCGGTTCCGAGACGACGGCCTGCTCTATTGCCAATATCATGGCCATTCTGCTGGACAAACCGGAAGAGCTGGCGCGCGTGATGGAGGATGGCGAGTATCTGAAGTCTGCTGTTCAGGAAAGCCTGCGTTGGCAGCCCCCTCTTCATACGACGACCCGGATATGCAAAAAAGATTATGAGCTGGACGGGGTTGTCATCCCGAAAGGGAAGTTTGTTATCCTTCTTTTGGCCAGCGCCAACCGGGATGAGGAGATGTACGATAATCCGGCCCAGTGGATTCCTTCCCGCAAAGAAAAAGCGAATTTATCGTTCTCGATGGGCTCCCACAATTGCCTCGGGTTTAACCTGGCGAAGCTGGAGCTTGAGGAAACGTTCCTGCAGCTGTTCAACCGGTTCAGCGGAGTAAAGCTTGCCCAAAACGAGCGTCCTGTCATTCAAGGACAAACTTTCCGTATACCGCAGAAGCTTCTGCTTACCTTTTCGTAAAGCAGGATGCGATAGAGAAGAAACGAGGTTAGCTATGGTCGGAATCAGTCATGTGCATTATGTGTTGGGCGATTACAAACCTTTGACGGAGATCCCGGAGATGGATACTTCCAAAGAAAATTTAGCCAAATTCCGGATCAACGGGGTCCGTCAATACTGCGGGTCGTATAAGACCATGTACCAGCTCGCGCTGGAGACGGCCACGGCTACTCTGGAAAAAAGCGGATTGGACAAAAGTTCGATCGGCGCCGTTTTCTTCGCTACTGGCAATCATCACTGCAAGGAGCTGCACGAAGAGGATTTTGCCGGGCGGCTTCTAGACGAGCTTGGACTTGGCAGCGCGTTTTTTTACGGGGTATTCATGCAGTACTGCGCAAGCGTTGCGGCAGCCCTTCAACTGGCGGGGCAGTTTGCGGAAGCGAACGGCACGAACGTCCTGCTCGTGAGCGCGGATAAAATCCTCGATTACGGACCTATCGTGCGCATCATCCCCGGCGTGATCGGCCTGCACAGCGATGGTGCCGTTTCCTGCATCGTGACGGGCCGGAATCCCCAGTTTACGATGACTCCTTTTCAGACGCTTCAGGATTCTTCTTCATGGCGGCTAATGTACGGCCAGGAGAAGAAAGGGCTGCAGGACAGTTTTCTTACGAATTCCCGTCTTGTCATCTCGCGGGTTCTCGAAGCGAACAACCTGCCCAAAGAGAGCATTCATCATGTGGTGACGAACAATTTTAATTTCACCATTTCCAAAAACCTTTCGGTGTACTGGGAAATTCCGTACGAGAAATTTTTCAGCCTGAACATCCCGAGAACGGCTCACTGTCCGGCCGGAGACGTGTTTATCAATCTTCTGGATATGAAGACGGCTGGAATTATTTCCAGGGGAGATTCGATCCTGACGTTCTTTCCGGCTCCCCATTCGTGGATGGGAACGCTATTGACTAAAAATTGAAGGAGCTGAGCCCATGACGTTGAGCGTTTTTGATGAAAAGTCAATTTATGGTGCGGATTATTATCTGGCCGGTTCCAAGAACGAATTTCTGATCCTGGAAGATCGCGAAGGAAGACGGAAGCATTATATCGACTGCATGAGCGCCTACGCATCGGTGAATTTCGGTCACTGCAACCCGGATATCGCTCCGTTCCGCGAGCTGCGCTCGGATATTGCGGCCTGCTTTTACCCGAAAGAAGCGGAGCAGTATGCACAGTGGCTTCTCGGCAAGCTCAAGGCTCCCGGCTACGAGCTCCTGTTTCAAGTCGGCGGCAGTATGGCCGTATCTACGGCACTTTCCATCGGCCAGCGCGTGAGAGAAGGCAAAATCGCCTATCTCAAAGGCTCTTTCCACGGACTGGGCCTTGATGCGCTTGCCGTTACGAGTGTGCACAAAAATTTTGCCTTGCAGCAAACGTCCCTGTTGGGCGAGCTTGAAAAGCACTGCATCGAAATCGAGCCGGGGCAGACGGATATTCCGTGGGAGACGATTTCGACCTTTATCTACGAGCCGGTGCAGGGAGCCAACGGCTACATCCCCCTCCCGGCGAAGTGGCTGACCGATACGGCCGCCGAAGCCAGGCGGCATGGTGTGGTCGTCGTTTCCGATGAGATCCAGTGCGGCTTTTACCGTCATGGTCACCTAAGCGTGTCCTGCCATCTCGGAATAGAAGCGGACATTTACTTGTTCAGCAAGTCGATGACCAACGGGCTGTACCCGTTCTCCGCCGTTGTATACCGGGGCTCGTTGAAGGAATCGATCCCGGGCTCGCTGTTTCTCGCGCATACGTTCCAGACTTCATCGCTGGGCTGCTTCGCGGCGATGGCGGTCGCCGAATATATCGACGCCAGCCGACCGGAAGAGCTGTGCGGCGAGATCGAGGCGCTGATCCGCGAGCATTTCCCATTCGAGCTTCCCCTGCTGCGGGACGTTCATCTGACGGGTCCGACTCTTTCCTTCGAAGTCGAAGGGGTTTCCGGGAAGTCCATCGTCCAGCAGTGCCTCGAACGCGGAATTCTGATTTTCACGGGCGGCCCTGTCGGACAACGAATCCGTTTCGCCCCGCCTCTGACGATTGAGAAGACGAATCTGGTGTACGCCATCAAACAGCTTGCCGATGTGCTGACGCACGCAGGCGCAGTTCATACCCTATAACCCTGAAGGAGTGTGCTGAACATGATTACGGAAGAGAAGGGCATCGACTTATCTACGATCGAGCAGGTCAGACGCCAGTTTGCCAACATCGGCTGCGCTCAGCTTAACGATGCTTCCCAGAAGTATACCGTTCCGTTTCCGACGACATTTCAGAACCGGACGCGTCATCTTAAGCTGTGCGGACCTGTGTATACGGTCAACACGGACAACGACATGCTGCCGGGTTTGGAGGCGCTCAGCAAGGCACCTCAGGGTAGCGTCTTGTTCTTGAACAATGTGAACGAACGTTCCGAAGCGCTTGCGGGAGATATTTACGTCCTGGAAGCGATCCGCCGGAAGCTGGGCGGTCTTGTCATCAACGGCGCCGTCCGGGATATCGACGATATCAACAAACTGGACTTTCCCGTCTTCTCTACGGAAGTCACTTACGTATCGGCCAAAACGGCGGTTAAGCCTGCGACGAAAGTGCCGGACACGGTTCAGGCCGGGGATATCGTTATCGAGCCGCAGGACTGGATTTTTGGAGATAACGACGGGCTGCTGCTCATTAAGCGCAAATATTTAAACGCGGTTCTTCAGGGAGCCCTTTATGTCGAACAGAGGGAAGAAGAATTGAAGAAAGAAATTTTAAGCGGCAAAAGCATGGCATCCCTTACGGGGCTGGACGATTATCTCGCCGGCAAGGGACCGCTGAAATTTGATGTCTAGGGCGGGATTTCGCATCCGTCCCGTTATTCTTCCATTTCCGTTAGAAGAAGGGGAATAAAACGATGTATATCAAGGAAATTGTCGCGCTTTGGTTAAAACGGATGGGCATCCATACGGTCTTCGGAATCCCCGGAAGCTATGTGCTTCCGATGATCGACGAAATTTCGCGCAAGGAAATCCGGTTTGTGCTTTCTCAGCACGAGTACGGTGCGGCGCTGATGGCGGACGGATTTGCCAAAGCCGGCGCAGTACCCGCCTGCGTCATCACGACGACGGGGATAGGAGCCACGAATGCGCTCAGCGGCATTGTGAACTCTTTCACAGATTCGCAGCCCGTTATACTTCTGACCGGTCAGGTTCCCATATCGACTTACGGGAAAGGCGCCCTCCAGGAGTGCGTCGGCGAGGGGCGCACGTTCGATCTGGAAGCTTTGATGTCCAACGTGACCAAGTATTCCAAACTGGTCGAGTCTGCAGACCACCTGCTCGATACGTTGAAGGAAGCGGAGATGCACCTATGGTCGGGACGCAAAGGGCCCGTACATATCTGCATACCGATTGACGTTCAGTTCACGGAAATACATTTTGAAGGGTTTGAGCCGTTCGCCTTCCCGAAACCGACTGAAATCGTTGACGCGGCCGGAGAAGAAGTGAGCCGGCTCGGAAATCTGCTGAAAGAATCGCAGAAGCCCTTGCTGCTGCTCGGAGCCGGTGCAAACTACAGCCACAACGAAGAAGTCGTCGAGCAGATTGCGGACCTGGGAATTCCGGTAGCCACGACGCTCAGAGGAAAGGGGATTCTCAGCGAAAATCATCCGCATGCTCTCGGCTGTACGGGGCTGCACGGGAAATCGGCCGCCAATTATTATTTGTACCGGGAAGCGGATCTCGTCATCGCGGTCGGCGTGTCCATGAGCGAGTTTACGACGCAGGGCTGGGATTCCATTTTCGATAAAGCTCCGCTTGTGCAGGTCGACATCGACCCGAAGCAGATCGGCAAAAACTACAAGGTGCGCATAGGCATTGCTGCGGATTCGGAGACTTTCCTGCTTGCTCTGTACGATCTGCTGGAGGAAGCTTCGTGGGAGAAAGCGACGGCGGCGCTGCGGCAGTCCAAGCACAAATTTGCCGATGCCGACCGCGAGAAGGATTTGTCTTACGTCTCCGCCGTCGAAGGCAAGCTGCATCCGGTGCAGGTCATCGAAACGCTGCAAAAACTGCTTCCGCTCGATAATACGATCTGGGTAACGGACCCGGTCTCGTGGACCGAAACCCATTTGCTTTCGAAAGGCGCGGGCACGTATATCGAAGGCTTGAACGGTGCGGCTATCGGGTATGCGCCTCCGGCCGCGATCGGCGCCAAATGCGCCAAACCCGATTCGTATGTCGTCTCCATCTTCGGTGACGGCGGCTTCCGCCAGACGGCGCTGGAGATGGCGACGGCCACGTCCCACGAAATACCGGTGCTCTGGCTCAATTTGAACAACGAGAAGTTCGAGTCCATCAACAACGCGCAGAAATCCTACTACAAAGGGAACGTGGTAGGAACGTCGTATAAACCGATCGACTATGTGGCCTTTGGCGAGTCGATGCTGATCGATACGATCCGTGTAACAACGGTAGAGGAGCTTCAGGAGGCGGCTAAATCGTTTCTTCATGCAGAGCGGCCGCTGCTTTTGGATATTCAAATCGTGGGTTCGGTCGTATCCGCGCCTAAATTCAGACAGCTTGCCAGGTACAAAACATGGAAGCTCACGACAAGCCGGAAGTCTTCCGAGGATATGAAAGAAATCGTCAGTTATTTTCTGAAAAACCGGTATTAAAAAGCGGGGTACGCACGAAAGGAGACGCGCTTATGAGCGGTGGAATAACGGAGAACAGAGCCAGACTGGACGGTTCCGCGGCCAGTGTGCGGAGCGTGTTCGACGCAAGGACGGTGGGATCCTCGCACCGGAGACTGGCTGAGCTTCTCGAGCCGGGACAGTCGGTACTCGATGCCGGCTGCGGGACTGGAGCTATTACGAAAGGCATCGCGGAGGCGGTCGGTGAAGAAGGCCGTGTCGTCGGAATCGACAATAACGAAGGACTGATCTCTTACGCCCGGGAAACCTTCGGCGGGCAGGCGCCGCTTGCCTTCGAAACGGCGGACATCCACTATTTGCCGTACAGGGGCGAATTCGACATCGTGACGACGGCCCGCGTGCTTCAATGGCTGGCCGATCCCCGGCAGGCGCTCGGCCAGCTCATCGAAGCCGCGAAACCGGGCGGCCGCGTGATCGTGCTGGACTATAATCACGACAAGATCAGCTGGCAGCCGGAGCCGCCCCCAAGCATGAAGGCCTTCTATGCGGCCTTTCTGAAATGGCGTTCCGATGCGGGAATGCGCAACGGGATAGCCGACGAGCTTCCCGGCGTTTTCGCGGACCTGGGGCTCGTGGATATCCGAAGCAGCGAACAGCACGAAACCGTGACGCGTGAAGACGGGAACTTCCTCCAGCAAGCCGGAATCTGGGCGGACGTTGCGGCAACCCGCGGTGTCCAGATGGTTGCGGACGGCTACTTGTCCGAGCAGGAACGGGCGGCCGCCGAAACCGAGTACCGGCAGTGGGTGCAGACGGAAGCGGTCTCTCAGACGATGTATATGCTTGCCGTCGAGGGAGTTAAGCCGGAATAATCCCAGCCGAAAACGGACCGGGGGCTGTCTGGCAGGCGGTCCCCGGCAGTGGTCGGCGGAGATTTTCAAGCGGGAGGGAGATATGGACAATCGGATTACGATCTTGGATACGACATTGCGGGACGGCACGCAAGGAGAAGGTGTCAGCCTGACAGTCGAGGATAAGCTGAAAATCGCCAAACGGCTGGATATGCTGGGTATTGCTTTCATCGAAGGGGGCTGGCCCGGGAGCAACCACAAGGATGTGGAATTTTTTATCCGCGCCAGAGAGTTGAACCTGCACCAGGCCAGAATTACGGCATTCGGCTCCACCAGGCGCAAGAACAGCTCGGCCGAACGTGACGCGAACCTCCGGCAGCTGCTGGATATCGGGGTAGGCACGGCGGCGATTTTCGGTAAATCGTGGGACTTTCAGGTCCAAACGGCGATCCAGACGACGCTTTCCGAAAACTTGAGCATGATCGAAGACACGGTCCGGTTTCTTAAACGCAGCGGAACCGGTGTGATCTACGATGCGGAGCATTTTTTCGACGGCTACAAGAGCAACCGCGCTTACGCCATGTCGACCATTCGCAAAGCTTACGAAGCCGGGGCCGACTGGATCGTTCTCTGCGATACGAACGGGGGAACACTCCCTCACGAGATCGCGGCGATAGTCGCTTCCGTGAAAGAACAATTGGACTGCCCGCTCGGCATTCATGCCCATAACGATTGCGAGCTCGCCGTGGCGAATACGATTGCCGCCGTCATGGCGGGCGCCGCACAGGTGCAGGGAACGATCAACGGCTATG
This sequence comes from Paenibacillus sp. JNUCC 35, assembly GCF_058269095.1. Taxonomy (NCBI): domain Bacteria; kingdom Bacillati; phylum Bacillota; class Bacilli; order Caryophanales; family Paenibacillaceae; genus Paenibacillus; species Paenibacillus sp. JNUCC 35. The sequence goes on along the minus strand of NZ_CM177771.1, from coordinate 3,273,945 downwards.
GCGAAAGATGCGGCAACGCAAATCTCATCTCGGTTATTCCGAACCTCCAGCTCAAGCTGGGTCTGCCGGTTATAACCGCGGAGCAGCTTGCCGGACTTACAAGTACGGCGCGTTATGTGAGCGAGATTGCGAACATGCATATGCCCGTCAATCAGCCTTTTGCCGGACATGCGGCCTTTGCTCACAAGGGCGGTGTCCATGTCTCGGCTATTTTGCGCGATTCGAGCACGTATGAGCACATAGCGCCCGGACTGGTGGGGAACAGGCAGCGGGTTCTGGTTTCCGAGCTTTCCGGCCAGAGCAACCTTGTTTTCAAGGCGCAGGAGCTCGGTCTGGAGCTGGAAGCGAACAACCCGAATACGAAGATCCTTATCGAACGTGTCAAGGAGCTTGAGCATCAGGGCTACCAGTTTGACGGAGCCGACGCTTCTCTAGAGCTTCTGATCCGGAGTGTTCACGGGAATCTGGAAGAAATCCTAACCCTGGAGTCGTTTAAAATAACCGTCGTCAAATCCGTCGATCAGGCGATTTTATCCGAAGCGGTTGTGAAGGTCAAGGTACACGGAGAGTCGGTGTACAACGCCGCCGAAGGCAACGGGCCGATCAATGCGCTGGATAACGCACTGCGTAAATGCCTGATGCAGCACTATCCGAGTCTTCAGACGATGCACCTGTCGGACTACAAGGTCCGCGTGCTCGACGATAAAGACGGTACCGCCACGAAAGTCAGGGTTCTGATCGAATTCTCGGACCGCGAAGAAACCTGGAGCACGGTCGGCGTCTCCGAAAACATTATCGAAGCCAGCTGGCAGGCTTTGTGCGACAGCATCCGCTATGCGCTGCTGGATGTCAAGCCTGCGCTGAACAAGCGGGCCGAGGGAGTTAAAGAAGCCGTCGGTCTCGTTAATCACTGACATACTAGTCAAACGGATAGAGAGAGGTGAGCACCATGTCTACGAAACAACCCAAAGAAGGGGAAGCGGCTCATGCTTCCGGTGCCGGGATTCAAGGACCCGAACGGACCCGGATGCCGCTGGCCGTTTATTTCCTGGCTGTGAGTATTTTCATTATTTGTACTGCCGAGCTTCTGCCGATGGGGCTGCTGCCGCAGATTGCCCGGGATTTCAACATGAATGTGTCGAGCGCGGGACTGCTTATTACGGTTTACGCACTCGGCGTCGCGATCGGCGGCCCCCTGATTACGGCCGCGACGGGAAGAGTCGAGAAGAAGAAGCTGTTGATCGCACTGCTTCTCCTGTTCGTTGTCGGATCTTTGATCAGCGCGGTTACGACCAACTATTATCTGCTGATGGTCGGCCGGCTGTTCTGCTCGTTTTCCCACGGGACGCTTGTCGGTGTGGCCATCGTGGTGGTCCAGCGGCTTGCGCCTCCGGGTAAAGAAGGCAGTGCCATTTCCTATTTAACCGTGGGTTTGACGGTAGCCACCATATTGGGCGTTCCGGTAGGAACCTTTATCGGTAACAGCTACGGCTGGCGGATGTCCTTCTATGCCTTGACGATTGCGGCTGCCATCTGTGTTATCGGAATGGCATGGCTCGTCCCAACGATCAAGTCCGGAAAAGCCGTCGGAATGGCTAAACAAACCCGTGAAATTTTCCGTGCCAAACCCCTTGTCGCCTTGATGACGACGGTTTTCAGCTCCGGCGGTTTGTTTGCCGGTTATACGTATATCGCGCCTTACCTTGAAGAAATTACAGGCTTCACCCCGACGGCGGTTTCTCCCATTATGCTCGCGTTCGGGATCGGTTCCGCCATCGGCAACATCGCCAGCGGAAAGCTGGCCGATAAGGGCCTGATGAAAACATTACTCGGTTCGCTGGCAGCCATGATCATCACGATGACGGCTTTCGCTCTGCTCGGGCAGGTGCCTATCCTGGCGGTGATTTTCTCCTTCCTCTGGGGACTGACCGGTTTCGCTATCGTAACACCGCTGAATATGCTTGTCCTGCGGAAAGCCGGAGACGCTGCGGATCTGGCGGCTTCTCTCAATATTTCCGCCTTTAATGTAGGCAGTGCCATCGGAGCCGCAGTGGGCGGAGTTGCCATCAATACCGCGCTCGGACTCCGGGGAGCACCATTGTCCGGCGTAGCCATCGGTTTGATCGGCGTCCTGTTCGCCGTTACGCTGATATGGATGGACCGCAAATCAGCCTGGCGGCAGACCGTAACCAAAAGCAGCACCTGAACGAACGGCGGATCAGTTGGGGACTTTTAGACGGGAAGGAAGTGTGGCGGAATGAATGATTTCAAGATGGAGCAGGGCAAGCCGCGCAAAGCAATCGTCATCGGCAACAGCATGGCCGGAAAACTGGCTGCTCGGGTTCTGTCCGATTACTTCGATACAGTGACGATTATCGAGCAGGACCCTCAGCCGGAGGGGCCTTACCCTCGTAAAGGCACACCGCAGAGCTATCATACCCACGGGCTTTTAAAAAGCGGAGAAAATACGCTCGACAAGTTTTTTCCCGGTATTATGCAGGAGCTGGAGGGGCACGGTGGGGAAAGGCTCGATTTTATCCGGGACATTTCCTGGGTTTACCAGAACTTTCACTTTGTCCGGTTCAACAGCGGGTTCGAGGTTGTTTCCCAAAGCCGGCCCCTGCTGGAATGGCGAGTTCATCAGCGGCTGCTGCAGCGCTCCAACATCGAATTCGCTTATTCGCACAGAGTCGTTCAGTATATCAGCAGCCCCGGTGAGAACCGCTTTACGGGTGTCGAGACGGAGAATCTGGTTACCAAGCAATCCGAGCGTCTGGAGGCGGACCTGATCGTCGATGCGGCGGGTTCGGCGACTAAAACGCCGGATCAGCTTCTGAAACACGGCTTTGATTCCCTTCCGCAATCCGAAGTGCATATCAATCTGGCTTATGCCACACGGATGTACGAGCGCGATCCTTCCGTAAGCCATGATTACAAGTCCGTGATCGTTTTTCCGAATCCGCCGGAAGTGTCCAAAGGCGGCCTGACATTCCCGATTGAAGGCGACCGTTGGTCCGTTACCCTCGTCGGATACGGAGACGGAAATCATCCGCCGCGCGATGACCAGGGATTCCTGAATTTCGCCAAGTCCCTTACACATCCGCATTTGTACGACCATATCAAATCGCTTAAGCCTGCGGGCGATATTCATGTGTACCGGTTTCCGAGCCAAGTGCGCCGGCATTACGAGAAACTCGACCGTTTCCCGTCAGGACTTGTCGTCATCGGGGATGCCTTCTGCCGGTTTAACCCGGTTTTCGGGCAGGGCATCAGCATCGCTTGCCTGGAAGCGCTGGAACTGCAGAAAGTTCTGCAGGAAGTACGTGCGGGCAAGATCAAGGCCGAAGCGATTCCGATCGCTCTCCACAAGCGGTTGTCGGCGCTCGTTGAGCCTACGTGGATGACGGCGACCTCTGATGCGTTTTTGTATCCGAATACGAAAGGAAAGAAACCCGGGGGCCTCGGTTTTATGCAGTGGTACGTCCGCAGGCTGTACCGTCTGTCGGAGTATGACCAGGACGTGTACGGGAAGTTTATCCGCATCCTGCACATGGTAGAAAAACCGACCGAACTGTTTAAGCCGGCGATGATTTACAAAGTCATGCGGGCCAAAATGCCCAAGCCCGATAAAAGGCCGCCCGGCAGTCCCGTAAACCGGGATCGCGAACAAACCTTATAATCCGTGATCGTTTGAAATATAAACGGACGACTAAACCGAATGAACGGGGGAACTTAAATGAGCACCATTCGTCATCTGGTTTTATTCAACCTGAAGCATGAGGAGGGTTCGGCCGAAGCGGAAAAGTTTCTGAGCGACGGAAGAGAACTGCTCGCCTCCATACCGCAGGTGCAGAAGCTTCAAGTTTTACGGCAGATCAGCCTGGAAAACGACTATCAGTACGCGTTCTCGATGGAGTTTTCCAGCCAGAGCGACTATGACGAGTATACTGCCGTTCCGCGGCATATCGAGTTTGTGGAGCAGCGGTGGCTGCCGGAAGTGGTACGTTCCTTTGAAGCGGATTTCGAAGTGCACAGCTAAACTCCGGCAGGCAGCGCAGCCCGATTTATACGGAATTTCAAAAGAAGCACCTTTCATGACGGTCGTAAGAAAAACCGGATTGAAGAGGTGCTTCTTTTTGCTGCCGGGACGGGAGGACCTATAAAAGTTAGAACTGTTTGACCAGCGGGTCTTTTGGTATTCTCGGCATGAGGGAGACGACGAGGGAACGTTACTTCCAGGCAAAAAGTTTCCGATTAACAACGAACACGCTGAAATTGCGATAAAAAAAGGGGGAGCACCTATGAAAGATAGAGAGGGGATTAGGAGAAAACAGATCTGGAGCTTTATTCTTTCCAAGCTGGCCGCAGCCGGTACATTGTTCACTGTTTTTGTGATCATAGCCCTTGAAGATGATGCGGGTTTATACCAAATTTCGGAAGCGGCGAGGTTTCCCTATCTTTGGTGGCTTGTTTATGGATATGCCGTTATGTATTCCAGTCTTGTCGAGCTGATTCTATTCAAATTTTTTCCGCAGGCAAAGGTTGGGGTAAGGATGATCGTTTACGGTGCCGGAGGATTTGCTCCGTTTGTCGTGTTTGTTTTCAATCCCTTTTATATAGCGATTTCCGGACTAATCGGTTCGGTTTGCGCGCTTTTTTTCTATGCGGCGGATTCTTTGTACAGAAGAACGAAGATAATGTCGGCGGTGGCAGGACTATGTATACCGGCTGTCTTGCTTGTATTGGCAGGGGGCGATTTCACGGAAACGAAACAGTGGCGGGAGATTCGGACCCATTCGTCTTACGAGGTAAGCTTTGCCTATTTCAACGGGGAAAAAGCTGTTCCGATTCCCATAAAAAAGGGAGAAACAGCTCTGTTAACCTACTCGTGGACGATGAAAAACGGCGGATACGGAGTCCGGTTTACGGACGTAAAGCAGGTGCCCGGAGATCCGCCCGGAGATAACAAGATTCGCATCCGTGCCCCCGAATCCGGTATTTCTTCCCTTATTCTTACGGGAGATCACGCGGAAGGAACGTTCCGGATGGAATGGAAGGCAGAATAAGAAGCGTCCGTACATGCCGATTCAGGTTTCGGACTTGAAGGACTTGCCTTTCTCCGCATCCAAGCCGAAGTAATGCCGGAAGCTGTAAATGAGCGGATTCCATGCGGCTGGGTTCACATAATGTTCCCCCAGCACGATCCGTTCTTCGGCGTGTACGGCGCGGGATTCGGTTTCCACGATGCAAAAGCCGTCGCTCGGGTGCACCTGAACGAGAGCGGCTTCGATTTGCAGGGGGCATTCCTGAATTCTCAGGGGCTTCACGCATGCGGACGGAAGAGGGGTGAAGCCGGCGGCCGCAAACTTGTCTCTCTCGAACCGGTACAACTCGCGTTTATTGTCCGGGACGGGGGATTTGCCGGTCAGCGGGGCCAGCTTCTCGACTTGTTCCCACAGCGAGCTGTCCGGCAGGTTGATTACGCATTCACCCGTTCGGGACAAATTTTCCAGCCCTTTTCCGCCGTTTCCGATGCCGAGAATAATCCGGCTGCCGAGCGCCCAGGCGGACGACAACGGGGAGATATTCGTGCTTCCGTCCTCGCTCAAAGTGGTGAGGAGAACGACCGGCGTTCCGAAATAAAGAATCGAAGGCCGAATCGTCCGAAACGTTTCCTGTACTTCTTGTTTGATCATTCTTATCACCTCGCAAGAAGTATACATGATGGACTATTCGGCCCCCGTCGAATTATTCATGCAAGCTCAGCGCGTTTTCACGGCAGATTCAGGTCTACCCCTAAATGCCTCAGTCCGTCATGCCCTGTGTCCGTGATCCGGACGGCCCGCCCGCCGGGGATCCGCTCGATCCATTCCCGCCGGAACAACTGCTCCGTCAAGGCGGCGCCGAGGCTTCCGGCGATGTGGTACCTGCGTTCGCTCCAGTCCAAGCAGCACTTGGCGAATTGTCTCCGGCTTCTGCGGAGCTCCGCGCAGTTGATGCCGAAGGCTCGGAGAAAGATTTCGCCTTTCTCCGTAACCGTAAAATCGCGGCCGGACTGGCCGATGACGCCCGTCTCAAGCAGGCGGTCCGCCAGCGCGACTCCCGCTTCCCCCGCGAGATGGTCGTAGCAGGTGCGGGCGAAGCGCAGATGATTAAGCCGGTCGTGCTCCCGCAGCGACTTGACCGGCTTTGGCCGCGCCAGTGTATTCAGCGCTTCAAGCGCATCGGCGACCTCCGGGCCCGCAAGCTTGTAGTACCGGTGGCGACCCGAGAGCTCGACCGTGAGCAGGCCGCCTTCCACCAGCTTGGCCAGGTGCGAGCTGGCCGTCTGGGGAGTGATGCGGGCGGCTCCGGCCAGCTCGCTGGCCGGCATGCATTTGCCGCTCAGAAGCTCCAGCAGCATCTGCATCCTCGACGGTTCTCCGATTAAGCCTGCCAAGGCTATCGTATCGGGTGAAGCTTTCATGTTCGCATCCCTCCAATGCAGTTGCATCTCCTATTCCTACGATAGCACATCCACTATTCGGCCGGGATCGAAATTTAACCGTGCTGTACAATGGTGGTTTGATATCTCTTGGACGGGCGATGCAGGTGAAATGATAAGAAAAAAGAGCCTAGGAAGGCTCTTTTAAATAATTAACCTTATTAAATAATCCTTGTAGTTAACGAGGTTAATTGAATTTATAATTAATGAGATTAATTATAATCGATCAGACTCTCAAAATTTCTTTCACTGTCCCATAACTGGCAGCGTTACCCGCTAAAATTCCGAAATTTTATGCAAAAAAGTACGCCAACTTTTTCGTTTCAAAAACCAGGCACAGCCGCCGGCTGCCGCATCTGTCTTTGATTACAGCGGCAGGGTAAGAATGTGCTGAGGGCCCAGCGGGCCGATCTTGGTCCGTCCGTGATCCTCGAACCCGCATTTCAAATACAAATTCCGTGCCGGAATATTTTTCATATTGACCCCGAGGCCGACAATCCGAGCCAGAGGAAACTGTTTTCTCACAAAATCGGGAAGGAGAAGCAGCCCCTGCTTGGCGTAGCCTTTTCCCTGTTCCGCATGGTTGACCGAGAAAGCTCTCACTACGATAGTCTGCGGGTCGTCCGAATAGAGGGCGATTTCTTCACCGTCGTACAAAACAAAAAAACCGACCGGTTTGGAATCGGCCATAATAACAACCGGATAGCGGTGGGGATCTTGTGCCGCCGACTTCAGCACTTCATGAGGCAGGGCGCTGAACTGCAGCTGCTCGTCCGGCAAATAATAGGAACGGAGCCCGTCTTCGTACTCAGTTTTGTAAAAATTCAAGAGAACAGTTGATTTTGCCGCAAATGTTGACATGATATCTCTCCAGTTTACATTGGGAATGAGCGCCATAACCGAAGGCAGCGCTCTTACAGAATATCACAGCGCAAAGTGATTTTGTATGGAGAGGTTAGTTGAAATGGAGAAATACATCTGTTTATTTAATGGTTTGTAAAAAGTTTTTTGCCAAATTTAATTCTCGCATAAGCAATAACCGCGTAATAAACGGGCAGAGCGTCCACCAATACCCAAAATATGACGATGGAAGGGATGTTCATTTCAGTAAGAAAACGGGTTGTGTCCCGGGAATATTGAAGTGCCACAACAACTGCGGTCCCGCCCAGGAGAGGAAGGATCGCTTTTCTCGTTTGAAATTTAAACAGCTCTGCCGCACATTTGGTCCCTATATACAGGAGAAATGCATCATGAATGAACATGGATGTCGTCCACAAGCCGATCAGCAGGGGATCCGCATTGCCGAGAAATCCGCTTAACGTTGAACTTCGAATCAATTCGAGCAGGGGATACTGAATACGACTCCCGTAGTAAGAGCCGAAATTAAACAAAGTCAGCATCCATTGCATGGTCACGGCAAACGTCACGAGCAGACAGGCCGAGAGCAGGTTGCGAAGCGTTTTGGGGCCGAATTTCAAATGGGGCACTATAAATAAAAAAACGAACCATTCGCCAAACCAGGAAACGGCGGTAAAGGAATCCCGCAACGCCAAGCCCATTTTGTGATGGGTCCATAAGGCGGGGAACATTTGAAAATCGGCGTTCGCCGAAAACAAGCCCAAAATGATGGCGATCCCGATTATCGTAATGAGGAAAAGCCCGTCCGCCATATAGACAATCGAGACTAATCCCCAGCGCGCCGTAATCACGATAACCAGCCCGATGATAAGCTGCAGGAACCATTGAGGCGTTTCTCTCATATAAATCGATCCGTAGAACAGCGTGAAACTTTCGATATCAATCGAAACGTAATAGACACACCAGAACAGCACAACGAACAAAAAGAAGCGGTGCGGCCATTTTCCGATAATTTGCTCGCCGGACTGAACCCAAGGCACATCAGGGTTTAAGCGGCCGATATAGACCGTGCAGCAGAGGAATAAAGCGCTGATAAGCCCTCCCAGAAGCAGGGAGATCCAGCCCTGATAGCCGGAGGTTGAAATCAGAGGGGTAATAAGAAAAGCGATTGGCTGAGAAATCATGTAAATCATGGCAAACCGGAACGTCTGCCAGGACGTCGAGCGCATGCGACCACCTCCTTCAATTAGAAATAAGAAGCTTACTCCAGCCAGCCAAGCAGCAGATGCATGAGCTGATTGGGCTGGGGCCACCACGTAAAGACGGAGGCGAGAATGCTCCAACAACCCAGCACCGAGAAAAGAACCCAGAATTTGACGGTATCGCCGGGAGGTCTGGGGTTGGTTCTAACCCATTCCAGCAAGCCGATAGCGAAAAAAGCCACAGCGATCATAGCGGATTTTCCTTCCCTTAGAATGACGGACCGAATTGACCGTTAAAATTGAATTCCGATCTGTTTCACATTTATCTCGCATTTAAATTCGATATCGAGGTCGTTCTTATAATAATCGCCCCAGTTTTCTCGCTTTTTCTCCCAAAATTTAGGGTAATTCCATTCAAGCAGCATGCCAAGCTGCAGGACATCCGACCCTGCTTCTCGTGTTTTGGCGAATGCGCTTTTTAACTGTTTTTCGATTTTCTCACGCAACTTCTGTTCAAGGATAGCTTTCATTTCATTCTCGTCGCGGTGCATGGGATCCCTTTTGTGGACCAGTTCTCCGTCGCCTTTAAGGGTCAGCGTGAACCGGGGACCGTCCGGTCCCATCCGGACCGATTTTTTGCTCGTCAAATGATTAAAGAGGATGTCCGCCTTACTTTGACCGTTGTCCCAGGATAGGGTGTACACTTGCCTGCCCAATCTGCCCAAAGCCCAGGCAATGGCTCTGCCTTCCGCACTCGGAAGTACCCCCGTGAGCTTATCGTTGTTATATAAGGCTACTCCTTGAATGCCCGCCCATGGCCCAACCTCTCCGTTCTCGCTAGCCATTTTCATCACGCCCGTCGACAAGTAATTGGTTGCGACCCCCTGACCGGAAGCTTCCGCTATCAAGCACTCCTTTACGCTCGTATCCAGCATCGCTCGTTGCTGGGACATTTTGAGCATCACTTCCGCCGGCATCTTTTCGTAAACGGGCGTAAGTTCCGCTATCTCTCTTGCCTTGTCCGGTGCGGTATTCACAATAGCGCTGATATGAAAAGTAGGTTCTCTTTGCATCCAGCTCAGCATATCTTTGATCCCGCTCTCCGCGTATTGTCTACCGACAGTAACGACCCGGGTGTGCCCGAAGTTAATCTTCCTGGTCAGATCTCGCTGAATGAGCATGAGGGCTTGCGGAATCGAAGTGCCTTGCTTGCTGATCACGGCGTATGGTTTTCCGTTGGCAGTGCCGCTGCCGGCCTGTTGACCGGACATAAGGCGGTTCGGCAGCGGGCTGCTGATGGTAACTTCTACCTTATCGGGAGTGTCCCCTTGATCGATGTACATGGCAAAAATAAACGTTTGTTCGTCGATTTCGACCTTCGACCAGCAGCCTGTCATCAGCAGAAGCGGAAGCAGGGCAAGGAAAAGTCTTATCCGCCTCATGTTATTTCTGCCTCCTGAAGTTCCGGTCGATGTACGCTTTGGAACGCTTGGTCATAAGAGACGAGGGCACGCGCATAAAGATGTCTTTCCAGTCCCGGAGAACCAGCGGCGCGAGCGGACTTAGGTAAGGGGCACCGAACGACCTTAGACTCGTGAGATGACCGTACACAATGAATGTGGCGATGAAAACACCGATGAGGCCCGTCGTTCCTCCGAGCAGCAGGAGCGGGAAACGCAGCAGCCGAAAGGCGAGGCCCAGCTCGAAATGGGGGATGATATAGGACGCGATCCCTGTGATGGATACGACGATGACCATAGGGGCCGATACGATTCCCGCTTGTACAGCCGCCTGTCCGATCACGATGGCGCCGATGATCGAAATCGTCTGGCCGACCGGCTTCGGAATGCGTGTCCCGGCCTCGCGCAGCCCTTCGAAGGTCAGCTCCATAATAAGAGCTTCCGTCAGTGCGGAGAACGGAATATTCTCGCGGGCCGCCGAAATCGTAAGCAGCAGATCCGACGGGATGATTTCAGGCTGAAACGTAGTGATCGCCACGTATAAGGAAGGTAGGAGCATCGAAATCAAGGCAAAGAAGATCCGGACCAGCCGTATCCAGCTTGCCGATAAATAGCTCTGGTAGTAATCCTCGGAAGACTGGAGCAGGGAGAAGAGCGTCACGGGTACGAGAAGCGCGGACGGTGTCCCGTCTTGCATGAGAGCGACACGGCCTTCCAGCAAGGAAGCGGCGACGGAGTCCGGCCGTTCCGTATATTGGAATTGAGGGAAGGGCGTTTTGTTTCCTTTCTTCATCTGCTCCGAAAGGTAGCTGATTCCGAGTACTCCGTCGATGGAAATTTCCCGGATTCCCTTATCGAGATCTTTTAAAATTTCCGGTTTGCAAAGTCCTTCGATATAAACCATATAGACAGTCGTCTGCGTATAAGTGCCCACGGTATATTTAACGGTTTTCAAATCCGGGTGCTTGATTTTGTGCCGGAGCAGGGACAAGTTACTGACGATATCTTCGATAAACGCCTCTTGGGGCCCGATAACGACCAGCTCGTTCTGGGACTCGGAAACCGCTCTTTTCTGATACTTGACGACATCGAAAACATAAGCGCAGCCCAGTCCTTCGATGCAGAGCGCCGCTTTTCCGTGCACGATTTCCCGGACGGCATCCTGGGAGGCATAAACCAGCTTCGCGGGAAGCGGGAACAAAGTCCCTTCGTCCAGCAGCTGAAGGAATTCCTCCCAATCATGGTCGCCCTGGGCTTCGGCAATGAGAGCGGAAGCGACCTTCTCTTGAAGTGTCTTCACATCGACGATCGATTGGATATAAATGAGCACGCAGGAACGTTCGTATAGGAGAAAAGGCTGATAAACCGTATCCTCACTTCCTGCTAGAAGTTGTTGTATATTTTCGTACATCAGACCTTTCATTTCCACGCATACCCCTCCTTTTTATCCGTCCGGTATCCTTTTTCTTTAGAATGCGGAAATATCTGCAAGTTATGCAGGAAAGCCGGACAAGCTTAAGGAAGGGGAGGCTGACAAAAGGTTTGGAGAACCTGCTGCTCAGACGCCTGCGCAAAGCAAATACTCCCTTGCCATAGAGACAAGGGAGTCTGGTTAGTCGCCTTCAAGGAAGGCCGGGGCTGGGGATCAGTCCGCGGCAGGCATCTTCCTGGCCGATACGGCCAGCCGGTTCCAGGCGTTTATGACGACGATGGCCATAATTATCTCGGATGTCTGAACTTCGTCGAAATAAAGACGGACTTCGTCGTAAACGTCGTTCGGGACATGGGTTTCGGCAACGAGCGTAACGGCTTCCGTCAATGCGAGCGCCGCACGTTCTTCCCGCGTGAAGAACGGTGTTTCGCGCCAGGCGTTCAAAGCGTAAATGCGCTGCTCGGTTTCCCCGTGTTTACGCGCGTCTTTCGTGTGTATGTCGATGCAGAAGGCGCAGCCATTGATCTGGGATGCGCGTATTTTGATCAATTCTTTCAGCGATTTGTCCAAGCTTGTGGAACCCAAGTACTGCTCCAGCCCCACCATGGCGGCATAACCTTTCGGAATCAGCTGATCCATTTGAAGACGTGTTTTCATCGTATATTCCTCCTCCTAATTGCATTCAAACCTATAACAGATCAGGAGGCCGTTTTGTGACAGAAAAAAGGAAGGAAGCAAAAAAAGTTTATCGCCTCCTTCCCCAGGGGTAACTCTATAGACGGATTCCGTGCAGCTTATCCGGATTGCTGACTATGAACAGGCGGTCTATCCGGCTCTGTTCCCAGTCCCACGTCATGCTGACCGCAAGAACCGGACGCTCGTCACGAATGAGGACGAAGCCCAGCTCTCCGTTGATCCGGGACGGGAGCAGGGAGCCGCTGAAATAACCGCGCGGCCATATGCCTTCGAACAGCGCCCGGATTCGGTGCGAGCCGTAAATGGGACGCAGCGCGCAGCGGACTTTGCCGCCGCCGTCCGTAACCAGAACGGCGTCCGCAGTCATTTGAGCGATAAAGTCTGCGAAATCGCCTGTTTTGGCCGCGTCGAGAAACAGCTTCACGAATTGTTCCTCCCGTTCGCTTTTGTGAAGGGGCTCCGCCTCCTTCCGGACAAGCTTCGCTTTAACGCGGCTATAAATCTTGCGGCAGTTCTCCTCGGACTTCTGGAGGGTATCTCCAATCTCCCGGTAACTGTATTCGAGCGCTTCACGCAGGATGAACACCGCACGCTCGACCGGATTGAGCCGCTCCATCATGACGAGCAGCGCGTAGGAGACGGTTTCCTGCTGCACTATCCGTTCGGCGGGGTCAAGACCCGGCCGGGCGGATACAGGCTCCGGAAGCCATTCGCCGGTATAGATTTCTCTGCGGCTGCGCGCGGATTGGAGAAAGTTGATACAGCGGTTGGTTACCGCTTTACATAAATAAGCTTTCATATTCCCGATACGGACCAGATCCTGCTGCTGGATCTCCAGATAAACATCCTGGATGATATCTTCAGCATCGTTCAGGGTTCCGAGCATCCGGTAAGCGATGGAATAAAGAAGAGAATGGTACTGCTTGTACAAGGCTTCCGTCATGGAATATTACCCTCCGTTGTCCTCATGACCTGTTCTTTTCTTATCCTACCATCTCTGCGGATTTCAGTCTCTAGGATAGACATGACCGCAACAGTCGATATACGGGTTCGGCAACTCTTTTTTATCCCACGAACTTCCAGCATCTTGACTTTACGTTTCCGGAAATTTATTATATGAACATATACTCATATTTTGCATACTTTATAAAAAACGTTTGTTTGGAAAGAAGGAATGGAGATGGAGGAGCACCGCGTAAAAGGTTTATCCTGCGCCAACTGTACACGCGAGCTGGAAGAACAGATTCAGAAGCTGGAACACGGGGCGGAAGCCAGACTCAGCTATAACAGCGGCAAGCTGACCGTGGACAGCCGTATATCCATGCCTGCCGTCGAGAAAATACTGGGCAATGACGGGGCTTATCTGGTCAAACCCCAGCCTGCGGCCGGGCATACGCACGAGGGGCATGGGCACAGCCATCACGGCCACTCGCACGGTCACGATCATGGGCACGATCATGATCACGGAGGGCAATCCAACCGGGCGATTACCCGTAATCTTATCGTTTCGGCTGTGCTTTTCGCGATCGCATTTTTCACGGACGGACGGGTCCCGGCCTATGTATCCATCCCCTTGTATCTGATCATTATGGCACTGAGCGGCTACATGACGTTCATCAAAGGCGCTAAAAACTTGTTCCGCCTGAAATTTAACATTGATACGCTGATGACCATCGCGCTCGTGGGAGCCATCGTGATCGGCGAGTGGAAGGAAGCGACGCTTGTAGCCATCCTGTTCGGACTGAACGAGCTTCTGGAAGGAATGGGCATGGAGAAAGCGCGCCGGTCCATGGAAACGCTGCTTCAAGTGGCTCCCAAAGAAGCGGTGCTGCTGACGGACGGCCAAGAAACGGTCGTCCCGATCGCGTCTCTTAAGATCGGAGATCTCGTTCAAGTCCGCTCCGGGCAGAAAATTCCTTCCGACGGCATCGTGGAAGAAGGCAGAAGCTCGGTCAACGAAGCCGCGATAACCGGCGAATCCCTCCCGGTGGAAAAAGCGCCCGGCGAGAAGGTGTTCGGGGGAAGCATTAACAACGAAGGGCTCCTTAAAGTCCGCATCGAGAAGGCGTATCAGGATTCTTCATTGGCGAAAATCCTGCATCTGGTCGAAGAAGCCCAGGAGACGAAAACGCCGACGGAGCTGTTCATCAACCGCTTCGCCAAGTATTACACGCCGATCATCATGATCATCTCGCTGCTCGTTATCGTCATCCCTCCGCTTTTCCTGGGGGGAAGCTGGTCGACATGGCTTTATCAGGGGCTGGCCGTTCTGATCGTCGGCTGTCCGTGCGCCCTGATTTTGTCCTCGCCGATCGCCATCGTATCCGGCATTACCCGCAATGCCCGCCACGGCATTCTGATCAAAGGCGGCGTGTTCCTGGAGCAGTTGGGCAAAATCGATACGCTCGCGTTCGATAAAACCGGCACGCTGACCAAAGGGGAGCCCCACGTGGAGAAGTCCGTGGTGCTGGATGAGCGCAAGTTTTACCCGGCTGCCGCGGCTATCGAGAAATCTTCCTCGCATCCTCTCGCCAAAGCGATTATGAAGGAGATAGAGGCGAAGGGCATCCGGGCCGAAGAAGCCGACTCTATCGAGACGGTATCCGGAAGGGGAGTGGTGGCGAGCTTCAAGGGAGAAAGGTACTGGCTCGGCAACGAGAAGAGCATGGAACATCTGCGGATTCCGGCGGATATCCAGCAGCAAATCGACTCGCTGAAGGAAGAAGGACTTACTTTAGTTATAGTCGCCGATAACGAAAAGGTGCTCGGTATGTTCGGAATATCCGACGAGATCCGGGAGGAAAGCCGCGGAGTGATCGCCGCCCTGCATAAAGCGGGCATTCATAAAACGGTTATGCTGACCGGAGATCACCAGAAAACCGCGGAGAAAGTCGCCAAAGCTGTCGGTGTAAGCGAGTATTACGGCAGTCTTCTCCCCGAACAAAAGGTCGACAAAATCAAGGAGCTCGCCGCCGAAGGTACGGTTGCCATGATCGGGGACGGCATCAACGACGCTCCGGCACTCGCTTCCGCCCAGCTTGGCATTGCGATGGGCAAAGGAACCGACAGCGCGGTGGAAACCGCCGACATCGTGCTGATGCAGGATCACCTCGGCAAACTGCCCGAAGCTATCTCCGTGGCGCGGCAGGTGAACCGGGTGATCAAGATGAACATCAGCCTGGCGCTCGGATTGAAAGCCATCGCCCTGCTTCTGACTATTCCCGGTCTGCTGACCTTGTGGATCGCCATATTGTCGGACATGGGAGCCACCATTTTCGTAACGCTGATCAGCTTGACCGTTCTTATCGAGAAGAAGCCCTCTTCTTTATCTTAACCAATAGAAAAAAGTGCTCCGCACCGGGTGCGGGGCACTTTCTTATTGCGCAGCGGAGAAGGGACTCCCTTAACCGTAATGTTTTTGATATAATAAGCCGTATGGAAACGAAGGCGGTGAATGGATCATGCAAAAACCAATCGAAGACCTCTGCGACGAATCCTGCGCAGGGACGGAAACGGACGGGACTGCTCTGGAGCATGCGAAAATGAACGAATCTATGGCCGTCAACATGGCGGAGATGTTCAAAGCTCTCGGAGATCCTACGCGCGTCAAACTCATATATGCGCTTTCCCAGCAGGAATTGTGCGTTCACGATCTGAGTGTCGTGCTTGAAATGGGACAATCCGCCGTCTCCCATCAGCTCCGGTATTTACGGAATGTCCGGATCGTTAAGCGGCGCAAAAGCGGCAAAACCGTCTTTTACTCACTGGACGACGATCACGTGAAAGAAATTTTCCGCCAAACCCTCCAGCATCTCGTGCACGTATAAAAAAACAGAGTATCTATTCTCAGGAATTAGATACTCTGTTTTTTGTCGTCAGGGGGAAGGTGATCATGACCTCCGATCCGGTGCCGACTTCGCTGGAGAACCGCATTTTGCCGCGCATGGCATCGATCAGGCGGGTCGTGACCATCAGGCCAAGCCCGGTCCCCTTGCTTTTCGTCGTATAGAAGGGAGCCCCCAGTCTCTCGATTTCTTCCTTGGTCATACCGCTGCCGTTATCGGTGATCGTAATGATGGCTTTGTGCTTCCGGACATAACCGTGTATGCGGATCAGACCGTCCGTTTGGGTCGATTCGATTCCGTTTTTGATCAGATTGACGAACGCCTGCTTGAGCTTGGAAGAGTCTCCCTCGATAAAAATATCGTCCTCGCAGGAAAGCTCGATTACGGCTCCCGACATGCTGGCATAAGGTTCAAGCATCGTCACGGCCTGCTGAAGCGAATCGCCGAGATGGATGAGGCCCGTTTCCGTCAATTCGGGTTTAGCGAAGAGCAGAAACTCCGAGATAATCTTCTCGGCCTGATCGAGTTCTCCGATGGCGATGTTTAAATATCGGCCGAGCTTCTCGTCGGCTTCCTTCTGGGAAATCTGGATATACCCGCGCGTAACTTGAAGCGGATTTCGGATCTCGTGAGCGACACTGGCGGCCAGATCGCTGAGATGCTGCAGCTTCTCGGCTTTTTGGATTTCGATACTCATCTGATCATGCCGGAGCATATGCTGAAACCATAGGATGAGCAGCACCGGCAGCAGAAGCTGTACGGTCACGAGAAGACTTACTTGCGGCAGCAGATCCTGCCAGACAAAACCGTGATGCGAGACGATGTAAGACAGCCAGATAAGCAGAGCGGCAGCGCCGATGCTTGTGTACAAGAGCGACAGGGCGATTTTTTTTCGCGAAGGATATTGGTAGAAATCACGGGCCCTGAACAGGACGGGCAGAAATCCTGCCGCATAGAGGATGACGTCCGAAACTCCGAACGACGGGAACATAACCCCATGAAAGATCAGCATCATCCCGAGCGCCGTAAACCCTCCGTAATACCCTCCGTATATAAAAGCGAGCAGAAGAGGAACGCCTCTTAAATCCCAATAAAAATCAGGAACGAGATACATAACCGGATAGCTAATACTGAAAATCCCGGAAAACCCCATCAGGATTCCCATCAGAAATCGGTTTCGTTTTTTTTCTCTTTTGTAAAAACGCGTAAGCATAAAAATCTGGTAAATATGAGGGGGAAATGTCATGATAAATAAATGGACAAGGATATCTTTCACGGGCCGCACTCTCTTTCTAAAAGAAAAAAGAACTCAGATTCCTATTATGGAGTTCTCTGGCAGATAATGCAATAAATAATGATGCCAATTGAGCGGAAACTCATCAAAAGTTGGTGAACATGGAGGAATATTTCACCAAGTTGTTGAAATCTTTAAGAATAAGCCGGAGGTGCTGAGATTGAAAATTCTCGTCAGCCAGCCAATGCTGGAGCGGAATCCGGAACAACTAATCGTCTGTGAACCTGCCGCAAAGGAGTGTGTCCTGTGAGGACGGATAGAGAAGCTTTGAAACCTGAAGTGGAGGCTTACCTCAACCGAATCGGTTACGAAGGGCCGCTGGACGGCAGTTATGAAGCGCTGGCTTTGCTGCAGGAGCAGCATCTGCACACCGTTCCGTATGAAAATCTGGATATCCTGAACGGTGTTCCGCTGTCTCTGGACATAAAGCGTCTGCGCCACAAAATCGTCGAGCGGCGGCGGGGCGGCTACTGCTTCGAGCTGAACGCCCTGTTCGGCTGGCTGCTGCGCCAGCTCGGTTACCCCGTGACCGATTATGTCGCCCGGTTCTGGCGAGACGAGACGCAGCTGCCGCCCAAACGCCGCCATCACGTATTGGAAGTGGAGGCGGAAGGAGTCAGCTACTTATGCGACGTAGGTGTCGGGGGCATTGTGCCCCGGAGACCGGTCCGTCTTGCCGAGAAGCTGGAACAGCGGCAGGGCGGGGAGTTATACGCCATGGAGCGGGACCCCGTATTCGGCTGGGTGCTGATCGAGAAGCATCGCGGCAGTTGGAGGCGTATTTACTCGTTTACCGAGGAGCCGCAGCTGCCCAAAGATTTTGTCATGGCCAGCTTCTGGTGCGAGCACAGCCCGGACTCCATTTTCACGAAAGATGCGATGGTAGCCGTACGGACCCGTGAGGGGCGCAATTCGGTCTCCGGCAAGGAGTTTAAGCTGTTTACGCCCGAAGGCGTGCGCACGTTCGTGCCTGATAACGACGCGGCCTACAAGGAAGCTCTGCTTAAATATTTCGGCATTCCTCTGGAATAAAGCTTGCATAAATATGCTTCGTTGTGTATAGTCATTCCTAAGTTAACCAATTGAATATGTTGGGAATAGGTGCCCAGCCCCTCGGGAGCTGGAGCTTAAAAGGGAAGTCCGGTGAAAAACCGGCGCGGTCCCGCCACTGTAACAGAGGAGTCAAGGCGATTATGCCACTGGTCTTAGACCGGGAAGGCAGCCGAAGATGATGATTCTGGAGCCAGGAGACCTGCCTGTTCTGACAGCACTGCTTTACCTACGGGAGATAGGGAGGTGTTAAAGTACGAGCCGCTGATTATACAAACAGAGGGCGTCTTTATCCTTGCATGCTTCGGGGATAATGACGTCCTTTTCTTATTTTTCGCGTACAAACAAGCAATTGAAGCAGGGAACTTATGCAAACATCCAATTCAAGCCACTATCAGGAGGTCAAGATCATGAACGCATTGATAAGCAGCAGTTTGGGGTACCCGAGGATCGGAGCGGGACGTGAATGGAAGAAGGCGCTGGAGTCTTTCTGGGCCGGTAAAATCGGGGAACGGGAGCTGACGGACAAGCTGACCGAGGTCCGTTTGGGAAATCTTCGCATTCAGCGGGAGAAGGGCATTGAGCTTATCGCGGTCAACGATTTTTCGGGATACGACCACGTGCTGGATACTTCCGCCATGTTCGGAATCGTCCCGGAACGGTTTCAATACGAGGGCGGTGAAGTATCTCCGGGCACCTACTATGCGATGGCTAGAGGTGAGGACGGGGCGGCCGCATGCGAAATGACGAAATGGTTTAACACCAACTATCATTATATTGTGCCGGAACTCCAGGGCGCGAGGCCCGAACTGGTCGAGAACAAGCCTCTCAAAGCTTACCGCGAAGCTAAAGAAGCGCTCGGAATCCAGGGCAAGCCCGTGCTGCTCGGACTGTTTACGTTTTTGAAATTGTCCAAAGGGTACGCCGAGACGGAAACCGATGCTTGGATCGACCGGCTGCTTCCACTGTACGGCCAAGTGCTGCGAGAGCTGGAACGGGAAGGCGCCGAATGGGTGCAGGTGGACGAACCGGTGCTTTCGACAAACTTATCCGCCGAGGATATGGAACGGATTGAAGCGATCTACAAAGCGCTGGCAGAGGCAGCACCGAAACTGAAAATTATGCTCCAGACCTACTTCGAATCCGTGGAACATTACAGTAGGGTTGTACGGCTGCCCGTAAGCGGGATCGGGCTTGATTTCGTACACGGCGGTGAGAAAACGCTGAAGCTTCTGAAGAGCGAAGGATTTCCTGAAGGCAAAATTTTAGGAGCGGGTATCGTGGACGGCCGGAATATTTGGCGTTCCGATCTGAAGGAGAAGCTGAGTACGCTTCACGACATTTTAGCCGTGGTTCCCGAGGAGCGGGTGATCGTCCAGCCATCTTGCAGCCTTCTGCATGTGCCGGTGTCCACCGTCCACGAAGATAAGCTCGATCCGGTGCTGAGAGACGCTCTTGCCTTCGCCGACGAGAAGCTGGAGGAAATCGTCCTGCTGTCCAAGGCGGCGGTATCCCAAACGGCGGACACCGCCGAAGCGCTTCAGCGGAACGAAAAAGCGCTTGCCGCCCTCCGGTCTTCCGAAGCTCGCGGGAACAAAGCCGTTCAGGCGGCCGCCCTGCAGCTTCAAAAGGTGCCGGCGGCACGCGGCGCGGACTTCGGCGAGCGACGGGCCCTTCAGCGCGAGAAGTGGCAGCTGCCATTTCTCCCGACGACGACGATCGGAAGCTTCCCGCAGACAGCGGAAGTCAGACAGGCGCGGTCCAAATGGAGAAAAGCGGAATGGACGGACGAGCAGTATAAAGCGTTTATCCGGAGCGAGATCGATAAATGGATCAAGCTTCAGGAGGAGCTGGATCTGGACGTCCTCGTTCACGGGGAATTCGAACGGACGGACATGGTGGAATTTTTCGGCGAAAAATTGGACGGCTTCGCCTTCACGCGCAACGGCTGGGTGCAGTCCTACGGCTCGCGCTGTGTGAAACCGCCGGTCATTTACGGCGATGTGGCTTTTACGCAGCCGATGACCGTCGAGGAAACCGTCTATGCCCAGTCGCTCACGACACGTCCCGTCAAAGGGATGCTGACCGGACCGGTTACGATTCTTAACTGGTCATTCGTCCGGGACGATCTGTCCAGAGACGTGGTCGCCTACCAGATTTCGCTCGCGCTGGAGAAAGAAGTGCAAGCACTCGAAGAAGCGGGAATCGAAATGATCCAAATCGACGAACCCGCTGTCCGTGAAGGCCTTCCTCTTAAGAAAGATGAGCACCGGGCTTATCTCGATTGGGCGGTCAACGCTTTCCGCAGCACAACGGCGAATGTGCGGGCCACGACGCAAATTCATACCCATATGTGCTACTGCGAATTCCACGACATGATCGGGTCTATCCGCGATATGGATGCCGACGTCATATCCATCGAAACTTCCCGCAGCCACGGCGAGCTGATCGAAAGCTTCGAACAGCACACGTACGAAAAGGGAATCGGGCTCGGTGTCTATGACATTCACAGTCCAAGGGTCCCTTCCGTCGAAGAGATGGTAAGCATGATCGAGCGTGCGCTGCGCGTACTCGACCCGCAGCTCTTCTGGATCAATCCCGATTGCGGGCTCAAAACGCGAGGCAGCGAGGAAACCGCGGCAGCCCTGCGCAACATGGTTGCGGCCGCCAAACAGTGCCGGGAAACGATGGCCGTTTCTCAAGCTTAACCGAGCAGATCAAGGTTGGCTGCAGATGCTTACGGACCGATAAACATAAGCCGTCCAACAATCCGAGCCTTCGTCCGGTGCAAACCGGGCGGGGGCTTTTTTTTACATTAGCGCGAGAAGAAAATAGGAACGTGAGTTTCCAAACCGTTGGAAGAAACCCATAAACATGGTAAGATAGAAAGATAAACGGCAGAAGGTAAGACCGTCATTCAGGAGGTATAATGGCAAAGGCAAAAGTAAAACGTCCGACCCGGGATGAGTTCGAGCTGGAAGAACTCGGTAACCGGCTGGTAGAAGCCAAGGACGAGGATTCTCTAATTCTTCTTACGGTATGGGGCTGGGCAGAGCAGGTCTACGGCAGAATTACGGTCATGGATCCCCGGACGAGACTCGTACATGTTCAGGACGGCGAACAGCTGACGAAAGTTCCATTTATGGACATTATGCAGGTGGATAACGCCTGATTAGCCTTAAAAGCATCCGGCAGGGTGCTTTTTTACTTTGTGCCGGAACGAATAGAATGAGGTCACTCTGGAGAAGTTAGGAGAATATTGGTAAAAGGAGCTAATCCACGTGAACGAAACGAACTCGAGATCAGCCGCCGCTTTCCCCCAGTTTCCGGAATCGTACTGGCTGGCTTCCGCCCAAATCCCCTCCTATTCCAGGCTGAACGAAAATATCCGGGTAGACGCCGCTATCGTCGGCGCCGGAATAACCGGTCTGACGACGGCCTACCTGCTGGCCATGAAAGGTTTAAAAGTCGCGGTTCTGAACGCGGGGCGCATTTTACACGGGACGACCGGTTATACGACCGCCAAAATTACAGCCCAGCACGACTTGATCTACGATCAGTATATTTCCGACTTTGGCGAAGAAAAAGCGCGGCTGTACTACGAGGCGAACCGAGACGCTCTTCAGTTCGTCCGTCATCTGGTCAAGGAGCACCACATTCAATGCCAATTTGAAGAACAGGATGCCTTTGTGTACACCGATACGGATTCTTCTCTGCACAAAGTGTTCAAAGAATACGAAGCTTACGAGAAATTGCGAATCCCCGGTAGCTATGTAGAAAAAACCGATCTCCCTTTCGAAACGAAAGGGGCGGTCGTGATGAAAAATCAGGCCCAATACAACCCGGTCCCGTTTCTGATTCATCTGGCTGAAGAAATCGTGCGCAAAGGAGGGCGGATTTACGAGGAAACCACCGTAACCGGATACGAGCCGGGGAGTCCGTCCGTTCTCAAGACAAGCGGCGGGTTTACCGTCAGCAGCTCGCATGTCGTGTCCGCTTCTCACTTTCCTTTTAACAACCTGCACGGGCTGTATTTTGCGCGTCTTTACGCAGAGCGTTCTTACGTGCTCGCCGTCAAAACGGACAAGCGCTACCTCGGAGGCATGTACATTAGTGCGGATAAGCCGAAGCGCTCTCTGAGGTCCGTGCTGATTAACGGCGAGCCGATGGTGATCGTGGGCGGAGAAGGCCACAAGACGGGCCAGGGCGTCTGCACGTTCCAGTATTACGAAGCGCTCGAGAAATTCGCGAGAGAAACCTTCGGGGTGAAAGAAATCGCGTACCGCTGGTCGGCTCAAGACCTGTACACGCTGGATACGATCCCGTACATCGGACAGGAGCTGGATGACGTTCCGAATCTGTACGTCGCCACGGGCTATAAGAAGTGGGGAATGAGCACGGGCATTGCCGCCGCCCAATTGAACGCGAAGCTCATTCTCGGGGAAGAGAGCCCTTACACGGACTTGTTCTCTCCCTCCCGGTTTCACGCGAACCCGTCGATTAAAACCTTTGTGGTGGAAAATGCGAACGTCGCCAAAGAGCTCATCTCCGGCAAGCTCGAATTTCCCACGAGAGAAACCGGCGAACTCCGCGAGGATGAAGGAGCCGTTGTACAGGTCAGGGGGAAAAGAGCGGGCGCTTACCGCGACCGTGAAGGGAGCCTGCACGTGGTCGACACGACCTGCACGCATTTGGGCTGCGAAGTGGACTGGAACGCGTCCGAACGGACATGGGATTGTCCCTGCCACGGCTCCCGTTTCGCCTACACGGGTGAAGTCATCGAGGGGCCGGCTTTAAAGCCGCTGGCGAAAGTGGAACTGGATGATTAGACGGCGGAATGCCAAAAAAAACCGCTCCGGCAAGGAGCGGCTTTTTTGGCGTGTTTTTTCATAGAAGCTTGCGGCGGGAACCGTGACACTTAGAAGTAATCCGAGAAATAAGGCTGCTCGTTCGCAATCAGCTTGTCCAGCAGTTGAACCGACTCTCTGTCCGCGTGAAACCGGCGTATCCGCTGCAGATAAGAAGGCCGCTTGTAGCTCATCAGCATCGTGGTCAGCGTCTGGATATCGAAGGAAGCGGAAGGAGTTCCGCCCCCGTCGGCCAGCCGGCCTTGACCTTCTTTGTCCACTGTCAAAGTGAACGTTCCCTGATTCCATTCCAGCATAGGATCATGCAGGTTGAAGGTTAACTTGCATTCTTCCCCCTGCGCCTGGAACGGATACTGTTCAATGAACTGGCTCACATCCACAATCCTCGCCATGAAATAAGGCGCAATCGTTTCTTTGATATCCCCGTCCTCCAAGAGGAAGGACATCGGTTCGTCCTTGTAGGTATGGCCTTTTACATAGGTAACCATGGAGAAATGAGCGCTTATGAAATTCCACAGGCCCGTCCGGGCTTCTTCATCGAGAAAAACCATTTCCTTCATATGAAAAATTTCTCCCGCAATCCAATACAGCAAAAACCCGGAAGGCTCATGATCCGCATCGTAATAAATGGCCACGGTCATGTCGTCGAGATCCCAGCGCAAATATTCTTCCCAGGCCAAATTATTCCGCAGCATGGCGGCGTGGTTCTGTAAAGCGAAGCGTTGATACACGGTTTTGATATCGGGGTGTTCGATCGTCACTCGTTCCACATTGCCGGGGACGGTTTTCAGCTTCGGCAGCTGCGTGTCTTTGACTTCGAACGAAATTTTATCGGAAATAATTTCCCAGCCTTTGCGGCGGTAGTACGGGATGGAGTACGGATACAAATAGGAGATAGATTGCCTGCGTCCTCGCATGTTTGTAAGAGCCTGCCGCATCAGTTGGTTCATAAGCCCCATATTGGCGTATTCGGGATAAGTGCCGACGCCCGTCAAACCGCCCATATCGTATATCCGGCCGAAAATATTCACTTGAAACGGGTACACGGCCAGCTGTGAAATCAGTTTGTCTTCATCAAACCAGCCGAGGACATCGGCTTGCTTCAGCACCGGAAGCTTCGCCTGGGCGATTTCGCGGTCTTCCCAGCCGAACGTTTGTAAATCATGGTTCGTAACCTGGAACACATAGCGGAGCAAATGGTTGAACTGTTCTCCGTGCTGGGGTTCTACGCTCTTCATTTTGAGTCTTTCCTGCAGTTTCCGGCGGCTCATGGTCGTACCTCCGTATCGGGCTTTCGTTGTAGGGATCACATTAGGATGCATGGACTCCCAATTTTCAGCTTACCCTTTTCATCCGTGGAGTAATCAGTATCGAAAAAGCGCGCGCAGAGAAAAAAAGGCCGCGAATGGTTAAAATTCAAGGTACGAAACGACAACGGAGGCGGCAAAACCGAGTACGGCCGCAATAAAATAGAAGGAACGGAAAGCGTGCAGGAGAGGTTTTTTGTCGGGTTTAGGAGAGAAGTACTCCTCGGCGTCCGGAGGCTGTATGTACCTGTCCTCCGTATGGGTCAGATTAAACCTCGTAAAAATTCCGCTGGTGCATCCCCAGATTAACAGGGAAATAATGGAGCCGATGAATAAATCATCGGAAAGAGAGCCGGCCATTCATTAACCTCCTAAAGGAAAATCATTTTTTCCGATTATAACAAAAAAACGTGAGTTCGGTGCTTTATCTTACCAAAAAAAGCCTCCAGAAAGATCTGAAGGCTTACAGAATTTGGCGGACTGACTGATCTCCCCAAGGATCTCATCATAAAATGCAAGCGGGAGATCATCCCGTCCGATCAGGTTGGGTCGGACTCGCAGGGGGAATTAGACCGGCCGAAGGGCAGGCCATTCCAGCTCAATGCCGGCTTTGGCCAAGTGCGACTGGAATTTGGCCAGTTCGTCAGAATTGCCGCGAAGCTCGCTCGGCGTCATGCCGTTGTCGATGCAGTAGGCGGCGCAGTATCCGGCCGCTTCGCCGATATTCCACTCAACGGGATGAAGCCGGTAGCAGCCGTTCGTGATATGCGTGACGCCGATGTTTTTGCCCGCGGCCAGCAGGTTGCGCACGCGTACCGGAATGAGGCTGCCGAGCGGGATCTGAAACGGCAGGGACGAGACGTCGATATACGGACGGTTCTCCGTGCTCGGATGCAGGTCGATGCGGTAGCAGCCGATTCCTACGCTGTCCGCGAACGCTTCGGCCCGGCCGTCGGGTCTGCAGGCGGTGGCGACGTGCTGCTCCAGCACGGTAAACTCCGCGTTGATCCGCCGCGACTCGCGGATGTAAGGATACATCGCCAGGCCGTCCTCCGTGCCGACGACATCTTTGCGCAGACGCAGGCCGGGGTAGCCGGTGCCGCCGTCTGGACGGGGCGCTTCCGTCTGCAGCCAGTACAGGAGAGAGAGCGATAGCTGCTTGGCCTGGTACAGATGCTTCTGCTTCTCTTCTTCGGGGACGTCGATAATGGAACCGAGCCAGTAATCGTTCTGCGGCCAGTTGACGAGTGAAATGCTGCTGCGGTAGGTTCCTTCACGGAAGTGCTCCATGTCCGCGATCTGCCGGTACCGGAAGAGGGAGAAGTGTTCCGTCCCCGGAAAAATTTCATACCGGACCGGCTCGTTCGTAGCAGGCTTGACACCTATCAGGCTAAGCAGGTGATCCGGCCAGAAATCCGCTTTGTACGCTTTCCAGAAGTCATACATCTCGGGCTTCTCGATGACGTGATGTTCACCTTCCAGATGATCCACCGCGAAGCAGTACGTAAAGCCCTGCATATCGCCGGGAAGAGGATCTCCGACTACCGCGTTCGGTTCTCCGGTTTCCGCGTAAGATTCCGCGCCGGTCACATACTCTGCCTTTACTAGCGGCAGCAAATCGCCGCATTCCGTTGCATCCAGGAAATAGGGGGCCTTCAGAACAGTCAGCGCGCCGCTGTCCAGGCTTTTTACCTCAACCGATGTAATCGCGTCCCCGTCCGTTTCCGCATTTACCGGAATGTGCCGGAGCAGGATGGTCACCTGACCGCTGTGAACATAAGGTGCCAGCATCTGCTGGAGAACAGCCAGTGCCGTTCTCGGTTCATGGCACAACCGGCTTACGGAGCCGCTGCCCGGATTAAGCTCCGTTATCGCTTTGGCTTCAGGCTTCATCGGGAAATAATCCCGGTAATAATTGCGGACATCTTCGCGGAACCTGCGGTATGTACGGGTGCAGCCGAATTTTTCGATCCATGGGTGTTCGTCGGGGGGAACCGCTTGACTGGTGAGCTGTCCGCCGATCCACACGGTTTCTTCGGTCAGGATAACGCTTTTACCCGACTCGGCTGACGCAAGTGCTGCGGCGAAGCCGCCGGTTCCTCCGCCTATAATGACGACATCAGCTAGTTGAATGGGTGTCATGGGGTTTAATCTCCTTTGGTTTGGACAAGGTGGTTGAAATTTTCATAGCTTTTACGGATTCCTTCGGCTTCGTCTCCGGTTCCTTCGTATTCGAGGACATAGGCGCCGTTATACCCGGCTTCCTTCAGCCTCGAAACGATCACGTCAAGCCGGACGTCCCCTTCACCGGCGAAGACACCTTCATACGTTTTGCCGCTCAGTGCTTTATATCGTCCTTCGGGTGTCTCGGCAAAGTCTTTAATATGTACATGCCCGATGTGAGGAAGAAGAACATCCAGCGCATGGAGCGGTTTCTCATCTACGAGCAGAAAATTTCCCGTATCGAAGGTCGATTTCAGGGCAGGCGATCCGACTCGCTTTAAAATCTCCAGAACCTGATCCCCTTTACCGGCCAGCTTGCCGTGATTTTCCAGACAGAGGGTAATGCCCGCTTGTTCAGCTAAAGCCGCCGCTTCCCCGAGGCCGGATACGATCCACTCAAGAGCGGAATCGAATGTATAGGCGTCGGACATATTTCCCGAGAAAACTCGGACAACCGACGTGCCTAGCCTGTCTGCCGTCTCGATCCCGTCTTTTACAACGCGCAGCGCTTCGGCTCTTTCGCCGGGAGTCCCTTTTACGAAATCGTTGCCGACGGCATAGCTGGACAAGGTTATTCCGTTTTCTTTCAAGAAGGCAAGAACCGCCGGAATTTCGGCTTCTTTGTCTTTCCAGAAGACATCCAGAAGTTCGACCTGGCCGATGCCCTCCTGCTGACAAAAAGTGAGAAAATCCAGGACGGTTCCCTGATTTTCACGGGTCGTTCGGTGCATGCTCCACATGCTTAAAGACAGCTTCATCAAGATGTAACCTCCAGGTTGACGGGCCCGCTGCGGGGCGAATTTATTTTATTGTAAAAGGAGAGCCTCCCTCTTAGTAGGTCAATGTCATGACCATTTCTGGTAGTTTGATGCCGACCTTGCCGGACTGCCTCTCCCGGCTCACCAAGTTCCCGCGGAAATTTCCGGGAACCGGGAGAGGAGTCCAAAACAAAAGTTACCTTCTGCATAAGATATCCTATCCCAAACAAAGAAAGGGTGTTGACGAATGGGTTACGGTGGAATAGGCTTAGGCACCAGCACAGCTGTCATTCTGGTTCTCTTCATTCTGCTGGTTATAGTCTCCCGCACTTTCTTGTACTAGACGAAACTCAGTGATCGGAATCCCTGCTGACCAGGCAGGGATTTTTTTTGTTTGTGACTTTAGGCGCAAGCTTCCTGTAGGAAGGATCGGTGTGGAAGGTCATGACATATGTTCTCATCGCGACTTCGGTTTGGCTTTATAAGAATCAGGTTACTAAGTAGAAGAGTTCATTTCCTGAACAAATCGAAGGAGGTTGTCCGATGAAAAATGACGATAAGCGCGAGCCTGTAAACGAACAAAGCAAAGATAAACAGCTTGACCCGTACAGGGTGGACGACACCGGGCAGAAGTTGACGACCAACCAGGGACTTCGGGTCAGCGAGGATGAGCACTCTTTGAAGGCCGGGATGCGCGGGCCGACTTTGATGGAAGACTTTCATTTCCGGGAAAAAATGACTCATTTCGACCACGAGCGTATTCCGGAGCGCATCGTACACGCAAGAGGATTTGGGGCACACGGTTATTTCCAGGTATACGAACCTATGACGGAGTATACAAAAGCGAAATTTCTGCAGGATCCTTCCGCAAAAACGCCCGTTTTTGTCCGTTTCTCAACGGTTGCCGGGTCGCGCGGCTCATCCGATACCGTCCGAGACGTCCGCGGCTTCGCTGCGAAATTTTACACGGAAGAAGGCAATTACGATCTTGTCGGAAACAATATGCCTGTCTTCTTTATTCAGGACGCCAAGAAGTTCCCGGACTTTATCCATGCCGTCAAACCGGAGCCTCATAATGAAATTCCGCAGGCCCAATCTGCGCACGATACATTCTGGGACTTCGTGACTTCCAATACCGAGACGGCTCATATGGTGATGTGGGCGATGTCGGACCGATCGCTTCCGCGCAGTTTCCGGATGATGGAGGGCTTTGGAGTACATACGTTCCGGTTCGTAAACGAACAGGGCAAAGGGCATTTCGTCAAATTCCACTGGAAACCACTGCTCGGCGTACATTCCCTGGTGTGGGACGAAGTGCAGAAGCTGGCGGGTAAAGATCCCGATTTCAACCGCCGGGATTTGTGGGATGCCATTGAGACGGGCAACTACCCGGAATTCGAATTCGGTGTTCAGATTATTAAAGAAGAAGACGAATTCATGTTTGACTTCGATATCCTGGATCCGACCAAGATCTGGCCGGAAGAACAGGTTCCGGTGAACATCATCGGTAAAATGACGCTGAACCGAAATACCGATAATTTCTTCGCGGAAACCGAGCAAATCGCTTTCCATCCGGGACATGTCGTTCCGGGGATCGATTTTACGAACGATCCTCTGCTTCAGGGCAGACTGTTTTCTTATACGGATACTCAGCTTTCCCGCTTGGGCGGTCCGAACTTCCACGAAATTCCGATCAACCGGTCGGTTGCTCCCGTGCATAACAACCAGCGCGACGGCATGCACCGGATGACGATCAACCGCGGTCCGGTCAGCTATCATAAAAACTCGCTGGCAGGCAATTCTCCCGAGCCCGCATCGGAAAAAGAAGGCGGTTACGCTCACTACGCGGAGAAGGTGGAAGGCCGCAAGATCCAGGCGCGCAGCGACAGCTTCAAGGACCATTTCAGCCAGGCGACCTTGTTCTGGAACAGTATGTCTGACGTGGAAAAGCAGCATATCGTGAACGCTTTCCGGTTTGAGCTCGGCAAAGTGAAAACCAAAGAAATCCGCCAGCGTGCCGTCGATATGTTCAGTCAGGTGAGTGTGGATCTGGCGAAGCAGGTTGCCGCAGGAATCGGTGCCAAAGCGCCGGAAGACACTTCCGACACCGGCGTGACGCTGTCCTCTCCAGCACTTAGCCAGATGAACACGGTAAAAACGCCTCTGACCCGCAAAGTGGCCGTGCTGGCCGGCAACGGCTTCCGCGGCAAAGAAGTGAGCGGCATGCTCCAATCGTTGAAGGGGGCCGGTCTCGTGCCGGAAGTGGTCAGCGTGCAGCTCGGTACGATCGTATGCGACGGCGGAAATCCGCTGGAAGTGGATCATTCCCTTCTCACGGCCGATTCCGTGCTGTTTGATGCCGTCTATATACCGGGGGGACGCCAAAGCGCCGATGAGCTTCTGGCGGATTCCAAAACGGCGGACTTCATCAAAGAAGCCTTCCAGCACTACAAGACCATCGGTGCTGTAGGTGAAGGCGCGGAGCTTCTCGCCGCAGCGGGAATCGCCGGATCGGCTGCCGGTAGTCCGCCGGCAACGGCCACGCCGGAAATTCAGCCGGGCGTGCTGGCGGCGGATCGCGCGGATGAAGCAGCCGGCTTCAGCCGTGATTTCGCGGCTGCCGTCGCCCAGCACCGCCACTGGAACCGCAGCCTGCAATCGCAGGCGAAATAAGGCAAAGGAAGCTCAGCTTCGGCAAGGCCTCGCTTGCAAGACCCCTGACAATTCAGGGGTCTTTTTGCTTGTATTTGTCACGCGGGTAATGGAATTAAAATTTTAGCTTGCCAAAACTAATGGCATTAGTTATTATAAAACTAATAAGATTAGTTTTGAGAAGCGGAGGAACATTTCAATGAAAATAACTCGTGAAGGCGATCTTTACCAACTGGCTTTTTTACCCCGGATGTTTCCGGTAAACTGTTACTTGGTGGAAGAAAAGGACGGATTAACGCTCATAGACGCGGCGATGCCTTTCAGTGCCAAAGGCATTATGAAAGCGGCCGGCGGAATCGGCAAATCGATTAAACGAATCGTCCTGACACATGCGCATGAGGATCATGTCGGCGCTCTCGACGAACTCAAGCGTCTATTGCCTCAAGCGGAGGTGTTTATCTCCGCCCGTGACGCACGCCTGCTCAAGGGAGACGCGACTCTTGATCCGGATGAGCCTCAGATGCCGGTGCGCGGGGCCGTTCCGAAGAAAGTGACGACCGTTCCCGACGTGCTGCTGAAGGAAGGTGACCGGATCGGTTCCCTGCTTGCTCTGTCCACACCGGGTCATACGCCGGGTTCCATGAGCTTCCTCGATGTCCGCAGTAATGCCGTCATCGCGGGCGATGCCCTGCAGCTCAGAGCGGGGATAGCGGTTTCGGGTCAAGTTAAACTGCTTTTCCCGTTTCCGGCTCTCGCTACCTGGAACAAACACGAAGCGCTGGAAAGCGTCAAAAAGCTTCGCGGCTATTCGCCGGCTCTGCTTGCGGTCGGTCATGGAGCAATGCTGTCCGACCCCGCTGCCAAGCTGGATCTGGCCATTGCCGCTGCCGAACGCAATCTCGCCGTCTCGCTAAATGGAAGGAGTTCTCATTAAAATGTCACCCAGAATCGGTCTCGATGAACAAACGCTTCTCAGAGCGGCTGCCGAGCTGGCCGACGAGCAAGGTTTTGAAGCCGTCACATTGGCTTCGCTTGCACAGAAGCTCCATGTGCGTTCGCCTTCTTTGTACAATCATATTGAAGGACTTGGCGCACTGAGAGCCAAACTCGCTCTCTACAGTCTGTCGATCCTTCACGGCGACTTGGCCGCTGCCGTCGAAGGATTGGCAGGCGATGAGGCCGTCTTTGCCCTCGGAGAAGCTTATGCGGCCTTTGCCCGCAGACATCCCGGCCTTTACGAAGCCACTCTCCGCGCACCCGACCGGAAGGAGAGCGAGATGGATCGTATTTCGGCCGAGATTGTCCGTCTTATCGTCGGAGTACTCGGCTACTACGGACTGGAAGGGGATGCGGCTATCCATGCGACAAGAGGGCTTCGCAGCATTTTGCACGGCTTCTCGTCCATCGAGCGTTCCGGAGGCTTCGGAATCGCGCTTTCGGTGGAGGTGAGTCAGAAGCTGCTTATCTCGGCTTTTCTGGCCGGTATTCACGTGATGAAACAAGAAGAAACCGGGCGGCGGAATCCCGCTGCCCAATAGAAAGTTCTTCCTGATGCGGAAGAATCCGATCCGTATATCCGCTTTATAAAAAGGAGCCTTCCGGGCTTCTTTTTAATTTCCAGTAAAATGGATATAATTCCCCCTCCATGATGCGAATGTCCCCCTTGTGGAAAACGCTTCCATATTTAAAAATAGGATCATGGCTTCTGCGCCCACACCGGTATAAGCTCCTTAAATTCCGGGAGTTTTTATACAATTTACAGGAAAGGAGACGAAGAATCTTTACGCCTGCCAGGGAAGGCAAGGACCGCACAAAACTTAAATAGTGGAAGGAGTTATTTTATGCACGCAACGCAAGCGTACGGTAAGAAATTACTCCCATTGCTGCTGCTGGTCACTTTATTGCTCAGTTTACTTCCCCTTTATCCCTCGACATCATCGGGAGCGGCCGCCCAATGGGCGCCGAACACGGCTTACAAAGCGAAAGATCTTGTTTCCTACAACGGTGTTACGTATGAATGCCTGCAGCCTCATACTTCCTTGAACGGTTGGGAGCCTCCGAACGTAGCTTCGCTGTGGAAAAAAGCCGAGGACCCTACACCGAGTCCCAGCCCAAGTCCCAGCCCGAGTCCCAGCCCAAGTCCAAGTCCCAGCCCAGGTACGGGAGCACCCGCTTGGCAGGCCGGAACCGCCTATAAAGTAGGCGATCTCGTATCTTACAACGGCAAGACGTATAAAGCCCTTGCAGCTCATACCGCTCTCGTGGGCTGGGAACCGGCTACGACGCCGACGCTCTGGAAGCTCGATACGTCGGATCCGACCAAGCCCGAACCGACGACGCCTTTCTGCGCGCCGGATTGGAGCGCTTCGAAAATTTACGCCAAAGGCAAAATTGTCGGTTATAAAGGAAAGGCATACAGAGCCATTTCCGACGTACACGGCATAGCGCCGGACGACACCATCTATAACATGTGGGAAGTAGCCGGCAAAATCAGCAACGATCTTTGTCCGGTATCCATCCCGAACAACATAGATTACGGCACGGCGAACCCGGGAACCGGCAACACCAACGTCGGCAAAATTAACCCGACGGGCGCAATCAGCTCCGGACATCCCGTCTCCGGCACGGGAACGGGCGGCACCAAAGGCGGCATCGATCCCGCCACCGATCCCGGCGGCAACCATCCCGGCTTTGACGCCGATACGGGCGGACGTGTCGCCAAGCTTCCGTCCGGCACCCTGCCGCTGCAGCACAACACCTACGAAATGAGCGCCGGCCAGGAAGTCGTCGAGTACCTCGGTGACTGGGCCATCTACGGCCGTCGGTTCGATTTCAGCAAGCTTCCGGTGAAGAACGTGAACCGGCTTGTCTACGGCTTCGCGGGCGTCTGCTTCCCGGCTGCCCAGAACACGCAGGACCCGGGCTTCCCGACCACCGCGCCGGCATCGGTCAACCGGACGTGCAAGCAGAGCAACCTGCCTGACGGAGCGATGGCTATCGCGGATTTTGAAGCCGCTTTCTTGCGGACGCTTCCCGGTCAGACGGGTGGCAAAATCACGGGAACCGAGAGCATGTACGATCTCGATCCGAACGATGTCGCAGGTGTCTTCGGCGCGCTCTACCAGCTCCGCAAAACGAACCCCAACCTGAAGCTGGATCTTTCCGTAGGCGGCTGGACGCTGAGCGAAGGCTTTCCGTGGATGGCTTCCGATACGACGCGCCGCAAAGCGTTCGTCGATTCCGTCGTCCGTTTCCTGGAACAGTTCGGCTTTGACGGCGTCGACATCGACTGGGAATATCCCGCTTCCGACGGTGCCGTCATAGGGATGGCACGTAAGGACGATCCCGAGAACTACATCAAGCTTCTGAAAGAACTGCGGGCCGGCCTCGACTGGCTCACCAAGAAAACCGGCAAAGAATACCGCCTGTCGAGCGCGATTCCGGCTACGGAAGAAAAACTGGCCAAGATCGACTGGGCCGAAGCGAGCAAATACCTCAACCGTCTCTATGCAATGACCTATGATCTGAGCGGAGCCTGGGAACGGGAGCTTGGCCATCACACGCCGCTGTATCCCAACCCGAATTCCAAGGACCCCGCAACGGGCAAGCATGTGGATCTTTCTCTTGATACAACCGTCAAGCTGCTTAAAGGATACGGCGTTCCGGCCAATAAAATCATGATCGGCATCGCCAACTATCACCGCTCCAAAGCGATGAAAAACGGAGACATTACGGAATACACGAACGGTTTAATCGGTAAATCGACGTTCGGGGACCTGGCCTGGAAAGGCAAAAGCCTGATCCTCGGCATCGCCGGCGTAGGCTCTTGGGAAGCCGGAGTCGTCGAAGGTTACGACCTTTATCAGAATTACCTGGATAAAGATCTGAAGCCTAAGAACGGCTATAAGCTTTACACCGACAAAGCGGCCAATGCCGATTATCTCGTGAATCCGATCGGCTCGTTCATCACTGTCGAAACGCCGCGCACCGTCGCGCTTAAGACGCAGTATGCCAAGGACAACGGGCTTGCCGGTATTTTCGGATGGCAGCTTGAGCAGGACAACGGCTATAACCTCAACGCGCTGAACCATATCCTGGGCAACAAGCTGGTCAGCGATGTTTCGGACGGCAAGCCGAAGGATCAGATTGCGGTGTGCGGCCAGAACGTTACCGCCGCCGAATGCGATCAGCTTAACGCAAGTTTGAAAAAGTAAAGGAAGAAGTACGTCTTCCGTGACATTCCGGCGATCCGGCCGGTTAATCCGGGAAGCTAAATTTTCATAAGCGGTAGCTGCGGACCCTTCTGCGGATGTCATCTTTCGGACACCGGCGGGAGGGTTCCGCGCGTCCGCCTGACGAAACGATTCCTCATCGACCGTGTTTTTGCTATAATAGGTGAAACTAGCAAAGGCTGACGCACGCAGTTGTAAGCGTGTGCACCTAACGGAGACGAGGGAGCATACGGCTGATGTTGACGATACGCAATTTGACCAAGAAGCTGACCACGGGACAGGAGATCCTTTCCAAAATATCGCTACAAATCGACGAAGGCGAGCTGATCGGGCTTGTCGGCGCAAGCGGGAGCGGAAAAACGACCCTGCTGAAGTGCATCGCTTTGAAAGAAAAATGGGACGACGGCCAGTTCATTTATAACGACCGGGACATTACGTCGCTCGGGATCGCCGAGAAGTTCAAGCTGAAGCGGGATTGGGCATTTATCGAAGAAAGCCCGGCGCTGGACCGGAAGCAGACGGCCGTCAAGAACGTGCTGAAAGGACGGTTTTACGAAAAGTCCGTCATGCGCGTGTTAACCGGCACGAATGCCCGGGACGAGCATGTGCTTGCCATGGACTATCTGGAGAAAGTCGGCCTGCTCGATAAAGCCGAGAAAAAGGTCGAGGATTTGAGCGGGGGAGAGCGGCAGAGGGTTTCGATCGCGCGGGCGCTCGTGCAGGGCGCGAGAATTGTCATTGCGGACGAGCCGGTATCCGGTCTAGATCCCGAAGCCGCCAACAGCGTGCTGAAAGATTTGCGCGAGCTATGCAAGCGGGAGAAGGTAACGGTCGTCTGCTCCCTGCACAACGTGGAGTTCGCGGAGCGGTATGCCAGCCGCATCTGGGGCCTCGCTGGAGGGAAGATCGTCCTGGACATCGCGGGCCGCAAGCTCTCCTCAATGGAGCGCGCGAAAATTTTCGATTGATATTTTTCGACATTCCTTTGTAAAAAAGATAGGCAAAAAAGGATTATCCGTGATACAATTCCTTTTAATGCAGTAAAACGGCAATGCACTTGATAGAAGCGGGAGGAATCATAGATGGCTAAACAAGGCATGAGAAGCGATATGATCAAGAAGGGGTTCGACCGGGCGCCGCACCGCAGCTTGCTGCGCGCGGCTGGAGTCAAGGAAGAGGATTTCGGCAAACCGTTTATCGCGGTGTGCAACTCTTATATTGATATCGTACCGGGTCACGTTCATCTGCAAGAATTCGGTAAAATCGTTAAGGAAGCTATCCGCGAAGCGGGCGGCGTGCCATTTGAATTCAACACGATCGGCGTGGACGACGGCATCGCCATGGGCCACATCGGCATGCGTTATTCCCTTCCGAGCCGCGAGATTATCGCGGACTCTCTGGAAACGGTCGTTTCCGCGCACTGGTTCGACGGTATGGTGTGTATCCCGAACTGCGACAAAATCACTCCGGGCATGATGATGGGCGCCCTGCGCGTCAATATTCCGACCGTATTCGTAAGCGGCGGCCCGATGAAAGCGGGTAAAGACAGCAACGGCCGTTCGATCTCCCTGACTTCCGTATTCGAAGGCGTCGGCGCCTACCAGGTCGGTAAAATCGACGATAAAGCTCTGCTTGAGCTTGAACAATACGGCTGTCCGACATGCGGTTCCTGTTCCGGCATGTTTACGGCGAACTCCATGAACTGCCTGTGTGAAGCGCTCGGACTGGCTATGCCGGGCAACGGCACGATTCTCGCCGTATCTCCCGAGCGCAGAGAGTTCGTAAAACAATCCGCGAAGCAGCTTATGGAGCTGATCAAGCTTGATCTGAAGCCGCGCGACATTGTCACGAAAGAAGCCATCGACAACGCGTTCGCGCTGGATATGGCAATGGGCGGCTCGACGAATACCGTTCTTCATACACTTGCTCTCGCTCATGAAGCGGGATTCGAATATCCGATCGAGCGCATCAACGAAGTGGCGAACCGTGTGCCGCATCTGTCCAAAGTCGCTCCGGCATCGGACTGGCACATCGAGGATATCCACGAAGCCGGCGGCGTAAGCGCGGTTATCAACGAGCTTCTCAAAAAACCGGACGCTATCCACGGCGACTGTATCACCGTAACCGGCAAAACGCTTGCCGAGAACGTGGCAGGCGCGGAGATTTTGAACAAGGATGTTATCCACACGTTGGATAACCCGCATTCCGAGCGTGGCGGCCTTGCCGTCTTGTTCGGCAACCTGGCGCCGAACGGCAGCATCATCAAGGTCGGCGCGGTGGACCCTTCCGTAGGCGGACGCCATGTCGGACCGGCCATCTGCTTTGACTCCCAGGACGATGCGCTGTACGGCATCGCTAACGGCAAAGTCAAAGAAGGCCACGTGGTGGTCATCCGCTACGAAGGCCCTAAAGGCGGCCCCGGCATGCCGGAAATGCTTGCTCCGACTTCGCAGATCGTCGGCATGGGCCTCGGCGCCAAAGTCGGCCTGATCACGGACGGCCGTTTCTCCGGCGCATCCCGCGGAATCAGCATCGGCCACATTTCGCCGGAAGCTGCCGAAGGCGGACCGATCGCCTTCGTACAGGACGGCGACATCATTGAACTGGATCTGATCGAGCGCAAAATCGAGCTGAAGGTCAGCGACGAAGAAATGGAAGAGCGCCGCAAAGGCTGGAAAGAGTTCGAGCCGAAAGTGAAAACCGGTTACCTGGCCCGTTATTCCAAGCTAGTAACCAACGCCAGTACTGGCGGCGTCATGAAGATCTAATCGCACTTATTTATATCAATCGCACCCGCTGCGCTCTTATGGCGCAAACCGGACGTGAAGGAGCCCCGTTGATAACGGGGCTCTTTTTTTAGCTGTATTTTTCCCTATTCCAGATCTTGTGCTGAACCGAGTGAGAGATTGGAGCGCCATCGACCGTCAATAGAGTATGAAAAGAGAAGGGGGACAGGCAGTGGAAGCAAACGAAGAGATACGGAATACCGAAAGGCTTCATATCGAAAGCGTGCTAAGCGGCAATAAAAACGATTATGCTTACCTGGTTGACAGGTACAAGAATAAAGTGTACATGCTGCTGCGGGGAATGGGAGCCGAACCACAAGATGCCCAAGACTTAACGCAAGAGGCCTTTATTAAGGCTTACCGGAAGCTTGACCAGCACGATCCGGACAAAAGCTTTGCGGCTTGGTTATACACGATTGCAGCGAATAGGTTCAAAGACGCCAAGAAAAGAAAAACGATTTCGGCCACGCTGATGGCGGAACGGGAACAGGATGCGGACAAAGGGCCTGAAGAGATTTTATTGCTGTCGGAAAAGCAGAAAGAGATGCGGCATAGAATTTCCAAGCTCCCGGGCAATTACCGGCTTGTCCTGCTACTTAGATATACCAATGATCTTAATTACGCTGAAATAAGCGAGATCATGGGCTGCCCTGTAAGCAAGGTCCAGAACGATCTGTACCGGGCAAGGCTGAAACTAAAAAAAATGATGCTTGGAGAGGAGCGGATCGACCATGAAATGCTGGAAGCCAGAAGATTTTGAACAAGCGGTTTTGAAGGAGGCGGACTTCAGCTTGGTGAACATGCAAAATCATTTAGCCGATTGCGAAGGCTGCCGGAACCGTTATACCGAGTGGATGGAAGAACAAGAGAACTGGATGCGGCAGCTTTATCCGAACGTGCTTCCCGCTGCTTTTACCGAAGGAGTGATGCTTTCGATCAGTTCCGAAGAAGAACTTTTCAAGGATTCGGTCGTAACGGCCGCGGAAACTGCAGCGAAAGAACCAAAGGGCCTAAAAAAACGCTGGAATCTTGCAGCCGCCGCGGCAGCGCTTGTGCTATTTATGGGTACCGCAACCTTCTTTTCCGCTCCTACGCTGGCGGACATCGTCCGGTCCTTGTTTGCCGGAAACAACGCGGATACCGGTTTATTGAAAGCCCAAAAACTCGGATTGGTACAACATCCAAATATTGAAGTGAAAGACAAGGGGTACATGCTGAAAATCGACGAAGCTGTTGCGGATTCTACCAGAGTAGTCGTAGCGCTCCAATTGTTTGGACCAGACGGAAAGCATGACCGGAATAGCATCGCCTTTTATAATAAAAATCATATTTTTATTAAGGATGAAAAAGGAAATAAAGTCGGCGAAATGTACGATTATGGATCAACGGAAGAATTTTATTACATGATGGCCATATTCCCCGAACCGGTGCAGACAGATCGTCTTACCGTAGAAGGAACGATTCAACGATTAGGAAATACTTCGACCAAGACTTCCATCACACCCGGTAACTGGGATTTTACTTTTAATATGGATTTAAAAGAAGCCAATAAACGGACGCACATTACTCCGCTGCAAGGAGAATATACAAGCCCGGATGGAATGACCGTGCGTTTAAAAAGATTAACACGGATGGTACAGGGCGTTCGCCTGGAATTCGATACCGAGCTTAGCGGGGAAGCCTTGAAACGATCACCGGGAGGGCTTTGGAAGGAACAGAAACTGTCCTTTCATTTTGAGGATTTGGCCGGAAATGAAATTCATGGCGTCAATACCAGAAAAATGCCTATGAAGGACAGTGTAATGATCGATGGAAACACCGCCGGCAACAAACCCGGCTTGATGCATTGGAGCTATACATTTAAGGAATTGCCGATCGATTCGCCATACAAGTTTGTTTTGGACGGATATTTTATTGCGGAAACGGACGGAACTTCAGTAGAGTTTAACCCTCAGAAGTTGAAAGAAGAACCGATTAAACTCGATTGGAAGGGAGATCGACTTGTTTTAAACGATTTTATGACGGTAAATCAACCGACTAGCGACGGAGATAAACTTGAAAGCAGTCTTCATGTAACGGGAGATTTGCGGAATGAATTCTCCTTCGATAAATGGGTGGTAAGAACTGCTGACAAGAGCGAATTTACCACGCAGGGCAGAGGAATCTTGAGTCCGAAAGGTGATAATTGGAAAGATGGGGTTACCGTTTTGAGTAGCGTCAGCGAAAACTACAAGCCCTTCGAATTCCGTTTTCCGGTTCTAACTCCCGTTCCGGACAAACTGACTCTTGTCAGAACGGTCGTCGGCAAACAGTATACGAATACGGACTGGAGAGTGGAATTGTCTGAGAGAAAAAAGGGCGGTAACTATATAAGTTGAACTAATGTTTTTTTACATTAAAGTCTGATGCAAAGTCGATCTTCGCAAATGTCCATCACGATTATGTTCACCATTAACGATTGCATGCTGTCAGCGGTTGCGCTTATACTGAAAACACCGAAATGGTCGATGCTCTCAAGCAATGTGAAAGCCAAGGGAAATTCCTCGATCTAAAGGAGGCGAAACGATGGCTGTACACCACTTTCAACCCCAGCATTACCCTAACACCATAGGGGCGCACGAGCCCGTACTCAAAATTGCCGACAGCGATTCCGTCGTGACATCCACAGTAGACGCCAGAGGCTGGGACTACAGAGGGGAAAGCGTGGCCGGGCGAGGCAATCCGATGACGGGACCATTCTATGTGGAAGGGGCGCAGCCCGGCGATACGCTTGCCGTACGGCTTGAGTCGATGGTGCCGAGCCGGGATTGGGGCTGGACGTTCAACGTGCTGGCGCCGAACGTCGTCGATCCAATAGCTGCCGCAGCTTTGCCGCCATTCGACATTGTGCGTTGGTCTGTGGACGCTGAGCAAGCTTTGGTTGTTTTGGAAAAGCCGACGTCCGGTTTGGCCGGATTGAAGCTGGAAGCGCGCCCGTTTCTGGGCTGCTTAGGGGTTGCTCCTCCGAAAGATCAGGCGATTTCAACGGCAACGAGCGGGGAATACGGCGGGAATATGGACTATAAAGGCCTTGTAGCCGGTGTTACCGTCTATTTTCCGGTTTTTGCGGAGGGGGCGCTCTTCCATCTTGGGGACGGGCATGCCGTTCAAGGCTGCGGGGAAATTGTAGGCACCGGTGTGGAAATATCGCTCGACGTCCGTTTCACTGTTCAGGTATTGAAGGGGAAAACGATCGGTTGGCCGCGAGGCGAATCGGACACGCACTGGTTTTGCATCGGCAACGCCAGGCCGCTTGATCAAGCGTTGCAGCATGCAACGACGGAAATGCTGGCTATGCTGACGAAAGACTACGGCCTGACGGCCTCGGAAGCAAGCCTGGTCCTGGGCCAGGCTGTGGAATACGAGGTGGCCAATGTGTTCAACCCCGCCTACAGCGTCGTTTGTAAAGTACCCAAAGCCGTGCTGTCCATGCTATAAAAGTACTGTTTATCTGACAAAATGGCGATCGTTCTACGGTATAGAACCGGGAGCGATCGCCATTTTGCTCTGGTATAGCCGGGCAATTATATCGATTTTCGTATCGAACATGGGCGCTGATATGATTGAAGACTTCAGTATCGTTAATATCCGCTTGTCCAAGGAAATCACGGGTTTGCGTTATGACGTTCTCAAATATAATAACAAAGTTCTTATACGGGCAAACCGCTTTGAATGATCCAGCGTTAACTGGGATATATGGAGCCCCACATAAAAAAGAGGCCAAATTATTGGCCTCTTTTTGCATCGTTCTTAATTAAATCTTACTTTTTCACGACCGGAATCCATATTTCGCTTCTATAGGTCGGGGAACTGGTGTCTTTGCTTTCGTTCCATAACAGTTCCGGTCCCTCCGTGCTTTCATAGCCGGAGGATGGAAACCACTCAGAATAAATACGGCCCCAAA
The DNA here is from genome assembly GCF_058269095.1 of Paenibacillus sp. JNUCC 35. NCBI lineage: Bacteria > Bacillati > Bacillota > Bacilli > Caryophanales > Paenibacillaceae > Paenibacillus > Paenibacillus sp. JNUCC 35. The sequence continues at coordinate 3,232,855 of NZ_CM177771.1, read as the reverse complement.
TATTTTGAAGCGTCCCGGGGAAAGGTCCGACTGCTTCGAATACCGCCCAGTTTGAAGCTTTAACTTCCAACTGTGTCAAGTGACCCGGGCAGTCCGCAGTAGTTGCCGCGCCGATATAATGATCAAGTTCCCCGGATTCCAGGCGTCCTTCTGAGAAGTTTACGGATGCGCTGATGAGCCCGGAAGGCTCCGCGTTAGACAATGATTTCAGTAGCCGGATCGTTTCCATATTCAAATTTTCCCACATAGCGGCTATCTCCGGGTTAACCCCGTTATAGATCAAGGGAACCCTTTTTTTCAACCCGACGATCCGGAATGCATCCTTTTCTACCAAACGATAATTCATTTCGCTTCCTCCTTGTACCGTTAATTGGAAGGTCATGCGCGGGTAAGCTTTCAAAGATTGTCCACGAGTACGCGCTTCGGATGGATTAATCCCGTGTAGACTGAGAAATGCCCTCGCAAAAGAATCCGAAGAGCTGTAGCCGTATTTAACGGCCACATCCAGCAGTCTGGGGTCCGTGCTGGCCAGCTCGAAGGCTGCAAGCGTAAGACGTCTGCGGCGGATATACTCCGAGAGCGTAACCCCCGCAAGGGTCGAAAACATCCGTTTGAAATGATACTCCGAGCATACCGCGAGTCTGGCGACTTCTTTGAAATCAATGTCATTCGCAAGATTTGCTTCGATGTACGCAAGGGCACTGTTCATCTTTTCAAGCCCGTTCATGCTCATGACCTCCTTTCAACTTTACAATAGCAGAATCCGATTTTTCGCATCCGACAATTCGTGCACCGTTTTGCAGGGGGCGCAAAAAACCGGCCTTCCTTGAAAGGAGCGACCGGCTGAAAATCTGGCTGGCTTTCAGGCCTTCGGCAAGAAGAGCTGAAGCAAATTGCGGTGCAGGGGAGTGCCCGTGAAATAAATCCCTCTTGTCTCCGCAAGTAGTACGGCCTGAATCATATTCATGAAATAAAAGGCCAGCTCTCGCGGATCTCCTTGGATTAATTCACCTTTCTCCTGACCTTCCCGGAAAATACGGGTGAGCAGGTTCAAATTGTCGCCGATGCTCGTGCGTACGGAAGTTTTCAACTGGTCCGACACGGAATCGGAAGTAAGAATCTGATCGGCGACGACCTGGTAGAACACGGCGTCGTCCCATCTTTCGCTGTAGACCTGATCCAGCAGCCAAGTCAGCTTCTCGTAGGAAGAAGCATCCGGCAACCTATGCGCTTGTTCGAACAGAACCGTCAGGATGCACAAATTTTTCTCTACGATCGAAATATAAATTTCTTCTTTGGACTGAAAGTAGTTATAAATAAGGCCGTGGCTCATGTGGGCTTTATGGGCGATATCCGAAATCTTCGTGGAGCTGAGCCCGTTTTTGGCAAAGAGCTCGACCGCCGCGGATAAGATCTGATCACAGCGTTCTTTACGGATTTCCTGGTCTCTTTCTGGATTTCTCGGCAATCTTTTCACCTCGGTTAAGCATTAAATACCAACCTTATCATAGGAATGAGATTTGTTCAAAGTCAAGCCTGTCCCGGAGAGTTATCTTATAAAAAAACTTTACAACTTTACAAATTGACTAAAAGTTAATCTGTGCGCTATACTTCTGTAATACAAAAAGAAGCAGTTACCCTTATATAAGGATAGCTGAAGGGAGAATCCAAATGAGCACTATGAAAAACCGCCGCTCGCCGTTGGTCATCTTGATGATCAATATGTTTATCGCGATGCTCGGTATCGGACTTATTATTCCGGTCCTGCCTGAATTTTTGAAAGAATTTGGTCTCGGAGGCAAAACAGCGGGCTACCTCGTCGCGGCCTTCGGCCTTACTCAGTTTATTTTCTCTCCGATCGGGGGAGAGTGGTCGGATAAATACGGCCGCAGAAAAATGATCGTGTCCGGTCTGGCGCTGTTCACGATCTCTAATCTGCTTTTCGCCATGGCTTCCGAAGTCTGGATGCTGTATGCTTCCCGTCTCATCGGCGGTATCGGTGCGGCTGCCATGATTCCATCTATGATGGCTTACATCGCGGACATTACAACCGACGAGAAACGCGGAAAAGGAATGGGGATGCTCGGGGCGGCCATGTCGCTCGGTTTCGTTATCGGACCCGGCATCGGCGGGTTTCTGGCGGAACTCGGTTTGCGGGCTCCGTTCTACGTGTCGTCCGCGGTCGGCGCCTTGGCTATGATCGGTTCCCTGCTTGTTCTGCCGGAATCGCTCACCAAAGAAGAGCTTGCCGCTAACCGTTCGTCCCAAGTGAAGAAGGAAAGCATTTTTATCCAACTGGGACAGTCGTTCAAAGCTCCGTATTTCATCCTGCTGCTGCTTGTGTTCGCCCTGACCTTCGGTCTGGCTAACTTTGAAGCGGTATTCCCGCTGTTCGTGGATAACAAATACGGTTACACAGCAAAGGATATTTCGATTCTGATTACCGTCGGAGCGTTGATCGGCGCTGTCATTCAGGCGATGCTGATCGATAAGCTGATCCGCCGTTTCGGAGAGAAGAAGCTCATTAACTTGACCTTTATCCTGTCGGCGCTGTGTCTGATTCTGATGCTTCTCTCGGGCAACTTCTGGTATATTCTAGTGATTACTATGCTGTTCTTCACTTTGACTTCCATCATGCGCCCCGCAATCAATACACTCTTGTCCAAAATGGCAGGAGATGAGCAGGGCTTCGTCGCTGGTATGAACAATGCGTACATGAGCCTCGGGAATATTTTCGGGCCTGCCATCGCGGGTATCCTGTTCGACGTACAAATTAACCTCCCGTATATGTTCGGTGCGGTTATCCTGGTCATTTCTTTCATCATTTCGACCTCCTGGAGCAGCAAAAGCAAACGCAAGCTGGTTCCGGCCAGCGGATCTAACTAAAAGGTAAACAAAAAAACGCCGTAAAAGGCGTTTTTTTTGTTTTTCACGAAGAAGCTGGCTTACAGTTTTAAGCTGACGACAAGAACGACCGAAACGATCAGAAACATGAAGACTCCCACCATGCTGAGGTAGCCGGTTAATCGGACGGAAGTCCCGCCCGCTGAGTTCAACCGTTTGTTCATTTTGCTGCCCAGTACGGCTGTAAAGATGACTGCGAGCAGAATGATCGTGCCTCCGCCTTTTTCCATCACTTGAAGCCAGAGCGGCTTTCCGGAGCCGAGGCCCATTTGGAGAATGAGGTAAACACCGCTGAGAAGAACGAGGATCGAGCTGGGATGAGCGATTCGTCCGAATACTCGGATCGTTTTTCCGGCCAAACTGTTTGCATCGGGTGTGCCCAGTTGTTTTCTTAGCAAAAGCATGGTGACAAGAATACCGAGCAGAGCACCCAGCCAACCCAGTAAACCCGTTATATGAAGAAATAACATCCATCCGAACATGTCAAAAGCTCCTCCTGAGTTCAGTTTTATTGCCGGGGCGCAAGGTGATCTGTCACGGTTTCGCGTTTGATCGCGCTGTTCTTGCGCTCACCGGTAAACACGAGCAGAGCGGGTAGAAGCATGCCCCGGACCAGGAACGTATCGAGAAGAATGCCGAGGGCCATCGTAAAACCGAACAGAAAGAGCTCCTGCAGCGGCTGGGTTATGAGTACCGTGAAGGTGGCGGCCAGAATGAGCCCGGCGGATGAGATTACTCCTCCCGTCAAAGCGACGCCGCGGCTTACGGCTTCTTTCCAGGGGTACCGTGCCGCCTCTTCTTTGATGCGCGATACGAGCATGATGTTGTAATCGACGCCCAGCGCGATCAGGAATACGAAGGTGTATACCGGCAAGCGGTAGCTGATGGAATCATAACCCAGCACGAAATGAAAGATCATCCAGCCAAGGCCGAGTGTAGCCGTATAGGACAGCAGCATCGTGGCGATCATGGTGAGCGCATGTTTAAACGATTGGGTCTGAATGAGCAGCATAATCGTAATAAAAAGCGTGATCAGAGAGAAAAGAAGAATCGTATCCCGCTTGTTCATATTCCTGACATCGAGCTGCGCCGCCGTTTGTCCTGCGTAATGCAGGGTAAATTCGGACGGACTCAGTCCGCTTTTCTCCAGAAGCGCCGGACTGCTGCCGCGAAGCAGACCGATCAGATCGAGCGAGACCGGCTCGTACGGATTGCTCTCCAGCGTCAGCTGCAGTTTCATGGCGGTTCCGTCCGCAGATAACACATTTTTCGGAAGCTGCGCACCGCTTGCGGGTAAAGCGGGCGTAATCTCCGGAGAGACGGCGTTCACGCCCGGCTGATTTTTTAAGAGGCCGGTCAGGGCGGCGACCTTCTCGTAAAAGGCGGCGTCAATCGGCAGCCTTTTCTCCGAAGTTAAAAGAACCGATACCGGAGCGAGCTGTCCCGGCGGGAATTTGGTTTCAAGAATCTCGAAGCCCTGACGGGACGAAGTACTGTCCGGAAAAGATTTCAAGAGATTAAACGAATGCTTCATCGAAGTAACGGTAAGCGAAGACGCGAGCAGGGCAAGGAGCAGAACGCCTGCCGTTAAACGGCGCCTTCGCGTAACGAATCCGCCCATCGAAGCCCAAAATCCCCTTGCCTTGCCCGGTGAAGATTTCGAAAGCTTCGGAACAAAAGGCCAGAACGCTTTCCGGCCCAGCAGGGCAAAGACAGCGGGGATAAGCGTAAGGCCGCCGAGCATGATAACGGCCATGGCTGCCGAGAAAACGGGCGCAAAATGGTGGTACGGTTTGAAAACGGCCGTAAACAACGTGAGCATGGCGATAAGGACCGTCCCGCCGCTGAACAGGATCGGCTCAGCCACCCGGCTGAGGGCATGCTGCATGGCTTCGTATTTGTCCGCGGATGTCTGGAGTTCTTCTCTATAGCGGGTTAGTACGAACAAGCAGTAATCGGTCAGCACGGCGAAGAGCAGGATCATCATGATGGACAGTGCCTGTTTGTCGACGAGAAACCAGCCGTATTTCCCGGCAAGGCCGAGTATCCGGTCCACGACCATGTAGACCATACCGGAAATGACGAGAGGGATAACGGCAAGAAGCGGTGACCGGTAAATGATCATGAGAATCACCAGGATCAGGCCGACGGTAGCGAACATGAGGACGAAGTCGGCGTTCTTGAAGAGGGAAGTGGTGTCTGCCGCGATGCCGGCCGGGCCCGTGATCTTGAATTCGAGCGAACCGATTCCCGTCTGTTCGACGTGCGTACGGATTTGCTGCAGCCCTTCGTATATCTGTCCGGATTCCAAATCCTTATGGAAAGCGGCGTTCAGCAGGATTGTCGTTCCGTCATCGGAAAACATCTTGTCCTGGACTGCTGTGGGCAGCGTATGAAAAGGGAGCGCACCGGCAATCTGCGGCGGTTTGCCGGCGGAGGCCAGCCATTCGCTGATAGCGGCGATCTTCGATCGCTCTTCCGCGGTAATCGAATTTTTGCTGTGAAAAACGAGCAGCGCCGTCAAACCGTCCTCGGATGGAAACCGCTCATCCATCATTTTTTGAGCTTCTTCCGAAGGCGTTTGACTAAAGGCGCTGCCTTCTCCGCTGCTTACGGCAACCTGTTTCGATCTCGGCGCAGCCAGGCTGAGTGCCACGATCGCGATTATCCATAGGGCGGCGACGATTTTAGCCCCTCGGGGGGAGCTCACGGCGCGCGCGAGTTTGTTCCACGGGTTGTTCATGGTGTTCATAACCTCCTGTCCTTATTCTCAAATGAATTGTAGGACAGGATTATGAACGGACGATGAACGGAAGATTACAGCTGAGGAAGCCGGATCTGAAACACCGTTCCTTCACCCGGAAGGCTCGTTGCTTCGATACTGCCCTTGTGCAAGGTGACGATTTTATGAGCGATGGACAGTCCGAGGCCGCTGCCGGAGCGGGAGCGGTTGCGGGATTTATCCCCTTTATAGAAGCGGTCAAAAATATGGGGGAGGTCTTCGGGAGGGATACCCGGTCCGGTATCGCCGATTGAGACGAGGATTTCATGTTGTTCTTGCCGGATTTGAACGGAGATTGTGTCCCCCGGCCGGGTAAATTTGATGCTGTTGGCAATCAGATTCAACCACACCTGATGCAGAAGCTGCGAGTCCGCGCGAATGACCAGTTCGGGGAGATCCAGCTGAAGCTGAAGCTCTTTTTCCGTCCACTGCCATTCCGTCGTAATGAAAATTTGGCGGATCTGCTCGTCCAGCCGGAAGGAGGAAGGTTTGAGGGCACTCGTTTCTTTGTCCAGAGCGGCGAGCGTCAGAAGCTCTTTGCTGAGGGACGACAGCCGGCGGCTTTCTTCTTCAATAATCCGGAGGTATCTTCGTTCTTCCTCGGGTGTAGCGCCTTTTTCCAGGATGCTCTGGGCAAAACCTTGAATAGTCGTGAGAGGAGACTGAATTTCATGCGAGACATTGGCGACAAACTCCTGCCGCATCTGATCGAGTTTCTCCAGCGACTGCGCCATTTGCGTAAAATGACGGGCCAAGTTGCCGATTTCGTCGCGCCGCGTGACGTCCATGTGGATGTTGTAGTCTCCGCCTACGATCTTGTTCGTGGCTTCCGTCAATTTCTGTACGGGCTTCACGATAAAGCGGGTGGAAACAATAATCAGCACCAGACTGAGCAGAAACGTGAAACCGAGCAGAAGCGCCATCAGAATCCGGACTTCTCCGATCTGCTGCTCCATGTCGGGACGAATGAACAAGGCCATGGTTTTGCCGCCGCTTCGAACCGGAAGACCAATGCTGTTGCGGATGCTGTTCTCGAAAAAACCCGTGACGAGGAGGAGGTGGCGCTCTTCCATAACTCCGTGATAAGTGTCGCCGTTCAGCACGCGGACAATCGTGTCCCGTTCGATCTCCTTATGTTTAAAAGGCGACCCGTAAAAAGTTCCCCGGAGTCCGTCGTCTACCGCGTAAACCTGAAACCCCATATTGGCGATGCGGGTCAAATACGCGTCGAGCCCAAGCCCCGGAATTTCCTCGTACAGCCCCCGGATCTCTTGAGAAATTCTTAAAATCTTCTGTTCGTTATAGTCCCGGAGCTTGGCGGAGTAGTAGCCGTTGGAGAAGAGAAGTGCGGCCGCGCTGCTGACCACGGCGATCAGAAGGAAAGTGATGACGATCCGTACATATAAGGTCTTCATGTGGAGCACACCTCTAATTTGTAGCCGAGGCCGCGTACCGTTGTCAGCACGAAATCGCTCGTTTTCTCGTGAAAACGTTCCCGCAGCCGTTTGATGTGCACATCGATTGTCCGGCTGCCTCCTTCATAGTCGGCTCCCCAAACCAGGTTCAGAAGCTGTTCCCGCGTAAAAATGCGTCCGGGCTGGCTGGCCAGTTGAGCCAGCAATTCAAATTCTTTGAGCGGAATGACATAGGTCTCTCCGTCCATATGTATTTCATAGCTCTTGCGATCTATAACCGTCCGGTTCAGTGCGATAGCATCCGAGGAAACGAGCCGATACCGACGCAGCAGAGCTTTCACACGGAAAAGTAGTTCTTTAGGCTCGAACGGTTTTACGAGATAATCGTCCGTACCGGACAAATATCCTTTTTCCTTGTCCTCAAGTTGACCTTTGGCGGTGAGTAAAATAACCGGGATGTCGTAATAGCTGCGGATTTCTTCGCAAAGCTCCAGTCCGTTTTTGCCCGGCATCATAATGTCGATAACCGCGAGATGAATTTGCTCCCGTTCCAGCAGCGCGGCGGCTTCTTCGCCGTCAGCGGCCTCGGATACGAGGTAATTTTCCTTTTTGAAAATAAATTGCAGAAGCTCGCGGATATGCGCATCGTCATCGGCAATCAAGAGATGAGTTTTCAAGCTAACACCTTCTTAAAGGGAATGGTTGCTCCATTATTGTACTCGAATCCTGGCAAATGTAAAAATTGTCTTAAAATTTGAATAATTCCGTATACCCAGAAAAATAAGGAGAGGAATATGAATTTTTATGACGAATTAGTTACCTAGGACAAATTTCCTATAACGGTGGCTTTTAGGAGATGAACTGAAAGCGCTTATCAGAAAAGTAAAATAGTTTTCATAATATATGTTATGTTAACAGTAGAAGGCCATCCGGTTATGCCAAAAAGGGGGCATTGCTTACGAATGAATCGGAGTCGCTATTGGTGGTTCGGTACGCTTGGAGCTGTTCTGATTTTGGGGAGTTTGACGGGCTATATCGCAATTGCCAGGGAACCCTTGTGGATACAGGAGAAAGAAATACAAAAAGGGGATAAGCTGGGTCCGCTCCAATTGGGAAAGACGTGGAAAGTGACTGCGGGATCTTCGGCGGCGGTTTCGGTCATATCTCCACACGAATCGCTGGATTTGACGTTTCCGAAGCTTTCGGGGCTGTTAAAAATCAACCAGGAAGACACGGAACACATAGTCGGTACGGTTGCTGCCGACATGACCTCTCTTTATTCGGAAGATCCTGCCTGGAACGCCAAACTGCGGGACTGGTATTTTTTTAACGTAAAAGCTTACCCGGAAGCCTCGTTCCGGATCGTTAAAGTCGGCGGGTTCGAAAAACCGCTGCTGGAAGGGGAACCTCACCCGCTGACGATCGAGGGCGAATTGACCGTTCGGAATATGACCCAACCGATTCAGTTTAAAGGGGAGATCAAGCATTCCGGCGGTCGAATGGAGCTAAAAGCAAGGTGCAGCGGCCTGGAAACCAAAAATTTCGGTATCCCCGAGCTTCTCGAACCGATCTATACGGGGAAAAATACGGCCACGCTCGAAGTGACGCTTATTCTGGAACCTGAAGATCTCGTTACCTCTAGACAGAGGCAAGCCGATTCGCACAATTTCCGTGAGATTGGCGCTTGACCCACGCCAAATACCCTCTTCATCCATACGGTAATAGTATCTGGTAAAGGGATAGGGAGCGATGGGTATGAAAATCGATTTGGGATGCGGCCTGCGCAAACATCCCGGTTTTATCGGCATCGACAAAGAGCCGCTCCCCGGTGTTGATCTCCAGTGCGATTTGAACGACGGTATCCCTCTAGAAACCGGTACGGTTGATTTCGTCATGGCCAGCCGTTCGCTGGAATATGTGCCCGATCTGATGAACGTGATGAAGGAGATTTACCGTGTTTGCCGGCATAAAGCGGTCATCTGTCTGCTTACTCCATACGCGCATACCTCTTATCATGCGGTAAACCCGAAGTTCCGTTCCTGGTTTGACGAACAGCTGCCCCGGTTTTTTACGAACGAGTTGTATGTATACGATCCTTTGCGTGAAAACAGCTATATGACTGACGTGCCCGCCGGATGGGATAAGGGGGCCAGGGCCGAGATCGATTTAAAGCTGCTGCGCTGCGAATTCTTTTATCTGCCGCAGTATCTGTCTCCCATTTACGATGAAGAAGACCGGCGTATGCTCCGGCAATCCACGCTAAATGTGGTGGACGAAATCTTGTATTATTTCGTAGCCCTTAAGGAGCCGATCTCTCGGCAAGAGCTGGAAGAGTTGGCCCAGGGTACTTACGAAGAGCCGCTTCTCCTGGCGGAGCGCAGAAGGGAAGAGGCCGCCAGAGAGGAAAGCAGGCAGCCGCCGGAAAACACGTTCCGGCATGAGGCAGGCTCCGTCCTTCCCCAGCGGGATCCCCTGCCGGTTCCCCCCAAACGAAGGAAAGGGAGCAAGAAACCGGTGAAAAAGAAACCGGCTGCGCGAAAACCGGCAAAGGGCTTGCGTAAACGTAAACAGTGAACCGGAACAAAGCTTATACACCGGTCAAGGTCGGTCATCCCCCCGTCAAGTAGACGCGAATAAAAAGACATGTCATTAAGCAGCAGCCGTTTCCCGGTATTCAACCGGGGAACGGTTGTTTAATTTTTTCTGGAAACGACCATTATTGTAAAACAAGATGTAGTCATGAAGGGTTTGTTCCAGTTCAGAAACAGTCTGGGGAGAAGTAAGATAGACGTTCTCTGTTTTTAAGTGAGAGAAGAAAGATTCTACGGAGGCATTGTCCAAGCAGTTTCCCCGCCTCGAATGGCTGCCCACCATCCCCAGTTTTGCGAGTTTTTCGTTGAATGGCCTTGAGGTGTACTGGAAGCCTTGGTCAGAATGAAGGAGAACGCCTGTAAGGTCCGCCTGTGCACGCAGCTTATCCAGCGTTTTTGTCACAAGAGCAAGGTCATTACGCTCGGAAAGGTGCCAGGACACAATCTCGTTGTTGTAGAGATCCTGGATTGCCGAGAGGTACACAAAACGATCCCCTACACGAATGTAGGTAATATCGGTTACGAGTTTGCGCAGCGGCGCTTGCGCGTGGAACTCGCGCCCCAATCGATTCGGATGAACCACCGATACCTGCTTACCGAAAAAGCGGCGCTTCTTCCGGATGACCGATTGAATGCCGAGCTTCTTCATCACCCGATAAACCCGTTTGTGGTTGACATGCAGCCCCTCCTTACGTAAAGCAGCCGTCATGCGCAAGTAGCCGAAGTAGGGACGCAAACGGTGTATGGCCATCAAGTGGTCCGCTAGCAGCAACTCCTGCTCCTTGCGTGGATCTGGCCTCAAGCATCTCTTTCGCCACTTGTAGTAACCGGCCCGTGAAATGTCCGCCAGGTGAAGCAGCCACTTCAGCGGATACTCTCGTCTCATTTCCTCGATAATCTCACATCGACTGCCTTTGTTCGTCACTCCCCGTGTAGATTTGGATACCGCTTTTTTAAGTATGCAATCTCCGCTCTTAAATAAGCCATTTCTTCTTCCATACTCGCAAACTCGGTCTTCGGTTGTCCCTCACGAGCGGTCTCTTGTACAAGGGGCTGCCCCTCTCGATATCGCTGGACCCAAACGAGTACCTGACTCTTATTGCGTATGCCCAGTTCTTTGGCGGCTTCTCGATAAGACACGTTCTCCTCGGTCACGAGTCGAACCGCCCTTATTCTAAGTTCATCTGGATACTTGTTATTTGTTCGACCTGTTTTCCCCATGAAAAATCCCCTCCGGTAGGCAACGTTTAAGTCCATCTTAACAGATGTCTTTTTTTCGTTGTCTACCGTAAGGGGATATTACCAGATTTTTTGTGGATTGACCACGGTGAACCGTACCATAAGTAAGCACAAACTCATCGTTAAGGGAAGCGTCAAAGAACAATTCAATATCCTTGACGCTTCTCTGGTCGGGATTGTTTCCAACGTTTACTGTGATCTTGTTTATTATGAAGTGAAGCAAGTTCTTCTGTTTCACTGGCTCAACCGTAGAGGGTTCAAGCGCTTAGATAATAGAGTAGTTAATCCAATCCCCTTGAATGCCACCCATCTTATCAAATAAGCGTTGAGCACGTTTATTATCTGTAGCCGTTATCCAAGACATGTGAGTGTATTGATGCTCTTTTGTGTACTTTTGGCATTCTAAAAACAGTTGTGTTTCCACTTCTGTATCTCGTAATGGCTCAATGACAAAAAGGTCGTTCATTACAGTGTATTTATCTGCCTTCATCGTGCTAAATGTAAAGTATAATGTTGCAAAACCAATTAACTTCCCATCTTGTAATGCCACAAACTGTACACCTTCCTTTTTCTTTAGAAGGGTTTGAATCAATTGATGTAGTTTTTCAATGTCAGGTCGAGGTTTCTTATAAAAACCAACTATATATTCATACATTAATTCGGACAAACCGTTCAAATCATCAACTTCAGCATTTCTTATAACAAGTGACATAATGCAACCCTCCCAATTATTATCGTATAAATATACACCAAATTGAATTAAAATTCAATTTGGTGTATAGGGATTTTCAACTACGGCGAACGATAGTGCAATAAAAGATCCAAAGAAACCACTCCATTATCAGGAGTGGCTTTGTCTTTATATACAGATGTAAATTTTGTGGTCAAACTGAACTTTGTGTTTAGATACATTACGGGGAACCGTACCACAAGTGATGGTAAACACAATTAGAAAAGAAATAGTACTTGATAGTGGCTATATCAGCAGATTGAGACAATAGTAACAATTGCACTGCCTCATCCTGACAAAGACGAACAGTTTCCTGGCAAATGGGTTGCTGTTCGTCTTTGTAATTATCCTGTCCGTTAGCTTAATGCCCGCTGCCAGTTAACAACTTTAATTTTGACTAAATTATAATCACTTGAAGGAGGTTTTACAGTTTAACGAACGTGTGTTGGCTCGCCAGCGGCAGGAACTAGAGGACGCAAAGGAAGAAGCGTTGGCAATGGTTCAACGGGCGGAAGAGCGAATACAGGAGACAGAACGGACTCTGGATTACCAGATGACGAGACTTAAGGAACTGGAAGGGTAAAGCAGATGATGCTACTACCTAGAGAACTTGAACTAGCAAAGTGCCTTAGAAAAAAACACGGCAACGGGAAAAGCTTGTATCTCAATGGGAATGAAATTCCCAAGGGACGAGCAGAGGATGAATTAGTTATTGAGATAGTGGATGAAGATGACGGAATAATTGAAATAGTGGAGGATTAGGCATATGAAACAATTAAGCCCCGAAGCACAGAAAGCACGCCGCCAGTACGGAAGGGACTACAGAAGGAAGTGGCGTCAGAATCCAGAGAACAGACAAAAGGAAAAGGAGTATAGACGGAAAAATTGGGAACGTAAGGCAAAGGAAATTACACAGTAGTACGTGCAAACCAACGAGAAGGGGAAAATATACGTTGCGGGCAATATGCACCGTAATTTACCAGCCCCCGAAACAGAGAACACAACACAAACCAAATTTTACGGTTACAGGAGGGAATAACAAAAATGAACGAGATGACAGAGCATGATATCCTTGATATAGATTATGATGAGAGCGAGTGATTTTTGATGATAGTTAAATTGTACAGGGAAAGGGTGAAGGACCAACAACAGAGGAGGTAAATCTTTGTACAATCATTTGGAACTAATGAGCATTCAAGCTGAAGTTCTCTACACTCATGATCATGCCGGACGTATGACAACCATTAATGAGCCTGTGAATCAGGCTGCTCCTCGATTTTTTTGGGGACATACCGATGCAGGCAGCATTGTAAGATTCCGCAGTGACACACCCGTTCGCTTAGTCCATGACATCCTGCAATTCGTGGGTCAGGGTGATTCAACCGGGCAGCTTGCTAATGTTATGCGTGCCTTGGAGAAGCACAGAGGAATTAAAGGCATATGGATGGGGCCGGCTTTTGCATGTCAAGAAATCGTAGAGGATTACACAGATGCCATATTGGTCACGGAAGACAATAAATATTGTTTGGAACCAGGGTTTCCTGCCCTATTATCGGAACTGAAGTTTCGAGAGCCTTGTTTCATGGTGACGGAAAACAACATGGCTGTATCTGTCTGTTTTAGCGCAAGAAGTAGTGATAAGGCGGCAGAGGCCGGAGTTGAGACATTGAAAGATTACCGAGGCAAAGGATATGCGATGCGCGTAACGTCCTCATGGGCACAAGCGATACGGCAGTCTGGAAGGATCCCTTTATATAGTACATCGTGGGATAATTATTCTTCCCAGTCTATTGCAAAACGCCTCCGTCTTCACCTTTATGGAACGGACATTTCAATCTATTAGGGTGTGCATCAAAAAGAAAGGCCATCCCGCGACAAACTGTATCCTATATAGTAGACACTTAAAGCAAAAGCAGCCCGCCCTCGGATGAGGAACGAGCTGTTTTTCTAGTTTTCACAATTTCATTCCCAATTCGAAAGGGGAGGAATGAGCCGAAGCTTGCGCTCACCGGGACGTCTATAAGCTCAGCTTCTCGAACCGGACTTTAATGTCCTCAACCAGAAGCTTGGCCGCGATGATACCGCCCGATGTATTCCACACCGCTTCATCGACATTAAAAGCCCGTTGTTTTTTTACAACGTTCAGATTTTGTCCGAGAGGACTTTTCAGCCATTCGTCCGCCGTTTTGGAAGCATCGGTTTCACCGTTGCGGTCGGAAGTGAAGTAGAAGAACACATCGCCATCAAGCACGTTGATTTGTTCCGTCGTAAGATCGTCGGTGAACTTATCTTTGTTTTGAGCCTCCGGGCGGGCAAAACCCAGCTGCTCAAAGACGACGCCGGCAAAATTGTTTTTGTAGTAGACGCGCACTTTTCCGGGCTGGAATCGGGCCAGCGAAACACGCATTTTCGTTTTATCGCCGAGAGCCGCCTTCGTTTGCTCAATGGCCTTGTTGTAGCTATCCAGTGCCGCTTTTCCTTCCGCTTCTTTGTTTAGCGCCTTCGCATACAGCTCGAAGTTTTCAATCATGCTATCGCCGAGATTTTCCGTAAAGACGGTTGGCGCAATAGCGGAAAGCTGCGGATATATTTTTTCGTGGCGGACCTTGGTTCCTAAAATAATATCCGGCTTCAGGCTGGCAATAAGCTCCAGATTGGGCTGCGACTCGTCGCCGATAACTTTGACGCCGTCCATCTTATCTTTGATATGATCAAACCAGGGCTCGCCAATCCAAGACTTTACCGCAGCGACCGGTTTAATGCCAAGTTCCAGTAGAGATTCGGTGCCTTGGTTCGTTAACACGACGACGCGCTGCGGCGTTCCGGTAACGGGCGTGTCGCCCATCGCATGTTTAATCATGCGGACCGGAGCTTCGCTGCTTTTCTCTTCCGGCGGCTGGGATGCGTTCGGCTTGGCGCAGGCTGCGACAAGTAAGGACATGATGAGGAGGAGAGGCAACGCCATCCATTTTTTTGTTCTTCCCAACAGTAATACCCCTTTCGGTTTCCCTTATTTGTAAAAATGATTATCATTCTCAATAGAAGTTTACAGACGACTCCCTTGATTTGAATGATGCGTCTTTCCATGAAAACAAAAACGTTACAGATGTAACACGTGTGATCCTTGTCTACCTTAATATAAAATCTTTTTGGATGCAATGCTTGTCCAGGAAATGAGAATGAAAATAGACACTTAAGAGAATGTGTCACACTTTGAACGTTCAGCCAATTCCTCAAGCACTTTTCTTTCAACGTTTATGTTAATTCGCGGGTCGTAACGGGGGAAAGGTGTCCGTTTAAGGCAGAAGAAACTCTGCCCGTTTCTTCGGAGACAAGGAGAACAAGAGCATCGCTCCGCTCGGTTAACCCCAGTGCGACTCGATGTCGCGTGCCCAGCGTTTTAGTACCGGCAAATCAACGTATAAAACGGCTCTCCTTTAAAAATTTTTTCGCAACACGATGTTTTATTTGAACAAGCATTCATGGTACATGTGTAACATATGGTATAGTTGTAACGGTTACGATAAAGCTTTTCATGCAGCGCCGGTTGAGTGAATAAGATCGAAATTTACACGATAAGAGGATGTGGCACACTTTGAACGCGCAGTCAGGCAAGCTTGCTCTACGATCGCAGGAATGGATTCAAACGGCTTTGTTTCAACTTATGGAAAAAAAAGAGTACTCCCATATATCGATCACCGAGATCGCGGATAGGGCCGGGCTTGCACGGCAAACCGTTTATCGTAATTTTCAAGACAAGGACGTCATCCTGCTAAACTATTTGGACGGATTTATGAAAGGGATGTGGCACGATGTGGGCGTCGGGATGAAGACCTCGTTCGACGAAGAGATGTTCGTCTTGCTGTTTCGCAATTGGCAGCGCAATGCCCCTGCCGCCTTAATCCATAGTATTTTGACCAAAGACCGCAAGATCAGGCAGCTCATCTATAAAAGCATTTGTGACTACTTCGACGAGCTGCTCGCGAGCAGAAGAAATGAACCGGGCGGAAACGGGGAGAGAGCGAGTCATACACATGGGCTGTACGCCGGCAAATCGCTATCCTCCATCGTGCATATGATGCTGATCGAATGGACTCTGAACGATTTTCATCTGACACCGGAACAGATCGGAAGTGTGGTTAGCGATTTGACCGGTTCGATCCGGGCGTACCTATAAAGCCGAAGCAGTCCTGATCGATAGGAAATGAGAAGGCCGCTCTCCGTCACCGTATAATGACCGGCCGATGGGGGCGCCGAATAAGCAAGCTCCCGCAGATAGGGGGCATTTCCTTTTTTTAAATGACACAGCCAATTCCATGTACCCAAAAAAAGCAGGATCGGGGAGTGCCCGTATCTGCCTTTTTGCGTGTTATAGGTTACTACTGTACTAAATGATCCAAATCCGGCTTCAATTTGTTCCGCAAAGCATACAGCATGATGGCTCCAACAAGGAACGCGACAGCATCCGAAATGACGAGCGACCAGACAACCCCATGGAAGCCGTTCATTCGATTGGCGATATAGAGCACAGGAATCAGAGTAATTCCTTGAATAACTGACATAATAAACGCGGCGGTTCCTTGTGCTGTTGCTTGAAAGATCCCCGTACACAACGTGGTCATTCCTGTAATGAACAAGGATAAGAACGTCACATGTAGAATATAGCTGCCCATTTCGATTAATTGCGGGTCATTCGTAAATAAACCAATTAAGTGATCGGAAATCAGATAGACGATGACGCCGAACACGAAGGCTAACGCCACTATCGCTTTGACCGTAAATCCAATGGTATGCTTCATGCGTAATTTATTTGCTGTAAAAGAGAAGGCAATGAGCGGCACGACTCCCTCGCATAAGCCCATCAGAATAAACTCAGGAAATTGCAATAAACGGGATGAAATTCCGTAAGCAGCTACGGCCTGATCCCCATATTCGACAAGAAAATGGTTGAAGATGAGCGACATTGCACCCAAAAAGATACTCATAATAAAGACGGGAACCCCGATTTTGAATACATTGCTCAGAATGTCCTTGGTAGCCTTGAACCATTTTACGGAGACGGTTAAGAATTGGCTCTTATCTTTCATATGGAAGGCGTAGAATGCACTCGCGACCAAGTTAGAAATAACCGTAGCAGACGCAACGCCGATCACGTCCCAATGGAACACGAAGATGACTAACGCATCGAGAATAATATTTACGACAACACTGAGAATCATACCGATCATCGATGTGATGGCTGCCCCCTCCGAGCGCACGATATTCTCCAGCGTGAAGAATAATACGACGAATGGTGAACCCATAAGCATAATCGTGACATAGTCCTTCGTGAATCCGAAGGAATCAGCCGTTGCCCCCAGGCCATGAACGATTGGATCGATCAACGGGAGGCCGACGGCCATCACGATAAGACCGAGAACCAAGCTGCTGTAAAAGGCGAATGAAGACACATGCTTCACATCATCGTATTTTTTCTCTCCCAGCAAACGGGAGATGAATGTACCGCTGCCCATGCCAATCAAATTGCCTAGCGCCATAATGGCCGCGAATAACGGCAAGGTTAGTGCGAGTGCGGTTAACATGGCCGTATTGCCCAGTGTACCAAGGAAATAGGCATTCAAGATGGAATAGATGACACTCATTGACGTGCCTAGCATCATCGGTACAGCGAAGTGAGCTACGGCTTTTGCGATTGGTGCTTTTTCAAAGTAATGAAGGTTTTCTGCATCCATGCGGGTCACTACTTTCTTCATTTGTTTTGGACTTCACTCTAACAGTGTTAGGTTGTGCCTTACAGTGTTAGATGATATCATGAACCTATGAACCTGTAAAGCATAAACTTACACTGTTAGATAAAAGGGCGGATACAAATGAAAAAGCAGCAGCCTCAGATTTCGGAGGATAAAATTTTTGGAACCTCCTGGGAACTTCTAGGGGAAGGTGGCATCGAGAAATTCAGCATGAGACGATTGGCCGACCGGCTGGGGATTCAGGCTCCCTCTCTGTACTGGTACTTCAAGAGTAAGCAGGATCTCTACCAGCGTCTGGCCAACCAGGTATCGAAAATAATCCTGGAGGAGTTCCGCTCCGAGGGGGATTGGAAGGAGCAGTTGACGGGACTTGCGGTTACGGTACGGAGTGTACTCGGCCGGTATCCTTGCTCCACACAGCTCATGATGATGACGCTGCCCCACGAACCGGATATCATCCGGTTCACCAACCGTATGCTGCTCTGCGTGGAGTCAACGCCGCTTGACCAAGAGCAGAAGATGCAAGTCATTCTCACCCTTGTGAACTATGTCTACTACTTCGTTCTGGACGATTATCAGCATGAGCGCAATGTCTCCGCTATCCTTAAGGACCAGGGAGCGCTTCCGGGTGAGGAGATGATTCGCCTTCTGGACTCCATGAGCGAGAGCGAAGCGGGACTGTTCCGGAGGATGTTCACGAACGGGCTGTTCGAGCTGATGGGGACCGACGGAGCGTTTGAGTTCGGATTGAAGCTGATTCTGCTTGGGATTGAGCAGGTGATAAAGGAGCAGGAGAAGTAGGATGTAAAAAACGCTCATCCGATTATCGGATGGGCGTTTTCAATGAGGTTTATAATCTTTTGCCCTTACTGGGTGCTTCGGATTTGCGATGCATGGCTGGAAGCTTCGGATACGAAGGAGACGAAACGAATCGTGGCCCGGGCGACAAGAAGCTTATTGAAAAGATCGAAGGAGCAACTGCGTTAAGCTGAAGATGAAAAACCTCCATGGCCACCGTAAGGAGCAAAGTGGCTGTGGAGGTTTTAACGTTTAATTGTAGCCCAGATAGGCACTGACGGTGAAATCACCCGGCGAGTCTAAGACAAGTCTGTACTGTCCGTCGGGTTGATTCGAAGCCAAAGGAATCTTGAGACGTGCAGATTGACCGGCCACAATGGTATTCGTCCAATTACTCCCTACCAGCACATCTCCGGTCGGGGTAACCCGGTACAGCTTAAAATTAACCCCGAGGCTGATCTGCCCGTTGTTTATGAAGTTGCCTTCGATATAAATATTGCCATGGGCTTGGACCGGCGCCCAAGTATTGTTGCCTGTACCCGGTCCGCTAGAGGCCGCCAAACCAATGGAAGCAAAACTGAACAGCAGGACAAGCACGAAAGCGACAGACGCGATTTTTCTTTTCATACCATCTCAAGCTCCTTTTTTCATAGAGTGAACTCGACAAGCACTTTCTTTGTACCAGGTGGATGGTCTTTTACGTTTTGAATTCGCTTTCAATTTAAATGTCGTCAGTTGGCCGAACACCTCCCAATAGCAGAGTAATTGGGATATTCTGGGCTGTTAGGTATAAATATACATCACCTTTTATACCGGTGTCTATAAAATCTACCTTAATTTTATATGAGGGAACCCGCGGCTTTACGAACTACGATTCAACTATGGTATTGATGGAGCTGCTGAATGGAGCAAGAGCAAAATATTTGGAGAGACATCCGAACGGTCTGAGCTGAATTTTGCCAAGGAAGACATTATACCATTAGTGAGCTGTTCCAATAATCATGTTGCGACTTCATTGGAGCGGAAATGTCCTTTTTTTGTGCAAATGAAGGTGGAGGCAGTGGAGGAAATGGTTTCGTTTTTTCATGCATATTGTCCTGAAGGAGTGAACAGCAAATACCGTCTCATTGTTTTTGACGAACAAAAGCTATTACAGGCCAGAAAGGTTTCTTGGGATGATGATCCAGAGGCTAAATCATGATTAAGCCATCGGATACTATAGTTTTCTTGCTTTGACTACAAAAGTTACAGGAAGCATCTTTGCTTTTTTTGCAAAATCGCTGTTATCGTCCCGCGATTGCATAATTTCATCATCAGATTGCTCAATCATTTGCTCAATGACAAATCCCGCTTTTGCCAACGCATTCACATAGGTTGATAGTTTACGATCCGATAATGTTAGCGCACCTTCATCAAGAGATACCGAATACCAAGATTCATCGAAATAACATTTTTTAAAAGCAAGCCTATTATTTTCCGCAACAACACATTTGTGTATAGGGTGAGACCAACTGAAAATAAATACACCGTCTTTTTTAAGGTAAGAAGCGATCCGGCAAAAAGTACCCTCAAGGTCGGTGGTCCAGCCTATGGCATAAATCGAATAAACAAAGTCAAAATAATCCACGGGTATGCCACATTCTTCTTCCATGGGTGAACAGATCAATTTTGCTGAAAGACCGCATGCCTTCAAATGCTGCGTTGCCTTTTCGATTTGTTTCTCTGATATATCCACAGCCCATAGTTCAGATGCTTTGCGTTCCCCCTGATATTGCAAGGATTGACCGTTTCCACAGCCTATCTCCAGCATCTTTTTCCCTGAGACATCGCCAAAAAGCTGACATTTTTCTTCTGAGACAAATGCTCCATAAAAAGGAAGCACGATTGCTCCTAAGAAGTCATTTCCTTTTGTATCCCAATAGAAACTGTTTGTTTGATAAACAGAATTCTTGTCCATGCCGACGCCCTCCCTAAATATAAATAATATGAGCCTAAACGTATATCCCGACTTTCGCGCTATCCCGATAACACATATCGAACACGAACACTCTGCGCTATTGATCCCAAAATAACGTACCATTTTTCTATGAACAAATCCACCTAAAATCATCCATCCAGCGTCCTTGGTCTCAGACATGACCGACCCATCCTGTGGCAAGCAAATTAGAAAAATCTCAAAGCGATGAGCATCGACTTAAAATAATCAATTAAATCAACTAAAACTCCGTGCTTTGGAACGGAGTTTTAGTGTTCATTGTACAGGGAGATCGAATCTGATTAACCTAGTTGCTGCGAACCATTGAACCACACGGATTTGATCGACAAGGTATCCGAAATAGTAGTGGTCGGATCACCGTTTACGAGAATAAGATCAGCGCGCGCACCTTCGGTAATACGGCCGCGATCGTGAAGACCAAAGCAACGGGCCGGTTTGCTAGTAGCCGACTGAAGAGCTTCGATCGGAGTGAACCCGGCCTTCACCAGCAGCTGCATTTCGTGGTGGACACTGGCCCCATGAGCAAGGCCGCCAAGGTTCGGAACGGGAACCGGCGCGACATCCGTCCCTACCAGAATATCAACTCCGGCACGGTGAAGGTCCATCACATTCTTAAAGCTGTTCTCCATATTGCCTTGCGGGAACGTATTGAAGCTTGAGTTCAAAATATCGATCCAATCCGGACTTAATTTGGAATGAACACGCGGATCATTCGCCAATTCCGATGCCGGATTTCCAATAATCGATGAATTCAACACCAAGCACGGTGTAACAAAAGCGCCTGAACCCGCTATGGATTTCACTAACTCGGACGTGTGCTCGGGTCTGTCGATAAACAAGTGGCCCAAACCGTCGACTCCAAAATCGATGGCTTCTTGCGATGAAAGAGCCGTCAAGACGTGGGCGATGACCAGCTTATCGAACTTGTGGGCTTCTGTCACGGCTGTTTTTAGAATCTCGTCGCTTAGTACAGGCAGGCCAGGTGCACCCATGACCGTTCCTTCTTCAATCATAATCTTAATATAGTCGGCTCCATTCTCCACTTGGGTATGCACATGTTTAATCGCTTCTTCCACTGTCGTCACTTGCGGTATTTCTTCGTGATCGTGAGCGTATGCGGCCAACATCGCTTCCCGGTCTTCCTCCGATAACTTCTCTAGTTCCTTTAATACGAATTCCGGTATTTCATCTCCATCCGGCAGTAATTCATCTGGGTGTCCGCCCGGAGCGGTGATCGCTGTGCCAGCAGAACGGACGTCTGCGACGTCATTCACATTTTTCAACTGAATCTCGCGCCCTCTTTTAGTAAAATCGCCGTTCATTTCGAGTTCTGTTGTAACGCCGAATTTTAAGGCATCTCGTAATCCGCCGATTGAGGTGTGGACATGTGCATCAATCAGACCAGGCATTAGAGTCGCATTTTCTCCATCGATAATCGTTGCATCGGCCGGAAGGTCTCCGCCCACTGAAATAATGGACTCCCCTTTAATGACAACATGCCTGGGCGCAATAATTTGATCTCCATCAAAGATACGTACATTTGTAATCGCCGTAACTTGTTCTAACGCAGCATTTAGAGTTACCTTCTCCATTTGAATTCCTCCCAAGTGTTTGTTGTTCAACAATTCGGAGTATAACTGTTAGTAATCTAACTGTCAATAAACTAATATTTGTTTGACAAGCCTGTAGGATCACTGTATAGTTTATTTGCTTACAATTAGATTTCTAACAATCACAGGGGGGACGATCATGCAATCCCGAAAGGATACGCCTTATCTGGATTTGTTTCAGATTATCGGTCTTAAGTTAAAGAAAAGAGCGGACGAGAGTATAAAAGAGCTGGGGTTAAACGCTCAACAAGGAAAAATAATCGACTATATTTACGAGAACCAAAATAATCAACTTATTCAAAAGGATCTTGCAGATCGGTTTCATCTACGTGAGGCCAGCATTACAAGCATGCTTCAAGGTCTAGAGCAAAAAGGGTTCATCGAGCGCAAAATCCCGACCAATAATGAACGGCAAAAAAATATATATGTATTGCCAAAAGCGATTGAACTGATTGAAGACTTTCAAGACTCATTCCAAAAGGTGGAGGAAGAAATCGTTCAAGTCCTTACCGACGAGGAGAAGCAAGTCTTAAAGAAATTGTTGATCAAAATCAATGAGCGCATATAAAGAAGACGATTTCTTATGAAATTATGGAAATTCCTTTGATAACATAGGCTGAACTAGAAGATCGGGAGATGTACAAATACGCTTACGACGAGGAACGAATGACGCTAATTTTTGGTGAAAAACATTGAAGAACCCTTAATTAATAAGGGTTCTTCATTTTTTTACTAGGAGTTAGAACAGAACAGAGCCGAAAATCCAAACTTATAATTTAGTCGCTCAAAAAGTGTCGGGTGCCGCTTGACTCTCCCCTAAACTGGAAGGTTATACTCGGTAGAGACCAGAGGAAAACAGAGCTATAGAAGCAAGGAGGGGTTGGGTTGTTTAAAATTAGCGAGTTCTCAAAGATCAGCCAGGTTTCTGTTAAAACACTGCGTTATTACGACCAGTTGCATTTACTAAAGCCGGCTCATACTGACAAATTTACAGGCTACCGGTATTACTCGGCTGAACAGATGTTTCAACTTCACCGTATACTGGCCTTCAAAGAACTAGGCTTTTCATTAGTTCAAATTCGCCGAATGATGAGCGAGAATATTCCGCTTGAACAAATCAGGGGGATGTTTCGAATCAGGCAAAATGAAATTCAGTCCATTATAGAAACGGAACAGGACAAGCTGACTCGAATTAAGGAACGGTTGTGTATTATCGAGAATGAGGGCAAAGACCTTTTAAACAATGACGTCTTGATCAAAGAAGTGGAGCCGCAGCTGGTGTTGACTTACCGTCAAAGAGCATCACTTAGGCAAATTCCTGAGCTTTTTGAGCAACTGGACGAACATTTAGGTCATTTGGGATTGCCTTCTCGATCACAAATGGTTCTTTGGCATGGATGTGAGGAAGGTGAGGATGATATCGACGTTGAAGTGGCTCGTCAGATCAATCACAAAATATCGACCAGCTCTCCATATACCGTCAAACGTTTGCCTGAAGTTCCGATGATGGCAACGCTTATCCACCATTGCCGGACAACGAGCCGTTGTACCGCGAGTACGGAATTGGCGTTTTGGATTGAGCGCAATGGTTACCGAATGAAGGAGAATGAGCCGCGCCGTGAAATCTGTATTCCTCATGAAAAACTAGGCGATCCGGAAGCTTTTATAGCGGAAGTCCAGATTGCCGTGGAAAGAGCTTAATTGAAGTAAATTAGATGGAAAGGAGAATGGGCTTTGACTAGAGCGCAAACGGTTTTGACATTGAATTTATTTTTAATGACCTTTGTCCTTGGAACAAGTGAATTTGTCATAATCGGTCTGTTGTCAGAAGTGTCCGCCTCCTTGAAGATCACCATATCAACAGCCGGAGCGCTGGTATCTGCCTTTGCTATTTCTTTTGCAATCGCAACACCGATCTTGACCGCTATATTAAGCCGTTTCTCTAAATACCCATTAATGCTAACGTTGATCGCCATATTTATTGCTGGAAACATCATGACGGCTTTGTCCGATTCTTATGCTTTGCTACTGTCTTCCCGAATCGTCACTGCCATTGTTACCGGGGTATTGATCGCACTCGCCATGGCGGTTGCCAGCGAAGCAGTGCCTACTGAAAAAAGAGGATCTGTTATTTCTATTATTTTTACAGGATTTACATTAGCTAGTGTCATCGGGGTACCTCTAGGTACCTTTATCGGACAATGGGGCGGCTGGCATATGACCTTTTGGTTTACAGCCCTATTGGGAATCGTTTCTCTGACCGTAAGCTCGTTGACCATTCCTAGAGGACTAAAGGGAGCAAAAAACTCGTTAAAAAAGCAGCTTGGATTATTGACCCATTCGCGAATTATCATCGCATTTTTTATACCGGCGTTCAGTATTGGAGCAACCTATACCGTTTATACGTACTTAACCCCATTGCTGAAAGAAGTACTTCTTGTTCCGGAGCGGTATATTAGTCTCGTATTTTTACTTTATGGAATCGTATCGATCTTCAGCACCTTAATCGGGGGCAAGTTAGCAAACCGCAACGGGATTGGAAAGCTGAGATATGTGTTTCTTATACAAGCTGCCATTCTTGCGTCGCTGTATGTTACCTCTAGCTCAATTATTACGGGATTGATCAGTATATCCTTTATTGCTCTTGTCGTATATACCATGAGCTCTACTATGCAATTATTTTTCATTGATTTAGCCGACAAACATGTTCCCTCAGCCAAAGATTTGGCCTCGTCATTAACCCCCGTATCCGTCAATGTCGGCATTGCTCTCGGATCGGCTCTAGGAGGCTTTGTAACGACTCAAAAAGAACTCGTCGATGTTTCCTGGTTCGGCGGGAGCGTTGCGATCGCGGCATCGATCCTGGCATGTATCAGCTTCCGTTTGGATCGCCAAACTAAACGGAGGAATCTGATTTCCGAACAGCAGCAAATTAGTTAAAGCACGAATTGTCAAGCTGCCAAAGCCTGCGTAATCGGACATACAACCCAACAAGGCTAAGTTCGTCGGACCCGGCGCGCGCATTGTCGATTAAACTAACGGGACACAATAGTTGAATCATGATATAGAGGCAGCCGGTCAAACGATTGGCTGCCGTTTTTATTAGGAGGTTGAGCGGTATTGGCTGCATTCGATCCGAACAAAGTTCGAAACATGGAATGACGGAGAAACGATTGTATTCGAAAAAGGATTGTTCGAGGCGTTTTTGTCGCATACGCGCAATTTTTTTCAACTGAACACGATGGTATTCCGCCGGGAGCTGCTGGACGAAATCGGCTTGATCAACGAACATGTTTATCTGGGGGAAGATACGACCTATCTGCTCCGCTTTTTCGACAAATACAGAATTGCGCTGCAAACCAAACCTCATTCCGTCTACCGGGAGTCTATAGCGCTCTTAATTTCTGGTAGAATTGACCAAAATAAGTTAAAAAATAAAAGAATTTCCCCCTCTATTGTAAGATTATTACCCTATCGTAAGTAAAGGTTTAGCACTACTATAAAGGTAAAGGTAGGTTGCAAGCGATTTCATGTTCATGAGAAAAGTATTTATTGCGCTGCAACACTTTAATTCATTACCGCTACACCTGGTTACACATGATTTTCCCCCTTCGCAGCACTGAACCGTCTGTATGATGAGCTGCTGCGATGTACAAGCCACGTTTTTCGTTTCTAGTGTCAGAATTTTCAATCAACTAGAACCCGCACAATAGCGTAACCTGCCTTATTAGCATGACCTCGTCCAAAGCATGAGCTTACCCAATCAACAAGATCCCACACAAAAGTATCGCTTGCCAGTCAACATGACTCCTCGCTATCGCACGAAATTCCCCATTCAGTTTTTCCACACATAAGCATGAACTTGCGTACTCCGTATGACAGCCACATCGGCACCCGTATGCCGCAGATTTTCTTTTTGATAACGGCTTGATTGCTCCGGCTTGTTCTTTTTCGTTGAGACAGAGAAACCATGTAAGTTTGTTTGTGCTCTGAATTTCCGTAAAAGAAGAGTTGGACAATCATGTTCGTTATAAAAATTAGCACGTTTTAATTTATCCAAACCACTCCATGAGGAGAGTGTATTCATGTTTAGAGAGATGCATAAGTCCAAAATTCACCGGGCTGTCGTGACAGAGGCCAATTTGAATTACGTAGGAAGCATAACCATCGCTCAGGATATTTTGGATGCATCGAACATCCTGGAGAACGAAAAAGTGCAAGTTGTCAATATAAATAACGGAGCCAGGCTGGAGACGTATGTCATTACCGGCCCAAGAGGCTCGGGTATGGTTTGCTTGAACGGCGCCGCTGCCAGACTTGTGCAGCCGGGTGACCGCGTCATTATTATTTCTTACGCGATGATGGAGGAATCGGTAGCCCGCACGTATCGTCCGCATGTCGTCATTATGGACGAGCATAATCGCATCGTAACGGAGGATTATCAAGAACTGCATTCCACAACGGTGTGATAAAAGACAGAACGGAGGGCTGCCGACTATGAGAACCATCCGTAATTTGTCCGGCGTATTGCTGGCGCGCAAGGAAAACGATGCGGGAATTTTATTTTGCGAAAGCGGTGGCGGGCGCTACTTGTCATACGGCCAATTACTTGCATCGGCCGGAAAGGCGCTCCATCTGCTGCGCGAGCAGGGCCTTGGGCCAGGCGACTTTGCCGTCATGCAGACGGAAGATAACGAACGGTTTATCCTTCTGTTCTGGGCTTGCGTGCTCGGCGGCATTGTCCCCGTACCTGTGACGGCGGCGCGTACGGACGAAGGACGCAAAAAGCTGATCCAGGTATGCAAGCAGTTGGAAGCGCCTACATTGCTCTGTGATGAAGAGCTGTGGCCGGGAATTCAAGGCTACGCTTTAAAGCACGGGGAGGCGGAGGCGCTGGCCCAGCTCGAGTCCGGCAGCGTGACGATTGCGGAAGTGCTTGCGGCGGCTGCGGATGCCGACCGTCCCGAGGCTGAGCCGTATGACGCAGCCGAAACGGACACTGCATTCATCCAGTTTACATCGGGCTCTACCGGAGACCCGAAGGGGGTCGTGCTGACTCACGGCAATCTTCTGTCGAACATGCGCGCCATTATCCATGGGGCGCAATCGACGGAGCGGGATTCTTCGCTAAGCTGGCTGCCGCTGACGCATGATATGGGGCTCATCGGCTTTCATCTTACGCCGCTGTTTTGCGGCATGAATCAGTTGCATTTGCCGACCTCGACGTTTGTGCTTCATCCGATGAAATGGCTGGAACTTACGCATAAGCATCGGGTGACATGCCTCTCTTCGCCGAATTTCGGTTATGTGCATTTTCTGCAGCATTGGAAGCCGGAAGGAGCGGCGGCATGGGATTTGTCTTGCGTCAGGCTGATTTTTAACGGGGCCGAACCGATATCGGCCGCCCATTGCCGCGATTTTCTGGAGGCGATGAAGCCGTACGGGTTAAAGGGAAATTGCATTTTCCCGGTATACGGGCTTGCGGAAGCGAGTCTGGCCGTGACGTTCCCGGGGACGGAAGATCACCTGAATACCGTGAAGCTTGAGCGCCAATCGCTCACTATCGGACAGCCTATCCAAATAGCCGCCCACGTGGATCATACAGCGATCGAGATCGTCGAGCTGGGTTTCCCCGTACAAGAGTGCGAGGTGCGCATTTGCGACGAAGGGGGAAACCCTTCGGCAGCAGGCAGCGTGGGCTTGATTCATATTAGAGGCCGCAACGTTACAAGCGGCTACTATAAGCGGCCCGATGTAAACAAGCAAACGATTTCCACGGATGGCTGGCTGAATACGGGAGATTTGGGTTTCTTGCTGGAAGGGCGTTTATATGTAACCGGCCGCATGAAAGACGTCATTTTCGTCAACGGGCAAAATGTGTATCCGCATGACCTGGAGGCGTTGATCAGCGGCCTGAAAGGGGCCGAAATCGGGAAAACGGCGATTGCCGCCGTTCAGGATGCGACGACCAAACGGGATGCGATCGCAGTTTTTATTCAGCATCGCGGCAAGACCGGCGGATTTGTACCGCTGATGGCCGAGGTGAAAAAGCTGCTGAACGGATCGGCCGGTCTGGACGTTGCTTTTGTTGTCCCCGTTCGGCGAATTCCGAAAACGACCTCCGGCAAAATTCAACGCTACGTATTGGCGGAAGCGCTGCGCGAAGGCGAGTTTGCCGAAGCGCTTGCCGAGCTGACGGAGCTGGAAGCGGCGGCCGCGTTAGAGCGGTGTGATGCGGAAGGCGGCGATACCTTGCGCGGGGATGTCGGCTTGGAGCCGGCCACGGAGACGGAAGAGCGGATCATGTCCATCTGGCGCGAGGTGTTGAAAAAGGATTACATCGGCCGCAAGGACGGCTTTCTTGAGCAAGGAGGCAATTCGCTCAAGGCGGCTTATGCCGCCGCCAGGCTGCAAGAGGCGTTTGGCGTCGAGCTTACGCTTACCGAGCTGTTCTTGCATGATACGGTGAGTTCGCTGGCCGCTTTGCTGGAGCAAAAGGCGCAGGAGGGCGAAGGAACTGCCGCCGTTGCGCCGCCGGTGGCCAAAGCGGAGGAGCGGACGGTTTATCCGGCGACCTCGGCGCAAAAGCGGCTGTTCCTTTTGGAAGAGCTGAATCCGGGTCTGCTGGGCTACAATCTGCCTTTTACGGCCCAGGTAAAGGGCCCGCTCGATATCGAACGATTCCGCGCGGCGTGGCGGGCGCTGATAGAGCGGCATCCGGGACTGCGGACGTCCTTTTATAGGGAAGAAGACAATGTGATGCAGCGCATCGAGCAGGAGGTTGAGCCGCCGCTTGCCGTCGTTAACGGAAGCGGTTGGACGGCGGCGGAGCTGGCGCTGCGGCAGCGGCGCTTCCTGCAGCCGTTTCGTCTGGAGCAAGCGCCGCTGCTGCGCATGGAGCTTGTGCGCCTGGAGCACGAGTCAAGCGTGCTGCTGCTGGATATGCATCATATCATTACGGACGGAACGTCGATGGGTATTTTGATGTCCGATCTTACGAGGTTTTACGAGGGGAACGCGCCGGAGCCGTTGTCCATTCATGGCGGGGATATGGCGCTGTGGGAGGAAGCGGGCCGAAGCGGCGGCTGGCTGGAGCGCCAGAAGCTTTATTGGCGCGAAATCTTTCGGGATGGCGTGCCGTCTCCGGCGCTTCCGTCCCCCCGTCCAAGGCCGCAGACGCCAAGCTATCGCGGGGCAATAGAACGCTTCGAGCTGGAGCCGGAGCTTGCCGGATCGCTGCGGGCGTTGGCTAGACGCGAGGGCGTAACGTTATACACCGTACTGCTTTCGATTTATTATGCGCTGCTTGCGAAATATACGGGCGAATCCGACATCGTTGTCGGCACGGCAGCCGCGAGACGGGTGCGTCCGGAGCTGCAAAGCGTAGTCGGGATGTTCGTCAACATGGTTCCGATCCACCTGCGCGGGCAAAGCGGTTTGCGCTTCGATCAATGGCTGAAGCAGGTCAATGGGGAGGCTCTGGCGGCTATCGGCAACGGAGATGTGCCTTATGAAGAAATAGCCGAGCTGGCGAATGTGAAACGGGAATACGGGCGGAATCCGCTGTTCGATTCGGTGTTCACGCTGCAAAATATGGAGCTGCCCGAATGGCGGGGCAAGGATGTCGTTTATACGCCCCAAGCGATAGACAGCGGCTCGGCCAAGTTCGACCTGACTTGGGAGTGCACGGATAACGGCGATAGTATCGCATTTTCGCTGGAGTATGCGCTGGATCTGTACGATGAGCGGGCCGCCGCGCAATTGGCCCGGCATTATGCAGCGTTGGCCCGGGCAGTCGCCGCGCAGCCGCATGCGGCGCTTGGCGAGCTTGATCCCCTCGATGGAGAGGAGCGGGAACGGCTGCTCCGGCTTGGCCGTTCACTTGCCGCTCCGACGCAGGAGCTGTCGCTGCACAGGTTGTTTGAGCGGCAAGCGGTGGAGACACCGCAGCAGATTGCCGTTGAAATGGGCGAGCTGGCGTATACCTACAGCGAGCTGAACGAACGTGCCAACCGGTTCGCGCGCACGCTTGCGCGGCGCGGCGTCACGCCGGAGGCGAAGGTGGCGCTGCTGTTACGGCGCTCGCCCGATATGGTTGCGGCGATATTGGCTGTGCTGAAAGCGGGAGCCGTCTATGTGCCGATTGACCCGCAATATCCCGAAGAGCGGATTTTGTTTATGCTGCAGGATACGGAAACGCAGGCGATCGTGACTGCGGCTGCAACGATGGAGATGGGCGCCCGGCTTGCCGGAGACAGCACAGATGTCATCGACATGGATGAACTCGATACGGGATGGGCCAGCGAGTACGGCCATGATCTGGACATCGACGGCTCGGCGGACGATCTCGCTTATATCATGTACACATCCGGCTCGACGGGCAAGCCGAAAGGGATTATGACCTCGCATCGCAATGTGTCCCGGATTGCCCTCCATACCGATTATGTAAGCATTTCGGAAAACGATGCGCTGCTGCAACTTTCCAACTACGCCTTTGACGGTTCAACGTTCGATTTGTACGGAGCGCTGTTGAACGGTGCGAAGCTGACGCTGGTCGGTGAGGAAGAGGTTGCCGACGTTGTGCGGCTGACCGAGCTGATTGAGGCCAGAGGCATTACCGTGTTCTTTGTGACGACGGCGCTGTTCAATACGCTGGTCGATCATGGGCTGGAGTCGCTGATCGGCCTGCGCCATATTTTATTTGGCGGAGAGCGGGCTTCCGTGCCGCATATCCGCAAAGCGCTCTGCGCGCTTGGACCGAGCGTGCTGCTGCATGTCTACGGTCCCACGGAAACGACGGTGTTCGCTACCTGCTATCCGATCACGGAGACATGGGACGGACAAGGAACGGCCACCGTGCCGATCGGCGCGCCGATCGCGCGTTCGGAAACGCTGGTGCTGAATGAGCAGGGCCGATTGCAGCCGGACTGGGTGCCGGGCGAGCTGTGGATTGCGGGCGACGGTGTCGCATCCGGCTATGTGAATTTGCCGGAGCAGACCACTTCGAAGTTCCGGCCGCATCCGTTCCGGGAAGGCGAAACCGTGTACGGAACCGGCGACCTGGTGCGCCGCTTGCCTGACGGAAATTTGGAGTTTCTGGACCGGATCGACAGCCAGGTCAAGCTGCGGGGTTACCGGATTGAATTGGGTGAAATCGAAAGCAGGCTGCTGGATTGCGCTGGCGTCAAGGAAGCGTTTGTGGCGCTGATCGAGAATGAAGGCGCGCCGTATTTATGCGCTTATATCGTTGCGGAGCAAACCGAAGGGCAGGCAAGCGTTCGGAGCCAACTGACAGGCAAGCTGCCGGCATTTATGATTCCCGCCGCGGTTGTGCAGTTGGAGAAGCTGCCGCTGAACGCGAACGGCAAGGTGGACAAAAAACGTCTGCCTGCGCCGGAGCGCGCGGTCCCATATGAAGCCCCCGCCACAGATACGGAGATCATTGTCTCGGGATTGTGGCAAGAAGTGCTTCATGCGGGGCAGGTTGGCGCGCTTGACCACTTCTTTGAGCATGGCGGCCATTCCCTGAAGGCGGCCGCATTGACCTCAGCAATCTACAAGCATTGCCGGGTGCGCATGCCGCTTCAGGAAATTTTCAAGCTGCCGACGGTCAGAGAGCAGGCGGCCTGGATCGACAGGGCTGCCAAGGAAGCGTACGAACCTGTTACGGACGCGCCAAAAGCCGCATCCTATCCGCTCAGCCCGCCGCAGCGGCGCATGTTTTTGGCGGAAAGCATGGCTGATATCGGACTAACCTACCATATTCCCCTTGCGCTTAAACTGTCGGGTGCGGTGGGTGAGACCAGAATCGGGCCAGCGCTTCGGAAGTTGATCGAACGGCATGAGCCGTTGCGGACCTCCTATCATTGGATCGACGGCGTTCCGGCCCAGATCGTGCACGATTCGGCCGCCTTAGTTCTGCAAACGGCGGAGCTCGCGGAGACGACGCTTCCGGAATGCTTGAGCGAGTTTTTCCGGCCGCTTGAGCTTGCCGCAGCGCCGCTGCTCGCCGCATGTTATTGCCGGCCCGAATCGGAAGGAGCGGAGGCCTATCTGCTGCTCAACATCCACCACATCGCGGCGGACGGCATATCCGTCAAGCTGCTCTTGGAGGAGTTGACCGCTTTGATCGACGGCGCGGAACTTGCGCCTTTGGCTCTGTATTACAAGGATTATGCGGTTTGGCAGGAGCGACAGACCGGCTCGGAGCGGGCCAGGGCAAGCCGAGCGTTTTGGACGGAGCAGCTTGCAGAGCCGCCGGTGCCGCTCGATATGCCGCTGGATCGGCCGCGCGGCGACCGTCAGACATTTGCGGGCGATACGTATACCTTCCAAATTCCGGCGGCGCTCGCCGCACGACTGAAAGAGACGGCCGCAAGCGCCGGAGCGAGCATGAACAGCCTGCTTTTTGCGGCTTACGCGCTGTTGCTCAAGGGAACGACGCATCAGTCGGAATTTGCAATCGGTTCTTTGGCGGCAGGCCGGACGCATCCGGACACGGCCCGAATGATCGGTATGTTCAACCAGTTTCTGCCGATTCGGATGCGGGTGGCGGACGAGCTGCCGATCCTGGCGTTTGTCGGTGAGACCCATGGGCGTTTGCTTGCCGCATACGAGCATGGCGATGTCAGCTTCGAGCACATGATGGAAGCGGCCCGGTATCCGCATGACCCGTCGCGCAACCCGCTTTTCGATACGATGCTGATCGTCCACAACCAGTTTGAAGACGAGAAGCTGGCGGCGCGCGGCGACGGCTGGAGCATGGAGCCTTTGCCCGTCAGCCACGGAACATCCAAGCTGGACTTCAAGCTCGATCTGTACAGCGATGGCGAAGGCGGTCTGCGGGCGGAGCTGGAGTATAATACGGGATTGTTCCATAAAGGCACGATGGAGCGGTTGGCGGATCGGCTGCTTTACATTTTGGAGCAAACGGCCGCCAGCCCCGACCTGATCTGTGGCGACGTCGTAATGGCGACGCCTGCCGAAGAAGCGGCCTTTGCGGCATGGAATGATACGGGACATTCGTACCCGGCGGAGAAGACGATTCACGGATGGTTCGCCGAGTCCGCCCGGCGGTGGCCGGATAGGACGGCGGTGCGGTCGGCCGAAGGCTCGCTGACGTACGGGGAGCTGAATGACCGCGCCGAACGCATGGCTGCCGTGCTAAGAGGCAAGGGGGTTGCGGTCGAAACGATTGTGCCGATTGCCGCTCAGCGCTCGTTGTCCATGATGATTGCGATCATGGCGGTGCTCAAGGCGGGAGGGGCCTATTTGCCGATCGACCCGGAGCATCCGCCCGAGCGGATCCGCGGCATTCTGGAGGACAGCGGGGCCAGGCTGCTTCTCGCGGGGGCCAAATGGATTCATACGTTCCCGGCCTTCCAGGGAGAAACGCTCGATCTGGACGCGCTTGCGGCTGCCGCCGCATCGGAGCTGCCGAAGGGCGAAGAAGAAACGGACCTGTCGCCTCAAGCGGGCCCCGAGCATCTGGCGTATGTCATTTATACGTCAGGCTCCACCGGCAAACCCAAAGGCGTTATGGTGGAGCACCGCGCGGCGATCAACCGGCTGAACTGGATGCAGACGGCTTATCCGCTGAATGAGCGCGACGTTATTTTACAAAAAACGCCGATCACGTTCGACGTTTCCGTATGGGAGCTGTTCTGGTGGAGCTTTGCCGGCGCTTCGCTTTATTTGTTGGAGCCCGGCGGGGAGAAGGAGCCGTCGGTCATGCTGCGCGCGATTGAGGAGCAGGCGGTTACGGTTATGCATTTTGTGCCGTCCATGCTGGGCGTCTTTTTGCCCTATGCGGCGGACAGCGGCAGAGGCGGCGAGTTTTGTTCCCTGCGATACGTATTTGCGAGCGGCGAAGCGCTCAAGCCCGCGCATGTCGCAGGTTTTTACAGCCTGATGGAGCGCGGCGGCGGCCAATGCCGGCTCATTAATCTGTACGGCCCGACGGAAGCGACGGTCGATGTCAGCTATTACGATTGCCCGGACGCTGGGGCGGGTGCGATTCCGATCGGCAAGCCAATCCATAACATCCGGCTCTACATTGTGGACGAGCGGATGAGACCGCAGCCGATCGGCGTGTCCGGCGAGCTGTGCATCGCGGGCGCCGGTCTTGCGCGCGGATATCGCAACAGTCCGGATTTGACGGAGCAAAGCTTTGTTCCGAATCCGTTTGCCTCAGGAGAGAAGCTGTACCGTACCGGCGATCGCGCAAGGTGGCTACCGGACGGCAATATTGAATATTTGGGACGCTTTGACCATCAGGTCAAGCTGCGCGGTCTCCGTATCGAATGCGGCGAGATCGAGCACGTGCTGCTCTTGCAGGCGGAAGTTCGCGATGCCGTGGTGACGGCGGTGACGGACCATGCGGGAGAGCCGGCGCTTTGCGCATATCTCGTGACAGCGGACGGGCAGGCGCCGGAGGAAGCTAGCCTTCGGGCCGCACTTAAGGAACTGCTTCCGGAGTATATGATTCCTTCGTATTTTGTTGCTATGGAGGCGTTTCCGCTGAGTCCGAGCGGCAAAGCCGACCGCAGCCGCCTGCCGCAGCCCCGGTTCGCTGAACCGGCGGCTTGCGGCGA
Source organism: Paenibacillus sp. JNUCC 35 (assembly GCF_058269095.1). Lineage (NCBI taxonomy): Bacteria > Bacillati > Bacillota > Bacilli > Caryophanales > Paenibacillaceae > Paenibacillus > Paenibacillus sp. JNUCC 35. The sequence continues at coordinate 3,198,447 of NZ_CM177771.1, read as the reverse complement.
GGCGCCGGCTACACCGACGGAGCAGCGGCTGGCCGAGCTTTGGCGGGAGGTGCTCCGTCTGGCCTCCAGCGAGCCGGACTACCCGGCGGTGATCGGAAGAGAAGCCGATTTCTTCCGATTGGGCGGCCATTCCTTGCGCGCCGCGCAGCTTGCGGGCTTGATCGAGCAGCGTTATGGAGCGGCGTTTGCGATGAAGGATGTGTTCGACGCTCCCCTGCTGCGGGAAATGGCGGCCCGCATTGACAACGCGGCCCCCAAGCGGGCCACGGTTATTGCCCGGGCGGAAAGCCGACCGTTCTACCCGTTGTCGCTCGCGCAGAACAGGCTGTTTGTGCTGCAGCAGCTTTATCCGGGCAGCACGGCCTACAATCTTCCGCTCGCTCTGAACCTGACGGGCAAGCTTGATCAGGACAGGCTTCGCGAGGCGATTCAAGGGCTGATTGACCGCCATGAACCGCTGCGCACCAGCTTTGACTGGGCAGACGGCAAGCCGGTACAGCGTGTCCATGAGCGGGTTTCGTTTGAACTCGCCGTGCATGCCTTGATGGATGCGGCGGACTTGAATACATTTGCTCGCGCGGTCGTCCGCCCGTTCGATTTGCGAAAGGCTCCGTTAATTCGGGCGTTTCTCGCGACGGACGGCGAAAGTCGGCATACGCTGCTGCTGGACATTCACCACATCGTCGCCGACGGCGTGTCCATGAATGTGATGGCGCGCGATTTCGAGCAATTGTATCTCGGCGGCTCCTTGCAGCCGCTGCCCATTCACTATAAGGATGCCGCCGTTTGGCAGCAGGAGTGGATGGCTTCGGAGGCGAGAGAGCAGCAAGAGCAATATTGGGCGTTCCGGCTAGCGGGTACGCTTCCTGTGCTGCAACTGCCAACCGATTATCCGCGTCCGCCTGAACAAAGCTTCGAAGGCGCCAAGCTTGCGCTGCCGATTCCGGCGGAGCTTGCCGAGGGGATCGGAGCGGCGGCGGAGCAATGGGGCGTTACGCCATTCCATATCTGGCTTGCCGCCTACCATACGTTATTGCATCTGATGACGGGGCAAGACGATCTTATTGTCGGCACGCCGATCGCCGGCCGCTTCCATCCCGCAACCGAGGCTCTGGTCGGCATGTTTGTCAATACGCTGCCGATTCGTAGCAGGCCATCCGGCGAAATGCCGTTCAGAGCGTTCGCCGAGCAGCTCAAAGAAACTGCGCTTGCGGCGCTGGACAACGGCTTGCTCCCGTTTGAGCATATGGTGACGATGCTGGAAGTGCCGCGCGACCTGAGCCGCAATCCGCTGTTTGACACGATGTTTGTCATGCAGCATATGGAGGCCGGACAGGCGGCGGACGCCTTGCAATTCGAGGCGCAAGTGCCGGACAATCGCGTATCGAAGCTGGACTTGACGTTTGAGATTGCGGATCAGGGCGCAAAAGGCGCAGCCTTGACGATCGAATATGCGACGGCGCTGTTTAAAGAAGACAGCATACGTAGAATGGCGGAATGGTATTTCCGTATTGTCGGCCTTGCACTGGCCGAACCGGAGCGGCCGCTTGGAGGGATCGGGCTGCAGGGCGCCGCGGCAGCGGAGAAGCAGAGCGAAGCGTTCAATCGCACGACCGCGCCGTATGCAAGCGGCGATACGGTAGAGGTTTACCTCGAAAGACATGCGGCGGAAACGCCGCAGGCCATTGCGGTTGCGGCGGAGGACGGAGAATTGACGTATGCGGAATTGAACCGGAGGTCGAACCGGCTGGCGCAGGCGCTCAGAAAGCAAGGCGTCAAGCGCGAGGAACGCGTGGCCGTCGTGATGGATCGCAGCCTGGAGATGATGATTGCAATCTTTGGCGTGCTGAAGGCGGGCGGAGCTTATGTGCCTGTTGCGCCGGGCTTGCCGCCGGAGCGAATCCGCTACATGCTGGACAATTCCGGAGCTAAGCTTGTCTTGACGAAGGGCAAAGCCCCGGAAGGGCTGGAGACGTTCCTGCCATTTATGGACGTTCATGAGGCACTGGTGCAGGAGCGGGACGACTTCCCTGTGGAGAAGCTGCATGATTCACGTTCGCTTGCTTATGTGCTGTATACTTCGGGATCGACCGGACAGCCGAAAGGGGTCATGATCGAGCATCATTCCGTCGTCAACCGGATCGGCTGGATGCAGAAGCAATACGGACTGGACGCAAGCGGTGTCATTATGCAGAAAACGCCGATTACCTTCGACGTATCGGTCTGGGAGCTGTTCTGGTGGAGCTTTGCGGGAGCCAAGCTGGTCCTGCTGCCTCCGGGCGGCGAAAAGGACCCCGCGCTTATGATGGATACGATAGCGCGGCATGGCGTAACGACGATGCATTTTGTGCCGTCCATGCTGCACCTGTTTCTGGAGCATCCCGGCTTGCTGCGCGGCGAGGTCAGTCTGGAGAGCCTGAGTCATGTGTTTGCCAGCGGCGAAGCGCTGACTGCGGATCAGGTGCGGCGGTTCCGCGAGCGGATTGGAGTTCCGTTCGATGCCAGGCTTGTGAACTTGTATGGCCCGACCGAGGCGACGGTTGACGTTTCCTATTACGATTGCTCTGACGGCGATATTCCGATCCAGGTGCCGATTGGTAAGCCGATCGACAACATCTCGCTTTATATCGTGAGCGAAGCGATGAAGCTCCAGCCTGTCGGCATTGCCGGGGAACTGTGCATATCCGGCGCGGGCCTGGCGCGGGGTTATATCGGCCGGCCCGATTTGACGGAAGAAAAGTTCGTCGATAATCCGTTTGCGGCGGGCAGTCTGATGTATCGGACAGGAGACCTTGCCAGATGGCTGCCTGACGGAACGATCGAATATTTGGGCCGAATCGACCATCAAGTAAAAATAAGGGGCCAGCGCATCGAATCCGGAGAAATCGAGCATGTGCTGCTCGGTCATCCGGCGGTTTCGGAAGCGGTGGTCATGAAGCGGGACGCCGCAAGCGGAAGCGAATATTTATGCGCGTACATCGTTTGCTCCGAACCTGCGGACCATCAGGAACTGCGGGATTTTGCAGCGGTGCGCCTGCCGGATTATATGGTTCCGCAGGCCGTGGTGGAACTGCCGGCCATGCCCCTGTCTCCAAACGGCAAAATCGACCGGAAGGCGCTGCCGGAGCCGGAGCCCGCGGCGGATAGCGGCACTCCGTATGTCGAAGCGGCAAGCGATATCGAACTGGCGATTACCGCCGTATGGCGCGAAATCCTGCAAAGGGACGACTTCGGCATCCATCATCGTTTCTTCGATGTCGGGGGAGAATCGCTGCTGCTGGTGCGGGCGCATCAACGGCTGGAGGAGTTGTATCCCGGCGCTCTCGGCGTAACGGATTTGTTCACCTATCCGACAATCGCATCGCTTGCGGCTTATCTGGAGTCGAGAAATCGCGAGCTCGCGAGCTGGAGCTGGAGCGGTCTGCCTGTGGCAGACGACTGCGTCAGCAGCGGCTATGCCGCGGAGCGTATCGGCAGCGTTCAATTTCAACTGGATAGGGCGGTTGTGGAAGGGCTTGCGGAACTTGCGGCATCCCGCTCGGTGACCGTTGAAGCCGCGGCTTATGCCGTATATCTGTACTTCTGGCGCGGCGAGTCCGGCATGGGCCGGCTTGTGCTTCCGGCAATGACGGACAACGGGCTGATTGCCCCGAAGGAAATCGACTTTGCGGAGGTGCGCGATTTCGATACGCTGCTGCGGCATGCCGCCAAGCGGACGAGCGCGGGGGAATGTTATACCGCGCGGCAAATCAGAAAGCAGCCGCAAGCCAAAGCCGGATTTGCCTTGTTCCCGTTATTTGCAGGAGCAGCGCAGCATGGGTTCAAAGAGCGGGAGTCGCTATTGGAACAATTCGATGTTGTGCTGTATATGGATGGCGCTGCCGCGCAAAGCGGGGCGGAAGGGCCAGAGCTTGGCGGGGTATGGACGTACAACGCCCGGCGCCTCGGCAAGGAGGCGGTGCTGGATTGGGCTTCCGCTTATCTGGAGCTGCTGTCGAGCGTGGTCGAGCAATATCGCGCCGCAACGGGCAACGCCGTCTCGGGGGCGTAGCATGGGCCAAGTCGGGTTGTACCTGGCCCTTTGAATACATCTGACGAAGGAAGAAAGGAGCTTTCCTGTGAAAAAAGTGTTGACCATGATAGGGAATATCGCGCTTTATCTCGGGGTCTTTTACGCGCTGCTCTATCTGCTTCGCTCTACTTACAATTACGAAGTGACGCTGTCCTTCGCCAAGTTTCTGGATCGCAACCCGGCCATGTTTATGGTCGTTCTGTTCACGCTGATTACGCTTGTGTACATGCTCATCTTTCGTATCAAAGGATGGATCTGGCCCCATGCGGAAAAAAATCTGTTCCGCGCGTCGGGCTTCAGACGGCTGAGCGCCTCGCGCGTCTTGTTGATGATTGGCCTGGGTCTTGCCGGAAGCTTGTTCAGCATCGGCCTTATCGTCATTGACGATATTGCGCGGCAATTTCCGTCCATTCCCGCGTTGGTCGACGATCTGATCAGGGGGGATTCGATCTGGTACGTCATTCTGGGCGCCGGTTTGATCGGCCCGGCCTTTGAAGAAATATTGTTCAGGGGCCTTATTTTCAGAGAGCTTCGCAGGGTTATGCCGGTATATGCGGCCTTGCTGCTGCAAGCCGCGGCTTACGCCTACTTCCAGCCGAGCGCGGCGCTTTCGGTCATCAGCATCGGTTCGGGACTGATTTACGGGTCGCTGTATTTGCGCACCGGGTCGCTGTGGGCGCCTATTCTGGTACAAAATACCGCCATGGGCACAATCTTTCTATTTAAATACATCGGGTTCTACGAATGGTTTGACAAGCTGGGCGATGTTTCGCTGTATATCATTACAGCGCTCTGTCTGGCTGCGTTGATTGGAGGCTCCGTCTATGTCTGGCGGACCTCCGGCAACAGCGGCATCGGCGCACGCGCCGGTCAAGCGCTGACGGCTGACGCGCCGTCGGCAGCACATAAGGGGGTCTGACCGCATGAAGGCGTGGGGAATGATGCTGGCTCGCGTGGCCGTTGTTATCGGCCTGTATTTTGCATGGTTTTTTACCGCTACGACATTATTTTTCGATTATGTATACCCGAAAAGCACGTGGTTTGAACAGAACACAGTAACCGTCATTATTTTGAACGATATGGTGGGTTTGCCGCTCATGCTGCTGGCCTGGAGGTTTATATTCAAAGAGAATCTGTTTAAAGCGGCCCAATTCCGTGTGATGGGCGGCAAATCGGTGGCTATCGCTTTATGGATCGGACTTGGAGCCGGCCTGTTTACGGTCGCTTTCTCCCGGCTTCCCGCCATAGCATCGGACAAATACCGGTTTCATGAATTGTTTGATTATCTAAACCGAGCGGAATGGTATGTATTTCTGGTTTTTCTGATTCTCGGAAATATTTACAAAGAGACGTTGTTCAGAGGCATTCTGATGAATGAGTTCAGACGCGTGCTCCCGGTTTGGATCGCAATTGTGATTCAGGGCGTGTTGTACGGGGCGTTGTTCTTTTTGGGAGACATTCCGCTGTCGCTGTACGGTTTTCTCGGCGCGGTTATTTTTGCGCTCTTGTATGTCTGGTTTAAATCCATCTGGGCGCCGATTGCCGCGCAAGTCGCCTGTCAGGGCAGCCAGTACCTGCTTTGGCATTACGGGCCGGAGACGACGGACGTCACCGTCATGTCCATCGTGATGGCTGTGGCGGCCACCATGATTGCAGTTGGCATATTCCTTGCGGTCAAGCATCGTTCTTCGGTCTCCGCGCCGCTGTCTTCCAAGGCGGTGAAGTCGGCGTGAAGGGATTGCGAGTAGCGGGAAATACCGTCTTATATTTGGTCATTTATGCGGCGATTGTGATGCTTGTCAATCAAGCGCTCTACAACTGGGTCGGCGATCCCGGGCTGAAAGACTGGATCGCCGACAATTCCGGCATTGTGCTGATTGTATCCAATATCATCGTGCTTGTCGTCTATCTTCCGCTGCTGCGCTGGCAAAAAATTTCGCTAAGGGATTTGGGGTTTGTTCCTGCGAGCGGCGGATCGTTGCTGCTGTCCGCAGGGACGGGCGTCTGGCTCGGCTTGTTTATCGCCGCGTTTACCCGTCTTCCGTGGATAAAAGCAACCTTTCCGGCCATTTCGGATCTGGTCGCTTTTGTCGCCGGCGGCAGCCTGATCATTTTTGTGCTCGGCAGCTTGCTGCTGGGGTCTTTGCTGGAGGAATGGCTGTTCAGAGGAATGCTGTTCCATACGTTGCGTCAACGTCTTTCGGTTCCGTGGACGGTTCTGCTCCAGGCCGTATTGTTCGGCGCGGTATTTATGAATGTGACGATTGGCGCATTTGCGGCGCTGGGCGCGATCGTATACGGCGCCGTCCGCGCCGGCTCGCATTCGCTTTGGGGGTCGCTTGCGGCCCATGTGTGCAGCACAGGCACCTTGTATATCGTGCTGCAATGGTCAGGCGATTGGCAGTCCGGTACGCTTGGATTATTAGCTCTGATCAGCGGACTCGGCATCGCGGCGCATGTGTTGCTGCTGCTGCGCGGGAGCGGCGGAAGGGCGGAAAAAGAACAGGCCGTCAGCGATTCCATTACTAGCTAGGAGGGAAGGGCGCCATGTTTCAACTGGATTTGCTGGATACCAAAAAAGACACATCCGGGCGGAAGGGACGGAGCGGGGGCTCCGTCTCCAATGTTTCCCTTAAGGATATTGCAATTGTCGGGATATCCGCCAAGCTGCCGCGCGCGGAATCGCACGAAGCCTTCTGGGAGCTTCTGCGGAGCGGCAAGGACCTGGTAGGCGGGTTTCCGGATTCCCGCAAGGAGGAATTGAAGCCGTATTTGCGCCGCATGGAGGCGCAATACGGCTCCGTTTCCTTTTTTGACGGGGCATATATCGAAGATATTTCAGGGTTTGACTATTCTTTTTTCCGGCTTTCGCCCAAGGAAGCCTCGCTGATGAGTCCGGCGCAGCGCCTGTTCCTGCAGACGGCCTGGGGCGCGCTTGAGAATGCGGGGTACGGCGGGGATGCGCTGCATGGTTCGCGCACCGGCGTCTTTATCGGCTATAACGGGGACACGCTGCATGATTACAAGCGAATCATCGAAGCGCTGGACCCGGACGCCTTGTCGATGGCGGCGCCCGGCAATCTCAGCTCCATGATACCGAGCCGGATTTCGTATTTGCTTAATTTGCGCGGACCGGCGATCAGCGTGGACACCGCCTGCTCCTCCTCGCTGGTAGCGGTCCATCTGGCATGCCAATCGATCCGCAGCGGCGAATGCGAGGCGGCGATTGCCGGCAGTGTCAAAATTAACGTGCTGCCGCTGGATACCGGCATACGGCTTGGCATCGAGTCAAGCGACAACCGGGCCAGAACGTTCGACGACTCGGCGGACGGAACGGGCATCGGCGACGGCGTGGTTGCGCTGCTGCTGAAGCCGCTGTCCCGCGCGCAGGAGGACGGCGACCCTATTTATGCCGTCATCAAAGGCAGCGCAATGAATCAGGACGGCAGTTCGGTCGGCATTACCGCCCCGAACGCCCTCGCGCAGGAGGACGTCATTGCGCGCGCCTGGCAGGATGCGGACATTGATCCCGAAACGGTGACTTATATGGAGGCGCACGGCACGGGAACCTCGCTGGGCGACCCGATCGAAATCGACGGGCTGACGCGCGCCTTCCGGAGATATACCGATAAACGGCAATTTTGCGCCATCGGCTCGCTGAAAACAAATATCGGCCATCTCGACCATGCCGCCGGCATTGCAGGGCTGCTCAAAGCGATCCTGTCGCTTGTCCACAAGCAGCTTCCGCCAACGCTTCATTACCGATCGCCGAACCGCAACATTCCGTTTGTGGATTCGCCCGTTTATGTCAATGACGAATTGACGCCATGGGAGACGGACGGCGAAGCAAGAAGATGCGGAGTAAGCGCGTTCGGCATGAGCGGGACCAATTGCCATGTTGTGCTGGAGGAAGCTCCCGCCGAGATGCCTTCGGGTCGTTCGAACAGAGCGGAGCTGTTCTGCTTGTCCGCGCACAGCATGACGGCGCTGGAGCGGCTCGTGCTGCTGATGCGGGATTGGGCTCAGCAGCATCGCGGCGATGAGAGCCGCAGCCTGGCCGACCTTTGCTACACCTTGGCCGTCGGCCGGGGAGCCCATCGGTATCGCCTGGCGATTGCGGTGAGCAGCTGGGAAGAGCTTGTCCAGACCTTGCATGCCGCAGCAGAAAGCGGCCTTACCGGTCTTGCGCTGCCGAACGTCCGCTTCGGGACGGCAGACTCGGCTGCGGCCGGGGATATGCGGCAGCAACCCGTTCCAAACGAACGGGAAATGGACGCGCTGAAGCTGGGCCAACGTTACGTGGGCGGATACGAGATCGACTGGAAGGCGATCTACCTAGGACAACGCCGCCAACGGCTGCCGCTTCCGACGTATCCGTTCGATTCTCACCGCTGCTGGGTGGAGGAGGCGCGTGCCGAAGCGGCGCTTCATACGCCATTTGCGGCCTGGAGCGGATATTCGGTCGGTGGAGATATTCCCGAGGAGCTTGGGCAAGAAATGAACGAGACGTTTGCCAGATGGCAAGCCGCGTTGGAGCGGAGCGGCGGGATGACGAGTCAGCGCCGCCGCGGCGTTGCGTTAACCGGGGAGCGCTCCGGCTTGGAATGGGAGCAGCATGTCGCAGATGTCTGGGGAGAGCTGCTCGGTTATGACGAATTGCCTGCGGATGCCGGGTTTTATGAGCTGGGCGGAGATTCCATTATTGCGCTCAAAATTGTAAACCGGCTCAGCGAGCTTGCGGGCGTCCGCATTCAGGCGGCGGATTTGCTGGGGCATGCGGATCTGCCTTCGTTCACGGCGCTGATCGAGCGGCGGCTCAGGGAGAGCGGCGCGGCGACAGCGCAAAGAACGAACGCTCAGCACGATGGACAAGGGGCGGACGTTGGGAGCGGCGGACACGAGGCGAACGGCAGTCATGACGGGCAAGCGGCGGACGGCGGCCGTGACGAAGCAGGAGCGGACGGCGGGCATGTCGGGCCGTTGACCGGCCAAGCGTCCGACTCTTTGTCCGGCGATACGCTGGAGCCGATTCCAAAGGCGGCCCCGCAAGAGCATTATCCGGTTTCATCGCCGCAGAAACGCATGTATTTGCAGCAGCAGGCGATGCCGGATGATCGCAGCTACAATCTGCCCGAATTGTTGCACTTGGACGGAGCTATTGATGCAGACCGGCTGGAGGCCGTCCTGCAAGCCATCGTGGAGCGTCACGAGACGCTTCGCACCACCTTCCACGTCATCGACGGAGAGATCAGGCAGTGCATTCACGCCGCCATTCCTTTCCGCCTGATTCGCATGGAGGCCGATGAATCGGAGGCGGACGGCGTGCTGCAAAGCTTGTTCCGGCCGTTCAGGCTCGATACGGCTCCGCTGCTCCGCGCAGCCTTGCTGACACTGGGGCCGGAGCGCCATGTGCTGTTTCTTGATATGCATCATATTGCATCCGACGGCATGTCGGCGGGCATTCTTTTGTCCGACCTGATGACTTTATATCAGGGCGGTTCGTTGCCGCCGCTGTCGCTGCAATACAAGGATTATGCGGTATGGCAGGAGAGCAGGCCGCTCTCCGGGAACGCCGAACGGTATTGGCGCGAGCAATGCCGGGGAGACTGGCCGACGCTGGAGCTTCCGACCGATGCCCCGCGTCCGCCCGTCAAAGGCAATCGCGGCGAAACGTTCGACGTGTACGTCGAGGCCGGTTTGACGTCGGCTGTGCGCAGCCTCGCGGCCGAATCGGGCGCAACTCCGTTTATGGTGCTGCTATCGGCGTATTACACTTTCCTCGCCCACTATACGGGGGCCGAGGACATTGCCGTCGGCACGCCGATTGCGGGACGGAACAGGCGCGAGCTGGAAGCGATCGCGGGCATGTTCACCGGCACGCTGGCGCTGCGCGCTTATCCGCGCGCGGACAAGCCGTTCAGAGCCTTTTTGTCCGAAGTGAAAAAGATGGCGACCGGGGCTTACGCCCACGCCGATTATCCATTCGAGGAAATCGCGCAATGGATGGACAGAAGGGACGCCAGCCGGAGTCCGCTGTTTGACACGATGTTCATCATGCAAAACCTGGGTATTCCAAACGCTTCGCCTGCGGGATTGTCGTATCGCCACCAGCGCTTTGAGCATGGCACGGCCAAATACGATTTGATGATTCAGGCTGTGGAAGATGGTGCGGAATTGCGGCTTGTCGTGGAATATAATGTCGATTTGTTTCGCCGCGCGACAGCCGAGCGGTTCATGCGGCATTATGTGCAGCTGCTGCGCAGCGTGATCCTCCGTCCCGACGCCGCGCTCGGCGAAGCGGAGATGCTGACGGAGGAGGAGCGCTTGCACATGCTGGCGATGGGGAGACGCGAAGCGGACTTTCCGCCGCCGCGCTGTCTGCATGATTGCTTCAAGGAACAAGCGGCGGCCGTTCCCGACCTGCCGGCCGTATCTTGCGGCGGTGAATCCATGACCTATCGGGAGCTGGATCACCGCACCGATGCGCTGGCGCGAACCTTGCGCGCCAAAGGTGTGGGACGCGGCAGCGTCGTCGGCATCATGGCGGAGCGCTCCATCCCCATGCTGACCGCTATGCTCGCCGTTATGAAAGCCGGAGGCGCTTATATGCCTGTAGATCCGCATTATCCCGAGGAGCGTATCCGCTATATGCTGGAGGACAGCGGCGCGGAGCTGGTATTCGCGGACGACGCGCGTTCCGGAGCCGCGGCCTTCGTGCCGGCCTCCTTGCAGGTGCTGGACATTGCGGATGAGACGTTGTTCTCCGGCGGAAACGATGCCGCCGCCGCATGGCCGCAGGACGCCGCCGATCCGATGTATGTCATCTATACCTCCGGTTCTACGGGTCAGCCCAAGGGCGTCATTGTACCGCACCGCAGCTTTTACAATTTCGGACATTCTCTTAGGACGTTTTTCGATGGACAATACGGCGAGAGAGACAGATGCCTCAGCCTGACCAATATTTCGTTTGACGTCAGCGTAGCGGAGCTGTTTATGCCGCTTATGTTCGGGGCTTGCACGGTGCTTTACCCGGAGCCGAAATTGCTTGATCCGCGGCGAATTGCCGAGGTGATTGCGGAAGAGCGGATTACATTCGCTTATTTGCCGCCGTCTTTGCTGAAAGAGGTTGCGCGGCTGCTGGAGCAATCGGCTTCCGCGATTACGCTGGACAAAATGCTTGTCGGGGTAGAGCCGATTAAAGACGAAACGCTGGAGCTGTATACGAAGCTTAATCCCGAGATTCGGATTATTAACGGCTACGGCCCGACGGAGGCGACGGTTTGCTCCAATATGTACGCATACAAGCCGGGCGCTTATCGCGGCGGCTATGTGCCGATTGGCGGGCCGATGCACAATGTCGAAATTTATATATTCGGCTATGGCGGCCAGCTTGCCCCTATCAGTGCAGCCGGGGAGCTGTATATTGCCGGCAGCGGCCTTGCCGACGGTTATGTGAACAAGCCGGATATGACAGCCGAGCGCTTTTTGCCGCATCCGTACCGCGAAGGCCGCTTCATGTATCGCACCGGCGATATCGCAAAGTGGTTGCCGGACGGCAACGCGATGTATGTGGACCGGGCCGACCAACAGGTAAAAATCAGAGGCGTGCGGATTGAAATGAACGAGGTTCGCTCGCAATTGATTTCCCTTCCCGAGGTGGAGGATGCGGTTGTGATCGTCCGCGAGCAGGCAAGCGGCGACAAAGAGCTGTGCGCGTATGTGGTCGCTTCGGACAAGCTCCCTTCGCGGGAATGGCGAAGAAAGCTGAAAGACAAGCTGCCGGAGGCGATGATTCCGGCCTATATCGCGGCGATTGACGCGATACCGCTGACGCCGAACGGGAAAGTGGACCGGCGCGCCTTGCCGGAGCCGGAATTCGGGCTTCGGGAGCGGGGAAAGCCGGAGCTGCCGCGAGACGGGATGGAAGAGCGCGTCGCCGCCATCTGGGAGGAAGTGCTGGGCGATACGGCCGGGCCAATCGGCATTCATGACGACTTTTTCGAGCTTGGCGGCCACTCCTTGAAGGCTGCCGTGCTGGCGGGCAAGCTGCAGCAGGCGACGGGCGCCCTGGTTCCGCTCAGCCTGATATTCGAGCTTACCTCCATTGCGGAAATGGCCGCCTGGCTGAAGGAACGGGACGGCGCCGCTGCGGCGGCCGAGCCGATCCCGAAGGCGGAGCGCCGCGAGTGGTATCCGATGTCGCGCGCCCAGCGCCGCCAATATATGATGCAGATGCTGGCCGGAGACGCCACCATGTATCATGTGCCGTTCGCGCTCCGCTTGCAGGGCAGGCTGGATGCGGCGCGGCTGGAAGACGCGTTTACGGCGCTGATCGGCCGCCACGAAAGCTTGCGGACGACCTTCCATATGACAAAGGACGAGTTCAGGCAAATGGTTCATCCGCCGTATGCGTTCAAGCTGGAGGCGCTGGAATACGCAGCGTTGACCGGGGACGAAGCGCTGCGGGGAGCACCGCCGGACGGCGCCGAGGTGACGAGGCTGATGGAAGTCTTCCAGCGCCCGCTTCATCTGGACAAGCTGCCGCTGCTGCGGGCGGGGCTGCTGCGGCTGAATGAGGAAGATCATCTGCTACTGCTGGATGTTCATCACATTATTACGGACGGCGTATCCTCCGGTTTGCTTGTGAATGAGCTGTCGCAGCTGTATGCCGGACAAGCGCTGCCGGAGCTGCGCGTGCAATACAGCGATTATGCGGTGTGGCAGGAAGCCAGTTCTGCAAATGCCGCTTATGCGGAGCATGAGCGGTACTGGATGGAAATCTTCGAAGGCAAGCTTTCTGTGCTGGAGCTGCCGACGGATCGGCCGCGGCCGTCTCTGCCGAGCTATAAGGGCCGCCGCCATTCGTTCCGGCTGGACGCGCGGACAACGGCGGAGGCGCGAAAGCTGGCGCGGGAAGCGAAGACGACGCTGTATACGGTGCTGCTGGGCGCTTTTGCCGCGATGCTGGCCAAATACAGCGGGCAGGCCGAAGTGATTGTGGGCACCCCCGCCGCCGGCAGGGAGCATGCCGATACGCATGGCATGATCGGCATGTTCGTCAACACGCTGGCGCTGCGGACAAGGCCGGAAAGAGACAAGACGGTACGGGCCTATATGGCGGAGCTGCATAACCATGTCGTAGAGGCGCTTTCGCGCCAGTCGTACCCTTTCGAGGACCTGGTTAAAGGGCTGAAGGCCGACGCGGACAGAAGCCGCAATCCTTTGTTTGACGCCATGTTTGTCTTGCAAAATATGGACCGGGCGGTGATGGAAGCAGGCGGCCTCGTCTTTGGCGAAATGCCGTTCGAGACGGGGACAAGCAAGTTCGACCTGACTCTGGAAGCGGTGGAACGGGAAGCGGAAATCGAGCTTCAACTGGAATACGCAACGGATTTGTTTCATGAGGAAACCGCGCGCCGCATGGCGGAAAGCTATACCGTACTCGTGCGGGAGATGTGCAGATCGCAGGGTCGCACGGTCGGCGAGCTTGAGCTGATGAGTGAAAGCGAGCGGGAGCAATTGCTGGCTCTGTTGGCCGGAGGAAGCATGCCGTTACAGGCTGTGAGTAGAGAGGGGAGCAACGGTAGGATGGAAATTCGAGCTGAGAAAGGCATGACGGACCGGCAAGGAGACGCGGCGGCGGCTTCCGCGCAAGCAACGGCGGAATGGACGGGGTTTGTGCAGGAAGTGGAGCGCCAGGCAGCGCGCACGCCGGATGCGGCGGCGATTCAATTCGGCGCGGAGACGGTGACGTACGCAGAGCTGAACGAACGCGCGAATCGGCTTGCCCATTCCTTGCGGGCGAAGGGTGTGGGCCCCGAGCGCATTGTCGCGCTGATGGCGTCCCGCAGCCCGCTGCTGCTTGTCGCCATTTTGGGTGTTCTGAAAGCCGGAGGCGCATATGTCGCCATTGATCCCGCTTATCCGAAAGAGAGGATCGACTGGATGCTTGAGGATTGCGGCGAAGCGCTTTTGCTGACGGAAAAAGCATATGCAGGAGTCGTAACGAGAGCCGTTGCCGAGTGGTATCTGGACGATCCGGAGATGTATGCGGCTGACAGAGGCAATCCGGAGTTAGTCCATACGCCGGACCATTTGGCGTATGTGCTGTATACGTCGGGCTCGACCGGGCGTCCCAAAGGAGTGATGATCGAGCATCGCGGGCTGGCGCATTTCATCAGCGGCTTCCGAAACCGGATTCCGTTTGAGAAGGGCCAGGGCATCCTGGCGATGGCATCGGTCTCCTTTGATATTTTTGTCGTTGAAAATCTGCTTCCGCTCACGCTGGGTATGCGGATTGTACTCGCGAGCGAAGAGGAACGGGGCGACGCCGCCTTGCTGCAAGGCCTGATCGACGCGCACGGCGTCGATGTGCTGCAAATTACGCCGTCGCGCTTCAAATGGTGGATGAATCAGCGAGGCGAAACGGACGGCTTGCAAAAGCTGCGCATATTGATGATCGGGGCGGAGCCGCTGACGGCCGATGTGCTCGGCAGGCTGCGTGCCGCTACCGGAGCCAGATTGTTTAATTTGTACGGTCCGACGGAGACGACGGTGTGGACCTCAATCCGGGAAGTGACCGAAGGAGAGGACATTTCGATCGGCACGCCGATCGAAGGTTCCGTCATGATGGTGCTTGACGAAGGACTGAAGCTGCAGCCGACAGGCGTGACGGGCGAAATTTGCATCGGCGGACGGGGCGTCGGGCGTGGGTATCTCAGCCATCCCGAATGGGATGTCGCTTTTGTGCCGAATCCGTATGTGCCGGGCGAACGCATGTATCGCACGGGCGACCTTGGGCGCAGGCTTGAAAATGGGGAGTTTGCCTATGCGGGACGCCGCGATTTTCAGGTGAAAATCAGGGGCCATCGGATTGAAATCGGTGAAATTGAGCAGTTGCTGCTTCGCCATGAGCAGGTGAAAGAAACGGTCGTCACCGCGTTTCAGGAAAAGGATGGGGAATATGCGCTTTGTGCGTATGTCGTCATGCAAAACGTGGCGGCAGCGGATGCGGAGCCGGACGGCGCCGCGCCATCCGGCCGGTTGACCGGGCAGTTGCGCGAATATCTCGGGGACAAGCTGCCTTCTTATATGGTTCCGGCCTTCATGGTCGTTCTGGATGCGATTCCGCTTACGCCAACGGGCAAAATCGACAGAAGGGCGCTGCCGAAGCCGGGACCGGCCGACGCGGGCAAACGCGAGCTTGTTCCGCTGTCGACGGATACCGAGCGCAAGCTGGCCGAGATTTGGAAGGAGCTGCTCGGTACGGATGCGATCAGCGCCAAGGACAGCTTTTTCGATCTGGGCGGCCATTCCCTGAAGGCGGCGGGCATGGTCAGCCGCATTGCAGAACGCTTTGGCATCCAAATACCGCTGCGCGATATTTTTACGAATCCTACGCTTGAAGGTTTAGCGGCCCATCTGGATGCTAGCGGAACCGCGGCGGCCGCGCGCATTCCGAAGCAGCCGGAGCGCGAGCATTACCCGATGTCGAGGGCGCAGCGCCGCCAATTTATGATGGGGCTGATCTCCGACGAGGCAACGATGTACCATGTGCCGTTCGCCGTGCATATGCAAGGCAAGCTCGATGTGGAAAGGCTGGAGGAAGCTTTCCTTGCGATGATGCGCCGTCATGAATCGCTCAGAACGACGTTCCATCACGAGGAGGACGAGTTCCGCCAGCGCGTGCATGCGGAGCCGGTATTTACGCTGGAGCAGGGTGCCAGGCTGAGAATGGCGGCGGGCAAGCTGCTCGCGGAAGGCGGAGACGAAGGATTGTTTGGCGGTATCAGCGCGCTGATGGCACGCTTTATCCGTCCGTTTGATCTCGGCAGTCTCCCTCTGTTCCGGGCCGGATTGATTCCGCTTGGCGAAGAGCGCCATCTACTGCTGCTGGACTTACATCATATTATTACCGACGGCGTCTCCGTCAGCGTCCTGCTGCAGGAACTGACCACTTTGTACGGCGGCGGCGAGCTCCCGACGCTCGATATCCAGTACCGGGATTACACGGTATGGCAAGAAGAACAAATCGGCAGTGAGGCCTATATGGGGCATGAGCGCTACTGGCTGGAGGCTTTCGAAGGGGAGCTGCCGACACTGGAGCTCAAAACTGCCTTGCCAAGGCCGGAACTGCAAAACTTCGAGGGCAGTCTGATCAACTTCAGACTGGATGAGGAGCTGACGCTCAAGATCAAGGCGTTTGCGCGCGAGCGCGGCACGACGTTGTACACGGTGCTGCTCGGGGCTTATTCGATGCTGCTGAGCAAATGGAGCGGTGAGGAGGATATCATTATCGGCACGCCGGTAGCAGGCCGCAATCATGCGCAGTTGGAAGGGCTGATCGGGATGTTCGTCAATACGGTTGCGATTCGCAGCTTCCCGGAATCGTACCGGACCGTTGGCGACTATTTGACCGAGCTGCATGAGGATGTGCTGCGGGCGCTGGAACACCAGAATTACCCGTTTGAGGATTTGGTGCAAAAGCTGGGAATCGAACAGGATCGCAGCCGCAATCCGCTGTTCGATACGATGTTTATTTTGCAAAATATCGATCGCGTCGCTTACCGTTCGGGCGGCATTGAATTCGATCCCAAGGAATTCGATCCGGGCGTCAGCAAATTCGATTTGACGCTTGAAGCGGCGGAACGGGACGGCAGGATCGGCTTTACGCTGGAATATGCGACAAGTCTTTTCCGCGAAGAGAACGCCTGGGCGCTGGCGGATGATTATATGGCGATCATACACGCGCTGGTCGAAGACGGAGCAAAGAAAAAAATCAGTGCCGTGCTTGCGGCAAGCAAGCTTGCTTGAACCACATTCTGAGCCTAAGGGGGCGGCGAACGATGAAGCTGTCGATGAAAAGGAAACCTTTTAACGAGTTTTGGATGAACTGCATGCTGAACCAGGCCTTTTCCATTGCGGTGTCCGAGGATCCCAGCTACAGGGATGCGGCGTATTTGAACATTTACCGGTACTTTCCTTGGGAGGCCGCAACAGACAAAGACTTCCGCTATCCGACTATTGACACGCTGTATTATATGGACGATCCGGCCAGATTCCCGCTGTCGCAGGTGATCCGCTATATCGAGCCCGGTCATTTCCGCAGCAAAGAGACGGTGCCGGATGAAATCAGGGCGATGCTGGAGGGCGGACGCAACTTGAGCGTAAACGTCGATCTGTATGACTGGCTGCCGGGCAGCATGGCCTGGAAAAGGTTCCATTGGTATCATTATTCGCTGTTTAACGGATACGACAAGGAACGCGGCGTCTTCTACGTCATTGACGATACGCTTGCGGGCTACGAGGAGCACGAGGTGCCGGAGGAAAGGCTTCTCAAGGCTTACGGCAACTCGGAATACAACGTGAACCCGAGCTATTTGGGGCCTGCCTTCTACGTATACAACCTGCAGGAAAAGATCCAGCCCTACGAGTTGAAGCTGGCTGAAGTGGTGGAAAATGCGGAGCGGCTTGCGAGGGAGCTTGGCGGGTTCTCCATGGATGGCATGTGGAATGTAGATTCCGACCCGGAGAAGAAGCAAGCTCATTTGACCTATGGCCTTGTCGGCGTCAACATCATTTGCAACCGGCATATCGCCAACATGTCGCTGCTCCGCTCCATGCGGGAAAAGAGGCTGATCGGCGAAGCGCTGCATGAGTCGCTATCCGGTCAGCTTGGCGCAGTGAGGGACGGATGGGATCTGGTGAAGGACCGCTTTGTGACGGGGGACTTCGAACGCGGCAGAGAGCTGGCGCTCGCGGAAGATTTGTTCGCGAAGGAAAAAGCGTTCTGGACCACGCTTGTCGCCGGCGCGTAAAGGCCGCTTGCGTCAACATGTTACCCGGGAGGCGGGCGTTATGACGATATCTTTAATTTGTTTGCCCTATGCAGGAGGCTCCGCACAAGTGTACAAGCGCTGGACGAACCGGCTGCATCCTGGCGTGCGTCTGGTGCCGGCCGAACTGGCGGGCAGAGGAAGCCGCACGGAAGAGCCGTTCTATGCGGACGTGGCGGAGGCCGTGCGGGATTTGCTGCCGCTGGTGCTGGAGACGGCGCTTGGCTCCGATTCATATGCTTTATTCGGCCACAGCATGGGCAGCCTGCTTGGGTATGAGGTGCTGCATACGCTGCAGGAAGAAGGATACCCGCTGCCTGCAGCAGTCTTCCTCTCCGGCAGAGGGGCGCCGCATTGCGAGCAGAAGGAGGCTCGCCGGACCCATATGCTTCCGGATGACGAGTTTCTTGAGGAACTGAAACGGCTCGGCGGCATGCCGGGCGAGCTGTTCCGGCATCGGGAGCTGCTGGATATGTTTATGCCGATCCTAAGAGCCGACTTCAAGCTTGTCGGCGAATACGAGCATCGGATGCGGCCGCCGCTGCCGCTCCGGCTCACCATCTTGAGCGGCAAGGATGACGGCTGCGTCAAAGGCCCGCTCGGTGAATGGGAGCGTTATGCGACGGGAGGCAGCGAGCTGATGCTGTTTGAAGGCGGACATTTTTTCCTGCATGAGCGGGAATGCGATGTTGTAGCGGCGATAAACAAAATGCTGACCGAGGTGCCTGCCCCGATCTGACCCTGAGGAGCGTGATGGAAGATGCTGAACAAACATGCGATATGGTTTCCCGGTCAGGGCTCGCAGCGCGTCGGAATGGGAAAAACGCTGAGCGAGCGGCACGCGGTTGTCAAAGCGACGATGGAGGAAGCGAACGAAGCGCTGGGCATGCGCCTTGACAGCCTGATGTATGAGGGACCGATGACGGAGCTGACGCGGACAGACAATGCCCAGCCCGCCATTCTTGCGCTTGGCGTGGCGATGTACCGCGTCTACAGCCGGGAATGGGGATACGCGCCGGCTATGGCTGCCGGCCACAGTCTGGGCGAGATTACCGCTTTAACCTGCGCGGGGGCCATAACGTTCCCGGATGCGCTCAGGCTCGTACGCCGCCGCGGCGAGTTGATGCAAGGGGCCGCCGCTGCGGAGATCGGCGCGATGGCCGCCGTGAACGGGCCGAGTCCCGATGTTGTCGCCAAAGTATGCTTGGAAACCAGCGCAGGCTGCGCGGACGGAAGCCGTATTGTCGTGGTATCGAATATGAATTCAGATCGCCAAACGGTGATTTCAGGCCACAAAGAGGCCGTCCATGAAGCGTCCGAAAGACTGTCCGCCCATGGGGCCGCAGTCATTCCGCTGCAGGTAAGCGCGCCGTTCCATAGCCCGTTGATGGCGCCGGCGGCAGCGCAATTTGCCGAAGTGCTGAGCCGCGTCTCGTTTGGAGAAATGGGTTTTCCCGTAGTTTCCTCCTTGACGGGTCTGCCTTACGGGAATACGGCGGAGATCGCGGGTATGCTGGCAAGGGGATTGACGGACCCCGTCAAATGGCCGGCGGTCCTTGCATTTCAGAAGAGCATTGGCGTTGTTGCTGCCGTGGAACTGGGTCCGGGCAATGTATTGAAACGGCTGGCTCCATCGGACGAACTGCGTGTATTCGCTTTTGACGATAAGGAGGATGAGGCGCATCTGGTTGCCGCAAGCCGGCAAAAGGACGCTTATTCGATTGAACTGCTTAATCGTTGTCTGGCTATCGCCACTTGCGTCCGAAACCGCAACTGGAACGCGGCCGAATATGAACAAGGCGTCGCTTCGCCTTACCGCGGCGTGCAGCAGTTGGTCGAGCGACTGCGGGAGACGGGAGAGCAAGTGGCGGAGGCGCATGTTCGGCAAGCGCTGGCGATGCTGGAATCGGTGTTTCGCACCAAAGGCACGTCCGCCGAAGAGCAGGAGCGGCGGCTTGCAAGACTGCAAGGTGAGTTCGGCCTGCGCAGCTTGCCAGGCGTTTCTCCTGCCGACCGGCCATACGCGGGCAGTTTATTATAGGAAGGAGTGGGGGCATGGCTATCCGGCTGGTCGATGACGAGTTGGAACAGGATGGAGCCCGGCGCCCGGCGGAGCTGCCGTCTCCCGTGGAGATTTTGCAGGCATTGATCCGTTTCAACACAACAAATCCGCCAGGCGAGGAAGCCGTATGCATCATGTATATCCGGCAACTGCTTGAGGATGCGGGCATTGAAACGCGGACCTGTGCGCTTGATCCGGCCCGGCCCAATCTGCTGGCCAGGATAAAGGGCAGCGGGGAGGCACCGCCGTTGCTGCTGTACGGGCATGTCGATGTCGTTGGCGTCGACAAGCAAGCCTGGAGCCGCGACCCGTTCGGGGGCGACATTGAGGGCGGCTTCGTCTGGGGGCGGGGCGCTCTTGATATGAAAGGCGGCGTGGCGATGCTCGTATCGGCTTTCCTCCGCGCGCATGTCCGCAAGCTGCCGCTGCGCGGCGATCTCATTCTGGCGATTGTCAGCGACGAGGAAGCAGGGGGCGAATACGGGGCTTCCTTCCTGGTAGAGCGGCATGCCGATTATTTTGCGGGCGTAAAGTATGCGCTCGGCGAATTCGGCGGCTTCGCGTTTCATGCGCTGGGGAAAACCTTTTATCCGATTATGGTGGCGGAGAAGCAGTTATGTTGGCTCAAAGCGACGATTCGAGGAGACGGAGGCCACGGCTCCATGGGCAAGCCGGGAGCCGACTGTATGGCGCAATTGGGGAACATGCTTCAATCGCTTAGCAGGAATAAGCTGCCGATACGTGTGGTACCGGCGGCCAGGTTGATGATTGAAGGCATGGCCGCCACGCTGCCGCTGCTGCCGGCGCTGCTGCTGAGAGGGCTGCTGCGTCCCCGGTTGGGCGGCCTCATCCTGAAGCTGCTGGGGGAAAAGGGCGGGACGTTCGCCCCGCTTCTGCGTAATACGGTCAGCGCGACCGTCGTTCGCGGGGGCGAGAAAATCAACGTTCATCCAAGCGAAATTACGGTCGAGCTGGACGGCCGAACGCTGCCGGGCGTCACTCCGCAGCAATTTATGAACGAGCTGCGCCGATTCGCGATTCATGATTCGATCGGGCTGGAAGTGCTGCGCCATGACCCATGCGCCGCGGCTCCCGACATGGGGATGTTCGGTTTGCTGTCCGACGTGCTGAAAGAAGCGGATAAGGAGGCCATTCCGGTACCGATGCTGCTGCCCGGAGGAACGGACGGAAGATTGTTTGCGAGACTCGGTATCCAAACCTACGGTTTCCTGCCCATGCCGCTGCCCAAGGACATGCAGTTTACCAAACTGATTCATGCGGCGGATGAACGCATTCCTGTAGAAGCGGTCGGGTTCGGCACGGATGCGATTTACCGGGTGCTGGAGCGGTACGGAGCGCAGCCGCTGTCATCGGATGGTTAGAGCAGCTTGCCATGCACATGCCGTTACCGTTGACCGATGCAAGGAACATGCAAGTTGTGCAGGGCGACTCTCGCCGGGGACTGACCCCTTAGCGTGAGACAAATAAAAGCACCTTCAAGAAAAAGCTTCCATGTCGTAAGATGTGGAGGACAATTTTGGAGGTGTTTTTGTATGGGGAACAAGAGTGAGCTATCCGTTGAAAGTGAAGATGCAAGCGATACAAATGAGATTGGAGGGTGTCACCGGGGGCGAGGTTATGAAGCGGTTAATTTTAAATGCCTCGATCTCTTCAATAGCTTCAGAAAGCAATTCCTTGCACGTTTTTCGTTGGTGATGTATTTTGAGAATTGGTTCAAAAAAGAGAAAATCCCCTGAATTTTTAAGAAAAACAGGGGATAGTGTTTATCAGTTTATGGTTGTAAGTCAGTATTGTAAGCCCAACCAGATCCAGTTTCAAAAGCATATCCGATTACAAGAGGCGCTCCGCCTGCTCTTCTCCGGATCGATTAATGCGGCGGAAGCTGCGTTTCAGGTTGGATACGAAAGCCCATCTCATTTTAGCCGGGAATATGCGCGGATGTTTGGGCAGCCGCCAGTCCGGGACGTTGGCCGTTTACGCAGCTCCCTTGTTAACGAAATGACAGTTTCCGAGGAGATAAATGAAGGGTAGGATCATGTTGACATATCGAGAATTGCGGGTTACATGAAAATTAAAACCTCGCAGGTTGTCCATGATTTTCTGAAACGCTATTCCGTTAATTGAAAAATTCTCCAGATGACAAGAATATGATCCAAGTCAGAACCGCTTAAATAGCGGTTTTTTTGTTTTATCGGTACAGATTCTTACAAAATAGTATGTTAAGAATCTGTACCGATTGCCAGGGAACTGTTGGAATTAGGTTAAATCACCAGTTATGGAGGGGGTATCATTTGGTTTTTCGACTTTTTATTTGTAACTTGCCCGGAAACCAACAAGTGGCAAAAAAAGATCAGATACTGTCAGTCAGATTCATATGCCGGTATGGTCCAAAGGCAGGGTTGTACTGGTAGGGGATGCTGGATATGCACCTTCCTTTCTGACCGGACAGGGGACCAGTGTAGCGATGGTAGGTGCCTATATTCTGGCAGGCGAACTGGCCACCCATGAAAGTTATGAAGAGGCCTTTACATCTTATGAGCAGATTATGCGCCCATTTGTAGAAGCCAATCAAGCACTGGCTACCGACGGAGCCGTATTCTTGCTGCCACGTACGGAGGAAGAGTTGGAAGCACGCAACGGGGCTTTAGCTGCTTTATCCGCTATGGATCGGCAAACTATGCCTGGGGACACTTCTAGAAGCGTGCATGGTTCATTGCATTTGCCAGATTATAGCCATGCATGGGCTGACTCAAAATAATATTATTTTGCAGCCACAATTGCTATACCAGGATAAGTTTCTATCGACGGTGATGGAGCAGATTACTGTTGATAACTACGGCGAAGCGGCGACTTAGTTCTTTTAGTAGGGCAAAGAAGTTACTCGGAAGCTTTAAGGTAAGCGTCAAACAACTACGAAGACAAGAATGTGGTAATGCTGCCTTTCGAAGCAGCCGCCTAACGATGTCCGCCTGGGCAGCAAAAGGAAATGAGTCATACTTGGGCGAATATCTACAAATGAGATATGGAAACATTGAGGTGGTTAGAATGATATTAAAACTTACCTCTACTAGCAGGGATCGCTTTATATTCGGAAAATGCCACTATTTTACGGTATTCATACTTTAGCTTTGATGCAGCGGCTATGAAATGAATGAAGCGGTCAGAATTGGGATTATGCTACGGGGGTTAGAGCGGTTAGAGCGAGGGAAGGAACGAATGAGGCCCGTTTTTTTGAAAAGAGACCATATAGACGCTGTTGAGTCTTAAACAGAAATAGGAATAGGAGGGACAGCTACCGATGACACTGCAGCAACTAAAATATATGTTGACCATCGTAAGTTGCGGCTCCATAAGTGAAGCGGCCAAGAAACTTTTTATTTCGCAACCCAGCTTGTCCAACGCTGTGAAGGAGATCGAACAGGAATTTGGAATAGAAATATTTGTGCGTTCATCTAAGGGGATTGTGCTGTCAAGTGACGGAGCTGAATTTTTATCCTATGCCCGGCAAGTCGTTGAACAGGCAGAGCTTCTCGAACAGAGATACACGAATCAAAAGCCTTCAAAAAAGCTCTTTTCAATCTCGACGCAGCATTACGCGTTCTCGGTGCAAGCCTTTGTCAGCTTATTGAGAGAATTGAACGTAGACGAGTATGAATGTACACTGCGCGAAACCCGAACCCACGAAATAATAGAAGACGTACGTAATATGAGAAGCGAGATTGGGATTCTGTATCTTAACGAATTTAACCGGAAGGTTATGCAGAAAATTCTCAGAGAAAATAATCTTCGGTTTCATCCGCTCTTTATGGCAGACGCCCATGTGTTCATCAGCTCTGAGCATCCGCTTTCTACGAAGCAGGAGCTGGATATTGCAGATTTGGAGGAATATCCTTGTCTGGCTTTCGAGCAGGGGGAATACAATTCCTTCTATTTCTCAGAGGAAATTCTCAGCACGAGAACATATAAGAAGAAAATATTGGTCAGTGACCGTGCGACTCTATTTAATACCCTCATCGGGTTAAACGGCTATACGATCAGCTCGGGCGTGCTCAACAAGGATCTTAACGGAGAACAGATCAAATCCGTCCGTCTACGGATGGACGAGAACATGCTAATCGGATACATTACGAATCAAAAAGCGAGCCTAAGCCAGCTGGCTGTCGCTTATGTGCAAAAACTCAAAAGTGTCATTATGGATTTCGGACATCACATAGTAAGCCAAGAGGATGAGCTCGTATGAGCTCATCCTCTTATTGATTTTCTATAGTGTTTCTCTTACTTCTTTGGCTGCTTGGATCAAATGTCTCAGGCTAGCCCATGTCTCGGCTTCTCCGCGTGTTTTGAGTCCGCAATCAGGATTGACCCACAGCTTTGCAGAATCGATTTTTTCCAGCATGCGATTTAACCCTTGCTTAAGCTCATCGACGCTCGGAATACGAGGGGAGTGAATATCGTACACGCCAGGGCCGACCTCAGTCTTGAACCCGCAAGCCTTGATCGAATCGATGATCGAAAGGTCAGATCTTGAAGCTTCGAACGTAATGACATCGGCGTCCATAGCATCGATATCGCGAATGATATCGCTAAATTGGCTGTAGCACATGTGCGTGTGAATTTGCGTTTCCGCTTTGACGCCGCTGTGTGTCAATCTGAAAGCGGGAATAGCCCAGTTCAAGTATTCGCTCTGCCAATCCGATTGTCGAAGTGGTAGCTTCTCTCTTAATGCGGCCTCGTCGATTTGAATGATATCGATGTGATTGGCCTCTAAATCCAATACCTCGTCTCTAATCGCAAGCGCGAGTTGCAGAGCGCTGTCCTTCAGACTGATATCCTCTCGAGGGTAAGACCAGTTCAGGATCGTGACCGGTCCAGTCAGCATTCCTTTGACCGGTTTGTCGGTTTGACTCTTGGCATATGTAGAATATTCTACGGTCATCGGCTTCGAACGGCGAATATCTCCCCAGATGATCGGTGGTTTTACGCATCTTGTGCCATAGGATTGCACCCAAGCGTTTGCTGTGAATATAAAGCCGTCCAAGCATTCGCCGAAATATTCGACCATGTCATTGCGTTCATATTCACCATGCACGAGTACATCAAGGCCGATCTCTTCCTGAAGATCGATGCATTCTTTGATTTTACTGAAATTGAATTCCTTGTATTGCTCCTCTGTGATGGCACCTTTCTTGAAGGATGCGCGGTTCGCACGAACATCGGCCGTTTGCGGGAATGAACCAATAGTCGTCGTAGGCAGAGGGGGCAGATTGAATTTAGCTTTTTGAATTTCTTCACGCTCAGCAAAGGCAGGCAGTCTTGTAAAATCGGCTTCCGTCAATGCGGTCGTTCTCGCTGTCACGGCCTCGTCAGTCGTAAACCGTGGCCCACTGAACAATTTCTCGTTCTCAGCATATAACGACGCGGCATTGGGATCGGTATTCTTTACGATCAATTTGAGCTCCGAAAGCTCTTGCAGCTTCTCCTCAGCGAATGCAAAATAAGATTTACTTGCCGCCGACAGCTTCGTTTCGTGCTTCAGTGTGTAAGGAACATGAAGCAGAGAGCAGGAAGGGCTTAGTACAATCTGTGCAGCATGCTGGTTAATCTCGCGAATAAGTGCCAGCGTTTGCTTATACTGATTTTTCCATATGTTTTTTCCGTTAATTACGCCGGCGAATAGGATTTTTTCGTCTGAAAATCCAAATTCACGCACGAGCTCCAAAGACCTTTTTCCCTCAACAAAATCAAGTCCGATTCCGTCGAATGGAAGGGATTGGAGCGTTGAATAGCAGTCGCGAACGTCTCCGAAATAAGTTTGAACGAGAACCTTCACGTTCCCTTTAACAGATAATATCTGATCATAGAGCTTCGAGAACAGCACAATGTCTTCCTGCGACAAATCTGTAACCAATGCGGGCTCATCCAGTTGAATCCATGCTGCGCCAAGCGTGTTCAGTTTGTCCAGTACAGCTTTATAAGCCTCAACAACTTGGGAAACGATGCTGTCCGCTTTTTTGGAGCCGGTATATTTCGCAAGCTTGAGCAGTGTAAAGGCGCCGGTCAGCACGGGTTTGGTTGTGATGCCCAGCTGCTTAGCCTCCGAAAATTCATCGAACAGTTTCGTTCCTGCCAACCGGATGTTCGCGGAATCTTCGATTTCAGGCACCATATAGTGATAGTTCGTATTGAACCATTTTTTCATTGCTAATGCTTTAACGTCGCCGTGTTCGCCTTGATAGCCTCGCGCCATTGCAAAATAGGTTTCTAATGGACTAAGACCGAGAACCTGGTATCTTTCCGGGACGATATTGAGCAAGCAGGCGGTATCAAGCAGTCCGTCGTAAAAGGAGAAATCGTTAGAAGGAATATAATCAACGCCGTTCTCTTGCTGAAGCTTCCAATGAGCTGCTCTTAGCTCCGCACCGGTTTGATGCAGCTGCTCGATCGAACCGGTCCCTTTAAAATATTTTTCAGATGTAAATTTAAGCTCCCTCAGCGCTCCGACTCTTGGATATCCGATTATCGATGTTTTCATGTAAGCAACCCCTTGTGATATTGTTGGCTTCAGTATAAAGTGCAGACGTTGCCATTGAAAAACACATAAAAACTATTTAAAGCCATAGCTTTTGTCTATGGCTGATCCATATTGCACCCGTTCCACGCATGGACCAATAAAGGGGGAAGCCATCGAAGGTTCGAATGAACCGGGACAGGCATCCCCTTCATCTTCTCGTTAATCACGGTTCCAGTTGACGACAACTTTGATTATGGTGAGCCGTACCTTAAATGACGGCTCTTGTTTTTACCATTCATTGTCGAGTAAGATGTAGGTGTAATTAATTTCGTACAAATTTCATAATCGAGAACAGGTGTCTAACCGGCAAGCACGCTTGCCGGTCAGAATTAAAAGGGAAGTTCGGTGCGATACCGACGCGGTCCCGCCACTGTAACGGAGGAGCAAGCAGCTTATACAGCCACTGATCGACATCGATCGGGAAGGCCGCTGCCGAGTAATGATTCCGGAGCCAGGAGACCTGCCTGTTCTGACAGCACTACTGTACCTACGGAAGATAGGGAGGTGTTAGATGTACCATCATAATTTGCGATTATGAAGGCGTCTTTCCCTATGTTTATTTTGAGGGAGGGCGCCTTTTATTGTTGTTAGCAGATGTAACACGTTCAGACGTCCACAATTACGGCGTTTATGGGGAGGGGGCCATCAATGCGGCATGAGTTGATACATTTTTTGTCTCATGTAGACGATGAGCAAAGGATGATTGAGGTCATTGCGAACTTGAATGCCGATACATACCATAGTCTTCTTCATCATCTGGAATATACATCCCCGGATACACAAGAGCGATGGCAGAAATTATTGAGCAAGCTGCTTCGTTAGGATGGATACAAGGATAAAGCTGCAACAAGAGATCGGCATCGACGCCCTCGTACACAGTGAGTTCGAGAGAACCGACATGGTCGAGTTCTTCGCTGAGAAGCTAGTAACCGTTTCGGGAAAAGAAGCGGCTCAACAACAAGTACCAAAAGCAGGCCTATATCGCTATAATGGAGGATTGGACAGTGGAGCAGTTACGTAAACAAGATCCTAAAATCGTTGAGGCTATGAATTTAGAATTAGGCCGTCAGCGTGACAAGATTGAATTGATTGCATCGGAGAACTTTGTAAGTGAAGCTGTGCTGCAAGCGATGGGTACTGTGTTGACGAATAAGTATGCAGAAGGCTATCCAGGAAAACGATACTATGGCGGCTGTGAATACGTCGATATCGTAGAGGATATTGCCCGTGACCGTGCCAAGGAATTGTTTGGTGCCGAGCACGTGAATGTTCAACCCCATTCAGGCGCACAAGCCAACATGGCTGTATATTTGGCTGCGTTGAAAGCAGGGGATACCGTTCTCGGAATGAGTCTTGCGCATGGCGGTCATTTGACTCATGGAAGTCCTGTGAATGCATCTGGGATCCTATATAACTTTGTTTCCTATGGAGTTAGAGAGAATGATGCAAGGCTTGATTACGATGAGGTTCGTAAATTAGCTTTCAAGCACAAACCTCGTATGATTGTAGCTGGTGCCAGTGCCTATCCGCGTACTATCGATTTTGAGTCTTTGGCGTCTATTGCAAACGATGTGGGAGCACTGTTCTTTGTTGATATGGCACACATTGCAGGGCTTGTAGCAGCAGGTCAGCATCCAAGTCCGGTCCCCCATGCGCATTTTGTTACCACAACAACACATAAAACACTACGTGGACCACGCGGTGGTATGATCTTGTGCCGTAAGCCATGGGCTGCCGCCATCGATAAAGCGGTGTTTCCCGGAACACAGGGAGGTCCGCTAATGCATGTGATTGCAGCAAAAGCCGTTTCATTTGGCGAAGCACTCCAACCCGACTTCAAAATTTATGCACAACAGGTTGTGAAGAATGCGAAAGCTTTGTCCGAAACTCTTTTGGGAGAAGGAATTGACCTTGTCTCTGACGGAACGGACAACCACTTGATGCTAATTGATCTTCGTAGTCTCAATATTAGCGGTAAAGAAGCAGAGTATTTGTTGGACGAGATAGGTGTTACGGTGAACAAAAACGCCATTCCTTTCGATCCTGCTAAACCAATGGTAACGAGTGGCATTAGGATTGGAACCGCTGCTGTTACCTCCAGAGGTATGGATGAGGGAGCCATGCAAGTAATCGCAAAAATTATTGCATTAACGTTAAAGAATCCGTCAGATGAAGCTGTCCACGAAAAGGTACGAGGCATGGTTAAACAATTATCTAATCAATTTCCGCTTTACCCAGGTATACAATATTAGTCATGCCTTTTTTAAGGAACCGGCGCTATGTAAACGTGGTGAACCACGAGGGAGCACATATTCATATCGCCGTACGCCTGGGCAAAGTATTTGATCTTAGGATCGAATACTTTTTTATTTAAATTCGAGGAAAATGTTCGAATGGGCTAGTTTATAGATTTTACTTCTACATTGAACTGCTGCGAACAAGAATAGAAGTGGAGGGTAGGATGTGAAACGCGAACCAACCATCATCATAGATTTTAATCAGAAAAGATTAAAATTTGAGAAGCCCCTGCAGGTTTGGCAAACCCGCAAATTAGAGGACATTCGGGGGATCTTCGACAAGGTACAGGAAGCTATCAATGGACAATACTATGTGGCAGGTTATGTCTCGTATGAGTCCGCCCCCGCTTTCGAGAGACATTCCAGCGTTTGTGAATCCGATGCAGAGTTTCCTTTAGTATGGTTCGGTGTGTATGAGAAACCAGTAGAAGAGGACGACATAGGGCAGAAGGGGAGGTACTCCGTTTCAGACTGGAAAACAGGTACAAGCCGTGTGGAATATACAAACATCATTGAAAATATTCATGCGGCGATTGCTAGAGGAGAGACGTACCAGACCAACTATTCCACGCGTTTGAAGGCAACGTTTAGCGGCAATGACTTTGCCTACTACGAAGATTTGCGAGATAGTCAAACAAATTATTCCGCATATTTAAATGTAGGCCGCTATCGGATCTTATCTGTTTCACCAGAACTTTTCTTTCACTGGAACGGAGATACTATTCGCACAAAGCCAATGAAAGGCACCCTTCCTAAATCGGGTAACAAACAAGCTTTGTTCGAATCTGAGAAGAACCGCACAGAAAATGTGATGATCGTAGATCTCCTTCGGAATGATTTAGGTCGGATTGCCAAAACAGGCACCGTTAAAGTTCCTAATCTATTTGAAATCGAGGAATATCCTACTTTGTATCAAATGACCTCGACCATTGAAGCAAATACAAAACCTGGGATCACCCTGTTTGATGTATTTCAGGCTATGTTCCCATGTGGCTCTATAACCGGAGCGCCCAAAATTTCTACTATGAAGATCATTTCATCAATGGAAAAGGAGCCCCGCCACATTTATTGTGGTTCTATTGGACTCGCTGTACCGGGTGAAGGCATCACGTTTAACGTGGCCATTCGCACAGTTCTTATAGATACGTATACTCAGCAGGCTGTGTATGGAGTAGGAGGGGGAATTATCTGGGATTCAACCGCTGAGGACGAATATGATGAGATGAGAACGAAATCCAAAGTGTTGGCATATAGGAATGATCGGATCGGGAGATAAATGCTGAGCAGCGGCTTTTTTAAAAATAAGTAAGTTGGTGGTAAGTGTGAATTATGAGTTTCCTGGTGCCCTGGCAAATCAAAATATAATACTAACGAAAAAATGTCTAGTTGAAGAAGCTAATTGTGTGCTGATTTTTGCCTTCTACAAAGGTAGATTGGTTCTTGTTAGACATCAATGTCGCGGCTGGGAATTACCTGGAGGAAATAGGGAGGAAGGCGAATCTGTTATACAAACTGTTATCAGGGAGATGTATGAAGAGGCTGGTGGTGAGCTCGATTCGATCGAAAGGATCGGACAATATTTAATTTATGAACGGGCCCATCTTGTATTTGTAAAAAATATCTATATCTCAAAGGTGAGTGTTCTTGGGGAGTTGCCGAACGGTTTTGAAACTAATGAGGTTATGCTGCTTGATACAATTCCAAAGCAGTTTGAAATTTTGAATGACCCCACGTTTAGCCCTTTAATGAAAGACAATGTATATTTGATTGTATCAGAATGGATTAAGGAGCATCCTTTTACCAAATACTAACCACGGCTTCACCGTCCATTGTAGCTAGATCATAACCTTTTTCTATAAATAACAACTTGGCATGGTTTAAAATAATTGTTTTTGCTTCTTCTGCCGGCAATCGCCTACTACTCATAAGCTCCTCCAGAGAACCTTACAAACGGTTCCTCTTCTGTTTGAAAAACTGAAAGCGCTATATGAAATATAGATAGCAAAAATTCCAAAGAATGCAAACCTCATATCTAACGTGTGGCGGTAAACAATACTTTGCAGCCCCATATTATCCAAAGCCGATGATCCATATCCCCAAATAGATGTATTGAAAATGTTCGTGGCAAAATGAATCCCGATGGGAGCGGCCAGTCCATTGGTGTGGTAAGCAACATAGCGGCTGGAACTTTTTGGGGCTAAAATTCGTCATTATGGTAAAAGTGGTGGGAGGATTAATTAATCAAAATTGACTTGCAAGAAGTCCTGACGGCAAACATGGGTATAATGTTCCTTGAAATACACATTTCCCGGATGTTACATTTTGATAGGGCAGTATAGTCACTACTAAAAATGGAAAGAAGGCTGATAACATGGGAATGCGTGGATATTACTTTGCTATGGATGACAACCTGGTGCAGCAAATCGCAGCAGGCGACATTGCATTGAAGAGTTTGAAAATAGACGATTATCCCGGACTGGACATTGATAGATCCTGGGAGGCGATTCACTACTTGCTTTGTGGAGATATTTCCGATGGAGAGCCCCCTCTTGGCTATGTTGTTCCGCTGACGTCAGACAAAGGCATCGATTTTGGCTCATTCGGGGCGTTTTCCTTACGCGCCGAGCAAGTTGCAGAAGCGCTTCAGGCTATGTCTGAGCTGGATGAAGCACAGCTCCGCTTGCGGTATGATTTCCCGGTCATGCTCAAGGAAGAGGTATATCCTCTTGAGGCTGGCATTGTTTCAGACGAGGATGCGGACGAGTTCTTTGCCTACATGCTTCAGCATTTTAACGAAATCCGGCGTTTCTACAGCCAAACTGCAGCCGAGGGCAAAGGTCTCATCTTCTATATTTTCTGATTCCAATAATTTGAATCATCGCAAGCGGCAAAAAAATCATTACATAGGTTCATGGGATTCCTCACCTATGAAATATTAGAGTACAATACTTCATATTCACCTTATGACTTTGCTCTATTAGTCAAATACGATTTTAATTTTTTCTTTGAACTGTTCGATGGCAATAA
The DNA here is from genome assembly GCF_058269095.1 of Paenibacillus sp. JNUCC 35. Lineage (NCBI taxonomy): Bacteria > Bacillati > Bacillota > Bacilli > Caryophanales > Paenibacillaceae > Paenibacillus > Paenibacillus sp. JNUCC 35. The sequence continues at coordinate 3,166,562 of NZ_CM177771.1, read as the reverse complement.
GTAAAATACGGATATGAAAGAAAAAGTAAAAAAAGAACTCAAAGATCATCAGGTAGTTTAAGATGGAGGTAGCTGGGAGAACGTGCGACTTTTAGGGGCAAGACCCCGTGAATATGTGACGGTATCCCCAAATAAAACAGGGTCATAACATGGAATGAACATCCATATTATGACCCTTTTCACAAACATCTCTGAGTATTGATATTATTCAATCGTAATGTCGTACTCCATTGTCTTGGCTGTTGTTCGAGCAATTTCTGAACCTAGTAGTAGTTTAACAACGTGGAATGCCATATTGATTCCGGCGGAAATCCCACCCGATGTCACAATGTTCCCTTCATCAACGAACTTGACATTTCTCTTTACAGTAACAGCCGGAAACTCATTCTCGAGTCTATCATAGCTGGCCCAATGAGTCGTTGCCATCTTTCCGTTTAGAAGACCTGCCTTCGCCAACAGAAGAGCACCTGTACAAACGGATAACATCCGTTCAACATTACCCATACGCTGCGAAATCCACTGAATGACTTTCTCGTTGTAAATTTCCGTCTCTCTGGCACCAACTCCGCCAGGAATCACCAAAATATCAAAATGTGGCGCATTGTTGAAACTGTAATCTGGCTGCACTTTTAATCCATTACAAGCCTGTACCAATTCTCCCGTCTCAGAAACTAGTTTTACGAGAAAAGGATTGGATTCCGGAGTATCCGCATGTTGATCCGGATAATTAGTAACGGAAAATACTTCGAAGGGACCAGCAAAATCAAGCACCTCAACATCGTTGAAGAGAAATATACCTACACTCCACTTCTTTTTCATCATGGTTCACACTCCCGTTTTATTTTCATTTTAGTTTATAACGCCACTATCTTGGAATCAATATCCTCAGATCCCCTTAAAAAGTTGTTCGCCGATAAATCCTCCTTTACTTGAACCAGGCGGGCAGGCAAAAACCGAACTCGATAAAGTTGAAATAAAGGGATTAAGCGCATCAGATTTCGCGAGTGAGGACAACATCGGAACTAACTGTTTGCGAACACTTTTCTGGAAGCTAATAAAGAAAAGACCAGCGTTCAGATTTCCAGTCACTGGATCAATGCCTTCAAAGTAAGAGTATGATCTTCGCAAAATTTTAGTCCCGGCGCTACGCGCAAGCCAGACATGGGAGTTAGACGGGATTTCGCGCATCGAAACGGCATCAAACTCATCATGCATACCAAAGGGGGCCCCGCTGTTTTTCGATCGACCGAATATAGCTTCCTGTTTCTTATCGAACGTTTGCTCCCATTTTTCCATATCCATCCGAATTTTACGCGCTACCAAATAAGTTCCGTTGGTCATCCATGCAGGACCTTTCGACGAGTCAACCCAAACATAGTTCTCTTTGCCTTGTTCACTTTCCAGCTCAATATTGGCTGTGCCGTCTTTAAACCCAAACAGGTTTCTTGGTGTATGACCATCGGAATCATCAAGAAATCCAGTTTGAATCCAACGAATAACTGCCATCTCAATGGATGCAGCAGCTAAATTGCGAAGCACATGAAAAGCCACAGTTGGATCACTCGAACAAACCTGAATACAAATATCACCGCCCGATATTTGTGAATTTATTGTTTCTCCGGGCATAGATGGGATATCTCTCAGCTCGTCAGGACATTGTGAACCCAATCCAAATCTGTCGATCCCGTTCCTAGTGAATAGAGTCGATCCAAATCCAAACGTAATAGTAAGCTTCGCTGACGAATCAGTGGTACTCTCCTCGGAGCTATTCACCTGCTGCTGACCATTCGTTTCTCTAAGTGCCCTGCCCGCGGTCATGTCAGCACTCTTATCAGTCCATATTTTGAGTAATTGTTTTAGCTTATCGACATTATCGGAAATGATATCAAAAGCGGCAAAACACATATACATTTGCTGAGGAGTTCCGATACCCGCTTGCCTTTCTCCATAGAAAGGGATTGCGTCATTATTCACTTTTTCTGATGGAGAGTCTTCGGGACGAGAAATAGCTTTTAGTCTGTTGTTAATAGCGAAGAAAGAAGCCATCCCGCTGCTTCCAACTACAATACCTGTTCCCGCCAGAGTCACCATTTTCAATACATCTCTTCGACTATAGCTAGATTCGTCACGATTATCGTTATTCAATTCATCAGCTTGTATATGCTTCATATTGAACTCCTTCACCCTACTAAAAAGAGATCCACTGGCTTCTTTTTAGTGATATGTAAAATACTAATTTTTATATAAAACGGATGGCACTCGCTTCGGCTTCATTATTAGTTCCACAATCGCTATATTGATGATCCAAGATGCCCACACGGCAATTGTATAAGACGATACATAATCCACATCAAATAGCTTTATTAATGCAAGCTGAATGAAATGAAGCGATGTATTAGCCAGTGTCAGAGCATAGCTTCGCATCATCCAGATCCGATGCTTAACGATCTGCTTCAAACGAATAGCCCACCAAGCATATAAAGTAGTAAAGATCCACAATCCGTTCAGGAGGAGAAAGCCAATCGTGCTAAATGTCCCTCCGGTTGCATCCTTCGCTAAATATATCGTTACAACGGAGCTGAATACTATGCTCAGAACATAAACTTTCCCATTCAACCGGTGCAGCGCCGGTTTTTTTCGCAATATTTTTGCAGATAAACCGAGTGGACCTGTTATTAAACTAATACAAGCGTTAATAATATGAAGGCGCAGGAATACAAGCCATATGGTCTCACTGAAATTTTCGTCAAGTTCTTTATGCTGAAGATGTTTCACTGCCCCTGGATCGACAATAAAATAGCTGGCCAGCATATGAAAGGCCCAGCCGATTGACAAGATGCTAAGAATGATATAAAGGATTTTCCCAAATTGTTTCATGATTCACCTCTCTTATTTTTTTATTAAAAAAGAGCTCGAACGGTCTCTTTTACAATAAGGGATAAAAGCTCCTTTCTCAACAGGCATATGTTACAATTTTAAAACGGCAACTACTCGATGGAGGTTATCATGAGAAAAGGCGAGCAAACACGAATGATCATTATTCAAAAGTCTGCCGAGCTATTTAATGTCAGAGGTTATGCAGGTTCTAGCATTAAGGACATCATGCAGGTGACTGGTTTAAAAAAAGGGGGAATATACCGTCACTTTACAGGTAAGGATCAGTTAGCTGCTGAAGCTTTTGATTATGCGGCGGCTATATTGTCAGAACGACTTTCTACGGCGATAGAAAGTGCCGATACTGCGATTGAGAAGGCGTTGGTGATATTTGACGTATACAAGGATGCAGTGAATGATCCACCTGTTATTGGAGGCTGTCCGCTATTGAATACAGCGATAGAAAGTGACGATACCCATCCCGTACTGCGCGAGCAAGCCCTCCAGGTTATGAAGCAATTTCTATCCACCATTCAGGAGTTTATTCAGGATGGAATTCAAACTGGGGAGCTTCGTTCGGATACTGAAGTCGTTTCGTTGTCTTCGTTAATACTATCCACACTGGAGGGCGCCATTATGGCGAGTAAGCTTGCGCACGACAACAGCCATATTGCGTATTGCAAAGAGCATCTACGCCGCTACCTGCTTTCCTATCGAACTGAGTGTGCACGAATAGATAAACAATGAAACAAAGGAGGGGATTATTCGTATTCGATCCCCTAACACGCGGTCAGTTGGTGCCGAACAGCATTTTTTCGTATTGGCTGCTGTCAGCGCAGATGGGGCGAATTGAAACTTGACACTTTACCAACACCAAAGATATTATAGATGCAATAAGTCTTTGAATAAGGTGAGATAATGAAATTTACAAAAGCGACAAACTATGCTCTGCATACCATGCTAGCACTCATTGAAGCTTCTTCGGATAAGTCGATAGGCGTACAGCAATTGGCAGAATCCCAAGGAGTTTCACCAACCTATCTTTCCAAAATTTTAGCGAGGCTCGTGAAAGCAGGGATGATAGAATCAGTATCCGGGGCCAACGGAGGCTATCGATTAACCCGTAAAAAAGACGACGTTACTTTTTTGGATATTATCCACGCTATCGAGGGTAGCGCGTCTGTATTCGAATGTGATTTTGTCCATGGTGAGGAATGTTTGATTCAAGCTGTAATGAAGGAAGCGGAAGAGAAAATGGAGTCGCATCTGAAAAAAATGAAGTTGGTAGATCTGGCTCGAAATCATACGCGAGGATAAAGACGACGTGATGGAAGCATTACAATAAATGAGCAAAAAACACGACCATTTGAGGGTTGTGTCTTTTTTTGCTTTCTTACATCAAAGTGTGATTCGACATTAAAGGAAAGAAATTTGATTTAATCCGCTCCGTACAACTTATGGGGTTCAAGAATTTTTGACGAAATTTGCTTATTGCAAGTTGCCTTTTGATTACGCCTTCCTTCATCTAACCTTCCCCCAAGAACATTTCGTTTCGACCGATGAAAAAACTCAGCATCCGTTAAAGTATTTGCGCCGTTAAGCTTGACGGACAAGAAATAAATCGCTATTATGGATACATAAAGTCCTCGATATTTTTTCAGCATTAAGGATATAAAATATCTTTATTATCTTTATCGTTGAGGCGATGGGAGGTGTGCTATGAAATAAACATTATTTTATTACCTATTGCAGATATAATATATCTCCAAAGTGTTTATTTAATACCAAATACCAGAAGGGAAGATGAACTCCATGATTTGTCACTCGACAGATAACACATTCAAACAAGATTTGCATAGCGAAGGGATTACGCTGGTCAACTTCTGGGCACCTTGGTGCTCGCCTTGCCGCATGTTCGGCCCCGTGCTCGAAGATTATGACGCGACCCTCCAGAACGATGTGAGAATACTTAAAATTAATGTGGATGAGAACGCGGAAATCTCTTCCAGATACGGTGTAATGTCTCTTCCGACAACGATTTTGTTCAAGGACGGAAAGCCCATCGATAAAAAAATTGGCATTATGCCAAAAGAAATTTTGGCAGGATGGGTTGCATCTTTTTATTGATAGCATCGATTAATGAAGAGTGATACCAAGTTAAAAAACTTCTTTTGCTGCCAAAAGGACTTCGACTCATAAAGCCCTTTTGGCAGAATAAAGAATTGTATTTTGCTTTGAGACAACTATAGGGATTCAAGAGGTTGTACTACAACGTCATGTTGGAGATTGCACGCAACCTTAATTTATTTGCCTCGAAGGATACTGCTTGAGCAGGTCACTTTTAAGGAATACCTTTCCGCGGCTTTGTCTGGCGGGCGAGGGTGATTCGCTCGGAGCATTACTCGTCAACTTAGGCATTTCGCTGATCATCTGCAGGTTTGATTACAAGTGGCGACTATTCATGTTCGTCCTTCACCATATATGGATTATGTATCAACGGCAATTTGGATAGAATATAGTTATGAAAGGAAGGAGTACATTCCTTATGAAAGATTGCGTAATTATCGGCGGAGGGCCGGGAGGGTTAAGCGCCGCACTGGTTCTTGGAAGAGCGAGAAGAAGTGTTATGTTAATTGACAACAACCATCCCCGTAATGCCGTCACGCACGCCTCCCACGGATTTCTGACCCGTGACGGCATCGAGCCGGCAGAATTTAGACGCATAGCCTATGAAGAGGTATTGGCATATCCGTCAGTCGATCATCGGCAAGCAGATGTCGTTGATATATACAGACAGCTAGATGGGTTCGAAATCATCATGAAGATGGGTGAGCGGGTACGGGCGAAGAAACTGATTATAGCAACGGGACTAAAGGAAAAGTTCCCCGAAATCGACGGCTTGCACAATTTTTATGGGAAAAGCTTATTTAACTGTCCGTATTGTGACGGTTGGGAATGGAGGGATCGACCGATTTTTCTGCTTTCGGAAGAGCCAGTTCTTCTCCATATGGCCAAGTTGCTCTACAACTGGAGTCAGGATCTGGTTGTATGCACGAATGGCAAGCCGCTGTTGACGGCGGAAGAACGCAATATGCTGGAAACCAAACATATTCAGGTCATCGAAACCCCTGTTGTTGCATTTGAAGGGCGGAACGGCCTGCTCGAACAAATTGTTCTGGCAGATGGGCGCCGGATCAAACGAAGCGCAGGATTCGCCATTCCGAATTGGCAACCCAAGGCTGATTTCTCTAAACAGCTTGGATATGCGGTGACGGAACGTGGTGGGATTGCGACCGATGCAATGGGCAGAAGCACGATTTCTGGACTGTACGCAGCTGGAGATGCGGCTAATGTTTGGCCTTCCCAACTGATTTATGCTGCTTCTGATGGTTACAAAACGGCGGTAACGGTCAACCATGACTTGTCAGAAGAACGGTTTGTTTAAATGTTTGAAAAGAGTTACTCGATACAGCTTGTGTTTTGATTCTTTTTTCAAAATGCGAGCTGTTTTATATTCTGGGATACATAGATGCCAGATGAAAAAAGCGAACATGAAGGCACTTGGTTACAATGGCCCCATGCTTATACGTAGAAAAAAAGAGAATGACAAAGTTGTTGGATTTCATGATCGAATACAGGGCCTCTATCTAGCCGTTATGCACTCAGCTATTACGCTAGCTTCTATTATTAGCCGATTGGCCTCAAATGAAATAATAGACAATGTGCAGATGAAAGAATTAGAAAGCTGTCGATTATCCAGATTTTAACTGGATTTTTTCTGTAAGTGAGAAACAATGAATTAGAGTAGCTAGAATCATTGCCCTGCGTTTAGCTATTATCTTCTATTTTTTATTCTAAACGAGGTGAAAACATGACAATTGTAGATATTGTGCCTTATCAACCCGATTATGCGGAAAGTGTAGCTGAAATGTGGAACCGGAGCAACGACGAATGGGGTGGAGGGTCTTCCGTCCGTTCAGCCGAACAAGTCCGCCAAAGCGAGGAAAACTCGGATGCCATCGCGGTGTTTCTTGCCACCTGCAATGATGAGGTCGTCGGATACTGCAGCCTGGGCGAATATCGCGAGGATACCGGCGCGCTGTATATTCAGCTGTTGAACGTTCGGCCGGATTTTCACGGCCATAAGCTGGGCAAACGGCTCGTGCTGCGGGCGGTCGAAGAAACGATCCGCCTGGGCTGGCCGCGCGTCGACCTGTATACCTGGGAAGCGAATATGAAGGCCGTGCCCCTGTACAAGAGGTGTGGGTTCTTCTGGGAAGACCGCGAAGATGTGGTGCATTTTATGAATTTTATCCCCCAGGTGGCTGCCTGTGAAGCGCTCGCCCCCTATTTTCGGGAATTCGACTGGTATGCCGACCTGATGCGGACGATCGAAATCAAACCGGACGGGCAAAAGGAGAACGGCTTCGAGACGTACACCTACGCTTGGGCCAACGACAACGGCCGGTCGCTACGCGTCGATATTGAACGCAGAAGCCGCGGCATCTGCCTCATCGAGACGGAAGATTTTTTGCTATCCGCCATGGCTGAGCAAGCCGAAACGGTATTTGGCAATGATTATACAATCGAATACCGCATTGTCAACAAATCAGGCGCTCCGCTCAAACTCCAGCTCCAGGGCGAATCGGACCGCAACATCGTTTTCGATTGGCAGGACGAACTGCTGGTGGAAGGTGAACGTCAGATCTCGGCGAGCTTTTTCGTCGGTGTGATCGAGGAGCCGCAGAGCGAATGGCGCACTTGCCCGGCTGTACAGACCCGGGTTCATATTAATGGTTCTGAAGCGCTGTTGAAGGTCGGCATCGTACCGAAATTTCCGGCCAGCATCAAAATGAGCGTTCCCGCAGTCAGACATGCGACGGGCGGCAATTATACATTATATCTGGATATACAAAATCATTTTGCGCAGCCGGCCGCGATTTCCTTCACCCTGCCTGGTACCGCCTGGCTTGCTCTCGAACAGCAAACCTTCGAAACGAGGCTGCAAGCAAAAGAGCGGGTCTCGCTGGCCGTTCCTTACCGCTTGCTGGATTACGGCTTCTACCATGCTCGGCCGCAAATTCGGGCCGTTCCGGACAATGGGCCCGAGGTGCTGTTTACCTCTACCGTCGGCGGAGCTTTCGGCGGGCCTGGCGCGATGGTTGCAGGAGAAATGGATAGCGGCTGGATGGCCTGGAACGGCGGGTACAGTCTCCATTGCGACAAGGAGAATAACGAGATGTCGCTTCGGACCGTGAGCCGGAAAGACGAAGAAATTCTGCTGTTGCCGCCGTCCATCGGAAAACCGTATTCGAGTGAATTTGCACGCAAGAAGCCGTTGCGGGTTGAAATCTGCGAAGAGCGCGGCGCGATCGGATTCCGCCATTCGTACCGGTCGGACGCTTTTCCCCAACTTCTGCTGCATCTCTGCACCCTGCTCTACGCCGACGGAACGGTGAAACTGTGGCATGAGCTGGAAAACAGCTCCGGGGCGCCAGTCGCCCGCGAGATCTGGATCTCCCAACGTATCGGTTCGGACTTGTACCGGCTGGTAATGCCTTACGAAGGCCGCATCGTCGAAATGACCGATTCCCACGGGAACGACCACGAATATTGGGACGGCGCCAAGTTCAGCGAACCGTGGCTCTTTGCCCGCAGCGGCCAAACCGCGTACGGTATCTGTTGGTCCGGCAGCCACCGAATGCGTTTCGGAGAATGGTATTTGGAGCTGGAAAGTATCGTAGGATCGTTGGAACCTGGAGAAACGAAAGCTTCGGAAACGATTTTCATGTCCATAGGCGGTTTTGATGATGATTGGAACGAATTCCGGGCGTTTGCCTTGAAACTGGCCGGGCTGGAAACGCCCCCGCCGCCGATCCGCCATATGGAGTTGACGGCCAATGAAGGAAACCCGTTCGTGCCGTCGTATGTGCAGGAAGTGACGGTTGCTCTGCATGATGTCAAACAGAACGTATGGGAAGGCGAGTTGTCCGTCTCTTATGCAGGTGAAACCCGTCCGGCAGCCCAAAGGGTATTGTCTGCGGATGAAGAAGCCGCGGAAGCCTCTTTTGCATTACCGTCCCCGTCGTCCCCTTGCAGCGTCATTCAGCTGGATGCACGGCTTGGCCCGCAGCAAGAGACGTACTTAAGCGCCTTGTTCCCGGTTTCGTCCGCTCCCGTCCGCTGTACCACGTACACGGAAGCAGAGTACCCGGTATATGAAGCCGACAACGGGATGATTCGGATCTCCGCCGCGCCGGATTATTATCCCGCTCTCCGGTCGCTTGCGGTGCAAGGCCAGGAATGGCTCGCCTCCGGATTTCCGGAATACGGGATCAAGTCCTGGTGGAATCCTTGGATCGGCGGTTTAGCCGATCATTTTGACGATATGAGCCCGGCGTCTGTTCGCAAGGAAGAACATTCCGCCAGCTTCGTCCGCGTTGCTGATGACAAAGGCAATGTCTGGTCCGGTATCCGAATCCGCCAGTCCATTCAGCAGCACGACATCTACAAAGGAACGATCGTGGACAATTACTACTTGCTGCTCCCTGGAGCGCCGGTACTCGTCTATATGACCGATATCCGTCAAAACACAGGAGCTTATTTGGAAAAATCGGCACTTAGCGAGCTGTTCCTTCGCTTTGACGAATCAGGATCGTCCAGCGGGAATGGCGAATCTGCAGCGCCTGGCAAGTCCGGCGATTCCGGAGCGTTCGGCGAGTCTCACGAGGCTGGCTGCGGCTGGCTGCGGACTTTCGCACCTAACGGCAAAATGCTGCGTTATGCCATTGGCAAAGACGAACTCAGCGTGCGCGAAACGAAAGACTACGGTTTCGGCTTTGACGGCCGCGCCGGGGTGATGCAAATTGTGACCGATGAAACGGTCAACCGCCCTTCGCTCTATACAAACAAGGACATCTGCTGCCTGTCGTTCTCGCGGAATGTTCGCTTGCCACACGGAAATGAGTTCCGCTCGGCGCCCGTTTTTTTCGTCTTTCCGGAGGCGCTGCTTCCTACCGAAGGACTGGAAGCTTTGCGCCGGATTTCCTTTCCTCGTATACTTGAATCCAATGACATGGAAGGAGCGTAGACCGAATGAAAGTGATCGATGCGCATATGCATTTGTCCCATATTGCTTCATTTAAAGATACGGCATCAACCCGTTCATTCGTCGATTATTCCGTTGAAGGCTTGCTCAGCGAATACGCCGCGCAAGGCGTCGTGCTGGGCATCGGAATGGGATTGACGGAATCCGCCCCTGGAGGCTTCCCAGACCGGGAAGCCTTGACCCCGATGGGGCTCGATATGATAACGGCAGCTTTTCCGAAGCAAGTCGTCTACTGTCCCGGGGTTAATCCCTTCAAACTGGACAACGCCGGACTGGACGAGCTGGAACGGGCTTTGCAGCGGCCGGAGGCGGTCGGGATCAAAATTTACCTCGGCTATTATCCGTTCTACGCCTATGACAGCGTCTATCAGCCGGTATATGAGTTGGCGAAACAATATAAAGTGCCGGTCGTATTCCATACAGGCGATACGTACTCGGAACGCGGCTTGTTGAAATATGCGCATCCGCTGACGGTAGACGAAGTGGCCGTCGATCATCGCGAAGTCAATTTCATGATGGCCCATTTGGGCGACCCGTGGGTGCTCGACGGAGCGGAAGTCGTATATAAAAACCGCAACGTATTCGCTGATCTATCCGGTCTGATCGTTGGCCATGCCGCCGAATGCGCGCGGCTGAAAGATTCGCCGCTCGTATTCGCCCATTTGCGCCAAGCGCTGGCTTACTGCGGCCAATACGAAAAAATGCTGTTCGGCACCGATTGGCCGCTCGCCCCGGTAGAACCATATTTGCAATTCGTGCGGGAACTGATTCCCGAATCCTGTCACGAGGATGTTTTTTATCGTACTGCCTTGCGGGTGTTTCCCAAAATCGCCCCGTTGGTCGGATAGCGATCGATCTGTACTGCAAGATCACCTGGACCAATCTATTTATCGGAGGTACAAGCGTGAATACTATCTATTTTACAAATGAACCCCCTAAAGATTTTTCGCAATTGTTTTCCCTCTATGAATCATTAGGATGGAATTCACTTAAATTATCCGCTGATGAGTTGAAACAAATGTGCAATCAAAGTTGGTACGCAATTTATGCTTTTGATGATCAAAAATTGGTGGGGATGGGGCGAATCATTTCTGATGGTGTGATTACTGGAATTATATGTGGATTGTGTGTACTGCCAAGTTATCAAGTCAAGGGGATTGGTAAAGAAATGCTTAATCGATTGGTCGATCATTGTGAACACAATCGAGTAATCCCCCAACTTTTGTGTACAGAAAGCTTGGAATCCTATTATGAGTCTTTTGGATTCAAGAAATTTTCCGTTGGAATGACAAAGAAAATCAATCGATAAAACCTCTTTTCTTGAAAGAGACGAGCTAAAGGTAGAATGTGGACCTGCGTTGAGGTGCAAACCGAAAAAGGGCCCGACAAGTGAATCGGTTATTACGTGCGACTTCTGGTGATGAACCTTGGGTGCAGGCTCCGCATTCTTTTTTGCCTTAATGATGTCTCGCCGGGCCTATGTATTGTGCTTAAGAAACCATGCATGGGTGCCGCAGAGTTATACTCTGCTACAATAACGCAGAATAAGGAAGTGAACTTAATGAAAAGCCAAGAAAGAAGTATGCCTTTATTTTCACAAATGATAACTGACTTTTGGCGGGCGCAATTTTTGAACGGAGACGTCCTCTATAGCGATGAAGCCTTTACTGTCGCCATCAACCCAGACCTGGAGGAAGACAGTCGGGTCATGGTGCTGGAAACCATCGACGGTCGGGTTATGGCGGTCCTGACGCCCGCGATGGCCGATAAGGTAGGCCTTAATCAACGAGAAGACCTGTCAGAGGAGATCTTTCGCCAGAAATTGAATGAAGCGGGAGTCGCACTGCATGGTGCAGATTATCTTTTTTATTTCTCAGAAGCCGATAAGAACGTATTGCTGCAGGAAAATCTGGAAGGTGACTTGCGCCGGTTAACAAAGCACGATGATGCGGTTTTCTCTGAGTTCGAGTCCTCCGCTTCGGAACAAGACTTGGATGACGCTTCTGTAGAATTGGATCACTGGGCCGTGTTTGGCTCTTTTGAGCAAAACCGGCTGGTTTGTGCCGCCAGCATGTATCCCTGGGAGGACAATTCGCAAATTGCGGATCTCGGCGTCCTGACGCTGACGCCATTTAGAGGAAAAGGTCATGCCCGCAAAGTGGTGCTTTCCATTTGCAAGTATGCCTATGATCAGGGATACGAACCTCAGTACCGATGTCAGCTCGATAACCATGCATCTACGTCACTGGCTAAAGCGGCGGGTTTGACGCTGTTTGGAAAGTGGGACGTCATTTCTCCCGACTCCATAGACTGAGAGCTCGACTCAAAATAAGCACTTGAATGTCGGTTAGAGGATAACCCCTATGCGTGCCATGAGTGCCTTGCGGAGTAGCTGCACTATCATCCGGTGCATATTTCCTCCCGCATGAAGCAGGGTATTCTGGATGTAGGCAGGAGTATTTGCAGCGTTACTGGGACGAGCAGGCGAAGAAGCTGCTGATCAGAAGCTTTGTGAAGATGATTCAAAGAAACGTTCTATTGGATGGGGAGATATAAATGAAATTAAAGCATGATCTAAAATCGTTGAAATATGACATGCTTGATGATTGTGTTGATTTATTCATGGACACTTTCTCAAGAGAACCTTGGAATGATGTCTATGAGTCAAGAAAACAAGTTGTAGATTTTTTTGAGCATTACATGAAAAACAATTATTTTATTGGGTACGTTCTAAAAATAGGAAATGAACTTGTTGGATTGAGCCTAGGCGCAAAAAAGCCATGTCTAAAAGGAATGGAGTATTTCATTGATCAATTTTGTGTAAGTGAAAAATTCCAAGGACAAGGAGTAGGCAGCAAGTTTCTAGCGCTTATCGAATCCGACATTAAAAAGCAGGATATAAAAGCTATCGTGTTAACTACTTCCAGGGGATACCCATCGGAGAAATTTTATATTAAAAATGGATTCAAAACATATGATCATGCAATTCTTCTTGCCAAGTGAGCATACCTAGCTGCCTCTATTGCAAACCGATTTAACAATCGCTTGATTTCAAGGCAACATTTCGGAAAAAAGTTCTACAACCATTAATTTTCAAACAACTTTAAAAGCCTTCCAATATTCATTGATTGGAAGGCTAAGGCTACTAAAATTTTTTAAGATAAAATGGAACGAATTTCGAAATGGCTTTTTTTATTTATCATAATAACAGATCTATCGTATCCAGCACAGCTTCGGCATTATTGGAACCGATCTGATATTTCGCCGTCCTCTTCACGAGTTCACTCGCATGTTCCATCGCATAGCTAAAATGTACATGCCTTAGCATTTCGACATCATTGCCACTATCGCCAAAAGCCGCCGTCTTATCGTCCGCAATCTGCCATCTTTGCTGAAGAAGCTGAATTCCATGCGCCTTGTGAATGCCCGTCACAATAATATCCACATCCCCATGACCGCACGATACGGCCGTAACTTCCTCTCCTAACTCAAGCTTCAAGTTCACAAGTGCTTGATCCAGATCTTCAAGTGGAAAACGAAGGGCAAATTTAAACAATTGATCCTCGATAGACGTTAGATTCTCGACTCTCTTTAATCGATGGTAGTATTGTTTCGAATAGTTGTAATAGTCATCTGATTCATCATGCCGCATGTAAGCACTTTGTTTGCCGCATAATGCAATGTTCGAGGAAGGATAGTGTTTCAAAAGCTCCAGCGTCTTCGCAATCGTCTCATCAGACATTCGGCCTGTAAACACTTCCTCTTTCCCGTCTATAATATAAGCGCCATTCTCCGCAACAAAAGCAATTTCATGCTCAATTTCAGGAAAAAACGACCGCAGCTGGTAATATTGATTCCCGCTAGCCACAACAAACCGAATGCCTTTTCTTTTTATCTGCGCATATTGTTCCAGAAAACGATCTCGATTATAATCCTTGCGGTCATTAAGAAACGTACCATCCATGTCTACGGCAATGAGTTGTACATCCATGTTCAAGTCCTCCTCTTAATCATTAATTTAAGGTCACGTCCATTTGATTACGGTAGAATCTGCCGATACCTAGCAGCAGTGTGATCAAATAAATCGCCGCAAAGCCAGCGATATACCACAGCGCAGATACCGTGCCTGAATGGTCCATCAAATATCCAATCAGTGCAGGAAAGAGCGCGGCTCCGAATCCGGCAAAAGCTGTAACCAGACTGGTAACGAGACGCGTCATGCCGGGAAACGTATGATTCGCATACACCATCGTGATCGAATACACACCAGACATCGTTAACCCCATCATGATGACCAGGATAAAGCCAACGACAGCATCCCTCCATAACGCAAACATGACGATAACTACGAACGTACCGAACATACTCCAGCGCAAATAACTCCCATAATTTACTTTGCGAATAATCCAACCTGTAGCAGCCCTGCCAATCACCATCGCTGTCCAGAACAAGCTAATACTTACCGAGGCGTAGTAAGGGGTAACCTCTAAATGATTCAGGAAGATGGAGGACATGAAATGATTCAGACTCCCCTCAATCCCGCTGTAAATGAAAATCAAGAAGATGAATGCGAAGAGAATGTACCGCTTCATCTGCTTAGTCTTGAACATCGGCGGCGGTGCAATGCTGGCATCCAAAGATTCCGCGCCTTCCGTTCCCTCCTTGACAAAAGAGATGAAGCACCATATAACCGCCATAATGATTCCAAGACATGCCGTCACGAGGAAGGAATACCGCCAAACCTGATTCGCAATCAATACACTAGCGATGAGTGGCATACAGAGCGCACCGACCCCGAACGAGACTTCGAGATAACTCATCACCACAGCTCGACGGCCAACGAATACTTCCATCATCAATGTCGCAACAACGCACTCGATTGCTGCTGTACCGACACTATTCAAGAAATTTAATGCCACAACCCAGCCGAACGGCGGAAGTGACCATACACTGAACTGCGCAATCGCAATGACGATCGCAGAGAGCGCGAGTACGTATTTTTCCTTCATCAACACTTTCATGAGCCATGCAGAAATTGGCACGCCCGCAATAAAGCCGACTGCACTCACGAATACCATCTGCCCGCCAACCGTATAAGATTGCTCATAGTGAGCAAGCAATTGCGGCATCACAGAACCGATCGATGTAATGACAAGTCCTGCTAGAAAATACAATGAATACGAAGCGATCGCAAAGGTTCTCATGCCTTAACCTCCTTCTAGAAATAGGGATCATCCTGCTAATATTTTCATTGTAAAGAATGAAATGCGTTTCAAGTCAAGCATTCAAAACCATATTTCTATAAAAGAAATCGGCATGTTACAATGATTCCGAATATGCAGAAAGAAGGGGGAGCCGTATGGCGAATATCAAAGATGTCGCTAGAATTGCAGGTGTCTCGATTGCAACCGTATCCCGGGTTCTCAATGAGTATCCTCATGTCGCCAAGAACAAGCAAGAAAAGGTTATGGCGGTTATAAAAGAGTTGAACTATTCGGTGAATGGCAACGCGGTGAAACTAAGCAAAGGAAAGACAAATACCATTGGTGTCATTGTGCCGTATAACAATAACTCTTGTTATGATGAACTCATTAACGGTATTCTGAAGAAAGCGCATGAGTTGCATTATCAAGTTCTCTTGCTGCCTTCGTATTATGAGAACGTCATAGAGAGTAGCTATTTTACGTTATTGAAAAAGAAAATGGTCGATGGAATCATACTCACTTCGCATACACTTCATCCTGAGCAGATCTTAGCCTTGTCCGAGTGGGGGAAAATCGTATGCTGCGAGGCTTGCCACGTCGGGCATGTCCCGTCTGTGTTCCCAGATCGATTTGCAGCGTATATCGAAGTCTTCACTTATTTGAAGAACGAAGGCTATAAGCGTATACATTTCACATCGGGAAGAGATTTTCAATCGAGTCCTAGCACGCGATTACGTATTCAGGCGTATCAAGAAACCATCTCCGAAGCGTATGAAAGTCAGTTCTTCGACCAGTGCTTCGACTATCAAGATGGGAAAAGAGTTGGCGACCTCATGTTTCGAAATTCGATCGTCCCGGATGCGGTTTTTACGAATGGCGATGAAGTCGCTGCAGGAATTATAGCTTCCGCCCAGACGCACGGCTACAGTTACCCGCAAGATTTCGAGATTATTGGCGAGGAGAATACGCCATTAAGTGAAATATTAGGTTTCCCAAGTGTGGATTATCATCAAACTGCAATTGGCGAGCAAGTCGTCTCGCTATTACTAAGCGATGAATATGCCCAAGTTCAGATTCGACATCAACTCAACTTCAGAACTCGAACAGAAGTTAGTGTGTTGTCCTGAATGAGCTCGAAGTATACTCCTACCTACACAACAAAGAAGCCATACCCTTTAGAGAATAGCTTCTTTGTTGTTGTTCGAACCCCATGAATGTCACAAAGGAGGATTGGGTGTCTTGTGGAGAAGTTTACGTTCGGCATTTGGCAGCCTTGCATCCATTAAATCTAACGGGAAGATTTGTCATGAAGGGAGTTACAAATGAATATCCTAGTAGTTGAATATGATCCAAATTGGAAAAACGAGTATCTAAAAGAAGAACAGGCAATTAAGGAAATTCTTCAAGATGAACTAGTGAACAGTTTTCATATTGGGAGTACTTCTGTACCCTATTTAAAAGCAAAACCGATTATTGACATTTTGCTCGTAGTCAACGATATCGGAGGATTGGATGCTTTCTCAGCCCAATTTGAAAACCTTGGCTATGAAGTCATGGGCGAATTAGGAATAAAGGGAAGAAGATACTTCCGTAAAGGTGGGGATGATCGTACTCATCAAATTCATGCATTCCAGTATGATCATATTCAAGAAATCGAAAGGCACTTGTCGTTCAGAGATTATCTTCGTCAAAATCCGAAAATATGTAAGGAATACGGAGATTTAAAAAGCGAATTAGCCGACAAACATCCAACCGACATTGAAAGCTACGGCGACGGAAAAGACGATTTTGTTAAAAAAGTCGAAAAAGAAGCGCTCCAATGGCATTGGAAAATTCGCTGAAATGACAACATGCTTAAAGCCGCTGTAAGATTTAAAAGTCGGCCTAAATGGGTCGACTTTTTGATAGGCCGTGAATGGCTTCGTTCGATCGGGAGCTTAATCATCCTATTTCGTAAACTATACAGCGCTTGGCTTGTGTACTGTTGAAATGAATGTATGAGTCCATTGAAAGGAGGCGATGTAGATGTATAATTTTATTGCACCACCGGTAGTACCAAAACAGTAGAATCTACTGTCAAGGTAACTACATGAATTATACAGGTCCTTTCATAGATTCTACTGTATGCAATGGCAGACTATCTCATTGGTCTCACCATCATATTAGTAGAAAGCGGGAATACACTGTGAGGGAAAAACTATCTTTTGTGCTGTCGATGATCATCTTCGGCGCAGTTGGCGTGTTTGCCAAATATATCGACTTGTCTTCCAAAGAAATTGCTTTGTTCTTGAGCTTGATCGGTGGCTTGTTTCTGCTTGTCGTCTTTGTATGGACGAAGCAGAGGGTATCGTGGCGGAAGGTGAAAAAGAATGCCGCGGCTTTGTTTATTGCAAGCGCCGCGTTGAGTGGCAACTGGATCTTTTTGTTTCAGGCGTACAAGGAAACAACGATTGCCAATGCGGCGTTGAGCTATTATTTTGCTCCTGTTCTGGTTATTATGTTCTCTCCCTTCGTTTTGAAAGAAAAGCTGTCGCTCAAAAAGACGGTATGTGTCGGGATTGCTTTGCTCGGCTTGTTCTTCATTTTGCAAAACGGCAGGATGGGAACAACCGGATTTCATCTACTCGGTATCGGCTACGGACTCGTCGCGGCGGGTTTCTATGCCGTTTTGACGCTAGTCAACAAGTTTATTCGGGACCTGGACGGTCTGGCAATTACGCTTCTGCAGCTTGGCTTGTCGGTAACGATGCTGCTTCCATTTGTGCTGTTTACAGGTGGCCTCAATTTCTTAAAGATCACCGGTGACGCGGTTATATTGATGCTTGTGCTTGGTATCCTTCATGGTGGGATTGGATTTTATTTTTTCTTTGCAGGAATGAAAGGACTAAAAGGCCAAAGCATCGCTGTATTGAGTTATATCGATCCCTTAACCTCGTTATTGATTTCAGCTCTGGTCGTAGGAGAGAGAATGACATTGCAGCAGCTATTCGGCGCTGTATTGTTGTTGGGCTCCACATGGATAGGGGAAGCTGGCGGAGAGAAGAAGGGGCTTGATGGGAGTAAGAATTCTACTTAATTTTAGCTGAAGAATTCAATTGTCGAAGTAGCCTGCGATGGAGCTCAACTAAGATCAATATTTGCATCCGTGCCCCCCTTCTTATGGTATAAAAAACCAAAGGGGAGAGGGGAATATATGACATGCGAAATGTCATTGATCTCATTCAACTTGGTGTAATCATTAAAACAAATCGCCCTTCAATTGCCCTTTTTAGGTCAGATGAAGGGCGATTTTTCTTGCCAATAATGAAGGTAATGGATCGGATTATCTTAATATAGCAATGCTTTTGTTGGGTTTTAGACGCCGTTTGCAGGGGGTGCGGGAATCGATCTATGAGCTGCCGTTTCCCTATACTTATTCGGGGCCGGATTGGATCCATTTGGAAATGGAAAAGGAGTGTCATTAAATGATTGAAAAAATGGATAGCCGAGAATTGGAGCACAAGGTTGCCCAAATCGTGCAAACTTTATTGGGAAGCAAAGAGGTGTTGACGGAAACAACCTTGCTCGGACAGCATGGCATACTTGATTCGGTCACCGCTGTCGCGCTGATCGTTCAATTGGAGGAGACGTTTGAAATCAGCTTTGGTGATGAAGATCTAACGCTGGATAACTTGTCGAGTGTGGGGGATATTGTTTCTTTTCTGAAGAAAATAACATAATGCTGGACACCAATTTCTTTAAACAGATCTTAACCTGAACCCTTTGTTTATTAGATAATCGTCATGAAAACTAAAGGCAACAAGGATAAAGTGGAGCTTCCAAATAAGGAGGACTTCACTTTTTTTTATAGTAGAATCTGCGCTCCCCAACAAAAGAAAACGAAAACGAAATTGATAAATAATAATATTGACAAATAAACGAAACATAAATAAAATATAAACGAAAGCATAAAACAAGTTTTTATCCCAGAAGGCGAGGTGGAATTGATTGAACTCCGTGAAGCTGTCCCTTATCCAATTGTTAGGCACATCCTATATGAACGCCGTCATCGCTGGAGCAACTTCGTTGTCGGGGCTCAGCCTCGAAGAGGCCGAGCGGCTGGCGAATGACGAAGTTGAATTTTTGCCGGAGGAATACATCAGCCATGCGAATCGATTGTTGGCGCATGTTGGGAAGCCGTTCGTCCAGGCGATGGAATCATCGCTTGACGGGGCGCCTACGAATGCGTTCAGAAACGCAACCAATACGAAAGCGAGTCCAATTGGCGGCCTGGGGTATCTACGCCTGGGTGAAGACGGCAGGCTGTACCTGGCGGCAAAGAGCGAGCACTACCATACTCCGCTCGGCCACAATTTTCCCGGTTACCGGCTGATCGACAATGCCAGAGCGCTCGGCATTACGAATGCGACCCATAACAACACACGCGGCTACATTACCCGCCTGCTTGAACGAGAGCTCGTGCGGACGATCAATGGGCTTCGCCCGGAGGAGACGGACGCGTTGGATACCGCCCTCGCTTCCCAGGAACCGCATGTGCTGAACCGGGTCATCAATCTCGAGACCGGAACGTTGGCTTGCGAAGCGGGCATCAAGATGATGCTGGCCAGGTTTTTTCCATTGGATGAAACTTTCCAACAGCCAAAATATGGGAATCGCACGCCGGTATTTTTCGTGATGGCGGACCATGACGGCGGGGGCAAGGCGAACTACCATGGAACGACGATTTTTGCCCAAATCATGCGCGACATGTGGCCCGGGTTGGGCGAGAAGCTGGAACAGGCCGGGATCTTGAAGGTTTGTCCGGTGCGTATCAACGATTGGGACGATTTCCGTGCGAAATTCGAACAGTACAACAAGCCTCCCTACAAGGCGGCGGGGTTTCTGCACGAAATCATTCTGATGAATTACGGGGGCATCAAGCTCGAACCGCAGTATTTGCAGCAAGTCTATGCGCTGTGCCACGAGCACGATACCCCGATCATGTGTGATGAAATTCAATCGTGCATGTGGTATCCGCCGATGTTCCTTTTCCGTGAATACGGGCTGAATCCAGACTTCGTCGTCATCGGCAAAGGCTTCCCGGGCGGCCAATATCCGGCTTCCCGCATTATCACGACGGCTGCCATGGATACGCTTAACCAATTCGGCGCACTGGTCACCAACGGCCAGGAAGAATTGGCCGCGCTGGCTTATCTGATTACGATGAAGTTCACGGAAGCGAACGGCAGCCACATACGCGGCATGGGTCAATATTATGAAGACAAGCTGCGGGAGCTGGCGGCATCCTACCCAGACTTCATCGACCGTACGGAAGGGCTTGGGCACTTGTCGACGATCTTCTTCCGCGAAGCGCAGACCGTCACGCGGTTCACGAAGAATTTGAACGAATCGTGCATCGACATCAGCGCCCAAACGTACAAAGCGAGCTGTCCGCCCGCGGCGCTTACGAAACCCCCTACAATCGCCACAAGGGAAATGATAGACTACGTATTAGGCAGCATGGACGAGGCGCTGCGGGCGATCCGTGCGGAGAAGCGCGGCCGTACCAGCGAATCGGTCCATCCTATCGTCTGATACTGGAGGAATGTTTATGACCGAGCACGATACAAGAGAGATCGACATCGACGAAAGAAGAAAGCGGATTCTGGAGCTGCTGCAAAGCGAGGGTAAAGTAAAAGTCGCTGACTTAAGCAAGCTGTTCGGCATTTCCGATGTGACGATCCGAGGCGACCTCGATGTTCTGGAAGAGCAGGGAGCGTTGCAGCGCGTTCATGGCGGAGCAATCAGCACGTACAAAAACTACTACAATATGACGTTTCACGACCGATCGGCGACGAACGGCGACGAGAAAAGAAAAATCGCCGCCGAAGCGGCCGGCATGATCTCGGATGGTGACACGGTCATCATCGGTTCCGGCACGACTCCGCTAAATGTGATGCAGGAGCTGAAAAATCACAAGAACCTGATCATCATTACGAATTCGTTGCCCGTGGTCCACGAAGCCAGATTCCATCGCAACCTTAATGTTGTCATCATGCTGGGTGGGAATATCAATCTGGAGTACCAGTTCATTACCGGCGACGACGCCATTACCCAGTTGAATCGGTACAAGGCAGACAAGCTTATATTGTCGTCGGACGGCGTCAGCTCCGAATTCGGGGTGACGACCTACCACCACCTGGAAGCGGAGCTGTACCGGAGAATGATTGCGCTCGTGGATAAAAGTATTCTGGTCGCCGACTACTCGAAGATCGGCCGTGCCAACTTTGCGCGCATCGAGGCCATCGACAAAATCGATTGCCTGATCTCCAACCAAAACGCTAATAAGGGTGAAGTCGAAGCCATCAAGGAAAAGGGCGTCGAAGTCCGGCTCGTCTAAAACACCAAGGGGGTATTTCTGATGTTTCTGCTGCGAGCGGAACACTTGACGAGGGAGGATGAACGCGATGCAGGACGGACTGAACCGCGAGCAAATTGGCTTCATCGGTCTTGACATAGGAACGTCCGCCGTCAAAGGCGTGTTGATGTCCGCCGCAGGGACAATCCTGTCCCGAGAGACGTACAAAGTGGCTTACTTGCCCGCAGAGAGCGATCGAGTGCAGTTCGACGCGGATCAGTTGTATCGGTCGACGGCGGACGTCATCCGCCGGCTGACACTCGCGCTGCCTCTCGGCGGCACCGTCGCCGGGCTTAGCATCGCTTCGGCCAGCGGGAACACGGTGCTGGTGAACGGGCGGGGCGAGCCGCTTCTGCCGGCGATCAGTTGGATGGATACACGCGTTCGAGATGAGATCGAGACGGTGTTCGGGCGGTTGGACGCCGGCGAGGTGCACGAGCGCGTCGGCTGGCCATTGTTGAAGGCGTTTCCACTCGCTCATCTGGCTTGGCTAAAATGCCATGCGCCGGAGCTGCTGGACGAAGCGGACGTCATCTGCATGAGCACGGACTATATTCTTTTCAAATTGACAGGCAATTGGGCCATCGATCCCTCGACCGCCACCACCATGTATTTGCAGGATCAACAGACCGGAAAGTGGCACCTGCCTACCCTGAATGCCCTCGGCATACCGGAGCGCAAGCTCCCGCCCATCTGTCCCACGGGCACGGTGATTGGGCAAATCGGGGCCGAAGCCGCCCGCGATACGGGGCTGCCGCGCGGAACGCCTGTCGTCCTCGGCACGTTCGATCATCCGTGCTCGGCCAGAGGAGCCGGAGTGGTCGACGAAGGTCAGTTGCTTCTATCCTGCGGTACGTCCTGGGTTGGCTTCTGTCCGGTGAACGACCGGCGGCGCTCCGTTGAGCTGCGGCTGCTGACCGATCCTTATCTTCATCCCGCAGGAGCCTGGGGCGGCATGTTCTCACTGTCGGCAATCGCAACTTCAATCGATTGCTACATCCGCCGCTACTTATCCGACGCCCCGGATCGGTACAACGAGTTCAATCGGCTGGCCGCTTCCGCTCAACATGGAGCGGGAGGGCTCGTCCTCGATCCGAGCCGGCAAGACGGGTTCGATAACCTGGAAGGGTACGCCAAGGCGGATATCGCCAGAGCGCTGATGGAAGGCACCGCTTATCTATTGAAGCGGGAGCTGGACCGGCTGGAGGCTGCCGGTATGCGCTTCACGTCGGCCGCGCTCGTGGGCGGTCCTTCCGAGACGCACCCGTGGCCGCAGATCGTGGCCGACGTGCTCGGCATGGAGGTTCGTACGGCCAACGGCTCCTGTGCAGGAGCCGTTGGCGCAGCGATCGTGGCTGCCATCGGTGTGGGACAATACGCGGACGAGCGGGACGCGTTGCGGCAGCTGGCTTTTCCCGAGATGGTCCGTGTGCCCGACCGGTCGGCGGGGGCGGTCTATCGCGAAAGATACGGCAAGTTTCAGGAATCATACACATGATGTATTGCGGAGGTGGCAAACGATGAAAGCTTTGTTCGAAGTAAAAGAAGTCGATCGGCAGTTCTACGAGCGGCAGCTGCAAGCTTTTCTCCCAGACCGGATCATCGACATTCATACGCACGTATGGCCGGACCGCATCCGGCTGGCCTCGTCTGGCACGCCCGTGAGAGCGGTTACATGGCCCTCTCTCGTCGCCAAGGACAATCCGATCGAGGATCTGTTCGAGACCTACCGGCTCATGTTCCCCGGCAAGGACGTGACGCCGCTCATTTTCTCCCAAGTCAGCATGGACTACGACATCGAGGCGGGGAACGAGTATGTCCGGCAATGCGCTGAACGGCACCAATTGCCGTCGCTGATGGTCGCCAGGCCGGAGCAAAGCGCTTCCGAATTCGAAGATGGCATCAAGCGGGGCGGCTTCCTGGGATGCAAGGTATATCTGAACTTCTCCGCTCCCTATATTCCGGAGAAGGAGATCCGCATTTACGATTTTCTGCCGCCACATCAGCTGGAAGTGCTCAATCGGCACGGCTGGATCGCCATGCTGCACATTCCCCGCGACGGCCGTCTGAAGGACCCTGTCAATCTGGCGCAAATGCTGGAGATCGAGCGTCGCTATCCGTCGCTGAAGCTGATCATCGCCCATGTGGGGCGCGCGTATTGCCCGGAAGACGTAGGCGACGCCTTCGACATTCTCGCGGAGACGAAAAATATGGTGTTCGACTTCAGCGCGAATACGAATGCTTGCGTGTTCAGGCAATTGATTCGGGCCGTGGGGCCGAAGCGCATCGTTTTCGGCAGCGATCTGCCGATCTTGCGCATGCGGACGAGACGGATTTGCGAGAACGGCCGTTATGTGAACCTGGTGCCCGCCGGCTTGTACGGCGACGTGTCCGGCGATTCGCATTTGCGGGAAGTGACCGGGGCCGAGGCGGATGCGATCTCTTTCTTCCTCTACGAAGAGATCGAAGCTTTCCGCGCTGCAGCGGAGGCGGAGAGCCTGAGGCAGTCCGACATCGAGGATATTTTCCACAACAACGCCCGGACGATGATCGATGGAATCGAGGTGCCGCGCCGATGAAGAAGCTGAAGATCGGGTTGTTGCCGCTGTACGTGAAGCTTTATGACGACTATTGGCCGGAAATACGGGAGCGGGTGGACGCGTTCTATCGCACGATTGTCGGCGCATTCGAAAACCGGGGGCTTGAGGTCGTACGCACTCCGATCTGTGCCGTCAAGCCGGAATTTGCGGCGGCGGTGCAAGCATTCGAACGGGAGGAAACGGACGCCATCGTGACGCTGCATTTGGCGTACTCCCCTTCACTGGAGTCCGCCGACGCGCTGGCCGCCACCGGGCTGCCTCTGATCGTGCTGGACACGACGCCGACGTACGATTTCGGCACGGCGCAGCACCCGGACGAGATCATGTACAACCACGGCATACATGGCGTACAGGATATGTGTAACTTGCTCATCCGAAATGGGAAGCGCTTTCAGATTGAAGCGGGACACTGGGTGGAATCTGACGTGCTCGACCGGGTCGTCGATGGCGTGAAAGCCGCCCGGTTGGCCGAGCGGCTGCGCGGCGCCCGCGTCGGCGCGATCGGCCGGCCATTCCCCGGGATGGGCGATTTCCAGGTGCCGGCGGACGAATTGCGTTCGTCGATCGGCATCGAGACGGTCGCGTGGGATCTCCTGGACGCCGACGCATCCGAAGCCGACCCGATTCCCGACGAGTGGATCGAACGGGAAATCGCGGAGGACGCGCAAAGGTATGATGCGAATAGGGTCGATCGCGATACGCTGCGACAATCGATCCGTACAGATCTGACGGTGAGACGCTGGATCGAGCGTAACGGGATCGCGGCTTTCACCGTTAACTTTTTAGACGTCAGACGGGGATCCGGCCTGTCCGGCATGCCTTTCCTAGAAGCGAGCAAAGCGATGGCGCGCGGCGTCGGCTACGCGGGAGAAGGCGACGTGCTGACGGCTGCGTTGACGGGCGCGCTCTTGTCCGTTTACCCGGACAGCTCGTTCTCGGAGATGTTCTGTCCCGATTGGAAGCATAATCGCATCTTCTTGAGCCACATGGGCGAGATGAATGTGCGCGTCGCGGCTGGCAGACCTGTGTTGAAGGAAAAAGTATTCCCGTTTGCCGACGCCGACACGCCTGTCGCCGCCTACGGTCGTTTCCGCGCCGGGAAGGCGGTTTACGTGAACCTGGCGCCGGGACGACATGGGACGTATACGTTCATCCTGGCGCCAATCGAGATGTGCGAGCCTGACGGTGAAGACCGGATGACGGACGCGATTCGCGGCTGGTTCCGCCCGCCCGTTCCCATCGAACGCTTTCTCGCCGACTTCAGCCGGTTGGGCGGCACTCATCACGGCGTCATCGTCTACGGCGACGCGATGAACGTGCTGGAGAGGTTCGGAGAGGCGATGGGGTGGCGCACGGTCGTCATAGGGCAACAAAATTACGTTAAAGATGCAGGAAATGGGGGAGCGATATGACCATTAAAGTTGGAATTGTCGGGGCAAGGGGACTGAGCACTCTTCAAGGCTTTCGGAGCCTTCCCGATACCGAAATCACAGCGCTTTGCGATTTGGACGGAGAATACGTTCAGGAAGCGGCGCGCGAACACGGCATACCCCGCACATATCGAATATACGAGGATATGCTGGATTCGGACATCGATGCCGTCGTCATTTCCACGCCCATGCACCTTCATGTCCCACAGGCGATCGCCGCCTTGCAAGCAGGCAAGCATGTGCTATGCGAAGTGACAGCGGGCGTTACGATGGATGAATTATGGTGGTTGAAGGAGACCGTCGAAGCATCGGATAAAGTGTACATGTTCGCCGAAAACTACTGTTACATTCCCCAAAACCAGTTAATCAACAATTTGGTGAAGCAGGGGCTGCTGGGGGACATTTATTACGGAGAAGGCGAGTATGTGCACGACGTGCGCCGATTAGCTTTTCAATTCAATCGCGCCGGATCGGGAGAACGCAACGCCCCGACTTGGCGCAAATATTGGCAGCTCGGCAAGCGAGGAAATTTCTACCCGACCCACAGTCTTGGCCCCATCATGAAGTGGATGGAAGGCGATCGGATTCGCTCGGTGTCGTGCTTCGGCTCCGGATGGCACACCGATCCCCGTTTTCGCCAAGAAGATACCTCCATTACGCTCTGTCAGATGGAGAGCGGCAAACTAATCAAGCTGCGCACGGATTGCATTTCGAACCGGCCGCTGAACGCCTCCCAGTCGCTACAGGGAACGAAGGGCTGCGTTGAAGGGCCGAGCTTCCTGGGGGATGGGCACCGTATTTGGTTAGATTCCATGGGTGGAGAACCCGAACAGCGCAAATGGCGACCGCTGAGCGACTTCAACGACTATATGCCGGAACGGTACAAGAACGCTACCGAGGAGCAGAGAAATGCGGGGCATTGGGGCGGCGATTTCTTCATCGTGGAGGATTTCGTAAACGCGATCAAAGGCTTGCAGAAGCCTGCCATAGATGTGTACGACGCTTGTGAATGGACGGCGGTGGCGCTGCTGTCCGAGCTGTCCGTCATGAATGGCGGCCGAGTGATGGATATGCCTGATTTCCGAAAAAGCAGCTCGTATGCGGATCAAATCATTAAATTGTAAGCGGATACAATAACAACCAGGAGGAATGTGACCATGAGGTTGAAAAAGATGACGCGCGTCGGAGTTGCCCTCGTTGTGCTCGCCAATGTGTTGGCCGCTTGTTCGGGAGGAGGCAAAGACGAAGGCGCTGCAAGCCGCGGGAACGATCAAGTGGAAGTGTCCATGCTGTTCGCGGAATCGGTGTTCGGCAACATCCACTTTGAGTTGATTAAAGAGTTCGAGAAAAATCATCCCAATATTAAAATCAAAGCGGAAACCCTTCCTGACAGCAGTCTCTTCGATACGTTACGCACACGTATCTCCACCGCCGAATTGCCGGATATCTATCAACTGAATATCGGCCACGACACAACCGCCATGGCCATGAAGCAAGGATATATCTACGATCTGAGCCAGCTGGAGGCAAGCCGGAACTTCTCCGATTCCATCCGTAAAGCGACGTCCTTGGGAGACAAGCAGGCGATCTTCACCCTCGGCCTCGGCGTGCTCGGGTTGACCTACAACAAAGCGATGCTGGCCGATGTCGGCTATAACGAACCGCCCCAAACATGGGATCAACTGCTGGATGCCGGTAAGAAATTGAAGGAAAAAGGTAAGGATCTTCTTGTATATTCTTCCAAATGGGAGACCGGGGTCGGCAATGTGTTCCATTGGACGTTCGGCACGCACGCGGTCAAAAACGACGCGTTCAAGCAAGCCTATCTGTCCAACAGCATCGATTGGAGCCTACCGGAGAACCGCGCCATCCTGGCGGAAGGATTCCAGCGCTTCAAAGAACTGAACGATTTTGTGCGCACGGGCAGCTTCACGAATGAATACGCGACCGCTCAGCAATCGTTCGCCAATGAAGATGCCGCTATGCTGCTGGGCGGCACATGGGAAGCGCGAACCTTGCACGAGCTGGCGCCGAATCTCGATTTCGGTTTTATCAACCTGCCCTATACGCCAGACGCGGAGAACGCTTACGTGTTCGTCCCGGGAGACGGGTTCGCCATCAATGCCAAGGGTCAACACATTGAGGAAGCGAAAGTGTTCTTGAATTGGCTATTCAGCAAGGAGATTTACGGAAAAATCTCGGAGGCTGAAGGTTCGCTCTCGGCTCAGTCAGGAGTGGGCAAGCCCGACAAAGCGTATAGCGACGCGCAGAAATGGCTGGAGACGGATCGAGTGATCTCGTTCGCCAATACGGGCCCAATCCCGGGCGCGACCTGGGTTGCACTCGGCAATGCGGCGCAAGAATATACGTTCAAAGGCGAACTCGACAAAGTGATCGACAAGTTTATTTCCGAATATAACAAGACGAAAGCGAAATAACAGGTAAGGACCTATTCACAAATGCGACTATGGGTCAGCAATGAATTCGAATGAATTGAGGGTTACCCTATGCAAAGAAAAATGTTTGTCACAGGTGTTGCGTTCGTCATCCCGATCACCGCCGTCATCGCGATCTTTTTGTTAGTCCCGATTGTCCAGTCCTTCTATTACAGCTTTACAGATTGGAAGGGGGTCGGGGCCTACCGTTTCATCGGCCTCCAAAATTACTGGGATATTTTCCAGGACAAGGTGTTCACCGAATCGCTGACCCGAACGCTCGTGATCGGGATTTCCACCGCTCTCCTGGCCAACGCCGTCGGGTTGCTATTGGCGATGATGCTGGATCAGGCACTCAAGACCAAAAACATTTTGCGCGCCTTGTTCTACATTCCGAGCATCATCCCGATTGTCGTCGCTTCGTTTGTTTGGCGGTATATATTCGATGCGAACAGTGGGCTGCTGAATATGCTGCTGACAAAGCTAAGCGATGCCAAGGTCAATATTCCTTGGATCGATTCACCCGACTATGTCGTGTACTCCCTCATTTTCATTACCGTGTGGCAAGGGATCGGGCCGGTCATGATCATTTATCTGGCCGCCTTGCAGGGCGTTCCCGCCGAACTTAAGGAAGCGGCCAGCATCGACGGCGCCTCTAAGGTTAGAGCATTCTTCTCGATCACCTTGCGCATGATCGCACCGGGCATTACCGTGAATGTGCTGATCGGCCTCGCCAACGGCATACGCATCTTCGACTTGCCGTTTGCGCTGACGGGCGGCGGTCCGGCAAATTCAAGCGAGACGCTGGCCATCCGGATCTACCGCTATGCGTTCGCTTCAAGCGAATTGTCGTACGGCTTGGCGTCGTCGTTCATCCTGACTCTTGTCGCACTGGTCGTGACGCTATTTTTCCTCGCGATGACTCGAAAATACGAACAGGGGGTGTCATAGGTGAAAATGGCGAAAAAAACCGCCTTCGAGCTGTTCGCCTGCTTACTCGCGGTGATCGTATCGATTCCCTTGTACCTGATCATGATCAATGCGTTCAAGAGCCATAAGCAAATAGTCACCGCGCCCCTGGCGTTGCCCGATTTTTCCGTCGGATTCGACAATATCGTAAGAGCTTTCGAGAAGATGAACACGCTCAAAGCGTATGGCGTTACGTTTTCGATCGCCGGCATCGCGCTGATTTTCGCCATCAGTCTGTCCGCGATGGCCGCTTACGCCGTGGCCCGTATCCGGCACCCGATATTTAACACGCTGTATTGGGTGTACGCTGCTGCCATTCTGATCCCGGTGCAATCGGTGCTCATTCCGATCGTATTTCTCTTGAAAAGCCTTTCCTTGCAAAATACCATGATGGGCATCACGCTGGTCTATGTTGCCGTATTATCGCCTTTCTGCATCTTCATGTTCAGCGGCTTCATGCGCAGCCTGCCGTTCGATCTGGAAGAGTCGGCTTATATCGACGGCAGTTCACCGGCGCGCACGTTCTTCCGCGTTATCTTCCCGCTCGTCCAGCCGGTGACGGCATCCCTGTTTATTTTGCAATTCATCTATGTGTGGAACGACCTGCAGCTGCCGCTGGTGATTGTCAATGCTAAGGATTACCCCACCATCAGCATCAGCTTGTACAAGTTTTTCGCCGGACGCGGAATGGCGGACTTGAGTCTGCTGTTCGGGGGTATCACCATCACGCTGCTGCCCATTCTGGTCTTGTTCTTGAGCTTCCAGCGTTTCTTCGTAAAAGGATTGTCGGCGGGGGCGGTCAAGGGCTGAATGCGGCGATTCGGAGGTCTTCGCATCCCGCGCTGGGATCTAGTCGCATGAGCAAATAATCATTTTATAGGCAATATATATAGTTGCAATTATCACTAAAAACAGTTACAAACGATTAATCCGAAGGAGTGAAGGATATGTCGGTCACCGCAAGATTGAATCGAATGTTTGCTCAGGATGGAAAATGCTTCGATGTCGCGATCGATCACGGATTTTTCAACGAATTTTCCTTTTTGTCCGGGATTGAAAATATGAAGCACGCGATCGATACCGTGATTCGGGCGAATCCGGATTGCGTGCAACTGGGCGTCGGACAAGCCCGCCAATATCAGCAAATCCCGGGGAAGGCGAAGCCTGGTCTAGTTCTGAGGACGGATGCGGCCAACATTTACGGTAAGGAGCTGCCGCGGCACTTGTTCAGCGAGTTGGTCGATCGGGCGATCTGGCATGCCGTGCGATTGGATGCGGTTGCCGTATGCGTCAATCTGCTGCTGCTTCCGGGACAGCCGGAGCTGCATCATCAATGCGTCGCGAACATCTCCCGGCTGAAAACGGAATGCGAACAATACGGCATGCCGCTCATGGTGGAACCGCTGGTCATGCTGCCGAATGAAGTGAGCGGCGGCTATATGGTGGACGGCGACATCAGTAAAATTATGGCGCTTGTCCGACAAGGCGTCGAGCTTGGTGCAGATATCATCAAGTCGGATCCTTGCGACGATGTATCCGAATATCATCGGGTGATTGAGGTAGCTTCCGGCGTTCCCGTACTCGTAAGAGGCGGCGGCCGCGCAAGCGATGAAGAGATCGTGCATCGTACGTATGAGCTGATGAAGCAGGGCGCTGCAGGTATCGTTTACGGACGCAATGTAATTCAGCATCCGAACCCTGCAGGCATGACGGCTGCGTTAATGTCGATTGTGCATGAAGGTGCAGCGGCAGAACAGGCGCTTGCGATATTGAAGGGAGAACAGGAGAATGGCTGACCGATCTAGTCGTTTCGGTGATAGGATACCTCTGATATAAGTAACGATTGGCATGTATTGTACGCATTTAAATCTGATTAACATTATGGCTTGATCGAAGGAAACTTTTAGCGGGTACTGCTGAAGAAATCATAACACCCACCCAAATGCTAACTTAACCACATTCTTTTTCATAAGAATGTGGTTTTTTATGATGACTGCCCCATTTTATTCATATAAACGGTTGAAACTATACATAGATGTCGGCATAATCCATTATATAAAACGACAATATTGTATAGTTTATTATATGCACCTAAGATAGATGACAAAGGAAGACACAGAGCTTTATCATAAGTGGAGAAATGATATCGAAGTTATGCATTCCACCCACCCATCTTTAATGGTTCAGAGGGGTTGAAATCGAGTTTCCCTTAATGTATTTTCATTTAATGATAGAGCCATTCGTTTGTACACTAAGATTGGTTTTCAAAAGGAAGGAAGCAGTTGACAAAGTCAATTTAGAGATGGGGAATGGCATGACATTATTCATATGGGGCTTCTGCAAAATGAATACTTTGAGAAACAAGTAAAGAATGATAAACATTGTTCCACCGTATTTAACCTATCGTATGAGCAGGAGGGAAAGTTCATGAAATACGATCCAAGTCAATTATTTTGGTTAAATGAGCCCACGAGTTATTCGATTCGAGAAAATGAAGTTGTAATTCAAACAGAGCCTGGAACGGACTTTTGGCAGCGTACGTACTACGGTTTTAGAAACGATAACGCACCGGCTCTGTTATTTAAGATTCATGAACCCTACTTTTCATTTGTGGTTCGAACAGAGTTTGATACTAAAAATCGGTTTGATCAATGCGGTGTAGCGGTCTACCAAAACAGCGACAATTGGTTCAAGGCTTCCATTGAATACGAAAATGAACAATACCAACGATTAGGCAGCGTAGTGACGAACAACGGATTTTCCGATTGGGCGACGATAGATATTGACGCTAGTATTAAAATTATGTTTTACAGAATTAGCCGTCGCAATTGTGATTTCTGCATCGAGAACTCATATGACGGAGTAGAATATAGGCAAATGCGTATTTTTCATTTATTTGAGGGAGGCGGGGAAATTCAACTGGGAATGTATGCGTGCAGCCCGGAGAATTCTTCGTTCACATCTATTTTTAGCGGGATGGAGATCACGGAATGCAAATGGAAGGCTCATGAATGATTGGAACGGGAGGCGGCGGATTGGATTATAAAATTGGCGAATTCTCTAAAATCAACAAAATATCGCAACGGATGTTGAGATACTACGACGAGAAAGGGTTGTTGACGCCTAAAAAGGATGAGGCGAACGGGTATCGATACTACTCCGCTGACGATATTCAGATCCTAAACACTATCAAAAAGCTGCACAAATATCATTTCTCCACAGAGGACATCAAACGAGTGCTTGAATCGGATGAAGAGGTGGTCAAAGCCTGTTTTCAAGAGAAGATCGCCGAATTGCAGGAAATCACCCTGGGGTATGCAGATGCGATTAAAGAAATGAAGCGCGCCGTCGAGCCTGAAAAGACGATAAACCGGGTACATACATATCCAGTTTTTCGGGGGACAAGGCCAACTTTTCATGCATTATGCTTTCGCAAAACGGTGAATGAAGACGGTCTGGAGCTATTGATGGATCATCTTCGGCAGTCCGTCAAGCAAATGAACCCGGTGCTCTGCGGTCAACATTTTACGATTTTTCATACGGTTCAGGAAGCGGATGCGGAGCTCTACGATGCGGAAAGCGGCCAGCCCATTGAGTGGAAGGGGGGAACGGACGATCCCCGAATCCGATTTTTCAGAGAATCGCCTTGTATTAGCACCCTGCACCGTGGAAGCTACGACAGCATCAGCTACGCTTATCGTGCTTTGCACGATTGGGCAACCGCAGGTGGGTATCCGATTCGGGGACCTTTTATAGAAACTTATTATACAGACGGATGGGTGATATCCGATGAGCAAGCGTTCGTGAAGGCAGTGAGCGTAGCGATCGGTGCCGAGTAGCGTACGACGTTTCCTCCAACGACGGGTTCGGTTGATCTTTCCTCTTGAGTTTCACATCGTGTGAGACTTTATACTGGGATTGAATTCTCCGGCAACAACCGATGGAGATAGGAGGGAATGAAAATGACGGAACCGATCACGCTTGAACCGATGCAACCGATTTATCACCGACAGGTCGGCCGATTGCTGGCGTATTTGTTGCACGGAAAATTCCGGAACCTTACAAGTATGGACGGCGACGAGCTGGCTCTTTTTTTCGAACGATGGCTTGAACACGTTCCCGACATGCCGGGAAATCGACGGATGATCGCTTTGCAAGAGGGGAAGGTCATCGGCACCATCGCGATCAAATGGCCGGCCCAATTCGGTGGCAGCGCGTCAATACCGCGGCAAGCGCCGCCTTCCTGGCAAAGTTTTCACCGCTTCGGGAAATGGAATTTGTTCAAAATGCGGATGGGGCTATCGCTATTCGACTATAAGCCGCAGGCGGACGAATGTTATATTGCGGACGTGGCGGTTCACCCCGATTATCGCGGCCAGGGAGTCGGCAAGATGCTGTTGCTCTGGGCGGAACAGATTGCGCGACAAGAGCCGGGAGTGGACCGCTTAAGTCTCTATGTCTCCGGCAAAAACCAGCGCGCCCGAAAATTGTACGAGCAGTTGGGATATAGTGTCCGGTCGCATGAGAACAGTCTGGTGTGGCATTTGTTGTTCAATGAGAAAGAATGGAGTTATATGTGGAGGAGATTGGAATAAAAAACAAGCTGCCCCGGGCGTTAGCCGCTACGCTGGCGCCAAATCAGCTTCGCCGATGGTATGCTTGTTATTGGGATGACCGAAAGATCACGGGTCCGAATATGGCGACGAGCCAGATTCAAATTCCGGGAATTGCCGGCCGGAATACTACGGAAGCGCGGTTCCATACGGAAGGCGTATTGCCATCCATTTTGCGCTCTTTTCTATAACGAGCGGGAACGCAGACTAGGCTGGTTTCTTTCCAACGGCATGATGGCAAAGCAGTCGATCATACAGATCGGCTGCCTCCATATTTTCCTATTTAGTTGCTAATTTTAAAGCTTGCTCCTCAGCTTCTTTATACCCTTTTTGTAATACTTCATTTCTGTCCAGAACAGCTGTTCCTTGTACTCGAATGGTTTCAAAATCTTCGATTCCAATCAAATGAAACATGGACTTCAAAAATTTATGTGAGTACTCCACTTCGGTGTAATAGTCATGATTGGTGTATATTGATCCACTGGCTTGAATGACAACCATACTTCTTCCATCATTGAGAAGACCGACGGATCTTCTTCCATTGTCCGATGCAGTCTCGGTATATTTAAACGTTTCCCTTGGAATCATAATATTATCCATATAATCCTTTAGTTTTGAGGGGATATTAAAGTTATGCAATGGATAAACAATTACGTACTTATCAGCACTTTTGAATTGTTTTAATATCTCACTCATGCGGTCTGTTATTTCTTTTTCTTGGCTTGTTAATTCTGTTCCTTCCGATTGTTTGCTCCATGCGCTAAGCACATTTTTATCTAACAGGGGTACTTCGTCTTCGTACAGATTAATTGTTTCAATCACTTCGTCTTTTGAATGATTTTCTTTGTATACTTTTAAAAAGTAATTCAACACATGCAGACTGGCAGAGGTTTTGGAATCAAAATCTGGGTGTGCATTGATGATAAGTAATTTACTCATGAGTATTTTCCTCCTTGAATGAAAAGCATCTATACTGATTGTTTATTGTCGACTTATTTAATCGACGATTAACATAATCCATAATATGATATGCCCCGTCGAATGTCAAGGAATACAGCCAGCCATGTACTCTTTATAAATTTACAAAATGATATGGATGCTATACTATGTTTTTGTGTGCCTTTTAACATGAAAGCAGGTGATATGATATATGCAATACAGTGTAATGGTTGAATATGCTTTGCATAGCCTTGTTTATTTGATAGATATTCCAGGTGAAGAAACTATAGGAATAAAAGACCTTTCAGAATTTCAAGGGCTTTCGGAAACGTATCTCTCGAAAGTTTTCGGTAAATTGTCTAGGGCTGGTATTGTGAGTTCAACACCTGGAGTAAAGGGAGGATATAAATTAGCTAAACTTCCCGAGGAAATTTCGTTTTGGGATGTAATTGAAGCAGTTGAAGGAAAGAAACCTATTTTTCAATGTAAAAATATTTTAAAAACGAATTTAATGTATAGAGATAATGAAGAATGTGCTTCATGTACTCAAAGCAATCCAATATGTACAATTAACTTGGCAATGCTAGAAGCAGAAGAGCATATGCGTGGGGCTTTACGTAATAAAACTCTTGCTTGGTTAAATCGGGAGCTGGATCATGTTTTGCCTGAGAAAGCACGAACCGGCAGTCGAAACTATTTTAGGAATAAAAATTCAAACTAAAAACTTAAATTGGGCGCAGCCGAAAACGAAAGCGTTTGCGGAATTCGGCTTGTCGTAAATGAATGATTACGTTGTTCTTGAACAAGCGATTGCCGACCTCACAAATACCCCTCTACAACGGACACGAAGACCACACCTGTGGGTACGGTTCATTGAATGGATGATTGAAGGTTTCTCGCTAAGGAAATGTGCTGAGATGTTGCATGATAAGGTAACGCATGTAACCTTGTTTTACTGGCGGCATAAAATTCTTTCTGCCTTAAGGCAGATACCAACAGAAGCATTCCAGAGAATCGTGGAATAGGGGGAATAATTATGAAAAAAGGCAAGTTACCTCTTGTTATTGCCATTGCTGCGGTTTCTGGTGGAGGAAAAACAACAATCGTGACACATCTAAACCAAAAATTAATAAATTCTAAAACACTGTTTTTTGACGATTACGATTTTGATGGTCCTGATGACATTATAGATTGGGTTGATAATGGAGCTAATTATGACGAATGGGATTTATCTCCTCTTATAAAAGATTTAGAAACGTTACTTACCGAACCTTTAGATTACATAGTGCTGGACTTTCCGTTTGCTTATAAACACTCGAAAATGAGCAAGTTCATTAATTGTACTGTCTTTATTGATACTCCCTTGGATATTGCAATGGCACGACGTATTACAAGAGATTTTAAGAATAGTTTTGTTGAGACTATCATAGCGGATATGAATAACTACATTTCACAAGGAAGACGGGGTTATCTTGAGATGCTAAAAACGATAAAAACGAATTCTGACATTATTGTCGATGGCACTTTATCTATATCCGAAATTGTTTGCTTTATATCTCAAAATATAGAACAAAAGTTTAATCCGACTTGATTATAAGTAGTTGGTTGTTATGCTAATGGGTCACGAAAGTGCAATTTACCACCTTTTCATTAAGACGGATTTCTTTTAGTCAATAAATGCGATGAGTTGACATTCGGAAAGAATGCAAATATAATGGTCGCAGCAACTATGAACGTGTCTATTATAAAGGAGGGTGACTTTTGGAATTAGAAAAATATATCGGCGTTAATGTGCAGCGTGCGGCGCTTAAGCTTAACAACTACTATCAAAAAGTGGTGAATCCGTTTGACATTACAGTCGATCAGTGGGAGATACTGATCGTCCTGTGGGAAAGAGAAGGGATTACCCAAAAAGAGCTTGCCGAAAGGCTGCACAAAGACCAGACGAACGTAGCGCGTATGCTGTTCAAACTGGAAAAGAAGAGATTTATTTATCGTGTGGTTCACGAAACGGATCGAAGGTCTTTGCGCGTTTATTTGACTCCCAAGGGCCATGAAATTAAAGATGAAATTCTTGCTCCATCCATGGAAGCGTATAAGAACACCATTAAGGGTCTGTCCGAAGAGGAAGTTGAAACGTTCAGAAGGGTTCTAACCGTCATGTATAACAATGTAAAAGATTTATAATCAGCGGCGAAGAATCAGTTTCTTAATAAAGGAAGTATGTTGGTTGAATATTTAGTTGCTAAGACCATTATCATCAAGACTACTTTATTAGAGTTGTTAATTCAAACCTCTCCAGTCGATGCTTGACTCCAAAGACCATGGGACGGGCAGAAACAATCGGGTAATGGCCGGGATAGGATTTATGATCATTGGGGTTGCCGCGGTTATGCTGGCTGTAGGCTTGCCAGAAGGAGGGATCGGCAGAGCCTTCATCGCCGTTAGTCAGTCGCTAAATTTGGGGTTGTTGACGGGGATTCTATCGGCTTTGTTCTCTTCAATTGCTTTTCGTTCTCCTGAGCTTGTCGATTTCCTTCCGCATCAAACAGGCGAAAGCCTCTGAGGAGAATTGATTGGAAAATCGAACAGAGGCAGCTGGTCGTCTTCGGTCTCAGCGGCGTAGCGGGCAATTGGTATGCGGGCAAGTTTCTCGGCCGGCATCTTCGCATAACAGTTCTGCTGTATCCGATTGCACTCGCGCTGGCACGGGGGAAATCGTTTGGGGCGAATTCGCTTTTGATGCGCTGGCTCTGTTCTGTATCGCCGCCAGCTCAAAGAGCTGATGACCACACGGACAAAGTGCGCCTCGTCGGCACGGGCACCGATCTGACGTTCTCGATCAAAGGCATTGGCGCCGTAAAATGCGACGGCGGCCTGAACATTCCGGATGGCGAAGTGTACTCCACACCGGTTCGTGATTCCGTGAACGGCGTGATTACGTTCTGACGGTCCGCCTTTCTGTACATGTCTGTACCGGTACAGTTTGTTGTCTTTAAGATTGTAGGCAGTTAGTGCTTTCGGTTTCGGTTATGCTGAACTCAGTTAGCCGGCCGGCTCTTAGCATTGATAATGAATCCAAGCAAAGGCGATGATTGAATATGACGCAAAGAAAAATTATTTATCTATGTGCACTAGTATACGCATTAATTATTGGTTTTTCCTTTCTGTTTACAAAAGTGGCGCTCGGCGTATCGAATCCGATCGATACGCTTGCATATCGTTTTACAATCTCATTTTTATCCATCCTGATCCCGGTTGCGGCGGGCTGGGTTCAATTGGGTCTCCGCGGGAAAAAGGTGTGGCGCCTTCTGCCGATCGGACTGTTTTATCCGACCATGTTTTTTGCCTTCCAAGCCTTCGGCCTGGTGTATGCGAGTTCGTCCGAGGGTGGAATTATTCAGGCTTCCTCGCCGATCTTCACTATGGTTCTGGCAGCGTTTTTTCTCAAAGAAAGAACGACCTGGCTGCAAAAATTATCCGTTCTGGCCTCCGTCGGCGGGGTCATTTATATCTTGATGATGAAAGGAGCATCGCTTAACGTGGCCAATACGAAAGGCATAGCGCTGCTTCTGCTGTCATCGCTTATGCTTGCCGTCTACAGCGTGCTGGCCCGGTCGCTGAGGACGGAATTTACGGCGATCCAAATGACTTTTGCCATGATGGCTTTAGGATTCATTTGCTTTAATGCAATGTCCATCATCAACCATGCCACTCAAGGTACACTGCTTGAGCTGCTCGAACCGGTTAAAGATGGAAGTTTCGTAGTCGCTATTTTGTATATCGGAATTTTGTCGTCGCTGGTCAGCGCGCTGTTATCCAATTATATACTGTCCAAAATCGAGGCTTCCCAGATGAGCGTGTTCGTCAATGTGGGAACGCTTGTTTCGATGCTGGCGGGCGTTGTCTTCTTGAATGAGCAGTTGGCCTACTATCACATCATAGGTGCAGTGTTCATTATTGGCGGCGTGCTAGGTGTCAATTACCGCGGGCGGAAGCGGCAGACGCTGAAAGGCAAAATACCCGCTTGACGCTCTTGTCACAGATCTTGTATGGCAATCGATGCCTTCTCCATATTGGATTATCCACGCCTTTCAAACTTTAAAAAAATTTTTGCGCTACTAATATATGACACAGGATGACATATTTTAAGGCTATTATGAGGAGACAGCAACAAATTAAACATTCGAAAGGAGATACAGAAAATGAAGCGTCCAGTCGTATTATACATTGCAGCAACCTTGGACGGGTATATTGCGCGAGAGAATGGTGAGATTGATTGGCTCTATGAAGCAGAAGGAGAGGGGGTCAACGGCTATAGCGAATTTTATGAGACAATTGACACGGTATTAATGGGGAACAAAACATACGAGCATACCTTTGAATTAGCTGATCAATTTCCCTATCCAGATAAGAGGTGCTATGTGTTCTCACGTTCCGAAAAAGAACCAAGTCCGCATGTAACCTTTGTCACCGGAGATGTGCCGGAGTTCATCGAGAATCTGAAAGAACAGGAAGGTTCTAAAATCTGGATCGTCGGCGGAGCCGAGATTCTCGACGTACTATTGAAAAGCAAACTCGTCGACGAGTTTATCATCACAATGGTTCCTACGATTTTAGGGAAAGGGATTCCGCTATTCAAAAAAGCCAATCCGGAAATGAAGCTTTCCTTGGCCCAGACCAAACGTTACGGACAAATGGTTCAACTCCATTATACGGTGAAATCCTAAAGCTTTGAACAGATTAAGGACGTGAGATTGGAACTGCCGATCTCACGTCCTTACTAACTACCGAAAGAGGTTAACCCGCTTGTTTTGCTTTTGCGCTTTTTCTTAGAAAGAGAGCAACTGCCACGGCAATGATCGCAATAACGAAACCGAGCATGAACGTGTCACTGTAGCCTGCAACAGATGCCGTTAATTGTTCGGCTGCATCATTAGGGCTTGATGACTGCGCCAAATGACTACGAGACCGCGCGGACATGGTCGCGATGAACAATGCTGAGCCAATCGCCCCGGCAACTTGCTGCAACGTACTGAAAATTGCGGATCCATGCGTATAATATTCTGGCGTAATTTGATTCAGCCCATAGGTTTGGAGGGGAACCAGAACGAGCGCCACACCTAGCATAAGGAGACAGTGCGTTAAGATGATTTGCAGATTCGTCGACTCTAGCGTAAATCCCGTATAGAGATACATCGCCAGACAGACGATCAATAAACCCGGTATAATAATGATTCTAGCGCCAAATCGATCGAAAAGTTTTCCCGTAACAGGAGACATCAGACCATTAACCACACTACCTGGCAGCATCATGAGTCCGGATTGAAATGCGGTCACCAGCAACACGCTTTGTAAAAACATAGGCAATAAAGTGAGTGTTGCAAACATCGCCATCATCACAATAATCAATAGTATAATCGAGAGAGAGAACAACGAAAATCGGAAGGTGCGCAATTCCAAAATCGGGTTTGAAATGCGCAGTTGCCGAATCGCGAATAAAATCAAGGCCAGGCCGCCAACGATAATGGGCCAATAAACTTGCGGATCCGACCAGCCTGCATTCCCTGTAGAGCTAAATCCATACACAACGCCACCAAAACCTAATGTCGATAAGATAATGGACAGCACATCAACTTTGGGCTTTGTGATCGTCGTGACATTTACAAGATAGACATACCCGATGATAATGGAAATGATCGTAAAGGGAATAATCGTATAGAACAGCCAACGCCAATCCATGACATCAATAATAATGCCTGAAAGTGTAGGCCCGATAGCGGGGGCAAATGTAAAGATTAAGTAGAGCACCCCCATAACCGAACCTCGTTTTTCCGGAGGGTAGATCATTAACAACGTATTCATCAGCAGCGGGATGATGATCCCCGTTCCAATGGCTTGAATCACCCTTCCGACTAATAGCAACACAAAATTGGGTGCTGTTGCAGCGAGGATCGTACCGATTAAAAAGGTAATCATGGCAAGGGAAAAGAGCTGTCTTGTCGTAAACCACTGCTGAATAAGAGCCGTTACGGGAATGAGTGTGCCGACAACGAGCAGATAAGCCGCAGTTAGCCACTGTATTGTGGTGGCGCCGACCTGGAATTCCTTCATTAGCACAGGCAAGGCATTGCCCAGCAACGTTTCGTTTAATGTCGCCACAAATGCTCCCATCATGAGGGCGATCATAATTGGCATGCGTTTCACTTTCTGTAAATCCAAGTCCATGTTTGTGCCTTCCTTTCGTACAAATATAGGTCAAGTAATGAAGTCAATTTTCATTATAATGATCATTCAAGCCGCAAAATATATGCAATACACCTACTTTGTACAGTTAGGAGACAGATTCAAATAAATGTCTGAGAATTTGAGTGAAAAGAGAGGGCAATGGGATGGATTTAAGAAAACGCCGCTCCATGCAATTGTTATGGAAAGCCCTTTTTGATCTAATGACAGCAGAAAAGATGGGGTTTTCCAAAATTACTGTCGATCAAATTTGCGAAAAAGCAATGGTTCATCGTTCCACGTTTTATAAGCATTTCGAGGACAAATTCAGATTGCTGGAGTATGGGCTGAGTCAACTGATGGATCAATATTGGGAAATTCCCTTAGAAAAAAGAATTTTAAGGCCTTTTTTTTGGTCCAATGATTTTTTTGAAGACTCCGAGTCCCATGAGTTAGTTCGTGCGCAACACGGTGACGAACTTTTCTTTGATTGCATGACGACTTACTCCATGCGGTTTTTAAAGAAAGATGCATTAAAGTTCATCGAACATTCCAATACAATCGACATCCCGCATGACTTGTTAGCAGAATTTCATGTGTCCGTGATGGTTGCTTTAAGTGCCTGGCTGCATAAAAATCCGAATCGGGTGAGCTTATCGCAGATGGATCAATATTTTCATAGACTGGTGAATGAAACGATTTTTGATTTTGAAGAAATGGATGAATGATCGCGAGCAGGCTGCTTGACAGCGGGATGCGTGCAACTTGACGCATGAAAATTAAGTTGCTATTATGGATACACAAAGTCTTTGATTAGTAGTTCTTGTCCGAATTAAAGATAATATATATCTTTTATGTATTTTATTAAATCGGGAGGGGTGAGATGGAAGACCATACATTTAATAACGATTTGCGCAGCGAGGGGCTAACGCTGGTCAACTTCTGGGCAACCTGGTGCTCGCCTTGCCGAATGTTCGCCTCCGTACTCGAAGATTTTGATGCGACTCGGCGGGACGATGTAAAGATTGTAAAAATAAACGTGGATGAAAACGCGGAAACCGCATCATTCTACGGCGTGATGTCCCTACCGACAACGATTTTGTTCAAGGATGGGAAGCCAGTCGATAAACAAATCGGTTATATGTCTCAAGAGGCATTGGTGGGGTGGGTTTCGGCTAATGTTAATAGTACAAGATAATAAGAGCGGTGTATGTTAGTGTAAAAGCCTCTCTCGCGGCGAATTTGTTTCTTGTGCAGGTCGCTTACGGAATGCCTTTTAGCGTTTTGCTGCTGTTCGGTGGGAGGCCTAGGGACCGCTACCGCGGACGTCAGATGCTGGTAACAAGCCTGGTCATATTCGGTACGGCTTACGTCATTGCTGATTTGCCCCGAATTTCGAAGTACTAGTCAGCATGCGGTCCTTGCAAGGTTTAGGAGTACATAACCCCTGCCCTCATGGCCGTGCTACACACGCTGCTTCTATATCCGATGGATTTCGGCAGGGGCAATGGCAGTCTGGGGCATGGTCCATTTCTTGGAGCGATATTAGGATTCATTTTGTCGGGGATCATAACAAATTGGATATCGTGGCGGCGGATATTCGTCGTTCCGGTTCTGGTCACGGTCGTTGCCGAATCCTGTTTCTCGATCAGGTCATTCTATCAAAAAGGATCTTGCTTGTCTTGTCAGGAGTGGCGGTACAGTAGATGGTGAATGTTGGGCAGCATCAGGCTAATCACAGAAGAAATGGGATGATGTTAAATGGATAAAGAAATTAAAATCTTGGCTATTTCGGGAAGTCTTCGTCAAAACTCTTCGAATAAAGGACTAATGAATGCCATCATCGGATTAGCCAAGGAGAACGTTAAATTTACCATCTATGGCGGGTTGGGCGACCTGCCGCATTTTAATCAAGACATCGATGCTGTCGAAGAACCTGTTCCGGTCAGAGAATTAAGGACACATATTAAGGAGGCAGATGGTGTGCTTATATGTACACCGGAATATGGGAATGGAGTACCTGGTGTGTTAAAAAACGCCTTGGATTGGCTCGTATCTTCAGGCGAGTTCATAAATAAACCTACAGCGGTAATCAGTGCCTCACCATCTCCAATGGGCGGTGATAAAGCTAATGCTTCACTTCTGCTTACACTTAAAATGATTAATGCTGAGATTGTAGAAAGAGGAACATTGATAATACCGCACATCACTTTGAAACTAAATAAAGAAGGTATTATAACGGATCCAGAACTAAAGCAGGAGTTATTATCCGTGCTCCAGACACTTGAGCAGGCTTGTCATTAAGGCGAGATGATACAAACCATGAAATGAAAATTGTCCAACTACGAAAAACGTTAGGTTAGATAAACCGCCTCTTCAGGGGGTGGTTTTCTTTTGGTCGAAAATCAACATTTAACGAAAACAGAGCCAACCAAATAAGAAGTTGCGGAAATCTCGACTTATATCGTTAGCCGAAATGGACATGGATTATGAATTTGATTCGATTAATGACTGGATATAGATTTCAATCATTTTAATATTGCCTTTCCATAACGAAACAAGCCATTCTGTGTCTGCCTTAGAGATTAAAAATGTTGCGAATCCATTTATAGAAGTAATTATTAAATCATTTACTAACTCCAAGTCATTCGCGTCTAACGTATCCCCATAAAAATCACCCACTAAAATCTCAAAGAATTCAAACGGTGTTTTTTCGCTGTCTTTACCATAGATAAGCTCGTCAAACTCCGTATCATATGAAGACTTCACTAGAAATTGAATCTGAACATTAATTAAATTTAAGTAATCCTTGTTTTTTTCTTCAACAAAGAAGAGAAAATAGTTGAGCATAATATCCGCAAAAGAATCCGTTTCCTTTGCTTCCTGATAAATTTGTTCCAGCGCTTCACTCATTAGCTCATCAGCAAAAATAAAAGCTTCTTGTTGAATCGTCTCCATGGAACCAAAGTGATGAAACACGCTTGCTTTACTAACATTTGCTTTCTTTGCTATGATGTTGGCACTTAATGCTTCTAACCCATTTTCTGCTATTAAAGTGATTGTAGCGTTTAATAAAGCTTCCTTTGTTTTGTTCCCCTTTTTTTCTCTACCATCTATCATTTCCGTTCCTCCTAAAATGGTTGTCACATTTCCTTCGCTTATTATAACACAACACAAAATGTTGACCGTTCGGTTAGTTTTTAGTAGAATATTATTGACCGATTGGTTAGTTTTTTTTGTTTTGTGTACCCGACTGTTTTTAATTATGAAGTTTAGCTTTTGATAAAAGAAAAGGATTTTTCATCACGTATCTTCAAGGCGAAGATAAATCTACTACGGAGGAATTTTACATGAAAAAAAATCTTTCTTGGGTGCTATCCGCCACACTTGCGTTAACTATGATTGAACCAACCGGAGCAATGGCTTCCAGCGTCACCCCTGCGGTGGAGGATAGTCAAGGCT
Source organism: Paenibacillus sp. JNUCC 35 (assembly GCF_058269095.1). Taxonomy (NCBI): domain Bacteria; kingdom Bacillati; phylum Bacillota; class Bacilli; order Caryophanales; family Paenibacillaceae; genus Paenibacillus; species Paenibacillus sp. JNUCC 35. The sequence continues at coordinate 3,122,306 of NZ_CM177771.1, read as the reverse complement.
TGGGGAAAACCGCTGCCGAAAAGGCTGCGTTGCTTATCAAATCCACTAAAACGAATAGCGTTCAGTATGCGCTGATTGACAATGGAAAAATCACTGTGTCTGGCCAGACCGGCAAGAATGATGAGCCGCTGACCAAGGATACATTGTACGGTATCGGATCGGTCAGCAAAGTATTTGGGGCAGCGGCCGTCATGAAATTAGTAGACCAAGGGAAAATCGATCTGGATATTCCCGTCGTTCAGTATATAACCGATTTCAAGATGAAAGACGAACGGTATAAGCGCATAACGCCGCGCATGCTGTTGAACCACTCCTCTGGTCTGCGAGGTACGGGATCTACGAGCGATTCTTTGTTCGAGGATAACGACACCTACGCCCATGATTCCTTACTTCAAACATTGTCCGACCAGACCTTGAAGGCGGACCCTGGAGCATTCTCAGTGTATTGCAACAGCGGCTTTACGCTTGCCGAGATTCTCGTTGAAAGAGTCAGCGGCATGAGCTTTACCTCATTTCTCTCTCAATATTTCACAGAACCATTGCAGATGAACCATACTAAGACACCGCAGGATGAATTGAAAGGCAGCAAGTTTGCCGGGTTCTATGTCAGGGATTACCGAGGGCGGCTTCCGAATGTTTTTGTTAATGTGATCGCCGAAGGGGGGATTAATTCCACGGCAGAAGACATGGTACGATTCTCGCAAATATTTACGGGACAGGCAAAGAGTATCCTTTCCGACAAGTCGGTACGGGCAATGGAACAAGAGGAATACAAGAAAGGCATCTGGCCGGAAGATGTGGATGACAGCAACAATTACGGTCTCGGCTGGGACAGTGTGAAGCTATACCCGTTCAATGATTACGGAATAAAGGGCTTAGCCAAGGGCGGGGACATTTCTGAGTATTCTGCTTCTCTCGTCGTGCTTCCTGAGAAAAAGATGGCCGCTGCCGTGTTATCATCCGACGGTAGCAGTAGCATGAATCAACTGCTGGCAAGCGAATTGCTGCTGCTAGCGCTCAAAGAAAAGGGCGAAATTAAGAACATCAAGCCGGATAAATCTTTCGACAAACCGGTTGAGGCCAAGATAAGCCAAGATGTATTGAAGCGAGCGGGCTATTACGTCAGCAGTGGAACGCAGTTCCGAATTGAGATCACCAAGGACGGAGAACTGTTCTTTCCAGACGATCCGGACACGAAGTATATATATACTTCGGATGGAAGCTTTATCAACGAGAACGGAACCTCCAAGATCAGCTTCGTCACCGAGAAAAACGGACGCACGTATTTGTGGAAGCGAGCCTATGAGACGTTGCCGGGATTGGGGCAGCTAGCAACGTCAGAGTATGCGGCCGAGAAGCTCGAAGACAACGTGCTGTCGAAGGAGACCGCCGAAGTTTGGGCAAAACGGGAAGGTACTAAGTTCTATCTCGTGAACCAGAAATTCAGCTCGGATATGTATTTCTTTGAGTATCCGGCAATCGAAATTAGCCTCGCCGACGGTCTGCCGGGTTATTGGGAGGATAGAAAGATCACAGGTCCGAACACAGCGACGAGTCAGATCCAAATCCCAGGAATATCAGGCCGGGATACGACGGAAGCCCAGTTCTACACGGAAGACGGCATCGAATATTTGAACGTAAACGGGCACTCACTTGTAAGCGAGGCGAACGTGAAACCGATCTATGCAGGAAATAAGTCCAAGGCTACGGTGCCAGCGAACAGGGATGCTAAATGGTATACTATCCCGGCAGCGGCAGCAGGCAAAACGATGACGGTCAAGCTGCCAACGAATGCTGCTTTCGCGGTATATGATGAGGAAGGATTTTGCGTCAACCATACCATCGTCAGCGGCAACAACAACAAAGTGACTTTGCCCAAGAACGGAACGATCGTATTTGCCGGCGCGCCGGGCTCTGAATTTATAATAACAATGAAATAATCTGTACTGTTCTCCGGACTTATTTGAGGAGGTCATCATCAAGTGAGAATCATGGAAGTTGTACTGGTGACGTTTAATGTGGTTATGTTGCTGTGGCTGGTTGTCGGGCAACAAAAATCGCGACAGTTATTGTGGGGAGGACTGGCCGTCTCGGTAGTTCTTCTCGTTGTACAGGGATGGGTTGAGGGATGGCGCTGGCCCTTAATCCCTGCTTATGCATTGTCTCTGGCTCCTTTATTGGCGCTGATGCTGGATCATCGGAGATGTGCCCGAGCCGATCAAGGTGGCGTTAAGAGGCGCGGCGTACGCAGAATTGCAGCGTTGTTATCCGCCTTTTTCTATGGGACGGTAACCGTTATTGCGCCGTTGCTGTTCCCGGTGTTTGCATTTGATGAACCGGCAGGCCCATATGGGATTGGCACGGTCGCTTATCACTGGATTGACAACACCCGCGAAGAAACGTCCACTTTGGCGACAGCCGGGGCCAAGCGGGAACTAAACGTGCGGATCTGGTATCCGGCCAGCAAGGACACTAAGGGAACCCGGGCGCCGTATGTGTCCGATTCCGAAGTGTATACCGAGGCATTTCAGCAGGAGTCTGGTCTGCCGCAGTTGTTTTTAACAAGCCTTGGACAAGCCCGTACGCATGCGGTTGAACATGCAGCGCTGTCCGACGCGGAAGCGGCGTATCCGGCAATTATTTTTTCACACGGGTTCCGTGGATTCGAGGGCCAGAACATGTTCCAGGTCGAGCAGTTGGTGAGCCATGGCTACATTGTGGCGGGAATCAATCATACTTACGACAGTATGGCTTCAATATTTCCGGATGGCCGGGTTGCGTTGTTCGATTCGGTGAAAAGTCCAGAATCGGAGATAGAGCCACTGGTAAAAATGGACAGGACGAATGAGGTTTGGGTGAACGATGTGCGGTTTGTGCTGGATCAACTTGAACAACTCGCTGCCGCCGACCCGGATCAGCGATTTACGGGACGAATGGACATGAAGCGGCTTGGCATGTTCGGACACTCGTTCGGCGGGGCGACTACGGTTCAGATGCTGCTAAGTGATCCGCGGGTTCGGGCTGGCATCAATATGGATGGATCCTTATACGGTGAACGCCGCATTCCGGCGGCAGGCATAAACAAGCCGTTCTTGATGATCAGTGCGGACGAGGAGGACGAGTTGGCGGGATCCAGCGCCGCAAGTGACGATCAGAAACCCAACTTGGACATGACCCGCGTCAAAGTTGAACCATACAATCAAGAGTTGCAAGAACAAGAGTTGCATGCTCGGCTTGCGCCAGTAAAGGCTGGTGGGAATTACTGGCTGAAGCTGCCCAACACGTCTCATATGAGCTTCTCCGATTTCTTTTTGATCACTCCAATTATAGAGTGGATGCAGGGGGTGAACGCACGCGATACACATCGGCTCGTCAACGAGTTTACACTTGATTTCTTCAATCATTATCTGAAAAGACAGCCTTTGCAGATATTGAACAATGCTCTTGGCACGTAATTTCATCGAATCAGGGGAGGTTATACACATATGAATAGCAAGGAATTGAAAAAAGTAGCGGCTACGGCGGCTTCACCAAAAGAATTAAATGATTTCGTAGCTTACGGAAGCGTGGGGGCGGCTATTGAAACGGTAGACGGCAATGTCTATACAGGCATTAGCATAGACACCGCTTGTTCCATGGGATTTTGCGCGGAACATGCGGCAGTGGCGGAAATGTTGAAACAGGGCGAATATCGAATAAAGGCCTTTGTCGCCGCCGATCCGCAAGGGAATGCCGTTCCGCCGTGCGGCCGATGCCGTGAGCTCATTAGTCAGCTGTCAAAAGAAAATTTAGAAGCGGTTGTCGAGGTGGAAAACGACACGTTTGTTTTATTGAAAGATATTTTGCCCTATGACTGGAAAACCAATCGAGGGAGAGAATGGTGAACAATTAATGTGCTTCGGTATGCGTATCATTCTTGCCCGCCTAGCCGGATAGAGCTATATTTCCATTGTCAATCAACGCATACCTGACGCTGGTCGTCCCATAGGATTGGAGAAAATCACAGCCTCCCCGGCCGGGATTTTCTCCAATCCTTCTTGGCATGCCGCAACCGCAGGGGCAGCGCCGGCATCATGGCGCCAACGGGTGCAAACACTGACAGAGCGAGCGTAGCGGACAGCACCCAGGACAATCTTTTCTTCATTACAGGACGGAGGACTAGAGCTTTGGGCGGGATTGTAGAGGAGAGGATGACCTTGCAACATCGGTGTTATCCTTCTGCTTGGCTCAACCTGGATCAGCGAAGGACAGGAGAGTAGCGGGAAACAGTAACAAAATGATAGTCAATATCCGTCACAGTGATTTCCGGGCGGCGGATTAAAAAATACGCCGCCCGTTCCAGCCTTATTCGGATTACATACTGTAAAAAGGCGAACGATCTGGAAGAGGCGCTCACCTTCGCCATACAAAACAGAACAAAGCAGGTACGCACTCTAAAGTGCGTACCTGCTTTAAGGAGAATAAGATGACTAATAATATAAACAGATAGATTGTGGTCGATTTTTATGAAAAAGTTCAACTTGACATGATAATAGATTCAGGGATATCATAGACATGATATATCTATGAATGAAAAGAATATATTTTGCTGCAATAAATTTCTTTCGGATCAATAATGGACATAACGTAAAAAGTATCCATTTTCCGACTTTACTGAGGTGAATCTGCAGGCTATTCAACACCACCGATCATGATTATTTTTGGTAATCTTTTGAACACAGGAGGTCGGTGAGTATGGGTAGTCAGAAATGAAATAGGAAATCAAGTTATTAAATCTAAACTGGATGGATTATTAATGGAAAATTATAAATTGGTAAGTGACTATCGTAACAATAAAGATTTGAGAGAGAGTTTCAATGAATTAGCTATAAAATCATTCGAAATAGATTTTCGGGGATGGTATAACAAAGGGTACTGGAATGATAAATACATTCCATATTCGTTTGTTGATGAAGGTAAAGTTATCGCTAATGCTTCAATTTATAAAATATCAGTAGTTATTAATGGTAAGACCTATAACGGCATTCAAATAGGAACAGTTATGACAGATAATCATTATCGTAGTAAAGGTCTAGCTAAGCAATTACTGTGGAATATTATGCAATTATATAAGGACTCCTGCGATTTCATATACCTATTTGCGAATGCATCTGTTTTGGACTTTTATCCGAAATATGGATTTATCCGTCTTGATGAAAGTGAATATAGTTTAATTCTAAAAAAAAGCTCCATTAAGAGAAAAATGGATACAAGACTAAAAAAACTTATCATTGAAGAAGATCTTGCTCTACTTGAGAATTTCGCGAAAAACCGTTATATAAATTCAATGACATTAGATGTTAAGCATAATGAAGCGTTGTTGATGTTCTATTTCACAGTAGTTTTTTCTGAAACTATTTTTTATATAGAAGATCTAGAAACAATTGTACTAATGAAACATGAGGAAGAAATTTTGCATGTATTTGATGTTATTTCATTAAATCAACAAAATATCGAGGCAGTTTTAGAAAATATTATTCTGGAATCAACGAAGAAAGTAGTTCTCCATTTCACTCCTGCTTCTTTAATCGAAGGAATGGAAGTTATCACTATGCCAGATGATGACGATGCATTATTCGTCTTATCAGATACGCCATTACTGAATGGTAATTTTAAATTTCCAATAACTTCACATTGTTAATGTAAGCTAAACTCCTCGTTCTTTTTTTCTCAAACAGTTGTTTAAGTGATAGAATTGTTTGGAATCATTCGTTCAGTTGATCATTGACGCCGATCACAAAAGTAGGTGCGAAGGGGGTGATAACGCTGCCGAATTTGCAGGTCGGTACGTTTGTGCTGAATATCGAGTTGTTGATTTATTTGATTGCGGGCATCGTCGGCGTTCTGACTGTTCGTTTCCGGGAGCGGGGCCGCCCTCAGAAGGAGCGGCGCGTATCGGAGGCTTGGAATGCGGTCTTCATATGGTTGATTGTCTGGAAGGCAAGCTTGTTTCTGTTCGACCCCAAAGGCGTCATCAGGCATCCACTTTCCTTAGTCTTCTTTAGCGGAGGGCTGAGAGGCGTTTGGCTCGGGTCCTTAGCTGCACTAACTTATTTATTTGTGCGAAATTATCGCCGGACTGGTAGCCGAGAGGCGATAACGGTTGCAATGACCTGGGGGGCGGGAATGGCGACGGCTGCTTTCTTCGGACTCGTCCTGCTTGACGATACAGTCGGCGCTGTCCATTACGCGGGACTCGTGGTGGCGGCCACACTACTGGTTTTCCTACTTAGCCCGTCGCCCAAAATCGCACTCCGGTCGCTCGGAATCGCAGTTATCGCTGTGATGGTCGTATTTACGATACTCGACTCGACGGGCAGCAAAAGCATTCGCGTCGGTCAGTTCGCCCCCGATTTCGAATTGACGGACTTAAAAGGTAACCCCGTTCGACTATCCGATTTCCGTGGCAAAACCGTCGTTATGAATTTCTGGGCTACGTGGTGCCGTGTCTGCCAAGCTGAGATGCCCCACATGGAAAAGCTTTATCGCGACCAATCGGACGAGGACGTCGTTGTTCTATCCGTCAACGCGACGAGCCAGGAGAGAAGTACCGATATCGTGGGGAGGTTCGTGGATAACGAAGGACTAAGTTTTCCTATCGTTTTGGACAAGAGCGGCGACATCTTGAAAGAGTATGGTGTAACTGCGTACCCGACCACGTTTATCGTAGATCCTTCTGGCAATATACGAGTGCGGCACTTAGGCGCGATCAGTTACGAGAGCATGAAGAAAGCCGCCAAAATGGCGGATTATGACAATCCTTAACCGTAAGCGTTCAGAGCCTGGCGAACATGCCGGGTTTCTTTTTCATTCTCGAGAAAGACAGTATTCACTTTCCGCATATCATCGTTTGGCTACATATTCGCATAAGGGAAAAAGATAAGCATAAAGGGGGATCCACTTGCGGAGCAATAGCAGGAGTTCCTTGGATCCGAAGAGTTTGTTGGTGTATAATAAGCAATAACTTTGATCAAACAGTAATTTTGTGAGGCGAAGAAAATTTATATACTGTGGTGATGAAATTGGCGATTTTAGAAAAACGTAAGCGAAAGATTGTAGTAAACAACCAAGAATTTTATTGGTATATCGGTAAAGACCCATATGATAAAATTTTTGCAAAAGCGTTACATATTATTTCGCCAACCAAAGATTTTCTTGCAATATACCGACTTGATTTTGTTACAGAAGGAAGTATATTTCCAAAGTTAGAAGTGATTAAAAGTAGTTATATTGAGCCTGGTTTATATAATTTAAATGAAAATGTTCATGAGCAAGAAGTGACACCTAAATGTGTTAGTGAAATAATATCATTTTGTCTTTCAAGTAACTTTTATCGGTAAATGTAATGAGGAGGGACTACGTGCTTTCATGTCGGGTGACAAGAACATATATGCTAAAAAGTCGCGTAGTTGCGACTTTTTTTGTTTTAATGATATATGTTCTTGTCAAAAACCAATGACAAGAACATATATCATTTTACGCGGTTTTCATTAGATTGAATTTCGTGCACTTTCTCTTGATTCAAACTAAACTTATGGTTCGCTGTGATTAGAACTGCATTCCATTCCAACGGCCGCATAATGATATAATAAAAAAACCAATACTGGGTAATGTACTGTTGTATTTCCGAAAGGTCGTGAGGCGAGATGAAGGCTAACGAAAATGTCACTCCAACTAATTCCAATTACCATGAATTAGATGCCAAGGCAAGTATTATCTATAATTTTGTTATGAATTACTACGATTATATAAAAACAACTCGTGATTATGGCACGGGGGAAATCATTAATATGGTTGAGGTGCATACACTAACAGTTATAGAAGAGAATCCGGGAATCACGGTTACCGAGGTAGCGTTGGAGTGGAATCGCACAAAAGGTGCTGTATCACAGATTGTTACCAAACTCGAAAAGCGAGGGTTGATTGTTCGAAAAAAAGATTCTGGAAATGCTAAGTACGTACATTTGTATGCTACTGATAAAGGAATCCTTCTAAGTAAAGCACATAAAGACTACGATATTCATAAACTCACTTGGGCGTATAAAACATTAAGTCAGACTTTTTCTGCTGAAGAAATTAATGTTTTTTACGAAATTATGCAAAAGTATACGGAATTGTTGGATTACCCGAATAAGAACTAAACCAATCCCGTAAGATGGCATTTGACATTTTAATGTTTAGGTCCTAAACTGTTTATTGTTTAGGTGTTAAACATTGCTGTTTTTATAGGAAATGGAGACATAGACATCATGATATCTTTACGAAATGTTAAAGCTGCAGATCTGGAACAACTGTTAATCATTGAGAACGATGGCTTTTCGAAGGAAGAGGCTGCTACCAAGGAAGCATTTGTAGAGAGAATTATGTTAATCACGGATACGTTTATTGTGGCAGAGGAGGCCGGCGAAATCCTTGGTTACATTAATGGCCCGATAATTGCTCAGCCATATATAACGGATGATCTTTTTAAGGAGATCAACAAGAATCCGAAGCGTGGAGGATATCAGAGTATTTTAGGACTGGCAGTGTCCAAACAGGCTAGAAGTCAAGGAATTGCTAAGATTTTAATTGAGAAAATGGAAGAGCTTGCAGTAAAGAATGAAAGAGAAGGAATCACACTTACATGTAAACATGAATTAATTTCTTTTTACGAAAGATTCGGGTTTGTTAACCATGGCTTATCGGAATCACAACATGGTGGAGTAAGCTGGTATAATTTGCTTAAACCAAGAGAGAGTCTGAACTGCCGTTAAACTAACGAATACGCTACTAAGCGTGCATTAAAACAAAAAAAAATCAATTGTATGCAATCTTTTATACCGCCCAAAGTAGCGATGGAAGTTGTCGGATGACAAGAACATATATGCTTAAAAGTCGCGTAGCAGCGGCTTTTTTTATTTTAACGATATAAGTTCTTGTCACAAGACAGTGACAAGAACTTATATCGTTTACCGTATAGGACAAGAACATATATTGTTTCCCGTAATTGAAGTTAATTCTCAATTACTATGCTAAATTTGTAGAAGGGCAGGATATCTAATACTTAGACGTGACTCGTCATTTGATAAGTTATTGAGGCAGGGGAGCATGTGTTCTGCGGCAGCGAAATGGGCACAGGCTATAGAGGTGGCACAAAGTAGAATAGAAGAGGGGATGGATATGGAGTGGAAAATCCATAGCGCCCGCCTCTTTGATATTCGCGTTACTACCGCTAAGTATGATTCAAATAACAAGAGCTTCAACAGCGGTGGGAGCCCCATTTCCGAAATTGACAAGAACTTAACTCATTCCCGATGAACGTATTCTTATACGCTAAAACGGATAATTTAAGATTATTCACGGTGAACCCTACCATAAGTGACGGCGAAAATTTTAGTGTGGCCCCCATTATGGCGTGGACACTGTAAACGGTATACACATGTAGTGATGTTAAGATTAATCTAAACTTGCGCCTTTGTTTGCTGATTCTGATAATCAGTAGACAGGGCGTTTTTTGTTAGCTAGATTGGGTGCTTAAAATAAGCAACATAAAAATTATGATAATGTCATTATTCTTATGTCGCTTATTTGAATTATGTGGTGTATGATGATATCAAGAAAAGAAACCCATTTTAAAGACCTGAAGGGAGATAGGAAAATGCAAATAATGAAGTTGGCGAGTGTATATAAGGACTGGAATGCTAAAAATGATAGTGCTTCACAGATTGACAAATTGGTAGCCCGAACACTTTTAGCTACAGACGATGTATCATCCACGCTTTTTATCACAGAGGCATCTTTTGAAGATGTTAGTCGCGTTTACAATACATTAGAAGATCTCCGACTATCGAGGAATACCGAAGATGACGACAGAGAAGAATTTAACCATAAAAATGAGGAGGAGGATCAGCTTTTGTTTAAAGACATAGATGATTCTGGTACAAAGAAGCGTACGAACAGAAATAAGGCAGTAGATTACGTAATGAACAACATTGAAAAGAACAACAAAGGAGCAAGAATTGTTAAAAAACGTTACAGCACTATGGAAGTAGAACTGGCAGATAAACGAATTGTAAAAGTAAAGGTAGGTTTATCTAGAGACTATCATGATGCAAGCTACAATCCGCAAAAACAATGCTGTTCGTGGCATAAGGAAGATGACCAGCATATTACTCAATTTGATTATCATATATACTTAGTTGAAAACGGGGATTCCTATAAAGGGCTGATTTTTAATACTAATGAACTACAGCAACACTTGAGCAAAAAGTCATATAATGGTCATTTCGCAAACTACTATTTCCACTGGAATCCAAATGGAAGCGTGACGGACGAACGTGACATAACGACACCTATAGATGTTACCAACTATGATGTCGACAAAATCCAGTGGCAACTTAAATAAAGGTAACATTTATAGTTCAAATTCAAGGCGATGTTTTATAGAAGGGGCTAAGTTAAAAAATGTTTCTCGGTCTCCTCGTTGAAGGCGAACTCGACGCTGCTGACGCGCTTCTTGTTGTCCGGGCGCATGACCTATCCGCACCAACTGATGCATGTGATCTGCTGGAGCAGATGATTGGGGCGATTAGATTAATCGGGGGAACACTGCCATAAGTGACGGCGAACTTTAGAGTACATTAAAGGATTCCATTTAGTGTAAATAGAAATATAGTTAGATAAGTAAAAGTTTATCTAAGGATGTGTTGAGAATGGTAGAACATTCAAGAATAGATCTAAATATACGAGCTGAAAATGTGCAAGAAGTATACTCTTATTGCAATGTTTAGTTTTATCGAGAATAGGTTGGATGTTAGGGGCCAGTATTTTGATTTAGCTACAATGGCTTCAGCAAAGCAACTTCTTGATGAAGGTAAAATAGAGCAAAAAGATCCTAAATTTGAAAGAACCTTGTGTACTCAATTTGCTAATTATAAATTTCCAATCTCGACGTAGCAGCTTTAAGGCAGAGCCTTCAACACAACATTTTTAAATAAATTCTGAATGTCAAATGACATTCGTCAAGGTTGCCATAATTCAGGAGAAAAAAGCTTAGAAAAATGAAAGATTCTTCAAATACGATGATTTATAATGAAGAATTAGGGGTGATAGATTACAATGAACCAAGACAGTAAAATAGAAGTAAGAAAGAGTATTTTATATAATTCGTTGAATGAACTTTTACGTAAAAAAATGCCAGCAATTTGCAGAGATATAGAAAAAGCTATTTCTGACAGAAATTACACTGATGTGATGAATAATATTGTATGTTTACTTGAAGCACATATTTGGGGACAAGACACTCAATGGAGAGTTGAAGCGGAGGTCGAATGTTATCCTTGTCATGAAAGTGGAAGACCTTTTGCAATTGGTGGATTTGTCTTTCTTGAGGAAGTTGCGGGGCAAAAAATTATACATTTTAAGACACAAATGTATAATAGCTTTGATGAATCAACAATTAAGAAGAAAGATACAATAAAAATTAATTATGATAAAGTCAATGATTATGAATTTATACAACCATTTATTCAAGAGACGGAAGAATTTTTAGACCAATTTTATAATGTTTTTATGACAGGTTCAGATATTTTTGTTCGAGAATGGCGACTAGCAAAATCAGAACAGGAAAATTTGTAACAGAAAAAGACTCCATGAATAGCACTGCTAATAAGCATCTGAGTTATAGCTAGAGTTTAAAAACTGTAGAAAAATTTATATTTTCAAAGTAAATCAATCCCTTCTTCTAAGTTGTTTCTTCATGGAAAGAGGGATATTTTATTTCCAACAAATTTTTCTTGTCAAAAACGAAATTTCCAGTAAAATAACTCGTACAGAATTGCTAAAGCGAAATTCTGCATGTGTTCTGGTTTAGATTTTTGGAGATTAAAAGGAGTAGAACGTCTTGGCATACCTAGTATTATGGTTACTGACGGCCCACACGGACTGCATACATATGTACAAAATACGGATTTTGTGAAGTAGATGTATGGAATTTAGCGTATTCGGAACTTAAAGTAACTATTCACGTGTAAATCATAGTTGTTTGTTGTTTGTATTGTTCTCACCCCACATTTTTCTGGATATATCATAGTATTCTTCAAGAATACCCAGACTATCTCTTAAAAGAATTAATTATCTCTACAATTTCACATTGTTTTGTTTCAATAGCTCTTTCCAATGGGCTACCACTATATGACCGCATTTTGCCCTTAAATTTAACCTGTGTAGTAAAGTCGACACCAACTCCAAGTAACAACTCTACTATTTCTTTGTATCCTAACCCACAAATCCAAAACAACAATTCTGACTTCGGGGTTGTTTGACTCTTATAATCCGCTCCATTCTCGAGCAAATATGCGGCTATTTTCAAATTATTTCTCCAGCAAGCCCATTTAAACGCTGTAGAAAAATATTTCTGATCGATTCCATTTTCGATAAGCGTTTTTGTCGCTTCCAGATTTCCTCCACACAGATTTGTTGTGAAGTCAAGTAACGAGCTTTTGAGGCTATCAAGTCGATTAATATCAATTCCTTGGGATAATAGTAATTCAATCATTTTTTTACTTCCACGTTCACATGCAAAATGTATCGGTTGCAGATTGTTCGGACCTTTCGAATGGACATCTGCCCCTGCTTCAATTAGATATCGAGTTATTTCAAAGTAATTGTGACTAATAGCAATTGATAAGGGCGATTGTCTTCCGACATCCTTAATTTCTTTATCTGCCCCTGCTTCGATTAAAAGCTTCACTATATCCAGATTCCCTACTCTACACGCTATTTGCAATGGTGTTCCATTTATCGGATTCGAATAATCAGTTAGCTTTTTATTTAGACTATTCGCTTTCGCGTTAATTACATACTCCCGCACCATATCCACATTTTGGTTATAACAAGCATGATGCAATGTTTCATTATTTTTGGTTTCTGTCATCTGTAGTTACTCACCCTTCATCACCCAAGCCAGATTCGATCGCTATCAGCTTACCCACTAACCGCTCCGTTGCAGCCGCCGTAAAGCTCAACACGCCTCCCTTGTTTACGATATCTCCCTGCTTGATCCGTTCATCCAGCCAACTGGAAACAAAATCTGGCGCGTATCCTCCGGTGCTGAAGCCTTGCGCAAAGGCGATCATCTTTTCGTACTCCGCCAAATACTGCGCTCGCGTCACTCCCGGGTTTGCCCCGGCGTACAACCAGAACTGGATATCATACATCAGCATGGACAACTCGTCCGCATGAAAAGCAAAATAGCCTTTGTCCTCTACGATCTGGGTGCAAATATTGCGAATGACCGCTTCAATCCGATCTATTCCGTCGGCTTTCTCGCATAAAGATTGCAATAAAGATGAGAATTGCGCATACTCCACCTTGTCCAAATCATCGAGCTTGTCCTGCTCCGAGGTGTCGAATGCTTCCTCATTGACCAGTCCTGCGATAAAAGTCGCAAAGTTAGGCGCAAGGAAGGTAACCCAATAACCAGCCTCTTGATCCACATGTACAACTGCAGGCTCGCCGTCCCGGCCGCATGCGCGATAATCCAGCATAATGACATCATGCCCTGCCGACGGGCAATCGCACAGGACAACCCCAATGTCCGGATAGCCCCATTCTTCCTGCATAAAATTGCTGCCCAAACTGCCGCCCAGACTATAAGCTTTCTCGCGCCCGATCCCCATAATGCCCGTAATGGCTACATGATCCTCCGCCCAGGAGGTCGAGACGGCAGTCGGAAAACAAGTATTGACTGGTACGCCGCCATTCTGCTGCTGCATCAGCCAAATATAATCTGCCGGAAGCTTGTACCCAAGCTCCTCTTCTATAGAAGCAATCATCTCGGCAGTAGGCGGCGCCTCTACATAACTCTTGTCCGCATAATCGCTCATCTCCCAGAACTGACTGAAGTCGCGCTCGCGAAAAGGCACACGAGTAATCTCCCTGATCGCCACAGCTTGTCTCACCATAATATCGTGGCAAGCCTCTATGTACTTATCCACATCTGCATCGTCAGGCTCCAGACGATCGAACTGCTCGAATGCGGACAGCGCCTTTTCCCATTGATGCATGTAGAAATAAGAATAGCCGATGCGCCAGTTCCACGTTGCATCCTGTCTTCCTTGCTGTTCTACCGACAGCAGCTGTTGCAACGCTTCCGTGTAGCGCCCCAAGTTGTTAAGCGCTCGGCCATAATGACCCACCAATTCGTAGTCCCGCTCCGATTCAGGTAGTTGCTTGATCGCTTCAACAATTTTGTCATGCTGATCATCGTCATACCAGCTTTGCAGCTTGTCCAACAGTTCTTTTGACATTTCGCCACTTCCTTATTTCAACTTTTCAAGCTTGAAGCGCTTACCCGCCACGGTCACGCCACGTACAAGCGCAGCGTTCAGTGCGCGTAGAACATTCGTAGTCAGACAGGTTTGAAGATCGGTGTAGTCAGCGAACCGTGCATCAAGCGGATCGTGGAAGGCACCACGTCGGTCATTGCTGATGCGTATAAAATGTTTTTCTCCCAATCCATACGACGCCTGTTTCAAATCAGGTACGGGGATACCCAGTGACCACTCCTTCTCATTGTCCGACGGATACGTAGTGACGCGTTTCGCATAGGTATGCTGTTCCCGCAAATCTGTAGAGTTCGACATGCTAAATGACCTGATCTCTCCTGATGCAACTCCATCTTCAAGCTTCTTTCCTTCCCACTATCCCACCTATCGAGTTTTACGTTTACGCGGATCATCGAATGTGCCGATAAAAACCATATCGTTGTACCGATAGTCAGGATCGGTTTCGGTGAAGGTCGCATTCCCATAATAGCAGATGACGTTGCCCTCATGAAGACCAATTTCGTGGCATCTTGCCACGATCGCTCGTTCGGTTTCCAGACTGTTGCAGCCGACCTCTGTGCAAAGCTCTTCGATCGGAACGATTCTCCGTTCCGCTGTCATGTAGCTGAAAGCTTATACTGCTATCTGGGAACGTCTCCCTTACCACCTTAATCAATCTTCTTGGTTTTCCTGAAGAAATCTCAGAAAGGACTAGATTTTTTCCAGAGTATGACGAGCGGATACAATCGATCGCATTCACCCTCTTTCCAGGATGGATCAGAAAATATCTACCATTAACTATGCTCTTATCCGCATACAGCGCTGTCGCTTCTATGAATTGAATGTCCGTTTGGTGATTTCCCAAAATTGAACAAAATCGTTCCGAGCCAAAAAATTCTCCCGCTGTAACTCGAAAAAAATCCTTTTCCAAATTCCGAATCTTTGAATCCAAACAAAATTAGGCGGAACCACATACGGCAAATGGCCGTCGACCATGCCAAGGTGTCCGATTCGAGCTTGTCGAAGAAATTCCTCAATTTTGTCCTTGTCCAACACTTCTCTTATTTTGTAACGTACCCTTGTCCATTTTTACTCCTCGTGTTGAAGTATTATGTAAGTTTATCAGTGATTGGAATGAAGTGAAACGTCCAGAATTATATAAATGGAGCAGTCCATACTTCCACCGATTTTCGGGCTGGGTATTGACTGTGGAATCCCCGACAACAAAAATTGAGAACAAATTCAACGGAATATTTACGAGGGCGGGAAGGCAGTCCAAATCTTCTTATGATAAGCTGTCAAGTCTCCCCTCTTTTTAAATACGCTGTAAATTATCTATGAATTCTGATTCCGCTTTTAAGAATTCTCGTATTTTATCTGAAATCATCTACTTTTTCCTCTCCTTGCCTTGCCCAGCAATATCCCATTTGATCCACGA
Source organism: Paenibacillus sp. JNUCC 35 (assembly GCF_058269095.1). Taxonomy (NCBI): domain Bacteria; kingdom Bacillati; phylum Bacillota; class Bacilli; order Caryophanales; family Paenibacillaceae; genus Paenibacillus; species Paenibacillus sp. JNUCC 35. The sequence continues at coordinate 3,106,523 of NZ_CM177771.1, read as the reverse complement.
CAGCTCAGAGAGCACCGTTCCATAGCCGACAATGTTCGGCCCCTCTCGCACAGTGAAGGTTGCGCCGCTCTTCACTCCATCGTAGATCGGGTTCGGGTAGTACATCAGAGCCAATTCGACTTCTGCGGACTCACCCGGACAAAGCCGTTCGGGACCATTAACGAAAGCAACGCCAGCGTATGACTCCGCCAGCGCCGCGCGGCCATCCCTAATCGCAAGGCGCTGCGTGACGGACTCCAGGACAATATGCGGACGGTACGTCCCGGGCGAGATGTTTCTTGGACCATTGGCCGCAGTAATTAGCGTCACATTTGCTCGTACCGTAGGAACAGTGTATTGCATACTCAGGTTTATCCTCCTCGTACTTTCGGAAAGGTCGACCACTCCGAACACAGGCCCTTGATCTGCTCAGACAACTCCCGAAGGCTGAATGTCGGAAGCTGCTGGACCTGTACCGGGATTATGACGCTATTCGCCGCTGCCAATGCGTTGATGGTCATCATGCCCAAGCTCGGCATACAGTCGATCAGGATGTAGTCGTAATCTTCTTTTACATAGTCGATGTACGAACGCATAATCGATTCTCTGCTCATCGTATTAACGAGCGCCACTTCAACTGCCGATAATTCGATGTTTCCCGGCATCAGGTCGATACCTTCATGATGATGCAGAATACCTTCCTTCGGTTCATATGGCTCCTCCGTCATGCCTTTCACCAGCATCGTAGCCAGTGAAACGGATAGACTGTCTGGTTCATGGAAGCCTAGCGAATCCGTCAGGTTGCCCTGTACATCCGCGTCCAGAAGCAGAACCTTCTTGCCTTCTGCGTCCAAGCCAATGCCGAGGTTGAATGCTGTTGTCGTTTTGCCAACGCCGCCTTTCTGATTGGCGAGGGCGATTACTTTGCTCATCCAACATTTCCCCCTTCAAGCAAAAAAGCCGACTGCGCTGAACATTAAAGGGCTCAGACAATCGGCTTTCTTGAAAATTGAGCAAGAAGCAGTTCTCCGTGTTTCGCAGAGGAATGGAGAGGACAAACGAGAATGCTTTAGCGATTTTCTTCAAATCGAATCATTTTGAACAATCATATCTCGCTACATCTTTTTCAATCTCCATGGTTGATTACAGATGAACTACGCGACGATAATGCAAGTATTCGGCACGGTCCTCCCACTCCAACTCTTCCTCATAGGGGTCGCGATAATAGGTAGCGACAGGAAAATAGCCCCATGTGACGCCCATACCGCCGCAGATAAGCGTACCACCGTCCCCGCCTTTGCCGCGCACGAGTCCTTCAGGCGATACGGTCAGCTCCTGTTTGTACGGATCGCCAAGGAATTGTAGCCCCATGCCGCCACTCTTCTCCAGATCGAAAGGTCTATCGCTCACTACCGGTTCGCCCTGCTCTTTCTGCTCCCGATCCAGTTCTCCGAAGTACCTAACCTTCATGCGATAGTCAAAGCTGTCGCCCCAAGGAAATAACGTTCGACAACCTCCGCCGTACACATATTCCCATTCATCTTCTGTTAACACATCGAAGCCATCGGGCAGTTCATCTTTCGCCCACGCCTGCTGGCTGGGACTGTCAGCAAACAACCAGATGCGGATACGCCCGTCCTCTTTGTCCAATCGAAAAGACTGATGCTGCTCATAGGAGCCGTAATTCGAGGTCTTGACGCGTTCGATCGCCTCCAGCACATCGCCGTCTTCTGCCGGATCCAAGTCAGCTAGTTCCACCTCATACCAGGCGACAGGGCGGGTTTGGCGCTCAATCAACAACGGGCCGATGTCAGCCTCTCGCACAGGCGACATTTGCTGTCGTAGCACATGCTCCAACTCCGCAGGCTCTCCGTTCAAATCCTCCAGGCCGCTCTCGAGCTCTCCTTTCGTCTCTTCATCCGGTCCGACTGCCCAATGCCCCCAGCCGAGTGTGACCCGGTCACCAGGCACATATACGAACTCGCAGCCTTCATACATAAAGATACCCGTTTCCAGCCCAAGGCCGAACCGCTCGAAGCGTTCCATTTTCAGAAACGTGAAGCACGCAGGCAGACGTGCATTCAACTCGCGCAACAACTGCTCCTTACATTCACTTGTCTGTTTATTCCAAGTCGCTCGATCCTTTATCACGATTGTCTCCCCTTTTTTTGTATTTATTTGATATTACGTTAATTTTGCAGTCAGTGTACATGTCCTATGATAACTCAATTGATAAAACCAAAACAAACATCTTTAACGAACTCGGCAGCAAAATCTTGTCTACTCTATCGACTCCAATCTCAAAACGACCGAAACTTCGATTTTGTGGTAGAACACTTTATTTCTAAATCTTGGATGTCCACCATGAACGTCATAAATTTAAGATGTCAATCAATACGGATATGTATCGAACAATTAAATAAATTCATCCAGCGAACGGCGGTTAACCGTCCTCATAGGCTGACGCCTCTTCCAGGATTACTGCAAGCCGCCCCCATTGCGATAACTGTGGCTAGATGGAAGTATCATTATCCCGCCGCATGGATTATCGCCAAAATGATACCATCATTTATTTTTGCTTAGGTAAAGATCGCTCGCACCCAAAATATAGGATGATCGTGGCGTACCTACAAAGTGGCTTTCCCTTTCGGATTTGTGAAAATAAAAGCGGCAGCATCAAACTCCCCATAGAGCTTGGTGCTGCCGCAAATTATGTGAGTAACTCATTGAGAGTGGAGCAGATACTGTCACGTTGCCGTTCGGTGGCTTGACGTAAAGGCACAGCCCGAAAGCTATCTTTCCCGCGGTTAAGGATACTGAATGGGACCGGCCCTCCCATCCTACAACGTCAAAGCGATATACTAACAAACTACAATTCGATCCATTTAATACATGTTGGACGAGTTTTCGTCTTGAAAAATTCTGTGCACGCATCATTCATTTGTTTGACTGTAATAACCATTGTACTTGCTAAAACTACTTCTGTGCCGTGAACATTTTCGTAAAAGGTAATCGTTTCGTCCCTAATATTGTCGTCACCGTGAGAAGCAAAAGTTCTCTTTTGTTCAGAATCTAAAAAATACAACACACAATAATCATCCCGAACAAAAGCACATAATTGAGAGATACCACTTTCTTCAAAGGTAAAAATAAACTGATTGGCATTAAATGCTGGACGATTTCGAATAAACTCAGCTACCTGCGATTCTGTATTTACTACAATTTCTTCGTTAAAATCATTAGCATACATTTGAAAGACCTACTTTCAGTAACATAAAAAGGGATTCGCTCACTTATCGCACTGTTCCCCCAATTAATCTAATCGACCGATAAACCTGCACCACCACCCGCATCAGTTGGCGCGGGTAGGACGGCGGGCGACTCCCAAATTGATTTTGATCTCTACTTATGATAAGGTTCACCTCAACGGGGCTATCGGCGAAAAATAAGAAGGAGCTTGTCGCGGCGTGACAGCTCCTAGAAATCCAATTGGTTAACATAAACAATATTCTTTTTTCGCCGTCTCCTTAACTTGCGCTCTACTTTGAAAATGTGCTAAGTAAAGACGGCCATACGGAAATTTTCTCACGGCAGGATGGACATAATGTTTCCCCCGCTAAATAATACAGATGCCTAACCAATGTTTGCTCCCCGATCGCTTCCGCCCGCTCCGCTAATGTTCGTATCTCTTCATCCGCAAATGACGTGACCGGGACGATCACATGGGATTCCTGATCCGTGTGAAAGACGGGATCTTGTTCATAGGCTTGAAGTATTTCGATTTCTACAGAATTATCTTCATGAGGCCAGATGAATACATCATTTTCGCAGGCCGGACACACGGCCACATACTCATCACCGTTAATAAAAGTCATCAACATATCGGCAAGCATATACGAACCTCGATAAGCGGCATCCGCAACAAGAATAAAACGTTTCTCCGTCTCATCGATGGAATGACGGGCTGTATAGGTGAATACTTCCTTTGTAAGCGCCTTGAGTTTCCCAATGGCCTCTAAATATTCACGATACAATTCAGTACAGACAGAGCTGCCTACATCTTCAGCCAGTTCAGCCCAAGATTCTGGAAATGGCTCCTCATCGTGCCCATCACGGCTTGCCTCGATTGTACCGCAATTTACAAACAGCTCTTTGCGCACTTCAGCATCAGATGTAGAACATGCTATTTGTGCCAAAAACGGCATCGCTGCATATGTAGCCGTATATATCGTATTTTGATGGTACAAGTACTCTTGAAAGATTTCATCAAAAATCTCCTGACTATATTGCCGCATTAGCTGCTGCAATAACACAGATACGTTTTCTGCAGAACTGTACGGTCCTGTCAGCTTTCCCCATACATCGCTATTCCACTTAAGCAAGCTTTCCCTCCGTTCCTAATTGCCAACTTCTACCCTTTCTACTTATTGTATCACATAAAAAACACTGGAATCAGTGCCCAACATCCAGCGCCTCTATCTCCTTTATACGCTTCATAACAACGGACGCCCTTTCAGATATGTGATAATGAGTAGGAGTAACATGCCCATCCATCCCTTTTCTAGAGACTTGATTTTCTTCCATATTTGTTGAATAGACCGCCGCGGCAGCCTATTGCTTGTAGTTTCAGTCTCCGTTAGTTCAACAAACCTCTGATGGACAGAAGAATATTACGATATTGCACGTTTTATTGTAATACTTCCTTCAGTCATAATTTGTATCAGCAAATTACAAATTCCCTTCGATGGCAATTTCATCCACATGCTTTAGCGTTGCTACCACCCATCGACCTACATAATCAATAAATTCAGCGCTGGATGGGTTACTGATTGCTAGTATAGACCAATGGTTCAGGATCACTTTCCATTCCGATTTACTAATGAAATTCATGCCGGTATGATCAAAATTCTCAAAGACTTTCACCTTAAGTGGATATACCTCCTTGATTCCTTCGTATAAAAGATGAAAATCCTTGCGATATATCCATAAGCCTACACCCAAATTATCACGCCAATGCCCCTTCTCATCTTCAGCATAAGGGTACAAGCCGTAGCCGATATTCCCATCACCACGACGATGAAATTGCCGTACATCGATGAGATTATCTTTTTGGGTGATATAGAGTGTCAAAGTGGGATGCTCCATATGCTCTTTTATTTGCAAGACGATTTTCTCGAATTGCTTCTGTCTGCTGTTATCTTCCAAACGGTTAAAAAAGCTACATTTCAATAAGAAATGCCCACTCCATCTCTCTTGCTCCGTCCACTCAAAAAGAAACAATTCTTTAGTTGTTCGGTCTGATCTGCCTGCATTAATCCATTCGAAAAAGACTGTTTCCTCTTGTACGGCTGTTATAGATGAACCTGTCTCAACAAGAGAAAAGTGCACTGTGCCAAAATACTGTATCAAAAACGACTTGATCCGCAGTTTTTGTTCGTGAAGTGTCAGATAAGATGTGCAAGCAATATCAATGTCATAACGCAATAATATAACTCCCTTTAGATTTTTGTTAGGACCGTTTATTGATCCACAAGCACTGAATCAATCAGTCCGGTTTTTACTAACTTGGTCATTATTTTGAATAAATAAGCAGGGTATAACCCCTGCTTTTCTGCTAAATATTGGACACCTGTCGGTTTGTCCGGCGCTTCGGCAATCAAGAAGAGCATGATGGAGACAGATTCCATATATCCATGATACTGGGATGAACTTTTCTCAGTCAAGTTGACCAAGCTTAACGGTCAGGTTGGCTAATATGCCCAGTAGACTTGCGGGACAGCAGTATGCTTGCTACGATCGCAAGCAACACAAACACGACACCCGCGGTTCCGAACGCCCAAGCATAGCCTGCCGTTGCATCGGGCCGTGTAGCCGCCACTGCCATCAACACCGTAAACCCCCCCGTCGGCCCCAACTCCATGGCGGTATTCATCACGCCGCCAGCAAGCCCTGCTTGATGCTGCGGAACATTCGCCGTCGATTGCACCGCCGATCCGGTCAGGACGAACGAGATTCCCGCCGCGAGAAGAATCTGACCGGGCAAAAGGACGGCCGCATAAGCCGAATCGCGGCTGATCCAGGCAAGCACGCCTAGCCCAACAGCCGAGATGAGCCCTCCCATGGCTAAGACACGTGCCACGCCGAACCGGGTGATTAGCGGGGCGGCAATCTGATTCACAACAATCATGGTGACAGCGAATGGCAGAAAGGAAACGGAAGTGGCCAAAGATGACCATCCCCGAATCTGCTGCAGGTAGAGAGTAAGAACGTATTCAATCACCATTGAGCCGGCCGCAGCCAGGAACATGCCAACGAGTCCGGTAAGCCGGCGAGGCTCCAAGATGAACCCAGGCGGAAGCAGCGGGTCACGTACCTTACGTTCTACGATCAGGAAGATGATCAACAGCACGATCCCGATGATAATCGGACCGTACACAGAGGAGGAGGACCACGAATAGTCTTCGCTCGCGATCAAACCATAACTACCCAGCGAGATGCCCAAGGTGACGAGCACCGCTCCGAGCGGATCGAGACCCGGCCGGTTGGCGGAAGCCCTGTTATCGCCGGCCGGCAGCAACGAGCGTGCAGTTACAAGGGCAACGGCTGTGATCACAATCGGAACGACAAACATCCATCGCCACGATACCCAATTCGTGATGACACCCGACAAAATGAATCCAATAATCGCACCAAGAAACGGAACTCCGCCCCAAACCGCCATCGCCCTGCCGAAATCCACCGGGTCGGGAAACAGCGTACGCAGCACCGCCATGAGAGCAGGTGCCGTGAGCGCCGCTCCGATGCCTTGCAAGAAGCGCATGCTGATTAGCACCGGGAAGTTCGGAGCAAATGCGGCAATAACGGAAGCCGCTCCGAAAATGATCAGCCCCATTACCATCATCTGCCGTCCGCGATATCGATCCGCGAGCCGCCCGCCGAACATCAGCAGGCCGCTGAAAGGCAAGCCGTAAGCTACCTGCAAAAGCAGCAAGTCCGCGGAGCTTAGTCCAAACTCGTTTGCAATCTTTGGCAACGGGACGATTATTAGAGCGATAGTAAAAATCAGGGTCGCTTGCACGAGCGCCAAAATGGTGAATGCAGCACGTGTGTTTTGCGGCGAGCGCGCTTTAATCTCGTCATTCATATTTGTCCCCTCCATTAAAGATCCCCCTTCCCGCGGCTGGCATTGGACCATTAGCCCATGGTCTAGCAGTGAGAGGAGGGTTTTTCTATTACTATTTACCGTTTCCGTAATCTGGCGTTAAACATTGGCCGAAACCCATCTCGCCAAAGCTTCTTTAGACATATAGCCGATTTTTTTGTCAACGGGTTTCCCATCCTTGAACAATATTGTTGTCGGAAGGGACATCACGCCGAAGAAGGATGCGGTTTCAGCGTTTTCATCCGCGTCTACCTTTACAATCTTCACATCGTCCTGCCGAGTCAAGTCATAATCTTCGAGTACGGAGGCGAACATGCGGCAAGGCGGGCACCAAGTTGCCCAGAAGTTGACCAGCGTAACCCCCTCGCTGCGTAAATCGTGGTTAAATGTACGGTCTGTCGAATGACAAATCATGGGGATCATCTTCCTTCCGTATTTTTCATCCAATCTTGAAATATATCTTATACATTGTGGATATATTATATCTATTATTTGATAAAAAAAGTTTGTTGCAGTCTGCTGATATCTTACTTAACGATTTTCCAATTGATCCAAAAACCGTTCACAATCCAGGGCAGCCATACATCCGCTGCCTGCTGCTGTTATGGCCTGACGATAATAGCGATCTTGTACATCCCCGCAAGCGAACACACCTTCAACATTCGTTCGTGATGAGCCTGGCTGTACAACTAGATAGCCCTGTTCATCGGATTCCAGTTGTCCCTGTAGAAAGCCCGTGTTCGGATGATGACCGATGGCAACGAAAATACCGTCCGCCTCTACAATCCTTTCTTCATTAGTCTGTTGATTCCTAACCTTAAGCCCCACTACACGGTCGTCATGAGATACGATTTCGACTGGGGCAAGACCAAGTCCCCACGTAATCTTGCTGTTCGCACGAGCACGGTCCTGCATTATTTTGGAGGCTCGGAGCTCTGTGCGCCGGTGCACGATATGTACCTCAGTGGCAAAACGGGTCAGGAAGTGTGCCTCCTCCATGGCCGAATCTCCCCCGCCCACCACAATAATCTTCTTGCCGCGGAAGAAAAATCCGTCACAAGTTGCGCATGTACTGACTCCACGGCCTATGTTTGCCTTTTCATGCGGAATGCCAAGTAATTTTGCAGAAGCTCCTGTAGAAATGATTAAGGATTCCGTCATTAGGTCTTTTTGGCCTTCCACTTTCAATTTAAATGGCCGCTCCGATAAATCCACTTGGCTGACCCATCCCCTGTGGAAATCTGCACCGAAGCGCTCGGCTTGCTTACGCATGTTTTCCATCAATTCAGGCCCCATAATGCCTTGAGGGAAGCCCGGAAAATTCTCAACCTCGGTCGTCGTTGTCAATTGTCCGCCTGGCTCCGGACCTTCAATGACAAGCGGATGCATATTGGCACGGGCTAGATAGATCGCCGCTGTCAAGCCTGCCGGTCCTGTTCCGATAACTATAGCTTTGTAAGTATCCTTCATCACTTATCTCCTTTATCGTATCAACCCAAGTTTGAAGTGCTTATTGATCTCTGGCGATGAATCGCTTCAATCTCTCCACGGACATGACGCCATTTTCTTTATCGACCGCTTCGCCATCTTTAAAAATAATTGTAGCCGGAATGCTCATAATGCCAAAGAAAGCAGCGGATTGGACATTATCGTCCAAATTGGCTTTGAGAATCTTGGCTTCGTTGTTCCCTTCGGCGTCATAAGCTTCAAGAATAGGCGAAAATATCAGGCACGCTGGACACCAAGGTGCCCAAAAATTGACGACGGTTAATCCTTCGCTTTGCAGTTCGTTTTTTAATGTAGCGTCTGTAACATTATAGATTGCCATTCTTAATTTCCTCCCTCATGATTATTCGTAATTTTCGTTCTGGAAGAATCGCCCCCTTCCAGTTGTTCACCATATTCACAATCTTACTGTGGCTTGAATTTGCAATGACCATTCCGGAGAGCTCACCCCCAGAAGCACCAGTCAAAGCGATTAACACATCAGTAGTTCCTTGGGCTTTAGCACGGGGAGCCACAGCGTTGCGTCTACAATGATCGCAGTCCCGCCGATCAAGCCGAAGTTCCAACCCAGCCCCAGCAAGGCCAGCGCAATAATGAGAAGTACCATGGAATCAGTAGGTGCCCAAGCAGCCAGGAGCCCAGCCAAAAATAATGTGATGCTTGAACCGTCAGCTATCACCGTCCTCCCTCACTTGTCAACTAATATCCCCGCGATCAGGGAAGGCAGATACATGGCCGCGATATGAATGCCGATAACCATCCTGCCTCCCCCCAAACCATGACCATGATGCTTAATGTGGACCAGCGTCATGGTCATGATGGCAACCATTACGACATGGGTCAATATCATAACAGTCGCCCCATCACTATCAAGGATATATAGAATCTATAATATCCCTGATTTCGCTAAAGTGTCAAGGGACTCCCACGCTTGTTAGAACGCAAGGAAGTCCAATGAAAAACAACGGTAGCTCCATGTCTACCCGCCTGATCTACAAAATGTTCGTTTTACAAATGGTTTTCAACAAATTGTTTCAAATTCGCTTGAGACATGGGGCCGACTTTCTTGTCAATCCCCTCGGTTAAAACCTGCTCAACCCTTATACTTATAGTTTTCTTATTTTAATACCATAATATATATTATGTAAACAAATACTCTTTTCACTTTCATCTCACTAAAACCTGAACTTCCCTCCGCTATGCAGCCGCAAAAAAAGACGCCCGTAAAAACGGACGTCCTCCATACCCGATCAAGCGCTCGCTCTTCTGAGCAGTACATAAGAAGCCGCGGCGAATATCACTGTCACAGGAAACAGCCAAACCGCTAATTGTACAGCCGTATGCCCGGCTATCCAACTGAAAATCGCACCCCACCATCCGTTGGCGGTACTAAGAAAAGCCAGTATCGTAATTACCAGGAAAAGTGCCGCCATCAGGATGAACGTACCTTTTCCTCCGAATTTGCGCTGAAAGCTCCCGATCACAAAACCGGTAAATAGATTGTAGAGAAGCAGGCTAAGGAAAATAAGGAACTGCGCCAAGATCGATCCGTCGCTCAAATAAGGTAAATGAAAGAAATGCAGATTGCTTCCCCAATTGCCGGTCCATACCTCCATACAGGATAACAGAAGTACCAGCAGAGCGCTCAGGACGGACACGCCTGCAAACATGACCAGAGTACCCATGTAATAGTCGGTACGCCGTACACTGAATCCAAGCGCAAACGGAAACGTCTGTGCTGCGGTGAGAATACCTCCGATAAACAGGCAGACAAAGATGGAGGCCAAGCCGCCGGTATAGATCTCAACGCCTCCCGTCAACCGGCTCACGAGGTAATTAACGAGAAAATTCCCCAGTAGGATCCCGCCGGGAACATACAGCCATAACACCTTATTCCGATAATGTATACTCATAATTCCGGACAAACGCTGCAAATTCATGACCCGTTCACCACTTTCTCTTCGAGATTGGTCTTTGTCAGGTAGATGATCAGCTGCTGCAGGGAAACCGGTGCAATTTCAAGCCCCATGTCTGCGGCCAGCAGCTTAGCTCTGGATTCGGAATCCCCCATAACCGTGACGGAAAGCATCGACGCGAACGGTTCCCGGTGGATCACTTCTTTTCCTTTTACGAAAGATTCAACGCCGGCCACCGGGCCGATCACGGTATAAGCCATTCCGCGCAGTTCTTCCGTTTCGGCGTCCAGAATCAGTTTGCCGCTGTCAATGACAAGGACGTGCTCCAACAGCCGGCTTACCTCGTCGATCAGATGTGTGGATAAAATGATCGTGCGCGGATACCTCGTATAGTCCTCGATTAACCGGTCGTAGAAAAGACTCCGCGCCACGGCATCCAGGCCTAAATAAGGCTCGTCGAAAATAGTAAGCGGCGAGCGGCTGGCAAGCCCGACTACAACGCCAACCGAGGAAAGCATTCCTCTGGAAAGCTTTTTGACGTTCCGCTTAAGCGGGAGTCTGAAGTCCCGGATCAGCGCCCCCGCGTAATCGCCGTCCCAATTCGGAAAAACAGCTTCCGCGACTTTTAACACATCCGCTACCCGAAAGTTATCGGGGTATTTCTGGCTTTCTTTGATAAAGCAGATCTGCTTCATCACGTCGTAATTTTCGTAGGGATGCTGTCCGAACACTTTCAGCTCCCCGCTGGTAGGAAACATTTGCGCGGTAACCATTTGCATGACCGTCGTTTTGCCCGCCCCGTTTCTTCCGAGCAGACCGTAAATTTTGTCCGGTTCTATGGAAAAACTGATTCCGTCGACCGCTTTAACCTCATTGAACGTTTTCGTAAGCCGGTTGACTTCCACTACAACTTCTTTCATCCGCTTCTATCCCCTTTCCGGATCATCTCGATCAACTGCTCGCTTGTAATACCGAGTTTCTCTGCTTCTTGAACCATCGAGACAACGAATTGCTCGTAAAATTGAGTTTTCCGCTTCTCCATCAATCCTTGTCGTGCTCCCTCAGCAACGAACATGCCGATCCCCCGCTTCTTGTATAAAATGCCTTGGTCCACCAGCAAGTTAACACCTTTGGCCGCCGTTGCCGGATTAATCTGGTAGAACGATGCGAATTGATTGGTCGAAGGAACCTGGGTTTCCTCTGGCAGCCGCTGCTCAATGATGTCATCTTCGATCTTTTCCGCGATTTGCATAAATATAGGACGGCTGTCATCAATTCTGAACGACACTTTTATCACCACTTTCATGTACGAACTTTGCTGGTTAGTTACTCATGTAATTAACCATACAAGAGAAGAGGCGCCTCGTCAATAGGCACCTGTTAGTTTCACAATGAAGATACATAATATTTATTATGTAATCTAAATAAAAAAGCATTTTCTCAGACGCAAAAAAACCGCCCGAAGGCGGCTTATAAACGTTTATTATCCGAGGTCTACGTTGTGATAAACCTGCTGGACATCTTCCAGGTCTTCCAGGACATCGATCAATTTCTCAAATTGGGCCTGCGCGTCTTCCGGCAGTTCCAGATCGTTTTGCGCGAGCATCGTTAATTCGGCTACGGTGAATTCGGTGATTCCCGCGTTTTTGAACGCTTCTTGTACCGCATGGAACTGGTCGGATTCCGCATAAACGATAACGGTATCTTCTTCCTCGATGATGTCGCGGACATCCAAATCGGCCTCCATCAAAAGCTCCAGCACTTCTTCGGAAGACTTGCCCTGTACGCCGAAAACTGCCGTCGGGTCGAACATATAGGTAACCGAGCCGCTGACGCCCATGCTGCCTCCGTTTTTGTTAAAAGTGGAACGTACTTCCGAAGCGGTCCGGTTTACGTTGTTGGTCAGCGCATCGACAATCACCATCGAGCCGTTAGGCCCGAAACCTTCGTAACGAAGCGTGTCGTAGCTTTCTTCTCCTCCGCCTTTCGCTTTTTCGATCGCACGGTCGATAATCGCTTTCGGCACCATATATGTTTTTGCACGCTCAAGAACGACCTTCAGAGCACGATTGGATTCCGGATCAGGCTCGCCCTGCTTGGCAGCCACGTAAATCTCACGGCCGAATTTCGCGTAAATCCGGCTGGTGCTTGCGTCTTTCGACGCTTTTTTCTCTTTTATATTGTTCCACTTACGGCCCATTAATGATCCCACTCACTTTCAGAAAGGTATATACCGAGGATGGCAGCGGTGGAAGTCGATCTTCCGCCCTAGCAAGTGCTGCCTCTATTATAACGTGTATATTATATATCTAATCGGACCTCTTGAACAAGTTCGAATCCTTTCAAAATCGTCTGCAGCCCGCTCCGCCGCTGTGTTGAAAACACAAAAACCCGCGAAAACGCGGGTTTTTCTCTTGCGTTATAGAATCGGAGAAACCAGACGCGCTACCGATTCCTTGATACGGTCCATGGGAGACCGGGCTTTGTACATATCGGGCGTAAACTGCGAGCAGTGCAGCATGTCCTCCTCGAAAATAAGCCTCTGCCGCGTAGCGGTCCGGGTGTCGAACAGAAAAGCATTGACCTCAAAATTCAGCTTAAAGCTGCGCATATCGAGATTGGCCGTCCCGACCGAAGCGACTTTGCCGTCGATAACGATTGTTTTGGCATGGAGGAATCCTTTCTCGTACAAGTACCCTTTCACACCCAAATTGAGCAGTTCTCCCAGATAGGATTTGGTGGCCCAGTAAACCATTTTGTGATCGGGAATCGACGGGATCATGATCCGGATATCCACGCCCGACAGCGCGGCCATTTTCAAAGCGGTCAGAAGGCTCTCGTCTGGCACGAAATACGGAGTTTGGATAAAAATGCTTTCTTTGGCCGCATAAATCATTTTCAAATATCCGTTACGGATTTGTTCCAACTCATTATCGGGACCGCTTGATACGATCTGGATGCCTACCGATCCCTGATGCTTGATTAAAGGATAGTAGCGCGGTACCGCCTTGAGGTAGTGAGAAGACGCCAGGTTCCAGTCCATAAAGAACTGGGCCTGCATCTGCAGAACGGCGCTGCCCGTTACTTTCAGGTGCGTATCGCGCCAGTCGCCGAACCGCTCGTTGATGCCCAGGTATTCGTCGCCGATATTAAATCCGCCGATATAGCCGGTCATGCCGTCAATGATCGCCAGCTTCCGGTGATTCCGGTAATTGACGCGGAAATTCAGGTACGGAATACGAGACGGGAAGAAAATCGCCACTTCTCCGCCCGCATCCAGCAGGGGCTTGTAAAACTGACGGGGAAGCCAAGAGCTGCCGATATCGTCGAAAAGAAAGCGGACCTCGACGCCTTCTTTCGCTTTCTCCGCAAGCGCCTCGATCATTCTGCGCCCGAGCCGGTCGTCTTTGACGATGTAATACATCAGGTGAATGTGGCTCTGAGCTTCTTTAATCGACGCCAGCAGAGAGGCGAACTTGTCGTTGCCGTCCGTAAAAATTTCGACTTCGTTGTCCTGGGTATAAACCGCGGAACTACTGGTCAAGTTCATATAAATGAGATCCTGATAATCGGCCATAACCGGATCCTTGTATCTCACTTGGCTTTCACGGAAGCCTCTGCGCTGGGATTCGATCAGATTGTCGATATCTTTCTGATTAAATTCCTTCAGCTTGTAAATTTTGCGCCGGCTCATGTTCTGTCCGAAGATCAAATAAAGGATAAATCCTATGCCGGGCAAAAAAATCAGAACCATCACCCAGGCCCACGTAACGCTCGCGTTCCTCTTCTCCATAAACACGACAGCCAGAGCAAACAGAAAGTTCAATAGAGGAACAAAAGAATAAAGCTTCATCAAGATGTCCAAAGATGCGTACCTCCATTTAACTAAGGGATCGGGGAATATTTTGGATGCCGGTCCCTTTCCTGATCATACATCATTTTGGATGAAATCGAAAAGTTTATCCCGCTTTCTTTTCGAATAAATTGTCGTTTGCGAAGGATTCTTGACGTTCGCGCCCGTAAACATGCTAAAATAACATGTCGAAGGTCACATTTTTTGCGGAAAGGTGCGGACCGCCATGCGAACAGAAGATCAAGTCCAAAGAAAGTTAACGGAGTTAACTAAACAGAAACAATCGGTGCAGGAACGCCTGAACAGCGACCCGGAGAACGATTTCCTGAAAGCGCAGCTGGAGAAGTTGGACGATATGACGCTTATGCTGGAATGGGTGCTTAACGCGCCGACAGGCAGCTATCATAATTAACCTCGTTAACTAAAAAAAGAACAGGCGTATGCTGCGCCTGTTCTTTTTGCTGCCGCGCTCCGTACAAGCGCCCGATTCTTTCTAGGTTCATCTATGTATTGAATTCATTAACTGGAAGAAGTATTCAGGTTTATGAGTCTTGTTTAGGTTATACCAGGAATGCAAGGTATCCGGTTCAAATACATTTAATTTTTTCAACACTTCCATCGCGAATTCCAGAGGAGCTACTCCTGATGCGGTAACCAAATTCTCACCAGACACTGCAGGTCCCGCCTCATAAAATTTGTCTCCTTTATAAGTAGGACAGACCCCTTTAATATACGCTAAGTCATTGCTTGTATGCTTTCTGGAATCCAGGTATCCCATATTCGCCAGTCCCTCGGTTGCACCACAAATTGCAGCGACAATAGCGCCAAGCTTTAAAGCTTCGCCGGTTTTTTTCAAGATAGGTTGATGAATATCTTCTCCCCAAGTATTCCCTCCGGGTAAAACTAACAGATCTTTACTCTCAAGAGTCCACTCATCAAGGGAAATATCCGGTATCAGGCTCAGCCCTCCCATCGTAGTAATCATTTCTTTAGCAGCTCCTACTGTAACTACTTTTAAAGGCGCTAAATCCTTTTTGAAATATCTTCCCGTGTTTAGTTCTGCAATCAAATATCCATATTCCCAGTCTGACATCGTATTAAATACATAAAGATAAACCTTTGTTGTTTGCATCCGATAACACTCCAATCACAATTGATATAGCCTATTATAAAATAACTTCCCTGACAGCTAACGTCAGGGAAGTTATTTCTTTTTCACAAAGGGGCAGCATCCGGAAGAGGCAGATTTACAACACGAAGCAAGTTTTCCCGGCGATGCCCCAAAAAGCTCAAAAAAAAGCTCCCGGAACATCCCGGAAGCCGCTAATCGCTAATCGTTTAAAGCTTTGTTGCTGTCTGTTATTTATGATTAACATGTTGAAGAGGAAGGTGCAAGTCCTTACGATTTCACATAAAAATCTCTTTTCGCAATTTCCTGCGCGAATGCCGTAAAATCAGCTCCGCATCAAACAGCTCGTGAACCAGAAAACAGACGGAGCCGCTGCACGTAAGCTGATATTCTTTCACGGGAAAAAGATCCGCTTTGAGCTTAACCGGGTGGAAACAGACGTCAGCGCTTCGGTTGTTCTCATAGCCCGCGTACAGGATTTCCCGCTTCGTTTCCAGACTGTCAATCAGCTTCTCCAGATGAAGATCCTCGTGATTCATCCCGTCCAGCGCACCTTCCGGCAGCGCCTCAAGATGAGCGTAAATCGCCTTATGAAGAATGGTCTCTTCCCTATATCGGTAAGAACTGACTCTGCGCAGCAGCGGGCTTGTCTGTCCGAAGACGGCGCGAGGCTTTTTATGTAAGCTTTTAGAGGGGATCAGCACCTGTTCGACGACTTCCTCGCTCAATTGTTCTTGAAGGATGATTTCCAGCATCTTAATGGATGAGCCTTCCGAATGCATAAGCAGGTCAAACAAATAACGCTCGTTGCCCCACATCGACCACTCTTTCTCCACTCGCCCCCGTCCTCCTTGTTTACTTTTCGGTCTCCGTGAATAATAGTAAACGATTTCCAGTCTTTCAGGTAGGTTATCAAATGTCTTGTGAAGGGATAAATTTGCAGAGAATCGGTGAAATATGCGAAAAAAGAGCCGTCCACCCGAAGGTATAGGCTCTTTCGCTGGGATTATAAGACTTGCGGCTGCCGGTTATTGTCCTTTACTGATATAGAACGTAACGCGGTCGCCTTTGTTCGCCGGCTGATTAGGCGCGGGCTCCTGCCTGAATACGGTGCCGCTCTCAGCGGGATTCGGCTCGATGAAGTACGAATACCGCATTCCGGCCGCTTTCACCGCCTGCTCCGCAGCTTCCTGGGTCATTCCGATGAGGTTCGGAATCTGGCCCGGCACCGCATCGGTTGCCGGCGTAGGCGTCGGTGTAGGCTGCGGAGACGCCGTGTTAACCGTCGATGTAGGCGTCGGAGCCGGCGTGGCAGTCGCCGTATTGCCTGCCGTACCGCCGCTGTCGGGACCTTTGTTGGGTCCGCCCGGCAGCAGCAAATACATGAAGACAGCGATGCCGAGCAGGACCACGGCCACGGTCCCCAAGGTCCAGATGGTCCGCCTGAGCGGCATCTTCTCCCGGGTGTCGACTTCTTCCGCTTCCGGCTCCTTTGCCCTAGGGGGCTTCTCTGTCCGCCGCACCCGTTCCGGCGCAGGCTCTTCTTCCTGCCGGTACTGAATGCGCGGCGGCGCGGTCTCCCGTACCGGCTCCGCCGGAGCGGCCGGCGGGATGAACGCCTTAGGCGGAGCCTCCGGCGATTTCTCCAGCGCGATGATTTCCCGCAGGCTGAATATAAATGAAGACAGCGAAACTTCTTCGCGGAAAACACGGCGCGACAAAGCAAGCAGCGCCTCTTTCTGTCCGGACGTCAGACCGGTCAGATTGGGCACCACATTCTCCTGGTACTGGTCGAACGTCGCCGGTCCTTGTTTCGAATGCGTGCTGATTTGATAGAGCAGCGTGCATAAACCGAGCGAGCCGCGCGAAACCAGTTTGCCGGGTGACCAGTAATTCATCACTTTCAGGCGGTTATCCTCCGTCAGCCACATATTCTCGGCCGTGACCGAGAAGCCGGAGATCCCCTCTTCCATCGCTTCCTGCATGCCTTTGCCCAAATCGAAAACAGCGGAGACAATTTCTTTGCCCCGCATACGGTGACGTCCCAGTTGAGCGGAAAGCGGTGTTCCTTTCTGTGCGGTCAATACCGTGTAGACATGATTTTCAGCAAGTCCCGCGTTTAAGATATGAAAAAAACGTTCGTCCGAAAACTGTGCGGCCTGACCGAGCACACGCAAGTAATCGGATGATGAAGCGTCCCCTGATTTTTCTACCATGAGCAGAAATACATCCCGGTGCAAAGACAGGTCTTTCCCTGCATACATGACGCCATCCGCCAAAGGATGAATCGGTTCGGTCAATACGTACCGCTCTCCAATGCGCTGTTCCATTTTAACAGTCCTCCCGTCCGTGCGATCCTCTACGATTCTCCAATCGTTCTCTTTCTATAGTATACCATTCGAAGCTTATTCATGTTTTGTGCGCGAAAACAAGCGTCTCTCGTGTCATTATGAAGGAAATCGGAGAAAATAGCAAAAATCCTTCCCTCTTCTTCCAGTTTTGAAAAAATGTCTTATAATGGGGAAAGGCCTTTGTGGATAAGGCAGGAAATCAGACAGAGAGAACCGTAAAGGAAAGGATGTTGAGAAATGAATAGACCGCTGACCCGCCGTCTGGATCCGCGATTTGTGACCGCATCGCAGATCAGTTCGCTGCTGACAAACGGCATTTTGCTGCTGGCTTCGTTGGCTTACCTGATGGCGGCCCAAAGCCGTGACTGGTTCATGCTTCCCGGCTGGATTGCGGCAGCCGCTTCAGCCCTATCGCTTGTTTTGTTCACGTTCGTAATTCCGCAGGCGAGATACCGGTTGTATGCGTTCGAAGTAACCGAAGAAGAACTGGAGATCCGCAGCGGCTGGATCTGGATTACGAATATCCTGGTGCCGATGGTACGTGTCCAGCACGTTGAGCTGGAGCGGGGGCCGCTGCAGAGATATTACGGGCTCGCCGAGCTCAAAATCGTGACAGCCGCCACCACTCACCGGATCAGGGGCCTCAGCGAGGACGACGCGGAAGCTTTAAAACACCGGCTCGGCGTGCTCGCAAGGGCGGTGGACGAAGATGAATGAGCCGCGCAAATTACATAAGTCTTATATTTTTTTCCCCGTCTTGAAGGGGCTTCAAACTCTGGTACCGGTTTTTGTGCTTTTTGCCATACGGGAAGGAGAATGGAGATGGATTCCCCTTCTGATCCTGCTCGGCGTCTGCGCGCTGTTCTCGGGGTTTGGGGCGATCGGCTGGCGCACGTTTCGCTACCGGCTGGAAGAAGATCGTCTGATCATTCAAAAAGGCCTTATTTTCCGCGAGGAAAAAATTATGTATTATCCCAGAATCCATTCGATGAATACGGAACAGCCTTTTGTGCAGCGGCTGCTCGGCGTCGTGCAGCTCAAGTTCGAAATGCCGGGCGGCAAAAATGAGTCCGACGGCGTACTGCCCGCCGTATCGGCTCAAGAAGCCGCAAGAATCATCCGGGAGATTAACGCTTTCCTCTCCTCGTCCGGTTATTCTCCCGTTGCCGCAGAAAGCGGTGAAGGAAACGGAAGCACGGAGAAGGCAACTGAGCCGGATGCGGTACCTGCCGAAACAAAAGGCCGGCCGCCGCATACCACCTCTGCGGAAGAGACGGGCGTGTATGCTTATCGGGCAACGGCCGGAACGTTGATTCTTGCCGCGTTCTCAACGCTGAACATCGGGTTGATCGCGGCCTTCGTGGCCGGTGTCTTGTCTCTTGCCGACGACGTGCTTCCCGGCAATTTGTATGCACGGCTATGGAACGCGCGCAACGAGCTGCACGGGGGCTGGCTGATCTACGTCCTGCTGGGCCTGGGCGGTTTGGCGGCGGCATGGCTGCTGGCGGGACTCTTGTATCTGCTCAAATACGCGGGCTTTACCGTCCGGGCCGAGGCCGGGACGCTCACCGTTTCCTACGGGCTGCTGGAAAAAAAGAAGCACACCTTCCAGGAGGCGCGCGTACAGGCGGTGCTGATTAAAGAAGGGCTGGTGCGGCAGCTTATAGGACGGGCGCAAATCGAGCTGCGGGTCGTTTCTTCTTCCAAAGAAGAAAAAATCATGCTCATGCCGCTGGTGTCCGCCAAGCGGATTCCCCAGCTCCTGCCGCAACTGCTCCCGCGTTTCAGCCTGCCGGCTATCGAGAACCGGCCGCCGGCTAGAGCGCTGCTGTATTACAGCCGCACCGACGGTGCCGTAGTCGCCGTTCTTGCGGCGGCCGCCGTCTATTTCTGGGGGCCGGTCGCCCTCTGGGGACTGCTGCTGCTTCTGCTGGATTTCCTCTGGTCTTACTCCCGCTTCAGAAGCTCGGGAATGACTCTCCAGGGAAGCCAGCTTACCGTTCGCGGCCGGATGATCGCAAGGTCGACCTGGCTCGTGCGGCGCCCTCAAATTTTGAGCCTGCGCATGAAAGGCACCCGCTCTCAGAGGCGCAAGCATCTCCTCAGCCTCTCCGTTTCGGTGATGGGAGACACGAGCTCAGCCGCATGCGAAGTCTCTTTCATCGAAGAACGGGATGCGCAGCGGGTGTGGTCCTGGTTCAGCAGAAGCGCAGATCATGCGCACGGCAAGGATTAAGATTCAGCGTTGGCGCCGGAGCCGGACGGCCCGGTAAATATCGAAATGAAAAGCGTCGATCATGTCCGCCGGAATATCGAACGGATTGACCGGCTTCAGGGGGTTTACTTCAAAAGAGTAAACCCCTTCTTCGTTATCCGGTTCATAACTTCTGCCGACTGTACGTCAGGCCTCCCGTACCATACGACCCAAATCTTCAAAAAGCCCCTTCGCCTCACATACCAGCGCTCTGAATGAAGGAACTTTCCTTATGGAAACCTCCATGGTTCGAACCTTCCCTTTCATGATTTGCATCTGCCTTCACCGTTTTTGCGCCCAGGTTTACTCAAAATGGAACATTTGTTCCCCACTCCGTAAAAAGCGCATTTCGTTATCCGAACGTTCCTACTTGTTCGCTTTCAGATGATTTTGCCGTTATCCACAATTTTCCTTACGCCCCTTTTCGTTTCATCCTTCTTCCGTTGCTTTAAGGAATAGGAGCGGACAAATCCTTGATTTGGCTGACATTCCTCACATTCGAAAGGAGATAACTGATCATGAAAACCATGTATACGACTTCCGCAACAGCTCAAGGTGGACGCAAAGGACGGGTAGCTACCCCGGACGGCAAACTGGATTTACAGCTCAGCATGCCCAAAGAAATGGGCGGCGACGGTGGCGAAGGAACGAACCCCGAACAATTGTTCGCTTCCGGCTATTCGG
Organism: Paenibacillus sp. JNUCC 35; assembly: GCF_058269095.1. NCBI lineage: Bacteria > Bacillati > Bacillota > Bacilli > Caryophanales > Paenibacillaceae > Paenibacillus > Paenibacillus sp. JNUCC 35. The sequence goes on along the minus strand of NZ_CM177771.1, from coordinate 3,085,689 downwards.
CTTGCTTTCTAAGCGCGGTAGAACTGGTCGCCAAGAAAAAAGGCATCTCCACGGAAAACGCGAAGCTGACGGCAGATGTTTCGATCGGCAAAAACGAGGACGGAAGCCTGCAATTGTCGGCTAAGCTCCAGCTATCCGTGCCTGGAGCGGATAAATCCCAGGTTGAAGAGCTGCTTGAAGAAGCTCATCAGGTTTGCCCGTATTCCCGTGCGACACGCGGAAATATTGAGGTAGAGCTCCAAGCGGTTTAATTCTTCCAATCCCTACCTGGATAAAGTGGATTGCGGCCCTGCTCATAGGCTACAATAGAAAAGACGGATAGTTTCGTCCATCTTCCCGGTAGAAGGAGATCCCTTTATGAAAAACTTTACTTTCCATAATCCGACCAAGCTCATTTTCGGCAAAGGACAGCTGGATCAGCTTCCTAAAGAGCTTACCGCATACGGCAAAAGAGTTCTCCTCGTTTACGGCGGCGGCAGTATTAAGCGCAGCGGGCTTTACGATCAGGTCGTTTCCCTGCTCCAAGGCGCCGGTGCCGAAATTTTCGAACTGGCCGGCGTAGAGCCGAACCCCCGCGTAAGTACGGTCAAGCGCGGCGCGGATCTCTGCAAGAAAGAAAACATCGAAGTGATCCTCGCTGTAGGCGGCGGCAGCGTCATTGACTGCACGAAAGCGATCGCGGCGGGCGCTAAATACGACGGGGACGTGTGGGATTTCATGACCCGCAAAGCATCCCCCGCGGATGCCTTGCCGTTCGGAACCGTCCTGACGCTGGCGGCGACCGGTTCGGAAATGAACGCCGGTTCCGTCATCACCAACTGGGAAACCCAAGAGAAATACGGGTGGGGTTCCCCGCTCGTTTTCCCGAAATTCTCCATTCTTGATCCGGCCTTCACGGCAACCGTACCGAAAGATCAGACGGTGTACGGCATGGTTGATATTATGTCGCATGTATTCGAGCAGTATTTCCATCATACGCCGAACACGCTCGTCCAAGACGGCTTTTGCGAGACCATCTTGAAGTCTGTGATCGAAACGGCTCCGAAGCTGGTTGAAGATCTGGAGAATTACGAATACCGGGAAACCATTCTCTACAGCGGCACGATGGCTTTGAACGGCCTTCTGGCCATGGGTGTGCAGGGAGACTGGGCGTCCCACAATATCGAGCATGCGGTTTCCGCCGTTTACGATATTCCGCACGGCGGAGGTCTTGCCATTCTGTTACCGAACTGGATGACGCACGTTCTCGATGAGAATGTCGGACGTTTCAAGCAGTTCGCAGTCCGCGTGTTCGGCATCCCGGCCGAGGGCAAATCCGACCGCGATATCGCGCTTGAAGGGATTGAAGCGCTTCGCAGCTTCTGGAATTCCATCGGCGCGCCAAGCCGTCTGGCGGATTACGACATCGACGACAGCAAGCTGGACGTCATGGTCGACCGTGCGATGGTCTACGGTCCGTTCGGCTACTTCAAGTGTCTGGACCGCGAAGACGTGACGGCCATTTACAAGGCATCGCTGTAACGGCCCGGAGCTGCACGGCACGAACCTGCACGGCAAAGCTGCCGCAAGACGCATCCGCGTGAAGTGCCAAGCCCCTGCCGAACATAGAAGAAGCCCCGCTCCATTGACGGTTGTCAGTGAAGCGGGGCTTCTTTGCGTCAGCAGGGGCTTGACCCGCCCGGCAGGATGTCCCCGGCGCGAAGGCCGCTGTTCCTGCCTGCGGGGCCGCCGGCCGTTTGGCACTGCGTGAGCTTTCAGCCGCCGTGCGATCAGGCGGGCAGCCTGCTGCTGCAGGCAGTGCTTGCGATCAGCGATCGCCGTCAGCGGCAGGCCAGATCAGCCGCCTTCGAAGCCCGGCAGGACCCGACGCCGCGTTTATACGTCCCGGCGGCCGGGCACGCCCTTCCAGGCTTCCCGCCAGGCGGCGAACTTGCGCTCCCAGCCCATGGCGTTGGCCGGACTCGAGGACGGCAGCCGGACAAAGCCGAGCCGGCTATCGACGAGCAGGTGCCCGGCATGCTTGCGGAACAGTTTCTCGGAAGCTGCGCCGTTAAACATGACGGTGCGAAGGTTCGGATACTCCGCGAACAACGCGTCAAAATCGTTCACGGCCGGCTCCCGGATGTTCGCGTCCAGACTCCCCTCCCGCTCGCAGGAAGCGAGCACGTCCCACAAAGCGATTTTGCGGTTGACCGCAAACCGCAGCCGTTCTTCATAGGTATCGGGCACACGGTCTTCACCATGCAGCGAAGCCAGCAGCCTCCAGAAATCGTTGCGCGGATTTCCGTAGTATTCCTGTCTTTCCAGCGAAAGCTCTCCCGGCATGGAGCCCAAAATCAGAACAACGCTGTCCGGAGCGATAACGGGCTCGAATCCCATACATAACATAAGTACCTTCTCCTCTTCTTATTTTCCCCATTCCGATGCGTAGAAGCCGTGTTCACGATGCCATTCCGCATAGAAAATATCTTTTATCCGCTTGAACCCCGACTCCTTCATCCGTTCCTTCAGCCACTCTTCGTCGCGGCCGATGCGCTTCAGCTCTTTGAATTTGATTTCTCCTTCTTCAATTAGAGGGACCGGGAGTTCGACGGGTTCTTCCGGCAGGTTCAAGTCTCCCCGGACGATCGTATCGTACGGCGATTTTTTCAGAATGCTGAGCGAACCGTTGTTTTCGAAAATGCCGTAAGCGACTTCGTGAAGGGAAAAAATCCCCTGCTCCCTCAGCAGCATAAGAAGCTGTTCCAGATCAAGACTGTTCGATCGCATAGCCTTTACGTTCAACTTCCCTTTCTCAATAACGACAGCCGGACTTCCTTCGAAGGCGCGGCGCAGCTTTTTATATTTTTGGGTGATCTTTTCGAAGGTCAGGGAAAGCACGGTCCAGAAGGCGAGCGCAAACAGAAGCTCGAGATATTTGACCTCTTTATCATACACGGTGTTCCCCACAAGTTCACTCAGCATAAGAGCGGAAACGAAATCGAACGGAGTGAGCTGGGAAATTTCCTTTTTGCCGAGCAGCCGGGTCATTCCCCATAAGCCGACGAATCCGGTAATCAGTTTGATGCCGATGTACATAAAATCCACACTGGAACACCCGCTTTCTGGTCTACGTAATATCGGTAACCTGAATACAGCCGCCAAGGCGTTCAGATAGTACTCAATAACCGGAAAAGCCTGCCTGCAAACAGGAATTCCGCGTCAGCCGGGCATGGTATATAATAGAAAGATGGAGATCACGGATAAAACAGTGAAGAACAGCTTAATAAAATTACATAATAATTGTTATGTAAACTATTGATCATCTTATTATAGGCTGCCAAATTATACCGGATGACGCTCCGATCTGCAGATGGTTCAATGTTTCAGGCTCGCTTGATTTAAGAAAGGTACAGAGGTGCACCCGATGAATATTCAAAAACAAAAAGACCGCGAAGAACTCGATAAAAAGATTCCTTTTATGCCTTGGTATGTGGATAAATTCATCCATCACAAGCTTCCGGACCTCTCCCCTTCCACTCTGCTGGAGTATGTACGGGATTATGAAACGTTCTTTTCCTGGCTTCTGGCCGAGGGACTCAGCACCGCGGAACGGATGGCGGACATTCCACTGGAGGATCTGGAAAAGCTTCATATGGAAAGCGTCGATCATTATCGGGCTTATCTGGCGACGAAAAAAGATCAAGCCAACACGAAGATTACGATTAACCGCAAAATTTCGTCTCTGCGCTCTTTATTTCATTACTTGAGCCAGATCGCCGAGGACGAAAATTATTATCCGCTGCTTAAACGGAACGTGATGGCCAAGATCGAAATCAAGCGGACGAACAAGGCCAAAGATCTGGCGGGTAAATTGGAAGGAAAGCTTCTGCAGGAAAATGAGATCTTCGAATTTATCGACTATATCCACAGCGGGTACGAACATGACATTGCGAACAATAAGCAGGCCCTGTATGCGTACGAACTGAACAAAATCCGTGATGCCTGCATCGTAAGCCTTATTCTTCATTCGGGCCTGCGTGTGTCGGAGGTCGTTAATTTAACGCTGGACGATCTCGATATGAAAAAAAGAACCGTGTACGTGTACCGCAAAGGGAACAACGACGGTTCCTTCAAAACAAGGGTTTTCTTCCGGCAGGAGGCCGTGGACGATTTAACCTGTTACCTGCAGCTTAGAGAAACCCGGTACCATCCTCCCAAGAAGGAAAAAGCGCTTTTTCTTACGATTCCTAACGGTAAAAAGGAAGGACAGCTGATGTCCAAACGGGCCATTCAGGAAATGGTTATCAAATACGCGAAGCGCTTCGGCAAACCTTTTCTAAGCGTACATAAGCTTCGGCATTCATTCGCAACAGACTATTATTTGCAAAACGATTTGTACAAGACACAGGAACAGCTTGGACACGCGTCATCCGATACCACGCAAATTTATGCCCACTTGACCGATAAAACGATGGAAGAAGCGATCGATAAGCGGAAAGAAGGATAAATCTTTATTCATGTCGCTAATGATTAACATCATTAAATATATCCACTTTTTCTTTGGCCCCTATTCGAAACCGTTAGGTCTGGCGCGTCCAGGCCGGTAAGGAAGGACAAGGCTTTTGCAGGATAATTAATAAGGTTAATTAACTATAGTTAATGCCATAAATATATGTTTGTTTTCTGCCTGATTCCGTTACACTAACTCCACTCTGTCGCAAAGGATGTCGTGACCATAATGCCTATAACCACTGATCTTATTTACTTCCGCTATTTGACCCTGGAGGATGCTCCCGCTCTCCTCTCTCTTATGCAAAGAAACCGGGCCCACTTTGAGCCCTTTACGATTACACGTCCCGACTCGTTTTATACGCTTGAAGAACAGTCCTCACGGATACGGATATGGACCGAGAACAGGTCGGCGGACAAGAGCTACAATTTCGGAATATTTTTTAAGGAAAACGATGAGCTGATCGGTGAACTTTCCTTGTTTCATGTCGTCCGAGAACCGGCGCACAAATGCATGATGGGATACTGTCTGGATCATGCTTATCAGGGCAAAGGGATTATGTCGCATGCGGCACGCCTTGCCCTGGACTTCGCTTTCGATGAAGCGGGGTTTCACCGGGTGGAAGCGGGCGTTATGCCTCACAACATCGGCTCCATCCGAGTGCTGGAAAAGGCGGGGTTTCAGCGTGAAGGAGTCGCCCGCAAAAACGTGAAAATCAACGGAGTCTGGCAGGATCATATAATGTTTGCCATCCTCGAAGAAGACGAGCGGCCGCGGTCTTAAGTACCGGCCGGATCACTTCCAACATGACAAAAGACAGTTCGCACGAGGCTTGTATAAGCTCTCTGGTCATCCCCCCGTCAAGTAGACGCGAATAAAAAGACATCTGTTAAGATGGACTTAAACGTTGCCTACCGGAGGGGATTTTTCATGGGGAAAACAGGTCGAACAAATAACAAGTATCCAGATGAACTTAGAATGAGGGCGGTTCGACTCGTGACCGAGGAGAACGTGTCTTATCGAGAAGCCGCCAAAGAACTGGGCATACGCAATAAGAGTCAGGTACTCGTTTGGGTCCAGCGATATCGAGAGGGGCAGCCCCTTGTACAAGAGACCGCTCGTGAGGGACAACCGAAGACCGAGTTTGCGAGTATGGAAGAAGAAATGGCTTATTTAAGAGCGGAGATTGCATACTTAAAAAAGCGGTATCCAAATCTACACGGGGAGTGACGAACAAAGGCAGTCGATGTGAGATTATCGAGGAAATGAGACGAGAGTATTCGCTGAAGTGGCTGCTTCACCTGGCGGACATTTCACGGGCCGGTTACTACAAGTGGCGAAAGAGATGCTTGAGGCCAGATCCACGCAAGGAGCAGGAGTTGCTGCTAGCGGACCACTTGATGGCCATGCACCGTTTGCGTCCTTACTTCGGCTACTTGCGCATGACGGCTGCTTTACGGAAGGAGGGGCTGCATGTCAACCACAAACGGGTTTATCGGTTGATGAAGAAGCTCGGCATTCAATCGGTCATCCGGAAGAAGCGCCGCTTTTTCGGTAAGCAGGTATCGGTGGTTCATCCGAATCGATTGGGGCGCGAGTTCCACGCGCAAGCGCCGCTGCGCAAACTCGTAACCGATATTACCTACATTCGTGTAGGCGATCGTTTTGTGTACCTCTCGGCAATCCAGGATCTCTACAACAACGAGATTGTGTCCTGGCACCTTTCCGAGCGTAATGACCTTGCTCTTGTGACAAAAACGCTGGATAAGCTGCGTGCACAGGCGGACCTTACAGGCGTTCTCCTTCATTCTGACCAAGGCTTCCAGTACACCTCAAGGCCATTCAACGAAAAACTCGCAAAACTGGGGATGGTGGGCAGCCATTCGAGGCGGGGAAACTGCTTGGACAATGCCTCCATAGAATCTTTCTTCTCTCACTTAAAAACAGAGAACGTCTATCTTACTTCTCCCCAGACTGTTTCTGAACTGGAACAAACCCTTCATGACTACATCTTGTTTTACAATAATGGTCGTTTCCAGAAAAAATTAAACAACCGTTCCCCGGTTGAATACCGGGAAACGGCTGCTGCTTAATGACATGTCTTTTTATTCGCGTCTACTTGACGGGGGGATGACCAATCCCCTTGAATCCTCTGGCGCCTTTTTGTACTGAATATTTTTATGCCGTGGGCATTTCGTTGTAGAAAGTGACATCCTCGATCGGCAATCTGACCGTCGGATGCCCCGGCTTCGCAGCTTTGCCGATGGCGATAAGCATAACAGGAGCGTACCGTTCCGAAATATTGAATGCTTCCACGAACTTGGCCTCGTCATAGCCGGCCATCGGGACCGTATCGTAGCCTTTGGCGCGGGCTACAAGCATGAGCTGCATGGATACCAAACCACCGTCAATGGAAACGATTCGGCGAATAGTCTCCGGAGGCATGCTCTTAAAGATACCTTGATAGCGTTCAACGAATGATTTAGCCGTCTCTGCATCCATGTGGCCCGCATCAACTGCCATTCCGTAAATTTTTTCGGCCAATTTAGAGCTCTCCAAATCTCCTAACACCGCAATGACGGCCGATGCCTCGATCACTTGCTGCTGATTATACGCGATCGGAAGAAGCTTTTGCTTCAGCTCCGGCGAGTCGATAACGAGGAACCTCCACGGCTGCAAATTGGCGCTTGAAGGAGCCAGCGTCGCTTGCTGCAAGATTTCGTTTATTTGCTCCCGCGAAATCTTGACTTCGGGATCATAGCTGCGGACGGATCGGCGATCCTTAATAACATCGAAAAACTGCTGCTCCACCGTTAGAGATGGTTGTGAAACGGACATGGTTCTCTCCTCCTCAATAATTACTGTGTCTAATATAGGCACAGTATATCTTAAATAAAAATGCAGCCGAATGATCAACTGCAATGTATTTGATTACAGTATATAACGTTCCGGCTCACATTGCAATCCGGAAATTATCCTTGCATCAAATCGGCTAATGTATGCTGCTTGAGCAGTTCGACAGTCTGCTTCTGTACTTCCCCCATAATCCCTTCGAGCTTCGCATCGATTTGCAGACCCGCGGCGCAATTGGGTTCAACCCCCTGTTCACAGCAATCCGATTTGACAGCCATAAATATATCCGCCAGCGTAATTTGATCCGGACGGCGCTTCAAGTAGTAGCCTCCGCCACGCCCTTCCCTCGCTCCGACAATACCGGTGTGAGTGAGCTGCGCCAATACTCTGCGGAGGAAGGTAGCATGCGATTGTACACAGCCGGCTATGGCCGCGCTGGAAAGCGTTCCTTCGCATTGGGCAAGCAGAATCAAAGCATGCACGGCAACGCCGAAACGCGGCGGACCGATTTGGGTGCCTCGGTTAGATATCATAACAATTCCTCCTGTTTACAGCGTACCCCGGAAACGGATGTTCACATATGATATGTAACATTATATGAAAATACAGCAGATTCATAGATTCGTCAACGGTGGGCAAACATTTGTGCCTCCCCAAAAAACAGCAGCTCTGGACCAATCCAGAGCTGCCAGTCGATGGTTGGATCATTTATTGCGTTGTCCGCCAAGCTTCCTGATTTAATTCTCCGTTTATTGCCGCCGCGGCTACAGCACCTGATGCGGCTGCCGCAATGGATTGATGCATTAGTGAAGACGCGTCACCCGCTGCGTAAACGCCAGGGACACTGGATTTTCCAAATTCGTCGACTGCAATCACCCCCGTATCCGATGTGCGGCAGCCAAGGGACTGCGGCACATCCGTTCCCGGAACCAGTTCCGACTTGAAGAAGATTCCCGTGCACGAAATTTCTGTCCCATCCTCAAGCGCAACATGATTCACCATACCCTCGCTGGATATAATGGTACGAATCGGCGTATCGAATAGCGGAATATGATGATTCCGCAATTCATCACGTTCAGCCTCGCTCAATTCATCGGGGCCATTCGTGCAAACGACAAACCGCTTCGTCCACCCCGACAACAATGGAGCGAAATGCATGAGTGCCGCTCCCCTGCTAATGACAACCAGCGGCTCATCCCTTAATTCCCAACCATCGCAATACGGGCAAACAAACGCACTCTTCCCGTAGATCTCGGTCAATCCCGGAATCTCGAGCTTGCGATCCTTCATGCCTACGGCAAAAAGCAGCTTTTTGCTGGCGATCTTCATCCCTGCGGCCGTCTCCAGCAAGAAGGTTCCGTCCTCACCCGAGATCGACACTACGGTATCTTCCACCCGGGAAACCGATGGATAGACGCGCAGCTGCTCCTGCGCAATACGCCGGAATTCACTCGGGCTGATTCCGTCCCGCGTCAAAAACCCGTGCGCCTCCCGGGTCACGCCATTGCGGGGACGTCCCTCATCAATGACAATCGTTTGCTTCCTCGCGCGTCCCAGCATAAGTCCGGCGCTCAAACCGGCGGGACCTCCCCCGATAATCGCTACATCCACTTTGTTCATGATTGTTTAATCCTCCTCGTTAGTTATTCGATATTTATGGCGACCGCATGCTAGATCCGGTCTTCTCTGTCGTACATATGCTGATTTTGCAGACGAACAAGCACTTTGCCGAACCGGCCGCCTTGCCGGATTTCCACTTGTTCGCCGGGATAGCGCGTGTCCAAATGACGGGACACAATATGACGAACCCTCTCGTCCGTCTCGATACCGTACATTTTCAACCAATTCATCGTATCATTGAATGCCGTCTCTTTGGAGACCGTCGTTGTTTTCATTTCCCGGGTTACCAAAGATTGATAAGAGTATCCCTTTAGCAGCAGTAATTGGGTCAGGTAAATCATCTCCAAATGCTCGGTCTTTCGAGGGCGATCGGTGACAAGCGGCCATACCTCGTCGACCAGGCTGTGCTTCCTGGAACCTACCGACAGGCTCATGTAGCAGAACGATCTCGCGCAGCTCAGCACCTTCTCCACACTGGCCCAATCGACCAGAACCGGGCACATGGAGACAAAGACGAGATCAAAGGCTCGCTCCCATCCCCTTATCTCAAGATCGATGTTTTCGAAAGGTTCGTGCACCACCTTGACCGTTCCATTCGTCAGGCCCGAACTATTTTGCTCCAGGAGTTCAACCATCGGACGGGAAGTTTCTACCGCCGTTACATCCGCTCCCCGCTCCGCGAAAGGTACGGAAAAGCCACCCGACACCGCACCTATATCCAGAACAGAAGATCCCGAAAATTCAACGTCCTGGTCCTCTAGCCAGTTCATAATCCGTCTGGTCCTTCGCCTGCCTTCTTCGCTGAACACCTCCTTATTGAACGACTTGGCCGCTGAATCAAGTGAATGCGTAGGATCGATGCCTGCCCTCTTCATCTTGTTTACTCCCGTATACGGGTCTTCCTTCCAGGCTTTTTCCCATACCGCCGAATCAAATAGTTCATTCCTCATCGTATTTATCACCCTTTTTTCTCATTGTGCTGTGCTTCTGTCGTCACTGCTTGCATATTCTCCATTCTCCCAGCTAGAATTCGATATTTTAGATTTTAGAGATACTAGTTATCTTTAATTACTTTAAAAAGAAGTGTTATGTACCTATATTCAGTTTCCGTTTCAATGAAAACACTAAGGTTTAACGAGGTTCATTTTCGGCGGGATATACCCGAGTTGCCTGCCCATTTTTAAAATTTGTCCTCTATGATGAAATTCGTGGGTGATGGTGTGCGTAAATAGCCATAATTCGGTTAACTCTACTCTGCCAGGATGCTTGAACGGTAGGGTCCCATTTGTTTTTAAATTCATTCAGAAATTCATGAACCAGAGCATCCGTTTTCTTAAAAACTTCACGCATTTCCTGTACATTGTCAACGGATTCTGATTTTATTTGGGGAAGTGATTTACCAAGGGCGCGACTCCCCAACCATACCCGATAACAATCGGCTACATGAGCATGCAGACTGCGAACAGAAACTCCGCCTAAGGTTTCAACCTCTTTAACATAATCTGTGGGGGAAAAAGTTTCGCAATAACGAAATAATGATTCCCTTGTGCGTTGGATCAATTCATACTGGCTTTTGAGTACGTCCATCTTCTCGCTCCCCTTTTACCTGGTTTCAACGTCCATAACATGTTCAAATATGGTTAGTAATTCGTGATCAATATACGTAGAAGGATGATAGTTCGCCCCCTCGTATTGTCCAAGCACAATGGCTTTCATATTCATAGTCTCCTCTCTTTCCCATTTACCAGCGTTATAATATTTCCCTAATTTCATTTGAGCCGATAGCCGCCATTCACCCTCCTAATCGATTCAATCATAGCAATTATAAATCGATATTATAGATAACAAAGATAATTGTTATCTATAATTGTCTTAAAAAAAAGAAGTGTTACATGACTATATTCAGTTCCCGCACTAGATCAGACATTTTCTGATTTCTCAACTGTTCTTCCATCTTCTCTTCTGCCGATAACACCACTTTTTGAATCGGGCATCCTGGTCCATGTTCGAAACTGCAATCAAACAAGGAGGCCGAGCCTTCAATCGCATGGATGATATCTAGGAACGAAATATTTTCCCAATTTCGTTTGAGTCGATATCCGCCGTTCACACCCGTTATCGATTCAATCATGCCCGCCTTCACCAACTTGGTCAGTATTTTGGACAAATAGGTTGGAGACACATTTTGCCGCTCCGCTAACTGCTGTACACCTATTGGTTTTTGGGGAGTCGCCGCAGTAAGAAAGAGCATTGTATGGAGGGCATAATCGGTAGCCTTGGAGTACTTCATTCATAATCACCTCAAACACAGACTTAACAAGTCTATAATAACTATTATGCTTTATTACGTCAAGCTTCAACAGGTGAAGGTTTGTTTCGATCTATTCCATGGCACTATTCATCCTGTCCAACCAAACTCGTTATTTCTCCCAGAGTTCGACCAGTCGGCCTTCAGGATCTTCAATCCAAACAAATTTCCCGAATTCACTAACCTCTTTTTTCTTTGCAAGAGGTACACCCATATGTTCAAGATGCTTAATAGTCTCGTCTAGATTATGTACTTGGAAATTTAACATCACTTGCTGATCTGTAGGAAAATAACTGTCATTCTCGGTAAAGAAAGAAAAGATAGTCTCATTTCCTGATTAGGGTTTTATCACAGTCCCATTCCAGTTTTCTATTTCAATCTTCAACACCTCACTGTACCATTTTTTTATAGCTTCAAGATTCCTAGTTCTCCAAAAGATGCCTCCAAAACCTTTTATCATCGTATCTGCTCCTGTCTTTCTTCAAATTTTTAGCTATCCGATTACATTTTTTAAAGCTGTTTCAGCATGTCATTCAACTTACGTCGTTCGCTCAATCAATTAAATTTTCTCCGTTCCCGATCTAACAGTTCAGTCAACGTTATCAAGCTTTCGGCCACAGTTTGATGAGCTGTGTCGATGACGATTCGATCCCGGTCCCAAACATCATACTGCCGGTTCCTGACCTTCTCCCAAGTAGGTAGAACAAAACCGGGTATATCGGCTGCACGCGTTTCGACTCGATGCCTGTGTTCACGATCGTCAGAGCAGATCACTTCGATTTCCATAAACGGAGTTTCAAGTGATTCCGCCACGTTGCGCCAAGCTTGACGCGTTTCATGGATAGGATTGACTGTATCTGCTATGACGTCAAGGCCCAACCGGAGATTCTGCGATGCAATCGCATAACACACGATGTAACCCGCAGGTCCATCGTCCCAAGTTCCGGCAACCCGCATAGCCTGCTCCACGACATCGACTCGCAGATACGCTGCCTGTAACTCTCTAGCCAGAGCGGATGATAGCGTGGACTTCCCGGTGCCTGGCAACCCGCTAAAGATATAAAGCATAAAACTCTCCTCCTTCACAGCAACATCAGTAAAACGAGAGGTACTCGTTCTCGTTCTAGGTCTTATGTTTATTTTCCCATTCTACTACTTTATTTTCCTAGCGTACAAATTTAGTTGCCGACATCCGGTGGTCTATGTTTTAATCCGTATCGATCGACAAACTCAGGTCAAAAGTATTTCATGCAAAACTGAATAGCAAAGACCGTATAAGTTTAAACCGAATCAGAAAAATGCAGTTTCGCCTCTGGTCGATTTCGTATCTTGTACTTGATCCAGAGAAACAGTATTAATGGCAACGCTGTGTTCGAAGCGATAAAGAACAACAGCGACGGCAAGCCCGTGAGCGGCACATACTCGGCACCTTTAAACGGAATAAACAATTGATCACCAATAGGACTGTCAGAGAATAGGATTGCCGAAGTTGCGTTCCAGCCGAGATGGCTGCCCGCCGCGATCGCCATGGAACCCGATTTTGAGTACGCATACGCCCATACCAGTCCCATCACAAAAGTGGTTGCAAACATAAAGATCATAACGGGGATGTTGCCGAACAAACCATGCGAGAACCAATGATAAACCCCAAACGCGGCTGCCGAAACAACAACCCACCAACCGGCAGCGAAAAAGTCAGTCCATCGATAGCCGGAGTTTATTTCCCAGCCCGCTGACGTAATCAAAGACTCTGTCCATTTGACAACCGCACAAGCGACCAGTCCAATCAGTAAAGCAATTCCAAATTGCCGTAGGCGCAGGCCAATTGGATTGTACCCGAGTACGGACAACGGCTGCCTAATCGTGAAGCGAACCAAAAGCCATGACAACAGTACAATCACGATAATGCCTAACATAACAAGTCTCCATCCCCTTTATCGATTTTATTCTCGCATGACTGTTCTTTTCGGAACTCATGCATTTGCAAGAGACAGCTTACTGATGTGGGATGATTTGCTGTGAATGTGAGGAGCCGACTTCTTGGATCCGTGCTTTATTTACGAATGTACAAGGAAAAAGTTTCCATGTCTGGATCGTATGTCACTCAAACTGATAATCAAAAAGAGAGGCTGGGAAAATTCCCAGCCTCTCTTGGATAACGATTAATGTTCTTTTGAAGTACACTAAGCTATGTGGATTGTTAAATAGCTAATTCCCCAGTTTTTTCACTCGGCCCATAAGACCGTGGAGCGTTCGGACAAATTCATTTCCGGTTAAATGTCCTAACCCTCCATAAGCACAATCAATTTCATTGTACCGCCAATTCCGGTCTCTTCGGACGCTAGGCCCGTAGATCAGAACCGGAACGGGGTCGCCGGTATGTTCTCCTACCTCACAAGGCGTTGAGTGATCGGCAGCCAATGCGAGATAGGTGTTTTCAGGCAGCCCCTGAGCGATAAGCCCCACCATTTTATCGAACTGCTCGATCGCTTTTGCTTTTTCAAGCGGTTCATTATCGTGACCTTTTAGGTCAGGCGCCTTGAAATGTACCAAAACCATGTCACTGTGGGTGATTTCTTCGATCGCCAGTTTAGCTTTCAGCTCAATATTCGTATCCATATTTCCTGTCATACTGCTATCCGTGATGGCTTTAAAGCCGGCCAGCCGTGCAACGCCGAGAACCGTACTTTCTCCTGCGATGCAGCTTCCCTTGATATTTAATTCATCTGTGATCGGCTCAAGACGAGCCATCTTCCCGGCTCCCCTGGTAAGAATAAAATTGGCGGGCAGTTTGCCCTGTTCGATACGTTTTGCATTGACCGGATGATCCGATAAGATGGCGTGAAATTTAGTAAGAAGCTTATTCAGGATCGATGCCGTTCTCTTGGACTCCGCGGAATCGTCCAGCGGCTGCACCTCTTGATAGGGATATCCATCGTTCGGCGCTTTAGGGTCGGAATCGCTGATATTTTCGCTCAATCCGGCACCCCGCAGGATGAGTACCGCTCGATGTTCCGTTGCCGGTTTAAAATACACCTTTACCCCTTGAAGCTCCAAACCGTTGATCGCATCCGCGATTTCATCCGTTCCCTGCCGTATCCGTCCCGCTCTGCGATCGACAACGATTCCGTTGTCGTCTACCGTGGCGAAATTACACCGAAGCACGACATCTCCCTCTTGAACATCCATTCCGATTCCCAAAGCTTCGATCGGCCCCCGTCCAGGATAATGATGCGGCTGGTAGCCGAATAAAATCATATGCCCCATATCCGTCCCCACGGGAATGCCCGAACCGATCAAATCCATCATGCCTGAAACACCCATCAAAGCCAGCTTGTCCAAATGGGGCGTCTTCGCGAATTCCAACGGCGTTTCATGATTAAGCAATGGGTGGGGGCGGTCTCCTACCCCGTCAGCAATGGCTAAAATAACTTTTCTCTGCAGCATGGTATCCTCCTAATGTTCTATATTCCGATTACTTTAAACCAGGTGAATATGGCCAAGCTGATCACGCAAGCACCGATAAAGCATGTCACGACCGCATATTTCACTTGATCCAATACGGTAAAATATCCTGTCCCGAAATAGATGGTATTCACCTTGGAATGCGGCGGAAGCGTAATCGTGTACGTCATGGTCATGGCTGCGGCTAAAGCTAGCGGGACAGGGTCCATTCCGAGCGTTTTGGCCAGTGCGATGAATGCCGGTATCAATATCGTCACTCGTACGGTTTTGCTTGTAAAAATAAGATGGCTGTACATGCTGAGGAACACCACCACGATATAAACGAGAGCATGGTTCATCTGCTCTAATCCCAGAGCGTCTACGACCTTGCTGATTATCCATTCTGCGCCTTTCGATTTATCCAGCGCATTACCGACCGCGTAGGCACCTGCCGCGAAAATCATCAGTTCCCATTTGATGTTGGTCTCTTTCCATGTCAGCAAACCGACTCGGGGCAAGAGACACAGGAGCGCAGAGAGCACGGCCGTTTGTTCCGTACTGATTTCGAAACCAAACCAATCCTTGTGATAGTCACCGGTCGCCCATAGAACTACAGTAAAAATAAAGATCGCCACAGCCTTCTTTTCATCCAGGGAGAACGAACCCAACTTCTTTAACTCATCCCTAAGCGTATCCATTGCGCTTGTGAAATTGTTTTCGTCCTTGAATGAAAACAGCTTTAATCCCACGAAGAACGTGATGAGCATCGTAACGATCGCAGTGGGCATAGAGGCCAGAAGCCAATCCATGTAGCCGATGTTGCCTCCTGCTTGATCATTAATGAATCCGACTGCGATAATGTTTCCCGAAGTAGCCGTCATGACACCCGATGTCGCAATCGCGTCTGCTTGAACCCCTTGAAGCATCATCGTCTTTCCAAGGTTACTTTTACCCGGTATCGCTTTGTAGACTTCCAACAAAATTAGGCAAATTGGCACCATAAGTGTAGCTCTAGCCGTAGTGGAAGGAACGAAGAAGGCGAGAATAAAATTGATGACAATCAATAAGAATAACGTCGTTTTCGGCGTCTTACCGAATTTTGTGACCATCCACAACGATAATCTTCTGCCCAAATTCGACTTGATCATAGCAGCGGTGAGAATAAACGCGGAGACCATCAACCAGATGACGTCATACCCTAATGTTTCGAACGCGACGGATTGATCCTTAACAGCTCCGACTAGCGGAAGCAGTAAAATGGCAATAATGGAAGTCAAATAAATAGGAATCGGGGTGGTAATCCAAAGAATGAGCGCTCCGGTGAATATGGCGATCGAACTTTGGGCCTGCGCACTCATGCCTTCAGGCGTCGGCATAAAGAAAAGCAGCAATACGACCGTTATAGCCAGGGGAATCCCCCACTTCTTCATGCTTTCTTCCATCTTGCTCTTTTTCTTGATCGGCGGCTGTTTGACATCACTTTCCAAGCTCTCTTTGACCTCAGACATCTTGTGCCCTCCCGTCTAATGATAACGCTTTTATAATAGGCAAAATTTTTCCTTGAATCCATTTGATTTTATTCTTGTAATCATCACATCTTGTTACCATTCCCGTCTCTCTGGCAACCCTCATTCATTCATTAAATCCCCATCCTTTTATTTATTTTCGTTTGCATTTTTAGTATAGTAACGATAATTGTATCAATCAATTTGATTATCTTTGATAAACAATAACAAATCATTATAATACAATTTCCTTGAAAGGGGAACTGTCCATGAACTTCAGCAAACTGCAAACGTTCATCACTCTATCCGAGTGCTTGAACTTTACGGAGGCGGCCGAATTGCTCTATTGCTCCCAACCGTCCGTAAGCATGCAAATTCAAAGCATTGAGGCGGAGTTGGGGGTATTACTTTTTGACCGGATCGGTAAAAAGCTTTACCTGACCAAACAAGGCGAGGAATTCAAGCCTTATGCAGAGCAAATGATCAACCTGCTGCATTCAGCTAAAGATCATATCAGGCAGTTGGAAGACTTATCCTATGGTACATTATCGTTCGGTGCGAGCAATTTTGTGGGTGTCTATCTGCTCCCCATGATCCTGCGAAATTATTCCAAAACGTTTCCAAATATTAAAATCAACATGAGCATTACTTCTTCTAGCCATCTTATTCACATGTTGGAATCTAATAAAGTTGAATTTCTTGTTCTGTCTGATCGGGTTTTGATGGATGAATCCCGTTTTGAAAGTAAAACTTTTTATGAGGACGAGCTTGTCCTTATTGTCAATCCTCTGCACCCGCTTGCCGCAAAGCCGGTTTGTACCCTACAGGACTTGGCCAACGAAACGTTCATTATAAAACCTGACAAATCGGCCACGCGAAGTTACTTGGAAGGAAAGTTTGAGGAATTGGGGTTTACTCCACCCAAATATCTGGAAATCAGTAACTTGGAAGGAATTAAACAAGCGGTCATTCATGAACTTGGCGTATCGATTGTTTCTAACTTTGCCATTCAACAAGAAGTTAAAAACGGATTAATCGTCAAAATCCCCGTAAAAGGGGTTACCTTCACCAGGGGGATCTGTTATGTCTATCATCGTCAAAAGAATCTTTCTCCTGCGGCCAAACAACTTGCTTCATTATTAGATCAATTCTATGACGTAAATTCCAACTAAAGGGCGAAGCAACCGAAGCGCGATAGCAGTCTTGGCTTGTTTTTTCCAGATCTGCTTGGTTGGTATCGCAAAATATGAAAATGACCGGGCAAGCAACAGCCTACCCGGTTCATCCGCTTTACTACTATTTGTGTTACCCTTCAGCTTAACAGGTCTATCGTATCCCCGCTATTCGACCTGTTACGCACACGAAAAGTTACCTTTGTCCCTATACCTACCGTACTTTGGATATTGAGTCCTGTTCCAAAGTGCCGTTTTAATCGCTGATCCGTATTAATCAATCCGACTCCCGAACTGCTGTCTGCTTTTCTTTCCAGTATTCTTTGTAATTGATCTTTGTCCATTCCAATCCCGTTGTCTTCAACGGTTATCTCTGCATGCGTGTCATAGACAGAAACCCTAATAACAATCTTCCCACCGCGGGTGCGCTTCATAACTCCATGTCTTATCGCATTTTCAACGAGAGGCTGGATCGTAAGAAATGGGATTTTTAATTCCCCATAGTCATCTATCTCCCAAATGATCTGCAGCATGTCTTCGAAACGGATCTTTTCGATATATAAGTAAGAGCGCACTAGACTTAGCTCCTCTTCAATCGGAACAAGTCCATTCGGATTTTCGAATTTAAATTTATTTCTCAAAAAATGGCTGAGCTCATGGAGCAGATTACCCATCTTCTCTAAATTAATGTCACTTAAAGCTATTACAGAATTTAATGCATTAAATAAAAAATGAGGCTGAATCTGCGCTTGGAGCCATGCAGCTTCTAATTGCAATTGTTCACGAACGACTTGTTTAATCGTTGTCAGTGCCTCGATCCGTGATTTTATTTCTATGGCCTCCACCGGCTTCGTCACATAATCGTTGGCTCCCGCCAAAAATCCACTCTGAATATCTTTCGGTTGACTTCTTGCGGTAAGGAGCAAAATAGGGAGCTCAGTGAGTGTAAATCGCTTACGAATGATCCGTGTCAGCTCATAACCGGACATCTGCGGCATCATAATATCAGAGATGACCAGATCCCATTCCTTGGTACCCAGTACTGCTAACGCTTCTTTGCCGCTCGTTACCATCGTCACCTCATAGTCTTCCGGCGGTAGAATGGTTTCAAGCACTTGAAGGTTGATAGGATCATCATCAACAATTAATAAGTGCGGACGATCGCGATGCACGTCTAATAAAATGGTTGGTTTCACGACCGGCGGGATATCCGCCTTTTCCCCGTTTATCCAGACATTTTCTTGAATCGGCACGGATCGTAATGGCAATGGCTCAAGTGCGCTCGTCCTATCGTTCTCTTCCTCCGCCACCAAGTCTGCCAGCTTTAATGAAAATTTAAATTCAGAGCCTTCTCCTGCAACAGAGGACACGGCTAACGTACCTCCCTGAAGCTCGACCAGCTGCTTGCTTATACTTAAACCTAACCCGAAGCCGCCTTCAATCATGGTCTCACTCGTGCTGGCTTGCTCATACGGACGGAATAGGCGCTTAAGCATGTTCTCATCCATCCCGATACCGGTATCCGCAATAACGATATAGGCTTGTCCCTCTTCCACATAAGCTCGAATCGAAATGACCCCATCATTTGTATATTTCACTGCGTTATGAAGTAAATTGAAAATAATTTGAGTCACCCGGTTCTCATCCGCATGTACGGGAGGAAAATCTTCAGGAATATGATTTACAATTTGCAGAGACTTCACTTCTGCATTTAATTGCAGCATATCAAGCACGCCGGTCACAATCGGCTGAATAAACAGGACTCTTTGCTGTATACGCGGATTGCCCTCCCGTAAACTCATCACATCAATCAAATCATTGATGGTCAATGTCACTCGGCGTCCTACCGATAAAATCGTTTCAAGCTCTTTGATACTCCTTTCCTGCAACAAATGCCGCTCCCGTTTTAAAACGGATTGTGACATATTAAGCATGCTATGTAGCGGATTTTTAAATTCATGAGAAGTATTTGCTAGGAATTGATCTTTATGGTCATTCATCCTTTGCAAGGTTGTCGCAAGCTCTTTCGTGTTCGCATGCATGATTAAATAATCTTTAAACCATACTGAGGCTAAACAAGCCATCGCAATAATCATGTCGAACGGATAGTAGACAAGACTCAAACCGCTATCCAGCAAGATTAACGACCAAATAACATAGTTACTAAACGCAAGAAAAGAGAAAAGCAGTAAAAGATTGCTCTTTAAATCTTTAATTACTTTTTTAAACATCGTAATCAGCGTAATAACTCCAGCAATACCACCTAATACATAATAAATAGGGAAGAGCATGATCACCTGAGTTGGATTTAAAAACAACGTGATGCCGGCAGTCCCTAGATTCATTATTTTATAGAAAGGGTACATCCTACGCCAATATGAAAGCTCGCGATGATTCGTACACTGGAGCAAAGCATAGGCTGCAATAACGAAAGCAATATTAGTCAGCCTAAAATCCCAATTACTTCCAATGTAAAATAATTGATGGAACAACTTCTCATCCGTACTAAAGACACTCGTGATCGTTACACATAATGCAAGCAAACTGAAATAAAGCAGCTTCTTTTCCTTATTTCCTAGTAAATACAAAATAAGTGCATAGACAGCATGCATAATAAATATAATCGCTGCCAAGAACTGCATAAAAATGGAGGCTTTCATCTCTTTGGCAATGGCTTCTTCTGAACCAAATTTAATGGATCGGACAATGCCCCCGCTTCGACTATCCACATAATTTGCCGCCTGAATGACGAGTTCGATTACACCGTTGTCATCTGCTGTAAAGGTTGTAGAATAAGGCAGGTCCTTCGAAATATATTCATCCTTTATTGTCGCCACCTGTCCGGATTTAGTAAGTAATCGACCGTTTACATATAATTCTGATGCAGTGCGTACGCTGGGCACACGAATACTATAATTAAGGTCCTTTTCCGGATTTACATAAACTCGCAAGCGATAAGAACCGAATCCGTATGGAGTTGACTTCCCGGCATGCAAAGCTTCATTCCATCTTCCCGGAACCTGAACAAGCCTTGGCTTACTCTCGCCAAATCCTTGTAACTGCCTGCCATCCATCAGCCTTTGTGAGGGATAAAACTCCCATTCCCCATCAAGTAAAACAATTTCCCCGTCCTCTGCATTCCAATTGCGCAAATCGAATTGCCCGTTTTTAATCGGCTCATGTTTTTGATCACGAAACATTTCCATCCACAAAATGCGCGAACCGGATAAAATAATCAATAATAATCCTAGCATTACAAGCATACTGCTCTTCTTTATTTGGTATTTCGATGAATGATTTCCCAAGAAATATACCTCTCCTATTCTTTCTCTTCTAAAACATTTATGTAGACACTAACTCATATTTTCCTTCATGCCAGGAGTTTCCTTGTTTCTATTATACAGCCATACTTACTTAGCAAACTTTAGTTTTTTTATATTGAAATAAAAAAAGAATGAGCAAAATGTCCTTTGCTCATTCCTTTATGAAAATGGTCTGTGCCATCTTAATCGAGCGAGCCCGTCTTCGTGAAGGCCCAGTAAATCTTAAGATTTGCAGGGGATTGGAAGATGTTAATATTTGCTCATCGAATAATAAAAAAGGAACGGAAAAATTCCCGCTCCTAAGTACTTGAAATGCCTACTTGGGAATATTCACATTTTGAAATTTCTTTTTGACAGAAAGAATAATTTCAATCAATACTACCAAAATTAAGGAAATGCCAAATAGCGGCATCATACATCCTAATAACAGCATGAAAATAATGAATCCAACCGATAGCTTACTACTTGATAGGTTCGGCGGAGCCGACAAGGAATTTTTCTTTTTCCTAGCTAACCACGTTCTAAAGCCCCAGAAAATAACGAGCAAGAACGAAAGACATACAACCAGATTCAATACTTTATTGAGCCAGCCAAATAAGTGACCTTCATGCAGTGGGATTCCCCATGTAAACCATTTGGCTAGAATTCCATAATCTTCAAAACCGACCTTTGAAATCAATTTACCGCTATACTGATCAAAATAGCTTGTTACTTCATCATATGGGCTAACGTCTAAGCCGGTCACTCCCGTATTACTTCCTTTAGAAACGGTATATACCCCTTGCTCGTTTTTTGGATAAATAATGGAGTATGGCTTGGAAATATTTTCTTGATTAACCTCGTTCATCAACTGTTGGACCGTGATCATTCCACTTGGGTTGGACGTATTATCCATATTAGCCATACCGTTGTGTTCAGCATGAGATCCTCCGCTTGAAGTCGGTGGCTCGTTTTTACGAGTAGCCCAAGGAATTTCGCTCATATCCGAAGTAGGTGGATTCTGTTTTAATGCTGGAGTTCCAATAGACGGATGCTTTTGAGCTGCGGAGTATATAAAATCACCCATAAGGGCTGACCAAGGCAATCCCGTAAAAATAATGATAACCATTGGAATTGTAATGATTGTACCTATTAGTGCATGCCATTTCAGATTCTTTTGCCGCTTGGTTGGATTCGGCTCCTTCTTCAATGCCCTTCCTTTGAATGTCATATAAATACCGGATAGAAGCAGGAAGATTGCCCAGCATGCGGCCAATTCAACTAAGTAGTTAACAATAGTTCCCCCCACAAAGAGTGAACTATGGACCTCTCTCATCACATTGGAAAACGTATATTTTGGATTTTGGCTGCCGACAATTTGATAATTCGGATCTAAAAATACATATTTTTGATCGCCATCTTTATTTGTCATCGTCAAACGCGTATTATATGGATCCTCTAACACAATAACTTTTGAAACCGAATAATCTTTGAATGTTTGCTTTGCTTTCTCAATACCTTGATCTATCGTCAATTGTTCTGTTTGGCTTCCTTTGTTAAAAAATTCATTTTTGTACAAGTTATTCTCTACATTTGTATAAAACAAATACCCGATGCCGCTTAATGTTAGTGTAATAAGAAGTGGCGTAATAAATAATGCTGCATAAAAATGCCATCGCCAAAAACGATTATAATTAGTTTTCTCCATCATCCATTTCCCTTCATTTTTCTTTTCAGCCTTTTCTATTATAGCAATACGGTTTCTCGTTACAATGACTCAATTGGGCTATATTCTGGCATTCTCAAGGCACTTGTAACCTTGGTCGGAAGACCGTCAAATTAATCTCCAGTGTTTCATCGGTGTAGATCTGCTTGGGGCTCTGGCAGGCGCCGCCATTACGAGTTAGGTGATCCGTTTGAAAAGCCGACTCTGTTTGGACAAGTGATTAATAAGAATTAATCTCAGTTGCGCTTAACGATATATGTTCTTGTCTTTGACTTGGGACAAGAACATGTATCGTTAAAACAAAAAAAGCCGCAACCATGCGACTCCTTTACGTTATATGTTCTTGTCCTCCGACACCTTTGCTCGCTCGAATTGCAAAGGATTGATTACCTTGTGGCAAAACCCACTTCGCTGCATGTAGGCCACGAGCCCCCGGTGGTGATGTCCCGTTGCCTCTAGTACTACTACTGGTTCTTGTCCCGTTTTCTGTTCCAGCACATTATTTTTCGCCGTTACTTGTGGTACGGTTCATCGTTATGGGGTCTATCGGTGAAATTATGAGAGGCACGATTGAAGCTATTCCTTCTCAATAATTTCCCAGACGAGTTCAGCAGATATATCTGCTAATAATTGGAGGAGCGCGGATTCAATAAGCTCAAGGCTAACGATGTACTTCTGAGGGAATTCACAGGCTTGGCCGCCTACTGTAATCTCAACAAACACATCTTCTTCCTCCAATGTGTTGAGAAGGTTGTGAATCGCAGTGCTTGTCTCAACTGTAACGATGAAACGTGACTACCGCCGCCGATCATGATCATGTTCTCCATGCACTGGATCGTGACCTGACTACATGTGAATCCGTCCATCCGTCGGATGACTTCCAGGCACTTTTCAAGCGATGCATGAGAATGCTCAATGGTGTCCGCAACAGGTCCTTTCCGCTGTTCCTCATAAATGGTGATCACCGATTAACACTCCTTTACGAAGCTTTTAAGATATGTCCGAGGTATCACCCCTATGTTAGAACATCATTTCGACCTGAATCAACTGCTAAATGAACTAATGTTCGTTTGATCAAGAACTAAACGTAATCAAGCATTTAGATAAAACCGAGTTTCGCAAACGCTTTAAAGCGTATTTCGTAAAAGCAGAAAAGCAGACCATCCGGTCTGCTTTTTCCAATCAGTGCGGTAATTAAAAACCTCTGCCGCGGAGTCCATTAGACGTGCATTCGAGTATGGAATAGATGAATTAAACCTTCGCAAAATGATTCATAATCGTATCGGCGGCCTGCTTATAACCGCCGGCTTGCCGTAAAGATTCACCGATGAGGGAAGCCTGCTGTTTATAAAGCGGATTGCTTAGCACTTCCGCCAATGCCTCTCTCAAAACTGTCGGGCTGAGGTTGTGTTTATCCAATGTGATACCCGCTCCCAGCTCCTGTACCCGACTGGCGACAAGGGGCTGGTCCGACGTTAACGGAATCATCACCAACGGAACGTTGTAATAAAGCGCCTCACTTGTACTGTTCATTCCGGCATGCGTAATAAAAACATCCGTATGCTGCAGCATGTCCAACTGCGCTATGTATGGCTTGACGATAAAATTGTTGGGAATTCGATCCGCCAGCGGCTCCATATCCGTGTATTTTCCTGAAGATAGAACAACATTCACCGGTAAATCCCCTAATGCTTCAAAGCAAAGCCGATAGAACTCCAAGTTTTTATTTAAAATGGTTCCCATCGCAATGTACACGGTTTGCGGGTACCGTTCACGAAGCAGCTCGAACGGGAAGGCCGGAGCATCCTGACGCGGTATGATCGAAGGACCGGCGAAAATAAAACTATCGTCCAGCTTTTCCGCCTGCGGCTGAAAATAACGGCTTGTATACACGAGCTTTAGCCGGCCTGCATGTGCCGGAATCTCTTCCATGGCCGGAATACTCACTTGAAACTCCTGCGCTAACTCACGCGTTATTTTCATCGTGGCCTCATACAGTTCCTTCGTATCCGTCTCCTCCTCATTCCAGCCTTGGTCTGCTCCCAATGGCTCCACGAAAGCAAAGGAGGCAATCGAACACACCGCCGGAATGCGCAGCTTCTCTGCAAGAATAGTCCCTCCCCAGCCCATGAGGGAATCAAAGATCAAATAATCGAACCTTTGATTTTCTATCACTCGAAGCACTTCGGGGACCATCCGCCGAATGATGCCGCCTACCATCATATAAATGAACGGATAAGGATGCTTGTACTCCTGTGGTTTTAACACCGGATCATGAGAGAAAGCATCTTGCGGAAATGGATAGGTAAGTAATTGGGCTCCGGTTTGTTCAATTCGGGAACGGTACTCCTCCGTGCACACATAGACAACATCCTCGCCATTGTTCGTCAACTGAGTGACTAATCCTAACGACGGATTCACATGGCCTTCAGCCGGAGTAATTACAACTAACACACGTGCCATCTACTCCACCTCCGAATTCGATAAATTTCCCCGCTCTTCATGATGGATTTGCTACAACATATCCGTTATCCGTTACATGGGAAGCTTTTCCTTCGCACGGCTCATCGGATGATGTGCTTGATGAACGAGTTCTGTAATTCTTAAGGATGCTAAGAAACTTATCAAGACAAAGACTAATTGGAGCGTTAGCACCACCAAAACCCCAGTAGATATGCCCCACTGTAAAGTTTCGGCCAAGGCGATTAAAGCGCCGCTTACTCCAATGCTCACTCCCATATAGAAGGAATCCACGAATTGGAGAGTCGCGGACATTTCTCCCTCTTTCTTGGGATCGGCATGTTGTAAAGCAATGGCCCCGGTTGTAGGGTTGGCTAAGCCGACACCGAATCCTGTAATCATTTGCGAGAGCAGGATGAGCATAATTCCGCCGCCTGACAAGATAAGGGCCAGGATCACAAGTACAGTTCCGGCGATCATAATCCCGATTCCCAGCATGACTCTGCGTTTTCGGCCACGACCTTGATCCCTTGCATCAAGCTTGGCTTGCAGCCACGCTGCGGCGGACCAGCTCAAAGAGCCTGCGGCTACAAGCAGGCCTGCAAACTCTGCCGAGACCCCCTTCACTTCCGTTAGTGCCAAGATCACAAAACTCTCCGTTGTAAAATAACAAGCGACATACAGCCCTCTGGAAACCAGAGTTGCGGGCAACCCTTTTTTCACCGAAAAAGTGCCTATGGGCAGCAGCTTGCGCATTAGTGGAATCATGACGAATAACCCGCCAAAAGTGAGCACAATTCCTTTCCAATCGGTTATCATACCGAGCCCGGTGAGCAGCAGCCCCGTTCCAATGGCAAGTAGAATCGCATGGATAACTTTCGAGCCGGTTGTTTGGGCTGAACCAATTTGGGCTGGACCAGTCAGAGCTTGCCGGAGCTGCAGATCACGGAAAGAGCGGAATGTTAAACTTAATGCCAATACAAGCAAGGGTAAAACGATCCAGAAAACAAACCGCCACGAGATATAGGAAGCAATAAGTCCTGCCACATAAGGCCCGATTAAGGAAGGCAGAACAAATGCCATGGAGATTGCCGCTAAGATTTGAGTACGAAGAGCATCCGGATAATGTAACGTTACACTGGCATAAATACAGGTGCTCAGGGCTCCCGCCCCAAAACCTTGAAGGGCTCTTCCGGCAATAAGCATGTGCATATCGAAAGAAACAGCCGCGACCACGGTACCTAGCACAAAAATACTAAAAGACACAAGCATGGATGTAAAAACGCCGCGCTTATCAACTTGCTGCCCCATGACCAAGGTCCCTACAAGCTGAGATAACAAAAATGCGCTGAAGATCCAACCGTATAAATGAATGCCCTGCAAGCTTTGTGCCAATTTCGGGGCAATTGTCGTAATAGCCAGCCCCTCGAAAGCTACGGTTGTCAGAACCAGCATAATACCGATCGTCAACGCCCTGTACGGAGTATCGAAAATCCCAGTCTGATTGGAGTTCGTTGTCTTCCTCACCTCCATAAATGAATGATTTTAATGGAAATAAAAACCATATTTGGCATTTCGAATATACAATAAACAAAGTACTTTGTAAAGAAAAAACTTTATTAAGTGGCATTCATAGGAAACAAGCTGATTCCTTGAACTGTTTATCGTACCGTACAGTTCCCTTGCCTTTCTAATGAAAAGCTTAACGGTAATCGAAGCATACTTTGAGATGGCACAGCCATGTTTATGTCCTGTAAGGCTTAGGGTTGAGGGTACGAACTTGCATGGTTAAACAAAAAAAGCCGCTATCCGGCGACTTCTTAACGATACATTTTATTGTCCGCCCACATGCGTCCGTAGAAGCGTTTTTATGGGCAAGGCTCGCCATTTTCAGGGGTTATAACTACTCCATTGACCTTCCCCGTCTATCCTGCTTGAATATCTTTTTTACACTCGCTTTTTATACACTCTCATCGCAAAGATATAAGCCAGGAGCAAAATCCCAACACACCACGTAAGAGCGACCCATATATCATTGCCCACCGGCTGATCTGACAGCAGCGCCCGAATGGCTTCCACGATCGCGGTCACCGGCTGGTTCTCGGCAAAGACGCGAACGGCGGCCGGCATCGACCCGGTCGGCACAAACGCCGAGCTGATAAACGGCAGGAAGATAATCGGGTAGGAAAATGCGCTTGCGCCATCCACTGATTTGGCGGACAGTCCCGCAATCGCCGCAACCCAAGTTAACGCCAGTGTGAACAGCAGGAGTATGCCGGCTACGGCAAGCCATGGCAGGATCCCCGCGGACGAACGAAAGCCCATAATCAACGCTACGAGAACGATGACGACAACCGATATGGCGTTGGATACCAGCGAGGTCAGCACATGCCCCCACAGTAAGGTGGAACGTGAAATCGGCATGGAGTGAAACCGCTCGAAGATGCCCCGCTGCACATCGGTAAACAGACGGAAAGACGTGTAGGATACACCGCTGGCAATCGCAATCAGTAGTATACCGGGCAGCAGGTAATTTACATAGTTATCCGTTCCGGATTGAATTGCACCTCCGAACACGTATACAAACAGCAGCATCATCGCGATCGGCATGATGGTGACTGTGACGATGGTGTCCAAACTGCGGGAAATATGGCGCATGGAACGTCCAAGCATAACGCCCATATCGCTAAAATAATGTTTCTTTACCGCCTCCATTTACTTCCTCTCCTTTTTGCCGACGATTGCGAGGAAGATCTCCTCTAATGTCGGCTGTTTTTCAACGTACTCCGCCTTCGCGGATGGGAACAGCTTTTTTAGCTCCGAGAGCGTGCCGTTAGCAATAATTTTGCCCTCGTGCAAAATGGCTATTCGGTCGGCCAGCTGCTCCGCTTCCTCCAAATACTGCGTGGTCAAAAGTATCGTCGTGCCGCCGGCGGCCAGCTCCTTGACGATCTTCCAAACCTCGATGCGCGACTCGGGGTCAAGCCCGGTAGTCGGCTCGTCGAGGAAAATGATCTGCGGACTTCCCACAAGGCTCAAGGCGATGTCGAGCCTGCGGCGCATACCGCCCGAATAAGTAGATGCCTTGCGGTCTGCGGCGTCTGTCAGGCCGAAGCGTTTAAGCATGTTATCCGCCACCTGTCGCGGATTTTCGAGGTATCGCAGCTTGGCAATCATGATCAGATTTTCCCGTCCGGTCAATATTTCGTCCACGGCGGCGAATTGCCCGGTCAGGCCGATCGCCTGTCGTACATGATCGGGCCTGAACACAACATCGAACCCGTTTATGGCCGCAGTTCCGCCGTCTGGTTTGAGCAGTGTGGCGAGGATTTTGACAATCGTTGTCTTGCCCGCACCGTTAGAGCCGAGCAGGGCGAAAATACTGCCCTTTTCCACCTCGAAATCAACGCCCTTCAGCACCTCATGCTGCTTGTAGGATTTTTGCAGTCCTTTTACTTGAATGGCCTTGGTTTGCACGGTTTGCATCGGATTCCCTCCCTTAAATGACTGTAACTTTTGACAAATCGGCTTCCATGCCTTTAAGAGCGGCATAGGTCAGTTTATCCATCGTTGCGCCGTCAAAGCAGATGGTTTTGATCATACGATAGTACTTCTTGGTGAAGGTAAACCCAGGCTGGAAAGAAACATTTTTAAAGGTGGCTCCCTTGAACGAAACTTCGGTTAATGCCGCTTTTTCAAACTTAACGCCGATAAACGTCTGTCCGTCAAAGCACTGCCCGCTCAGATCGGAGTGCTTGAAGTCAACCCCGTCAAATAAACAGCCTTCAAAAATCGTTTTTCTAAGATCGATCATCGATAGCGAGACGTCGGTCAGTCTTACGCCTGTGAATTTGGCTCCGGCAAGGCCCGACTTGCTAAAATTGGTTCGTACAAGGATCGTCTTATTGAAGCTTGCATTTGCCAGGTCAAGCGCGGACAGGCCGCAGTCCGTCAAATTCGCGCCGTCAAAATTGGCTTCACGTACGTCGCTGCTCTTAAACGAACTGCCGGTCAAATCTGCGCCAGAAAAGTCGGAACCGTGCAACGCGCTGCCATTAAACTGACCTTTATGGGCCGTAACGCCTGCAAAGTCGCTCTTCGCCAGGTTGCTTGCGCTAAAATTTGTCACTACTTGCCGTTCCAGCGAGCGGGAGAGGTTGGCGACCTCCAGAATCGTTTGCTCGATGTCACCGATGCTTTCAATCGTCATCTTAAACGCTGTTTCATCGTCCTTGCCCTCGGCTTTGAGTTCACTATACCGCTCCTGCAAATCGGAGAGCAGGTCGGCCTTTAATTCGATGACGCTTTTTACCCCGTCGTATGGCGTAAAAACGCTGTTCAAATAGTCCGTCAATCTCTGATTCATCCCATCAATCTCCTTATAATAAGTTTTCCAGCACGCGCTTTGCGTACTCCCAATTGCTTTTGTTGCGGGTGTAAGTATCCTTGCCCTTTTCGGTAATCCTAAAATACTTGCGCCGTCCGCCCTGCGATTCGTCGCCCCAATACCACTCGATATCGCCGTCTGCTTCAAGCCGCCGGAAACTGGAGTACATCGTGGCTTCCTTCAATTCATACTCGCCGTCCGAACGCTCGGCAATCAGTTTGACAATCTCGTAACCGTAATGATCAGCTTCGGACAAGAGCCGTAAAATCATCGTATCCGTATGTCCGCGCAGCAGGTCGGATGTGATCTTGTTCTCGCTCATTTAATCACCTCCACACTTTGTATGATAAGACATATTACTATGACAGTCAAGGTAATGTTTTAAATAAAATACTTTGTCTTAAATAATTCATGTATCCACAGCAAAAAACCGCGCAGGACGCGGCTTTCTTGGGAGTTATTTGCGATGTCATTCAATTCAAACCGATAAATAAAGAGAAGTGATAATAAGCGAGACCGCCCCATTTCATTAGGGTCTGTTACTTTCGACTTTTGAGGAACTGCTCGATGAGAGACCCTTTTGTCCTCTGACAGGAGTTTCCTAAACAGCAAAAAACGGCATTTCTGCCGTTTGCGCTTCTCGAATGCCGCTCGTGCACCCGATCCGGACGCTATGTGTTGTTGATAGCGGTCCGGTTATCTTTTTCTCGGCATCGGATGCAATGGCGCATGGCGCAGCATCGGGTACGTGGCGAATAACGCAGCCAGACTCACCGCCCCGACGCATGAAGCGATCGCCATCGCACTCATCTTGAAATTCGACATCCAGTCGAACAAAGCGGAAATAGCGCCTCCATAATAAAGAAAGATGCCTGTGACCGTTACGATCATGAACATGATGACGCTGCGGATAAATCCTAGCCGATACACGATGGCATAGCCGAAAAAAGAAAGACCGAAGCATGCCATGCCCACCATCAGATCGATCCACAAATAGGCGAAGAAATGGTACTCATCCAGAAATAACCTTGCGGCATGCAGAATGCCGGCTTCTACCGAATTCCGTTGATAGATCGTGACTAGCGCGTATTGGCAGATGTTCAGACACAAGACGCTGAAAATAACGCCCCCTATGCCCACGCCGTAGTAAGCTTTAAGGAATTGCTCGCGCGTGCTTCCCATTCCGATCGATATCGGAAAAAGGGACTTGAATCCGAAGAGCCCGAAACCGGCGAAAAAGAAGTACGCAGGCCCGGATATCGCGGCAAGCGTTTCCCGATTGAGGTCAAAGACCAAGCCGATGATGATCCATACGATCGTCAACGGAACGGTAATGAACAGCAGCATAAGTTTGACAAAATACCAGTTCACATCCTCGTATATCAATCGGAATACAGCGCTCCGTGCGTTCATATGTTTACCTCCGCATCTTCCGTTATATTCAGCAAATAATTTTGCAAGTCCGCTTTCTCAATGGAAAGTCCATAGGCTTGCGCTTGCTCTTTCCATTGCTTCGAATAGGGGGCGTCGAGCATCACCTTGATTTTCGATCCCAACGCGCTTTGCTCCAGCACTTTGTGACCGTCAATAACGCTTGTCACCGCGCTTCGTTCGCCAGCCAACCATATGCCATGCTCGCGGAACTCGTCGATCGGTTGATGATGAAGCAGCTTGCCCTTGTGCATAACGATCAACGATTCGCAGAGCGTTTGGACTTCTTCAATATGATGCGTCGAAATCAGAATGAGACGAGGCGATTCCTCATGGCTTTCCCTTAATGCCTCATACAGCTTTCTCCGCATCCCGGCATCCAGGCCGTTCGTCGGCTCATCGAATATCGTTACGTCGGCGTGGCTAGATAACCCGATAATAAACTGAAGCGCAGACTTCATCCCTTTGGACAGTTTGGCTACTTTCTTCTTGCGGTCCAATCTGAAAGTTTCGACCAGGCGGTCTGCCGTAGCTTGATCCCAGTTGGCATTGAAATATAGACCGAAACGAAGCGCATCCTGCACCGTCCATATCGTGTTGAACGGATGATCCTCCTGCATGTAGCAAACATGCCGAACTGCCGCCGGGTTACCGTAAGGTGCCAAGCCCATAACTTGAACCGTTCCGCCGTGAGGCCGTTGATGACCGGCCAGTAATCTCATCAGCGTTGTTTTGCCGGCCCCGTTGCGTCCCCACAGCCCCGCAATCACCGGCTCCTTTTCCTCGAACGATACTTTTTCGAGAACGGGAACGTTATCGTATGAATACGCCACTTCGTTTACGTATATCATCATTACTCCTCCTCCAGAATCAATTGAACGACCGATTCCTTGCTTAATCCGATTCTCTTCGCTTCTTCCAACAAGGGAAGGACGAACTGATCGCGATAGTGACGCTGACGTTCCTTCAACAATTGCAGCTTCGCTCCGCTCTTTACAAACATGCCTATCCCCCGCTGTTTATAAATTATCCCTGCATCCACCAAAGCCTGAAGACCCTTGCGTACTGTTGCCCGATTGATGTTATAGAAGCGCGACAATTCATTTTCGGAAGGAATTTGCTCCTCTTCGTTTAATTCGCCCCCCACAATCTCGTCCATGATCATTTGGGCAATCTGTTGAAAGATTGGTTGGGATTCATCCAATGTCGGTTTCATCAAGGACCTCTTTTCTCTAAAGAACGATTGTAACGTTGAACGGTTGGTTACTCGTGTATCCAACTATACATGAATTTGAATTCATTGTCTATAACCGCTGCGCCCCAAATAAGCGAAAAAAAACCCTCTACCTCATGAAGAGGCAGAAGGATACCGAATGCGCCCGCCGCTAAATCGGCGATGCGATATATTAGGGCTTACTGAATGATCAACTCAACACAAAAATGAATCCGGAGGTTGCGCTCCAAATTCATGACCAGGAATTGTTGAGCAATTACGGTTTGGCTGGTCTTCGCAAGGCGCGCTTGAATACGACCAAGCCCGAACCTTCGCTTGGTCTCACCGAACTTGCTCTCCATTTTGTTTTGCTCGGACTGCCTGTTCGTATTATGAGGTCACCAGATGTTACTGGTCGACCTTATTTTATTATGGTCGTAAGATTGCGGTAGCCGGGGATCGAACGTTTCTGCCCGTGGGACTCGGATCCCGAGAGCTATTCCGTTCATCCCCCTACTTGTTACACCGTGATAAGGCTAGTTGGGGCAAATCAGTAGGTTCCGTTTACTCGAAAAGAACCAATAATTTAACAAAACAGAAAAAAGTATGGAGTAGATCCCTAGCGCAATCTACTCCTCTTTTTCTTACCCCCGTCACGCAGTGCTTCGTTAAGCGGTCGGGATCCTGTATAACTGCGATTGGTTGTGATAACCGCTATGAAGTCTGGATGTCTGCATATAATTTCGGTGGAAAGATGGATACTGCCATCCAACTCCAATTCAGTCATCCATTTCTTCTCCTATCCGTCATGATGCTGGACCTCTCTCCGCTTTTCTTCTTTTCTCAACAATAAGAGGGAGCAGAAGAATCGCACCGACAATAATCAAACCGCCGCTCATCGCATATACGGCCAGCAGGGAAAACGTATCCTTCAGATAGCCGGATATGAACATGCCAATCACCATCATCCCCATGAAAACAGGCATGATCGCTCCCGATACCCGGCCAATAAATGCCCCTTCCGTGTTCCTCACAATAAGAGTCTGGATTCCGCCTTGAATACAAGGGTAAAACAAACCGTTGATTACCAAAAGAACAATTGTCAGCCAAATTATCGTAGACGCGCCTATTCCAATCGTACAGACGGCGGTGACAAGCAAGCCTACCATGAGCAACAGCTGCGGCTTCACCTTTTTGGCTATTCCTACGATGACAACTCCGCCTACCAACATGGCTGCCCCATTGGTCATAACCAACCACTGCAGAATTTGTTTGTCCTGTCCCAAATTCTCAATGACAAGGAAGATCTGAAGCGGCTGAGTCAGTCCTGATGCCAATCCGACAACTGAGAAAGTCAAGCAGAGTGTTCGTAAGGATTGATTGGACTTGATATAGCGCAGCCCGGCCTTTAACTCCTTTATGAAGCCGCCGGCATCGCCAGATTTCGGTTCCTCCGTGTCATGAGGAAGCGTCGCTAATATAAGGGAAGACCCTAGGAACAGAACTGCCGTCAGGATCAGCGATACGTTAATTCCAAACTGTAAGAAAATTAACGTGCCGATGACCGGACCTAAAACTGTAAAGACAGCGACAAGAGTTTGGGACATTGCCATCACGCCCTGCAATTGTTCAACTGGAACATGCCGCTTGTACAGTTTCATAGCCGAAGGCTGAGAAAATTGAGACAGGCTGGCGGAAATAAATGTTCCGATGAGAAGTGCAATCCATCCACCATTCATGAGGGCAAGCAGCACAGCCCCTACGGACAAGGCAGACAGTAGATCGCTCCAAACCATTGTCCGCTTCGGCAGCCTTCGGTCGGCAAAGGTCCCGCCAATAAGGCCGAATAGGAAGATCGGAGCGAATTCCGCAACCGAAATCAGTGAGACATAAACCGGATTATTATTCGTCAATTCGCTAACCAAAAGAAGAACGGCAAAATTCCGGATCCAAATTCCCAATTGTAGCAGAACTCGGGAGAGGATAATCGTTCGAACATAACTATTAGAAAACATTTCGATACCCCGTATCCTTTAAAATTTTTGATAATGTGCGCAAACGTTCGCTGATCATCTCGTCGTCGTCCCTTTGCAGGCAAACCCGGTCGATGACAGGCTGCCGCGGTTCATATACCTCTCCTCTATCGTTCCATTGAGCGAATCCTAATGAAAAGATTTCTGTCACGGCAACAGGTTTATGTTTTAACGTAATTGATATTTTCATTTCCTCCCCTCTTTCCGTTTACTAATTTACTAATTTACTAATTTACTGCTACATTTTATCTTGGATTTCATCGATAGTCAACCCGTTTTTTACCAAAAGAAGTGCTTGCGAAAAGGAATGCAATCCGCTTTTTATATGGCGGTACCCTAGCATCATTAAGTTAAAAATGCTATTTCTAAAGATAAAAGCGCGTTATCCTTTTCTTATATCAAATAGAAAGGATGACGCTTTTTTATGAATGACCGACGGGAACCGAAATCGTAACGGGCGACACCACCGGCCACCCAGTTTGGATAAATGATGAATAATAATTATGGTCAGTTGTACTTAACGATACAAGTTCTTGTCCTCCATCGGAAAACGATGCATGTTCTTGTCTTTGACTTGGGATAAGAACATGTATCGTTAAAACAAAAAAAGCCGCAACTATGCGGCTCCTTTACGTTATAATGACTTGAGAGCACTGGGAACTCAACTTGGCTGCTATTCAATGACCTTTGTCTTCATTTCTCTCAAGCCGCTGTAAAAGGAAGCAGAGAGCCCGACTGGCCCTCCGCCGATAATCGTAACGTCAAACAATTCTTCATGGATCGCCTCTATGGGGCAAGTAGCGCTTTCTATCGCGCCAACATGTTTTTCATAATGGTCTTAACCCCCAACTCGATTCCGAGCGGTCCACCTGCTGCGATCGAGCTGTCTAACGCATACATCCGCTCATTCTTGACTGCGTTCAACGATTTCCATGCGGAATTGCTTTCCAAATCTTTCAGATAGCCTTGCAGCTTTTTCGAAGACCCGCCAATATCCGCAACAAACATATAATCGGGGTTCATTGCTGCCAGCCCTTCCAGGGAAATCTGCTCCCCTTTGGTCGACATATTGACATATTGGCTTGGCGGCTGTAAAGCAAGACCGCTTTCCTTGTTGAAAACAAATTGTGTCGTAAAGCCCCAAAATAGCTTGTCTCCCAGCATAATGACGCCAAACGTCTTGTCACTGAATTTTTTCAACTGTTCTTTGGAATCCGTGATCAAGGATTCAATCCGTGTAATTTCTGTCTCTGCCTTTTGCTCTTTGCCGAAAATTTTTCCATATTCCCGCAGGGCTCCCTGCCAGTTGTTCTCATTGCTATCCACCGTAATAACCGGGGCGATTTTCTCCAGTTGGTCTCCATAACTGCCGTACCGTGCCGAAACCATAATAATCAGGTCGGGTCCGACTTCCAGCAACTTTTCTAGATTGGGGTTTGTCATTGAACCGATATCCGTTATTCGGCTCGATTTGTAGGGTGCCAACGACTCCCATTCGTCCAAAACATTCAAATCTGTCGCTGCTGCAGGAGCTTCATCCAGCAAAAACATATGCTCGAAGTTACGGAAGAACAGGAGCGCTACTTTCTCCGGTTTTTTTTCAAGCACGATTTCACGACCAAGCGTATCTACGTACGTTCTCGGCCATTGGCCTGCTTCTTTCTTGGTTTCTTCGGCTTTTTCAGATGCTCCTGCCCCTGCTTGATTATTGCCAGGCTCCGGCGTTCCAGCGCATCCCGCTAAAATACCTGCCAAAAGTACAAACGATAAGACCAATCTTATGACTGTTTTCATTCTGACTCCTCCTATGTAACGTAAGTTTTGCTTGACTAATCAAACTATGGTCAGTGTAGCAAAACGCATTTTAGATAGGAATGGGGCCATCCTGAATTCCATATGGATTATTCCTGAACCTCCCGCGGAATTCGGCCGGAGAGATACCCACCTGTTTTTTGAAAATACGGCTGAAGTACAACGCGTCTTCATAACCCAAACTTTTCGCAATCTCGCCAATCGGTGCGTCATTCGCAAGCAAACTCTCCTTCGCCCGATTCAGACGGTAGGCCATCAAATACTTGCCTGGTCCCATCCCCGTATGCTTTTTGAAGACATAGAACAAACGATTTTCATTGATGTCATTTTGTTCAGCCAAAGCACGTACGCTAAGTCCATCCATATAGTGCTCATGTATGTACTTCGATACTTGCTCAAATAGCGCTTGTTCTCCATCATTGCTTTGATTGCGGGCACAAACAAACAGTTCTTCCAGGACGCAACGGAAGAGCGTCTCTGTCTGAAAGGTCGAGATTCCGCCGGGTTCTCTCGATGAGCGCCACAATAGCTCCAACAATTCCAAAAGGCGGGGGCTTTGCCCCGTGTTCAGTTGAAAATGCATGTTGGACAAGCAAAAACTAGACGGCTCTGGTGCACAGATTCGATATAAAACAAGCAGATATTCCCATTTCGTATCACCAAGAACACTTCGGTTCAATGGCATTCGTGCCCCGCCGTGAACCGCGTTACCCGAAGTCAGCGTATACACTTTGCCGCTGAAATCAAAATCGGCCTTGCCTCTCAATGGGAAAACAAATCCCGGAAAAGGCTCCGTATAATCATCACAGCTCATCCCCGGATCCCGCATATATCGGCAGACTTGCTCTACTCGAAACGAGGTGCGCGCAAAATGCTCTGCAAGTTTGTTAATGTCCATATTCTCTTACCTCCTGCAATCAAGGCCATGACTACATGTGACTGTACGCTCCCTGCCGACCGGCAATCACATTTATACATCGGGGGCGAGCACACTTCGTTCTTTTAATTGAGATTGAGAATCATTCTTATTATAATAACACTTTCTATGCACGAAAGTGAAGCTATGTCCCAAACTATTCCTTGTGCAAGCGATTGGATTAGAAGCACAGGTACATTGTTTTCTTCTGTCTTCATTTTTTTAA
Source organism: Paenibacillus sp. JNUCC 35 (assembly GCF_058269095.1). NCBI lineage: Bacteria > Bacillati > Bacillota > Bacilli > Caryophanales > Paenibacillaceae > Paenibacillus > Paenibacillus sp. JNUCC 35. The sequence continues at coordinate 3,048,789 of NZ_CM177771.1, read as the reverse complement.
GCACAACAAAAAAAGCCGCAATTACGCGACTTTTAAGTATCCTATATGTTGACATTGCTACTGGTACGTCCATTAGGCACTATCCAATCGCCTCCATTGGTATGTTAACAGAAGCCATGGCATTTTTCTTTTGCTCATCATTTACATGCGTATAGAGCGCGGTGGTTTCAATTGATGAATGTCCCATAAGCTCCTTCACGATTCGAATATCATGGCCTTTTTTTAGCATCATTGTTGCAAAAGAGTGCCGCAGCTTATGGCAGGATAAATTCATGTCCGTTACCTTTGGATTTTTCTCCTTAAAAGCTGAAAAAGTTTGGTTAGCGATCTTCTGGATCTGTCTGATCGAGAGTCGTCTTCCCTTTTGTGATACAAAGAAGGCGTCTTCTTTTTTGCTATAAGGAGTAAGCCGTTCCTCCAAGACTTTACTTAAATAGTCATTTAGCATATCGGGAAGCGGGATTTCATTCCACTTCCTTCCCTTACCAAACACTTCGATAGTTCCTTTTGCCTTTTTGAAGTTTAAGAGGTTCAATCGGTGCACTTCACCTACTCGTAATCCGCAATAACCCATTAGCAGGAATATGGCTATATTTCGATTCCGATACCTTCCGTTGATATACTCCAGGCTTTGTATCAGCTCTTCTTCTTCGAGATATATTGGCTTCTTATTTTTCTCGGTCTTGGATTTTCTCACTTCTAACGCGGGATTCTTCGTTGCCAACTCGAAGTCGATCAAAGCGCTATAAAAGGATCTTATTGCTGAAAGTGACCGATTTCTGGTAGACTCACCGGCCGTTTTTTGCTTGGAAACAAGAAAGCTGATAACGCCTATCTTGCCCGCTTCTTCAATTGAACTTCCTTCTAAGGATTGAAGATAGCTCAGCACTTCTCTGATATACTCTTTTTGCGTTGCTACGGTATATCCGGAATGTTTCATCCATAATGAAAATGCGCGGATCTGCTCCGCATATCTCTCTTTGATTTCATCGCTATACATCTAGGTGCGTTCTCCCTCCATCAACAAGTGCTCACCGGTACATCTGGATTGTTTCTAAATGTCAGACTGAAAAGAACCCCTGTTCTTGGTCGCAAATAAAAATAAAAATCGATTTAAAAGGAAAGTGCGCCAAATATGTATTTGGCGCACTTATTATAACACATCCTCACCTTAGTTGGGCCCTTCAAGTAGTGGTTTATTTATTAAACCCTTCTACTTGAAGAGGAGCATATCAAAATCGGTAGCCTGTTCCGTAATTTATAATTGCGAGGTTGCGAACTTCACCTCCGGAAAGCGGCTATCCGGTCCTTTCATTAAGATTCCGCCTTGATTTTTCAGATACATATCGAAGAAATCCAGCATATAGGCATTGATAACGGAGTTCGTTCTTTCGGGCGCAATCTTTCCTGTAATGCCCAGCATTTTGAAAATCGGAGAAATGAACTGTACGTCGGCAAAATTCAAATGTTCCGTATTTTCGATATAGAGGAATTGCCCCCCTGAAGCAACCGTTTCGCGCATCCGTTCAAGCTCCAACTTTTTGTCTTCCGTTACTTGATCCATCCACTCTCTTGTGTTGCCCATACGTTTAAGCTCTGCCTCCGTGTAGGCGTGGTTATCCATCACCATCTTTAATCTTTCGAATTCGCTTTCCGAGTTCATGAATAAAAACGGCTTTCGCAGACCCTCTCTGTCACGCAGTCGATAAAGCCCTCCATCCAAGTCTATTCCAACCGCGATTCGCGGATCGTAAGAAGCGTCATAGGCCGTCGCTCCGCCGATGGAATGACCAAACACCCCGACATGACCGAGATCCATCCTCCCTTTTAGATGACTTGGAATCTGCCCCGATTGGATGAGCTCGAATTGGTCCAACGTAAACGCCACATCGTCGGTTAAAACTTTTCCCAACTTGTCGCGATTTCCGCTTTCCGTCCGGTAATCATGGTCGGGGGAGAATAAGTCGTTGGTTTTGATGGTCGTGATTCGACCGTCCGGAAACTCGGTTGCAAATGTATTGTAGGTGTGGTCGATCACTGCCACGATATATCCGTGACTCGCGAGATTTTCGGCTTGCGACGTGTGGAGGAACCTGGAAGAGCCGAAGCCGGGATTCGCAAGGATCAACGGGTATGAAGTCTGTGCCGAAGAGACTTCGGCCCCCGAATAAGCATGACTGGATACATACTTCAGGTGTTGAAAAGTAAACCCGGGAAGGCCATAGTTCGCGGCCATATAACGTAAAATCCGGGTATCGGGAATAAGGGGAGCGTACTTGCCGGTGCCAGCTTGAGCCGGATACCATACCTGAACCATCAATTCTCTCTTACTATCTTTAGCCTCGTCGAAAATCTCTTCCCTATTTGTATCCACGAAATGAAAAGATTGCGTTCCTACCTTAAATTCGCCTGACGGTTCAGGTAGTTTAAATACAGGAAAAGCATACATGAGACCCGCTGTTACGACCAGCATTATCGCTATAGCGGTATAAGCTGAACCCAACATGAATCGTGGGATTTTTTTTTGGCCAGTTTTTTTAAAATAGTTATAACCTGAAATGGCTAAAAAAATGATCGTTATGCAATATGGAAAAAATAGCTGAACTCTGTATCCTTCCACCGTCCAATGAATGACCAGTAAAAGTGTGGCGATCCCGCTTGCAACGAATACCGGAATTCTACGCCGTCTTTTTTTTAATAGGACTGTTAATGTAAACAAGCCGATATTTGACAAAAAAAGCAGCAGTTCAAACAGCCTCATCTCGATTCTCCTTTTGAAAAATTTGTATTTTCGTTTGTTCCAATCTTATCCTGCCAGGCTGGTCTAAGCTATCGATTTGCCTTACATCTACCTTACAATTTTGTAATTCGATCTTGCGGTATTCGATCCCGAGCTCCGCCAGCGTTTGTGATGCCGATCCGGATCGTTTCGACTGGCAATACTCTGCAAAATCCCACGATGATCAAGCGTACGCAAAACCTCCCTGACGCCCGGACGCAGCGTAACCTCCCCGTCTTCAGACAATGTTCCCTGCCATAATGTATCATCAAGATCCCATATCAAGCATTTAATCATGTTCTTTCTCCCCTGCTGCATCGTATTCGCTATATTCCATCGTCAGATAAGTCGGCATAAAGCTATATTTTTTATACAGGGGCCGTATGATCATCTTTGTCATTCCTTTCTTGAGATACTTGTTTTTTGGCCACCATATCGAATGTATCATTGCCGCAGCCTGTACATCCTTCATTCTTAAGCTGTTCGATGGTTGCAAACTCCCCATGGATGCCGACATACACTTCTCTTGAGCACTGCTTGCAGCGGTAAGTACGCAAAGTTTGTTTCACTTCACCTGTGTACAAGGCGTCCGTGAAAGTCTCCGAGTATTCGGGTTTCGTCTGATCCGTTCTCCGCAGAATAAACATTTGGCTACGGTTGGCGATCATTTCTGCGCCTTCGTAGGCGTTGAATTGCGGGAAATTAGCACTGACCGTCAGCCCCATGCGGACAAATTCCCGCTGCATGGCAAGCATAAAGGCAGGCGATTTATGGGCAAAAGAGAGAAATATCGGCAGTCCCTTCTCCCTTTTCAATGCTTGGATACCGCGCGATACGAACAGCCCCATTCCCTGAAGCGTATATGGGGGATCCGTAAAGAAACAATCAAACCGCTCGTGCAGGTTTTCCGGTAGTGGCTCCCTCAAATCAAGCCGGTGGCACCCAATCGGTAATCCCCGCTCCTTCGCAATCGTTTCAATATATCTTAGGAATCTTTCGTCAATATCCAGAACATCCACATGCGTAACGGTGTGCCCGCCATCTGGAAACAACCGCTGCAGCAGCAGACCAATAGACACACTTACCAGATCATCATCGCCGACGCATAAAATCTTCTTTCCGATCAACGCATGCTGCTTCAAACAAAGAATAGCCCGGCGTAAGCTTGTTTCCGGCGTGCATTTGGACTGATCGATCTGAACATCAACAGACGGCCGCAGCGCAAAAAGTTCCTCCAATATAGCCAAGATATCTTTAAGACTCTCCATCCATTTTGTCTCATCAAGCAGATCGTAATAAAGGGAATGATCCAAACCGCCGTATCCCCATTCCCGCTCAATCCATCCGAGTCCGTCTGCAGTACAGCGGACACCACGATCCTGCACGAGCGCCCCCGCTTTAATCAATTCCCGTTTAATTGCCGCAGCGACAGGGGTCGGAAGCAGCGTTTTGCGTGCCAACTCTTTCGTTGAAATCCCCGGGTTCAAGTAACATTCGAGTAACAACTGCTCGATCACCTGCGTCCCTTCTTGCAGCCGGGTATTCTGACTTGCTTGTTCAATATACGTCTTCACACAAACCCTCCTAAAAAATGTAATTATTTCGTTTTGAAAACACAAAAAGGGCAGGAATGAACATACGTCATCCCTGCCCTTTTTGGACACTGCCTAAATAAACACCGCGAAAAGCAAAAAAATCCGAGCTGAAAACAGCACGGATTGTGGGTGCGTAAAAATAGGCAGCACTAAGGCCTAGATTAATATCCGTTGTTCTTAACTAATTCCGAAGCCTTCAAAATACCCATAACGAAACAAACCATGCTTTTTCAGCAATTGGTCTTTGGGACTGTTGAAAACTTCAAGTATGGAATTTGATTAGTTAAGAACTACCGCCGACATCAACATCTCTCCTTAGTAATAATTAGATTATATTACCACACAGGATAGTTATAGTCAAGTTGACCGGAGTGGGCTTGATCGGGTGGACTTCCCTTAGTGGCCACGAACTGCTTGATCAGTTCGTTCAGTGGTTCGGAGGCTTTCGTAGGAATCCGGTGATCGACTTTTTTAATGAAAACCAGTTCACTTTTCGGCAATCGTTGATGCAACATTTTGGCATAAGGATGAAAGTGCTTGTCTTTTTCCCCGTAAACGAGCAGGACGGGAAGATAGATTTCCTGAAGCTGCGATGTACAGTTGTACTTCAAGCTGTTCTGGTAATACTGTTCCGCATTTTTGGCATTTCCTTTTTTCGCATCGTTGAATAATTCCCGAAACAAAGATAGATCTTTAGCTTGCGACCAGGCATTGGAAAATGCGATCGTGCCGACTGCTCCGATTTTGGAGAAAGCAACACCCAAAGATATTTTGTTTCTTAACCAGCTTTCGTTCACTTCCGACATTCCACCGATGACGATGCCTCCCCATGCCCGATCGGGATGAGTCAAGAGAAACTCAAGCACTATCGAACCCCCAGTAGAATATCCGCACAAGAAAAATTTATCGATGCTCAACCGGTCCATCAACTGTTTAATATCCTCAACGATTAAAGGATAAGTAACCGTTTGTTTGGAAGGCTGACTCTTACCGTGTCCTCTGATGTCAAAAGCAATGGTTCGAAAATGAGGCGATAGCCCTTGAATTTGGTATGTAAAATTTAAGCTTGTAAGAACCGGAGGATGAATGAAGAGGATGGCGGTTCCTTTTCCTTGATCGATATAATGCATTGAGTATCCGTTTATGTTTGCAGTAGTCATCGTCACACTCTACCTCTCTTTACAGTGATATGGTTTCACTGAAAAAAATAAACAATCGAATATACTCCCCGTTGTCATACCATTTCATAAACCTATTACATAAACGTTTTTTTCTTGCATAAACATGGTTCCATAACGATAACGGTTGCGTTAGGCTTTAAAATTCTTTGAAATTCCTTCATATAACTTGATATTTCGTCCGAAGATTAAAGGATGAAACATGGAACAATTCGCCCCAGTACCTGAGCCGAAATCTAATACAGTATGGCCATCAAATGTAAAATGGGAATTCACCATCTTTCGATTTTAGTCACGAAAAATAATTTAACCTATAAGGTTGAAAAACATTCATACAAGTCAAACCGACGATGCGCTGAACCAGAACCTAAGGGGTTGGATCAGACTCTGACAAGTTTAACTTCTAAGACCGGCCTGGCCAAAATAAAGAATGCGGGGCTGGTCAGCCTGTTGAGAAACCCTCAATAGGCTATTTCTTATTTATCCATTCACCGCATTAATCTTAAACATGACAGTGGTTGCATGCTTCGCTCTCACAGTCGCGCTTTAGGATACAAGTTCTTGTCCAATCGGAAAACGATACATGTTCTTGTCTTTGACTTGGGACAAGAACATGTATCGTTAAAATAAAAAAAGCCGCAACGATGCGACTCCTTTACGATATATGTTCTTGTCCTCCGACAACCCGTCACGGCATAAGTGTCATTTTGCCCTATTATCGATTAAATGTCTTCTCATAAGACATCACTCCTCTCATTTCTAATCCCACAAATATCCGACTAATAAATATAATTTGCAAACCTAAGTTGGGTTCATTCATTTATAAACTTCTCAAAGTCGTTTCTTAGCCAGTGCTGATTCTGGTATGCAATATACTGCTCCATTATTTTGTATTAATAGCTGATAAGTAAAATGCAGCCCGCATCCTAACGGATACGCGCTGCATTTTACTTATAAACTCATGTAGTCGGTTCTCTGAAGCCCTGTTTAACCAAATTCCGGCTATGAAATTTTGGAGGCACCGTCGCCGGGATGAGCCTTCGTTCACCGGGACTGTCGCGGCTGGAGGTCGTGAATAAAATTCTCGGCCAGCTCCCGCGGGACAAGTTGAGCGGGATCGCGTCCGCTCAAGATCCAGTAGAAGCTCGGTCCAATCAGCAAGGCAGTGGCTTGGTCGAGCGGGACTGGCAGCGTATCCTTCCCGAGCGCGCGCTCGATCACGACACGAGCGCTATCGCCGAGCGGGTCTTTCGCGGAGAGCAGCTCCGCCACGACGGAGTCATGCTGCGCTTCACCGAGGAGTGCCCGATAGGCGGCACCGGCCAGTGAGTGCGCGAGGAAGCGTAGAAGTGCTTCCAGGTAGGCCGTGATGTCGTCCAAAGGATCTCCTGAGAGACTAATCGCAAGCTCCTCCTCCGCATCGGCTGCGCTGGCCTCAAACAGGATCTCCGCTTTGTGTGACCACCATCGATACACGGTCTGCCTGGACACTCCGGCCCTATCGGAGATGCCCTTCATCGTCATTGCCGCATACCCGACCTCGAACAAGAGGTCGTCAACTGCATTTAGAATAGCCGTCCTCGCTTGCTCGTTTCGGGGACGACCGACGGGATTGTGTTCTTTATCCATATCTCAATTATACAAGGGGACGTTGCTCCTTGTCCATTTTCTGATTATATGTGGCTAACCCAAACCCGTCGCCTTCACCTCGTATGCGGCCCTGTTCGCGGGGGCTGTAAGCCCTCTTGTCGCTAAGACGGCATTCACCCACGACTTGTTTTAAAAAAAATACTGGACACCATGCACCGTTTATAGTAAATTAAGTTACACACTGTCTCGTAAATAAAGGGGACGGATGTCGTCTCGTATTCTGAGGATGCGAGTAACCGCAAAAAATATGCCGTAGCCCACAGAAGGGCTGCAAGGAGGTAACATGAATGAATGTATTTGTCACTGGAGCAACAGGGTGGATTGGATCGGCCACCGTAGATGAGCTGCTGAAAGCTGGACACAAGGTCGTCGGGTTGGTCCGTTCGGACGTTTCTGCTGCGTCGCTCGAGGCGAAAGGCGCGAAGGTTCTGCGCGGGGATCTCGATGATCTCGACTCCCTCCGCCGCGGGGCTACCGAGGCGGAGGGAGTCGTTCACCTGGCGAACAAGCACGACTTTGCAAATCCGGCGGAGTCTGACCGTGCTGAGCGGACTGCAGTCGAAACCCTTGCCGAGGCGCTAGTCGGTACCAACCGGCCTTTCATGGTCGCGACTGGAATGTCCGGTCTGTATCAGGGGCGGCCGATACTGGAGACGGACCCGTCGCCTGACGTGAGCCCGGACTCTCATCGAGGCGGCGCTGAGAACCTCGCTCTCGACTACGTCGGTCGCGGAGTACGGACTATCATCATCCGGTTCGCACCGACGGTTCACGGGGCCGGAGACTGGGGCTTTGTCAAATTCCTGGTGAGCGCTGCACGCAAGCATGGCGTGTCCGGATACATCGATGACGGTTCCCACGCATGGTCCGCGGTGCACCGTTCCGATGCCGCCAAGCTCATCCGGCTTGGACTCGAGAAGGCGCAGGCCGGATCACGCCTGCATGCCGTTGCAGAGGAAACCATCTCCACCCGGGCGATCGCCGAAGCCATCGGACGCGCCCTCGATATCCCGGTGGCGACGATCACGCCGGAGGATGCAGTTGCGCACTTCGGTTTTGTCGGCAGATTCTTCAAACTATCCATGAACGGCTCCAGCGAACGCACCCGTGAACTGCTCGAATGGACGCCCGCCGGGCCGACTCTAATTGATGACATCTTGGCCGGTGCGTACAAGGAAGCCGGGAAATAATGTGCGCCCCACAGACGATGGCCCCTGCTGCCCTGAACCCGTCACGGCAGCAGGGCCTGGTTCTGGCTTGCGTGTGCGCGTGTACCATCTTGGTCGTGGACCTTGTCGCCGCCATCAATTTGGCGGTTCCGAAGCCCCTGCCTCCTTCACCACCGGAGCCATTCCCACGCTGCAGGTTCGAAGCGTAGTCACGCTCATCGCAGGTTTCCTCATCTTAGCGGCAGTATTCCAGACGCGCCGACGGGAGCGGAGCTCAACCACTGTGGACTCGGGGGACCCCGATTGATAAGAAAGTTCAGCCCCTTCCGCCATAACGACGGAGGGGACTTTTGCGTTCTCCAAGCAAAAGCCCCCTCTAGGGAGGCTTTTGAAAAAAGTTTCATAAAAATACAATAAACAAGTATTTGGATTTGACAAATCGATGACGTCCTGTATCTCCGCCGCGCCTCTTACCTCCTCACCGCTAGTAGTACTCTCTTCTGGTCACAGCTAGGGTTGCTTTCATAACAATGCATTGAGAATATCTTCAATTGCGGTTAACGATATATGTTCTTGTCCTAATACGGCAAACGATATAAGTTCTTGTCATCCGACATTTGCCGTATGCGCCGAAATTCGGATGACAAGTCTTTCAGATTCTCGATCGATTTTGTCTCATTAAGCAGATCGTGATAAAGGGAATGATTCAAGCCTGCGTATCCCCATTCCCGCTCAATCCATGCGAGTCCGTCCGCTGTACAGCGGACGCCGCGCTCAAAAGTTCATCAAGGAGTTTAATCATATCTTTTGCCTGATTTTCATCAGTAAAACAATTAGTATTCATCTGGATCAGACCAAATTTTAATCAAACTGGGCGAATCCGATACCTTCATTTTCTCAAGCGTAATCGTTTTACCTCCACTATATTTTACTGTCTGGTTCCGTAGCTGCTATTTTCTGCAGGCTCAATACTTAAATTACTAGAGAGATTGTGCATCCCCCATTTGCACATAGCCTCCAGAATTGGCATCAAGGTTCTGCCCCTTGGAGTTAAAGAATATTCCACCTTAGGAGGTGTTTGTCGGTATTCTTTCCGATTGACAATATTGCTTTCTTCTAGCTCCTTCAACTGGGAGCTCAGGACCTTGTGAGTAATGTCTGGAATGCGCCGCTTGAGCTCACCGTAGCGTATAACCTCTTGGCAGGTTAATTGATACATGATTTTCATTTTCCATTTGCCGCCAATCATGGTTAAAGTATAGTCAAACGGAGTCAGGCTATTCTGTTTTTTCGTAGATTCGGTCTGTTTCATCATCAAGTTCCCTTCCCTTAAAGTAAGTACACACTTTAAAGTGCATACTATTTTTTTTGAGGATATGTGTTAGTATGAGTTCCAAGTGCAAGCAGTTAACTTCTCTCTGGTTAACAGTTTAAACCGAAACTGCCGCCGGAGAAAGTAATGAAAGGATAATAATTATGCCAAGTTATGATGCAATCGAGTTTAATACGAGCGATTTAAGTGAGCATGAAATGTATAAATTGATGATCGGTTCAGTTGTACCGAGACCCATTGCGTGGGTTTCGTCCAAAAGCAAGGAAGGCGTATTAAATTTGGCTCCCTTTAGTTTTTTTACTGTTGCTTCCCGTAACCCACCAACACTGCTGATTTCCATCGGCCCGGGCGTAGGCGAACGAGACGGTACGGTCAAGGATACGCTGACCAATATTCGTGAGCTCGGAGAGTATGTTATTAATATGGTTTCCGAGCCTCTAGGCGAAGCGATGCAGCGTTCGTCCGCTAATGTCGGGCCGTTAAAGAATGAGTTTGAACTTGCAGGAGTCACGCCCAAGCCCTGTAAGTGCGTCAATGTACCAGCGGTACTTGAAGCCCCGATCGCTTTCGAGCTAAAACTCGATCGAATTATACCCGTCGGTGGAGATCATCTGGTTCTTGGAATCATAGAGCACGTGCAAATGGACTCCGCTTCGTATGCGGGAAATTATAAAACAGTAGTGGATAAATGGAAGCCATTGGCAAGCTTAGCCGGTGACTATGCCGGACTGACATCTACATTTTCATTTATAAATGTAACTGATAAGAATATTTAGCGATGCAAATGTCATCTTCGTCATGACAAATCTTTCTCCATTTCAAATTGCTCGATGTGTTTCTTTTTTCCTCCAGAACACAGAACTGAAGAACCGCTCCATTAGCCGATTTCACTACAGCGTATTCCACAGATCAGGTTGTCTTCCCTTATCGTAATCACATCGTATAAATGCGGGTTTCGTGAAATTGCGTGAGCTGGCTGTATTCCATTCCCCTTACAGTGTAACTACAAATACAAGGGCGTTTCTGCGGACTTCACCGGTTCCCGCAAGTCACCTGCGTTACTGCCTGGACGTCGCGTTTTCTACGCTTAACTCACATCGTTCTCTTTGCGTCTTGAGAAAGATCCTCAATTATGGGAAACAATATAGGTTCTTGTCACTGACTTGTGACAAGAACCTATATCGTTAAAGTAAAAAAAGCCGCTGCTACGCGACTTTTAAGCATATATGCTCTTGTCTCACAAATTATGTTCCGGGGGCTCCCCGTTTCATCGGGTTGGACTGGGTCATCCGTTACCCGTTTATCATGGAAGATTGATTATTAAAGCGGGACGCACGCCGTCACGAGGCAAATCCCAATGGACATTTAAAAAGATGACCCTGATTAATACAGAGCCACCTCTTATTATCTATAGACGCTTTCTTAATTTGTACAAAAAAAGTTTCCATTTTGTCTTACCCGTTTTTGTAATCCATAATGCGGTAATACATCTTTTTATCCTTCAGTTTAAGGAAATGGGAACTTGCCGGATAAAGATTAGCTTCAATAATTCCGATACGTCCTTTCCGGTTTATTCCGATGTCCAGTCCATATATACGGTGTCCCGGAAAAAATGCGCTTAATCTCTTCGCGGAACGTATGGAAACACGATCAATATGGGACTCTAACGCACTGGCGGACAGGTGCCGAACGGAAGATCGTCTAATCCCGGATTTAAAACGGTGCAATGTCCCCTTACTCCGTGTATGGTTGGAAACGATATAACCTTTACCTGCAACTTTGATAACCTTTCCTGTGACTACCCATGAAGATGAGTAAATTCTCCGTTGAATGATGACTCTCATATCAAAGGGGCGTTTGTGGATGGTCGGACGGGTAATTCTGCGTTGAACCATATAACTGGCGTTCCCGATTTTTCTTCTAATATAACGATACGTTTTGGTTCTACCCCGAATTATAATTTTTCTATTCTCGTAATGTACGGCGTACTTATGTCTTCCTTTCCAGGAGACTTGAATGATACCCCGTCCGCGGCTCCCCCACACCGGCTTCAAGATAACATGCGTGTACTTGGAGAGAAGTTTCGAAAAATTATGCCGGTTCAGGAGCCTCGTCTTGGGTACGTATCGCTTTAGAGATGCATACCTTCTCAATATCAAATATTTGTACCACTTATTTCTTGTTGTCGATCCCATAGGACTCCACCTTTCTCATCCAGATTTTATGCTGCTGAGATAGCGTTCAAGCAATTCCAAAAATAACTCCATTTCCTTATACGTTATATCACCTATATTGGCGATCCGGAACGTATTTAGTTTCTCAAGTTTGCCGGGATAAATCATAATGCCTTTGCTGTAAAAATAATCATGCATAGATTGAAAGTCGTAGCCCGCACATTGAGGTTCGAGAATGGAAGTAAGAATTTTGGAATGATGCTCTTCGGGGACGATATAGGTTAGACCCAATCGGGCTAACCCGTTAATTAAGGTTTTCCAGGATGTCGCGTACCTTTCGTACCTTTTATCCACTCCCTCCTGCTTTAATTCCTCAATCGCTTGTCTAAGCGCATATAAGGTTTGGACTGGAGGAGTAAACCGCATCTGCCCATGTTCCACAAAATAGTTGTATTGAGCATACAAATTCAAATAATAGCTTCTTGGTTTCTGGCCTTTCAAATTCTCCAATTTATTTTTTTCGGCTATCACGAACGAAACCCCGGCCATTCCCTGTAAGTTTTTGTTGGAGCTTGCCGCCAGGTAGGCAATGTTCATTTCCTTCAATTGAATCGGAATGGCCGCAAATGAGCTCATGGCATCTACAATCATGTCGATTTGATACCTTTTGCATAATGCTCCGATATCCTTTATCTTGTTAAGCAGACCCGTTGTCGTCTCATGATGTACGACGGCCAGATGGGAGACGGTGCGTTTGGAGGATTGGATATACCTTTCTAAATCAGCCAAATCAATAGCATCATCGGGAGGACTATTGAATTCAAGATAGTTCACTCCATAAACTTTCGCTATCTCGCACATCCGTTTTCCATAGGCTCCATTGCTAACAATGACCACCGTATCGTGATTCGGGACCGAACTGATGATGGATTCTACCGCTGCAGTACCCGATCCGCCAAACAATATGGTCGCATAATGATCCGGGTCTGCAACCAGCCGGGTAAGTTCTGTAGAAATATACTCCATAATTTGCCCAAACTCGGCTTCGCGAGGACAAATATCCGGAACCACTTGTGCCCGTTTCACACTTTCTGTAGTCGTTGCCGGACCAGGGGTAAGCAAGATGTTTTTCTTGACGGAGGAACTCATGAACCGCCCACTTCCTTGTCCTTCAAAGGATCGTTATGAATAAAACGCTGCAGACGTTCTTTTACTTCGTGAGGCTTCATATGCGGGCGAGCAAGCTGATCCTTGGAACTTTTGGATATTCTCAGGAGCACGAACGTAAGTCCTCTATTCACTTTCCATTCTTGTAAAAAAGCTTGTAGTTCCTCGAGACTGTGAACATGAATCGACTTCATATACCCGCAGGAAGCGGCAATATCTATAAAATTAATACCATGGGATACCGTACTTTGCCCGCCTGTTGATTCATGGGCGTTATTATCGAGCAGAATATGAACCATGTTGCCTGGTTGATAATACCCGTTGGTTGCCAGGCTCCCCATACGCATCAACAGAGAACCGTCTCCGTCAATGACGAAAATATCTTTGCTTGGTTGGCTCAAAGCCAATCCGAGTCCCAAGGAACCGATGCATCCCATAGAACCTACCATATACAGGTTGTTATCCGCATCTTCGATTTCATACAGTTCGCGTCCGGTTTTACCCGTTGTCGCGAGCTGTATAGTATTGCCGTCTTTCATGGAGTTAATCGCAGATAATGCCTCATACCGCGTAGGCATTTGATGATCCGCATGAGCATGCTGACGGATCTGATTTAAATGAATGGAGGTTTGCTGATTTCGCAGTTGCACTTTGTCGAAAGTGCCTTTCTTAACGACAAAAAAGAACGGGCGATTTCGGGCAATGTGCTCGTCAGCCTGAATCAGCTGCTTTTTTGCCTCCTCTAAATCTTTGGAGAGATACTGCCATTCCACCTCCATCAAATCCAGCATTTGCGTTGTAATCTGGCCCATTAGTTCATGCTGAGGCTCATCAGGTATGCCCGGCTCTCCGCGCAGGCTGACAAATCCGAGCAGCGGAATACGAAAAGGGTAATTAAGGGAGGTCAATGGCGAAACAGCGTTGGTTAGTCCTGAATTTTGCATAAGGACTACTGACTTCTTCCCCCCTACATAAGCTCCCGATGCAATAGCGACCGCATCTCCTTCGTTAGCCGCTGCCACATAATCGCATTCGTTTATGGCATAATTGATCAAGTTTTTTAAAAAGGAACAAGGAACACCGCTGAAAAAGGTATATCCTAATTTTTTCAACTCTTCTCCTAACAATTTCGTGTCCATTATGCACGCTCACCCGAATCCGGTTCTGACGACGGAAGGTATTGCTGTTCCGCAGCTTCCAGCTCTTCGGCCCCTTGAAGTCTGAATACTTCTTCCAGGGTTGCGACGTCTTTTTCGACATGAACTAGGCTTTGATCTTGATAAATTCGGTCAGATAAGTGTTTCATTGCTTGAATGGATGCCCTCAGATTATGGTTTGCCCAGATCACAAGGCTAATCCCCATCTCCTGAAACCTCACGGTTGGGGTCGTATAGTATTTGGTAGGCACGATCACTACCGGCAATCTTCCGGCCCATTCCTTCATGAACGCTTCAATCTCTGCGACATCCGATCTTTTGCTGTGTATAAATACGGCATCGGCTCCTGCCTTCCGGTACGCCTCCGCCCGCTGCAGCGCCACTTTAAGCCCTTTCCCCGTAATAAATGCCTCTACTCTGGCCACCACCGTAAAGTCCTCGTCCGTTTGGGTATCTTTCATCGCTTTAATTTTTCCGGAAAACTCTTCGATATCAGCCAAAGACTGCTCTTGACCGTTAATAAAAGAATTCGTTTTGGGGAACTGCTTATCTTCAATGCATACTCCCGCAATATGGCGCTGTTCCAGTTTTTTCACTAGCCGTCTTGCATTATTAAAGTTGCCGTACCCCGTATCTCCGTCCAGCAAAATCGGGATGGAGGTAGCATCACTCATGAATTCCAAAACATCCAAAACTTGCGTCCAGGAGGCCTCATTGTTGTCCCTTACTCCCATCGCTGCAGAGATGGATAACCCGCTGGCCCAGATTCCTTTAAACCCAGTCTCCTCCACTATTTTGGCCGACAGACCATTATGGGCTTCCATAATAAACTCCGGTTTTTGTGAATGGATCAAGTCTCTAAACTGCTTTGTTTTTTTCATTGAAATGCTCTCCTTCTCCCCTAGAGTAACGTGCATGGAACCTACTTTCGAATAAGACGCTTGTTTCTCATAATGGTCTTGATCATAGTAGGATCGGAAAGTTGAGTAAATAACATATGTCCGGGGCGTGAATTGGCCTCAATAATCCAAATACGACCTTTCTTATCTATGGCAATGTCAACCCCCAATTCGCGAACCGGATGCCGTTTATTAATCGTTTTGGCTATGATGAGGGATAGTTTGGAAATTTTGCGCAAATAGGTTTTCGTTTTTGTGCGGCTGTGCTTAAAAAGACTGTAAAGTGCCCGCTTCAAAGATACTGCATGCCCTCCTTTAAGATAATTGGTAACATACTTACGAGGTGCCGCGACACGAGCGACCGCGCCGGAAATAACCCATTTCCCCTTTGGCTTCTGTAAGTAAATCCGGATGTCAAAAATCGACCCATGGTACTTAGCTAAGCGAAGTCCTTTCTGTACCAAATACGGATGTCCAGGTTTCCGGTATGACTTAATGGCTTTAGAGAGAGAACGCGATCGAACAACCTTTCGACTTGAAGCACTACGAACCTCGTATCGTTTTTTCAATCTCTTGACCCGGATAATCCCGCTGCCGCCACTCCCGTGATTGGGTTTTATGAAGACCGATGAATAGGTTTTCAGCATTCGTTTGGTCCTCGATTTCGTAAACCAGCGGGTTTTAGGTAAATGCGGACGCAAAACGGGATGTTTCAACATAACTTTGTACTTTTTCATTTTTCCAACGGACACTGGTCATCCCTCTCGTCTAAATGTTTTGTAAAGCATGCTGTAAGCATATGCATTCGGATTTCCGCCTGCGTGGACCCCTGTCTTGGTTTACTACCTGTTCATGTTTTGCCATTGTCTGTTCATCTCCTTAGATTTTCTGCATGCAAAAAAGGCTCACTCCATCTTCAACAAATGGAATAAGCCTTCTAAGTGTGCTCAAGTTATATAATCAAGTTTGTAAAGTACACACAATAGCCCAATTCTATCGCCTTCATCGAACAATATTCAGACTTTGATTTTTTCTTATCCCTGCAATAATGAGGAAGGTTAGGAAACCGTGACCTGCCAATATCGCAATTAGGCATTGAATGAGAAATTCGACGTCTGGAAGGAAAAGACCAACCGTCCTCCATGAGATACCCATACTAGATGTGAATAATGGAATCAGTCCGACAGCAAAAATGACGGAGAGGATTCCCATAGACACCCATAACTTTTTGTTTATTGTAGTTCTACGTTTTAAACGGATTAAACTAATTAAAGATATAATAACCAACAATAATACAACACCAAGCGTAATCCATTGCGTGCTAACGTTTAGTTGTACCAAATCCGGATTTTTACCGTTTATAATGGATCGAATTCCTTCCATTATACTTAAATACGAAACAGCTTCCAATTCATGGTATTTATTCATTAAAAGAACGGCACCCAGATCTTGTTCGGGAATAAAGAATATTTCCGATTTATATTCAGGCGTTGCGCCCGTATGGTAAGGATATTTATTGCCCGATCTTGGGAAGTGCCAACCCAAACCATATCGATTACCATTTTCCGGTGGGGCTTGTAGTTGTTTTAAACTTTGTTCGGATAATAATTCTCCGCCGTTTAGCATGAATTTTATAAATTTGGTCAGATCACTGGCGGTTGAAGACATATAACCATAAGGCGCTCCCGATTGATCATACAATCCATCACCTTTAACAGGTTTGCCGAACCATGAATGAAAGCCGGGCACAAATCCTCTGTCTACCGCACTTTCATAATCGGCAGTAGTATTGTTCATGCTAAGAGGAGAGAAAATATGAGCATCCATAAATGCTGAGAATGACTGGTTGGATACCGCCTCAATAATAGCTCCTAAGAGCAAATAGTTAGCTGAATTATATTCATATGCTTCACCCGGAATACGCCTTAACTGTACTCCGCTCAGTTCTGTAACAGCTTGAGTTATACCATTCTCCTTATCACGGCCTTGCTGATCTGTCACTTTCATTCCATCATAAGCGCTAATACCGCTTGTTTGTTCTAATAGATGACGCACGGTTATTGATTTTGTGCCATCTGTTTGATAAGTAAACCAAGGGATGTAAGTTTCTATCGGTTCATCTAGCTTGATTTTTCCATCTTCCACCAACATCATAATAGCAAGTGAAGTCAAAGGCTTGCTTACTGACCCTATAAGAAAAGTCGAGTCTTCCGTTACGGCGGACCCGTCACTCATTGTCCCCCAGCTATCTTGAAAGATGGTCTGACCGTTATGTACGACTTCCAGTGAAGCTCCGGGAATATGATATTCTTCCAGTGCTTCTTTCATAAATGTTTCGATTTGTTGAGCCGTATCGCGACCTTCAGCGGCTAGAGAAAGTGAAGGGGCAACGAGCAGAAAGACGAATAAACAGATTACTAATTTTTTCATAGTATCACCTTGCGTGTTAGTTTAGTTGTATATTCAAGTGAACATATATAAGTTAAACAGAATGAGACTTGCTTAAATAAAGCTCAAAGAGCTCAATCAATAATCTATACGAGTGGTCGATATCAAACTCATCGTCAATAATTTTCTGAAGCGCTAGCCCGTCGAAGCAAGCCAATAGTATACTGGCAAGCGCAGAAGCATGATGGGAATTGCCTGCTAAATGCTGCAACGGTATGGAAAGACTATCTCTCCCATTCTTGAGAATAGACCCTACTTGCTGTTCAAGATGGCCACTTTCGCTTTTTATCCCTAAAGAATAAATTTCATATCGCCAACGATACCAGTCGGGATTGTCTACCGCTCTGGATTTGATTTCAAGTAGAACTGCCTCGATGTCTACAGAGTCATTAGGCTGTCCGTCATATTGCCTTTGGTAATGCTTTTGGACTTCTTCCTGTACGGAAAGCAACAGTTCCTCTTTATTTTTAAAATAATAATGAACAAGTCCTGGTGTTATATCGGCTTCGTTTGCAATATCTTTTATCGAAGCGTTCATATATCCCTTTTTTACAAATACTTTGTAAGCCGCCTCGATTAATCGTGTCCTTTTATCCTGTGTGCTCATACAATCCCACCTTTTTGGTTGGTCGACCAACAAAATTATACTGACCTTATAGAATAAAGTCAATAATTGCACATTGTTCGATTTCTTCACATAAACCTATCTATATATGTTCTATCTAACACAATAACGGGCTTAACGGCAAAAAAATAGTCTGCGATTAACGCAGACTAAGGTCATAACAAGTTTTATAGCTATTCAATTGAAGCTTTCATTGTATGGTGCTACAAGATGTCAAGACAGTTATTTCAGGATAGACTGTCGCTGTTTTATTGAAATATCGTATCTCAATAGTTCAAAACACTGGAGGCTCTAACGGTTTTGAGTCATTTTAATACGCTATTTTCTTCGAACATTTGCAATTGGAATCTGTTCAACAATTTCCAATATTGTTCAACCATGACCGATGGTGGATACGGCATCGAACGGGTAATCCACCATTCCAATAAACCCACTCCCGCTGAAATTAAAAATTGTACCGTAATGTCCCTGTTCAGCTCCCGATCGAGACTGATCGAAACCATGCTCAGACTTTGCCGGAACATTGTCTCCAATTGGTTTCGGAAAACCGCGCTTCCCTTGCTAGTCAGCATTATGGAATAGAATGAAGCATGCTGTTCCAAATATTCAAACGTGCGCAGCAGCGCGGTTTTGGAAGTGAGAAGAACCAAGCCCTCTTCAGGCATACAACTGAGCTGCAACTGGTTTAATTGTGCTTCCACGCATTGATCACGCAGATCATACTTGTCAGCGAAATGCAGATACACCGTTCCTCGATTGACATTCGCTTCCTCCGCAATTTGGTTGATCGTCATGCTCTCGAAGTCCTTTTCCGACATCAACCTCATAAAAGCATCCATAATCGCTTGCCTCGATTTTTGAATACGCCTGTCCATATCCTTCTCCCCCTTTATCTCATACAAAATGAACATATCGAAGCCCTCTGTTGAAAAATCAACAACGGAGCTTGTTTTAACCATTGAACACTATCTACCACCTTGATACGCTCACTATATATAACATATGTTGAAAATTCAACGTTTGTTTAACTTATGAGGAGGCGTAATCATGAAAGCAATTGCTTTGACAAGCTTTGGAATCCCCGAAATGCTAGAGGAACTGGAAGTGCCGGTTCCCACAATCACCAATACACAGGTTCTCATCGAAATGCGTGTCTCGTCCATCAATCCCGCAGATATGCTATTGCGTAGTGGCGCGATTCTTAAGAGTCCGATGGCCGATAAATTTCCGGCTCAATTGCCGCTTGTTCTTGGTAATGAAGTAGCCGGCATCGTAAAAGAAGTTGGAGAAAAAGTGCGTCATTTCAAGCCGGGGGATCGTGTCATGGGCATGGTTCCGATGGGTTCCTACATGGACTATGTTGCGGTGGAGGAAGATCATCTTGCCATTATCCCGGAGAGTCTTTCCTTCGAAGAGGCAGGTGCCGCGCCTGCGGTTGCCCTGACAGCTTGGCAAGCGCTGTTTGAGCATGGCCGTCTTCAACCGGGACAACGCATCCTCGTTCAAGCCGGCGCCGGAGGTGTGGGGCATGCGGCGGTTCAGTTGGCCAAGCAACATGGAGCATATGTTATCGCAACCGCGAGGGACTATAATCATGATTTCGTCAAAGGACTCGGTGCGGACGAGGTGTTCGACTACAGGAAAGTCGACTTTGCCACCCAAATAACAGAACCTGTTGATATCGTATTGGATTCCGCTATGGACCAATCCACTTTTGGATCCACTTTTGGTACCGGGTTACCGGGAGAAATCGGAAAGAAGAACTACTCGGTCATCAAGGATGGCGGAACCTATATTTCATTAGTGGCATTCGCGATTAATCAATATCCGAAGGTCCGCGACATTGACGCATATTACTTCCAGGCAAGACCTAACCGTCCCGATTTTGAATCTATTGTTCGCCATATGAAAGAGAATAAATTGAGTATCTATATCGATGAGACCTATCCCTTTACTGCTCAAGGCCTACTTGAGGCGTATCGCAAAAGCGAAGAGATGCCGAAACGGGGAAAAATCGTCATATCGAAAAACATGGTATAAACCTCTTACTTAGTGAAATGGGGTGCTCAAAAGTAAGTTTGCGCACTTGATGGATAGCTTGCCTGATCAAATCATCTTACAAAATAAAGCAATGGCGGTGCTAGGTCCCCCCTACATCGCCATTGCTAGTTTTCGTCTTTTTAAGCAAATAATAGGGAAGTGAAAGCAAACAGACTTCAAGGCTCACATTTGACAATCCTCGAAACAAAATAACGACGAAAGCCCCAGTTCTTTTCATTTGCCCATGCTTGATCATCCGTAAAATCAAGCTATAGGCTCCTCGCTCCGGAGCGTATCTCGGCTAGCTGGTACGAGTCCACAATACATCGAATTACTGAAGGAACACGATGTTCGCATCAGCATGGATCGCAAAGGTCGTGCAACAGATAACATCGCGATTGAGCGATATGTCCCCCTATTTCAGCCGCTCCAATAAGAAAAAAACCGCGTCCTTTCCAACATGGAAAGAACGCGGCTTCGCCGTACCCTATCACGAAGCTCGTACTTAGCTTAATGACTCGAGATTCCATCGTATGATGCCGCCAATCTCATCAGCGGTCGTCTTTACTTCTGTTTTCTGAGCTAGCAATTTCCCTTTACTATCATAAGCGGCAACCCAAACTCGATATTTAGTTAAGGATTTAAGATGAGAAGCTTTAAAGACTCGGTCTGTTCCCAAATCAGTCACCGGCACAATCACATCGCCCGAATCTACTCTCACTATTTTGATTTTATAATTTGCAACTCCACTAACCGCATTCCATGTTACTTGATATTCCGTATATGCCGCAGATTCACTTAAGCTTGTAGTTTTTTGGCTGTTGTTTTCACCTTGAACATTTTCGGCTGCTAATGCAGTTTGTCCAAACGCTAAAACAGAAGCTAACGCAGATAAGACGATCCATTGCTTTTTCATAGAAATCCTCCTCATAAGTTAAAATTAAAAAAACCTGTTGTTAAAATTCCTTTTGTAATCCAAATATATCATATATTTCCATTTAATAAAAGTGTTATTTAGTGTTCACGATGCACCATCCCACATTATTGCTTGCCTTTCTCTGACCATCGGAAAAACACCCGAGTACCCGCATTTTCGATCGCCCTACGCTGTTCGTGGAAACGAGGTCAAAATGCGGGTCCCATCTTGACCTCGATGTCGTACGGCTTTCGCTCCTTTCGCATACACTATTATGGAGACTTTTTTTGGTAACCTTGGTATCGTTAAAATAAAAAAAGCCGCAACGATGCGACTTTTTGCTTGTACCCGTAAGCATAAAATTATTCAACTGATGATCACCTATTTGCATTCAATTTATGTTCTTTCGACAGATAGAAACATTTTCTTTCTTCTGTTAAGTTCTTTGTTTTAAATGCAAAAAAAACTTGTCACATTGACAAGTTGATAATTTATCAGTATGTGCAGCGCCAAGAACATGGAGCGCCTCATTTCTGTTAAAGAAATCCAGGAGGGGATGCCTGCTGGCTCCAAACCTATTAGGGGCGGTTGTTTCTCTGAGAGGTCACTGCACAATATATATACGACTACTTACCGCCAAATCCTCTAAGTATGTACAAGTTACCACAAACACTTGCTAATGGTTATTTCTACCTACAATATGAATTACTACTAGGCATTACTCATCTGCTTCTATATTTTGAAAGATTTCTCTCAAACCGATATGAGCTGCTATTCCGAAATCCATTACTTTGCTATCTCCGGGATGGATTTTAAGGCTCGTGAGCTTGAACTTGAAATTACCAATTGCCAGATTTCTTTCATCATATTGATATTGTATAAAATTTTTTAAAGCATCATAAATGTGACATATCATTATAGGAAACAGTTGTTCCCACTCTTTGTTTCCTCTCAAATCATCTTGAATTAGTGCCTCATTTTTAAAGCCGATGTGACCTTGACAGGGCTCAATTACGAAATTAATGATGGCGAAATGTTCGGCCCCAGCCTGTCTAATGTATCTAGCTTGTTTTTCGACCCGTTCTGCTACAGAAATAATAGATACTTTGTCTACTTCATAAGGTGGAGCAATCCAAATCATAGCGAACTCCTTTCTGTTCTAACATCGGAAATGATCTTTCCCACAAATAACGCCTTCACGCTTTCATACTCCTTGTTTCACTCAAAATTTATTAGTTATTTATGATACCCTTTGCGGAATGGCCCTTTCTTTGATCTCACTTTATTCAACTCGTTTCCCGCTAGTTCAACGAATCCGTAAGACTCATGCCCAAATTAATCATCCAGATAAAATAGTCCGTTTTACCTTCAGAATGCCTGTATTCACCAACTTCAAACTCATTCAAATTAACTATCCCCTTCAGAATTTCGGGGATTTCCGTTGCTTCACTTAACCAAACAATATCTTGGTTTTTAAACGGAAACGAACTGTGCGGGTTAGAAGTATGTAAGTACAGTGCATCACATGTTGGATATTCAGAGTCTAAAAATATCCAAGCTTGAAATGGTTTTGAGTTTGATAATTCTGAAACCTTGATTTTCCGACATAGCTCAATATAATGCTTAATGTGGCTTCTTCTGTCCTTGAATTTCTCACTTATCCCCTTCCCATCAAAGTGAATGTGCCACATATTATACCAGCTGTTCTCTTCAGATAAGTGATGGTTGAAATTTTGAATCCTCTTTATTATTTTTCGATAATATCGTCTTTTACCACGAATTTTCACCATTTGGTTTACCTACTTTTCAATAATGTTCATGTGGTGATATTCGTGAGCGTCAAATAGGCCCCACCTAGAAGTCAGATGGAAGCCCGCGTATGATGGATGAGAGTATTAAGGCATGCGACAGGTATCTGGTAATGAAGAGGACCAGGGCATATGCGGTTTAAGCGTTTCCGAAGCTTGGAGATAAGGGAGCTGCGGTAATTGCTCAAATAGGTACTTGAGGTACCGGAACGGATGCAGTCCGTTCTCTTTCGCTGTTTCAATCACGCTGTATACTGCTGCACTAGCTTTTGCGCCCCGAGGTGTATTCGCAAAAAGCCAGTTCTTTCGCCCGATCACAAACGGTTTGATCGACCTCTCACTCCGGTTGTTGTCGATCTCCAGCCTACCGTCTTTCAGAAACGCTGTCAGCTTATCCCATTGGTTTAAGCTATAGGCAATCGCCTGGCCCAGCAGACTTTTAGGCATCGTCCGAGATTTCTGCTGACGCAGCCACACATGGTACGCTTCCAACACGGGGCGGCTTCGCTCTGCTCGGGCCTTGTGACGTTCGCCCGGCGAGGCCTCTTTCAGCTCCCGTTCCAGTGTAAAGAGCTGGTTGCAATACGCCAGACCTTGCGCGGCTACCGTTTCAGGATTGCCCTTGGCCTCCGGCGATGCTTTCAACGCCTCGTCATATTTGCGCCGTGCATGTGCCCAGCAACCGACAAGCGTCACATTCTTGACCTTATGGTATCCTGGATAGGCATCCACATGTAAATATCCCTTGAACCCCGTTAAGAAGTCTCGCGGATGCTCACCACCGCGTGTCCGCTGGTAGTCATAGAGCATGGCAGGCGGTACGCCGCGACCCGTTCGATACAACCACAGATAGGAGGTCGCCTCGGCCGATTTCCCCGGCTCTCGCAATACTTGCAAAGTGGTCTCATCCGCATGCAGCGCTTCCTGCTGAAGGAGATGTTTCTTCATTTCTGCAATCACCGGCAACAGCCACTGCTCCGCGCCGTAGATTATCCAGTTCGCCATCGTTTGCCGAGATAACGTATAGCCCATACGGGCAAACTGCTGCTCCTGTCGGTATAATGGCTGGCTATCCACATACTTTTGGCACATCACATGCGCCATCGCCGAAGGCGAAGCCAGGCTGTCCGGGTACACCGGTTTAGGCATAGGCGCCGTCACGATGGGCGTTTGTAGGCCATGCCGCTCGCAGTGACGGCAGGCATACACCTGCCGCACATGCCGAATGACCTTTACTTGCGGTGGCAACACGGCAATTTCACTACGCGTTTCAGTCGTCATCTCATGCAGTGATCCGCTGCAGCATGTACAGATCTGTTCGCCTTCTTCCAATGTGTACGTCACCGTCTCGACAGGCAACTTAGTCAGGTCTTCCTCGCGCTTTCCCGTGGTTTTTCGGCGTTCATAGGTGACCTTCTCCATCTCGGGAGCTTGCCCTTCCGGCGTAGCCAGCACTTCTGCCTCATTGAACAGGTTCAACTCGAGCTGATCGGGATGTGTCTTCTCGCTGGAAGCGCCGAAGCGCTTCTGCTGTCCCAGACGAAACTGCTCCTCGTACCATTTGAGCTTAGCCGAAAGTTCGGTATTTTGTTGCTCCAGCTTTTCATTTTGCTGCTGGAGTTGTGCCAGGGTGAGGGATTCCGTTTCGTTCTTCATCTGTTTTTCTTTCGACAAGCCAAGGGGATTTCCTGCCAAACGGAGAAAGGTTTTTCAAATGGCGACTTCGGGCGATATCGCCGGGTGGGCCTGCCTTTGCTCGGGTGACAGACCATCAAGTAGCCATCGCAATTCTCGCTGCGTCAGGCTCAGTGGGGAACTGCCGCCGGCAGGCCACTGAAAGGTTCCGCGTTCCAAACGACGGTAGTAAAGCCAAAAGCCAGCGTGATCCCAATGCAAGATCTTGAGCTTATCCCGTCTGCGATTACAAAAGACAAACCATGCTGTGGAGAAGGGACTCAGCGCAAACTGTTCCTGAACAATGGCCGCCAAGCCGTCAATGGATTTACGCATGTCTGTGGAGCCACAGGCCAAATAGACCTGTGAAGCTGATGCGAAATTCAGCATAGGAGATCGAGCGCAGCGACCACATCGCGAAGCAACTGTGGTTCAAAGCCTGGAAGGACAACAATTCGTGCAGCACCAACTTGCACCCATAAAGGCTCATGCTGCGAATGTTGGACGGCCACAGCACGGAAGGTCGTAGAAGTTTCCGTTAATTTCACTTTTGGAGATTTATACAGCCAATATTTCAACTGATGCACTTTCAGATTTTCTTGGGCACACCAGGCCTGCATCGTTTGCCCACTTTTCTGGAAGGCTGCAATGTGTCTTGCCCATATTTCCTGTCCCGTCTCTTTCATGAATGGTCCATCCTTTCGATCTATGATGGACTCATTGTGACAGCCTTTACTTCCTTTGAACAGGTGGGTCAGATTTGACGCTTACTGATATTCTACATTTAACAGAATTATCCTGCCAGTTAGTTCAACAAAAAAGGACGCTCCCGCGCCTTCGCCTGGGCTACGACCTCCTCCATTATATTCCATTTCCGAGTATTAATTAAAGAACATATGCGGGTAGCATGTAGTGCTTTTAAAAGAGCCTTATACCTATCTTCAGGTCTATTCTATTTATTATTTATTCTAGAATATGGCCTACAAAAACATTACCTACAGAAAAGAAATGATGCCTTTACAGGAAGTCTCGTTTCTTTTCAGGTGGTTTCGTATGCTCAAGTTATTGCGTCGAATTTCCTTAATGTATCCAACCTGAAGGTATTTATTAAATTGGTCTGCTTCCACTGCCTTGAATGCGTCAGCGTATGAGTTTAGGTTGTGCGCTATGCATGGCTTCGCAGACTGGCGGAACGCCGTAAACAATCTTCTGTATAAAACAGATGTTTTAACCCATACTAAAACAGCCTGTTTTACTTCAAACGTACAGAGGAGCAAATGAATGTGAAAAACAAATGCTTGGTGGCTATACTGTTAACCTTGGCGCTCGTTTTTAGCATGACGCCGGCAGTAGGTTCCGTGCAAGCGAAGACGGAAGAGAAGAATGATTCGGCTTGCCTAAGTCCCAAAATGGTGCAATTGAAACTTGATATGCAGAAAGTTTGGATCGACCATACGATATGGACAAGAAGCTATATTGTCAGCGCCATATCTAACCGTCCAGATCAGAAAGACGTGTTGGACCGGCTTCTGCGGAACCAACAGGATATAGGCAATGTCATCAAGCCGTATTATGGAGAAGCGGCCGGCAATAAGCTGGCGGATCTTCTGAGAGAGCATATTCTGATCGCAGTGAAAATTGTAGCGGCGGCCAAAGCAGGTAATCAGGCGGACGTGAAAAAGCTTGAGGCGGATTGGCATAGAAACGCCGACGATATCGCCAAATTTTTAAGCGCAGCGAATCCGAACTGGCCGTTTAAAACGCTGCAAGATATGCTGTATACGCATCTTCAGTTGATTACGGAAATCGTCCTGGCCTGTCTCAAAGGAGATTGGAAAGCGGATATTGCAGCAACCGACAAAAACGAGATCCATATGATTCATTTAGCCGATATCCTGACAGATGGCATTGTCAAACAGTTTCCTGGAAAGTTTTAAGCCAGCGCGATAGACCTTAATGAAATTAGCCTTCCATGACGGGCTGACGATTCGGTGCCGAGGCACTTCGAAAAGTCGGCCTTTTTATTGATTTACCTTGTTGAGTTGACCGGCACGTTATCATAATCCCCAAATCGCATCTCGTCAAGAGATAATGTGCGAGTGCGCGGCATAGCGAGGGATCCCCCCTTATGCTTTCGAAATAGGAATGAATTTCCGAGAATGAAAAGCGATATCGCTTTTTCCAATTCATCTGATTTCACGTAAAATTTTCTTCAGGTCGGTGCAGAGGTCAGGGATATACACAAAAAAAGCAGAAAAGGAGGATCTGCATGAACAGCGTGGACAAAATTAGTTTTTTGCTCCTTTACGGTGAAGCGCCTGAAGCAAATTGTTACGGGTACATGGAGTTGAATCAGGATGGCGATATGATCGCGCTCTACAATGGGTACGGGGAGGAAATAGACATGTATGGCGTACATGAATTTGTCAGGGTACGGACACTTGGCAAATTTGATGACGAAGACCGCGATAATTTTTATTCCTTGTTAGAAAGTGACGGTGTAGGATAATCTTCGTGTCGATTCTTCATCAATGAAAGATTCCAACAGCCTTTGCCATCATTTACTGTTCACCGTACCGGTTGTAACGGCAAGATTTAGGGCCATCTTTCTGCGGGATGGCCCTCTCTTTGATCTCGTGTTTTTTTGCAAATTGAATATTTTCCCCTTGAAAACGCGACGTTTCTAATAAATGAATTTATTCAGTGCGTTCTTCCTTTGGTAAAAAGCCAGCCGCCTGCCACAAAAACCAAACAAAGAATCAGGTTAAATCCGATGCCCGCAAGCAGCGAGCCGTTGAATAACAAGGCTTTGAAGAAAGAGACGACATGAACGCGCAGCGAAGGAATCGCCGTTCCGACCGGGATCGCCGTAATGAGCAGAGCCCACAGCAGCCACCCGGCAGGATGGTAATAACCGGAGATCAGCATGCAGAGCAGCGCCATCGCCATTAAATAAAAAGCGGTTTGGTAAAGGAAAGAACCCGCCAAGCCAAAGTCATTCCAATGAAAAGCCCTAATAAGATTAACAGGGGTCGTGTAATTCCGGATCACATTCCATTCAATCACAACCCATAAAGAATTAATGAAAGCGATGGCTGCCGCGTAGACAGCAAAGACGAATAGAAGTCCCTTAAAATAGTGCTCTCTGCTTGCGCCCAAATGTACGATGCGTTTGTAATAAATGAGCGGCAGCACGATAGCGATAAGGGGCAATATGAGAATCAGGATGTTGCCGCCCGAAAGTCCCCTGCTTTGGCTGCTGTCTATAAAGAGGCCCACAATGAATTCCGCCAATTTTCCTAGCAGGAGAAGAAGAATGACGCACCAGATGTAAACCCTCATTTGCAAATAGGTTGCCTTTAAATGAACGGCCAATGCCCCCAAGTCAATGACCCCCTCTGATTAAATACGAGAAAAACGTTTGAAGCGTCAGATGTTCAATCGAAATATTCATCTCCCGCGCCAGCTGCCTGTCCCCATCATTCAACTTTTCGTAAATAGCGGCAAGTGTGCCGTGACCATATGTCTCCTTATGTAATACTCGCTTTCCGGCTGTAAAGGAAGCCACGGCTTCCGAATTGCCTCGGATCAGATGAGCTGCCATGCGTATCCGATCCATTTCATCATGAAGCAGGATCGAGCCCGCTTCAATAATATAAACTCTTTCCGCAACTGGGGCGATTTCGTCAATTAAATGCGTAGACAGCAGGACCGTGCGGGGGTGATTGGCGCAATCCGCCAAAAGCGCTTTGTAAAACTGTTCCCGCATCAAAACATCGAGTCCGAGCACCGGCTCGTCGAATAACGTCAGCGGCGCCCGGCTGGCCAGACCGATGATGTTGCCTACGAGCGATTCCGTGCCTCTTGAAAGCTGTCTGATTTTTTTGTCCGGATCGAGCCGAAACGTTTTGAGCAGCTCCAGAGCAAAAGTCCAGTCCCAATTGGGATGAAAATTAGCGGCGAATTTCAAAACTTCGATAATCCGCCCTCCTCCGAAGTGTTTGCTATTCTCGCGCACGAAACAGAAATCCTTCGGAAGTTCTCCCTTCCCAAGCTTCTTCCCTCTTACCTCGATTGAGCCGCAGTTCGGGGAAATGCCGCCGGCGATCGTGTTAAGCAGCGTCGTTTTGCCGGCGCCGTTACGCCCGAGCAAACCGTAAATAACGTTTTCCTCCAACTGCAGATCCAGATTGCACAATGCGTAAGTTTGACCGTATTTTTGGGTTAAATTGCCGCAGGTCAATGCTATGCTCACGATTCGCTATTCCTCTCTCAACTGTTTGATCATGTTCATAATGTCCTCGGTTGTCAGCCCGAGTTTGTCGGCTTCATTCACCAGATTGGATAACAGTTCTTTATAGAAACGGTCTCTTCGTTTAATCTGAATGTTCTGCTTCGCATCAGCCGCGACATACATGCCAAGCCCTCTTTTTTTATACAGAATACCTTCATTTACGAGCAGGCCGATTCCCTTCACTACGGTCGCCGGATTAATCTGGAACAGCTGGGAAAACTGGGCCACGGAAAGAATTTGCTCATCCACGCGGAAAGTGCCGTTCAGAATATCGTCCTCAATAATGTCGGCCACCTGTTGAAAAATCGGCTGCTTTTCGTCGAAAGTTACATTCATTCCCTCACCATTCAGCATATTAGTATGTTACCCATCCAGCACACTATAATTTATAGGCAAATAATTGTCAATAAAAGGCTTCAAGGTAGCTTACGTCCCAAATAGGAAAAGACATTGACGATTCGCACACCCAATCATTCGTGATTGACAATTATTCACAAGCGCATTATAGTATGCTACATCAGTAACATACTAACATGCATACTGAAATAACTTAGCACAAAATAACTTTCGAAATTTGAGTTTCATTATTTCTGTACGAGGAGATGTCATAAGTGAAAAAGTTAATCGAATTCAAGAACGTATCGAAAGAATACAAAATAGGTGAAGTGCAGATTAGAGCGCTTGATAGCGTTGATTTTTCCATAGCGGAGGGGGAATTCGTCGTTATTTTGGGTGCAAGCGGCGCCGGTAAAAGCACGATTTTGAACATACTTGGCGGTATGGATACGGCTACGTCAGGTCAAGTGTTTGTTGGTGATCAGGAAATCACTAGCCTAGGCGAAAAAAAGTTGACCGAATATCGCGGTGAGAAAGTGGGCTTTGTGTTCCAATTTTATAACTTAATTCCGAATTTAAACGCTTTGGAGAATGTGGAGTTCGCCACGGAAGTATGCAAAAACTATCTGGATGCGAAAGATATTTTATATAAAGTGGGACTTCAGGACCGGATCGAAAATTTCCCTTCCCAGCTCTCTGGAGGAGAACAGCAAAGAGTTGCCATAGCCAGAGCGGTTGCCAAAAACCCTTTACTTTTACTCTGTGATGAACCAACCGGAGCTTTGGATTATGGTACAGGCAAGTCCGTCTTGAAGCTTCTTCAAGATTTGAACAAGGAAACGAAAAAATGCGTCGTTCTGGTCACCCATAATTCTGCTATTGCTCCGATGGCTGACAAAATTATTAAGGTTAAAAGCGGAATGATTGAAAGTGTAACGATTAATAAAGACAAACAAAGTGTTGAAGGGATCGAGTGGTGATCATGAAATTATTTTCTAAATCAGTAAGGGATATCAGACAGTCTTTAGGACAATTTATAGCCCTGGTTTTGGTTGTTGCTGTGGGGGCTTTTTTCTACGGGGGACTGGTCACCTATAGCGATACTCTCAGCTCTTATACAAAAGATTATTTTAAAAACCATAATTTAAGCGACTTATATGTGTATTACAATCAAATATCCAAAGAAGAAGTGGCGGGTTTAAGCAAAATTGAAGGTATACATAAAATAGAAGGACGCTATACGTTGGATGCCAAGCAGGTCTTTGATAAGGATAAAGCTTCGTTAACCATTCATTCGATTCCCGTGAACAATGAAATCAATACGCTTACGATGATCGAGGGCAGTATCCCATCAAAAAAAGGAGAGATCGTATTAGACTCCCATTATGCAAAAGAACATCAGTTTCATACCGGTGATAACATTCGTATACATACGGATGGTAGAGATTTTACGTTTACCATTAGCGGCTTGTGTGAGAACGCGGAATATGCCAAGAAAAACCCGACACAAGACCACAAAGCTTACGGAATCGCATATATGGCCGAAGAGACAATACCTGAAATCCTGGATGGCGGCTTTACCTATAATGAAATCATGATTGATGCCGAAGAGGGTTACGACATGGATACATTAGGTAAATCCATTGAAGCGCAGTCCCGACAACTTGCCTATTTAAACCAAGTAAGTAAAGAGCGGACCTTCAACTATTCTCAAATCACTCAAACCATCTATAACAATACCATGATGAGTAAGGTTGTACCTTTGGTTCTCTTTTTGATTGAGGCGATTATCGTATTTCTGATTATGTCGAGGATGATAGATTCTCAAAGAAATCAAGTGGGTATAATGAAGGCTTTGGGCGTAAAAAACAGAAGCATCATGCTTCATTACATGGGATACCCTATGCTGGTAAGCATCATAGGCTCCATCCTGGGCTGCGCCATTGCCGCTGCTGTATTTATTCCCCTAGTAAGAGCGTCAAGCGCCAGGGCCTACTCCCTGCCTGATATTACATTCTCGCTGTCTTTATTAACCCTTATTCCTCCCATCATTTTCTCCAGTGCTTTTGGGAGTTTATCCTGTTATGTAAGCGGAAGAGCCGTATTAAAAGAACGTGCGGCTCAGGCCATGCGCCCTAAACCCCCTAAGAAGATGAAAAAGCTGATCATCGAAAGAATTCCGGGGATCTGGACTCGTATTCCCTACAGCTACAAACTTATTTTCCGAAATATAGGGTTAAATAAACAAAAAGCTTTGGCGAGTTCAACTGGCGTTGTTGTAAGCACGGTTTTATTAATCACTGCTTTTGGCACTCAGACCGCCTTGCAAAAAGTTGTTAACCAAACTGAAGATGTGTATACCTATGATTTAAGAGTGGATTATACGGTGGGAACGATTCCCGATCCGCCAGAACTACCCTCCGGTATTAAAAACAGGTACAGGTTAGCCGCCCTCCCCATTGAATTCATCAAAGGCGATGAGCATGAGAATGCCACTCTGGTAGTTACTGAAAAAGATAACCGTCTCCTTCATTTCTTTGACGATAAGGAGAACAGGATTTCATTGGAAGAAGGCGGTGTGTTGGTACCCAAATCTTACGCCGACAAATATCAAATTGCAGAAGGGGATAGGATCGAAATAAAGTTCGCAGCCCCTGAGCTGAAAAACAAGTCTGTCGCTATGAAGGTTTTACAAATATCTACCCAGTACTCAAATCCATCGTTTTACATCACACCGGCTTATCTAAAGAGTTTTGGCATTGATTACAGCCCGGCCTCGCTCTTAATTGAAGCCGCCGGCTCTGCAGATCTTGCAAGCGTTCGTCACTTCTTTGAACAAGATCCACATGTAAATACCCTTACAGATAAGAGTGATCTGAAGAAATCCGCTCAATATATTTTGAAACAAAACAGCTTTGTATTTATCATGTTTATCATTTGTGCGGTCCTGCTTTCTTTTGGCGCCATCTATACGATAACGTCCATAAACATTTACGAAAGAAACCGCGAGCTTGCAACCCTTAAGGTATTAGGCTACCAAAAAAATAAAATAAACCGGCTGATCTTTTTTGAAAACATCATACTCACCACCTTTGCGGTCCTCGCAGCGCTGCCGATCAGCGGCTATGTGTATTCACTTGTTGTAAAGGCATTATCAAGTAGCCATCAGCAAATCCCGGATCAATTAAATCCGTTCGTCATTTCGGTTGCTGTTGCTGCCGCATTCTTACTCACCATTCTCTCTAACTTACTGCTTCGGCGGAAAGTATCCCAAATTAATATGATTGAATCCTTGAAAAGCATAGAATAGTTTGGGACGCCTAAGTCCCGATAACGGCTTGACATAATCAGCAAAAACAGCCTTGGCCATTAGTCGGCCAAGGCTGTTTGCATACGCGCGAATCGGAGCTGATTCGCGCGCCTCACCGTAAACCGGACTGGCGTTTGGTGATCGGCAACCATTACAATATTTCAATGTATCCTTCTGTTCCATTCACGCGAATTCGTTGCCCGTCTTTGATCAGTCTGGTGGCATTTTCCACCCCGACAACTGCCGGCAAGCCATATTCACGCGCGATAACCGCTCCATGGGTCATCAGTCCGCCAACTTCGGTGACTAGACCTTTTATGGATAAAAATAATGGTGTCCAGCCAGGGTCAGTAAAGGAGGTGACTAATATATCTCCATCTTCCAGATCGGCATTTTCCATGTTTAAGATGACACGTGCTCGTCCCTCTATAATTCCGGAAGAAACAGACAGACCTGCTATAGCTTCGGCTGGGAGATTTTCTCGTTTGTACTCACCTGCAATGATTTCACCATCAGACGTGATAACACGTGGCGGAGTTAGTTTTTCATATAATTTGTACTGGTCTTTTCGTTTGCTGATGATGGGATCATCCAGTTGATTTGTGCGTACGACTTCGTGAAGTTCTTCAAAAGTGAGATCGTATATATCTTCTTTTTCCTGAATAACGCCCGCTTGTACGAGTTGTTCGGCTTCTTTCAGTAAAGCCTGCTTATAAACGAAGTAGCGGCTAACATAACCGTATTTGGGATATTCCCGGTAGCCGATGAAATTCCGGATGAGGTCGATCATTCGTTTTGTTTCTTTGGCTTTTTGTTCACCGTCCGGTAATTGCTTCAATCGATCGATTAACTCTTGTTCTTTTTCCAAAGCTTCCCGGCGCCCTTGCTCAAATTTTCGCTTGCCGGCATTAGGCTCAAAGTTCTTGATGTTACCAAGAATCAGGGGAACAAGTGTAATTGGTTTTTCACTCCAGCGAGTTCTCGTAATATCGATTTCTCCGGAGCATCGCATTCCGTATTTGCTGAGATAATCGTAGATAGCGTCTCGGGTTTCTCTTCCCCCATCAAACTTAACCAGTTCCTCCAGAAAGTTATCCTCTTTTGCATGCTGCAAATAATCAATCACTTCCGGATAAGGACGAATCACATCCGCGACATCCATTAGCGCCAGACCCATTTCCGAAGTAATATTGCCCGGTACAGATTGAGAAAGCGTATCTGCCGCGTTTTTTTCGCCTAACCACTCCTTCATGTTCTCATTGATCCATGATGAAGCATTTATAGCAGCCATAAACACGGCAGTACTTTGGGGGTCAAATAAGATCTTCTTTAATTGCTGGATATCTTCCAGAATAAAATCGAACAAATCCGATCCCGATTTCGCTTGGATGTTTTGTTTTAACTCTTCTATCGATGTTTGACTACGCTTAATCAAATCAGAAACGATTGTCGGATCGTTCTCGAATTGTGCCAGCATATCTGTATTACTTCTGCCCGGAATCGGTGCTGTTTGATCATTTGGTATCAATTTTATAAAATCTCGCTCTATGATGGTCTTGAGTGCGCCTTTTATGAGCGGATCGGATCCCAGGGCATTTAATAAAGTTTCCCGGCCGACAGGTGTAGCCAGCCTAGGTGCAACATCAACAAACAACCTCCCACCGGCTTTACGCATAGGTGCAGGAGTAATTAACAGGTAAAAAGACAATCCCAATGGTTTTATGGGATCTGTCATCATTTGTTGATGACCGACAGATACATAGACGTGATTTTCTTGATCATTCGCTTCAGGGATCGGGTATAAAGTCGTGATCGGCCGACTCTGGACAATATAAAATGTATCATGGGCTAAACACCATTCGATATCTTGCGGCTGGCCGAAATAAGCTTCGATCTGTCTTCCGATGCGTGCCAGTTGTAAAATTTGTTGTTCGGTAAGTGTTTGAGTCTTTTGCTGATCGGGATCGATCTGCCGGGTCTCTGTTCCGCCTTCTTTCCGTCCATAGATAGCCAATTTTTTGGTTGCTATCCTCTTATCGACGACCTCCCCTTCCTGCACTTGATAACAATCGGCGGATACCAAGCCGGAGACCAGAGCTTCTCCGAGTCCAAAACCGGCATCGATGGATAGCCGCTTTCGGTTAGATGTAATCGGATCGGCGGTAAATAAAATCCCTGAAGCCTGCGGGAAAACCATCCTTTGAACGACAACGGATAAATAAACTTGACTGTGGTCAAATCCATTTTGCATACGGTAGATGACCGCGCGATCCGTAAACAGGGAAGCCCAGCATTTGCTGATATGCTGCAAGATAGCATCGACGCCGATGATATTTAAATAAGTGTCTTGTTGACCGGCAAAAGAAGCATGCGGTAAATCTTCGGCAGTCGCACTAGAACGCACGGCATAAGCATGTTCATCACCAAACCGGGAGAGATAGTGAGTAACTGCTTTCGCAACATCGGAAGGAATTTCGACCTCCATAATGATTTGTCGAATCTTCTTGCTGATTTCACCAATTTGGATTCGATCTTCTACTTTTAGCAGGGTTAGTCGATTGAGCAATGCATGATACGTTTCGTTTGGTTCGATGGCTTTTTGATATCCCGCTGTTGTGACACAAAATCCTTCCGGTACTTGTATTCCTTCCATTTTTGATAATTCCCCTAAATTTAACCCTTTTCCGCCAACAAGCATAAGCTGCGTTTTTTCCATTTCCTGAAAACCGAGAACCAAAGAACTCATTCGATATCTCCCCTAACCATTAAATTGAGAAAAACATTTGACAAGAGTTCACCGGCACGGTATACTTAAAGTATAAGATGCATTTTTATGTCTAAATTAACAAAAACAGTCGTGATCTGATTATATCATCGTGTTTGTTTATATGCAATATTAAAGAACCTGAGACAACTACTCAGGTTCTTTTCTTGTTTTCCCGCTATCATTAGTGTTTGTGTGAATAGATGTTCCTGAGTTAACTGGGGAATCAAATAGATTTATCTGATTCGCTCCGCCAACTCCACAATAATTCCCTCTGGCCCACGAACGTAGCATAACTTATAACTTTCTTCATATTGCTCTATCTCACTAAAGATTTCCGTACCTTTCTTTTTTAATTTGGCAACTATAGCTTCAATATCTTCAACAGCAAATGCAATATGCCGGATACCCAGGGTATTTGCAAAAGGTTTCTGAATATCTTGTTCATCTGACGGCGTATAAAATTTGATTAGCTCTATCCATGCCTGACCGTCTGGCGTCCGCAATCCTACACATGCTGCTTTAACGTCATTAAGCCCAACTATCTGATCCATCCACGCTCCTTCCGATTCCCATTCCCTTTGCACTTCAAGACCAAAATCGATAAAAAACTCTTTAGCGGCAGAGAGATCATTTACGATTACACCCACATGATCTAGTCTATGAATCTTCACATCTCATACCTCCTATGTTCCTGTTTTTTGCAACCAAGCTATATTACATTACAAGCTGTTTACTGGTACTTTTCAATTTTGCGCATGTATGGCTCCGATTGGATTAACAACTCCACCAGCTCTGGCTTCGTAAGCTTCATATACCGCCTTCTGCGGCGTTTTGGCGGCTTTTCGGGCTATTGAATTGGTCATGCGTTTCTTATTTAAGAACGCTCGTCGATCAACTGTTCTAAAAACTCCGCAAACGTCAAAGCATACGTGTCGATCCAATCATTCATGAGATCATAGCGCATAATCGGAAACTCACCCTGTTCATCTCTGGAAGACGTATCAAAAAAATAAAGCTCGTCACTATCCGGAACGAACAAGTCCAGTCTGTTGGGAAACCGACTTACCCACCACTCCTCGGCTTTGTTCAACCTATGTATATAAAGAAGGTCGCTGTCGTTATACTCCCTATGCTCCGGAGAAGCGATCGTTAGAACATGCCCGCCGTTCAACCAGGCATTTCCGTAATGAACCAGCCACCAGCGGTAAGACGGAGGCAGGCTGAATCCTAATTCCTCTTCCGCTTCCGCTATCCAGCTCTCTTCCGCTCCGTGATTAGGAAACCATCTTAAAGCGGAAGTCGTCTTCAGTTTGTCTGCCAAACGCTCATACATGGGTATCATCCTTTCTCCCAACACTTGTTTAATTTCCAAAATATCCCCCTTATTGTATCACATAAAAATCACTCGCATCAGTGCCCGACATCCGGACTCTTCGATGTCGCTTAGGACACTTCTCGCTTACCGGGTCGATCAGCGATAATCCGCCGCCGCACACAATAGCCAACGAACTTGCCTATTACGGCAACGGCAAGTTTTGAGGCCATCCTTAGCACTCAAATCGCGAACTTGTACGATTAGGCGAATGCGAGAGTGAACCACGTTATATAGGCCTTCGGTTATCCCATTTTCATTCGTTTAAATCCATACGTTTCGGAGTTTCTACTTTATTTTTGGTTCTCTTTGTATGCATAGGGTCAAGAATCCCTTTCATAGATATAGTCGAACCTTCCATTAATCGGAAGTCGATCATTATCTAACTTGGAGGATATGCAGCGATGGCTTTTTTGCAGCGATATGCCGCAAACCAGACAGGCGCCATTACATTTACAGGCAACACGCTCGGATTGAGCCGATCCGAAACTGCCGGAGTTCCAGGAACAGTAGACAGTATAGGGGCTTACATAACAACGGATACGACACTTCAGTACGGTACATATCCGGCAGGAACAACAAGCCTATACACCTCCAACAGCTCTGCCGCAGTTCTCACTCTGCCCGCAGGAAGTACGGTATTGTACGCAGAGCTCATCTGGGGCGGCTCTTACCTGGACGGCACGGTCAACAATACCGCTTTTATCAACAATCCCATCACCTTCACCACACCGGCGGGCACATCGAGCGTAACTCAGGATGCCGCTACCGTCTATAACGTGACGTTTGCGGTCTCTCCAAGCTCTGTTCTGGCATACGTCCGCACGGCTAATGTAACGGCTCTGGTCAGTGCCGGAGGCGCGGGAACCTACACGGCCAAAAGCATCGTTGGCACGCTTGCCGTTCCGGACCCCACAGCCAACCACGCCGGATGGACCCTGGCGGTAGTGTACCAGAACCCGAGTCTTCCCTTCCGGAACCTCTCGCTGGGTGTGGGCGCGGAGATTGTCCAGTCGACTTCGGGGCCCGTCAATGTGGTCATCTCCGGCTTCGCCACTCCGGCGCAAGGGACGCTAAAAGGCCGTGCGTTAATCAGCGCACAGGAAGGAGACGCCAACAAAACCGGGGACCAGGCTCTGTTCGGTCCGACGACATCGAGTCTGACGGCTTTATCGGGGGCCAACAATTTCGCCGCCAACTTTTTCGCGTCCCAAATCAACAAAGATGACGGCACGCTCGATACAACCGGAACGTTCGGTACGCGCAACGCCGTAAACGGAGCTCCGGGCACGTTGATCACCGGCGGGCGCCAGGGATGGGATATCACCAACGTGGACATATCCTCGACGCTGAAAAACTCCCAGACCTCCGCAATTTTACAACTGACGACGTCCGGGGACGGATATATCGTGAATGCGAACGCCATTCAAATCGATATTAACGCTCCCCTCGTCACCGTGACTAAAACCGCCAGCGTAACCGGAGCCGTCATCGGCGATGCGGTCACGTACACTATCGCCGTTAGGAATACCGGATTGGTCGACGCCTCCAACACGGTCTTCACCGATCCGATTCCGGCCGGTTCCACACTCGCCCCGAACAGTGTGACGGTCAACGGGACCGCTCGAACGGGTACCGATCCTTCGACCGGCATTCTGCTCGGAACGATAAGCGCGGGCAGTACGACCACCGTGACGTTCCGGGTGACCGTGACCTCCCTTCCATCGCCCGCGCAGCTTTCGAACCAGGCGACTGCCAGTTTCTCGTTTCAGAGTGTAACCGGAGGACCGGTTATTTCGGGGAGCGTTCCCTCCAACACACTTGCCGTCCCAGTCTATCAGCCGGTTATCGGACTCGTCAAAACGGCAAACACTTCTACCGCGACCGTGGGAGATACGGTTACTTACACCTTGACGGCTACGAACACGGGGAGTATCCGTGCGGCCGCCACGTTGACCGATCCCATTCCCGCAGGGTCCACATTTGTGACGGGCAGTGTAACCGTCAACGGTACATCCCAGCCGGCCGCAAATCCGGCGACGGGGTTCTCCGTCGGGAACATCGATTCCGGAGGGGGCGTCGTTACCGTCACGTTTCAAACGATCATGACGTCTGTCCCCACCGGGGGAAGACTAACCGATCAGGGCACGGTCAGCTACACGTATTCTCCTCCCGACGGACGGACGCTTTCCGGTTCGGCGGTATCCAACACGCTGTCCATTCCCGTCTCGGCGCCGAACGTTGCCGTGGTCAAAACCGCCGGTTCAACGGACGCTGTCGTCGGAGACACCGTGACTTACACCATTACGGCGACGAATAACGGGATTACGGCCGTCACCGGTGTGGTCGTAACCGATCCGATTCCGGCCGGCTCCTCATTCGTTACCGGCAGCGTAACCGTGAACGGGACGGCGGTTCCAGCCGCAAATCCGGCGACAGGGGTTCCCGTCGCTTCCATCGCGGCGGGCTCTTCAGCAGTGGTCACTTTCCGTGTTAATGTAACATCCGTTCCTTCGCCCGCTCAGCTCTCCAACCAGGCGACTGTCAGCTTTTCGTCCGGCGCTTTTACCGGCTCGTCCTTGTCCAATACGATCACGCTGCCTGTCTACCAAGCGATCGTTTCAGCGGTGAAAAGCGTCAGTCCCGCAAGCGCAACGGTCGGTGCGACCCTCACTTATACCGTCACTGTAAAAAACTCCGGCAACCTTCCCGTCTCCCTTAACGTGAGTGATCCGATTCCGGGCGGCTCCACGTTTCTTGCCGGCAGTGTGACGGTTGGCGGCACGTCTTTACCGGCGGCGAATCCGGCAGCGGGATTCGCCGCGGGAAGTTTGGCGGCCGGTGCAAGCTCCGTCATCACGTTCCAGACGGTCGTCACTTCCCTGCCCGCCACATCCCGGCTCGTGGATCAGGCGACCGTGTCCTACACGTACCAGCCCCCGGACGGGCGAACGCTCACCGGAAGCGCCGTTTCCAATGAAGTGTCCGTTCCGGTATCGGCGCCAAACGTCACAGCCGTCAAATCGGTTTCCAACACAGCTGTCACTGTCGGAGACGTCATTACGTACACGGTTGTCGCCGCCAACGGCAGCAGTGTCCCGGTAACCAGCGTCGTGATAACCGACCCGGTTCCGGCCGGCACCACATTCAATACCGGCAGTGTAACGGTTAACGGGACCGCTGTCCCGGCGGCCACTCCCGCCGCGGGAGTGCCGGTAGGCGCTATCGCCGCCGGAGCTTCGACGACGCTGCAATTTACGGTTACCGTTACCTCGCTGCCCTCGCCCGCCACGCTGGGAAACCAGGCAACCGTCAGTTTTACATCCGGCGCTTTTACCGGCTCTTCCGTTTCCAATACGGTATCTGTTCCGGTTTACCAACCCGTGCTCTCGGCCGTCAAGAGCGCCGATACGGCAAAAGCTACTGTCGGAGACAGTGTGACCTACACGGTGAGTTTGACGAATAGCGGCAACTACAACGCGAGCATTACGCTGACGGACCCGATTCCCGCCGGTTCCTCGTTCGCCCCGAACAGTGTAACGGTTAACGGACTGCCGCTGGCCGGCGCCGATCCGGTTACGGGAATATCCGTCGGAACCGTTTCGCCGGGAACGACATCAACCGTTACTTTTCAGACGATAGTAAATTCCTTGCCCTCCCCGCCGCAGCTATTCGATCAAGCCGCCGCCGCGTACACGTACCGTCTTCCGGACGGAAGAACTCTGACCGGCACGGTGTCGTCCAATACGCTTACCATCCCGGTTTCGGCGCCCAACGTATCGGTTGTCAAAACCGCTTCCGCCACAGATGCGGTAATCGGCGATACGGTGACGTACACGATTGTCGTCACGAACAACGGGATAGAAGCCGTATCGGGTGTCGTGGTGACCGATCCGATTCCGGCGGGCTCTTCGTTCGTAACGGGAAGCGTGAATGTACGGGGGGCGCCTCTGCTTACCGCAAGTCCTGCCGCGGGCATTCCCGTCGGAAGCATTGCGGCAGGCGCTTCCGCGGCCGTAACGTTTGCCGTACAGGTCAATACACTGCCCTCCCCGCCGCAGCTTAGCAACCAGGCTTCCGCCAGCTTTACCAGCGGAGCGTTTTCCGGAACGGCCGTCTCCGATCTTCTGATTGTGCCTGTTTATCAGCCGGTTCTGGCCGCTGTGAAAAGCGCCGGCGCCTCACGTGTCACCGTCGGCGATACCGTTACCTATACTGTCACTGTAACGAATTCGGGCAATCTGGCCGTCCAGGTTACCGTGACCGATCCGATCCCGGCCGGTTCATCTTTTGTCGCCAATAGTGTGACGGTTGGCGGTGTTCCGGTCCCGGGAGCCAATCCAGCCACAGGCATCGCCGCGGGTTCCGCGCGACCGGGAGCAGCCGTGACGGTAACATTCCAGACCGTCGTCAACACGCTGCCCGCACCGCCTGTTTTGACCGATCAGGCCCAAGTCTCCTATACCTACCGTCCACCCGATGGACGCTCACTGACCGGCTCCGTCTCATCCAATAGTGTTACGCTTCCCGTCTCTCTGCCGAATGTTACGATCGTGAATAGCCCGTCCGCACCCGATGCGATTCCGGGGGATGTGGTAACTTATACGCTGACGGTTTCCAACAGCGGGACGGGTGCCGTGTCGAACGTCGTGGTAACCGATCCGATTCCGGCCGGCTCCGTCTTCGTTACAGGAAGCGTAAAAGTAAACGGCACCGCCGTTCCGGCCGTTAATCCGGCTAACGGTATCTCTGCAGGGACCATTGCGGCCGGAGCTTCATCGACAATCGTCTTCTCAGTGCAGGTCACGTCGCTGCCGTCCCCGCCGGAGCTCGTAAATCAAGCATCCGTCAGCTACACGAGCGGTTCCTTCAGCGGTTCGGCAGCCTCGAATACGGTCAGTCTTCCTGTCTACCAACCCATCGTTACCGTAAAGAAAAGCGCAAATCTCTCGCAAGGAACCGTGGGTGATCTTGTCACCTACTCGATCACAGCCTCCAACAGCGGAAATATCGGCGTTACCGCTTCGATTACCGATGCGATTCCGGTCGGCAGTTCGCTTGTGTCCAACAGCGTCGCCCTCAACCAAGTCCCCCTTCCGGGAGCCAATCCCGCCGGCGGCATCGCCGCGGGCACTCTGGCACCCGGCGCTTCAACGACTCTGACATTTCAGGTGGTGATTACTTCCGTGCCTACGCCTCCACAGTTAGTCGATCAGGCCGCCGTGTCGTATACTTATCAGCCTCCGGATGGACGGACGGTTTCCGGCTCCGCTTCGTCCAACACCGTCGTGATCCCGGTTTCCGCTCCTAATGTTGTCATGAGCAAAAGCGCAAGCGCCACGGATGCGGTCGTGGGCGATACGATCGCTTATACGCTTGTCGCGGTGAATAACGGCATTGAGAATGTAACGAACGTGATCGTGACCGACTCTATTCCCGACGGCACAACGCTAGTGCCCGGAAGCGTAACAGTCAACAGCGTCCCTGTGCCGGGCGCAAACCCTTCCGCAGGCGTACCGGCGGGTCTGATTGTTCCGGGGGGAGCGGTTGCCGTAACTTTCAGCGTGCTTGTCAATTCGCTGCCGGCCTCCGGACAGCTAGTGAACCGCGGTTCCGTCAGTTTTACAAGCGGCACGCTCTCTTTCTCTTCTTTATCGAACACTGTTACCGTTCCCGTATATCAATCCATTCTGTCCATAGCCAAAAGCGCAAATACCGTCAACGCAACCGTAGGGGATACGATTACCTACACGCTCGTGCTTTCCAACAGCGGAAACATTGCCGCTTCGACAACCGTGACGGATCTGATTCCAGCCGGTTCCGTCCTGCTCGCCAACAGCGTCACCGTCAACGGCTCTCCGCGTGCCGGAGCCGATCCTTCGGCGGGAGTTCCCGTCGGTTCCGTCGCGCCCGGCGTTCCGGTGACGGTCATGTTCCAAACGGTCGTCAACTCCGTTCCGGCCTCATCAATCCTTCTCGATCAGGCTTCCGCAAGTTTTGTATTCGTCCCTCCGGACGGACGCTCCGTTACCGGGTCAGCCGTGTCCAACACGCTCGTGATCCCGGTCTCAGCTCCCAACGTGACGGTTACGCTTACGACGGCTTCTACGGATGCCGTTCTCGGAGATGTCGTCTCCTACACCATAACGGCGACCAACAACGGCATCGAGAACGTGACCGGTGTTCTCGCTACGGACTCCATACCGGCCGGATCGGTATTCGTTCCGGGAAGCGTAGTTCTGAACGGTACTCCGCTGCCGTCGGCCAATCCTTCCGTAGGTGTTCCCGTCGGAATCATTGCGCCGGGCGCCTCGGCTGTACTCAGCTTTCAAACCAGCGTAACGTCGCTGCCTTCTCCGCCCGTCCTGTCGAACAAAGCAATCGTCTCCTTTACTTCGGGCGCTTTTACCGGGTCCAGCACGTCGGGAACCGTGCTTGTCCCTGTCTACCAGCCGCTTCTAGCGGCCGTTAAAACGGCTAATTTCTCCAACGCTACGGTTGGCGATACGATCGCTTATACGATTGCGGTAACGAACAGCGGAAATATTGCCGCCAGCCTCATCGTAACCGATCCGATTCCTCCGGGTTCCACTTTTCTGGCTAACAGTGTACTTGTGAACGGACTGCCCCTCCCCGGAGCGGATCCCACGACCGGAATTGCGGCAGGCCCGCTTCTGCCGGGAGCGACGATATTGGTTTCATTCGAAACCGTTGTCGTTTCCATCCCGCCGTCTTCAAGACTGAACGATCAGGCCGCAGTCGCGTTTACTTTCCAGCCTCCGGACGGACGCACCATCAGCGAATCTGTCAGTTCCAATCCCGTAACGATTCCAGTATCCGCGCCGAACGTTACGGTTACGAAAACCGCCGGTTCCACGGATGCCGTCGTCGGCGATACCATCGCCTACACCATCACCGCCACAAACAGCGGCATCGAAAATGTGGCCAACGTCGTTATTTCCGATCCGATCCCGGCCGGCTCGGCCCTTGTCCCGGGCAGTGTAACCCTGAACGGACTGCCTGTTCCTGAGGGTAATCCGGCTGCCGGCATTCCTGCCGGAATTATCGCGCCAGGCGCATCGGCCGTTCTCCGTTTCCAAGTGACGGTCACTTCTCTGCCTTCTCCCGCCCAGCTCTTGGATCAGGCTACGGTCAGTTTTACTTCCGGCGCTTTTACAGGATCTTCGGTCTCCGAGCCTCTCTCCATTCCCGTATATCAGCCTATTCTCACCTTGGCCAAAAGCGGAAAT
Organism: Paenibacillus sp. JNUCC 35; assembly: GCF_058269095.1. Lineage (NCBI taxonomy): Bacteria > Bacillati > Bacillota > Bacilli > Caryophanales > Paenibacillaceae > Paenibacillus > Paenibacillus sp. JNUCC 35. The sequence continues at coordinate 3,004,848 of NZ_CM177771.1, read as the reverse complement.
TCAACCAACGCAACTGTCGGCGACACGATCACCTATTCGATTCTGGTAACCAATTCCGGCAATATCGACGCTGCCGCTACGATCACGGACCCGATTCCCGCCGGCTCCGCCTTCTTTGTGAACAGTGTCGCGGTGAACGGCACATCGTATCCCGGGTCCGATCCGTCTACGGGCATTGCAGTCGGGTCCATTGCGCCCGGAAGTTCCACTCTAGTCACCTTCCAGGTGATTGTCACTTCCGTTCCGGTACCGCCTTCGCTTGTCAACCAAGCTTCCGCCAGCTTTACTTTCGTTCCGCCGGACGGACGTATTATCCGGGAATCCGCCGTCTCCAACGTAGTCTCCATTCCTGTATCGGCACCCGATATCGCGGTCACCAAAACGGCCGGTTCCACGGATACGGCAGTAGGCGATACGATCACCTACACGATTACCGCTTCGAACGCCGGTATCTCCGGGGTGACTAACGTGGTCGTGACCGATCCCATTCCAACCGGTTCCGCATTGGTCCCCGGGAGCGTGACCTTGAACGGGATCGTTCAGCCCGGCGCTAACCCGGCTGCCGGTATCGCAGTCGGATCTGTAGCGCCCGGCGCGGAAGCGACGGTTTCTTTTCAAGTTACCGTCACTTCCCTGCCGTCTCCTCCCGTCTTGTCCAATCAGGCGAGAGTCAGCTACACATCCGGAGCTTTTTCCGGCAGTTCTCTATCGGACCCGGTAGTCATCGGCGTGTATCAGCCGATACTCAGCGTAACCAAAAGCGCAAACACCGCCAATGCCACGGTGGGCGATACGATCGTCTACACGATCCTCGCGGCCAACTCCGGCGATATCGCGGCGGTAACGACGATTTCGGATCCGATTCCGGCCGGTTCGGCATTTATAGCCAACAGTGTGACCGTGAACGGACAGCCGATCCCCGGAGCGGACCCGACCGTAGGGATCGCAGTCGGCCCGATCCCGCCGGCAGGTACGGCCGGAGTGACTTTCCAGGTTGTCGTTACTTCCGTCCCGTCTCCGCCAACACTCGTCGACCAGGCAACCGCCGCCTTCACCTTCCAGCCGCCCGACGGACGGACGCTGAGCGGTACTGCCCTTTCCAACGCCGTCAGCATACCGGTATCGGCTCCGAACGTGGCCGTGTCCAAGAGCGCCAGCGCAGCGGACGCCGTATTCGGAGATGCGCTGACGTATACCATCACGGCGGCAAACAACGGAATCGAAGCGGTAACCGGTGTTATCGTAACCGATCCGATTCCGGCCGGCTCCGCTTTCGTTCCGGGCAGCGTAACACTCAGCGGAACGCCTCTTCCTTTGGCGCGGCCCGACGCGGGTATCAATGCCGGAACGATCGCAGCGGGAGCAACTGCCACCGTCACCTTCCAGGTTACGGTTACATCGCTGCCTTCACCGCCTGTTCTGTCCAATCAGGCTGCCGTAAGCTTCACATCGGGAGTTTTCTCCGGCACTTCTTACTCCGACCCGGTTACGATACCGCTCTATCAGCCGATTCTTCAACTCGTCAAAAGCGCTAATTTCTCTAATGTGACCGTCGGGGACACTCTGACTTATACGATACAGACAACCAACAGTGGAAATATCGCCGCCGCACTCATCGTATCGGACCCTATTCCCGCAGGATCGCAGTTTATTGAAAACAGCGTCAGCGTAAACGGAATTCCCGTACCGGGCGCTTCACCCGCTGCCGGAATAAACGCCGGAAGTGTTCTCCCCGGAAGTACGGCTTCCGTCATGTTCCAGGTTCTCGTTACATCGGTTCCCAATCCGCAGCAATTGACGGATCAGGCTTCGGCCGCATTTACTTTCCTGCCGCCGGACGGACGCACCGTAAACGGCTCCGCCGTTTCCAACACTTTGTCCATTCCGGTATCGGCTCCGAACGTATCTGTCGTGAAGGGAACGACTGCGGCCGATGCCATATTCGGGGATATCGTCACTTACTCTATCGCCGTCACGAACAACGGAATAGCCGCGGTGACCAATACGGTCGTAACGGATCCTATCCCGGCCGGCTCCGCTTTCGTACCGGGCAGCGTCACGGTAGGAGGCACAGCCAGGCCCGGTACGAGTCCGGTTACGGGCATACCTGTGGGCACCCTTGCGGCAGGCAGTACGACCGTGGTGACTTTCCAAGTCACCGTCCAGTCTCTGCCGACGCCTCCCCAACTGTACAACCAGGCGTCCGTCGCGTTTACAAGCGGGGCCTTTACGTTCTCATCCATATCGAATCCCGTTGTCGTGCCGATCTTCCAGCCTATCCTTACCGTCGCAAAATCAGGCAGTTCGGACAACGCAACCGTGGGAGACACCGTCACTTATACGATTGTCCTCACGAATACGGGCAATCTTGCAGCGAGCGCATCGGTAACCGATCCGATTCCTCCGGGATCTTCCTTCGTGCCCAACAGTGTCACGCTGAACGGGATACCCTTGCCCGGAACCGATCCGGTTACGGGCATACCCACGGGATCAATTGCCCCGGGCGGGTCCGCCGCCGTTACCTTTCAGGTGCTCGTTCCGGCCGTTCCGGCTCCTCCCTTGCTTATCGATCAGGCATCGGCGCAGTTTACTTTCGTTTCTCCGGACGGAAGGACGAATACGGGATCGGGCGCATCGAACACGGTCATTGTTTCGGTATCTAATGTTCCTGTCACAGCGGTCAAGGAGACTGATTTGCGAAGCTCCATCCTCGGCGATACCATCCGGTATACGATCACCGTAACGAACAAGGCTACCGATCTCATCCGGGAAGTCGTGCTCACAGATCCGCTTCCGCAGGGTTCCGCTTTCGTGAAAGGCAGCGTAACCGTGGACGGTGTCGCCTTGCCTAATGCCGATCCCAATACGGGCATCGCTATCGGGCAGCTGGCTTCCGGAGCCTCGGTCTCCGTTTCCTTCCAGGCGTCCGTCGTATCGCTTCCGTCTCCTCCGGAACTTACGAATCAGGCTGTTGTTTCTTTCGCCAGCGGTGCCGAAGCCGAATCCATTGTATCCAACTCCGTTACCATTCCTGTTCTTCGGCCGGTTCTGACGGTTCAAAAGACGGGCGGCGCAGACAGCGTGGCGGCCGGTGATACTGTTCTATATACGATTACAGCGGCGAACACCGGATCCACCGGCGCATTTACCACTATCACGGATTTACTGCCACCGGAAACGGTTCTTGTGCCGGACAGCGTTACCGTCAACGGCACCGTGATTCCCGGCGCCGATCCCGCCGCGGGAATCACGGTCGGCACCATTGCTCCGGGGGCGTCGGCGTCAGTCTCCTTCCGTGTACGGGTTGCCGTGATGCCGCCGGAAGGCATTCTCGTAAACCAGGCGCTGTCCGCCTTCTCGTTCCAGACGCCGGACGGCCGCACGCATGAAGGCAGCTCTGCTTCGGAACCGGTTGTGATCCCTGTCACGCCGCACTCCGTCAGCCTGCTCAAAAACAGCACGGTAGAAGCTGCCGCAATCGGCGATGTCCTTGCGTTCGGCATAACCGTGACGAATGGAGGGCAGGCCCCCGCTGCCGATATGATCGTCACTGATCTCCTGCCGGAAGGAACATCTTTCGTGCCGGGAAGTGTGACGGTCGACGGCACCGCTCTTCCGGATGCCCGGCCTCAAGCCGGAATTACCTTGGGGGCCGTTCCGCCGCAGAGCACAGTTCTGATCGGATTCAAGCTGGAAATCACCTCCGTTCCTGCATCGGCCCAGCTCGTCAATACGGCATCGGCAAGCTTCACGTATGCGGGCAATTCCTACACGGTATCCGCCAGTTCCGACGCCGTATTCGTCTACGAGTATGCGATCGAAGCCGTGAAAAGCTCAGTCCAGACCATTGCCACGATCGGCTCCGAAATCGCTTATAACGTGCTGGTGACGAATACCGGAACGATTGCCGTGAGCTCGCTCGTCTTGACCGACCGGCTGCCGGCGGGGACGCAGCTCGATGCGGGCAGCATCCGTATCGACGGACAGCTCCAGCCCGGGGCCAATCTCTCCACAGGATTATCCCTGCCCTCACTCGGACCTGGCGGTTCAGCGAGTGTATCCTACTCGGTGACGGTAACGGAGCAGCCCGATTCCGGTCAAATCGAAAACCAGGCTCGGATTGAAAGCTCGTATGTTCTCCCAGACGGTAATACCTATTCGGACGTGGTTGCATCCAATCTCATCGGTATAAGCGTGCAATCCCCAGTGATCGTTGCGGAAAAATCGGCATCGCCCGGAATCCGCGTCCTGGGAGATGTCGTCGAATACACCGTGGCGATTCGGAACAGCGGAACACTTGCAGCGGATGTTATCCTGCAAGATCTGCTTCCGCCCGGTTCGGCCTACCTCCCGGATTCCGTGACCGTTAACGGAGAGCCTCGTCCAGCGGCAGACCCGTCCGACCTGGCAATCGGACTTCTGGCTCCCGGCACTGCTGTAACAGCAGCTTTCCGTTTAACCATAACGTCGCTTCCGGCGGAGGGTCTTCTCCGGAACCGGGCTACGGCAACGTTTACGTACCAGTTGCCGGACGAAACAGCCATTTATACCGGCGCAGCAGCATCCAATGAAGTCGTCCTGCCCGTTTTTGCACCGGCTGCGTCGATTGATTTTAATGTTGACAGCCCTGAAGCGGCCCCGGGAGATGTACTGACCTATACGGCCGTCATTACGAATACAAGCCGCGCGCCAATCGTTGAAATCTTTACGCAAAATGACCTCCCCGCCGGTCTCGCTTTCGTACCCGGAAGCGTTCGTATTAACGGGATGGCCGCACCTAACGCGGACATAACCGCGGGAATCCCGCTCGGAGAGCTTCAGGAAGGCGAGAGCATCACCGTTCAGTTCGCTGTCGCCATACTTCCCGCTACGTATGGGTTGATTTCACTTCGGCTGCCTGTCGGATTCTCTGTCAGGCTCCCGGATGGCCGTCTTATTTTCGGCAGCCAGCAGTCCAATCCGGTTACCGTTCGGATCGTTCAACACGAGGAGTAACAGATCACTGCACGGAAAGACCGTGGAAATTTCTGCCTGATCGAATCCAAAATCGCTCTTCATCTAGATGAGGCAACCCGAAAACCGGTTGCTTCCATTGATTTCGCTTTAACACCCTCCACCACTGTGGTCAGGGTGTTTTTTTTGCACATCAGCAATACAGCTGTATCTGTTGTGAATGATATTGCAGATCACGAGCCCATATACTGCCCGATAGCTGAGTGGAGCGTACAGAATCACAGAATCGAAAACAGGCGATGGATTGGGTCCATCGCCGCGCTATCACTTCCCCTTTGACAAGCACTAAAAATGAATTCAAATTAACTCCAAACAACACCTCGCCTCTCGTATTCCATTCTATATTCAACGGCAGCTGCAATTTTGGCGCTTGCAAACCTTTCCGTGATCCAAAGTCCCAAATCAAGTCCTGAAGTGACTCCTCTTGCAGTGATAATATTCCCTTGATCAACAATTCTGTAACGAAGGAGCTCTGCCCCGTATTCAATGATTTCATTCTGCGCCAAGTAGTGCATCGTCGCCTTTCGACCGTTCAATATACCGGAGGCAGCTAGTAGCATACCTCCTGTACAAACTCCCGCAACGATCGTTCCTTCGTTGTGCATCTCTCTAATCATTTCGGTCAGGGTTCCAAGCTCTGCTTGCTTTCGTGCCCCATGTTCAGCTTTATGATTCCAGCCACCACCAGGTACAATTAACAGATCCGGACGATTATCCATTCGTAAAAAATCATTTAGTTTAACCGTAACTCCAAACGAAGTAGTAATTTCTTGTTTTGGTTCACTTGATATTAGTTCAACCGTAAATGGAGCCCCTTCTTCTATTGCTCTTTTGAGTACCTCAAAAGGTGCGAAAGAGACAAGCTCTCCGAAGCCGTCAAACAATACAATTTGTATTTTCATTTTTAGAACACCGTCCACGTACGGAAAGAATTTTTACTCTTCTGCCAGTTAGCTTAGTTCCCATGAAGAAAGAAAAGTTCCGAATAAATTTTTGTATATGGAACTTCGAGTTATTTGAGTCTCATTTTGTCTAAAATATACAGCTTCGATATACCTATTTCAAGTACTAAGTTCCGATACTCACTCTTACTGGAATTTTATTCGGAGGGGATCACATGAAGCGAAATTGGGAATTGGATGAGCTGATTCAGCATTTGAGAAGGTATCCCATTTTTGAAGTCCCGCCGTTAGGTTATACTTTTTTTTCGCTTGATCACATAATCTAGTGTAAAAAGATTTCCTAGGATGTGATCCCCATTAGTCGACATTTAAAAAGGCCTAATTTTTTGGTGTTCCTAGTCGATGAGGAACGGTACCCGCCTGTTTATGAAAACGCGGAAATCAAAGAATGGCGTGAACAGAATCTTGTCGCTCAAGAACTTTTGAAGTCTCATGGATTGGAATTTCACAGACATTATATAGGAAGCGCAGCGTGCTCACCCAGCCGTACCACCTTAATGACGGGTCATTATCCGTCTCTTCATGGCGTCACCCAGACAACGGGAATCGCGAAAGAAGCTTTTGACTCGGATATGTTTTGGCTGGATAGAAGCACGGTACCTACGATGGGAGATTATTTTCGCGCAGCCGGGTACCAGACGTACTATAAAGGGAAATGGCACATATCCCATGAAGATATTACCGTACCCGGTACTCACACTAACCTTCCAAGCTACGATCCATTGACAGGTGTACCGGACAAAAGCCTCGAAGCCCTATATTGGAACGCCGACCGCTTGAACGATTTCGGCTTTTCGACTTGGATCGGACCTGAACCTCACGGAAGAAACCCGCGAAATTCGGCTTCATCAGCCGGGGTAGGACTAAGCGGCAGAGACGAGATCTACGCTGCGGAAGCGGTCGAACTTATAGAAGCCCTGGACCGATTGAACCGTCTTGACAATCCTGCGGAACCCTGGCTGCTCGTAGCTTCCTTTGTGAATCCGCACGATATTGTTTTGTACGGCGCTATTACGGAGCAATTGCCCCAGTTTAAATTTGAAGTGGAACCTATGCCGGAAGTCGCTCCTTCTCCAACTCTAAACGAATCGCTTTTCACCAAACCGCGCTGTCAGGCAAGCTACCGGGATCTGTATCCAAAAGCTTTACAGCCTATTATAGACCAATCGTTCTATCGTAAACTCTACTACCAATTGCAAAAAAATGCTGACCGGCAAATGCTTAAGGTGTTCGATGCTCTCACCCGCTCTTCTTTCTATGACCAAACGATTGTTATATTTACATCTGATCACGGAGAAATGCTTGGCGCTCAGGGCCGTCTTCATCAAAAATTTTATTGTGCCTACGAAGAGATTCTGCATGTTCCCTTCCTCATTCACAATAAACATTTATTTCCGCAGCCTACAAGCCTCCACACTCCTACAAGCCATGTGGATCTTCTGCCTACAATGCTTGGACTGGCGAATGTTAATATCGAAGAGATTCAGAACAGCTTGCGAAACACATTCAGCGAAGTTCACCCTTTTGTCGGGCGTGACCTCACTCCCTATCTCTTTGGAGAGAGCCCGTCCACAATCGTCGATCAGCCGGTTTATTTCATGACGGACGACGATGTTACCCGAGGCCAGCACCAAATCAGTCCATTGGGGAGGGCCTATTCATCCGTTATTCAGCCTACCCACATCGAGACTGTCATCGCACCGTTATTCAGAAACGGTAAGAAAGAACTATGGAAGTTCTCCCGCTACTTCGATGATGCTCAATTCTGGAGCCAGCCGGGGATAAAAGACGTGACGCTCCACCCCGTTGGAGAGACTGCTTCTGGCATTCAGAATTCGCATTGGGTCACCACAGTCAAAACCCAACCGGTTCCAGACGAGTATGAACTGTATAACATAACCCTTGATCCGATGGAAACATGCAACCTGGCTCATCCCGCGTATGCAACGGAACAAACGAGAAATATTCAACAGCGGATGATGCATCTGCTAGTTGGTCAGCGTCAACAAAAGCGATTATATCCCGTTAAAAGGCATTTCCCCGACCCTCACACAACTGCTTAAACAAATTTTTAGAGAAGCCAGTATGGTATGGCAAATTTTGATTTTAGATTGTACGTAAGCCTGCCAAACAAAAAAAGAGTCAAACGCGCTCACGCTTAACTCCCACGCAAGCCTGGATAACCGGACATTCTCTCTGGCATCAAGGCTTATTCCTTTTAGGTAGCTTGAAAAAGCAAGTTTATTGGTTATCTCCAAACCAGATGTTTTCAATTCCTGTCCGTGTGTCCATCCAAACGGTTACAAGACGGTCTGTCTGCGGGACGATCGCATTGCCGATGTAGTCCCCGATTACAAGAAGACCCGCAACACTAAACGAAGTCGTCGTAAGGCGAGTGTTTATAAACGTGATTCCACCATCCCTGGATGTAGCGAGAAAAACGTCAAGATCGGGCGGATTGACTCGATTGGTGTAATAGGAAACAAACACGGCTCCATCCGAAGGGGAAACAGTGATAGCCGGGAAAAAGTTCTGGGATCCGACCGGACTGTCTGCTATCGGCATCGGCGTCCCCCAATTTACACCAAAGTTTGTGGAGATTGAAAGATAGATATCGGAATAACCTTCTCTATAGTCTTGCCAAACGGCGTAGACGTTCCCCCGCGTTGTCGGAACGTTTGAGATGTCTCCCGACAAGGAGGGATACGTCAGGCACCTGAATTGATAGCCGGGTAATGGCGAAGGTACAACAACGACCGGTGTAACCACGGTTTCCATATCAAATGTGGTTCCGCCATCTTGTGAAGTACGGATATTAAATTCGCTTACGCCGGGAGGCTGGGTTATCCATCCTACGATGAGAATTCCATTTAATGTAATCGCAATACCGGGAAACTCTTCAAATTCGGTGACTGAAGAGAGAAGCGTTGGGTCCGAGTACGTGTTTCCGCCATCTTTGGAACGATTGAAGAATATGGTATTTCCCGGTGTGAACTCCGTGTTGTAATCGTGTGTATAACCCGTATAAATGGATCCAAAAAACGGACTGGATCCGGCTTTGTCAGTGGTAACTACTACTTGATCGTCATTGACAAACTGTCCATATCCTTGATTGACAACCACAGGCGGTCCAAACGAGGAGGCATTATCGTTGGAAGTATAGCTTACTACCGTACCGCTGAGGCCGTTCTCATCAAAGGCATGTGCCAGCACAACAAAAGAATTCGGAAAAATATAATCAATATGAGGCGATTCTATGCCTGCGAACCCCGCTGGTAACGGGAACAGCGTCGTGCTCCATGTTGCTCCTGCGTCAATTGACTTATAAAGGCCAATATTCGGCGATCCTGTGCTAAAATCCACAGCTACGACCACCATAACAGAGGGATTTAGCCAATTCACCGCTATGCTTGGCTCAAACTGAATACTGGCACTCGGCGAAATTTGTATATTTGCCACAGGTTCTTCTCCCCTCTTTATCGTGATAAGGACGGTTACCTCAATTTAAGGGCTGAGCTGCCCGATTTGGGTGAGTTCTTGCTGCAGAATTCTTTGATGCGGAATTACGTTTCCGGACGAATCCGTTCCGAATACCGTGATGACTGTGTCGGTTGGTACCGTACCTGTAACCAGAAATTGAACCTGATAAGAAGAATTGCCTGTGATGCTGAAAGTAAGGATTTGGCTGGTGTTCGCATTGATAAACAGTGAATTCGAATAAACGAGTGCTTTGCTCACCAAGCTGTTCCACACGTAGATATGGTAAACAACGTTAGATGTAAAACTAAGATTATCGTTGTCAAGATTGATTACAAGGTTCGATGCAGGTGTGGTTCCCGTATTCGTAATGATGCCCGTTGTTAAAGGCATGAAAGCACTCCCTTTCCATTGGTTTAGCTTAATATATGAACACCACGTCCGAATAGCGTGGACAATGTCACAGGACATTCTGCCTTTTTTTAATTTCCTCGAAAAGGAATCGAATTTTATTCGATAGGATCCAGATAGAAAATCTTTCACGCGGTCGCAATGAATAAATTGTTTAATAATTGACACTTTCATTCTAGTTTCCGACATAAAACGGTGAACACGTGACATACTAAACAGTAACAACAAGTTTAGGGGGATAGTTTGCTTGCTAATTCATAAAATCGAAACCTTTCCGCTCTTTTATCGTCTTCCCGCGGCATATGGAGATGCCAACGGCATTAAATCATACAGAACCAATTATTTGTTCCGGATTACTACGGATACCGGCGTCGAAGGCTGGGGAGAGTGTGTGGATTGGCTGCCAACCTTGCATAAAGGTTTTCAGGAGCGAATCATTCCTTATTTGATAGGTAAACCGATCGTTGACAGAAGCAAATTGGTGCTGATTTTAAAAAAGTGGCATTCGCGCGCAGCCACGGCTGTTAGTATGGCTTTAACAGAAATTTTAGCCAAATCGAGCGGGTTGTCCGTATGCGACCTATGGGGCGGAAAATATCGGGATAAAGTACCCGTCTATGCCTCGTTTCAGTCCTATTCAGTAGAAACGGATTGGCACAAACATTCACTTGAAGCGATTAATCAAGCGGTTACCGAAGGATTTAACATGATCAAGATAAAGATAGGCGGTAAATCAATCGCTGAGGATCAACGCCATGTTCTGTCCGTACAACATTTGTTGCAAGGAAAGATTAGTTTGGCTCTAGACGCCAATCAAAGTTATGATGTGGCGGCAACTCTTCAATGGAAGACTATGCTTGAGAAATGGCCCAATCTACTATGGATGGAAGAACCGCTCCAAATTAAATACATAGCTGAATATATTGTATTAAGAAGCCGGTTCTTTGTTCCCTTGGCCGGAGGCGAGAACATCAAAATAGCATCGGATTTTATTCCCCTGCTCTCCCAGTATGCTCTGGATTATATCACTCCCGATCCCTTGCATGTTACAGGGATAGACGAGTACAGGGAAACATTAAGCCTCGCCAGAAAATTTGGCATTCGTGCAACGCCTCATGCCTATGATGGTGCATTAACACGCTTATATGCTTTATTCGCTCAAGCCTGTTTGGAACCATGGAGCAAAATGGAAACGGAAATGATCGAACCCGTGGAATGGGATGTTATGGACAACCCGTTTAACCATTTGATTTCGGTTCAACCTTCAAATGGTGAGATAGCCATTCCATACGGCATCGGAATCGGGATTGAAATCGACCTGGACATGCTTGCATTTTATCAATGGGACGGAAGCAGTTACGCATAGTTTCCTGCAAGGCGACGTGACGTAATATTTGTAATAAGTGCCTGCTTCTGCAGACGCGTATGTCTGTTAGAGTTAAGCTGCCAGTAGATGACCCTTAAATTTTGAATTTATCAGGGGTCATCTTTTTTATGTCCACTGGCTCTGAATTATACCAGGTTATGTTGTAAGGGGAGAAGCGTGCTCGAACTTCTTCAGGGGTACCCGCTAGTCCAAGACAAAGATACAATAGCCTGTGCTATTCTTAGTTCTTATCTTTCCATATGTCAACATAACCGTTAAAAAATAAATCCCATCAATAGTTTCATTGATGGGATTTGTAAATGATCATATTCGGATATTACTCGTATTCGCATACCTGAAGCCCCGCTCCGATCATGCCGCGGCAGCGCCTGCTTGGTGCGCATAAGCGATCAGCTCGCGAACCGTGTATAGCCGCTCTTCGCGGTCCGTGATATCCATGGCAGCGATGCCGGCTCCCCTTATCGTATTCAGAGTTTCTTATAAACGAATGTGAATCGAAATAGTAAAAACTAGTATCACATCAGGTAAGGTCTAACGACAAGAAAATGCGAAAAAAGCGTCGGTGCCTCGCTGCCCGTCTTCTGTTCCCCAATCCGAACAAAATGCTCCTCCACGAGGTTTATGTTACCGACTATATATTCATGTGACTTTGAGTTATAAAATTTATAGATGAACAAAAGAACTTCAACCCACTGAAGTGAAGTTGAAGTTCTCTCTAGTTTCTTCATATATGCTGAAATCAGTTTCGATGAAGATAACTTCAGTAATTGTGATAGTTTCATCAAATCGACTGCGTCGCCCGCATAAACCTTCCCATCCGCTCCAGCACCTTCTCCAAATCGAAGAGTGAGGCTGCATAGGAGCAGCGAATAAACCCCTCTCCGCCAGATCCGAATACATGTCCCGGCACGACCGCCACCTTCGCTTCCTCCAGCAGCCGAAGAGCGAACTCCTGAGATGACATGCCAGTAGAAGCAATTGAAGGGAAGGCATAGAAAGCCCCCTCAGGCTCGTGACATGTCAACCCGATTGCATTCAAGCCTGCTACAAACAGCTTGCGGCGTTCATTGTAGTTCGCCATCATCTCATCCTTGGCAGCCAAGCCATGACGCAATGATTCGATTGCGGCGATCTGTGCAAGGGTAGGGGCGCACATGGCCGTGTACTGGTGGATTTTAAGCATGCCGGCTATCAACTCGCGCGGGCCGCAAGCATAGCCTACCCGCCAGCCTGTCATCGCGAACGCTTTGGAAAAGCCGCCGATGACAATCGTACGCTCCTTCATGCCCGGAAAGGAGGCGATACTGACATGTTTTCTCCCATAAGTCAGCTCGGCATAAACTTCATCCGAAATGACAACCAAATTATGTTTGATAATGAGCTCTACAATTGGCAGCCAATCCTGCTCAGTCATAACTGTTCCGGTCGGATTACATGGATAATTGATCATCAAAGTCTTCGAATGAGGCGTAATCGCCGCTTGAAGTGCTTGGGGGGTCAGCTTGAACTGCTCCTGTACCGTAGCCGCCACTTCCATGATTTTACCGCCATGCAGATGGGTAATCGGTTCATAGGCAACATAGCTTGGTGCCGGAATAAGCACCTCATCCCCCGGATTAATCACTGCTCTCAGAGCCAGATCAACGGCTTCACTGCTCCCCACTGTCACGATGATTTCCTGCTCGGGATCGTAGGAAAGCGTGAAGCTGTCGGCAAGATAAGCCGAAAGCTCCTCCCGCAGCTCCATCGAGCCGGCATTTGAGGTATATTTCGTCTGCCCTTCACGCAATGCTTGAATGCAGGCTTCACGTACCTTTTCCGGTGTAACGAAATCCGGCTCTCCGACTCCAAGGGCGATTGTATCTCCGCCTGCTGCATTCAGATCAAAAAAAGCGCGAATACCCGATGGCCGAATATCCCGTACACGCGAGGATAAAAACCGCCCTGTGCCCTCTTCACTTAACATCTTGCACCATCCCCCATTCCTGTTTCCGCTCAAGGAGCGAGCTGGCAATAATACGGTCCAGCAGCTGTGCAAACGTCATATCTGCAGCTGCTGCGCTCTTCGGAAGCAGGCTGTTCTCGGTCATTCCCGGTAAGGTGTTTACTTCCAGCACGTAAGGTACATCCTGACACAAAATCATATCGACTCTTGCATAGACCTTGCACTGCAGCAGCCGGTAGCTGGCAAGCGCCGCTTCACGCACACGCTGCTGGGTAGCTGGAGGGAGCCGGATCACCTTCTCCTCAGCGCCGCCGGCCTCATATTTCGCTTTGTAGTCGAACCACTCCGAATGCGCGGAGCGAATACCGATAATCGGTAATACCTCGCCGTCCACAATCGAGCAGGTAATCTCCGTTCCTTTAATATAGGGCTCAATCAAGATCGCCTGATCGAAACTGCAAGCTTTCTGAACAGCCGGCAGCAATTCCTTCTCCTTATGCACAAGTTGGATCCCGATGCTGGATCCCCCCATATTCGGCTTCACAATAACCGGGTAACCCAGCTGCTTCACCGCCTGCGGTTCATAATCGTCCATCCCCTGCCAGCAAAGCCCTTCAGGCGTATGCACGCCTACAGTCTTCAGCAGCCTTTTGGATAGCTGCTTATTCATGCATAGGCTGCTTGCCAGGACACCGCTGCCTGTATATGGAATGCCCAGTGTCTCCAGCGTTCCCTGCACCGTGCCGTCCTCGCCATACTGGCCGTGAAGCGCCAATAGCGCGAGATCTATGCCTGCCTGTTGAGCCTGTGCGATTAAATCCGCTCGCTGATCGATCACAATTGGAACCACCTCATAGCGGCTGCGATCCAAATGCCGGATCATCTCTTGACCTGTCTGCAGAGAAACCTCTCGTTCAGATGAAATACCACCCATAATAACGCCTATCCTCATCATGACCCCTCATTCTCTTAAAAATCGTTATCCCTGAAGAAAGCTGCGCGCCTCTTGGCCGATGATCTGAATACCCCGCTCGATATTTTCATCCGTCACTCGTGAAAAACCAAGCCGCAATGTATTCGTCCCTTCGCCTTCTTGAATAAAAAACTTGTCTCCCGGCGTAAAAATAACACCCTGTTCTGTGCAAGCTTCTAGCAGTTGGCGTGTATCTACGCTTGACGGGAAGGTAAGAAACAAATGCAAGCCCCCGTCGCCGGACAGTTGCGCCTCAGGGAGATGTGCTTCACAGCACGCCTTCGTCAGCTCATATTTGCGCTTATATTCCATACGCGCTTTTTTTATATATTTATCGAAATTTCCGTTGAGCAAGTATTGATATAAAATCGATTGATCGATTGTTGAGGTATGAATGGTGCGTGCACGCTTAATGCTCTCCAGATTGTTGATCAGCGCCCGGTCTCCAAGCACCCAACCCACTCGCAAACCAGGGAACAGCACCTTGGAGAGGCTGCCAATATAGATGACTCCGTTCCCTTGCCCTGCTGTCGCTATTAACGGGGCAACATGCGCTCCCGAGTAGCGCAGCTCCTCATTGAATCCATCCTCGATCACCGGAATCTGATAGCGGGTCATTAATTTTATAACGGCGCTGCGCTTCGCCGGCGACATGACGATGCCTGTAGGATTGTGATAGGAAGGAGTCAAATAGGCCAGATCAAAGCTGTTTGTCTGGTTCTGCATTACCTTCTCAAGCTGTTTCACATCAATACCGTCACGCTCCATCGGAATGCCGGTAATTTCAAATCCTTGCAGTTTCAAATTTTTGATCGCTGTATGATGGGTCGGATTTTCACAAATGGCCGCTCCGCGGCGCGCCGAAGGGCGCAGTGCCGACAACACAATGTCAAAGCCTTCCGTAAATCCGCTTGTAATCAACATATCCTTGCCGCTTATATCGATGCCCTTATTCTCCATATAACGTATCAGGTAATCGATCAGCGGCTTATAGCCCTTGGCATAGCCGTAGTTGAGCAGCACCTGCCCTTCGATTGCCATCCGGTCCATAAAGGCTCGCCTTACATCCCCCAGATCAAACAGCTGCTCATCCGGAGCGATGCTTGTGAAAGAGATGACTCCTTTTTGGGCGCGAATGCCCTGCTTCATCATATCCAGCTCCACAGCCGATACAGCATACTCGTTCATTCTTGCCTTCCAGTCGATCTGCCAGGCGCCAGAGCCGTCAGCTCCTCCGGTGTCTGTAGTCAAATGCCCCCCCGTAGCGGCCACATAGCTGCCTTTGCCGGGAATCGCATACCTAAATCCGTCATCCTCCAGACCCTCATAGGCTGCAATGACTGTATTGCGGCTCACCTTTAGCAGACCACTCATTTCTCGTGTGGAGGGCAGCTTCTGATCCGCCTGAAGCGCCCCTTTTATAATTAACCGTTTGATGTATTCTTTCACTTGCAGCGCGACCGGACGGTCACCGACGAGCTTGAAATCCTGGAACATCGTTCATCGCCCCCATCTATAATGATGGCATAGGAGACGGGAGAAAAAAAGAACCACCGCACTGGATTTTTAATCCTTCGGTGGTTCCTCCGCATTTTATCCCCTGTACGTCCTCATATCCATACATGTACCGGTTTAACCGATTATTTCAAAGTGAAAACATTTTATTTGTTCAAATGCGAACGTTCTAACTTAGGGTGGCAACACGGCTCCTCGTCCCTTTGGATGAGGGGCTATTTGCAATTTCTTAACGATGGTTAGGTTTAAAATTCGATAATTGTATCGTTTGCAATAGCAACTATTGTTATGATAATGTATCAGTCAATGGATTGCGAATAAATCTTCATGCATAATCTTTTAGAACAATCCATAATCCCGGAGAAACACTAGAGGTGAATGAATGCTAAAAGTAAACCGAGATGACGAACGTCCCATCTGGCAGCAGCTTCTAGACCAAGCGATTCATAATATCACAACCGGAAAATGGCCGCCGGGCGAATTGCTGCTCCCATCCCGCGAACTCGCTCCATTGATTGGCGTTTCCCGTTCAACCATACAGATTGTTTACGAGGAGTTATTCAGCCGCGGGTACACCGTAACCTCTCGTCGAGGCGGGACAAGAGTCAGCAAATGGACCTATGCGACTCGTCCTACAGAGGTTGCAGCGACACAAGGACCCATCCCCCCCGAATTGCCTTTATTAGACTGTGCAATCGGCCAATTGCACAGCTGGTTCGGAGACAAAGAAAATCGAAAAGTAGAGATCGATTTTAGTCCCCATGAGCCTTACTTAGACGAACATTTTCAAAAGAATTGGAGGCAATCCTTTTTACATGCCTCCACTGAAACAGACCTGGACAGTTGGGCTTACGGCGACTCCTACGGATTCCTGCCGCTGCGAGAACAGATTCAACGTTATTTGTCGCTTGAACGGGGCGTTCATGTGAATATCGATCAAATCATATTAACCTCAGGCGCACAACATAGCATCGATTTGATCGCACAAGCCCTTTTACATGAAGGAGAAACGGTTTCGGTTGAAGATCCCGGCTTTCCTGCTGCATGGATGGCGATGAAGTATCGGCGTATGCAAGTTGTACCCGTTCCGGTCGACGAGTACGGGCTGTGCGTTAACCGCATTCACCCTCAATCCAAACTTGTCTTTGTTACGCCATCGCACCAGTGTGCGGTTGGAGTTATTATGTCGGAGCCTCGCAGGCAACAATTGTTACACATGGCTGCCGAGCAGCGGTTTTGGATTGTTGAGGATGATTACGACAGCGAATTTCGATATCGCGGTGACCCGCTTCCAACCTTGTTCAGTCAGCGACCTCAGAACACGTTATATATGATGAGTTTTTCCAAAATGGTTGCGCCCGGTATTCGGATATCGGCCATCATTGGTCCCAAAGAGGCCATTCGTCAGCTTGCCCGGGTCCATGAATTAACCTATCGCCATCTTCCGATTATGGAGCAAATTACGCTTACTCATTTTATTGAACATGGTCATTTCATGCGCCATATGAGACGAGTTCGAAATGTATATCGGCAGACACGAGGCCATGACGAAGGCCATCATCACGACAGGTCTGAACGAACACTTCACGCTAAGCGGCGTAGAAACGGGATTGCATATGCTTCTTGAAGCAGAACCATCGTTTGACGAAGAAGCCGTGACGAACTTGGCGATCGAAAAGGGAATCCGTGTTTATCCGCTAAGCAAGTATTGTTTGGAAAGCGATCGTAAAGGATGGGTACTGGGTTTTGCTAAAGTAGATGAATCAGCTATTGAAGAAGGCATTAAACGTCTGACGGGGATGCTTTTATAATACAAGCATCCCCGCCAGATTTTGTGCTTTCTTACAATCAATTCGTGATGCCATCCAGTTCTCTAAGCACATGACCAAGTATGTCGACCGCTTGATCTATTTCATCGTTGTTTACGTATAAGCTTGGCATAAATCGGATGACGCGGGTTCCTCCCGGCAAGTCACGTAGTCCGTTCTGATGGTATATCGATGTGCAAAACCAGCGAATGCGGCGCATATATGGTGAAAAACGAAACTTTTTGCTATACTCTGTTGAGCGCACTTTCGGAAGCTTCATACAGCTTTGGGGGGACGTCTCCGGCTTGCATGTAGCGCTTCATTTCCAGGGATGGAATTTGGGGAGCATTATTATATTCATCATCAGTTGCAGATGCTGAATAAGGTAGCTCTCGAATCGCTCCTTGTCCATTATACATATATCGCTTTCCTCGCTGTCTCAATAAACAGCCCTCGTGTACCTAAAGAAAAGGCGTTTGAATGACGTATGTTTGGGAACAGTCGTGACCTGAGTCAGCCTGTCCATTTCGATCAAATCTTCCCTGGAAAATAAATATTCGTCAGACCGTAACTACCAATTGAGTTTTATGCGCTTTCCAGCGACGGTCACTCCGCGCTGAAATGCAGCATCCAATGCGCGTAAAACATTGGTAGTCAAACAGCTTTGGAGATTGGTATAGTCAGCGAACCGCGCGTCAAGCGAATCGAACAATGCGTCACTCCGAACATAATTAGTGCGTATGAAGTGTTTTTCTTTCAGCCCATACACGACTTGTTCTTGGTCTGGTACTGGAATTCCTAGCGACCATACTTTCTCGTTATCCGACGGGTAAGAAACAACGCGCTTTCCAATGCCTATGTCATGTCCATAGTTGAGTACCAATGTGATCAGCAATCGCCACCCGCCCAGATCATCAACATTGATAGACTTAGACAATTCTTGAATGTGTTGGTTCGCTTGCTCTCGTATGAAATTCAGATTAACTGACGCCTCAAGATCGATTACCCCTACATATAATAATGCTCTAATTGCCGGCAATTGCGACATCTCTACACCTCCAACAGCCTCGTTTCAGAATATATTCATCCATCGTTACCACGAAATGAACAGAAATCAGTGCTTACTACCAATCACGCCACTCGTCTGTTAGCTCATAACGTACAAGGTTTCGCCTTCAGCAGAGAAACGAATGAGATCCCCCATCACGCTCAAGCGAACATATTCTGAGATCTCCCGATTCAATATTGTAGTTCCAAGTTGCAAAAATCCCGATTTTCGATTCGGGTTTGCGACTGATTTTTGCTGCTGTCACAGAGCAGTGTAATACCCTTTCTCACCGATGCCAATCGTCCAAAAATGGTTCGCCTTCCGCAAATCGTTCTCCAGCCATTCGCAATCTTCCTCATACGTTCCTTCGGCTTTGGCTTCCTCGATCGATTCCAGCACATCCGTCGGTGTTGCTTCACGATAAATACCAACACTAATTTCCATAAACGAATAGCCATACTCGGCTTCCGTATCATCGATTTTGCCATTGTTTTTCTCGGTTAACAAAGCGATCAACGCCTCACTAGACAGTTCAAATGGTCGTTCCTCGTAGATAAGCGGAATTGTCTTCTCGCAAAACGGACCGAAGATACATTCCATAAATACAACGCGGTCCTCATCATTCAAATCAATACGAAGCTCCAGTTCGTCGTATAAGAGCTGTTTGTCATATGCCCGTGACGGTTCACCCAACAGCAGCTTCACCTGCTGCACCGTTTGTCCGAACGCAACATAACCTGCTTCGTTCAAATCTATGCCTCTCAGTGGTTCCAATCGAAGTGTTTTCATACGCTTACCTCCTAAATGTTGTCCTCAAACGGCAGGTGAAATGGGCTAAAATAGTGGAACCTCCGGCTCCACGCTCTATCATGGAGAATTTCGCTTTTTTCTGGTTTCTATCCAAGAAATTAGAAAACCAGCTTCTCCAAAGTCATTATTGACCTCTGATAGCTTTTCGGAGTCTATTTTCAGTATAAAAATATCGTTACCCAACGCGTTAAGCGCGTCAGCACCAAAATAAGCGTTTATAAAATCGCGAAAGGTTACACCATCATGTGAGTAGCCCAACTGAGTCTCCGTGAAATAATTCACTGGATACATCATTCTTGGTTTGGATATTTTATCATTATTTAAGAGGTATGATGAAAAATTTATTCTTTCATTTCTATATAACGTTGACGTAATAACATAAGATATGCCCTTTAATGCTGAATCCGTTTCTATTTGAAACGCATATGCTGCACGGGACAGACCGACAATATTTTCAAACATAGCTTGCAATTCGCAAATGTACTTACACGGAAAATGCAGACTTATGTTGGCTGTGCCGCCGTGAGCTTTATCATTTACGTATATCGCATATGTATTTTGTTCCCTCAAATCTGTGGAATTCGACATATTAAGTGACTTTATCTCTCCAGATGCGATTCCATCTTCAAACTTTTTTCTTCTGACGGACTTCACGCCAATATCTCCAGGATGGTCAGCTTTTTCCTTAGGCAATAGATAGTAGTAACTGAAGTTCTTAAATTCCAACGCAAGCGCCCTTTCAATACTGATTGCAGCATTATATAGAGCAAGTGTATCTTTGTTATGATTTTGATAAATATACAAATTTACATGCATGGAAAATTACCCTCCCGAAACATCTTCGTCTGCGAGCCAGAAATATGTCCGCTTGGTCTTTTACCCCGTTTCCCACATGAAGAGAACAATCCCCCCTACTGTCAACTCATGCCACTTCGTTGTTTCCCCTGAAACCGCACATTGTTCGGATTCATCGTTCACGGCCCGCCGATTGCCGCCGTTTATACGCCATGACTCAATCCTCTCAGAGACAATCGTGCCGAAGTTCTAGCTTTCGCAATACCCGCAGCAAGAATCACAAACTGAAACATATCAGTTCTGCTTGAGCGCTATCCGAGTCCTGTTCTGACATCTTAGTCGCAAAAGCAAGATTTCTTTCGGGCCAGACGCTTTGGACCTCGAATCCCTCCGGAACACGGACCCATGACATACATTCGTAGTTGGATGTTCTATAACAGGTGACATCCGTTTTACGCCGATAAATCTGGCCATCGATCTCCCGTGAGACAACACCTGACACGGAAACCTTTTCACCATTGGAAGACACGGCGATCTGCCAGAACGGTAGTCCAAGCTCAATTTCAACGAGATTATTGCCTGCCGAAAGATCGAACAAACCGAGTTTGGTGGTCGGTTCTGCCCAAGATACGCGATTGGATTCTCGTCGCCTTCCTTGGCCTAAAGAGAGCCATAGCCGACCATGACGATCTACCGCCGAATCGCAAATGGCGGGCAGTTGGGCGCTTCGGCGAAGTGCGGCAGCGAGGCCAAAATCCGCGCGCCACAAACTGCCGTTGCCACACACGGCGATTAGTCCTGTATCGTCGTCGGCGTGAATTTGAACATCCTCGTCAAGCAGCCGACGCTTAACGGCGCCGGTTGCGAGATTAATGGCGTACAGTCCAGCCGATGCGTTATTGACAGCATGAACAAAGCCCGCTCCTGCTACCAAATTATCGCTGTATTTCGGGATGCGTGACGTCCATTTCGTAATCAATCGCAAATCTGATCGGTCGAGTCGAAAAAGCTTAGTGTCAGTCGCAGCCAGCCAACTGCCGTCTGCATCTAGAGCGAGTGCTCGAACAACGTTGCCAAGCCTTGCGGAGGCCAATTCGCGCCCATCGTTCAGATCAAGAGCTCGCAACCGTAACGCAGAAAACGCTACGCCCCAGCCGTCGCTGACCAGCACACGGTTTTTCTCTGTATCGAGCCAAAGCCGATGCCCCATATTGCCGGGTATTACCGTGCGCCAGCGAACCGAAACGTCGGTGGGCGCGGTCGGAGGAGCTGATGAAGCCGTCACTTTAGTGATATTCATATGTACGTCCTTTCTTGAGGGCTTCCTACATGATCCATCATATAATACTTCACCGTAGCCTCGCAGCAGGTTAATGTCAACAAGTTCGCCCTGATCCAGATTAAAGAGTTTCTGGCGTCCCTTCCAAACTAGTGATCGAGAGATCGTCATGGAAAAATAACCGAGTGTGCAAAACAATGCCATCGTAGACCTGTTTGTTTTTTTCGGCCAAACGGCCGATAGCAAAGTCGCTCACGTCCGTATCGGTCTGCAAATCGTAAGGCAGTTTTCCCGGATAACTCGGTCATACGACGATAGGGGGCAACTGACAGAGGGCCCCTGTACTTGCGAATTTTGACTTACCGCCTCCCATGAAGCTTACTTGCCCATCGTTATTACAGGAATAGCTTCTATTGTTTTTGTTCGACTTGTTGTATTCCTCTCGCCCTGTATTGCTTTTTATGAAATTTCCCATGAATCAATAAATGCGCTGCCAAACCCGCGATAAGTCCCCAAAATGCGCCGCCGACGCCAAGCAAGGTCACATTCGCGGCTGTTGCTAAAAACGTAATCAGAGCTGTCTCACGTCCCTTGGGATCTGTTAAAGCATTGGCAAGACTGCCGCCAATTGTGCCAAGCAATGCCAATCCCGCTAACGTTGCGATAAAGGTAGCAGGAAGAATTAAAAACAGAGCAGCCAACGTCACGCCAAAAATGCCGACAACAATGTAGAACATGCCACAGGCAATGCCTGCAATATAACGTTTTGTCGAATCCTCATGCGCGTCTTTTCCTGTGCAAATTGCTGCTGTAATGGCTGCTACATTAAAAGCATGCGAGCCGAATGGCGCTGCAAGAAGCGAACCCAAACCCGTTATGGTCAAAATCGGATTCGCGCTCGTCTTGAACCCGTCATTCCGCAATACGAGCATTCCAGGCATGTATTGTCCCGTCAAGGTAATAATAAACAGCGGTATTGCAACGCCCAATAAAGCATGTAACGAAAACTCCGGAACGACAAATACCGGTGATGCAATCGCCAATTGGATCGTACTGAAATCCGCTTTCCCCATACAAATCAAATAAATCAATCCGATTGCCAGTATGCCAACAATCGCATAGCGGGATGTAAACCGTCTTAGCACGACAAAAGCGGCAAACAGTACAATGACAAGCAATGGGTCAACTTTCGCTCCTCCAAAGGCTGAAATGCCAAACTGCAGTAAAATGCCTGCTAGCAACCCGGAAGCGATGCCTGGAGGAATAAGCCGGACGAAACGTTCAAACATGCCCGATAATCCTAAAACAATAAATCCTACTGCAGAGATAATATAAGCGCCAATTGCTTCCGGATAAGGGGTTACCGCTAATGCCGAAACGAGAAAAGCCACGCCTGGTGTTGACCAAGCCGTAATAATCGGTTCCCGGTATCGAAAACTTAGCCATATCCCGGTTACACCCACTCCAATGGAGATCGACCAAATCCATGAAGCGGTCATTTCGGGACTTAAACCCGCGACTTTTGCTGCCTGAAACACGAGAATAAAGGTGCCCCCGTAGTTGACAATGACAGATATTAAAGCGGCTATGGTCGGCGATATCAAATCGCGACCGCGCAGCGAAGATGACGTTGTGTTCATATCCTTTCTCCTGCCTCTCTCCTAATCGTCCTGACGCGCATTTTCGTTCCAGTAATAACTGTCCGGCAGGTAACGTTGGCCGAATACGCTTGTCCCTACGCGGATGATCGTAGCTCCTTCTTCGATGGCCACCTTGAAATCACCGGACATGCCCATCGAGAGGATATCCATTTGTACACGTGGGAACTTTTTCTCCCTAATTTGTGTTTGAATAGATTTTAATAATCGGAAGCAGTGCCGGGTCTCGTCGTTTGTAGCATTCAGTTTTCCAATTGTCATTAAACCTTTCACGTTTAACGTTTCAAACTGGGACAATTGCTCCACCAATTCCAATGCCGATTCCGGCGAAGCACCGAATTTGCTTTCTTCGTAAGACGTGTTGATTTGTACCAGAATATCCATGGTCTTGTTCTCTTTGACGAGCTGATGGTGCAGGGCCTGCCCCAATTTCAAACGGTCCACAGAATGAATGAGCGTAACATATTTGACAACATCCTTCACTTTATTCGTCTGCAAATGTCCGATAAAATGCCATTCCACCTGAGTATACTGCTGCATAAGCGGAAATTTGCCCCGCAGTTCCTGCGCTTTGTTTTCCCCAAACAGAGTTTCACCCGCTTGTATGGCCATTTGCAATTTTTCAAGCGGTACGGTTTTGGTCGCCAACAACAATTTCACGTCTTCGATCTTGCGCCCCGAGACTTGACAGGCCAATTCCATCTGCTGCCTTACGGTTTTGAGATTCTCTTCAACTAGATGGCTCATTTCTCTTCCCCTCTTTCTTCTCTCCTCTTCCACAACCGAGGTAATAATGCAAATGCTGCCGCAAAAGCAACGGCAGCATTCATTTTTAAAAAAACATCTTACACGGTTTTTCCAGGTTTGAACATTTTTTCTTCTTCGACTGCATTTTCTTTCGCGGTGATATGGTGCGGATCAATTCTGTACACCTGAACAGGACCGCCAAATACCGCTGACCGGTATTTATCTACGTGCTGCCTAGGTAACGGCCGATTATAGTAACCAGGCACATACTTATCCATCATTTCTTGCAGCATGTGTGTAGCTTCATCCAGATCGACGATAGGCTGTGCCTTGCCAAAAATCATTACACTCATATATGCAGTGTCCGTTTTGGCCGGCACCGGATCAGTAATAGTTCCATATTCTTCACAAACCGTAAAACAGACCTCCGGATTAGCACCCATCACCTGATTTCTTCTCCCACCGGTGGCTCCGTGGAAATAAAGCTTCCCATTTGTCCAAACGAAATTCAGCGGAACGACGTACGGCAGATGACCATCGACCATACCAAGTTGTCCGATTCGAGCTTGCTGCAGAAATGTATCAATCTTACTCTTGTCCAACACTTCTCTAATCTTGTAACGTACTCCATCCATTGTTATCACTCCTATTGTATTAAAGTATTGTGAGGTAAGTTTATCAGCGATTGGAATGGAGATAAATGTCCATAAATACAGAATTGTTGCAATCCATAATTAACGTAAAAAATACTCATCCACGTCGGATAAGTATTTTGAAGAGGTGCACGTGCGCCTCAGAATCTGTATGTCGTTGTGCAACTCTCCGGCGGCTACTTGATATGGGACGGGCTTGTTTTCCGGATGTGAAAAAGAATATCAAATTGTTCCTGTAAAGACGCGTCGAAGTATACCGGCTTGTTCGGGAGGAGTTGTCCCCCGAGGGCCAGCAGAGGACGTTTTTCATCCATCCATTGCTTGGCCGGTCCTTCAAGATGGCGGGCGTCAAGCAGAAACATTTCCGGAGAAACTTTTCCAAGCATGTAATTGGAGCTGTTCACATCCTGTGGAATTTTTGCTGTTGAGAGCTTACTGTTGCCGTCAGGGTTGTATTCACTGAATAAGGTGTAATCGCCCTCCGAAGTGGTGCTTCCCATGACGATATACTGGTCGCCAAGACGCTGTTTCAAAAAATTACCGGAAGCATCCGGATATAATTCTTTATCGATAATTCCTTTGGCCATGTGGGTGTTATGTCCCCATATCATCGTTTTTCCGTTTAACGCCTCCTCGGCCCACATCGCATGATCGGCCATATATTGCTCGTGCAGCTTCAGCATGCTTGGATAATCATCAGGAATCAACATGGCCGTGAAATTCCGTATAGCCATCGCGGTTCCTTTCGCCCAGATAAGCTCGGTTGTTTCCGCTTTTTTGTCTGCCTGTTTGGTCTTCTCTTCAAGCAATCGGACGACTTTCTCCGCGTTACCCTTAAACCGCTCTCTTACCTCGGGAGACAGCTTCATATATTCCTGCAAGCCTCCGGTTGATAACCGAAGCTCTTTGTAATTAAGCTCCACTTCAGCCAGCATATCGGGATAATGCCGCTTAACATAATCTGTCACTTGTTGATAGACGCCTTGATCCAGCGATTTTAAGTCAAGTCCGATAAATTGAATTTTCCTCTTGTTCGAGGGATCGGCATTATAATCTTTCATCCACTCTAACATGGCTACAATTTCATCCGTCGGATACAGCAGATTCAAAAATTCTCTCGGATTCCCGTTTCCCGTTTGGATATATTCATTCAGCTTTAAACCGCTCCCCCAATCTTCTTCCATCCCGAAATTCGTAAAACCGAGCTCGGTGACCAAATACTTCACAAGCCGAAACTTCATCGTAAATATTTCGGAGCTTCCGTGAGTATTCTCTCCCAATCCCACATAACGGGCATCCCCGATCATGCTCTTTAGCGGCTGCAAATCATCGAGTGGTTGTGACGGGTCAACCGTCTTCAAAGGCTTCGCCTGCGATTTAATGGATGAGATCACATCGTTTTGGACAGGCTCAGCTGATTCGGTAACTACCACCGTTTTAGTCTCCCTTTCTTTT
Organism: Paenibacillus sp. JNUCC 35; assembly: GCF_058269095.1. Lineage (NCBI taxonomy): Bacteria > Bacillati > Bacillota > Bacilli > Caryophanales > Paenibacillaceae > Paenibacillus > Paenibacillus sp. JNUCC 35. The sequence goes on along the minus strand of NZ_CM177771.1, from coordinate 2,978,912 downwards.
GCGCATCCTCCAACCAGCAGCGCGGCACTGACCATCGCTACCATTCCGCCGTACATCATTTTCTTTTTCATCGTCTCCACCTCATTCAATTAGTTAAGCAAGATAATCCGCAAGTGAAAGTGCGTCCATCGCTTTGATCCGATTGTTACTCATTTACGATCATTTTTCCTAGTGACGAACCGTCATAAAACGGTTTGACAAAACATCACGCAGGGAGAAATGACTTTCTATCACTGGCGATAATGACAATCCCTCGGTGATAATGAGCCCATCAAAACGCAACTAATTAATTCCCGAAAAGGATGTGATCCAGATGGGAAATCCGTCAGACGCCTGTAGGTAAATAATTCGATCAGTTAGTCAAACTAATGAATTAGGAAGGAAAGGGTTACTATGATATCTAATGCGGCAACGCCCTCTACCGAGGAGCAAGTCCATCGTGCCAGAAAAGGACTTCGGCTCTTTTTCAGCATCCTGCTCGTTTTTTCTGTTGTCATGAATATAGCCGTAATCTTGACGAAGAGCATCCCGCTCATTGTCGTGTACATGTTTACGCCCGCGCTCTCTTCCATTCTAGCCCGGCTTCTCTTACGTGAAGGGTTTAAAGACGTATCGTTCAATCTCGGCAGCGCGAAAATATGGAAAGGCATCGGATTGGCCGTACTGATACCTATGGCCATCTGTTTCATCACCTACTCCATCGCCTGGTTCAGCGGACTGGCTATCTTTCAACTTCCTGTGGGCGGTTCGTTAGAACCGATCTTCCATATGCTCGGACTGCAGCATCTGCCAACCCCGCTGAATTTCATTCTGATCGTTGTCGTGACCGGAATTCTGGGAAGCTTGATCAACCTGATCCCGGTTATGGGAGAAGAAGTCGGCTGGAGGGGATACATGCTGACAAGGCTGGTCGATGCCAAAGTTCCGCGTCCCGTCGTCGTTAGCGGTTTGATCTGGGCAACCTGGCATGTTCCGATTGTCATTGCCGGTTTATATGTGGAAGGGCCGTCCATGATTCTCACGGTAGCCGGCCTCTACTTATGCATCGTTCCGTTCGGCTATATCATCGCCTATTTGCGGTTTTCCACAGGCAGCGTCTGGCCTGCGGTTATCCTCCATGCCGCGTGGAATGCCGTTGTTCAAGGACCATTCGCGCGCGCAACTACCGGAAATCATACTGAAATTTGGGTCGGAGAATCCGGTATGATCACGGCGCTTATTATCTTGATTGCCGCGATCCTTGTATCCCGAAGAAAACTCATTAAGTAGGCTGGAAAGCTTGCAGAGTATTGCTAACAAAAAACAGCCTTCGTCCGGCAGTATACCGGATGAAGGCTGTGGATCTACCTTAAGGAAATCAAATAACATAAGGGGTTTTACATATTATGCATGACTAATATGTGGAACCCTTTATGTTTCACTATCGTGTCCCGTTAGCTCAATGACTTATTTGAGATCGGAACAAAATGCTGCCAACGACACAAATTTCAAAATAGGCGGACTCCGCCTCTATCGGAAATTTTCTACATATTCATGCAGAAAGGCGTCTAACGTGCGCGGCTCTCTGCCGAGCAATCGCTTCACAGTGTCATTTGGACTTTCCGGCACCACCGTAGACATGATTTGAATTTCCACAACGTGGTTCGCAAGCCAAGGAGGCATATGCCCGTGCTCGATAAGATTGCGGAGTAGTACTTGGGGTTCCAAGTTGATGTAGCTGATCGGCCGATTAAGCAGGGCGGATAGTTGACTCGCGATCTGGGGATAACTGAAAATCTCCGAACCAGTAAGCGTATATATTTGGCCTGATACCTCGCGGTTGGTCAGAACTTCTGCGGCAACATCCGCGATATCGCGACAGTCAATGAAGTTACACGGTGAATCGCCCATGGAGCCGAAGAAAACATTTTGGGTTGTGATCGTTGGTGCAAGGCGCACTAAGTTTTGCATGAATGCATAAGGGCGCAACACGGTGTGGGTGAGACCCGACTCCCTCAGCGTGTTCTCGATTTCTTGATGCCAGCCCGCCACTGCCACTGGAGAGCTCTGCTCAAAGGCAGGGCTGGATATTTTTACGATGTGTTCGATTCCAGATTCGGCGGCAATCTGAATGATTGAAGTTTCCAATTCGATTTGTCTTGGACTGTTGGCCATGGCAAGGAAGAGCTGGCTAGCACCTGTAAACGCGCGGCGCAGCGATTCGGGGTCGGAAGCATCCGCCGTTGCGATCTCGATAGTCGATCGGCCTTTTTCTCCGATCTGATCACGCAACTTCTCTGGCTCTCTGCTCAGCGCCCTGACGGGTACGCCAAGATCAACCAAACGTTCCAAAAGCGCACTGCCTATCGTACCTGTTGCTCCCATAATAACTATCATTTTTTTCTTCTCCTTTTGGATGAAAAATTAGTTGTGACGGCAAGACGCCACCGCCATGTCACTATCGTGCTTGCTATGAATCCAGACAACGGGAAATCGATCCAGACACGACCGACCCAAGCCAAGCGATTGCTCGGAATCATAATTTCCAGTAAACCAGATGTCATCCATGCGGCGTATAGGCCAAACGTGGACCCGGTCAGTGCGAACACCCCTACCACAACCAAGTGAGGTGCACCGATGACCCATCGTTTATGGCCCACTCGGCTGCGCAACAAAAGGCCAATCATCAAGGCCATCAAGGCCGATGCACCGCCGATTGTGGTCAATGCCCCTATTTGAAGACTCCTATCGGCAGTAACCAATCCCCCGATACCTGCCATGATGGCAGGAGCAGCATAGGCCATTACAACTTCACGCCATAGTACAAAAGTCTTTTTCTTGGAACCAGAAGCCTTGATGCCGTAAACATCATCTGCCGGATTCGGGTATTTCATCTTGTTCATTTACTTGCTCCCTTCTTCTTTGAAAAAGTTCAACGATTGCTTTCAGCGAAATATAATTAGCGTCCTAACTATATAAGAGTAAAAATAGGCTAGCTTCACTAGCCCATTCTACTCATACCTGATATTTCCCTATGGTTTCGAGCCTAGTTCGCCCGTAAGTGCTGAGATGCCTTGTGTAACTCGGCCCAGCAAGTCGAGAAATACGCTGCGCTCATCGATACTGAGTAAGCCCACCATTGCTTCCAGCCGAGCGAAATGCTCAGGAGCCATTTCACGAAGCTTCTTCGCTCCTTCTTCCGTCAGAATGACCGATCTCTGACGGCCATCGTCTGGGCTTGATCGCCGAGATACTAGCCCATCTCGTTCAAGAGTGTCGATAAGACCTGTCACTGTAGCACGTGTAACGCCTAGATGCTCCGCTAATTGCGAAGGCAACTCTTCTCCTTCGTTATCTTCAAGATCTGCCAATAAACGATATCGGCCTGTTGATAAACCGAATCTGGAGAAATGAATCTCCGAGGCATGTCCAAGCTTGGCTCCCGCCGCCATTAGCCTAGACGCGACGAGTATAGCTTGTGCGTCTATGTCTAGGTTATAGCGATCAATCTGACGCTTGGATTGTGCAAGCGAGGGAATAGCGTCAATGTCATTTATTATTTTATGATTGTTGTTCATATATATAGTATGGCTCCTAATTACTTTTGTGTCAACACATTTTTATCACACATCAACACCAAGCGCGTTTAATCACCTGATCTACCTTTCCTAAGGTACTCGCCTTCCGACCATCGTTTCGAATGAATCAATATCGCGCACATCAGTAAATGCTAAAGAGCAGTTGCCGCAGCAAACTGCTCTTTGTTTTTAAAACTGTAGTTTCCCGTTAACGTAATGAATGAACTTGTTTCTTGATGATTACATCAAGTACCTTCCCGTGATCGACTGCTCCGCATGGATGATCTGCGGAGGTGTGCCCTCGAACACCACCTGCCCGCCCTTGCTGCCTCCGTCCGGTCCTATATCGATGATCCAATCCGCTTGGCTGATTACATCGAGGTTGTGCTCGATGACGATCACCGTATTGCCGGCATCCACGAGGCGGTTCATAATCTCCAGAAGGTGACCGATATCTGACATATGCAGCCCGGTCGTCGGCTCGTCCATCACGTAGATGCTGCCTTTCTTATGCAGCTCGCTTGCCAGCTTGATTCGCTGGCATTCCCCGCCCGAGAGCGTGCTGAGCGGTTGGCCGAGTGTAATATAGTTCAGCCCCACATCACTCATCGCCTGGAGCTTGCGCACAACCTCTTTTAGCTGGAAAAAATCCAATGCCTGCTCCACCGTCATCTCCAGCACTTCCGCAATTGACTTTCCGTTCAGCTTGTACGCGAGCACTTCTTCCTTGAATCGTCTACCTCCGCATACATCGCATGGCAGCTTCACACTGTCAAGGAATGCAAGGTCAGTATACACTACACCCAGCCCTTGGCAGTTCTCGCAAGCTCCCTTGGAATTGAAGCTGAACAAGCTTTGACTCACCTTGTTCGCGGCTGCAAACGCCTTGCGCACATCATCCATAATGCCCGTGTAGGTTGCGGGATTCGAACGTGTTGACACGCCTACCGCCGACTGGTCGATGACGATCGCATCCGGATGCCGGCTGAGGAATACTTCGTTAATCAGCGTGCTCTTGCCCGAGCCGGCCACACCCGTAACGACGGTCAGCACTCCGGTCGGGATATCTACACTGACGTTCCGCAGGTTGTGCAGCGAGGCATCCTTGATGGACAGCTTGCCGGATGGCTGCCTGCAATCATGCTTCATCCGGAGCTGCCGCTTCATATGGGTGCCGGTCAATGTATCTGCCTCGAGCAGGCCTTGAAAGGTTCCTTCATACACGATGGTACCGCCGCGGCTGCCGGCGTAAGGACCGACATCCACGATATGATCCGCCACCTTGATCACATCGGGATCATGCTCGACGACGATCACGGTATTGCCCTTGTCGCGCAGCTTCTGAAGCAATTCATTTAACCGGTGTACATCACGGGGATGCAAGCCAATGCTAGGTTCATCAAAGATGTACGTGACATCCACCAGACTGCCGCTTAGGTGCTTCACCATCTTGACCCGCTGCGACTCGCCGCCGGACAATGTAGCCGTCTCGCGGTCCAGCGTCAAATAGTCAAGCCCGATGTCCACCAGATGCTGCAGCCGCTCTGTCAGCGACTTAACGATCGGGGCGGCGACAGAATCGTCAATCTCCCGAATGACGCGAATGAGCTGGCCGACCTCCATGGAGGACATCTCCGCAATGTTGAGTCCATTGACTTTGCAGCCGAGCGCGGCCTGACTGAGTCTCGCGCCGTGGCAGCTGGAACAGGGACCCTCGGTGATGTACGGCGCAACCGTTTTTTGTGTGCGCTCGGACTTCGTCTTCACATCCTGCTTGATGTATTTGTTGGTGAACTTCTCAATGACGCCTTCCACCGTAATGTTAATTGTCTTCCCTCCGAACAGCGTCGCCACTTTCCTCGCCTTGCCGTAAAGCAGTTGTTCCAGTTCCTCCTCCGAATAATCGCTCAGCTTCTTGTCGGGATCGAAGGGCCCCGACTGTACGATTATCGTCAAATCCATACTGTCCACCGAATAGCCCGGCAGCAGAATTGCCCCTTCATGGAGCGATTTTGACTTGTCCAGCGCCTTGCTCATGTTGACGCTCAGGCTGCGACCGATCCCGTTACATTCGGGACACATGCCTTGCGGATCGTTAAAAGAGAACATGTTGGCTTGTCCGACATAGGGCTGACCCGCTCGTGAGAATAGAAGACGGAGAATGGGAGAGATATCGGTAATCGTGCCCATCGTGGAATGGGAGCCGCCGCCCAGCCGCTTCTGATCGACGATAACAGCCATGCTCAGGTTCTCGATCGCGTCCGCATCCGGCTGCGGATAGCGGGGCAGGAAAGTACGCACGAACATGCTGAAGTTCTCATTCAGCAAGCGCGTGGATTCTGCGGCAATCGTATCGAAGACGATCGATGACTTGCCGGATCCGGATACCCCGGTGAATATCGTGATCTTCCGCTTGGGAATACGTAAGGATACGTTCTTTAGATTGTTTTCCCTGGCAGCCGAGATGACGATATATTCCTGATTAGATTCGCTCATGATTGACATCCTTCCGATAGTTAATTTCCACTTGAATTCTCATTGTACCATCCGCCGTGCATAGAAAGTATCAACCTGAGAGGTACTGCGATAGCTCTTCTCGGTTCTCATGTTTAGAAATGGCTGCCCCTCATGCTCTTGATGAGTACTGAAATCCGGACTATGTAAAGCATCCTTTTCGCGTTATCCACTTCCTCCCATAAGAACGGGGTTTAGCAGATGGGTCGATCACATACTAGCTTTATCCATACGTACCTAGTGTAAACATATCACTAAGCGACAAGAACTTGGCAGATTGTCCGGAAAAGATAGTAAACCGGCTGCATACGATATGCAGCCGGTTTAGGTTGATTCGGGTCAAGCATGGTTCAACTATCGTTCCCTTTGGTCTTAGCCTTCAGGAAAGAGATAGTCAGCACCGAATGCGGTTATTGTTCCAACAACTTTTCAAGATTGCCGCACCATTTGGTCCAACCATACTTGGCTCCATTAAGTGCTTGATCATTTGAGATGCCAGTTTGTTCGAGATGAAGGTTAACCTTCCCGTCTCCTAAATCCTTCAGCGTCCAGGTGACCGTATGTTTCTCCCCGCTGGCCCAAGTATAGGACAACCGGTTGGGTACGTCCACGACAAGCACTTCGCCTTCAATAATTCCGTTCCACCATTCGGTCGGCTGCGCGCGGAACTGAAAACGGTGTCCTACGACGGGCTTAAAATCATTCTCCATCGCTTGACCGGTGTGGATGTCGGCCACCCATTTGGCAAGCTTGCTTGAATCGGTTAAGGCGAACCAAAGCTTCTCAATCGATGTCTTGTACTGAAAATCCAGGGACAAGGTTAAACTCATTCTTCTTCCTCCTCTAATAGTCGGTTCAAGCGCAATAAATTCGTACTCCAGAACTTGCTGTAGAAAGCCACCCAATCTTGAATTTCTCTGAGTGGAGAGGCGTTTAGCCTAAATCGCGTTTCTCTGCCGACTTTACGGTCAAGTACCAGTCCGGCTTCTTTAAGGATGGTCAAATGTTTGGATACCGCTGTACGGCCCATTTGAAACTGTGCCGTTAATTCATGAAGAGGTATCTCCTCTGCTTCTGCTAACAGATGAATTAGCCGGCGCCTAGTTGGATCTGCAATCGCGTCAAACACATCTCGCAACTGATGGTCCTCGCTCACAACACCCTCTCCTAAGTCGTTCATTGATTCTCTTATTGGACACCATTTGGTGACACTTTTATTATATGACACCATTTGGTGTCTCGTCAAGCGGTATAGCCGCCGATCCCACCTTTAAAGTTTGTAAGAACTTGCCTGCATAAAAAAACCGCGCACTGCGCGGAACTTAACAAGTACAACTGGATTCAACTATGTTGGTTTTTTACTCCCCACTCACATAAATCTTCCAAAATGGGTAATAGGGTTTCCGCTTTATTTGTGAGACTGTACTCGACTTTAGGGGGAACTTGGGGATACTCTTTCCGTTTAACCAGGCCGTCCGCTTCCAATTCTTTTAATTGTGAACTCAATGTTTTATAAGTAATTGCTCCTATTTGTCTTTTCAGATCATTAAAGCGTACCGGCTGGTTTTCTGCTAAAAGATAAAGAATAACCATTTTCCATTTGCCGGAAATGACGGACATTGTATAACCAAAAGGTGTATCTTGAATATGTTTAACTTTTCCTTTATATTCAGCCATACTCATATTTACACTATCCTTTCGGGTAGTACCTATCAAAATAGTGCGTACTACTTAATTATTTGTGCTCAGTTTATACTAACCTTACTTTGAAGTAAAGGAGAGAAAAAAAATGACTACTGCTAAAACCTACAATCACGGTGTTGCGTGGGAAGAAGCTTTCAGTGTCTCCCAAGGCTACAGCATCAACGGCACTATCTGCATTTCGGGACAATTTTCCCACGATATGCAGGGTGAGTTCGTGGGCGAAGGCGATTTCGAGGCACAGACCAGGCAGACGCTGGAGAACCTCGACCGCGTGCTGGCGGGATTTGGTGTCACAAGGTCGAACATCGCCGAGATGGAAGTCTTTCTGACAAACCCTCAAGAACATTTCGAACCGTTCATCGTTTTGTATAAGGAGTATGTGGGCCACCATCGGCCGGCCGCAACCCTCGTCGGCGTATCGGGTCTGGCGTTCCCTCACCAACTGATTGAAATCCGCGCCGTCGCACACACCGGCTAACCCAGCTATACGAGACTTTGAGTGTCCTATCGGCAATTAGCCGAACACCTCTATACCGAGAGATACTGCAACTGGCGTAGAGGTGCTTTTTAGCTTACTGTTGAGCACCAAGATGAACTGTTAACCTTTTTGTATGAGAGATGAGTATTCCTATTATCAACGGCGGCAAATTAATTGTCGAATACCTTGTTTCGCAAAAAACGTTGTATGACAATGGAGAGGCGTGTACTCGATTTGTCTCGCCTCTGTACAAGTATACGATGTTCTTACCTGTAGTTCAGGTTTCGCATCTTGCTTCAAATGACAACTGCCGTATGAATCTGCGATCCATGCTTTGCTTGTTCCGGTAACGGTATTCGTATAAGACGGGCTCATGATAAGCGTATATGTGGAGTCACGCAAAAGAGCCGACCATCCGTAAGGGAGGTCGGCTCTTCGATGTTTCATTCTTTCAGTCCGGAAGAAGCTTCACGCGGCAAGCTTGCGCTCTGCTCGATCAACGAGACGATACGGTTTACGCTCGATATCGAATTGATCGTGATCGTCAGGTCCTCCTCATCGAATGCTGCTTGAAACAAAAAACCTTTCGCCCGCGGCGGCATCCAAATAATTTTTCATCCGATCACTCCTCCAATTGGGTCTCGATGGTAACGCCCGGTGCGTGCTTTCGGCTCATCATCTTGCGTTTTTTACGGTTTTCTTTCGTCTCGAACACAATGTCCAGATCGTAATTGTCCGGGTACAGCTCCTTGCTCTCGATGTGCATCTTCAGCCGCTTCCGGTTGATTTTGACCTTCTGCTTCTGGATCATCACCCCGACGTTGCCCCGGGCATCCTCGGTTTCAAACACAATACCGGTACGGCCCAAATAAGCGATATACACGCAATCGCCGACCCGGAAGCATTCAGGGACTTCCGGAACCGTCTTACCGGCGCCGTCTTCCGGCTCCTTCTCCGATGGAGGCAGAGTCACATCCATCATGGTCATTTCTTCCTGCGGATCGTCCGCATCCGCCGCGGAAGTTTCGCCCGGCTCCGGCTCAGATCCCGCGACCTGTGTCCCTTGCGGCGAGCTTTGCGGCAAGCCGCGCACGGTAATTTCGCGGGACCGCTCAATAAGGCCGGCGGGCAGGCCCAGCTTCAACGCGATCAGGAATGCGTAGCTCTGCCCCGCTTCTCCAATCCTCAGCCGGTACAGCGGCCGCAGCGTGTCCGTATCAAACTCCATACGGGCATTTTCGAACCCCGGCGTCACGTCGGCGAAGTTTTTGATTTCCGTAAAATGAGTCGTCGCCACGACGGTCGCTTCTCTTCGGTGCAGCTCTTCCAGAATGGCCACCGACAAGCCGACCCCTTCCCCCGGATCGGTTCCGGAAGCCATCTCATCGATCAGAATGAGCGTCGAACGATCGGCAAACTGCAGCATTTCATTGACATTCCGAATATGCGCGGAGAAAGTGCTGAGCGCATGCTCGATGCTTTGGCCGTCCCCGATATCAACGGCGAGATGGTTGAATACGGAAAGCAGGCTTCCTTCCCGTACCGGAATCAATAAACCCGACTGCGCCATGACAGTCAGCAGGCCGATCGTTTTCAGCGAAAGGGTCTTGCCTCCGGTATTCGGTCCCGTAATAATGAGCGACTTAAATCTCCGTCCAATGACGAAGTTCAAGGGAACCATCGGCCGGTTCAGCAGCGGATGCTTCGCTTCGCGCAGGTCGATGATCCCTTGATCGTTCAGCTCCACATTGGAGCCTCCGATGCTCAGAGCATATTTGGCCTTGGCAAATATGAAATCATAGGTGCCTACCGTCTCGACGTTCGTCAGAAACTGTTGATCGCAGCTCTCCGCCAGCGCGGTCAAATCGCTGAGTACTTTCAGCTCCTCCCGGGCTTCCTCCGCTTTCAGTCCCGACAGCTCGAACTGAATCGTCATGACCTCGGCCGGTTCGATATACACCGTTTGGCCGCTTGCCGACTCGTCGAGCGCCGTCCCCTTCACCAGCTTGCGGTGCTCTTTCTTGACCGGCAGCACATAGCGTCCGTTGCGCGTGCTGAGGACATGCTCCTGCAGAATGGAGCGGTGGCGGCTCATCAAGGAGTCCAGTTTACTCTTCAGACGTTCCTCGAATACGGCCAGCCGCTTGCGGACTTTCATGAGCTCCTTACTCGCGGAGTCGGCCACTTGCCCGTGACGGATACACCGTTCGATCTCCGATTTCAGCACATCCATCGTATACATGGAAGCCGCATAAGAGCTAACCCGAGGCGCTGCCCCGCTTTTCGCGGCCATATACCTCATGAGCTGCGCGCAGCTGGTCAGAAATTGGTGAATGTGCATGAAGTCCTTTTCACCTAACACGTAGCCCGTTCCCAGCAGGCTCAAAATATTCTCCATGCCTTCCAATGAAGGAATCGGGACGCTGGCGCCGTGCTGAAGCAGGGACTTCGCTTCCGCCGTCTCGTCCAACTTCGCCCGCACGACGGACATCGCCGTTAAAGGAAGCAGCTCGATAATCTGCCGCTTTCCGAGATACGATACGGCATATTCCGCCAGAGCTTCTTTGATTTTGCCGTATTCCAAACGCTGCAATGCTTTTTCATTCATGGGTGATCTCTCCTTGTACGAAAATAAAAAAAGACAGAGAATGAACGTGCGTCATTCTCTGCCTTTTAATGTTATGCCTAAATAAGAGCGCCTGATAAAACAGAAAATCCGTGCTGAACTCAGCACGGATGACAGGCGCAATGATAGGCATATACCTATGGCATTGTATGATATCCGTTGTTCTTAACTAATTCCGAGTTGACTGTAAATCCATGGCTAAATAAACCTTGCTTAACAGCAAAATTCACGCATGAATCTCCAGAACCCTCATTATGGAATTTGATTAGTTAAGAACGTTCACCGACATCAAAATCTCTCCCTTAGGCAATAATTATTTTCAACAATACCTTACTCCCCCGGTGAATGTCAAGTACTATAAAATCTCACGGTTCATCTCGTCTCATTCGAATCCATGGATGTCGGCGTCCCCTAAATCGTCATGCCTGAACTGCACCCGGCGCAACCGGCCGTAAGCCCCCTCCGCAGCGAGCAGTCACATGTAGTTGCCCTGCTCGGCAATGCCTTGGTCCGCGTTCAGCCGGCATGCTCCGCTCACAATTTTACTCCGTACATATTTCAGGATTGTGGCGAAGATCTTACCCTTCTCCATATAGGGTTAAATCTGCTGCTCTTTTAACTTTTCATCCTCATTTTTTTGACCGCGTTTTCGGCAGCCTCCATAATCACTTCTCCCAATGTAGGATGGGGGTGAATCGTCATAGCCAAGTCCTCCACGGTAGCCCCCATCTCGATAGCAAGCGCAAGCTCCGACACGAGTGTTGATGCCTCCACTCCTACGATTTGTGCGCCCATCACGATTCCAGAGGCCGGGTCCGCGACAATCTTGACAAATCCTTCGGGTTCCCTCAATGCCAATGCTCTTCCGTTAATCCCGAAAGAAGCTTTGCCAATCACAACCGGGACGGCGTTGGCCTTTGCTTCCGTTTCGCTTATGCCGACGCTGGACAGCTCCGGATCAGAAAAGACGACGAGCGGCATGGCTCTATAATCAATCTCGGACGTAAGGCCTGCAATGGCTTCTGCCGCCACCTTGGCTTCATAGGACGCCTTGTGAGCGAGGGCCGGACCAGCCGTAATATCTCCAATTGCGAAAATATGCGGGATAGCCGTTCTGCACTGTTCGTCCGTCGCGATCAATCCCCTGCTCGTCACCGGCAGGCCTATGCGTTCCAGTCCCAACTTGCCGTCCGTATTTGGTTTTCTGCCGATAGTGACTAATACATAGTCCGCTGTAACATGATGCTGCTCCTGATTTTTTGAATAATGCAGTGCAATTGAATCCGCATTCTGTACGACGTGTTCAGCTGTCGCCCCGGTAATCATGTTAATACCATCGGCTTTCAACCGCCGAACAACAGGGGCCACAAGGTCCGCCTCGAATCCAGGCAGCACTTGTTCTCCTCCCTCCAGAATCGTTACCTTCGTTCCAAATTTGGCATACATTTGCCCCAGTTCGACACCGATATATCCACCGCCTATAACGACCAGGCTGGCCGGAACCTCAGGGAGCGCCAGAGCTTCTGTAGAAGACAAAACACGTCCTCCAACAGGGAATGCTTGAAGCTCAATCGGACGAGATCCTGTTGCCAGTATGACGTACTTAAAAGAAACGGTTTGCTCCTGTCCGGATTGTTCGATAACAGCTGTATGTTCATCGACCAATCTAGCCTCTCCTTCCAGAATGCTCACACCCGCAGTATTTAATAAATAACGGACTCCGCCTGCCTGCTTAGTCACAATCCCTTGCTTGAAATCCTGCGCATTCTTAAATGACGCAGCCGCATCTGCCTGATTGAACGATCGAAACAAATCATAGCGATGCGATTCTGCAATTAATGCTTTGGATGGAATGCAACCCACGTTCGTGCAGACTCCGCCAAGCTGGCCGCGTTCGACAATCGCCGTCTTCATACCAAGCTGTGAAGATCGCAGCGCCGCCACATAACCTCCCGGACCTGATCCAATAACCAACGTTTCTACGGATTCAAGCTTACTCATATCCCGATACCTCCAAGTTGAAGTCGTTTTATATTATGATGACCATAATATATTATAATCATCATATTTTAAAGCCGTCAACAGCCGCGATTAGCCTTTCTTGAACTGACAATTACGGGCCCCCCTAAATTGACAGGTTTTATTATGACGCTTATAATATTTTGAAAACAGAATGATGAAGCAATGGGGTGATTACAATGCCGTATCCCAAAGGCCATAAGACAAAAGTGCGGAATAAGATCGTTGAAAGTGCTGCCCAGGCTTTTCGCACCAAGGGTATTCAAGACGTAAGCGTTCCGTTCATTATGAAGGGGGCCGGATTGACTCATGGAGGGTTTTATGCACACTTTGACAACAAAGAACAACTGGTTGCCGAAACCTGCCGATATGCCATAACCGATACCATCGCGCTATTGCAGAAAGCCGCCGATCAGGAGAAGCAGACCCCAAAAATCAATACGGTCATTGATTATTATTTAAGTACGTATCACCGCGACAAAACGGAGATGGGCTGCATTATTCCTGCCCTTTCTGCCGAAATCTCCCGTTCTTCAGAAGACGTCCGGCAAGTATTCACCCATGAAGTGGAGCGGATGATTGCTTTTATCTCCAATCTCGCCGAAATTGACGCGTCCAAAGGCAGCGCACTGTTCAGTACCATGGTGGGCTCTCTTGTTCTTGCACGGACAGTGAATGATCCTGAACTGAGCGGCAGCCTTCTCTCGGCGGGCAAGCAGTCTGCCAAAGAACTGGTAAGGGCCTTCCATACTTGATAGGATCCATGATCACGGCTGGACTCGTGTATCCTCTAACAGTCCATTCTATAAATAATCTCCAAACAGCTCCGTTATGATCTCTTCGTTCGGCTTTAACGAACCTCGCCATCCTGCCCAAGGCACCTCCAGATCCGAGCGTCCTTTCGTATTATTCAATCGGTCCTCACAGGCAGCGATATCTCCAAAATCCGTCCAAGTGTATGGGGTCAATGTTAAAAACGGATTCGGAATTACACCTACAATGGCCAGGGTATCTAAAATTCCTCGCTTAGTGTATTTGTCACCGCTTAAAATCTTGGCAGCTATTAAACGCTTTTCAAATTGGCCAGGCGTTTCGTCATCGGAGGCAATCCGAAGCAAATCAATTAGTTTAGAAAAAGTTTGAACATCTTGCTCGGTCGGTTGTACAGCAGGCGCGTTCAAAAGATGGTTCAGATTGAGGTATGCGTAATGGGGCTGAGATGTATAGGCATGTCCGATATAGAGACAGTATTGAAAGTAAGCGTCATTTTCAAAACTCGGCTCGTCTTTTCCCTGACAAACCCAGCAGCACGCAAAGTGTCCTTGCTCATCGTAATTATGCCTAGTCAGCGTATTTAATTTGTGCCAGGCCGATAAAACGGAACGCCCTCGAGGATAGCTTCCGCCAACCCCGGCAATGAAGGTTTCTATGCATCTTTTTTGGCTGAGAGCAGGGTTTCCTTTCAATGAAAGCAGCTTTTGCAAAATGTCATCATGATTAGCAAAAGATACGATATCGTTGGCACTCCATCCATATTGCTCCAACATTTCTCGTTCTTTTTCTGACAATGTGCTTTCCGAATAAATGGAAACCGACCGACCGCGATCATAGTCGTAATTGTCGGAACGATACAGCTTTTTGAGTATACGCATGATTTGTGGAGTCATACAATCCAATCCTTTCATAGTTTTTTCGTTTAGAGAGTATTCAGTTTCCACTCCAATTGCTCGTTTCAGTTACAATAGCACGGGCTGATATTTTTTCCAAGATGAAAAGCCCGCAATCTAGAGTTTGAGTGTGCTCGTGAGCAGCTTCCTTTTTTGCGGACTGATCCGTCTTATTCGGGGTCAACAGAGCCGTTTCCGGTGCACATGTTCCTGCTGACAAAAGAAGAATGACCTCCCTGGATATTCTGGTTAGTTCTCTCAGCAGCTTGGCCCGCAACTCGGGATGAAGCACTCGGATCACATCCGTCACGATACAAAGCTCAAACGTATTTGCCGGCAGGAAAGTGCGTAAGCCCAGCGAGTATTCGACTACTCGGGAAGGAAACTCTGCGCGGAAAAGTTCAAGCGTAGGCCGGTTATGCACATAGATACGCGAGACATCCAGGTATCTCACCAGTTCAGGATCATCGGCGCCGATCAGCAGCGTATGGGAGGATAATGCTGTGCAGGCAGAGACCTTATCAAGCTCTTCGGCTGAATAGGCCGCAAGCTTGGGGAGCTGCAGCGTATTCATTTTTTCAATGAATGCACCGTAGAAATGCCCCTGGGCACCAGCATCCCCGCATCCAGAAAACAAACATATTCTCCGGCAGCTTCCCGGAGTCCCGTGTTTCTGGCGCAGGACCTTCCGGAATATTCATCGCGGGGCCGGTACATATACCGGAGCTTAGGTAAAACGGAACGAATCTGCTCGACTTTTATAACCATACAGGGGTCAATAAATTTGTGAAAAATAAAAATTATGTTTTCGAAATTATTTCTAATAATTATATTTTACTACTAATTAATTGAAAAAATAACCATTTTATATATAATCAAGAGTAGGAAACAGAGATTAAAGGAGGCATTATGACAATTTACGCGGACAACGAACAGGATCAGCTCCTCATATCCGATCTTCTGCTGCAAACGGACGGAACGACAACGCGAACGATCGAGATTATCGTCCGTAATCAAGTGAATATTCATGTGTATGAACATGAACGGGCAGTTTCGGAATCCGTTCCGGAAGACGTCCGGCAAGCTTTTCCGGCCAACGGACAGTTCATCAGACGCCTATCGAGCCTAACATTGCCCGGCCGTGTGTTATCTTTCAATATTGTGTATGCGAACCTGCCGACACTCCCGGCAGATTTGGCCAGGCAGCTCGATAACCGGCAATTTCCGCTCGGCAAACTGCTGGCTGAATATCCGACACGAAGGGAAATAACGGAGACAGGAATCGAACACAGAAGCAGCATGGAAGCATTCGCACCCTATTCCCTGGCCACTTCCACTTACCTTATGAAAAAATATAAAATCATGGGGGGAGATTCGTGCTGGTTCTACCTGATCGAATATTTTGACTTGGACGCCATTGTCCGTTCCGCTTCCCGCATTACCTCCGCCAGCGAACAATAATGCCACACTCACACAAATCGCTTTTGGAGGTTTTCGGAATATAGAAAAAACCACCTTTTGAAGTAAAGGTGAGTTCGGTCTGAAGCAACGGATTCTGAATGACTTTAAGGCAGAACATTTTCACTTGAATTTTATGGTCATCAAAAAAGCAATAAACAGAATACAACAGCCCGCTATGAAGGGAGCGAACATATTCATATCAAATAAGAATCCGGCCTGAATGGGCCCTATGATATTGCCTAAACTCATATAGGCATTATTCATTCCGGCCACATATCCTTGTTCGTTCCCTGCCATCTTCGATAATCGTGTATTGAGAGCTGGACGGAGCATGGCGGTTGCAAAGAAAATACCGGAAGTTATAAGGAAGATACTCCAGAAGTCCTTGACCAAAACAAGCCCGGCATAGGCAATAGCGGTAACAAGAAGAGAGCCTTTTATGACCTTATTTTCACCAAACTTCTTAATCACTTTCGCCACAATTAACGCTTGCATGGCAACTCCAATGACAGCACCTGTCGTCAGAATGACGGCAATACTTTGGGGGGTAAATTGAAAACGCTGCGTTACATATAACCCAAGAACCGATTCATAATTAGCGAGTCCAAAAGTCATCACCAGGACAAGGATAAAGAGGACGGCGTACTTTGATTTCACGGATCTCGCATATTGTTTAAGCAACGATTCCTTCCGGGTAACCGCTGCCCGCGCCGCTTTCATTTGTTCTCTCGACAAACTTTCGGGTAAACAAATCATCGAAAAAATGACTCCGACCAGAGCCGCACCTGTCGCTACATAGAGCGGCACTCTCGTTCCATACCCTGCGAGAATTCCTCCCAGCCCCGGTCCGATAACAAATCCGAATGACATGGCTGCGGCTAATAGACTATTTCCTTTAGCACGCTCCTCGGTTGTTGTAATGTCCGCTACATATGCCATCATTGGCGGAACAATCATAGCTGCCGACACTCCCTCCAGTAACCTGGATGTATACAACATCCACAGCGCATCTCCAACAGCGAATATAAATTTAGCTGCAGCAAAGATAACGGCGCCTGCAACGATGAACACTTTCCTCCCGTATCGGTCAGACTGTTGTCCGGTTATTGGAGATAACAAGAACTGGGTAATTCCATAGGCTGCTACCAATAATCCCATCGACTGCCCGCTTGCTCCAAATTGAGTGATCAGTTCCGGCAGGATGGGAGTGATTAAGCCAACCCCCACCATAACTATGAAAATATTGATCATTAGTACAGCCAGTACCATTCTTTTTTTAGATAGTTTAAACATGCTGAGCCTCCTGATTTTTCGAAAAAAATTATAAGATCATCCATTCACGGGTGTTCCTGTATTATTTTCCATACAAAAAACCTCCTTATCCTTTTCCGGATAGGAGGCATACATACGAACAACAAGTCACACGGCTTCCTTTAAAGAAGCAATGTCTTATCGTTCCTATAAAAAAGCCCGCACTAATCCTATCCCACAAAAGAAAATTCGTATGTCTACGATATTTTCTTTTGTGGGATAGGATTAGTAGATCATTGGCTTAGGGTCACCCTTTCGATACAAATTCTTTTTCAGAGTAACATAAAGACCAAGGTTTTGTTAGGGAGAAAACTCTTAAAGTCGTTTAATCATATGAATATCGCAGGGCTCTTTTTCAAATAGCTCCTCATCGACTTCCGACGTAACGGCCGAACCGCAGCTTGTGTAAAAATTTACAGCGGATTCTGTTTCTGTAGAGGAGATGTATAAGTACTTCGCGCCTTTTTCAATGGCCGCTTTACTTAACTCATCCATTATCCGGCTGCCTATTCCTTGTCTCCGGTAATCCCGGGTAACATACATGAGGTCTATCTGAAGCCGGTCATTCTCTTGGCCTCTAAACTTATTAGCCAGGACACCGAACCCGACTAATGTATCGCCATCGTATGCTCCGAAAGCTGTACCGCCGTTTTTTAGCTCATACTCATACCTTGAAATGACAGCGTTATAATCGTCTTCTTTCCAGTTAGGGCATTCATGACCTGTTTTTACTTCCTCCAGATCTTCATTCTTACATGTATAGATAAGCTCTATCGTTTCGGAACGATCTATATCGCGTATTTTAAACGAATCTTCGAGTTTCATCTGAATGATTGAAACCATACTCTCCCCCCTATTGCATCTCTGCGTTTTACTTCATATTAATTAAATATCTCTGCGAATAAAAGCTGACGTTGAAAACTATTTTGATGAGAATCGCCGTGCAACCGCCACGCATAGTACGACACCGATATTTACGACAAAGATCGGCCAGCCGATCGACTCGTGCAGAACGACAGCCGAAAGCAGCAGGCCGAAGAAAGGCTGGAGAAGTTGCAACTGCCCGACTGCGGCTATGCCTCCCTGGGCAAGACCACGATACCAGAATACGAAACCGATGAGCATACTGAACAGGGACACATAAGCAAGGCTTAACATTGCGGAAGTACTTATACCCGCCCATGAAACCGGCATGTAATAAAACGAGAGCAGTAACATAACGGGAAGCGACAGAACGAGCGCCCAGGAGATCACCTGCCAGCCGCCAAGCCTCCGTGAAAGCCGTCCCCCTTCCGCATAACCGTAACCGCATACGATGATAGAAGCCAGCATTAACGTATCACCGACCGGCGAAGATGCAGCCCCTTGCGTTAGAGCGAATCCAGCTACAAGGGAGCTGCCTAGAGCCGATAAGATCCAAAAGGTTGGTTGAGGCCGTTCACCTCCCCGCAGCACGCCGAAGATCGCCGTCGAAAGCGGCAGAAGTCCAATGTAAATAATGGCATGCGCGGATGTGACGTACTGAAGCGCCAAGGCTGTCAGCAGCGGAAAACCTACTACCACGCAGAGTGCTACTAACAATAACGGAACGATATCGCTTCGGACAGGCCGTTGCTGCCGGAAGATGAGGAGAAGGACTCCCGCCAACAACCCTGCAATTGCGGCGCGGCTTACGGTAAGGAATAACGGATCAAGATCCGTCACAGCCAGCCGTGTTGCGGGCAGCGAGCCGCTGAAAATAAGCACGCCTACGAAACCATGGATCCAGCCTCTTGTCGTTTGGTTCATTACAATCACCCCAATATTTACTCTACAAAAATGCACCCGACACTTTGAGCGGACAAAGTAATAAAATAATCGTATAATACACTTCTGTATGAATAGTTGTATTATAATAGTCACAAAATAACCTGTATATTGAATATTTATCTGTCTGTATGGGTACAGATATCGGACCAAATCATTCAAGTTGGGAGAATTTTTATGACCAATAAAAAAGAAACCATTCTGCAAATTATCCGTGCGGACATAGTCAATGGTCTCGTTAAACCGGGTCAGAAGCTGCCCTCTATTCGTATGCAGAGCCAGAGATTCGGCTGTAGTCTTAACACCATTATTAGTGTTTATCAGGAACTCGAAAATCAATATCTTATTTATTCCCGTCCGAAGAGCGGTTATTTCGTCGTAGCGCAAGAAGCGCTCCTTCCCCTGCTGCAAACAAAACGAATCGATTTTGCGTCAGCGGCTCCCGACCCCGCGTCGATTCCGCAAACGGATTTTCGTCAATGCTTGAACAAAGCGATGGAATTATTTGAGGCGTCGATATTCACTTATCCCGATCCACAGGGGTTGCTTTCTCTTCGCCAGGAGATCGTGAAGCTTTTTCAGCAGCAGCAGGTTTTCCCTTCGGCACAGCAGGTTTTTATATTTTCAGGCGCTCAGCAAGCTCTTCATCTTCTGTCCGGGATGCCTTTCCCAAACGGAAAAACGAACATTCTGGTCGAGCAGCCAACGTATTGGGGAATGCTTGCCGCACTTAAGACACAAAGACAAACCGTAATCGGGATCGAAAGAACTCCTGACGGGATTGATTGGGCAGCTTTGGAACGCCATTTTCAAAGCAACCATATCAAGTTTTTTTATACGATCCCTCGATTCCATAATCCGTTAGGCACTTCTTATACAGCGGAGGACAAACAGCGGCTGGCTGAACTCGCCAAAGCCAATGACGTTTACATTGTGGAGGATGATTATCTTGCGGATTTGGAAACAAACAGCAAAGCAGATCCGATTCACGCTTATAATGGGGCCAGTCATGTCATTTATCTAAGAAGTTTTTCCAAAGTGATGCTGCCCGGATTAAGGATTGCCGCTGCCGCAGTACCCGATTCGTTTATTCCTATCCTCCAGTGGCATAAACATTCGGCGGATCTGAGCACCTCGGTTCTTTCTCAAGGTGTACTTGAGATTTATATGAAGTCCGGAATGTATGCTCATCATGCAAAGCAGATGAAATCCTTGTACAATCATCGCATTAAACATCTAAAGGAAGTTTCACAGCGAGTATTGCCCAAAGAATGCTTAGCTACCATTCCATCATGCGGAGGGCTTTTCGCTTCCATTCAACTTCCAGACTCCATTCATCCGGAAGATGTGGTCAACCGTTTGGAGAATCGCGGCGTGGATATACTGTCGGCCGACAGGCATTTCCTTCCTTCTTTCCCCAAATCTAACTTGCTGCGCCTTAGCATTATTCGGACGGATGAGCAGGATATTGAAGAAGGGATCCGCATCATTTCCGAAGAATTGGAGCGTGCCCCGTTTACAAGCAGATCTCCTAAGCCTTTCTTCCGGCTGTGAGCAGAATATGCACGGAATATTACTGCGCAAAAAAACCTGTCGAATCGACAGGTTTTAATCATTTTTACGACCCATTGTTCATTCTATTCTTGAGGTCGTTGACATTCGAACCGCTTTTGCCTTCCCGTTCTTCAATTTCGTTATCTCTAGTGTTCATGAGCCGGCGGCGCGGGGAGTCCGTGCAATTGCAGAAGTAAATGCGTGCAGGGCCCACTGTACAGCGGAAGCATCAGAAAAACCCGGTCAAATGACCGGGCTTTTCCTGCTTACTCATTTTGCGTCATTGTCATCCGCAAGCAAACTTCGGATATAAAATTCCTGCTGTTTAAGCATATAATCCGAAGCATTTCTCAGCAGCTCGGCAAAGAGCAGGCTTTTCTCCTCCCCTAGATGCTCAACGAGACCGACGAACATATTGAGGCGGGCTTCATTAATGTGTTGGATATACTTTTTGCCTTTATCCGAAAGCCGGATTCTGACAACCCGCC
The DNA here is from genome assembly GCF_058269095.1 of Paenibacillus sp. JNUCC 35. Classification (NCBI taxonomy): domain Bacteria; kingdom Bacillati; phylum Bacillota; class Bacilli; order Caryophanales; family Paenibacillaceae; genus Paenibacillus; species Paenibacillus sp. JNUCC 35. The sequence continues at coordinate 2,957,727 of NZ_CM177771.1, read as the reverse complement.
GATCGGCGGGATCGGCGTGACGCTCGACAAGTCCCTGTCCTTCCAGACTGTTGATATGCTGGGTTACCGTTGGCGAAGTGACATTCAGTTTTCCGCTGATTTCCGAAACTTTCATTCCGGGGCTTTCATCTTCGACATTCATACTAATGAAATAGAGAACCATTATTTCGCCCGGCTTTTGATTGTGTACCGCGCGATTCTGCATCATATTTCCGCCGACCTGCGCTTGGAAATACGATTCCATTAACTGCTCTGCGGTTTGCTTCCGCTCATCCGCCAATCCATTCACTCCCCTAATATGAATAACATGTGAGATGCAAAGACACGTTGTTCTATGATTTCATTGCGGCTTTATATCGCGCTGCTATAGTGTGAAAGACTTCCTTGGGCTCCCAAGGCATGTCGGGGTAAGTCATGCCGCAGCTTTCTGGCAGCACCCGTACAACCCCGTATGAGGCTCGATCAAAATCACGATCGGGATCTTCATCGTACGGCAAGTTGTGGCAGGCAAAGGTGCACCAGAAGGCCGTGTCGACTCCGGCTTCTTCGAAAATGTCGACGCTGTCGTTGAAATACTGGCTTTGTTCGGACTCGTCACGCTCGTAGCTGCCTTTCAGCCCAACTGCCTGCGCACCGTCCCACTCTACGATGAACATTCCACGTGCCCCCAGATCGATCGCACCCTTGAAGGTTGTGCATCCGAACTCGGAGATCACCAGAGGTTTGTTTGAGCCGGCCAGCTTCTTGATTGAATCCGCATAAAGATGAGCAACCTCGGCAGAGTTGTAGGCGTCGACAGCGCTGAAGTCGAAAGGTTCCCAGTTCACAGGTTCGCTGGGCAGGGCAGCGTACGTAACGGGACCCCCGAATCGGGCTCGCACGACATCTACGGCACGTGTCAAAAAACCGTTGAGCAGAGCCGGTAATTTTGCGAACGCGGCCCGGCTAACCGCCTGTTCGGACAATGCCGCGAGGCGCTCCGACAAAGTCTCTCCGGGAAGGAAACCGCGGGTAAAGAGCATGAGTTCGGCCCCCGTTACCATGACCACCTTCGCCCCCGTAAGCCGGAGGCGTTCGGCGCGTTCTGCACAGTCTGCGAGCAAGTCAAGCAACTCATCTTGGTCCAGATCGTTTGTGAACGGCGAGAACCATACCTCAAGGCCTGCTGCCGCCGCCGCTTGTGATGCGATTTCCAGGCGAACGGGCTCGCCGCCCGTTACACGTACGGCCGTGCAGTGCAGATCATGCCGTATAATTTCCATCTCCCTGTTCACTCTCGCCGCATCGAAATCGGGGTGTGTGCTGGTTCCCTCACTTAGAAATCCCGTGTCATAAGTCACTCCACGCATGCGCATAATGGACGAACTCCTTTCGTTTTCATCATAAATAGGAGGTTTAAATGTTAGGTAATCAATTAAATAGGTAACCTAATTATATGCGTGTGAACGCAGGTAGTCAACCGGGTAGGTTACTTAATCCTTAGACAACATGTTGTTTAGGGATGGTTTCCGTACTCATGACCACTACGGGGAATGGTTCCGCTGATTATCTGGCCGTCGTGTATTTTAGTATATAAATTTTTAATCTCATTAACTACTTCTCTTCCACAATATAATCAAGGTATCTTTAAAGTATTGTTGAAAATTTATGGTCACGGAATTTTATAGGAGTCCTTGTTGGAATCAATCCGATATCCTGTATCGTTAAAACACAAAAAGCCGCGATTACCGCGACTTCATTTGCATCTAAAAGAAGCCGATGTGTCGGCATCCTTTCAAAAGATAGACTAAATAGCCTACAAGATCAGCAGAAAATCAGAGTCGCAATACGGTGATTGACTCGTTTTCACAAATTTCACCGTTGTCACGGAAACCGAAGTTTTTATCTTATTTTACCAAGCTGCGAGCTGAATGTTTTTCTTTCCACATCATCGTAATGACAAGACCAATAAACATAATGACAGCAGCAAAGAGGTACGGATAGTTGATGTTTACATCAAATAAGATACCGCCTAACGCGGGCCCGAAGATATTGCCCAGGCTTGTGTATGTTGAGTTCATTCCGGCGATAAATCCTTGTTCTTTTTCGGCAGTTTTTGATAAATAGGTCGTTAATGCCGGTCGCAGCAAGTCAAATGCGAGAAAGATGAAGCAAGTTATCAGCAGAATGGCTAAATAGCTAGAGACCATGGTAGATGCTACCGCTAATACTAAGCCAGAAATTAAGCATATCTGGATGAGTTTCTTTTCACCGAGTTTATCTACCATTTTACCAAACATAAAGACCTGCACTACAACCCCGAAGATTGAGCTTATGGTAATAATGGTAGCAATATTTCCTGGAGTGAAACCGAATTTGTGATCGGAATACAGACTAAATACAGTTTCATAGGCCGATAAACCAAAGGCCAGCACAAACACAATAATAAAAGCAATCATGTATAGTGGATGAAGGGAACGTTTGAGATCAATTACAAAGTTTGTATCTTTTTTAAGCTGAGTGATTTCTAAAAGCTGTTGTTTGGTTAGCGGCTCTTTTAAAATAAACAGGGATGAAATACAGGTGATTAATGCGAAGCCGGCAGCAAAGTAGAATGGGGCACGCACACCCAGCTCAGCAATAAAACCTCCGATACCCGGGCCAATAATAAAACCGATACTAATGGCGGCAGAAATATAACCCATCGCTTTTGGCCTTTCCTCTACTGAGGTAATATCTGCAACAAAGGCAGTTACAGCCGGCATAATAAATGCACCACTAATGCCTCCTAGAATTCTGGATAAATAAAGAACGGATACATGGGTACCTAAACCGAAGATCACCTCGGATACACTGAAGAGAAATAAGCCGATTATGATCATTTTTTTTCTGCCATAACAGTCAATCCATCGTCCTGCCAGGGGAGACATGAGTAATTGTGCGAACGAAAATGCCGCTATAAGATAACCCATCGTTTGGCCTGATAAATGCATCATATTCATAAAGGATGGCGTAACAGGGATGATAAGTCCGATTCCTAGAAAAACAATGAATATATTACTTAATAGAATGAGTAAGACTGTTTTTTGTTCTTTCAATGGTTTCTTCATGAAGCAATACCTCCCTCTGTACCATCATAGCTGTGAAATACCTCTCCAAAATACGGTCCATGAGGCATTTAGTTTCTCGTTTAAACGTTTTTCATTATTTCCATATGCAAGTTCGAGCATGATCGAATCAACTATACCTAAGAAGGCAAGAGTTGGGATGGAGGCTGTATCCTCCGTGATGGCTTTGGCATCGATCCAAGCTTGAAATTTGTTTTCCAATACGGTTTGAATCTTTTGTTCCGTATCGAATACTTCTTCATTAATCGCTGTTGCAAGATGGAGAGGTGGAAAAAAAGACATACGCAGCCAAAACTTTAACTGCTCGCTCTGTTGAAACAAATCAATAACCAATTGCAGATATCCTAATAAATCCGCTTTGGGGTTTTGGGTATCCACTTTACTCAAATAGTTTAGTTTCGAAGAAATTTCCGTCTCTTTGGCATCTTGTAAAACTTGTAGAAACAGATCATCTTTCCCTTTGAAATGAGCATAGAGAGACTGTTTTTTCATCCCGACATTCTCGGCAATTTGAGATAGAGATGCTCCCTCATACCCATGAATGGTGAAAAATTTTAAAGCAATATCTTTAATTTCTTTACTTTTCAATAGTATCACCTCGATAATTAACGAACGTTCGTCAGTTATTTTATCAAAAAAAATTTTTTCATGCAAATGTAAGTTGCTTTTGATAAAAAAGGACACATAGAACTCATTCTTTAGGTTCATTCTGGTCTCTGGCTAACCGCTCTACACCTCGTTTACAGCAGGCTCAGGCTTTTCACTAAATATAGCTCTGCGATATCAAAGCTGACGTTGCAATTTGTTTTGCCGCAAATATTTCTACACAAAAAAAACCTGTCGTGTCGACAGGTTTAATCATTATTTGTGCGGGACCAAGAACATGGAGCGCCTCTTTTCTGTTAAAGAAGTCCGGAAGAACGCTACCTACCGGCTCCAATCCTACTCCGGGCGGTTTCTCTTGGCAAAGAAATGCTTTATAACTATGCACTATCCGAAAGCATGTATCTTTTCATTACAATGTCATGGCGTGTCCGTACCTAGCGAGGAACGCTTCCTTCGCTTTGTAATCCTTCATCACGCTTCCGACGCGCCGCCAGAAGGATCGATCATGATTCATATGCAAGAGATGACAAAGCTCGTGTATGACCACGTAATCAATAACGTCAACGGGCGCCATTGCCAGACGGTAATTGAAGGTAAGATGCTTAGCCGAGTTACAGCTCCCCCACTTCGTTCGGGATTCCTCGATGGTGAAGGATTTGGGCGTGACTTTCAGCTGCTTCTGATAGATTTTTATGCGCTCCCCGATCACCTTCTTACAGCTCGTAAAATAGAACTTCTTCAGATCGTGCTGCAGCTCTTCTTCCGTCCGCCCATTCGTCTCGATTAACTCATGAAGCGGGTAGTATCGACCAAGATGAAGGAACTTGCCTTCCTCTTCGTATTCCCTGAACTTCATAGGCGTGCGAGCTGCCTCAATCGCTTGCAATTGCTTCAGAATTTTATTCCCATGCTGCCTTATGGCGTTCATTACCACATCATCACTTGTATGATTCGGCGCCTTCACGGTGACCAGTCCTGAAGGGTCGATGTGGATCGAGAGTTTTTTGCGTGTGCCGTATTCAACATGAATATCTATTTGTTGTTGGTCTAGTTCAATTTTCATCATCATCATCGTTTCTATTAGTTTATGGCTATCATTATAACATCGGGCGGCAATTTCATCACCTCAGCCGCTTTGAACTAAATAACATTTAATGTCTATTAACAGTCTATTAACGTTCTTATATGTACTATTAAATCGAGGCATGATACCATAAATGAGTATTTAAACCAATCTATGATAAAAAGGAGTCATGCTGATGAAAAAGTTTATGCACGCAGTTTTGTCGCTTATTTTGGCATTTTCCATCCTTATAAGTCTTTCGGGAATGCCGTCAAAAGGACAAGCGGCAAGTAACCATTTACTGCTGAATCCTGAGTTCAATAACGGAACGACAGAACGGACGGGTGTGAGCGCAGCCGCTTTGAATCCGGGTGATAATCTGATTGCTAATCCAGGATTTGAAGAAAATTTGGCAAATTGGACAAACTGGGGGAATACCGCCAGCGTCTCTTCTCCGGCATTTGCAGGAGCAAAAGCCGCACGCATCTCTTCTGGCGAAGGGGGTGCGGGGCAAATCATTTCCGGAATACCGGCGGGGGCAGCCTATGTCTTGTCCGGACACGGCAGCGTAAGCGCCGTTACGGATTCAGCCATTATCGGAGTGGATTGTTTAGATGCAAACAACAATGTACTGGCCAAGTTCACTTTGAAATTTAATCAAACGCTCTACGAATTTAAATCGACCGCTTTTACGACTGTACCCGGAACCGCCAAGCTCCAAGTATACATTTATAAAAATGCCGACAGCGGTGCAAACGCATACTTAGATGATCTGAGCCTTAAAGCCAGAAATGGTGTCCAAGCCATAAATAAGGACGTCAAGGCGATGTGGATTTGGCAGGAGACAACTTCCGTGCTGCAAGATTCAGCGGAACGTTCGACCCTGTTCCAATTCGCTCAAGACAAAGGGGTCAATGTTCTTCTTCTTGCCATAAACGATACCCATTTGACCACTTATAACTCGCAGCTTAAGCAATTTATCTCTCAAGCACATGCCAGAGGGTTGAGGGTGGAAGCAGTAAGCGGAGCTAAAGAATGGGGCATGACAGAAAACCATTCGGAAGGATTGAAAAGAATTACCGCTGTCATTAACTTCAACGGCAGTGCGGCATCTAACGAAAAATTCGACGGTGTCCATCAAGATATTGAAATTTACCTGAATAAAGAACAATGGGCAAGCAACAAAACCGATATGATGCAGCAAGCGCTTGCTTATCTGGATAAAGCCAATTTACTTATGAACGGAACCGGAATGACATACGCCCAGGACATCCCCAGATGGTATGACGGCGCTGAATACGTGGTCACGTATAACGGCAGCAATAAAGGATTTTACCAGCATCTGATCGATCGGCTGGATTGGGTCGGGCTTATGGACTATACGGACCGATATTCCGACGGTCAATGGCAAGCCGTCCGGGATGCCCAGAACGAAATCGACTATGCGGCAGTGGCCGGCAAAAAAGTTTGTGTAGGGCTTGAAACGATTGACCCTGTAACAGCCGGTGCGGACAGCGCGACCTTTTATGAAGAAGGCTTGGATGATCTGGATCGTGCACTCGCCGCAATAAAAGCTCATTACGACGGACATGCCGGTTTTGGCGGCGTCGCGGTGCATAGTTATGGCAAACAAAAAGGAAACGCCTATTATTCTCTGCCGGTTAAAGCTTTGAATCATTATTAGATAGGTACTCTAAGAAGCGAAGGGCACTCTACAGAAGAGTGCCCTTCTTCGTTCCCTGCTCCCCGAATCATTTTTCACTTCTTCAGCACCGTTTTTAACTTATCTATTTCGAGTTCGTTCCGAAATATTCTACAACGACCTTACGGAATTCCAAAGCAGCCCGCGAAATGTAACGGCTCTTGTGCCATATTAAAGCGATCTCCCTTACTAGCTCGTGGTCCTCTACTTGGAGATAGTGGATATTTTCCCGCGAATTCCGTGCCGTGCTTGGTATGAAGGCTATGCCAATTTCAGCTTCCACCAGAGCGCTTAACCTAGCAGGTTCATCTCCCTCATACACATATTTAGGTGCAAATCCAACCGAGCTGCATACTGAATCCACTAAATCGCGAGTACCATAGCCTCGCTTTACACCGACAAACCATTCATCCTTTAGTTCTGTCAAGGATACGCTGCTTCGGTCGGCCAGCCGATGCCCCTTCGGAATAGCTACAAGAATCGGGTCTATGCACACGATTTGACATTCAATATCTTCCCCTTCTACCCGAGGTGAAGACAAACAGAAATCGACCTCTCCCCTATGAAGAAGCGTTACCATTTCCTGCGTGGCAAGCATTTGGACATGAAATTGGATATCGGGCATTTTTTTCCGAAACTCTCGAAGAATATGAGGCAGCGTGCTTGCGGTGGTCACCGCCAATTCGAGTGTGCTATGTTCCAGGCCGGATAGATCCCTCATCTCCTGCTTCCCCTGTTTCAATTCAAACAAAGCCCTTTCCGCTCGACGAAGGAATCTGCTTCCGAATTCATTCAATCGCAGTTTTCTACCTGTTCGATCGAATAAAGGGACCCCCAGATCCTCTTCCAGACGTTGAATCGTTTTGCTCAGCGACGATTGAGTAACGTGCAGACTTCGTGCAGCTTCGGTCATATGTTCCAATCGAGCTACCGCAAGAAAATAGTGCAATTGAAGAAGTTCCATCTCCTACCCCCATACATTCCTTCAAGTCTATGAAATCATAACATGAAATGCGTTGGAGTAAATACATTATTTCAAGTAGGCTATCATTAAAACACTTTAGGGGGACTCCACAAATGAATGCCCGCAGCTGGTGGTTGATGATTTCCGTTGGACTGGGGATCCTACTCAACCCGTTAAATTCTTCGATGGTTTCTGTTGCTATTCCAAATCTGCAAAATGTGTTCCAACTTGACTTTACACGTGTTTCCTGGATCATTTTTTCTTTCTACATTGCAAGTGCTGTCGCTCAGCCTGTCATGGGAAAGGCCAGCGATCTATTCGGTCGCAGGAAGATATTTCTTATCGGGCTTATTGTAGCCTTCTTTGCATCCATGGTAGCTCCATTATCACCAAACTTCGGGTGGCTTATCGGGTTCCGCATTGTACAATCTATCGGAACAAGCATGATGGTTGGGGTTGGAATGGCCATCATTCGCATGTCTATTACAGAGAATCAAGCGACTGCGCTGTCTGTTTTGTCCATATTCCTATCGGGAGCGGCAGCCATTGGCCCCTTTATTGGCGGAATCTTGATTCATTTGTGGGCTTGGCCCGCTATCTTCTTCGTCAATATTCCGTTTACGGTCGCCGGCTTTCTATTGGCTTGGAGGACGATTCCTAGGGACGAACCGCCAGCATCCGTTACACGGGACATGTCCTTTCGTAAATGGTTGAATTTGATTGATGCGTCAGGGATCCTGCTGTTCACAGCGGGACTGGTTGCCCTGCTCGTTGGACTACTCTCGGCCAAATCATCCGGGCCTATCTCATTAGGATATGGCATTGTCGGGCTGACAGGCCTCATTCTGCTTTTGGCTTTCGTACGACACGAGCTAAAAACGACGTCACCCTTTATTCCTTTGCGCACATTCGCCCAATATCCTGCGATGACTTGGGTCAATGTCGAGTTCATTCTCGTTAACGTACTTTATTACTCGCTTTTTTTCGGGCTTCCGTCCTACTTGCAAACGGTGCGTCATGTAAGCGAATTCCATACAGGAATTCTTATGTTAAGTTTAGGCGTGTGTTCGCTTGCTGCTTCTCCATTGGCAGGTCGATGGATTGATAAATCAGGGCCCAGACCGGCATTGTTCCTGTCCGCGATCTTAATGACATTCGGGTCGGTGTGGCTCGTGACATTGAATCCAACTTCACCGGTTATCAGCGTGTGTTTGGCTTTGGCTGCATTCGGCATTAGTAACGGGTTGAACAATGTCGGTATGCAAGCGGCCTTGTTCCAAAGTTCACCGAAAGAAATAATCGGTGTAGCATCCGGATTATTTAACACATCCAGATACCTGGGAACCATTCTCTCTTCTCTGTTGATTGGCACAGTCATGGGAGGTAATGTCAGCTTCGAGGGATTTCGAGTGCTTGGGATTATCCTCACGGTAATTGCATTGTCTTTGGTATTCATGAGCCGGCGCCGCCGGGATTCTTGCAAAGCTTTGCAGTAGCCTTTGCGTTCATAAACCGCTGCGTCAACAAAACGGTTAACTGAGCCATTTTTTCAAAGGCCTAATTTTCATGATTACAAAACGGTCCAGCAAGAACACGATCAGAATAGAAATGCCGACAAGAGGCATGATCACCCCAAGCACGATCATAATTGCCAGAATAGAGCGGACTACAATTTTATCCTTAGCGGGAGGCAAAGCCCCGATAGAGTCTTTGTGCTTTCTTGTTTTCCACAGCATACATGCACTAACGATAAGAACCATCAAACCGATACAGACCAGTGCGCCTATTATTCGATTAGCCATCCCGAACAACCGGCCTTCATGTAAAGCCACTGCCGCCTCTACTAATTGCCCTCTAACTCCGAAATCGGAAAAACGAACATCACTCAAGATTTTCCCCGAGTATTGATCGATATTGAGAGTGGCGTGATCTGTCGGGTGAGTAAGAACGGTTGGCGTACCGATTGTATAAACACCACGGCTGTCTTTGGGCAAGTAGATCGTGTAAGGAGAGCTAATCTTTTCTTGCTGAGCCACCTGCTGTACATATTCCATCGAAACAAAGGAAGAGGCCGACTGGCCGCCGCTTTTTAAAACCTCGCTTGCAGACCATGCGTCCGTGCTGTAACCGGAGGGAACAACGGATTCAGGCTTCTTTCCATACGAGGTTGCAAATGGAGGTGTCGATTCTCCAGCGAGCTGATCAATTTGTTTGCCTGAAACCGGCGCCCACGGCAAACCCGTAACGATAGCAATAAATATAAAAAAAGTCAGCCAAAAGGAAGTTACACTGTGCATATCCCTCCAAAATATCCTTTTTCCTTTTTTAAACCTGGGCAAGTACGTTCCCCAAATTTGTTTTTTGTTTTTGGGCCACCATACGAACAGACCGGTAAGCAGAAGAATGATTCCCCAAAGGGAGGACAATTCGACGATTAGTTTGCCCGGCATTCCTCCCGCAACTAATTGGCCGTGCAGATTTTTGAAAAATTCGGTAAATCGCGTTTTATTGTTGAGTGTTCCTAACAGTTCACCGTTAGCGGGATTTACAAAAACGGAAGTATCCTTTCCGTCCAGACGCATATGAACTTCGACAGACCTGTTGTTCTCGTCATAAAAGGTTGCACCTGAAATAGAAGATCCAGGGTAAGCTTCGCTAACTTTCGCAACTATATCCGAAGGTAATAACGGTTGCATAACTTGCCTGTTGTCGCTATGGACATCGTACAGATCTTGATACAGGATGTTGTCGATTTGGGGTTTGAACACATAGACGGCTCCGCTAAAAGCTAAAATGAACAAAACAGGGGTGCAGATTAAACCGACATAGAAATGCCATCGCCACATCGTTTGATACAAGGAAGCTTTGATTTTCTTTTGACCGGTCGTGTTCTGTTTGTTTTTCGATTCATCTGGTGCTTTCAAGTTCAATTCCTGACCATCCTTTCCTTTTCAAAAGATTTCTTTCCTAATGTAAAATACTTTTAACAAAAAAAATATGACCAACTCGGGCTATATAGAAAAACTTATTGTGAACTCCGTGATAAAAAAACTTCTCCATAATGAACAATCCTTAAACAAAATGTTGTTTAGGGATTGTTTTTTTCGTTTCAGGATGTTTTTTTATAAAACAGTCTTCTCCCTTGTATGATCAATTTAGCTAGTAAAATCTAGCATTACTTACAAGGAGGATTTATTCATGAAGAAAATGGTTTCGATATTCATGACCGCTATGCTGCTAACTATTCCGGCCACCTCTGTTTTTGCTCAAACGAATCATGATCCTGTAAAAGAAAAAGCCAAAGAGCTTGCGTCGAAGATCGTGTCCGGTTATGGCGCAAGCGGGATACAGTATGCAATTAGGGATCACGGATCTATCGTTTTATCCGACAGTGCCGGTGTGTCCGACAAAGCTAACAAGCAGCCGATCACCCCAAACACCATGTTTGGCATCGGCTCGGTAAGTAAGATGTACGTTACCGCTGCAGCGATGATGTTAGCCGATTCTAAGAAAATTGAACTCGATAAACCGCTGACCGCCTATATCAAGGAATTTAAAATGGCGGATGAACGATACAAAAAGATTACACCGCGCATGCTAATGAATCATTCATCGGGAATTTACGGCAGCCACTATGGCAACGGTACGATGTTCGATGACAATGATACGAGAAATCATGATGAATTACTGGAAAAGTTAAAATCAGAACACTTAAAAGCAAACCCGGGTGAATTTTCGGTGTATTGCAATGACGGCTTCCAACTGCTTGAACTCTTGGTTGAACGCGTGAGCGGGTTAAGCTACAGCAGATTCCTCGAAACTCATGTAAGCAAACCACTTCAATTAACCTCAACTAAAACACCACTTGATTCCTTTGACAGAAACAGGCTCGCAAAAATCTATAATCCCGCGGTGGATCAAGCTTTACCCGTCGAAAATGTCAATGTCCTCGGAACAGGCGGCCTTTACTCCACAGCCGAGGAACTAAGCAAGTTCGGTGAAGTCCTGATCGGCAACCGAACTGATATTTTATCCGAGAAGTCGGTCAAGGCCATGCAAAGTCATGAGTATCTGAACGGCGTATGGGTCCCCGAAGAGAACAACACTATTAATTATGGTCTTGGCTGGGATGCCGTCCGTTTAACGCCCTTTGATGATTACGGAATAACGGCATTATCCAAAGGCGGTGATACGCAATCGTATCACGCTGTCTTGACTTCCCTGCCCGAACATGATATTTCCATCGCCGTGCTTTCGTCGGGAGGGACTTCTATCCACAATTCCGCTTTCGCATCGAATGTTTTATTGGAATATGCAAAAGCCAAAGGCATCATTAAAGAGATTTTGCCTGAGAAGACATTTCAACCGCCCGTGAAAGTGGATATGCCTTCGGATATGCAGGCTTATTCCGGATTATACGGTTCCGTAGGTAAAACAGCAAATTTGGAGATCAAGAACGGAGAGATTGATTTGCCCGCTCTGCTGGGCGAAGTCATACCGGCTCAAAAATATGTGTATACGGGCAGCGGACAATTCAAAAACAACGATGGCAATGTGACCCTGAGCTTTGACCAAGCGAAAAACGGAAAAACCTATCTAAAGCTTAACACTTATTTGAATTTTCCCGGCGTAGGCCAAATCGTCATCGTAACCTATGATTTTCAAAAATTAGACCCTAACCCGCTCGATCAGACGACTAAAACGGTGTGGGAACATCGAAACGGAAAAAACTACTACGCAGTGGATGAAAAGATAACTTCCGTCCGTTATATCAACCAAGCGGGTGTGACCATCAAAATATCCGTTGATCCCGGTCATGGATACGCATCCGGCACTAAAATCGTTAGCGAGAATAAAGCAGTGAATGCAGCCTCTATTCCGGTTATTACCGGGAGAGATGTTTTTGACTTGAATTTCTATCAAAAGAACCATAAGGAGTATCTGTCAACCCATGGACAGGCCTATATCCGTGAAGATGCGATTCAGCCCTTTTCCCAAGGAAACTCCGGAATTCGCAGCATACCTTCTGATGGAAAGGCCGTCTGGTATAAAATTGATAAAAAATCAGCCAATCGAGTGTTAACCGTTAAGGCTCCGGCAAGCGGGGGATTCGCCGTTTATGACGCGAAGGGAGCGGTCGTGAACTTCTCAAAGGTAAGCGGCATGCATTCGGTAGTACTGCCTGAAGGCGGGATGATCGTTTTTGGCGGCAACGCGGGGGATGTATTTAAAATTGATCTGAAAAATAACTAGATCTGACAAGAAAAAGCCCGCGATTTACGCGGGCTTGACTCAACCTGTGACACAGTTTCTACAGGATTTAGAATGGAGTAATGGATACACTCCAATCTGACCTCGGGGCTGTAGAATACACCCGAATTACGTATTCACTCCCGGTGACTAAAGGAAGAAATTGCGCGCTTGCAGCAAATGAGCGGGGGGAGTAATAAAGAGGAAAGAAGCGCTCCTCTCTGTCCAGGTCTTCTTCTCCCCATGAATGTACTTTAAATAATGCTGCCTTCAAGCTAGGGGTGCTGCCGCTCCCCGAATAATAAGCATTCAGATTATAGTTAAAAGTCCACAGCGGTCCTTGAAATGTAAATCGGTAACTATACACTTCCTCTTCTCCGCTTGCCGCTGCCGTTGAAGATATGGAAAATAAAAGGGTCAAAAATACTAAAATCATACTAAATCTTCTTTTCATTTTATCCATCTCCTTTTTGAAAAAACGGGATCATCCTAAGTAGAATACTCAGCCCGAAACCCATAATTTTCCTGTTTACAGGATTATATCACGAAACCACCGAACCATCCATATATTTTAATTACTAGTAAATATTACAATTATGACAATCGTTTTTGATTTAAAAAGTGGGAACAAATCCATTGGACTTGTTCCCACTTTTCCGGCTTTTGAAAGTTGTTTAGTAAGCTTCTACTTTTGCCCAGCCAATAAAACCTTCACAACCTTGTCCAGTTGAAGCTCCAACGAATATGGATCCTCCATTACAAACTCATCTTGTTTCTCTCCGGAGGAACCGTAATAGTACACCTGGCCTTTTTTAACGGCAGGAACACCTTTCCATACAGGACTGTTTAAGATTTTCTCTGCCCCTTTGTCTTCTGCGCCGTAGATAAACACATGATCACCTAAATAGTCGGGAAGCACTTCAAGAGAAACCTTCGCAAATCCATCTTTCATTTGGAGAGCTTGTTTCGTAGGAGGCAGCCGCAGCATTTGATAGATCGTTGAACTGCCATAATTACCGCCTTCCGCTGCCAGAACATACAGACCATTCCATCCGATTTGCACGATCGAAACGGTCTCCCCTTCTTTGATGATTCCGGCAATTTTCTTTTTAGCATCCGCTACTTTCTGCTCGTATTCAGCTATCCATTCCTCCGCTGCCTGTTCCTTGCCGAATAGTTTACTAATTCTGCGGAATTTATCTATGGGTCCTGCAGTTGAATTATTTTCCCAGTAGGGCAAGAATACGGTAGTTCCGATTTTCTCATAAAGCTCAATATTCTCTTCGATTGAACTTATAATTAAATCCGGCTCCAGATAGGTTAATTTCTCCGGATTCATCGGAAAATCGCCGAGATCTTCAATGCCGGCCATAACGGTTTCCGATATGCCCGATTTACTGATCCACGCCTCGTTGAGCATGATGCTTCTAACTCCGACCGGTACTATACCCAGTTTCAATAAATAGCCGAAATACTGATCGGAGGCCACTCGTTTAGGCTCAGCCGGTATCTTTATATCCCCCTTCTGGGTAGATACTATTCTTGTTTTTACTGTCGCCGCTGCTTGCTGATTAGACTGTTCAGTCTTATTTGCCGAGCCTTGCGAATTAACGGTTGTATGTGCCGTATTCCCGCACGCACTCACCAATAAAGAAATACACATGACCAAGGCCATGACCGCTGTCTTCGTTCTTCTTTGCATCAATAACTCTCTCCCCGTTTTGTATTGATAATGATTTTCAATATCATTATAGAGAGGATTATTCGTTTGCAGAACGGCAATTCCATCCATAGATAATGGCAATTCCCGATCTTGCCAATCATGAGCATGCTTTTTCCTAAAGCGGGCAGGAGATAGTCCCTTATATTTTTTGAAGCTGCGGCTTAAGGAATGCGCATCCATAAAGCCAACTTGTTCCGCGATCTCCTGCAATGTTGCGTCCGTTCGCATCAGCAGCCGTATAGCGTTGTTCATTCGCACTTGATTTAGATAGTGAATCGGACTATTCTGCATCTCACTCTTGAACTGCCTGGACAGATGTCCCTCACTGCAATCAAGCGCTTGGGCCAGCGATTCCAACGTAATCGTCTCAGCGTAATGCTCATGGATGTAATGAGTGGCCAGTGAAGCCAGATTAGGCCTTACCGGTCTAATCCTTTGTTGATCCAGTTGTCTTAACAGTTCATAGAGGAATTGATAAAAAATCGCTTTGACATGAAGCTTATCCAATGCATGGGTCTGATCCCACTCTTTCTCCAACCGTACAAGCTTATCAAATAAAGCTAAAGGATGGCTTGGAGCAAAAGCATATTGAAAGTGGAAAGGATTATCCTCTCCCATCAAGTGCACAAATTCCTGGCGATTAGGCAAAGGCAGTATCGGTTTGTACAAGATCATATAATATTCCAGCTCATCGTGGGCCAAAATAGTCAAATTCATACCCTTCCCCCCATGAAAAATATAGGGTTCTTTGGCAACGTGGGCATTTCCGTCCAGCCATACCTGAGCACTTCCACGTATCGTATAGAGGAATGCGCTGACAGGCAGCCGATAAGCTCGCAGCGCTTCTCCCTGCTCCATGGCTGTATGACGAACATCCATGATCTTTATAAAAACCTGATTCCATAGCATCATGTGATCATCTAATTTCAAGCGTTCCACTCCTTCTCCCGTTCCGCAAAAAAACCATTTTCTTTCGCCGAATCGAAAGGAGATGGTTCTTTTTTAGCCGCTTATTTAGCTTTCTGCTCTTCTCTGTATTCTTCACGCCATTTGTCACGTTCAGCTTCTTTGACCCGAGGGCAAGTAAAACAGTAATGGCCGCCATCAACCAGATAATACAGGCAGCAAGCTGCTTTCACCCGTACTTGCTTATCAGGAGAGGCCATTGAATGGGTCATACGGAATTTGACGTTGAGCGGATTTTTGCTTCTTCCAAAAACAGCCCCGTCCAAAGATTTCACAATCCCGTAGTTTCTCGTCGTCTGGTGCTTGACGGTCTCACATTCTTCGGATTCCATCAGCCTTTCATACCCGTACTCAAGTAAGGTCGGCAACTGGCTCCACAGCATGCCCGCCTTTAAGGTGCCTGCTTTTGCAATCGTCTCAAAAACCGGTCGCACGGTCTGTGACAAAAAGCGGCTCAGCTTCTCTTCCGCCCAGCTTGCGCGCTTCAGCGGTTCGTCAGGCCCGGCATGAAGTTCAAGATTGTTCAATAGAAAGTTAATCTCATAATATTCGCGGTCATTATAAGAAGCTGTATACATTTGAACGGTCAGATTATCCAACGTGAGATCAGGCGTTTTATTCCAGGCGGATAACATATAAATGAGGCCAAGAAGCGGACCCCGAAACCAGTCCGTCATATAGACTTCACCAACGGATGGATCCAACCCTTTTATTAGAGGCGTGTAAAAATCCAACAGCAGCTTTACTTCATTCTCGTCGGTCAAGTCAGCGGCAGGGCAACTAAACACGGGATTTTCCTGTTTTTTTGCCGTTACATTAAAGGTACTATCTAGCTTCTCCAGCATGATTTCGTTCATCGCTTCGCTCGACCCCTCATTCTATCCCTTGCAATACATGGAAATTGGTTTTATTATACCTTGACTGATAATGATTATCAATAAAAGACCGTTATCGTGCAAGCTTTTTTCATCACCGGGTGAATCTTTTCGAACGTTAAGCAAACAAACCCTAATAACCTGTCCCATAGGGCGGTTTATTAGGGTTTAGAGACCTTTTTAAGAGGGCTTATTTTATTTCTTCCTTGAATTCCCTCACGCTTTCAGCGATTTCTTTGAATTTGGTATGGTGTAAATAATGGGATCCGTCCATTGTTATTACTTTTCCATGTACTGAATCTTTTATTTGCCCTTCATGCAGAGGTATCCATCCTTCTACACTTGTATTATTCGCTTGTACAAAGAGAAGAAGGGGAAGATTTTTAGGGAATGTTAAATTTTGAGCCCCCTTAAAGTTAGAAGAAATATTTTTCATTTCATTTAACATCGTGTTATTATTCGCGTTTTTATTCATAATCATCTTCATTTGTTCCTTTGTTTTATCATCAAATAATAAAGATGCATATGGGTCACTACCTACATTCACGATGAATCTTTGAAGGCCTGATTGCTTAAGAAATTTAAACATGGTTAATGGGAATTTAACATCCATACCCGGTTGTGTGGGTACACTGCTATCGATTCCGACAAATGCACTCACCTCGTTTGGATATTTGTTCACATAATCCAATCCGTAAATGCCTGTAATGGAATGGCCCATTAGCGTGTAACGGTCTATATGAAGCTGCTGTAAGGCTTCATGAATTTCACTTACAATATTCTCTGTGCTTCGCTCTTTTTCGGTTCTATCACTTAATCCATAACCGAAAGGGTCAATCGCAACAACTTTGTAGTATGGCGATAATTCATCGATAAGCAGCTTAAAATCAAGTACTGGTGCGGCTGTTCCGTAACCAGGCAGAAGCACTACCGTTTCTTGACCTTTTCCTTGAATTAAAACATTCATTTTTTTCCCATCGACGGTTACAGACTGACCATAGGGTTCTATTTTTCCTTGTTCCGATTTACTAGCGACCTTATCAACAATAAAAACAATGGCTAGAAAAAGTACGATTAATATAGCTATAGCTCCTAATGATTTAAGTATAATTCGAAGTGGCTTACTCATCCTCTTTTTTATTACCTCTGCTTTTAGTTCCATACTCATCTTCTCCTATCTTTATCTGTTTATCTGGCTGCCAAAACGGGTCACTATGGATAGCTTACACGACGAAGATGTACTCCCTATGACGACAATATGAACGGAGTATGAACAAGAATATGATGACTTATTTTATTTCTTTCACAAATTTTCTAAAGTTCTCTGCGATTTCTTTGGAATGGGAACGATATAAATAATGTCCTGCTTCCAGTAGTACCATTTTTCCATGTACAGAATCTTTTATTTGCTTTTCATGCTCGGGTATCCATCGATCCGTTGCTAGATGATTCGCTTGGATAAAGAAAATAACAGGAAGATTTTTGAGGAATGTTGAATTTTCAGCCCTTTTAAAATTAGAATACATATTTTCAATTTCATTTAATTGGTTGGAATTATACATGTTTTTGTACATAAGAATTCTGATTTGTTCTATTGTTTGATACTCATAGGGTAGCTCAGCATATACGTCGGTATCCGGTTTCATTAGCAATCTGGAGAAACCTGATTTTTTGAGTAGTTTAACCGTTTCTATTTCTGAAGATGAAAACCTCTTCTCGCTTAGCGTTGGAACACTGCTATCGAGCCCGACAAATGCACTCACTTCGTTTGGATACTTGTTTACATAATCGAGTCCGTAAATCCCTGAAATGGAGTGGCCCATTAGAATATAACGCTCAATATGAAGACCCTGCAGCGCTTCATGAATTTCACTCACAATGTTCTCTGTGCTTCGTTCCTTATCGGTTAGATCACTTAATCCATAACCAAATGGCTCAACCACGACGACTTTGTAAAAAGGTGATAGCTCTTCTATTAGCGGCTTAAAATCAAGAGCCGGTGCTGCTGTTCCAAAACCAGGCAGGAGCACGACGGTTTCTTCGCCCTGTCCCTGAATCAAAACATTCATATTTTTCCCATCTACCGCTACGTGCTGACCATAGGGCTCTAATCTTTTTTGCTCCGAATGATTGCTGATTTGATTAACTGTATAAACAATAGCTAGAAAAAGCACGATTGCTATAAGGATTGCTCCTATGATTTTAAGCAAAATTTTTAGTGCTTTACTTGTTCTCGTTCCATTCCTCGTTTTCTTTTCCTCTTTTTGTGTCACTTTCATCTCCTCCTGTCCTCATCTGTCTATTGGGCCTACCTTAAAAATCGCCGTTAAGAAAAGCTTATACGACGAATATGTACTCCCTATGGCGACAAAATGAACGGAGTATGAACAAGAAAAAAATGCTACGGCGTCACATGCAAGGAAGCTTGCACATGATACCGTAACATGGAGAATACGGGGACAGCGTTTGACAATCCGAATTAACCATTAGGAATCTAATTACTCTGTCGGCGTTGTGATTGGCAAAGTGACTATGACAGTCGTTCCTCGGCCGGGTTCGCTTTCCACTCGGATGTCGCCTTGATGAAGCGATACGATCTGTTTTACGATGGCGAGTCCCATACCGCTACCGCTATACTTACGACTGTGGGAACGGTCGGCCTTAAAGAACCGCTCGAATATACGCTTCTGGTCCTCTAAGGAAATACCAATCCCCGTGTCGGATATTCGGACTATTACGTTTTTAATATCTTGTAGGATGGTGACGCTAATTACGTCGCCATCCTTGGAAAATTTGATGCTATTGGCAATTATGTTCGTCCATACCTGGTTTAACAGATCATAATCAGCCATTAGGCTAACGGCCTTCAAATTGAGCTCAAAACGGATGTTGCGAGCCGACCATTGCGGCTGGAGCGCAACGATGACCCGTCTGATCTGTTCATCGAGGCTAAGTGTGGTCAAACGAAGTTGCTGTGACTGCGATTCCAGCAAACTCAGCTTGAGCAGGCTATCGCTCATCTTGGACATCCGCTTCGCTTCAGCGATAATAATATCCAGATAACGGCTTCGTTCATGATCTGAGAGACCTACTTGTTTGAGTGCTGAAGCATAACCGGATATCGAAGTGAGCGGAGACTGCACCTCGTGCGACACGTTCGTCACGAATTCCCTGCGCATCTGCTCAAGTTGCTTCAAATCGTGCATCATGTCTTCGAAGCTGCGAGCCAACGTACCCAGCTCACTCGACTGCTTAATATTCAGCTTGACGTTGAAGTCTCCAGCGGCTATCCGCTTGGTTGCTTTTGTCAGTTTTTTGATTGGCCTTACTAAGAATATAGAGGCAACCAGAATCAATAAGCTTCCTGCGATCAACGAACAGGTTGCAAAGATTATTGCCCAACTGGCGACAAAAGTGGCGGAAGGGGGGGCGAGGGTTTCCAAAAACATCGCCTTTGTTCCCATTTCTGTTTTCAACGGCAACCCTAAGAGGACCGAAGCAATACCATTTGGCGTGGCTTGAACAACGCCGCCATCGATTACCTTTTTTAGCTGCTCCATCGTCACAGGGGCAGACTTGTGTCCGTTAAGCTTTCCGTACGACTGGAACTGACCCGTTGCTTCGTAAATTCGAATATGATAGGAATCGAGCTGCTTCATTTCACTCACGAACGAGTCAGCTTCATGTAACGGAAGTGTCTTGTAAATCCGGACGATGTCTTGGCCAAAGTTACGTAAGTTGATTTGCGCGTTTTGGTTTAATTTATCTTCGAATATCCAAGTTGACACAAAAAAAGCAATGACCGTGCCTGCGATGACGCTGACTAGAAATGTCAGGACAACACGTATATATAAGGATCTGATCATTCGCAGACCTCAAGCCGGTAGCCAAGCCCGCGCACCGTTTCGATACGAAAATCGGGTGTAGTCGCGAATCGTTCGCGCAGGCGTTTAATATGCACGTCTATCGTTCGATCATCTCCGGCGTAATCGATTCCCCAAATTTGATCAATCAACTGCCCGCGCGTATAGACTTGTCCAGGTGTTCCGGCAAGCTTATACAGTAGTTCAAACTCCTTGAGCGGCAACGTGAGCGACTCCGTCCCTCTCATTACCTTATAGGTCTGCCGATCAAGGATGACATTGCCGAACTGGATCGTTTGCGTGGAGCCAATCCGGTATCGTTTCAATAATGCCTTAACACGAACCGTCAACTCTAGCGGATCGAATGGTTTCGTTAAATAATCGTCCGTTCCAAGTTCGAAACCTTTCACTTTCTCCCATGTTTCGCCTCTCGCAGTCAGCATAAGTAACGGAAGATCAGGATTAGCTCTTCGGAGCTCCTTACATAACGTCCAACCATCCATAATCGGCATCATAATATCGAGCACGACAAGATCAATAGGCGTCGAGGCATAGACGGTAAGTGCTTCCTTGCCGTCTGCCGCTTCCGCTGTTGCGAATCCGTCGTTGCGTAGAAACAAACAGACGAGTTCTCGAATGTTCGCATCGTCATCCGCAACCAGTATAGTAGGCATCTGTTCCCTCATTCCTGTTTTCCATCCTAGACAGTCGTACATATTATTATACTATAAACAGATTTGATATACCCTTCTCCTATTATTTCTAAAAACGGCATCGTACGTTTCATCTTCACTGTTTGGTAATCATCCACGTGACACCGAATTTATCTACGACTTCTCCATAATAAGCACCCCACGGCTGAAGAGCGAGAGGATACTTGCTTTCGCCGCCCTCGCTTAGCTTGGCATATGCCGTTCCGGCTTCTGACACATCGTCATAGTTCAGGGCAAGACTAATGCTGCGGGTATACGAAACCGGCTCGAAAGAGTCGGACAGCATTAACTTATTCGTACCCGCATGGACAAGGGGGAAATCGACAAAGGAAGTGAATCATTTCAACTATTGTTTATTTTATTAATTCGGTCTTGTAAACCGGCTCCATGGCCGGTGTGTTCTAGATACCGTATCGAATCCGGATTCAAGCTTCCGCATCTCTTTCGCCGCGCAGACATTAATTTAATACCGGGCTATGCTGCTTCCTCACTCAGCAAAGTTGATCTTCCTTAACGGGCATGGTAGTATTTCCCTTATTAAATAAGGTTTTTGTCACAGGGGGAACTTTACATGACCTGGAATCATTATACGAAAGCGTCCGGCTGTAACCGAATTGGTCTCGAATTTCTTCGGCCGCTCCCGATCTTATGAAAGATCGGGCACCGGCAACATCTGAAGCGGATTCTGGTGGCTGCCGGTCCGGTTCCGTGCTCAGTCCGCGTGTGCTGAACCGGATCCTGCTCCAGCGGCAGCTTCTGCTTAGCCGGGCAGATTTGTCCGTGCCGGAAGCCATCCGTCATCTGGTCGGCCTTCAAGCCCAGGCATCCAATCCTCCTTATATCGGGTTATGGACACGACTTGAAGACTTCCGTCACGAAGACTTGTCACAACTGCTCCGGGAACGGCAGGTCGTACGAATCGCTCTGATGCGCTCCACCCTTCACCTGGTTACAGCTCACGACTGCCTTGGCCTGCGCCCGCTTCTGCAGCCCGCGCTGGATCGCGGCCTGAAAGGCTCTTACGGCCGAAAGCTTGCCGGGCTGGACATTGGAGCGATTGCAGCTGCCGGAAGAACGCTGGCCGAGCAGGAACCGCGTACGTTCAGCGAACTGGGATCGCTTCTGGGCAACCAGTGGCCGGACACAGACCCTGCCGCGCTCGCGGCCGTCGTCCGCACACTCGTGCCGCTTGTCCAAGTGCCG
Source organism: Paenibacillus sp. JNUCC 35 (assembly GCF_058269095.1). Lineage (NCBI taxonomy): Bacteria > Bacillati > Bacillota > Bacilli > Caryophanales > Paenibacillaceae > Paenibacillus > Paenibacillus sp. JNUCC 35. The sequence continues at coordinate 2,935,692 of NZ_CM177771.1, read as the reverse complement.
CCACGTGGAATCTGGGGCGTAGGGGGCCTCGCCGCCCACACGCCTGCCGAGACATGGCTCGGCAAGCCACTCCAGGCCAGTACTGGGCCGGACGAAATGCTCCTTCGCTACCTGACCGCATTCGGCCCTGCCACCGTGCAGGATATGCAGGTCTGGTCTGGACTGACTCGCCTGCGCGAAGCGGTAGACCGTCTCCGTCCGAGACTGATGACGTACCGCGACGAGCATGGAAGCGAGCTGTTCGACGTGACCGGATTGCCGCTCACGGACCCGGACAGCCTGGCTCCGCTGCGTTTCCTGCCGGAGTTCGACAACATGCTGCTGTCTTATGCCGATCGGAGCCGCATTATAGCGGAAGAGCACCGCTCCCGAGTCTTTACCGTCAACGGTATCATCCGGGCCACCGTGCTTGTCGACGGTTTCGTAAGCGGTACCTGGAAGGTTGAACGATCCCGCAGTTCAGCAATCCTGGTCATAGAGCCCTTCAAGCCACTGTCCACGGAGATCCAAACGGCTTTGGCCGAGGAAGGCTCCCGGCTCCTCCGGTTTATTGCGGAAGATGCGGAAACATACGATATCCGTTATGTTAAGCCTGAATAAGGCCCTGATCTAAAAAAGCTGACCACATCACTCCGAAAGTGTGATAGGGCCAGCTTTTTACTTTAAAACAAGATCGAAAAGAAAAACCGCAGTCCCAGCACTTCGTCTCCGTCTTCTTGAAGGACACCACCATAATCAGTGGTCTTGCCGACATTCTCGTTCACGATCCCCTTTTTGCAGATCGCTGCTCCAACCATTCCAGAAATTGATCCGGCGTGTGCACGTTATCGTCTAGAACCGCGGTATAAATGTCATAACTCCTCACGATTTTGCCATATTCAGCACGTTGGGCCCATATACTCTTGATTCTGAGGATGGAATGACGCCTTTCCGGAGTTAGGCGTTCAGGCATTGTCTTAATATGTCCAAGATCTGGCTGCCTTTCCGGTTCATCGATAAACCAGATGTCTAGCTTCCAATCCTTTTCTTGCCCAGACCTATATTTCAGGCCAAGGTACAACCCGTCAGGATAGGTTGGATCCGTGTTCCAAGTGCCAGAGTCGTTAATAAATTTCAGCTCCCGCACGCCCGTACGGACCATAATTTCCGAAGCAATCTGAGCTACAACATTTTGATCGAGCCGCGAACAGATTACCGTGATATCCAAATCCCTCCAGACCATCAGCCCGAGAGCTGAACTGCCGACCCGAACCGGCTCCCCCGCTTGGCTTAACAAATCGTTGAGTTTCAGTTCTTCTGCTATCTTTCCTGCTTCAATCTGCAGCGCTTTCTGCTGCAACATCAACTCGTTGTCGGACATTGTCCCCTCTCCTTTATGTTCATCAGCGAACGGAATCTTATGTGTTTTTGTAGGATTTGGTGCGAAGTTTCGGCTGCCGGAGACTCACGGAAATGAAATACCCGGATCATAGCTTACCTGGACTTAGAACCGCTTGCATATTAACCCCGGATAAAAGAAAAAACAAAAGAAGAAGCACATAACAACTGCACTTCTTCTTTGTTGATTCGTTCAAAAGAGAAAATCGTTAATTTCCTATTGCTTGCTTTCGCTTGAATAAAGGGTTTCTTCAGCAACTTGTGCTAAATCCTCTGCTTTCGTACTGATCTCCTGAATCGTTGCGGAGAATTCCCGGATCGCTTTTGACTGGGTATCGGTAAGCGTGTAAATATCGGCAAAAGCATCATTTAACCGCAGCAAAAGTTCTTGAATATTTTTCGTGATGCCATTAATCTGCTCTACATTCTCTTTAGAGCTCGTTGCCAGCTTCCGAATCTCGTCGGCCACAACGGAGAAGCCTCTGCCCACTTCCCCTGCTCTTGCCGCTTCAATGGCGGCATTAAGCCCCAACATGTTACTCTGGTCCGAAATCTCATTAACTGCGGCGGAAATTTTGCCGATCTGCTGCGCACTGGAGCTGACGTCCTTCATTTGGTTGGTAACGTCGGTCACACGGCCGGTAAGGTTCGAAACGGATTGACTGATATCTCCAATGGACGCCGTTGTTTGTTCGACAATTGCGGAAAAGCTTTCGGCCATTTCAAAAAGCCTATTCGCTTTCTCAAGGCTTGTACCCATGCCTACGCCGCCGATAACCCTTCCCTGCTCGTCAAGCAGCGGGATGGCGCGTGCGGCAAGCGGAAAACCAAACAGCTCTTTCGGAACGACTGCCGTTAAAGCTGTATTATTTCGGATCGCATTGGTTACGATATCCCCCTCCATTAGCGGGTCCCCCGGACTGACATTCAGCGAAAAGGTTTTGCCCGGAATGTTGATGATCAGCTTCTCCGTGTCATAAATGCCAATTGTGATGTCGTCGTGATTCAGACTGGACAGCAGTGGAGCTACCTTTACAAAGGCCTTGATCAATTCATGCTGTGTTTGTGCTTCTGCCACGTTACTCATGTTCTCTTCTCTCCCCCAGCCCTTAATACGGGAATTTCCTTTGTCTGTAATTAACCGAAATCCACTTCAGCGTCGTAAATTCATCGAGACTCCATTCGCCGTTCAGACGGCCCAAGCCGGACTGCTTCTCTCCGCCAAAAGCTACAATCGGCTCGTCGTTAATTGTGACATCGTTCACATGGATCATCCCGGTGTGGATCTTCTTCGCCATTTCTACTCCGCGCTCAAGATTGGAGGTGTGAATGGCTCCGCTGAGCCCGAAACGTGTATCGTTGGCAATCTCAATCGCGTCCTCTTCGGTTTCGAACGGGATGATACACACAACCGGGCCGAACAACTCATTTTGAGCAACATCCATATCCGGTTTGACATTTACGAGGACGGTAGGCTCTACCATTCTGCCGGTAATCTTCCCCTGCACCAGCGCAGCAGCGCCCTGCTCGATTCCGCTTGCGATCAGCTTCTCCAATGTTTCGGCTTGACGGTTGTTAATGACAGGTCCAATGATCGTCTGCGGATCGCTTGGATCACCTGTTGTGAGTGTTGAAACCTTCTCCTTGAATTTATCCACAAAATCCGGGTAGATCGTCTTCTGAACAAGAATCCGGTTGGCCGACATACAGATCTGGCCTTGATGCGTAAACCTGCTGAATGTCGCCGCTTGTACCGCGTAGTCGATATCCGCATCCTCCAGGATAATGAACGCGCTGTTCCCGCCGAGCTCCAGCAGCGGCTTTTTGAAGTTTTTGACGGCCAGTTGGCCGATATAACTTCCCACTTTAGTCGAACCCGTGAAGGAAATGACTCTCGGAATCGGATGCTCGACGAACGCATCGCCAATCTCCTTAATATCCGTCACCACAACATTCAACAAGCCCTTCGGCACACCCGCTTCTTCGAAAATTTTGCCGATCAGAGTTCCACCCGTAATCGGTGAATCCTCATGCGGCTTCAGCACCACGCCATTGCCGGCACCCAGCGCCGGAGCAACCGACTTCATAGACAAGAAGAAGGGGAAATTAAACGGACTGATCACCCCAACCACGCCGACGGGGATCCGGTACAGCCGGTTCTCCTTTCCGTCCTCTACGGAAGGCAAAATCTTGCCCTCCATTCTAAGCGGGAACGTGGCCGCTTCCTTAATCATATTTTTCACAAGACCGATCTCAAATGCAGCCTTCAGACGTGTTCCACCTAGTTCTTGAACAATAATGGATGTAATTTCTTCCTCATGTGCTTCTATGTATTTAACCGCATTCTCAAGAATATCGCGTTTTCGGTAAGGATTAACCTTGTCCCATTCCAGCTTCGCTTTGTAGGCAGCTTGATAAGCGTGATCTATGTCTGCAACATCGGCTATTTGAAAAGTGGCGATAACCGCATCATTATACGGATTGATGTCAGGCAGCGATTTAGCGCTCTTGCCGTCTCTCCATTCGCCGTCTATAAATTGTTTGCCTAACTGTTGGAAGTCCATATAATCCCCTCTTTGGTTGTTAATTAATAGCAATATATATATCGACAAGCTGCCGAAAATTGTTAAGCCTCTCGAGATTTACATGTTTGTTCGGGACACCGTCCCAATTGAATCCGTTAGGGCTAATTGCTCGTTTATATGGACACGCAAAACCAGCCTTCCCTCTAAAAGGAAAGGCTGGTTGTCTTCATGCGGCAAGCGCTTGGTTCGGCAGCGGAGGTTTTATTCGTCCGCCCCTATATTCACTGCGGCACCCCGTACACGAGGATCTCCGTCGATATCAAGCGAGCCGATAATGTCCGGCTCGGTCGATCCGGCGTCAATTGCCGGAGAGCCTGGCCGCAGATGAAAATCGCTCGATGCCGCATTTACGAATGAAGGATCGGCAAACAGCGAGTGGGCGTCATTGCCCGTGCCTTTTTTATAGGCGGTGAAACCGTTATACGTCACATTTTTCCATGTCCAGGCCGCATTGGCACTGCCCCCTGGCGCAAAGTACAAATTATAATCCACAATGTTCCCCGAATTCTTCGTATATTCGTTATAGATCAGAACATCCGAGGTACCGGCTACGAAAATATTATTTTTAATGACATTGTTCTGAGTATCGTACTGGACATACAACTGCCCGCTGCCGTCTCCCAAGCTGTCGTTCTTATAGAATGTATTGTTCACAATGACGCAGTTTACCGTCGCTCCCCGCTTCTTGTCGTAACCTCCCATAGCCAGGCCGGTCAAGCGGTTATTGTAGATCATATTACTGCGGACCGTAATACGGCTGGTCGCTTTGCCCGCGTGTTCGGAAGCGATCTCGATGCCGATATCGTTGCCGTAGCTATAGTTCCGCTCGATCAGGTTGTCTTTGCCGCCATCGACATAAATGCCGCCTGCCGCATTGCTGTTGTTCGGAAGCTTTTTGCCGTAAGAAGGGTTGTTATTGGAGGAAATGTTGTATACGCGATTTCCGCGGATGACTCCGTTTCTGGCCTGGTCATACGAAACATCCGGCGCTTTGCCCTCGAAACCGATCACATCGATGCCGATATTGTCGTTATCGTGGATCGTGTTGTTCGTCACGGCGAACGTGTCGACATTCCCGTTGAGAACCAAAGATTCGCTCGATCCGAGCACGAGATTGTACAGCTCGTTTCCGTCAATCGTAAGGTCGTGGATCGACTGGGGAGCTTTCGTCCCGTACACGGCAATGCCGTGGGCGTCCCTTCCCAGAAGGTCGGTTCCGGTCGGAGCGGCCGTGTTCTTGATAGCATGCACTTTGTTGCCGGACAGGTTGATGAAGCCTCCGGCACCATGCACGTAGATGCCGACCGGCATGACATTGCTTTTGGCCGTCGCGAAGTTGCGGACCTCAAATCCTTGAATGTTGACGTAGCTGGCATCGGCGAGATCGATCAGCCCTTCCGTTCCGCTGACCGCAAGTCCCGTACCGTCGATGACGGCGGCCTCCGAATTGTAGGACGCGAACGTGATGGGGCCTTGCTGCGCAGAGCCGGATTTCGTGATCTTCAATTTCTCATTGTACACGCCGCCCCGGACATACACGGTGCTGCCGGGTCCCGCTTGATCCGCCGCATGCTGCAGCGTCTTCCACGGCGTGCTTAACGTACCCGGATTCGAATCGCTCCCGTTCGCTGCCACATAATAGTCGGTGCCTGAAGCCGATACAGACGGCGATTGAGCAATGCCCAGTCCTAAACCAAGCACAGCCAAACTTAATCCCGTTATTAACGTTTTACCGAATTGCACGAATGATCATCTCCCTGTTTGGTTAATAGTCGGACTTTGAATCGCTTCAACGAAACCGCGTATATCTCTGCGAGAATGTGCGGGCCTCACCTCCCTGGCCGGGTTTAGGCGGTTGACTGCTCTTTGAGCAGCCTGCCGACGGCCGCAGTCGTCGGCAGATTGCCCGTTCCCCCGACGCCAAGCGTGGACAGTGCGCCGCACGCGTTGCCGTACTGCAGCAGCTCCTCCCCTTGCAAGCCGTGGAGAGAACCGTAAATGATGCCGGCGTTAAAACAATCCCCGGCTCCTGTCGTATCCCGGGGAGATACCCGGCACGGTCCGGCTGTTGCGACGCTCCCGTCCGGAGCAAGAAGGCTCGCGCCCTTGGACCCTTGCTTGACGGCCACCCGCCCCGCTGCGCTTCCGAGTTTCTCGCGAATATCTGCGATCCGGTCCGCTGCGAAAATATGCAGCGCCTCTTCCTCGCTCGGCATAAACAAGTCCGTTTCCTCCAGCAGGGAACGGATGCCCTCGGAATCCCATTCGTTGCGCACGTCCCATCCCGCATCGAATGAAGTACGCGTCCCCCTGGTCCGAGCCTCTCTGAAAAGCTTTTTCCAGTGTGGCCTCATGCCGTCCTGCAAATAGTAGGAACCGAAATGCAGATGGTCCGCTTCGCGCAGAATATTTTCCGGAATATATGCGGGTACTAACATCGGAATACTGCCCGGATAAGTCAAGAGACCCCGGTCGGATGGAGTCGTGAACGACAAGGTGACACCGGTCTTAACATCCGGCAATACTGTCACTCCATCGGTGTTAACACCCATCCGCTGAAGCTCGCCGATGCAGTAGCCGCCAAGATCATCCTGGCCGGCAACTCCCACGAACCTTACGTCAACCCCCAGACTGGCCAGCGCGCAAGCGGTAATCGCGGAAGAGGAACCGAGCACGGTTTGGAATCCGTCGATGATTTTCTCCCGGTTCCACTCCGGTATTACATCCCTGCCGGATACGATCATATCCGCATTCAGCTCGCCGGCGACGACAACGACCGGTTTTCTCGTGCTTGCGGTATGCATCATTTCAGCACCGGTACGAAGTCCCGCTCCGCTACGTACAGCTCCTCGAACATCTCGCCGATTTCTTCGAGCGAGCATACGGCTGCGGACAAGGGGTCCACCATCAGGGCGTGGCGGGCCATCTCTTTATCCTTGTGGAGCACAGCGTCTACGGCCAGTTCGAAAAAGGCCATATTGGAGCGGCACAAAGCGGCGAGATGCTCCGGCAAGCTGCCGAAATAACAAGGATGAATGCCGTTGCGGTCGATCATGCAGGCCACTTCCACGATACCGCCGGCGGGCAGATTTTTAATCAGGCCGTTATTGGGCACGTTGCCGTAGATGACTTTCGGCTCGTTTTTGAGCATTCCTTCGATAATGATGGCCGCATATTCGTTGCTCGGCTCAAGCTCAAGCGGCCTTTTTCCTTCGAGCTGCTCGATGATTTTCTCGTCGTTTTCTTTGCGCCATATCGGCCAGTTGTCCGCGTAATAGCCGGTCGCCCCGTTGTATCCCGAGCTGCAGTGCCGGTCGATTAACGACTGGCGTTTGCGGTAATAAGGGATGTACTCCGAGAAATGTCCGCTCGATTCCGATACGAACGCCCCCAAATATTTCATCGCGTCGAAGCGCACCGGATCTTTTTTCAGCAGTTCGGGGTCCTGAATTTTCTCACGAAGCAGCGGGTACAAATCTTGTCCTTCATGGGTCAGTTGGACAAACCAGGACATATGGTTGATGCCTCCCGCTTTCCACTGCATCTGTTCGTAAGGCACACCGGCATATTTGGACAACTGCCTGGACGTGTTCTGAATAGAGTGGCACAGGCCCACAACGGGAAGCGTCGTGATGCGGGACGTAAGCAGCGTGACGGCCGACATCGGGTTTGTATAATTGAGAATCGTCGCATCCGGGCACAAATCCTCGATATCCCGTACGATGTCCATCCAGGTGGGAAGCGTCCGCAGCGTCTTAAACAGCCCCCCGGGCCCGAGCGTATCGCCGATACACTGATTCACACCGTATTTCAACGGAATTTCGTATTCGTAGCGGACGGTCTGCAGCCCTCCCACTTCAATCTGATTAATGACGAACCGGGATCCGCCGATTACTTCCCTGCGGTCGGTAGACGCGATTACGTTCCATTTCTTCCCCGTCTGCTCTATAATCCGGGCCACCAGCTTGCGGGCAATCTCCAGCCGTTCCCCGTCGATATCCACGAGTGCGAGGGTTCCTCCCTCTAGACCTTCGATCAGCAAAATATCTGTCGCTATTTCCTGCGTAAATGCGCTTCCCGCGCCGATAATTGAAATTTTGGTCATGGTTGTTCTCTCCTTATTAAGGTCTATTTCATGCCGGTCATCGTCAAGCCTTTAATAAACTGTTTCTGGAAAATGAGAAATACGATGATCACCGGAACCGTTATAAGAACGGCCGCCGACATGACGACGTTATAATTGACGGTATGCGTTCCGTTAAAATAAACGAGAGCCAGCGGCACCGTCATTTTCCGGGTGTCGTCCAATACGATGAGCGGCCACAAATAATTGTTCCATGAATTCATGAAGGTAAAGATGCCGAGCGCCGACAGCATGGGAAAAATAAGCGGGGCGATAATCCGGACCATCAACCGCAGCTCCCCCGCACCGTCTATTCTGGCGGCATCAAGCAAATCCTGCGGGATGTCCTCGATAAATTGCTTGGCGAGAAAAACACCGTACGAGCTGACCAGATTCGGTAAAATAATCGCCAGCAAATGGTTGACGAGACCGAGTTTGGCCGTGATCAAATAAGTCGGGATCATGACGACCTGAAACGGGATCATCATCGTGGCCAGAATGAGCAGGAACAAGATCTTTTTTCCTCTAAACTCGTGTTTGGCGAAAATATAACCGGCCAGCGCGCTCGTAAAAAGAGTCGCTGCCGTAATGATGACAGATGTCACCGTGCTGTTTAGCAGCCATCTTACAAAGGGCGCGTCCATAAGCACTGTGCGATAGCCCTCCAGGCTTGCCTCTTGCGGGAACAAGGTGTGCGATCCGGAGACAATTTCCATATTGCTTTTCAGCGAAGACAGCACCATCCAGAGATAAGGCAGCAGCATTGCACAACCGGCAGCCGCCAGTACCATCAGAATCGCTCCGTCCAGCCATCTGTTTCTGCGTTGCATCTATTCAAGCCTCCTTCAATGTTCCCAATCCGTGCGGCCCCATTTAAGCTGCAGGACGGTCACGGCCAGAATGATCATCAAGAAAACAGTCGCCATCGCCGACGCATAGCCCATGTTGGAGTTGGAGAAAGCCATCTCATAAATGTGCAGGGCAATCACTCTCGTTTCGTTAAACGGTTCTCCCTTAGTCATGATCTGAAATTGGGCGAAGGCCTGAAAATAGGAGACGACCGTAGTCACGGATACGAACAGCATCGTTCTCCGCAGAAGCGGAAGCGTCAGATATCGGAATGAATGCCAGCGGTTCGCTCCGTCCAGGAGAGCAGCTTCGTAATACAGCCCGGGAATGGAATCGATTCCGGCGATGAACAGGACGATATTGTAGCCGACGTCCGCCCACAACGTCATGATAATGACGGAATACAGCGCATAATGCGGGTCGCTCAGCCATTGGACGGGCGCCATATGCAGCTTCTCAAGCAGCATGTTAAACAAGCCGTGATTATAATTGAACATCGTGCTCCACACGATAGCCGTTCCGGCAAGCGGTGCGATCGTCGGCAGAAAAAACACCGTGCGCATTAAATTGCGCAGCCATCCTGCCCGCAGCCGCTGAATGGCCACCGCAATCAGCAGTGTGACGGCAATATTCACCGCAACGGCAACGACTACGAATTTTACTGTCACCCAGAGCGATTTCAGAAAAACCGAATCTCCCAGCATCCGCACGTAGTTCGCCGTACCGACGAAAATCGTGTTGGAACTGAGGGGATTATATTTGAAAAGTGACAGCCCGAGACTCCAGCCGATCGGCAGAAAAGCGAATGCGCCGAATAACAGCAGGATCGGAATCAGCGACAAGTAAATGAACGCGCGCCCGCTCTTTCGGCCTTTGTACTGGGCTGCCGGGGGAATCTTTTGGGTTCTGCCTGCTGCCGGTTCAAGATTCATACTCCGATCACTCCGATCATTTGTGTTGATCCTGATTGTCGTTTATCGATTTCTCCATGCTGCTCAGACCGGCTTCCACGGTTTCCTGTCCGCTTGCCATTAATTGAAAATGATCGCTGATCGCTTTGAAGAAATAATCCCGGTCCGTAATCGGTCCGATCCACTCTCCCAGCGTCAAAATATCCAGCGAAGTTTTCATAAACGGATTGGCCTTGAGAAATTCCGGATTTTCGGCCACATCTCTTTTGGCGGGGACCGTAAACGTGCTCAGATTCCATTGCAGCAGATTCTCATTGGAAGAAACGAATTCGATGAAATCGACGGCGGCTTTCCGCTGTTTGCTTTTTTGTGCGGCTACCAGTCCCCATCCGGATTCGGCCGCGTATAAGGGCGGATTCGCCGTGAAAGACGGCACTGGCACATACTCGAAGTCGTCTGCCTTGTATGTATTCAAACCGGCGGCTATGGACCAGGGTCCGCGATACGTCATCGCCGAACTTCCCTGAAAGAAATAGTCGGAGGTGTCAAGCTCGCTGCCGAACGTCGTGAGATCCGCGACTTTATCGTCTTTGATAAGCGAGATTAGAGCTTCCATCGCTTTTTTCGCCTCCGGCGTCCGAAAGTTCACATGATCGTTTTCGCCCCAATACTTCCCGTTTTGCTGCAAAATCATGGACAAGAACGTGAAGGTGATATTGTCGCTGGACACAAAATCAAACCCTTTCACCTTAATGCCCTTCCCGTCCCGGACCGTCAGCTTACGGGCGCTCTCCACAAGCTCTTCCCACGTAGAAGGAGGCCGGGCGATCCCCCTCTCTTTCAACATTTGCGGATGGATCAGCATGCCCCCGTTCTCGATATTGAATTCGAGGGGAAGTCCGTAAAGCTTGCCGTTCCATGCGTATCCCCCTAGCGGGGCTTTGTAGTAGCCGTCCCGGAGCCGTTCGCCGTCCGGTATTTCCGCCAGCAGACCGTTCGCGGAGTAGACGGGAACCCAGGTGCCGAACATCTCGGCGATGTCCGGAGGATTTTTGGCAATGAAAGAAGCTTTTAACTTCTGAGGGTAAACATCGTAAGGAAAGGATTGATAGTCGATCTCTACTTCCGGATGCGCCGTCTGATAAGCGGCAATCAAGTTTTTATACGCATTCATAAAGGCATCTTCCTGATGGCTCCAAAAAACGAGTTTTACTTTTCCGTCCGGATTTGCAGAATTGTCAGCCGTCTTTTCTTTATCATTCGTGCAAGATGAAACGATAATTAATGCAAATAATAGAGAAATTAATGAAAAAAAGCGGACATTTTTCAATTTGTAACCCCTTTCTTTTTATTTTACCTAGAATTTCCTACGTCCATATAAAAATAATACCTCCACAAAAATGGAACGTCAATAATTATTTTGCAATTTAATTTCATTTTATTGATCATAATTTGCATTTTGTTTGTTCTAATTTTCAGTTGACCTCCGTTTTTATTTTCCTTAACATAGAGAGTAAGAATTTTTGTTCGTTCAATCTTAGATGAAATGAAGGCAGGTCATAGCATGCCCACACTAAAAGATATAGCGGACCGGGTCGGCGTCTCTATCTCTACGGTTTCCCGCGTTCTGGCCGACGATACCAGCCGCGCCTCCCATAGCAAAACACGCCGGAAGATTTGGGACGCTGCCCAAGAACTGGGCTACACGGTCAAGCTTCCCGCACATGAGCCGGTGAAGAAAATTGGCTGTATCGTTTCCACGATGCAGGGACGGCGCTACCATCCCTACTTTTCCGTTATTTTCGAGGGAATCGAGAAAGAATTATCTCTTCACGGCTATCAGATTGCGTTCACTTATACGCAAGAAGATTTGCAAAAACCTGAAATTTTGCAGCAAGTCATCCACAAGGATCAAATCGGAGGCCTAATCATTATTGAAGGCATCGAGAAACAATTGTATGACTATATCCGCAAGCATGTGGAGCATATCGTCGGAATCGACGTGTCCGATCCGGACATTCCTACCATCTCCTATGATCGGGTCGAAGCGGCTCGTACAGCCGTCAAACATTTAACGGATCAAGGCCACAAGGACATCCTGTTTATCGGGGGCACTGGCTTGTCCGGAGAATTCCAGAGGGAGAAGCGCTACCGGGGTTACAAGCTGGCACTGGAGCAAGCCGGTTTGTCGGTTAAGCCCCAGTACGTGCTTAACGCCGAGTGGGAACCGGATCAGGCTTACCGTCTCGTCCTGAATTACATCGACGAGCATAGCGGCCGCCTGCCTACCGCGGTTTTTGCAGCCAGCGATATTATGGCGATGGCGGCTATGCGCGCCATTTCCGAGAAGGGCTATCAAATTCCGCAAGATTTCGCCATTATCGGTTTTGACGACAACGAGCCTTCCCGTTACACGGTTCCTCCTCTCTCCACTATTCATATTCCTACTTTTGAAATCGGAAGTGTCGCCGCAAGAACGCTCCTTCAGGAAATGCAGACGCCGTATCCTCTGCCCGTCAAGATTTTGCTGCCGTTTCAACCTTTATTTCGCCAGTCAAGCGACCGCCGTTTGCAGAAGCTTCAAGACGAGAACAACGCAGCTCGCTAATTACGGCTGTCCGGCAAAAGTCTTGCTCCTCCGCAAGGTCTTTGTTTTTCCCGATCGGTGAGAACCCTTGTCTTAAGGGCCGATCCGTTTATTCACAAAAAACAAGCCATCCTGGACTAAAGCGAAGGATGGCTTGTTTTTTTAATTTTCATTTTGCTATTCTTCATCCCGGCCTTGATTCGTCCTCGTGATAGCTGCCCAACCTTATTTCAGCCTGTATAGGTCGATTGATTTAGGTAAATCAACAAAATACTTGCATCTACTTAAAAATTAACTTGAAATACTTAAAATTTATGATAAATTTACTTACAAGAGGTGAAAATGATGTATCAAGAAGAACGATTACTGAAAATACTCGACTATATTAATAAACACCACGCGATGAGTGTGATGGATATTTGTTCGCTTCTAAATGTATCTAGGGATACGGCCCGAAGAGATATTGTTAAATTAGTGCAAGAAGGGGTCGTTATTCGTACACACGGAGGTGTCGCTCTCCCTCAATTGCAGAAAGAAATAGCCACTTATCAGGAACGTTTAATTGACGAAACAGACAGTAAAAGAAAAATCGGGAAGTTAGCGGCTAAACTAGTTCAAGATCACGAAACCGTCATTTTGGACGTATCCACTACGGTACAGTCCGCAGCCGAACAAATTTCAGCTAAACATATTACGGCGGTCACGCACTCCATAGACATTGTGGGGATTCTGTCCGGCCGGGAAGATCTGCAAGTTTATGTGCTCGGTGGCTATTTACATGCCAAAAACCGGTTGTTATACGGACCTTCCGTCATCGAGAAGCTAAGGGAATTAAGAGCCGATAAGGCATTTATCGGAGCTACGGCTATACGAGCCGATGGGCTTTACTTTCCGTACGAAGAGGATGTTTCGGTTAAAAAGGAGATGGCCCGCAGATCGGATCAGGTCATTGTTGTGGCAGATTCTACGAAGTTTACAAGCAAGTCGGTTTATCGGTTAGATTTTGATTTTGTAGATATTTTGATTACCGATCAAGAAGTGCCTTTCGCTATTAGAGAAGTACTTCATACTAAAAATATAACGCTTATCCAATGTGAGGAGAAAGACAAATACGAGGAGGAATATAAAGATGAGTCTTAAAATTTTGCACAATGTAAACGTGGTTCAAGAAGATAACTCCGGTATGTCTGCCACACTTTGGATACGAGACGGAATTATTGAACGGATAGAAAGTGCCCTATCTGCTCTTCCGGAGGGCGACTATGAATTTATGGACGGTCAAGGTCACTTGTTAATCCCGGGCATGATCGATGTCCATATTCACGGCGCCAACGGTTTCGATATGATGGATGGATGCGAGACGAGTATTCAGGAGGTTTCGCGGGCTTGTGCAGCAACGGGCTGTACCTCGTTTCTGGCCACCTCCGTCAGCTCAACGATTGAAGAATTAATAGCCATGATTCGTAGTGTGAAACGTGTCGCAGGGCATGAAGCCGGGGCCAAAATTGCCGGGCTTCATCTAGAAGGTCCTTACCTGAATCCGAAGCGTAAAGGGATGCAAAATGAACGATTTTTACGACATCCGGATCTTACTGAAATGAAAGAAATCTTTGATGAAGCGGACGGGCTGATCAAGATGGTTACAATAGCTCCCGAATTACCCGGCGGGATGGAACTCATCTCTTTTCTGAAGGAAAGGGGCGTAATTATCGCCGTCGCGCATTCGGATGCCACATACGAGGAGGCCACGCAGGCCTTTGAAGCAGGAGCCAGTCATGTTACGCATTGTTTCAACGGCATGCGTCCGATTCATCATCGGGATCCCGGTCTGGTTGTAGCCGCGTTTGAACAAGAACATGTAAGCCTCCAAGCGATTGTAGACGGCATTCATTTGCATCCCGCGATCATTCGAATGATGCATCGTCTCAAAGGACCGGATGGCATGGTACTTATCACAGATGCTTTGCAAGCCATGGGGCTGGGTGATGGGAAATATATGTTCGGCGGCCATCCCGTTACGGTTTCCGAAGGTGTAGCACGCCTTGAGGACGGGACTTTAGCTTCCAGTACGGTTACGATGAATGAGGCACTTCGTCTAACCGTAGATACCGGCATTTCTTTAACGGACGCGGTTAAAATGGCATCAAGTTCACCTGCACGGCTGCTAGGACTTGCTGCTAAAGGTAAGATTTCCGCGGGTTTTGATGCCGATCTTGTCTTGTTAGACGAACAATTTCAAGTACAATGGACAATGATTAAAGGTTCTTTCGTCTAATTAACCAACATTTAAACTCGCTCCCCCCTCATCTTTAACCTTGGATTTTTACAATAGAGAAGGAAAAAAGATGAAAAACGGGGAGAGATTGTTATGCGTTTGTTTGAAATCCTACTTATTGGCTCCAATCTGGTTCTGGCGGTACTGCTTTTCATGAGGAATCGAAAAATCGGCCTGGGTGCAGGCCTTGCGGCTGTCTGCGCACTGAGCGTTCATCTGATTCAGGAAGGGTACCGCTGGCAATTGGTCCCCTCCTACTTCGCTGCGGTTATCCTGTTCATTCTGGTTGCCATAAGGATTTATCGAAATCCGAAATTCGTTAAACCCCGGAAAAAAACACGATACATCGGCTATTCTATAGTCGCCGTGCTGCTGAGTTTTTCTGTTTTCTTGGCACAGGCGATGCCGATATTGGTTTTGCCAAAGCCAGGAGGAGAAGCGGCGGTGGGAACCCAAATCTTTCACTTTACGGATTTCACGCGACAAGAGAGCTATCCTAATCTTCCGAAAAATGACCGCGAGCTTATGGTTAGAGTTTGGTATCCTGCAAAACCTCAATCCGGAAAAGGGGAACTGCTATTTCCAGAAGATCCGGCGCAGTTCAAAACATACAAGCAAAACTTCTCAGGAGTGTTCAAGATCCCCGCATTCATGCTCGATTACTGGAAATATACGCGCGGCTATTCCCATCTCAATGCTGAACTTCTCCCCGCTTCCGCGCCTTATCCCTTGGTGCTGATTAGTCATGGTATGGGTACCGGCAGCGTGCTGCATGTCTCTCAGGCAGAGAACTTGGCCAGTCACGGGTTTATAGTAGCTGCTATCGACCATACCTACAGCACAGCGGCTACCCTTTTCCCGGACGGGCGGATAACCGGGTTCGCGACAAAGACGCCGGCAGATGATTTTTACACATATGCCAAGCAGGTCGGAGCCGTGTGGGCAGCAGATATTCAGTTCGTCCTTTCGGAAATGGAACAGTTGAATCAAGACCCAAAATCCAGCTTGAAGGGCATGATGGATGTAAACCATGCAGGTATCATGGGGCATTCGTTCGGGGGCGGCGCTGCTTTTAACGCCACCTATTTGAGCGATAAGATCAAAGCCGGGATTGATATGGATGGAACGCTTTATGACCTGGAGAATAAAGGGCAGATGCCGAAGCCGTTCATGTTCCTTAACTCCGACAAAAGATCCATGCTTTCCGCGGCGATAAAGAACAATGAGGTTCCAGGCAGTATCCGGGCACAACTGGTGAAGGAGCAACGGATGATGGACGGTATCGGCGCCCATAACGGGCAGGTCATTCATATACGGGGAACGGACCATTTCAATTTTACCGACCTGCAGTTCTATACGCCGATGTTAAAATATACCGGTATGACCGGGAGCATTAACGGTTACAGAGGGGCTGACATTGTCAATTCTTATGTACTTGATTTCTTTACCAAACATTTGAAAAAGAATGGCGGTCAACGGCTTGACGATGGCCCCCATCCCCGATACCCGGAAGTTGAATTTCAAAAAGCTACTCTCGCGGCGGAATAAAATGCGGGCCTGGATTGGTTATTCCTTTTTTTCTGTCGCATAATAAATCAACGCAAGAACCGGTAAAGCTATCCCAACCCAAAACGCCGCTTTCCAGCCGCCCATGGCGTATGCCCATCCTCCCGTCGCTGAACCTAGAGCACCGCCAGCAAAAAAAATAGCCATATATAAGCCGTTAAGTCGGCTTCGAAACTCGGCTCCTAAGGAGAAAATAACACGCTGCCCAAGGACCAAATTTGCCGAAACTCCCATATCCAAAAGAATAGCCGCCACAACCAAGGTTAATAATGCGGATGTCGAACCGCCTTGAATAACAAAGGGAAGACTCACGGAAAGGATAACTAAAGCTAACGCGGCGCCTGTGGCAGGACGAATCCAGCCCCGATCCGCAAGCCGGCCCGCGACAGGCGCTGCCAACGCCCCGGATACCCCAACCAAAGCGAACAACGCAACTCCTTTTTGGGAGAAATGGAACGTCGGGCCGGTCAACATTAAAGGAACCGTAGTCCAGAACAAACTGAAAGTACCGAACACACAAGCGTGATAGAAAGCTCTGCGCTGCAGGACCGGTGTCGTTTTGAGCAAATGCAGCATGGAACCCAGCAGTGTGGAGTATCGAGCGGTGGTCAACGGCTGCCTTGCCGGCAGCACCATTGCCAGCACAAGCGCCAACACAAAAATCGCTGCGGCGGATAAGCAGTAGACAGCTCTCCATCCCATAAACTCCGCCACCATACTTGAAATGGGACGGGCAAGCATGATACCGAGCAACAAACCGCTCATCACATTCCCCACATTGCGGCCGCGGGTAGCATCCGGCGAAAGATGAGCCGCGTACGGCACTAGTGCCTGGGCCGCGACCGATCCCATTCCAATAAACATGGATGCGGTGAGAAACAGGCCAGTGCTTTTGACTGCTGCTGCAGCCGCCAAAACGATAGCCGTGAGGAACAATAACGTTAGAACAAGTTTTCGGTTTTCCAGTATATCTCCCAATGGCACGATAAATAACAATCCGATGACGTAACCGATTTGAGCAAGTGTTACAATCAAGCCCGCTGCCCCGGAAGATAATCCGAGTGCCGAACTAATGGGTCCCACCAAAGGTTGCGCATAATAAAGATTTGCGGCGATTAAGCCGCACGCGGCCGCAAGAATGAGAATGATCCGAGGCGAAACAGGTTTTTCGATGTTTGAATTTTCGATTGAATTCATCATCAGGCTCCTTTACTGAATGAGTAAGTCGTCATTACCGGAACGATCGTTCCGATATCATTAAAAAAATAAGTTTTTATAACATCTCAATTACAGTATTCATCATGTCATAAAAAGTTTTTTTGTCGGTTTTCACCTTGGATACGACATTGATACTATGATTGAGGTTTAGCAATAGGAATGATAGAGCCTTAATATCTTTCGAGGAGTCGATTTCTCCCGACTGCTGTCCTCGACTTAAAAGTTCATAAAAGGACCGCTCCAATTCCTCAAAACTGTCCCGTATCAATTTCCGCACATGTTCATCCGGCGAATCCAAACCGATCGTTGCGTTTGTAACTAAGCATCCTTTTGGCAAGTGATCATCAAATGCGAAAGCGATATGCCGATCAAAATAGTGCCGGATTCCATCTCTCGCAGACGGCGCGTTTGCCAAGAGGTTTCTTTTCTTTTGGCCTGTTTTTTTATAAAGTCGTACTGCTTCCACATAAAGCGTCTCTTTGTCCGTAAAGGTTTCGTACAAGCTTGACCTGCTTAATTCCATTGCTTTTAATAAATCCGGTATGCTTGCCGCTTCGTAACCTTTCTCCCAAAAAACCAGCATTGCCTTATGAAGCACGTTCTCCTTGTCAAATTCTTTTGAACGTCCGATGGTTATCCCCTCCCTATCTGTAGATACAGCATATCATTTCGGGAATGATCGGTCCAGTATTTTTGTCGGGAACCGGTCGGGGGCCGTAATCTGCCCGTCAGCGCAGTAACTTTGAATCCGGACCAGCTGCAGGGAGCCAACTTCCGGCAGGACTCCCCCCTCAGGATGGTTACTAACAGCAAGGTCGCCGCCGTTAATTTAGGTCTTGCAAATTGGTTTCACGGCCCCTTTTCCACTTCCCCCTTTATTGTACATATCTTCCACTTGAAATTAAAAGCTGCCTTCTTTATCTTAAAGTGTCCCCCGAATAGGATGGTTAGACGAGACGACTTTGAGCAAGAAATCGGGTGATTTGGCCTTTTGCACCCGTTCGGAAATCAATTCCGCAACCGGAGCGCCTCTTTTCCTACTTTATAAGTGAGGGCCTTAAACAAACCGAACGGAAGTGATGGAGTGGAAGACAAAGAAATCATACAGCTGTATTTTGCGCGCAATGAAAGAGCCATAGAAGAAACAGCCAAAAAATATAAAAATTATTGTGTTCGGATCGCCCATAATATTCTGTCCAACGCGGAAGATGCGGAAGAATGCGTGAACGATACCTTTCTTGGAGCGTGGAAAGCGATACCGCCGAAGTCACCCGCAAAGCTTTCGTCTTTTCTTGGGAGAATCACCCGGAATATCGCTTTGGATAAATACGATTATCACACGGCCAAAAAACGCAGCAAGGAATTTGAGACGATACTCGATGAACTGAACGATTGCTTATCCTCTTCCGATAACGTCGAAAGCCGGTATGAAGAAGAACAAATGGCTGAAGCTATCAGCCAGTTTTTGAAGACCCTAAATGAAGATCATCGAAATATTTTCTTGAGACGATATTGGTACTCCGATTCTATGACAGATATCGCGTCGCGATTTTCGATAAGTGAAAGCAAAGCCAAGTCGGTTCTGTTCCGGACACGAAAAAAACTCCAAATACACCTTAAGAAAGAGGGTTATGCAGTATGAATAATAAGGATCTCTTTAGAACGATAGGGTACATAGACGGCCAACTTATCGAAAAGGCTCATACGGCGAGACGCACGAATAAAAGAACCTATGCGCTATGGGGATCGGTCGCTGCCTGTGTCGCACTGGTTTCGGGGCTGGCGCTGTATGAGTCCCCCCCTATTCCCCAGTCTGCCTCCCCGCAAATTTTGCAGCAGGCACCGTCCGCGTCTCCGACCGGAATCCGGAAATTTCTAACGTACAACGGCTATCGTTATGCGTTCGTCGACGATGGCGCACCGTTTAAGTTCACGGGAACTGAGCCGGTAAAATCGCTCGGAACATTAGTAGTAGATATGAGCCGCGAGACCGGGAAGAATATCGAAGGCAGCGATGCGGAAAAGGACTATGCCGCAACTTTCGCCGTCGGGGGGGAACTGTACGAGATCCCGGCATACCCGTCTCATTTCCGGATTGCGGTTCAATATGAACAGAACTTCTACCTGGCGGAAATCGTCGCGAAGGTAAACGACTCCGCGATAACTGCCAAGGATTATCTGGATATGTCTAATCTTAAGGAACATGTGCGGGACATCCATATTCTGAATCATGCGGGGAATGACGTGCTGAAGAAAATGACGGACTCTGCTTCTGTGAAATCCATCATCGAAGGCCTTTACACGGCCAAAACGGCGGATTTAACCAACCGGGATTTCGAGGGCATCGCGGAGGCGCAATCCCAAGGGAAATCGTATCAACTGAAGTTTAACCTTAAGGACGGGACTAGCATGGCCATGTATATCATCCCGGAGTTAAAAATCGTGTCGATGGGAGATGCGTACTATCAATTGCCCGATCGTTTCTTGGAACAATCCGGCGATACCTTTAAAAACCTGAAACAAGACGCGCTCCCGCTCTACTAAGCTTGTGAACCTGAAACCAGCCCTGTTTATCCATTCCTCACGCGATTCCTAAAGGATACATTCTTGACAGTCGGCAAGCGCTTCGCTCCGAATTCCATATCCATGCAAAAAAAGCCCTGGAGGTTTCCGCCTCCAGGGCTTGCTGCGCGCTAACGTTAAGGAATGACCTTCCACACGTTGGTGCCGGTCGGTGTTTCGCCTTGTGTCCACCATTTGGCCTCATAGTTGACACCGTTGTAGGATACCTTGTTTCCGCCTACATAAACGGTAGTCGCACTCCAGGCCGGATACGTCGTTGTGCTACCGCCCGTCGTTTTGACCGTCACTACGGAAGAGGATGCAGATGCTTTGCCCAAGGAGTCGATAGCGGTCACGGTAAAGCTGTAGGAAGTGCCACTCGACAAGCCCGTGTTCGTGTAGGAGGTCGAAGTTGTCGTGCCTACCGCAACGTTATCGCGGTATACTTGATAACTAGCCGCTCCCGCTACCGATGCCCAGCTCAAGGAAACGCTGTTGTCCGTTACGGCTGTGGAAGCCAGATTCGTCGGAGCGGGAAGTGCGCTGCCTCCGCCGAAATCTACATCCGCTACATTGACGTAAGCGGTAGGCGCACCGGATACTTCCCAAATAGCCAGGATGACATGATAACCGGTTCTTTCGGGAACGTTACAATTCGTGGTGTAATAGTTGGTAGGGCTTGCACCGTTCAGATCCACTTGGCAGAAAGGCGTCAAGTCAAAGGAAGCTCTCGTCAGAGGGGCGTTCGGATTCCAGCCCGGCTTGGTGATGAAATATTTAAAGGTCGTTGTAGCGTGTGCGGCGTTCAGCTGCCATTTGAAAGCCTGTGGGCCCGCCTTCATAGGAACTTTGCTCCAACGTGTCGAGGTTTGCTCGTCAAGTTTGGGGAAGGTGTTACCGGCACTCGCAATGTGACCGTCGCCGGGACCTCCGTTAGGAAAGCCTTTGCCCGCTTCGGCGCTTTGCGGCTCGTAAGAGGCTCCTCCACAATCCGTGTTCACGTTGTTCTTGCATAAAAGCCCGCGGCTCGCGGGAACATCCAAATACCCGTGAGCCGAGCCGGTTTCGGGAAACAAAACCATCAGTAAAGCGAGCATCAGCAGCATTCCGCATGCGGCAACCAGTTTGTGCAGCCATGCGTGGTTCGGTAAAGCCAAATTCATCATTCATTCCTCCTCAGATTTGGGTTTTCAGCGCCAAAAGCGCTTACATTTCGTTGTTTTAAACAACATCACCTCCCTTAAAGTCTAGCGGCAACCCTTAGTAGAAACAGACTACTCATGGGTATATCTTCCATATTATAAGCCGAATCGGAGCCTATCACAATAATTTTCTAACAAAAAAAGGAGTTCCTGTAACGGAATGTCTCCTTTTCTGTGAGAATATTACACCTTCTTGAAATACGCGATGCCGTTCAGGGTCCAGCGTTCTGTGGCGGAGGCTTCCAGCCGAAGCTTCCACCGCCTTCACTTCCTCTCAAGTCAGGTCTCCTCGGCATCGGAAAGATCGTCGAACCCGGTTATGCGCTCATCGTGGAAGTTCACTATCACGCCATAAGGCTGCAGGATAGGCAGACTCCCCTCGGAGAACAAGATCGACCAGTGCATGCCGCCCCAGAATGTGAATTCCGGTCCGCCAATCAGCGGCGCTTCGTCCTCCGTTGCGGGATTAAGGCCCAGCTTGGCGACCAAGAAGTCTCTCGCCGCATCGGTATAAATCTTCACCCCGGCGATCCTCGCACGGATAAACTCGAAATCGACTTCATCCAAGCGATCGCGTGCGGGCAGCTTGA
Source organism: Paenibacillus sp. JNUCC 35 (assembly GCF_058269095.1). NCBI lineage: Bacteria > Bacillati > Bacillota > Bacilli > Caryophanales > Paenibacillaceae > Paenibacillus > Paenibacillus sp. JNUCC 35. The sequence goes on along the minus strand of NZ_CM177771.1, from coordinate 2,913,847 downwards.
TGGAGAAGAATACTGGATTTACTGAAACCGCATAGAGGCCTTGGGCGAACACTTCGCCGTGGTCACTCTCGTTAATCCGCAGATCGCCGATAGGCGAACCCAGAACCTCCTCCGTCATGTTCAGCACCCCCTTCTCTGCCTTGAACCTCGTTCCAAAGTAAGTTCTCAACCGTTCATTAAATTAAAGTATACTGTTTTATTCAATCATTTTCCAAGTATCTGTTTGTTGCTGGATATCCCACAATAGGGCGTACAACCCTTTCGCGGCCAGAAGGTTGGAATGGCTGCCCTGTTCGACGATGCTGCCGTTATCCAGCACGACGATATTGTCCGCACTTCGCACTGTTTTCAGGCGATGCGCAATGACGATGACGGTTTTGCCCTGTACAAGCCGGTCGATCGCCTGCTGAATGACGGCCTCGTTCTCCGGGTCCAGTGACGCCGTAGCTTCGTCAAGCAAGACGATAGGTGCATCCTTGAGAAGCGCTCGGGCAATGGAAATCCGCTGCTTCTCGCCTCCGGAGAGCGTACTTCCTCCTTCTCCGACAAGGGTGTCGTAACCGTTCGGAAGTTTCATGATGAAATCGTGGCAGCAAGCCTGGCGCGCCGCTTCCTCGATCTCTTCCATCGTGGCGTTATTGCGTCCGAAGCGGATGTTGCCCGCGATCGTATCCTGGAACAGATACACATCCTGAAAGACCATGGATACTTTGCTCAGCAGCGCTTCGGGCTCCATATCCCGGATATTTTCGCCGCCCAGAAGAATTTTTCCCCCGACAGGATCATAGAAACGCGCGATCAGACGCAACATCGTGCTTTTGCCGCTGCCCGAAGGACCGACAAGTGCCGTAAACGTACCGGCTGGGATGAACAGATTCACTTCACTGAGCACCGTTTGCCGGTTATAACCGAATGTGACCTGCTCCAGTTCGATATCATAAGCCGCCGGAGGCTGGCCTTTACCCGGCATAACCGGCTCCTGAAGAAGCCGTACAATGCGTTCACCCGCTTGTTCGTGATATCGGAATTCCGCATAATTTACAAGCGCCGCGGTTAGCGGATCGTAAATCCGGGTGCCGACGATGAGAAAAGAAACGAACACGACCAGATCCAGGCTGCCTCCAAGCAGAAGATGAACGCCGACCATGATCATGAAGGTAAGGCCGGCGCGGATACAGGCAATCGCACTCAGGACGATCGGCCCGAGCAGCCCTTCAATCCGGATGCTTTGCCGCATCAGCTCCCTGAACGATAGGGTCAGCCTTGTAAAGCTCTCCCCCGTCACGTTAAAGGCTTTGATGACACGGATGCCGTTCAGATACTCCTGCAGACGGTTGGCGGCATCGATTTTGGCGCGCATATGGTTGGCGCCAAGCTTATGCTGAATTCCGGAAGTCAGCATCACGAGCGCGACAGCCAGCGGAAACGCGGCGAATAAGGCAAGCGCCATACGCCAGTCCAGAAATGACAATCCCGCAATAGCGAGAACCGGCATGACAAGCGCGCCGATCATTTGCGGAACAAGATGAGAAATACCATGCTCGACCATAGTAAAATCGCCCATCATCATGTTTGCGAGATCTCCGGGATCCCGTTTGTTCAGAAAACCGAGCGGCAGCTTGCGCAAATGCTCGGCCAAGCGCGTCCGCCCTTCCGCCGCGGCGCTGTATGCATGACGGAATTGGGAACGGTATGCCGGAACTTCGCTGACATACATAAGGACCAGAGAGGCGGCCATGCCTCCGCATACCCACCACAGCCGCTCTGCTTGAAGAGCGGCCCCGGGTGACGCAAACGGTTCGAAAATGAGCCGCGCCGCTTCCACCAGCAGGGCGAACGGAATAATTCCGATCAGATTGGCCAGCGTCGTATAAAACACCGGCTTGATCAATGCGCGGGGGTTACCTGCCGTGATGTTGCGCAGTAAATCCATCGTCTGTCGCCTCCTTCTTCATGCCGATATGCCATTTCCCCGAATCCGTGTAGGTATGCCACATTCTGGCGTAGAGGCCGCCTGCGGCAACCAGCTCGTCGTGCTTACCTTGTTCGGTAAGTCTGCCGCCGCTCAGAACAAGTATCTGATCCGCATCGCGGATCACATGGAGCCGGTGGGCAATAACAAGAACCGTCTTCCCCCGGATTAACTCTTTGAGGGCAAGCTGCATCTCATTTTCGTTCTCCGGGTCCGCGAATGCGGTAGCTTCGTCCAGTACGAGAACGGGCGCGTTTTTCAAGATAGAACGCGCTACGGCAATCCGCTGTTCCTCGCCACCGGACAAGTAAACGCCGCCTTCGCCGATCCGAGTCTCGTAACCCTGGGGGAGCCTGCCGATAAACTCATGGCACTGTGCCGCTCTTGCGGCCGCATACACGTCTTCCGCAGCGGCGCCCGGCCGACCTACCGCGATATTGTTATACACCGTATCGTAAAAAAGAAATGTCTCTTGAAATACAAAAGCGACCGTATCCATTAAGTCCGTAACAGACATATCCCGCACGTCGACACCGCCGATACGGATAGCGCCCTGATTAACGTCCCAGAAGCGGGGAACCAGGTTCGCTACGGTAGATTTGCCCGCTCCGGACGGGCCGACCAACGCTGTAACCTGCCCTTGTGCGGCAGTGAACGAAATATTCGAGAGCGCTTCGCCGCTTCCGGCTTTCGCCTCGTACGAGAAGCTCACCTTATCGAAGGTGACGTCATATTGATCCGGTTTAACCGGGCGTTCGGGTTCCGGGATCGGTTTTTCCGCCAATAGACGGTCGATACGTTCTACCCCTTCGTCGATATCACGCAGGGTTGACATCAAATACATAATCTTAAACATCGGAGCCGATACACCCGGCGCCATGACAAGAAAAAACAGCAGCACGGAAGCGAAGGCGACGTTGCCCGGATCGCGGCTGAGCAGAAATACGCCGACCGGCAGCACGAAGGCCGCAAACGAAACCAGAATCACTTTAAAAATCAGAAAACCGTTCTGAAACTGGTCGGTGTATTTCACGCAGTAATCACGATAGTAAATCATATCGGCATAAAACTTGCGGAAAGAATGCACCGTCTGCCCAAACACCTTCACGGCAGGCATTCCGCGCACATATTGAATCGCCGAGCTGTTTAATCTCTCCAGAGCGTCGTGGTATTTTTTAACGTTTTTCTTCGTCTCCGGTCCTGTCATCAAAACGATTTGTACGCCGAAGCCGAGCAGAATCGGCACGATGCAGGCAAATGCCAGCCATACGTTCAAGTAAAACATAACGGTAATCATGAGAAGCGTAGACACCGCGACGTGAATGAGATCCGGCAGCTGATGGGCGACGAATGTTTCAATTTTCTCCACATTCTGCTCCAGTGTCTTCTTGACCGCTCCGGTAGACGTGCCGTTCAACCAGCCTAAAGGCAGCTTTCCGATGTGGGAAGAGAGCTTGATTCGCAGGCCGTACAAAATCCGGAAGGCGGCGATATGGGATAACAATCCTCCCGCGTACATCAGAACAAGACTCCCGATTAGCCCCAGGAGGGCAATGATTCCCCAACGGACCATGAACGAGCCGTCCGCTTCAGCAGGATGGGCCGCATGAGCAAGCAGTTCTTTCAGGATAAAATAAACCGATATGTAGGGAATCAGTTGGCCAATCGCGCTAAGCGCGGACAATATGCCGGACGCTGTGAGAAGACCTCGCTTCTCTCCCGCGATCTGCAGCAGCCGGGCCACGCCAGACTTGTTGCTCATAAGGTTCGCTCCTATTCTATTAACAGTGGATTTATCCCGATTTACTGTCCGCTCATGGCTTTCATAATCTCGTCGATCGCCACGATTTTTCCGAGCGGCATCGGCCCGATAACCGAACTGTCGTCCAGGACAAATACATGGTTGTTCTTCACCGCTTTTAGCCGGTTCCAGATCGGGTTGTCCTTCATCGCGGCCATCACACCGCCGGCAACGGGTTGGACATAGTTATTTACAATGAACAAATAATCCGGATCCGCTTCCGCCAGTCCTTCCAGATTAAAATTCCCCCCCTGCTTAAACGCCTCGACCGGTGTTAATGCCAGATCCTCATAGAAAACCTGCATCCGGCTCCTGTTGAAAGAAGTGAACTCTTTTCCGCTGAACATGGCGGCCAAGACCGTCTCTCCGCGTTTTGACGCCAGCTTTTCTTTGTATTCGGCCGCCTTTTTCTCATAATCGGCAATGACGCTTTCCGCCTTCTCTTCGGCTCCGATGACTTTAGCGATGATCCGAAGCTGCGCCTTCCAGTCCTCGCTGTGCGGTATAATGACAGTCGGGGCGATTTTGTTGTATTCAGTAAATTTGTTTTCATCTTCCGAGATGATCAAATCGGGGGATGCGGCCAGCAGCTTTTCCATACTCGGTTCCCGGCCAAGATCCATTACCTGCTTGCCTTCGAGCCGTTTTTTCAAATTAGGGAAACTGCCGATCATATCCATCCCCTGCGAAGCGTGCGGCGGCTCGCCGAGTACGGTCAAGTAGTCCAAATAAACAATGTATGGGGTAGCTACTTTCTCCGGCTTCTTATCGATCACAAGCGAACCTTTCGCATGTTGGATCGTACGCGGGAAAGCCCCCTTTTCACCAGTCGTTTGTGCTGCGGGTCCGCTTGACGGACTACCCGCTTCCTGGGAAGCGGTTTTCTCTGCATGGGAACATCCCGTCAGAAGAAGAATAAACAGGGCTGCTGCCCAAAAAGGTAACGTTATACGGCTGCGTATCATGTGTGCTAACCCTCTCTCTTTGTTGATAATGATTTTCACTCTCGATCAATCAACATCCTATACCAATTCTTTCTTCCTTGCCGCCTCCATACGGATTTTAAAGCGGTAAGACGGATTTTTTTATCGGGCGAATCTAACAAAAAAAACACCGGATGCAGGCATCCGGCGTCTCTTAAATGAATGAACGTAGCGATCAAAAAACAGTCGAGGAACTCCTCATGAATTCTCCCGGATTAACCCCATAGTGCTTGCGGAAAGCATCGGCAAAATAACTGGAATTCGTATATCCGACGTAAGCCGCAGCCTCCCCCACCCGAAACCGGCCGCTCTGAAGCAATTGTTTCGCTTTTTCCAGTCTTTGCTCGCGCAAATATCCGAATACGGTCGTACCGTAAACTTTCTTGAATCCGGCTTTCAATTTAAAATCGTTTAACCCGGCAATCCGGGACAGCTCCAGCAAAGACGGCGGACACTCCATCCGTTCCAGCAAAATTTCCCTCGCACGGCGAATCTTCTCCAGCTCGCTTCGAGTCATGGAAAACGCGGAAGGACCGGGTTCGTTTTCAAACAGCAGCTGCTGAAACGATAAAGATAGCATTTCAAGAACTTTACATTCCATATGAATGTTGCGGACTGCCTGGGAGAACGGCATATGAATAAGCTGCTGGACGAGCTGGAGCATGGCGGGAGTTATCGCTTGTCTGTACTGATGGAAAGATCTGGAGCCGAGCAGACGATGGAAATCGGCCGTTTTGCCCTGAGCGATGTTTTCAAGATAATGATTGAAAGACGATACCGGAATATAAATACTTGCCGTTACGAGAGAGCGGCCGCCGGCAAAACAAAATTCTCCGGCCCCATGTCCCATAAGACCGAGATTAACCGTATTCGGACATAGTGGAATCTCAAGGCCGTTAACTTGTCCAACTCCCTCCCCTTCCAGACAGATCGACAGTTCGACCATCGGAATATCGAACCGGAAATTAACTTGTTTGTTCTTATATAACGTACAATTGGTGAGAACAATAATCAGTTCTGGTCTCGGTACGATGCGCAAAGCAAAACCTTCACCTGTCGAATCGCTTCTCTCCATATTCTCCGTCCGGTTCAAAGAACGATAGAAAAAATCCATTTGATCAAAAAACTGATTCACGTTGTCATGAACAGATTCAGTCATACTTTTCCCACCATTCCGAATTTTTCTAATCCCTGGATGCTTTAATGACAATGATATTGATAATCATTATCATTGTCAAGGAGTTCATTCTAGGGTTCATGGTTTGGAAGAACAAGTTCTAGCATAAAATCAGAAAAAGCCGCCCATTTGGCGGCTTCTTTAACGTCGTCTTCCATATCCGCTTTGATCTTCAGCTTCATCGAATCCGTGCTGTGCAGCATGCATTTCACGAGCGTAGGAATTGTCTCCGCGTTAACGCCATGCCGCAAAGCGGCTGTGAATTGGTTCTGAACGGACTGGTGTTTTTCACTCCTGACCGTTTGTAATCTGGGAAGTATGCAGCCCGTAGGGCGGCGCGACTTCAATCAAGGGTTCCTTGATGGCAACGATGCGTAACCGGCTTGTGTCCATCATCCATTGACCTTCCCGGACAAGGTGCGGCTTAACCTTAGCCTCGATTGCGCGGTAGATGGACGCTTTGTCAGCTGAGGTGACGTCCCGGAAGAAGTAATCGGCGAAACTGTCCAGCCAGTTCCTGACTCCTGTATCTCCCTTGAGCGGAGTGGGCTTGTCGAAGTGCTGAGCCAGCATAACGCGAAAACCGGTCTGCTCCAGCAGGCTGGCGTATTCGCCTATCGTGGGAAAATACCACGGGCTCCGTCCCGCCCACGTATAACCATGAGCTTCCAGCTCCTGCTCCATGGCGGTGGTCAGCGCGGCAACATTGCCTCTGCCGGCGAATTCGGCAACGAATCGCCCTCCTTCCCGGAGGGCCAGCCAGATGGTGCGGGCGACAGCGGGGGCATCCTTGACCCAATGCAAAACCGCATTAGAGAACACAGCGTCATATCGGACATCTGTCCGGTAATGACAAACATCTTCCACCTGAAAATTCAGTTCAGGATACTTCTGTCCGGCCCTCCTCACCATCTCCTCCGATAGGTCGATACCTGTGGGTACCGCTCCCGCGGCTGCGATCTTCGCCGTCAGGTCCCCAGTCCCGCATCCTACGTCCAGGATTCGTTCTCCGGATTGCGGCAGCAGCAGGGACAAGACCTCCGCTCCCGGTTTGACGACAAAATCCGGATTATCCTGATACACTTTCGAGTTCCGATGGTTGTTAGAAAGTTCGCTGCTCATAAGTTTTGTCTCCTTTTTTTATATGATTGACCATTCTCTTCCTTGAGGTCCGCCAACGCGTCGATCGATGCTTTGCTGTCGGAGGCTGCGGCAGTCCCGCCAATCGCACCGGTAACAATCCTTTATAGGACTTCAAAGATATTTTATATCTATAATTACTCAAACCTTAACAATCCGCTTTCTACTAACACGGACAATGTGGCTTGAGAGGCAACTCCGATCATTACGATGTTACTCAAATGCCGCTCCATCGCTTCCTCGGCAGTGAACATTGCCTGTTGGAAAGCTCACCGCGAATCCTAGCCACTTCAATCGGTATCCCCGATAGCGCCCGAAGCCGGCTCAATCAGCCCGCTTTCACCAGTTTCGTGTGGAGGGCATAGTTCGCCGCTTTCGGATACTTCATTTTCATCAACTTTACGTATCTATAATAACTATGATGCTGCCGGTCTGTCAACAATACCCCGAAGTACAGTATGAATAGTGCTCCGTCGAATTTCATTTTCAATAGAAGGGCCCAGACTTGCAATAACTTTGGAAATAGATTACTTTAAATCTGTTAAAGTTTGTCGTATAACAAGGCTTTTTGCCGAATGAACGGAAAAACCATATCGCGGGGAGATTTGTCATGGATATTACCCAAGATTTCATGGATGAACATTTTAAAACGTACGTTCTGGACCATTTTAGCGAGAATCCCGGACGGATTCAAACAGGCGATGTGGAAGGAATCGTCTCCCTTCAGCTTGCGAATCTGCAATTTTCCAGTCTGAAAGGGCTTGAACACTTCGCTTCTCTTGAGGAGCTTGATTGCTCGTTTAACAACTTGACGGAACTTGACATCAGTAGAAATGAAAACCTTACATTTTTGGAGTGCAATGGAAACAAACTACATTCTCTGGATACAAGCCATAACTCGAAACTGAAGAAGCTGTCTTGCAACAACAACGAAATCTATTCCATAGATTTGACGGCCAATGTGCAGTTGGAAGCACTGGATTGCAGTTTTAACCGCCTTAGGCATCTGGATGTCGGTCGCAATCCCATGATCACCAAGTTGATCTGCTGCTGGAATATGATTTCAGACTTGCATGTAGAGCAAAACCCCAATCTGCAGGAACTTAACTGCTCCTACAATTCCCTATTCAATTTGGAACTGAATCGGAATGCATCCCTCATGTACCTGGATTGCGGAAGCAATTATTTGATCGAAATGAATATAAAAGATGGCGCCGGCCTCGTTGTAATACGCTGCAACAACAATCATTTGAAGCATTTGGACGTAACTCAATGCCCGGTTTTAGAAAGCTTAAGATGCTTCCAGAATCATCTTACAAGCTTGGATCTCAGTCACAATCCGCTTTTGAACGAGCTTTACTGCTCGGAAAATAAACTCCCGGAACTCAATACTCGTTGTAATCCGATGCTGAAACGGCTGGATTATGCCGATAATCTGATTGTTGAGCCGGATCATACGGTCAAAGGAATGGGAACTTTTCAATACGACAGCTCGTTTTGTTCCTATCAAACCGCACTTCGCCATAAAGACAAGGAACTATCCGTTAGAGCGGATGTACCCGCCAAGGCGGATATGAAACGTCTGTCACCGATGATCAGGAAGACCTGGGAACGACTGGATCAGCTCCATGAGCAGGCAGCAGACCTGATTGCCCGTACACATCCTGACGAAGATGTTACCGAACTGGTCCTGTCCGAGCTCGAATTCGATAAAGACGCCACCATTCGGATTGGTTACGATGCAGGCGAGTCTCCGGCCGGACACCTGTACATTTACGCCGTATTTAACCGCAAGCATGAACTGAGCAGTCAACTCGTGTATGAAACCTATTAGTGAATCTGCCAAGCCTTTACCGAAGTTGAGTTGATGTTCATGGGTCCCCCGACATTTTAAAACTGTAAAAAAGCACTTAAGCGGAGCCTGCGAAATCTTGAAATTGCAGCAGGCTCATGCCAAAGTGCTTTTCGGATTAGCCACTGGTTTCGTCAGTCCGTTGGAAACTCACCATTCACAAAATTGTTCCTCGATCAGCGCCTCGAATGAATCCGCTATCAACTCCATCTCCCCGGTATCGTGATCACAGATAAAAACTTGTCCTGACGGATTGATTATAATCGGATTACCGGAACCATCCATAGAGATGACATAGCCGGTTCGCAAAACCTCTGCTAAGGGAAGCCCCTTGAATTCCTCCCGGAACCCCAGCGTCAAATCGACAACCGTTTCATTTCCGAGACTGGAGCCATTTGAGAATGCATGAACCGCAAGACCTGCGTACGCTCCCCCAAAAGTCCGGATAAAATGCGAGTAGTCCTCATGGAAGCTTACATTCAGCTGCTGCTCTGCATGAGCAATTTCCTCCTGGCTCGCCGGACTGCCTACCAGTGTGCTATTATCTTTCCGTTGAAGGAAAGCCTTTAATCTCTCTAGTAACGCATCTTTCATGAGGAAATCCTCCCACCCTACATCTTATACGATCAAATAGGACATAAATTGAACTGCTTTCGTTGGACGATTCAGATAAGGATTGATGTTTGGTGAAAATAAAGTATTAGACTGGAGTCGTTGATTTAACGCGGTTTTTGAATTGAAGAATCGTCAGCTTTTGAAAAAAAGTTTTAGACTGATCCATTAAAAGAAACAGCGGCGGACCAAGACTTGAAAAATAAAGTCTTAGACTGCCGCTGTTGTCATTCAACTAACGTTTCCCGTTAGCATACCTTCTGGAAACAATTCGTCAAAGTTGCACACTAATTTCTATAACAAAGGTAACCAAACAAACTACAAATACATATAGATGCCTATAGAGTTTTTAATGACTATGTACTTGTTCGGTGCGTCTGTCGTGTCAATGCTGAACTTTTTTAGAAAACAACTTCTCTATCTTCCCTGAACAGGTTGCAAACATTTCCGCAAGCTTATGCTGCGAGGGAGGTAAGTAATTTGCCGTTTAAACCACATCCCAATAATACTGCTATTGTAATCACAGACCCACAAAATGACTTTATGAGTCCTGGGGGAAGAGGCTATCATCTGACTAAAGGAACTATTGAACGAAACAATACTTTACAAAACCTTGAACTATTAATGAGAACTGCCATGAATAAGGGATACCAACTTTTCATATCGCCCCATTATTTATACCCTCATGATTATGGCTGGCAATTTACAGGAAATGAACAAAATATGCTATTAGGTCTTAGAATGTATCAAGTGGCAAATGCGTACACACCACCGTCATTTGGAGCTGATTTTGTTCATTCTTTCAAACCTTATATTTTTGATAGAAGAACCGTCATTGCAACTCCTCACAAGGTTGCCAGCCCACAAACAAATGACTTGGAATATCAGTTACGACAACATAGAAAAGAGAAGATAATTATTGCAGGGGTGCTTTCCAACATTTGTGTAGAGTCCCATATGAGGCATCTAATCGAAACTGGTTTTGAAACAGCTGTTGTATACGATGCAACCGCAACAATTAGTGAAGAGGATTTTCAAGCTGCCGTTACCAATTATAAAGCATTTGCCAGTGCTACTTGGACGACACAGGAGGCTATTTCAAAATTATAAATCATCCCCAATGGTAATTTCCTATACAACTTGTCCGAACTGTTCCCAAGTGGTTGCTTGGTCAGAATAAGGGCTTGGAATAACGGATGAATTTAGATAGCACAACCCCCTCCGATCTGTTCGGAGGGGTTATTCTTGCTTGGCACAAACATAAAGGAGCCATTTCCATTCTTCAACTAAACTGCCCGTTTAACACCATCGCCAGTCTAATACTTTATTTTCTTAGTCTACAACTATATTTTCCGAGTCTAATACTTTATTTTTCAGTCTATATAAATTGAATTAAAGAATTACACTTTTATACACAGCCGATCAATGGCTTCCATTGGATTTTGGTTCACACGCTTTATAAATCGGCTGACGGCAGCCCGGATTTTGTAAGTTTTATCGTAAAACACATTGTGAATGACATCGCTTTTCAGCCATTTCCAAAGACCTTCAATGGGATTGAGATCAGGAGAGTATTTTGGCAAAAACACAAACTCCAGACGCGGCTCATCCTGAACGAAATGCACAATGGAAGCTGCTTTATGGATTCGTCCGTTGTCCAGCACCACAACGACTTTTCCTGTAGGATATTCTTTGAGAAGCGATTTCAGGAATTGCTTGAACGCCTTGGCATCGTAAGATTCACTTTCTTGGTAGAATACCTTGCCGGTCTCATAGTCCAGTGTGCCAAAGAGTTTAGCACCTTCATGCTTGCCGTAGGTTTTAATCTTGCGTTGATGTCCTCGTGGAAACCAGTTGTATTGCAGGGATTGGTAGGCACGAATCATGGATTCATCTTCAAAGAGCAAGTGAGCAATGTCTCCGTCCATTAGCTTTTTTTTAAAGCCGTTGCGATGTTCTCACGAAACTTTTTTTGCTCTTCTGGATCCGCTGCAGCCAAGGTGTAGGTCGCTTTCGTATAGCTAAATCCGAGTCGATGTAAAAGCAAAGACAGACCACGCTCGCTAAACGTTTGTTGAAACTCACGCTCGATATAGCGGATGATAAGCTTCAGCGTCCAGGTGTATTTTGCCTCAAATCCAACGTCTGCTGGACGTTTATGGGTTAGCAGTTCCGTAAGCTCCCGAGTTTGTTGTTCTGTCAGTTTTGGAGGCTTCCCTGTTGAATGATTCATACCCAAAGAGCCAAGACCGCCATCGCGATATTTATGCAGGTAAGCCCCTATTGTTTTTCGGGTGCGATGAAGGGTGTTAGCGATTTGTTCGAGGGTCTGTCCTTCCAAGCGAAGACGTACCGCGAGATAACGCTCATACATCCGCTTATCTGTTGTTTTTTTCATTGCTTGTTCTACAGCTTCTACTTCACTCAAAGTTCCCATGTTTTCACGTCCTTTTTCAATCGTCTCACTCTTTATTACCCGATTTTGGACATGAAGGCTTAATTTGGGCGAATCTTTAAATCATCTTATATAGTACTTTATATTCTTTGGACAATTGATGAACATGCACTGTTGAGATGGGCCCCCCCCTTCTCCATGATTTTACCGAATTTCTTCCAAGTGATCAATTCAGCCTATTACAGCCGGGATGATATGATCCTTAATCAGTGTCCACCTGTCACGTGGATGAGCGACGAATTCGGATGCAATTGCGATCACCAGGTCTTTTTCCGGGATGCAGCAAATGACATTCCCCCCGTCCCCTAGTGCCGAGTAAGCATAGACCCCGTCCTCTTCGCGCAGCCACCATAAATAACCGTAATTGTTGGCGTTCATTGCCGTGGATTCATTCACCCATGTTCCGGAAATAATCGGATGATGATTCCACAAGCCGCGGTTCAAATATAGATGACCGAAACGCGCCATGTCACGGGGAGTCAGCGTAAGTCCCCATCCTCCAGTGGAAATCCGGTTCGGGTCTTGAACCCACCCTCTTACCTTCTTCCCGAATAAGTCCTCGAACCCGAATGATTTCATTTCATAATCCGGGATTTCTTTCATGCCGATGGGTCTGAATAATCGTTCGTTGGCGAATTCACGGGCACTTTTTCCTGTGCTGCGAGTAATGATGCTTGACAGCAGGTGCGCCCCCGCGGTTGAATATTTAAAAGTTCCGATTTCCCCTTTTTGGCCCAGCATATCCAGCGTATACTTTACCCAGTCAGGCTGCATGCACATCTTGTCCAGCGGTTCGTGCCAATCCTCGAATGGATAAGGAGCCGTCATAGTGAGAAGATGGCGCACAGTGATTTCCCGTTTCTGGCTATCGGCGGCATCGGGAACATATTCGGGAAAGAAATCCAGGACCTTCTGGTCCACGTGTTTAATAAAACCTGTATCTATGGCAATGCCAATGAGGGCGGACAGGATGCTTTTCGTTACCGATGCCACGTGATGCGTATCATCAGGGCCATAGCCGTTGTAATAATTCTCGTAGGCAATAGCTCCATTCCTCACGATAACCACACTGTTTATATTGCTGTACTCGGATCGGATGACAGGTTCAAGCTCTGCAAGCTTTTCAGGGTCCATTCTTAAGAGCGCCGGGTCTGTGGCTTGCCATTCTGCAGTCGGCCAGTCGTTTTTTTGCACGATAGATACCTCCCCAAAGATAATGTCAGGTCTTTCCGCTATTTTTTCTTTACAGGAAAATATACCTCGGTCACAATATCACCGGAATCTTCGGCTTGAGTGGGATCGGTTACATACACTTCGTAAGGGGATCTTACCAATTGATATCCTTCATTCTCGATCCACTCCATCAGTCTGGCATACACCGTGGTCAATTCCGAATAAGCACCCTTCAGAACGGACTTCGCGCATAGACCTCCGGGCAAGTCCCGTGTTCCTTTTACGAACTCCCCTACCGGGATGGCAAACTCTGTATCATTGCCGGCTGGATTGTATTCAGAACTGTGATAAATGGTCATTGGCGTGCCAAGCAGGGTGAGTTTTTCAACCGCGATCTTTTCATACAGCTTACCAAAATAGTTCTCATATCCTCGAACAAAGTCATCCCGGCTCATCATTTGACGTGTATACAAAATATTCATGGGCTGGGTTTCAACCAGCTCCACTTCTATCCGGTCCAGGTGGGACAGAATGGGTATGCCTCTCTGTACGTTTAAAATATCCGTGCTTATCTGGTTTAAGGTGTATTCAAAAGCAGTCAGCTTCTCCTGTATTTCCTTTCTCTTGCGATGAAGGGCGGAACAAAGCTTTTCTTCCGATTGATCCCCTTCCATTTCCAGCATGGCTTTGATTTCTTCCAGAGAAAAGTGATAAGATTTCAACCGGTTGATCAAAAGCATCTTTTTAAGCTGCCGGATGGAGTAATACCGATACCCGTTCTCCGGGTTAATCTCATCCGGATGGATTAATCCGATCTCATCATAATACCGGAGCGTTTTTGTAGACACTTCGCAAATCTTCGAGAACTCTCCAATCGACAGCAAGAGGTCACCTCCCTTTGTTTTTTACGAACGATACGGTCTAACTATCCTTGTTTTGTTCACCTTCACTGTACAGCTTGCCCTAGGGGCAAAGTCAACCGCAAAAGCCATCTGCCTTTACATTCCTACCAAAAGATAGCATAATGTTCTATTATACCGTATATCCATTTATGTCCTATACTCACCCAAAGGAGAGTGTAATTTGTGCGTGAAACTTGTGTTCCCACCGGCGTGGCACTAAAAGACACCGGCTTTGGCTATACGTTGTCTTTAATAAGCGGTAAATATAAAATGATCATTATATATTGGCTGGCTGAGAACAAGGTGATGCGGCATAATGAGCTGAAGCGAAGTATCGGAAGCATTTCCTTTAAAACTTTAAGCATCATGTTAAAAGAGATGGAAGCGGACGGGCTTATCCTGCGTAAGGAATTCCCCCAAGTTCCTCCGAAAGTCGAGTATTCCTTATCGGAACGCGGCCTTTCTCTCCTTCCGCTGCTAAGCATGATGTGCAAGTGGGGTGAAAACAATTGGCCCGATTCCGAGGCCGCACAGCGGTAGGCAAAAGGGATTTGTTTGAAAAAAAAGAAGTATCTCCTACAAGGAAATACTTCTTTTTTATAGTTCAATATAATTGCCTCTTACAGATTATCAATAAACCTGACATAATCTTGTGCGCTTTTTTCCAAATCGTTTGTCGGCGGTTCATTTTCCGCACCGGGTACATTTTCGCCAGATTCGGTTTCTGTGCCGTAATACGCAAAGAGCGAACGATAGTCCGCATCGCAGTATAGGAAGGTGATTTCAAAAGGAGATAGTAAATGTTCAAGCGTATAGCGGTATCTCCCCTCTTCGCTATAGTCCTCTTCTTTAATTGCGGCAGAAACCGCTAAAGCCGCTTTGCGATTTTTTAATTTATCGCCGTTAGAACCATAGGCCCAACCGTAAGTAAAAACATCGTCGAGCCACTTTTTAAGGAGTGGCGGGCAATTAAACCAATACACAGGGAATTGCAAGACAAGGCTGCCATGCGATTCAATCAGCTGCTGTTCTCTCTTCACGTCTATGTTTCCGTCGGGATAAACCTTATGCAAGTCGTGTACCGTATATTTTTCCGGGTATTTTTCGAGTTCTTCTACCCATCGTTTATTAATGACGGATGTTTCCAGGCTCGGGTGCGTAACGACAACAAGAGTTTTCAGCATACAGCATATTTTCCTCCTAACAGTGTATTTACTTCTTGAGTATAGAGTCCAACCTACAACTATGTAAGTACGCACTTTTAGTACATATACTTACAAAAAGGTAAGTGCCCCGGGTTCTATGGGTCCGTTCCCGTTGTTAAAACTAAAAAACCTTACCTGTCTTTGTTAAGACCGGTAAGGTTTTTATTTAACGGGTTGAACATGAATTCCGCTAAGGTCAAGGCGTTGGCGTACCGCCGTTAGCGTTAAGGGTTTCCCCGCTGATATAGCTGGATTCCTGACTGGCCAAGAAGACAAAAGCCGGAGCCATCTCAGCAGGCTGTCCCGGAC
Organism: Paenibacillus sp. JNUCC 35; assembly: GCF_058269095.1. NCBI lineage: Bacteria > Bacillati > Bacillota > Bacilli > Caryophanales > Paenibacillaceae > Paenibacillus > Paenibacillus sp. JNUCC 35. The sequence continues at coordinate 2,898,266 of NZ_CM177771.1, read as the reverse complement.
GGCCAAGCGGCGTATTCGTACCGAATTCCGCCAGCTTCTCGGTCGGTTGTCCTCCCGCAACTTGCAGGGGGGTCCATACGGGGCCCGGCGCCACCACATTTACCCGGATGCCCTTGCTCGCCACCTGCTGTGCGAGGGCTTTGCTAAAGGTGTTAATCGCGGATTTCGTAGTCGCATAATCCAAAAGAATCGGGGAAGGTTTATACGCTTGAATGGAGGACGTGTTGATGATGGAGCCGCCCGGCTTCATATGTCTGACCGCGGCCTTGCAAAGCCAGAAGAGAGAGTAGACATTGGTCTTGAACGTGGCGTCGAATTGTTCGGTCGTCAGATCCGCAATGTCCTCCACGAACTGCTGCATGCCGGCCACGTTGGCAAGAATATCGATTCCGCCCAGTTTATCTACCGCGGTCGTAATCAGCCGCTCGCAGTACTGCTCGTCCTTCAGATCGCCAGGAAAAGCAATGGCTTTACGGCCGGCTTCTTCGATCAGTTTGACGACCTCTTGCGCATCCGCCTCTTCCTCCGGCAAGTAAGACAACAGCACGTCGGCACCTTCACGGGCAAAAGCAATCGCTGCCGCACGGCCGATTCCGCTGTCGGCTCCTGTCACCACTGCTTTGCGTCCGGTTAATCGTCCGGTTCCGCGGTAGCTTGTCTCCCCTGCATCGGGTACGGGAGTCATTTTCTTTTGGAGACCCGGCTCAGGCTGCTTTTGCTTCCATTCAGGTGTGGGCTTCGGATATTGGGCGGTTGGATCTTGCACTTTATATTGATCTTGTTCAGGCATAGTGAAGTCCTCCTCTTGGTCCTATCTGTATCATCGGCAGGGTCTGAAAAGTGTCTGACACTTCTCTTTGTAACCAGGATCGGCGACATTTAAACGGTACCCTCAAAGAATCCTGCCGAACAGCTAACACCACGTTTCCTTATTTATGCCCTCGTTCCACGCAACGACAGCGGCCTTTGTGAGGCTCCCATTGAATACGGTCCGATTGGAATAAAATGCCGAAATCTTTTCCCTGAAAATAAAAAAATCCGCGGTTTCGCGGATGTTCGAATTTAAAGCTTTCTTTCCGGTTATGACTGAACCATGAACTCAATGACCGGATAGGAAATCACATGCCGATCACGGTATGTCAGGGCAACAAGATCTTCTTTGGCACTCAAAATTCCATGCTGCAGAATGGCGGCCTTAAACCCTCGCTCAATCGCCCCATTATAGGAAAATAATACGCAATTCCCGGCGTCGAAGCCTGCTATCACAACAAGGCCAATCTGGCGGTCAAGCAGAATTTGTTCCAAATCTGTTTGCCAGAAAGCATTGGAGAACGTCTTCTTCACGACAAGGTCGTCTTTCTCCACTTGAATCTCGGAGATGAACTCGAGCCGTTCCGGACTAATCGTCCCGGCCTCTTCTACATCCTGGATATGAATGACTGGATGTCCGCCGGAACGCAAAATTTGAGCGGTATGATTAATATACGCGCTTGCGGTTGCCACCGAACGGTCTTGAAGGAAATCAATTTGCATATCGACGATTAAAAGTGCAATGTTCATCGCTTCACTTCCTCGCATTCAGTGGTATTTTTTTCTTCACTATACCAAAACCAGGTAAGAGTTGTACATTCATTTGCAGTACCTCTATGCAGGCAAACTAGCGTTCATTCATCGGTTCGCTTCGGCTCGGTAGAGAAGCAGTCCAAATGGCTGTACAGCAGGGAGACGAGATCACGGCTTTCCTCATACTCCAGCCACTCTTCCAGGGAGACACGTAATGCCGCCATATAGACCGCGACCAGGAAGCGCATCTCATTGCGGTCCCTTGTTGGTTCGAGGCGGGAGCAAACCGCTTCGCAGATGGCCGGCTCGGTCTCCAGCAGCGCATACAGAAACAAGGAAGCGATGGACGGGGTCTGCATGGCTATTTGATGGCGGATGAATAGATTGGACCGCTGTTCCTGATACCTGCCCGCCAGATACCCAAAGACTTCCCGCAGCGCAGTGTGCGGCGATGCCGTTGACGCAACGTGCATGAGCGTACGGATACCGTCGCTCTGTATGGAATGAATGAGCCCGGAGAGGACCTCTTCCTTGGACGCATAATAGCGAAAAAAGGTACGCGGAGACATCGTCACCGCATCAGCTATGTCCTGGATGGAGGTTTGTTCGTAGCCCTTTTGCTGAAAAAGCCGAAGTGCCGCTTCTTCAATGGCAGCCTGTGCCTGACGTTTCTTGCGCTCCCGCAAGCTTTCCGGCCGCGTATCCGCATTTGGTAAAGATTGTATACGATTGCACGAATGACTAGGACGGCGGAGTCTGGCCTTGGCTGACGCGGAATCGTACAGCTTCTCCTTTCCTGCTCCGCCTCTGTGATTTGCCTGAAATACAGAATGCTGCCTGTAATACGGAAAAAGGATAGATGTTCTTGTCCGGTGCCAAAGACAAGAACATCTATCCTTTTTATAAAACAGATTGCGCTCTAAGCAGGTCCAACCATGCGTGCTGCCCTGAGGGGCCCTTCATTTTTGGGGGAATTATCCGTTAGTCTGCATTTGAATGTGCCGGGCAACCCGTTCTCCCAGTTCCGCCGAGGCGTGGTACAGATAGCTTAAGACAATGCTTTGCGTTTCACGGGATATACCGGCAAGATCGGCAGAGAGGTTATCCACCAGATGCTCTTGCTGCACAGGGGGCAAAGCGCGATAGTACTGGCCGGCCTGTGTAAAATTATCCGGTTCGGGCAGATCGGTCCGCACGAGACGGCCTTCAACATATCTGCCGCTGCCGCTGGTCACAAGGGAATCCGGCGACCAATTTTCTTGATGATTGACAGGAATTTTGCGGAAATTCGGCCCCAACCGCCGGCGCTGAGAATCCCAGTAAATGTTCGCACGTCCTTGCAGCAACTTATCGTCCGATAACTCAGCTCCATCCAAGAGATTGGACGGCGAGAAAGCTATTTTCTCCACCTGATCCATATAGTTGTCCGGATTGCGGTTCAGTATCAGCCGTCCTACCGGCACCAGAGGATATTGCCTCTCGTCCCAGACCTTGGTATCATCCAGCGGATCAAAAGGAAGTTTGGCCTCGTCGTCCGGGTTCATAAGCTGTACATGCAGCCCGTATTCAACGGTGTTGCCCGCTGCCAGGGTATCGAATAAATCTTGGCCTGCAAGATCCGGATTCTCGCTCAATCGGGCCGCTTCGTGACGGTCAATAACCTGCACGCCGGCAAACGGTATCCAGTGGTATTTTACATAAGTGCGGACGCCCTGCGCGTTTCTCCACACATAGGTGTTTACACTATGGCCCGGGATATGGCGAAAGCTCTTGACCGTACCCGCGTCCGAGTAGAGCCTGACCAGGAAATGAGTGGATTCGGGCGCTCTGGCGACAAAGCTCCACATCCGTTCCGGATCGATCAGGTTGTTTACCGGCGAGGGCAGAAAGGCTTGAACGAACTCCGGAAAACGAATGGCGTCCCGTACGGAAAATACGGGGATATGATTGCAGAGCAAATCAAAAACACCTTGTTCCGTGTAAAACTTGGTGGAGAAACCGCGCACATTGCGGGAAGTGTCCGGGGTCCCTTTGTTGCTTACGGCAAGGGAAAACCTCACGGTGACGGGAACCTGCTGGCCGGGACTTTGTAAAAAGCAGAGCTTGGTGTAGGCCGCCATGGAATGGACGGTCTGAAAGTAACCGAAGGCACCGCAGCCTTTCACGTGCACCGGCCTTTCGATAATTTTTGTATGTACAAAGGTTTCCAGTGTTTCGTGTAAAATATTGTCCTGTTCGAGTACCGGACCTCTCTCGCCTACCGTCTGTGAATGAAATGCTGCCGGTGTGTCCCCCGCCCATTGTGCAGGAATGTGACCTCTAGGAGCATCCTCTTTGGGTACATGCTGCGCTGAATATCTTTGCGGAGAACCGCTGCGTGGAGATGTTGCGTCTGATTGAAACCGTCCGTTGTTTCCTTCCATACTCATTGTCCCTCCCACACGTCCTTTTTTCCGGTTACCTTATTGTATATGTGGAGCTCTGGAACATTTATACCCCTGTACCATCTATCCGGGAACGACAATGACTTCATCTTCTACTACATCACGCGCCCGGCTCCGGAAATGCCCCTACACGGCTATCGATAAAGAGGATCACTCGGGGAGTGATCCTCTTCTCTCATGTATAGATTTTAAAGATGACTGGCCGCGTGACCGACCGGCTGTTCTACTGAATCGATTCCAAGTGCTCGCCCAGACGATCCCAAGTTTCGGTGATGCCTTGCAGCATGCCCATATCCAGTACCTGCTTCAAGCCCTCGGCCGTTGCATATTCGGCTCTGCTGACGACTTTGGTGCCGCCTTCAACTTCGATGAACGTCAGCGTGCAGACCGTGGCCGGCATCGTTTCCGCAATGCCGCCTTCCGCGTCGGAGAAATAGTCTGTGTACACGATCTTCTCCGGTGCTTGGATCTCGCTGTATACCGCTTTGCCCCACGATTCCATACCGTAGAATTCGCCCTGATTTTTGTCCTCGCATTTCATGCAATAATGCCAAACGCCGCCGATACGGAAATCCATGTTGCATACCGTTATGCTCCAGCCTCTCGGTCCCCACCAGTGCTTCAGGTGCTCGGCCTGCGAGAAGGCCTCGAACACCAGCTCGCGGGGAGCCTTGAATACGCGCTCCAGTGTCAGGGTCTTGTCTTCCACCTTGGAAGTGATTGGATTTGTCATTGTATATTCCTCCTCAATAATTGGGTTCTCTTCCGTCAATCTTGCCGATTTTCCCCGGTTTCCCGGCCCTGCAGCTTCTGTAGATAATCGTCCAGACGGTCGAATCGTTCCTCCCAGATGACGCGGTAGCTCTCCAGCCATTCATCCAGCTCCCGGAAAGGGTCCGGCTGAAGGCTGTAGATTCGCCGATTCGCATCCGCCTGTGCCTTAACAAGGCCCGCTTCGCTCAGAACACGCAAATGCTTCGATGCCTGAGGCTGACGCATCTGCAGCCGCTCCGCAATTTCCCCTACCGTGAGCGGACACTCCCGCAGCAGCTCCAAAATCAACAGCCGGTTCGGCTCGGCAAGAGCACTCATGACGCGAGTGTCCATGGTCATCATCCATTCTCTGCCGGTCTTGTAGGTAAGTGTCCGGAGTCGTTGTTCGGTTTGCTTTTCTTGCTGAAATCAATATACCACATAGGGAATATTCCCGTAAAGGAATATTTATATCCGCTTATAGAGTCATCATTCCTGCCGGATGACCGCCTCTATCATCGTTACGATTCGTAAAGCCTGAAGTCTTTTTTTAGGCGAACATCGGTATTTATCCCCAAAACCAGGGTGGATTATGACGATTCGTTTGATTTTATCTCTCTATGATTACGAATAGTTTCCGCTTGACGGTTGCGTGCTATAATTTACCCGAGGAGGTTAGGTTATAGATGGACTCTATCGACATGAAAATCATCCGGTTGCTTGAAGAGAACGGGAGACTTTCCCATGAAGAGATAAGCAAATCGCTTCATATTTCCCGTCCGGCGGTTCATCAGCGGGTCGCAAAGCTTGAAAAAAACGGAATTATCAAAGGGTATCGCGGCATCGTAGATTGGAGTCAATTGGAACAAAGAATCAAAGCTTATATTTACGTCAAAATCAAGTGCCTGAATTTCAGAGAAATTTCGGATAAAATCGTGGCTCTCCAGGTCAGGGATGTTACGATCCTGGAATGTCAACGGCTTGCGGGAGAATGGTGCATGATGCTTAAAGTGCGGGTATCCGCCCCCGAGCATATTACCAATCTAATCGATGAAATGGTTAAGATTCACGAGGTTCAGGAAACTTCCACGACTTTCATTTTGTCTACCGTGTATGAAAATGGGCGGAAAGAAAATTGAGTCCGCACTATCCGCAATCTTCTATTTGGACAGGAAAGGAGCAGGAATATGAAACAGCCTGCGGCGACAAATCTTACTCAGGCGGGAACATCCAAATTTCTGGGCATTGCAGCCGCATTGATGTCGGTTTACTTGTTCTGGGGAGGGACCTACCTCGGAATGAAAGTCGCCATTGAAACGATTCCGCCTTTTACGATGGGAGGAGTTCGTTTTCTCAGTGCCGGATTAATCTTGTACGTGCTGGCACGATTGACAGGGGCAAAACGCCCCATTGCCGAAGAATGGAAAGGCGCGGGAATTACTGGCGCCTTGCTGCTGCTCGGCGGAAACGGAGTCGTGGCTTGGGCCGAACAGCGTGTCCCCTCCGCCATTGCCTCCCTGCTGGTTGCTACCGTTCCTTTATGGATGCTCGTATTCGGTTGGATGGGACGCAGCCGAAATAAGCCCACAGCAGGTATCGTGGCGGGCCTGTTACTTGGTTTCGCGGGAATTGTCATTCTGGTCGTCCATCCCGGTTCATCTTCCGGCGGAAGTCTGGATATGGTGGGGATCGTCGCTCTCCTGCTCGCTTCCGTCTCCTGGTCAATCGGTTCTTTGTATTCCCGCAAAGCCAAGCTTCCCGAATCACCGCTGCTGTCTACCGCCCTCCAAATGATCATCGGAGGAGCTTTGCTTTTAATCGCTGCGCTTGTCTTGGGTGAATGGTCCGGATTGCAGCCAAGTGCAATCACCCTTCGTTCTTATGCAGCCCTTGGATATTTAATCGCATTCGGCTCTATCGTCAGTTATACGGCCTACATCTGGCTGATAAAACATGCGGAACCTGTGCTGGTTTCCACCTATGCCTTCGTCAATCCCGTCGTTGCCGTATTTCTGGGCTGGTCCCTGGCCGGTGAACAGCTGTCCCCCAATTCGCTGACGGCCGCTGTCTTCATTATAGCCGCGGTTGTCGTGATTACGGTTTCCCGAAAATTACGTTAGCAAAAAAACAAGCCATTCCCTTCGTTCGATCTCCAAGGATGGCTTGTTTTCGTATGAAAACTTACCGACGATAAGCCAAGGTCTCCATACTTAAGATTAAGATTTATAAAACGACAGACCTACCAGATTAGGTGCGTCGTTTTAGTTTTTTTTATACTGGATCTTATCCATTTCTCTTGCCAGTAGATGATCATCCAATCCATCACTAGCACCCGTTCATATCCTACAGCAAATCTACCAAAAGGAGAGGAATATGTATGCCATTTTCAACAGGTACAATTTCCAATACGAGAGACGTAGGTACCGCATCTTCTAACATTGTGATGAACGTCAGGAATTTGGATACCACTAACCCGGTAACCGTTACGGTTCATGTATTCGCATCTGTAGATTCAACTACTTTCTATACCGCCTATCTAGTCACGTATGTGGTTCCTGCAAACTCTTATAATGTCAGAGAATTTTTTATCGCCGGAAACGTCACTTATGAAGTTCAAATTAACACGGCTTCTGTTGCAACACCCAACGCGTTACTTTCCGTTTTCGGCATCGATGGATCTGGTAATCTTGTCACGGATCAGCGTATTCTTCAATCCGAATTAAGCGTTATTGCGTCACTTAGTCCGATCATGTAAATAGGATTTGTTTTTTCCTTGATCCGTTCTTGTGAACTCCATGATTATATTCTTCACATTAATTTGTGAAGGATGTACATAAAAGGAATGCGTCTCCTAACGCACAAAGCCCAGTCCAATGCAGTTTACTTAATCGGAATTGATTTTTTTGGCCGAAATCCAGTGATTCGTTACTAAGAGGATCAGCGTAATCCAAACAAGCGTTACGAGTGTATGCTCCATTGCTCTTGAAGGTATCGATCCTGCGATCAGCAATTCCATGGCCAGCTTGCTCATACTTGCCGGATTTATAAAATCGACGACCGGACTTATACCCACCATAATTCTGGAGCCGATAAGCAAAACAATCCCCGTTAATGCAATCATACTCTGGCTGTTAAAAAGGGTACTGAGCATAGTGATAAAAGAGGTAACAAAACAAATCCATACGAGATAAAGCAATAAGGCAGTAATCATCTGGGCAAACGGAACCTTCGTAAAAAGAAAATTAACATATACATAAGAAACGAAGTATCCCATTGTTACACTGAAAGCGGCCATCAAATAATTGGTTATGATTTTTCCAGCTAGATAGGTACGGACAGTTACAGGCCGTGTCAGAATGAAAGCCAACATGCCGTTTGCCTTTTCGCTTTGAATCATCCCCATCATGGAGACGGCAAGAATAATCAGGCCGAGTTGATCAAATTGAGATCCCAATGTGCCGGCTAGAACTTCCCCGCCTTTTTGAGCAGCCATAATCGGATCGATGGTGATTCCCTTCCCACTGCCTAATGCGCCCAGAATGGATGGCAAGTAATGAGTCATTATGGGCTGGGTCATTCCCAATAAAATAAAAACGACCGGCAGCCAAATCACTTTTAACTCACGTATCATTTGAACCCCTTCTTTTTTTACGAGCACATAAAATGTATTCATTTACTTCACCACCAGTTGCAGGAAAATTTCTTCCAACGTGTCGGTATGGATTTCGAATTTTACGATGTCCACTTCATGAACAAGAGCGTTTTCCAATACTCTGTTTTTATCTGTTTGGATATTTTCGACTTCTATATCAATCCTGTGTCCGGTAACCTCTATCTCTCTCACGTAAGGCAATTTTTTTGCAACGTCAATCCATTTCAAATCTTTCGCTGTACATTGTATGCTCAGCTTGTTTTTGTTACCGCGCGCGAAAAGTTCGGCAATCGTGGTATCTTCTATTTTGATTCCGCTTCTTATCATGACAAATCGTTCGCATATTTCTTCAGCATCGCTAAGTATGTGGGTGGACAATATAATCGTGGTATGTTGTTTTATATCCCGGATCAGGTTTACCACTTCCCGCCGGCCAATCGGATCTAGTGCGGATACCGGTTCATCCATAACGATGAGCGCAGGTTTGTGCAGCAGTGCTTGTGCAATACCGAGCCGCTGTTTCATACCGCCGGAAAAGGTGCCGACTTTTGAATTCCCGACCTCCCTTAGTCCAACTTTAGCCAAAATCTCCGGGATTGAATGGATTAATTCTTCTTTTTGCAGTCCGGAAAGTTGCCCCATAAACGCAAGAGTTTCCCTAGCTGTCATCCAGTGATAAAAGTTTGGATATTGCGGCAAGTAGCCGATTTCTCTTTTCATTTGCGCTATTTTATTCCCATTGAGCAAAACTTCGCCTTCGTCCGGCTTGATCATATCTGTAATCATTTTTAGTAAAGTCGATTTCCCCGCTCCGTTCGGACCGATTAAGCCGACACATTCCCCCGCACTAAGCTCCATCGAGAAATCATTTACCGCAATTTTATCTTTATAGGCCTTCTTTACATGCTTGATCTCCAATTTCATATTTTCACGTCATCCTTTCGGCCTAGCACAAAGTACAGAATGGGACCCAGTGTATGAACGAAAAGGATTATACAGGTCCATAGGAGAACGCTCTTTCTTGTCGTTCTGTGCCGGTATAGATCAATTAAGGCAATCAGAACCAGCAGGGTACCAATAGCTAAAAACGGGAGAAGCATAGGGATATAAGCCATAAAGTCAATTTCTTTTAATTCGTCAAACCCATAATGCAGCTGCATGTGTGTAGCACCTCTTTTATTATCGTTATTGATAATGATAATATTAACTTCAAAGTACGTTCGTTGCAATACCTATTCTCATTATTTATAATAAGAATAGAAATACGGAGCTTCGAAAACCAACTCATACCCACACAAGGAGAAAATGATGGCTAACAAAGCGGAAATTTTAATGCATCCGGTAAGAATGAAAATCTCTCAAGTGCTGATGAGGAATAAAGACACGGGACTGACATCCTTGGAAATGGTCAAAATCATCAAAGACGTACCTCAAGCCACTTTATATAGACATATACAGGTGATGTTGGATGCGGGAATCATACGTGTACTTAAAGAAAAAAAAGTGAAATCCGTTGTGGAAAAATACTATGTTCTGAATGAACTTGAAGCGAAGTTGAATGTGGAAGAATGGAAAAAAGCTTCTCATGAGAAGAAGCTTGATTATGTTTCCTATTATCAGCTATCCCTTATGACTCAATATCAAATTTATCTCAAAAAAATAGAAGAACAAAACACCCGGGAAGACGGTGCCACTTTTTCATTGGTAGAAATGAAGCTGGATGAGGAACAATTTAGTCAGTTTCAGCATGACTTAAACGAATTGATGACGAAGTATTACTATTCCGTGGGCAAAGATATTGAAGCACCGGTCAGAACGATTGCCTTTACAATTATTCCGGATGCTTAGAAGGCTAGGATGCTGATACAGCTTGCCTTCATCCTCTCTGTTCTTCCGGTCCCTAGGCGGGCCGCGTTATAGCTGCATGCGCCGCTGGAAATCCTGAACAGGTTCCTTACAATCTCGGAACTCAGTTTGACGAAAGCTTTTTACGTCTGACGCTATAGCGTCTCATCGAGCTGGGGACACCTTTAATCTCAAGAATACCTTCATAAATCAACTGCCTCAGCCGGAATTCAAAATAGTCGTCTCCGATAAATTGCTCACACCAGCCCATCGCTTCTCCAATTAGACGAGCTGCTTTCACATAACGAGGATCGGAGGCCGGCCTGAGGTGGTCCAGCTTTTCCAGCAAGTACGTGTCATAATAATTATCCGGCACCTCAGCCACCCCTGCATCACGCCAAATTCGAAGTGACCCGCTTTGCTTCGTGATTGTTTGCCATTCCCACTCCAATCGAGTTCTATCGGCATCGCTCAGATAGCTTCTATCGTCCATGCGGACAAGCGCCGCTTGCAGTTTGTCTGACGGAATCTCTCCCGAGTGCCTGTAGCTGATCGTGGCATCCGGACGATTATCAAGTTCCTCTTATCAAATCAACAAAAAGGTCTCAAGTTGAAACGGCTGACGATGAAGGTTATGATAAACTTGGCGTTACGCAAATAGACCGCCCTCTGACAGAGGATTGCGGTCTACTGGTATGTTCGATCCGTTTCGACTAGACTTCTCTTTTGTCTTCTGGATAATAAATGATTCTTATATAATCGGCATCTTTACTATCCATGTCGCCCAAATACATTCTTTCATGCTCCGGAATAAGTTCGTACAGTTCTTTAAGCCTCTCCCTTGCATAGTCAGAGGGATATTCAAGATAACTATAATAGGCTTCTCTGCATTTTTCTAATGATGTTTTCTTTCCATTCATTTTCGAATGAATATCCAAAAGTTCCTTGTATTTTTCTTCAGGATCGGTACAATATACGGCTTCTCCAAGCGTAACCTCTGCAAAATCATCAATAATAATTTTTGTGGGTGTCTTAAATTCCGTGAAAAAAGTACCGTTACGAAACATTTCTTGAACCTCTTCTATTTTATAATCCAACTCGCATCCTGAATGATAACATTTCACACACCCATCTTGGTAAACCACCAAATTGGCTAAGTAGCAGCAACCCTCATGCTTCATGAAGATTGGGAACCCATTCCCTTCAACTGTTTGATAAAATAATTCGTTTTTCACATAAAAATCCTTTGCTTTTGGTGAGTAAGATATTCTCCGCTGCTCCAATAACTTTTTTTCTTCTTCTGATATTGTATATAGATTATTCAAATTAGGATTAAGGCGCTCAATCGTTTCCTTTATGTACTCATAATAACTGTTCTTATTATAGTTCCACGATCCGGTTATTATTTCGTATGCTCCTAATCCATGGATTGATATACTTTCTCCATCAGGGATGCTTGGCACAAGCCAATCGATTCTAAGTTTATCTTTTAGCCCTTCCAAATCCACCAATTCCCAACAATTAATCATTCCATCTTCATATACATCAAGATTAACGTAGAAATACTGCATGTTATTGATAATGCCTGGAATCCGAGTGCCCTCTATAGTCTTTTGCCTACTAATTTTATGAATAGCAAACACCACCAATCATCGTCAATTTAGCCCATTCCCATTTCATCAAAACGAACAGTTTGTCCTTGGATCAATCCAATTCGGCGCGGGAGAATAAGTCCCTGATTACGGCGTCATCCTCGCAGGCATCTTTAAATCCAATCGCAAATTTTTGCAAAGCCTCTCTATTGTTTGAATAAGCGCAGAACATATCGGCTTCCGGGTCAAAATGTACGATATCTTCTAGTTGAGGCATTTTTTCCTCAAGAAAGACCACCGCCAAAGATCCCCAATCGTAACCATTGCCTTCAAATCCCTCATCAGCCCTTGTCTGAAAAACCTCATCTTTATAAATACCAACATTCAAAATAATCGACACATTGCCGCTATCATGCTCTATGAACTGAAACGGTTTGATTAAACTTATGAGCTCATTCGCCGGAGTATCATTCTTCACCGAAGCAATTGCGTTTGGCTTCACTGTCATCGACTTCTCTTGAGGGTTGGTTATGCCAATTTCGTGGCGGCTCCATTTTAAAAGCATACCAGCATCTTCATCCTCGGGGTCCAGTGTATTTGCCATTTCGAATGCTGTTACTGCGTCCTCATATTGCGATAGGTAGTAGTAGGCATAACCAACACGAAAATACCAAAGAGGGTCATGTTCGCCTTCCGTTTTGATCGTCCAAAGCTGCTGCAATGCTTCATCGTAACGGTCCAAATTGTTTAATGCTCTCGCCAAATGGCTGACTAAATCATAGTCTCTATCCTGTTCGGGGATTTCCGCAATCTTGCCAACTATTTTTTCAAATTCATCATCTTCATGCCAGCGGTTTAGCTGTTCCAACAGGTCTTTTTGCATAAACACTACCTCCTTCGTTCCAAAAGCCTCTTAGATCTTTTTCTATATCCGCTCACAAAGCGTATGCTTACGATGCTAGCTTTCCTACGGAAAGCTTTTAGGCGAACGCAGTATCTTGTGCTGGATTCTTTGTAAAACTTTTTGTCGTATGGGTTATTTTATTCAGCTACGAGATTGTAATATGAAGTGCGACAGTTACCATGAAATAAAAAGCATCTATAATGGCAAAGATAGGACTGTTATTCTGTTTCGCATTCCATTTCACTTACTGATAAGCAAGATGCTGTCCGATCACAGGTGAATTTTGGCATATACAGTTAACTACTTAAAAACTAAAAACGCATCATTTTCAAAATAATAAATGAACGCTTGGAGTAACTGATCTAGTGATGGGTATTCTAACTGATCATTTGCATTGTCAATTACATCCTCAATACTTGCACCATCCAATGTTTCTACCCAACCATTTTGTTTCACTTGTTCCGGTAAAAAATCATCTGAATCAGGTGGAAAATCAAAGCTATCTAGCGAAAATATCCCCTTTGTATTTAAGTTCCATTCTTTTGAATTTGGAGGAAGATAAAACCAAGTCTCTGGATTTTTCTCTGGATGTGATAACACATCCCTAACACTGATTAAATTCATTTTTTCTTTCGTCATAATTTACACCCTCCCCATGTTTAAATTCATCACTTCACATTGATTTTTCCATTTCATTTCAAGGTCATCTTTCGCCATCTCAACTAATCTGACAGATCAAGGGCTCGTATCCCTAATATATTCCAGTTGACTCGCCGAATTTTTCAATACATATTTCATCTGCGATGCCGAATAAAATTTCACAATTTTCGGCTGTAAAAGGGATTTTCTTGGGATCATGAAGTATCTCTGCATAGTATTTCTTCCCTCTGCCTACTACCAAATAGCTTACATCCTCAATCCCATCCTCTGACTCTTCCATATAATTCACAAATGGTTCATCTTGTAATTCAACTGCGGCATCTAAAAATTGTTCCTGAAATTTTATAATACTTTCTTGATCCATCCCTCTCAATATTTCCCTTAATTTATCCGTATTCTGATTTGCCTTCCAAATAATATCCCAAAACCAATCGCTTACAATGTCACTAATTTCTTTTGGTAAAATAATATTAGAATTATCCATAAAGCCACCTCACTCATGATTAATTTAGATCTTCGCCATAGCCTACAGCTTTTCACATGTTAATCATAGTTACACCTCTCCCGGAAACGGAATTCTGCTCGTTTTCGCTTCTCTATGATAGTCCCAAATAACTTCTCATCCGTGCATCTTCAATTGTCTTAGGTAGCAAATCAATCAACATCTGTTTGTAAGATTCGTAGATAACAGGACATCGATTGTAAAATTGAAATTTGACCTTATCGTTAAGGTGCGGATGTTCCATCAAACGTTCCAACCACCTGGCATCCAGACTTTCTGCCAATTTACACTTGAAATAGGTTCTGTTATCGTAACTTCCGTAGCTGTAACGTCCCCAAAGTACCGACATGGTGTGACTGCCAACCTGATCGTCATAATAGATCCGTCCCAAGCCGTTATGAATATACCGATTTAATGCTTCATCCTGCAAATAAATAGCAAATTCATCATACACGGTGTCTGCTCGGTTGGTAAGAAGTTTTGCGGTAAAATAAGGAATCAACCACTCATTACCGTATTGCGTATACAGCTCCTCAGCTAACAAAATCAACCGTTCATTCATGCTCCGTATAATCGAAGCAGCAAGCACCACCGGGAAAATACATATGGTATCCTGTGGCTGCGGGTTCCATATTCTGAGCGTATCGTTAATGTGCACATAGTCCTTATTGGCCAATAGTTTAAGCCTCTCAACCAATGGCTGATTCGCCGCAATGATACGGTAGACGCCGATCATGGACGGGCTGCCTTTGCCAAGCATAACGGAAACAACGGCAGTGAATCGTTCAAACTCATCCTGATCGGTCAGAAAATCTGGCGGCTGTTGAAACAGCTCGTGAAAATATTTCTCGCAATGACTGCCCACCACTTCCGAAACCGTATCCGAAATAGCTGGCATCAGGATGTCCTCGCCCAAATTTTTATGTTTCATATATTTTTCCCAGATCGCAGTCGCTTCCCCGCACTCTTGATGAGCAAGTGCTTTTAACGCCGCTTTTTTGCACTTCCCTTTCTCATGGTCTACAAGATATAGAAGTGCTTCTACATGACTCAATCGCGCAATAGCGTCTTCTCTCTTCTTCCCTTTGTCCGGCAACGTCGCCAACACTTCTTCCAACGTCATATAAACGCCTCCTTACTGGATATTTGTGATTTTACATGTTTCATCCATTCACATTAAGAAAATTGCCAATAACTTTTTATGGGGTTCTCAATAAAACCTTCATTCCCCATACTACCTTCACCACAGATAAATATATTATTATTTTCCTATAAAAAATTACAGCCCTTACGCGGTTATCTAGAATAAATTTAGCAAGACGGACAAAATCTCAACAACTATAGGACCTATCACCGCGAACCCGAGAAAAACGGCTAAAATCTTAAGAGGGGTGGATAATCCTTTTGATGCACTCAAATGATCGATTTTTTCATTTAAGTTCCTTAGTTCTTTTAATATTTCCTTATTGGTTTCATCATTCATAATTCATCGCCTCTTTCATACGTAACGAAGAAATACCGAACTCACTTATTTTACCATAATTAGGTTTGACGTTTCCTTTATCCGGTTCCAACTAGTTGGATCAGGAAATGTTTCGTCTATAAAAAAGACCCGCAGATTAAAGCTGCCGGTCTTTTCATAATTATTAAGTTATTACGATCATGCTGCCGCCAGAAACACGGTACAAGATATCGGATAAACTTAGTTAGAGCCGTTTGGCAGAATTAACAGAATTCCAAGAGCGATGATCATCATAAATAAGTACCGCTCGAAATTTTCAGCGGAAATTCGCTTATTCAAGAGGACGCCAAGTCCGGTAGCCGCAAGAATAGCGGGCAAAGAGTACGCATACAAAACCAACGCGTCAAACGTCCATAATCCGCCGAGTGCATGTCCTGTCACAACGAGTAAGCCGGATATAAGAAAATGTGCTTGCAGCGTGCCCCGAAAACGATTCGGATTCCAGCGACGCAAGGTACCGTAAACAACGACCGGTACACCGTTAAAATTATAGGCACTGCCAAGAACTCCGGAAGCAAAACCGAACGGCAAAACCCATCCTCGGTTGTGAAGCAGCGGGCGCCCGATTTTCCGGGAAAGTATCTTCTTCAGTAAGGAATAGCAGCCGAAAATAATTAAGAAAATACCAAGTGCGGAAGTAATCACGATAGCAGGAACAAGGTGAAGCATAATAAGCCCGAAAGGAATACCGATTACAGTGGAAACGGCCAATCGAATCAGGACAGGACGTTCAACATGGCGCCAGCCGCTAAACACGGTCAGCAAAGCAACGGTCAGTCCCGCCAAACCGATCAGGGAAACCGACGTTTGCAGAGGTACCGGCAGCAGGGCAAGCAATGGCATGCTCACGATCGCCTCCCCGAAGCCGAACATAGATTTCATGAAGGCGCCGACAAAAACCGCAGCGACCACCAGCACGATCAGAGAGATAGTCATTGCTCCCTCCCACCGGCTAAATAAGACCACCTGTTCAACGATTTTGCATCAACATTAAAATAACGCAGAGAACCCCTCCTTTTTGTACAGATCTATATAATATCATACGTTCCCTATACAAAAAACACGTGTTTTAACGGGTTCAAATAGCTATTCAAGCGGTTTTAAGTCCATCTAACAAGATCCTATACACAAAATTCTTATACGGCCTTTAAACGTAGTTATAGTTATTCTGATAAAGCATGAAATTTATGGAGTTTTCCATTTATCTTGTACTTATGTCTCTGTTCTGCACGCGAGTCACCCGTTTTCTCCGGCGGGGCTCCCCACTCTTTGCTGTTCTCATCGACAGTCGCATGTTTCACCCTGATCACTCAGCATGCTGTTCGATGACTTCCGCCAAGCGTTCGGCATCTCGCCCCATCCATCCTAACAAAGCGGAGCCGCGGCAGGATTGCCAAGGCAATCCTAAATAATACAATCCCTTCACCTTGCTGACACCGCTGCGATGAATCGGCTTTCCGTTGACATCTACCGCTTCCGGAATGTCGATCCACGGATAAGCGTTTCGAAAACCGGTGGCCCAAATGACAGTAGACACCTTCATCCGCGATTTGTCCTTAAAGAGGATCTCTGCGGAGTCTGCATCTATTGCTCTTTGCTTCAAAGAAACGATTCTTTTTTTCAGGAGGGATTTTAATTCGGTCCCGTATACTTGCTCGGGTTGTTTTTTCAGCCAAGAACCAAGCGGAGACTCCGCGTTCGCTTTCAGCAAACCGAATGTCTCGAAATACCAGAAAATGTTTCTTCCGAACAATTGCATGGGTTTAAAACTTATGGGTCGGCTCACCGAGATCGTGACTGGTCTGCGATCGGAAAGTTCAACCGCGATTTGCGCACCCGAATTGCCGCCGCCGACCACCAGTACAGGACCGTCCGCAAGCTGTGATTCATTTTTATAGCCGGATGAATGCAGCTGAACGATTTCTTTCGGCAGTTTTTTCGCAAAATCCGGGATAACAGGTTCTTGAAAAGGCCCCGTGGCCACGACTACTTGACGCGCAATAAAAGTTTCCTGTCCGGTTTCAATTTTAAAACCAAGTTCATGTTTAGTAAGTGAATGTACATTCGTCTGATGCCGGATAGGCAGAGCGAAAGCCTTGGCATACGCCTCCAAATAATCAGCCGTTTCATCCTTGGCAGGCAAACCTTCAGGAACCCCCGGAAACTTCATGCCGGGAAGGCTGCTGTACATCCTCGGTGTAAATAAAGTCAAGGAATCGTAGCGCGATCTCCAGGAATCTCCGGTCCGTTTATGGGCATCCAGAATGAAGAAGGTTACTCCTTTCTGCTTCAGTAAATACCCCATTGCGAGACCGGCTTGTCCTCCGCCGATTATGATAACTTCCACATGGTTCATCTTCACATTTCCCCTAGCTGCGATTTTATCGTTTCTTTAATGTCCCTTTAACAAACCTTGAGCGAATGTACGAACACCGTACTGTAGAAAATCTTCGACTTTTACGTGCGTTATTTTTTGACCGTAAAGAGAAGAGGATATAAAATAGCCGAGATTCATCCAAATAAAAGTCATCGCCGACGCTTCAAAATCGGTTTTCTGAATGGCGCCGTTCTCGTGCATACGGGTTAAATAGTCGACAAGCAGCTCCTTTAATTGAATCGGTATAGCGGCTGTTTTTTCGTCCAGTTCAGGAAACTGCCCGGTCTCTCTTAATCCGATTAACACCATCTCGCCATTGTGCTTCATAAACTCATGGTACGCTCGCGCAACGTGGGTCAGGTCGGATTGAAGCTCTCCCGTTAAGCTGTCAAAGACTTGATGGATGCCGGGAACATAGGAATACCGGTCCACTAAGGCGTCCAAGATTCCTTGTTTATTAACAAAATGCCGGAAAATCGTACTTTCGTTCACGCCGGCTTCTTTTGCGATTGCGCGTGTCGTCATGCCTTTGTATCCCTTTTCTTTCATTAAAAAGATGACGGCAGTTAAAATCTTATCTCGGGTTTCTTGCGCAGTTTGTTCCATCTGCATCCCCTTTCATGCATGCAAGTACTTGCTTGCATAAAGTATAGCATGACGGAGCACGTTTTGAAAGGTTCATTCCGGCTTCATCGGCGTGGCCAGAGACGTCGGACTGATTGATCAAATCGTAGAAAGCCGGACTCGCCCCTGAACACGCTTTTAAACCTTTAAAAGGAGGGGCTAATATGCTAGCATGGGTTTGTAATCCGCAATGTAGGTCAAAGGAGGAATTTCATTGAAGGATTTAAACGAATCCGAATGGAAGGCAGCTTCCATAAAAGCGGTTCTGTTCGATATGGACGGCGTCCTTATAGACAGCGAACCGATTTATTTTGATATTGAACGCAGTTCGTTCGACCATTTCGGCGTGCCTGTGAGCGAAGAGGACCATCATAGTTTTGTGGGTGTAACGCTGGAATCCATGTGGGAGCAAATACTGGACAAGCACCGGATTCCGTTTGCGCTGGAACAGGTGTTAACGTATCACAAGGACAATGTGATGACTATTTTGTCCGGACATACGGAGCTTACGGCCATGCCTCAAGCGGAACGCTGGTTAAGCTGGCTTAAAGAAAAGCAGATTCCGGTAGCTGTCGCCTCCTCTTCCCCCCGGCCGCTTATTGAGCTGATTATGGACAAGACCGGCCTTGGGCCTTATTTCGACGTACGAGTCAGCGGAGAGGAAGTTAAGCACGGAAAACCGGCGCCGGACATTTTTCTTCATGCGGCCGGCTTGCTGGGAGTGGAACCCTCTTCCTGTCTCGTCATCGAAGATTCACGAAACGGCGTCAAGGCCGCGAAAAGTGCCGGCATGCGGTGCATCGGGCTTCAAAATCCCGGTTCGGGCAATCAGGATCTTTCACTCGCCGATCACCGGGTAAGAAGTTTTGAAGAGCTCTGGGCTTTAAAAGATTCGCTGCCTTTTGCCCCGCTTTCTTCGCTAACTTAACATTTACAAAAGACGAAAAGAGCTTGCCTTCTAATGAAGACAAGCTCTTTTGTCATTCCCACCAATACTTCATTTCACTGAATGTAACCTCCCACAGCTTCGCATTTCCTTTCAGGGTAATCGTAAGTCGGATGTAAGGAAAGTTCCGGCCTCAACCTGCACAAAAAAAGCCAACCGGACACTTATACCCGGAAGGCTTCCTGCATTCGTACGATTCCGTTTAGGATCTACTCTTCCTGCACATCCGCCCCTAATTCGCTCGCAATTTCAATTACCAAGGGAATGACGACTTTATTCGTACCGGACACGTAGATGTCACCCTCGTAATGCCTGAATGGAATCTTGGTATTCTCGTCGTAGCTCCACATGAAAAAGTCCCCTTCAATGGACATGCTGGTTGCGCCATTCACCGTAAAAACGGTTGTATAAGAAAAATCGGCTTTGGACGAGAAAACCTGCTTGCACTCCTCCAAAGAGATCGTTTTTGCGGAATTGCCGTTTTCCTGAAACGCCCTTGTAATGCGATAACGCTGGCTCATTGAAATGCCTCCCCTATTTTTTAGTACATCTATTATATCTTAGGAACGCATAAGGACAAAATGATCATCCTGTGAAAGTCGTGTTGTTCTTCAAGGCATTCTTCCTGGCCGTTAAGAAGACATTCAGTTTTTCCGAGAACAAGAGCATAGCTGCGGCGGACAGTACAATGTAAAACGGGAACACTCCGATGCCGAAAAGGGAAGCCAGAAAACCGAGCAGAGGAGGCATAAACGTGCTGCCCACATAGGCCACGGCCATTTGATACCCCATAATCGACTGGGAGTGTTTCCGGCCGAAACGCACAGGCGTTTCATGAAGCATACACGGGTAGATAGGCGCCAGGCCCAATCCCGTTATCATAAAACCCGCAAGCGAGAAAACAGGCGGCAATGGCAGAATCAGCAAGGCCGCACCGGCGAGAGCGGTGATTTGGCCTCCCCGGATAAGGGTTCGGTTAGACACTTTGAACGTAATAAATCCCGTAACCATTCTGCCGACTGTGATTCCCGCATAATAAAGGGACACCCACTGCGCCCCGACCGCGGCCGGCAGCTCTTTCATATTCACCAGAAAGCTGCTTCCCCACAGCCCGATTGTCGCTTCCGCTCCGGAATAAAACAAGAAGGTGACCAAAGCGAGCTTAACTCCCCTGATTTGTAAAGGCTTTACGGAGCTCTCGGAACGCTCATCCCCTGCCCCGTTCAGATCTTCCGTTTCTTTGCCTAGAGCCGTGTGGTTATTCCTTGCTACCCGGTTCCATAAGGGCAGGGTGACGAACAGGAGAATCACCAGGGCAAACTGAATCCCGGCAACTGTCAGGTATCCATCCCTCCAGGAGTCCGGTCCTGAAATAAATTGCGCCATAATAATCGGCCCGAGCGTAGCTCCCACTCCCCAGAAGCAATGAAGCCAACTCATATGATGCGCTTTGTAATGTGCGGCAACGTAATTGTTCAGGCCCGCATCTACGGCGCCTCCGCCCAATCCAAGGGGGATGGCGCAGATCATTAACCAGACAAGCGATGGGGCTGCAGCGAAGCCGAGCAGAGCACCGGCCGTCATGATGCAGCTGATGAGGGTGAGTTTCCCCGTTCCGAACCATTTAAGCAGGGTGCCGCTTGCCATACTGGAAACAATCGTGCCGGCTGTGACGGTCATAAACAGCAAACCGGCGGTTTCAAGCGGTACGCCTAGATCCGTTTGCATGACGGGCCAGGCCGATCCCAGCAAGGAATCCGGCAGTCCCAGGCTGATAAAAGCCATATAAATAATCAATAAAAAGAAAGTAGCCATAGGTCACCTCTTCTCCCAGATCATAAGGTCAAGCCCGAGGTGCTGTAGTCCGTTCAAATAATCCTGCTTCCAGTCACTGGTACACAGTTCCGGAAGATGTTCTTCCGGTATGTAGTCGGCACTCCTACTTGCGATTAGATTAAGAAGAGAGCTGCTGACTTCATTGACGCAAAAAATAATCGCGTGAGGATTAAGAATAGCGGTAAACGAAGCGATCAACCTACTAACGGCATCTATCTCCTTCTCGCGAAGGGCTTCTTCTTCAGATCCCGCTTCACGCTCCAAAGCTTGCAGGAAATTGCGGTCGTCATACTGAGGCACGAATGAAACTTCTCCCGAAAAGAACGTGCTTCCCCGCACCACGTCGCCATTGACCAGAATGCCGGAACCGGGTCCGTTTTGTCCGAAATTCAGATAGATCAGAGTCGGATTGCCTGTCTGGGTCCCTTTTAAGTGATAGCCGAGAATTGCGGCATTCATATCGTTTTCAACCGCGACCGGAATGGAAAAACGCTCTTCAAAATAGCTTTTCAGATCAAACTGATGAAACTGCTCATAGCCGGGAATATAGATGATCCGGCCATTGTTGACCGCGCCGGGCACACCGACCGCTATGGATCGAATTTTCGGATACTTCGTGATGATCCTCTCGATTTGATCCGTTAAGCTGAGAATAGGGTCCGTCAGGACACCGGATGTTTGGGCATATTCTTTTATGTCCCCCGAACAATTGAAAATCGTGTAATTCGTTTCTGTTTTCTCCAGAAACAAAGCCAAACCAAGCATATAATCCGGATTATACGCGTATCTTTCGGCCCGTCTTCCCCCACTCGAACCATCAAGACCGGCTGAAAAAATTTCCCCGTCCTTCTCCATTTGAGTCAAAAACTTACTGACGGTAGGAAAACTGATGCCTAGTTTGTGACTAAGTTCAACCTTCGTTGCGCTTCCAAGCTCCAGAAGAGCTGCGCGTATGCTGCGAAGGATAGCTTTCTTCATGCCGTCATTGGATGTAGGAGGCAGCTCACTCACCCTGTATCACACTCCTCGCTCACTTATTAAACGCATTTAATAAGTTGTCATGATAATAACAGAAATAGCCTCTTTAAGCAATGAAAAAGAAAAAGCCGCACACTATGCGGCTTACAAAGCACTTATGAAACCCTTTAGCCGCCTACCGAGCGGCTCCGGAATTTCCTTCGAGTTCCGATGACGACAGTGGCGTCCAACATCCTGTTTATTTTAATCCTTCCATAAGGTTCAGGACAGGTACAAATTCGTTATAGGAAACTTCCCTATTATAAAAAACCGCCTGCAGGCGGTCAAAGCTTGTGCGGAAAACCACTTTGACTCAGCCTGTCTAGAACAAGATGAACAGCCATGGCATCGTCCACGTAACCGATCGGAAACAGATAGTCGGGTATAATATCAGCAGATAAAATGAAGTACAACAAAGCGCTTCCGAGGATAGCCTGATGGGTTTCGGAGGAACTTTTGGCGCAGTAGAGAGTATACATTTCCTTCAATTGATCGATTAACGGCCCTACCCCGTTCACTTGTGCCAGCTTGGTATCGAACTCCCGGCAAATCAAGCGATGTCCTTCTTCCGTCTGTGCATACAGTTCGTATTTGGCCAATTCCTGTTCAATGCGCCCCGTTGTGGCTTTTAAATCGGACACGCTAGAGTCCCCGAACAATTCCAGCAGCATACCCAGCGAATGATGGATATGAGAATGGCCGGCTTCTTTTCCAGGGTTCACCATATAACCGGAAGCTTCGATCAACCTATCCAGCGACAGATCCAGGTATTCGGAAAAAAGCTTTAGATGAATGAGCTTTGGCTCCTGTTTGCCGTTTACGATTCGTGAAATCGTAGCGGTGTCCATTCCGCAGAGACTGCTAAGCTTACGCATGGAAAGCGATTGCTTTTTCAACTGAGCCTTAATTAGTTCCCCAATCGTGCTTTCCTTCGGCGGATCAAGGGCTTCCATCGGGGCATCTCCTTTCTCGACCCTTTATGAACTAGTATATGAAAGACTGTTGAAAAATTTACCTTGTCTTTGTCCGTAAAAACGTGAGGTTTGTTGAGATTTTTGGGTGGTACTGGCACTACTTTCTCAACGGCACATACTTTAAAAACAAATACAACATAACGAGGTGTTTAGAAATGGCGTGGCTACTTATCTTAGGTTTTGCAATTTCATCGAGTCTCGATAATTTAGGTGTGGGAATTTCTTACGGGATTCGAAAAATCCGAATCGGAATTTTGTCCAACTTGATCGTTGCCGCTGTCTGCTTCTTGTTCAGCTATACGGGAATATGGTTTGGAAAATGGATTTCTACCGTCCTGCCCGGCATGCTCCCCGTCCTTCTGAGCGCGTTTAGCCTGTTCTTCATCGGAATACGAATCATTTTGATGGCAACTCCGGGAAAAGAGCCCGAAATAGCTCCCTCTCCGTCAAAGAGTAATGGAAATGGATTACGGTCGATTTTACGGAATCCCGAGCAGGTGGACCGAGACAATTCGAAGCATATCGGAATCGCCGAATCGTTAATTCTGGGGATTGCCCTTTCGGCCAATGCGCTGACCAATGGGTTAAGTGCGGGGCTGCTCGGCCTCTCTCCCTTTGCGATATCTCTTACGGCGGCTTTGGGAAGTTTTCTGACCGTGTGGCTTGGAGTCTGGCTGGGCGGTAAAGTTGCCGGCATCCGCATCGGTTCCTTTACGTTAGGCCAATTCGGCACCCTGGTTAGCGGCATGATGCTTCTCGTAATTGCCGCCAACAGCTTACTGTGAACGATGAGGAACTAGAAAGGACCAGAAGGTGAATCCATACCGATTTTTTCCAGACCCGGGCATGACTCGGGTCTCTTTGTTTTTCCACCTGGTTGTAGAAAGATTCGAATCGTCGTCTTCCGGAGCCACATTGTCGATAAGCAGCAGTTTCCCGCCCGGTTTGACGACACGGAATGCTCCTGCAGTGAAAGCCGGGAAATCGGCAATGTATACATGTTGCTGCGTCCCCTGCATAAGGTCATTCATGGAATTGTATGGCTTCTGGTGATATCTAAGTTACCTTTCTATCAATTCTCGCATTATCTATAGTATTCAGAGGAAAGCGAGGTGATTAATATGGCCCGCATAAGAAGAGATGTAGTCGAAATCAAGTTTAGACGCAGTGTCATAACCGGACGAAGAATTATCATCGCCTTCCGCATAATCGGCAGCGCCCGACCCTGCAACCGTTTCTTATTCTTTGGCGGTCGTGTGTTTTTTGCTCAACGATGCCTGTTAAGCCACGGTTTTCGGCTTGTGTCATCCAGACGGAATGTTCTAGTTTTTGAACGCAGAATCTAATTTCCATGAAGCGATAACCCTAAGGGGTTGCCGCTTCATTTTTTTGAACCCGCAAATTAAAACAGAAGAATCGTACACGTTAGCGCTAAATACAAACAAAGCGGACTATATAACCACGTATCATTTCTTGCAAATACCGTGTGCTTTACTTTCTTGAAAAATCCGATATGTCTAAAGTCACCGACCGACCGTAGGAAGAAAACAGAAGCGCAAACGATACACCCCGTTCTTGTAAGGGAATTTGCCGGAAAGTGATCTATATAACCGCCTTGCATCAGGAGTATGAAACAAACAATTAAAAGAAGAACAGCCACGAAGAGTGTCCCCGACTTCCCGGGTTTAAAAGCAGGCTCATACTCCCCCGCTTTCGAAGGTATGGCCGCACCGATCCCCCAGCGCCCCCCATACGCCCAATAAATATGTAAGATGCTGATCAGAGCCAAAATACTTACGGCTGACAAAGCCATAACGAGTTTCATTACATCCGCCTCCCAATGCAGTTTTTAAAACTTGCCCGAAAAACCCAACAAAGTTTCCAAGACCATTAAACCTGCCAACAATTTCGTTTGCGGCCTAGGAAGTACACGAACCAGAATAAGTGAAAATGTAAGAGTCAGCAGGTTATTTACATGGCAAAAATAATCCAATAAACCGGGCTCCATCTTAGCGTTAAACCTTGCTAAATTAAGGGTAGCGTTTGAGATGATCGCCAACCCGCCGCTGACGAACCATATAGATTCTGGGGTCATCGCTTTGTATTTCCTGGGTGTGATGCAAATATGAAGAATCCCCAAAAGCATAATCATGATTGCCACGATAAGATACAGGATGTTCATATAGAAGCTCCTTTCTTCATCTAACAAGTGGGTAATTCACAGCTAAAACATACGCTTCCGTATGGCCGTGCATTTTTTATGTCCCTGCAGCACGTGCAGCCGCATTAGGGACAAGGGTGTTCATAGCTTTAATAAAATCTCGAACATTTTGACGATATCAAAATTCGTATTGCTCTCAAACCGAGTCATCCATCCTACATAAGTTAAATAGGTAAGTCTGGACCTGTCGGCGGCCTCTGAAAACGTCAATCCTCTCTTCTGATATAGGATGGAAATACAATGAATTCTCTGTTCCTCAATATCGACTAATCGGGATGCCACGATAGGATCATGTTTAGCCCAGGCATAAATGCCGATCTCAATTTTCTTGTTCCGGTTGTTAATACTAAGATTAAGCAGTTGCTCCAACGAGGAGTTATCCTGTTCTACATTCCGGATGATCCGTTTGGTCGCATAATCTTCCCAATAATCCAGCATGGAATCCAGAAGTTCTTTACGGTCTCGAAAGTAGTGGTAGAAGCTGCCTTTACTTATTTTCAGCGCCTTGGCAAGTACTTCGACACGCACTTCATGTATGCCGGCTTCGCCCAGCTTATTTAGTCCGGCTTTTACCCAGTCTTCCCTGGTTACTTGCATGACTCCCTCCCCATTAAATACGGTGACGTATGTTTTTATCAGAATACGATTCGAATTTTATTTTGTCAATGGAGAGCCAGTCGGTCGTCCCGGTTAATCGTTATCAGACTTAACAAAAAAGTGCCGGCAATTGTGCCGACACTTTTCAGCCGTCCTGAGGCAACCATTACCGGCCCCGTCGTTTCAAAGCTTCCAGTTCATGGATCAATTGCTTGAGAGTGCCTTCCTTTTCAGATTCACTTTGCTCGTCATACAAAAATTGTTCCGTGAATTCCCAAATATCTTCAAGCAGCCTCCTGATTTTGTAAAATCGGAGCGCTTCCTCATCTATGATATAGTTGGGATGTATTTTTTTATATAAAGCGAAGAAATCGTGAAAACAAGTTTCATCTGTCAGGAACATCAAGTCGGCTTCCACCGGTGCCAGCTTCAAACCTTCCCAATCAATCAAAATCAGTTGTTGATCGCTCTGCATCATGTTCCAGGGATGAATATCCGTATGACACCAGCGCAAGGGCGGCATGCGACCGGCCAATTTCGAAGATAGATCCTGCAAAATGGATATATGGTCAAACAAAACGTTTTCGTAAGGTTTTATTGCGGATCTTAATTTTGGAGGTAAATGGCGGGCTGCCATCGTTTCGTTGAGTGTGTTCATAAAAGGGACATGAAAATCCTCCGTCAGATGTTCCGCAGGCACCGGGATGGAATTTCCGACCTTGTGCAGCTCGGCCAATATAATTGTCAGTTGTTCGATCTGAGCTTGGTTTAAAGCTTTTTCTCCGATCGTTTCTCCGTCAATATACTCGTAAAGAAGAAAAATACCGTCCGCATTTTCACATACATATTCCCCCGATTGAGTTTTCAGAGGCACCGGGATTTTACCGGCCAGGTCCGTGTTCTCGTTAAGCCAGCAGGTTACGGGGATATATTTGTCCAGCCGTGCGGTTAATTTGGGAGTTGACGACCGTTTTTTCTCATACTCTTTCAAAAAATAGGTCGAGTTACTTGGGGTCTCGATCCGGTAAGCCAAGGAAGCCCATCCTCCTTGCTGTCGGCTGATGCTAAGCGGCTCCAGATGATAATGTTCCGTAACCAATTTTGTGAGCCGGGCGAGCTTCAAGCTCTCTGTCTCCATTCCTTTTCCCCTCCAGTGTCTGTAAATTCGTTAACGTACCCTTGGGAACTTTGAGAATTCTTGCTATAATACTCGTTATAGCCCCCCTATAAAAAAATAAGGTGAAATTACATGCTCTCATTTACCCGATTGATTAAATGCAAGCCCCCTATCCCCTAATACCCGGGACGAATTGAGATTTTTCAATTTATAGGGGGCATGAACTGTGTTAACAAAAAAAATCTCAACACCATCCATCCTGCTGTTTATTATTCTTGTGGGTTTTCCGCAAATTAGTGAAACGATATACACGCCTTCTTTACCGGATATCGCGGATCATCTCCAGGTCAGCCGGAACTTGATCCAACTGACGCTCAGTATCTACTTCCTGGGCTTCGCCCTTGGTGTTTTCTGCTGGGGAAGGCTCTCGGATTCAATCGGACGGCGTCCCGCGCTGCTTTGGGGAATCCTCGTTTATGGCCTCGGAAGCTTGGGGTGTTATTTGTCCGGCACCGCCGAATGGCTATTGGTAAGCCGGTTCGTTCAGGCTTTTGGAGCCAGTACCGGCTCGGTTGTCACGCAAACCATCCTGCGCGAGAGTATCGACGGAGCCAAACGTCACGCCGTGTTTGCCCAAATTTCCGCAGCGCTGGCCTTCACTCCGGCGATCGGCCCGTTAATTGGCGGTTGGGTAGATCAAGCGCTCGGTTTCAGAGCGGTATTCCTCACGCTTGTTATCATGGGCGCGGCCGTTTTTGCGTATACGTTCGCTGCACTTCCCGAGACAAAAGGAGCCGTAACGACCAACATCAAAATCCGGTCCGTATTCCGGCGCATGATTGGCGATAAAAAGTTATGGGCATTCGGTTTTCTCATTGGGGCAACGAATGGTCTTTTGTTCAGTTATTATGCCGAGTCACCGTTTATTTTTATAGAGTTTTTTCATCTGACACCGGGCGAATTCGGTATTTTCGGTATTCTAGTGGCGCTTTCTTCCATTCTCGGAGCCTTGTTGTCGAAAAAACTGTTAACGAGATTCACCGCCGAAAAGATCATCGTCACCGGCACGATCATCTCCGCTATCGGAGCGGCCTGCATGACCGCCGTCATATTGTATAAGGCGAGTCCTTCGGCAATTTTTCTAATCCTTCTGGCCGTTTGTATCTTTATCTTCCTGCTGGGAATCGGAATGGCCATACCCAACTGTCTGAGCTTGGCGCTGGTCCGATACAGCGATGTACTCGGGACTGCGGGCGCCATCTTCGGCTTGGGCTATTATATCCTTGTCAGCTTGATCACGAGCGGCATGAGTTACCTGCACAATGATTCTTTGCTCACCATGCCGCTTTATTTCCTCGTTTTGTCGCTGATAATGGTATTCGTAAGTAAAAAGCTGCCGCATCCCGTAAAATAAAGAGGCCATCTCAGGTAAACGTTCTTCTCTGCGAAAGCCGATTTTCTGTATTCAGAAAATCGGCTTTTTTATGTTTTACAGAGCCTTATGTTTGTGCTCCCGCAAGTTTAACGATCCCGGCCGACTATATAAGCCAATAAATGCTTCAGGAAAGCGGTATTGCGTGGAACCTTTTTCAGGGTTTCCATAGCCAGGCAGTAATGTTCCCACATCTCTTTACCAGCGCCGTCCTGTCCTAATATCGTCACGAAAGTCGAGTTGTTGTTTTCAATATCTTTGCCGGCAGGTTTCCCGAGCACATCCAAATTTCCTTCCGCGTCAAGCAAATCGTCTTTGATCTGAAAGGCAATACCCGCATGATAGGCGAATCTTTTCAAAGCTTCCATCTCGGGAGCCGGAACTTCCGCAAGAATGGCCGGCATGACGAGAGCCGCCTCGAATGCGATGCCGGTCTTGTAAAAGCAGATCCGGTTCAACTGCTCCAGGGTCAATGCTTTTCCCCTGGCCTGCAGGTCCATCGCCTGTCCCATGCACATCTCTTCGGTCTTTTCGGCCGAATAGCGGATAAGGGCAAGTACGGATTTGGCTGGAAAACGGTCCAGCGATGTCTGCTCTTGGGTGGCCTTCTGGATCAGGTACAGACCGGTCAGCTCAGCGGTGGCAATGTTATGCACCTGATGCAGGGTCGGCCGTCCTCTCCTCGTGGACGCATTATCCTGGGAAGGCAGATCGTCAAAGATCAGGGAGGCGGTGTGCATATATTCGAGCGATTTGAGAAGCGGGACGATCTCTTCCGCCTTCAGGCCGTATTCGTTTACCCCCATAACCCAGGTCAAAATGGGCCGGATACGCTTTCCCGATCCTTCCAGACTGTAATTGGCGGCGTCAATAAGTGCTTCTTTCATCCCCGGCATTCCGTGAGGCTTGGAAATGTGCAGGAAGCCGTTGATCTGATCCCGGACAGTCCGGATCGTATCGGAGAAGGCCTCCTTTTCCTTCCGGTTATTTTGCAGAACGGTAACCACCTGATCCCGAAGCAGTTTATCGAAGAAATCGACATCGTCCGCTTTGCTTACCATGGTTTGGACGAGACGGTTGAATTCGGGGTCTCCGGAAGCGAATATATTCATCATGTCGTTATACTTTTCGGCACCGAGACGTTCTTTACATCGTTTGAGACCGTTAATCGCACGATCCAGGATGACCTCACGGGTCTTGGCATCGGAGCGGTACACGTTATGAATCAGATGGGAAATAACCGTCCAGTACAATTCATAAGGATTGATCAGATCCGGACGACGATCCCGGTATTTTAAATAGTAGGTATAGGGGGTTACCGCACCGTCTTTCCCGTCATCGAACATGTCCGCGAAATCATCGGCCAACTGATTGTAAATGCCGTAATAAAAAGTCCGGTTATCAAAGCCCTCGTCCGCGTCCGCGCTAAGTACGGAACGCACAATCAGCCGGGAAGAAGAGGATTTTAAAATGATGGGGACATACAGTTCTTCATTCGTGTAAGACTCACAGGACAGATCCTTTATACGGTCCAGCTCTTGGGAGTGGAAGAACACATACGATTGTTCGTAAAAGGTTCTCCGTGTTTCCGGCCGCTGGTACGCCTGGATCGACTGAAAAGCATCCCGCAGCTCCGCATGTACGAATTCCAGCAAAGTCCGGTTATTCTCGGACCACTCCCCTAATTCAGGGACGGAACCCGTAAGAAGCGCGTTGCGTATCATGCCGGTAAATTGTTCTTTCTCTAAGTCAGTTAAGATACCGGAATCGAGAAGATCGTCTATGAATGGATAAGTCAGACCGTACGAATATCCGAGCCGGATGGCTTCATCAAGTCTGCGGGACCGTTCATCCGGCGGCGTTTCATCCTCCATATCGTCGTCTACGTGCAGAATGACTCCGAGAATGATTTTGAGCAGTTTGCGCTGGGCTTGCTCGGCATTCATTTCTTTGGGGATACGGGAAGAAACGTTTTTGAGCTTGGTTATTAACCAAATTGTGGCGGTTTCGATACCTTCCTTCTGGGCCCAGCGGTACAAGCCCGACCAGCTTATATAATCCGGCTGATCTCCCCCATCCGCTTTGCCGGAATCCATCAGTTGGTTTTTGATATCGCCGATCAGGCCCAGGATCTTCTTCTGTGTGGCGGGGGAATCCAGGGCTTGGCCCAGATCCCGCAAATAAATGTAAGAAATGCTCCGGTCCAGATAATCGTCCAATTTTC
Source organism: Paenibacillus sp. JNUCC 35 (assembly GCF_058269095.1). Lineage (NCBI taxonomy): Bacteria > Bacillati > Bacillota > Bacilli > Caryophanales > Paenibacillaceae > Paenibacillus > Paenibacillus sp. JNUCC 35. The sequence continues at coordinate 2,867,464 of NZ_CM177771.1, read as the reverse complement.
CCGTGTAACGGAGCCATTGGATATATCGGGAATAATCCCGTGAATCGGGCCTTCTTTTTCTCCGGGATAAAAAGGAAAATAGCGAAAAAGGCGGGATATGATCTTTTTTCCAAACGCGAATATCTTCAGTCAGGACCGGCACATAGCTCTTCTCCTTGACCTGTTCATAAAGCGATGTGAAATACTGCGCGGCTCTCTGCTCAGCCGGCCGGTACCAGGTTTCGGCCTGATCAGTAAATGTCTGGTTCATAGGATGCACGACCTCGACTTCTATTTGGTTAAACCGTGCTTAGAAGAACAATTCCCTCGCCGGACGGCAACCGATTTTGTTCTATTTATACGGGAAAGAATCGTTTGGGTTACGAAATGTTTAACCTGGATTTTAAACATCTCCGCGTGATCCGTACCGGCATATCAGCCGCGCTTAATTCGACTGCATGTTATACAGCTTCGCGTACGTCCCTCCCTGTCTCATAAGCGTCTCATGAGTTCCCTCCTCGGCGATTCCCTGTTCCGTAAGCACAACAATCCGGTCGGCATTCCGGATCGTGGACAACCGGTGGGCAATGATTAAGGCCGTGCGGTTTCGGGCCAGCGTCTCCAAACTGTGTTGAATGATCTTCTCGCTTTCGTTGTCGAGAGCGGAAGTGGCTTCATCGAAGATCAGGATGGCCGGGTTTCTCAAAATAATGCGGGCGATGCTGATGCGTTGTTTCTGTCCGCCCGAAAGCTTGCTTCCCCGCTGGCCGACAAAAGCTTCATAAGCCCCCGGTAAATCCGTAATGAATTCATGAGCATGCGCCAGTTTGGCGGCAGCTATAATTTCCTCATCGGTTGCGTCCGGTTTCCCGTACCTAATATTGTCGCGTACGGTGCCCGCGAATAAATAAACGTCCTGCTGCACAATTCCGATTTGGCTGCGCAGCGATTTTAGCTCCACATCTTTAATGTTCAGATCGTCCACGTATACGTGTCCTTCACAGGGATCGTAGAAGCGGGGAATCAATTGACAAAGGGTCGTTTTCCCCACACCGGACGAACCGACCAGGGCAACGGTTTCACCGGGAAACACGGTTAAGTTTAAATGACTGAACACGGGGGAATTGTCGCCCGAATACCGGAAACCAACGTTTTCGAATCGGATTTTTCCGCGGACCCGATTTAACGTGACTGCGTCTTCCGAGTCGGTGATATCGGGTTTTATCGAGAGGATTTCAACAAACCGCTCGAAACCCGCCGCCCCGTTTTGCAGATTTTGCGTAAAGTTAACCAGTCTTTTTACCGGATCGGTGATGGTGTTTATATACAGCAGAAAAGTAATCAATTCCGTCAAGAGAAGCATGTTATTGCTGATGAGAAGCGCACCCGCGACAACGACCGCTATATTCATCAAGGACATGAATGAAGTCAACCCGTTGAAAAATAAAGCCTCGGCTTTATAGCCTTTTTTTCTGCTCCCGAGGAACAGCTCGTTGCTGGCTTTGAATTTGGCGGTCTCAATCTCTTCGTTGGCGAAAGACTGGACGACGCGAACGCCGGCAAGACTATCTTCCAGCTGAGCGTTAAGATCTCCGATTCGTTCGTTGTTCCTTTTCAGCGCTTCTTTTACCTTGATACTGTAGCGGTAAGCAAACAGGACCATAAACGGCAGAATCCCTAACAGAGTCATGGCCAGTACGGGGTTCAGCAGCCACAAAATAAGCGCCGATCCCGCGATTCTTACGAACGAGATGACCAGATCCTCCGGACCATGGTGCGCAAGTTCGGATATGTTAAACAAATCATGGGTGGCGCGGGACATAAGCTGACCGGTAGCTGTATTGTCATGAAAGCTGAACGGAAGACTTTGAACATGCCGAAACAAGTCGTTTCGCATATCCGCCTCCATCGCCGCGCCCATCGCATGTCCGTAATAGTCCGTATAAAAGCTACTTCCATACTCAACCGCCATCAGAAATAAAAAAACGGCAATCATTTTGACAAGAAGCGCAGCGGCGATCCCCTCCTCGCTGATCGCGCTCGAGGTCATGAAATGGACCAGCATCGGAAAGGCAAGCGCGCACATGGAAGCAAGCGCCGCAAATATCAAATCGGCAAACAGTACCTTTCTATAAGGCTTATAATAAGTCACGAACCTTTTTATCATTTTCACCCGGATACCTCCGCATAGTTTGGATTGCACGGCCGGTTTTTCCGGCACAATCGGCATACTTTCTAGTTTTGGCTATCGGATAAAATGTCATGGTTATCACTCCCGTTTTTTTATTAGGATATCATTACTGAAGTCCGACAAACAAAGGGTTAATCGGTTTGCAGTTGTTTTTTACAGGTTCTTTTTAGATCGTTTTATTCATAAAAAAAAGATGCCCTCACATTTCAGTTAGGACCTCTTTGGGAATGTTGATGTGTATCAAGAATGAACGCTATCTAGACTCGGGGCACCGGGTTCCGAATGACCGAACGTCAAACGACCGGGACTGGCGTTCCCCACTCGACTGGAATTTATAGTATGCTAAACCGTAAGAGAGGAGATGGATTATGGACAAACAACTGATCATCGGCGACGCAGCACATGAACTGACTAATACGCGCCGCATTCTGGAACGCTTGCCCGAGGAGCATATGTCGTGGAAGCCCCACGAGAAATCGATGACGCTCGGCGGGCTGGCCACGCACCTGATCAACTTGCTGAACTGGCAAATCGCGATTTATCAGTACCCGGAGTTTGATCTTTCGACCCTGCCGCTGCGGCGGGAGCCTTTGGAAAAACGCGCTGACATTCTGGAAGAGTTCGACGCGAACGTTGACAAGTTTCAAAAGCTGCTCGCCGAATGCGACGTGAGAACGCTCGGCGAGGAATGGACGCTGCGCAACGGCAGCCATGTCATCCTCCGCGAGCCGCGGGTGATCGCGCTCCGCACTTTCGGATTAAGCCACATGGTCCACCACCGGGCGCAGCTCGGGGTATACTTGCGGCTTCTCGATATTCCGGTGCCTGGCTTTTACGGTCCGTCGGCCGATGAGGAAGCCCGATAAACTAAGTTTCTCGATCCCATAACGGCCGCTTGCTGTATGTAATCGTTCCGTAAAGCGTCAAGTAGCCCCCGCCCCTAATAAAGCGGGAGTTATTTGACGCTTCCATTCATGCAGTGCGGTGTTTTGCCAGCATCAGCCGCCTTGACTAGTTATTTCTACTGTCTTATCAAAATATTGGCGGGGCTCCTTATGCAACCGCGCTCCCACTCTATTGACACATAAATTTTTTAGTTCTAAAATAAATTCATCCCATACGCACTACGAAAGGAGGCAGCCGGTTCAGGCCACTGACAGAAGGCTTGAAGCGGCATTCATATGCGAATTGCCGAAGGTATTGAGATGTTGGGACTGCAACTGGGACCGATGACGATTCATCCCGTTGTCGTGTTCGATCAGGAATCCTGGACGCTGATCGACACAGGCATGCCGGGGTCCGCTCCGGCCATTATGGAGCTGGCGAGACAAGCAGGCACCGGAGATCTGCCGCTTCGCACCATCATTTTAACGCACCAGGACATCGACCACATCGGGGGACTGCCCGGCATCTTGGCTGCTACCGGCGGCTCGGCCCCCGTCCTCGCCCATCCCGGCGACGAAGGCGCCATTAACGGCACGCAGCCGATGCTGAAAATGACGCCGGAACGGCTGGCCGGGTTCCTCGAGCAGGTGCCCGCAGACGTCCGGGAGCAGTTCGAGCGGACGTTCCTGAATCCGTCGCACCCGAACGTGGACCGGACATTTGCCGACGGAGAGACACTGCCTTACGGCGGAGGATTAACCGTTATCCATACTCCGGGGCACACGCCCGGCCATGTCAGCCTGTACCATGCGCCCAGCAAAACGCTGATTGCCGGAGACGCCATGACCGCGAAGAACGGTGAATTGATGGGACCTAATCCTGCGAATACGCCTGACATGGGGCAAGCACTGGAGTCACTGAAGAAGTTCGCGGCCTTCGACATTGATCGGGTAGTCTGTTACCACGGCGGTCTCGTTCAGGACGGTGTCAACGAAAACATCGCACGAGTGGCTGAACGGGCATAACCGATTTTGCGGCAGCCCATCGGGCGGGAATTTGTCACAAAGCACGGCTTCTCCCGCTTGATCGCCGGACGATATTCCGCCTACCACACGATAAGAAACAATCTACTTTCGATATAAAAAGCAGGGATTAACTTAGCGGCCGCTAAATTACTCCCTGCTCTTTTTTATTTACAGAAAAACTTTAAAGCTCGCTTGAAGCTTGGACAACCAGAGGAACCAGAAGCCCGGAATCAAACGTGTCCCCTTTACGCAGCTTCAACGTTTTTCTTTCCGGAGGACCGTCAAACATTCCTTCGGGCAGCTGGAGATCGGTGGCGTTAAAGATCGTAAAGCTCACCGCATCTTTGGAAGTCGAAATGACGGCGGCGTATTTTCCATTTTTCAGAAAATGCGGCTTCTTGTACTGAATCCGTTCCGCCACATCGGGGATGGCCTGGTGAACGACCTCACGCAGCCCGGCGGACAGTTCTTTCTGCCATTGTTCCTTCAACGCTTCAATGAAATCGGTTACTTCCTGGTTCGTGAGGGTCATATTTTTCTCTCCTTTAGGTATGTTTCAGCATATCGAGCTGATTTTTCAAATCGGCTTCCAAGACCCGATTCATCGGTTCTTTTGCCCGATTGGATTGCTCAGTGAGCTCTCGGACTTCAATACCGAAAGTCCCGAGTCCCGGCGGAACCGGCATCTGTCGCGCCCAGTTCACGGCCTCCCCTTCGGAATTCACCTCAATGAGTGTGTAGCCCGCCAAAAGCCCTTGCCCGGTTTGAAAAGGCCCCGTCTCGAATTCAGGCTCCTCTCCATCCGGCGAATAGCCTATCCGGATTCCGCTGGAGCTCGGCTGCAGCTCTTCCGCAGCAAGCAGTACACCGGCCTCTGCCAGTGACTTGCGGTACGCAGCCAACGCTTCGGCGTATTCCCGGCCGGGTTTTACGCCTGCCTCCGAATAACTTGTCGCTTTTACAATCAGCATAAATCGCATCCCCGTCTCCTCCTCGCGGGAAGAATACTTGCGGCAGTTTCCTACGCAGCTCTTCCCCTTATTAGGACAACGAACGGGAAGCCTTGCAATCGACAAGCCGGCACAAAATTATTCCGCGGCATCCGTCCTGCACTCAGCGGCCCGGCTCAGCAAGAGATCCCGTTCCCGGGCATTGCGCGTCATGGTAGCCGCCCGCTCAAACTCCGCACGGGCTTCTTCCAGCCGTCCGAGCTTGACCAGAAGGTCGCCGCGGACGCTCGGCAGCAGATGGTATCCTTTCAGAGCAGGCTCGCCGCTCAACTCGTCGACAATCTGCAGCCCGAAGGCCGGACCGAACGCCATAGCGATGGCGACGGCCCGGTTCAGCTCGACAATCGGCGACGGCGCAGCTCTTGACAGCGCTTCGTAAAGCGCCGCGATCAGGATCCAATCGGTCTCGGCCGGGTGAAGCGCCTCCGCATGGCAGGCGGATATGGCAGCCTGCAGCGCATAAGGACCGAGCGGGCGTCCGAGCTTCCGGCTGCGTTCGAGTGCCGCCAAACCCCGCCGTATCAGCAGGCGGTCCCACTGCGCGCGGTTCTGGTCCATCAAGAGGACGGGTTCGCCCGCTGCGCCAATCCGCGTTCGAAACCGCGAAGATTGAATTTCCATCAGGGCGACCAGTCCATGGACCTCCCCTTCCCCCGGAGCGATCTCGGCCAGCACGCGTCCCAGTCTCAACGCCTCCTGGCACAGCAGCGGCCGGATCCAGTCCTCCCCCGACGTTGCGGAATAGCCTTCATTAAACATCAGGTAAATCACCTCGAGTACGGCCGACAAACGTTCCTTGAGCGCTTCTCCGGCCGGCACCTCAAAAGGTATTTTCTCCGTGCTTAACGTTTTTTTGGCTCGTACGATCCGCTGGGCAACCGTTGACTCCGCAGACAGGAAAGAACGGGCGATTTCATCCGTGGTAAGCCCGCATAACAGCCGGAGCGTCAGCGCGACTCGGGCTTCCCACGACAGCACCGGATGGCAGGTCATAAAGATCAGACGGAGGAGATCGTCGCCGATCTCCCCGTCCAGTGTGGGATTGAGGTCTTCCTCCGTATACAAATCCATGCTTTGGGCCATTTCGGCGTATTTCCGGTCACGCACCTTCGTTCTTCGCAGGAGGTCAATCGCACGCCGCTTCGCCGTCGTCATCAGCCAGGCCCCGGGATTGTCCGGAATCCCGGAAAGGGGCCATTTCTCCAGCGCGATTACGAGAGCATCCTGGGCGAGATCCTCTGCGAGTCCTACGTCCCTCACCATACGCGTCAGTCCCGCGATAAGTTTGGCCGATTCGATACGCCATATCGCATCGATCGTCCGGTGTGCGGAAGACTGCGTCACGCTTTCTTCTGCTCCTCAACCTGCCTGCGGAGCGATTTTTCCTTCTCGGCCGTCTCGGGATTACTCATCAGATCTTCCACCTCAAACACCTGTCTCAGCTCGATCTCGCCTTGTCCATATCCGTGCGGATCCGGCATACGCATAGCCCACTCGATAGCTTCTTCTCTCGTTTTGACTTCAATAAGCGTGTAGCCCGCAATCATTTCTTTCGCCTCGGTGAACGGTCCGTCCACCACCTTCGGTTTGCCTCCGGGTTCCGGATAGGAAATCCGGATTCCGCTCGAGCTTGGCTGCAGGCCGTCGGCGGCCAGCAGAACGCCCGCTTTTACCAATTCTTCGTTATACTTCTGCATCGCCTCGATAAGCTCTTGGCTGGGCATGACCCCTGCCTCGGAATCCGTCGTCGCTTTAACAATCATCATAAATCTCATCGGTATATTCCTCCTCTTTTTCGTGAACCTTCACTTATACGACGAATGGGTATACGAACGATCGACAACCGGATCATTTTTCGTTTTCTATTTTTCATTTTCGATTTCTCACGTTAACTTTGGTTACTAAGTTTCGGCGGAAGCAAGTCTAGTTCCTGCCATTCGGAAATATAGGTCACATTCCGGACACTACCCTTCCCCCGATTGCCTGCCAGCTGCAAATCGAACTTTACTGTTTTCCTGTAAAAAACGCCGAAAGTTCCGCTGAAATTAACTTTGCGGGGAGCTTTTTCGTATGGCCGAGTCCTTTCTTGCTGAGCAGCCGCGCATTGGGAAGGGCATGAGCGAGCGCTTGCGCGCCATGACGCAGACCCGCCGGACTTTCCGTGCCTTCAAGCACAAGAACAGGCAGCGTGACGGAGCGCCATAATTCGGCTGGCAATGGCGTTCCTTCCATATAGCCGTCGAGCAGGGCGGCATCGTAAGGGAGCGTATGAGCAACGGCCACTAGGTTTGACCAGACACCCGGCATCAGCTTCATCATGCCGACCACGAACGAAGGCGCGCCCATGCCCTGAGTCATAAAATATTTGATGGCCTCGGCACGACGTCCGGCGGCAATTAGCTCGCTTACATGCGCCGTAAAATTGTGCGGCGGCTTCCGATCGGCCGGGTCGACCACAAACGGGGGTTCATGCAAAGCCAATTTGGCGATGCCCGCCCCGCTCGCCGCCGCCTGCAGGGCAAGGACCGCTCCGGAAGACAATCCCCAGACGAAAGCGGAACCGCCGGCTTCGTCAATAACGGCCTGCAGATCCTCGATTTCGCGTTCGATGGCATAGGGCTGTTTGTCTCCGCTGTCGCCTCTTCCCCGCCGGTCGTAGTTGTACACCGTGAATTGCCCGGACAGCAGCTCGGCCAGCTGCACCTGTCCCGGAAATTTGCGGTAGCTGAACGCTCCGGTCACGAGAATAAGCGCCGGGCCTTGCCCTGTCTTGTCGTAAACGATTTTTGTGCCGTCTTTTGAAATTACCGAGTCCATCCTAAATGTCTCCTTTTCTGCTGAACGGATTATTTAGCTATCTTAAAACGGAACGCTGTTTTTGGAAAGTACTGGACAATGCAGGCGGGTGTCTTTCCAACGTGCCTGTCTTCAACCGCTTCTTTCTCCACCGCTTTCTTTCCCGCTTTTCTTTAGGTTTGGTTTGGCTCACATCTTAGCTTCACCAACCGCCTTCTATTAAGACGACGAAGCGCAAACGGCAAAATCGACAACCCCTGCCAAAAAAGAAAATTATTTTTTGCTTCATATAATCCGCATCTCCGCAACAAAAAAAGAAAGCCTTTCCGGCTTTCTTTCAAGTTCGTTTATTTTGCCCCCAATCGTTTCTTAGTCAGACGGCATCCGCTTCCCGCTGGTGGTCGTAGTAGCTGGCAGGGAGCATTTTAAACAGGCGTATATAAAGGAGAGAACTGAGGATGGTAACCAAAAAAATAAATCCGAACACCACTAGCGGAGGAAACCAGGCCGAGAACAAAACCGTAACGGGCGCAATCAGCCTGCCGATCGAAAACTGAAGACCCGATGCCCCCATATACCGGCCTCTGGCATGGTCCGGCGCATATTTGCTGATGAAGCTTTCCGTAACCGGGCTGCGTGACAGCTCTCCAATCGTGAAAATAACCGTGAAAATCAGCAGCAGCCATATTTGTGTCGTGAACCCGAACATAAACATTCCCGCTCCGAACAGCAGGGAAGACAGGATAAGGACGTTGCGTTCCGGCCATGTTTCAAACCATTTCGTTACCGGCATCACAAACAGGACGAACAATAGGCCGTTGAGACCGAGGATCAAACCGAATGCCTGCGAACTGCTGAGGGAAAAGCTCCAATCCCGGATGGTCAGCAGCTTCTGCGCCGGTACGTATTCGGTCACGTACACCGCCAGGTACATATCGAGCTGCATAAAGGCGATCGTAACCAGAACGCCTGCGGCGATGTAGAGAGCAAATAGTTTATCCCGGAAAATGACGCCGTAGCTGCTCACCTGCTCCTTCAAAATTCCGGACAGTCTCATGCTTTGCCGGGCTGCTCCGGCCGCGGCCGGCAGCGTCTCCTTGATCATCAGCAGGATGGCCAGCGAATACAGCAGCGTGACAGCGGTGCAGGTCCAGAGCAGCTCTTGCCGGTACTGGAAAAAGAAGACCGAACCGAGCGCGGGTCCGAACACGGCCCCGATGTTCCTTCCGGTCACAAAAGTGGCATAGACCATCCGCCTGTCTTTGGGTGGCGTCACATCCGCCACCATGGCCGAACTGGCCGGATTATAGATGGCTCCCCCGAGGCCGATGCCGATGTAAGCGAAATAGTCCAGCCAGTGGGATGAAGATAACGCAAACACGGCAAACATCGAAGCTTGCATAAACGCGCCAAGCAGCATGGCCGGCCTTCTGCCCAGGCGGTCCGACAAAAAACCGCCGAACAAGCCGCCAGCCAGGCTGAATATAGGCGGTACAGCCATCAGCACGCTGGCAACGGATTTGCCGAACGCTTCGCTGAAAAACAAGGTGATGAAAGGGAAATACATCCAAAAAAGCAGATTGAACACGGTATCGCCTGTTAATCTGATTTTCAGATTCAGATCCCATTTGAGCCAATTCATGTGAAATAATCCTCCTGATTCTTACTGGATAGGAGCTAAATTACCATGAACAGGGAATTTTTACAACCCTATATTTCCACAGGATTTTCTCATCCACGCCGATTTGCTTAAAAAGCAAGAAAGCAGCGTCCGCACGATGCGGTCGACTGCTTTCTTGGATTAAACGGGAACGTTCGCCCTATCACGCATTTGCAATTGATACATCTGGTAGTAGATGCCCCGCTGCCGCATCAATTCGTCGTGACTGCCGCGTTCCGCGATTTGGCCTCGGTCCATCACTAGAATGAGGTCCGCATGATGGATGGTAGACAACCGGTGGGCAATGACAAACGTAGTTCTTCCTTTCTTCAACACTTCCAGTGCCGATTGGATCATCCCTTCGGTCTCCGTGTCGATGTTGGACGTTGCCTCATCCAGGATAAGGACAGGCGTGTTGTAGGCGAGTGCCCTTGCAAACGAAATCAGCTGCTTCTGCCCGACCGATAAGGTGCTTCCTTTTTCAATCACGGGTTCATCCAATCCATTGGGCAAATGTTGAAGCACGCGCTGGGCTCCGACCGCTCTTAGCGAATCCTCGATCAACTCACGGCTGATGGCCGGATTGTCCAAACTGATATTGCTGGCAATGGTGCCTGTGAACAAGAAGGGTTCCTGTAGAACGATGCCGATCTGTTTCCTTACTTGCTGCCTGGAAAGGGTGTGGATATTGTGCCCGTCAATCGTAACGGTTCCCTTTTGCAGCTCGTAAAATCTCAGCAGTACGTTCATGATGGAACTTTTCCCCGATCCCGTATGCCCGACGAATGCGATCGTCTGTCCCTGCTTCGCCTCGAAAGAAATATCTCGGAGAACGTAATGATCGTCCGAATAGGCAAAGGAAACGTTCTCGAATTTTACGTTCCCTTTCATTCTCGGCGTTTCCTCGTCTACGACATCCGAACCTTCCTCTTCCATCAGCCTGAAAACCCGTTCGGCCGAAACGAGGGAATGATTCAGCTGAGCCAGTTGATTCACCATTCCCACCAGAGGCTGGAATAAGCGTTCCACATATTCCACAAAGGCATAAATCATGCCAAAGGTGAAAACGGATGGATGGCTCAAACCGGCGCCGCCGAAATACCAGATGATTGCGGCGAGAGCGAGACTTCTGAGAACCGTAACCAGATTATTGGAGGTGAGCGCTTTTAAGGTAAGCAGTTTATTGGAATACGTAAAGTAACGTACATTTTTATCCTCAAATTCCTGCCGCACGGTGCGCTGCCGGGAGAACGCGCGAATGACAGGCATACATTGAATGGTTTCGTTGATCAATCCGTTGATATCGCTCAATGTGGAGCGGATGGTTTGGCTGTACTTGGATGCAAATTTCTGATAAAGGTAAATCCAGCCTGCAAGGGCAGGAATGATAAGCGTGCAAATAAGCGCAAGCCTAACGTCCAGTATAAAGAGGGCCGTCAAGATTCCGGTGATGTAGACGGCTCCGGTGAAAAAATTTCTCAATACGGTAACAAACAATTCTTTCACGGCTTCGGTATCGTTGGTTACGCAAGATACGATCCGGCCGGCCGGTATTCGATCGAAGTACGGAATGGGAATCCGGTGGATTTGCTTTAGAACATCTACCCGCATTTTTTGGATGACACGGTTGGAAGAGACTTGCAAGGCATACGTTTGACCGTATTCGAGCAAGCTGGCTGCCCCTACGAGTCCGAAATAAAGAAGGATCAAGTTGACGATCTTCCCCAATTCCGGTTCATAAAAGCGAAACAAGTCGCGCGTGGAGAGAATATCGGCCGGATAAGTCCCGGTTTCCGCATTTCGCTTGATGATGAGTTGTTCGCCTTGTACAAGGCGTTCACCGTCCACCTTCACGGCTTCCGGAACAAATACGAACTGCCGCTGCACCTGGAGAATGCGGACCTCTTGTCCTCTCTCTTCCTGCTCGTGAAAATAATCGCCTCTTTTGTAATACTTCCCTTTATAAGGCACGGCATTTTCCCCGGGTTCCCGTGTTTCGTACCAAGGTTTTTCAATCCCCAGAATATGTTGGTCGATTAACTGTTTGGCGATAAGCGGTCCGGACAATTCCGCCGCTACCATCAGCAAGAGAAGACAAAGCGCCCCGATAAACGATTTCTTGTAATAAAGAACATACTTGAACAGTTTCTTTCCTACATTCATAGGATTTTCCACGCTCACTTTAACAAGTTCATTTGCAATTTTTGTGACTCGTATTGTTCTTTATACCAACCGTGGCAGGCAATCAATTGTACATGCGCGCCGCATTGGACGATTCGGCCCTGATCCATTACGACGATGAAATCGGAATGTTCCACGGCGGATAACCGGTGCGTCGAAATGAGCGTCGTACGCCCCTTTCGCTCCGCAATAAGGTTCGCGATTATGCTCGCCTCCGTTTTAGCGTCGACAGCGGATAAAGCGTCATCCAGCAGCAGAATTTCGGGTTCGCAAATGATCGCCCGCGCAAAAGCGATTCTTTGCTTCTGTCCGCCCGACAAGGACACCCCTCTTTCCCCTACCAGGGTATCAATCCCGTCCGGAAGCGTATGAATATCCTGCATAAAGGACGCCAGCTCCAGAGCTCGGAACACTTCCTGGTCGGTCGAGTTCTCCTTGCCGAATCGAACATTTTCTTTGACGGTTTTCGAAAATAGCAGCTGCTCCTGCGGGACATAACCGATCCATTGATTCCAGGCTTCAAGCCGAATGCGTTCCAGCGGGATGCCCGAAACGGTGATTTCGCCCCTGTCTGCCGGATACTCCCTGAGCAGCTGCCTTAACAGGGTAGTCTTGCCGCTTCCTGTCCGGCCGACGATACCGATGGTCTGGCCGCGGTTTATATGCAGCGTGATGTTTTTCAGGTTATCGGTTTGGGAAGACGGATAGCGGAAGCTTACGCGGTGGAATAGCAGGGTATGCGGCAGCGCGATGTTCTCCTCAAGATCTTCCCCATCCCGTACGTCGGGCGGATAGGTCATGATCTCATCCAAACGGTCCAAGGAAGCGCTCCCCCGCTGCATAATATTAATCAGTTCACCGATCGCATACATGGGCCAGATCAGCATGCCCAAATAGACGTTAAACGTGATCAGTTCGCCCAGTGAAATGCGCTGCTGAAAAACCAGATAGGTCCCGTATCCGAGACCGATCAAATAACTGATCCCGATTAACATGCGGATGGTGGGCTCGAATAAAGCTTCGACCCGCGCGATGGCGACATTTTTCCGGAACAGATCTTCCGCCATAATTTCAAATTTTTTCTGATTCGCCTCTTCCCGCACATAAGCTCTAACAACGCGAATACCGGTAATGGTCTCCAGCACTTGATCGTTAAGCGTGCCGAAAGCATCCTGTGCGATCGTAAAACGGCGGTGAAGGTATTTTCCGAAAAAGGTAATGACCGCCGCGATAAGCGGAAGCGGCAAGATGGTGACCAGCATTAAATTCCAGTCGATAAAAAAGCCCATCGTAATCAGGATCGTCGCCGAAAACAAACAGGAATCGACTAAGGTCAAAATGCCGGAACCCGACGTTTCTCCGATGGATTTGATATCGTTGGTCGCCCGGGCCATGAGATCTCCGGTCCGGTACTTTTCGAAAAAGGGCGGTGTCATCTTTAACAGATGGGCCATCAAACGTGAACGCATCTTCAACTGCAGACGGTTCGCTCCGCCGTGCAACTGAAACATCCAAGCGTAATTCAGGGTATAGATGACGACGGCAAGCCCGAGAATAAATCCGATATACTGCGCCAGACTCGCCGGGGTCAGCGTGTTTTGCTGGATATGGTCAAGAGCGGAGCCCAGCAGCAGTGGCGGCAGCATTTCGACCCCGTTTACGAGGACCAGGATGAGCACCGCCAACGTATACCGGATTTTATGCTCTTTAAAAAACCAGCCGAGCCTTACTAAAACAGAAACGATAACGATCACTTCCCTGCTTCCGGATTTCCCGCCTTACACAGGTATCGCGTGTAATCAGACACTCATATTTTCGGCTATTCGTAAAGCGTTGGCCTGGATCGTCAAGGTCGGATTGACCCCGCCCGCAAAAGGCATGAAGGACCCGTCCGCCGCAAACAAATTGTCGATCGTATGGAACCGGCCGAATTTATCGACGACGGACGTCAGCTCATCCGTGCCTGCTCTGCATGTTCCATGCAAATGAGCGCTTCCTAAATAGTAGTAGGAAGGGTTGCATTGTACCTGCTTGGCTCCCATGGCCGTCAAAATTTCTCCGGCCCTCTCGATCATAAAGCTCAGCCGGCGCTTGTCCCATTCATGTGTCTGATAATCAAGGACAATTTTGGGTACCCCCGTGGCTTCTTTATCGTTCGATAACCGGACTTTATTGGTTACCATAGGCTGGTCCGCTATGATACATTCCAATTGAACATACATGCCGCTGCCTTCATGGCCGTAATAGGTCCACGGGTTCGCTTCGTAGATCAGCCCGCCCAGGCCGGAATGGCAATGCGGGTCCTGATAATAATCCGTAATCGAAACGGTGGAGTACAGCCCTTTGAGCGGTTCGTTCAATTGCTCGTAGGGATGATTGTCCACCCAGCCGGATACGTATTCGCTGTTCTTGAAGCTTAATCCCGAGCCGACCAGACCGGATTTGTTCCCTACTCCGTCCGGCCACCATTTGTTCGTTGAACGCAGCACGAGCGCGGCACTTTGGATGGCGTTTCCGGCCAGTACGAATTGTTTCGCTCTGATGTGGAACCGTTCTTTCGTGCCCAAATCCAGGCATTCCAAGGAGTCGATTACGGACGGGTCCGTCTGATGGAACGCCAGAGCCTTCGTATTTTTCATCAGCGTCACATGCTCCAGCTTCAACACGGGCTTCAAAATACGCGTAAAACTGTCCGCTTTGGCGCCGATCGGGCACGCGTAATCCGTGCAGCTGGTTAAGTTGTCGCAGCCCGGATATCCGTTATGATCCGTTGTGTTAACCGCCAGCGGAGTCGGAAACGGATGCAGGCCGAGCTCTTTGCCCGCCTGGTCGATCAGGGCTCCCTGCTGGCTGTAGGAATGAGCCGTTCGGAGCGAACCGGTACCGGCCCTGTTTTTGAACGGATCGGCATTCAAATCCCCGGACACCCCGAGCCACTGTTCAATCTTGTTGTAGTAGGGGTCCAAATCCGAATACCGGATGGGCCACTGGGGGTCCAGGGCATCGGGCGCCACGTAGTCCCTCGCATCGAAGTCGACGTCTTTGTATCGGAACGAGATACCGGCATAAAAAATCGTTCCGCCGCCAACCGCACTGGCAGACCACGGATAGCCGTTATTTCCCCAGGTTCCGTCCGACTCTCTCGCGTAGGCTTTCTCCGCATGGCTCATGACCGAATCTATATTCGTTCCGGGTTCAATGAGTTCGCCTTGTTCCACGATGACGACTTCCAGGCCTTTCTCGGCCAAATACTTGCTGACAACGGAGCCGCCGGCTCCGCTGCCGATCACACATACATCGAATTGCTTGGTCAAGGTGATTCCCCCATACTTGATTATTTCAATTGCCAGGACTAAACGTTCAGCTTAGTAATCTTAGTCACGATCTCATCGGCATGTATCAAATAAGGACCTTCCAAATTCAAATCCAGCGTGCAGTCAAAAAGGGATTCAACCCGCTGTATAATTTCAAAGAAATCCCGCTTATCCACTTCCATCGGTCCCTGTTTGAACGTTTCCACAAGCTCGTCCCCGTCCTCGCCGGTCACACCGGAAATCGCATAGATCACTTGATACAAACAGTTCCGTTCTTTGTTATCCATCCCGTCTCGCCCTCTCTTATCCGGTTGTTTGGAGATGTGAACGGTTGTTCAGGCTCTCCAGGAGAAAACTGCTGCTAGTCGGATCGTAATGAATGATGTGCATCGCCGTATTGCTTGCTTTGATTTGCCATTGCAGGAGCTGTTCGTTCCCTAATCCGAGAAAAAACAGGACGGACAGCTGGATGCTGAAAGCGTGGGTAAAAATGACGATGTTGCACGCTTCTTCGGCATACTTCCGGAACAGATCCTGATAGAACCGCTCGATCCGTTCCCGCTGTACGTCAAGCGACTCCAAGCCCTTTACGATTTCCAAATGAGGCGACCGGATCCGCTGCTCCAGATACAGATCCCACTGCCCCTGCGTAATCGGAGGGATAAAAGACTCCGGTGCTTTCAGCTCGCTCAAACGTTCGTCTTCGATGAAAGGCACGGCCGGAAACCGTCCTTGGAAAATGGCCGCCGTTTCCCTCGCTCTTTTCAAAGGGCTGGAATAAATGACCGACGGCGTCAGAGAAACCGGGTATTCATCCCGAAGCTTCACGGCCTGGCCGATCCCCGCTTCCGTCAGCTCGCAATGAGGATCGTAAACGTCCATAAGAGCGTCGTCCTCCAGAATATTGCAGTGGGCCTGCGCATGACGGATTAAAATCAATCGCATGTTATCTCTCCTTCCGTCGAATTGTTCGCTGCGGTCCCCTAGACCGGATTCGAAATCCCTTCCTTCACCCGGCTGAAATGAATAAAATCCTCCTCGCTGTACATCGAACCCAGTAACACGGCTTTCACGCCGAGTTTATAGTACTCATTCAAATAAGCGGCCACTTGTTCGTAATCCCCGACTAACACGGGACTGTAAATTCCGCCGTTCATGTACCCGCCCATCCAGAAGACTTCATCGTACGTTTCACTCGCTAAAGCCAGTTCGGCCAGCGTCCGCTGCCAGCTTGATTCCGAATTTTTTTTCATCCGGAGCTGGATCGTCCCCTGCCGGTTGCCGGGATAGCGGGCATGAGCGACCTTCCATGCTTCCTCCGCCGATTCTCTGGCAATAATCTCGATTCTTATGGCGCTTTGAACAGCCGATCCCTGCACCTTCTCGCTAAATTGGTGTTTAAAATGTTCCAGCGGTCCCGGATGAGTAACGACGAAATCCGCCGCTTTCAAACCCGTTTCAAGCCCTTCCTCGGAAGAACCGGACATAAATATGCGTGGGAAAAGCTGTTTGTCCGGCAGCGAAGGCTTGAACTCCAAATTATTCAGCTCATAATAGTCGCCTTTGAACGAAACGGGAGAATCGGATTCCAGCAGCAGACGGAGCACCTGAACATATTCGTACAGTTTCTTATAGCGGGACGAATGGTCGATATAGCCCCCGGTTTGCTGGAGTTCGCCGGTAACGGCGCCGGTGATCATATTCAAGTCAATCCGCCGGTTGTACAAATAAGTGAAGCTCTGAATTAATTTGGCCGCCGTATAGGGAGGATACATATAGGGCTGAAGCGCAATTAGAGGAACATGATGTTCCGTATGCTGCATAATAACCGAACTGACTGCCCAGGGGTCCAATACGGAATGGTTAAAAAACGACAGGGACCCGACTATGCCGTAAGCATCGGACAATTGAGCGATTTTGACGGAGCTTTCCATGAATTCTTTTTTGGCGGCATAATGGTTGACGCCTGGAATTTGGCAATAATACTGAATCGTATCCAATGCAATCATCCCCCTGCTTTTCGTATATTGGGCTTTCTATTTGTCCACAAAGAGGAGATTCGATTCTGTCTGCAACTGGGTCGCGACTATATCATCCGCCGTTCCTTTCCGCCTGATCAACTCGTATGAACCGTTCCGTTTGAGAATTTCAATGGGTGTCGGGTGTCCCAGAAAATGAACCGGGCTGAAGCTCAGTCCGTAGGCGCCCGAGTTCAACACACATACGAGGTCGCCCGGATACAAGGCCGGCACATGGACATCCTTCCCCACACAATCCTCGGGCGTACAGAGAGGACCGGCAATGGTGACTTTTTCGAGTTCGCGACGGCCGGAGTTTTCCCTAACGGGAATACATTCCATAGGGTAATTGCTCCGCATACTTCTTCCCCGGAAAGTGGAGGCCGCATGGTGGTGCATTCCCCCGTCTACGATCACAAAAACTTCTCCTTTGGACGCTTTCCGGTAAAGCACCTCGGTTACATACACGGCCGCTTGAGCCAATAAGTATCTTCCGCTTTCGATAATAAAGGTCGTTTGCGGGAACAAGGAATCTCTAGCCTCTTGAACGTAATCGCTGACCGCATCCGTGATTCTGCCGATATCCAGCGCCTTTTCGTGTGAAAAATACGGGACTCCGAACCCTCCGCCAAGATTAATAAATTCACAGACGATTCCGTATCGTTCATAAATGCTTCTGCCTAGATCTACGGTATATTTCATCGACTCGATAATGCTGTCGGTATTCAGATTCTGGGTTCCCGTATAGACGTGTATCCCGATAAATTTGGTGAATTGAAGAGAGCGGATGGCATCAATTACGGTATCCAGCATGGATTCGTCCATTCCGAACTGTCTCGGTACTCCGCCCATTTTAATGGCCGTGCTGCCGAAGCTTTTGTCGGGGTTGATCCGGATCGCGACGCGGGCCGTTTTGTTTTCTTTTTCAGCCAGTTCTTCTATGTAAAGGAGTTCTTCAACGGATTCCGCGATGATGCAGTAAATCCCGCTTTCAATGGCAATCTCAAGCTCGCTTCGCTTCTTCCCCGGTCCCGAGAAAATGATGTTATCGGCTGAAAATCCGGCATGCCTGGCTAAAGCCAGTTCTCCGGCAGATGCAACCTCGACGCCAAGTCCCCACTGCCGGAACAATTTGGCCAGATGAATATTGTTATTCGCCTTTAGGGACAAATAAAACTGAATCGCCGGGTTCGTCCGGCTTCTTAAGTGCCGGTAATGCGTTTCGATAAAATCGCCGTCATACAAATAAAAAGGAGTCTCAAACCTTCTCGTTAAGGCCGTGATTTCAGCTTGATCCAGGTTCATCCGCAAGTCCCCTTCCTTCTTCATGACTTAATGAACAGCCGTTGTCATTTTCGTGTTCAGCTCGTCAAGCAGGCTTCGGGCCTTTTTCAGCTGTTCGGAATTGTGGGCAGAGACTAACACAAAGAGCTTATAGGTGTTTTTAAAGGCTCCCGAAGCCTTGCAGAAATTGTATAGATCGATTTGGACCGGTAAATCGCGGGTCACTTCCGAGAGATCGTTTACGTAATCTTCATAATTCAGATCCGCCCTGGAATTAAACACCAGCACCCTGCTTTCGACAAACTCATAACGCTTCTTCTGTTCGATAACCAAAGGAAGAATATAGGTGACCTGAGTGAGCCTGGCGTTAATCTCGATAACCGGAATCAGTTCTCCGTTCGTATCGATGATCGAATCTATCCCAAGCACGCCGGTATACCCCATCTGCCGTATCAGTTCTCCTGCCCGTAAAATTTCTTCGCGATATTCGGCCGCTTCCGTTTGCGATAAGGCAGGCGTAAAATTCGTTCCTTTGTAGACACCGTTCAGGTCTACGATTTGCTCGGTGACGGCCAGAAGATGGACTTCATATTCGGAAATGAAAAGCTGAGACGTCAGGCTGAGACGGTGGGGATGCCAGCCTTCCAGGAGCAGGTCGACGTTTGTCTGGCGGTTTTGAATATAATTCAGCAAAAAACGGAAATTCCGTTCGTTGTCGATGACTTTAAGACCTTTACCCGACGAACCGTATGGAACTTTTAACACGCATTTGGAAAAGCCGGCGGAAATGAGCTGATCGTAGGCATGCTCCAAGCTCTCGATATCGCTGCAGAAATAACCGGTTGTGACGTTGAACCCGTTCCTCTCCATCAGTCTTCTCGTGTTGAACTTGTGGTTGATTTCCCGGCAGACCGCCAAATCCGGCGCAATGATATCCATGTGCGGATACCGCCGCTTCAGCTCAAGCAGTTGATCCGAAACAATGAACGGGATAATCGTATAACGCGCAAGATCAGGCACCTGCGAAAGTTCGTCGCAACAAATTATCGACGGCAAGGAGAGGTGGCTCTCTTTCCAATAATCGAGAAAGGCTTGCTCCGGCATCGTATGAAAAAATACCGTGTCCTGCGGCCTCGCCAGAAAGAGAAGCTGATGCTCCTGCTGCACGACAATCTTCTCGGATTGAGGGTCCTTGACGGAGGGAAAGTAATTCGACGCCTGGCTGTCCTGGTCTTCGCCGATATTCATGTACCACAGGATTTGTTTGCCGTTCAGACGATAATAATCCAACGGGTGAGTGAACTTCATAGGGTTCCCTCAAGTTTATCCGTCACATGTTCCGTAATTTTCAGCACCGTTGAAAAATTTTCTACGATCAGTTCGTCGTCGTTAAACGTGATACCGAATTGGCTTTCCAGACTGACGATCAGATTCACGGCGGTTACCGAGTCCAAGCCAAGCAGAAACAAATCGGTTTCCGGGGTAATGGATTCCTTCGTCTGTAGAATTTCATTCACACAGGATACAACTTGAGCGGTCCGAACGTTTTCCTGAGTTTCTAAAGACATCACATTCAACTCCTTCTGTATTGGATGGCGGTTTCCGCACAGCGGTTTATCCGCTTTTGGTGCCGTAACTAGCCGTAACGGTTCTTTAGCTTCCGCATAAAGTTATCCTCTTGCTCTCTTAATTGCTGAATCTTGCAAGCTGCACCGTCCCAGTCGATCTGTTTGGCGATCATGTACCGCCTGACGATGGTCGCGATATGGTTAGCGAGTTGATGATTGCGGATAAGGAGGCCGACTTCCTCCGGGGCGTCATCTATATAATGAAGAAACTTGGAGAAAACATGCCGGGATGCGGCGATTAAACGGAGACCGTGATCCATCGAAATCAGCCGCTTTTCCTCATAATCACGCATATCGAGCAGCACCCGGTCGTAGAAGATATAGTCGTCCTCGAAGGCTTGCAGCCACTGTCGAAACAAGGCCAGATCTTCTTGTTTGTTTTCCCGCATGTCCTCGTCGTTAAGTTCCAGAACCAACAATGTCCTCATCTGACCGGACAGACTGTCGAAAGCCGCTTCCAAATGCGCAGC
The DNA here is from genome assembly GCF_058269095.1 of Paenibacillus sp. JNUCC 35. Classification (NCBI taxonomy): domain Bacteria; kingdom Bacillati; phylum Bacillota; class Bacilli; order Caryophanales; family Paenibacillaceae; genus Paenibacillus; species Paenibacillus sp. JNUCC 35. The sequence goes on along the minus strand of NZ_CM177771.1, from coordinate 2,847,023 downwards.
CGGCAAATATCCGTAAAGCCCGTCCCAATCTTCCACGTAGTATGCCTTGTTCTCACCGTCATAGCCCGTGACGACAAGCGAATGAGTAGAATGAATGGTATGGAAGGCTTCCTTCCGGTAAGGCAGATAATACTCGTCTCCCCATACGAAAACGAGTTTGCGCCGGGCCAGCAAATCCTTTAAACAATCCGAAGCCTGGCTGAAGTCGGGAAAAGAAGTCCGAACAGGCGTAATTCCTTTTCTCAGTAAATCATCGTCGGAAAAGGAAGGCTCCGAATACTTCCACTTGCTCTTATTTTCGATAAAGATCTGGCGGTAAATTTCCGCTGTACTTTGATAACTGTTATAAAATAGAGGGATGACGGGGACCCGGTTTGAGTCCAAGTAAGCGATTATTTGCGATTTTCGGCAATCGAAAAATTTCTCGTCATAACGAGTGAGGCACATCATGCTTCTCCTCTATTCCGGAACCATGCTGCAACCGGTATTGTTTCCAGTCGGAAAACCTTGTTTCCAGATAATCGTCCCGGTTGTAAACGTACGTCCAACCCAGATGTGTTCCGCTGCTCTCGTTTACTTGGCATTCGATTCTGTCAAATAAGTTTCTTGTATCCCCGGGACCGAAATATTCTTCCAGTTCATCTATCCGTTTCAGCGTTTCTTCCGAGACTTCATACCACTCGCCCGCCACCAGCTGATTTTCCAGCAGTAAGCCGGGGTAACCGTTGCCGGTATCAACCAAGGAACCGGCTATGCTGGCTTTTCGTGAAAGCAGGGTGGCTTCTTTCATATACTTGTGATTGTTTTCTCCCTCACGCAGGGTCCCGTAGACAAATAATTTGGGCATGAAAATTCTCCCCTTTAAACGGCTTGGTAAAAGCTTTCGTCCAGCTAATCATCGCCTTGAACTCCCTTACAGGGGCATGCGGTTTCCAAGATGATCGACGATGTTGAAATCAACCTCTTTCCCGGGCGATTCCGTGAGGCGTTCGTACAAATGCCGGGCGATTTCACCGGGTTCGTAAGGGGCGTCCTCGCCCCCCATTTCGGTTTTCATCCAGCCGGGGTGAACCGCAAGCACCTTAAAGTTCTCCGGCTTCAGTTCTCTCTCCAGCATACGGGTAAACATATTAAGAGCCGCTTTGGATATACAATAGCCGTACGTTTTCAAAGGAAGTTCGGAAATGCTTCCGGCCTCGGAGCTGATATTAAGAATGCTTTTGACCGCGCTGCTTTCCATCATAGGCTTGAGGTATTTGATAATGGCCATCGGACCCAAAACGTTCGTTTTCCACGTTTCTTCGAAATCCGCGATGTCCACTTCCTGGATCTTTTTGCATCGTATGCCTTCACGGGCCGCATTATTAATAATCGCGTCAAGCTTTGGCGTCACGGCGGTAATCAGGGAATAAGCCTGCCGGATTGAATCCTGGCTGCTTACATCCACGGGAATGATGCTCAGCTCTCCCTTGTATTTGGTTTTTAACAGGAGCAGCTGCTCGGCTCTGTTCATGTCTCTCACTCCGGCAAGAACGTGATGTCCCCGTTCCAGAAAAACCTCACAAAGACTCAGTCCCAGCCCCCGGTTCGCGCCGGTTATGAAAACGATCATGGGCTTCCCCCTTAAGAGTAGGTCAGAACGACCTGCAGAACTTCATGCGGATGTTTATCGATCATTTCGTAGGCTTTCGGCGCATCGCCGAACGGAATCCGGTGGCTGATCAGGTTACGGAGCTTCAGCTTGAGCAGCAGATCTTTCCCGATATTCCTTCTTCTCGCATCGTTATACATATGGCTGATGGAAGGATCGATCCCGAGGGTTTGCGAAGCGCGGATCGTAATCCGGTTCTGATGAAATTCTTCGGAAAGATTCAGCACCGATTGCCCGCCCTGATACCAGCCTACGGCTGTGATTACCGTGTCCGGCGCCGCTATGCGAATCGCTTGATTCAAAGCCGTTGAATGACCGGATACTTCAAAGACGGCATCGGCACCCCGGTTATTCGTAATCTCTCTGATTTCCTTGGCGACATCCGTCCGATTCGGATTAAACACATAGTCGATTTCAACTTCCCTGGCGATGTTCAGTCTGTTCTCAAGCGGGTCCACTCCGACGACTATGGCGCCGGACAGTTTGGCTAATTGAGCGATTAACTGCCCGACTACACCGAGTCCCGATACGACGACAACGTCCCCGATTTTAATTCTCGTGTCCAATACAGCGTTATAAGCCGTCATCAGGTTTGTGTAGAAGATGCCGAGCTCAGGCTCCAGCTTTTGGGGAAGTTTAAAGATCTTTTTGTGATGCTTGCACACGATCGTTTGATGTCTGCCGTGGGAAAACACGATATCTCCGACCGAAAATCCTTCGACATCGGCTCCAACTTCAATAATTTTCCCTACGTTCGAATACCCGATAAACCAGGCATCGTCCTCGCAGCTCCGGATCGGATATTTAACTTTATGCTCTTCGGCCAGGTCCTCGAACAACCGGGTTTCGGAATCCATATCTCTTGTGAAATAGGGAGCGATTCCTCTGTAAGCTCCCATTTCCGTTCCGTGACTGATCCCCGAATAGAGGGACTGTATCCGGCATTCGCCGCTTTTTAATGGCAATTCTTCTGCCGTTTCCACGATTAATCGACTTGGACCCGTGTACGTTAAAATTTCCATGGAAAGCACTCCTTTTCTTTGTGTCAGGTTTGAAGCGGTTCGGAACTTATTGCCCGGAATACCCGCCAAACTTGAGTATCCGTTTCTTGTATCCAAAATAGCTCGGCTTCGCTAAGGATTTCGCCGTTATTGATTTTCGTTTCCGCCTCTTCGCCGAACAATCCGAGCAGCTGCGTTTTGTATTCCAATACAGCGGCTCTTTTTACCGGCGTGTAGACGCTGTTTCTCAATTCCAACTGACGCCATCCGTTCTGTAAAAACTCATTGTACTGCTGCCAGTACGGAAATTCGGAATAGAAAAGCACCGGATACCCTTGCGACATCAGCCTCAATCCGGCTTTGGTCAGCAGCTGGTGATCGACATGTTTGGAGATGGCGGGAAATACCCAGGTGTATTTCCGGGCAAGATCACAGGACTGCAAATATTTTTCGATTTTAGGCAGGAAAATGTCTTCGTCCTGTTTGTCCGGAATGCCGAATAAGTCTTCCTCCGTCTGGTAATAAGGCTGCCCCTTATTTTCCCTGTAGATGGCATCCGGAAAGGACAGTACTTCAACCTGTACACCGGCAAGATGCCGGAATGCCTGCTGATCCTCCTGAAGTCGGCGCGCCACGAGTATGGACAGGTGCTCGCCTTCTATTTCATCCTCGAACAGTCCCAAATCCTCGGCCGCATACTGGCTGGCAATCTCGCTGGGCTGAAAGCGAACCGACGGGCAGCCTCCGAATACGGTCAGCACCTTGCAGGTGTGCCCCTGATTCACCAGTTCCATTAAAGTCGACGCGCACGACAAAATGACATCATCGAAGTGAGGCGAGATAAACATAAAAGCACGCTTATCCTGGTTCATCCTTACAGCCCTTCCCGGATCACTTCTTTTATGAGCGTTTTTCTGACAGGGGTAAGCAGGGATTGGTTATACACCGCCGGTTTCCCTACTCCGCTAAGTAAAATCATGCCCAAATTATCCTCATCCAGCTTAATGTAGCCTCTCTTGTTATCGTGGATTAAATAATGAAAGATCGCATCCGGGTCCGATTTGAGCGGAATATCCTGCAAAGCCCCTATTTTATTTAAAAGCCAGTAATGTGCGGACACGTCATGCTCGGACATCAGGTTCATCCGGTTCGCTATTTTAGCGGCGTAAATCATGCCCACTGCAATGGCTTCTCCGTGCGTGATTCCTCCCTGCTCGGCAAGCTCGATCGCATGACCGATCGTATGGCCGTATTCAAAGATCAGGCCCTTCTTTTTCTCGTAAATATCTTCGCTTAATACCGACATTTTGGCCGATATGCAGAAGTTAATAAAGGTCTCCAACTGCTTCGGAGAATACACATTGGTTGAATTTAAATCATCCTCTGTAAATTCCTTGTCGTCGTTTTCCAAAATCAGCATATTTTTTACCAGCTCGCACATTCCCGCTTTCACCTGACGGGGCGGCGACTCCGACAAGATTCGGGTATCGGCGAACACGAACCGGGGCGGATAATAAAAGCCGACCAGGTTCTTTCCGCTCGTTAAATTAACAGCCTGCTTAATCGAAAGAACCGAATCGGAGGCCGCCAAAAACGTGGTCGGGACGTGAATAAGTGCAATCCCGCGAAACATCATACCGGCCGCCACTCCGGCAACGTTCCCGGTTAACCCTCCGCCAACCGCTACGATAGCGGTTCTGCGGTTGGCTCCCAGAGCAATTGCCTGCTCTTGCAAATTTGTCACGGTTAAGAGTGTTTTGTATTCTTCTCCGCCCTGGAAGCGAAGAATATGTACAGGGGCGAGTTTGCCGAAGTACTCGGCGGCATGATGAACAATAAAGTCCGGTACCCCCGAGTCCGAAATCACGATATATTGATCAAATTCATCCCGGGGAATATAGGATTCAATCGATTCCAAAACATGTTCGCCGAATGCAAAGTTAAAACACCGGTCCGCAAAACAAATTTGTTTAGTCGTCATGTTTAACCTCCACCGATCAAATTATCGAGAAGTTTGAGCTGTTTCTCATAGGGGAGCAAATCCGATGCCCCGTCAATCATGTTCCAAGCGGTCCTGAACGTTTGCTCGGTCGTAACCTCTTTTCCCCTCAGGTGTTTAAATTGCTCCGATAAGACATCGGTTACGTTCGCAAACCTGCGAATCAGGTCCACTTGGACGTCTTTGTCCATGCACAGGGAAAGCGACTGATTATCCCCCTCGAATAGAATGAGTCCCTGATTAAAGGCTTCCCGGTAAAATGTCTCCTCCAGCTCTTCGTCTCCGAATACCAGTTGAAAAATGGAGCTTCCGTTCACTTCGATAGGCAGAGAGGATTGAACGAACAACTCTTTCAAATTCCCCGTCAAGGTTTGACCGTAAGAACGTATCAAATCGTAGCCTTTACTGGTTTCCATCTTTTTCAGCGTTTCCAGGGACGACAGAATCGGCAGCATCTGGTAGTAGGCCGTGTACGTGTGTTCCTTGGTCTCCGCCATAATTTCGTCCGAACTCACCACGCATGAAATCCGGTGTCCGTTCGACAAACCTTTGGAGAAGACGTACATGTCGGCCTTCTCAGTCGTCACAAGCTCAAGCGATGATCCTTGACGGTGCCGGTAGCCTTGCTTCACATCGTCGCAGCAAACCAGGACACCGTGTGCCCGGCATATGCCAAGGATTCTCTCCATCGTCGAAGCCGATAAATACGTATAGTCCGGCGAAAATATGACCAAGGCGACTTGATCCTTGTGCGCCGTTAAGGCGCGTTCCAGCAGCTCGGGGATGAAATAAAACTCAATCACCCCGTCCTCATTCGGTTCCAGCAGGGCACCCTGCTGCCTCCACATGGGATCCCAGCCGTGGTATCCCGAGCTGAGGACGATTTTCTTGCCGCTGTAATCGCGTGCGGCATACACGGCCGCTCTGCAGGCGGCGGTTCCGGTCGTATAGAACGAAACCTTCGCATCCGGCAAAGCGCTGTCTTTCTTGATCCGTTCGGCCAGATCAATGATCGGTTTGGAAGGACCCGTTACAATCTCCCTGTCCTGCTCCAGAAAATTCCGCAAGGCGGCATTGACGCTCGGATCGTTGTGCCCCAGTATAATAGACCCTTTCCCGTTCATCAGGTCGATATAATTGCCGCCGTCGTAATCGAATAAATACGCCCCGCTTCCCCTTGAAAACATCACTCTTTCCTTGCGGAAGGGATCGACTGGCGAATCGATATAAGTACCGAGTACCGATAGCAGCTGTTCCGAATTTTCAACCATTTCCTGTTTCATTTCATCGTTCACTCCTTAGTCGTGACATGCGATACGGCGGATCAGATATACAAAATTTCTTTTTGAATGTCATATCTCTTTTTCCCGGAATCCGTCAGGCATTTATCCAGCTGTTGATTTTGCGCCTCGGTCCCGGCATAAGGGACATACTGCAAGTCGTCGATGAATTGTTGTAAAATGTCTGGCTCCAAGGAATCCGCATACGCGTTGAGCAAAACCTGCTTGGCGCGTTTAAACGATTTGCTTCGTTTGGAGAGCTCCTTGGCCATGTCGTTAACAGATGAAACGGTTTTGAAAAATTTAGCCGGACAATAGTGCAGCAGCTTGTCCGTCACGCTGGATTGCAGCGCTTTATCCCAGGACGGCAGCGTCTCGATAACTTTGTTGGCGGCTTCTTTGTGCTTCAGCAAGTTTCTGGACACGATATCGTAGGTCAACCGCAGGTCACGCAGCGACTCCAGCTTGCCCACTGTCTCCAGAGGATAAATAGCCGCAAGGAATAAGGCGGTATAGGTTGCCGATTCATAATGCTCGAGCCATTCCGAATAATGACCGGCGCGCGCCATCCCGTCTTCCAGTACGGCGAGCTCACCGACCATACGATCGAACCCTTCCCGATACAAGGAGAGCAGGCGGCTTCGCAGGGACGGCGAAAGACACAGGTACGTAAAGAAAGTGGACATGGCGAACAACTTCAAGTTGATAAACTGCCCTTCATCGTCAAAATGGACCCGATAGTTTACCAGCTTCCGGAAAATATCTTTCCATTCCGGGTCATTAAATTGAGCGGTCAAATCCTCAACGGCAGAAAGCGGATTATGCGAAAAATCGTACGAGCTGTCTAAAACAAACCGGATGATGTGAAAAATCGTTTGGTAATCGCTTTGCTGAAGTGCGCCGTCTTCGACGGATTTTACAGTCATATAACAGGTCCAGGTTCCGGCTACCTTCTCGTAATGAGTGCGGAAACGATAAGCCTCGAACCAGTCGTTGCACTTGTTCATAAAGGAGGCAAAAGCCGATAATCTTGCGATTTCGTCGTCATGTACGGAAGGAGGCTCGCTAAATTCGACAGAAACGGAATGCTTGTAGAACATAAACCCGGCCTTGTGCGTACACATCGCCAGCTCGATTTCAAAAAAGTCCTTTTGCATCCGCAGCAAACGGTTTTCTTGTTCGGAAAAAGATTGGGCGAACGCCACCATTTCTTTGACGAAAAGAGGCATATGAGCGCCATTGGACGCAGGCACCAAATATAGCGACCACTGGTGCAGCACGTTGTGCAGCTGATGCAAATTGGTTAACGACAAGTCTTTGGCAATACCGGCCTCAGCTTCTTCTATTCTTGTTTTCCAATGAATTTCTTCCAGGAAGTAATCTTCGATTTCCGCTTGCCGATCTTGTTGGACCCCGATCCAGTCAAGGAAGGTATGAATCACTTTCTCGTTCTTATCGAACAGCCGGATTAAACCGAGCCATTCGGTTAACAGTGTGAGATACGCTTGATAATAGGACGGACTGCCGTCATCTATCACGCTCAAAAGAATTTCTTTGGCCGACTTATCGTATGTTTCGACTACGGTATGAAAAATAGAGCTGCTTAACTCGCCGAGCGACTCGTATTTATTCATCTCGTTGTTCAAATCAACGAAAACCTCGTTAAAATACGGGAATCTGCTGATAACGCTCAAATCGTACGGAATGATGGCAAACTCTTTGCTGACGAGAGAATAATTCCGGTAGAGATCGAACAAGTGCCGGTTCTCTATGGCATGCTTTAAAAATTGGCACAGGTGACCCGCGTTAAAAATCCCGTTGCGGGCTAGATCCAGAACGATCGGCAGGTCTTCATCCTTAACCGAAGAAAGAATGCCGATAAAGTTTTGGATCAGTGCCTCTTCCTCCCGCTTCGAATAAATGCACAAGGCGTCCAGATATTGCTCGAATAAAAACAGCACGTCCAGCCGCAGCTCGATTACGCCCGAATTAACGTTCATTTCCGCACGGACCCGCTCCAATAGCGTTTCCCGGTCCCGGCTGCTGCACTTGGCCAACAGATGGTGGATGCGCAGCACTTTCCAGTACACGAGCGTTTCATTAGACCGGCCCTTGTCTTCCGGCTGCCGCTCGAAATAAGCGGCGATGTTCTGGTCTTTGAGCAAGTTTTTCGCATGAAACAAGGCCAGGAAATAATTCGCCGATGCTTCCGGCCACTCACGGCTTTTTAGAAATGCGTCAACCGTTTCAGCCGTCAACCGATCGGCGGCATTTGCGTAGTAACTCGGTGAACGGACACCATCTTCTCCGTGAAAAATGAAGCTGTAATTCGGATAGGCACTATTTGCCGCCAAATGCTGTTTAGTCTTTTCCGAGAAGAAGGGCTTGTTTAACACCTCGTTAAAGTGCTCGTCCGCCGATACCGCCATAGCTTCCCGCTGCTGCTTCTCTTCGCGATCCTGAACAAGAATGCAGTTATCCGGAAGGGGAATAATTTCCCTGGTCTCGTATTCCAATGCCTTGACTTCTTTGTTGTGGCTGTACAAACGGCACTGCAGGGAAAACGGATCAAGTACGATATAAGTCATACTTTCCGGTATAAGCGTAATCTCGATACGAATGACCGGGATTCCGACCTGGTTAAACATAATTCCGGCATGTTCCGTTCTCGTACCGAATTCCACCAGGATAGCGGCAATATCCTCCTTAACGTCTTTGCTGGTGTACTGAAGATAGGCGTTCCAGGCTTCGTTCAAGGTAACCGCCTTAATAAACTTGCCGAAGAACGGCTTGCCGCCCTGCGAGATGAACTCCTTTGCATCCAGACAAAGAGCGGCGTCCTTTTCCAATTCCTTTTTGGAAGATGCCGACAGCTCGTAAACATGCTGGTACAAGCGGTAGTTCTTGGCCGGTCTTGTCTGCACCAGAAACAAGCTTTGCAGGTTCACTTCCTGAAAAATATGCCCCTGCCACAAGTTCAACTCGTCCCCCGGCAGCAGATACCGGACACTATTGTTCGCTTTCACATGCTGCGTAGAGAAAAGATCGAAACCGAAAGCAATCTGCCCCGTAAGATTTCCGTCGGCAAGTTCCGTTAAGCTTGTCATGGAAATCGTGCCGAAATCCGAGTCTCCTACCCATTCGCAATCAAGCGCATAATCCGGCATGGTGCTGTGGAGGTTTTTAAGCAGACCGATGATCGTTTGTAAATCCTCTCCCCTGACATAAGGGGTTGCATCATAAGGAACGGGATGCCCCGCATGCTCCGATTGGACCAACGGCTGGACAAAAACGGGAATAGGTTCATGATCGTGCAAATGCCGGTTCACGAAACGTTTATTCTGGTTCCTGGCGTGCTCCGTGCTTCCACTAAGCATGACCTGCGCAAGCACTTCGTAAAAGTTATCCCTGTGCTCACAAACTAAACTGAGATAAGCGCCGGCATTCGTCGTTTCGTTTAAGTCTTCTTCCCCGGAGCTTCTGACAATCCATGGAAGGTCCCCGCAAACTTTTTTAATTTGATCGAACCGGGATGGTTCGCGCTGCTCTATGTACCGGGCCAGTCTGCCTGGCAATTCCTCCTCGGTACCGCTGTATTGTTCCAGAAATTCAACGGCTGGTTTAGGATCGATCGGATAAAGAGGGGGAATATGCGCTGTAAACGTTTCATTGTTCCGCAGTTCCAACAGTCTCTCGCATTTTATTCCGAAGCTATTCATACAAAGCCTCCTCAAGCATGTGCGTGGTTTCGTTCGACCGTGACAGTTATCTTACATCCGAAAGCTTCGGCTTCATGGCCTGAAGATACTCGAATGATTGCATCGCTTCCGACAAAATCAGCCCTTTCGGCAAGCGGCTTTCACCCTTCGCCTGTTTTAAAAGATTCGCGACTTGCAGGATGCAAGCGATCGGCAGAGCATCGGTAACCGCTCCAATGGTTAAGGATTCGGCTTCTTTTTTTACCTGGTTTACCAACAGACGGAAGTCATCGGGCCTCACCCTGTTTTCCAAAAGAAACGAAGCCAGCTCCACCTCGATGCTGGAAGTGCCTCCCCAGGTGGAATCAATGTGAAACCGGTACGTTTTCAAGCGCTGCCCGGCTGAAAGCCTCGCTTTCCAGTGCCCATACCGGTTGGCGTAAGGCAAGGACGTGTAAACATGAGCGGACGAGGTCCATTCGGTATGCAAACTTTGTTCGAACCAATCCAAATCATAAGGCAGCTTTCTCCCGATAAAGTCCTCCATCTCTCCAAGATGGGCTTGCCAATGGTCGGCTAAAGGATGAACGGGATGACCTCCGCTTACTTGGCACGAATCAAGCAGCGTTTTCCAGTAACCGGAAATGGTTTGGCAAATATCACCTGTCACGGCTGAAGGCATGTTGACGAACACTTCTCTCATTTCCCGTAATCCCGGTTCATATTGGGTCATCACATAACCGTCCTGGTACGCTAAAATATCAGAGGAATACTTTTCAAACTTTTTCAGCTGATGAAATTGAAAGTCGCCGAAAAGATCTTTCCCGATAAATTTTGCGAATACGACCGGCTCATTCGTGCTTTTTCGTCGGATGAAAAGCGGAGTTTTCTTCGGATTAATCCGGAAGGGAACTTCACGGCGATACATCGGATCATTCCAATGAGGCACGGATTTATAAGGGACCACTTCCAAATCCGCCGGACGCGCGTCAGATAAACCGAGCTTCGGCAGAAGAAACTCCACCACTTCTTCCGAATTGCCGAGCATCTGCCAGATGCGCTTTTTTGTCGCCGTATTCAGAGGGATACGATCGCTGCACTTCGCAAGCCGGTCGTTCTCGATTTTGAACAACCGGCCCGGAGAAGAAACCCAGACAGGCTTGTTCAGCCGATACTTCACGCTAAGTCTTCCAGCCAGTTCCAGAACGGTCCCGCCCGTATGCGGCTGATCTTCCAGAATCACGATATCCGTATCCGGCTCTATTGCCGCCGGCAGCATCGAGAGTTCCTCGGGCAAATACAAGGACGCGCCCGGATCGGAAGGCTTCCGCAGAGCTCGGACTGTGTGATATAGGGCATCATTCCCCCACCTCTGCCGCAAAGCCGATGACCATAACGGAGCGTAGAAAGCGCCTCCGGTCCGAACGCCGATGAGTACAGGCGGTGAAGACGGATCGGCATGGTCTCTCAGCCAGCGCAGAGCATCCTCCCGGCAAACCTCCAGGTCGCACAAATCATACCCGGAGCATTCCGGGGTACGAAGCTCCTGCATCACTTTGATTAAAGAGAGCAGCTCCGGTCTTTTCTTCGTAACGGAAGATTTGGCAGCCTTGTAGTCCGGCCATGCCGGCGTACTCCCCCGCGCCTCCTGCGTATCTTCCGCAATGTCGGAAGCAGCCTGCACGCAAAGGCTGCGTTGAGAGGCCAGCCGGGCAGCCAAACGATCCCTGTCTTCAGGATGTACGCCGCACCGGCTCAGCAAAAGCAAATCCGCCAATCGCTGCTCCAGGATACAGGCGTACATGTAACGATGAAGACGGTCCTTGCTTCCTCTGACGTAGCTTTCCAATTCGTGAAACAAAGAAATCGGATTATCCTTCATGGACGGCAGCCTCTTTTGAAGAGTACAAATTCAAATAATTCGGATACACGCAGTGAGGCAAAAATTTACTGACAACCTCGGGTCTGGAATGGAGCCTCAGGGACTCGGCAACGGAGTCGTTCGTCAATATTTTATAAGCCTCGTCAGCGATCCCCAACACGTCGCTCGGGTCCGTTAAAATCGCGGTTTCACCGTGAGTGAAAATATCGGCGGGACCTCCGTTATTGGTCGAAATGATCGGAACTCCCGCAATGGCGGCTTCAATCAGGCTTCCGCCGAATTCCTCATGGTGGGAGGGCAGCAGGAACAGCTGGGCATGGTGCAGATAGCAGGAGACAAATTTATGTGAAATAAAACCGGTGATACGGAATTGGTTTTGCAAATTCGCCGCTTTAATTTGTTCTTCCATCGCCTCGCGCTGGGGACCGTCTCCGCACACGATGAATTGCAAATCGCCGATTTTGTCCGCGAGCTCTTTCGCAACGCTTACAAAGGTGGCCCAGCCTTTCTCGTGTGCGATTCTGCCCAGAAACAAAACCGTTTTTTTGCCGAGAAGCTCGGTTTTTAATTGGCCGCAAAAAGGACAATCGATGGAATGACTGAGATGATTCGATCCGATACAGTCGCTGATCGCCGTCATTTTCGACGAATCCTCAAGCAGCCGGTTGTAGCTGTCCAGTCTCTTATCCGTAAGAACGACGGCTTTATGGCTGAGTTTGATGCTCTTTAATTCCACGGATTTAACAAAATCGTGAACGAATTGATCCCACTTATTCATGGGCTTGTACGTAAATATCCGGCTGCAATGTATCGTTAAAATCAACGGCTTTTTTAAATATTTTTGAGCGAACATACCGGCGAGTAACGGCCACACCACTCCGCTTGCATGGACATGAATCGCATCGTAGTTCTTCTTTTTCCCGTTCTGAACGATCCATTTGACAGCGCCCATGAACCAGCTCTGATCGAGAAACAGCGTTCCCGTTTGGCTGGACTTAAAGGGCAGCGTCATAAAACGGACGGAATGGACGGTCAACCGGTCCCGAAGCTGCAATGTTCGGGGGATGCCGGGAATGCCGGTTGTGAGCACATCCTGCCGGACTCCTTGATCGGCCAGCCATTCCGTCAAATTCGTGATTTGAACCTGCATGCCGCCCATCGGATCAAACCGGCTCGGCCATTCGGTAGTCTCAAAGTAGTAATGAGGGGTAAGCCGCAAAATATTCAAACGTACACCCCCTCTTCGTTACAGCACATAATCGTATTGATCTTCTGTCTGCACACTTACATTGTTGCAATTTTTGCATAGATCCGATTTGCCTCTATGCCCTTCTTTTAACATTTTGCGGAAGGATGTAAATTTGTCATTGTTCCAGATATCGGAAATATGATGTTCGCCGATATTGCCCATAACCATCTTTTGATTGAAATCTTCAAAGCATGGAAGCACGTTCCCCAAAACGGTAACAACGGCCAGATTGGATGGCACCATGCACGACATGTTGGCTTTCGAAGCTTGAGGAATATTATCCAGAATCCCGCCCCGATTGGATAAAATCAGATCCGAATGATCGAGATAGACCACTTTTTCTTTGTCCGCTCCCGCCAGTTGGTCGTATACGCCTCTGAATTTGTGCTTGGCTCCGGCATGCTGGGTCACAATGAATTTTTGAATACCCAGTTCCGTCAAAGTCTGTAACCGTTTTTCGGTAAGAAAATCGCCGTTTGTGTAAATAATAGGCCTTGCTCTAGGGATATATTCCGTTGTCATGCCCACAAACAGATCGAGATTTTTGCACAAAAGCGGCTCCCCGTAAAAGTGAAACGAAATACGTCCCGCAAAATCCAGCGAACTTAACTGTTCCATTAGCGTTTTATACAAAGCGGGGTCCATCTCTCCGTTCTCTTTGCGCTGAGATACACTGTTGGGGCAGTACCAGCACGTGCGGTTGCATTGAGAATTGACTTCTACTTCGATCATCGAAAACAGCTTATCCATCCCAATTCCTCCTCGCTAATCATCCTTCGTTAATGAGTCACGCAAAATTTCCGGGCAAGTTCGGCTACGGCATCGACCAGAAGCGACAGATGTGAGGGTTCAGCCAGTAAAATAGCATGGTGGATAACGATGGATTGCTCGGAAGCCCGTTCGGAGACCGGGTAATGAAGCCCTCTCCAATAAGCTTCTGTCTTACGAACCGATTTCAAATAACGGTTCTTTGTCCAAGGGCAGAACAGCGGATTTTTGTGTACGGGGAGATACGGCGGATGCAGGTAAAACGTCCCCATATTGAGCTTTTCACGAAGAATTTCACAGAACTGATCCGCATTCAACCCGCCGAATTTCACCGGATCGAACCGGAATACATACCCGTAATAAGTTTGTCTGCTGACTTGAGGAGGACGCTTCATCACCTTAATGCCGTCAATTTTGCTTAAGGCATCGTTCAAGAACATGGCGTTCTTTTCCCGGATCGCGTTCTTGTCATCCAGCTCCTGAAGTTGATCCAGAAGGATGGCCGATTGAAATTCGGACAAGCAATAGTTGGAGCCTTGAATGTCCCCTTTTTTGACCAGCTGCATGTCACCGTGCATCAAATCGGAGGAATCATCGCAATAAACCCTGGAATCCGCTCGCAATTGTTGGATGAGTTCAAAAAAACGGGGATTTTTCGTCACGATAATCCCCCCTTCTCCGGCCGTTAGCACTTTGCCCTGCTGACAGCTGAACGCCCCTATATCTCCTATCGTTCCGGCACGCTGGTTGTTCCATACGGAACCGTGGCTTTGCGCGCAATCTTCAATCACAAAAAGGTTGTGTTCTTGCGCAATTCTGCTTATTTCATCCATATTCGCCATACTTCCGAACAAATGGACCGGGATAATGGCTTTCGTTTTATCCGTAATGGCCGACTTTATCAATTGAGGATCGATACAATAGGTATCCGCCTCAACATCCACAAAAACAGGAAGCGCATTCACGTTTAATACGGCGGTAGCGGTTGCAATCCAAGTCAGGCTGGGAACAATGACTTCGTCTCCTTCGCCTATTCCGAGCGCTTCAAGGGCAAGCATTAAAGCCGTGGAGCCGCTCGTCGTCGGCACACAGTAAGGGACCCCGTTGAAATCCGCAAAAGCCTTTGCGAATTTCCGTTCCATGCTTTCCTCGCCCGTCCAATATCCGCTTATCGCCCATCTGTTCGACTGAAACACATCTTCAATTTTCTGGCGGGTACGATCGGAGTGTTGAGGCCATTCTGGCCACTGGTCAAATGGAATGGTCATGATAACTCTCCTTTTGGATATTTAAAGTCTATTAATCGACTACAATTTCCATAATGTGTTATTTATGGATACATTTACATCCTATAATTACCAAAATTAAATGTCAACTACCATTTTTGGAAATTAAATGGTTTTTAATTTTGTTTTAGAACTAAAATGAATGATATATAAACCATAAATATATGCATATTTCCTATATTTGGATTTTCTTTTCTTCAGCTTCTACGCACAATCCGTATTTCGGTTGCTCATTTTGCAGGAAATAAGGCTTGAGTCACAACGAATAGGTCTGAATTTTCAACCGGGTCATTCTCTTCTGCTTCTTTCGTACCTAACGCTTGCCGGTGTCCTAATCGGCATTTTATGACAATAACCGGTAAAAAATTAGCTGCTTATAGTCTCAACGCATTATATGCAGGGTCTTAAATCCGTGAAATCTCGTTGCACAGGTTCATTTCGGATAAGAAGCAGATAGAGCCGATTGCCTGCATGCTCCTATGACCTACGGTATTTCCTGTTTTTTCAGCTGCACAAAAAACGGCTCCTTAAACAAATGGGTATCGTGTCTACCATTCGTAAGGAACCGTTTTCACTTTTACTTTCGACAAAAAAAGGCCCGTTTCCAGGCCCTGATCTCCGTGCGATATAGTCCGTTAATCCTGTATTTGCAGCCTTAAGTCAGCCGATAACTTCCACTACGTTTCCTTCGCTGTCCTTAATGTTTGTTTTCACGATGCGAATGACCGTTCCCTGTAAGGACGGAATCTCAAGCACGCTTTCTTTAGGCATTAAGCCTCTGCTCAGCTCGCCGGCAGCCTTCTCATCGAGAATGATCCGGACCTCGCCTTCTCCGGCCGCACACTCCGGCTTTTCTCCCGCTTTAAAGATCACGCGGACTTCCGGTCCCACGAGAGTGAGGTCCTTTCCTTTCAAAATCCGCCCTTGCAGCAGCTTGCCGATCATGCCGGCTTGTTTGGCCCCCAGCGTCAGCGCTGCGGGAGTTTTGCTCAGCCAGCCTTTTTTCCCCGGCTCCCAATCGAGCTGATCCACAAACAAAAAGCCGGTATTGGAGCCGTCTTCCCGCATTCCTTTCTCGGCGGCTTCGGAAACGGCTTCCACTTTAAGCAGAGAATCCCGCGATAAATTCGTTATGTAGTCCGGCATATACGGCAAACAGGCGGACAGCATACCAAGCGTATTCCAGGTTTGCATGGCTTCCAGCTCATCTCTCGTAATTCCGACCATCTGGATAAACTCCACCCGCCCGTTAGGCGTATCGATTGCAGGAAGCTCCGGATCCTGGATGAAAGCCAGAGCGGTCAGCCGGGTATCGGAATCGAGGCAAATCGGACCGTTGGCGTCCATGTAATCGCCCGACCGGAAAATATTGCCGCTGTTGAATACGTATCTCCCCATATTTTGCAGCAGGTTGATCGCCCAAGCCGGTGGCTCTTCCTCTTCTGCCCCGCGGTCCAGCCGAAACGTCAATTCGAATCCGTAGCCGCTCTCTTCCGGATGATCGGATTCCTTATCGTAAAGTTCCGAAAATCCGAACGTTACGAAATGCCAATGCGGGGCAGGCTCGTCCGTTTTGTACGCACTGATTCCATCCAGCGGATCCGGTCCCCCCAGCGCATAGGAGATAAGCGTACCGTAATGTTTCGGTTCCTGATCTCCGTAAAGCTTTACGAATTCCTTGTCAATGGCGTCCCAGCCCGCCGTATTCGGTTCTGTGCTCATGTCCGATTCCTCCCGAGTTCTCACCCTGTGTCTGTTTGGTACCAACCATTCCCATTATACTCTCCCGGAATCCGAACGTCACATAAGCCGAAGTTCCCCATGTGAGGAGCATCGGCTTTGTTTTTTACAGGGAGGCCTGCATCTTCTGTTTCATTTCGTTAAGCATTCTCTGCCGGGCAATCCGGGGATCAAGCTCGGGAGTCAAGATATGCCGGATGTATCGTTCCGCGCTGCTCTCGATCTGTTCGTCCGCCGCCTGATTCGCACCGTGAAATTTGAAGTGCGGAAGCATCGTCATGCCGATCTGATTGGCAAAAGCTTGCAGAGGGCGAGTCAATTCACTGATCGTATACCCGATCAGTCCGCCTGCCTCGTAAGTCTCCTCCGCTCCCCCGATAGAAACGGCGAGCAGGAGTTCTTTTCCGGCAACGGCTTTACCGCCCGGACCGAACAGCCACGCCGTTGTGAACACTTCATCGAGCCACTGCTTCAGAAGCGGCGGTGTGCTGTACCATTGAAACGGAAACTGCAGCACGAGACGTTCACATTCCGCCAGCAAAGCCTGCTCCCGTCCGGTATCCAATACCTTCTCCGGATACGAATCGTACAGTTCATGCACGGTAACCTCGCCGGAATGTTTTCTCAATTCCTCCACCCATCGTTTGTTAACGCGGGACTGCTGCAAATTCGGATGAGCCACGACGACTAGCGTTTTCAGACAAACATCACTCTCCTTTCCCACATTTTATTTTTGATTGAGTTATAAGTCAATATTAAAATAAAAAAAATTAGCGCAGCCTTAAGATGGAAACGGACGACTCCACCACCTGATTCAAAGCCTTCTCCCATTGTTCCTTCTTTTCCGTCTCCGGCATGCCGTTTGCCATCCATTCCTGCTGGGCCTGATCCAAGTAATTCATCCCTTGCGACACGGCTCCCCAGAATTGTCTCGCCATAAGATCGGAATTACCCGGCCGAATCGTGCCTTCTCCGATCCCTTTTTCAATGGCCTGAGTCATCTCCTGCAAAAAGCTTCTCACCCACGAAAACGGAGAGAATTCCTCCGGCGTATACAAATGATGCACATCCAAACTAATCCGCATGTAAAAACGCGGGATCACGGGATTAACCCTAACCCGCTCGCAGACGACCCGGGCATAACTCTCGAACAGGTCCGATACGGACCCCTTTTGCTCAAAATAAGATTTCGTAAAGTGTTTGGACTCTTCCATCATGGTTTCGTAAAGCTCGCGGAACAATGCTTTCTTGTTTTTGAAATAATAATAAACGAGACCGTGAGCGAGTCCCGCCCAATCCGCTATATCCCCCATTTCGGCCGCCGCATAGCCTTTCTCGACATAGACCTGAACAGCCGCCTGCAGCACTTCTTGTTTGCGCTGATTCCGGATCGCTTCGTTTTGTTCTTTAGTACGTGGAGACATGCCGCTTCACCTTTAGTTCCGTCTTTAAAATCCATGCCATTATAGAAAAAATAAAACGGTGTTGTCAACCGGCGCCCGCCTCGACAAGCATACACCCGACAAGCGCCAGGCTCTCGGTTATCAGGTGTATGGCCGTCTCTTCCGGATGTGCGGCGGTTATTTCACGGAAAGCAGACTTTCCGATATGAATTTCAGCTCCGCTTCAAGCGATACCGGGTCATTGAACGTGTCGCCCTTCGGAAACGTATATATCCGGACAGATTTGCGCAACTAGATTCACTCCTATTTTTTAATTGATATTGATAATCATTATCAACATAGCATGTGTTCCATAGTCTGGCAAACTATTTTCCCCGTATTCTATTCAATAAGGAATTCGGATGCGCTGTCATATAATCATGTACCCGCTTAAAGCACTTGCTAATGTTTCACGCCTAAACCGGCTTCAGCAGCCTGCTTTGTGAAGGTAAGTTTATCATTTGCATGCATGTTGTAAGATGAAATTGCATTCCATAAAATGGTTAACAGGAAGGGAGTTTACACCTAAATGCCTACAACCGAAGCATTAAGCGATTTCTTGAAAGAACAGCCGCAAAACAAGATTGGGGCCGTCGCCGCCTTTATTGAATCTCATGTTCGCCAGAACTGGCAGGAGATTCTGGTTAAAGAGAACGACAGGCTGCTGAAAGCTTACGCGGAAGCGGGAGATCCGGCTTACGGAACATACTTGAACCTGCTCTTCCTGCCGGTACACCGTCAGCTAAATGAAGCCGGACTGCGGCCGGAACCCCGCCTGCCGGGTAATTTCGATATTTCCCGCGAATGGGGACGGAATCCGGACCAAAGCGATCAGGAGCGCTGGATGTGGAGTACGCTTCATCCAACCGAGGGTCCGCCTGTCGGAACGATTGTCACCCTTACTTACCATGACCATACCCGGTTTCGTATTCCCCGCCGGCCGGGAATTATCGCGCTTACCGAGACGAGGCAGCAGGACATCGTAGAAGCCTTGTCCCGCTTGTCCTCCGATTTCAAACAAGCGCTCGAATTCAGCGTCGAGTATGAGAATTATTTGCGCAGCCTGGAGCAGTAAACAAGGCTGACGAGCCGTCAGAGGTCAAGCTATTCGAGGTATCCTAAAAAAAGAAGACTGATTCTCTCAGTCTTCTTCGGCGGCTTGTCCGCATTTCGCCGGCTCTTATTTATAACAGCAATTAAGCTGTTTTCGATATAAGCCGCAGATTTACGGCTCACGCCCGATCAGGGATAAATTTTTTCGCCCCGTTCAAGCATTTCGATAAACTGTAAAATGCGTTTTTCCCGGGTTTCCTGCTTTTTAACATTCTGGATTCTAAAATGGATCGCAAACTTGTTTTGCTTGTTTAACGTGTCGTAAAACGCTTTAGCCCGGGCATTAAGCTCCAGCCTGGCGGCAAAATCTTCCGGCGCGGCGCCGCTGCTTTGCGGTTCGTAAGCCTTGTCCCACTGACCGCTGCGCTTGGCGTCTTCAATCGCCTTGAGGCCCCCCGGCTTCATTCTCGCGTCCGCGATGAGCTGCTCCGCTTTGTCTTTATTCACCTTGGACCAGATGCTTCTGGCCCCGCGCGGCGTAAACCGCTGAAGCCACGACTGGTCGTCGAATGTTTTCTTCTGGCTGTCGATCCATCCGTAACAGAGCGCGCTTTCGAGGGCTTCCTGATAAGAAACCGTCACAAGGCGGGCATTTTTTTTCGCGATTTGTAGAAGGATTCCGGGCGATGCTTCATGATTGCTTTCGAGCCAAATCTCAAACGCTTCTTGATTCTCAAAACAAAGAACCGGCAGCTCGGGCGCTTTCTTGCTCATGGGTTCCGCTTCCTCCCTGTCCTGGATAGTTATGCAAGATAGTTCAACTATACGTCAAGAGAAGGTTTGATTCAATGCGGGTCAAGCTTCCTTCATACCGCCCCATCTTTTGGCCGCAGGCAAGGATACGCCCAACTGATCGATTGTCCGGATCACGATATGCCGGATAAGATCTTCGATATTTTGAGGATGGTTATAAAAGGCCGGCACCGGCGGAAAAATCGTCGTTCCCATCCGGAACAGAGCCAGCATATGTTCCAAGTGAATATCGCTGAGGAATGGAAAGTGCCGGACGGGAATTCCGTTCCAGTTAGTAAACTTGCCTCCTCGCCTCTGCTGATCGATTCCCTACCTCGGCTGAGGAATTCTTATAGCACGGCTTATTCAGCCCTCTGCGGCTGAACGTCGTGATACAGCACCACATTGTGTGACGGAGACTCCTGCGTCTTGAAAAGGTAGCTGCCGCGTCCTTTTTCCATCGAATCATTCATCCCTCCGACAGCGGCAACCGTACCGGCCGAAAGGAGGATCGTCATCAAAACAAGCCGGACCATGCCCTGCAAACTGTCCCGGCTGCCGGGAACTAAGCGCTGCGCCCAGAAGCCTACGGCAGCTCCTAACGTATTAATCACGATGTCGTTGATATCGAAAGCGCCTAAGCGGGTAAGCATTTGCAAAGTTTCTAGAAACGTGATCGACACCAGGAAACACACAATAAACGGGACGAATTTGCAGCGGAACAAGAGCGGAATGAGCAGCCCGAAAGGAACAAAAGCGGCAAAGTTGCCGAATTCGAAAAACCAGCTTTGAAAGTCTCTGCCCATCGGAAAATGAAGCGGAATTCCGTGCAGAGTCAGATTGCAGCGCATGCCCCGATCTGCAAGATGCGAACTGCGGTTAAATCCGATATATAAGAAATAGAAAATCAATCCGGTGTATAAGCCTAACAAGAGGAGAGTCATTTTACGCAGCTTACCTTGATACATGGGTGGGTATAATCCTTTCTTGTCTGCAAATTAGCGGCCGCACATGCAGTTCTTCGATAATGAATCGGTCTACAGGAGACGTTTGTTTGCATTATACAACGAAGGGCGGCTTTCATTCCGAAACGAAAAATAAAGCCTTTATTAAGGAATTGTTACTTTCCTCTATACAATCGTTTAGAAAAGAAAAAAACCGTTCAGAAACTGAACGGTTTTTTAAGAGGTCCTCTCGCTTCGCGAGTACGTTTTTTCAAGAATCATTTTCCGGTGCAAAAGGTTCTTTAGTAGACGGAATAGACGTTCCGGCCCGGCAGCTCGAGGCAGTGCAGCACCCCTCCGTATACGGCTCCGCCGTCGATTCCGATGATGTTGTTGTCGCCGAAATAAACATCCCGCTTGCCGTGAAGGGTTTCCGTTATGGTGTGCCCGAACACGACCGTTTTCTCACCCCGGTAGCCCTTGTGAAACTCGTCGCGGATCCACATCAGCACATAAGCATCCGTCTCTGCAAGCGAAGTCGAAGGATGCACCCCGGCATGAACAAAAATGGTATCTTCGGTTTCATAATAGGTTTGAAGGCCGCCCAAAAAGGAAAGGTGTTCCTCCAGCAGAGGCGTAAGCTCCAATGTTTCGGGAGCAGGAGCTTCCGAAGCGGCCCCCGCATGTTCATAGCTGGTTAATGTTGCACGTGCCCCATTCCGGAACCAGCGTTCGATGAATACAGGGTCCCGTTCGAACGATTTGACCATCATATGATCGTGGTTCCCTTTGAGGACGATCGCGCCTTCCCGGTGAAGCTGCATCACCTTCTCCACCACTCTTCTGGAATCGGGCCCCTTATCCACATAATCGCCGAGCAAAATCAACTGATCCTGCCGGGGATTGTAGCTCACCTTTTCCAGCAGCCTTGTAAATTTGTCTATTTCCCCATGTATGTCACTGACGACCAGCGTTCGTTTCATATCGTTCCTTCTTTCGTGTGTATAGATGACAGACGGATGAAAAATGATTCCACGAAATAGTTAATGAGATTAAATACATCAAATGATTAATATCATTAATTAATATCCATGCTTCGGCTGTGCGATTAAGTCCTTCCTTCCATCCATCCTCTCCACATGCCGGACAGGATTAGGAAGGACCCGACATCTAACCGGACTGCTCCGCTTACGTGGATAACGCCGCTTCCAACTTCTCCTTCAGCAGGCGGAATGCTTCCCGGATCTTGTCTTTGGGCACATTCTCGTACCGGTCACCCACGCTGATCTCGGTGTAGCAGGTTCCTTCTTCACGTTCATGCAGCCAAGAAGCCAATCCTACCCCCGTGGCCTCGGATACTGCGGTGAGGATCGGAAGAATTGCCGTTTCCGGCAGCTTAAAATGGATATGGAACATGTTGGACACCGGAACCGCGGGTCTAGTATAAACGCCCTCGCAGTCATTGAAGAAAGCGGCGAGTTCCTTCGCTTCCTCGAAGTACTGTGCCATCCTGCCGATTCGCCGGTCGAAATAATAATCCGACGTGATTATGTACGGGTAAAGACTAATCAGATCGCCGCCGTGGCGTCTTTTCCACACTTTGGACCGCTCCGTAAAATCACGGCCGCCCGCCAGTACGGCTCCTGCAATTCCGCCGATTCCTTTGTAAAAGGACACGTACACGCTGTCAAACAGCGCACCTATCTCAGCGGCCGATTTTTGGTAGTAAGGCGTAATTTCGAACAATCTCGCCCCGTCCAAATGAAGCTTAATGCCTCTTTCGCGGCAGTAAGCCGAAATGGCCTCCAGCTCTTCGAATGCCGGCAGTTGGCCGCCGATTTCCCGCTGCGGCAGCTCCAGAAGCAGACAGGAAATTTCCCCGTCTAACTGCTTCACATCCTCAAGTGTAATCAGCCGGTCCTTGTCGGCCAGCAAAACCGGCTCTATGCGGTGCAGCTCCTTCAAGCCGTCTTCCTCGTGTATTTCCAGGTGACAGAGCGGATGATACGCGACCCGCCTGCTTCCTTTTTCATCGCACCAGATTCTTAGCGCAATTTGCTGCGCCATCGTTCCGCTCGGGAAAAACACGGCCGTTTCCTTGCCCAGATAGGCGGCTATTTTGCTTTGAAACTCCTCAATCAGCGTCCCCGCTCCGTAAACGTCACTTTCCAGCGTTCCCTCAATCTCGTCAAAGACCCGCTTCAAGATTCCGATATCCCGAGGCCCGTTGCCGCCCAGCGGATAAGGCGCCCGTTTAAAGGCCTCTTTCAAAGATTCTTTATCGTTCAACCAGCATCCCCCCTACGGTAAAGTCTTGTCTATTAGCATACTAAATCCCGTCCGTCAAAGATATTGATTTTTGCAGAAGCAAACGACGTTTTTCATATAGATTAGCCCCGCGTCCTTTTTTCGTTGATAAGCAATAGGGTTAGATATATAAGAAGGAAGTTCCTAATCAAGAACGAATACTACTGTTTCGCATAAAAAATTTAAGGTGGTAGTTGAAATGGGAATGTCCGATTATTATAGAAATCTGCGAGAAAAAGTGGGCAGTGAATGGATCTTCGTGCCAAGCGTTGCTGGAATTATTCGTAATGAGTCGGGAAAAATCTTATTACAAAACAAAGGAAACGGCGAGAAATGGAGTCTGCCCGCAGGAGCTATTGAACTTGGCGAGACGCCTGCCGAAGCGATAGTTCGCGAAGTGCGCGAAGAAACGGGATTATATGTTTTCCCGAACAAGTTGATAGGCGTATTCGGCGGAAAGGAATACCGCTATCAATATCCGAACGGCCATAAAGTGGAATATAACATTTTGATGTTCGATTGCGTCGTTCAATCCGGCACCTTGAATCCCTTAGACAGCGAAACAGCCGAACTTCGTTATTTCAGCCCGGAACAGATGCCTGAACTGGCCTTGCCATACCCTAAGCATTTGTTTTCGCAAAAGGAAAATAACGAAGTTTATTTTCAGTGGAAGGATGATTATTTGAAAAATCTTATGTAACGAGGCTGTAAGTCCAGTTGTTTTTCTAAGCGTTATCGAATACTATTAGAGTCAATCACGCAGGAAAGGAGGCAAAGAGCGATGGAAACGATTTTCGTTCCGGTAAAAAATAAAATCAAAAAATCCGGAGATCAGTCTCTGACGGGATCAGTCTGCCTTTTTTCGTACAGTGTTAAAACGAAATTTCATAGTTACAACCGCCGGATGCTTTTTGCCTCGCGTAATGGAATCTGCAAAGTGAATGGACGTTTCTGATTAACTAGCAGATTTTAATTCAACACGCAACGACTTGGCGCCGGTTTGTTGAGGCGTCTTTTTTGCGTACTTTTTTGCCCTTGTTCTTCTGCCTGAAGGGAGGTGACTGTTCGTGATAAATAAAACATGGGATACCCCTCCTAAGATTGAACCCACTTTAATTTTAGGAGGTAAACATAAATGAACGTTCAAACCCATACTAAAAGAGCCCGGCAGCTTCCCCTGCTGCTTGTACTTGTCTTCTCCTTATTCGTGGCCTGTATGACAGCCGATATGGTCAATCCGGTTCTGCCTCTCATCGGCAAAGATTTCGGAGCTTCCGAAGCTCAGGCAGGCTGGGTAGTCACCGGGGTTCTGCTCGTGATCGCCATCGGTGTCCCGTTCTACGGCCGCATTTCGGACTTTTTCAGTTTACGGAGACTTTATCCGCTTGCTCTCCTGATATTTGCGGTCGGAAGCCTCGTCTGCGCAGCCGCTCCTACCCTTCTGGTTTTGGTACTGGGCCGTATGCTGCAAGGGGCGGGCTCCGCGGCCATTCCGGTCCTTTCCGTCATCACGGTCTCCCGGGTTCTTCCGTCCGGAAGCAGAGGCGCCGCACTCGGCATCCTTGCAGGCAGCATTGGCATCGGAACGGCAGTCGGGCCGATCTTCGGCGGTCTTGTCGGTCAAATGTTCGGCTGGCCCGCGCTCTTCTGGATCACTCTTGTGCTGCTGCTGGCGCTTCTTCCCTGCGCTCTTTATGTGCTCCCGGGCGGACGTCCCGGAACCGAAACCGCAAAAGAACGCCGTTTCGATCTGCTTGGCGGGATCATGTTCGGCCTGGCGGCGGGTTTATTCCTTTTCGGCGTCACCCAGGGACAGGCGGAGGGATTCTCGTCGTTATCCTCCTGGGGCAGTCTGGCAGGGGCTAGTCTTATGACAGCCGCCTTCATCTGGCGAATTTTCACGGCGGAGCACCCGTTCCTTCCACCTGCCTTGTTAGCAAACAAAAGCTACATGGCGGCAGTCTTGGCAGGGTTCTTCACGATGTTCGCTTACGTCTCGTCGCTCGTCTTCGTGCCGCTTCTGATCGTCGAAGTCAACGGCCTCTCCCCCGGGGCAGCCGGACTTGTCCTCCTGCCGGGTGCCGCGGCTGTAGCCGTCTTTTCCCCTGCGGCCGGCCGTCTTTCCGACCGGATCGGAGCTAAAATACCCGTCACCGCCGGACTTTCGGTCATGGGCATTTCGCTTTTGTTCATTTCCACTTTTGCAGCGGGGAGTTCTCCTCTGTTGGCTTCGGCCGGAATGCTCGGGCTGGGCTTCGGCGTCGCCTTTACGAATTCGCCGGCGAACAACGCCGCTGCAAGTACGCTCGAAAACGAACAGCTCGGCGCGGGGCTCGGAATCTTCCAAGGGGCCTTATTCCTCGGGGCCGGAACAGGCGCTTCCGTTATCGGAGCCTTTCTGGCGGCGCGTAAAGAAGCCGCGCAAGATCCGCTGAACCCGTTCTATGTTCTGGACGCCGCTCCTTACTCCGATGCTTTTCTGGCCATAGCTGCCGCAGTGATTATCGCGCTTGTGTTTTCAGCCGGTCTGCAGAGCGGCAAACAGAAAAATTCGAGTAAAACTTCACGTTAATTAAAGCAGCTCTGCATGTTTTCATTCTCTTCCAGACAAAAAAGCACCGGGACATTCGGGCCAAACGAAAACGGCCCGCTTCCCGGTGCTTTTCTTTCCTACAAAACTGGTTACGATGGGACGCGTATAACCTTCCTCATCCAATCAGCCCTTCCGGCTGCCGATTTCGAGAACCCGGTCCACCCATCCCTCATAAAATTTCTGTTCATGAGACACCAGAATAAGGGTGCCGCCGAAGTGAATCAAGGCGTCGCGCAAAGCGTCTTTCGCTTCCGCATCCAGATGATTGGTCGGTTCGTCCATGATGAGCACATTACAGGGCGAAAGCAGTAAACCGCACAGTTTCACTTTCGACTGCTCCCCTCCGCTTAGCGTACGAAGTGTTTGGGAAGCTCTCGTTTCATTTACTCCGCATTGTGCCAAATGACGCCGGATTTCTTTGTTGTTCAGCTGCGGATAACAGTCCGCTATAAACCGAACCGGTGTCAGAGCGTCGTCTTCCCAGATCAAGTCCTGCTCATAGTAGCCGGTCTTAACATGTTCCCCAAAACGGAATCCGCCGGAAATAACCGGAATCCTTCGCATGAGCGTTTTGAGCAGCGTGGATTTTCCGATCCCGTTAAATCCGGTGATGACGATCTTTTCCCCGCTTCTGACGGCAAAAGTTAACTTGGGCAGCAGAGGCGCCGCATACCCGGCTTCCAGTTCGTTTACACGAAGAGCCGTCTGAGACCCCAGCGGCAGTTCCCCAAAGCGGATGAACGGCCTCGCGACAAAAGCAGGCGCCTCGATCCGCTCGATTTTATCCAGCTGTTTTTGGCGTCCGCGGGCGATTCTGGAGTTAACTCCGGCCTTATTTTTACGGATATACGCCTCTGTCCTTTGAATCGTTTTCTGCTGGGCGTTGTACTGCCGGATATGATCCTCCCGTAAATGCTCCTTTTGCCGGAGGAAATGCGAATATTTGCCCGGGTATTTTTTGATCGATCCGCCTTCTATATCGCAGATGCCGGTCGTGATTTTATCGAGAAAGGCAGCATCATGCGAAATCACGACAAAAGCGTTAGTTAAGGACGTTAAATAATCCGCCAACCAGCTGACATGTTCTTTATCGAGAAAATTCGTAGGCTCGTCGAGCAGCAGCACATCCGGTTTTTCCAGAAGAAGCTTTGCCAGAATGACCTTGGCCCGCTGCCCTCCGCTCAATTCTTGAATGGGACGGCCGATACCGATGGCGCTCAGCCCCAGTCCGTTCACGACCTTCTGAATTGTACTGTCCACCTCATAAAATTGCAGCCTCTCCAGCTCTTCCTGATAGTGTGCGGCTTTGAGCAGCGGTTCTTCCATTCCGGTGCTTGCGCTCTCTTCATAGAGGGCGTTCATTTTCGTTTCCAGTTCGAACAGGGAGGCAAAAGCCGTTTTCAAATACTCCCCTATTGTCCGGTTTCCGTCGATGACGGCGTACTGGTCGAGATAACCGATCCGGATGTTCGACTGCCATCGGACCGTTCCCTCATCGGGTATCATTTTTCCCGTTAAAATGCCCAGCAGGGTGCTTTTTCCTGTGCCATTCTGCCCGACGACACCCAAGTGTTCCCCTTTGAACAATTCAAAATCGACCTGTTTATATAACGTTCTGTCTCCGAACGAGTGGGACATGCCCGTAATCTCCAGTAAGCTCATGTATGTCTTCTCCTTTTCCTCATAAAAAAAAGCAGAAAGATTGCGCCGATACGGCACAAGCCTTCTGCTTTCTGTATTTTGCGTGCAAATACAGCAATACGATCTTCAGCCGGAAACTGAACAAGGTATCACAAAAGGCTGCAGACAAAATATTGTCTGCAGCCTTAATCTAACCGGCGGACAGCAGCCCAAATAAGCACGAAGGTTTCATGCGAAATTTGAAAGCTATCAGCCGATGAATGAAAAGCGTTTCGCTTCTCGATTAAGCTCCGGACAACGTTTCATCGTTTGGTTCCGATTGTTCGGAGCAGCGTTTTGGATATCGTTTTTCAGTTTCCCAGCGGTTCATGTGGAATACTCCCTTTCATTTGGAGCTATTTTATAACGCTCTTGCACCCTTGTCAATACGTGGGTTTGGATAAACGAACCTGATCGAGAATGCGCTCGCAAGCAGCTTGGAGGGGGATGGTTTCTTTCAACCCGCTTCTGCGTTCTACAAACTCCACCTTGCCTTGCCCGGCGTCTTTGCCGATCACAATGCGGAATGGAATCCCGATCAAATCCGAATCCTTGAATTTAACACCGGGGCGTTCGTCTCTGTCATCCATCAGCGCCTCGATCCCGTTCTCTTGAAGACGCCGGTAAATGTCATTCGCCGCTTGAACTTGAACGTCGTCTTTGATAGAGACCGGAATGAGATGAACCTGATAGGGCGCCAGAGCCAGGGGCCAGATGATGCCGTTCGTATCATGATTCTGCTCGATCACGGCGGAAAGAATACGGGAAACGCCGATTCCGTAACAGCCCATTATCATGCGGGTGCTTTTGCCGGCCGCGTCCAGGAAAGACGCTTCCAGTTTATCGCTGTACTTCGTGCCCAATTTAAATACATGCCCGATTTCAATCCCGCGCGATAATTTCAGCACGCCTTCGGTACAACGCGGACATCTGTCTCCTTCTGCCGCTTGACGGAAATCGCCGACTTCCGAATCCGCCAAGTCACGGCCCGGATTGAGGTTTCTGTAATGATAGTCCGCTTCGTTGGCCCCTGCGATTCCAAACGCCATGCCGAGGACCTCTTCATCGACCAGGAGGGGAATGTTCAAGCCCAAAGGCCCGACAAAACCCGCAGGTGCGCCGGTTGCTTCCTCCACGGCTTCTGAATCCGCTATAGAGAGATCACCGGCCCGGAGATAATTTTTCACTTTAATCTCGTTCACTTCCCGGTCACCTCTTACGACAACGGCGATGGGTCTGGTATCTGCCGTATAAACAATCGTTTTCATGATATCGGAAGGACGAATGCCCAGCGACTGAACGAGCTGACCGATCGTGCGGATGTCGGGCGTATGAAACTTAACGGCCTTTTCCTCCGATCGTTCGACGGAATCCGTCCGCACGGTCCGTGATTCCGCTTGTTCCAGATTAGCCGCATATTCACAAACGGTGCAAGCCGCAATCGTATCTTCCCCGATATCGGCCAGCGCCATAAATTCATGGGTGCCGCCTTCTCCGCCTATCGCACCCGCATCGGCCTCGACTGCACGGAAGTTTACTTCACAACGCGTTAGTATCCGGTTGTAAGCTTGAAACATCTGCCGGTACGATTCATCCAACCCTTCCCAATCGGTATCGAAGGAATAGGCGTCTTTCATGAGAAACTCGCGTCCGCGCAGCAGGCCGAAACGGGGACGCCGCTCATCTCGGAATTTCGTCTGGATCTGATAGAGCGTGACCGGCAGTTTGCGGTAAGAGTTTATTTCCCCCCGCACGATCGAAGTAATGACTTCCTCATGTGTCGGTCCCAGCGTGAATTCCCGGTCGTGCCGGTCGTTCAGGCGCATCAATTCCGGGCCGTACACCGAGTATCTTCCCGATTCTTTCCACAGCTCGGCAGGCTGCAGAACCGGCATGAGCATCTCCTGGGCCCCGGCCCTATCCATCTCCTCGCGTACGATCTGCTCCGCCTTGCGCAGAACTCTTCTTCCAAGGGGCAGGTAAGTATAAATCCCCGCCGCCAGTTGGCGGATAAATCCCGCCCGCAGCATGAGCTGGTGACTGATCACTTCGGCGTCCGCTGGAGATTCTCGTAAAGTTGTCAGCAATAATCGGCTTTGGCGCATTGTTCCCTCTCCTTGTATGATCATGATGAAGCCCGTAAAAAAAACAAAAAGACACATCCGTCAGGGACGAATGTGTCGTGTTACCACCCTAATTCAACCGCGCAGGTGTGCGAGATCCTCATTCGGATAACGGCATGACCCGGTAACGGTTAACCAGCATCCTCAAATGAGGTTTCCGTTACAGCTGGCAAGGCGGGAGAGAGTCCAATCGCTTCGTGAAACCTTTCAGCCGGCGGGTTTCATCTCTGTACGGCGATCGCTGAACTCTGTATCCTTGTTCAACGCTTTTCACATGTAATTATTTTTATCAATTTACATGAAAGTTTTGCCGCCGTCAAGCGGGCCATACTAAGGGCCTCACTTTGTGCCTGGTGCGGACTACCGGTTCAGGTTAATCTGCCCGATTCAGGGAGGCGTAATTTTAGTCGAATATCAGGTACCAGTACAGCGCAATTTCATTGCTTTGTTTGTCGAGACCTTTATACAAGCAGGAGTCGAATCCGCCTAGGACAAACCCGCAGCTTTCATAAAATTTGCAGGCCCGGACGTTATTGTTTTGCGTCTCCAGCATGATCCCCGGCATTCCCCCTGCCCTCGCCCAGTTCTTGGCCTGGTCAATCAGCCTGCGGCCGACGCCGTATCTTCGGTAGGCGGGGTCTACTTTAATGTCCTCGACGTAAGCGTACCCGTTCCAGTTCTTACTAAGCAGAATTTGACCTGCGATCCGGTTATCCATACAGGCCAGATACATGACCTGATCGGGATTTCCGATATAGCCAGCATACCCGGTGTCCTCCGTTTCCCCGTCCAGCTCGTCCGCATACCTTTTCGTATAGCGGGGCACTTCTTCAACCGCATAGCCGATCCGCCGTTCCTCAAGAGTAAGGACGAGAACGGAATCGACGATAAAGCTCCCGTCCACCTCAATGCCCTCGAATTCGTCCTCCGCGGTTAATTCTCTGATCCGAATATCCATATCCATCCTCCCGACTGTTTGTTTTTGCAACCGTACAAGCATGAGGAACGAACGGATACCCGGTGGTCCGCGGACTTAACGAAACACGTAGTTCTCTTTCATCTTTCAACCTCCACAATCGAATTTTCAGGCAGCTTTTTTCTCCGGCAGCTCGTCCACGGGCCGCAAATAGGCCGTCTATTCGGCATCCGGCAATCCGTACTTTTGTATCCAGCCGTCCATATTTTTCTCAAACTTGCTCCGGGTCAAAATCTCGTGTGTGATAAAATGGCCGTTATAAAACAAGCTGTAACTGGTGTAAGGCGTTGGCGCGGATTGTGCTTCTCCGGTGGATGCGATTCGTCTGGTTTCAACCGGAATGGAACGCTCGCGTGCGCAATCCTCAAGCTCTCCCACGTAATGATCCGTATAGGGACACTGGGCGGTGTACAGAACCTGAAATCCTTTTACAACGTCCACTTTCTGCTCATGAACGCTTTGTTTAAACTTCGGTGTCGGAGCGTTTTTCTTGAATTTCCGCACGACTAACTCGAAATAAGGAGGCGCCTGATCGCAGACTTCGAATCCGTTATGGGTAAAAAAAGATTTGTCGGATAAATAGGGCCGCTTCGTCCGGCTCGTTACCGCTATCGCCCCATTCGTCGCGCCCGCTTCCTCCAGGCATTCCCTTAGAAGCTTTTTACCGTAGCCCTTGCCTTTGTATGAGCCGGCTACCCAGAAGCAGTTGATATAGAGGTAACCGGGAGCTTCCACCGGACACCAGGCGTATTCCGCCGGAATATATTCGATGAATACTTTCTGCCGGACATCCAGCTTTTTGAAACGCAAACCTTCCTGAAAGCGCTGCTGCAGCCATGCCTTTTTCAACTGGACTCCGTTGGCGCATTTCTTATCCGATATCGCACAGCAAATATGTTCCCGGCTGATATTCTCGGTGTTTAGCGTAATCATTCCCGGTTCGTTCATCCCGGCCCCTCCCTGATTCGTATACGTTAAGCTTACCTCAGCCCGGCGAAAAAAGCACGGACAGGATGGCGTCTATCAAGTACGCGGTTGAGGCAAAAAAAGACGCATCCTGTAAGAATGCGCTATCCGGGTAATTAAGAGAATATATCCATTTTTTTCAATGACACCACACGTTTTGAGTTAAACCTCAAGCCAGCACTTTCAAGACATCGTCGATTTTTTTGCCGCGGGAAAGAATGCCGTAGTTCATCCAAGTCAGGAAATCGACTTCATAGACGCTGTTGTTCCGCACTCCGGGCAGCAGGGCGAGCCGCTTGTCTTCACGGGCTCCGGGCGTGTGTCCCCAGCGCCTGTCAAACGTCACAAACAGATGATCCGCATCCAGCTTGGCCAGCCATTCCGGAGTCAAGGCGACACTTCTGCGCGAGCGGCCCGTTAATTGGCTGACGAGACGGTGCGGGGTCAGTCCTAAATCTCCGTAAAGAACGGGACCCGTGTAGCCTTGCTCCGGCCCGCCGTACAAGATAACGGCCTCGGCTGAAATGCGCAGGAACGCCACCGTCTGATCGCGAACGGAGCGTTCGAGGGCCTGTCTTGCTTTGTCCGCCTTACTTTCGTACTCGCCGATAATGTCCCGGACACGGCCCTTCTTTCCGAGCAGATCCGCCGTTTTATCCAGCGTGGATTTCCAGTCCTCCCCCGAATGAGCCATCCGATACGTGGGAGCGAGGCGGCTGTAGCCGGAAGGATGCGTACCGCCGTCCAATAAAATGAAATCGGGCTGCTCCTTCGTAAGCCCTTCCAGACTGCCATCCGAAACGTCGAATACAGGCACATCGCCCATGCCCAGATAATCCTGTTTTCCCCATCCCTCGCTGTACCACTGCATAACCGGCGTAATCTCAAGAGCCAGCAAAAAATCTTCCAGGCACGGAGCGAACACCCGGACATGCTCCCGGTGATTGCGCCGGTATTGTCCCGGCGTAATGCCGACCGTCTGCTTAAACCGCCGGTTGAGATAATATTCATTGTTGAAACCGGCATCTCCGGCTATGCCCGACAAAGGATCCTCGGTCAGCACGAGCAGCCGCTTCGTTCGTTCGATGCGGATCCGGTTCAAAAAATCGAGCGGAGTCGTTCCCGTCCGTTCTTTAAACAGACGGGAATACTTCCAGCGGTCCAAACCGGCGGCCGAGGCCAGCCCCTCTACCGTTTGCGTGCTCCGGTAATTATCCCGGATAACGGCAATCGAGCGTTCCACCGCCTGCATCGGATCGTGGCCGCCGGAGCCGGCAGCGCGCTGCTGCAGGAGGAAGCGGAGAAATTCCTGAAAGCGCACGTAGGAATCGAACGATTCGAATTCGCCGGCCGGCCGGCGGCGCTCATACAGCGCCTCCAGCATCGTAACGCAGGAGGCAAAGGAAAGGCAGACGATTTCGCCCGGTTCCAGCAGGTTCTCCTGCTCAGCTCCCCGAATCCGGGAGGGCACCTCGTCGCGCCTGTCGGCCGCGTCCGCGAAGTCGCTTGCCGCTTTCTCGCCAAGTGTTTGCCTAGCCAGGACTTCGAATTTCAAGAGGTAGAAGCTTAAATCCGCTGCAGCCGATTGGATGCACGCACCGCTTCCGGGAGCGGCCAGGTAGCACTTCCCGCGCCCCGCGGCATAACTTCCTCCGTTCAGCGCCATGCCGCCGCTTCCGCCGGTTACCGCCATAACGTAGTAGCTATCCGCTCCGGCAGCCTCCTGTTTCCATCCGGAAGAAGCCGTTTCTCGGCTAATACCGGTCAGCTCGTAAAACGAGGCTCGCCGAGCAAACGGTCTGTCTTGATTGTCATTCATGATCACTCATCCTCACGAGTTACTTGACCAGCAGCTTTAGCAGATCGTCTATTTTCATACCGTTAGCCAAAAAGGCGCCGGATTGCCAGTGAGTACGTTCCACTTGGTAGACGTGTCCTTTTTTGACCGCAGGAACCGACTTCCAGAACGGGCTTTTTAAAAGCTGAACGGCTTCTTTGTTTTCTTCGGAAGCCCAAGTGCCGTTGGAAGGCAGCAGGATAATATGATCGGCGTCAATCTGTGGAATCATTTCTTCGGAGATGATTTGCTGGAACTCCTTCATCTCTTTGACCATCGGAGGCGGAGTAAGTCCCAGATCGCGGTACAGAATGGAACCGATAAACCGGTTGTTGATGCCGAACAGCGTAAACGTTTTTTCTCCCACGTTCAAACGGATCACGGCCACCTTTTCAGTGCCGACGGCTTTCTCCAGAGCCGTTTTCGCATCGTCGACCTTTTTCCGGTATTCCTTGAGAATAGTATCTGCCTTATCCGGCATTCCCAGCAGATCCGCCGTAGTTTTAAGGATAGCGGATGCATCGTTCAGCATTTCGTCCGGCAGCCGGTAAGTCGGAGCGACTTTAGAATACATGTCATATCTGGCTTTGTCTGCCCCTCCATCTACGACAATCAGATCGGGAGAGGCATCTAAAAGAGCCTCAATGCTTCCGGTCATATCAAACTTCGGCACATTCAGCTTCAAATATTCCTGAATTCCCCAGTTAGGATGATACCACTGGACTACCGGAGTGACACCCAGAGCCGTTACGTAGTCTTCCATGTAGATGGCCGCCACCCTTTTCGGCTTGGCCGGAATTTCAACTTCACCGAAAGCATCTTTGACGACGCGTTTATCTTCCGTTGATTTCTCCCCTGCGGGAGTGCTCTGTACGGCCGCTTTTTCCACGCTCTCTCCTTGTCCTCCGCAACCGGTTATACTTGCCGCTAAAGCCAGTACTGGAAGCAGATTCCACACGGCCCTCTTCGAACGTTTCTCTCTCATATATCCTTTCGCCCCTATCAATGATTTTGATAATCATTCTCAACAATGCAGGTTTAGTCTACTTCACTTTCGCAGATTTCCGCAATACACATCGGGTATATTTTTTTATACATCCGTGAAAATGCATTATTTTCGATAGAGTACGGGCATTTAATTGTAAAATATCATTTTTCGTTGAATTTTATTATTTACGAAATTCAAAACTCAAATTAACATAAATATGTATTTTTACTAATATTGGTAAATCATACTTTTAAAATTTATGGAAAGGAGGTCGTATGACATGTCAAACCTACATGAAATACTCGCTCACAACCGTATTTTCGTGCAGGAAAAACAGGCTCTCCCCTTTCAGGCAATCCGATACCCGGAAACCAAAATAGTGATCCTCACCTGCATGGACACTCAGATTCCGGAACTCCTGCCCAAGGCGCTCGGAATTCGAAACGAAGATGCCGAAGTTATTCAAAATGCCGGCGCAGTCGTGTCTCATCCGTCCGGAAGCATCCTGAGAAACATCCTGCTTGCCATTTGCAAACTGAAGGCTAAGGAAGTATATGTAATCGGTCACCACGAATGCGGGTTGGGGAATTTTAGAAGCGCCGATGAGAACGAAAGCGTTCGGCAATTCGGTGTTTCAGATCCTTATATGCAGACGCTGTCGGATGCCGGCATTGATCTGGACGGGTGGCTGACCGGATTTTCCAGTATGGAAGAAAGCATTGCATACAGCGTCTCCATGATACGATCACATCCGCTGTTTCCGGAATCGGTTCTTGTACACGGGCTGGTTATTCATCCGGTTACCGGATGGCTCGATGTAGTCGTTGAAGGGAAACATATTCAGCCGAAAGAAGGTGTGTCCGCACTTCTGAATGCAGAAGCCGCTTCATTAGACGCCACAATTGAAAGGGGGAAATGAATAGCGCAGCAGAAAAAGGAAGGGGTGCCCGCGGAATTTGCGGGCACCCCTTTATCCGTTTTTCCGCTCCCTGCCGGAACGGATACGGCTTCTTTTACCGGCTCCTTTTACCGGCATCTTTCAGCACAAAGGCTTGTCCTGTCCTTTACTTATCGTTACTGATCTCGAACGATTTTTTTCCCCGTTCGCTCTTTACGATCCGCCTGCGTACGTAGAGGAAACCGACAAGCGCGCAGGACAGAGCCAGTCCCGCATAAATAACGGTCGAATAGATGTCCATATAGCCCACAATCGTCTCCCAAGATGCGCCTACGGCAGCCCCGACATAGACAAGGACACTGTTCCAAATAAGCGAACCCGCCGTAGTGAGAAGCAGGAAAGGAACGAAGCTCATGCCCGCACTTCCCGCCGGAATTGAAATCAGACTGCGGACCAGGGGCACGAGCCGTCCGAGAAACACGGCCCATACTCCGTACTTGTCGAACCAGGAGCCCGCTTTGCCGATGTCCTCCGGTTTCAGACGGAGAATCTTACCGTGCCGCGCAGCTAGCGATTGCAGGCGTTCCATCGACATCAGCTTTCCGGCCCCGTACAAGCAGACGGCCCCCACGACGGAACCGGCGGTTGCGGCCAGGATAACACCGAATGCCGTCAATGCGGATGTGGTCGTCATGAAACCGCCCAAGGTCAGGATGACCTCCGAAGGAATCGGAGGGAATAGGTTTTCCAGTGCGATCAGCAGGAAGATGCCGAAATATCCGAATGCCTCCATCGTTTCCGTAATCCACTGCTCCATTCGCATCTCTCCTCCCCGTCTTTTGTTAAACGAACGAAATTCCGCATCTCAGCTCTTTCAGACGGCCGTTTCTTTTTTTTCTTTCGACAGAAACCAGCCGCACAAGGCAATCAGAACCAGAACGGCATAAAACGTATATTTCCAGGCCGGCAGCTTCGCAAATCCTTCGGGCAGAACGGAAAGCGCCGGATGCGACAAGGTATACACAATCAGCTTGACCCCTACCCATCCCACAATGACAAACGCTGCAATTTCCAGGCCGGGTCTCCGGTTAAGAAGATTCACGAAGTAGGAAGCGGCAAAACGCATAATGATCAATCCGATGAGCCCGCCCGCAAAGACGATGAAGAATTGTCCCCCGTCCATCCCACCGATTCTGGGCAGGCCGCTTTCCGGCAGGGCCACCGCCAAAGCGACAGCCGCAAGAATGGAATCGACCGCAAAAGCGATGTCGGCCAGCTCGACCTTGAAAACCGTCGCCCAAAAGGAAGAGCCCGCTTTGACCTCTTTCTCTTTTTTGCTGCCGGTTTCGCCCTTCTTGACCAGAACTTTGCGGAAAATATGATTGAGTGCGATGAAGATCAGATAAACCGCGCCGATGGCTTGCACCTGCCAGACATCAACGAGAAAAGAAATAATGAACAGCGATAGAAAACGGAAGACGAAAGCGCCCGCCAATCCGTAGAAGAGCGCCCTTTTCCTTTCTTCTTCCGGTAAATGTTTGACCATGATGGCAAGTACAAGGGCATTATCCGCCGCGAGCAGTCCTTCCAGACCGACAAGCACGAGCAGCACCCAACCGTATTCGAGAATTAGCGAAACATCCATACGTTATCCTCCTGCAGGTTTGAGTTTGAGTTAAATCTTTGTCCGGGCGGATTATTTCAAGTCTCTGAGCAGCCCGTTCATTTTCTTGTAATGACCGCTTACCCTTTCGGCGAAAACCGAGTAAGCCAGCTGATTTTTAGCCATCAGGGACATCTCGTAATCCATATCAACACTATTTCCATTGGTGTTGAAAACATACGGACCGAGAACCGCGGTGTTAATGAGACCGGCTTCTCCTGAACCGGAAATCTTGAAATGCCGCTTGTGGGATGTAATCCCTTCCAAAGGCATCTTACCTTCCGTCGCTTTCTCCAGCTCCTCCTCGAAGGAAACAAACCGACTCTTGTAACCGGGGGTATCCACGTTTGCAAGATTGCTCAGGATCGCCTGATGCCTGGCCGCCGCAATGTCGAGCGCCTTCTCGTTCATCCGGGTCGTTGAAGAAACTAGCATGGGGTTGACACTCCTCCTCGTATAATCTTGATGCTGCGTTAATGAGATGAACTCGATAAACGGCGCCGCTTTTCCTCCCTCCCCCGAAATAGGGCCAAAATAAAAGCAGCCTTCACCGGTTGGCCGGCAAAGGCTGCTGTTTTGCTAAAAAATAAAAGACCATTGCCGTAAGGCAAAGGTCTCGCTAACAACGTGATCAATCTTACGTCGCATGCAAAGCCGGAGGCGATCAAGCCACGTAATGACGACTAAGCATGTATAAGCTACTCCCCTTTGAAGGGTATGAAATTAATCTCAAGGTAACAGATTCGTCTGGCCGTGTCAATCTTATTATTAAAGAACATTCGTTATATTCCGCCGAAAATTGCACGTTGTGCAAATTCAGCTTACGGATACCGCTATTTCTTCGTTTTTAACGAATCTTTTAAACAAATATCGAGCAGTCGGTCCTACAATAAGGAGTTGCAGAGGCAAAGCAAAACTAACGTTTTTAACTATCAAAGAAAAATAACTTTCAAGCAGTGATGTTCCTACCGGGGGGTAAGCAAATAAGAAGTCGCAAGTCCATACATAGACATAATCAGAACCATTCCGATGACCATAAAAAATGAAAGGGACAGAATCCGAAATAAACATTTTCTTTCTTCGTTGTCGGCAATTCCATCATCCTCTCTGTTTACCTTTGTTAGTATAGGGATAATGGAAGGCTCCGCATAAGTGACAAATTTGTGAACATTTTGACGCAGAATAATTCCCGCGTTTGTTTGTAACCCCCGCTACGCTGTCTAACTCCGCTCAACCAAATGAGACCGGGCACCCGCCAATTGCCGCAGGCTCTTGAGGTTGATCAGAAGAATGCCCACTATAATGGTAACGCCTCCTGCCAGCGACAAAAACGAGAGAGGTTCACCGTAGAGCACCACCCCAAGGCTAAGCGCGATCAGCGGAGAAATATAGAGCCAGGTGGACGGAAAAACGGGATTCGTCTTGGCTACAAGCCAGTAGAAGATCGTGTGCCCCATCATCGACCCGAAGACGATCAGATACAGCAGAGAAAAAACGGCTTCGGGAACGAGCATCGCTTCCATATGTACCTGCTCCGTGAATAGCGACAAAAGCAGAAGCATGAGTCCCCCGTACAGCATCTGCGCCGCATTCAGTGCGATCGGGGACGTATCGGAAAATCTTCGGATAACCCGCCGGGAATACACCGTACCCGCGGAATAAAAAACCTGCCCCATCAGAACCGCGATGCATCCCGCCACCCAGACCGCGCTGAATGCGACGGTCATTCCGGGGACGAGCAGAATAACGACGCCGGCAAATCCCACCAGACAGCCTGCCCAGGATGAAGCGGACATTTTCTGCCGGGTCATGCCCGTCTGCAGCAGCATAATCATAAGCGGAGCCGTTGCCGACAAAACGGCGGCGATCCCCGAGCTTAAATATTGCTCCGCCCAATAAAGACTCGCAAAAACACCGAAAGTGAGCCCGAGTCCGGTCAGCATCATCTCTTTGCGGAGCAGCAGCGAGAGCCGCGCCTTTTTTTGTACGACCATGACAATAAAAGGATAGCACCGGCAAGAAAAAAACGGACCCCGGCCGAGAAGAAGGGGGATGCCCCCGCATCGATCCCCACTTTGATGGCCAAAAAAGTTGTCCCGAAAATTAAACACATCAGGATATAGTTGAACGGGATCATTTCCATTCCTCCTTTTCCCCCAGTATAAACGGGAATAGACAGAACAGTTTTCAATGAACAGAACAGATTTACGCCGAAATCGGCTATACTGGAGGAAACCAACCCGAGGAAAAGAGCGATGTGTGGTGGAAAATGAAAACCGTTCGAACGTCCATTCCGATAAGCTTTTCGAACAAATTTACGATTACCTGCTGGAAAGAATCCGTCGCGGGGAATGGAAGGCGCATGACAAGCTCCCTTCAATCCGGTCGCTGGCGGCGGACCTTCGGGTGCACCGGCTGACGGTATTTAAGGCTTATCAGCTGCTGAAGCGCAATGGGGATGTGTACGTGAAGGATAAATCGGGTTACTACGCGCATCCCGACAGCCAGTCGATGCTGGGTCCGCTAAACGATCCGATCGTTTCCGCCTATGTGCATGAAAGCCACCTTTCGGAAATCCACCAGGTGCAGGCGGACTATCAATTTTCCAAGGCGCTGCTCGATCCTAATCTGCTGCCGAATCTTTATTTGTCGGAGTATGTAAAAAAAGTGTTCGATCTGTATCCGAAAGTGCTGGGCACCTACTCTACCGTTCAAGGAGACCAGGAGCTGCGTGAAGCGCTTTGCGGATATTTTACGAAAGGCTTTCATTTCTTCGTGTCTCCCGAGGAATTGTTGATCACCTCCGGTTCTCAGGAGGCAATCGATCTGGTCGCCAGAGTCCTCGTTAGACCGAGAGATGCCGTCATGCTGGAGCGGCCTACTTACAGTCCGGCCATAGACGTTTTCAGCCGCCAGGGCGCCAAGATCATCCCGGTCGATATTCATCCGTCCGGCTACGATCTGGAGCAGGTGGAACGGATTATGCAGACCGATAGGCCGCGCCTTTTTTACCTCAATCCCACTTTTCACAACCCGACGGGGTTCACGATTCCGGCCGAGCAACGCAAGAAATTGGTGGAGCTGGCGGAAACGTACAAGTGCCTGCTGATTGAGGACGATCCGGGACGCGATATTTATTTCGGCGATGAGCCTCCCCTGCCGCTCTTTTCCTACGATACGGCAGGATACGTCATCTATCTCCGCAGTTTCAGCAAATATATCGCTCCCGGGCTCAGCATTGCCGCCGTCGCCTGCCGTCCGTCGTTCATGAACTACCTGATCCGGGCCAAATCGTTATCCGACAGCGGGGCTCCGCTGCTGAATCAGAAGATTTTTCTGCACTATTTCTTTTCCGAACGGATGCAGCAGCATTTGGCGAAACTAAGAATTGCCCTTGCCGTACGCAAGGACATCATGGAAGAAGAATTGTCCGGAACCGGGTGGCAATGGACCAGCCCTGCGGGAGGCTTTAATCTATGGGTAGAGCTGCCGGCTTCGGTGCCGATGGACCGTCTGCTCAGCCGCTGCATGGAGCAGTCCCTCACCTTCGTTCCCGGTATGATCTGCGATCCGCTGAGAGAGTCAACATCCCGGGTGCGCATGAGTTATTCCTATTTGAATGAAGCAGAGCTGCGCGCAGGGTTAAGGCGGTTTAAAGAAGTGGTTTTTTCCTTGTTAGCGGAAGTCCGTTAGAGGAAAAATCGGGGAATGTCGCGATTGTCTGAAGCCAATCCGGGACGGGGCGGTCCGGCATGCGGGCGCCGCGCCCGGATCGGTGTCTAGTGGTTAGAAAAGAACAGGCAGGCTGGTGAGCGAGCGCAGCTTTCCGTAGTTATAAACCAGCCGCTCCGGTTCGACTGCCAGACGCAGGTCCGGCAGCCGCCGCAAAAGCGTGCCGAAAGCGATCTGCCCTTCCAAGCGGGCAAGCGGCGCGCCGAGGCAGTGGTGGATCCCTTTGCCGAAG
Organism: Paenibacillus sp. JNUCC 35; assembly: GCF_058269095.1. Classification (NCBI taxonomy): domain Bacteria; kingdom Bacillati; phylum Bacillota; class Bacilli; order Caryophanales; family Paenibacillaceae; genus Paenibacillus; species Paenibacillus sp. JNUCC 35. Next base: position 2,806,243 of record NZ_CM177771.1, on the reverse strand, counting down.
GCGAGATGCTCATTCTCTTCGCGGGTGATATCAAGCGTATCCGCATCGGAAAACTTCTGCGGGTCCACATTGGCGGCGGCAAGCGACAGCAGCACAATCTCGCCTTGGCGGATGACTTTGCCGTGCATGGCGATGTCCTCTCCGGCAAATCGGCTCGTGATGACAATGGGCCCCTCCATGCGCAGCATCTCTTCTACGGCACTCGGAAGAAGAGATGGAGTTTCCCGGAGCAGCCGCATTTGTCCGGGGTGCCGCAGCAGCGCGAGTATGCCGTTGCCGATCAGGTTGACCGTCGTTTCATGTCCGGCAACGATTAGCAGCCAGATCGTCGAGAGAAGCTCGTTCTCGCTCAGCTTGTCGCCCTGCTCGTAAGCCTGGACAAGGCCGCTCGTCACATCCGTGCCGGGATTGCGGCGTTTTTCGTCCAGCAGCACCCGGATGTACCCGATAAACTCTTCAAGCGCCTCTTCCACCGCGGAACCTTGGCTTGGGTCCACTGCGACTTGCAGGAGCTTCTGAGTCCAGCCCCGGAAAAGGCTGCGGTCGGCCGCCGGAATCCCCAGTATCTCCGAAATGACGATAATGGGCAACGGATAAGCGAAATCCGCGACAAGATCCATCCGGCCCCGCTCTTGGACGGCATCCAGAAGCTCGTCGGCGATCTGCTGGATGCGCGGACGCAGGCCCTCGATCATCTGGGGCGTAAAAGCTTTCGAAGCTAGCCTGCGCAGCCGGGTATGATCGGGCGGGTCAACCGAAAGCATATTCGGCATGTTCCTCAACCATTCAAGCAGTTTGCCCACATACGTGCTTGCCCCCGCTGCTTCCGGCTCGTTCTGCGGCACGTATTTCCTCATATCCTTGACCAACCGAGGATCTTTCAGCATCGCGGCCACATCATCGTGACGAAAAGCGATCCAGGCCCCTCCCATCCCGTAAAAATCGTCCAGACGGATAAGAGACTCCTTCTGCGCGGCCAGCCGCTTATAGAACGAAATGATATCACGCATCGTTTCGGGCGAATTAAGATCGCCGCCAGTCATTTTTTCCATGGATTTACTCCCTTCTTTAAAAGCGAATAAGCGGAAAAACGGCAAACGTTTATGCGGGAAATAGCGTGCTGCAGCCTTTTAAACGTGATCCTGCGCGATTCCTTGACGGATCATTACGCAGAACTCATTCATTTTCGTGAACATGTTTTCGATATAATCGTCGCCGATGGCGCTAAGATCCGTGACCTCCGCTACGAACTTATTCTCGAAATGCTCCAGGGTAATCACAATCAGCTCAAAAGCGTGCTTGCGGTCCACTCCGTTCCGAAGGGGCACTTTGTCAAATAACCGCTCCCACACCTCATACTTGGAAGCAAGCACATGCCCGTATTTCTTGGCAATGTCCTCTTTCAGCTCTTCCGGGGTCGAATAATAAACCTCGTAGATCAATTTGATTTCGTCCGGATGCTTGCGGAAATAATCGAGTTTTTTGCGGCTGTACGCATCAATCGCTTCAAAAAAATCCCGGTAGTCCGGAATGGTGTCCACCCGGAGTTCTTCCCTCGCCTTCTCGAAGCAGTGATCCAGCAAGCTGAGATACAGCGTTTTTTTGCTTTTGAAATGGTGAAAAATCAGTGCCTTGGAAATTCCGGCCGCCTCCGCCAGCATTCCGGTCGAAGTGTCTTTATACCCGTTCCGCGCGAAAACGGTAAGACAGGCTTCGAAAATCTCTTTTCTTTCGTAAAGTTGTAAAGGCAACCGGAATCTTCCTTCCCTTATGCTAACCGATCGGTTAATAAAAGTGTAACGGATGCTGACCGGTTAGTCAATATAGAGATCGAGGCGATCCGAATCTCTGAGCACTCATTCGTTAACCCCTTAACTATCCAATGTATGAATACTATGGTAAATTTAACCTGACGGGTTTAAGGAGGATTTATTTTATGTAACTGAACCATACGGCGTTTATTTTTATTTGGTTAGTCGGGGCAGGGATTGTCTTTTACGGAATCGGAAAGCTCGAACTGTTTCTGGATTACAAACGTGCAAACTCCGTTTACTCAAACATTTTCGTGCTGGATAGTTTCAAAATTTTGTTGTACATGCTGACGGGTATTTATAGCGGTACGCTGTTCATGACGAGCAAACTGACTGTTCATCGGGCTTTGTTTTTAACGATATTTATTCTTTTTTTGCTTTTAAGTTTTTATCCGCTCCTGATATTTGCCGTACCTTTGCCGATGATGGATTTCCTTTTACTTCACTATCAAAAATTCGCGTTCATAGCTGGTTTAAGCTTGTTTATGTCGCTTTATAAATTCAGGACAAAATCCCCGTCCCGCCCACAGTCGGCAGGTGAACCCGCGAATGACCGGGCCGCAGGCTTCCGGGACTGACCACAGCGCCTGACTTTAGACCATAAAAAAGACACGCCCTCTTATAAGAGCGTGCCTTTTTTTGTCCGTAAATTCAGAACCTAGCCGATTCAGCCCGCTGCTTCCCTTTTAGCTTTCCCCGGCAAGCTTGCGGATCAAGCCCGGCAGCCAGTCATCCAGATGACGGAACGTATAGCCGGCTGCTTCGGCTTTGGACGTGTCCATATACCAGGACTCCGGTACGCCGAACGGGGACATGTGCTCTTCTTCCGTTTTGTCCGTAACGTGCGCTTCCTTGTTCAAGGCCTCCCCGATAAGGGAGACGATTTCACCCGGCGTAATCTCTCCTTTGGAGCAGGCGTTCACGGGTCCTTCCAGCGCAGATGTGCCGAGCCAGCCCAGGAAAGAAGCCGCCTCATCCGAGTCGATGAACGTCAGAAGCGCCTCGCGGTTCGGGATACCGAGCGGAAGTCCCTGCTTGATATGCTCGATATGAAAATGCAGCCTGCGCGTATAATCATCCGGGCCCAGGACGATCGGGAACCGTACGGCCGCTGCCGGAAAAGGCGCTTTGCGGAACAAAACGGCTTCAACGAGCCGTTTGCCTTCCGCGTAATCCGGTTGGTCCGGGTAAACGGACGGCAGCGGATAGCCGTAAGGATCGAAATCGCTCTCTTTTTTGCGGGGGCCTCCGAACGGGTAGACGCTTTTCGATGAAGTCACGATGTACCGGCCGATGCGACCGGCAAACAACTGCACCGCATGTTCCGCATCTTGAGGCGTGTAACAAATATTGTCGTAGACCACGTCGTAATCCGCAGATCCGATCGCCTGACGCAGAGCAGCCGTATCCGTGCGGTCGGCATGAAGCCTTTTGACACCCGGACCGAACGAATCGGCAGCGTTGCCTCTCGTAAGGATGGTTACATCCGCCCCGCTGCGGAGCAAGTTCGCGGTCAGCTTTTTACCGAAAAAGCGTGTTCCGCCCAAAATAAGCACGTTTTGCATAGTCGATCCCCTCCTCTCGTAAATTTTACCATCTTCTTTCCCCAAACCCCAAAAAGAAAAAGACTGCCTGGCGGCAGCCCTTTATTCAAGCAAGCAAACCTCTTATTCCACGAGCTCCTCCACTTTCTCCGCCAAAAACAGCGAATAAATGCGCACGATAATGATTTTCAGCACAATGTAGGCGGGAATTGCCAGAATGACGCCCAGTATCCCCGCAATATCCCCGGCAACCAGAAGCAGAATGACGGTCGTCAGCGGATGGATATCGAGTCTTTTCCCATAAATGTGAGGAGACAGCAGATTTCCTTCGATTTGCTGCGCGATAACCGTCACCACAAGCACCCAGGCGACCATGGCGGGTGAAACGGTAAAAGCGACAATAATCGTCGGGATAGCGCCCAGAATGGGCCCGATATACGGAATGATATTCAAGATCGTAGCCGCAATGGCCAGCAGAAGCGAGTACGGAAGATCAATGATCAGAAACCCAATGTACAGTATGACGCCGAGCAAACTGGTAATGATGACGCGGCCCACGATAAACCCGCTAAGCGCAGAGTCGATGTTAGCGAGCACCTCTTTACCGTCCTTGCGGTAGCGTCTTGGAACGACGGTCAGAATCGAGGACGGGATATGCTCGCTCTCTTTCAGCATGTAATACAGAATGATCGGAACCGTCGCAATAATGATCACGAAATTCGTCAAGATCGAAATCACATTGGACACATAGTCGGAAGCCGCCGTAATCCCCCTGTTCAAGTATTCCGAAAGCTTCGTCGACAGATCCGATTCGCTTCCCTCGAACATGGAGAACATCCGGTTCTGCTGCAGCCTGCCTATCTGCTGTTTAAAATTCTCGATCAGTCCCGGAACCCCGTTCACGAAGTTTTCCACCTGATGCTGAAGCGTCGGCCACACGCCGATAACAAAAACGATGACAATCGCACTCAGCACAAAATAAACCAGTAGAATGGACAAAACTTTGTTCAGTTTGCGGGACGTTAAATACTGGATCACGGGGCGGAGCAGATAATAGAAAAAGCCCGCCATCATAAACGGAACGATCAAAATATTGATCATCGTGATCAAGGGGTTGAACACAAAGCTGATTTTACTGAAAAGCAGAATAATCAGAAGCACGGAGATAATTCCCAGACATACGCGGAAAAAACGGCTCTGAAGGTACATGTTCATCTCCCCCTTTCCTTTTGTACGGCAAGCGCCGAATTACGTTATGCCATACATTACCCGGATCGGAGGAAACTCAATACAAGAAAAAATACAGACCCAGACTCGGAATTTTGCCGCCGCGTCAGGCCTGTGATAAAGTGAATTTGCAGAGGAAAGCAACTATTTTTGCTTGCGGGAGGAAATTCGATTTTATGGATTTGAAAAAACTGCATTATTTTATCGCAGTGGCGGAAGAGCTTCACTTCAACCGGGCTGCGAAAAAATTGAATATGACTCAGCCTCCGTTAAGCCAGCAAATCCAAGTCCTGGAGGAGGAACTCGGGGTAAAGCTGTTCGAGCGTACCAAAAGACAGGTTCGGTTGACTCCTGCAGGAACCGTGTTTTTAGAAGAGTCAAGAAGCCTAGTCGCTCAACTGGAACAGTCCATCAAAAAAACACAGCTCACCGGACAAGGCAAAATCGGAAATTTATCCATCGCATTCGTGGATTCGGCAGTCGGCGGCACCATGGTCGATGTTTTAAAAGCGTTTCGCAAACGGTTTCCGGATGTTCAGCTTACGCTGACGGAAATGACAACCGCCCAACAGCTGCAAGCTCTGCACGATGCCAAAATCGATGTCGGCTTCCTGCGCTCGGCTGACCCGTCCCCGCATGTAATCTCAAGGCTTTACGCAAATGAATCCCTGCTTGCCGTAATACCCGTCACGCACCGGTTAGCTAAACAGGAGTCTTTGTCCGTACATTCTCTGGCAGATGAACCTTTTATTTTGTTCCCGCGCGATAAAGGAGCTTCTTTTCATGACCTGATTCTTGATTTTTGCGGGAAGCATGGGTTTCAGCCCCGTATTGTCCAGGAAGCGGTTCAAATGTATACGATCGTTAATCTGGTAGCTGCCGGGATAGGGGTTTCAATCGTTCCCTCTTCTGTATCCGCCTTCCGGCGAGAGGATGTCGTCTTCCGCTCCTTTAGTGAAATAGCGCCGTCCGTTCCTCTTTATGCTTCTTGGAAAACAGACAGAAACGAAATTGTTCTGATGAATTTTCTGGACGTCCTGGAAGAAAAAACAGCCGGCGAGGCTTCCCGGACTTCCCATCGTTAGCCGGTTTTACTCGGATCAAATTCCGCAATGCCGCTCAGAATAAGGTCGATTTGCCTCATGACCTCCGCATCCAGCCGGACTCCCGCCGCCTTAACATTTTCTTGTACCTGCTCGGGCTTCGAGGCGCCGATAATAGCCGACGATACTTGCGGGTTTTGCAAAACCCAGGCCAGCGCAAGCTGCGGCATGGTCAAACCGGATTCTTCCGCGAGCGGACGGAGCCGACCGACGGCCTGGAGAACTTCTTGATGCAGCCACTGTCCGGCCAAACGATCGAAAAACGGGGCACCCGCTTCCGCTGAAGCGCGGGAACCTTCCGGCACCGGCTTGCCGGCCGCATATTTACCCGAAAGAATCCCCTGCGCAAGCGGCGACCACACCACCTGTCCGATTCCTTCACGCTCGCAAGCCGGGATAACTTCGCCTTCAATCACACGCCACAGCATGGAATATTGAGGTTGACTCGCCACGAAAGGAACATGCAGTTCTCTTGCCAGAGCCGCACCGCGCCTGATCTGTTCCGCAGTCCACTCGCTGACTCCGATATATAGAACTTTCCCCTGACGGACGAGGTCCGAAAACGCTAAAAAGGTTTCTTCGAGCGATACGTCCGAATCGAAACGGTGTGCGTAATACACATCGATATAATCCGTTTGCAATCTGCGCAGAGAAGCGTCGCACCCTTCCAGGATATGTTTGCGGGACAATCCTCTATCGTTGGGCCCGCTGCCCGTGGGATGGAAGACTTTCGTGCAAAGCTCTATGCTGTCACGCCGTATCCCCTTAAGAGACACTCCCAGAACGGATTCCGCTCTCGTCTCCGAATAAACATCCGCCGTGTCGAAAGTCGTGATCCCGGCATCCAATGCGGCATTCACACAGGCTTGCGCCGTGCGGTCATCCACTTGAGCCCCGTGTGTGATCCAATTCCCAAGAGCCATTTCACTAACCGACAAGCCGCTTTTGCCCAGTTTCCTGTATTTCATTTTTCTTTCCTCCCTTCCGTTTGAAACCGATTATAACAAGCCCCTCTTAATATTAAAAATATATAATAACCGATAGTTTAATATGTTTTTCGTATTTGTTGAGCTCCCTAATAAAAAGGCTGACCGCCCGGTTCCCTCTTCTTTTGACCGGACTACATCTTGATCAGGCGGCTCTATCAGAATACGATACTTATGATCGTCGCCGACAGAAAGCTCACGAGAGCCGCTCCGTATAGGAGCTTCAGCCCAAATCCGGCCACTACGTTGCCCTGCTTCTCGTTCAGCCCTTTAACAGCGCCGACGATCGTACCGATCGATCCGAAGTTAGCGAACGAGATCAGGAATACGGACACGATTGCCCGGGTACGTTCACTGAAATCGTTTTGGATTTTCACAAAATCAAGCATAGCCACGAACTCGTTCGCCACAATTTTGGTAGCCATGACACTTCCCGCTTTTACGGCCTCCTGCCAAGGGACACCTAAGAGGAAAGCGAACGGGGCGAGAACATACCCGAGTATATTTTGAAATGAAATTCCGAATATACTGCTGAAAATGCCGTTAATCATGGCGATGAGAGCAACAAACCCGACCAGCATGGCGCCGACGATTACGACAACTTTGAAGCCGTCCATAATATACTCGCCAAGCATCTCAAAGAACGTCTGTTTCGACTCCTCCCGGACTTCCAAAAGATCTTCTTCCGGCTTCACCTCGTACGGATTGATGATCGATGCGATAATAAACCCGCCCAGAAGATTCAGCACCAATGCGGCCACCACATATTCCGGCTTCAACATCGTCATGTAGGAACCGACAATCGACATGGATACCGTCGACATCGCTGATGCGCACAACGTATAGAGACGGTTTCTCGGCAGCAGCCCGATCTGCTTTTTGATAGAGATAAAGACTTCGTTCTGTCCCAGGATCGCGGAAGCGACCGCATTGTAAGATTCCAGTTTTCCCATGCCGTTCACTTTACTCAAGGCAAGCCCGATGTATTTGATAATAAAAGGCAATATCTTGTAATACTGCAAGATTCCGATCAGAACGGACATGAACACAATAGGCATCAAGACGTGGAGGAAAAACGAGTGAATCCCTTCGTTTGCGATTCCGCCGAACACAAAATTCGTTCCTTCGTTGGCAAAGCCGAGCAGCTTGGCAAACCCGTCCGCGAATCCTTTTACCAGAAATTCTCCTACGCCTGTTTTAAGCAAAACCATGCCTAAAATGATTTGCAGAGCAATCATCACAAGGACCGGACGGTACTTGATGTTTTTCTTGTCCCAACTGACAAGCCACGCAAGCGACAAAATGACGATAAGACCGATCAGAGCCAGCGCATATTTCATACGGCATCCTGAGTGATCGTCTGCAGGGCGACTTCGGCCATCTGATTGAAAGATTGCTCGCTGTCTTTGTGCGCGGAACGTTCGTTTGTAAGAAGCTGACTGCCCACCGTCAAAATACTCAACGCTTTAACACCGTATTTGGCGGCAAGCGTATAAAGCGCAGTGCTTTCCATCTCGACGGCGAGAACACCGAACTCCATAAAGGTATGCAGCCTGTCCAGGGTTTGGCGGTAAAATTCATCGGAATTATATACATTCCCGACAAATACGTTGGCGCCGCTCCGCTTTGCACCTTCATACGCCTGCGTCAGCATGCCGAAATCGGCCGTGGGAGCGTAACTGCAGCCGTGAAAAATTTTGTCCGTCATGTTGCTGTCCGTCGAGACCGCCTGGGCCAGCACAAGATCGCGGATCCGGATATTTTTTTGCATCGCGCCGCAAGTACCTATCCGGATCAGTTTTTTAGCTCCGTAATCCCGGATTAACTCCGTCACGTAAATACTCATCGAAGGATTGCCCATGCCGGTACCTTGAACCGAAACGGGAACCCCTTTATAAAACCCGGTATAGCCGTACATCCCTCTCACTTCGTTATAGCAGCGCACATCGTTCAGAAAATGCTCGGCAACGAATTTAGCGCGCAGCGGATCTCCCGGCAGCAGGACGCGTTCGGCGATTTCTCCGGGTTTGGCTTCCAAGTGGATACTCATGTTGTGTTTCCTCCTCGATTGTCGTGGATCGGCGGTTCGCAACCGCTTTCAACCACAGCATAAAAGAATCCGGGGCCGGAAACTAGACACATATAAGCCGTTGAATACGGAACAATCGGGACCAAGCGTTTACTCAAGCAGTTCTTTGCGAATGTTTTCCAGGTCTCTTTTCGTCGGTATGGCGGAAATAATCACAGCGGGCACGGTTTTCAGCGTAACAGGCATCGTGCTTATAATAAAATCAATCTCCCGCTCACGGACGGTCTCATCGCTTAGTTCATGCAAGATGGAAGTTTCGATCGTCAACTCGTCGCCAATCTCTCTTTTAATCCGGTTGGCCACATAATGACGGACGGAAAATTCTTCACCGATAATGAGAAAAGCCTTTTTGCTTTTATACCGGACATTGGAGCTGACGATAAAACCGAGCTTGACGAGATGGTACGAGCTGACCGATACGGCGGGGTATTCACGGCTCCACCGGTTTATACACTCCGTTACCCCTTCGTAAATAAGAGGCTCTTCCTGGCGCATGTAGGCGATCAGCCGGCTTTTCGATACCGCCATCAGTTCGGGAATGGCATTATCGATCATCAGCTTCTCGAAAAACTCGCACATTTCCATTACAAACCGGTGGCCGGCACCTAACGAAGGGAAGGTTTCCCTGAGCAAGGGTATAAGTTTGTTAATCATCTGGTATTTGGGCTCATCGTTCCTATGGAGAGCCTCTTCCTGCTCCAAGGCCATTTCCCTTTCGTTCCGGTAATGATATTGACTCAGGCTGCATAACGACTGCAGAAAATAAATTTCTTCCCCGGCCATGTCCAGGCCGTATTCTTGTCCAAGCTTTCCGGCTAAACGGCGGACGGATTCATAGAAAGCGCCGCTTTTCCAATCGTAAAGCTCCCGGCTTACCGAAACGGAATGTCCCTGCCGGATTCTCTCCAGCGTAACGGCAATCAGGAAAATCAGGCTCCGCTTGGAATTCAGAAAATAAACGATTCCTTGTTCCTCTTCCAATTCCGATATCCATTCCTGAATTTGCTCAAAATCAACCTCTGTGAACGGCCAGCCTGTATAAGGATGTGAATCGGAAAATAATTTCCAGTAAAAATACCGGATGTGTATCTCATTTCCTTTAAGCGCCGGAGAAGAATAAGCGAGCCGCAGGCAGGACGGCTGCAGATCTTCCCGATTCAGTTGAATAATGAATTTTTTAAACGACGAAGCGCTCATATAAAGGAACTCCGCAAGCTCCTCGGCGGAAGCCTGACCTCCGTAGGTGAACAACCTGTGCATGAGGCGGTAATAAGAGGTCTGCCTGAACTGCTCCACAAGGACTTCCCGTATAGTCGGCCCGTGACGTTCGCGGCGGAAGAAGATGCCCTTGCCTCTGGAAACTTCGATACTCATTGTGCCCGGCATAAGCGCCGTTATCTCCTCCACCAATTTCCGGACGGACTTGTCCGATATGCCCAGCTCCCTTTCGGCCTCCCCGAAAGTAAACCACCGCTCTTCGGAATCCAGCAGCTCGATCAGCGCTTTCATCAACTTAAAATCCTTGTTCATTTCATCACCTTCCAGACCCGGTATCGCACGATTTTCGTACCCTCATTATACCGGTATGGAGCGGATTATCCATGCTTTCAGTCCGGATCAGCGTATACGTAACAATGACTCTTCAACAGTTGTTCCCTTCCGCACGCAAAATAACCGCAGTCCGGTTAACCGGACTGCGGTTAGGATATTCTGCCCTGCGCGGGCATAGGGACACAACTTTCTGCCAGGTCCGGGTCTGTCAGCCGTACAGCCTCGCGTAATCGCCGCCCTTAGCCAGCAAATCCCGGTGCGTTCCCCGCTCCACAACCGTGCCCTGGTTCATCACGGTAATGGAATCCGCCTTCTCCACGGTGCTTAGGCGGTGGGCGATCAGAATCGTCGTCCGCCCTTTCATCAGCTCGTTCAGAGCCTGCTGCACCCAGTGCTCCGACTCGTTGTCGAGTGCGGACGTCGCTTCGTCCAGGAGCAGAATCGGAGCATTTTTCAGGATGGCTCTGGCAATCGCGATACGCTGTCTTTGTCCGCCGGACAAAGACGCTCCCCGCTCCCCTGCCTGGGTTTGATACCCGCCGGGCAGCTCCTCGATAAAATGATGGGCATACGCGGCCTTGGCCGCCTCGATCACGTCGTCCGCCGTCGCTTGCGGGTTGCCGTAACGGATGTTCTCCTCGATCGTTCCGCTGAACAGAAACGGCTCCTGCGGCACATAAGCGATCTGCCCGCGAATTTCGTCCAGCGTATAGCTGCCGAAGAGTTTGCCTCCGAGCAAAATTTCCCCGCTGTCCACGGGATAGAAGCCGAGCAGCAGCTTGATCAGCGTGCTTTTGCCGCTCCCGCTTGCGCCCACGATAGCCGCGACCTGTCCCGGATATACCTGCATGGACATCCGGCACAGCACTTTTTTGTCCGCCTGGTACGAAAATTCCACGTCCCGGAACTCCACCATCGCCTCCGAGGACCTCTTAGGATCGGGCAATCCCAACCTTTCCGGCTCTTCTTCCTCCGATAAAATTTCCTCAATCCGGTGGGCGCCGGCTAACGAATTTTGCGCCATAGACAGCACCGTCCCGAAATTCATAATCGCATGGGTCAGGTTGATCTGGAGAACGGCAAGCGCCGCAACGCTTCCCATCCCGATCAGCCCGTAAGCATACAGCAGACTTCCGATGACGATAATTCCGCAGAACGTGACATAGCTGACAAAATGGTTGACGGCGGCCTGCAGCCCGTTCTTCCTTGCGGTTTGCTCGGCAAGCCGGGTCACTTCTTCGTTCAGGCTCCGGTACTGGGAATAAACCGGACGGATATGAAACAATTTCACGAGTTGAATGCCTCCGATAAAGTCTTTAAACTTTTCGGTCATCCGGGCTAAAGTTTGCAGCGACTTCTCGGAAAGGACACGGATTTGCCGGGCAAACCGGGCGCTGATCGAGAAAGAAACAAGCAGAACGAGCAGCGAAACGGAGGCGAATCTCCAGTCGATCAGCACCATCGAAATGATGGAGCCGACACTGAACACCACTTGCAGCAGCAGCATGAAATAAATGCTGGAAAAGGTGAGTTCCACCGCGGCCACATCGTTATTTACCCGCGACATCAGATCTCCGTGGTGCGTCTGTTCCAGATATTTCGGCCGGAGCCGGCAAAATTTCCGGTAAAGGCGCTCACGCACGTCCACAATCGTAAATTCGACACTGCGCTGATACAAATACGTAAACCAGGGGGAAATGACATTTTCCAGAAGCAAAGCCCCCGCAAGGATGTAGAAAGCCCGGTACATCAGGGCCGAATCGCGGTAATCGGCAAAGTTGACCAGATTTTGGACAACCAGGCTGAAGGAAACGAGAAACAGCGTCTGGTTGACCGCCGTAATACCGAGACCTGTGTAGTACTGAATTTTGCGTCTGCGGCTCATGAATCTCATTAAGTACACGAGTTCTTTCACCTGTGAGATTAACCCGCCGCCCTTCATGTATAGACCACCTCCTTGCTTTCCGCAAGACCGGTAAACTCCTGGAGGAACGATTGAGCGTACAGCCCTTTCTTCTCCAGAAGCTGCGTATGAGTCCCGGCTTCCACAAGCCTTCCCTGCTCCAGAACCCAAATTTCATCCGCATTCTGAACGGTAGACAGCCGGTGGGCGATGACGATTGTCGTTCTTTCTCTCATAAGAACTTGCAAGGCTTCCTGCACAGCGCCCTCGGATTCCGGATCCAACGCGGATGTAGGCTCATCGAGCAGCAGAATGGGAGCATTCTTGAGAAGCGCCCGGGCAATGGCGATCCGCTGACGCTGGCCCCCGGAAAGAAAGCCGCCCCGTTCCCCGACATTCGTCTGATACCCCTCGGGCAGACTCATGATAAACGCGTGCGCTTGCGCCGATTTTGCAGCCGCGATCACTTCGTCCATGGACGCGTCTTGCCGGCCGTAGGCGATATTGTCGGCCACAGTACCGCTGAACAAGTACGACTCCTGGGTCACAACGGAAAAATGGGAACGCAGCTGCTCTGGGTTGCTGCCGTTTACCTGCTGACCGAATACACAGATGTTTCCCTGCCCGTCCTCCAGCGGGTAAAAACCGCACAGCAGCTTGAAAACCGTACTCTTGCCTCCGCCGCTCGCGCCCACCAAGGCGATTGTCTTTCCTTCCGGTACCGTGAAACTCAAGTTCTGAAGAATGGGAGATCCGGTTTCATAAGAAAATGAGACGTTCCGGAACTCGACCGGCGGGGAGGCGGTTTTTGTAATCGCGTGCCCCTCCTGATTTTCCGCAGGCTGTTCCAAAATATCGGAAACCCGCTTTAAAGCGCCGGACATCTCGAACGTACGCGTGATAAGCTCAGGAATATGATCCAGCGGCTCCAAACACAGATTCAGCAAATAAAGAAACGCGATCAATTCTCCGGTGCCGAGCTCCCCTTTGGAAATCAGATAACTTCCGTAGCTTACGGCAAAAATGATCGGGCTGAGCATCAGCGTGGACAGGAGGGGGTTGACCCACGATTCCCTTTTTTTCACGGCCAGTTTTTTCTGAGCCGTCAGAAGCAGAAGTGACTGATAGGAGCGGAACAGCAGCCCCGACAGCAAGTAACTCTTCACCACCGGCATACCGCCAAGCGTATCCTGCAGGTTCATATTCATCCGTCCCATGTTTGCCTGAGCCTCTTCCGTCAGCTGCTGAAGCTGCTTGCCGATCCAGTGCGACACAAGCAGCGAGACGGGAAAAAGCAGCAGACTGTACATCATCAGCTCCCATTGAATCCAGATTAGATAAGTGAAACAGCCCACGAACAGCAGCGGATGATAAAACCACTGGGCCAAATCCCGGCTCATAAATTGATGAATAAGCTGAAGATCGCTGCTGATCCGGGATAGAATATCGCCGGAATGCTGTTTTTCCACATAATGAATAGGCAATTTGCCGATATGGTTCATCACATGGTTGCGGATATCTCTCACAGCCAACGCGCTGCTCTTCTCAACCCCGTAGATCATCAAGTATTTCGCGGGCACTCCGATCAGAATGACGAAAAAAACGGTACACACGATTTCGATGACAACCGGCCCCGCTCCGTTCTCGGCCTGAGATGTCAGCTGTTCGATCAAACTGCCCGTCCACACTTCGATGATGGCTGCCGCAATCGCCGATACGGTACCTGCGATCATCCAGCCTCTGTGACGGTTTATAAACGTTAATAACCAGCGGAATGCTTTCCATGCAGCGTATACGCGTTTGCTTTTTTGTGCCGCCATTGGGTCCCCCTTCCCGGCGATGGACCGGCCGTCAGCTTCCATGCAGCACCTTCGATGATGCTCCGTTTCGCCGAGCGATTTCCTCCAGAATCCGGAGGATGACTTTGGCCGTCCCGTCCAGGCATTCCAGCTCAAGCAGCTTCTCGTGCGCGCCCGCAAGCTTGTACTCCGTGTAGGTACCTTGAGCCGCTCCGCGCCATGACGGCAGACCGTGCTCCAGACGGAAAGCATCGCTGTCTTCGGCGATCAGCTCATGGATACTCCCTTCGACCGCTCCCCTGTTTATGAGCTGCGCTTCATACATCAAAGTTGCGCGCACCTTGATGCTGACCCGTTCGCGGATGAGGGGGTTCGCCATCATTTCTTTTTCCGTATCCGACAAATCCTCCAGTATTTCCTGCCATTCGCTTTCAGTCGTCTCTGCGGGCGTCAAAGTCTCCTTAATCCAGGAATCCACCATGATCAAGTCCGAGACGCGATAGCCTCTCTTCTCCATTCTTTGAGCGACTTCGAACATCAAATTCCCGCCGAAACAGTAGCCGAGCAGCACGTAAGGAGCTTCCTCCTGAATGCGCACGATTTCGTCGACATAGTCGTCCAGCATCGCTTCATAGCTTTCCGAATCTTCAATGAAATCGGTCCCGTACAAGACGAAACGGTCGTTCAATAGGTTCGCAAGTTCCCGGTACCCGATGCCGAATCCGCTTCCCGGCGGAAAGCAAAATACATTCAAGGCTCCGTTTTTATTGAGCTTGATAAACGATTGGCCCTTCTCCAAGCCCGTTTCTCCGCTCCCGAACGCCATCGCTTCCACGGTGAGATTCTTGAACTGCTGGTTCAGCGGCACTTCGATTCCGGTTTCGTCATAGACCGCCTGAATCAAACGCATGAGGCTCAGAGAGCTCCCTCCCAGATCGAAGAAATTGTCTTTCACGCCGACCCTCCGGAGACCGAGCACGTCTTTCCAGATTTGGGCTATCTTCACTTCCATCAGCGTGCGGGGCGCGATATATTCCGCTGATTGCTCCACGCTCTCTTCCGGTGCGGGCAGCGCCTTCCGGTCGATTTTGCCGTTCGGCGTCAGCGGCATCCGGACCAGCTGCACGAAGTGCGCCGGGATCATGTACCCCGGCAGCTCTTTAGCCAGCGCTTCCTTCAGCCCGGAGGCCGTCAGCTTCGATTGCGCCACGAAGTAAGCGCACAACTGCTGACCGTCCGCCTCCTCCCGGGCGATGACGATCGCTTCTTGTACGGACGGTACTTTCAGAAGCTGCTCCTCGATTTCGCCGGTCTCGATCCGGTAACCTCGGACTTTCACCTGATGGTCGATCCGGCCCCTGTATTCGATGTTCCCGTCCGGCAGCCACCTAGCCAGGTCTCCGGTCCGGTACATCCGCTCGCCCGGCGAAAAAGGATTGTCCACGAACTTCTCGGCCGTCAGTTCGGGACGGTTCAAATACCCTCTCGCCAAGCCAGCGCCCGCGATGCACAGCTCTCCTTCTACTCCCGCCGGCACAAGCTGCAGACGGTCGTCCAGAATGTAAATCCGGTGATTCTGAATCGGCCGGCCGATCGGGACCGATTTTAGTCCGATATCGTCGGTGCGGGCAGTCCAAACCGAGGTAACGATCGAAGCTTCCGTCGGACCGTAGGCGTTGAAATACCGCACTTTGTCTTTCCATTGCTGCACGAATTCGGCAGATACGGCCGAGCCCCCGGTAATCAGCTTTTGCAGCCCCGGCATATGATCCGGGTTTAAATAGGCCGCATACGTCGGTGGCAGGATGGCGGCCGTAATTCCGTTTTCGTGCATGAAACGCTCGAACGACCGGTTGTCCAGAATGGTCTCGGCTGTGGGAATGTAGAGAGCGGCCCCGAAAAACAGCGCCTTGAACACTTCCCAGCACGACGCGTCGAACGACAGGCTCGCGAACTGGACGACTCTGTCCGTTTCAGTGATGCCGAGCGTATCCCCGAACATGTGCTTCAAGCTGACCAGTCCGTGGTGTTCCAGCATCACGCCCTTCGGTTTCCCCGTAGTGCCGGACGTATAGATAACGTAGGCCAGATGGTCTGGCCCGTTAATCGGCTCCAGATTGGTGCCGTCGGCACTGTAAGAGCTCTCGTCGTCGAGCGCCAGTACAGTTCCCGCATACGGGACCTTGTCCAGCAGCCGCCGCTGAGTCAGCAGCAGCTTCGCACCCGAATCTTCCAGCAGATAGCGGATGCGCTCCTCGGGATACTCGGGATCGATCGGCACATATGCGCCGCCGGCTTTCAAAACCGCCAAAATGCCGACCACCATTTCCAGCGAGCGTCCGGCCATCAAGCCGACAAGCTGATCCGGCTTCACACCGGCCGCACGCAGCGTACGCGCCAACCGGTTCGCCCGCTCGTTCAGCTCCCGGTAAGTAAGGCGTTCCTGTTCGAAAACCACCGCTGTCGCATCCGGAACGCGGGCAGCCTGCTCCTCGATCAGCCCATGAATCGTCTGCTCCCGTTCATAGTGCGTTTCCGTGTTATTAAAATCAACAAGCAGCTGCTGCTTTTCGTAAGGCGAGAGCATATCCGCGCCACCGAGTTCAAGATCCGGCTGAACTAACAGGACGGACAAAAGCTGCACGAGATGCCCGGCGGCTTTTTCAATAAAATCGCAGGTATAGCGCCCGCTGTTAAAACTCACGTTCATCCCTATAGAGTTTTCATTCGAATCGAATTGAAAAACGGTATCCGCAGCGGCTTTTGCTTGAATATTCGCTTTATGGATGTTTTTGTAGGTAACAATCGTATTCAGAATAGGGGTCCCTTCGGGAGTAGTTTCGATATTCAGGGAACCCGTCATTTTCCGGAACGGAAGATGCTGATTTTCCAGCGCTTCGCCGATCGCCAGCTTAACTTGACCAAGCAGGGATTTGAACGTGCTTTGACGGTTTATGTACGTTTTAATCAGGAGAAAATCGTGGATCGCCGGTTCGTTTCCGAGGTCTGTTTCCGCCGGAATCCCGACGAGCACGTTGTCCCGTTTAGCGTAAGTGTGGAGCAGGCAGTTTACTCCCGCCAGCACGATCATAAAAACTGCCAAATCCGAACCGTTGGCAAGTCGGAGAATTCTTTCGGACAGCGCGGGCGGCAGCCTGAGGCTGACCACGTCCGGACTCCCTTCTGAAATCGGGCGGGCTAAGGCTTTGGGGGATAGATTGTAAGGAAGAAAGGTCAAGCTGTCATCGGCATTGAACTTTTCTTTCCAATACATTTCTTCCTTTTCAAACAACGATTTCATGCGTACCTCCCCTAAAATGATATCGGCTCATACCCGGAGTGCATGCCCTCGTTTTTGGGCACACACTCTTCAGGCATGAACAACTAGTACCTGGCAGGGCTTTGTCTAAAAAGCGAATTCAATCGCTTCTACCGAACTCTTCGTGCCGCTCGAAAGCTTGAGGCATTGGATCTCGCTTAACCGGCTTTCGGGATTTTCGCAAATCTGGGACAAGATATGCAAGTAATCCTGGACCATTGTCCGGATTCTCGCCTCTTTGAACAATTTCGTCCCGTAAAAGAACCCTCCGCTGAGCGCGCCGTTGTCTTCCGACATGAACAAGGTGAGGTCGAATTTCGCTTCTTCCAGATCGTCCAGCTCATAAGGCTTGAGACGAAGAGTTCCGAGCGAAGCCTCGTGTTCCTCGATATTCTGCATATCGAACACCGTATCGAACAGCGGATTGCGGCCTGGTTCCCGCTTCACATTCAAGCGCTCCACGAGCTCTTCGAACGGATAGTCCTGATGCTCGAAAGCTCCCAGCGCCGATTCCTTCACTTCCTCCAGGAAGGAAAGGAAGGTTTTGTCGCCGGCAGGCCGGTTGCGGATCGCCAGCGTGTTGACGAACATGCCGATAACCGGCTCCAGATCGGCATCCGTTCTGCCTGCAACGGGCGTTCCGACAATAACATCTTCTTGTCCGCTGTATTTGGACAGCAGCACGTTGTAGGCGGATAAAAGGATCATAAACAGGGTGCTTCCCGATCGGACTGCCAGATCACCCAGCTCAGCTGTGAGATCCGCGCCGACTTCAAATTCCAGATGAGCGCCCTCATAACTACGTACCGGCGGCCGCTCATAATCGGCCGGCAGCTCCACGTCGGGCAGATCGCCGGCCAACGCTTCCAGCCAGTACGACTCCTGCTGCCGTGTGCGTTCTTTGTACGTTTCGCTCTGCTGCCATGCCGCGTAATCCTTGTATTGAATTCGCAGCGGAGGAAGCTCTTCTCCCCCATATAGCCGGGAAAATTCGTCCACCAATATCGACATGGAAACACCGTCGGAGACAATATGGTGCATATCGAACATCAGAATGTGCAGCTCCGGACCCAGTTCGATCAGGCCTGCGCGAAGCAGAGGCGGTGTCTTCAAGTCGAACGCTCGGACGAAACGGCGGACGATCTGTTCCGCGTCTTCTTTTGCGGATTTGCTCGTTTCGACTGCAAATTCCACTTGAGCGTGTACCCGTTGAACCGGTTCTCCGTGAACCATTTCAAATCCGGTACGAAGCGTCTCATGCCTTGCGATCAATGTCCGGAAAGCTTCCTCTATCCGGCCGATATCCACCGGCCCTTCCAGCTGCAGCATTTCCGGCATGTTGTAAAGCTCATCCGCCCCTTCCAGCGTGTGCTGGATAAAGAGCCGTTTTTGCGCCGACGAGAGTGGATAATGTTCCCGCTCTCCGGCAAGAGGAATGGAGACATGCTCCTGCCGTTCCATGTTGGCGATTGTCTGCGCCATTTCTTCAACCGTCGAATGACGGAAAACGTCTCTTAACGGCAGATCGACGTTCAGATCCTTGTGCACTTTGCCGACAAGCGTCGTTGCCCGCAGGGAATGTCCGCCCAGGTCGAAGAAGTTATCGCGGATGCCGATTTCCTTCTGAAGACCGAGCACGTCCTGCCAGATGGCGGCCAGCTTCGCTTCCAGCGGCGTTCTTGGCGCGATATATTCCGCGCCTCCGTCCGCGCCCGCTTCCGGCGCCGGCAGCGCCTTGCGGTCGACTTTCCCGTTCGGCGTCAGCGGAATCCGCTCCAGACGGATGAAATACGACGGGATCATGTAGCCCGGCAATTCCTGCGCCAGCGCGCTTCGCAGACTGCTTGCGGCAAGCTCGACGCCCGCCGTGAAGTAGGCGCACAGCGCTTTCTGCCCGCTGCCGTCTTCGCGTACGATGACAACTGCTTCGCGGACGCCGTCCGTCTGGAGCAGCTGCGACTCGACCTCGCCGGTTTCGATCCGGTAGCCCCGGATTTTCGCCTGGTGGTCGATCCGCCCGATAAAGTCGACGCTGCCGTCTGCTGTCCAACGGGCCAAGTCGCCCGTGCGGTACAAACGCTCGCCCGTGACGAACGGGCTGTCCACGAACTTCTCCTCCGTCAGATCCGGACGGTTCAAGTAGCCCCGTGCCACGCCCGGGCCGCCGATGCACAGCTCGCCCAAGACGCCGACCGGCACCGGGTTCAGGTGCGCGTCCACGATGTAGAACCTTGCGTTCAGCCACGCTTTTCCGATCGGCACGCTGCCCGTCTCCGGCAGCTTCGCCAGCGGCTCGTCGTAGAAGCTCGAATCAATCGCCGCTTCCGTGACGCCGTAGCTGTTGATGATCCGGAACTGCGAGCCGAAGCGTTCCTGCAGCACACGGTAGTCGCCTACGCTGCAGCTGTCGGAGCTGGTGATGAGCAGTTCCATCGAGCTCATATCAAGCGCATTTTCGGCTACGTGCTCCATAAACGGCACGATGAGCGCCGGAGTCGATTCGAACACGGTAATCTGCTGTTCTTGGATCCAGCCGTGCAGCCGGGCCGGGTCGATCCGGTCGTCCTTCGGCACGATGACCATGGTGCCGCCGTTGTACAGCGTCCGTGCGATATCTCCGACGAACACGTCGAAGGAGAAGCTTGCGAGCTGGAGCAGCCGTACCGGGAATCGGTCCAGCCGGTATTCCCGGCGGTAGGCGGCCGCCGTATTCGCAAGGCTGCGGTGCTCGATCATGACGCCTTTGGGCCGTCCCGTCGTGCCGGACGTGTAGATCACGTAGGCGAGATCGTGCGGCTGGGTTTCGGCTGGGACACCGTCCGGCGTGCCTGATGCGGACAAGCTGCCGTCCGATCCGCTGTTTGCCGTGCCGCCAAACGCAGCGCCGTCTCCTTGACCCGCAGACACCCGGGCACTCTCTGCGCTTGCATCAGCAGCCCCAATTACGCTGCCTTCCAAGACGACTCCGATAGCCGCATTCTCTCCGTCCCCGCTGTACGACTGTTCGTCGTCCAGGCAAAGGATCGCGCGCAGCGCCGTCTCTTCCACTTCCAGCCAAGCCTCCGCGCTCTCTCTGAGAGAAGTCTGCGTCAGCAGAACGGTTGCCCCGCTGTCTTCGAGCATAAACCGGATGCGATCGGCCGGATAATCCGGGTCAAGCGGCACGTACGCGCCTCCCGCTTTCCATACGGCGATGACGCCGACGAGCAGCTCCACCGAACGCTCGGCCAGAATGCCGACGATGGACTCTCTGCCGACGCCGCCGGTGCGAAGTGCACCAGCCAGCCGGTTGGCCCGTTCGTTAAGCTCCCAGTAGGACAGCTTGTTGTCTTCGTAGACAACCGCCGTCGCATCGGGAGTGCGCTCCGCCTGCCCCTCGAACAGCCGGTGGAACGTCTGCACCTGCGGAAGCTCGGACATGGCCGGATTGAACGCTTCGAACAGCTGCTCTTTTTCGGAAAGCGTAAGCAGTTCCAGTTCGGCGATTTTTGCCTCCGGCTTCTCGGCGATGGCACCGAGCAGCTGCTCGAAATGCTCCGCCATCCGCTCCACCGTTTCTTTCCTGTATAAAGCAGTCGAATATTCAAAGCTATAATCCAAACCGCCGTATTCTTCCATCACATCCAGGCTCAAATCGAATTTAGCCATTGTGCTGTCGCTCGGATACGAGGTCAGCCGGAGACCTTCAAGTTCAAAGTCTTTGTTATCCGTATTTTGCAGCGTGAACATGGTATCGAAAATCGGATTGCGGCTTAAATCCCGGGTAACCTGAACCTTTTCCACCAGCTCCTCGAACGGATAGTTCTGGTGCTCGTACGCGCCGAGAGTCGTTTCCTTGATCTCCTGCAAGTAGGAGAGGAACGTTTTCTCCGCGGCCGGATAGCTGCGGATCGCCAGCGTATTAATGAACATTCCGATCAGCGGCTCCACATCACCGTGGTTCCGGCCCGCAATCGGTGTGCCGACAACAAGGTCTTCCTGGCCGGTATATTTATGCAGCATGACCGTATAGGCCGCAAACAGAACCATGTAGAGCGTGGTTCCGGTTTCCGCCGCAAGCTGCTTCAGAGCATCGCTTTTCTGGGCATCCAGGAAATATTCGAGCGTCCGCCCTTCATAGCCCTGGACGGCGGGACGGGCATAATCCGTCGGCAGTTCCAGCACCGGCAGCTCTCCTTGGAAAACGTCAAGCCAGTAAGCTTCCTGGCGTTTTAGCTGCTCTTTCTGCGTTTCGGACTGCTGCCAGACGGCGTAGTCCTTGTACTGAATGCGCAGCGGCTCCAACGCTTCTCCGCTGTATAAGCGGACGAACTCTTCCACCAGCACGTCCATCGAAACACCATCGGAAACGATATGATGCATATCAAACAGTAAAACGTGCCGCTCTGCCGCCATCTCCACCAAGCCTACGCGCAGCAAAGGAGGTTTGGCCAAATCGAACGGTCGGACAAAATCCCGCACCGTTTCAGTCGCTTCTTCCTCGGCCGCCGAAAAATGTTCCACGAAGAAGTCCACGGCCGCATATACCCGCTGCACTGCTTCCCCGTTCACCATTTCGAAGCCCGTGCGCAGCGTCTCGTGCCGCTCAATCAGTCTGCGGAATGCTTCCTCGAACCGGTTTTGATCCAATGCCCCTTCGAGCAGCAGCGCTCCCGGCATGTTATAGCTCAGCTCCGCTCCCTCAAGCTGGTTGAGAATGTACAGCCGCTTCTGCGCCGATGATTGCGGATAATGGTCCCGTTCTTCGGCAAGAGGAATGGAGACATGCTCCTGCCGTTCCATCCGCGCGATTGCCTCTGCCATTTCTTCAACCGTTGAATGACGGAAAACATCTCTTAACGGCAGATCGACGTTCAGCTCCTTGTGCACTTTGCCGACAAGCGTCGTCGCCCGCAGGGAATGTCCGCCCAGGTCGAAGAAGTTATCGCGGATGCCGATTTCCTTCTGAAGACCGAGCACATCCTGCCAGATGGCGGCCAGCTTCTCTTCCAGCGGCGTCCTTGGCGCGATATATTCCGCGCCTCCGTCCGCGCCCGCTTCCGGCGCCGGCAGCGCCTTGCGGTCGACTTTCCCGTTCGGCGTCAGCGGAATCCGCTCCAGCCGGATGAAATACGACGGGATCATGTAGCCCGGCAATTCCTGCGCCAGCGCGCTTCGCAGACTGCTTGCGGCAAGCTCGCCGCCCGCCGTGAAGTAGGCGCACAGCGCTTTCTGCCCGCTGCCGTCTTCGCGTACGATGACGACCGCTTCGCGGACGCCGTCCGCCTGGAGCAGCTGCGACTCGACCTCGCCGGTTTCGATCCGGTAGCCCCGGATTTTGGCCTGGTGGTCGATCCGCCCGATAAAGTCGACGCTGCCGTCTGCTGTCCAACGGGCCAAGTCGCCCGTGCGGTACAGACGTTCACCCGCGACGAACGGGCTGTCCACGAATTTTTCCTCCGTCAGATCCGGACGGTTCAAGTAGCCCCGTGCCACGCCCGGGCCGCCGATGCACAGCTCGCCCAGGACGCCGACCGGCACCGGGTTCAGGTGCGCGTCCACGATGTAGAACCTCGCGTTCAGCCACGCTTTGCCGATCGGCACGCTGCCCGTCTCCGGCAGCTTCGCCAGCGGCTCGTCGTAGAAGCTCGAATCAATCGCCGCTTCCGTAACGCCGTAGCTGTTGATGATCCGGAATTGCGAGCCGAAGCGTTCCTTCAGCACACGATAATCGCCTACGCTGCAGCTGTCGGAGCTGGTGATGAGCAGTTCCATCGAGCTCATATCCAGCGCATTTTCGGCTACGTGCTCCATAAACGGCACGATGAGCGCCGGAGTCGATTCGAACACGGTAATCTGCTGTTCTTGGATCCAGCCGTGCAGGCGGGCCGGGTCGATCCGGTCGTCTTTCGGCACGATGACCATGGTGCCGCCGTTGTACAGCGTCCGCGCGATATCTCCGACGAACACGTCGAAGGAGAAGCTCGCCAGCTGGAGCAGCCGTACCGGGAATCGGTCCAGCCGGTATTCCCGGCGGTAGGCGGCGGCCGTATTCACAAGGCTACCGTGCTCGATCATGACGCCTTTCGGTCGTCCCGTCGTGCCGGACGTGTAAATCACGTAGGCGAGATCGTGCGGCTGCGTCTCGTAAGGAATGCCGTCCGATCCGCTGTCAGCCGTGTTGCCAAACGCAGCGTTGTCTCCTTGACCCGCAGATACCCGGGCACTCTCTGCGCTTTCATCAGCAGCCCCAATTACGCTACCGTCAGCCTTGCTTCCGATAGCCGCATTCTCTCCGTCCCGGCTGTACGACTGTTCGTCGTCCAGGCAAAAGATCGCGCGCAGCGCCGTCTCTTCCGCTTCCAGCCAAGCCTCTGCCCGCGCTCTGAGAGAAGTCTGCGTCAGCAGCACCGTCGCTCCGCTGTCTTCGAGCATAAACCGGATGCGGTCGGCCGGATAATCCGGATCTAGCGGCACGTACGCGCCTCCTGCTTTCCATACGGCGATGACGCCGACGAGCAGCTCCACCGAACGCTCGGCCAAAATGCCGACGATGGACTCTCTGCCTACGCCGCCAGTGCGAAGCGTTCCAGCCAGCCGGTTGGCCTGTTCGTTAAGCTCCCGGTAGGACAACTGCTTGTCTTCGTAAACAACCGCCGCCGCATCAGGAGTGCTCTCCGCCTGTTCCTCGAACAGCCGGTGGAACGTCTGCACCTGCGGAAGCTCGGACATGGCCGGATTGAACACCTCAAACAGCTGCTCTTTTTCGGAAGGCGTAAGCAGTTCCAGCTCGGCAATTTTCGCATCCGGCTTTTCCACGATGGCCCCGAGCAGCTGCTCGTAATGCTTCGCCATCCGTTCTACCGTTTCTTTTTTATACAAGGAAGTCGCATACTCCAAGCTGCATTCGAGACCGCCGCTTTCTTCCACGACATCTAAGCTGAGGTCGAACTTCGCCATGCCGTACTCGCTCGGATAGGAAGTGAGCTTAAGACCATCCAGCTCAAATTCCTTATTCTCCAGGTTCTGCAGAGAGAACATCGTATCGAAAATCGGATTGCGGCTCAAGTCGCGGGCCGTCTGTACCTTTTCGACCAGCTCCTCGAACGGGTAGTTCTGATGCTCGTATGCGCCCAGAGTCGTTTCTTTGACCTCCTGCAAGTAGGACAAGAACGTTTTGGCGGCGGCCGGGTAATTGCGGATTGCCAGCGTATTGACGAACATTCCGATCAGAGGCTGCACGTCCCCGTGGGTTCTTCCGGCAATCGAAGTCCCTACGACCAGATCTTCCTGAGCCGTATATTTATGCAAAAGCACCGTATACGCCGCAAGCAGCACCATATAAAGCGTCGAGCCGCTTTCTGCCGCAAGACGTTTCAAAGCTTCGCTCTTTTGCGCGTCGACAAAAAATTCAAGTGTCTGTCCTTCGTAGCTCTGTACGGCCGGACGGGCAAAATCCGTCGGCAGCTCCAGTACGGGCAGCTCTCCCCGGAAAACATCGAGCCAGTAAGCTTCCTGCCGCTTCAACTGTTCTTTCTGCGTCTCCGATTGCTGCCATACCGCGTAGTCCTTGTATTGAATGTGCAGAGGTTCCAGTTCTTCGCCGCTGTACAGCCGGACAAACTCCTCCACCAGCACATCCATCGAAACGCCGTCGGACACGATATGATGCATATCGAACATCAGAATATGCCGGTCCGCCGCCAGCTCGATCAAGCCAACCCGGAGCAAAGGCGGCGCCGCCAAGTCGAACGGTCGGATGAACTTCTGCACGGCTTCGCCCGCCTCTTCTTCGCTTGCCCGGATATGCTCCACCGAAAAGCCCGCGTCGCTGTGTATCCGCTGCACCGCTTCCCCGTTTATGATCCCAAAACCGGTGCGAAGCGTCTCATGTCGGGCGATCAGGCCGCGGAACGCTTCTTCGAATCGATGCCGGTCCAGCGCTCCTTCCAGCAGCAAAGCTCCCGGCATGTTGTAACTTTGGTCCGCCCCTTCAAGCTGTTGAAGGATGAACAGCCTTTTTTGCGCGGAAGATAGCGGGTAATACTCGCTTTCCTCTGCCTTGGGGATCGAAGAGAACGAAAGCCGCGTCAGGTTTGCAATCGCTTGAGCCATCTCTTCTACCGTCGAATAAACAAAGACATCCTTCAGCGGGAAATCTACGTGAAGCTCTTTGCGTATCCGGCTGACAAGCGTTGTTGCCCGCAGGGAATGTCCTCCGAGTTCGAAGAAATTTTCCTTCACGCCAACCTTCTCAAGTCCCAGTACGCCCTGCCAGATGGCGGCCAGGTCCGCTTCCAGCGGAGTCCGCGGCGCCGTATGCTCCGTCCCCTCCTGCAAGCTGAGCTCGGGCGCCGGGAGCGCTCTGCGGTCCACCTTGCCGTTAGTCGTGAGCGGCATCTCTTCCATCTGAACAAAGTACGAAGGAATCATATACCCCGGCAGCTCGCGGGATAAGGCGCTTCTTAACCGGCTTGCCTGAAGCTCGCCGTCCGCCGTGAAATAGGCGCACAGCTGTTTATCTCCGCTGGCGGTTTCACGGGCGATCACAGTCGCTTTCCGGATGGATTCCACCTTCAGCAGCTGCGCCTCTATTTCGCCAAGCTCGATCCGGAAGCCGCGGATTTTCACTTGATCGTCCATCCGGCCCACATATTCGATCGTTCCGTCCGGCAGCCATCTCGCCACGTCCCCTGTCCGGTACATGCGTTCTCCGGGAACGAAAGGATTGTCCACGAATTTCTCCGCCGTCAATTCAGGCCGGTTCAGGTAGCCCCGGACCAAGCCCTCGCCGGCCACGCACAGCTCCCCGGCTACACCGATCGGCTGCAGATTGTTGCGGGCATCCACGATATAGGCCGTCGTATTGCTGATCGGACGACCGATCGGAACATTTACGGCGTCCTCGGCCACTTCGTTCACCACATAATACGTAGCGTACACCGTGCTCTCCGAAGGACCGTACAGATGAATGATTTTGCCCGGACCCAGATGAGCGACCGCTTTACGGACATGACCGACCGAAACACGCTCTCCGCCGAACAGAATGGCCCGCATATGCCTCAAGCAATCCACATTTACATCCACGAGCACGTTGAAAAAAGCGGTCGTAATGAGCGATACCGTAACCCGCTGCCTTTCGATCAACTCGGCCAGCTGCCCGATTTCCAGCATGATCTCTCTCGGAATGAGAACGAGGCCCGCCCCGTTGACCAAAGCGCCGAAAATGTCGGAAATCGACCCGTCAAAAGAATAACTGGACAACTGGAGAACCCGGTCCTGCTCCGTAATCTCGACATAGTTCGTATTCCGTGCGATCCGGATAATGTTTCGGTGGGACACCAGGTTTCCTTTCGGCTTCCCGGTCGTCCCCGAGGTATAGATCACACAGGCCAAATCGGCCGATTCGTTGATTCGTTCCAATTCCGACCCGTCAGGTTGGTAAGACCCTTCATCATCCAGTACGATCACGACGCTTTGGACGGGAATCCGTTCCTGCAAATGACGCTGCGTCAGCATAACCCGGGCGCCCGAGTCTTCGATGAGGTACCGGATACGTTCTTCCGGGTATTCCGGATCGATCGGCACATAAGCGCCGCCGGCTTTCAGCACGGCCATAATGCCGACGATCATCTCGATGGAACGATCGACAACAATGCCTACGAGACAGTCCCGGCCGACTTCTTCGCCCCGGAGCGTACGTGCCAGGCGATTCGCCCGTTCATTCAGCTCGCGGTACGTAAGTTCCTTTTGCTCAAATACGACCGCCACTGCATCCGGTATCCGTTCCGCCTGTTCCTCAAACAGCTGATGAAGGGTTTTGTCCCGCGGGAAATCCGTCGTTGTGTCGTTGAACGTTTCAATAATTTGCGCTTTTTCAGCCGCTGTTGCAAGCTCTAAGTCGCCCACTTTGACCCGGGGATCGTTCACGACTTGTTCCAGTACGTACATGAGCTGTCCACTCAAACGCTCAACGTCCGCTTTCGCAAACACACCGGCGTTGTAATCGAAACGTATTTCAATGGCTTCTCCCGGCACGACCGTCATATTAAAGTCGTAATTCGTCTGTTCCGCCATCTCGACATCCGTGATAGCCAGACCGCCGGTTTGGCTGCCGCCCGCCTGCTGCATCTGCTCGTCCATCGGATAGTTTTCGAACGCGATAATGTGGTGGATAAGATCCTGCTTCTGGGAGCTTCGCGCCTGGATCTCGTACAGCGGATAATAATCGTAGCGGCCGGATTCCAGCGCCTGCTCCTGCACCTTGACCATGATGTCGGCAAAAGACGTGTCCGGCTCGCTCGTTACCCGCACCGGTACCGTGTTGATGAAAAGTCCGATCATCTCTTCGATTCCCGGAATCTCAGCCGGTCTTCCCGAGACGACGCTGCCGAACACCGCATCGCCCGTCCCGTTAATCTTTTGCAAAACGACGCCCCATGCCGATTGCAGCAAGGTGTTTAACGTGACATGTTGCTGCTTGGCCGCACGCTCCATCCGTTCGCTCAAGCTTTTGCCCAGCTCGCAAACGACATGTTCCGGAAGAAACGGTCCACTTTTCGCATCGGTCTTTTTGGGAAGCTCCGTCTGTCCGTCATACCCTTCCAGATAGCCGGACCAGTAGCGGGAAGCACTCTCTTCATCCTGTTTCTCCAGCCACTCGATGTACTGGTTGTAGTCCGCTGACGCAATCCGCTCCGGCTTCACATTCCGGATGTAAGCTGAGTACGTTTCGAACAATTCCTGCGTAAGCTGCGGCAAGCACCAGCCGTCCATCAGAATATGCTGGAAGCTGAGCAGCACGTGATAGCGCTGTTCATCCGTTCTTAGTACCGTGACGCGCACAAGCGCATCCCGCTCCAGATCAAAGCCCCGCAGCCTGTCTTCCTCCGCTTTCTTATCGGTATAGGCTGTGCGTTCTGCAAAATCCAGATGCAGCAGATCTTCATATTCGAAGCCGACCGGATTGTCCCGGTACACGATTTGCAGAGGTTCAGGTTCTGCGCCCGCGCCGCTGTAAAAATTAGTCCGCAGCACGACATGCCGCGCGGCCAATTCGGCCCAGCTTTTGGAGAAAACATCGACATCCAGCTCACCCAGCAGCGTAAAACGCGCTTGTTCGAAGTAGGCGCCCGTCTGCGGGTCCATCGCGCTGTGGAACCACATCCCCTTCTGCATCGGCGTGAGTGTGTAGATATTCTCGATCTCGCCGATAGGTGCCGTGTCTTCGGCAATCCGTTCCATGTCAGTAACGCTCAATCCCTTGAACTGCACGTCGCTTGGCGTCAGCTCCGTCCGTTCCTTAGCCGCGCAGTGGGTAATAATTTCCCGGAGGCTCTGCTCCAGCAGCGAAACCAGTTTCTCTATCGTCGCCCTGTGAAACTGCTTCCGGCTGTAGCTCAGGTCAAGCGACAGCGAACCGTCCAGGACCATGCCGTTAATGTCCAGCACGAAGCTGCGCGCCTGCCGGTCGCTTGCCGGGCTGCCGCCCGGATACGGCGATAGGCCCATCTCGTTATTTTGCAGATCGTCGTCGAACTGGCCCAAATAGTTAAAGTTAATTTCCGGTTCGGCCCCCCATATCAAGCCGTCCGTTTTCTCCGAAAGGTACCGGCATACCCCGTATCCGATCCCTTTGTTCGGAATCCGGCGAAGACTTTCTTTCACCGCTTTGATTTGATGCGACAAGTCTTTGCCGCTCTCCGGCTCCAACACAACGGGAAACTTGCTCGTAAACCAGCCTATCGTACGCGTAATGTCGATATCCGTTCCGATAAATTCACGTCCGTGACCTTCCAGATTTAAAAGGACCCGGTCATGTCCGCTCCATTTCTGCACGGCTGTTCCCAGAGCCGCAATCAGGATATCGTTCATTTCCGTGTTATAGGCCCGGTGTACCCGTTTCAACAACAGCTCCGTTTCGTCGCGAGTCAAGACGGCAAAAAGTGATTCGCTGTCCCGCTGCAGGGAATCCTCCGCATCCGTATCCTTCGGCAAAGGAGGCACGGGTGTACGTTCCACGCCCTGCCAGTGGGCCCGCTCCTTCTCTATGTCCGGGCTTTGCGCATAGGCCGCGAGCTGATTGGACCAGGCAAGGTAGGAATCGGTTTTCGCGGGAAAACGGATGTTTTCCCCTTTGCCGGCCTGCTCGTACCCGAGCGCGATATCTTCCATCAAGATCCGCCACGATACACCGTCGACGACGGCATGATGAACCGCGATAAGCAGATGATCGCCGTCCGCGCAGCGGAACAGGCCCGCTTTTACAAGCGGCCCGTCTTCCAACCCGATCCCGCTCTGAATTTCGTTCGCCTTCGCTTCTACCGCTGCTCCCGGATTAACAGCCTCCCTGAAATCGGAGACTTCCAGGCTGTACATCTCACCTTTCCCGATTCCGCGGTTCCAGGCCGTATAGCCGTGCTCCGTTTTGCGGAAAGCCATCCGCAGCGCATCGTGATGCTCCGTTAACTTCTGCAGCACCTTGCGGAGAGCCGTCTCGTCGAAACCGTCTTTGCGGTGCAGCAGAACGGATTGGTTAAAGTGATGCGCATCCGCGAATTCACGCTCGAAAAACCATTGCTGAATGGGAGTCAATCCGGCGGCTCCGGTCACTTCTCCCTGATCGACCGTCCGGGCGACAGGCTTCACGTGCAGGCTGAGCTGCGCGATCGTCGGGTATTTGAACAAGTCGCGAATTTCCAGCTTGTAGCCGGCCTGGTGCAGCCGGGAGGAAACCTGAATCGACTTGATCGAATCACCGCCGAGCTCGAAGAAGTGATCCGTGACTCCGACCCGTTCGGTATTCAGCACAGCCTTCCAAACGTCGGCAAGAGCTTGCTCCACTTCGTTTCGGGGCGCAACATACTCGCCTCCCCCAAGCGCGTTTCCTTGCGGGGCAGGCAGCGCCTTCCGGTCGATTTTCCCGTTCGGCGTCAGCGGCATCCTCGGCAGCTGCACGAAATGCGCCGGAATCATATACCCCGGCAAGTTTTGCGACAGCGCTGCTCTGAGATCACTAACGGTCAGCGATTGGTCTCCCGCAAAGTAAGCGCACAATTGCAGTCCGCTCTCTTCTTCGCGGGCGATGACGATCGTTTCCTGTACGGACGGAATTTTCAGGAGCTGTTCTTCAATCTCGCCGGTCTCGATCCGGTAGCCGCGGATTTTCACCTGGTGGTCGATCCGGCCCATATATTCGATGTTTCCGTCAGGAAGCCAGCGGGCGGAATCCCCGGTCCGGTACATCCGTTCGCCGGAGGCAAAAGGGTTGTCGACGAACTTCTCCGCCGTCAGCTCGGGGCGATTCAAATATCCTCTCGCCAGACCGACACCTGCAATGCACAGCTCACCCGCTACTCCTTCAGGCACAGGCTGTCCGTGCTTGTCCACGATATAAATCTTGTGATTATGAATGGGACGGCCGATGGGGACCGATTTCAAGCCGGTATCATTCGGCTCAGCGGCCCAGACCGCAGTGACGATCGAAGCTTCCGTCGGGCCGTAAGCGTTGAAATACCGCACGTTGTCTTTCCATTGCTGCACGAATTCGGCCGATACGGCCGAGCCCCCGGTAATCAGCTTTTGCAGCCCCGGCATATGATCCGGGTTTAAATAGGCAGCGTACGTAGGCGGCAGGATCGCGGCCGTGATGCCGTTCTCGTCCATGTAGCGCTCGAAAAGCTGATAATCAAGAATGGTGTCGGCCGTGGGAATGTAGAGAGCAGCTCCGAAAAACAGCGCCTTGAACACTTCCCAGCACGACGCGTCGAACGACAGGCTCGCGAACTGGACGACTCTGTCCGATCCGGTGATGCCCAGCGTGTACCGGAACATGTTCTTCAAGCTGACGAGTCCGTGATGCTCCACCATCACGCCCTTAGGCTTGCCCGTCGTACCGGACGTATAGATAACGTAGGCCAGATGGTCCGGCCCGTTAACCGGCTCCAGATTGGTGCCATCGGCGCTGTAGGAGTTCTCGTCATCGAGTGCCAGTACAGTTCCCGCATAGGGGACGCGGTCCAGCAGCCGCCGCTGAGTCAGCAGCAGCTTTGCACCCGAATCTTCCAGCAGGTAGCGGATGCGCTCCTCGGGATATTCGGGATCGATCGGCACGTACGCGCCTCCGGCTTTCAGTACCGCTAAGATGCCGACGACCATTTCCAGCGAGCGTCCGGCCATCAGGCCGACAAGCTGATCCGGCTGCACACCCTTCGCACGCAGCGTACGCGCCAGCCGGTTCGCCCGCTCGTTCAGCTCCCGGTAGATGAGACGTTCCTGTTCGAAAACCACCGCTGTCGCTTCCGGAACGCGGGCAGCCTGCTCCTCGATCAGCCCGTGAATCGTTTTTTCCGACTCATAGTCCGTTTCCGTCTCGTTAAAAGCGTGAACAAGCCGGCGCTCTTCCTCCGGAGACAGCATATCCGCCCCTGCCGCTTCCTGATCAAGGTTATTTAAACCGCCTGCCAGCAGACGGTCCAGATGATCGACCACCCCGGTCATAAAGCCCGCGTGATACAAATTTTCGTTGTACAAAATCTGAAGATGGATCGAACCGTCCTCCAGACGGAATTGGAACAGGCAGTCGCAGACGACATTCCCGCCAACCTCAGTGCCGTGCAGCTCATTCAGAGAAACGAGCGTGTTGACGACCGGCACTCCGTCTGCGTATTGAAGCTCCAACTTCTCCGTCATTTTGAGGAACGGAATCTGCTGATGACGGATAGCCTCGGGAAGAGAAACCTTCAATTCGTTCAACACCGATTTGAAGGTGGACTCGCCGCCGATTCTATTCTTCAGAATAACCGTATGATTAATGGGCCGCCGGGTCTCCTGCGGTTTCTTCACAACCGGCATGCCGACAAGAACAGCGGAATCACCTGTATATCTGTACAGCAGGACTTGAACTCCCGCCAGCAAAATCATATAGGCGGCCAGCGGCGCGCCCTTGCTCATTTGAATGACCCGCTGCGCCGCTCCGCCGGACAAAGTTCCGGAAACGGACAGAACGCTTGGAGCCGCGTGGCTTGGAGCCTTACTGTACGGCAGCAGGGTAAGCGAATCATCTTCACCTGAGAATTTTTCGTTCCAAAAAAGGATTTCTTTTTCAAAAGCCACCTTCATCGTTCCCCTCTCTTTTCGTTAAAAAAAGCGATCCGGCGGATTGCATACGGAATGCGCCGCACGCACATCCGCCGGGTAAAGCTTTAGAAAACAATATCAATAGCTTCCAGCAAGTCCTCTTCCTGCTCCGAAGAACCGTTTAAGGAAAGATCTTTCAGCAGGACATGAGGCTGCTCGCAAATTTTGGAGAGGATGGTCAGAAAGTCTTCGGCAAAATTGTCGATCATGTTCCGGGTAAACAGTTTAGTCGCATATTCAAAATGACCGCTCATGCCTTCTTCCTCATGCGTAACTTCCAGGGTCAGATCAAATTTGGCGACCGTCTGGGCCTCGATATAAGGTTCGACGGTTAACTCTCCGAAACGGCTGATCCGGTCTTCTCTCGTTTCCATCACAAACACCGAGTCAAATATCGGATGCCGACTCAACTCCCTTGCCGCCTGTACTTTTTCCACAAGCTCCTCGAACGGATAATCCTGGTTTTCATAGGCTCCCAGCATCGTTTCTTTGATTTCATCCAGGTAAGCAAGGAACATTTTCTCACCGGACGGGTAATTTCGGATCGCCAGCGTGTTCACGAACATTCCGATCAGAGGTTCCGTATCCGCATGAGTTCTGCCTGAGACCGGCGTGCCCACAATGATGTCTTCCTGTCCGGAATACTTATGCAGAAGAACGGTGAAGGCGGCGAGGAAAACCATATACAAGGTTGCGCCGTTATCGTCCGCGATTTGCTGCAAGGCTTCGCTTTGCTGCTTGTCTATGGCAAAATCCAGCACATCTCCCTCGTAGCTCCGCACCGCCGGTCTCGCGAAATCGGTCGCCAGTTCAAGCTGCGGCAGCTCTCCGTCCAGCACGTCCAGCCAGTACGCTTCCTGTTTTTTCAGACGCTCGCTCTGCGCTTCGGACTGCTGCCACGAAGCGAAGTCCTTATATTGAATCCGCAGCGGCCGGAGGTTGTCGCCCGTATACATGCGGAGAAGATCGTCGATTAAAATTCCGGTGGACACGCCGTCGGAAACAAGATGATGGATGTCGAACATCAGAATATGCCGGTTCCGTTCCAGCCCGATCAGACCGACCCGCAGCAGCGGCGGTTGTTCCAGATCAAAGACGCGGACAAACTGTGCGGCAATTTCCCGGGCTCCTTCTTCGTCCGACTGCCGGTACTCCAGGGCGAAATTCACTTCCGGGTAAATAACCTGTGCAGGTTCGCCGTCCACCATCTCGAATGCCGTACGCAAAATCTCATGACGGCCGATCAGCCCGCGAAGCGCAGCTTCAAAGCGACCGCGGGCCAGTTCCCCTTTGAGGACCATGAGGCCCGACATATTGTAGCTCAGCTCCGCGCCTTCCATCTGATGCTGGATGTATAGCCTTTTCTGAACGGAAGACAGCGGGTAATGAGCGCGTTTTTCGAGTACAGGGATGGCGGTGTGTTCCCGGTGTTCCAGTCCCGCTATGGTTTGAGCCATTTCTTCAATCGTCGAATGCCGGAAAACATCTCGCAGCGGCAGATCGACGTTCAGTTCCTTGTGCACTTTGCCGACAAGCGTCGTCGCCCGCAGGGAATGTCCGCCCAGGTCGAAGAAGTTATCGCGGATGCCGATTTCCTTCTGAAGACAGAGCACGTCCTGCCAGATGGCGGCCAGCTTCGCTTCCAGCGGCGTCCTTGGCGCGATATACTCCGCGCCTCCGTCCGCGCCCGCTTCCGGCGCCGGCAGCGCCTTGCGGTCGACTTTCCCGTTCGGCGTCAGCGGAATCCGCTCCAGCCGGATGAAGTACGACGGGATCATGTAGCCCGGCAATTCCTGCGCCAGCGCGCTTCGCAGACTGCTTGCGGCAAGCTCGCCGCCCGCCGTGAAGTAGGCGCACAGCGCTTTCTGCCCGCTGCCGTCTTCGCGTACGATGACGACCGCTTCGCGGACACCGTCCGTCTGAAGAAGCTGCGACTCGACCTCGCCGGTTTCGATCCGGTAGCCCCGGATTTTGGCCTGGTGGTCGATCCGTCCGATAAAGTCGACGTTGCCGTCCGCCGTCCACCGGGCCAAGTCGCCCGTGCGGTACAAACGTTCACCCGTGGCGAACGGGCTGTCCACGAACTTCTCCTCCGTCAGATCCGGACGGTTCAAGTAGCCCCGTGCCACCCCCGGGCCGCCGATGCACAGCTCGCCCAGGACGCCGACCGGCACCGGGTTCAGGTGCGCGTCCACGATGTAGAACCTTGCGTTCAGCCACGCTTTGCCGATCGGCACGCTGCCCGTCTCCGGCAGCTTCGCCAGCGGCTCGTCGTAGAAGCTCGAATCAATCGCCGCTTCCGTGACGCCGTAGCTGTTGATGATCCGGAACTGCGAGCCGAAGCGTTCCTGCAGCACACGGTAGTCGCCTACGCTGCAGCTGTCGGAGCTGGTGATGAGCAGTTCCATCGAGCTCATATCCAGCGCATTTCCGGCTACGTGCTCCATAAACGGCACGATGAGCGCCGGAGTCGATTCGAACACGGTAATCTGCTGTTCTTGGATCCAGCCGTGCAGGCGGGCCGGGTCGATCCGGTCGTCTTTCGGCACGATGACCATCGTGCCGCCGTTGTACAGCGTCCGCGCGATATCTCCGACGAACACGTCGAAGGAGAAGCTTGCAAGCTGGAGCAGCCGTACCGGGAACCGGTCCAGCCGGTATTCCCGGCGGTAGGCGGCCGCCGTGTTCACAAGGCTGCCGTGTTCGATCATGACGCCTTTCGGCCGTCCCGTCGTGCCGGACGTGTAGATCACGTAAGCGAGATCGTGCGGCTGGGTTTCGGCTGGGACACCGTCCGGCGTGCCTGATGCGGACAAGCTGCCGTCCGATCCGCTGTCAGCCGTGCTGCCCAACGCAGCGCCGTCTCCTTGACCCGCAGACACCCGGGCACTCTCTGGGCTTTCATCAGCATCCCCGATTACGCTGCCTTCCAAGACGACTCCGATAGCCGCATTCTCTCCGTCCCCGCTGTACGACTTTTCGTCGTCCAGGCAAAGGATCGTGCGCAGCGCCGTCTCTTCCGCTTCCAGCCAAGCCTCGGCGCTCTCTCTGAGAGAAGTCTGCGTCAGCAGCACCGTCGCTCCGCTGTCTTCGAGCATAAACCGGATGCGGTCGGCCGGATAATCGGGATCTAGCGGCACGTACGCGCCTCCCGCTTTCCATACGGCGATCACGCCGACGAGCAGCTCAACCGAACGCTCGGCCAAAATGCCGACGATCGACTCTCTGCCGAGGCCGCTCTCGCGCAGCGTACCGGCCAGTCGGTTCGCCCGTTCGTTGAGCTCCCGGTAGGACAGCTTGTTGTCTTCGTAGACAACCGCCGCCGCATCGGGAGTGCGGGATACCTGTTCCTCGAACAGCCGGTGGAACGTCTGCACCTGCGGAAGCTCGGACATGGCCGGATTGAACGCTTCGAGCAGCTGCTCTTTTTCGGAAGGAGTCACCAGGTCAAGATCGGCGATTTTGGCTTCCGGGCTCATCACAATGGCATTCAAAAGCTGCTCGTAATGCTTGGCCATTCGTTCTATCGTTTCTTTTTTATACAAAGAGGTTGCATACTCGAACAAGTAATCCAGGCCGCCGGAGGCTTCCGTCACATCCAGACTAAGGTCAAACTTGGACACGATTTCTTCGCTCGCATAAGGAACCAGCCGGAGGCCGGGCAGTTGAAGCTCTTTGTTTTCCGTGTTTTGCAGCGTGAACATCGTGTCGAAAAGCGGGTTGCGACTTAGATCCCGGGCAACCTGCACCTTTTCCACCAATTCCTCGAACGGGTAGTTTTGATGCTCGTATGCGCCCAGAGTCGTTTCCTTGACCTCCTGCAGGTAGGAGAGGAACGTTTTGTCCGCGGCCGGGTAATTGCGGATTGCCAGCGTATTGACGAACATTCCGATGAGCGGCTGCACATCTCCGTGTGTCCTGCCGGCAATCGGCGTGCCTACGATCAAGTCTTCCTGAGCTGTATATTTATGCAGCATGACTGTATATGCCGCAAACAGAACCATGTATAAGGTTGTGCCTGTTTCCGCCGCCAGCCGCTTTAAGCCTTCACTCTTCTGCGCATCCATGGAAAATTGGAGCGTCCGTCCTTCGTAGCTCTGCAGGGCAGGCCGGGCATAATCCGTCGGCAGCTCCAGCACCGGCAGTTCTCCCCGGAAGGCATTAAGCCAGTAAGCTTCCTGACGCTTTAGCTGCTCTTTCTGCCCTTCGGACTGCTGCCAGACGGCGTAGTCCTTGTATTGAATGCGCAGAGGCTCCAACTCTTCTCCGCTGTATAAGCGGACGAACTCTTCCACCAGCACGTCCATCGAAACTCCGTCGGACACGATATGATGCATATCGAACATCAAGAGTTGCCGCTCAACCGCCAGTTCGACCAAGCCGACCCGAATCAAAGGCGGTTTCGTGAGATCGAACGGACGGACAAAAGCCAGTACCGTTTCTGCCGCTTCTTCCTCGCTTGCCCCGACATGTTCCACGGAAAAGTCCACATCCGGGTATACCCGCTGCACCGCTTCCCCGTTCGCCATTTCGAAGCCCGTGCGCAGTGTTTCATGGCGCTGAATCAGACTGCGGAATGCTTCCTCGAACCGGTTCCGGTCCAGCGCACCTTCGAGTATCAGCGTACCCGGCATGTTGTAGCTCAGCTCCGCTCCCTCAAGCTGATTGAGAATATACAAACGTTTCTGAGCGGACGAAAGCGGATAGAACTCCCTTTTCTCCACAGCAGGAATGGAAACATGCTCCTGCCGTTCCATGTTGGCGATTGCCTCTGCCATATCTTCAACCGTCGAGTGACGGAAAACGTCTCTTAACGGCAGATCGACGTTCAGTTCCTTGTGCACTTTGCCGACAAGCGTCGTCGCCCGTAGGGAATGTCCACCCAGGTCGAAGAAGTTATCGCGGATGCCGATTTCCTTCTGAAGACCGAGCACATCCTGCCAGATGGCGGCCAGCTTCGTTTCCAGCGGCGTCCTTGGCGCGATATACTCCGCGCCTCCGTCCGCGCCCGCTTCCGGCGCCGGCAGCGCCTTGCGGTCGACTTTCCCGTTCGGCGTCAGCGGAATCCGCTCCAGCCGGATGAAATACGACGGGATCATGTAGCCCGGCAATTCCTGCGCCAGCGCGCTTCGCAGACTGCTTGGGGCAAGCTCGCCGCCCGCCGTGAAGTAGGCGCACAGCGCTTTCTGCCCGCTGCCGTCTTCGCGTACGATGACGACCGCTTCGCGGACGCCGTCCGCCTGGAGCAGCTGCGACTCGACCTCACCGGTTTCGATCCGGTAGCCCCGGATTTTCGCCTGGTGGTCGATCCGCCCGATAAAGTCGACGTTGCCGTCTGCCGTCCACCGGGCCAGGTCGCCCGTGCGGTACAAACGTTCACCCGTGACGAACGGGCTGTCCACGAATTTCTCCTCCGTCAGATCCGGACGATTCAAGTAGCCCCGTGCCACGCCCGGGCCGCCGATGCACAGCTCGCCCAGGACGCCGACCGGCACCGGGTTCAGGTGCGCGTCCACGATGTAGAACCTCGCGTTCAACCACGCTTTGCCGATCGGCACGCTGCCCGTCTCCGGCAGCTTCGCCAGCGGCTCGTCGTAGAAGCTCGAATCAATCGCCGCTTCCGTGACGCCGTAGCTGTTGATGATCCGGAACTGCGAGCCGAAGCGTTCCTGCAGCACACGGTAATCGCCTACGCTGCAGCTGTCGGAGCTGGTGATGAGCAGTTCCATCGAGCTCATATCCAGCGCATTTTCGGCTACGTGCTCCATAAACGGCACGATGAGCGCCGGAGTCGATTCGAACACGGTAATCTGCTGTTCTTGGATCCAGCCGTGCAGCCGGGTCGGGTCGATCCGGTCGTCTTTCGGCACGATGACCATCGTGCCGCCGTTGTACAGCGTTCGCGCGATATCCCCGACGAACACGTCAAAGGAGAAGCTCGCGAGCTGGAGCAGCCGTACCGGGAACCGGTCCAGCCGGTATTCCCGGCGGTAGGCGGCCGCCGTGTTCACAAGGCTGCCGTGCTCGATCATGACGCCTTTCGGTCGTCCCGTTGTGCCGGACGTGTAGATCACGTAGGCGAGATCGTGCGGCTGCGTCTCGTAAGAAATGCCGTCCGATCCGCTGTCAGCCGTGCTGCCCAACGCAGCGTTGTCTCCTAGACCGGCAAACACCCTGGCACTCTCTGCGCTTTCATCAGCATCCCCGATTACGCTGCCTTCCAAGACGACTCCGATAGCCGCATTCTCTCCGTCCCCGCTGTACGACTTTTCGTCGTCCAGGCAAAGGATCGTGCGCAGCGCCGTCTCTTCCGCTTCCAGCCAAGCCCCGGCGCTCTCTCTGAGAGAAGTCTGCGTCAGCAGCACCGTCGCTCCGCTGTCTTCGAGCATAAACCGGATGCGGTCGGCCGGATAATCCGGATCTAGCGGCACGTACGCGCCTCCCGCTTTCCATACGGCGATGACGCCGACGAGCAGCTCCACCGAACGTTCGGCCAGAATGCCGACGATCGACTCTCTGCTGACGCCTCCGGCGCGCAGCGTTCCGGCCAGCCGGTTGGCCCGTTCGTTAAGTTCCCGGTAGGACAGCTGCTTGTCTTCGTAGACAACGACCGCCGCATCGGGAGTCCGGACCGCCTGTTCCTCGAACAGCCGATGGAACGTCTGCACCTGCGGAAGCTCGGACATGGCCGGATTGAACGCTTCGAACAGCTGCTCTTTTTCGGAAAGCGTAAGCAGCTCCAACTGTTCGACGGGGATGTTCGGATCGGCCGTAGCCTGCTCGACCGCCCGAGTGAAATGCCCGTGAATCCCACGGATGTCTTCCTCGCTGAACGTATCCGCGTTATAGGTGAACCGGATCACAATCCGCTCGCCCGGAATAACCGTTATATCGAAATCGTAGTTCGTTTGCTCCGGGGCCTGAATGTTGGAAATGG
The DNA here is from genome assembly GCF_058269095.1 of Paenibacillus sp. JNUCC 35. NCBI lineage: Bacteria > Bacillati > Bacillota > Bacilli > Caryophanales > Paenibacillaceae > Paenibacillus > Paenibacillus sp. JNUCC 35. The sequence goes on along the minus strand of NZ_CM177771.1, from coordinate 2,766,857 downwards.
CCAAAGCTCCGTTTCCTCCGATAAGCTGTTCGATCCGTTCCTCCATCGGATAGTTTTCGAATACCATGATATGGCTGATAAGATCGCGTTTTTGCTCGCTAAGCGCCTGGATTTCATAAAGCGGGAACGTATCGTACGCGCCCGAAGCAAGTGCCTGCTCCTGGGTTTTTCGCAAGACATCTGCCACAGATTCTCCCGCTTCGCTCCGAACCCGGACCGGAATCGTATTGATAAACAGGCCGATCATGCTTTCCACACCGGCGATATCCGCCGGACGGCCCGAAACGACGCAGCCGAACACGACATCCCGGCTGTTGTTATAAACCTGCAGAACGAGACCCCAGAGCGTTTGGACGAACGTACTCAGCGTCACCTGATTTTGCCTGGACACGCGCTCGATCCGCTCGCTCAGTTCCCGGCTGAATTCGAAATCCAGTTCGACCGCGTTGAAACTTTCCGCTTTACGCTGCGCTTTTTCCTGAGGAAGCTTCGTGTGCTGGTCGTAGCCGTTCAAATAACCGCTCCAATAGTCGGCTGCTGCGTTCCGATCCTGTTTCTCCAGCCATTCGATATAGCGGGCAAACGGAGTAACGGGAGGAAGTTCCGGTTTTCTTCGTTCCAGAAACGCGAAATAGCTTTCAAACACTTCCTTGATCATGAAGGACATGCACCAGCCGTCCATCAGGATATGATGGTGGCTCCAGATCAAATGCCAGGTTTGTTCATCAGTCCGCACAAGGGTCACCCGCATAAGCGAGTCATGCGCCAAATCAAATTTCCGGGCTTTGTCGGCGTTTGCCAGTTCAGCGAGTGCTTGCTCTCTCTCCGCCTCGTCAAGTCCGCTTACATCTTCGTAGTAAATTTCGCCTTTCCGCTGACGAAACACGATCTGAACCGGCTCATCTTTCCATCCGCTTATAAAATTGGTCCGAAGCGCTTCATGCCGTTGAATCAGCATATCCAGCCCTTTCGCAAAAGCTTCGGCGTCGAGGCTGCCCTGCAGATCGAACGTCACCTGCTCGAAATAGGCTTCCGAATCGGCGTCCAGCAGGCTGTGGAACAGCATGCCCTTCTGCATCGGAGTCAGCGTGTACACATTTTCCAGCTCGCCGATGGGGGCGGTGCGTGCCGTCAGCTGCTCCAGCTCTTCTACGGACAGCTCTGGCAGCAGGACATCGCTCGGCGTAAGCTCCGGCAGATCCTTGGACAAGCAGTGCGCGATTACTCCCCGCAAGCTTGTTTCCAAGAGGCTCCCCAGCCGCTCAATCGTCTCCCGGCGGTACTGTGTCGTGCCGTAGCGGATCGTAAGCTCAAGCGAGCCCTCCGTGACCATACCGTTCATGTCGAGCGCGAAATCCATCACCGCGTTTTCGCTGATATCGTTCCCAGTTGAGAACGGAGAAGGTTCCAGGCCGCTGCTCTGATAATCCTGATCGAACTGGCCGAGGTAGTTAAAGCTGATTTCCGGATCGGAACCGAATAGGTCGCTCTCCCGCTCTTCCGACATGTACCTCAGAATGCCGTAGCCGATTCCCTTGTTCGGAATACGCCGGAGGCCTTCCTTGGTCTGCTTGATCTGCTGGGCAACCGTCTGATCCCGGCCGCCCTCCAGCATGACCGGAAATTGGCTGGTGAACCATCCGACGGTGCGCGTAATGTCGACATCCGGAAGAATGTCTTCACGGCCGTGGCCTTCCAAATTCACGAGCACCCGGCTATGTCCCGTCCAGGCTTGGACGGCCATACCGAGGGCGGTAAGCAGAAGATCGTTCATCTCCGTATTGTAAGCGCGGTGCGCCTGTTTCAAGAGCTGCTCCGTCTCGCCTTCCGTCCATCTTACGGTCACGACATCGCTGTCTTTGAGCCGTGATTTATCCTGCCCCAAATCTTTGGGCAACTGCGCAAGTTCGATCCGCCCGGTCTGCCTCCAGTAAGCCCGCTCGGATTCAAGCGCCATACTACCCGCATAGCGGGACAACTGACCGGCCCATGTCTGGAACGAATCCGTTTTATGCGGAAGCGAAATCGCTTGTCCGCCGAGAGCCTGTTCGTAACCGGCCGCAAAATCTTCAAACAAGATGCGCCAGGACACGCCGTCCACAACAAGATGGTGGATGGCCATGAGCAAATGGTCGCCATCCGTGCAGCGGAATAGGCCCAGTTTCACCAAAGGCCCCTTTTCAAGGTCGATACTCCCCTGGATTTCGCTCGCCTTCGCCTCAACGGCTGCCTTGCAGCTTCCGAGGCCCGTAAAATCAGCCACTTCCAGGCTGAACAATTCTTCCTCCGTCCCCCGGTTCCACGCTTCATATCCGGCTCCGGTTTTGCGGTAAACCGTACGAAGCGCGTCATGGTGCTCGACCAGCTTAGCGATCGTTTTCCTCAGAGCCGTCTCCTCGAAACCTTCCCTGCGGTACTGCATGAAGGCCTGATTGCTGTGATGCGGATCGGCCGGATTTTGCCCAAAAAACCAGCCCTGAATCGGCGTCAGCGTCACGGCTCCCGTCACCTCTTCCTGGCTGGCGGTTTTGCCGGCCGTTTGAAGCTGCGGGCTGAGGGACGCTATCGTCGGATAGTGGAAAAGATCACGCATAACCAGCTTGTAACCGGCCTGAAGGAGCCTTGAAGAAACTTGCAGCGCTTTAATCGAATCGCCGCCGAGTCCGAAGAAATTGTCTGACAGACCGACTTTGTCTACGCCCAGCACGGACTGCCAGACGGCGGCAAGCGCCTGCTCCGCCGGAGTTCGGGGAGCGATGTATTTCACCTCTGCCTGTAAGCTTCCTTCCGGCTCGGGCAGCGCTTTGCGGTCTACCTTGCCGTTCGGCGTAAGTGGCAGCCGGTCCAGACACATCACGCGAGCCGGCACCATATGCGAAGGGAGCGTCTGCTCCAGATACGCGTGCAACTCTGTGGTATCGATTTCATATTCCGCCACCGCGTACCCGCACAAATACTTCTGGCCCCGCTCGTCCGTACGGTCGGTCACGACCGCTTGGCGGATGCCGTCAAAACGCAGCATGGCCGTCTCGATTTCGCCGAGCTCGATCCGGTACCCCCGGATCTTCACCTGATAGTCGATCCGCCCGATGAAGTCCACGTTGCCGTCTTCCATCCAGCGAGCCAGATCGCCCGTGCGGTACAGGCGCTCTCCGGCAGCGAACGGGCTGTCCGCAAACTTCTCTTCCGTCAGCTCCGGACGGTTCATGTACCCCCGGGCGACGCCCGGCCCGCCGATGCACAGCTCGCCCAGAATTCCTACGGGAACGGGGTTCAACTGAGCATCCACGATGTAAAATTTCGCATTCAGCCAGGCTTTGCCGATCGGCACGTTTCCGGCTTCCGGCAGCTTGGAGAGCGGTTCGTCGTAGAAGCTCGAATCAATCGCCGCCTCCGTCACGCCGTAGCTGTTGATGATCCGGAACTGAGAACCGAACCGTTCCTGCAGCTGCCGGTAATCTTCCACACTGCAGCTGTCGGAGCTGGTGATGAGAAGCTTCATCGAGCTCATATCGAGCCCCTGCTGCGCCACATGCTCCATAAACGGGATGATTAGCGCCGGCGTCGATTCGAACACGGTAATCTGCCGGCTCTGTATCCAGCCGTGCAGGCGTGTCGGATCGATCCGGTCGTCTTTCGGGCAGATGACCATGGTGCCGCCGTTGTAGAGCGTCCGGGCGATATCCCCGACGAACACGTCGAAGGAAAAGCTCGCCAACTGCAGCAGGCGTACGGGGAACTGATCGAGCCTGTATTCCTTGCGGTAAGCCGCTGCCGTATTCACCAGACTCCGGTGCTCGATCATAACGCCTTTCGGCCGTCCCGTCGTGCCGGAGGTGTAGATCACGTAGGCGAGGTCGTCCGGCCGGCTCTCCGCTGGCGCGTTCTCCCTTTCTTCGCTGTACGACTTCTCGTCGTCCAGGCATAGAATCGTTCGAAGCGCTCCTCCTTCTCCCTGCCACGTTCCGGCTCTGTCCCTCAGTCCGCTTTGCGTCAGCAGTACGGCCGCACCGCTATCTTCGAGCATATAGCGGATGCGATCGGACGGATAATCCGGGTCCAGCGGAACGTACGCGCCTCCAGCTTTCCATACCGCCATGACGCCGACGAGCAGATCGACCGAACGGTCGGCCAGAATACCCACGACCGCTTCACGGCCGATTCCGGCTCCGCGCAGCGAACCCGCCAGGCGGTTGGCCCGATCGTTGAGCTCCCCGTATGTGAGCTGATTGTTCTCGTACACCACTGCCGCCGAATCCGGATTCAGCGCCGCCTGTTCCTCGAACAATTGGTGGAACGTTTTGGCAGGCGGAAGTTCGGACACCGGCGGATTGAATTCCGTCAAAATTTTATTCTTCTCTTCATTGCTCAGCATGGACAGCTCGCGGACGGTTTGCCGGGGGTTAAGGACGATCTGGTCAATAATAGTAAACAACTGCTCCGAGATCCGTAAGATTTCACTCTCATCGAACAACTGAGCCCGGTAATCGATATTCAAATCAATTTCCTTATCGTCCAGCATATCTACAACGTGTACGGCAAAATCGCCCACTTCGTGCCCGGAATGACTGCTTTTCCGAATTACGCTGAGGCCGTCGTAATAAGTCCAGTTCACGGGCAAATATTCGATGTCCACCCGGAACAATTCGGGAACGTCCCACTGTTTGTTCCGCTCTCTTAAGTCTTGAATAAGCTGATTATACGGGTACTTCTGGTGGCGGAGATTCGCTTTCTGTTCTTTGGACACATGCTGCAAAAACGCCAATACATGCTGATCCGGCTCGAGCAGCATTCGGGTCGCAACCGTACTCACGAACATCCCTAACGTCTCTTTCTCCTGCTTCGACGTCCGGTTCGCATAGATGGTGCCGACTGTAATATCTTCATTTCCCGTTACTTTATGGAGCAATATGTATAAAGCCGCCAAAAACACCGTAAAGGTACTGATGTTGTTCTCTTCGCTGAAACGCTGCAGCTGTTCGTAGCGCTTGCCCGCGAAGGGCACACTCACCCTGTCGGCCTCCGTACTCACGGAGTAAGGCGAACTCGGTTTCATTCGTGTTATTTCCGAGAAGGATTCGAACTTGTCCAGCCAGTAGGCTTTGTCCTTCTGGTAGCGATCCGAACGCTCGTATTCTTGTTCGGCGTAGATGTAATCGAGATAAGTCCCTTTGGCTTTAGCATCCGGTTCTCGGCCGTCGATTAATTTCGCATAGTTTTCCATAATCGTCGTGCAAATAAGATGAGATGCGATACCGTCCGCTATGCTGTGATGTATTTTTATGTTAAACCAATGTTCTTCGTTATTCAGATTAAACAGGCAGAATTGATACAGTTGTTCGTCAAATATGGATATCGGCGTATGATTAAATTGATCCAGCCGCTCTTTCGCTTCGGCTTCGCTGCCCATTTCCATATAGTCGCAGTACGGTTCAATGTCCGATTCATTCGCAAACCACTGGACGGGTTCGCCGGCATCGGAAGACGCAATCCGGATTCGGAACGCATCGTGGTCCCGGACCAGCTGATAGATCGCCTGCATCAAAGCGTCGGTATTCACGGGTCCGCGAATAAACAAAGTACCCACGATGATTCCGACCGATGTATTCGGATACATCATTTCCATACTCCATATTCTTCGCTGCGCTTGAGTTAAAGCAAACCGTTTGTTCGTATTTTCTCTCACATCGACACTCTCCTGGTATAGAGATTCGTTTTCAGGTATGCAAACCTGTTATCTAAATTCCACACTCCAAACTTTGAAAAAAACTTGGACAAAAAGTGAAGGGTCTCTTTCGGCAGGCTCGTCTAATTAATTGTCCGATGGGTAAAAATATTCCAAAACTTGACATTTGATGTCGGATAGAGATAATGAGTAAAGGTATCCTCCCTTCGCGGGCAGTTTAGCAAATGGATGAAATCATCCCGTCTACGGGATTTTGCAACAAGAAATTCTTGCATTTAAATCTAAAACTATTTTTGCTTTCAAGCTTTGTAGGAGTTCCATTTGCTTCCTCTTCTTATAAAATTGCATAATTCACCATCAATTACCAATTATAACTGATGTCCTCCCGGTAATCATGGTATTTTCGAACTATTTTGTATTAATTTAATAATAAGGTCTATTTTTATCCATTTTTACAAAATAACAACATTTCATGTGACATATGTCATTGCCGAAACATGCACATTTGTCGATTAAGCTCGATTCCCCACACCCTCTCTCCGGACCACACCTCTATTCATTCCAAACGCAATAACGAACAAGCTGCATCGAGTATCCTTCCTATTCCTTTTTTATGTGGTTTAATTCACCTTCTCTGCGAATATAAATAAAGCGGTATTTACATAAATCGTCCTTTCCCTTGACGATAAGCTAATAAACGTTCTTTATTCTAAATAATGGGAAACTATTCAAGATGAGAATAAAGGAGAGAAAATTGGATGTTTACACGTTTGCTTCGCACCACCGCGCTTGTCCTGACCGTCGGTTCGACTCTGCTGACCGGTACGGTTATCCAGTCCGCACCCGCACATGCCGCAAGCAACATGGTACCCGATTACGAGGTAAAGATTTTGATGAGTCCGGCGGCCGTTCTGGGCTCGGATAACAAGCTCAAAAGCGACGTGCTGGATACGTTCGCCATGCCGTCCAGCGTTACCAAAATGAATGTGGCTTTCCTGGACACGGACGCCAAAACTATTTACACCGGCGGCTGGAGCCCCCGCATTCGTAAAACCGAAGGCGAGAGCAAATTCGAGCTGAGCTACAAAAAGCGGTACCCGATCGCAAACAACGATATCAACGCCGCACTTACGAAAGCGAACCAGGACGGATTCGACTCCAGTGACACGAACTACGAAGCGCAAGTCGAGTGGGGCTACCAGAACAAAACCTTGAGCATCACGCGCAGCAAAAATGCCAGCAAATCCGGATACAGCGGCATGGATCTTCCGTCTGTCAGCGATGCCCGCAGCCTGATGATCAGCAATGCGCCGGGCAAGTTCGACGATTGGCTCAGCAACGGGTGGGGTACGAGTCTGCTCGGAAGCTCCCGCTACTACGGGCCGGTGCTTGCCAAACGCTCGATCGGCACCTGGAATGGCTTGAAGCTGTACATCGAAGTATGGCCGATCCGGAACTCTGCCGGAACCGGCACCGAATACATAGTCGAAGCTTCGTTCAAAACGACGAGCGAATCAACCGCGTCCGCGAAGCACGATGAACTGATCGCACTGCTGCAGAGCAAGGGCTGGTTCCTCGCGCAGGATTCGCTCAAGACTCAGTTGATTATGGACCGCTACTGACGCCGCGACAAAAAAAATAACAGGTGTAGGCTAAAAAAGCCTGCACCTGTTTGCGTTCGTACACCGCATATACACTGCCCAATGTCCGCTCTCCGGATGAAACTTCAGCTGCTTTGCATGACGTGGTTTCACGCTTCGCATTGCGCCGCCGTATAACCACCGCCGTGGACCAAGTACGGGGACGGCCCGCACCTTTTCACTGAAAACACGGCAAGCCCTACCGGATACCGTTTTAACTGTAATCTTCGATTACGAGCAATTTGCCGTCTACAATTTTAAATACCGACTTTCCTTTAAGAGCGATCTTTTCCCCTGCTTTAGGACCGTGAGGCAGATCGGCCGCAAGAGTTCCCTCGTAATCAATCTCAACTTCGCCCCGGTCGCCTTTGACCGCACAATCCGTAATTGTCTGACAGCGCTGAGAGAACAGCTTTTGGGATTGTTCGGCTAATTCGCGAAAAGCGTCTTTTCCTTCCGTCTCCGCATTCACGACGCCGTTAGAGATGTTCCGGAACACAATCTCCTCGTGCATATGCAGAAGCATGCCTTCGATATCGAAAGCGTTGTAGGCCTCCACGTATTTTTCAATCAAGCTTTTCGCCGCAAGGTTCTCCATCATGACGCTCCTCTCGAATAATTACTCGGTAACGCAAAAATCACGAAACAACTGTTCTTTCACCTGCCGGACAGGGTAATGCTCGGGATAGGTCGAGATCATCAGAGAAATTCCGTGGATGGCGGAAGAAAAATGAAGCGATCTAATTTCGGGATCGGGAACTCCGAGTTTACGGAACATCTCACACTGGAGCTGAAACTGCCGGGCCATTTCCTCATTGAGCATCTGGCTGTACCGGGACAGCAGCAGATCTTCTTCGGGCTGCGTTTGCAGATGCAAATAAAACCGGTAAATTTTCGGGTGCTGGAGCACATTGTCGATAGCGCCGTCGATGATATGTTTCAACTGCTCGGACGGGGTACCCAGAGACGCCGCTTTTTGCATGACGTCTTCGATTTCTTCTATCCGGATTTGTACCATGTCGCCGAGAAGTTCTTCTTTTCCTTTATAATAATTGTACAAAAGTCCTTTGGAAACCCCCGCCCTTTTCGCTATATCGGCAATAGAAGCGTTATAATAGCCCTTCTCTATAAAAACTTGCATGGCCGAAGTCCGGATGTTTTCTTGGGCAAGCTGGCGGACGCGCTCGTTTTCTTCCCTTGAACGCGGCATCAGGTAAAGTCCTTCAGGAACTGTTCGATATAACCGGCCGTTTCCGCGGGATGAGTCAATGTCAGCATATGGTCGGCACCTTCTATCCGGATGATTTTACACGACGGCACACGCTTATATTCCTCCGCAACGCGTGCCATATCCTCCCATTCCACCGTTCCTTGCAGAAACAAGGTTGGCGCGCTAATCTCCTCTAAACGCTCGATCGCGGGAGGCTGCGGCCAGTTTACTTCGAAACTCTTCCATTCCGTAAAGACTCTGCGCATATAGTCGGTATGCATTTCAATCAGAAAATCCCGCTGCGGACTCGACATGACGACCCGGTAATTAGGACCGGCCAAGGAAGTGCCGATCATTCTGTCGAGATCGGGGGCGAAAGAGTTTACTTGGGCCAGCCATTCCGTAAATTCTTTCGAGTAAGGAAAACCGGAAAGCGAAGGGGCGAGCAGAATGAGCCGGCTAACCATGGAAGGATAAGTCAAAGCGAAATCCGCTGCCGCCTGTCCGCCCATGGAATGACCGATCAGGACAGCCTGCCCGATATTCAAATGGTCAAGCAGGCGCTTCAGATCTTCGACCAGATTGGCCGGATCGGTCGGAGCCGGGGATTTCCCGGTCCCCCGGCCGTCGAACGTGATCACCTGGAACGACTGCGCCAAAATCGGAGCGATGAACTTCCATTCGCGAGAGTCTACACCGGGACTGTGGATGAGCACGACCGGAGCGCCTTCTCCTTGTACTTCATAATAGAGATCCATATACATAACTCCTTTCTGTAGGTAAAAAATTCCGTTCAGTACGTTTAGTTTATTATTGAATGAACGTACGGTCAATATAAAATCTAACGTCGGCTGAACCAACGAGGCGGCCGGGCCTGTTTCCATCGTAACAAAAAGACCCTGACAGCTATGTGTCAGGGTTCTTTTTAGTTTCAAGAAATGTTAATAGATGTCCCTCGCATCGGGAGCAAGAAGTTGAACTTGCCGCAAATACGGTTTGATCTTCTCCGCTTCTTCCGCAGGATAAACATATCCGAATTCGGCCGCCACTTGAAGGGCAGCAGGCTCAAAAAGCTCTCCCGTCGTGTACAAAGCGTTCCAAACCTGCTCATAACTGCCGTTTTCATAGGTCGACAAAAGCTTGTTCCAAGATTCTTCATCCAGGTACCGCTTTAAAAATTTGCCGTTCTTCCCGATACTGAGCGAGAAGCCGGTATCAATCCCGACCTTCCATTCCAGCATTTTGAGCAGCATCGCCCGGACCAGGTTCATATGATCGATCGCATACAAAATTTCCTGTCTCCACAGTCCTTTGGCGACATAGGTGGACACCCACCAGAATTCGTTGCAGCAATCGGCGTAAAATTCGGCGCTGGGCCGCTGCACCCAGTAGTCTTCATCCGTCGGAGGCGGTATGACCGGCAGAGCGTTGTCCTTGTCGAGCAGGATCACCGTCAACTTGTCTTCCCGGCAGTACATCTCTTTCTCCTCAAGAGGAATAAGCATCAGGTCTATCCGATTCCCGTCTTTAAATAACATGAGATAGGTAAAACGGTTTCCCAGCTCGTTAGGAAACAGAGCCATCTCTTCCGGCGTCTGCATAATCATCCGTTCCCCGAAAACGTTCACCCATTCCGGATCGTTTAGAAAAGACTCCATATCCGTGACGAGATAGACGATATCGTAATCTCTGAAAATGTCTTTGGGAACATTCGGATTCGTCCTCGAACCGTTCAAACCGACCGCTCTTACACGGCTGTCATTCTCCGCCACTTTTAATACCAGATTAAATATTTCTTGTTCCGAACGCATAGATCGGCACCTCCTGAGTTTTCATGTTCAAATTTTGAAAGGAAAACGATTCAAGGAGGTCCCCGGATATCCGGTAAACGGAGTTATATAAAATGTTCCGCAAATGTCATCAGCTTATCCTCCCGGATAAAAATTGTAAAGACAGGGCCGTTTAAGCCCGTTTTAGCCGCGTATGTATGTGACGGCTTTCTTGTTTTGGCCCAGTGCTAAGAAGCCGGCCGTATCTTAAAAGCGCTGCGCCAAATTTGCGGCAGTTAGGTTGAAAACCGGCTGCGCAGCTTCTAAATAAATTTTACCATAATCGTAAGACAGACGGAAATTTTCCGATTTTGGGATAGGGTGGATGCTGATGAAAAAGACCCCCGCTTTGACAAGCTGAGGGTCAGTAGTTCGAGCCCGCTAGTGGTCATAAAGAGAAATACGAATGAATAAATAGAACCCGCTCTCCTTATAAAACGGCAGCGGGTTCTTTTTAAATCAGGCTTAGGGATCGGGCAGTTCTGCCCGTAACCTCTGTACGTTTACGCCCGTTTACGCGACTCCGTATTTACCGTGAGGCCGAGCATCGGCACGTTCGGCGTCGGGTTTATCCCGTTCCGGCTCTAGCTCTGCACCCGCCGTTTCATTCAGCCGTTGCATAGCAGCCAAGCCTGCCGTATTAAGCAGGTTCCACGGTTTGTTATAGTGCGGCTGGAAGAAGAAATCCACAAAAGCAAGCTCCTGCACGGTCATCCGGTTCTGGATGCAAACCGACAGCGTATTGACGGCCTGGGTCATATCCGCTTTCGACATGACCTGTGCCCCTACCAGGCGGCCGCCTTCCGCTTCGAAAACCAGCTTCAGCATCACGTCGTCATAGGTCGGCATAAATTCCGGCCGGTTATTCTCATGAATGACGACGGCCTTCACATTCATGCCCGCCGCAGCCGCGGCTCCTTCCGTAAGTCCTGTCGAAGCGATATTCCAGTCGAACAGCTTAATTGCCGATGTGCCCTGGGTGCCCTGATACCGGACGGCGGGCTTCAGCAGGTTCATGGCGGCCAGCGTTCCCATGCGGACGGCATTCGTCGCCAGCGGGATGTAAGCCGCTTCGCCCGTCGGATTATACCGGACGGCACAGCTGTCTCCGGCGGCCAGCACGTCGGGATGGCTCGTGCGCATATAATCGTCCACGAGAATAGCACCGCCCGGCAGCATATCCACCTGGCCTTTGAGCAGATCCGTTCCGGGACGGAATCCGATGCACAGCACGACCATGTCGGTCTCGAAAGTGCCGTCGGTCGTCACGACTTCGCGGACTTTGCCGTCCGTACCTCGGAAGCCTTCGACGGTCCGTCCAAGAGCGAGCCGCACTCCTCGCTCGCGGAGTTCCTTGTCGGCCAACCCGGTGAACTCGGGGTCCAGATACTTGGCCATGACGCGGTCCATGTTGTCGATCAGCGTCACGTCTTTGCCCAGATCGCGGAACGCTTCGACCAGCTCGATGCCGATATAACCGGCCCCGATTACCGTGATGTGCTTCGCCTCCGCCGCGCGGGCGATGATTTCACGGGCATGGCCGTAGTTTTTGCACAGCTGGATGTTCTCCAGCCCGATGCCTTCCATCCGCGGAATGACCGGCCACGAGCCTGTCGTCACGACCAGCTTGTCGTAGGTGTCGACAAATTCCTCTCCGGTTTCCAGGTTGCGGGCCTGGAGCATTCTGGCCTGTACATCGACTTCCAGCACTTCGTGGCGCATCCGGGTAACGACACCGAGCTGGGCAAGCTCTTCCGGGCTGCTGTAGAAAAGCCCCTGCGCATCTCCGATCACTCCGCCGACATGCAGCGCGATTCCGCACGAAAGGAATGAAATAGTATCATTGCGCTCGTAGACTGTGATTTCCGCGTCGGGATATTGCGTTGCAATGTTTTTAACAGCGGCGGTTCCTGCGTGTGTGCATCCGATTACGGCAACTTTGAATGTCATGATGATAGCCTCCCGAAATTTTAATTAGTGAATTTATTCACATACTTTCTTTAAAAAAAGAGCTGTTGGCGATTAACCAAAGCGGATAAATCAATAATAATGGATCAGGTATTATATGTGAAATAAATCACAATGTCTTTATGGCCTTATCTTACACCTTTGCTACAAAAGATGCAAGAGGTATTTATGCCGATGCGCGATGCCTGCCACAAGCAAAAAGCCGCACCTGGGTGCGGCATCTAGTTATCTCTTTTATCTCTTGTTCTTGCTCTTGTTCTTGCTCTTGCTCTTGCTCTTGCTCTTGCTCTTGCTCTTGCTCTTGCTCTTGCTCTTGCTCTTGCTCTTGCTCTTGCTCTTGCTCTTAATCTTACTTTATCACTATCTCTATCTGCCTGACTCTCTATCGCTTTCTCTGAACGATCCGCACGATCCGTCTCTCTTCTTCTGTCCCTGTACTCCAGTGTCCGTCAGTCACCTATCATCAAAGCGTACGGAACGTAAGTCCCCGGCAGTCTACGGGGATGCTAAACGCCTGCTCCGCACCGCTGTTGCTGCGGATTGTCACATTCAGAGTGAGACGCTCGGGAGCCTCCTCACTCCACACACCGCTGCTCAGCCAACCGTATCGCTCCTTGCCTGGCTGGATCACCGCCTGCTCGAAATCCGGATTAACCTGCGCAACACGTACCTTCTCCGAGTGCCGGCCCGGCAGGCCTTCATTCGTAACGACGGAGACGCTTGCGAGATCCGGCGCGATCGACTCACGGTCCGAAAGATTTCGGATCGTCACCTCGAAATCCGCCGTGTCGGCCTTCAGCCTGACGGCATGCACGGTTACTTCGATGTTATTTGCGGTTTGTGTCACGGGCAGCTGAGCGTAAGTCTTCTCGCCGCCGGATTCAACGCTTCCGGCAGGCACCGGCGCCTTAATATCTGAGGTACCGCCCGCTCCCGGAAGAGCCGCCTTGCCATCCGCCATACCGGAATCCGGCAATGCGGGCCGCATGGCACTTCCGTTCAGCATCAGGCTTCCGGAAACAATCAAAGATCCGAGCAGCACGCTAACGATCATTTTGTTCATCATAAAATTTCCTCCCTCTTCCCTTACCGAGGACTCTTCCAGCTGTGTACCGATAGTTCCAGCCGGCCGTCAGCTTCTGCCTTGTAAAAGCGCGTAACCGCCTGTCCGGCCTGATCCGCTTCCACAGCTCCGTCCCCCCGGCTGATCCGGAACTCAAAAGCCACATTAAGGGGAACGGCGAGACGTGCGGAATATACGGCGGGTTCGCCCGCTTCTCTGCGAAGCGGAATCCAGCTGTACAAGGCCGCGGTTTCCGGCGTATCCGCAGGCACGTGCACAAGCAGCTCAAGCGTGACATGCTCCTTGAGCTCTCCGGCGACACGGATCGGCCGTGTTGCGGACAGGCCGCCGTAGCTCACCTTAACGGCGGTCTCTCCTTCACGCCCGGGCACCAGGGTGCCGTCTTCACGCACCTCCAGAATCGTCCCGTCTTCGGCCGCGTAATCCGCCCTTAGCAGCGACATTTTAAACCCGCTGTCAAATTCCGCGATCGGATTCAGACGCATTCCCGGCCCCCGGATGCCTGCGATTTCTTCTCCCTCCAGGCTAAGCTTGGCAGGAGTTCCTTTTTTCCCGAACATATGCAGAAGCGGAGACGCCACTCTCGCGGCCCAGTCCTTTTCCGAATGAGTGCCGGTCGGGTCCAGGTAATAAACGAGCTCGTCATCCGGTTTATAGCCCAGCCGCAGAAGGCTTTCCGTCGCTTCCCGCACATGCTTTTCCAGAATCAACGTGCCCTCGCAGCTTCCCAAATCGATCCAGATCCGGGATAACGGGACTTTGCCCGTCCAGGTATGATACTGACGCGCTTCCTCCAGAGTTACGGGATCGACGCAGTAAAAATAGGGCGACAGGATGGCCAGCTTCCCGAACAGGTCCGGGCGGCGCATGCCGATGTGGTAGGTCACTTGACCTCCCCGGGACGATCCCATCATGGCCGTGTGCTCCGGCCCTTTTTTCGTGCGGAACAGCGAGTCTATATACGGCATCAATTCATCGGTGATGAACTGTTCGTAAAGCTGCCCTTTCGGCCGGATTTCCACTTTGTCACGCAAATAATCGACGCCTTCCAGCTCGTGAGTGAATTCATCCGACCGCTGCATGCCCATATTCGCGATGCCGACCACGATGATTTCTTCCATCAGACCGTTTTGAACGAGCCGGTCCACCGTTTCATGAAGGTTCCACGAATAGCCGTTAAAGGCGGGATGAAAAATATTTTGTCCGTCATGCACGTACAATACCGGATAACGCCTGCCGCTCTCTTCGCTGTAACCGGGCGGGAGATAAACGAACAGATCGCGGCGGTTGTTCAGAAAGGCCGAATAAAACTGTTCGATTTTCAACAAACTCGACAGACTCTTCATCCGTTCGCCGCCTCCTTTGCTTCCGTCTCTGGCGGAACGTCTACCCAGTGTTCCACTTTATAAGACAGCTCCAGCCCCTCGCGGGCCGTAAATTTGCGGTAAGGTATTTCCCTTCCGCTTGCGTATGTTTCGTGCTTGCCGAGGCCGCGCGAGATACGGAACTCGAAGGAAATACCCCGCGGCACTTGGAACGTGCCTCCGTAGAGCCTCTCTCCGATCATCGGCAATTCGATGCCCGCATAGAGCGTATCCGTCTTCGGCGTGCAGACCGGCACTTCGACGAACATCGTGACGCCGACCGTATCGGAAAGATGCGGAACGACGGTCAAGTCGAGACTCGCCGTCAGCCCCTGCCCCTTGTAGCGGACGGTGACGCTTCCTTCCCGCTTTGGAAAGAGCCTGCCTTCGGCTGTCACCTCGACGATACCCGGGTCCGTTACTTCATAGTCCACGTCCAGATCGGTCATCATAAAGCCGCTGTCATAATGAACGACAGGATTAAGCGCGCAGGACGGACCCTGCAGACCGATTCTTTCCGGGCCGTGAAGATCTATGCGTACTGGAGTTCCGATTTCGCCGAAAAAATATAAAAGAGGCGCATGGACCCTGGCCGCCCAGTCTTTCTGGGAATGGCCCGAGCCGACGGCGAAATAGTACATGAAATCGCCGCCCGGCTTGTAGCCCGCGTCCATCAGCGTATCCGCGACTTGTCTCACATGCTTCTCCATAACCGTGAAGCCTTCCGCGTCCCCGACATCCATCCATATTTTCAGCGGTTTTTTATCCGTATAGACGGTGCTCAGCCACCGGTCTTCCATCGTGGCCGGATCTACGCTTACGAAGAAAGGGCACAGCGCTCCGATCATGCCGAACGTTTCCGGCTGCCGGAAGCCGATGTTGTAAGATACAAGTCCTCCGGCGGACGAACCCATCAGAGCGGTATGCTCTTTCTCCGTCAAGGTCCGGTAGGTGGAATCGATGAACGGCTTCACTTCACGGACGAGAAACGTTTCGTATAATTCGCCTTGATTCGTGGTGTTAAAAATGTTGTGGCCGTCCGGATTGGCGTGCATATATTCGGCGATTCGCGCGTCCTCCACATGCGAAACGGCGACGACGATAATTTCTCTCATCCTGCCCTGCGCAGTCAGCTCGTCGACGGTGAGATGAACATCCCAGGACTCGCCCTTCCGGTCTTTGAAAAAAACATGCTGGCCGTCCTGCATATACAGGACGGGATACCTTTTCCGGTCGTCCGAGTGATAGCTTGGCGGCAAATACACATAAATCGTCCGCTCGTTTTTCAAGGTATGAGAATAAAAAGGATTGATTTCAATTAACCGCGATGAACTCACCGTGAACTCTCCTTTGAAACGGATCGTTACGGAGTGCCGGACAAGTAGTAAAATTTTTCAGGATCTACATAGTCCGCATCTTGAATGTAACGATCCATTTTATGAACTATTTCCTGATAGTCATTCAAATCGAACGTAATCCT
Organism: Paenibacillus sp. JNUCC 35; assembly: GCF_058269095.1. Lineage (NCBI taxonomy): Bacteria > Bacillati > Bacillota > Bacilli > Caryophanales > Paenibacillaceae > Paenibacillus > Paenibacillus sp. JNUCC 35. Next base: position 2,750,596 of record NZ_CM177771.1, on the reverse strand, counting down.
CCCTACCGTATCGGGAAGGACCTGCGGACAATGGCACGTGCATACGGCGGCAATGCGGGTCGTTTTTTTCAGCACTTCAAGCGCCAGAAATTCGTTGATCACGATCCCCGGCTTCCCTTCAAAACGCGACAGAAAATCGTTCAACTGTTCCGGACTGTCATACGCGCAAATCCGTTCATCCTCCAAGCCGGACTGTTCCCGAATGAAACCGGCAAGCTTCGCGTTGTTGTAAGCATCCGTGACCAGAAACTCCGGCCGCCCGCCAAGGGCAGCCTCGCAAGCCCGGAAGCTTTGCGCAAAATCCGGAATGATTTTGTGAAACAGCGAATCGTCGATATAACTGTCGATGACAAAAACGGGTATACCGAAACCGAAATAATTGGAGATCGTGCCGAACCGTTCCTGATCCGCATTAAGAAGGAAAACGCCGTCCAAATTCCGCTCCATGATCATTTTGTAATCCGAAAGCTGGCTCCGGACCTGCATAAAAATGACATGGTATCCGAGTTGTCCGCAAATCTGTTCGATTTTGCTGACTGTTTTGGCATATTTAAAATCGGACCAGTACTGGTCTTCGTGTTCCTGAAACAGCAAAATGCCGATCAGGCCCGTTTTTTTGATTTTTAACGATTGAGCGGTCCGGTTCGCCACGTATTTAAGCTGCTGGGCGGCTTTCATTACCTTGACGCGCGTTTCGTCCGAGATGGACTGGGTCTTCACATCGTTCAAAATATACGAAACGGTGGCAATGGAGACGCCCGCCGCTTTGGCTATATCTTTGATGGTTGCTTTCTTCATCCTAATCGCTCCTACTTAAACGTTTAGGTTGATTAAAGCATATCCCCTTGGCCGGTGTCAAACCGCCCCAGGGGCACCGATGCGACCAGCCAGCCGAACGGCGGCAGCGCTGCCGCGAGGCCGTTCTCAGTCCGGACAAACGACCCTTGGCCGAGAATCACTTCGGCTTCCGGCCGGATGCGGCTGCCTCTCTCCCGGTCCGGCAGAGGCCCGCTTTGCGCACCCGCGGCGGAAGAGACCGGTTCCGGCTCGAAAACGTGGCAGGAGGCCTCCCGGCTGCTGTTGTTCACGCAGATGTAAAGCTCCTCCTCCGCGTTCTTCCTCATCACGATAAGCTGATCCTTCTCCGCGTAAACAAACCGGAAAGTGCCTTCACTCAAAGCGCGGCGTGTCCGCCGCAGCTCGATCAGCATGCGGTAAAACGCGAGGAGGCCGTGATTTTGCCGGGCCGTATCCCACTGCATCGGCTTCCGGCAATCGGGGTCAGGTCCGCCCTGCATTCCGATTTCGTCCCCGTAATAAATGCAGGGAGTTCCGGGGAGCGTGAACTGGAGCAGAACCGCCAGCTTCGCTTTCGCCTCGTCCGGTATCCGGGTCAGAAGCCGCGGGGTATCGTGGCTGCCAAGGATGTTGAAGGCCGCCTCGTTCACCTGCTGCGGATAAGAAGCGAGCAGGCGGTTTATCCGGCTGCCAAGCTCCCGGGCATCGATTTCGCCCTTGGCGAAATAATCGAGAATGGCGTCGGTGGCGGGATAGTTCATGACCGCGTCGAACTGGTCCCCCTGAAGCCACGGCATCGCATCGTGCCAGATTTCGCCCAGGATGTAGAAATCGGGCTTCAGCGCTTTCAGCTTCTTGCGGAATTCCCGCCAGAACTCGTGATCGACTTCGTTGGCCACGTCCAGCCTCCAGCCGTCAATATCGCACTCCCGCACCCAATACTCGGCCACGTCAAGCAGGTAGTTTCTGACCTCGGGATTGGCCGTATTGAGCTTTGGCATGTGGGACTCGAACGCAAAGCAATGATAAGACGGTCTCGGCTCCGTTCGCAGCGGATATTCCTTGATGTGGAACCAGTCCCGGTAAGGAGACTCCTGACCCTTCTCCCGCACATCCCGGAACGGAGCGAATCCTTCTCCGCTGTGATTGAACACCGCATCGAGGATCACGCGGATGCCTTTTTCGTGGAACGCGGCAACCAGCTTTTTCAGCAGCGCCGTATCCCCGAAAGCCGGATCGACTTTCCTGTAATCGGCCGTATCGTACTTATGGTTCGTCGCCGCTTCGAACAGCGGTGTAAAATAGATCGCGTTTACGCCGAGCGAAGTCAAATAGTCGATGCGGTCGTACACCCCCTGCAGGTCTCCGCCGTAAAAATCGTACGGCCCCGGATCGGAGTCGCTCCAAGGGCGGACGCCGGGGGGATCGTTGGCCGGATCTCCGTTCGCGAAGCGGTCGGGGAAGATCTGATAGAAGACGGCTTCCTTCACCCAAGCCGGCGGCTTCAGCACCTCTTGCGGCCACAAAAACGGATAATCGAAAAAAGTGAGCGGATCCTGCGATTTTTCCGTACCGAACCCTTTCTCCGTCAACCATACGACCTCTTCTCCCGAAGTCAGTTTAAAAGCGTATCTCAGTCTGTAATGCGGCGGGACAAGCTCTCCTTGCCAGTAGTCGAACAATTGGTCGCTGCCCGTTTTGTACAGCCTCGTTTCAAGAGCTGTCCGCTCCCAATCGTATTTGTCTCCGTGCAGCGCGTGCACGGCGTCAACATCGTCTTTCTTCGTGCGCAGCCGGATATGCACGGTACGCTCGTCGTAGGCGTAGCAGTAAGCCTGCCCCGACCGGTGGTCAATCGCTTCCAGTAACATGGTCTGCTCCTTTTTCTCCTAGTATTCCGCTCTATTCGCTATCCTTTGTCCGCCCCTGCCGTAATTCCGTGGATCAGATACTTCTGGAAATACATGTACAGGCAGGTAATCGGAAGAGCCACAAGCACGGCTCCGGCGGCGAACAGTGTAAAGCTCGAATTCGTCTCGGTGGCTACCATGCTGTACAAGCCTTGGGCCAGCGTCATTTTTTCCGAAGACCTCAGTACGATTTGCGGCAAAATAAAATCCATAAACGGCGTGATGAAGCTGTTCAGAGCGACGAAAGTAACCGCCGGCAGCGACAGGGGGAAAATGATTTTAAAAAACGCGTCGGCGTGGCTCCCCCCGTCTATGAATACCGCCTCCTCCAGGCTCTTCGGAATCGTATCGAAATGCCCCTTCATCACCCAGGTTCCCATCGAAACGGAACCTCCCGCATAAATGAGAATCAAGCCCATGTGCGTGTCCAGCAGCTTCGTCTGCAGCAGGAGAACAAATAGGGCCATGACGGATAAGAAGCCCGGAAACATTTGCAGGATGAGCAAGGTCATCAATCCCTGCTGCCGGCCCTTGAACCGGAACCGGGAGAAGGCATAGGCCGTCGCGGCCACAAGCGTTGTCGAAACGACGGCGTTCACCAGGGCGATCTTGACCGTATTGCGGTACCACAGCACAAAGTCCGTCTGCCTGATCAATTCGGCATAGTGGGCGAAAGTGGGATGATCCGGGATCATCCGGCTGACCAGGAGACTCTGCCCCGGATTCAACGAAGTGCCGATCACCCACAGGATCGGGTAAACCGTTGCGACAAGCAGCGCGATAAAAACGAGATAAATCCCCGTAACGGTCAGATTGTCTTTAAATTTCCTCATGCAGACCCATTCCTCTTCTCAAAGTGCCTTCATCCGTCTGTAATTCCATAAGGAGAACAGGGCAATGAACACAAACATAATGATGGAGACGGCCGAGGCCATATTGAACTGGCTCTGATTCAGCGTCATTTTGAAAATCCACGAAATCAGGATATCCGTACTTCCGGCGTAATAATAATCGGGATTGTTCGGCTTCCCGTCCGTCAGCAAATAAATCAGATTGAAGTTATTGAAGTTAAACGCGAACTGCATAATAAAAATCGGTGCCGTGGCGAGCTTCACAAGCGGCAGCGTAATGCCGAAAAATTTCTGCGCCGCGGTAGCCCCGTCCACGTCCGCCGCTTCGTACAGGTCGCGCGGCATCGTCGTCAAGATCCCCGCCATCAGCGCCATCAGAAAAGGAGTCGAGAACCACAGATTGACGAGCAGGATCGACGCTTTGGCCATCGTCGGATCGGACAACCAGGACACCGGCGGCAAGCCGAGGCTGGCCAGAAACCCGTTGACGGGACCGAACGAGCCGTTAAGCAGCACGCGGAACACCAGAATCGAAATGAATTGCGGTACGGCCCAGGGAAGCATAAAGGCGGTTCTCCAGAACTTTTTGAAGCGGATACGCGGGTGATTGATCATCATCGCCAGAAGGAGTCCGCTAAAAAAGACCGTTATCGTGGAGGCCGCCGCCCAGACGATATTCCACAGCGAAATGCCGAGGAAGGTCGACCGCCACGCTTTCTGGGCGAACAAATCGTAAAAGGTCCGGAGTCCGGTCCAATCGACCAGCGAACGATCCGGAATATGCCCGGGCGCCGAATAGTTCGTAAACGCGATCATAACGTTAAACACAAGCGGGATCACCGTTACGAAAAGGACAAACACGAACGCGGGCAGCAGAAGCAGGTACGGGAAATGCTTGAACTTCGCCTGCTTCACCGACGCCCGAAATCCGGGAACGGGCTTTCCTCTGTCTCTCAGCTCTCCGTTCTTCCATGCGTCCGCAATGTTCAGGGCGTAGAACCCGATGAACAACAGCACGATTACGCAGGTCATCACTCCGTTGATCATCAGAAAGATGGAATGGTCGCCGGGTACGACTTTGCCCCGGACCACTTTGGTCGGCACGTCACCCAGGCTGATCAGTCCGGCGATTCCCCGCAGGGCCTGCGGGCAGTAGCTCCAGATAAACAGCTGGGCCGAAAGGAGAAACAGAAGCCCTTTGACAATCTGCCTGTTGTAGAGCTGCCCCAGGCCGATGAGTACCGCCGAGCCCGCAGCGGCCCGTATCCGGTGCCGGCGATTGTTTGGATTTACTTGCATACGTCAGACCGCCTAACTTAGGTTTTGATGTTCCGCTTATTTCGTTGTTTTCATCGCGGTTTTGATTTGTTCCACGGCCTTCGTCAAAACGGCGGCCGGGTCCTGGTTCTCGTTCCACAGCGAGGAAATAGCGGTTCCGGCCGGCACCCAGACGTTGCCCATCTCGGGAATCGAAGGCATCGGCACCGAATGCTTCGCCTGCTCCAGGAAAGCGGGCGCGTAAGGATCGGAGGTAAGGACCGGGTCCGCCATGACGTCCTGCCTCGGAGGCAGCTGAGCCGTCATTTTGAATCGCTCGATCAGATGGTCTTTGCTTGTCGCATAGCTTGCGAACAGCTTTGCCGCATCGGGGTACTTCGTGTACGAATTGACGTACAAGGCCCGGATGCCGGAGAAGCTTACGGGATGCTCCCCGTTAGGCAGCAGCGGCAGCGGAGCGACGCCGAACTCGAAATCGGCTTTGGACAAGCTGGAAATGAGCCACGACCCGTTAATGACGGAGGCTGTTTTTCCCTCCTGGAAAAAGCCGGTGATGATATTGTCGTTGATATCGTGGATATTCAGCGGCAGAATCTTTTTAAGCGATTGCAAATACTTGGCTCCTTCGACCGCTTGCGGGCTGTTCAGCCCGATATCGTTCGGATCGGTGCCTTTGCCGCCGAAAACATAACCTCCGTAACCGGCAAGGAACGAGTACGACTGGTACAGCTGCCCGACGTCCCACATCAGGGCGAACTTTTTGTTCGCCGGATCGTTGTAGGTTTCGGCGAATTTTACGATCTCCTCGTATGTTTTCGGAGCTTGGGGCATCGCTTTTTTATTGTAAAAAAGCGCGTACGTGTCGATGGCCGTCGGAAATCCGTAGAGGGCGCCGGAAAAGCTGACGCCTTCCAAAGCCGAAGGCAGCAGCTGCTTTTTGTCCTCTTCGCTGAAAGCGTCATTTTCCAGCACAAGGCCGGTCATGACGGCATTGCCGAGCTGGTCGTGCGGCGCGGAGAAGACGTCGGCTCCGATTCCGGCCGGACCGTCGGTGGTAAGCTTTTTCACGGTATCGATAGCCGGGACGGGTTCCACCTTTACGGGAACTCCGTATTCCTTCTCGAAGCTTGCGGCGACGGTTTTTAAATAATCCAGTTCGGGACCCTTCGATTCCCACACGACGAGCTTGGCACCGCTTTCGGGTTTGAGCTCCTTCTGCTGCGCATTTCCTCCGCCCTGTTCCTGCGGCTGCGCGGAAGGCGAAGGTTGATCGTTTCCGCAACCGGTTAAGCCGGTCACGCTCAAGAGAACGGCAATTCCGGCGGAAAATAAGCGTTTGGACATGATGTTTCCCCCTTCATTTGAGTGCTGAATCGTTTAAGTACTGAAACGTTTAAGTAATGCTTAACCACATCATAAAGGGTAGCTTTCCAAGGAGTCAATGATAAAAAATGGTAAATGAGCTTACCCTTATTCATAGGGTGGTCTTCCTTGCAACCGTTCAAACATTTTTGACCGTCATAAATTTTGACACCCCCTAAGATTTGGTCTACAATCTATTCAAATCGTTCTCTTCGCATGTATAAAGAAAGGGGTATCCGATCCATGAAGAAAAAGTCTTTGGGGTTTCTGTCCGTCGGTTACGGATACTCTACCGCCGTTTTTTTCTAGAATTCACTTTTATGGGTGAAGTCTGTCCAAAAGTGAGTAGTGAAAACGGCAGGTCATTTATAGAATGCGAGGTCATAAAAATGGAAAACTCCAAAATAACCAGAAAAAATCCGGCAGGCGTGTGCAGCCCCGTAGGCAACTACACTCACATTACTAAAATTCCAAGAAATGCAGAGCTGTATGTTACTTCCGGTCAAATCGGAGCGGATCTAAACGGACAGATTCCCGATAGCATGAACGAACAAATCCGGAATACTTTCGATAATATCCGAACCGTCTTGCACGCTGAGGAACTATCATCCGAACATATTATTAAAGTCAATATATGGGCTACCCAGAAAATCGACTGGGATTTTCTGGATGAAAAATGGGCCGAATTATTCGGCCTTAATTACCCGGCCATGACGGTCGGCTATATCTCGGAATTAGGATTACCCGAACTCAAAATTGAAATTGAAATATGGGCGGCTAAAGTCTGATTCCGTTCCCTTCATCTCCCTCACGCAAATGATCATGGCGTGGGGGTTTTTTGTTGATTTTAAGGCCGGCCGGACAATTTTCTTCGTAAAAACTTGCGTCAGTCTGATCTCTCGCCATCTTTCGTCTTACGCCATTCCTCACTCCACATCATTAAAATAAAAAGACCGCGGTTATCGCGGTCCTGTAAGTGTGAGTCCTGCGGCTTCGCCGGTACTTTCAAGGGAACTGCATCCTGTACAGTTCTTTATACCTTCCGTTTCGGCGAAGAAGAACATCATGCTTTCCAGATTCCACAATTTCTCCATGTTCCAGAACGACAATCTGATCGGCATTCTGAATCGTGGACAGCCGGTGGGCAATGAGCAGACAAGTGCGGCCGGGAAGAAGGCGTGACAGCGCCTGCTGGATTTTTTGCTCGGATTCCGTATCCAGGGCTGCCGTCGCTTCATCCAGGATGATCAGACGGGGATCTTTCAGGAAGGCTCTGGCGATAGACAGCCGCTGTTTCTGTCCGCCGGACAGTTTGACGCCTCTTTCCCCTATCGGAGTGTCGTAGCCTTGCGGCAAAGCGGTTATAAACTCGTGCGCGTTCGCGGCTCTCGCGGCCGCTTCGATTTGTTCGCCCGATGCGGCAGGCTGTCCGTACGCGATATTTTCGCGGATCGTGCCGTTCAGCAGAATGACTTCCTGCGATACGATTCCCAGTTGGCTTCGCAGAGACTGCTGTGTGACCGCCTTCAGCGGATAGCCGTCGATGTATATATCTCCCCGCTGCACGTCGTACATACGGGCGATCAGGTCCGCAATGGTGGATTTACCGGAGCCCGACGAACCGACCAGAGCCGTCGTCTCGTTCCCGCGAAGCTTCAAAAAGAAGCTTTCGAGCACAGGCTGCCCTTCGTCATAAGCGAAATCAACGTCGTAGAATACGATTTCGCCTTTAACGGGCGGCAGCACAATCGCGCCTTCCTGATCGCGGACCTCCGGAACCGTATCCAGAATATCCCGGATACGTTCGAAGGCCGCTGCCGATTGCTGAATTTTCGTAACCAGCCTGCTGAAGGAACGGATAGGCGCCTGCAGCAGGCGCAGGTAAGCGAGATACGCGACGACTTCCCCCACAGTCAGGTTACCCTGCATCGTCTGCCAGGCGCCGAACAGAAGAACAAGCGTCATCCCTATATAATTGAGCCAATCGGTCAGCGGTGAAAAGAGCGCCGAAAGCCGCGATGCCGAAACCGCTGCGATCCGGTTCCGGTCGCTCAGCTTCACGAACTGCTTTTCTTCGTTTTCTTCGCTTGCGAAAGATTTGATCATGCGGATACCGGAGAGGGTATCCTGCAGGAAGTTGTTCAGCTCGGCGGAGATTTGACGTACCCGTCTATACGCGCTTTTGATCCGCAAGCTGAAAAAACGGGACGATATAAATAAAAAAGGCAGGGTCGCAACCGTCAAAAGTGCCAGCTGCCAATCCACATAAAACAGATAGCCGCATATCGCGACGAAAGTGACAAAATCGGCAAGGATGGATAGGCTCTCGGCTGAAACCAGCTCCTGAAGTTGGTTAACGTCTCCGGTCAATCTCGCCATAAGATCCCCTGTCCTGCTGCGGTCAAAAAACTTCACATCCAGCCTTAGCGTATGGGTGTACAGTTTATTGCGCAGCCCGAGAATGGCCTTCTGGCTGACAATGGTCATAACGTAACTTGAAGTAAAATGAAGGAGTCCGAGCACGAGAGTCGTCAGAACAATCAACCCGCCCGTTTCCAGCAGGGCGTCTACCTTTTTGCCTGGGATCATGTCGTCGATAACGGTTTTTGTCAGCTGCGGAATGATAAATTCACAGAACGAAATGAACAGGACGGCCAGCGCCCCGGTCAAAAGCAGGCCCCAGTGGGCTTTTGTGTGTACAAACATCTCTTTGAGCATGCCGCGTACGCTCATTATAGAGTGTGACCGGTCAGGCCGGTCTGTTATCTGCTGCCTTTCTTTCATGGAGATCACGTACTTTCAACTATATTTAATTAGATTATCTAACTATAAAAGCACAATTTTCTTCACCTCTCTTCATCCCACTCTTTTTTAGTTAGATAATCTAATCACATGTCCAATATAGCTCATTGCTTCGAATATTGCAATTCCTGTCCTGCCGTTCACCGCCCGCTCTCCCGGATGAAGAGACCCGGCAGCCCCGCATCGGACGAGGTCTCCCGGTTTAGTCATCTCCTCTGAATGAATCCTTTCCAAGACGCGGTTCCAAGTAAGTTTAAGCGTTTTAACTTAAAAACAGTTATGTCCTCCATAAATGTATCCCGGACTTCTCCCGCTTCCGCCGTTTAAACAAAGCCGTTTTTCCGATAATCCGAAGGTGTGTAGCCCAGCTCTTTTTTAAAGGCGCGGATCAGGCTCGTTACATCGTTGTAACCGACCTCGCTGGCAATCTGCGGCATCGACTTATCGCTTTTGAGCAGCAGCTCTTGAGCCCGTTTCAACCGCAGTTGGGTGCGGTAGGCCATGTAGGAGATCCCGGTCTTCAGTTTGAACAGATAGCTGAAATAAGGAGCGGAATACCCCACGGACGAAGCCAGTTCTTCCAGCGTGATTTCCTTGTTGTAGTGCTGCTGGATATATTTCTGCGCGTTATAGATCATGCGCTGGTTATCCGTATAAGCCGCCAGTTTCACGGCATGCTGCAGAGCTTTGAAATCGGCTATGATCCACTGCGTCAGCTCGGTTCCGGTTTGTCCGTGATAAGGCTGCAGAGAGCACTCGACCTCTCTTTCGAGCTTGGCTGCGGCGCTCTGCAGAAGGATGCGGTGAAAGGCACTGTGCCACTTCAGGCACAGATAAGGGGGCACCGCTTGCAGCGAAGCCAGCCATTTGCGGCCCGTCATCTCCTGAACCGGGCGGTTTTCCTGAAGCACCGCTTCGACCCAGGTATCCGCAAGCCCTCTCCATCTGTCCGAGGTCTCGCCGATGGTATGAACCGTTTCCGGCAGCTCCTCCAGCGTCCTGCGTACGGAAGACAGAAAGCGGTCTTTGCACAGCGGCTTCAAGAGGTAATCTTTCACTCCGCAGACCAGCGCCTCCCTCACGTATTCGAATTTATCGTGCTCGGACACGATGATGGCGGGCGTGTACCGAAACTCCCTGGAAAGCTGACGGCACAGCTCCAGGCCGGTCATATAAGGCATGCTTATGTCGGTTACGACAAGATCGGCCCCGTACTCGTGCATCATACGGAGCGCCTCTTTCCCGTCGGAAGCCTCGAAAATGCGCAGAGCCGGAAACCTGGAATTCTCCAGCATATAACGCATCAGTTTAATCGTCGTTGATTCATCGTCAACCAGTAAGATTGTATACACCTTACGAATCCCCTTTTCTAATGTCGGAGTATCCTGACGGACCCGTTTACAACCATATCTTAGCGCCATTATAGGCTCCTTCATCCTGCAGAGGCTATCATCAGAAGCTCGAATGAATCATTAAAATACGGAATCGGGCCGCTCAGGTCATGAAGCGGAAGATCCGCCCGGCAGTTTCACCGGTTATTCGTTCAGATACGCATTCACACGATCCTGGATCTCCTTGGCCGCTTCTTCCGCCGATTTCTGTCCGGCGAAAAACGCTTTGGACTCTATAAGCAGCGCATCCTCGACCATGGAGGCATTCGTAGGGATCGGGTGGCTCAGCCCGGAAATCAGCTGCTTCTGGTACTCGATATCCGCCGGGTTAACGTCCACGGCTCCGCCTTCCTCAGGGCCGTCCTCGATCTGGACTTTGCCGTTCTTCAACACTTGATCCAGCTGCCTGCCGTAAACGTCCTTGTTCAGCGGAAACCCGCCTAACCCTTTGACATCCTGTATGTCATCGGACAGCATAAATTTGATAAACGCCCAGGCTTCCGTTTTCACAGCGGAATTCTCATTAATGCCGAGGGTCTGATAAGGCAGAAAGAATCCCCCCGGCTTCTGCCCGGCAGCCAGCGGACTCCGATAAAGCTTGGGCTGCTTGTACAAAGCCCGGGGAAAACTGAAAAATTCCTCGGGATTTTGAATGTAGATGCTTTTGAAGGAAGCGTCTGCCGCCTTGTCCGCCATCACATTCCCGTCAAATAACGCCTTAACCTCGTTAAGCAGCTTGATAAAAGAGGCTTGATCGAATTTCGCCTTCCGGTTCGGTTCATCCACAAAGGCCGGATAATCGGCTTTGACCCTCGCATTCAGCATCCTTGGCGGGCTTGCGGTATAGGCTGCCGGAGAACCGCTTTTTTTCATAGCCTTGGCTGTCTCGGCAAATTCATTCCAGGTCCAGACGTTATCGTCTATACGGGCCCCGGCCTTCTTGACCGCCTGTTCATCCCCGACCATGGTTTCCAGTATGAAGCGCATCGGCATTCCGTAGAGGGCTCCGTTTATGGGGAGATTGTCCAGGATATTGCCGAAGTACAGGTCTTTATGGAAAGAAGGATCTTGATCCATGAGCCTGCTCAGATTAGCAAGCGCGTTATTGCTCGCATATTTCCCCATAGGAAGGGGGTCCAAAACGAGTACGTCAGGACCTTTGCCGGACAGCATCTCGGTGTTCGTCGATTTGACGAACTTCTCCAGATCGCCTTCTTTCCAGTTGTCTTTGGTTTGAACGTACGTAAGCCGAATCTCGACATCCGGATGCTTTTGTTCGAATTTCTTTTTCGCTTCCCTAAACACCTCATCGAGAAAAAGCATCGAAACGACCACGGTCTTTTTGCCGTTCTTGTTTTCTCCGGGTGAAGTGCCGCCGGAATCCGGGACTTGCGTCCGCCCCCCTCCTCCGCAGGCAGCGGTTGTCGTAAGAAGCAGCAGGGCCGTGATCAGCAGAAGCATTCTTTTCATTCCGGCATCCTCCCCCATCCACATTTCTTCCGCCGGCGCTAACGGGTGTTATCTATAGTTATAAGCCCGGCTTGTAAAAGAAAGCTCTCTAACTTGTAAACAAAATGTTTCCATTTTCGAAATCCTTACCTAAACGAAAAAAATCCCTGTATGCCGCCGGGGCGGAGACAGGGGGTTATCTTTAGTCCCATGAAAGAGTTAAACATACAACAGCTAGAATAGAAAATTGAAGTTCTTGAATATTAGAAGTCAAAGCTTCTTATTTTAACGGACATCCATTTAACTTCTTTTGATATTTGGTGCTTTGCAGATCATGTTAATGGAAAAGAGAACGCTGCAGTTAGCAGCATCCTCTAATATTCATTTCTTTTATCTCCTTTTTACACCTGTCACATTGAGACATTAAAAAATATCCCTCCTATGACCATGCAGTAAGGCGATGTATCTTTTTTCCTTTTGTTGGCATGCTTTGTTTCTCCTCATTCTGAGAGGTATTTGGTATAGCGCGGGTTTCCGTTAACCGGATAAACCGTCTTCACAATAAATCGCTTGTCTGTTTTCATTAACACAATAATTACCGTCCAAACCCCAGACCATTGCAGGGCCGACTATGGTTCTCTCCGGTTCAGGATTTCTCCCTTTTTTCATCACTATCAAATCCTTCCACAATTTTTCCGTGAGTAATTGCCCATACGATATCTGGTTCGTCAAAAACACGATCCGGATACGCTTACGACTTCCTTCGTGTTTGTGGACAAAAAAAGCCCTGAAAGTTAATAAGGCATGACCTAATAAATGGTCATACACAAATCTACCTTCAAGGCACTTTTATACGTTGTCTATTAAAACAACTACTCCGTCTCCAACTGAATAAGCTGCGGAGAAAATCAATAAGATTTCGTAACTAAGTGAATTATGGATGGCTCTAATTGGCGTCATTCAGTGGTTTACACCCAAACTGAACAATGGCCTGCTGGAAGGCCTTAACAGTGATTTTCAAGCTGCCAAACGAAAAGCTCTATGGGCGCCTGTTTATGCTGCAACAAAAGGTGAAAGCGGAGCGAGCCATCTATACTAATTGCCTTGTCCGATTTTCAAAGATTTGCTGGTAATCAATTGAACCATTTTACACTCATTACATCGCTAGCAGCGAAGGGCAATATAAGTTAATGGATATCTTTTTACGTGATTTTTAACAAATAAAAGCGATGGCGATATTTAATAAAAAGAATATGAAGCGCGCATAAAACAATGACGGCTGCATATTGTACAATCACAAAATCGTTAACATCTGTATTGATTTTGGGTCTGTACCATTGCATGAGATAAAAGGGACCCTGACCGGCACCGCCTGTAAATAAACCGAAAAACACGTAAAATAAGGTCAAACATAATCCTATAGCCGAATTTTTAAATAAGGAGACCAGGGTTACCGTCAAGAAAAAAACCAATAGGAACGAAGGAAATGAATTTACTGCCATGTCAGTCGTCTTCGCGAATCCGTTGTTTGAATCGATACAGATTAAAAGGGCTGTTTCATAAAAGAATCCATATAGTACCGATAAGAAGCAAGGATATATCAGCCCGTATCGGACGGATGAAAGAGGAAGAGAAATGAATAACTCCTGTTGCCGGAGAGAGCCGATCTGATATGTGACGGCTACAGCCGGAAATACATGAATCCAGAACCCGACAAATACCATGAATTCAAGCCCGTTGAAATAGCCGTAGTAATTCCCCAAACAAGCGAATGTGTATACAAGGAAAGGCAAACAAATCAATATGGTTTGAGTTCGAAAGATAAAGAGCAGCATGCTTAATTCTCGCTTAACCAAATCATATATCCCTCCTCCAGCGAAGGATCGGTGGGTTTAGCGTGTTCAACGGGCCGTTGGTTTGCCAGTACACGCACCGATAATCTGCCTCCCGTTTCCGATGTGGCAACAATCCGGCACTCATCGCTATCCCTGATTTTCATAAATTCGTCCGGTGAAAGCTCCATACTCCACACTTTGTCTTCGGCCATTTGAGTTACATTTGCTAAAGAATTGTAAAAATCCAGATGCCCATTCTTCATCATGCACACACGATCACAGGTCATAGCCACATCCTCAGTGATATGAGTGGATAACATAATCACTCTGTGTTGTGCTTGTTGGCGCAGCAGGCTTCGAAATCTAAGACGCTCCTCGGGATCGAGGCCCGCAGTCGGTTCATCGATCAGCAATAACTTGGGCTCATGAAGGATGGCTTGGGCAATGCCCAAGCGTTGTTTCATGCCGCCGGATAATTTTTTTATCTTATCATCACGTTTGTTCTCCAAATTAACCTCTTGCAGCACTTGATCAATTCTTTGGCGACGTTTTTTGGAGTCAGTTAGTTTTCGTAATTGACCTACGTATTCCAGATATTCATACACAGTAATGGATGGAAATAACCCCACATGCTGAGGCAAATATCCACATAGCTCCCTTATTTTTTCCAGGTCATGTTTCCAAGTCCATTCATCTAGTTTGATTTCTCCTTGAGTCGGCTCATAGATTGTTGCCAAAATCCGGAAAAGTGTAGTTTTTCCGGCACCATTTGGTCCGAGAACACCTGTTACACCGGTTCCGATGGCAACATTGATTTCCTGTAAAACTTCACGTTTGCCAAAAGATTTTTTTAACCCCTTGATTTGCAGCATAGCAGTAATCCCTCCATATAGAACAACCTTTCACTTCTCTTTTTCCGGGAAGAAAACACGTAATATGTTGGAATCTATCTTACTCTTTGAAAGTGTAAGAAAATATTCATCAGGATTTGCGCTAAATATAGATTTAGAAGTTACGATAGAACCATGTTGGGGCAATGAAACAACTTTATTCGATGGCTGATGACCAGAATTTATAATTTCGGCTACTTGACTGACTGCTGCTTGCGCTTCCTTTAAAGTAATGAATTTCGGGATTGTAAGATCGGTTTCCTGTGTGTAAGGCCCGTATAGCAGTGTAGGACCATAAGCGATTCCTGTTAGTGTTTGATTCTCATTTTTCGATAAATTAGTTACTAGTCCTCGAAAATCCTTTACATTCACTTTCACAGAAAATTTTTCCTTAATTGCATGATACAACGGATCCTTAGCTTCTTTAGGATCCATAGGATACCAAGGGAGAGTTGATAATAATTCGAAGGAGGTCGGGTTCATGTCTCCGTACTTCTCCGAACGGACATGAAAGGATAATATACCCGTCTCCGTATGTCCGGAAGGAAGCTGGACAAACAGCAGATTTCGATCTCTGGAAAAGGGAACCGAAGCACCGTTCCAACTTAAGCTTTGAACATCCATAAAGTCCCATAGGGCTAGCGGAATTTGATCGGACTTTGTGCTTACATTCAAGTCTGCGACGTAAGAAAACAAATGATCCTCACGACCATGGTTGATTTGCATGTCATAAGAGGAAATAGTAAAGTCGTCGTAATCCGGCACAGCATCGTTAAACTTGTACTCGCGTGTAACATCCGATATTTTTTGTGTTGGTGCAAAGCCTGCAAGACAAATACAAATAAGAAGGTAGACGATCATAAGAATGCGGGCTTTTCTTCCTTTTCTTAACAACGGTATGGAAACGAAGAAAACGAAGAAGCATACGAGCACAGCTAGCGTTCTCTGCCAGAAAGCTCCGTCATTCAGAATCATATGTTCGGATTGATAATAACTTTGTGTTATTGAAAGGTTCGTGTCACCCACAGTCAGAAGAGGCAACCACGAATGCGGTATAAATCCCACGAACGAATTATAGGGTCCCAACAATATCCAAATGCTGATTAATACGAGATATGCGGCAAGGGAAGGCCATAGCGTATAGATGGAGTAACCGAGTACAAGGGATACGAAAAAGGGAACCAGCCAGTTAAAAAAAGTATATACCAATGTGATTCGGAACTGAAACAAAGTAGCATCATCATGAATCCCATATGTTACATATAACAATGCACAAACCACAAAGATAACATACCAAATTAAAGCGAAGACAAACCAATAGAAAATCTTTTGAAGATAATACCATTTTCCTTTGGGTAGTGAAGCAATCAATTCCGGAATGTGGTTGTTATGATCCGACCTCGCCTGCTCAGCCCCGTATAAAAGAAATAACAGATTAAAGCCCATCACAAAAAATATAAGGGAAGGAAAATCCCTTAGCCCTTCCAAGTATTTCATCGGCAACAGGATGGAGGCCAATTCCGCAAAAATAAATAACAAGAGAAAATGAGGTTGTCTCATTAATTGCTTAAATTCTTTAAGCATCTATAATTGTCTCCTATTTATTGAAAGATGCAAGAATAAAGAGTTAGGAAATGTCCTAACTCTTTAATTCTCTCAAACAAATCAAATTTTAATAGTTCCAAACATTCCCTGCAACTTCATCATTGTTATCACCCGTTGCTTTGATGTAATAGAGAGTACCTTCATTCATATAGTAAGTTTTGGAGCCATATGTTGTACTTGTTCCCAGATCAATAAAATCTACAGCTTGATCCGGCAATAATGTTCTTTGTTTATATAAAGTAACTCGGCCGTTATCCCCTTGTCGAAGTGCTGCATCATAACGACCATAGATGCCATCACCTCCCACGTACCCACTAGTTGCACTGCTAGTGTTGAGCCCTTTAACGGTATAAGCGTGATTAGGGGCGGCAAATGCAGTGACAGCAAATGATAGGGTAACTACAGCAGATACACCTAACGCAACAATTTTACTTTTTAACATAACATACTTCACTCCGATCTTATAATTTGGTAACGACAATTAATGATATGACTTGAGGAGACCGATTTTTAAGACGATAAATGAATTTATCTTTTTTTGATAAACAACCCCTTTTTTAGCGGATTAGCACGATTTCTATTTGCAAAGATTATTCCTTATAGTAAAGTAAGTTATGTAGTCTTATTTCTTTGCAAAAAGAAATCGTGACTGCTCATAGAGCCGCACCAATCGCCGGGAAAAGCTAAATTGGTTTTGGCTATTTATGTAGACAGGAGGATTAGTATAATCCTTCTGTTTTACATCGACTTTTTGATTTGAATATTTATCCATAATTTACTTATATATACATTATATCAAAAAATAATACTTTTGTATATGTTTCTATGCTCTATGGGAAAAATAGTAATCCAACTAATAATAGCACATGAATACATTTCCTGTAAAAAAACAGCCTTCCCACAGATGAGGGACAAGCTGCTTTATTCAGTATGCAACTTCATTTTTTTCAAAACTGAGCACACGTTAATGGATATCTTTCTTCTTGAATCTGCCGCCCTTGACATCGTGGATATTGCCGTCCACCGTGAACGTCATAGATCGCGCAAAGTGTTGAAAATAAAGGACTTATACGAATCGATGCGTTGCATTCCTATTATGCACTCCACATGTGCGATTTACACGTCTAAAACTGCACAGTAGAAGATGAAAGCACAGCCTCCAAAAAGAAAGCCGGAGACTCGGTTATTCCCAGCGCTTGATATGACTCAGCCGGCATATATTTTTGCAAGATTGGAAGACATTCCTCCAAGTCATTTTTTATAGTGCCGATAACCGGATCGCTCAACAAATAAAAACCAAAGTCCGTATACAGTTTAATAGCACGGTAACTCAATGGCTGCGTATGAAGAAATACCGGATACTCTGATTTAGACAGATTATGCATGACAATTGAGAGCAACGCTCTGCCAATCCCCAATCCCTCATACTGTTTTAGCACCTTGAACCAGTGAATAGTCGTGATCTTATCATAAGCTCTCCATGCGAAGCAGGTTGCAATCGGACGATCTTGCAGATCACAAACAAATAGGCACTTTTCAAAAAACAATTCATCCTTATCGGAATAAACATCATGAAAATAGGATGACATAAATTCCCTGTACTTTTCTGCTTCCAGCGGGTCGTCAAACGGGAAATCCATCCAAAGGCCAATTTCACTTTTACGACAATTTCGAATGTGAAACCCCGCCGGGAGACTTCGAATTGCTTTGAGATTCAGCGCAGTACACATCATAAACAAATTTTTATCCGGTAAGCCATCTGACAAAGCATCCACCTCAATTAGATCATCAAATTAACAATAAAAATTAGACATCATTTCCATATCGCCTTTCTATTGTAGCATAATCCCCTAATTCCCAATACAAAGATCCCTTCGGGTTCGAATCCCTAATCGGCTCTGGAGTCTAGTGATTTCTAATTGTTCCGCCAGTGTCTCAATATCGTTCTGCAACAATGCCTCCACTAAATAAAAAAAGCCCAAGCTTCTTCCTCGCTTGAGCTTAGTCTAGTTAATAGGCAAATGCGGCCCTTCAAATGCTATACCCTACCAAGCGACACACAGCACTCCACAAGCGTCGATTGTGTAACATAATCAAGCGCATATATGCATATTGAAGTCCTGTTCCTAAAGTACTCTTTCCCTTTTTACCACTAAATGTGTCCGTTCACCGATCGTTTTTTGGCTAAGCTCGGATGAATCCATTTGGACCATATATTTACATAAAACGGTTTAAGCAGGCACGAGAATTCACTTGTGCGGTACAGCGGTCAGCTTCAAGAGGGCCAGTCTTATAAATGCTCAAAAAATGTGTGACCATAAACATCCTGAACTATTCGTTTCTGCCTAATAACCAGTATCATAACGTGTTCCATCTGCGTGAAGAACGAAGCGGCCAACCGCTTATAGATGACTTAGAGCTTCATTTTCTTGAATTGCCCAAGATTGACGCTTTTGCAACTCCTGTTGAGAGTGGCGGATTAGTCAATTGGTTACTTTTCTTAAAAAAGTATCTGCATGATGAAGCTTCTAATGATTGAAACTGCTATGGCTGAAGGTGAAGCTCGCGTGAAGAAAAGAAAAGCGATCCAGATGGCTCTGGAGCTTCTCAAGTATGGGGTGGATACAGCTGTCATTGCCAAAGCCTCCGGGTTGTCCGAGGAAGAAATCATCGCCTTAAGAAAACAGTGATAAAATCAATAAAAGGACCTGGCGATGTGGAAGCTAACGACGGACTTACTGTTGCCAACGTAAAGATATATTGTGCTAGTTGTCTGCGCCCAAATAGCATACTCGTTCGTGCTTTTCGAAAAAGCTTTTTTGTTTCATATCGACGACAACCCGGTGTTTTGTTGAGGTATCAATTTCTGACCTTAGATCATCTAATTAGACACTCTAACTGAGTTTATTTGAATTCGATCACAAGCGGAGTTTGTTCCGGATTGCCGGTAGCAGGGGCTCTGTCGTAAGACTTCCAGCCCGTTATCAAAATTTTCTTATTATCGGGACTCCAGTCCATTTGGGACAACACAAGGCCTTTGTAGACCAATTTCTCCTTGATCATGTTATGGCCTTGCAGTTTTGCGACGTAGAGAGACTCTTCGTCCTTTGCGTAGGCGATCGTTTTATTATCGCCGGACAGGCGGAAAGTGCTGATCCCCGCAGACAGTGCGACTGTATTCTCATCGCGCTCGTCGTAAAGCGTCAGTGTATTTTTGGCGTCGAGGAAAATAATTTGGCTGTCGTTCACATAATCAAACTGCCGTTCGCTGGCCGAATGTTCGAACTTGCGGGTCCATTTATCCTCCGTTACCGCTCCGAGAGTAACATACGAACCTTCCTCGCCTATCCGCCCCATCAGGGCCGTGCTGCCGTCGTCCGCAAATTTAACCGAAATCACCGTATATTTGCTTTCGCGTTTCAGAGGCCGTGGAGCGGGCGCCTCGCTGTTTTCCTGCCATCTCGGCAGAGGAATTTCCTGCGCAGCCCGGTTCTTCATGTCGTACACGACAATGGATTCGGTCCCATACTCTCTGCTTTTCGCCGTAAAAGACAAGTACCGGCCGTTGTTGGACCAGGTCATGGCGCTGGTAATCCCTTTCCCTTTATAGGGTATCCCGGGGGCGAAGCTTTGCGCCGTGTTTAAATCGAGTACATACAAAGTCTCCCCGGTACGGGACTGACCCGTATAGGCCATATACTTCCCGTCGGGTGAAGTTTTCCCGGTCTGCGCATTCCCCGCAAGCGGGGTCAAACTCACGGCGGACAAATTCCGGTAATCCACCAGCTGGATATCCTGTTTCGTCCCCTGATTCTTGTAAGAACCGAGCAGGAGGCGGGAAGACATCCATCCCCATACATCCACCGCCTTGTTTCCGGGCAAGGAGAGTTTGTAAATTTTGTTCGTTTCAAAATCGGTGCTTTCCTCTTCCGTATGCGCGTCTTCTGCCGTATCTCCGATCACGATGGTTTTCGCCTTCGGCGAACCCGCGCAGCCGTCCAGCAGAGCTAATGCCGCCAGAAGAAGCGGCAAGCTCAGCATAGACCGTCTTTTCATCCTGCTTCCTCCTCCCCGGCCCCCTCGTAAGGCAATTCGATGATGACCGTGGTCACCTGTTCGTCGCTCCTCATCCCGATCGTACCGCCGAGCCCGTCCACAATCGCTTTGCTGATGCTCAGGCCCAGACCGCAGCTGCCGGCTTCCCGGTCGGCCGGTCCGCTTACCCGGTAGAACGGCTCGAAAATTTTAGCCAATTCACCGGGCGGGATCGTTTCCCCCTCGTTCTTCACGGAAATCCGGACGAACCCCGGCAGTTTCTCGGCTTTAACCTGAACCGTCGACGGAGACCGCCCGTATTTGATCGCGTTGTCGATAATATTGATGTAGAGCTGCCTGATTTTAGCCGGGTCCGCGACCAGGGTCAGGTTTTCGTCCGCCTCACAATGAATGAATTTGTTGTACCTCTGGGCTTTCAGCAGCATTCCGTCGCATACGTCACGCAGAATATGGCCCGGTTCGACCGTTTCCATCGCATCCTGTCCACCGGTTTCCCTGGATAGGGTGAGCAGTTGAAGCACCATTTCGTGCAGCCTTTTGCTTTCGCTCACGATATGATTCATTCCTTTGGCAAAAAAAGCTTCGTCCCGGCTGCCTACTTCTCGGATAAGCTCCGCGTACCCGATGATCGAAGTAAGAGGCGTTTTCAGTTCATGCGTGACATGATCGAAAAATTGCTTCCGGTGCCGGTTCAGTTCTTCCAGGCGGTCACGATCCTTCTTGATCCGCTGAATTTGTTTCTTGATCTGTACGATCATATTGCCGAAGTTGTGCGCAAGCTGTCCGATCTCGTCTTTTCTGCGAAAGCCGATCTTGATATTCAGGTTGCCGTTCGTCACTTCCGAAGAAGCTCTTGTAAGCTTGATCAGGGGAATCGTAATGTTTCTGGACAACAGATAGGAAAAAACAAACGCCGCAATAAAAATGGCGATCGTTACGGAGGAGAAAACATCCAGAATGTGTTTTCTTTGTTCGTACAGCAAAGAAAAATCTTTGCCGAAGCGCAGAATGCCGACTTTCTTGCCTTCGACGATAACCGGATAGGCATAAAACACTTCCGCCTTCTCGTCCGTGTATTGAATCCGGTAAGCTGTTTTTCCGTCCAGCGCATACTGAAGATCGTCCGCGTTCGCAGACAAAAACTTCGCTTCATCCGAAGCAAAGATCAGATCTCCCGCAACCGAATAGGCGCTTGTATCGCTGGAGGTGACATGGTTCAGATCCCGGACCATTTCCTCCGCCATCTGCTGGAAGTACATGTCATCCGTGTTGAAATGGTTAATCAGAAACGCTTGTTTGACGTAAATGCTGCTGTTGTTTTTGAGCTGGATCAAGTCCTGGGTAATGATCTTTTCATTACTGGTTTCAATGATCCGGACGACGAAATGATTCAGCAGCAGAAAAGAAACGGAAAAGATCGCGAACAGCCCGATCAGAAATTTGGCTCGGATGGTCGAGACCATCCCGTTAATCCACCTGTTTTTCAAATTTGTATCCCACCCCGAATACCGTCACGATCAGATCGCTCGCTCCCAATTTTTTGCGCAGCCGCTGAATATGGATATCGACCGTTCTCGTGTCTCCGGTATAATCGTAGCCCCATACGAAATCCAGCAGTTCCGTCCGGGTGAAAATCTTGCCTCTGTACTTGCACAACGTGAGAAGAAGATCGAATTCTTTCGGAGTCAGATCGACAGCCTCGTCGCCGATTGTGACGATTCTTTCGTGCTCGACGATTTCGATGTCCCTGAACCGGATCACGGCACCCGCCGGCGCTTCCGGCGTTACGTTCGCTTGGCTGACTCTCCTCAGCACCGTCCGGATGCGGACAGCCACCTCGCGCAAATCGAACGGTTTTGTCATATAGTCGTCCGCCCCGTATTCAAGCCCTTGAATCTTGTCGGTAATATCCGATTTGGCCGTAATCATAATGATCGGGATTTTATAGGCGGCCGTGACCTGTCTACATACTTCGAGCCCGCTCAAATCCGGCAGCATCCAGTCGAGCAGAAGCAGATCGGGCCGCACCTGGCCGATCTTAAGCAAGCCTTCCGCCGCCGTATTTGCGGTAAAAGCCTCAAACCCTTCCCGGTTCAGCCCGTAAGCAAGCAAATCCGCGATAGCTTCTTCATCTTCGATGATCAATAATCTGGTCTTCTCTCTGGTCTTCTCCATACCTTCACTCCGTTCTAGATGAAATCGTAGCACAACCTGTGCCGCCGTTACCAGAAGCTTATTTACATTTATTTGCATCTGGTCGACAAAAAAAGGGCCACCCGTTCGCTCATACGGACAGATGGCTCCCTTTTCATTTCCCGGTGTTTGTTGAAGGCACGTTGTTAAAAACCTCCCGGCACAAGCCGGTGCGTTCCCTTACCGCGTTTTTTTAATGTCCAAAGACTCCTCCCGGTCAATCAGACAGGCTGCCGCCAAACCTATGCACAAAATGGAAGTGAGCAGAAGGAACGTAACGGGATAGCTGAAGCTTTTCATAAAAGAAAGCGATAACACCGGACCGAAGCTCGTTCCCGCAAACAAAATGAACGTATAGACGGACACCGCTATTCCGCGCAGTTTACCGCCCAACTGGCCGACGAGAGAGACGAGTGAAGGAACCGCCAGCGCGATGCTCGCCACGAATACGAGACTTACCGCAACGAGAACCGGCAGACTGGAGATCAGCCCCATCGAAGCCAATCCGGCTGCCGCCAGCGCCAGAGACCCCCGCAGTGTCATGTGTATTCCGAAGCGTTTCGAGATGCGGCCGGCAAACGGCGACAGAAGCATGGCCGCGATTCCGATGGACCGGACAACCAAGATCCCCTGCTTATCCAAACCGAAGGGTGCGCTGCTTAAGTAACTGCCCAGCACCGTATACATGTTTACGAAGGACATGAGCAGAACGAAAGCGACCACATAACTGAGCACGAGCTGCTTGCGGACAAAAACTTGCCCGATCTGTCTGATCGGCTCCCAACTATTCGCGTGAGCCTGCTGGGTGCCTCCTTTTGGAAGAAAAAGATAAACCAGAACCGCAGTCAGCGCGTAAACACCGGCAAGCACATAAAATACCGCGTTCCATCCGTACTGCTCGCTGATGAGACTGCTGACTACCTGCCCCACAATTCCGGCGGTCAAAAATCCCGTACTGATAAAACCGATGGTCGTCACGCGTTTTTCCGCCGGATACATTTCCACGGCATACGCAAGCGCTACCGGAGAAAAAGTGGCTGCCGCCGCTCCTTGAAGTCCTCTGAGAACTACGATCCACGCAAACGTATGGACAGTGCCCAGCAGGAGCGAAATAAGCATCAGAACAAGAAGACCGGTAAAAATAACCTTCTTTCGCCCGTATTTATCGGACAAAGCGCCATATATGAGGCACCCGAGAGCAAAGCCGATCGAAAACGTGCTTCCCGAAGCGGCCGCCTCTGTCGGCGTTATGTCATACAGCCTGGCAAAAACCGATATCAGTGGAATTGTCACATACAGACTGGACATGACCGCCAGACCGGACCAGCACAAAATTACGGTCATAAGGGAATAGTTCCTGCGCACGACAGAAGCATTCGTAAGTTGGGGTTGATTACTCATACTTTCACCTCAAGTTGATTGGATTTAAAACAGATATATGATTAGATTATCTAACTACATGACCAAAAAAATTATCTGCCGGCTCCGAGCCGTTTTTCTATGCCTCTGTTAAGCTTAACGAGCATCTTTTTGAACAGCTCCTGTTCCTCTTTATCCAATTCCTCGACGAGGGACGCGCAGGTGGACCAGAATACGGGCAGCACCCGCTTAACTAATTCGCCCCCTTCGGAACTAAGCCGGATATGTGTCATTCGCCCGTCTTTGTTGTAGGGCTCGCGGATAATCAGGCTTCTCTTTTCGAGCCAGTTCAATAAAGACGTCACCGAGGAGCGGCGTATTCCGAGCCGGTCGGCTATGGAAGAAGGGGTAACGAGCTCTTTGTCTTGATGTAGGGAGATGAGCAGCAGAATATCCATCTTGCTCTCCGTGATGTCGTAATCGGATAAATGAATATCCATCACATCCAACACACTGTCCCCCAGCCAGAGCATAAGGAGGCCGGTAAGAGCGGAATCGCGGTCCGTATCGGAATTCGCGGTGCGTTCCAGCAAATCCAGGTAAGGCTTCGTCCCCAGTCTCGGCAGCTGCTGTTCGGTCGTATATTCCTTGGCGGGTTTTCTGTTCAAGGTCATCCACCTCCCTTCTCCGTTATCTGCCTTTTCGTTGTTCGATCATTCCCGGTACATCCTTCATCGTTCCTGTTAGTTAGATAATCTAATCAAATCCACTATAACGTATCGTTTTCGTTTTGGCAAGCGGCAGCACGGAGGGAGTGCGTAACCGGCCGGACCGGGTGTCCACTTTTTCAGATAAGTTCCGGTTTGGGGATTTTCGATGAGATGATTACGAGTGCCCCGATCGTCAATCTTTTGCTATACTAAACCTATAATTGATAATCATTATCACTGAAGGAGAGAAAATCATCGCCATGACCGATATCTCCAGCCTCCATACAGAGCCGGTTTCTGCGGCTCATCTCTTTTATATCCCCTTTCGTATCACTGAAGTGGACAGGCAAGTTAAAGATCTTGGCCGCAGCGAACGCACGGGTTGTTCCCGGATTTTCGTCGTTCTTGGCGGAAGCGGTGTGCTGCGCATACATGAGGAACCGTACGAAGTTTCCCGAGGAAGCATATACCATAGCGACGATTTTCAGAAGCTGGACGTGACATCTCACGGCTTGCTGAAGGGTGTGCTTATCGAGTACCGGCGCTTGGGCACGGCAGACCCGGACACCGGTGTCTTGCAATGTCCCGAACCTCTGCACGGTTGCCCGGAAAAGCTCTTGAGACAGGCCGGCGAACTGCAAAAACTATGGCGCGAGCCCAAGCTGGGCGGTCCTTTCCGGATACAGCAGCTGTTCATCGAATTGATGAACGGGCTCTACGAAGAGCTGGCTTCCAGGGAGAGGACCGGCCGTTCTTGGCTGAAGCAGAGCGTTAGTTTCATGCAAGCGCACTTTGTCGAGGACCTTACGCGGGATCAGCTGGCCGAAAGAGCGAATGTGAGCCCGGAGCACTTTTCCCGTGCCTTCCGCAAGTATACCGGGCGAACTTTCAACGAATATTTGACGCTGCTGCGGATTCGCGGCGCCCAGAAGCGGATTTTGACCGGTTCTCCGGACTTGAATACGCTCGCTCACGAGATAGGGTATAAAGAAGGCGCGTATTTAAGCCGCAAATTTAAAGAATCGGTAGGCGTCTCCCCTACCGTTTACCGGGGGAAGTCCAAGCGGATCGCCGCGCTTAATCAAAACTATACAGCTATTCTGACCGCGCTGGGGATTACTCCCGAGCTCGGCGTTTACACGGGCTGGACTGAGAAAATCGCGGCGGGTCCCGAAATACCGGAGGGACAGAAATTTAACCCTTACGGTCGTACTTCCGCCAGTTTTTATGAAGCGGTTGCCGCCGCCCGTCCGGACATCATTCTCAGCTATGATACGGAAGAAGAAAATAATTCCCTTCTTCCGCTTGCCCCGGTGCTGGAACTGCCTTTTAAAACGATGAGCTGGCGGGAACAGTTCCGCATGATCGCCGACATCGTAAACAAACGCCGGGAGGCAGAAGAATGGCTGGCGCTCTACGACAAGCGGCTGATTCCGATTAATCGGCAGCTGGACCGGCAGCTTGGAAGCCGGGGCACTGCGGCCGTCTGGGAAATCGGCCCGGACAAGGCTTACGGCTTCGGAAGCAGCCACGGCAGAAGCTGCCAGATTTTGTATGACGACATCGGGTTTCGTCCTCCTGAGCGGATGCTCGAGCAGGGCTTATCGTGGCGCGGGTACGTGGAGACCTCTGTGGAAGCTATCGTCCAATATGCCGCCGATCATATTTTTATTACCGCGCTGCCCTGCGATTCTCATGGACGGCAGCGGCTGATGCGGCTGTTCCGGTCGCCGGAATGGCTTGCGCTCGATGCCGTCCGCCGGCGCAGGGTTTACCTGCTGGATCAACCGGAACTGTTCTTCGGCTTCGATCCGCTCTCCTCGCTGGAACAGCTGCGCGTTTTGATGAACGTATTGGCGCCGGATCACAAATTTACATGATCTGATATCATGTATGTGTATCGTTCTTGGGGTCTTTCCGCTGTACATTTAATGAGAATGATTATCATTTTTATTTAGGAGGACAACCCATGTTTTCTCATCAGCGATTCGCCCGATACCGTTTGCAGGCGGGAGCAACTGCCGTCCTTCTGCTCGCGGCCGTTATTCTATCCGGCTGCGGCGGACGTGAGGATTCGGCTGCCGGTAATACCGTGCCCGGCACACTGAACGTACAAGCTTCCGATGTGAGCGGAAACGGAACCGGTACAACGAAAGAAGCAAAATTCAAAAAGATCTCCACCGTCAAAGGGGAGATTCAAATTCCCGCCCGTCCGCAGCGGATCGTCGCAGAGGAATATCTGGGCAGCTTGATCGCCCTTAATGTCGTGCCCGCCGGAGCGCCGGGATTATCCCTGAACAATTATTATTACAAAAAAGCGTTAAACGGAGTTGCGGATACGGGAACTTACGGAAAACCCTCCGTAGAGCGTATAGCCGGGCTGGAGCCCGATCTCATCATTACCGGGAACGCGGAGACTTACGAACAGCTCAGCAAAATAGCACCGACCCTGGTCATACCGTACGGCACGTTGAAAAACGCGCGCGAGGAACTGGAATACTTCGGCACCTTGCTCGGTAAAGAAACCGAAGCCAAGTCATGGCTTGCGGATTACGACCGGCGCATCGCCGCGGCCAAGTCCAAAGTCGATGCCGTTCTGCCTGCCGATGCTTCTTTTTCCATCATGGAAAGCACCGATAAAAACATATGGGTTTACGGGGATAACTTCGGACGCGGAGGTCAGCCGGTGTACCAGTCTCTGGGCCGAAAACCCCCTGCCGCAATCTCCGACGAACTCATGAAAAAACAGTGGGCCGAAATCTCGGCCGAAATGCTGGGACGTTATGCGGGAGATTACATCATCGTGACCGCTAACAACAAAACCGCCGAAGACTTCCGCACCGATCCGGTTTGGAGCACGCTGCCTGCCGTCAAGAACGGGAAACTGTACGTGTGGCCGGAAGAACGTTCCTGGTACTACGACCCGCTTGCCGTACTTTCCCAGACCGAAGAATTAGCGGAGTGGTTAGTCAAGACCGGCAAGTAAAAGATCGGGCCGGAAAAGACACCTGTTTAGGATCACCCCCTTACCCTATCTCTTCTCCATCCATCCGCCCCCTCTCCATCGCATAGTTTTAACCGGGCCGCTCTTCTGGCAAGAGCGGTTTTCCGCTTTCAAAGAAAGGACCGGAAACGCTGCACCCCGTTCTGCTTGATTAAAACGCATCGCAGCATTGCAAATGACAACGGTTTATTTCTCTGGAGGAAAATAAAAAAAGACGGTATCCGAGCATTATTGCCCCGGAACCGTCTCCGATATTTACAAGTGAGCGACCCCTACGGTTCGGAAAACCCCGCTTCCATCGGATGCTCTGTCTCGTTACTCCCGCAGACTGGCCGGCCTCATATCGGTCCAGTTGCTCTCGATATATTCGAGACATTCCTGGTGCGTGCCTTCCTCCAGAACGGCCGTCCAGCCGTCCGGTGTCCGGATAAAAGCGGGCCAAAGCGAATACTGCCCTTCGACGTTGACAAGAACCCGGAAGGAACCGCTCTGATCGTCAAACGGATTGCCCATGGAAACTTCCCTCCCCTTCCTTCATGTTTGCGGATGACAGCTTTCCGGCCAGCATACGGCCGATGATGGACAACGGTCCCGGCTGGCACAAATCCTTGTGCCGGCATTCGATATCGTGACGCTCGATTTTTCCTCCCACATACGGAATCCACATATCGGGATCGATAGGATCGAACCAGTCCGGAATGATCGTCGAATGGAAAAACAGAAGATCGCCCTCGTATTTCTCCGGCACATAGGCCGCCAAAATTTTGACCGAGTTTTCGTAGGTTACACGCAGCTGGCGGATCGTCTCGACACTCAGCGAAGCCAGCGCGCTGTTGTCTCCGCGCAGAATCTCAATCGCGGTTTCCATCGTCAGCGGCTCGTCTCCGATGCTGTCGGGGTCGTACCCGCCGAGAGCGAGCAGAGCGGTCAGCGCCTCTTCTTCATCCGGCTCTCCCCGCAGCGGCAGGTAGTGGCTCGGATAGGCGTCCAGCATGGCCAGAAACTCGACGGATTCGCCTTCCTTCTGCAGCTGCACCGCCATGGCGTGAGCCACATTGCCTCCCAGCGACCATCCGAGCAGGCGGTACGGCCCCGCCGGCTGGACGGTTCGGATGCATCGGATGTAATCCTCCGTCATCTCGCCCAGCGTCTGCGGAAGCCGGTCGGGACCGGCTATGCCTCTCGCCTGCAGCCCGTAGATCGGAACGTCCGGATTCAGATGTTTCATCAAGCCGGCGTAGCACCAGCTGAGTCCTCCGGCCGGATGCACGCAGAACAGCGGTGCGCCGGAACCGTTGGACCGCAGCGGCAGCAGCATCTCCAGCGCCCCGTCACCCGTATCCTCTTCAAGCCTCGCGGCCAGTCCGGCCACTGTAGGCGTTTCGAACAGAAGACCGATACCGGGATCTTTGCCCCATACCTCCCGTATCCGGCTCATGAGACGGACGGCCAGCATCGAATGCCCGCCCAGTTCGAAAAATCCGTCGTCGATACCGACATCCTCCAGACCGAGCGTTTCCGCGAACAGTCCGCACAGCACTTCTTCCTGCGGCGTCCGGGGACTCCGGCTTCCGTTTGCGGAAGCGTAGACGGGAGCCGGCAGCGCTTTGCGGTCGAGTTTGCCGTTAACGGTCAGCGGCAGACTGTCCAGCACGACGATGCCGGAAGGGACCATATGATCCGGCAGCGCCGCGGAGGCATGCAGTCGGATCATGCCCGTGTCCGGCACTTCGCCGGACAGAGCGGGAACGATATACGCCGCCAGCCGTTTGTCACCCGGCTGATCCTCCCGCAGGACGACGGCCGCCTGCGCAACCGCCGGGTGCTTCTCCAGCACGGCTTCGATTTCGCCGGGCTCAATCCGGAAACCGCGCAGCTTCACCTGCTGGTCGGCCCGGCCCAAGTACTCCAGAGAGCCGTCGGCGAATCTTTTGGCAAGATCCCCTGTCCGGTACATCCGGCTTCCCGGAGCACCGAACGGATCGGCGACAAAACGCTGAGCGGACAGCTCCGGCTTTTGCCAGTAGCCTCTTGCAAGTCCCGCTCCGGACACGTACATCTCCCCGCTCACGCCGAACGGTACAGGCTCCAGGTTATCGTCCAGCACGTATACGTCCAGGTCGGGAATCGGTACGCCGATCACGCTGCCGGTCCCTGCCTCCGCGCTGCGGCGGTCTAACGGATAGTAACTCACATGCACGGTTGTCTCCGTTATGCCGTACATATTGACGAGTCTCGGGAAATGATCCGGATGGCGGCTGTACCACTCCTCCAGTTTTCCGGGATCGAGCGCTTCCCCTCCGAAAATGACGTGTTTGAGCGAAAGATCCGAAGCTCTCTCTGACTGCTCCCGGTCCGCCTGAATCAGCTGATAGAACGCGGAAGGCGTCTGATTGAGCACCGTAACGCCCTGTTCTTCCAGCAGACCCAGGAATTCGGACGGCGAACGGCTTACGGAGAACGGCACGACAACGAGCTTCCCTCCGTACAACAGTGCGCCCCATAGCTCCCATACCGAGAAGTCGAAGGCATACGAGTGGAACAGCGTCCAGGTGTCCGTCTCATCGAAGCCGAACCATTCCTCTGTCGATTCCATCAGCCGGATCACATTTTCATGAGGAATAACGACCCCTTTGGGGCGGCCCGTCGAACCCGACGTATAGATGAGATACGCGGGATGGAGAGCGTTATGTCTTCCTGCACGCAGAGCCGGTTCGGGATCAGAATCCGGCAGCTGACGCAGGCGCTCCTCGCAGTAAAAGTCGCCCAGTACCACGACTTTCAGGCCGCTTCGTTCCGGCAAACCTGCCGCGGCGTCCGCCGAAGTAACAAGAATCGAAGGTCCCGCATCTTCCAGCATGTAAGCCAGCCTGTCGGCCGGATAATCGGGATCGAGGGGCAGATAAGCCGCTCCCGTTTTCAGAACGCCCAGTACGGCGGCCGGAAGATCAGCCGATCTCGGCAGAGCCAGAGCTACGAACTGCTCGGGTCCGGCTCCCTCCTCCATCAGGAGGCGGGCGATCCGGTTGGCCCGTTCGTTGAGCTGCCGATAGCTCAGCGTCTGCGTGCCGTACACGACAGCGGGAGCATCCGGCCGGAGTGCGGCCTGCCCTTCGAACAGCTCCGTAAGGGTCCGTCCGGAGGCGGACAGTTTGCCGCCTGCGATCATTTGCTTGGCAGCCTGCGGTTTCGGCTTGGCCGTGAGCGCAAGCCTCTCTTCCTCCAGCAGCACGCTTATGCGGCCGACCGGCTGATCGGGCTGCGCCGCAGCTTGTTCCAGCAGCTTCAGGAACCGTCTTGTAAATGCTTCAGCCGTGTGCGGCAGGTACAAATCCGCGCTGTATTCCAGCAAACCTTCTATGCCGCACGGTTCCCCGTCCGAGCGCCGGTTTTCTGTGAGTTCGAATGTAAGATCAAACTTCGATGAACCTGTCCCCCGCAGCTCCAGCTTCGAGACGATTCCCGGCAGATCCAGCCTCGTGGCCGGTGTATTTTGCAGCACTAGCATAATCTGAAACAGCGGATGCCGCGAACGGGATCGTGCCGGGCTCAGAGCCTCGACCAGCCGCTCGAACGGCAGCTCC
Source organism: Paenibacillus sp. JNUCC 35 (assembly GCF_058269095.1). Taxonomy (NCBI): domain Bacteria; kingdom Bacillati; phylum Bacillota; class Bacilli; order Caryophanales; family Paenibacillaceae; genus Paenibacillus; species Paenibacillus sp. JNUCC 35. The sequence continues at coordinate 2,719,519 of NZ_CM177771.1, read as the reverse complement.
TGATTCTCGTAGGCACTCAAATCCGTCTGCCGGACACGTGCGAGCAGCTCGCGGAACGTGGGCTGTCCGGAAAGATCCGCCCGGAGCACGAGCGTGTTGATGAACATGCCCACGAGCGATCCGGTCGCTTCGTCCGGCCGGCCCGCGGCGGGACTTCCGACCGGGATATCCTCGCCGCCGCCCAACCGGGACAGCAGCGCCGCCAGCGCCGCATGCAGCACCATGAACAAGCTGGCTTTCCCTTCGGCCGCCAGTTCGAGCAGCTGCGCATGCAATTCTTCGCCGATCCGGAACGGAATTACACCCCCGGCTTGTCCGGACACGGACGGGCGCGGATGGTTGGCTGGCAGCGGCAGCTCCTCGGGCAGACCCCGCAGCGCCTCTTTCCAGTACGTCAGCTGGCTTCCCATCAGACTCTGCGGCTCGCCTTCTTCTTCCAGCAGCTTTTCCTGCCACAGCGTAAAATCGCCGTACCGGACCGGAGTATCGCTGAATGACGGGTCACGGCCTGCAATCCGGGCCGCATAGGCGGCGGACAGATCCGACGTGATAACCGAGAGCGACCAGCCGTCTGCCGCGATATGATGTACGACGAGCAGAAGGACGTATTCCTCTTCATCCCGTTCAAAAAGGACCGCTTTCAGCGGGATCTCGGAAGACAGCTCAAATCCGTGACGAACTTCCCGGTCGAGCGCTTCCTGCCAGTCGTCTCCCTCCAGGCCCGCTGCCGGAACAACCTGAAACACAAACATATCGGCGGCAGCTTCGCAATCCATTATGCGGATCTGCGGCATGCCGTCAGGCGTTTCCGGAAATACGGTGCGCAGCGGCTCGTGACGTCCGGTAACGTCGAGCAGGGCCAGCTTCAACGCCTGACGGTCCAGCTTCCCGGAGAGTGTGCACACCAGCGGGATGTTGTAGGTGGAACTCGGTCCCTCCAGGCGGTATAAGAACCACAAGCGTCTCTGGGCCCTCGATAGAGGGACTGCGACCCCCGGAGCGGCCGGAACGACCGGCGGGATAGGTATCCCCTTCCGGCCCAGCAGCTGTGCAAGTTCACGAACCGTCGGCGCTTCGAATATGCCGGACAACCGCACATCTACTCCCGTCGTTTCGCGTATGCGCAGAACCGCTCGTCCGGCCAGAAGCGAATGCCCGCCCAGACGGAAAAAGTCGTCGTCGATGCCAACCGAGGACAAGCCGAGCACCTCCGCGAATACCTGGCATAGAAGTTCCTCGTGAGGCGTCCGTGCGGAAGCTTCTTTTGCGGCGCCGGACATTTGTGGAACGGGCAGCGCCTTGCGGTCGACTTTTTTATTAGGCGTCAGCGGAAGGCTCGCCAGGGTGACCCAGACAAGCGGTACCATATATTCAGGCAGCTCCTGCTGAAGCTGTTTTTTCAATTGGGCATGATCCGGTTCATGATGCTCCTCGGGCACGACATACGCGGTGAGCCTCCGCTCCCCTGGCCTGTCTTCCCTGACCACGACAACCGCTTGAGCTATGCCGGGCTGTCCGGCGATACGGGATTCGATTTCGCCGAGTTCGATCCGGAAGCCGCGTAATTTCACCTGATGATCCGCTCGTCCCAGATAATCGATGCTTCCGTCCGGAAGCCAACGGGCCAGATCTCCCGTTCGGTACATGCGCGAACCCGGTTCTCCCCAAGGATCGGCTACAAAACGCTCCGCCGTTTGAACGGGTTTGTTCAGATAACCGCGGGCCACTCCGGCTCCGGCAATGTACAGTTCCCCTTCCGCCCCTGGCGGGACGGGCTGGAGACCGGCATCCAGAATATACGTCCGGGTGTTGGCGATCGGCGGACCGATCGGAGGCTTGACCATCGAACCCGCTGGGAGTGCCGCCGCGGTAGAATAGATGGTCGTTTCCGTTGGACCATATAGGTTGTGCACCTCGCAGCCAAGTTTCTGTAAGGCAAGCTGCAGGCTCTGAGGCAGAGCTTCCCCTCCCGCAATGGCGCGCAGGCCGTCGAGCCGTCCCGGTCTTGCCGATACGAGCGCCTGCCACAAAGTCGGTGTCGCCTGCATGATGGAAGCCCCGGTCGACCGGATTCTGCGGGCCAGCGCTCCCGGCTCGAGAATCAGCTCCCGGGATGCGATATCCAGGCAAGCGCCCCCGATCAGCGGCAGTAAAATCTCCATCACGGAAATGTCGAACGCGATGGTCGTCACCGACAAGAAGCTGTCTCCTTCTTGAAGACGGAACTTCCTCTGCATGGCGTCGAGCAGATTGGCGAGGCCGCCGTAGGTTACGGGCACGCCTTTCGGCCTGCCGGTGGAGCCGGAGGTATAGATCACATAAGCGGGATTGAGCGGGAACGGGCGCAGCGGAAGACATTCGGCATCTGCGTGGTCTCCCGTTTCCGGAATGGAACCGGGACTTTCCGCGCGGTCTCCCTTGCCCAGTTGATCGAGCAGCAGCAGGGACACGTTTCCCGTTTCTGGCAGCGAACACATCGACTCCGTATCCGTCAGGAGGCAGGCCGGCTTCGCATCGTCCAGCATGTAGGCGATACGTTCCGCCGGATAATCCAGATCTATCGGCAGATAGGCAGCACCCAGCCGGAGAACGGCTAGGATGGAAACGACAATCGAGTCGTTCCGAGGCAGCGCAATCGCGACGAGCCGCTCCGGCCCGATCCCGAGCCGTCTAAGCTCCGCGCCAAGAATCGCTGCCTGCCGGTCCAGTTCCGCGTACGTCAGCGTCCGTCCGCCGCACAGAACGGCAGCCGCATGGGGTGAAAACTCCGCACGCCGGCGGATCAGCTCCGCGGGTGAATCTCCGGGCACGTCGCAAGCGGTATCGATCCAGCGGTTCAGGAGCAGGTCCTTCTCCGAAGGCAGCAGGGTGTCCAGCAGTCCGGCGGGTGTATCCGGGTCAGCGAAGGCGGCCGACTCGAGGAAGCTGAGAAAACGGCGCCGGTGGCCCGAAAGTTCCTGCTCGCTGTAAATGCCGGGATTCGCATCGAAATCGATCTGCAAGCCGTCACCGTCTGAGGCTTCATAAATATGCAGAGACAGATCGTCGGCGGGTCCTGCGTAAATGGAGTGCCGAACCGTTCCGGCCGAGGCGAAAGAAGGGGTTTCCACAAACGGAATGATGTTGATCATCGGCCCGTAAAGTCTTCGCCTCTCGCCCAGCAAGCCCAGATCTCTTACAAGATCATGCTGCCGGTAGCGCTGATGCCTGCGGAGTTTGTGCAGTTCCGCCGCAACTTGCTGTCTCAAGTCTCCCCAGCTCGTTTCCGGCTTGACGGTCAGGCACAACGGCAGGACGTTCATGACCATACCGGGTACATTCAGGGCCGAGCTGCCCAGCCGGTTCATCAAAGGAAGGCCGAGCCGGATATCCGCGGAGCCCGTCATCCGGTGCACGTAAGCTGCGGCGGCGGCAAGCACCGCTTCCGCCCAGCTGCATCCGGCCTCAGCGGCGGATTCGTTCAGCACGCGGCTTGCCGCGGCAGCAAGCCGTCCCGACTGCCGGAGAGGGCTGCCGTCCGGGCTGTTTCCGCCTCTGCCCATGACGGAGGAGTCGGGGGCGTCCGCGAGCTTGTCCAGCCAGTACGCCCGGTCCCGCTCGTGCTGCCCCGATGCCCGGTATGCTTCCTCCTCGCGGAGAACTTGCTCGGGAGAACCGAAATTATGCGTCGGAACGGGCCCGCCGGCGGCGAGAGCGGTATAAATCTGAGACGCTCTCCGGTGAAGCAGCGCATAGCCGTACGCGTCGATCAGTATATGATGAATGCGCTGATACCAGCACCAGCGGTCGGAAGCCAGCCGGATCAGCGCCTGGGTAAACAAAGGTCCTTCCGCGAGTTCCGCGGGCTTCTGCAAATCCTGGCGCATCCAGGCTTCCGCCTCGGCACGAGGATGATTCATCCGGCTGACGTCTATTTTCAGCAGAGCCCAGTCGGTTTCGGGTCCCAGCTCCTGCCACGGTCCGTCGCCGTCCTCGCCGAAACGGGCGTGCAGCCACTTCGCTTCCTGCACCGTCAGCCGCAGCGCTTGTTCCAGTAGTTCCTCGTTTATGTCTCCGTGAATCTCCAGCCATTCCGCCGTGTTGTAAACGGAACGCTGTGCGTCCATTTGATGGGCGTACCAGATTCCTTGCTGAGCGCCGGAAAGCGGCAGCCGGAGGGCGCTCTCTATCATCAGCGCTCCCCCCTTGCGGCCGCATCGTAATAATCCCCGTTCGGGACGAAGGTTACGGTTCTGGAAGCCAGCAGTCTGCTCCAGGCAAGCAGCGTCGGTTCTTCGGCAAGCTCCGCGAACGTAACGGACGCCCCCAGGCTTCTCCAGCGTTCGGCCAATGTCATAATCCGGATGGAGTCGAGTCCCCAATATTCCGGCAGATTATCCTCGTCTCCTATCGCATCCGGCCGCTCCCGCAAAAGCCCGGCAACCTGCTGCCGCAGAGCCGACAAAGCAAAGGCGTACGGATCGGGAGCGCCCGTCACTTCCGGCCCGTCCGCCTGGCCGTCGGCCGCGGCGGTCTCGGCGATACCGGCGGCTGCGCCGTTTAAGGAGCCGGCTGCGTTTGAAACAGCCCCCGTTTCCGCCTGTCCGAGGTTCACACCCTCCGGAGTCTCTTTTGCCCACTGCGCCAGCAGCTGCTCCGTCGTCAGTGTGAACGCGCAGCGCTCGGCCGCGTATTCCAGCGCCAGGTCGTGTTTTTCCCGCGAAAAATCGGCGAGAGCGTCACTGACCATAAAGGCCTCGATATCTCTCATAAAAGCCTCGCAGGCCGTCATCAGACAGCCGATATGGGCATAAATTCCGACGATAATCAGTTGGTCCCGTCCCATCGCTTTCAACTGCTCGGCCAAATCCGTTTTCTGAAAAGCGCTGTAGCGCCATTTGGTCAGCCGGATATCGTTGTCTCCGGGTTCGAGTTCCGCAATGATTTGCTGTTCCCGAGGGTCGGGGCCGATACCGGACCCCCAAAAATCTTGAAGCAGCCTGCGCTGTTCGGGTGTCTGGGCACCGGGCTGGGCCGAATAAATAACCGGCACACCCAGTTCTCTGCAGCGATTTGCGAGCAGCCGGATATGCTCCGTCAGCTCAACCCCGGGCGATTGTCCCGGTTCGAAGCAGGCCATAAAATACTGCTGCATATCGTGAATAAGAAACGCCGCCCGGGACGGGTCGGGTGTCCAGGAAACCCGGTTTACGGGTAAATCCTCCGTCGTAGGCATCGGGTATGATTGTACGGATGGTATTGCCATTTCAATCCTCTCCTTGTCAGGCTCTATAAAGTTAGCCGGGCTATCCTTGTCCGATGACCCGCTGTGCGAATCTAGCTTTTAACTCCGGCTTCTTCCAGCAGCAAATCCGCAATACGCTGGCGAAGCTCCTTCTTGCTCACCTTGCCGACTCCCGTCTGGGGAAACGAGTCGATGAATTCGAACCGGTCCGGGATTTTATAAGCGGCCAGGCCGCGGCGGCGGAGGAAAGAACGCAGTTCGTCGCCCCCCGTATGAGGATCCCTCGACAAAATAAAAGCGCAGGAACGCTCGCCCAGAAATTCGTCGGGCATCGCCACGATAGCGGCGTCCCGGACGGCGGGATGGGCAAGCAGATGGTTTTCCACTTCCTCCGTGCCTACTTTGTCGCCCCCCCGGTTAATCTGATCCTTGGCTCTACCTTCCACCACGAGATTCCCCTCAGGGGTCAAACGTGCCAGGTCTCCCGTCCGGTAAAAGCCGTCCGGCGTAAAGCTCCGCGCATTGTGCTCGGGGGCTTTGTAATAGCCGCGGATGGTATAAGGTCCCCGGGTCAGCAGATGACCGATTGTTCCCGGAGCCGCCGGACGATCCTCGTCATCGAGAATAAGCACTTCGTCAAGCGGTGACATGGGTCGTCCTTGTGTGCCCGTAATGACGCTTTCCGCATCATCCAGCCGGGTGTAATTCACAAGACCTTCGGCCATGCCGAAAACCTGCTGGAGCGTGCAGCCCAGCTCGGGCTTGACGCGCTTGGCCGCCTCCTCGCTGAATTTGGCTCCGCCTACTTGAAGAACCTGGAGCGGATGAAGGTTTTCGCCTCTCGTCCGGGCGGCTTCCAGCCAGACAAGCGCCAGCGGCGGAACGACGGCCGCAATGGTGCACTTTTCCTGCCTGATCAGCGGAAACACCTCGTCCGGACTGCCCGAACGCGCAAGCACGACCGTGCCTCCGGCGTACAGAGTTCCGAGCGCCCCGGGCGAGCTCAGCGGAAAATTATGCGCGACCGGCAAAGCGGCCAGATATACGCTGCCGCCGTCCAGCCCGCATACTTCCGCACTGCGCCGAAGACTGTATATGTAATCGTCGTGCGTACGCGGAATAAGCTTGGGAAGCCCTGTGCTTCCGCCGGACAATTGCAGAAAAGCGGTGTCTCCGGGAGCAGGCCCTTCATCCCGCGTATCCGGCAGCTCTTCCGGACCATCGGATACTTGCCCCTCGGATCTATCCACCTGTAAGGGATGTAATTTACCCGGAATAGCCGGAATTTCGTGTACGTACGTTTCTTCCAGACTCTGATGATCGCCCGGATTTCCGGCTACGAGTACGTGACGAAGGCCCGGAACTTCGGCTTTCACTTCCGAAGCCAGCGTGCGGTAGTCGAAGCCGGCGTACTTGTCGATGGTGATATAGGCCGCCGCTTCCGAATAGGAAGCGATATGAACAATCTCGCTCCGGCGATGGAGCGGCAGTGCAAAGACGGGAAGAGCGCCAAGCCGGAACAGCGCAAAAATCACATCAAAGAAAACCGGCACGTTCGGAAGCTGCACGACGACCCGGTCGCCTTTCCGGATTCCGAGTCTTTTCAGACCGGCAGCCAGCCGGTCGGCGTTCAAATCCAGCTCGGCGTAGCTGACACGCGATTCACCGCCGACAATGGCGGTCCGGTCCCCATGAGCGGCGGCGCGTTCGCGTAGCATCCCGCCGAACGTTTCACCGCGCCAGCAGCCCGCTTCGCGGTACTTCCGAACGAACTCGTCCGGCCAGTACGGATAATCTTCGCTCATACGCTTTTCCCTCCCCCGCCGCTTCCCGTCTCCGGGTCCATTCCCATCGCGAGAAGCAGCGTTTTGAGCTTCGAGGAGGTTTCGGCCAGCTCGGCAGCGGGGTCCGAACCTTCGACAATCCCGGCGCCCGCGTATAAAGTCACGGCATCTTCCCCGATCTCCGCGCAGCGGATCGTCACCGCCCACTCGCCGTCACCCGCCGCATCGCACCAGCCGACCATTCCGGTAAAATACCTCCGGTCGAACGATTCGAGCTCGCGGATGGCGGTTCTCGCGGGACCTGTCGGGGTGCCGCACACCGCTGGCGTCGGGTGCATGGCGACCGCCAGTTCAAGGGAACTTGCCGCCGGTTCCAGCAGCTCTCCGGTCACCTTCGTGGACAGATGCCACATCGTTTTGGTCCCGATGACCGAAGGCTCTGCCGGTACATCGAGCTTCCGGCAGTAAGGCCGGAGCGCGGAGGCTACCGCTTCGACCACAACCGCATGCTCGTGGCGGTCTTTGGCCGACAACAGGAGGGCGTCTGCACGCCGCTTATCCTCGGCGGGATCGCTGCTGCGGGCGGCCGAGCCTGCCAGGGGGTTGGCCGTGACCAGCTGGCCCGAGCGCGCCACAAGCAGCTCCGGACTGGCGCCGATCAGCGTGTGGGCGGCAGAAGCCGGCGCCGCGCCTTGGCCCGGTCCGGCGTTGTGGCCGCTGCCGGCCGCTGCAGATTGCTGCCCCCGCAAAGGAACGGCAAACGTGTAGCCGCGCGTGTTGCCTGCCGCGAGACGGCGCAGGAGACGTCCCGTTTGAACGGGCGGGCAATTTTCCAGCCGCAGCGAACGCGACAGGACGACCTTGCGCAGTTTGCCGGACCTCAGCTGCTCCAGTCCTTTTCGCACCGCCGCCTCGTAATCGGATTCCGTTGGAAACGAGACGATGTTGAAGGTTCCGCCAGCGGCTTCCCCGGCAAAAACAGGACGGTCCGTATCGCCCGCAATCTCGGCAAGGGCCTCCTCCGATTCCGGCAGGGGACCCGCCCACAGGGTCTGCAGCGGAACGAACAGTTCGGGTCTGACACCGCTGTTCACGGTGAACGGAATCGCGCCGACGATAACGGGTTCGGCGGCATTCCCCGCACGGACACCCGTCAGCAGGTCCGCGACCCGGCGGGGCAGCCGCTCCAGGTCTTCCCCTTTCCCGTCAACGGAAAGTCGGACAAGCTCTCCTTCCGCAAGCAGCGTTCGACGGGGCGAGCCGAAATAAAACGCCGAGCCTTCGCTGTATTTATCAAGCAAGTCGGCCGGGGATAACAATTTTTCCTTTTGTCCCAGCATCATGTTTATCCACTCCTTTTTATCTGTCAGCGGCCGAGCGTGGCTCCGCCGTCGATTCGAATATCGTGAAGCGTTATATGACCCGCCTGATCCGACGAGAGAAAAGCCGCGGCCCAGGCGATATCCTCCGGAGTCGCCAGCTTTCCGAGCGGAATACCCAGCTTGTACAGTTCCGGCGACCCCGAAATCGTCTTGAATTCCCCGCTTTCGTCTTCCCACATGCCCCGCTGCATCGGTGTGTCTGTCGATCCCGGGGAAACGATATTACAGCGGATTCCCTCCGCGGCATGTTCAAGACCCAGGCATTTCAGCATCATGGCCGCGGCGGCTTTGGAAGCGGCGTAGGCGCTCATGCCGTAACGCGGCACGGTCCCCGCATTAGAGCCGATCAGCACGATCGACCCCCTGCGGCGCTTGGACATGCGGCTGATGACGGAGCGGCACACATAGAAGGCGCCGGTCGTGTTCACGGCGAATGTCCGCTCCCACTCCTCGTCGCCGAGCGTTACGCCGGTTCCGTGCTGCAGCACTCCCGCCGCATGCACGAGTATATCGACCGGGCCCTGCTCACGCTCGATACGGGCAATGACTTCTTCCACGCTCCTGCCGTCCGACACGTCGGCCGTATAGGCTGCGGCGGAAGCGCCCGAGCTTGCCAAAGCTTCGACTGCGCGCTCCGTCTTCTCGCCCTGGCGGTCTACGGCGGCTATCACGGCGCCCAGGCCCGCAAGAACGGCTGCCGCCGCTTCACCGATGCCTTGGGCGGCTCCGGTCACGACGGCAACTTTGCCGGAGATTCCCGTGTACGGCGCACCTGCAAACGGGCTTTCTTTCATCCTTCAATTCGCTCCCTTCCATTGGCTGTATTCCGGCTGCTCAGCCCGCTTTCGTCACGGGCGGGAAGCGAATCGCAGTCCTCGGCTGACCAGTCCCGGCAGGACGGAGACATGCCCTTCCTCTTCGAACGAATGCCACTGTACGCTTAAACCGCGGCTCTCCATGTTAGAGAGCCTGCCAGCCATCTCTCTCGCCATCCCGTAATTGCCCGAGGGATGCGCATTTTCCAGTTCGCCCATCGCAATCAGCGCCCGGATACCCGAACTTCTCTGCAGCGAACCCGCGTCAAGCGCAGCCGTAAACAGCTTCTCCCGCACGTCAAGCCATTCGCGGTTCCAATGGATAGACGGGCTGCCGGCGATATAGGTACGGAAATATTCCGGTCTTGTAAAAAGCGTATGCAGGACGAACAATCCTCCAAGGGAATGACCCATGATCGTCTGATTCGTAATGTCGACGGGGTACTCCCTAGCGATGACCGGTTTCAGCTCTTCCTGAATGAAATCGAGGAAGGCAGCCGCGCCTCCCTGCTCCGGAAGCACAGTTCCGTCCGGCTTGCGCGTATACTTGGCTGTCTTTTCCGGCGTGTAATCGAAGTATCGCTGCGGATGAAACGGTTCGTCCGTCGGATACCCGATGCCTACGACAAGCGCCGCTTTGACGCCCGTCACTTCGGGACGTCGGCATTGAACCCGCAAAGCCTCCGATACGGTGGCAAATACCGAATTGCCGTCCAGGACATAAAAGACGGGGTAGCCCGTCGCAGGAGGCGGTCCCGGCGGAAGTGCTGTCATAATCCGGTAAGAAAGATTCGTTCTGGACGAACGCATCACCCGCTGTTCGGTGTTCGGAATCTCCACGCCGCTATACGCCGTCTCTCCCTGAAATGTTCTGCGGGGTGTTTCCACACGTGAAACCATTCTTTGCGGCCTCCTAATAAAGAAATGTAATCAACCATTAAGTGATATTGATAATCATTTTCATTTAAAATTATATAGGCTCCTCTCTCCCCGGCACATGGAAGAAATCCGGAATTTATTTGTTCAAAATCCATTTTTAGCAAATACGTTTACAGAAAAAAAACCGGGTCCGGGCTAATCCCGAACACGGTTCACTCAATCATTTTGCAATCAGCTTGACCACATCGTCGATCATCATTTCGTCCGCAATCATTCCGCTTCCCAGCCAGTATTCGCTGTTCACCTCATAGGCGTGTCCGGCCTGGACAGCCGGAATCTTTTTCCAAAACGGACTTTCGGTGATTTCTTTCATCCGCTCCGTCCCCTGGCCGTATTGGTTCATCATAAATATGTAATCCACATCCAGATCCGGCAGCACTTCAAGCGAGATGGCCGCGGAGTTTTTGCCGTCCACCAGCTTGGACATTCCGAATCCGAGCTTATCGTGGACGACCGCACCGGCCAGATATTTGCCGCCCATCAGGCTTACGCCTCGGCTCGCGAAACGGATAACAGCGGCCTTTTTACCCGGCGCAGCCTGCTGCAGCTTCGCTTTCGCTTCCTGCACTTTCTTATCGTGGGCCTGCAAAGCTTGCTTCGCTTCTTCGGTCTTGCCCAGCAGCTCGCCGATCTTGCTTAGTGAAGAAGCCGGGTCGCTTGAAGCGTTTTTGAATACATACGTCGGAGCGATCTTGGAGTATTTCTCGTAAACTCCGTTGGATGCGTACGATTCGGTTTGCAGAATAATCAGATCGGGCTGAAGTTCGGTCACGACTTCCGGAGAAGGGGCACCGCTGGAAAAATCAAGCTTGGGCACCTGACTCAGCTTTTCCTTCAAGTAACTGTTGCCTTGTCCTCCCGCAGACCATTGGGCGATCGGGGTCACTCCAAGCTTTGTGAGCGAATCTTCCAAGTAAGGCGCAAAGACCCGTTTTGGAGAAGCGGGCACTTTGACGGTATGGCCAAACTCGTCCGTAAACGTCCGTTCCTGTCCGCCGGCCGCACCGGTCGGTGCCGCCGAAGCGCTTGTGTCTCCCGCTTTGCCGTCAGCGGATCCCGCATTCGGATTAGCTCCGCAAGCGTTCAGCATCAGAGCGGTGCATATAACGGCGAGCACCTTCACCGTAACGATTTTATTCAAGAATTGATTGCGCATAACTAAGCTCTGCCCCCCTATGATAATGATTCTCATTCACAGGAATTATAAGTCAGCGGGAGGGCTTCCGCCATGCACATGATCCAGAAAGGCGTTTGGACATTTTCCCGTAAACAGCAGCATCGCTTCATCCAGCATACGTGCGACGGCGACCGGGGAGTATTCCAGCCAAGGATCGGCCGATATGGGATAAATGCTTCCCGAACGGACCGCTCCGATCGTTTTCCACTCGGGTGAATGCTGAAGGGCAAGCCAGTAGGCCCTCGACTCCGATTCCGGGCAGACCAGGACAAGAATCCGGCTTGGATCAAGCGCTTTGATATCTTCCGGCCGGATCGGGGCGGACTGCTTACCGGGTGAGACCTGCCGCAGGTTCAAATCTTTGAAAAGCACATCCTCCATTCCCCGGTTCGTGTAGGAATACAGCCCTTTGCCGTAAAGCCTCACGATCAGGATCCGGTCACTTCCAAGCACCCCTTCCGACTGAATACGGGCCTCATCCGCAAGCTTGTCGTAGCCCCGGATCCACTGCTCCGCCTCGTCGGTACGTTTCAGAAAAACCGCGATAAGGCGCAAATACTCCCGCCAGCCAAGCTCACGTGAAGTCGGGACAAAAAGAGCGGGCGCGATTTTACGGATCGTATCCTGCTGCTCGTCGCTTAATCCGTCCCCGGCCACGACGGCATCCGGCCTCAGGCGTGCCATCAGATCCGCATTTTCCTCGAAAGTTCCCGTAATATAAGGGTCCGTCAGCTTCAGCGCGTATCTGATTTTTTTCCGGTACGAGTAGTAATAATGAGCCGTCCACTTGGGATCAAGCGGAGCCGCCAGCGGCGTCAGGCCGAGTGCGATCAGATACCCGGTCATGTCGGGGGACCAAGCCGCGATCCGGTGTTTCGAACTTCGCGCGAACTCCGTAGGAGACATGCCCACTTCCTTTTTAAATTTCCGGCTGAAGTAGTATTCGTCCTTGTATCCCACACGCTGGGCGATTTCCCTCAACAGAAGCGGTTCGGGCTCGGACAAATAACGCTTGGCCCGGTTGATCCTCAAATCGGTCAAATAGTCCATGGCACTCTGGCCGAACGTTTTTTTGAACAAATCGACAAAATATTTCGGACTGACATGAACGCGTTCGGCAAGCTGCCGGACGGTCAGCTGCTCGTGATAATGCGAATCCATATACACCCGGATGTCAGTCAGGTATGGTCTCGTGGCCGCCGCGCGCTCTCCGCGACCTTCGATGCGTGCCGCTGATTTGCTCGGCTTCATCTGCATTCCCCCTCATCTGGGATTTAGATTAATCGACGTCGTGATTCTCCTGCTTCTCTCTATTTTAATTTAAATGATAATGATTATCAATGATAACAAAAAAAGAAAAACGTCCCCCTTCAAACATGGAACGCTTTCCAAAATTCTCCCTCCCGGTCGACGATGGCGCCAATCCGGTCAAAAGGGATGGTAAAAGTCGGAAACCCTGCGGCATACGGGCCAATATCGTACGGAAAAAAATAGAGATGAAGCGCATTCTCGGTCACATAAAACGGCTGATCCGGTTTAATACCCTTATAGCTGTCCGTAAACACGTACGCATATTGCGGGTCTTCTTTAATCTGCCTGCCCACGATACCGCTGAGTATACGGACATAGTCGCTTCCCGGTTTAAACAAATCTTTAAGCGCATACATGCGGCCGTTCTCCAGGTTAAGGATCGCATACGTTTTGGAAGGCATGCCGTGGGCGGCGCCAAACGGGTATTTGTACCCGGTCAGCTCCAGCTCAAGCAGTTTTTCCTTGTAAAAAGCGACCTCGAAATCGCCGGAATACGAATAATCAAGCTTCTGATCCCCGGGAACCGGCTTCACCTGGCTCAATTCCTTGAGCTTGGTGTTGACACTCCGCTGCGCCGTCTCGTCCTTCATTCCTTCGACCTGCGGATAGTAGACGAGATAGTCCCGGTTCGGCTTATATTTCTCTTCTCTTACGGCGTAAGGCGGTGTTAGGGGAATGACCGTGTTCTGATGCCAGATCACCTTGCCGGCCCGGTTCAGATAAGCCAGCCTGCGATCGGTGTATGCTTTGATCAGTCCTCCCCGCTCGAGCGTGAGTGTGCCGCTTCCATCCACTTTCGGATAGCCCGGCGCCGGTTTGCCGCTGCGGTTGATGAAATAGGTTTGTTCAGCTCCCGCCACCGAAGCTAAACCGTCCTTGAAGTCGGAAACCTCGTCGTACAGGAAATCCGACAGCTGCGCTCCGTTCCTGTCCACGATCGCGTAAACCGAACCGAGGAAAGGCTGTTCGGGATCTAACGCCCTGCCGAGTGCAAACCGCTTCTCTCCCAAATCCCGGATGTCGTTGTAGGCCGGCTTGATCACATACCGGCCCGCTTTGTCGATGACGCCGTATGTCCACTTGTAGTCTTCCGCCGTATTGACCACGGCCCTGCCGTCATGGAAGGGCAGGCCCATCGTAAAGGACGGCGTAATAACGATTTTCCCCCGCTCATCGATGTAGCCGTACTTGCCGCCGGAAGTTTGCTGAAACGCAAGAAGGCCGTCTCCGTGCGGTCCGACGTACGCGTAAGGGTAGGACGCCAGCTTGCGGCCATCCGGAGCGATGAGCGCATAGTCGCTGTCCCTGATTTTCACGACGGCCCGTTCGCCGTTAAAATCGTTCGCTTCCTCGTACTGCGCAGGAATCACCTCTCTGCCCTGCGCATCGAGATAGCCGTATCTGCTCGTTCCGGTATCGCCGCTTCCCCCGCCGGTGACATAGAAAACGGCTCTCCCGTCCTCCATATTGGCGATAAACGGGTAGGCACGCCCGGTCAGAACTTTACCCCTCTCGTCGATCAGCTTGAAGCCTTCGCTGTCGATGACAACCGCCCGCCGACCGGAAAACGGATTGATCGAATCGTAAACAGGCGGCACGACAAAGTGCGCCGACCGGTCGATCAGGCCGTATTTCCCGTTCCGTCCGACGACGGCGAGTCCGTTCCGCTGGAAATCTGCGGCGTCCTCGTACATCGGCCGGATCGCCAGCCTTCCTTCCGGATCGATGTAGCCCCATTTCAGTCCGGACGTTGTTTTCAATGAAGCGGGAAACAGGGCCGGCATCCGGGCTTGGGGTGATCTGGCGAGCGCCGCCAAAATGTTCAACCGGAGCTCCAGCAGTTTGTCACGCGAAGGAAAAGGATTCGGAAAAGACAGCGCCTTCCGGACCGATACCAGCGCCGCCTCCGGCAACCCGGCCCGGTACTGGGCGTCAGCCAGATAGTACCAGTAAAACGTATAATCCGGATGCTGCCGGGTCATCGCCTCGTAGTACCGGACCACACGCGGAAAATAATAGGGATAGACATCCGGCGCCGGCACAAACGCCCCGTTGCTCCACCTCAGCACTTGGACGCGGTAGGCTTCTCCCGTATCATGAATCCAAAGCGCCACTTCGGCTTTTCCGTCACGCCCGGCAAGACCCGGCATATCCCCCACTTCGATATAACTGTAGCTCATGTCCGCGGGAGCGGCATCTTTAAGCCCTTCCGGCGTCCATTCGTAAACCGACAGCTTCGACCAAATGGAACCGATCTGCCAGCCTACGAGCAGATTGTTGAGACCGGCCCGCAGAACGGGGGCGGACGACAGCAGCGTTACGGCGTAGCCGGTTCCTTTTACAGCCGCCGCTTTCTGCCAAACGCCGTCCCGGTCAGTCAATATAAGCAGGTACATTTCTCCGTTTAACCGGTAAACCGCCGCAATTTCCGGTATACCGTCTCCTGTTAAGTCGGCTGAGTGAATCGCAGTGTGCGGAGAGGGTTTCTCTATCGTCATCAGTTCGGCCCCTTGCGGTAAAAACCCCGATACAAGCGAAGTCACCTGCATCTCGTCAGCCGGCATAGGCGATCCTCCTTTTTCCCGTTTCTTCGCCTAATCGTATGCGTTCCTCCGGCAGATATGCTTGCAAACGGTGAAATTCGTTTTGGGGAAGTTTGGGCGCGGGCAACGGCAATGAAGTTTGGTTCCATAGACGGTCAGTACATCCTTTCGGTCGCGGTGGAATCTGGACGAACAGCATAGACTGAATCGCTCCGTTATACGGAAAATAAGGATCTAGAGCCGCATGGCAGCTAGCTAGCGGGGCCGATGCAAAAAAAGAACCGGCCCCCTTGAAAAGGGCCGGTTCGTTAACATTACGTAAGGACGGTATCTTTCCTTACGATTATTTAAGCGCTTTGGCGAGGCCGGTGAAAATAACCCCCAACGCATGCGCTCCCGCATCGGGATAGCCGATACTCCGCTCGCCGACGGTTCCCGCTCTGCCCATCCGGGCGACGATCGCTTCCGTCTTCTTCGCTCCCTCTACCGCAGCTTCTGCGGCTGCGGCTCCGGCCAGCTTCAGGTCCGTGCCTGCGGCGGCGCTCGCCTCCCACGAGTCGGCGTAAGGAACAAGCGCATCGATCAGCGTCTTGTCACCGACTACCGCTCCCCTGCCGAACGACCTTTCTCCTGTGTCCTGAATTCCTTTGACCGCGGCTTGCAGCATTTCAGCGATATCCGCCGCATCTAGACCGGCTTTGCCTCGGACGCTTCTGCCCGCCGCCCGGAAAGCCGATCCCCAGATCGGGCCGGAAGCGCCGCCGCAGTGCTCCATTATAATCAGGGAGCAGGCATCCAGGAACGATCCGATGTCCGAAGCCCCGGCGGTCAGTTCGTTCCATTCCGTTTTCAACTGCCTGAAGCCTTTGGCAACGCTCATGCCGAAATCACCGTCTCCCGCATGCGCGTCCAGCTCGCAGAACGGCACCTCGTTTTCGATAATGATTTCACTCATCGTATCAATCAGATAGATCATATTGTCCAAAGACAGCCGGCCGTTATGAATAACAGCGCTCTCTTCCGGGGTCACAACGCTGAAGGAAACCGGCTTGTCCCCGAGCGCCTCCTCAGCAGGAACGACTTCCGCGAAGCTCGCAGGCTCCGTATATTCACGGACAGTGAGAGCCGGTGTATCGCATTCCGCGCGGAGCAGGTTTTTCAGCTCGTCGTCCAGCATCATGAAGGTGAGCGAGGCGCCTTCCATATCGATGCTGGTCATGTAATTGCCGACAAGCACTTTATATACGGCAACATTCCGTGAGGCGAGCTCCCTTTGTACGGAATGGTTAAGCAGATAAAGCTCCTGCAGCGGAGTGCCTCCGAACCCGTTGACCAGCACCGCCACTTCCGGCGGATTATTTTCGTCTTCGGGGAGGCTCTGCAGCAGCTCGGCTACCATTCTGCGGGCCAGGTCATCGGCCGTAAGCACACTTTCACGCCGGATACCGGGTTCGCCGTGGATGCCCACCCCGTACTCCATTTCATTCTCTTCCATGGAGAAAGTCGGGCTGCCTTTGGCCGGTACCGTGCAGGACGACAAAGCGAATCCGATGCTTTTCGTACGATCCACGGCCTTCTGCGCCGCCTGCTTTACCTGCTCCAGGGACATCCCCGCTTCCGCGGCCGCGCCCGCTATTTTATGTACGAGAACCGTTCCGGCAACCCCTCTTCTCCCGACGGTGTACAAGCTGTCTTCTACGGCAATATCGTCGTCCACTTTCACAAAATCGACTTGTATGCCGTCTTCGCCCGCAAGATGCGCCGCGTTCTTGAAGTTCATGATGTCGCCGCTGTAATTTTTGATAATGAGAAGCGTTCCCTTCCGGCTGGCGGTTGAACGGATCGCCTGATACACCTGAATCTGGGACGGAGAAGCGAAAACATCGCCGCAGACCGCGGCATCCAGCATCCCGTTGCCCACAAATCCCGCATGTGCGGGTTCGTGCCCGCTCCCTCCGCCGCTGATCAGCGTCACTTTATCGGGACGGATCGTTTTTTTGCGGATGATCGTATATTTACGGTCAAACTCCAGATTCGGATGAGCGAGCACAAAACCGCTGCACATCTCTTTAACCAGGTTTTCCGGCTTGTTCATAATTTTCTTCATCGTTCCGCTCCTCTCGTGACCTATTAAAAGAATTGGCCTGCCTAATTCCACAGGTAGTAACGATTGGATTACAAGCCTTGAACGCATGCCTGAAAAATCAGTTCCCTTCGACGAGTTTTTTGAGTGCAGAGAGCACAGGTGAAACCTCATCGTCTTCCGTTACCCCGCTGCCGGCGTCCGGACGGTTATCCGTCTTCTCGATCGTCAACGTAGTCCAGTCCCCGTCATCCTCCAAAAGATAGCTCATGACGAAGTAATTTTCCGGCCTGTCTTCCAACCCGGGGCGAGGCGCGAAAAGCGTATACCGGATCAGCCGGTCAGGCACGATTTCCTGTACGGTTCCCCACTGCTCGAAAACTTGCCCCTCCCACTCGTTACAGAAACGAATCTCGCTGCCCGGCCGCCAGTCCGTCACAAGCTCGCTTCCATACTGCCACTGCTTCACGAGCTCGGGGCGGGTAAGCGCGTCCCACACGTTACCTGCGGGTGCAGCGATTTTGATGCGGGAAATTTCCTTGGCCATCATTTTTCCTCCTCAACTTTCCTCCTCAAATAGTAACCTTACCCACAAACGGGCAAATCGCCCTCGCCGGGTTCCAAAACCTTGTGAACGCTGCCCTGTCGGTTGGGTCATCGGTTGTGGGCAAGCTTGTATATGCTGCTATTATACCAATTCCGCCCTGTATTCTGTCCAGCAAAGCGGGGCCTCATAGCGCCTGGTTTTCCATGTACTTTTCAGGCAAAAGAACGTACGACAAATGAAACGAAGACTTTCAGACGCGCGTACTAGTAAAATCTAGTAAAAAGGAGCTGCCCGCAATGAAAAAAGCACAGCCTTATCTGGAAGCCATCCGGCAGCGTTATCCCGAGTTGCCGCTGGACACGGCGGAAAAAATCGGAGCCGGGCAAAACAACGACGTTTGGCTCATAAACGGCCGGCTGATTTTCCGGTTCCCCAGATACGAATCGGCCATCCGTGACATGGAGAGAGAAGTCGCTTTCCTGCTTTACGCGGCGGATCATGTATCGTTAGAAATTCCACGACCGGTTTTTATCCATGCACGCCCCTCACTTAAAAAACACCCCTTTATCGGTTACAACAAAATTGCGGGAGAACCGCTTGAAGCCGATCTTTTACAGGCCGAGGCGTCAAATGAATCTCAGGATGAACACGTTCCGAATGAAGCATTTCTGCGTCATATAGCCGGACAGCTCGGTGATTTCTTGCACGACTTGCACGGACTGGACACGCAGGGTCTGGCGTGTGCGCAGCATGAACCCGGGTATGACGGCTACCGCAAATGGTCGGATATGTATGAACGCATGCAAAGCCGTCTTTATCCGTTCATGAAACAAGGCGCGCGTACTTGGACAGACCGGCATTTCTCCGCGTTTCTCGGCTGCAAAGAGAACTTCGAAATCGCCCCTTCGCTCATTCACGGGGATTTCGGGACTTCGAATATTTTGTACGAGCCCGCATCCAAACGGGTAAGCGGAATTCTTGATTTCGGCTCGGCCGGCCTGGGAGATCCGGCAGTCGATTATGCGGCTTTACTTGCCTCCTACGGGGAATCTTTCTTCCGGCTTGTTCTGGATAAAAACCCGGAAGCCCGCGAAATGCTGAGCCGGATAATCTTTTACAAGGGAACGTTTGCCCTGCAGGAAGCGTTGTTCGGCGTGGAAAACGAGGATCCCGAGGCGCTGAAGAGCGGACTGGAAACGCTGGAAGCGCTGGAGTGAAGCCAAAAAAGCATTTTCAATTGTTGGGATCAGCCGCTTCCGCCACAAAAAAAGAAGAACCTGAGAAAGGTTCTTCTTTTTCTCAGCGTATCTAACGTGACGTAAGTTTCCTCTTGCTTTCATCCAAACCCGCGTCTTGTTCATGAATGCAGATCCAGCTTTGAAAAGGCTTTTTAAATCGTTCAAGACAAAGCCGCAGCTCCTTTATTGAACCAGATATGATAAAAATCGACCCACCCGTAAGAGTTGAATCTCACTCCGCGGACGGATTGGTGGAAGGCGGTGTTCGTCGTTTTATGAACGAGGAACAAAATCGCGTGGGTCTGACGAATCCACCGCTCGAGCTGCGCAAATCTCGCCCTCCGTTCCGCCTCGCCCGGCTCCCGCAAAATCGCGGCCGTCTCCCGGCGGACGACCTCTTCCGTCGCGCTGTCCCACAGGGCAGCAAAATAATTGTTCTGAAGATATACTTCCAGCTCGCGTACCTCGTCGCCTCCCAGAACAATTCCGTAAAGCTGGCAGTCGTAGCGCTGCAGCGAAGCACGGTCCGACCATTCCTCCGCGTTCCGGACCCGGATTTCAATGCAAACGCCGAACGTACGGGCGCGTGCCTGAATCCAGCAGGCGTCTTCTTCGTGATGGGAATACGTGACGAGTTCCAGTACCTCTCCGGAATATCCGCTTTTCTCCAGCAGCGCCATAATTTCAGATCGGCTCTTCACGGGATAAAACGCTCCCTCTCTCTTCCCCATATCTTCCTGCGGATGGAAGCCTCCGGCGGGACATAATCTTTCGCCTTTCAGATCGGCGATCAGCGCTTCCCGGTCGAGAATATGATGAAACGCTTCCCGGAACAAGGGATGATTGTGGGGGCCGTTTTTCCTTTGGTTGAAGACGAGCATGCTGCTGCAGCTGAATATGGTTTCCATGTTGCACCATCCCCTTCCCCCGCTGACCAGAGCCTCCCGCCTCGCGCTGGATGTCTCTCCGTGGGACGTCATGATGGACGTCCAGTCGGGCTCTTTCAAACGGCCGGACTCCTCCGGCGGAAAAATGAGCACTTCCACGCGGTCCAGATGGGCCCGGCCCCGGAAGTGAGCGGGGAAAGCTTCCAGCACGCATCTACCCTCATTGCGGCATACGACCCGAAAAGGTCCTGTACCTGCGGGCATCTCCCCAAATGCGGCCTCGTCCCGGCGCACAACATCCTCCGGTACGATTGCGGCCGCGATCGTACACAAAAATCTCAGGAACAAGTAATTCGGTTCCCTTAGACGGATGACGACCGTTTTCCGGTCGGGAGCGTCCATCCGCTCAATGTCCCGGAACATCCACCCGCTGTCATAACGGCCGGGATCGTGCTTGAGACGATTTAGCGTAAACATCACATCTTCCGCCGTAAGTTCCCGGCCGTGATGGAACAGAATGTTTTTTCTCAAATAAAAGGTCCACTCTCTGGCGTCCGCACTGCTTTCCCAGGAATGCGCTATGCAGGGAATAACCGTCTGCAGCTCTTCGTCATATTCGACGAGGGTGTTGAACAACTGCCGGGCCATATGACAGTCGAAGGCATAGTACACAAGTCCGGGGTCCAGCGTCGTAATCGAGCGAAAAACGGGCATACAAAGCGTCTCCTGCGGGGAATCCGGCATTCCTGCTGTCGAGAAACCGATACCTTCGGAAATCCAGTCCATAAACCGGTCCTTGACGGCGGGACCGCCGAACCGGTTCATCAGCTCCATCGCTTCATGAACCTCCCCCCGCTCCGTGCGCCGGCGGACTTCCTCCAGCAGAAGCTCGTCGGAATCCAGCACGAGGGTCAGCTTGGATTTGTTGCCGCGGCCCCTGCCGGGCTGCCAATCGATCCATCCCTGCTCACACAGCGTGCGGACGATCAGCTTCACGTAGCGGGGCGTGCAGTGCCAGATACCGGCCAGCTCGTCGACCGTAACGGGAAAAGGCTTCTGCGGCTCCCGGTCTCTGAAAAACAGCCGGAGTTCTAAAAAAGGCAGCACGGTCTGCATGTTCTCGTTCCTCCGTTTCGATAAATCCGTTATAAAAGGTGAACTGATTCCATCAAATCATACACTTTTCATCCCCTTTTGTGTAGCTATACTGAACATAACGACAAAAAAGAAGGGTGATACTCATGAAAGCGAAAACGACAAAACGATTCCGTATTCCCTCCTTTCACCCCGTCGCCTGGGGAGTCATTATCGGGACTTTCCTGTCCCGGACAGGTTTTTTTATGACGATTCCGTTTCTCGGCATTTATCTGGGCAAGGTCAAAGGCATTGATCCCGCGACGATTGGAGCCATTCTCGCGGTAAGCTTGTTCGTGGGCACGCTGGGCAGTTTTGCCGGAGGCGCGCTGTCCGACCGCCTGGGCCGTTATCCCGTGATGATTGCGTCGATGGCGGCCTGGAGTCTGGTGTTTATCGGCTTCGCCTTCGCCGATGCGACCTGGCTGTTTTTTGTCCTCAGCGCTTTGAACGGGCTGTTCCGGAACGTGTTCGAACCTGCTGCGCGTGCCCTGCTGGCCGATGTGACACCGGCCGAAAGCCGCACGGAAGTGTTTAACGCACGCTATTTCGCCATCAATATCGGCGGTGCCGTCGGGCCTCTAATCGGCCTGAAGCTGGGCATCGGGGGCACGTCGTCCCTGCTGCCTTTTCTGGTCAGCGCCGCTATCTACGCCGTGTACGCCGCGCTGCTCCTCGTCTTTATGTTCTCCTTCAGGCATCTGCTCCAGAGCAGGGATGAGCCCGGCGCGACCGTAAAGCAAATGATGAAGATTGTTTTTACCGATAAGGTGTTTCTCTATCTGCTGCTCGGCAATTTTTTCGTCGCCGGGGCTTACTCGCACCTCGACACAACCTTGTCGCAGTACATCGGCCATGACCGGGTAGCGCTCTACTCCAGCCTGTTTGTCGTCAACACGTTATGCGTGCTAGTCTTGCAGTATCCGTTGACCCGGTTTATGAAGCGCTACACGTCCCTGACGGCGCTGAAAACGGGCTGCCTCCTGTTCGGGGCGGGACTTTTCGGTTTCGGCCTCTTTGAGAATACGGCTCTGCTCTTTCTCTCGATGATTGTGTTCACCATGGGCGAGATTCTGTGCTTCGTCGTCGGGGATGTGCTCATTGGCGAAATAGCTCCCGAGCGTCTCCGGGGCGCCTATTACGGAGCCAGCGGCTTCGCATTCCTGGGGCAGAGCCTGTGCGCCTGGATCGGCGGGCTCCTGCTGCAGGGACTGGGCTTCGGTCAGGGACCGGTCATCTTCGGCATTTTGACGCTGCTCGCGTTCGCCGCATTTCCGTTCTTTCACAGAGGACAGCAGCTTCGTGAAAATCCCGAAGGTGCCAAACCCTCCGAACTATCCGAGTCTTGCTGACGTCGCAGCGGGAAGAACGCCCCCTTAACGGGTGCGCCTTCCCGTTTCTCTTTGGCGTCTAAGCGTCCGCAGACGAAATACAGCAAGCCGTTCTCAGGCGTTAAGCCCGGGAACGGCTTTGCTGTATTTCAGCGTTTAAGCGCCCGACTGAACAAGTCCGGCCTTACGGAGATGTGTAATAGGGATAATGCATCTTCGTCTGCACTTCTTTCGCGAAGGCCGCATCCGTCAACGATTCTACCACATACAGCCCCAGGTCCAGAGAAGCAGACACTCCTCCACCGGTGAAAATATCCCCGTCCCGCACCAGACGGTTCTTGACGACTTCGGCGCAGTAAGGGGCGAGCAGCCCGTAAGCGGACGGATTCGTCGTCGCTCTCCTGCCTTCCAGAAAACCCGCCGCCCCCAGCAGCAAGGAGCCCGTGCAGACGGACACTTTGTACGGAACCGGAGCGGCCGTTTTTATCCAGCTTATAAATTGCGTGTCATTTCTTAACCTGCGGGTCGATAAGCCTCCCGGGATGAAGATCAAGTCTTATTCCGACAAATCCGGTTTAACCCGATGAATCTTGACCGTCATACCGTCGAACAAAACAAACCCCATGCAGAAGACCCGTTAGCTTTCACTCGCTGGAGACAGCGACCATGCCGGGCGCATAACCAAAAGCATTGCAGATTCTCATGTCGAGATTGCAATGCTTCGATGACTTTCCGTTGACTTTTTTACTTTCTACATAAACATGCCGGCGATCGTACCGCTTAATAGATTAGCTAGTGAAGCTGCAATCACTGCCTTAAAGGCAAGACGTCCCACTTCAGTACTTCGTTCAGGAGCTAACGATCGCATTGAGCCTAACAGGATCCCCATGGAACCGATATTCGCAAATCCGCAAAGCGCGAAGCTTACGATCGCAATCGTCTTGGGTGACAAATGCTCCATTTCCTTAGCAAACGAACCAAAGGCGATCATTTCATTCATGACGAATTTCTGCCCCAAAAAACTGCCCGTTATCGTAGCCTCGGACCAAGGAACGCCGATCACAAATGCGAGCGGAGCAAATAACCAGCCCAGAATCATCTGAAGCGACAAATCTCCGTACCCGAACCAGCTTCCGACCCAACCAAGCAGTCCGTTTAGAAGCGCTACCATAGAAATAAACGCGATCAGCATGGCGATAATCTGTACCGCCATCCTCATCCCTGCCGAAGCGCCTTTCGAAATAATATTGATGAGGTTATCCTTCGTTTCCGGATCTTCCTCTTCAAGTTCGTGAGAGCCAGCCTTTATCGGCGTATCGGTTTCCGGAATCATCATTTTCGCAATGATGAGACCCGCTGGAGCCGACATCAAGCTCGCGGACAATAAATAGGCCATCGGAATGCCTAATGCAGCATAGGCAACCATGATTCCTCCCGCGACGGAGGCGAGGCCGCCGACCATGATCGCGAACATCTCTGACCGAGTCAAGGACTTCATATAGGGTTTGATCATGATCGGAATTTCCTGCAACCCTAGAAAGATATTCCCTGCGGCCGCTAACGATTCCGCGCGGCTTGTCTTCAGTAATTTGCCGAGCCCTCCGCCAACGACCCGCATGAAGAACTGCATGATGCCGAATCGGTATAGAATGCCGATCAGTGGCGTAATAAACACAGCCAGCATCGCTGTGCGAATGGCGAATATATTACCCGTCGGCTGCGTCTTATCCGCCAAGCTTCCGAACACGAAGGAGAGACCTTCGTATCCGTAATGGAATAAGTTCGTAAACCCTTGGGATACGACCTCCAGCGCCTGCTTGCCGATATCCCATTTGAGTACGATATAACCGAATAACATTTGAATTCCAAGACCAACGATAACTGTACGATAATTAATCTTTTTCTTATGGTCAGACATCAAATAGGCAATCCCCAAAATAACCATGCAGCCTACAAGTCCCCATAAAATGCTCATGTTATCAGCTCATTTCTGCTAGTTCGTAAGCATAGGGGATGGATTGAAATGCGCCTTTGCGCTGGACAACTATCGACGAGAAACGGCTGGCAAACTTGACCGCCTCCGCGACATGCCCGAGCTGCTTCCGCTCCTGTCTTCGCAACTTTGTGCAAAAGGACCCTATAAAGCTGTCGCCGGCGGCAGTCGTATCGATCGCGGCAACTTTTTCGGCAGGAATGGATAAATTGCCGTCAGGGTGACAAATAAGGCTGCCCCGATCACCGAGTGTGACGATTAC
This sequence comes from Paenibacillus sp. JNUCC 35, assembly GCF_058269095.1. NCBI lineage: Bacteria > Bacillati > Bacillota > Bacilli > Caryophanales > Paenibacillaceae > Paenibacillus > Paenibacillus sp. JNUCC 35. The sequence continues at coordinate 2,694,869 of NZ_CM177771.1, read as the reverse complement.
GCATCCTACGCCTTGCTCAAGCAGAGTCGCTGCTCCTTGCACCATATCCTGTTCGCAGTTCGTATCGCAACCGGTGATCATGTGCATCTCGCTTTCGTTCGGGATGAGGAAGTCCGTGACTTGAAGCAGCGCCGGCGGAATCGCCTTGGCCGGCGCCGGGTTCAGCACCGTGACCTTCCCTTCTTCCTTCGCAATTGTAAAAATATGCTGGATGACTTCGATCGGCACTTCGAATTGAGCCAAAATGACATCGGATACTTTGATAATTTCTCTGGATTCCTCTATATCCTGCGCTGTAATGGCCATATTCGAGCCGGCGCTGACGACGATCATGTTGCTGCCGCTGCTGCTGAATAGGATCAAGGCTTCTCCCGTAGGCAAATCCGGATTTACGCCGACATGTTCGGTATGAATACCTTCCTGCTGCAAGGTAGAAACCAATTGCTTGCCGTATTCATCCGCCCCGACTTTGCCGATAAAGTGTACGGAAGCTCCAAGCCGGGCCGCCGACACGGCCTGGTTAAATCCTTTCCCGCCGGGACCGACAAGTTTCCCCGATGCAAATAGGGTCTCTCCTTCGTGCGGGAGGGATTCCAGCAATAAGCTGGAATCCATATTAATACTTCCTAGTATGCATATCTTTTTCATTTTTCTCTCACTCCGATCCTTTAACACTCTCTATATTAAATGTTCTTACACAGCGATCATCGTTACCGCTTAAGAGAACATCACGTATGACAATACCAGCGTACTGATGATGCCGACTATAATCGGAACAGAGGTCCGCTTGATAACTGCCATCGGGCTTTTCTGAATGATGCTGCAAACGACAATGATACATGCAGCCACCGGCGAAACCGAACGCACGAGGTTCGCGATCAACTGCATCGGAATCGACAGCATCGCCCCGTCAATGCCTACGTTTTGCGCAATGGCGGGCAGCAATCCGACCGAGGCGTAGAACACCGCAAGTCCGCCGCCGCTGATCAGACCGATGAGGGCCGTGATTCCCGAGAAGGCAAACATCAGGATCATGCCGGCGCCATTCAAATCTTTTACCGAATCGGTCAGCATATCTACAATGCCGAGCGCCTTCAGGCCGTCAACAAGCAAGCTTGCGGCAACAAGCAGCGAAACAACCATCGCAAGCCCGTCCCCCATACCCCGGAAGAACACCATCAGTTCTTCGAACACTTGCTGAATTTTACGTTTACGGATCATTTCGACAACGACTGCAACGATCAGCGAAATAAAGGTGATTTCAACAAGACCGATTTTGATCGATTTAACGAAGATACCGAATACCGTAATCAGGACGAGTGGAAGAATCGGAAGGAAGCCATAATAAGTTGGCGGCAAATCCTTGCGCAGCGTTTCAAGTTTCGATTCGTCGATTGTATCGGTTTCCGGATGTTTCTTATCCATATATTTCTGCCAGAAATAATGCGCGAAGGTCATCAATATAAGCGTCGGAATCGAAATGACGGCATGGTACTTCATGACGTATTCCATTAAATCAATGCCCAGCGTCTGAGCGGCAATGACATTATCCGCGCCCAGCGGTGTCGGGATGATCGTCGCTGTTGTCGCAATAACGGCACCTGCCGTCAATCCGGACATGCCGATTCGCTTCAAAACCGGATACAGCGTAGCCATGAGCAGAATGGCAAGGCTCGAAGCACTCGGAACCACAAGCGATAGCAGGTTACCGACTACGAAAATGACTGGGACGAGCACATAGACCGATTTAATTCCGGATAACGGCTTCATCAAGGTTTGAACGGTCACTTCGTTAGCGCCAATTTTCGTCATATAGGATGAGAAGCCGAATAATACCATGATCGTCATACCGATATTGCCTAAATTGCTTATAAAATTATTTGTAATCGACTTCATCGGGTCAAACCATCTGGAACCCGTCGCCGCTTCCGCGGGTAAAACGCTATGTCCCATAAATACAGCACCGTATAAGAGTACAATTCCTGCAACGAACAAAACAACGGTGGCATTGACTTTCTTACTGATCATCCAGCCTGCAAGCACGACCACGATCAAGCCAAATATAAGTTCTGTCAAGTCGAGATCTCCCCTCTAAGTTGTTAGATTTATTTTGCTTTCGCAATACATTCGATCGCCCATGCACGGAATGCATCAACGTCAATTTCGAGGCAAACGTTTACATTCGGTTCTTTTTGATAGCGGTTATTTTTATCCACAATCGTAGTGCCGGCAGTGTAAGCACCCGCAGTCTCAACGTCAACGAAGTATTTCTGCGTTTTGAACAATTCAGGCTTAACGACATAGGCGATCGCGCATAAATCATGCATTTTCAGCCCCGTCTTTAAGCTGCCGCCGCGATAATGCTGGAACATGGAATATAGCATGTTGCCGGTTTCATTCAAATCGCGAATCTTGACCACATTATCCGGTGTCAAGGTTGCCTTACTGGTTACATCCAAACCGACCATTGTAATATCCAAGCCTGAGGCAAAAACCATCTTGGCCGCTTCCGGGTCCGCGTAAATGTTGTACTCTGCCGTCTGAGTATGATTCCCTGCAGACGCCGAACCGCCCATCAAGACAATCCGTTCAATACGTGATTTGAGTTCCGGGTACATCGCCAGGAACAAAGCGATGTTTGTCAGCGGTCCGATCGGCACGAGCGTTATCTTCTCCTCGCTGCGCATAATCGTCTCGCGAATTGCATTGATGGCGTGTTCAGGATGAATGTTAGTTGTTGGCTCTGGAAACTCGTATCCACCCATGCCGGATTCCCCATGAATGTGACTGCTGTCCTCATACGGCATACAGAGGGGTTGTTTTGCGCCTCTGGCAACAGGAGTGCCTGTACCGAAGAACTCGATCAGCTTAAGCGCATTTTGGGTCGTTTTGTCAACGGATACGTTTCCGGAGACGGTTGTCAGCAGCTTGACGTCCAGCGATTCATGGTGCAGGGCTACGCCAATCGCAACCGCATCGTCAATTCCGGGATCCGTGTCAATAATAATAGGAGTTTTTCTTACGCTCATTCTGCTCAGCATCCTCTCGAATTGCAAAATTAAACCTTTGGCTTATTCTTCCCTAACAGCTAATAAAATAATAACAACGGAATGTGTAACCGGTTACCTATTTCGAGTTTATGTTAATTCAATACGAAACTAATGTCAACAAGAAGATCTTTGTAAAACCTGCATTGACAATCGTATACCGATACAGTAAGATAATCATATTTATTTGTGTAATCGATTACACCTTAATTAATGGGAGATGAGAGCATCGCAACGATTCGAGATGTTTCTAAATTAGCCGGAGTTTCCGTTGCTACCGTTTCTCGTGTCATTAATCAGAAAGGTTATGTTCACGAGGATACGTTGCAGAAAGTTCATAAGGCCATTAAATTGCTTAATTATATACCGAATGACGTCGCGCGCAGCCTCTCCAAGAAGTCGACCAAGACTATTGCGCTGTTCGTTCCCGATATTACCAACCCTTTCTTTAACGAGCTTGCGCTTGCCGTAGAGAAAGTAACCCAGATGTACGGATATACAACGATCCTATGCAACACCAATGAGTCGGCCAAAATCGAAAGACAATACATCCAGAACTTAAAGCAGAAATATATCGATGGATTCATCATGGCAACCAATACCTTAACGGAGGAGGAAATTGACCGGCTCGATATCCCTATGGTCGCTGTGGACCGCAGCAGCTCTCCCGTCGTCCCCACCGTCACCTCGAAGAATCGGGAAGGGGCTCACTTAGCCGTGCAAGCCTTATTGCAGCAAGGATGCAACAAAATTGCGCATATCCGAGGGCCTAAGGGCTTGTGGATTGCGGAAGAGCGGTGCCAAGGGTACCTTGATTGGGTTGAAAATATGTCATGGTTTACACCTAAGCTTATTGCCAATGGGAATTTCCAGTTAAAAGAAGCGACTGAAGCTGCGAAAAAGCTGTTCAAAGAGCATCCCGACATTGACGGGGTATTCGCCGGTAATGACCTGATGGCAATCGGTACGCTCCGCGCATTGCAGGAGCATGGTATTCGTGTGCCGGATCAAGTCCAAATAATCGGCTATGACGGCATTTCGTTAGCTGAAATGGTCTTCCCTGAATTATCAACGGTATCGCAGCCTATCTATGAGATGGGCATGCTCGCCGCTCGAATTCTGATCAAGAAAATTGAACAGAAACATTTGGATGAGGAAAACCACCAACTGGAGGTAAAGCTTATCCAGCGTGGAACTACACGACACGGATAATCCTAAGGCTCAGATCGACTCAGGTTCGATGGGAGGCTTATTTCTCCACTTTTTTAAGCGGGTTTGACCAATAAAATTGACTGGTTGAGGGTTAAAACAAAACAAAAGCTTGGGCCAAATGCGGCCCAAGCTTTTCTAATTTTACAGATCTCCCTTGTTATCGGGGGTCACTCCATGTTGTTCATCATGAGAAAAGCCCATGTCCGCCGGTGGTTTGTAGGAACTATGCCCGTCAGAACTGCTGCGCAACAATTGCACATTAGTGGTCCCGGTCGCCGGACAAATAAAGCTCTCTTGCGGTCTGCAGGAACAGTTTCACCCCGTGTGGAGCCTCCTTCAAAGAAGGAACCGCCAGGTGAATCTCTCTAAACGGCTGAGGGTCAATTGTCCGGACGCGGACATTAGGCGGCAGTGCCGACAGCGACAGCGAAGTTTTCGATACGATCGAGACACCCAGCCCTTCTTGAATCAGGCTCAACGCCGTGTTTATGTTGTGGCCGTCATATTTGGCGCGCAAAGTGGTTCCGAACTGTTGGAACAACTCGTAAATCGGCGTTACAAACCCACCTTCGCACACAATCATAGGTTCATTATCCAGATCCGTGATATGGATTGTCGGGCGGCTTTGCAATGGATGATCATCCCGAAGGAGCAGACATAATTCATCTCGGAAGAACGGAATCGTTTCCAGTTCGTTGCTCGGTGGAATAATCCATCCTACATCGATCATTCTGGAATCCAGCCATTTTTTAATCTCGTCTATGGTCCCTTCGTACAGTTCGAATGTCAGCCCCGGGTATTTCTCCCCGATCACCCGCAATATTTTCGGCAAGAAGTGCGCGGACATAATCGGGAACGCTCCGACGCGAACGGTGCCGACTTCAAACCCTTTTTCAGCCGTTACCTCCTGCTCTACCTTATCGTAGCCGTGCAAAATGTCTCTGAACATGGCAAGCAAGCGCAAGCCAATATCAGTGAGAATGACCCCGCTTTTCCGATCCCGTATCATGAGGGTGACTCCTAATTCCGATTCAAGCGCAGAGATGGCGCGGCTTACGGCAGGTTGCGTCATATTCAATTGCTCACCAGCTTTGGTAAAGCTGCCGGTCTCGACTATTTTCACAAACAACATCAGTTGCGAATGTGACATAACAATTATGGTATCTCCTCTATAATAAACATGCATTTTATTTATCTAGTGAGCTATTGTACCATAGGAAGCACCATCACACAAAGGAGCTGTAGTTACATGCAACTTTCGCGAACACTTACTTTTATCCTTTTAACGTTTTTAGTTATGATGTGGGGGGTGAACTGGCCGCTTTCCAAATATGCACTCGAATTCGCCCCGCCGTTGCTTTTCGCCGGCTTGAGGATCTTTGTCGGAGGCCTTATTTTGCTTCTTTTCGCTTTGCCACGTTATAGAAAACTTAATATGAAGCATACTTGGAACATCTACCTGATCTCCGCATTGCTGAACATCATTCTCTTTTTCGGCTTTCAAACTTTCGGACTGAATATGATGCCGGCCGGTTTGTTTTCGACGATCGTGTTCATGCAGCCCGTTCTACTCGGTATCGGAGCTTGGTTGTGGTTGGGTGAATCCATGACTGGTTTCAAAATAATCGGCTTGATTCTCGGCTTCATCGGAGTCGCTGTTATCAGCATAAACGATGGCTCCGGGAATATTTCGTCCGCCGGCATCTTGCTCGGTTTAGCCAGCACGATTACTTGGACGTTCGGTACGATCTATATGAAGAAAACCTCAACTAGAGTCGATGCGATCTGGTTGACTACTCTTCAGATGATCTTTGGCGGAATTGTTTTGTTGGTTGCGGGTACTACCGTTGAAAATTGGACGGATATCGTCTGGAACCAGCCGTTCATCTCGACGTTGTCGGTTATTGCGATCTTCTGTACGGCCTTGACCTGGCTCGTTTTCTTTCTGCTTGTCAGATCGGGCGAAGCCGGCAAAATCGGTTCGTTTAATTTTCTGGTCCCCCTCATTGCGATCGTGATCAGCGTTCTCTTTTTGGGCGAAACGATCACTCCCAAGATGGTGGTGGGACTCATTCTAATTATCATAGGTGTTGCACTGGTAAACCTCAAACTGAAATCTCTGCAAAAGCGGGACAAAAAGCACATGGGGAATATGAAGGCGAGGAGAGACCACGTATGACGACATCGCCCATCTCCACGATGCCGGAGCGCATGTAGAGTTCTCGAGAAGCATACAGACGTTTAATAGATTCTAAGGTGCTTTCATTTGAATGACAACCACAAAATCCGGCCTTTTTATTAAAAAAATGCTTCCGAACCTTTGGCGAGGACGGTTCTGGTTACACCGGAACGCCAAATACCCGCGTGCGGCCGATCATTTGAATCCTGTTCCTCGGAGCAGGTTTTTTTGTGCCGTCGCCCCCATGTATTTGTAAAGGTGCGTCCAACAATTGGAAGACGGTAAAAGGAGTTTGGAAAGTTTTTCCGAATAGTACCCTATACCTATAAACATACATGAGAAGGGAGTCAAAAGAAGTGCAACGTACTACTAGACCTACATACAATCAGTCCAATAGACCAACATCCGCCCAAACTAACAGGACGGCTAGCGGTCAATCTAGGGCGGGTAGTTCCCAAGTAAACAGGGATACTGTCAGCCAAGCAAGTAGAGCCGGGAGTCAGCCCGGCAATACAAGCAATGTTAACGTCGTCGTTTGCCGCAAATGTAAGTCACCGCAAATTGTGGCCAACAAGAGAGGTTACAGCTTTGCCAAAATGTTCAAAACCCTTGGGTGGATGGCTTTACTTCCTCTCCTATTTTTGGTAGTCACTGTAGCCGGAAGTTATATGGTATGGACTAATGTCAAACTCGGCAGCGGCGGCGGAAGCAGCGTAAATGGCGGATTTTTTAATAGTCTGACAACTATCATCGGCATTTTATGTTGGATTTCATTCATCTTCTCCTTACCTGTAAGTATCCTAGTCGGGTTCGTTGGGAGAAGTGAAATTGTAAACGGTTGTATGAACTGCGGCTTTAAGTGGAGACCTGCTAAGAGGAAGTAAAATGGGATGGAGATGGGTCAAATTTTGATCTACCTCTTTCAAGTTCTGCAACTTCCCGACTTTACGTAAGGCGATTGTCTACATACACTATAGGAAATTACTTTCATCGACTGAACAAGAAGAACGTAAAGGGTTGCAGCGGTTCATAGTAAGGCAATGCAAAGTTGGGAGTGTTTGCACACACTCCCTATTCTCGCCCCGCCGATATGGCAGGGGCTTTTTTGTGCGTACAGATGCCAGTACACTTCAACTGTTAATTAGGGAGCAAAGACTTCCGGATTATCGTTTCGCCAGGCGCCTATGCAGCCGATTAAACAGGCCGTGTAGCTTATCATCCTGCTGCCGATCTCACTGTCCGCATATTGAATTGCGATATTTATGCCCGGCTTACGCCATGCCAAAATTCGACCGGAAAATCCAGGCCATTCACACTCTTCATCCAGTTCGGATTGACCATATGCCTTTATCGACTCATCCGGTGTTGAGCGCATCGTGGTTCCCTTGGGAAGATTTCCGGGAAACGGAGTTTTAATTCTGTCATCCGACCCGGGCGCAAGAAAATGTATCGCGCCAATGATCCATCCATCTTCATTTGTATAGTTGAGTCCGGTCAGATCATTTATTTTGGGTGCGCGATAAAGATCGATGCGTATCGATGATTTCACAGACCAGATGATATCGTCGTTGAAATAGCTGTTCGCGGGTGGCATTCGCTTGACGCCGAATGATTGCAGCAAAGCTTGAACATTCTTGGGACTGTATGGATGCCCAAGCATTTCAATGAGCTGTTCAGATGGTTCTTTCATGCTTATTCCCTTCCTTTCGTTCGCTCAATGCACACACAACGTGACGCAGGCCCAGCATGTCCCTCTAGGGAGCAAAGGCTTCTGCCCAAATGGCTGTATGGATCTCTTTCAACTCCAGAACCTCAAGCCGCCTCGCGGTCCACAGATTTTCGATGTCACGCAGCGATTTCATGGAATTCAACTCCAACTGCCGGAGATCATCCATCTTCGAGAAATCGCACAAGCATTTTATGTATACCGACTAATATCCATTATTCGCAGATCAGTTTGGAAAGAACGTTCAACCTTTTGGGTCGGTTGCGGCAATACATCACGGGCAGAGGCCATATTTTCGCTTGCCGTTTGTTGGAACAGCCAACTTCAAAAATTGAAACCTTTCCCCTTCAAAGGCTACCGTCCACACGAGGCCATCCAAATAGTAGTTATCCAACTCCTCGGCTCTCCTCGTGGGCGTGCCCAGCTTGGCTTCGATCTGGGCTCTTGAATCATTTTGTAACAATCCATAGGGAATCGGACCGACATATTTTCCATGTTTCTTATTTTCTTCCATAATCGTCATGGTTAATTCGTCAAATATATAATCACCCTCGCTTTTCTTGGTGATACCGTTGTTTTCAGCGCCAATATCGAAATGGAGAACGAGACCCTCCCCACTCACAAAATAGGTCGTATTAAGATTCCTCCCCACATTCGGCCGCCAAGTTATCTTGTCCCTCGAAAGCTGATCGACCAAAGGAGGGTAAACGCTGCTGTGTCCCAAATATTCAATGTAATCCAGAGGGTTCATTACTTCCACTTCCTTCCTGCTTTTTAGTTTTAATTATCCCGCTTATTCGTTCAAGGGTCAATGTCGCATATCCTGTAAGCTATCGGCAGTATTCCGTCATAACATGAATGTACATGTTTAGTCGAGAATGGTAGGATGAGGAAAACATATTTTGCAGTCGAGGACTAAAAAAGGAGAAGAAAGAATTTATGAAAACCTTTGTATACATGGTCAGACACGGAGAATCACCTAAAATGGAAGGGAACGAAAGAACACGCGGACTGACTTTAAAGGGCGAATCGGATGCCCAAATTGTAGCTCAATTGTTGAAAGATGAGGATATAGACACGTTCATCTCAAGTCCATACATAAGGGCAATATTAACACTAGAGGGACTAGCCCAATCTTTAGGCAAAGAAATGATTGTTATTGAGGAACTAAAAGAAATCGTATTTATCGGTGATGATAAAATAATGCCTGATAAGGAAGTGTATCCGTTAGTAAAGAAAATGTTTTCAGAACCAGACTTTTCGTTGCCTGGAGGAGAGTCTTTTACAAATTGTCAAAACCGTGTTGTAACTATTTTCAAAAACATTATAAGCGAATATAAGGGACAGAAAGTTGCTATTGGAACTCATGGAGCCGTTATGACGATGATGATGGGATATTTCGACCCCCAGTTTGATTTGGACTTTTTATTAAACACTTCAAAGCCTGATATCTACAAGATGGAATTTAATGAAGGAATATTAACTAATACAGCGAGGCTATGGAAGGTAAGTTTGCCGGAACCTAAAGGGCAATAAAACGTTAGAAGCCTGCCGTTGGCAGGCAGGCTTCATTATTTCAGATGTGTCTCCTATATCGAACACCTATTATTTATGACCCTCGTGTCCTCAAACCCAAATACTGTTTCGGGGACCGGTTGATCGATTATTCGGAGCGGTATAGCTGGCCGCATGCCGCGTTAATGTCCGATCCGAATTGAGTTCGGACCGTGACACTGATTCCCTTTGACTTCAAGATCCGAACAAACGCTTTAATCCGATTAGATTCAGATTGCTGATAGTTGTCCGGCGTAACTTCAGTCGAATTGAATGGAATCAAGTTAACGTGGTAGAGATGTTCCACAGGTCCTCTTCCCCTCAACAGCTCGGCAACTGCTTCCGCATGCGCAGCCGAGTCGTTGACTCCTCGAAGAAGAATATACGCAATATACACTTTTCTCCCAGTATGTTGAATGTGATGATCCAATGCCTTCAGCACGTCTTGGATTGGAAATCGGTCGTTGATCGGCATCAGCTCGCTTCGCTGATCGTCGAACGGCGAATGCAGCGAGAAGGTTAGATTGACTTGCGGAAACTCACGTGTCAGCCTATCGATACCCGGCAGCAGGCCGATGGTGGAAACCGTAATTCGTCGATGTCCTAAACCAAAGAGATGCGGGTCGGTCAAAATCGTTATGGCATCAAAAATATACGGGTTGGCGAGCGCCTCCCCCATGCCCATGAATGAGACACTGTCCAAGGCGTGGCCGTTCAAGCGAAAGTGCAGCAATTGGTCGGTAATTTCTTCGGCGGTCAGATTCGTTTCAGGCCGATGGTACCAGTGGCGCAAAACCTGCACCCGAAACCGCAGCCGCACTGCGTGGAAATACAATACGATTTCCAGCCCCGCTCATAAGTAAGTCGTACGGCCTCCACGCGCTCGTCGCCCGCAATGGCGAACAGCACCTTGTTAACCTGTTTCGACGTGAGTTCTTTTACCGGAACGATCCTGCAGACGTTCGGGCCAAGCACCCGGGTCAACTCGTCGCGCAAAAATTGGGGCAGCATGGTCATCCGTTCGTATTCGCCGACGTTGTGCTTGAAAATCGCGTCCATAATCTGAGCATACCGATACTCGGGTTGCTTGAAGTCGGACAACATTCGCCGAATCGTTTCATATTTCGAGGGTAGTCTCATGTCTTCTCCTTACTGCCGGAGAAAACGTAAAAAAAGCAACCGTCAGTTGGTGCTTTGACACGTCGTTAACCAACTATACAGAAAAAGCGCATAACGTTTGCAGACGGATCGCTATGTGCACCTGTCGATAGATGGGTAAGCCTCCGGCAACCGATTTGATTTTTTGTGAACCGCTTCACCTAACAAGAACCGATTCACACAATCATCTACAACCTCGTTCTTCATCGTTTTCATCCTCCTAGAAATGGTTGATCTCTTCCAACTGCCGGAGACGACATGTGCCGGCCACTTTTGTCAAAATAAAAAAGAGCCACAAGAAAGTTACCTTTCTTGTAGCTCAAAAAAATACGGCACATCCTACCCGATGCAAGGTAGAAAAGGATATATTTTTTGAGTGAAAAGAATAAGGTAACTTTCTTGCCAATAAAGAATAAACCAAATTTTTGTTTTATTCTTTAAAAAGCGGCAAGAACTATTACATTATCCTCTTCAACTCCGATCGTTAAGTGTCAGCACGATCTTAACATGCCCGCTTCTACATTGCAACATCCTAGATCTTAATAATCCAGTAGACGTCCATTATCATTCCATTGACCGTACATTTTGTTTTCTCTCGTGTTTGCTATGAATTTGTCTAATCTGCTCTCAAATAATTCCGGTTGATTTGTTATGCTTTGTATCGTGTCGATCCGAACTCTTTTATACAGATTCGCAAATGCCTTGAAATTCTCATATACTTGCTTTTCCTCTTTCAGCCTTTGCTCTATAACCGGATCGATTCGAAAAGAATCGTAATCCGTATCAGGAAGAACCTTTCTTCCTTCGTCCATAGTTGATTCAGAATGAGTTACTGTTTGTTGGCTATTACGTTATCAAGAAAATGATCTGCGTCGCTATTAAATTTCCAGTTAACTCCAAATTTATCAACTAGCATTCCAAAGCACGAAGACCAAGGAGTATTGGATAACGGCATGATGACATGGCCGCCAAGGGACAAATGACTAAAGTATTCTTCCAGTTTCTGCTTATCATCCATGACCAGACTAATCAGAATATTATTCCCTTTCACCAACTCACCTGTTACCGCCTTCATTGAAGGCAAAATGTCCGACATCATGATTTTCCCGCCTGCGAATTCTATGGAAGACTCCATGATCATAGTTAACTCATTTTCCGGCATTGGGTAGTTCGGATCTTGCGGGATATCCCCAAATTTCACTTTTTTTACTTCAATTGCGCTTAAAGCCTCCGAATAAAATTCAATCACTTGTTCTGCATTTCCATCCAAGTTTACATATACAATAGCTGCCATAAAGCAATACCTCCTTCTTGTTATACATGTAGTATAATCGACGAAAGGTGACAGCTATATGTCACCATTTCATACTGAAGTAGAAAAAGAGGCGAACCGATGGAAAAGGTTGAGAGACTAATCTCTATCATTATGATCTTGCTGAAAAAAAATATCGTTTCAACAAACGAATTCGCGCAATTATTTAACGTTTCCAAAAGAACAATTCTTCGCGATATGGAAACCTTGAGCTTATCCAACATCCCGATCTATTCTATCCATGGAGTTCATGGCGGCTACGGTATTATGGACGAATACAAGGTTGATAAACGTCTTTTAAATAGCTCCGACTTAGAGAATATTTTGACTGCGCTCGGCGGATTGGAACAAATTCTAATTAGCGAAGAAGTTGAACTAACGATCAAAAAAATAGAAGCCATGGTTAGCCCATTGGCTCCGAAAAGTTCAATTCAACTGTCATTTTATGATTGGGAGGGTCGGTCTGAAATTATTCAAACCTTGAGGACGTGTCAAGAATCCATATTAAAGAGAAGGTTAGTTTCATTTGATTATATAGATAAAAATGGCACCACGACGAATAGAATTGTCGAGCCCTATCAGCTTCATTTTAGCGAAACGAGTTGGTATCTGAAAGGATTCTGTTTACATCGCATGAGATATAGAACGTTTAAATTATCTCGGATCGATCATCTTCATATGGATGAACAAACGTTTAGCCCTAGAGATGATTTGTTGGAACAAGAACGAGAAGCAAATTATCAACCTCAACTAGTCGCTATTCAGGCATTAATTTCCCCTAGCATAAAAGATCAATTCATTGAAAGGTACGGTCGAAAGAGTATTGAAAACTATAGTTCTAAATGTTTATTAGCCACAATTTACGTCCCTCAAAACAGTACGGGATTTCAATTTTTAGCAAGTTTCGGCACAAATCTAAAAATCGTTGAGCCCAAAACATATGTTGAAGACTTTCGAAATTATTTAAATAAAATGGTGGATATATATTCCTGAAAAAGATCGTGTTTCTCGATAGCATTGCGGTACACTTGACTTTCCCCTGCACGGGAAACTGTATACTCTCCTTATGTTATAGATTGGAGTTGATAGTTTGTTTAAAATCAGTGAGTTTTCCAGGCTAAGTAAGGTCTCCTTAAAAACACTGCGCTATTATGACCAAATTGGCATACTAAAGCCAAGAAAGGTGGATCACGACACCGGCTACCGTTACTATTCGGCAGACCAGCTTCTTGAGCTCAACCGAATCTTAATCTATAAGGAACTGGGTTTCACATTGCCGCAAATTACACAGTTGCTTAAGGAAGATATTACATTGGAGAATATTCAAGGGATGTTTAAGCTGAAAAGAAGCGAAATCCAGCAAATCATCGATACGGAACAAGCCAAGCTCGCCCGGATCGAGGAGCGTATGCAGCTTATAGAAAGAGAGGGGCAAGTCGAAACAGGACAAGAAATCAGGATCAAAGCAGAAGGCGCTCAACAGTTTCTTTTTCTGGAAGCGCACGGGAGAGAAGAAGATATTCCAGACCTGTTTCGTACGTTTAATCAATTATTAACAAAAGAAACTCGCCAATTGGCTCAAGGTCCGCAGGTTGTTTTGTGGAAAGAAATAGACGGAAAAGAAGATGAGTTTGAGTTTGAAGTCGGTTATTTTTTAACCTGCGAGCTTCCATTATCTCCAGATCCGTTTCAATTGCGGACTCTTCCTCCTGAGCCGATGATGGCCACAATGACCTTTCGTTCGGATTCTAGCTTTGCTTGTACAGCCTGTGTTGATTTAGCTAAATGGATTGAGAAAAATAACTATCAGATCAAGGAAAACGAACCTAGTAGGGAAATCTATTTACCGTTATCTACAAAACAAGATGCGCAATTAATGGAAATACAAATTCCAATTATAACTAGATAACTGGAGAAGGAGCGGATTGAATTGAAGAATAACCTAATCATCTATGTCCTGGCGATTGCTGTTTTTCTGATCGGAACCATTGAATACATTATTACAGGAATCATTGAAATGATCGCCGTGGACCTGGGAGTATCTACTTCAGAAGTTGGGTTACTGGTGACTGTATTTGCTCTCGCAGCGGCCATTGTCGCTCCGATTCTGATTGCATTAACGATAAATGTGGATCGCAAGAAGCTGCTGATGGCTGCCCTCAGTGTGTTTATTGCCAGCAACGGACTTATGTTTGTAAACCTTTCTTACGAAACAGTACTATGGGTACGAATTATTCAAGGGGCTAGCGGAGGAATCACTACCGTAGTAGCCATGGCAGTAGCGACACGACTCGTTGAAAAAGAAAGAAGGGGCAATGCCATCGGTATCATTTTGATGGGGCTTAGCAGTTCGCTAGTGCTGGGTGTTCCAATGGGCACATTTTTTAGTGAGATGTTCGGATGGAGAGTTTTATTTATTGGGATCGGTTTATTAAGCGTTCTTCCATTGCTCATCATCTATAAAAAGGTTCCGGCAATCAAAGAAGAAGAAAAGGCTACCCTTAGGATGCAGCTCTCCATTTTAAGAAATTCAAAAATTTTGACCGCCTTGGTTATTACTTTATTTTATGTCGGCGGCTATTCTACCCTGTTCACTTATATTACGCCTTTCTTGCAGGCCACATCCTCTCTTTCCATTACCGAAATTAGCGGCGTTCTATTCCTGGCGGGAATTTGCAGCTTCGTCGGATCAAAAATGGGCGGACAATTGGCAGATGCAAAGGGATCGAAATTCACCATTTGTCTCGGACTCCTGTTACAAGGAGCAACTCTCCTTTTATTCGCTCTAGCCGGTGTCAACCTCTTTGTATTGATCTTGGTTTTAATGATTTTTATGTTAGCAACTTGGAGTATTTCCCCTGCCCAGCAGCTACATCTGGTTACTCTGGCGCCTCGAAATCCAGACATTGCCCTAAGCGTAAATACTTCGTTCATCCAATTTGGTTTTGCATTGGGATCTGGATTAGGCGGGCTTGTCGTCAGCCGTACATCTGTCCTGTATTTGAATTGGCTGGGTCTTGCCGCTGTAAGCATAGCTTTACTTCTTGCGATCTTACTATTCAAAAAAATGAGCAGTGGGATTGGAACCCCTATTGTTACTAAATAAAATTGAAATGGAAAACAGGGGTGGAACTAAATTATATTCCGCCCCAAATCTGCCCATATCCTTCCTTTATATTGAAGTGCTCGACTGAAAATCAGCATATTCAACAATAGAGGTAGGATATTTTTTTATAATCTCGAGGAATTTGTTTATCTAAATTACTGGCTTCATCCAACACACGAACAGTTCCTCCTCGGTACTCATAACTTCATGCTGCTAGTATGCTATCCCTGCCAGTACTCTATCTATTTTATAGCCATATGCATTGCTGCGACGCCGCCACTATAGCTTTTCACATCTACTTTGCAAAATCCCGCTTCTAAAAACATCTGTTTAAGTACATTTTTATTGGGGAAATTACGAGCTGATTCTTGTAACCATGAATATTCATCATAACTTTTGGCAATAAACTTTCCAAGCAAGGGCATGATAAAGCGAACATAAAAAAGGGAAAGTTGCCTATAACCGATTAACGTTGGTTGAGATGTTTCTAAACAAACTACTTTTCCGCCTGGTTTTGTTACTCGATACATTTCCCGTAAAACGGTTAAATAGTCTGGTACATTTCTTAAACCAAAACCAATGGTTACATAATCAAATGAATGATCTTCAAAAGGGAGTTCCATGGCATTTCCTTGAATAAATGTAAGTTGCTTTAAAGCTTGTTGCTCTTGCTTATCTTGTGCAATTTTGAGCATGTTTTTGCTAAAATCTAATCCAATTACTTCTCCGTGCGTTCCAATAACATCTGCTAAAGCAATCGCCCAATCCCCAGTTCCAGTGCACACATCAAGAGCTTTACTTCCTTCTCTAACTTTCATCTGTTTCATGACATCTTGACGCCATGCGATATGTCTCTTAAAAGTGATGATAGAGTTCATCGAGTCGTATTGATTCGATATCTTTTCAAATACATGATGAACCCTTTCCATCTTTGATTGTTCAGACATGAAATCCCCCTCTTCCACGAATGCGATATCATGAAAATATCTCCATTTTTATTTAGTCCCATACAATATAGAACTGCCGTCCATTGCCCACTAGCTGAGAATACAAATATACCATAATTATTGCACCCTTTTCTTCAGATTAAAAAGCATGATTTGCAAAATAGGTAACTAACTCTTGTTGCCAACGCAAAAACACCTCCAAGTTGTCCTCCACATCTTACGACATGGTTCATTCTACTTGAAGGTGTTTTAATTTGTCTCACGCTATGGGGGCAGTCCCGCAACGTCTAAGTCCATCTTACCAGATGTCTTTTTTTCGTTGTCTACCATGAGGGGATATTACCACTCAATGTAGGCTCTTCAATGGCTTCCAGCACTTTCGTTTGCAGTTTAGGGCACCCTGTATTGATTGGATGGAGCTAACGCCCTATCTGTTTTAGACGTGCATGGATCAATTCCTTGATATCAGTGTGTCCACGGTATAAGGTAGCGGAGTACATAATGGAGGATGAAAGAATGGTAGACCAGATCAACCAGTCTCCTGCATTTTTAAACACTTGACCGATCTCGGCTGCTACCTGTTCCTGCCCCGCATAAAAGGCAGTAGTTAACGCAGCATAATTAAATAAAAACAAGATGATAACTCTACCCAGAAGTAGAATAATCCACCCGACAATATAGTTGTACCCTCCAACCGAGCATAATTGATTGTCTCTCTCGCGACGGAAAACCCTTGTCTTTTTTGCTTGGAAATAACCGACGACCACCCCTATCGCAAGCAGACTAAGCAACTCAGCTATAATTACCGAATCCAATTTGGCAGGTAGACCAGTGTACGTTCGAATGGCAGCCATAATAGGAATTCCAAGAAGGTCAAAGGTGTCTACTTTTTTGGGAATGAGTTGTCGTATAATTAATACGATAACGACCGTAAGAATAATGATCACTATTTTATCCACGCTTTCCCACCTCTTTTTTATTTGCCAAATAATAATCAATAAGTTGATCCACCATTACTTCCGTATAAAGCTCGGGAGTTTGAAGAACGTGGATGACCAGCCCGTCAATAAAGGCATACAGCATCTCCAGCTCTAAACTTTTGTCACTTTTCATCCCGATATAGCCCAATTCTTCCATCAAAGATAGAATTATCCCCATCAGATGCCTCGTATAAGAATCCATCTCTTGCTGCAATTTATATAGTTCCGGATTACTAAATGAACGGCCTAGAAACGTGATCCAGACCTTTGCTTCCACTACTTCTTCATGATTCATCGGAACGATGAATTTCATCAATCGTCTGATCCCTTCTTCCTTCGATCCTGTGAATGCTTCATTACGAGCTCTTGCTCGTTCCCCCATTCGATCCAGAACTAACTTCATCGAATAATGGATCAATTGATCCTTAGAAGCAAAATGATGTTGAATAAGTCCAACCGAGATGTTGGCTTCATCCGCGATAAGCTTTATGGATGCTTTATCAATGCCTTGGTTTAATATGACCCGCCAAGTTGCAGCGGCGATCTCCATTTTCCTTTGTTTCTGGTCCACTTTTTTTGGCATTTCGCGCCCCTCCTTTTTCCAATATGATTATATTATTAAAATCCCCCTTTTGCAATACGTTCATATTGTGAAAAATGATTTAAAGCACCTTCATTCAATTCGTTGAATACTTCTTGTTTGCAAGTTGCTTGCCGAACAGACCAAATAGGGCTGCAACAGCCTGCCCCAGGGCAACCTGCCACAACCCCCATACCCGCATCCGACGCGGCCTATCGGTCCTTACTCGACCCCATCGTGATCGGATTATCCTCGTAAGGGCTCCAATCGCTCCAGCTTTCTGAATTCTTCAACAGATTCCTTTGAGTGTCGATCAGCTCGTCTAATTCCCAATTTCGCTCCATGTGAGAGCTTCTTCGTTACAGAATTGTTGATCAAGGGAATATTATCACTGCAAGAGGAGTCACTTGATGAAGGCGCATAAGTTATTTATTTTCATAACGTACTACGCCGTAGTTCATAAAAATACTGCACAATTGGATGCTTTAACTTCATCTTCTCGGACATGTTCAAAATTCGCTTTTTTCCAACTCGTCTGTCCACCAAAGCTAAAATATTCAATAAGATATCATGGCTCTCTAAACTTTCTTCTATAGAAGTAGTTAAGAACTTATTAGCCACAACGATAAAATTTGATTTACTTAATGATGTCTGTGCCGACAAAAGCTCCTTTGCATATTCTGATATTTTTCTATTTCTTACAATTACTTTTAGACGATCTTCCGGAACTGTCCCCTTGGTATTTATTCGGACGGCTTCAATTTCTTCATGGCTGATAGGAATTTGGATATCTGGATCATTCTTAATTTCCAGCTCCGTCTGATACCATCTGATTAAGTTAGTTGCATCATTCATATTGAGCACGTTCTTTTTATCTACCGTAATATAACAATCCCCTGCTTTATCAGGTAAATAACGGTAACTGGTTGCACGATATTCGACTCTTCCATCTAACGCAGGACAAAGAAAACTCTCCAGATTTTGTTTCAATTTGCTCCAGGACATGTACTCCACCTTGTTTCTATATTAATAACTACCTATTGAGGCAGTCGCTCTATTAATCTATCATACAATAACCGGCACTCAATCCTCTATGTTCGAATGAAAATACCTCCACCATCAACCAACCGCCTTTTGTTTTAATAGACTGATATGGAGTGTAGGCATAGAGAAAAACCGAAGGCAAATGTGCTCTCGGTTCTTTTTTGATATCGATACACAAATACCCTGTAACTACGATAGTCTTTTCATCAGTTATTGAATTCTATATTTTATTGCATCCGAATTTCATTCTTTATCACTGATGTATCCTATGTGTTGGTCTAGGTAAATTAACATATGCATTTTCATTAAGACCAACTTGGTTCATTATTTTACGTAAATCAGCCACTAACTTCATAAAATAGACTTCTTGAATGATACTACCAGCATATTTTTTTAGAGAATAATCATTGGATAACGAATGATACAATCCACCTAAATCATCTACAAGTATCTTTTTTATAGCAATAGGTGTAATAGATTGATCTATACTGCATTCATTAACGAGTGCCTGTAATGTTTCATTAAGTGCACGTTCATCATATGATGGATGTGATAATAAATATTTTAAATCATAAAGATCCTTAAACCTTGGTCTCACAATTGTTTGATGTAGTTTCCAAGCAATTTGTATCGAAAGTGGTACAGAATAAGGAACACTGAAAGTATCACCAAGAACTGGTCGATACTCAATTGAAACGGGATCTACTGCCATTTCTAAATTGAATGAAACATCTAGATATATTTCACTATAATGATTTACTTCCCTAGGTTCATCTGTGAAAAAATAGGCAAGATCTGTATTTATTGTAGGGAAATCTTCTGACATTGCATAATCTATACGCCGCCAAAATGCATTCTCTCGAAAGCTTCTAAACTTTATACCATCACCAAGATCCGTTTCCGTCACTTGGATCATCCAATTTGTAAATGTTTCATGTGCATGCTCTACATCTTTGATCTTATCCATATACAAAAAGTCGACATCTTCAACATGCCTAGTATCTGGGTTATTCAAATATTGTCTTGTTAATAGGCTACCTTTTAAAACAAATGGCATATTCACAAGTGATATTCTTCTCAAAAGTGCTTCTAAAACAATGAGTTCTCTAGCCTCATCATTCATATCTTTTAAATTCTCAAGCTTAGTCATTATTGCATCCCTCTTTTGTGAAATTTATGAAATCCATCCGCTATCCAGTTCTTCTCTACTGTCATAGATACATAATTCATATTGTTCTTTCAGAACATCTATCTTATTTTCTTGCAAAATAGAATGCAATTTATCTACCCTTGCATAGAATTTTTCCTTACTTTCATATTCTCTGACTGTAATAAATCTTACTTCTCCATTTGTTGCTAAAGAGTTTCTTGAAATATGTCCGCCAAGACCCTCACATAAATTTTTTAGCCGGGCAACTTCTTTCACAGCTACTTTGCCATGCCATTCAAAATAAGGCTTAGAATTCCTAGTTACTGGCATATGGAAATATTTTTCCTCATTTGGAGATATCTCTATTTTTGTCCTCATGATAGTAAATCCGTTTTTTTGAAATTTGGTTGCAATTTTCTCAATTTCTTTTTTCGCTTCATAATAATCAGTACTTTCAATAATCCCTGTACACATAGGCTGATTAATATAATCCCCTTTGTCTAAGACAATCATAAGAGGCTTCACTTGTTCCAGAATACAAGTATTAACAAAAAATTCCTTTTCGACAAGCCTTAAATTATTGACTGTAATATGAAATTCAAATTCCATTATTTTGCTCCTATGCATTCTTAGTTTAATTTGCTAGATTTACTGCACGAATCATTTCTAAAATACTCATTAATCACACAATGAAATGGATGACCATTCACAGTTACTTTCTTGAAACGTTTTCTAAATGGCTTCAACCATGTCACCTCTAGCGATAGATGATAAAAATAGTCTTTTAGTTAAATTTTTCAAACATAGTGACAACAAATTCTTCGAAAGTCTTTTCCTCCGTTGGATTAATTGACAGATCATCATCGTGCCATATTTCAACAATAGCCCAATTATCAGTTGTTAAAAACCCCACCGCATCTCCACTAAAATTATCGCCAAACAATAAAACATCTTTTAGTTCCGGATGCGAGTCCTCATCAAAAAGATGACCTAAAATTTCGTCTACTTCGACCAAACCACTATAAAAATTAAAGTATGTACCATTAACAGTTCCATAACCAACTTCTCTTAAAAAATCAATATATTCTTTGGGGATTCCTTCTACTTCTAACTCTCTTTTTATTTCATCTTCAGACAGAACTTCAAAGTTATGTCTTGAGGAATTATTTCTTATTGAATTAATAATGTTGGTGTACCTCATATGTTGACTCATGTCCCCCTTAAAACCCGTGTTTTATTGTAAACAGAAGCTATATTAAAAATCACACTCATCTATCGTCGAGGTTAACTCAGACCATCTTGCCGATAATAACTTAGCATAATCCAAGGAAACTAACCCATAATGCCCTAAAGAATAGCCATCGTTAACTTCTATTAACAATGTTTCACCTTTATCAGTTAATCCAAAATCTACGGCATAACCATTAGGAGCAGATTCGAATTGAGAGACGACATTTTCAATTACTTTATAATCAAAGTGCACTCTCCAATTCCCTTTATATCTTCTAATGTCTAGTATTTTCCCGTATCTAACAAAACATCTCCACTCTGCTACAAAGTTTACAACTTCCGAACATAATATATCTGGATCTTCACCATTTGTACCACAACCTATTAAATCCTTAGTACTTCTAACAACAACACCAGTAAACTTTTTATCCTCAACAGGCTTAATAAATACATTCCAGTTCTCAGGGTTGTTTGCTATTACACTTAATTTTGAATTCCAAACCTTCCTACCCAAGTAGTTTTTTAATTCTTCAGGGTAATCAATTTCAGGTGGGATTATATCATGTTTAAAAAGTACTGTTCTAACATCATCAACATAACTAACTATTATATCTTCTTTTTTATGATCAGATAGCTCATCAATATTTTTAAAATAATGAATTTCAAATCCCATTTGTTTAAATCCGTCATACGCTGCATAAAAATTGTGATTGGCAATTTCGTTATCAAAACTTTTTCTTATATATACCTTCATAAAAATCACCCGCCTCATTAATAATGTCGACCATTGAGAATGATATAAATTCCTAAATAAAATCTGAATTTTAATGCATTAATCATACCAATTTTCACCAAATTAATACATAATTAATCGAAGTGTGCACAAAAAAAAGAACCTCCTCTTAAGGAAGCTCCTCATTATAAAATTAATTAATCCACCCGATATATCCTTACCACGCACTCCACATGTGTGGAGTGTGTAGTATTGACAAAAAAATAGGGGCAAATCAAGCCCTCAATGACAACGAATTATAAAGTTATAATGAATACTGATCTGCAACTCGCAAATCGCTTGATTTCCTTCCGGAACAGATTTCTAAATAAAGAACAGTTGCACAATAGATAGTTTCTTGTATGAATACCCCCTTTTTCAACTATAGATACTATACGTAGAATACTTAGCTACATTTTTAGCTAAAACCCAGCCCCAGTATCCAGCTGATTATTATGTCACTGCAAGTTTGTGTATCTCAGCGCCTCTTTGAAGGAAATCCGTGTTCTCTAGCGCGCCACGCTACGAGTAGCGCAAGGATCAGTAGAATAAACAATGCCCATGGGAAGGAGCCGACACCAAGTGTTTCGATAAGAATAGCGCCTATCACACCACCGCCACCAATGGCTAGATTCCATACCGTCACCAGCATCGACTGGGCTACATCTGCACTCTCGCCGCCGGCTTCAGCAACTGCTGTCTGTAACAAAGTCGCCGCTCCCCCGAACGTTAACCCCCAAACAGTAACCACTAAGTAGATCACGACGGGCTGGCTGCTACTTAGGCCTAGTGCGACGGACGCCAAGGCAAAAGCAGCGAGGCTGATCAGAACCAATGGCCGCAGTTTGCGGTCGATCAAAACACCGATGACCCAGATGCCAATAAGCGCTGCAATGCCGAAAATAAGAAGTACCAAGTCAACACGCTGGGTAAGTCCAGCCTGGGCAAGATACGGTGCAATATAGGTATACAGGATGTTTTGTGCTAGCACCCAAGCCAGTACGACAAACAATACCGGCCGCACCCCCGGAGTGATGAAGACCTTTTGGAGAGGGAGCCGCTTGACTGCAGCCTCTCCTGGATAGTCCGGTAACTTCCAAAGCACCCAGCCAACCAGCAATAGAGCCAGCAGCGACATCATTCCGAATACAGAGCGCCAGCCTACAAAGGCACCGAGTAGTGTTCCAGCAGGGACACCGAAAGCCATAGCGAGAGGCGTCCCGACCATCGCCACCGCCATAGCTCGTCCCTTAAGCGACTCCGGAACCATGCGCCGGGCATAGCCTGCTATCATACCCCATAAGACACCAGCGGATACACCCGCGAAGAAACGAGCTACCAGCGTCAGTGTATAGTTGGAAGAAAATGTAGTGACGGTGTTGAATACGAGAAAACCAAGGATACACATGAGTAGCAGTGGTCGCCGCCGCCACCCGCGAGTCGCGGTGGTCAAAGGAATCGCGGCCAATAGTGAGCCTAGGGCGTACAAGGTGACGAGTTGACCTGCAAGGGCCTCTGAGACTCCAAGCCCATCACCTATCTGGAGCAACAAGCCGGCCGGAATCGTTTCGGTAAGAATACAGATAAAACCCGTCATAGCAAGGGCGAGTAATCCTGCCCATGGGAGACGTTCAGAAAAGGGAGTGCCAGAGACACTCTGTGTGGCAGAAGTTGTGTTTTGGCTCATTTCAGAAGCACCTCTCTTGTATAAATTGACAGATTATATGATCAACTAGGATTTATGGATAATCACTCCTTCGGCATCTTACTACACTGAGAGCCTTGGCCGGTTCATACTGGACCAAGGCTCTTGTGTTCGTTCTCTATTTCTTGATCCTGTCATAGACAGCTTCACAAAGGTCAACAGTAAACTGGCCCGACATGCCTTCCAGTGCGGTATTGGTGAACGCCACGACGCTGAGCTGCTGCTTAGGATCGACGAACCACGAATGACCATAGGTGCCACCCATGCGCCATGTGCCCGGGGATTCTGGCGTGTCTGCCACAACAGGATCCTTGAGCAGCGTAATACCTAGGCCGAAGCCTCGCCCTGGCCAAAAGGCCATTGGCAGATCACCGATCTGGTTGGTAGTCATTTCGCGAACCAGAGACTCCGGCAAAAGGGGTGCTCCGCCCTTACGTAATGTTTCCAGCAGTTTCAAAAAGTCCCCGGCGCTACCGACCATGCCGGCTCCCCCTGAGTGATAAGCAGTGGTGTCAATAGCCCTGCCAGGAGCAAGGCGGAAGCCCGCCGTGCCTTCCAAAAAAGCAAGGCTATCGTGATCTTGTATAAGCCTTGGTTCTGCTGCATCATTGGCATAGGCATTGGCCAGTCGTTCTGGGTCGATTGCAATAAAACCGGTGTCGCTCATTCCAAGCGGCTTTGTCACCAGCGAATGTATGGCCTCGCTGAGAGGTGTTTCTGTGACCTTTGCAATTACTGCTCCTAGCACATCTGTCGCGATGGAATATTTCCACTCGGTGCCTGGCGTATATAGGAGCGGAACAGAGGCTATACGACGCAGGTTCTCTTCCAACGCGATACTAGGCTGATCCATGCCATCCGATACCCCGGCTCGCTGATAGGATCCATTCTCTTCTTGAAAGAAGCGGTAAGTCAGACCCGCGGTGTGCGTCATCAAATGACGAATTGTCAATGTCGCGAACTCACCGTTCTGCAAACGTGGCCTAAACTCAGGAAGCCAACGATCAACGCGGTCGTCCAGCTGTAGGCGACCTTGCGCAACTAGTACTAGGGCAGCAGTTGAAACGATAGGTTTGGTAACCGAGGCAAGCCGGAATAAGGCATCTTCTTGCATGGTCCGGTTCATCTCGCGGTCGGCAAGACCAGCAGCTCGGCTATAAACCAGTTCCCCATCTATCGCCACTTTAATGACAGCACCGACCAATCGCTTGTCGGCAAGCGTTCGATCGATTACTTCATCGATGCGACCTGGTAAACATTCTGGATTAATTTTATTTGAATAAAACATACTCAACTGTCTTCATCCTTTCAGAATAGTTAAAGCCTTGAACACTTTACTATTGTAAGTTTATTATATAAAATAAGTTATCTTGATTACATAAGGCAACCAAGTTATATTAGCCTTGTAACGACTAATTACAAGCTAGTTTATAGGGAATACCTTAAATTTAAAGGAGTCGATTTCAATGGACCACGTTGATAAGCAAATCCTTTACCACCTTCAAAGCCAAGCTAGAATTTCAATGACGGAACTAGGAAAATGTGTCGGTTTATCACAACCCGCAGTAACGGAAAGAGTTAGGCGTATGGAGGAAAAAGGGATCATCAGCGAGTATCGCACCATAATTTCCCCTGAAAAAATCGGAAAACATGCTGCTGCCTACATGCTGTTTCATTCAAGGGATTGTAATGCATTCCTTGATTTCTGCCGTTCTTCTGCCGAGGTCGTAGAATGTAACCGTATCAGTGGAGAACATAACTACTTATTAAAAGTAATAACCGACTCCACACGAGCCCTTGAGGAGTTCGGAAATCAATGTGATAAATACGGTACTTACACGATTCTAATCGTGATGTCATCACCTATCGATCATAAATTTCTTATACCTACGCTTGAAGAAGCAAACTTAAACATGCTGAGTTAGATAGACGTAGTAAAATTACAACATAACAAAAAGGAATCCGATATCGAACCGGATTCCTAGCACTATTTTATAGCTTGGTGAAATTAAATTAATTGAGCTTTATCGAGTGGACGAAAAATATGATGCCAAATATAGTTTCAGAAAAAACCCGATCTGTCTAGCAAATCGCTATATATCGATAAATATTTGGTAACTCGACTAAACTACGAAATGTCACTTCTGGAAAAGCAAGCGCAATGCTCGTTGAACTATTTTACCTACTTGAATCAATTTCATATCTCTGAGCCCTTGGGGCTCTAAGTTTAAAACGACAAAAAATAGGGTACCTCCCCAAATCCTGTATAATGAGAGTTACGACACACACATTAACAGACTGGAGAGATACCCCTATGTCCATTATACGACAAGAAAGCCTGTTTGACATGCAAGTTTTATTCGATTTGGAACCTACCCAACGTTTTAATTCGGTTTTATCCGGTATTGACATTCATCCAATCCTAGATGTTGTGATGAAAAGGTCGCGATTTGGACCAAAACAATCACTTAATTACCCTGCGATGATCTACTCGTTGATTATTCGAATCACGGACCGTATCCCTTTCATTAAGGACCTTGTGAAGCGTCTTTCTACGGATTTACGATTTAAGGTTGATTGTGGATTCTTGGTATCGGATGAGATTCCATCTGAAGCTTCCTATTCGCGTATGATCACGTTAATTAGCGAATCAGACGCGTTAGAAATTGTTCAAGAGCGTCTTCTTCTCCAGGCAATATCGGAAGGATTTGTCTTAGATGAAACAATAGCCATTGATGCAACCCATGTTGAATCACGTGACCGCGCTCCATTCAAAACAGAAAAGGTTAAAAAGGAACCTCAGAAAAGAGGTCGTAAAAAGAAAGAAGAACGTGAACAGTGGCTCCTTGCACAGGCTGAGAAAGAAGCTAACCTTCCACTCTATGAAAAAACAATTGCCGGCCAACTGGATGTACCCCTCAAAGAACTTCGCTCCGCTGTACCCATTCAACCTGAATGGGGGGTGAAGAAGAATAGCGAAGGGAAGAATATCTTTTGGTTCGGATTTAAGTGCCATCTAGCCGTTGGGACGAAAAGCCAATACATCCTTCAATCGCTGTTTTCTTCTGGCAGTCTTAACGATGGAAAAGCTGCAATTCCTTTATTGAAGGGGGTCCACGCCCGTTTACCTTCTTTAGAAATCAAGAGGACGACAATGGACGCCGGTTATGACTACTACCCTATTTATGAACAAGTTCATCGTATAGGAGCCCAGTCTGTCATAGCATACAATAAGAAAAATGAGCCTGAACCAATAGGCTTCGATAAGCACTTCGCGCCAACATGTGTGCGAGAGCATAGTTATCGTTACGACAGCTATGATACAAAATATGGAACATTAAAATATACACGACCAATCGAATGTAAAGAATGTCCATTAGCCCGCGACAGCCTTTGTCAAAAGGTTTATAAAAAGAAAGTTACAGATGACCTGAGACGCTACACGGTACCGGCAAGAGGCTCGATGAAATGGACTGAAATCTATAAGGAACGAAGTGCCGTTGAGCGCGTAAACGCCTATCTTAAAGGTTATTTTCTATTGAATCAGATTTACCATTGTACAGGGAAGAAAGCTAAAGTCCATTTTGATTTGGTTCATCTTGCGTACAACGCCTGCAAACTGGCAGTTGATCGGCTTTCCCAACTACAACTTTCTGTAGCATAATTAGCTATTTCATTCGTTTTTTTAAGAAATCATCGAAATTCTGTTTCTTTATGATTTTTTAAAAGTGCGTATTATGAAATTGATTCTACTACATAATAAAAAAATATATTTTTAAGGAGAACAAGATGAAAATAGAACGTATGTTAACCATTATTGTGATGTTACTTAAT
The DNA here is from genome assembly GCF_058269095.1 of Paenibacillus sp. JNUCC 35. Lineage (NCBI taxonomy): Bacteria > Bacillati > Bacillota > Bacilli > Caryophanales > Paenibacillaceae > Paenibacillus > Paenibacillus sp. JNUCC 35. The sequence goes on along the minus strand of NZ_CM177771.1, from coordinate 2,667,333 downwards.
AGAAATCGTGTAACAGCAAATGAATTGGCTGAGAAATTTGAAGTGTCGGTCCGGACTATTTACCGAGATATTGAAACAATCAATCTAGCTGGCATTCCCATCATTTCCCATTCCGGAAACAATGGTGGATTCAGCATTTATGAGAGTTATAAATTAAATCATCAAGTACTAACTCTTAATAACCTGTCCTCCCTTCTTTCTGTTCTCAAGGATATTAATTTCACAGTTGACGACATTGAGTTAGAATCATCCATAGAAAAACTACAAAATATCATTCCTAAAAACAAGGTAGATTATCTAAAGCTGCATATGGAACAAATCATCATTGATTTACATCCTTATGGAGACTCTCCAAATCAAAAAGCATTAGTTAAGACGCTAAGGAAAGCTATTACACAGACTAATTTACTGACTATTGACTACAGAAATTATGATACTATCGTCAGCAAAAGACAAGTTGAGCCTATGTCGCTCATATTTAAAAATTATACTTGGTATTTATTTGCTTATTGTCTTTTAAAAGAAGACTTCAGAATATTTAGAGTTTCCCGTATAAGTGATTTTCACATTGAAAATCAATCATTTGAACGTCGAGAAAAATCCTATCACGAGATTATGGCATTATTAAATGAACAAACAACAATGACAACAATTGTCTTAAAAGTTTCCCCTCAAATGAAGTCTCGTGTGAAGGATGTTTTTAATAAAGAAGATATTGCGGTGTTAGAAACAGGTGAACTTCTTGTTACAGCTACATTCCCCGAAAAAGAATGGTTGTTCTCTCTCATATTTAGTTTTGGAGAGCATATAGAGGTCTTAGCTCCAAAAGAAATGCGCAAAAAAATTGCTTCCAAACTCAGATTGATGGCTGACAAATATCATTAAGTGAGTTTCTCAAAGCTGACAGACCGTTGTCAAACGTCCATGATAATATTGTCATTGTAAGATACTTTTATTTTAATTAGGAGGATGTTAAATGACAAACAATTATGAATTTCCAACACCAACACTTATCTCAGGTAACGGTGTGGAGCTAGAGGTTTTTGAAGCTGGACAAAAAAATGGGGGGCAACCTATCGTTCTCTGCCACGGATGGCCAGAGCATGCCTTTTCTTGGAGACATCAAGTGACTCCTCTTGTAGAAGCAGGTTATCACGTTATTATTCCTAATCAACGAGGGTATGGAGAGTCTTCTTGTCCAAAAGAAGTCACAAAATATGATATTGAACATTTAACGGGTGATCTTGTTGCTCTTTTGGATCACTACCAATACAAAGATGCCATTTTTATGGGCCATGATTGGGGCGCAAGTGTTGTTTGGAGTATGGCTTTGCTGCATCCAGAACGTGTTAATAAAATGATTAACTTATGCTTGCCCTACCAAGTTCGAGGAGAGAGACCTTGGATTGATTTTATGGAAGAAGCTTTTGGCGATGATTACTATTTTGTTCACTTTAACAAACAACCAGGTGTTGCAGATGCTGTATTAGACGAAAATGCAGCCCAATTTCTTCGTAACTTATATCGAAAGAATGTTCCATCACAAGGCTCTGTTGAAGGAATGGAAATGATTAATCTAGCTAAAGCAACCCAGCCGTTAGGTGAACCTGTTATGAGCGATGATGATCTTTCTGTTTATATCACAGCCTTCAATAAGACAGGTTTCACTCCAAGCATCAATTGGTACAGAAATTTAAATCGTAATTGGCATTTATTAGGTGACGTATCTCCTATTCTTCATCAGCCAACATTGATGATTTATGGTGAGAATGATATTATTCCGCCGCTTCCAAATATAAAAGATTTTGTACCTAATATAGACATTAAGAGTTTAAACACTGGTCATTGGATTCAAGAAGAAAGACCTGAAGAGCTTAATCAAATGATTTTAGAATGGCTGGAAAAATGAGTGAAGTGCTATTTTTTAGTAATCAAACAGAATTTATTGATTGGTTGGATATTCATCACCAAACAGCTAGTGAAATTTGGGTAGTTTTTTTTAAGAAAAAGACCAATAAAGCAAGTCTCACTTGGTCCGAATCAGTAGATTGTGCACTGTCATTTGGTTGGATTGATGGGATACGAAAAACAGTTGATGAAGATTGCTATAAAATTCGCTTTACTCCACGTAAGCCTAATAGCCTCTGGAGTAAAGTTAATGTGCAAAAGGTGCATAAACTGATAGAACACAATCAAATGAGGCCTGAGGGATTGACTGTTTTCAATCAAAGAAATGATCAAACAGGTTATGCTTCCGTTCATAGGAACGTTACTTTAACGAAAGAATATGAGGATGAAATTAGAAAACATCCAAGTTCTTGGGAATTTTTTAATCAGCTTCCACCTTCGTACAGAAGAGATTCTATTTGGTGGGTAATGAGTGCTAAAAAAGAAGAAACTCGGCTAAGAAGATTGAATCGATTAATTGTTTCATGGGACAAGGGAGAAATGTTAAGACCCTAGATTTTCATTTTGCTTCATTGTCGCAAAGAGAGTATGTAAGGGGTTATGCATTTCGCTAATCAATCAAAAAAAGAAACGCCGTTAAATGTCAAGCCCGTTAGAATAGACACTGAATAAAATCCTTAAAAGGCATGAACCCTAAATTCTAACAGAAAGCATGTCTTTTAGTTTCCTTTGAGGCATATCTGTATTGTACTTAATTTGACAATTCTATTGAATAAAACAAACAAAGAAGAATAACAGATGAATGTAAAGAACCTAACTAAGGAAAACAAAGATTATACGATCGGATTAAGACATCATTTTCACCAGTACCTTGGAACTAGATTAGTCGCAATGTTACAAGACAATAAAGACCATCCAATAATTGGGTTAAGAACGGACATTGATGCACTACCAGTCAAAGTAGACACTGGATTACCTTTTGCCTCGAAATATAAGAAAAAGTCATTGCAGGTATTGCAAGAATGGCCAAGAAAAATCAAGTTCCTGCCATTGCTGTTGTTGGTGAAAATATAGAATCACTTTATGATAATGGTTTAAGTGGTATTTTCAGTATTAATAGAGGTGCAAAAGATTTTCAAATTACTAAGAAAAATAGCAAAGTCGATTTAATTCTAACAATCGAATCAATTTCATATCTCTGAGCCCTTGGGGCTCTAAGTTTAAAACGACAAAAAAATAGGGTGCCTCCCCAAATCCTGTATAATGAGAGTTACGACACACACATTAACAGACTGGAGAGATACCCCTATGTCCATTATACGACAATAAAGCCTGTTTGACATGCAAGTTTTATTCGATTTGGAACCTACCCAACGTTTTAATTCGGTTTTATCCGGTATTGACATTCATCCAATCCTAGATGTTGTGATGAAAAGGTCGCGATTTGGACCAAAACAATCACTTAATTACTCCGCGATGATCTATTCGTTGATTATTCGAATCACGGAGCGTATCCCATTCATTAAGGACCTTGTGAAGCGTCTTTCTACGGATTTACGATTTAAGGTTGATTGTGGATTCTTAGTATCGGATGAGATTCCATCTGAAGCTTCCTATTCGCGTATGATCACGTTAATTAGTGAATCAGACGCGTTAGAAATTGTTCAAGAGCGTCTTCTTCTCCAGGCAATATCGGAAGGATTTGTCTCAGATGAAACGATAGCCATTGATGCAACCCATGTTGAATCACGTGATCGCGCTCCATCCAAAACAGAAAAAGTTAAAAAGGAACCTCAGAAAAGAGGTCGTAAAAAGAAAGAAGAACGTGAACAGTGGCTCCTTGAGCAGGCTGAGAAAGAAGCTAATCTTCCACTCTATGAGAAAACAATTGCAGACCAACTGGATGTACCACTCGAGGAACTTCGTTCCTCTGTACCCACTCAACCTGAATGGGGTGTGAAGAAGAATAGCGAGGGAAAGAATGTCTTTTGGTTCGGATTTAAGTGCCATCTAGCCGTTGGGACGAAAAGCCAATACATCCTTCAATCGCTCTTTTCTTCTGGTAGTCTTAACGATGGAAAAGCTGCAATCCCTTTATTGAAAGGGGTCCACGCCCGTTTACCTTCTTTAGAAATCAAGAGGACGACAATGGACGCCGATTATGACTACTACCCTATTTATGAACAAGTTCATCGTATCGGGGCCCAGTCTGTCATTGCTTATAATAAGAAAAATGAGCCTGAACCAATAGGCTTTGATAAGTACTTCGCACCAACATGTGTGCGAGAGCATAGTTATCGTTACGACAGCTATGATGCAAAATATGAAACATTAAAATATACACGGCCAATCGAATGTAAAGAATGTCCATTAGCCCGCGACAGCCTTTGTCAAAAGGTTTATAAAAAGAAAGTTACAGATGACCTGAGACGCTACACGGTACCGGCAAGAGGCTCGATGAAATGGACTGAAATCTATAAGGAACGAAGTGCCGTTGAGCGCGTAAACGCCTATCTTAAAGGTTATTTTCTATTGAATCAGATTTACCATTGTACAGGGAAGAAAGCTAAAGTCCATTTTGATTTGGTTCATCTTGCGTACAACGCCTGCAAACTGGCAGTTGATCGGCTTTCCCAACTACAACTTTCTGTAGCATAATTAGCTATTTCATTCGTTTTTTTAAGGAATCATCGAAATTCTGTTTCTTTATGATTTTTTAAAAGTGCGCATTATGAAATTGATTCACTTAATATAAAAAATACATCAATAAATTGAGCAGTACTGTCACATATTACTTGATAATTCAGAATCATCAATATTAAGCACTCCACATGCGTCATCTGTGGAAACATATTCACCGGCTGCACCCATTCGATCTGGTAGCCGCCGCGGAGCAGCGTTTCGCAATCCTTGGCCAGAGTGGCCGGGTTGCAGGAGACGTACACGAGCCGCGCGGGCCTGGCTTGGAGAATGGTTTGCAGCAGCGACTGTTCACAACCTCCACGGCGGGTCAACGACAACGACATCGGGCTTGATGCAGCGCCCGACCCATTCCGGCAGCAGCTTCTCGGCGCATCCCTCGAAGGAATACGCTGCACAAACTGCTTGGAATCCGGCAGCCAGTCCGTAGCGGTTATGAGTGTAAGCTGTAAGCTGTACATGCCCCGTCACTTCGCCGACACGGGCGACGACTGTCCACACCACACCTTCTCGTGTACGTTCATTATAAGCGGGAATCTGCAATTCCGTCATACTGGCTTTTACCTGCTCAATCATCTGGTTAACGACAGGATGCTGGACGGCACATCCGCTAATATCGATCAAACGGTGCGAGCCGGAAGCGTAAAGGCCTCTTATGATTTTTTTATCCTCACGCCCTGCCGGCCAACTTCTTCTTCCGGCTATCCGGGCGAGCGGGACATCATGGACAGCATAAATTAAGTTAAGATTGAGCAACAGAGACCTGCTGCGCTTCTTTCTTCACTTTTTTGTCCGACGGCAGGAAAATCGTCAACAGCCCCAACAGCGGCAAGTAAGCGCAGCATTGAATAATGAAATCAATACTTGTTGTGTCGGCCATGTTGCCGAGAATGGCGGAGCCGACACCGCCTAAACCGAAAGCAAGCCCAAAGAAGATCCCGGAGACAAGTCCTACTTTGCCCGGCAGCAGCTCGTTGGCATAAACCATAATAACCGAGAAAGACGATGACAAAATTGTGCCAGCCAAGAAAATCCAGATGATTGAGAAAGTCAGATTGGAATAGGGCAGCATCAATGCAAATGGCGCGGTGCCCAGGATCGAGAACCAGATCAGTTTCAGCCGGCTAAAGCGGTCTGCCAGCAAGCCGCCAAGCAGCAAGCCTACAACGTTAGCCGCCAGGAATACGAACAGAATGATTTGCGCCTGCCCCATCGTGACACCGAAACGGTCAATGACAAAGAACGAATAATAGCTGCTGATCGCCGCAACATACAAGTTTTTCGAGAATACCAAAATCATAAGAATTGTAATCGCAAGCACAATACGGCCGGTTGATAACCCGGTTGGACTCACTTGACTTTGTTTTGTTTTGGCGCCGGCAGCATCAGCTGGAACCAATTGATTTTGATACCAGCGGGCCACATAAAACTGGGCAAAAAAGCCTACCGCAATCACGATCGAAAGCCAAACGAGCCCTTGCTGGCCGGTAACGACAAACCAGACAGCAGTCAGCACTGGAGCAATCGCTTGCCCCATAAACCCGCCAAATTGAAAAATCGAGGAGGCTGCTCCTTTTTTATCGCCTGCTGCCAGAAACGACACGCGTGCCGACTCCGGATGGAAAATAGCTGAGCCAAGTCCAATCAGCATAACGGCGAACATGACAACCCAAAATTGATGCGCATAAGCAAGTGTGATGACGCCAAGCATTGTAAACAGCATGCCGAACGGCAGCATCATCGGCTTAGCCTTGTTGTCCGTGTAAATCCCGATCAGGGGCTGCATAATGGCTGCAGTCAAATTGATCATTAGTGAAATGAGACCGATTTGAGCAAAATTTAGGGACAATGACGATTTTAAAATCGGGAACAACGACGGGACAATAAACTGAATCGTATCATTCAATAAATGCATCATGCTGATCGTCAGCAAAATGGGATAAATCGTCTTCGCGGCAATTGATGCCGGTTGTATGGTTTTTGTTGCCATTGCAAACCTCTCCTCGTATAGTAGTGGCTTCTCACTCCAGAGAATGAAACTCATTCTCTTAAGATGGCTGACATACAGCCCTTTTTGTGAAAATCATATTATTCTCTCCTTCATCCCCTCCCATTAAAAAACTCCTGCCGTCCAGATACGCAACACGCGTATAAGGGACGAAAGGAGCGAGTATTCTTCCGCGGTACCACCCATAATTGCTGCATACATACACAGATAGTTCCGCGTACTCAGTACAGCCACTTCCAATCGGCTAACAGCCGATCAACGGCACAGTAACGTGCGCCACTCCGATTTCCTCTAATCGTTGACTGGTTCAAGGAAATAGCTCCGAGGCGAGTTGGCAGTAGGGTTATGACGATGCTCTCAGCTTCTGCACCGATCTCTGTACATAAGAGCCTCTGCCTGCTCCTCATCATTGCTTCATGTTGTTTGAATGATACAAGAACAAATCTTTATCGTAATATATTGCATATTATATTTCGAATATCTCCTAGACGCAATCTTTTTTTGCGATAAAAATAAAGCTTTTTCTCTTTTCTCTTTCATTGCCGCCCCTTAAGCGCTGTTTCTAATGCTCTTTCAATTGCTTTCAGCTGCAAGATGCGATATATTAAAAATCAAAATATTATGGAATAATGACTGTTGTTTTTGTCTATCAAGGATGAAGAGGATGAATGGAATGCCAATACCTGACAATTATTCGACACCAGTCCGCTCTACAGCCAAAGATCGGACATTGTCACAATTGCAAAAATGGATTATTGACGGCACGCTGCAGCCTGACGAAAAGCTCAATGATGCCGAACTTGCCGCTGCGCTGGGCGTGAGCCGGACGCCGGTTAGAGAAGCGCTGCAATTGCTCGAAGCACAGGGACTCGTCCAGATGTTTCCCGGCAAGGATACGCGAGTGACCCGGATCGACAAAGACGATATTCATAAGCCGTACGCCCCCCTCGTTGTACTGCACGCATTGGCAGCCGAGATGGCGGCCCAACTGATTCAGCCGGAACAAATCGAACAATTGCGGGAATTGAATCAAGCATTTACGAAGTGCATTCTTGAAAAGGATCTGTATCAGGCGCTTGAATATGATGAGGAGTTTCACAACCTGATTGTAGAAATCGCAGACAATTCGTATATCACGTCCTTTTGCTCTTCGCTCCAATTGCATATCCGCCGCTTTAAATATGTGTTTTTAAACCATCCAATCGAACAGACGCAAACGGCCGTTCAAGAGCATGAACAAATCATTCAAGCGCTGCAGGATCGCGATTCGGCAACAGCCGCACGCATTATCAAGCAGAATCTGTCCCGGCCGCTTGACGAGTTTCATAAGCAGTTGCATGAATAATACGGTTGAAACTTAATCGATTAAATACAAAAAAACCTCCCTTAATCGCAAACAAGCTGTCGTCATGAAACGACTTTGCGATTGGAGAGGTTTTTTTATTTATAAACACTTGCTTTCAATGCTATATAAGTTGAATTATTGAATCACTTATTTAGAATCTAACACAAAGACGATCGATGATGGACAAGGGATATTACATGATCTATTGTCAACGCAACGATTTTACCGATTTCCGTAAGACCATCAATATGTTTCTGGGAGCCAATTGTCATAGAAAGACCTTCAAGTTTATCCTGAGCGGGCAAAAATCTTACGTCGATCATAAGCAAAAAAGATCATCGACAAACCTAAAATCGCGCAAATCAGATACATAAACGAGTACGAAGAAAGATCCGCGACGGGGCCCATAACGACGCCGCCCAGTGAAACTCCTAAATCGGCCGTAGCGATAAATAAACCGAGTAGCACATTGCGATCATGTTGCGGCAATACAAAAGTCAAATACGTGGTCAAGGTCGGATAAAGCAGGGCCTGAGCGATGCCTGTTAAACCTGCGCCGACATAAAAAAACACCGTTCCGCCGGCTGCAGAAAAGCTTACACATTGCGCTCCTGCGGCTAAAATCAGCATAATCGCCATCATAAAAGACGAATGCCACTTTCCGTCCGAAGGAATTTTCTTCCTAAGCACAAAACGCGCTGCCACTACGGCCGTCGCCTGAATCATCAGATAAATGGCCGCGTTGCCGTTTTCGATCTGCATGGCATATAGGGGAATAAAGGTTGTCACCGCTCCGAATACAAGGGAAGCTGTCAGCATCAGAACGCTGCATTTGAATAAATGCGGGTTTTTAACCAGATGGCCGAAGGAATGGAGCATCTTGGCGCCATGCCCGGGCTGACCCGCAGCGGGTTCGGCCTCTTTTTTTTCCATTCCGGCACTATAACCCACCACTCCGGTAAGAATGGCAATCGTAATCATGGCCGCTATAAAATAACGGTTATCCGCTGTATGCCACATACCCACAGCCAGCAGAGGCCCCATAATATTCGGCATGGAAGCGCATAAGGAATACATCGAGATGCCTTGTGACCGGTCCTTATCCGGCAGCGCGTCTATAATACCCAGCTGCAGGGCCATGGAGAAAAAAGCGGTACAGACCCCTTGCAGCATACGGGCGGCGAAGTATCCTCCGAGCCCGGTAAACGTGTACAGGAGTAAGGCGAACCCGTTTATAACTAGAATCGTGCGCAGCACTTTAATCGGACCATGCTTGTGAATCATATGACCCGCCCAGGGCCGGAAAAACATGGTTGTAAATAAGTACGCCCCCATAATGATCCCGATCGTTGTATTCGTGGCCCCCAGCGATTCGCCCTTCAAAGGGATGATCACGTTTAAAATGGAGTTGGCGCTGAAATACAGCAGAGTCAACATATACAGCCTCAGAAAAGGCCAGGACAAAGCTCCTTTCACCGTTCTTGCTCCTTCCCGAATTCTCTCTGTCTGCCCATAACGCTAGGTAATGATCATCTGCAATAATTTCTTTGCATACGCGGATTGAACGTCTTTTAAGTGTGCGATGTTCACCGTTTCTTCGATCCGGCCCTGTCGCATGAAAACGACCCTGTCGCAAATATAGGCGGCAGCCTGTATGTCATGGGTGATGAAGATGTAGCCCATGTTGTAAATTTCCCTCAATCTTTTGAGCAACTGAAGCACCTGGATTTGAACCGAACCATCCAGCGAGCTGATGGCTTCGTCCAGCAAAATACATTTGGGCTCGGTTGAAACGGCTCTGGCTATGCACACCCTTTGAGCTTCTCCGCCCGATAATTCATGGGGGTATTTTGTTCGATAGGACGAGTCCAGTCCGACTTGATGCAGCAGCAGATCAATCTTGCCTGAAGCCTCTTTTCGGGCTTTGTTTTGCAGCTTCATAGGTTCCATAATAGCCTGCTCAACCGTATAAAACGGATTAATGGAGGAGGTATAGTCTTGAAAAACAGCGCTGATGTTCCCCCGTCTCGCATTCCGCTCCCTTATCCTTTTTCCCTCGAATAAAACGGTTCCTTGATCCGGCTCCTCAATCCCTATGATCAGTCGGCCCAGTGTGGATTTGCCGCTTCCGCTTTCTCCGATGATGCCCAAACATTCCCCTTGCCCGCATTCGAAGCTAATGTTTGCTAACACGTTTTGTTTTTTCTTGGAAAATAAGCCGCCCGTTTTGTACGATTTCTCGACACCTTCAATCCTCAGCACGGCCGACGCCTCCCATTAGGTTCCTAAAATGATGATTCAGCGAAAGCTTTGAGGCTACCAAATAGCGGGTATATTCGTGGCGTGCTCCAGAGAAAATGGCCGGAGTCGGCCCTCTTTCCACCACTTCTCCTTCTTTCATAACCAGCACCTCATCCGAAAGTTTTCGGACGATGCCCAGGTCGTGCGAAATAAAAATCATGGAGCACCCCATTCTCTTCCGCAATTGCGCAAACTGTTCAACGACCTCGAATTGGGAGATCGTATCAAGTGCCGTAGTCGGTTCGTCCGCGATAACGAGTTCGGGTTCCAGCACAATAGCCAGCGCAATCATCACGCGCTGAAGCATGCCCCCCGAAAGCTGGTGCGGATACTTGTTCATCACCGCTATCGGATCTTTGAGCATCACGCTTTCCATGGCTTTTTTCATCTTCGCCGTTATTTCGTCGCGGCTCCAGCCGAAATGTTCGGCAAGCGTTTCTTTTAAATGAACCCCGACCACACAAGAGGGATCGAAGGCTCGCATGCCGTTTTGCAAAATCATGCAGAGCTGCTTTCCTCTTCTTTTTCTCATTTCTTTCTCGGGCAGCTCGCTTAAGTTTACTCCGCCAAACAGAATGTCTCCGGATTGGCGGATATTGGCTTTAGTCAATCTCATAACGGCCCTGCAGGTCAGAGACTTCCCGCTTCCGCTTTCTCCAACGATGGCCAGACAGCTTCCCTGCTTTACATGAAAGGAGCTGTTCGGGATAATCACTTCACCGGTCAGGCTATCCCAAACTTTTAAATTTTTCACTTCTAAACTATTCATGACCGGATTAAGCCACCCCATTTCCTTGAATCGCCGTACCGGCAGCGACGGTCTGGCCTTGCAGCTTTGGATTGGAAGTCCTTAATTTAGGATCTAACGCAGCTTGGAGCGCATCGGACAAGAAGTTGACAGCCGACACGACAAGAACGATCGCTAAACCCGGCGCTAACATAAGTTCCGGCTTCGAGAACATGACTTCCCTTGCTTCATTCAACATCATGCCCCACTCTGCATTCGGAGCTTGAACGCCTAAACCGAGGAAGGAGAAGCCGGATAACTGCAAAATCATGGAACCGAAAGAACTGCTTGATAGAACGGCAATGTCGGGAAGCGCGACGGGCACAATATGCTTGACCATAATTTGAACGCTGCCGGCGCCAAGCGCTTTAGAGAACTTCACATAGTCCGCTTCGGCATATTGCATGACAGACGTTCGGATGACGCGGGCAAACCATGCCCATTTCGTACATACAAACGCGATCAATATATTTTCAAAGCCTACGCCCACAATACCGATTACGGCCAAGATCATGACATAACCCGGAAAAGAAAGCATCACATCGCAAATTCTCATCACGACGGCATCTGTTCTTCCCCTGAAATACCCTGCAATAAAGCCAAAAAAGGCACCAATCCCTACCGTTAAGATCAAGGCGGCCATCACCCAAAGCACGCTTGGACGGATCCCGTAAATTAATCTGGATAAAACACATCGCCCCAGGTGATCGTTGCCTAACAAATATTCCAGCGACGGACCCGCAAACCGAAGATCCATATGCACTTCCCCGGGAGCATGCGGCGCAATCAGAGGGGCAAAGATCCCGGCAGCCATGGTTATAACGAGAATGAATAAAGATAGGACAGCCGGCTTGTCTTTCACGATCGATTTAAATCGTTCCATTACATCCCCTTCCTTAGTTTGGGATTCATCGCCGCAAGAATCATGTCCGACAAGGTATTGAACAGAACGAAGGCCGCCGCCAACACAAGGACATAAGCTTGGATGATCGGGAAATCCCTGCTTAGAATGGATTTGACACTTAACGTCCCCAGCCCGGGCCACGCGAACAGGTTTTCTACAACGACCGTGCTTCCCAAAATAATGGGGATGGCCATACAAAACACGGAAATGGCCACCTGAAGCGAATTTCTTAGGATATGCATCGTTATTTTCCTTTCCGGTAAACCGCTTGCCCTGCCGTACAACACATAGTCCTCGTTCAACTGGCCGATCATGGAGCTTCTGACGATCCGAAAGTAAATGCCTGTGTAACTGATGGTAATCACGGTAACCGGTAAAATGTAACTTTGGAAGGAGTCCATGCCGCTTGTCGGGAGAAGATCCAGATGGACGGAAAAATACCACACCATGAGCGACGCAAGCCAGTACGACGGCATAGAAGTCAGCAAAAACGAGACCCCTCTAACCGATTTGTCCATCCTTTTCCCTTCTTTCCATGCGCAGAGCACGCCAAGGACAATAGATAGGACAATAATGGCAGCCATCGAAACCAGCGTCAGCTTTAATGTATTCAGAAAAGCGGGGCCCAGCAAGGACCAGACCGGTTTTCCCGTAACGTACGAATGGCCGAAATCGAGCTGCAGGCAGGCAACGACCCAATTGAAATAACGGATTAGAAACGGTTGGTCCAGTCCGAGCGCCCATTTCGTTTCCGCGATTAATTCTTCGGTTATATCCGGCACGCCTTGCGCGTGCAGGACCACTTCGGCTGGATCCAAAGGAGACAGATGATTTAAAACAAACGTTAAAAAGGATATGATCACAAGCAAAGGAAGCGATAGCAAAACTCTTTTGAGGATATAACTACCCATAGCCATCTCCTTTTTTGCACATGGCACCAAGGGTATCCCTGTACAATTTATTTAGCTACTCAAAGTACATTCGCTCAAACGGCAGCTCGTATTGCGTTTGCTTAAACGAGATCCCTTTCAAATTTTTGGGAGCCAGGACGGTGACGTTGCCATTGGTGATGGGGATAAAGACGCCTTCGTCATGGACAAGAGTTAAAATATCCGCGTATAACGATCTCCGTGTCTTCTCGTCGGCGGACACCATCACATCATCGATGTTCTTGTAGAGTTCGGCCGCTTTCGGTATGCCTTTGGTTGTATGCAGATAAGAGCTTTCCGATGTAAAGGCGGCAATTGTACTTTGCGGATCGTAGGCGAGCCCCCATGTTTGATTGAACAGCAGATCATAGTCTCCCGTGGCTCTTCTTTTCGCGATAGAAGAAGATTCTTCGCCGATAAGGTCCAGCTTAGCCCCAATTGTTGTCAACGTATGTTGAAGGAATTCAGCCTGCGTTTTTTGGGAGGAAGAATTGACGTCGTAGTAAAGCTTCATGGCTAACGGGTTTCCGGCTTTGGTTCTGACTGCTTTGCCGCTCTCCAGGCTCCAGCCCGCTTCTTCCAAAATCTTTTTCGCTGTTTCCGGATCGTAGCCCCGCTTCTTCAAATCGACGTCCGCATACGGGACATTGGAGGAAAATAGAGTGTTAGCCGCCGTTTCCATCCCGCTAAAAATTTGCTTGCTGACGGTTTCCCGGTCAATGGAATACCAGATGGCCTCGCGTACGGCCTTTTCATGAACGGGGCCTGATTTGCTGCTGTTGGCAACGATCATTTTCGTATTCATCGCTTTACTTCTGACCAGCTGGAAATCACCCGATTGAACTAACCGATTCATCGCTTCCACATCAATGCTGTCCGCGCCTCGATCATCCGTAAAGACAAAGTTGACTTCACCCTTTTGCAGCGCCAAAAATGTCATTTCCCCGGCCGGAAGAACTTTCGCCGTAATTTTCTTCACTTTAGGCGCGCCGCCCCAGTAGCCTTCATTGGCTTCAAAAGTGGCGTACTGTTCGGTTTTATGTTCCTTGAGCTTATAGGGTCCGGTGCCGTTGTATCCGTTCACCCCATCCTTTGTCTCCCCGTTAACGAAGTTTTCGGGCGAGATGAATACGTAAGGCCGGGTCATCGACAATTCCAGTAAAGTCGGATAGTAGGGCTCCGATAGATTCAATTCCACCGTAAACTCATCCAGCACATTACAGCTCACGATCTTAGTGGAAAGTTTGATCCAGGAATGCTTGCTTGCATTTTTTTGCACGGCTTCGATATTCTTCTTCACAGCCTCCGCGTTAAATGGTTCTCCGTCGTGAAAGGTCACATCTTTTCTCAGATGAAAGGTGTATGTTTTCCCGTCATTTGAAGTTTCCCAAGACTCGGCCAGCAGCGGCTTGATTCCGTTTTCCGTATTTTCGACTAATGATTCGTACACCATTCCTTGCGCCGGCATTGAACCCGTGTACAAATGGGGATTCATATCGTTGATATCTTTTGCCGTGGCGTACACCAGTTCTTTGCTTCGTTCCGTGGACCCCGTATTCGTGTTCTTCTCGCCGGCGCAGCCTGCCAGCAGTGCAATGGAAATCATTAAAGCAGCTAATAAACCCGCTATTCTTCTCGTCATGTCGTCTCCTCCAGTATGCAGCGTACTAATTCTTCTTTGTTCCCAACCTGGTCTCTATTTCACTGCGTATCCTCTTCAAGTCTTCTTCAAAACTCTGGACGGTGAATGCATCCGACAACAACTCGTCCTGCAGCCTATGCCGGGCCGCTTCCTCTATTTTCCGCTCATAAGTTGCAATGAATGTATCGATCGTCGGACAGCTTGAATCTACATACCTCGCAATGCCTTGTATGATTTTTATTCGGTAGTAATCTTCCTTGGGCATGCGCGGGATGTCCCAGTACCCTTCATGGTTGACAAAGATTTGCCGAATGGGGACTGCCGAGAAATCGAAATATTTCCCATCCTGATCCGGTTCGGAGAAAGGATCGATTAACAGCGATGTATACCGGATGTATACTAAATACTCTTGATGGATCGTTTCGAAATGAAGGAAGTTTTCGATCTCATGACGCGATAAGCTTTCCGGCCGCACCGGATAATTATCGTCTGTCATGAACTTAAGCAAGTTAAGGCCGTCTATATTTAGCTTGCGGATAATGGCCGTCATCTCTTTCCAACAGGCCACCATATCGCGGATTAAACCGGGTGTAATGGGACCTTCGGGAAACATTTTGTATACAAATTTCTTGGGGGCCGCTTCTCCGAATAGAACATTTAACGAAAAGTCATTCATAAACAGAGGCGGATGGACATATAAGGAACTATTTCTCGTTTCCGCTTCGAATGGAGAACCCATGATTTCCAAGGTTATACCCAGTTGTTCATACAACGTACGGAGCTTCGTCACATTACCAGATGGAGCCTTCGTCGAGCCAATGAACACTTTTTTCTTGATTCCTGTCGTGATGACCTGATCGGACGGCTTGTCGTGCCTCCAGCGCGTATCGCCAAGATAGGTGGAAAAGCTAATAATTTCCGCATCCGCACGAATATCCGTCATATAGTGGCGGATTAAGCTGTTTGAACCGAAGGTCGGGGAAATTAAGACCACACACCTTACTTGCTGCAAAAGCTGTTCATGGATTTGTTGGAGTACCCCTATGTATGCATCCGCCGTAACGGACAAGATCACGGTATCCCATCTTCCCGTAATGCTCTCATATCCGTGAAAAACATCATCGATGACGCACTCGCCCTGCAGCCGCCGGTGCTTTTCATTTTGAATGTCTGCGCGGATACGCCGGTTGCTCTGCTTGAGCGCCGCAAAGAAGTGTTCGGAACGAACGGACTTTCGACCGGCGATTCCTACGCGGCAGTTCGCATATTTTTTTAGCAGTACGGCCAATTGAATCGAAGCGGGACCCGTTCCCAGCACTAAGACTCGTTGAAAATCACCCATCTGACCCTTCCTCTCCCAAAATGAAGCCTATGCTTTTTGATACAAAGCGATATCAAACACGTGATCGGGACGCAAAACGGTTTCAACCAAGCTCCATTTGCGTCTGTTCACCTCTTGCATGGGGTAATTGAATAAAGATTTCAAGCCGCCGCCGTATCTCATGGCCACAATCACATGCCGATTGGTTAGCCGATCCAATTGGTCCAGCAGTTCGTATTTATTGGCAACCGTTGAGCTGAATATGATGTGAGTCACCTCTTGTATACCGTCCAGATGCTCTACGAACACGTTCTCCAGCCTGATTTTCAATCCGCTTCCCAACTCCTCTACAACCCTTCTTCCGAGTTCTACAGCCTCCCTGTCAATATCAATGCCGACCACTTCCGCACCGGTTTGCTTCGCTATGTACAATGGCGTCATGGGGAATGAACCCGAGCCCACCAACAACACTTTCGAATCCGCTGTCACTTGAAAGCTTCCAAATTCTTTCTCGATGCATGATTCTATATTTCGGAAATACTCCGTCCGTTCCGTGTCTCCATTCAACAGCTTCCATGCACGGTATTTTTCCATAATCGCGACACAAAACGCCGACGTCTTCCTCAAATCTTCCACTAGCCGGGACATATGTCCGGGATCTTGCAGGTTCAGATGTTCCCATGATTCTTCGTTAGCCTCGTTCGTAATAAAAGCGGAATAGTCATCTAAAATCGCTTCTAACTCGGCGCTTCGCTGAACGGTACCTTCGTAACGATCTGCTAAATGCGTAAATTTCGCTTGAAATCCGGTTAAAGTTTGTAGAAATTGTTCGTGCGTATGCATACCTTCACTCCAATCCGATTCAGGTTATTAAACATCAACAAAAGCTCTGCCTTGGGCTACAATTCCAACGGATCCTTCAATGGTGAGGCTTGTTACCTCGTCTTCCTCCCATTCGGCCATGACAGTTATGGTGCCGCCGGGCTGCTTGATTTGCGCAGAAACGGCCCCCTTGTGTTTCCAAGACAGGAAGGCACCCAGTGAAGCCGTGCCGGAGCCGCACCCTCTTTCCCAAATCATGCTGTCCAAGGGAGGGACATAAATGAGCGGAGCCAATTCGTCCGAATGACTCTTGAATAACAAAATGCCGATCACGCTGGCTTCCAAAGTCGCTCCAAGCAGCTTCGCCAAGGCCTGTGCCCGATTTCTCACGGTCTCATTGAAATGATCGACTTCGATCACAATATGTAGAAAGTCAGGATATCTCACCGTGACAATATCCAAGTCATCGCCTTCAAACTTGATTGTCTTCCGATCGATTTTTTTGGGCACAGGCATTGCAAGCCGGCACACATACTCTTCCTTGACTTTTTTCACCTGACAGGTGACTAACTGCTCCGTTCCGGAAGCTTCGAGGACAATTTCCATGAAATCGTCAGGATTCATTCCTTTTTCAGATGCTAGAAAAGCGGCTAAGGACATGCAAGCATTCCCGCAAAACTCACCTCCCGCCATTCGTAAATTGGCATCGGCTTCATAGCTGCCGGGTTTTTCGATGAAGCCTACTTGTTCGGCGTACACACTGTCGTAGGACATCATTTTAGCGGCGATGGGCTTATAGTCCTCAGCCAGGTGATTCGTTCTCACAAGAATGGTCATATTCTGTGTGGGATTGCATTTCACAAAGTCGATTTCACGTTTCATCAGACAACTACCCCTGGACCGATTTTTTTAAAAAAAATGTAGGATTACGTCGCTCGACCGAATTTAATCGTAATCGTAACGATTATCATTATCATACTCACAATGCAGGAAAGCGTCAATAATAAAAAAAAAGATGCCCAAATCGGGCATCCAAGGTTTCGTTTTACTGAGTGAAGCGATAAAGGATTGCCGCCTCTGCTTGCGGCGCTTCCGAAGAAGAAATGCGGCCCGTACGATCCGGCAAACAGGAAAAGACCGCTTCCGCGGAAGCAGTCTTTTGCAGCGGTTCCGGCTTTAGGCGTCCCGGAACTGGTTCCTGTCGTCCTCTGTGATCGGACGAAGGACGCGGCACGGATTTCCCGCGGCAATAACGTTTGCGGGGATATCCTTCGTAACCACGCTCCCCGATCCGATAATCGTATGGTCGCCGATCGACACGCCGGGATTGAGTATCGCCCCGCCGCCGATCCAGACGTTGTTGCCGATCGAGATCGGGAGCGCGTATTCCACTTCATTCACTCTAAGCTCCGGATGAATGGCGTGGCCGGCAGTAAATACGCTCACATTGGGACCGATCAGAACGTTGTTCCCGATCGTTACCCGATTGCAGTCGAGCACCGTTAAATTATAATTGGCATAAAAATTTTCCCCCAGCGAAATATTGTATCCGTAATCGCAGCGGAACGGGGGTTCTATAAAAAAGGCTTTGCCCGTACGTCCAAGAAGCGGACGGAGCAGTTCGTTCCGTTTCTCGACTTCGCCGGGACGCAGCGCGTTGTAATCGAACAAGACTTCCTTGGCGTGCTGCCGTTCGAGTAGAAGCTCCTCGCCGAAAGCTTTATAGGGTTTACCGGCTAACATCTTTTGTTTCTCAGTCATAGGCTGCGGGGCCGTCATCGTGTCTGAACTCCTTTTTGTTTCGAACGTTTTAGTTCCGGAACTTCCTGTAATGATTGCTGTACCAGCGCGGAACGGACGTCTGAAAATAATCATAATCCTTGAACGTTTGCAGACAACGCTGCTGCATCTGACTTACTTCATCTCTATTGTTGAATTTTTCGGCCCAATTGATTAAACAAAGCGCCGAATGGGCGGCATAAACGGCCAGCACGTCCCATAATTGAACCGGCGGCTCGTTATTGAAATAACCGTCCACCTGGCCGACGGAAAACGGTATGCTGACTTCGACGTCGAAATTTTGTATTTTGTAAAATTCCTCATAGCGGTCGCCGCAGTTCCATCTGTTAAAATCGATCACACCGACTTTACCCTTATCGGACAAGATCAGATTGCCGACATGAAAATCCCCGTGCTTGTACACGGGCGTGCAGAGGATGGATCTTGTACAAATTGTTTCGTACATAGTCGATTGCGGGTTGGTCGTTCTCCACCCGGACTGAACTTTTTACGTAAGTGTCCAATTTACGCAATTTATGGATTTTCTTATCCTCCGCGGGGATGTCTTCCGGGTTCACGGGTATGGCATGCAAAGCTTTTAATATCCTGCCCGTTTGCACGCCGATTGCATATTGTTCCTCCTCCGGCAGCTGTTTCAAAGCCTCTCGCAATGCAAGTCCGTCTACCCAGCTCAGCAGCATATAGACACTCCGGTTGTCATTGCAGAAGCCGAACGAGACCGCTTCCGACATCAGAATATCCAGCTTATTAAAGATCTGAATCATCTCAAACTCTTTCTTTTTGACGTCAAACATGTGGCTACCCGTGATTCGGAGCAATAATCTTGTTCCCTCGTGATTTTCCACATAATACTTTTTATCTTTCGACCAGCCTTCTTCGATTTTTTTGATGAGCCGCCAATTCGGATAATCCGGGATATCTTCCAAATGTTTGTTCATTTAGTGCCTCCTGGGATGTACCGGTATCATTTTCATTCTAACATGTTTACCGTGAGAGCCAAAACGCTAAGCGTTTACATTTCGTATATATACCTTTTACTGGGATTTATGGTAAAATGAATTGCGAAAGTATAAGCGCTTTAACTTTCGAAAGGAGGATCGCCTTCGTCTATAAGCAAACCCTTAGTGCCATTCCAAAACAAAAGGACGTGTGGGAATGATTATGCATTGCAAACAGGTTGCTTTAAGTCTCTGCTTTTGTCTTCTGCTTGCTTTAATACCCGTACCGGGAACGGCCAAGGCGGAAAGCGTGCCGGCTCCCTGGAAGCAGCAAAACATCGGTTCGCCCGCTCTGGCGGGCAGCGCCTCCTATGACCCGGGTGCGGGCCGTTTTGAAGTCAGCGGCTCCGGCACGGATATTTGGGGCAAATCGGACCAGTTCAATTTCGTCTATCAGCCCTGGACGGGAGACGGCTCGATCATAGCTCTCGTTTCCTCGCAGACGAATACCCACGATTTCGCCAAAGCGGGCATTACGATCCGGGAAACGCTGAAGCCGGATTCCAAACATGCCGATCTGCTTCTGACGCCTTCCAACGGATTCACGTTCCAGTATAGAACGGAAACCGGCGGCGCCTCCGAGAGCGAGAAAATCGCTTCGACCAGCCCGGCGTGGGTAAAGCTGGAGCGCAAAGGAAACGTCATCCGGGGGTATGTGTCCAACAACGGATTGAACTGGGGCGACCTGGGGACGCTTACTTTAAAGATGAACGCTTCCGTGTTTGTCGGCCTTGCCGTCTCCAGCCATAACACTTCCAAGCTGAGCACCGCCACGTTTACTAATGTGACGGTAAACGCGGCGGGCGATGTGTTTCCGCCGACCGAACCGACGAACGTTCAGGCCAGATCCGTAACCGATACGTCCGCGGAAATCGCCTGGACCGCATCGCTGGACGATGTCGGTGTCACCGGCTACGATTTGTACAAGAACGATGTTTTGACCCAGGCGAACGTTGCCGGTACTTCCTATACCTTTACGGGCTTGAAACCCGCCACCACTTACCGGTTTACGGTAAAGGCCAGGGACGCGGCCGGAAACAGCTCGGCAGCCAGCGCTCCTCTGTCGGTGACGACAACCAGCGGGTCCGATACGGAAAGCCCCGCCGCTCCAGCCGGACTTGCGAGTTCAAGCAAAACCTCCACGTCCGTCCAGTTAACCTGGACCGCAGCGACGGATAACGTAGGCGTGTACGCCTATGATATTTTCACGGACGGGAAATTGTCCGGCAGCACCGACAAGACCTCGTTTAACGTGACGGGGCTTACCGCCAATACCTCCTACAGCTTTACGGTGAAAGCCAGGGATCTTGCCGGCAATGTGTCCCCCGCCAGTAAAGCGCTATCGGTTAAGACGAACCCGGCCTCTTCGGAACCTTACACGCCCGAGGTCGTCGCTTCCAATCTGGAAACGCCGTGGGCGGTCGACTTCGCGCCGGACGGCCGGATTTTTTTCACCGAACGCAACAGCGGAAGAGTGCGAGTCGTCGTGAACGGCCAGTTGAAATCCGCACCGGTCATTACGCTGGGATCGCCTTTCTACTACATGCCCAAGAGCGAGGGCGGTCTGCTGGGACTCGCGCTCGACCCGGATTTCGCCAACAATCATTATATGTACATTTACCATTCCTACAAGACCTCCGACAACAAAGTCGCCAATCGGGTGGTCCGCCTGATCGAAAGCAACAATACCGCCAAAATCGACAAAGTCCTGATCACGGATCTTCCCGGGGCAGTGTATCACAACGGCGGCCGTCTCAAAATCGGCCCTGACAAGAAGCTCTATTTCAGTGACGGCAACTACGGCAACAAGGACGACACCCTAACCTATCTCGGAGGAAAAATATTCCGGCTGAATCTGGACGGCACGATCCCGTCCGATAATCCGTTCGGCGCTTCTTCGCCGATTTACAGCCGGGGGCACCGGAATCCGCAAGGATTGGCCTGGCAGCCCGGAACGAACCGGCTATTCGAGTCCGAGCATGGAGAATCGTCCAAAGACGAAATTAACTTCATTCAACCGGGAGCCCATTACGGCTGGCCGCAGTACGAGGGCGGAAATCAGAATCAACCGGGCATTACGCCGCCTCTCCTTTACGCCAGCGGGACTACTTGGGCGCCTTCCGGCATCGCGTTTGTGACCAAAGGGCCGTGGGCTGGGGATCTACTTGTCACCAACTTGAAGGGCAAACAGATTATCCGCATGACCGTCAAGGAACAGAACGGCAAGCCCGTCATCGACAGCGGCAGCCTCAACTATTTGTACGTCAATAAATACGGCCGCATCCGCGACATAGTCGAAGCTCCGGACGGCTCGCTTTATTTCGTGACCAGCAACAACGGGGATAAGAACGGAGACGGAACGCCCGATAAACTGGTTCGATTGGCGCCTAACTTTTAAACCTTGCGAGTGAATGAGAAAAAGAGCGGGATCTCCCGCTCTTTTTGTTCTTTCTGCCTCTTTTTTAAATCCGCCTAACGGCGGGCTTTTCGTTGAAACCGGTTCAACCTCGGCCGTTCCTGCTTACGCTTTTGCTAAAAAACAGGCAGGCCAGAAGAACGGCAAGCATAAGGGAGCTAATGGCCGGAACGACAAGCTGCAAAAGAAGCTCCAGCCCTTTGCCGTCCACTACGAAAACAGCCGCTATCGCAAAAATCAAGACAAACAGGGCCAACACGGTAAACCAGAAAGGCTTGCCGGAAACCCGTGATCTCTCCGCCGCCGAGACGCATAAATGCCGATGTATCCACCAGGCCGTCCCGATCAGCCCGATCAGCGTGCTTCCGTGCTGCGCCGCTTTGTATACGGGAACTTCCAAGCTTCCCGCCGTTATCGTTCCGCCGAGGAAGGAGATATGGTTGACCAGCCAGGCGCCTTTGTGCGTGAATTGGTCCCAGATCAGGTGGGTGCCGGTGCCTGCCAAGCCCAGAACCGCGACCGTAAACCAGCCTTTAAAAGTAGCGGGAATTCCGCCTTCCCTTCTCCAGCGGTAAGGAAACCGGCCGGGCAAATAATCGTAAAGCGCCGGCTGGACAGCAGTTTCGAAGAGCAGAAACAGCAGGAGGATCATCGGAAGATTAAAAAACACGATCCCCGCTCCATGGTGGCTCCAAACACCGGTGGCCCGGAACCGGACGAAATATTCGAAATCCGGAGACATGCACCCGATAATCAGAGCGGATACCGGAAGTGTCGTTTTGTTCCACCACGGCATAACCGCCACGGGATGCGCGAACGTAAAAGGCATGCCACTACTCCTGTCATGCAAAGATTTAAGAAATCGGGAAGGCCTTCCACTCAGGAAGGCCCCTGTTGTTTACGCAAGCCGGGCTTTTATAATGAAGCGGTGCTGTGTCGTTTCAAAATAACCCTTTTCTCCGATAATCCGGTGAATCTCGTACAACTTCTCCAGATAGAGGTTCTGCTCAAATCCGGGAACCTGCCAAGGTGTCGCATTCAAATAATAAATCAAGCTGCCGATATCGTAAAATCTTTGCGGAATGAATTCTTCTTTGCCCGTTACGATGTCAAAGCCGTTTGCCCTTAAACCTTCCACTGCCGCATCCAAATTCCAGCCGCTGAATTCTTCGTTCAGCGGAACGCCGAAATATTCATTCAGCTCGCGGCAGTCCAGCCCGCCCGACTGCTGAGTCAGAAAAATACCGTCATCCGTGATGATTCTGCTCATTTCTGCCGGGCAGTAGATTTCGTGTTTGTTTAGAATCAGATCGAACTGCTTGTCTGCAAAAGGCAGCTTGGAATCCTGCCCGAGCTCGATCTGAATCACTTTAACCCCGAGCGGCTCCAGTCTTTGCCTGGCTACGGGCACATTGGGTGCGTAGCTTTCCGTCGCGTATACCTGACCCGGCAGAGGCCCCAGCATAGACAGGATCTCTCCCCCGCCTGTTCCCATATCCAGCAGGGTACCTGCGCTCCGCACAAGCGGAATAGCCAAGCTCCCGTAAGACCAGGAAAGCAGCCCGCTGTCTATACGCCCCGTTCCGGTCATAGATGTGAAATCCCACCCGGTGAAATCCTGTTTATTGCCGTTTACGAAATCCAGAAAAAGTTTATCCATTGTCATCGAATACCTCCCGAACTCATTTTTTAGTAATCATCTAAATGAGCCACATGCGGAGGATCTCTTATTTTCAAGTTTAGGAGTTAGGTCTCATGCTCCAGCAAATTTTGCTTCACGCCTGCTTTTCCTCCTTCAAAGGTATGCTGCGCCTGTCCAAAACAGCCGCTATTTTGGTTTATAAGAAAAAAATCCTTTCGCTCCGGGCGTACCTGCCTTTAAAATGGAGGTTGTTGCTATATACACACGGTTATACGAAGGGAGTATTTACCATGTCTCAACCTCATGAAAATCCGGAAACGGATTCCTATAAAAGCCCGCAGGGGCTCCTGACCGACTGC
This sequence comes from Paenibacillus sp. JNUCC 35, assembly GCF_058269095.1. Classification (NCBI taxonomy): domain Bacteria; kingdom Bacillati; phylum Bacillota; class Bacilli; order Caryophanales; family Paenibacillaceae; genus Paenibacillus; species Paenibacillus sp. JNUCC 35. The sequence continues at coordinate 2,643,451 of NZ_CM177771.1, read as the reverse complement.
GAGAAATGCTTCGGCCTCTGCTGCGTGGCACTGCCATATGCGGCATCCGCCGACTTTGCGAAAGACAAGGACGCCGGTCTGCCTTGTCCCAATCTGCGGCAGGACTTCCGGTGCGGCATTCACACCAGCCTGCGCCAGAAGGGCTTCAAAGGCTGCACGGTCTTTGACTGCTTCGGCGCCGGACAGAAGGTGTCTCAGGTGACTTATGCCGGAGAAGACTGGCGCCGGGTCCCCGGGTCCGCGAAGCAGATGTTCGAGGTGTTCCCGGTTATGCGGCAGCTCCATGAGCTTCTCTGGTACTTGTCCGAAGCGCTGACTCTCCAGCCCGCCCGTGCCGTACACGGTGAGCTGCGCACCGAGCTGGAGGAGACGGAACGCCTGACTTTCCTCGCCCCGGAAGCGCTTCTGAAGCTTGATGTCGCCGCACACAGGGGGAAAGTCAACGAGCTTCTTTTGCGGACGAGCGAACTCGTCCGCGCCGACGCCGCAAGCCGCCGGAAAGGCGGCACACAGCGCCGCAAAGTCGGCCGGAGAGCCGACCTCATGGGGGCGAACCTGAAGGGAGCCGATCTGAGCGGCGCCAACCTCCGGGGGGCGTACCTCATCGCCGCCGATCTCCGGAACGCCGATCTGAGAGCGGCGGACCTGATCGGCGCGGATTTCCGGGACGCCAATCTCGGCGGAGCCGATCTGCGCGGGAGTTTATTCCTCACGCAGGCCCAGCTCAATGCGGCGAAAGGCGATGCGCGCACGAAGATTCCGGCAGCGCTCGTTCATCCCTCGCACTGGTCCGCCGCAGGACATGAAATGAAATGACCGGACGACAAGTGCGATTTGACGAGGGTGTGAACCTTACATGTAAACACCGGAGCAGTCAGATTTTGGACCCGTGTTACGGAAGACAATTGCCGTGATCCGGATTTGGCATGTACTCCCATCTGATCTCTTTTACATTATAAGGGTCCCGCCGACATTGTGGCAAAAATATACACTAAGGACTGTTCGATAGTTAAAAAGCCGGGTTTTCCTACTTTAAGGAATCCGGCTTTTGTATTCTCTTCTTCCTGATCTAAGTCCGCCGATACTCAGCCGTCTGCAAAAAAGAAATAAAGAACCGAACCTTTTTTCGATAGAGAGACAATATAGGGTGTAAGCTGCTTACTCAGGAGGGCCCTCTGAATGCAAAGTGAATATATGTACCAATTGCTCACAAAAATGAAAGATGGTGATCAACAAGCGTTTCACGCGTTGTATGACGCCACCTATCAGAACGTCTACCGGACAGTTTCCTTTCTGGTGGATCATCGGCAGGATCGGGAAGATGTCATGAATGAGATCTATATGCAAATGTGGACCTCACTTGCCAACTACGATACGAACCGGCCTTTCCACTTCTGGCTGCACGGCTTGGTCATCCGTCAAGTGCAGAGATTTCGGGTCAAGAGCTGGCGGAGATTCCGAATTTTTGAACGCATCCGTGCCTTCACACGGGAGGAATCTCATTGGGATGAACCTGCCGTGTTGATGGATGGGACGAACCAAATGATATCGCAGGCCATCCAAAAACTGACCGACAAACAGCGAACGGTGATTGTCCTCCGCTTTTTTCATGACTATACGCTGGAGGAAATCGCGACATTGCTCGATATTCCGCTGGGTACAGTCAAGTCCAGATATCATGCCGGTCTTCAGGCGCTTCGAAAAAACGTATGGAATCTCCCCCCGGAAAGGATGGAAAAGATCAATGACTATTGAACGCAAAATCCGTGAACATCTGCACGAAGAAGCCGAAACGATGGAGTGCCCTCCGGCTATTACCAGACGAATCGAACAATCCTATTCAAACTATTTGCAACGAAAAAGGAGCGAAATAACCATGAAAAAACGATTAATCGGCGGAATAGTTGCTGCTGCGATTTTGATTCCAACCGCGGCCTATGCGGCCCCTACTTTGATTGAAATGCTAACGAGAACACCAATGACTGCCGAACAAGTCAAGGTGGATGAGGTTGCCAAAGCAGCACTTGAGAAGCTGTACAACGCATTTCCCGAAACAAAATCGTTTGAGATTACCGAGGCAAGCAGCGTTCAAGGCGTCCAAACAAGCATCATCCTGCAGGAAAAAGGAGGAACCGGCAAAAAGATTACCCTTCATACCAACGCCGTTACGGGTGCGATTGAACACGTGATTCAAGAGAATTGGGAGCCTAAGGAGAAGCCGCTCACCGCTTTAACCGATCAGGAAATCAAGTCGAAGACAGATGTTCTGATTGATAAACTGTATGGCAGCGTCAAACAGTATGAGTTTGCTATGGAGCAAATGGAGAATCCGGATCAAAAAACGTTTATGTTGAATTATAGCAAAAAGGGTTCAAAAACACCGTTCTACCAGGTATTCGTTCAGGGCAATACGATCAGTGCTTCTTTGATCGGAGGTGAGACTACACCTTCAACCATTCAAGTAGAAGGTTTCTTCTCAAGAGATGGTAAGCCCGATTACTTTGCCGACGACTTTTTAAACGATGCCAAACTGTTTTCTTTACTAAAAATCAGCCCGACAGAATTAAAACAAGAACTAGCAAAAGGCAAATCGGTTGTGGAAGTGGCCGCATCTAAACATGTCTCTAAACAACAAGTGATTGATATCATCGCAAAAACACAGGTTGATGGGCAAATTCAAGGTGAAAAGAATGGCGACGTTCCTCCAGGCAATCGCTCAATTGAACAGATGTTAAAAGCTATTGAACCAAAAGTATTACAAGTGATTGAGCACAAAAATGAACCATCATCGAAGAAATAACTAGTCAAGGCGGATGAGGTTACTGTTCTAACCTTACCTCTGCACGGTGACCCGTAAGATGGACACTTTAAAAAAAGTGCCCCTCCTGCGGGTTACTTGTGTTTGGAGTTATTTCCCGTTTCCCGGTAAAATCCGCTTTTTACGGCCAGCTTACCATAAACGTATGGAGTGAACCCTCGTTCACGATCCTCCCCATTGTTAAACTACTTCGATCATTTGCTTTCTTGATCGTCAGGCGCTTCGAATCGCAGTACATACGCCTGCTCGTAAGCATATTGAAGATGGTCGGCCACACGTTGGTACCACCTTTTACCCGGAGACAAATCGAGATACCATGTCGGTATCATGCGCCGGATGCCGACACGGAATCCCTCTTGAAAGAACTTTTCCGCTATATGGTCGAGGGTATGCTCCTGCATGGGGATGGAGGCGTTGCTGTTGATCCGCTCTTGGATATAGGGCAGACTTGGATTTTCGCTGTAATCGGCGAAGGTAGCATAATAGACCCCTCCCGGCTTTAGCGCTTTCTTCATCTTCCTCGCATGTTCTCCGAGATCGGGAATCAGATACAGCACCGCTAAACTGAAAGCCAGATCAAATCGTCCCTCGAATTGCTCCGGCTCCGCCGTGGCCACATATTGAATCGGCAGATCGCCTTTACGGCTATTGGCCACCTCGACCGACTGGCGTGCCAGATCGGTACCGATACCTTCCTTGAATGGTCTCTGCTCGTAGAGCAGCCGGAGGAACCCCCCCTGATTGCAGCCAAAATCTAGTACGCTGCACTGCGAGAGGTCTTCTTCCGGGATAAAGCTGAGCACCCGTTTCCAGTGGGGGATATGATCGTTCTCCATCCCCTGGTCACCCTCTTCATGATGCTTCCACCAAACATCGTACAGAACATCCTGATTCAATCGCTTTTCCTCCTCGTTTCAACTGACACTTTTATATTCTAAGCTTTGTCTTAGGACTACTTTGGCGGTTCCCCCCGAACAATATCATGCAGCCGGCTACAATCAATACACCGCCTGCGACAGTCAGCAGGTCAGGAACTTCGTTCCAGAACAGATAGCCGAATAAAACGTTCAGAAATAAGCCGAAATAGCTGACTACCTGAACAATGATCGCATTCTCATGGGTAAAGGCCTTCGTCAGGAACAACTGACCAAGCAGCGATACAAGCCCGATGATCACCAGCATTACAGTCTCCCGGGCATCCGGTATAACGAACGAGCCCCACATGAAGGGAATAGCAACCAGCATAGAGGTCGCCACAAAATAAAACACAATCTCATAAGTTGGATGCGTCCTGCTCAGATATCTTATCGATATACTCGCTGCTGCGGAGAAAAAAGCGCTGAGCAGTCCGACGAGCGCATAGACCGAGTAACTGGAATATTCATGCAGTTTCATCAGCAGGAGAGCCCCCGCTAAAATAACAGGAAATACCACCGCTCCCCTGCGACTCAGCTTCTCTTTCAGAATGAGAACGGATAACATGGCCACAAAGATAGGGGCTAACTGTGCCAAGAGACTCGCGTCCGTGAGCGGGATGTTTGATAACGTGTAAAAAAAGGCAAGCATATACAGGCCGCCGCTCAGCCCTCTTACCGCGAGCATCGGGATCCCCTTTCTTGAGAAGGCTACTCCGCTGTATCGCATCAAGATCAAGATGAGCAGGGTTCCTACAAGTCCGCGAAAGAACGCGATTTCGGCGGCGGGGATGGTACTGCTGATGCCTTTCACCAGCGCGTTCATCACACTGAACACGAGGGAAGACAGAAGAGAAAGCAGGATTCCGTTTTTCATATTCACCTCAGACTGCATCCTATTCGCGCATAAACGCCGAAACCAGTTGACGCGTGTAAGGATGACGTTCTTCACTGCAGAGCTGGTCGACTGGGAAACGGTCAATAATCCGCCCTTCCTTCATTACCAGGATACGGCTGCACATTCGCTGAATAACAGCAATATCGTGAGAGATGAACAAGCAGGACATGCCGAGTTCCTGTCTTAACTGCTTCAGCAAGTTCAAAATTTGCGATTGTACGGTAACATCCAGACTGGAAGTGGGCTCATCACAGATCAGAAGCCGGGGTTTAAGCAGAATAGCTCGGGCGATGGCCACTCGCTGGCGCTGCCCCCCGCTGAGCTCATGGGGGTACCGGTCTCCGAGCGTCCGCTCCAGACCGACCATCTCCAGCAGCTTGGCGGCCGTGTCTCTTCTTGACTGCCCCCTCCCTACAAATTCCGAAAGATCATGACTTTGAAAATTATCAAACGGCTCCACAATAGAGCGCCAAATGGGCAGCCGGCTATTCAAAGAGGAAGCGGGATTTTGAAAGACGGCCTGTATATCCTTACGTACCAACCGCAGCGCACGCCCTGTAAGGGCATTCAAGGATACTCCGTCAAAAATCACGTCTCCCGCATCCGGCCGCTCCAGCGCTAACAGCAGCTTGGCGACCGTGCTCTTCCCGCAGCCGCTCTCCCCGACCAGCCCTAGACATTCCCCTCCATAAATTTCAAAAGATAATTGCCGGACTGCTGCCTCCTGCTCGCTCTTGTTAGGGTAACTTTTCACAAGTTCAACGACTGTCATTAAAGGTAGATTGGGGGCGGTCTGACTCTCACATAAGCTATCATTGTCCTGCATGCTCGTTAACCTGCCATGAGGAATAATCCGTGGACAAGCATCCCACAGCTGCTGCGTATAGGGATGCTGAGGCAGCTTGCAGATTTCATCCGCTTCCCCCATTTCCAACAATCGCCCCTCCCGCATAACAGCCACCCGGTCGGCAGTGCGATGCACATGGCGAAGATCATGGGAAATAAACAACACCGCGCATTCCGTTTGGGCGCGAAGCTCATCCAGCAGACCAAGGACCCGGTCAGCCGAGAGCGCGTCCAACGCTGTGGTTGGCTCATCCGCGATTAACAAGGCGGGGTGCAGCATAAATGCTGCGGCGAGTGCTGCCCGCTGCAGCTGGCCGCCGCTGAGCTGGAACGGATAACTGCCATACACGCGCTTCGCGGGCAGCATTACCCTCTCCAACCAGCTCAGCGCCAGGGTTTCCGCCTCTTGCGATGGCATCCTTTGATGGACACGGATCATTTCGGTCAGCTGAGCGCCGATTTTAATCAATGGAGTAAAGCTGCTGTGATATTCCTGACTTACCCAGCCGATTCTGCGGCCGAGCAGCCCGTTTCTTTTCCTGCCCCGCAGTGTTAGAAGGTCATCTCCTTGAAAGGTGATTGTTCCCAGAGCTACCTGGAGCGACGAAGGCAGCAGTCCCGTAATGGCCGCCGCGGTCACACTTTTGCCGCTGCCGCTCTCCCCAACGATGGCCAGCGTCTCCCCTTTTCGGATTGAAAAGGAGATATCCTGGATAATGGGCTGAGACCGATCGCATCCTCTCCTGCGGATACATAACTCTTTTATAACCAGTACCGGTTCATCAGATGTTGGGATCACCCGCTCAAGTTCAACGGCAGACAATGAAGCGCCGATAGCTCCCGGGGACCTTATCCCATGCTCCGTACGCATCACAAAAACCTCCTTTTACGAAGGCTGTAACGGTCGCTCTGAACATCAAGTGCATCTCTCAAACCGTCGCTTAGCAGATTCAATGCGATTACAACGGCAAGAATAGTGACGCCCGGATAGATCATCAACTGCGGTGCCGCCTGGAAATAGGGTCGTCCTTCGCTCAGCATAGCCCCCCACTCGGGAGCAGGAGGTTGTACGCCCAAACCGAGATAAGATAATGCCGAAATAAGAAGGATTGTCCTCCCCACATCCAGGGCAGCCAGTACGGCCAGCGGGGAGGCGACATGCCGGATGAGATGACGCCGATTGACCGCCCAAGGGGTACTGCCGGCGACGATCGATGCCAAGATATAATCTTGTTTCTTCTCGGACATTATGGTCCCGCGTACCACCCGGGCGTAGCTGATCCACTTGATGCAGGAGACGGCAAGCATAACCTTCATCAAACCCGGACCCAAGAAACCCGCAACTGTAACGGCAAGCAGAAATTCGGGGAGAGCGGCTGCCGCGTCGGCAAGCCTCATGAAATAAGCGTCCGTGCGGCCGCCCCTATAGCCGGACAGAATGCCGATCGGAATGCCGATCAGCATGACAACCGTCACGACGAGAAATGAGAGGCCCAGCGTGACCGGAGTGCCCTCCAGAAGTCTGGACCAAATACACCGGCCTAGATGGTCTGTGCCGAGTGGGTACTGCAGGCTGGAGGGTTTCAGCCGCTCTGACATGCTGATCAGCAGCGGATCATGGGGAGCCAGCCATCCCCCGAACAAAGCCGGCAGGAGAAACAACGCGATCATCAGCATCCCGACGCAGGCCATTCGGTTATGACGCAGCCTGTTCCATGCCGTGTTAGGAGCCAATGCGGTGCTATCCGCAATGCGACCGTTCATGCTTCTCTCCCCTTCGCATAACGAATTCTGGGATCCATATACCCCAAGCTGATATCCGACAGCAGATTGGCAAGACCAATGCACAGACCCGAAAACAGAACATACCCTTGGATGACCGGATAATTACGCTGAGTAAAGGCTTCCATCGCAAGGCTGCCGAGACCCGGCCATCCAAAGAGAGATTCTGTGACAACGGAACCGGCCAGCAAGCTGCCGACGCTCAGCCCGAAGAGTGAGATCACCGGAAGTAAAGCGGCTCTTAGCGCATGGTTTGCCGTAATCCGCCATTCCGGGATTCCCCTTCCCCGTGCCGCCCGGATATACGGCTGCGAAAGGGTGTCCAGCAGTCCTGATCGCAGCAGCCGGATATACTCCGGCGCCATTACAAAACCCAGCGTAAGCGATGGCAGGACCAAATGCCGAAGATCTCCTCCGCCCATGACTGGCAGCCAGTTCAATTGATAGGAAAATAGATAGATAAGCAGCAGCCCGAGCCAGAAGGTCGGCATGGAGATGCCCAGTAATGCGATCAAGCGGCTGATATGATCCGGCCAGCGGCCTTGATACTTAGCCCCCAGTATGCCGAGTGGAACCGCGGTCAGCAGAACGACCAGCATGGCTCCCGCCATCAGGAAAAACGTAGCCGGCATACGTTCTATGAGAATATCAAACACATCCCGGCCTGTCGTATAAGATTGTCCGAGATCCAGCCTTAGAACCCCGGCAAACCACCTTACGTATTGCTCGTGGATCGGCATATTCAGACCAAGCTTCTCTTTTACAGCCGCCGCATCCACAGCGGATACCGCCCCTTCGTCCGCTTTCAGCACAGCCCGCACCGGATCGCCGGGCGCCAGCTTCATCAGGACAAAGGTAACGATACTCAAAAAGAAGAGAACACAGGCGAGATACGCGATCCGCCCTGCCGCAAGCTTGATCATCCTAGTTCACATCCAGCTTATTCGTGACAATGTAGAACTCTTCCGCTCCGGGTTTCCACCCGCTGATCCCTTTGTTTATACCTACCAGTATATTCGGATAAATAATATAGGAATGAGGGATCGCTTCCGCAATGACTTCAACGGCCTGCTGTGTGAGCCTATTGCGCTTTTCCACTTCTCCCGTTTCGTTCAGTATCTTCAGCAGTGGAGCAAGCTTCTCGACTTCAACCCCGGCGGGATTGTAGGATTCACCCGGCACATAAGCCGAATTCAGAAACGAGCCCCCGTCGCCGCGTGGCGAGGTAAGGTAACTGGATGTCGAAAGGTCCCAATCGTTGTGATCCTTTATGTAGACATCCGGATATTCCACCGAATCGATCTTTAGCTCAATTCCCGCCTTGGCCGCCTCCGATTGGAGCAACTGCGGAATCAGCGGGAGCTCAGGGTTAATTCCGCTGAAGGCAATCAGCTTGAGAGTAAGCGGTTTGCCGTCCTTCTCCAGCTTGCCCTTCGCGTTTTTCTTGTATCCTGCACTTTCCAACAGCTGCAGTGCCCCTTGCGGGTCAAGCTTCTGATAGCTGCCTTTTCTGCCGAATGGCAGTGTGCTGTTAAACGGTCCGTTCGCAGGAAGCGCATGACCCAGCATCACGTCTTTGACGATAGCATCCCGGTCGATGAGTTTATCTATCGCTTGTCTTACCCGGATGTCTTGAACCGTGGCGCTCTTGGGGTTGTACGTAAAATAATGCGTACGGAGACTGGTAACCGATTGTATCGAAAGCTGTCCGTCTTGCTGGATCGCCGCCAGCGATTCGGGCGCCAAATGATACACAATACCCGCCTGCTTGGACTGTAAAGCCAGCGTCCGAACGTTAGCATCGGAATTAAATTGATACTTGACTTCGCTGAGCTTGGCCTTGCCGTCCCAATATTCGGCGTTCCGCACCAAGGTAACCTCTTTCCCCGGAATAAAGGAGGCTACTTTGAATGGCCCCGTTCCCACCGGTGATTTGTTGAATGCTTCCTTTCCCACAGCTTTCTCGGCCGCTGTACTGATGATGCTTGCTGTCGGATGAACCAGTTCAGCGGGAAATGCAGGGAACGGTTCCTTGGTTTTAAAAATCAGCTCTTGTCCGTTTGCTTCAATGGACTCTACCTTCAAGGAAGCGGACAGGGCCGCGCTGTCAGCGATTCCTCGCTCGAAAGACGCTTTTGCGGCGGCGGCATCCAGCTTAGTGCCGTCCTGGAAGAAGATCCCGTCACGCAGGGTAAACGACCATATCCGAGAGTCCTTTGTCTCCCACTTTGCGGCGAGCCAAGGCACCACCTGCATCTTCTCGTCCAGACGCACCAGCGTTTCTGAGATCCCCGCTCTGAGGGGAACCCAAGTGTTATGCGGGTCCAGCGTATCGCTCGGGAGACTGTGGACAATGGTTAATTTCTTGGCGCCTTCCCGCTGCGTTGTATCGCTTGTCTCGGACGGTTGTCCTTCCTTCAGCGGAGCGGCTTGATTGCAGCCGGTTAACAAGAGTACCGCACACAGCACGATCATGGCTGAAGTCGTTCTCAACCTTGGGCGGCTTCCCCCTTTTCGTTTGAATAAATCATACATCCTTCCCTTACTCCTCCTTACCATGAATCGGCTTTATAAAAAATCCTATTCCACTTTAATGCCAAGCTCGGCATGCCTTGTCGCATGTGCAGCCCAAGAGAGCTCTAGCTCGCTTAGAATGAGGTCTGCCTCCCTCTCTGTCGTATCCGTGAAAAGATCGGGCTGGAAGTGCTCTATGCCCTCTTCTTCCACAAAAGAAGACAGCTTGCTCTCAAACTTGGTGATGAAGGCGGACGTTTGCGGCATGGAGAGATTTAACTTTTTGCCTAAACGCTCCACCAGCTTTATTTTCTTATAATCCTCGTACGGCACTCTGGGAATGATCCATTTGCCTTCGGGGTCTTTCGAAATTTGTTTATAAGGAAAAGCCGAGAAATCCGGATATTTGCCTTGTTCATCCGGTTCAGCAAACGGGTCGATCAGAATGGAAGCATATCGGACATATAAGAGGTACTCTTGTTTGACCGGATCCGCTTGGGTAAAGCCTTCGATATCCTCCCGGGAGAGTGTGGTCTCATGAACAGGATAGTTGTCATCGTTAAGGAACTTAAGCAGATTGATCGGTTCGGCGTGCAGGCGGGTAACAAGCTCCCCTATTTCCTTCCACAGCAGCAACATAGATTTGATCGCCTGCGGGGTAATGGGTCCTTCCGGGTACAGCTTGTACATATATTTTCTGGAGGGTATACGGCTAAATATCTCACTCATTGAAAACTCATTGATGAAAAAGGCCGGATGTACATAAGTCGTAATACTGCGACTTTCGGCAGCGGCAGGGTGGGAAACGCTTTCGAATTGAATGCCGAGCGACTCAATAAACCGTTTTATATCGCCTATCGTCCGACTGTCCGGCTTACTGCTGCCGACTGTAACTTTGCGCTTGAGCCCTCGTACGATCGATCTCAGCACTGAGGACTGGCCCGCTTCAAATGCGAACCTGGAGGCGCCGTAATAGGTGGAAAGAGAGATGATCTCGATATCGGAGCCCGAGGGTCTCACCAGACTCTGCACCAGCAGATTCGATCCGATCCCTGGCGAGAGAAGCACAATTCGCTTTACCTGAGAAAGGTTCTCCAGCCTTAACGCGCCGATGACATCTGAATAGCTGTCGGATGGCGTACATAGAATCACGGTATGCCACTTATCGTCAATTCCATCGAAGCCATCGTAGTAATCGTCCAGTCGGACCTCACCCGTAAGATGACTCTTTGATTGAATCTGTACGACAGAAGAAAGGGTATAGCCTTGCCGATCCAGCTCACATAGGATACGGGTAGAATGCGCTCCCTTGCGATTCGCCAGGGCCAGCCGGCCGCACCATCCCCGGCCTACATCCACAGCGATATGAATGCCCGCCGGCCCCGCTCCCACGATCAAAGTATTTCCGAACGGGGGAATCACCTGCTCAGGACTAGTCAAAGGCAATCGTCCTTTCTCGGGTTAGTCGTTTGGATTCCATAAGAACCGTGTCGTAGAGGCTATTGTTTCTAACAACGGGCGTCAGATTCCACTCATAAGACAAGTCCGCATGCAGAGGATAATTAAAAAGCGACTTCAATCCGTTGCCGTAACGCACAATAATTTTGGTGTCCGGCCTCGCCGTGCGCTTCACCTCTTCAACGATCTCCAGCTTATTCGCGACGAGAGAAGCGACGAAGACATGGGTAGCCTCTCGGATAAATGGATGGTCCGATAATCGGCCTCCCGCAAACTCCACTAGGGTTTGCAGTCCAGAAGCCGAAGCAACCTGGAAACCGAGTTTGACGGCTTCCTCATCAATATCCAGGCACAGCACCTTGGCTCTCGATTCCTTGGCTATCGTTAAAGCCGACAGCGGATAAGCTCCCGAACCGATAAAAAGCACTCTGGATGCCGGTCCGATCCCGAATAAATCAAGCTCCTCCTGAACGGCATGGGACAGCTGCTCGATGTAAGAGGTAGCTTCCAACTCTTTGTTGATCAACAGCCGCGATTGATATTTCTCCATGTCACACAGTGCTTTGACCGATGTCTCCCGCAGCTTCTCGCTGTATTGTCTCACTTCATCATGGGTTCCCCATTCATGCCAACGCTTTTCATTTTCGTCGTTCACCATAAACCGGCAAAGATCGTCAAGCTTGATCTTTAGAAGTTCGAAACATTCCGGATATTCTCTTGAGAACGCATTCAATTGATTGATTTCATACTCAAGCGATTGCAACGAAAGCAAGAAAGCGTATTTACTTTTCACAAATTCACCCCTTCCCAGCTTAATCATCCGCTTAGCGGCTTTTAAAAAAACAATTGTAAGAGGCTCACTCCTTCCCGACTTCATGTAGAATTGTAAAAGACAGTTTAAATATTACATCAATTGGATCAATTGAAATATAGCTAACTATGGCTATTTTTTCCTTACCTTTACTCTCCACTGTTAAGCATTACATCCGTGTGTTCTTATAAAATTAAGTGCTATGAGAAGTATTTGGCCGAGCCATGTCTCACCATTCACAGCTGGAGCGGAAGGTTTTTAACTGTCAAGCGGGTTGCCCTAAATAACGTATGTGTTACTGGCCCAACGAAACTTTATCATGGAATGAAAAAACCAGCAGCGGCAAGGTTTTTGCCGTTACTGGTTTTAAATTCAGTCTCAAATATAAACACTACTTTGTCTCATGTATTGATCAAATGAGTCTCAAGCATAGCCGTTACTGGTTGCTCCCAATTGAACATTTCTTTTGTGCCAGATGCGGTCTACCGACTTTACCGGCTACAGAAGCAGCTTTAATTCATGAAGCCGGTCGAAAATGAGCCGGCTGACAGGAGAGACATGTTCTCGGTCGCCGTAAGCTAACCAGACCAGCTCCTCGATTTCGGAAGCCGGGCTTAGATCCCCTTCGAAATCCGCTTGGTAGCAAGCCATCCGCACGAGAACTCCTTCCTCTTTTCCGTGAGCCTGGGCTTCAAACGTCCCGAAATGCGACACCGTTTCGGGTTTGATGCGGACGGAAACCTCTTCCTCCACTTCACGCACAAGCGTATCCGTGTCGGTTTCGCCGGGGTCCCGTTTGCCGCCTGGAATGTAATACGTATCTTTTCCTTTGGAACGCGCGCTAAGAATGCGGCCGTTTTCCACATAGATCCACGCGATTTTATCAATACTTGCTGCTGTCATACAATGTACCCCCGCTTGATTTTTCTCAAAAGTATACCACCTTCCGTCCTTTTTTCAAAGGCGCAGGCAAGTACAAAGCGGGCGGGGCCCCCCGGTCTTCACACCGCGGCCGGCTGTTCATTTCCGGCCGGCGGCCCGCAGCAGCAGCGCTACGGCTTCCGCACGCGAAGCCGGATCACCCGGCGCGAATATGCCGCCGTCGCGTCCCGCGACAAGTCCCAGACCGGCGGCTGCGCCGACATACCCACGTGCCCAGACCGGAATGTCGCCGTCGTCGGCAAAACCGGTCTGCGCCGTCGGCTCCGCCGGCAGCTTCAGCGCACGGGCGGCCATGACCGCCATCTCCGCGCGGGTGATATCCGCCCCGGGCCGGAACGTGCCGTCCTCGTAGCCGTCGACGATGCCGGCTTCGACGGCTTGAGCCGCCGCCGTCCCGGCCCAGGCGCCGATATCGGCCGCGTCCGCAAAGTCGGGTAGAGCCGCGGTTCCTTCAAGGTGCAGCGCTCTTGCCAGCAGCACCGTGAACTCAGCCCGCGTCACCCTCGCGTCCGGCCGGAACGTGCCGTCGGGATACCCGTCGGCAATCCCCTCCGCGGCCGCTCGGGAGACCGCTTCCTCCGCCCAGTGTCCGGCGGTGTCCCGGAAAAGCGGAGGCGGATTCGCGCCGTCCTCCTTCACGGCAAAGACGGCGAATATCCCCGTGTCGGCCGCCTCCACGCTGATTTTGCCGCCCGCGGCTGCGCCTCCGAGCCGGGTCCACTCTTTCCGGACGAGATCATAGGTGAAGACGGCAGCTTGACGGCCCGCGCCTGCCTTCCCCGCTTCGTAAGCCAGGGTTACCCTAATCGGCTTTATCAGGCTCGTGCCTGCGCTGCGCGTCACTTCAAAGACAGGGCTGACTCTCTCCTGTCCCCCGCCAATAAGACCGGAAGGTTCCGTGATTTTTCGGATGGCAAACGTGACGGTTTCCTTCGAGGCTCCGGCAGGAATCTCGATACTGATCTCGCTTCCAAGACGAGTTGTTCCCCCTTCGCCCGGCTTCAGCGTAAGTAGGCCGGTCTCGCCGTCAGGCTGCGAACCGCCTGCGCCGCTTGAGCCGCCTGTACCCGTCCCGCTGCTTCCGTCTTCCGGACTCCCCGGATCAGGGTCCGGTCCCGAATGGTTGATGGACTCTTTTAAACGGGCGTTTAAATCGCGGAGCGTGTCTATGACCGTTTCGAAGTGGACCGGATACTCCAACAGCCGATTCTCCACCTGGCGGCGTATATCCGGACTACCTTTTCCCGTGGACAGCAGCTTGCCGGCTTCGGCGATCAATTCCTGGTACGGCGCCATTTTGTCGTCGCCGAATACTTCGAACTCGTAGATCGAGTACCCGTATTTGGTGCCGTCTACCGGCTTTCTTTCGACTCCCTGGAATTTGACGTACCTCGCCTTTACAGGCTGAAAGTCGATGGTGTCCAGCTTGCCGGCGGAAGACAGGATCGTGTCACCCCCTTTGACATTGGTCCATGTCTGCTTATCTTCGGATACGAGAAGCTTGAACTTCTCCGCCGCCGTCTCCCATCCGATCTGGATTTTGTTGATCGTCTGGGCTTCTCCGAGATCGACGATCATCCAGGAAGCGTCATCGTACGCGCTCGACCACCGGGTGAACAAATTGCCGTCGATCGAATTGCCCGGCGTATGCTCGGGAGCTTCGAGGGGAGAGGACTCCGCTTTTTGATGAAGAGCCCGATTATTGACATCCAGCAGAGGCAGAAATTCGTTGTAAATGTGCAGATTGTCGATCGCGCCTTTAAAGGCGTTCGTTTCGCTTCCGATTTTCTGAACCGGCAGCATCAGCGTCTGAATGCGTCTGACCGGCAAACCGAGTTTTTCGGCGTATTCGTTGCCGTTCACATACAGAGTCACCCCGGCCGCATCCCCCGTCAAGTATAGATGCGTCCATTTGTCAGCCGGTACCTCATAGTTGAATCCGCTGTCGTAATCCTCTTTGGAAAAGCCCAATTTGCCCGTTTTTCCTTGTTTCAGCTTGATTTTCCCCATAGGGGACTCCATCAGTACGGCATCGTCCGGGTTATCCCGTTCGGGCTTGATCCACATGGAAACCGTCCAGCCGAAGCCCATCGTGTCAAGCGGAGTCTCGACGTAGCTTTTTCCGCCCCCGAATTGGGCCGCCTTGCCGTATTTTCCTTCTGTAAAAGCGATATTCTCACCTTTTCCGTGAAACTTGTTTCCGGAACTGTCTTCCGTATCCCCGTCGAACGGATACCGGATCACCAAGCCGTCCGGCTGATCCACGTGTACGCGGTGCAGCCGGTTCACGCCCGGCGCTTCGCCGATTTCAGCCGCCGTCGCCATAAACGCGTCGTAATCGCTGCCTTCCCGCGCTCCCTGCCACATTTTCTCCGAAAGAACCTGCATCGCGGGCAGCATCCGGACATGAGAATCGTCCATCGAAACGCCGGTTTCGTACGAAATATCGTTCCAGATGGCGAACATGCCGCCTTTGAGCCGCGGAAGCCCGTAGGGCAGCGTAACGCCCGGCCATTTCACCGGCTCCCACTGCCGGTAAAGAAACGGGGTATTCAAATAATCGCGGTACAGCCGCGGAACAAGATACATATAGTTGGTATCGAAATTGACGATGTCATACCCCAAATCCATCGCTTGTTTCGGCCCTCCGTACGGTTCATACCAGATGCCCATGGTGGCCTCGTTGCTGATGGGAGTGGACCCGGCATATTCGTTCAGCCCTCCCCACAGATACGGATGCTTGCCTTTGCTGTTGATATGCTTGATAAGCGTATCCATATAGCCGCGGAAAACCTCTTTCGAAGGCCCCCAATATTCGTCCGTCCCGATATGGACATCCGGCCCGAGAAATGTCGGGTCCCCATTGTTGTAGCCGTCGATATATTCGTCGAAAAGACTTTTGACAAAATTCACGGCAGCCGGTTTCGTAATATCGAGGGAGTGGTCCGTGCCGAGTGAAGGATCGTACGTCGTGAAAATGCGCGAATGGCCCGGCGTATCGATTTCAGGGATGATGTTAATTCTGTAATCGCTTCCAAGACGCTGCAGCTCGCGGAACTCCTCCTTCGTGTAATGACCGTCGGAACTCGCCAGGCCTTGATAACGCTCGCTTTCCAGTCGGAAGGCGGCCCGCTGCCCGTTCTTAAACGGAACGCCGACGTCATCGTTCAGATGAATCTGCAGGTCCGTCATCTTGTACCAGGCCAGCAGTTTCACGTAATCCCGCAAAAAATCAATCGTGTAAAACTTCCGGGCGACATCGATCATCAGCCCCCTCGTTTCGTACTTGGGGTAGTCGCGTGCGGTTCCGCCCGGAAGATGGCGGCGCTCAGGGTCTTGTTTCAGAATCTGCAGAACCGATCGGGTTGCCCAGAAAACGCCTTTCGTTTCCGGAGCTGTAATCGTAACGGCCTCCTTCACATCCAGCAGATAGCCTCCCGCGCCCAGATGCTTCATAGCCGGGTCCAGCGTCATGTACACGTCCCCGGCGGATGCTTTGCCCTGAACGATCTGCGGGTTCAGGCCGGTCATCTCTTTCAAGTCGGCCCGGACGATCTCGGCCGTTTGCCGCAAGGCCGGCTCGCTTATTACGATCCTGGAGGAGGCCGACAGGGCAAAACGGCCCGTTCCCCCGGCCCATTCGCGCAGCGAAGGAATGACCTTCGGTTCGGGATTGAGATCCGGTGTCTGTGTGTACAACCCGGGAACATGCACGCCGATGTTGCCGGTTACTCCTTTCCGCGAAGGATCGGATTCGCTCTCCACCTGCAGAAGGAGCTGGACGGTTCGGTCCGACAACGGCGGGTGAACGGTTCCTTCTTTGTCGATGACCGGCAGAGCGTCGCTGCCGTACACGGATATTTTATAACCGGGCGGCATGGCAGGCAGGTTTAGAGAGGTCTGCCCCTTCACGACCGGGTCGAGCTTTTGAATGCCGCCGATGATTTTGGCGATCGGGTCCTCTTTATACACCTCGAATTCGTAAAAAGAATACCCGTACAGGATGCCGTCACTCGCCGACGCACGCTCCACTCCCTGGAACTTGACGTATCTCGCTTCACGGGACGGGAAATTCAGCACTTCTTTGCCGCCTTCGCATTGGATCAGGCCGTCATTCTCTCGGATGTTCTCCCATACGTCGCCGTATACGGAAGTGAGCACCCGGTACGATTTGGCGGGCGTCTGCCAATGGATCACGACTTGGCCGATCTCCTTTTTCCCGCCGAGATCCACCTCGAACCACTGATCGTCCGTTTTGGCGGAAGACCACCGGGTCCCCATATCCCCGTCCACGGCCATTTCGGGATACAAGCCGTAATCCACTTCATTGCCCGAAACTTTAACGGATTTCTTCAGGGCAAAGTTTTCACTGCCGACAGGCGGTGCGGTCAGAGACAAGGGCCCGGGACGTACGTCCGGAACCGGCCGTTCAGCCGATCCGCCGTACGTTTCTTCCATAACTGGAGTGACTAGCGGTGCATTTCCTGTTTGCACGTCCGCTCCTAACCCGAGCGGATTTTGAGCGGCATGCACGGCGGGCTGGCCCGCGCTTAAAACGATCGAGAATACAAGTACAAATGTCAGCATGAAGGAAAGCTTCGCTTTCATTCCTTGATTCGTTTTCATTTACTCATCCTCATTTCTTTGTGAAGGACTTAAGATCGTTTTTCCGGTCCTGCGCATAAGAGACATAGGTCGGGCCCGGCTCCTGTTGTTGCTTTCCGGTTACTTTCCGGTTTCTTCATTCCCCTCCTTCCGATGCTTGATGCGATGAATAGACCCTTCCACTGTTAATACTAAAAGCCCCCCTTCCCTGTTAAAAAGAGATAACTTCTTACATTTATATACAATCGTTTACTTGAGGCATCGGACACCCTCCCGAACCGGATATTTAATGCCTCAGCACCTCAAACAAAAAAGCCTCCGATACGGAGACTTCTTCACAGCGGCTCTCGCTGATCGTTCAACGGGGCACCTTAGCTCGCGTCTCCCGGTTCCGCTGCCGATCAAGGCTTTGGATTAATCATCCAGCCCGTCACGAATACCACCGCCAGGAAAAGGACATAAACCAGTTGGATCGCGAGAGCCCAGAGACACAGCTTTTTACTCCGGTTTCGCAGGAAAAGACCGGTTAGCGCGCTTAACGTGCTGGCGGCAAAAAGAATTTCAAGAACGTCCAGCGTCCACACATTAAACAGAAACGTCAGATTGATAACGGCCAGCTGAACCACCGCCAGACTGCAGGACATATACCCCGCCCACGATTCTTTGAGAAAAGGGCTGCCCGGCCTGCCGTTTTTTCCGTTTCCGGGCCTTTTCTTTTTAAAACCGGCAAACCATGAAGTCAGTTCCATAACCGGACCTCCCCGACTTTAATTCCCCGGACCAGGGGGTTATTGCGCAGGGCGGCCAAATCCTTGACAGGCCCTGTCACGACAGCTCCATACGTTTTGATCCCGTTGTCTTTCAAATAGCGGATTCTCTTATCCAGTTCCAGCGATTGGCTGCGGGAAAATAACGCCGCCATCTTTTCATAGTTTTTCAGAAAAACGAGGGTGTCCATAAACTGCTCCGCGTTCTCTTTCGTATCGTTAAAAGGCGACCACGCGTCCCAGTCCTCCTGTGCCGGATAGCCGATCGGTCCGATTACGCGGCCCCCGCTGTCCACGCCCCGCTGCTCGAAGCCGGTGTCTACCGCGTACCAGACGACTTCGACCGAGCCGCTTTGAAGCGCTTTGAGCGCTTCGTCCGTGCCGGTAACGCGGTTCAGCGAAACGTAGGCTTCGGCCACCGTCCCTTCCGGCAGCTTTTCAAGCCGGCGCCATTCCGTGCCCGTCAAATAGGGCAAGCTCGGAAACCCGGGATGAACGAGCATCCGGGTCTCTTCGGTCGAAACTTTCGGCAGCGGAGCATCCATAAAGTACTCCACCTTCGGAAAACCGTTCGGCCTTCCGAGTATAAAGGAAGCCGACTGCTTTCCCGCACGGATGTCCCGGTTCCCGACTTTTTTCCACAGCTCCATATCGACGGTTAGCGACAACGGATGCACCTGCGTTTCGATCTGCATCTCTTCCAAAGTCATATTCGGTTCGGTGACATAGACGGTTTTGTCCAGAACCTCAATCAATTTGTTCGCATTCAAGGACGGATGAAGCGCATAATAGACGAGTGTTCCCATATACGATACGGGTAAAATCAACAGCAGGACGACAAGTGTAATCAGGGTGGAAGTCCATCTGGCCCTCCACTTGCTCCTGCCGATAATCATCTCCTCGCTTTGTTTTCCGGGAACATTTCCTCCCGTCTCCTCTTCCAGCAGCGCGTTATACGCATCCAATTTATCGAGTTCTTCTTCCATTTCACGCTCGTCCGCTTCGGACAATGTTCCTTCTCTGAACGCTTTTAGGCGTTCTCTAAACGGATCCTGGTGGTTCATGGCCGGGCTCACTCTCCTTTCTTTTCATTTGCCGTAATTTCTGTCTCCCCCGGAAAAGCAGACTTTTTAACGTAGAAAGTTTCAGGTTCAAAACATCGGCCGCCGCCTGGCAGGACATTTCCTCCACATCACACAGCCGCACGGCATCCCGGTACTTATCCGGAAGCGAAGAAACCGCCCGCACGATTTCTTCTTTCCCTTCTTTCTCCAAAAAAGTTTGTTCGGTAGACCCCTTAACAGGTACTTGAACAAAAAATTCATCCTGTTTTAAATCCATCCGTTTGTTCTTGCGCAAATAGTCGATATACGTGTTTTTGGCTACCGTAAAAAGCCACGGTTTGATCCTTGTTCCGCTGTAATCCTCCAGGTTCACATACGCTCTATAGAAGGTTTCCTGAAGAATATCTTCCGTCAAATGGTGATCTTTGCACAAGGAAAACAGATAGGCGTATAGGTCTTTGAAATACTTGCGGTAAATGTCTTCCAGACTCAACGATTCATTCATGTTCTCCTCCTTCGGTAAAAACACGGTTATCTCCTGTTAAAAGTTGCATAACCGGTTCGTCCAAACTTGCGTCCAAACCAAAAAAACCGTGCGGCGCACGGTTTTTAGTGATAAAACGCCACATGGTTTTTTCTGTTTCTTCTATCTATAAGTTAGTTTCCGCCGATTACCCGGCCTATTCTTTCACCGCGCCTACCACGATGCCGGTTACGAAATAGCGCTGCAAGAAAGGATACACGAGCAAAATGGGCAGGGCGCTGATAAAGATTTGCGATGCCCGGATCGTACGCTGGGACAGGCTGGCAACGGCTGCCGGGTCCAGCTTCGACATGTCGGCCTGCACGATGATCGTCTGCATAAACGTGGCAAGCGGGAGCTTTTCCGAATCCCGGATATAGATGATCCCGTCGAAATACGAATTCCAGTGTCCGACCATCATAAACAAGGAAACGGTAGCCACGACGGGCAGAGAAACCGGCAGGTATACGCTCAGGAACGTGCGGAACTGGCCGGCCCCGTCGATAAAGGCCGCTTCCTCCAGGTCTTTGGGCACCGTTCGGAAGAAGTTCATGAGCAGAATAATGTTAAAGACGCCCACCAGCCCGGGAAGAATAAGGGCCATCAACGTGTTCATAAGTCCGAGCTTCAGGATCAGAATATAGCTTGGAATAAGTCCTCCGCTGAACAGCATCGTCACGACAAAATACCAGAGATACAGATTGCGCGCTCGAAATACGTGACTTTCTTTGGACAGCGCGTAGGCGGCAATGGTGTTCACGACCAGGGCCAGCGCCGTTCCGATCACGGTTCTCTGCACGGACACCCACAACGACGACAGGAAATTCGCGTTATCGAATGTTTTGGCGTAGGCTTCGAATGTAAAGCCGATCGGCCAGAAGGTGACCAGTCCCGCATTCGCCGGAGCCGAAGCACTGAGGGACACCATCAGCAGGTGATACAGAGGAAGCAGGCAAAGAATGGCCAGAACCGTTAAAAACACATTGTTGAACAGACTGAATATTCGGTATGGCAGTGTTTTATGATACATGCGCTCGCTTCCCTTCTAGAAAATTCGGTACCCGGCAAACCGGTAGGCCAGTCTGTACGAGACCGCGATCAGGATCAGACTGATGAACGATTTGAACAGACTCACGGCCGTGGCAAAGCTGAACTGTCCGCTGAGAAGACCTTCCCTGTACACGAATGTGTCGATAATATCGCCCTGCTGGTAAATGAGCGGGCTGTACAGGTTGAACACCTGGTCAAAGTTCGCGTTGAGCACGTTGCCGAGCGCCAGAGTCGCAATCACGATCGTAATCGGGATGAGCGCGGGAATCGTAATGTAGAACGTCTGCTTCCAGCGTCCGGCCCCGTCTACTTCTGCCGCTTCATACAGCGACGGGTTAATGCCGGAGAGCGCCGCCAGGAAGATAATCGTGTTAAAACCGAATTCCTTCCAGACGTCACTGAAAATGATCGTGAACCGGAACCAGCTGCCGTCTCCCAGGAAGAAAATCGGCTTGATGCCGAACACGGCAACAAGAAATTGGTTGATAAGTCCGGTCTGAGCGAGCATATCGATCAAGATTCCCGAAAGCGTCACCCAGGACAGAAAGTGCGGTAAATAGACGAGTGTTTGAATCGTTCTTTTCAGCGCCATTTTCCGCACTTCGTTAAGCAGCAAAGCAAAGAAAAACGGAATGATCAGATTCATGACCATTTTCGAACAAGCGAAGAACAACGTGTTCCACGTAATTTTTAAAAAATAATCGTTTTCCCACATATACCGGAAATGCTTCAATCCGACCCAGGGAGAGCCGGAAATCCCCAACGCCGGTTTATATTCCTGGAAAGCCATGATAATCCCCGACATAGGGATATACGAAAATATAAACACGAGAACAGCCGCCGGAAGAACCATCAAATGCAGAATCCATGGCTGCTTGTAGCCTTTTTGTCTGTCTGTGCGCCGGGCTTTCCCGGCATTCATCTGCTGTACCGTGTTAGCTTCCATCGCTCTCTCCCGCCCCAAAAATTATTTTGTGTGTTCGATCAATCTCTGCTATAAATAGTAGCAAGCATTTCGGAAAGCTGACTATAGTACAATGTTAGGCTTCCATAGGGATTTATTAGGGCAGGGTCTGGAGGAGATCGGAATGGGTTTGGGATTAGCGGGAATGGTTACGAAAGTCCGGGGAAAAGCGCGGTACAGATTCAGTCTGTTTGCCAAAATGAACACCTTGATCATCGTTCTTTTTATCCCGATTATTCTTGTGTATACGTATTCAAACGACGTGACTTTCAATGTCGTAAGCACAGAGCTGCAGAAGTCCAGCACCAAACAACTTACGTTTTTGTCCGGTCAGATCGATTCGCGCATTAGTCAGATGATGGATTTCAGCCTGGTCTTCGCGAAAGATCCGAATGTCAGTAAATTCAACGGATTGAATATATGGGAAGACCGCTACGACCGGATGCAGACGCGGTATGTCATTCAGGAGAAAATGGCGCTCCAGTCCCGGGTGACCGACATTTGGCCGGCCCGGTACGCGGTCTACTCCCAGCAGAACAAAGACGTCATCTCCAATTACAAATCGCCGGCCTTCGACGAGGACTATTTACAGAACAACAGGAGCGGGAAATGGACCTACGGGGACGGAAGCGGCAAAGCTCCGGGAGGGCTGGACGCTTTTTACTGGTTCTATAATGACTCTCTGGCCCAGCCCGGCATGTTGACGGGCAGCAGCCTCGTCATCGAAGCGAGCTTCAGCTATGAGAATATCCAGAATATGCTGGATACCTACAAAACGGGCGGACAAGGCGATCCGTTTTTTTACCACAAAGGGGATACGCCGATCTTGAACCGCAGTGCGGATAAGCGCCTGTCGGAACAATTGATAAGCTACCTGGACGAGCATGCCCCGGACAATACGACGCAGCATGTCGTCAAGCTGGACGGCAAAAATTATCTGGTCAGCTCCGTAAAATCGTCCTACCTGGATTGGCATCTGGTTGATGTGGTTCCGCTCGATCAGATCCTGGGCCCCATTTCGTTCAGCCGGGATCTGTTCTACTTCTCGATGTTCCTGCTGTTCGTTGTCGGCATTTCGGCCTCGATTCTGCTGTACCGGAACGTCCAGAAACCGATTCTCAAGCTGATCAACGGACTGCGCCGTGTTCAGCGCGGAGACTATTCCGTCCGTCTGCATACCCGGGACCACAACGAATTTTCGTTCCTGTTCTACCGGTTTAACGATATGTCCCGCCAGATCCAGGATCTGATCGAGAACGTGTTCAACGAGAAAATCCGGGCCCGGGAAGCGACGCTCAAACAGCTTCAGGCTCAAATTAATCCTCATTTCCTGTATAACTGCCTGGGCTACATTATTAACATGGCCCAGATGAAAGATGAGGAAGCCGTCGTCGCGATGGCTTATAATTTGAGCGCCTATTACCGCTATACCACGCGGATGGAACGGGAGACGGCCTCTCTCGAAGAAGAGATCAAGCTGCTTGTCAACTATCTCGATATCCAGAAGCTCCGG
This sequence comes from Paenibacillus sp. JNUCC 35, assembly GCF_058269095.1. Lineage (NCBI taxonomy): Bacteria > Bacillati > Bacillota > Bacilli > Caryophanales > Paenibacillaceae > Paenibacillus > Paenibacillus sp. JNUCC 35. Next base: position 2,619,982 of record NZ_CM177771.1, on the reverse strand, counting down.
AACGGCCGGATCGACTACCGGATCGACATTCCCGAAGAAATGCGCAGCCAGTCCGTTCCGCGCCTGATACTCCAGCCGATTGTGGAAAACTCCGTTATTCACGGAATCGGCAAATCCTATACCTCCGGCGAAATCCGGATCACCGGCGAGATTTCGGACGGCTTCTGCAGAATCTATGTCGATGACGACGGACCGGGATTGAATGCCGAGCAGGAGTCGGCGCTGAACCGGAAAATGCGGGAGCCTCTGCAGGAAGAAATGGGCTGCGGCTTGTGGAACACGAATCAGCGCATCATGCACCAATTCGGCAGCCGGTCTTATCTGGCTTTCGTCAAATCGCCGCTTGGCGGGCTCCGGACCGAAATCGTCTGGGAGATCCCTCCTGCCGCTCAAACATCCGACTATTCGAGACCTCAAGGAGACCTTAGACATGCAAATGATCATCGTTGACGATGAAGCCCACTGGGTAGACAACCTGTCGCTGCACAAGCCGTGGCACGAACTCGGAATCAAACAGGTGCACCGGGCTTACTCCGCCTACGAGGCGCTGCAAATCATCGATACCCATCCGATCGATATCGTGATCTCGGACGTTCAGATGCCCGAAATGACCGGCATCGAGCTGATCGAACGGATAAGAATCCGCGACAAGAAGATGAAGTGCATCATCCTGTCCGGACATTCGGAATTCGAATACGCCAAAAAAGCGCTCCGGCACAACGCCGTCGATTATCTGCTTAAGCCGCCGACCGACCAGGAGCTGTTCGGCGCCGTCAAAACCGCGATGGATCAGCTTAACGCCGAATGGGAGCTGGTCAGCTCACTGGAGCGCACCCGGCATACGCTGCGCGAGAATTTGCCTATTCTGCGCGGACAGCTTCTGCTCGATGCCCTGCAAGGCCGCCGTCTGTCCACGGACGAATGGCACCGGAAGCTCAGCGACTACGGGCTGCCGTTCGATTTCGAGAACAGCGCGTTAATGCTCGTCAGGCTCGAAGAAGAATTCGGCCGGTACAAGAACAACGGACAGCCCTTGATCGAATATGCAATCATGAATATGGCCGAGGAGATCATGGGCGAATTCATGGAAGTGTGGGGCGTCAAGGAGGAGCACGGCTATCTTGTGTTTCTCCTGCAGCTCAAAGAATCCGCCGGCGGCGCCGGACAAGAAACCCTCCTGGAGAAGCTTTCCCAGCAGCTCCAGCACAAAGTGAAGCAGTTCCTGAAAGGCTCCCTCTCCATCGTCATCACGGAATGGTTCGCCTTTCCGGAGCAGCTGCCCGACCGTTTCCGGCAGGCTTCCTCCTATTTCCGGGAAATCGTCGGCGACGAACGGGATTTCGTTGTACGCGTCAACGAAGTCGACCACACGCCGGCGCAGGGGCCGCTGAGCGCGCTGTACGCCCCCCCCTCCCTCATTAACCTGCTGGAGGCCGGTCACTGGGATGCGGCGGAAGCCAAGCTGGCGGCCGTTTGTACGGAGCTGGAGGAGAAATGGCCGGAATCCTGGGAGCACTGCATGGAAGCCGGATTCCTCATCACCGCTTCCTTCAGCAATCTCGCCCACCGCAGCGGCTATACGCTTACGAAGCTGCTCGGGACAGACGATATGGAAGCGCTGCAAAGCGGAGAGGCTTTTGTCACCATCAAAAAACTCGGAAAATGGTCGCTGAGCGTGCTTAACAAGCTCAAAGAAGTCAGCTCCAGCAGCGTCAAGGACAGCCGCTCCCAATACGTGAAGAAGATACAGGAGTATGCGGACAAACATTTGCACGAAGACGTCTCCCTGCGGGCTTTGGCGGACCATATCAATTTGCATCCGACCCATTTGTCCAAAATATACAAGATCGAGACAGGCGAAGGCATCAGCGATTATATCTCCCGGCTTCGCATGGAACGCGCCTGCCATCTGCTCAAAGCCACCGGCAAGAAAGTGTATGAAATCAGCATGGAAATCGGCTACATGGACCCGGCCTATTTTATCAAAGTGTTCAAGCGCCATTTCGGGGTTACGCCTCAGGAATACCGGGACGGGGCTTTATTACCATGACAGATTCCTATCGAAACTAACAAACTCATATAGATGCTTTCCCCGGAAAGTTGATACAGTAACACATGTAAGCATCATACAAGTAGGGGGAAATGAAGAATGGTCAAGTTCAGGAAATTGGGATCGATTCTCATCACGGCGGGACTTGTCACGCTTACGGCCTGCAGCGGGGCATCCAATGGCACATCGAAAGGCAGTCCTGCTTCCTCCGGAGCCGAAGCCGCCTTCTCCAAAGGAAAATATGATCCGCCGATTGAAATCAGCTCGGTGCTGATGCCCAAAAAGTACGTTCAGGGCGACACCAAGGAGAACAACGTCCACGACCGCTGGATGCTGGAAACGTTAGGCATTAAACATAAGGATACCTGGTATCCGGCCAATGATGACCAATATAAGCAAAAGCTGCAGCTTGCGATCGCTTCGGGTGAAAAACTGCCCGACTTCGTATCCGTGCCGACCAATCCGGTCCTGACCAATCAGCTCATCGATTCCGGCCAGTTCATGCCGATTGACGAGCTTTTCGACAAGTACGCCAACAAAATTTTAAAAGATCATTCCGCAGCGCATCCGGAATTATGGTATCCGTTCACGAGAGACGGCAAGAAATACAACATGCCGATTCTCGAGTATACCGACAATGACGACACCCTGCTGTGGCTGCGCGAAGACTGGATGGAAAAGCTGAACCTTCAGGCGCCTAAGACGATTGCCGATCTGGAAACTATCATGGACAAATTCAAAAACCAAAACCCGGACGGTCTCGCTCCGAAAGACGTTTTTCCGCTTGCGATATCGCTGAAAAACAATACGAACACCTGGATGGGTTCGCTTGACTGGCTGTTCGGCGCTTACGGGACGATCCAGGAGCAGTGGAACAAGGACGCTTCCGGCAGCCTTGAATACGGCTCCACCAACCCCGGTGCCAAAGAAGCCCTCGCCAAGCTGAAAGAATGGATGGACAAAGGCTACATCCATACGGATTCCGCTTTGTGGGACGAAGCCAAATCGGCGGAAAGCTGGACCAAGGGGACCGCGGGCATTCTGCCCGGAGCCAACTGGGTACCGGACTGGCCCGCACCGGATCTGCTCAAAAACGTAAAGGGCGCGAAATATAAAGCCTATCCGATACCTGCCGGACCTAACGGCCAAATCGGGACGAAATGGCAAAATTCCGGCGTTAACGCCAGTATCATGATCAACAAAGACGCCAAACATCCGGAAGCGATCTTCCTGTATTACAACTACCTGCTCGACAACCTGGCTAACCCGGCAGCCGGAAGCAACTATGAATACGGCTTTGCAAAAGGCTACGACTGGGATCTCATCGACGGGAAACCGACCAGCGACAAAGAGAAAATCAAAGATTTCTCGAATGAGTTCCCGTTCTTGACCGGTCCTGCACGAATTCCGGATCTGTATATGAAAACGCTCGTGAAGCTCGCCGACGGTAAAACACCGGAGACCTCTTACGAGAAGCAGATGGCCGAATTCCGCAAACCGGAAAACTGGGCGGCGGCCAAAGTCGTCATGTCTCAGCGGGACATCCGCAAGCAGAACTATTTTACAGGTGCGGCTACGCCGACGATGGTGTCCAAGTGGAACCTTCTCCGTCAATCGGAAATGGAAACGTTCAACAAAATTATTTACGGCAAACTGCCCATCACGGCTTTTGACGAATTTGTCGCCAACTGGAAAGCAAACGGCGGCGAGCAAATTACGAAAGAAGTCAACGACTGGTATAAGTCGGTCTCGTCCAAGTAGTGGTTTCACCGAAAAAACCCGGCAGCGGATCTCAACGATCTGCTGCCGGGTTTTTGGTTTGCGGAAGTCCGGAACTTGCCTCCGGACTCATGCTTTTTTTGCCGCACTTCTAATACCGTCCTTACCGGTCCGTCCCGCATTCCCTCCTATATCGTCTCAGTTCCCCTGCCTGCCCTCTTCGGCAAGAAACGTATCCACGTGACGGGTGTATTTCTCGTACCATGCTTCCCATTCCTTCTTCCGGGAAGGCATTTCCTCTCCGTCCAGCAGGAGCCGGACCACCTCCAGGCATACGTGCCAGCCTGCGAGATCTTTCGGAGTATGCGCGGTTATGGCTTGTAGCTTTTCGATCAAAACCAATCGGCATCCTCCAGATTCGGGGTTTAGTTCAAAGCGGACCCGGTCCTCTCCCCACGTATATTCGAGTATGGAAGGAGGGTGCAGCTCCAGGATGTCCAGTTTTTCGAAGCTGCCGTCCGGCATGTTGAATCGGATAAATCCGCCTTCACGCAGCTCCCCTGCCTCCAGCTCGGAAAACCACAGAGCCAGCTTGTCATTCTCCGTAAGCATGGACCAAACCGCCTCAGCGGAATGCCTGAAACGACGGTCAAAACGTGCGACGTATCCGTCCGGGGCTTTCTCAAGACTCGCCAGCATGATAATCTCCTCCTGGTTACTCACAATTTCATATCATTTCGATGGCAGCCATCTGATTGGTTGTTCTTCTGTTAGTGTATCAGCCGGAGATGTAAAAACAAAATGGCTGAGCATTTTCGAACAATATCTTCTTTTCAAATAAAATTAATAAAGAATTATACCATACAGTCATCAATCTACCAGATATAGTAATTAGAATCATCTATTGGAATCCTCAAAAAGATACTAGTATATGGGTGTACTAGTATTTAGTTGTAATAGAGTCAGCGCTTGGCCGATTACAACTAACGCTCCAAAAAAATTAACGAAAGAAGGTCATTTGATGAAAAAAATCGGTATTTCACTGCTCTCCCTCTTTACGTTCCTGTTCTTTGCCTCGTCTGCTTTTGCCGTCACCGGACAAGGCGCCGCGCGTCTGATCACGACTACCAAGCATACGGCGATCCAGGGGACGCTGACGATCCCGAGTGCTTGGAATGTATCGAATGACGGCAGTTACATCGCGTTCTACCTCGGGCTGGATGTCGTATGCGAAGGCGGCATTTCATTTAAGCCTTCCACGGGCTGGAACAAATTCCTGAACTGCGGTGGCGGCGAAGGAAGTGCCTCGAACAAAACGGCGCCGCTGACTGTCCAGCCCAACCCCGGGGATACAATCTCCCTGAAGCTGGTCAATAACTTGAACGACACGGCCACTCTTTACGTGAACGGCGTTGCGGCCTACACAAACCTTCCGGTCGCGAATGCGGGTAAGCTTAAAGCGGCAACAACGGTAAAAATGGTTCATTCCACGCAGGATAACCAGGACAAAAACAGCTACACGAACGCTTCTTTCAGCAACGTGCTCGTGCAGTCGCAATCCGGCGGCAGCTACACAACTTTCCCGAGCAATATTTCTCCGGACTTCCCGCTCGGCGGCCAAGGGGATTATGTGATCAATTCGAGCAATCCGCTGGGCACATCGTTAAAAGCCGGCAAATAACGAAGGCTTCATGACCGGACGGCAGCGCCATCCGTGTGCGAAGCGGCTTGTACACCGCTTGCCTTCCTAAAAAGAACCGCTTTGCGCGGTTCTTTTTTGATTTTACGGGAAGAAACCTGAATTTCTAAACTAAAAGATTAAAGTGTTAGGATAATCTTTATGTACGCCGACTCCCTAAAATCCCCACGATATCACCGCTTCCTTATCACTTGCATCCATGTTGTATAGTGAGGATATAGGAAGAAAGGAGAGGTGGATATGTACGTGAAGCATGAGCGGCCCGGCCCTGTGGAGTATGCCGAGCTGAGGAGACTCGCTGGGTTAGCTCCCTTGGAAGAAACCTTAGCCGAGGCCGGTTTGAACGGCTCCATTTTCACGGTTGTTGTGCGTGACGAGAATTCCCGGCTCTTGGGAATGGGAAGAATCGTCGGGGATGGAGCCTGCTATTTTCAAGTGGTGGATGTACTGGCGCATCCTTCTTGCCGGGATCAAGGTACAGGTATCGAAGATACGCTTATGAAAGAAATTGTCCGTTACCTGGAGGAGAATACGTCCGAAAGTTCCCAGGTGATTGTCATCTCGGATACGCCGGGAATCCGGTTGTACCAATCGTTCGGGTTTAAGCTTATGTACCCGGACTTTTACGGAATGTCGAGAATTACCCGGCAGTCCGTTTAAAAATCGTGGAAGACTAGTCTCGGGGAAGTCTCGGTTCGCTCCTGTGCGCAAAAGCATGCCGGCGTGTCTGAGATTCCCCTCTCCCCATAGAATCGCCCGCCCGGCGAAACCTGTCCCCGCACGAGTAAAAAGGTTCCTGAACCTGCCTGGAGAACAAGGCGGTACACGAACCTTTTTGGTCTTGCATCCCGTACCGGAGCGTATCGCTTCTACCCCATCATCTGCTTCACAAGCTCGCGGTTCCGCTTCTTGAAGATTTCGTTGTGGGAAGAAACCATGCCGGTTTTATCCGAGCCGGGCTGGATATACTGCTTCGCCTGGTTGACCGCATTCGCCGCGTCCTGGAAAGCGCCGGCGATTAAATGCAGCTTGCCGTCATGCTTCAAAATATCCCCGGCCGCATAAAGCCCTTCCACGGTCGAGACGCTCGAAGCATTGCCCGCAATGTAGAAATCGTCCGCAAGCTCAATATCCAGCCCGCTGCTTTTGAGCAGAGTGCTGTCCCGTTCATAGCCGTGATTGATGATCACTTCATCGACCGGCACATGTGTAAGCTCACCCGTCAGGTGATTCGTCAGTTCGACATACTCGATAATGTCGTGACTGGAAGCGGCGATCAGCCTCGTGATCGACGAATTCAGGAAGCAGACGGCGGAGCCTTCCATCAGCTGCTTAACCTGCGCTTCATGCCCGGTTAGCGCATCTTTACGGTGGGTCAGATACACCTGCTTCGCTACGGATTCCAGCTCGTTCGCCCAGTCGACCGCCGAATTTCCGCCCCCGGAAATGATCACCGTCTTGTCCTTGAAGCGCTGCAGCGATTTCACCGTGTAGTTCAAGTTCGAAACCTCATACCGCTCCGCTCCCTCGATTTGCAGCCGTTGCGGCTTCAAGATTCCTCCGCCGACAGCCACGATCACCGTTTTGGAATAATGCGTTTGCCCGGAAGCGGTATGTAAAACAAAGTTTCCTTCGTCGTCACGGTTAATCGACTCCACCTTCTCATTCAGCACCACTTCGGGACGGAACGTCAATCCCTGTTCCACCAGCTTTTCAATGAGCTGGGCCCCGGTAAGAGGCGTATGTCCCCCGACATCCCAGATCATCTTCTCCGGGTACACATGAATTTTCCCGCCCAAATGCGGCTGAAACTCGATGATCTTCGTTTTGAGTTCCCTTAACCCACTATAGAAAGCGGAGTAGAGACCCGCCGGCCCCCCTCCAATGACGGTTACATCGAATAGTTCTTTCTCGTTCATGTTCCCTCACTCCTTGCCTTAGAGTTGTGATTGATTATCATTCTCAATAAAATATACGACCTTTTCTTGAATTTTACAAGTCAAAATGCGGGTTGACAAATGGTTCCCCCCCCTTTAAAGTATGTTATGTGCTGATGATGATAATCATTATCAATAAAACAGTATTTATTTTTACACAGCTACTGGGGGTTGCATCATGGTTCGCCTATATACAGATGAACTGAATATTGGGTATGGGGAACGTTTAATCGTTAAAAATTTAAGCGTATCGTTTCCCGACAAAAAAATCACGACGATTATCGGCGCCAACGGCTGCGGCAAATCGACGCTGCTGAAAGCCGCGACCCGGATTATTTCCCATCAGTCGGGCTCTATCCTTCTGGACGGCGAACTGATTTCCAAGGAAAACACTAAAGTTCTGGCCCGAAAAATGGCCATCCTCCCCCAGTCTCCGGAAAGCGCAAACGGGCTCACGGTCGGCGAACTCGTATCCTACGGCCGGTTTCCGTATCAGACGGGCTTCGGCCGGTTATCGAAGAAGGATTACGAGGTCATCGATTGGGCGCTGGAGGTCACGGGCACGAATGAATTCAAGTACCGCCCCGTCGACGCCCTGTCGGGAGGACAGCGGCAGCGCGTCTGGATCGCCATGGCGCTGGCTCAGGAGACGGACATTATTTTCCTTGACGAGCCCACCACGTACCTCGATATGGCGCATCAGCTGGAAGTTCTTGAGCTTCTGCAAAAGCTGAACCTGGAGCAGGGGCGCACCATTGTCATGGTCCTTCACGACCTCAACCAAGCCGCCCGGTTCGCCGACTATATCATCGCCCTTAAAGACGGCGAAGTCGTAAAGGCCGGGAATTGCGAAGAAGTAATAAGCCATGAAGTTCTGAAGCAAGTGTTTCAGATCGACGCGGAGATCGGCCGCGATCCGCGTACGAACAAGCCGATGTGCTGCACGTATAATTTAATAAAGGGAGATTGACATCATGAAAAAACTTCTGCTACCCATCCTGCTCGTTCTGGTTCTCGCTCTATCCGCCTGCGGCGCCAAGCGGGAAACCACCGCCGATAAAGAAGGCGCTTCGGACAACAAACAACCTGCGACCATCACCTACCAGTCCGAAAGCGGTCCGGTTGAAGTTCCCGCAAACCCCCAGCGTGTTATCGTGCTTTCGTCCTTCACCGGTAACGTGATGGCTCTCAACGTAAACCTGGCGGGCGTGGATTCGTGGTCCAAAAAGAATCCCCGTTTCGACAAATTAAAGGACGTTCAAGAAGTTTCCGACGAAAGTCTGGAGAAAATCATCGAGCTGAAGCCGGATCTGATCATCGGCCTCTCTACTGTCAAAAACGCCGACAAGCTCAAGCAGATCGCCCCTACCGTTACCTTTACATACGGAAAAGTCGATTATCTCACGCAGCATCTGGAGATCGGCAAACTGCTCAATAAAGAAAAAGAGGCCAAAGCTTGGGTCGACGATTTCAAAAAACGGGCGGCCAAGGCCGGTGACGATATTAAAGCCAAAATCGGAGCGGATAAAACGATTTCCGTCATTGAAAGCTTCGAGAAACAGCTGTACGTCTTCGGCGATAACTGGGGACGCGGCACGGAAATCCTTTATCAGGAAATGAAGCTGAAAATGCCCGATAAAGTGAGGGAAATGGCGCTCAAAGACGGCTACTACGCCCTGTCTGCCGAAGTACTGCCGCAGTATGCCGGCGATTATGTCATCTTCAGTAAAAATCCGGATGCCGATCATGCGTTCCAGCAGACGGAAACGTACAAAAACATCCCGGCGGTTAAAAACGGGCATGTGTTCGAAGCAAACGCCAAAGAGTTTTACTTCAACGATCCGCTTACTCTCGATTATCAGCTCGATTTCTTTATCAAGAATCTCGGCAAATAAGCAGCGCCATCCTGAAGGGATTCTTTCTCGAAAGAATTCCTTCTTCCATTCCAGTACAGAAAAGATGAGACGGATGAACAAACAAAACCCGCGTATTCTACCTTTTTCATTCAAGCTTGCAGCAGGTATCTTCGTATTTGCCGGCCTGTTTATGGCGGCTATGCTTTTCGGCGCGGCCGATGTCACCGTGAAGGATGTCTGGCTTGCTCTCACCTCTTCCTCCACGAACGGGCAGATCACCCTGCTCCGGGAAATTCGGCTCCCCCGCGAGGTTGCCGCCATTTTCGTTGGAGCGGCGCTGGCCGTATCCGGAGCTGTCATGCAGGGCATGACCCGCAACCCACTGGCCGATCCCGGCCTGCTCGGCTTAACCGCCGGCGCGAACGCCGCGCTCGCCTTCACGATCGCGTTCGTCCCGGCGGTGGGCTACTTCGGCATCATGGCGGCTTGCTTCGCCGGAGCCGTTATCGGAGCCGGACTCGTTTTCGGCATCGGGACGCTCAAAAAAGGCGGATTCTCTCCGCTCAGAATCGTACTGGCGGGCGCCTCCGTGTCCGCTTTCCTGTACGCCGTTTCCGAAGGAATCGGGCTTGTTTTCAAAATCTCGAAGGATGTGTCGATGTGGACCGCAGGCGGCCTGGTCGGTACGACCTGGGGCCAGCTTCAGGCTATCGCCCCTTTTATCGCGGCAGGGATACTTATCGCACTTGTTCTCTCGAAGCAGCTCACCATTCTCAGCTTGAGCGAAGAGGTTGCCGTAGGGCTGGGCCAGAAGACGCTCCGGGTGAAAGCGATCCTTTTTGTGGTCGTCGTTCTGCTCGCCGGCGCTTCCGTCGCTCTTGTCGGAAATATGGCGTTTATCGGCCTGCTGGTCCCCCATATCGTCCGTGCCATCGTCGGAACCGATTATCGGCTCATCTTACCCATGTCGGCCGTATGCGGCGCGTCTTTCATGCTCTTCGCCGACACGCTCGCGCGGACCATCCATGCCCCTTACGAAACGCCTGCGGCCGCGATCGTAGCTATGCTGGGTCTGCCTTTCTTCCTGCTCATTGAACGCAAAGGAGGGAGAGCTCTGTCATGATCCATCCTTCTCTAATCAGAAAACAGCGGCTTCTGGTCGCGGGCGCTATCGTGCTTATTGCGTTAACCATTCTGGCCGGCATGGGCCTCGGGTATTCTTCCCTGTCGTACGACCGGCTGCTTCCCACCCTGCTTGGGCAAGGCACTTTTAAAGAAAATTTTGTCTTGTTCTCCATACGGCTGCCGCGGATTATCATCACCCTTCTGGCGGGAATGGGACTTGCCCTGTCCGGAGCGGTTCTCCAGGGCATTACCCGCAACGACCTGGCCGATCCCGGTATTATCGGGATTAATTCCGGCGCCGGCGTCGCCATTGCCCTTTTCTTTTTATTCGTTCCGATCGATCCCGGATCTTTCGTCTATCTGCTGCCTGTCGTCGCTTTCCTGGGCGCTCTGATTACCGCCTGCCTGATCTACCTGCTGTCGTACAGCCGAAAAACCGGCCTGCAGCCCGTAAGGCTCGTACTGATCGGCGTAGGATTCTCCATGGCGCTGTCCGGCGTCATGATTGTGATCATCTCGTCCGCGGAACGGGTCAAGGTCGATTTCATCGCGAAATGGCTGGCCGGAAGCATCTGGGGAGCGGATTGGCCGTTTATCGGCGCCATTCTCCCTTGGCTGGTTCTCCTCATCCCGTTCGTCCTGTACAAAGCCAACCGCCTGAACTTGCTCGGCATGAGCGAAAGCGTCGCGGTCGGCGTCGGCGTCGCGGTCGAAAAGGAGCGGGCCGTCTTGCTGCTTGCTGCCATCGCACTGGCGGCCTCCGTCGTTTCCGTAACAGGCGGGATCTCCTTTATCGGTCTTATGGCGCCGCATATCGCGAAATCGCTCGTAGGCCCGAGAAATCAGATGTTTATCCCGCTCGCCATCCTGCTCGGCGGCTGGATGCTTCTCGTTGCCGATACGATCGGCCGCAATATTATCGAACCCGACGGCATCGCGGCGGGGATTATGGTCGCCTTGATCGGCGCTCCTTACTTCATCTATTTATTGCTGAAAAAATAAAAGAACCCGTCAGCGCAGAGGCTGACGGGTTCTTTTTTGTGCCCGGATTGGGTAAAGCGCGGATCTCCTTACTCATTTCAGATGATCGGGACCGGTCTGTTTTGGCAAGACCGGCGGACAAAGTTGAGAAAGCCGCTCGGTTCAGTGGCTTTTGGCCAGCAAAATTCCGGGTTCCGATCCAGCCGGTGAAGCTCGCAAAATGACCCCGGAAGCGTTTATTTGGGATGAATACCGCGGTATCCCGCCCCTTGTGCGTAAAGGTGTCTACACGGCCGCGGATTTGATCAGCGTCCCCTTGACGATAATCCGGTGGGTCGGATTTTTCATCGGGTGGCAAGTGATGAGTGTAATTTCGCTATCCTTGCCGTTGCCTTGAAGTACCTCCACCTGTTGCGGCAGTACGTACCGCTTCTCTTTGACTTCGTAAATGAACTTATCGGAGGACGTGTCCACTTCGATCGTATCGCCGACGGCCACTTCATCCAGCCGGTTAAAGTTTTTTCCGTAAGCGAAGTTTCGGTGACCGGCAATGGCATAGTTTCCGATTTGCCCCGGCTTCCCCGTATTGGAGATGCTTGCGAGAGAAATCTTCAAGTTTTCTGCAGTGGCGTCTGTCAGAACGGGGAGCTTCAACTGGATTTTGTCGATCACCAGGACCCCCTCCACGTGTTTACCGCCCGTCGCAAGTGAACTCGGGTCTTCCCCTGCGTTCGTAGCTTGTCCGGCAGAAGAAGCGTCTGTTTCGTTCTCCGGCTCCGATTGGTCGATAATCCTCAAATTGGTCTGCCACTGCTCCAGCAGCCTGCTCTGCTGTCTATTTTCGTATCGGTCCTGCAGAGTCGGATACAGAAAAACAGCGATGCCCAGGATCACGCACAGCAGAGGGAGTATCCGTTTTGTCATCTGAACGCCCCGCTTTAATTTCAATTTTAGTCCCGCTTCTTTTCCCGTAGAAAAACCCTTTAAGCAAACCCGTTTAGTCTCTAAACAAAGTCTACTTAAAGGGTGTCCATCCTTCAATAGTCGCCTTCTATTTTTTTAGGGCTAGTTTTCTTCTCCAAAGAATTCCGATCACAATTAATGCGATACCTGCGGCTTGTACACTCCAGCGCCCGGTTTCACCCGTTTGAGGAAGTACGGCGGCCGGCGGGTTTCCTTGACCGGGAACCGGCTTTGTCTGCACCATGACATCCAGAAGCGCAAGGATCGTTTCGTTGCCTTGGCTGTCCTTGGCTGCTACGGTAAAGCGATCCTTACCTGTATAGCCCGGATCAGGCGTATACGTCCAACGGCCGTTTTCGTCAATCGTCACTTTGCCGTGTTCCGGCTGCTTGCCGATCAACGGCTTCTGCCCTTCCGGTACATCGACTTTTCCTCCGGTAGGCGTATCTTTGTCCGTTGTGACTTTACCTGCGGCCGGAGAGGACGTTGGCTCCGGAGTTGGCTTCTCCGACGGTGTCGGTTCCGGTGTCTCCGGCGGTGTCGGTGTTGGCGTCACCGACGGTATCGGTGTTGGCGTCGGCGTTACCGACGGTGTCGGCGTCGGTGTCACCGACGGTGTCGGCGTTGGCGTCACCGATGGTGTCGGCGTCGGTGTTGGTGTCTCCGACGACGAATTATCGGACGGTGACGACGACGGTGTCGGTGTCGGTGTTGGCGTTACCGTCGGTGTCGGTGTTGGTGTCACCGGCGGTGTCGGTGTTGGTGTCGGTGTCACCGGCGGTGTCGGTGTTGGTGTCGGTGTCACCGGCGGTGTCGGTGTTGGTGTCACCGGCGGTGTCGGTGTCGGCGTCGGTGTCGGTACGGACACCTTGGCGTTTGTCACGTTCAGCGTGAAGCCGGCTGTGGAATTAATCGTAACGGGACGGTCGGTATTGTCAAGCACATAACCGGACGGCGCCGCTTTTTCTTTGATGATATAATCGCCGGCCAGCAGCTTTTTAAAGATCAATGTGCCTGTCGAATCCGTTGTTCCGCTATCAATCAGGGAACGCGAGCTTCCGGATTTGCGGTACAGTTCGAACACGGCACCCTGAAGCAAGTGCGAAGAGTCGGCCGCATCCGTTTTTTTGACGGTAAGCGAACCTCTGATCCCGCTGCCTGTGCCGGAACCGCTGGATACTCCAACGATGATGCTGTCGGTGGTTTCTTTCGATACCACGCTTACGTTATTTCCGCTAAAGCTGACTTTGTTGGAAACCGTATCCTGATCGTTCGCAACGATTAAAGACTGATAGTCCAGAACGTAAGGCGCTGTAATTTCATGCAGGAAGCTTAGCTCGAACGTCTGCTTGCCATCGTCGTCCGTCAATATCACAAGCTTGTAATCATTCCCTTTGGCAGCCTCGGTGCTTTTGACAACGTCTCCGTTAGCGGCTACAGTCGTCGTGTACAATCGGAACGATTCCGGCATGAGCAGTTGGTTCTCTGTAGGCGTATCCACGATTTTGGCATCCGCTACCGTAGATTGTCCCCGGTTGATATGAATGGTCCAGTTGATTTTGTCTCCGCTTTGGGAACCGGTTTTGTTGACGTACTCGCCGCCTTTCGGAATCGTCACCTTGGCGGTCAATTTCTCCGATACGGGAGCGGCAGCGTCGAACAATTCCGCCGTGTTGTTAACCGTGGTGTCGATAAGCTCCCCGTCCAAACTCGTTTTATAAACAATATAGAACGGAGCGGAGGATGGCTTAAGAAGCGTCACCACCAGCTTATTCGCACTGTCAACCGAATAACTGTACTCGGAGCTGTCGATGATCGTGCCCAAGGAAGGATTTCCGTTCGCTGCAATATTCATCGTATACAGAGCAAGCGAGCCGGAGACCAGGGACTGCTTCGATTCCAGGAGGTCTTCGACGCTCGGGCTTGTGAGAGGCTTCCCGTTGTAGTTGACGCCGATCGTCCAGCTTAGCTGTTTCGTCGAGGCATTGTACGAACCGTTTTTGAATCCGTTGTTTTTAGCCTCGCTGCGCGGGGTGAAAGTAGCCGATACGGACTTTGTTTGCGCTGCGGATGCGCTGTCCTTCCACGTGATGTCCGCATTGTTCACAAAGTTCTTCGTGCTGCCCGGAGGCGTTATCCAATCGAAATTGTACTCTGTCTTATAACTGATCGTGACGGTCTCCGACAGAGGACCCGCGAAGGTCAGCTTGAATCCGGAATCTTCCGTTACCGTACCGTCCAGCGTATAGTCGCCAGGGCTGTTCAAAACCGTGCTTCCCTGCTTGACTTTAAACGTGCCCGGTACAATCTTCATTCCTTTATTCGGGAACGCATCCGTAATGACGACTTCGGTCATGGGCTGATTGTCGCCGTTTACCGTTAATGTCCAAGAAGCCGTTTTGTCCTGATAGTTAGCGGCATCCATGCTCTTAACCAGCACGACCTGCTTGATCGTACGGCTTCCGGTCGCACTGTCTCCGCTTCCCGACGTCACTTTGTTGGCAATGGTTCCGTCGGCGATCACGCGGTCGGCCGCCTTGGTCTGATAGGTCACTTTATAAGCAGTGTTAACCGGCTGATTGAATTGCAGCTTAAATCCGTTCTTACCGGCAGCGGAGGCGGGTGTCACCGTATAATCGCCGGCCGGTATTTCGCCTCCGACCGTTTCGTTGCCGGCGTTATCCAACGCAACCGGGTACACTTTGACCGAGTTCGCTACCAGTTCGTGAGCATTGTCGAACAAATCGGTCAGAACGGCGTTCGTCTGGGATATCGCTCTTTCGTTGTAATTGTACTTGATGGCCCAGTCGATGGTTTGCGTGGCTGCATCGTAGCTTACGGAGCTCTTGCTGAGCGCGCTTCCGCGCTGTACGGTTACGGTCGCGCTCGCGCTGACCGAGCTCTGGTTGCTGCCCTTAAACGTGGCCGTGTTGTTAAATGTCGCCGGCGAGCCGTCCGTTACGGGCGTAGTAAACTGAACGCGGTACGCGGTCGTAATCGGACTATCGGCAAAACTCACCTTTACCGTTCCGCCCGATGTGTCCAAGGTATACTTGCCGGGATCGACAAGCGCCCCCTGAACGACCGTACCGTCCAGATTTACATCCAGCGCATAAACAGCTGCCGTTACCGGAACGGAAAGTCCCGCCGGAAGCGGATCTGTCATCACCGCATTTTCGACGGATTTTAATTCTTTGTTAACGTCCACGGTCCAATCGATATTTTTAGCATTGTATCCCTGGGGAACACCGCTTTTTCCGATTGTCGAGGCAACGTTAGGTTTAAACTGGAGTGAAATGACCTGCTCTCCGCCTTTAATCGGAATTTTAATTTTCTGAAGGGTCGAGCCGGTTATCTTCTGTCTGTCAAACTGGGTTTGGATCGTTAAAATCCCGCGTACGTCATCATGTGTCTCTATGTAGGGGTTGAAAGCCATCACTACTTGACGGGTATCCTTGTTGACCGTAAACGAACCCACATCATCGGATTCAATGAGAAGAGGTCCGCTTATGTTGTTGAAAAGAAGAAACTCCGCAGGCAGGGTGAAACGGAACGTATCTCCGTCCTTGTAACCGTGCCCGTTAGGCAGAGACCAATGATAATCCACCTGCACTTTGGAGCCCTGCTCGTAAACATTGTCAGTCACGACGTTACCGGCCTTGTCGTACACGGCCAAGGTTACGCTGTCCAAAATAGATGCGGTAATACCGGCCGCATTCGCCGCGCTCCACTGGCCGAATCCGTTAAAAACCTGGACGAAGACCAGCAGCGCAACAAGTGCAGCGCTAATTTTTTGCTTCAGCATGAACGTTTCACGCCTCCATTCCCTCATTTATTTGCTGAAGTCAATATCACCTTATGTTTGTAGTTAACTTGCAAGAGCATCGATCACCTGCACCGTGCAGGAAGAAGACTCCGAGACGCTGAAGACGTCCGGCTCCTCATCTCTTCGGACAAGTGAATACAAAGTGGACAGAGACTTCAACGGTGATTTTTTTTGCCGTCCGGCATCATCAGGGTCTGATCTCTCCTGTTTCTCTCCTTTCTCCCGATCCGTTTATGCCGCAAAAAGGCACACTTTGTATTGTAGCGCGTCCATCTCGACAAAATCTAAACAACGGGGCGGCATAAAAAAACCGGCCTGTATACACAGCCCGGTTTCCTGATAAGCGGCTTGCCGAAAAAAGGACGGCCTCCTGTTCAAAGCACACTTGCGGCGCCTTCCCTCCACTCTTCCATCCACATTTGAACGGAACCCTCGGGAAGCACGTCCATTTCTTTGAGCAGCGCGCCCAGCCGATTGAATTGTTCTTCTACGGCCTTGCGGTCCCTGAGAGAAGCATACAGCTTCATCAGCGGGAAATAGCTGCCTTCGAAGTGCGGGTATTTCTCCTGCATCCGGTTGTAAATCATGACCGCTTCATTAACCTGGCCATGACCGGCATAAAATTCTCCCAGCTTCCGCGCATGTTCGATCCACAAAATACGCAGCCGCTGCCGCTCATTCTCCGCCCAGAGATAATCGCAATCCGCCAGAAAGTCTCCGGGATACAGATCCAGCACCTTGCGATGCTCCGCCGCATTCCCGGTATGAATGGCTTCCAGCCGGCTCAGATCCCGCTCCCATTCCTCCGAGTCGATCCGGATGTCTCCGGCGTCCAGCATATAACCCTCTTTGATGTTCATACTCCGGATTCCGATATCCGTTCCCGTATGTTTTAACGCCTGCCGGATATGATAGATCGTGGTATACAGATGTGCGGCCGCTTTCTTGGCCTCCAAATCCGGCCAGAACATCTCCTGCAGGTCGCTTTTACGGATAGCCTGTCCACGGTGATGAATCAAGTAGGCGAAGAGCTCCTGCGCTTTGGCCGTGCGCCATTTCAGCCTCTCTACGGTACCGTTCCGGCGTTCGAATTGTATCGTCTGCAGCAGACGAATCCGCATGGAGCGGGACGAATCGTCCGCCCGGGCGCGGCGGAAAAGCTGCGCTTTATCCGTAAGACGCTGGACGGTTTTTAAGAGCCGTTCCTTTCGCAGCGGCTTCATCACATAATCGACAGCGTTCAAATCAAACGCGTGAACGGCGTATTTATCGTAGGCCGTAACAAATACGATGTCCAATTCCGGACAAACCTCCTGCAGAAGCTCGGCCGCTTGTATCCCGGATTTACCGGGCAGATGTATATCGAGGAACGCTACATCCGGCTGCAGCCCTTCGGCCTCGGCTATCGCTTCGTCCGGGTCCGAATAGGAACCTGCCACCTCAACACCCGGGATTGCTTCCAGCATGCGGTTCATCTGCAAAGCGGCAAGGGGCTCGTCTTCCAGAATTATCGCTTTTAACATCCTCAGTCCCTCCGAATCAGACTCTATTCTTTCAAACGACTTATGTATCTTATCGGACTTTTATCGTGTTGTGATAGATCCGCCTTTGGTCCAAGAAACAAGGGTCTTCCCACCCTCTTCTCTACCATATCAGAAATATAAGAGCCTTCCTACCTATTTTTATCAGGCCAAAAGAATTAGATCGTACGGAAACGCGTTTTGAAATGTGAAAGGATTTCAAGGAAGTTTGTAGAAATGCAACAAAATGAAAACCTACAAAAAATTGAGAGTGTTTATAGGGGTGCTTCTTTTTTTCCTGTCGCTCGGCGGACTGCGTCTGATCTGGTCCCAAATGACCTCCATCCCCGCTCATCCTCCGGCCGTTAAAGGATCGCTCAATTTGCAGAACTGGGATTTTGCCGAAAATCCGCTGGTAACGCTTGACGGCGAATGGGAATTTTATCCCAATCAACTGATTCCTTTCGAAAGCGGCTCGGCGGCACCGGCGAGGATGCAGGTTTTGCAGGTTCCCGGTTCCTGGGAGCAGGCCTTTGCCACGGAAGCGAAAGACAGCTACCGCTTCGGCAGTTACCGGCTGCGTGTGTCTCTACCACGTGATACGAAGCTGACATTCAGCATCCGCTTGCCCGATATCCGCTCGGCTTCCGGCGTGTTCGTAAACGGTCAGCCGATCCATCTAATCGGCGGGCCGGCGGAGACAGGCGAGGGCTTCATCCCGGGCTACCGTCCCTCCACCGTCACGTTTACGGCGGACAGCGGCCAAGCGGATCTGATCATTCATGCAGCCAGTCCGTCCTATATGAAAGCCGGAGGCATTACGGGTTCGGTCCGTTTCGGTGAAAAGACCGCCCTGACGAGCACCGTCTGGATCGGTATCGGCTCGCAGCTTGCCATCGCCCTCGTCCTGCTGATTCACTCGGCCTATGCGGTGCTGCTTTATTGGATCGGTGCGCAGCGCAGATCCGTCCTCACATTTGCTGCGCTGGGCCTCTTTGCGGCGGTTGCCGTGCTTTCGGACAACGGCAAGCCTCTGGTCGTCTGGCTGAATATGGATTACGAAACCGCCACGAGAACGATATTGGTCGCCTACACGGGAATCGCCCTTTGCCTGATTCAGCTCGCGAGACTGTGGTTTCTCAAACAGACCGGCAAACGGATCTTTAGAATGCTTCAGTTTGTTTATATCCTGTACACCCTGTTCATTCTGTTTGCGCCCGCTTATATGGTCTCCCGCTCTTCTTTGTTTTTAACGTTATCCGGCCTGTTGACGGATCTCGTCTTTCTTGTCCTTATGCTGAGAACGGTAAAAAGGGAAAAGGAGGACGGCATGTTTCTGCTGCTCGGGATTACGGCGGTCGTCTCCAACGTGTTCTGGGCCGCCATAGAGCCGGTAACCGGTCCGGAACCGGATTTTTATCCGCTTGACCTGCTTGCCGCTTTGTTTGCGCTTGCCGCCTACTGGTTTAAACGTTATTTCCGCACTTCCGCCAGGACGGCGGAGCTTGCCGAAAGATTGCAAAAGGAAGACAAACGGAAGGATGACTTCCTCGCCAACACGTCCCACGAACTGAGGAATCCGCTGCACGGAATTTTGAATATGGCTCAGACGGTTCTCCACACGGAACAGGACAGGCTTACGGAGGACAGCAGGAGAAACATGGAATTGCTCTTGACGGTCGGGCAGCGGATGTCTCTGCTGCTCAATGATTTGCTGGACATCACGTTATTAAAAGAAAACCGCGTCCGCCTGCAGCCGAAGGAGCTGAAAATTCAGTCCGTCGCGGCCGGCGTGGCGGATATGCTGCGTTATATGACCGGCGGCAAGCCCCTGGAACTGAAGCTGGATATTCCCGAAACATTTCCGCCCGTCCTTGCGGATGAGAACAGGCTGACCCAGATCCTGTTTAATCTCGTCCACAACGCTATTAAATTTACGAACGAGGGGGCGATTGTCATCGAAGCGCGCGTCCGGCACGGTCACGCCGAAATCCGGATTGCAGACACGGGAATCGGCATGGACGGGCAGCAGTTGGTCCAATTATTTCAGCCCTACGAGCAGGCCGATTCCGGGATTACCTCACCCGGTGGAGGGATGGGTCTCGGTCTGGGCATCTGCAAAAGCCTGGTGGAACTGCACGGCGGTGTGCTCGAAGCTTCCTCCGTGCCCGGGCAGGGCAGTGTATTTTCTTTTACGCTGCCTCTCGCGGAGCCGTTCCGGGCGGCTGCCTATCCGGCTTATCCCGCCGGACCGGACAAGAACGGTCCCTTCGGGCACGCCGCCCTGTCCCCCGCTCCCTTAGCGGCCCCCGAAGAAGAACTCACCGCAGCCAGCCCGACCGGACAGGCCTCGCAAACCGCCCTGCAAGAGCAGCCCGGATGGCCGGAGAAGCTGCCGAGTATTCTTGTCGTCGACGATGATCCCGTCAACTTGACGGTGCTTCGCAACCTGCTAGCATCCGAAGGCTACCGCGTCGAAACGGCAGCAAGCGGCAGAGAAGCTCTGTCCCTGTTGGACGGAAACGGCTGGGACCTTGTCATCAGCGACGTCATGATGCCGCTCATGTCCGGTTACGAACTGACCCGGATCATCCGCGGCAGGCATACGCTGGCCGAACTGCCCGTCCTGCTGCTTACGGCACGGAGCAGCCCGCAAGATATTACGGCGGGCTTTCTGGCGGGCGCGAACGATTATGTCACGAAGCCGCTGGGCGCTTACGACCTGAAGGCGCGGGTCCGCTCCCTGATCGGCCTCAAACTGTCGGTAGAAGAACGGCTGCGCATGGAAGCCGCATGGCTGCAGGCTCAAATCAAGCCGCATTTTTTCTTCAACACGATAAACTCCATCTCCATCCTCAGCGAGATCGACCCGGCAAAAATGAGATCACTTCTGGAGGAATTTTCCGCTTACTTGCAAAACAGCTTCGACTTTCAAAACTCGGAGCAGCTTATTCCTCTTCAGAGAGAGCTCGAGCTTGTCCGCTCCTATCTCGCTGTAGAAACCGTCCGCCACGGAAGCAGGCTCGGCATTCACTGGGAGATTGATGACATTCCAGGGCTCAGACTACCGCCTCTATCCATTCAGCCGCTGGTTGAAAATGCGCTCATCCACGTCGTGCTTGAGATAAAGACGGGAGGCGTTATCCGGATCGAAGTGAAAAATCGCGAAAACGGGACGGAGGTCCGTGTCACGGACAACGGCATGGGGATGGACCCGGCAATCCTGGAGAAGCTCCAGGGCGTCCACGCCGGAGAAGAGCGCCGGGGAATCGGGCTGGCGAACACCGACCGCCGGCTGCGGCACATGTACGGCACGGGATTGACGCTCGAAAGCTCTCCCGGTCTCGGGACCGCCGTTTCTTTCTTCATCCCCGCCAATTGAATGTCAGGCGGCAGCTTGCAGCCGCGTAAACAACAGAAAAACTCAGTCTCTCCGGGGAGAGACTGAGTTTTTCATTTTGACTTCCCGCACATCGGTCAGTCCGGCAATCCCTGCGGCGCTTTGGCCGCGGACGGCTCGGCTCCTTGCCTGCCGCCGAATTTGAACAGTACGATGCCGGCGACGATGACCAGCACCCCGATCAGTTTGTTCAGCGTAAACGGCACCTTCTCCAGTCCCAGCCATCCCAGCGAGTCCCACAGCAGGGCAAAACTGAGCTGTGCCGTCAGCACGATTGAAATGGCATATGTCGGGCCCAGAAGCTTCATTCCCTGTACGAGGCAGATAACGACACCGACGCCGATCATGCCGCTTACCCAATACCACGGCTGCATGTTTTGCAGGGCGAACGTTTGCTTTCCTTCCACAAGCAGACTGATGATCAACGAAGCCAGGAATCCCATTCCGAGCACCAGGGTCGTCGTTGCCCAAGATCCCGTCCGTTCGTTTACTTTGCTGTTGAAAACCGTCTGCAGGCTGACCAGCGAACCGGCCAGAACCGCCAGCATTAATCCCAGTATCATGGTTTTGCTCCCCTTCTCTCTACAAATAACGCTATTCCCGTACATGGTGAGGACCGCTAAACTCTATCACTCATAAATATTGTGACCGGCCAGCGCGCTCAACCCTTCCCGGTCTTTAATCGTAATAAACCCTCTCGTACGCTGAAGCAGCCCTTCGCTGCAAAACTTTTGGATCACCCTATTCAGATGCCTATAGCTCGTTCCGATCAAATTGGCCGCATCCATGAGATGAGTCGTGCTCAGCTGTCCCCGGACCAGATTATCCGACTCTTCACAGAAAACCGACAGCAAGTAGCTGGCGAGCCGAACTTCTACCGGATACATCAAATTAAAACTGGAAAAATTCGAGTCGATGTAAAATTTCTGCGTAATAATCTCCAATAAAAACCTCAGCAGCGGAGCATGATCGTTCCCGTACTTTTTGAGCCAGCGGTGATGAATTCCGATCATGTGAACCGGCGATACGGCTTCAACCGTGTTCACGATATCGCTTCCTCGTATATATTCTATATCGCCGATCACTTCAATCGGCGTCTTGAAGCAGAGAATCAGCGTTTTGCCTTCCGCGGAGGACGTGTAAATTTTAATTTTCCCTTTAACCAGCACATACAAATAGCGGGCCGGCTCGCCCCTGGAACAGATCATCTCTCCCTGCTCGAAGCTGAACAGAGACAAATGAGGGTTCAAGGCTTCGTTAAAAACCGTTTCCAGCCGGTGTTCCCGCAAATAACGGGACAACTGCTCCCGGTCCTGAATTTCTTTCACTGCCGGTCCACCTCCAGCCTTTTCCTTTTCCTTATCCTTTCCTCGAATCATTATCCTATCACAGTTTCAGGATCACGACACCCGCGATCATTAGCCCGATACCGATGAACTGCGGCAGCTTCATTTTTTGTTTGGCGACGCCGAACCATCCGTTGATATCGACGAGAAATGTAAGGCTGAGCTGAGCGATCAGCAGCGCCGCAATCGTAAACGTAACCCCGATTTTCTGAATGGCAGTGACCTCGCTGAAAATGATTACCGCGCCCAGTGCGCCTCCGATCAGATAAAGCGGCTTAATCCCTTTGAAACTTCGCAGGCTGCCGTCCCGCACAAAAAGCAGGATAACCAGCGCAATCAGAAAGCCCGTCAATTGGGTTATCGTGGCGGCCTGCCACGTGCCGATATCGTGGCTGATGCGTGCGTTGGCGACGCCCTGCAGCGTAATGCATGCCCCGCCTAAAAATGCAAAAATAATCCCTTTCATTGCGGCCGTCTCCTTCGCTTAGAACTTCTTTCTTATTAAATCCCAGCGGAAGGAGTGCAGAAAAGGACATATGTCCTGAAAGTCCATAAAATGCTTCCAAGCTCACCGGAATCCCGAAAAAAATAACCGGCCTCTCGGGAGGCCGGTTATTCGGGTGCTGCTTTAAAGCAGCAGTGTGCAGAGACCTGCATAAAAACCGTCCGCTTAACTAACGGCACCGGGCTTAGTCGTTCCTTCGCAAGTTTCGGAGACGGCAAGCAAACGAAGAGGATGAATTAATCTTCCAGTGTAGACAGGTCGCCGGTAGGCAGCCCCAGTTCCCAAGCCTTCAGAACGCGGCGCATAATTTTGCCGGAGCGCGTCTTCGGAAGCTTGTCGCGGAACTCGATTTCACGGGGAGCCGCGTGGGCCGCGAGGCCTTTTTTGACAAACTGCTGAATTTCTTTGATCAATTCCTCGGAAGGCTCGTAGCCGTCCCGCAGCGCGATAAACGCTTTAATAATTTCGCCGCGCACCGGATCCGGCTTGCCGATTACACCCGCTTCCGCAACGGCCGGATGTTCCACCAGCTTGCTCTCGACCTCGAAAGGCCCGACACGTTCGCCGGACGTGTTGATCACATCGTCGACGCGGCCCTGGAACCAGAAGTATCCTTCCTCGTCCTTGTAAGCGGAGTCGCCGGAAATATACCACGGCTTAAGCCGGTAGTACTCGTCGTATTTCGCGGGATTGTTCCAGATGAGGCGCATCATCGAAGGCCATGGAGCGCGTACCGCAAGGTTGCCCATCCGGTTCGGCGGCAGCTCGTTGCCCTGATCGTCGACGATGGCCGCGTATACGCCCGGGATCGGCTTGCCCATGGAGCCGGGCTTAATCGGCATCGCCGGATAGTTGCAGATGACCTGCGCGCCGGTTTCCGTCATCCACCACGTATCGTGAATACGCTTGCCGAATACTTTCATCCCCCAGCGTACCACTTCGGGATTAAGAGGCTCGCCCACGGACAGGATGTGGCGCAGAGAGGACAGATCGAACTGCTTGAGGAGATCGTCGCCCGCCGCCATCAGCAGCCGGAAAGCGGTCGGAGCCCAGTACCACACCGTGACTTTGTAGGTTTCGATCGTCTGGTAGCTGTCATTCGACGAGAAGCGGCCGCCGCGTACAAGCGAAGTCGTCCCGTTCAGCCAGGGCGCCCACATTCCGTATACGGTTCCCGTTACCCAGCCGGGATCGGCGCAGCACCAGTAAATATCGTCCGGCTGGAGATCCAGGACCGTTTTGGCGGTATGAAGATGCTGGATCATCGCGTTATGGACGTGCAGAACCCCTTTCGGTTTGCCGGTGGAGCCGGACGTGTAATGCAGCTGCATGCCGTCTTCCAGTCCAACCCACTCGATTTCCAGCTGATCGGACGCTTTTGCCATCAGATCATCGTAGGAAATTTCCCTGTCCCCCGGTTCGCTGTTCTCGCCGACCACAATGACATGCTTGAGCGCGGGCAGCTCGGAAACGGGAATGCGGTCTTTAAGCGCAGGTGTCGTGACAATAGCCACGGCTTCGGAATCCAGAAGCCGGTCCTTCACGGCCGCTTCCATAAAAGCTTCGAACAGCGGGCCGACGATCGCTCCGATTTTTACAGCCCCGATATAAGCCGTATACAGCTCCGGAGAACGCGGCATAAATACGAAAATACGATCTCCTTTGCCGATGCCGAGAGACCGCAGAGCATGACCGAATTTGTCTGAAAGTGTTTTCATTTGTGCAAACGTATACGATTCATTCCGTGCCGCGTCCGTGTAAATAAGCGCCGTTTTGTCCCCCCGGCCTTCCTCCACATGACGGTCGAGCGCCTCGTAAGCGATATTTACTTTTCCCGTGCGAGACCACGTAAATTCCTTCTCCACATCCGCCCAGTCGAAATTGGCGTACGCCTCTTCGTAATCGGCCAGATTATTACCCGATGTAAGAACCGGTATGATTTCCTGCTCTTCCGTTTGCATCGTCATCCTTGCACTCATCCTCCCATTCTCTTTCCCGATTTCAATTTGTAATTTATCCTAATAAATTCCATCGGAATTGATTATATCTTACATTCACGGACACGACAATAAAAAACGGACGAAGAAACGGCATTTTACCCAGAGGTAACCGGCCGATGATTGTACCCAGCCGCAGCGCAGCTGTCTCCTCATATATTGACAATGATAATCATTATCAATATACTGTTGTTTGGAAAAGGTTACCCTTACAACCTACATATATGGAGGAATTCTACCGTGTTTAATCTCAAAAAGTCCGGCACGCCCGCTTTATTTATCCTGCTTCTACTCGCCTTAACGGCAGGCTGCGGCAATAAGGAGAGCGCACAGCCCCAGCAGCAAACGGTCACGGACGGGATGGGTCACCAAGTGAACCTGCCTGCCGAGCCCAAGAAAATCATTGCCTCTTACCTGGAAGATCCTCTGCTTGCCCTCGGCATCAAACCCGTGGCCCAATGGTCGGTAAAAGGCGGAAACGTACAGGAATATTTACGCCCTCAATTGGAGGGAATTCCCGCCATCCCTTCGAACCTGCCGCCGGAGACCGTTCTCAGCTTCAACCCGGACCTGATCATCCTCCGCCCGGAATCCGCGGCTCAAGAGAGTCTTTATGAGCAGTATGCGAAAATAGCGCCTACCTTTGTCCTCTCGAAGGAGGACGCCGACGATTATAAAAAAACAGTAACGAAAATGGCCGAATTGTTAAACAAAAAGGAGGAAGCGAAAAAAGCGCTTGATGCCTACGACCGGAAAGCAAAAGAGTCAAAAGACAGCTTGCAGAGAGCGCTCGGAGACAAAAAAGTCGCGGTTCTGTGGCTCACCAAGAAAACCTTCTACGTCGTCAACGGTAATGTTTCCAGCGGAGCGATTTTATATGGGGATTTGGGCTTGAACAAACCGAACCTGCTGAATGCTTTGCCGGACTCCAAGGCCAATTGGGTGCCCGTTTCGCTGGAGAAGCTGGCCGAGCTGGACGCCGATTATCTTTTTCTCGTCAATTACGATAAAGGCCAGGCCGGAAACCTGGAAGAAGACCTCTGGAAAAACATCCCGGCCGTTAAAAACGGTCACGTTTATGAGATCGCTTCAACCAGCAGTTGGCTGTATAACGGCATCATCGCGGCCGAGAAAACCGTCGACGACGTCATGAAAGCGCTGCGTCCTTAACGATCGGACACCATTCACGCATATACCGCTTGCTGACGCTCGCCCCGCCGTCGTCGCCCGTTCCGGTTCCGCTTCGGCGCCGGATGGCTGCCTTCTTGTGCCGGGTTAGGCGGCCCATATGGGCTTCGCCTCTAAATTACCGTTTCGCAGATAATCAAGCGTCTCCAAGAAAAAAGGACATCAGGGCAGCCGCCCTGACGTCCTTTTTACATGACGATTATCCCACGGTGACGCGGTAATAATCGTTTACGCTGCGCTCGACGAAGCCCACCGATTTGTACAAGCCCAGGGCGCGGTCATTGTCCGCCGCCACCTCCAGAGCCAGCTTGCCCTGAAGCTGGTTCGACTCCGCTATGGAAATCGCTTTGCCCAGGATCACTCTGCCGTGACCTTGTCCACGGTATTCCGGGAGCACGCAAAATCCGGAAATAAACCCGCCGTCGTACAGTTGAATGTTGATTTTCCCGATGGGAGTTCCCGCAAGCTCGGCAATCCAGAAGCTTTCTCCGGCCGCGGCCAATTTCTGTTCGTTGAATTCCCTGGCATCCGATTCCGTGACGCCGAACCCGGCAACGTCCAGCCGGATCGCTACTTCCATATCCGCTTGCTCCGCAGGACGCAGCTCGATTTGACCGGCGGAAATGACGGAACTCAGCACGTCACGGTCATAATCCGAGGGCAGCTCCATCCAATACTCGGAAAATTCATAAGCGGCTCCGGTATATCCGGCGAAAGAGCGTCCCGACTCCGACCCCCGCTGCACAATAAGCAGTTGTTCGGGTATTCCGCGCTTCCGGCATTCCTCGGCGGCCGCTTCGAACAGCTTCCGAAAAATTCCCCGGCGGCGGTACTCCGGGTCCACCATCCCGCTGATTTCCGCTTCGCTGCTTTTAAAAGCAAACAGCGCCAGAAAACCGACTGCTTTTCCGTTCTCGACATAAAGCCAGTCGCTGCATTCTTCCGCTTTCCGGTTCTCGAGCATATCCCAGTTCAGTTTTAATGTAATGGAATCGTATTCGTTGCAGCGCTTTTCCAGCTCTTTTACTTGCGCAAATTGGTCGTGGGTTAAACGATTTACAGGCAGAACAATTCCGGTATCCGGCATTTCAGATTCCCCTTATCCATGTAGTAAGAGCCATGAAGACTCACTGTACTATCCATTATAATGGAAAAATAGACCGACGGTTAAGGCGGATTTGATTATAGTCGTTTTTTCGGCCCGGACGGCTAGTTGTACCTTAGAGGCTCATCGCGCGCGATTCAGAGGGCAGCACACGGCGCGCGGCTCCCCGCGCAGCGAGGAGTCGCATGATGACGGGGACCCGCCGGCGGCCAGACACTCTTCTTGGCTCCTGCAAGGTATGCAGAGATACCAGTTGAGAAAAGCCCCTGCTCGCGGCCGAGATTTCGGCCGTGAGCAGGGGCTTCTTTTAATAAGCGGCGGCCAGCGCTTTTTTCAAGAAGCGCCCGGTATGGGAAGCTGCGACCGCCGCGACCGTCTCCGGTGTGCCCGCGGCCACCACTTCCCCGCCCTTGTCTCCCGCTTCTGGCCCGATATCGACGACCCAGTCGCACTCGCGAATCATGTCGAGATTATGCTCCACGACGATAACCGTGTTTCCCGCGTCGACCAGCTTGTTCAGCAGCACAAGCAGCTGCCGGGTATCCCGCGGATGCAGGCCCGTCGACGGCTCATCCAGCAGATACAGCGTATGCTGCTTCGTTTTGCCGCCCAGCTCCTTGGCAAGCCGGATCCGCTGTCCTTCTCCTCCCGACAGGGTCCGGACCGACTGCCCCCAGTGCAGGTAACCTAATCCCACTTCGGTCAAAAGAGCGATTTGCCCGTCCATCTTGATTCTGCCCTGCAAGAGAGGCAGGCTTTCCTGAACCGTCATGTTCAGCAGGTCCGAAATGGAGTACCCGTTGCAGGTGACTCGCAGCACTTCTTCCTTGAACCGTTTCCCCCGGCAGACCGGACAGCGGACTTCAAGACCGGGCAGGAAGAACATGTCCATCGGCACAACACCCAGTCCCTGACAGTGCTCGCAGCGGCCGCCCGGCGTGTTGAACGAGAAATGCTTGGCCGTAAGCCCCGCCCGCTTCGCTTCGGGCAAACCGGCATACAGACTCCGCATCGCCGTGAATACGTCGGTGTAGGTCGCGACGTTAGACCGGCTCATCCGGCCGATCGGCGACTGGTCGACCGTCACGATCCCGCCGATGCCGCCGAAACCGGTGATGCTCCGGCAGCCGTGGCGCTGCTGCTCGTCGCGTCCGCCCGCGGCTACCAGATCGAAAAGCAGGGTCGACTTTCCTGAACCCGAGACGCCGGTGATGGCGGTCAGACAGCCTAGAGGAAAGGACACGTCGATATGCTTCAGATTCCGCTCATAGGCATCATGAACGTTCAGAAACCGGCCGTTTCCCGGCCTTCTCTGCCGGGACAGGGACGCGGTCATGCCGGAAGACTCTCGCAGGAACGCTCCCGTGACGGAATCCGGGGTGTCCATAAGCTCCGCGAGCGTCCCTTCTCCGACGACACGGCCCCCGAAGCTTCCCGCACCGGGGCCCATGTCGATCACGTGGTCCGCGGCCTGCATCATTTCGACGTCGTGCTCGATGACGAGTACCGTGTTGCCGAGATCCCTCAGCTGCTTCAACACGCCGATCAGCCCTTCGGTATCCCGCGGATGCAGCCCGGCCGTCGGCTCGTCGAGGATGTACAGCACGCCGGTCAGCCCCGAGCCGAGTATCGAGGCGAGCCGGAGACGCTGCGCCTCTCCGCCGGAGAGCGATACCGTTTGTCGGCTCAGGGACAGATAGCCCAGGCCGACAGCCACGATCCGCTCCGTCCGGACGGTCAGATCGTGCAGAAGCGACCCGACCATCTCCCTGGCCTCGGGCTGCAGCTCTCCCATCAGCCGCTGCAGCCAGCCGAGCGCATCCTGGAGCGCCCAGCCGGAAATATCGGAGATGGAAGCGCCGCCGACCGTAACCTGCCGGATGCTCTCCTTCAACCGGGCGCCGTGACAGGCGGCGCACGTCTCTTCAAGGAACAGCGCCGACTCGCCCGATTCGCCGCCTTTCTCCTTGTAGCGTCTCCAGATGCCGGTTACTACGCCTTCGAACTTCCCCCCGCCGACCGACTTGGGCGGCTTTACGTCCGGAAAATGCGCAGAGAACGCATCGCTCTCGACACCGTAGTAAAGCAGGTCGCGCTGGACGGCCCCGTACTCTTTAAGAGGCCGATCGGCATCGAAGGTGAAGCCGTAATGCTCCCCCGCCGCTTTGAGGATCGACAGGTTGTATTTCGTGATCATGTCATACCAGACCGTTACACAGCCGTTCCGCAAACTTTTCTCCTCATCGAAAACGGCATCCATGTTCAGGGTAACCGTATGACCGAGCCCGCCGCATTCCCCGCAGGCGCCTTCCGGCGTGTTGTAGGAGAAATACCGGCGCGTAAGACGTTCCATGCCGGCGCCGCAATGCGGACATTTCACGGTCGGCCGCATGTCCTCCCCGTCTTCCCCGTCTCCCGGTCCGGCCGCTTCCCCGTCAGGCCCCGGTACGAAGCGCTTTCCGCAGTCCGGGCAGGGCCGTTCGCCCAGTTTCTCGTAGATGACCCGCAGGTACGTGTGAATATCCGTGATTGTACCGACGGTCGATCTCGGATTGCGGTTCGTGACATGCTGCCCTACGCTGATGGACGGGGATAACCCAATAATCGCGTCTACCTTCGGCTTGGCAATAGCGTCTGAGGTCATGCCCATCGACTCCATATACTGCCTCTGGCACTCGCGCTGGAGCGTATCCATGGCCAGCGTCGATTTGCCGGAGCCCGAAGGTCCTGTCAGCACGACCAGTTTGTATTTTGGAATGCGAAGCGTCACGTTCCTCAAATTGTTTTCCCGGGCTCCCTGGATCACGATCTCGCTGCTCACAAGTAAGTCCTCCGTTCGTATTTGATTTTTCTTCCTTATTAACAGCATTCTTTCCAGCCGCACAACCTTATTCTATAACATTCATGCAAATGAGAAGGTTGAAGTCTTTTGGGCTTGTTGTATCAGGCACTTGCTTGCAAAATGTGTAGCCACGCACTTTAAGGTTCTAAACGAATTGGAACGACAACCGTGCGGCAAAAAGCCCTCGTTCTGCATTCAGAAGCTCTTCCGCCAGGAAAACGGCGTGCGTGGTGCAGATGACTTTTTCTCATTCGACGAATGATTGGACGGAAATAAAAAGACACAGCACGTACACGTGTTGTGTCTTTAAACCCCAACGGATAGCTGCCGGCGTCCGGTCCGGATGTATTCTTTTTTTATTCGGGCGGGCCGTAAAATTTTTCAACCCGCGCTCGCATACATTCGGGTACTTTTTAACTCGCAGGGGTCCGTTGGTTTCACACCGTGATTTCTATGCTGTTTCCTTCCGGGTCCAGAACAACACTTTCAAAATAGCCGTCGCCGGTTACTCGGGGCTCGCCCTCGACCGTATATCCGTCACGTCTTAGCCGTTCCGTCAGCTCCACGACCTTGTCTTCGCTTCCGACCGAGAAGGCGATATGGGCATAGCCCAGGTAAACCCGCCCCTCATCTCTCCCGATACACGCCGGTTTGGTCATCAGCTCCAGTCTTGCACCGCTTTCGAACTGCAAAAAGTACGATTGAAACTGCTTCTTGACGTTCGTGTACTTATCGCCCGCCGCTGCGCGAAAACGATCCCGAATCTATCAAGGACAAGGAAAAGGGTTGCGTTTGTCGAAGTAGTTTACCGGCAACCGATAACGGCTTATAAACGGAGGCGGACTATGAAAGTTAAACGAATCATTGCGAACCTGGAATCGCCGGAACTTGCGGCGGCCAAACGCTTTTATCAGGAGGCGCTCGGTCTCGATTTGCTTATGGATCACGGCTGGATCGCAACGTACGGGAACCGCGAGACGATGAACGTCCAGATCAGCATCGCTTCGCAGGGAGGCTCCGGCACCCCTACACCCGCTCTATCCATCGAAGTGGACAATCTGGAAGAAGCGCTTGCACGTATGGAGGAGGCCGGTTTTCCTGCGGAGTACGGCCCTGTTGACGAGCCCTGGGGGGTGCGGCGTTTTTTTGTGCGCGATCCGCTGGGCAAGCTGGTCAACATTTTGTCCCATGGGCAAGAAGATTAAGCCCTTGTAAGCCCCGCTTGCGGAATATCGTTTTCCGATCCGGGCATAGAAAGCCAAAAGCCGCATCCGGCCGTTATCGCAACGGTTCGAATGCGGCTTCCACCTGTCCCGGCATGCTCATCCCTTCAGTCGGAGAGCTTGTATGAACATAGCCAGAGCCGCTAGGCACGCGGCCGTACGCACATGATTCCAGGCGGTCCATTTGACGACATAACGCGACCACAAGTCAGCCCCCTCCGCGCTTCCCGGGTTCACGGCTTCGAGCGCGTTATTCAGCGGAACGTTGAACACCATCGTTACCGCAAAGCCGGCAACATAAACCAGGCTGCCTGCCAATAACCAGCCGCTGCCCGGCTCTCCCCAGTTCAGCCACGAGGTGACCGCCAGCACGCCGCTTAACAAAGCCGTTCCCATAAACACGATGCCGAACAAGGGATTCAGAATGGTGGCGTTGATCGACTGCATCGCCGCAATGCCCTGCTCCGCCGGTATCCGGGCGAGTGCGGTCATAACGAACGCCGAGAAGGCGAAAAACAAGCCCGCGTTCAGTCCCGAACCGAGGGCGGAACAAAACGTTAAAACCGTAAGCAAACTGCCGCTCATTACGAATCTGCTCCTTCCGCTGAAGCCTGCTGTATCCGACTGTCTTCTTCCCTCATTTTATAGCGAAAATGTCACGCCGGGAAAGCCGCATTTCGTTATAACCGATTTGTACCGGAATCATCCCGTCGGCAGGCTTCCCGCTTTTTCTTGCCGCTCCTTTATTTTTTGCCAGTCGGAATGGGCCGCCTCGACTCTTTTCCACAATTCCTCCCGCTCCGGCTTGCTGTAGTTGACAAGCTGTTCATCGAATACATCGGCCAGAACCTCGAACCATTGCGATTTCGTGCGAAGCTCGGTTTTTTTCAGTCCGCTTGCATCCCGTCTATTCCAGATACAGCCTCTGAGTTCATTGCCGTCCGCCGCATTCCGTTGTCTGATCAGAAATTTATTAAACCAGGGAGATTCCTCGGAATGGATATAAAACTCGTGGTTCGGCTTGAACTCTTCAAGATCCGTCAGCAGGTCGGGCGCGTAATCGACACCCGGAAAAGAAGCGAGGGGATCATGCTCCAGCCGCCAGCCGTCAGCCGCAACGCCCGACTCCGTCACCTTGTAGGTGTAAGGCTCCTGAACATAACGGCCATAGCTTAGAGGCAGCGGCTCGAAAGGCATATCCCCAAGCCCTACGTCGGCGATCCAGGTCCCGTTCCCCGCTTCTTCATCGGAAAAATCAACGGTCAGTCCCAGATGAAAAGAATTGATCCGCGGCTCGGCTCCCATCGGCTGAACACCGGCACGATGCAAATTCACCCGGTAGCCGAGAGAATGCAGAAGAACGCTGAATGCACCGTTCAAATGGAAGCAGTAGCCGCTTCGCTGATTCAGAATGAGCGCCACCGATTCTTTAAACCCGATAGGGGCCGGTTTTCCGCCGAAAATGTCCAGCGTCTGCCAGGAAAGATGTTTGACATGAGCTTTGTGCAGCTCAACCAGATAAAGAAGCGTGGGCGCCCCGATTTCCGAAATCTCGATTCTTTTTAAATAAGCGCGCACTTCTTCCCTCGTCAATGTATACATAAAGAGTCACCTCGGGTACCCGTATTACGCTTGCCCGGAAATGAATTTCCTGCCGCGTAATTCCATTCTAGAAGGGAGCGGAGACGCCTACAACGCCAAAAAGGAGCATCTGTACCGGTACAGATGCTCCTTGGAGTGCTGCTGAACATCTTCATGCAGTGACTCACCGCGGGTTGAAAGATCGCGGGAGGCCGGGCTGTCCGCGCTAACATCCGCTGCCGCACCAAGAAAACAGGCGGACGCTCTCCACTGTAAAGCCTGCCTGTGGTCACCCTTCGGTTTGAGATTTACATGCGGGTTCCCGTAGCTGCCGGGTCTTATTCAGCGCGCGATTAAAAGCTTGGTACCCGGGGCGCAGGTGTCCGGTAAGTTTCGGACTGCGTCTGCGGATACGGCTGCCGCGAATAAGGCTGCTCGTACGTCTGATTGTGCGCCGTGTTGTATGCCTGGTTGTGCGTCTGCGTCGTATAAGCCTGCGCGTCCGACCGGGCGTAGGGCCGACCATACGAATTCGCCACAGTAACGGGATTTGCATAGGACGACGAAGAGTATGGGGCGGGATATCCGGAAGCAGGGTACCCGGCGCTTGATATGCTCCCGTATGGAGCCGCCGGACCGCGATAGCCGATCGGAGCATTCTCGGGCGGATACGGCTGGGCGGGAGCGGCCCCGTAAGAAGCGGTCGGGTAACCCGGCGGAAGAATCGAGCCTACGTTAGCGGCAGCTCCGCTCCTCCGAATTTCACCGTTCGGTTCGCCGGAATCTCTGACTGTCTGCGGCTTTTTGCGGCAGTTGTCCGGCGGTCCGATCGTAACGGTTTTCGTGATGGGGGCGATCACTTCTTTCCATTTTTCTTCATCCAGACAATAGGTTTCAGCCATTACACGGGCGGGGGTCAGCCTCAGAATATCCGAGCCCAGAATCACTTCCGGCATAGGCGCGTCGAATATCGCGATAAGATGGGTATCGTCTTCAGACGCCTGCTCATAATGCCACCACCCCTGCGGCACATTGGCCACCTGCCCCGTTTTAATGGGGATATGATAAAGCTTATTGGTAAAGGGATTGATAAACGAAACCTCCGCTGCACCCGAGACGCAGTAAACGAGTTCCGTCGCGTTCTGATGATAATGCGGTTCCACATAATGCCCCTTGCTTAAATAAATGTCGAGCAGAGAGGCGTTGCCCAGCGTATTGAGCTGCTTATAGCCGAGCAGATTGATGTAATTGCGGCTATTCGTTTTGAAAACGGTGTTCTTCGGCAAATCATAAAAAAACTGGAGATTCGGTGAAGTGTAATCCATATAAGAAATCGCCAAATTCATCTTCTCCTTATTCGTGATGACGGAACCTCTCCTCCTTCCTAATTTGTATGGGGGAACGAAATGTTTTATGTGCTTAAATAAGTCCCGACTTCCAAACCCGCAGGGAAGGAGTACTTGCGCGAATCTCCAGCAAACGGCACTGTTTGGCGCTACATGAAGCATGGCAGTGCACGGCTTACAGAGGTCAGCCGAACATGACAAGAGACACCCTCACCGAATCCCGGGGTGTCCCTTGTTTATTTCAAACACGCAGAAACTCGTCGATCGTCTTCGGAGCCGGCAGCCCCGTGGCGTCTAGAAGACCCTTGCGGATAAAAGTGGCTCTGCGGGTCGGCTCCGAGACCGACCCCGCTGTAGCTCACATTCCATCACCCTTGCTTTGTTTGGTATGATTGAAGTGTACCTTACGGGCTGCTCAATCGGGATACCGTGACTTAACATGAGTTATCTTTTTTTAAGGTCCGCAATTCCTAAGAAAAAACATCATGGGCCCCGCGGTATAGTAAAGCTTAGTTTTATCCGCTCTTGAGAAAAGACACCCATTTATTTGCGGAGAGGAGGTAATTACGTGCCGACTAATCTTCCTGATCTGCCCGATAAAAAAGCAGCCGTGCCTGGTCCGGAATCCGATCTTCCCGCAGGCCTGTCCAAGCCCGCTCTCCGCGCGCTTGCCGGAGCCGGCTTTCTGCGGCTTGAGCAGCTGACCCGGGTCACCGAGAAAGAGCTTCTGCAGCTGCACGGCATGGGTCCCAAAGGGATTGAACTGCTGCGCCCCGCCCTGGCGGCCAAAGGACTGTCTTTCGCAGCAGCACCCGGAGCATCCGGAACATCGTCCTAAACAAACGCTGAAACCGCCGATTTCCGTGCGGAGAAAGGCCCGAGACATGGAGTACTACAAGCCCATCGACATTGCCCGACAACTGAACATCAGCACGAGCGCCTTGCGGCATTACGAATCGTGGGGCGTCGTTCCGGCGCCGGACCGGGCCGCGAACGGGTACCGCCTGTACACGAGGATGCATCTGGCGTATTTCCGCTGTCTGCGCGCCATGTTCCCCGCCTTCGGCGTCGGACTCAGCTGCGATGTGCTTCGCCATATCCAGCGCGGCGATATGGACAGCGCGTTCTGGCTCGTCAGCCATGAACAGTCCGTCCTCCAGCATGAAAAAGCGGTGGCCGACAAGACACTCGCTCTCCTCCAAGACCCCGAGCTGCCGATCCTCGCCAACAAAAAACTGAAAAGCGCGATGACCATCGGCGAAGCCGCCTCTCTCACCGGTGTCCAGGATTCCGCCATCCGCCATTGGGAAAAGGAAGGACTGCTCAAGCCGGGTAGAGACCCGGACAACGGGTACCGGATTTTTACGCCTATGCACATCCGGCAGATTCTGCTGATCCGCACGCTGCGCAGAACGGTTTACTTCCTGGAAAGAATGAAGGATATCGTCCAAGCCGTGGAACACCAGAGCATCGGGAAGGCGAAAAAAGTGACGGAGCAAGCGCTTCATAGCATTCATGAAAGGAACCGGCAGCAGTTCCGGGCTGTCTCTGAGCTCGTCGAGCTTTGCAAAGAAGTCGGATTAATGGAGCGGGATTGACCCGACCGTCCTCCCCCTTTCATCTCCATACAAAAAACCGCCCGCTTCCTTCAAGGGAAGCGGGCGGCGGTTCTGTGAGCCTTCCTGTGCGTATACGTGAGACGTACGACAGGAACAGGCTCCTTTCTATTTTCAAAGCATGCTTTATCGGCAATCGTAAGTTCACTCTTGTACGCCTTTGGTTCATGTGCGCAGTCACCGTCCGGGATGAACGGCTCAGCGCCGGTCGGCTGCTAGAGGCTGGCGGCTACTTCAAGATTTTACTTGCTACGGCAGAGAGATCCTGATTGTTGATTTTACCGTCCTTATTGATGTCCAGGTGCTTGACCTGCTCCCAGTCCGGACTTTGTTTCGTTTTTCCGTACGGAGCGGCCACGATAGCCAGGTCACCGACACTCACTTTGCCGTCTCCGTTAAAATCGCCCGGAACCGATCCCGGGGTTTGTACCGTCAGAGACGAAGGCGCGGCATCCGCTTCTTGTCCGTCGCGGTCACCCATCACCGCACTCGTGACGGAGACGACTCCTTTGATCGTCTGGTTGTCCTTTTTGCTGCGGAAGGTGAATTCGAGCAGCTTGGCCGGACCCGTCACGGCATGGCTGTCACCTTGACTGGCCACCAGCAGCCGGAGCTGCCCAGGCGTTTTTTTGTCGGTTTCAAGCAGGGAGATTCCGTCCAGGACGGGCTTCGCCGACACAAAATCCATAAAGGCGGCATCATATTCGACTTTAAGATCCTGCGCGTATACCGCCTGCGATCCCCCGGTCAGGCCGTAGGTCACGGAGAACTTCTCCCCCGCCGGAACCGTTCCGCTGCCTGTCAATACGGTCTGCCA
The DNA here is from genome assembly GCF_058269095.1 of Paenibacillus sp. JNUCC 35. NCBI lineage: Bacteria > Bacillati > Bacillota > Bacilli > Caryophanales > Paenibacillaceae > Paenibacillus > Paenibacillus sp. JNUCC 35. The sequence continues at coordinate 2,583,340 of NZ_CM177771.1, read as the reverse complement.
GCCCGTCTGCCCCGCCGCAATCGTCACCGTCACCGTGGCGACGTTGGAATCCGTCTTGCCGTCGCTGGCTTTGAACGTGAACGTGTCGGTCCCCGTCTGGCCCTTGCCCGGCGTATACGTGAACGTCCCCTTGGACGCATCCGTCACGGCGGCAGTTCCCTTGACGCCGTTGCGCACAATGCTGTAAGTCAGCGGATCGCCGTCGTCATCCGTCGCCGGAAGAGTACCGGAGACGGGCGTATCCGGCGCTGTGCTGAGCGCGCTGTCCGAAGCGACCGGAGCCCCGCCGGCTGCCGGTCCGTTTTTAGTGAACTCGTAAAGCTTGTCGTACAGGCCGCGGATCTCGGGATCTGAGCTTGCAGCCGCCTGCGCCATGACCGGCCCGCTGCCTTTATAGTAAGCCTTGAAGGAGTTCCCCTTAAAGCCGAACTGCTCGCCCGCATCCAGGTATTCCAGGAATCTCTTGCGGAATACGGCATCGGTCAGCATCCGGTTGTCAAATTCAAGCTCGACGCCCATTCCGAACCGCTTGGCCGTTCCGGCCGCGTCTTGCAGGCGGTCTATGTTCAGAGGTTCGAAATAATAGTTCGGCTGGAAAGTGACCGCGTCAAACCCGACATCCTTCCACATGTAGCTTTTGTACGCGAGGAAATGGGGAATCCAGAACGACTTCAGCCCTTTCTCGTGAACGAGACCGTTCGTAAAGCGCAGCAGATCCGGCCCCGTGCTGCTCGTTCCCACCTGCTCCTGCAACCAGTAGTAACCGGAAAGCTCCAGATTGGAATAGTGCTTTTCCTCAAACTTGCGGCTGACCTCGTCGATCCACCAGCGGATCACCTTCTGCCGGTTGGCGATGGCTTTATCCTTGCCTACCGCGCCCTCGTTGAAATTCTCGGTGACGCCGTCTCCGTCGATATCCCCGAAATCGGTTGTATATTCGCCCGGATTAGGGATCATCATGACCGTTTTCGTTTTGTGGCCGGGCTGTCCCAGCTTCTGGCCGACTTCCTTCGTCGCTTCGTTCAACTGATCCAGGTCTCCCTGATCCGCGAACGTTTTATCCAGGTACCATTTCCAGTCCGTCAGCAGGGCCTCCCCTTCTCCGAAATCGCGTCCTTGTGGCGACTGCAAGCCGAGGACAAGGGCTCCGTCAAAAAACCAGTCGACGGGCTTTCCTTCCTTGTTCACATACCCGATCTCGGGAACCAGTTTTTCCTTTGTCATTTTGACGCCATCCGAGTAGTACCCGTTGTACAGCAGCGACAGGTTGCGGATACCTGCGGTGTGTTCACCGGGCTGCATATAGTCGAAAGCTTCCGCAGGCACCTGCTTCGCCCCTTCGATTTTGCCGTCGGCTCCCCAGATCTCGATCTCGTCGATAAACTCCCACGCCTTCGGATGCATGGAGAACGCCACTTTGACATAACGGGCATAGGCCATCTTCGCATCGGAGCCCGCATTCGGGATGCCGTCCTTGCTTCCGTCCCACGTATAGAACTGATCGACAGGCGGACCGTCCGTCCACAAATGCTCCGTCGCCTTATGGGCTACCGTTCCCCAGTTCTGCTTATCGTCGGACACATACATGGAGACCGTCAGAGGGAAAAGAACCGCCGATCCCGGCCAATCCTGCAGAAAATGCGCCCGGATCTTGGAAATAGACTTGGCCTCGCCCAGATCGAAGACGATTTCACGGGTCTGCTTATTTAAGCTTCCGACCCAGGACGGGTCCGTCACATTGGCGCTGCCGATCACTCCGTCGGTAAGCTTGCCGGACGGATCCGGATAGTTTGAATGAGGAGCTTCGGACCATTCGTACTTCAAGCCTTTGGCAAGATTGCGCACTTCCGGCTGAGCCTGGGCGCCGTATGCCTGGGGAAGCATCGTAGCCATCAAGGTCACTCCCAGTGCCAGCGATAACCATTTCTTCTTCGAACTCATAATTTCCCTCCTAAAATGGGTGGTATGAAAGCGCCTACAATGTAACCTTAAGAGACGCGCCTCTTGAATAAAAGAGATAACTTCTGACTTTTATATACACTTCTTTACTTCACGCTTTCAAATCGTGTGTTCTCAGGTTTTTGCATGAAAGGGCCCTTTTGGCTTTCCGATCTCTTCCCTCCAGCCGTAATTTACACGCGGAAACGGCAAAAAAGCCGATTACCGCGGCCTGTCGAAAGCCGGCTATTCGGTTTGGCTGTTTGGATCGGCCGCTGCCCTCCTCCCGCTTTTTCTTACCGTTACGGGCTGGTCTTCTCCACTTTGTTAGCCAGCGAAATTCGGTCAAACCATTGGCAAAAAGACGAGTTGGATTGAGCCTCGGATGGGCAGACGCATAAGCAACTGTCTTGATTTTGAATAAAGTGTCGTAGTTCCCAATAGAAAGGCAGGACTGCGATCCATGTCGAAAGCAACCCTTATCCAAAGAAAAACACCACCGAAAGTCATTGCTACGATTCCTCTAAATTCTCCCCTCCATGTCGCCATTAACCGCAAAACGAACCGGGTGTTCGTCACCCGGAGCTTGGATGCGCTGGAGGTAATCAACGGATTTACCAATCGTGTCATTAAAACCATCCCTATCGAAAACGCGCCGAATCACCTGGTGGTCAACGCCCGCAAAAATCGTATACACACGTTAAACACGGCGGTAACGGCGAACCCTCAGGGACTTACTGGAAGCGTGAGTCTCGTGAACGGCGCGACGAACCGGCTGGTATCGTCCGTTGACGTCGGCAAGGACGGAGCTGCTATCGCCTTGAACGCCGCAACCGGCCGGGTGTTTGCCGTCAACGCGGGCAGCGACTCCGTTACCGTGATCAACGGACGCACCAACCGGGTGATCACAACCGTTAAAGTAGGCAACACGCCGTTCAACGCGGCTGTCAATCCGTTCACCAACCGGATCTTTGTGTCCAATCACGACGCCGGCACGGTTTCCGTCATCAACGGAGCTACCAATAAAGTAATCGCTACCGTTAAAGTAGGCTCAGGACCGGACACCATCGCGATTAATACCCTGACCAACCGGATCTTTGTCGCGAATACGAACAGCAGCACCGTTTCGGTCATTAACGGAAAAACGAATAAAGTCATCAAAACAATCCGTGTGGGCACATTTCCTTCCGACATCAAAGTCAACGTAAGAACCGGCCGGGTCTACACGGCAAATTCGTCCGCCAATACAGTTTCCGTCATCAGCGGAAGAAAACTGTCGGTTATCGACACGATCAAGGTCGGAATCCAGCCTTCCGTTCTCGGTATCGATACAAAGAAGAACCGCATCTTCGTCGTTAACGCTTCTCTGAAATTATCGAGGGGAAGCGTTTCGGTCATCAGCGGTTTCAATAACAAGGTCATTGCCACCCTTAAGGTCGGCGCCCAGCCGTCGGACCTCAGCGTCAATTCCAAAACGAGCCGGGTGTATGTAACCAACAGCGCCGGTGACAGCGTTTCGGTTATCCGGTCGTAGTCCGCGCGTTCCAAGACAGCCGTAGAATACACGACCATCTCCCGCGACCGCGGTCTCTAACCCCGCGCAAAGTTTACCCCCGGGCCTGCTGCCGGTAGGGATCAAGGAAGCCCGGCCTCATTCCTCCATCCGGATGAACGGCCGGGCTTCTCAATCCTCTTAAGGTGCCGCATGCACAAAAAAGATGACTCCCGAATATTCGGAAGTCATCCTGGGACTAACGGTCAGCGGCGGCTGTTATGGAATCACTTTCCATACGCTGGAGTTGCTGCCGGGTGTTTCGCCCTGCGTCCACCATTTGGCTTCGTAGTTGACGCCGTTGTACGTCACCTTGCTTCCGCCCGTATAAGCGGTCGAAGCGTTCCAGACCGGATAAGTCGTGCCAACGCTTGTCGTGAAGCTGACGGTGTTGCTGGCAGCCGATACATTGCCCGCAGCGTCAACGGCTTTGACCGTGATGGCGTAGGCCGTATTGGCCGTCAGACCCGTCAGGTTGAAGCTGAGCGCTCCGCTGGTCGTGCCGATTTGAGTGGAACCGTTGTAGATCCGGTAGCCGGCTACACCGACATTGTCGGAAGACGCCGTCCAGGATACGGTTGCGCTTGTAGCGGCAACATTCGAAGCCGTCAGGCCTGTTGGTGCCGTCGGAGCTGACGTGTCGGGAGTTTCCGGAGATCCGCCGAAGTTCACGTCGATTACGTTGTAGAAAGCGTTGGCCGTATCGGCGATTTCCCAAACGGCAAGGATTACTTGATAGCCCGTTCTGCTCGGAACGTTACACGTGTCGGAGTACGAACCGGAAGGTTGTCCCTTGTACGGTACGTTGCAGAAAGGCGTCAGGTCGAAGGAAGCGCGGCTCAGAGGCGCATTCGGGTTCCAGTCCTGCTTCGTGATGTAGTATTTCCAAGCGGACGTCGCATGCGGAACTTTCAGCGTCCAGTTGAAAGTCGTCGGACCCGGGCTGAGGTTTACTTTGGTCCAGCGCGTGGACGACTGCTCATCGAGCGGTGCGAACTGGCCGTTCGCGCTTGCGATTTTACCGTCGGCAGGTCCCGCGGCGGGGAAGCCTTTAAGCGCTTCGAGGCTGTAAGGCTCGTAAATAATCAGACCGCAATTTTTGTTCACTCCACTGGCGCAAAGAGCGGCACGGCTGGACGGGTTACTGACATACCCGTGAGCGGAAGCTTTATTTTCCAGCAGAAGAAGCATGGCGATGGACAGCATGAGCATAATAGCTCCGGCCGCAAGCATCTTGATCATCCCTTGATAGGGCAAACGAATGGTCACTATAAATTCCTCCTTTTAGTGGGCGATGAAAATGAAAGCGTTTTAACAAATGCCGGCGCTGGAGCCGGGTCTACCATTAAGTACAAGTGGGCAGCGGCAAAGATTATTCCTGCGGATACCCCTGCATCCTCCTCCTTTCACAGGATCGCGGCTGGCTGCAAACAAAGCTAACCGCCTCTTTCCTCTTCGCGACAGCGTGCGTAAGCGATTTCATAAACAGCCGGATAGTAAGCTGCATGGCCACAGCCATCCGGCTAGAACGTGGAACCAGGCGCACACGGTCGAAAATACAACTCATATTATACCTCATATTACAAATTATACAAGAACATGATACAACTGTTTGTTTTCTTTTAATAACGACATAATAACGGTTATTTTCTCCCCATCTAAAAAAGACACACCCGCAGAAAACGGATGTGCTTTGTAACGCCTTTCGGTTGCCAGCAAGAGGAACACGCGTATAAGGGAATCACGCCTGCCGCCGGAGCAGGCGAAGCGCCGGGAGGCCGCAGCCGGTCAGAGGTTCCCGTAAGAAGCCGCGCTGTTAAGTTCCAGGGCCGCTTTAACGGCCTCCAGAACCTGATAGCCGTACTTCGTGTCCGGCTCCAGATATGCTCCCTCCGCCCACTCGTTCCAGGCGTTGATAAACAGAAATTCGCTGCCGAAAGTCTCCCTGGCTCTTGCGATTTGCCGGGACAAGTACCAGCCGAATTTCTGCGGAGTCATGCCCAGAGTGCTCTGGCCGTCAACTCCTTTCCGGGGCGTATTATCCCAGTTGACGAAAGCGCCGGGATAAACCACTTCGCCGTCCCTGTGCGGCGTGCGCCCCAGGATGTTTGTCCATGTCCGGTCGTAGTCAACGGCCAGATGCCCCTTTCCCATGACCGGGATTTGCAGCCAGGGCGGATGTAGGCTGCCGTGGGCGAATGTGTAATGCGGTTCGAACTCCACGCTGGCGTCGAATTCGTGCTGCGTGCCGACGGGGAAACCGCCGAGCGTCCGCACCAGATGAAGCCCCTCCAAGCCGTTGAGGCGCGCCAGGTTTCTCCAGTGGCTGAGCATGGCTTCGCACTTCGGAATGCTCGCGGGCCTGTAAATCAAGAGGACCGGCTTGCCGTCGACGCGGATGTACCGTTTATCCCTGAATGCATCCAGGAGCGCATAAAAGTGCAGACTCCAGTCTTCTTCGTTCCCGTAATCCTGGGGCATCAGCACATCCGACTCCATGCCGTCCCATCTCCGCGTCCAAGGCTCGTTGACCCAGGACAGGCAGAAAGGAAAATCCGGCTCCCCGCTCGCCAGTATATGCTGAACGGGCTTCTCAAGCAGCCGCTTTCCTTTAAACCAGTAATGGGAATAGCAAAATCCGTAAATGCCGTAGTCCCGGGCTGTCCGGGCCTGCCACTGCCTTGCTCGCGGATCGGTCAGGTCATAATAATAATCGTTCAGAGGGGCTCTGGGCTGACTGTGGTGCCTGTATAACGCAACGGACTTTTTTACGTTCGTCCACTCCGTGAAGCCTTTCCCCCACCAGCGGTCGTTCTCCTCAATCCGATGAAACTGGGGCAGTAAAAAGGCAATGAGCTTCAACGCCTATCCCTCCTTGTTGAATAAGAACACACCCCGGATGTCCTCCGCCGGTTCAGCCGAATACAAGGTCCAGCAGTTGTATACCTTTTTGAAGAAAAGAATGATTGTACTTGTTGTCGGCCAGAGCTTTCGAAGCGGCGAGCCGCCGGTGATCGACGTTTTCCCGGTAGTACAGAAATTTATCCGCAAACTCATCCGGCGTCCGAAAGGTGATCCAGTCCCCCGCTTCCAAAAAAGGCGTCAATTCGGAGTGCTGCTGGATGAGCTGAAACGCACCGCAGGCCGCCACTTCCAGCGTCTGCACGAGGGAACCGCTGCAGTTGATCACGATGCGGGCTCCGTTGTAATAAGGCGCCAAATCTTCATCCGGCGGAATAATAATCAGAGAGGGGAACGTTTCCCAGCCTCTTCCGCATACCCTAACCTTCTCATCGGCCGGCAAGTCCGAAAAGGCGAACGAATACAGAATGCTTTCGGGCTCGGCGTGACCGATCAGCAGTAGATCGGATTTATAGCGGTCCTCGACCGGTCTCGGAAAATACACGCCGGTATCGGAGGCGTAGGGCAGACAGCGGCAGTTTCGGCACTGCAACGCCCGGTAAACGGGGATGTGGGCCATTTTCTGAGTAAGGATATAATCGAACAAAGTAACCGTCCGCGAATCCAAATCGAACGGCTTCTCTTTATCGGACAGCCAAAGCACCTTACGAACCGGTGTGTTTTTCAAGGCGTCCGTACTTTCATCGGAGAACGGCCCATCCCCGCCTATAATCAGAATCAGGTCAAGGTCCGGCCGTTTTAGTTGCTCCGCCAGAGGCTGGGTGCATTTGATTGTCGTCACATTTCTCACCAGATGCCTCAAGTGCTCTTCAAGCAGTATCTCGTTCGGTGCTCCCGGCATAGGGTGGTCGCGTGCCACAAGAAGCAGGTTCATCCGCTTGTAAGGCCGTTTTTTAGTGATCTTCGGGCTCTGGACATCCCGGTGCAGCGGCAACTCGTTCCGAGTACCGGGCCGGTTAACGGACATCGTGTGTTTGACCGGCTGAAGCTTCTTGTTCAACGGTTTTTTCACTTCATTTAAAATCCATTTGTTTTGCTCCTGTTTGGAAGGGGATTTCTTCTTGATCGTTTTTTTCATGCTGCTCCTCATTTCCGCATAGTCCTCGGATAGCGACAACGTCCGTTTCAAGGGGGCTTTTAAGCTAGCATATGCACAGGTAAAATAATTTGATTTAGTGTGTTTATCCCAAATTGATAGGCCGTTTTAACAAAAAAAAGCTCATTTCGGTGATTTAGGCGCTTTTTCGGCCGAAAATGTGTCAACAGATCATATCTTCTTGATAGTTGTCCTCATAGAATGAGATATACCAATTGAAAGAGAGTGTGATAGATCTGCCGACATTCGATAACGTACGGGTGACAGGCAGTCAATCGGACAGGATCTTCAGGTGAGCGGCATCCAGAAAGCTTAAAAACCGGTGGTCCGTTCCCGCCCTGCCCTTCCCGGCTGTTAGGATCTGAGCTACCCCGGTTTCCTCAAAAAAAGAAAGGCTGCCGGTTTCCGGCAGCCTTTACCTATGAATCCCATCGGCGATTAGTTAGGGAGTGTCGCCTGATACTCTGTCCAAAGCGTATTAACGTTCGTGCCCGTTAGCTCCTGGATTTTGCCTTCTGTCCAGTCCTGTCCGTCGAACGGAGTCAGGCTTGCATTCAGCTGCCGGATAAATCCGGGCTTTTTCGTGTCCTCGATCCAGCGGAAGAAATTGCCCGTCGTGCCGTAACCGTCCTGCCACGTTCCCCCCTTGGTCATGCTGTAACGGTCATGATAGCCGACTGCGAAGCGGATCGTATCCGCCAGACCCTCGACCATGTAGCTGACACCGCCGACGCTTTTGTCGGCATACCGGTTATCATCGTACTGGTAGCAGTGAGTCAGCTCGTGGTACAGTACGCCGAGAATTTCATCGCGCACCGATTTGTTCGGATCGTTCGCGATATCGCGCAGAAACCGGGAACTGAAACCGACCGTTTTCTGGAGATGGTCGCCCGACGCCCAAGCCACTCCGGGAACGTCTTCGATCGTGACCTTGATTTTCTGCACGCCGCCCAGCAGCTCGCCGGGATTGTTGTACAGCAGCTCGTTTACTTTGCGCACGATAACCCGGATATCGTCCGTCGCGGTAGGCAATGCCTGGTCGAACAGTTGACCGTTGCCTGCGGCGTCAAGATTCTGCACCTCGATTACCGGGTTCACCGCATGCCACATGTCGTCCTTGCGCGAGAATTCAACTTCGGACAGCTGCAGGATGCCCCCGCTGTGGTTTTGGAGATTATTCAGACGGTAATACTGGTAAGCGGTGTTGTTGCCGTTCAGAACGTAATGATTCCGCTGATGCCGGAGTCTGAACGATTCATTGCTCTTGGTATCCAGGCTTGTCCAGTTGGCGTTATCGTTAGAGCCCTGAAGCACCCAGCTTTTAGGATCGCGTTCGGCAAAGTCATTGGCGGCCGTCAGCGCGTAGCCGTCGATCGTAACCGGTTTGCCGAAATCGAACTTCAGCCAGCCCGTGGCATTGAATGTCAGCCATTTGGTCACGCTGGTTCCGTCTACCAGATTATCTTTGCCTTCGTTAGGCGTATTTTCAGCGCTGGCCGTAACGGTCGGCTTGATCGTGGTCCAGGTATCGACGGAGCCGTCGAATAATTTGATTTCCGAGATCTGGAGGATTCCGCCCGACTGGTTTGTAATGCTGTCGAATTTAAAATATTTAAAAGAGGACGTGTTCGCAAACGAGTAGGATTTTGTCTGATTACGGTATGTAAAAGCTTCATTTTGCCGGGTATCGAGTACGGTCCACGTCGATCCGTCATTGGAGCCTTTGAGCACCCAGCTTTTCGGGTCTCTTTCGGGAAAATCTTCGGCGGCCGTAATCGAGTAAGAGGTGACCGTCTTCGCGGTGTCGAGTTTGACTTGAATCCAGCCTGTGGAACTGAACGTAAGCCATTTTGAATAAAGAGACTGGTCGAATGCGCTTTCCTTGGTCTGGGTCGGCGCATATTCGCCGCTTGCCGTTACGGAGCCTCCCGCCGCCACATTTTTGGGGGTAGTCGTAGACGTCGTTTGAGCCGCCTCTGCCGTGGGTACGTCGAAACCGCCGATCAAGCTCAGTCCCAGAAAAGCCGCTGCCGTCAGGTAAGTCAATTTTTTCATGGTTTTCTCCCATCCTTCTCTCTCGTTTTGGTCAAAGCGAAATCCGTAGTTCACCGCTTCCGCCGGCAAACTTTTCTATCACCTCTCTAGCAAAATGGGTGGATTCCCTTTCATCTTAACAGAAATATGTAATTTTTATCTATTGAGGTTTTTAATGCCTTTTATAGAAGAACCTGATTTTATGCCAATTTAAAAGCCGTTTCCCGCAAAGGAAACGGCTTACAGGGAGGATCGCCGTCAAATCCGCCGGAATGCGGCTCTCTCCCTAAACGTTCACGCCGACCTCCGCCGAACCGCGTCTGCTGAAATGCCCTGCTTCGGCCCGTTCGAGGCCCAAGTGATCCCGCAGCGTGGTTCCGCTGTATTCCGTACGGAAAAGGCCTCTGCGCTGAAGAATCGGAACCACCTCGTCGGTAAATGTCTCCAGGTCTCCCGGCAGGACCGGCCCCATGACATTGAACCCGTCGCATGCTTTCTCCCGGAACCACTGTTCCATGAGATCCGCAAGCTGCTCCGATGTGCCAACGAATTGCAAGTGTCCCCGGGCGCCCAGAATCCTCTGCCCCAGCTCCCGGATGGAAAGCCCCTCGGAACGGGCGGTATCCATAATAAGCTGGACGCGGCTTTTCATCCCGTTGGACTTCTCCACCGGATCGGGAATATCGGGCAGCGGTCCGTCCGGCGGGTAAGCCGACAGATCGTGGCTGACCATGCCGGACAGGGCCATGACGGCCAGCTCGGTCGGGATAAGATCCATCAGCTCCCGCTCTTTGCGCCGGGCTTCTTCCACTGTCGATCCGAGAATCGGCGATATTCCCGGCATAATTTTGAGGCTGCCCGGCTTTCTGCCTGCTCCCGACAGCCTACCGTTGACGGCGGCATAGAACGCTTTGGCCGCCTCCAGAGACTGCTGGGCGGTGAAAATCACCTCGCCGTAACGGGAAGCGAACTCCTGTCCCTGCGGGGACGAGCCCGCCTGGATCAGGACAGGATTACCCTGCGGAGGGCGGGGAACATTCAGCGGTCCTTTGCTGGAGAACCATTTTCCCCGGTAATCGACCGCCTTCACCTTGCCGGGATCGGCATAGATACCCGCTTCCCGGTCGAGCACTAGCGCGTCATCGTCCCAGCTGTCCCAAAGCCGGGTGACCGCTTCGACGAATTCCTCGGCCATCTCGTAGCGAAGCGCATGATCGGGGTGCTTCGGCAGGCCGTAGTTGTGGGCTTCGATATCGAGCTGGGAGGTCACGATGTTCCAGCCCGCCCGCCCCTTGCTGATATAATCGAGCGACGCGAACTTCCGGGCCACATTGTAAGGATGATTGTAGGTCGTGGATACGGTCGCCGTAAGGCCGATCCGTGTCGTAACGGCGGCCAGAGCCGACAGCAGCGTTATGGGGTCCAGCATGCCCGAGGCCGCCATATCCACATGCTGCACATACAACAAATCCGCGAAAAAAATCATGTCGAACTTGCCGCGTTCGGCCGTTTCGGCAATGGAGCGGTACAGGTCGAAATCGTACATCCCCTCCACCCCGGATTCCGGGTGGCGCCAGCCCGCATGATGATGGCCGGCATAATAAATGAAAGCTCCCAGATGGAGCTGGTCCGTGCGTTTAGACATTCGCATTCAACCTCCTCTAATTCAAATGTTCCGGTCAACCCTTGAACGTATCCCGCCAGCCCAGCCAACGTTTCTCCAGAGCGTGGACCGCGAGGTCCGATAAAGAACCGACGCACGCGAACAGGATAATCCCGACGAATACGATATCCGTATTCGAATACGTCCGGGCATCCTCGATCATGTATCCGATGCCCGCGCTCGTTCCCATCAGTTCGGCGAAAACGAGTACGAGCCACGAAACGCCCATGGCCAGACGCAGACCCAGCAAAATGTGGGGCAGCGCGGAAGGGATAATGAGTTTCCTCAGCTGCTGGCTGCGCGAATACTGCAAAATGCGGGTCACCTCGTAGAGTTTGGAATCCACACCCCGGATTCCCGTGAACGTATTGAGGTAGACCGGGAAAAATGCGGCCAGCGAAATCATCAGAATTTTGCTGAATTCCCCGATTCCGAACCACAGAATAAACAGCGGAATCAGCGCAAGCAGCGGTACCGTCCTCAGCATCTGGAGCGAAGGGTCCAGCGTCCGTTCCATCATTTTGCCGATTCCGGTGAATAGCCCGGTCAGAAGTCCGGTAAGCGCCCCAAGCAGGAAACCGCTTGCGGCCCGGACGAAGCTGACGCCGATATGCCGCAGCAGCTCGCCGCTCAGGCCTAGCTCGGCGAAGCGCCGGGCAATGTCCGAAGGCGTCGGCAGCTGCTCCTTGCCGACCAGTCCGCTCATACCGGCCGCCTGCCATACCGCCAGCAGGACGAACGGGACAAGCAGGCCGTGCGTCCAGGACGGAAACACTCCGAGCCAGCCCAAGTCGTTGGCCGTCCTGTCGTAGGCGTTCGGAGCCGTTTTGCCCGAGAACGTTTTGGCAGAGCCTTTTGCGGATACGGATTTCGCCATGCTTATCCCCCCTCCCCGCGGAAGCTGTCTCTCCAGCGGAGCAGCCTGCGCTCGGCCAGAAGCACAAGCGAGTCGGACAGCTTGCCTATCACCGCGAACACGATAATCCCGACGAACATAACCGTCGTGAGCGACATGGACCGGGCATCGTTGATCATAAAACCGATGCCTGTGCTGGAGCCCATCATCTCGGCGACGACCAGCCCCAGCCATGCGACGCCGAGCGACAACCGGGTTCCGAGCAGGATGTTAGGCAGGGAAGCGGGCAGAAACAGCTTGGCGATCATCTGAAAGCGACTGAACTCAAGCACCCGGGCGACATCGAACATTTTATTGTCCACAGAACGTATGCCCAGGAAGGTTTGAATGTAAAGCGGAAAAAAAGAACCTTTGGCAATCAGCAGGAGCTTGGATTCCTCCCCGAAGCCGAACCAGAGAATGAACAACGGCGCGATCGCCAGATGCGGCAGCGTGCGCAGCATTTGCAGCGTGGGATTCAGCAGTCTTTCCGCCTTGTGTGAAAATCCGACCCACAGCCCGGCCGCAAGTCCGAGGCCCCCTCCCAGCAGAAAACCGCACAGTACTCTCCATGCCGAGACTCCGAGGTTGCGGAACAGTTCCCCGCTTAGCAGCATCGCCCCGAATTCGCCGAGTATATCGGACGGGGTCGGCAGCAGGATGGGATTCAGCCACCCGGCGGAACCGGCGATCTGCCATCCTACAAGCAGACTAAGGGGAAGCAAAAGTCCGGTGAGCCGGTTAACCGCAAGAAGAGATTTCTTGTGTGATTTTCCGACCCCCGGCGTACTGCCGAACCGCTTGCCGTCCATAAGTTTGTTTCGGGTACTCGCCGAAAGCATGTGCAGCGCCTCTCTTTCGGATCTTATTTGGCCGCAGAGGCCGCTTTAAGGGCCGCTTCGATAAAGGTGTTGTTTACGGCGTCCGCCACTTTGATCTTCTTGCGGATCGTTCCGGCCGACTCCTGAAAATCGGCCGTTTTCTGAAGCTCCGCAGCCGTAGCCTCACTGACCGGAATATTGATCGATTTCGAACGTGTCAGCATGCCGCCGACGACCGCTTCCGGGATTTTGTAATCCGCCGCATACCGTTTCAGAGCTTCCGCGGAGTTCTGTTCTTCCCACAGCCTCGCCTTCTCAAGAACGGACAAATAGACGGTGGCAAGCTCCGGGTATTTATCCGCGATCTCTTTGCGCACGATGACAAAAGACGGGGCCAGAACGCCCAAAGTCTCGCCTTCGGCCAGCACTTTTCCTTTTCCCGTCAAGATGTTGACGGTAATATACGGATCCCAGGCCGCCCAGGCATCAACCTTGCCGGAATCGAAGGCGGGCTGAGCTTCGTTTGGCTGCAGCTGGATAACCTGAACGTCCGCAGGGTTAACTCCGGCATCGTGCAATCCCCGGGTCAGCAAATTATAAGCGTTGCTGCCCTTCGTAACGGCAACCTTCTTGCCCTTCAAATCCCGGATGTCCTTGAGCGGGCTGTCCGCCGGTACGATAATGGCCGTATTCCGCTTGCCGTCGAGTATCTGGGAAATAATTTCGAACTTGATTCCGGCCGATTGGGCGGCGATGACCGGCATATTGCCGAGGGAAGCGAAATCCAGTTTGTCCGAGGCCATCGCTTCCGTCATGGGCGGACCGCTTTGAAATTCCGCCCATTCGACTTTTACGCCAAGCGGTTCGTAGGCTTTCTCGAACCATTTCTCTTCCCTCGCTTTGGCGTACATGCCCCCGCTTCCCTGGACGCCCAGCTTCAGGGTAAGCCCCTTATAATCCGGCTTGCCTCCGTTTGCGAACGGGGACGTATCGTCTTTCTTGGCGCAGCCGGCCGCGATCAGAACCGTTGCAAGCAGAAGCAGCGCCGTTGTCCATGTTTTCATATCCGTATCTCTCCTCCGTATGTAGTTCAAATTTACGCTCGATGCCAAAAAAACAACAAAACCGATCTTTTTAATTGGTTTTGAGAAATAAAAAATGGCCGCAGGACTATAAGCAGGTTCGTTCCCCGCTTGTTTGCCTACCGCCAATCTCCAGCTGTCTGGTCGAATGCGTTAAAAGGTCTGGATTCGGTTTTTCGTTTCACAACCTGAATATTCATTCGGTTTGTTATCAGCATTCTATCAGGCTGAAAAGAAGATTGTCAATACTTTTTTCCTATCGGATAAATCGGAATTGAATCAAGCTTCAAAAAACCGGATCAGCGCGTCTACCTCAATGGATACGGGGATTTCAAAACCCGGCGCCCTCTGCAGGGTCAGACCTTGAATCAGACTCACATAATAAAAAGCCAGCTGCAGCGGATCTCCGGCCCTAATATCCCCCCGGCCTTGTCCATCCTCCATAATGCGCGCGATCGGCTGAAGATTGGCCGTAAACCGGTCCGTAACGGCCTGCCTGATCTCCACGGGCACGGTTTCGGTCGTCCGGGCGCTCTGCAGCATGATCGTGTAGGCCCAATTGATCGGATTGGCAAGCCAGCCCACGGCGAATTCGTGCAGCTTGACCAGCGGCGGCATCGTTTGCTCATCGGCGAGCTCCGCCGCTCTCTTTCCGTAATCGAGCTGTCCGCGTTTTAACACGTCGGCGAAAATCTCGTCTTTGGAGCTGAAATAATGGTACATCGTGCCGATGCTGATGCCGGCCGCCTTTGCGATATCGCTGATGCTCGCGGCTCCGAACCCTTTTGAAGAAATAACCGTTATGGCGGAATCCAGAATGAGCTGAATCCGTTCTTCTCTGACGCGTAAATCCCGTTCCGTATTTCTCGGCGACACCCGGTTCCCTCCTTATGGACTGCTCCGTATTTACTGGCTTCCCTGCGTCTATGATAATCAACCTGACCTCAAAAGCCAAGACTAACGGATCGCACAGGCTCATCGGACGTTAAAAAAAGCATCCCTTCTCCCTAGTCCGGAAGAGGGGGATGCTTTGCAATTGCACCGCTTACAGTTTGCCGCCTTCTGTAATGACGTCGTTCGGATCGGTAGCGGAGCCGAGCTCCTCTTTGACGTACTTGTCGTAAAGCTGCAGCAGGAACTTCTCCTGCCCGAGCGTCTCCAACTCCTTATTCACCCAATTCCGGAGCTCGGTATTCCCTTTCTTGACCGCCGGAGCGATCGGCGCTTCTTTCTCCAGCTTCTCCGGGATAAGCGTGAAGCCGGGATTCTGGCGGGACCAGGCGAAGAGAACGAAGTTATCCTGGGCGTAGCCGTCTCCGCGCCCGTCTTTCAGCGCTTGCAGGGATTCGGTATTTCTCTCGTACTTTACCAGCTCTACGTCCGGGCGGTTTTTGGTCAGAAACAGATCGGCTGTCGTGCCCTTCGTGACGATGATTTTTTTGCCCTTCAGATCGGCCAGCGTCTTAAGCCCGCTTTTGTCGGACACGAGCACCTGCGTCGCCACTTTCATTGTGGGATTCGTAAAATCCACCGCTTCCTTGCGCTCGTCGGTCACCGTCATATTCGCCACGATGAGGTCCACCTTGTCGCTTTGCAGAAACGGGATGCGGCTGGCGGGCTCGACCGTCACGAACTCGATCTTCGATTCGTCCCCCAGCAGATCCTTGGCGAAACGCTTGGCCAGATCGCTGTCGAAGCCGATCTTGTTCCCTTTGTCGTCGGTAAAGCCGAACGGGGGCTTGTCCGTGAATACGCCTACGATCAGCTTGCCCCGGTCTTTGATTTTCTGGATGCTTCCCCCGCCGCTTTCTCCGGCCGATGCGGGTTTGGCTCCGCTTCCCGAAGCGTCTTTCGAATCTTTGGCGGCTCCGCAAGCGGCCAATACGCCCGCAAGCAGGACGACCGTTACCCATACAGCTATTGTTTTTCTCATGCTTCTTCTCTCCCTTTTCCGGTCTCCATTTCGAAAAACTGATTTAGAAATTGCTTGGCGCGGCCGCTTTGGGGACGGCTGAAAAATGTATCCGGCGGCGCGATTTCGCGAATTTCGCCTTCGTCCATAAAAACGATCCGGTCGGCAACCGCGCGGGCGAATCTCATTTCGTGAGTCACGATCAGCATGGTCATGCCCTCCCGGGCCAAGTCCAGCATTACCTCCAGCACTTCTTTCACCATCTCGGGATCGAGCGCCGCCGTTACTTCGTCGAACAGCATCACCTCGGGCCGCATGCAAAGCGCCCGGACGATAGCGATCCGCTGCTGCTGTCCGCCCGATAGCTGACGGGGATAAGCGTTCTTTTTATCCAGCAGGCCGACGCGTGCCAGCAGCTTCTCCGCATCCGCGGCCGCTTCGCGCCGGCTCCGTTTTTGTACTTTGAGCGGTCCCAGCAAAATGTTATCGAGCACCGTCATATGCGGGAACAGATGATAGCTCTGAAAAACCATGCCGATTTTCTGCCGGATCGCCCGCCACGGCACTTTCCCGGCGTTCAGGTCTTCCCCTTTGAACAAAAGGGCGCCGCCCTGTATCGGTTCGAGCCCGTTCAAACACCGGAGCAGCGTGCTTTTGCCGCATCCGCTGGGGCCCAGAATGACGACGACTTCCCCGGGTGCCACGTCCAGATCGATCCGCTTGAGCACCCGGTGCCCGTCGAACGATTTCTCTACTTGTCTAAGCTGCAGAAGCGCTTCCCCCATAAGAACCTCCTTTCCGGCCGTTCAGCAGGCTAGTCGGCCCATCTTCTTTCCAGTCTGCGCGAGAACACAGACAGCGGGTAGCATAAGGCAAAATACAACAGAGCCATGAGGCCGTAAATAACGACGGAGGCGTAAGAAAGCGTGTAATGGCGTTCAATGATCTGCTGACCCGATTTGATCAGTTCCGGCACACCCACCAGCACCGTCAGAGAACTTGTCATGACAATCCGCGTAAAGACGTTGATGGCCGGCGGCACCATACGCCTCACCGCCTGCGGGATAAGCACGTAAACCAGCAGCTGCGGTCCGCTCAGTCCCAAGGATTTTCCGGCCTCCGTCTGCCCTTTGGGAAGAGATTGCAGGGCTCCCCGGACGATTTCCCCGATTTCGGTCATCCCCCACAGCGACAGGACAAGCAGGGCCGAAGCGAATGCGGGAAGATGAATGTCGAACAGGATCGGCAGACCGAAGAAAAAGAAAAACAGCCAGACCAGGATCGGAACGCTCCGGACCAGCTCCAGAATCGTCCCGGACAGCAGACGCGCGAGAAGCAGGCGCGAAGTTCTCAGCAGCCCGAAACCGATTCCTCCGGCCACGCTGAACACAATGGTCAGAAGCGAGATTCGCAGCGTCGCCCACAACCCTTCCGCAAGCTGAGGCAGGCTCCCGACGAGAAGCTCATAAGCCGAAAGCGCCATGCCGGAACCTCCTTTCCAGATAACCCAGCAGAAAGGACAGAGGCAGAAAAATAACGAGATAACAGAGCGTCATCATCAGAAGCATCTCGTACGTTTTGTAATAGAGCGAAATATAACTCGTCGTCGTATAAAGCAGCTCCGGTACCGCAATCGCCGACACGACCGTCGTTTCTTTAAGCAGGAAAATAAAGTTCGCGAATAACGACGGGATGGAAATCCGCAGCGCCTGCGGCAGGATGACATACCGGAACAGCTGCCATTTCGAAAGCCCGATGGCAAGCCCCGATTCCGACTGCGACTTCTCAACGGCCTCTATGCCCGAACGGAACACCTCCGTAAAATATCCGCCGCCCAGGAAGGTCATCGCAATAAAAACCGTCGTCATCGCGGACAGTTTAATCCCCAGCTGGGGCAGGGCGAAATACAGAAAAAACAACTGGATAAGCAGCGGTGTGTTTCTCGCCAATTCAATATGCAGCCGGACGGCCCAGGTCAGGGGACGGATGCGAAAATACAGAATAAACGAATGAATGACCGCTACGAAAAGGGAAAAAAAGATGGCGATGCCCCCGATTCTGAGCGTTTCCCCTCCGGCTCGCAC
Source organism: Paenibacillus sp. JNUCC 35 (assembly GCF_058269095.1). Taxonomy (NCBI): domain Bacteria; kingdom Bacillati; phylum Bacillota; class Bacilli; order Caryophanales; family Paenibacillaceae; genus Paenibacillus; species Paenibacillus sp. JNUCC 35. The sequence continues at coordinate 2,565,341 of NZ_CM177771.1, read as the reverse complement.
AAACTCGGGCAGATGCTTCCACATAAAGTCCGTATCGAGATGCACAATTCCCCTCCTACTGTTATACACTACTATTCTTACCCGATAACAAGGTTTAAAGGCAGCCTTGTACCGGATCGGAATTTCCTCCCACCTCCTGTGCAAACAAAAAAACAGCCGCGCGGCTATCACCTGATGGGTCCGCCTAAGGCTGTCTGGATAGGAAAAAATCATGCTGTTCAACCCCGCACGGAGCAGGACGATGCCGTTATTTCCATATCTTATAACATATTTTTCCAAGCTGTCAACTTGGTTTTATTCCACTTCTCTTTAAACCAATTCGGAAATATAGAGCGGAACGGTTCCCTGCTCCGCCCGGAACCCAAGCGAACGGTAAAAGGATTCCGCTTCCGCGTAGGAAATCAGCACTTTCGTTTTGTATTCCCTGTACTTGCCGAGAATCTCGGTCATCAGCTCTTTGCCGATCCCGTGGTTCTGGTAATCCGGCCTCACCAGCATGTAATGAAAATACGCCGTCATTACGCCGTCGGAAAGAGCGTTAACCAGCCCGACCAGCTTATCGCCGTGCCATGCCGTCACGACCGAGTGGGAATTCAGAATCGCCTGATGCAGCTCTTCAGGGTGTTTTCCCGATTCCCAGTCTACGGACAGGAACAGCTCCTGGAGCTCGTCTATATTGATTTCGTTGGAATGACTGTAGCGGATGTCCAATTTGATGAATCCTCCTTGACGGTTTCAGCTCAGCACCTCGACGACAAAGCCGCCCGGGGCTTTTACATAAAATGTCCAGCCGTGCATTCTTTGAGGCGGTTCCACGTCGAACCCGTCCTCTTTCAGACGCCGGTTGATCTCGTTTACCTTCTCTTCGCTTTCCTGGATAAAACCGATGTGAAACGTTTTCGGATAGCTGACTTCCGCGCCTTTCATCAGGGTCAGGACCGCTCCGTTGTCATCGGACAATACGGCGAACGCGCTGCCGCGCGTACTCCGCGTTGTCAAACCGAAATACGTTTCCAGAAAAGCCTGGGACGCCGGGACGTCCGTAACCGTCAAATTAAGATGGTTCAGCTTCATCTTCCGCACCGCCTTTGAACAGATTTGGAATGCGTCATCCGTTCTCTATAGTTTACACCCTTTTGTGTTCTCCCGCACCCAATTCCTGGATACTATTCAGCACGGACTCCCACTCCCGTCTCATCATTTCCCGCATATACACATCGTCCAGCATTTCCTGATGAATGGAAATCGTGGTCCCTCCCGACTTTGCGGCCGTCAAAGTAATTTGAAGACGCGAGGGGTTCGGCCATTCTTTACGCTTCCAGGTCATCCGGAGCTTTCGAAACGGATCGACCACGGTAAGTTTCCCCGCAATGCCTTCGGCGGAAGCGAATTCCGCCCCTTTCTCCAAAGGAAACGCGGACACGCTTCCGATCCACAACGCTAATCCTTCCCTCGAAGTCAGATAGTTCCAGACTTGCGGAGCGGATATCGCAACCGTTTTTCTTACCCCGATCTGAACGCCGGCGTCCTTAGTCACACCGACGGGAGTCCTTCCCAAAAAGGGAGCGTACATGGCAGCCAGCCATTCTCCCCACTCGCCTGAAACGCCGTAACAGCCGCAAATGTGATCCCTGATCTCCTCATGCGACCAAAGCTCGTTCACGGAACGCTGGAGCTTGACGACCCATTCTTCCCAGGTAATCCCCGTTTCCTTCCGAACGTTTTCTTCAAAAAGTGTTCCGGGCATACTCGTTCCTCCTGACAGTTATTTATCGGCAATCGGCAAAGGAGCCGCCGCAAGTTTTCCCGCCGGATAATCCGGACGGTCCCGGAAAAGCTTCTCCAGCATATCCATCACGGCAATCACCCGGTCTTCCCGCCAGGGCGCGGCCGCGACCTGGACACCGACAGGCAGCCCGGCGCTGTTCAGGTCCGCTTGCGCAGCGGCCTGGACCAGTCTGTCCCGGCTTCGGACGGCCCGCATTGCAGCCGCTTCCTCCACCCGCACCTGACTGAGGCTGATGACCCCTGCAGGCATGCCGAGATAATTGTACAATAACGCATAAGAGCCCTCGTACGTCATTGCGAGAGAATGATCGTGCGGGATTGCGGGCGTAAGGAAGGGCGGCGACAGCAGGACGTCGACCTGCTGCCGCTCCATCTCCGCCGCGAACTTTTCACGGTAGGCTTGGCGGAGCTCCGCGGCTTTCCCGAGATCCTCTCGGGTTTTGCGCCCGAGGTAAGGAAGAATGTGCGTGCCGGCGATTTTCTGTCCCGCACCCCGCAGAAGCAGCGCCAGGATGCGGTTGGCCGTCCGCGAACGCCCGAAGGAGCGGCGTGTGCCCTCCACCTGCGGGACAAGCGCATCCGCGTCTGCCGTCTCCGCGATGCCTTCCGCCCCGGCGGCCGACATCAGCGCGTAGAACTGATGCAGCGCCAAATCCGGCTCCGGCAGGCGGAACGGCTTCACGGTCACGCCGCGGGCACGCAGCGCTTCCGCGGCGTCCAGGACCGTCCGCTCCACGGCGGGAGACGGCGGCAGAATGCCGTCCGACGTGTAGAAGCCGATCCGCAGTCCCGCCGGATCGGCTTCCCCGGGACGCTGCAGGGGATGCGCCTGCAGCGTCTCCGGCGCGGCGAGCACCTCCATGGCGAGCGCGAGGTCTTCGACCTTCCGCGCCAGCGGGCCGGTGCTCGCCATCTCCGCCGCCTCGCGGCAGATGTGCGCGATGCCGGCCGGCGGGCGCGAGGCCACCCGGCCTGGCGTCGGCTTCAGCCCGTGGACGCCGCAGAAGTGCGCCGGCGTACGGATGGAGCCGCCGACATCCGTGCCGAGACCGAGCGGCGATCCGCCCGCTGCGATAAGGGCGGCTTCACCGCCGCTGCTTCCGCCGCACGAACGACCGGCGGGGTTCCACGGGCTGCTTGTGCGCCCGTATACCGGGTTCACGGTTTCGCAGCCCATGAGCAGCTGCATCGCATTCGTCTTCGCCAGGACGATCGCTCCGGCCCGGCGGAGAGCGGCGACGGCCGGATCGTCCTCAGAAGCAGGCGCCGTGCGTCCCGTCAGCCCCCACGTTGACGGGGTTCCCGCCGCGTCAAGGGATTCCTTGACGCTGACCGGCACTCCGTGCAGAGGACCGAGCGGTTCTCCCGAAGCGGTCCGCCGGTCCGCTTCGGCCGCTGCCCGGCGCGCTTCCTCGAACAGCGGGACGGCAACCGCTCCGATCAGCGGCTGGATCTGTCCGATCCGGGCAATATGCGCCTCCACAAGCTCGCTCGACGTCCATCTGCCTGCTTTAATTCCGCGGGCCATTTCCGCGGCGCCGAGCTCCGGCAGCTTTACGCAAGAAGCGTGCGATTCAGCTTCCGCGCTGCCTGTGGCGGAAAAGGCGAGTGTATCCGGGCTTTTTGCAGCCATATTCATAGGATTCACGCCTTCTCCTTTCTGCCGGGTTTCTCTTGGGCACCGGAACCTCCAGCGGACTGTTTCGTCAGTTCCTCGTCTATCCAGCGGAGGGAAAACTCAATCTGGGCAATACCCATCTCCAGCGTTTTCAGACGAAACGCATCGCTGTCCGGATCATTCCAAGCTCCCTGCCGCATATGAAGAAGGCCTTCTCTCGTATGTGCAAGCCTCGCCCGTTCCTCCAGCAGCCAGCCTTGTATCTGATCCGCAGCGGCATACCTGCCGAAAAAATAACGGACGAGCAGATCCGATTTCTGCACACCGGGCGACAACGGAGACTTCAAATAGTCCGCAAACGACTGCCGTCCTTTCTCCGTAATGCGGACTATATTTTTGGAAGGTTTGCCCTCCTGGACGACGACTTCCTTCTCAATGAGTGCCTCCCTTTCCATCCGCCTGAGCGCCGGGTAAATTCCGCTGAAAGTCGCTCCGAAGAAATGGGCGACCGACTCGTCGAACCGCTTTTTCAGCTCATAGCCGGTCATCGCTTCCCCGTAAATAAAACCCAAAATCACTTGTTCGATATTCATAGGAATGAACCGCCTCATTTATATTATCATTGATAATATGATTATAGGTCATATATTACCCTATATTTTTCCACCTGTAAATGGGGGTGTACTCCCTGTCTCCGAATTTCCGCTTACAAAAAAAAGCCTCCCGCTCTGGAAAGAGTGCGGAAAGCTTTTAGACGAACGGCGGCCTCCGGGGCCGAAATACCTAGGTTTTCTTTTTTTCGTTAAGATAAGGCTGACCCGGAGTGGCCGGTTTTCCCGGTTCGCTGTGCACAGGAACCGCCGGTCCGATACGGACCGACTCCGTAATCGGCGCGAAGGCTTTGCCGGCAAGAGCGGCATTGACATTATAGGCGTTCTGCAGCACTTCCGGCGGAGTCAGCCGCAGGATATCGGAGCCGTGCACCGTCTCGGGCTGCTCGTGATTGAAGAACGCATGAAGATGCACCTTCTCGGAAACCGGCGTAATCCAGTGCCACCAGCCTGCGGGAACAAAAACGACCTGCCCTTCCTTCGCGCGGTAGTTCACCAGTTGGGGGCTGTCGGGGCACATCACCGAAATTTCCGCCTCTCCCGCTACAATGACATGAAGCTCCCACGCGTTCGGATGCCAGTGGGGTTCCCGGATATGTCCCCTGCCGAGCCGCAGATCCGTAAAAGCTCCACCCGTCATAGGCGGAAGCTGCGTTGAGGTGACTTCATACGCCACATTGTCTTCATTGCGCTTAAACAGCACGTTATCGCGTACGTTAAAGGCGAGATTGGGCATGCCGGAACTTTTGTGATGATTCGTCGGGCCGGCCCTATAATCGTATCCGCTCACTAGCCAAGCTCCTCTCTGCATTCCGCATTCCGTTTCCTGCATTCCTTCATACATATGCCGTCAGCCGGAACATTATCCGAAGGCGGAAGAAGGACAAGTTCAACGCAGCAAGCAGCGTGCATAATGAGTTTTCCGCGGTGAGGGGGAAGTTTTCATAGAGTTCTGCCCTATTCCAGCTCCATCGTCTGGCCGGACGAAAACCGCTTCTCTATCTTTTTGCTGACGATCAGCGATACGGCGACGAAAAGGACGACATAGAGCAGTTGGTACGGATTCTCGATATATTTGGCCACATCGTAACCGATATACGAAACGGTGAACACCATGATGCCTTTGCCGATCAGAACCGCCATCAGAAAAGAACGGAGGCGCATGCCGGCCAGTCCCGCCGCTATGTTAATGACCACGAACGGGCCCACGGGAAACAGGCTCAGCAGAAAAACGTAGCTGTAAGCGTTCCGCCGGATCCACTTCGTCGTTCTTGCGATTTTCGGCTTGCGGGCCAGCCTTTCCAGATAAGAATGACCGGCGATCTTGCGGACGATCAGGAAGGTGACGAGACAGCCGCTCACGATCCCGATCCATGAGTAAAGAAAACCGGCCCACAGTCCGTAAACCGCCGCATTTACCCCTACGATGAGCAAAGTCGGCAGGGGCGGGACAAACGATTTCATAAAAGTAAGCAAAATACCCGGAAGCGGACCGAGCGACCGGTATTGTTCCAGCAGATGTTTTAAATGGTCTTCATTTGTTACATAGGACACGATGTCTGAAATATCCATGAATTCCGCTTTTTCCTTTCGGGGGGCATTTGGAAGGTCATTTCCGCTAGCCTAAGCTTACCTTAAAACCCTCGTCTTTCCCACCCTTACTTCCGGGAAAACCAGGAAGCATTTGCATGCCTGCCCGCAGCTGCCTCTCTTTTTTCCGGAGACCGCTTATCCGCTCTGCCATCCGCCGCTTCTCCTATCTCTCATTCTTCATACGCTAGGGATAACTTACCGGATAAGGAGGCCACATCCTGTGGTTCATACGAAAACCAAATCCTATACCTATAAAGTGGGCAAAAACAAGTTTCTGGTCATCCAGATCTTCCAGTCCGCCATCGCCAAAACACACGCCGGAAATGCGCTCGCCAGCAACGCCGTCCATGTGAAAGTGTTTAAAAAAGACAAGAAACGTTAACGGGTCCAGCCTCCGCCCGGAAAGGAGGTGAAAAGCATGTCTAAACACTGGAAGAAACACAAACATGTGAAAGACACGAAAGTGAAATCCACGAAAGTCAAAACGACTCAAAACACGGTAAACGTTAACCAATCGGCCAAGGCTCATACGGGACAAGGCGGCAACGCATTCGCCATCAACGCTTCGGACGTGGGCGTAGTAAGAACCGACGTAGCGGCCAAATAAGGAAGCAGGACCCAGAAGGGTGGCGCTCCGTGCGCCCGCCCTTTCGTTCATGCCCTTTCCGCTTGCCCAAAAGCGGCAGTCAAAAAGCCTCCGCAAGCGGATTTGCCCGCTTACGGAGGCTTGCTGTAATTTTATCTCGGGAAATCCCGTTCAGTTCGAGCGATCACCGTTAAATGCCCGCCCAGACGTCTTTGGCGTAGCGCCCGTCCGTCTGCAAGCCGTCCAGCCACTTCCGGGCTTCGTCCGGGCTTACCTGACGGATATTCGCGTACGCCTGCCGCAGCTGCTCTTCCACGTCCGGCGCCATCCGGCTTCCGTCTCCGCATACATACAGCCGCCCGCCTTGTTCGAGCAGGGCGATCAGCTCCGCCGCATTCTCTTTCATCAGGTGCTGCACGTACGTCTTCGGCGTTCCTTCCTCCCGCGAATACGCGGTGTGCAGCTTGACGATGCCTTCCCGCTCGTACCGCTCCAGCTCCTCGCGGTAAATGTAGTCGCTCTCGCACCGGCAGCCGAAGTACAGGTGCGCTTCCCCCAGCTCCGTTCCTTCCCGCCGCAGCGCGCTGCGGGCCTGCAGGAACCCGCGGAACGGCGCGACGCCCGTGCCGGGACCGACCATGATGACCGGCGTCTTCGGATCGTCCGGCAGCCCGAAGCCCGATTCCGGCGTCCGGACGAACATGACGATCGCATCACCCTCCCGGCGCTCCGCCAGGTAGTTCGACGCCACGCCCCGGTACTCGCCGCGTCCGCTCCATGCCGGTCCCTTCACGACCCCGACCGTGATGCTCGCCTCTTCCGGCTGCACCTGCGGGGCGCTGGAGATCGAGTAGTACCGCGGCTTCAGCGGCGGCAGCAGCTCCAGGAAGCGCTCGAACCCCAGCTCGCACGCTTCGTACCGCTCCAGCAGGTCGAGCATGGACACGCGCTTCTTCCACACCTGCTCGCGGTACGCGTCCTCCTCCAGCAGGGCTTCCAGCTCGCGCTTGTGCGGCGGGCACGCCGTGCAGCCCGCCAGCTCCCGCAGCTGGGCCCGAGTTGCCGCTTCCTGCAGGTCCACGCTGTGGCCCAGTAGATCGTCCAGGCTCACCGGGCGGTCCAGCGGCAGATGGGCGGCGCTTCGTCCGCTTCCGCTCAGAATGAGGTGGTCGCTCCCCTGCAGCCCGAACCGGCGGAGCACACGCGCCACGCTTTCGCGCGAGTTGCGCGGCAGGACGCCCAGGTGATCGCCGACCCGGTAGGTCACGCCTTCGGGCAGCTTCACCTCGATCCGGCGGGTGCTGCGCCCGCTTTCCTCCCGCTGAAGCTCCGTGTTCCCGGCGATGACCGCATGCACGGCATCGTAGGATTCCGCCAGCGGCGTACCGGCGAAGCCGCTCACAAACTGCAGGCTGAGCGAGCTTTTCTCCTTCTCCGAGATCTCGGCGAGCTCCAGGCCCAGCGCCTTCATGACGTCCGGCCACAGCGCTTCGCGCCAGTCTTCCAGTTGCTTCTCGAAATCGCCGCTGGCGTCGCCTTCTCCCCGGCCGGCAAGGCGCTGTCCTCCTTTGGAGGCAAGCAGCTCGTCGGCCCGGCGCGGAACGTCCTGGTACGTGCTCGCCCAGTTATGATCGCCGCAGCCGAACACGGCGAACCGCACGCCGGCGATTTCGCTTGGCTCCGCGCTTTCGAGCCAGTCCATGAAGTCTTTGGCGTTGCTCGGCGGCTTGCCGTTGTAGGAGGCGGTCACGAGGAACAGCGCCCCTTCCTTTGGCAGCTTCCCGGCATAGTCGTTCATGGAAGCGACTTCGGGGCGGAAGCCCTGGTATTTCGCCGCATCGGCCAGTTCTCGCGCAATGCCTTCGGCGGTACCGAGGTTCGAGCCGTACAGCACAAGCAGCGGCGTGTTGTGGGCGTTCACGCTGAGCGGGACGGCTTGTTCTTTGACCCGCTTGTCATCCGCCGCGGAAACCGCAGTCCCCGGAATGGTGACGGAAACGCCTTGCTGGCGCGGCTCCACTTTCATCGTGAAGCCTTCGGGCTTCATCGTCAGCGTTTCTTTTACCTTCAGGACATAATCCGTATGCGGCATAATGTTGAAATGCTTCAAAACCATTCCGAGCACAAGCGTAGCTTCCTGCATGGCAAACTGCTGGCCGATGCAGGCGCGCTGTCCGTTGCCGAACGGCTTGTACGCATCGTAAGGAATTTTACCCGGGTCTTCGAACCGCTCGGGAATGAACGATTCCACGTCATCTCCCCACACGGTCTTGTCCCGGTGAAGCTTCGGAATGAGCACCGTCAGGCTGTCCCCTTTGTGCAGGGGATATTTATCGGCCAGCAGGGTGTCTTCTTTCGCGTAAAGCACGAAAGCAGGAGCCGTCGGCCAAAGCCGCAGCGCTTCGTTCAAGATCATCCGGATGTAGGTAAGCTCGCGGACTTGTGCGTAAGTCGGCACGGGATCGGTCAGAACCCGGTCCACTTCTTCGTACGCTTTCCGGAGCTTGTCGGGATTTTTAAGAAGAAAATATAGGGCGAACGAGAGAAGTCCGCTCGTGGTCTCGTGGCCCGCGATCAGGAACGTAATGATTTGATAGCGAATATTCTCGTCACCCAGGGATTCGCCCGTTTCCGGGTCTTTGCCGTTCAGCATGTGGGACAGCAGGTCATCGATACCTTCCGTTCCCTGGGCCCTTCGTTCGGCAATCAGCTTGTCCACCAAGGAGAACATGGCCTGGATGTCATGGTTGAATTGTCTCTTCGTAATGACCATCAGCTTGTCCTGAAGTCCGAGACGCTGGGTCTGATTCATCGCTTCGTGAAGCGCTCTTACCATGCTTGTAATAAAAGGATGCGGCTGCTCCCGGTAAAAGCTGTTAAACCGGTAGTTGAACCCGCACAATCCGATCGTATCCAGCGTCAGGCGCGTCATATCCTCCGGCACATCAATGATTTCGTCCGCGTTTAGCCGGGACCACTTCTGGATGAGCTGGACCGCAATGTCCGCCATCATGTTGTGGTACCCCTTCATGGCACGCTGGCTGAACGTCGGCAGCAGAATATGATGAGCCTTCTGCCAGTTCGGTTCATCCGTGTGCGCGGTAAACAGCCCGTCTCCCCCAAACGCGCGCACATTCGAAAGAGCGGCTCCGATTTTCTTATCAAAACGGGATTCGTCGCACGCGTCTGCGACCAGCTCGTGGCTGGAGATCAGCAGCTGCGTTCTGCCGGGCATCTCCAGCTTGAAGATGGGACCCAGCTCATCCGCCAGTTTCATCATCGATTGCAGCGGGCTTTCTTTATCAATTAACGGAAGATTGCCGAGCGGCCCGTAGGTTTTGGGCTGCGGAATTAACGGTTCTGATTTAGCCAAGACACTCTCGCCCTCCTTGTTCATGCCATACTGGTACTTACACACCCTCCCTACTATTTGAAAAGAAAGGAACGGCTATCCATTTTTTCTCGCTCTCCAGCGGCTGCCCGCGAAAAAAATTACCACTTGCATGGATGCCTTATGTAATCATTTCCAGTGTAACGCGGAAAACCGCCCCCGCAAAATAGACAATTCCAGCGAATTGTCCAAAAACAAAACACTTTACCGGGATTGTCTATTTATATGATCCGATTTTTCCGTTAACGAACCGCACGTATCCGGTCCTGCATTTTTAAAAAGATCTCAATTCCTTTATACTGGAAAGTGAAAAGTGGAGTGTGGAGAACCATATCGAGGTGACACGATGACCGATTCGCAAACGACCAAAAAAGCGTTGGCCGCATCGCTTAAAAAGCAGATGGAAACGAAACCTTTGGCGAAAATCAGTGTTCAGGATATTTCCTCCGGCAGCGGACTGAACAGACAGACCTTTTATTATCATTTTAAAGACAAATACGACCTGGTTCACTGGATTTACTATTCGGAAGCGGTGGAAAGCGTCGCCGATTACCGCGATTACGGGCACTGGAGCGACATGGCCGTACAAATCCTGCATTATTTGATGAAAAACCGATTGTTCTATATCAACGCGCTCAATACCCCGGGGCAGAACGCGTTTGACAGCTATTTGTTCGAGGCTACCAAGGATATGATCAAACGAGTAGTGGACGACGCTTCCTCCGGCCTTGACGTTTCGGATGCGGACAAATGCTTTATCGCGGAATTTTACACCTTCGCGTTCGTAGGCATCGTCGTCAAATGGGTCAAAACGGGCATGAAGGAACTGCCCGAAACGATGATGAAACGGATCAGCGACCTCGTGGACGGTACGCTGCTCCGTGCGCTCAGCCGACATGCCGGACCGCAGCCGGTTGAAGCCGCGCCTTAACGCCAAAAAGCCTCTCCTTCTAAAAAAGGGGAGGCTTTTTATAGTGCAGGACTGCGTGCGATGCCGTTTGATTAGTCGGTGCTGTCCGCTGCCGCTGCGGCACCTTGGCTCTCCCGGGGAGATTCCGTCCGGCGCAGCATCAACGGAACAAGCAGCAGCGCACCGAGCAAGAAGAGAATTCCGCTTCCGGCATAAACCGTTTGAAGGGACAAAATATCCTTCATAAATCCAGCGGCAGACATGCCGATGACCATAAACCCCATAAACATCGGCGTTAATACGCCTCCCACGCGGCCGATAAAAGCCGCTTCCGTGTTTTTCATCATCATGGTGTTAATTCCGATCATGATGCACGGATAAAACAGCCCATTCACCACCTGGAAAAAGATCGTCAGCGGAACGCTTGTGGACAAGCCGATTCCTATCGTTCCAACGGTGCTGGCGATAAGCCCCGCCGCAAGCAGTGATTGCGGCTGCATTTTTTTCGAGAGTGCCATGACGAAACCCCCGCCTGCCAGCATTGCCATTCCGTTCGCCGCCAGAAGCCATTGCAGAAACAGTTTATCCTGCCCGAGATTTTCGATAGCGATAAACAGCATCAAAGGCTGAATAACACCTACCGCCAAGCCCGAAACGACGAACGTTCCTCCAAGCGTCTTCAATGCACGGCTGTTCCACACGTAACGGAGTCCGTCCTTCATTTCCTGCATGAAATTGCGTTCCGCCTTAGCCGAATTCTCCTGATCGGCCGGTAGTAAAGTAAGAACGGCGGCGGAAGCGATGAAACAAACCCCCATGACCGCAATCGAAATTTCCAGACCGTAGTGCTGGTACACGAATGTCCCGAGAATCGGGCCGAATACCATAAAGATGGCCATTAACGTCTGGAACATCGCCATGACCCCTTGAAGCTGCTCTTCCGGGACATGCTGTTTGAACAGTTTTAATGCGGACGGCTGGGAGAATTGCGACAAAATCGCCGACACCAGCGTCGCGAAAAACAGCGCCTGCCACGAACCGAACATCACGACGAGCAGGACGGCGAATACGGACAACGCCGAGAGAAGATCGCAAACAATCATCGTCCGCTTCGGTTTCCACCGGTCCGCGAACGTTCCGCCGATAATCGCGAAAAGAAAAATCGGAGTAAATTCGGCGACTGAGATCAACGATACAAACTTGGGATTGTTATTCGTTATATCCGTCACATACAGCAGAATGGCAAAATTTCTTACCCAGATGCCAAGCTGGAGCAGAACGTTGGATAAAATAATCGTTCTGACAAAAGTATTTTTAAACACGACTGCGAGCCCCTTCCTGTGATTTCCCACTGAGATTTTGTTCAGACTCAGAATAAGACCTGATCAACAAACGATATCTCGTTTTGTTTATTTAATACATAAACATAATATAATAACGTTTGGTTTTAGGTCAACAATTATTTGATTTGTCTACAAAAAAATTAAAATCAGTTCGTTCCGGTTTTGGACCTCCTACCCCTCCCTTCGCTTTTCCGTGTGTTTCAGCTTTTCAGGCGTTACCCCCATCTCTACTCCTTTCGGGGTAATCCACTGATCGAATTGCAGGACCTCGTTATGGGAAAAATAAACATAATTCACCTCCGGCTCATCCTTGAAAACAACGACTGTATAGAAGGAGGGAAGTTTCATCCCCCAAATCCCTTTGACCGATGCCAGTTCCTCTTCTTTGTAGCTTTTTTCCTGGAGCAGGTAGCTCCTGACTCTTTCCGCATAGGCCCATTTATTTCCCTGAACATAAACAAACGGAGCCAGTAAAACAATCAGAACGATTGACAGTGCAAAAATTTTTCCCCTGCTTAGGTTCCGCACGTTTCCGGCTCACTTCCAATGCGTCCCGACAAATCCGCGTACGCCTCTCTGAGCCATGGATGAACGACTCTCAGCGTGTCTTTCCGGCTCCATAAGTAGCGGATATAGGCAAACGCGGCATGGTCTAGCGAAAGCGCAAGTCCCCTATTCAACTCTTCGAGATACGGAGGCGTGCCCTTCTGATCCCAAGCCACTTTGTCGGCTGTGAAAAGCAGCTTATCCATCTGCGATGCCTGTTTTTTGAGCGTGGTGTGGCATTCAATCGCACTCAAGATTTCTGGGTCCGCCACTCCGAATAGATCCCGTGCTATCGCTTTCGAAATCTTCTGGTGAATGATCATCGGAAAGCTTTCTTCCTCCGGAAGCACTTCGATCCCAAGCTGAACCGACATGGAAATACGCGTATCGTTGGAAAAAACGGCGCTGATATCGTGCAAATAACCGGACGATGCCGCTGTTTCCGGGTCCGCCCCGAAGCGGACGGCCAGTTCGCGGGCCTTCTCGCCCACTTTCATGCAGTGCTCCGCGGTTTCGCGGTGTCCGTTTTCGGTCAGAAAAGCATACACATCTTTTTTCAAGTCGCCTGACCGTTCCGGTTGAACCAGATGTTCGTAAACGCTCATTTCCTCACTCCCCATGAGTTTTATAAGGGCCACTTTGTAAGTATAAAAGGATATTCCAGGGAATTCCAAATAAACCTTTTCTAAAAACAAAAAAAACCGCCGCACGCTTCCGTAAGAAACGCCTAACGAGCTGCACATAAAGAAAAGAACTCGGATGCACTCAAAGAAAAAGCCAGCCGGCAATCCCGGCTGACCTTTGATATCCTTATCACGCTCGTTACCGTGCCTTTACAGGCAGGACGTCCGGTATTTCCCGGAAAATTAAGCCCAATTCCCTTTGCGGAAAATCGGTTCAAGCGTCCCGTCGGCCCGTTCTCCGTCAATGTCCATTTCCGCCGAGCCGATCATGAAGTCCACGTGGGTAATACTGTCGTTGAGGCCCGCCTTCGTCAGCTCCTCCACCGACATTTTCGTTCCGTCCGGGATGCTGAAGCCGAAGGCTTTCCCCAGAGCAAGGTGATTCGACGCGTTCTCATCGAACAGCGTGTTAAAGAATATGATGTTGCTCGCGGAAATAGGCGACTCATGAGGCACAAGCGCAACCTCGCCCAGATGACGGGCTCCTTCGTCCAGTTCGAGAAGTCCTTTTAACGCTTCATAGCCTTTCTCTGCCTGAAAGTCCACGACACGGCCGTTTTCAAACGTAAGCGTGAAATTCTCGATCAGATTTCCCTGATAGCTCAGCGGCTTCGTGCTGCGAACCACTCCGTTCGTGCCGTCCTTAAGCGGAGAAACGAATACTTCCTCCGTCGGCACGTTCGGATTGAAAGCATCCCCCTTCTCGTTCACAGTCGAGCCTCCGCACCAGATGTGCCGCTCCGGCAGCGTTACGCTCAGCTCCGTGCCCGGCGCCCGGTAATGAAGCTTCCGGTATTGTTTGGCGTTCAGCTCTTCCACTTTGGCCATGAGCGTGGCATTATGCCGCTCCCAGACCTGAACGGGATTGTCTTGATCCACTCGGGTAGCTTTGAAAATCTCCTCCCACAAAGCGGCCACGGCTTCATCTTCCGGCAGATCGGGGAACACTTTGCTGGCCCAGCCGGTGGAAGGGGCAGCGAGAATCGACCACGTCATCTTGTGGGAGGTCATGTACTCTCTCCATTTGGCAAGCGCTTTACCCGCAGCCTTGGAATAAGCCGTGATACGTTCGGGTTTCACTCCTTGAAGCAGTTCCGGATTGCCCGATTCGATAAGCAGATAAGCACCGCCGTTTTCGGCCAGCTCTTCTACCGCCTGCGCTCTCCATGCCGGATAGGTATCAAACGAATCGTCGGGAGCAAGCGTATATCTCAGCTTCGTAATAACATCATCCATCCATTCGACGTGGACCGATTTCGCTCCCGCTTCGTATGCTTTTTGCGCAATAAAACGGGTTAAAGGGGCCTGCTGAATGGAAGCATTCACCCATAAGGACTGACCCGGCTGTATGTTCAAACCGACTTTCACCGCCAGCTCGGCGTATTTCTCCAGGTTTTTCTTGAATTGATTCGCCATATTCATTCTCCTTTGTAGGTAAATTCACTCTCGGACTGTTCGTTATGTAAGTTCCTCTTACTTCTTCGACTCTCTAAGCCGTATTCCTTGTGGCACGCCCGCAAAATGCTCCAACGCCGGATCAATCGTTTTCTTTCCGGCGTTTCCGGAAGCGCCTGACTTTCATCAGGTTGCCGCACATTTTATCGTCGCACCACCGGGCCGTCCGGCTTCTGCTCTCGTCGAAGAAAACCCAGCGGCAGTCTTCGTTGGCGCACATTTTGAGCCGCCGCACGTCTTCTTCCGCCAGCAGCCGCGCAAATGCGACGGCCACCTGGCCCATGACCGCGGCCCAGCCCCTATCGCCCGTCCTGCGCTCCAGCCGCCAGCCGCCTTCTTCCCTCGCCAGAACCGGGCGGGAAGGCACTTCAGCCATCGCTTCGTTCAACCTGGCGATGTCCGCGCGATCCGGCTCGCTGTTAGAGCATGCGCATTCCGTGATCGCGCGCATGGCTTGGCGGAGCTCGCCGAGGGCGGCGCGTTCGTGGGGCTGCGGAGGCACCTGGGCCTGCAGCTCCCACTTCTCGAGAAAAGCTTCCAGCCAGCCCGGTCGGTCAAGCCTGTCCTCGCTCCGCCCCGTTCCCCGCCAGTCGTACCACTGGCTGTTCATAAACTCTAAAGCCGAATTTTCCAAAACAACCTCCGAATAAAGATTGAGTCTTCTTCCAATTGATGTTAAAATTCAAAATGTAACCACCATAAACAAAATAGATAGTTACAATGAATCTGTGCGAATGGTCTGCACATCGGGCAGTCTTATCGCACAACCTATCCACACATGATGACATCGCCTTTCTAATTTTACACCATTCTTAATTTAGGAGGAAATCAAATGAACGGATTGGATCTTCTCAAACGAGGCTGGGAACACGCTTACGGAACGGAAGACTGGTATGCCCCTCTGAAAGACGCCGTCAGCGGGATAAGCGCGGAGCAGGCTTCCTGGCGGCCGCCGGGTAAAGCGGGCAATACCATCTGGGAGACAGTCAACCATCTGGTCTACTACAAGCAGCGGCTGCTGGAGCATCTCCAGGGCGAAGAACCGGACCACTGGGCCCAAAACAACGACGACACATTCAAAACGCCCGATACGCACGGTTCCGAAGAAGCGTGGCAGCGGACGCTTCGTGAGCTCGACGCCGTTCATACCCGCATCGGCAGCCTTCTGGACACCAAATCCGATCCGGACATGGACGCTCTATACCGTGATTGTCCGATCGGTTTCCGCATCGCCAGCATCATCCAGCACGACGCTTTTCATACCGGCGAGATCGTGCTGATCCGCAAGCTTCAAGGCTCCTGGCCGTCGACTCGCCGCTACGAATAAAGGCGCGGGCCCGTTAAACCAGCAAAAAAGCCGTCTGAAACTCTTCTTTTCAGAAGAAGCTCAGACGGCTTTTTGTATCATCGCCGGAACGGTACATCTTGCTGTCCATGATCGGAAAGCTCTGCCGCTCCGAGCGGCTTCTCAAATCCGCTCTCTTACTTGTACCAAAGCATCCCGTTTTATTTCTTCCGATTCTCTCATCAGAAGTGTTCCTTTGTCTCTGTACTCTTTCCGGTTGTCGGCGGACATGGCATTCAAGTTGATTTCCACCGTGATCCAGGCAGATTGTACCGCGGCTTCCAGCATCAGAACGGCAATTCCCAGATCGGACACCACATTCTTGTTGACTTCCGGGACCAGGACCGCCAGCCGCCGCATGACCCCGAGGCACGCCTCCATCAGTTCCAGCGGCACATCCGCCGCATGAGCGGAGGCTTCCCGGATAGCGAGACTCCGGGCTTCTTTCTCCGCGGGAGTGGAAGCCGGCAGCTTCAGCGCCTTCATGAACCGGCTGAATGAAGCCATATCTTTTTCCTGCAAGGATTCGAACCGCACGATGGCCTGCCGAAAAAGATCCGTATTCTCGAGCATCGCGGCTTCTTGCTCTTTAAACTTGGCGCCCGTGGTCAAGCAGGCGGTCATCGACCCCATGGACGCTCCGAGGGCTGCGGCCAAAGCGGCAATGCTGCCTCCGCCGGGCACCGGAGAGCCCGAAGAAGCCTCGGCCAGAAATTCGCGAATCGACTGATCGTACACCCTCATTTGTACGCTCCCTCCCCGATCTGCATTCCGACCGCTTTTAATTTTCAAACAAGATGAGCGTCGTTAACGTCCCTACGCCTCTCGGCACCGGCGTCATCGCCTTTACCCGCTGCAGAGCATCCGGACTTACATCCCCCGTTAATCCCGTGTCCGTTTCGTTGATGCCTGCATCGACAATAACCAGATCCGGATGCACCATATCCGCGGTAACCATCCCCGCCCTTCCGGCCGCTGTAATGAGGATGTCCGCACCGGCAATATGACGCGCGAGATTCTCCGTGTGCGAATGGCATACCGTAAGGGTCGCGTGCTCCCGCAGCAGCATAGGCATCAAAGGCCTGCCGACGGTCTCGCCTCTCCCGACGAGCACCACATGCCGCCCTTTCAGTCCGAATCCGAATTCCTGCAGAATGCGGATACAGGACTGGGGCGTTGCCGGGTACAGCCCTTTTGTGCCGAGGAAACAGGCAAGTTTACTGCCGGGCGTAATCCCGTCCACATCCTTGTCGGGGCGGATAAGCTCGAAAGCTTCGGACGGGTTCAAATGCCGGGGCAGCGGAAGCTCCAGCATGATTCCGTGCACGCTTTTGTCATCGTTCAGCTCTCCAAGATGTCCGAGCAATTCCGACTGCGTAATAGCCGGATCGAATTCCATCAGACGGTAGCCGATACCGAGTTTTTGCGCCGTCTTTTCCTTGGCTCTGGCGTAGTATTCGGAAGCCGGATCCCCTTTTAGGAGTACAACCGCCAGGGAAGGTTCTATTCCCCGCTTTTTCCACGCGTCCGTTTCTATTCGGATCGAGTCCCTTAACCGACCGGCAAGATCTGCCGTTTTCATTAACATTCCCATGTTTTCCGCCCCCCGATTTATTGGTTTCCTACAAAAAGAAAACAAAAAAAGTATCCGCAGACCGCGGTTTTCCGCTATCTGCAAATACTTTCGCCCAGGCGTACGGCTATATTTCCCGTGTGCTCCCCCGTGGTTCCCCACGTTCCGCCAGTTACACACTCTTCCAGTGGCCTCATTTTAGCACAGCGGGCGTTTTACGGTAAAGTGCCGGAGAAGCATTTTTTTCAAGACCGTTTGGCACACCGCCTCACTTACAAAGTTTGTACGTTTCCCGGCTTTCTGCTGCCGCGTTCTTTCAGCATCGTTCTCGTGATAAGCAGCATGGAGACGACAATGAGCGTAGCGGGGATGTAAAAGATGGACGGCGTGATGCCATCAATCAGCAGCGGCAGGAAATAGCCGACCAGAGAAGCCATTTGGGTAATCACGACATACAGGCTGGCTCCGAACCCGGTTTTGTGCAAAAACATCCGCTGGACGTAGCCCATTGCCACCCCGAGCAGCACGGCCACGTAAAACGAATACAGCGGCTGCATAGCGAAAAAGAACGGCAGGTAATCGACATTGGCGTACACCAGATAGACGATCAGCGCGAACAGGCCGGCGAATAGAATGACCGGCTTGAAGCCGTATTTCAGCGCCCAATAGCCCGCAACCGTCATAAACAACAGTTCGAACACCGCCTGTGCGCTCCAGATGTAAGACATCAGCTCCGGGTTGCCGAACTTCTCGTTCACGACAAGGGGAAGATACAGGCCCCGAATCGCATCGGCGCACGACAGCATAAGCAGCGCGGCCAGCATAGCCAGCGAGAAGGGCTCGCCGCTCTTCTTAAGGACCGCTTTGGAAGGCGCTTCCACCGTTTCCCGGTAAAACAACAGAAGGACGAAGAGTGCCGTGTACCCCGCAAGATTGCCCCAGAGCACCCCGTAGAAGGTGAACCATAAATAAATGTTCGCCCCCAGCAGCAGTCCCGCAAAAAAACCCACGCTGAAAGACGCGCGCAGCCAGAGCTGCGAAATCTCCACGATGTCCGGCGCCAGCTTCGAGAAATGGTTCCGGGCCATGGCAAACATCTGCCCCATAACCATCCCGGACGGGGCCGATGCGATCGACATGCCCACCAGCGCGGATACGTACCCGTCGGCTCGCATATAGATCAGCAGCCCGGCCGCACACACCACAGAAGCCGCCATGGGGATGATTTTCTTCCGCGGAATCTTATCGCTCAGAATGCCGACGCTGATCGTGAAAATCATATTGAGCACAAGCGAAATGGCAAAAATCGACGCGATCTCGCCTTTCCCGAGTCCGATCCCTTCTTTTAAGTAAATGGCGTTCATGGGCGCCAAAATTCCGACGCCGATTCCGTACAAAATCATCGCCAGGACCAGAATCCATGCTTTTTTGACGGAAATAAACAATTTGATGTCTGCCGCAACACTCATAACCGGCTCACTCCCTTCCTCTTCCGCATTTGTATACATCTAATTCGTTCCATTCGACAATTTCCCTTTTAATTCTAATTTATTTTCCAATTTACGATCTTTACAAAAAAATATCCAAATTTTCTGGATATTATGGAGGAGATGTTTTACTATTTAAACCATTTTATGTATATAAATAGTTCTAAAGACCTACTTCCATTGCTTCTGCCTTATACTATAATATGGATATGAGGAGGTGAAATGATTCATTTAGACATAAATTGACAGGAGGTAGATGCTAAACTTTTTGACAGGCAGGAATTAAAGCTCATTTGCTGCTCTCGGTAGATAGCCATTCACTGCTTACGATGCCGAATCCTGACCTATCCACCAGAATCACTCTGGTTTGTGTCATTATGATTTTTTACGATTCGCAGCAGTATAGTTCTAAATTCCCTGTATTCCAATTCAATTAAATCGGAGGTATTAAACTAATGTCCCAATCCATTTCATGGAACCGCTCTCTTTTCAAAGTTTCTCCTTTTCTCGTAGCATTTGCTGCGCTCGTAATCGGTGCCATCTGTTCGCTCGTTTTCGCTGAAAGCGCTTCCGCTCATGGTTACATCACAGGTCCGGCAAGCCGCGCAGCCCTCTGTAATCAAGGCATTAACAAAAACTGCGGAGCCATCGTGTACGAGCCGCAAAGCCTTGAAGCACCTGGCAGCTACCCTGCAGGAGGCCCTGCTGACGGTCAAATCGCCGGCGCCGGCGCCGCTTTCCCTGAACTGAACGCTCAAACTGCAGACCGCTGGTCCAAAGTGAACATCAACAGCGGAAGCAACACGTTCACTTGGAAGCTGACTGCCGCACACGCAACGAGAGAATGGAAATACTACATCACGAAAACAGGCTGGAATCCTAACGAAGCTCTGAAACGTTCGGATTTCGAACTGTTCTGTTCCTTCAACGACGGCGGTAAAAAACCGAATCCTTCCACTTCCCACACCTGTGACGTTCCTGCCCGCAGCGGTTACAACGTAATCCTGGCTGTTTGGGAAATCGCCGATACGCCTAACGCTTTCTACAACGTAATCGACGTTAACGTAAACGGTGGCGGAACTGGCACACCAGACACTCAAGCTCCTACTGTTCCTGCAGGCGTAACTGCTTCCGGCGTAACAGCTAACTCCGTAACTCTGAACTGGAGCGCTTCTTCCGACAATGTCGGCGTAACGGGTTACGATGTATACCAAGGTTCCACTAAAGTAGGAACTTCCACAACTACCAGCTTCACGGTAACAGGCCTGACGGCTGACACTAGCTACACGTTCACGGTTGTAGCGAAAGACGCAGCAGGCAACACTTCCGCTGCAAGCTCCGCTGTAACGGCTAAAACAACTGCCGGCGGTGGCGGCACAACTGCACCTGCTTGGAGCTCCTCCTCCGTTTACACAGCAGGCAACCGCGTTACTTACAACGGTGTCGTATACGAAGCCAAATGGTGGACACAAGGTGAGATCCCTGGTAAAGCCGACGTTTGGAAAACCGTCTAATTCACTCAACAAGAAGGACCATCCGAGCTCTTATCGGGTGGTCTTTTTTATTTGAAGAAGATGGGTCTGCACGGCAGCACCCCTCTCTCTTTTTAGTTTATTACGCGGAAAAATGTTTAGCATCGGGCTGAGCGGGTAATTTTCTGTAGAGCCAGCAACCTTAACATACGAGGAGGTAAACGAAAATGGGTAAAAAAATGATGTTTACTGCAATTGGTTTAGGAGCTGCTTACTTACTCCGCAATAAAGACGCCCGTCAGAAATTAAAGGATCAATTTCAGACCTTTGCGGGTTCCGCCAAAACTCAGCAGTCCCTGCAATAAAGCATAGGAAATTTAAAAAATCCTCCATGTCCATTAATGGACATGGAGGATTTTTTTACCACTTTGAATAATTAGGGACTTTTTACCCGGATTACAAGAACATAAGGAAGCTCTGGAAGCTGCCTTCCACTCCTCCTAATGAAAACATCCGGTTTGCCGGACAGCGCTGTTTCCTGTACAATAAATTTAAACGTAACGATTACGATTTTTCTGGCATGGCCGTTTCCGGACAGGCATATAATGAGAACATATCTTTTATTTCAGAAAGGAACTAAAACCGTGACAATACCTGTATTCGTACTTAGCGGTTTTTTGGGCAGCGGTAAAACGACCCTTCTGCTCCGTATGCTCGAAGAATCCAAGAAGCTTGGTCTGCGCCCGGGAATACTGATGAATGAGCTGGGCAAAGCGGATGTCGACGGCTTAATTCTGGAAGGGCACAGTTCCGCTTCGGTTGAAAAACTGCTGGACGGCTGTGTCTGCTGCAGTAAGAAAAGCGAGCTTACCGGCAGCTTGCAGGCTCTGCTTCTGCGCAATCCGGATATGTTGTTCATCGAGCTGACCGGCGTGGCCAACCCCGAAGAAATTGCCGATGTGCTTACGGAATCCGGTCTGCTGGACCGCGTTGCCCTCAAGCAGGTCATCACTGTGCTCGATGCCGAAAACTTCATGGATTACAACAGCCTGTTCGCCTCGGACAAACAGCTTGTGCGGACGCTTCGCAGGCAGGTCGAAGTTGCCGACCTTATCCTGGTCAACAAAACGGATTATGTGCACCGCATCCGGCTGCACCAAATCGAGAAGGCGATACGCAAGCTGAACGGGCACGCTATGCTCGTGTATACGACCCACTGCCGCATTGAGATTCAGCCGATCCTGGAAGGGATCCAGCCTGCGCAGAATGCGCCTCTGACGGTCCGGCCTATCCGGATGACGAAGATCCGGACTCATCCGAAGGAGCCCAACACAGCTGGCACCGGACGCGACGTGCACCCCGCAGATTCGCCGGCACCGGCGGAAACCGCGCCTTCCCACTCCCGCGTCCGTACCGTCACCCTCCCGTGGAATCGGGCTGCGGGGCTGACCAAAGCGGATGTGGACGCCTTCCTCCAGCGGTGGAAGGACGGTCTGATCCGCGCCAAAGGTTATGTGACGTTCGCGGAATCCGGGCACATGCATCTGCTGCAATACGCAGGAAAGCGGAGCTACTGGGAGCCTTCCTTTTACACGGGAGAGCCATATCTCGTGTTTATCGGGATCGATCTGGATACGGACCGGCTGAGTGAAGAATGGAAACGTCTTCTGGATAAGCCACAGTCCCTTGAACCGGAATCCGGCCGCCGCCGGAAATAGCTTCAGGCACGGATAGGGAGGCGCCTTCTATTCGGCACGATCTATACGATCTTTTTGTACCCTCCTCCTGTTCTGTTGATTGTATTTACCGATTAAGAACCTTCAACATCCGGCTCTTGCACCGCACAAAACCGCCTTCCGTGGGAAAGCGGTTTTTGTTTTTGCCACAGCCTTTAATTTCCTAGATCGGCGAAATCACCGGCATACGGATACACGTAAGGGGACGAAGGCTCTTTGATTTTTTGGATAACGGCTTCCTCCAGCTTCATCACGTCTTTATCTTCGTACACGGACTTTCGGATCGTGCCTTTCACCGTCACCCATGTATCCTTGAGATACGAATCCGCTCCCGGCGCTTCAACGATAACGCCGTACGGGGATGCATCGGCCGAGCAGCACTGCATCGTCAGTCTTGCGACGACGAACTGGTTTTTGGGCATGCCGTCCTCCCGGTAAACGAAGCCGCTGATTTCCATCTGCTTCCCCGCAAAATTCCCGGCGAACAGATCTACTGCCGTCAGCTTCTCCATAAAGCCTTTATCTCCGATAAGAATGGTTTTGCTTTTGTAAAGCCGCATGGCCAGCTTCGCGTAGTCTTCCGTAAACCGGCTGCCTTTGAACATCTCCTTGAGCCTGGCTTCTTCCGTGTCTTCCCCGCCCTGACTTATCCCCCCGGAAGATAGTTCCTTCTTGGGCGGATCGTCCTGGGGACCTGCGTTCCTCTGCGTTTGGAGGCTGGAGGTATTCAATTGAATCCCTTTGACTTGAACGATATCGCTCCCCGTTACCCGGTCGGGCAGCAGAAAGCCGAGCAGCAGCGGTAAAAGGAACAAGGAATAAGCCGCACCATGCGAAAGCTTCGATTTCTTTACATCGGACTCGCATCCGCAGTCGGGTTCCTTGCCTACAGAGGGCTGCAGAGCCAGATAAATCTGGATCACGGCCAGCACGAACAGGGCGATCGCCGAAGCTTTGACGTACGGTACCAGGCGGGGCGCCAAATAATGCGGCATGCCGCCCGTTTTGACCAGATAAACGATATAAAACGAAAACCCGCATAGAATCGCCGCCCGGATAAAATAATGGAAGGCGTAAGCGCGCCTGTCTTCCACCCGGTTCACCTCCCCCAATTCAAAAGGTTACTTGAAATAAAGATGCTCGACCACTACGGAACCGGCAAACACGGTCACCGTGATAAGAACGGCCAGCAGCAGGACAAACTTCGTTTTGAAGACGGACAGAAGCATCAGCGTGCTTTTAAAATCGAGCATGGGCCCGAAAACGAGGAACGTGAGCAGGGAACCTTTGGAAAACGTCTGGAGAAAGGAAGAAGCGACAAAGGCGTCCGAGGTGGAACAGAGCGACAACATGTAGGCAAATCCCATCATAAACAGATGCGGAAGCACCTCCCCCTCCCCCAGCGCCGACAAATCGCCTCTCGGCACAAACGCCTGAATAACGGCCGTAAGGAGAGAGCCGAAAATGAGATATTTCCCCATATCGAAAAATTCCCCGCCCGCGTGACCCATCATCGTAACGAATTTGCCGCCGCCCTGCACGTGCGCGCAGTCTTGTCCGTTCTCGGCGTACAGCGAGTCCAGCCTGTGTTTCAGAGGATTTTTGTTAATAAACGCGTACACGAACAAACCGATAAACGCGCTGACTCCAAGGGCCAGTCCCATCCGGGCATACACCATTTCGGGATTCATCCGGAACGCCGTGTATGTTGCCGCATAGACGACCGGGTTGACGATGGGACCCGCCAGAATGACGACTACGCCTATGTACAGCGGCATTCCCTTGTTGATCAGCCGCCGGACGACCGGGATCATGCCGCATTCGCAAATCGGAAAGAGGATGCCCAGCAGACAGGCGAACACGAATCCGAGCAAAGGATTCCGGGGGATCGCTTTGCGGATCCAGGTCTCCGGGATGTAGACCTGCATGAACGAGGAAAGCAGCACACCGAGCATAATAAAAGGAACCGCTTCGAGCACGATGCCGATAAACATCGTCTTGAACAGGCGGATGACCGAAGGGTCCGGCAGCACCGCATTCCCTGTCCGCACGGCTTGCCAGGCCAGTATAGCCAGGAAACTTCCCGCTGCGATATAAATCAGGTGTCTTTTTCTCATCCCTCTGCTTGCTCCGCTGAAATGCACGTTCTCTCCTCCTGTGTAAGACAGTATTTTTATTTTAATCGTAATCATTACGTTTTTCAACAAAAAAGACTTCTCCCTTACCCTGATCCTCTTCTTCATCTCTATGCGAGTCTGCCCGAATCTATGACAAGCTCCTTCCCTTGTCCGGTCCGTGAAGCCAAAAAAAATCCCGGCACGCGAAACCGCGTTACCGGGATAATGCTTCAGCGGCTCGGATTTAAACCTGCACGATCCGTATCACTTCCGCGGGAGGTCCGCAGGTTCCAGCCGTTTTTCCGGCTTCCAGTAAAGGAGAGCCGCTTTGAAATTGTGCGGGTAAATCAGCTTGCCGTCTTCTTCACGCACATAAGAGTACAAGAGATCAACGGCCTTCCTGCGGTCATACTCCTTGTCCAAAACCGCGCTCAGGTTGTCCTTCAGCAGCTCTTCCTCCGTATCGTAGGCATATGTTTTGTGCAGGTTGACCATTTTACAGTTCGCATCGATTCCCAGTTCATATAGCAGATTCTGCAAATGGATGTAATCTCTGCGTTGAAATTTGATCCGGCAGCCCAGCTGCTCCTGGATGTCCTTGTAGTGCGGTCTCTCGGGACCGCTTACCATCCCCGCGATTCCGAGACGCTTCGCCGTGTTGTTGATGTGCAGCAGCGCCCGGTCGATTTCCTGCATCCGGTAGTAACAATTGACGCCGAATACCACGTCGGCTCGCTCCACCTCGGGAAGCTCTTCCCACTTGGCATGCACGAAGTTTAAATGATTCCAGCCCTTCCGCTCCGCTGCGGCTCTCAGGAAAGCAAGCACGCTTTCGGAGCTGTCGACACAGGTGAGGGAACCCGCTTTCTCGGCCGCTTCGAACGTATAGTTTCCCCAGCCGGGACCGATTTCCAGCACATCCTCGCCGGGATCAATCAAAGCGATCAGCTCCTTGCGTAGGTTGGCGACCCAGGAATCCACCCCGGCTTGTTCTTTCTTTTTCATAAAAGCGTTCCAGAACCCTTCTTCCTTGACGTCATCGGTCATCCGTACGGGAAGATTTCCGTCCCAGTCCTTCATCCCCTCCTGCCAGAGGGTTTTGTAATTCGTATTTAGTTTGACTCCGTAATACATCGTTTGCCTCCCCATGCGGTTTGAAGATCTTTGTTCATACTTCTTTTGATCAAAATGCGGCGGACTTCATTTTACGTGTAAAGCCGGAGGAGTCAATCGATCCGAAACAAATAAAAACATCCCGCCGGAGGCAGGATGTTTGGGTTCATCGCATGAATACGCTCGGGTCGGGACCCGGACGATTAGGGAGAACATTCGCATCAACGCCATCCTATCCGCGTAGGAATGAAGTTACCGGTAAACAGGCAGGTCTCCTGACTCGGGAACCCTATGCGCGCCTTCCCGGATTAACCAGTGACGTGATGCGCTTCGGCCGGGGCCTCTCCCCCTTTTCCCCTTACAGTGGCGGGACCGTATCGGAATTGCACCGAACTTCCCTTTTAATCCGTTCCCTCTCCCCGGAGAAAGAACCGGAACCTGTTTAATAAAGAATGTTTGATAGTCCATTATCTTAAGAAAAGCATGCATGCCAAACAACTTCACGGTTAATAGTAGTCCAAATCAGGCGTTTTGGCAAATGACCGAAGCGTACGGGCAAGCAGATGTACCGGTAAGGCGGGCCCACCAAACTTCGGACTATTAAGTGGAGCCGCGACGGTTTATGACTCCGCTATTCCCCTTCCATAATCAGGTTGATTTGATTAATAAAATCTTTTGCCAGCCCAAGCTGTTTATATGCAAATTCCAAATCTCCGCTGCCTGAAAGTGCGAAATCCAAGTTACCTAAAGTGGACATAAGGATGCGTGCGGTAACAGCAAATCCAAAAGCTTGCTTATCGGCCTGAATATTCATCTGACTCCAGATATACTGAAAGGTTGGCTCCTGAATTCCGTTGAATAATGCAAGATTGCCTACATATGAAGCCAAATCCCAGTATGCGGGCATCCAGGATAAATCCTCAAAGTCCGACCAGACCCAGCCTTCGGGACTCGGTATTAAGTTTCTTGAATGGGCATCTCCATGAGACGGTAGTAGCAAACTTGTTTCGAGACGCATCTGTCTATCCATCGCGAAGAACAGACTTAGCAAGTTTTGTATACGCTGATCCGGATGCTTCATTAATCTAAAAGCCGATTGACATGTCCGCTCCCAAACACCAAGCATAGGAATCTCATCGGTAAAATCTTTCAATGCCAGTGAAAGTCTATTCACCAGTTCAACTGCTTCGCTTGGCGAAGGGCGCCGCAGTTCTGTAGGGGGAACATACTTCCAAAACGTCATCCATGTGCCGCCAATATCGTATGGTCCTGCGTCCGTACGGTCAGTTGGCAATCGTACCGGCACTCCCTTTGATTGGAGATGACGTGCGGCTCTTAATTCACGAACCAGTACCTTGTAGGCGTAATCTGCATGATTTTTTGAAAGCACAGTGGCTATTCGGGCCACAATCGGATACGGGGCCAAATGAACGATCAGGTTCCCGCCATTACCAAGCTCGAGAGGAGTAATGTCCTTTAATCCGGCTTTTTCTGCTATTAAAACGGCTTTTGAAATAAGGCTGCTGTTATTCGGCACTCCGAGGACTCCTTAGTTAAGGTTAAAAACATCTTAGCATCGTTGTCGTGTCCCTGATAGGTATTAAATATTTAACAATTAACTATTCCCCATTAACTCTTCTGTTAACTTGAACTTCCGTCTGGAGATGCTGACAACTTACTAATTTCGGCCCCTTCACATAGGCTGTTAGAAACCCCACGAACGGAGTCTGAGAAGATGAGCCTGCCAAAAGTCCCCAAACATCTCGCCTGGCACGAAACCTTAGAGCTTCACGAGCTTGTGAGCCTTCAAACCGGACAATTGATCGCGTTTAAACAAAAATTGCCGACGCTTACGGACGAAGGGCTTCAAACGCTCTTTAGAGAGGCGATACAAACCTTGGAGCAGAATCTGAACGAGCTGCTGGCGTATTATCCCAAAGCGCATGCTTCCTCCAGGAATAAAAATCCGGAGCTGCCCGTCCTGGAAGCGGGACAGCTTCTCGGTTTTGCCAAAACGGCCGTACGCGGCTACGCCTGCGCCCTCACGGAAACCGCGACTCCCCGTCTCCGGGCAACCTTTGTGAAACATCTGTTGAGAGCGGTCGAATTTCACGCCAAAGTGTTCAACCGGATGTATGCGGACGGTGCGTACCCCGCTTATGACCTGAAGGAACTGCTGGAAAACGACGCGGCCA
This sequence comes from Paenibacillus sp. JNUCC 35, assembly GCF_058269095.1. Taxonomy (NCBI): domain Bacteria; kingdom Bacillati; phylum Bacillota; class Bacilli; order Caryophanales; family Paenibacillaceae; genus Paenibacillus; species Paenibacillus sp. JNUCC 35. Next base: position 2,537,779 of record NZ_CM177771.1, on the reverse strand, counting down.
ACGCTCAAGCCGCCCTCTCCCTCGAATAACGGCAAAAAACCGCCAAGGAACGATACGCCTGCTCCTTGGCGGTCTTTCGGCATGCGGCAACGGCTTCCGCCCCGCACATTCTTTTATTGAAACCGGTAGGTCCATAACCGCTCGTGGCCGAACCGTTCCTGCACCTCTTTGTCGTTCGCGGATTTGCCGCTCAGCTTTCCGTTGAGCTGGAACTGGGAGCTGTGTGCAAGGATCGAGCCCAGCTTCTGCCCCAGATACGGCCTGACATCGCTCACGATATCCGCTTTGCCGAGCACATCTTCGCATCCTTTGGAAAAAGCGATGCAGTGAACGACCGGTCTCTCTTCCACGGGGATTCGCTGGACCGTATCAATCACGGCCGCGCCCGTTGCGTCATGATCCGGATGCACGCTGTAGCCCGGGTAGAACGTAATGACAAGCGAAGGATTCAGCTCGTCGATGAGTCCGCGGATTTTGCCGACGAGCAGTTCGCGGTCTTCGAATTCAATCGTTTTATCGTGAAAGCCCAGCATGCGCAGATCCTGAATTCCGATTGACCGGCACGATTCCTCAAGCTCGGCTTTACGGATTTCAGGCAGCGTCACGCGGTTGGCCGCAAGGGGATTGCCCATGTTGCGTCCCATCTCTCCCAGAGTCAAGCATGCGTAAGTCACCGGGGTTCCCTGCCGTATATGGCCGGCAAGCGTACCGGATACGCCGAACGCTTCGTCATCGGGATGCGGCAGGACGACCAGTATGTGTCGTTCCATCTCCATCTACCTTCTCTCTTTGTAAGTTAAAAAGGGGCGCGGCTCAACTGCAGCGAAACGACGAGCTTGCCGTCCTTATCATGTCCCGACAAAATCAGTCTCTGCGTCTCCGTTTCATCCCAATGGGTAAGCCCCTCGGAATAAACCCAGCCTTCTTCCATTTTGAGCCCTACCCGGTAGGGGCCGTTTCCGGCAATGGACCCCTGCAGATAACGGATCTTCGAATTGCGGATAAACGTCGAGGCCGTATGTTTAGACTGGTCAAGATGAGAAGCATAAGCCCCGTTCGTCATTTCCAGATGAATATACAGGTCTTGGCCCTTAAGCAGATCAAGAACTTGCTGGACGGCCGCCTGATTAATAAACTGCATGAAGATTCCTCCAGTAATATACTGACGTATTCACCTAAACTATTGTATGCGGCTAATCTAATGTAGGTTTAAATGTAGCTTATTATAAAACATTCGCATCGACTTCACAAATCGCATACGGTGCGGATAGGCCCGGTATTCAGGCCTGTACAAACAAAAAACCCGCTTCACGGCGGGTTTTCACGGCTTCTATCGTTCTTTTATCCGAGTGGCCCACTCGGCAATCAGACGTTTGAGCTTATCGGCAAGGATCGGCTTGCTGATATGCCGCGCAGCTTTGCCGAAACAGGGGGCCGTTAAAGCTTCGGTGCCTCTGGCCGGACTCTCCAGGTTACGGTTACCGACTTCCGGAGAGCCGCGCCCAGAGCAAGGAGCCACACGAGCATTCCGGCGGCTGCCGTGAGCGTCCAGGGCGACAGCTCGACGACGGACATGCCCGAAGCCGTCTGGAATCCGATCCCCGCGATCGCCAGCATCCAGCCGATTGCGCCCGCGTGGACGAGCATGGCTTTGCGGGACTGCGCGTCATCCGATTTTTCCAGCAGCCAGCCAAGCAGCGGAAGCGTCTGAACCGCATGAAACCCCAGCCCGTGCAGAACAATCAGATTGCCCGAAGAGCCGGTGAAGCGGCTCTGGAGCACGATCATGCCGATACCCGCCGCGACGGCCGCCATCGTGGAGAGAAACCCGTAACGGATGCCGAGAATAACAAGCGGCCGCTCCGCAAGTACCGATTTTCTGAAAAAAGCCGCGGCAAGCCAGACGATGAGAACAATCAGCAGCATGGAGTCAAGACCGAAGGTGATGTTTGCGATGCGATCGACGACGGAGCCCGCCTGCGTAAAGCGCGGATTGATTCCCCTCAGATGCTGGACGGACTCGAGCAGGTAAGCTGCTCCTGCCGTAAATGCGAGCAGCCAGCGGAATACTTTGTGCGGGCGGCTGCCCATTCCGGCCAATGGGAGAATGGCCGCTATCGACAAGACGAAAACACCTAGCGCCGCGTTAAAGGAGAAGGCGCTTTCCACATTGCCTTCCGGGAGGACCCGGCTTCCGTATAAGGTCATATAAACCGCCATAAAAGCGGCGAGTACCAAGCCTGCCAAACCCGTCCAGATTAGTACGCGTTCGCCTGAAAACATCGATTTTGAGCCGCCGTGTCCGTTATAAAGAGCTGGTTTCATTTTGCCCACATCCTATTCTTAGAAATTTATTTATTAGTCAATAAATAATCTTGCAAAAAAATAGGCAGCCTTAACGTGCCGCCTTGCTAGGTTTCCTAGCAGTTCAAATCTTTGAAAGGAAGCAGCCCGGGAAGCTGTAGCACATCCGAAGTTACGATCAGAAGTCCGAGTGCCATGAAATTTCCGGCTGCCGTCTCGACCTCGTCCATTCCGGATTCTTCGAATTTTCGCACGATTGTGGTGTGTATCAGCGTAAACTTCTCGCTCATATGCCTGCGGATTTCGGGTTCTGATATGGCAGGCGCCTGCAACACCATCAACATTTCCGCCCGGTTAGCCCGCATGAGATCTTTGAACGCCTGGCCCATTGATTCCAGAATGAGATCCCCTGAAGCTTCCACCTGTATGAAGACATCATAGAGCCGCTGTACGGCCCGGTCAATCACCGCCTTGAACAGTTCTTCCTTATTCTTGAAAAAATGAAACACATACGGCTGAGACACGCCCACTGCTTTAGCCACCATGGCTGTCGTTGCTTTGTAATATCCGAGTTCCGCGAATATTCCCACGGCTGCGTCTATAATCTGTTCTTTGCGATCTTCGCGGACAACCAACTCCGCACCTCCTTTTATTTATCGATAAATAAATAATAAAAGCCGAGCAGCCATTTCGTCAAGAGGCATATCTAACTTTTTTCCGGCACGCAGCTAGAAAGTCCCTTCCTTCCCGATTCCTCCTTAAGCGAATTTCCGGCCGACTTCATGACAGATCAGCCTTGCGTGCAGCGAATAGTGCTGTTCAACCTATGTAGGGAGGGAACAACGGATCAGACGCCCCGATTGATTCAGCCCGGTACCCGAGTCTGTACGAGCCTCCAGTGAACGTTAAAAAGCCGCCAGGCTTGGATGCCCGGCGGCCGTTATTTATAAAGTCTTATTTGCTCAAAATATCTGTCAGAACGGGAACGATCTGCGATTTGCGGGAAACGACGCCTTTCAGCACCGCTTTGTTGTCGACAAGCGTTACGTTGTACGCTTCTTCAACCGCTTTGGCGGAGGAGCCGAGCGCCAGACCGATGGAATCGTTATTAAGAATATCCGTTACGACAAACAGGAAAAGATCCAGCCCTTTTTTCTCGATAATCGCGTTCAAAGCCGCTTCCAGCTCGTCCTGGCGGGCGAGTACATCGTTCGTGTCCACCGCGTTTACCTGCGCGATTTCCACCTTGCGGGAGCCCATCTGGAACTCTTTCGCGTCCAGCGAAATGAGCTGCTCGATCGTTTTGTCGCTGAGGTCCGCGCCCGCTTTGAGCATGTCCAGTCCGTAGCTTTCCAGGTTAACGCCGGCGATCTCCGCCAGTTCGCGGGCGGCCGCCACGTCCTGCTCCGTGCAGGTCGGCGATTTCAGCAGCAGCGTGTCCGAAATGATGGCGGACACCATCAGTCCGGCAATGTTTTGCGGAACGGACTTGCCGTTTTCTTTGTACAGCTTGTTCAAAATCGTCGCCGTGCAGCCGACAGGTTCGGCGCGGTAGTAAAGCGGACCGCTCGTCTCGAAATTCGCGATGCGGTGGTGGTCGATGACCTCGGCTACGCGCACTTGATCGATGTCGCTAACGCTCTGCTGACGTTCGTTATGATCGACGAGAATAACGGTCTTGACTTCGCCGGCAACCGTCTCGACAAGACGGGGAGCTTCTGCCTTAAAAGTATCCAGCGCGAATTGGGTTTCGCCGCTTACGGCTCCCAGGCGGACCGCTTCTACGTTTTCGCCAAGCTGGGTCTTCAGGTCTGCATATGCGAGTGCGGAACAAATGGTGTCGGTGTCCGGGTTTTTGTGTCCGAAAATCAATGTTTTTTCCATCAATAAAGGCTCCTTACTTCGTTTGAATTTGAAATGGATCGCAAAAAGAGCTAAAATCCTAACTCGATTATAGCGTTAAAATCATCTTATTCCAATCCCTATACAGAGAATAATCGGACGGCTGCTTTAAAGTCTCCTGCCCACGTACAAAAGGTGCGAGGAAGAGCCGAGATTGTACGGATCTTCGGCCGCTTGCAGGATCAGATCCATTACTCTCCGGGAGACTTCCTCCCCTTGCGAGCGCCAGTAATCCCACTGCTCCTCCGTCATTCCGCCGGCGATACTCCCGGAACCGATCAGCTTGACGGTCCCGAAGCCGTTCGTCTCCATGAACGGGACGATATCGCCTACCGGAAAATAGTACGCGCCGGTAAAACGCCCGTCATCGCTGTGATCGAAGCGGCCCGTTTCGGCGAAAGCCTCCAGCCCGCGGACCGTATCGTTGGGCTTCCAATTCTGCGGAAAGCGCAGGGAATTGGCGAGCTGCCTTATCCGCGGCATAAAAGCGACAAAGACCCAGCCGTCTTTGGCGGTTACCCGGTGAAGCTCGCGTACCGCCTTCACCCGGTCTTCAGCGCCTTGCAGGTGATAGAGAGGCCCAAGCATCAAGGAGACGTCGAACTGCCCGTCTCCGAACAGGCTGAGGTCCCTGGCATCGGCTGCGTGAAAGCCGCGGAACCGGTCCAGCAGCCCCAGCTCGCCGGCTTTGCTCCGCGCCGTTTCCACGAGCTTCGGCGTCAAGTCGGCAAGGGTCACGTCATGGCCCTGACGAGCCAGCTCCATGGCGTATTTGCCTGGCCCCGCTCCGTTATCCAAAACAGCGGAGCCCGCGGGCAGATACTTTTTTATAAAAGACAAATTTATGGTGTACTCCCACGTTTCCCGGTCAAGTCTCCCCCACTCATCAAATTGGCTGTAATAATTTACGATAGGTTCCATTTTTTGCGCCTCCCAATTGTTGTTACCCCAAACAATTCGAGCCGATAGCCGTTTTTCCTTTTCACGAGACAGGAATTAGGAGACGAATGTTTAATAGGAGTAAAGGTGTGGAGTTGTTAGAAGACAGAAACCGTATAAAAGGAGAAAAAACGATGAACATTACGGAACTGCGTCATGGCGAACCTTATCCGATGGACCTGCTCCTTCTTGCCGATCCTTCGGAAGAACTGGTTCGGGAATACATACAGAGAGGACGCTGCTTTACCGGAGCGGCTGCGGATGGGACCATGATAGGCGTCTATGTGCTGCTGCCAACCCGCCCGGGGACAGTCGAGCTCGTCAACGTGGCGGTCCGCGAGGATTGTCACGGCAGAGGCTACGGCAAGGAGCTGGTTCTCCATGCCGTCGGGCAGGCCCGGGAAATCGGCTTCAAAACGATCGAAATCGGAACAGGCAGCACCGGGGTCGCCCAGCTTGCGCTTTATCAAAAGTGCGGATTCCGGATTACGGGAATCGACAAGGATTTTTTCGTCCGGCACTACGCCGAAGAAATCTACGAGAACGGGATGCAGGTTATCGATATGGTCCGGATGTCCCAAGATTTATAAGATTTTAATGAATTCGCTCTCAACCTCCGACATTTTCTTCGCTGTCCGTTTGGTATGCTTAGGATGCGCTTAGAGAACTAAGTGTACAAATGGAGGGATGAACGATGGCAGAGTCCGAAAATGAAATTCAATTGTCTGAAGAAGAAGCCGCAGCCTCAGAAACAGTCGCTGCCGGCGAGGTAGAAACAGCCGGGGAAGCCCAAGCGGATGCGGAAAGCGCCGCCGATGCTGCGGGAGCCGAAACGGCGGAAGATGTCGCCCCGGACGCGGATGCCTTAGAAGACAGTACGGAAGAGGTCGACGGCGAAGTCCCGGAAGCCGATAGAATCGGTGAAGCGGATGAAGCCGTGGAAGACACGGCGTCCGAAGACGTTACCGATTAACCCCTGCAATCCCTTCGCAATCCTTACTTACATCTGCCGAGCCTGTTCCTGTAGGAACAGGCTTTTTATGCGGCGGCTGGCATCCGTTCGGCGCTCAAATGGCGGCTGTTCTCTCGTACGCAGCACAAAAAGCATGAAAAAAGGCTTCCCGCGGCCATCCGAAGACGCGCCTGGTAAGCCTCTTGCCAGCCAGCATGACGGGATTTGGTAAAGGCAATAAGCCGCCCCTTCATCCCCGCATTTTATTCGTCCTGCGGAAGATGTTCTCTGCAGAACGTGTCGACGACCGCAAGCTCTTCGTCCTCAAGATCGAACTCAAGGTAGGTATCCGTCGAATTTTCATGAATATCGTACTTGATTATCCGGCCTTGGCCTTCGTCCACGCCATATATGACCCGCAGATAGATTCCGTTAGCCGTGTACAGCTCGTCGTCTTCCGGGACGTCTACCTCCAGATTAAATTCATAACGCTTTCCCGGAATAATCCCGAACGGGTCTTTTACAAGTTCTGCACTAAAAGCTGTAATCGTTAGCATGTCAGCATTCCTTTCTCATCAAAACCTTCGAAGCCTATTATACACCGAATCCGGGAATTTCCCATCCCCTCTCTTCCGGGCCATTCTTTAGGATATCAATCCCAGTGCTTTAGCCTGTTCTTCGGTCAGGACAAATTCTTCGTTGGCCCACACATCGTCCTCTTGGTTCAAGCCGAACATTTTCATCACTTCGGGCCAGATTCCCTTTTCCAGCGCTTCGCTTTGCGTAATCATGATCTTCATCTCTTCTTCCCCCTTCGAATGGTCATTCCTGCATCCCGCTTCTCTACATTCATTACCCAGAAATGCAAGTACTATGACAGCCGAAGCTTCCTGAATTTTAAAAGCAGCCTGCTTATCTGACAAGCCCGACGCTGTGCCGGAACCTTTGGAATAAGAACCGACAGGCGCAGTACCGTAACGGATCAGAAGAAAAAGCAGGAGTAGTATATCTGAAATCCGTTAATTAACCTTATTAATAATTATCATCCTTAATCAGATGGATATCTGAAAGACAAACGGGGCATTATTTGCAAAAAGGCCTGCCGAGCAAATGCTCAGCAGGCCTTTTATGTCAATAAGCTAGGATACGTGCCGGTCGGTTAAACCGCTCAAGTTGAGCGATTAACCTTCAAGCAGCAGGGATTCCGGATCTTCGAGCAGTTCTTTGACGGTTACGAGGAAACGAACCGCCTCGCTGCCGTCTACGATACGGTGATCGTAGGAAAGCGCGATGTACATCATCGGACGGTTTTCCATTCTTTCCGCATCGATCGCAACCGGACGGATCTGGATTTTGTGCATGCCCAGAATGCCCACTTGCGGAGCGTTAAGAATCGGTGTGGACAGCAGGGAACCGAATACGCCGCCGTTTGTGATCGTGAACGTACCGCCTTGAAGGTCGGACAGCGCCAGTGTGTTGGCACGCGCTTTGCCGGCCAGGTCTCCGATTTGCTTCTCGATATCCGCAAAGCTCAGACGATCCGCTTCGCGAACGACCGGAACGACCAAACCTTCTTTCGCGGATACGGCGATACCGATGTCGTAGAACTGCTTCACTACGATATCGTCTCCGTCGATCTCGGCGTTCAGATGAGGGAATTTCTTCAACGCGCCAACGACCGCTTTCGTGAAGAAGGACATAAAGCCCAGACCCACATCGTGCTTGTCAAGGAACGCCTGCTTGCGGCGTTTGCGCACGTCGAGAATCGCCGTCATGTCGACTTCGTTGAAAGTCGTCAGCATGGCAGCCGTGTGCTGAGCTTCCACTAGACGGTTCGCGATAGTCTGACGGCGGCGGGACATGCGCTTGCGCTCAACCGGTTTGCCCGGTACCGCTTGCTGTGCGGCTTGTCCAGCGCCCCCGGACTTCGCTGCAGCCGGCGCGCTCGCCGGTTGTGCCGCTTGCGTGCCGTGGGACTTCACATCGTCCGAGTATACGCGGCCGATCGGATCTTGCGATTTGACCTGGCTCAGGTCGATACCGCGCTCTCTGGCAAGCTTTCTAGCTGCCGGCGAAGCGGCCAGCGACGCGCTGTCGCTCTCCGCTGCGGAAGCCGCAGTAGCTTTGGCAGGAGCTTGAGCCGCCGGGGAAGCTGCAGGAGCTTCCGCCGCTTTCGGTGCCTCAGGCGCTGCTGCAGGAGCCGCAGACGCCGGAGCGCCGGAAGAAGCGCCGATCACGCCGACGATTTCGCCGACCGATACGTTGTCGCCTTCCTGCTTGCGGATTTCAGACAGGACGCCGTCTTGTTCCGCGCTGATTTCCAGGTTTACTTTGTCCGTTTCAAGTTCAAGAAGCAAGTCGCCTTGACTTACCGTACTTCCTTCAGTCACAAGCCATTTAGAGATGGTTGCCTCAGTAATAGATTCGCCTAATTCAGGCACTTTAATATCAGCCACGATGGTGACCTCCTATGCAGATTTATTATTCCGGTTGTTTAAGAGCGAGCGAGATAATCTGGTTATGTTCGAACGTATGAATCTCCTGGAAACCGCTGGCCGGGCTGGAGCGGTCAGGCAGACCTACGTAACGCACGTTGACTTTATCCGGCGCAAGGGAACGGATTCTGGATTCCATGAAGTTCCAGGAGCCCATGTTCCGGGGTTCTTCCTGTACCCAGACGATTTCTTTCAGTCCAGGGAACTTCGCGATGATTTCCGCGATATCCTGTTCCGGCAGCGGGTAAAGCTGCTCTACGCGGGCAATATGAAGCCACGAGAAATCGCGGTCTTCGGAAGTTTCAAGTGCTTCTTCCAGATCGATCGCCATTTTACCGGTGGTCAGCACAAGACGTTTCACTTTCTTCGGCTGATCGCCAAGACCTTTCTGTTCCATGACCGGCAGGAAGGAGCTTTCGCTGAGTTCCTTGCCGTCGGACGATACGCGCGCGTTACGGATAAGGCTTTTCGGCGCCATAATAACGAGCGGACGAGCCTCTTCGCGTTCCGTAATGGCAGCCTGGCGGCGGAGAATATGGAAATATTGCGCCGCGCTGCTCAGGTTCGCGACCGTCCAGTTGTTCTCTGCGGAAAGCTGCAGGAAACGTTCCAGACGGGCACTGGAATGCTCCGGTCCTTGACCTTCGTAGCCGTGCGGCAGAAGCATCACGAGACTGGATTTTTGCTCCCATTTGGAGCGGCCCGCGGCAATGAACTGGTCGATGATCACCTGCGCCGCATTGGCGAAATCGCCGTACTGGGCTTCCCAGATCACGAGCGTTTCCGGCGAATACACGTTGTAGCCGTATTCGAAAGCAAGGACGGAGCCTTCGGACAGCGGGCTGTTGTAAATCGCGAACGATGCGCGCGCCTGAGGCAGCTTGTGCAGCGGCGAGTAGGTCGAGCCGTTCTTCACATCGTGCAGCACGAGGTGGCGATGCGCGAACGTTCCGCGGCCTACGTCCTGTCCGCTGATCCGGATCGGCTTGCCGTCGGCCAGGATCGAAGCGAACGCCAGCGTCTCCGCGAGCGCCCAGTCTACCTTGCCGCCTTCGTTAAGCGCGTCTCCGCGGCGTTCCAGGATACGCTGCAATTTCGGGTAGACGTTGAAATCTTCCGGCCATGTAATCAGCTCGCGGTTGATTTCCTGCAGTTCCTGAAGCGGAACGGCCGTCTTGATTTTCTTGAGATCGTCGAAAATAGCCGGCTCGGCGACACGCTGTCCCTTGCCTTGGTGATTTTTGACGACTTCGTACGCTTCCTGAAGCGTGTTCTGGATGTTCTGGAGCATCTGCTGGTAGCCGTTGTCGTCTACAAGCCCTTCCTTCTTCAGCTTTTCCGCATACAGGACGGAGATCGTCGAATGGTTCTTCACTTTGCCGTACATCAGCGGCTGAGTCGTTTCCGGATCGTCGTTCTCGTTGTGTCCATAGCGGCGGTAGCCGATCAGGTCGATCAGGAAGTCTTTCTTGAACCGGTTGCGGTATTCGCAAGCCAGACGCGCCGCTGCGAGGCATGCTTCCGGGTCGTCCGCGTTAACGTGAACGATCGGAATCTCGTAGCCTTTGGCCAGGTCGCTCGCATAGTGAGTGGAGCGGGAATCCGTGCTGTCGGTCGTGAAACCTACCCGGTTGTTGACGATAATATGGATCGTTCCGCCGTTCTGATAACCGGTCAGCTTCGTAAAGTTGAGCGTCTCGGCAACGATACCTTCACCCGGGAACGCGGCGTCGCCGTGCATGACAATACAAGCCGCCTTGTTCAGATCCTGTTCTGGATAGCCGGGATTTTCGCGATTATCTTGTGCCGCACGCGCAAAGCCCTCAACGACTGCGCCTACAAACTCCAAGTGACTCGGGTTGTTCGCGAGTGTCAGCTTGGCTTCTCTAGTTTCGCCTTCCTTGATTGAGCGTCGTGCACCCAGGTGGTACTTTACGTCCCCTGTCCAGCCGTAGTTGATTCCTGTGGAACCTTCGGATGGAATGATGTCTTTGTTCGGCGAATGATGGAATTCCGAAAAGATTTTCTTGTACGGCTTGCCCAGAATGTGAGCGAGCACGTTTAGGCGTCCACGGTGAGCCATCCCCATCAGAATGTGTTCCGCTCCGTCGTGAACGACTTCATGAACGATTTCGTCTAAAAGTGGAATAAGTACGTCCGTACCTTGCAGTGAGAAACGCTTCTGGCCGACAAATGTGCGGTGCAGGAAGTTTTCGAACTGCTCTGTCTGTACAAGGCGGTCCAGAAGCTTGGCGCGCTCTTCTTTCGTAAGCGGCTCGATAGATGCGCCCGATTCCGCTTGACGGTTCAGCCAATTGCGCTCGTCTTCTTCATGAACATGGCTGAACTCGAAACCGATCGATTGGGAATATCTTTGACGCAGGCGCTGGATCGCTTCCCAGCCGTTCGCCACGTCGGACGGAGCTTCTTCCCAAACGATTGAAGCCGGCATTGCCAACAGATCTTCTTTGGTCAGGCCGTATGTGCCCGGCTCAAGAAGTCTGGTATCCGGGTTGGTGCTCAGACCCAGCGGGTCCAGGTTGGCAGCTAAGTGCCCGTATGTGCGAATATTCCACACCAGTTTGCCGACGGCGACGACTTTCTTCAGCACGTTCGGGTCGCTGGTGGTAGTGGTTCCTGCGTTTGCCTGACCTTCGGATTGGACGGTTTGTACCGATGCCGGAGGCGCTCCAAAACGCGCAAACAGGTCCCGATAAGCTGCTTCCACAGAGTCGGGATCGTTCAGATACTGCTCATACTTCTCTTGAATGTAACCTAGGTTCGGCCCGTAATAAGATTCCCAGGGCCATCGACTGCCTTCCACTTCATTCCTCATAGCTGTAATTTTCCGCCTCACTTTTAAGATATTAGTTCTGCTCGTATAGAACATCCTAGCATAACAATAACGATAGCCCTCCTCGTCGAGAATCTCTCCTCAATTTCAGGTATCGTCATCAAATGTGGAAATTACAATACTTATTATAATGCAGTCTATAGAAAAGTCCAAAAAAATTGCGCATTTTGTCACAAGAGTTCACAATTTAGCCGGCAATTATGGCTTTTTTGGTAAAAACCTCATAGATTGGCGGTTTTTTCGACAAATTTTCAGACAATTCACCTTAAAAAAAGAGGGATTTCAGCCGTTATTTCTTCTCCGGCATCGCCCGTTTTTCGAAATGTTCAGAAAGTGTTCGCAATCCTTCCGCCAATTCTGGTCCGGAAACCTGTCTTCCGTGTCCGGTTACGGCCAGAGACGACTGTAATCCTTCCAGAAACCGGACGGAGATTTTGGCCGCTTCCCAGTCGGTCGTAAAATATTTCGGGGGTCCGTTTACCTCCGGCTGTCTGCATCATCACTTTATAATGCGACTCCTGCTTGACGTCCGACGGAAGCTTGCGCAAATAGCTGCCCAGACCAATCCCGTCGTTCGGGAACGCGGGCGACATTTTGGCGACGAGTCCGCTGTCCACGTGCGTCTTCAAATGTATTTCCCATCCATCCGGCTCCTCTCCGTACTCCGTAGTTTTCCAGATAAGGCTGCACCTGCTTATACTTACCCCATTGCCCGCAAAAAAATCGGCTCTTTCCCGGGTTTTCTGCGTGTTGTCGGATGCGGTCGTGCGTTTGTCCATGTCAAAACCGAGTTCCATATCAAAAATTTCGGTAATTTCTTTGACTGAACGCAGACAAATGCAAGAAAAGGCGCGGCAGCCCGTTTTGACGGGTGCCGCGTCTTTTTTGTTGATTTCTCCGAAGTTCGAATTTCCGCCGAAGTACTTATTTTTCCTCCATGCCTTGTGCGTAATGAGCTTTCCTTGTATACTGTCTTAGCAAACATATGTTTGCATTCCTATCATCGTCAGTCAACGGAGGCATTATGAAAGGTTCAACTCATCTCGCAATCGGCACTGCCATCGGACTTGCCGCGTCCGCTTTTCATCCTTTTACCCCAACGAATTTTGCGGTGTACATATCGGTGGCCGCTTTCTCCGCGTTGAGCGCGGATCTGGACGGTCCCAGCATGCTGAGCAGCAAGCTCGGCAAAATTTCCAAATGGCTGCGCGAAGTGTTTCTGTGGGGAGGCGCTTTGCTTGTCGCGGCCGTGGCCTACCTCTTTTTTACGAAGCATCAGTTTTACCCGGAACGGATGACGATCGCGGTCATGATTTTTCTGATCGGCTTTGTGACCAAAGAAGGGATCATCCGCAACGCGTTGGTCAGTCTGGTCGGAGCGGGCCTCATTTACTGGGGCTGGAATATTCAAATGAGATGGCTGATCGGACTCGGCGCTTTTGTCGTCTGGGCTCCCTGGTTGAAACACCGCGGGATGACGCACACGGTATGGGCGCTTGCGGCTTGGGGCGCCATAGGCATGGAGCTGGAGAAACAGCTGCAGTTGGAAGGCATTATGATGGTCGCCGTCGCGGGCTACTTCTCCCATCTGTTCGCCGATACCTTGACGCCAAGCGGCGTGAAATGGCTGTATCCGTTCTACAAAAAGTCTTTCAAAATCCCGTTTCTGTAGGTTTTGAAGGGAATCGTCCTCCAGCGTCGTCTTATTAGGCAGATCACATAAGGACGGTGGAAGACATTGAATAAATCACCAGGTTTTACAGCATCGTTTTTTTATTTGCTTGCTCTACTTCCCATGGGACTGTTCGGCTTTGTATATGCAGTCGTAGGGATCGCATTGTCAATCGGGCTTATGCCGATTTTTATCGGATTCCCGCTTCTTCTGTTTGTATTGCGGACGAATCGGAACCTGACGGATCTGGACGCCCGACTCGCCTCCCGGCTGCTTGGCCTGGAACCGCAGACCAAGGCGGAAACGTCCGGCGGCACTCTTCGGGGAGAACGGAAGTCCTTCTGGGCCCTGCTCGGCGCGGAGCTGGTCGACGCAAGATCGTTCAGCGCGCTGCTTTGGCAGTTCATCCGCCTGCCGCTTGGCATTCTCGCTTTTGCGTTCGCGGTCTCGATTGCCTCGGTCGTCCTGGCTCTGCTGGTTTCTCCGATTGTGTATTGGGTTCTTCTTCAGACCCTCCACATCGATATATTTCAGGATCAGCTGAACTTCTTCCTGATGAACGAACGGATCGATTCCATGCAGCTTTCCCTGATCCATACGGGAATCGGCATCCTGGCCGCTCCTGTCGGCGTGATCGCTATCCGCAAGCTGGCCCAGTTCATGGGCTCTATCGCCGTAGAGATGACCCGCATCGGGGCGCCGGCGCATCATCCCGCTCCCCGGTTCCGATAGTATAAAGAGCTGTCTCCCTCAGAGGAAGACAGCTCTTTTTTAGTACATTCTTTTCCGCTGTGGCTCCTTCGGGATTCTATCCCAAACGACAATAAGCAGAGTAGCCAGCGGTCCGATCAGCAGCGAAATGAAAAACCAGTTTAATCCGCTCCTGTTTTTCCCTTGGGCCAGACCCGCATTGATGAGCGCCAGTGTCAGCCAGCCGATCCCGTTTTCCCCGTTTACCTCCAAAGTCGCGTCCCTCCATTCCCCGCATGCTTGACCCTCAGGAAATAATCGGAGAAATAAGCGATTCATTTCCCGGGCAACCGCATAAAACGCTAAGATAATCGTTCAGATGACATCCTTCTCCAAACCCTGTCCTTCCGCTTCAAAAATGCAACCCCCACGCCGAAAAATCATTCGTTTGCCGTGAGAGGAAAATAGTCCGATACCCGGGATTCCAGGAGTTCGATGAGCTCCTCGTCCATAAATCCGTACTCATCCGGAATCTCCAGGCAAATCACCCGCTTCTGCCTCACGATGGAGCCGAATTTGTCCTCAATTCTTCTTTTATGCTTCTTTTCCATGACGAAAATAACGTCCGCCCAGCCGACGTGACCTTCGGTCACCTTTATTCGCGCGTTCTGTTCCGTTCCCGCGGAACGGACCTGCCAATCTTTTACCCCGTTAAACACTTTCTCGGCCGTTAAGCTCCGCCACCTGTTCCGGCTGCAAAGAAATAATAGTTTAATGGTCCGCCTCACTCCCTCGTGCCGCGAAATTCAGCAGAAGCCGGCCTTCGCAGATGCTGCTTACCAGATTTAATGCCGAAATGCTGACAAACGCGAGTCCCCCGTAATCAAACAACTCGGCCCCTTTGTATAACGATAGGGTACGGTAAAGGCTGATGGGCTCCCGCCCCGGAAAGCGGAACGTATACTCGTTCTCCACCTGGGTCATTACGTTTTTAAAAACCTGTACGGACAAGTATAATTCGCCTTCCAGACGAATGAGAGCATACTCCTTATGACTTTCCGGATAAACGTCAAAATCCGCAGACTCGACCGCATATTCCGGCGAATATTTCTTAATCAGGTGGAGCTGGTCCCCCGTTACCGGCAGTCCAAGCGCTTTGAGATACGCCGCCTGTTGAAGATCCACAAGCTTAGACAAGGACATGAGGACAAAACCGCCCACCAGACTTATAAACGCTGCCGGCAGATTGCCTGCCGAAAATGAGAAAAACGTTCCGAACACGAGAAGAAACAAGCCTGTGATGTTTTGAATGGTCGTCACGGCGATCTCCTTTCTAGAACCGGATTTGTTTGAGCTGGGTCAGCAGGCGGTCGGCCTTCTTCCGGATTGTGCTCCTGTTGTCGGGGAGAAGCTGTATCCCGGCAATCGCGGCGATTTCCTCGCTTACTTCACCGATCGTCAAAAAATCCGTATCTACGTGATGTTTGAAAACTTCCTGCGAGAGTCCCTCCCTGCAGCGGTCAATCTGACGGGCCGCCCACGAATTCGCGCCTTCTCCTCTCGATCTTAATCGTTTGAGCAGCGTTTCCTTGGACGCGCAGAGGGCGAAATGGTGAACCGTCCTGTTATCCCGGCGCAGCCTCCCCACGATCTCGTCGAAATAAACCGGGTTGACGAGCGTCATCGGAACGAGGATAACGCCGTCAAATTTGCCGCTTATGTAGTTCAGCATGCCGTAATTGCTTTCCCGCCACATCGGATAATCCTGAAAATCATCCAGCGCTGTGGAAGAAGGCACATTTTTGCGTATAAAATATCCCGCGTTTTCGGGATCGTATAAAAACGAGCCGGGTATCCTCCGGTGCAGTTCGTATGTCGTCTGGGACTTACCGGAGCCAAAAGCGCCGTTGACCCATATAATCATGGAAGTCACCCTCTTTCCTAAAATGCGGAGACCGCTCTAGCTCTCCAGAGTCAACACGGCCACCGAGTATTTATGCGGAATAGGCAAAACCGCGTCAAAGTCGGACAGATTCCGCAGCAGTTCGCCGCTCACCTTCATGCGGAGTTCCTTGGATTCGTTGGCCAGCCAGGAAACCGACCTGATTTTGCCGCACCAGTCTTCGTGGGTATAGGCAAGCGTATAAGCCTGTTCCCATTCGTGCCTGAGACGGAATCCATGCCGCTCCCACTCCTCAAACCAATTTACGGGAAAGCCGCTTCTTCTTTCTCTTTTCCGAAATCAATTGTCATGACCTTTCACCTCTGCTATCTACCTTACAGGCAAAAGCACACGATGTAAAAATCATCCTTTTAATCAGCGGGATAACAAAAAGTTTTCTCCCTACTCGTACTCGGCCATCCCTGCGAATACAAGACGGTTCGCTCCGGACGCGGCACTTTTTCCCCGGTTCTTTAAGGGGTAGCCGAAATTGTGTAGGAGCACCACCGTATTCCAGGCGGTTCCCTCCGGAAGTCCTTGCGCCTCGAACTCAGGAATGATCTTTTCGTCGTATGAACATCCTTCCAGCAGCTCAGCTAACGAAGAGCTTTCTTCCAGGGCCAGATAGGCTTCGAAAAAATCTTCGTCGAACCCGTCGATGCCGAAGTCGGCGCAAAATGCCGGCAATACGCTTTCTCCGTCTTCATCATACGTAAATTCGGTATACCGCCTGAGGCCTTCATCCTCGCTGAACTGTCCCACCCACAAGGAAACAAAGCCGGGGCGTTCCCCGGTAAGCTCCTTTTCTTCCTCGGCGTTTGGCATTAAACCGACCTCCTATATAAGCAAATTATGCTGACAGTCTCAATACATTCTCTTCTCATAGCTGTCCTTCAACCCTTTGGAAACCTCATCCGCCGTAATATCCGGACGATTGGCGTGGGCAGCAATCATTTCCGGTACGGAGGGCTGCTCCGCAGGCCAGGTCTTCGTATCCCACAGTTCGGACCGTTTAAACGCTTTCGCACAGTGGAGAAAAACCTCTTCCACCTCGACCCCGATCGCCAGCTTCGGAATCTTGCCGTGCGCCTCAAGCGGAGCGAGCAGACCGGGATTTTTCGTCAGACAGGCTTTTCCGTTGATCCGCAAAGTTTCTTCCAGGCCCGGTATAATGAAAATAAGTCCGATATGGGGATTCTCCAGGATATTCCGGTATGTATTCATGCGCCGGTTGCCCGGCCTTTCGGGGATAATCAGATGATGATCGTCCAGCACCTTCACGAAACCGGGCGCATCGCCTCTCGGCGAAACGTCGCAATTTCCCCGGAGATCGGCCGTTGACGCAAACAGGATAGGCGACAGCCCGATAAACTCCCGGCAGTGCCGCTCCATATAAGTGATTTTCATCGCTTCCACGATTTTGTTGGGGTACCCCAGCATCTCCCTCAATTCCGCTTCGGCTTCGATCCGGTCCTCAAAATAGTCCATCTATCCAACCTTCTTTCATTGGAACAATTTTACTTTATTTTTGATTATATCGGATTTTGTATCCCGCTTGCATCTTTTCGGGTTAAACGAAAAAAAGCCGGTAATCTGCCCAAGCAGATTCCGGCCGTTCATTTTGGGAGAGCAGTGCTACTGCGTACCCGGTTTACCGCGCATGTAAGACGGCGCATGGACCGTATCAATAAGCAGCAGCCCGTCAAACTGGTCGCGTGGAATGAAACTTTCCTGCATCAATCCCCAATCGAGTGAAAGACGGGGTTCGAACATCCAGGAAGTTCCCGGTTTGTCTTTGCGGTATTTGATGTCTACAAACGTATAAGGGTGCCCGTGCTGCTTCAAAATGTCTTCGAGCGAACCCCGTTCCGGCTTAACGATGGGATAGCTCTGCCCCATATTGTTGGCGGCTTCGCCTTGATACGTATACAGGCCGATCACGTAACTCTGTTTCTTTAAACGGGCCGGCATGCTCTCGCCCATAAGGCTCAGACCCGAGTAGGCCGAATTTAAAACCGCCGAGTTTTTCTTCCGGATATGTACGTTGTGTCCCCAGACAATGATTTTCTTGTCCGGATAAATTTGTTCGGCAAGCCAGGTGAGATTAGCGGCCATCATCTCGTCACGCATCCTAACGGTTTCCTGGAAGGGGATGATATCGTTCTTCTTGAGCGCAAGGTTGCTGCGGATATTCGCTTCGGTATACGTTTGGATGACCTCGATGCGGTTATCCAGGACGCGTTGCGTCATCTCGATCAAGTGTGGATTGCGAGGATAGTCCGCTTTCAGCTTGTCGGCGTTCTCTTTCACAAACGTTTTCATGCTCGCATACGTTTCCAGCAGGCGCGGTTTCGCCTTGGCGTATCCCGCTTCGTCTTCACTGAAGCTCCAATCGCCCAGCTCCTGCTCCGCATCCGCGAACGCTCCGGCCAGTTTGGCGTCTCTAGACCCGATCCAATCACGGACGAACTCCGAATACGGGGATTGAATTTGCATATCGAATCCGCTCAGGATCAATGGTTTGTCCGTTGCGAGCGTCTGCTTGATATAGTCGAATAGAGGCAGCGTCTCCTTGGACCACCACACTCCGAAAATGGCCTCTTTCATCATTTGCTCCGGGGTCGAATCGGCGCTTTTGGAAAGGGCGGCGGACGCATTTCCAAGTCCCGATTCGAAGGCGATGACATCGTAACCGAGCTCCTGGTGCAGGTATTGAATGAGGCGGACTTTCGAAGAACTGTATTCCGCCGCCCCGTGTGTGTTTTCACCGAGGTAGACCAATTTTTTGTCGATCAGCAGCGGTTTCAGAAATTCCAGATCCTTAAACCTGTCTTTCTCTATGACGCCTTTCACGCTTGCTTCAGGCTGGATGCGGTCCAGGGCATAAGCATGGCTCTGAATCCAGTTCGCCCAGTTGCTGCCGTATTGCTGCGTTGTGCTGACTTCGGGCGGCTTGCTGTCCGCAGTGGTATCGGCGGCTGCCATACCCGCAGCGGGAAAAGCGCAGACGGCGGCTATCGTCAAGGCGATGGTCGTTTTAATGGTTTTTAGTTTCAGATGATGTGAATACAAAAGAAATTCCCCCTAGTAAGTAAGCCGGTAAGTAAAAGCGTCATAACGAGGATGACCACTTTTATGCTAAACCTTGCCATTTAAAAGGAGGAAGGGTTTTGTTTAAATTTCGTTTAAATTTCGGAAACGATCAGACGGACTTTTCTCGCGGGGCACTGACGCTTATGAGCCCTTCTCCCCTGCCTCGCTTCACCGCAGCGAATACGACGATACACTCAGCCAGCGTTCCGACTGACTGGGCATACGCACCGATTGCCCCGTTCCAGCCCGGTGTTATCACAATCAGCAGAACAAGCGAGACGAGCATCACGGTAACGTTGGCCGATTGCGAATAGACCATCGTCCTCGTTTCCCGGCGCAGCATAAGAATCCCGTTGCCATAATCAAGCCAGGGAAACACAAGTGTGAGAATCATAAACACGCGCAGCGTTTTGATCACTTCCTCCATCAGCCGGTCGCCGACACCGATGACTTCGTTCAGAAACCAGGGCCCGGCATCCGTATAAGCGAGCAGCCCGATCAGAACGGACGGAATAAAACTGATGACCAGCACGAAACGCTTGACGCGTCCCGGATGAATCCGGTAGAAATTCAGGACAATCTGATGAATGTACGAAAAAAAGCTTTGGACGAGCTGCGTCAAATTGGAAGCGACCGCGAACGCCGCGATAGCGATAACCGCGTCTCCCGCCTTGCCGAGTAAAGCGTTTAGCGAAGGTCCGATCACGACCGCAATAAACGACGAGAAGAGGAGCGGCTTGTAAAAGCGGAAAACATCGCCCGTTTTTTCAACGGTATGCTCCGGATTCTTCTCCGGTATTTTGTGTTTAAGCAGCGCACTGCCCTCCCACACCGCAACGGCGCTCTCGATCACCATGCCGACGAGGAAAATGATCGCGCCCACGCTGCTTCCGGTAACTCCGTGTACCCGTATGTAATACTGCGCGACGAGATACATGCCGATAAGACGGACGACCATCCCGATCGTGAGCCAGAACGTTCTTTTGTTATAAATAATCAAGCCGTGATAAAGGCATCTCAGCCCGGAAAACAGGCTGACGAACATGAGAATCCGGTAAACGTTCAGAACGTTTTCGAGCTGTGCGCCGCCGATTCCGAAAACGGCGCCCATCAGCCATTTTCCGGGCGGTAAATAAGACAAGATCAGTCCGGCCGCCATAATGGACGCGAATACGTAAAACGCGACCCGCCGCATGGCGCGAAACGAGACCCGGTCGCGGACAAGCGCGGAACACGTCTGCCTGAGCAGCACGGCCGGCTTCTCCGTTATCCCCAGAAGGCTCATCGCAATGGCATATCCCGCGATAACATGTTCGGGATCGGGCGCCCGGGCAAGCGTACTGTTAATGATCGAATGGGACATCGTGACCAGACTGGCCGCTATGCCGAGCGGTACGAAGAAGACAAGCAGCTTCCAGAAGGTAACCGCTTCATGAGCCGGGGACGCATGCTCATCTCCCCGGTCTGAGCCGGTGGAAATTCCGGCCGGTTCGGCTTCCTTGAGACTTCCGGTTTCCTGTAAATCATCGGGTTCATCATCTGACATAGCGCTGCTCCTCACTCACGAAGTTTGGACTAGAGATCAAGCGTAAGGCACAAAGTTACTTCGATTGTAGCACAAATAAACGCCCATCCCCCCGATATAGTTATAACTTCGTAAAAAGTGACAAGTATTTCTTATTGAAAAACAACCTCAATCCCTTATAAACACACAAAAAAACCGCAGGAGCTGCGGTTTCCGTACCTTATATTTTAGGGCGACCACCAGTTCCACCGGCCCAGAAGTTTCATCAAGGCAGGCACCAGAATCATGCGGATCAGGGTGGCATCCAGAAAAATGGCCCCCGCAATACCGGTTCCCAGCTGTTTGACCCCCGCTACGTCCGCTCCCGCAAACGGAAGCGTGACGGCGATCATGATAGCCGCCGCCGACGTAATGATCCGACTTGAGGAGGCCAGTCCCGCAGCAACCGCGTAATCGTTGTCCTGCGTCTGCCGGTAAACTTCGGCAATCCGGGCGACCAGGAACACTCCGTAGTCCATGCTGATGCCGAAAACAAGGCCGAAGATGAATACGGGAATCATGATCGCGATAGAGCCGCCGCCATCGGCCGCCCCTTCCTGAAAAATCCAGGTCAACAGACCGAATGAGGCGGTAATGCTGAGAACATTCATCAGGAGCGTTTTAAGAGGAATGAATACGGACCCGAACGCCTTGTACAGCAGGAAAAAATTCGTAACGAGGACAAACAGCAGCACCTTATGCAAGTTGGTAAAAATCGCGTCGTACACTTCCTGACGATACTTGGTCTCTCCGCCCAGTTGAAAAGGAATCTGCTCTTGATTGCCCGCGGCCTCCCATTTGCGCAGCCACTGTCTCGTTTCTTCCGAATCGGGATCGGTGCGAAGGTAAACGTCCATGACCAGCTGATTTTGATGAAAATAAAAGCGAAACAAGTCGGCTACGTGACGGACACCCGGCTTTTCAAGATACAGAGAGAGCTGTTCGCCGTTCATGCCCAGTCTGGAGAAAACCGAATCCACCTGGACCACTTGCGGGTCCCGTTGAAGCCGCTGAAACAGCCGGTAAGCATGCTGCCAGTCAAAACGTTGTCTGCTGTGCGCACCGGCATCTTTCGCACCCAGAAGAAGGGTGGCTTCCGGAGAAGGAAAACGGACGGCCAGCCGTTCGGCTGCGGCGCGCGATTCCGTGCCTTCGGGAAGCGAAGCCGCATCCGGAACCGCCATCTTCATCCGGCCCACCGGCAGGATGAACAGGATAACGATCAGGATGGCGAGCAGCGCCATCTGCAGGGGTCTTTTCATAACGGCCGCAGACAAACGATGCCAGAACCGGCCGCCGTTAACGGGAAACCTGGCGGCGTTTTCCGCTTCAATCCTTGTCCGCAGCAAAGACAACACCGCAGGCAGCAGCGTAAATGACAAGAACACGGAGACAATCAGGACGGTAAAGGCAGCCCAAGCGACCGAGGCGAACATCGGAAGAGGGATGAACAGGATGCCGAGCAAGCCAAGCGCCACACAACCGGCCGAATACAATACCGCTCTTCCCGAAGTCCGCATAGTAAACCGAAGCGCCGGTTCGGCCCTGCCGCAGCTCAGTTCTTCCCGGAACCGGCTCACCAGCATCAGGGAAAAATCGATACTCAGCGCCAGCCCCACCATCGGAATGACGTTGAGAACGAAATTGGACAAATCCGTCACCATCCCGATCCAGTAAACGATCCCCATCGAGACGACGGTGGAAACCAATCCGAGTACGACCGGAATCAAAGCGGTCGCCGCTCCGCCGAAGGCTATCCACAGGATAAGAAACGCAGCCGGAAGCCCGAGCAGCTCCGCTTTTCTCATATCTTTTTCACTCGCCGCATTCACATCCGCCTGAACGACCGGCTTCCCGGTGAGCTTCCACACGAAGCCGGGATGAGTGGGCAGGCGTCCGCGCAGCTCACCCAGCACCTCCTGTTCATTCCGTCCGGTAAAGCGGATATCCAGCAGCGCGTAGGCCTTGCCGGAACGCAGCATTTCCTCCTGATCCAGGGGTGAAACGATCCGCTCCAGTCCAGGCAAGCCCTCGGCATTGCGCAGGACGGAGCGGATATAAGCTCTAAATTCCTCCTTCGGACCGGGCGTGTTCTGCTCGAACCAGAGAACGACCGGCTCGGCAGGCCGGTTAAAACCCGCGTCCAGCCGCTCCCGGACCGTGCCGAACGAGCCTCTGGGGTCGAGCCCGTGCCCCTGGAGCACGGAAGGAAGGTTGAGCGCATAGCCCCCGAAGAAAACTAGGCCGGCCGCCCAACAGGCGAGAATAATCTTCGGATAGCGGAAAGCGAGGACAGCCAGTCTGTGCAAGCCCATGCCCTCCTCTCTTTCCGAATAGCAACCGAAGATTAGTATTCTCCTTCCGGCTTCAGCCGGGTGGCCTCTAATAATCCGGACGCCATACCCGGCGAAAGCTGCGCAAGACGCAGCAGCAAGCGCACCGCGGCCGGACTATCGAGGGAGGACTGAAGCAGTCGTCCCCACCTCAGCGGCCTCCCGAGCGTCCGCTTAACGGCGCGGACGTACTGCTCTTCCCACCCGGCAAGGCTGAGCTTCCCCCGCAGATAGTCGTCTGCCAGGGGGGCGCACAGCCGCGCCGAGCGGAGGGCCATGGACATGCCGTCCCCGCACAGCGGGGGAATCATCACCGATGAATCCCCCAGGCGCGGTACCATGTCCCAGGGGTTCAAGCGCCGGTTCAGCTTCACCGGCGCGACCGCTGCCTGTGCACCCGGCACAGGCAGCCCCCGCTTCAGCTTCGAATGAAGCGGGGGGCACCGCTGCGCGGCTGCTTCCAGCAGCGCGAGCACGCTCTTGCCCGCGCCGCGGAACGCATCCCGCGACAGCAGCGCGGAGACGTTGACGAGGCCGTCTTCTATGGGGCACAGCCCCAGGTAGCCGCCGGGAAAGAGATACAGCTCGACGACCGGCTCCATCTCGATTCCCGTGTAATGAGATTTGACGCCCATATAGTCGGGGGCGCTGCGTTTCCACGGGTTCAGGGATCGGCGGGTACGCCTGGCTTGGGCGGAGCGGGCCGGTTTTCCCGGGGTTGCCGGGGTTTCCCGGTTTGTTGGATTTGTTGGGTTTGTTGGGCTTGTTGGGTTTGTCGGGTTTGACGGGTTTGATGAGCTAGCTTGGTTTTTCTGATCTGCCGGGTTCAGCAAATTTAACGGCATGAAAGAATTTAACTGCCCCTCCGTTTCCGCGCTTGTCAGGATCGACGCACCTTGAGGCGCCTGCAGACTTCCCGGTGCTCCGGAAAACCTCTCCCCGCCGGAGTCACCCGGGCAACAAGCACCGGTTACGAGAGCCTGCCCGTTCGCTCCCCAGGCGGCAATAACCGTGCGGGCCCGGATGACCTCCATCCTGCCTTCTCTCTTCACTCTTACCTCGCAGCTCTCATCGGCAAGCCTCGTAACCGAGAGAACCGCCGCTGAGGTCAGGACCCGGGCTCCCGCCGCTGCGGCGGCTTCATGCAGCGCTTCGTCGAGCCGGAAGCGGCTCAGTCCCATTGCGGTTCCCGGCAGCGGGATGTCGACATGACCGCCTTCCGCGGAAATCAGCCGCGCCCGCTCGACGCGGGCAGGGCGAAGGGCCGACACGCGGTCCAGCAGACCGGCCGCATCCAGCGTCTGCCGGACTTCCGGCGACAGAAACTCCCCGCACACCTTATGGCGGGGAAAGCGGTGCCGGTCCACCAGCAGCGTCCGCCATCCTTTCTCCGCCAGGCTTTTAGCGATAAGACTTCCGGCTAAACCCGCACCCAGAACGGCAACGTCCGTCTCGGTTACGTTCATGGCTTACGCTCCGATCCCCCTTCCGGCTGTGGCTGCCGGGGAATCACGACCGCATAGCGGAACAGCGGTCTCCAGGAGACGTGATAACCGGGCGTCTCCAGTGCTTTCCCGAGAACGGACCAATCCTCCGGCGAGAAGCCTTTGGCGACAGATAGCGGTCCGTCATGACGGATGTAGCGGTTTCCCGACAAAACGCGGGAAGCCAGCCAAACGGCGGACCAGGCCAGCCAGTGACGGTGAATATCGTTAACGGCGATGCCGAGGCGGGACGCCCGGAGCATCGTGCGAACGACACTGGGGAGCTCGTTCGGGGAGAAGTGATGGAGAAACTGGGTGCCGGTCACAATATCGGCGCAGCCTTCGGGAAGCTCGAACAAACTGGCCCGCCGGATCTCCACTCTCGGTTCGCCGCGGAACAAACGCCGCGCCTCTTCGCAGGCTTCCTCTGTAATATCGCATAAAGTGACGGTAACGCGTATCTTGCGGTCGTCCGCCCAACGAAGCACGTGACGGTTAACGTCGCCGGAACCGGAACCGACATCAAGCATGGTCAGTTCTACCGGCTTTCCGGCTGCCGTCCACAATTTTTCGATTCCATACAAGGTCGGGCCGGACGCCGCAAACAGACGGTTGAGCCTGCGGAGATGCCGTAAAGCCTCCGTGAGCTCGGCTCCTCCGCGGGTGAGATCATCCATATACTCCGCTTCCGGCGAACGGCTGCGCAAGCGGTCAAACGGCGGCATCCGCTGTTTTCTCCCGCGCAGCGCCTACCGGAATGTAGGTGAACCGGATAAGCTCCGCCGTAAGTCCGGGGCCGAAGGCCAGAGCGATCCCGTCGGCGGCATCCGCTCCCGCCGTTCGGAGCTCCGTCCGCATCTGCTGCAGAACGAAAAGAATCGTTGCGGAAGAGAGGTTCCCGAAGTCCCGCAGCACTTGTCTGCTGGGCGCAGTCTGCTCTTCTGTCAGGCCGTATACCTGCGCGATCGCATCCACGATCCCTTTGCCTCCGGGATGAATCGCCCACAGCCCGGGAAGGTGTTCCCCGTCCAGCAGTTTACCGATCTCCTGCGGAATCCGGTTCGTAATAAGCTTGGGGATAGCCGGAGACAAATACAAGTCGAAGCCGAAATTGCCGACTTCCCAGGTCATCTCCTCCGCCGCTTCCGGAATGAGGACGGACCGGTGATTCCCCAGCCCGAATATCCCCTGCCGCGATTTTCCCGTGCGCCCGATTACGCAGGCGGACGCGCCGTCCCCGAAAAATGACGCTCCGAAAAGAGCTTCTTTACCGCCGGACGGCTGTATATGCAGCGTGCACAATTCGACGCTTACGATCAGCACGTTCGCCTGCGGGGCGGAATCCGCTATTTCACGGGCCAGGCATACGGCACGCAGTCCTGCCGCGCATCCGATGAATTGAAGCGGAATCCGGGAGACTTCCCTGGACAAGCCCAGTTCTTTTACAAGCGAGGCGTCCAGTCCCGGCAGGAACTGCCCCGTGCAGCTGACGGTGATCAGATGTGTGATGTCCGAGGCGGAAAGACCGCTGTCCGCCAGTGCCTGTCCGGCCGCTTGACGCGCCAGCGGCACCGATTCTCTTTTATAAACCGCCATTCGTTCGGCAGTCGACGGGATAAGACCCGGCTCCGTATCCGGCAGATAGCGGCATGAAGAAACCGGCGCCAGGAGATCGGGTTCGCAGGTGTACCGGGTTTCAACGCCGCACTGTTTGAACAGCCGTTTGGCCCAGCGGGCGGAATCGGGATAACGTTCCAAAGCCTGTGCCAGCCGGAGGACTACTTCCGATTGTTTCAGCGGGTAGGCCGGAACGGCCGTGCCTATTCCCAGAATTGCGGCTGCAGGAGTCGTCTGGTTCATCTACCGGTTCATCTCCTCGTCTATAAATAGGCCGGATTGGCCGAAAACAGTGAAAACGGCAGGCCGGTTCTCAAGTTCAATCAGCCCTTATACTCATCTGTATTCACAGCGGGCGAAGCTTAGTACAGGCTCTCCGTTTCGAGCGCAATTATGGCCGTGCCGCTCCATAGGCAAGCAACATGCGGTTGACCGCCTTCATGTGACGCCGAGCAACGTGCGCCGGGAGCCTTGCGCGGTGCGAATGTAGGTTTGATTCTTTTTTGCGCAGCAGCGTAATCGGAAGGACATGTATCCGTGACACATTGCCCCTGCCGTTCCCGCCAAATAAAAAAAGCCGCAAAAAGCGCGGCTTTTAAACTTATGAATTTTTGCCGAAAAAATAGCCGGTTAACTTCAGATACTCCGTGAAAGTAACCATCAGGCTCTTGTTATTGCCCCACCATTTCGCGGGAGTAAAACTTTTATCGGGGGCGGCCACGTAATGCAGCTGAATGCCGGAATCTTTGAACGCCCGGTCGAAAAGGAGCTTAACCCTTCTCATATGGTAGTCCGAAGAAACGACGGTCACGGATTTGAACGCATGTTTCTCGATGACTTTTTTGGAAAATACGGCATTTTCATACGTGCTGTCCGCCCGGTCCTCCAGGACGATAGCTTGCTCGGGAACGCCAAGCTCCATCGCGTGTTCTTTCATGAGATCGGCCATTCTGCTGTTCCGGTACACTTCGCCCCCGGAAAACATGAGAGAAGGGGCAACTCCGTTTTTGTACAGCTCGGCTCCTTTCTCCGTCCTTTCCCCCCTGTCTCCCGAGAGAACGAGGATCACATCGGATTTAACCGGTTCTTCCGTATAGACGAGGAAAGAGCCCGCGTTTTTCACCGCGATCATCAGGACAATGAACAGTCCGAAAGCAAGTATGAGTTTAATTTGTTTTTTCGTCAAAAAGCCTCACTCCATTTACCGGATCCATGCCCCCTATCTTACCACAGATGAACGCCGCATTTCTTTCGGATCTCGTAAACGCGTAAAACGTAAAGCCTTCATTCGGCTCCGCGTTCTTCTCCGACGAACCGGTTGGCCGCGGCCCCCTGGCCGACTACGAAGAGCAGTATGGCGATTGCGGCGAGCAGGAGAAGCGGAGTCGTCCACCCGCCTGTCGTGTCATGCAGGAACCCGAACAGAATCGGGCCGGCGGCGGCCAGCAGGTAACCGAATGATTGCGCCATGCCGGACAATTCGGCGGACTGCTGGGCGCTTCGCGTACGCAAGCTGAAGAACATCATCGCCAGACTGAACGCGCAGCCCCCGGCTATGCCTGTCAGGATAATCCACAGCGGCACCAGAGCGGTGCTTCCCAGCAGCAGTCCGAGAATTCCGGCCAGGAACAGCACGGACGTGAGGGTAACCAGGAAGCGCTGATTAGCCATTTTCGCCGCCAGGACGGGTACGACAAACGAAACGGGCAGAAGCGCCAGCTGCATCAGGGAAAGCATCCATCCGGCATACCCGGCGGAAAGTCCTCTGGTGTTCAGGACAGCCGGCAGCCAGGCGACAAACGCGTAGAAGAACGTCGACTGAAGTCCCATGAACAGGGTGACTTTCCAGGCCAACGGCGATTTCCAGACGGAAACGTCTCTACCGCCGGAAGAATTCGCCGAAACAGCGGACACCCGGGCCCCTTGGCGGGCTTTGCGGATGCCGGTCACCTGCGGCAGCCAGAAGAGCAGGGCGAGAACGCTCAGCGCGGCCCAGGCCCCCAGAGCGCCTTTCCAGCCGAGGCCCAGGCTGTTCGCCGCCGGTACGCTGATGCCGGATGCCGCAGCGCCGCTCAAGTTCATCGACACGGAGTATACGCCGGTCATCAGGCCGATCCGGGCGGGAAAGTCCCGCTTGATCAGACTGGGAAGCAGCACGTTGCACAGGGCGATGGCTACTCCCAGCAGGGCGGTTCCCAGAAAGAGCGTACCTGCTCCAGACGCCGAACGCAGCAAAATTCCGGCCGTCAAGATTGCAGCCGCGGCGAGCAGAACCGTCTCGATCCCGTACTTGCGCGCCCATTTGGGCGCAAACGGGGAGATGACGGCAAACATCAGCAGAGGCAGCGTCGTCAAAGTGCCCGCCAGCGTATTGGAGATGCCGAGCTCTCCCTTAATGGTGCCGATCAAAGGACCGACGGATGTGAGCGGAGCTCTCAGTACGGCTCCGATAAATAAAATGCCGACGATCAGCAGCCAGCCGGCGGTTCGCGCCGTATCTTGATCCTGCCGCGCCAGCGGCAGTTCTTCGGGTTGTGTCATGTCTCTGGTGTTCATGATTGTTCCTCCAAGCGTTTCAGATCGTTTCTCGAGTGCGAGATATATTCGTGGACAGCCTCTGCGGCTTCTACCACATCCTGACGGATGATGGCGTCGATCATTTTGGCGTGACTGCGGCGATAATGTCCGATTTCCGGGATAAGCCCCGACAGACTCCGCACGGAATGATCCAGCGCTTCGGTCATATGCGCATAAAGCTCGCTGAACAGCTCGTTATGCGCGGCTGTGACGACTGCCTGGTGAAGCCGGATATCCGCGCCCGAGTAGGCCTCCATGTCCCCGGATTCCTCCGCCGCCGCGCACGCATCCAGATGAAGCTTTAAGGAGTCGATGTCTTCATCCGTTCTGCGCTCCGCCGCAAGTCTTGCCGCTTCGCGTTCCAGCGCCTGCCGTACTTCCAGCGTCTCCACCAGGGTGGATTGCCTGACCCGCTTCTGCAGAACGACGCCAAGAACACTGGACGAGCACACATACGTTCCGTCCCCCTGCTTCGTCTGAAGCAGCCCCGCATGAACCATGGCCCGCACGGCTTCGCGGATCGTATTGCGGCTGACGCCGAGCGTCTCCGACAGCTCGGGTTCCGGAGGAATACGCGTTCCGACGGGCCACCGGCCGGATTCGATTAAAGTTTGGAGCTGATCCGCTACCTGCTCGACCAGCGTTAATTTTTTCGGTTTTTCCAGCATATTTCACAAACCTCCAAACATAGGATGATTGGTCTTTATCTAAAATAGCACAACGAGAACGAACTGTAAACCGTCTCCCTCCTAAAGTTTCCGATGCGTGTTGCATTATTCCTTCACGGCACTCGCCCGCATGACCTCTCTTCGGGGCGCCCTTGGTTCTAGACAAGACGGCCTCATCTGCTGCCCCGGAACATCTTCCGCCCATAAAAAAGGATTGTCCCATGATGAGACAATCCTTTGATGAATTTCCCGCCGGAACCAATGCCCGGTATCCTCCGGCCGTTCGACGAGATATGCTTTTTTTACAAACGCCGCTCGTTTCGGGATTCGATGTCACAAATCTGCGGCCGTCTCCGGTC
The DNA here is from genome assembly GCF_058269095.1 of Paenibacillus sp. JNUCC 35. Lineage (NCBI taxonomy): Bacteria > Bacillati > Bacillota > Bacilli > Caryophanales > Paenibacillaceae > Paenibacillus > Paenibacillus sp. JNUCC 35. The sequence goes on along the minus strand of NZ_CM177771.1, from coordinate 2,508,334 downwards.
AGGAAGAAAGCTCCTTGCCCTTGGTCTCGTCCCCCCAGAACAGCACGGCCAATGCGCCGATTAGGATCACGACGAAAAAAAGGATGAAAATCGCCTGAATGCCGATTCCCCAGCCTACGAGTACACCGACCAGCAGCGGGGCGACGATGCCTCCTATCCGTCCGAACGAGGCGGCAAGTCCCGCACCCGTCGAGCGGATCGCCGTCGGATACAGCTCCGGCGTATAAGCGTACAGCCCGCCCCAGGCTCCGAGGTTGAAGAAAGACAAGCACATGCCCGCGGCGATCAGCATGCCTTCCGTCAAAGCACCGCCAAACCATACGGCGCTGAATGCGGTCAGCACAAGATAGGTGACCAGAACGAATTTACGGCCGAATTTCTCGATAAAATACGCGGCCGTAAAATAACCCGGAAGCTGAGCGAGTGTCATGATGAGCACATACTGAAAGCTTTTGACGAGCGTAAAGCCTTTCAGCACCATCACCGTAGGAAGCCACAGGAACATGCCGTAATACGAAAACACAACCGTAAACCACAACACCCACAGCATCACGGTCGACCGGCGGTAATCGCGGGACCAGACGGATTTCACTTTCGCGGCAAATGAAGTTTCTCCCGACCGTTCTTTCCGGAACCTCGGAGGATCTTCAATCGCCCGCCTCAAATACAGCGCGTAAAGCGCGGGCAAGGCCCCGATGACGAAGGCGGACTGCCAGCCGTACTTCGGGATGACGAAGTACGCGATCAGCGCCGCCAGAATCCAGCCTCCCGCCCAGAAGCTCTCGAGCAGCACGACCGCTCTTCCCCTGTCCTGCGCGGGCATACTCTCCGACACGAGCGTGGACGCGACGGGAAGCTCCCCGCCCAGCCCGACACCCGCGATAAACCGCAGGATGCAGAGGACGGTAAAACTGGCGGCCAGAGCGGACAAGCCGCTGGCGGCCGAAAAAATAAGCAGCGTCCATAGCAGGACGGACTTGCGCCCGTAGCGGTCGGCCAAATAACCGGCTATCGCCGCCCCGAAGGCCATCCCGACCGAGTTAAGACTGGTCAGTACACCGACCTGCCCCGCACTGAGCTTCCAGTGGACCGTCAGAGCCGCGACGATAAACGAAATAATGCCTACATCCATGGCATCGAACAGCCAGCTTAAACCGGCGCTGAACAGCAGTTTTCTCTGTTTAGGATTTTGAAGCATCGCGATAGCGCGCATTGGGCTTCTCCCTTGTCGTTTAGTAGGTATGGGTCCGCTTATTCTGCCCCTGTCCAAAGGGAACATTCCGGCATCCCCCTATTCTTTTCCAGTTAAGAGGATAAGCGGACCGGGTAATTCACTATTTTACCCCCATTCACTTAAATTGGCTAACCTTTTCAAGAAAAATAAAAGCTGTTAAGAAGCCGGGAGGAACAGACACCATGAGGAATAAAAACGAGTCGGAGAGAACTTCAGAAGAACAGCTTTTTAAGCAGTTGGAGAATTATCCCCGGCAGAAACTTCACAAAGAGGATGTCGATCGCGTCACCGAAATGGTCCGCGACTATCAGGGGAAGATCAAGGCGCATCTGCACGAGCAGCAGGAGAAAAAGACGAACCGCTGGGACCGGATGGCCGATCACGTTGCTGTCCTGGCCGGCAGCTGGTGGTTTGTTACGGCATCCGCCGTCACCATTACGGTGTGGATGCTCGTCAACAGCGAAAGAAATTCGTTGTTTATTTTGAGCTTCTCCCTGTCCATCCTTTCCCTGTTTCAATCGACACTGATTCAGAAAAGCCAGAACCGCCAGGCCGTCAAAGACAAACAGGAACAGATGCTCGACATCGCCATCAATTATAAAGCCGAGCAGGAGAACCTGGAAATTCAGCAAAACTTAAAGGAGCTTGAAGTAAAGCTCCAATGGATCGAGCTCCGGTTATCCGCCCGCTCACGCGCCAAAAGCCGCCCCGGAAGGACTAAAGCCCCGCGCGCAAGGCAGAAATAAGCAGGTTTAAAACAAGCTCCAGTCAAAGCGCCCCGACAGCTTCTCAAGCAAATCGACGCCCGCAACGCTGTTGCCTTTGTGATTAAGCGCCGGCCCGATAACACCGATTCCGTACCGGCCGGGCACGAGAGTCAGAATGCCGCCGGAAACGCCGCTTTTGGCCGGCAGTCCGACGCTGATGGCGAACTCTCCGGAGGCGTTGTACATTCCGCAAGTGGTCATGAACGTTTTGGCGATCTGTACGAAGCGCCGTGGAATGAGCCTTTTCCCCGTGAGCGGATCTTGTCCGTCAAAAGCAAGAACCAAGGCCATCCGCGAAAGGTCGCCGCATGTGACCCGGATCGAGCAGTGGCAGAAATACACCTGGAGAACTTCTTCGACACTGCCGTCCAGAACCTCGTTCTCCTTCAGAAAATACGCCAGCGAACGGTTCATATGCCCGGTTTCATTTTCCGACCGGTATACCGCCTCGTCATAATCCAGCTTGTCGTTTGCGGCGAGCTCCCGGAAAAACGACAGCACTCTCGCCGACTTCGCCTCGGTCCCGTCGCCTTTGATTAACGAAGACACGGCGATCGCTCCCGCGTTGATCAAGGGATTAAACGGGATGCCCGGCTCGACCAGCTCCAGCTTCAGCATGGAGTTGAAATCGTCGCCCGTCGGCTCTTTGCCGACCTTGGAGAAGACGGTTTCTTCCCCGTGATCCATTAGCGCAAGTATCAGCGTAAACACTTTGGAAATACTCTGCATCGTGAAAGGCAGCCCGCAGTCCCCCGCGGACAAATGTTCCTCCTGCCCGTTCAGCAGATGAATGCCCAGTGCGGACGCCGGTGATTTAGCAAGCTCCGGAATGTACGACGCCACGTTTCCCCGGGAAGTCAGCTTGCGGCTTTCTTCGACCCACTGCGGAAGCGCCGCCCGGATGGCATTGAATTCAGGATCGGCATTCATGGACTTCCCTCCTCTATCTCCATTTCGTTTTATAATTTGTCGCGTTCTTTCCGCATTCCTTCTCGATAAAACAAGTATGACCGCCAAACGAAAAAAAGATGACAGAAACGCGGGGCGCTTCTGTCATCTTTTATTTAAATTCTTTCACTTCCGCAGCTTCGGCCGCTTCGGCATACCTGCTCAGCGTAAGGGAGAAAATCAAATCCGTTTCTTTCTGTCTGTCGCTCTCCGTCCAGATTTGGCCTTCCATGAGGTCGACCAGCTTCTTGCTGATTGCCAGATCCAGACTCGTTTCATAGATGGGGACGGAAGATCCGCCTGCTTTGCCGCCGGCCGTTTCCAGCAGGAACTCCAGCTTATCGGGTGTAATGAGCGGCGCTTTGACGGCAAAACGGATATGATGAACATCGGGATGGTCCGTATCCGGCAGATTGACCGCCGCGAGGGTAAGTTCACCGGATCGAGCGTTCTTGGAGGCATGATCAAGCAATTTGACCAGCGCATCCCGGATCTTCACCGGATCGCCGACTACGACGGAAGGAAGTCCGGGCTCCGCGTCGAGACGGATTGTTCGTCCTCCCGTATTTCGGATTTCGTACAGATTCACGACTTCTTCCAGAGCAGGAAGCAGTTCGAAGGGCTCCGCCTCCACCGCCACGCCGCCCGATTCCATTTTGCTGTAGTCCAGAATGTCCGTTACGAGAGTAAGCAGCGAGCTGTTGCTCGTTTCAATGATGTTCATATAGCTCTTCTGCTCTTCGCTCAGCTCCGTATCCTGCATCAGATCCGTCATGCCCATGATGCCGGTCATCGGGGTCTTGATCTCCTGCCCGATCATGGCAAGAAGCTTGCTCTTGATTCTAGACGACTGCTCGGACGCCGCATGGGAATCCCGGAGAATCTGCTGGGCTTCCCGCAGCTCCGCGACCGCATGTTCAAGCTCCACCACGTGGGCAAGAAAGACCGCCATGGCGCTCAGCGTTTTGAGATCGGTCTCCGAAACGGGATAAGACGGATGATCGAGAATACAGATCGTGCCGTAAAATTGACCGTTCTTCAAAATAATCGGCAGCCCGATAAAAGAACGGCTTCCGAGCGCACGGGTTACTTCCAGCTCCGCGGTAAGCGGACTTGAAGCCGTGTCGGAAATAACGAGAGGCTCGCCCGCACGGCGTCCCACGAGACTGCAGTAGCTGATGTCGAAAGGAAGCTCATCCCCTTCCTTCACGAGCTGCTCCCGCCGGTTGAACGCCTTCAGAATCGTGTTGGTCCGTCCGTCGTTCGTTGCGACAAAAATGGTATTCACTTGAAGCAGTCCGCTGACGACTTCAATTATATGAGCAGCGGCTTCTTCTATATTGTTATAAAAACCGGATGGGTCCAGGTGCCTGTTTGTCATAGCTATCACACATCTTTCTCTACTTTCAGATAACGATCTTTCCAAGTGTACTATATTTCCGGCTCTTTCAGGCATAAAGGTTTTGAAAAAAACAGAATACTTCTAGAAATCCCATCTAAATTCACGGAAATAACAACATATACCGGAAAATCGCAAGATTTTGAAAGAAATCATGGGATAAATAGCCTTACACAAACAACTGGACCTTTTTCTCAAAAGAGGTGTCGTATACCTTTCCCTTCATAAGTTGTTCCAGATACGGGCGGATCAGGTCCGCCTGCGTGGAATGAAAGCTTTCGCCGCCCCACCGTTCGATGGTTCGCTGCTGGGTTTCTACGATGGCGATGTCCTGATTCAAGGCTTTTTTCAGAAAAGGGGTCAGCATCCGCTTCTTCAGCCCGTTCGTGAACCGGCCGCGCTTCATCGTGATAACCGCATAAATATCCTGGTAAGCGAACGAAGTCGGCCTCATCACGGCCGTAATAAGCAGCGTCAAGCCTTTGGCGGAAGAGTATTCGATCTGGGCGACGCCGGGCATATAAAACCGGCCGAAGCTCCGCTGCCTGTCCCGCTCGAATAAACGCGAGATAAGACCGGCCTGCCCGGATTCGCCGGTATATTCGATTTCGACGGCGGCGCCCTCCGCCCGGATGCGGGCGTTCACGGTCTGGCGGCCGCTGTCCGTACGGATGAGGCCGGCGTGGACATAGTGCGTGTGCGTGGCGTCCAGCAAATTTTCCGCCGCGTTAAGCAGCGAACCCCGGACGGCCGTTTTCCAGACGAAGGAGTAATACTCCGGGTTGTTCATAAACGGCAGGGCCAAAGGCTCCGGCTCCGGAACGGATACTTCCTGCGGTTCCCCTAACCGCGCCCCTCCGCCGAGCCGGACCCACAGAAAGCCGTCCCGCTCCCGCAAAGCCACCGGCGACGCGTCGTGGTGGGGACCCGGCTTGAACGTGCACAGCCCCGGTACCCGGGTGCAGGCTCCTGTCCCGTCGAACTCCCACCCGTGGTAAGGGCAGACCAGCTTCCCCGCTTTCAGCCTGCCTCCCGAAAGCGGCACGTTCCGGTGCGGGCAGCGGTCCAGCAGCGCGTGCGCGCCCTCTTCCGTGCGGAACAGGACGAGCGGCACGTCAAGCACCGTCAGCCCGAGCGGCTTCCGCTTAAGGTCCCGCGACGGACAAAGCGGGAGCCAGTGCTTTTCCAGCTCGGCATAGAGAACTTCCTTCCCGGCGTCCGTCTGGCAAACATCGTTCCTCGTCAGATTCATAATCGGTACTTCCTCATCACGGGTACCCCAACTCCATTCAAAAGATGACTCAATCCGAGCCATACGGCCCGCCGCCTCAGAGGCAGATGCCGGATATAGACGGCGCTGTATTCGATGGCCGGGCGGCCTCCCCGGATCCGTTTGAAGTGCGCGGCGCCGGAGCTTAAATGCAGCAGCTTCCCTTCCTCGGCAGCCCGGGTCAGCACCAGGCTCATCAGCATCCGGTACAGCCCTTCCTTTTGCGGAAGAGCGGTGTTGTAACCGACCAGCGGCGCCGTAATGACACCGGCTTTATCGAAACAGCCGATTACGCCCTGCAGCACCCCCGAGCTGTCTCTCAAACCGCGGATCCGCAGCAGCCCGTGCCGATGGCAATTGGCGATGTAAGCCTCCGTGAAACGAGGATTCAGCCGGGAATATTTACGGATGTACAAATCCTCGTAAAGCTCCACGATACGCGGATAATCGGACGGCTCAATCCCTTCGTGCTCCACAATCCGCAGCGGTGAGCGCCGGAGCAGTTTTTGGTCCCATACATTGTTCGGTTTGTGCAGGTAATCCGGCTCGCGCCCCTCGAAAAAATACACCTGCCGGCTCGGAACGAGAATCCACCCCAGTCCGGTCAGGTCTTTCATCAGCTGCGGATTCGTCACCTCGTTCAGCGACCTGAAAATGATCGCATGTGACGGAAAACGTTCCAGCAGCCCGGCGGTCAGCACACGGACATCCTCTTTCGGCAGCTCTTCATACAAATTCGTCGAGAGCAGCCAGTTATTGACGTGTACGTTCCGGTTGATCCGGGCGCTTTTCAGAAGCGGCGAAAGGATGCCGATCACTCCCCGCAGCGCGCCTTTCAGCAGCTCGCTCTTGAACAGAACCAGCTCTTCCAGCGCGTAGGACACATAGGTCGAGTAAGGCGAACAAACATACGAGTTGTCATACTCCGTTTCATTCACCGTCACGGGAAGCAGCTGCTCCCCGGCCCGGACCAGCTCCACCTTCGTCCGGACATTCCGGATATACGCACCCGCGCCATTGCCGATCAGCGGCTCGGTGTAGGCCGCCGTCATTTTGTTAGCCGGATGATTTTTACCCGGGCCGATTTCATTCGAGGGGGAATCCCCCGCTACAGCTCCGCTTCGCGGCGTTTGTCCTGCCTGCCGTTCTATAGATTCAGCCGGCTGTGTCATTCGCTACCTCCCCGGCCGTTTACGTGTAACGGCTGTCTAATTCTTCGTCCAGCGAGCTTCTTCCCCGGCAAAGCGCCTCAAAGGAATCCGCCACCCGGACGCAATCGTCGTACCCCAGATTTCCCGAATGAGCGGCAAGGATAGGATATTCGCCTTCCACGGGCGCTTTTCTCATATCGAAAAGATAATGATTGCCGCAGCCGTCCATCGCAAAAGAAACGGATAACGGCATGTATTCGGGCAGCTCGTACGCCAGGTTCATCTCACGGAAATCGGAAGTGGAGAAAAACTGGAAATATCGTTCCCCGGTCCGAAACTCCCCTCCGTCCGAGTAACGCAGAAATTCCGCATACGCGCCCGGCAGTTCCCCCTGCGGCATACGCCATCTTGTCGGATCGATCGGGATGTATTTATTGTAAAAGGGCGAGTTTGCCGGAAAAGGATTCTTCTGTCTCGCGGTGATTTCCTGAATCTCTTCTTCCGTCAAAGGCAGCTTCCATGTTTGATGGAAACTCTCCAGAATTCCCTCCGCCGCTCCCGCTTCTTTAACGAACACTTCGTCGAAAAAATAGTCCCGCAACGGCAGGCACCTCCTGTTCTGTCTTTGGTCTTAGCCTGAAAGAAAGGCCGCCGCAGCGCGGCACGCCCTCAGTTCAAAGCTTCTCCGTCCCATTCGATATCGGCGGTTGCCGCATCTTTAAACGGAATCCGCCTGCGCAGCGAGTCAAAAACCGTTTCGGCCAGACTACCCGCATGCAGCAGAGGCACCCACGGGTCTTGCCTGCTGAAAAGCACATCGCGCCCACGCCGGAAATCGTTGAACCACCGCCCGATTCCCGAAGGGTTGAAGCCGTGGTAAAAGGGATTCGCCAGCATCGCGTACCCGATCATCGGGGGAGCTTCCGCATGCTCCAGGCTTCCGGGGCTTCCTGGTCTTATCCGGATTGCCGCCGGATTTTCCAAAGAAGTACGGCCGCCGGCAAAAAGCTTCCCCCCGGTCACTTCGGAAAGCCGTTCTCCCCTGCGGCCGAACGGCTTCATCAGCCCCGCGGTGTCTGCGAGATGCAGTCCGCTCGTCGCCCTCGGGTTGCATTCCAGCACGTGCAGGGTGCCGTCCTTATCTTCTATGTAGTCGAAAGCCACATGCCCTGTAAAATCAAGCTTGCGGACCAGTTCGGCCGCGAAGCGGTCGATTTTCTCGCGACGCACCGGCTTGAAGTAATAGCCGGAAGCCTGGCCGAGCCGGTACAGAGGCTCGTAGGTACCGTACGCGGCGATTTCGCCGTCCATGGCCAAGTGATAGCTGCACAACTCCCGGCCGCGCACGTACCGCTGCGCGATCCAGGGCCGGTCCGCGGACGGCGCAAATCCCTCCGGAAGCCGCGCCGGAGCCAGAAGCGCCTCCGAAGCGAAGCGGCTGTACACCGGTTTGAAAGCGAATGCGGACGGATCGCCGAGTTCTTTCAATTGTGCGGCGGATGTGAGCAGCTTCGTCTCTGGCGTCTGCGTGGACATGCCTTCCGTCAGTCCGGAGAATGTCCATTTGTTGTGCAGCGAGTTCAGAACTTCGAAATCGTCGCAGAACACGCGGCAGTACCGGGCCAGCTCTTCCCGCCCATGGGCGATATAAAAAATTTCCTCGCTCGTAGGCAGGAGCAGATCGATTCCGGCAGACCGGATAATGGCCGCCAGCGCGGCAATAAATTCCCGGTATCCTTCTCTCGGAGAAGGAACATGGAAGAATTCTTTTACCGCCCGCGATCCGCGGCACACCGGAAATTTGACACTGTCCGCGGCATATACGTTCCACCCGGAATCCCGGAACCGCCTCGCCAGATCCAGAGCCGCGTAGGAGCGGCAGCCTGTGAGGAGCACATTCATGTGCTGCCGATCCACCCGTCTCTTGCCGTCATGTCCGGCTCTACGGTATAGGCGCGCTCAATTCTGCGCAATTTCGTTAATCCGGGCTGGAACGAGTAAGGCGTAAACGTGATTTCCGGAGGCCGGCAGCCGTGCCGGGCGAAAATCCCGGCCAGTTCCCGCCGGAGCGGTCCGGTGACGTCCGGCACTCCTTCTTTCGTGCGGACCGATACCTCCAGACGTTCCCGATCACGCTGGATGACTTTGTATTCGGTGATTCCGTCCGAAGCCAGCATCACCGCCCGCCGGATGAAATCCGGGAAGACCGGAACGTCCTGTCCTCCGTCCATACTCCGGCCGAAGAACAAGTCGTCCGTGCGTCCGCTGACGGATTCGACCGCCGTGAACACCGAACCGCAGGGACAAGGTTCATCCCGGAGCGTGAGCAGGTCGTTCAGCCGGTAGCGGATGATGGGCTGGGATGTACGGGAAAAATCCGTAATCACCGGCATAAACGTCCGCCGCCCGGAATCTACGTACTCCCGCTGGATCACGGCAATATCCTCATTGAGATGGAGCGTCCCATGTTCGCAGGTTGCGCCAAGAAACCCTTCGGTGCATTGATAAATCTGGTGCACCCGGGTCCGGAAAGCAAGCTCGATTACCTGCCGGTCGACCGGTTCCAGCACTTCCGCGACGGAAATGATTTTGTCCGGCGCAATCGCCAGTTCTCCCCGCTGCTTCGCTTCCGCCAACAGCCGGAGCATGGACGGCGGGGCGATCAGGAGGGTCGGCTGCAGCCGGCCGAGCCGCTCGATATGCTCCGGGACCGGGCGGATCATGTCGAAGAAGCTGAACCGGATTCTCCGGGACCGCACCGTCTGGTACAGGTTGCTGTCCGCCCGGAGAAAGAAGGCGATCCGGTGCTTCCGCAGCAGGGAACCCGGCAGAGCTCTCGCCAGGGCGGCGCCCGCCCACGCCGCTCTTTCCTCGGCGCTGACGATGAACAGCCCGCGGTTGCCCGACGTGCCGGAGGAAAGCCCGACGGTAACCCCGTTCAGCTCGGGGGTAAAGTCGCGCTCCCGCTCGGCTTGAAGGGCCGCATGGAGCGCTTCGTCCTTCGTGATGCCCGCGGTGTTCAGCTCGTCGAAGGCGTCCATCATGGCCGTCTTGTCTATGGTCGGCCATTCGCGCCAGCTATTCGGCGGGAGACCTTCAAACAGGCGGGCGTAGAAAGGCGACTTGCGCCGGGTTTCTTCCAGAAAAGCCCGCACCCGCGCGTTTTGCCAAGCCTCAAGGTCTTCCCGGCTTTTCCATCTTTGCCCGTTCCATTTGGTCAGGGCGTATTGTTTGAGCAGCAGGATGAGTTTCACAGGAGTTCAATGCCCTCCTTTCCGCAGAGTTCCCAGGCTTCCGCGCAGTGGGTAAAAAGTAGGCGCATCTGCGGCTGCCTGCGGTGCAGCTCCACGAGATTGCCGAAAGTACGTTTGTAGTCCCGCCTGCCGTCGAACAAAATAAAAGCGGGCGGACTGGGCAGCCGGTTTTCCCGCACGGCCTGCGCCGACCAGCTTGCGTCCGCGCCGAGCAGCACGGGATTTCCGTCCGCTCCCCTCAGGAAGACGCCGATCTGGTGAGCGGCATGGCCGGAAAGATCCACGGCGGTCACACTCCCGTCGCCAAAGAGGTCCCAGCCCCGCTCGAACGGGCGGCATGCGGCGGGCAGCGTCGCTTCCGGGCACTGCTCCACCCAGTTTGCCCGGGCCTCGAAATCGGGAGGAATCAAGTCCGGGAGCACCGCTCTTTTTACCGCAGCCAGCCCTTTTAAGGAAGCGACCGAATCATGGCCCGCTTTCGAGCAGATGAACTTCGCGTTCGGAAAGTCCGCCAGCCCGCAGATGTGATCCGCATGAAAATGCGAAATTATGACCGCAGTCACATCCTCCGGAGCGTATCCGGCCGCCCTTACATGCTCCGCGGCGGTTAGATGTTCCCCCGTCTCCACCGGAGTCGTCCAGCGGTACAGCGCATAGGGAAGCCGGCGTGTCGCCTCCGCAAAACGCGGAGAATATCCCGTATCAAACAAAATTAACCCTTCGGACGGATGCTCAAGCATGGCAAAAAGGCCCGGAAACGCGACGGACCGCCATTTCCCCCCGCGAAGTGACAGGATCTCCAACTGCTTGCAGGTACCCGTGCAGTGCATCGTCAGCTTCATGCGTGTCCCTCCTGTTCCCGCCACCATAGGCTGAACCGCCGGATGCCGTCCGCGACAGAAACCCGGGGCTTGTAGCCGAGCTCCCGCTCCGCTTTGGAAATATCCAGCGTCTGGCTGAAGGCCAGCAGCGCCACTGTGTATCTCGTGAGCATCGGTTCTTTGCGCGCGAAAGGAAGTGCGGCGAACGCTTCCATCGCCGCTGCGGCGCCGTAAGCTGCCGGATACGGAACCTTCCGGGCGCGGAAGGGCATCTCCAGCAGCCGGAAAAGCTCCGCCAGCAGCTCGTACACATAGACGGGCTCTCCGTTGGTGATGTTATACTTCTGCCCGTCACAGGTCTTATCGGCGCGGGCGCAGCACAGAAGCGCTTCCGTCACGTTGTCCACGTAGGTGACATCCATAAACGCGCGTCCGCCGCCGAAAACGGGCACGAACTTCTCCTCGTTGGCCCGCAGCAGACGCGGGAAAATCGCCGTGTCTCCGGGACCGAAAAGCCCTCTCGGCCGGATCGTGATCACCGGAAGACCGGCCCTGCGGGCGGCGTCCAGTTCGCTTTCCGCCAGACGTTTCGTCTGCGCGTAGGCATTGACGCCTCTCATCGGCAGCGGTTCTTCTTCGGAGATACCGTAGCGGTCCCGGTAGTCGAAATAGATCGACGGGGTGGACACATTAACGAGCCGCCGGACGCCGTGCTTCATGCAGCCCCGGATGATCTGCCGCGTCCCGGTCACATTGGACGTGTAGAAATCGCGGTAAGCCCCCCACGGAGAGGACATCGCTCCGCAGTGGAAAACAATCTCGTGGCCGCGCACGGCCTCCGGCATATCCTCCGACGCCAGGTCCATCCGTACAAAATCGGCCCCTTCTTGCGCCAGCCTTCTTCCGGCTTCCGGGTTGCGCCCGACCGCCGTCACCTCATAACCTTCCTCCAGCAGGCGGCGAATCAGATTTCCTCCGAGAAAACCTGTCGCCCCCGTCACTAACGCTTTCATAGTAACCATTCCATTCGATGTCGTAAGTGGTAATCTCTTTAAGAGGCACGCGTTTTGCCCGCGCTTCTCTCCATAAGTCCAGCAAAATCCGGCCTTGGGCCAGAGCAGGTCCCCAGTCGCCCGGACTGAAAATCACATCCCTGCCCCGCGCAAGGCTGGCGATCCAGTGGCGCAGCCCGGCAGGCGTTCCGCACGCGGCCGCCCCGTACATCAGCATCGCAGCGGCAATCATCGCGGGACGGCCGCCGGGTGAAGGGCTTATAACCGTGTCCGTGCAGTCCATCAGGGCCCGGTCTATTCCCTCTTCGGGCGTAAACAGATGCAGCCCGCTCGTTGCCCGCGGATTGCACTCCAGCGGATAAATAACGCCGGCTTCATTGACGATAAAGTCAAACGCGATCTGTCCCGTAAATCCGATTTCACGGACAAAATGCTCCACCCATCCGAAGAGATCCTGACGTCCGCAGGTTTTGAAATAAATAGTCGCGCCCCGTCCCGCCGTGAAATCCGCGGCGTAATCCGCATACGCGGTCAACCGGCCGTTGTGGGCAATGGCATAGACGCAGTATTCCTGCCCTTCGACGAAATGCTGAGCGATCCAGGGATTCTCATGCGAGACGTTAATCCGGGGCCGTTCTTCACCCGGACTGAACAGACGTATGTGATTCGCGAATCTGGAGAAAACAGGCTTCAGCACCCATTTCCGCGCGCCCTCCCGTTCCAGAAGCGCGTGCATGTCCTCTTCCGTTTCCAGAAGGACCGTATGGGGTGCAGGCAGTGCCATCTCCTTTACCCGGCGGATAAAGGACGCTTTATCATGAAGGGCGATCAGCTTGCCGAAATCATCGACCAGCACGGTGCAGCCCTGCAGCTTGTCCTTTATTTGAGCGATGTAATAAATCTCTTCGCACGTCGGGATCAGCAGGTCGATGCTCTGCTCCCGGACGATTGCCTGTAGCGCTTCCGCAAAAGCGGACGGATTGTCCCGCGGTCCCGGAATGCGGATAAACTTCTCAATGCAGCGCGAAAAGCGCAGCAGAGGGTTTGCCAGACTGTCGGCCGCATAAATCGTATGGCCGAGGGCCGATAGCTGGCGGGCCAAATCCAGCGCGGCAGGCGCCCGGCCGCCGGTAATGAGAATGCGGCGGCTTCCGGACTTCTTGCTAGTACTCAAGAAGAAGCCCGCCCAGGGACAGCCCGGCCGAGATGCCGATAACGGCCGTCAAGTCTCCGCGTTTCAGCCGGCCCAGCCGGACCGCTTCGTGCAGCCCCATCGGCAGCGAGGCGGCAATCATATTGCCGTGATGTTCGATGATGTTCATCAATTTGTCGTCCGGAATCCGCAGCTTTCGCTGAAGCAGCCTCATCGCCATGGCGCTTCCCTGATGGGGAATGACGAGTGCGACGTCTTCCAGCGTGACGCCGCCTTCTCCGAACAGCTTTTTCAGAAAATCGGGCAGCAGCTTGGACGTCTTCTTAAACAAGGCTTCCCCCTGCATATCGAACAGGAAATCCGCGATACGATCCGGCTCGTAAGCGATCGAGGGCAGCTTGGAGCCGCCCCCTCTCACCTCGGAGAGCGCCGCGCCGGAGCCGTAGGTTTCTATACGGGAAGCCACGATCCCCGAGCTTTCGCCCGCAGGTGTTTTCCCGACTACCACGGCGGCCGCTCCGTCCCCGAACAGGATCGCGCTTTCCGACTGGCTGTAATTCAGGCCAACCGAGGCAATTTCCGGGGCCACCAGCAGGACACGCTCATACCGGCCCGCGTCGATCAGATAGGAAATCAGATCCAGCCCGGCCAGAAACGACAGGCAGGTGGAGTTGACGTCCAGACACGGAATGCCCGAATCGCCCAGCTTCATTTCACTTTGGATCAGCGCCGCCGTACATGGAATGGGCTGCTCCGGAACCGCATTCGTACAAACGATGCAGTCGAGCTGCTCCGCTTCCAGACCGGCGTCCGCCAGTGCCGCGAAAGCGGCCTTCGCCCCCATCTGCGAAACGCTCTCGTTTTCCGCGTAATGCCTGACCTTTACTCCCGATTTTTTATACACCCAGCCCTCGGGTTTGCCGAGCCTTCTATCCAAATCTTCTGCGGTTACCCGCTTTTCCGGCAGATAGGCCCCGGTTCCCAAGACCTTCACTTGTCGAGTTTTCATGCTGTTTCCGTCGCTTTCCGTTTATTTTAACAAGCTTCCCGCAGCCCTCGGCAGCTCCGCCCCTGGCGGAAACATGAAAAGGACCCGGTGCAGGCAGCGAGTCGAATTGACCTAGGTCTTAAGAATCCCATTCGACATTTCGTCACGTTTTCCTGCTTTTGTTAAGGCCGATAAGGATTCTCTTATCCGGCCCCGCCCTCTTTTTTCTATGAAAGGAGGTAGACAGGGACACAAACGGGTTGGCCCCCCCTCGCATATCTTATTGCATGACTTTCGATAGATTTTGATAAATGGAGATGAAGCGAGAATGAGCGAAGCTTCCGGAAACGGCAGAACCCCCATCGATGTGTTGATCCCGGCTATCGACAAAGATTTGGAAACTCTTCCTTTCGTCATTGACGGCCTCCGCCGGCATGTTAAACATCCGATCGGCAGTATCTATATCGTTTCGCCCGACAGTCCCCGGATCAAAAAACTTTGTAAGGTTAAAAAATGCAAGTTTGTGCATGAAAATTCCGTTCTTCCTCTGACGAAAAAAGACATCCGTTACCGTTCCAACCGATGGGATCGCTCAGGCTGGCTGTACCAGCAGCTGCTGAAACTAAACGGCGATAAAATTTGCGGCAACCGCTATTTTCTCGTCACCGACGCGGATACCGTGCTTATTCGCCCTCACCGGTTTCTGGAAAAAGGCAAGCAGGTGTTCTTTACCCGGAACTGGAGCCACCAGGAATATTTCCGCATTCATGCCAAGCTTCTGGGTCAGAAAGCTTCTTCCCGTTCTTCCTATGTCAACCACTATATGCTCTACGACAAAGTCAAACTGTCCCGCCTGAAAAAGGCGATCTCTGCCCATCACAAAATGCCGTGGTACAGGGCCATTCTCAAAAACCTGAACACGACCAAACAGTTCGGATTTTCCGAGTTCGAAACGTACGGCAACTTCGTTCATGCCCGGTATCCAGGCACTTCCCTGTTAAAACCCTCCCGCAACAAGGAATTCAAAAAAAGCATCCGGTTCGTCCCTCACAGCGAAAGGGAGAAATGGGCCGGCAAATTCCGGTCGCTCTCGTTCCATAAACGGGGAGGTTACTATTTCAAAGCCAAAAAAGCCAAATAGCAGCCGGTCACCCGGCGAATTTTTCTTGACCAGCACTTTTGAGACAAGGAGGAAGGGCCGTGAAAATCATTTTGCTGTCGGGGGGATCCGGCAAAAGGCTTTGGCCGCTGTCCAACGAAATCCGGTCCAAAACGTTTCTGAAGCTGTTACCGGCGCCTGACGGCGGCAGAGAGTCTATGCTTCAGCGCGTGTGCAGGCAGCTCGCCGCCGCCGGGCTGCTCAGCTCGACATCTATCGTTACCCACTTCAGCCAACTTGAAATCGTCCGAAACCAGGTCGGCGATAAAATTCCGGTTTTGGCGGAACCGCACAAAAGAGGGACGTTCACGGCGATCGGCCTCGCCAGCCGGTACCTGCACACCCAAGGCGTAAGCCCCGGCGAGATCGTCTGTTTTATGCCTGCCGATCCGTTCGTGGACGCCGCTTTCTTCGAGAAGGTCGCCTCCCTCCCCTCTGTCCTCGCACAGTCCGGCGCCCGCATGGCTTTGATCGGCACGAAGCCGTCCTACCCGTCCACCCAGTACGGGTATATCGTACCGGCTCCTGCGCAGGACCGGGAGGCAGCGCCGTATCTTTCCGTCGCGGAATTCGCGGAAAAACCGGACGAACAGGGCGCTTCGGCGCTCTTGTCCCGGGGAGCGCTCTGGAACAGCGGCGTGTTTGCTTTTGCGAATTCATTCATGCTGGAGGTTCTGGCATCGCGCGGTTTGCCGGACGATTACGGGCAGCTGCTCGGCTTATACGACCAACTGCCGGAACTGAGTTTTGACGAGGAAGTCGTCGAGAAGACGAAGCCGATCGTTGTCCTCCCGTACGAAGGCAGATGGGACGACTTGGGGAGCTGGCAGGCGCTGGCTCCGCATTTGGAAAGCCGGTCCGTCGGCCCCGGCGAAGTATCCGACGATTCGGCGGATACGCACATCGTCAACGAGCTTTCCTCCCCTGTACATGTCATCGACGTGTCCGGGATTATCGTGGCGGCAAGTCCCGACGGAATTCTCGTAGCCAGCAAAGCAGGCAGCAGTCGGATCAAGCAAATCAATCCGGGTAAAGGCAGAGCTCCCATGTACGAGGAATACAGGTGGGGTACCGTCACTACGCTCGGCAGTACGGAGGACAGCTCTGAAACGAAGGTCGTCATCCGCCGGATTACCCTGCTGCCCGGCAGATCTTTTCCCTACCGGGCCAACGGCAGCGCGAAAAAAAGCTGGACGCTGCTGTCCGGTTCCGGCCAAATGATTCTGGACGCGCGGTTAATCCGTGTAAAGGCCGGAGACGCCCTCCATCTGGAGCCGGCCGCAGGGCATGCGCTGCTCGCGGATTCCTCCGGTCAAGTCGAGCTGATCGAGATTGAGTTCGGTCCTGAGGGCGAAAAGCCCGTGTCCACCGCACCTTCTCTATCTTGGGAAGAAGCGCTGCTGCTGTGCGGGGGCGGCTCGGAACCCGATCCCGGGAAGGGATGAGGCCATCTTGAGATGGCCTTTTTGTATTCCGGTCTGACAGCGACTGATGGGACACCCGTGGCCGGCCTTTACATCGTGAAAAAAGGAAGAAAGGCATACCGTTCGCCCTTCTTCCTTTTCTTTTTCCTTCTATAATCGTTCTCTTGCATACTGCGGGTGACCGCTGTCATAAGACGCCGCACCCCCGCCGGGGAATTTTCTTGCTTTTGTGTTTCTACCGCTTGCCGGCTTTTCCCGCTTCTCAACCGGAAGCGATTAGCTTTGCCTTTCCCCTTTTAGTCATTCGCTCTCACGTTCTCATTCTCGTTCTTGCTTTCGCCCAGTCCGTCGAGAAATTTTTTTACAACGGCATAATACCCGTCGGGATTGTCGGAATGAACTCCGTGGCCGCAATCTTCAAAAATTTCGAGGGAAGTATCCGGCCGCCGGGACTGCATCCATTTCGCCTGTTCGGCGTTCATGACAAAGCTTTTTTTGCCGTGAATGAGCAGGATAGGACATGTCGACGACAGCCAGTCTTCCCACCACTGCCCGTTGCTGTTTTCCTGGGAGGACTTCATTCCCTTTAAATCGGTCCGGAATCCCCAGCCTTTCTCATCCTCAAACACGCTTTCGGAAAAATAATCGATTGCTTTAAGTCCCAGCCGTGCCAGCGAATCCCTCAGATCTTGTAAGGTCGAAGAACGCTCCGGGAGTTTCTCGGCAAAAGAAAGGTCGGCGTGAATTTCCGCCCCGATATCTTCCACGATCACGGCCCGGACATATTCGGGATGACGCGCCGCGAACTGATAGGCATTGATGCCGCCGAGCGAGTGGCCCAGGATGACAACGGGCTGACCGCCCAGCTCCTGACGGATCAGATTCAGGATATCGGTGACGTAACTCTCTCTGGAATAATCCGTGTCGGCCGGATGCCCGCTCCAGCCGTGTCCCTGCTGGTCGAGACCGATGACCCTCCAGTCTTTCTGCAACCGGGAGGCCAGGTCCGTAAACGTTCCCGCATCGTTCATATGTCCGTGCAGCAGCAGAAGTACCGGTTTATCGGCACCGCCGTAATCCACGTAAGAAAGCTCGTTGGCTCCGGATCTGAAATAGTTGCGTTTTGCGGATGAATGTTCCTTTAGAAGTTCCATCTTCTAATCTCCTTATCGTCGTTCAAATTTTTGCTTTCTGGGCTCCCTTTTGGGAATCTCTCCTGGACTTTGTACTCAGTATAACGCATAATAGTGACAACTTTTGTCATAATTAAAAAATGGAGCCTATACATGTCCAAATCAAAACGACTCATGGAACTGATGATGACGGTGAACCGGAAGCGTAAGTTTACGGTGGGAGAGCTCGCGAGGGAATTCGGCGTTTCGCAGAGAACGATTTTGAGGGATTTGCAGGAGCTGGGCGAATTAGGGGTCCCTCTCTATTCGGAGGTCGGTCCGCACGGCGGGTATCAAGTGCTGAGGGAGAGACTGCTGCCTCCTATCGCCTTTACCGAAGAAGAAGCCGTGTCTATCTTTTTCGCCGTTCACGCCCTCCGGCACTATTCCTCCCTCCCGTTTGAAACGGAGTCTTCTTCCGCCTTGAAAAAATTTTACGCGTACATGCCCGAGGATGTCCGTGAACGGATCGATCAGATGAAGAACCGGGTGGATTTTATCACACCGGCGCGGAAGGCTGTCTCTCCTTATTTATCCATTCTGCTCGATGCGGCCGTTCAGCAGAAAGTGCTGCTCATCCGGTATCAATCCCGGGAAAAAAGTTCCGACCGCGAAATCCAGCCGATCGGCATTTTTACGAGAAACGGCCTCTGGTATTGCTCCGCCTACTGTCACCGGTCGGAAGGGATGCGTGTATTCCGGTGCGACCGCATTCATTCGGCTATCCCTTCGGCATCGGAACCGCTTGATCTCCGCCATATTCATCTTGAAAACAAGGCATCCGCGGGACGCAAGGAGCGGAACGAGGTACGTGTATTTGCGGAATTGAGCCTTGAAGGGGTCGAGGCGTGCGAGGCGGAGCCGTGGCCGGAACCGAAGCTTACCATGCGTGAAGATGGCACCGGCTGGCTTCAAGGAACCATTGCTAGGGAGGATCTCCCCTATTTCGCAAGGTTTTTTATTGGCTTGGGCGGTGAAGCAACCGTGACAGATTCGCCTGAACTTCTGGCGGAAATGAAAGGCATGCTTGCCGAACTGCTCGGCAAATACAGCTGAGATGCGGACGCTGATGCACGGCTCACTGACGTTAGGCTCGCTGACGTTAGGCTCGCTGACGTTAGGCTCGCTGACGTTAGGCTCACAGACGCAAATAAACCGGATCGTAAACTTCACGATCCGGTTTATTTGGCGTTATTCGCTGAGCGTGCGAACGGCTATCCCTTCAAGCCCGGGAAACGCTTTTCCGCCGCCGCGACTATGTCCGCATACGCGTCCCTAAGCTCGCGTATCGTCAGCAGCTCGGGAGCGGCTGCGATTTCTTCCGCGGTATGGTTGGCCAGCACGCTGTTCAACCCGTCCAGATTAAATTTCAGTTCTTGATGAGACTGGCTCAATTTCTCCAGAACCACCCCGATTAGCGTCTGATAGTGCTCCATGTCAATCTCCCATCTTGTTAAGCTTCCGTCGCCGCCTGCCGGAAAACCGGAGCAAGCGCCGGATACAATTCCAGATAGCGTGCATATTTGGACTCGTAATGCGCCTTTTTCTCCGCATCCGGACTAAACGTTTCGCATTTTCGTCTATTTTTAATTTTCTCGCATAACCGGTCATAGCTGCTTTCCCAGCCCAACCCGGGAAATCCGAGCGCCGCTGCACCCAGGCACGGCAAAAACTGCGATTCCGAGGGCACGGATACTTCCGTCTCGAACACATCGGCCAGGATCCGGCACCACTGGCGGCTTCTCGCTCCTCCCCCGATTAAGGTCAGAGAAGCAGCCCCTTCGGGCGCCCCGCGCAGCTCCATGACCTGCTTCATCGCGAAGGCGACGCCTTCCAGCACGGCGGCCGCCATATCGGCTTTCGTCGTGGAAGGACGCAGGCCGATGAAGCAGCCTGATGCCTCCTCATCCTGAACGGGGCATCTCTCCCCGTTCAGATAGGGCAGGAACAGGATCTTGTTCCTGCCCCGGTCGGATGCTTCCACGAGGCGTTCGGCCGCCTCGTATATCCCGCGGCCGTCCGTCCCGGCCGCTTCCGGTCCGAACACTTCGGCGGCCCATTGATGGGCATTGCCGGCGTTCGTCAGCGGAGCGACATTTATGTAGCGGCCGGGCTCCGCGTAAGCGAGGTTGAACAGGCCCGCCGCCGGGTCAGCCACCCCGCCGGATACGCCGGCTATCCATCCGGTCGTTCCGATGTAGGCGTACACCTCGCCGGGCTCGTAGACACCGGCTCCGAGCGTAGCGGCTCCCGCGTCGCCGATGCCGCACAGAACGGGCGTGCCCTCGGCCAGGCCCGTAAGCCGGCTGCCTTCCGCGTGCACCCGTCCGGCCGTCTCCCCGGAAGGGAGAATGTCCGGCAGCTTGCCGGCGGGAAGCCCCATCCGCGCGAGCCAGTCCTCCCTCCACTCCCGCCGCCTGATATCCATGCATCCTGTGGTCGCCGCCGAGGTCGGGTCCGTAACGAAGGCCCCGGTCAGGCGCGCGATGACGTAATCCTTCGAAGAAATCAGATAGCGGCTTGTACGGGCGCAGTTGTCCGCTTCATGCGTTTTCAGCCAGAGCAGCTTAGGGAACGTCAACGTACCGTCCATCCGGTTGGCCGCGCTTCGGAAAATTTCTTCTTCCCCGATTTCATCGCGGATCATCCGGGCTTCCGCTCCCGCACGGCTGTCTGAGTACAGGATGGCCGGACGGACAGCGTGCCCCTGCCCGTTCACCGGGATACAGTCCTGCATTTGCCCGCTGAACGCGACGAGGCCGATTTGCCCGGCGCCGATTCCGTCCCGGAACCACTCGCTCACAATCGTGCCTACCGCTTTAAACCACTGCTCGGGTTCCTGCTCGATGAAAGGCGGTTCCTGGCGGCAGGTCAGGGAAACGTTCTGTTCATAAAACAATTCCCCGTCCCTGTTGACGAGAATTCCTTTTACTTGGGTCGTACCGATATCAAAGGAGGCTATGTATGTCATGATTCCGATTCCCCCCGGCTCCTGAAATCTTTTCACCCATTATACCAATATCGGGACTCCGCCTACAAAGAAAAAAGAGGCGTGCTGCCCTTCCGGACAGCATCCCCTCTTAACTTCGGCATTTGGGCCGCTTGTTTACGCTCTAGGCGGCTTGTTGTACCCTTTGTCACCGTATGGCTGAAGACGGTCCAGCCACTTCCGCTCCATCTTTTTCAACGCGTCCTTCAAGTCGAAATAGCCGGTTTTTTTCTTCTCGACGATTTCCAGGACTTCGAAGACAAACTTCTCTTCACCCAGCTCCGTCCAATCTTTCTGAAGCTCCTTGTTCAGATGGGAGCCTATGTTGAGTTCAAAAGTCCGCCCGTTTATATTTTTGAAATTGGGGGAGCTCTCCACAAAAATCTTGTCGTTCGTCGTATTGCGGATTTGATACACCCCTGCTTCCGTCTCCATCTCTCTAAACTGCCGAATCAGCTCTGCCCTTCTGTCCATCGCTCTCTCCTCTTTCATTTAACTAAACAATATATAGTTTCGTTTGTATTATATTAGATATTGTAAACCACCGTTTGATCACAAGTCAATGATCAATTCTTCTGATTTTGCACATCCCCTTATCCCGGTCCGCCTCCTCTAAACAAGCTGTCCGAAGATGTCGATATAAATAAGGTTGTTCCCGATTACAATTTTCGGGGTCGGGGAACCGGATTTACATGAACAAGGAGACCGCTTGAATGTCGCTCAGTTTACGCACTACGTTTGCCCTCGTATCCGCCTTGGTCATCTGTCTTCTGACAGTGGTGCTGAGTACGGTGATCGGCAAAAAAACGACCCGTCAGGTCGAAGAATCCATCGGCACCTCGCTCTCTCAGGTCGCTTATCAAATGGCGGACAAGCTGGACCATTTTATGTGGTCGCGCGCCGGTGAAATCGACGTCCTGAGCGAACTGCTTTCTGACCGGGAAGCCTCTGGTGACGCCCAAGAGCTTCACAATTTGCTCGAACAATTGAAAAAAAGCTTTCCCTTCTACACCTGGGTCGCTTTTATCGATCCCGAAGGAAAAGTGACCGCTTCGACGGACGGCATTTTGACGGGAACCAACATCGCCTCCCGTCCCGTTTTTACCGAAGGGAAGAAAGGGCGGTTTATCGGAGACGTCCACGAAGCCGTCCTGCTCGCCAAACTTCTGCCCAATCCGTCGGGCGAACCACTTCAGTTCGTCGACATCAGCACCCCGGTCTACAACAAGCAGGGTCAGCTTACCGGTGTACTCGCCGCCCATCTCAGCTGGGAGTGGTCCCGGGAAGTCGAAGCCACGCTTCTGCAGCCGCTTAAAGACAAAATGAAACAGCTCGAAGTGCTCATTGTGAGTAAAAAAGAAAATACGGTCCTTCTCGGACCGAAAGAATCCCTGTATCGTCCGCTGGACACGGACGGCATCCGTCAGGCTCAGGCAGGCGGCAACGGCTGGCTGACGGAAACATATCCGGGCGGGCACACCTATTTGAGCGGCTACGCGTACGGAGACGGCTACCTGGACTATCCCGGGCTGGGCTGGTCCGTTCTCGTGAGGGAGCCCGCAGACGTCGCGTTTACGTCCGTTCGCGAACTGAAAACGTACATAACTGCAGCCGGTATTATTCTGTCCCTCGTATTTGCGGTGTTTGCCGCATTTCTCGCCGGCTGGGTCGTCCGTCCGCTGCAAAAAATTACCCGGTCCGCGGACCGGCTCCGAAAAGGCGAGCCTGCCGCATTCCCCGCATTCACGTTTATCCGGGAGATCCGCATCTTATCGGATTCCCTGCGCAGCCTCGTCGACAACTTGACGAAAACCGAGAATGCTCTGGACCAGATGTCCGATCTCGCTTTTCACGACAAGCTGACGGGACTGCCGAACCGGATCGCCTTGGACGCTTATCTGGAGCAGGCGATGCGGCAGGCGAAAGAGAACGGTACGACACTGACCTTTCTTTATCTGGATCTGGACGGGTTCAAAAAAGTAAACGATTCGCTGGGACATCTATTCGGAGACAAGCTTCTCCAGCAGACCGCCCTCAGGCTCACACAAGGAATGAGTACGGACAGCATCCTTACACGGGTGGGCGGAGACGAATTTGTCATCGTCCTTCCGACAGGCGCTTCCGCGCCCGATCCCGCCGCCATCCGTCTGGCGGGGAGCATTCTGGAGAGAATGAACGAGCCGTTTCTCGTGGACGACCAAGCGTTAAGAATCGGCTGCAGTATAGGCGCAGCGGTATGGCCGCTTCATCATGAGGATCCGATCGAAACGATGCGCCTAGCCGACCAGGCTCTGTATATGTCTAAGCGCAGCGGGAAAAACTGCATGACGTTCAGCCCCGATTCCCGGGAGAACGCGTAACTGCATACCAAAAGGCGGTTTTCCGGGGTGTCGTCCCCGTGAAACCGCCTTTTTATCCGTTAAGGGCCCGAACGGGCCGTCTTCGTGCCGCGCTGAAGCTCGGCGATGCTTAAACCGTAGCTGAGCTGCAGATGGGGATAATCGGGGAAATTGGTCCAATCCCCGCCCCATTCGAAACCGAGCTCCTTGGCAATCGCGACGACCTGCGTCCAGTCTTTGCGGCCGTCGCCGTTCAAGTCGGCGTTCATGTCCCAAATGATTTTGCCGGATTTCGTTTTCAGGGCAAAGTCGATTGCCAGGCCGTAGTTGTGATAAGACTCGCCCGCCTTGGCGTGCGTCACAATTTTTCCTTCGCTTGTCCGCCCCTGGCTGTACAGCTTGTCCTGTTCTTCCATGCTGCGGAAATCGTCCGTAATGACGACTTGAATGCCGATAGCCGCCGTTTTGGCCAGCAGCTCGTCCATTTTCCGGGCGACTCCCGGGTCCAGCCCCGTCAACAACCGGGCGCTGTTCAGTCCGAGCTCCTCCAGATTTTTCTCGTCCGTTTTGGTCATAACGAGCTGAATCAGCATGATCGCGGACAATACGGCGGCCAGAACGGCGAATGCGGCTCTGAACAGCCGCATTTTCGCGGACATTCCCGGCTTCTGTCTATTTTTCAAAGCTCCGGCATCTCTCACTTCACTGCGTCGATCCGCTGCCAATCGCTATCCGTAAACTGACCCATATACCATAGGGAAACCCCTTTTAAGCCGTAATAGCGCGCCAGCCAGATTTTGCGGTCCAAACTGTCGGAATCCTCGTAAAACAATTCGTGCGCGCCTCCATCCGTGTACCGGATATGCCCGAGCAGATAAGGAACGGACAAGGTCGACTGGACTCCGGGTTTCTTCAGACGCTCTTCCACGGCCGAACTCGCCGGCGAGGCGTAGGTCGTCGTTCCGCCCTGATCGATAAACTGGTCCGTTTTCTTGCTGACGCCGAGAACCAGTTTCTCCGCCGGGACGCCCGCCTTAATCGTATCCCTCACGGCTTCGGCCACTAGCGGAAGCGGTGCGGACGGGAGCCGGTCCGGCTTGTACAGAAAATCGTACGCCATGAGAATGACCGTGTCCGCCGTCTTACCTATGGACGGAAGATCGTAACCTTCGAAATAGTAGGTTGGAGGCACCGCTACGGTGAGCGTTTTGCCTTTCGCCGCTTCCTTGACTTCGCTCAGGAAGGCGGCAAACTCCGCTTTCTTGTCCGCTCCGTACAAATCCTCAAAGTCGATGCAAACCCCGGTGAAGCCGTACTTCGGATCGGAAAGAGTTTCCGCAATCGCTGCCGTAAACGCCTTACGCGCTGCGGCATCCCCCAGAAACTCTTCCACACGGTGCGATTTGTTGGCAAAAATCATCAAATCTTTGGAAACGTGACTGGAGCTTGCGGCAGCCGTCACTTCTTCCCAGCCGTCTGGCCGGTTGAACTTGAACGGGTCGCCTGTCGAACCGAGCTTCGCGGAGCCGGCACCTTCGTAATTCAGGTGCCACCAGCCGAGGGCAACGCGGTCCAGAAGAGGCATTTTGCCGAGGCTGTTGTACGACTGTACGGCATAAAACCCCGTCACCTCCAGCGGCTTGTTCCCGGCTTCCTTATGCAGCAGCCGGTTGATGACCGCAGCCGCTTCCTGTCGGCTGAGCTGCTCGTCCGGCTCAAGGCCGTTCTCGCTGCCTTCCAGCATTCCGCGGTTCACCGCGTAATAGACGTAAGGCTTCAGCGCCTCGTCGACTCCCGCCGCGTCCGCGAACGCCCGGCTGCTCTGTTCCCGCTTCCAGCCGCTCTTCAGCCAGCTTGCGCGCTCCGCTTCGCTCAGCTTGTCCAGCAGCAGGCTTCCCATCGCGTAGGCCACCTCTTCCCTGCGGATCGGTGCTGCCGGATGGAAGGCTCCGCCGCTGTCCACCATCGCTTTGATCCAGCCGCGCTGAAGAGCGGCGCCGATCATCGGATAGGACCAGCGCTCCCGGCCGACATCCTTAAGGGTGACGGGATGATCCGCATCATACCCGGTTTTCGCCGCCGTGACGAGCAGCTTGATAAACTCTTCGCGGGACATGGCCGCAAGCGGATGAAACCCGCCGTCCTGATAGCCGTCCAGCGCCTGCACGGCCGCTAGCGTATAAATATGTTCGGCGGACCAGGTGCTCTCCGGCACGTCCCCGAACGGTTTCAATCTCGATTCATAGGCGTTCGCCGTGGCTGAACCTGTCAGCATACAGCCTAAGACGGCTGCCGCCATCCATTTTCTATTCTTCATTATGTGCCCTCCCCATGTTTACTTTGTATTGGACGCAGAAAATGACGAAAAGTTACGGTCTCCGTTCCCGGACGGCACATGAAAAAAGCCATCCTCCCGGATGGCCGTCCCTAAAACCTTTCCTTAAAACACTTCGCTCGTAAGCCGCTGCTTCAAAATAGACGCGAGCTCCTCCGCCGTCTCCCAGACGAAAGGCCGGATTTTCTCGGAAGGAGATGCGGTCGCCTCATCCCCGACCCGTCTGGACGTCCAGATGACAGGGATATTGCGCCCGAGCGCGTATCCGCCCGCCAGAAACACTTCCGGCCCTTGGGCGCCCAAGTCCGCGATGAGGAGCTTGCTGTCCGCGATCATTCGGAGGCTGTAGTCCGCTTCCTTTTCCCGGGCGGTTCTCTCCGACGTGCGCGGCTCGTAGCCGCACTGCTCAATGACGGGCAGCACTTTCTCCGTCCACTGGAGCCGGGTCTCCACGTCTTCGGGAAGCAGGACGAA
This sequence comes from Paenibacillus sp. JNUCC 35, assembly GCF_058269095.1. Taxonomy (NCBI): domain Bacteria; kingdom Bacillati; phylum Bacillota; class Bacilli; order Caryophanales; family Paenibacillaceae; genus Paenibacillus; species Paenibacillus sp. JNUCC 35. The sequence goes on along the minus strand of NZ_CM177771.1, from coordinate 2,482,444 downwards.
GCACGGCTTAAGCCGCTTGCCGCCCAGGCTTTCTTCGGCCGTTTTCCAGCCTTGCGCCGTCAGTTTGAAGCTGGAGCCCATGCGTTCGAGCAGCCGTTCTTCTTTTAACTTCTCGATGATATAGATCAGCTCCTGCAGGTTGGGCGAATACGTCAAGTTGTAACTCTTCGGAAGCTGCTGCAGCACGACGGCTTCGTCCGGGCCTTCGCTGTGCCTGTGAAAAAATTGCAGAAGCCGGATGCCTTTGTCTTCTATCGTAACCGGGACACGGGGCGAGTTCCGGATTCCTTCCAGATCGTCAATGGTAAGGCGAACCGTCTCCCCGCAGTCCGTAAGCTCCCGGATGTAGGCGGATATGACGGGAAACATGAGATGTTTGGTCTGATAAGACAAAACACTGTAAGGGTCGTAGCTGTCCCGGTGAAGTCCGTAGGAGCCATCCGGCGAGCAATAGCATCCCGTATATAAATCGTACCCGTCCTCACGGCCGATCGGCACGATTTGATCGCAGAATAAACACCGTTTTTTTTCCATCCTTCCAATCCCCCTTCTCCTTTACCTTTCGTACCGCGTTGAAGATATGGGGGTGGCGGACGGCAACTTCCAGCAATCTACCAGCGCCCGGCGGTACCCTTTTACCGGTAAAGACCTGACTCCTTCCGGCATGTATGGTAACATAGAGCGGGTAAAGACTTATAACCAAGAACGTGCTTAAAGATCAAGGAGAGCTGCCCATGTCCCAGAACCGCCGTTTAACGACCGACCAGGATTTTAAAGAAGCCATGGACCGCCAATCGCCGGTCCGCGTGTTCAAAAACGATCATATTATCGATACGGGAGCCGTCATTACCCGCTTCGACGATTCCATGGTTGTGGTGCAGACCCGGGTCAGCGAACTGACTTATCACGACCGTCTCGGCTGCGAGTTTTTCGAAATGAGAAAAAAATAAAGACATAAAACAAGACTGTCTCCCAGGGGGGAGACAGTCTTTATCGTTAACCAACCGCAACCAGCATGGCGGGTTCTTGGACGGCCGGTTTCCAGGACGCTTTCTCATCCAGCACACATGCGAATGCCGGACCGCAGTTTGTCGGAATGACCCATACCGTGTGATCGTGGATGACCGAGCGCGGCAGGTGATAACCGGACAAGCCTGCTTGAATCACGGACGCGTAATCTTCCGGGCTGCCTGCTCTCAGCTTCAGCCTGATCGTGCCGTACACTTTGAAACGGCCTCCTTCGCGGATATCCTCCACTCGCGTCCACTCGACCGCATCTACGGACTCCATCCGGAATTCAGCTTTCTCTCCCTGCACGTTAAGCATCTGAACGGGGCCAAGATCAATGCTTTCCTTGTTTAAGATGAAAGCAGCCGTTTCGGCAGCCTGTGATTTATTAGCTGCGGACACGACTAAAGACAGTGAGGCCTGGAACAAAATCACGGGTTCTTCTCTTCTCTCCATAAACAATTAATCTTCTCCTTCTGTGCATGTCAATTAGCGTTTGCCTGTCATAGTCGAGCTACTCTTTGAAAACACTCTACAAGATACCTATGACGGAACCCGCTTGGATATGTGCGATTACGCGCATGAATGTGATTATAGATCTTGTCGGCCGAGATGTTTGTCAAACTCTCGGCGATTATTTTCCAATTTTTTGTTGGAAAATGGAAAAAGACAAGTCGGAAATTTTCAGTGTCCGGAGCTGCCCGCCCCGTCTCTCTCAATCTATCGGTTTTGATCCGGAAACTCCGGATTTCTCTGCGGGCTGATCTCCGGAGGAACCGTCGGCTTGATTTCCGGCGGAGCGGCCGGCGGTGTTTCGGGTACCGTTCGCGGAGCCACTTCCGGCACATCATTCGGTTTGATTTCCGGCGGTGTCTTGGGTGTTATCTCAGGAGTCTCATTGGAAAAATCGGCCTTGCGGGCTTCTTCATGATTACTCATCATCTAATGAACACCTCCTCTCTCCTTACTTAACCAATCCCGGATAGTTTGAAAGAGCGATTTAGCAAAAAAACCTTCGACACACAGGTAAATATGTTAATATAATGAAAAAATGAGTTTTTTGAGGGGGCTTAAGAAATGGAGCGCTTTTTCGGCGCAAACGAAGCGGAGGGATTTACCGCTTTTTCGGGAGCGCACTGGGCGGCTTTAACGGTTTTTGCGGCCCTCGTTCTTGCGCTCTATGGTTCGAGGAATTGGTTCACTCAGGGGAATCGGGCTCTGCGGGGACGAATCGTCATCGCCGTCATTCTGGTGTTGTGCGAAACGGGTCTGAACGTGTGGTACGCGGCGGAGGGAATCTACGACGTCCGGTACACCCTTCCGCTTGAACTTTGCAGCATTTCCCTTTATCTCAGTGTGTTTATGCTGCTTTTTAAAAGCAGGCTCCTGTTTCAGGTGGTTTATTTCACCGGAATCGGCGGGGCGCTTATGGCGCTTGCCACGCCGGTACTCTGGTACGATTTCCCGCATTTCCGTTTTTTTGAATTTTTTGCCGCTCATATCGCTATTATTCTCGGGGTTCTTTATCTGATCTGGGTAGAGGGCTTCCGCCCGACCTTCAAATCCGTGTTCCTGGCCATGGGTTACCTCAATGTGCTGCTGCTCGGAGTCGGGACCGTTAACCTCCTGACCGGGGGCAACTATATGTTCCTGGCACGCAAGCCCGAAACGGCTTCCCTGATCGACTATCTCGGCCCGTATCCGTGGTACCTTCTGTCTCTGGAAGCCGCGGCTTTCGTCATTTTCCTGCTCATGTATGTTCCGTTCTCTCTCGGCTCCGCCCGGCCAAAAGATCCCCGGCTCCCGCACGTCCGGTAGTTGTCCGGCCGCCAGATTTCCACTGCCGCTTTCGTATCCGCACAACAAAAAAACCGCAGGTTCCGTTCCGGATGGAACGGGTCTGCGGGTTCGAAAACCGGAAGCTTCCGGTTTTTTTATTGGTAGGAAACCAACCAAGCTTAGCGTGCCTCCACGCTCTTTTAAACGTGCATAAGGCGGGTTCATTAAGCTCCGATCGGCTGGAGTTCAAGCTCCAGTTCGTCAATCGCTTCGCGATAAGCCTGCAGCGACTCCCGGACGATCTCGTCGAGCATGGGACCGCTCGTTTCCGGCAGCAGCGCGCGGGCGTAAGCCCAGGCGTTTTCTTCGATGCGCAGCGCGATCCGACTACGCTCTAGCTCGCTGTCCGACGCGTCCATCAGGGACGCCAGGCGGTCCAGATCCGCGTCCTCGGCATGACCGATTTCGTGGGCAAGGACAATGTCGACATACGCTTCCAGCAGGTCGAGCGATCCGTACAGCTGCATGCACTGCGCTTTGATTTCTTCTATATATAAGGTGATGAGATGACGGCCCATATTGTACTTTCCGCCGGCCATCCGTCCTCCGGGAAAATGCGACTCCAGCGTGACTTGAACCTGACTGTTCGATTCGTGCAAAAGCCGTGCGACACGATCTTCAATCAACCGATTTTTCAACCGATCCTTCAATCCCTTCCTCGATAGTCTTCGTTAATCTTACCCGCTATTATATCGAATCCCGGAAAGGAAATAAACCATTTCTTTACCCGCTGTCAGTCGGGCTGAAACAAAAAAAGACTCCGGTTAATTGCCGCCGAAGTCTTTTTGCTGGAGCTCCCAGCCTGCCTTGCGCTTATTCCCAAGGATATTTGGTCAGCAGGTAGTCCGCAAACGTTTTGCTGGCTTCTCTTCTGACCTTACGAATTTCCGCGCGGTGTTCGGCGGTCTCGTAAAGCTTGTTCTCTTCTTCGGTCTCGGGAATGACTCTCGGAACCGGCACCGCCTTGTTGTTATCATCCAGGCCGACAAAGGTCAGAAAAGAGGTCGCCGCGATTTTTCTTTCGCCGGTCACCAGGTCTTCGGTAATGACTTTAACGAACACCTCCATGGACGTTCTGCCTGTCCAGGTGACGAAAGACTCGAGGGAGACCGAATCGGAAGGACGGATCGGGTATAGAAAATCGACGGAGTCCGTAGATGCCGTAACAGCCGTTACCCGGCAGAGCTTGGACGCCGAGATGGAGGCAATATCGTCGATATAAGACATCAGCTTACCGCCGAACATCGTGTTGTGGTTGTTAACATCGGGAGGGAATACCCGGGCTACTTTCATACATCTTGTTTCTTTGACAAATTTGCTTTCCATTATGCAGACGCTTCTTTCGTAGTTAGAATTTGGTAAAAGGTTCTATTCCGCGGGGATAACCCTGAATTTTGACGGACTCCCAGTGTAACAATTTCCGTAACGGTTTGTCAAAGCACCTTTTAAGTTTTTCCGCTAACCTCCCGTTTCATCCTGCAATCTCCTGTAAATGAAGCAAATAAAGTAAATGAAGCGGCCCAGTCAGCCCATGGGCACCTAAACACAAAAAAAAGCTGATTTTCGCCAACCGAAAACCAGCTTCTTTTCTTATTTTTTGTACCCTTGGATATAACCGATCCATTTCGTCAGCACGTCCTCGATTTCCGCGATCCGGAAAGGCTTGCTGACATAATCCTGCATCCCGCTCGCCAGGCACTTCACCCGGTCTTCTTTGCGGGCGTAAGCCGTCACGGCCACGATTACGGGACTGTTGTCACCGGGAGCCGCCTCGCGGATTCTTCTTGCCGCCTCAAGGCCGTCCATGTTGGGCATCGCGATGTCCATAAAGATAAGATCGTATGCTTTACGCGCAAAAGCTTCGACCGCCTCGGCCCCGTCCTCCGCGATGTCGGGTTCGAACCCGCGTTTTCTCAGAATGGTCTGCAAGAGCTTCCGGTTCATCGGATTGTCCTCCGCGAGTAGGATGGACAAGTCCTCCCCATTCCGGGAATCTCTCTTCGAAGGAGCCGAGGGCAGCAGAGACAAAGCCGGATAAGCCGGTCCCGGTGAATCCGAGAAGCGGAATAACAGATAGGCGCCGGTCAGATCCAGCTCCTTCGAAACGGCTATTTTCTCCGGAAGCCTGATTTTTCGTTCCGACGTGTACGTATATCCCCGCGGTTTAGGCTTTTCGAACCTGCGTCCGGAGGAACTTCCGTCCGCTCCGCCGGTCTGCCTGCCGCTCTCTGCCTGATTATACGGCATTTGCTTACTCATTCCATGTACGTGTATCAAGAGTTCCGGATTCCTCCTTTTGACGATTTGATTCAATAAAAAAGCAAGAGCCAAGAAACGCGCTTCCGCGCGATCTTGGCTCATGACCAGCGTATGTAAGATATCTGGGCATTCAGTCCGTATGATTTTATTTAAATGTATAGACAAGAACACTTCTGTCCCTCTCGAAATCCCAGTCCAGATACAAACCGGTCACCGTTCTTCCAATCGCTTGTTCCATATCTACATCATGCAGTAAGAGCTTCTTTTCGAGGGATGTTTTGGCGACCCTAAGGGCATTCTCGTACCCCGTATTAATCAGCTCTTTCTCCAGCATGATGAGCAAGCCTTCCCTGACGATAATGAGTGTTCTCGGATTCGTCCAGAACGAATAAATATGGTCGGGAATTTTTTGTACGTGTGCCGTTACATCGCTCACCTGCTGATGAACTTTCTCGTATCCGGCGTATTTCTCCTGTATATCCGCATCGAGGGATTTATTCGTCAGGCCGATCATGATGCCCGAGTGGTCTTCCAAATCCCAGTCATAATAGATTTCCTCGATCGCAATACCTACGGTCTGAGTAATGAATTCCTTCAAGTCCGGCAGCAGCACATCCATGACCATTTGGCGGGTTTCGCGGACGGCTTCGCCTTTCTGCTTATCCAGCAGAATCATTTCCACTGCACTCACGAAATTTCGGAAATGTAGAGTAATGCCGTATTCATTATACGAGATAAAAATGGACTCAGGTCCTTTGCCAAAACGTTCCCTGAGCATCTTTCCCGTCTGGCTTGATAATTGGCTCAGTGCAGTCTTCTTCTCCAAAAGTAACCTTCCTTTAAACCGTTGGCGTCTACGTCCAAGGATCCTAAATTTGTCTGCCCAAAAATCAATGGCGTTCATGTCCAGTGATCCATTAGAAATTATAATACAATTTGCGCGTTTTATAAAGGAATTCTTATCCTGCCCGGCTCCGGACTTTTTATGAAAAAAAGAAAAAGCCGCCCGGCTTGCACGGCGGCTCCACATTCCGTTCATTAAAGCGCTTACCCTTTTACCGCGCCCGATTGGACGCCTTTTATAAAATAGCTCTGGAAGCTGATAAATACGGCCAGAATGGGCAGTAAAGCAATGACCGAACCTGCCGCGATCAGCCTGGTATTCGTGACGAACGTGCCTTTGAGCTTGTAAAGACCGAGTGTGAGCGGATAAAGGCGGTCGTCCTCAATGACGAGATACGGCCACAAAAAATTGTTCCACGAGCCGATAAAGCTGAGAATGGCAAGCGTGGCCAACATCGGCCTTACCATCGGCATCATGATCAGCAGGAAGATCCGGATCACACCCGCACCGTCGATCACGGCCGATTCTTCGATTTCTTTGGGGATGCCGAGGAACCCCTGCCTCATCAGAAAAATGCCGAAGGCCGAGACGGCGGCGGGCAGAATGACGCCTGTATACGAACCGAGAAGATGCAGCTTGTTCAGAATCAGATAGACGGGAATCATGGTCACCTCGCCCGGAATCATCATCGTCGCGATAATGATCAGGAAGACGGCTCCCTTCCCTCTGAAAGTCATTCTTGCCAAAGGAAAAGCCGCCATGGAGCAGAATACGACCGGAAGCAGCACTCCGAAGAAAGCGAGTACGGTGCTGTTCCATACGTACAAAGGCAGCGGCAGGGAATTCCACACCGTCGCGTAGTTTTCCAGCGTAAACAGCTCGGGTATAAAGCGGGGCGGCATCGAGTAGATGGTCTCATTCTGCCCTTTTAAAGAAGTGGACAGCGTCCACAAAAAAGGAAGAATCATGACGACCGCAATCAGAGTCAGGCACACGTAAGAAATAAGCCGCCGGACTCCCACGCGTCTCTTCCGCCTTGTCCGCCGGCCCGGGACGGACGGCACAGCTGCCGGTTCTAATCGCATCGCGTCCCTCACTCTCCTTCCATCGAACGCTTGTTAACGAGCGTTAACAGCAGAATGACGATAAACAGCACAAACGAGATAGCGCTGGCGTAGCCCATATCGAGCTGCTTGAACGCTTCGTCGAACACCCTATACACAACGGTCGTCGAAGCCCCGATGGGGCCTCCCTCGGTCATGGTCAGCATGAGCGTAAACTCTTTGAAGGCGCCCATGGTGGAGACGACCGAAACGAAGAAAATAACCGGCTTCAGCATCGGAAACGTGATGCGGACATGCTTGCTCCAGAACCCGGCGCCGTCCAGCTCCGCCGCTTCGTACAAATCTTCCGGCACGGCCTGCAGTCCGGCCAGATAAAACAGCATGTAATAGCCGAGACCCTGCCAGACGGTGACGATCGCGAGACTCGGCATCACGAAATATTTACTCGTCAGCCACTTCACCGGCTCCGCTCCGAACAGGCTCAGCATATAATTGAAAATGCCTTCGCTCTGAAACATCCAGCCCCACAAGAAGGCCGTGACGACAACGGATACAAGAGCGGGAAAATAGTAAATCAGGCGGAAAACTTTCACGCCGGTCAGGCCCTGATTAACCAGGATGGCAAGAAATACGGGAAGAATAACCAGCGCGGGCGTAACGAGAATCCAATAATAGAACGTATTGAACATCGCCCGCCAAAATTCCGTATCCCGCATCAGGGTCTGGTAGTTGGCCAGCCCCACCCATTCCATCGGTTCGAAGACGTTATAGGACGTAAAACTGAGATAAAGAGCCGCCGCGGAAGGGAAAATGCTGAACAGGAGCAGCAGAATCCCGGCCGGCGCCAGGAAAGCCCAGGCGTGAATCGTCTTGTACATCTTGAAGAGACCTCCTAGTCCGTCAGCCGCCGGGCTGTAAACGTGTACAACCCGGTGACGGGATCTTGTCTTCTTCCGTAAAAAAACCGTGATGTCCGGTGGCGTGATTTCACCTATTTAAGCAGCTTGTTGACGGCCGCTTCCGCGTCCTGCAGCGCTTTGGCCGGATCTTTATCCTCCAGCAGCACTTTCTGGAACTCGTCGTTGATGGCTTTGTTGATTTTCGAAATATTCTCGACCGGCGGGAACATGTTTTCCGAAATTTCCAGCTGTTTGGCCGCGTAATACAAGCCTTTCTCGGCGGGGTCCGTTGAATCTTTCCCCTTCGTGAAGAACGGATCTTCCGCCGCTTTCTTAACGGAGGGCAAGATGGCGACGATTTGGGCGAACTTCAGCTGGTTCTCGCCGTTGGTCAGGAACTTGGCGAAATCCGCGGCTTCTTTTTTATGTTTGCTTTTGGCGGAAACGGCGATGTTCATGATAGCCACGTTCACCTTGCCGCTGGACCCGACCAGAGCGCCGGCCGAATCCGATTTGGCGTACACTTGAGGCGACAAATCCTTCACCTGCCGGAACAGCTGCGGGCCCGTTCCCCAGAACGCGATTTTCTCCTGGGCGTACCACTCCTGGGGCTTTGCCTGGTTCAGTAAAATTTCATCGGGGATAAGCCCCCCTTTATACCGCTCCTTGAATTTCTTGAAAATTTCAAGCGTTTTTTCGTTGTTAAAAGCCGCTTTCTTGTAATCGTCGCTGACGAGCTTGATCCCGTTCTGAGGCAGATATAAGTGGATGTCTTTCAAGGTGTTCCCGTAGGCGCCCGTTTTTTCTTTGATCGCCTTGGACATTTCCCACGATTCTTCTTCTGTCTTCGGCGGAGCGTCGAAGCCCGCTTTTTTAAGAAGTTCCTTGTTGTAAAGCTGGACGCTGTTCGACAAATACCAGGGCAGAGCGTACGAGACTCCCTGAAACTCGCCGGCCGACCATACGCCTTCGAAGTAGTCCTTTTTCACGTCCGCAGCGAGTTCATCCATATTGGCAACCGCGCCGAGAGCGGCCAGCTTTTTCAAATAATCCGTGTTCAGGTTCAGCACGTCGGCCAAGGAGCCGGACGCTGCGGATGTAAGCGTTTTCTGTTCTATGGCCTCAAAAGGGATGTCCTGCCATTTCACCGTAACGCCGGGGTTTTTACTTTCAAAATCTTGGATGACACCATTTAAGTAATCGTCGAATGTCGGGCTTAACGCGATCGTCCAGAACGTAATTTCCTTCTTATCTCCCTTACGTGACTGCTCTGCGGAAGCGCCCGGCGATGCGGACGTACCCGGATCCGTTCCGGATTTGGAGCAGGCTGCCGTGAACAGCAGCAGTACGGCGACAACCAATGGAAGCCATCTTATAGATCTTTTCAACAAAAACCCTCCCCGGAATATAGTTGGATAATTCCACCTTAATATTATTTAAAATACGGAGTATTATTCCTAATTCGAAAGAAATCGCTTACAAATTGATTGGAAGTATTCCCTGTCCTCTTCAAATGCTTAAAAACGTTCTTCTTTTAATAGACGCGGCGCAGCGCCCATTTATACATCTTTATTCGGTCCATAAGGCCACGGGCAAAAAAATAGCCCCCGAAAGGGGGCTGCCGATCGTCCGCATGCGCTTGGCATGCGGCTGCTTACTCGAGAGTCAGCGAATAAACGGCGCGTTCTGTTCTCAGCACGACGCTGTCTTCGCTTAAATCCGCCACGGAGAGGCCTTCGAGCGGGATAACAAAGGTTCCTTGAGGAAGAGCTTCTTCGCTGCCGTTATTAAGGACCGTTCCTTCCCCGTAAAGAAGCAAAGCGCTGCCGTTCGAATAGTCGTCCGGAGCATCGGGCTGATACTCCCGGTATTCAAACTGGCTCAATTGAAGATCGACCCGGTCGATATCTTCCTGTTCTTCTTTGGCGATCCGGATTGCCTTGTTCGTGTTGGCATTTAACCAGTCCGTGACGGGCTGGAGCTCGTTAGCCATGGGTAACCCTCCTTCTCGTAATGAGGCTCTCTCTTCTTTTACCCCGATTCTGTATAAGTTGAACGAAATCTTTCGTTTTCATTCTCCGGATCGCCGAAGCAGGGAGCCATCAGCCGAGATAACGGGACAAAACCGATTGGTATACGGATTTGGGCCGCAGGCCGACAAGCTTCTCCACCGGCTCGCCCCGATGCAGAACAAGCACGGTAGGCATCGACATGACACCGAAAGCCGAAGCCGCTTCCGGCGAGTCGTCGCAATCGACTTTCAGCATATTCACTTTGCCGGCATACTCGTTACTCAGTTCTTCCAGAATAGGAAGAAGCGTTTTGCAAGGCGGGCACCACACGGCGGTAAAATCGATAACGGTCACGCCTCCATCGGAAATATGGTCCAGGTACGTTGCATCGTTGACGGTTGTCAGGCTCATTGAAATTTCTCCTCCTTGGTTTTATTGTTTAAAATATAATGGATTCTCTCTTCCAGATTCGATTTGATGCTCTGCAGCACCCCGATCTGCTCTTCGATTTCCGAAAGCTTTTGCTTGTAAACCGGAAGCACTTCGGAACAGAAGGCTTCATTGTTCATCAGCACGCAGTGAAGAAATCCGGAAATTTGCTCGGTATTGAGCCCGAGCCCGAGGTACAGTTGGATCGTCCGCACCTGTTCTACGGCGAATGAAGCATATTCCCGGTATCCGTTGTCTCCGCGGACCGGCGAAAGCAGCCCCTGTTCCTCATAGTAGCGGAGGGAGCGGATACTGACTCCGGTACGGGCGGAAAGTTCTCCGATTTTCATTCCGGCAAACTCCTTTCTGCCTTTATTCGTTCCTGAGGCTATTATAAACTCTCACATGGATGTCAGTGTCAACAGCAAAAAAAGCCCGGAATTTATTTCCGGGCCGTGCCATTACGGGACGAAGCGTGACGGATCGTTACCCCCGCCATTACTTGTGAAGGCAAGACTTTTGAAGGACTCAGCCGCAGCGTCCGTTTCCGTCCGTTTTCTCTTCTATTTCAGCGATTTTGTGTCTCAGCGAAGGGACTTGGCGGAGCAGCTCCAGAGTCCGGTCCTTCTGATCAGCCGCCAGTGAATAGTAGATCCACTGTCCCTTTCTCGTCTCGCTCACCAGTCCCGCATCCTTCATTTTCCGCAGATGCTGGGAAATGCTCGGCTGGGACATTCCCGTCACGTCCACCAGGTCGCAGACGCAGAGCTCCCGTTCCCGCAGAAGGGCAAGAATCGTCAGCCGGGTTTTGTCTCCCATGAGCTTAAACGTATCGGCCAAGCTTTGCAGTTGTTCCACCCTTTAAGCTCCTTTACGAATGTGTACATGCTTACATAATTATATAATGAATCCGCTTGAGGAGCAACAGCGGTCCCGCCCCCTTGAAGCAGAGCATACGGCCCGGCAAAAACAAAGCAGCCTGCCGGAGCAGACTGCCTGGGGTTGCTTGCTTATTTGTATTTGCGCCAATCCATCTCGCTGTTGGCCAGCAAATGTTCGAAATTGTTGTCCAGCCGTTTCTGCTCGGCCTTGCGGGCCTCCGCCGCTTTCCGCTGCTCTTCCTCGCGGCGCTTCGCTTCGTCCGCCTTCATCTGATCGGATTGAGCCTTCAACTTCTCGATAACCTGCGGGTTAAGCAGGTCCTTAAGCGTTGCGGGCTTATCCGTATCGGCGGCACGCGGCGCAGGGGCGGGTCTATTCTTTTTCCCCATCACTCATCACCTCGGTTCCCACATTATAGCAGGTTCGCAGGCTGTATTCCAGCCTTTCCGGACCTGCTTACGGGCACAATGAGGCCCGGCGTCAAGCATCGGCCGCACACCGGAACCCGATATTTCCGGCAGAGCTGTCCGGAGTGTTTTTACTCCTTGCGGCAGCCCGGGAGCAGAATCATCCCCTCGGCCGGATCGGTATCCGCCTTTTTCATGCCTGTCATGACCCCGGTCCGCGTCTCATCCGGCAGGCCTGAAAGTTCCGTGAACTGTCCGCGGCTTCCCCCGCAGCAGCTTTTTGTCGGTTTCGGCTCCATGAATTTCCCCTCCGTCGTCGAAGTCTAGCCTTCCGCTTTTAACCACTATATCACAGGCCGGAGGGCTTATCTTCCCGCAACAACGATTTCCGCCTGCCTATTTTCCTTTCTTCCCGGTAAATGTAAGTAAAGAGAGCCGATTCCGGTCATACTAAGCGGACCAAGCCCGCAAGGGAGGACGTGTCTGCCCAATGCCTGATTTTACCATCCGCAGCTTTGCTGATTTCAAAGCGTACTGTTCCCAGGGGACGAATCAGATCCAAAGCAAAATCATCGGGATACCCGGAGAGTCTTACGAGCTGTTTTATCTCGACCAGCTGATTAACAAAGATATTCTGCACCGCGACATTCTCCATCCGCTGCTGGAACTCGGCGGGGGTCTCGGTCCGGATGAGCTTCTTTCGTACCTGCCCGTGGGCGGGGGCAAAAAAATGAACCAATGGGGTGAAATCCCTTCTCTGCTGCTCGCAGGCTGGGTTTACGTTCATCCGGCGGGTTTCGAAAAAGGGGTGATCCTTCAGGCGGATCAGTTTCCCGGAAGGAATCTGACTGCTGCCGAGAACGAAAGCCAGATTTTCGGGCCACAGGTCAGTTTCGCGGAATCGCTCGATCAGAACATGGCTCTGATCCGCAGCATCCTGAACGATCCGCTGCTCAAAACCGAATCGTTCATGATCGGAAATCAGACCAAAACCCGAACGATCATGCTCTACATGGAGGGACTCAACAATAACGCGTATGTCGCAATGGTCCGCAACCGCCTGTCCAATCTCAAGACGGACGGCATTCTGGACAGCGGCATGATCGCCAAGCTGCTCGAAGACAATCCCGACAGCATTTTCCCCATGTATTTCCTGACGGAAAGGCCCGACCGGACCGTCGGTTCGCTGCTCGAAGGCAAAGTGATCGTACTCGTCGGAGGCAGCTCCCGTGTCATGATCGGTCCTTCCACGTTCATCGATTTTTTCAAAGCCGAAGAAGACCGTTACGTACACTGGCAGATGTCCGCTTTCGTGTTCACTTTGAGGATGCTGGCCGTCTTCTTCTCCATGCTGCTGACTCCCCTTTATGTGGCCGCGCTCACCTTTCATTACGAAATGATCCCGTCTGCCCTGCTCGACCCTCTTTCAACCTCCAGGGCGAAGGTTCCTTTCCCGCCTTTATTCGAGGCTCTGCTGCTTGAATTCATCATTGAGCTTCTGCGGGAAGCGGGCGCGAGACTGCCGACCAAAGTCGGTCAGACGATGGGCATCGTAGGCGGTATCGTCATCGGGCAAGCCGCCGTTCAGGCCGGGTTCACCAGCAACCTGCTCATCATGATTGTCGCGCTCGGCGCGCTGGCCTCCTTCACTTCCCCGGGATATATGATGGGAACGGCCGTCCGGATTCTCCGCTTCCCCATGATCATGATCGCCGGATTCTGGGGCGGGGTCGGCATTGTCATCGGCGTATCTTTTCTGCTTATCCATCTCTTGAGGCTCACTTCGCTCGGCACGCCGTACCTGAAGCCGTTTTATCCGTTTGACAGCTCCGAATTTACCGAATTGTTTATCAGACGGCCTTACGGCAAATTCATGGACAACCTTGTCAAAACCTTCTCTTTCCAAGCCCGGAAAAAGAAAGGGGACACCGCAGAGACCCCGGATAACCGGCAAAATATAGATTTGTTCGAACCATTCCAAGAAGAAAACTAGGTGACTGACATGAACAGCTATCCGGAATCTCCCCGTATTTCACTGCGCGCCTATCTGCTTTTCTTTATCATTACAACAGCGCAGATAGGTGTGGGAGCGGCCAGCTTTCAACGCAAAATTTATAAAATGACCGGCCAGGATTCATGGGTTACCGTCCTGTTCGCCGGGCTGTTCTGCCATCTTGTCATCGTCGCCATGTTCTCCTTTCTCAAAAAATACCCGGGCCAGGATCTCTACGGCATTCAGAAAGAAGCTTTCGGAAAATGGCTGGGCGGTGTACTGTCCTTCCTCTATGCGGCTTACCTGATCCTCATCGCTTTGACGATTCTCCGGAATTATGCGGAAATTGTGCAGACGTGGATTTTTCCGGACATACCTACCTGGTTCCTGGCCCTTATGGTTCTTGGCCTCACTTTGTACGGTGTGCTCGGAGGCATCCGAGTGATTGCCGGAATCGGATTTATAAGTATTCTGATCATAATTCTCGAGATGCTGCTGTTCTACTATCCCCTGCAATACGCGGATTGGGGATATCTGCTCCCCGTCATGAATCATTCTCCGCGGGATTTTCTGAAAGGAACGCAAGAGATCTCCTTCTCGGTTGTCGGTTTTGAACTGCTGATGTTTGTTTTTCCTTTTATACGGGATACAAACAAAGCCCCGAAATACGCACATTTCGCCATTCTGTTTACTACGGTTACTTATCTCATTTACATGCTTACGGCGCTTGTCTATTTCAGCGGAGGACAGCTTATCCACAACATTTGGCCGACTTTGACTTTGCTCAAAATCGTGGAATTTCCTTTTATCGAGCGCGTCGAATATATTACGGTTTCGCTCTATCTCATCGGAATTTTGCCGAACGTGATGCTGTATGTGTGGTCCGCCTCCCGCGGTATTCCGAAAATGAGCCCGCTGAAGGAAAAAGCTTCCCTTTACCTCGTCGTCGGCATTTTGTTTGTGATTTGTACGTTTTTCAGCAACAGACTTGAAATTAAGCGGCTGAACGAAATATCCGGTCAAGTAAGCATATACATGGCTTTTGCGTATCCGCTCCTGCTGAGTATGCTCCTATTCTTCAAAAGACGGGTTGTTCAGCCCCCAAACGGAGGTGACTCCCGGTGAAAATTCGTCGGCTTTGCCTGCTGGCACTTGTGACGGTTCTGGCTGCGACGGGATGTGTGGAGCGGCGGGTCTTCGAAAGAATCGGTCTCGTGGTGGCGCTGGGTTTCGACAAAGGCCAAGGCAGCGTCCTCAACGGCACATCCGTCATGTACACCCTGGATAAAGAATCCGGTCACCGGGCTACGATTCTGGCCAACCAGGCTTATACGACCAAAAAGCTGCGGGAGGACCAGAATCGCAAATCATCCAAAAAGCTGATGCTGGGCCAGCTGCGCGTCGTATTGTACGAGGAAGCGATCGCCCGCGACGGGCTGATCGATCTCGTCGATTCCCTGATCCGCGATCCTTCCATCGGCACAAAAATATATCTGGGCATCAGCACCGAGAAAAGCGCCGATCTTCTCCAGTATCCGTACCGGAACATCAGTAATATCGGAACGTATCTGTACGACACAATCAAGCAGAATGTGCTGGAAGGACAGATTATTTCACCTACGCTTCATGAATTTCTGCGAGATTATTATACCGCCGGCAAAGATCCCGTTCTTCCCGTTTTTGTCCGCAAGGGGGAAACGATCTCGTCCGAAAAGGCGGCCCTGTTCCGATCCGACAAAATTGTCGGTATGCTGTCCAACAGCGACGCCGCATATCTGAAGCTGATCCGCAACCGGTTCAAGGCCGGCACCTTCGAACTTAAGCTCCACAAGAAGAAGCTGGAGCCTTATTTGAGCGAAAATAACACGGACCGGCGGGAGCACATTCATACGGTTGTCCGGATCGTCGATACCAAGTATGAAATCCGCCTGACGGACCCGGAAAAACCCGCTTACGAGCTGAACATGAAGCTAAAATTCGCTCTGGAGGAGATTTCCGCCGGAATCAATTTAACCGATCCCGAGGTGACTCGCACGATAGAGCAGCTCGTAACCGACGAATTCAAGAAGAAAATGGAAAGCGTGCTCGCCAAAATGACGGATTTAAAAACAGATCCCGTCGGCTTCGGGGAAATTTACCGCCAGTCCCTTCGCGGAGGCAGTCTAACGAAAAGCATTTGGTACGACAAAATATCCTCCATGTCCGTCGATGTCCATTTGAACATGGAACTGATCCGCACGGGCGTTGTGGAATAGTACAGCCGCCGGATGCGCAAGAACGGCCAGAAGAAAGGCCAACCCGTAAAAACGGGCTGGCCTCGATCTTGTGCAATCAAGTTCTGCCGCGACTGCAGGTTCCGCGTTGAAATGTACGCGCACATCGTGTCCGTCACGGAACTTGTCGATCTCATACGCAAGGCGACGTTTGCTCATCAGGTCGCGTCTTGTCATTTCGCTGTTAAAACAAAGAGAACGCCGCCGGCGTTCTCTTTGTTCGTTTGATGCGGACGGACGACTTCCGTTAATGGCCTGCATGAGACATGCCCGACATGTCGGTCTTCCCGGAACCGGAACCAGAGCCCGCTCCGGCTGCGCCGCCGGTGCCGGAACTCTTACCGGCATCGCCGCCGGCTGCCCCTGATTGGTCACCGGCGGCCGGCATACCGGACATGCCGCCGTGACCCCCGTGTCCTCCTCCTGTCTTGGAGACGATTTCGAGCATCGAGTCGATCTCGCCCTGACCCGCAGCCGAAATCGAACGCTCGTCTCCCGTAAGCCACGCGTGGTTGAACGGGCCTTCCACGGGAGACTTGTCGTACTTCGGCTGCACGGACATCAAGTACGCCATGACGGAATCCGGCAGCTTGTCCTTCTCCGTCCAGATGAGGGGCGCGTGCTTGCCGAGATGCGAGAACGGGGCGGCAGCGAGGGCCAGATCCGGATTCTCCTTGCTGATCAGCGAGAAGTTATGGCCCGGCGTCGTGATTCCCCAGCCGAATCCCGTTGCCGGGTCCTTGTACTTGGCGAACGCGATGCTGTTCTCGACGGGGTCTTTTCCCGCTATCCGCACGACTCTGCCGTATTCGCCGAGCTGTTTCTCGACGGCTGCGGAAATGACGGAGTCCGGGCCGAGCAGGTAGATGTTCGCCTTGCCGTCCCGTGTTTTTAAAGCATCAATCGTCTCTTGGGGAACCTTATCCTTGCTCACGTAGAGCAGAGGCTCGGGCATATGGGAGATCCAGTTGACGGCCGGCATCGTGTATTCCTTGTTCTCGCTGGAACCTACGATAACGGAAGGCGGATTCTCCTTCGCTACCTTCGCGTAATAAGCATCAATCGCTTTTGCCGCCGCGGCGGGATTGTCCGCCGGGATCTTGTCCGTTTTGAGGCCCAATTCCTTGGCCTGTTTTTCCACTTTAGGGTCCAAATTCCCGACGAGAATGGCCTGCACGCCCTGGTTGGATTCGACTCCGGCCGGTTTCAGGCGTTTCAGTTCCCGCACGGTTACATCCGGAATGCCGTCCTTGTTAACGAAAAGAACCGGCCCGTTATTCGGATGATGAATCAGATCCGCACTCGCGAGGGCGGTCTGCCACTCCTCGGGATTGACGAGCACGACGCCTCCCGGGCGGTTGTCGTCGCTTGTGGCCATCCACAGCGTACGCGAGGTGAGCACCGCCGCCTCGTAAGGATCGCTCGAATTGATGCGCGTCGTGTTCTTGGACGCGATCCAGGGCGCCTTCGAATCGGCTCCCCCGCTGCCCGCCTCCGTTACAGGCTGAGCCGCCGCTCCACCGGCTGTATTTTTGGACGGATCGTTCAAGCAGCCCGTAAGAGCCAGCGATGCGGTCAAGGTTATCATCCCGACTCCTATCCATTTTTTCATTTGACGGATGCCTCCTTCACATAAATTCTCAATTGGTTCTATTGATCAGTGTACCCATCAATTATGAAGAACCTGTGTAGGTGAAGCTCCCTCAAACGTTTATTTTTTAAACCGATACTCGTCTCCGGCATCCGGCTCCTGCAAAATCTGCGTCTTTAATGCCGCAAGGGGCGGCTGCGCTGCGGAAAGGGTGATCAGGAAAACCGCTCCCCCTTCATTGGCCGCCGAAATCCGGCCTCCGTGCGCCTGCACCAGCTTGCTGACGATGGCAAGTCCGAGCCCGCTGCCTCCGGACCTGCGGTTGCGCGACTTGTCGCCGCGGTAAAAGCGCTCGAAAATATACGGCAGATCGCTTTCCCGTATACCCGGGCCGGTATCTTTGACGGTAATGAACACCTTGTCTCCCGCACGCCTGCTTTTGAGCGCCACTTCCCCGTCAGGAGGCGTATAGGTCAAGGCGTTGCTGAGCAAATTGACCAGAATTTGCGTAAGGCGGTCGGGGTCGGCATCGAGGTACACGCTCCGGGGGGCGTCGACGGTGAAGCGGATCCGTTTTTCCAGGAAGGCGGCGGACATAAATGCCTTGACCTTCTCCATCACGGTGTCCAGCGGCACCTTCGTCCGGGTGAGCCGGAATACCGGCGAGTCCAGTTCGTTGAGCTCTTCGAGCTCGTTAATGAGATCGGCCAGACGGACGATCTCTTCGTAACACGAATGAATGCGCTCCGGTGTCGGCTCCCAGATGCCGTCCTCCAGCGCCCTCATGTGGCTTTTCAAAGTCGCCAGAGGCGTTCGGAGCTCATGGGCGATATCCTCGGTCATCGTAACGCGGATCTTCTCCAGCCTTTGCAGCTGCTCCGCCAGCTCGTTGATCGACTTCCCGAGCTCCGCCAGCTCGTCGTCTCCGCCCACGGCGGTCCGGCTGTCCAGCTGGCCTCCGGTCATTTTCTCGGCCACGGCCTTCATTTCCACGAGCGGAGCCGACACCCGCTTCCCTACGCAGAAGCCCATGCAGGCGGCCAGCACGATCGAACCCAGGAACGTCCAGAGCACCGACTGCATGATGGCCTGTTCCAGATGCGTATTGAGCCGGGGCATATCGTGCATCGCGCCGTCGGCCTGATTCATGTACATCGTGATATGATAATGCGTGCTGATCAGAATGGTCGCCGTCGAGATGATCAGAATTCCCGTAGCCATCGCGACGATCATGACAGCAAGCCGGACATGCAGCTTCTTCTTCACTTGAGCTCACCGGAGAAACGGTATCCCGCTCCGTAAACCGTCTGGATATAGACGGGAATTTTCGGATCCTTTTCGATTTTCTGACGGATATTCTTCACATGCTGATCAATGGTCCTCACGTCCCCGTCGTAGGCGAAACCCATAATTTTATCGACGAGCTCGTCCCTCGTAAAGCTTCTCTTGGGATATCGCGCAAGCGCTATCAGAAGCTTGTATTCGATAGGCGTCAGACTGACCGGTTCCCCTTGGCAAAAAACAACCTGCCTCAATGAGTCGATCTCCAGGTGCCCGTTCCGAAAAGAAACCCGGTCCGCCAGCAGCTGGCTGTCGTCCGAACGCCGCAGAATAGCTCTCACGCGTGCCACAAGCTCCCTCGGATCGAACGGCTTCGTCAAGTAATCGTCGGCTCCGAGCGACAGACCGTGAATCTGATTCGTCTTGGAAGCTTTGGCCGTGAGCATAAGAACCGGTACCGCATCGGACCGCCGGATTTCCCTGCATACCTGTTCCCCGTCCATATCGGGCAGCATCAGATCCAGAACGAGCAGGTCGACGCCTCCTTGCCGGACCGTTTGCAGCGCTTCTTGACCGCTGCCCGCTTCGGCGGTACGAAAGCCTTCTTTTTGCAGATAAGACACGATGACTTCCCTGATTTTGTCTTCGTCATCCACGACCAGAATCGTTTTCAGGGCAGATTCCCCCTTTACTTGGCATTGCCGGATTAGGGCCGGGTCGGGCCCTATTTTACTTTATCAGCACAATATGTAGAAACGATGTAGATTGTACATGGAAGGCAGAGGATAGGCCTGCATCAAGCAACCCCTATACGATTATAAACCCGTGTTCAGAGAGTTGCGAATCTGAATGAAATCAATAAGAGAAAATAATTTTCTTTTTATATTTATAAAAAAATATATTCTACCAATTCTTCTATAAATATGATAGACTATATTTACCAACTTTGGAGGTGTTATTATGATTAAAAAGTTTTCTGCCATTCTTTTGACCGGAGTTTTAGCCCTATCTCTTGCAACTTCTGCTTATGCCGCAAATGAAAGTTTACAAGTTATTTCTGAGCCGGGGGAAGACAACACGGTCGGATCCATATCCGGTCAAGATAAAGAGGGTAAATTTACTTTTTTCACCACTCAAAGCGGAGGCCAAAATTTCGCTAAAGCGGCCGTTTTATCCAGCTGCGGCGGCGCTCCCATCGATTTGGAAATAAAAGGTGTCGGGAGTATTACAAAAGCATTTAAACTGTCTAGCGGTTGCAGCTATAAAGTGCGTTTGTGGAATGAAACAGGCGGAACAGCCAAAGCATTTTTGAGAAACTGGGAGTAGTTTAAGGACCATTTAGTAAAAAACACGTTTAATCATCTGCATAAGTTATAACGATAGATTTATTATCCCCCATGGATCTTTATCCCATAGGGGATTTTTGTCATACATCCCTCAAAAAGCAAAAAAGCCGCGAGGAACGCGGCCTGGATTCTTGCATGTACTTATTTGACCTGCCGCTGATAAGCTTTGGCCGCTTCGTTCATCGCTTTAAGCTCGCCTCCCTTGACGTAAGAAGGAAAATTCTTGCTGTCCTTGCGCACATAAACGCTGCTGTCCGCTGCTTTAACCTGCAGCGTATCGTGGCGTTTGCCGTATTTGCCGTTCTTCTCGAAGAGACGGTCGATGTTTCATCCTTCATCCCATCCTTATATCTTTACTTAGCGGTTTTCACATCCGGAAATGCGGCGGCGATACGGGCGTCAAGCCCCTTCCAGAAAGCGTCGATGCCGGGTTTGGGGTCTCCGATGATGCTTTCGCCCTTTTTTCCGGGGTTATAAATAACATCCTTATTCGTGTTGATGACCGTCAGATACTCTTTCACGATGCCGGCCGTCTTCGTATCCGGGTTGTTTTTGACGAGTTTCTCGTAGCTCTGCTTCACGAGCGGAATGAGCTTCATGCCCGGTTCCTCGATCGCTTCATAGCGGTAGCCGTGAATATATTCATGCAGATATTCACTGTAGAGAGCCTTGATTTCTTCCGCTTTCGGCCCCTTCGGGTAGGCGGTCAAAACCTTCTCCGCGGCCAAGGTACGCTCCCCAAGCTCGTCGCGCGAGATTTTCAGGCTGGCGTCGGAACGGAAAGGCGTCTTGTTTTCAAGCGACTGGATGGCCAGATACGCCTTCAGATCGTCCGACACATACGGTGCATACGACTTGTTCAGCGCGTCATAGTCGACTTTCCAGAAATAACTGCCCTCTTTATCCGACAGCTGGAGCTTGGCGGCCACCTGGTTTTTCAGCCACTGCTTCAGCGTATCGTCGTTCACGATCTTGTTGAAATCCGCGGGATAGCCGATCTCCCTCATTTTGTCCGCCGTGCCGGGTTGGCCCATCATTTCGGTAAAGCTGGCGTTCAATCCGGGCAGATGCGTGTCGTAAAACTTCTGAAGTTCGATAAACATCTGATCGGCCGTCGCTTTATCGGCTTTGGGGATGTTCTCGTCGAGGAAGGCCGTGACCTCCCCGGCTTCTTTGGCCTGGGAAATTTTCAGCTGGAGCTTGGCGAGGACATTGCCGCTTGCAGCCGCTCCCGGGCTCGGTGAAGCCGTCTGGGCGGAGTTCGGCCGGGCCGGCTCTTTGACTTGAACATTCTGTTCCTGGGCTCCGCAGCCTGCGAGCAGGGATGCGGCCAGCAGGGTGCAGACCGCCGCTTGTTTGACTAGGTTCGCTTTCAATCTCTCTTCACTCTTTCTGTCTCTGACTGCTTATTTTAACTGATAGATGGTCGTGAACATGTTGTCCGTGATGTCGCCGGACAGAACTTCACTGACCATGAAGGAAGTACCCGAAGGACTCCAGTCAATGACGCTTTTTAAATTCGGCTTATACGTGACGGGGATCATCCGGCCCGAGTCCGCGTTCATCACGTAAAGTCCCGTCATCCCCTGATCGGGACTGAATACGGAGAAGGCGATCCGGCTTCCGTCCGGCGACCACGACAACTGCTGCAGGAGGCGTCCCCTCGCTGCCGTCTTCTCACTGCCGCCCAGCACGGCATCGGCCAATACGAGCGCGTTTTGATCGGGTCCGATTCCGCTGACCAGGGCGATCTGCTTCCCGTCCGGAGACAGCGCGAAGTCGGACACTCCGCTCCGGGTCCAGACCCGGGCGCCGCCTCCATCCGTGACGGTCAGCTCCCGTTCGCCGCTCAGGACATACAGCCGGCCGGCTTTTAACGCGGCTTTAACGATACCGGACTCCACGTTCTCGTGTTCTACGGGTGTCATTTCGCCGTCGGTGCCGAATTGGACAAGCCGCCCTTGCGGCTCCGTGAGCACAGCCAGATACGACTTGTTATCTATCCACGCTCCCAGGAACTCCCGGGTTTGCGGCCCGATGCGTATAATCCGGCCGGTTTCCAGATTGTACAAATCCGCGGCTCCCTCATACCGGTGATACACCCAGGCATTCTTCCCGTCCGGCGCCATCTGCGCCCCTGTCGCTCCCTTTATCCCCGTATCGCGGAGCTTGTCTCCCGTAAGATTCCGGAACTCCAGGGGAGCGCCGACCAGGGAAGCACCCGAGATGCCGATAAGTTCGCCCTGCGGGCTCCAGCCCATCCCATAGAACGGATCCAGGCGCTGAATTCCCGCCAGCACGATGTTTTCGCCGGTCCCGGCGGCCGGCGGATCCACAACGGTTACCGACGGGGAAGGCGAGCGGTCGCATCCCGAGGCGGCTGCAAGCAGGAACATCATTCCCGCCCATACGGCCAGCCGCTTACCGATTCTGCCGAGCTTCAGAATGATGTCCTCCTTTCAAGCTCTACCTAGAATATACCCCTCAAAGTTTTCCGCAAGATTTCAACTTGTTTCGAACTTGTAAATGTTTCAGCAAAACTTTTCATCGGTCCCCTGCCGGAAAAGTCACGATAAAAGAAACCCCGCCTTCAGCGGGATGTTCGACCCGGATTTGCCCGTGCTGCTTGTTTACAAGCTGCCTGACGAGCGACAGCCCGAGGCCGCTGCCTCCCGACTTTCTGGACCGGTCCTTATTCACCGTATAAAAGGGCTCAAATATCCGTTCTCTGCGGTCCTCCGGTATGCCGAGTCCGGTATCGGTGAACTCGACCTCAACACCGCCTTCCTCCATGATCCGGCTGCGGATCAGAACGGTCCCGTTCTTGACGTTGTACTTAATCGCATTGTCCAGCAGATTAAGAAAAATCTGAATCAGGCTTTCCCTGTCCGCCCACAGTTCCACGTGAACAAGTGCATGGGAAATGGTCACGCCGAACTTCTCCGCTTTCCCTCTCATCCTGGAGAAAAGATCCTCTAGAAGCGAGTCGATCCGGATTTTCTCCGGCTGCTGTTCGAATTCATACTTTTCCAGCGCCGCCAGCTTCAGCACTTTCTCCACCAGTTCGTAGAGCCGCGCCGCTTCCTTGTCGATGACGTCCCGCGCCTCCCGGACCAATCCCGGATCGTCCTCGTACATATGAAGCAGATCCGTGTAAGCCCGGATGGAGGTCAGCGGCGTTTTCAGCTCATGGCTGATGTTGTTGATAAAATGCTGCCGTGTCCGCAAACTGCCCTGTATGGCGCGGCTCATTTCATAAATGCCGTCGCTGAGCGAGCCCAGCTCGTCTTCGCGCCGGAAGGGCGGAGCGTCGATAAAATCCCCGACCCGGATGTCGTCGGCCGCTTCTTTCAGCTGCCGGATCGCCTTTGCCTGACGGTTCATATACAGGAGACCGAGGACAAAACTGAACAGCAGGACGCCGCTGCCCGCTATCAGAAAGGAATTTTGCAAATTCCGGTAAAACGCGTTCTGGGCCGCCAGCGACACCTGAAAATGCAGGACGCCGATCTGTCCGTCGGGACCTCGCGCCGGTGCCAAATAATCCTCGGTATCCCCCAGGACCCTGTAGACGATCTTATTGTTCAGGGCATGCGAAATCACGCCGCTCACGTCCGGGGATTCCGCCATCGGAAGCGAATCTCCCGTTCTGGCGCCCGTCATATCGTAGAGCAGGAACCTCATGCCGCTCGCCACACCGATTTCGACGGCCAGATTTTGCCCCTGCAGCTGCATAAATGTTTGAGCATCGAAGCGCGTCCCCGTCACATATTGCTGTCCGATCCGGTTGTTCGCGATTTCGGCCTGCCGGTTCAGCGTCTTCTCCATCTCATCTTCCTGATATCTGTGTACGCCGTTCAAAACGAGCACGCTGAGCACGCCGACGGCAAAGAGAAGCAGTGCGGCGATAAACAGCGCAAACTTCCATTTTAAGCTTATCCGCATGGTACTTCCCCGACGGCTTTATACCCGACCCCGTAGACGGTCTGGAGCACGTGCTGGTACGGTTCGCCGAGCTTGGTTCTCAGCCTCTGCACGTGGATATCGACGGTCCGCGTTCCACCGGCGTATTCCATTCCCCATACGAGATCCAGCAATTCTTCGCGCGAAAAAGCCCTTTTTAAATTTGAAAGCAGCAGGGCAAGCAGATCGAATTCCTTGGGAGTAAGATTCAGTGCTGCCCCTCTCAAACTCACAAGCCTCTGCTCGGGATGCAGGCTCAGCTCTCCGATCGTCAAAACAGCGGGCTCTTCGCCGTTTCCGCTTTTATCCAGCCGTCTGCACAAAGCTCTTACGCGGGCAATCAGCTCCCTTAAGTCGAACGGCTTCGTCATATAATCGTCTGCGCCCAGTTCGAGTCCGAGAATTTTATCCACAATATCGTTTTTTACCGTAAGAAGCAGAATGCCGAGGTTTTTGCGGTTTTCCAGCTTTCTGCAGACTTCAAAACCCGTCAGCCGGGGCATCATGACGTCCATGACCAGTACATGAGGCCGGAACGATTCCGTTTTGCGCAGAGCCTCTTCCCCGTCCGCTGCCGTTTCCACGACAAACCCTTCCCGTTTGAGGCCGTATGCGATTGCACTCGTAATCGTCTGCTCATCATCTGCAACAAGAATTTTATAGTCCATGCCGTTCCTCCGATTTCGCTCCGAACTTTTCTCTATTATACACGAGCAAGCTGACCCGGTACGTTAAGAAGATGCAGCCTTGCGAGACCGATTCCGTAAGCCGCTTAAAATTGCTTTACCCGTCCGCCGGAGCAGATGCC
Organism: Paenibacillus sp. JNUCC 35; assembly: GCF_058269095.1. Lineage (NCBI taxonomy): Bacteria > Bacillati > Bacillota > Bacilli > Caryophanales > Paenibacillaceae > Paenibacillus > Paenibacillus sp. JNUCC 35. The sequence continues at coordinate 2,457,546 of NZ_CM177771.1, read as the reverse complement.
GTGAATTGCCGGAGCTACCTCAGACTAAATATGCTCACCCTTGCGTAAAAAAAGAAAAACCATGACCGCTGGCGGCCAAGGTTCTTAGTGGCAGAGCTTCTTGGACAGGAGCGGAAGCGGATTATTCCCCTTGTCCTTCAGGTGGATTTATAGTTCCGCAGGACCCCGGGTACCCGTCGTTTGCTCTCATTTCGTCCAAATGCTCGCGCATTTCGGGATCGCCGGGAAGATCGGCCGTCAATTTAACCGGCGGCTGCCTGAATTCCACGCGGCCTTTAGGATGCTTATCACTCATCTCTTTATTCTCCCTTCGCTTGTAAAAGCTTTCTTTATAGTTTTCCTGGCCCGGAAAAAAACTATTCGGGAAAAGAGTCCCGACGCGGAGTCTTCTTTCCACACCGTGCGACGCTTCCGGCAAGCGGTGCGGCGTCGCAACATGACGTTAGTCAGCTGCACGGGTTTGCCTGGCTCACAGCGGCGTCGGGCGGCCCGACGTCGTTACCGGAAGCATCGGCTGACTGGACGGGTTAGGCCCGAATAACCCGCGGTTGACATCCTTGTCGTCCCGCCCTATGCTTGAATCATTGAGAATATTTATCAATGGAAAAGGAAGGTGGCAGCCATGCCTACGGATATGAACCTGACCGACGCTATCAGCGGCCGGAGATCCATCGGAAGAGTGAAAGACGAGCCGATTCCGCGGGAAATCATCGAGGAGCTGCTGGAAGCGGCCAACTGGGCGCCAAGCCACCGCTGCACGGAGCCGTGGCGCTTCTTCGTCATGACGGGAGCCGGACGCGGCGTCCTGGCCGAAGCCTACGCCGATGTCGCGGCCGAAGGCTCCGGCGCTTCCGGCGAAGCGCTGGAGGAGCTGCGGGCCAAGCAGGGCAGCAAGGCGTACCGCGCCCCGGTCATCATCGGCGTAGCCGTCTCTCCCTCCGAGGATCCGGCCGTGAACCGGATGGAGGAGTTCGCCGCCGCCCACTCCGCGGTGCAGAACATGCTGCTGGCGGCGCACGGGCTGGGGCTTGCCGCCATCTGGCGGTCCGGGGATCCCATGTACCATCCCCGGATGAAAGCGGCTTTCGGCTTGCGGGAGAAAGACGAGATGGTCGCCCTCGTGTACGTGGGTTACCCGCAGATTGCGCCGCAGGCCGGCAAAAGAAACCCCGTGCAGGAGAAAACCGTCTGGATCACGGAAGGTTCCGAGCCCGCGGCCGAGTAACGGCCGCCTCCCACTTCGTGCGGGAAGCTTCGTACCTGCGAACACCGGCCTAACGGCCGGGTTCAAAAGACGACGACGCATCGGGCATGACCCGGGGCAAGCAGGGCCATGCGATTGGGGCCGGCATCGCGGTTCCCCGGACGTCCGGCTTTGCCGGCTTTCTCCCCTGTCGGCTGGCAGGCGAACGAACCGCCGCATCAAAAATAGCCTCCGTCTCCCCTTTCGGGACAGACGGAGGCTATTTGGCCGTTAACGGGGCGCCCGGACATCGAGCAGCACTTTGCCTGTGCTCTGCCTGCTTTCGACCCGCGCGTGAGCGGCTGCCGCTTCCTCAAGCAGAAATCTGCGGCCGATCGCGATGTTCAGCTTGCCTTCGGCCAAGAACCGGAACACCCGCTCGGCAGGCTCCTTGAGCAAATACGGCCGCTTGCTGCGGGTCGTACCCAGGCTGAAGCCGAGAACCGAACGGCAGCTCGCATGGAGGTCCGACGTCTTGAACGTTCCGGCCGCTCCTCCGGAATTGCCGAATTGAACGAGCCGCCCGTACGGCGCGAGGCATTCGAGGCTCTTCTCCGACACCCGGCTGGCGATGGAATCGAGAATAAGATCCGCTCCTTCGCCGCCGGTCAGCTCGCTCACTTTGGCCGCGAAGTCTTCCTCCTCGTAACAAATGACTTGATCCGCGCCCGCTTCGTAGGCTGCGGCCATTTTGCCCGCGCTCCCGACCGTTCCGATGACTTGTCCGGCGCCGAGCAGCTTCGCCATTTGCACCGCCGTCGACCCGACACCTCCCGCTGCCGAATGGACGACTACCCGTAAAAACAATAGAAAGCGGTGGATTCCCATCATGGATATCTCACTGCTTTTTGTATTTTATTGTTGAGCATTATGTCACGACGTGATATAGTCGAGACACGACATATTTACCTGTGACATAGTCAAACGGGTACAAAGGCAAGGGAGGTGGATATTCTGGACACTGAAAAAGTGCTGAAAAAGTATGTACCCATGACAGAAACGGCGTTTTATATTCTCCTATCTTTAGCTGAACCGCGTCACGGATATGGAATTGTTAAACACGTAGAAGTAATTTCCAATTCACGAATTCGATTAGGTTCAGGCACCGTATACGGAACTTTAACAAAAATGCAAAAAGACGGGATTATAACCGTATTTTCCGACGAGGAAAGAAAAACGGTATACGAAGTGACTGAGCTTGGACATAAATTAATCACTGCTGAGATCGATAGACTTAAAGAGCTGTACCAGAATGCACTGAAATACGGGGAGGTTTTTTTATGATTACAAAAGTATTTAGGCCATTCTGGAGCTACGATGTGCAGAAAACCGAAGAGTGGCTCTCATCTATGACAGAAAAGGGGCATGAATTAGTAAAAATAAATCGAGGAACACGGCATTTTTTCTTTCAGCAAGGCGAGCCGAGAAAAAGAACGTACAGGATCGGGTTCAATAAAATTCAAACCAATTCGCTGTCTAGAGCTTTAGTAGATGATGGATGGGTGAAGGTTTCGCAGAGTGGAAACTGGTATGTAACGGCGAATGAACAGCCTCTGGAACAAATTAAGACCTTCCCAGTACGTGAAGGTATAGTCAAACATAATAAGACCATACTGTACATTTTCGCGAGTGTTTTAATCTATTTAACGGTCATTGCTATATTTAATCTTATCCTCCGTTCGGTAATATTTATCCAAGATGTACCTGGTCATTTTGTCGAAAGTCCTCTTTGGATTTTAACCTACTTTTTAATAGGCATTGGAATTGCCCTATGGGTACTTACACTTTATTCTGTTATTAAAATTAATAAGACAAACAAGAAATTGATCGGAGAAAACATACAACGAAAGAAACTGCAGGGGAGGGAGCAAGTTGAAAGAAGGCTAAGCAAGGATGAAGAGAAGCGGTTAAGACGTTCAGGTCAACTAATTGTTAAGAGAAGATTTGGATGGATGTATGCTCCGGATAAGCTTGAAAAATGGCTCGAAGCAATGGAAGAACACGGGCTTAATCTTTATCGTGTTGGTAAAACAGGAACCGTTTTTTATTTTACAATGGGAAGTCCCCGTAAAGTAAGTTATTGCGCGGATTATCAAAATATTGCAGATGAAGGCTACTTCGACATTCACAGAGATGCCGGCTGGAAGAGTGCCTTTATTTCCACCTCATCTATTCAAAAATGGACCCTATGGAGCCGTGAATATTCAATGGACGAGGAACAGCCACAAATCTACAGTGATAAATCACATCAATTAAAACACGCTAGGCGCATAGCCATCACCTATTCTTGTATGTTTCTTCCATTAGTCATTTTTTATATTTTTATCATAGGGGCTAATATTCACCGGATGTCCAATCACGATCTGGATAAAATGCAGATTATAAACATGACTTTGTTTGTACTATTAATTCTAAATTTTGGTTCATTCTCAATCAGAACTTGGCTGTATTACAGGCGACTAAGTAAGCGTTATAAGTACAATTTCTGATAGCCCCGATGATTTAGAAGAGATAACAATTTCCATGCTTCCTGCCGGGAATCCCGGCAAAAAAATAGACCCGGAACCCCGCCGGGCCCGGATCTCTTTGATTTTAACGGTTTGCGCGTTCTTCCTCCGCCCCCTCCAGCCGGTCGCAATAAATATGCATCGCTTCTTTCAGGAAAGCGGCGAGTCCGGCCCCGTGCCGGTCAATGTTGGCCGTGAAGCGTTCATCGGCGACATACAAGTCGCCGAGTCCCCGGAAAATTTCCGGCGTACAGTCGTAAAAATGGCCCGTAATCCACTGCCGGAGTTCGGCTGCCGCTTCCTGCGCCTTCCGGCTTGACGGGCCTGCCTCCATTGCGGCGGCCGCTTTGGCATAAATCCGCTCGGACTGCCCCATAATAGCCGCCCACTGTTCTTTCGTATAAGAGCCGGCGCGTTTCTCCACGGCGTCCATCATTTGACTTCCGTACTTTTCGCGCGCTTCGGCGGCATATTTTTTTTTATGCTCTTCCAGCGGGGTGCGGTCGAAGCTTTCGAATAAATCTTCTTTTCTCATCGGAATACCTCCCTCGACAGAAGCAATCGTTCTGTCCACGGTTTCGATGATGTCTTCCAGCCGCTTTTTCTTGCGGAGAAGCAGCTCCTTGTGTCCGATTAACGCACGTTTACGGTCAAAATCGGGACTCTCCAGCAATGCTTTGATCTCCTGCAGGGCAAAGCCGATTTCTTTGAAAAACAAAATCTGCTGAAGGCGTTCCAGATTCCGGTCCGTATACAGCCGGTAGCCGGCCGCGTTGACCGAGTCGGGTACAAGCAGGCCGATTTCGTCGTAATGATGAAGCGTGCGTACGCTCACGCCCACCAGATCCGCCACTTCCTTCACCTTATACGCCACAACATCACCTCGTTATGAACTTTACACGATAACGTAACGTGAGGGTCAATCCCCGTTTCCGCCTATTTCCATCTTGTCGTCCAGCATCAGGATGTCGCGAATCTCCTGTTCCGTCATCGTGGACACCGATTCTTCCCCCGGACGGATCACTTCCTCGATCAGCGTGCGCTTTTTCTGCTGAAGCTGGAACATTTTCTCCTCGACCGTACCCTGGCTGACCAGGCGGATCACCTGCACCACTTTCTTCTGGCCCATCCGGTAAGCCCGGTCCGCAGCCTGCTGCTCGACAGCCGGATTCCACCACAAATCATACAAAATAACCGTGTCCGCTCCCGTGAGGTTAAGTCCGGTTCCCCCGGCTTTCAGCGAAATGAGGAAGACTTCTTTCTCCCCTTCGTTAAAACGGCTGCAAAGCTCTACCCGCTCGCTTCCCTTCGTTTTGCCGTCGAGGTAAAAATGCGGCACCCCTTCGTAGCCGAGCTCCCGGGAAATGAGGCCGAGCATTTCGGTGAACTGCGAGAAAATCAGCATGCGCTTGCCCGCGCTGCGGCATTCCTCTACGATCTCCAGCAGCTGCTCGAACTTGGCCGAGCTTCCCTCGTAACCGTCGACGAACAAAGCGGGATGGCAGCAAATCTGGCGGAGCCGGGTCAAGCCGGCGAGGATACGGATGCGGTTCTGCTGGAAGCTTTCTTCGTGGAGATGCTTGAGCGTCTCATGCCGGAGCTTCGCGAGAAAAGCGGTATACAGCTTCTTCTGCTCCGGCAGAAGCTCCGACGCCTGCACGGTTTCGATTTTATCCGGCAGCTCCTTGAGCACATCGGTTTTGAGCCTGCGCAGCAGAAACGGTCTGGCTCGCCGGGCCACCGCCTCCCGGGACAGCTCGTTAAACGCCTGCCGGGCGGGAAACAGCCCGGGAAAGACCGCGTCGAAGATCGACCACAGTTCTTCGAGCTTGTTTTCTACCGGCGTGCCGGTCAGGGCGAAGCGGTAGGCCGCCTTTATTTGTTTGACGGAATGGGCGGTCTGGGTCGTATAGTTTTTGAACATCTGCGCCTCGTCGAGAATCAGCGTATGAAACGATTCTTTCGCGTAAAGATCCGTGTCCCGCCTCAGCAGCGGGTACGAAGTAAGAATGACATCCGCCTTCGATCCTTTGCGCAGAGCGCGGCTGCGCTGCGTTTTCGTCCCGTCGGCGATGACCGCGCGGATTTCCGGCGCGAATTTTTTGAGCTCGTGAAGCCAGTTGTATACCAGCGAAGCCGGGGAAACGATCAGCGCGGGCAGCTTCTTTTTCCGGATATCCGGCAGAACGGACACGAGAAAGGCCATGCTCTGAATCGTTTTGCCGAGCCCCATATCGTCCGCCAGAATTCCGCCGAAATGGTAATGAGCCAGCGTTTTCATCCATTGGTAACCGAATTTCTGATAATCCCTCAGAATGGGAGAGAGCCGCTCCGGCACCGGGAAATCCAGATTGTCCGGATTCCGCATATTTTCCAGCAGACGCCGGAACGACTTGCCGAGTTTAACGGAACTGCCTCTTTCCCGCGCGTCCGTCAAATGCAATCCGCGGTTAACCGGCAGACGGAATCCCGTATCCGTCATGTCGCCTTTTCCCGCTCCGGCCTCGTTCATCAGTGCGATAATCTCCTGGAACTCGGCGCTTTCCAGAGGAACAAGGGAGCCGTTCGGCAGCCGGTGATACTTTCTTTTGACCTGCATGGACCGGATCAGATTCCGGATTTCCGCTTCCGGCAGACCGAGCAGCTCGAATTTGAACTCGAGCCAGTCGGTGCGCTCGTCCACTTCTACCGTAATCTGAGGCGGAAATCCGGTATACAGCCTTTCTTTTACGGCGGAGGTCGCATAAATATCCAGCATCCGCTCGAGCAGGGGAACCGTATGATACAGGAAATCATACTCCGCTTCCTCGTCGTCCCAGAAATAGCCGCCTTCCGTCTTCGCGAACGAGTTCTGTTCCATGAGGCGGATAATGGTTTCTTCTTTCTCGGTGTCCCGCATCACAATATGATCGGTCCCGCGCTGCCGGCCGGCTTCCTCCAGCGGATTCAGGATTACATTGCCGTAGTGGAATTCCAGACCCGCCAGCAGCCGGTCCCTGACCCGGTCCAGGTACAGCTTCGCCTTGAGCGGCGTCTGGTAAATCCGGTCCGACACGGAGGGAGCGATCCGGACCTGCCCGAGCTTCATCAGTCCGGGAACCACTTTCTCCATGAACGGCTCCATCTGGCCCGGCGTAATGGTCAGGCGGTTCCGGTGCGCCGTCTCCATCAGGCGCTTGAGCTCCGCCAGCCGCTTGCAGTGGTGAGCCGGAAGCTCCAGCAGTTCGCCTTGGTGCAGGACGATTCCGTACGTTTCCATCACCGTAATGCGGTCCAGGCCCTGCACGTCCATCCGGTAGCCGTCCGTTTCCGACCGGTCAAAATCGAATTGGAGCGGCAGCGGCTCGCCCGACACCCGTATGCCGTCGTATACTCCGTCCGCCAGCTCCAGCTTGACGCCCGGGGCACAAGCGAGTAGCGGCTGCAGCGTCGTCCACGAAAACGGCGGAATAGGCAGCATCCGCTCGCCTCCCGGAAATGCCTTCGCGGAGGATGCGGACGAATACCCGGTTTCCCTGTACAAGCTCTCGTTCTGGTGAATCTTGATAAGCTGCCGCAAAACGTCGTCATGCTCCTGCCGGAAACCGTGAAGATTCGGCTCATACGTGAACACTCTGGAAAATTCGTACGCTTCCCTGCGGTCGAGCCGCTCCAGGAAATCTCTTATTTTTTGTACGATATATACTCTTTTCGGCCCGATTTTCAGTTCGGCGGCGAACATGACTTTACGAAAGCCGTAGGCAAAAGGCCGGATCACGATTTCCAGATCCAGCATCTCCCTCTCATCCCGCGTAAAACGGGTGCTCCCCGGCCGCCTGCTTCCTCCGAAAAGCCCCAGCATGCTGCTGGTCAATTCGGTATCATAAGGGGGAGCTTCCCCCGCTTGGAGGCCGGGTTCCGGGAATCCGGAAGGTGCGGCTGCGCTTTCGCTCCGGCCTTCGGACGAACGTTCAAGCAGAGCCGCGCCCGGGAAATCCTTGTCCGTCCGGCTTGAATCCAGCAGCTTGAGCAGCACGGCCGCCGTATGCTTGCAGGATTGTCTGAAAGAAGGAAGCGACGGGCAGGTGCATTCCGCGTTGATGCCGCCTCCGGACAGCACGCTCACTTTTACGAGATAGCTCTCGCGGTCGTCCACGGTCGCCTCCACACTCTGCAGGACGGGATCATGGTAGGTAAAAACAACTTTTCCGGAGCGGTTCAGCGCCTCTCCTTTATCGTAAGCGGTCCGGCCGCATAACAGCTGGATCGCTTTGCGTGTCAATGCAGAACTCATCCGGTACTCCTTTCCGGCAAAAAAATCTCTTTTTGTCCGTCCTGGTTCGGACGTCGTGTCCTCTTATGATACCAGAATGGACGGGAAAGAAAAGAAAGAGCCTTCCCGAAGCCGCATAGGCTTCAGGAAAGCTCTTTACAAGTGTTTTTGTTCCGGCTCCCGTATGAGCGCGGATTCGACCGACGCCGCGCAGGGCCGCAGCGAGCGCCTGGGATTCGCGCGCGTTGGAAAGGTCCGCGCCAGCCCGCGGATGGGCGGACAATGCTCTACGTGAGCTGTACTTTCGTCCGGACCCGGGGGCCGCGCGACTTACAACTTAACCCGCTGCAGCCTCAGCGCATTCAGCACGACGGACACCGAGCTGAGCGCCATGGCGGCTCCGGCGATCCACGGGGCAAGCAGACCCAGTGCGGCGACCGGAATGCCGAGCGTGTTGTATCCGAGCGCCCAGAACAGGTTCTGACGGATGTTGCCCATCGTTCTGCGGCTCATATAGATCGCATCCGGAATCGAGTTGAGATCGCCGCGCATCAGGGTGACGTCCGCCGCCTCCATGGCGACATCCGTACCGGTGCCGATCGCCATGCCGATATCCGCCTGCGCCAGCGCCGGAGCATCGTTGATGCCGTCGCCGACCATCGCCACCTTCTTGCCCTGGGCTTGAAGCTTCTTCACTTCCTCGGCTTTGCCTTCGGGAAGCACCTCCGCCCTTACCTGGTCGATTCCGACCTGGCGGGCGATTGCCTGAGCGGTGCGCTCGTTGTCGCCGGTAATCATGATGACTTCGATGCCCATTCCCTTCAGACGGGCAACGGCCTCTTTCGACGTTTCCTTGACGGTATCGGCGACCGCAACGAGCCCCGCATAGCTGCGGTTGACCGCAACGAGCATGGCCGTTTTGCCTTCCTGCTCCAGCCGCGCCATCGTTTCGCCCGCATGCCCCGCATCCACCTCATAGCGGCTCATCAGCTTGCGCGTTCCCGCCAGAACTTCCTGTCCGTCCACGACCGCACGAATTCCGAAGCCGGGAATGGCTTCAAATTCGGACGAAGCCGGAACAGAGACGCCTCGTGCCGCAATCCCGCTGACGATCGCTTCCGCCAGAGGATGCTCCGAATTTTTCTCCGCGGCGCCCAGAAGCTCCAGGAACCGTTTCTCATCCATCGAAGCGGTCAACACATCCGTAAGCTCGGGTTTGCCTTTTGTGACGGTTCCCGTTTTGTCCAGAATAATCGCGTCGATTCTGTGCGTGGATTCCAAGTGCTCTCCGCCTTTGAAAAGAATCCCCAGCTCCGCCGCCCGTCCGGAACCCGCCATAATCGACGTCGGTGTCGCCAATCCGAGCGCGCATGGGCAGGCAATGACGAGTATGGCGATCGCTTTTTCCAGCGCTCCCGCAAAATCGCCCGGCGTTACCCAGAAATACCAGATCACAAACGCCGCGAGCGCAATACCGACGACAATCGGTACGAAAATGCCGGATATGACGTCCGCCACGCGCTGGATCGGCGCTTTGGAGCCTTGGGCTTCCTCGACCACTTTAATAATTTGGGCCAAAGCGGTATCCTTGCCGACTTTGGTCGCCCGGATTCTCAGACTGCCGTTTTTGTTGAGCGTCGCCCCGATGACCGGATCTCCGGCCTTTTTGCCGACGGGCAGGCTCTCGCCGGTCAGCATCGATTCATCCACCGAAGAGCTGCCTTCCAGCACTTCTCCGTCCACCGGTATTTTCTCGCCGGGTTTGACCAGGACGATATCGCCCGCGATCACTTCTTCGACCGGCACCGCCGCTTCTTTCCCGTCCCGGATGACTAGCGCCGTTTTGGCCTGCAGCCCCATCAGCGATTTGATCGCTTCCGAGGTGCGGCCTTTGGCCAGCGACTCGAATAATTTGCCGAGCAGAACGAGCGTGATCAGGACGGCACTCGTTTCGTAATACATCTCCGGCCCGTGGTGAACGCTGCCGCCGTGCCGCGCCCACTCTACGGTCAGATAGAGGCTGTAGAAATAAGCCGCGGAAGTTCCGAGCGACACAAGCACGTCCATGTTGGCGCTTTTGTTACGCAGGGCCTTGTAAGCGCCCGTATAGAACTGGCGTCCGATATAAAACTGCACCGGGGTGGCCAGCGCAAGCTGGAACCACGGGTTCATAAACAAGTCAGGCAGCCAGACCCACGACATAAAGGAAAAGTGGCTGACCATCGACCAGAGCAGCGGCAGGGACAGAATCGCCGAGAGAATCAGCTTGCGCTTGTGCCGCTTAAGCTCCTCCTGCCGGTGTACCGCAGGGTCTCCCTGTTCCTGCTTGAGGAGAGCCTTGTAGCCCAGCTTCTCCACTTTCTGCTGCATATCGGCAGGCATAACCTCGCCCGCCTGGTACTCGACATGCGCGGTTTCAAGCGCGAAGTTGACGGTTGCGGATGTGACGCCCGGCATTTTGGCAAGCCCTTTCTCAATCCGGTTGGCGCACGCTGCGCACGTCATTCCCTCCAGCTGAAAATCCACGGAGTCCTTCACGGTGCTGTAGCCCAGCTTGCCGATTTTCTCTTCCAATTGAGCCGTATTCACCCGGGAAGGATCGTAGGTGACGGTCGCGCGTTCCAGAGCGAAATTCACATTAGCCGTTTGCACACCGTCGACTTTATTCAGCCCTTTCTCGATCCGGTTGGCACAAGCCGCGCAGGTCATCCCCGCTATTTGAAAATTCGCCTGTTTCGTCGCCTCTTCTCCGGCCGCTTTCACGTTTGCTGCCATTCGAAACACCTCTTTCCGCCTCTGAAAATCTTCGTTTTATAAGATGAGAAAAGTCTCTCTTCTTCATTCGGTTAATTATAGTATACCCCCCTACCCTATATTTAGCAAGAGGCCTTCTCAATTTATTTCAAAAAAGTAACAATCCTTCGAAATGTGCTCCTTAAGCCACGCGAAAGGGTAATAATGAAGAGAAGACGAAAGACGAACCAGACTACGGCATGTTGGAACAGCATGTATCGAAACGGAGTGATCGCTATGAACACGACGAACCTTCCCGTCAAAAAAACCGCCTTCCTTGCGGTTCTCACGGCAGTATCCCTTACCGCCTGCAGCTCTATCGGCCCTGGAGTAGCGGGGGACTCGACCGGCAGCGGCAGTGCAGCGGCATCGGCCGCCGCAAGCCCGGGTCCCGCTTCCGGAACGGCTGCTCCGGCAAGCGGAGCGCCTGTGCCTTCGGTTAAGCCGGATCAGATCCAGACCCGGTTGACCGATTTTCAGTTGATCTCGGATGCGGCGGGTTTCGCCTGGGGAGAGACGAACGGCTCCCTGCGCTTATACCGCACCGATGACGGCGGACGGAATTGGACCCTCCTGAGTCCCTGGGACGACACGTTCAAAAGCGGAGCGCCTTTGGCGGGCGGCTCCCTCTACTTCCTCGACGCGCAGCACGGATGGACGGCCGCAGCGGATGACGGCCGGAAAACCGTGACCGCTTTTACAGCGGACGGCGGGCAAAGCTGGACCAAAGGTACGCTGGATAAGCCGACTTATGCCGCCGGTCTCTCCTTTGCCGATCCCCTGCACGGCTGGATGCTCACTTCTTCCGATGCCGCGATGGGCAAGTCGGAGAAAACGCTGTACGCCACGGACAACGGCGGCAAGGACTGGAAACCGCTGACGAGCGTTTCCCTGGATAAGCCCGTGCCCGGAGCGCTGCCCCTGTCGGGTCATGCATCCGGCATGACTTTCAAGGACGCCGCCAGCGGCTGGATTGCCCTCGCGGGCCATGAAGAAAAACCGGTCCTGTACCGCACGCGGGACGGCGGCAAGACATGGAATGTCGTTCCGATGAAAATCCCGCAGGAGTTGAATGATTCTTCGGTCACACTGGACGGGGCTCCCGTATTTTTCAAGGATGACCCGGACAAAGGCTGGATTCCCGTACGGACGGTGAGCGGCAATACGGAAAGCCGCGACGCTTACGTGACGAAGGACGGCGGGCAAACGTGGTCCTTTAAGCAAACCGGCATGCAAAACGTGCTCACTTTCGCGGACAGCCTGCACGGCTGGGGATTCAAGGATAAGGTTCTCCATGCCACTTCGGATGGCGGCACAACCTGGAACCCGGTTTCATCCGATCCGGTTCTGACGGATACGCTCAAAAATAACCCGAACGTGATCCGGCTCGGATTCGCCACCCCGCAGACGGGCTGGCTGCTGCTCGGCTCGGAAGACGGCAAGAAATCGAAGCTGCTTAAGACGTCCGATGCAGGCAAGCATTGGATTTTATTGTAGCTTTCCCCATGGCTCGCAGCTGCAATCGCATAACCTTAAAAAGCAATCCTTCCTTTCGGACGGGATTGCTTTTTGAGGTTTGAACTCGCCGATCAATCCAGCAGTTCCTGGAGATAAAAAGAACGATTTTCCAGAAAACGGCGGGTAATCCGGTAATGGTCGGTTTCCTCATACGAAGTGAGGCGGACCGGCGATTCGTTGAAATTGTAGATGTCCGCATGGGGATAGCCCAGCAAAATAGGCGAATGAGTGGCGATTATAAGCTGCGACGTCCGGGCCAGTTCATGAATCATGCTCAGAAAAGCGAGCTGGCGAGCCGGAGATAACGCGGCTTCCGGCTCATCGAGCAGATAGATGCCTCTTCTTCCGAAGCGATTCTTGAACAGGGACAGAAAGGATTCGCCGTGGGACTGCTCATGAAGCGACCTGCCGCCGTAGCTGTCATAAGCCCTGCGGTCTTCCCGTGCCAGCTCGTCGATATGACTGGCGAAATTATAGAACGACTCCGCCCGCAGAAAAAAGCCCTGATTCATCTTCGGCATCCAGGAGAGGCGCAAATAATCGCCCAGCTTTGCTTCCGACGAATCCAGCTCGTACAGATTGTTCCGGCTGCCTCCCGCCGTATTGAACCCGCATTGGTAAGCGATCGCTTCCATCAGAGTCGATTTGCCGGAGCCGTTCTCGCCGACGAAAAACGTGACGTTTTTATGGAATTTCAGCCGGTCGAGCTTGTCGATCGCCGGAATATGAAACGGGTACTCGTGCGGATTCCGAATGTTCTCGTTCAGTTTGATCACTTCGTGCAGGTACATCGTAACGCTCCGTTCCTTTGCGGATGAATCTGAAGCCGGTGCGGTGGTCATGCAGAAACTCATCCGCTGCTTTTTTAACCTGCAGACTACTTCTCCTTCCGGCGCGCAATCCCCTGCAATCCCACCCGTCAAAAAAACCGAAAAAACCGGACTCTGCTGTGCAGAACCGGTCTTCAGGTATTCCATAACGCGAAGGAGAGCGATGAGGGCGTCAGCGGTGACGACCTGTCTGAGGACAGCCCGGCGAATTTCTTGCCATGCCGGACGATTCCCTATTAAGAACCGTGTCCACCTGCCTGCGCTTGATGCTGCTTTAAATCGCTGCTGTTCCTTCCGCTTACTTCGTCCGCGCTTCTTTCCGCTTCGTCTTGCTCTGGCCTTCTTTCGTATCCGGTCTGGCCGCGAGTTCGTCTTCATAGGTATAGCTGATGTGTGCTTCCACTGGGCTTCCGCCGATCAGATGCTCACGGACAATGCGCCTCCCGATTTCAGGGGTCACCTCTTTGTACCATACCCCCTCCGGGTACACGGTAATGACGCAGGCATCCTCGCATCTGCCCTGACAGCGGGTTCGGGTCGTATGGATCCGGCCATCCGCTTCCTGCAGCTTGATCTCATCGCGCATCGCTTCGACGACGTCTTCCGCTCCTTTTTTGGTACAGCTGCCCCCGTTGCAAAAGAAAAGATGATGTTTCATGCCGTTCAGATTCCAAGTTGTCATCATGGTCTCCTTTTATAAAATAGGAATTGGAAAATAATTGATTATTCGTAACTATTACGATAAAACGTATCGTACACAGATTTCCCGGATCTGTCAACGGATCCATCAAAAAAACCGCCCTCCCACAAGGAGAAGACGGCCTTATGATTCGATATCCGATTCAGTAACGCCGCTCATCCTCAGGTTCATTAACTAAACGCTCCCGATCCTGATTCTTCCGCACGTTCTGCGGCTGCATGTCCAGCAAACGGTCCAGTTTCTCCTCGATTCTTTGCAGCTTGGTCAGCGTAAACAGTCTGCGGTTGACTCTGGTCCGGATAAACATCGATAAGCTGGTAATAAAAATAGCGATGAATCCGAGTATAACAAGCAAGTAAACGATGCTGGCCCAGGAAACGAACCCGATCGTGTCCATCATTTTTGTTCAACCTCGTTTCATTAAATCGGTCTTGAATCTTTCCGCTTGCGTACTTGCGTCTTCCGGCCTTGCGGTCTATCAACTTTCAGCCGATTTCTCTCGACAGCACTTCAATCTCGTGTTTGTTGCGCTCCCCGTGCCCGATACGGAGCCGATGCCCGTCCAAATCGCGGATCACGAACTCTCTCATTCCCCAAGACTTGGACTGGATATCTTCTATGAAATCCACCTTCTGCGTTTTCAAAAATTGATAGACTTGATCCGCGTTTCGGACAAAAAAATAAAGCGTCTGAACTTCGACCTTGTCCGATTTCGTAAAATGAACCTCGATATTCCCATTGTAGACCGATCCGTATGTATCTTCCAGAACCCAAGCCAGGTCAAACTTTAGTACGTCGCGGTAAAATTCAAGCGCCTTCAGTACATTTTTAACGGGCAGTACCGGTGCTTGATGCTGAATATATTTCTTCATTTTCTTCTCCTTATTATAGTGAGCGCAGATGCCTGTCTGTGCGTCTTTCCCGGATGATTCCCACGATCCACACCAATAAATTCAATCCGACGAGATTTGAAACCAGATACATCCACCAGGTGTACAAACCGAATCCTTGAGGATGCGTGTTCATGTAAAGCAGTAAAATCCATCCGAAAAAGCGGACTCCGTTTAAGAGCCATGAATCTTTCCGAAACAAAATAGCTCCCGGCTCAACCGGAACATCCCTGTATTTCACCAGAGAAAGTGCAAAAAGTAAGAGATGCAAAATCCCGTAAATCACAGCAACAAACAGAGGATACACAATCATGGCAATCAATGCGCCTATCAAATTATCCGCTTCGGATGCACCCACATCCCCGTAAAAAACGAAGTGCTCGAACTTTTTATATTCCGTGAAGCAGGAAAGCAGCGATAACAGACAGCTGAGTACAAAATAAGTTCCTTTCTTCATATGACTCGCTCCCGAAGAAAAATCAACCTCTTCCAGTATATGGTTTATCGTTGGCTGTTACAACTATTTATCTCGTCATTGTTTTCTTACCGCATAATCCCCTCCAGCCCTCACGTCTGTTGTTCCTTAGCCATGTATTCGACAGACTTCCATCTTATTCCTTTTCCTTTTATGTAAGACTATGTAAGATTTTATCTTTTTATATGACAAATAAAAGACAGCTCACAGGAGCTGTCTCTAAACGCCGGATCTCTTTCCGTTTCCCCCTTGACCCTCACGTTACGTGATCCTTTAGACTGACGGCAGGAGGTGGCTATCTCATATGAAACTTGCCATAGAACCGACATTGAACCACTATGCCAGCCTGTATGACCTGCCTGAGGACAAACGGGAAAATTATTTCCGTTATACGATGATGAAACCTTTCGAAACGATGTGGAACCTCATCGGGGTTCCGCTTAAAGCAGGGCAGCCCGGAGGCTATGACGTCCTGACCGCTTCGGGGATGCTCGGCTATCTCTCCGTCCGAGAGACGGAGACCGGCCTCACGGCGCTGGAGAAACTCCGGCAGGCGAAGGCGGAGGAGACAGCCTTGTCCGCCCTGCGGCGCTGCATGAGCTTTGCCGAGCAGGCGGAGCTGCGGGTCCGCGCGGACGAGCTCCGGTTCGGCCTGTATCTCGCCGATCCCCTCAAGCTTGAGCTTCAAGGAGGAACATGCGGGTTCGGAGGCATTCCGGGGTACATCCAGGTCATGCTTCATCCGACGGAAGAGAATTTACCCCGGCTTCCCGCCGTCATCGCCCACGAATTCCATCATAATCTGCGGTTTTCCTATTTCGGCTGGGATCACGGAAATGTGACGCTGGGCGATTATCTCGTCATCGAAGGCCTTGCCGAGTCGTTTGCCCGCGAGTTGTTCGGCGAGGAGCTGCTTGGCCCCTGGGTCACCTCCATGGAGCCGGACGACTTCGAATACTCGCTCCATGTGTTCAAAGACGTCCTGGCCCTCAAAGGGTTTGCCGAAGTCAGCAGCTACATGTTCGGAGACTTGTACGCAAGAGAGCAGGGGTATGCTCCTGCGGGCGTGTCCCCTTTTGCGGGGTATTCGGTCGGCTATACCGCCGTCCAGGCTTTTCTCGGGGCGAACGATGTGACCATCGGTGAAGCGACTCTGCTGGGTACCGAAGAAATCCTCGGAAACTGCGGGTTATTCTGAAATGACTTCACAGGCAGCACACGAACATGACCGCGGTCCGGCTACTCCCTGTATTTACGCAGCACGATGACCGCATTGTGCCCGCCGAATCCGAACGAGTTCGAGAGACCGATTTCGAGCTCCGCTTTTCTCGCCGTGCCGGGAACATAATCCAGATCGCAGTCGGGGTCCCTTTGCTCCAGATTAATCGTCGGAGGAATGATGCCTTCCTGCAAAGTTTTGACGAGCGCGATCGCTTCCGCCCCGCCGGCGGCTCCGAACATATGCCCTGTCATCGACTTGTTGGCCGTCACGGGTATGCGGTAGGCGTCTTCTCCGAAGAGATTTTTGATCGCGATCGTTTCGGACTTGTCCCCTACCCCCGTACTCGTCGCATGCGCGCTGATGACATCCACCTCGCTAGGGGCAATTCCCGCGCTCGCGAGGGCCGATTTCATGGCCTGCTGCGCCCCTCTCCCCTCGGGATGAGTCGCCACCATGTGGTAGGCGTCCGAGCTTGCGCCGTAACCGGTCACTTCGGCGTAGATGCGGGCATTCCGGCGCCGCGCATGGCTCAGCGACTCCAGAATCAGGATGCCGGCCCCTTCGGCCATCACGAAGCCGTCTCTTCCCGCATCGAACGGGCGGCTCGCTTTCGCGGGCTCCTCGTTGCGCGTGGAGAGTGCCGTGGCGTTGCCGAAGCTCGCCAGCGAAATTTCGCTGGCGGCCGCTTCCGAGCCCCCGGCGATAATGACATCCGCATCGCCTGTCCGGATCGTGCGGAACGCTTCGCCGATGGCGGTGTTGCCGATGGAGCAGGCCGTAACCGGCGACATCGTCGGCCCGAGCGTCTGATGCCGGATCGAGATCATGGCCGCCGCCATGTTCGAGATCATCATCGGCACAAGCGTGGGGCTGACCCGCTCCGGCCCGCGTTCCAGCAGCACCCGGTTCTGCTCCAGCAGGGTGCCGATTCCGCCGATGCCGGAGCCCACGTACACCCCGACGCGTTCGCGGTCCGTCATGTCCAGATTCAGCTCCGCATCCAGCAGGGCCTGATCGGCGGCGGCCAGAGCGAACTGGCAGAAGCGGTCCATTTTTCTCGCTTCCTTGCGTCCGAATAACGCTTCTCCGTCAAAATCCCGCACAAGTCCGGCAATTTTCGATTTGTAGCGGGTCGTATCGAAGGTGTCGATCCGGGAGATCCCCGACTGCCCCTGCACCAGACGTTCCCAAAACGGGGCCACCCCGTTGCCGAGCGGCGAAATAATACCCATTCCTGTAATAACGACTCTTTCCATCCTACGTCCTCCTCTATAAAAGCTAGTCCTTATCCTCATCTTGTCACTCGATGTATCCTATTACAAGTTGTAGTTTATTCTAGTATAATTACTACTACGATAAGAATTCGAGGAGATGAGCGGATGAACAAGGACGAAAGATTGGAGGCTCTGTCGGCTTTTCTGAAAAGCCAGCGGGCCAAGCTGCTCCCGCAAAACATGGGGCTCCCCGCCGGAACCAGGCGAAGAACTCCGGGGCTTCGCAGAGAGGAAGTGGCCCAGCTCGCGGGGGTCAGCACGACCTGGTATACGTGGCTGGAGCAGGGGCGGGATATTAAAGTGTCGGCCTCCGTGCTGGAAAATATCGCTTCCGCGCTGCAGCTGACGGTAGATGAGCGAAAATACCTCACTTCCCTGGCGCTGGAAGCCAGCTCGGGCATTCGCCTGCTCCAGGAGGAGCTGCCGCAAATTTCCCCCTCCCTGCAGAAAATTTTGCAAGAGCTGAAAAACTGCCCGACCATCATCTCCGACCGCAGGTGTACGATTGTCGGCTGGAACGAGGCGGCCACGCGCGTTTTCCTCGATTTCGAGAAGATTCCGCCCGAACAGCGCAACATGATCTCCCTCCTGTTTGCGCGCAAAGAATTCCGCCGTCTTGCGGTAAACTGGGAAGATTTCGTCAGCGGCTTTCTGGCTATTTTCCGCGCCTATTACGGCCAGTATTTCGAAGACGAGTGGTACAACGGGTTTCTGGCCGAAATGAAGCTCACCTATCCCGAATTCAACCGGCTGTGGGAACAAAGCAAGGTGAGCTCCGCACCGGAAGTTCTGATCGAGTTCCGGCATGCCAAAGCGGGGAAAATGCTGTTCGACCTGACGTCCCTGCAGGTGCACGGCAGCACGGATCTGCGCTGCAGCATTTATACTCCCGCGCAGGAATCGTCGACGGAAATGAAGCTGATGCAGCTCATGGACCGGAGCTGACAGACCCTATGCGCCAAACGGCTGCGCGCGGCAAAACCGGCTGGCGTAACATCCGCTTGATTGGCCGGCAGCGCCCCCCGGCCGATGCGGTTGACCACCTTCATGCCTGCGCCTAACCACATGCGCCAGGAAACTGGGCGCGGTGCGAAGCGGACGGGTATGGGTGGGGTCTTCAGCAAAATCCGGAACGCCCGTGATGAGATGATTCATCGGATTTTCCGCACGTTCCCGCCCCCCCCCCCTCAGCCGGTCTCAGGCGCCGAAAAAGCCGGTGTCCGCTTCGTTAAGCGGACACCGGCTTTCTTGTAAGGTCCGGATTGCCGGAATCATCCGGAATCCGTCTTTAGAAGCCCGAATGATAGTTGTCCGGGCTGGAAGAATCGGACTTCGTGGCGCTTTTGTCCTTTTCTTCTTTCTGCTCCATATTTAAATCTTCCATCGGAATCGGATCGACGTTTTTTTCGCTTTCGTGAAGATCGAACAAGCTTTCATTCTCGGTCGGATACTGCTCCGGATGGTCGCGGTTGCCCTTTTGCTGAGTCTGGCGTTCCAATTCATGGCTCGTTTTTTTCGGTTCCGTCATGGGACTCACCTTCCTTCGGTAGATATACCATAAGTACCTCAAACAGAAAAATCTCAAACAAAATCCGCACGAAAACGGCCGTAGAGCTCCATAATTCCCCGCGAAAAATAATGGGAGTCAGACAAAAGAACGAAAGGAAAGCAGCTCTTCCAGAATGTTTTCCTTGTCCTTTCCGTTCTTCACGATGAAGACACGGACATGGTCTCCGCAGTTCTCCAGCTGTTCCAGGAGCTGCGGTCTTTTGTGCCTCCGGAAGTTCCACACCCATTTGACGAAATCCCAATCGAGCTGTTCCGGACAGCCTTCATTAAGATCCGGCCGCGTCCGGTTGTGGTACATAATCCGGCGTTTAAACACCCGGTAGACGACCAGCCAGGAAGGCAGATCGAAAAAAATGACGACATCCGCAGCCTTCAGACGCCTATCCAGCGTCCTTCCGTAATTTCCGTCCATAATCCAAGCGGGCTCCCGGATCAGCTTGCCGATGAATTCGTCCCATTCTTCATTCGGGGTCGGCACCCATCCGGGTTTCCAATAGTACGCGTCCAGATGATAAAGAGGCAGCTCCAGCTTCTCGCCGAGTTCCCGGGCGAAAGTGGATTTTCCCGAACCGCCGGGTCCGATCAGTAATACTTTCATTCCGTTCTCCTGTTCTCCCCACTTTAGGCGGTTATTTCCGATTTTTTAAAGACAGCCGGAAAATTTTATCAGATCCGATCACAGAGTGCAATAAAAAGTTGGAGTTCTGACGAAGCGAATTCCTTTCTATTTACAAAACTAACGCCATTAGTTATTATAAAACTAATAAGATTAGTTTCGTGAGAGGAGTGTCTGTATGGCTGCTGTTTTAGCTGTTAACCTGGGAATTCGTTTTATTCTGGAATGCTGTCTTCTCGTCGCGGTCGGCTATTGGGGAGTGACGAAAGGAGACGGCTGGATGATGAAGACGCTGCTGGGTGCCGGGGCACCGCTATTGACCGCTGTCGTTTGGGGGCTGTTCATGTCTCCTAAAGCAAGTTATTCCCTTCCTCAGCCGTGGCACTTGCTTATGGAAGCGGCTATCTTCGGGATGGGAACGGCCTCTCTGTTTGCGACGGGTCATACGCGCCTTGGTTTCCTCTTCCTGTCCTCAGCGGTTGTAAACCGCCTTCTGATGGCTGTCTGGTCGCAATAACCAGCGGCCTTCCCCTTTATTCGATCCCCCCTCCCTGGCTGCTCCCTGTTCCTTCTCATTCCTTCGCATCCAGAATAAAGAAAACGCTTGAAGACAAACTAAGAAGACTTCACGAGTAAAGGCAGAGGATACGCCATGGCATTCTTTCTACGCGGTTTTTCCAAAATTGCAAACCGTCCTCCCAAACGGCCGCGGCAGCAGCCGTCTCCGGGTACTTCGAACGCCGGTTCCGCAGAAGCAGCCGGCGCCGCAGAAGAACCGGCCGGCGCTTCGCTGGCGGAAAGAACGGGCTGGCTGAAAACGCTGCTCGCCCATTGTTCCGATGTCGTTTATCACACTTTTACGGCGGGGGAAAATACGCCCTGCCTCCTTGTCTACATCGAAGGGGCCGTGGACCGGAATGATCTGCAGCAGAGCGTACTGAAAGTGATTCTAGGAGACCGGTTCGTACAAGGAGAAGAAACTCTCGCAGGGAACCTCTTCGACCGCAAAATGCTTCCTGCCGACCGGCAGAAAACACTCCTGACGATGACCGATGCGCTTCAGGATATTTTGGAAGGCAGCGCTGTGCTTCTGCTCGATCAGGAGTCCCGCATGATGTCGTTCGGGCTGAGCTCCTACATCAAAAGGCAAATCGACGAACCGAACAGTGAAACCGTTATCCGCGGACCTCGGGAGGCGTTTGTCGAGAGCATTCAGGACAACTTGTCCATGCTCCGGAAACGGCTCCGAACGCACAATTTCAAATGCGTGGAACAAATCATCGGCACGAAGACCCGCACACGGGTCATTACGGTCTACATGGAAGACGTCTGCAGTCCGGCGCTGGTCGATGAAGCAGCCCGGCGGCTGGCCGATATCGAGATCGATTCGGTTATGGGCTCCAGCTATCTGGAGGAATTTATCGAAGACAATCCGTACTCTCCTTTTCCCCAGCTGCAATATACGGAACGCCCCGATGTCGTCGCCGCCGCCCTTCTCGAAGGCAGAATCGCCATTATTGTGGAAGGTACGCCCATTGCCATTATAGCGCCCACAACCTTGTTCATGATGATGCAGTCCCCCGAAGATTATTACCAGCGGTTCTGGGCGGGATCGTGGATCCGCTGGATCCGGTACGTGTTCCTGTTCGTTTCTTTGCTGCTGCCGTCCTTTTATATCGCCGTTACGACGTTTCATCCGGAAACGATCCCGGAAAGAATGCTGATAACGATCGCTTCATCCAGAGAGGTCGTCCCTTTCTCGGCGTTTGTCGAAGCGCTGATCATGGAAGTTTTCTTCGAAGCTCTGAGGGAAGCGGCCACGCGTATCCCGAAATCGGTCGGGCAGGCCGTCTCCATCATCGGCGCGCTCATTATCGGAACGGCAGCCGTGCAGGCGGGCATCGCCTCGGCGGCGATGGTCATTATCGTCTCGCTGACGGGCATCGCCTCTTTTATTATCCCGCACTACGATCTCGGGCTCTCGTTCCGGCTGCTGCGCTTCCCCATCATGATCCTGGCGGGCGGATTCGGGCTGGTGGGCATTGCCTGCGCCATGATCCTCATCTATATCCACCTCACGGAGCTGAAGTCGTTCGGCATCCCCTACCTGTCTCCGGTGGTGCCGATGGTTCCGAAGGATATGAAAGACATTTTCGTGAGAGCTCCGTGGTGGACCATGATCACGCGGCCCAAGTTTACGTCCTCCCGCAATCTTCACAGGCAGAAGCCGAACGGCCGCAAGTGGGCAAATCCCGCCGAGGAAGGAGATTGAAGAGCATGCGAATGACGGCAAGATTAGCGGGGATCCTTCTCTCCCTCCTTCTCCTTGCGGGATGCTGGTCCTCCGTTGAGCTGAACGACCGGGCATTCGTGAGGATGGTGATGGTGGACAAAACCGATGACGGATACGAGCTTGTGCTTGGCATGCCCTTGGCGAACCGGTTGATTCCCGGTGAAGTGGGAGGTTCCTCCCAATCGGGGCGTGAGCCGTTTACGTACTTTTCCAAGATCGATTCGAACCTGAGCGACGCCTTCCGTAAAATCCAGAACGATCTCTCGCGGAAAATTACATTCGGACAGACTCGCGTCGTCATTATCGGAAACCGGTACGCCGAAGACGGAATCGGATCGCTTCTGGATCTGATAGCCCGGGAACCGAGAGTGCACATTAACGCGAACTTGTTCGTGACGCACGGCAGCGTCGATCAGGTTATCCAGCTCCCTCTGACCATGGAACGTTTCCCGTCCGACATTTTCTATGCCTACGGCAGACGCAAAATAGCGACGACCATCAATTTCAAAGATATCTTGAAAGCCCATTACATGGGGGGAGATTTTCTGGCTACCCGCCTGATTTTCGGTAAAACGGGCATTATGAACGAATCCAAAGAGGAATATTGGATGGGTCCCGACGGAGCGGCTGTATTCAAAGGGGACAAGATGGTCGGCTCACTGCCGGGCAAAAAAGCCGCAGGAGCTTTGTGGATACAGGGCAAGCCCGAAACACGGGAGATTACGGTGCCTTCCCCGACGGACGGCAAAGTCGTCAGCCTGCTCGTCGAACGGAATTCGACCCAAATCCGGCCCGAGCTGACGGGTGATACCCTTGTGTACAGCATTCATGTCAAAACGGACCTGGATATCGTCGCTTCTTACTCCAACATTAATTTCAAGGATCACAAGCAGCTCAAAGAAATGGAGAAAAGTGTGGAAAACAAAATCAAGGAGGATGTCGAGCACTCGATCCAGCTGACTCGGCAGATGGGAACCGACGCGTTTCAGCTGAACCGCTATCTGGAATGGAAATACCCGAAGGAATGGAACCGGATCAGTAAAGAGTGGAATGAAATATTCAGCAAAAAAGTCAAGATCCAGTGCACGTCCGACGCCATCATCCGGCGGATCGGAGTAGTCAAGAAAACGTTCACCGGAGATCCGCAAAGGGACACGGAGGTTTCGAAATGATTACGGTCCTGGTGACGTACGCGATTGTCATGATCATTCAATGGAGATACCTGGTGCGCTGCGGAAAAAAGAAACGGACCTTCTCCGTTTCTTTAAGCGTAACCGGCGTCCTTTGCGCCTGCGTGCTGCTTCTCCATCATTCGAAGAACGGCGAAACGTTGGTCGAATGGCTCGAAATCATATTCGGTTCCTTGCATGTGACGTCTTAAACCCGCTGAAGGAGGCTATCATGGACAAAATAACGCCTTTGCAGACTTATATGCTGTTCACCCAGTATCTTCTGTCTACGCTGGTCAGCTTTCTCGCGGCGCCTCTTATCCAGAATGCGGGATATTCGGTCTGGATTCCCGTTATTGGCGGCAGTCTCCTGGGAGGAGTTCTCACTTATCTGGCTTACAAATTAGGCTGCCGCAGACCCGGACGCTATATGGCGGAGTATGGCCGGGAGATTATCGGACGGCCTCTGCATTATTTGTTGGTCCTGTTTATGGCGTTCGTTTATTTGTTTACGGCGGCGCTTGTGCTGAGGCAATTGACCGATTTTATCGTCGAAATTTACCTCCCGGGCACTCCCCTCTGGGCCGTGGCCAGCCTGCTCGGCCTATGCACGACGAGGCTTGTCCACTCGGGTGTAACGAACATTTTCCGTTCAACCCAAGGTGTTTTTTTCGTGGCACTGGCTCTGGTTGTACTTATCGCCGTTGCTTCCTGCCAAGATATCGTCCCCTATTCGGTCGTTTCCCTGGTGACCAACTTTGACGGGCGCGGCATTTTTAGCGCAACGGCTATGATTACGGGACTTTTCGGAGAAATGACGTTTATCGCGCTGTTTTTCCCCAAGTTTAAGGAAACAGGCCGGACGATGAAGGCGCTGGTATGGGCTATCGTCACCGCCGGAATTCTGACATTGGGGAATCTGATTCCGATGGTGCTCCTTTTCGGGCCTTCCCTGGCAGCCAATCTGACCTACGCCAACCTGGAAATGACGCGGTACATTCAGTTCGGCAATTTTATCCAGAACATGGACCCGATCCTCATCCTCATGTGGTTGTTTACGCTGCTCGTCAAAATCAGCCTCTTCCTGTATATCTCGGTGATCGCCGTCACCCAGACCCTGAAAATGAAAGATACCCGGCCGCTCACCCTGCCATTCGGCGTTACGGTCGTTTTCCTCTGCCTCTGGATGGTGAATTCCTCCGAGACCCTGGACCGGTTCGCCGGCACGACCGCGGTGCCCATGATGCTGCTGGCGGAGCTGATTCCCGTCGTATATTTGCTGGTCGACGCGCTCCGGTCCCGCTTCAAAAAGCGGCAGGCCGTCCGGGAACCTTCCACTTAATTGCCGACAGATGGCCCGGGTCGGAGAGGTCCCTTTACTGCTTCCGCACAATAAAAAAGGCCGTGCCCGTTTACCGGACCGGCCTGTTCGCCGCCTCTATTCACACGGCGTTATGGCGTCCCGTCTCCGCTGAGAAGATCATACAAACGCTTCAGAACAACGGCCTCCGCCCACAAAGGAAGCGGCTCGTCAAGTTTGTCTTTCCACGCCGGATCGGTCAGAAGTCCTTTCTCGTAAAGCCAATCCACGCCTTCCGTTTTCCAAACCGGTATTACAGGCTGAATTCCCGGATTCAGTCCCATCGCTGTGGCCACCCCGTCTCCTATGGCGTTCGCCAGATTTGTAAGCACGCCGGAATTTCCAAGCAGACTGCCATCGGTAGCGTTATCAATGAACAGATTTTCAAGCAGCACCGCGGACATATCGGTCTCCCGCAATACCGCGAAATCCGCTTCCTTCTTGCCCCGGTCCACGACTCCCAGCGTGTTTAAATAATTCACAACCGTATCGTGCACAATTGTGCGCTTCTGTCCCGTCACTCCGCTAGAAGTGCCCGGATAAACATACGATTCGAATCCTTCCCCGCCGCCGGCGTTGATATGGATGGAAACGAAATAAGCCGCTCCCCAGCCGTTTGCCAGGTTTGCGCGATCGGACAGAGCGACGAAATCGTCTGTGCTCCGTGTCAGTTTGACATTGGCCGCGTAATCGTTTACGAGCCGGTCTCGGAGCTGGAGCGCCAGCGTAAGCGTCAAGTTCTTCTCCAGCAGGCCGCTGCCCGTAGCGCCGGAATCCGTGCCGCCGTGACCGGCGTCGATCACGATAAGCGGTTTAACGGTCGGCACCGGAACCTGAGCCGCCGCCGTCATGCCGTCGTACAGCTTCAGGATGGAGTGTCCGTAGGTTTCCCCCGCTTCCAAGGCGGCCTGCAGGCTGGCGTATTTGTTCCGGTCATAGCCGGGAACGGCCCAGCGGCCCGCAAGATCTTCCCAGTTCGGCGCAATGCCGCGCGTGACGAGCGTGAACCGGGGATCGACGACCGCTTCTCCTGCCGGAAGCGGATTTTTGGACGCATAGGCGAAAAGATGCTGAATCTGCGCCGTTACGCCGTCCTTGATCGTCGGGAAGCTGTTGCCGGGAACTCCCCCGGTCGCTCCGATACCGGCAAAGTTGTTCTGCTCGGGCTTGACGTCTCCCCCAAACCTGAACCAGTTCGTTTCATGAATGGACTGGGCGACGGCGGCATCGCCGCGGACGCCGTATTTGGCTCCCACGGTTAGAAATTGCCTGGCTATCTCCGGGTTGAAGGACGGATTGACCTTGCGAATGAATGCTGTGATGACATCAAGCGAAGCTAATGAAGTGCCCATGATCGGATGCTGGGATACAGCCATTCTCCTCACCTCTTCAACATCATGTAGGTTACGACAGAATATGCCGGTTTTTCCCTGACGGTAAGTGTGTATGTCCCATCTGCTTCCAATATAGCTCAAATGCCCTTGTACACGCGAGATAAATCCGCGAAGAAGTCAATAGAACCCGGCAGGCAGACAAAAAAGACCTTCTCCCGGAAGAGAAGGTCTTTAAGGCCGAGCCGAAAGGCTTATTTAAACACTTTCACGCGGTCTTCAAGCGGCTGGAACTGTTTTTCGCCGGCTTCTGCGGCAGGCTTGCCGAAAGGCATTTGAGCCACGAGCTTCCAAGTAGCAGGCACGTTCCATTCAGTGCGCACCGCTTCGTCGACGAGCGGGTTGTAGTGCTGCAGGGTAGCTCCGAAACCTTCGGCTTCCAGACTCGTCCATACGACGAATTGAAGCATGCCGGAAGAATGGTGGGACCAGATCGGGAAGTTGTCGGCATAGGCCGCGAATTGCTGCTGCAGCCCTTCCACGACCGCTTGATCTTCGAAGAACAGCACCGTTCCGTAGCCGTTTTTGAAGAGAGTCATTTTCTGGGCGGTTGCTTCGAACTGCTCGCCGTCACCGACGATGCCGCGCAGAATCTCCGTTGTAAGATCCCAGAACTTGTCGTGCTGTTCGTTCAGCAGAACGACCACTCGCGCGCTTTGGGAGTTAAAAGAAGAAGGCGTATGTTGAACAGCTTCGTTTACCAGTTCTACAATTTTTTCGTCCGAGACGACGGCGTCTTTGCTGATCGCGTAGATCGAGCGTCTGTTTTTTACAGCAGTATTGAAATCCATGATTTCTTAGCCACCTCTTTTTTGTAAGTTACCTACTTTTATAGTGTAACCTATTTTGAATAAAAAAGCATCCTTTTTTTAGCGGGTGGCAAAAAGGTTTGATTTGGGCACAAAAAAAGGCTGAATCTCCCGCTTCAACTGTTTGAAGCAAGGAGTATTCAACCGTTTGTAAATCGTCAGTGTATGTCCGCCGCCGATTCGGCCCGCTGTCCGCCGCGTGCGGCATGACGCTTGACCATGAAATAATAACAGAAGATGGCGCCAACGTCCGCCGCCGCGATAACGATTCCCATCGGAACGGCCGTGCCGCTCCCCGCGATGCCCACCAGCGGGGCGACAAGCCCGCCGAAAATAAACGACAGCAGGCCGAGCAGAGCCGAAGCGCTGCCTGCGGAATGCCCGTAGTTTTGCATCGCCAGGGAAAATCCCGCCGTGTTCACGATCCCGACGCTCGACACCACAAAGAACAGCGGGATCAGGATGGCCGTAAGTCCGGCTCCGGCAAGAATCATCGCAAGGAGCGTGACGCCTCCGAGACCGGCAATGATCAGGCCGCTGATCAGCAGCTTCGTCTCGCTCACCCTTCCGGCCAGGCGTCCGGCAATCTGACCCGCCAGAATAATGCCCAAGCCGTTGATGGCAAAGAACAGGCTGAACATCTGGGGCGAAGCGCCGAATATATTCTGGATCACGAACGGCGATCCCGAAATATAAGCGAACATAGCCGCGGCCACCAGGCCCTGCGACAGCGCGTAGCCCATGAAAATCCGGTCGCGCAGCAGCGTTTTGAACGTGGCGACCGTCTGCTTGACGCCGCCCTTCGTCCGCCTGTCCGGGGGCAGCGTTTCGGGAAGGCCCTTCCAGGATGCCAGCAGCATGACCACGCCGATCAGAGCCAGCACGATAAACACGCCCTGCCAGGAGGTGAACTGGAGCAGCTGCCCGCCCGCAATGGGCGCAAGGATCGGCGCCACTCCGTTAATGAGCATGAGGAGCGAGAAGAACCGCGTCAATTCCGGTCCGCTGTACATATCCCGCACAACCGCTCGTGACAGCACGATGCCCGCAGATCCGGCCATCCCCTGTATGAAGCGGAGCACGATAAGCCCCCAGATGGAAGGCACGATAGCGCAGAGCAGAGATGCGGCCGTATAAATGGCGAGGCCGATCATAAGCGGCCCCCGGCGGCCTTTGATATCGCTGATGGAGCCTGCAAACACCTGCCCGATGGCCAGGCCAAGCAGACAAGAGGTCAGGCTCAGCTGAGCCAGCGAAGCCGTCGTATGCAGATCGTCCGCCAGTCTGGGAAGCGCCGGCAAATACATATCCAGCGACAGCGGTCCGAAAGCCGACAGAGAACCGAGAATGACGGCAAGCGTAAGTTTCCGAGAACGGCCTGCTCCTTCCGCTGCGGCGAGACTGTTGTTACTCATCCGATTCAACCCTATCTTGTAAATTTGGATTGCTTTGTCCGATTCCTACTATAAACGAAAGCTCCCGTAAAAAGAACAACGTTTACTGTAACTTATAAAGTTACAAGCTGTCAACACCCCTCCGGGAATCCCGCAAAAAAAAGCGGAACGTCCGCATGCAGACGTTCCGCTCTTCCTTTTCTTCCCGGGCCGGTAACGGCGCCTCTTACAGATAAGCCGGCCGCACGCAGACCGGCTTCGACACCGCGGCCGACTGCCCGGTATACTGTAGCCTGCCGCTGGAGCGGTCCACACGGAACGTCGCGATGTTGTCCGTGTCGCGGTTTGCCGCGATCAGGAACGCGCCGCCCGGCGTCAAGGCAAAGTTGCGCGGATGCTTGCCTTCCGCGGACACATGTTCCACAAGCGTGAGCTTCCCGCTTGCCTGATCCGCCGCGAAGACGACGATGCTGTCGTGGCCGCGGTTGGAGCCGTACACGTATGCGCCGTCTTCCGACACCAGGATCTCGGCGCAGTAGCTCTCGCCCGTGAACCCTTCGGGCAGCGTCGTTACCGTTTCGATCGGCTCCAGAACGCCCGTCTCTTCGTCGTAGCGAAGAGACGTTACCGTGGAGTCCATCTCGTTGATGACGAACGCCAGCTTGCCGCCGGGATGGAACGCCATATGGCGCGGGCCCGCTTCCGGAGGTACGGCGGTTTCGCCATGCGGCTTCAGCACATTGTTCTCCGTATCCAGGGCGTAGGATACGATGCGGTCCAGCCCCAGATCCGGGACGAACACGAACCGGTTGTCCCGGCTGAAGAACGCCGAGTGCGGATGAGGCTGCTCCTGGCGCTCGGGGTTCGGCCCATGGCCTTCGTGCTGCTTCACGTCAAGCAGTCTGCCGATCGTGCCGTCCTCTCGCACCTCGACGAGCCCGACAAGGCCGTCGTGATAGCTCGCCACGACGAGGTAGCGTCCGCTCGCATCCCTCTGGATATGGCAGGTCGGCGCGTCTACGGTGACAGCATGGTTCATTTCGGTCAAGCTCCCCTGCCCGGGATCAACGGTATACGCGTAAGCGGACCCGGTCCGGGCGCCCTCGCTTGTCGTTCCTTCGGAAATGGCGTAAAGCTTGCGTCCCTGGACATCCAGGTTCAGAAACGTGGGGTTTTTAAGGCCGGATACCTCATCCAGCTTCGTAAGCGCACCCGTTTCTTCATTTAATTCCATCACATACACACCCGGGCCTTCCGGTTCCGCATAAGAACCGACAAAGACCAGCAAACGTTCTCCTTGACCGGACATTACACATTCCTCCTCCTTATAAATGCGTGAAACAAACAAACCGTTATGTAAGTGCTGCGTTTTCCTCCTCTAAATGTACACGCTTCCTGCCGTAAAAATCAAACTTGTTTCCCAAAATAAAAAAACACCCGTACAGGGAAGCTCAACCCCCGCGGGTGTCCGGACACTTCTCGCCTTCGTTCCTCCCTTGCTAGCGGGACAAAAGCGGCTTGATTTCGGAAATCATCTCCTCCATGGACCTGGAGCATTCCTCAAACATCCGTTTGGCTTCCGGATCGTTCGTGGAAAGGCCGAACATCTCGATGTCCGCCTCGCATTTCTTGAGCAGGGCGAGCAAAACCGCTTTTTTCTGAGGCTGGGGAACCTGCAGCTTGTCGTCGAACAAATCGACGTAAAGCTCCCCGTAGGAGTCCACCTGTCCCAGAAAAACGTTGTCGATGGTCGCGTCCATCGTTTCCAGCTGCGTCTGGAGCCAGCCCCGGTTGAGACCGATGGCGGCCAAAGGCTCGTCGAGCGCCTTGCCGTCCATGATCACGGCCTGCGGCTCTTCCGCCGGGCCGACTTTAATGCCGAGGTGCTTCGGGGTCAGAGGCTGGTTTTCCTTTTTCAGAAGCACGTTGATTTCCCCGCTCGCTTCCATCACCGCAAATTCGACGTCGGCCGCCTGGAACACGTTTTTCCTGCGCAGGCTTTGCAGCAGATCGTCCGTAGTCAGCCGTTCCTTCTTCAGGTTTTCTTCCATAATCTTTCCTTTTTTAATGAGAATCGTTTCCCGGTTATCGATGAAATCCCGGGCCGCTTTGCTTTTCATCTGGAGAAACCCGATTCCGACGGCGGCCAGAATCCACACGAACAGAGCTATAATTCCCAAATACCAATCGGCGGTGCGGCTCAGCGTTATATAGACGGCCAGGACGGCTGCGGCGACCCCCGTTGTCACTTCAAAGAACGACAACCGGCTGTTCTGCCTCTTTCCGAGCAGCTTGGCTGCGGCCAGTACGATCACGATGACCATCAAGGTCCGTAAAACAACCACGATCCAATCCGGCATAATCCGGTCCCTCCTTCTGTCGTATCTCCTTAAATTTATCTTTTCCGGTTCCTAAAAAAGTTGTCCTTTTCCGGGGCGTTTTATTCTTCCTCCGGGCCATCTCGACCGGTCGATTTCCAGACCTGCGCGTGAATGAAACCGGGGCTGTCCGGTTAGATTACTTTTTGTCCATCAAAGGATTTCACGGAAAAGGAGGTGTATACGATGACAGTCGGCTCCCAAGTAAAAACTTGTCTGGCTTCCCTGAAAAGCGCCCAAGCGAGCCTGGAGGCGTTTGCCCTGAGCACACAAAACCAGGACGCGAAAACGCTGTTCGAAAATGCCGCCAAAACCACCCAGGATGTCGTCACCCAGGTACAAGGCCGCGTTCAGCAGCTGGAAAACGAAGAACCGCAATATCAAGGCTTCTGACCGTGATCATAAAAGCTTTGCCGGCTCGGGCCGGCAGAGCTTTTTTTGCGTCATTCCCGTTTACGGGAAAGCGGGTGGCAGGACTTAGCTGCTGGCTTCCGTGTATTATTGCGCAAGTCTGCAAACAATGAAACCAACTATCGTTGTGCGAAAAGGATGTGTACCCTTTGGCGATCCCTTATGCCGATTGCGATTTTTCACCGATGAAACAGAATTTGAAAGACGATCTGGAGAAGCTGATTCTCCGTCTTCATCGCAGCATTCAAACTTTGGACGAAGAAAATCACTGCATGCTGAGCGAAATTGAAGGCATCAAAGAAAATTTCCTGAATATCGAGTCGCGGGCGTCCACCTTTTACTTGAACTGCTACCTCTCCCCTTTTACCGATAAATATACGGAACTGTCCGTCAGTGTACAAAACTTGTCCAAGCGGCGTCACGGCGCTTTGATCGTCGTTCAGCGCAACGACTCGCTCGACGGGCTGATCCAGCCGGGAGTCGCCATCGGGGCGTCGGTCACGCAGTCCCTGCTGGAATCGCTGTTTTATCCCGGAACGCCGCTTCACGACGGGGCTGTCTTGATCAAGTTCAACGAGATCGTCTCCGCCAAAAACATCCTTCCCCTCTCCCATATCGTCCAGGCGGAGCCTAAACTCGGCACGCGGCACCGGGCGGCCATCGGCATCTCGGAGCTGAGCGACGCCATTGTCCTCGTCGTTTCGGAGGAAACGGGGCGCGTCTCTTTTGCTTCCAAGGGATACTTGTACCCGATCGTTCCTCGGTGAGGACCGCTTCCGCACAGCAAAAAACTCAGCATCGCATGGATGCTGAGTAGATTCGGATTCGGGCTTGGAAAGCTCGCAAAGCCCGCTTTAGTCCGGACCGGTCCATTGGCCCGGACTCGTTTTTGCAGCCAGCCTCTGCCCGGCCCGGTTCGAGCTGCGCTCAGGCCCGGCTCCGCGGCGGGAACGGTTCGCCGCCGCTTCGCATCAGCTCTCCGTCTGCCGGGAGCCCGGAAGCAGACTGTCTACCGCCAGATAGCGGCTGCCGGTCAATACGAGCAGCACGGAGAGAGCGAGAAGCGCCAGATCCAGCTCGAAGCCCGCGGATTGGCCGTTGCCGGTAAACCCGGCGGAAAACTTGACGCTGAACATCGCTCCGATCATCAGCACGCCGAACAGCGCGGCGGCGATCCGGGTTCCGAGGCCGAGAATGATTGCGGCCCCCCCTACGGTTTCGATAATAGCCGTTACATACGCCAGAAAGCCGGGAAGGCCGATGCTCTCAAACCAGCCGGCGATGTTCCCCAGCCCGCTTTGAAATTTGTCCAGCCCGTGGACCAGAAACGTTACCCCTAATACCAGTCTGACGATCAGCAGACCGATTTCTGTTTTTCCGTTCATCATCAACATCCTCCCATTAATGGTTTTAATTGGTTTTCGGTTTATTCATATGGACTCCGCACGGGAATCAGAATCAAAACTGCAAGCACAAGTAACTCAAAGTTCCGAACTCGTAACCGCGATAAATCACCCGGGGCGTCCGTTCTACGCTTCCGCTTCCGAGCGCAAGGAACAACGGGACGAAATGCTCCGCTCTAGGCACGGCCATACGGCTGTGGGGAGCCAGCGTTTCATAGCCGAACAGGGTGTCCGTATCCCGCTCCAGCGTGTGCCGGATAAGCCAGTCGTCGAATTCGACGGCCCACGGTTCCGGTTCCTCCTGTCCCCAGTTGACCATCCGCAGATTGTGGACCGTTACTCCGCTGCCGATGACCAGGATATCCTCTTCCCCCAGCCCGCGCAGAGCTTCACCGATAGCGGTCTGTTTATCCGCCGGAAGATAGGGATTGACGGAGAGCTGGATCACGGGGATGTCCGCTTCGGGAAACATTTTGTAGAGCAGCGTCCACGAACCGTGGTCGAGTCCCCTTCTGGAGTCGGCAGCGACTTCGATCCCCCGTTCCCGGAAAAGCCCTTCCAGCCGCGAAGCCAGCTTCACGGACCCTTTGGCCGGATAGGCAATCTTATAGAGTTCGTCGGGAAAACCGTAAAAATCGTAAATCGTCTCGTACGTCTCGTCGGTCGAAGTCAAAGTCAGAACCTCGCTCTCCCAGTGAGCCGTAAAAATAACGATCGCTTTCGGTTTCCACTGCTGTCCCAGTTTCCGTAAAAAAGCCGTATACTCCGTATCTTGAATAGCCAGCGCAGGTGAACCGTGGGCTAAAAACAACGAAGGAATCATGATGCGAGCCTCCTTTAAAGTTTATTAAGTTACTTTTCGTAACCTAGTGTATGATTGTAACTTTATAATGTCAAGTAATTTATTTATTTGCCGTTACTATATTTTTATTAGCTAAATGAGCGTATACTGGGGGAAGGAGGGATGCCTGATGAAAGAATCTACCTTATGTCCCCGCTTTGAAAAAGGAATGCAGCTCATCAGCAAACGCTGGGCCGGCCTCATCGTGTATCAGCTTTTATCGGGACCGCAGCGTTTTTGTACGATAGAATCGAATCTGCCTTTAAGCGGGAAAATCTTATCCGAAAGATTGAAAGAGCTTGAGCAGGAAGGCGTTATCCGGCGGAATGTGTATCCCGAGACGCCGGTAAGAATCGAGTACTCGCTCACGGAGAAAGGACTTGCCCTGGAGCCGATAATCCGCGGAGTGGAACAATGGTCTTCCGCCTGGCTTCAGCCCGAATGACACACGAGGATTGACAGCGGGAATACGCGTACCTATACTATTTAGATGTTCACATATGCGCGTAAATGATTATCGTCCGCATCTGTTTG
Organism: Paenibacillus sp. JNUCC 35; assembly: GCF_058269095.1. NCBI lineage: Bacteria > Bacillati > Bacillota > Bacilli > Caryophanales > Paenibacillaceae > Paenibacillus > Paenibacillus sp. JNUCC 35. Next base: position 2,423,674 of record NZ_CM177771.1, on the reverse strand, counting down.
ACGGAGGTGAGACCCATGACCATCAGCAGCCGCTTTGCCGTAGCCGTTCACATTTTATCGCTGCTGGAGCTGAATAAAGAAGGACGCAACACGTCCGAGTATATAGCCGGAAGCGTCAATACGAATCCGGTCGTCATCCGCCGGATTACCGGCATGCTGAATAAAGCGGGCTTGACCCGGACGAGCCCCGGAGTCGCCGGAGCCGCTCTGGGCCGGACTCCTGCCGAAATCACTCTGCTCGATATTTACCGGGCGGTTCAGGCGGACATGCAGGACGAGCTGTTCGCGATGCACGAGAATCCGAATCCGGACTGCCCGGTCGGCAAGAACATCCAGAGCACGCTCGAAACCCGGTTCAACCGGGCTCAGCTCGCTATGGAGCGGGAGCTTGCCGGCGTTACCCTGGCCGATATCGTAGCGGACCTTGCCCCCTGCGAATAGCCCGCCCGCGGATCGTACGGGCGGGCTTCTCCCCCCTACGTATTCGCGAAAGCGGATTCAGCAAACAAAAAGACATCCGGACCAGCCAATTAGGCGGGACTTGATGTCTTTTTTTAGTGTGCCCTAGAAAAAAATCGGTATGCGGCCAGTGACAGCATCCCCGCGATCACGGTTTCGAACAGGCTGCGCATATAAACCGCAGCGGCCGGAACAGACAAGGCGCCCAGCAGCTTGTACGCATGATCCGCCGCGGACAACCGGCCGTCTGTCAAGAGAAGCTCCCGGGCCGGCAGCGCAGCCATAACCGCAACCGGCACGTGCCGCAGCCACCGGTCTTCGACGCCCAGGAAAAAGCTGTCGCGGTCCGAACGCTTCTCCGTTTCCGATACCGGCCTATTCGTATTCATGTCTCTCGGACCGGCCATTCTTACAGCACCGGTCGTCCGGCTTCGGCCCGTTCACGCTGCTATTCGCCTGTTCGAATACGCCGACCATCCGGGAGAGGAACGTATTGATGAGATCCAGCTGCTCCGGCGTATAAGCCTCGCAAACTTCCCGGGTCATATTTCCCAGCGGCTTATAAAGCGCTCCGATAGCCTTTTGCTTCTCTTTGACCGGAACGATGATGACGCGGCGGCCGTCGTGAGGGTCCTTTTCCCTGCGCACGAATCCCGCTTGCTCCAGCCGGTCGATCAGAGCCGTGACGGTCCCCGTAGTCAACCCGGTCAGCTTGGCAAGCTCTCCTGCCGTGATCGGTCCTTTTTCGTTCAAGATGTCCGCCGTTTTCAAATCGGTATGTATGACCCCTAGGGAATGTGCCGCATTTTGCTGAAAAAGAACGATTCGCGTAGATATTTTACGCATAAGACCGATCAGCTCCAGCACTTTCTCTTCAGATTCGGGCAAAACGCTTGACAAGTAAAATTCCTCCTCATAAACTAGAAATTATCTTGAAAATCAAGATAATGGGGTTGACGGGATTGTTTATTTAATTTTAACGAATAAACCTTTTTTTGCAAAGGAGATGACTTCCAGACGCCGGAGAAGGACCGCTAAACTTGGAACCGCAACTTATTCAGAGGAGGATTTTCCCTTGATTCAGAAAGACAAGAATCTTAACCAGGTCGTAGCCGGGCTGCTGCTGGCTATCCTGATGTCGGCCATGGACAATACGATTGTCGCAACCGCCATGGGCACCATCGTTTCCGATTTGGGCGGCTTCGACAAATTCGTCTGGGTCACGTCCGCATACATGGTGACGACGATGGCCGGAATGCCGATCTTCGGCAAGCTGTCCGATATGTACGGCCGCAAACGCTTTTTTATCTTCGGCCTGATCGTCTTCCTGCTGGGCTCCGCCCTGTGCGGAATTGCCCAGAGCATCGTCCAGCTCAGCATCTACCGGGCGATCCAAGGAATCGGAGGCGGCGCGCTGCTGCCGATCGCGTTCACGATCGTCTTCGATATTTTCCCGCCCGAGAAGCGGGGTAAAATGACGGGTCTGCTGGGTGCGGTGTTTGGCTCGGCGAGTGTGCTCGGTCCCCTGCTCGGGGCTTATATCACGGAATACATAAGCTGGCACTGGGTGTTCTACGTCAACCTGCCGATCGGTCTGGTGTCGCTGTACCTTATTATGCGCGCTTACAAGGAATCTCCGCAGCATGTCGAGCAGCGGATCGACTGGTGGGGGGCGATTACGCTCGTCGTCGCGGTCGTGAGTCTCATGTTCGCCCTGGAGCTCGGCGGCAAGAAATACGCCTGGGATTCCGTTCCCATCGTAAGCCTGTTTGCAAGCTTTGCGGTATTCTTCATTCTGTTCTTCGTCATCGAACGGAAAGCGAAAGACCCGATCATCTCGTTCTGGCTGTTCAAACGCCGCCTGTTCGCGACCTCCCAGCTTCTTGCGCTGCTTTACGGGGCTACCTTCATTATTCTGACGGTGTATATCCCCATTTATGTGCAGGCCGTCTTCGGCGGTTCCGCAACGAACGCGGGCCTTATCCTGACGCCGATGATGCTGGGCAGCGTGGCGGGCAGCGCGATGGGGGGAATTTTCCAGACGAAAACGAGCTTCCGGAATCTGATGATTATTTCCGTCTTCTCGTTCCTCGCCGGCATGTACCTGCTCGGGGGACTGACGCCCGAGACGAGCAGAGCTCTCCTGACCGTGTTTATGATCATTGCCGGTTTCGGTGTCGGTTTCTCCTTCTCCCTGCTGCCGACCGCATCCACCTTCAACCTGGAACCGCGGTACCGCGGCACGGCGACCTCCACGAACTCGTTTCTGAGATCGTTCGGGATGACAATCGGCATTACGATTTTCGGAAGCATTCAAGCGAACGTCTTCACCGACAAAATCAAAACCGCCTTCCAGGGAATGAACGGCGGCGGGATGGCCGGAATCGATATGAGCAATCCGCAGCAGATTTTCCAGGCGGACAAACGCGCCTTGATTCCGCCGGATATTTTAAACAAAATTATTCACGCCCTGTCCGAATCGATCGCCTTTACTTTTATGGTCGCCCTGATTCCGATCGTTCTGGCCGTGATCATTGTATTCCTCATGGGGAACGCCCGGGTCGTACCCGCCAAAGAAAAGACCGGCCAGCCTTCCTGACCGGGTAAATATGCGAAGATGAACAGCCGGAATGCTGTTCATCTTTTTTTGTTGAAATTTGTCTGTTTCATTCGTTAAAATTCGGGTATATAACCCCATGGATTAATTTTGAATCTTCATTATTCAGTCTCAAGGAGATGGTGACTTACATGACCAGCCTGCAAATTAATCCTCAGTCCCTGGCGGACCATTTATTTGCCCATACGACAGACGGCCTCGCCTTGTATTCCCGGAACGGAGTTTGGATGCAGGTAAACGAACCTTGGTGCCGCCTTTGCGGCTATTCTCCGGAGGAACTCGCCCGCATTCCTTTAAAAGACCTTGTGCATCCGGACGACTGGAAGGATGAATGGCCGGAAGCGCCCGCACCGGACAGTTACGTACAAAAAGTTCGCTTATTTCATAAATCCAAGCGCGAAATTCCCGTGCTGCTTACAATAAGCCGTCTGACCGGGAATTCGTCCGAAACAACCGAGTGTCACGTCCTGCAGGCGTCCGAGCTCTCGCCTGTCCAAGATGACGTACAGACCTGGAACAGAATTAAGCAGCAGTACCGGCTGATGTCCGAGCATTCCCGGGATCTTTTCTACCATACGGCTCCGGACGGGACGATTTTGGACTGCGCGCCTTCCATCCGGCGGATACTGGGGTATTCTCCGGACGAGCTCATCGGGATCACCGAGGATGTGCTTTACTCCTTTCCCCCCAGTTTACAAACACAGCAGTCCGTTTCCGCCGTAAATGAAGAATGTGCGCGGCAGGTCAAATTGCTTCACAAAGACGGCCGCCACATCTGGTTCGACTTGACCGTGAAGACAACAATCGGCGACAACGGCGAGGAGCTTATTCTGAAAATCGGCCAAGAAATTTCGGACCGCAAAAAGAACGAACAATTCATAGCGGAAGCCCAACGCATCGCCCTGATGGGAAGCTGGGAATGGGACATTTCAAGCAACGAGATTCTTTTCTCGGACCAGTTCTTCCTGGTGTCGGGAATTGATCCGGAAAGCACCGCCGTTCACGGCATCCTGAGCCTGGTCAGCGAAGATCTCCACCCTGCTTTTAAAGAAGAGCTGGATAAAGCCTTGGTGGACAAGGAGCTCAGTTTCGAGTACCGGAGCCGGAAGGAAGCCGGCGCAGATAAATATCTGCATATCCGCGGCCTTGTTACGTACTCGGACCAGGGAATTCCCCTTAAAATCAACGGTACGATCCAAGATATTACGGACCGCAAGCTGGTTGAACGCAAGCTTCAGGAAACGGTCGAACGCTATACATCGCTGAAAAAATACAACCACGACGCCGTTTTTTCGCTGGATCTGGAAGGAAAAATCCTGAACACCAATCTGATGGCCCAGGAAATGACGGGTTATGCGGTTCACGAAATGATCGGCGCCGGCTTCACGGAGCTGCTCGGAACGGAGGAGATTACGGATATCCTCGAGGCTTCCTTAAAAGACAATTCCGCAGAGAAACGCATCGACAAAATTACGGATAAGTACGGCAACACCGTGGAAGTGCTGACAACGATCGCCCCCATCATTATCAGTGAAGCGAACGTCGGGTATTACATTATCGCCAAAGATATCCGGGAACAGAAAAAACTGATGATCGAGAAGGAGAGCGCGGAAGCCACGAACAAAGCAAAGGGCGAGTTTCTTGCCATGATGAGCCATGAAATCCGCACACCCATGAATGCGGTGATCGGCATGACGGATCTTCTGCTTGAAACGACCTCCCTCAGCTCGGAACAGAGAGAATACTTGAATATCATCCGCAAAAGCGGCGACACGCTGCTCGTCATCATCAACGATATTCTGGACTTCTCCAAAATCGAGTCGGGCGTAACCGAACTGGTCGAGGAACCGTTCGATATCCGCACCTGCATCCTGGAGTCCGTCGATCTTCTGACGCCCAAAGCGATAGAAAAAAATCTCGAGATGACCTGCGCCTTGAGCCAGAATATGCCGTCTACCCTTCTTGGCGACGCCAAACGGTTAAAGCAGGTGCTCATTAACCTGATCGGGAACGCCGTGAAATTCACGAGTAAGGGACACATAACGGTTTCCGTCAAAAAGCAGGCTCATTCGCAGGGAGCCGTCGAGCTGTTGTTCCAGGTTAAAGACACGGGGATCGGAATTCCGAAGGAAAAAGCCGACATGCTGTTCCAGCCCTTCTATCAGCTGGATAATTTCATGACGCGCGAAACGGAGGGAACCGGGCTCGGACTCGCCATCTGCAAGAAGCTGGTCCAGCTCATGGGAGGCGATATCTGGGTAGAGCAGCCGGAAGAACACGGCGCTCATTTCCTTTTCACCGTCGTTCTGAAAGAAGCGGCGCGGGAGGCTGTGCCGTTTCCTAAAGACAAGACGGCGGCGGAGAAAGCTTGCGGCCACTCCCTCAAAATCCTCGTAGCGGAAGACAACCGGATCAATCAGCTTGTGCTCGTCAAAATGCTCACCAACCAGGGCCATACCGTGCGCGTGGTGGACAACGGCAGCGAGGTCGTCGAAGCGGCGCTGACCGAACGGTACGATCTCGTGTTTATGGATGTGCACATGCCGGAAATAAACGGCCTGGATGCGGCGCGGATGATTAAGGAAGCGCTCAGGCCCGAAGAATATCCGATCATCGTGGCCGTTACGGCAAATGCTCTCAAAGGCGATAGGGAAAAATGCCTTGCGGCCGGCATGGACGACTATATCAGCAAGCCGATATTCAGCCGGACGGTCAACGAAACGATCCAGAAATTTTTCTCCTTCCAGCAGGCGTAACACCGGCATGCGACGATTTACACACAAAAGCTCCATACAGGCTGCATGCGGCAGCTTGTACGGAGCTTTTTGGCTTATCTTTCTTTTCGCTAAATCAAATCATCCAGTACCGATTCTTCTTTGCGGACCGGGTTTTTCTCGCCGCGCAGCCAGACGAGCCCGAAGTTTTCATAAGGAAAATCTTTGCTCTCCAGAAGCGTTTCGGTTCGGCCGAACGCTTTCTCCACGGAAAACCGCTGAGACCGGTGCGCCAGAAGCGCCTGGGCTTTGACCTTCCAGTAGGGCGCGGTTTCGAGCCTGAGCACGGAAGGCGCATCCGCCTTTACACCCGCAAAGGGCAGGTTGTAATAGTATTTCTGTACATGAGGACAACGTCCGCCGAGAACGGCTTCGTTTACCGCATGGTGGACGGCGATGTGATCCGGGTGGCCGCTGATTCCGTCTTCTGGGAATGTGACGACGACGGACGCTTCCGTTTCGTTCAGGAATTCGGCCACCGCATCCGCCAGCGCCGGCCTGTCCATCCCGGCCAGTTTGCCGTCCGGCAGCCCGAGGTGCTCCACGGCCGATACGCCCAGCAGATCGCAGGCGGTCTGCAGCTCGATTTCCCGTGCGGCGGCTAACTGCTCCGGGGTCATGGGACCGAGCGGTCCCGGTCTCCCCGCATCTCCGCGCGTAGCGCAGAGCAGCACGCTGCGTATTCCCCGGTCCGCCAGAGAGCGGATCAGACAGGCGCTCGCGAACGATTCGTCGTCCGGATGCGCGTATATAAAAGCAACTACAGGGGCCATAGGTACCCGTCTCCTTCCGGTCTTTAACTCAAAGCCGTTTTCACAGCCGTTTTAGAACGATTTCTTCGGCAATGCCGTCTACGTGGAGATCTTTGCCTTCCAGATACCAGACGTCTTTTTCTTCCATAAAAAAGGTGACGCCGCCGGCCTCGGCCGTCACGGCCGGATAATGCGGAGCATCTTTAATGATCCCGAATGAAAAGGCATCCTCGCCCCCGCCGCTGTAACGCACAAAAATGCGCACATGATCCCCGCCGCCAAACCCCCAGTCTTTCCTGAAAAGATCCGATGCGGCTTCCGTGATCTTGATTTGCATACTCAGGCCCCTCCTTCTGATGACTCTCTGAATCCCGTGTTCAAGATGAGTCCGACTATGTAAATGGTTCCGTTCCGGACCCGGTTTCGGTCCGCCTTCCTTCTTATTATAAACCGTACAAGGCCCTGCCACGCAAGTGCCTCTTGTTTTCTCCGGCTTTAGGACGGGTATGTATAGGTAACCCGCAACGAGAAAAATCCCGATCATAATTCTCCCGAGCAGGAGCATAAGGTGGACCGCAAGCAGGACATCGAGCCTCAGGCGGAGGAATGGAATACACGCAACAAGATCAGCGGCACTAATCAGGACGAGAACAGCCGCATTTTGTAAGGACGGAACCCTGTACGGCAGGAAAAGTAAAAAAGCGCCGGGACTGAAAAGTCCCCCGGCGCTTTTTGCATGGAATAACTCCTTAGACCCAGTTGCCTTTGCGGAAGATCGGCTCGATTGTCCCGTCCGCGAGTTCCCCGTCGATGTCGAGATCGGCGGAGCCGACCATAAAGTCGACGTGCGTCAGGCTCACGTTGGCTCCTCTCGCCAGAAGTTCCTCCTGGCTCATCTTGGTCCCGTTCTCCAGGGTGAACGGGTAGGCGCTTCCGACGGCAAAGTGGCAGGAGGCATTCTCGTCGATACCGGTGTTGTAGAAGATCCGGTTCAGATTCGAAATCGGCGAATCGTGCGGCACCAGCGCCACTTCTCCGAGACGTTTCGCCCCCTCGTCCGTATCGAACAGGGATTTGAGATGCTCCTGTCCGACTTCGGCGGAGTAATCCACCACGACTCCATCCTTGAACGTAAGTTTGAACTTATCGACTAGACGGCCGCCCAGATTCAGCGGCATCGTGCTCGATACCGTACCGTTGACTCCGTCGCGCTTCGGCATGGTGAACACTTCTTCGGTCGGCATGTTGGCGACGAAATAATCGCCCTGCTCGTTTTCTCCCCCGCCGCCAAGCCACAGATGGCCTTCGGGCAGCTCCACCGACAGGTCCGTTCCCGGCGCTTTATAGTGCAGACGGCGGTACTTCTTGGCGGTCAGCCGCTCATGCGTCTCGGACAATTGCGCAATGTGCTCTTTCCAGGCGGCGACCGGATCGTCTTTATCGACGCGGTTCATTTTAAAGATCGTTTCCCACATGACGGAAACGCGTTCGTCCTCAGGCAGGTCGGCGAAAACTTTATCCGCCCACGCTTTAGTCGGCGCTTTGACGAGACACCAGCTGAATTTATGGTTGCGGACATAACCCTGGAAGCGTTGTCTTGCGATCGAGGCCGCTTTGCCTGCACGTGAAATTTTGCCCGTATCGATGCCTTTGAACAGCTCCGGATCGGGTACCTTGATGTTCAGCAGGGCGCCGTTGCCTTCGGCAAGCTGTTCCATCATTCTCGCCGTCCACTCCGGATAGAAATCAAATGACTCGTCAGGCGCGGATTCGTACCGGATGCGTGTCGTCTGCTCGTCGCTCCAGTTCACCTCGACGAATTTGGCTCCCGCTTCGTAAGCTTTTCTTACGACGTGACGCGTAAACTCCACACTTTCGATCGGCGATTCAATGTACAGAATCTGTCCCGGTTGAATGTTAACGCCTACTTTTACGACCAGTTCGGCATATTTCTCCAGCTGTTTCTGGAATGATGTCATGAATGACAACCCCCTATGTAAATGATTACTGATGCACCCTTTTACTCTACTCCTCTGTCTCCAAAAAAGAAAGTCCGCTCCATTTGCGTAAAGTCTTCTTGAATTTCTCCACTTTCCGCTGCCTTGCGTACAAGTCTCTTATAAGAAGTTTGTTATGATCGTCACGGTAGCGATTGTCGTCGCTACTCACGACCTGTCCAAGGGAGTGTTCGCGGGCGTTCTGATCAGCGCTGTCGTTTTCCCCTGGAAAATGGCCAAGATCCGTGCGACGGCCAAGGTTAGTGCGGACGGAACCAAGACGTACACGGTATCCGGCCAGATGTTTTTCGGCACGATGACGCATTTCATCGAGCAGTTCGACTATATGAACGATCCGGAGCGGATCACGATCGACTTTTCCCATTCCCACATTTGGGACCATTCGGCCGTCACGGCTATTGCCAAAGTGATACTGAAATACGATCTTCTTCATAAAAAGGCGTCTATCACGGGACTCAACGAAGAGAGCCGCCGGCTCGTAGAGCGGGTCGGCCTTGCGGCCCCGGGCGGACACGGATAAAGCGGCGCATTCCGGTTTTTACATCGGGATGCGCTTTTGGTTATACACATGGGAGGCGTAACCTCCGGTTGTTTACATTTACCGGTTCTCACTTACGTGCGAAAGAGAAGCCCTGGTCATAGGCGGGCCGGCCGGCAGGTTGTCTTTTTATCTCCGATTGCGTTACTATGGTATAAAAACCGTCGCTGCTTACTGTCAGACGCAAGTAGGAATATTTACGCCTGTCTTCATCCGTGACGGAAGGAGGCCACCATCTTATGGAAGAAGTCATCATTGTCGGAGCCGGCCCTTGCGGAATCTCGGCTGCCGTCGAATTGAAGAAAGCGGGCATCCCCGCGCTCGTGATCGAGAAGCACTGTATCGTGAATTCCATTTATTTGTACCCGACCCATCTCCAGTTTTTCAGCACGCCGGACCTGCTGGAAATCGGCGATATCCCGTTTACGACGCCGAGCGACAAACCCAGCCGCCAGGAAGCTCTTTTTTATTACCGGAACGTTGCCCGGCATTACGATTTAAACATCCGGAGCTACGAAGAAGTCACTTCCATCCGTAAGAAGGACGGCCGTTTTGTCGTCACGTCCGTGAACCGCGGCGGGCGGCAAATCGTAACCGAAGCGAAGCATGCGGTGATTTCAACCGGCTATTTCGATACGCCGAACCTGCTCGGAATCCCCGGGGAGGAGCTTCCGAAAGTAACCCATTATTACCGGGAGGCCCACCCTTATACGAATATGAAAGTCGCCATTATCGGCGGCAACAACTCGGCTATCGATGCGGCTCTTGATCTGATGCGCGTCGGCGCGGAAGTTACGGTCGTGTACCGGCAGGAGCAGATGTCCCCGTCCATCAAGCCCTGGGTGAGACCGATTTTCGAGAGCATGGTCGCCAAGGGCCATATCCGCATGCTTTACTCTTCCCGTGTCGTCCGGATCGACGATCTGACGGTAACCGTCGACACGAACGGGACGCAAACCGTGCTCGATAACGATTTCGTCCTGGCGCTCACCGGCTTCCGGCCCGACCGGACCTTGATGATCGAATCGGGCGTGGAGCTTCAGGGCGAGCATCTGAAGCCGCTCTATAATCCGGAGACGATGGAATCGGGCGTGCCGGGTCTGTATGTCGCCGGCGTTATCGCCTCGGGCCACAACGCCAACGAGATTTTCATCGAGACCGGCCGCAAACATGGCGTGGCCATCGCGCAGCATATCGCCTCGAAGGGGCAGAACGCTTCATCCAGCTAAATCAACCCGGCTGCCGCTGCCTGGCAGCATGCGCCGCCGCGATAAGGAGGAACCCGCTTGTTCGAACGGAAAGATTACTTATTGACGATGATCACGCAGATGACCGAAGCGATTGCAACCCGCATCCTCAAGCTTCGCAAAGAGAAGAAGCATGCGGAAGCGCTCGCCGAGCTCGGCGAGCTGTACGGCCGGATGCAGCTTCCGCCGTCCAAGCTGCTCGGCTCCGTTCCGGAGGAAGACGCCCTCCGCATGATGATGACGGGAGCCTCGCTGAGCGGCGAAAAGCTTCTGGCGGCCGGCAAGCTGCTCCGCGAGGAAGCGGACATTTACGAAGAAATGTCCGGGGAGCGCGAGGCGTACCAGCGCAGGGTCAATGCGCTGTACTTTTATTTGACGGCGGCAGAGCTGGGCGCGGAATCGGACGATGTGTCCCTTCACGCGGAGATCGCCTACTTGAACCACCGGCTGAAAGCGTACCGCCAGCCCGCCACTGTCCTGTACAAGCTCATGGAGTACTGCACCGCTGCCGGAAGCTATGACGAAGCGGAAAACCTCCTCTACGAGCTGAAAGGCAGAGAGTCCTCGGGAGACGGAGAGCTTCCCGAGTGGGGCCTTGCCTTCTACAGGCGGCTGCTCGCTTGCAGCGACGAGAAGCTGCAAGCGGGCAAGCTTCCCCGCGACGAAGTCGAAGCGGGCCTCCGCGAGTGGCAGGCCGCCTGGCCCCGGCTGTCGGCCGGAGGGACAGGCGCCGCCGCCGAGGAGGCGGAGAGCGCGGGATGACCGCGGGGCGCGCCGGTGGAACCGGGACGTCCGGTGCGTAAAGCGGCGGACGCGAGAACGCCCGATCGCCCTGCCGACTGACCGCGTACCGCCGAATTAGCCGGCCCCGGAGCGGAAGTGCTGAGCAGCGCTAATCGTTCACGTTCGTTTTGATTGAAATGTTTTCTGCTCATCTTGTTCGCCCCACTGTTATCTCCTATATACAAAAAGGTACCCGTACGCTAAACACTTTTTTGGAAGTGTCCCGTGTACGGGTACCCGTTTACTAAAGCCTGACGAAACGGTCCTTTTTTCTTATCCCAATTTCTTCCGGATGCTTTGCAAATCCGTTAAACTCCGGCTTACTGGAGTCCGCGCACCTCAAATTCGTAAATCCGGGCCGCCGTATCCCCGCCCTGGCTCGCTTTAACGATGTTCAGCTTCACATAGCGAGCCTTCACCAGCGCAACTGCGTCGTTCGTCTCGCCCGCCCGGTTTCCTTTCACTTCCAGAACGTCCGTCCATGTAACGCCGTCCGCACTCACCTGCACGGTATAGTCGCTCGTGTTGAAGCCTGCCCATTCGCCGCCGGCTTCGGCATGCTTCAGCACGAATCCGCTGATCGTCTTCTCCGCCCCCAGGTCTACGGTGAGCCAGTGAGGCAGATTGCCCAGCGCGCACCATTTGCTGTTGCCGGTGACTTTGCCGTCCACCGCGTTAGCCGCTCCTTCGGCAGGACCGCAGGCGTTGTCCGCTTTAGCGGTTTTGCCCAGCGCCAGATTAACGGCCGCGCCCGCGTCTTTGCGGACGGTAATAAGCGCTTGCTTGGTCACGGAATCTTGACCGGCGCTGTTTTTGGCCGTGAGCGTCACGCTGTAAGCGCCCTCTTCGGCAAATGTGACAACCGGCTGTTTGTCCGTACTTGTGGAAGGGCTCGCGCCATCTATCGTCCACAGCCATTCTTCGGTGACTTCCGTCGACTGGTCGATCAGCGTCACCTGCTCACCGGGAGCGACAAGCGTTTTGTCCGTTTTAAAACGGGCCGCCGGTTTCGGATAAGCCGGCCACTTGATCGCCGCCGTTGCCGCCTGCCCTGCCCGGTACTGTCCGTTGACCGCAACCACCTTAAGCACGGTCGTGTCCTCTTTATTGCTTCTTTTCATTTCAGGTACATAGTAAACGTTGTTGGGAGTAGCTCCTAGGAACTCCTCTTTACCGTCCGGAAGCACGCGATAAATTTCGTACTGCTTCACGTCTTGGTCCAGGGCCGTCCACTCCAGGCGGGCATCTCCGTAGATGCCGTCGCGGAAGTCGGAACCGGTGACCTTGAGGTCCTTGACGGCCGGCAGAGACGACGATTGTTCTTGCTTCGCGCTGCTGATTGAAAGCTTGCCGATGTTGATCGCGTAGGCCGGGATCGTTTCTTTCGAGTCGAACACGAGCGAAATCGACGAAATGCGTTTTCCTTTATAAGGCGTCAAATTAAACGTTTCGGTCGTCCAGCCTGGCTGAATTTTATCCTTTACGTCCAGATAAACGGCCTCATCCTTCGGATCGGCAAAAGTCAAGGCCACTTTCATGCCCGGCTTGGACGAAGTTTTATACGTAACCGACAGTTTAGTGGCCGGTTCGATAGCCAGGTCCGTCCGGTACAGCTTAAGCGTTGTGGCATTGGCCGGACTCAGCGTCCCTTCCACCTTAAGAGAGCTGCCGCCGTAATAGGCGTCCGACCAGTCGAGGCTCGGTTTAAGCGCGGTTCCCTTACTCTCCGCCATCCAGCGCCAGGTCGGCAAAATATCCTGCAGGCTGCGGTTGTTCCAGCCTTTGTCGCGTACGAGTTTGCCGTCCGCGTAGTACTGCTGCCCGCTTCCCGTGTTGAAATGCGTCACGAACGGCAGCCGGTTGACCGGGGATTGTTCGACCACGTAATTGGCCGTGCCCTTCCAGGCTTGATTCGTATCCGTGCGGGAAGGATCGCCGTTCTGGCCGACCCAGAATTTATTCTCCCTGGCGAAAAAGTCCTTCATGTTCTCCGCGCTGTTAAACGCCCAGTCGGGCCGGTAGATGCCCAGCGAAGTCGCCGCCGGCTTGCCTGTCGGGAACAGCAGGTCCCACTGGATGCCGGTGTCGTAGCCTTTGGCCTCGACGTCGATGCCCGCGAACAGCTCGTACGGGCTCCGGCCCAGGCTTTTCGCTTTGGCGGCCGAACCCGCCAGATCTCTCCACCAGAAGTTAAGGAACATACTGTCCGAAACCTTCTGCTGTTTGTCCTGCAGGAACATCTCGTTCTTGTCGTTCAGCGCGTTCTGCCAGCTGATCGCACCGTCTTTGGTCATGGAATCGTACCACATGATCTGCATGGACGGGGATTTGCGGGCCTCCAGATATTTCAGGAATTCCTTCATTTTCTGGGCATCCGCCGGGGTGCCGCCCTCGGTTTCCTGGTTGATGAACCAGCCGTCGAAGCCGTAGGTTTTCGCCACCTCGATCAGCTTGTCGGCTACCGGGAACGAGCCGTCCGGTTTCTGCTGAAGCGTCTGCTTCACCCAGTCGTATTTGCCCCCGTACACGCTCGGCGGGAAAAAGACGGTGCCCATGATCGGCACGCCGTTCTTATGGGAGGCGTCTATCGCGTCGGCGCTTGGAGGCACGATGATGCCTTCACCGGCTGAGCCTCCCCAATAGACCAGCTTGTCCACATACTGCCAATAACCGAACGTATTGGCAGTGAATTTGTCCGAGCCCTGAGAAGGAACGCCGCTCGTTCCCGCGTTGAGGGCGGAAAGCGCCACGATTTTGGGCTCCTTGGATGCGTTCGCATTCACCTTGTCGCCCGTAAAACGTTCCTGCAGCGGGATCGAGCCGCGGTTGAATTTCGCGTCGGGATCGGAACCCGGACTCCATTTCAGCAACTGCTCCGGATACCAGTACGAGGAATGGGGCTGCGCTGCGGATGCGGATAACCCCATCGCCGCGAACGCCGTGATGGATACAGCCAGACTAACGCCAATCTTTTTCATTTGTGACCTCCTATGTAAGTTGAGACTTGCACGCGCAGCGGGGCGGCAATCGCGCCTAGAGAATGAGGCGCCGGATCGACTCTCCCTGCCGGATGAGAATTCCGAATAATTTCCCTCCTGTTTGTCGCCAGCTTGGTAATGATTACGCTTTCATTATAACAACCGGACAAATTCCGTTCCTAGTGGACGAATTAAAGGTTGCATGTACATATTAAATACGTTTGGCGGAAATTTCCTTCACATCCTCGCCGTGTCCTGGAGTCCATACAAAGAAGCGACCGCACGTCTGATATTATCCCCTCCAAGTAAACCATAGTGCGCTTTTCACTCACTATCTGCTTAAAAGGGCTAATATCACGTTCACGGCCGCTTCTTTATATAAGGAGCAGGTGTCTTTACTTCTTCTCCGCTTTCCATTTATCGAATTGCTTTTGTGCCTCTGCGATGACTTTATCAAGCCCGGCGGCTTTCATTTTTTCCATCGCTTTCGGCAAGTACTCGTTCGGATCTACCGACCCTGTCATAATGGCCGGGTAAAACTCGCGGGCGATGGCGGAAATGGACGCCACTTCGGTTTTGACCGGATCGACGTCGAAGTTGAATCCGAACGTCGGCGAGACTTTCGCCGAATCGTTAAACTTCTTGAACGCCTCCCACTTGTCGGCCGGTTCTTCTTTGTGCAGGTACGTCAGGTACATGTTTCCGAGCGCGAAGCCCGGCATCTGGAAGCCGTCCTTCATCGCGGGCAGGTCTTCAATGACATTTTCGGACACTTTCTTGTAGTGCGTGCCTTCGATTCCGAAGCTGAACAGGTTGCGCAGATATTTGTCCGTGTTGAGCAGGTTCAGGAACATCATGGCGCGCTCCGGATTTTTGGAGTTCGCGGAAATCGCATGCATTGCGCCGGAAGCCGAACCGGTGAACACGACCGGATCCTGCATCGGAGTCGATACGATGTCGTAGCCTGCGCTCCGGGACCAGCCCAGATCCGCGTACGGCTGAGTAATTTCGCGATCCACGAACCATTTGCCCGTCTTGATATTGTCGATACCGTCAAGCGTGGCGACATCTTTGCGCAGGTATCCCGCCTGGTAGTATTTGCGGATCGTTTCCAGAGAAGCTTTCAGCTCGGGGGTCTCCAAAATATTGACGAATTTGAAGTCCGAACCGTTGTCCTGGATTTTCATTCCGACCGGGAATTCGTCCCCGAGAATAAAGTCGTACGGAATATACGGCTTGAATCCTTTCGGCACGGCAAGCGGAGTAATGTCTTCCGGTTCGCCTTCTTTAATCTGCTTCAAGTACGGCTCCAGGTCTTGAAGGGTGCGTACCTTGGTCATATCGATCTTGTATTTGTCCACGTATTTCTTGTTGAAGCGCCATACCCACTGCTCGCCGAGCTCCTTGTTGACCGGAACGGCGTAGTTCTTTCCGTCGATTTTGGTTCCTTCGAGAAAACGGGGGTCCAGCTCTTCTTTGATCCCCTTACCGTATTTATCGAGCAGATCGTTCAGCGGCATAAACGCGCCCTTAGCCGCGTTCGTGCGGTACTCGAACGCCCACGAAGACGTAAAGGCGATGTCGAAGTTTTCTCCGGAAGCGGAAAGCACCTGCATCCGTTTGGAATAATCGCCCCAATCGATCATGGTGATATCGAGCGTCGCGTTAATCTTTTCCTTCACATATTTATTGATCTCTTCCTGGACTTTAGGCAAATCCCGCTGCGGACCGCCGATCAGGTACACTTTTAATTTAACTTCCTTCTCGGTCGAACCGCCGGCCCCCTGCTTGCTGTCTCCGCCCTCGCTCTTGCTTCCGCAGCCTGCGAGCAAAGACCCGAATGCCAGCATCAGTACGAGCATGAACACAAGCGCTTTTTTTCCCGCCATGCTTTATTCCCCCTGACAATATCATAATGATAACGCTTTCTTTATTGGTGTGACCTCTCCTTCAACTCTTCGGAAGAGAAGGCCGTAAACCCTACTCTTTTACCGAACCGATCGTCAGCCCCTGAATAAAATATTTCTGGAAAAACGGATAAGCGAGCGCAATCGGCAGTGTGGCTAATACAACCATCGCCATACGCACCGTTTCCGTGGGAAGCGAGGCCGCTATATCATACGACACGACCTTGGAACTGTTCTGAACGACAAAATCCATATTGTTCTGAATGCGCATCAGCATCGTTTGAAGAGGAATCAGCGTCGGCTTGTCAATATAGAGCAGCGCATTGAACCAGTCGTTCCAGAACGCGAGCGTACTGAACAAGCCGATCGTCGCAATGCCCGGCAGTGAAATCGGCAGCACGATTCGCGTGAATACGCCGAATTCGGTCGCACCGTCCATTTTGGCCGATTCTACAATGGCGTCCGGAACCGTCGTGGAGAAGAACGTCCGCATCACCAGAATGTAGAAAGCGTTCAGCACGGACGGCAGAATGAGCGCCCAAATCGAATCGCGCAGATGCAGAAATTGGGTGACCACGATATACGAAGGCACCAGGCCTCCGGAGAACAGCATCGTGAAGAAAGCGAGAAAGCTGAAAAATCTCCGCTGCTCGAAGCTTTTCCGCGACAATGCGTACGCATACGTGGCGACGAGATACAGCGTGAGCAAAGTGCCGAGCACCGTCACCAGAAGCGTGACTCCGAACGACTGAAGCAGTTGCTGCCCCGAGTTCATCAGAAACCGGTACGAAGCTGTGCTTAACTGGCTCGGCACCAGGCTGAATCCCTCGATAGCGAGCATCTTCTCGTCGGTAAACGAAATGATAATGATAAACAGAAACGGAAACACGCAGGACAAAGCGAACAAACCCACGCCCGTCGAGAATACGAAATTCCAGAACGGCGAAATCGCATTCAAATCTTTCGGCTTCTTCCCCTTCCGGGTTTGCGCCGTCGTTCCTGCCTTAACCGATCCGCTCAAGTCTGACATTGCTGGCACCCCCTAGCCGGATCCTTGCTGCTTTTACGTTTAAAAAACGGCATATTCTTTTTCAATCTTCCGCACCGCATAATTGGCCGTCAGGACCAGAATCAGGCCCACAACCGACTGGTAAAGTCCGGTAGCCGTACTCATTCCCGTATCGCCCATAACCGTCAGTCCGCGGTAAACGAACGTGTCGATCACGTCTGTAACCGGATACAAAGCACCCGAGTTTTTGGTCACCTGGAAGAATAAGCCGAAGTCCGAGCGGAAAATGCCGCCAAGCGCCAGCACGGTCAAAATAATCATCAGCGGTTTGAGCTGCGGAAGCGTTATGTACTTGATTTGCTGCCATTTGCTGGCTCCGTCGATCATTGCGGCTTCGTAATACGAACGGTCGATTCCCGCAATGGCGGCGAGATAGACGACGCTGCCGTAGCCGATGTTTTTCCAGATGCCCATAAAGATCAGGATGTACGGCCAATATTTCGGCTCGCTGTACCAGTTGACCGGATCGGCTCCGAAATACGCGAGAAGCTGGTTGAACACACCCTTTTCCATATTGAGAAAAATCAGCACGAAGTAACTGATAATAACCCAGGACAGGAAATAAGGCATAAACATGGCCGTCTGATACACTTTGGTCAGCCGTTTGTTCAGCAGCTCGTTCATGACGATCGCGAACCCGACCGCACAGACCAACCCCAGAAAAATCAAAGCCAGATTGTACAAAATCGTATTGCGTGTGATGATAAACGCGTCATTGGTGGAGAACAGAAACTCGAAGTTTTTCAGACCTACCCATTCGCTGTTAAAAACGCTTGCAAAAAAGCCGTCCGGATGAATACGAAAGTCTTTAAACGCCACGATCGTACCAAACATGGGCAGGTAGGCAAAAATGATAAACCAGATCGCTCCCGGCAGCACCAACAAGAGAAACGCCCGGTTTCTCACTAAACTTTTCACGATGCCAGGCACGGCGCTTTTCCCTCCTTTGCCTTTTCTTAGGTTGTCTTCTACGGTTGTTAATCCCCTATAATCAACAACGGCAACTCACGCGGGACTTTCCGTCTCGCTCCCGTTTTCATTATCCCCGCTGACCGCCTCCCCCGTATAGTTGAAAAATCTAATCCAAGATGGAGAAATTAAAGAAATCTTTAGCGATATCATAAAAAAAGCACGCAGGTGCAAATGCACACGCATGCTTTTTCCTTTTTTCACCTTTTAGTGTACATGGAACGGAGCTCCGTCGGCGATACGCCGGCGTATTTCTTAAATGTCCTGTAAAAGTACGACGAGTCCCAATAGCCGACCTCCTGGGCGATTTCGGCCGTCTTCCGGTCCGTATGGAGAAGAAGGTGCGTAGCCCGCTCCACCCGGTACTGGTTCACATAATCCGAAAAGCTGGTTCCCATCTCCTGCTGGAACAATTGCCCGAGATAATTCGGGTGCATGTGCAGCTTTTGGCTGAGCGTCTTCAGCGACAGCTCCCGGGAGTAGTGCTCTTTCACCTGCTCCAGCATCGCCGCTACATGAGGGCTGTATTCGCGGGCCGCATCGGACTGGCTGTCGAGCATCCCGGCTGCCACCCGTTTGACCTGCGAGGCAAGCCCGCTTCGCGTCTGAATCCGGAAGAGTGCCGCGAAAACTTCGCTGTAATCCGGCTGCTTCTCCATCTCCTTGACCGCCAGCATAAGCTGGATGGCCGCATTGAAGTAAGGCTGCCTAGGTACGGGATGAGCGCTGTCGCCCCGGACAAAAAATAGGTCCGCGAACTCGTCGATCTCATCCCGTCTCCCCTCCGCCAGCAGCTTGACGAACCGGTCCATCGCGGGCTCCTGGAGAGCCGGACGGTCTTCTTCCCGGAAGGCGTAAGCCGCCAAGTCGTCGACGATCACACCGGGCTGCTCGGTCATCAAGTGTGCCTGATACCACGCTTGCACGGCGCGGGCGCTTGCCGGATAGCCCTGGTACAGCTCTTCGGGATGACCCGCCGCGCACCAGACCCGAAACCCGGTGAAGCCGGCGATCCACTCCGACATTCTCCGCAAGGCCGGAAGCACCTTTACTTCGTTCCCGCTTAAAGCGAACAGGAGCGTAATTTCATCGCCGTCCCCCGGAAAGGCGATCACTTCGCAGTTTTCCGGCAGCTCTTCCGTGCCGATCCGTTCACACTCCTCGGCCAGGCCGGGAAGACGGTAAAACTGGAAGGCAGGCTCGTTTTCCGTCACGATCCGCAGCGCTGCCGAGCGATAGACCTCGTGGTCGATGGGAATGCCGAGCATTCTCGCGCGCTCCCTGAACTCCTTGCTGTCGATGGTCCCGTTCGTCCAGCGGTGCAAAATATTGTTGCGCAATATTTTCCAGTCTTCGTCCAGGCGGAAGCGGCTGATTTCTTCCCGTTCCCAGTCCCGCAAAATGTGCTTGATCGTCGCTTCCAGTTCGTCGATATTGATGGGCTTGAGCAGGTAATTTTCAATGCCCAGCAAAATGCCTTCCTTTACATATTTGAATTCGTCGTAGCCGCTCAAAATTATGAACTTGGTCCGCGGATTCAGCAGTTTGACCCGGCGCAGCAGCTCCAGACCGGTCATTTCCGGCATCATAATATCCGTGATGAGCAGGTCCACCGGCTCTTCCTTCAGCTTCTCCAGCGCCTCCAGACCGTTCCGGGCGGAGCCTGCGATTTGCAAGTCGAACTGCTCCCAGGGCAGCAGGTTGTACAGCCCTTGGACGATAAGCGGCTCGTCATCGGCAAAAAATAGTTTTCTCATGGCAGCATCTCCCCCTGTATCGCCGGAAGTTTCAACGTCACTTCGCAGCCGTGATCCGGGCCGCTGTTTACCGTGAGGCCGTAATCGCTTCCGTAATGGGACCGGATTCGCTCGTTCACGTTGAGAAGGCCCAGCGAACCGCCGCCAAGCGCATCGGAATCCGGCTTCCTCGCCAATCGCTTGCGGATTTCGTCCAGCTTCTCCGGCGGCATTCCTTTTCCGTTGTCCGCCACACGGACGACGATGTTCTCCTCTTCGCGCACGACAGTTACCGCGATCCGGTTCGAATCCGATTCGGGCCGGAACCCGTGCACGAGGTAGTTTTCGACGACCGGCTGAATGAGCAGTTTGACCACCTGGCAGTTGGCCGCGTTTTTATCCAGATACGTCTCGACTTCAAGCCTGTTCTCAAAGCGGTACTGGAAAAGCTTCAGGTACATGCCGTTCATCTCCATTTCTTCCGCCAGGGTCACATTCGTCTGCTTGCGGATCATGTCCCGGAACAGGGCGGCCAGAATATAGATCATTTGGCCGACATCTCGCGCCCCGGACGTGATGGCCTTCATGCGGATGCTTTCCAGCGTGTTGTACAGAAAGTGAGGGTTGATCTGCGCCTGCATCGCCACGAGTTCGGCATTCTTCTGCTTGATCTCCGAGCGGTACACCTGGTCGATGTACGTTTCGAGCCGGTCGCACATGTAATTGAAATTTTGCGAAATATCCTGCAGCTCATCCTCGCCGGTCAGCACGATGCGTGCGCTCAAATCGCCTTCCTGAAGACGCCGGATGTGCGTCACGATTTTGCGGATCTTTTTGGAATACTGCCGGATGATCGTAAACGTAAACATAAAACTCACCGCAATGCAAAGGGCGGTAATCCCGATCAGGCTCAGCCGGATTGTGTGCATGCCCTGCTCGATCCGGGATTTCGGGATAATCCCCGCAATCGTCATTCCCGTATTCCCGACGGTCAGCACGTTCACCTTGGACGGCTCTTCGAGCTCCACCCAGTCTTTCTGCTCCTGAAGCTGCTGCCAGTACGGATAGATCTGCCCCTGATAACGATTCTCGGAATCGTAAATGACCTGCCCGCCGGAAGTCATCAGCAGCATTTTAGCCCCTCGGTCCTTCAGCTTGCTTTCTACCAGGCGCTTGATCGCATCCGTATTCAGATCGAAAACAATGGCCCCGTATTTTTGAAGCGAGACGGTATCTTTTAAAATATGGGTGTACGAGTAGACCGGTCCGCTATCTTTCCGCGCCTCCCACAGGACGGATCGTTTATCTGTCAGCTGCCACTGATGATTGACGGTGGAATCGAACCAGCCGGAGCTGTCCTGCGGAATCTCCGACGGATAATAAAACCGCTGGCTGCCGGGATTCATGAAATAAAAAAAGCGCTCTCCTTTGCTGTACAAAAGAATATTCGCGATGGAAGGCTCGTCTTTGAGAAACGACCGGAGCTGGCTGTCGAAGTTTTTGGGTTCCGTTCCGCTGCTCTGGATGTACCGGTTCAGCCGCCTTTTCAAATAATCCTCATACTCGTGCGATAAAAAATAAGTCAAATCCTCGTTAACCGCCGCGTCCGTGTACAGCTGCTGGATGGCCGAATACATCCGTTCGTACAGCTGATTCAAGTTAACGCTTACAATATCCAGATCTTTAAGGACACGGTCCGTCTGCTCCCGCATGCTGCGCTGCTCATAATACTGATAAGCCAGGATGGACACGCCCAGAAACAGCAGCACCATGACAATCGAGTAAAAAAGAAGAATTTTGTTAAACATTCGTTTTTTCAGGTGAATCCGGTAAAACGTTTTTAAGCTCGGCATGTGGTCAGCACCGTCACTTTCGGTCAATTCGCGTATAAGCTTATCACCGATGGGGGAAATTAGGCAATTGCATTCCCCTCTCTCCGCGGACTATAATAGAGCTACCCTATAATCACCCGCAGTTCAATCAAACAGGATTTCCCTCCTTTGCTCGCTCCCTACAATCAGGTTCCAACAGGGGGTTTCTTCGACATGTTCCTCACCGAACACAAATTGCAATCGCGTATCCGTGAACTATCCGAGCTTCGCTACCGGGATAAGCATCCCATTCCGTCTTTTCTTTCCCTTGAAGACAAACGCAAAGAAATCAATCCGAGCCTTCCCGCTCCCGCTGAGGACTGGAAGACGATGAACGTCGGAAATACGTGGACGGGCCGCGATCTTTATTTGTGGCTGTCCGCTGAAATACATATCCCGCAAGACTGGTCCGGCAAACGCATTCTCGGCCGCTTCGATTTCGGCGATACGGGCGGCGGCAACAACTCCGGGTTCGAGTCCTTGTTTTACTGGAACGGCAAGCCGTATCAGGGCGTCGATTCCAATCACAAGGAAGTGTTCCTCCCGGCCGATGCGGCGGGTACCTCCCGTCAGCTCCTGTTCCGCCTGTGGTCCGGACTGGAAGGAGGCGGACAGCCCCAGGATCAGACGCACACCATCCGGCAGGCCGAATTCTGCTGGCTGGACGAGGCCGCGGACGACCTGTATTTCACCGCGCAGGCGGCACTCGATACCGTCCGCATTCTGGATGCCAACGCTCCCGAGAGGACGGCGCTGCTTCATGCCCTGAATCAGTCGTTCAAGCTCATGGACTGGACTGAGCCCGGTTCCGAAGATTTTTACGTGTCGGTAAATGCCGCGAGAACCGAACTGAATACACGGATCGAGCGGATGGACAAAAGATCCGATGTGACCGTCACCTGTGTCGGCCATACGCACATCGACGTGGCCTGGCTGTGGCGGCTTAAGCATACCCGGGAGAAATGCGCCCGTTCTTTCTCCACCGTGATGCGGCTCATGGAGATGTTCCCGGACTACACCTTCCTGCAGACCCAGCCTCAGCTGTACGAGTACGTCAAGCAGGATTACCCCGAGCTGTACGAAGCGATCAAGGAGCGTGCGGCGGAAGGCCGCTGGGAAGCGGGCGGCGGCATGTGGCTGGAAGCCGACTGCAACCTCACTTCCGGCGAGTCGCTGGTCCGGCAGCTTTTGATCGGCACCCGCTTCCTCGCGAACGAGTTCGGCACGGAATGCAAATACTTGTGGCTTCCGGACGTTTTCGGCTACAGCTGGTCCCTGCCGCAAATTTTGAAGAAATCCGGCATTCATACGTTTATGACGACGAAAATCAGCTGGAACCAGTACAACCGGATGCCGTTCGACACGTTCCATTGGCGCGGGATCGACGGTTCCGAGGTGCTCACTCACTTCATTACGACGCCGGAGCCGTGGTCCGGGCCCGACTCCTGGTTCTACACGTACAACGGTCAGATTATCCCGAAAACCGTGAAAGGAATCTGGGACGGCTACCGCGATAAGGAAATGAACCAGGAACTTCTGCTCTCTTACGGTTACGGGGACGGAGGCGGCGGTGTCAACCGCGACATGCTGGAGATGCGCCGGAGACTGAACAGCCTGCCGGGCCTGCCTAACGTGGAAACGGGACGCGCCGACGCCTACTTTGAAAGGCTGCAGGAAACAGCGGCGGACACCGATGCATACGTGCACACGTGGGATGGGGAACTGTACCTGGAGTATCACCGAGGCACTTACACAAGCCAAGCTTACAACAAACGGATGAACCGCAAGCTGGAGCTCGCCTACCGCGAAGCGGAATGGCTGAATGCCATGCAGAGCGTTCTGCATAACGATTGGAGCCTGTACAAAGGCAAGGAACTGACCGAAGGCTGGAAAATCATTCTCCGCAACCAGTTCCACGACATCATTCCCGGTTCTTCCATCCGTGAAGTGTACAAGGACAGCGTTATCGAGTATGAAGAAGCGGAAGCAATCGGCCGCGCCGTCGACACGCAGGCGGTTGAAGCGATCGCTGCAGGCAAGGACCCTTCCGGCGCTTCTGCCTACACCGTCTGGAATTCGTCTCCCTGGGCGGTAACGGAGCTCGTGACGATTGCGGCGCCGCAGCAGGGAAAATCCGGGCAATGGCTCGACCTGCAGGGCAGCGTGCTTCAGGCGCAGCTTCACGAAGAGGTGTGGACCGTAGAAGTGAAAAACATTCCGCCGATGGGCTACACCACCGTCAAGTTCGCAGCGGATTCCGGGCAAGCGGAATCACCGAGTCCTTTCGCGTGGAATCACAGCGGGATTGAGACGCCGTTTTATGTGCTGGAATGGAACGCGCAGGGTCAATTGACCCGCATCTACGATAAAGAGCAGCGGCGTGAAGTATTGGCGCCGGGCGCAAAGGGTAACGTGCTCCAGCTTTTCGAGGATAAGCCGCTCGCTCACGAGGCGTGGGATATCGACCTCTTTTATCAGGAAAACATGCAGGAAATCCGGGATTTCAAGGGCGCCGAACTGGTCGAGGAAGGGCCGCTTCGTGCCGTGATCCGCTTCAACTGGGTGTACCGGAATTCGTCGATCAGCCAAGATCTGGTGGTGTACGGCAGCCACCCGCGCATTGATTTCGTGACGGAAGCCGACTGGCATGAACAGAAGCAGCTGCTGAAAGCGGCCTTCCCCGTCGATATCCGTACAACGGAAGCGACCTTCGACATCCAGTTCGGCAACGTGAAGCGTCCGAATCACTGGAACACGAGCTGGGATTGGGCGCGGTTCGAGACCGTCGGGCACCAGTGGGCCGATCTTTCGGACCGGGGCTACGGCGTCAGCCTGCTCAACGACTGCAAGTACGGATACGACATCAAGGGGAACGTGATGCGCCTCACCTTGATCAAATGCGCGACCCATCCGGATACCCAAGCGGACCAGGGGCATCATGCCTTCACCTATTCCCTGCTGCCCCACCGGGGAGATTGGCTGCAGGGCCAGACCGTCAAGCAGGCCTGGATGCTGAACAGCCCGCTCCGGGCTTCGGTGGGAACCGCGGAAGTTCCGTCCCGTTCGATGTTCACTTTGTCGGGAGACACCGCCATGATCTCCGCCGTCAAAAAAGCCGAGGATTCCGGCAAAGTCATCGTGCGTGTTCACGATTACTCCGGAAGCCGCAACGCGCTTCAGTTGACGAGCGATTTCCGCATCGTTTCCTGGCGGGAAACGAACTTGATGGAGAAGCCCGAAGGGCCTGTCGTCCATGATGGAACGATTTCTTTCGTGCTCCAGCCTTATGAAATCAAAACGTTCGAGATTGAACTCGAAGCATAAGCGTCCGGCGCGAAACCCGGCGCGAAACAAAAAGCTTCCCCAGCCATACGGCGGGGAAGCTTTTTTCGGTTGCGGCACGCAGCCCGTGTAACGGCAAGGCGTTCTACTCGGTCTGACGTTTGAGCGGAAGCCAGTCCAGAACCCGGCTGATCTGCTGATCCCAATAGCTCCAGTCGTGGACTCTCCCCTCTTCCTCTTCATATAGGAGGGGAATATTCAGACTTTGCACATAATCGCGGAAGGCGGTATTCTCCTCGTATAGAAAATCATCCGTCCCGCAGCACTGGTAAAGAGCCGGCAGCTCCGTCTTCTTCTCCGCCGCATGACGGGCCAGCGCAAACAGATCGCCTGCTCCCAGCAGCTCCGGGTTGTTTCCGAACACGAGCCGGAAATCTTTGGGGAACCGTTTTTCAATTTCTTTCACCTGCGTGACACCCGATAAACTGGCGGCGGCCGCGAACTGATCCGGCTTTTTCAGCGCCCATTTGAAAGCTCCGTAGCCTCCCATCGACAGACCGGCCACGAAATTGTCCTCCCGGCGGTCCGACAGCGGAAAGAAGGAACGGCAAACCTGCGGGAGCTCTTCGGACAGGAACGTCCAATAATCGTACCCGTTCTCCATATCCGTATAGAAGCTGCGCGCCGCATTCGGCATCACGACGGCCAGCCCGAGAGGAGCGGCATACCGCTCGATAGCCGTTCTCCGCATCCAGATCGAATCGTCGTCCGACAATCCGTGCAGCAGATACAAGGTCGGGTGCCTGCGGCCCGCCGCACTGCCTTCCAACCCGATTTGACTGGTCGTCTGCTGAGGCAGAATCACTTGGATAGAAGTTGACATGCCGAGTACTTCGGAATAAAAATCACATTGGATGAAAGCCATGCTGCACATCTCCTACTTGTTTATATTTACCAAGGGTAAAATAACCGTTGACTTCAAAAAATCCTTAGGTTATACTCGGAATTGTCATTTTATCGTCTAATTTAAGACAACCTCATACTATACCGATTCTTATCAAGAGTGGCGGAGGGACAAGGCCCTGCGAAGCCCGGCAACCGATCGCAGCAATATGCGCGATGACAATGGTGCCAATTCCTTCAGGATCCAGGCGGATTCTGGCAGATGAGAAGGTCGTTTTCGATACCGGAAAAGCCCTTTTTGTCTTTACAAAATGGGCTTTTTTCTTATTTTCAAGCAAAGAAGGTGAAGCAATTGATCGAAATCAGGAAGCTGCGCAAGCAATACGGCAGCGGATCCCGCATAACACACGCGCTGCAAGAAATTAATCTCACGATTGATAAAGGCGAGATATACGGCATTATCGGCCATTCAGGCGCCGGCAAAAGCACCCTGCTCCGGACGATCAATCTCCTGGAGCGCCCGACCGAGGGCAGCGTCGTCGTGGACGGCGTTGACCTAACGGCTCTCAGTACCAAGAAGCTTCAAGATCAGCGCCGCCGGATCGGCATGATCTTTCAGCATTTCAATCTCCTCTCCTCCGCTACGGTGGAAGAGAACATCGCGTTCCCGCTTCGCCTGGCCGGTACGGCCAAATCGGAAGCACGGCGCCGCGTCGCCGAGCTCCTTGCCCTGGTCGGACTGACCGAGCACGGCAAGAAGTACCCGGCCCAGTTGTCCGGGGGCCAGAAGCAGCGTGTCGGCATCGCGCGCGCACTTGCGACGAATCCGCACGTCCTGCTGTGCGACGAAGCGACTTCCGCACTCGACCCGCAGACGACGAATTCCATTCTCAATCTGCTGCTGGACATCAACCGCAAGCTGAAGATCACCATCGTGCTCATTACGCACGAAATGCAGGTCATCCGCTCCATCTGCGACCGCGTCGCCGTCATTCATGAGGGCCAGATCGTGGAGCACGGGCCAGTGGCGGAAGTATTCCTGAAGCCGCGGCACGACGTAACCCGGCAGTTCATCGAACAGGTTGCGGATTCGGTTGAGATCGACAAGCCGGACACTTCGGGAGTTCCCTCCCAGGACGGCACGGTGCTGAAAATCACCTTTCTCGGTGAAACTACGTACGAGCCGATTTTATCCAGAACGGTTCAGCAGACAGGCGTGACGTTCTCCATCCTGCAGGGAACCATTTCCCGGATGAAAAACACGCCTTACGGACAGCTCGTCGTTCGACTGCAGGGCCCGCGGGATGCGGCGGAGAATACGATCCGTCTCCTGCGCGAGCACGGTCTGGATGTGGAGGTGTATTCGAATGGATTGGTCTAAAATCGATTGGAGCGAAATCGGAACCGCCACGAACGACACGATGATGATGCTCGGCCTTTCGGCCCTGTTCACATTCGTAATCGGGCTGCCGATCGGCGTGCTGCTCTATCTGACTTCGAAAGGAAGTCTGCTGGAAAACCGCACGTTCAACATCGTCATCTCGTTTATCGTCAACGTGCTGCGTTCCTTCCCTTTCATCATTCTGATGATCGCCGCGATTCCGCTGACGAAGCTTCTCGTCGGCACTTCCATCGGCGTCAAGGGAACGATTCCGCCGCTTGTCATCGCGGCCGCGCCTTTCTTCGCGCGTCTCGTCGAGACGGCTTTGCGCGAGGTGGACCGCGGCATTATCGAAGCCGCCCAGTCCATGGGCGCGGGCAGATTCCAGATCGTCCGCCGCGTTCTGCTGCCGGAAGCTCTTCCCGGCCTTATCGCCGGCATTACGATCACCACCGTTACGCTCGTATCCTACACGGCCATGTCCGGTATGGTCGGCGGCGGCGGCCTCGGTGACCTGGCTATCCGCTACGGGTACCAGCGTTTCCAGACGGAAGTCATGATTGCGACCGTCGTTATTTTGCTTATTCTCGTGCAAATTTTGCAGATGATCGGAGACCGTTTCGTTCTCTATTTCACGCGCAAATGATGTGATAGATAACCGAATCCAAGGAGGAAACCTTTATGAAAAAACGTTCACTGATCGTCTTGTTTCTGATCGTCGCAATGACGGCTCTTGCAGCCTGCGGCAAACAAAAAGCCGAACCTTCGGCTACGGCTACACCGGCTTCCGGCGCAGGTACCGGCGAGAAAGCCGCCGTTACCTTGAAAATCGGCGCGACTGCCGTACCGCAAGCCGAGATTCTGGAGTTCGTTAAAGACAAACTGAAAGCGGAAGGCGTTAACCTGGACATTAAAGTGTTTACGGACTACGTTCTGCCGAACACGCAGCTTAACGAGAAACAGCTGGACGCCAATTTCTTCCAGCACCTTCCTTACTTGGAAGAGTTCAATAAAAGCAAAGGCTCTAAACTTGTCAGCGTTGGCAACGTTCATATCGAACCGTTCGGCGGCTATTCCCGTAAAGTGAAAGCGCTCGGCGAACTGAAAGACGGCGCAACGATCGCCATCCCGAACGATCCTTCCAACGGCGCACGCGCTCTGATTCTTCTGGAGAAGAACGGCCTGATCAAGCTGAAAGAAGGCGTCGGCATTGCCGGAACCGTGAAAGATATCGTAGAAAACAAGAAAAACTTCAAAATCAAAGAACTCGAAGCGGCTATGCTGCCGCGTGTTCTGGACGAAGTCGATCTTGCCCTGATCAATACGAACTACGCGCTTGAAGCGAAGCTGGTACCTGCCAAAGACGCTCTCTTCGTAGAAGATAAAAATTCCCCTTATGCCAACATTATCGCGGCTCGCGAAGACAATGCGAAATCCGAAGCGGTTCAGAAGCTGATCAAAGCTCTGCAAACGCCTGAAGTGAAGAAATTCATCGAAGATAAATACCAAGGCTCCGTCCTGCCGGCGTTCTAAGAACGACGAACAGGAACGAAAAACCTTTCCGCCGGATAACCGGCCGGAAAGGTTTTTTTATTGGCGTCTTGCCGTTTTAACGATAAGCCTTGATAAATTCGACCGCCTTGCGGATATCTTCCGCAGGATCGTCGCCCACTTCGCGCTCAATCGTCAGGTAGCCCTGATAACCGATTTCTTGAAGCGCCTGGAAGTAGCGGTCGAAGTCGACCTTGCCTTCTCCAAGCGGCAGCTCTTCGAACAGTTCGCCCTCGCGGAGCATATCGGCAATGCGCTCGTGCGCCATCGGCTCGAAACCGACCGCGCCGTACAGAATGCGGGGATCGAATTCTTTGTGGCGCAGGCCGTCTTTTACGTGCGTATGAACGATATAGTCTTTCAGCGTATAGACGCCCTGGACCGGATCGTCGCCCGTCACCATAATCATGTTGGCCGGATCGAAGTTGACGGATACTCCGTTCGTGCTGAGAGTATCCAGGAAGCTCTTGAGGTGAGCGGCCGGCTCAGGACCGGTTTCGATCGCGAAGTAAGCGTCCACGCTTTTGGCGTATTGGCCCAGCTCTTCGCACGCTTCCTGCATCGCTTCGTAAACGTCGTCCTTCTCGGACGGAACGATCCCGATATGAGTCGTCACGATATTGGTGCCGAGCTCCAGAGCCAGGTCCAGGACGCGCTTCGATTTCTCGATTTTTTCTTTGTTCTCGGCCCGGACTTGGAAGCCGTGTCCCCCGAAGTCGCCTACGAGTGCCGAGACCTGCAGTCCGAGCGAATCGATGTAAGCTTTAAGCTCCTTGCGCTGCGCGGCAGTCAGGTTGTCCGGGTACATCTCGCCCTTAACGGCATAAATCTGCACGCCGTCGGCGCCGACTTCCTTCGCTTTCTGAAGGCCTTCGCGGACGGGAAGCCCGAAGCTGTCTACGATAACCCCGATCGGGTTCGGAACGCGGATACTCATGATATTGGAGTTCTCCCCTCAACTATAAATTAATTCACTTGAATTTCTTTGCCGGCTGCGCTGGATTCATAGATTCCGCAAAGGATTTTCATCAATTCCAGACCGTCTTCCACAGGCGAAATCGTTTCATGCTTGCCCAGGCAGCAGTCCACGAAGTGCTCGATTTCACGGCGGAAACCCGCTTCGAAGTCGAACGTCAGATGATCGATCTGAGGCGTCGCATTCAGAATGGTATTGTGCTTCTCGGTTACGAGCATCAGTTCCGGCTCGATCTCGGCCCCGCCCTGGTCTCCGAACAGCTTGACGGAAATCTCGTCTTTCTTCGCATGCAGCGTGAAGCTCGCTTCAACGGACAGCGCCGCGCCGTTTTCGAAACGGATCAGGGCGGATGCCATGTCTTCGACTGTATTTTTTGCCGCATCGTAATCCGCAGCTTTATAGAAATTCAAATTCTCGATATGTGAACGGTTGCCTAATTTGTCATATGTAACGGCGGAAACGGATTTTACCTTCGGTTTGCCCATCAGGTACCAGCATAGGTCGATCACATGAACGCCGATGTCGATAACCGGGCCGCCGCCGGAACGCTCTACGTCCGAAAACCATCCGCCGGGATTGCCCAGGCGTCTCAGCACGGTAGCTTTGGCGTAGTAAATGGAACCGAGTTCGCCGGAATCGATAAAGCGTTTCGCAACATTCGTATTCGTACCGAAACGGCGTACGAAACCGACCTGCAGCACTTTCCCGGACTTGCGGACGGCTTCCTGCACGGCGTGCGCTTCTTCCACGGTTTTGCACAGCGGTTTCTCGACGAGCACGTGCTTGCCTGCTTCTACGGCCGCTTTGCTGATCTCCGCGTGCGTATTGTTCCAGGTGCAGATGCTGACGGCATCGATTTCGGGATCGGCCAGAAGTTGTTTGTAATCGGTAAACGTTTTCACAGCACCGTATTGTTTAGCTTTCTCTTTGGCCCGCTCTTCGTTCAAATCGCAAACGGCATGAATTTCAACTTGCGCATTTTTGGCGTACGCGCCGAAATGCAGTTCGGAAATCGAGCCGGCACCAATAACGCCGATTTTAAGTTTTGACATGCTTCTCCTTCTCCTCCACATCTATAAGGTTGAATCTATTCCATTCTTACATGAAAAGGAAGCGTCTTCAAGCTTATTTGAAGAAGAGGTGAACACTTTTTTAATTCTATTGATTAATATTATTTATCAAACATCAAAATAACATTTATTTAAACCAAAAAAGCATAACGGAATTTTCCGTTATGCTTTACTTTTATAAAGATTTTCACCATCTAATTGCTGGGTTCGTTTTTATCCTTAAAAACTTCCTGCTGGAAGGCGGCGATCGCCGAATATTCATCTTCCAGCTTGCGTGACAGGCCGATGAAGATCGGGAGCAGCTTGTGGTAAATACGGGCATTGGCCTTATCCGGCTCATGCTTATGCGTTGCTCCGATCATTCCGGAAACGACACCGAGTGAATCCGCGCGGCCTGTCGCATACAAGCCCAGCACGGCCGCACCCAGGCAGGAGCTCTCGATGCTTTCGGGAATGATGACCTCCTGATCGAAAATGTCGGCCATCATCTGCCTCCAGAGAGCCGAACGCGCAAAGCCGCCGGTGGCGTGTATTCTCGCCGGGCGTCCGATTTTCTCTTCCATGGCCAGCAGCACCGTGTACAGGTTGAAAATGACCCCCTCCAGCACCGCACGGATCATATGCTCCTTCTTGTGGTGCAGGGTCAGGCCGAAGAAAGACCCCCGTGCGTCCGGATTCCACAGGGGGGCCCTCTCCCCGCTTAAGTAGGGATGGAAAAGGAGCCCGTCGGACCCGGGACGAACCTGCCTGGCGATCTGCGTCAGCAGATCGTAGGAGTCGATGCCGAGCCGCTTGGCGGCCTCCACTTCCGAGGCGGCTAGCTCGTCGCGCACCCAGCGGAAAAGCATTCCCCCGTTGTTGACCGGCCCCCCGATCACCCAGTACGACTCCGTCAGCGCATAGCAGAATATGCGCCCTTTCGGATCGGTTACGGGCCGGTCCACGACCGTGCGGATGGCTCCGCTGGTTCCGATCGTCGCGGCGACGACTCCGGGCTCAATCGCGTTTACGCCGAGGTTGGACAAGACGCCGTCGCTCGCTCCGACGACAAACGGCGTAGACGGCGCAAGCCCCATCTCGGCCGCGTAAGACGCGCTCAAGCCTTCGACGACGTGTGTCGTCGGTACGGGCCTGGACAGCCTGTCGGGAGTGATCCCGGCAAGCTCGAGCGCCTGTGCGTCCCAGTCCAGCGCCTGCAGGTTGAAAAGGCCCGTGGACGAAGCGACCGAGTGATCGACGAGATACGTCCCGAACAGCTTGGCAAATACATATTCTTTGATCGAAATGAATTTGGCCGTTTTGCCGAAAATCTCGGGATGATCGTGGCGGAGCCACATCAGCTTAGTCAGCGGAGACATCGGATGGACCGGCGTACCCGTGCGCAGGTAAAGCTCGTGGCCGCCCAGGTCTTTTTTGAGCCGCTCCGACCACTCCGCGCTCCGGTTATCCGCCCATGTCATGCAGCGCATGAGCGGTTTTCCTTCCCTGTCTACCGGAAGCACACTGTGCATGGCGGAGCTGAAAGAAACGAAAAGAACCTCGCCAGGCAGTACCCGGGCTCGGTCCATGACGCCTCTCACCGATTTCAGAACGGCCTGGAAGATCTCATCCGGGTCCTGCTCGGCTGTAGACGAGGTCGGGGTATATAAAGGATAGCCGCCGCCCGCTTTGGCGACGACCTTTCCGTTTTCTTCGAAAAGCACCGCTTTAGTGCTCGTTGTTCCGATATCGACTCCGATCATATAGCGGGTCATGCTGTTCATTTCCTACTCCTTCTTTCTCTGTTAAGACTGACGGCCCGGACGTGTGTCCGGGCTGTCTGTGGAACGTTTCTTAGATAATCACGCTAAGCATCATAATTAAAGCCAGTCCGATAACGGACAGCAGGGTTTCCATGACCGTCCATGATTTCAGGGTCTGGGGAACGGACAGGTTGAAAAACTCTTTCACCATCCAGAACCCGGCGTCGTTGACGTGGGACAGGACGATGGAGCCGGCGCCAGTCGCAAGCACGACAAGCTCCAGGTTAGCGCCCGGCGTTTGCGCGAGCACCGGCGCTACAATGCCGGCCGCGGTCGTCATCGCTACCGTCGCGGAGCCGGTGGCAACCCGGATCAGCGCCGCCACGAGCCACGCGAACAGGATCACGTTAACGTTCGCCTGCGTGGCGAATTCGGCGATTGCGGCCCCCACGCCGCTGCTGATCAGAACCTGCTTGAACGCGCCGCCACCGCCGATAATGAGGATAATCGTCGCCGTAGGCGCCAGACATTCGCTCGTGAAGCGTGAAATGTCTTCTTTTTTGAAGCCGCGGGCAAAGCCGAGCGAGAAGAAAGAAAACACGACGGCGATCAGCAGGGCGATAATTTCATGCCCGATGAATTCGCAGAAAACAGTCAGGCTGCTCGTGCTTTTCGGATCGACAATGTTGGCAACGGAACCGATCAGCATGAGAATAACCGGCAGGAGGATCGTAAACAGCGTAATACCGAAGCCGGGCAGATTCCGGTTTTCGTTTACGGCAAACTGTTCGGCCAACTTAGCCGGCGGTTCGGCCTGAATCCGTTTCCCGATAAATTTACCGAACAGCGGTCCGGCAATAATCGCTGTCGGCAGTCCGATCAGCAGCGAGTAGAGAATTGTTTTGCCCAAATCCGCCTTGTACGCATCGATGGCGATCATCGGCGCGGGATGGGGCGGAACCAGGCCGTGCACCGTCGAAAGACCGGCCAGAATCGGAATCCCGATCTGCAGAAGCGGCATTTTCGTTTTGCGTGCCACAGTAAAGACGATCGGAATGAGCAGAATCAGCCCCACTTCGAAAAATACGGGAATTCCGACGATAAAACCGACCACCATCATGGCCCAGTGGACGCGTTTTTCACCGAACCGGTCGACCAGGGTCGTCGCGATTTTTTCGGCGCCGCCGGATTCCGCCATCATTTTGCCGAGCATAGTGCCCAGCGCGATGACGATCGCGATCGTGCCCAAAGTGCCGCCTAACCCGCCGGTGACCGCCTTAATGACATCCTGAGCTTTCATCCCGGACAAGAGGCCGAGCATGAGAGCCGAAATAATGAGCGTAACAAACGGATTCCATTTGAATTTAGCGATAAACACCACTAAAAACACAATCGAAATCAGAGTCCAGACTAATAAAGTGACGGAATGACTAAGTCCGAAAATGCTGTTCATGACTGACCTCCAGATGTGTGATTCAAAAACTTTTATCGTCTAATAGCGCTTTCATTCGGTTAACGCCGACATAGGCGCATTGTATACATGTCGACAAGTTTACTCGTGTGCAAGCGTCCTTTTACCGGCCGCTTACATTTTTCCCTGTTTTTTAAGAAGGTAAACTGTTTTCAAGAGTTTGCCGTGAATCGGCGAAATAATTGCGGACCACTTGCGCGATGACCGCCGGATCATGAGTTTCAAGACCTCTCACGATGGCTCGGTGCTTCTCGATTACATCCAGGAGCTTCTCTTCCCCTTGCGAAAAAATTTCATCCGTTGTAATCAGCAGAACCGTGATGACGATTTGCCGGATGCTGGTCCACAGGTGCAGCACCCTTTTATGACGGGCCGCTTCGATAATCGTTTCGTGAAACGTGATGTCCTGAAAGGCGAAATCCTCGGGGTCGCCGTGCTTGACCGCCAGCTCCATCCTGTCGATAATCTGGTTCAGTTTACCGATCAGAGATGCCTGATTTGCCTGTGCAAGCCTGTCCTGCACGAAGCTCTCGATAATAAAACGGACATCGTACAGCTCCTGCACATCTGTCTGGCTTAGCCCCAGCACGACGGCTCCCATTCGTTCCAGACGGATCAGACCTTCGATGGACAACGCTTTCAGGGCTTCCCTGACAGGCGAACGGCTTGTGCCGAAGTCGGATGCTATGCGGTTTTCGGAAATCACTTCACCGGGCTTGATGCTCCCGTTAATAATTTGCAGCCTTAATTCGCTGGCGATGGACTCTCCCAAAGAAACGCCTCTGAGCCACGCAGACGGATAACGCATGATGCACAACTCTCCTTACCAATGGGCTAAAGGTACGCTGACCTTGTCCGGCGGTTGAAAAGCCGGCCAAAGGGCCTTCTTTTCCCGCCTTCCGAAGTCATGTCAATTGTAGCATATCTTCAGCCGGAGCATCCATGCCGGGCAAGCTTCAGGTCAGCTGACCTGCGGTCCGTATGCGTTCGAATCAATCGCCGCTGCGTACGACGGCATGTCCGCCGAACTCGTTACGCAGCGCGGCCACAACCTTGCCGTGGAACGTGTCCGTTTCAAGCGAACGGTAGCGCATGAACAAAGACATCGCGATCACCGGCGCATTCGCTCCGAGATCCAGCGCGGTCTCCACGGTCCACTTGCCCTCGCCCGAACTCTGCATAACGCCGCGGATTCCTTCCAGCTTGGGATCTTTGGAGAAAGCCTGTCCGGCCAGCTCCATCAGCCAGCCCCGGATAACGGAACCGTTCGACCATACTTCGGCTACCTTCTCGTAATCGAAGTCGAAGCCGCTTTTGTCCAGCACTTCGAAGCCTTCCGCGATCGCCTGCATCATCCCGTATTCGATTCCGTTGTGAACCATTTTGAGAAAATGGCCCGAACCGCTTTTGCCTCCATAGAGGTACCCTTTATCGACGGCCATGTCGCGGAACAGGGGCTCGATTTTATCGAACGCTTCCTTGTTTCCCCCGATCATGAAACAGCCGCCGTGTTCGGCTCCTTCCGTTCCTCCGGAAGTTCCGACATCCATGTAATGAATTCCGTGCGCGGCGAGTTTTTCGGAACGCTCCACCGATTCCTTATAGTGGGAGTTTCCGCCGTCGATAAGCACGTCACCCGCTTGAAGAAGCGGAAGCAGCGAATCAATCACGCTGTCGACGATTTTACCTGCGGGCACCATCATCCACACCGTTCTGGGAGCGGGAAGGTTCGCTACCAGTTCCTCCAAGTTTTCCGACGGAACGGCGCCAAGTCCGGCGAGCCGCTTTCCCGGAGCGGGATCTTTATCGAATACGACTGCCTCATGTCCGTGACGGAGCAAATTTTGAACGAGATTGTAACCCATCTTACCCAAACCGACCATACCAATTCTCATGATGTCTAATTTCCCTTCTGGTATACTTGTATACAAGATATGTTTTTATCATAACTCCGTTCATGGATTCTGTAAACACTCTTTTTGAAAGCGCTCTATAAAACGGAAAATTGTTCTTTTTTCAGGACGTTTTATATTGAAAATAATTCCTTATTGTTCATCATTCCGCTTTGCAGAACACCTTGTTTGCTTCCGACTGCTTCCGTTCTCGCCATTTTAAGCGTCTTTTACGAGGCGGTTTGGGTATTTTCCAATTAATCCATACAGTCGTTTGCCCTATTATTCCCGCTTTCGGATAGAAAATGACGGATTTTTCACGAAAATGATTGCCATTTTCAGAAAAAATATGGCAAAACTACTTCACACGGGAACAAACGTTTGATATACTAAAAACAAACATTCGTTCGCATACTTATCGTATGCGTCCCAAGGAGGGTTTTGCTATGAGTCTGTGGAAAAATGTTCGCTTCATCGAACGCGATTTTTGGTTTCAGAAAATGTTGAATGATACGGAAACTCTTCATTCATGGCAGATCAACGACCTGCTGGGCGAAACGAATGCTCAATGGGATGATTTGACTTTTAAATTTTTTGATGACGGCTCCGTCACCATTATAGATAACGATACAGACACCCGTGTTTCTCCCCAAGAGCTTAAAGGCGCGGCACTCGATTTTTATATCCGCAAGCGCATCGAATTCATCCGTGTGAGCCTGCAGGAGAAGATCCTGATGTATGCTTAAACCGCCCGGTTCGCCCCCTCTACTAATCAAAAGGGAACCCCCGGCTGCAGAGGTTCCCTTTTTTCTTCTCATATTCCAATCCTGTTCTACTCGAACGATTATGAATGATTCCTCTTTTAACTTGATTTTTCCCGGCATCCATTCTACCCGCTTAAGAACAGCCTTTTCTATTTATGGTTGGACGGATGACACATGCAGGTTGTCAAATGATCGTTGACAAGTCCCGATGCCTGCATATACGCGTAGCAGATCGTCGAACCCACGAAAGTGAATCCGTCTTTTTTTAGCGCTTTGCTCATCGCGTCCGATTGAGGTGTGCTTGCAGGTACTTCTTGCAGCGAACTCCAATGATTCTGTACGGGCTGCCCATCCACAAAACTCCAGATATAGTCCGCAAAGCTGCCGGTTTTCTCCCTGATCTTCAGAAACGCCTGCGCATTGCGGACAAACGCGTTTACTTTCAGCCGGTTACGGATGATTCCCGGGTCCTGAAGCAGCTCGGCCAGTTTGTCCTCGCCGTAGCCCGCAATTTTCTCCGCGTCGAACCCGTCGTAAACGTTCCAGTAATGCTCCCTCTTCTTAAGCACCGTATACCAGCTCAAACCCGCCTGAGCGCCTTCGAGACACAGCATTTCAAACAACTTCCGGTCGTCCCTCTGCGGAACACCCCATTCGTGATCGTGATAATTCACGTAGAGCGGGTCTTGATTGACCCAACCGCATCGTACAAGCTCCATTTATATGTACCCCTCCCTGCTTTCTGCATGATCTGTCACCCGGAAGCCTGCGGCTGCAGCCTATAGAAGGTGCACGCGTTACTGTACATTTGCGCAGCCGCTTCTTCTACCGCGACCGATTTAACCCCGGCAATCTGTCGTACTACGTCAGCCACCATCAGGGGATGTGTCATTCTGCCGTCGTACGCTCCTTCGAACGGCCATGGACCGTCCGTTTCGGCCATCATCAGCTCCAGCGGATAGCGGGCCGCCAACCGCCTGATTTCCTCTTCGTAGGAGATATCCGGGGTTATAGATATATAATATCCTAAACCGATCATACGTTCGACTGTTTTTTCTGAACCCTTAAACCAGTGAAAATGAGCACGTTCTATTTGGTGCCGTTCAAGCAGGTCAAGCACAAGGTCCGCGTCTTCGTAAACGGCGTGCAGAACGACAGGCTTGTTGTGTTTAGCGGCAAAAGCGATAAAGCGCTCCAGCAAGTCAATGTAAGGCTGTAAATAAAACGCTTGCCCGGCCTGCTCAACTTCCGTCCGCATGTAATAAGGCAGACCGACTTCCCCTACAGCCGCGGCTTCGTGAACGGTTTGCTCCATCCAGGCCAGCAGCTCCGCAAGCTCATCCTCCGAGGGAAGCGGCTGCTCGGGATGAAATCCGTAAGCGGGCCGGACTATGTGGGGATACCGGCGGTAAAGCTCCCGGGTTCTCTGACATGAAGGGAGGTTCATGGACACGGCTAGCAGCATGGAGACGGGAATACCGTCCGCAATATCCTGGAAAATCAAGGAACGTTCCTGCTCTCCATACTGTTCCAGATGGATGTGAGCATCGATATAGCGAAGTTTTTCCGGGCTGTGCACCTTACGATCACCGGCGGCTCCGGGTTCGTCCCTCTTCATTTCATTCATCGGTTCCTTGATCGATTCACTCATCGTTTTGTTCATCTCTTTCGGCCTCCGTTTCCGTTTACTCCGTGACTTGCGTACGGATATATAAGACAGCCCGCAGGCAGTGGAGCTGAATGTTTCAGCTTCCGCTTCCTACGGACTTCATCAGATTGATCAGTTCTCTTTTCATTGAGATAAATGCCGGATCTTCCGTAATCGTGAGCGCACGCGGACGCTCGAAAGGAACGATGACCTCTCTTTCGATCCTGGTCGGCTTATCCGACAGCAGATAGATGCGGTCCGAAAGCAGCAGAGCCTCTTCCAGACTATGCGTAATGAAGAGTACGGAGCGCTTATTCTGTTCCCATATTTTAAGCAGCCAGTGCTGCATTTCTTCACGCGTCAACGCGTCCAGCGCACCGAACGGCTCGTCCAGACACATCAGCTCTTGAGGACTGAGCAGAGCCCGCAGAAACGAGACGCGCTGCTGCATTCCCCCGGACAAGACGTGGGGATGCTCCTTCTCATAGCCTTGCAGACCCACTTTAGCCAGCCATTCCCTAGCCAGCTCCAGCGATTCCGCTTTAGGCAGGCCTGCCGTTTCCCGGGCCAGGATCACGTTCTCTTCCACAGTCCTCCAAGGAAACAAAGACGCCTGTTGGGGCATATAGCTGACGAGTCCTTTCCTGCCGGTCACGTCGCTGCCCTCCATAACAATCTGTCCCGACGAAGGCCGGATCAATCCGCCTATGAGGTGAAACAGCGTCGTTTTCCCGCTGCCGGAAGGACCGATCAGGGAGACGAATTCCCCTTCGTTTACATGAAGGTTAATCCCGTTAAGAATTTTCGTATCGCTCCCGCCTGTGGAGAACGACTTGGAAATCTCTTTTAATTCCAGCTTTTTCATCGCTTCACTCCTCCTAATGTTTATCGGGTTTCCAGCGGACAGTCCATTTTTCCAGCAGCACGATGGCTCCGAACAGAAGGAGACTCAGAACGACAATAAGGAAGATGGCCACGAACACCCGGTCTGTGCGGAAAGAAGACTTGGCCAGCAGCATAAAAACGCCGATTCCTTTGTCGGAACCGAGCCATTCGGCGATAACCCCGCCCATGACGCTGTAGGTGGCGGAAATTTTGAGCCCCGAGAAGACGGACGGCAGCGCGTAGGGAAGCTCCAGCTTCCAGAACAGCTGGCTGCGCCGTGCTCCGATCATTTCCAGATAACGGTGCATGCCCGGATCGGGGTTTGACAGCCCTCCGAGCGCCGCTACCGTTACCGGGAAGAAACAGACAAGCGTGATGACAATAAGCTTCGGCAGAAGCCCGAAGCCGAACCAGATCATCAAGAGCGGCGCCAGCGCGATCGTCGGAACGTTCTGGGACAAGACCAGCAGCGGATAGAAGGCCGCTTTCATTCCGGGGATCACATGAAGCAGGCAGGCGATGAGCAGCCCGAGCGCCGAGCCGATTGCAAAGCCAAGCAGTGTAATGGAGACCGTAAAGCTCACGTGCTTGCTCAGCAGGGGCGCCTGCCGGATGCCTTCCTCCACAATCTGCAAGGGCGCCGGAAGCCTCCAGGCCGGCGTACCGGCCCAAGTGACGCCAAGCTGCCATAAAAGCAGCAGAAGGATGGCCGTCAGTAGAGGCGGCCATCCTTTCTTCCATAAGGAACGGATCATGGACGATATTTCTCCGTCAGCTTGTCCATCGATGCGCCCTCGGGATTGAAATAGATCTTCACTTGCGAGATGACATTGGGGCTGCCGAACTCGATCATCGCTTCGTTCATTTTCCGGATCACGTCCAGCAGTTCGTTCAAATCGCCTTCCATCGTCGTTTCCAGCGGATGAACCTCGTGCTTGACGCCAGATTGCTGAATCACTTCGATTGCGTGGTCCACATAAGGGATCACATCTTCCCCGTTTTTCGTTTTCGGGATAATCTGAATACTGACGAGTGCATTAGCCATAAGAAAATCCTCCTCGCCGCACTTGGCAGAACGGCATCATGTATGAACGTATAAGGCAAACCGGATGAAAATTTTCACCGCTTCGGACATCACTTGCCGGCAGCGGGCAGAAACTCGTTCGTAAAGGCCTTATCGGCTTCCAGGCTTTTCTCCAGAAGCTTGTGATCGAGCATCCATTTCGCGTAATTTTCCCATACCTCTTTTTTCTGCTCGCCCCAACGCGGAGCATCGTCCTTGTATTTCGGGCTCAGCCATTTCTGGCTGGCGAGCACGAGGTTCTTGTCCAGCTCCGGTACCGCTTCGGACAAAACCCCCGCCGCCTCCTCCGGCTTGTCGATCGCGAACTGGTAGCCTTTCGAAGCCGCCTCCAGGAACGATTTGACGAGCTCGGGCTTTTCTTTGATCACTTTCTCGCTGGTGGCGAGGACCGGTGTATAGTAATCGAGCTGTTTCGAGTAGTCGGTAAGATAAACCATATTCAACGGCTCCTTGCGAAGCTCGGATTCAATGCCTGTCCAACCGTAATAAATCCAAGCGAAATCAATATCGCGCTTCACGGCGGTAAAGAAATCCGCGTCGCCCATGTTGACGATTTTCACCTTCGACGGATCGGCCTTATCGGTCTGCATCAGCGAGTCGATCATCGCATTCTCGGCCGGAGATCCCCACCCGCCGTATGTTTTACCCTCGAAATCTTTGGGCTTCTTGATATTTTTAGCGGCCGGAGAGGCGAAACCCGACGTATTGTGCTGAATAATCGCCGCAATGGAAACGATCGGCACGCTTTGCGTACGGGCCTGCGTAATTCCTTCCTGGTAGCTTACGCCGAAGTCCGCTGCACCCGAAGCGACCATGGCGTCCGCGCCTCCCGCTCCCGGCTGGATGATGTCTACATTTAACCCTTTTTCCGCAAAATAGCCTTTGGCTTTAGCGACGTAAAGGCCGGTATGATTCGTGTTGGGCGACCAGTCCAGAACGACTTTGATGTCCGTTTTCTGAACCGCTGCAGGCGTCTGCGCCGCTTCCGGCGACGATTGCGCCCCTTCATTTCCCCCTGATTTGCCGCATCCGGCAAGCGCAACGGCAAAAGCCGCGGCAAGCGCTGTTGTACGTATGACCCGTTTCATCGTCTTCTCTCCTTCTTTATCCGCAGACAAGCCAAAAAGCGCCCCCTGATCGGGAGCGCACATAAAGTCGATAGTATCCGTACGGTTTCCTACGCTGGCATTATCCAGATCAGGTGTAAGGGTCAGTATCTTTATGGGATACAATCTCAGCCGGCCGATTCCAGCACCCCTGCGTCTTATTCGGTTGTCGTGCATTTCTGGGTCTATTATAGCATACGGTCCCCGTTTGTCCAGGTAAAGGGCAGGGCTAGTCCGCTAAGACAGCCACTCCTGCAATTTTTCTTTCGCTTCCGAGGCATCTTTGTAGCCCAGATCGTGCAGCGCTTCGAGCCTGGACGCATCCTTCTCCATCCGCCCTACCTTGAACGGGGCTGACGGACGGATCACGATGACTTTGCCGTCCCGTTCCAGCCGCTCGATTTCATCCAGCGTCCGGTTGTAAACCAAGCTGCGCTCTACCATTGCGCGGACAAGACCCGGATAGGACGGATAAAACCGCTGAGCCAGCCACTGCTGCTTGAACGGTTTCTTCCGGTAGCCCTTCGGGCGGGTGAGCACCACGATATTGCGTTCGTTCCCGTCTTTCATCGACTGATGAATCGGAATGGGCGCCGTGATGCCGCCGTCAAACAGCGTTCTCTCCTGATACAGCACGGGCTGAGAGACGAACGGCAGCGAGCTTGAAGCCCGGATAAGCGAAAGCGACATTTCGGGCGCTTCATTTTTCCGGAAAAAGACCGCTTCTCCGCTTAACGCATCCGTCGTTCCGATTACCAGTTCATGACTTTCTCCGTAAAAGGTTTGAAAATCGAAAGGAACCAAGTTATTCGGAATCTCGTCGAAGATAAAATCCATCCCGAAGATGCTCTTTTCCCGGATCAGATTGCGGTAACTGATATATCTGCGGTCGGTAACGAACCCGATCGTGACTTTCTTATTGCGCCCCGGCTGCCGGGAAAGATACGATGCCGCATTGCATGCGCCGGCAGAAACGCCGATTACGTAAGGAACGTACCAGTCCTTCTCCATTAAATACTCGAGAACCCCCGCGGTATAAACGCCGCGCATTCCTCCGCCCTCAAGCACCAAACCAAGTGAAGCCATTTCCGCCCCTCCCTTTATATCTCTCGTTCCAGTATGATTAGCATACTACAATTTTACCGCTAAACAAAACGGTATGCATCGTGATTTTACGGGGATTTTCTTACTTTTGGAGGGCGTCCCGAGCTTTCCCTATCAAATCCGCTTCCTGAACGCAAAATAAAAACCCGCTTTATGCGGGTTTCCGGTTATCAGAAGGGCGGGGCCGGCTCCACTTGCGGACTACGACGCCTTGACCGGGGGAAAACAGAAAAGCAAGGACGAACAGCCCTCCCGCGGCACAAATGATACAGCCCGCTATGGATGCGTCCAGCAGGTAGGCTAACCCGTAACCCAGAACCGCGCTTGCCGCTCCGATCCCCATACTGAGCGGAATCATAACACTCAGCCGTTCCGTCAGAAGATAGGCTGTCGCAGGCGGCACGACGAGCATACCGACAACGAGAATAGCGCCTACGCTTTCGAACGAAGCTACAGTCGTCATCGAAACGAGCCCCATGAGCAAATAATGAAACAACGCCACGGGAATTCCCAAAGCGGCAGCCATCGCCGGATCGAAGGAACAGAGTTTAAATTGCTTGAAAAACATTCCGATGAGCAGCAGGCTGAGGAGAAGAGTCAGACCGACCGCCCAGACTGCTTTGGGCCCCGCGGCTATTCCGGCAATCGTGAGGGTATCCCAAGGCACATAAGCAATTTCACCGTACAGAACACAATCCAAATCCAGGTCGATATGACCCGCATAAAGGCTGACAAGTACGACCCCTACCGCAAAAAGCGCCGTAAAGACGACACCGATGGAAGCATCGGCCTGTACTCCGCTCTGCTTAAAAAACTGGATTAAGAAAACGGTAAGCAGACCGACCGCGGATGCCCCCAGCATCATGACGAAGGAATCCCGGGAGCTGCTGATCAGAAATGCGATCACAATACCCGGCAAAACGGAATGACTGATGGCGTCGCCGATCATGGCCATATTCCTCAATACCAGGAAACACCCGACCAAAGAGCAGGCGCAAGCGACAAGAACGCCGGTTAGAATAATCCATCCGCTAATCACCGACACTCACCCCTTCCCTCTGCGCTCCCTTGCCCCCATACGGGAGTTTCGCCTTTTGAACCGAACGGTATACCGACCATTTAAGCAGAAGTTTGGGCATGAGTCCCTTGCGCGTGCCGAACACGAGCGAAACCAGGAACCAGGCCGTTGCCGCAAGAACGCTGAGCGGACCCGTCGGCATATTGCTGCCGATCGTGCTGAGCAGAGTACCCAGCGCACCGCTTATCGCACCGAACAAGCCGGACAGAACGACCATGGTTCCGAGCTTTTCCGTCCAGTATCTTGCCGCGACCGCCGGAGTGATGAGCAGCGCCGCCATCAGAACGACCCCCACCGCTTGAATGCCTGTAACGACGGCAACCAGAATGAGCAGCAGGACAAACTGGTCGAGCAGCGCGGTCGGATAACCGATTCCTTTGGCAAATCCCGTATCGAAGCTGGTAAGCTTCAGCTCTTTGTAAAACAGCGAGCAAACGAGCAAGAGCAGGACGGAAACGCCCGCCATGGTGTAGACGTCCTTCATAACCATGGATGCCGCCTGCCCGAACAGGAACTTATCCAGTCCGCTCTGATTGCCGCTGGGACTGTGCTGAATCTGAGTCAGCAGAACAATGCCGAAACCGAAAAAGACGGATAAAACGATGCCTAGAGCCGTATCCTGCTTTATTTTGGAGTGCCGGGTCATCCAGCCGATACTTAACGTAGCTAATAAACCCGAGATAGCGGCTCCGGCAAGAAAACCCAGGATGGACTTGGACCCGGTCACCATAAAAGCCGCGCACACGCCGGGCAACGCCGCGTGAGACAGCGCGTCTCCCATTAAAGACTGCTTCCGCAAATAAGCAAAGCTGCCCAGCACACCGCCGCTGAGTCCCAGGAGCGAACTGCCGTAGAGAATCCACTGCGTATTGGGATCCTTCAAAGCTTCTAACCAATTCAGCAAAGCAACCTCTCTCCTTTCCGTTAGCTTCTACAAACGCCGGTCCAGCAGAGCCAGACGACCCCCGTAAGTTTTTTGAAGATTGTTTCGGTTAAATACCTCGGATACGGGACCCGCGGCAATCAGACTGACATTCAGCAGCATGACCGTATCGAAGTATTCTTCCACAGTCGACAGGTCATGATGGACGACCAGCACCGTTTTCCCCTGATTTTTCAGCTCTTCCAGCAGCGTAATAATCGCACGCTCCGTTGCGGCATCCACACCGACGAACGGCTCATCC
Organism: Paenibacillus sp. JNUCC 35; assembly: GCF_058269095.1. Taxonomy (NCBI): domain Bacteria; kingdom Bacillati; phylum Bacillota; class Bacilli; order Caryophanales; family Paenibacillaceae; genus Paenibacillus; species Paenibacillus sp. JNUCC 35. The sequence continues at coordinate 2,378,835 of NZ_CM177771.1, read as the reverse complement.
ATAAAATACAAGTCCGCGTTTTGAGCCAGCGCTCTTGCCAGAAAAACGCGCTGCTGCTGCCCGCCGGACAACTGGCTGATCTGACGGGAGGCAAAGTCGGCCATCCCGACCTTTTCCAGGCAATCCAGCGCCAGCTTCCGCTCGGCCCCGCCGGGTCTGCGAAACCAGCCGAGCCGGCCGTAGGTTCCCATCATGACGACATCAAGCGCGTTCGTCGGGAAATCCCAGTCCACCGATTCCCGCTGCGGAACGTAACCGACCCGTTTGCGCTGTTCCCGGTACGGCTTGCCGTAAATGGACACCCGCCCCTCTACCCGCGGGATTAAACCGAGCGCCGCCTTGATCAGGGTCGATTTTCCCGCGCCGTTCGGTCCGACTATGCCGACCAGACTTCCTTCGGGAGCCGCGAAAGTGACTTGCCTGAGTACCGGCTGCTTCCGGTAAGCGACGGTCATTTCTTCAATGAGCAGGGGCGGCTTTTGCCGGTTCTCCTGCGCGAGATGCTGAATCTGCATGATACATCCTCCTTGGTTCGTTTATTTCAAAGCTTTCACGATCGTGTCGACATTGTGGCGGACCATTCCGATATACGTGCCTTCGTTCGTGCCTTCCTCACCCATGGCGTCGGAATACAAAGTACCTCCGATCTTGACCTCATGGCCTTTCTGCTTAGCGCCTTCGATAACGGCGTCTATCGCTTTCTGGGGAACGCTGGATTCGATAAAAACGGCTTTGATTTTGTTGGTTACCAGGAAATCGCGCAGATCGGTCACGTCCTTAGACCCGTATTCGGAAGCCGTGCTCATCCCTTGAAGGCCCATAACCTTGATGTCGTATGCGTCGCCGAAATAGCCGAAGGCGTCGTGCGCGGTTACGAGAACCCGGGCGCCTTCGGGTATGGAGGCAATTTCGGACCGGGTGTAGACATCCAGTTCTTTTAATTTCGCCAAATAGGCGTCGGACTTGCTGCGGTAATCCTGTTCGTGAGCGGAATCGAATCGGATCAGTTCATCCCGGACTTTTTCCGAAGCGGTCATCCAGTGTTTCACATTAAACCAGATGTGGGGGTCATACTGGGTACCGGCATCGTCTCCCGAACGGAGCTCCTTGCGGTCAATGGGATCAGACACGGCAACCGTCGGTTTTTTGCCCCCCATTTGTTCCAAAATCTCCGTCATTTTCCCTTCCAGATGCAGACCGTTATAAAAAATGATGTCCGCTTTGTCAAGCTTCGAGATATCTCCTTGGGAAGCTTTGTATAGATGGGGATCGACCCCCGATTTCATCAGACTGGTTACTTCTACATGCTCTCCGCCTATCTCGCGTGCAATATCGGCAATCATACCGATTGTGGTCGTAATGCGGACCTTGCCTGCGTCTCCGGCCTTATCCCCGGCCACTGAGGCGGGCTTGGGATTGCAGGCCGACAGAGCCATCACGCTTCCGACGATCAAAACCACCAGGGATAGGCTCTTCCATCTCCCGCGTCTTTTCACAGCCCGTTCATGCAATCGATTCATTTTTGTTTCTCCTCCTGATCATTAGTAAGCGAACTTATTCAGTGGTTTGCCCCTCACCAGACACATTATTTCCTCGAGGAAAATATGTTTCCCTAAGGAAAAATAAAGGGCAAAAAAAAGTTCTCTTTTCACTGTTATTATTCCCTAAAAAAATAAATATTGCAATAGGGAAACTTTTTTAACCTTTAGAAACTTTTCTGGCCGAAGCAAAAAAAACGCTGCCCTTATCGGAAACAGCGCCGGATCAAGTCTATTCATGAGAATTTAACAAGCGGGCGAACTCTCTTCAGGTTTTACGATTCGTTTTTATTAATTTCGTTTAAATTCGGCGGATACTCCGATGCTTTGCGTGAATTTAAGGTCACTGCTTCCGATTTCAACCGGCTTTTGTTTTGCTTGTCATCTATTTTGGTCGATTTGTTGAACGGCATTGCACATTCACCTCCGCTGTCGTTATCTTTCGTAGGGTGCCCAAATCACGTCGCTCCATAACGAGTTGTTCAACGATTACGGATTGCCTTTTAAATTGTCAGAATATTATGTCGAAATTTTGGCGCGTTTATCGAGTTTTGCGCTTACCCAGGAAATATAGTTCCGCCAAGGGAAATAACCGAATGAATCTGCCCGCAAATGTACATCGTATAGAAAAAGGAGGTTGTTACGCATGGTAGAAAGTCAGCAGCACCAGCAGTTTATCCGGCATGCCGTCGAGGCGGCGGACGCGGCCATTCTGGCGGCGCAGGAAGCGGAGCACGAGCTTCAGGAGGCCATTACACAGGCCGATCCGAATGCGATCCATCGGGCACAGGCCAAACTGGGCTCGGCCAAACGTCAGGTAGCCGAAGCGGCCGCCCAAATCCGTTCGTTCGACGGGGATCGGTACGGTCAGCAGCTCCAACAGACGATCGAACAGTTGCAGCAAGCCAAGCAGGATTTGGAAGTAAGCGAAGATCATTACCATACGCCGAAGCAAGTCCGGTGAATTACGCTCCGAAAGGAGCTTTTTCTTTTTGAAAAAATTCTACAGTATGATAAACTATTCAGGGTATATAAAGCGCCGGCCTTATCTTAAAGGGCGCTGAACAGGGAGGGCCTTCATAATTTATGTTAGTCATTGGGATAGCCGGGGGAACCGGTTCGGGGAAATCAACGGTCGCCCGTTCGATCATAGACGAGCTCGGAACGAAAAACGTAACACTCATTTGCCAGGACAATTACTATGCGGACCGCAGCGAGCTGTCCATGGATGAACGCGCCAAAATCAATTACGATCATCCGAACGCGTTTGAAAATGAACTTCTGCTGAAGCATCTCGGCGAACTTCGGAAAGGCCGTGAGATTCAGGTCCCGATATATGATTTTACACAGCATGCCCGTTCCTCGGAAACGCTGCACATTCAAGGCACGCCGATCATTGTGATCGAAGGCATCCACGTCCTGACGGACGAGCATCTGCGCAAAGCGCTCGACATCAAAGTGTTTGTCGATACGGACCCGGACGTCAGAATTTTGCGCCGCATTATGCGGGATACGAACGAAAGAGGCCGCTCTCTGGAATCGGTTGTCGATCAGTACATCATGACGGTAAAACCGATGCATGATGCCTTTATCGAGCCTTCCAAAAAGTATGCGGACATCATCATTCCCGAAGGCGGAGAAAACGAGATCGGCATACGCCTGCTCACCACCTTAACGGAAAGTTACATGGATACCCTGCTGACGGATCTTAATTAACTCCCAAAGCAAAACAACGGCTGCAACCGCAGACGCATAAAAAGACCTGGATACAGCCTTCGCTGCATTCAGGTCTTTTTGAGTCGGAAAAGGATCGCTGCCTCGTAAGCCGACGTCTGCTGACTGCTATAAGCAGACATATCCGGCCGGCAGGCTGCAAGTACAAGCGCACAGCCGCGCGGATAGATAGACGCTTACGGCCGCCTGCGGCTCGCAAACAGGATGATAATCCCCGGGACAGTTTACGCTTGCCCGATTCCGGCGTCGGGCCCTCCCCTTTTGCGGGTCCGGACCGCAAGCCCGGTAAAAACGAACAAGACATACACGGAACCAAGCAGGAAGAAGAGGCTGCTGAGGGAGATATACTGAATGCCCAGTCCCCCCAGATTAGGCCCGACAACGCTGCCGATACTGAACAGAATCGAGCCGATCACGTTGGCTGACGGAAGAAGCTCCCGTGGGAGCAGATCGGCCGCGTATGCGAGTCCCAGCGAGAAGAAGGACCCGATCATGCCCCCTGCCGTCAGCAGGAGAAGGCCGATTCCCCATACGGAACTTCCGGCGAACGGAACGGCCAGGAAAGCGGCGGCTCCCATCGCGGCGGCCGCCAGAAGCACCGGCTTGCGGCCGATTTTGTCGCTCAGCATGCCGAGCGGCAGCTGCAGAATCAGTCCGCCGAAACCGACAAGCGGAAGCAGCATAGATACCGACGTATCGCTGAGTCCGAGCCGGAGACCGTAGAGCGGGAAGCTGCTGTTCAGCACCGCTTCGGTGTAGCCGTACAGGAAGGTCGGGATAAGCGCGAACCAGGCGATTTTGGCCGCGATGCCGTACCGCTTCTGGGCGGGGGACTCCTTTCCTTCCGACCGGACCTTCTGGTCGGGAAGCCTTTGCAGCAGCAAAATAACGACCGTGTAGAACACCGCCACCGTCAAAAACGGCGCGTAGGAACCGAGCGCGAGCAGATTGATGCCCGCCGGACCGATGCTGAATCCGACTCCGTAGGCCATGCCGTAATAAGAAATATAGCGGCCCCGTCGTTCCGGAGGAGCCGAGGTGAGGATCCACAACTGCGTCGTGTAATGCAGGATGGAATTTCCGAATCCGATAATAAACCGCAAAATAAACCAGAACGTAAGATTCCCCCATACGGGGATCAGCAGAATAGCCACTGTTTCCATAGCGATTCCGAGAATTAAAATTTTCTTGTATCCGAGCGCGAACAGAATCCGTTCGACTACGAACATGGATGCGAAGCTGCCGATATACATGGCGGCGGCGTTAAACCCGTTTACTCCCGAAGATACCCCTGTTTGCTCCAGCAGGATGGTAAGCAGCGGGAGCAGAAGTCCTTGACTTAAACCAGAAATGATGACAACCAGCAGCAGAAGCACCAGGCGGCGTGTCGGACTCATCGTCTTTACCGACGATACGTTCATGATGTTAAACCTCCCAGCCTAATGAAAAACACCTCGACTATTGTACCATCGGCTGGAGCGCTTGTGAATTGACCTCCGGATAATTTTTTTTAGGCTTCAACGCTTTCCCCGTTTTCTCCGATAAAGTCCAAACGGTCCCCGTAAGCCAGTAGCTTGCCCGGAAGCGGCACGCCGAACCGTCTCCAGACGAGCAGCCTGACCTTCCGGATCCATTCGTCGAAGCCTTTGTACCCCGCAAACATGGCTGCATAACGATCGTTCATCATGACAAAATAAGGGCTGGCGTATTTGTCGGTCAAAAACCGGAGCGACGTGTCGACGGGGGTATATTTCTTGCGCTTGCCTTCCCACGTGTCCACCGTGTATCTCTCCGCCGGCTTGTCCCGGAGCAGGTCTTCCAGCAGCTTTACCCGTTTGTGATACGCAACCGCGCAGGGTACGCCCATCCGCTTCAAGCTTTCTTCATGCTGGGGATAAAAGACGACCTTCCTGAATTTACGCTCGTCCGCGATCGCTTCTACCAGACCGATTTCTTGCTCTGACCAGTCTTCAAACGTTTCAAAAACGAGCAGTGTTCCGCGCTGAGCGGGCGGCTCTTCTTCGTATCCAAAAGGCACCATCGTATTGCCTCTCGCCATTTGCGAACGCCTCCTTGTGGCCGTTTTCGTTTAGCCTTGCGTGGTTGCTTTCATTTTACCCGAAACGGTCCCGATGAACACACTGTAATCTCAGGCGTACGGCAGATTTCACGAAATAATTGACCACTAGAAGAATGTATGTTCCATAATTCACACTATTTTTGGAGCCGTCTTCTACACATCCCCAAAATGTACTATAATGGGAAGAAGCATGCCTTCAGTACCCCGTACTGACATTTTTTACATAGAAGGAGTTCCTGCCCATGAGAGATCCAAGAATGGTTACATTTGCACGCAACATTATCCGCTATTCGGTTGAACTTCAGCCGGGCGAAAATATCCTGATCGAGCTGATCGGCGTTAAAGATCCGGAGCTCGCGAAGTGCTTTATCGAAGAAGTGTACGCGGTCGGCGGCAACCCAATCGTCGAACTCCGCGATCCCGCGATCAACCGCAGCATGATGCTCGGCGCTACCCGCGAAACGCTGGAGAAAAAAGCCGAAATCGAACTGAGCCGCATGAAAGAAATGCAGGCTTACGTGGCCGTGCGCGCCGGCGACAACGTGACGGAAACCGCGGACGTTCCGGAAGACCGCTTGAAGCTGTACATGAGCGTGTACTCCAGACCGGTGACCAACCAGCGTGTCAACCATACGAAATGGTGCGTCATGCGCTATCCGAACGGCTCCATGGCCCAACTGGCCAACACGAGCACCGAAGCGTTCGAAGACTTCTACTTCCAGGTGTGCAACCTCGACTACAGCAAAATGGAAACGGCGATGGAGCCTCTCGTCCAGCTCATGAACCGTACCGACAAGGTACGCCTTGTTTCTCCGGGCACCGATCTTTCGTTCTCCATCAAAGACATTCCGGCGATCAAGTGCTGCGGCAAACGCAACATTCCCGACGGCGAAGTATACACCGCTCCTGTGCTCAACACCGTAAACGGTATCATTTCGTATAACACGCCGACTGTATACTCCGGAACTTCTTTCGAGAATGTCGTCCTGAAATTCGAAAACGGAAAAATCGTTGAAGCGACGAGCAACAACTCCGCCCGCATGAACGAAATTCTGGATACGGATGAAGGCGCACGTTATATCGGTGAATTTGCGATCGGGGTGAACCCGTACATTCTGCACCCGATGAAAGACACCCTGTTCGATGAAAAAATCGACGGCTCCATTCATTTCACGCCGGGACAAGCTTACGAAATCGCCGACAACGGCAACCGCTCTTCCGTTCACTGGGATATCGTGCTTATCCAGCGTCCTGAATACGGCGGCGGCGAAATCTGGTTCGACGATGTGCTTATCCGCAAAGACGGACGGTTCGTTATTCCCGAGCTGGAATGCCTGAACCCCGAAAACCTGAAATAAGCAGCACCTTTAACGCATGGCGTAACGCACCCTACAGCGATTGCGCCGCGCATTACGAAACAGCTTCACCCATCCGGGTTGGAGCTGTTTTTTTGACCTGTACATGCAAAAGGATGGATGGGGCAGCCTCCCGGCGGCCCAAAGGAGCCTGAGCGTCACAATCAACGATGGAAGATTCAATCGGAAAAGCGCTTCGCTTCACCATGTCGGTTCCCGGCGTCTCGACGGCCATTATAGGCACGAGCAAACCGGACCGCTGGGTGCAGAACGCCCGGCTGGCCGGGCCGGGCCTACTCCCGCGGGGAGAACTGGAAGCGATCCGCGCTCGCTGGAAGGAAGCTGCCCGTCCCGACCGGATCGGGCAGATGTAAACGGCAAAAGAGCCGTCTCCCTGATTCGAAAGGGAGACGGCTCTTTTGTTTTTTGCCGGGACGCAGGGAACGCGCCGGATTGCGGGACGCCGCCTGCGCTGCAATCGCAGCGCAATGTTACGTACGGCACCGCATGGCGGGGTTCACCTGCGGACAACCCCACGCTTTTAGTTTTCGTGCCTGAGTCTATGCCCGGAAACATGCGTTCATTTCTGAGCGGATACCGGAGGCGAGTTTCTATGACGGATTGACGCGTACTGCCGCCTGCTTGCCGCTGACCTGGATGTTCGTCTCCTTCGTGCCGGCGGCGAACAGATCCTTAACCAGCCGTTCCAGAAGCTCCTTCGCTTTCGGTCCTTCTTTGCCCTGGATGCGGACGACGAGCTGTACGGCGTTCCCGGAAGCCAGAAGCTTCTCGGCCTGCCTCTGTTTCGTTTCGTAGTCGTGGTCTTCGATGTGAACGGTGAGCCTCAGCTCCTTCACTTTCAGAGGCTTGTCCTGACGGCGGGCTGCCTGCTTGTCTTTCTGGACCGCCTGCTTCGCCGTGCCGCGGGCGGCAAGCTTGCAGGGGGGCGGGCTGCTCATCAAGGACGTGCAGACCAGATCGGCGTCCGCTGCCTTCGCCAGCTTAAGCGCTTCTTCCCTTGGCATTACTCCGAGTTTTTCCCCGTTCAAACCCGTAAGCTCCACCTCGGCCGCTTTTATTTTCTCGTTCATGATAAGCATCATAAGTTCCTCCCGGATGTTGTGTGTCCGGAAACTTCTGCCGCTATATTGCTGCGCTATAGAACCGGTTCGTTTCCGTACTCTCCTTCTTTCTATTGTAGGGGATACGGGAAGGAAATACAAAGCGCCCGGCAGGGAAACTCCCCTCTCCGGACGCTTGTAATCGCATAACGGGTGCAGTCAGCCCAGCCAGTGGAACACGGTCCCCGCCGGGGCTCGCTCCCGCACGGCAGGCGCTCCCGGAGGGCGCAGCGCTTCGGCTGCCCCCGCGAGGTCCAGCCCGCCGGAGACGGCCGGCACGCCCGCCCCACCCGAGGCAGGCGCGGCATCCGCCGCGAATCCGGCTCCTGACGCAGGCCCGGCCTCGGATGCGGATAGCCCGCCGGCGGCAGGCGCAGCATCGGCGATGCGGACCGCGCTGCCCTTCGGCACGAGCGCGAACAGCGCCTGCATGTCGGCATCGCCGACCCGGATGCAGCCGAGCGAGCGCCCGGCGCCGACAGAAGCGGCATCCGCCGTGCCGTGCACCGCGATGGCGCCCAGACCCAGCGCCGCGGCGCCGTACACGCCCGGCGTCCTGCCCGCAGGAGCGATGACCCGCTCCTGCACGGCGAACGTGCCGTCCGGCGTCGGCGACTCCGGACGGCCGATTCCGGCGCGGGCCTCCAGCACCGCGCCTCCGGCAGTTAAGAGCAAGCGGTGCTCCCGCTTGCTCACGGTCACCTGCACAGGCTCGAACGGGACGTTCGCCTGTGCGGCAGCGCTTGCGGGAAGGAGGATACCCGCAAGCGAAGCCCCCGGCAGGTTCGGCGTCAGGGCCGAACCGGCATCTCCGGCGGCGGGCCGGTAGACCCACCCACCCCCGCCGTCGTAAGACGGGCTCACCCGGGTGGAGTCCGTCACGGTTTCCCGCGGCACGAAGCTGAGGTAATTTCCGGGATAATCGCGGACCAGTTCGTCCAGGCTTGCCGGAAATTTCCCTCCGTGGTCCGCCGCGTAGGCCCCGAGCGCCGTGCGGATGAGCTGGGTGCCTATCCGCGTCAGCACCTGATTGCGCGGCGCGCCTTCATCCAGATAGGTGATCTCCGCGGTTTTGCGGAGCGTCGGCGCATATTCCGCCGCCGCGAAAGCACCCTTCACTTCGGCGGGGTCCTTGACCGGGACCGCTTGCCCGTCCATACCCGGGAGCGCGTCTTGTCCGGTCAGCCGGATGACGTAAATAACCCGGCTTTTTTGCGGATCCCGCCCGATAAGAAGCTCCATCTCCTCCCGGAGGATCGCCTCCGCCCGGGCGCTGCCCGTACCTGGGGACAGCCGCAGCAGATAAGGCCGTTCGTCCGGTTTCACGCCGGAAAATTCCTCCGGGCGTAAAGAAGCAGCTTCCGGCGAGAAGCTGCTTCTTTCTTGAGGCTGAGATGCATGCGATTCGTAGCTTGAGGGCTTTCCGTTTTCCGCGGCGGAAGCGGTCTGTTTGTTTCCTGCTCCCGAGAGGAGAACGACCAGCAGGACCAAATTGATGACGATGAGCGCATAGAGGAAAGTCCGCAAAAATTTGTTGAATTTGCTTCCCGTCGCCGCCTCCAGCTCTTGGCGGACTCCCGCCAGATCGTTTTCCTCCCGCTTCGCCAGCTCGTGTACGGCCCGGTTGGCGTCGGAGTAAAACGGGGAGGGGTACGTTTTCATCACCTCTTGATAGTGAAAAAGCGCCCGGGGCAGGTTCCCCTGCTCCCTTGCCCGCTCTCCCATGCGAAAATGTGCTTCGGGAGACGTTTTATCGGCATAGCGGATGACTTTATCGAAATACTGCGGGTCTCCCCGGCTGATGTACAAATTTTTGTTGACCCGCACCAGCTGCGGTTCCAAAGGATGCGAAAACCGGTTCGTCGCTCCTCCCATTCCCTACCTCCTGTTTGCTGTGATGAGAGATTAATAGGTTGTTCGATACATATTGTATCAACATAAATACATTTTGTATAGTTAGAATCGTACGCCAATTTTTGCGCGCGCCTCTTCGCTATTTTTCTCACTATTCCGCCTTCGTTCGGTGCATGAATTGTTCACCTTGCAAGCAAACTAACAAACGGAGGTGGATTCCATGGCAGGAAGAAACAGCAAGCCCAAAAATCGCGGTCCGGCCAGTCATCCGGGCAGACTCGACCAGTTCGGCGACAAGCTGGCCGACGGCAAAGGTCCAGAACCGAAGCCCGAAAACGTTTTAGGGGAGTAACTTCTTTTCTCCGCAGGATTCCGTCTTCACACGAAAAAAGCCTTCCGGTCCTTTCGGTCCGGAGGCTTTCTTTGTTTATGCGTTTTATCCCAATACATACCGGCTGAGCATCGCGTACACGTCGTTAATGTTGGCGCTTTTGTTAAATTTCTTGACGATAGGCTCGTGGGTGCTCGACAGCCAGATTTTCAGCTCGGCATCCAGATCGAACGTCCCCGCACTCTCTTTCGCGAACCGGATAATACTTTTGTAAGGCACGGACATGTATTCGACCTTGGAGCCCGTTACCCCTTGCTTGTCGATCAGAATGAGGCGCTTGTTCGTAAAAACGAACCCGTCCCGGATGACTTTGTATGCGATCTGCACCTGCTCGCCCGGAATAAGAAAAGGCTCCAGTTCCTTCTGAAGCTTCTCCGGAGACATTTCCGAAGCATTTCCCAATAAACCGTCCAAGATCCCCACAGCTCATCAGCTCCCTTGCCCATAATCCTTATTTTAGCACACCCCGAACCGGGCGGAGCCGCCTTTTAAAAATCTCCGTCGCCGGCGTCCTGCGCGGCTTCGCGTTCCAGCCGTGCCAGAACGGACTGGATATCTTCGGGCTGAAGCAGCTCCACGGGTGAAACTCCCTTCTCGAAATGGAGGGAGCTGCCGCTCAGCAGGACGACATACTGATCGCCGAACTTGGCAAAATGTACTTTTCTCCCGTAATCCGCGAGCTTCCCTTTTACGGTCAAATGATCGAGCTTAAACGTCATGCCCAGATCCGGCTGCTGCTCCACCAGAAAGTTGGCCGCCTCCATGACAAGCTCCGGCGTCCATTTCTCCTGCAGCTCGCGCTTCTCGCTTGCCGCCCAGAGTTCTAGGTCCCTCTCCTCCGCTTCTTTCTGCTCGGGATGTGCTTCCAGCGTCTGCTCGATATGCTGCTGAACCAGATTGACAACCTGATGATTAAGCAGCTCCGGCATCGATTTTTCATACTCCACGAATTTAAGCAGATCCTCGAAATATTTGGCGTGCGACGGCTGATGGATTTTCAGCTCCCAGTCCTCAAGCATGCCGACCTCCGGCATATACGGATACTGGATCGCTTTCATATTTTTCGCGTTGATGGCCATTTCCACTTCATGCAGCAGACTGGATTCATCCGTAATGCGGGCTATTTTGGGCTCGAAATCGCATTTCATTACGAATACGAACGGCTCGTCGAAATACTGCGGCAGCTTGGCGCAGGCCGTAATGAGCGCTCCGCTGCGCACCGAACTCGTCTGGATGTAAGCTCTTGCCAGCTCGTCGCTTTCTTTCAGAAAATCGTCTCGTGACGAGGCGCTGCGAAGTCTCGCGAACATATTGTAGTTCGGATTCGTTTCGAGGCCGCACCCCGGTTCCGTTATAAACCGTCCGATTTTGGTCGGAACCTGTTCCGACTGCGGATTACGCTCCACTTTGCGTTTGGCCAGCCGGGCAAACTCGCCGCCCAGAAACTGTTCGAGCGCACTGCCTTCGTAGGCATCCCCGTCCAGAGTCTGAAAATGACGGTAAGCCTTGCCCGTCCCTTCTTCGCGTATGACAAAAAATGAGATAAATTTCACTTCGAATTTCATGCTTTTTTCCCCTTTATCCGTTAACCTGCTGTCTAACCTTCTATGATTGTAGCGAATCCCGCGATTTTTGACAAAAGAAACTGACTCCGGACAAAAAAAACTGCCAAGCCGTGTGATTATTGGAAGCCTCGACCTGTCTATATTGATAGGAACGATAGAAAAACGATTTACTATGGAGTTGGGGTGTACGATGAGATGATTTATGGAACGATGTTGTTGGAAACGGATATCGAATTGTTCGCCGCAGCACTTTCGCAGACCGAAGTCTACATCTGGGGAATGGATCACAACGATGTGTATGTCCAAATCGGACGAGGTTTTATCGAGAAATACAACCAGGACCAAGTGAAAATCCGTTCGAGCCTCAATAGCTGTACCATGATTTACTCCAGAGAAAAATGCGAATTCAGCGCCAAAACTGAAAGCGCGGAGGAGCAGCCTAAGTAAGCAAGCCAGCAAACCCGTCTAAATAGAGATGAAATGAAGCCGACCCTACATACCTTACAAATTTGCCCCTTTTTAAATAGCAGGAACAACCTTTAGATGATAAATAACTATTCTTATTAACTGCTAAAAACCCCCTCGCCCGAGGGGGTTTCTTTTTGCTGCACGGACGGGCCCGAATCGGCCCGGAACCTTCGTACGGGACCTGCATAAGCTGTAGCAGTACAGGATGTAAGCCCAAGACGGAGGGATTCCCGTGAGTGTGGAACTGGTGGGACTGCATGGCGTTTATGTATGTTTTATTGCCCTAATTATCGGGTTTATGCTGTTTCGTAAAGATACGACGCCGGTTTGCCTGATCGGCATTTTCTTGCTTGGCCTCGCCGCTACCGGTTCTCTTCCCCAATCGGTCGGAGGCATTTTCACGAGCCTCATCTATGCCATGAAAGAGCTTCTGCCGACCATCCTCGTCATCTCGGTCATCGTCGGCATGAGCCAAGTTCTCTCGTTGTCCGGCATCAGCGACACGATGATTTCACCCGCGGCGAAGCTCATCCGCAGCCCCGGAGCGGCCTTCTGGATCATCGGCATCGTCATGATGACCGTTTCCTGGTTTTTCTGGCCGTCGCCGGCCGTTGCGCTGATCGGGGCCGTGCTGCTCCCGGCGGCGGTCCGTGCCGGTCTGCCGGCCATCGGGGCCGCCGTGGCCATGAACTTGTTCGGCCACGGCATCGCGCTTTCCGGCGACTACGTCATCCAGGCCGCCCCGAAGCTGACCGCCGACGCCGCCGGACTTCCCGTCGGCAGCGTCATGGAAGCTTCCATCCCGCTCGTCGCCGTGATGGGAGCGGTCACGACCGCGGCCGCTTTCTGGTTCCTGCGGCGAGATTTGAGAAGCGGCGCATTGAAGCCGGAAAGCGCCATCAAGCCGCCGGCGCCCGTCATCGGCGGCGCTTCTTCCGGCGGGAAGCTGCTGACCGGCAGGAAGCGCCTGGTTCTCGCGATCGCGATTCCCCTGCTGTTCGCGGCCGACATAGCGGCCATGTTCCGGCTGAACCTGCAAGGAGGGGAAGCGACCGCTCTGATCGGCGGGACGGCCGCCCTGATCCTGCTGCTCGTCTCGCTCATGGCCCACCGCCGGGGCGGGTTCGGTAAAACGACCGCTTACCTGGTGGACGGGTTTCATTTCGGCTTTAAGGTATTCGGCCCCGTCATTCCGATCGCGGCCTTCTTCTACCTCGGCGACGCGGCTCTTACCGAGCTGTACGGGCATGTCCTCCCGGCTGCTTCACACGGGATCGTGAACGATCTCGGATTGGCGCTGGCCCAGACCGTGCCCGTCCATCCGGCCGCAAGCGCCGTCACGCTGACAGCCGTGGGTGCCATCACCGGGCTGGACGGGTCGGGCTTCTCCGGCATCTCGCTGGCCGGCTCGGTCGCCCGCCTGTTCTCCTCCGCCCTCGGCGCGGGAGCGGCCACCTTGACGGCTCTCGGCCAGGTGGCCGCCATCTGGGTCGGAGGCGGCACGCTCATCCCGTGGGCGCTTATTCCCGCCGCCGCCATCTGCGGGGTCGATCCTTTCGAGCTCGCCCGGCGGAACCTGAAGCCGGTGATGATTGGCCTGGCCGTCACGACCGTCGTCGCGATGTTTCTGATCTGATCCGGCGGAGATCATACCATGCTCAGCGTGCGCGTCAGCCGGGGCTATGTTCTTTACAAACTCTTTCCAGCGTCGTTCTTACTAGGGTCTTACTTGGTTCTTACTTGGTTCTTACTTGGTTCTTACTTGGCATTTGCTGCCTTGTTGACTTTTCCTCCTGCTTGCCATGCTCCAGGATGCTCCTGCATCCTTCGGCAGCATTTAGGGCATCTAACGTTCGGCAGCGGCGCCGCCTTCGCAAGGCCGCCCTTCGCCTTCTTCCCCGCCCGCCGCTTCCGGCGGGCATTCTTTTTCGAATGCCGCGATAAGATCTTTCATGAGCCTCATGGCCGATCCCGCATCCAGCGCATAATATTTTTCCGTGCCCTGCTGACGAATCGTTACGATCTCCGCCTGCTTGAGCAGTTTCAGATGATGGGAAATGGCCGGTCTCGACAGGTGCGAATGCTCCGTGATGCTTTTGACGTTCATGGGCCCGTGCTTGCCGAGCAGCAGAATAATCTGCTGTCTGGCCGGGTCTCCCAATATCCGGAACAGATTCGTGCACTGCTCGAAGTATTCCATAGTGGTCCGTTCAGTTGTTCCGCTCATACGATCACATCTTTCTTCATCGATGCGGCCCAAGTGGATGTCGGAGGAGGACGCCTAGATCAGCTTGCGGCCGAGGTTCTCGGCTTTGTTCAGCCAGGATTTCCGCTTGTCCGCCGTAGATAGTTTAAGCGATCCGAGCGTTGTCACGCGTACCGGCTTAAATCCGCTGAATTCGAGGGTCCCCTTCTTCATCGCCTTGTGGCCGGGACTTCCGCTTATAGTCTGATAATACCATACCGGTGTGTCCATCGTCACAATGAGGCGGGCGCTCCTTCCCTTAAGCAGTTTTTCCCAGGTGATTGAGTCCTTGCTCTTGTACTTAAAAGCGAAGCCCGATAGAAATACCCGGTCAATCATCCCTTTGAGAAGAGCGGGCATGGTCCACCACCAGGTCGGATACACGAACACGACGTGGTCGGCCCAGCGGATCGACTCCTGGATTCCAAGCAGGTCGGGCTCCAGCTCCGTCCGCTTCCTGTATCCGTAAGCCAGATTCGGATTGAAATCGAGATCGCTGATCTGAACGAATCGGATTTCCGCTCCGGCTGCGATTGCCCCCTTGCGGTACGATTCCGCCAAAGCGCTGCAGTAGCTCTCCCGGTCGGGATGTCCTTGAATGATTAAGACGCGTGATGGTGCCTGTGTTGTCATAAGAAGAAACCTCCATCTGATCGTTAATTAAGTTCATATGTTTAAACATTTAAACCTTTAAACCAAAGATAAGCCCCCTTTCGTTTTTTGTCAATCAAAAATCATGGCTGATGAATCCGCAACAAAAAAAGCCTTCATGCGAAGGCTTAAGAATTTCCGTAAATCTTCCGGTATTTTTCACTACAATCTTGGAGCGTCACCAGACTTTCTAAACGTTAGCGTACAAACGGTGCAAAATTGTGTATGTATTTTCAAGAAAGCTTGTAACACGGCACGAAAGATGCAGCAGCCCTTTGGAACAAACAAAAAACCGCGCATGCGCGCGGCTTTCGAATGACGGATTCGTCGGATAATTTTCCCTATTTACAAATAAATGTAAAAATGCGCGTTTCAAACCGCTTCCGTTTATTCCGGCAGACACCAGTCAATCGGCTCGATTCCCTGTTCCCGAAGCCATGCGTTGGCTTTGGAATAAGGCTTGCTGCCGAAAAATCCCCGGTGGGCGGAAAGCGGACTCGGATGAGGAGCTTTGATGACGCCATGCCGGTTCAAGTCGATCAGCTGCGTTTTAGATTGCGCATGACTGCCCCACAAAATAAAAAGAACGGGTGTTTCTTTGCGGTTAAGCGTCTCGATGACTTTATCCGTAAATAGCTCCCATCCTTTCCCCTTGTGGGAATTCGCTTCACCGGCCCTTACGGTCAGCACGGTGTTCAAGAGGAGCACGCCCTGGTCGGCCCAGTGCTTCAAATACCCCGTTTTCGGGATCGGACAACCGATGTCTTCCTTCATTTCCTTGAACATGTTTTTAAGGGAAGGCGGGGCGGGTACGCCCGGTTTGACGGAAAAGCTCAGACCATGCGCCTGACCGGGGCCGTGATAAGGGTCCTGCCCCAAAATAACCGCCTTCACATCCTTGAACGCCGTATAGTGCAGGGCGTTAAAGATATCGTGCATCTCCGGATAGATCGTCCGCTCCGCATATTCCTGCTTCAAAAACTCTCTCAGCTTCAGATAGTACGGTTTCTCGAATTCCTCCAACAGTAACTCTGCCCAGTCGTTCTTCAAGATCGTCATCACTTATATCCCCTTCCTATTCCTCCGTTTCCAGTCTTCCGGTAGACGGATCTGCAAGAACCAGCCGGGCCGAAACTTCCTCTCCGCCCTGCCGTTCCAGTTTGAGTTTGGCGGTTTTGCCTTTTTCCAGCAGCGCTTTCACCTGGGCATCCGTCAGGCTCCGTCCGAAGCTTTCCTTCCAGATGACGAAGGTGCAGCCGGTCTTGTAATGCGAACAGCCATATCCTTTCTTACCCATAAAAACGGTTCCGCCGCAGCCCGGCCGAGGACAAGCGCCGACTACGCGCGGGCCGTCCGCCGGTCTAGCCGCAGCCGGAGCTCCCTGGACGGCCGCCTGTCCGGCGGATGCCCCGCGGGAGCTCCGGCCGGAAGCCTGCCCCCTGGCGCCCTGGGAGTTCTGCGCGGCTGCCTCCGCTCCCGCAGCCTCCCGCACGGGTGCCTGTCCCGCTGTGACGCCGGCCGCTCCGCTTCGGGCCGAAGATGCCCGGCCTGCCGGCGCTCCGCTTCCGCGGGCCGCGTTGCCTGCGACTGCGCGCGCCTTGGGCGCCGTTCCCGCGGCTGCGCCGTCCGTGCCGGAGGCTCGCGTCTTGCCGGCCGCGGCCCGTCCGCCCGCTTTCCCGGCGGGCTCGTCGCCCTCGAAGGCGGTTCTCGCCGCGCGGTTCTGGACGCGGACTTTGTCAACGATGAGCGTGGCGAATTTTTTGACATTTCGCATAAACGTCTCATCGGACGCTTGTCCGCGTGAAATTTCATTGAGCCGGCGCTCCCACTGGCCCGTCATCTCCGGCGAAGTGAGCAGTTCCACGCCCGCCGCGCGTATCAGCTCTACGGCCGTCCGGCCTTTGGGCGTCAGCGTGATACGCTTGCCCTGCATCGTGACGTAGCCGACATGCTTCAGGCGCTCGATGGTCGCCGCGCGGGTAGCCGGAGTTCCGAGACCGGAGTCTTTCATCGCGTCGCGCAGCTCTTCATCCTCGATCTGCTTGCCGGCGCTTTCCATCGCCTTCAGGAGCGTGCCTTCCGTAAAAGCTTTCGGCGGCTGGGTCTCCTTCTCTTTGGCCGCCGCATCCCTGCAGTGAGCGCCGAGAGAAGCGTTCAGA
Organism: Paenibacillus sp. JNUCC 35; assembly: GCF_058269095.1. Classification (NCBI taxonomy): domain Bacteria; kingdom Bacillati; phylum Bacillota; class Bacilli; order Caryophanales; family Paenibacillaceae; genus Paenibacillus; species Paenibacillus sp. JNUCC 35. The sequence continues at coordinate 2,361,674 of NZ_CM177771.1, read as the reverse complement.
GAAAACGGCTCGGACGTTTCTTCTTCCTCGGCCTCTTCCTCTTCTTTTCCCTTGTCGTCCTTCGTTTTTGCGCGTTTGCCGTCTTTCTTGGATTCGGGGTACAGCACTTTCCATCCGAGCTGCAGCAGCTCCTTGACGGTCGTCTTGAACGTTTCTTTCTCCACTTCCGTCAGCACGGTGTGCACCTTATACTCGGCGGCCGGATAAAACTGCGACAAAAACCGGCGCACGATCAGATCGTACACCTTCTGCTCATCGGCCGACAGTCCGCTTGCCCGTTTGCCGGTCGGGAGAATCGCGTGGTGGTCTTCCACTTTGGCCGGGTTGCAAATCGCTTTATTGTTTTTGTGGACCAGATTCCGATTGGCCTGGCGGACCCACTCGTCGTAAGCCGTTCCCTGGAGGGCCGTAAGCGTTTTGTGCATTTCGGGGATGTTCTGCTCCGTCACATAATTCGAGTTCGTTCTCGGATACGAAATGACTTTGTGCTTCTCGTAGAGCGCTTGGGCCACGTCCAGCGTTTTTTTCGCCGAAAACCCGAGCTTGGCATTGGATTCCCGCTGAAGGAGCGTCAAATCATACAGCTTGAACGGATATTCCTTCGTATCTTTGACTTCGTAAGACGCGATGCGGGCCGGTTTTCCTTTTACTTTCGCCGCAATGCCCTCGGCCTTGGCCGGGTCCGTAATCCGTTCTCCCTGCCACAATCCGCGGTAATCCGTCTGCTCCTGGGCGAAAAACGCCTCCACCTCGTAAAACTTCAAGGAGGAGAAATCTTCGATCAACTTTTGGCGGTCGTAAATGAGCGCCAGCACGGGAGTCTGAACCCGACCGACGGATAAGAGCACGTTATGCTTGGTCGTAAAAGCCCGGGAACCGTTCATGCCGATGATCCAGTCGGCTTCGCTCCGGGCCCTTGCGGCTCTGGTCAGATTTTCGAAATCGGAGCCGTCCTTCAACTGCTGAAAGCCGCTCCGGATCGTTTCCGCGGTCAAGTCGGAGATCCACAGACGCTTGACGGGCTGCTTTAATTTCAAGTGACGCTGAATGAGCGAGAAAATATGCTGGCCCTCGCGCCCCGCGTCGCATGCGTTGACGATTTTGTCGCACTGTTTGGCGACTTCCTTGATCACTTTGAGCTGATCTTTCGTCCGTGGATTCGGCAGCAGCTTGAATTCGTCGGGAATAATCGGCAGATGCTCGAAACGCCATTTCTTGTATTTTTCATCGTATTTATCGGGTTCTGCAAGCTCTATAAGGTGTCCAATGGCCCAGGTAATGATATAATCCGATCCTTCGATATACGTGCGTTTGTTCGCCGCTTTCGGTTCGATGACAGCGGCAATCGTCCGGCCCATATCCGGTTTTTCGGCAATCACAAGTGTTTTCAAAGGCTATCTTCCTATCTATGTATCTCGCTGCGTTTCCCGCAGTGCAAGACATCCATCTTTTTGTCGTTCCGGCGCCAGGTTCTTGTTTCTCGTACACTTCAGTATATCGGCCCGGGAGTATCCCTGCAAGGATGGAAGACGGGATAGAAGGATGTTCGGCAAGAAAATTCCTCCGAAATCATGGTGTGCGGCAGGTCTTGTCCGTCCTGGAAAAAAATTTTATAAGGCGCATATTACCAAGGTCTGGAATCTGGGTTATGATCCTTCTGAACGATTATTATCGGCAGGGGGTTAACATGACCGGATTAACGACGAAAACGTTTCTTCTCGGAATGGACGGCGGCGGCACGCATACCCGGGTTCTTGCGACGGATCTGGCCGGTAACGTGCTGGCCTACGTGGAAAAAGGCGCCTCGTCCATCCACAAGGACGACCGTGCACGGGAAAATGTCCAAGGCGCAATTCTGGAAGCGGTTGCGCAGGCCGGCAGGACATTGGATCAAGCGGCCTCGTTGACCGCAGGAATGGCCGGATACGCCACTCCGAATCCGATCTTCCCTGGGTTCGCGGGCTAACCGACGTGGAAGGGTTAAGCTGCCCCCGGCAGCTTGTGAATGACGCTGTTGTCGCTCACAGCGGCGCTTTGTTGTCCGAACCGGGGATCATGGTTATTGCCGGCACCGGATCGATCATTCTGGCCGTTACGGACGACAACAGGCACATCCGCAACTACGACTTGCATCATTACGCGGCAAGCGCGGCGCGTTTTCTCGGCTATGACGTCACGTACGAGGCTCTTGCGGGCAATTGGGACGAGTCGGATGCGGATTTGATCGGCGGCATACTGGATCACTGGGGCCTCGAAACGCTGGAAAGTTACTCCGAGCTCGCGTGCGCCGGCTTCATTCCCGACACCAAGGCGCGCAATAAAAAGTTCGGTGAACTGGCTCCCCTGATCACCGGAGAGGCTGTGAGGGGCAGCCGGCTGGCCCGGACGGTCTGCGACCGCGCGGTTCACCAGATTTCGGTCGGCATCGAGCTTCTGGGTTCCCGTTTTAACGGAGAGACGGTTTCCGTGGCGGCTGCCGGAAGCGTCGTGAACAGCCCTTTTTTCAAGCAAAAACTTGCGGAAAAATTAAGCGTCGGCAACCGCAAGACCTACCGCTGGCAGCCGCCCGCCTTCTCCCCCGCAGCCGGTGCTGTCCTGATGGGTTACCGGAGCCTCGGTATTCCCCTGACGGAGAAGCTGCTGGATAATCTGCGGAGGCATCCCGCCTGCGGATGCTGATGCTGATTCTGATGCCGAACACCCCCGGTCATCTCCGCCGGACGGTATACAGCGGCGATATAAAACGAATGAACGAAAAACTCCGGACCTTCGGCGGTCCGGAGTTTTTTAATAAGGGCCGTAAAAGAACTGTCAGGCTTCCGGCTTAACCCGAAGCCAACCTTCATTCATCTGCTCAGACTTTGCAGCAGCTTCTTTACTTCCGAAGAGCTGGTCAGCTCACCCGGACGAACCGCCGCTATTTTGCCGTCGGGATCAATCAGGAAGGTGGCCGGAAGGCCGACGACCCGGTATTTTCGGGCGGCCTCGCCGCTCGGATCGAGCAGGACGGGAAATGCAAGGTTTCCCTGCATGGCGAATTCGTTCGCCGTTCCTCTCGATTCGCCTACGTTGACGGCAACAATCTCCACGTCCGGAATTCCTTCCAGGTAAGCTTCATTCATACGGGGCATCTCATGCGTACAGGGGCCGCACCAGGAGGCCCAGAAATTAAGCAGCACGCCCTTGCCCCGGTAGTCGGAAAGCGCGACGGAACGGCCGTCCAATCCGGTAACGGTAAAATCCGGCGCCATCGCACCGGCCCGGACGGCAACGGCAGTCTCCTCTGAATCCGCATGGTACAGGGTGTACGCCAGAGCGGCCGCGATCAGCCCTGCGATAAGCAGGACGGCTCCTCGCCGCAGCTTATGTGTCAAATCTCCCACCTCCCGCTAAACCCCGCCGTCCCCGCCGGTACGATAGCCGAACAGCTTGGAGAAGGCCGCCTGCAGCCCCCCGGGACCGTATGCTTCCCGGAAAGACTCGGCCGTTCCCTCTTCGGCTATGCGCCCTTCTTTCAGGAACACGACATGATCGGCGGCCGACTCCGCCACGCCAAGCTGGTGCGTGGAGAACAGAACGGCATGACCTTCCCGCTTCGCGTAGCGGACAAGCTCAACGAACGAATCCATCCAGTAAGGATCAAGTCCGTTGGTCGGTTCGTCCATGATGAGCAGCGCCGGCTTGGCCAGCAGCGCCTGGGCGAACAGCAGCCGCTGCCGCATGCCTTTGGAGAAGGAGCTGACCGGCTTGCGCCTCACATCGGCCAGTCCGACCAGCTCCAGGGTTTCCAGCACTCTCGCTTTGGAAACCTTCCGCAGCGAAGCCCAGAATTGAAGTGTTTCCTCCGCCGACAACCCTTGGCCGAACAAATAATCGTCCGGCATGTATCCGATCTGCTGCGCGTACGCCGTGCGGTTTTCTTTCCACTTGCGGCCGTTCACCTCGATAACCCCCGAAGTGGGCTGCGTAATACCGGCGATCATGCGCAGAATGGTACTTTTCCCGGCTCCGTTCCCGCCGCAGAGGGTCAGCACCTGTCCCCTGCTTATCCGGAGGTTGACCGAGTGGATAATCGGCTGCTTGCCGATTTTTTTATGCAAGTCCGACACTTGCAGGACATTCTCAGCCACGGGAGCGCCCCCTTTCCCAGATCCAGTTGGCCAAGCCTGCGCATACGGCGATCCAGACCAGGCACAAGCCCATAAATATCAGGGTTCCTTCCGGACGGCCGATCCAGCGGACCCACTCGTAATATTCGGGCCCCAGCGCCGCTCCTCCGCCGAGCTTCACGACGACAAACAACCGGACAAGCTCTGCCGGGTTCAAGAACGTGAGCACCACAAGCGCGCTTTTGATCCAGACGTAAGGAAGCTGGCCGAGAACGGCAATCAGCAGCGTCGGCCAGCCGATCACCGCGAAAAACCACACCGCCACACCTGCGGTCAGCGCCTGCCAGCGGTTTTTGGCAAACGTGCCGAGCACGAGTGCAATCGCGAGAAACAGCAGAACGAGCCCCGTGGAAAAGGCGAAAAACAACCCGAGCGTAGCCGGCTGCAGCCCTCTTCCGGTCAACGCACCGACTACGCCCGTCAGGCCGTACCCGAAGGCGACGATGGTCAGCATGACCACGGTCAAACCCGTATATTTCCCGGCAATAAACGCAAAGGTAGCGAGCGGATACGTGGAAAGAAGCTGCCAGCTTCCTTCCTCCTTCTCCGCCGTTAACGAAAACGAGCCCAGCAGAAGCGTCATAAGCGGAAGTAAATATAAGATCAGATTGAGCATGGAAGAGGTAGAGCTTGAATAGCCCTGTACGAAGCTTTGAGCGTTAATAAGAAGCAAGGACAGGCTGAATAAAGAAAAGAGGGCCATAAACGAATAGGCCCACGGGTTTCTAAACCCGACTTTCACTTCGCGCAGCGCAATCGTCAGCACGTTCATTTGCCGTGCGTTCCATGGTCGCCGGCTTTGCCGCCGTGAGCGTCCTTATCTCCGCCTTCCGGCGTGACGCTGTGGTCATGGCTTCCGCCCATGTTCATCATGCTTTTATTCTGTTCCCACGTGTGCTTGCCGAGATCCGCAGCCGTCATCACTTTGCCTTTTTTCTGGCTGTCCGCGAACTTCTGGGCTTCCGCTTTGTCCTTAAACGAATAGATGCCGTAAGCCATCGGGGATTTGAAGGAAGGATCGTACACGTAAGTCGCATCCTCATACTTGATCCACTCTTTATTGTTGTAATCCCGGACAAACTGGACTTGGATGGGGTTCGCCGCATTTTTCCCTTTCCATTCGTTCATACAGCCGAGATCGTCGAATTTGTAGGTTTTCCCGTCTTTCGTTTTGAGCTGGACGGCAAACGCGTCGTCTTTGATCTGCATGTTGCAGATGGCGCACTTATCCGTTTCTTCGTTGATGGGCTCCGCCTGATCCTTCGCTTTCCCGCATGCGGACAAAACCGTCAAAATCAGCAGAACACTCAGCAAAAACAAACCTTTTCTTTTCATATCCGTCTAACCCCCACATAATAAATTGTACTGATCGACGCCAGCAGCAGCAGAAGCCCGAACACTAGAGTCGTATTCCCCGCCGCTCCGCTTGACGGCTTTTGTTCCGGCCCCGTTCCGGGCTTCATCATAGGCGCTTCGTCTTTGGTCCAGCCTTCGCGGTCCGAGGTGTACATACTTTCGAGAAACTGCATCCCCGGCGACTGAAAAAACAGCTGGTAAGCGGGAACCTCCCCCGTCAATCTTTGAAAAAAAGGATTCAGCGCATACGACAGATCGCTGCTCCCGTCCCCGTCGCTGTCCAGACCGCGGAACGCTTCCCAGAAGTTGCCGCTGAATGCGTTGCTCTCGCTCTCATTCGCTTCCGCCTCGATTACGTTGCCGATAAAGCGGTTTCCGGTGAAACGGTTATTTTCCGATTCCAGAAACTGGACGCCCACGAAATTTTGCAGCACGTCGTTGTTAACGAAATCGTTGGATCCCGATTGCTCGACATATAGGCCGACCCGGTTGCCCTCCACTTTGTTGCCGGTTACCTTCGAATTATGTACGTCGAAGAACAGCAGTCCCTGCGAGTTCACGCTCTCGCTTTGTTTCGTAAAAGAATTGCCGGATACCTCGGCTTCCTTGACGCCCATGATCATGGCGCCCGTGACGTTGTACATGCCGATGTTGTTGCGCACGACCGTCCCCTTCGTGTACATGCAGTGAATCCCGTACCGGGAATGTTCGACGGAGTTGGCCTCCACCTTGTTCCGGTGGCTGCTTTCCAGATAAATACCGTCGTTCATGGAACTTACTTGGTTGCCCGAGATCACGTTATCGTGCGCGTTGAAAAGATCGATGCCATTGCGTCTTTCGGACAGCTTGGCCGCTCCGCTTCCGGTCCGGACGACGGAATTATTCTCGATCCGGTTATGCCCCGTATCCCGCAGCAGAATGCCGAAAGCATCCGTGCGGATATCCAGCGAATGAAGCCAAGCTCCGCTTCCCTGGACCAGCACCGCGGGTATGTCGGAAGACGCCCCCTCCCCGTCCTGCTCGATCTGCAGGCCTTTCAGGGAAACATCGTCCGCCCGGACGGTGATAGCGGGCTTTCCGCTGCCGTCCTTGTTCCTGACGACGGCGCCGCTCTGCCCCTCGATCACGATGGGGCGGGCAATATCGGCCGGGCCCTCGTAGGAGCCTGCCGGGAGCCGAAGCAGACCGCCGGACGGCGTACGGTCGATGAGCTCCTGCAGCGCGGCGGGCCGGGCCGCACCCGCGGACGGCGGAGCCGCTTCCGCCCGCTGGTGAGGCAGCCATACCCCGGCTGTCGCCGCGGCACAGACGCACAGCCACAGGGGAATCAGACGGAGCTTCATGAAACGTCAAGCATCTTTTTCTTGGTGATGTGCAGCACTCCCTGGTAGAGATGCACGTAAATGGCATATTTGCCGGGCTGATCGAACGTTTTCTCTATCGAGTAATTTCCGTCCCCGCTTGTTTTCGCATCCAGCAGTTCCGGAAGCCCGCTGTTGTCCGCCATGCGGACGTCGAGCTGGACTCTCGCCCCCTCTTGTGTGGTTAATCCGGTAATCTGCGCCGTGACCACCGCTTTCTCGCCTTGTTTGACCGGCGTAGGCTCGGTGACGAGATCGACTTTGACTTTGGCCGGGTCCTGTCCCTTAAGTTCGGACGAGCAAGCCGTGACGGCAAACACCAGAAGAACGGCCAGCAGAAATCGGCTGATCGGTTTTAGCAAGGCAAGGCCTCCTTTCCTTTCGCTTCCATTATTCTTACACGCGGCTGCCCTTTTTAATATGACTCAACAGGGCTATTCTCGTTAACATTGTGTGAATAGTTTATTTTGTCCGGAACAAATAAGTTTTACTGCGGTTAATTTGTTGCGTGCCGGAAACATTAAACGGGAAGAAACAGACAAAGGAGAACCTGCACATGTTTATGGTATACGGAATCGCCCTGCTTCTGGCGGGACTTCTGACGATCAACAGTATCTTCTCGTACCAAAGCAAACACATTGATCCTTCGCTTTGGCAAACCTTGTGGTTTCAGTGCAAAATGATCCCGCTGGTGTTTGCGGCCAACGTCATGATCGGATACGGCGTGAAGTTCTGCTATAAGACGACGGGCAACCTGACCTTGTCCCTAGGCATATCCAAAGGCATCGAGATTTTTATCTGCGTGCTGATGGGTTACATCTTCCTGAAGGAAATTCCGAACTGGAAAACCTGGGTCGGCCTCGGTATCGTGGTCGGCGGCTTTGTGATCACCAAGCTGAAATAGCGGTGCCGAGACGGAGTAAGCAGCAGAGGGACTGTCCGCACGAATCGGACAGAAGCGGGCGGATTTGAGCTTATCCTCACCTGTTTTGTGCACAGCTGCCACAGATGCTCCCGGGCTGCTCTCCGCCCCGTCAGCTCATTCGCGATACAGCGGTCATACACCCGGGCGCGCTAAAAAGCTTCGACCCCTGAAGGGGCCGGAGCTTTAGCGCCGGAAGCGGTCTGACCGGGCGCTGAACGATCAGGCGCGGATGTGCACAACTTGCTGCGGGGTGTCCGCCGTCCGGATCAGAATCTCTCCGGCAGCTTCGTCGTAAGCCCAGCCGCTTGCGGCCCGGTCTCCGCCGATCGTGCCGGCATCCAGACGCTGGAGGCCTTCCATCGCCGCAGGGGTGAATCCCGCATGCTTGATGCGGATCAGGAAGCTGCGGTCTGCGTTTGGCAGCCCGCTGTGCTCGTAAGCCCAGGCCAGCTTCATGCCTCCGTCCGCCGCTTCCGTGGACATCCGGATCACATTGTACGCTCCCTGCTCGTACCCGTAAGTGATCCCGTCGTCTTCGTACACGGTTCCCTCGGAACTGCCGCCGGAAGTATAGATGCTCCACGTCAGAGACGATGCCGATTCCTCGTCCGCATGCTGTTTAAGCGGCTCTTCCGCAAGGATAGCTCCCGCTTTGATATACATCGGCATAATGTGGAGCGGCGCGTGGGCGAGGATATGCTTCGGTCCCGCATGCTTCTCCCCGCTCCAGTAGTCGATCCACTCGCCTTCCGGGATATATACGGCGCGGTGCTCCGTATCGGGACGGTAGACCGGGGCGACGAGAACGCTGCTGCCGAGCAGGAACTGGTCGCTGAGGTTCGTCACCTGCGGATCGCGCGGATATTCCAGCACAAGCGGCCGCAGAATCGGCATCCCGGTCCGGGATGCTTCGTGGAACAGCGTGTACAATACCGGCATCCAGCGGTAGCGCAGCTCGATGTAGGTGCGGCAGATTGCCTCGGTCTCTTCGCCGAACGACCACGGTTCCTGGCGGACGGAGTCGATCACGCTGTGGTTGCGGCAGAAAGGGAACAGCGCCCCCATTTGCGTCCAGCGGGCAAGCAGCTGTCCCGTGGAATGATGCGCGAAGCCGCCGATATCGGGACCCGTGAACGGAATTCCGGACAACCCCAGGTTCAGCACCATCGGAATCGCCATCGCCATATGCTCCCAGAAGCTGCGGTTGTCGCCCGTCCATACGGCGGCATAACGCTGTATTCCGCTGTAGCCTGCGCGTGTCAGAACGAACGGCCGCTCACCGCCCAGCTGCTCCCGGAGGCTTTCGAAAGTCGCTTTGGACATCATCATGCCGTACAAGTTATGCAGTTCTTCGTGCGTCTTGCTATCCCCGTTATTGCCGTGGATGACGTCGAGATCCATCGTTTTGGATTCGTTGAACACAGCCGGCTCGTTCATATCGTTCCAAATTCCCGTGATGCCGAGGTCCACGTAGAACTTGTGCTTCTCCCCCCACCATTTGCCCACGGCATCTTCCGTGAAATCGGGGAACGCGCTTTTACCGGGCCATACGTCTCCGATAAACAGCTCGCCTTCCAGCTTTTTGCAGAAATAGCCGTTCTCGATCCCTTCCCGGTAAATCGGGTATTTGGGATCTTTTTTGACGCCGGGATCGACAATCGGCACGATGCGCATGCCGAGCTTTTTCAGCTCCGCCATCATTCCTTCCGGGTCCGGGAAACGGTCCTTGTCGAACGTAAAGACGCGGTACTGATCCATGTAATGGATATCGAGATGAATAACGTCGCACGGGATGTTTCTCTCGCGGAACGTGCGTGCCAGCTCCAGCACTTCCTGCTGGTTCATATAGCTGTAACGGGACTGATGGTAACCAAGGGACCATTTCGGCGGCATGGAGATGCGGCCCGTCAGCTTCGTGTAACGGCCGACGACGTCTTTGGGCTGCGGACCGAAAATGAAGTACAGGTCATACTCCCCGGTCGTGCATTGAATCGTAAAAAGATCGGGATGCGTGCGCATATCGAAATCAGTGCGGCCGGGATTGTCCAAAAACAGCCCGTACGTTCCGGTTTGATGCATGTGAATGAGCAGGGGGATCGATTCGTACAGCGCTTCGATTTCCGGCACATGCGGCGCGAACACGTCGGAGTTCCACATCGCATAGCGCTCTCCCCGCTTGTCCAGGAAGCTCGTTTTCTCCCCGAGGCCGTAAAAATGAGAGTCCGTCCCCATCACATAGGAGCCGCTCAGCGAACCGCGTGTCGTCCACGAAAGCGTGGGCTGCTTCATCAGAAGCTCGCCTTCCGGCGTTTGAACCGTCAAAGCGAACGTTTCTTTCTCGACGATCAGGCGCAGCGCGGAAGTGCGGAATTCGAACGCTTCCGGGCTTTCCGTCCGGTCGGCTTTAACCGGTTGAAACGATTCCGCCAGTACAGCTACGGTCGCGGCCTTGAATTCCGGCTTATTCCCGTGGAACAATTTGATCCGGAACAGCCCGCTTTCCAAAAAAGTCAGCAGCAAATTGGCGTGCTGTCCGTGAATAAGATAAGAATCGTCCAGCTCCGTTACGTGTGTAGCGCGTCCGGGTGCTTTAGGGGCCACTTCCAGCACCGTATCGATGGATTTGTCGGGATGAATGGTTTCGCTCGTTTGCATGGCCTATTCCTCTTTCTGAATGGAGTTGGGTTGGAAACGCCGGGCGGTGCTCTGGCGGCGTTTAAGTTCAACGGGCAGCGTAACCGAATGCTCGGCCGGAACGCTTCCGCGGATCATACTGAGAATGCGGCGTATCGCCGTCTTCCCCTTGGTGCCGATATCCTGCCGGATCGTGGTCAGGGAGGGTGTCAGAAAGCCCGCGTAGTCGATATCGTCGTATCCCATGACGGAGAGATCGTCGGGAATGCGTACGCCGAGCTCCTGCAGCCCTTTCATCAGCCCGATTGCCGCCACATCGGAAAAAGCGAACACGGCGGTGACCTTCGGGCTGAGCATGTAAACCTGCTGGGCGCTGTGATAGCCGCCGAGCAGAGAGACCGGCGTCTCGACGAGCAAAGCGCGGTCCGCTTCGATGCCGCTCTCCTCCAGTGCCCGGGTATAGCCGAGCCAGCGTTCTTCATAGACGCCCGAAGTGACGATGTCGCCCGCGATGACGGCAATCCGCTCATGCCCGAGCGAAAGCAGGTGCTTCGTCCCGAGGTAACCGCCCATCCGGTCGTTCATATTGACGACCTGAAGGTTCTCCCCTCCGGCGAGGTAGCAGTCCAGATACACGCACGGAACGTCGAGCTGGGCGATGCGCCCCAGCAGCGGGGAATCGCCGGTTATCCCGATAGCGATAATGCCGTCGAGCTGCCGCTCCTGCACAAACGTGAGCGGGTCCTCTTCCGTCACGCCCGAAACGATAACATGCAGGCGCTCTTCCCTCGCTTCCGCTTCGACGGCCATGACGAGCTGCCAGTAGAACGGGTTGTCTTCGAGCCGTCCCCTCTCGCCGGTCGGGACCAGAATCCCGATGAGCTGGGAGCGTCTTTCTTTCAGAAAACGGGCCGCCGTGCTGGGCGCATAATCGTGCCTGTCGATGACCTGAAGCACTCTCTTGGCGGTTTCACCGGAGACTCTTCCGGTGCCGTTCATCACGTTGGATACGGTCGCGATGGACACGCCTGCCTCCGCTGCTATATCTTTAATCGTTATTTTGTTCATCGTTCCCCCAAATCGGCCGATTTGTCAGAAAATTGATTAATCGTTTTACATCTAAAAGAAAAGTGTATCTTTCTTTATAGTTCTTACGAAATGATTGTACTCCGGAATATTTTGATAGATCAACGATTAAACGTTTCATCATTTTTAAGCATCCGCTTTAAGGTACCCTTTTTCCGCAAAAAAAAGACAGCCGCATCTTCCGCAGCCGTCCTTATTTTCCTATCCATTTGTCATGCTCCCTGCCGTTCATTCACAGTCTCTGCCCGGCTATTCCCGGGAATCGAAAAAAATGTGCCTCGCTTCGGTTTTTTCCCCGTCCGTCTCGATCAACCCGAACGAAAACCGAGGCTGCCAGCGCTTATCCCAAGGCGAGCCGGGGTTAAAAAGAAGGAGGCCGTCGATCCGTTCTGAATACGGAATATGCGAATGGCCGAACACGATCACATCCGGATTGTCGTCCTGAAAAGTGAACAGGGCGCGCTGCTCCGTCGATCTTCCCCGGCCGCGGTCCCCGTGAACGAGCCCGATGGTGAGCCCGCCGGCTTCGATCAGCTTGCTGTATCCGAATCTGTTTACAATGTCCGGACCGTCATTGTTCCCTGCGACGGATTCCACGGGCGCGATCTTCTCCACCCACCCGATAATTTCCGGACTGGTCCAGTCTCCGGCGTGCAGAATGAGGTCGACCCCCTCCAGACCCTTCAGAACGGCGTCGGGCAGCTTACCTGCCGTCTGCCTCATATGCGTATCGGACAATACTCCTATTCTCATGCGCAAAACTCCTTTCAAACGGCAAGTATTAGCTTACAATTCGTCCGGAAAAAGAATCCTTACCTCGTCCCCGGCGGAAACGATGCCGGGTCTTTCGACCGAAGCCACGATTCCTCTGCGGTTCCAGGCGGCTTTGACGAACTTGCCCGCAAGCTTGGGATTCCCCATCTGCTCGGCGATCACCTTACCCGGATGGACGCACGGTTCGTTCTCTCCTTCGCACACGAGTCCCGCTCCGCTCGGAAACAAAATTCTCGTTCCCCGCGGCAGTGCGGTCAGACGCTCCAGCCCCTTGAGCGCCATGTTCGCTCCCAGCCACTCGGGCGCGACGCGTTCAATGCCGAGAGCGGCCGCAACCTGTTCGCATTCCTCCTCGGACACGATGCTGATCTGCCTCCGGTTCATAATTTCGGCTCCCCGCGGATACATCGGCTGACGTACGTCGGCCTTGCTTATGAGACCGAAGTGCCGGTCTCCGGCCAATCCCCCGAACTGCAGCTCGGCCCAATCGAGATGGCGCGTAATAAACGTCCCGGACTTGTCCGCAATAAGAAGGCCCGTCATGACGGCCTGTTGTTCGTTTCCTTTTTTCATGGCAGTTCACTCCAGGTTCGGTTATGAGAACTTACACTTCATCTTAAATGATGCGGTTCTCTGAAAATATGCAGTCATTATACCACAAGGATGATCCTGCCAGAAACTCGGGGCTTACCGCCTTCGGCTGCCTGTTTTCTTCCCTTCAGCATAGACCGCGCCAAGCTTGAGCGCCATGCCCGGTGTTGTTGCCATTGTTTGCCGGATATGATATATTGTTTCTTCATGCTCAAAATCTGATCTTAGGGGGTAACTGATCTTGGATAAGAATCAAAGTGCCTATCAAGAGGAACAAAACCGGCTGGACGCCATCCTGGCGGACGTCAACCGGAGACTGGCGGAGCTGCAGGCCGTTCCCGTATACCGGGGGCAGGATTTCACGGAACAGGTGCTGGAAGCCCTACGCGAAAGCAGCCGGCAGTCGCTTGCCTTGGCATCGGACGAACCTTATTTCGGCCGTCTCGACTTTCATTCTGAAAACGCAGCCGGTAAGTCCGCTTTATACATCGGCAAGTTCGGCGTCGACGACGAGAACGGCGGAGAACCTCACGTCATTGACTGGCGGGCGCCGGTGGCCAGCATGTTTTATTCCTACACGGGCGGGGACGAGAAAGCGTCGTACGAATCTCCCGACGGCCTTGTCGAAGGTCTGGTGTATTTAAAAAGAAACCTGGTCATCCGCAAGCAGATTCTCCAGCGGGTCGTGGACACCTACGATCGGGACAGCGATCTTCTGTCCGGAGTGGGCGGAGACGAGTTCTTGCTGTACCGACTCGGCGAGAACAAAGACAATAAGCTGCGCGATATCGTCTCCACGATCCAGGCGGAGCAGGATAAAATTATCCGTTCGGCCAAGAACGCGGCCCTTATTATTCAGGGCGTCGCCGGAAGCGGCAAGACGACCGTCGCTCTCCACCGTCTCGCTTTTCTGCTCTATCAATACCGCGACCAGGTTAAAGCGGAAAATATGATGATTTTCGCACCGAACTCCATGTTTCTGGATTACATATCCGGGGTTCTCCCGGAGCTCGGCGTCGGACATATCCGGCAGAGCACGTTTGCAGATTGGGCCATAGAGCTGACCGGACTTTCCTTCGCGCTGGAGAATCCCGCCGACGAAAGTGCCGTCTGGTTTGCCCTCGGTTCCAAGCGTCCGCCGCTGAACGACGACGTTTCCGGCCGCTGGAAAGGCTCCGTCGCCTTCAGGAACTTCCTGGAAAGCTGCTTTGAGGGCTACGTGCGGACCTGTCTACCGCAGGAACCTTTTCACCCTTGGGACGGGAAAACGCTCCCGGCCGAAATGATCGGCGTCTGGTACAACGAAGAATACAAACATCTCCCTCCCGCCAAGCGCAGAGAGCGGGTCGTCGCCCGGATCAAACGCTGGATAACGATGGAACTGGACAAAGTCTGGGACGCCAAGCAGAAAAAAGAACGGAAAACCAAATCGACCCAGCGGCTGAAGACCTACCTGAAAAGCTGGCCGGAGCTCGATGCGCTGTCGTTCTATAAAGCCGTGTTCGATCCCAAAGCCGGGGCCGTCTGGATGACGGAAGAACTGCGCGGCCGGATTCCCGAAGCCGTGGCGAAGGATACGCTGGCCTCCTTCCGCCGCAAGAAGGTGCGCCACGAGGATCTTCCGGCGCTCGTCTTTATCCATGCCTCCCTGCACGGCATCGAAGGCTCGGAGCGGTTCGACCACGTGGTCATCGACGAAGCGCAGGACGCTTCGCCGTTCCAGATTGCCGTGCTCGACCAGTACACCCGGCAGCATTCCTTCACGATTCTGGGCGATCTGTCCCAGGGGATTCACGCCTACCGGGGAACGCAGGACTGGGCCGAGCTCACGTCGCTTTTCGGGGAAGGCGAAACCGCTTATTTCGAACTGGAGCGGAGCTACCGCTCTACGATGGAAATTATCCGTTTCGCGAACCACGTCCTCTCCACCGGAGTCGGAGCCGGTCTCCTCGCCGTTCCCGTATTCCGGTCCGGCGAACGGGTCAAGGTGCTCCGGGTAGAGAAGGCGCGGGAAAGCGTCTTCCTCCGCGAAGCGGTTGAGCGGCTTCTCCGCCGGAACTACGATACGGTAGCGGTCATTACGCGCACCGAAGAAGACGCCGTGCGGCTTCACGCGCAGCTTGGAGAGCTGGGCCTTGCGGCGAGCAGAATCACCGCGGACCAGAAGCAGTACGCCGGCGGGATCTCGGTCGTGCCCGTCTACCTGACGAAAGGGCTCGAGTTCGACGCCGCCATCCTGACGGATGCGGACCCGCTCCGGTACGGTGCCGACGCTCAGGACGCCAAGCTGCTCTATGTGGGCTGTACCCGCGCCCTGCACGATTTGTGGGTGCTCTACGACGGCGAACCTTCCCCGCTCGTGAGCGTCGACGATCCCGAGATTGTAACCCGGGAGCTTCCCGGGGAAGACAACGAGGATCGGCGGGCGGAATAACGCATCCACGCATGCGCGCACAAAAAAAGGCTGTCTACCGGTCCCGCGGACCTGTAGACAGCCTTTTTTATGTCCATGCCTGTATGTGTGCACCGGTCAGCCGGCGGAAACAACTCTCACCATCAGCCGGGAGCTGCTGTTATCAGCTGTCAGCAGCTGATAAGGATGCCGCCCTCTCCCGCGTACGTGCCGATAACCGGCCCCATCTCGGTGATGACGACCTGACCGAACGGGAACAGCCGGAGCAGCTGATCTCTCACGTCCCGGGCGCGGTCCTCGCAGTTGCTGTGCGCAATGCCGAGGATGCACCGCTCCAGATCGTGCCGGGTTTCGCTCACTTTCTCGCTTACCCGTTCGATCAGACGCTTGATCGCATTCTGGGTCCCGCGAACTTTCTCGAAAGGCTCCAGGGTGCCTTCTTCGCTCGCTTTCATGATCTGCTTGATGTTCAGCACGGAAGCCACCGCGCCGCGGACGCGGTCGAGGCGGCCTCCTTTTATGACATTTTCGAGCGTGTCCAGGAAAAAATACGTATGATGGCTTTTGATTTCTTCCTTCATCCGGGCCACCAGCTCTTCGAACGGCAAGCCCTCTTTCGCGAACTTGGCCGCTTTTACGGCAAGAAGACCTTGACCTAGAGAAGCCGTGCGGGAATCCAGCACTTCAATCCGGCCTGTATAGCCGTCCTCCATAAGTTGTTCCCTTGCCATGAGGGCATGATGATAGGTACTGCTGAGATTAGACGAAACAGAGACTACCAGAATGTCACTTTGTGAAGCCTTGCGGTACTCTTCCATAAAAGTATGCGGGGCGGGACTCGCCGTCTGAGGAAGCTTGGGCTCCTGCCTCATCAGCTCATAGAATAATGTTCTGCTCATGTCTGAAGTCATTTCCTTGTCGCCGAAACGGACGAGCAGGGGTACGACTGTGATGTCTAATTCACGGGCCAGCTCCTGAGGCAAATCGGAAGTTCCATCCGTAATAATCTTGATCGTCAAGAAGTACCCTCATTTCTAAGATTTAATAAATACGATGCCCACTGTCTGAGGACCGCAATGACTGGAGACCACACATCCGGTTTCCGTAATCTCAATCCTTTTGACACCCGTTTCCTGCAGAAGGCGGGCACGTACAAGCTCAGCTTCCTCCTGCGCCATGGAATGCGTGACGAACAGGACATCCGGGTCCATCTCGTGCTTGAAGGCCAGCGCGTTGTCCACCAGCTGTTCCAGCGCTTTCTCCCTCTTACCACGCACTTTGGAAGTTAGAATCATGGAACCGTCCTTGACTTGCACGACCGGGCGGATTTTGAGCAGGCTTCCGAAAAAAGCCTGTAAGCTTGTGCAGCGGCCGCCTTTATGCAAATAATCCAGCGTATCGATAATGAATTCCGTGCTCACCTTCGGAATGAACGATTTTACCATGGCTTCGATCTCCGCCGCACTGCGTCCCTGCTTGGCCGCTTCCACGGCTTTGCAGATCAGAATGCCGATGCCGGTAGCCAGGTTGCGGGAATCGATGACGGTTACCCGTCCTTCCGGAAAGAGGTCGGACGTTAACACGGCATTCTGATAAGTCGAAGAGACTTCGGAAGAAAGCCCGATATAGACGATATCGAAGCCCTGTTCGATATGAGGCCGGAACGCTTTCTCGAAGTCGGCCGGCGACGGAGCCGCCGTCTTGGGCAGCTTGCCCGACTGTTCGACTTTCCGGTACAGGACCGCCGGTGTAATGTCCACCCCGTCCCGGTAAGAATCGTCGCCGAAGACGACATAAAGGGGAACGACGCCGATTTCGTTTTCCTTCAAATAGTGCGGATTTAAATCATTCGTGCTGTCCGTAAAAATTTTAATGGGCGCCACGAGACTTCCTCCCTGCTCTGCGATAACAATTTCTTGTTCTATCTCGCTTACAGCACCTTGCCCAGGAATTCCTTGGTCCGGGCATGCTGCGGGTTCGAGAACACTTCTTCCGGCCTGCCCTGTTCGACGATGACGCCCCCGTCCATGAAGACGACTCGGTCGCCTACTTCGCGGGCAAATCCCATTTCATGCGTGACGACGACCATGGTCATGCCGTCTTTCGCCAGCTTTTTCATGACGTCGAGCACCTCGCCGACCATCTCGGGATCGAGCGCGGAGGTGGGCTCGTCGAACAGCATGACGTCGGGGGACATCGCAAGCGCGCGTGCGATCGCGATCCGCTGCTTCTGTCCTCCGGACAACTGGGCCGGATAAGCGTCGGCTTTTTCCGCCAATCCTACTTTACGAAGCAGATCGGCCGCGGTTTCATTCGCCTGGCTCACCGACATTTTTTTCAGCTTGCGCGGAGCAAGCGTAATGTTATCTTTGACCGACAGATGGGGGAACAGGTTGAACTGCTGGAACACCATGCCCATTTTCTGCCGGACGGAATTGATATCCGTTTTCTTGTTCGTAATGGAAATACCCTCGAAGAGGATTTCGCCGTCGGTCGGCACTTCCAGCAGGTTGAGACAGCGCAGGAACGTGCTTTTGCCCGAGCCGGAAGGCCCGATGACAACGACGACCTCGCCTTTTTCAATCTCGATATCGATTCCGTTCAGCACGTTTAATTTCCCGAAATGTTTATGAAGATTCGTAATGTTAAGCATTCGACTTCGTCAGCCTCCTTTCGAGCATTCCGACGAGCTTGGACAGCGTCAGGGTAATGACCAGATAAATAATAGCGGCGATGATCAGCGGTTCGAACGGAAGCGACAGGCTTCCTTTGACCGTGTCCGCGTTGAACATCAGTTCGTTGAGGCCGATGACCGATACGATCGACGTTTCCTTGATCACGACGACCAGCTCGTTTCCGAGCGCCGGCAGTACGGTGCGGAACGCCTGCGGAATCACGACAAGACGCATCGCCATCCACGGCTTCATCCCGAGGGAGCGGGCCGCTTCCATCTGCCCTTTGTCCACGGACTGGATGCCCGCGCGCATAATTTCAGCCACATAGGCCGTGCTGTTGAGTCCGAGCGTGATGACAGCTGCGGTAAATTCCCCGCCGTACTCTTCGAGAAACGGGAACGGGGGAAAATGAAAGTCCGGAATAAACTGCGGAAGCGCATAATACACGAGAAAAATTTGAATAATGATCGGTGTTCCCCGGAAAAACTCGATATACGCCGTAGCCAGCCACCGCAGCGGCCAGATACCGGACAAACGGAGCAGGCTCATGCCCGTCCCGAAAATCGCTCCCAATATGACGGTAATCACGGATAGAAGCAGCGTAACCTTCGTTCCGTCCACAAAATAATGCCCGTATTCGTTTAAAAATGAAAAATTCATGGGCTCTTAACTCCTCCTTAAGTGCGGATGGACACCGCTAATTATACAATTTCCAACTATCTTGTGACCATCCCTGAAAAAAGAAAATAGCGGAGGGTTCTCCGCTATCTCACATTTATTGCAGTTACCGGTCCGATAACCTTGCGCTTACTCGGCTTCCACCTGGCTGGAGGCTTCGGTTACGAACTGATCGATCTTCTTCTCGGCGATCAGACGGTCGATCGTCTTGTTCACCAGGTCGATCTTGTCCTGGCTGCCTTTCTTGAAAGCAACCGCGGAACCCGCTTCTTCAACCGTCGGAGTCGCTTCGGCAATCACGATGCTCTTGTCGCGGTTCACGTGGGAAGTCGCAACCGGAAGCTCGATAATCGCGGCGTCGGCATTCTTGTTTTTCAGCTCAAGCACGATGTCGGTAATTTTGCTTAGTGTTTTGATTTTGGCGTCCTTGATTTGTTCTTTGGCTACCGTCTCTTGAATGGAAGCTTTCTGAACGACGATCCGCTTGCCCGCCAAACTGTCCATCGTCTTGTACTTGTCTTTGTCTTCCGCGCGGACAACGATCATCTGCTTCGCGGTGTAATACGTTTTGGAGAAATCAACGTTCTTCTTGCGCTCCTCGGTAGGCGTCATTCCGGAAAGGATCATATCCACGTTGCCGGATTGAAGCGCCGGAAGAAGACCGTCGAACTTCATGTCCTTGATTTCCAGCTCGGCTCCCATGTCTTTCGCGATTTCTTTCGCGATCATGATGTCGAAGCCGATGATTTCGTCTTTCCCGTTCGTCGATTTGTGGAATTCATACGGCGGGTAATCCGCGCTCGTCCCCAGGATAAGCTTCTTCGCAGGTGCTGTTGTTTGAGCGCCGCCGGCTGCATCTTTCGGTGTTTCGTTTTTTTTGCCGCATGCAGCTATGAGGCTCATTGTCAGTACAAGGGCGATAAGTGTCAGTCCCCATTTTTTCATGGCAAGTGCTCCTTTATTCAATATAGTTTATTAACGCAGGGTCAATTTCGAAAAAGAACATGACTTAGTATACCGAAATCGCTTCTTTTATGCAAGATGATTTATGAAAATGCTTTTTCAAGCGTATATAGGGCATAAAACCTGTATATTTATGCATATTCTGAGCCTTTAGACGCACTTGTAACAGTCCTTTTGGCTAAAAGTTTCATCAAAATAAGCGCAAAAACGGGTAAAAAGCGTTGAAGGGGTTTGCCGAGTAACCGCGTCTAAGTAGTCATTAGCCAGTAAATTGGGCATCCGGTCCCGGATAGCTTGGAGGTAATACCTATGGAATATTCACCGCGCGAAGAAGTCGCGAACGCCGTCTCGCATGGAATCGGCACCTTGCTTAGCGTCGCCGCTCTGGTTCTTCTCGTCATTCAGGCAACCACATACGGAAACACTTGGCATATCGTCAGCTTCAGCATTTTCGGCACTTCCCTGATTCTGCTTTATCTGTGCTCCACGCTCGTTCACAGCGCTCCCGGAGGGAAGCTGAAGGACATTTTCGAAATCATGGACCATTCCGCTATCTATGTACTGATCGCCGGCTCCTACACCCCCTTTATGCTCGTTACACTGCGGGGAGTGCTGGGATGGACCCTGCTCGGCATCGTATGGGGGCTCGCCCTGCTCGGAATCGTGCTCAAAATTTTCTTCGTCAAAAGGTTTATCGTCCTCTCGACGGTTTGTTACATCGGCATGGGCTGGCTGATCGTACTGGCCATTAAACCCCTGGCCGAGCATTTGTCGGCAAACGGCATCATCTGGCTCGTCGCGGGCGGACTGCTCTACACGGTCGGAACGGTGTTCTATCTATGGCGGCGCATTCCCTACCACCATGCGATCTGGCATTCGTTCGTCATCGGAGGCAGCGTCTGTCACTTCTTCGCTGTGATGCAGGTCCTGCCCGTCCCCGCGTAAACCGAAAAAAAACAGTGAGGCGGCCGCTTCACTGTTTTTTTAATGCCCGCCGCCTCCCGCAAGGGAAGTGAGCGGGACGCTCTGGGCGATGCATTCCGCTATCCGCTTGTACCCTTCCGCATTCGGGTGAAAAAGATCGTCGGAAATCAGGCGGCTCTCCGCTCCCTTGAAAGCCGGATACACGTCCACGTACCGGACCGTGCGCGACCCAAGCCCGGCCATTTGCTGGTTGAAGCGTTTGATCCAGAATTCCGCCTCCGGCAGCATGGAAATCGGATTGTACAATCCGACGAGAATCACCAGCGGCGACTTGCCGTTCGGAGTCGGAAGCTGGGTATAGCCCACGATCTGCCGCAGATTGCCCCCAAACTTACGCAGGCTTCGCTTCAGCACGCCCGTATCGCGGCTTTTCAAATAAGGCATCGCCGAACGAATGAGATCGTTCCCGCCTGCCGTAATCGTCACGATATCGGCGGTTGCCAGCTCCCGCCTCAGCTCTCCCTCGTTGCGCAAATATTGCAGCAGCTCACCGGATGTGGCGCCGTTCGTACCCGCATTTCGCAAGCTTACGCTGCGCCTCAGCGCCGCTTCTGCCATGCCGCGGTATCTTGCCGTGAAACCTTCCCGTGTCGGATCGCCTGTCCCGACGGTCAGCGAATCTCCGAACGCGATGTAGCGTAGTGCTCTTCCCATGGCGGCCCCTCCTGTCGCTTACGTCTGTAAGACAGTATATTCCGGCGCCGGCCTTCCGGTCTCCACTTTTCTAACTCAAAAGGAGAGAATCCATTGCCGCAGAGCAGTTTTCTTCCAGAAAACGGGCGATCTTCTCCTTCTCGCCCGGAGTAAACTGATATTCGCAGTCACAGCCTTCATCCAGCAGGATGATCTGCACGATCGCTCCTCCGAGATCGCAAATGACGTACACGCTGGGATCGTGCAGTTCTTCCGGCAAGGTCTCTCCTTCTTCCGGGTGAAGCGCCAGATGAATGTCCAGCCACTGTCCTCTGCGCTCGACTTCTTTGCAGGCCAGCGTAAAGCGGTGATCCTGCCAGTTATCCGATCCGTATTTATTCATAAATATCCTCCTCCTGGGCTATGTAAACATCTTCGCCGAATGAAATTCCCCTTCGGAAGATGCGTGAATTGCAGCAAACGCGGACTTTGCGCTTTCCGTGCTTTATTGTAACGCAAAGGAGCCGGAAGTGGTAGCGGGTCCGAGTTTGTATTACAATGGACTTACATCCGAAAGATAACGACGGGGCGCCGCCCCCACCACTTACATACATAAGGAGAACCGCCATGAAGGAACGTATCTATAACACCATCGATTTCCACACGCCGGAGTTTCAAGCGATTTCCACTTATATCGGGCAAAATCCCGAGCTCGGCCATGAAGAATTTCTGGCCTGCGCCCGGCTGATCGCAGAGCTGGAGCGGCACGATTTCACGGTTGAACGGGCCGTGCTCGACATTCCGACCGCTTTCCTCGGCGTGTACGACTCCGGCAAGCCCGGACCGACCGTCGCCTTCCTGGCGGAATACGACGCTCTCCCCGAGCTGGGCCATGCCTGCGGTCATCATCTCATCTGCATGATGAGCATCGGCGCGGCCGTCGGGCTGAAATCCGTCATCGACGAGACGGGCGGCGTCATCCGCGTCTACGGCACGCCTGCCGAAGAAACCAAAGGGGCGAAAGTTCCCATGGCGGCCGCGGGGCTGTTCGATGACGTGGACTTCGCGCTGATGGCGCATCCCTATTATACGTATGAGCGTTCAGGCGAATCCCTTGCCCTGGATGCCATCCAGTTCGAGTACTTCGGCAAGGCGGCCCACGCAGCCGCTTCCCCTTACGAGGGCGTGAATGCTCTGGACGCCGTGCTCATGCTGTTCAATTCCGTCAATGCGCTGCGCCAGCAGCTCCGCAGCGATGTGCGCATTCACGGAATTATCACGGAAGGCGGCCAGGCCGCGAACATTATTCCCGACTATGCCGTCGCCCAGTTCTATGTCCGCTCCTCTTCCCGCGCGTACACGAACGAAGTCGCGGCGAAGGTGCTGAAATGCGCGGAAGGGGCCGCTCTGCAGACCGGCTGCACCCTCACCGCCTCGAACTACGAATACTCGTATGACGAGCTGAACACGAACGAGACGCTGTCCGCTGTGTTCAACCGCAACCTGGCTTCGGCTGGCATTACCGAAGAGATGATTCAGACGGGCAAGGACCACGGCTCCCTCGACCTCGGGAACGTCTCTCTTCACTGCCCGACGATTCACCCGTATATGAAGGTCATTGAAGAGAAGCACCTGCTCCACACGCCGGAGTTCCGCGATCTCGCGATGCAGCAGCGCGCGCTGGACGGCATGATCCTGGCCGCCAAGATGCTGGCGGCCACCGCTTACGACGTGATCAAGGACCCGGCGCTGCTCGCTGAGATCAAAGCCGAATTCGAGCGCACACGTTTGGCGCGTTAAGCTGCCGCTTTTCGTCCGCCTGGCAATATAAGAACCCGCTGTAAACCGGTCCGGGACCGGTACAGCGGGTTCTTTGTCGTCCGGCCGGAGCCGGAATTTCGCGCGTCCTCGAGCCGCATAAGGCTTGCGCGGCTTCACGTCCTCTTCAGCTCGAAGCGCTGAGCGAACAGGGAGATGCAATAGTTGACGACGAAATACATCAGCGCGGCGAGCAGGAAGATCGGAACGATGAACTTCTGGGAAGAACCGTTGATGATCTGCGCGTTGTGCATCAGCTCCGGCGCCGCAATGATAACGGTAAGCGACGTGTCCTTCAGCAGTGAAATAAACTGGCTGACGATCGGCGGAACCATCCGGCGTACCGCCTGCGGGAACACGATGTGCCAAAGCGTCTGCACATAGGTTAACCCGGAGGAGCGGGACGCCTCGATTTGCCCCTTGTCGATGGAGTTGAGCCCCCCGCGGATGATTTCGGCAATCATCGCCGATTCGAAAATCGTCAAGGAAATGATCGCGGACGTCAGAATGCTCATTTCCACACCGGTCACTTCCGGCACGGCGAAGTAAACGAAGAAAATAATGAGCAGCAGCGGCAGGTTCCGGATCACTTCAACGAGAACCGCCATGAGCTGGCTGAGTACGGGGATTTTCGAGTAACGGATGACCCCCACCAGACTGCCGATGACAAAACTTAAAATAATGGCGATAACGGCCATTTCCAGCGTTACGAGAAACCCTTTTAACAAAAACATCAGATTATCCGCGCTGTATGCACCTGAGAAATCCATTCCGACACCCCACTTTGACATTCACCGGATCTTGTCCCGTCTGGAACCGATTAGGCGCGCGCCATTCTTCTTTCGAGATACTGAACCAGCAGACTGAGCGGTATCGTCAGCACCAGATAGAAAAGCGCGACCCCGATATACACATTAAACGTATCGAGCGTATCGGAATTGATCAAATCCCCGAAATACATGAGATCCATGCCCGCGATAACGCCAAGTATGGATGAGTTCTTGATCAAGTTCAGAAACTGATTGCCAAGAGGCGGGATCACAATCTTGATCGCCTGGGGAAGAACGACGTGAATCATCGTCTGCCCGTAGGAAAGACCCGAAGAACGGGCCGCCTCCGCCTGACCTGCGGGAACGGCCAGTATGCCTGCGCGGATCGCCTCCGCAATAAACGCGGACGTGTAAATCGTCAAGCCGATCGTTCCCGCGGTAAACCCGTCCAGCGAAAGGCCGAACTCGGAAGACCCGTAATAAAAGAAGAAAATAATCAACAACAGCGGAATGTTCCGCACGAATTCCACATAGACCCCGCTGATCGCCCGCAGCTCTTTAAAAGGCGAGATCCGCAGGACGGCTACCAGCGTCCCGAGCAGGAAGCTGAGTACCAGCGAGAGAAGACTGACCATCACGGTATTGTCGAATCCTTCGATATATCGGTCCCAATTCTCTGTAATTATGTTTAAATCCACCGGCAGCACCCCGATCTGTTCCTTCTAATAACGATATCCTGGAAGAAAACGGGACAAGCGGCCGCCCGCCTATCCCGCTCCGTTTTACTCGGCCGGTTTCTCGCCGATCCATTTCTCGTAAATTTTCGCGTATTCGCCGCTGTCCTTCAGTTCTTTCAGAACGTCGTTGACCGCTTTCGTAAATTCCGCGTCGCCTTTGCGGACCGCGATGCCGTACGGCTCATCCGTGAACGTGCCGCCTACGACTTCATAGCCCGGGTCCTGCTTCGTCATTCCGTAGAGAATGGCGTTATCCGTTGTCAAAGCTTCCCCTTTGCCGGATTTCAGAGCCGTGAACGCTTCCTGGTAGTTTTCAAATTCCAGCACCTGCGCGTCCGGGGCTTTGGCACGGATATTTTTGGCGGAAGTGGAGCCTTTTACGGACAGGATTTTAACGCCCTTCTTCTTCACGACGTCGTCGATCGACTTGATATCGCTGCCTTTTTTAACGAGCAGAGATTGGCCCGCCTTGAAATAAACGTCTGTGAAATCCACTTCTTTCTTGCGCTCTTCCGAAATCGTCATCGTCGCGATGATGGCGTCGATATCTCCTTTTTGGAGCATCGGAATCCGCGTCTTGGAAGTCACTTCTTTCAGTTCGACTTTCGTTTCGTCACCGAGCAGCTTTTTGGCGATCGCTTTGGCGATGTCGATATCGAAACCGTTGACTTGGCCCGTTCCCGGATCTTTCAAACCGAACAGGTTTGTATCAAATTTAACGCCGACTACGAATTTGCCGCGCTGCTTGATCGCATCGAGCGTTTTCGTATCCGTCGTCGGCGCGGCGGAGCCGCCCGGAGTCGATCCGCCGGTATCTTTGGCTTTGCCGCAGGCGCCCAGCACCAGAATAAAGGTAAGCAGAATCATGCCGATTTTAAAAGGCTTCCAAACTTTCATAAGTAGATCCCTTCCTTTTCTCGCTTCTGTATTGGGTTAAACCGTGTATCCCTTAATCAGTTAATGCGCAAATAGACGGCTCAAGAACAATTTGGCCCGTTCTTCCCGCGGATTCTCGAAAAATTGTTCCGGAAGCGCTTCCTCGACGATTTGGCCCTGGTCCATAAAAACGACCCTGTCCGCCACTTCACGCGCAAAGCCCATTTCGTGGGTTACGACGACCATCGTCATCCCTTCCTTCGCCAGCGTCTTCATCACGTCGAGAACTTCTCCGATCATCTCGGGGTCGAGCGCGGAAGTCGGCTCATCGAACAGCATGATGTTCGGCTCCATGGCAAGCCCCCGGGCAATCGCCACGCGCTGCTGTTGTCCTCCAGAAAGCTGAGATGGAAAAGATTGCGCTTTATCGGGAATTCCTACCTTTTCCAAATAAAGCATCGCGCGCTTCTCCGCTTCGGTTTTGGAGAGCCCCAGCACCTTAACGGGAGCCAGCGTGATGTTGTCGATGACTTTTTTGTGAGGATACAGATTGAAATGCTGAAAAACCATGCCGATTTCCCGCCGGAGCTTGTTGATGTCGGTTTTCTTGTCGTTCACCCGAACGCCTTCCACCGTCAGCTCCCCCTGCCGGATCGTTTCCAGCCGGTTAATGCAGCGCAGCATCGTGCTTTTCCCCGATCCCGAAGGACCGATGACGACGACGACTTCGCCTTTTTTCACTTCGAGGTTGATGTTCTGCAGCACGTGAAATGATCCATAATACTTGTTGACATTCGTAAAATTAATCATGGCATCCCCCTCTTTGTCAGCATGGCGCCTTTCTTTTAATGTAGGAACTAGTAGAAACGCCTAACAATACCCGGTATGTGTATCTGGGTAGTTTGCTATTCATTAGACTAATTTTTCAGTTTTGAAACAGGCAGATTACCCAAATTAAGGAACTTTTATAAGAAATCTTTATGACCAAAACGAGACCAACATGACCCTAAATTCACTTTTACATGAAAAAAAGCCCCTTTGAGGGGGCTTTCGGTTACGCGCCGGCGTATTTTACAACCTTTTTTTCCATTCTATTAAGTAGGAATCCTGATCGTTCAGCTGTCGGTCAGAGAAGGCCGGGAAGCGCCCGTCCTCTCCTCCGGCATTTCAGGCAGGGGCGCGGGCACGGCGGGAGTCGCCACCATTTCGTCCTTCCCTTTCCTGCCCTGACTGCGGATAAACAGCCAGATGCCGAACAGCAGCAGGCAGCCCGCTCCGATCTGGATGCCGGTTATCGCTTCGCCGAGCAGGAAGAATGCGAGCACCGTCGAGCCGAGCGGTTCACCGAGTACGCTCATGGATACGGTCGCGGCCTTCACATATTTCAGCAGCCAATTGAAGAGGTAGTGGCCGAACATCGTCGGCACGATAGCAAGCAGCAGGAACATCAGCCAGTCCTTCTGCGAATAGCCCGTAAGCGGCGTTCCCTGCACAAGATTGTAGACGCCGAGAGCGGCGGCGGCCGCCAGGAAAACGAAGAAGCTGTAGACGAACGCGGACATGGACTGCCGCATCGTTTTGCCGAGCAGCATATGAACGGCAACGGCAGCGGCGCTGACGATGGACAACAGATCGCCTTTCAGGGCTTCCCCGGAGAACCGGAAGTCCCCCCAGCCGATCATGGCGGCCCCGATCATCGCGATCAGCATGCCGATCACCGTGCCCCAGCTGTTCTTCTGGCGGAACAGCCAGTACGCCCCGATCATCACGAAGATCGGTTCCAGCGTAAGCAGCGCCGTTGAAGAAGCGACGGTCGTATAGCTGAGAGACGCCATCCAGAGCAGAAAATGCAGCGCCAGGAACAAGCCCGAGCCGACCAGGCCGAATACCGATTTCCAGCGGATCGCTTTGATCTCCGCCGTGTATTTGAACAGAAACGGCAGCATAATCAGGTTGGTCAGCAGCAGGCGGTACATGGCGGTCACGGCCACGGGAGCCTCGCTCCAGCGGACAAAAATGGCAGAGAAAGAGATTCCGATAATGCCGACGATAAATGCGAGAGGCACCGGAATCATAGGTTTGTCGTTCGAATGTGTCGTCATGATTTCCGCGTTCCTTTACCAAGGGTCAATTTATGTACTCGGATCAGTATACCTGATTTGCAAAAGAAGGGCTATCCTTCGAGCAAAAAAATAACCTGAGCCCACCGGGGCAAAGGTTATGAAAAAAAGATCCGACGGACGGCTACTTTCCACGATACCCGTCCGTAAGAGAAGTATATCGTACATCACTTCGTATATATACGTGTATATATTACCAGCCTGACTAAATAGGCAGATGAATCCGCACCTCAATCTGATACGGTTAGTCCAGTACGGCGGAAATGTGCTTGGACGTTACCGACCAGTGGGAAGTGTTCCATTCCGCAAACTTGCCCTTCACGTAAATAATTTGCGGAGAAGCGTGCTTCACGCCGACATCCTCGGCAATTTTATTGGAGACCGGGCGGGATTCGATGACCTTGACGAGGTAGTAGTTTACTTTCTCGTTCGGGTTCTTGCCCAAATATTCGTCGTATTCTTCCAGTGCGCTGGCGCTGACCGGGCAAGTTGTGCTGTGCTTAAGCATGACGAAAGGCTTCTCCGCGGATTGATCGAAAATCTCGTTCCATTGTTCCAATGTAGTGACTTCAGTCCAATTTGCCATGTTGATTTCGCTCCCTTCCATTCTTCCTGTTTATAAGGATTATAAATAGTATAATGAATTATTCAATTGTACACAACCGGATCAAACTCCCGCAAACGACCGGCGCTCCCCCGTTTATGCAAAAAACCCGAAGAGATCGCCTCTTCAGGTTCTTTTTCAACTAAATCCGGCTCTCAGATTACCCGGAAGGTTCCGGTTCCGAAGGTGCCCAGGCGTCCTTCCGCATCCGTGACCCGGCCGATGGCCGTCAACATTTTCCGCGACTGGTGGACAATTTCCGCCGTCACGTACAATTCGCCGGGCTGCATGGGCGCCACGAACTGCACATTCAGATTCGTCGTTACGATTTTGTCGTCGGGTCTTGCGAGCATGAGCACGACGCCCATGGCGTTATCCAGCATGGAAGAGGTGACTCCCCCATGAACAATTCCGATCAGATTGAGATGATGCTGCTGGGCGACAAGCCGGACCACGACTTTGTCCGCGGCGGCCTCCACGATCTCACAGCCGAGATACTCCCAAAACGTATTTCTTGCACGTTCCATCAGTTGCTGAAACTGCGGGCTGACTGCATTCTTTGGTTCCATCGGGTTCCCTCCCTTCTCTATTAGCGCCATTATACCGGGATGTTACGGAAAGAAAAAGCCCCGCTGCGGGGCTTAAGCGATGGAGCGGGCCGGTAAAGCGGCTCCCTTATTCCTTCGCGGCGGAAATTTGCTGGAGCTCTTCTTCAAGCAGTCTGCGGCGCAGAACTTTGCCGACCATCGTTTTCGGAAGCTGTGTCCGGAATTCGTACCGGCGCGGAACCTTGAAAGCCGCCAGACGCTCCCGGCACCACGTATTGAGCTCCTCTTCCGAAAGGATTTCTCCTTCCCTTACGATAACGAAGGCTTTCACAGTCTCTCCCCGATAAGGGTCCGGTATTCCGATCACGACCGCCTCCTTGACGGACGGATGTTCGAAAAGAACTTCTTCGATTTCCCGCGGATAAATATTGAAACCGCCTGCGATAATGATATCTTTTTTCCGGTCCACGATCGAAAAATAACCTTCCTCGTCCACGCGGGCCATGTCTCCGGTGTAGAGCCAGCCGTTCTTGAGCACCGCCCCCGAGTCATGCGGACGGTTCCAGTACCCTTTCATGACCTGCGGCCCCTTCACGACCAGCTCGCCGATTTCGCCGATTCCCGCCTCCTCTCCGGTTGCGGGGTCCACGACTTTGGCTTCCGTATCCGGAAACGGAATGCCGATCGAGCCGATCTTCCTTCTTCCCCAGATGGGATTCGCGTGCGTCACCGGAGACGCTTCCGTTAAGCCGTAGCCTTCGATCAGGCGTCCGCCCGTAAGCTCTTCGAATCTTTCCTGCACTTCCAGAGGCAGCGGAGCGGACCCGCTGATGCACACATTAATGGACGACAAATCGTACGACCGGATGTCCGGATGATTAATAAGGGCAATATACATGGTCGGCGCGCCCGGGAATACCGTCGGCTTCAGCTTTGAAATGAGGCCCAGGATTTCGCTCACTTCAAACTTCGGCACAAGCACCATCATGCCGCTGCGGACGACCGCCTGATTCATGAGCACGGTCATGCCGAACACATGAAAGAATGGAAGCGCTGCCAAGTAGATTTCCTGCCCGTCTGCCGCCCTATAGAACCAATGCTTCGTCTGCAGCGTGTTGGCGATGAGGTTCATGTGCGTGAGCATGACGCCCTTCGAAAGCCCTGTCGTTCCACCGGTATACTGGAGCAGCGCCACATCCTCGGCCGCATTCACTTCCTCCATGACGGGTATCGCGGAAGACGCGGCAAGCAAGGTGCGGAAGGAACGGACGGACTCACTCCACGGAACGCTCAGATCCGCCCCGTCCCGCTTCGCTTTGATCGGGTACAGGATATTCTTCGGAAAAGGCAGATAGTCTTTCAAAGAAGAAACGATGATGTGCCTCAGGTGTGTTCTCGGCATAACCGCGGCGACTCTCCGGTACAGCAGATCCAGGGTAACGATCGCGACGGCACCGGAATCGAGAAGCTGATGCTCCAGCTCCCGCTCCATATAAAGCGGGTTCGTCTGAACCACCACTGCGCCGGCAAGCAGCGCCCCGTAATAGGCGATGACGCTCTGGGGGCAGTTGGGCAGCATAATCGCCACCCGCTCCCCCTTCTTGACGCCGAGCTGCCTCAGTCCGTTGGCGAACCGGTAGCACGCCTCCATCAGCTGGCCGTACTTGATTTTCTTGCCCATAAAATAAAGGGCAGGCAGCTGCGGGTTTTTCCCGGCCGCCTGCACCAGGAAGTACGCTAAATTGTGCCTGGGATACTCGTAAGTCGAGGCGACTTCACTTTCGTAGTGATGCAGCCATGGCTTAGCCGAATCCATACAAGATCATCCCTTTCGCGGGCCATATCGTCAGATGACGTATTTCTCAGCAGCTATGACACGAGCCGCAATTTCGCGCTTCAGTCCGACCGCATCGACCGGTGTGCTGCGCGTGAGCTTCTTCAGAACGGAGAGCTGGGTGCGCAGCACGTCGCCGGTTTCCATCGCGGCCAGCGTATCCTTGGCGAGACGCTCGATCTCGGCAAACGCCTCCTGAACGAAGACGTCCGTCATTTGGATCGCGTTCTTCGCTTTCACTTCGCCGGATTTCGCGATGAGCTTGCGCGTACGCACCAGCGTCGTTTCCATGGCGTAAATCTGAATCATCATATCCGCCAGGTTGCTGAGCACTTCCTGCTGCTTCTCCAGGTTCATGCCGTATTTCTGTACGGCGGAGCCCCCCGCCATCAGGAATACTTTTTTCGCCATAGCGGTCAGATGGGCTGCCTGCTCCAGCGTTTCGTCGAAAGTCTGGCCCGGAATAAGCTGCATCAGCTCGGACTGCAGAGCCTGCGCTTTGCCCATGAGATCAAGCTCGCCCTTCATCGCTTTCTTGAGCAGCGTTCCCGGAATGAGAAGGCGGTTGATTTCGTTCGTTCCTTCAAAAATCCGGTTGATCCGCGAATCCCGGTAAATCCGTTCGATTTTATACTCTTGAATGAAGCCGTAACCCCCATGAATCTGCACGCCTTCATCGGCCACGAAATCAAGGGATTCCGATGCGAATACCTTGTTAATGGAGCATTCCAGCGCATACTCGGCGATCGCTTTGGCGGACTGCTGTCCCGCTTCCGCGCTATTGTGGTCGAGATTCTGTAACGCCGTGTCGATCATGCCGGATGTGCGGTACACGATGCTTTCCGTTACATACGTACGGATATTCATTTCCGCAAGTTTCTTGCCGATCAGCGGGAAGGAAGAAATCGGCTGCCCGAACTGCGTACGGGTATTGGCGTATTTGGCGCTGAGCTCGATGGCTTCCTTGCTGGCGCCGAGACAGCCCGCTCCCAGCTTGAATCGACCAATGTTCAAAATGTTAAATGCGATAATATGGCCGCGTCCGACCTCCCCGAGCAGGTTTTCGACCGGCACATGCACATCTTCAAAATAGAGCGGGCATGTGGACGATCCTTTGATGCCCATTTTTTTCTCCTCCGGTCCGACGGAGAACCCTTTCAGATTGCGTTCCACGATAAAGGCGGTAAAATCTTTGCCGTCCACCTTGGCGTACACGATAAAAATATCCGCAAAGCCCGCGTTGGTGATATACAGCTTTGAACCGTTCAAGATATAATGCTGTCCGTCATCCGACAGCTTTGCCGTCGTTTTCGCGCCCAGCGCATCCGAACCGGAAGTAGGCTCCGTCAGGCAGTAGGCCGCGATTTTTTCGCCCGTGGCAAGCTCCGGCAAATATTTCCGCTTCTGTTCCGGCGTACCGAAGAAGACGATCGGCAGGGTGCCGATCCCGACGTGGGCGCCGATCGACAAGGCAAAGGCGGACGCTTTGGACAAGTTTTCGTTAATGACGGTCGAGCTGATTTTATCGAGCCCGAGTCCGCCGTACTCCTCCGGCACATCCGCGCCGAGCAGACCGATTTCTCCCGCTTTGCGCATCAGTTTGACGGTCAGCTCGTAGTCGAGCTTCTCAATTTCTTCGTCTTTCGGCAGCACTTCTCCTTCTACGAAGTCGCGGGTCGTCTCCATCATCATTCGCTGTTCTTCGGTGAAATCCTCCGGGGTTACGAGAGCGTTTACATCCAAATCTTCGATTACAAAACTTCCGCCTTTGGTTAACTTTCTCGTTTCAATCATATGCAATCTCTCCTTTAATGGATTCATATGCGAAGATAAGCTTGCTTTATTTCCGTTTCCGCCGCTTCCGGCTGACCGGTGGATGGTTCGGTTTACCCCCGCAAGGACGAAGCCGGTCTCTGGAGCCGTGAGGGTTCCAAAAGACCGGCTCACGGCTCCTTCAATCCGCGGACCCGTGAGCCGGCAAACCGTGCTTTGACGCCCGAACGACCGGGGCCCGTTATTCTCCGTAAACTTCAAACACCCCGGCCGCTCCCATTCCGCCTCCGATGCACATCGACACGACACCGTACCCGCCGCCTCTGCGTCTCAGTTCGTAAACCAGACTGGCCGTCAGCTTCGTGCCCGTACATCCCAGCGGATGACCGAGCGCGATCGCGCCGCCGTTGACGTTCACCTTCGCTTCGTCCAGCTTCAGCTCGCGGATAATGTGCACGCACTGGGAAGCGAACGCTTCGTTGATCTCGTACAAATCCACCTGATCCTGCGTGATCCCGGCCTGCTTCAACGCCTTCGGAATCGCTTCGATCGGCCCGACGCCCATGATCTCGGGCGCTACACCCGCCAGGGCGAAGGAACGGAATGCCGCGAGCGGCTTCAAGCCCAGCTCCTCCGCGCGCTCGCGGCTCATCAGCACAGCCGCCGCCGCGCCGTCGCTCGTCTGCGAGGCGTTGCCGGCCGTTACGCTGCCTTTCAGCGCAAAGGCGGGACGCAGCTTCGCGAGCACACCGGTTGTCGTATCGGCACGGACGCCTTCGTCCGTGTCGAGCACGACCGGCTTCTCCCAGCGCTTGCCGCCGGCGTCCACCCCTTTCACGCTCGTCTCGACGGGAACGATCTCCTCCTTAAACCGGCCTGCGGCAATCGCGGCAGCCGCCTTGCGGTGGCTCTCCGCCGCAAAGGCGTCCTGATCCTCGCGGGAGATGCCGAACCGCTGCGCAACGTTCTCCGCCGTGTGTCCCATGCCCATGTAAGCTTCGGGCATCTCCACGGCCAGCTTCGGATGCGGCGACAGCTTGAACCCGGTCATGGGCACGTGGCTCATGCTTTCCACGCCTCCGGCAATGATCACGTCGGCCTGCCTGAGCATGATCCGCTCCGCCGCATAGGAGATGGACTGCAGCCCGGACGAGCAGAACCGGTTGATCGTGACGGCCGGAACCGCAGCCGGGAAGCCCGCGTACAGGGCCATCGTCCTGGCGAAGTTCAGCCCCTGCTCGCCTTCCGGCATCGCGCAGCCAATGATGATGTCCTCCACGTCCTCCTTGCGCAGTCCCGGCGCCCGTCTGACCGCCTCGTTCAGGACGATGCGCCCGAGATCTTCGGCCCTCGTCTGGGCAAGACTGCCTTTCTTCGCTTTGCCTACCGGAGTGCGCACTATCGATACAATGACCGCTTCTTTCATTGTGTTCTCCCCTCGCTTCGTCCTGAATTAGTTGCGCAGCGGCTTGCCTTTGGACAGCATATGCTGCATCCGCTGCTGGGTTTTCGGTTCGCCGCACAAGCTCAGGAACGCCTCGCGCTCCAGATCCAGCATGTACTGTTCCGACACCAGGCTTCCGGCCGGAACGTCTCCTCCCGCGAGCACGTGCGCCAGTTTGTTCGCGATAAGCTGGTCGTGGTCGCTGATGTAACCGCCCAGCTTCATCGTATACGACGCGATTTGCAGCACAGCTTTGCCACTGTCGCCGACGACCCGGATCTTCTCTTCCTGCGGGAGCACATAGCCTTCGCGGTCCATAGCCAGCACCGCCTGCTTGGCGGTATAAATCCGGTGATCGCCGTTCAGAACGACGGAATCTCTAGGGCCCATATAGCCGAGCCGCTTCGTATCGTAGCCGCTGGCAGACACCTTCGCCATCCCGATCGTTTCGAAGTAACGGTTGATGTACGGCTGAAGATCCACCTCGGGATCGCCCGCGGCAAGCTGGCTGCTCCGCAGCGCCATTTCCTTGCAGCCGCCTCCGGCCGGAATGACACCGACCCCCACTTCGACCAAGCCGAAGTAGGTTTCCGGCGAGAAAATAATCCGGTCGGCCGGCAGACACGCTTCGACACCGCCTCCGAGCGTCATGCTGTGAGGCGCGGCGACGACCGGCTTCTCCAGCTTTTTCAGCGTCATCATGGAGTTCTGGAACAGCCGGATGATGCTGTCCACTTCATCCCACTCCCCGTCCTGCGCCTCCATGAGCAGGATCATCACGTTCGCTCCCACGCAGAAGTGACGGCCTTCGTTGGCGAGGACCAACCCGCGATAATTGCGCCTCACCTCTTCCGTGCTTTTCTGCACCATTGTCAAAATATCGGCGCCAATCGCATTGTTAGGCGAATGAAACTCCAGACACGCAACGCCGTCGCCGATGTCGATCAGACTCGCGCCGCTATTGCTCAGAATGACTTTGTTCTGCTGCTTGAACGCTTTTAGCGAGATATGCTCCGGACGCGTGTCGACTTCCTTATACGTGCCCTGGTTGTAATAAAACGTCATGCCATCACGCTTTTCGTAAAAACCGGTGTGTCCGGCCGCAAGCCACTCCTTCACCCAGGCGGGAACGGTATCGCCTTCTTGTTCCATTCTTTTGACCGAGCGCTCCAGACCGATGACGTCCCACAGCTCGAAAGGCCCCAGATCCCAGTTGAAGCCCCACTTCATCGCATTGTCGATCTCCACGATGGAATCCGCGATTTCCCCCAGTTTGTCGGCCGAATAAAGCAGGACGGGTTTGACCACGTTCCAGGCCAGCTCGGAATATTTGTCCGGGGTCGAGAGCAGCGTTTTGATTTTACCGGCCGTGCCTTTGGCGTTCTTGGCCGCTTCCAGTGACGCAGAGGAAATTTTCCGCGACGGCGCATATTCCATGGTCCCGAGATCGAGGGCCTGGATTTCTTTTCCTTTTTCATTTTTTATCTTCTTATAAAAACCCTGCCCCTTCTTCTCGCCGGTCCACCCCCGCTCCACCATGCCGGTCAGCTCCGCAGGAACGTCGAAAATCGTTTTCTCCGCTTCGTTATCGACCAGGTCGTAAACATTCCTTGCTACGTGAACGAAAGTATCGAGCCCGACGAGATCCAGCGTACGGAACGTGGCGCTTTTCGGACGTCCAAGTGCGGGGCCCGTTACGGCATCGACTTCTTCCACGGTATAACCTTTCTCCAGCATTTCCCGGAGTGTGACGAGCAGCCCGTACGTGCCGATCCGGTTGGCGATAAAATTCGGCGTATCCTTGGCCGTTACGACGCCTTTCCCGAGCCTCTTCTCGCAAAAATCAGCCATGAAGCGGAGAATTTCGGGATCGGTGGATTCTCCCGGAATGATTTCAAGCAGCTTCATATATCTCGGCGGATTAAAGAAATGAGTGCCTAAAAAGTGCCGCTTGAATTCCGGACCGCAGTCCTCCGCCATCGCTTGAATGGAAATCCCGGACGTATTGGAGGACACAATCGTTCCCGGCTTCCAGACCTGCTCGATCCGGGCCAGGAGCTGCTTCTTCACGTCCAGGCGTTCCACGACCACTTCGATAATCCAGTCGACGCCCGATAATCGGGCCAGATCGTCTTCCAGGTTTCCGGGTGTGATGCGCGCCGCAAACGCTTCGCTGTACAGCGGTGCCGGATTCGTTTGCTTCAGCCTCTCGATCGCTCCCGCCGCCAGGCGGTTTCTCACTTTCGGCTGCTCCATAGTCAGACCCGCTTTCGTCTCCTCGTCCGTCAAAACCGTCGGAACAATATCCAGCAGCAGGCACGAAATACCCGCACCTGCCAAGTGTGCCGCAATGGCCGCTCCCATCACGCCGGAGCCGATAACGGCCGCTTTCTGAATCTGATTCACCATGTCGGATTCCCTCCTGATCTTCGTCTGCCGTCCGGCCGCTTGATCTTACGAAACGGTCTTGGACGGCGCCGGTGCCTTCGCACCAAATACGGATTCTTCGAGTATTTCTGCGATATCCCGGGTTTTGACCGTTTCTTCGGCTTCTTTCAATTTCGTGCCGTCTTCCATCATGGTCAGGCAGTACGGACAAGCCGATGAAATCACCGTCGGGTTAACCTCCAGCGCCTGCTCGGTCCGGGCCAGGTTGACTCTCTTGCCGGCCGTTTCCTCCATCCACATCATGCCTCCGCCCGCGCCGCAGCACATCCCGTTCTCACGGGAACGGGTCATTTCAACCAATTCCACGCCGGGAATCGCTTTGAGCACATTGCGGGGCTGATCGTAGACGTTATTGTAACGGCCGAGGTAACACGAATCGTGATACGTGATCCGTTCGTTCACCTCATGGCTCGGAGTCAGCTTTCCGGTGCGGACCAGTTCATCCAGAAGTTCCGTATGGTGAAGAACCTCGGCTTCCAGTCCGAATTCGGGATATTCGTTCTTCAAGGTGTTGTACGTATGCGGGCAAGTAGTCACGATTTTGCGCACCCCGTATTTCCGGAAAATCTTACTGTTTTCCTCGCAGAGCTGCTGGAATAAAAACTCGTTCCCCAGCCGCCTCGGGGTATCGCCGGAGTTCTTCTCTTCGTTGCCGAGAATAGCGAAATTGACGTTCGCTTCATTCATAAGGCGGACGAAGGAACGCGTGATTTTGCGGCTCCGATTGTCGTAAGAACCCATCGAACCGACGAAAAACAGAATGTCGAATTCCGGGTTTTCTTTGACCGTCGGAACGCGGAGTTCGCCTTCGGGATCGATTTCCTGCACCCATTTGGCCCGGTCGTTGCGCGAAATTCCCCACGGGTTGCCCTGGCGCTCGATGTTCTGCATGGCCCGCTGGCCGTCATGCGGCATGGAGCCCTGCATCAGGACGAGATGCCTGCGCAAATCGACGATTTTGTCCACATGCTCGTTGGCTACCGGACACTGGTCCTCGCAGTTGCGGCACGTCGTGCAGGACCAGATTTCCTCTTCGGTCATGACATCGCCGACCAGCTCCATCTCCTGTGGCTTTTTCCCCGTCGTCACCCAGGAGTGCTTCTGCGCGTTCATCGTCGGACCGATATCGGTGATGCCCGAGCCGTTCCATGCGCCCAGCTCATGTCCATCGGCGTTCATCTCATGCACCGAACTCCCCGAGAAAGCGAAAGCGGGCACCCAAGGGGATTTGCTCGTAACCGCCGCCCCCTTCTCCGTCAAGTGATCGCGCAGCTTCACGATCATATGCATCGGCGAAAGCATTTTACCGGTGCCCGAGGCGGGACACACGTTGGTGCAGCGTCCGCATTCCACGCAGGCATACAGGTCAAGCATCTGCTTCTGCGTCAAATCTTCGATCTTACTCAGGCCGAAAGATTCAGCTTCCTCGTCTTCCAAATCCAGCTTCCGCAGCCGTCCGGCAGGTTCTCGTCTTTTCAGCAAAATGTTAAGAGGAGCCGTAATGAGATGAAAATGCTTGGACTGGGGCACATAGACCAGGAACGCCAGCAGAATGAGCAGGTGCGCCCACCAGAACACGTGATACAGAACGGCGGCCGCCCCAAGAGGCATCCACTCGAACGCAGCGGCCAACACGGACGAGATCGGTGCCATGGCGGAAGGCTCCAGCTCTTCCCGGATCCGGTCGAAAGCAAGCGTGAGAAGCACCGAAACCATCAGGCTGAAAATAAAGTAGACGACCAGGCTCGGCTTCCATCCTCTCTTCAGCCGTTTCAGCTTCTCTCCGTACCGGCGGTATGCGGCGTAACCCATGGCGATCAGAATAGCCGCCACCGTGATTTCCTGGATCAGACCGAACGCTTCGTAACCGGGAAGCGGCAGCCCGTGACCGGAAAGCCCTTTGACGATAATATCCAGCGCGCCGAACTGAAGAATAATGAATCCGTAAAAAATGACCATGTGCATGATGCCGCTTTTCTTGTCCTTGAGCAGCTTCGTTTGGCCGAACACTTGAACGGCGAAGTCTTTCAGCCTTTCCTGAAGCTGTCCTCCCCAATCGACCGGCTGTCCGAGCTTCACATATAGGTAACGGTGGTACACCGCTTTGGCGAACAGGTAAACGCCGAATCCCGTCACGCCCAGAAACAGAATCAACTGCACGATCGCTCCCAGCATCGGAAACAACCCCTTTCTCGGATGCTATACACGTTTTCTCATTTCCACCATATAAAGCGTTTACATGTCCCCGGCAAACAAAAGCATGGTTCTCCTGACTAACGTTCGGATCAAACATGCTTTTCTCATGGTGCCACAACCTCGGAACTTCGCCTTAACAGCGGGTCATTCAGTCATTGACATTGCCCTGGATCTATTTTATGATGGTTGTAGAAAATGAATGAGTATTCATTCACTATTTAATTCGTATTTTAGCACCGAGGTGATTCCATGACAAGCAAAAAAAAAGAAAAATATGATTTAATTCTCGAAGCTGCGTTGAAAGTATTCGCCGAACACGGGTTTCACCGCTCTCAGGTTTCCAAGATTGCCAAAGCGGCCGGCGTCGCGGACGGTACGATTTATTTGTACTTCAAAAGAAAGGAGGATATTCTCATCTCCTTGTTCCGTGAGAAACTCGGTGAGCTTGTAGGCAAGTTCCATATGCATATCGAGCAGACCACCGGCGTTAAGGAAGCGCTTCGCAAAGTTTGCGAGATCCATTATACGGAGCTGGAAAATAACGTCGATCTCGCCTTCGTCACTCAGATCGAGCTTCGGCAAAGTTCGCTTGAGCTTCGCAAAGAAATAGGAAAAGCCGTTAAGCCGTATATTGAATTAATCGAGAAACTTCTTGTGCAGGGCGTCGAGGAGAAATTGTTCCGGGCCGATCTCGATGTGAAGCTGACCCGTCTGCTGCTGTTCGGGGCGATGGACGAAGTCGTCACCTCCTGGCTCATTTCCGGACGCAAATATTCGTTGTCCGCTCAGGTGGACGGCACTGTACAGTTCTTTCTTCAGGGAATTCAGGCTTAAAAGTCGATTATCCATAGAGGATACTCATTTCAAAAGAGGAAGGGGACACCAGCGATGGACATTTTCGTGCTGCTGAAACAAACGTTTGATACCGAGGAAAAAATCGTGCTTGAGAACGGACAAATTTCGGAGGATGGCGTCAAGTTTGTCATCAATCCCTATGACGAATATGCAGTGGAACAGGCTATTCAGCTCCGCGACGAGCAGGGAGGCAAGGTCGTCGTCGTTTCCGCCGGCCCGGAGCGTTCCGCCGAGGCTTTGCGGAGCGCGCTCGCGATGGGAGCCGACGAAGCCGTCCTGATCAACGATAAGCGCATCGGCGGCGATGAGCATGCCGTGGCCCAGGCGCTTCATGCTTTCCTGTCCCGGGAAGCGTACGATCTTGTTCTCGGCGGAAACTTCTCCGTCGACAACGGTGCCGGCCAGGTGGCCGTCCGTCTCGCTACGCTGCTCGGTATCCCCCACGTCAGCTCGATTACGAAGCTTGAAATCGCCGGCGGGAAGGCGAATGTACACCGCGACGCCGAAGGGGACCTGGAAGCGGCGGAAGTGACGCTTCCGGCGCTCTTTACGGCCCAACAGGGATTAAACGAGCCCCGCTATCCTTCCCTACAGGGAATCATGAAGGCCAAGAAGAAGCCGTTCCGTGAAATCACACTGGACGATATCGGTCTTGGCACAGTGGAATCCCGCACCGAACGCGTGGATCTGTTCCTGCCGCCTCCGCGCAAGGCCGGAAAAACGCTCAAGGGCGAACCCGCGCAGACGGCTGCGGAGCTTGTGCAGCTTTTGCGTACGGAAGCGAAGGTTATCTGATTGGTCCTTTGATTTTTCCGCGGTCATTTTGCGCACTTATTCCCTTTATGAGTCCATTTAGGAGGCGACTGAATCATGTCCAACACATACCTGATTGTAGCTGAAGCTAAAGGCGGCGCTCTTCGCCAGGTCTCTTTCGAAACGATCGGCGCGGCGAAGGCGGCTGCCGCCGAAGGGTATTCCGTTCTCGCCGCTCTGATCGGCTCCGGCGTGTCCGGCCTTGCCGATGAACTGGCCGCATACGGTGTCGAGAAAGTTTACGTGACCGACCATGCCGATCTTAAGGACTACAACCCGGAAGCTTACGGCAAGGCGCTTCACGATATTATCCGGCAAGCGGAGCCCGACGCGGTCTTGTTCGGCCACACCGCCATCGGCAAGGACCTTGCCCCGCAAATCGCTTCCCTGCTCGGGGCCGGGCAGATATCCGATGTGACGGCCGTTGAATCGGACGGCGGTAAAGCCGTGTTTACGCGCCCGATCTACGCGGGTAAAGCGCTCGAAAAGAAAGCGTTCACCTCATCCCCGTGGGTCGTCACCGTCCGGCCCAACAACATCGCCGCTCCCGCCGCCGCGGAAGGCGCTTCGGCGGCGGTCGAACACGTGGCGTACGAAGCTCCATCCCTTCGTACGGTCATCCGCGAGGTCGTTCAGAAGACCTCGGGCAAAATCGACCTTGCCGAAGCCAAGGTCGTCATCTCCGGCGGGCGCGGCGTCAAGAGCGCCGACGGGTTCAAGCCGCTCGAGGAGCTGGCCGGCGTGCTCGGCGGAGCGGTGGGTGCGTCGCGAGGAGCCTGCGACGCCGGGTACTGCGACTATGCGATGCAGATCGGGCAGACCGGCAAGGTGGTCACGCCCGAGATTTACATCGCATGCGGCATCAGCGGCGCCATCCAGCATCTGGCCGGGATGAGCGGATCGCGGGTCATCATCGCGATCAACAAGGACCCGGAGGCGCCGATCTTCAAAGTCGCCGACTACGGGATCGTCGGAGACCTGTTCGATGTCGTGCCGCTGCTGACGGAAGAATTCCGCAAAGCGCTGTAACCGGCGATTGCTCCGCCCGTTCCTATAAGCGTCAAAAAAGCCCCGAACACGCCGGTAAACCGGCTGTGCTCGGGGCTTTTCGCTGGACGGGCGGATGCGTGCCGCCGGGGTTCCGGCCTGGCTGCGCGGTTTTTACGCAGCCAGGCTGTCTTCTTTCGGGGCGCTTCTTGCCCCGTCCGTGGTTTAACTCTCTCTCACGCCGCTTCGGTATAAGCACTTCGCATGATGAACGGTATACCGGCGTTATGCTTAAGCTTTTGGTGCTTTCAGGCTTTTGAGTTTGGCCGCTTCCTGTCTCACGGACGGCTTAAGCATACAATCCGCCCTCAAATTTTCGCGGCCAGCACAAGCGACCCCCGGGGCTGAGTTCCCCCCGCATCCGGTTCCAGCGTGATGGCGACCGTGTCGTAATCCTGCGGCTCGAAGGTGTAATAGAGAGCGCCCGAGCCCCCCTGGGGCAGGAAAGTTCCCGCATTTACCTTCTGCTCGCCTTTGATGAGCCAGACCTGGAACGCCTGCGAATCCCGCAGGGCCGGAAGATTCTCGGCCTGTACAACCAGGTGGGTGCCCTTAGCGTCGATCACGATTGTAGCGAGGCCTTGCGCCACGATGCCTTCAACGGCAGGGTTCAGCTTCACCACTTTGTTCGCCTTCGATGCCTGTGAAGGCTGTCCGGCCAGCGTAAGCTGTCCCTGAAGCGAAGATACGCTTTGCTGGAGCGAGGCATTAAGTCCTTTCAGCGAACGGACATCCTCTCTCAGCTGCATGTTGACCCAACCGAGGATAACCGCAGCGGCGGCGATTCCCGTGCCGGCCGCCCACCTGATAAAGGTCCGGCTTTTTCTGCCCGCAGGTCTTCTCGCGGAAACCGGCTCATGCTCCCCGGCCGGCACCGGTTCGGATTCCGTCCTTCCGGCAGGCTTTTGTAATTCGGCTGCTGCGGACGTGTCCGTTACACGATATTGCGCCTGTGCCTGCTCCTGAAGAGCACTTGCGCCTGTCAAATGCGGTTGTCCGGAATGATCCGCTTCACTCCCCAGAATACGGCCAAGAACGCGCTGTTTCATTCCGTCCGGAACCGGGGCAGGCTCCGCCGTATAGGGAAGCAGATCCATTACAGCCTGCAGTTCTTCTCTTTCTTTCTTGCATGCCCCGCAGTGACTCAGATGCTCTTCCATCTGTTCTCTTTCGGACTGTGACAGCCCCCCGAGCATATAGAGTTCCAACCATTCGCACATGTTAGGAGATTCTTGTCTGCTCATATGTGCGCTCCCTCCTTTCCTCGGCCCGCGAGCTTCTCCTTAAGCTGCTTCATGGCCAGCCTTACCCGGCTTTTTACCGTGCCAAGCGGAATTTCCTGTTTCTGAGATACTTCCTGATGAGTATATCCTTTAAAATAAATAAGATCGATCACTTTCTTCTGATCCTCGTTCAGATCCTCCATCGCCGAAGCAAGTTCTTCTCCCATAAAACGGAGTTCCACTTCCTCTTCAGTCCCCCTGCTCCGGTCCGCCACCTGAAGCAGCTTATCCGGCTCGGCAAGCTGCCCGGACGTGCGCGTCTGTTTCCTGCGAAGCGTGTCAATGGCAATGTTGCGGGCTATCGCGAACATCCATGTTGACAGCTTGCCCTGGGAGTCCTCGTACCGCTCGGCATGATTCCAGATGCGCAGGAAAAGCTCCTGAACAACCTCTTCCGCCATCATCGAATCTTTGACAATGCGATAGGCGAACGAATACATCGGACGTTCGTAACGGTCGTACAATTGCTCCAGCGCCTGGGGCTGCTTTAGAGCGATACGGCGCACTAGCTGCGAATCTTCCGGCCACTCATTCATGTTGGAGCTCCTTTCCACCAAAGATCGCCCTTATCTTCCATTTCGTAAAAAGTGTGGAGTTGGATTCCTTTTGCACCGATAAATTTTTTTGTAAAAATGCCGTTGACCCCCCTCTGTTTGTATCACCAGCAAAATTAACCATAATACGAGGTTTTTTAAACGGCCATTCCCCTAGCTTGCTCTAAAACCAAACGGACCTCACGGGTCCGTTTGGTACGATCAAGTCTGCTCACACTCAAATTCATCCGGCTCCTGCCGCAGCTGGTTTGCGTTATTCACGACGCTCACGTGTAAGTTTTGCCCCAAGCCACTTCCAGATCGCATATAGCGCCGTACCCGCCGCTGCGGCAAATGTCGTTGTCCGGGCTTCCAGCAAATACGATTGGCCGGCCTCCGGCCCTCCCCCGGCTTCAACTGCCGAAGACCAGCCCGCTCCGCAGTAAAAAGCGTAGAGAACGAACAAGAGCATGCACAGGAGCGTTTTCAGGCTTTCCGCGAATCCTTCCGCTCTTTTATAGCCCATATAACGTAAACAGCCGCTAAAAAGGATCACCGTCAGAAGAAGAACCGAGGCCCACTCCTGCCTGGAAACAAAGCCTGCCGGCTCGTTTTTGCCCAAATGATAGATCCAATACGCATGTTCGGCCAATCCGATCAGCAGAATGACCGGGACCGCCGTCCGGTACGCCCTGCTTTTCATAATCCGATCTGTCCGGGGCGCAGAAAAAATGCGATTCCTCCTTTTCTCTGCCTCTTTCCGCTGTTCAGCCGGCAACACCGTTTCCTCCCCGCCTAAGAATTAGGGTTCCGCTAACACTATACGGGTTTCTTGCAGGAAACATGTCTGATAAGGACAAGCGACGGTTTACCTTATCTTCATCTGACAACAATTGCCACCCCTTCCATCCTGCTATAAACTGAAGAAGAAAGCTTCCCGGATTTTTTTCCGCCCGACCGATGGATTCGATTTAAAAATTCCGGATTACCCGCCGGAGCTTAGCCGACTGATGGACAGGCATGCTCGGAAATAATTCCGGCCGGGATGCGCCTGGCGGTTCATCCCTTCCGGGAGCAGCAAAAAGCCGGGACCCGTAGGCCCCGGCTGCGCGCAGGAGTAGCGATTAGTACAGTTTATCCAGAACAGATTTCGCCGTGTGCTCCAAAGCCCGGTACGTCTGATCCTTCATTTGCATGGCAACGGCCGTAGATAGAATATCCAGCAGATGGATCTGCGCCAGCTTCGAGGAGAAGGCTCCGCCCTGCAGAGGTGTTTCTT
Organism: Paenibacillus sp. JNUCC 35; assembly: GCF_058269095.1. Classification (NCBI taxonomy): domain Bacteria; kingdom Bacillati; phylum Bacillota; class Bacilli; order Caryophanales; family Paenibacillaceae; genus Paenibacillus; species Paenibacillus sp. JNUCC 35. The sequence goes on along the minus strand of NZ_CM177771.1, from coordinate 2,317,454 downwards.
TCGCCGTAGCGAGAAGAACGACATCGCTCTGATTCGCAATCGGCGAGCGGGCGTGGTTGGTCAGGCAGATGATGTAAGCGCCTTTCTGCTTGGCCAGGCGAACAGCGTCGACAAGATCTTTGGTGCTGCCCGACGAAGAAATACCGACGACAACATCCCCTTTCTCCACCAAAGACGCGTTCATGGCAATAATATGGCCGTCGGTACCGGCGTCCACATTAAATCCGAGCCTCATGAACCGGTATTTGGCATCCTGGGCGGTAATCCCCGAGGACCCTACTCCGAAAAACAAAATTTTTCGTGCCGCCAGAATAGCGTCAATCGCTTGCTGCAGCTCCTGGACGTTAAGCAAAGATGTCGAGTTCTGCACCGCCTGCGAGTTTTGGGAGGTCATTTTCTTCATGATCTGGTCGAGATCGTCGCTTTCCTCAATCTTGCCGTGCACCTGCTCGCTTGGCGTAGCCAGCACCTGGACGAGCGATAGTTTAAATTCCTGATATCCCTTGTAGCCGAGCTTGCGGCACAAACGGATGACGGAGGTTTCACCTACTTCCGCTTTTTCCGCCAAGTCCGTAATCGTATAGAAAACGGTAGCTTCAGGATCCTTTAATACGGTGTCGGCCACTTTCTGCTCGGATTTGGTCAGTGAGGAATAAATACTGTTGAGGAGCAGCAGCGAATTGTTCAAATCGGCGATTTTGCTCATAGATGGGACTCCTTTTCGTCATTCTGCGCGGTCAGACAATCAGTTCACGGTTTTCTTCTCTAGTCTCTACATGAATAGTACTTGAAACTAGGCGATTTGCCTAGTGCATCTCCATATTTTTCAAAGTTTGCCTGTACGCTCGGACGGTCGATTTCTGTAGTTTCCTGTCACACAAAGGGTTTTTCATGCTGAGAACCGTCGATTTTTGGATGAAGAGCACAACTTTATTTTAACTTATATTTACTATAATTTATCAGTTTCAGGAATATATTATACTATTAATATAGGCATATAGGCCTAAACAACTCTTGTTTTAATGCTTGATTTTTATTTCGGTTAACAAGCGGAAGGACATGCAGGCATAGCCGTTCTTGTCCCCGCATAGAAACTAGAAGGTCCTTTTATTTTTTTAAAACCGCTGAAAATTTTTTTGAAATAAGTTTCGGAAAAACGTAAACAGGCCTCGGAAAAAGGGGGTCTCTTCCTTTTATTCGCACAAGCCCTGCTTCAAAATGAGACTTTGGTCGTATTAAAACAGGAACATATGTTTGTTAAAATAAAGGGTATTCCAATATCAGGAAAATATATATAGACTGTGGAGGGATTCGACTATGAACCGTGAACTGAAAGCAGATGTCGTGATTATCGGCGGAGGCGTCGGCGGCTGCGCGGCCGCTCTGGCTTCCGCAAAAATGGGATTGAAAGTGATTATGACGGAAGAAACCGATTGGATCGGCGGGCAATTGACCAGCCAGGCGGTACCGCCGGACGAGCACAAGTGGATCGAGCAATTCGGCTGCACCCGCAGCTTCCGGCAGTTCCGCAACGGTGTGCGTTCTTACTACCGCGATTATTTCCCGTTAACGGCAGAGGCTCGCGCCATCGTCAATCTGAATCCGGGCAACGGCGGAGTAAGCCGTCTGTGCGCGGAACCGAGAGCCATGCTTGCGGTCCTTGAGCAGATGCTTGCTCCTTACGTAAACAGTGGCAAACTGATTATTCTCACGCGCCACCGCATTACAGCGGCCGAGACGGACGGGGATAAAATCAGGGCTGTCAAAGTAAAGCACTTGGATCTGGGTCATAAACATACGTTAACCGCTCCGTATTTCCTGGATGCGACGGAGTGCGGAGACGTTCTTCCTCTCGCGAAAGTCGAGTATGTGACAGGTGCCGAATCCCGGAAAGATACGGGGGAGCCGAGCGCGCCGGAAGTCGCCGATCCGAAGGATATCCAGGCGTTTACCGTCTGTTTTGCGATGGATTATTTCGAAGGCGAGAATCATGTCATCGACAAACCGAAAGATTACAAGTTCTGGCGCAATTATAAGGCGGACTTCTGGCCGGACAAGCAGCTCAGCTGGATTTCGCCGAACCCGGTGACGCTTGAACCTGCCGAAGATACCCTGTTTCCGGGCACCGAGAAATATCCGCTGTTCAATTACCGCCGGGTAATTGATAAGGCGAATTTTATGCCCGGTACGTTCCCGAGCGATATTTCCCTCGTGAACTGGCCGCAGAACGATTACTGGCTCGGCAATATTTATGACGTTCCCGAAGCGGAAGCGAAGAAAAATCTCGAACAGGCCAAGCAGCTCAGCTATTCTCTGCTCTACTGGCTCCAGACCGAAGCGCCGCGTCCGGACGGCAAAGCCGGTTATCCCGGCCTGCGTCTGCGCCCCGACGTCGTCGGCACCGAGGACGGTATGGCCCAAGCGCCGTATATCCGGGAATCCCGCCGGATCAAGGCGGAATTCACCGTCAAGGAACAGCACGTCAGCACGGCGATCCGCGGCGACAAGGGTGCGGAAGTGTTCCCGGATTCGGTCGGGATCGGCGCTTACCGGATCGATCTCCATCCGAGCATGACGGGACGGAACTATCTGGACGTGTCCTCCCTTCCGTTCCAGATTCCGCTCGGCAGCCTCATTCCCGTCCGGGTCAACAATCTCCTGCCGGCGTGTAAGAACCTCGGCACGACCCATATCACGAACGGCTGCTACCGTCTCCATCCGGTGGAATGGAATATCGGAGAAGCGGCGGGCTTCCTTGCAGGCTACTGCGTACAGAACGGATATCAGCCCCGTGAAGTGCATGCGGACAAGACGAAACTGGAAGGCTTGCAAAATATTTTATCCTGGAACGGCGTAGAGCTCGCATGGCCGACCATCACTCCGCTGTAACCCCCCTTGAAATAGCCCGGGCTTGAACCGAAAAGCCGCCTTTATGCAGAACGCTCTGCTAAAGGCGGCTTTTCCCGTTTTCCCGGCGGCAGCCCGTTTCCCGAATTTCCAGCCCGGCCCCGCGGCTAGTCAGTATCGCTTAACAAATCGTGCCGAAGACAGCCACTCTCCTGTATTGTGCCTGCGTCCGCGGATCGTTACCGAATGAGGCGCCACCTCGACGAGGACGCTTTCGCTTTCAACGGGCGCGGCAGGGTCAATGCCGTCTCCGATGGGCCTGCGGACAGAGGAGGTCCCCATATGAGAGCAGCCGTCCTCGAAATAAATCCCCGGACTGGCCAGCGTGTAATGGGTGTGCCCCGAGAAGAAGCACACGTTCGGGTGCCGGCCCAGCAGCTCTCTAAGCCGCACATCCTGCACGACCCCCTTCTCGCCGGGATCGTAGCTTCCCGCCACTGTGTGAGGAAGCGGCTGATGCAGGAAGACGAACACCGGCCGCTCCCGGCCATGCGGGCGGTATGCTTCTTCTCCCGTGGAATCCGCCGGCTGCAGCCCGGCCTCTTCCTCTCCCGGGGAAGCCGCAGTCCCCGCTTCGCTGCTTGCGGGTCCGACGGCTTCAAGGGCTGCCGGGTCCGCCTCGGACGCAGAAGCCGTTTCGGCCCGGCTTTGCGCTTCGGCATGGCGCGGAGGGGATTCCTCCCGCAGAATCCGCTCCAGCCAGGCGAACTGCTCGTCGCTGATCCAGGCGTCCTCCCGGATAGCCGGATCGGTGTCGCGGTAGCGCTCGGCGCTCATAAAGACGAAGCGCAGCCCCCTCAGGCGCAGGTCGTAATAGGGCAGGGGCTTTCCCAGAAAGCCGAGAAACCTTGCCATCGCTTCCGCCGTCGACCATCCGTTCGGGAACGTATCCACGCTAAAACTCCCGTCCTTATACCACATGCGGTAATATTCATGGTTTCCGTTCGTCACATAGACGGGAACGCGGACATGTTCGGACAAAATACGTTTTAATACCGTATAATCCTCGACGAATCCTTCGGTTAAATCCCCGTTAATCACGATAAACTCGGGCGGATGCTTCATGGATGCGTAATCTTTCAGGCAGACTTCCAAACGGCGGTGGGACTCGGGGTCCCATGCTACCACATGAATATCGGACAATACCGCAAACGTAAATTTCATGGATCTGCACCTCTTCTCTTCCTCTAAAGGATCGAAAAGCTTATGTCTGCAGCCTTTTCTGAAACCACATACGGTCTGTTTAACCTTCCGGTTCTTCCGGCTCTTCCGGTCCCGCCTTGCTGCCCTTGCCTACTCATGTGCCTCACCGGCCTCATCTTCCGCATGGGTCACCCCGGTTTCATTGAATTCATCCGCTTCATCGGCATCTTTCCCGCCCTTCCCCGATTTGGCCGCCGTAATTTCGGCAATCCGCAGGGCTCCCTTCAAATCGTACAGCATCCGTTCTTTGACTTCGGCATTCAAACGGCTATCGGACAAAATATCATTAACCAGGGATGCCAGCGATTTCCTTACCTGCTTCAGACGGCCGGGATTCAGCCGGGGATTTTTCTCGCCGCCCAGTTTTTTAATGATTTCTTCGATCTCATCGGTATACCGGCCGGCTTTGCGGGCATCCATCCCTTTAAAAGGGACATACAGCTCCTTTACTTTCCGTTTCTGTCCTGCAAGTACAGCTGCAATCGACCGGGCAGGATCGCTGTCGGGAACGACCGCTTCATTCCGGTACACGCCCAGGACGGTATTCTTGTCATAGCCCTGATCGAAAAACGATTCATACTCGAACACGGCGCTACCGCTGATTCCGAGCTGATGGCTCGAAGTGATCTGATCGATGAACGCGTCCTTGGTCAGATCGATAAAAGAGCCGACGCCGATCGTCACATACGATTTATCCTTTGCGATCTCGAACGTTTTGCGCGCATCCGCCACAACGAGCGATGTGTCCAGTTTATAGGACATCGGGAACACGTTGTCGATCAGGTTATGCTTCACCCAGTTCATCGAATCCTGCAGCACGTCTCCGCGTGCAATTTCATATTCGGGCCATACCGCGGCGGTTAGCTTTACTTGGGGTTTCCACTTCTTCACTTCCTTGGCCAGGCGGAACACAAATTTGTCGACGAACCCGACTCGCATATCCACCCACTGCGCCCACAGCGCATCTCCCGGGTGCAGAAGGAGCGGATCAGTTCCGTATTTCTTTTGAAACAAGCTCCGGGTGTAGCCGTCATATCCGAAATCGTTCGTAAAATCTCCCGAACCGGGATAGCGCGCATAATCAAGGTGCAGACCGGCTACGTCATATTTGGAGAGCAGCTCCTTATAGACGTCGATCAGGAAGTCGTGCGTTTCATCCAAAGCCGGGTTGATAAAATAATAACGGAATCCGCTGGACGCATCTTCCTGATAATTTTGGCCTTTCCGGCTGAGCAGCGACCATTCGGGCTTGCGTTCCACGATCGGCCCGGGTTCCGGCCCTCCCACGAAGAAATTTTCGACCCAGGCATGGATTTCGATGCCCCGTTTTTTCCCTTCTTCCAAATAAGCTTGAAGCACATCAAAACCGCCGTACATGGGATTATGAGCCGTTATGTTGTTTTTGGTCGGATAGATGGTGTACCCGTTCCAGAACGTTTCCAAATATACGGAGTTAAGGTGAGCCGCCTTAATCTTATCCAGTGCCCGTTTAACTTCCTCAAGAGACTTCTCTTTGGGCCGGATCCAGATTCCCCGGTTTTCAACGTTCCTGGACTCCACATTCATGTAATGAACGCGCGTCGCCTTTCCATCCAGCTCCGCCAGCACTTTCGTCAGCCCTTCGACGCCTTTTTCCTCCAGATGCTTGCCCGTCTGTATCTCCAGCTGCTTCACCTGCTGAATTTCTTTGGAGATTTCCTCATAAGGAACATCCATAAACCGGCGTTTGGATTCTTCCATTGCCTGCTCCGCAGTGCCGGCGGTTAACCGCGCCTTATCCAGATAAGACTGCGGGGTGAAAATAAGCAGTACCTGCTTTTCCGTCCGGTTGATCTTCACGGTCGCCCCAATCGCCGCATAACGCGAGAGCCAGGCCATCTTGGAGCCGTGTCCGGAAAGAACGTATCCCCCTGCAGGAATCGGCCGGTTGTTGCCTCCGCTGCTTATGATTTTGCCGTCCGCGTTCACGGCAGCCTCCCCTCCCCACGGATTCGTGCCGGTGGCGGCGCCATAGCTGCTGTCGTACACGATCAGCTGCTCCGCTCCGCGATGCCCGGGATACGGCTTGTTGTTCGTATCGTCCCACCCTGCCGGATTGTCTTCCCTCGTCCGGGGATTAAACGCGTCATAAGCCATTTTGGACGCAAAATACATGGGATAGGCATTCAGCTCCATCGATACGGCCAGTCCCGGAGCCGCCAGAGCCAGCAGATCGGCGTAATAAGGACTTGCCGCCTGCACGGAAAGGACGTAACCTCCCTTGGGGATCGGCGAGTCGTTGTCGATAAATTTTCCGCCGGAATCCATAAGAATTCCTTTAACTCCCGTGACCCGGCCGTTCTGGAAAGTCACTTCGATTCCCCAAGGATTCGTGCGGGTGGAGGCTCCGTACCCCGGGTCGAAAAGCACCGCTTCGCCCTGATTCCGCGGCCCGTTAACCCGGTCCACGGGGATAATTAAATCGCCGACCTTCACATACTTCGTCGGCAAGACGGGAATTTTTATGTTCACGGCGGTAAGGCTGTCTCCCACATTCAGCTGCTGCAGAAGCGCCTTTGTACTTGCGGTACCCGAGAGAACGTATCCGTTTGGGGGCAGATAGGTTCCTTTTTTGCCGTCTGAGATTTTGTCAACGATAATGCCTTCCGTCACAATAAGCTCGATCGTCCGGTCATCGAAAGGAGATGTATACGTTCCGTACGTGCTTGTGTACACTGTCAGAGCGTCTTCTTTGCGCTCCTGATCCATTCCGGCTACCGGGTGCAAAGTTCCGTCGGGAAGCTTGATATGCGGACCGTAAACGGATTCATTTACCGTCACGTCAAGAGATGTCTGCGGAAGCAGAGGGGTCCCGGGCCCGTTCGCCGAACGAAAAGGGTCCTGATCGGCAGGCCCGGATTTCGGGCTGTCGGGCGGAACCGCGATGCCTCCGTAAGGTCCGGAATGCTGCGAATAGGCTTCGGCCGCAGCCAAGCCGGAAACGGCGCCGGCAGTCCCGTACAGCGGAAGGCAGCCCGCAGCCGCAACGGACAAAAGCAGGACAGCAAACAGCGTTCTGCGGAGCAGCCCGCTTGAGCGAAGAGATCTTTTCACCGTCATCTTCCTCCTTCAGGTGTAAACTAGCTCCAGACACACAAAAACGGAGAACATCCGAGCAGGTTAAGCTGAGCCGCTAATCACCTCCTGTTATTTTCTCCCCTGTTTGCCAATCCGATTACACGTATTGTAGCACCATTTTGGGCATTTTGGAATATTCATCTTAAATATTACATTATTTTGGATATTATCTCCTTTTTCATCTTATTTCGACAGATTGCAAAAAAAAAGAAGCTCTCTTTTTCAAGAAAAGCTTCCCGAATAGGTTTTCATTACCGGCTGATATAGGACTGATCCCATCTTTTGCGGTCCCGGATCACTTTGGCCAGGAGCCATAAGGTTGCCGCTCCGACGATGGCGGCCAGTGACCAAGCCGCATTGCGTACCCATGTGTCTGCCTGCTGTTCGACGCCAATGCCGATGAAGGCCCAGACAAAAACCAGCGCGAAAGGAACGTCTTTCTTCCCGTAGCTGAAAGCGACAGCCAGCACGCCTGCCGCCGTCAGCACAATGACGGCCCACATCCGGGGATCGATCCCCCATCCGTTCCAGCCCAAGTCCTGCAGCCATACCGTGACGTTTACGATGGAAGCCACGCAGATCCAGCCCAGATACAGGCTGAAGGGAACTTGCACGAAGCTGTACTCCCCGATCGCCCGCGATTCCCGGCCGTAGCGGATTCTCTGGTAGATGGCGATAAGCGTCAACAGAAGGGCGGCCATGACCAGCGTGCTCCAGCCGACTTTTTCATAATGCCACAGGAAGATCCAGGCCGAATTCAGCAGACAACTGACGACGAACCAGTAGCTGATCCGTTCCACCGCCGGGCGATTCCCCGTATCCTTTCGGGTCTGGTAAATGACGAACCCGATCAGCCCCAAATAAATGACGCTCCATATCGTGAAAACATACCCGGCCGGAGTAACATATGTATGATGCCGGTCCGATATTTCCCCGGTGGTCACTCCGTTAATAGGCAGCACTTGAGCCAGCGTATTCACGATCAGAACCAAGAGGAGGCCGGCAATATTCATGGTTTTACGCCATCCATGCATGGCTGTCACACCCTCTCCTTTTGTTCATTATGTATGTTTAACCTTATGGGCCTAGAATTAATCGAATGCAAAAAAAGCCTGCCCCGTTATTCCGTCAGGAATACCTGGGGCAGGCTTTCACCGGAGCAGATCAGCCTCCGAGAACCGTCAACTGTTTAGGGAAGGAAGTCAGCACCTCGACTCCTCCGGCTGTAACCAGAACGTCGTCTTCGATACGGACTCCGCCCACGCCCGGCACATAAACACCGGGCTCGATGGTGAACGTCATACCGGCTTTCAGAATCGCCTCGTTTCTTCCGTGGACAGACGGATACTCGTGAACGTCGAGTCCGAGTCCGTGGCCGAGCCGGTGGTTAAAATAAGTTCCGTAGCCGTCCGCTTCGATCCGGTTTCTTGCGGCTGCGTCTACGGACGCGCAGGTAACATCCGGGCGGACGGCTTGAATGGCCGCTTCGTTGCCGGCCAGGACCGCATTGTAAATGCGGCGTTGTTCCTCCGACACTTCTCCCACCGCGAAGGTGCGCGTAATATCGGACGCATAGCCGTTCAAATAAACGCCGAGATCGAATAAAAGCAGATCCCCGCGGCTGATTTTACGCGTTCCGGGAACGCCGTGCGGCAGCGCCGAAGCCGGACCGGTCAGGACCATCGTTGAAAAAGAGGGAGACTGTGCCCCGAGTTTTTTCATCTGGAACTCCAGTTCCGCGACCAGCTCGATTTCCGTCACGCCGACAGCCACCTTCTGCAGGCCGCGCCTCAGCACTTCCTCCACAAGCGTCACGGCCTCCTTCATCAGGCCGATTTCGCCTTCGGATTTGATGACCCGCATATCCCGCAGCAGCTCGTCTACCGAAGAAACCCAGCTGACGCCAATGCAGCTCTTCAGTTCTTCAAAGCGGCTGACGGTCCAGTGCTCGGTTTCGATGCCGATGCTGACAAGCGAAGCCGGCAGCAGTCCGCGAAGCACTTCATAAGCCGAGTCCGTGTCGCTGTGCGTATGAATCCGCTGTACCGAGGACGCCTGCGCGGCCGCTTCCGCATCTAGAGCCGGTACGAGCAGAAACGGCTCTTCTCCTCTCGGAAGGATGAGCCCCAAGAAGCGCTCGTGCGGGTCGGAGGCGAATCCCGTCAAATAATACACGTGCCGCGGAACCGTAATGATAACGGCATCGAGGTTGTTTTGTTCCATATGATCGCTGATTTGTTTGAGCCGGTTGTTCATTTAATCACCTTTTCTTTTCAAGGTTTTTAGCTGCTTACTGTGGATGAATCCTCTTCCTATCATAACATGCAGGGAGACAAAAACCCACATTTCGGGGCTGCCTCGGGTTCTGCCCTAGGGCTGTATAATTCCTCGTTAGGTTGGCGTGCGTCTTGGAAACGCGGCCCGATCTACGATGTAAGCGCCCGCTTTTCTTCCTTCTGCCGATCCGCTATACTGGATTAGAGTCTTTATTTTGCCATACGAAGGAGAGAAGAGCATGTACGATCTTGTTATTATCGGAGCGGGCCCTGCGGGTGCAAGTGCCGGACTGATTACCGCCAGAGCGGGTAAAAAGACGCTCCTTATCGACAGCGGGCAGAGCATGACGAAACGCGCCTGGATCGAGAACCATTACGGAGTCGCCGAAATCAGCGGTCCCGACATGGTGGAGCTGGGCAAGAAACAAGCGGCCAAGTTCGGCGCGGAAATTGCCGAAGGCAAAGTGGAATCTGTCGACAAGCAGGACGACGGCTTTCTCATCACTTCGGATCAGGGCAGCTACGAAGCCAGACACGTCCTGCTCGCAACCGGAGTCCTGGCCGATCTTGCCGATAAAATCGGAGTCACGACGATTCCAGGCACAGAGCCGCGGATCAAAACGATCATTCAGACGGATGCGAACAACAAAACGAGCGTGGAAGGCATCTGGGCGGCGGGCACGATTGCCGGCATGAGCGTACATACGATTGTAACGGCGGGCGACGGCGCCAAGGCGGCCATTAATATCGTCAGCGAGCTGAACGGTGAGCGTTATGTGGACCACGATGTGCTGAAATCTTAATTTTTATCCTTTAAAAGCAATAGAAAAGACTCCTGTCCGGTTCTATGGAACCTTGCAGGAGTCTTCTTTCGGTTCAGCCGATGCGGGGCGTCAGAAGTCCCGCTTCTTTTTTGCGGTTACCCGGCACTGCCTTCGAATCAGGCCCGTTCTATCTTCTTCCGCTGCGTTTGATAAATTCCACGAACAAGGCAAACAAGATAAAACCGGCCAGAAAACCGCCCAGATGCGTGTATAGATCCACATTCGGCACGATCACGGAAAACAGCAGACCGCTCACCAGAATGATGATGACCGTCTGTCTCGATTGCTGGTCCAGAAGCTGCTTGCGGAATAAGGCCAGATAAAGATAGGCCGCATAAATTCCGTAGATGGCGCCGGAAGCCCCCGCCGCGACATAAGCGTCCGTGTGCAGCCAATAGGAGAACGCGCTGCCCAGCGCCCCGCTGGCTAAGTAAAAGACCGCGTACCGGACACTGCCCAGCAGACGTTCCAGCGGCGGTGCGAAAATAACCAAGGCGAAGCTGTTAAACAGCAGATGAGACAAGCCGATATGTAAGAACATGGCGGTGAAAAAACGCCACCACTCGGGGACAAAACCCGGAGCGGAAAATAAGGCTCCGTAGTCGATAAGCGTTCTCGTGCTTGTCGACGAGCCGCTTACCTCCATCAGCACAAACAGCACCACATGGATAAGGACCAGAAGACTCGTCACCGGGTACCGGCGTATGTACTCCTTGAAGCTTTCTTGACGGACGAACAACATAAAAATACCTTCTCCTTCAGATGAGATACCCCCATCATATAGGAAAAACAAGAACGCCTGCAAGCTTGCGCCGCAGACGTTCTTGTTCTATGAAAGAAAAATCTTTAAAGCGCCTTTTTGATGGCGGCGATAAACGCTGGCTCGTCCTTCGGAGTCCGCGACGTAATCAGGTTGCCGTCAATCACGACTTCCTGATCGGCGAATTCCCCTCCGGCGTTGCGCACATCGTCCTGAAGCGGCGGATAGGACGTAAGCTTCCGGCCTTTGATCAGACCGGCGCTGATCAGAATTTGCGGTCCGTGACAGATAGCGGCCACGGGCTTTCCGGCCTCGTCGATCTTTTTCACGAACGTTTGAATGTCCGCATCCAGACGCAGTCCTTCCGGAGAAGAACCACCTGGAATAACGACGGCATCATACTCGTCCGGTTTGGCTTCTTTGATGCCCTGATCGGCCGTATATTCGGCTTTCTTGTTTTTACCGGCAAGCAGTTCTCCCTGCTTCAATCCGATAATGACAACTTCGTGTCCGTCGGCTTTCAAGGCTTCATAGGGCTCCTGCATTTCAGAATCCTCGAATTGGGGTGCCAGCAAAAATGCGATTTTACTCATGGTTGTTCCACTCCTTTTCGTTTATCTGATTTCAATCTATCGATTCAACGTATCCCTTGCTGCTGCGGATGATCTCCACGATTTCCGTATAGTCGGAATCCGGCACCTTGGCCGTCAGCACATAACGCAGATTTTCGGCGTCATCGTCGCCTTCGCCAAAGATAAGATCCCCCAGCAGCCCATCGTCTTCGCCACGGATGGTTCGGTCGGGATCGTGACGATCCTCCGCCGCCCGGACCGGTATGAAGCCGCCCGGACTCGGAGAGGTGCCGATCGTCGCACCCGGCACGCCGACGGCTCCGGACGTCCCGCCCGCAAAGGCCGGAGGCGCAATCAGACCGGTCCGTGAGACGCGTCCCTGAGTCTCCCCGACTTCAAGCTGCTCGACGGAATAGGTTTGGAGCCGGATACGAACATCCTCCGCATCGTTTTCCGTGCGGAAATAGGCTTGAATATGTTTGCTCATCACGAACACCTCATCCTTTTTAGTTTCTCTCCTGTTGATATTACCCGCAACTTTCTTTTCCTACACAAGCTCAGGGGAAAAAGTTCACAATCTTCTGCGCCGGAAAAAGAAATCCCCGCAGCTCTCGTAACGAGAAGTGCGGGGATTTAAAATGTTATCCTGCTTTTTGTACCGTATCCTGGTTTTGCGGAGTCGGCGTCGGTTTAGGAACCTCCGAATTTTTCGGTGTGGTCGTCGGCTTACCTGTCGGAACCGGAGTGGCGCTTCCGCCCGGTTTGCGGGTCGGTTCCGGAGTCAAGCCCGGTACAACGTCATCGTCTTCCGGAGTCGGGCTCGGTCTTACGGACGATTTCGGCGTCGATGTCGGTGTCGGTTTGATCGTCGCCTTCGGCGTATGAGTCGGGACGCCCGTCGGCTTCGGCGTGCGCGTCGGCGTTATTTTCCCGTCCGAATCGGTATTGTTTCCTCTATTATCCGTGCCTTTAGACGAATTTGTGGAATTCGGGCTGCTGCTCGGCACCCAATTCGGATCCAGACGGAGCTTTAAGGCGGTTTTGGCTTGTGCGATTTCTTCGTCCTTCACGACGATATAAGGGCTGATCCAGTCTCCGTCCATATGGATGAGTTCGATATTTTGCGTATCGATTGTGATATATTGGGAAATCATATCATGAATCTGGCTGGAAGGGATATCCGTTTTCAGGTTGTTCCCGACGGCCTCCAGAATACCGGAAGCTTTCGTGACGCCGCCCAGACTTTTCAGGTTTTTAAGAATTTCATTCAAAACCTGCTGCTGTCTCGCGTTACGCGCAGGATCGCTGGATTCCTGGGTTTCGAACTTCGAGCCCGGATTCGATTTGCGGTAACGTACGAAGTCGAGCGTCTTTTTACCGTCCAGCTTCTGAACGCCTTTCTTGAGATCGATTCTGGTGCCGTCCCAGTTGTCGACATAATACATATCCTGGTCCACATCGACCGTTACGCCGCCGAGCTGATCGACAACCTGCTTAAATCCTTCGAAATCGATGGCCACCATGTAGTCAAAAGGAATCTCAAAAAAGTTGCCGAAAAACTCCTTCGTCTTTTTCATAGCGGTTTCCGGTTCAGTTAACGTGAAATGAGGGTAAAAATAGTTAGCCTTATGAGAATCGCCGTTCTTTTTGAGCTTCATTTCAAGGTCGCGCGGCAGGGAGACGATCGTTGCGGACTTCGTCTCGGGATTCATCGAAATGGCCATCATCACATCGCTGTTCAGCGAGCCGGTTTCTTTCCGGGAATCCACACCCATCAGCAAAATGCTGATCGGTTTGACTTTGGCGGAATCCTTCGGAGCGACGACTTCCTTCGTTCCTACCGTGTCGATGATGTTATTGGCTTTACTGATGAGAAAGCTGGCGTACGTGCCGATGCCGATGACAAGAAGCAGAACGATAATGCCGCCGGTTACGGCTATTTTTTTCCACAAGGACCATTTGGCTTTCTTTTTAAGTTTGGATTTACGCGAATCAGTACCGGAAACGGGGGTTGAATTCGGATTAATAGGGTCGGACATAATTAAAAACCTCAATTCTTGAGTATGGTATACAGTTCCATGGAATTGTATAGACAGGAGTATGATGCGGACGATTTCATTATAGTTCGGTAGACGGTATAATTATAGTGAGAAATACGAAGTAAAGAGTTACAAATAAGTTAAAAATTCGACAGCTTCCCTAATTCATTATGCCAAAGAGGTGACGATCATGCAATTCTTGAATATTTTAGTCGCGTATGATGGTTCTGAAGTATCGAAAAAAGCGTTGGAAAAAGCCGTCGGACTTGCAAAAAGCAATCCGTCCGCCAAACTGGAAGTCGTTCATGTGGCGAATATGCCTAACCTTATCGTCGGTGAAGCCCTCATTTCCACCCCTGCCGGCATGTCCGGAGAATATTACGAATTGGCCGAACAAATTAAAGACGATGCCAAGCAGCGTTTGGTTTCACTTTCCCAGCCGGCCGAGGTTTATCTGCTGAACGGCAACCCGGGCAGGGCCATTCTCGAACACGCCGAGCGTACCGGGCGGGATCTGATCGTAATCGGCAGCCGCGGCCTGAGCGGAGTGCGCGAGTGGGTGCTCGGAAGCGTCAGCCACTATGTCGTCCAGCATGCGCAAATTCCGGTGCTTGTGATCAAGTAGTCGCTGGCTGCCGGCAGTACATAAGCGGCTGCGTTAAGCGGCAAACCAAAAGAAAGCAGGACCTGCATGCAGGTCCTGCTTTCTTTTTCAGTTCAGCCGGTAAATGTCATAACCGCCTTCTACGAGAATTTTCTCGAACTTCGCGTTAAGATAGCGGCGCAGTTCCCCGGCCTTATCTCCGTCAATCTGCCCTTTGAGCGGAACAAAATAGGCCGCTCCGCCCGCCCGGAAATATTCCAGCTCTTTGACCGGATCGTCCGGGATGGAATTAAGCACCCTCCAGCCTACCCGGTGGCTGGCGTTCAGAAGCGAAGGGTCGTCGGTGCCGACGACAATGAGATCGCCCGGCTTTGTCAGCCGTTCGACCGCCCGGGCCTGCTCCAGAATGACGGTTTTCTCCTTCCCGTAATCGGGATTCATCATAAGGGCGCAGGCCCATCCGATTCCCGCAACGACGACTGCGGCGGGAATCCAGCCGAACCGGAGCTCCGTCAGCCGGCCGATCGTTTTCGCGGCGAGCAAAGCCGCCACCGGAGCAAAGAAGATCAAATAATAATCGAATTTGATCACCGCCACGATTGTGGCCAGCTCCAGAAGCATCGCCCACCCCCACACGCGGACGGGGATATCCTTCTGCCGAAAGCCGGCAAGCAGACCGGCGGCCGCCAGGGCCAGAAGCGGCCAGGAAAAGGCCTTCGGCAGCTCCCGCAGGAAAAAATTCCAGGTTTCGGGGGTAAACAGCGCCGTCGCCATTTTCGGGAAAATGTGCTTCGTCGCTATCCCCGATACGAATTGGAATTCCGCTATGGACGAGGCCCAAGCGTAATACAGCGCGGGAAGGCCGAGAGCCATGGCCGTGAACAGCCACAAGCGCCAGTTCAGGACCATTTTCCCCTTAAACTTCGCCGCCGCCATGAAAAGCATGGGAATGCCGACGAAGACCGTCGGGACCTTGAGCGAAATCGCCAGCGCCGTAAACAGCGCCGCGGTAAGCACAAAAGCCGTGCCGCCCTTGCGGATCCACACCGTGAACGCATAGAACGCGCCGAGGTAAAAAAACAGCGATGCCGCTTCCGGCATAATGGCCCGGGAATACGTCACCGCAACCGGTAAGATCCCGTACAGCAAAACCGCGATCCAGGCTGTCCGCTTCGTATAGAACGTGCGGGCGATCAGGTAGAGAAACCACGCCGAGCCCATAAAAAATGCCAGAGGCACGAGCCTGGCCAGCCAGTACTGGTACCCGAACAGTTTGTACAAAATCGCAATCAGAAACGGGGTAATCTGAAATTCCAGCTCCACATAATTGGGAAGCGGCCCCTGATAATTGAACTGCGGATAGAAAAGATTAAATTTCGTTTCCACAAAATGGCGGGCGATCGATTCCGTATCCGACTGTCTCCATGAATCGATTTCATACGGTGAATTAGTTATGTATGGAATTCTCAGCGCAGCAATCGCAATAAACAAGAGGGCGGTTATGAGCCACGCAGGAATGCGCGTCTTGTGTTCCATGCGCTTCTCCTTATTTATTAATGATAATGATTCCGATTATAATCACGGCCATACCGACCAGCTTTTGCATCGTAAACGTCTCCTGGAACCAAAGAAACGACATGACGAACACGATCACGTAGCTCAAGCTCATCATCGGATACGCATAGCTCAGTTCTACCTTGGTGAGCACCTTGACCCACAGCAGAAAGCTCGTTCCGAATAAAATAAGTCCGATCAGAATTTCGGGAGTTTTGACCATCCGGAATACATCCGAAATCAAAGTAGCCGGAGCCAGCGAGAGTTCGCCCAGACGGTTCGCCCCCGCTTTGAGAAGAACTTGCCCGACCGCTCCCATACCGACCGATAATAAAATGACCCAAAGTGCGCTCATACGGTACCCTTCACTTTCTTTTGCGTCCCCTGCACAGGGGGTTTAACTTTCATCAACAGGCGGAAATAGCCCGCAATCGTCCGCTTTACGTTCATTTTGCTGCGGCCGACTTTTAAATGGTATTCCAGCACGAGCGGATACTCCCCCGCTTTAATTCCGATTTTACTGAACCGGGCCATCATTTCGGCCATACAATCGAAACCGCTGGTCGTGATCAGTCTTTCTTTGTAAAGGTTCATAGCCTGGTTGAGGTATCCGATCCGGTATGCGCGAAAGCCGCTCGAATAATCATGCACCCCCTCGATCGGAAAAAACAACTTGAAAAACACCATCGCCCCGCGGCTGTAGAGCCTCCGGATAAACGACAAGCCCAGCTCTTGGCCCCCTCTGGCAAAACGGGACGCCACAACCAGATCCAGCTTGTTCTCCTTCAGTTTCGCGACGAGCGCCGGAATCAGGTTCGGATTATGCGTATTGTCCGCGTCCAGCGTCACAAGCACATCGCTCGGCTGGTACTCGCTTGTTACAAATCGGACCAGGGTGTTCATGGCCTCCCCGAGTCCGCGGTTGCGCTCATGGTCGATAACTTGAAGCCATGCGTAGGTTCGGCATGCTTCCTTCAAGACTCCGGCCGTTCCGTCCGAGCTTCCGTCGTTGACCACGACCACGCGAAAAGCCTCCCCAAACTGTACCGACAATTGTTCCATCTTCGGAAGCAGTTTAGGCAAGGCATCCTGTTCGTTGTAGGCCGGGAGGCCCACAATAATAGTTTCCTTCATAAACGATAACTCCTCAGGCAACAAAAATTAGGTCTTCTCTATGATTACAGGCACATCAGCAACATTTACCCAAATAAGCGCGGATTGAAACAGGCTTTCAGTCATAGACGTAATGCGGGAAGGAAGGTTGCACTTTCGGGCATTCTTTCCCTCATTATAACCTTAACCGCCCCATTCCGGTCACCCAATTATTAGAATACCTTAATAGTTTTTACATCTGTTTTGCTTCTTTCCTCTCTTGCGGAAACTAAAAAAAGAACCCATGCGGGGTTCCCTTTTTAAAATGTCTTAAGCAGCCATTCTACGGCAAGCTTCCGCGCAGGAGCGGCATACTTTGGCGCACTCTTGGCAGTGCTCATGTTCATGTTCCGCACATTCTTTGGCACAAATTTCGCAAACCGTCGCGCATAGATTGCAAATTTCCACAATGAACGGGCTTTGACGGGTCATGGCCGATGCCGCATAGGTACAAATGTCCGCGCATTCACGGGTCAGCCTGATGCACGGAGCCATATGGGAAGCGTGGTCTTCCTTCAGACAGGCATCGAAACAATAATTGCAAGTTTTGATACAATTTATACATTCTTCGATACAGCGTTGAATTTCTTCGTTAACGCCTTCATGGGTCATATCATAGGGCATGGTCATATCCTCCTTTGTTTCTAGCTGCTGCTATACGGATATTAACCTTTTTTAGTGAATTTGACCCAAGCCATGCTTCCTGTTGTCTTAACGGGTTACCCAATACGCGCTTCCGTCGTCGTGGCGCTTCATAAAGCCGTATTCGATAAGATACCTGCGGATGGTCACGTAATCGTGCCACGCTTCTTTCAGAACCTCGTTCACTTCTTTTTCCGTGTACTTCCGGTCCGCTTCAAATCTGGTTGCCAGCTGCCGCAGGATAGCGATCTTACGCTTCTCTTTTTTCGGAAATTTGTTGAGCGGCCCGTCTATCCCTTCCGAAAAATACAGCTTCAAAAACTGTTCGTTCTCCTGCTCCGTAATCGCGAATCTTTCATCAAGCACCGTAGCGCTTTTCGGAACGGCAATAAAGGAGGGCGTTTTACCGGCATCCGGCCGCTGATCCAGGAGCCCCATAAGCGCCAAATACACTTTAGCCTGCTTCTCCCGCTCCCTCATCGTAAATCGGTGATTACGGATGGTTGAGGTGCTTCCGCCGCCAAGTTCTCCCACAATCTCTTTGTCGGACAAGCCGTCGTGAAAAAAACCGAGCAGCTGCTTCTGCAGATCCGTCAGCCCCGTCAGTTTCTTATTCAGGTTGAGCAGGTAATGAAACATGGACCCATGCTCGGCGGCGATATGCCGGGACGCAAACTTTTCGGCTTCGTAAAACGTCTCGTCTTCGCGGTAAATGATTCCTTTAGTGAACGATTTCCCGCAAACCAGACACACATAAGCTTCTTCCTGATCCGAGAAAATATATCCCCGTTTGATTTCCTCCGTCGATGCATTCCAAAAAAGTTCTGAAACATCTTTCAAATCAAACACCTTCAATCTTCGTTTGTATTTATATAAACAATTTATAATATCGTTTGTTTTTTGTCAACAAACCATCAAAGGAATGCACGGCAAAAAAGCCGCTCCGCAACCGGAAACGGCCTTTCTGTAACAGGGACATTTTATTCGCTGCAGCTGGAAGGCGGTTGTGCCGAACCGGACTCCACCGTGATTTTGTCCGCAATAGTATCCCGGATCACGCCCATAACGAGTTGAAGCAGGTAGTTAATATCCGCCTGGGATTGCTGAAATTCACTGACGATCGGAATATTGTCCAGCTCATCCTGCAGATCCTCGATTTCCTTCTCGATCTTTTTGACCATAATTTCGTTGTCGAATTTCTCAAAAGCGACAATTTCTTTCTGCTTTTTCTTCATGGCTTGAATCAGAGACTGAATGTGCTCGTTCTGGTTGATCTGTTTTTCGGCCTGTTGAAAAAACTGCACCTCGGAAGAGGTGGTAAGAAGCTCCGCCAGCTCTTTCGTTTTCGCCAAAATATCTTCTCTTACGATCATTTCGGTATTCGTGTAATGCTCCATCCTGCACACTCCGCTTCTTCATTATGGCGTTCTTAGCTTAACATTTGCAGAGGCTCCGCGACAAGCTCCCCTTTTACCAGCCAGGTTTGCGGTTCCGTCACGCGTACATGGGCGAAAGATCCGATGAGATTCTTGGATCCTCTAAAAAGAACAAGCTTATTCGTCCGGGTCCGTCCGGAGAGGACCTCCGAATTCTTCTTGCTCTCTCCCTCAACAAGAACTTCGACCACTTCACCGCGAAGCTTCTCGTTACTTTCCTTGCTGAAAGCTCCGAGCACCTCATTGAGCCGGTACAGACGTTCTTTCTTCACGTCCTCGGGAACGTTGTCTTCCATTGCGGCAGCCGGCGTTCCTTCACGAGGGGAATAAATGAAAGAATAAGCAAAATCGAACCGGACTTCCTTCACGAGAGACAACGTCTCTTCAAACTGCTCATCCGTTTCTCCCGGGAAACCGACAATAATATCCGTGCTGAGCACCACGTCGGGTATAGCCGTCTTGATTTTGCGCACAAGATCCAGATACAGCTCACGGCTGTATTTGCGGCTCATTCTTTTCAGCACTTCTGTGCTTCCCGATTGGACCGGCAGATGGATATGCTCCATCAAATTGCCTTTGTGCGCGAGCACCTCGACCAGATGATCGTCAAAGTCACGCGGGTGCGAAGTGGTAAACCGGATTCTCGGCACATCAATTTTACGCATATCCGCCATCAGATCACCGAAGGAATACGAAATATCCTCGAAATCTTTGCCGTAAGCATTGACGTTCTGTCCGAGCAGCGTAATTTCCTTAAATCCTTGACGGGCCAGATCTCGTACCTCCGCCAATACGTCCTCCGGACGGCGGCTCCGCTCCTTGCCGCGGGTGTACGGCACGATACAGTACGTGCAGAACTTGTCGCAGCCGTACATAATGTTTACCCAGGCGCGCATGCCTTCCCGCTTCTTGGGCAGGTTCTCGATAATGTCGCCTTCTTTGGACCACACTTCCACGACCATTTCCTTGCTTAAGTAAGCATCCTGCAGAAGAGCCGGAAGCCGGTGAATGTTGTGGGTGCCGAATATGAGATCGACATGCCCGTGTTTTTGTAAGATCCGCTTAACGACGCCTTCCTCTTGCGACATGCAGCCGCAGACTCCGAGCACCAGATTCGGCTTCTCCAGTTTGAGGTGCTTCAGATGCCCCAGTTCGCCGAACACCTTATCCTCCGCGTTCTCCCGGATCGCGCAGGTGTTCAGAAGGATCACATCCGCTTCCTGCTTCTCTTCCGTTGAGGTATAGCCCAGCTCCTCGAGCATGCCTTTCATCGTTTCGGTATCATGTTCGTTCATTTGACAGCCGTACGTGCGGATCATGTACCGCTTGCCTTGGCCAAACTCCTTCATCTCTTCCGGAATGTTGAAATCATACAGCACTTCAATGTTTTCCTTGCCGCGTTTTTTCGCATCCTTATAAGAAGGAGGTTGAAAATAGATCGAAAAATCCTTATCGGATTTAGCGGTTTTCACCGTCATTTCGCCATTCCTCCTGAATATTCCAAGCTAGACTCATAAATCTGATTATACCATGCCTGGTCCCCGGACAAAAGAAGAAAGAGCCGGGCAGAGGAAATCAGCTCCTCGTACCCGGCTCCCTGCGTGCACGGGACAACTTGTCCCTGCCCGCTTCCTAATCTACAATAATTCCGACATCGCCGGTTTTAAGCCCTGCGGCGTTGCCTTCATCCGTATCGATATGCATATCCAAGGCGAACTGGTCCGACACACGGGCAATAACATCCTCGAAAATGACGGGACGATCCGTCTCCACGCGGACACGCAGGCGCTGTTTGTCCTCAATGCCCCATTTCTTCGCATCCTCCGTATGAAAATGGATGTGGCGGGCCGCAACGATCACGCCCTCTTCCAGCTCCACTTCGCCCTTGGGACCCACAATCTTGATTCCCGGCGTCCCATCAATATTTCCGGATTCGCGTACCGGCGGATTAACGCCGAGTGCAAAAGCATCCGTGCGCGATATTTCCAGCTGGGAAATATTCCGAGCCGGCCCAAGGATGCGGACCTTGTCAAACCGGCCTTTGGGACCGACGACTGCTATGGTTTCGCCCGCGGCGAATTGTCCCGGCTGGGACAGGTCCTTCAGAACAGTCAGCTCATAGCCCTCGCCGAACAGGCGGGTAATGTGCTCCGGCTTCAAATGAATGTGACGGGCGGAAATCCCGATAGGTATTTGTTTCATTGTGTCTTCATCCCTTCCTGTGTCCATTCTCTGTCTCTATAGCAGGCTCTCCCCCTCAGTTTAACCTCTATGCGGAGAAAAAAAAAGCGCACAGAGTGCTCTGCGCGCCTTTCTGTACGGCTTATTTGAATTCTGCAACCAATTTGTCAAAATCAGCTTGGCTCAGCTTCATATCCTGCTTGGCAAGACCTTCTGCTTTGAAGCCTGTAACGAGGTTCTCGTAGCTCGGCTTTGTTTTGTTCTGATAAATAATACCGGTCAGCATGCCGTCGGTTTCCATCAGCTTCGTCATAGCCTGGATCCGGTTGCTCGGATCGTAATCCGGGATCGTCTCCAGATCCACGATATTCTCCTTGAACCAGTCGTACGTGTTCACTTTGTTGAACGTGACGCACGGGCTGAATACGTTAATCAGCGAGAAGCCTTGGTGCTTGATGCCTTCTTCGATGATGTGTGTCAGCTGCTTCAAGTTGCTGGAGAAAGACTGCGCCACGAAAGTCGCACCGGCAGCAAGCGCCATCTCAAGAGGCGCCAGAGGCGTTTCGATGGAGCCGCTCGGCGTACTCTTCGTTTTGAAGCCTTCACCGCTTCGCGGAGACGTCTGGCCTTTAGTCAGGCCGTAAATCTGGTTGTCCATGACGATATAGGTCATGTCGATGTTACGGCGGATCGCATGGACCGTATGAGCCATACCGATCGCGAATCCGTCGCCGTCGCCCCCGGAAGCCAGAACGGTCAGCTCGCGGTTCGCCATTTTAAGCCCTTGGGCAATCGGCAGGGAACGGCCGTGAATTCCGTGGAAGCCGTAGCAGTTCACATAGCCGGAGATACGGCCGGAACAGCCGATACCGGATACGATCGCAAGCTCCTCCGGTTCCAGTCCCACGTTCGCGGCAGCGCGCTGAATGGAGGCCTGAACGGAGAAATCTCCGCAGCCCGGGCACCAGTTAGGCTTTACATTGTTGCGGAAATCTTTTAACGTTGCCATGCTACAGTCAGCTCCTTGCATTCTTGATAAATTTCGGACGGCAGGAACGGGGTTCCGTCGTATTTCAGCATGTTTTTGATTTTATCGGCACTGCCTGCATTCAGCTTGATCAGATTCGCCAGCTGCGCAGTCGCGTTATTTTCGACGACAATTATATTTCTTGCTTTCTCCAGATGAGGCTTCAGCTCTTCGGCAGGGAAAGGATGCAGCAGACGAACGTGAACATGGTTCGTTGCAAGACCGTCCTTCTCCAGTCTTCCTCTTGCCTCCTCAATCGTGCCGCCCGTCGAGCTCATGCCGATGATCAGAACATCCGGCTCTTCATGAGGCGCATTGACGAGAATCGGATTGGTTACTTCCACGTGCTTGAGCTTCTCCAGGCGCTTATCCATCATTTTCTTCCGGTTTACCGGGCTCTCGGACGGGCGGCCTTCCTGGTCATGCTCAACGCCTGTCACGTGGTGCAGGCCGTATTTCACACCCGGCAGCACGCGCGGCGATACGCCGTTCTCCGTAAGCTCGTAACGCTTGAACAGCTGTTTGCTGTCCTCGACTTCCTCCGGCTGTGCGACGAGGTTGCCGCGTTCAATAACGATTTTATTATAATCCAGCACTTCCGAAGACTGCTTGCCCAGCGAAAGCTGGAGATCTGTCAGCAGAATGACCGGAAGCTGCAATTTTTCCGCGATGTTAAACGCTTCGATCGTATCGTAGAAGCATTCTTCGATCGTGCTCGGTGCGAGCACGACTTTGGGGATCTCGCCGTGCGTGCCGTAAATCATGGCGTTTACGTCACTTTGTTCCTGTTTGGTCGGAAGTCCCGTACTCGGGCCGCCGCGCTGTGTATCCACGATCACGACCGGCGTTTCCGTCATGCCGGCCAGACCGATCGCTTCCATCATCAGGGACAGGCCGGGACCCGCCGAGGCCGTCATGGCGCGTACGCCGCCGTAGCTGGCGCCGATTGCCATCGTACAAGCCGATATCTCGTCCTCTGTCTGGATAACGGCTCCGCCGAATTTAGGAAGCACCTTCGTCAAGTATTCCATAATTTCCGAAGCCGGTGTGATCGGATAAGCCGGCATGAAGCGGCAGCCGGCGGCTACAGCACCGAGACCGATGGCGTCGTTGCCGATCATGAACAGCTTCTGTTCGCCGTCCGCAGGCTCCAGCTGCAGTTCCGCGATCGGACCGCCTGCCAGCTCCAGCACGGATTCCGCGCCTTTGCGCACCGCTTCGACATTCTTCTCGACTACGGCTGCGCCTTTGCGTCCGAATTCCTCTTCGACCGCTTTGTTGAATACATCTAAAGGCAGCCCCAGCAGCGCCCAGGAAGCGCCGGAAGCCGCCATATTTTTAAACAGGGAAGTTCCAAGCTCTTCCGCAATCGCCGTAATCGGCACCGGGAACAGACGCGCGTTAACGCCTTCCGGCAGGGTGGGATTAAACTTCGCGTCCGCGACGATCACGCCGTGGACTCCCAACTCATGAGAGTTCAAATCAATCGTTTCCTGGTCGAAAGCAACCAGAATATCCAAATCATCCGAAATCGAGCGAATCGGTTTCGTACTGATACGGATTTTGTTGTTCGTATGTCCTCCCTTGATGCGCGAAGAGAAGTGACGGTAGCCGTACAAATAGTATCCGAGACGGTTAAGCGCCGTCGAGAAAATACGGTCCGTACTTTCTACACCCTCCCCTTGTTGTCCCCCGATCTTCCACGATAACTGACTAATCACCTTGCGTCCACTCCTTTTGATGGTGAGCTGCTCCGCCTCTTGCAAACCATTTTGCAAAACGAGCCCTGCTTAGAACGATGCTTGTATGATAGATTGTAGGATATAAAAAAATTTTTTCAAGCTATCCAAATTCTATTCCTAGACCCCGTAAATTGCAAGGGTTTTCCGTAAAAGGGACAGATAGCTTTTTTAGATCATACCCATATCAAAAAGAGATCGCTCTCTAGGACACCGGCAGACTGCGTTCCAAGAAGGCGTACCCGTTCTGCCAGAGGAATTTCTGGGCTTGGGCGGGCGTATAGTGCTTGTACAGTTCATTGACCAGGTTCGCGTACATGCCGGCGTTCTCCAGTCCCCGGATATAGTTGTCTATCCCGTCGAAATCAGATCCGAAGCCGATAAAGTCTTCACCGCCCAGCGAGCAGATGTGATCGATATGCCGGAAAAGATCGGTAATAAAAACCGAACCCGTCTTTTTCACAAACCAGGGAACGAAGGTGATGCCGATCATTCCTTTACGTTCAATAAGGCAGCGGATTTGTCCATCGGTTAAATTTCGCGGATGGTCGCATGCCGATTTGGCATTGGAATGGGAAGCGAACAGATGCAGGCCGGGTACGTCGGCCGCTTCCCAAAAAGCTTTTTCCGACAGATGAGAGGCATCGAGCAGCAGCCCGAGCTGATTACTTTCTTTTATCAGCTGCTGCCCCCGCAGGGTAAAACCCCCGTTTCGGGTCTCCATGGCCCCGTCCACCGCCCAATTGGCGAAATTCCAGGCGGGTCCTAGGCTTCTGAGCCCCAGCCGGTAAAGAATACGCAGTTGAGCCAGGCTGCCCCTCAGCCCTTCCGCTCCTTCCAAAGTCAGCAGCACACCCCGTTTTCCCGTTGTCAGCACGTGTTGAAGATCCAAGCGGCTCTGGATCAGGACGATATCCGGATTGCAAAGCACTCTTCTGTACAAAATGTCCACATACTCCAGAATGTGTCCCACATCCGGATTCTTGATTTCTTCCGGGAGGTAGACCGCCATAAACTGGATTTTGACTCCCCCCTGCTTCATAAGCGGGTAGCTTACGTCCAAAACAGGCTCGGCCGCGTTAAAATCAAGCAGCGGATTCCGGTACATCTTCATCAGAGCATCACAGTGAGCATCGATAATCATGGTTACCTCCAGGCTCTTTAATGGACCTTGCCTTTCTTGCACGATACGAAAAAAACCTGTCTACAGAGTATGTAAACAGGTCCGTTCATGTATGTACAACCCGAGGAGTGCTCGTGTATCATCTCGGTTCTACGATGAGTTTGATCGCCGTGCGGTCTTCCCCGTCAATGACGATGTCTGTAAAGGCGGGTACACAAATTAAATCGACTCCACTGGGCGCCACAAATCCTCTTGCGATCGCTACCGCTTTAATTGCCTGATTCAGAGCACCCGCGCCAATGGCTTGAAGCTCTGCCGCCCCGCGCTCCCGTAACACGCCTGCAAGCGCCCCTGCTACGGAGTTTGGATTGGATTTTGCTGAAACTTTTAATACTTCCATGGAAAAGTACCTCCTTGGGTTGATGGATAAAGGATTAAGGATAAAGGTTTCCTCTTTCCATCCTATTCGGACAGGTGATCAAACATTCCTGAACCGGCATCACCGGGAGGTACAAGTTAAATTCTGTGGCAAAAGGCCGATTGCTGCATGCTCTTATTCGAAAAGAAGATCTTCCTCATTGATCCGAATGAGTTCGATCTTACCCGCTTTGCCTGTCGTATCGTCGAGATCGATGACGGTCGCATGGAAATGCCACTGCCCTTCGTCTACGATGAATCTTACCGGCAGCTGCGTCGTAAACTTACGCAGAACGGCTGTGCGCTCCATTCCGAGTACGCCGTCCCGGGGACCTACCATGCCTACGTCCGTCACGTAAGCCGTTCCCTGCGGCAGCACGCGGTTATCGTTCGTTTGGACATGCGTATGCGTGCCTACTACCGCCGAAACGCGACCGTCGAGATGCCAGCCCATGGCAATTTTCTCCGACGTTGTCTCCGCATGAAAATCGACGAAGATATGTTTGTACTTTCCTTTTGCCGCCTCAAGAATCTCGTCTACCTTGCGGAACGGGCAGTCGATCGGAGGCAGAAAAGTCCGCCCCTGCAGATTGATAAGCAGGATTTCCTGATTGCGCACCTTCAAAACGGTATGTCCCCGCCCCGGTGCTCCTTCGGGAAAATTCGCGGGACGCACCATCTGAACTTCATCGTCGATGAAATCAAAGATCTCTTTCTGGTCCCAGGTATGGTTTCCGAGCGTTATTCCATGAATCCCGAGCTGGTAGAGCTCCTTCGTAATTTGCGAAGTAATTCCTCGGCCTCCGGCCGCATTTTCACCGTTCGCGATAAATACCGCGTTCGCATATTTTAATTTCAGTTTAGGCACCATTGTTTTTACTGCATTCCGGCCGACTGATCCGACAATATCTCCGATAAATACGATCTTAATAACCCATCACTCCTGCCTCTTTCTCTTTTCGGCTAAAAAAAGGAAAAGTGGCTTACGCAGCCACTTTTCACAAGTATACTTCTTTTATTTGGCGTATTCAACCGCACGGGTTTCACGAATGACCGTAACTTTGATATGACCGGGATAGTCAAGCTCGTTCTCGATCTTCTTCGTAATATCGCGGGCAAGTCTGAATGCTTCCGCATCGTCGATTTTCTCCGGTTGAACCATGACACGAACCTCGCGTCCGGCCTGGATGGCGTACGATTTCTCCACACCTTCGAACGATTCGGAGATGCCTTCAAGCTTCTCAAGACGCTTGATATAGGTTTCCAGCGTTTCCCGCCGTGCACCCGGTCTGGCCGCAGACAATGCGTCCGCCGCTCCGACGAGCATGGCGATAACCGAGGTCGCTTCCACGTCTCCGTGGTGGGAAGCGATACTGTTCACAACGACAGGATGTTCCTTGTACTTTTTGGCGATTTCAACACCGATTTCAACGTGTGACCCTTCCACTTCGTGGTCAAGCGCTTTACCGATGTCATGCAGAAGCCCGGCACGTTTCGCCAATGTCACGTCTTCGCCGAGTTCTCCAGCCATCAAACCGGAAAGGTAAGCAACTTCCATCGAGTGTTTGAGAACGTTCTGTCCGTAACTTGTACGGAATTTGAGACGTCCCAGAATTTTGATCAGATCCGGATGCAGACCGTGTACGCCCACTTCGAACGTAGCTTGTTCCCCATATTCGCGAATCCGCTCGTCCACTTCCTTGCGGGACTTCTCCACCATCTCTTCGATACGAGCCGGATGGATACGTCCGTCGGCCACGAGCTTCTCAAGCGAGGTCCGCGCGATTTCTCTGCGGATCGGATCGAAGCCGGACAAAATAACGGCTTCCGGAGTATCGTCGATAATAAGATCGATCCCCGTCAAGGTTTCAAGTGCTCGAATATTACGGCCTTCACGACCGATAATCCGGCCTTTCATTTCTTCATTCGGAAGACTTACGACAGATACCGTCGTTTCGGCAACATGGTCGGCAGCGCAGCGCTGAATGGCGAGCGTGATGATTTCACGCGCTTTCTTGTCGCCTTCTTCTTTGGCCTGCTGCTCTATTTCTTTAATAAGTTGTGCGGTTTCATGACGAACTTCCTGTTCAACGCCGGATAGGATGATGGTCTTCGCTTCTTCCATGGTCATGCCGGAAATACGTTCGAGTTCCGAAACCTGTTTGCGGTAGAGCTCATCAATCTGATTCTGCGTTTCTTCAATTCTCTTCTCTTTGTTGGCGACTTGCTCTTCTTTGCGTTCAAGAGATTCTAATTTTTTATCCAGCGACTCCTCTTTTTGCAACAATCGTCTTTCATGTCGTTGAGATTCATTTCGACGTTCACGAATGTCTTTTTCAGCTTCGGCCCGGAGCTTATGAACTTCATCTTTGGCTTCCAATACCGTTTCTTTTTTCAGTGCCTCCGCTTCTTTGCGGGCATTTTCTACAATTTGTGCAGCGGCAGTTTCAGCACTGGAAATTTTCGCTTCTGCAAGAGACTTGCGGATAAAATAACCAATCCCTAAGCAAATAACGCCAACAACGAGAATGATCAGGACCCAGAAAATTGGATTCATCATGTTCACCTCCTCGTTGGTTCCTCCAAGGTGTTAGCTTGGGATGATTCGGTTTTTTTAATCCGATATTCGTTTGTTCAAGCCGTATGGACCACATTCCGTGCTAGAAAATGGTTCGGTTTGTTTGTCCGTACAACGGGGGTTGTTCGGAACAGCATGGAGCAGAAGCAATCTTGGCGGAAATCGCTTCCGTTACCTCATAGAAAATCTGATGATTTTTTATGAAAATATACAATTGTATTTTATCTGTTCACAAAGAACATTGTCAAGCTATTGGCTTCGTCAACCGCGACTGAGTGCGCTTTCACGGAGAAGCTATTCCTCATTTTCGAGCTCTTCTTCGGAAAGCCGGCGCATCACATCGTTAACGAGCGAAGACGGATACCCCCTCCGAAGCAGAAAAGCCATCGTTTTTCTTTTGCGGTCCATCCTCTCGCCTGACACCGTTTTCCATTTCTTGCGGCCCACAATAAGGGCCCCTTCCATTTCTTCCTCCGTATCGACCGCAGACAGCGCTTTGGAGATCTCGTCCCGGGAAAGCCCTTTCTGGGCGAGCTCGTAGCGGACGGCATTGCGGCCTTTACGCTGGTATTGAATACGCTGTTCCGTCCAAAGCTTTGCGAAATCGGCATCATCCAGGTACTTTTGTTCCAATAGACGGCCCACCGTCCAATCAATCAGGTCGGCTTCGTAGCCCAGATCCTTAAGCTTCATTTTTACTTCCTGGACAGATCTGGGCCTGACCGCCACGAAACGGATCGCTTTCAGGTAGGCTTCATGCTTCTCGTCTTCCTCCAGCGCTTGCCGCAAGCGCTGCGCATCTATCTGTTCCCCTTTGAGCAGACGGTTCTTGATCAAGATATCTTCATGCACGGAGCAGGCATATTCATCGTTGACGTAAATATTGTATCGTTTCTTATTGCGCTTTTGCCGTTCTATTCCTGTAATGACGGAAGCTTCTGTTTCGTCTTTCATAAGCTCTTTCCCCTTTCGACGCCTTCTGGGTCCATAAACAAAGAAAAGCTCCCCAGGGAGCTAAAACAAGGCCGCATCCTGCGCTGTACGTAAGAGGCGGCCCTTGTTCTTATTCTTCGTCTTCCGTAAAGAGTGCCAGTTCTTCGTCCGGATCGTCTACATCCACGCCTGCCGGAGGAACTACATTCGTGAGATTGCTTGCTTCCCGGATTTTTTGTTCAATAACATCGGCAATTTCCTTGTTTTCCTTGAGGAATTGCTTCGAGTTCTCACGTCCCTGGCCGAGACGGTCGCCGTTATAGGAGTACCAGGCGCCGCTCTTATTCACGATATCCAGTTCCGTTCCGATATCAATGATACTGCCTTCACGGGAAATTCCTTCGCCGTACATAATGTCAATGTCGGCCTGTTTGAACGGAGGCGCAACTTTGTTCTTCACGACCTTGATACGGGTACGGTTACCGACCATATCGTTGCCCTGCTTAATCGTTTCAACACGGCGAACATCCAAACGCACGGTCGAATAGAATTTCAACGCGCGGCCGCCCGGAGTTGTTTCAGGGTTACCGAACATAACGCCGACTTTCTCACGCAATTGGTTAATAAAGACGGCAATAACCTTCGATTTGTTGATGGCGCCGGAAAGCTTACGCAACGCTTGCGACATCAGACGGGCCTGAAGACCGACGTGGGAATCCCCCATCTCGCCTTCGATTTCCGCCTTAGGAACCAAAGCCGCAACGGAGTCGATAACGATAATATCCACCGCTCCACTGCGTACAAGGGCTTCCGCGATTTCAAGCGCCTGTTCGCCTGTGTCCGGCTGGGAAAGAAGCAATTCGTCAATGTTGATTCCGAGCTTGCTTGCATAAAGCGGGTCAAGAGCATGCTCCGCATCGATAAATGCGGCTTGTCCGCCAGACTTTTGCACTTCCGCGATTGCGTGAAGAGCGACCGTTGTTTTACCGGAAGATTCGGGTCCATAGATTTCGATAATTCTACCGCGAGGAAAACCTCCGGTTCCAAGTGCTATATCCAAAGCAAGGGAACCACTGGGGATGGTCTCCACCTGCATGTGTGTCGATTCTCCGAGTTTCATGATCGAACCCTTGCCAAACTGCTTCTCAATTTGGCGCAATGCCATTTCTAATGCGGCACGACGATCTGACAATACACTCACTTCCTTCAACTGTTATAGGTATATCATACCTTCTTTTTCACCCGTTGCCAAGTATTTTTTCGAACATACATTCGTTTTTTTTGTGACAGCCCTCTATCGCCGCCCGGTGAGGAACTCGGACAGAAAGCTTCTCTTATTTAAAGGGAACGGCGCTCCTTTCGGTCATTGCGCGGCAAAAAATAAAAACCGCAGCAAAGACAAATTCTTCGCTACGGTTCTTCCGTTAACATACTTTCATTATAGCTTAAAATTTGCGGTTTTTCAACAAAAAACGCCGATCAGCCGTCCGCTTTTACAAGTTTCCAAAGCTGGTGCAGAGCCGTTTTGGCCGCGCGCAACTTGATCGTCTCCCGCAGCCCGGGGAGCTGAAGCTTTTGAACATGAATATCTCCGTCCTTGCAGCCGACTCCGACATAGACAAGCCCGATCGGTTTGCCTTCGGAGGTAGTCGGTCCGGCAACTCCCGTTACGGATACGGCATAATCCGCATGTGTGCGCTCCAGCAGGCCCCGTACCATCGCTTCCGCCGTTTCGGCGCTCACCGCTCCGGGAGCGTCCTCCCCTTCCAGCAGCTCCGTAGGAACGCCGAGCATAATATGCTTCATTTCATTGGAATAAGAGACGACTCCGCCCAGAAACACCGAGGAACGCCCCGGGATGGATGTGATCAAATCACTCAGGAGTCCGCCGGAACAGCTCTCAGCCGTCGTCAGGGTCTGATTTCTGGATTGAAGTATCGCGAGCACCGCTTCCTCGATCGGAATATCCTCTTCCGCATATAAATGTTCCCCTACGCGGCTGCGGATTTCCTTCTCTACCTGTTCCATCTTGCGGAGAGCTTCTTCCTCCGTGTGCGCCTTCGTCGCCAGACGTATCGTCACCTCGCCCTCCTTGGCATATGGGGCGATGGTCGGATCGGTCTGTTTCTCGATGAGGTCAAACAGCTTATGCTCAAGGGAGGACTCGCCTATCCCGGCAAACTTGAGCATCTTCGAATACAGAGGCATCTCATCGGTTATAAGGCCGCTCAACCAGTCCTTGGCGTAGCGCTCAAACATCGGCTTCATTTCCTTCGGCGGGCCGGGAAGAAGCAGATACCGGGTCCCCTCGTGATCCAGGCCCAGCCCCACGGCCAATCCCGTATCGTTCGGAAGCGGCTCCGCTCCTTCGATCATGTTCGCTTGCCTGGAATTGCTCTCGACCATGTGAAGCCCCTGCGAATCAAACAGCTCGCGGATCTTGGCCATGGAAATCTCGTCGATATAGAGCCGGCGGCCGGTCATATCGGCCAATACATCCTTCGTCAGATCGTCCAGAGTCGGACCGAGTCCTCCCGTCGTGATAACCAGATCGGCCCGTTTCCCGGCCTGTTCCAACGCTTCCCGGATGCGGGCGGGGTTGTCGCCTACGACGGTCTGGAAGTACAAGTCGATGCCGAGCATCGCGCATTCCTGCGCCAAGTACTGAGCATTCGTATTTAAAATCTGCCCCAGCAGAAGCTCAGTTCCGACCGCAATCAATTCTGCTTTCATGCTGTAGATCCTCCTTCACTTATGTAAACTTGCATGATGTGAGCTGCATTTGCCGGTCGGGTTGTTTCTTACTTCCGAAAATGAACGCCGGACAAATCCGTCCTCTTGTCCGATCCAGTACGCTTGTCCGGCGAACAGCCCTGCTCATTATATAGTTGGCGTGAACATACCGGTTACATTCACTGCCGCATTTATCCCTAAACCTCCCCCAGCTTGTTCCCGGAGACGAAGAAAACACAGTGTCTACTGTGTTTTCTCGGAAAAATCAATCACATGCTTATTTTTAATGAAGTAATCGAGCCCGGAGTACACCGTGATGATCGCGGCAATCCAGCTTGCGATCAAATCAAACGGAACGTTGATAAACGCAAACGGGAAGTTGTTGATGAGCAGCGCAATAATCGCCGTGATTTGTGCCGCTGTTTTAGCTTTACCCCATTTGCTCGCCTGAATAACAGCCCCTTCCAGCAGAGCGATCTGCCTGAGTCCGGTCACGGCCCATTCCCGGCTGATGATCACGATCACGATCCATGCGCCCAGTTTATCCATTTCAACGAGGGACACCAGAACGGCGGTTACAAGCAATTTATCGGCCAGCGGATCCAGCAGCTTTCCGAGGTTCGTAACCAGTTTGTTTTTGCGGGCGATGTATCCGTCCAGACTGTCGGTGCTCGCCGCAATAATGAAAATTAGCGCCGCGATAATCTGGTTGTACGTGATGGAAAACGTTTGAATTTTAATATGTGGAAACTGGATGTTCACAAGAAGGAAAAACATAATAATCGGCACCAGGAAAATCCTGACAAGTGTAATCTTGTTCGCTAAATTCATTATGCGATTACCTCCCCGGAGAGGTCGAATTCAAAGGAGTGGGTAACCCGCACTTTTACAACGCCGCCTATTCCGATATTATTACCGGTTACGAAAACTTCCCCGTCGATTTCCGGCGCATCGTATTGGGAACGGCCGATATACACGTCGCTGCGGCCGTCGTAGCGCTCGATAAGCACATCTACCGCTTCGCCCAGCCTACGGCCTCCGCGGCGGTTGGATATTTCGCGCTGAAGCTCCATCAGAGCGGCCGCGCGGTATTCTTTTACCTCGTCCGGCACCTGTCCGGGAAGGCGTGACGCCGGTGTGTCTTCTTCCATCGAATAAGTGAAAACGCCGAGCCGGTCGAACTGGACATCTTTTACGAACTGCACAAGATGTTCGAAATCTTCTTCCGTTTCACCCGGAAATCCGACGATAAGCGAAGTCCGCAAAGCCGCATCCGGCATTCTTTTGCGTATTTTGAGAATAAGTTCCCGGGCGTCCTTATCTCTTCCGGGACGTCTCATCCGCTTGAGAATAGCGTCGGAGCTGTGCTGGAGCGGCATATCTATGTATTTGCAAATCTTCGGATTGGCCGCCATCGTTTCGATCAGCTCATCCGTAAAAAATCCGGGATATGCGTAATGCAGCCTGACCCATTCGATGCCTTCCACTTCGCTCACCCGGTTGAGTAGCTCGGGAAGCATGAACTTATCGTACAGATCCGTTCCGTAATTGGTGGAATCCTGGGCGATGAGGCTGACCTCTTTAACCCCTTGCGACGCCAATTGCCGCGCTTCCGAAATAACGGACTCCATCGAACGGCTGCGGAATTTCCCCCTCATAATCGGAATGGAGCAGAACGTACAGGCGTTATCGCAGCCTTCCGCGATTTTGACGTATGCGGTATACCGGGGGGTAGAAACCTTGCGCGGAAGCGCTTGCTCATAGTTAAACACCGGATTCCCGACATAGACCGGTTTTTTGCCTTTCAGGGCTTCGTCAATAATGGCATTGATGTTGTGAAAATCGCCCGTTCCCACAATCCCGTCAATCTCAGGCATTTCTTTCATCAGTTCTTCTTTGTACCTCTGTGTCAGACACCCCGAAACGATTAGCGCTTTCAAATTCCCGGTTCTTTTAAGATCGGCCATATCCAGAATGGTAGTAACCGATTCTTCTTTGGCGGCATCGATAAATCCGCACGTATTTACAATAATCACGGTAGCTTCTTCGTTGTTCTCGACCACGCTGTACCCTCGCTGATCGACCAGTCCGGACATGATCTCGGAATCCACCAAGTTTTTCTCACATCCAAGCGTTACTACCCTTACCTTTTCCGTCATGCTGAAACCTCCAAACGTCGTAGCAAAGCCATCGTTACAAGTATAATACAACGTTAATCCGAGTGTCAAAATAGGGAAACCCTCCGATATCCGAGGGAAAAACCGGGATTCCGGAGGGCTGCCTTTATTTATCTGAAATTGTCAAACTGCAGATCGATAGGAAGATCGGCACCTTTCAACATTTGAATCACTTTCTGCAAATCGTCTCTGCTTTTGCCGGTTACACGGATGGAATCTCCCTGAATCTGGCTCTTCACCTTTAGCTTCGAATCACGGATCATGATGTTAATCTTCTTGGCGATATCCGCTTCGATTCCTTGTTTCAGCTTAACGCGCTGGCGGACCGTTCCCAAAGAAGCCGACTCGATTTTGCCGTATTCGAGATTTTTAAGGGCGATGCCTCGTTTAGCCATCTTGGCGTGAAGAATGTCAATCACGTTCTGAAGCTTGAAATCGTCGTCCGAAAGAAGAACGAGTTCTTCTTTCTCCAATGTGATCTCGCTCTTGCTGCCTTTGAAATCAAAACGGGTTTCGATTTCTCTCTTGGCCTGCGTAATGGCGTTGTTTAATTCCTGCATATCCAGCTTGGATACGATATCGAAAGAGCTTTCCGAACTCATTTTGGCTTCGTCCTCTCCTGCGTATTTACACCGATAAGTTCACGGTCAAGGCTGCGGCTGCAGCGTAATTTTAATGTTTTTAGGGTTGGAGGCATCTCCGACGTTGAGCTCTTGCCCGTTTACGGTGATTTTAGCGGCGTTGGCCGCGCCTACACGAATCTGTGCGGTAGTCGTCAGGGAGAATGTCTCCGTTTCGCCCTGTTTCAGAGTTCCCTGCTTCTCCATTTTCTTGCTGTTGTTCGGGAAACTATCGACTCTGTACCAGCACTGCGTCCCTGCCGCCGTCACGGTAATGTCGAGTTTACCGCCCACTGCCGTGTAATTGTCCAGACTGCTGCTGCTGTTCACAAGCGTCAATGCGCCTGCAGGCGTCGGAGTCGGCGTAGGGGTCGCGCTAGGCGTCGGTGTAGGAGACGGCGTAGTTGTGGCTGTCGTGCCCCCTCCGTTGCCCGGAGCAGGACTCGGAGCGGCCGTCGCGTTGGGATCCGCCGTATCCGTCAGCCTGTTGGGCTCATTGATCGCGCCCGAGCTGCCTCCCTTGTTGTTAACTACAACGAAATAATACACAATGGCCGCTATCAACAACACGAACGAAACGACCATAATGGTGGATGCCCACTTGCTGAGTCTGTCCGTGCTTCTCGCTGAACTCCGGCGCGGTGTGCGGATCGTTTCGACCGTCGGCTCCGGCGGAGCTGCCGGAACCGTGCCCTGATACATGTTCAGAACTTCGTTCGGATCGAGACCGACCGCTTCCGCATAGCTTTTGATAAAAGCCCTCACATAAAAACTGCCGGGCAAAACTTTATAATTTTCCTCTTCAATTGCTTCGAGGTATCTGGTTCTGATTTTCGTAACTTCCTGTAAATCGTCCAGAGACATTCTCTTTTCCAATCGGGCCTGCTTCAATCGCTGACCGAGTTCCGACATGTTCTCACCTCCGTAAATTCAGTGGGTCCTTCCCTTTTAGACGAACAAAACCTCAAAATGGTTCTGTGTTATACGTAAAACTGTCATAGTTGATTTCTTCGTCCGGGCTGTTGCGAAGTTCGATGATGTAATTGAAATCGTTATACGTGTAGTGGGACTCTTTGATAAAAATATCCGGATGTTCGATTACTTTGGTAGACGGCGTAGCCATAATCTCCTGCAGCAGCGAGAAGTGTTTCTCATTGGAACGGATAGTTGAAACGATTCCGTCAATGATAAAAACGTTATTCAAAGACATCTCGTCCTCCGAAAGCTGGCTGCGAACGGTCTGTCTTAATAACGTGGACGAAACAAATGTCCAGCGTTTGTTCGAACATACGCTGCCTGCAATGATGGACTCGGTCTTGCCTACGCGCGGCATTCCCCGGAGTCCGATCACCTGATTGCCCTCGCGTTTGAATACTTCGCCCAGAAAATCGACCAGGAGTCCGAGTTCGTCTCTTGTGAAACGGAACGTTTTCCGGTCGTCGGAGTCGCGTTCTATGTACCGGCCGTGTCTTACGGCAAGAATATCAACCAGTTTTGGGGTTCTAAAGGCGGTTATGGTGATATTATCCACCTTTTTTAACATTTTACCCATTAACTCGATTTTTTCATCATCGTTGGTTTGAAGAAGCATTCCGCGTGTGCGGTCCTCCACCCCGTTGATCGTCACAATATTAATATCGAGCATCCCCATGAGGGAAGCGATATCCCCCAGAAGCCCCGGACGGTTCTTATGTATTCGATATTCCATGTACCATTCTTTAATTTCCAAAACGTAAGCACCTCATTTGCCATGGCACGAATTAGACATTCCGAGTTATTATTCTACAACGTTTGACAAAGTCCTGCCAACTTCTTTGTAACTACGACTTTTTTAGAAATTCGACTTGTTTCATTTCTTCCGCAGAATAGGTCTGTATACCCGGCTTCCAATCCCCTTGAACCATTCTGTTCTGCTCCTGCGCCATAACGGCTTCCCAATTCACTTGTACGGCAAAAGATTGATCCAGCGGCACGACGGGAATCCCGAGCGATTTGATTTTCTGCTGATCCGTTTTCTGAAGAGCCGTATACTGGATAATCCAGCTTGAACGATGCTCAGCGGCCTGTTTTTTCAGTTGGTCGAACCATTCGGGATTGCTGTCCGTATTTACGGTGTGACCGGATAAGCCGGAAGGGGATAAACCTGAGGGTATGGGAACCGAAGATTTCGTTACCCATTCGATGGATTTTCTTTTGTCCGCCTGTTCTTTGACCCAGCCGCTCATCGCCTGTTCGATCATCGCATGATCTACACCGCGAAGAACGGAATTCGGAGGGGCTATCTTCTCTGCCTGCATACCGGGATCTTCCAGACGGTCCGCAAGCACGACGAATTTCTGATTCTTGAGCCTGACCGCCTCTGTCGAAGCTTGAGGAACAAGACTGCTGCCGATTACAACGACATAATCATAGCGTTTCGATTCCAGCTGTTTGCCCAGAACGCTGTCAAAGGCCGCGTCCTGTTTCCACTCCGAAGTGAGTCCGCTGCCGCTTCTCCATTTTGCGAGTGCCGCCGCTACGCTCGTTTTCGTTTCCTGTGATACATCCGAGGCCGTTACGACCAGAACCGAATGTTTGGACGCCAGCTGCTGTTCGGTGATCGTCGGAAGCCCGCGAGTCCCGCATGAAGAAAGCATGACCGTGATGACTGGCAGGAAAAGTGCAAGTTTTACCCGCGAGAAACTCATGATACCGAATCCTTTCCTGAAATGATGGCATGGAAAAGCCCCGCATTGAAGTGGGGCTTTTCGCATGTACATCATCTATTCTACTCTTTATTCACCAGTTTGACCATTAAACGTGCCATAACCTTGCGCTCGTTCTCGTCACCTGCGTCCCAGAGTTCTTTGAGCAGGCGCTCTTCGCGATTTTCCGGATCCACTTTATCGGACAGAAACTCACCGATCTGGAATGCAAGTTTAGAAATTTTCTCGTCGTTCAGGCCTACTCTCTCGGCTTGGTCCACCCGTTCAGCCAAAAATTCTTTCCATCTGTCAAACACTGTAAGTACCGTAGACATGGGTCGGGCCTCCTTTGATTTGTTAGGATGAGAGGAACACCTGTAATATCTGCATCCGAACAATCAAATATTCCCGCGAAGCTATCCAAACCCTTGGTAATTAAGGGAATACCGCAGGTCGCCGTTCAAGTCAGCCAGCCCCCGTTGGGGCTGATAATCTGGCCGGTAATGTAGCCGGACTCGGGCAAAGCCAGAAAATACACCAGCGAGGCGATTTCGTCGGGCGCCGCAAAACGGCCGGCCGGTATTTCGCTCGCGATCGCTTCTTTCTCCGCATGGTCGAAGCCGGACATCATATCGGTATCGACCGCTCCAGGCGCAACGGCGTTTACAGTGACGCCCGAAGGAGCCAATTCCTTGGCCAATGCTTTCGTAAACGCGTTGATGCCGCCTTTTGCCGTCGAATAGATAACCTCGCAGGACGCACCCGAAATTCCCCAGATGGAAGACACGTTAATAATGCGGCCGTATTTCCGGGAGATCATTCCGTCCATAAAGAGCTGGCTGCACAGAAACGTGCCCTTCAGGTTAATGTTCATAACACGGTCCCACTCCTCTTCCGTCACATCGGAAAGCAGGCCGTAGTGGGAAATCCCCGCATTGTTGACCAGCACATCGGGCATAAAGCCCCGCTGCTCCATTTTGTCGCGCATAGCCACAATCTGTTCCTTCGAATTCAGATCCGCGCACACCGTCATGACCTTCGCTCCATGGTTCATGCAGCGGCGCGCCACTTCGTTGGCGGATTCGTGGGACTGCAGGTAATGGATCACCACGTTCATGCCCAGCTTGGCGAACCGTTCGGCGATGGCCGCTCCGATTCCGCGGCTGCCGCCCGTTACGAGGACCGTCTGCTCGGTAAACGGCCGAAGCCCCGTCACGGACGCTCGCTTCGCACGAGCGAAACGGCAAAGCGGCTCCAGTCAAAATGTTCACGGAGTCTGGACTCCGCCTCATCCTTGGTGATGGATTCGTATGTTTTTAAAATGTCAAACATATCGGCGCCTTTAAACAGGTACCGGGTAAATTCATTCGTGATCGCCTCGGGGGAATTCAGCATCCGCAGAAATCCGCCGATTTTTTTTCTGCGGCTTCTTTCGAAAGCTTCTTCGTCCAGCCCTTCCGTTTTCACACGGTCCAGCTCTTCACGGATTCTGCTCAGCAGCAGATCCGGATCTTTCGTATCCCCGCCCATCGCGGAAAACGCGTACTCCGGAGACGAGTTGTACTCATGACTGAAATTGTCCGAGATAAGCCCTTCATTATACAGCTTCTGGTAGATCGGAGAGCTTGCGCCCAGCAGAACTTCCAGCACAAGTTTCGTCGTAAGCTCTCGTTTGAGGATCGCGTTCCCTTCTTCATGCAGAGCTTTTTCTTTAAAACCGAACAGGCATTTAGGCAGCGATACCGGCAGGAGCGTTTCCTTGCGTTCCGTCTCGACAGCTTCCGGCTCCGATTCGAAAAACCGGCGGATTTCCCCCTGAGGTTTGAATGTTTTGGCCGCCTGATTCGCCCGGATATGCGAAATCACTTCCTCGGGATTCACGCCGCCCGCGATAAAGACCGTCATGTTGCTCGGGTGATAGAACGTGTGGTAGCAGTCGTACAACATATCCTTGGTAATTTCGGTAATGGAAGGGATGGTGCCAGCGATGTCGATCCGCACCGGGTGTTTGCTGTACAAAGCCTCGATCAGGCCGTAGTACGCTCTCCAGTCCGGATTGTCGCGATACATGTTGATTTCCTGCCCGATGATGCCCTTTTCCTTCTCGACGTTTTCTTCGGTAAAATAAGGATTCTGAACAAAATCGATCAGGGTTGTGATGTTCTCCATAATCTGGCCCGTAGCCGAAAAGAGATAGACCGTTCTCTCGAAGCTCGTAAACGCGTTCGCGGAAGCTCCGCGGGATGCAAACGTGGCGAAAACATCGCCGGTAGGCTCCTCGAACATTTTATGCTCCAGAAAATGGGCAATCCCGTCCGGCACGCGGATTTCGGGCCCGCCCTCCACTTGAAAATGGTTATCGATCGACCCGTAGCGGGTGGAAAACGTCGCGTACGTTTTTTGGAAGCCTTCCTTAGGCAGCACGTATACGTGAAGGCCGTTCGGAAGCTTTTCTTCGTACAAAGTTTCGTTTAAGTGAGGATAGGGAATGACGTTCACTTGGCTTCCTCCTTTTCATCCCTCAAGAAATAGATGGTGTCCAGGAATACTCCCTCGGCGGCCTGCTGAATCTCTGCGATGCTTGTGTTCGTCACTCCGTCGATCAGCTCTTGAACGGTGCGCTCTTTGCCCGAAAGAACGGCATTGAAATCAAACGCGATCTGTTCGAAGGCGGAATCCTGCATTTCCCGCAGCTGGTTGGCTATCATCGCTCTTGTCTGACTGAGCTCGATATCGCTGATAAAGCCGGTTCTCATGTCTTCCAGCTGCTTGCGGATAATGTCAACCGCTTTCTCGTAATTCTGCATCTCGATGCCCGATTGGATCGTCAGGATGCCTTTGTGCCCGTCAAGCCGGGAAGAAGCATAGTAAGCGAGGCTCGCCCTTTCGCGCACATTCAAGAACAGCTTGGAATGGGGATATCCGCCCAGAATGCCATTATACATAAGCGCGGCGGGATACGCATCGTCTCCGTACGTAACCGGAGTGCGCAGGCCCATGTTCAGCTTGCCCTGCGTGACGGGGAATCGTTCCACCACGACGTTGGTCTCCCCTGTCCGGCGCTGAGGCGCAGTGCGCGTGTAGACGGGATTCTCTTCCCTCTCCAGCCGGAAAGAACGGCTCACGATGTTCTCGACTTCCTGGAGCGTCGTATTGCCGACCACATACAGGTCGATAGGCGCTTCGGCCAGCCATTTTTTGAAATAGGCAAATAGGGATTCGGGGGTGGAAGCGGGAATATCCTTCAGCTCGCCCAGCGGATGCAGCCGATACGGCTCCCCTTTGCACATTTCGGCAATACAGCGTTCGGCGGCGAAGCGGATTTTATCGTTAATAATGGACTCGATCCGTTTGCGCAGCGTTTCCTTCTCGGACTCTACATACTTGGAGAGGAAAGCGTCTCCTTCAGCTGCCGGCTTCGTGATGGCTTCACCCAGAAACGAAAGAGCTTTCTCCAAAAGAGATTCCGGGGACGATACAAACCGGTCGTTAATTACATCCATGCGGAATTGAACGATCTGGTAGTCTCCGCGCTTGTAAATGTCAAAACCGAAGCCCGCTCCATAGAGATCGTCGAGATGCTCTCGGAACTGCTTCGTTTCGGGATAACTTTCCGTTCCCCTTCTCAGAACAAAAGGGACCAATGCCGTCTGCGTTACGTCTTCCTCGGAAAGAGGACGTCCTATGTAAGCGGAAATGGCGAATGTTTTATAGCGATCTGTAGGCAGTACATGCAGCCTTATCTGACGCAGTGTACTCCGTTCAAACTGTTGGGTGCTCAATGCTGTCGTTCTCCCTTCACAACCGTCTTGGGTCTAAACTATTCGGTTCTCCAGATGGCTATACCCATTATATTCCTTCATAAACAGAAGAAGCAACCGAGCGGTCACTTCCTCTGTCGTTCTGTTCAGTTCCGGTTATTTGCAGAAAATATGCTTGCCGATGGTTTTCACCTGCGGGCGTGTCCAAATCCATTTGGACGTAGCCGTTTCGGGGTTAAAATAATATTCGCAGCCGCCGGTAGGGTCCATGCCGTTGATGGCATCCCGGACTGCTTTTTTGGCGGTTTCATTTGGCGTAAGCCAGATTTGGCCGTCCGCAACAGCGGTAAACGCACCGGGCTGGAAAATGACGCCGG
The DNA here is from genome assembly GCF_058269095.1 of Paenibacillus sp. JNUCC 35. NCBI lineage: Bacteria > Bacillati > Bacillota > Bacilli > Caryophanales > Paenibacillaceae > Paenibacillus > Paenibacillus sp. JNUCC 35. The sequence goes on along the minus strand of NZ_CM177771.1, from coordinate 2,276,018 downwards.
AAACGGTATTCGGGAAGCTGGCCGAGTCCACCCGGTTCAGAATGACCGCCGCAACGGCCACCTGACCGATGTAAGGCTCGCCGCGGGATTCGCCGTAAACGGCATTAGCCATCAGATCGAGATCGGATTTGGAAAATCCTTTGTGCGTCGTCGGCGTCAGATTCGATCCGGAAACGGCCGTGCCGCCTTGATTGCCCTGGTTAGCCTGGCCTGCCGCTTTGCCTGTATTGGCGGCTTCAGGCGCGGTCGGCTTCCAGTTCTTCGTGGCTTCCCACAGCTTAAGCTTGGTTTTGGGGCCCACATGGCCGTCCACTTTCAAACCGAACTCGCTTTGAAACCATTTTACGGACCGGAGTGTTCTCCAGCCGTAATCGCCGTCTACAGTCCCCGTGTAAAATCCGAGAAACTTGAGCCTTCCCTGCAGCTCATTGACATCGGAGCCTTTGGCTCCATAACTGATGAGATTCTTGCTGAATGTAGCTTCAGTCGTGAAGTTCTGCTTAATCTGCAGAGCCGCAAACAGGGTAAATACGACGCAAACCGTGATGGCGATCAAACGTTTGTTCATGCGTTTATTCATGCTCCATTATCAACCTTTCTCTCATGATGACTGGCTGTTAGTGATTATTATGAGAAAGGAGGAAACGTTCTATGCAAGAAAAACGCCCTGCCGTAAACCCGGCAGGGCGTCCTTGAACTTGGATCAGGAACTCATGCGATTGTGCTGGAATTGCTCCAGTGAAATAAGGACTTCACGCGGCTTGCTTCCTTCATGCGGCCCGACGATTCCATTGGATTCCATCGAATCGATGAGCCGTCCCGCGCGCGCATAGCCGATACGCATCCGCCTTTGAAGCAGAGACGCCGAAGCCTGCTTGGCTTCGATGACAATCTGAACGGCCTGATCGTAGAGTTCGTCCCCGAACTCGTCCTGCTGCTCCGGCTGCTCTTCCACCTGAGGCACCATATCTTCCCGGTAATTCGCTTCCTGTTGAGTCCGGACGAAATTGACTACCGTCTCGACCTCCTGATCGGAAAGGAAAGCTCCCTGAACACGGACGGGCTTGGAGGCTCCGACAGGCAGATATAGCATATCGCCGCGGCCGAGAAGCTTCTCGGCCCCCACCATGTCCAAAATCGTCCGCGAGTCTACCTGAGAAGATACCCCGAAGGCGATCCGCGAAGGAATATTCGCTTTAATAACGCCGGTGATGACATCCACGGACGGGCGCTGGGTCGCAATAATCAGATGGATGCCTGCCGCACGCGCCATCTGAGCCAGTCGGCAGATAGCGTCTTCCACATCGTTGGCAGCCACCATCATCAGATCGGCCAGCTCGTCCACGATGACCACAATGTACGGAAGAGGCGCTTCCGTACCGTTTTCGATCAGCATGGCATTGTAGCCCTCAATATTCCGCGTACCGCTCTTGGAGAATAGCTCGTACCTCTTCTCCATCTCGACGACGACTTTTTTCAGGGCAAGAGACGCCCTTCGCGGATCGGTGACGACCGGAGCCATGAGATGAGGAATGCCGTTATACACATTGAGTTCGACCATTTTGGGATCGACCATCAGGAACTTGACTTCGTTGGGCTTAGCCTTGTAAAGGATGCTCGTAATAATTCCGTTGATACAGACGGATTTACCCGAACCTGTAGCACCAGCTACGAGCAGATGGGGCATCTTCGCCAGGTTGCCGACGATCGGCTGTCCGGAAATATCCCTGCCCAAAGTAACGGACAATCTGGAAGTAGCTTCCTGGAAGGCGGAAGTTTCCATTACCTCGCGCATCGTAACGACGGATACTTCGGAATTCGGCACTTCGATACCGATGGCGGATTTGCCGGGAATCGGCGCTTCCATCCGGATATCTTTGGCGGCCAGGGCCAGCGCGATGTCATCCGTCAGACTAACGATCCGACTCACCTTCACCCCTACGTCGGGCTGAATTTCATACCGGGTCACCGCAGGTCCGCGGACGACTTCCAGCACCTTAGCACGCACGCCGAAGCTTTCCAGCGTGGCTTCGAGCTTGCGGGCGTTGGCCTTGTAATCCGCCATCTCGGAGCCCTTACCCGCCGCCGGTTTCGTAAGAAGCGTCAAAGACGGCAGGTCGTAAGGCGGGAGAACCGGCGGCACGGCTGTGTCAACCAGTTGAAGGTCATCCACAGTTTCAAGCTGCTCATCGGTCGGAGCCTGCCCTCCGTTTGCGGAAGGGGCCGCTTTAGCGCTCACAGCCAAAGCTGCGGGTCCTACCGTACCTGCCGTTACCGGAGAGGAAGGTACGACCTTTTCTTCCTTCTGCACCTGCTCTTGGAAGTCCCGGAAAACGGTGGAAAACTCCCGGTCGGCTTGAGGTTCATCGTTCATGTCCAGCGCTGCTGGCTCTCTACCGGAATCGACCTTGTATACGACTTTCTCCTCGGGATAACCGCCGGCGGCGCCGGAAACCGCCAAATCGTCCTCGTCCTGATCGTCTTCCTGCTGCGGACCGGGCTGTTTTAACAGCTGAAGGAAACGGGGTTTCTTCCTCTTGGGATCCGGGCGGTACACTTCCTCATCGAATTCGTCGTCATAAGGAAAGTCAGGCTCTTTGTAGGTTCGTTCGCTTTTGCTCTCGGAAACAGCAGCCTTCCCTTTTGTTTTAGCCGCAGACGAAGATCTGCCTTTGCCGCGCTGCATATTCTGGAATTTTTTTTCCAGCAAAGTAAAAAAGCGCTTCATGCGCGCACGCAGCTTTTGCACAGCTTCCACGTAAGACAAGTTCGTAACCAGAATAAGCCCGATGGCAAATAAAGCAAATTGCACGAGGCGTGCACCCAGATTGTCAAACAAAAAATACAGGAGGCTGTAGACGATCGCTCCGATCATCCCTCCTCCCACATCGTTCAGAAGAATTTTGCCGTTGGCGGGCTGCAGGCCCTGCTTCAGAGCTTCCCATGTCACGGACAGAATCGTTGTCGTCTCGTAGTTGCCTTCTGGAAAAAGAGCTTTAAATAAATTAATATGATTCATGACAAGAAGACCCGTCACAATTAACAAAACCCCGGTTTTGCGGGTTGTCCATCGTGAGGGCCAGGAACGCTTCACCATAACATGCAGTGCTATGTATATGCAGATCAGCGGGATCAGAAAATCCCACGTACCGATGAAAAAGCGGCAAACGTAATGAAACGAACGTCCCACATGACCTTCTCTGGCCAGCGCAATCACCGAGAAAATCAGGATTAAAATACCGTACAGCTCAAACATGAGATTAGTCTTGACCGTCTTGCTTTTCTTACGGCGTTTTGCCACTCTATTCCACCTCCGATAAATCATTATACCACAGTTTCGGTAGGCGGAACACGGGCGGCAGTGCCTAGATCCCCTGCGGGCCGGGCACGTAATTAATCAGACTTCCTGGCGTAAAAAGAGGATTTAAGTAATGTTTTGGCTCCGGGCTGTAAAGCCGCACAATCCGCACCCGGCTCTCATCGACAGCTTCAACCTGCATCAGGATGCCGCTGATTTCAACATCCCGGAAGCGGGGTTCGTATTCATCCCAGCCTTCGTAAACGACTGCATCCGGCAGGATCGTGTAGTGGGTCATGCCGTTCCGCCTCCCCGGGAACCTCGGCGTTCCTCGATTCTGCGGTTCAGTTCGGCGATTGCCTGCCCAATCCCTCCCACTTCATCGATCAATCCGTATTTAACGGCGTCTTGGCCGATAACCGTAGTTCCGATGTCTCTGGTGAGTTCGCCCGTTTTGAACATAAGCTCCTTGAACTGCTCTTCGGAGATTTTGGAATGCTTCGTGACAAAACGGGTTACCCTCTCCTGCATTTTCTCCAGGTATTCAAACGTCTGCAGCACACCGATGACAAGTCCCGTCAGGCGGATCGGATGAATCGTCATGGTAGCCGTCTCTGCGATAAAAGAACGGTTCGAGCTTACCGCGATCGGCACACCGATGCTATGCCCGCCGCCCAGTACAAGGGTAACCGTAGGTTTCGAAATCGTTGCAAGCATCTCGGCGATAGCAAGCCCCGCTTCCACGTCGCCGCCAACCGTGTTCAGAATAACGAGGACTCCCTCGATTTTCGGATTTTGTTCGGCAGCTACGAGTTGAGGAATCAGGTGCTCGTATTTCGTCGTTTTGTTTTGCGGCGGCAGTACGATATGCCCTTCCACCTGACCGATGATGCTCATGCAGTAGATATTCGACTCACCGGCCGGCGTGTTGATTTGCCCGAGCTGCTGGATGGTTTCTACCGCTGCCAGCTTCTTTTGTTCCTCCGTGGGCTGCTCTTCGCTTCTGAAAGAGGGCGGCTCGTTGAAAGGAGCCGGTCCGGGAAAAGGCGCCTGAGGACGCGGGTTGTAGTCGCTTGTAACGGAAGCGTCGGCTCTAAGCGCAGCCGCACCCTCTCCTAGCTCTTCAAAATGAACCTGCTGCAGCGTAACGTTATCGGCATCGTTAGCCGTTTCTTCCGCTGTGTAGGAGGAACCGTTTTGCCTGAGGCCGTAGGGTGCCGGGTTGAATGTATGGGCAGTCACCTGCCCGTAAGAGCCTCTTGGAGCACCGCTTGTAAAGGTGTGGTTCGTATTGCCGGCTTCAGGAAAAGCATTCTGTCCGGCCCCCTGTTGACCGCTGTACCGGGTTCCTCTGTTCAAAGAGCCGCCGCTGCCCGCTGAAACATTCGCGTTCGCCTGCTGAAACGGATATTCGTTTCTGCCTGCATAACGCTCCGAGGATACACCTGCTCCCGTGTAGGCGGGTCTATTCTGTTGTCCTTTATATCGATTTCCGTTTCCCATGGCTATTCCTCCTAATTGATCATCGAGGTTAGTGTGGGCAGGAACGCTATTACTTTATTCATCCTCTTCTCAGGCAGCGATGAATGAGGTCTGAAAGCATTTAAAAAAGCCCTCTCCGGCTATGGAGAGAGCTTTGGTTTCGGTTGGGTTAAGTGACTAGTTTGAGAGACTAAACTTCCATGATAATCGGAAGAATCATTGGTCTTCTTCTGGTTTGTTCATATAAAAATCGTCCAAGCGCGTCTTTCACATGTGTTTTTAAAGACGCCCATTCATTTACGTTATCATTCATTAATTTATTCAGCGTACTCGTCACGATACGATTCGCTTCGTCCAATAAACCTTCGGATTCGCGGACATATACAAAGCCGCGGGAAATGATGTCCGGACCGGAAAGAATGGTCCCATCCTGTTTGCTTAGTGTCACGACAACGACCAGAATGCCGTCTTGAGAAAGAAGCTTTCTGTCGCGCAGGACGATGTTACCTACATCTCCGACACCCAGTCCATCAATCAAAATGTTGCCTGCCTGAATTCTTGCACCCTTACGAGCTACACCACCCTGGATTTCAACGGTGTCCCCGTTATCCAGAATGAAGATATCTTCTTGGTCCACTCCGACGGATTCGGCAAGTTGACCGTGAAGACGAAGCATGCGGTATTCCCCGTGAATCGGAATAAAATATTTCGGCTTCATGAGGTTCAGCATAAGCTTGAGCTCTTCCTGGCTTCCGTGTCCGGAAACGTGTACGCCCGTCTTGGAACCCGGTCCGTAGATGACGTCCGCACCCAAACGGAACAGTTCGTCTACCGTACGGCCGACATAGCGCTCGTTACCCGGAATAGGAGTAGCTGCAATGATTACCGTATCGCCTGGAAGAATGTCCACTTTACGATGAGTGGAGCGAGCCATACGGGTCAAAGCCGACATCGGCTCCCCTTGGCTGCCCGTACAGAGAACGACCACGCGGTCGGCCGCCATACGGTTTACTTCTTCAGGTTCAATCAGCATGCCGTCCGGAACGCGTAGATATCCGAGTTCCGAAGCGATCGACACCACGTTAACCATACTCCGCCCGATTACCGTAACTTTACGGCGGGTAGCCTCAGCTGCGTCGATAACCTGCTGAACACGGTGAATGTTCGAAGCGAAAGTCGCGATAACTACGCGCTGCTTGGCTTTGCGGAATACTTCCTCGATAGTAACGCCGACACTTTTCTCAGAACCCGTAAATCCGGGTTTCTCGGCATTTGTGCTGTCGGAAAGAAGGGCCAGTACGCCTTTCTTTCCGATTTCGGCCATCCGGTGCAGGTCAGCATATTGATCATTAACCGGTGTCTGGTCGAATTTAAAGTCTCCGGTGTGCACGACGACTCCTTCGGGTGTTTCAAGAGCAACCCCGACGGAATCCGGAATGCTGTGGTTGGTTTTGAAGAACGTGGCTGTAATCGTTCCCAAATTAAGCTCGGAATCCGCATTGATCAGAATCCGCTTGGTTTCGCCAAGCAGATTCGCTTCTCTCAGCTTATTTTCCACAAGCCCAAGGGTAAGCCGCGTACCGTAAACAGGCACATTCAAGTGCCGAAGTACGTAAGGCAACCCTCCGATATGGTCTTCATGGCCGTGAGTCAGCAAAATGCCGCGGACTTTGTCCTTATTCTCGAGCAGGTAGTTGATATCCGGAATGACAATGTCGATTCCAAGCATATCTTCTTCAGGAAACTTCAAACCGCTGTCGATAACCACAATATCATTCGCATACTGCACCACATACATATTTTTACCGATTTCGCCCACGCCGCCAAGGGCAAAAATCAGAACTTTATCGTTATTTTTCTTAGACAAAAAAGTAACCTCCTTGAATTCATTTGACGACGATTTTTATAATGAAACCGAACCAGTCACTTGCCACCATTATACAGGAAAGATCTACCCGATTACAAGTTGGTGCGTATATGATTTGTAGTCTCTCCTAAAATGACAAAACCGATGCCAGGCGGCACCGGTCGTAATAAGGAAATTTTTGCGATTGGATTAGAACAACGACGCCACGAAAGCCTGTTCCTGCTCACTTAAATCGACAAGAGGAAGACGGACGCTGCCTGTGTTCACGCCTTTCAGATTAAGGGCGTACTTAACCGGAGCGGGACTCGGGGCGCAGAATAAACCGGTAAATACCGGGAGCAGTTTCGCGTTGAGCCCGGCCGCGCGTTTTACATCACCCGATGTATACGCTTCAACAAGCTCCTGCATCTCTTTGCCGACAACATGGCTCGCTACGCTCATAATGCCATGACAGCCGACGGCCAGAGCGGGGAGCGTCATGCTGTCGTCGCCGCTGTAAACCGTAAAGCCTTCGGCGGCTCCGGCGGCTACGATCGTTAACTGATCGGTCCCTGAGCAGTCCTTGCTGGCCACGATGTTCGGCACGTGCGAGAGCCTGATTATCGTATCCGCGTCGATATTGACACCGGAGCGGCCCGGGACGTTGTAAAGGACGATCGGCATATCGACAGCTTCGGCGACAGCTTTGAAATGCTGATACAAGCCTTCCTGGCTGGGCCGGTTATAGTACGGAGCGACGAGAAGGAGCGCATCTACGCCCAGCTTAGCCGCTTCCCGCGATAACTCGATCGTGTGGTTTGTATCGTTGCTGCCGGTTCCCGCAATGACTTTGCACCGGCCGTTCGCATGCTTTACGACGGCTTCGATCAGCTTCAGTTTCTCTTCTCCCGACAGGGTCGGCGATTCGCCGGTTGTTCCGCAAACAACCAGCCCTTCGCTGCGCTGCTCGTTAATCAGGTAATCGACTAAAGGGCCGACCTGATCCCAATCGATTTCCATCTGTTCGTTTAAGGGAGTTACCATTGCTGTAATTACTCTTCCAAAATCCAAAATTCCCGCCTCCTACTTATGCTTTTTGCCTATTTATGCAGTTGGAATGATTTATGAAGCGCTCTTACGGCGTTAACCATATCTTCCCCGTGTACCAAGCACCAGATGGTGGTATTGGAGTCCGCGGATTGAAGAATTCGGATGTTCTCTTCCGTAAGCGCCTCGACGATCTTGGCCATAACGCCGGGAACACCGTTCATACCGCCCCCGATGACGGACACTTTAGCGCATCCACTCAGTGAAGTGGGTTTATAGCCGAGCCCGCGCAGCAGGTCAAGCGCTTTTTCCGCTACGTGGTCAAATACCGTATAAACAACCCCCGAAGGATTTACGTTAATAAAATCGACGCTGATGCTGTGCTGCGCCATCGTTTTAAACACTTGAAGTTGAAGGTCGTATTGGCCTTCGGCCGCGGGCACTTGAATTTGTGTAATGTTCCCAAAATGGGCGATCCCTGTCACGTGGCGGTCTTCGACCCGTTTCTCCGCGCCGTACAAGGAATCGGGATTGGTCACGAGCGTGCCTTCCTCTTTGGAGAAAGTAGAACGTACCCGGACCGGGACATTCGCCTGCATCGCCACTTCCACCGCACGCGGATGAATCACTTTGGCGCCGTTATGGGCCATGTTGCAAATTTCCGCATAACTTACGCGCGTTAAAGGCCTAGCGTCTTCCACGATACGCGGATCCGCTGTCAGAATTCCGTTGACATCGGTAAAAATGTCCACCACTTCGGCCTTAAGCGCCCCGCCGATCGCCGTGGCGGACGTGTCGCTTCCTCCTCGTCCGAGCGTCGTAAACTCATGATCGGCCGTCTGCCCCTGGAACCCGGCGACAATTACGACCTCGCCCCGGTCCAGATGCTCCAGAATCCGCTTCGGCTGAACCGAAACAATCTGGGCATTGCCGTAGGCGTCATTCGTTTCGATACCCGCCTGGCCGCCTGTCATAACGACCGCCGGAATACCCTCCGCTTGAATCAGGCTGCACAAATTGGCTGCGGAAATCCATTCTCCGCAGCACATCAACAAATCCCTCTCCCTTGCAGGTAGCTGATCTCCATTCTGCCGGATCAAACCGAGCAGAGTATCGGTAGCATAAGGCTCTCCCTGCCGCCCCATCGCAGATACAACCACGACAAGCTGACAATCCTCGCTGCGCGCAGCTTGGATATGTTCCAGCACATGTTTTCTGGCTTCAGGCGTGGACAGGGAAGTGCCGCCAAATTTTTGAACTCGAATACGCATATCCTTCCCTCTTTTCCTATTCGCTTTTCTTGTCGATGTTTAATCATGATGCGAGCAATCGGCACCGTCTGATGACGATGCCGATTGTGTGAGTTTACTTGTTCTGTGCAAAATATTCCGCGATCTGTACCGCATTCCAGGCAGCGCCCTTCAGCAGGTTATCGGATACGATCCACAGGTTAAGCGCGCGTTTGTTGTGAAGATCACGGCGTACACGCCCTACGAACGTTTCCAGTTTACCGGTCGCTTCGGTTGCAAGCGGGTACTGCTGCTCCTGCGGGTTGTCAACGAGTACGATACCCGGTGCGTCCGCAAGAAGGCTGCGCACTTCTTCAAGCTCGAAGTCTTCCTTCAATTCCACGTAAACCGATTCGGAGTGACCGTATACGACGGGAATCCGTACGCAGGTTGCCGTAACCTCAAGGGATTCGTCGTTCATAATCTTCTTCGTTTCGTTGATCATTTTCATTTCTTCATTTGTAAACCCGTTATCCAGAAACTTATCAATCTGCGGGATCGCATTGAACGCAATCTGATGTTTAACGGGAAGGGAACCGACCGGCAAAATGTCCGGGTTCACCGGATTGCCAGCCAACGCTTCACGGGATTGGCGAAGCATCTCATCAATCGCTTTGCTGCCTGCTCCAGATACGGCTTGGTATGTAGATACGATGATTTTGGAGATGCCGAAACGATCATAGAGAGGTTTCAGGGCAGCTACCATTTGAATCGTGGAGCAGTTAGGGTTGGCGATAATGCCTTTATGCTTGTGAACCTCTTCAATGTTAACTTCCGGCACGACAAGCGGTGTTTCCGGATCCATGCGGAAGGCATTCGTGTTGTCGATACAGATCGTACCGCCGGCAGCCGCAATCGGAGCGAGTTCTTTACTCACGTCGCCGCCTGCGCTGAACAGGGCGATGTCTACCCCTTTAAAGCTGTCCGGCGTTGCCGCTTCAACCGTGATGTCTCTGTCTTTGAAACGAATTTTCGTACCCGCGGAACGCGGGGACGAAAGAAATTTTAATTCCTTAATGGGGAAATTGCGTTCATCGAGTAAGCGGATAATTTGTTCTCCGACGGCGCCGGTTGCGCCGACTACTGCTACGTTAAAAGTTTTTTCATTAGACATGTCGTTTGCTCCCCCATTATTTAAATGATCTATAATTAAGAATATTGAAATCGCTCAATAATCATCGGCTGAAGCTGTTTGCCGTTCAGGGCCGCTTCGCATGTCTCCGAAATCAAATCCATTCGGGCGACAAGTGAATTCGGCTTCGCTTCCGGCGCATCCTGGCCGAACGGGACAAAATAAATGTTCTTCGTAACGAGCAATTTCGCAATATTCGCGGAATTCAGTCCGAGCCCGTCATTAGTAGAAATGGCCAGTACAAGCGGACGATGATTGCGCATCTGTGCTTTAGCGGCCATTAGGACTGGGCTTTCCGTCATTGCATTCGCGAGCTTGCTTGTCGTATTGCCCGTGCAAGGGGCGATTACCATGACGTCGAGCTTCTTGGAAGGCCCGAGCGGTTCCGCTTCGACAATCGTCGTAATGGGATCGCTGCCAGTCATGTCTTTGAGCTGCTTCTGCCAATCGACGGCCTTGCCGAATCTCGTATCCGTCGTCAAAACGGATTGGGAGACGATCGGTACAACCGCGGCGCCTGCGTCTATGAATCTTTGAATCTGCGGCATAATCTCTTCCAAGGTGCAGTGAGAACCTGTCAACGCAAACCCTACCGTTATCCCGTTCCAGTTCATTCCGGACCACTCCCATTCCTGATGTCTTCCACCATCAACTGACTCAGCGTATTCGCCAAAATCCGACCAGCTGTTTTCGGTGCGACGATCCCGGGTAGGCCTGGAGCGAGCATCGCCTTAATCCCCCTCTTCTCGGCAAAACGGAAGTCCATTCCGCCCGGCTTGGAAGCTAAGTCGATTAATACCGCGCGATGCGGGATATTCGTTATTATTTGCGCTGTGACTATCATAGTCGGAATTGTGTTAAAAAGCAAGTCAATATTCGCCACTTCCTGATAGAGTTCGCGCGTATAAAACGGCGTAAAACCCATCTCCAAAGCTCTGGCAAAATGCTCCGGTTTTCGCACCCCGACCTTCACTTTTGCTCCCAGTCCCTGAAGGGTACGAGCCATCGTTAAACCGGTTCTTCCGAACCCCAAAACCATCGATTGCGAACCGTGAATCGTAATGTCCGTATTCTGAATGGCAAACATCAAAGCGCCTTCCGCCGTCGGAATCGAATTGTAGATCGCCACGTCATCCCGCTCGAGAAGCTCGACTAGTTTAAGACCCTGCGATGCACAAAGCTGCTTCAAATAAGCTTTCGCCATACCCGTATAGATCACGGCATGTTTTGGAAGTGCGCCCAGCAGATCCGGCGTGAGCGTCAGTTCATTGCCGGAAAAAATACTTTCCACACGCCCTTGTTCATCCGTTCCCACAACCGGCAAAACGAGCGCGTCGGCTTTCTCCAGCGCTTCGGGTGAAAGCTGCTTGCCCGCCGCTCCCGCGAATGGCTTCTGCAGATTGTCGAATCCGATTAAAGTCACGGACGCATCGAGCTCGATCAGCTTATCGATCACTTCAAGCTGACGGGCATCGCCGCCGATAAAAATTACTTCCGCTCCGGTGAGCATACTGTTTCCGTTCCTCCCTTACGTGCATCCGTCTCGATAACATACAGTATGCCGCCGCCTACCGAAGGGTGACATCCGCTTGCCGGGCATCCGCACATTACGGCTCATCCCCTTTTTCAAGGCGGACTCCGGCAAACGGACATAAAAAAGGCCTCTTATCAGCTTCAAACTGATAGAGGCCCTTCTTCATTAAAACTTCAACCTTGCAAGGTTAGTGAACTGACGGATAAGAGCATGCACGGTCCGCCAACTGCGGCGGCCAAGCCTGGACCGTTCCTGGTTCCCGCCTGTAACCGGCAGGGACGCAGGTTATTTCCGCGCTTCGGTGGTCAGCCCCGTATGCCCGAAGCCGCCGGCGCCGCGCGTGGTATCATCCAGCTCGTCCACTTCCGTCAATAAGACGGCCGGCACGAGCTGGAACACCATCTGCGCGATTCTTTCGCCGCGGCGGATCGTGAATGTCTCCTGACCATGATTGATCAGGAGTACTTTGACTTCGCCGCGGTAGTCCGCATCGATCGTGCCCGGCGAATTCAGCGTGGTGATGCCGTGCTTGTAGGCCAGTCCGCTCCGCGGGCGGATCTGGGCCTCAAGCTCTACGGGCATCGCCAGCGCGAACCCCGTCGGAACGAGCGCCCGCTCACCGGGCGCCAGATCGAGGGGTTCGATATTCGCCGCGTGCAGATCGAAGCCGCTTGCCGCGGCGGACATTTTCTCCGGCAGCGGAAGACCTTCGCTGCCGGGCAGGCGTTTAATGCGGATGGGGAATACAGGTGTGTTATTTTCCAAGAAGCTCATCTCCTCTGATTGACTGCAAAGCCTCGTCGCGGCTGCCGACCATCGCAATGGCGAATGGCTTGGAGAACAGCTTGCGGGTCAAGGCGTGGATATGCTCCATTTCAACGCTTTCGATCCGGTTGATCATTTCGTCGAGCGTGTAATGCCTTCCGGTCATCAGCTCGTTTTTGCCGATCCGGTTCATCCGGCTGTTGGTGCTTTCCAGACTGAGAATCAGGCTGCCTTTCAGCTGTTCCTTGCCTTTTCTCAGTTCCGCATCCGTCATGCCTTTCTCCGCGATATCGTTCAGCATTTCGATCGTCACCTTCAGAACTTCCTCCGTTTGTTTCGGAGCCGTTCCCGTATAGATCGTAAATACCCCGTTGTCGATGTGAGAAGAATGATAGGAATACACCGAATAGGCAAGTCCCCGCTTTTCGCGGATTTCCTGGAACAACCTGGAGCTCATGCCTCCGCCGATCGCGTTATTGAGCAGCACCATCGGGTAGAGGTTTTCTTCACGAAGAGAAAGACCCGGGAGCGACAGGCAGATATGATTCTGTTCCGTTGTCTTGGCCTGGAAAACGCGCTCGCTCATGAACGAGGGCTCTTCCTGGTTCTGCTGCGTACCCGAAACGTTGAAATGACCGAAATGCTTCTCCAGCAGTTCGAACACGCTATCGTCGATGTTCCCCGCCACGGCAATGACGGTATTCTCAATGGTGTAGCATTCTTTCATATAAGCCCGCAGATCGTTTGGCTTCATCCCGGACAAATGCGCCTGCGTTCCCAAAATGGTGTACCCCAGCGGATGGCTGCCGTACGCCGCTTTCGCAACGAGATCGTGAACCAGATCATCGGGAGTATCTTCATACATGGCGATTTCTTCGAAAATGACGTTCTTTTCTTTCTCTAGCTCTTCTTCATTAAAGACGGAATTAAAAAACATATCGGATAAAATATCTACCGCAATGCCGAGATGCTCGTCAAGCACTTTGGCGTAATAGCATGTATATTCTTTGGATGTGAAAGCATTCACATTCCCTCCGATCCCGTCGAACACTTCCGCGATGTCTTTCGCGCTGTGACGCTCTGTGCCTTTAAAGAGCATGTGTTCGATAAAATGGGAAATTCCGTTATTCAGCTGAGTTTCGTTCCGTGAACCGGTTTTTACCCAGATTCCGATTGCTACCGAACGGCAGGTCGGAATTTTCTCGGTCACGACTCTGAGCCCGTTATTTAAATGGGTTTTATTCACCAAGCTGTTCCTCCTCAAATGTGCGCACAATGGGGTCCGCTTAGGAGCCCTTAAGTTCAACTTTGATTTTAACAAAAATGTCGAAGTGACTCAACCTGACCGCTCGTCGCCCGCTTGGCCCGCTCCCGGAGCAGGGGCCGATATCCGCTGCGGAGACAGCGTTTCGCTTACCGATCCCAGCTGCAGCCCCCTGCTTTTGATAATCGAAATCATTTCGGGCAGCGCACTGCTGGAAGACTCGGTCGGATGCATCAGGATGAGCGAGCCCGGCTCTATATTTTTGCGGACTTTGGCAAGAATCGCGGGGGCGCCGGGGTTTTTCCAGTCAACTGTGTCGAGCGTCCACATGACGGTCTTTAACTTAAGCTCCGCGGCTATTTTGACCGTTTCGGCATCAAAGTCTCCCGAGGGGGGAGCAAAAAGAACATTGGTGACACCAAGCTCCTTTTTCAGCAGATCCTCGGTTTTCACAATTTCCTCATACGCCTTGGAGCGGCTGAGCGTGCTCATATTTTTGTGTGAATACGCGTGATTGGACAATTCGTGTCCCTGTTTCTGAATTTCTTTGGCAATGTCCACATGCTTCTTAAGCCAGCTTCCATCGAAAAAGAATGTGGCTCTTACATTTTCTTTGCGGAGTGCCTCCAGTATTGACGGAAGGAACTCCTCTCCCCACGCCACATTGATCATGAAGGAAACCATCGGTTTTTTGGGGTTCCCTTTGTAAATAGGCTCCGGCGGAAGGTCGTTCAAGCTGACTCGAGGCGAAACTTGCTTCATGACGAAAGGCAATTTGTCTCCCGCCCCATTCTTTTTGGCCGCCTCGTAGGTCTTGTCGATATCGACTTCCAGCCCGTTGTAACCCGGCACCGCTTTCCATACTCTGTCCACTTTCGCATCGATGGGAGCGATGTACAGACCTTTCGCTTCTTCCCGGATTCGTCCGAGCAAAGCGTCCTCTGCCGGCTGTGCGGTCTTTCCGTTACCCTCCGGCCCTCCCGCATCATTGGAAAGCTTCGTCTGTGTTTGCATGGAAGGCTGCTTTCCTTGCTGGATCGCTCCCACAAAGGTATGCACACTTTCGCTTTGCAGCAGTACCCATATACACCCGGCCGTTATACCGCCAAGCAGCACCAGCTTCTTTTTTTGCATGAGATTCCGACTCCTCCGTAAAGATTATGTCAGAGTTTATGCAAAGCCGGACAGGGTTATGACTTGGACGATACAGCCGCGCACGTAAAAATTCGGTTTAAACATGCAAAAAAGAGACAGAAAGATCTGGCTCTTTGTATGTTTGGTGCGATTCGGTTATTAGGATTGAGTGGAAACTTCGTTGTTCACGAGCGTTGCTTTGCGGGACAGGTTAACGCGTCCTTGATTGTCGATTTCCGTGACTTTAACGGTAATCGTATCGCCGACTTTAACGACATCCTCCACTTTGGCAACCCGTTCGGTTGACAGCTGGGAAATGTGGACGAGTCCTTCTTTACCCGGCAGCACTTCTACGAAAGCTCCGAACTTCTCCACGCGTTTTACCGTACCGAGGTAAGTTTCGCCGACAACGACGTCGCGTACGATCCCCTCGATAATCTGCTTGGCACGTTCGTTCATCTCCGCATTGGACGAAGCGATAAAGACTTTGCCGTCCTGCTCGATGTCAATCTTAACGCCGGTTTCTTCAATAATTTTATTGATGATTTTGCCGCCTGCTCCGATCACGTCACGGATCTTATCCGGGTTGATCTGCATCACGACAATTTTAGGTGCATATGCGGAAAGTTCTTTCTTAGGTTCCGAGATGCGCTCCAGCATTTTGTGCATGATAAATGTACGGCCTGCCTTAGCCTGATCCAGGGCCTGCTTCAAAATGTCGCGATTGATTCCGTCAATCTTGATGTCCATTTGAAGAGCGGTAACCCCTTTGGACGTGCCTGCCACTTTAAAGTCCATATCCCCGAGATGATCTTCCATCCCTTGAATATCCGTCAGAATGGAGAAATGCTCTCCTTCTTTAATAAGACCCATCGCGATACCGGCAACCGGTGCTTTGATCGGAACACCCGCATCCATCATAGCGAGCGTGGAAGCGCAAATGCTTGCTTGAGAGCTCGAACCGTTGGATTCCAGAACTTCCGAAACGAGACGGATTGTATACGGAAACTCGGCTTCGCTTGGAATAACGTACGAAAGCGCGCGTTCTCCGAGAGCGCCATGTCCGATTTCGCGGCGTCCCGGCGGACGAAGCGGTCTTGCTTCTCCTACGCTGAACGGCGGGAAGTTGTAATGGTGCATAAAGCGTTTGGTTTCTTCGAGATCCAAACCGTCGAGGATCTGTACGTCGCCGAGCGCCCCGAGCGTACATACGCTTAATGCTTGCGTTTGTCCGCGTGTAAACAGTCCGGATCCGTGCGTGCGCGGCAGCAGATTAATGTCCACGTCGATCGGACGGATTTCATCCAGTGCGCGTCCATCCGGTCTTACCTTGTCATGCGTGATGAGGCGGCGGACTTCGTCTTTCACGATATCGTGAAGCACTTCTTTGACGTCTTTCAGCTTCTCCGGCGTTTCCTCATAGAGC
Source organism: Paenibacillus sp. JNUCC 35 (assembly GCF_058269095.1). NCBI lineage: Bacteria > Bacillati > Bacillota > Bacilli > Caryophanales > Paenibacillaceae > Paenibacillus > Paenibacillus sp. JNUCC 35. Next base: position 2,259,801 of record NZ_CM177771.1, on the reverse strand, counting down.
GCCGTAAAATGCGCAACGGCATCCGCGTTGACCGTGTCGATCGCTTCTTGGCGCGCATGCTTCTCTTGAATCTTAATCGCTTCAACGAGACGGGCTTCGGCAAACTCGCGCACGGCTGCGCTGATATCGCCGTCCACCGTATGAAGCTTCACTTCCATTTTAGGAACGCCGGCTTCGGCAACGAGCTGCTCTTGAAGGGCGATCACTTTCTTGATCTCGTCATGCCCGAACATAATCGCTTCCAGCATAACGTCTTCCGGTACTTCGGCAGCGCCTGCTTCTACCATCATAATGGCATCCTTGGTGCCTGCCACAACGAGGTGAACGTCGCTCTTCTCTTCCTGCGCCGGAGTGGGGTTCACGACGAAGCTACCGTCGATGCGGCCTACAATGACGCCCCCTACCGGACCGCTGAACGGCACGTCGGAAATGGAAAGAGCGGCGGAAACACCGATCATGGCCGTAATTTCCGGCGGACATTCCTGATCCACGCTCATGACCACCGCGACGATCTGTACGTCGTTACGGAATCCTTCCGGGAACAGAGGACGGATCGGACGGTCGGTCAGACGGCTGGAGAGAATCGCTTTCTCGCTCGGACGTCCTTCTCTTTTGATAAACCCGCCCGGAATTTTACCTGCCGCATATAAGCGCTCCTCATAGTTGACCGTCAGCGGGAAGAAATCAAGATCTTTCGGCTCACTGGAAGCGGTCACGGTGCAGAGCACAACTGTATCGCCATAGCGGGCAAGTACCGCGCCGTTGGCTTGCTTGGCTAAACGACCGGTTTCAAGGATAAGCGGACGTCCGGCCAAGTCCATTTGCACACGTTTTTCCATACTAAACCTCCTAATTTTATCTCAAAACACGCGGGAATCGAACATATACCGCGCAAAATGGTTCCATTCGGTAAAAAACGGTAGGATTTGAGGAAGCTCGCGCCTCCTGCATCACCTAATGATTCTGCGTATGTACAGTATTTCCTTCTTTGCAACGATTTAAAATACACAAAAAGCAACCCGGAGCCGCTGCGGAAGCTCGGCTCGGAGCCCACCACAGAGAACAGCAGGGTTGCTTTCTGAATGCGGATTTTATCTACGCAGACCGAGCTTTTCAATCAAAGCACTGTAGCGTTTAACGTCTTTGTTCTTAAGGTATGCCAACAGCTTGCGGCGTTGACCAACCATTTTAAGAAGTCCGCGACGGGAATGATGGTCTTTCTTGTGTGTACGGAAATGGCTCGTAAGGTTTACGATGTTTTCCGTCAGGATAGCAATTTGCACTTCGGGAGATCCCGTATCGCTTTCATGCGTTTTGTGCGTTTGAATCAGTTCCTGTTTACGCTCTTGAGTTAATGCCATCCCAATCACCTCCTATTCATATAATCGCCTATGGCCCAGAGTGCGTCGGTGAAGCGCGGCTCCGCGCCAAGGTTCGTAATTGAAGCTTACGGCAAAGCCGAAGCAACGTAAATCAGTATAGCATACAAGATGGACAGAAGTAAATGCCAACGCCTACAGAATCTGCGCAAACTTCGCTTCGGCCGTCGCTACATCTCTTTTGAGCTGGGTGATCAGCTCATCGATGCCGTTAAACTTGCGCTCGGGGCGCAAATAATCGACAAATTCGACAAACACGGTGCTGCCGTAAATGTCCTGGTCGAAGTCAAGCAGATGCACTTCGAGCGACATGACTTCACCGCTGTGGAAGGTCGGCTTCGTTCCGATGTTCATAACAGCCCGGTACCAGCTTCCTCCCACAAACGCACGGACGGCGTAAACGCCGGAAGCGGGCACGAGAAAGTTCTCGGACATCTGCAGATTCGCCGTAGGGAATCCGAGCTGACGCCCGCGCTTATCGCCCGATACGACGACACCGCGTATTCCGTACCCTCTGCCGAGCAGTTCGGAAGCGGCTGGCGGATGTCCGGTCAATAACGCTTCTCTGATTGCCGTGGAGCTGACCTTGGCGCCGTTCATCCGGTACGGGCGGATCACCTCCACCGCAAAACGGCCATGCCCCAGTTCGCAGAGCGTATCGGGCGTTCCCCGGCCTTTGTAGCCGAACGTAAAGTCGAATCCGACTACGACGGTTTCAACGCCAAGCGCCTCCAGGACACGATCGACAAACTGCTGCGGAGAAGCCTGCATCAGCGCCGTATCAAACTTGAGTACATACGTGCAGTCTACGCCCAGCTTCTCGAAGAGCTCCATCTTGTAGGAGGTCGGCGTCAGAAGCCGTGCATACTTCTCCTGGCCGAGCAGCTCCCGCGGATGCGGATCGAACGTCATAATCGCGGCCGGGACTCCCAGCTCGCGGGCATTCTCGACAGCGCGCTGGATAACTTCACGGTGTCCGAGATGCACACCGTCGAAATCGCCGATGGCGATGACCTTTTTACCGGCCAGCGGAAGAAGTTCCGCATTTTCGATGGGATAAGACAAATGAATGGTTTGCATGGGTACGAGTTCACCTACTATTCCTTGAACCGCTTTATACCGCCAGGGGTTAGAAGATTCCGGCCGATGGCCGGCTTACTTATATCCTAATTAAAAACTTTGACCGGAGCAAGATGTCCTTCGGTCTCATTCCAAGAAAAGAGACCGATAAACCGTTTATGAGGATCATAAACACGGATAATTCCCGTCTGCTCTACTCCGGTTTCGCTGTCGTGGCTGCCCTGCAGAGCCGGCGCCTCATGGAGCCGGACTTTGCGTCCCTGCAGGGCAAAAACGGACAGCTGCTCATTCAGTACGAGAGAAGGCAAATAATCGACAGCCTGGTCCGCCTGAATGATCTTTGTATCCAGAAGACCCTCCTCGCGCAAACGAGGGAGGTCTTCCAGTGCCACGCATTGCTCCAGTCCGATTCGTCCGGTGGAAGAACGGACCAGCTCTTTCATCGCCGCCGGAACGCCCAAGGCTCTTCCTATATCCACACACAAGGTACGGATATAAGTGCCCTTCGAGCAGAGCACGCGGAAACGGACTTCCGGGTGATCCCGGTTCAAGTCCAGTTCGAGCAGCTCGATCTCGTAAATGGTTACGTTCCGGGCTTTACGCTCGACTTCCACGCCCGCTCTCGCCAGTTCGTACAACCGTTTTCCGTCGACTTTTACGGCGGAATACATCGGGGGAACCTGGCTGATCTCTCCGACGAACGACTGGATGACGGAACGGACCTTGTCCTCCGCAAGCTGAACGAGCGGAATTTCTTCCAGCACGTTCCCGCTCAGATCTTCCGTGTCGGTGGCCAATCCAAAAACCATAGCTGCCTCATACTGTTTCGGCAGCTCCTGGATGTATTCGACCATGCGGGTTGCACGGCCGATACAAAGCGGCAGCACGCCGGTAACCTCAGGATCAAGCGTACCGGTATGACCGATCCGCTTAATCCCAAGAAAACGGCGCGCTTTCGCTACCACATCGTGGGAAGTCATTCCCTTTGGCTTGAGGATTGGAAGTATTCCTTCTATCGTCATGGCAGTTTATTCCCTACTTCCTCTACAACCCGTCGGATGGCTTCCTCAATGGAGCCGTTAATCGTACAGCCGGCGGCGCGGACATGACCCCCGCCTCCGAACGACTGTGCGATCTGAGCCACATCTACCGCACCTGCGGAGCGCAGGCTCACTTTAACCGCCGATGCATTTCTTTGTTTAAACAAGAGCCCGACTTCGACTCCCTCGACATTGCGGGCGTAATTGACCAGCCCGTCCATATCTTCGTTGGTGGCGCCCGTCGCTTCGATCACTTCGGTGGATACCGCAATTGTCGATATCCGCCCGTTTTTATGAAAATCAAGCGTAGCGAGCCCCTGCTGAAGAATACGAATCTGCTGGAAGGTCATTCTCTCCAGAAAAGCTTCGGCGAGTTCCGATCCTTTTACTCCCCATTCCAAAAGGTCTGCCGCTGTCTTCATCACTTTGGGTGTCGTACTGGAATACCGGAAACCTCCCGTATCGGTCAGCAGTCCCGTATAAATACAGGTCCCGAAATCGATGTCCGCTTCCATTTGAAGGTGCTTGGATAAATCATAAATAATTTCAACGGTTGCCGCGGCGGAAGCCTGTATAACGGAACATTCCCCGAAGCGGTCGTTAGTCGCATGATGATCGATATTGAGCAGCTTGGCATCGGGGGTAAATTTCTCGCTGACCCGTCCGATTCTTGAAAAATCGGCGCAATCCACACTTATAATCGTATCATAGGACAGGTGATCGGGCAGTTGGGACAAAGTCCAAATGCCGTCAAACCCCCAGAGCCTGCTGAATTTCTCCGGTATGTCCCCCTCGTTAGCAAGCGTATAGCGCTTTCCCATCCGGTCAAGCAGCCAAGCAATGGCTAAAGTAGAGGAAATGGCATCCCCGTCCGGCTGGACATGGGATACCACCAGGAAATCATTATGATCGTGCATGAATTGCTTTGCCGCCTCCAACTGCTCCAAATAGCTGCCGGAGGCGCCGCCGCCTATAAACTGGCCCGCCGTCATTCAGCGGATTTCCCATCGTTAAGATCATGAAGCAGACTTTCGATCCGGCTTCCGTAATCAATCGATGTGTCGAATTTAAAGATAAGCTCGGGTACTTTGCGCAATCGGATTCTTTTGCCCAGCTCGGAACGGATATACCCGCTCGCACTGCTTAAGGCTTTCAAAGTTCCTTCCTTTTGCTCGTCCGTACCAAGCACACTGAGATAAACTTTGGCCTGAGACAGATCATTCGTTACGTCAACCCCGGTTACCGTAAGAAATCCGATGCGGGGGTCTTTAATTTCGCTCTGCAAAATTTGGCTGATCTCTTTCTTGACCTGCTCCCCCACTCTGCCTACACGAACTCTAGCCATAGCTGATCACCTCTCTACTGTTTCCATGACGAAGGCTTCGATGATGTCCCCTTCTTTAATATCATTGTATTTTTCCAGGGAAATACCGCACTCGTAACCTTGCGCCACTTCTTTGGCGTCGTCTTTGAAGCGTTTCAGCGCGTCCACTTTGCCTTCGTAGACTACGATGTTGCTGCGAAGCAGACGAACTTCCGCATTACGCGCAATTTTGCCGGAGGTAACCATACAACCAGCAATGGTGCCCACGCCCGTAATTTTGAAGGTGTTGCGGACTTCCGCATGCCCGATAATGTTTTCTTTGAAAATCGGATCGAGCATACCCTTCATGGCTTGTTCAATTTCTTCAATCACATTGTAGATGATCCGGTGCAGACGAATGTCTACTTTCTCCTGATCCGCCGTTACTTGAGCGGCAGGCTCCGGACGAACGTTGAAGCCGATAATAATGGCATTGGAAGCCGATGCCAGAATGATGTCGGACTCGGTGATGGCGCCTACGCCCGTGTGAATCATCTTCACGCGTACGCCTTCCACTTCGATTTTCTCGAGGGAACCGCGCAGCGCTTCGAGAGAGCCTTGAACGTCCGCTTTGATAATGACGTTCAGGTCTTTAATTTCACCGTCTTTGATGTGCTTATACAGATCATCCAGCGTAACGCGGGAATTCGCCGTAAGCTCGGACTGGCGGAGCGTGATAGCACGCTTATCGGCAATATCGCGGGCTTTGCGCTCGTCTTCGAAGGCAAGCAGCGGATCTCCCGCTTGCGGAACCTCCGTCAGGCCGGTGATTTCAACCGGAGTCGAAGGACCCGCTTCTTTAAGACGTTTGCCTTTATCATTTACCATTGCGCGGACACGGCCGAAACATACGCCTGCAACAAAACTGTCGCCGACTTTGAGCGTACCGTGCTGTACGAGAATGCGGGCTACAGGACCGCGTCCTTTATCCAGCTCCGCTTCGATTACCGTACCTCTGGCGCGTTTATCCGGATTTGCTTTATATTCCTGAACCTCAGCCACGAGAAGAATCATTTCAAGCAGGTTTTCCAGGCCGATCCGCTGTTTAGCCGAAACTTCGCAGAAGATCGTGTCGCCGCCCCACTCTTCCGGTACGAGTTCATACTCGGTAAGAGCTTGTTTGATTTTTTCCACATTGGCTTCCGGCTTATCGATTTTGTTGACCGCCACGATAATCGGCACGCCTGCCGCTTTCGCATGGGCAATCGCCTCGACGGTTTGCGGCATAACGCCGTCATCCGCCGCTACGACGATAATCGTGATGTCGGTCACCTGAGCGCCGCGTGCACGCATAGTCGTGAAAGCTTCGTGGCCAGGGGTATCGAGGAACGTAATTTTCTTGCCGTTCGCTTCAACCTGGTAAGCCCCGATATGCTGGGTAATGCCGCCCGCTTCGCCTTCCGTCACGCTTGTATGACGGATTGCGTCAAGAAGGGTTGTTTTACCGTGGTCAACGTGACCCATGATGGTAACGACAGGAGGACGCTCTTTCAGATCCGCCGCATCGTCGACTTCTTCTTCCAGCTCGAAACGGTCGTCTTCGACACGGATTTTCAGATCCACTTCGACGTTATACTCCCCGGCTACGAGCTGAATCGTATCGAGATCGAGTTCCTGGTTGATGGTAGCCATCACGCCGAGGAACAGGAGCTTCTTGATGACTTCGGAAACGTCCTTGTGGAGAAGTTTCGCAAGTTCACCGACCGTCATTGCGCCACGCACAATAATCTTCTTCGGTGTGTTGTCGATCTTTTCTTTCTTAACCATCGGCTCTTGACCGCGTCCGCGTCCGTTATTGCGCCCGCCGCGGTTGTTGCCGCCACGGTTGCCTGCGCCGCCGCGTCCGCCGCGTCCGTCGTCGTAACGGCTGGATTTGCTGCGGTCGTCGCGATTGCCCTGTCTGTTGTCGCCCGTACGCAGGCCGCCGCGGCCTGCATCCGTGCCCGCAGCCGGACGTCCGTCCGTTCTGCGCGGAGCTTGGCCCGGTCTTGCGCCGGCACCGGCTGATCCGCCGCGGTTCTGGCCGCCTTGACCGCCGCCGCCCTGAGGACGCTGGCCGCCGCTGCCGCCTTGAGGTCCGCGGTTGAAACCGCCGCCCTGGCCGCCTTGCGGACGTGGTCCGCCGCCGCCTTGACCGCCGCTCCGTGGAGCGCCGCCTTGGCCCTGCGGACGCTGACCGCCCTGAGGACGGCCTTGACCGCCGCTTTGCGGGCCGCGGTTGTATCCGCCCTGCCCGCCTTGCGGACGCTGTCCGCCGCCTTGGCCGCCGCTGCGCGGTGCGCCTTGGCCTTGCGGACGGTCGCCGCGCGGCGCGCCCGTTCTTCCGTCACCGCTCGGACGCGGTGCACGGTTATCCTGGGAGCCTTGCGGACGTGCTTCCGCAGCCGGACGCTCCTCTTTCTTCGCTTGCTCGGACCCCGCTTGCTGCACAGGCTGCTTAGCGCTTACCTCTGCTTTAGGGTTGGACTGTTTGTCTGGTTTGGGTTGATTTGAATTTGGACTCACGTTACCTCCATCTGATCCTGCCCGTTTGGCAGCCGCATTCGCTTTAATGTCACGGAAAAACTTTTCTACGCTGCTGACCGCATTGTTTTCCATAACGCTCATGTGGTTGTTCACGGGGATATTCAAACGCTTCAGGATCGTTATAATTTCCTTGCTGCTCATATTCAAAGATTTGGCATATTCATAAACCCGAAGTTTATCCTTAGGATCTTGTTTATTTGTCAAACCCATTCACCTCCGGAGGTTATACCCGATACTTTTTCAGCATCCTGGCGAAGCCGTCGTCAACGACGGCAATCGTGACTCGAGCTTCCTTCCCTATGCTGGAACCAAGTTCCTCACGGTTGCCCAGGACCAGCAAAGGTACGTCGTATGAACGGCATTTGTCCTGAAACTTCTTGCTTGTATTGTCAGCCGCATCTTCCGCCATAATGACCAGCTTCGCATCACCCGATCGGATAGCCTTCAGCACGCTCTCTTCTCCGGTGACAAGCTTGCCTGCTCTCATGGCGAGACCTAAGTTTGAAAAATAATTTTTATTCGTCATCGTCCATCCCATCTTTGCCCGCATGGAATTCTTCTTCCACCTGGATAAAATCCTGTTCAAGCTGATCATAAATGGGAGCGCCCACCGATTGCTTCAACGCTCGGTCCAGCGCTTTGGATTTCTTGGCAAGCCTGAAGCAAGCCACTTTGCCGCACAAATAAGCGCCTCTGCCCGATTTTTTGCCTTTCAGATCGATTTGAATCTCCCCTTCGGGGGTACGAACGACCCGAATCAATTCTTTCTTCGGCATCATTTCCTGGCAGGCCACACATTTGCGCAGAGGTATTTTCCGCTGTTTCACGTCATCCTCACCTCGCCCCGCCGGCGTCAGTCAAAGCTGACGGAATCTTGATGCATTTCCTCGATCTGCGATCTCGGACGGCCGTATTCCTGCTCCGCCTGCGCCTCGCTCTTGATGTCGATTTTCCAGCCGGTAAGTTTGGCGGCCAAACGCGCGTTCTGACCCTTGATCCCGATTGCCAGCGAAAGCTGATAATCCGGAACGATGACGCGGGCCATCTTCTCGTTCTCGAACACATTGACTTCCAGTACTTTCGAAGGGCTGAGCGCGTTAGCGACGTACTCTTCCACGCTCTCCATCCAGCGTACGATGTCGATCTTCTCGCCGCGGAGTTCGCCGACGATCGTCTGGACACGCAGTCCTTTGGGACCTACGCAGGAACCGACAGGGTCCACTTCGGTATTGCGGGAGTGCACGGCGATCTTGGAACGGAAGCCGGCTTCCCTGGCAACGGACTTGATTTCTACGACGCCTTCGTAGATCTCTGGAACTTCCAGCTCGAAAAGGCGCTTGAGAAGCCCCGGATGTGTACGGGACAAAATGATCTGAGGACCTTTTGTCGTGTTTTCCACTTTGGTAATATACGCTTTAACACGCTCGCCTTGCTTGAATTTCTCGTTGGGCATGACCTCGGTGAGAGGCAGAACCGCTTCCACCTTGCCAAGATCGATATAATAGTGGCGCTGATCCTGACGCTGTACGATACCCGTAACGATGTCTTCTTCTTTCTCGATAAAAGCATTGTAAATAAGTCCACGCTCGGCTTCGCGGATACGCTGCGTCACAACCTGCTTGGCGGTCTGAGCCGCAATGCGTCCGAAGTCTCGCGGTGTAACCTCAATCTCTACAATATCGTCCATCGTATAATTCTGGTTGATTTCCCGCGCAGCATGCAGCGTGATTTCCAGCCTCGGGTCCAGCACATCCTCCACGACGGTTTTGCGTGCGTAGACGCGGATGGTGCCGGTTTGCCGATTAATATCCACGCGCACATTCTGCGCTGTGTTAAAGTTGCGTTTATAGCTGGAAATCATCGCGGCTTCAATCGCATCAATCAGCAGATCCTTGGAAATGCCTTTCTCTCTTTCGATTTCAGCCAACGCTTCGATAAAATCCATGTTCATTTGAACCGAGTTCCCCCTTTCAATGGTTCGCAGACGCGGTTAACCGCGTCAGAATACGATGGCAAGCCTCGCGCTGGCCACTTTGCTGTATGGAATGGCGCTGCGTTTCTTCGGGGTTTGCACAACAAGCTCCTCGTCGTCGAACGACAGAAGCTCACCTTCGAATTCCTTGCTATTGTCAATTGGCTCGTATGTAGTTACAAATACATGTTTGCCAACAGCCTTCTTAATGTCTTCCGGTTTTTTTAGCGGCCTCTCGGCACCCGGTGAAGAGACTTCCAGGAAATAAGCCGTCGGAATCGGATCGTTCTCATCAAGTTTCGAGCTTAAGAATTCGCTGATGCGGCCGCAATCGTCGATATCGATGCCGCCTTCTTTGTCTACGAATACACGGAGAAACCAGTTGCTTCCTTCCTTGACGTATTCGATGTCGACAAGCTCAAAGCCTTGCTCGTTGAAATAATCCAGCAGCATATCTTCCACGACGGATTTAATTGGTGAATTCATATGTTTTCTCTCTACCCTCCTGTATGACCTTCCCGGTGAACCTGCCAAAAAGTCTTAGCAAAATGTAAAGAGTGGGTTTCCCCACTCTCCGGTTCACAGTCGATATCCTCATTATTGCCAAGAAAAATTATACCATAACCGTCTAAAGGTTGACAATAGTAAGAAAAAGTTACTCACCTTGTCACCCCTACGCTTCGCGCCCGCTAAAACAAGGACAGTTGATTGGATTCCGGCAGTCCCCGGAAGCAGCCCATGCCGTTCAACAGTTCGACGACCGTCTTCGAAGCCTTCGAACGGTTTTGGAAATCTTCGATCGAAAGAAAGTCTCCGCTTTCCTTGGAAGCGGCAATGTTGCGGGCCGCATTCTCCCCGATTCCCGGTACGGCCGAGAACGGCGGAATAAGCGAATCCCCGTCAATAATAAACTTCGTGGCGTCGGAGCGGTATAAGTCGATGGGCTTGAAGCTGAATCCGCGTGCGGTCATTTCCAGCGCCATCTCGAGAATGGAAATCATCGCTTTTTCCTTCGGAAGAGCCTGGAACCCTTTCTCCTCGATTTCGATCAGCTTTTTCATGATCGCATCGTAGCCCTGGCAGAGCAGCTCCAGATCAAAGTCCTCCGCACGGACCGTAAAATAGGTCGCATAGTACGAGATCGGGTGGTAAACCTTGAAGTAAGCCGTACGCACCGCGGAAATAACGTAAGCGGCGGCGTGGGCTTTCGGGAACATATATTCGATCCGCTCGCAGGATTCAATGTACCAGGCAGGCACATTGTGCTTCTTCATGTCTTCCTTCCACTCATCGGTAAGGCCTTTCCCTTTACGTACGCTCTCCGTGATTTTGAAGGCCAGGCCCGCATCCATGCCGGCTTTATAAATGAGATAGAGCATAATATCGTCCCGGCAGCCGATTACGGTCTTAATGTTGCAAATGCCCTTCTTGATCAGTTCCTGCGCGTTGCCGAGCCATACGCCGGTTCCGTGGGAAAGCCCGGAAATTTGCAGCAGATCGGCAAAGCTGCTCGGATGAGTTTCCTGAAGCATCTGCCGGACAAACTTCGTTCCCATCTCGGGAACTCCATAGGTGGCCACAGACGTACGGATTTTTTCAGGCGGAACTCCGAGCGCATCCGTCGAATGAAAAATGCTCATAACTTTAGGATCGTTCATCGGAATCGTCGTCGGATCAATGCCGGTCAAATCCTGAAGCATACGCATCATGGTCGGATCGTCGTGTCCCAGAATATCGAGCTTGAGCAGGTTGGCGTCAAACGCGTGATAGTCGAAATGCGTCGTTTTCCACTCGGAATTCTTATCGTCGGCCGGGAATTGAACGGGAGTGATATCGTCCACTTCCATATAATCCGGCACGACGACAATACCGCCGGGATGCTGTCCGGTGCTTCGCTTAACGCCGGTACATCCGGAGGCCAGCCTTACAATTTCGGCGTTCCGCCATTTTTTGCCCTGGCCTTCCTCATACTTTTTCACATAACCGAAGGCTGTCTTATCCGCAATGGTACCGATGGTGCCTGCGCGGAACACGCTTTTTTCGCCGAAAAGAACCTTGGTGTAGTTATGAGCGACCGGTTGGTACTCCCCGGAAAAGTTCAAGTCGATATCGGGAACCTTGTCCCCTTTAAATCCGAGGAACGTTTCGAACGGAATGTCCTGGCCCTCGCCTTTAAGCTTGTCGCCGCAGGTCGGGCAGGTCTTATCCGGCAGGTCAAACCCGCTCGGAATGCTGCCGTCCGTAAACCATTCGCTGAATTTGCACGAGCGGCAAATATAATGCGGCGGGAGAGGGTTAACCTCCGAAATGCCCAGGAATGTGGCGACTACGGAGGAGCCGACCGATCCCCGGGAACCGACGAGATAGCCGTCTTCGTTGGATTTTTTAACGAGCCGTTCCGAAATGAGATAGTTGGCCGAGAACCCGTATTTGATGATCGGCACCAGTTCTTTTTCAAGCCGCTGCACGACAATTTCAGGAACTTCATCCCCGTAAATCTGACGAGCCGTGTCATAGCATGTGTTGCGGATTTCGTCGTCCGCTCCTTCAATGATCGGCGTGAACAGCTTGGTCGGAAACAGCTCGATTTCTTCAAAGCGGTCGGCCAGATCGTTTGTATTGCGCACCACGACTTCATGGGCCTTTTCCTGACCGAGGAAACGGAATTCTTCCAGCATCTCTCGCGTCGTGCGGAAATGAGCGTCCGGCTTCTTCATGTCTTTGAGGGGACTAAAACCGGTGATGCCATTGATCGTAATATCGCGCGCGACTTTGTCCCGGGGCTCCAGGTAATGGACGTTCCCCGTCGCAATAACTGGTTTCCCCTGTTTTGCGCCGATGGCGACAATCCGCTTCACCGCGTCTTCCAGATCCGCTCGGCTGCCGACCAGCCCTCTATCCACCAGATGCATGTTGTAACTGACGGGCTGGATTTCCAGCACATCGTAAAACTCGGCAACCTGCTCGGCCTCTTCCTGCGATTTGTTAAGAACCGTCTCGAAAAACTCGCCTTTCTCGCAGCCCGAAGCAATAAGCAGCCCTTCCCTAAGCTCGATGAGCCTGCTTTTCGGAATCGTCGCCACTTTGTTGAAGTATTCCGTATGGGAAATGGAAATCAGTTTGAACAGATTTTTCTTTCCAACCGCATTTGTCGCATAAATGCAGCAGTGGAACGGACGCTGGTTCGACAAGTCTTTCCCGACAAAATCATTCATACGTCCAAGATTCGTGATATTCCGATCGTAGGCCTCGTTAATCAAATGCTGAAGAACATGTCCCAGCGCAATCGTATCGTCAATCGCCCTGTGATGGTTTTCCAGACTTACTTTAAATTTGTCCGACAAGGTGTTCAGCCTGTGGTTTTTCATGGAAGGGAAAAGCAGCCTGGCCATTTCCAGCGTATCGAGAACCGCATTTGTCATCTGCGGGTGGCCCAATCTTTTCAAATTGGCCTGAATAAAACCGATATCGAACCGCGCGTTATGAGCGACAAGCACGGAATCGCCGATAAAGTCGATAAACTTGGGAAGCTCGTCCGCGAGCTCCGGCGCGTCTTTTACCATCTCGTCGGTGATATTGGTGAGCTGCTGGATGTGATAAGGAATTTTTTCATGCGGCTGGATAAACGTAGAATAACGGTCGATTTCTTTGCCTTCCTGTACCTTCACGCCGGCAATCTCGATAATCTTATTATTCAGAACGGACAGCCCCGTAGTCTCGATATCAAAAACGACGTAAGTGGCCTGCTTCAAATCCGCATCAATCGGGTTTAAGACGATCGGAACGGAATCGTTCACCACGTTCGCTTCAACGCCGTAAATCACCTTGATGCCGTTTTTCTTGCCCGCCTTGTTCGCATCCGGGTAGCTTTGAACCCCGCTGTGATCCGTGATGGCGATCGCTTTGTGGCCCCATTTTGCAGCCGTCTTGATGTACTGGTCCACCGGAGTGATTCCGTCCATCGTGCTCATCGTCGTATGAAGGTGGAATTCCACGCGTTTCTCTTCGGCGTCATCCATTCTTCCCTTGGGCGGCAGTACTTCGTTGATATCCGACGGGATCATGACAAGCTCGGGCACCATCATGAAACGATCGTATTCCACGCGTCCGCGCGCACGGATCCAGCAGCCGTTGGAGAGCAGATTGAGAATGCGCACGTCTTCCTTCGTCTTCCCGAACGATTTCAGCATAATGGAATCGGTGTAGTCGGTGACGTTAAACGAATAAAGGGTGCTGCCGTTCCGCAGCTCTTTCACTTCCAGATTGAAGACGGCCCCTTGAATGGTGACCTTCTTCTCCTCTTCCACAATATCCTGGATCGGCACGGGCGCATCTTTGATATCGTAGCCGACCATCAGCCGGACATCCGCATCCGGGATTGCCGAAGCCTGCAGCTCCTGCTCGATGGACTGCATAATCTCCTGTGTAACAAGCTTCTCCTCTTCGACGATCTGCTGGGCAAACCGTTCGAATTCCTCGGTGCTTTTCTCGCTGAGCGCATACTTCACGGTAAACTCGGTTTTAAAATAATCCTGGAAGAAGGATTTCACCCAGTTATCCATGTTCTTTTTCTTCGCGAGTTCAAAACCGATTTGATCCAGCAAAATCAAAGTGAGCTGATTTCCCTGCACTTCGGTTTTGGCTTTGCTCAGCCACCCGTTTACCGTAACGGCTTCGCGCTGTACCCACTCCAGAAAAAGGCTCCAATATTCTTCCACGAGCCTGCCCGGCTCGGCATTCTCCATGTGTATGACAAATCGCGTCTTGGCGATATGAGCGAACTTTTCTTGAACGTTCCGGCAGAAAGACCGGTACACGTCCTGAGGAACCAACTCCTGCTTTACCAGGTGGAAGGTCCACTCCCGGTTTTTCCGGCTGATTTCTACTTTGTCGATATACCCGTCCGCAAAATGAACCGTTGACATCTCGTGCGGTATGTCCGCCTGCTTCATCAGAAGCTCGAACCGCTGCCTTTTATCCGGTGTCTGACTCATGTCTTCCCTCCCCCAAGCTTCCGGTTTGCTCCGATTGCCGCCTTGCTCTCACCCGGCCGGAAAAAGAAAAGGACAAAGAGAGAAAGTAATCTCGTTTGCCCTTCATTGTAATCGTGCTTAATAAGATTTACCGAAAACGACGGTGTGTTTGGCTTTATCTCCGCAAACCAGACAGGTTTCTTTCGATTCCCGCGGCGAAAACGGAATGTTACGGCTCGTTGCTCCCGCCTCTTCTTTAACCTGGGCTTCACAAGCTTCCGAACCGCACCAGCCTGCAAGCGCAAACCCGCGGTTCGTTTCCAAGTATTGTTTGAACTCATCCAGCGTATCTACCGCGATCAAATGCTCTTCGAGGTACTGCTTCGCACGGTTGAACATCTCCTGGTGTATCTCTTCCAAGAGCTGCTGAACTTCCTGAACGAAGTTGACCTGCTGGACGATTTTCTTCTCTCCGGTAATCCGGGAAACGAGAACGATCTGACCGTTCTCCATATCGCGAGGTCCCAGCTCGACACGGATAGGAACGCCGCGCATTTCGTATTCGTTGAATTTCCAGCCCGGGCTCAGGTCCGCACGGTCGTCCACTCTTACCCGGACACCTGCCTGCTTCAATTCGGCAAACAGCTCGTCCGTGCGGGCCACGACCTGCTCCCTCGTTTTAGGAGGACCTATCGGGATCATGATCACTTGTGTAGGAGCTACTTTAGGCGGCAGTGCCAGTCCGCGGTCGTCCCCGTGCGCCATGATCGTCGCGCCGATCAGTCGTGTGCTTACTCCCCAGGAGGTAGTGTGCACGAACTGGTGCTGATTTTCCCGGTTCAAATATTTAATATCGAAAGCAACCGAAAAGTTAGTGCCTAGGTAATGCGAAGTACCCGCTTGTACCGCTTTGCCGTCTTTCATCATGGCTTCGATCGAGAAGGTATCCACCGCTCCGGCAAACTTCTCGGAAGGTGTTTTCTGACCGATAATGACCGGCATGGCAAGGAAGTTCTCGGCGAAGTCTCTGTAAATTTCCAGCATCTGCATCGTTTCGCGGCGAGCATCTTCTTCGTCTTCGTGAGCGGTATGCCCTTCCTGCCATAAAAACTCCGTCGTACGAAGGAATGGCAGAGTACGTTTCTCCCAGCGGACCACATTCGCCCACTGATTGATAAGGAGCGGCAGATCACGGTAGGAATTGATCCATTCCGCGTACATATGGCCGATCATCGTCTCGGAAGTCGGACGGATGGCCAGACGCTCTTCGAGCTTCTCTCCTCCCGCTTCGGTCACCCAGGGAAGTTCCGGATTGAAGCCTTCCACGTGCTCCTTCTCTTTCTGGAAAAAGCTCTCCGGGATGAAAAGCGGAAAGTAGGCGTTGCGGTGCCCGGTTTCCTTGAAACGCTTGTCCAGCTCACGCTGGATGTTTTCCCAAATCTCGTAGCCGTCCGGCTTGAAGACCATGCACCCGCGAACCGGGGAATAGCTCATAAGGTCGGCTTTTTTGATGACATCAATGTACCACTGGGAGAAATCTTCACCCTGCGGCGTGATTTCCCGGACAAACTGTTTATCTTTGGACATACGGATCCTCCTACGGAAGTCCGTCCGGCGGGGCAAACGCAAGGTTCGCCCGGGCGGACGGACAGGCATCGTTTCACCTAACGGTTACATCTATCTATCATAATACAGATTAGCTTTTAATTAAACGTAAAATATCGTTGTAGGTCACGGCAACCATCAATAGCATGAGCATGGCAAAGCCGATAAAGTGAACCATGCTTTCGCGGTTGGGATCAACCGGCTTGCCGCGAACCGCTTCGATAGCGAGGAATACGAGCCGGCTTCCGTCCAGCGCAGGAAACGGAAGCAGGTTAAAGAGCCCTAAATACAGGCTGAGCAGCGCGACCCAGTAAATGTACGATTCACTGCCGTGGCTGGCGAATTCGCCGGTTACCTGGACGATGCGCACCGGACCGCCCAGGTCGTCCATTTTGAACTGACCTAGCACAAGTTTCTTGAATCCGTCGAGAATACCTACCGTCGAGGTCGAAACGTAGTTGTAGGTGCCCTTCAACGTTTCGCCGAAGGAAGCCGAACGCTTGTCTCCCGTGATATAAACCCCGACCTTGCCGTTCTCATCCGGAGTGATTTCGATTTTCTTCTCCACGCCGCTCCGCTGGATCACCCAGTTCATTTTCTGGTTGGGGGAGGAACCGACCACTTTCATAAACTTCTCGCGGTTGTCCCCGATCGTTTCCTGATTCACCGAAACGATGACGTCTCCGGCCATAAGTCCCGCTTTCTCGGACGGACGGCCTGGCTCCAGCTTGTCGACTTTTACGTTCGTCGGAACTCCCTGCATAATAACGAGGGTAAGAAACAGTACCGCGGCCAGCAAAAAGTTCATAACCGGCCCCATCAGGATGGACAGGAAACGCTGCCCCACCGTCTTGCTGCCAAACTGCCTGTCAAGCGGCGCAATCTGTGTCTCCACACCGCGGGTAACCATGAGGGCATCCGGCTGAACAGGGTAACGGACCTGCTCGTCTCCCACTTCAAGCTTTACAAAAAGGTCTTTTTCCAGATCGATCTGCTGCACGGCACCTTGAATGACATTCGCCCGCTGGTCAAGCTGGTCCAAATAAAGCTTAGTGACTTGATTGTCCTTGTTTAACTTTACGGCTATCGTCTGTCCGTCCTGGATTTGAACGATTTCCGGATCCTCGCCCGCCATGCGGACATAGCCGCCGAACGGGAGCAATCTCAAGGTGTAACGAGTTTCGCCCTTTTTATATGAAAACAATTTTGGTCCGAACCCGATAGCGAATTCACGCACCAAAATTCCGGCCCGTTTCGCAAAATAAAAATGTCCCCACTCGTGAATCGTAACGAGGACGAAGAACATAAGGACGATTTTCAGTCCTGTCTCAATGCTTCCCAACCCGCATCTGCCTCCTCCGGCGCTTTCTCTCCTGAAAGCCGTCTCGTTTATGCTTACGTATGTTCCTAATGTACCATTATTGAGCGGCCTAATACAAGCAATCGCCTATGTCAGTATACGCAGGAACATGGAGCTCATAGACTAAAAAACCGGCCGTCCGGAAAATTTCCAGAGCGGTCGGTTTATCCTTATCGAGGCTCAGCCGAGCAGAGACGCGGTTTCACGCGCCCACCGGTCGGCTTCCAAAATATCACCGATCTGCGGACTGCTCATGACCGAGTGTCTTTGCAGACATTCTTCTATGATGGTTTCAATGCGGAGAAAAGGAATCTCTCCCCGCAAAAACTTCGCAACGGCTTGTTCGTTAGCCGCGTTGAACACGGTTGGCGCCGTGCCTCCGGTCCGGCCGCTTTCGTAAGCCATCCGGAGGCAGGGGAACCGGTCGAAATCCATGGGCCGGAAATTCAGTGTAGCGATTTCCGCCAAATCCAGGGATTTCGCAGGTGAAAGCAGCCGGTTCGGGTAGGACAACGCATATTGGATCGGCACGCGCATGTCCGGGTTTCCGAGCTGGGCTATGATGCTGCTATCCTTGAACTCAACGTAAGAGTGGATGATGCTTTCCGGATGCAAAAGCACGCCGATTTGATCGTAGGGCAGGTCAAAAAGCCAATGGGCTTCCATGACTTCAAGCCCTTTGTTGACCATCGTGGCCGAGTCGATCGTAATCTTCGCACCCATGGACCAGTTCGGATGGTTCAACGCCTGCTCGACCGTAACGCCTTCCAGCTCCGCCCGGCTACGGTCCCGGAAAGAGCCGCCGGAAGCCGTAATGGTAATTTTCCTGATCTCCTCCCGGCGTTCGCCGTTCAGACACTGGAAAATCGCGGAATGTTCGCTGTCGATGGGCAGCAGCCGCACACCTTTGCGTTTCGCGGCTTCCGTGACCAGATGCCCCGCGCTCACAAGCGGCTCTTTATTCGCAAGGCCGATCGTTTTGCCCGCTTCAATCGCGGCGATCGTCGGTTCCAACCCCTGGTTGCCGACTACGGCCGTTACGACAAAATCCGCATCGGTTCCGGCTGCCGTCTCCAGGAGACCCTCTTCACCGAACAAAATACGCGTACCTGCGGGTATTAAAGCGGACAACCGATCCGCCAGTTCCCGGGTAGCCACGGAAGCCAGTTTCGGCTTGAACCGGCGGATTTGCTCGGCTAGAAGCTCCACGTTCCGTCCGCCGGCAAGAGCCTCTACGGTAAATTGATCCGGATGATGGGCAATGACATCAAGCGTTTGCGTACCGATCGATCCGGTGGAGCCAAGTATCGCTATTCGTTTATTCATATTCTCCCCCGTTGGATGAGCCTGAGCCGATTCTGTCTGATGGACGGGTACACGGGTTCAGGACGGAATCAGTGCAAGCCAGTGGACAAGCGGAAAAACGATAAGCCAGCTGTCCACACGGTCGAGAATTCCACCATGACCCGGCAGGATGGTCCCCGTATCCTTAATTCCCTTCACCCGCTTGTAGGCGGATTGCATAAGGTCGCCGAGCTGCCCCGACACGGCAATAACGACACCGATCAGCACCGCGCGAGCCGGAGACAGAAGTTCGGGACGGGCCAGGGAAAAACAGAGTCCCGCTACAATAGCAATCAGTACTCCGCCGAGGGCTCCCTCGACCGATTTCTTAGGGCTGATTACTGGCCACAGCAAGTGTTTGCCGAATTTCGATCCGACAAAATACGCGCCGGAATCCGTCGCCCAAATGCAGACAAAAATAAGAAGCGTCCAAAACAAACCATGCTCGGGTATCCACCGCGTCATGATCATATAATGAAATCCGACACCTATGTACACGACTCCAAGAAAAAGAAGCGACACCATGTCGATGGTAATTTTGTTCTTGGACAAGACCGTAGCGGCCATCAGTACGAAGGCGGCTCCCCAGATCAGGCCGACCTCATTGAGCTCATAGGTAAACCGGTGCATTTCCCATGGAAGGGTAAGCAGAATCAAGGCGATCATGCCGACCAACCATGTGATCCGGTGGTCTTTCAACTTGTTCATTCGCACATACTCATCAAAGCCGATTATGGCCATTAATACGATAAGGGCGGCAAACCAGTTGCCGCCGACAGCCAGCAGTCCCAAAAATCCGGCTCCGGCTATCGCTCCCGTCAGAATCCTCTGCTTCAACGCTTCATTCCTCCAAACCGATGCTTACAAGCCTCCGTATCGTCTTGCCCGTCGTTGGTATTCGGCAACGGCCCGGTAAAAATGCTCTTCCGAGAATTCAGGCCAGTAAGCTTCCGTAAACCATAATTCGGTATAGGCGAGCTGCCACAGCAGAAAATTGCTAAGCCTCAGCTCTCCGCTCGTCCGGATCAGCAGGTCGGGGTCAGGAAGCCCGGAAGTGAGCATATACGAAGAAAATGTTTCCTCCGATAATTCTTCCGGACGAAGTTTGCCTTCCTGGACATCCCTCAGCACATCCTGAACGCCGGCGAGCAGTTCCTTGCGGCCACCGTAATTCAGAGCAAAGTTTAGGATGAGGCCTGTGTTATTCTTTGTACGCTCGATTGCATCTTCAATGGCATTCAGTGTGTAATCCGGCAGGCTTTCTTTCCAGCCGGTCATGCGGATCCGCACATTACGCTCAATCAGTTCCTCAATCTCCAGCGGAAAGAACTCTTGGGGCAGCTTCATGAGGAATTCGACTTCCTCTTTAGGGCGCTTCCAGTTTTCCGTGGAAAAGGCATACATCGTCAGCACCTTGACTCCGATGCTGTCGGCTGCAATGGTGATTTTCTTCACATTCTTCATACCGGAATGGTGCCCGGCCACACGGGGAAGTCCGCGCTGTTTCGCCCAGCGTCCGTTTCCGTCCATGATAATGGCAATATGAGACGGAACGTTGTCCAACTCCAAATGGGGAGACTTCTCGTCCTGTGCAGACTCGTTTCCAAGCCATTTTTTCAGTTGATTGAACATCTCTTTTCCCCCACTATGGAAAGATGAAAAGCCCCCGGTATTTCAGGGGGCGACGATAGCCGTTTACACTTCCATAATTTCTTTTTCTTTACCTGTCAGGACTTTCTCGACTTCGGCCGTGAATTTGTCCGTAAATTTCTGAATATCGTCCTGGTGACGACGGGACTCGTCTTCGGAAATACCGTTTTTCTCCTGCTTCTTGATGTCATCATTGGCATCACGGCGGATATTACGGATCGCAACTTTGGCCTCTTCCCCGTATTTGCGGGTTAGTTTAACCAGCTCGCTGCGGCGTTCTTCCGTAAGCGGCGGAATGACCAGACGGATCACCGTACCGTCGTTAGCCGGAGTCAAGCCCAGTTCGGACTTGAGAATAGCTTTCTCAATGGCTCCCATGGAGCTTTTATCCCATGGCTGAATAATCAGCGTGCGGGAGTCCGGCGTGGAGATGTTAGCCAACTGGTTAACCGGAGTCATCGCGCCATAGTATTCCACTTGGATTTTATCGAGCAGCGCAGGGTTTGCGCGGCCTGCACGCAGAGTGGCCAGATCGCGCTTGAGTGCGTCGATAGCCTTGCTCATCCGCTCTTCTGCATTCTTTTTAATCGATTGCGGCATACGATTATACACTCCCTTTGACAATGGTACCGATTTTTTCGCCGAGGACTACCCGTTTAATGTTGCCATTTTCTGTGATCGAAAATACGATAAGCGGGATATTGTTGTCCATGCACAGCGAGGAAGCGGTTGAGTCCATCACGCCGAGATTTTTGTTAAGCACCTCTAGATAAGTGAGGGTCTCGTATTTCTCGGCCGTTTCGTCTTTGAAAGGATCCGCGGAGTAAACTCCGTCTACTTTGTTCTTGGCCATCAAGATAACTTCCGCTTCAATCTCGGCCGCTCTAAGCGCAGCCGTCGTATCCGTGGAAAAATAAGGGTTACCTGTTCCGGCAGCAAAGATGACGACTCGGCCCTTCTCCAGATGACGAATCGCTCTTCTGCGGATGTACGGCTCCGCTACCTGCTGCATGGAAATGGAGCTTTGCACACGGGTCGGCACGCCAATATTCTCCAGCGCGTCCTGCATAGCCAGGGAATTCATGACCGTTGCAAGCATGCCCATGTAGTCTGCCGTAGCCCGGTCAATGCCTTTGGCACTGCCTGCAATCCCGCGCCAGATGTTGCCTCCGCCCACGACGATAGCAACTTCCACCCCGAGATCGACCACATCTTTCACCTGCAGGGCGATAGAAGAAATGATGTCCGATTCGATCCCGAATCCTTGCTGTCCGGCAAGAGCCTCACCGCTCAGCTTTAAGATTACTCTTTTATACAAAGGTCGCTCCAACTTTGGTACCCTCCGTTCTGACAAATCAGCGTGCTTCTATCTTTCTTGTACCGTTTCTGTTTATAAAAGAAGGAACACAATGTGTTCCCGCTTTTGGTCCGTTCGGTATTAGGCGTTGCCTTTAGCTTGTGCCATTACTTCTTCAACGAAGTTGTCGACTTTCTTCTCGAGACCTTCACCCAGCTCAAAGCGAGCGAAGCGACGGATGGAGATGTTCTCCCCGATCGTGCTGATCATTTCGTTCAGCAGGACGGATACCGTTTTGTCCGGATCTTTGATGTAGGATTGTTCCATCAGACAAATTTCTTCGTAGTATTTGCTGATGCGGCCTTCAACCATTTTGTCCACGATGTGAGCAGGTTTGCCTTCGTTCAGCGCTTGGTTGCGAAGAATTTCTTTTTCTTTATCAAGCTCTTCTGTCGGAACTTCTTCACGACGAACGTAGGAAGGGTTCGCAGCGGCGATTTGCATCGCGATACCTTTTACGAAATCACGGAAGTTGTCCGTTTTGGCAACGAAGTCAGTTTCACAGTTAACTTCGACAAGAACGCCGATACGTCCGCCGGCATGAATGTAAGATTCAACAACGCCTTCGGTAGCTGCGCGGCCCGCTTTGCTAGCGGCAGCGGCAAGGCCTTTCTCACGAAGGATTTCGCTTGCTTTCGTCAGATCACCGTTTGCTTCGTCCAGCGCTTTTTTGCAATCAAGCATGCCTGCGCCTGTTTTTTCACGCAATTCTTTTACCATTGCAGCTGTTACTGCCATAATAGGGACCTCCCTAAGAGTGTAAGTATTTTAAAAAAAGGGCGGTGATAGGCTTAAGTGCCTTCAGACCACCCTTTTCCTGTTACGTTCGTTTATGTCGATTAAGCCGTTGTTTGTTCGCCTTGGTTAGCTTCGATCACAGCGTCGGCCATTTTACCCGTCAGCAATTTAACAGCGCGGATCGCGTCGTCATTACCTGGGATAACATAGTCGATTTCGTCCGGATCGCAGTTCGTATCAACGATACCTACGATTGGGATACCAAGTTTGCGAGCTTCTGCAACCGCAATACGCTCTTTGCGTGGATCAATGATGAACAGGGCGCTAGGCAGGCCTTTCATGCCTTTGATGCCGCCGAGGAATTTATCGAGGCGATCTTTTTCCTTGTTCAGGATGATAACTTCTTTCTTAGGAAGAAGTTCGAACGTGCCGTCCTGCTCCATTTTTTCAAGCTCTTTAAGACGGTTGATACGCTTTTGAATCGTTTGGAAGTTGGTCAGCGTGCCGCCGAGCCAGCGTTGGTTGATGTAGAACATGCCGCAACGTTCCGCTTCTTCTTTAACGGAGTCTTGAGCTTGTTTTTTGGTACCTACGAACATGATCGTACCGTTCTCAGCAGAGACCGATTTAACGAAGTTGTAAGCTTCCTCAACCTTTTTAACCGTTTTTTGTAGATCGATAATGTAAATGCCGTTTCTTTCAGTGAAGATGTATTTGTCCATTTTCGGGTTCCAACGACGGGTTTGGTGACCGAAGTGTACCCCAGCTTCTAGAAGCTGCTTCATGGAAATTACTGCCATCCTCACACACCTCCTCAATAAAATGGTTTTAGTGTAATGCTCCTCCGACAGCCGCATCTCCGTATAAAACTCGCCGTGCGCAAGGCCCGGACAAGCACCGTTATACGAATTAACTGTCGTGTGTTTTTAACACCGTCAATAACTATACCACAAGTCGCATGCGGGATGCAACAGCGTTTGGAGACAACTTTCGGCAAGATTTTTAATCCGCGGAAAGGCTCCGGCCGGGCGTTATCATTATTCCCTTCCGCACGCAAAATAAGACCCTCGCGCAATGCAAGAGCCCTATTTTTATTCCGGCTTGCTGGTCAGATTCTGAACGATCTCGTCCAGCGTCGGTTTGCCTGTAAATTTATGAACGCCCGACTTGATCTTTCCCGTTGCCGCCTTAGCCGCCATCGCCTGCTCAAATTGCTCCTGGCTTTCGACTAACCCGCTCACGGAAACGATTTTGGCCACCTGGCTGGACTTCATTCCCGGTGCGATGTAGACGGCGGTTATTTGAGGCTGCGCCGAAGGAGCGGGCTGGGCGGACGGGGCTTTCGCTTTCTCTGCCTCCAACTGCTTTTGCAGTTCCTGTTCATGCTGCTCTTTCGTGAAAACGGGCTGGTTTTTGTCAAAAACCTGATAGTACTTCCCGGCTTCGGTTTTCAGCTTGTTCATGTCCATCTGTTCGATGGAAACGGCCGAATTCTGCGACAACGGCTGGACGGGCTGGGCGGCCGATATCATCAACTGAAGAAGAGCCGAGCCCGCGATCATACCGATGCCGATTCCGGCCAGCAGCGTTTTATTTGCTTTCATCGGAATGTCCCTCCCGTTTGGCCAGCTGCATGATCAGCATGACTTCCCCTTTGTTCATCCCGAGCTGTTTGGCAATCTGCTCCGTGGATCTTCCCTGGTCATGCAGCTCAAAAAGAGCGGCATACCGGGCGCGCACGGAGAGCTCCGGCTCCGTTCGGGGAGCTTCCTGCGGCTGAACAGATGCGGCAGCATCTGCGGCCGGGAACTCCTCCGTCTGCGTAAGACGGGGCGTTGGCAGTGCAGATCCGTGCGTCTGAACGGCAGGCTCCGCGTAGACATGAGGTTCCGTGCTCCGGGACCCGTGCCGGGAAAGATCCGGCGCGGACTGGCGGCCGGCCTGCACCGCCGCCCCGCTTCCGTCCACGCTGCGGCGCTCCAGCACTTCGAGCCTGGCGGTCAATTTGGCGACCTCGAGCTTGTGCTCCCTCTGCGTCTCCTTGAACAGGTCGATGAGCGCCTGGTTCTGCAGCTCAAGATCGGACGCAAAGTGAGCCATGCTCTCTTCCAGCTCTTTCACGAGCTGGGCCGAAGGCCCCTGCCCGCCTTTTTTTGCAGCCGAACGGGGAATCACTCCCGCAAACACCACAATCACGAGGCCGAGGAGAACAATCATCTGCCAAGGTTCCATTTTAACATCACCTGTACTTTCAAATCTTCCTTTATAGACTCAAGTCGATATGCGAGCCTTTAAAAGGGTGAACCGCCTTTGGCGGCTCCGCTTCTTGAGAAGGAGGGGCCTTCTTCTGCTGCCGGCCCCGTCCGCCCTGACCGCCGTTCTGCCGGCCCTCTTTGCGGATTTGAGCCTCTTCGCTCTCTCCGATTTTCTCGCTGGCTTTCCGGTTATGTTCGGCGTTCTTCTCATTTTCCGCTCCCAACAGAACCTGATCCATCTCGGGTTTGTGGTTCAACTGCTGCTGCCGGATGCCGGCCTGATCGTTCTTGTGAACCGCGAACTGCAAATCGACCGGTTTCATATCCATAAAAGTTCCACCTCGTCATTATCGCTGGTTATTGGCTTGACCAGGGAGCCTTTACTTAGGCATATAGGCGCTGTGCCCGATATCGCCTGCAACAAGCTGGAACACGACATGGCTCATCGGATCTTTGATGAACTTCGTGTAGCGGCCGATCACGATTTTGGCTCCTC
This sequence comes from Paenibacillus sp. JNUCC 35, assembly GCF_058269095.1. Taxonomy (NCBI): domain Bacteria; kingdom Bacillati; phylum Bacillota; class Bacilli; order Caryophanales; family Paenibacillaceae; genus Paenibacillus; species Paenibacillus sp. JNUCC 35. The sequence continues at coordinate 2,234,663 of NZ_CM177771.1, read as the reverse complement.
CGTATACGGTAGAGATCACTTCTACGCTGGAGCGTTCGCTGTCTTCGAGCGATTTCTCCATTTCAAAAATCCGTTCACGGAGCTCACGCTGTTCTTCTCCGGCCTGGCGCTTTGTATGATTCAGCTTAATTCGCAGCGCTACTTTGTCCGGTCCGAGCTGGCCGGACGCTGCCAACTGGTCCAGCAAAATAAGGGCTTTGTCCGTCTTGGACTGATTATCCGCAAGCGCTTTGAGCTGGGAACGAAGCTGAATCAATTCATTGCGAAGCTCCGGCAGCAGCCCCACCTCGATCGCAGTCGCATTGGAGAGGGAATTTCCGATCGTTCTGGCGATAACCTTCTCCCCGGCCTGAACGGTTCCGCCCACGATCAGCCCTTTGGGCCCGTTGCAAGCGACGGTTTTACCCGCACGTATTGTCGAATGAAGAATACTTTGGGAAACGGTAATCGTATCCGCCGCTTCTACTGTCGCATCCTGGATGAAGGAAGATTTCACGTTCTTCCCGGCCCGGATTACGGCTTTGTTCCTGCCCACGATACCGGCGGTTATTTCAACGGAACCACTTGCTTCGAGTTCGGCCGCTTCCACACCGCCGACTATGCGGATATCCCCGGAAGCTTTGATCTTGAAACCGGGGCTCACGTTTCCGCGAATGACGACAGTTCCGACGAAATCGATGTTACCCGTCCGGTAATCCACGTCTCCGTTCACCTCGTATACGGGGAACACGTTTACTTTGTTCCGGTCCGTGTAGGTGACGAGTCCGTCGATGGCGGCGTAAATAGCGTTCTCCTCGTTATCCGTTACGACGTTTTTTCCCAGTTTAAACCTGGCTTCCTTGCCTTCGCGTGCCGGCAGCGGCTCCCCGGTTACGGCTTTGCCGGGTGTTCCTTCGGTCGGGGGAACCTTTTTGCCGATGATCTGGCCTTTTCTGATATTGTTCAAGGTGGATACTTCTTTGAGATCAACGCGTCCGTCTTCCGTCTCGACAGGCTTATGCGTATCGTTGTTGCGCCCGTACAAATAATCGACGTATCCGTCGGTTCCGTTAACGGGGCGGGTGCCTTCGGCGATCACGGTTTCGGCGAGCAGATAAGGCTGAGGATCTATCGCTATGCGGAGCAGCGCCTCCGTATCGAGTCCATGGACGATGCTGTTCGCTCTGGCCAATCCTTGAAGCTCGTCAAACGTGACCGTAAAATCATCTCCGACATCGGCAAACTTCAGCAAGGATGTCAACTTATCGTCCGTGACGGAAATCCTAATGATTTGGTCCAACTCCAAAATCCGGTCCATCCTGTATCGACAACCTTTCCCGGCAACTTCTATTTTTCAAACAACTGAACTTTATATCGACTCAAAACTCCTCTTAATCGCAGCATGGCTTTGGAATGAAGCTGAGAAATGCGGGAAGGCGACAAACTCATCACTTCCGCAATTTCGCTCAGGGAAAGTTCTTCGAAATAAAACAGGGAAACGACGATCCGTTCTTTCTCCGTTAATTTCTCTATCGCCCGCGCAAGAGTTTCTTTGAGGTAAAATTCGTTAACTGTAAATTCCGGATTTTTGGCACGCTCGTCCACCAGAAGCGAAAGCCGGGTTTCGGATTCTTCTTCACGAATCGGTTCGTCTATGGAACAAATGGAGGTTACGGCGATTTCCTGAAGCATATGCTGAAACTCGTCCTCCGTAACCTGGAGATAATCGCTGATCTCTTCATCCGTTACGGTCCGAAGATACTTCTGCTCCAGCTTCTGATACGCTTCCTCAATTTTCTTAGCCTTCTCGCGTACGGAACGGGGAACCCAATCCCCTTGTCTGAGGCCGTCGATAATGGCCCCGCGTATGCGCCAGGACGCGTAAGTTTCGAACTGTAGACCGCGTTCGTAGTCAAACTTCTCGACGGCGTCGATCAGACCCATGATTCCGAAGCTTCCTAGGTCTTCCTTGGAAACGTTCTTGGGGAGACCAATCGCCAAACGGCCCGATACGTATTCGACAAGAGGCAGGTACGTTTCAATCAGCGTTTGCTTGGCTTCTCTGGAACCGCCCTGCTTCCACTGTCTCCACGTATCGAAATGCGCCAGATTAGGTTTTTTATCAATCATGGCTGTACACCGTCCTTATTCTTCAGACATTTGACGAAGGGCTCTGACCGATTGCTCGGTGTCAGGTTGCTTCCGGGTAACTAGCTTCGTGGGCAGCAGCGGCGCAAATTCCGCTTCCTCCCTGTCCACTCCGTCCGCCGCTTTCTGCGCGGTTTCGTCGGGAGTAGTCAGATCGAGATGCTGGCCGAGATTCTTGTTTGGAGAGGGCCCTTCTGCGGCGGCCGCTGCCGTTTCATTTACGACAGGACTGTTAGCGGATAGGAGCAGGCCCATAATAAACCGAAAGCCGAAGGTGACGGCAAATAAAATGACAAAACTGTAAACGCTTCGCAGCAGCGTGGTCAGCCAAACGTTGCTGCCCAGCGAAAGGAGAAAGGTGAGGACAAAGGAGACGGCACCGACTATGAAATTCCAACGAATCGTTCCCGCCATCTCTACAAATCCTTCAAGCCGTGCTGTACGCTTCGAATCGTCAGCACGCCCGTATCGCAGTTAAGTTCAATCGTTCTTCCATAGTTCTGGCCCGTATCTTCACCTTTGACTCGGATCTTGTATCTGACCAACATTTCTTTGCAAGCCTCTACATTACGAGGTCCAATTCGCATCGTATCGCCCCCTCCGGCAAAAGCGAACATCTGAGCTCCTCCTGCCAGTTTCGCTTCCATCCGATTAATTGAGGCACCAAGACGGGTCATCCGGTCGATCAATTCGGGAATGGCGGTATCCGCATATTTAGCAATGTTGACGGTGCCTTCTCGGGCGATTTCGGATGTCGGCAGCATGACGTGCGCCATTCCGCCGACTTTGGCAAAGTCATCGAATAAGGTAAGCCCGACGCAGGAACCGAGTCCCGTCGTTTTAAGCACGCCCCCCGGCATGCCGACATTAAGATCCGCCATACCGACTTTAATGATCGTCTGTTGATTCATGTGCCTCTACCCCTAGTGCCGCAAATAATTTCCCAAACGATTCCGGATCCGGAATAAGAAAGAAGTTTCCTTGCATTTCTTCGTTTCCTTCCAGAAACTTCGTGTCAATCAGCAGTGCCTGATCCCCCATCTCCCCGAACTGCAGCAAGCCGTAACTTAAAATGGCTCCCGCCATATCAATGGCCAGGGAAGGTACGGTCGGGTACATAGACAACCGAGTAAAATCGGCCAGCGAGGACAAGTACGATCCCGCCAAAATATTCCCGATTTCATTTAAGGCCGAAATTTCCAGCTCCGTATAATCGCCGCTGTCGGAAAGCTCCATCCCGATCAGGGAAAACAGCATCCGTTTAGCAGATTCGAGATTCAGAATAAAAAACATATTGCCCGGAGCATCCCCGACCACCCGCAGAAAAATAGCGAGCACGACTTCCTCCGCTCCCCCCACGATTTCAGGGATCTCCTCGAAAGGAAGAACCATAACTTTCGGAACGAGCATATCCACAGGCTTGTCCAGCAGGGTGGACAGAGCAGTGGCCGCATGACCGGCACCGATGTTGCCGATTTCCTTAAGTACATCCAATTGATAATCCGCCAACTGCCTGAACGTATCCACTTGCTTAGGCCTCGATCTTTTCCAATTGGATGATTTCGTCCCTGTTCAAAACCTGTTCCAGGTTCATCAGGACCAGGAGACGGTCTTCTCCGATTTTAGCGATGCCGTGCAGATATTTCGCCTTGATGCCGCCGACAACTTCGGGAGGATTCTCGATATTGTCTTCGTTCAAGTCAATAACGTCGTTAGCGGAATCTACAATAAGCCCTACTTCGAGTTCGTTTACCGCTACGATGATCACACGGGTATTATCGGAATACGGGGTTTCCGGAAGCCCGAAGCGGGAGCGGAGGTCGATAACCGGCACGACTACGCCTCTGAGGTTAATAACGCCTTTGACGAAAGCGGGCGTTTTCGGAACGCGGGTCATCGGCTGCATCCGTTCGATCGTTTTGACCTTATCCACTTCTACTCCGTATTCCTCATGTGCCAGCGCAAATACGATAATTTTTTTATCTTCAGCCATTTGAACGGCCTCCCCTGCCTGATTTATTTAATGAGTTCATTCGTATCGAGAATCAATGCGACCTGACCGTCGCCGAGAATGGTCGCTCCCGAAATCGCGAACAGCTTTGTAAAGTATTTACCCAATGTTTTCAGGACGATCTCCTGTTGACCGATAAACTCCTCCACCATAAGCGCTGCCATTTTCTCGCCTTTGCGCACAACCACAACTTCGGTTTCAGTCTCGTCGGCTTCGCTGTAGTCGGGAATATCGAGTACGGAGCTGAGCGAAACGAGCGGAATCATGCTGCCTCTGAAATCGATCATCCGGTTTCCTTGAACGGAACGGATTTGCCCCTGCTGGATAAGGGCCGTCTCCACAATCGAAGAAAGTGGGATCGCATATTTCTCGCTGCCGATCTTGACCAGCATGGCCGATATGATCGAGAGCGTAAGCGGAAGCTTGATCGAGAAGATCGAACCGCTGCCCGGATTGGATTCGACATGAATATGTCCCCCGAGCGAGTGGATTTTCGTTTTTACAACGTCCAAGCCTACCCCGCGGCCGGAAATGTCCGAGATTACGTCCGCGGTACTGAAGCCGGATGCGAATAGCAGCTGATCGATATCGGAACTGCTCATTTTGTCCGCCATTTCAGGCGCGACGATCCCTTTCTTCACTGCGGTCGCAAGCACTTTCTCCCGGTTAATGCCGTTACCGTTGTCTTCGATCTCGATAAAGACGTTGTTACCGCTGTGATAAGCGCGGAGATGAACGGTTCCGCTCTCGCTTTTGCCCTTCGCCACACGCTGGGTCACGGTTTCGAGTCCGTGGTCTACCGCGTTGCGAAGGAGATGCACGAGCGGATCGCCGATTTCGTCGATTACCGTGCGGTCCAGCTCGGTTTCTGCACCGGTTATGACGAGATCGACTTTTTTGTCCAGCGATTTGGCGATATCCCGAATCATCCGCGGGAACCGGTTAAAGACCGTATCGACCGGCACCATCCGCAGCTTGAGAACGATATTCTGCAAATCGCTGCTGACCCGGGCCATATGCTCGACCGTCTCCGTCAGCTCATTGCGCTTGATTTCGCTTGCCAGCTGCTCCAGGCGGACCCGGTCGATGAGCAGTTCGCTGAAGAGATTCATCAGAGAATCCAGACGTTCGATATCTACCCGAATGGTACGGGTTCCCACAGGCCCGCCGCCTGCAGCCGCTGCCGGTTTGGCAGCTCCACCGGTTTCCTTAGCCGGCGCCGGTTTGGCTGCCGGAGCGGGTGCTGCAGCCGCTGCCGCCTGGGCTTCACCCGCCCTGACCTCCGCCTGGGCTGCGCCGCTTCCCGTCATCTCGTCCAGCGTTTCGCGATCGAGTACGATGATCTGTACATGCTCGATTTCGGAGACATTCGAAATTTCTTTTTCCAGATCGGCTTTCCCAACGTTAGCTATGTAATACACGGAGAAGGTACGGTCGAATTTCTCCTGTTCAATCTCCTGAACGGAAGGCGTCGCTTTGATGACTTCCCCGGAACGCTCCAAAATTTCGAACACCATGTAAGCACGGGCCGCTTTCAGTACGCAATCTTCCCGGACGGTGACCTCGACATAAAACACCTGCATGTTGGCGTCAATCGATTGCTGGAGAACCGAGAGCTGGAATTGGTCCAGGGCAATAACGCTTTCTTCCTGGCCTTCCGCTCCGGCGCCTCCGGCGGTTGGAGCCGATTTGAGATAATCCCCGCTTACAATGGATTTCAATGCGGTGACAATAGCCGTAACATCGGCCTTGCCCGTTCCGCCCTGAACGATATCCTCGACCATCGAATCGAGAGCGTCCAGACTCTGGAAAAGGCTGTCGAAAATGAAGGGGTCCATTTTCAGTTTCAAGTTACGGACCAGGTCCAGAACATTTTCCATTTCGTGAGTCAACGAAGCGAGATCTTCGAATCCCATCGTCGCGGACATGCCTTTAAGTGTGTGTGCCGAGCGGAAAATATTATGAACGATATCTATGTTGTCGGGACTGTTTTCCAGGCTGAGCATGTTGTCATTAAGAGCCTGCAGATGTTCTTTCGATTCGTCGATGAACATCGATAAATATTGGTTCAACTCCACAGAACTGCACCTCCGTCAATTTAACGAGTACTTTCTTTAGCGGCTGCCGTTTTTATCCGTCACCCGTTCGACAAGCTTCGGAGCGATATCCCCCAAAGGAAGGACAAACATGGCGGCTCCGTTCTCCACCGCGACTCGCGGCATGCCGTATACGACGCATGTCTCTTCGGATTCGGCAATCGTGGTCGCCGCTCCGTCCTTTCGGAGTTCTCCGATCGTTCTCGCTCCGTCACTGCCCATCCCTGTCATAATAACGGCGTGCCGGGTCAGCTCTTTTAAGGGAAGCAGGGATTGGAAAAGCTTGTCTACGGAAGGACGGTGTCCGGATACCGGCTCGCTTTTGCTCAAAGAAATCCGGTATTTCTTGTCGTCGGCCCTGACGACGGTCATGTGCAGTCCGCCGGGAGCGACATATGCCGTACCGGGTTCGAGCACCTGGGCTTCCTCCGCTTCCACGACCCGAACGGCACATTGGTCGTTAAGGCGCTGAGACAGCGATTTGGTGAAATTCGGAGGCATATGCTGGACGATAAGAACGGGGGCCGGAAAATCCGCCGGTAGGCCGCTCAGTACCTTCTGCAGCGCTCTGGGTCCCCCGGTCGATGTGCCAATCGCCACGAGATCCCGAAAACTTTTCGAGCTGCCAGTGCCGACACCGCTCGCGGGCTTCCCCGTTTCTTGCGTCGCCGCAGCAGTTCTCTTGGGAATCTCCGCTGCCGACGGCGGCTTCACGAATGGAGCGGACGGCTGAACGAAGCGTTCGGGCCGTTTCGCCGGTTCTATCGGAGGCGGCTGCATGCGTGTTTTGACCGCAATCCTCAGCTTCTCATGCAAAAGCTGCTTGACCTTGAATAAATCCAGCGAAATCGAACCGGACGGCTTCCGGATAAAATCGATCGCGCCGAGTTCAAGGGCCCGGATCGTTTCAACCGCTCCCGACATAGTCAGCGAACTCAGCATAATAACGGGAGTCGGAGTGGCGGCCATAATGCGTTCCAGCGCTTCCAGCCCGTTCATTTCAGGCATTTCAATATCCATCGTAACCGCGTGCGGTTTCAGCTCTTGTGTCTTGACTACGGCTTCCGCACCGTTCTTTGCGACGGCTACAACACGGAAATTGGGGTCTTCTTCGATCAGATCCGTAATGATCTTCCTCATGAACACCGAATCGTCGACTACCAGAATACGGTACGGCTCCATAGGGTCCCTCCTGAATTGGCTCTAGATGTGAATATATTAGCGGCCGATCAGCCGGCTGAGGAAACCTTTAAATCCGCCGGTTGAATCTGCTTTGGGCTGTTGGCCCAGAAATTGATCGACAAGGACATTCATACTTTTGGCGGCAGGAGAATTCGGATAAGCAATCGTAAAAGGAGTCTGCTCCTTAACGGCCCGGGATACATGCTGATCGTCTTCCACGAATCCGAGTGTCTGGAGTTCGACGGACAGAAAGCGGCGGGCCACCATGGCGATCTTCTCGGCCGTTTCCTTTGCCTCCCGGCTGTGTGCGGCCCGGTTGACCACCAGCTTGAAGTGCACATCGGGATCTTCGCTGCGAACCATTTTAATGAGCGCATACGCATCCGTAATGGACGTGGGCTCCGGCGTCGTAACCACGAGCGTTTCCTGGGCAGCGGCTATGAACCGCTGGGTTTCTTTGGAAAGCCCGGCTCCCGTATCGAACAGGATAAAATCGGCCATTCCGCCAAGCTCCTGAATCTGGTCGGTAAAAGAATCCGCTTCGGAGTCCGACAGCCTCACCAGATCGTAAAGCCCCGACCCCCCTGCGATAAACTGCAGGCCTTTAGGTCCTGTCTGGACGAGCTCCCCGATCGTTTTCTCTCCTTTAATTAAATGAAGGAGGTTGGCTTTGGAGGAAATCCCCATGAGCACGTCAATGTTGGCAAACCCGATGTCGGCATCGAAAATGAGTGTCTTGTATCCCCGGGCCTGCAGGCAGAGAGCAAAATTCAAGGTGAAATTCGATTTGCCTACCCCGCCCTTGCCGCTTGTGACGGTAATAATCCGCGTCTTTCGCTCCGGCTGTCCGGTTAGCGCGGATCCCGGGGACGGCGTATCCTTCTCGTGCCTCAGGCGGATCAGTTCACGCAGTTCCTGGGCCTGGTCACTCATACGAGTAACCCTCCAGCACCGCATCGACAATCCTGTTCTCGTCCGCTACCATGATGTCGTCGGGTACGTTCTGTCCGTCCGTCACGTAGGAAAGCCGGATCGGGAATTCATCCAGCAAATTCAGCATGGCGCCGTAAGAATACGTTTCATCCATTTTCGTAAAAAGGACTTTATCTACTTTAAACTTGGAAAAGTTAGCGGTAATGGCTTTCATGTCGCTGTACTTCGACGTAAGGCTCAGCACCAGAATCGTTTCGCTCGGCCCTTGGTGCCTTATCAGCGTATTGAGTTCGGATACGTACATCTCGTTGCGGAAATTGCGTCCGGCCGTATCCATGAAGATCACGTCGGCCTCTCTCAAATTGTGCAGAGCCCTCGTCAGATCGGCCGGGGAAAACACCACTTCCACCGGAACGTCCAAAATATTCGCATACGTGCGAAGCTGCTCGATCGCGGCAATCCGGTAGGTGTCGGAAGTGATCAGCCCGACTTTGCGGCGCTGCTTCAACACCTGATCGGCGGCCAGCTTTGCGATCGTCGTCGTCTTGCCGACACCGGTCGGTCCGACGATATGGACGATCTTGGAGTCCGCCGAGATCGGCTTGCCCTGCGGCGGCGGGAACAGCGCAAGCATCCGCTTGCGGACCGCTTCCGCCGCCTGCCGCGCTTCCGCCTCGTCGGCCGAGGCGGCAAGATCTCTTCTGGCGCTTTCGATCAGCTGCCGGACCAGGTCCGGCTGTACTTCCTGCGCCAGCAGATGCTCCTCCAGCCGCCCCCATACGGGCGGCAGCTGGGGCTGTGCGGATGGCCGGACAAGGCCGGCCATCATGGTCTTGAGATGCTGGAGTTCAGCCAGCATCAGGTCCTCGCGGGCCGCGCTCTGCGCAGCGGCCGCTTCTGCCGCCGCCTCCGCTCGGGAGGCGGCCAGTGCGGCGCGCAGCGCCTCGGCCTGTTCGTTGGCGAAGCCGCCGGGTTGCGGCGCTGCGGCAGCCGGCTCGGCCGGAGCTTCCGCCTTCGGCGGAACGGGCGGCGCCGCTTGGACCGACAGGCTCTGCCGCTGTTCGGCGGCGGCCGGCCTTGTCTGCGCGTAAGCGGCTGCGGCAGCCGCCGGAGGGCGCTGCGGAATGACGGGCAGCGCTTCCTCTGCCGCCGGGCTACCGCTCGGACGGTCGATGACCGCGGGAGATGGCTGTGGGGACTGCTGGCCCGGTGCCTGACGTTGGTCCGAGCCTGCTCCCCTCACTTCGCTTGACGACTGCCCATTGGCAGCAGCCGCGGAAGTTTCCGAACCGGACTTAACGTCCAAGGTCTCTTCTTTTTTGAGAAAGCTTGTCTCCCTTGCAGTCAACGCCTCGGCGTCGCCGGTTCCGTAAGTCGGAACCGCTTCATTTTGCAAGGCGGATTGCCTGAGCAGAAGTTCCGCAAATTCTCTCTGCCTCAGCTCCTGCTCTTTATTGGTACGGGGCTGATCGGCCGACTTCTCCTCTTCTTCCTGCCGCGCTTTGGCAACAGCGGTTACCGCTGCGGCGGCAGCCGCTTTAGAGGACGGACGGGCCTGAGCGCCGCCTTCAAGAGCGTTTTTACCGGAACCGGTTTGACCTTCCTCAAGAGCTGCAATCACTTCGATGCGTTTTTTTCCGAAGAGTCCCAAAAACCCGCCGGTTTTCACTTCTTTCGTGCTTAAAATAACGGCATCCTTACCGAGATCGGTTCGAATTTTATGAAGAGCGTCCGGCATTGAATCGACAATGTAACGTTTCACTCTCACAAGTTGACAACTCCCATGCTTTGAATTTCTACACTCGGTTCAAGCTCGCTGTAAGACAAAACCGGAATGTCCTGCATGGTACGTTCCAAAAGCTGGCGCAAATACATACGGATCGTCGGTGAAGCCAGGATAACCGGCTGGTGGCCGGACTGGACCATTTTACTCACCTGTTCACCCAGCTTGTGATAAATGACCTGCGAGGAAGACGGGTCGATAGCCAGATAAGATCCCTGATCCGTCTGCTGAACGGAATCCGCGATTTTTTTCTCCAGCCCCGGTCCTACGGTAATGACGCGGAGCGAATCCTGCGGAGACGAGTACTGCAGCGTGATCTGCCTCGAAAGAGACTGCCGCACATACTCCGTCAAAATATCCGGATCTTTGGAGTAAGGTCCGTAATCCGCCAGCGTTTCCAGGATCGTAACCAGATCGCGTACGGAAATTTTTTCCCGGAGCAGTTTCACAAGCACTTTCTGCACGTCGCCGATGGACAGGACATTCGGAATCAAATCGTCCACGAGAGCCGGGTACGCTTCTCTGACGTTGTCGATAAGCGTCTTGGTTTCTTGACGTCCCAGAAGCTCGTGGGCGTGCTTCTTGATGATTTCCGTGAGATGAGTAGCGACTACGGAAGGCGGATCCACCACGGTGTATCCGGACAATTCCGCCCGCTCTTTGGTCATCTCATCGATCCATAGGGCCGGCAGTCCAAACGCAGGTTCGGTCGTCTCGATTCCCGTGACGGATTCGTCTTCGAATCCCGGGCTCATGGCCAAGTAGTGGTTAAGCAGCAATTCGCCGCCCGCAACCGTATTGCCTTTAATTTTGATGATATACTCGTTAGGCCGAAGCTGAATATTATCGCGGATCCGGATAACCGGAACCACGATACCGAGTTCCAGCGCACATTGTCTGCGGATCAGAATAATCCGGTCGAGCAAATCTCCGCCCTGCTGGGCATCAGCCAGCGGAATGAGCCCGTAACCGAATTCGAATTCGATCGGATCCACCTGCAGCAGGCTGATCACGCTTTCCGGACTCCGTACTTCTTCAATCTGCTGTTCTTCCACCATCTGTTCTTCCTCAACCTGTTTCCGGTTCAAGTTCTGCTGCATCTTCCGTGCCGCAAAAACGAGTAGAACCGCAATAGGAATGGTCGTATACCAATGGATCGGCGTGAAAATTCCCAGAAAGGCAATCGTTCCCGCCACGATATACAGCAGCTTCGGATAAGCGGTCAACTGACCGACGATATCGTTACTGAACGTTCCTTCCGAAGAGGCGCGCGTAACGATAATGCCGGAAGCGGTTGAAATGAGCAGGGCCGGGATCTGACTGACCAGTCCGTCACCGATGGTAAGAATCGAATATGTATGTCCGGCTTCTCCGAACGACATGCCTTTCATCGAAATCCCGATGATCAGTCCGCCGACCAGGTTGATCAGCAGGATGATAATGCCGGCAATCGCGTCTCCTTTGACGAATTTACTCGCTCCGTCCATGGCTCCGTAGAAGTCGGCTTCGCGTTCTACTTTTCTGCGGCGCTCGCGCGCCTGCTGCTCATTGATCATGCCGGCGTTCAAATCGGCGTCGATACTCATCTGCTTGCCGGGCATCGCATCCAGGGTAAAGCGAGCCGCTACTTCGGCTACGCGCTCCGAACCTTTCGTGATGACGATAAACTGCACGATAACCAGAATAAGAAACACGATAAATCCGACTACGATATTACCCGCCGCCACGAAGTTACCGAACGTCTCGACCACGGCTCCCGCTTCGGCATGAGCCAGAATATTTCTAGCCGTCGAAACGTTAAGAGCCAAGCGGAACAAGGTCGTCACAAGCAGCAGGGCCGGGAAAATGGAAAACTGCAGAGCTTCCTGCGTGTTCATCCCGACCAGAATAATCATCAGCGAGATCGTAATGTTTATGATGAGCAAAAAATCGAGGAGGGCGGTTGGAATCGGCACCACCATCATCAAAATAATCCCGATTACCCCGATCAGTACAACTAAATCTTTTGGTTTCATGTACGGCCCCCCTTTCTACGCGTTCTTCACTTTGCCCTTAATTTTGTATACATAAGCCAGCACTTCGGCTACGGCCTGGAACAGATCGCCCGGAATCGACTCTTCCAGATCGACCTGAGCGTAAAGCGCCCGTGCAAGCGGCTTGTTTTCCATAATCATAATGCCGTGTTCCTTCGCAATTTCACGTATTTTCAAAGCCACGTGATCCGTCCCTTTCGCAACCACCTTAGGAGCCTGCATATTGGCCGAATCATACCGGATGGCCACCGCGAAATGCGTCGGGTTTGTAATAATGACATCCGCCGTTGGAATCTCCTGCATCATCCTCTGCATGGCCATCCGGCGTTGTTTTTCGCGAATCTTCCCTTTAATAAGGGGGTCGCCTTCCATTTTCTTGTATTCGTCTTTGATGTCCTGCTTGGACATTCGTATGCTTTTCTCGAATTCATACTTCTGGTACAGGTAATCGAACAAGGCAAGCACCACCAGAATTAAAGCGATTTTCATGCCCAACGTCAGCGTCAGTGACCATATATAATGAAGCGATTTTTCCAGCGGTACATGACTAAGGGTGAGAAGCTGCGTTTTCTCGTCCCACAGCGTCATATAAACAACGATTCCGATCACGCTCATTTTCAGCATGGACTTCAAAAAGTCAACGACCGAACGCATCGAAAATATTTTTTTGAACCCCTCGATGGGATTCAGTTTGCTCAATTTCATTTTGAGCGGATCGCCTGTAAAAAGGATTCCGATCTGAAGGTAGTTTCCCGCGAGTGCAATGACCATCGTCAAGATCAAGATGGGAGCCAGCATAACCAAAAAATGAATTAACAGCCGGTAAAATAACATCCGCACATTCGCCATGGTCACATCCATCAACAAATCGTGCCTCAGCGTACCCGAGAACAGATCCATCAGACGTTCCTTCATAAATCCGCCGATCATGTAAAACGATAAAAATGAAAAAAACAGGATAAAAGCAGCAGGCAGCTCCATACTTTTCGCCACTTGGCCTTTTTTACGGGCGTCCTGCCTCTTTTTCGGTGTCGCCGGTTCCGTCTTCTCTTGCGAGAACAACTGCAGGTCCAGCTTCAAACGGAGCGGTTCCATACGTATCCTTTCCTTTCCCGTACAGGTTCTACGGTGTTTCAAACGCTTTGCCGGCCACTATGTTAAGCAGCTTTTGCATCGCTTCGAACATCCGGTCGAACAATTGGTGAAACAATCCGATCAACTCGGGCATTAACAGGGCGATCAGGAAAAACCCGATGATGATCTTCAGCGGCACCCCGACTACGAAAATGTTGAATTGGGGAGCGACACGCGTCAGTAAACCCAAACCGAGGTCGGTCAAAAACATCGCTGCGACAACGGGAGCCGCCAACTGCATCGACAGAGAGAAAACACTCGAGAAGGTTTTCACCAGAAATTCGGTAATCTGTCCCCCGTAGAGCTGGGCAAACAAATTGTTGGACAGCGGAATCCATTCATAGCTGTTCATAATACCCTGCAGCATAAAATGGTGACCGTTGAAGCTTAGCAGCAGCAGCATGGCAAGCATGTACTTCAAATTGCCCATCAAGGGTACGGTAGTTCCCGACATCGGATCGATCACATTGGCCATCCCGAGTCCGATCTGCATATCGATAAAGGAACCCGCGATTTGTACGGCCGTAAAAAATAGATAGGCGATAAAACCGAGCAGCAGGCCGACGATTATTTCCCGGATGACCAGCAATACATACTGCGCGTCCATCGGAACCAGCTGGGACGTCCCTTGAGCTGCCGTCACGATCAGAGTCAGAACTAAAGCGAGTCCGATTTTGAACATACTGGGCACATTTCGGGACGAAAACAGCGGTACGACGACAAGGAACGAGGTCATTCGACAAAAAATAAGCATAGCGTTGGGTAAAAGTTGAAACAAAAGCTCCATGGCCGCCTACCCGATATATTGATGAAGATTGTTGAATAGATTGAAGGTAAAGTCGACCAGCGTGTTCAAAATCCAGGGTCCGAAAATTAAGACTGACAGCAGAACCGCCACGATTTTCGGCACGAATGCAAGCGTCTGCTCCTGAATTTGAGTCGTAGCCTGAAAGATACTGATGATAAGGCCGACCGCCAGGGCGATCACCAGCATCGGAGCGCTGGCTTTCAGCACCGTATAGACCGCTTCGCCGGCCAGCTTAATGATAAATTGCGAACTCATGTTAGGCGACCTCCAGCTTCCGCGTTCATGTACTGTAACTGAGGAGCAGCGATTTAACGACCAGATACCAACCGTCCACCAGAATAAACAGCAGGATTTTGAACGGCAGCGATATCATAACGGGCGGCAGCATCATCATCCCCATAGCCATCAGCGTACTGGCGATAACCATATCGATAACCAGGAAAGGGATAAAAATCATGAAACCCATTTGAAACGCCGTTTTCAGCTCGCTGATGGCATAAGCCGGAACGAGGGCTGTCAGCGGTGTGTCTTCGACTCCTTTGGGAGCCTCCGCTTTCGTGTAATCCAGGAAAAGCTTCAAATCTTTAGGCCGGGTATGATTCCACATGAACTGCTTGATGGGAACGGACGCTTTTTGAAGAGCCTGCGTCTGATTCAATTCCCCTTTCATGTAGGGCTGAACGGCCGTATCGTTGATCTGCCCAAGGGTCGGGGCCATGATAAACAGAGTGAGAAACAGGGCCAGTCCGATCAATACCTGGTTGGGCGGCATCTGCTGCGTCCCTAGAGACGTGCGTACGAACCCCAGCACAATGACGATTCGCGTAAAGCTGGTCATCAGAATCAGAAACGAAGGCGCCAGACTCAGAACCGTTAACAGCAAAATGACGCTGATCGTGCTTGAGGCTCCGGAAGCTCCGCTTCCCGTATCCACGTTGAAGCTAATGCCGGGAATCGGATTTTGCGGGTCCGGGGCGGCATAAGCCGTATTCCCTGCCCATCCCATGAACACAAGTAAAGCAAGCAGAATAATAAGAGTTCCTTTATTTTTGCTCATTTGACTTCAACCGATCTTGTTCGTTTTCTTCCTGCAGCCATTCTTCTACGCTTTTGTTGCGCTGGGCGACATTCTGCAGTTTGTCCTGAAAGACCTGGTGAAAATTCGGCGAAAGCTCTTCTTCTTCCACCACGTTGTTTTCACCCGGCTTCTTGCGTATTTTCTCGAGCCATTTGCCGACTGTAATAAATTCCGTTGCCGCTCGGGTTTGTGCCGTGATCTGCTCTTTCAGCCTTGCCGCCTCGCCCGCATCGGCTATTTTCTCGAGAAGCTGGATGTTATCTCCAACTCCGACGATGTACAGCGAATCACCGATTTCGACGACTTGGATCGACTTGTTTTGGCCGAGCGGCACCCCACCCAGCGACTGCATGGCACGTCCGAAGCGGAATCCGCTTTTTTTCGACAACATCTTCATAATGCCGTAAAAAAGACCGATGATAAGAAGGAGAAAGAAAATCACCTTTCCGATCATCACGATCGAATCGATACTCCCCGTCTCTCCCGTTCCCGAACCGGGCCGAGTGTTGTCGCCCAGCTCAGGTGCCCCAAAACAAACGGAAGTCCAGAACGGCAGCTGAACGATCAGTCCTGCCGTTGCCAGAAGCAGCTTTCCTGCCTGTTTCTTCAAGCTTCACATTCCTTTCCTTATTAAAAGCTTACGCTTAGCCCATTGTTTTCTTAATGGCTTCGATAACACGGTCCGCTTGGAAAGGTTTCACGATAAAGTCTTTGGCGCCGGCTTGGATCGCATCGATGACCATTGCCTGCTGTCCCATCGCCGAGCACATGATAACCTTGGCATTAGGATCAATCTTTTTGATCTCTTTCAGTGCATTGATTCCATCCATCTCCGGCATGGTGATATCCATCGTTACGAGGTCGGGACGCAGCTCTTTGAATTTCTCTACGGCTTGTACGCCGTCGTTGCCTTCGCCGACAACCTCATACCCGTTCTTCGTCAAAATATCGCGAATCATCATTCTCATAAATGCTGCATCGTCTACGATCAAAATTCTGTTCCCCATGATAAAATAATCCTCCCAAAAGATAGTTATTGTATTTTTTGAATGCGATCCCACTGACTGACGATATCGGTGACGCGAACGCCGAAGTTCTCATCAATAACGACAACTTCTCCCTTGGCGATCAGTTTGTTGTTAACCAGAATATCTACCGGTTCACCGGCCAATTTATCCAGCTCGATGATCGAACCTTGCGAAAGCTCCAGGATATCCTTGATCACTTTCTGTGTTCTTCCCAGCTCGACCGTTACTTTCAAAGGGATATCAAGCAGCAGATTCAGGTTCGTGTCGTCTGTCTGGTTGTATCCTCCCTGCTGAAGATTGGAGAACTGTACCGGTTGTACGTTTACATTCCTGTTCATTCCTCCGTAATTTCCTCCCTGTGGTGCATGATTCATCGGCTGCTGCGCGTATGACTGTTGTGCAGGCGGTTGATTCATAGGCATCGGGTTGCCCCCCATCGAAGGATTCGTGTACGGCGCTTCTGCCGGGTTTGTATAAGGCGGTTCCGGAACCGGCTGCTGATAAGCTTGAGCGTTCGTGTCCGCTTGCACCTGGTTGGTGACAGCAGGCGGAACTTCTTCGCTGACTGCGGCCGCCGTTTCTTCGTAAACCTCTTCGGAAGCCCCGCCCATCAGGATGTGTACCATTTCTTTGGAGAAATCGACGGGAAGAAGCTGCATGATGGTCGAATCGATAAGGTCCCCGATTGTCAGTCTAAAGGATATCTTTATAAATACGTCTTCGTTCGGTAGTTTTCCTTCTCCATTCGACAGATTCAAAATATCTATTCCCGGAGGAGAGATATTCACGAACCGGTTGAATATCGTAGACATTGAAGTCGCGGACGAACCCATCATCTGATTCATAGCTTCCTGAACGGCGCTGACGTGAATTTCGGACAGCTCGTCGCCCTCCACATGACCGTCTCCACCCATCATCAGATCGGCAATGACTTGAGCGTCGCGAGTCTTGATCACGAGCAGATTGATGCCGTCAAAGCCGTCTACATAGTTGACGTGAACGGCAACGTGCGGTTGGGGAAACTCGTTGACCAACTGTACGCGCGGAATGCACGATACTTTAGGTGTCGTAATGTCCACTTTCTTGCCGAGCAGAGTGGATAATGCGGTCGCCGCGCTTCCGAACGTGATGTTGCCGATCTCCCCCAGAGCATCCTGCTCAAGCGAGGATAAGTAATCATCGATATTCGAAGAATGAGAAGAAGATGGATTATCGTCGGAACGCTCATCAACCGCCTGCTTCAACAGCGCGTCTATTTCCTCCTGCGACAAATAATCTTTACTCGTCATGTACTTCTGCTCCTTCGTTTACAATTTCGCCGATTTGAACGGCCATTTTGCTCTTGGTTGTACCTGCGCTGCCTGTAAATTTAAGCTTCTCGCCGACTTTGATGTGCAGAGGCTCGTTTACCGGCTTGTTGAGTGTAATGACATCCCCGGGCTGCAGATTCAGAAACTCGTGAATCGTGATTTGCGATTCTCCCAGTTCCGCGATAATGGGAAGCTTGGCCTGAGTCAGCCTGTCCTGCAAAATCTCGACTTCCTCGGGAGCCCGGCTTTTCTTCTGGGATACAAACCAGTGGTGCACCGACAGACGGGGCATAATCGGCTCGATAACGACATGCGGGATACAAAGGTTGATCATCCCGGTCGTGTCGCCGATTTTGGTGCTTAACGAAATCAGGGCAATGGTTTCATTGGGAGAAACGATCTGCATAAATTGCGGATTCGTTTCCAGAGCTTCGAGCCGTGGAGACAGATCAATGATCGTTTTCCATGCTTCCTGGAGGCTCTCAAACGCCCGGCTGAAAATCCGCTCCATGACAATCGTCTCGATCTCGGTCAAAGCCGCGATTTTCTGCGGAGACACGCCGACACCGCCCAGAAGCCTGTCCAGCATCGCGTACGCCACGTTCGGATGGACTTCCAAAACCATTCTTCCCTCTAATGGCTCTGCTTCAAAAATGTTCAAGATCGTCATTTTGGGAATCGAGCGGATAAACTCATCATAAGGAAGCTGTTCGACCTGAACGACATTGATCTGGACAAACGTTCTTAGTTGTGCCGAGAAATAAGTCGTCAAGTACCGGGCAAAGTTCTCGTGAATCCGCGTTAAGCTCCGGATATGATCTTTGGAAAAGCGTACGGCCCGTTTGAAATCATACAATCGAACTTTTCGCTGCGTATCTTCTTTCTTGAGTTCCTCTGCGTCCATTTCACCGGAAGAGAGAGCTGCCAGAAGAGCGTCGATTTCATTCTGTGACATAACATCAACCATAAGAGTCACCCCCTTTGTGCGTATCCGATCTATGTAAAAGGCTACTCAAGTACAATGTCGGTAATATTTATGCGCCTTATTTTTCCTTCATTAAGAAGCGGATTAAGCTTGCTGATCAGCGTGTTGGTCAAGTTATCCTGCCCTTTGCTGCCTGAAATCTGATCGGAATTCATGTCAGAAAGAGTCCGGATGATTGTTCCTTTGATG
Organism: Paenibacillus sp. JNUCC 35; assembly: GCF_058269095.1. Lineage (NCBI taxonomy): Bacteria > Bacillati > Bacillota > Bacilli > Caryophanales > Paenibacillaceae > Paenibacillus > Paenibacillus sp. JNUCC 35. The sequence goes on along the minus strand of NZ_CM177771.1, from coordinate 2,215,966 downwards.
CGGGAATCAATCAAATTTTCGAAATCCGTTTTTGCTTTTTTGTTTTCCAGCTCAAAAGCCAGACTGATTTTAACGAAGCTGCCCTGACTGGCCAGGTTTGTCGTAATATCTTTCATAATGACGGTGTTTTCTTTGATCTCAGCCGAAGTCTGCGCCTTTTCCGCACCGGCCGATTCCGATTTATTGTCCATAACCGTCCATAACACAAATGCAGCCGTCAGAACTAATGTGATGGCGACAAGAATGGAAACCAGCATCAGAAAAAATCGATTTTTAAGCACTACAAGCCCTCCGTATTCGCCGACTTGATCGTTGCTTGAACCGCACCGATCCGTTTCAAAAATTGTTCTACCATCTCTGTGACCACTGCCTCTTGTTCAAGGACCATAATTTTTTTACCGTTAATCAATGTAATCACGGTGTCCGGTGTTTCTTCCATCATTTCAATCATAAGCGCGTTGATCACTAACGGCTTGCCGTTCATTCGGGTCAAACGTACCATGGTTCCCTCCATAGGTTCCAGGAGGGGGACCAGGCCCCCTTACCTTTTACCTTTGCCTGTTATTAGCGTTTCAGGTTAACGATCTCTTGCAAAATTTCATCCGACGTGGTGATAATCCGGGAGTTCGCCTGGAAACCACGCTGGGAAACGATCATTTCGGAAAACTCCTCGGTCAGATCCACGTTGGACATTTCAAGCTGTCCGGCGATGATGGAGCCAGTGCCGGTGTCTTCGTTTGCCGGCGTCCAGTCGGCCAGATCAGTAATAGGATCCATGGCGGCATTCGGAGAATATTCGTACAGATTTCCGCCGGCTTTCGTTAAGCCACCCGGGTTGGCGAACTTCACGACCGCAATGTTGTAAGTGGAAACCTCAGGCACACCATTGATAACCTGCACCACTTTCCCATCCTGTGAGATAGAAAACTTTGTAGCATTATCGTCCAATTTAATTGGTTCGCCATCCGTTGAGAGCAAATACAGTCCATCCGGATTCACGATAAAATTATCGGCATCTACGGTAAAGTTTCCTGCTCGAGTGAAGTAGGTAGGTGCAGAGCCCATTGCAGCCGATCCAACCGCGAAAAATCCGTTCCCGTCAATACGCAAATCGGTAGGAACATTGGTAGTCATCGCGCTGCCGCCTGTATGAATCGTGTCTATAGCCGCAGTTCCCACGCCCAGACCGACCTGCTTGGCGTTGACACCGCCCTGTGTGCCTGCGCCGTCCGGTGCCGTTACACCGGATACCGTCTGGCTCAGAATGTCCTGGAACATGACGCGGCCTTTTTTGAAACCTACCGTGTTCACGTTGGCAATGTTATTGCCGATTACATCGAGCTTTGTCTGAAAACCGCGCATGCCCGAAATACCGGAGTACATGGATCTTAACATTTGTCGTTCCTCCTCTTATGTCGCCCGCCTGGGTGGGCATCTTCCTTTAAAGCCGCTTCTATCGGTCCGCAGCTATCAGGGCCTCCTGTTGGGTCCAGCCCGCTTTGTTGAGTAATGTTCCTATGAAATGATGACAGCACTGTCTATTTGCGTAAAAACCTGATCCTGCAGCTTGGCTCCGTCCAGAGCCGTGATCACCGTCCGATTCGGGACGTTCACGATAAGGGCCGTTCCACCCAGCACCATCAATGTATCTTTGGCACCCTTGGCGGCCGCTTTGTCAATGGCGTTTTCAAGCTTAGTCAACTGCTCGTTGTCGATTTGAATCCCCCTTTGTTTCAACCGGGTTTCCGCATGATGACTGAACTTGACCAGTTCGCTTTGCAGAAGCTGATCGAATTCGGAGCGTCCGGCAGCCGGTCTGGCTCCACCGTTTCGCTGAAGGGGTGCCGGAGGAGTGGGATATAATCTTCCTACCGTTATACGTTCGGTCATGGCGCAGGAACCTCTGGCTTGGAGTTTTCTATCTTAAGGACTTCCTCCAGCTTGACTTCTTTCCCGCCGACCGTCGCATACTGCACACCGTCCCGGACGATGATGGATTCGACGACTCCATTCGTCATCACCGTTTCTCCGCTGTCCGTTTTGCCCATCCAGCTGATGTCCTTCCCGATCAGACTCGATGTAAACCCGAGCGAAGACCGGAGCAATTTCATCTCGGAAGCCATGTTTGACAGCTGCTCGACCGAAGTGAATTGGGCCATTTGCGCCACAAACTCTTTATCTTGCATAGGCTGCATAGGATCCTGATTTTGAAGCTGGGTGATCAAAATTTTAAGAAAGTCATCCTTGCCGAGAATCGAACCGTCCTTCTTCTCCTTGGCTTTCGAAGCTGCGCTTGCCGTGTTCGTCGTAGAGCCCGTTTTGGTCAAATCTCCCCAAAGTTCTGCCATTGCTGCACCTCCTATCTAAGCTGAGTCTGTCATTTCACTCTTGATTAAGCCGAGGTTTCGAAGGAATTTCCTAAAGCCGCTTTTCTTGTTTCCTCCAAAATTTTCAACTCTTCGTTCCATTCCGTAAGCTCTTCCGAGTTGCCCTGATTACCTCCGCCGCCGCGCTGCTGAAGAAACTGCTGCGAAGACTGCTGCTGTCTGGAATCTTGGAACATCGTGGAAGACATGGTGTTTTGGCCGACTTCCATCTTGTCTACCTGAACGCCTTGGCTGTGCAGAGATTGTCTCAAATGTGCGAGTTGGCTTTCGAGAAGCTCTTTTCCCAGTGCCGTATCCGCTGTAAACTGGGCAACCAGCTGCCCGTTTTGCATCGTAAGGACCACATCAATCGTTCCCAAATGCTGCGGACGGAGCGAAAGTTTGGCTTCCGAGAAACCGTTCCCCATTTTCAGGCTCATGCGCTTCACCATGAACTGACTTAGTTCTTGAGCGAAGTTTTGAGCTGAAATCGTTGGAGCTGCCGCTTTGGCCGCCTGTTCCGGAAGAGTTGTTTTCATTCCTTCTTGAAGACCTGTCAAACCATTCGCTGCCGGCTCGTTTTCGGATGCCGGGGCAGTGGAGGTCTGTGCCTCAACGGTTTCATGAGCCGCTTGTCTCACCGAATTCCAGACTCCGGTTCTTGCAGCCAACAATTCCAATGAAGCTTTGACGCTGCCTGTCTTTGTGACGGTCATCACCGGCTCCGCGGCGTCAAGGTTGCTGTCAGCTGCGCTAGTAGGCAACGTCAATTCCGTTTCGGCCGCTTTAGCCGTTGCTTTACCGGTTGCACCTGCCATTTGCTGGTTTAAAAGAGACGGCAGTGCCGTTTCCACCAGCTGCTTGAATTCGACCGACAGCTGCTGCAGAAGCGGATGATCCGGCTGCTGCTTAAGCATGGCCGTCAAATCCAAAATCGTCTTCTGAAGTTTCAGCGAAGCGTCGCCGCTGTCAAGCTGAATGGCCTGCAATCCGGTTTGCTGCGTACCGCTTAACAGTTGAAGCAGAGCTGAAGCGTCATTCGCCCACTGCTGCATGGCATCGGACTGGCTTAGCTTACTGAATAGCTCCGGACTGCTCTGTATAGTGCTAAGCAAAAGGTCCGCCATTCCTTCCGTTCCCGTTTGTCCTTCCATATCGCTCAAAGCTTCTTGGACAGGCGCCGGAAGGAACGGAATCACTTGAAGCAGGCCGGCCAGGATGGAGTCGACGGAGCTGGCATTTTCCTCACCCGCTTCCTTCTGAAGCTGGCCGTTCATCACCTCTTGGAAAGTTCCCGCATCGCCCTTGCCGTTTCCTGCTGACGTTGCAGCCGCTGTTGAAGTCTTAGCCGTTCCCGCTTTAACCGCCGCAGATCCTGCTGACGGTGCGGACGAAGTCGTGCTTGCTACTGGCATTTCCATTTTTTATTTTCACCTCCTTTCATTAAAGATTTATGGAACCAGATTGCCGGTAATGGAAGCCGCGGTTTCCTTGCTGATGCCCGCGATTTCTCCCATTAATGCGGCACGTTTGCCCGTGTCCATTTCCCTTAAGATGGTTAACACCTGAGCCGAGTTTTTCCCGTACATATCGGTTAATACTTTCGCGGCTTTGGACGCATCCATCGATGCGAACGTCTGGCTCAGCTCAGCCGAAGTCATCTTCTTTTGCGCGGAGTCCGGTTTTTGCTGGAGAACGAGACGATCCTGGAGAGCCGCGATTTTTTGATCCTGGGAAGTTGTCAGATCCTTGAGTGCGATCGAAGCGTCCGCCGCTTTCTTCGGATCCATTTTTTCAAGCACTTTTACTCGTTCGTCTGTTTTCATCGCATTCAGAACGAGAATCGTTTCCTGCGGACTCAGGTTCTGAATGATTTGAGCGGCCTTACTCGGCATCATCTTCGCATAAACCGAAGCAAGTTCCCGCACTTTCTTGTCGTACTCTTCATCCTGTTTGGCCAGCTCTTTATCTTCCAGCTCCGCCTTTTGCTGCTTGAGGTCCAGAATTGTTTTGTCCTTCTGGGCACTCGTCTGATCCGCTTTATCCAGCTCTGTTTTAAGCTCCTGCACCTTGCTGTTCAACTGCTCGACTTCTTTGGTTTTTTTCTTCACTTCATCTTCTTCCGTCCCTTTGGCGGCGGGGGCGCTTTGAGCATCCTCTTTCGGAAGGGGAATCATTTCCCCCACGACCGGGATTTTGTTCAGCGTCCGCTGGACAGTTTTCATCACATCGTAATCAAAAACGGATAGAAGAACACCAAGAAGAACGGCCGTAAACACGAACGGGATCAGAAACCAGACCAGAAAACGTTCCAATTTACCGCCCGAGGACGACTCTGTGCCTGCTTCTTCCATGACGCCTCCTCCTTTCGTGCGGGTTTACTGATAGGACAACCGGATATGACGGTTGGATGCAATTTCGTCCAGCGCCTCTTGTTCCTTTTTTAGAACAAAACCGGTAAACTGCTCCAACGCTTTATCCCGCGCTTTCGTCCAGACTTTCTCATCGACCATTTTGTCGTTCAGGAGGTCCCTGTTGTGATTCACATGGCGCTGGGCTTTGGAGACGTCGTGACGTTTGCGCGCAATCAGATGCTCGATGTGATCCACATAAGACTGCAGCTGACGAATCTCCAGCATGGAAACCGGCCGCATGGAAGTTTCCAGCATTTTCTCCTGGGCTTCGTTTTTGAGACGAATCAGCTCCTGGAGAGAGCTTTCTTCGTGATTCAGGTTGCCGATGGCGGTCGAAAGATTCCACTCCGCCTGCGAACGCTCATTATTTTTCAAATTTACGATCTGCTGAAACGCATACTGGAATTTCATATTAGCCTCATCCTAACGAAAAATGATCGATCAAGCGCTGTTGGGCTTCTTCCAACGTCACTTTTTCATTGGTTTTTTGTTTAACAAAATCAAGGATCTCATCCATATACTGAAGCGAAATATCAATTTCTTGATTTGATCCTCTCTGGTACGCCCCCAAATTTATCAAATCTTCCGAATCCTTATAAACAGAAAGCATTCGTTTGAGATGAGCCGCAGCGTCGAGCTGCTCCTGGGTAACGATTTCTTTCATCACCCGGCTTACGCTGGCAAGAACGTTAATGGCGGGATACTGGCCTTTGTTGGCGATATTCCGGTCCAAGACGATATGACCGTCAAGAATACCACGAACCGCATCCGCGATAGGCTCATTCATATCGTCACCGTCCACTAGCACCGTGTAGAAAGCGGTAATCGAGCCTTTCAACCCGGTTCCGGACCGTTCAAGCAGCTTGGGCAGAAGGGCAAAAACCGAAGGCGTATACCCTCTCGTCGCCGGAGGCTCTCCGACCGCCAGACCGACCTCACGCTGAGCCATCGCAAAGCGGGTTACGGAGTCCATCATGAGCATGACGTTCATCCCGCGATCCCGGAAATATTCGGCAATACTCGTTGCGATAAAAGCTCCTTTGATCCGGACCATCGCCGGCTGGTCCGACGTTGCGACAATGACGACAGAACGCGCCAGGCCCTCCGGCCCGAGATCTTTCTCGACGAATTCGAGAACCTCACGGCCCCGTTCTCCGATAAGCGCGATCACGTTGACGTCCGCCGACGTGTTTCTCGCGACCATGCCGAGCAGAGTGCTTTTGCCCACCCCCGAACCGGCGAAAATACCGACCCGTTGTCCCTTGCCTACGGTAAGCAGCCCGTCAATTGCCCGGACACCGACGCCGAGCGGCTCTTGAACCCGCGGTCTCGACAAAGGATTGCTGGGGACATTGTTCGTAGAAACATGAGCCATTCTTGACGGTAAGAACGAACCGTCCAAAGGCTGGCCGAGACCGTTTAATACTTTACCCAGCAGTTCGTGACCGACCTGCACCGTCAGCGGCTTGCCAGTTCCGACCACATCGCAGCCGGGGCCGATCGCTTCAAGTTCGCCAAGCGGCATCAGAATGACCTTATTGCCTCTGAATCCGACAACTTCCGCCATCAGCGGTTGATTGGATTTGTGAGGATAGATGTGGCATAACTCGCCGATACTTACATCCGGACCTTCCGATTCAACGGTCAAACCGATCACTTGCGTCACTTTGCCGTTTACCCGGACAGGATCCAGCTGCCTTAGAAAGTCTACATATTTGCCTGCATTCGGGCTCCCTTGACTCATGATTCATCCCCTTCACCGTGAAGGGCAATCCGCTGCAAGGCCAGCTTGATCTCGTGAAGCTGCGTATCGATGCGGGCGTCAATGCTTCCGAACGTGGAACGGACTACACAGCCTTCGTCCTGAACACTCGCATCCGGGATAATTTCCAGCTCGGCCTGCGAGTCGATTGCCGACAGCAGTTCTTCACGGGCATCCTGAATGTAAGCGAAGTAGCGGGGTGCTACGCAGAGCGTGATCGTTCCGCTCTCTTTTCGACGAACCAGCACGCTGCGAATCGTTTCGATCATCCATTCGGGCGATACGGTCAGCTGCTTGGAAATGATTTTCTCCGCAATGGAGCAGCTTAATTCGATGAGAAAAGGTTCCGCTTCCTGAATGACCTGCTGTTTTACCTGGTAAGCCTGCTGCAGTACCTGCCGCGCTTCCGATAACATCTCATCGTACTGCTGGCTCACATCTTGCTGAGCTTGATTCAAGCCTTCATGATAACCCGTTTCGTAACCGGTTGTCCGGGCCTGTTCCTGATGCTGCTCATCTTCTTCGCGCCGCTGCATCCACCAAGCTTCGATCTCGGCTTCCGTCTGTTCTTTCAGTTCGGATACTTCCTGGATCGCCTGCTGCATATGGGATTGCGCGAAGGATTCAGCATCCTCGAGAATATGCCGTTTTAAGCTTTCCGCTTCGCTCAGCTGCGCTTCTTCTTCTGGAGTGAACCGCGGTTCATCTTCCGGAAGTTCAGCCTGCGGCGTATAAATCGGTTTGACCGGCACCCGGTAAGCGTTTGTCTCATCCGCAGGAGCATAATGGAAAGGCTTTAGGATGTTAGACAATAATATCGTCTCCTCCACCGCGTGCGATAATGATTTCTCCGGATTCTTCTAGGCGGCGAATTGTTGATACGATCCGGGTTTGCGCTTCTTCGACATCGCGCAGCCGAACCGGGCCCATAAATTCCATTTCTTCTTTGAACGTCTCCGCCATCCGTTTGGACATGTTGCGGAAAATAGCTTCACGGACTTCCTCGCTCGCCACTTTAAGCGCAAGCTGAAGGTCGGCATTCTCGATATCGCGGACAATGCGCTGAATGGAACGGTTGTCCACATTGACGATATCTTCGAAAACGAACATCCGCTTCTTGATTTCTTCGGCGAGTTCGGGATCTTGAATTTCCAGCGAATCCAGAATGGTACGTTCCGTACCTCTGTCTACTCCGTTCAAAATTTGAACGATCGAAGAAATACCGCCGGCCGATGTGTAGTCCTGTGTAACGGTGGCCGAGAGTTTCTGTTCGAGCACTCTCTCCACTTGAGAGATTACTTCCGGTGATGTGCTGTCCATCAGAGCGATCCGTTTCGCAACATCCGCCTGCTTCTCCTGCGGCAGGGAGGACAAAATGATTGAGGCTTGTTCCGCCTGCAGATAAGACAGGACGAGTGCAATCGTTTGCGAATTCTCGTTTTGGATAAAGTTTAAAATTTGTGCAGGATCCGCTTTTCGGGCAAAATCGAACGGCCTTACCTGCAGATTAGCCGTCAGCCGGTTAATAATATCGACGGCTTTGTTGGAACCGAGTGCTTTTTCAAGAATTTCCTTCGCATAGGCGATACCGCCTTGGGAGATGTATTCTTGAGCCCGGCAAATTTGATGGAACTCCGATAAAATCGATTCTTTCTCTAATGCGTCTACCTTGCGTACATTTGCGATTTCGAGGGTAAGCTGCTCAATTTCATCTTCGCGCAAATGCTTGAAAATTTGAGCAGAAACTTCCGGTCCGAGGCTGATAAGCAGAATCGCCGCTTTTTGCCTTCCCGTTAACCCCTGCTGTATTGCTCCTCTTGCCAAACACCCACACCTCTATTCATCCACCAGCCAGGTTCTAAGCAAATTGACAAATTCGTCCGGCTTTTTCTTGGCTAGCGTCTCTAATTGCTTGCGTACTTGATTTTCGTTGGAGACATTCTCGATATCGATCGTAGGATATTCCACTTTTGCCGGTGGAAGGTCAAGCTCATCCTCTTCTTCTCCAGCTTTTTTCTTTCTTCTGATGGCGTACATCCCGAGCGCACCGAGCAGCAGAGCAGCCAAACCGATTCCGCCGTACAGAAGATATTGCTGCCAATTCGTACCCGCAATTCCGGATGGTGTTACGAATGTTTGAGGAACTACTTTCACTTTGTCCTGAATTTGAGCCGGCGTGTATTCCACCTTGTTGTCGGCAAGCGACGCACGAACAATGTTTGCCATTTGCCCTTCGATGAGACCTTTCAATTCCGCTACCGCGGCCTGGTCTTTCCCGGTTGAATCAAATCCGATATTGATGCTGATATCTTTGACGACATAAGGCGTCTGGATAATGTCGTTCGTGATGCGGTTAATTTCGTAATTGACCGTTTTGCTGCTTTCTTCGGAGTTGGCATTACCGGATGCGGCTCCTCCCGGATAACCAGGCACGTCCGTCTGACCGGTTCCGGCCACTCCCCCCGTATTTCCTCCCGTACTCGTAGAAGTTTTGGAGGATTCCTGGGTAGAAATTTCAAGTCCCTTCTTGTCTTCCACATTAGGCGGCGTAACCAGATTTTCCGTCGTTTTCTTCTGGTCGAAGTTCATCGTCGAGAAAACACTGACAACCACTTTGTCGGGACCTAGCATTTTGTTGAGGAGATTTGTAATATTTCCCTGTACACTTGTTTCAAACTTGCGTCTGATGTCGAATTGGTTCTGAACCAGACCTGACGTGCTTTGACCGCCGTTCGTTTCCTTCGAGTAAGCCAGGAACTGACCGTACTGATCGGAAATCGTTATGTTCTGCAGCGGCAAATTTTTGACGCTGTGTGAAACGAGGTTATAAATCGTGTCTACTTGCCCCTGATCCAGCGAATAGCCCTGCTTCACGTTCAGTACAACCGATGCCGTGGCTTCTTGCTTCTGATTGGCGAGAAACACCGTCTCATCCGGCATCGAAATCAGAACCTTCGATTTATCCACCGCTTCGTTGGAGTTGATAAGCTGTTGAAGCTCTCCCTGCACCGCGCTTAAATATTTCACTTTAAACTCGTTGTCCGTCATTCCGAAGGCACTGTCCGAAGCGAACGCGTCGTAACCGATCGAACTTCCTTTGTTCAAGCCTTGCGATTCAATGCCCAGCTTGACATTGGCGACTTCGTTCTTCGGCACTTCAATGCTTTTTCCGTCGGAACTGAGGTTATAAGGGATTTTCGCCGTGTCCAGGTACCCTTTAATCGCAGCGGCATCTGCCGGCTGGAGATTCGTATACGCCAGTGAATACTCGGTTTTCGCGAGATTGTAGCTGATGATTCCAATAGTCAATAGGAGAACGAACAATGCAGCTACAAAAGTAAGCTTGGTCGTTTTGCTATATTGATTCCAATACTGTTTGGCTTTCTCCCAATATTGGAGCAATCTTTCGTTCACAATGTCACCCCATCCGATTCAATCAATGTCGATCATGGTTCAGCCGCCGTTAGAGCTGCATCCTCATGACTTCCTGATAAGCTTCCACGACTTTATTGCGCACCTGGACGGTGAACTCTAAACCGAGCGATGCTTTTTCGGAAGCAATCATCAATTGATGGACGTCCGATAATTCCCCTTTGGCAAACTGCTGGTTGAGTCCGTCTACCGTATGCTGATCCGAATTCAACCCATTCATGGCCTCGCTGAGAAATGAGGAAAACTGCTTTGTAAATTGGGAGGCACTTGCAGGCTCGCTCCCCACCGGCTGCTTTATTGTCTGCACCGGAGAAAATGCATTTAGATAAGTCGGGTTTACCACACTCATTCTCCTTTTTTATCTTTTATCATCTGCCGATTTCAAGCGCTTTTGTAATCATGCCTTTGCTTGCGTTAAGAGCCGTTACGTTTGCTTCATAAGACCTTGTGGCGGAAATCATATCCACCATCTCCTTGGCGACATCGACGTTCGGCATCATGACGTACCCCTGCTGATTGGCATCCGGGTGCAAAGGATTGTAAACCTGCTTGAATGGAGTCGTATCTCCGGAAATGCTGGATACCCGAACCCCCTGCCCCGTCCCGTCCGTCATTGCCGAGTTGAGCATTTGAGCGAACGTTGGCTGGTTTTTCGGTTCGACCGAAACGATTTTGCGCTGGTAGGGTGTCCACTGCCCGTTCACAAATGACGCCCGGGTCGTATCCGCATTCGCGATATTCGAAGAGATGACATCCATTCTTAAACGCTGCGTCGTTAATGCCGATGCGCTGATGTCAAAGCTATTCGTAATTCTCATCCATTATCTTCTCCCATCCATCGCAATCTTCAGTTTACGGAACTCGTTATTCATCTCTTGTACCATCGTGTTGTATTTAAGCTGATTTTTGGCCATCAATGACATCTCGTAATCCATGTCGACGTTGTTTAAATTGTTGTTCATCAAACTGTTCGGATCTGATTCAACAACCGCTTGGCCGGGTAAGTTGGTACTAGATGGAATCTGCAGGTGTCTCGAATTTGTGCGTCTGCCTTCCAATACCGGCTGGTTTCCGGTCATCTTCTCTTGGAGCAATTCCTCGAACAGAACGTCTGACCTTTTAAAATGAGGAGTGTCGGCGTTGGCCACATTGTTGGAAATCACCCGCTGCCGAAGGGCTGATGCATCCAGTGATTTCTCCATCCATTGAAATCCGGCTTGGTTTAGCAAGAACATGGTTACCCCACCTTTTATGTCTTTATGAAACTAAATTCCATAATGAAACTTCACATTCCTCCTAACTTCGACACAAGGAATTATTCGAAGTGTGTACATTATGTAGAATAATGTTGCTAAAATTATCATGAAGAAAAGTCTGGAAATAGACAATGAGAAAAAAGCCCTATCTTTAGGAAGATGGGCCTTCGTTTGGTTCATACATAAGTATGAAATTTTTGTTACATTTTAGACTTAACTTGGTCAATCGCCTGCATCAATTGATCATTCAATATACGAATGTACGTTCCTTTCATGCCAAGAGAACGCGTCTCAATGACACCCGCGCTTTCCAGTTTACGGAGCGCATTTACGATCACGGATCGAGTTATTCCGACACGATCTGCAATCTTGCTTGCAACGAGAAGTCCTTCTTTTCCTTCTAATTCTTCGAAAATATGCTCCACTGCCTCCAGTTCGCTGAACGACAAAGAACCGATGGCGACCTGAACCACTGCCTTGCTTCTTGCCTCCTGCTCAATCTCTTCCGCCCGCATATGAAGGATTTCCATTGCTACGACTGTCGACCCATACTCTGCCAAGATATAATCATCATCTGTGAAGGCAGAGTGCGTTCTGCATAGGACTAAAGTCCCGAGTCTGTCGCCGCCGCCCAAAATCGGCACAATGGTGAAGTAGGTATATTCTCTTAAGTTCTTCATTTCTTCCACAAAAGTCGGAAACATTTCAAGCGCATCCGAATTCGAAGTGGTTTCATCCACCTTTAGAAGAAAATGATTGAATTCCGGCGAGAATCTTTTCTCATCCGCCACGATTCGATTGATTGCCGAAGTCGGCAGTTCATTCGTCGTCGCGTATCCTAACAATTTGCCTCGTCTGCTGACCACATACACATTGGAGTGAATGGTGTCCCGCAAAACCTCGGCCATATCCATAAAACTGACAGCACTCACCGCCTCCTTCTGGAGCAGACGGTTAAGCCTTCTCGTTTTGTTCAACAAGGTCATTGGCTTGCCTCCTACAATCTTATACCCAAGAATAGAAAACCGAAGGCGGGCAACGCCTTCCGGTTTACAAAATATATTGGCTCAAATCTCGGTTCTGAACGATATCGCCCAGCTTCTCGCGGACGTATTCAGGCGTGATTACCATTTCCTCCAGATTTAATTCCGGAGCTTCAAACGATAAATCTTCCAGCAGCTTCTCCAAAATGGTATGCAGCCGCCGCGCACCGATATTTTCCGTGCTCTGATTGACTTCGACGGCAATGCGCGCAATCTCTTCGATCGCGGACTGGCTGAAATCGATCCGGATTCCTTCGGTTTCCAGCAAAGCCGTGTACTGCTTGGTTAACGCGTTTTTAGGTTCCTTAAGAATGGAAACAAAATCTTCAAGCGTTAAATTGCTGAGCTCTACCCGGATCGGAAAACGACCTTGAAGCTCCGGTATCAGATCGGAAGGCTTGGAAACATGAAAAGCCCCGGCCGCAATAAACAGGATATAATCCGTTTTGACAGGCCCATACTTCGTTACGACCGTGGAGCCTTCCACGATCGGGAGAATATCGCGCTGGACGCCTTCGCGAGAAACATCCGGTCCGCCGCTTCCACGGCCGTTGCCCGCGATTTTATCGATCTCATCCAGAAAGATGATTCCGCTTTGTTCGGCACGCCGGATGGATTCCTGAATAACCTCATCCATATCGATCAGTTTCTGCGCTTCGTCCTGGGTAAGCACTTTTCTGGCTTCTTTAACGGGAAGCTTCCGCTTCTTCGTGCGTTTCGGCAGGAGGCTGCCGAACATTTCCTGCATGTTCATGCCGGCTTGATCCTGCCCCTGGCCAGCCAGCATATCCAGCATGGAGGGAGAATTATCTTCCACATCGACTTCAACGATGTAATTTTCGAGTTCACCGCGCTTAAGCTGTTCTTTGATCTGCGCGCGTTTCGTTGCCAGCTGAGGATCCTTATCCTCCTCATCCGGTTCCTGGTTGCCCTGTTGATTGCCGAAAATCATCTCCAGCGGATTGCGCTGAAATTTGGGACGGCTCGCGCTTGGCGCCAGAATGGACACCAGACGCTCGTTGGCAAGCTCTTCCGCCCGTTCTTTCACACTTTCGGTACGTTCGCTCTTAACCATGCGTATCGACGTTTCAACGAGATCCCGGACCATGGACTCCACATCCCTGCCCACATAACCGACCTCGGTAAATTTTGTAGCTTCCAGCTTCACAAAGGGGGCTCCGACCAGTTTAGCGAGTCGTCTTGCTATCTCCGTCTTGCCCACTCCTGTCGGCCCGATCATCAGGATATTTTTGGGCACAATCTCGTCACGCATGGATTCTTCCAGTCTGCTGCGGCGAAAACGGTTACGCAGGGCTACCGCTACGGACTTCTTGGCCTGCTTCTGACCGACAATATACCGGTCCAGCTCTTGCACGATTTGTCTAGGTGTAAGGGAGCTTGTGCTCAAAAGGAACCCCTCCTTCATATAGTGCCCGATAAGACTTGGTTACAAGCCTTACCTGCCTATTGCTCGTCGGTCGGCGTTATATTTCTTCTACAATAATATTGTGATTCGTAAACACGCAAATATCCGCGGCCATTTCGAGCGATGCTTTCGCAATGTCGGCTGCGCTCATGTCGGTTGCGTAACGGGAGAGGGCGCGGCCTGCCGCCAGGGCAAAGCTGCCTCCCGAACCGATTGCAACGATGCCGTCATCCGGCTCGATAATTTCCCCGTTGCCCGAAATAAGCAGAAGCCCATGTTCGTCCATCACGATCATCATGGCCTCCAGTTTGCGCAGAACGCGGTCGGATCTCCATTCCTTCGCCAGTTCTACGGCCGCCCGCTGAAGATTTCCGTGATGTTCCTCCAGCTTGCCTTCGAACTTCTCAAACAAGGTAATCGCATCCGCGACAGACCCCGCAAACCCGGAAATCACTTTTCCCCGGTACAGACGCCGCACTTTCTTCGCTGTATTCTTCATAATCATGCTGTTGCCGAAAGTCACTTGGCCGTCTCCGGCTATCGCCCCGCGGCCGTCTTTACGGATGGCGAATATCGTGGTGGCATGAAAAGTCGCATTTGTCGGATCCATAGTTCACCTCTCGATTCTTTTCCGAAGCTGTTTGCTGCGAGAGAACGGAAAATAAGAAGCAGCAGCAAAAGGTTGTTTTGATGCTGCTTCCGGAGTTTGATTTAAAGTGGTTGTGTACAGCGTCGTTCAAAACAACTTAATCGTAACACAGCCGCACTTTCACTTACAAGTTGACTGGACTGTATTTTGCGAAAAATTCTGAATAGTCTCAATTGCCCGTTCCGCAAGCTTTTCGTACTTCATTTTTTTATTGCGGATTTTTTCACCCAGTGGCGGGAAAAGACCGAAGTTAGCATTCATCGGCTGAAAATGTTTGGTGTCCGCAGTCGTAATATACTGCGCCATGCTGCCAAGTGCGGTTTCCAGCGGGAACTGCAGGCAATCCAGCCCCTGTGCCAATCTTCCCGCGTTGATACCGGCGATCAGGCCGGATGCGGCCGATTCGACATAACCTTCTACTCCGGTCATCTGTCCGGCAAAGAACAAATTATCCCGGTTTTTGAACTGATAAGTCGGTTTCAACAGACGGGGTGAGTTGATAAAGGTGTTGCGGTGCATAACCCCGTAACGCACGAACTCGGCGTTTTCCAGACCCGGGATCATTTGCAGAACCCGCTTCTGTTCGCCCCATTTCAGATGCGTTTGAAACCCGACAAGATTGTACAGCGTGCCCGCCGCGTTATCCTGACGAAGTTGAACGACCGCGTAAGGAAGCTCACCCGTATGCGGGTTGATAAGACCTACCGGCTTCATCGGGCCGTACAAAGCGGTTTGTTTGCCGCGTTTGGCCATCACTTCGATCGGCATGCAGCCTTCGAAATAGATCTCTTTCTCGAACTCCTTCACAGGTGCCGTTTCGGCCGTGATCAGTGCTTCGTAGAAAGCATCGAACTCCGCCTCCGTCATCGGGCAATTCAGATAAGCGGCTTCTCCCTTGTCGTACCGGGAAGCCAGATACACTTTGCTCATATCGATGGAGTCTTTCTCGACGATCGGCGCGGCCGCATCATAGAAATACAAATATTCTTCGCCCATAAGCGCCTGCAGGCTTGCAGACAAGTCCGGGGACGTAAGCGGCCCGGAAGCCACAACGGTAATGCCGTCCGGAATTTCCTTAAGTTCCTCGGTGCGCACTTCAATGAGAGGATGATTGCGGAGGGTATCCGTGATCTCCCCGGAGAAGCCGTCACGATCGACCGCCAGAGCGCCTCCAGCGGGTACTGCATGCTTGTCGGCACTGGAGAGGATGAGTGAGTTCAGCTCCCTCATCTCCTGCTTCAGAACGCCTACCGCGTTCGTCAGACCGTTCGCACGCAGCGAGTTGCTGCACACAAGCTCGGCGAATTTATCGGTAATGTGCGCCGGTGTCTTCAGCACCGGACGCATTTCGTACAATACAACGGGCACTCCCTGGCTGGCGATTTGAAAAGCCGCTTCACTTCCTGCCAGTCCGGCACCGATTACGGTTACTTTTTGTCCTGCTGTCAATGTTCACACCTCTAGTTCAATCGTTAGCAATCCGATCAGCCTTCGTCGTTTGCTTCATCTTTTACTTCTTCTTTAAATCCGCACTCTACACACTGGTGATTGACGGATGTTTTCGTCCGCTTCTCGATCATCATTGAGCCGCAGTTCGGGCAGGGTTGGGCAACCGGTTTGTCCCAAGACACGAAGTCACATTCGGGATAATGGTCGCAGCCGTAAAAAATACGGCCCTTTTTGCTGCGGCGTTCCACGACTTTACCTTCCTTGCATTTCGGACACGTGACGCCAATATCCTTGACGATCGGTTTGGTGTTGCGGCAGTCCGGAAAACCGGAGCAGGCAAGAAACTTGCCAAAGCGTCCCATTTTATAAACCAGATGTTTACCGCACTTCTCACAAATTTCATCCGAAACTTCGTCTTGGATTTCGATTTCCTTCATTTCTTCCTCGGCGAACTCCAGCCGTTTTTCGAAAGAACTGTAAAATTCGTCGAGAACTTTGACCCAGTTTTCTTTGCCTTCGCCTACGTGGTCAAGCTCTTCTTCCATCTGTGCGGTAAATTCCACATCCAGAATCTCGGGGAAAAACTCGCTCATCAGTTGTATAACCAGTTCTCCCAGCTCGGTGGGCACGAACTTCTTTTCCTCAATGGCTACATATCCCCGCTTCTGAATCGTTTCAAGCGTCGGGGCGTATGTACTCGGCCTGCCGATGCCCAGTTCCTCGAGAGCGCGTACGAGACGGGCTTCCGTATACCGCGGAGGCGGCTGGGTGAAGTGCTGTTTCGGTTGAATTTCATCGGAAACGACCTGATCTCCGGATTTAAGCGGAGGAAGCAGTTTGTCTTCTTCCGTCGTACCGTCATCGTTGCCTTCCACGTATACTTTCATGAAACCCGGAAACTTGAGTTTGGAGCCGACCGCCCGGAAAACCGTGTTTCCGACGTTCAAGTCGATGGTCATCGTGTCCAGCACGGCGGACGACATTTGGCTCGCAACGAAACGTTCCCACACCAGCTTGTATAAGCGGAACTGATCCCGCGACAAAAATTCCTTAACGGAATCCGGATCCCTCGTTACGGAGGAAGGACGAATCCCTTCGTGCGCATCCTGAGTGTTGGAACCCTTCTTCGTATAGACGCGAGGGGTTTCCGGGTAAAAGCTTTCCCCGTATTTACCCAAGATGTATTCCTTGGCTTCTTCCTGGGCTACCGGAGAAATCCGCGTGGAATCGGTACGCATATAAGTAATTAAACCGACCGTACCTTCCTTGCCCAAGTCGATCCCTTCATATAACTGCTGCGCTACGGACATGGTTTTGGCCGCACGGAAATTGAGTTTCCGGGCCGCCTCCTGTTGAAGCGAACTTGTAATGAATGGCGGCGATGGATTGCGAAGCCGTTCTTTTTCTTTCACTTCCTTCACGACAAAAGGGGCTCCTTCAATCGCTTTCAGGACCGTTTGAACTTCTTCCTCGGAACCGAGCTCTTTCTTGGCGCCGTCCATGCCGTAAAATTTCGCTTCGAAGTGGGCTTTGCCTGCCTCGAGCATGGCGGTAATGGTCCAGTACTCTTCGGGAACGAAAGCCTTGATTTCGTTTTCCCGGTCCATAATGAGTTTGACGGCTACGGATTGGACGCGTCCGGCGGATAAGCCCTTTTTGACTTTCTTCCATAGAAGAGGACTGATCTTGTATCCCACAAGCCTGTCGAGTATACGCCGGGCTTGCTGCGCGTTCACCAGATCGATGTTAATCGGCCGCGGTGTCTTGAATGCGTCTTTAACCGCCTGCTTCGTAATCTCATTGAATACGACGCGGCAGCTATCGGTATCGTTTAACTCCAGATAGTGCGCCAGATGCCAGGCGATAGCCTCCCCTTCGCGATCCGGGTCAGCTGCGAGATAAACTTTTTTCACTTTTTTGCTGGCATCCTTCAATTCTTTCAAAACGGAGCCTTTACCGCGGATCGTAATGTATTTCGGTTCGAAGTCGCGTTCAACCTCCACACCGATCTGACTTTTCGGCAGGTCCCGAATATGACCCATCGACGCTTTTACAATATATTTACTTCCCAAATATTTACCGATCGTTTTGGCCTTAGCCGGTGATTCTACAATCACTAATGAGTCTGCCATCGGTCGAATGCTCCTCCCCTCAGTGTCATCTGCTGCTGCATGTATATCATCATCGTTTTTAATAGAAATTTCATATGGAAACGTAAGAAGAGCCTGGAAGCTCCGCTATCACCTTTTTCAATAGCAAGGATATCAGAACTGAATGCAAATGTCCAAACGTAAATTGAGTCTGCTCCAGGAGGACGTCAATGGGGACAGGCACGCTCGACAGCAATCGATAAAGAATCGCCTCGTCTTCTGTCAGCTGTTGTTCCAGTGACGGCATGGAAGCCTGCTGAGCCGAGACTCCCAATTGTCCACTCAGGGAGGACATCAAATGCATATATTCTTCGTAAACGTCCCGGGGATCCGTCACCATTTTGGCCCCCTGCTTGATAAGCGATAGCGCTCCTCTGCTCTTGGGAGAATGGATGGGACCCGGGACGGCAAACACATCCCTTGATTCCTCCAGGGCGAGATCCGCCGTAATCAAGGAGCCGCTTCTCTCCGCCGCCTCCACCACGATCACACCCAGACTGACGCCGGCAATCACCCGATTGCGCATCGGAAATAATCCCGGGTGCGGAACTGTACCGAGCGGGTACTCGGACACGACGAGACCTCCACAGGCGATGATTTCTTCATGCAGTCTCGTATGCTCCGGCGGATAAATCCGGTCCGGCGGCACACCGAGCACGGCAACCGTTCCGCCCGCTCTGTCTTTGGCCCCGTGGTGAGCCTCCGCATCAATGCCCCGCGCCAAACCGCTTACAACGACAAAGCCCGCGGCCGACAAAGCCAGGCTGAGTTCCCGCGCGGCTTTCCGTCCGTAGGCGGTCGGTGTCCGCGTGCCGACGACCGCGAGGGCCGGTCTTTGCAGAACCTCCTGCCGGCCTCTGCAGTAGAGGACCCACGGGGGCTGAGCGGTTTCTTCGAGCAGCCGCGGGTAGCCGGGATCGAAGCGGGTCAGAATGCCGATGCCGAGCGACTCGTACTTTTCTAATGAAGCTTCAATTTTAAATGGAGTCAATTCATCTATTAACCGCTGGATTCTGGCTGTCGGAAGGCCAAGCCTGGCATATTCGCCGGCTGACCAGAGCAGCAAATCCTTCAAATCGGAACATGAGCGGACCAGCAGATCAATGGTCTTCCATCCCACTCCGGTTATGCCGTGAAGCCCGATAAGTACAGAGCGATTCTCCATAGTATAAAACACTCCCTTGTCATTCACAAATTTTACAGACCTAAACAAAAAAACCTTCCAATTCCCAACGGGAACTGGAAGGTTGCTTACCATCCATAAAAGCGCCGAAACCGGCGGCTCTATTTATTTTTTAGTGATGCATTTTTCCAGCAGGCCTTTTTCTTCCAGGACGCTCACGAGAGTGGAGCCCATTTCGGAAGGAGTCGCCGCTACGCGGATACCGCAAGCTTCGAGTGTCGCCACTTTCTCAGCCGCCGTACCTTTACCGCCGGAAATGATGGCGCCTGCGTGGCCCATACGTTTTCCCGGAGGCGCTGTTTTACCGCCGATGAAGCCGACAACCGGCTTCGTCATGTTCGCTTTAATCCACTCGGCCGCTTCTTCTTCAGCGGAACCGCCGATTTCACCGATCATGATGACTGCATAGGTGTCGGGATCGTCGTTGAACAGTCGAAGAATGTCGATAAACTCGGAGCCTTTAACCGGGTCGCCGCCGATACCTACTGCGGAAGACTGGCCGATGCCGCGGGTTGTAAGCTGGTGAACCGCTTCATACGTCAAGGTACCGGAGCGGGATACTACGCCCACGTGGCCCGGAGTATGAATGTAACCCGGCATAATGCCGATTTTGCATTCGCCCGGCGTAATAACGCCCGGACAGTTCGGTCCGATCAGACGGGTGCGTTTGCCTTCCATATAACGGGCAACTTTCACCATGTCAAGAACCGGAATACCTTCGGTGATACAGATAACAAGATCAAGATCCGCGTCAACGGCTTCCATGATGGAATCGGCCGCGAAAGCCGGAGGAACGTAAATAACGGATGCCGTGGCACCTGTCGCGTCCTTCGCTTCTTGTACGGTGTTATAAACCGGAAGAGTAACGGTAGAGCCGTTTTCAAGCGTGAAATCGACTTGCGTGCCGCCTTTTCCCGGAACCGCGCCCGCTACCATTTGCGTACCATATTCAAGACCGCCGAGTGTATGGAACATACCGGTCTTACCCGTCATGTTTTGGGTAATGACTTTTGTGTTTTTATCAATCAAAATAGACATGGTAATTATTCACATCCCCTGAATTTTTTGAAGAAAAGAAAGCTTGTACTCAATGACCGGAATTACTTAACGAGCGCAACGATTTTCTGTGCGCCGTCAGCCATCGAATCCGCGGAAACGATGTTCAGTCCGGATTCATTCAGGATTTTCTTGCCGAGATCCACGTTGGTGCCTTCCAGACGAACGACAAGCGGACGATCCAGACCCAATTCCTTGGCTGCAGCGACAACGCCTTCGGCAATAATGTCACATCTCATGATTCCACCGAAAATATTGACGAAAATGCCTTTTACTTTCGAGTCGGAAAGAATGATTTTGAACGCTTCGGTAACTTTCTCTTTCGTAGCACCGCCCCCTACGTCAAGGAAGTTAGCCGGGTCTCCGCCGTAGTGCTTGATGATATCCATCGTAGCCATGGCAAGTCCTGCGCCGTTAACCATACAGCCGATATTGCCGTCAAGGGCGATGTAGCTGAGGTCATATTTGGAAGCTTCGATTTCCTTCTCGTCTTCTTCTTCGAGGTCGCGCAGCTCCAGAATGTCTTTATGACGGAACAGTGCGTTGGAATCGAAGTTAAGTTTCGCGTCAAGCGCCATTACGTTGCCGTCGCCGGTTACGACGAGCGGATTGATTTCGGCAATGGAGCAATCTTTTTCAACGAACGCGGTGTAAAGGGCAAGCATGAACTTAACCGCTTTATTCACAAGTTCTTGAGGAATTTTGATGGCATAAGCCAGTTTGCGAGCTTGGAAAGCTTGCAGGCCGATTGCCGGATCAACGATTTCTTTGAAAATCTTCTCCGGAGTGTTAGCCGCCACTTCCTCGATGTCCATACCGCCTTCTTCGGAAGCCATCATCGTAACACGGCCCGTTCCACGGTCGACAACTACGCCTATGTAGTACTCTTTCTTGATATCGCAGCCTTGCTCGATGAGCAGGCGTTTAACTTCCTTGCCTTCAGGACCGGTTTGGTGAGTGACCAGCACCTTGCCCAGGATTTGCTCCGCATAAGTCCGGACTTCGTCCAGATTTTTAGCTACTTTCACGCCGCCCGCTTTACCGCGGCCGCCTGCGTGAATTTGCGCTTTGACAACTACGACCTGAGTGCCCAGCTCTTTAGCTGCTTCGACCGCTTCATCCACGGAAAACGCCACTTTGCCCTGGGGTACGACAACGCCGTACTGCTTCAGGACTTCTTTGCCTTGATACTCATGGATATTCATTTGCAAATCCTCCTAAACGTATTGTTTCTCCCTGTATGCACGAAACCTCATTCAAGCTTCGAATCTATCCGCATAATCA
Organism: Paenibacillus sp. JNUCC 35; assembly: GCF_058269095.1. Taxonomy (NCBI): domain Bacteria; kingdom Bacillati; phylum Bacillota; class Bacilli; order Caryophanales; family Paenibacillaceae; genus Paenibacillus; species Paenibacillus sp. JNUCC 35. Next base: position 2,194,496 of record NZ_CM177771.1, on the reverse strand, counting down.
ACGTAGGGTATTCGCCGTTTGACAGGGGAAATCCTGCCCGGCTCTTTTTGGGTCCGGACAAACATTTGCCATCGATAATTGTATCACTTTTTGTCGACAGTTTCCTCTCTTTTTAAAAAAGAAATCGTTTTTTCTAATTGCTCAGGAAATCGTTAACTCTTCTTCCACCCTCTTCATGAAAAAAGCACTTCCATCCCCGTCCGGTTCCGGAAGCGCTTGAATGCACGACTGCCTATACGTAAGTCGGGTTGACCTGGGTCACAGTGCGGGGCTCGCGCTCCGCCTGCTTGACAAATCGCATCTCGTTACCGACAAAGCTGCATACCTGGCACTGTATCGTCGGCTCGCTCTGGGCAATCGCGTTCGCTTCGCTGGATTCCGTGACGACTCCCGTGAGAGCATCCTTCACAAAAGGCTGCGAATAGCTGGTCATCAGACTGAACTTGACCCGGTTGGAGCGGCAGTTCGGGCAGAAATACGGTTTATCCTGCATATCAATCACCTCGGAGTTAGTATGACCAATTATCCGCAGCTAAAAGAACATTTTCATGTCTGGGTATTTTTGGTATACTAACCAAATAACCATGAAATAACAACGAAACGGATCATAAGGAAGCACCTTTGACCTGTCCACTGTGAAGGGAGAAGGTGTTTTTACATGTATGGTAAAGTAACCGGGGCATGCCTGCACGGAATCGACGGAATCTGCATCGAGGTGGAAATCGATATCGCAAACGGGCTCCCGCAAATCAACGTGGTCGGACTTCCCGACACCGCCGTCAGAGAATCGATCGACCGTGTACGCTCCGCCATCAAAAACTGCGGGTTTCAGTTTCCTCTTGAACGTATTACGGTCAATCTGGCCCCGGCCGACCTGAGAAAAGAAGGCGCCTCCTTCGACCTGGCCATTGCGGCCGGCATTCTGCTGACCAGCGGCCAGATTCAGCTGCCCGGCATAGGCGGTTGTCTGCTTGTCGGAGAACTGGCGCTTGACGGCGGCCTCCGCCCCGTACCGGGAGTGCTGTCCATGGTCGATGCCGCCCGCCGGAGAGGAATCCGGCGCGTTCTGCTGCCCTTGGCCAATGTGGACGAAGCCCGCCTGATTTCAGGGACTGAAGTCCAGGGGATAAGCAGTCTGAGCGAGCTGGGGGACCCCTGCAAGCGCGGCGTGACAGCAGACGGCGCATCCCTTTCGGATACCGAATCCGCTTCAGTATCCTTCCCCTGTGAAGTTCTTCCCGCCCGTCCCGGTGTCTCTGCCGAGATGCACGCCCCCGTGGCGGCCTCCGATGATTATGCCGATGTAATCGGGCAGCATCACGCCAAGAGAGCCATCATGATTGCTGCGGCCGGTATGCACAATATTTTATTTATCGGTCCTCCCGGCACGGGCAAAACGATGCTGGCCCGCCGGATTTCGGGTATCCTCCCGCCTCTGTCCGACGAAGAAGCGCTTGAGGTGACGAAAATTTACAGCGTATCGGGAAAATTGGGCACGATCAGCCGGTTTGTGCGGCAAAGGCCCTACCGCTCGCCTCATCACACCGTTTCGGCGGCCGGTCTCATTGGCGGCGGCTCCGTACCGAGGCCCGGCGAGGTAAGCCTGGCTCACCAAGGCGTCCTTTTTCTGGATGAGCTTCCCGAGTTTTCGCGGAGCGTGCTGGAAGTGCTGCGCCAGCCGTTGGAAGACCGTAAGGTAACCATAGGGCGGGCACGCGCCTCCTTCACCTTTCCGTCCGGCTTCCTGCTTGCCGCATCCATGAACCCCTGCCAGTGCGGATTTTACGGAACCGAGACCGCCGAACAAAGCTGCATCTGTTCTCCGCTTAAAATCAGACAGTACAGAGCGCGCATTTCAGGACCTCTCCTTGATCGGATTGATTTGCATGTAGAAGTTCCCCGGCTGGATTATACCGCCATGACTGACAAGCACCCTTCGCTTTCCTCTGAAGACATGCGCCAGCAGGTGTTTGCCGCTCACCGAAGGCAGCAGCTTCGTTATGAAGGCAGTTTTATGCGTTTTAACGCGGAGCTCGGCGGCAAATGGCTTCGTAAATACTGCGCACTGCCGCCCGAAGCCGAAGACCTTCTCCGGCAGACATTCGACCGGCTCCGCTTAAGCGCCCGGGCACATGACCGGATTTTGAAAATCGCGCGAACGATCGCGGATCTGGAAACAAGCGACGGGATTACTTACGGACACATTGCCGAAGCGATCCAATATAGAAATCTGGACAAATCTTATTCCCTCTAGCGGTGCAAGCGGGAGATCGTCCCGGAACGGGAGGGGCTTTTTTAGAAACTCTAACGCGATACAGCCGTCATTTCAAAACCGCGCAAAAATACCGCAAAAGCGAAGCCCCAATACGTGACAAAAATTCGCTGCATTCCCTTACCCGCATGCAAAACAACTTGTGATTGATCACCGTCATGCGGTGTTTCAAATAGCCCTCGGTGATTTCACACGGTACGAAAAAAAGAAAAGGCGCCCGTTCAAGCGACGGGCGCCTTTTTTCACGATCATCCTGTATGTCCGGCCTGCAGTTTCGAACAGAACTTATGAACTTCAAACCGTTCATTCAAAACGCTCCCGTAAGGTGCTCCAGGCGGTTAAACTCTCCTTCAGGTGTCAGTTCGACCGTGATCACATCAAATCTCACCTTGCGTTCGCTCTGTTTGGCGGCATACAGGTACATTTGTGCGATCTGACGCACTTTCAGCTGTTTGCGGGCGTCCACGGATTCTTTCGCCGTACCGAACCGTCCCGTAAGCCTGCGCGTACGCACTTCGACAAAAACAAGCTGATCGCCCGCTTCGGCTATAAGATCGATCTCACCCGAGCGGCAGCGCCAATTGCGGGCTGCAATACCGTAACCTTGAGCGGCTAAATACTCTTCCGCCCTCTGCTCGCCGTACCGCCCCAGATCTTTTCGGGATAAAGGCACAAACGCCATGTTACAGCCCCTTCCGCTGACTGTCTCTCATTTCCTTCATCCGGTTGTCCGACCGGTAAATGTAACTGAGTACCTCGGCGACAAGCTGATAGAGCTCCCCCGGTATTTCTTGATCGAGCTCCAGCTTCGAGAGTACTTCCACAAGTGAAGCGTCTTCCTGTACGGGAACTCCGCTCTCCCTTGCCTTCTCGACAATCGCCTCGGCGACTTTGCCTTTCCCTTTCGCAATGACCGTAGGCGCTTTCTGCTCTCCGGGCGCATATTTCAGGGCAACCGCTTTGCGGATCGCATGGGTTCCCGCACCTTCTCCGTCAGCCGTTTCCTTGGAGGGACCTGAGTTTGACGGAGTCTGGCCTTGCTTGGCAGAAAAATTCATATGCGCAGATCCACTCCCCGGTAGGCTTCTCCCGGCACGATGGTATCCATCATAACCGCACTTAGGGAAGAGCCGGAATCCCCGCCCGTGAAACTTCCCGACGCCTTCGGATATTCCGCTGTTTTCATAGAAAGAAACTGATAACCCAGTTTATCCAAAGCGGCTGCAATCTCTTCTTTGGAGCCGTTCAGCAGCTCGCCGATTATCGGCTCGTCATTAAACACTTGCAGACTGACCATTCTATTCATTACACCGACGTCCACCAGTGTGTGGCCCATCGATTTCATTTGCAGGTCGAACAAAAGACGGCAGTTCTCCGCATCCAGTTCTCCGCGTTTGCCCTTGCGGGATTGGATGTGAACGGCTGCCGTGGGCTGCCCGTCCGCGCCGAGAAGCGGGACAAACAGCGTCACATGCGTAAACACTCCGCTGCGGTCCGGCGAAAGCAGCAGCTGCTGCCCGGTAATCTGCTGCAGAGCCTGCTGTGCCGACTCCCGGATCGGAGCCGGGAGATCGTCGGCCGCCGCCAGCTGGAGCAGCAGGCTCTTGAGCGTCTCGGCGCTGTCCGCCTTGAGCGCCGCAGCCTGCCCTTCGCCGGCCGCGGCCAAGTGTGCCCCGCCTGCATGCGCGGGATTGCCCGGCTGCCTCAGGAGGCGGCTTTCGTGGTCGACGCCCACTGCCCGCAGCAGCTCGCGCACCCAGCCGCTGCCGGCCGCCGGGCGCTGATCGCCCGCGGCGTCCGCCTCGGCGGCGCCGTCCGGGCTGGCGGCTGCCTGCGCCGCGTGGGCATCGGCCGCCGCACGCGGCGCGCTTGCCGGCAGCCCGGGCTGCGGCTGGGCTGCCGCGCCGTCAGGCCGCGCGACGCCGGCGACAGCCGTGCCGGGCGACGCCTGTGCAGGCGGCTCCCCGCCTGCGGCGGGGCGTCCCGGGGCAGGCGTCAGCCCTGCCGGACCGCCGGCAGGCGTGCCCGGAGCTGCGGCTGGAGCGCCGCCGCCCGCTTGCGCCGCTGTCTGCCCGGCGGACGTGCCGCCGGCAGCCTGCGCCTGCGTACCTGGCGCGGATGCACCCGCAGCAGGCCGCCCCGCTCCTTGCGGCAGCTCTGCGGCAGCGCCAGCCTGCATACCCGCTGATGACGGCGTCAGCCTGACGCCGCCATCAGCGGGTACTCCGGCAGCAGTCTGGGGCAAGCCCGATGTCCCCGGCAGCACCTGGCGGCCTTGACCGGCGGCCTGCGCAGTACCGCCGCTTCCATCGAGACGAATACCTCCCGGCTGGCGTGTATCCGCCTGTCCGGCGGTTCCCGTACCGCCTCCGGAATTTGCCGTAGGCGTTCCCGCCGCAAGTCCCGGCTTGCCGGTTCCGTTTTCCAAAGGGGACGCTGTTCCGTTCGAGGCCGGTTTCCCCCCCACCTCCGCTGTTGTATCCTGCATCGTCCGCAAAACATCGGCTAGCTGCCGGAGCAATTTTTCTCCGCTGCCGTTTGTTCCTTCGGCCAGACCGCCGTTTTGCAGCAGCCCGCTTAATGTCTGAGCCAGATTTTGCAGCGTTTCTCCGAACGGCTTGCCGAATAAAGCTTGGTGAATGGCTCCTACCGTGTCCGCTGTCAAGGGAAGGCCCTTACTTACAGCCACGCCCACCGCCTGCACCCACTGCTCAGGCTTCACGGAAGCCGGAATCCTGCTCATGATCTCTTGGAGCGGCGCTGCCGCTTCCTTCGTCAGCGGGATACCCTGCTGCTTCATCATCTGGACAAGCTCGCGGTTCACCGCCGTATCTTTTAACCCCGTCTGCTTCAGCATTTGTCCGATCTCTTCTTGTGTCGCCGGCACAGCCGGTCCCGCTGCCGGTTTAAGAACGACCTGTCCACCCGTGCTTTCCGGCTGCACCTGCAGCCATGCGGTCTGCCCGGGCGCCAGGGGAGTCTCCAGCTTGGCCCTCACTTGTACGCCGTCGATGGACATTTGGGCTTCCTGATTATCGTAAACCTGCAAAACCACACCCTTGACAACCTGTCCGGGCTTCAACTCCAATGTTTTGGGCTCCGCCGCCTGCATGCCGCCGGCCAAACCACGAATCAATCCGCTTATGTTCACGCCGACCCGCCTTTCGTTTTCGCGTTCTTTATGTATATATCGGCCGGAACCTCGATTAAAATAACTCCTGCTGCATAACCATGACATTACGGATAAAAAGCTTCCGGTGCAGAGGCGTCGGCCCGTATTCGATCAGCATTTCCCTATGCTGCCGGGTCGCGTATCCCTTATGCTTGGCAATGCCGTATTCCGGATGAAGCTTATCCCATTCCCGGCACATCCGGTCCCGGGTAACCTTGGCGATAATCGAGGCAGCCGCAATCGACTGGCTCGTCGCATCCCCGTGAATGATCGCCATCTGCCGGGTATTCAGATCCACTTTTTCCGCGTCGACGAGTAGAAAATCGGGTGCAGGGTCAAGCTGCTCCACCGCTAGTTTCATGGCCAGCCTGGAAGCCTGTTTAATGTTGATTTCGTCAATCGTTTTTACATCTATCGTACCGATGCCCACGGCAATCGCTTCTTTCATGATCACATCATACAATTCTTCGCGTTTTTTCTCGGAAAGCTTTTTGGAATCGTCCACGCCTTCCAATATTAAGCCCTGGGGCAAAATAACGGCGGCCGCAACGACATCTCCGAATAAACAGCCGCGTCCGACTTCATCCACACCCGCTATGCGGGAGTAGCCTTTCTCCCATAATCCTGTTTCTTCCTGAAGCATGGCTGCAATCTCCTCCCATTCTCCATTATACCGGAAGAAACGACACATTGTCCCATATAAACAACAAAAAACGTGCGACCAATCCTCTCCGTTTTCGAAGAAGACTGTGCACGTTTAGCTGCTTTGTCCTATCACATGGCTGTAAAAGACAGCCGGCACCTTATCGATACTCTTCCGGCACTTCCAGCGAAACCCGCCCTAACTTGCCGGAACGAAGTTCGCGCAAAAACAACAGGGAGGTCTTGTCGAGATCGACGCGTCCGCCGCTGATTATAGCTCCGCGCTTTCGGCCGATGGCCTCCATCACCTCGATGACTTCGTTAGGATTCTCGCTGTCCGTGGGAAGCTCCTCGATTCCGTAGCGCTCCTTAAGACGTTCACCGTAGTACTCGGTCATGTAACGGATCGTATGAAAGGCGATATCGTCAAGATGCAGAATTTCTTCCTTAATCGCACCCGTTGCCGCCAGCTTCATACCCACGTTCTGGTCATCGAATTTCGGCCACAAAATTCCCGGTGTATCGAGAAGGTCCATATCCGTTCCGAATTTAATCCATTGCTGGCCTTTCGTGACGCCCGGCTTATCACCGGTATTCGCAATTTTCCGTCCTGCCAGCTGGTTAATCAGAGTGGATTTCCCCACGTTCGGAATTCCCACAATGAGTCCCCGTATGGCCCGAGGGTTGATGCCTTTACGAAGCTGGGTTTCGATTTTGGCGCTCATGAGTTCTTTGCATCTCGGCAAAATCTCTTTCACTCCGGTACCGGAAGAAGCATCCATCGGCAAAGCTTTCAAGCCTTGGTCCGTAAAATACTTCACCCATTCCGCCGTAATCGCGGGGTCCGCCAAATCCGCCTTATTCAAAAGAACGAGGCGCGGCTTTCCCTTCAGGATATCATCGACCATGGGATTGCGGCTGGACATCGGAATCCGCGCGTCGAGCAGCTCAATGGCCACGTCGATGAGCTTCAATTTATCTTCGATTTGTCTTCTTGCCCGGGTCATATGGCCGGGAAACCATTGAATCGTCATCCTATCACCTCTGCATACAAAACGAGCACTTCTTCATCAGAAGTGCACGAAACCTGCTTTATTTAGGGGCCAGAACACCAGATCCGCACGGCCGACTATTTTATCGTATGAAACAAAGCCGACTTCTGCGAAACGGCTGTCCTTACTGTTGGAGCGGTTATCCCCCATAACGAATACGGACTTATCCGGCACTTTAATCTCCGTCGTGCCCTCGCTGCCCGCTTCGGGGAAATTGCGCCTGTTATAAGCATGCCCTTCTTTTACCGCATTATCTATGGCTTCTTTTATGTAAAGCTCTTCAATGACCTTATCATTGACGTATACCTTGTCGCCGTCCACCTTGATCGTTTCTCCTGGCAGAGCCACGACCCGCTTGATATAATCGATGCCTTCCGGCGCATGAAGTACGATGACTTCGCCCCGTTTCGGTTCACTGAATTTATACTTGATCTTATTTACGATTAACCGTTCACCCGTATGAAAGTTCGGTTCCATGGAGGGACCTTCGACGATGAAGGGGGCAAACAGCAGCCAACGAATCAAAAATACAAGAACGGCAGCGATAAGCAGGGCTTTGATCCATTCCCATGCTTCCTTTTTTACGGGATTTTTCGCCGGAGCTGCCCCATTTTCGGTTTCGGCCGAAACTTCCTGCTCTCTTCTCTCCATCATCCAAACCCCATTTCCTGATCAAATGAACATGAGCTTTTAAGAAACTAAAAGGGGACTTGAAAACAAGCCCCCTCGGTCTTTATTATCGAATTTCTTTAATTCTAGCCGCTTTACCGCGAAGACCGCGCAGGTAGTAAAGTTTCGCACGACGAACTTTACCACGACGAGCTACTTCAATCTTTTCAATCTTCGGAGAATGAAGCGGAAGTGTTCTTTCCACGCCAACGCCGTAAGAAATTTTACGAACTGTAAACGTTTCGCTGATTCCGCCGCCGCGACGCTTGATCACGACACCTTCGAACAGCTGAACGCGTTCGCGGGTTCCCTCGATTACTTTTACAAATACTTTCAAAGTATCGCCGGGACGAAAGCTCGGGATATCAGAACGCAATTGTTCTTTCGTAATTTCCTGAATGAGATTCATTTAAGATTCCCTCCTTCCACAATAGGTGTTCATTCCGCCATCTCTTAACTGTCAAAACCATGTTTGTATGCGTAGAGGACCACCCGATTCGAACAACACAACATTGGATATTCTATCATACGTTCAACAGAAAAACAACCAAAATCGTTCGTATTTTCTGTTTTGGTAGAAAAGATTCGAAACAGCTGCAAAAAATCCCGGATTTCGAGTGATTTTCAGCCCTGTTGCTCCTCTTCCTCGGCCATTTTCTCACGCAGCCAGCGTTTCTCTTTGTCCGTCAGCTCCGCATTCTCAAGCAGTTCGGGCCTGCGTTTGAACGTGCGGTAAAGCGACTGCAGCCGGCGCCATTCGGTAATGTTCGCGTGGTGGCCCGAAATCAGCACATCCGGGACGGTCCATCCCCTGAACTCAACGGGACGCGTGTAGTGCGGATACTCCAGGAGGCCTGTGCTGAAGGAATCCGTCACCGCCGACTGCTCGTTGCCCAGTACGCCGGGAAGCAGACGCACGACACTGTCGATCACCACCATGGCCGGAAGCTCTCCGCCCGTGAGCACATAGTCGCCGATAGACAGCTCGTCCGTCACGAGATGCTCCCGTATCCGTTCGTCATAGCCCTCATAGTGCCCGCAAATAAAAATAAGATGTTCTTCCCGGGATAACTCTTCGGCCTTCCGCTGGGTAAACGTCTCGCCTTGGGGACACATCAGAATGACACGCGGCTTGGCCCCCGTCGAAACCGGCTCTCCGGCCGTTTCTGAACCGCTCGAAGGCACATCAAGCAGGGACTCTACCGCCGCAAAGATCGGGTCCGGTTTAAGCACCATTCCCCCGCCGCCGCCATAAGGATAGTCATCCACCGTATTATGCTTGTTGCCTGCAAAATCCCTGAAATTTACGGTGGACAGATTCACGATGCCTTTTTCTCGGGCTTTGCCTAAAATGCTCGACGTAAATACGCCTTCAAACATGGCAGGAAACAGAGTCAGTACGTCTATGTTCATAAATCGAGCAACCCCTCCAGAAGATGAACCGTTACGATCTTCTCTTCCACGTTCACATCCAGCACTACATCGTCGATCACAGGGAGAAGCAGCTGTTTTTTATTCGGTCTGCCTACTACCCAGACATGGTTCGCGCCCGGCGTCAGAATTTCCTGAATCGTGCCGAGTTCTTCACCTTCTTCAGTCAGGACCCGGCAGCCTAAAATCTCGTGATAATAGTACTCGTCCTCATTCAGACTTTCCAGGTATTTTTCTTCCACCCGCAGCAGGGAGCTCTTGAAAATTTCAACCTCGTTGATGTGAGAAAACTCCTTGAACTGAGCGATGTACATATTTTTGTGCAGCCGTGTGCTTTTAATGGTCACCGGTGTAAGTTTACCTTTGCCATCCTCGATGACCAGCTTGCTGCCATCTGCAAATCGCTGCTCGGCAAAATCCGTATGCGGCACAACTTTCAGTTCTCCTCGCAGACCGTGCGTGTTGACGATGGTCCCGACCGTATATAATTTATCGCTCATATCCTTTATTTTTCCACCTCTGTCCCGTTTCCATACTTGTTCCGATCCCGGACGCCGAAAATGCTCAACACCGGGTTCCGTCCGCCTGTCCGGTCTTGTTTCCTCGGACACCCTTCCGGCAGGAAACGGTTTCTCGTGTTCAGATGCAAGAAAAAGGCTAGGAATGATCCTAACCTTTTCCTCTATGACATAATTTCAACGGTAACCCGTTTGTTTTCCTTAACTGCAGCTGACGTGACGACTGTGCGAAGAGCTTTGGCGATACGCCCCTGTTTGCCGATAACTTTACCGACATCACCCGGGTGTACGGACAGTTCATAAACGACACTGTTCTCGCCTTCCACCGCATTCACACGCACGTCTTCCGGATGATCCACGAGTGCCTTCGCGATAACGGTAATGACCTCTTTCATAAAGACCTCCGAAATGCCTGGGTAGGATTACTTCTTCAGCTTAGACTCGTGGAACTTGGTCATAAGACCTGCTTTGCTGAACAGGGAACGAACCGTATCGGACGCTTGCGCGCCGTTTTGGAGCCATTTCAGTGCTTTCTCCTCGTCGATTTTAACGACTGCAGGTTGAGCTACCGGGTTATAGTAACCGATCTCCTCGATAAAACGTCCGTCACGCGGAGAGCGGGAATCGGAAACAACTACACGATAAAAAGGAGCTTTGTGAGCACCCATACGCTTCAAACGAATACGAACTGCCATGAATATCACCTCCCACATAGAATAAACGCCTTGTATCGAAACCGCCGGCCGTTAACCGAACGGAAACTTGAACCCTTTGCCCAGCTTCTTCATGTTCTTCATGGCTTTGGGATTCATCATGCCCGAGAACTGCTTCATCATTTTGCGCATATCTTCAAACTGCTTCAGTAGCCGGTTGACATCCTGAACGGAATTGCCGCTGCCGAGCGCGATGCGTTTGCGCCGGTTGGCATTAATGATTTCAGGCTTGCGTTTCTCTTCCTTCGTCATCGATTTAACGATGGCCTCGACACGGCCCATCTGTTTATCATCGACTTTCAGGTCTTTCATGCCTTTCATTTTGCCGGCTCCGGGGAGCATATCCAGCAGCTGGTCCAGCGGACCGAGCTTCTTCACCTGTTCCATCTGTTCGAGGAAATCATCGAACGTGAACTCGGCATTACGCATCTTGCGTTCCATTTCCTTGGCTTTATCCGCGTCGATACCCGCCTGCGCCTTCTCGATCAGGGTGAGCATATCGCCCATGCCGAGAATCCTCGAAGCCATCCGCTCCGGATAGAAAGGCTCCAGCGCGTCCATTTTCTCGCCCATTGCGGCGAACTTGATGGGACAGCCGGTAACGGCTTTGACCGATAGTGCGGCACCGCCGCGCGTATCGCCGTCGAGCTTAGTCAGGACGACACCCGTTAGTTCCAACTGCTTGTGGAAGCTTTCGGCCACGTTGACGGCATCCTGCCCCGTCATCGCGTCGACGACCAGCAGCGTTTCGTGCGGGCCGACCGCTTCACGCACATTTTTCAGCTCATCCATAAGCGCTTCGTCAATGTGCAGCCGTCCGGCCGTATCGACGATCACGTAGTCGTTGTTGTTGTCCTTGGCGAACTGAAGCCCGTTCTTCGCGATTTCGACGGGGCTGACCTGGTCGCCCATGGAAAACACGGGAACCTTCAGCTGCTCGCCCAGCACCTGCAGCTGCTTGATGGCAGCGGGCCGGTAAATATCGCAGGCAACCAGCAGCGGCTTATGATTTTGCTTCTGCAGCATTTTAGCCAGCTTGCCGGACGTTGTCGTTTTACCCGCACCCTGCAAACCGACCATCATAATAACGGTAGGCGGTTTGTTCGCTTTGGCCAGCTTCGTGTGCGTTCCGCCCATAAGGTCGGTAAGCTCTTTGTTTACGATGTCGATGACGACCATGCCGGGGGTGAAACTCTTCATCACGTCTTGTCCGACCGCGCGCTCTTTCACCTTGGCGATGAAGTCTTTGACTACTTTGAAGTTAACGTCGGCTTCCAAAAGAGCCAGTCGCACTTCGCGAAGCGCCTCGCTCACGTCTTCTTCCGTCAGCTTGCCTTTGCCCCGGAGCTTGTCGAATACGCCCTGCAGCCTGCCGGTTAATCCTTCGAATGCCATCTAAACCGCCTCCTTCCTACTAGTTTCAATTGCTTTGAACTTGCGTCTTCTTACATGTATGGGTCTCTGCCTCGGCAGAGTTATTCGTTCTATTCCGTATGAACGATCCGGCGCATGTAATCCGCGGCCCGGTCCGCAAGGTCGCCCGGCGACTGGAGGAGCAACTCCTCCGCCTCGCTCAGAAGCTTCAAGCGGCGTTCGTGTTTCGTCAGCAGCAGAAGTTTGCTCTCGTAATCTTCGAGCATCTGCTCCGCGCGTTTCACATGTTCGTAAACAGCCTGGCGGCTGATCTTGAATTGCTCGGCGATTTCTCCGAGAGAGTAATCGTCGTGAAAGTACAGTTTAAGCACAGCCTGCTGTTTGTCCGTCAGCATGGGCTCGTAGAAATCAAACAGAAGATTAATTCGGTTCGTTTTCTCCAGAATGCGATCTTCCGTCATAGGGCCCGCCTCCGTCAAGGTTATGCACTTTACACCAGCAACAGTCCTTATATTAAAGGATGTCGGATGGGATGTCAAGCCCTTCACCTTGTCAGCTAAAAAATTCGCGGCGCCGCGAAATACCGCCTTCGGGAAGGCTCGCGCACAAGTACCTTTCAAGCAAACGAACAATGCCGACCGTACGGGGTTCAGCTCGGGACGGAGGCCCGTTAAGCCTCCGCTTTTTCCTCGGCGATCCATTTGCCGAACAGCGCATGAACGAACTGCTCGGAATCAAACGGCTGCAAATCGTCCATTTTCTCGCCCAGTCCCACGAATTTTACGGGAATGTTCAGCTCCTGCCGGATCGCAACCACGATGCCGCCTTTCGCCGTTCCGTCCAGCTTCGTTAATACGAGGCCGGTCAGACCGGTTTTGTCGCCGAACATTTTAGCCTGCTGAAGGGCATTCTGACCTGTCGTGGCGTCCAGCACGAGAAGCACTTCATGCGGAGCATCGGGAACTTCCCTGCGGATCACCCGGTAAATCTTGTTGAGCTCCTCCATCAGGTTCACCTTGTTCTGCAGACGTCCCGCCGTATCGCAAAGCAGAATGTCCGCCCCGCGGTTTTTCGCGGCCTGCACGGCGTCAAACATGACAGCCGCCGGGTCGGAACCCGCCTGCTGCTTGATGACGTCCACGCCTACACGCTGTCCCCACGTTTCGAGCTGCTCGATCGCGCCGGCCCGGAACGTATCGCCTGCGGCCAGGATGACTTTTTTACCCTGCGATTTGTACATATGCGCCATTTTACCGATTGTGGTCGTTTTGCCCACGCCGTTAACGCCGACGAACAAAATAATGCTCAGCCCGCCCGGAGCCAGCCTGATGCTGCTGTCTTCGCTGCCTTTCAGGAGCTCCGTCAGCTTCTCGGATAGCACCGGTTGAAGGTCGTTCGGATCTTCGATTTTACGTTTGCGCACTTCACCGCGCAGCTGCTCGATCAACTCCATGACCGTGCTCACGCCGACGTCGGCGCCGATCAGGATTTCTTCCAGCTCTTCGTAAAATTCTTCGTCGATTTTTTTGCGGCGGCTGAAGAGATCGTCCACACGGTCCACGAACACATCGCGCGTTTTGGTGAGACCTTCCTTAAATTTATTCGTTACCGCCTCGGTTTTGCTGGAAATGCTCTCTTTTAACCTTTTAAAAAAGCTCATCTGAAGCTGTTCCTCGCTTTCTGAAATGGCTCTTAAAGAGCCTGAAAAGTGGCTGATCGAAAATACACGTATATATAACCGGATTTACCGCCCGTGAAATCAGGTTTCCCGGACGCGGACGATACTTGTTTCCGGAATCGCCGTTTCTCGTCAAGAGGCGGAAATCATCGCTTCCTCGTCTTCAAGCCGTACGGATACAAGCTTGGAAACGCCGCCTTCTTCCATCGTAACCCCGTACAGCACGTCCGCTTCCTCCATCGTTCCCTTGCGGTGCGTGACCACGATAAACTGGGTCGTTTCGGAGAATTCGCGCAAATACTCGGCAAAACGGGTCACGTTCGCTTCGTCCAGCGCCGCCTCGACTTCGTCCAGCACGCAGAACGGAACGGGCTTGACGCGCAGAATCGAGAACAGCAGCGCAAGCGCCGTGAGCGCTCTTTCCCCGCCGGAGAGCAGCTGCAGGTTCTGCAGTTTTTTACCCGGAGGCTGGGCTACGATCTCGATGCCCGTCTCCAGCAAGTTTTCCGGATCGGACAAAATCAGATCCGCCCGGCCTCCGCCGAACAGCTTCACGAAAACGACCACGAAATGGGAGCGAATCGCATCGAATGTCGTTTTGAAGCGCTTCGACATTTCCTGGTCCATCTCCCGGATCACGGTGTAGAGCGTTGTTTTCGCCTCCACCAGATCGTCCTTCTGGACGGAAAGGAAATCGTAACGCTCGGACACGCGGGCGTATTCCTCGATCGCGCCAAGGTTGACATCGCCCAGCGAAGAGATGGAGCGCTTCAGATCGCGAACCTTGTTCTGTGCGCCGGTGATATCTTCCGGCACCGGGTAGCGTTCTTTGGCGAGTTCGTAGCTCATTTCGTACTCTTCGCCAAGCTTTTTGAGCAGGTTCTCGAGCTCCACGTCCAGCCGGTTCACACGCACCTCGTGCTGCAGGCACTGCTCCTCCACCTGCTTGAGCTGCGTACGCTGTTCGCGGGTTTCGTTCTCGGCCTGCTGGAGCTTGTCCATCCACCCCGCGCGTTCGGAACGCTTGAATTCGATGTCCTCCGTGCATTTCTGCTTGCGGAGTTTCAGCGTATTGAGCAGTTCCACCTGCTTGACGCTTTCTTCCGCATGGAATTCCATCTCCGCGCGAAGCTGCCATAGCTGGCGGCGATTCATCTCCAGCTCCTGCTTCGCTTCCGCGAGATCCTGCTGGAGCCTCCGCTGCTGATCCTGCAGCGACTGCTTCTCCTGCGAAGCGGAAGCGACGCGAACCTTGAGATCCGTCAGCTGGTTCTGCAGTTCCTCCTTCGCCGATTCGTTCGCTTTGCGCGAAGACTCGGCGTCCCGGATGGCCTGCTGGAGCGCCTCCTCTTCCTGCTGCAGCTCTTCGAGCTGCCGGCGGTTTTCTTCGATGCTGCGCTCCTGCTGGCCGCGTTCCTCAAGCAGCGTCGAACGGTCGTCGCGCTCCAGCGTCAGCTGCTCCTCCATGCGGCGCACTTCCGCTTCAAGCGGAGCCAGATCCGCACGGATTTGCTGTTCTTCGATCCGCTTCTGCTCACCGCGCCCCCGCAGTTCTTCCAGATTCGCGTTGTCTTCGACAATCTCTTTGCGGGCCTGGGAAGCCCTCGTCTTGAGCTGCTGAAGCTGCGTCTCCGAAGCTTCGATCTCGCCGTCAAGCTCCTCGATCTGCCGCTGGCGGCCGAGCAGGTTGGAGCTTTTTTTCTGAAGACTCCCGCCCGTCATGGAACCACCCGGGTTAACGATATCTCCTTCAAGCGTAACGACACGGTACCGGTAGTGCGCTTTGGCGGCAATCCGGTTCGCATCTTCCAGCGTTTCCGCAATAATAACCGTACCCAGCAAACTGGAAAAAATATTGTGATACTGCGGGTCGAATTTAATCAAGTCAACCCCGATGCCCACGAACCCGTTCGAAGACGTCAGCGCACCGCGTTCACTTTCACCGATCGAACGTCCCTTGATGACATCCATGGGCAGAAACGTCGCGCGCCCCATCTGCCGGCGCTTCAGGAAAGCGATCGCTTCGCGGCCGTAAGCTTCCGTCGCCACGACGATATTCTGCAAGGCTCCGCCGAGAGCCGTTTCCACGGCCAGCTCGATTTCCGCCGGCACGCTGACAAGCTCCGCAACGGCCCCGTGAATCCCTTTGAGCCCGTCGGAACGGTTCTTGGCTTTTAACACTTCCTTAACGCCGTGCATAAAGCCGTCGTAATCGTTCTGCATTTCTTTCATTGTGTCGCGTCTGGATGTGAGCGCGTCGATCCGCTGCTCCCATTTGCGCAGCATGCCGGACGATTCTTCCAGCAGAGTCTGCTTCTTCTTGAGACTTTCGCTCAAATCGAGATAAGCGGAGCGGATCTTCTCGACTTCTTTACGGGTCTGCTCCAGTTTTGTTTCAAGCTGCTTCTTGCGGGCGGCGATATCGGACTGCAAAGCGGTCCTCTTCTGCCCTTCTTCTTCCAGCTTTTGAAGCCGCCGTGCCAACGATTCGAGCTGCTGCTCCGCATAACGGATTTCGTTGCGGCACTGCGCCATCGCATTCATTTTATCGAGAAGCTCGGATTTCAGCTGATCCTCCACGCCCGAATTCAAGCCGCCGCTGACCCCCTGGAGACGATTCTCCTCTTCGGACAACTTGGCTTGATACTCGAACAGCTGCGCGCCGATATGTACGATTTTCTCACGGTGCCCGGCCAGCTCCGCTTCTTTCTCCGAAAATCTCGTTTCCTGAAGAACGATGGTCTGCTCCAGCTGCTGTTCGTTGGAAGCGAAATTTTTCTTCCGTTCCTTGAGCACCTCGCCGTGGCCTTCGCATTTTTCGAAATCCTCGGAGATTTGCAGCAGGGTCTCCTGAAGCTTCTCCAGTTCTTCCTCCAGCCGTTTCGTTTCCCAGCGGTGTTTCTCCAATTGGGCATCGTGCTGGCTGACAAACGTGGATAAGCTGAGCTGCTCCTTTTTCAAAGCGGTAAGCTTCTCGTTTGTCTCCGACCAGGAGACATAGATCTGATCGATCTGGTGAACGTATACGGCAATTTCGCTGTGCTTCAGTTCTTCCTTCAGCTCTTTGTAGCGGATCGCTTTCTCGGCCTGTTCCCGCAAGGGATTGATCTGATCTTCCAGCTCCGTGACGAGGTCATGAATGCGCAGAAGGTTCTGCTCGGTTTCCTGGAGTTTCTTCTCCGATTCCTTCTTGCGCGATTTATATTTGACGATTCCGGATGCTTCCTCAAAAATACTGCGGCGCTCTTCCGATTTATTGCTCAAAATTTCTTCGATCCGGCCTTGGCCGATAATCGAATACGCCTCTTTGCCGATTCCGGTATCCATAAACAGTTCGGTAATGTCTTTCAGCCTGCAGGACTGCTTGTTTATAAAATACTCGCTGTCTCCGCTCCGGTGCACACGCCGGCTGACCGTCACCTCGTTGTAATCGAGAGGCAGCGACTGGGACGTATTGTCGAGCGTGAGCGATACTTCGCCGAAATTAACGGCTCTGCGCGCGTCGCTGCCGGCAAAAATAACATCTTCCATCTTGCCGCCGCGCAAACTCTTCGCGCTCGTTTCCCCGAGCACCCAGCGGATGCCGTCTGAAATGTTGCTCTTCCCACTGCCGTTCGGACCGACTACAGCCGTGATTCCTTTGACAAACTCCAGCTCCGTGCGGTCCGCGAACGATTTAAACCCGGATAATTCAATCCGCTTCAAAAACATAGATTCTTTTCACCTCAAAACTTTTCGTAAGAAAAGTTACTTCGTAAGGACTACTAAACTTTGCGGGTAGCAAAGTTACTTCGTAAGCGTCACTAAACTTTTCGCAGGAAAAGTTACTTCATAAGCATGCTCAGCTTTTCGCAAGAAAAGCCGCTGTGTAAGGATTGGCGGGCTGCGTTCACAGCTCTCCTAAATGTCTAAGCTTACGGCCGGGGAAGGCACCCCGAAGCCGCTCGGCTTTACCGGCCCCTCTGACAGCCTGTCCGGTATCCGATCTCTTGGCGTTTTTTTATCAAACCGGGGGATTTATCCCCTTGTAGAAGGGCGAGGCCCGGCCCTAACCCAGCCTCTATTGTACCATATCCCGCGTTCAAAATAGAGCGCAAAAGAAAAGAGCAGCTCCTGGGCTGCTCTTTCTCTGCTTTATAGGACGGCGCGCTCGGAGACGATACTCCGCCGCGCCAGGCCATCTTGCTTCGCTTCTAACGCTCCATGGGCACATTCAGCTTCGTCAATGCTTGGGAAGCCGCCTGCTGTTCCGCTTCTTTCTTGGAACGTCCGGCCCCTTTGCCGAGCTGTTTGGCATCCATATAGACCTCAGCCACAAACTCTCTCTCGTGAGCCGGACCTCGCTCTTCCACGATACGGTATTCGAGCGCCCCCATATTGTGGTGCTGGGTATGCTCCTGCAGCTGCGTCTTATAATCGATCACGAGCAGCTTGCCCTCCGCTGATACATAGGGAAACACATGCTGCTGCAAAAAGAGCTTAACCGCTTCAAGCCCCTGGTCCAGGTACAGCGCTCCGATAAAAGACTCGAAAACATCGGCGAGAAGCGCGGGACGCGAACGGCCTCCCGTCATTTCCTCGCCTTTGCCGAGCTGTACGTAACTCCCGAAATTGAGCTTCTCCGCAAAGTTGACTAGCGAAGGTTCACAAACGATCGACGCCCGAAGCTTCGTCAGCTCTCCCTCTGTGCGGTGCGGATACTTGAAATACAAGTATTCCGACACCGTTAGTTCCAAAACGGCATCACCCAAAAACTCAAGACGTTCATTGTCCTGGTAATTCGCCATCCGGTGTTCATTCACATAGGAAGAGTGCGTAAAAGCCTGCCTAAGCAAATCGAGGTCTTGAAAGCGGATCTCCATGTCGGCTAGAAGCTGATTGACGTCTCGGTTCATGTTCTCACCACCGGCCGGTTGTTAGGCTTGATATTTTTTCAAAATAATCGTTGCGTTATGTCCGCCGAACCCGAAGGAGTTGGACATGGCCACCTGAACGTCGCTCTTGCGGGGAATGTTCGGCACGTAATCCAGGTCGCATTCCGGATCCTGGTCGTCCAGGTTAATCGTCGGCGGAATGATACCGTTTTCGAGCGTAAGCCCGCAAATAACGGCTTCAACGCCGCCGGCTGCACCAAGAAGATGACCGGTCATGGATTTCGTCGAGCTGACAGCGACTTTGTAAGCATGCTCACCCAGCGCTTTCTTGATGGCCGTTGTTTCGGACTTGTCCCCGACCGGCGTACTCGTACCATGCGCATTGATGTAGTCGATCTCTTCCGGCGCAATGCCTGCGTCCTTGATCGCTTTGACCATGCAGCGGGCCGCTCCGTCCGGATCGGGCTCCGTCATATGATGCGCGTCACCGCTCATTCCGTAGCCGATGACTTCGGCGTAGATGTGGGCGCCGCGTTTCTGAGCATGCTCAAGCGACTCCAGTACGAGGACACCCGCACCCTCGCCCATCACGAAGCCGTCACGGCCCGTATCGAAAGGACGGCTCGCCTTCTCAGGCTCGTCGTTGCGGGTAGACATCGCACGGAGCGCGCAGAAGCCGGCAACGCCCGTCGGGCTGATGGTCGCTTCGGCTCCGCCGCAAATCATCACATCGGCGTCTCCGCGCTGAATGAGTTTGAACGAATCTCCGATGGAGTGCGTTCCTGTCGCGCAAGCGGTAACCGCCGTGCTGTTCGGACCCTTCGCTCCGGTAATCATCGAGATTTGGCCTGAAGCCATATTCGCGATCATCATCGGAATGAAGAACGGGCTGACCCTCTTCGGTCCTTTTTCAAGCAGAATCTTATGCTGTTCTTCCCAAGTCGACAGGCCGCCGATTCCGGAACCGACATAAACGCCGACCCGCTCGGGATCCGTATCTTCCTGTATGTTCAAGCCGGAGCTCTTCAAGGCGTTGATGCTGGCCGCAACCGCAAACTGCACGAAGCGGTCCATTCTTCTTGCTTCACGTTTATCTATATAATCTTCGGGGTTGAAATCTTTAACGGATGCGGCGATGCGCGTCGGATACTCGCTTACGTCGAAGCTTTCGATAGCGCTGACACCGGATTTGCCCGCAAGCAGATTGCCCCAGAAAGTATCCACTTCTTGACCCAGGGAGCTCATAACTCCAAGTCCTGTAATAACAACTCTATTCACGTGTACCACCTCTGAATTAAGGGTGTTTTCTCTCGCTTTTTCTACGTTCAGAAAATGAGGAGAAGTCCCGCCTTTATGAGAACGGGACTCTTTTTAGAACGGGACTCCAAAGATTTTTACGTATGAGATTTTATGTAATTCACTACTTCTCCCACAGTCGTAATCTTCTCAGCATCTTCGTCGGAAATCTCCAGATCAAATTCATCTTCAAGTTCCATAACCAATTCTACAACATCGAGAGAATCAGCACCTAAATCTTCTTTGAAAGACGCTTCAAGGGTAACTTCAGTTTCTTCTACCCCTAAACGGTCGATGATAATTTTCTTTACGCGATCTAGTACGTCGGACATCCGGCTCACCTCCTCCTTGGTATTATACGAGAATACGAATCAAAATGCCATACTTGTCTAAGCGGGACAACCGCCGACTGCGGCACGGGCCCCGTAGGGCGTCTTACATGTACATGCCGCCGTCGACGTGAAGCGTCTGGCCGGTCATGTAGGAACCTTCGTCCGAAGCGAGGAAACGGACGATTTTCGCGATATCTTCCGGCTTGCCGAGCTTGCCGAGCGGAATTTGCTGCAGAAGGGATGCCTTCTGCTCCTCCGGCAGCTGGTCGGTCATATCGGTGGAGATGAAGCCCGGCGCTACCGCATTAACGGTAATCCCACGGGACGCAAGCTCCTTGGCGGACGCCTTCGTGAGACCGATGACGCCCGCTTTCGCCGCCACGTAATTGGCCTGCCCGGGGTTGCCGAGCACGCCCACGACGGACGAGATATTGATAATGCGGCCCGAACGCTGTTTCATCATGGGGCGGGTCGCCGCTTTGGTGCAGTTGAAAACGCCTTTGAGATTGGTCGCGATGACGATGTCAAAGTCTTCCTCTTTCATCCGCATAATGAGATTATCCCGGGTAATTCCGGCATTATTCACCAGTATGTCCAGACTGCCCAAGGCTTCAATCGTCTGCTTGACAAGATCTTCGGCTTCCTGGGATTTGCTTACATCGCCGCGGAGCTTAACCGCGCGTCTTCCCATCGCCTCGATCTCTTTAACGACTTCTTCCGCAGCCTGTTCGCTGCCTGCATAGTTGACTGCCACATCGGCCCCGCTTGCGGCAAGTTCCAGGGCAATGGCGCGGCCGATTCCGCGGGAAGCTCCGGTAACGAGCGCCGCTTTACCACTCAGCATGGCTTGTCCTCCCACTACATCATGAATTTGTGTGACGCTTAAATCTCGGCCTGAAGCGCCGCTTCCAGGTTGTTGACGGAAACGACTTTCACGCTCCGGCTGACTTTCTTGATCAGACCGGCGAGCACCGTCCCCGAACCGATCTCGACGAAGGTGTCGACACCCTGCTCGATCAGCCACGCGACAGTGTCTTCCCACAGCACCGGAGAATACACCTGGCGGACCAGAAGGTCGCGGATTTCATCCGGCGAAGTGACCGGACGCGCCGTAACGTTGGCCACGACGGGCACGGCAGCTTCCTGCAGGCTGAGGCCCGCAAGCACGTCCGCCAGCTTCTCCGACGCCGGTTTCATCAGCGAGGAGTGGAACGGCCCGCTCACTTCGAGCGGAATCGCCCGTTTCGCGCCGATTTCCTTGGCGCGGTCCACGACCGCCTGCACGCCTTCGCGGGTGCCGGAAACGACGATCTGGCCCGGGCAGTTGATATTGGCCAGCTCGACCGCGCCGGTTTCAGCGCTGACGGAGCGGCAAAGCTCGTCCAGCGCGCCGCGCTCGGCTCCCAGTACGGCAGCCATCGCGCCGAGCCCGCCCGGCACGGCCTGTTCCATAAACTCGCCGCGCGCGCGCACGGTGCGCACGGCATCCTCGAAGCCGAGCACGCCGGAGGCTACCAGCGCGGAATATTCGCCCAGGCTGTGCCCGGCCGTAAAGTCCGGCACGATGCCTTTTTGGCGGAACACTTCCAGATAAGCCACACTCGCGGTAAGCAGAGCGGGTTGTGTATGATACGTAATTTTCAGTTCATCCTCGGGTCCCTCGAATACGAGAGAGGATAAGGAGTAGCCTAGTGCCTTGTCGGCCTCGTCGAAGACGCGTTTCGCTCCTTCATGAGCGTCATAAGCATCCTTCCCCATGCCGACCGACTGGGCTCCCTGTCCCGGAAATACAAAAGCTATCTTGCCCATAAACGTCAGTATTCCCCTTCCACTTTTTTACCAGATCAGCACGGACGCTCCCCAAGTCAGACCGCCGCCGAAGCCGACCAGCACTGTCGTGTCGCCTTCTTTAAGACGGCCCTGTTCGGCAGCTTCCGCCAGCGCTACCGGAATGGAAGCGGCCGACATGTTGCCGTAGCGGTCCAGGTTGATCATGCATTTGTCCTCGGTCAGCTCCAGACGGTTGAGCGCGGATTGGATAATCCGGATGTTCGCCTGATGCGGAATCAGAAGATCGATATCGTTTTTATGAAGTCCCGCTTTGCGAAGCGCTTCTTCCGCGGCCGATCCCATGATGCGGACCGCGAATTTGAACACTTCGCTGCCTGCCATATAGATGTAGTGAAGGCGCTGGTCGAGGCTTTCGGGGGATGCCGGATAGCGGGAACCGCCGCCGGCGATCTTAAGAAGCTCCGCACCGGAACCGTCCGCACCGAGTTCAAAGGACTTGAAGCCGCGTCCTTCCGGCACCGCGCCGATCACGACCGCACCGGCTCCGTCGCCGAACAGAATGCACGTGTTGCGGTCCGTGTAATCCGTGATCCGCGACAAGGTATCCGCTCCTATGACCAGGGCATACTTGTAAATACCGTTCGCGATAAAATTGGACGCATTGGCCAAGCCATAGATAAAGCCCGCGCAGGCTGCGGCCAAATCGAAGGCCGCCGCGTTCTTGGCGCCCAGCTTCTCCTGCAGAATGCACGAAGCCGACGGAAACGCCATATCCGGCGTAACGGTAGCCACAATGATCAAATCCAGCTGATCCGCCGTAATTCCCGCATTTTCAAGCGCAATGCGTGAAGCCTCAAGCGCCAAATCGGAGGTTGCCTGCTCGGGAGCCGCCATTCTCCGTTCCCGGATCCCGGTGCGCGTCACGATCCATTCATCGTTCGTCTCCACCATAGACTCCAGTTCCTGATTCGTTAAAACCCGATCAGGCACATATTTACCCGTGCCCAGAATGCCCACAGGAATGCCATTCATTAGGACCACTCACTTCCCGTTCTTGATTTCCGTAGCGATTGCGCCGACCAGATCATTCTGCAGCGCCGTTCTTGCCTGACGCACGGCGTTCTTGATCGCCTTCGCATCGGACGAGCCGTGGCTTTTCAGCACGAGGCCGCTTAATCCGAGCAGTGGAGCCGCTCCGTGCTCCGTATAATCGAGCTTCCCCTTGAAAGCGGACAATCCCGGTTTCAGTACGGCCGCGGCCAGTTTGGTCATCGTCGTACGGGTAAACTCGGTCTTCAAAGCGGAGAAAATGGCCGAGGCCGCTCCCTCCAGCGTTTTCAGCATAATGTTGCCGGCAAATCCGTCGCACACGATAACGTCGTATTCAGCGTGGAGAATGTCGCGGGACTCGACGTTGCCCACGAAATGAATGGGAGCTTGTTCCAGCAGCTGATACGCCGCTTTCGTCAGCTCGTTCCCCTTCTTCGCCTCCGTGCCGATATTCAACAGACCTACGCGGGGACGATCCATACCGTGAACCTTGCTTCTGTATATGCTGCCCATGATGGCGTATTGGAGCAGATTTTCCGGACTGGAGTCCATGTTCGCTCCCAGATCAAGCGCGAGAACACCTCTGCCGTCCAGCGTCGGGATCATCGGCGCGACAGCCGGGCGTTCAATGCCGGGTACCCGGCCGACGACGAGAAGCCCCGTCGTCATAAGGGCGCCGGTGTTGCCTGCCGAAATCATCGCGTCGGCTTCGCCTTCCTTGACCAGCCGGCCCGCGACGACCATCGAGGCGTCTTTCTTGCGGCGGACGGCCCGGACGGGCTCGTCTTCGGCTTCGATGATCTCGGAGGCGTGGATGACACGCAGATTCGAGGGGCGCTCCGTAAGCAGCGCCTCGATCTTGGCCGAATCGCCGACGAGCAGAAGCTCGACATCGGTCCATTCCTTGGCTGCCGCCAGAGCCCCTTCCACGACGATTGCCGGGGCGTGGTCGCCGCCCATTGCGTCAATTGCGATCCGCATTGGCTTGCCCACCTTCTGTTCGTAGTTGTTCTTTCTTGGAGTGAAAGATGACGAAGCTGCCTTCGAAAACAACTTCGTCTCCGATAAACGTCTGCACATTCACCTTGGCCTTCCCCTTCGACAGGGACTTGACGTACGCTTTCGCGATACATTTCTCGCCAAGCATGGCAGAGCGGATAAACCGGATGTCGGCCGAAGCGGTTAGCGCGATCGGATCGTTGATGACCGCAACGGCGAGTGAATTGGCTTGGGCGAAAATATGATGCCCGCGCGCGATTTTCGTACGGGAAAAAACATGGTCTTCGGTCAGTTCGAACATGGAAATGCCGCTCTTGTCGAGCTGGAGATCGATGATATCCCCGATCACTTCATCAATGGGCAGGGAACGCACCTGGTCGTAGGAACGTTCCGCCATATGCTTGATCCGTTCGCGCAGCTCGGGTATCCCCAGCTCGAGACGGTCCAGTCGAACGGTTTGAATGCTAACCTGAAACTTACGCATTAATTCTTCATCCGTCAGAAACGGATTATCTTCAATTGCCTGCAGCAGCTGCTGCTGACGAGTGCGTTTCGGAAGACGTTCGATGACAAGCACCACCCTGCTTGTGGAGACGGCCGGTAATATGGCCTCCTCTTATTACCTAGTACTAAAAGTAGTATATATAATTTGCGTGCAAAAGGGAAGCCTTGCGGATAAATCCGCCCCGCTCCTCCTTTTACCTTATCCGCTCACAGCTTTTGGACAAAAAAAATAGCACCTCACCTAAGATGAAGTACTATTTGTCAGCTTAACGTAAATTAAGCTTGTACGATTTCTCTGCCTTTGTATGTGCCGCAGTTTTTGCAAACGCGGTGAGAAAGCTTCAGTTCTCCGCACTGCTCGCACTTAACCATGCCCGGAACTTCCAATTTGAAGTGGGTACGGCGCTTGTCGCGGCGGGTTTTGGATGTTTTTCTGAACGGTACTGCCATGAATTCCACCTCCTTAACGTAATCCCCATATCCCTACGAGTTGAAAAAATCAGCCAGACCGGCCAGTCTCGGATCGATCCGTTCGTTCTTGCAGCCGCAGTCGCGTTCGTTGCGGTTCGTTCCGCATCCGGGACAAAGCCCTTTGCAGTCTTCCCGGCAAACCGGCGCCAGCGGCAGCTCAAGCTGTATATTCTCTTCAATGTAAGGGTTCAATTCCACTTTATCTTCGCGAACCAGATGGACGATCTCTTCCTCATCCTCGGAAGCCTGCGCTTCCACTTCCGGTTTCGAAGTAAAAATTTCCCGAAAGGGAATGTTCAACGTCTGCTTGAACGGAGTCAAACAACGGGAACAGCCAAACTCAAGCTCGACGGAAACACGGCCGGTTACTTCCACGACGTCGGACGCCGCTTTCGCCTCCAGATCCGTAACGATCGGTCCTGCGGACAAAATATCCTTGCGGCCTTTCAGCAGCGCTTCACTGTTAAGCGATTCGCGGATGGCAACAGGCTGTCCTTTGGCCATGATGTCTTTAAGTTGAATCCACATGTTTTTATCACCTCAAACAAACAAAGATAATTATAGCTATTATTCTTCCGGTTTGTCAATCATTTCGGAGGAAGCTCCGCCAAATACTTTAGGGCGTCGTCCATCGTCGCGACGGGAACGATCTTCATCTTCGTTCCGATTTCCTTGGCGCGGGCCAAAGCATCCGTGTAATTGTAGATCGTACCTTTGTCTGTTTTGAGATCCTGGGGAGCAAAAAAGATCTCGGCTCCTTCGCGGTCGGCCGCGATGATTTTATGCTTGATACCGCCGATAACGCCTACTTTGCCGTCCGTGTCGATCGTTCCGGTTCCCGCGATTTTGTGCCCCTTCGTGATGTCCTCGGGAAGCAGCTGGTTGTAAATCTCCAGGGAAAACATCAGACCTGCCGACGGTCCGCCTATTTCGCCCGCTTTAATGGTAACCTGCTTGGAGGGATCGTCCGCCTGGACACTTTGCATTTCGGCCATCGTAATCCCGATTCCCACGCGGCTCTTGCCCGTGTCTTTATCGGGCGGCAGCTTGGCCAGCGTGAGCGGCGCCGTCATCTCTTTATTTCCGCGGATGAAGGTCAGCGTAACGGTGTCTCCTTCTTTTTTGTTTTCCAGAAAGGCGAAAAGATCCTGAGAAGTTTGGATCTCCTTCTCGTCCGCTTTGGTGACCTTGTCTCCGGCCTGCATCACTTTCTCCGCGGGAAGACCCGGCGAGAGGCCCGTGACCATGACTCCCTCTCCTTTTATATGGAAAGGAACGCCCGCCTTCTTGTAAGCGGTCTGGATCGCGTCGCTTTGGGAAGTCAGCATGACGAACTGCTGCTGCTGGCTGTAATCTTTCTCGGACATCCCCCGGAGGACATCTTTCTTGAGCTGAAGTTCGTCGTATTTGTTGGCCAAGGACCACAGATACGTCACTACGTTCGCATTGGCCACCCGGACCGTAACGAGCATAAGCGAGCCTTTCTCATCGGTATTGTCGCTCTTGGGGACGCTGACCATCGGGTGAACGGCTTCAGCCGTACCGGGCATATAAATAAAAAAAGGCAGAGGAACGTAAAACAGGATAACAAAACAGAGAAAGCCGACAAGAAGCGACGTAAAAAAACGCCTGGAGCGCCTCTGCGGATGCGCCCGGCGGATGACGGGCCTCTCCCGGACATTGTCCCCGTTCTCGAAGCCGGTTTCCCGCTTGCGTTCTTCTTGTTCCTGTTCGTCGTTGTAACGCTGGTTTTCATGATCTTTGTCGTTCATTTCAAGGGTTCCCTCCCGTTCCGTTTCCGAAAATCGGAGAATGGATGTTTGTTAGTGTATGCGGGGCGGGCTTGGTCTAAACATCTTCGGTCCGGCGTACACATGTAGCAAACGAATCGAGGTGTTTACATGCCGAAATCCCTAACGCACCGCGGCGGCGGGTATCGTACCACGCTTCTGCTCGGCAGTCTTGCGGCCGCCCTGGTCGCGTCGATTATCGCTTTTCCGGACAAGGCGCTCCAGGCATCCCTGGAGGGCATCACGATCTGGTGGAACATCGTATTCCCGGCGCTGCTGCCGTTTATGATTCTTACCGAGCTGCTGCTCGGTTTCGGTGTCGTCCACGCCCTCGGCACCCTGCTGGAGCCGCTCGCGCGGCTCCTGCTCCGCCTGCCGGGCACGGGCGGTCTGGCGCTCGCCGCGGGAGCCCTGGGCGGATTTCCGAGCGGCGCCCTCTTCACGGCCAAGCTCCGCGGCCGGAAGCTGCTTACGCGCGGCGAAGGCGAGCGCCTGCTGGCGCTGTCGCATCTGGCAAGCCCGGTGCTGATCGTCACCGTGATCGGCACCGGGTTCCTGCACAGCCCGCGCCTGGGGCTTCTGCTGGCCGGCGTGCATTACGGCGGCGCGCTGCTGCTCGGCTTCGTGCTGCCTTCGCAGAAGAAGCCGGCGAGCGCCCCTGCGCCGGGACAGCCCGAATCCACGGACGGAGCCGGGGATTCGGGGGGAGCCGCCGGCGGGTCCGCCGCGGAGCCGCCGCGCACGCACGCGGGCCCGGGCGACTCGCGGGGGCGTGCCGTGCGGGCGGACGCGCCTGCGCCCGGCGGCGAGGCGCCACCCGTGAAGCGCCGCGGGGCGGGAAGCGGTGCCTCCGGCGCTCCCCTGTGGCGGCAGGCCGCAGGCAGCCTGGCCCGCGCCCGCAGCGAGGACGGCCGCGCGTTCGGCCAGCTGCTCGGCGAGGCCGTCACGGCTTCGGTGCAGTCGCTGATGGTCATCGGCGGCTATATTATGATTTTCTCCGTCATCATTCACATGCTGACAATGCCGGATATGCTCCAAGCCGCCGGCGGGCTCCTCGGACTGCCCGTAGGGCCGGACCTGCTGCATCATCTGGCTTCCGGCTTGTTCGAGCTCCACTTGGGCGCTCATGCCGCGGCTGGAGAACAGGCGCTGCCACAGGGCATCAAACTCGCCTTAATCGCAGCTTTTCTCGGGTTCGGCGGGTTATCTTCCCACGCACAGGCCCTGAGCGCCGCCTACGGCGCCGGTCTGCGGTATCTCCCTTTTCTGATGGCGCGCCTGCTTCATGCCTGCTTTTCGTACCTGCTTGTTCTCCTGCTATGGTGTTTCACAAGCGGGTTGTTTCCATCTGTGCCTTCCGGACGGCAAACGCTCGAAGTCTCGGGAACTCTACCCCCTATAGCCAGGACAGGAGAAGGGTCTTTGTTTTCTTCCTTGAGCGTTTGGATGCCTGCCTTCGCGCAGCTTGGCTTTCTTCTGCTCATGCTGGCTGCTGGCTGCGTTCTGTCCTATGCACTGCATGCATTTGCGCAGCGAAGACTCCATTCGGGCCCTAAAGCCTGACAGGCCCTTAAAAGAAGGAGGAAGCCTGCGCCCGGCAGCCTTCCTTGACCTACGGTTGCCGTGTGTTTGCGGCAAATTTCAATTTCAGCTCTTCTTCCACTTCCCGCGGAACGAAATGGGAAACCGGACCGTGAAAACGGGCAATTTCTTTTACGATACTGGAGCTGAGGAAAGAATACTGCGGCGAAGAGGTCATAAAGAACGTTTCGACTTCTTCATTTAATTTGTTGTTCATCGTCGACAACTGCAGCTCGTATTCGAAATCGGAGACCGCACGAAGCCCCCGGACAATAATATGTACATCTTTGGACTCCATGTAGTTGATCAGAAGATCCCGGAACCCGTCCACCTCGACGTTCGGAATGTCCCTCGTTACTTTCGTTAGAAGCTCAATGCGTTCTTCCAATGAAAACAAAGGATTTTTCGACGTGTTATTCAGGACGGCTACGATTAATTTATCAAAAACTTTCGCCGCCCGGCGGATAATGTCCAAATGGCCGTTCGTCACGGGATCGAAGCTTCCCGGATAAACCGCTATTTTCAATCGTGGTTTTTCCTGATGCACAGCTGTGTCAGCTCCTTCTTCATGTTCGGTTTCAGTTCAGCCCGGTGTCTTCAAAGGTATACAAGGTCACAGCCGTATCCCCGTAATCGGCACGCCGCTGCATGACAAAACCCTCGAAAACCTCAGGAAGCTTATCCGCGGCGTCATGTTCCACCACGATCGTCGCCCCCTGCTCGAGCAGTCCCAATCCCTTCATCTTTTGCATAAGTTCTCCGGTAATTTTAAACCGGTAAGGCGGGTCCAGGAATACAAGCCCGAACTGCTTACCCCGTTTTTCCAGAGCTTTCAGTGCCCGTCCCGCATCATTGCGGTATATTTCCGCACGATCCGTCAATCCGGTAACCTCCAGATTGTGGCGCACGGTATCCAGACTTTTTTTCTCCAGGTCGATAAATATGCACGTGTCCAGCCCCCGGCTCAAAGCCTCTATCCCGAGGCCGCCGGTTCCGGCGAACAGATCAAGTCCCGTACCCCCGTCAAAGTAAGGCCCGATCATCGAAAAGATCGCCTCCTTGACCTTGTCGGTCGTCGGACGCGTGCTCATCCCGGGTACGGCCTTTAAAGAACGGCCCCGGGCACTTCCAGAAATCACTCTCATACGCTGAATTCCCCACTGTAATGTTCTTGTCGGTTTTCTGTTATCGTACCACAATCTTTGTTCGTTGCACAAAAAGGCTTTGAAAAAAATTTCCTGTCCGTGTATAGCCTGTCTTTTTTTCGGATATGATTGAATTATCGACATCAAAAGTGTCGTAGACAACCGCGGAGAAGACTTACGTTTCCCCATAAGCTCTTCGTCCGGTTTCTCCTCTCCCATGAAAGGCCCTCGTAGTGATACGGGGGCCGATTTTTATTTATAAACCCTTATATATCAAGGGCTTCACTCATTCTTCATTTTATATTTTTTTCAAAATCCTCTAAAGGTGGCAAAAAAGGTGGCAAATCACTTCGTTTTTGTTTTGATTTTCCTTTTTGTTCATATAAAATTTTGCTGTTCCTTCTATGAAATAATCGCCTATATTAGCCGGTCATTTACCTGGAAAATTACGCGTGATACAATTTATCCAACATCATGAGATTATCCGCGTAAGGAGGTATAGACTTGGCGCTCCGTGTTGGGAGAAGCCGCTTACCCGAACTCCTAAACAGTAAAGGTATGACACAAGCACAATTAGCCCAACGATTAAATCTTTCAGATTCCTTCATTTCTAAAGTCGTCCGTGGTGAGAAACGCTTATCTTTGGTTAAAACCAGGGAAGCAGCAATAGTCCTCAATTGTTATATGGATGACTTGTATGAATGGATTGACACCGATGCAGGTAAGCGGTAGTGAGCAGATTTTCGCTCACTCCTATAAGCGATACTGTACCTATTGGTTCATACAAATTACAATATATGTAATTTTATGATGGGTGGAACGGTATGAAAAAGAAAAACCCCAAGCCGGACGACGGCGAACGTGGAAGCCTGGTCATATTTCAGCTGATATACATTTACATTATTGCTTTTTTGTTCGTGCCTTTGAGCGGCACAGAAGGTTCCCTTGAATAATAAAAAGCCCCCGGCCATTAGGCACGGGGGTATACAATGGACAGAATGCAAACGAGAACGAAACACAATCATTTCTAAAAAGTAATCTTATTTTTAGGGTCTGCTAAAGCAATCCCGTCTTCATGTTTTTTAGTTAATGAAGATGATAAATCCATGAAATATTTTTCTACTAAAATGAACATAAAAAATGAAAATGGTAGAATCACAAATAATGAAAATGGTATCAAACGATAAAATTTTTCCCAACCTTCCGCACTGTTAATAAAATTAGTCTTATTCAAACTATCCATTAAAGGAAGGTGCCAGATATAAATACTATAACCGATTATCCCTACTATTCTTAAGTACGTATTGCTGAGAATAGAGGTTAATACATTTTTCTCGAATAACACGTATAAGAATACTACTGCGAATAAAATATACAGGAAAAAATCAAAGCCAAAAGAAAAAAAGAACCAGCTGAAATGCGAGTTTTGTTTAAATCTCCAAGAATAATATGTATAAAATAGTAATCCAAAAAACAAAGGCGTCAACCAAATTAGATATCTTGCTGAAATAATCAGATTATCTATGTAGTGATTTTTTCCATTCTTTTTATAATAGAATATGCTGGCAAGTGTCATCCCAATTGTAAAGTTGTCTAAACATCCTAAAATATTGTATTCCGTCAGATAATAATATTTCCAATCAATCGAGTCAATGTTAGGATTATAAATTAAAAAACACACTATCCGGTAGATGATCACTAAAGCTAATGTACTAGGAAATGCAATCACAGCTCTCCTTCCAATGAAGTAACGAGCTATAAATGGAAGTAAAATGTAAAATTGAACTTCATTAGACAAGGTCCATGTTACCCCGTTGATCATATGTTCCGGAAAAAAACCTTGTAGAAAAAAAATATTGATAAAAAGTTTCTTCACTCCCTCTGTTGATAGAATAGTAATATTATTTGTCAACAAAATATTTAAAACCAGAAAAACATAATAAGCAGGAAGTATACGCAACGCCCTACGAATGAAGTATTTTTTCAGACTTGGTGGTGTAACGCATTTATTTGCGTTGTAGTAATAATTCGCAAAAGGTATAAATAATAAGAAACCACTAAGAACATAAAACAAATTAACACCAGGGTGCCCCCAACTGAGTAAAAAAGTAATGTCCCACCCGAATATATTTAATTCAGGTATACCTGAATTGCCCCACGCGTGATATATAAACACCATTAAAACTGCTATTGCACGAATCCCGTCTAACTCTGGAATATGAACGTACCTATCCATCCCCAATATTCCGCTTATTTTTTTTCCCAACAAAAAGTGGCACCACTTTCCAATATATTTGTTATCTTGACACCACTATACATGACTTCCTTTTTCAAACACAAGGTGTTCCAATTAAAACTTCGAAAACCAAAGTCTGAGGACCCGAGTTAAGAGGTTGAGACCCCGGAGCAGCCGGTAGAAAAGGGCATCCGCTCCGCAGCTTGCGAAAGGCTCGGGCGTCCCTGGAAGACTTCCTCCGCCGAGCGAACACCGACACTTGATTGTGGATATGCAGGCGTCGTAACCGGGCTGACTTCGAACAACTCCGCTTCCATAACGCTACGGATCGGCACAGATTCTAAATCTGTTTAAAGAGGTCAAAGTGATCTATGAGCAGAACGATTCCGACGACAAATAAATCGCACCCTACCTTAGTAAAGCAAATCAATAAACCTTTTTTAAAATGCTCTACAAAGAAAAAGTGAGTACAGTCAATAGACTATACCCACTTCTATGCACGATAAGGCATCTGTTAGGCATACTATGTAAAGCATTTTAGGGACGATAAAAATAGCAATAGTCAATTGCCAAAAATGTCACCTACAAAACTAAATGCTTTTTACAGAGCAATTAACAAACAGACACCACCCTTTAAATTAGTTGCATCTAACATACTTTAAATACAAGAAATATGTCAAATCAGTTAATCCAAACGTCATTATGAATCATACTTCTGCATGGCCGGCAAAAGTCTAGCGTGAATTTTTTTCATGGCAAATCTCGCTATTGGCTGAGCAATCAAAAGCTCAATCCAGAACGCGACACCGAAATTTCTGAACCAGCGGGGAAAGAAGTTTTGAATCGGTTCAAGGCTTATTTGTTTCATACCTACCCAACTCCCTATGTATCGCGGGTTTCTTTTTTGCTTCCGCGGAAAGATTGGTTATAATGAAACGCTCCTCTTTAATTTAAAATCCCCCCTCCGTATGATAGAGACGAATCCAAACGATCATTAGAGGTGACCACTTTGAACGAAGGCATTATTCGAACCATTGATTTCAACGACACCGAACTCGTACGCAGCCTGTACGAATTACAACGGGAATCTTACTTAATTGAAGCTAAGCTTATTAATTTCTATGAGATTCCGCCGTTAAAAGAGACTTTCGAGGAGTTTCAGGCATGCGGCGAACAATTTAGAGGCTATTTCATAAACAATCAGCTTGCCGGAGCCGTTTCCTGCACGGCAGAAGAGGAAACCGTCACGATTTGCCGGATGGTCGTCCACCCGGATCATTTCAAAAAAGGAATCGCCCAGCAGCTTTTAAACACGCTGGAGTCCGACATGGGTCACGTCTCCCTACTCAAAGTAGCGACGGGAAAGGACAACGTTCCGGCGAAAAATTTGTATTTGAAAAACGGCTACAAGCATGAACGCGACCTGGAAGTCGCACCGGATTTTTACATCAGCTTTTTTCAAAAGACGGTCAGTTAAGTATTTTCCGAACGACCCGGACCGCCCCTTACGACCCTGCAACAACCGCAACCAGAATAAAACCGCCTCGCTAAACGGGGCGGTTTGTTGTTCTCCTATGCACGAACGGGTCTATCCGAACAGATGCTGCGCTTCTTTCGTGCTCTCCTGCACGATACGGTAGGTAGACCTTCCCATATACAAGGGGATTTGAAGCTTGCCTAGATCAGGCAGGCCGTTGTCCAAAAACAATTCCTCGTCCTTGTACCGCTGGAGAATTTCTCCGGCGATCCATTCGTGGTCCCCGTAAGTCCGGATCTCCATGACTCTGCACTCGTAGGCATAGTACGCATCCCTCAAAACAGGAATATCCGCCGCAAGTCCGTTGTCATAAGCAATTCCGAACTCCTTGTACTTGTCCATGTCTCTTCCGCTGAACGTTCCCACCGCCTGTATGAGCTCCGACCGGGAACCGGGAAGAAAATGAACCCCGAACACGCCGCTTTTTTCAATTAGAGAGTAGGTATGGGTCTCTTTCCTTAAAGAAATCCCGTATATGCCGGGAGAGGAGCCTATGTAGGTGTGCCAGCCGGAAGCCATCACATTTTGCCGGCCTCCATAGCGTGAAGTCACGACGGCCACCATCCCCGGATAACTGTACCATGCCTGATCGTCCGTAGGTGTTCTCATAATAACCCCCTTTCCGGTCTCAGCCGCCATTCGCAAGCGGACCTTTTCCGATGCTTTCGCAAACAGTTAAGGCAGTTTTTTGACACCCATCACATGATCGAGCGGGATAAACCCGATCTTCCGGCTGTCATCGCTGTGGTTGCGGTTATCTCCCATCACGAAAACATGGCCTTCCGGCACCGTCCACTTATGATCGGAAACGAACTCCATCGTTTCTTTTATATACGGCTCCTCAAGCACTTGACCGTTCCGGTACACCTGATGATCCTTGAACTCCAGAACGTCCCCCGCTTTGCCGATCACTCTTTTGACGTAAAAGGTTTTCTCATTCGCGCTTCCTGTAATCAGCTGAATGACCGGCTGTTCCATAAAGCTGTCCTTAAACGTACGTGGACGATCCACCCGGCTGTCGATGACGACAATGTCCCCGTATGCCGGTTCCTGAGCAAAGGTATGCACCAGCTTGGAGATGTAAATGCGCTCCTCGTCCTGAAGCGTAGGATCCATGGAATGCCCGTCAACTTTGTAGGGCTGGAAAACGAAAATACCGATAAACAGGACGAGGACAAACGAAACGCCGATAGACCCGGCCCAACCCATCGCTTCCTTGAATATTTTCACTAAGACATCTTCCTTTCTAAACCTTATTGCCTAAATTATACCACGCTCTTAGGCATCTTGCGAAAAATGGCTCACCGATACGTCGTCTGTCTATCCCCACCTGTTTCC
This sequence comes from Paenibacillus sp. JNUCC 35, assembly GCF_058269095.1. NCBI lineage: Bacteria > Bacillati > Bacillota > Bacilli > Caryophanales > Paenibacillaceae > Paenibacillus > Paenibacillus sp. JNUCC 35. Next base: position 2,160,031 of record NZ_CM177771.1, on the reverse strand, counting down.
ATTGCTTTCACCCGCCCTCCCGGTGTATAATTGTAGCAACTTAAAATTGCAGTTCCCCGGAGGAGCCTGTCACCAAGGCCTTGCTATGTCTACATAGCGGGTTTTGGTAACGGGCTCTTTTTGCATGCTTTTCCGGATTCCGGGACTACAATAAGAAAGCAAGGAGTGTGAGGCGGTACGTGCTAATTTTTCAACTGGCTATTATTTTGCTCGCATCGAAACTGGCCGGGGATATCAGTGTCCGGCTGGGTCAGCCTTCGGTTCTCGGAAAGCTTCTTATCGGAATTGTGCTGGGACCTAATCTTCTCGGACTTGTGTCGAATACGGATGTGCTGCAGGAAATCAGTCAAATCGGAGTCATTCTGCTGATGTTCATCGCGGGCCTCGAAACCGATACGGAGGAGTTTAAACGTACAGGCAAAGCCTCCGGTTACGTCGGAGTCGCCGGCATTATCGTCCCGTTCGGCCTCGGTTATCTCGCCGGCATCCTGCTGAATCAATCTCCGCTGGAAGCTTCGTTTCTCGGCCTTCTCCTGTCCGCGACCAGCGTCAGCATCTCGGTACAGGCGCTCAAGGAGATGGGCCAGCTGAAGTCCAGAGAAGGAACGACCATCCTCGGAGCGGCCGTCATCGATGATGTGCTGGTCATTATCGCGCTCGCTTTTCTGATGAGCATGGCGGGTGGAGACGTTAATTTAGGCATGATTGTCGTGAAAAAAGTCGTTTTCTTCGCGGCTGCTCTTCTTTTCGCCTGGAAGGCGGTCCCTTGGATCTTGAAAAAATTCGCTCCCCTGCGTGTTACGGAGACGGTACTCTCCGCCGCTCTTATCATCTGCTTCGGTTACGCCTATTTGGCGGAATATGCCGGAGTCGCGGCCATTATCGGCGCTTATATCGCCGGAGTCGCCATCAGCCTGACGAATTACAAGCACGAAGTGTTCGAAAAAGTGGAGACGATCAGCTACTCCATCTTCGTTCCCGTTTTCTTCACGTCCATCGGAGTTACCGTGCAATTTCAGGGAATCTCCTCTTCGATCGGGCTTATCGTGATCCTCAGTCTTCTTGCCATCGCGACGAAGCTGGCCGGTTCCGCCATCGGCGCCAGACTCGCCGGATTCAAGTGGCGCAGTTCACTGGCCATCGGCGCAGCCATGGTATCCCGCGGCGAAGTCGCCTTGATTATTGCCGCCATCGGTCAAGAGTCCGGGCTGCTTTCCGAAGAAATGTTCGCGGTCATTGTCGTGGTCGTTCTCGTGACCACCATCGTCACCCCGCCGATGATGAAGCTCTTTTTCAGCGAAAAGAGCGCCCCTGCCGCGGCACGGAATACCGCCGAGTGATTTGCGCCTGACACAAAAAACGCCTCTCAGCCCGTTAAAATCGGCTGAGAGGCGTTTTTGCACACCGCGCGCAAGTTTCCGCTCACGCGGTGCAGTATCGCATGACCGGGCACCCGCATGCGTGCAAGGCTTCCAGCGCGCGGTGCAAGCTTCACGAAGTCTCGCATAACGCGCGGCGTGAAGCCGGGGAAACGTTCCGGCTTTCCACGACCTCGAAGTGGTAGATCGTGTTCCGGGTGAGCACCCGGAACTCCGCTCCGTCCCGGTCGATGGCTTGAACCCGGGTTGTCTGGAAAGATCGGAAATCGTCCACCCGGCAGAGTACCATGGAACTTCCCACTTCCGTGGGTTTCATTTCTTGCAGGATGGTTCCGAGCATTTGATCGTATCGGAATGAGGTGGCGCGTTTAGGCGTCATACCGTCATTTTCATAAATTTGCAGCAGTTTAAGGTAGCTCATCGTCGTCCCTCCTCATTTGAAGGTATGCCCGCAGCCCTTATTCCATCCGGTTAAGTTCCGGTAAATATAGGCAGACGGACGGTAAAAGACGTTCCCTGACCCGCTTCGCTTGTGACCCGGACACTTCCGTTGTGGGCCTCCACATACTGTTTGACCAGAGCCATCCCGAAGCCGAGCCCCGGTTCGGAAGCCGCGGCGGCCGGCGGATAAGCGGTCCGGTAAAAGCGCTCGAACAGATGCGGAATCTCGTCGTGTGTAAGGCCGGCTCCGTCGTCTCGGACGGTGACGGTCACTTCCAGATCGTTGACGGTGACCGATACGGAGGCCGACGAACGAGCCAGCCGTACGGCGTTCCCGAGCAGATGGCCGAACGCCTGCTCCAGCTTGTGGCGGTCGCCGTAAAGGCTGACCTCCCTGGACGGCGAGTAGCGCAGCTCGATGCCGGAGGCGCGCGCTTCCGCCTCCAGGCGGGCGATCAGCGGATCGAGGCTCGCCCGCAGCGAGAACCACTGCTTTTCCAGCTCCAGGTGGCCGGATTCGGCGAGCACGAGCTGCTGCATGTCGTTCACGAGCGCCGACATGCGGCTGACTTCTTCGAAGAGCGCCGCCGCCTTATCGATCGTCAGTCTCTTCTCTTCGATCTGCGCCTGCTCCAGGCTGGAGCGGAGCACCGTAAGCGGACGCCTGAGCTCCTGGGTCAGATCGGCGACCATGCGCGGCCGCACGGTTTCCATCTGCCTCAGCTTGTCCTCGATGCCCGTAAGCAGGGCATCGGCTCCCGCCGTCCTGGCGTTTATGTCTGTGCCGCCGTTTTCTTTGCCCCGCCTGAAAGAGGGCTCCGATCCGTCTTCCCTCGCAAGAACGGCAAGACGGAAAAGGATACGGTCGAGCACCGCTTGAAGCCGGTTGTCCCCCCGTTTGAGATAGAGGCCGGCTGCAGCTCCGACGAGCAGGGAGCCCGCCAGAACGGCGGCCCAAAACGGCGGCTCCGGATGATGGAATGGCGCGGCGGGCAAGCTATAATAACCCAGAGTCCGGTTGCCGTCCTTAACGGTTCGCAAGTCAATGCGGCCGGCTGCAGGGTCTTCCTTATCGGAAGAAGACGATGCAGCCGCGTCGAAGAGCAGCTTCTGATCGGCATTGTACAGGCGAAGACCGGCTTCTTCGGCCAAGCGCTGCGGGTCTGAATCTTCTTTTAACTGTTTAATTACGGAAGACCAATTTTTATCGACGCCATACATGGCGTTTAAATACGAATCCCAGAACAGATGGTTCCGGCTGTTTGCCTTCTGCTGCTCCGTCCAGAGAAAAGCATACGCTTGTCCGATTAGGATGCAGGCAGTCAGCAGGCCCAGCAGGGAGCCGATCCATACCGGTTTTCTGTGTTGGTTTATCGTCGTTCTCATCTACACCCTCCGCAACTATACCTGCTTTTTTCATTGTAGCACATCGGGATAGCGTTTTGCTTCTTTTCCGGCAGAGCGCTCCGTTTTTTGTAAACAGAAGGATTGACTTTTTTATATACACAGCTTAATATTTATATAGTTTAAATAATAACTAGTGAAAACAATTTTGCGAATTTGAAAGGAGGAGACTATCTTCCGTGCTTGATAATGAAGATTACGTAGCCCGGATTTTGCGGGCCACGATGTCCTTTTACCGACGGATCGGGCCTCAGATGTCTCATTTTAAAGAAATGGGGCTGACCGGTCCGCAATTTCACGTGCTGAACTGGATCGCGGAAACCGGGCCCGGTAAAATCACCCAGTTGGCCGAAATGATGGAAGTGAAGCCCAGCGCCATTACCGTCATGATCGACCGGATGGAACAGAACAAGTTTGTCGTCCGGCATCACGATGAGAACGACCGCCGTGTCGTCATGGTATCCCTTACGGAACACGGGCAGAGCGTTCTTAAAGAAGCGAAGCTCAAATCTTTCGAAGTTATCAAACAGTATTATTCGCGGCTCGACCAGGACGAGTTGGAGTCGCTGATGAAAATTTCCGAAAAACTGCAAAATATCGCCGGAAATGAAGATGACACAAACGGAAAATGCTGCAAATCATAGAGAAATGGAGTTTAAACAATGGGAGAACCACTTAAACTGGAGCAAGATCAACAAGAAATGACTAAACACCGGGGCATGCTGATAGCGGGTCTGATTATCGCGATGCTTTTCGGAGCCCTCGAAGGAACGATCGTAGGCACAGCTATGCCGCGGATCGTCGGAGAGCTCGGCGGTCTCGGTTATATGACATGGCTGACTACCGCCTACATGCTGACTTCCACCGCGGTTGTGCCGATCGCCGGTAAGCTGGCCGACCTGCTGGGCCGCCGCGTCGTTTATGTGACGGGACTTATTATATTCATGGTAAGCTCGGCGCTTTGCGGAACGACGGACAGCATGGCCCAGCTTATCGTATACCGCGGCATCCAAGGTATCGGCGGCGGTATTATGATGCCGATGGCGATGATTATCATCGGGGACTTGTTCACAGGCAAGGAGCGCGCCAAATGGCAGGGCGTTTTTGGTGGTCTCTACGGGCTCGCTTCCGTGATCGGCCCGCAAATCGGCGGCTGGATCGTGGACGGCCTCAACTGGAGATGGGTGTTCTACATCAATCTGCCCGTCGGGATTATCGCCGTTATCTTTATTTCCATGGGCCTCAGCAAGCACAAAACACAAGGGCCCGTCAAGTTCGACGTAGCCGGCATGTTCACCATGATTGTCGGGGTCGTCAGTCTCCTGCTCGGTCTCAGCTTCGGGGGCAGCGAGTACCCGTGGCTGTCCTGGCAGATTATCAGCCTGTTCGTTCTGGCCGTTATCGCCATCACCGCTTTCATTATTATCGAATCCCGTACGGAGGAAGCGATCCTTCCGATGCGATTGTTTAAAAACCGTACGTTCACCATTCTCAACGGCATCGGCTTCCTGATGAGCATCGGCATGTTCGGCGCCATTATTTTCGTGCCGCTCTTCATGCAGGGGGTTGTCGGTGTCAGCGCCTCGGCGTCCGGCACCATTATGACCCCGATGATGGTTACCATGATCGTTGCCAGTATCATCGGCGGGCAGATCGTCTACAAAATCGGGCCGAAAGTCCAGATCAGCATCGGCATGATCGTGATGGCGGCGGGATTCCTTCTACTGACGACGATGAGCATCGATACGACGAAGCTTACCGCTACCTTGATTATGCTCGTAATCGGCCTTGGCATGGGGCTAGTGATGCCGATCCTTACGCTCGTTCTCCAGGAATCGTTCCCGAAATCGGAGCTGGGGGTCGTCACTTCTTCAAGCCAGTTCTTCCGCTCCATCGGCGGAACGTTCGGCATGACCATCCTCGGGGCGATTATGAACCATAAATCGACCAATCAGTTGACGGACACGCTTGTTCCCGTGCTGCAAAAGCTGCCCGAGCAGGCCAAAGAACTGACGACCAAATTTACGGAAATGATTCATACGAATCCGCAAGGGCTGTATTCGTTCCTATTCAGCCCGGAAGCTATGAAGGAGATGCCCGCGGAGTTTTTGAAAACCATTGCTCCGATTTTGAAAAATTCGCTCGTCTCTTCTCTGCATTCCGTCTACTTGTTCGCGCTGATTTTCATCGTGCTGGGAGCCGTGCTGACGGTTGCCGTACCGACAATCAAACTGACCGAGCGGAAAAAAGCCGGGCCGGCCGACAAAGCCGAACCCGCCGCGGAGTAAAATCAATCGAAAAGCCGGGATCCTTCAGAAGGATCCCGGTTTTTTTTGGTGTTTAGCCAGGCGGTGCCAAGCGCTTTTTTAACCCGGCGGTCGGTCGGGCCAGTTCAGTTAGATCCAGATCAGTTCATTTCAGGTCAGGCTAATTCACACCTGCCTGATTGCGCACGGCAACAGACACAACCGGCGATCCCGCCCGCTTCGCTGTTGCCGCACCGGCTCTTCCGGCCTGCCCGGGCCGCTTCTTACAGCAGCCACCCTTCCTGTACGGGGCTCTCCGGCGGCACGATCGGTTCGATCAGCTGCGGACTGTCATTGCGCACGCTCCCGACCAGCTGCGAAACCGGGTACGCCTCCATCTCTGCCGCTGGATAGGCCCGGAGCAAAGACAGCAGATCCGCGGGGTCCTGAACCTGCCGGTCCAGCCACAAAGCCTCGTCCTCCCGCCGCAGAATAACCGGCATCCGGTCGTGAATCTCCGCCACGAGCGGGTTCGGCGCCGTCGTCAGCACAGTGCAGGTGCTGACGCGCTGGCCGTCGGGCGAAAGCCAGGTGTCGTAGAGACCCGCCATCGCAAACAAACCGCCGTCTTTCAGCCGGATTCGCATCGGCTGCTTGAGTCCCCCCTCCCGCTTCCATTCGTAAAAGCCGTCAGCCGGAATAAGGCACCGCTTGCGGCGCAGCGGGATGCGATAAGCGGGTTTGTCCGCCGCCGTTTCTGCGCGGGCGTTCAGCATTTTGGCGCCGACGCTTTCTTCCTTGGCCCACTCCGGAATCAATCCCCACTTCAGCTCGCCGATCCGGTTATTCCGGCCGTCGTTCACGACGGCAAGCACCATCTGGCCGGGAGCTACGTTATATTTCGGTCTATGATAAGGAATGCCCGGCGCATCGAAAAGGCCGAAGCGGGCCATAAGCTCCTCTACCGTTACCGTGATCGTATACCGTCCGCACATGGACATTTCCTCCTTATTCACACAAGCTATGTACAGCCTAATACAACGGCGGGTTGAATTCAAATAAAAACGAAGCCTTCGAGGGACCAAGTTCTGGGTGTTCCGTGCTCCCGACAGCCTTTCCCGGCATGCTCATTTATGAATACGATCAAAAATATGCTGCTGCATTTGATGAGCCAGATCAACCGTACCCGCGTCTTTACCGTTTTGTAAAGTCCACTGTATAAGCACCATCGCATTCGCCGCGTACAGCCGGGCCAGATAGTCGGTCGGAACGTTCGGCACGGCCGGTTCTTTGTCCAGATAAGAAAAACAAGCGTCGTATAAAATCCCCTCAAACTGCGCACGCAAATCCGCCAAAGGCACATGGACGTTAATCTTTTTCATTCAACAATGCGATGAGCGCACGGGACATGCTTTTTTTCGTTTTATACACACGGACATCTTCTTCCATCTAATCAATTCCCTCCTAAAAGTCGCTTATCGAACCAATGGCATACGCATCGTCCGATTTCGTACTTATTGAACTTTATCGCTTGTTGTCGGCCCGGATAACTCCCTTTACGATGAAGTTGTGGCCCTAAAAAAAATCATTAGAGGAGTGATACCATGTTTAAGCAATATGTGGACAACGAACAATTTAACTTGCAGATTAACCGTTTTTTAAACGATTACTATCAGGACGATGAACGGGCTAACCAAGATTTGAAAGGCATGATTCCACGATTGGAGGATACGGAAAGCTGGTATGAAACCTGGCTGGAATATGCGGTCATGCGGGAAGCGCGGCAGGATTACGATCTTGCTTCGGCCTACTATCAAGCCGCCGAATTTTATCTGGCACCGTCAGACCCCAGGAAAGAGAACATGTACCGTAAATATCGCGAGACATTCTATAAAGGGTTTGACGACTTCGCTTACGAATCTTATCAAATCCCCTATGAACATGCCGCTCTTCCGGCGATTAAATTAGTGACACCGGGCGCAGATAAAACCTTGCTGGTATTCGGCGGCTATGATTCCTATATGGAGGAATTGGTGAAGATGATGAACTTCATCAGAGGGATTCCTTATCATCTTATTGTCTTTGACGGTCCCGGACAAGGCACTGCGTTAAAAAACGGGCTGAAATTCATTCATAACTGGGAGAAACCGGTTGCTGCCGTAATTGATTATTTTAATCTTGACCGTGTCAGCATTATGGGAGCTTCTTGGGGCGGTTACTTGGCGATGCGCGCCGCTGCTTTTGAAAAACGGATCGATAAAGTAATCGCCTTTAATATTTTCTACAGCGGCCTTGATGCGCTAAAAATCGGGATGCCGGATGAGATGTGGGATAAGCTGACTTCTCTTCTAGCCGCGAATGAAGCCGGACCATTCAATGCGATCATTGAAAAAATGATGGCCTCCAATATCGATTTGAACTGGAAAATCACAAAAGGCATGGAAAATACGGGAGAGACAACTCCGTTTGCTCTGATGAAAAATTTTGAGAAACATACCATGGCCGGAATCGGTCCGTTCATTAACCAGGATGTATTGCTGCTGGCCGGGGAGGACGATCAGTACGTTCCCATCGGCCGTCTGCCGCAAATCCAGCAGGAACTTTGTAATGCCGGTTCAATCACCACGAAAATTTTCACCAAGGCCACGGGAGGCGAGCAGCACTGTCAAGCAGGCCACCGCGAGTTGGCATTTAATGAAATGAAAAAATTTTTATAAAGTAGGCTTTATGTAACGAAAAGACACATTCACATCCGCCGGGCGGAACGTGCATGTGTCTTTTCGTTCTTTCGGCATCCGGGCGGAAGCCCCTTCCCTCCCCGCCTTCCGGTAAGTCAGCCGGCGTGTTCGCGCGTTCTTTCGGCTCCGGCGGATTGATCCAGCCCGCCTTCTTCTTCCAGCCAGCCGATAAACAAGGTGGCGAAGTGGGGGTCCCACTGCGTGCCCCTTCCTTCTTTCAAAATGGACAGCGCCTTCTCCGCGGACATGCCTTTACGGTAGGGGCGGTCCGAGGTCATCGCGTCATAAGCGTCGGCAATGGCAATTACCCGGCCGAAAAGCGGAATATCCAGGCCCTTGAGACCGTCCGGATAACCCCGGCCGTCAAATCGTTCGTGATGGGAACGGACTCCCGGCAGGAACGGAGCCATCAAGCTCTGCGGCTCAATCTGCCGCAGGATTCGTTCTCCCAGCGCGGGGTGCATCTGAATTTGGGCAAACTCGTCGTCCGTGAGCCTCCCCTCTTTTAACAGCACGGTGTCGCTGATTCCGATTTTGCCGATGTCATGCAGCAGCGCCGTTTTGCGCAGTTCCTCCAGGTCGTGTTCGGAGAACCCGGCCAGACTGCCGATCCGGACGGAATAACCCGCGACCCTTTCGGAGTGTCCAGCCGTGTACGCGTCTCTGGCATCCAGCGCGGCGGCCAGCGCGGCAAAATAGCCCGAAATCAGTTCGTGGTTGATCCGGTCCCGCTCCCGGAGTCCTTCCACCATGTGATTAAAGCCCGCCACCAGGCGCGAAAACTCATCGGGATAAAGATCCGGCGCATGAATAGCCAGATTCCCGGCCCGGACTTCTCCCATGACCTTATGGATCTGCCCGATGGGATGCTCGATATCCCGGGAAAGCAGCCAGGCGCCGAGCGAAGCGAACAGAATGCCCAGCAGGATAATCATCGCGTCCCAGTTCCAGTAATCCATCAGCAGGGACGTATCCTCGCGGACCAGACGAAGCTGAACGGTCAAATAATACAGGAAAAGCGGGAAGGTACCGATCATAAACGCGCTCCACTGGAACTTTTTCCGGATCGAAAACAACACTCTGCCGTCCAGAGACACCTCCACGCCGTGCAGGCGCAGGGCAAGATCGTGCGAATGCCGGATCGCCGGACGGATGGAATAGGCGGTCAAAAAAAATTCAATCATCGCATGCATGCACGCCACAAGCAGAGCGCCGAGCACGGCGAGCGTCAGGTCAAAATAACTGATCTCCAGCAGGCCCATACGGATCGCGCCCACGGCCAGCACGACGGCAGGCAGAACCATTCCGAACAAGTGCGGTCCGAAAATCCGTTTGACCGCCAGCACAGGAAGCTGGTGAAGACGTATATAAGCTTCCTTTATTTCGTCGAGAGCGGGACTATGTTTGAGAAAAACCGCACGGACCGGCCTCATCTGACGGGCAAATACGGTCAGTTCGGTCCCTATCATCACAAGGAGCGAAACGCCCAGGATAACCAGCATGACGGACATTTCGCGACTCGTCGCCCGCAGTGCGGAATAGATCAGAGCGCTGCCTACTCCCAGCACCGCAATGGCGGAGCCGATCAGGTAATTGCGGAGCAGAGCCAGCAGAAGCCGCCGGTATGTATATGTTCGCAAAATACGCCCCTCTCCAAATAAATGGAATGTTATTCCCTTTTTATTGTACATGATCTCTTTATTTTACGGCTGCACGCAAAAGGACTTGCTAAACTGGCGAATTTCACTCAAAAATTCCAAATAATTCTCTTCTTGAAAAACGAATATATGTTCGGTATTCTGAATATACTACATAAGAACATACGTTTCCATACCCAAGGAGTGAGACATCATGCAGCCGCCTTTGCAAACCCGTGACGATTCGATGCTCGTTAAGCGGTATGTGCTGCTTCCGGTTCTGTTAGACGTACTGGAAAAAAACATTTCGCTGCTGGAAAGCTCCGGCAAACTTCCCGAGCCGCTGATCGGCCATCTTCGCCTGATCCAAGATCGCGTCACGGCCGACATGGCTTTTTTGCGCAAGCAGTTCCGCCGACGGGGCATCCGGATTTACGAGGAAAGGCGCACGACAGATGGGTTGAACGTCGCTTACATATGCCGCGGGTATCACCACCGGTTTTCTTTGCTGTGGCGACTGATCCGCGCCGAAATCGTTACCGCACTGGAGGTGTACCTGGATCCTGCCGCCGGGCTGGACACCGAAAACAGCGGGCAGGCAAACATTACCGGTTGTTAACCGAATAAACGTTCGTGTATGGTTAATGATAGACGGGAACATAAGTTCCCTTTTTCAAATTCATTTTCTCATTCCGACAAAATGGCAGGTGTTACCGATGACCGCCTTCCCCGAGCAAGGCAAACGTGTAATCATGCTGGCGGACTGCCAGTCTTTTTACGCATCCGTGGAAAAAGCCGCCCATCCCCAATACCGCGATAAGCCTGTCGTCGTAGCTGGCGATCCCGCCCGCCGTTCCGGCATTATTCTGGCCGCCTGCCCCCTCGCTAAAGCGCACGGCGTCACAACGGCCGAAAGGCTGGGCGAAGCCCTCCGGAAATGTCCCGAGGCCGTAGTCATCCGCCCCCGCATGGAAGAGTACATTAAAGTCTCCATGCAGATTACGGCCATTCTTCAAACGTACACCGACCTCGTGGAGCCGTTCAGCATTGATGAGCAGTACCTTGATGTGACGGGGAGCCTGCATCTCTTCGGCACGCCCGTGGAAATCGCCAGAGATATCCAGCAAAAGGTGCTGCAGGAAACCGGTGTATGGACGCGGATCGGCATCAGCGAAAATAAAGTGCTCGCTAAAATGGCCTGCGACAATTTCGCCAAGAAAAATCGGGAGGGCATCTACGGGCTGCCCAAAAGCGAAATCGCCAATCTCTGGGAGCTGCCCGTCAGCAAAACGTATCTGATCGGCTCCCGGATGACCCGGCATCTTAATCGCATGGGCATCCTTACCGTCGGCGACTTGGCGAGAACCCCGCTGGCCCGTCTGCGCGCCCGCTGGGGAATCAACGGGGAAGTCATCTGGCGGGTAGCTAACGGCATCGATCCTTCTCCGGTAACCCCTCAGACTCACGAGGGACAGAAAGCCGTCGGCCATCAGATGACGCTGCCCCGCGACTATGCCACGGCCGAAGAAATCAAAGTCGTACTGCTCGAGCTCTCCGAGCTGGTATGCCAGCGCTGCCGGGCCAAAGGCTGTCAGGGCCAGGTGGTCTCCGTCGGCTGTCAGGGCGCGGATTACGACCATCCGAGCGGTTTTTACCGCCAGATGAAGCTGCCGGACCCGACGCAGCTCACCGATACGGTCTACGAAACGGCCCAGCTGCTGTTCCGCAAGCACTGGGACGGCCTCCCCGTACGCAAGGTCGGAGTCACGCTGGGAGACCTCGTTCCCGATGATCAGTACCAGCTGCTGATGTTCGGAGACGGGGAGCGCAAAATCGCTCTGGAGCGGGCAACCGATACGATTCGGCAGCGGTTCGGAAGCACCGCCATTATGCGTGCGGTTTCCGCTACTCCGGCCGGCCAGGCCAAAGACAGATCCCATAAGATCGGAGGGCATTACAAGTGAAATCTTCTTCGGCCGGTTCCAAGACGGGCAAGAAACTTCAGGGAAACGGCCTGTATGAATCGTCCCGCATGATGCTGCCCGAACACAAGGAAGCCTACCTGCGCCACCAGCGGGAACTGAACCGCCGGGCTCACCCGTCGCTGGAAGACGAAGAGCGCCAGCGCATAGGCAGTCTTCTGGCCCAGGCAAAGACAACGGGGCGGGTGCTTACCCTGACGGTATACGGTCCTTTTGAGGACGAGGAAATAACCGGGATCGTCCGGCGCATCGACCCTCTGAAACAGGAAATCCATCTTGAAGTGCCGGGAAATGTGCGCCGGCTCGCTTTTGACGATATTCTCAAAATCAGCGATTAAAAGTCCGGTTCCCGAGAACAAAGTAAAATCTGTAATAACTGCTCCGAATACTAGGATTAAAGCAAGGCTTTCGGACAAATCTGCGGCAAAAAATGAAAAAGCAAAAAAACCGTCTCTCTTCTTTATCGAAGAATAGACGGTTTTTTTGTAGATAGGCACGAAAAATAACGGAACCTTCCGTGTCTACTCATCTGCAGGAGCGGCCTGCTTTTTTTAACGGAACATTCCCCACAGCTTTAATAAGTGGAACGTGTTGTTGGGGTCGATTTTTTGGGCGATGACAAAATCAATCAGAGACGACGACTGTGCCTGGGTAAGCGGTTCGCCCAGCACTTTAGAAAACTGGGCGACGAAAGCGGCAACTTTCTGCCGGTTTTGCAGATCGTACTTCGTGACCCCTTCCAGCAGCCTTTTAATGCGTTCTTTAATTTCCGGGTTTTTCATTTTCCATTTCACGCGTTCGACCAGAGCCGGATCGATACCATATTGCTGATAGCTCACTTGAACACCTCCCCGTTATCCATCCCTGCTAACATATGTCGGCAGCGGCCCGGATGTGCCTAGATTTTGCGGATAGAAAAGCTTACAGCCCGTCCCCCAGCGGGATCGCACTCTCGTCTAAGTCTCATTCAGAAGGATGATTCACCGGTATTTCCGGCCCCGGTCACCAAACACAGGTCGCCTCTCGCAGCAAAGAAACGATTCGACTGCGGCAGGAACGGCGGTCAACCACATGTGATGCCGGGCCCCGACGCGCCGGGAGCATCACGCGGCACAAAAAAAACCGGCCGGCAGCGCCGGTCGGTTTTTGTCTGTCTAAGCCGTTCCTCAGTCCATAATATCCCCGTCGAAAATAAGCTCGCGCTGGAGAAAGTCACGAAGCGGAATATACTCCGCCGCCGTCCAGAACTCCTGCCGCGCTACAAGTTCGGCCGCATCGTCACGGGCCAGCTCCATCGTTTCGAAGTCGACCATCATGTCGGCGATCCGGAAGTCGGGCAGGCCGCTCTGCTTCGTGCCGAAGAAATCTCCGGGCCCGCGAAGCTCCAGATCCCGCCGGGCGATTTCGAAGCCGTCCGTCGTATCCGTCATCGCCTGCATCCGCTCCTTGCCGACTTCGGTTTTCGGATCGGCGATCAGGACGCAGAACGACTGGTGCTCCCCGCGTCCGACCCGGCCCCGCAGCTGATGCAGCTGCGACAAGCCGAACCGGTCCGCGTCGTATACGACCATGAGTGTCGCATTCGGCACGTCCACACCGACCTCGATGACCGTGGTGGATACGAGCGTGTGGATTTCGCCGTCCTTAAACCGGTGCATGATCTCGTCCTTCTCGGCTGCGGCCATCCGCCCGTGCAGCAGCCCGACCTTTAGATCGGGGAACGCCTGCTGAAGCTGGACGTGCACGTCTATCGCGTTCTGCACGTCCAGCTTCTCCGACTCCTCGATCAGCGGGCAGATCACGTAAGCCTGGCGGCCCGCATCCGCTTCCCGGCGGATAAAGCCGAGCACCCGGTCGAACATCTCGTGACGCACCCAATACGTTTTGATCGGTTTGCGCCCCTTCGGAAGCTCCCGGAGCGTCGAGACGTCAAGATCGCCGAACGCGGTAATCGCCAGCGTCCGGGGAATCGGCGTCGCCGTCATCGTCAGCACGTCGGGGTTCATCCCTTTGCGCCGCAGAATGCTTCGCTGGTTTACCCCGAACCGGTGCTGCTCGTCGGTGACGACAAGCCCCAGCTTGCGGAAGAAGACGTCTTCCTGGATGAGGGCATGCGTGCCGACCAGAATGTCGAGCATACCCATCTGCAGGGACGCGAGAAGCTCCCGCCGCTGGCGGGCGGTCGTGCTTCCGGTGAGCAGGGCGACCTGCAGCCCGTAGGGCTCGAACATGGCCGTCAGCGAGCGGTTATGCTGTTCGGCAAGGATCTCCGTCGGCACCATCAGAGCGCCCTGGCAGCCGGCCGTTACCGTCGCGTAGAGCGCCGCCGCGGCAACGACCGTCTTACCCGCTCCGACATCGCCCTGAAGCAGACGGTTCATCGTATAAGGTTCCTGCATGTCCTGCAGGATCTCCGCGATGACCTTCTTCTGCGAGGGCGTCAGCGTGAACGGCAGGCCGCGCACGAAGGCGCGCACCTTCGGGAGATCCACCTGCTGCGCGAGCCCGTCGGCGCGGTTACGCGTAATGGCCCGGAAGGCGTGCATTTTGAGCTGAAACAGGAACAGCTCCTCATACACCATCCGGCGCCGGGCCTCGTTCCCGTCCTCCGTCCCCTGGGGGCGGTGAATGATCTCCATGGCTCTTCTGCGGGGCAGCAAACGGTATTTACGCAGCAGTTCCGCCGGGATGATCTCGCTTACCATGGCGCTGTACTGAGTAAGAGCCTGAGCCGTCGCCTTGCGCATAAAATGCTGGGTAAGGGAGCCTCCAACGGAATAGACCGGCTGCAAAGTGCCGGTCTTGGAAGTTCCCCTATCGGGAAATTCGGAATCCGAAACCGTCATCTGATGACGGCGCTGGTCCCACTTGCCCGTCAGGACAATTTCACGTCCGGGAGCGAGCTGGTCTTTCAGGAACGGCCGGTTAAACCAGACGGCGGTAACAAAAAAGTGGTCAATGACCACTTTGCAGCTAAGCCTGTTTTTGCGGCCGTATCTTTGCAGGACAGGCTCGGACATGATCTTGCCCTGCACGGTAATTTTCTCTCCGTCTTTGACCTGGGTCAAATCGCGGATGGAGTAATCTTCGTAGCGGAACGGGTAATACTCGAGCAGATGAGCAACACGGGTAATGCCAAGAGCCTGCAGTTCTTCGGCCTTCTGTCCGCCGATTCCGCGGACTTCCGTAACCGGAATTTCGTTAAGTTCCATGTCAGGCCGGACTCACGAATGCAGCTACGGTTCCCGGTCCCGCATGGGTTCCGATAACCGGACCGATGGTGATATACTGCATGCTCTTGATCGTAAAATTCTGCTCGATAAGGCGGTACAGCTCTTCCGCCGCTTCCGTGTTGTTCGCGTGTGCCATGCTGATGTGAATGTCCCCGCCGGGAATGTCCCGCCGCATCATTTCGATGATCCGGGCCATCGCCTTCTTCTGCCCGCGTACTTTATCCACCGAAGCGATTTCTCCCTCGGGATCTACGGACAGAATCGGCTTAATGTTGAGCAAGGAACCGATCAAAGCGGACGCTTTGCCGATTCTGCCCCCTTTTTGCAAATATTCAAGCGTGTCGACGAGGAAGTAGATGACGAACGATTCGCGGATTTTCCGCACGATCTCCACGCATTCTTCCAGACTTTTGCCTTCCCGGGCCGCTTCTGCGGCGGCCACGACAAGGGCGCCGATTCCGTAACACGCCGTTTTGGAATCAATTACTTGTACGCGGTCTTCCTCATCCAGCATCGACTTGGCCAGCAGGGCGGACTGGTACGTTCCGCTCATGGCCGACGACAGATGGATGGACAGAATTGTGACCTCGGGATCTTCGGCCAGCAGTTTCTCATAGAGCGCAAGAAATTCCGCGGGCGAAGGCTGAGAGGTTGTCGGCATGCTGTGAGCGGCGACCAGCTTGTGATAAAACTGCTCCGCATCCAGGGTAACCGCATCCAGATAAGTTTCTCCGTCGAGGTGGATTTTGAGCGGAACCATTTCAATACCGAGTTTTTCACGGGTAGCTTTCGGAATATCCGACGTGCTGTCCGTTACAATACGAACACGGCTCATATGCAAACCCCTCTCTTACTCTACGGAAAATATATAGGCGTACAGCGGCTGTCCGCCCGGATGAAGCTCGATCTCCACATTCGGATACTGGGCTTCGATATAAGCGGTAAGCTGCTCCGTCTGCTCGTCGCCGGCATCCTCGCCCGTCAGGATCGTCACAATCTCGGCTTCGCGGATCATATGATCCAGAAGCTTCCGGCTCGCTTCGACAAGCTCCGGTTCGGATACGACGATTTTGCCGTCCTCAATGCCGATAAAATGGCCCTCTTTGATTTCGATGCCGTCGATGGACGTATCGCGAACCGCAAAGGTAACCTGACCGGAACGAACGCCTCGAATCGCTTCATTCATGGATTGTTCGTTGACGTCGGCGCCTGCTTTTTCCTGGAATGCCAGAATGGAGGCCAAGCCCTGCGGAATCGACTTCGTCGGGATGACGATAATCCGCTTGTCATCCACAAGATCCTGCGCCTGCTTCGCGGCCATGATGATATTGGAGTTATTGGGCAGAATAAACACGGTTTCCGCATCGATCTGCTCAATCGCCTTCACAACGTCTTCCGTGCTCGGGTTCATCGTCTGTCCGCCGGACAAAACGACATCCACGCCTACGCTTGTGAAAATCTCCGTAATTCCCTGGCCCAGAGCCACGGCCACGAATCCGTACGGCTTGAGTTCTTTGGCGGCCGGCACCACCGAGCGCTGCGCTTCCTCTTCGGCGGCACGCTCGTAAACCTCAGCCGCTTCTTCCAGGATATGCGAATGCTGATCGCGCATGTTCTCGATTTTGATCCGGGTCAGATCTCCGTATTCCATGGCCATA
This sequence comes from Paenibacillus sp. JNUCC 35, assembly GCF_058269095.1. NCBI lineage: Bacteria > Bacillati > Bacillota > Bacilli > Caryophanales > Paenibacillaceae > Paenibacillus > Paenibacillus sp. JNUCC 35. Next base: position 2,143,313 of record NZ_CM177771.1, on the reverse strand, counting down.
TTCATCACTTGTCCGGGATATTCCGCATGAATATGAACTTTGACAAGCTCATCGTCCGCCACGACAAGCAGCGAATCCCCATGCTTTCCGAGCTGGCTGCGGAAATTAATTTCGTTGAATTCGAGGCCTTTCGTCTTGCCGGGAACGACCTTCAGCAAAAACTCGGTACAGTAGCCGAATTCGATGTCATCCGTAGACATATGAAGCTGCGCGGGACCCGTGCGGTCCATGTGATGGGCCTCGGGAGCGAGCTGGAGCGTTGCAATGTCCTTGTCCTTGGCGGTCTGTCCCAGTACGGGCGCATCCGCTACGATAAAGGAGGACGTATCCTCCTGGGGCTCGCCGTTCAGCGCGGAAACGAACCCTTCGTAAATACAGACCAGGCCCTGTCCGCCCGCGTCGACTACACCTACCTGTTTGAGGACAGGAAGCATGTCCGGCGTTTTGGACAAGGTTTCGCTCGCCTGCTTCAGCACCTCTTCCACGAGCTCCGTGACGTCCGCACAGCGTCTTGCCGAGGCGACGGCATGCTTCGCCGCCTCCTTGGAAACGGTCAGTACGGTGCCTTCCACGGGTTTGACGACCGCTTTATATGCGGTGTCCACGCCCTGCTGCAGAGCCGCGGCAAACTGCTGCACATCGATCGCTTCCATATCATGCGTATACTTGGCGAAGCCTCGGAAAAGCTGGGACAGAATCACGCCGGAGTTGCCCCGTGCGCCCATCAGCAATCCCTTGGACAAAGCTTCCGCCGCTTTGCCGATATGTGCGGACGGCTTGCGTTTCAGTTCCTCTACGCCCGACGTAAGCGTCAGGTTCATATTCGTTCCGGTATCTCCGTCAGGGACCGGGAAAACGTTCAAACCGTTCACCCTGTCCACATTTCTGCGAAGGTTGTCAGCTCCAGCAAACACCATCTGCATAAAATCATTTCCATTTATTGTGCTAAAGCGCTTACTCAATGGTATTCTCCTTCCTGATTACCGGGATACCCTAACCCCTTGAACGAATATGTGAACTTCATCTACATGCAGGCCCACTACTTCATTTAATACATACTTCACTTTGGTCTGGACGTTGTGCGCCACCACGGATATTTTGGTTCCGTAACTTACAATAATGTATAGATCAATCTCTACGCGGTCCTGTTCGCGGCGCACTTCCACACCCCGTCCCAGATTATCCCGTCCGAGCAATTCTGCAATGCCATCTTTTAATTGTTTGCGCGAAGCCATACCAACCAGACCGTAACAATCCAATGCGGCGGAACCCGCAAGTACGGCGATCACTTCATCGGTTACATGAATTTTACCTAATTCGTTGCTTACCTCGATTGGCATGAAAATACCAACTCCTTCAAAAAGGGTCAATAGGACTAATCCTCATTGTACTATAACCTATGGAATAAATAAATGACAAAAATGGCGCCTATTCGTTGACTATCTCTTTTTCGCTGTGCTATTATATTTAAGTGTGTTTATTGAATGCGGTAGAACGAAGCAAACCGATGCCCTGAACTTAAACAGGCCGACGAGCCACATGCTAACAAAAGCTGCCTTGCTGTGTGTTAGGTTTAGGCTTGCCATGCTGGCAGTTTCGTATACTTATAAGGAGGTGTCATTCATGTCTCGCAAATGCTATATTACTGGCAAATCCCCGAAGTCCGGAAACCATGTTTCCCACGCGAACAACAAAAACAAGCGTACATGGGGCGTTAACGTACAAAAAGTACGCATCCTGGTGGACGGCAAACCGAAGCGCGTTTACGTCAGCACCCGTGCCCTGAAATCCGGCAAAGTGGAACGCGTATAACGATCGCTTTAGCGAAAGACAAAAAGCACCGTAACGGGTGCTTTTTTTCGTGCCTTTTTACAGGCGCAACGGCTGCAGCTATTAATTTTTGCTGAACGTGTTCAGTACGGCCTTGACAAAACCGCCCAAAAATTTCGGCAGCTTGACTGTGTAGAATTTCATCCTCTACCCCTCCTTCATGATCGCCGGCAAACCGCTCTCATCGATTCCAGTATATTCGCACATGCCCGAAAATGTGCTTGCCCCCGAAAACGAATACGCGGCTTTCACTCCCCTGCTGCGTGGGCATCCTGGCATCCTTTTATCCCATAAAAAAAAGGTTACAAGAATGCTTAAATTCTCGTAACCAAGTGTATGCCCCCGCCGGGGGATTTATGACACGTCCGTTCTGCAGCGGCCGCCGGATAAATGCGGCGGGCTTTAATTTCCCGCGGATTCGCGGATCAGGCGGATCGCTTCCGCGCGATCGGGCCGGCCGAACACCGCATTGCCGGCAACCGCCATGGTGGCGCCTGCCTCAGCGACCAGCGGCGCGGTCTTTTCGTTGATTCCGCCGTCCACTTCGATCTCCACGTGGTCCAGTCCACGTTCCCGTAGCTTGCCGCGAAGGCCGCGGATTTTGGAAAGCATGCCCGGTATAAACGACTGCCCTCCGAAGCCCGGGTTAACGGTCATGATGAGGACCAGGTCCAGATACTCTTCCAGCACATGTTCGATAGCGGACAAAGGAGTGGCGGGATTCAGGACGACTCCGGCCTTGACCCCGTGCTCCTTGATCTGATGAAGCGTGCGGTGAAGGTGAGGACACGTCTCCACATGCACGGAGATCAAATCTGCGCCCGCTTTGGCGAAGTCTGCGATATATCTTTCGGGCTGCTCGATCATCAGGTGTACATCGAGCGTCAGGGACGTATGAGGCCGGATCGCGGATACGATAGGAGGGCCCAGCGTGATATTCGGCACGAAGTGACCGTCCATGACGTCGACATGTATCCAGTCGGCGCCCGCTTTCTCAACCTCGCGAATTTCTTCGCCAAGCTTGGCGAAGTCGGCGGACAGAATGGATGGAGCTATGCGCAGCATCTTAGTACCTCCTCTTTTTCTCTTTCATTTCCTGCAAAAACTGCAAATAATGCTCGTAACGGCTTGCGGCGATTTCCCCCTGCTCCACGGCGTCGCGGACTTTGCAGCCCGGTTCGTGAAGATGCAGGCAGCCCCGGAACTTGCACATTTCGGCATAAGACTGGAATTCGCGGAAGCAGGACCCGAGGTCTGCGGCTTCCAGTTCGACAAAGTCAAGCTGACTAAAGCCCGGCGTGTCCGCGACATATCCGCCCTTGGCGAGCGGAATCAATTCCACATGCCGCGTCGTATGCTTTCCTCGGCCCAGCCGGTGGCTGATCTCGTTGGTCTGAAGATCCAGACCCGCTACGATCGCATTCAGCATGGACGACTTGCCGACCCCGGACTGCCCGGCGAATACGCTGATTTTGCCGTCCAGGTATTCCGCAACCTGGTCGACGCCTTCCCCCTGCCGCGAGCTCGTCAGCATGACGGGGTAACCGATCTTGCGGTACAGCTCGACCGCGTCGGTAAGCCAGCCGGGCATGGGCGAGGCGACAAGGCCGCCGGAAGCGGATGAAGCCGTTATTTGGACAGCTTCGCCCTCTTCCGCACTTTCAGCGGCACTCTCTTCGGAAGAGTCATTCGCAAGATCAACCAGATCCGCTTTGGTCAGGCAAATAGCCGCATGCAGTCCCGTATTCTCGATGTGGACGAGAAACTTATCCAGCAGCTGCAGGTTAAGATCCGGCTCCACAACCGAGAAGACGAGCATGGCCGTGTCCACGTTCGCGATGGGCGGGCGAATCATTTCGGATGTCCGCGGGTCGATCTCCGTCACCGTTCCTTCGCCGTTCTCCGTCGCTTCGTACTTTATCCGGTCTCCGACCAGCGGTGAAATCCCTCTTTTCTTGAAAACGCCTCTGGCCCTGCACTGCACGAGAGAATCGGAGCCGAGCCGACTTCCCTCCGGTAGGACATAGTAGTACCCGCTGAGCGCTTTTACGATCAAACCTTGGGGCATTGCGGATCTCGTCCTCCTTTTCGAATCCAGATGTCGGTTCTAGTCATCTTTATCTTTGTTTTTATCCTTGTCTTTGTCCTTCTCCTTGCCTTTACCCTTCTCTTCTCCGCCGCCGGAAACAAGCTTAGAGCCTCCGTTCTGCTGCATCGAAGTCTGTCCTCCGGTCTGCTGAGGAGTCGGTGTAGGGGAGGGACTGCCGGCCTGCTGGTTCAAGAAATCCTGGTAAGTCCGCGTCGTCACATTGACGACCTTGTCGTCTTCCTTGACGGTGATGACGGCGTTTTTGTCCGGCGCCACGATCACTTTAACATCGACTGCCGACGGCGAGGAGATGGTCTCGGTCCGGTATTCGCGGTTGTCGCCCTGGGCGTCGCTCACAAGCACCTTGAACGTGGATTTCTTTCCTTCCGACGAAGGAACCAGCGGCACGTTGACAACCATCTGCCCCGCTTCCTGCGGCATGCCGGAGCTTACGATCAAGCCGATGGCCTGGCCTACGGGAACGTCGTTATCCGGCTCGTAAGGGAACTGCTTGATGACTTTGCCTTTAGCCACTTTATAGCTGGGCTCTTCGGTGACGGCTCCCACCTTTAACTTGCTGACGCTAATCCGGCTGATGGCTTCTTCCTTCGACAGACCGACAAGTGCCGGCATTTTGATCGTTTCTTTGCCTTTGCTTGCGATCAGCTTGACTGCGGCCGCGGCCGGATTCAGGTCCTCGCCTTCGCGCGGGGTCTGCTCCAGAACCGTATTCGCTTCCTGGTTTTCGGAGTACCGGTACGTAATCGAGATCTGATCCTCCTTGAGACCGAGCCCCTGGATCAGTTGAGCCTTGGCGTCATCCACGTTGTGATTGACCACCGAAATCATTTTCTTTAATTCAGGCCCTTTGCTGACCTTGAGTTTGACTTTCGTCTGCTCTTTGGCTTTCATCCCCGCCTGCGGATTCTGGTCGATAACGATTCCCGCAGGCTGCGGGTCGGCGACCTCTTCCACTTCGTAACCGAGCTTGGCGGCGGTCAGCTTTTCCTGGGCCTTCTGCAGCGTATCCGTTTTGACGTTAGGGACCGGAACCTCGGCAACGACTACTTTCCCCTGCACGTAATAAATAGCGCCGGCCAGCAGCAGAGCGATCAGGACGAGTATCGTGACCCACAGGCCTGTCTTTTTCTTTTTCTTCGGGGGCGGGGACGATTTGGATGCGGCGGGCTCCGTTTTGCCCTTGACCGCCGATTCCTCCGCATCATCCTCGTCATCGAATATTTGCACCTGCTGATTAGGACGGATGGCGGGGAGAACGAGCGTGTTCTCGTCATCGTCATGATCGTCGTGATGAAAGCTTATTTTAGGTTCGTTGCGGCGTTCGGGCTGCAGACAGGTTTCCAGATCCTCCATCATGGCGCGGGCGGATTGGTACCGCTCATCGGGCTTTTTGCGCACCGCTTTGAGAATGATATTCTCCAGACTTTGCGGTATCATCGGATTAATCCGCCTCGGATCCTCAGCGTCTTCCTGCAAATGTTTCAAAGCCACACTGATCGGGCTCTCGCCGTGAAACGGAAGCTCGCCCGTCAGCATTTGATACATCACGATCCCAAGCGAATACAGATCCGATTTTTCTCCCGTATTGGTTCCTTTCGCATGCTCCGGCGAGAAATAGTGAACCGAGCCGACGACGGAACCCGTCTGTGTGATCGTAGAAGAAGTAGCCGCGCGGGCGATTCCGAAATCCGTCACTTTAACGCGGCCGTTTTTTCCGATCAGAATATTATGAGGTTTAATGTCCCGATGAATAATTCCGTTATGATGCGCATGCTCCAGAGCATCGCAGATTTGGGCCGCATAGTGAACGGCTTCCTCGACAGGTAGCGGGGCCCGCTCTTTGATAATTTCGTTCAGCGTCTTCCCCTCGATATATTCCATCACGATGTAATGGAGATCGCCCTCCTGGCCCACGTCGTAAATGCTGACCACGTTAGGATGGGAAAGCGAAGCCGCCGCCTGGGCTTCCCGGCGGAAACGGCGGATGAACTCTTCGTCATTCACGTACTGCTGGCGGAGCATTTTGACGGCCACCTTGCGGTGGAGCAGGATATCGAGCCCTTTGTAAACAAGGGCCATTCCTCCGCCGCCAATGCGTTCCAGAATTTCGTAGCGGCCACCAAGCTTCGTTCCAATCATGCGGGATCCCCTCCCGAAGCGGGCCCTGAGTCTCCCGATGCAAGAATGATCGTGATGTTGTCGTCTCCGCCCGCATCCAGAGCAGCCTGAAGCAGGCTTTGAGCCATGGCTTCCAATTCGGATTCCCCGCGCACGATCGACAGGATCGTCTGGTCGTCGACCATTCCGCTCAGTCCGTCGCTGCAAAGAAGGAGAATATCTCCGCTCTCCAGGCTCAGATGCTGAACGTCTGGCTGCGCATCCGGTTCCGTCCCCAGCGCCCTGGTAAGTACGTTACGGCGCGGATGGCGCTCCGCTTCGTCCGGTGTCAGCTGGCCGTTCTTCAAAAGTTCGTTCACCAGAGAATGATCCTCCGTCAAACGGAGAATAGAGGGCCCGCTTATTTTATAAGCGCGGCTGTCACCGATATGCCCCAGGATGGCCAGCTGTCCGGATGCCAGGAGAACGACGACGGTCGTGCCCATCCCCTGAAGCTCCTCCCTGGCGGAGGCATATTCGAACACCTTGCGGTTGGTCGAACGGATCGCTTCCTTCACGGCAAGCTTGCACTCTTCGACCGTCATCGAGGAACTCAGGGATTTGAGTTCTTCCCGGATGATATCGATGGTCATCTGGCTGGCGACGTCGCCCGCCTGATGACCGCCCATTCCGTCGGCCACAATGGCCAGGGAATACCCTCCGACGTCATGCTGAATAACGGCTCTGTCTTCATTTACGGACCGGACTCGGCCGGTATCTGTCACACTCACCATTTTCATCCGCATTTCACTCCGTTATTTCGCTTCCATATGCTTGGCCCGCAGTTGTCCGCAGGCGGCGGCAATGTCGCTGCCCTGCTCACGGCGTATGGTTGCGTTGATTTTGTTGCGTTCCAGAATGCGCTGGAAGTTAAAAATATCGTCGCGCGTCGTCCGTACGTAATCCCGCTCCTGCACGTAATTGACCGGAATCAGGTTAACGTGGCACATCGGCAGTTCCTTCAGAACTTCGGCGAGTTCCTCGGCATGCTCGGCCTGGTCGTTTACGTTGCCCATCAGAGCGTACTCGAACGTGATGCGGCGGCCCGTTTTGGCCATGTAATATTTGCACGACTCGATCAGATCGGCGAACGGGAACCGGCGGTTAACCGGCATTAACTTGGAACGGAGCGCATCATTGGGCGCATGGATGGAAATCGCCAAATTGATCTGCGTATCCTCGTCCGCAAATCGGTAAATGTTCGGCACGATACCGCTGGTCGAAACGGTGATGTGGCGCTGGCCGATATTCAGACCCTTCGGATGAATCATAATGTTTAAAAACTTCATCATCGCATCGTAGTTCTCGAATGGTTCGCCGATTCCCATGATGACGATGGAGCTTACGCGTTCTCCGGTCGCATCGAGGAGCTGCTGCGCTTTGACAATCTGGGCGACGATTTCGCCCGCGCGCAAATCACGCTTCAATCCGCCGAGTGTGGAGGCGCAGAACGTGCAGCCGATCCGGCAGCCGACCTGAGTCGTCACACATACACTGTTGCCGTAGCTGTGCTTCATGATCACGGTCTCGATCGCGTTTTTGTCCGCCAGCTCGAACAGGAACTTCACCGTTCCGTCCTTCGACTGCTGCTTGGCGATTTCGGTCAGCGTGACGAAGGAAAAGCCGGCCTTCAATTTATCGCGAAGCGCCTTCGACAAATTCGTCATCTCCTCGAAGTCCGTGACACGTTTCACATACAGCCAATCGAAAATCTGTCCGGCACGGAAGGCCGGCTCTTTGTTCTCCTCGGTCCACTGCTTCCAGTCTTCCAGACTGTAGTCGTACACAAAGGGTTTATCTACTTGCAGCGTTTTATTTTTCACAGTAATCACACCTAACTTATTTTCCAAATAAAAAAATGGGTTATCCAGCCGAATCCTTCCTATTTTAGCATAAAAGACGGCTGAACACACTAGAGCTCGGCGCGCGAGTCCAGTGTCGCTTGTAGGCAGCGGAAGAAGCTGCCCCCGCCTAGCGTGCGAAGCTGCAGCCGGAGCGTTTAGCGGGTTCATCCGGCTGCTCGATGCAAAATCGCCAAACGGATGAACCGGACGGCAGAGGGAGAACAGCCTGCGGGCGCCTCCTCCCGAACGATATCGCAATGCCGGCCCCGGGGCTGCTTCCTCACCCATCCCGTTCTTTTTATCCGCAGCTTACGCCAAGCGCCGGATCCGGGCGATAAAGAAGCCGTCCGTCCCGTACTGGTCCGGCATAATCGAGATCATGCCCGAAGCCGCCTGCTCCAGAGGCGCGGATTCCGGCCAGCCTGTTGTCGGAATCGGATCAAGGACAAACTCGGGATGAGCCTCCAGGAAGCGGGCCACCGCGTCCTCGTTCTCCATCCGCTCGATTGTACATGTGCTGTAGACAAGCACACCGCCGGGTTTGAGCAGACCGTGAACAGCCTCCAGGATGCTCTGCTGAACGGCCGCGATCCCGGCGATGTCCTCCTCCCGCTTGCCCCATTTCAGGTCGGGCTTCCGGCGGATGACGCCGAAGCCCGAACAGGGAGCGTCAAGCAGGATGCGGTCAAACGAGGCCGGCTCGAATTCCCCGGCAAGTTCCCTGGCATCCTTCACCAAGGTGCGGACCGACTTCAGGCCCAGCCTTTGGGCCTGTTCGTCGATCAGCCGCTTTTTGTGAGGATGCAGGTCGCAGGCCCACACCGTGCCGGTGTCGTCCATCTTCTCCGCGATGTGCGCCGTTTTGCCGCCCGGAGCGGCGCAGCAGTCCAGGACGGTCATGCCTGCCTCCGGCCGAAGCGCTTCGGCAACGAGCATGGAGCTTTCGTCCTGGATGGAGTAGTCGCCCTGGCCGAAGCCCGGCGTCAGCGCCATGTTTCCGCCCGAGGATACGACAATGCCGGCGGGCGACAGTGCCGAAGGCTCGGCGTCAAATCCGCCCAGCCGAAGCTGCTCCAGCAGCGCATCGGGATGCTGGCGGCGTGTATTCGCGCGGATGCTGACGTGAGGCGGCTCGTTGTTCGCCTTGCAGATGCGCTCGCACGCTTCGACGCCGTACTGCAGGGTCCAGCGCCGGACCAGCCACTCGGGATGGGAATGTTCGAGCGAAATGCGCTCGGTGTCCGCCATCCCCTGGGGAAGCGTCAGCTCCGCACGCTGGCGGATAGCGCTGCGCAGCACGCCGTTGACCATGCCGGAGATGCCCTGATGGCCCCGGCGCTTCGCTATGTTAACGGCTTCGCTGACAACCGCGTGGTCGGGCACACGCTCCAGATATAGGAGCTGATACAAGCTCATCCGGAGCAGACTGCGTACCCAGGGCTGAAGCTTGCCGAGCCCCTTGGTCACCAGTTTCGCCAAGTAATAGTCGATTGTATTCCGTCTCTGGATCGTTCCGTACACAATTTCCGTAGCCAGAGCGGCATCTGGACGCGGGAGATCCGCTTCGCGCAGTATCTGATTCAGCTTGAGGTTGCTGTAAGAGCCCGCTTCCTCGACGCCTGTCAATACGCTGAGCGCAGCGTCGCGTGCCGATTTTTTTACATTCTCTCGTTTCGGTTTTGCGGCCTGGCTGTTTCTCCGGTCGGTCCGAGAACGGCTTGCCGGACCGCTCTCGCCCCCGGCTTGTCCCTTCCGGTTATCCGGCTCATTTTTTTTCACGGGACTTGCACACATCCTTTGCTTATTAAAATCGTACGTATGCGGCCCTGCTTTAGAATCATCACTTGGCAGGGACTTATACATCGTTTACGGAAAAACGCAGGAACCGTCGGTCATTCACCGAAAGTTCCTGCGCATTGCGTGCCACGCGTCTGCTATTCACCCAAAACGGTGCCTTTCTCCATGGAGCTTCCCCGGACAAGCTGAGCCGCTTCCATGGCCTTCTTGCCGGCAGGCTGGACATTCAGCAGTTTCAGGCTTCCGTCGCCCGTAGCCACTTCGATCCCGTCTTCGTCCGTTCCGATAACCGTGCCTGGCTTAAGCCCTGCGCCGGTCGAGCCTTCCGACGTTCTATCCGCGCTTGGCGCGAGGTCTTCGGGCTTTTTGCACACCCATACTTTCAGGATTTCCCCGTTCCAGGTTGTATAAGCGCCCGGAAAAGGATTTAATCCGCGAACCAGATTCCAGATATCCTTGGAAGACCGGTTCCAGTCGATTTTCTCGTCTTCGCGGTTGATATTCGGCGAGTATAGCGCTTGCGAATCATCCTGCGGAACAGCCTGAACCGTACCCGCAATCAATTCGGGCAGCGTACGCTTAAGCAGATCGGCACCCGCCAGGCTAAGCTTGTCGAACATCGTGCCGGTCGTATCGTCATCCCCGATAGGAACTTCAACCTTACTGATCATATCTCCCGTATCCAGCCCTACCGCCATGTACATGATGGTAACGCCCGTCACCTGCTCGCCCTGTATGATTGCATGGTGAATCGGAGCGCCCCCCCTGTATTTCGGCAGAAGGGAGGCATGGATATTGATGCAGCCCAGGCGGGGAATATCGAGTACCGCCTTGGGCAAGATCTGGCCGTATGCGGCCGTCACGATTAGATCCGGTGCAATTCTCCGGATTTCATCGACCGTGTCGGACGTGCGCAGCTTCTCCGGCTGAAACACCGGGATGCCGTGCTTCTCGGCCTCCACTTTGACGGGAGGCGGCGTCAGCACGCGTTTGCGTCCTTTCGGACGGTCCGGCGGTGTAACGACGGCAGCCACTTCATAGCCGCCCTCGATAAGCGCCCTCAGGGAAGGAACCGCGAAGTCCGGGGTTCCCATAAAAATCAGCTTCACGGTCAGCGGTCCTCTTTCTCTTCGAGTTCAGGGCGGTACAGACGGATCGCCAGATCCGTGAACAGGACACCGTTCAAGTGGTCCACTTCGTGCATGATGCAGCGGGCCAGCAGTTCTTCGCCTTCAAGCTCGAACTCTTCGCCGTTGCGGTCTTGGCCTTTCACTTTCACTTTGAAGGGGCGCTTGACCTCTCCTTCGAGTCCCGGAATACTCAGGCAGCCTTCCGGTCCGATCTGCTCGCCGCTTTGTTCGACAACGACCGGATTGACGATCTCAATCAGTCCGTTCTCGTCTCCCACGTCCATAACGATGACACGCTTGAGAATGCCCACCTGCGGAGCGGCCAGGCCGACGCCCGGCGCATCGTACATCGTATCCGCCATATCGTCGAGCAGCTTATGGAGGTTGGAATTAAATTTCGTTACCTGTTTGGCGGTTTCCCGCAGCACAGAGTCTCCTTCTTTAACAATCATGCGAATGGCCATTCCATCCACCTGCTTTCTTTAAAGTCATTCTATGAGGGCAAGGGCCTTAGCCCTTGAATGGGTTTAAGAGATCCGTATGAGTTTCCCGCCGCTTATATACGCGTTAATCGGCACGGGCATCCATCCGGTTCTGTCTTACACCGGGCTTTCCGTTCCGGAACACGCGGACTACATGAGCATTTGAGGATCGACATCCACGCTGATCGTCAGCTTATCTTTCGTCGTCCTCTCGGCAAATTCATCCAGAACCTTGGCCACAATACGGGAAGCGGACGCCTCCCCACGATATTTTACCACGCATTGGAACCGATATCTATCCTTGATCCTCGGAATGGGCGAAGCGACCGGACCCAGCACATTCATAAAAAAGTCCTCCCCCGTACCGGACGCAAAAACGTTCTCCTGCTCGGCGGCCCCGAGCTCCCGAAGACGCTGGGCCACCGCTTCCGCGGTCCGGACCAGGAGCGGCACCTGCTCGTGGGTCAAGGTGATGAGAATAAGCCGGCAGTACGGCGGATAGCCGAGCTTCCGGCGGTGCGGAAGCTCCTCCTCCACGAAACCTTCGTAATCGTGGCGGCTCGCCGTAATGACGCTGTAATGCTCCGGTGTATATGTCTGGACGAACACCTCGCCGGGCAGCTGATGGCGCCCAGCCCGCCCCGCCACCTGCGTAAGCAGTTGGAAGGTGCGCTCGGCGGAACGGAAGTCGGGCAGGTTCAGCACCGTATCGGCCGCGATAACGCCGACAAGGGTGACATCGGGGAAGTCCAGTCCTTTGGCGACCATCTGGGTGCCGAGCAGGACGTCCGCCTGTTTGTTGCGGAACATCGTCAGCCACTTCTCGTGAGAGCCTTTCTCCGTCGTCGTGTCCACATCCATCCGGATGACGCGGATGCCGGGAAAGAGCTTCACGAGCTCTTCCTCGACCCGCTGGGTTCCGGTTCCGAAATGCCGGATATGCTCCGACCCGCAATCGGGACACAGCTCCATCTGCCTTTCGGCATAGCCGCAGTAATGGCAGCGCAGCGTCCGCGACACCTGGTGATACGTCAGCGAGATGTCACAGTGCGGACAACCGGCTACATAGCCGCACGTCCTGCACATGACGAATGTCGCGTATCCCCGGCGGTTTAGCAGGAGAACCGTCTGCTCTCCTTTGAGGAGCCGTTCCTCCAGCCCACGGTGAAGAAGCCGGCTGAACATGGACCGGTTCCCGCTGCGCAGTTCCTCCCGCATATCGACGATATGCACGGGCGGAAGAGGGCGTCCGGCGACCCGGGACTTCATTCTGAGCAGCTTGTATTCCGGCTTGCCGCCGGGGGCCGCCTTCGTTTTCTGAATGCTTTCAAGCGAAGGAGTCGCCGATCCCAGTACCACGGCCGCTCCGTTATAACGGGCTCTCCAGGCGGCGATATCCCGTGCGTGATACTTCGGACTCTCCTCCTGCTTGTAAGAAGATTCATGCTCTTCATCGATGATAATCAGACCCAGCTTCCGGAACGGGACGAACACGGCCGAACGGGCCCCGATGACCACCCGGACCTGGCGTCTCATAATTTTGCGCCATTCGTCGTAACGTTCTCCCAACGACAGCCGGCTGTGCATCACGGCGACCTCGTCTCCGAAGCGGCCTTTAAACCGCTCCACCATTTGGGGAGTCAGTGAAATCTCCGGCACGAGCACGATCGCTTCCCGTCCCTGTTCCAGACAGCGGCTGATGGCCTGCAGGTACACTTCCGTCTTCCCGCTGCCTGTCACCCCTTGGAGCAAGTAAACCTGGTGGCTGCGGCTGTCCAGCGTGGCGGCAATGTCGTCATAAACGGACTGCTGTTCCCGCGTCAGCGGCAGCGGCTTCGTTTCTTCAAAATGGCGGTTCGCATACGGGTCCCGCATCACTTCTACTTCACGCAGGCCAATCCAGCCTTTGTCCGCGAGTCCTTTTACCGTACCGGCGCCGACCTGGAGCTTGTCCATCAGTTCCGTCAGGCGGATCGGCCGGGGGTTGTCGTGCAAATAGCGCAGAACCTCTTTCTGCTTATGGGAGCGGGCAGGAAGTTCTTCCGCGATGGCCAGCAAATCGGCGGAACCGCCCGATCCCGGAGCGTTGCCGGACGTCCCGGCAGCCTGGGTTTCCGTCGCGGCTTCCGAAACTTCGGGGGCTCCGGACGGAAATACCGTCAGAGCTTTCTTAGTCGCGAGCCTGTCCTTCATCCCCTGGGTTTCGACAAGCTGACCCTCGTCCAGCATTTGACGGATCAGCTCGCCGTCTTCCGGAAAGGCATCCAGAAGGTCTTCCATCTTCGCCTTTCCTTTTGAGCGCAAATAATTCAAAATGTTTTCCTGGGCCGGCAGCAAAAGCAGAAGCTCCGTTCCGCCCGCGCTTCCTGCTTCCGCGGCTTGAACGAAGCGTTCATACTTGGCTTTCAGCGCCCCGGGAAGCATGGCTTGCAGAGCGGTTACTTCGTGGCACAAATACGTGCTGCTCATCCAATGCCCCAGTTGTACCAGTTCTTCCGTCAAAGGAGGAGCGGCGTCCAGCACATGACGGATCGCTTTCAATCTTTTGGGATCGACCGTTGTCGTTTCGTGAAGTTCCACCACAAACCCCTGCAGCACACGGGGACCGAAAGGAACGCCGACACGGCTTCCTACTTCAACCCAGCCCTGCAGAGACGGGGGCACCGAATAATCGAATGCCCGGTTCGTCTGCTTGGCGGGGACATCGACTATCACTTTGGCGAACATGGCGTTTCCCCTTTGTCTGCCCCCGGTTCCTCAGCGTCCGGTTCCGGAGGCTCCGCTCCCTGTTGCCGCATCTGCTGACGGCTGGCCGCCAGCCGGACGATATGTTCAGCTACGGCAACCTTGGTCATCATGGGCGGCGCTTCCACAAGACCGCCGGCATCGAAGATGCGCACCACATTGGTGTCCGTTCCGAAACCCGCTCCTTGCATGGAGACATCGTTGGCGACAAGCAGGTCGCATTTTTTACGCAAAAGCTTATCGAGCGCATACTCGTCCACCCGTTCGGTTTCCGCCGCAAAGCCGACCACGAACTGACGGGTTTTGGCCTCTCCGAGAGCTTGAAGGATGTCGGGATTTTTAACAAGCTCGATCGTAAGGGTATCCCCGGTTTTTTTCATTTTCTGCTCGCGCTGTTCGGAAGGACGGTAATCGGCGACCGCAGCCGCTTTGAAAACGAGATCCGTCTTCTCAAAACGGGCCATCACCTTGTCGTACATATCCAGAGCGGATGTGACGGATACTTTTTCGACGCCCGGAGGCACGGGAAGTGAAGAAGGTCCGCTGACGAGCGTGACGTTGGCTCCGAGCCGCTTGGCCGCCTCCGCAATAGCGTAGCCCATTTTGCCGGAAGAATCGTTTGTAATGTAACGCACGGGATCGATGCGTTCGACCGTCCCTCCGGCCGTCACCAGCACGTTCCGGCCTTGAAGCGGTGTATCCGGCTGAAAATACTCGGCGATCCGCCCGAAAATTTCCTCGGGTTCGGCCAAACGTCCTTTCCCGACATAACCGCATGCCAATTGGCCGGTTCCGGGTTCCACAAACAGAACGCCTCTTTCCTGCAGCACTTTCATGTTGCCCGCGACCGCCGGGTGCGTGTACATGTGCACGTTCATGGCAGGAGCCACCATCACCGGGGCCGTCGTAGCGAGAAGCGTCGTGCTGAGCATATCGTCCGCCAGCCCGTGCGCCATTTTCCCGATCATGTTCGCCGTCGCCGGAGCGACCACAACCAAATCCGCCCGGTCGGCCAGATCGATGTGGGAAATAACGGCCGCTTCCTTCTCGTCGAACGTATCGACGGCTACCGGCTTGCGGGTCAGCGACTGGAAAGTCAGCGGCGTAATAAATTCGATTGCGGACTTCGTCATAATCACCCGCACGTCCGCCCCTGCCTGACTCAGCTTGCTGCAAAGCGCAGCCGCCTTATAAGCGGCTATTCCCCCGCATACGCCGACTACGATTGTTTTACCTGATAACATCGGCAGTTCCCTCCCGGCAAGAAAAAAATAACAACCGCAATGGGTTGTCCTGATATCCGGTATACTTGCATCCCGTTCATATTCAGGATCGCAGCATCCGGTTGTATACATAGAACGGCAGTCACAGGGACTGCCGCTTTGGGCCGAACGGACCGCTTGGGATCCTATTCGGCGTCTTCTTTGGTTTCGATCTTCTCGTACTTCACAAGATCTCCGTACAATTCTTCCAGGGCCACTCCAACCTGCTTGTGGGATTTAATATCCTGCAGGTGGGTGTTCGTACCGTCTCTAAGAGATCTCGCACGCTTAGCGGCGGCAACTACGAGCGAATATTTGCTATCCACTTTGTCGAGCAGTTTATCAATTGAAGGATACAGCATACTTGTCGTTCACTCTCCGATCCATTGTTCCAATCTGGGTAAAATCCGGTCGCACTTACAATGTTCAGCCATAAGAATGGACTGGATTTTGTAGCAAGCTTTGTGTACCTCGTCATTGACGATACCATAATCGTAATGCCGCATCAAACGAATCTCGTCGACAGCCACGGACATGCGGCTGCGGATAATGTCGTTCGTTTCCGTACCGCGAGTCACGATACGATTCTCCAGCTCGGCCAGAGAAGGCGGAATCAGGAAGATAAAAGTCGCCTCAGGAAACTTCTCCTTGACCTTCAAAGCGCCCTGCACTTCGATTTCCAGGATAACGTCCTTGCCGGAGGCGAGCGTTTCTTCCACAAAGCGGCGAGGAGTGCCGTAATAATTGCCCACGTACTCGGCATGTTCCAGCATCTCGTCGGAAGCGATTAATTGTTCGAACTGGTCTTTCGATTTGAAAAAATAATTGACACCCTCCACTTCGCCTTCTCTAGGCTTGCGGGTTGTGGCGGAAACAGAATAGACCAGCTCCGGCGACATCTTGCGAAGCGCGGAACACACGGTTCCTTTGCCGACGCCCGAAGGGCCCGAAAGCACGATCAGAATTCCTCTATCCCGTTCCAGTGTATTTGTATTACTCGTCATGATCATCGTCCTTGTTAGAAAGTCGGTGAGCAACGGTCTCCGGTTGAACCGCAGATAGGATCACATGGTCGCTGTCCGTAATGATGACGGCGCGGGTTCTTCTCCCGTAAGTCGCGTCAATCAGCATATGGCGGTCGCGCGCCTCCTGAATGATCCTTTTAATCGGAGCGGATTCGGGGCTTACGATCGAAATGATACGGTTTGCCGAAACAATATTACCGAACCCGATGTTGATCAATTTGATGGCCATTGAGTTTCCTCCTCGTGACACCGTCAGCGGTTCACTCGATATTCTGTATTTGTTCTCTCATTTTCTCCAATTCGGCTTTCAGCTCAATGACCCTGCCTGACACTTCAATGTGTCCCGCTTTGGAGCCGATGGTATTTGCTTCGCGGTTCATTTCTTGAATGAGAAAATCGAGCTTGCGACCGACAGGTTCCCGGGAACCGAGCAGCTGCCTAAATTGGCTGATGTGGCTGTGCAGCCGGGTCATCTCTTCGTCCACATTGGAGCGGTCCGCAAACAAGGCTATCTCGGCTGCGAGCCGCTGTTCATCTACCGGTACTTGATCCGTCAGCAGCTCGTGAATCCGCTGGCGCAGCTTCACGGCATATTCCCGGACGACTTCAGGGGCGTAACGCTTCATTTCGACGTTAAGATCTTCAATCATCGTCAGCCGGACGGTCAAATCTTCCGACAGGTGGGAGCCTTCTTTCTCCCTCATGCCGTTCAGCTCGGCCAGCGCTCCTTCCGTGCAGGCAACCAAAAGATCGGCGAGCGCATCGTCGTCCCCCTCGCTCTGCTCGGAAATGGCAAGCAAATCCGGCAGTTTGAGGAGATCCGACAGATGCAGCTCCCCGGCTAAGCCATGCTTCTGGCGAAGCTGCTCGGCAGCCTGCATGTATCCGTCCACGAGCGCCCAGTCGACTGTTACCGATTTATTAGAAGCGGAGTCCCGCTCAATCGTCACAAAGCAATCGGCACGGCCGCGTTTAATGAAGCGGAGCACCGTTTTCTTGATGGTGTCTTCGTAGGCCATCCATTCTTTCGGCATACGCACAGAGATGTCGCAATAGCGGTGATTCACGGTTTTGATATCAATCGACACCCGGTAGCCTTGCGAAGAAAGCGAGGCATGCCCGAATCCGGTCATACTTCGTATCATATAGGGGCTCACATCCATTAACCTATTGTAATTCATTTTAAAAGGGGGGACAAGAGCAATTCACGGCGCTCGGCTTTTTGCCAAACGTACTGTGTAAGCTGCACGCTCATGTCGTAAAACAGGAACGGTGTCATGAAATAAATGCCATTAAACAGAGGCATTGCAGCATCAAGCAGTTCTTTGGCGATAGCCACGCCTTCTTTGCGCCCCTCTTCCCCTTCGAGTCCCGTCATTCTGGCGCGCACTTCGTCCGAAAGCTGGATACCCGGAACCTCGTTGTGCAAATACTCCGCGTTCCGGCCGCTGGCCAGAGGCATGATGCCTACGAAAACGGGGACATCCAGATGCTTGGTCGCCTCGTGCATGCGCTCGATCAGCTTCGGATCATAGACGGGCTGGGTCATGATATAATCGGCGCCGGACTCGATCTTCCGTTCCAGTCTTTGGACCGCCTTGTCCAAATATTTCACGTTCGGATTAAAAGCCGCGCCGACAATGAAATTGGCTTTCTTCTTGAGCGGCTTGCCCGAAAAAGCGATGCCTTCGTTGAGCTGTTTGATCATGCGGATCATTTCGAACGAAGTCATGTCATAGACGGAGCTTGCGCCCGGCAGATCGCCGAATCTCGCGGGATCTCCCGTCACGGCGAGCACGTGATCGATCCCCAGCGCGTGCAGGCCCATCAGGTGGGACTGCGTGCCGATGCTGTTGCGGTCTCGGCAGGCGATGTGAATGAGCGGTCGCGCCCCGTGCTGCTCTTTAACGAGCATGCCGAGCGCAAGATTACTCATCCGCGTCACGGCCAGTGAATTGTCGGCCATCGTAATGGCGTCCACATGCACGTCCTGGAGGGCTTTCGTCCCTTCCATGAACTTGCCGATGTCGAGGTCGCGCGGAGGGTCCAGCTCCACGATGACCGTATGGCGCTGTTTCACAAGGTCGACCAGAGTAGGTTCGACATCCGCCTCCCGGACGGACGTCTGCGGAGCGGCTTCGGTCACGACGGCCCGTTCCGCTGCGGAAACGGATTCCGCCGCATATACTTCGCTCCGGTTCGGCTCGTAGCCCTGGAGAGCCTTGACCATAGCCGCGATATGCTCCGGTGTCGTTCCGCAGCAGCCGCCGATGATCCTGGCGCCTAAATCGGCAAAGCGCAGCGCGCTTTCGGCAAAATACTCCGGCGTCGCGGCATACGAATAACGGCCGTCCACGTAGTCCGGAATACCCGCGTTCGGGAATACCGAGAACGGGATGTCGCTCAGTTGGGCGACTCCCTGAAGGGAGCGCAGGATGCCGTTGGGACCCGTGCGGCAGTTAAATCCGATCACATCGGCCCCTTCCTCTTTCAGGCGGAGGAACGCGTCCTGCAGAGAGATACCGTCGTGCGTCGTGTTGATTCCTTCGGTAGCGAACTGGCAGATGACGGGAATCGAGCTGAGCTGACGGATCAGACGCAGCGCGATAAGCATCTCCTCAAGATCGTAGAACGTCTCCAGCAGCAGCCCGTCCACCTGAGTATCAAGCAGCACGAGAATTTGTTCGCGCAGCGCATCCTCGACATCCGACGTGCGGACGTTCTTGCGCATGCCCGCCCGGATCGGGCCGATCGCTCCGACCACGTAAGCATCCTCGCCGACCGAACTGCGGGCCAGCTCGACGCCGGCCCTGTTGATGGCCTCGACTTCCTGTTCAAGGCCGTATTTGGATAATTTTTCCCTATTTGCGGAGAAAGTATTCGTTTCAATAAGCCGGGCACCGGCTTCATAATAGCGACGGTGAACGTCGGCAACCACTTCGGACTGAATCAGGTTAAGCTCCTCGTAGGAAATTCCGACGGGAAAGCCCTGCTGATATAAGTAGGTCCCCATCGCTCCGTCCCCGATAAGGATCTTCTGAGCAAGCACCTGGCGGAGTTCCGGTTTCATGTTCTTCCCACCCCATCAAAATAGTACATTTACTTTAACACAAACGACCGGCAAACTTAAAGGCTTTTTACGTTCTAAAGTAAAACCGGCGGCTTCGCGCCGCCGGCCGTTACTCTTCGACTTTTCCTTTGTAAACCTCCGCGGCCGGCCCGGTCATATACACCCGGTTGTCGGCCTCGTTCCATTCGATCAGCAGATCGCCGCCTTTAAGCGAAATCGTGGCGGTGCGATCCGTTTTGCCCGTCAAAACGAGAGCGACGAGCGTAGCGCACGCTCCGGTTCCGCAGGCCAGCGTGGGCCCCGCTCCCCTTTCCCATACGCGCATATCCGCGTAATCTCTGGAGCGGACCGTCACAAACTCGACGTTCGCCTTGTTCGGAAACAGCGGATGCTGCTCCAGCAAAGGCCCCCAGGCGGCCAGATCGAAGCTCGGCGCGTCTTCCACGTCGATGACACAGTGCGGATTGCCCATCGAAACCGCCGTAAACGTGAAGGTCCGCCCCCCCGCTTCGATCGGCTGGTCGATCACCCGCTCGGCGTCGATTGTCGTCGGGATTTCGAGACCTTGAAGCACAGGCTCTCCCATATCGACGCGAATCGCTTTGGCGATGCCCTTCTCCGCCGTCACATGCACCTGCTGCACGCCGGCTCCGCGCGTTTCGACGGTGATGGCTTCTCTTTTGCCGGGGTCCCGGTCGTACACATATTTGGCGACGCAGCGGATCGCATTGCCGCACTGCTCCGGTTCGCTTCCGTCCGAATTGATGATGCGCATCTGCACGTCCGCTTTCTCGGAGGGCAGAATGAACACCAGCCCGTCGGCGCCGATCCCGAAATACCGGTTGCACCAGCGGACAGCGAGTTCCGCTACATTCTCAGGAAGCTCTTTATAGCCGGACAGCACGATAAAATCGTTGCCCAGACCGTTCATTTTCGTAAATTCCATAAGGGTTCCCTCTCGCTAAATCGATGTAATGTCATTCCCTTTATCATAGCGCAAAAGAATATGTCTGGCTATCGCCAGTTTCCCGCAAAAAAGAAAAACCCGTGACGGCCTCGGCCGTTTAACGGGTTTGAAAACTTCCCGGGCGATCCGGCTCGCGGGGATTACCGGAAACTCGGCTTGGAGCTGTACTTCGACGTTTTTTTCTTGGAAGGATTCTGCATGACGCTCCCCAGTCCCATCAGGAAGGTTGGAATACCTGCCGCAATCAGCACAATGATCCAGTCTTTGAAGCCGAGCGGAACGGTTTTGAAAATAGGCTGCAACTGCGGGGTATACATCACGCCCAGCATCAGAACGAGCGAAGACAGGACCGCCAGGACCAGATACTTGTTCTGAAGCGGATTGCGGTGAAAAATGGAGCGCGAGCTGCGGCAGTCGAACACATGGATGAGCTGCGCCATAACGAGCGTCGCGAAGGCAACGCTTTGCGCCTTGACGAGATGCTGGGCATCTCCGGGATTTTCCCGCAGCACGAGCCAGAAAGCGCCCAGCGTGCAGATGCCGATAAGAAATCCTCTGGAAATGATTTTCCATCCCAGACGGCGTGCGAAAATGTTTTCTTTGGCCGAGCGGGGCTTGTGCTGCATCAGGTCTTTTTCCGCCTGATCGACGCCCAGTGCCATCGCGGGCAGGCCGTCCGTCACCAGATTGACCCACAAAATCTGAATCGGGATAAGCGGCAGCGGGAGCCCAGCCATCATGGCAAGGAACATCGTCAGGATTTCGCCGACATTGGAAGCGAGCAGATACCGGATGAACTTCCGGATATTCTCGTAGATTCCCCGGCCTTCCTCGATAGCCGCCACGATCGTCGAGAAGTTGTCGTCGCTGAGCACCAGGGACGACGCTTCCTTCGTCACGTCCGTGCCGCTTATTCCCATGGCGATGCCGATATCCGCCGCCTTGATGGCCGGCGCGTCATTGACTCCGTCGCCCGTCATCGCGACCACATGGCCTTTGGCCTGGAGCGCTTTGACGATGCGGAGCTTGTGCTCCGGCGATACGCGGGCGTAGACGTAGATATCGTCTACTTTGCTTTCGAGCGCCTCGTCGTCCATGGCCGCAAGCTGGTGGCCGCTGATGCACATCCCCCCGGCCGGGAGCATCCCGAGCTGCTTAGCGATGGCTTCCGCGGTCGTCAGGTGATCCCCGGTGATCATCACCGTCTTGATGCCGGCCTTGCGGCATTTGGCCATCGCTTCACGGACTTCGCGGCGCGGCGGATCGATCATGCCGGCCAAGCCTACGAAGATGAGCCCGCGCTCGGCATCCTCGTGATCCTCGCACGACTCCGTCGGCTTCAGCTCCCGGTAAGCCGTTCCGAGCACGCGGAGCGCCGAACGCGCCATCCCTTCGTTCGCAGCCATCACTTTGGCTTTCAGCGTGGATGTGAACGGAATCACCTTGTCGTCCCATAAAATGTAGGAGCAGTGCTGCATGAGCACATCCGGCGCTCCTTTGGTCATCACGAGCTTGCGGCCTCCGCCGGAGACGATAACCGACATCCGCTTTCTTTCGGAGTCGAAAGGGAACTCGGCCAGCCTGCTGAACTGCGGATTCAAGACTTCGTGCGTAACGCCGGCTTTAGCGGCCAATACGACAAGAGCGCCTTCCGTCGGATCTCCCTTTACGTTCCATACCGTATCCGGCAGTTCGTCTTTGCCGCGCTTTTTCTTGACCGGTTCCGTTTCCTCTTTATAAAGGACGGCGTTGCTGCACAAAGCCGATACCTGCAGAAACTGGCGCAGCATCGCATTTTTTGCGGGATTGACTCTTGTGCCGCCGACGCTGATCTCGCCTTCCGGCGTGTACCCGTCTCCGCTTACTTCCAGCAGGCTGCCGCCGACCCACAGATGGGTCACCGTCATTTTGTTCTGGGTCAGCGTCCCCGTCTTGTCCGAGCAAATCACGGAAGCGCAGCCGAGCGTTTCGACGGAGGGCAGCTTGCGGACGATCGCCTTGCGTTTGATCATGCGCTGTACGCCAAGGGCCAAAGCTATCGTAACAATGGCGGGCAGCCCTTCCGGAATGGCCGCTACGGCCAAACTGACTCCCGCGAGAAACATCGCATAAGGAGGCTGTCCGTGCACGATACCGGCGACAACCACCATGACCGTCAAGCAGAGCGCTACGATGATCAGGATCTTGCCGAGCTGCTCCAGCCGGTGCTGCAGCGGGGTTTCAAGCGTCTCCGTATTTTGGATCAGGTCGGCGATCTTCCCCATTTCGGTCTCCATGCCGATCCGCACGACCGCGCCTTTCCCCGTCCCCCGCGTAACCATCGTGCCCATAAATGAGAGATTCCGCTGGTCTCCGATCGTCACGGTGTCGGAGCTTAAGGGATCGACGGTTTTTCCGACCGGAACGGACTCTCCCGTCAAGGCGGATTCCTCCACGTAGAAGCTGTTCGCTTCGATGAGCCGGATATCCGCGGGAACCCGGTCTCCGCTCTCCAGGAGGATGATATCCCCGGGAACCAGGTCGCGGGCGGGGATCGTCTGCAGTTCGCCTCCGCGCATTACCTTGGCTCCCGGCGCCGAAAGTTCTTTCAAGGCACGGAGCGAACGCTCGGCGCGGAACTCCTGTATAAACCCGAGGATTCCGTTCATGATGATAATGGCGACGATGGTTATCGCGTCCAAAAATTCGCCGAGCAGCCCCGATACGAGTGTGGCGCCCATCAATACGAGAACCATAAAGTCTTTGAACTGGTTTAAAAACAAAGTGACTGGCGAAACGCTTTTTCCTTCGGACAGTTCATTGCGGCCGGCTTCGGTCTGCCTGTTGTCCGCCTCTGCCGATGACAGACCTTCGGACGGATGAACGCGCTGCGTCTGCAGGACTTCATCCGCCGTCATCTGGTACCATTCTTTCTGACTCATCACCGTTTCCCCTCCCGGTTACTTTCAGGTGCAAGACCCGCTTCTCTTGCTAAATGTATTCAGACAAGCCGCAAAATATCCCAGCTTGGACGGTGCTTCTAAAGAAAGAACTTAAAATTTCCTCGCATTTATGGCATGATAGAATGTAATGAACTTGGATAGGAGACTTTCATCATGGCATTAGACGGACTGGTCCTCCATGCAATCGTGCACGAGCTGCAGGAATGTGTAGGAGGCCGGATTAATAAAATACATCAGCCCACGGGCAGTGACGTGGTTATGCAGATCCGCGCCCGCGGTCGTTCGCTTAAACTTCTTCTCTCCGCGAATCCTACCTATCCGCGCATGCACGTGACGGAAGGGCAGTACTTGAATCCTCAGGAAGCCCCCATGTTCTGCATGCTGCTCCGCAAGCACTGCGAGGGCGGCATCATCGACTCCATCGAGCAAGTCGGGCTGGAGCGGATCGTTCACTTCCGTGTGCGCCAGCGTGACGAACTCGGGGATGTGAGCACGAAAACCATCGTCGTGGAGATCATGGGCAGACACAGCAACCTGATTCTTATGGACCCTTCCACGGGCACTATCCTGGACGGCATTCATCACGTGACGCCGGCGATCAGCTCTTATCGCATCGTCATGCCCGGCAGCGCCTACGTGGAGCCGCCGGCTCAGGACAAAGCGAATCCGCTGGATACGAGCGAAGCCGTGTTCCGCCGGAGCATGGGCGCGGGAATCGGGGAAGACGCCGCACCGGAGAAGCAGATGCTCGCTTCCTTCAGCGGCCTAAGCCCCCTTGCGGCGCGGGAAATCGTCTACCGCAGCGGAACCCGGCTCGGCGTGCCGTACGGCGAGGACGCGCTCGCCCCGCTGTGGCAGTCTTTCCGCAGCGTGACGGACGCGGTGCGCGAGCGGCGGTATTCCCCTGTCATCGTTGAAGAAACGAAGACGGGCAAGCTCTTCTTCTCGGTCATGGAACTGACCCAGATCGAAGGCGAGTCCCGCGTGTTCCCTACCGTCAGCGAGTGCCTGGAAAGCTACTTCGGGGACAAGGCGGAGCGTGACACTGTCAAGCAGCGTGCCGCCGATCTCGTTAAGCTTTTGCAGAACGAGAAAGCCAAAAATATCAAGAAAATGGATAAACTTCAGGAGACGAAGGAAGAAGCGAAAGACGCGGACCGTTTCCGCATTATGGGAGAACTGCTTACGGCCCATCTGCATCAAATCCGCAAAGGGGATAAAACGGCCGTTGTGGTCAACTATTACGAGGAAGCCCAGCCGCAGCAGAGCATAGCGCTCGATCCCCTGCTTAATCCTTCGGAGAATGCGCAGCGCTATTTTAAACGGTATACAAAAAGCAAAAACAGTCTGGCCTACGTGGAAGAGCAGATGAGCCAGACCGAGATGGAGATCCAGTACCTCTCCTCGCTTCTGCAGCAGCTCGGTTCCGCCTCGATGCGGGATATCGCGGAAATCCGGGATGAGCTTGCGGAGCAGGGCTATGTGCGTGAGCGCCATACGAAAGGCAAGCGCAAGAAAAAATCCGATAAGCCGTCCGTGGCCTGCTTCACGTCGAGCGAAGGCGTTCCGATCTACGTCGGCAAGAACAATACCCAGAATGACTATGTGACGAACCGGCTTGCGAGCGCCGGAGATACTTGGCTGCACACGAAGGATATCCCGGGCTCGCACGTCGTGATTCGCAGCCAGTCGTTCGGAGAAGCCACCCTGCACGAGGCGGCCCAGCTTGCCGCTTATTTCAGCCAGGCGAAGGAATCGAGCTCGGTTCCCGTGGACTATACTCTCATCCGCCACGTGCATAAGCCGAGCGGCGCCAAGCCGGGATTCGTCATTTACGAACAGCAGAAAACGCTGTTTGTGACCCCGGACGATCAGCTGATCAAACAGATGCCGCAGACCGTGAAGGCTTAAAAACAAGGACAACGCTCCCGGCGCGTAACGCAGTTCCGGAACTCGCGTCCGCGTCTGGGCCGCGGAAACTCCGCCAGGACGCCGAACAAAAAAAGCTGACAGCTCAATAGGCTGTCAGCTTTTTCAGTTTAAGCGCGCATTCCCGCGCATCGCCGGAAAGCAGGTAAATATGCTTCGTGCCGTGAAGCACCTCGTCGCGTTTGATCGCGTTTCCGCCGATAAACACTTTGGTCCGGCGGCCGAGCTCCCCGATTCTCCGGTCCAGCTTTGCATAGAACGGATAAGCTTCGTCCAGCATCGACTTCATCGAAGAACAGAAGGCGAAGTTCCGAGATACAGCATCTGAAAGCCGTTTTGCAGCGCGAAATAACCCAGAAACAGAATCCCCAGTTCATGACGCTCGTAAGGCGAACAGGCGGTAATCAATCTGGGTCCGTCGGTCGGAACGGAAAATAAGTTCTTTAACGCCGGCAGACGTTCCCGGATAAAATGACTTCCGAAATGCTCCTGATATTCGGAGATTTCTCCCCGTTCCCACATCTCTCCGACTCGGATCAGCGTCGGCTGCAGAACTTGAGAGCAGAATAAAGTCCATTTGGTGCAGCGCCGCAAGCTGGTCGAAAAACCGCTGGGCGCCCACCTGATCCAGATGAAGAAAGAAACCCAGCAGCTTCTCCTGATACTCTTTCAGTTCGCTGATGGATAAACGGAAGCTCAGCCTCGGCCGGAGAGAATGTCTCGGTCGAGGCTGAGCTTTCGAGCTGCAGCTGTTGTTCCTGAACGGCGAGACCGATAGGAACGCCGGAATCCGCCTTGCTTTTCAGCCATATCAATGTTTCTATATCATGATTCGTGTAGCCTCTATATCCGTTCGGAAAACGGTCCGGTTGGACGGCGCCGTAACGCTCCTCCCATTTGCGGATCAAATGGGTGGAAAGCCCGGAACGCATCGAACCTTCCTTGATTGTATAAAGTCGGCTCATGTCCTTGTACCCCCGGCTAACCTTGAACATCCCCAATTATAAGCCATTTACAAAGCTTAGACAATGAACGGTTTAAACCGCTCCGGGGAATGCGGGGCGTCCGACGGACACATAAGTAAAGCCTTTCTCCGCCATCTCGGCGGGGGCAAACATGTTGCGCCCGTCGATAATCAGCGGCTCCCTGACCAGGTTGCGGAGCCTATCGAAATCGATATGCCGCAGGTCTTCCCAATCGGTTGCGATCACTACGGCTTCCGCATTTTCCGCGGCCTCATAAGGATCGGTCAGGCAGCGTACACCGGGAAGCAGAACAGACGCCTTGGAAGCCGCAGCCGGATCGTACGCCGTCACAATCGCTCCCCGCTCCTGCAGGGAACGGATAATATCCAGCGCAGGGGCATCACGGAGATCATCCGTGTTGGGCTTAAACGCAAGCCCCCATACCGTAATGCTCCGGCCTGTCGCATTTCCGCCCAAAGCGGCCGTCACCTTCTCGACAAACCGTTCGCGCTGAAGCGTATTGACCTCGATGACCGCCCGCAGAATGCGGAAATCATAATCGGCATTTTGGGCGATTTTCAACTGGGCCCTCGTATCTTTAGGGAAGCAGGAACCGCCGTAACCGATTCCCGCTTGCAGAAACTTGGGCCCGATCCGGTTATCGAGCCCCATTCCCCGGGCAACGAGACTGACGTCCGCACCTACTTTCTCGCATACGTTCGCCATTTCGTTGATGAATGAAATTTTAGCGGCCAGGAAGGCATTGGACGCATATTTAATCAGTTCGGCACTCTCGGGGTCGGTCCGCACAACCTCGCCGCCGAACGCGGCCTGCAGCTTCTCTACGCGGAGAGCGGCATCCGCATCGTCAGACCCGATCACGACCCGGTCGGGATGAAACGTGTCGTGAATGGCCGTCCCTTCTCTTAGAAACTCCGGATTGGACACGACGGAGAAGGGAACGGGCCGCTGCTGCCCTTCTTCCATCCACTGCCGGATGCGCCTGGACGTTCCGACGGGCACCGTGCTTTTCATCACGATGATTTTATAATCGTCCATCTGCCGCGCCAATGTCTCCACCGCGCCGCGGACCTGTTCCATGTCGACTTCCCCGTTTTCGAGCGTAGGCGTTCCTACCGCAATGAATATGACGGACGAGTCCTGCACGGCTCTTGCCAGGTCGGTCGTGAAAGATAACCGGCCGGCGGCCTGGTTCGAGGCCGCAAGCTTCCCCAGCCCAGGTTCGTAAATCGGAATTTCGCCAAGGCTGAGACGGCGGACTTTATCGGGATCGATGTCTACGCAGATGACTTCATGCCCGATTTCGGCATAGCAGCACCCGGTAACGAGCCCGACATACCCCGTCCCAATAACGGCAATGCGCTCCATTCAAGATTCTCCTCCTTATCCGATATGAAACTCGTGACGGACGAGGTTCGTTAAATACGAGCGCAGTTCCTCCTGCAGCCCTTCCCGCTCCAAAGCCATTTCGATGGTGGCCTGGATATAGCCGAATTTATCGCCGACGTCGTATCTTCTCCCCTCGATCGGATAGGCGACCATCGGCTGCTTTTCGTTCAAAATGCGCAGCGCGTCTGTCAGTTGGATTTCGCCTCCGCGTCCGGGCTCGCATTTCTCCAAGATATCGAAAATCTCCGGCATAATCAGATAGCGGCCGATTACGGCCAGGTTGGAAGGCGCATCGCTGCGGTCCGGTTTCTCCACGAGATCCGCAATTTTCTTATAAGCTGTAATTTCGTCCGAGGGTGCGACAATTCCGTATTTGCTCACATCTTCCCAGGGAACTTCACGGACGCCGATGACGGACGTCTGAGTCTCCTCGAACACGTCCATCATCTGGCGCAGAGCGGGTTTGGACGAACGAAGGATATCGTCTCCGAGAAGTACCGCAAACGGTTCGTTCCCGATAAACTTGCGGGCGCAGTAAATCGCGTGGCCCAGGCCAAGCGGCTGCTTTTGACGGATATAGTGCACATCGGCCAGGTTGGTGACCGTACGGACCAGGGAAAGAAGCTCATCGTTCCCCTTCTCCTCGAGCATCATTTCCAGTTCGACAGATTTGTCGAAATGATCTTCGATCGCGCGCTTGTTACGTCCCGTGACGATTAGAATATCCTCGATCCCGGATTCGATGGCCTCCTCGACTATGTATTGAATGGCTGGTTTATCCACCAGCGGCAGCATTTCCTTGGGCTGCGCCTTGGTGGCGGGCAGAAACCGCGTTCCGAGACCGGCCGCGGGAATGATCGCTTTACGAATTTTCACGATTGTTCCTCCGTTCCTGAAGCTTCCGTACGGTTTCCAGCGAAGTGCGCTTGGAACCTAGCGGAGCGTGAAATACCTGACCGGCACGAACGCCGTGGAAATCCGAGCCTGCCGTTGCGATCAGCCCGTGCTCACGGGCCAGACTCCTGTAATGGGCTTCCTGCTCCGGCGTATGATCGGCGTGGCCGACTTCGATGCCATCTAAACCATATGCGATGAGTTCCCGCACGATGTCTTCATCGCCGTAAAGACCCGGATGGGCAAGCACGGCAACTCCGCCGGCTTCTCTAATCCAGTCGATGGCCGTGACGGGACGGATGCGCGGCGGATTGACATAGGCGGCTCCGCCTTTGCCCAGATATTTCTCGAACGCTTCGTTCATCGAGCTTACATAACCTTTGGCAAGCAGAACGTTTGCGATATGAGGGCGGCCGATCGTGTCCTCTTCGCTTTTGCCGGCCTCCAGGTGTTTGACGACTTCCTCCATCGAAACGGCAAGACCCAGCTCGTTCAGACGCGCCAGCATCATCTCGTTGCGCTTGTTGCGCGTATTCCGGAGCTCTTCCAGACGCTCCAGAAAGCTTTCCGACTCCGTATCGATGTAGTAACCGAGCACATGGATATCCTGCCCGCCGGCTACCGTGCTGATTTCGACGCCGGGAACGACTTCGATCCCGATCCGCCTGCCTTCAAGCTGCGCCGCCCTGACGCCCGATACCGTATCGTGATCGGTTATTGCTACGGCCGCAAGCCCGGCTTCCTTAGCCAGCCGGACGTTGTCCTCTGGCGCCTGTGTTCCGTCCGACGCCGTCGTGTGCGTATGCAAATCGGCCCATTGAGTCATAGATGGTGCCCCTCCTTTTTCTCCGGCAAAGTGTATCCGGTCATCTCTATAGGGATGTAACGCCCGTTTCTATCCGTTTCTAAAGCCATTTGACCAGATCGTCTCGTCGCATAAAATTCAAAAAACTAACAGCCGACAACGGCAGAAGGGTCGAATTCAAATAAATCGCGTAGAAACTGCGTGAAAAAGATACGCCTTCGATTTCTTTTATCTTTAATATACCAAGCCGGACCTCATGTTTAACCGACGACTGCGACAAAATGGAAACGCCGAGACCGGCTTCTACCGCCGATTTGATCGCTCCCGTGCTGCCCAGTTCCATGACAATGTCCATTCCGCTGCATGCGATGCCCGCCCGCTCCAGCTCCTCTTCCATGACGCGCCGGGTACCGGAGCCTTCTTCCCTAAGGACGAACGGGTATTGGAAAACGTCCTCCATACGGATCGTATCCATCTCCGCCAGCGGATGCCCTGCAGGGACAATCAGCTTCAGCTCATCGCTCAAAATGGCTTCCGTGTGGACATCCGGATGCTGGATGGGAGCCTCAACAAGGCCGAACGTCAGCTGATGGGCAAAAATTTCGTCCAAAATTTGCGTCGTATTCATTACTTTCATCGCAACCGAAATATTCGGGTATTCTTTGCGGAAGGGTCCCAGCAGGCGGGGCAGGATATATTCCCCCATCGTCAGCGAGGCTCCGAGCTGCAGCCGTCCTTCGGCCATGGCCGTAAAGCCTGTCATGGCGTTCTCGGTTTCCCGGATGAGTTCGACGCACTTGCGGGCGTAGGGAATCAGCGTCCTTCCCGCTTCCGTCAATTCGATTTTTTTGGTAGAGCGGTGAAACAGCTTGATTCCGAAATGATCCTCCAGGGACTGCACCTGCATCGTTACCGCGGGCTGCGTCATATGAAGCGCCTGCGCGGCGTGCGAAAAGCTGCCTTTTTCGGCTACCGTATAAAAGATGTGAAGCTGGTGAAAATTCAGAGCCATCGTCATCACCGCCCTTTCTCCGCATTTATTATAGCATTTATAAGACGGAAAAAAGAGCATGCCTGCAAAATGCAGGCATGCTCTTCGCCGCGCCGTAAATCCTTCATCTGCCCGGAGTTACCGCCGCTTACGGCTGTTCTTGATCAGCGTCATCCGGCGGGAGTGGCGGAGCCACGAGTAGTACGATTTCAGATCGCGCAGCTCGATGGTCTCCGACATTCTGCCGAGGAAAGTCACGATAATCATTTTATGCAGCGGGTTGCCCGCAATATCGGTTTCGTTCTCAATGACGGAAAACTCGGCGACCATCACCAGATCGTCGTCCACGAGATAAACGTCCTGTTCGTTCTTGTAATACGAAGCGATCCGTCCGTCTTTCAGTTTATCCCATAAAAAATCGCAAATGTCCTCGAAGCCGGTTTTCTCGTTTTCGACCCGGTCCACCCAGCGGAGACGAGCGTGATTCGTGATCACAATGTCCGCAATTTTTTTGTCGTTCAGGTTAACATAAAAGGGTTCGTACGTGCTCCAGCGGTCCATTGTTTTGTCCCTCATGAATCACAACTCCTCTCCAAGCGTTTAGGCCTTTATACCTACTGGTTTTCACCATTGTAACTCAATATTTAAATATTTCCAAATAAAAACGATCACTTAATTCATAAATATGGCGCGGCACAAGAAAAAATGTCACACAACTGTAGAAAATTCAAAATTAACAAAAAAATCAATCTTCTCATAAACTGCAAAGATGATGAAATAAGATTTCAGGATGCGTTCCCAGCCGCAGCACCGGCAAGGGATGACCTATGGTCAAATAACAGGCTTATTTGGAAAAACAGATTTGCGCTTTTGCTCTACAGTGTGTAAAATTTTGATTTGTCCGGTCCGTGGCTTTCGTACTCGGTTTTAATTTCACCGCGGTAAGAACGCTCCACCTTGCGTACGTAAGCCAGCTTCTGAAGTTGGCGTACGGTTTCGTCATAGCGGCTGGCATGAATATACAGCACCACATAGTGCATTTTCTTGGACATGTAGTGCACCGATCCGAAGCGCTCCAAATTTTTGGCGGCTTTCAAATCAGTCACCCATATGATAAGTCCGGTTCGCTCCGTTATCATGTCGTTTGACTCCTTTAGCAGTATTCGCTTTTGATAAACTGAATTCTATTTTACGGGTTGGAGATGATCCTAAATGTCGGCTTCTTCGGCTGTCATTGCCCGCGTCATTCGCGGGCCCATCACTGAAAGTATTCACCGCGGCCATATCGCTGTCGTCGATCATACGGGCCGCCTGCTTCACAGCCTGGGCGATCCGCATGCGGTTACATTCGCGCGTTCCACCGCAAAGCTGATTCAGGCGCTGCCCGTTCTCGAATCGGGCGCGGCTTCCGACTTCGGCTTCACGGACGCCGAAATCGCCCTGATCTGCGCTTCCCATAACGGGGAAGACCGGCATGTCCGCGCGGCGCGCTCCATTCTGGCCAAAGCGGGCGCGGAAGCGGACGATCTGCAGTGCGGATCGCACTATCCGTTCCACAAGCCGACTTCGCGGCAGATGCGCGAGGAGGGGGAAGCCCCCACGCCCCTGCACAACAACTGCTCCGGCAAGCACTCCGGCATGCTCTCTCTGGCGGCTAAGCTCGGCGTTAGCACCGAGCATTACATGTCGCCCGAGCATCCCGTGCAGCGCCAGATGCTCCAGGCCGTCGCCGAAATGGCGGGCCTTGCCCCCGAGGAGATTCCTCTGGGCGTAGACGGCTGCGGCGTGCCCGTGTTCGGGCTGGCCATCGACCGCCTCGCGCTCGCTTACGCTCGGCTCGGCAAGCCCGACGGCCTCTCCGCCGAACGCGCGGACGCGTGCCGCCGCATCATTGCGGCCATCCGGCGGGAGCCTTCCTACCTAGCGGGAAGCGACCGCTTCGACACGCGGCTGGCCGAGGCGACCGGCGGCAGAATCATCGGGAAGATGGGCGCCGAAGGCCTCTTCGCCGTTACCGTGCCCAATAAAGGACTGGGCCTTGTCCTCAAGATCGAGGACGGCGCCCAGAGAGCGCTCTACTGCGCGATGTTCGAAGCGCTTGTCCAGCTCGGTCTGCTTCATGCGCTCGAGATGGAGGCCCTTGCGGAATTCCGCGAGCCGAAGGTCACGAATTGGCAGGGCACCGTCGTAGGCTCCATTCAAGCCGACTTCAAGCTTACTTAAACAGCAGCCGTGTCCGCGGGAATAACCCGCAGGCACGGCTTTTTTTTAAATCGGCTATTATCGTCCCCGTCAAGAGACGTTCGGATTGTCAAGGCTGTTGGTACGGAAACCTTGTGGGGGCTAAGCCCCCGGTTCCGCTTGTCCGGTCCCCTGCGGAGGTTAACCGCAGCTGGAGCAGCTCCCGCCCGATCCGCAGCTGCCTCCGCAGCCGCCCGATCCGGAGTCGAGCCCGCCGGGAACTTTGATGGTATCGGATACGGCGGTCGCGATTGTTTTCGATATGGTATACAGCAATCGGTCAAGCCGTTCTTCCGCTTCCTTGAACTTGCTTATGCTCTGCACCTGCTCAAGCCGGGACTGTACGGCCTGGACTTTCTCCAGTGCGGCATGGTAATCGGGATGGAAATGGCCGAAACGCTCGCATTCCTCGAACAAATCTTTGGCTTTGTTGAACTCTCTCACGAGCCTCTGCGCCTCGAAGTCCTGTTCCACCGCCTGCTTCCAATATAGATAATCCGCCACTTCGGCAGAGTTGTTAATGAGATCGCCCACTTGATACGCACCCATAAGAATGGACGACATATCCATTGTCTTGGCTTCCGCCACACTCACAATCGATCACTTCCTTTTGTGTTTCCTGCGTACTCCCCCTATCATATCACAGTTCCCTAGGACTTTCTCCATTTTTAAAAGCATCCGGGGTGACTTTTGTTGGAGATTCCTCAGAAAAAAATAGATCGTTTACAGGCGTCCTAGTGTTAGAAAATAAAGAAATGATTCGCACGAAACAAATTATATTACATAATTTTCCATAAATCAAGTTTAACAAATTTAAGTGCCGGATAACCCGGGCAAAAGGATGCGGATGCGGCTGATCCGACCGGCTTGAACCGTTCTGTTTCTGCCTGCGCCGTCCGACAGTTCGATGGTCAGCTCATCTCCCCGTTCTACGGCCCTGCGCGGGATCCATACCGCCGCTGTACTGCCTTCAACCTCGGCCAAAACAGGGGCTCCCCAGGAAATCGCCTGCCGAGCGATTTTAAGAATGGTCGACGCATGGTATCCCCTGCTGTCCCGATACCAGACCGCGGGAATATCCCGCATTCCGGGATACATTTCCTCTACGGAAGGCAGCCGGGTCTCCAGTTCCAGGTACTGGACAGGGTCCTGATCGTACACAATCCCTTTGAGCGCCTCTGTTTCCGCTTCTCCATCCGGGCCCGGCGCTTCCTCTTCGTCCTGAAAACCAGCCGCCTGTCGGGGAGAAAAGCCCGCTGCGTCCAGCAGCTTCATCATGTCGGTCATTT
Organism: Paenibacillus sp. JNUCC 35; assembly: GCF_058269095.1. Lineage (NCBI taxonomy): Bacteria > Bacillati > Bacillota > Bacilli > Caryophanales > Paenibacillaceae > Paenibacillus > Paenibacillus sp. JNUCC 35. Next base: position 2,109,428 of record NZ_CM177771.1, on the reverse strand, counting down.
TGCCTGCCGGAACGATAAAATCAGCGTCTCCGATTTTCTCAAGCAGCAGCCTCCCGATCTTGGGATGGCGCGAGATTTGTTCCGCCAGCTGTGCGTCCGCGCAGCGCAGAAGAGTCACGCCGCCGAGCACGACCCGGCCGTACTGTTCGCCCCATGAGGTGATCGTAAGCCGGACGGTTTCCGGCACACCGTGGCGGGCATGGCTTTCGAGAAGCTCCAAGGCCTGTTCCGGCGGAGTTCCGTGATCCGCCCCTCTTTGGACGCTTTCTTTGGTCAGGCGGTACACGGCCATCCGGTCGCTTTTCACGAGCTCGGCGAAACGGGCGATTTCCCAGCGTACCGTAAACGGGCATTCCGGCGAAACCATCACCTCGAAATCCGGCTGTACATACAAAAAAGCGGACGGTTCCGCCGTTTTCAGCTCCTCATTCGCTCTCTGTTCATCCTGTACGGGATAAAGCCAGCTAACCGATACGTCGCCGCTGTCTTCCGGCTCCCAGTCGAGCCATCCGAATGCCCGCAGAGGCTGAAGCCATTTCTGAACCAGCTGGAGGGAAAAACGCGCTGCCTCCTCCTCTCCTCCGGCCAGCGTTTCCCGCCTGTTCAGCTCGGCTGCCAAGCGGCTCAGCCGTATTTTTGTGCCGGCCGCGAGCTTGACGAGCAGACATACCGCGTGCTGCAGATCCACTTCTTCGGGAAAACGGTGTTCCGTCCACAGCCGGTACAGCATGTCCGTTTGAAGCGCCTCGTCCGTGGCGAGCCAGTCACGAAGCCGGGGCTTGTGCAGAACAAGCCGGTCCCCGCTCCGGTACAGAAGCCCCAGCCGCTGCAAAAAATCCAAGGCTGCCGCCAGCGATACCGGATACGTATCGGCATGCGCGAACTGGAGCCCGCAGCCGGCCAGGTCGGTTTCGTCAAAGCCGAGAAGCGCCGTCATTCTCTGTACGTGGCGCTTGTGCAAAGCCCCGCGCTGTGTAAGCGGCAGCTCGTGCAGATCCGCATAATTGAGCAGGAGAAACAAGTCCAGCGGTAGTCCCTGGCGCGGCTTGTCGCCCTGCTCGTAAAGCTGCCGCAGCTTGGCGTTATCGCCGCTGCCGATACTCCACGGGCTCCCCGCTCCGTCGCCGTGCCCGACTCCATTACAGCCGGGGCCAAAAAACACGGCCTGCCACCCCCGCAGACCGTCCTGCGGAAGCAGGAACAGCCGGTCGCCCCACGATTTGCGGAACGCCGCGATCAGCCCCCGTCTGCGCAGACCCGTGAGGGCCGTTTTAACCAAAGCCGCCGCCCAGTCCGCCGTCTCCTTCTCAAGTTCGGCCGGTGTAAAAGGTCGGCTGCCGAAACGGACGACGATCCGCCGAAGCAGCTTCTCCTCATCGGACTGCAGAGTTGCCCGGAGCTTTCTGAGCACCTCCTCATTTCCGAAAGCTTCCCGGGCCTCCATACCATGCGCCGCCGCGCTTTTTATCCAATCTTGTCCGAGCAGCTGCCTGGAAACGGCCGGCGGCATTTTATCGAGTATTTGCGCATAGTTCATCGCTCCCGCCCTCCTCTATCCTGTACTCGTACCCCTGCTCGAGCAGAAAAATCCGCCGCTTAAGCGCATACTCCTGCTCGCTCGTCCCTCTGCTGACCAATGTGTAGAAGAAAGCCTCGTTTCTCCCCTTCTTGGGCCGGAGTATGCGCCCGAGGCGCTGAGCCTCTTCCTGCCTGGAGCCGTAGCTTCCCGAAAGCTGGATGGCGACAGAAGCATCCGGAAGATCGACGGCGAAATTCGCCACTTTCGAAACGGCGAGAATCCGGACAAGCCCGGTGTTAAAAGCTTCATAGAGCCGCTGCCGGTCCACCTGCGGCATTTCGCCGGTAATAAGCGGAATAGTTAATTTCCGGGCGACTTCTTTCAACTGGTCCAGATATTGGCCGATAATGAGAATCGCTTCTCCGTCATGGCGGGCCAGAAGACGCGTTAACGCCAGAAATTTGCGGGAGTTTTCCCCGGCTATGCGGAACCGGCTTCTTTTGTCCGCCTCGTAATAGTTTTGCAGCTCAACGGTCTCCATCTCCACGCCAACCTCCGTACAGGTTACCCGTGCGATCCATCCTTCCTGCTCCAGCCGCTTCCAGGGCATATCGAACAGTTTGGGGCCGATCAGCGAAAAAACATCCTCCTCGCGTCCGTCCTCCCGCACGAGGGTTGCCGTCAGTCCGAGCCGCCGGGTTGCCTGGATATCCGCGGTCGCCCGGAAAACGGGAGCGGGTAAAAGATGCACCTCGTCATAGATAATGAGCCCCCAGTCGCGGCTGTTGAACAGCTCCATATGAGCTTGTTCGCCGCCTTTTTCACGCCGGTGTGTAAGAATTTGATACGTCGCGATGGTGACGGGTCTAACCAGCTTGATGTCCCCGCTGTATTCGCCGACGCGTGATTCGTCCAGACTGGTCTTGCCCAGAATCTCTTTGATCCATTGGCGGACGGATGTCACATTCGTAGTCAGGATCAGTGCCGCACAGCTTAGTTTTGTCAACGCGGCGATGCCGATGACCGTTTTTCCCGCTCCGCAGGGCAGAACGAGCACTCCGCTGCCTCCGTCCGAACCGCCGGCCGGATGGAAGCACTCTACCGCTTGGCGCTGGTAGTCTCTCAGTTCCACTCCCTTTAGCTCCGCCGGAAGCTCTTCTCCCGTATGATAACCGGCCCTATCAATGACCGGATACCCGAGCCGCGTCAGCTCCTGCTTCATGACGCCCCTCATGTCCGGCCGGACTGCGAGTGTGGAACTTTGCACGGCTTCCGTGGGATCTGCGTCTTCCCGGTCGAAAAACCGCTGAAACTCTTTCAAACCGCCCAGTTTGGCCAGCAATTCCGTGTCTGTGGATTGGAGATACAGCTTCCCCTTGTCGGAAACGAGCCGGAGCAGTCCATACCGGTCCAGAATGGAGAGAAGCTCATCCTCCATGCGGCGGGAAATCCCGTATTTGGATTCCTGCTTCAGAAAACGGATAATATCGCCGCTGCGCAGGCCCGAAGCCGCCGCATTCCACAGGGACAGGGGGGTTATTTTGTAGGTATGCAGATGCTTCGGACTTTTAACGAGATCCGCGAAAAGCGCCAATTCCGCACGGATCGACTCGAAGCGCTCATGATCCGCTTCCGCCAGCACAGTGAGGTCCTGTTGCACAATGAGCGCATTTTCAGATGCCGGATTCACGGCGAGGCCTCCCTTTTAATCCGAATTCTCTCTTCACTATTCCTAGTATGAAGGGAACTTCCGAGAAATAAACGTTGCTGCATCAATTGTGCTCCATTTCGGAGCATTGTATAATAGCTAGGTTCCTTTTCCCAAAAAGGGGCATCCAAACTCACAACAAGGAATTGATCTCATGAACACAAAAAAAGCCCTTCTTCTGTTTATTCTTGCCGCCCTTTTTCTTGCGGCCTGTGGGTCCGCCCAACCAAAAACGGATTCCGGATCGTTTAAAGAAACCGTCCTTGCCCGTTATCCCGAGCTGAAAACGCAAAAAATGACGACAGCCAAGGTCAAAAGAGTAGTGGACGGCGATACGTTCCAGCTGGAAAACGGGGATAAAGTGCGGTTGATCGGCTGCAACACGCCTGAAACCGTCAAGCCGAACAGCCCTGTCGAAACTTACGGCAAGGAAGCGTCCGACTATACGAAAAAACGGTTGACTGGAGCAACCGTCTATCTGTTCAACGATGCCGGAGATACCGATAAGTACGGCCGGCTGCTCCGATACGTCTTTATTGAAGGGGAGTCCGTCATGTATAACGAACTTCTCCTCCAGGAGGGGTATGCCAACGTGATGACCATTCAGCCCAATGTGATGTTCTCCGATCGTTTTGTAAAAACAGAGCGGGAAGCCCGGTCCAAAAACAAGGGCCTCTGGGGCGCTAAAAGCCCTTCATCTCCCGCCAAAACCGGGGATTCCCCAAAGGACGGCTCCGGCAAAAATCCGGAAGATGCCAATCAAACGGCGGCCTGCCCCGATCCTCAAATCAAAGGCAATATCAATTCGAAGAAAGAAAAAATTTATCACGTTCCAGGGAGCTCCTCCTACGAGCAGACACAGGCGGAAGCAATGTTCTGCACGGAGAACGACGCCAAGAAGGCCGGCTACCGCAAAGCCGGATAGCCTATATTTTGACAGCCCGAAAAGACGCACCGGCATCCGATGCGTCTTTTCGGGCTGTCAAGCAGCATTCATTTGTTCGAGGACGTGCTCCGCCCTTCCGAAATACGGCTCAGCGCTTCTCCCGCTTCGTCTTCCAGCTTATCCCGGACCGCAAGGTCTCCGATCGCGATAACGCCGACCAAATTACCGTCTTCGACGACCGGAAGGCGTCGTACCTGGTGCTGGGCCATCACTTTGGCCGCTTCCTGGACATCCGTTTCCGGCAAGATCGTCGTCAAATTTTCGGAAATGACTTTCTTAACGGCCGTGGATCCGCTGTGTTTCTCGGCATAGCCGCGGACGACCAGATCCCGGTCGGTTACGACGCCGATCAGCTTGCTTCCTTCCACGACGGGAATGAAGCCGATATCGTGCTGTTTCATTTTAACCGCGATTTCATAGACGTTATCCTGCAGTGTTACGGTTACGCAGTCGGTAGACATGACATCTCTGACTGTAGGCACGAAGAATTCCTCCTTCACTTGCATGACGGCAAGTTATGTTAGGGCAGGAATTAGCGTGTCCCCGTTTCGTCCAAAACATGCAGAGCCATTCGCGTCAGCAGTTTGCCGGCGGTCAGCATCGCCCGCTCATCCAGATCGAACTTCGGATGATGATGCGGATAGTCCGCCCCCGTCTGCGCGTTCCCGGCTCCCACGAAAATAAAGCAGCCCGGTACTTGCTGAAGGTAATACGCGAAATCTTCCGCAGCCATCACCGGCTCGATCGTAAGAACGCGGTCTTCCGGAAGCATGCCGGAGGCGACTTCCCGGAACCGTTCGAACTCGCCGGGGTGATTGACCAGCGGCGGATACCCCAGCCGGTAGTCCATGACCGACTCGGCTCCGTACATCTTGCAGGTCGAAGCTACAATGTCCTCGATCCTTTCTTTCACCTGCAGCCTCAGAACGGAATCGAACGTCCGGGTCGTCCCTTTCATTTTGCAGGTTTCCGCAATAACATTGAAGTTGGTTCCGCCGTTTATGGAACCGATCGTGACCACGCAGGACTCGATAGGACTTACTGTCCGACTGACGATGGTCTGCAAATTCACCACTGTGTGAGAACCGATGACAACGCTGTCAATCGCTTGATGAGGCATCCCCCCGTGGCCGCCCTTGCCCCGGATTTCAAAATGAAACTCATCGGCCGCAGCCATCATCGCTCCAGGGTTCGATCCGACTACCCCAACCGGTAAAGGTGTCCACAAATGTACACCGTATACAACGTCCACCCCATCAAGGGCGCCCGCTTCTATCATGGAAGCGGCCCCGCCGGGGGTAACTTCCTCCGCATGCTGAAAAATAAACCGGATTCTGCCCTTCAGCCGCTCTTTTTTCGTGCTCCATATTTTCGCGGCGGCAAGCAGAGTGGACGTATGCGCATCGTGTCCGCAAGCATGCATGATGCCGGGAACCTTCGATGCGTAACCGCACTGTTTTTCGTCCTGTATCGGCAGTGCGTCCATATCGGCCCGGAGAGCGACCGTAGGTCCGGGAGCGTGTCCCTGAAGATCGGCGATCAGCCCGTAACCACCCATCCCCGTACGGACATCGAGCCCCCACTCGGTAAGCTTTTCCGCTACGAACGCCGCCGTATTGACTTCCTTATAAGAGAGCTCCGGATGCTGATGCAGATGCCTTCTCCAGGACACCATCGTCTCGTACATCGCTTCCCATTCTTTATCCAGTTCCTCACCCTGTCTGATCAAGGTATCACCCGCCCACGTGTTTGATACGATTCTTCCTTTCATTGTACCAAATCCTCCCACGTCTTTCATCGCCAAACCGACAACAATTTTACACGATTCCGGGTTTGCTCTTACTTGCAAGACGTAGGGAAACATACTATCATGGTTAAAGAATGCATAGAAATTGGAGGCGTCTGAATTGATTATTGAAACCAAAGGGTTTAAAGGCCTGAAAAGCGATCTCGCCCACCTCGACGAAGTAACAACCAAACTCGGTTTTGTACGTGGGCAGTGGGAATATACCCGTGCGACTTATGATTTGAAAATGGAAGACCCGACGACAAAATCCGACTATTACCTGCGTGTGAACACACGTGCCGAATCCGGCAAGCTGGAATCTCCTTACGCGATTCTGTACATCGAAGAAGCATACATAGGAAAAGCTACATTCCCGCACGGTCTCGACTATGAATCCCCGATTCCGGACGCGATCTTGAACAAAGCGAAGCAGAAGTTGTCCCAACTTCAACAACTGTTGGCGTAACAGGAGACTCTCTTGAGTACCCCGCGCAGAGGAACGCCAGATTTTCTGCTTCTTTTCTTGACCTTCGCGTTGGTCTGCTTCGGCCTCGTGATGGTTTTCAGTTCCAGCTCAGTATACGCATCGACCAAATTCAACAATCCTTGGTATTTTGCGACCAGACAAATTTTATTCGCCGTAATCGGCACGTTCTTGATGCTGTTCTGCATGAATATCCGGTACAGCAAACTGAAAAACTGGGTCAAGCCCGGCTTTCTCGTGGTGGTTGCCATGCTGGTAGCCGTCCTGTTTTTCAAAGGAATTAACGGCTCAAGAAGCTGGCTCCCGCTCGGAACGTTCAGCCTTCAGCCCGCCGAATTTGCCAAGCTCGCTGTAATCGTTTACCTGGCACAGCTGATCAGCAAGAAGGGCGACAATATCCAGCATATGAAAAAAGGCCTAATGCCGGCTGTTGTCATTACGGCTTTTATCGCCTTCTGGATTATCCTCCAGCCGGATGTCGGTTCGGCCGCTATTCTTATCCTTTGCGCCAGCGTGGTGATCTTCGTAGGAGGCGCCCGTGTGAAGCATCTGTTTTCCTTAGGGGTGGCAGGCGGACTGGCCGCTACGGTGTTTCTCGGCTTCTATTTTCTGTTTAATTTTAAATCCGCTTCCGATCATGTCGGTCTAAGGATGAAACGGTTCAGTGCTTACTTGAATCCCAAGGACGATGTGCTGGACAGCGGTTTTCAGGTCATGCAGTCTCTTTACGCTTTCGGGCATGGCGGAATTACCGGAGCCGGTTTCGGGCAGAGCATTCAGAAGCTCTATCTGCCCGAGCCCTATACGGACTTTATTTTCGCCATTATCGGCGAAGAGCTCGGCATGATCGGCAGCATACTTTTCCTTCTGGTCTACATCATCTTCCTTTGGCGCGGACTGGTCATTGCCGTCCGATGTCCGGACCGGTTCGGGATGCTGACCGGCGTAGGCATTATGACCATGATCGGAGTTACGGCCATTATCAACATCGGCGGGGTAACCGGAACGCTGCCGATGACCGGGGTTACGCTCCCGCTCATCTCCTACGGGGGATCGTCCATGATGGTCACGCTGATCAGCATGGGGATCATGCTCAGCCTTTCCCGCGAGCAGAACCGGCTGGAGAAGAAGGAGAAGGTCGAGAAGGTTACGCAGACTACGCGGGTATACCGCTAGAAGCGTCCTCTCCCTTTTCCGACCGTCTGTGCGACAAGAAAAAAAGGATGCCCCTCGGGGCATCCTTTTTTGGTATGTACGCTACCCGGCAGACGGACCGGAATCGGATTATTTCACGCGGGTCGGATCGTCAAGCGAGGCGGCTTCGTCTTCCTTGAAAGAAACGCCTTCCACTTTGACGTTTACCTCTACGATCCGGAGTCCCGTCATGTTCTCCACCGCTTCGCGCACGTTAAGCTGCAATTCTCTGCATACGTCCTGGATCTTGCTTCCGTAAAGGACGATGACCCGGAGATCGACGGCCGCTTCCACTTGCCCGACCTCTACAGAAACACCGCGCTGAACATTTTTACCGCTCAGACGTTTGGCGAATCCTTCCGATATTCCGCCGGACATCGCGGCGATTCCCGGTGTTTCCAAAGCGGCGAGGCCGGCAATTGTAGCCACCACATCGTCTGAAATGCGTATGTTACCCGTTTGAATTTCTTCGACCATCCGAACCACTCCTTCAGCAATCGTTATCCTTATTGTAATTGCTGGCAATTGAGAAAGCAACCGAATGCGTCACAGCCGGAAGGAAACGGTTATTTTCTATGACGAGGAAATCTTATTTTACAACATTGCCATTTGTGGGTATATTATTTAAGGCGTACATACCTGTAAGATACTTAGCTTTAAGCGGAGGGATAGCTTTTGAGAAAGAACCTGTTCAACATCGGTTTAATTGTCACATTCGCACTTAGTGCCGTCGCGCATTATATGCACTGGGGCACGACGATACAGTTCGCTATCTCGTGTCTGGCTATCCTGTTTGTGGCCGGATTCCTGGGAAAAGCGACCGAAAGTGTCGCCCACTACGCCGGTGACCGGATGGGGGGATTCCTGAATGCGACTTTCGGGAATGCGGCGGAGCTTATCATTGCCTTCTTTCTCGTCAAAGACGGCATGTTCGATGTCGTAAAAGCCAGTTTAACGGGAGCCATTATCGGTAATCTTCTACTCGTTCTTGGGGCGAGCGTGCTGGCTGGCGGTCTGAAGTTTAAAGAACAAAATTTCAACATCAAGCTGGCCTCGCATAATGCCTCCTTGATGACGCTTGCCGTGATCGCGTTATTCATTCCGGCGGTGTTTGCAAAAAGTCTGACCCAGAAAGAAACGACGCAGATGAGCCTGATCGTGGCCGGCATCCTGATTGTAGCCTACATTTTGTGGCTCATTTTCTCGATGGTGACGCACAAGAAAGAGCTCTCCGATCAAGTTGTCGAACACAGCGAGCCGGCCTGGTCCAAACGGACGTCGATCCTCTTCCTTATTCTCGCCACGGTTATGGTGGGCTTCGAAAGTGAGTGGCTCGTCGGAACGCTGGAAGAATTCACTTCCCAATTCGGACTCTCCGAACTGTTCGTCGGCGCCTTCCTTATTGCGATTATCGGGAATGCGGCCGAGCACAGCGCCGCCGTTATGATGGCTCTGAAGAATAAAATAGGAGCCGCCGTAGAGATCGCGGTCGGGAGTTCGCTCCAGATTGCTTTATTCGTAGCTCCCGTTCTTATTTTCTCGAGCTTCTTCATGGGAAACACAATGGACATCGTCTTCACCACTTACGAGCTGGTTGCCATCGGGGTAGCCGTTATTATCTCGAAATCCATCTCCCAGGACGGTTCCTCCAACTGGTATGAAGGGGTCCTTCTGCTGGCGGTTTACCTGATCCTCGGTGTGGTCTTCTTCCTCGTCTAGTGAACTTCCTTATAGAATCAACAAAAAAAGTAACCCGCCTGACGTGGGTTACTTTTTATTTAAGGCTTCATACAATTTCGCCAAATTACGCTCCAGCTTATTCAGCAGTTCCTTGCCGACATTGGCGGGAATAAGTCCTGCACGGATTGCGAAATCGATTTCCCGCGAATATCCGTACATCTGTGTATCGAGCACCTCTTCGTACAAAGGGCATTGACGAGTCGTCAAGTTTTCCATTTGAATTTCGATCAGCTTTTCGATTTTATATGCATCTTCTTCAAGAAGATTAAGTGCTTTCTGGTTCATACTCACCAGCAAATCCGATGAAGACATACTTCTTTTCCCCCCTGTACAGATTCCTACGCCTTAAGTCTAATATAGACGAAAATAAGCCAAGTTACAAGAGAAAGGGCCTTTGCCTTCCTTTTCAAACCATATAAAAAAGCGCCCCGCATGCGGGACGCCCTTATTTCTCGGATTAGTCTTCCACGATTTGAATGGCCAGCTGATGCTTGGCGAATACTTCGGCCATTGCTTTCTTGGCTTCATCCGCATCCGGTCCGTGAACATGAAGCTCATAGTTGCCGGAGCTCAGAAGCGTCGTGAACAGACCCAGAATGCTCTTAACGTCAATATACTTGTTATCGTATTGCAGTACGATGGAAGATCTGAACTGATTCGCAGTCTGGGAAATTTCCACAATCGCTGCATTGTTGGCACTTGGCATGAAGCATTCCTCCTATACGGTTCAACGTCGTCATATAGTTCCATGTTACACGATGAAACCCCTTACACGCAACAACTTTTTCCATTGCACGTTCTAAAAAAGGCTTATTTCAGATTTTCGGGATTAAGACCCTCGAGTTCGGGAATCACAAACCGTCCGTCTTTGCGGATAAGCACGTCGTCAAACCACACTTCTCCGCCGCCGTACTCCGGACGCTGAATCAGAACGAGATCCCAGTGCAGAGAGGACCGGTTGCCGTTATCCGCTTCTTCGTAGGCTTGTCCGGGGGTGAAGTGCAAGCTTCCGTCGATTTTCTCATCAAACAAAATGTCTTTCATCGGATGCTGGATATAAGGGTTAAAGCCCAGACTGAATTCTCCGATGTAACGGGCGCCTTCATCCATATCGAGAACTTCGTTAATGCGCGCCGTGTCGCTGCTTGTCGCTTCCACAATCTTGCCGTTCTCGAAACGGAATGAAATGTTATCGAACGTAACACCCGACTGAATCGACGGCGTATTGAACGCGATCGTTCCGTTTACGGAATCGCGGACAGGTGCCGTAAAGCATTCCCCGTCCGGTATGTTATTTTGACCGGAACATTTGATCGCCGGAATTCCTTTGATTGAAAAAGTCAGATCGGTACCGGGCGCCACCAGCCGCACCTTGTCAGTCCGCTCCATTAAAGCCTTCAGCGGATCCATCGCCGCGTCCATGTTGCCGTAGTCAAGATTGCAGACGTCGAAATAGAAATCTTCGAAAGCATCCGTGCTCATGCTGGCCAGCTGCGCCATGGAAGCGTTCGGATAGCGGAGCACCACCCAGCGGGTATGCTTGATTCTCTGTTCCAAATGAACAGGCTTCTGATAGTAAAGACTGTAGAGCTTCATCTGCTCTTCGGGCACATCCGCCCATTCGTTCACGTTCTCTCCCGCTCTTACTCCTATGTAACCGTCCATTCTTTTCATGCGGGCAAGATCGGCTTCTCCCCACTCCTGCATTTGTTCCTTCGTAGCGGACTTAATCAGGGAGCCGAGTACGCGCCGGTCGATCAGATCCACGTAAGGCTTACCGCCGCGGGCATAAACTTCTTCGATCAGACAGCGGACGAGTTCCCGTTCGGATCCGTACATCTCGATCCATACATTTTCTCCTGGCTTAACATCAAGCGAATATTGGACCAAATTGGCCGCAAGCTGTTGAATTCTCGGGTCGCGCATGAACTTCGTTGCCTCCTTGAAATGAGCGCTGGTTATGTATTTTCCTTCGGTCACGAGGACGGTTTGTCCTGCTTCCGAGCATCCAGCCGTTTTTTAAATAGACTGCCGAGTACCATCAGAATAACAAAAATGGCAAGCAGAACGAATAATCGGCCCTTATACGCTTTGAAATGAAATAAATCATGGGCAATCAGGGATTCCAGCAGCACCATCGGAATTTTGCCGAGCGTCGTCCCCAGTACGAACTGACGAAACGTTACCGACGTGACACCGGCGCCGAAGCTGATGGCTGATGAAGGAATGACGGGAATTAGCCTCCCCATTAGGATGTACAAAAAACCATGATGCTCCATTTTCTTGTTAAACTGCTGTACAAGCGGCTTGGAGCTCAGTCTTCTTTCGACCCAGTCATGGGCGAAATAGCGGGCGATAATAAACGCCGTCACGCTGCCGAGCACCGACATCACGTAATTCACCACAAACCCCCATTTGATTCCGAACAGCGCGACGTTGGCGCCCGCTATGAGCACGAACGGTACGAAGGGGAACAGGGTTTGCAGATAGACCAAGGCTATACCCAGAGTTTTGCCCAGCATGCCAAGCGAAATAAGCCATGGAGTCAGTTGCTCCATAGACGCGCCCGTATGCCTCCAGGCCGATTTTCTATAAAGGATCGAAAGAACGGCAATGATAACCAGCACTATCGTCATCCCATAAACAAATCGTTTGGTACGAATAAATGTAAGCCATTTCAAACTCGCCATCCTCCTGACATTTTTATTGTAACATTTTCTGGGATGATGTAAACTGCGAGTCCTATTATTACGCGGCACGTACCCTTTTAACCGGCGAATAGCCACACGAAGCATTTTTAATGGTAATAAATGTAATGTAAAGCGGGCGCATATCACCTAGACTCAGACTTAGACTCGGTCCCTTTTGGCATAAAAAAGCGCTCCTCACGAGGTGAAGGAGCGGCTTTGATCCATAACGATTTGATTCCGGCCATCATTCTTGGCCTGGTACAAGGCCATATCGGCTTTGTAAAACAGGGATTCCACGCTGATTTTATCATCTTCCCAGAACCAGTCCGAAACCCCGCAGGACACGGTTACTCCCGGACGCGTCTCGTTCATGACTCTTTCCCGGATTCTTTCGGCTACGCGAAGAGCCTGCTGTTTTCCGACTTTCGGTAAATAAACAGCCAACTCTTCACCTCCCCAGCGGGCAGCGATGTCCGTGTCGCGGATACTTGAAGCCAGAATACCGCTGACCTGCATAAGAATCTGGTCTCCGACCTGATGGCCGTATGTATCGTTCACTTGTTTAAAATAATCGATATCCACTACGATGAGGGACCCGCAGAAATCTTTCTTCTGCATCTCCTGTACCTGGTTATTCAAATAATGACGCGCATACAACCCGGTCAGCTGATCCATAATGACCAGCCGCTGGAGCTCGGCATGCAAAGTCGCATTCGTGATGGCCAGACCGATATGGCTGCAGAGCGCCTGAAGCAGTTTGAAGTTATCGTAGGAGAAATAGTGGGGCTCGCGGTGAGCGACCAGAATAACGCCAAGCACTTCTCCCCCTCCAAGAATCGGGGCCGCCATCAGCGATCTCGATTTCGACAATTCCATCAGTTTCGATGAAACGTGGAATCGTGGGTCGTAATCCGAAACGATGATGGCTTCCTTCCGGTCGTAAACGAGCCCCGAGTAGCCTCTCCCCAGTTCGAGATGCTCGTAATGCATCGGATTGAAGTTGCTCGCTTTGACGACAAGCCGCTCCTTCTCTTCTTCCTTCTGGAGAATGCAGCAGATGTCTCCTTTGAATATATCCGTAAGTTCTCCGCAGGCGAAATCGAAAATTTCGTGAAGGCTCAAGCTTTGGGTCAGCTTCTGGGTCATATCGTTGATGAGCCGCAGCTCGTTGACCAGCAGATTGGAATGCTCGTATAGTTTCGCATTCTCGAACGCCGTGCCGGCCGCGTCCGCGAGCAGAGTTATAAAGGAAAGCTCCGCCGGATCGACCGTATCGCACGTATATTTAAGATGAAGAACTCCGTATACACCCTGATTTCCCGAAAGAGGCGCCGCAATCTCCCTGCGGCGGATTCCGTCTCCCAAATCTTCTTCGTAGACGAACAGCTCGCCTTCCAGAAACGCCTTGGCGCAGATGTCTTCCTCGCCGCTCTGGTAGCGGAGAAGCTTGAAGGGAAGAGCTCCGTTATGATGGTCCTGCGAAAGCAGCAAATCCAGCATGACGAACGGGTACAGCTCCTGGATGCAATCGATCACGACCGTAAGAACGGCATTAACGTCGATCTGCGCATGCAGCTTGTTCGTCATCTCGAACAGCATCTCCCATTTGCGCAGCTCCCGCTCGCTGCGGTTGACCTGCCCCGACAAGGAAAGCGCCATGCGGGCGGAATGGACGCTCATGCTGAGCTGCTGCAGCGACAGGATCTGAGACTCGAGCAGCGCCTCCAGCAGGGCGTGATCCTGAACCGGGCCGGCAAGGATGCCGATCGTTCCGACACATTCTCCGAACGGGCTGTACAGCGGAGCGGCGCAGGTCACACAGCCGCGCAGCGCCCCTTCGTTATATTTGGAACCGTCGACGGTAACCAGTCTCTGGTGGCGCTTACACTGCGAGAAAGCGGTTTGTTCGAGCAGCTCCTCCGTCCATGCTGTTCCGTCCCGGTATAGAGGGTGCAAAAAATTATCCGCGGTATAAAATCCGATAATTTGACCGAAAGAATCAAATAGTTCCAAAGAACCATTAAACTTACGCAGGTACCGAGCCGACCGGCCTATCCAATCTTTGAAAAGCTGATAGAGTTCGTCGCGCTGCGATAGAACGCCGCCCTGCCTGCCAAGATGGAGAACATAGGGCTCCAGGCTTGATTCATCAAGCTTTTTCGCGTTTTCGACGGGATAGTACGGTAAGGGGTGGTGAAGTTTGTCGCTCATAGACAACTCCTTTTCCACTTCCGAATAATTAAGAAGTATACTCCTAATGATACTAAATTTTTAGTAGTTATGCACTATCTTTTCCAAGAGTTTATACAGAGTGCCGCGCTTGACATATGTTCTTTTTTTGCATAAAATAAGTAGTCGAGTACAAAAGGTTGTCGGGAGATTTTCGTGACTCACCCTCTATAGCTTCGCTGCTGATTAGCCTGCGGCTGAACAAGCTTCTCAGAGGACGCCCTTCGCGTCCGCCGGCGAAACTATCACGTGATCTGCCCATCTATCCAAAATAACATTTGAAGAGGGGTAACATCCATATGTCACGTTATACAGGTCCTAAATTTAAACTTAGCCGTCGTCTCGGTATTTCTCTGAGCGGCAGCGGCAAAGAACTCAAGCGTCCGTTTCCTCCAGGTCAACACGGCCCGGGACAACGCAAGAAGCTGAGCAACTACGGCATGCAGCTTCAAGAGAAACAAAAGCTTCGCCTCATGTACGGCGTACACGAGAAGCAGTTCCGCAACCTTTACAGCTTTGCTGCAAAGCAAAAAGGGATTACGGGCGAAACGTTCATGCAGCTTCTTGAAAGCCGTCTGGACAACCTCGTATTCCGTCTTGGTTTCTCCAACTCCCGTGCAGGCGCGCGTCAGCTTGTTGCTCACGGTCACGTGACTGTAAACGGCAAAAAAGTCGACATCGCTTCCTACTCGGTTAAAACCGGCGACGTGATCGGTCTTCGTGAAAGAAGCCGCGGTCTCTCCGTAATCAAAGAAGCACTGGCTAACCGTAACTACCTCCCGGCTTACGTTGAATTCAACGAAGCGGCTCTGGAAGGTAAATACGTTCGTCTGCCTGAGCGTTCCGAGCTTCCGCAAGAGATCGACGAGAAGCAAATTGTCGAGTTCTACAACCGTCTTTCCTAGTCAACCGTCAGGTTCGACTGCAAAAGAGCCCCGATCTCCGGATCGGGGCTCTTTTTGTGCTTCTCCCCGTTTGTACGGGGGAAGCATATTTCGTGCATTAAGCTAATTTGATTTTCGCGAATTTACGCTTGCCTACTTGAAGAATATCGCCGTCCTTTACTTCTACGGACGCGTTCGGGTCGGTTACTTTCTCTTCGTTCAAGCGGACACCGCCCTGCTGAATACTGCGCTTCGCTTCTCCGTTGGTCGCCTGCAGGCCCAGCGTTACGAGCAGCTTCACCAGGCGGATTCCGCCTTCTTCAAGCTCCCCGGCCGCAAGCTCGACTTCCTCGATGTCGTCCGGCAGCGCACGCTGCTGGAATACCGTGACGAAGTGGCGCTCCGCTTCACTTGCAGCTTCCTCGCCGTGGTACATGCGCACAAACGTAGCGGCCAGCCGCATTTTGGCGTCGCGGGGATGAACGCTTCCGTCTTCGATTCCCGCACGGAGCGCGCTGAGCTCGTCATGGCTCAGATCCGTCGCCAGCTCGTAGTACTTCAGCATGAGCTCGTCGGGAACGGACATCGCTTTGCCGTAAATCTCGTTAGGCGCTTCATCGATCCCGATGTAGTTGCCGAGACTTTTGCTCATCTTATTAACGCCGTCGAGTCCTTCAAGCAGCGGCATCATGATTGCGACCTGGGCCGGCACGCCGTACTCCTTCTGCAGGGTGCGCCCCATAAGCAGATTGAATTTCTGGTCCGTGCCCCCAAGCTCCACGTCGCATTTCAGCGCAACGGAATCGTAGCCCTGCATGAGCGGGTAGAAAAACTCGTGCACGTGGATAGGTTGACCGGAGGTGTAGCGTTTGGAGAAATCGTCGCGCTCCAGCACGCGGGCAACCGTCAATTTGGCGGATAGCTCCACCACATCGGCAAAAGTCAGGGGGCTGAGCCATTCCGAGTTGTAACAAACGGTCGTCTGCTCCGGATCGAGAATCTTGAAGATCTGCTTTTTGTACGTCTCCGCATTCCGCTTCACGTCTTCTTCCGTCAACTGCTTGCGCGTCTCGGATTTTCCCGTAGGATCGCCGATACGGCCCGTGAAGTCCCCGATCAGAAGCTGTACATGGTGCCCCAGTTCCTGGAACTGCCGGAGCTTGTGAAGCACAACGGTATGGCCCACATGAATATCGGGCGCGGAAGGGTCCAGACCCAGCTTGATTTTGAGCGGCCGGTTGTCCGCAAGGGACTCGGCGATTTTCAGCTTCAATTCTTCCTCCGGCACAATTTCAACCGCTCCGCGGCGCAGGATCTCAACCTGGCGTTCCGCTTCGGCCTTCTGCTCGGCCGACAACTTTTCCCATACGTCTTTCATCGTCATCTTGCTTCCATCCCTCTCATCGCTGTAGTTTTCGCTGCATAACAAAAAGCCTTCCTGTCCACAAGGGACGAGAAGGCTTTAAACTCGCGGTACCACCCTAATTAAAGCACCTTCACCGGCATACGGCCGGGCAGGAGCTTTCACTTCATTCGGATAACGGGAAAGATCCCGGAAGAAAGCTACTGAAAGAAACTTCCGCTCGATCCTGTCCAGGCGGCGGTCGTCAAGCCGTTCCGGATGATACGGCCGGCTGCTCTCGTGTTCACAATCTCTGCTCCGGACGGTATTTCGCTGAGGAGACCGGCACCGATTCACACCCGCCATCGGCTCTCTGTTCCCTGCATCTTCCCGCTACTGAAGTCCATCGACGCATTTTTGATTAATATCCAGTTCCTTAAATTTATATCATAAAGAAACAAACGATGTCAATCCGCAGTCCTTAGGACCAAAGTCCCGGCGGTATTCAAGATTTTGGCTTTGTGCTATAATTGAGGCGGTTATTAAAGGAGGAATCCTGGTAATATGGCAAAAAAACTCTCTTTTTTACAAAATCCGGGAGTCCGAAAAACGCTTAAAGTCACTTTTCATACGGTTAAGTGGTTGTTTGTGGCATTTCTTGTTGTCGGAATTATGGGGGGAGCCGCCGCTTTCGGTTACGTGAGCGCTCTGGTCAAAAACGAACCCGTCCGAAATAAAGAGGAAATGCGCAAAAAAATCGAAGAGAACGCCATCACGGGTTTTGTCTACTTTAACGACGATGCCGTTATCGGACAGCTTCGTACGGAAGAAGACAGGCGGCTTGCCGAATTGGCGGAAATTCCTCAAGTCGTTCTTGATGCGGTGCTCGCGATTGAAGATAACGATTTTTACAAACACAACGGGGTTGACTTAAAAGGCTTATCCCGTGCCGTAACGCAGAAACTGCTGAACGAAGACGTACAAACCGGCGGAAGTACGATCACCCAGCAGCTGACCAGGCGCGTTTTTCTGACATTGGACCGGGATGAGGGGCGTAAAGCCAAAGAAATCCTGCTGTCCTTGAGGATGGAAAGACTTTTATCCAAAGACGAGATTCTGCTGGCCTATTTAAATAAAATCCCTTACGGAAACGGAGCTACGGGCTATAACCTGTTCGGCATTAAAGCGGCCGCCAAAGGCATCTTCAATATCGACGATCTGAAACAGCTGAATGTCGCCCAGGCTGCATACCTAGCCGGCCTTCCTCAACAGCCGAGCAACTACTCGGCATACACGAGCAGCGGCGCGCCCAATCCGACGGGACTCAAAAACGCGATTACACGCCAGAAGCTTGTGCTGAAGCGGATGCGCGAGGAAAACAAAATAAACGAAGCGCAGTACAACGAGGCACTCGCCTTCGGTATTGAAGCTTCTCTTGCCCAGCGCCAGCAAAAAGCATATGCCAGCTACCCCTATCTCATGATTGAAGCCGAGAAGGAAGCCGTCAATCTGCTTCTTAAGCAGCAGAATCCCGACCTTGATCCCGAGAAAGACACGGCCGCTTACAACGAAGCATCCAAGGCTATGCATACTCAGCTTCTGCGCGGCGGCTATCAGATTTACACGAGCATAGACAAAACGATCTATGACTCCATGCAGACGATCGGCAAAGAAGCGAAGAACTATTCCCCGACCGATTCCAAAAAAGGCGAGGAACAAGTCGGAGCGGTCATGATGGACAGCAAAACGGGCGCCGTTCTCGGGATGATTGAAGGCCGCGATTTCAACAAATCGCAGATGAACAACGCGATCCAGGCCGTCAGGCAGCCGGGTTCCACGATGAAGCCGATTGCGGCATACATTCCCGCCATGGAATCCGGCAAAATTCAGCCGGCCAGCATTATCGACGATTCGCCCGTAATTTTGAAGGACGGAGCGAAAGGCTATCACATTCCCGAGAACTGGAACCACAAGTACAGCGGTCTGATCACTGCCCGCAAGGCGTTGAACCAATCCTACAACATCCCGGCGATCAAGCTGTTCACGGACACCGTCGGAATTAAGGAAGCTTGGACGTTCGCCAAGAAACTGGGAATAACCACGATTGAAAAAGACGATTATAACGCTCAAACGGGCGTAATCGGCGGTCTTAAATACGGCGTGACCGTCAAGGATATGACCGGTGCTTATGCCGCCATGTCCAACAAAGGACTGTACAACGAAGCGTTTATGATCCGGAAAATTACGGATTCGACCGGCAAAGTGATTTATGAGCACGAAATGAAGCCGACGCGTGTCTTCTCCGAGGAGACAGCCTACCTGATTACAGACATGATGAGAACCGTTATTACCGAAGGAACGGCGACAAGTATCAAGAAAAGCTTTAAATTTTACGGCAAAATACCGGTGGTCGGTAAAACCGGCTCTACGCAGGATGACGCCGACGCCTGGTTCATGGGGTATACTCCGAACATTACGGTCGGTGTGTGGGCGGGTTACGAGCTTCCGGTGAATAAGCTCAGCAAAGCCGGGACTCAGCGTGCCATGAACATGTGGTCGCTCATTATGAACGCGGCCGTCGAGAAGAAACCCGAGCTGTTCCCGGACACCTCGTTTAAACGGCCTTCTACGGTCGTTCAGGCGACCGTTTCCGACGTATCCGGCAAGCTTCCGAGCGATTTGAACCGGCAGTCCGGACACGTGGTGACGGATTGGTTTAACCGGAAGTACATCCCTAAAACTGTCGATAATTCCATGAAATCGATGAACACCATCGAATACAACGGCATTAACTATATCGCACAGGATCAGACTCCGGGCGACATGGTAAAATCCAAGTTTGTTATTGTCCGCGAGAAGTCGGTCAATACCCTGCTGAAGGAACTTTCCGCGGTTCTGAACAAACTCCCGGCCAAAAACCGCCGTCCGCTCAGCTTCTACAAACCGAAGGATTACGATGAGGACGCGCCTTCTGAGATCGATCCGCGCAAGGATGACGGAAGCGATCCGAATCCCCCTTCGAGAGTGGCGGCAACCAAATCGGGCGGCTCCGTGGTCATCACGTTCCAGCCGAGCGGAAACAACGACGTAGTCGGCTACCGGCTGTACCGCTCCGACAACGGGGGTCCGTATATTCGGCAGACGGGTAAGGTTGTCATGACCGGAAGCGACAGCAAGTTTACGGACAGTGTCAGCCCGTCTTCCGCCCAATCTTACTATGTCACGGCGGTTGACGTAGCCGGACGGGAATCCGCTCCCGGAAAAGCCTCTTCAACGGGCTCCAACTCCTCCATTGACTCCGGATTAGTTCCGGGAGGCGGAGGCAGCGGGTCAGACGGAGGCAGCCAAAACGGAGGGAACGGCGGTTCCGACCAGGAATCGGATCCCAAGCAGACACCGTCCTCTCCTTCAGGACTTACCGCGAAAGGAAACGGCAGTGGTTTGAGGCTACAATGGAACGAGAATTCTTCCAAAGATAAAGTTAAACGCTACAATGTCTACTATGCCGAGAAAGCGGACGGAAGTTACAAAAAGATCGATGCCGCTCTCTCTTCCGAATACGCAATCTCGTCCGTAAAACACGATGGGTACTACAAAGTGTCGGCCGTGAACGATGCCGGCGAATCCCGGTTGTCTTCCGCGGTAAAATATGCGGCACGTTAAGTCCGCGGACCGCGCCGGATAAATGTTAAAGAAAAGCCCGTGAGGCTGCCAAGCTTGATTGCTTGGCAGCTCCGGGCTTTTCTTTTTAACCAATTAATCTTTTAGAGTAAATCACCGGAACATTGCTTTTATCAACAAACTCGATAAGTGCAATTTCAGCTATATGACCGGTTATGTTAGCCGTTCTCTTTAAACAGTATTTGAATGCTTCTTCTAGTTTTTGCTCGGATAATCTATTGGCTATTGTACAATGCGGTGTTCAGTTCCCAGGAGCATATAGGGAATCGGGTATGTCGTTAAACTTACCGAAGTGCTGATGATGATTAGAATGAAGGTTCGTTAATTGTTCCGTAACTACCGGAGCAAAATACAGTGCCCCTGAGTTTAGAAAAGAACCAATCGAATTGATGAGGAAATGAATAATGGGTTTATCCTCATAAAATTTATCCATTTCATTTACAAACTCAATTTTATCCAGGTTGTTATGATTGGCAATTGTCATATGAGGCCTTCTATCTACAATTTCTTCCGCATAAAAAGAAATCGATCTTTCTTGGAGTTCTCTCCAAATCGTTTTAATAAGATGTTCTGTCTGTTCATCCAACAAACCGATAACTGCATACATGATTTCTTAAACTCACCTTCTATCACTATTTGACTATTTTACGAACAACCAGGTAATAGTTAAATAAAAGAAGCTTAAAGAAAAAAGAGCGGCCTGACGGCCGCTCTTTCCTCTCTTAATCTTCAATCGTCGACAGGTCGCCTGTCGGCAGGTTAAGTTCCCAAGCTTTGAGCACGCGGCGCATGATTTTACCGCTGCGCGTTTTAGGAAGTTTGTCTTTAAATTCGATCTCGCGAGGAGATGCATGCGCAGACAAACCTTCTTTTACAAACTTGGCGATGTCCGCTTTAAGTTCATCGGATGGCTCGAACCCTTCGCGAAGCGCGATGAACGCTTTGATAATCTCGCCGCGCATCGGATCCGGCTTGCCGATAACACCCGCTTCCGCAACGGCCGGATGCTCGACCAGTTTGCTTTCCACCTCGAACGGGCCTACCCGCTCGCCCGCGGTGTTAATAACATCGTCGATACGACCCTGGAACCAGAAGTAGCCGTCCTCATCCATGTAAGCGGAGTCCCCGGATATATACCAGCCGGTTAATCTGAAATACTCTTCGTATTTCGCAGGGTTGTTCCAAATTTTGCGCATCATGGACGGCCAAGGCGTTTTGACCGCGAGATTGCCCATCCGGTTAGGCGGAAGAACATTGCCGCTGTCATCGATAATGGCGGCTTCCACGCCGGGAATCGGACGTCCCATGGAGCCCGGCTTGATCGGCATACTCGGGTAGTTACAGATGAGCTGGCCGCCTGTTTCGGTCATCCACCAGGTGTCGTGAATACGCTGGCCGTATACTTTCAGACCCCAGCGGACGACTTCCGGGTTAAGAGGCTCACCTACGCTCAGTACATGACGGAGCGAGGACAGATCAAACTGGCTGACCACATCGTCTCCGGCACCCATCAGCATACGGAAAGCGGTCGGAGCGCTGTACCAGACGGTCACTCCGTATTTCTGAATCGTATTATACCAGTCCTGCGGACTGAAACGTCCGCCGCGGATTACGTTCGTAGCTCCGTTAAGCCAAGGGGCGAAAATACCGTAAGATGTGCCGGTAACCCAACCTGGATCGGCCGTACACCAGTACACATCGTCTTCTTTAAGATCAAGGACAATATTGCCCGTATAGTAATGCTGAACCATGGCGTTATGCACATGGAAAACGCCTTTAGGTTTGCCTGTCGAACCGGATGTGTAATGCAGAATCAATCCGTCTTCACGGTCTACCCATTCGATATCGAGTTCTTCGGACGCCTGCGCCATTTCCTTGTGGAAATCCACTTGGCCTTCCTGAAGATCAAGATCTTCGCCAACGACAATGACATGCTTCAGATTAGGCAGCTCGGCCGTTGGGATACGGTGTACGAGTGCGGGTGTTGTAATAATGGCAACAGCTTCGCTGTCCTGCAGACGGTCGCGTACCGCCATTTCCATGAATGCTTCGAAAAGCGGTCCGACTACCGCACCGATCTTGATGGCCCCGAGAAGCGCCATATACAGTTCCGGAGTACGCGGCATGAAAATAAAGATACGGTCTCCCTTATTCACACCAAGTTTGCGGAGCACATTCCCGAATTGATTGGATGTCGTTTTCAATTGAGAGAAAGTATAGGACTCGTCTCTCTTCTGATCGCTATAATAGAGGGCAACTTTGTCTTTTCTGGAAGATTCGGCATGGCGGTCGATCGCTTCGTAAGCCATGTTCACTTTGCCCGTATCGAACCAGGAAAAATTGGATTCTATCTCTTCCCAATTGAACGATTCCCGGGCTTTCTCGTAATTGCCTAGGTTGCCGTTTTGTGAAACCGCATCTACCACTTCACCTTTTAATTGGTTCATTTCTCCTACCTCCCGACAATTGAAACGCTTTCAATCTTTTTTGAATGCTTTGTGCCTGACAGGAAGAAAAGCGCACTTTTCACCATGTATATTATATCACAGCAGGTTATGTTTGCCTATTGCTTTTCAATTTGCCGAAAAATGTGATATAAGAGAGTATAGAGAGAACTGCGTTACCGACGCCGCTTTTAAGGAGACTCCCTCTCATGGACCATAAAAAAATTTATCATTCGCACTCTTTCGTACCGCCTGACCTGGATGCGGAGATCACCGTGGAGGGTCCCGTATCCCCTGATCACCTGCGAGGCCTTCAGATGCATGCCGATCTGGACGCTTTCCGCAAGCCGAGAGACCAGCACGAAGCCCTGATCGAAATCGCGGAGCTTCCCGAGGGCCGCATTATTATCGCCCGTACCGGGGACTGGATTGTAGGCTATGTCACCTTCCATTATCCCGATGAAATCGAACGCTGGTCCCAAGGCAATATGCCCGACCTGATTGAACTCGGGGCGATCGAAGTTGCCAACAGCTACCGGGCTCTCGGACTCGGCAAGAAGATGATCCGGCTCGCCTTTACGGACGGACAACTGGAGAACGTCATTACGTTCACGACCGAATATTATTGGCATTGGGACCTGGAAAGCAGCGGGCTCAGTGTATGGGATTATCGCAAAATGATGGAAAACCTGATGAAATGCGTAGATATGGTGTGGTTTGCCACCGACGATCCGGAAATATGTTCGCACCCGGCCAACTGCCTGATGGTTCGCATCGGAAGCAAAGTTCCCCTGGCTTCCGTCGAGCAGTTCGACCGCATCCGCTTTCAACAACGGTTCATGTATTAAGAACCATTTCCTGGGTTACGGGAGGAACAGCTCGAGATGAAGAACGAATCGGTTTTTGTATTTAACGAGCATGAAGCGACCTACAAGTTCAACGAGGAACATCCTTTTAATCCGAAAAGACTGCTGCTCACGATTGACCTTCTCAGAAAGGCCGGAGCTCTGAACGACTCCGAAATCGTCACTCCCCGTGTAGCCACCGATGACGAGCTTCTCCGCGTCCATCAACCCGCTTATATCGATGCCGTGAAAGCGCTTAGCGAACTCTCCCCTTCGCTTGAGTGGGTTAACAGCGCGGCCAAGTACGGATTGGACACCGAGGACACGCCCTATTTCGCCTGGATGCATGACGTCACCTCAATGGTAGTCGGCGGTTCCATAACGGCTGCCGACACCGTAATGTCCGGTAGAGCGAAGCGCGCGTTCCATCTGGGCGGCGGCCTGCACCACGCTCTGCAGAGCAAGGGAGCCGGCTTCTGTGTCTATAACGACGCTTCCGCGGCCATTGCCCATCTTACCGAGCACTACAACGCGAGGGTTCTGTACATCGACACGGATGTCCACCACGGAGACGGCGTTCAATGGAGCTTTTACAGCGATCCGCGCGTATGCACGTTCTCCATTCATGAAACCGGGAAATATTTATTTCCGGGGACGGGGGATGTGACGGAGCGGGGCGAGGGCGAAGCCTTCGGCACCTGCGTGAATGTTCCGGTGGAGCCGTACACCGAAGACGACTCCTGGCTTGAAAGCTTTGAAGCGGTTCTGGTGCCGCTGATTGAGCGTTTCAAGCCCGATATCATCGTGTCGCAGCACGGCTGTGACGCGCATGCCCTTGATCCGCTGGCCCACGTACACTGTTCCATGCGGATCTACAAAAAAATGCCCGAGCTTATCCGCGAGCTGGCCGACAAGTGGTGTGACGGCCGCTGGGTTGCGCTCGGCGGCGGAGGATATGACATCTATAGGGTCGTTCCGCGTGCCTGGAGCCTGGTCTGGCTGGTCATGACCGGCCACCCGCTGCTTCAGGAGCTGGAGAGCAATCCGCTCCTTCCCCTGCCCGCCGGCTGGCTTGCCGAGCATCAGCCGGGCAGCCCCGTTAAGCTGCCTGCCACTTGGCTCGACGACGTCGACGATTGGGAACCCATCCCGCGCCGGGACATTATTGCCGAGAAGAACAAGAAAACCGTGGAGATCGCTCTGCTTTATTTGAAATAAGAGCGATCTCCACGGTTTTTTAATTGAATTTGCTTCCGCTCATGCGTGATATCTGCGCTGCTGCGTGCATGCCGGACGGCGCTGCATACAAATCCGTTGGAACAAAAAAGACTGACCGGTATAAAACCCGTCAGCCTTTTTCATATGCCCATCCGTCCATTATAACGAGCGCACCATATGTTCAATGATCCGGTGCGAATTTTCGGAAGCCTGCTTGGTAAACTCCGCGAAATTAACGTGCGCCGAGCCGTCCGCTTTATCGGACATGGACCGGATCACGACGAACGGAACTTTGTTCATGGAACAAACCTGCGCCACAGCCGCGCCTTCCATCTCCGTACAGGTCCCGCCGAGCTCCTGGTGAAGCTCCGCCACTTTGTCGCGCGAAGCGACGAATTGGTCTCCGGACAGGACGAGTCCTTGCTTCGTTCTTCCCTGGAACAGTTCCCGGCTTGCCGCATCCGCCAGTTCAACCAGCTGAGGGTCCGCTTTGAAGACCGAAACTTCCTCGTAAGGAATGACTCCGCGCGGGAATCCAAGGGGCGTCACATCCATATCATGTTGCATGCAGGTTGTGGAAATGACGATATCACCGATATTCAGCTCGGGATCCAGTGCTCCGGCAACACCTGTAAACAGCACGGCATCAACGCCGAAGCCGTCAATCAGAATTTGCGTGCAGACGGCGGCGTTCACCTTGCCTACTCCCGACTTGCAAACCACAACGGATTTGCCTTCAAACTGGCCTTCCCTGTATGTAATGCCGGCTTTATTCGTTTCGGTTACGCCGCTCATCCCGCCGACAAGCAGTTCGATTTCTTCATTCATGGCGCCGATCAGACCGATTTTATTTATCATCCTTGTGTAACCTCTACTTTCCGCTCAACAAAAAGCGGCTCAACGAGGAGCCACTGAGCTGCGCTTAATGATTTCATGCGGGAGAACGACTTGAGTAAGTTCCATCGTTTCCTTGTTCATCAACTTCGTAAGCAGACGCATGGACACCGCGCCGATATCGTACATAGGCTGTGCCACTGTCGTTAATTGAGGACGCACCATAGAAGCCATCCGGATATTATCGATACTCATCACGGAAATATCCTTCGGTACGAAAAGCCCTTCGTCCTGGATTTTGTGAATGGCGCCGATCGCCATTTCGTCCGTCGCCGAGAAAATAGCGGTTGGGCGCGTCGGCAGCTTCAGGAAATAATCCGTCGCATCGATTCCCGATTCATACCGGTAATTGCCCAGTCTTACGTAATCTTCGTTCACTTCGATGCCTGCGTGCTCCAGTGCCTTCTTGTAGCCCTGGTAGCGAGCAAAGCCGTTAGCCGGATCCTGAAGAGGTCCGGAGATCATGGCGATCGTACGGTGGCCGCTCTCGATCAGAAGCTGCACGGCATCGTAAGCCGCTTTCTCGTGATCGATATCGACGGACGGCATTACGTTCTGCTCGTCGGCCGTACCACAGAGCACAACCGGAACGGAAGAAGTCCGGAACGCATTGATATGATCTTCCGTCACGACGCCGCCCATAAAGAGAAGCCCGTCCACCTGCTTCTCCAGCAGGGTGTTGATGACGCGGATTTCTTTCTCTTTCTTCTTGTCGGCGTTGCTCAAAATAATATTGTAATGATACATGTTCGCAATATCTTCGATTCCGCGCGCCACTTCCGCAAAAATCGAGTTTGAAATATCGGGGATAACCACGCCGACTGTCGTTGTTTTCTTCGATGCAAGTCCCCGGGCAACAGCATTGGGGCGATAACCGAGCCGTTCGATTGCTTCGAATACTTTCTTCCTTGTCTGCGGCTTCACGTTCGGGTTATTGTTGACGACACGCGAAACCGTGGCCATCGATACTCCTGCTTCTCTTGCTACGTCATAAATAGTAACGGTCACGGTCACTCTCTCCATTTATTCGAATATTCGTCGTCCTTGCCATATTACAGACTATCATACGACATTATTTCCCTTTTCGCAATTAAAACACTTTCACACCTAATAGTAGCAAAAAATACGCATGAAAGCCAACTCTCCGATTTTCATACCCGCTCCCCGCAGGAATTCCATCGTACAAGTTGGCTATGTAATCAACTGCAATCCTATCCAAGCGCATCCGGCGGGTGGGTATGTAAGGAAAGGGCACTGCGGGCAATCAGCCGCTGGTCCTATCCGCAAAAACTTCCTGCAACCGATTGTCCGACAGCATATGCTCGCTGATTTGGGCCAGCCTGCTGCGAATCTCCCCCTCCCAGCCCCTATCCCCGACAGAGGCAGCCAGAAGCAGCAGATCCAGCAGTTCATTGACTCTTTCCTCCACGGCCTGCTTAAATCCGTACCCATCCTCAGAGGAACAGGCGAGCCGTACAATGAGGCAGGCGATTTCGGACACGTCTTCGAACCGCAGGATCTGCTTTTCCGGTTTCGGGCCCAACGTATCGATCAATTCCGTAACTTTAGGTTTTACGCTCGAATAAACAACGCTTTTCCCGCATGCTTCGCATGAGTAGATGGGTACGTTTTCAATCTCTACCTTCTGTTGAAAAACGACGGTTCTTAGGCATAAATGAATCGGTTGTCCGCAGCAGTACCCTTTTTGCATAATCACTCACTCCTTTAGCAGCCGATAAAACCTTGCTGTCTTCGTCTTACCTAGCTACTTCTATCCGGGTGAATAAGATTCCTGCTTTTCGGGGACTGTCACATATTCCCTTTTTATGAAAATTTCATTTTATTTTTGAAGGCAGCGTAATCTCTGTGCCAATCGCTAGTTTGAGGCCTTTTTCTGAATCAATACCTCAATAAAAGCTTTCATAAAAGCGGGCAGATCCGGAGGACGCCGCCCCGAAACGATATTGCGGTCGACCACGGCTTCCTCGTCCACCCAGATCGCTCCGGCATTTTCAAGATCATCCCGGATGCCCGGCGTAGAGGTCATCGTATAGCCTTCCACGATTTTGGCCGAAATCAAAACCCAGCCCGCGTGACAAATCTGCGCAATCGGTTTTTGCGCCTCATGAATTTCGCGGGTAAACCGCAGAACGTCGGCATATCTGCGCAGTTTATCGGGCGCCCAGCCGCCAGGCACGTACAGCCCGTCATAATCGGCCGCGCTTACGTCTCCGAACGCGACATCCGTCGTAATCGGCACACCGTATTTGCCGTGATAAATTTCGCCCGCTTTAGGCCCTGCGATATCGACGACTGCTCCCGCTTCCCGCAAACGAAGAACGGGGTACCACATTTCCAGATCCTCGAACTCCTCATCGACAAACGCCAGTATGCGCTGGCCTTTCAAATCCTGTACGGTCATAGTAAATCCCTCCTGGTTTAGTGAGAATAGGTTAAGAAGCGCTCGACCGGGAATCCGCCTGCCGGAGCACCTGCTCGATTTCCTCGCTGGTGCCGCACTGCAGGACTTCCTGAAGCAGGCGTTCGCACTCGGCGTGATTGCTCGTCAGCAGACGGTGCTTGATCGGAAGAATGAGCTGGACGGACATGCTCAGCTCCTCGATGCCTAGCCCCAGCCAAAGAGGCAGCGCGCGGATATCCCCGGCGAACTCCCCGCATACGGCAACGGGTATACCGGCCGCCTTAGCCGCATCAATGGTCAGCTTCAGCAGGCGGATTACCGCGGGATGATACGGATTGTACAAATGGGCGATGCTGTCGTTCATCCGGTCCACCGCCAAAACGAACTGGATCAGATCATTGGTTCCGATGCTGAAGAAATCGACTTCTTTGGCCAGAACGTCGGCAATCAGGGCCGCGCCCGGCACTTCGATCGTCAAGCCAACCTCAATGTCGGGGTTAAACGGCTTGCCACGGCTTTTCAGCTCCTGCTTGGCTTCCACCAGTAGAGCGTTGGCCTCTCTGAGCTCGCCTAGCGAGGAGATCATCGGGTACATAAGCTTTACTTGACCAAAGTGCGAGGCCCGCAAAATCGCGCGAAGCTGGGTTTTGAACAGCTCGCGGCGATCCAGCGAGATCCGGATAGCGCGGCATCCCAGTGCCGGATTCTCCTCCACCTGAAGCGGAAGATAATCCAGCTTCTTGTCTCCGCCGATATCCAGCGTGCGGATGATGAGCGGCCTGCCGTCCAGCTTGACCGCCGCCTGCTTATACACCTCGGTCTGCTCCTCTTCATCCGGCAGGGAGTCGCGATCCATGTAGAGAAATTCCGAGCGGAATAAACCGACCCCGACGGCGCCGTTTTTGAGCACCTGATCGATTTCTTTGATCGAGCTGATATTCGCCGCCAGCCGGACCTGCTTGCGGTCCTGAGTCATGGACGGGACGTGGGCGATTTCCTGCAGCCGCTCGCGGTGCTTGAGCCAGTCCGTCTTACGCGACTCGTACAGCTCCACGGTGCTGCTGTCGGGGTTCACGTAGACGATCCCTTCCTCGCCGTCCACAATCATCAAGTCTCCGTTCTGAATAGGCCGGATAAGCTTGCCTTCCAGCCCGAGCACGAAAGGAATTCCCATCGCGCGGCTCATAATCGACGTGTGCGAGGTCAGTCCGCCCATCATCGTGACGATACCCAGAACGCGGGCCGGGTCCAGATGCACCAGTTGGGAAGGGGTAAGCTCCTTCGCCACGAGTACGTAGGAATGATCCGTCGGCGGCGGAGTATCGTCCCCGCTGCCCAACAGATGCTTCAGAAGACGGTTGCCTACGTCTTTAATGTCCATGGCCCGTTCTTTCATATAGTCATCGTCCAGCACGTCGAACATTTCGACGAATTTGTCGATCACTTCTTTGACGGCCACCTCTGCGGCTTTGTACTGCCGGCTGATGATGCCCTGAATTTCGTTCATAAACACGGGATCTTCCAGAATCGCCAGATGAGCGTCGAAAATGTACGATTGCTCCTGGCCCAGGACGTCCCGGATCTCTTGTTTGATATGTTCCAATTCGTCTTTGGACGAACGGATCCCGTCATACAGCCGTTCGAATTCAAACGACAAATCGGTGGCGTCCACCATCTTATCCGGGAACTCCCAGTCCCAGGCGGGGATCACGTAAGCGGGACCCATGGCGATCCCCGATGAAGCTCCTATCCCTTTAAACATTTGAAGTCCCTCCGCTCTGTTCCGGTTTTTTCAGCACAACGGACATCACGGACGCCTGCCCTTTTTTCACGGATTTATAGGGGGCGAAGCTCCATGATTTGACACGGTCCGAATTGGTAATCACCATAGGGGTGGCCAGCGATTTGGCGTGCTTCTTCAACTGATTGTAGTTAAAACGGATCAGCAGTTGCCCCGCCTCCACCTCGTCTCCGGGCTGTACCTGGGCCTCGAAGAAATTTCCGGTTAATGTGGATGTGTCGATGCCGATGTGCAGCAGAACTTCAAGTCCTTCCTCTGTCTGAATCCCAAGCGCATGCATCGTCGGATAGACGTGCATGATTTTACCGGCTACCGGCGACAGCAGCTCCCCTTTATCCGGTATGAAAGCAACCCCGTTGCCGACAATTTTCCCCGCAAAAATGCGGTCCGGAACGTCCTCCAGCGGAATCATTCTCCCCGCCATCGGGGAACTGAAGAGCACAAGCTGGATGTCTTTGCGCAGCAGCTTCATGATTTCTTCCCGGATCAGCTCGGAGAATGTGCCGAAAACGACCTGCACGTTGCCGCCGCCTAAGCGGATGACTCCGGCCGCTCCAAGGTGCTTCAGTGCGGCGATATCCATGAGGCGGTCGGATTCAAGCGTCAATCTCAGCCGTGTGATGCAAGCTTCGATTTTCTTGATATTCCCCTTGCCTCCGAGCGCTTGGACGATAAGCGGCGCCCGGTAAGGGATATCGCCTGCCCATTCTTCGAGCGATGAACCTTCCTCCCGCCCCGGGGTCGGAATGCGGTAACGCCGGATGGCGTACCTGAACATGACATAGTACACCGCTCCGAACACGAGTCCGATCGGAATGAGCATCCAACCGTTGCGCGACAAATGCTCGTTAATGACAAAATCGATAGCTCCGGCGGAATAAGAGAAGCCGTGCGAGATATTCAGCGCATATGCGATCCACATGGCAAAGCCGGATAAAATGGCATGAATCACGAACAAGTAAGGAGCGACGAACAGAAAGGCAAACTCAATCGGCTCCGTGACGCCGGTCAGGAACGAAGTCAGCGCCGCCGTCATAAAAGTCACTCGGACATGAGGCTTCAAATCTTCCCGGGCCTCGTGGATAATGGCGAAGGCAATGGCGGGAAGCGCGAACATCATAATCGGATACAGTCCGGCCATGTAGGCCCCGGCCGTCGGATCACCCGCGAAGAAACGGGGCAAATCGCCGTAAACCATGTCTCCGTTCGGTTCTTTGTAAGCACCCAGTTGAAACCAGAAGAAATTGTTCAGGATATAATGAAGCCCGGAAGGCACAAGAAGACGATGCGCGATGCCGTACAAGAAAGCACCGAATCCGCCGAGGCTGAGAACCCATGCCGTCAACTGCTCCATCCCGTTCTCCAGGACGGGGCCCAGCTTGATCATCAGAATGGACAGGGCGAGCGTAACGACTCCCATAATAAGCGGAACCATCCGCGGCCCTCCGAAAAACTGTACGTATTCGGGGAGCTGGATTCGCTTGCATCGGTGGTACGCGACCGCCGACAGCAGACCGATCAGGATTCCTCCCGCGACACCCAGTTGAAACGCTTCGCCCAGCTGATGCTGGGTCAGTACGGTGAATAAAAAGTAGCTCATCAGTGCGGAAAGTCCGGCGATACCCGCATTCTCCGTCAAACCGAGAGCAACGCCTACCGCGAACACGAGCGGCAAATATGTAAAAATAGTATGACCCGCAAGCAGCATCATGTCGCCGAGCCATGCCGCCCCCATACTA
This sequence comes from Paenibacillus sp. JNUCC 35, assembly GCF_058269095.1. Taxonomy (NCBI): domain Bacteria; kingdom Bacillati; phylum Bacillota; class Bacilli; order Caryophanales; family Paenibacillaceae; genus Paenibacillus; species Paenibacillus sp. JNUCC 35. The sequence continues at coordinate 2,077,862 of NZ_CM177771.1, read as the reverse complement.
TCCCATGGCAGGATTCCCAGTCGTATAAGCACTGCGGCAACAGGGAGCGTAATCATCGGAAGCATCAAAGAACGCCCGAATTGCTGCAAATTTCCCATCCAGTTCAACTTAAGCCTTGCCCCCTCTCTATTTCGATCCTAATGGCTACCGCACTTTTTGTCAAAAACAAATAAGCGGGTCCGAAGACCCGCTTGTTGGCGTCATGCAGCATGACGATGCTGTGAGCTATCGTCAGCCTTTAATTAAAACGTACCTGTCGTGTACGGATTGCCCGTGTTAAAACGGCCGGATTGAGCGGAACCCACGCTGCTGGAGTAACCGCCGAACTGCTGCTGAGCCGGAGTTTGGGAATCCGAAGTCAGGTAGCTGTCATGGGCCGGCTGGTCGCCGCGGTAGTTAGCCGTATGGTAAGACTGCGGAGACGCGGATTGGCTGTAGCTTTGCGTGCCGTAGCCTTGGCCAGAGGATTGGCCAGAGGATTGACCGTAGGATTGGGAACCGTAATTTTGTTGAGAGCCGTAGCCTTGGCCGATAGCGGATTGGCTCAGCCCGTAAGAAGCTTGGCCGTAGCCTTGCTGGGACGGATTCTGGGAATCCGAACGCAGGTAGCTGTCGTGTCCCGGCTGATCGCCACGGTAGTTAGCCGTGTGATAAGACTGAGGGGAAGCGAATTGTCCGTAGCTTTGTTGTTGGCTCGTGTAGGATTGATTTCCTTGGTTGCCGTAAGCTTGGGAACCGAAGGATTGAGTCAGGCCGTAGGAAGCTTGTCCGAAGCCTTGATGCTGGGCCGGAGTTTGGGAATCCGAGTGCAGGTAGCTGTCATGACCCGGTTGGTGGCCGCGGTAGTTAGCCGTGTGGAACGATTGCGGGTTTTGGTGGCTGCCGTATTGGGAATTTTGGAACTGGTTCTGACCATACGAAGATTGAACATAACCGGTCGGCTGGAACTTGTTTTGGTATTGGGACTGGGAGCCGATACCAGCTTGATTTTGATACTGGTTGTACATGCGGAGTTCCTCCTTTAAGGAAATTAATGAGTCTTCCAGACAAGTCTTTCCTTGTTCTGAAGCCTCCACTATTGTTTGCAGGAGCCGCTGAAATTATGAAGCTTCCCAGAAATATTTTTTTCAGAAAAAACAAAACCCGACTAGAGCTTGCGCTTTAGTCGGGTCATGACACTTTTAGCGGCTGTGCCGCACCGGTTCAGTTGCCTCTCGGATTCAAAATCGCATCTTCCACCTTGATGCAGCGGTCCATTACGACCGTCAACCCGCCGCGTTGCGCAATTTCAGCCGCTTCTTCATTATAAACGCCCTGCTGCAGCCAAAGAACTTTAGCTCCCTTGCGAACCGCTTCCTCCGCGATAGGCACAACCTGGTCGCTTCTGCGGAACACATTGACGATATCCACATGACCGGGAATATCGGACAGACTGGCATAGCTTTTTCCGCCCAAAATGACATCCGCATTCGGATTAACCGGAATAATCTCGTAACCGCGGGATTTCATGGCTGCCGATACCATGTGCGACACCCTTTCCGGGTTATCGGACAAACCTACTACGGCAATGGGGCCGGCTGAAGCCAGCAAGGTTTTGATTTCGTCTCTGGACGGATTTTCAAAAGGCATGAGAACACTCCCTTTCGCTATTTAAAGAACCGGCATTGTCCGTTGTCTGTTCTTAATCAGCCGTATAGGACAAGCCCTGCTTGCCCATCGCTTCCCAGATGCCGATGAACAGCTTTTTGTCCAGCTGAACATTTTTGCTGCCCGTCCACGGGTCGTTCACGTAAACGGACGTCTCGTCGTAACCGACCATTAATACCGCATGCTCGGAAAATGTCGCGCGGATCGGACCGATGGAGGTATTCCATTCGGACCAGCGGGTCGGCATCGTGAAACCGATAGTCGTCCAAACGACAACCGGGCGGCCGTTTGCGATTTGTTTTTCATACACGTCAAAGGATTCGCCCGTTAAATCTACGGCAGAAGGAATATGCGATTTCAACAGCGGAAACAGCGCCTTGTGGTAAATGCCGAAGCCTTTGGATTTCCCGGTACCGTCTCCCACGTAGCCAATGTTCGGGTGGCCCCACGAGGCAATCGTCCCGTCTTTGTTCCAGACGATAGGAGTCGGGTCCTTCGGCATTTCGTCGTACAGCTGCATCTTGTCCAGTTTGATGCCTTTATAATGAAGCATCATGGCAATCGAAGTAATTTCACAGCCAGACGGCAGTTCCGGTTTCTGCGCGATAACGGGCGCATCGATCATAGCCTTCGTTTTCCGCTGCTCTTGAACCTGTTCCGCCGCCGGTGGCTGCTCAGGTTCAGGCAGAGGCTGTTTTTCCAGTTTCGCGTCCATGGCCATGACAGTCTGAACGTCTTGCCCGCTTATTTTGGCATATAGCATCACAGACATGAAACCGCCTGAGAACAATAACCCGAGGATCAGAAAGAAACCGAACGTTACTTTCATGCCCCTCCAAATAATGCGCATCCTATTCACCCATTCATTCGTTCGTTAATTCGATGTGCGCTCCGAGTGAAATCATATGATCGAAAAACTGCGGATAAGATTTGGCCACATGGTGGGCGTCACGGATAACAAGACCCTGCTTGCTCCTCAGCCCTGCCACGGACAGGGCCATAATGACGCGATGGTCATAATGCGCGTTAATTTCCACGCCGCCTTCAAGCCCTTCCGGCCGGCCGTGGACAATGATTTCGCTTTGACGCTCTTCCACGTCGGCTCCGGCTTTGCGCAGCTCGTTCAGGAAATCCGTAATCCGGTCGCACTCTTTGTAGCGAAGATTCTCCACGTTGTAAAAACGGGAGGTGCCTTCCGCGAACACCGCGGCCGCTACCATAGCAAGCACCGCGTCCGTAAAATGATCGCCGTCGAATTCGCCGGCTTTAAGTTTGCCCGTGCCTTGTACGCGCACGATTCCATCCTTGTGAGTCAGCGAGACGCCCATGGCGCGGAGAACGTCCACGCAGGCTTTCTCGCCTTGACGGCTGTTCTCGTCGAGACGATGAACGGTAACATCCGAGCGGGTGACGGCCGCAGCCGCCAAGATCGCCGCGGATCCTGGGTAATCCCCCTGCACGACATACTCCTGCGCACGGTAGGATTGATTGCCGGGAATCCGGTAATGCATAAGATCTTCGCTGGCTTCCACGCGAATCCCTGCTTGTTCGAGCACTTCCAGGGTTTGTCCGACAATCACTTTGGACTTCAAATCGTGAAGCACTTCGATTTCACTGTCTTCTTGGAGCAGAGGAGTCAAAAACAGAAGGGAGCTCAAAAACTGCGAGCTTACGCTGCCCGACACGGTAATTTTGCCGCCGCGGGGCTGTCCCCCTTTAATAGTTATCGGCAGACGGCCCTCATTATGTTCGACTTGGACGTTCATTTGTTCCAGCGTATCAATAAGATCCATATGCGGCCGCTTGCCGAGCGATTCCGGATATTGATTAATGAAAGTAACTTCGCTTTGGCAGAGCGCTGCCGTAGACATCAGAAAACGGAGAACCGCTCCCGCGTTGCCGACGTTTAATTCTTTGATCGGGAGAGGGTTTTTGCCGAATCCCTTAATAACCATCTTATGCTCGTCTTCTTCGATAACCGCACCCAAATCCCGGATGCACCGGCGCATGGCGTCACTGTCTTCACTGTGAGCCGGGTAGTGGATCGTACTCGTACCGTCAGCCAGCGCTGCAAGAAGGAGGTAACGAGTCGTATAGTTTTTGGAAGACAGCGCCTGAATTTCTCCCTGCAGGTTCGGTGTCGCTTTTACAATGGCTTTCATGGAATTCATGGTAGTTCTCTCCTTTGGTCGATGAGTGGTCTGTGTACGGCCTTCTGTTTATATATAAAAGCCGGCAAAAGCCAAGCCGATTCCGGCCAAATAGCTTGCGAGCAGATAGATCATATCCAGATTAAAAAGTTTTCTCTTTCTCAGCTTCCAGCTGTCCAGCTTTAAAGTGGAAAACGTCGTAAAGGCGCCGGTAAAGCCTGTTCCCAGCCCGATAAGCAAGGCGGCATCCGTCACATGCCCGAACAGCCACCCCAGAAAAAAACAGCCTGTGAGATTGACGGCCAGTGTACCGAATGGAAACGGAGAAGCCGTACGGCTCTGGACCCAGCCGGCTAATTTATATCTGGCGATGGAGCCGACGAATCCTCCTGCCCCTACCAGCAGTACATTCATCCAGCCCGCATTCATAGGGCTTTCTCCTTCCTGCGGTGCGCGGCAGCCGTGCCCAGACTGACGGCAACAAGCCCTCCGAACAGACTGATCCCGATGTAAAGCAGGGCTGCCGGCACCTGATTATCCCGAAGCATCCGGACCGTTTCCATACTGAAGGTGGAAAAAGTCGTGAAAGCCCCGATAAAACCAGTCGTAACGGCAGTACGCAGCTCCTGCGGCCATTTCGGCAGCAGAGCTTCGCTGAAATAACCGAGCAGCAGGCAGCCGATCATATTACAGGCCAGCGTGCCCCACGGGAAGGAACCGTCCCCTTCGTTCCATAGAACGGATAACCCGTAACGGGACAGGGCTCCGAACACGCCGGCTGTTCCGATGATCCAACTTTTCATGGGCAAACCACCTATTCTGTCCCGTATTTTGCTTTGAAGATAGATTCGGTGAAGTCCGCAGACGGTTTGACTCCGTGCTTCCGGGTTTTGTATAGTTACAGGGAAAACGAGAATACAGGAGGTGCGCTTTATATGAATAAGATTCAACCCTCGGAATTGAAAGCCCGACTTGCGGCGGGTGAGCCGCTGTGCGTTATCGACGTACGCGAGCCCGAAGAAGTCGCGGCCGGTCAAATTGCCGGCGCCAAATCGATTCCCTTGATGGAAATTCACACCCGTCTTCACGAAATCCCTAAAGAAGGCGAAGTCATTCTGGTCTGCCGCAGCGGCAACCGGAGCGGGAAAGCATACGATTTCCTGGAGTCTCAAGGCTTTGCGAATTTGAAAAACATGGAGGGCGGAATGCTCGCCTGGGAACAGCTTTAAGCCCGCCGCCGGACGAGCGGCTCGGTCAGCCTGAAACTTCCCGCTTCAGCCTTTCTTTGGTCCAGGCGTTAAAGATGTGTTCGGCAATGTCGTCCGCGGCAAGCGGTGACGTATCGATTGTAAGGTCGGCAAACCTGTACGCATCTTGACGTTCCTGGAGCATCGTATGGACCTTTTCTTCCAGTCCGCTTCCCTGCAGCAAAGGCCGGTTGGAGTCGTTTTTAACCCGCTCCACGATGGTTTCCAAACTTGCGGATAAAGCCGCGACAAAGCCCCGCTCGCTCATGCACACCCGGTTCTCCTCCGCCAGTACGGCACCGCCCCCGGTTGAAATCACGCGATGGCTGCCGTCCAGCGTCTCCCGGATGACCTCACGCTCCAAAGTCCTGAAATGAGCTTCCCCGTGTGCGGCGAACAGCTCCGGAATCGACATTCCGGCTTTTTTTACAATTTCCTCATCGGTATCAATCATAGGCCAACCCAGCCGATCAGCCAACTTTAACCCGACAGTCGTTTTACCAGTGCCCATAAACCCAATCAGCACTATATTTGATCTCGGTTGTGTGCTCATCGTGCCCGTCGATCCTCTCTCGGTTTAAACTTTCCACTATCATATCACAGCAAAAGCCCCGGATGAATACAAATCGCATCAATTTCATATGGTATAGTGAATAAACCTTTTCAAAGACAGCAAAAATGAGAGTACGTACACAATCCGTAGAAGGATCAGTAGATTACAAGGAGCGATGTCCGATTGATGCCTCATCCCAGGATTCCCAATCCCGGTCGGAATACTTCCGGTCGGCTGAGTCAGATGCTTCAGCCCTCGTACATGCTGTGCAGAGATGACGTAGTCTGGGCGCTCGAGTTTATACGCAAAAAAATGGCTGAGCAGGATCCCCGGTTAAAGGAACTCACTCAGCCGCGTCTATTGAAAAACTTTGAATCTTTCGCCGAAGTGTCCATGATGCTTGTCCATCGCAGAAGCGCCTTCGATCAGGAAGCAGACCGTATCAAAAGCTGTCTGAAAGAAGCTTCGTACGGTCTTTTAGAGAATGAACCCCCTTCGGAGCGGGATTCCTCACCGGCAAACGATTAGGAAGCGCGGACGATGCCGTACCCCATTGGAAGCCAGCGAAACGGACGCAGTGTCCGGTAAGACGGAACGGAGCCTGTTCGGGTTCCGTTGTTAGCTTTCGAGCCAGTTGTAGTGGAAGGTGCCTTCTTTATCCACACGCTGGAACGTGTGCGCGCCGAAATAATCGCGCTGGGCCTGCAGAAGGTTGGCTGGCAGGCGCTCCGTGCGGTAGCTGTCGTAATAAGCCAGCGCGGAGGCGAAAGCCGGTGCCGGAATACCGCGCGTTACCGCTACGGAAACGACGTTTCTCCAAGCATCCTGGTAGTTTTCCACGATGTTTTTGAAGTAATCGTCCAGCAGCAGGTTGCGGAGTTCCGGATCGCGGTCGTACGCATCCTTGATGTTTTGCAGGAAACGGGCACGGATAATACAGCCGCCGCGGAAAATCATGGCGATTTCGCCGTAACTCAGATTCCAGTTGTACTCTTCGGATGCGGCGCGCATTTGAGCGAAGCCTTGTGCATACGAAGCGATTTTGCTCGCGTACAGAGCTTTACGGACCGCTTCGATGAACTCTTCGCGGCTGCCTTCAAACGGCTTCACCGCCGGACCGTTCAGCACTTTGCTTGCAGCTACCCGCTCTTCTTTCATGGCGGACAGGAAGCGGGAGAACACCGATTCCGTAATGATGGAAAGCGGCACGCCCAGATCCAGGGAGCTCTGGCTGGTCCACTTGCCCGTGCCCTTCTGACCTGCGGAATCGAGGATAACGTCGACCATCGGCTTGCCGGTTTCTTCGTCGTATTTCGTGAAAATATCACGGGTGATTTCGATCAGGTAGCTGTCCAGCTCGCCTTTGTTCCACTCCGTGAAAATTTCGTGCAGTTCTTCCGTGCTGACGTTCAGCACGTCTTTAAGCAGTTGATAAGCTTCGCAGATCAGCTGCATATCGCCGTATTCGATGCCGTTATGTACCATTTTAACGTAGTGACCGGCGCCGTCCGGACCGATATACGTACAGCATGGATCGCCGTTCACTTTGGCGGAGATCGCCGTCAGGATCGGTTCCACGAGCTTGTATGCGTCTTTCTGTCCGCCAGGCATGATGGACGGGCCTTTAAGCGCGCCCTCTTCACCGCCGGAAACACCCGTGCCGATAAAGCGGATGCCGCGTGCTTCCAGTTCTTTGTTGCGGCGCTGGGTATCCGGGAAGTAGGCGTTTCCGCCGTCGATCAGGATATCTCCCTCGGACAGAAGCGGAACGAGTTGTTCAATGGTCGCGTCGGTCGCTTGTCCGGCTTTGACCATAATTAAAATTTTGCGCGGAGTTTCGAGCGACTGCACAAATTCTTCCATGCTGAAAGTACCGACCAGTTTGCGACCGGTTGCCTCTTCAAGAAGTTCTTTCGTTTTCTCAGGCGAGCGGTTAAAAACGGAAACGGTAAAGCCGCGGCTCTCGATGTTAAGCGCCAGGTTTTTACCCATGACCGCAAGACCGATTACACCAATTTGCTGTTTGGACATGAATCAAACACCCTTTCCTCTTGTATTAGATCGTCACCGCTCCCACTTGGTGTCAGAACGGCTGCCGAAGGATGGATTCGACCCGCTCGGGAACAAACGGCGCATTTTCCGTTACGGATCATGCAAGGACCGCTGCTCCCGGCTCGAGGCAAAGCTTCCGGGCTTGCGTTTGCTGATCAAAATTCGGGGCGATACACGTGTAAGAACAGACGAAAATTTGTGTGAAAAAAAGCACATTGCCCGGTAGTTTCCACATTCCCGTAGATTTCCCAAAGCATCTGCGCCTGATTCCGCGTGCCTCATGTTTCAGTTCTTAACATGGACCCGAGCGCCCCGATAGCACAGATCAGTCAAACCGCCCAACATGCTGATTCCGCCCGTGAACCGCATTATGACGTTAAACCACTGCAGTCATAAATGAAACGTGGCATCACAAATGTGCGGAAGCCGCATCGAACTCATCGTTGACTTGATGATAAACGTTCCGCGGATCGGATGTCAATTTTATCGGACAATCTTTTTCGGTAGAGCGCTTTCTTTGTTCCGTCCGGAAAACGAGTGTTTTATGTCCGTCCGTTGATGCATTCCTTCGGGTAATAACCGGCTGCAGCAGCGGCTTTGGAGCTTGTGAAGGTTTCCAGAATCTCCTGGGGCCGCGGGCACCGGCTGCTCGTGAAATAAGGAAGGTTGTTCTGCCGGTATCCATAAAACACGGGCCGCTTCACGATCCTTGCCCCTCCCAGCGCGTAATTGTTATAGGTCCGGTATCCGATCGGAATGCCCTGTACAAAAGCGAGCATCCCCACATCGTCGATCGTATTGCTCCATTCTTCGTCCGACAGAAGGGGCAGCGTGAACGTATAGGCAGCTCCCAAACGGCGTGTCTGAATATTGTGCTCCCGGATCGTATTTTCGAGCTCGCGCTGGATCGTGTTTATAATCGCGAATCTCCTGACTTCGTCAAAGCGTGCCCCCGTCTTTAAAAGCGCCGTTTGCGTTTTAGGCTGGATCTCGCTCCGGAACCCTTCTACCCAGCCGGTTCCCGCAGCATTTTTCACGGTTACGTATTCGTCCAGCGTAAAGGCTATAACCTCTCCTGTCGGGTCCTGGTAGACGTACGGCCTTTTCGGCCCTTCCAGTCTCCGGCTCCGTTCAAAGCCGTCTTCACCCGTATAGGATTCGAATGTGTAGGAGTAGCAGCCGTCGTAGCCGACAACGAGGAGAGCGGAAAGATAAGAATCAAGAACCTGTCGGCCCGCCGCATTCTCCGACACGCCGAAATTCGAATAGAAGGTTTTATAAAAGCTATCGACAGCCTCTTTCCGGTTGACCCGGACCTTCTTCGAGGATTCGTACCGGGCCTCTTCCCCCTGCTTTTCATTGACGGAAAGAGCCGCCGCGCCGTCCTGGACGGCCGCATTCACAGCGGCATCGTATTTCGTCTCCAGAAACAGCATTTGAAACTGGGCTTTTGCATCGAATTTGTTCGTCCAGGCGAAGGGCACATAAATGAGAACAAAGAAAATGGCCAGTTTAGTTATCTTCATTGCGGACCATTCCTCCGTACGGCATGTAAAGCTGTCCGCCGGGCGTATTCGTCCCGTTTAGAGCGTCCTGCCAGACAACTGCCGGTGTACGGTTCAAGCTGCGCACGGTCACAGTGAAATAGTCACCGGCGCCAAGTTTGTAGGTACGATCCGCATGGTCCGGCGGAAGCGAGTTTTCGGGAAACAGCACGGGAAGAATCTGGGCGTTATAGAAAGCTTCGTCCTCCACCGTATATTTCTCCGCGAACCGCCCTTGGTCGTCATATACGGGCACGTACCGTTTGTGCTTATGCTCCAATTTGACATCAAACTCCTGGCCGGAGGTTGTCAGCTCCTTTTGAAATTGTTCGTACATAGCCGGCGTCAACCGTCCTTTATCGCGCACGTTGTCGACAAAACGTGTCATCGTCTCGAAAGCGATCACCCGAGAAAGATCATCCTCTCTGGCCGCCGAATCCGACAGCGGATAAATGTACAGCAGCAAAACCGCTAAAATGAGGACAAAGGCCTTGCTGAGCGTATCCACCTGCTCCCTCCCCGTTTACGCCTGACAATTCAAGGCGTCGTATATACGATTCTTTTTAACGTTCCCCCGGTATCGCGCACCGCATAAAAACGATAAGCTGCAGCCGGATCTATGCCGGCTGGGTCCGTTTCTTCTTTCTGCCGGCCGCCCGGATAGCGTTTGCCGTTTACCATAATGTCGTAAGGTTCTCCGGCATTTAAATACATGGACATGATCAGATCAGATCCTTTTACCAAAACCTCTTCGAGCTCGACATTTGCGGGCTGCTGATTGTAATCGAGAAGCTTCCGGGATAAATAAGTGTCCGCAATGGCTCCCCGTACGTTTTGAAGCAGCATCATGCCCGTGACTAAAGCCGAGACGAACATGCAGACCGAAACACCGGCAAACAGCATGGAGCGAGTCGCATGATTCATCGCTTCGTCTACTGCTGCATAAATTCAATCGCACGGATCACATTGCTTTTATCCTTAATGATGTGCGCTTTGAATTTACCGCTCGGATTCACGTAATCCATATGAGACTCCAAGGTGGCGTTCGCAACAGCATCCCTGGATATCGAGGCGATTACCGTACCGTAATTGCTGCTTGACGGTGATGTGGTATCGATCTTGTTCGTATACCAGGAGCCGACCGGATTTTTTCCCGTTTGAACCTGAATCCCGAACTGCTCCTTGTCGGCGAATTTACGCAGCGCGTTTACAACCTGACTCCCCGAAACCACGGTATTATCGTATACGGTGAAAGCCGTCTGGGAAAGTTCCGTCTGAATATCCGAAAAATTGTTCTGCGCCGCTTTCGTGGCATCCTGTGCGGAAATAAACATCACAACCGCTATCGTAATCAGAGCAATGGCCAGAAAAAAACCTGCCGCCATGATTAGTGCCTTCTGTGCGTTTCCCATTGTAATCCAGCTCCTTTATGATTAAGAAATTTTACCGATCTGCTGATAATACAAATTCATCTGCTGCATGCTCATATAAACGAGCGGAATGACCAGATAGAGGAAAACAAGTGCATACATAGGGGCAAAACCGATCCAGCGCCCCCAGCCGGCTTTGGTTTCGATCATCCGCTCATAGTCCTGCTTGCGCTGCTCGAAGTGATACTGCTGCTCCGCTTCCAGATCGTCAAACGCCTGCTTGACCGGAATATGGTTAACGGCAGCCTGGAGCCGTTCAACCAGACGGACAAAGGGAGCATAGGCGGCTTCCTCCTTCAGCTTTTCCAGCGCCTCCTCCGCCCCCGCTTCGTAGTCGAGCAGACATGCGGACAGCGGGGGCTGAAACAAGACTGCAAAACGTTCCAGCCATTCCAGCATGTGCTCGACGGACATTCTTTCGAAATGAGCGAGGATGGTCAACAACGTATAAAACTGGTCCACCTCGTTTTTCATTTCCATCCTGCGCATTCGTTTCTGCATATGCAGCAGCCAAACCGGACTGTGGTAGCCCGCCCAAGCGGAAATAAAACAGCACAAAAGCTCCCGCCAGCTTAAATATGCCCCCGCAATACTGTCCAGTTTTGCCTTAATCCGTTCGCCCGCGGTGTTGAGGGCGGCAGGATCGGGCTGGAATCCCTGCTGCCGCATTTCTTCGGCTATCATTTCACGAAGCTCTCTGCCGGACCGCTCCAATTTCTGAATGACGTTCCGGTCAAAGGCCGCAGCTTCCAGCGCTTTCCGTTTTTCCTGCGGAGAAAGGCTGCCGAACATCGCCTGATTGCGGGTCGGCGAAAAGTAAACCTGCTGCAGGGTCAGTCTTTGCATAATCAGAAACATTCCCAGCACGAGAAGAAAACAAGCGAGCCCCGTAAGCAGGCGGCGGAGGGTAAGCCATTCAAGCAGCAAAGGGGAATTGGCTTCCCTGAGAAGCTTTTGCAGCCTGCCCCGTTCCATGGAATGCACTGCGGGGACGAATCTTTGCGTGACCGCGTTGACAAGCCGGTTACCCAGCCATTTTTGCTCGGGCGGTCTCCAGCCTGCTCTGCGGTTACCTGCTTCCTCTGCAGTATCCTGAAGCTTTCTGAGTAGGATAAAGCAGACGATGATCAGCACGAAAATGCCTGTTTTGACTGCAAATCCCGCTGCCCCCGTATAAAATTCATCCATAGCCGGGAAGTTATTGCGCGCCCACGTTTCAATGGGCTTGGCAGCCAAAATCGGGGAGATGGCAATAATAGAGAGTCCTTTTAAAAGATAATGGAGTTTTTCCTTACGGAGTATTTCAAGGCGGATTTCAGAGGTGATTTTGCTGAGGGCATGCAAATACATGGAGCCATGCGGAAGCAGTTTGTCTCCGAATTCCCTAACTAAAAAGGAGACGCCCGCAAAGCTTTTCAAAAAACGGTTCGGTGCATGCTCGTAGTAGATTTCCAGACTGCTCTCCGGATGGTCGGAGGTCAAAGTGCCGTATACTGCTTCCGCATGGAGCGACAACTGCCTGGGCGCGATCTGAGCGGCGTCATAAACCGCCTCATCCACCATCCCGTGCTGATGATAAAAGTGCCGGACATCCGATAAAAACTCGGTCATTTGCCGGAGCAGCCGGTCTTCGGCCCGGTGGACGAGCGTATCGATGAGGATGCCGTGGAGAACAAGACTTCCGAGCAAAATCATGAGCATGTAAGAAACATCCGGGTAAAAAAGAAAAACAAATCCCGCGGTGAGCCAGCCGATCAGGAGAGCAAGTAGCGTAATTCGCCCGGTTTCCATTCGGATCACGCTCTCGTCGTAGGAGTATAAAGGAGCAATCCTCCGGCGTATACGCTGTGTATAACGGGAAATCCCGGGAGTTTTGCTTATAATTTCGTAACATTTCCCGTACAGCCGTTCGATCTGTTTTCTTCCATTTCCTTTTAAAGGAGAGAACAGCTTCTGAAGCTCGTCCTCCCCGTAACCGCTCAGTTTGGCCCGCCTTTTAACCGCGTATACGTACAGAAACCAAATTACGCATGCGACGCCCCCACTGAATAAAGCGACCGCAAGCAACCAATCACGAAGCGGCAATAACATCGCCTCCCCAATGCGTTTCCAAAAATCTTTCGAATGCCCGGGCATCCGCGGGTGTCATATGATCCAGCATTTCCTCGGTATTGCGGAGACTGATCGGCCGGCAAACCCGGTAGGCACCGTCCCGGTATTCCACAATGTTTCGTTGTTCGTAAAGTTTACGGTCCGTTGTCCTCCGAAAAAATTCGGAGGCATCGTCCAGAAAGCCCGGGAGTTCAACCCTATCCTTGTCGGTCATGCCCGCTTTTTCGCTCGGATATAAATCGCTATCCAGCGGAACGCATTCCGTTATCCGTTCTATAAAACGCGTTCCGTCGGCACGTTTACGCAGATGGATGTCAAAATGAATCACGCGGATAACCTGCTTTTCGGCCATGACTTCATCTTGGAAGATTCCCGTTTTGAGCAGTGAGTTGCGAAGCGAGTCGATCAAGCTGGCAAACGTTTTGGCATGATGGGTAAAAAGGGTGAACAAGCTGGCTACCTGAGCCATTTGAATCATCCAGGCGGCGACCGTGTCGGTTGCCACTTCCCCCAGGATATGGACGGCTCCGTCCGTTTTTTTCTGCACGTCGAGACCCTGCTGTCCCGTAATGTGATCCGTCTCCCGGAAACTTAAGATATTGCGCTGCGGGTATAAATTCCTCAGATGCAGCTCGTACGCCATTTCTTGTACGCGAAGCGTCAAGGTCGCGGAGATAGATTGGACCATAGCCATCAGCAGGGTTGTTTTTCCGCTGCCCTGCGCACCCGTCACGGCCGTTATCCGGCACCCTTTGACAAGGTGACGAATGAGTTCCACAGCCAGCCCGGCATTGCCGCCTTGGACAAGCTGGTCCAGCAAAGCGTTGGGCAGATCGAACTTGCGGACGAAAAACGCCCAGGATTCCGAAAAGGGGGGCCGGACCACAACGACACGGGATCCGTCCTTCATATCGTTCACTTTATAGCCGTTCGTTTCGGAAAGCTGACCCGGATAATTATACTTGTAGATGTTTTGACAGACCCGCCGCAGCTCTTCACTACTGCCGAAACTCAGGAACGAAAAGTGGATGGGTTTACCCCGGTAGAAAATCCAAACGCTATCGTAAGACGCGGTTTCTTTCCTATGCCGGTGATTCCCGTCAGCCTCTCTCTCCGCAAGCGGAGCTCCACGATGCCCGGTACTGTCCGGAAGCGCTCCGGAAACTCCTCCCGATACACCGTCGATGTTCATCTCGCGGATGGCATCGATCACGCCGAAGCCTTTGTAATGCTGATAGATCCGCTGCACGACAATTTCCAGCTTATCCTGAAACGACAGCAGCCCGGCTTCCTTGCGGAATACGTGCGCAATCTCTTCCGCCGTTACGATATAAGAAGGCGTGCGGCCGTCTTCAATCACATGTTTAACGGCATCCAGCTTATGCCTCCGGATTAATTCATGAAGGCCGTCGAAACCGTACTTTTTCCGATACAGATGAAGCAGAATGTCAAACCGGTCCTGTGCCGTGAGCTGCTCGGGCTTATGAAAAGGCAGAGAGAGGTGAATCGTTGTTTCACCAAGTCCGTAGACACCGGTCAGCAGGTCCATCATGACGGATTTTATGTACCGTTTGTCCTGCAGATCGCCGTGTCCGCAGCCCTTTAGAGCTCTTTTCAGCTGAAGTCTTTTGTTCCGGCTGCGCCGGTATTCCTCCTCGGACAACCGGAGTTCGCTGCCTCCGCCCGCCGTTATCTCGGCAAAAGCTTCTTTAATGAAGGCAGTCATTGCCTCAATAGAGTAACTTTTTGCGGTTTTCGAAGTGGAAGTTCTGCCGCGCCAGCCTCCCGTTTTGGTAAAGAACCACGCTGCCGTAAAAATAACCACCATGAGGATCAAAGCAAGATTTAACCTGTCCGTGGGCATGGAGGGCTAGGCTCCCCTTTCCTGCATAAGCTTCGAATCCAGGCCCAGCCGGTTAAGGAGAGCTTTGGTCAGCTTCCTGATCTCCGTAATGAATGCATACGAAGGATGACCCGGGCCCGCATTTCGGCTCCTCAAAAAAAACTCAAGCATATTTTTATCGCTGCAGGCATCCAAATAACCGGTGCAGTGCGGAACGGTATAGAGCGGCTGCCTCCATTTGAATTTCCGGGCCAGATTAACGGCATTAAAGCGGGAGTTTCCGTCATAATCGCCCAGCACGAGGAGAAGCGGTTTATTTTGCAGAGATTCCGTCCAGAGTTCCTTGTTGAAATAGCGCTCCAGCAGCTCAAGGTTTTGACTGAGATTGACGACGATCAAATCCGAATTACGCAGAATAGCCTCCGAGCTGCCTTCCTTATACCCGTCTCCGACGTCGACAAAGGTAAGGTCATAGTAACGGCTGGCACTGTTTACGATGTACGGCAGTGTTTCTTCCCGGAAACAATCCGGGTCTGCAAGCGGCTTCCTCGAACCGGGAAGCAGGTCCAGCCTGTCCTTGACGATCGGTTTCGTGTAATCTTGGATCGTCTCGGGCGTCATCTTGTCGCTTTGAAGCAGCCGTTCCAGCGCATCCAGCCCGTACTCGCTGAACGACAGCAGATTGCCGTCCGAAGAAGGCCGACCGAAGGCGTTCTCCAGCGCCGTTCTTGTTCTTTTCGTATGAGTAATCATAATCCGTGCGTAATAATCGAGCGCGATCATCGTAGAGACCGCGAGCACATTCGATGTTGCGGCTCCATGCCCCCGTACGGGCGCCCAAAACGCTACCTGACTCATCCTGTTTTCCTCCTCATGGCTTGTTTGATCATCCGTTTGAGAACACTTCTATCCTCTCCGGTTATTTCGTTCGTAACAGCCAGCAGCACATTCCTGTACGCTCTGGACATGCGCCTGATTCCGACCTTTCCCTGGTATTCACTGTCGATGCGCACAGCGAGGTCCACTTCATCGAACGGCAGCTTGTGATATTCGTCAGGCGTTATGAATGGCAGCGGAGCCAGCACCTTATCCACATATGCTTCGTCAATGCCGCATTCCACCGCATCTCGTATGACGACCGTACTTGTGAGGGTGTTCACCTGGCAGACATCATTCAATGAACGGATCAGTTCCGCCGTTCTCCGCATCGTATATTTATCGTAGGCCGTTGTCAGGAAGAGACCTTCGAACGGATAAGCGCCTGCGGCCCCCGGAAAATCAGTCCGGTCCGTATCGACCATCACGATGTCGTATTCTTCCAAAACCGATCCGCTTGCGGCAGTATGCTCCAAGGCTTCATCCAAGCTGGCGAAATGGCAGGCCACATCAATTTCATCATACTGAACCAGTTCAGGTTCAGGTCCGGGGGCGACGAGGCAGCTTAGCCTGCGGGATGCCGTTCCGTCTATAAGCAGTACGCGTCTTCCCCCCACCGCCGCCAATCGGCAAATGCCGAGCAGCAGGTCACTGTGTTCCTTCGCTCCAACGCAAAGCAGCTTCATCGGTGTATCTCTCCTCTATAAGCCGGGCGGGTCATGGCTGTACCGCTTCCCGGAAAATATCTTCCTGCCTCTCCCTGATTTCAGAGGGAGGCGTTTCGGGCCCGGCGCTTTCCGTCGGCATTTTATCGGGTGATCCGGTTAACGCGGGCGAGAAGCCGCCCGGGTTCGCGCTCACCTCAGGTTTGGCGGACGGCCGGGTAGAAGGCCCGAGGACCGAAGGGGGCTCCTCTCCCTGAACGGCGCCAATTCCGGCCGGGTTACCGCCTGTTCGGCCGGCGTTTATACCGGCGTTTATTTTCTGCTTCGAAGCATCGTCCATATTCTGCAGATCCTTATCCAGCAGCAGCCTCATACTTTTCATCAGATCCAGCTTAGCCGTCTCCAGCACATTCGGGTCCGTGCGAATCAGCTCAAGCACCTTGGCGTTGACCGGGTAAGTAGGCTCGGCTTTTTCCTGCATCTGGGGATCCACATAAGGAAGCGAATAGAGCTTCGCTCCATGAAGATAGGCATCGACGACGGCGCTCGACATATCGAGGATCTCCTTCTCGCTGAGCTTAAGCCACACGGTGCCTTCCGAGACGTTGTCCACTCTTTTCTTCGCCAGTACGATATAATCCTGACCGGTCGGAAAGCTGATGCGCACATCGACGAAATCGTCTTTCTTCAGCAGACTCGGCAGCCCGATTACGTTGAACTCCTCCTGACGGACATCTTTGGGCAGCATGCCTTCCTCATACAGCATGGAAGCCAGTACGGGCGTGTTTTTAACGCCGGCAAGCTTGAACGTCCTGCCGGCGACCTGCCGCAGATCAAGATCCGATCCGGCAGGCGCATCGGCCGCATTCATTTCCAGATACTTAATGTCTTCGTCTTCAAGCCTTGTTCCCGCTTCGATATCCCGGGCTAACACAACCACCTTCCTCCTTTCGGTCTTGGCCGTCGAAGATTTAGCCTCCGACAGGTCGGCCTGGTAACGATACTCCAGCTCGTTGAGCTTTTTACGATGCTGAAGCCCCGTATAAACAAATCCCCCCGAAGCAAGCAGCCCTGCGGTCAAGGCACCTATCAAGCCCGAGTAGATCAGATGTTTCGTTCTCTGGCGGATAATGGACACGTTCTCTCTCCTTTCGTTATTTCGGCACTCGGGCACGGAACCATCGGCGCATAAACGGGCCGGCCCCCTGCGTGCGCGGTTCCGGGAGCCCCAGCCACCCGTCGAGCAGCTCGGCCGTCTCCTGCTGATGGCAGAACGGGTCCGGATGCGCCGGCAGGCCGAGCAGCCGCACGTCCGGCAGCATACGGCGGATGTCCCTCAGCATTTGTGCGGACGCAAGCGGCACGAACAAGCTGCACTTGGAGGGCTCCGGTACGGGATGGCTGCGGAAGAACTTTGCGATGTCCCGGCGCTTCCATTCACAGCCCGTACCAACGACGACCTGGACGGCGGCGCGCATAAACTCCCCGAACCACTCCGTTTCGTCGTAGCTTCCGAGATCCAGAACGACAAAATCGTACGATCCGGACAAAGTCCCGATCATGTCCAGCCCGTCGCCCGCTTTGGCATACCGCACTCCCCGCAAATCGAATGCGGCGCTGCCGCAAAGGGGCTCGTCCGAGCCCTCGTAAACGGCCTCGATACGGCTGAAATGCGCCGATGCGTTAGCCTCGGCCAACACCACGGTGCGGCGTTTACGCGCTAGAAAATGGGCCAGCAGAACGGCCGTATGCGTGCAGCCCACACCGCGTCCCGTCCCGCAGACCGCAATCACAACCGGGCCGAGAAATCCGCCGGAACGTGCGGGCGGCCCCTCTCCGCCGCGCAAAGCCGCGTAAACCTCGCTCAGCGCTTCCCGCAGCTCTCTTGCGTTCGGATAGCGGTGGTCCGGATCGTGCTCCAGCAGCTTCTCGATGATGACGGACAAGCTGTGCGGGACTTCCTCATTCAACCGCGCGAGCGAAACGCCAGAGGAATACGGATACTTCCCTCCGCTCAGCAGGTAGTACAGCACCGCGCCCAGCGAATACAGATCGGTCCTGCGGTCGGTTTGAAGCTGCTGAAACTGTTCCGGGGCGGCAAAACCGATCGTTCCTATTTGGACCGTATCCGCTTGTCTGCCGCTTTTGAAATGCCGGGCAATGCCGAAATCGATCAGCCTGACTTGTTCCTGGCCGTCGATCATAATGTTGGAAGGCTTCAGATCGCGATAGATCATCGGAACCGGCAGCTCGTCATGGAGGTAGTGGAACAGATCGCAAAGCTGCAGCGCGTAATTCACCGCAGCCGCAACTCCCACTTGTCCGCCCGTGCGTCTAAATCGCTCGGCCAGAGTCTCCCCTGCGATATAATCCATCACCAGGTAGCTGAAGCCTGCGTCGTCCGGGGGGAAATAATCAACAATGCCCGGCAAATGAGCGTGATGAAGGCGGATCAGCATTTCCGCTTCGTCTACGAACCGCTGATAATCCTGCACCTGCTGAAGAGTCTCTTTGACCGCCCAGCGCTTTCCTTTCAGTTTCAAATCTTCGGCCAGATACACGGTTCCCATGCCGCCTCTGCCGACGGTTGAAACGATTCTGTAGCGACTGCCGAGAATATCTCCCGCATACAGCCGGCCTCGATCGGGTTTCACCGCTGCCGTCTCTCCTTTTGCTGTTTTTTTCCCGGCGCAGCACAAAAAACCGCCCACGGCATGCACTTAAGCACACTCATGGGCGGTTCTTCCGCACCGGTTCATTCTGTTCTTTTTTAAGATAGCATACCCGGGCCGTCCTGACAACAATATTTTCCAGCACCCCTATATTTCGGATAAACATCCGTTCCAGACCGTTACAATTCAAGCAGAAGCATCTCTTGGCGCAGTTCGGTCAGCTTCTCTTTGGAATCGACTACAGCCTGGACATCGCCATTCTGAATCGCTTCGTTCAACACGGCCAGCTCATAGTCAAGCTCAAGCCGCAGGACGGGAATCCGTTCCTCGATACGTCTGGAGCGGAAAGCTTGAAGCATTTCCTCGAATGTAACGACAGGTTCTTTCTGAAACAGCACTTTATGTTCGATTCCCGAAATTTCGACCATGCGGATAATTTCGCCGAACATGATGTTTTCGATCAGGATCTGACGGTCTTTGAAACGCTTGACGACTGCATGCCCGCGTGTGTCTCCAATCAGTTTTTCCATCATTTCGGCAAGCTTCTCATCTTTAAAAGAATAGTTCCCGACGATTTTATACCGTTCGCCTATGCGTTCGAATTTCAGCTTGACTAGTTTTCTTCCGGAGCGGATAGAAATGACAAACTGGTGGTCGTTTTCGTTCCAATAAAGGGAATATCCCTCTTGAATCAAGGCTTTAATAAACTGCCGGATGAGCCGGCGGTCGAATCTTAATTCCAGATTGCAGTATTCGACTTCGTGATTTTTGCTCACGGCAATCCCCTCCCGAAGACTTCGATTGGCTGCTTTGACAGAAATTTCAGACAACTTCAAGTTTACTTTATCTTATTATGATTCATATGTTTTCGCAACTTGGATATTGACAATTTTTTACCCCAATTCCGAACAAAAATAACGCTCTCTCCCCATCAATTTTTATTGTTGGGAAAAGAGCGTCTTTTTCGGGTATGCCGCGTATCGCGTTTAAACTTGATTGAACCGTTTGCCGCCTACATTCTCACCTTGTTCTCACTCGGCTGCAAGATGGCCGAACCGACGGCGAGCAGCACGACCGCCATAAGACCCAAAATCGCGAGAGGCAGACGCACATCGGCCAGAGACGCTCCGGCAGCCATTTTCTCGATGGCTCGAATGGTCCACGTCTGAGGCATGAAGTTGGACAGCTTCTGCAGGTAGTCCGGCATAATGGATATCGGCCAGAAGCACCCGCCCAGCATCGAGGTCGGCGTCACGACCATCGAGTTGATCATGCTCGCGTTGCCCGGATTTTTGATAAGGCCGGCCACCGTACTGGCCAGTCCGAGGCTGACGAGCATAAATGCGGCCAACACCGCGAACTGGGACAGGAACGGAACCCCGTAGTCGTAGCCGATCACTAAACGGGTGATCACGAGCACAAAAAAGATTTGAAGGCTTCCCACGACAAAGCTGCCTAAAAAATTCCCGGCGGCGATTTCGGCAGCCTTGACCGGAGCCGTATACATGCGGGCCATCGTCATTTTCGTCCGGTCTTCTATGACAAGCGACACGGTGCTGAGCACGAGGCTCATCAGGAACATCAGCGTAAAGCCGGTAATGGTAGTAAGGCCCGGCTTGGGAGCCAGCTTCAGATCGCCGGTTTCCGCACCTATCGTATGCTTCCCGGCCTGCTCAAGGATGTTTACGAGCGCTATGCTGCGGCTGTCCGCGCTGCCCGAAGAAGCTTTTGCCGCCGCCGCTGCGGACACCATCCTTCCCGTAATCCCGTCGAGATGAACGTTCATAACCGCCGTCGCTTCGTTCACGTTAAGCTCATACGATTGAATGACGGGGCTGCCCCCCGCAATCAATTCCCGGCTGAAATCGGCGGGCAGAACAAAGCCGGCCTGCCCCCGTTTTTCGATAATCGCTTCCTTAAGCTCCCAGACATTGTCCAGCAGCTTGACCGTATACTCCGGCCTGGCCGCCATTTCTTTTAACACATACCCGCCAAAACTCCCCTGATCTTCATTGACGACCAGAACGGTAACACGCCCTCCCTCTCTCCCGATAAAGCCGATCGCAACGGATACGACCAGGGAAGGTATAAGCAGAAAAGCCAACCATCCTTTTTTGCTGCCGAGCGTCCGCTTTACCATATTCCAGGCGATATAAAAGCTATTCACGGTATCCCACCTTCCGATAAACGACCACCATCAGCAGCAGACACGCCGCCGCAATCCAAAACAAAGGCACAATGCTGGACATAACCCCGGGAAGTTCTCCGGCCAGCATATTCCGCAGGAGTCCTTGAAACGCCCAGTGATTAACGGTAAACAGACTCAACTGCCGCATAAACTCTCCCGGCACGGGCGAGAATCCTCCGCTCAAAAACGTCATCGAGATGATGAGCACCTGAAGCAGGGCTTTCGCGGTTGCCCCGTTCGGGAAGAGAAGAGACAGCACGACGGACAGCGACATCGAGACCAGAATCACGAGGCCGGCAATCAGCAGAACGAGCGGGAGACGGTTTCCCCAGTCCACCCCGTACACAAAGCGGGAGAACCCGACGATAACGAGCGCCTGTATGACCGCGACGAACCCGTTCCCCAGCAATTTACCGGCAAAAACAGACGAGTAGGTTACGGGCAGCGAATGCATCCTCTGCAGGGTGTGTCCGCTTTTTTCCAGGTCGAGACTAGTATTGACGGCCATCCCCGAATAAAACAGGAACATAATCAGCATCGCCGCTGCGTAGTACTGGGAAGCGGAGTAGGTATTCACTCCCGCGCCCAGCTGTCCCGCCTGCACATACGAACGCGGTCCCTCCGCCGCGCTTGCCTCTCCCGGTGCGGAAGCCGGTTGTCCGGCTGCTTCCGGGCCCATCGCGATTTCCGCCGCCTGCCGGTAATTGATCTCCTCGACGAAGGAGCCGAGCACAAGTCCTGCGGACCTGTTAAGCGTCCGGTCTTTGCCGGGCAGCAGCATCACGCGCGCCTCATCCCCGCGCTGCACGGCGGAGCCGAAGCCGTCCGGGAAGAGGACCGCATAATCCGCGGACCCGCTGCGGAGCATCTCCTCCGCTTCCTGCCGGGAAGCGGCTTTTTCCAGACGGATACGCTTGGCGACTTCGGGGTTCGAGACGTAAGTCTCCAGCATCTTGAGCGCAGGTTCCGTCTGCTCGGCAGCGACGACCACCTTGACGGTCTCGCCCGACAGTTCCGTCGTATTAAACATCCCCGATAAAGCCGAACCCAGCAGAAAAATAATGACCAGAGGCATCAGAAACAAATTCAGCAGCACGCCCCGGCTCCGGATCAGCCTCCGGACTTCGTATACGGCAATGATCAAGCTGTTCATGGCATCTTCCCCCTAATCTCTCAGCGTGCGGCCGGTCAGATTCAGGAAAAGCGTCTCCAGATCGGGCTCTTCGATTGTAAGCGAATGAATGCCCATATTGTGCTTGGCGCAGACGAATAAAATATCCTGCAGATCCGTCTGGGAAGAGGGTACATGAAGATCGATCTGCGTCCCTTCCACACTCAGCCGACCGATCCGGGGATGCCGCTTCAGCTCTTCAACCGCGCTGTCCACGACTGCGTGCACCCGGATGCGGATCACTTCCTCCTGGGCCACTTTCTCGCGCAGTTCCTCCTGAGTTCCGCATACGATCACATGGCCTTTATCCACGATAGCGACACGGTCGCTGATAGCCGCCACCTCTTCCATATAGTGGCTCGTATAAATGATCGTGGAGCCCATTTTGTTCAGCGTGCGCACGGATTCGAGGATATGATTGCGCGACTGCGGGTCGATCCCGACCGTAGGTTCATCCAGGATAATCACTTTCGGATGGTGCATGATGGCGCAGGCGATGTTCAGCCGGCGTTTCATTCCGCCCGAGAACGTACGAGGCTCTTCTTTCGCGCGGTCCTGCAGGCCGACGAACTCCAGCGCTTCCTGCACCCGCTCCTTCAGCAGCTTTCCCCTTAACCCGTACAGCCGTGCGAAAAAAGTGACGTTGTCTGCGGCGGACAACGTTTCGTAGAGAGCAAGGTCCTGCGGAACAAGCCCGATCCGCTTCTTGACCTCAAGCGGCCTGGATGCGACGGAAATTCCGTCTACGGTAATTTCACCCTGGTCCATCTTCAGCAGGCCGCTGATCATTTTGATCGTCGTGCTCTTGCCGGCTCCGTTCGGACCGAGCAGGCCGAAAATTTCACCTTCGCGGATAGACAAGCTCAAATGGTCGACCGATAAGTTCGCTCCGTATCTTTTTACGACATCCTTCATTTCAATGAGACTCATCGTCTTCTCCCCTGTTTCTGTTCCAGTTTTGGTTTCGATACTTGTATTGTAGAGGAAAACCGGCCGGCTGAAAGGTACACCGGGTCACCAATCCGGGGTGACGAAAGTCATTTCTTCAAAGAAGCGGAATCCGGCTCTGCTCCTCTGTGCTATACTGTGGAAAAATCCCTTCCGGAAAAGGACGGTTATCGTGCCGCATTTATCGCTCAATAAAGTCCGGTACACCCTTACTTTCGTTCCGGCAGTCGCTTCCATGTATCTCGAACAATTCACCGCTTACGGAACCTACACGATGCTGGTGCTGGTGCTGTTCCTGCTCGTCGTGCTGAGGCCGTTTGCCAAGCCGCAGCGTCTGCAGGGGCTCCTTCTGATCGCCGAAATCGGATATGGAGCCTGGCTGTGCGGACAGTATGGGGGCATTCTGTATTTCAGCGCGCTCTCGGCCGTATTTTCGTACGCCTTCTTGCCCTTGCCGAGAATGCGCGCCCTTTTCCTCGGGATTCATCTGCTTGCCTTGAACGCGGCTCTGTACGGCCTGGACCCGAGGCTTTTGATCGCTGCGAACGGCACTCTTCTGCTTACGGCGGTGCTTCTGGACAGATTGAACGCGGCCGCCGCCGATCAGCATACCGCCGTCCATTTGTACGACGAGCTGCGGAAGAAGCATTTCGAGCTCGACGAGGCCAAAAACCAGCTGCTCGATTACGCCCGCAAGGTGGAGAACGCCGCACAGGCCGAGGAACGCAGCCGTATCTCGCATGAACTGCACGACGATCTGGGCCACCGCCTGATCCGCAGCAAAATGATGATGGAGGCGGCTATCCAGACGATGCCCGGCAATCCCGAGCAGGGCATGAAGCTGCTGACAATCGTCCGGGACCAGTTGGCCGAGAGCATGGATCAAATGCGCGCGACGGTCAAAAGAATGAAGCCCGGGGCGAGCGAGCGCTCCTACAGCCTGGATCGGCTGATCCGTGAAATCGGCCGAGAAACGGGTATCGGGATCACACTCGATATCGAGGGCCTCCCATATCCCTTGTACCCGAGCCTGGAGATCATTTTGTACAAAAACGCCCGTGAAGCGGTGACTAACGCCGTTCGGCACGGGAATGCGACGGAAGTCGCGATTAAGCTGGAGTACGAAAGCGAACAGGTCCGCATGACCGTGAGCAACAACGGAGCCGTTTTCCCTGCCGGGGAAAATGCGGCGCCCGTACCGGGTCTCGGTTTAAGCGGGATGCTGGAGAGAACCAGACTCGTAGGCGGTACGCTTTCCGTACGCGGCCAGGCCCCTTTTACCGTGATTACCCTGCTGCCGGCTTACCGGAAGAAACAAATCATCTGAAGAATCAGGAGAATGCGCGATGATTAATTTATGGATTACCGATGACGATCCCTTCATCCGGGAAAGCCTGAAGCTGCTGATGGCCATGGACCCGGATATCGAAGTGGCGGGCACCAGCGGAAGCGGAGAGGAAGCGCTGGAAGCGGTGCGGGAGGGCAGCCTGCCCGATGTCATGCTCATGGACATCCGGATGCCCGGATGCGGGGGCGTCGAGGCCACCAAGAGCCTGAAACAGCTTGCCCCGTCCATTCAAATTCTGGTGCTCACGACATTTGACGACGACGACTTCATCATCGAAGCGCTCAAGAACGGCGCGAGCGGCTATCTGCTCAAAAATATTCCCCCGGACCGCATCATCCAGGGCATCAAAACCGTCAAAGACGGCAACATGCTGATCCATCCGGATATCGCCCGCAAGCTGACGGGGTTTATTCACGCCGCGCCCGTTTCCCCGGCTCCCGCTTCCCCCGCTCCGGTATTGTCTGCCCACGGTCTGACTCAGACCGAGCAGACGATCGTGACCAAAATCGCGGACGGCCTTTCAAACAAAGAAATCGCCCAGGAATTATTCCTGAGCGAAGGGACGGTCAAAAACTACATTTCTGATATTTTAGGAAAGCTGGCGCTTAGAGACCGGACGCAAATCGCCATCTTCTACTGGAAGCAGGCACGGCCTTAATCTTATGCTCCGGCCGGTTCCGGTGGGTGAATCCGTTCCCGTCAATACGGGTCTACGGCGGTTTTGCCCAGCAGCTGTTTGGAAGAGCTGCCTACGATATAAAGATCTTTCTGCATCTCGGTCAGTTTCAGGATAACCTGATAATACTGGCCGTTTTCTGTCAGCAGGTACCGGTACGTATTGGCCTCTTCAAGCTTCTCGATAAAAATCGGATTGTGGAAAAAGTACGTATCGCCGATTTTGTAATTCGACATGTCTTTAACGTATCCCCGAAGGGCGCGGATTTTGAAATCATCCTTCTCCCCGGCAATAATCGGAGGCATTTCCTCCCCATACGTGAGGATCGGATTTTCTTTCCAAACCTTCCGGAGTTCCGTCTCGTTGATGTAGATCTCTCCCGTGTACTTTTCTTTGGCTTTCCGGAGCCCCTTCGTATCCATGCCCATCTTCTGCACGTCGCTCTGCCGGTAGTACATCCCTTTGCTGAGCGTCACGAGCACCGGATAATCCCCGCCCAAATACTTCATGATATAAGCGGTCGGATTTTCCAGTATGATCTCATCGTACACGACATCGCCCGTTTCAGGCTGCTGCGGATACAACCGGGTATTCACGTAGATCGTCTGGTTGGAATCCTGCCAGTTTACGTTCGCGTTAAGGCGGGAAGCGATCTCCTTGAGCGGCAGATAGCTGTTGTTGTCGTAAATAAGAACCGGGCTGCTCAAATTGGCCGGTGTCCCGTTCACGACTACCTTAAAATCGCTGCGGACATACGCCGTCACCTTCTGAATCCAGTCATCGGCGTAAACGCCTGCCGCGAACGAAACGCTCATCAGCACTCCGGCTGCCGCCGCTATCATTTTTTTGCTTGAAATGTGCATGGTTCTCTCTCCTTTTGAATTGAATCCTGCAAGCTGTTATCAGGCCGCACCTTCCCCGTTATGGCCATGTCAAGCGTTTATGGTATAGTAAATTACGTAAGCACGCTTCATTTGCCTTACTTAAATTCTATAAGCATCCATCCTAGGGAGGTCCCATGTCCAACTCCACAACCATTCGCCCCGCTTTCCGGGGGTTTGATTCATCCGATTTCGAAACGTTTGCGATTGAAGGTCTGGACGAGCGCATGAAAGCGATCCAGGAACGGATTCAGCCGAAATTCAAAATGCTCGGCGAAACCCTATGCGAAGATATCGCCCTGCATGCCGGAACCGAAATGCACCTACATATCGCCAAACATGCCCGGCGTACCGTAAATCCGCCCAAAGACACCTGGCTGGCTATCGCCGCCAATAAACGCGGATATAAGCAACACCCTCACTTCCAGATCGGCTTGTTCGACGATCACGTTTTCCTCTGGTTTGCCCTGATCTACGAGGTGCCGGACAAGCAGGCGATCGCCGGACGTCTTCTCGCGAGCCAAGACGAGCTGTACCGGAGCATCCCGGAGCATTATGTATTGTCGTTCGATCATATGCAAAAACGCAGCGTGCCCGCCGGCGACCTGACGGCCGAAACGTTCGGCGACGCTCTTGCCCGCTTCCGGGATGTAAAAAAAGCCGAGTTTCTCGTCGGAAGGCATTTTGACCGGCAGGACCCGATTTTGCAAAAGGGCGACGCATTCACCCGGATGGCGAAGGAAACGTTCGAGTCCCTGATGCCTTTCTACCGGACGGCCCGGGGATAAGCCACCGGCTGCTCCTACCCCCTATATCGGCAATTCCGCACAAAGTATGAACCCGCCGAACCGATTTTAAAAAGAAACGCAGCCCGCAAATAATCCGCTCCCGTTTGGGAAATACTAGGAAGGACATCCGATCTACAAGGAGGTTCTTCCTATGTTTTTACAGCCATCCAAGAAAAAATGGGCCGGTACGCTGGCACTCGCCTTTCTGCTCGGTTCGGTATCCCTAGGCGCCAGACAGGCCGCCGCCTTCGGCTCTCCGGAGGAACTGCCCGACGAAGCCGTCCTCAGTCAGCCAACCCCATCAGCGGGCGTGCCCGGACGCCAGGACTCACATAATCCGAAAGACAGCAGCGTCCCCGGTCTTCCGATTCTTGAGGAAGCCGCCTCTATTCTCGGCACCACCGTCCCTTCTTTGAAAGAATCGCTGGGCAAAGGCAAAAGCCTTTCCGACGTGGCCAAAGAGAAAGGAATCAGCGAAAAGGATCTGACGGCTAAGCTGCTTGCGATCCGCGATTCAAAGATCGATCAGGCGGTCAAAGAAGGACGGCTCGACGCGGAACACGCAGCTGCCCTGAAACAGAAAATGGCGGAGCACCTGAAGCGGATGCTGCAGGATAAGGCGCTGCTGAACCACCATAACCGGCACCAGCACGGGAAAATGCGTCACAGCCTCAAGCCGGATCAGGAAAAACTCGCCCAGGCCATCGGCATCAGCAAAGAAGAGCTCCACCGCGAGCTCCGGCAGGGCAAATCGCTGCAGCAGATCGCCGAAAGCAAGGGCATTACGAAAAGCCAGCTTATCAGCCGCATCCAGGCCCTGCTCGCTCCGGACCTGGAAAAATACGTCGAGCAGCGCGTTCCGGCGCGGGAATCCTGACTTCTTGCCCGTCCCGTATGCGGACTGCCCGACCGCTTCAGCGCCATACGATAAAAGGGAGTGCCTGCAGGAGGCACTCCCTTTTGCCGATTCGGGATTCTTAATAGGTCGTCACATTGCCCTTGTACAGGTTCCCCGCCGGATTCCTGACATTGTCGTGCGCCTTGGCCTCTGTCCCTTGAGAAGCGTTAATGACATACGCCGAAGATTGATCCAGGTTGACGGTATTGCCCGAAAAATCATTATTCACGCCCCAGCCCGCCACAATCTGGTGAAGCTGAAAAGCGTCGGTAATCACGGTGTTCCCGTTTCTCCATCCCGTGTTGTTGCGGATAACGGCATGGTTGCCTTTGACGTCGATAAAGCTGTCCGCGTAGTTTTCGCCGCTGATGCCCGTGCCGTTGAATATACAGTTCTCGACAAGCGTTCCGCTCGTTCTTTCCTTGATGTCGATATGCTCGGCAGTCACATTGGGCCCGATACGCACGCCCCGGATAATCGTATCGTTTACGGTCTGGTTGTAGCCGGCTCCTTCGGCGGACCCTACATATACGCCTTCTCCGAATCCTTTATTTACGGTACCCGTGTCGTGAATATACGAATTTTCGAGAATGCCCCGCGAGCTTCCGTCACGGAAGTGCACACCTTCATAGCCGATGCCGTACACTTCGACTCCGGAAATTAACGTATCGTTCGAATTGTCCAGAATAATGCCTTTCTGGGCGTTCGTAAACTTGAGATTTTGGATCACCCAGTTGTCACCCGTAATTTTCAGGCAGTATCCGCCTCCCGCTGAAGTGCCGGATATGAGGGCCTGATTGGCCGGGTCCCGGCTTTCAATCGTAATCGGATTCGATTGGGTGCCGTTGACAGTCGAGGAGAACGTCCCCTTGTACGTACCCGGCGCAAGCAGGATGCGGTCCCCGGGCAGCGCGTTTTTCAAGGCGTTCTGGAGGCACGATACGGACGAGCACGATACGGTGCGAAGCGCGGCAGCGCCCTCTTCATTGATGCGGGCGGCTGCTTGATCCGCCGAGGCTCCGGATTCATGAGGCACGGCGGCATACATGGCGGGGGCAAACGCGGCGCCGAGCAGGACGGCGGACAGCAGGCTTTTACACAGCAGCCTTGTCGGGGTTAACCTGGTTTTCATCACAATAGCCTCCTTTTAATTGGGCGATTCAAAATTAAAACGATTTAATTTTGGCGTTTAATACACTTCTTTGCTCCACCTCCCCTCTCCGATCTGCTTTCAGTATAGCACAGCGACCCGCTGGTACTGGATGGGTTTTCTTATGATATTTACATGCATCTGCTCCGATTTATATACCTCTTCCTGAGGAGAATCATCACGGGACTTGCCCTCGGGAATCCGCTTGCCTCTACATAAAAAAGTCCCGCAGCGTGTGCGGGACTTTCGGGAAAGCGCTCCGGCAGGAAATCGATCCAGGCCGGTTCAGCCTGTCCGGGGCGCGGCATTTCCGCGGCTCTTCGCCAAAATTCTCCACTGGAGCGCAAGCAGAAGCAGAAGCACCGATCCGCTCACCGTAAAGGGCACGGACGGGCCGAACGCATCCCACAGCTTGCCCGAAACGATGGGACCCACGATCATGCCGAGCCCTTCTATAGTCAGGAAAAAGCCCCAGACGGCGCCTCTCTTCTCCTTGGGCACACAAGACGCGATCAGGGCATTCCAGGACGGAATGATCAGCGCGTAGCCGATTCCAAGCAGCCCGACGACTACGTAAACGGCCGCAAGCTGCCTGATAAATCCGAGGGCCAGCAGGGCGACCGAGCTGAAAATAAGCCCGGCGGTCAGCAGTCCCTTAATGCCCTTGCGGTCCACGAGTTTCCCGACCGGAACGAGCAAGGCCACTGCCGCTCCTCCCCCGACAATGAGCAGCATGCTGTACTGACCCGGCGAAAGATGCAGAACTTCACGGGCGTACAGCGTGAGGATGGGAGTCAGAACTCCCAGCGCGAACGTCTGAATAAACATGGCCGGAAACAGCAGCCGGCTGACTTTCATTTCCCGCAGAGACGCGCGGACTTCCCGCATATAAAGGCGCACGCGCTCCCCGAGCGGCTTCTTGTCCGCGGCCGGCATGGCAGCGGCCGCGCCTCCTCCGGCTGCGGTGACGGCCTCCCCGAGGGGATCGGCGCCCGCTTCCATCGCTGCGCCCGCCGGGAATGCGGCGCCGGCCGGAGCACGCCGGCTCTCTTTCCTCTTTTCTCCGTCTTCGCGAATCAGCGGTTTGCGTGGCAGAAACAGGGCGATCAGCAAAACAACGCCCATGGAAATGAGCAGCAGCCGGTAAGCCGGACCGTAATTGGACCCGTGAATAAAGAAATTGATCACGACCGGCCCGAGGCCCGTACCGCTGAGCCATGCCATGTAGACCACGCTCATGATCGTTCCTTTCGCCTTGTCTCCCGCGACCTCGGTCGTTCCCGCAATGACGGCCGGCCACAGTGGAGCCGTACCGACTCCGAGCATGGCGCATGCCGCTACCATCCAAGCGTGATGCGTGAAGGTCGCCATGATCAGCACGGAGCTCCCCGAGAGCAGAATGCCGATCAGCATGGACAACCGGTAGCCGGCTTTGTCGATCAGCCATCCGACCGGCGTGCGGAACACGTTGTCCCCGATGTACTGAGCGGCCAGAGACCAGCCTACGACGAACGCCGTCGCGCCCAGAACCGTTTTCATATAAACGGGAAGAATCGTCAGAAGGAGTGCCCCCTTCACGAATTCCACCACAAACATAATAACCAGCAGTTGTACGACAAAGGGCGCGGCCGCCCCCGCCTTGTTTTTCCAACCGGCCAGATTCATCACGATATCTCTCGCCCCTCTCTTGCAGCGTTCTTTTGTTAGGTTTTCCCCAGGATGGACAAACTATTTTCAAAAAATATACTTGCATGCCCGTCCGTTTTTGTTATACTCTATTTTGTTTGTTCAATCTCGTGATTCGTATCAGCGATTCGCAGAAATTCCACGCAGAAGGGAAGGATTGCCGGATGGATCAACATCGCACACCCCTATTCTCGGCCTTGCGCACGCATGCAGAGAAAAATCCGATCCAGTTCCATATTCCAGGTCACAAAAAAGGAGTCGGGATGGACCCTGAGTACCGGGAATTTCTCGGCGAAAACGCACTGTCCATCGATTTGATCAATATCGCACCGCTGGATGACCTTCACCAGCCCACAGGCGTGATCGAAGAAGCCCAGAAACTCGCCGCCCAGGCTTTCGGCGCAGAGCATACCTACTTCTCCGTCCAGGGCACGAGCGGCGCTATCATGACCATGATTATGTCGGTAGCCGGTCAAGGAGATAAAATCATTGTACCGCGGAATGTGCATAAATCCGTACTGGCCGCTATCATTTTCGCCGGAATCAAACCGGTCTTCATATCGCCCGCCCGTGACGCGAACCTCGGGATCGACCACGGAATTACGACCAAGTCCGTGCGCCGCGCGCTGGAGAAGCATCCGGACGCCAAAGGGGTCATGGTAATCAACCCTACCTACTACGGCGTATGTACGCACTTGAAAGAGATTGTCGATCTCGTCCACAGTTACGATATTCCCGTTCTGGTCGACGAGGCGCACGGAGTGCTTATCCATTTCCATGATAAACTTCCGATGTCCGCAATGGAAGCCGGCGCCGATATGGCGGCTACGAGCGTACATAAACTCGGCGGCTCTTTAACGCAAAGCTCCGTGCTGAATGTACAGGGTAACCGCGTAAACCCGAAACGCATTCAGACGATCATGAGTATGATGACGACGACTTCGACTTCTTATATCCTGCTCGCTTCACTGGATACCGCCCGCCGTCATCTGGCCTTGAACGGCCATGAACTGGCGGAACGCACGATCGCCCTTGCCGAATACGCGCGGAGCGAAATCAACAAGATCCCCGGCCTGCATTCGTTCGGGGAAGAAATTCTCGGCACGGAAGCCACTTACGCTTACGACGCAACCAAAGTAACGATTCATATCCGTCATCTCGGACTGACCGGCTACGATGTGGAGAACTGGCTCAGAGACCGTTACAACATCGAGGTCGAGATGAGCGACATGTACAATATTCTTTGTCTTGTCACGCCGGGAGACACCGCCGATAACATCGACGTGCTTCTGCAGGCGCTGCGCGAATTGTCCGCCGAGCACTACACCGGCAATGCCGAAGACGATCTGATCGTGATTATCCCGGAAATACCGCAGCTTTCTCTGATCCCCCGCGACGCCTTCTACGGCGATACGGAAGTGGTTCCGTTAAAGGAATCGGCGGGAAGAATCATTGCCGAATTCATTTACGTATACCCGCCGGGTATTCCGATCCTGCTGCCGGGCGAAGTCATCTCGCAGGAAAACATCGACTACATCGTGGAACACGTGGAAGTCGGGCTGCCTGTAAAAGGGCCGGAAGACCGCAGCTGCCAGTTCGTCAAAGTCATCGTGGAAACGCAGCCGATTTTCTAATTCTGCTCGAAGCAGCGCAAGATTGTCAAAATTGTCCACGGATGCTATGATGTGGGGGATTGCAGTTTTGGAGGTGCCAAGCAATGAGTCAAAGCGCATTTATCCGTTTTGTCACAGGCTCCACATTGACTTCCCCCACCCTGGACGAACTGAAGGGCCAGCTCGAGCATTACCGCGAGCAGCTTTCTAGAACCGGCGCCCAGCTGAGCTGGGAATACGATTCGGCCGGCTTTCCTTATACGGTGGAGACGAAGCCCGAAGGGGAAGGCAAATGGTTCTATTTGAAAGGAACCACGCCCCGTTACCGCAGCATTGTGCTCGGTGTCGGAAGCGAAGTGCGGGAAGACAGCCTTCAGCATTACGTCCAGATCGTTCTTCCGGATACCGCAACACACGGGGATAAGTCCAAGGCCAACGAACTCGGGAAATATTTGGCCCGCCACTGGAAAGCCCGACTGGACCTGTTCAACGGCCGTACGATGTACTTCAATCCCCGCAAATAACAAATTTAAACGAGAAATGCAGAAATCCCTTCTCCTTATACAGGAAAAGGGATTTTTTATCGTACGCACGCTTGCCGTACGTATGTATGCCGGATACGGAACCTATTCGCGGTTTTCTTCCTCGATAATCTGATTGTAGACCGCTACGACGCGCTCCCATTCAGCTTCATCTTCGATGTTCACCAGGTAGGCGTCATCGTTTTCTTCTTCTATACGGAAAATAACACCGTCTGCTTCGGGATCGTTTCTGTCCAGCAGTACCGCATACAGCTGATCCTGAGAGTCAAACGTGTACACCATGACCATTTCATGCTCTTTGCCTTCTTCGTCCGTTACAATAAACACGCTTTCTTCATGCTCATGGTCGTGATCGTGTCCGCAGCCGCAATCCTGATCGTGTTTGTGATCGCTCATTGTAGAACCTCGTTTCGTTTTAAATTTGCATCTTTCGATGGTATCGTATCACGGAAAGCGGAACAGGTCAAACGCCCGTCCGCACCGGATTTTTCCTTATAAATCCATGCTTTGCAAAATTGTCGACAACCCGATTCAAAAGGAATCAATTGAGGTTAATGGGAATTATAGGATATAGCAGCTTTACGGGGATATACCGTCTCTTCAGAAACCGTTTTCTCCAAAAACGCTATAACACGACAGGCATATTCTGCCGATTCTAAATGGTAAGAGCCCACATGAGGCGCTCCGGCCGTCCGCCAGAAATCGAACGCATCGGGATGGCGTCTCCACATTTCTTCGGATGAAGCTTGGGGAATAGCGCGATCGTCGCTGCTGTGTATAAAAAGAACGGGCCTCGGATAGATCGCTTCAACCGCCTTAATCGCATCGACTCCCTCGGGATCGATTTTAAGCAGCGGCGGAAAAAGAAGCAAGATAAGCGGAGTAAACGGAATGTTCGGAAGACCCGACCATACCGGCAAATTTGTTTTCAAATATTTTTTGAGATGATGAAAAGGACTGTCCGCCACTACCGCGGCAACCTTCTCGTGTTCGGCCGCCGCCAGAAGAGAAGTCGTTGCTCCCATCGAAAACCCGATCAGACTTACGGCTTCCCGCGGGTACGTTTCCGTTACCCAGTCGATGACGCCGAGCAGATCGTGCTTTTCGTAATAACCGACGGAGGTCATGCTCCCCTGGGACTTCCCGGAATTCCGGAAGTCGAACATAATCACACGGAAACCCGCTGCAATGAGATCCCGCGCTAACGCGAGTGACGGAAGCCCGCGTTCGAGCCGATTTCCGGCGTATCCGTGGGACAGAATGACGGTCATCGGGTTCTGCCTGACCGCCGTATCGGGAGGAGGAAGATGCCAGCCGCTGAGCACAATGTCTCCCGTACGGCTGGCTATTTCCACCTCTTCGAAAACAAGCCCGTAATTCGCGGGCGAGTCGTCGACAGACTGCCTTTTCGGATGCGTCAGCTGCCAGCCCACATAAGCGGCAATACCGACCGAAGCAAGAAAACCGGCAAAAAGGAGCAGAAGGACGCTCCACACGATCCATATCAATGCGTTCACTCTCCGTACCCTATCTAGTCTGCAGCCTCAATTGTCCGGCTTTATAAAATTCCGATCATGCAGGAGGAGTTCCCGTGCTCAAAACCATGAACCGATCACTTGACCTGGAAATCGAATACCTCAAAAGCGTCCTGACTTATATGGCCGCGCAATACAAATACGAATTGAATCATCCGCGTGTCGTCGAAGTCAGCCAGCAGCTGGACGGCCTCATTGTGGAACAAATGAAAAAACGGGCCGCCTCCTAACCTTATTCAGGCCGTAAAGCGGCTCGCCGGACTCAGCTGTTCATCAGTTTGCGGTACTGCACGTACATGGCCACCCGCCAAGGAAGCAGCATTCCGAACGCCAGGATAAAGAATATGGAAGCCGTTTGGTACACCGTCACGTATTCCTCCACATACGAATGAAGAAATAAGCGGATGGCAAGCAGGACAACCAAAATGATTAAAAACGCTTTCGAACGATGAAGATACACATGATCGCCCTGCTTGGAAAATCCGGATGTCCGGATTAACGGATAGGCGAACACGACCGCTCCCACCGCAAAAGCGATCAATCCCCAAGTAACCGGTATTCGCGTCAACGGAGCGACAAACATAAGAAACCCCGTGCTCATGCCGATTGGCGGCATTAATATTTTCATCGCGTTGATAGGCCGCTTGGACGCTTTCATCCGGATGGCAATTACGAGAAGCGCCATACCGAGCGTTCCGAACAGGGAAATCGCGTGTAAATTCGAACCCACTGAGAAAGCCAACTCCTTCCCCTTCCTTCCCTCACATCGCTGCAATTCTTTCACCCTTTATTATACCACTCCTTGGCTTCGGGAAGAAGCCGTTTTACTTGAATGTTGCATGGATTTGACAGATGAAAGCGGTTGAAATCCAACTTTTTCCGTGCTAGAGTGTGGGTAGTACGTCACTCTACAGATCGGAGGCTTATTCTGTGAGCTTGCAGCTGCAAATGATCGGAACCGGCAGTGCGTTTGCCAAGAAATATTTTAACAACAATGCACTTTGGACTTGCAGCGGTTTTACTCTCCTGGTCGATGCCGGGAATACGGCACCGCGCGCTCTGCATGAGCTGAATATGAAGCCGGATGAACTGGACGCTGTCCTGATTACGCACCTTCACTCCGATCACGTCGGCGGGCTTGAAGAGCTGGCCCTGCAAATGCGTTACATATACGGGCGTAAGCTCAGACTGCTGCTGCCCGCAGCGCTGGAGGCTCCTATCTGGGAACACACCTTGAAGGGCGGAATGGAGAACACCGGAGAACATTTAAACCGCTTGGCGGATTATTTCGACGTCGAACTGCTCGAAGAAGGCCAGCCTTCTGAAATTCATGCGGGATTCCGTATCGAAATTATCCGGACGCCTCATATCGCCGGTAAGCCCAGCTTCTCCCTATTCGTTAACGACACCATTTTCTACAGTGCGGATATGATTTTTCAGCCCGAGCTGATTTTAAACGAAGTCGTCGGGCAAAGAGACTGCCGCCATATTTTCCACGACTGCCAGTTGGAAGGGCCCGGCGTTGTTCACGCCGCGCTTGAAGAGCTGCTCACGCTCCCCGAGTCGGTCCAGTCCAGGATTCGGCTTATGCACTATGGGGACAGTATGCCCGCTTATGTCGGCAAAACAGGAAAAATGTCGTTTATCAAGCAGCATCAAATTTACACTTTATAAAGCTGCATCGCATTAAGAAACCAGGTGACCTGCCTGGTTTTCGTGTTTTTTAATGAAGACAGGACTAAAGTACTAATCCAAAAACTTTGGCCTTTCGCGCTTGTGAGCCCGGCCCCGTTCGTTCGCTCCGCTGCGCGGCACGGCCTTTTTCAAGTGGGGTGGATTGTGTGATTTACAAATGGTTCGTTATCTTCTATGCCTCGGTCATCAGCATCGCTTCGTGGAAGCTCGGTTTGTCCGTTAGCGGATGGCTCCCGCTCAGCCTGCTGTTCCTCGCTGCCGCCGTCCTCGGCCTTAAGAAATCCTCCGTCACCTTTTCAGCCGTCAAACTGGTTCTGCTTACGCTGTTTCACTGGAGCAGCCAAACCGATTGGTGCTTCACCCTGTACTTGCTCCTGCTCGCATCGGAAGTTTACGAGTCCAAGTCGCGGAAAACCGTTTGGATGCTGGTTACGCTCAATCTCATCACCTTTGCCGTTATCGCGCTGATCACCGTTCCCGCCTTTTCCGTGTATCCGCCTCTCTGGATGATTCTGCTCTACTTAAGCAACTTCGCCATCTTTATGGGACTCGCTTTGACCGTATTCAACACATTTAGACAAAGAGACAAACTGGCCGGGGAAAGAAGGCAGCTGATGACCCATGACTCCCTGACCGGACTGCCCAATTTCGAAGCGTGCCACGCGATGCTCCATAACCTGGTCCATAAGGAAAGCCGGCTGCTGTTTATCCTGATTGACTGCACGGATCTGAAGGCGATGAACAAAACGCAGGGCTTTCAAGCCGGCAACCAGATCCTGAAGCAGATTGCGGTTCTGCTGAAAATCAAGTTTTCTCAGGCGGCTTTTATTTCCCGGTACGGAGGAGACGAGTTCGCGGTAGCTGTTGCGTATGAGGACAAAGAAACGATGCGGGCCTATGTGGATCAGCAGCTCGGATCCGAACTTCCCAAATTGACGGGGATTTAAATCACTTACGGCATCGCGGTGCTGCCCGATGACGGTTCTTCGAAGGACGATCTCGTGCTCGTCGCGGAAAACAGCCTGTTCAGTATGAAGCGGGAAATGTGGCTGAAGCGCGAGGAGCATATGCTTCGC
Organism: Paenibacillus sp. JNUCC 35; assembly: GCF_058269095.1. Taxonomy (NCBI): domain Bacteria; kingdom Bacillati; phylum Bacillota; class Bacilli; order Caryophanales; family Paenibacillaceae; genus Paenibacillus; species Paenibacillus sp. JNUCC 35. The sequence goes on along the minus strand of NZ_CM177771.1, from coordinate 2,040,876 downwards.
TCGGAAAAGCTTAGAATCGTCGGTGAACTCGCTTCCGGTATGGCGCATGAAATCAGGAATCCCCTGACCACAATCAAGGGTTTCCTGCAGATCTCGAAATCGAACGGTTACAACATCGAAACCTGGGTGTATGATCCTCCGGAAAAACCGATGAACATTTGGATGGACCCGGATAAAATGGTGCAGCTGCTCATTAATCTCTTTAAAAACGCGTATGAATCTATGGAAGACAATAAAAAAATGGCGATCCGCCTATATGAGCGCGATCACCATGCCGTACTTGAAATCGAAGATCAGGGCAGCGGAATTCCCGTGGAACAGCTGGACCAGATCTTCCATCCTTTTTTCACGACCAAAGACAGCGGAACGGGACTTGGCCTGTCCATCTGCCACAAAATTGTGCAGGATCACAACGGTACGATCGAAGTGGAAAGCTTTATCGGCAGAGGCACGACGTTCATTATGACCTTTCCCCTGGCCGAAACGGAATCGTCTCCCTGCTACCCGCTTAACCGGCGCAAGGACGCGGTGTGAGGCTTATAAAGATTTGACCATTCTTACGTGAGGGATACCGGCGTCATCGAACGGCTCCCCGGGAATCGTTTCGTACCCGATTTTTTTGTAAAAAGGCTCGGCTTGGCACTGCGCATCAAGAACCGCTCCCTTATAGCCGAGTTCTTTGGCATGGGCTTCCATCGCTTGCACGAGTACGGATCCGAGGCCGCTTCCCCGGTTCGCCTTGAGGACGGCGATACGCTGCAGTTTCGCCCGGTTTTCTTCATACGGCTTCCACCTGGCAGCCGCGATTGCCTTCCCCTCTTCTCGGATCAGAAAATGATGGCCGCTATGGTGAGACGCATCCAGCTCGTCTATTTCAAGTTCCAGCGGCACGTTCTGCTCATCAACGAAGACTTCTTTGCGGACGCTCAGGCACTCTTTAAGTTGTTCGTCTGTCGTAACGCGAATAATTTCCATCTGCCTTTGTTCCCCTTTCGTCCAAACGATACGAGATATGATAGCTTATCCGCGCATCCTTGTCCAGACGGAACATACCCACACTCGGCCGGTTTCTCCTATAGGCTCATCCGGTGTTACTCCAAACTTTCCACTTCCGCGGATTCGTTTCTGACTCCCCGATATAGTATAATAGATCGTGAGAACTGATAAATTGCGCTTATTACGCAAAGGAGTATTATTCATGAATATTGCCTTTTTTCTTTTGCCTAAACTTGAAGTGATCACAACGACGATTGATGCCACACTAAGACAAACCTTGGAAAGAATGGAATATCACCGCTATACGGCGGTTCCCATCCTTACGGAGGATGGAAAATATATGGGAACGGTAACCGAGGGCGATCTGCTCTGGTTTTTGAAAAATTCTCCGGGCATTACCTTCGATAACGCCCACAGGCATACTTTGGAGGAGGTTCCCCTCCGGATGAGAAATAAACCGGTACACATTCATGCGAACATGGAAGATCTCATTGATCTTGCCAAGGTGCAGAACTTTGTACCGGTCGTGGATGACGCAGGTAATTTCATCGGAATTGTGCGCCGCAGTGACATTATCGAATACTGTGCCAAGCAAATGTTTCAGGCACCCGTTTAGCGGCAAGCTGCGGGATGAAGATGTTCGCGGCCTCTCCTCACAGGAGAGGCTTTTTGTATGGAGTCGAATATGTACTAAGACGGGGGGAGTGTGTAGGAAGGAAGATGGTAGAGTAGGAAGGTTGAGGTCCGAATCCTGCTGACATCCGTGTTAAACGGAAAGAGAGACAAACTCATCCGACGGCCTGTTCTCGTAACAAGGACGAAGGCTTTCCGGACGATAAGCCGGCTGTTTCTCCGGTTCCTGCTGCCGCTCTTTGGCCAGCCAAGACTCCAAGGATTCGGTGCCAAATCCAAGCTGCTTGCTCATGACTCGAATATCGATGTTTCTCATACTCCCTGCTCATCCTCTCTAATAGTCCGGTTCTTGCGGGTCAAGCCCCTGTGAGTAAACAACACTATCATTACTTTATATGGACTTCCGATAACTGTAAATAAGTGTATCTTGTCGAATTCTCTAAAGAATGAATCAATGAATTTCCCAGTTTTCTGGCAAGAAAAAAAGCCGTTCTCACGGCTTTCACACTATTGCACCGGCCCCGACGAACCCGATGAGGACTGGTTTTTTCCCACAAATTCACTGGTCCAGTCGATCATGCCGTTCATCAGATACAAGACCAGATTAACGACATCCTTCTCCGTCAAGGACTGGTTCGTCTGCTCGGAAACGTATTGGGACGTCTTTCTCTCCAACTGTTCGACCATGTTTTTGATGACGTAAAGATCGTCCGCCATGTCCGAAACGGCGGCAGAACTTCCGTTATTGCCGGAGCTCCCGTTTTGCTGCTGGGAAGAGCCTCGGGCTTGCTGATTTGCGCCGCCGGACGAAGAATCCTGCTGGTTTTGGCCGTCCTGGGACTGCTGCCTTTTACCGGAAGAAGCGCTGCGTCTGGCGGACTGGCTGCCTCCGGTTCCCGATTGATCTTGATTCTGGTTTTGATCCTGATTTTGCTGCTGCCCGTTGTCCGTACTTTGGCCCGATTCATACTGGCCGCCGCCCGAACTGCCCGAACCGCCCGAGCTATCGCCGGAGTTTTGAGATCCGCCGCTCATAATCATTTTTTTTAATTGTTCAAACTCCACAAGAAGCATATCGTTCTGCTTGGACAGATCGTCCATCTGCTGCTTAAGTTCCTGGGTCTTGATCATGCTTGCTTGCCTCCATCCAGCTTAATCGCCTATTTGCCTTCGGATATCGTGCCGCACGCGATGCGGTTACCCGAATTCCCGGCCGGATCGGACTTCATATCATCCTGCTTTTCATGGATGACCAGCGATGTTCCTCCCTGCTTCAACAACGAATTCGGCTTGTCCTTCTCCAGAGTAAAAGCTTCCGACACCGTATCCAGCTTCGCTTCTCCGTTTGCCTCCGCTTTCAGATTCGGCAGGTCTCCCACATGAGGCCCCTGGGGATTTTCCATCCCGTGCATTTTGGAGTTCGGGTTAAAGTGTCCCCCTGCCGACTTGAAATCCGGCCCGGCGCAGACGCCGCTTTCATGAACATGGATGCCATGTTCTCCGGGAGCAAGTTTCGGAGCCTGAACCTGGACACGGACCCCTTTGTTCTCTTGGGTAAACCGTGCTGTGCCTACCACGCTTCCCTCTCCGTTCTTAAGCTCAATCTCGACTCCGGACGAGGACGACGGCGTACCGGACGGTGTTGCGCCCGGCGAAGCGGAAGGCGCTGTGGCGGCGGTAGGCAGGGCTTCCGGGGTAATAGTGGAGTTCGGGCCCGCGTTTTTGTTGTTGCCGCTGCCGCAACCGGTCATCGCCGCTGCGGCGGCTGCAGAGAGCAGCAGGGACAGAATTGGTTTTCGCATTATGAAACCTCCTGATCCGATAATTTAGGATATGCCAACATGTCTCTGCCTAAACGCGGCAGTTTCCTTTTTCTTACCCGGTTTGTCTTCCGAGTCAAACCCCGCTGGTAAAAAACGGGAAATTCGTCCTTGTTCGGAAGCTCGCCGGCTTTTCCGGGGCAGCACAAATAGGTCTCTCCGGTGTCGGATATTCTGACGCAACCTCCGGAGGACCTATTGTAGGGAGTAAGAAGAACGCAAGACCGGGAATTTATTTAAAAGCCATGGCGGCATGCACCGCTTTCTGCCAGCCGCTGTACAGCTGTCCGCTGCGCTGCGCCGGCATTTCCGGTTCAAACGTGCCGCCGACCGACCACTGCGCGGCGATTTCGGCGCAGTCTTTCCAGTACCCGACGGCCAGGCCCGCCAAGTAAGCGGCTCCGAGCGCGGTCGTTTCATTGATAAGCGGCCTTTCGACCGGCACGCCCAGCATGTCGCTCTGGAACTGAAGCAGGAAGTCGTTGGACACGGCCCCGCCGTCCACGCGCAGCTTCTTCAGCTTCGTATGGGCGTCCGCCTCCATCGCCGCGAGCACATCCTTCGTCTGATAGGCGAGCGCTTCCAGAGTCGCCCGGATAAAATGTTCCTTGGTCGTGCCGCGCGTCAGCCCGAAAACGGCTCCTTTCACATCGCTGTCCCAATAGGGAGTTCCCAGCCCCACGAAAGCAGGGACCACGTAAACGCCGTCCGTCGATTCTACGCGCGACGCGTACGTTTCGGTGTCTTTGGCCGTCTTGATCATTCGCAGCCCGTCACGGAGCCACTGGATGGCCGAGCCGGCAACGAAGATGCTCCCTTCGAGGGCATACTGAACTTTGCCGTCCAATCCCCAGGCAATCGTCGTCAGCAGCCCGTGGCTGGATGTAACGGCCTGCTCTCCGGTATTCATGAGCATAAAACAGCCGGTGCCGTATGTATTTTTGGCCATGCCTTTGTCAAAACAGGCCTGCCCGAACAAAGCCGCCTGCTGGTCACCGGCGACGCCCGCTACCGGCACTTTCGCGCCGAAGAAATGGGATTCGCTCGTATGCGCGTATACTTCGGAGGAGGAACGGACTTCGGGCAGCATGCTCGCCGGAATCGTCAGCAGCTCCAGCAGCTCTTCGTCCCAACGCAACTCGTGGATGTTAAACATCAGAGTCCGCGATGCGTTGGTATAATCCGTTACGTGAGCTTCTCCCACCGTCAGCCTCCAGATGAGCCACGTATCGATGGTACCGAAAAGCAGCTCTCCGCGTTCCGCCTTCTCTCTGGCACCTTCCACATGGTCGAGAATCCATTTCACCTTGGTCCCGGAAAAATAAGCGTCCAGCAGGAGTCCCGTTTTATCGCGGAATTTCTCCTCCAGTCCCCGCTGCTTGAGTTCGTCGCAGATTTGCTGGGTTTGTCTGGACTGCCAGACGATGGCATTATACACGGGCTCGCCCGTTCTTTTGTCCCAGACGACGGCGGTTTCGCGCTGGTTGGTGATGCCGATGCCCGCCACCTGCTCCGGCTTTACTCCGGATTCGATCAGACAGGTTGCAACGACGGCCAGAACCGAAGCCCAAATTTCGTTGGCGTTATGCTCGACCCATCCCGGTTTCGGGAAATACTGGGGGAATTCCTGCTGGGCGGCATGGACAATTTGACCTTCGTGATTAAACAGAATCGCCCGTGAACTTGTGGTTCCCTGATCGATGGACATAATATAGGATGACATAAGTCCGATCCTCCCTACCGGCTGCCGGAACAGCCTTTTGTCGGCCTTCGGCCGCATCATTCGCAAAGCTGCGGAGACCTCCGGCCATAGGCCGCAAAAAAAGAGATCCACGACAAACCAACCGGATTGCAACATCCGATGCTTCGTATGAATCTCCATAGTCTCCGTCACAGCTATTAACTTTCTTGTAGCATAACGCGGAATAAAAACGCTGTCAACATCCGGTCGACTCTCCGGATTTTCTTAAAACGCCGTGACTAAATTAGGCCAGGCATGGAAAATCAGGCTCTCGTGCTTTGAAAAAATTCTACCCACTCGCCGTCCGGCCCGTGAAAAAAGAAATAACGCGATCCGTTCGGCAGCGTTGTAATTTCCGTATCGATCATCACGACATCCGTCTTGCGGACCCGGTCAAATTCCGCTACGATATCGTCAACCGTAAAAGCCAGATGATGAACCCGGCCCTCTTCGGTTAAGCTTCCGCCGTACCCTTCGATTAACTCGACTTCCGTTTCGCCTTTTACGTCGATGCCAAGGAACGCCAGCTTCATCGCCCCGTTGGTCACAGTATCTTTCAGCTTCAATCCTACGACGGATTCGTAAAATGAAATCGACTTTTCCATATCGGTAACCATTACACCCACGTGTTCCAATTTTGTAACCGCCATCTCTTCTGCCCCTCTCGGTATGATAAACTTCTTTCTGTCCTTATTTTGGGACAAAACAATAGACGAAGCAAGTTTTCCTCCTGATTTTCTTAGTTATTTTTACGCAGCGCAAAAAACCGCTTCTTCTTTAAGCGGATTCCATCATGAGCTATTTGATTTATCGTTAAAAGTCCGTAAACATTAAAAAAAGCGCCCGGTGCGCTTCAATCGCCACCGCCGCCTCCCCCGTCTCCTCCTCCGGAACAATCGCTGCCTCCTCCGCTCCCGCTGTCGCAATCGGTACTGGAATCGGAACCGCCCCCCCAGAAACTCCAACTGGAATCCGTGTAACCGCTGCTGCCGGAATCGGAATAGTGATGCTTGTTTTTACGCTTCTTAGGCGGATTATAAACGCTTGTGGCCAATTTAAGGACAATAAAGACGATTACGGCGAACCAGACTAGCATTATCATAATTTTTCACCCTTTCTCTTGTTCTTTCTTCTGTTTTCATTATAAAATACCAATCCGCTTATTGCAATAAAATTATCTGAAAATTTAGATAATTAATTCAAGTCGGTTTAAATTAGCTTCGGAACGGTTAACTTAAAGAGACGAAACCGGTTACCCGGCTTGTCACGGTGAAGAACCGTACGTTCATTTTATAGCGAAGGGAGTTTTCTTACATGGACAAGCGATCAAACGATGATGTCAGCATATATAATGAAACTTCGAATACAGCGGGCGGCATCAACACCCCTCCGGACCGTGAGGACAAAGCCGCAACCGATCCCGTGAGCGATATCGTGGAGGAGATTATGGACAATCTTTCCGGCGAGCATCCGACTGATCCTTCCCCCGACAAACCGGCGGACAAGCGTTAACCGGCCGAGCTCCCGGCTGACTGTCCTCACGTTTTTGAAAAAAGCCCTCCACGACCGTTTTAAAGCGGCAGGAGGGCTTTTTGGAGATAAACGTATGAGCAGGTTAGAATAGCTTTCTTTTAAATACACAGATCACTTCTTTGGAAGAACCTTGATGCTGGCTTGTGTCAAAACAGGAAATCAATTCCCAGCCTTGAGCCCCCATTTCGTTCAGGTCCTGATCAAATTCGTCAAGGTCTAATTTTCCGCCCACAAAAAAACCTTTTGTAAAAAATTTTAGCGTCTGGTATTCCCAGCGTTCCATCCTCTTTCTTCCCTTCTCTTTGTAAATCGGGCCGCATCTTGACCGCCCTTCTCTGATTATAAAAGAACCTGAAAGTTCAGGAAACACTTCATGCCTGTCAAATACGAATTCCCCTGACCGGAGAGCCCCCCTACCGCCTGCATGTACGGAAAGCTTGCGTCTTCCCGTACATGCAGGCGTGATGCAAATAACCGTCTAATGCGTTCATAACGTCCCCTGCAGTCGTTTGTCTTTTTCCATAAGCTTATTATATATAACTGTTTTATAAAAAATTGTTGACAGTGTTTTAAATTCTTGATATTATACTACTTGTCACTAAGAAAACTGAAGATTTTACAAACATGACTTGATAGCTCAGCTGGGAGAGCACCATCTTGACAGGGTGGGGGTCGTCGGTTCGAGCCCGGCTCAGGTCATACTAGAAAAACCCTTACTTTGTAAGGGTTTTTCGCCGTTTACGGGGTGTTTACTTTTAGCCATACCAAGCCGAAAATGCTGAATTGGGATACTTTTGAATTTTGGACCAATTTTCGAATCGTTCAACAGCCTCTTATCCTTCGAACCACCGCCTGAAAACGTACTTTGATATTTTAATCTTTCTTCCCACCCTAACCATATGGAACGGTGGAGGCGATTGATTCAAAAATTCATATGTTTGTTTCTCTCCAATTTCAAGAATCGCTTTTACATCCTTTGGTTTAATAGTCCAGGGAACTTCATCCCAGTTTATTACCCTCATGTATATTAGCCTCCTATAGAATCACTATCTACAAAAACAGCCTCCGGCTTAATAACCTTTGAATCGATCAGATAAATAGCAATTTTATAAAAGGCTCTTCCTCTAATGGAACTATACCGCGTTTCACTCATTGATGGGTTTAGCTGCTCATTATAAACATTGTAATCCGTAATATAGTCGCTATCTGTACCCGTATACCGGCACTCAATCAGGTGTTGCTCCAGCCACGGCAACCGTTTAACAGCTTGCTCGATACGATTGCAGTAGTCTTTTCTCATGTTGACCATATCCGTATTGTACACGGCAATGCTGGCCGTCTGGTCGCTTGTCTGATTAGTCGGGCCATGAAAACGCTCGGTATAGCTGGCTGTAATGGATGTCAAAGCCTAACTTATTTACTTTCACACTAAGTCCTTTCGGTTTTTTTAGTACAAGCGTCACAAGTCAATCAACCCTCCTATATTGTATTGCTAATCCACTAAGAGAGGAGTTGATAGTCTTGAGACGTAAACTTGAAATATTTAGCTATACATACTAAATTCTGTTTTATATAATAAAATCGGAGGTGATAATCATGTATAGTAATATGACTAATAATTTTTTGATCTATGACCGCCAGCATCGTCGTGCTGACGATGATCCAGATATTTATAATCGATACAAAAGCTTTTTAATATTTATTGGTTTCGATGCTGCTGGGGCAGAACTAGAGGTCGCCTACTTTATGAATGCCGTCTTTGATACGATGGACTGAGGAAAACTCAGTCTGTCATCCCAAGTTCGTCAATATTCATTGAAGGTCTTATACACTCAACAATTAAATTTTCTACTATAAGAAGCCCCTACTGTTTGTCTCGCAGTAGGGGCTATTCCTGTTATTTCATCATGTTAATGTTACATTTGACTTTCGTTCTCTTAGTTCTCCTAAGACTATATTCATCTCAGCCTTAACATCATCTGTCTTAGTTGCCTCCCTTACAGAAATAAAGATGGCCACGGCCCCGAGTGCAAACGAAACAAATGTAGATACGCAGGAAATAAAATCCATGAACATTCCTCTATCTTGACAGGATGGGGGTCGTCGGTTCGAACCCGACTCAGGTCATACTAGAAAACCCCCTACCCTGTAAGGGTCTTTCGCTGTTTAAACGCACAACAAGCCACACCGCTACACCCTATCCCTGAATTAAAAAAGGTCCCTTCCGGGACCTGTGAACTTTCGGTTTACTCTGTCGGCACCACTCTGCTTTTTAAAAATTGCAGCGTGTGTTCAATAGCCTGCTCCAGCTCCGCGGAAGTACCCGCAAACGGATGGACCGTATTGAACGTATGGTTAGCACCGGGAATTTGGATCCACTGGACTTTCGGCTGGTTCTCAACGAGCTTTTCCGAGCCTGCCCTCAAGTTGGCGTGATCTTCCTCGCCCTGTATGAGCACAACCGGAAACGCCGCCCCCCGCATCCGTTCCAGGATGTTGAAGTCCTCCTTGCGGGCCTCCAGATCGTCCAGGATGACCTTATCGAGCGGCATCTGCTGCTTGGTCCTCGCATTCGCGATATAGGCGCGTCCTTCACTGCGCATCTGCTCTTTGCAGGCTTCGTCGAAAATGTCCACCTGCGTAATTCCGTTCCAGCTGACGACTCCCGCAATCTCTGTGGGATGATCCAGCGCGTAGATCAGACTTACGCCCGCTCCGCGGCTGTGACCGAGCAAAAAGACCGGAAGCTTATTGACCGGGTTGGCGGAGCCCCTATGCTGATGCTCCTCGTTCGAAAGATTGATCCCCCTGCTGTGATGAGGATAAAAAACAACGGGTTTCAAGCGATCCGATTTCAGTAGCTTGTTTTTAAAGTCCCACTCGTCCGTCAGCACAGAGATCAAGGTCGACAAATCGTCCAATTCGCAGCTGTACGTATTCTTCGCAAATTTCTCCAGTTCGCTGAATGACTGCCCGTCTTCTCCCACTCCGTTATGTGTAAAATCAAAAGTAATGACATCCACATCCCGGGCCAGTTTCGCCGCCGCGTAAGGGAACATTCCCCAGTTCTTAAATCCCTTAAAACCGTGCGAGACAATGAGAACGCCCCTTGCTATAGAAGACGCCGGATAAAAATCTCCACGAATGACATTGCTTTGATCCATTACGATCTCAAACGGTATCGCCATGGTAACGCCTCCCCGCTTATTGTTTTAATATACCCTTACCCGTTTTACAGGCATTTCTTAACAGGAAAAAATAACTGCAAAAAACTCCCTTGTCTCATTCTGCGGTGCGCATAAGTGAAAGAAGGGAGTTTTCTGTTTATTACCTCGTTGTTGCCTAGATGCCGAAGACCGGACTCGAACCGGTACGATAGTCACCTACCGCAGGATTTTAAGTCCTGTGCGTCTGCCAATTCCGCCACTCCGGCTTACAATGGGCCCTGAGGGACTCGAACCCCCGACCAATCGGTTATGAGCCGACCGCTCTAACCAACTGAGCTAAGGGCCCGGATATGTTATGTATGGCTAAAAACAGGCAAAAAAAATTTGATTAATTGCGGGGGCAGGATTTGAACCTGCGGCCTTCGGGTTATGAGCCCGACGAGCTACCGGGCTGCTCCACCCCGCGTCAGTAACTAGCAATGTCGTATAGCGACAAAAATAAATATACAATACAAAGTACGGTTAAGTCAACACTTTTTTTTAATAAATCGAGTAACGGACACCGAAACGTCCTTTTTTGGATTTGAAGACTTCAACTTCGGACGGGCATTCGTAGCCGTAAATCCACCAGTCCTCCTCCATCCGCTTGGCAAGGACACCTGCCTGAAACTTACTGTCGTACAGCTTTACCCAATATACCCACTGCATGGTCCTCACTCCGTTGATGATGTTATTGGCCTAGAAATAGCATATCCAAAAAGACATTCGCTTATTTGTAGGCCAACACGGTCAGCGGAATTTTTCATAAAAAAGCATCGAGATGCGCAATTTATACATATTCGTTATCTTCATCGGGTACTCCCCGTTCTAGTTCATCCCTGCTTCTATGGGCGATTCTTCCCGATGCGGCCGAGGCTATGGCGGCTACAAGATCGTCCAGGAAGGTATGCACGGCGCCGCCGGTCTTCGTATCCAGCCGTTTGATCAATCCGGGTTTTTCCTTGTCCAGATAACCGAATGTCGTGATGGCAATGCTGCCGTAGCCGAAAACGGAACCGATCGCAAGCGTTTCGTCGCATCCGAATAAACTCTCATCCGTGTCCAGAATGGTTTGGAGCGGCTCTGTAAGCTTTTTCTGCTCGGCCAGCATATCCAGCTCGGTTCCCACCAGAATCGCGTGCTGAAGCTCTCTTTTGCCCAATACGGCCTGAATGGACTGCATGCACGTATCCATCGATAAACCGGGATGATAGGGCGCCTGCATGGCGTATACGATCTCTGCGATGTCTTCCAGACTCGCCCCCCGGTCTGCCAGCCTTTGCATAACGACCTTTTTAATTTCCCGGCTGTGAACTTGTCGTTTCACGGTCTTCTCCCCTTAAACTTCCACGATATGTTCAGTATATGACTTCACACATTTTCGGGTATGGGCGTACGCGGACAATGAATCGTTTTAAAATGAAATTGTGAGCGGGATACAAACACGGTATAATAAGAACTAGTCGACCATAATTTAGGGAGGGATTCCATATGATGTACGGCATCGCCATTCTTCCATCCGCAGAGATTAAGGAATTTGCCAACAGTTATAGAAAAAGGTTCGATCCTTATTATAGGGTGATTTCGCCCCACATTACGGTTCGTGAAAAAGAAGAATGGACCGAAGAGCAGCTTCAGGCTGCCATCCGTCATTTGGAAGATCTGAGCCGCACCGTGTCTCCATTCCAGCTTACGTTCAACCGGTTCAGTTCTTATTTTCCGGTTAACAACGTTATCTACCTGGCACTGGAACAAGCGGAACCGGTCATCGATCTTCACGACAAGCTTTGTACGGGTCCTCTCGTGGATACGGAAAAAGCTTACAACTATCATCCCCATCTGACCATCGGACAGAAATTGGGAGCCGATGAGCTGCACGACGTACTGGCCAGTGTAAAAAACACGCCGGTGGATTTTTCCTTCAATGCGGACAGTATTCAACTGCTCGGAAAACAGGAAAACGGCGAATGGTCCGTTATCCGCTCATTCCCGCTCCAAGGGTAACGAACGCTTCAATAAAAAAAGGCCTTCCGGTTTAACCGGAAAGGCCTTTTTTAGGTGATGTGCGGCGGAAAGAGCCGCCATGACTCGCGCGGCTCCGTCTGAAGCAGTTGCCGAGCTCTTCAACTACTGTTTAAACGTAGTCAGAAGACGCTTCGCCGTCTCGCCTTTATCATTGACGAAGGATTCATAGACTTTGACGGTAACAGGGAAATCCAATTGCATGGAATCCGCATTAAAATTAATGACATTGGCGCCTTTTTGCAGTTTATTTTCCCCTACGAACGGGCTTTTGACCGAATTGATAAGAGTGCCACCGTTATCATACATATCAAATTGCAGTTGGGAGAACGTACGGTCAAGAAGGACGTCTTTCTCCTGTTCGATATCCAATAAAAGTTTTAAGCGGTAATTGTAGTTCTGCTGTTGATTAAACATCGCCGAAATTTCCCAATTATTCACTTTCACCGTCAAAGGATACAGTTTCAGTTCATTCTTCGATTCCGGTTGCGGCTGAAGTTTGACGCTGTAGGCCGTCAGAAGAGATTTATACGATGCACCGGTGTCTGCAGCACTCGCCGGCGCCTCTTGCGCCTTCGTGTCTTGAGACTTGGCCCCGGATGCTCCGTGAGTTTCATACAAGGCAAGCTTCAGTCCTTCTCCCGTCTCGGAAGCCGGAAGAATGTAAGAGTAAGTTACGACATAGGAGGCGTTCGGAAGCACGCGCAGAGTCGTTGTTCCTTGTCTGTTGCCGTTATACGTGTAGCCGTCGCTGCTGACGAGGTCAGTCGCAAACGCAGGCACGTTAAGCGGACCGCCGGATTTGTTCGTCAGCTTAAATTTGGCGATAGCGGTATTAAAAGCGTCGTCCTCATTTTGCTGCATGTGGAGCTCCACGAGGGAAACATCCATATTCGGGTGAACCAGCTCGTTGAGCGGATCCATCTTCATGGCGTCACCGAAAGCATAAGCTCCATGAACCGGCAGGGCATCGGCCTGCTTGGCCGGCAACATAATATGAACGCGGCCTACGCTGTACATGACTGGCTTCTCCTGCGCGTCAATGTATTTCTCTGCGGTGACCACATTTAAAGATTGCAGTTCTGTGTTCAGTTCCGTAGGTATAACAAAGTGAATGTACTTCTTTTCGCCCGGTTCCAGAGTTAGCGTGGCGTCAGATGGGTTGCTGTCGTAAGTCTGGAGGCCGCTTTTGCCTTCCAGAGCAATGTTCGGAAGGGCTTGGCGCTTGGCCGACGGGTTCGTTACGAGCATCTGAACGACCGAGTTCGTTTTCGTTCCGACCGTATCACGGCTGATACTCGTTGTTTTGAATTCCAATGGCGTCTGCAAAGACGGAATGGTGAAGGCTTCTCCCCATTTCTTCACGGAAGCGGAAGGAATTTCGGACGTTTCCGTTCCGTTCCATACCAGATCGCTCACGGGAACGCTGAGCTGAAGCGTTTCTTTTTTCGGATACACGTAAACATCGATGTCTACCCAGCGAAGCTCGCTCAGTTCTACGCCTTCTCCGCTGTCAACCGTCGCCAGGTAGCTAAGCTCAACCTGGGATTTGGGCTGAATGGAGCGTGGGCTTCCCAGACTTGCCTGCAAGCGGAGTTCCACACCGTCTTTCGTTTTCATGCGCACTTCGTACTCGGGTACGCGTACAACTTTCGAACTGGTGTTTTTCATGCGGACAACGGCACCCAGACGGGTTCCGTCCGTTGTTTTTTCGTTTAAGACACTTTTCATTTCGACTTGCAGATAGTTCGTTAATTTATAAGCGGTCGGCGCTAAAGCCGATGCTTGTGCGGGTGCTGGCTTCCCCGGTTCTGCCGCAAGTGCCGGAACGGCGCTTGCGAGCAGAGCGGCAGACAGAAAGACGGACGATACGGTAGTTTTCCATTGGCTCTTCACGGTATTCTCCTCCATGTGTTCCTTTGTTAGTTAGCTGCGGCTGCTGTCGTGACTTTTTCTTTATCTTTCAGCTGATGCTGACCGGAAATGACGATCTGCTCGTTTTCGCTTACGCCGGAAATCACTTCCTGCATCGTTTCCTTCAAACGGCCGAGCTGGATTTTGCGTTTCTCAACGGTATCCCCGTTCAGAACGAAGACAAATGAGTCGCTGCCTTCTCTCACGATACTAAGCGTCGGGATAGCCGCCACTGTCTGCTCCGCCTCATCGGTCAGCTGAATCTGAACTTTCTGTCCGGGCTTCAGCTTTTGGTCGGCGTTTGAAACTTCCAGCTCCAGCGTGTAAGCTTTCGTCTGTGAATCCAGCACATCGGAAATATATTTAATCGGCGCTTTCGTTAATTCCGTCGTGCCCGGCACATAGAAATTCAGTTCTTTCTTGTCGCGCACCAGATTAACGGCTTCTTCCGTCAAATCGGCCTTGATCAGGATCGGATTCAGCTGCTGGATGACTCCGGCTTTGAATCCCTGCCCGACCGTCATCCCCGCCTCAACCGGGAAGTCCGTGAGCACTCCGCTTACAGGTGCCTTCACCTCCGTATTTCCCAGATCGCGTTCCGCTTTCTTGACAGACAGGCCGGACGTTTCGATCGCTACTTGAGCGGCGGCGAGCGAATCCGTATTGTCCAGCGTTTTGCGCTTCTGCTTCAGAGTGCTCAGATCAAGCTTAAGGCTGTTGAACTTTGTTTCCTCCTGCTCCAGCTGGATCTTCGTTACGGTGCCCTCATCATAATCGTTACGGATTTTATTAAAATTCTTCTCCGCATCCCGGATTCCCTGCTCCGCTTTTACGATGTTGTTATCGAGGTCCGTCTTCGCGTTGGCCAGCTCTTCCTTAGCCTGCTTCAACTGGGCCTGGGCGCTCTTGATGCCGAGCTGTCCCTGTTCCTTCTGCAGCTGCAGATCGGATGGATCAATGCGGAACAGAAGCTCTCCCTTTTTGACCATGTCGCCTCTCTTTTTGTAGACCTGCTGAACGTCGCCGCCTGTTTTCGAAATAACTTCCAATTGAACGGAAGAGATGACATTGGCAACCTGCTCAAGCGGGTCCGATATTTTTTCTTTCGTCACCTTGACGGTTTTTACGGTCTTAATCTGAGATTCCTGGCCCTGTGCAGTGTCCTGCGGACCAGCCAGCGGTTTGTTCGAACAGCCGACGGCCAAGGCCGTAGTGAGGGCGACAATGCCTACCAGTTTCGTGCTCTGCTTTACGATCGTAGCTAAAGGACGTTTCATCAGTTGTACTCTCCTCTTCTCTTTGCTTGACTCAGGATTTTGCCGCAGGGACCGTATCCACCTTATTTTTCTTTGGTTTACGGTGGAACGCGTTCGAACTTCTGCGTTTAAAGGATTCAATCAATTCATAAATGATAGGTACGACAACTAGCGTAAGTACTGTAGAAGTGACAAGCCCGCCGATAACGACGACCGCCAATCCTTTGGAAATAATGGTCCCCTTGGACATACCGAGCGCAAGCGGCATAAGCGCAAACACAGTCGCTCCCGCGGTCATAATGATGGGACGAAGACGAGTCAACCCCGCACTGATAAGGGATTCTCTGACCCCAACTCCCTGATCGCGCAGCTGCTGTACCCGGTCGATCAGAACGATCGCGTTCGTCACGACGATTCCGATCAGCATCAGGAATCCGATGAGAGAAGTAATATTGAGCGATTCTCCCGTGACCAGGAGGCCGAACAATCCGCCGATGACCGCCAGCGGCAGCGAGAACAGAATGGCAAAAGGAGCGCTGGCGTTCCCGAATGCGAGAACCATGACTAGATAGACGATAAAGATGGACGCGCCCATGGCAGCAAACATTTCCGAGAACCCGGAAGCGATATCGTCGGATACCCCTTTGACCTCACGGCTTACGCCGGCAGGAAGCTCCAGCGCATTCAATTCTGCAGCCACCTTGCCGCTGACTCCGCCTTTATCCGCACTTTTGATCTTGGCTGTTACTTTCAGCGTTTGGATCTGATTTTCACGGGTGATGGCTGTAGGAGCCTCAATCTGCGTGATCTTGGCGATTTCATTCAGTTGGACCGTCTGACCCGTCGGTGATTTCAGCAGGAACGTGCCGATTTTATTCACCGAATTTTTATACTGGGGATCAAGCTCCACTTTGGTCTCATAAGTAACGTTATCAAACTTCAAGTCGCCGAGTTTGCTGACTCCGATCCAAGAGTTAACCATCTCAAGCACCTGGGCGGAGCTCAGTCCGTACAAACGCGCTTTGTTCTGGTCGACCGTGACTTCGACTTCCGTCTTGGAATCGCTGAGGCTGTCCTTGACTTCATACAGATCGGGGAATTCTTTCATTTTCTCTTTAACCTGGGCGGCCGCCTGCTTCAGATACAGCATGTCGTCGCCTTTCAGGGAGTAAGAGAAATCCGTGCTGCTTCCGCCGGCGCTCGCGGAAATCAGTGAACCGTCGACCTCGGAGCCTTTGGGAAGTTCATATAAGATTTTCTCTTTGTAAGCTTTGAAGACCTGCTCGGCGTTGCTGTTTTCGTTCGCTTCGGTAAACATCATCGTCCGGTACGGCGTTACATCCTTGCTGAATGCGTAGCCCACCATTGACTCATTGTATGTAAACTGCGGATTGCCCGAAGCGTCTTTCGCTTCCCTCATCATCTGCTCGAGCTGCTTGGACTTTTCATCCATCGTCTCGATCGATGTGTCGTTCGGCATCTTAATCTGGAAAATCATCTGCCGGGCCGACTGATCCTCCGGCATGTACGATACGGCAAGCTGCGGTACGATCAACACCAGCGAGGCTATGAAGAGAATTCCGGAGAACAAGAGTGTCTTGATCCGGTTGTTCAGGGACCACTCCAATGCTCTTTTGTAAACAAGCGCAAATTTGCCGACATGATTCTCGTCGTGGTTGCCGAGTTTTTTGCTTTTCAGCACCAGTAGTTTCGCCAGCATCGGAATGACGGTTAGCGCCACGAGAAGCGAAGATAGAAGCGCAACGACCAGCGTAAGGGCGAATGGACGGAACACTTCGCCGATAACTCCGCTAACGAATGCAATCGGACCGAATACGCCGACGGTTGTAATCGTCGAAGAGGTAATTGCCGCGGCTACTTGAGCGGTCGCCAGCTTAATGACAGATTCTCCGCGTTCCTGGGCTTTCTGTAGCTGGCTGTAAATATTTTCGATGACAACGATACTATCATCCACGACGCGTCCGACCGCAATAGCCATACCGCCGAGTGTCATGATATTGAGTGAAATATTAAGCGGCACCATCATCAATAGCGTAATTAGAATGGATAATGGAATCGAGACCAAAACGATGAGGGTCATCCGAATATTTCTGAGGAAGAGCAAAATCATAACCGAAGCAAGCAGGGCGCCCATGCCGCCTTCCTGCACCATGCCGTGGATCGACTTTTTGATTTCCACCGCCGAATTATAAACGGATTTAAATTTCACGCCCGGCAGGGTTTTTTCCCAGTTTGCCATCAAAGCGTCGGCTTCGTCCGCGAAGTTTACCGCGTTTGCCGACTTCGTTTTGTACAGCTGCACGCCGATGGCCGGTTTGCCGTCCAGACGGGTGATAAACTGGGATTCGCTGATGGCTTCGATTTTGCCGAGATCCTTAAGCTGGAGCACGCTGCCTTTCGGTGTTGTCAGCGTCAGGTTGTCAAGGCTGTAAATCGTGTCGATCTGGCCCGTCACCCGCACCATCTGGGTCGTACCGTTGAATTCAACGGTTCCTGCAGGACTCGCGGACAAGGCGGCCCGGATGCTGTTCGAGACATCCGTCGGCGTCAATCCATAGCTGTTGATCGTGTTTTCATTGAGCTTAATGGAAAGAGTCGCTTCCTGGTTGCCGACGGAGTCGACATGGTCAATGCCTTTGATCGTGTTAAAGCCCGGCAGAATCGTGTCTTTGTAAATTTTATCAAGCTCCGCCTGGTTCATCCCGTCGTTGCCGTATACCCCCAAGTAATAAACCGGCTGGGATGAGAATCCTTCCGTCAGCACCTTAGGCTTCTCAGCCTGCTGCGGCAGCTTGACGTTCGAAACCAGCGCCTCAAGATCCTGCTTGGCATTCTTAGGCTTGATGTCCTGATCGAGTTCGATCGTAATTTGTGAATAATTATCGCTCGACGTAGACGATAAATTTTTGATGCCGTCAAAACCGGCGACCGCTTTCTCCAGCGGCTTTGTAACCTGGTCAAGCACATCTTTAGGCGGTGCCGTGTACTGGGTGGAAATGACCACCATCGGAAACGAAATATCCGGCATGCTTTCCACCTTCAGTTTAGTCGTGGCGAAAATGCCGCCTGCAAATACCAGCAGCATAATAATAAAAAGCGCCGCCACGTTTTTCATTGAAAAACTAGTCATTTTGTTCATCCACTCTACTCCTCCGCACCGATTGAACAATCTCTCTTGAAATTGGCAGCTGTACCCATTCTTTCCCCATCATAAACGGTAAAGGTTAAAAAAATATAAACTGGCTTTATTTTTTTTCAATGACTTATTTCTCTGCACTTTTTCCCTTCACGCTGCCTCCTACCGTTTTGACGACAAAAAAGAGGTGTCCACTTCAACAATTACGGATAAATGTGAAAAAAGTTCCATCCGGAGATGGAACTTTTGCTGTAAAACCCTCTATTATCGATATAATTTAGTCCGAATAAGTAAACCAATCGATACTTTGCTTGGCCAGCAGCTTGCGCTGTCCCTGGAATTCATGATACACGCTGAGATGGTACTTATCGAGAAAACGCTGCTTAAAGATCAGGTCCGCATCCTGGAGCTGAATGGTGAAATTCTCCTTCTTGCCGATCCTCAGCTCATTGTCGGTCACCTGCTCGGCCGATTTGCCGTCGCGCGGCTCCCAATTTTTCAGCTCATACGCTTTCTCGAACGATTTGTTGCCTTTATAGTCTTCAAATACGAGAACCAGCTTATGCCCTTCCGGCGCCGTTTCGGTCAGAAGCTGCTTGCGGATATCATAATCGAATTTCAGCGTCAGCACATCGTTGTTGATGGACGTATTGATCCGGCTCATGGAAACCGTGTACGGGAACAGCGTGATGTCTTTCAGCTTGTCTTTGACATCCTTTTTCTCTTTGGGCAGCGCGAACGTTACGGGCCTTACGTAAGCATCGGTTTTTACGGTCTGCTGACCCTCTCCCTGCTTGCCTTCCCCGGTTTCCAGCGTTACGGAATCACCGATAAGCAGCCGGACATTCTCCATATCCGTGCCTTTCGGCAGTGCGGCCCACACGTTCAGTCTCGCTTTGCCCCCTGGCGCTACCGTTTTCTTGATATCCGATACGGAAGCCGGGAATACGGTGCCGTCCTTCATCTGAAAATGAGCGACTAGACCGGTGACGGGCGCAAACCGTTTCTCCGCATTTTCAATCTCCAGTTCGGCCGAAACGATGCTCCCGCTCAAGCCCTCATAGGAATTGATTTCGGCAACCGTATACTGCGCTTTGCGGCCGATTTCTTCGCGGGCGTACTTCGCGCCTAATCCCACAAAAGGCAGCTGCTGCAGATCGGGTTTCGCGGTAAGCTCCAGCAGATCGTTCACCTGCGTGTCGCTTTCTTTTTCCTGGATGACCAGCTTGACTTCCTTAAACGCATACGTATACGGGATTTTACCGAGCGCCTCGACAGAAAGAGAGGAGCCCGGATCGATGCCGATCACTTTGCCCGTACGGACCAGCTTAGCCTCCACTTTCACGGCATTATCCAGCAGGAAGTAAGCCGTCATATCCGGAATCGGAAGCGACTGTTCCCCTTTGTTCGACAACGTGACGTTGGCGGTCAAAATATCCTGATCCTCCCACGGAAGACGGTAAATGCCTCCCAGCTTGGCCGTGTAGAGTCCCGACTTGTTCATAAACTGCGTTTCCTTGCCGGCCTCGCCGCCCGCAGGTTTACTGACGGCCGGAAGCTGGTAAGCCGCCAGCAGCGTGTTGAACTTCAGTTCCGGATGGATCCGGGTGATGACAAGCTCCCAGCCCTTCTCTCCGGCTTTAAGCGGAATAGCCCCCGAAAGCTGAACGGTTTTCGTCTCCTTCGGGCTGATTTTCAAATCCTTGGCGTTCTTCGCATCCAGCGGATACAAAAGTCCTTCGGGCGTTCGAACCGAAAACGCGACTTCCGGCAGGGTAACCGCCGCCGCCCCGATATTTTCAAGCTGCAGGCTTATCGCGGGCAAGTAATATTTCTCGTTCTTTCCGTTTGTAAACTTCTCCGTGGAGGCGCGCAGTTCGCTGCTTCCCACTTGGAAGTCGGCATTTTGTCCCGTCGGCGTCACACCCGTGTAAGAAGCCGGCACGGATACTTGTCCGAGAATGCGCTCGGAGTTTGGCTGGCTGAAATCCCATTTGATAAACTGCACCTGAAGATCCTGAAGCTTCTCGCCGCTGCCGACTTTGGCGTAGTAAGATACCTGGCCCGAAGAGTTGGCTCCGATCTTCTTCACTTCTTTGTCCAGGGGCATCAATCGAACCGTATATGTATGGCCTGTTTTGCTTTTGAGCCGGACCCAATAGTCCACGAGCGATAAATCGGCAGCGCTTTTATTATGGACGCCGACCGTGAACGTGACGATATTGCCGTCCTGATCCGGCAGCAGCTGGATATTTTGAAGCTCGAACGAACCGGAAGCCCCTGCCGCCACCGAACCCAGTGCCGGTTGTCCGGAAGCTGCCGCAGCGGGGGTCGCCGCAAGCACTCCTCCTGTGCTTAAAGTTAAAATCAGCGCCAGTGCGGTCGCACGTGCTGCCATTTTGTTGCGCATAGTTTCCACCTCAACCCATGATTTAAATACAGCCGAAAAGTCTGTTGCCAAAACGCGGATGAAAAGATTTCCATCCTGCTTCCACTTAGTAAGACGATTGAATCTCCAGGAAGTTTCTTTTTAGGCCAAAAAATTATTTTTCCTGCCTCAGTTCCGGCGGTTCCTTTCGTTATTGAAAGAGTTTGCAGGATTTTAAGCGAAAATGGGGAAGTTATGAGGATAAGCTTTTTTAACCCATTGTCAAAAAAGGAGTCCTGTCACCATGCAAGCCAAAACCGAATCTTATGCGTCCCGGCATAGAGAACGCCATCTTGAAGAACTGAAAGAGCTGCTCCGAATTCCGAGCATCAGCACATTGTCCGAGCACAAGAAAGACGTTCACCGCTGCGCGGAATGGCTGTCCGGCGCCTTGACCCATGCCGGTCTGGAAAATGTGGAGATCATGCCGACGGCAGGACTTCCCATTGTGTACGGGGACTGGCTTCATGCGCCCGGCAAACCGACCATCCTCGTCTACGGCCATTATGACGTCCAGCCTGCCGATCCCTTGAACGAATGGCATTCGGAACCGTTCGAACCCGTCATCCGGGACGGCAAAATTTACGCGCGTGGAGCGACGGACGATAAAGCTCAGCTCTGGATTCACGTCAAAGCGGCGGAAACGTTCCTTCAAGCGGTCGGAAGCCTTCCGTTGAACATCAAATTTATTCTCGAAGGCGAGGAAGAAATTACGAGCCCTTCCCTCGCCCCGTTCGTAAAAGAGCATGCGGAGAAGCTAAAAGCGGACGCTATCGTTATCTCCGATACGCCCATGCTGGAGAAAGGCAAACCCGCTCTGCTTTACGGGCTTCGCGGAGTCGCCGGAGTCGAGATCGAAATGCTCGCGGCCAGAAACGATCTCCACTCCGGCTTGTACGGCGGCGGCGTGCCGAATGCCGTTCATGCGCTCGCAGGCCTACTGGATTCCTTTCACGACCAAGAAGGCCGCGTCTCGATAGAGGGCTTTTACGACCGTGTCATCCATCTGACGGAACAGGAACGCGGCGAACTGGCCCGCGTCTCGCAGGATGAAACGAAGATCCGGGAGGACCTCGGTCTCTCCGAGCTCTTCGGCGAGAAAGGGTATACGTTCACCGAACGTACGACGGCGCGGCCGACTTTGGAGGTAACGGGAATAAGCGGCGGTTTTGCCGGTGAAGGTATTAAACCGATCGTTCCGGCGCGCGCGTCCGCCAAAATTGCCTGCCGTCTCGTTGCGGATCAGCGCCCGGATGAAATTTTCGAGCTGATCGAGCGTCATGTAGCGGCCCACACACCGGCCGGTTTGAAGGCTTCGGTCAAAAGAGTGCTGCAGGGCAACCCTTTCCTGACGCCTGCCGACCATCCGGTTATGGTGGCTGCCTCGGCGGCGCTGGAAGAAGCCTACGGAGAGAAAACGGCGCTCACCCGTGGCGGCGGCTCTATCCCGATCGTGGACGTTTTCGAACGCCTGCTTCAGGCTCCGGTCGTCATGATGGGCTTCGGGCTTCCGGACGAAAATCTCCATGCTCCCAACGAGCATTTCGATTTGGACAACTTCGACAAGGGCTTGCAGGCCGTTTGCGGCTTCTGGGAAAAGTTAGCCAATCGATAAAAAATGCGGCCTAACTCCGTTAACCATGATAAAATTAAATCATCGCACTCGAAAACGGAGGAACAGGTATGCAGCAGGATACTTACAAGCTCAGAGACGCTGTACCGGCGGATCTCCCCGCCATCGTACACATTTACAATTCAACCATTCCGGGAAGAATGGTTACGGCCGACCTTGAACCGGTGACCGTCCAGAGCCGGGAAAACTGGTTTGCCGAGCACAATCCGGAAACCCGCCCGATTTGGGTGCTTGAAAAAGACGGCAAGATCTGGGGCTGGCTGAGCTTCCAGTCTTTCTACGGCCGTCCTGCCTATAACGGCACCGCCGAGGTAAGCATTTACCTTGATGGGGAGTGCCGCGGCCGCGGTCTGGGACGTTATCTCCTGGAGAAAGCCATCGCCGCCTGTCCGGAGCTCGGCATTAAAACCGTACTCGGCTTTATTTTCGGTCACAATGCCCACAGCCTTGCTCTCTTCGACCGTTACGGCTTTGCCAAATGGGCCGAGCTTCCGCGGATTGCTGAGCTGGACGGAATCGAACGGGATCTGATCATTATGGGCAAACGCATAGGCTAAGACCGGCAGTAGAAACCAGAGCGGGTACCCGCGCGGCGCGGTATCGTATGACGCAGGTAAACCGCTCCACCGGATGGGCCTTACCGGTGGAGCAGGCCGCAGCCGTGCACAAGGATCCGGCCCATAACAAATAGACCTCCAACGCCGTAATACGGCGGATGGAGGTCTATTTGTTTGGATCAGGTTTCACACCGCGAACAGCTCGCCATGCGCCGTATCGTCGCATGACGGTGGTCACCGCGGACAGTTCCTTTTGCTTCAGGAAGCGCCTATCCCAGATCCCCGTCAGCGCCGCGGCGTATGCTGGCCTTCTTCCGGCTTTATGCCGGCAGATGCTCACGGGACCTCGGTTTATCCCTATCCGCTGTCCCGACTTGCCCGCTGCCTGCCTTACCGCTTCACACGCCGTAGGAAGCCGGGTCTTCGCGCCAGGAGCGGAGCAGCTCCAGATCTTCCTGAGCGATGGCCCCTTGTTCCACGGCTACTTCAAGCAGCTTGGAATAGTTCGTCAGCGTATCCAGCGGAATACCGGCTTCGGCAAACGCCTGAATGCCTTTGACCAGCTGATAGGAGAAAATAGCCAGTACGCCCAGCGCCTGACCCCCGGCTTCATTGACGGCCAGAGCCGCTTTGAGGGAGCTTCCGCCTGTCGAAATCAGGTCTTCGATCACGATGACCTTCTGCCCTGCTGCCAGAGCGCCTTCGATCTGGTTTTGCTTGCCGTGGCCCTTGGCCTTGTCCCTTACGTAAATCATCGGAAGCCCGAGTTTCTGGGCTACCCATGCCGCGTGCGGTATACCTGCCGTCGCCGTGCCTGCGACTACTTCGGCCTGCGGGTATTCCGAGCGGATTTTGGCCGCAAACGCTTCTGCGATAGCATCGCGGATTTCGGGGTGCGACATTGTCAGACGGTTATCGCAGTAGATCGGCGATTTGATTCCGGATGTCCAGGTAAAAGGCTCGTGCGGACGCAAAGCTACCGCTCCGATCTTAAGCAGGGAAGCCGCTATTTCACGTTCTGTCGATTGTGCTGTGTTCATATCCAATCACTCCGTTCCTCTTGTATAAAAGTTTTGCGTTTATATAATGAGAGGCTTATCTTAGCTCTCCAGCGAATCCAAAATCTGTTCCAGCGCCTGGCGCGGGTCCGGTGCGGCCGTTATCGGACGGCCGATTACCACATAATCGGTTCCGGCCGCGAAAGCTTCGGCAGGCGTCATGACCCGGCTCTGGTCGCCCAATGCAGCCCCCGCGGGCCGGATTCCCGGAGTCACCGTGATAAAATCGGCGCCGCACGCTTCCTTAACGGCGGTCACTTCCAGCGGTGACGCGACGACGCCCTGCAGCCCCGCCTGGCGAGCCAGACGCGCGTAACGGACGACTGCATCCTCCACCCGGCCGGCAATGCCGATTTCTTCGTTCAGCATCGCTTGACTGGTGCTGGTCAGCTGTGTAACCGCAATGATCTGCGGACGCTTCGCTGCGCCTCCGCCAAGGGCCTTGTCCACACCCTCCAGGGCGCCTTCCATCATCTTGATGCCTCCGGCAGCATGGACGTTGAACATATCCACTCCAAGGCGCGTCACGCTTTCGGAGCCGCCTTTAACCGTGTTCGGGATATCATGCATTTTCACATCCAGAAATACGTTGTAGCCCTCGTCCTTCAAACGCGCTACGAAACGGGGCCCGGCTGCGTAAAACAGCTGCATCCCCACTTTTATGTAACACGGAATTCCCCGAAGTTCCTGAATGAGCGTCTCCGCTTCGGCTGCTGACGCAAAATCGAGCGCTACCATGATCCGTCCGGCAGATTGTGCTCTTGCGGTTTCCATCCGGCATTCCCCTCTCAAATGGCTTGTTTCATTCCTGCGTTCATAAGGAGGGGATGTTACGCTCCCGGCCTTTGCAGGCCGGTTATGCGCACATCCCCTGATTTGGTTTGAACCCGTCCGCTTACGCGTATACCGGCATAGAGCGGGACGAGAAGTTGATCGCTTCGAGCATATGAAGCAGAGCACGGACCGTGTCGAGCGAGGTCATGCAGACGACGCCGTTTTCCACCGCTTCGCGGCGGATGCGGAATCCGTCGCGCTGAGGCGTTTTGCCCTTCGTCAACGTGTTGACGACAAAGTGCGCTTCCCCGCTGCGGATCAGATCCAGAATATTCGGCGAGCCTTCGCTCAGCTTGTTCACAGTTGTGACCGGAACGCCCGCGGCTTCGAGCACCTGAGCCGTACCGCCGGTCGCGATGATTTTGTAACCGAGCCGCTGGAATCCGCCGAAAATTTCCACGGCTTCTTCCTTGTCTTTGTCCGCGACGGTAGCGATGATGGCTCCCGCGGCCGGAATTTTCATTCCTGCGCCGATAAGACCCTTGTAAAGAGCTTTCGCAAAGTTGACGTCGCGTCCCATAACCTCGCCCGTCGATTTCATCTCCGGTCCGAGCGTCGTATCTACGCGGCGCAGTTTGGCGAAGGAGAACACCGGTACTTTGACCGACACGAAGCTATCTTCCGGCCAAAGGCCGTTTTGGTAGCCCATTTCGGTAAGCTTCTGCCCCATGATCACCCGAGTAGCCACATTGGCCATCGGAATGTTCGTCACTTTGCTCAGGAACGGAACCGTACGCGAGGAGCGCGGATTCACTTCGATCACGTACACCTGCTCGTTATGGATAACGAACTGGATGTTGACCAGACCGACTACTTGAAGTTCAAGTCCGATTTTTGTCGTGATATCGATAATCTGATTTTTGATCGCGTCCGAAAGGGACTGCGGCGGATAGACCGCGATAGAGTCACCGGAGTGAACCCCTGCACGCTCTACATGTTCCATAATACCCGGAATGAGTACCGTTTCTTTATCACAGATCGCGTCGACTTCCACTTCTTTGCCGAGCATATAGCGGTCGATCAGGACTGGATGTTCCGGGTTAATTTTCACCGCGTACTCCATGTAGCTGAGAAGTTCTTCATCGGAGTAGACGATTTCCATAGCGCGCCCGCCGAGCACATAGGAAGGACGGACAAGCACCGGGTAACCGAACTGCGCAGCCGTTCCGACTGCTTGGTCCACGGAAGTAACCGTGCCGCCCGGCGGTTGTGCGATATCAAGCTTGCGGAGCAGAGCTTCGAACTTTTTGCGGTCTTCGGCTTTATCGATGCTTTCCAGGTCGCTGCCCAGAATGCGTACGCCCGCTTTGGAAAGCGGAGCAGCCAGATTGATCGCCGTCTGACCCCCGAATTGGACGATGACGCCGATCGGCTTCTCGCGTTCGATAACGTTCATGACGTCTTCGAAGAAGAGCGGCTCGAAGTACAGACGATCCGACGTGTTAAAGTCGGTGGAAACCGTCTCCGGGTTATTATTGATAATGACCGCTTCGTATCCGGCAGCCTGGATGGCCCATACCGCATGGACGGTGGAGTAATCGAATTCGATTCCCTGACCGATCCGGATAGGTCCGGAGCCAAGAACGACCACCTTTTGCTTCTCGGTTTCCAGCACTTCGTCCTCCATCTCATAGGTGGAGTAGTAGTACGGTGTAGTCGCTTCGAACTCCGCGGCGCAGGTGTCTACCATTTTATAGACCGGTTTGATGTTCTGGTTCAGACGGTACTCGCGGATTTCCGCTTCTTTGACGAATGTGCTGCGGCCGGCGAGACTGCGGATTTCGGCGATGGCACGATCCGTGAAGCCCATCCGTTTGGCGTCGTAAAGCACTTCGTTATCAAACTCTTCCGAAGCGATTTCTTCTTCATACCGGATCATGCCGTCCAGCTTGTGCAGGAACCACCAGTCGATTTGGGTCAAGTCTTGAAGCTGTTCGATGGTGTAGCCGCGGCGGAAAGCTTCGGCAAGCAAGAAGAGACGCTCGTCGTCCGGCTTCTGCAGGCGCAGCTCAAGAGTTTCTTGATCCAGCAGATCGGTTTCCTTCAGGAACAGGCGGTGTACGCCGATTTCCAGGGAGCGGATCGCTTTGTGGATCGATTCTTCGAATGTACGGCCGATCGCCATCACTTCGCCCGTCGCTTTCATCTGCGTCCCCAACTTACGGTTGGCGTTGATGAATTTATCGAACGGCCAGCGCGGAATTTTGGAAACGATGTAATCGAGCGTCGGCTCGAAGCAGGCATATGTTTGGCCGGTAACCGGGTTAACGAGCTCATCCAGTGTGTAGCCGATTGCGATTTTAGCCGCCATTTTGGCGATCGGATAACCTGTCGCTTTGGAAGCGAGCGCCGAAGAGCGGCTTACGCGCGGATTTACTTCGATGACGTAATATTGGAAGCTGAACGGATCCAGGGCGAACTGAACGTTACATCCGCCTTCGATGTTCAGCGCGCGGATGATTTTCAGCGATGCCGAGCGGAGCATCTGGTACTCGCGGTCCGAAAGCGTCTGGCTCGGAGCTACGACGATGCTGTCGCCTGTATGAACGCCGACCGGGTCGAAGTTTTCCATGTTGCAGACGACGATGCAGTTATCGTTGGCGTCGCGCATGACTTCGTACTCGACTTCTTTCATGCCCGCGATGCTTTTCTCGACGAGACACTGGGAAATCGGGCTGTAGCGGATACCCGATGCCACGGTTTCCACGAGTTCTTCCTCGCTGTGGCAGATCCCGCCGCCCGTACCGCCTAGCGTGTAAGCCGGACGTACGATAATCGGGTAGCCGATTTCGTTAGCGAAGTCCACGGCTTCCGGCACGGTCGTTACGATGGTGCTGTCCGGTACCGGCTGTTCCAGCTCGCGCATCAAATCGCGGAACAAGTCACGATCCTCGGCCTTCTCGATAGCCGTTAGCTGTGTGCCGAGCAGTTTCACGTTCTCCTGTTCCAGGACGCCTGCACGTGCAAGCTCAACCGCCATGTTCAGACCCGTTTGTCCCCCGAGTGTCGGAAGAAGTCCGTCCGGGCGCTCCTGGCGGATGATCTGGGTAACGAAATCAAGCGTGATCGGCTCGATGTATACTTTGTCGGCCATGTTTGTATCGGTCATGATTGTTGCCGGGTTGCTGTTGATCAGGACAACTTCAAAGCCTTCTTCTTTAAGAGCCTGGCACGCTTGTGTGCCGGCATAGTCAAACTCCGCAGCCTGGCCGATGACAATCGGTCCGGATCCAATCACCAGAATTTTTTTGAGCTTCTCATTTTTGGGCATAGTGAAGTTCTCCTTTCGACGTGTTGTCAGACTGCTCGGCTTTCCAGGCGGCAAGCATTTGCGCTTGACGCGGAGCCTGCGGGTTGTCGGTTTGATGCGAGCGGATCATGGTCAGGAAATCGTCGAACAGGTAGCTCGAATCGAAAGGTCCCGGAGCCGCTTCAGGGTGATATTGGACCGAAAATGCCGGATACTGGTTATGTTTAAGTCCTTCGATCGTACGGTCGTTGTTGTTGATGTGAGTAACGATCAAGTCCGTACCGGCGATGGATTCTTCTTTAACGGTATAGCCGTGGTTCTGGGAAGTGATGTAGCAGCGTCCGGAAATGAGATCTTTCACCGGATGGTTGCCGCCGCGATGGCCGAACTTCAGCTTCTCGGTGTCCGCGCCGCAGGCCAGGGCAAACAGCTGATGACCCAGACAGATTCCGAAGACAGGCACTTGACCCAGAAGCTGACGGACGGTTTCAACCGCATGAGGAACGTCTTTAGGGTCCCCAGGGCCGTTGGAAAGCAGAACACCATCCGGCGCAAGGCGCATAATTTGCTCCGCTGTCGAGTCCTGAGGCACGACAACCACGTCGCAGTCGCGCTTCGTCAGGTCGCGGACAATTCCGCTCTTCGCTCCGAAGTCCACAAGGACTACACGCTCGCGGTTGCCCGGCGCGCTGAATACATGCGGCGTCGATACCGTCGATACTTGAGTGGTCATAAGCGGAGTCGTCTGCAGCATTTCCTTCAATTCTTCAACCGAGCGGTCAGAAGTGGTCAGCAGACCTTTCATAACGCCGTGATGACGGATTTTACGGGTCAACATGCGCGTGTCGATATCGCTGATACCGATGATGCCGTATTCTTTGAGCAGATTGCCCAAGGTGTACTGGGCGCGCCAGTTGCTCGGCGCCTCTTCGTGCCGGCGTACGACGAACCCGTGGACAAACGGTCTCACGGACTCGAAGTCATCCCGCGAAATGCCGTAATTCCCGATCAGCGGATAAGTCATCGTCACGATTTGTCCGCAGTAGGACGGGTCGGACAGTACCTCCTGGTACCCCGTAATTCCCGTATTGAATACAACCTCGCCGACCGAATCCCCTTCGGCCCCGAACGATTTACCCGTAAAAAGCGTTCCATCTTCCAGCAGCAGTCTTGCCTTTGCCTTCATGCCCCTCAGCTCCTTCTCTATATGTTTCGTGTTGTCTATTCGTTTGTTTCCGTCCAGGCGATTTTGCCGCCTGCCATCGTCAGCACCGGCCAGCCTTTCAGCTTCCAGCCCGTGAACGGCGTGTTGCGACTCTTGGACAAAAATGCCGCCGGATCCACTTCTTTTTCGGTTTCCAGATCAACCAGCGTAAGGTCCGCGTCGCTTCCAACCTGCAGCCGTCCGGATTCCAGTCCGAACACTTCGGCCGGTTTGGAAGTCATCCGCTCGATCAGGAAGCCCAGCGACCATTTGCCCGTCGCGACAAACTTTGTATACAAGAGCGGGAAGGCCGTTTCGAAGCCTACGATCCCGAAAGGCGCAAGCTGCATGCCCTTGGCTTTCTCTTCCTCGCTGTGCGGCGCGTGATCGGTCACGATGATATCGATGGTGCCGTCCTCCAGCGCCTCGATCACCGCTTCCACGTCCCGCTTGGAGCGCAGGGGCGGGTTCATTTTCCAGTTGGCATCCATGCCCGGAATATCTTCTTCGGAAAGGAGCAGGTGATGCGGGCAAACTTCCGCCGTCACCTTGACGCCGATTTGCTTGCCCAGCCGGATCAGCCGTACGGATTGCTCCGTGCTCACATGGCAGATGTGGTAGTGCACGCCCGTCGTTTCCGCCAGCAGGATATCGCGGCCTACATGGATCGCCTCCGACTCGTTCGGTATTCCTTTAAGCCCGTTCTTGTCGGCGAACGTCCCTTCGGAAACCGGCGCTCCGGCTACCAGCGTCTCGTCCTCGCAGTGAGCGACGATCGGCATGCCGAGTTCAGCCGCCCGCTTCATCGCGTCTTTCATCATCTGGGCGCTCTGCACCCCGACTCCGTCATCCGTAAACGCCACGACTCCGGCGTCTTTCAAGGCTTCGAAATCGGTGAGTTCGCGGCCGAGCTGGTTACGGCTGATGCATCCATAAGGAAGAACTTTCACGCCGTTTCCTTCGTTCTCCGCTTTGCCCTGGATGAGCTTAACCGTTTCGACGGTATCGATAACCGGCTTCGTATTCGGCATGCAGGCGATCGTGGTGTAACCGCCCCGTGCTGCCGACCGCGTTCCGCTTGCTATCGTTTCTTTGTGTTCGAAACCCGGTTCGCGCAAATGCACGTGCATATCGATAAAGCCCGGAGAAACCAGCTTGCCCGCCGCTTCTATAACCTCATGTCCGGTTGTGTCCGGCTGCTCCTGTCCGGCTGTGACCGCCGCGATTTTGCCGTTTTCCACCAGCACATGCCCCGTCGTTTCCTTACCGGAGGCGTCCAGCATTTTTCCGTTTAAGATCCACATTCCCATGCCGTTGTCCTCTCCTCTATAGAAAAGCGGTTATTCGCTCTCGCCGTTGCCGCTTCTGAATTTATATGTTCAACTTGTCCAAGTCGTTTCCGTTTGCCGGCTGCTCTTACCGTTCCCTGCCGGCCTGCTTTAGCTGAGTGTCCGTTCGATTACAGCCATGCGGATAGGTACGCCGTTATGAATCTGGGTAAAAATCTTGGAGCGGGCGTGTTCCACCAGCTCGTCGTCAAGCTCCACGTTCCGGTTGACCGGAGCCGGATGCATGATGATCGCGTGCGCCGGCATCTGCTGCAGCCGGTTCATCGTAAGCCCGTACTTGGCGCGGTATTCTTCGGCCGAAGAGATCATGCCCTTCTCGTGCCGTTCCAGCTGGACCCGGAGCATCATGACCACGTCAGCCTGCAGCGCTTCTTCCATCGATACATATGGAGCGTAAGCAGACAGCTCGGGCGCCTGCATGTTGGCCGGTGCGCAGAACTTGACGTTCGCTCCCATCTCACGGAGCGCCCACAGATTGGAGCGGGCCACGCGGCTGTGCAGAATGTCTCCGATGATGGAGACGGTGAGCCCCCGCAATTCGCCGAAGTGGCTGCGCATGGTGTACAGGTCGAGCAGCGCCTGCGTCGGATGCTCGTTGTTTCCGTCCCCGGCGTTAATCAGGGGGACGCTGATTTTCTCCGCGAGCTCGGCCAGCAGACCGACCGGCTTCAGCCGGATCACTCCCGCGTCGATTCCCATCGATTCGAGGGTCCGGACCGTGTCGTAAATCGACTCGCCTTTCTGTACGCTCGATTCCGCCGCGGAGAAATTCAGCACCTGAGCTCCCAGTCTTTTCTCCGCCATTTCAAAGGAAAAGCGGGTCCGTGTGCTGTTTTCAAAAAAGAGATTCGAAACAAAGGTCCCCTTTAACCGGTTCGTCACTTTATCCGGATGATTTTCCCAGAAATCCGCCCGATCCAGGATTGCTTTAATTTCAGAAGCGCTGACCCCTTTCAGACCGATGAAATGGTTCGCTGTGCGTGATTTAACGGCTCCCATCATTCGTTCCCCCTCTGCTGCTGGATAATGACCACTCGGTCATGTTCGTCTACTTCTGTCAGGTGAACTTCGATTTTCTCAAGCTTTGATGTCGGCACGTTCTTGCCCACATAATCGGGCCGGATAGGCAGTTCCCGGTGTCCCCGGTCTACGAGTACGGCAAGCTGGATCATCTCCGGTCTTCCGAGGTCAATCAGGGCGTCCAGAGCAGCCCGCACCGTGCGTCCCGTAAAGAGCACATCGTCGAACAGGATGACTTTCTTGCTCTGAATGTTCAGATTGTCTCCGCCCGGCACCGTATCCACGGACCGCACTTTCACCCGGTCGTCGCGGTAGGAAGTAATATCGATCTCCCCGACCGGAACCGGAACGCCTTCGATTTCCTGAATCCTCTCCGCCACCCTCTGGGCGAGGTAGATGCCCCGTGTACGGATTCCGATCAGCATACAGTTGCCGACCCCTTTGTTTTTCTCCAGTATTTCGTGGGCAATCCGGGTCAAAGCCCTTCTTACTGCCATTTCATCCAGCAGCACATGCATATGTTCGCTCATGTCGACTGCCTCCTTCTGTCGGGTACGCGTTTCTCGAATTTCGGCCATAAAAAAACCTCCTTGCTCCGAAGGCAAGAAGGTTAGCGCATGTGCAGAAACAGACGGGTGCTTGGAACCGAAGGAAGTTGCAGCTAACCGCCGCAATACGCTCTCCCCCGGAGTCTGCTCCTGCTTAAACGTTGACCTTGCCAGCCTCTCTGGACTGATTTTAAAGGTACCCTATTCACTTGAAGCCCATTATCCCATTTTCGACAAAAGAAGTCAACCGTAAAAAAACATACTTTTACGCATTTCTCCGCGTGTTTACCCCCGTTATTTTGACTCTGTCCTGCGTATCCTGTCGTTTTTTCGGACAATCTATCGCGTAAGCGCTTTTCATCTGCTATGATGATAAAGATAACGTACCCCAGGAGGAGTGGAAGTATGACACAGATGAATACCGAAGAAATTATCCAGTTTATTAAAACCAGCCAAAAGAAGACACCCGTGAAAGTATATGTAAAAGGAAACCTGGAAGCCGTTGATTTCGGAACGGGCATCCAATCCTTCATTTCCGGTAAAAGCGGTGTCCTGTTCGGCGAGTGGACGGATATCCAAGCCATTATCGAATCCAATCAGCAGAACATAGAAGATTACGTAGTCGAGTCCGACCGCCGCAACTCCGCCATTCCTCTTCTTGACCTGAAAGGCATTAACGCGCGTATCGAGCCTGGCTCCATCATCCGCGACAAAGTCTCCATCGGCAACAACGCCGTTATTATGATGGGAGCGGTTATCAATATCGGCGCTTCCATCGGCGAAGGCACGATGATCGACATGAACGCCATCCTCGGCGGACGCGCTCAAATCGGCAACATGTGCCACATCGGTGCCGGAGCGGTTGTAGCCGGAGTGATCGAGCCTCCTTCCGCACAGCCTTGCGTAGTCGAAGACGATGTTCTTGTCGGCGCTAACGCCGTTATTCTCGAAGGCGTACGCATCGGTCAAGGTTCCGTCGTGGCCGCGGGTGCCGTTGTAGTGGAAGATGTGCCTGAATTCACGGTTGTAGCCGGTACGCCTGCCCGTGTCATCAAGAAAGTCGACGACAAAACGAAATCCAAAACGGAAATTTTGAAAGAGCTTCGCGAGCTGTAAACCCTGCGGGTTTTCCGTTCACGTTCCGCTTGTACATAAAAAGAACAACACCGGCATGCGCGCATCCTTCCTGAAGGCAGGCGGACTGCCGCTGCTGTTTGGCCCAGCGCTTCCGGCGCCGGGCCCTTTTTTCAATCTAGCGGATGTAAATTCAAACGAAAGAAGGAGAGAACGACTGTGACCAGCCCGTTTATTGAACTGCGGCGCCAGCTTCACCGGATACCCGAGCCGGGTTTCCAGGAATTTAAAACCCAGCGCATGCTGCTCGATTATTTGCAAACTCTGCCCCAGGAACGGATGGAAATCCGCACGTGGCGCACCGGCATTCTGGTGTATATCAAAGGGACGAATCCTTCCAAACGCTTCGGATACCGGGCCGATATGGACGGCCTGCCGATTCCGGAAGAAACCGGCTATCCGTTTCAGTCCGAGCACCCGGGATATATGCATGCCTGCGGGCACGATGTGCACATGTCCATCGGCGCCGGCCTTGTGACGCAGTTCGCTCAGCGCCCGATGAAAGACGACCTCGTCGTCGTGTTCCAGCCCGCGGAAGAAGGTCCCGGGGGAGCGCTCCCTATGCTGGACTCCGCCGAACTAAGCGACTGGATGCCGGAGCAGATGGTCGGCCTTCATATCGCGCCGGAATATCCCGTCGGCACCATCGCGGTCAAGCCCGGCATCTTGTTCGCCAATACGTCCGAACTGTTTATCGACCTTAAGGGCAAGGGAGGCCACGCGGCGTATCCGCATCTCTCCAACGACATGGTGGTCGCCGCTTCCCAGCTTGTCGGGCAGCTTCACACGATTGTGTCCCGCAACATCAATCCTCTCGACTCGGCCGTTGTCACGATCGGCAAAATGAGTGCGGGCACCAAGCAGAACATCATCGCCGAGAACGCCCGGCTGGAAGGCACGATCCGCACGCTCTCCGCCGAATCCATGCAGCTGATTAAAGCGAGAATCGAAGGAGTCGTTCACGGTATCGAATCTTCATTCGACTGCACGGCGTCCATTGATTGGGGCTCCAATTACCTTCAAGTGTATAACAATGAAACGCTGACGCTGGAATTTATGGACTGGCTGCAAAAAACGGATACAGCCGCTGGAGCCGGCGTGTCTGGCGGTTCCTTAGCTGACAAATCCGCAACCGGCACCGTTTACGGCTCGGAATCTGCCGAAGCTGGCCAGGCGCAAGCAGACAGCCCTTCCTCCTGGTCCGAGCCGCAGATCCCCGTCCGTCTGTACGAATGCACAGAGGCGATGACGGGTGAGGATTTCGGTTATTTCCTGGAGAAAATCCCGGGCTTTATGTTCTGGCTGGGCGCCGAAACGCCTTACGGCCTCCATCATGCCCGCATTGAACCCGATGAAAGAGCCATCGGTGTAGCCATCCGGACAGTGGACAGCTACCTCCGCTGGAAATCCGCACAGTCCGGTTAAAAAAATCCCCTTTATCTCCCCTCTGCCAGGCAGCGGGTCGGATAAAGGGGATTTTTTTATAGGCACGCGGCGGGAGATCAGCTCCGGTCGAGTTTGCGGATGAAGGCCTCCAGCCGGTCCAGCGCTCCGTCGAGTACCTCCTGCGAATACGCGTACGACAGCCGGATGTAACCTTCGCCCAGCGGTGAGAACGCGTCTCCCGGAACGACCGCGACCCGCTGCTCTTCCAGCAGCCTGTAAGCGAACTGTTCCGATCCGAGCCCGAACCGGGCAATTGAAGGGAACAGGTAGAAAGCTCCCTGCGGTTTAACGGCTTCCAGTCCCATCGACTGGAGCCGGCCGTACACGTGCTCCAGCCTGTTCTCGTAGGCCTGGCGCATCGGAAGAGCATCGTCACGGCCTGCGGTGAGCGCCGCGACAGCCGCATACTGCGAGATGGAGCTCGCGCAGGTGACGTTGTACTGATGCACCTTGACCATGTGCTGCGTCAAGGCTTCCGGGGCAAACGTAAAGCCGATCCGCCAGCCGGTCATGGAATGGGATTTCGACAAACCGTTGATTACGATCGTCTTCTCTCTCATGCCCGGCAGGGCGGCAATCGAAGCGTGCTCGGATCCGTACACCAGCTCGCTGTAAATCTCATCGGAAATGACGTAGAGGTTCCGGCTTCCCAGAAGAGCTGCCAGCTCGGCCAGTTCCGCGTTGGTCATGATCTGCCCCGTCGGATTGCTCGGATAGCCGAGAACGACGCAGCGTGTTCGCTCCGTCAAATGAGGCTCCAGAGCGGCTGCGGTCATCTTGAACTCGTAAGGCCGCGTGTCCACATAAACGGGGACTCCGCCGCACAGCCGGATCAGCGGTTCGTAGCCCGGATAAATCGGCCCGGGCAAAATAACTTCCGCTCCCGGCGTCAGAATGGTTCTTAGCGTAATGTCGAGCGCCTCGCTTGCCCCCGTCGTCACGATGACTTCGCTGCCCCCGTCATAGGACAGCCCGTATTTGGAGCCGACAAAGTCCGCCGCGGCTTTTCTAAGCTCCGGAAGTCCGGCATTGGGCGTGTACACCGTCCTGCCTGCCTGGAGCGCTTTCTGCGCGGCCTCCACAATATGGGCGGGCGTCGGAAAATCCGGCTGTCCCATCGTTAAAGCCAGTGCGTCCGGCATTGCCGCGACTTTATTCGCAATTTTACGGATACCCGAAATTTGAATTTCTTTTACCTGCGGATTAATGATTGGTTGCATACCGACTGCTTCCCCTCTCCAAAGGTTCGCTTAGTTTTAAAAAAGAGGGACCGGCTTCCGCCTGTCCCTGATTGTCCTTACAGATTGCGCAGACGGTGTAAAAGATCCGCCATATCCTCCGGAATCGGCGCCTCGAATTCGAGCCGTTCTCCTGTCCGCGGATGGGTAAAACCGAGAATCTGCGCGTGAAGCGCTTGACCGTCCATGGTCATCCCCTTGCTGCGGCCATAGGACGGGTCTCCGACGAGCGGATGCCCGATGAACTTGAGATGGACCCGGATCTGATGAGTCCGGCCCGTTTCAAGTTTAAGCTCCACCAGCGTATACCCGTCAAACCGCTCCAATACGGCAAAATGCGTGACCGCGTGTTTAGAGTTTTTGTCCGTCACGGTGTACAGCTTGCGGTCATAGCTGTCCCGACCGATCGGGGCGTCAATCGTTCCGTGGTCGTGCTGCAAATTCCCGTGGACGAGCGCCACATATTTGCGGGTCACGCTGTGCTCCTTAAGCTGCTCGGCCAGACTTGCATGGGCCTGATCGTTTTTGGCGATCATCAGCAATCCGGAAGTGTCCTTGTCGATGCGGTGAACGATGCCGGGTCTCATAACCCCGTTGATGCCCGACAAGTCTTTGCAGTGATGCATCAGCGCATTCACCAGCGTACCGCTGTAATGACCGGGAGCCGGATGCACCACCAGTCCGCGCGGCTTGTTGATCACGATGACGTCCCCGTCTTCGTAAACGACATCCAGGGGGATGTTTTCCGCGGCGATATCCAGCGGTTCGGGATCCGGAATGGCAAGATCGACGACCTGCCCTTCGGACAGCTTGTAGTTAGGCTTTACGTTCCGGCCGTCCACCCGGGCATGACCGTCTTTAATCCACTGCTGAATTTGCGTACGCGACACTCCGTCCAAGGCATCGGACAGAAGCTTGTCGATTCTTTCGCCGTTTTGCCCGGCCTCGACCTGCCAGCGCGTCGGTTCGCTTTCCGTTTCATCCATGCCGTTTTGTTCCAACTCATTGTTGT
Organism: Paenibacillus sp. JNUCC 35; assembly: GCF_058269095.1. Taxonomy (NCBI): domain Bacteria; kingdom Bacillati; phylum Bacillota; class Bacilli; order Caryophanales; family Paenibacillaceae; genus Paenibacillus; species Paenibacillus sp. JNUCC 35. The sequence goes on along the minus strand of NZ_CM177771.1, from coordinate 2,003,887 downwards.
TTTGTTCGCTCATGATGCCGTCCCTCTTTTTTCATTTTTCCAACTGATGATCGAATCGATAAAAATCAGAATGACGCCGATGACGATCGCGGAGTCCGCCACGTTGAAAATCGGGTAAATGTAGTCGACCGCTTTGCCGAAAAAGGAAAACTGAAAATGCAGTTGAAGGAAATCGACAACCTCGCCGAAAAGAAGACGGTCCAAGAAATTCCCTACCGCGCCTCCCAAAAGCAGAGCGAGCGCCAGCGACATCAGCTTCTGCCCGGCTTTACGGGTCCTGTTGAGATACAAAACGACTCCAACGACGATTATCAAAGTAGCCAGGATGAAGAACCAGCGCTGGTCCTGCAAAATTCCGAAGGCGGCGCCGCGGTTGCGGTGCGAAGTCAGCTGGAAGAACTCGCCAATCACCGGAATGGAGTCATGCAGCGGAATGTTTTTAACCACGAGCCATTTGGTCCCCTGGTCAATCAAAAAGACGATAAGTGCAAGTAAATAATAATACAACGGGATTCCTCCTCTGACGACGGCTTGTCGCGTGTCGCCCGTTAAACGTTTGGCTGCGGTGCTTTCATTTTCCACACTAAAAAAGGGAGCCTTCGTAAACCCTATTGCTGCAGGCCACCTTCCGAAGGGAGATGTACCCCCATGCGTATACTGACTTCCAATCAAACGGATCAACTCAGACAGCAGCTTTTAATTGAAAAAAAAGAACTTAAAGAGCAGTTGGAGCTCGACGAACACTTCGGAATGTCCCAGGCCATGGGCGAGAACACCGGAGAGTTGTCCACGTACGACAATCATCCCGCCGATCTGGGAACGGAAATGTTCGAGCGGGAAAAAGACATCGCTCTGCTTGAAAATGCCGAACGTCATCTCGATCAGGTCAATCTCGCATTGGAAAGGCTGGCTGCCGGCACCTACGGAATTTGCATCGAGTGCGGCAGAACCATTCCCTACGAGCGTTTAAGCGCTATTCCGACAACCCAGTACTGCCTGGAGCATGTGCCGAACCGGCACGCATCCGACAGAAGACCGGTGGAAGAGGAATTTCTTGCCCCGCCTTTCGGACGGACCAGTCTGGACGAACGCTCCGACCAAAATCAGTTTGACGGCGAAGACGCCTGGCAGATCGTGGAGAGCTGGGGCAATTCCGACTCTCCCGCCATGGCGGAAGATCCGAACATAGGCGATTATAATGCCATGTACGTCGAGGCAGACGAGCTTGACGGCTACGTGGAACCGTTCGAAAGCTTCCTTGCCACCGATATTTACGGCAATCATGTATCCGTTATTCGCAATAAAGCCTATCGCTCTTATATGGATAATCAAGAAGGAGATCCTCTTCTTGAGCCGGATTATACATCGGAAGAAACGCAGAGCTGAACAAGCGGCTCTGCGTTTTCCTTTGTAACGCACCCGGTTAATAAAACCGGCGCCCTTCCAGTTGAAACTGGACATACTCCACAAGGTCCGCAATGTAGGTGCCGATAATGGGCAGGTTCAAAGCGCCCAGAGCTTTCAGTGCGTAGAGAATGGTACCGGCGAATACGGTAATGCCGAGACCGAGCCCCACTCCTCTGGAAATCCCCGCTATGAGATTCGCGAAAATGAGTCTGCGCGGCTTGTTCATCAGCGTCACGTAATCGGCAATTTGCGTCCGTTCGATATTGGCCGCTAATTCGGTTACTTTCTCATGGATATGATGAATGAGCCGTTTTTCCTCATCGCCCGTAAGGGCGGCATTGGTTGGCAAATCCCGGTGCTCAAGCTCCGCATGTTCCTCCGGAGCTTGGGCCTTAACGGGTTTGTTCCGTTCGTTCCGTTCTTCGTTCAGGTTATCCAAGAAAATCGCTCCTGCAGATTTGGTATCCCCTATCTCCACACGGCGGCGAATTTCATTACCTGGGCTGCGTTATTCGAGGCGGGAAACTACTTCCGCACATCTTGCGCACAGAGTCGGGTGTTCTTTGTTCTGCCCAACTTCCGGCGTGACTATCCAGCAGCGTTCGCATTTCTCTCCCTCGGCGACGGACACCTGCACAGCAAGATCCTGAGCCTCATAGCTTCCTTCCGGCGCTTTCTCGGACGGATTATGCAGGGTGGCGGCCGAGACGATGAAGAGCGTGTCGAGCTTGTCGAAACCGCTGAGCAGCTTGAACGCCGCATCGCTCGGGTACAAATCAACCGCGGCGCTCAACGAGTTGCCGATTGTTTTGTTCTTGCGCGCTTCTTCCAGCGCTTTAAGCACCTCGTCGCGGATATTCAGGAAGCCGTCCCACTTCTGTTCCAGCTCCTGATTATACACATCCGTGCGGATCTCCGGTAGTTCGCTGATCTGTACGCTGTCCAGCTCCACGCCGGGGATGTATTTCCACACTTCGTCAGCCGTATGAGGCAGGATCGGCGCAATGAGCTTCGTGATAGCAAGCAATGCGTCGTAGAGAACCGTCTGCGAAGCTTTGCGGGCGGAATCGTCGGCCGCGTCCGCGTACAGGCGGTCTTTGATGATATCCAGATAGAACGAACTCATCTCCACGGCGCAGAAGTGATGAACCGCTTGATAAACGACATGGAACTCATATGCGTCATAAGCTTTGGTTACTTTTTCCGTCATTCTGTTGAGGCGGATAACGGCATACTGGTCCAGCTCGCTCATTTGAGCGAAATCCACACGGTCCTTCACCGGATCGAAATGGCTCAAATTGCCCAGCAGGAAACGGAGCGTGTTGCGGATTTTACGGTACACTTCCGTAATCTGGCTCAGGATGTTGTCGGAAATCCGCACGTCGGACTGATAATCCACCGAAGATACCCACAGACGCAAAATGTCGGCGCCAAGCTTGTTGCACACTTGACTCGGATCGACAGTGTTGCCGAGCGACTTGGACATTTTGCGGCCTTCTCCGTCCAGAGTAAAGCCGTGGCTCAAAATTCCCTTGTACGGGGACTGGCCTTTTACCGCCACGCCCGTGATCAGGGAGGAGTTGTACCAGCCGCGGTACTGGTCGGAACCTTCCAGGTACAGATCGGCCGGCCACTGCAGTTCGGGACGCTTGGCCAGCACTCCCGCATGGGAGGAACCCGAATCGAACCAGACGTCCATGATGTCCGTTTCTTTGCGGAACTCGCCATGGCCGCATTCCGGACAGGAAAGGCCTTCCGGCAGAAGCTCCTTCTCCGTCATCGTGAACCACGCGTTGGAGCCTTCCTTTTCGAACAGTTGGGCCACATGCTCGATGGTCTCATCGTTTACGATCGGATGATTGCAGCTGCGGCAGTAGAAAATCGGAATCGGTACACCCCACACGCGCTGGCGGGAAATACACCAGTCTCCGCGGTCCGCGATCATGTTGTGAAGACGGATCTCCCCCCAATTAGGCGTCCATTTGATTTTTTTGATTTCTTCCAGCATTTCATCGCGGAATTTATCGATGGAAGCAAACCACTGCTCCGTCGCCCGGTAAATAACCGGCTTTTTCGTACGCCAGTCATGCGCGTATTGGTGATTGATGGAGGAAGCGTGAAGCAGGTGTCCGCTGTTTTCCAGCCATTCCAGAATCGTTTTGTTTCCTTTTTCGTAGAAAACGCCTTCCAGCCCCGGCGCTTCCGCCGTGAAATGTCCTTGATCGTCCACCGGACAAAGGACGCCGATCTTGTATTTTTGCCCGACGATAAAGTCGTCCTCACCGTGGCCGGGAGCGGTATGAACGCAACCTGTACCGGCCTCCAGCGTAACGTGCTCGCCCAGCATGACAAGCGACTCCCGGTCGTAGAACGGATGCTTGCAGGTCACGTTCTCCAGCTCGCTGCCTTTAACCGTGGACACGATGCTATAGTCCGTCCAGCCGATTGCCTTCGCAGCCGATTCCAGCAAACCTTCGGCCAGCACGTATTTTTTGCCGCTCACTTCCACGACAGCGTACGTAAAGTCCGGGTGAACGGAGATGCCCAGATTCGCCGGGAGCGTCCAAGGTGTCGTCGTCCAAATGACGAAAGCCGCTTCCTGAGGAAGCTTGCCTTTGCCGTCCGCTACATCGAAAGCGACATAAATGGACGGAGACGTTTTTTCTTTGTATTCGATCTCGGCTTCAGCCAGAGCGCTCTCCGAAGAAGGAGACCAATACACCGGCTTCAGGCCTTTGTAGATGTAGCCTTTTTTGACCATTTCACCGAAAAGCCGGATTTGCTCGGCTTCATATTCCGGCTGCAGGGTGATATAAGGATGATCCCAGTCTCCTCGGATTCCGAGACGCTTGAACTGTTCCTTCTGCCGCTCCACCCACTGGAGCGCGTATTCTTCGCAGTATTTACGGAATTCGGCAACGGACATCTTTTTGCGGTCCACTTTGCCGCTATTGGCGATAGCCTGCTCGATCGGCAGTCCGTGCGTATCCCAGCCCGGAACATACGGCGCATCATAGCCCTGCATCGTTTTGAAACGGACGATAATATCCTTAAGAATCTTGTTCAGCGCATGGCCGATATGAATGTCCCCGTTGGCGTACGGAGGCCCGTCGTGCAAAATGAACTTCTCCCGCCCTTTGCGGCTTTCCTGCACTTTCGCGTAAATATCGTTTTCTTCCCAATGCGCCTGCATTTTGGGCTCCGCCTGGGGCAGGTTACCTCTCATCGGAAAGTCCGTTTTCAGCAGCTGCAATGTTTTTCCGTAATCCAAAATGATTCACTCCCTAGTCTTAGTACGCTGATTATCCCTTCCGGGACAATTCCTTCTAGCTCTCTAAAATACAAAAAACTTCTCCATCCCAAAAGGGACGAGAAGTTAAGCTCGCGGTACCACCCTTGTTAGACCGTTCCGGTCCGCTGCCATCCCCTCAAACAGAAATCCGGTTCCCGCATGAAAGAAATGACGACCGGTTGTCAGTCTCACTCGACGAATCGATAACGGAATTACCCGATGCTCTCTACTTCGCTTTTCAAGAGACGCTCCTGGGGGATTTTCGTCCGCTGCAGAGATTAGGCTCACACCCACCCTAACTCGCTGACACTGCTGTACGGAATACTTGGCCCAGTCATCGCTTTACGAAAGATTCAGTTACCCGAAGTATATCTAATCCGGGTCTGGTAGTCAATGAAACCCGTTCTTGGAAGCCGATTACTTCTCGAGTTCAAGCACCTTATCGTGATCGAGCGTCTTCCAGCCTTCATCCTGAAGGAGCTCCAGCTGCGCTTCGAGCAGAGTGCGGAAACGTGTGCGGTAGATGCTCGCCTGCTTCTTTAGCTCTTCGGTTTCCATCGAAACTTTACGGGAACGCGTCAACGATTCGTTGATAATCCGGTCGGCGTTCTTCTCCGCTTCCTTGAGTACAAGCTGTGCTTCTTTCTTCGCGTTGTTCTTCACTTCGTCGGCGGCTTCCTGCGCGACAATAATCGTTTTGCTCAACGTTTCTTCAATATTGGAGAAGTGATCCAGCCGTTCCTGCAGCGCCAGAATTTGGTTTTGAAGCTCTTTGTTTTCACGGATAACGGCCTCGTAGTCCTTGATGACCTGGTCCAGAAATTCGTTCACGTCATCTTCGTCATAGCCGCGGAAAGAGCGCGCAAATTCTTTATTATGTATATCGAGTGGTGTTAAGGGCATGGTGCACCTCCTAGAATGTTAACCGGTGGAGAGTTTGTACGGTTCAGTTAAGAAATAGAATTTCGACAGAAAAGCGAAAAATCCTTTATTCCTCGCACTTAAAAATAGGTTAAACGTATTTGCCCACTTTCATGCGGGTTCTGCCTTTCTTCGTCACTCCTTCTATTTCCAGGACACGAAAACGCCCAAAGCCCTGCAAAGAAACGACGTCGCCTTCCTGCAGGGGGACGCTCGGATTCTCTTCGGGCTTCCAGTTCACTTTGCATTTGCCGGCTCCGATCGGAATGAGAACTTTGGCCCGGCTTAATCGGAATACATCGCTTACAATTCCATCCAGACGGAGAGAAGCTACGGACAGCGACATCTCCTCCAGTTTGACGGCGGACGGTCTCAACTTATCGATCGGCAAAATCTCGGTCGTCACATGGACGCGATGCACTTGGCTAAGATTGAGATGAAGATAATCGGCCGCTTCTTCCGCCACGACGAAATGGCAGCCCTGTTCGGATACGTTAATATCCCCTACCTTGTCCCTTTTCATGCCGAGCGCCAGAATCGCTCCCATATAATCGCCGTGACTAAGCGCCTGGAACTTGCTGTCACCGGATTCTACGGACAGGACTCTCAGCCCCATATCTTCGCCCGAGAGATCCAGGTAATCCGGCCCGAGAATCGCTCTCTGGCGTTCCGCATCCGGATACCCGCCATCCAATCTGCAGTTCACGTCGGGGTTGCGGTTAACCAGTGTACGCAGGATAAAAGCTTGCCGGGGATCGAGAAAGTCCGTCCGCTTCACTTTGTGATGGGCGGCGTTCTCGACCCACTCCTGGGCCCGGTCCACGAAAACATGCTCATCGGGATGAAAATGCCCGTAGATATCTTTAGCCACTAGAATATCCTCAAAATGTAGCCGACCACGACTTTAAGGCCTGCGACGACGAGCCAGAATACGCCCATGGCAACGATCGGAGAAATATCAAGCGGGCCGATCGGCGGGATAAAACGGCGGAATGCGCTCAGATATGGCTCCACGAGTTTCGCCAGCAGTTCGCCGATAAAGCTCTCGCGAGCATTCGGGAACCAGGAAAGCAGCACGTAACCGAAAATCATATAAAAGTAAATTTGGGCCAATGTATCAATCAACCCGTAAATGTTCATGACCAACCGCTTTCACCTCAACCTTTTTGTCCACTGCTAAGCTTCATGCAAAAAATCCGAGATCGATCCCTGAATTTCTACGGAATCCGGGGCGCACAGGAAAATATTCGGTCCGATCTTGGAGATCGATCCGTTCAGCGCATAAACGGTCCCGTTCAGGAAATCGAAAATACGTACCGCTTGTTCAGGACGAACCCGCTGCAAATTCACGACGACGGTCCGGCGGGAACGCAGATGATCCGCAATCTCCTGGGAATCGTCGAAAGAATGAGGCTCGTGAAGCACTACGCGGCTGTTTTTCTGCGAATGAATGCTCACAATGTTATTTTTACTCTGTTTCGTACGTTGTTCCTGCACCGGGGTTTCAGGTTCTTCGGGAGTTTCTACAATTCTTTCCCGTTCTACAACCTCTTCTTCTTCCTGCAGTCCGATAAAATTCATAAATTTATTCATAACGCCCATCCGACGCTCCTCCTCTGTGGAAAAGATGGTATTGATTCAAGACTTTCCGACAAGTACGGTACCTAAACGCACCCAAGTTGCGCCTTCTTCGATTGCCACTTCAAAATCTCCCGACATTCCCATGGACAAATGCCGCAAAGGTTCCGGCAGAATCTGCTCGGCGTTAAGCGCGTCCCTCAACTCGCGCAGCTTCCTGAATACGGGCCGGGTCGCTTCCGCTTCGGCCTCCAGCGGAGCCATCGTCATCAAGCCGACGATCTGAAGATGGGGGTACTGCTTCAAATCCTTCGCGAAGGATTCCAGCTCTTGCGGGGGCAGTCCGTATTTGGATTCCTCGCCGGATACGTTCACTTGTATAAAACATTTGACGGAAAGATCCCGTTTGGCGGCCTCTTTCTCCAGCTCTTTGGCCAGCGAAGCACGATCCAGAGAATGGATATACGCGAATTTCCCTATAATGTCCTTCACCTTGTTCGTTTGCAAATGCCCGATAAAATGCCAGTCTCCCCGGTCTCCGAGTGCTTCCCATTTTTCTTTGGCATCCTGCCAGCGGTTCTCTCCCACCTGTGTTAACCCATGGTCAAGAGCTTCGCGCGTGGCGTCCAGAGATACATATTTCGTAACCGCGATCACGTTTATGTCTTCAGGGCTGCGGCCGGACCGCCGGCAAGCCGCCTCAATGCGGTGGTGCACATCTTCAATACGCGCCTGCAAATTCATCAGCAGCGGTTCACTCCCTCCATGCTGTCTGTATGTTGTCGAGGCCGGATTAGTCGTTTCTGAGACCAATCCAGGCTGCCATACGCCCGGTCGAACCCCCTTCTTTACGATGGGAAAAGAACAGATCGGTCGAACAACTCGTACATAACTCTGTTACTTCTATATGCGACGACAAAATTCCTGCTTTCTCAAGAAATTGTCGGTTGCATTCCTGCAAATTCAACTGATATTTGCCTTCTTTACGGGGGATAACGACAGTTTCCGTCTGTTTTTTGGAAATGCCGGTATCCAGATGGCTCTCGTAAACGCGGCCCGCGACATAATCATCCACTTCGTAACAACAGCCGCCTATGGAAGGGCCGATTACGGCATACACGTCTTCCGGCCTGCTTCCGAAGGAGCGGGTCATCGAAGCAAGCGCAGCCGCTCCGATATTCTGGACCGTTCCTTTCCAGCCGGCGTGGGCGATTCCTACGACCCGGTTTACCGGATCGATCAGATAAAGCGGAACGCAGTCCGCGTACAAGGCGCAGAGCATGATCCCTTTTCCGGCGGTAATAAACGCGTCCTTGTCCTGAATCGCATCGGCACGCGATATGCGTCCGCTTCCCATTTGCTCCTTTTCGATGACCGCTACCTCTTTGCCGTGCACCTGTTCGCCGAACGTGAGCGCTTCAAAGGGCACTCCGAGCGCTGCGGCAAGTCTCCTCCGGTTCTCGACGACATCCTCGTCCGCATCGTTTACGTGCAGGCCCAGATTAAGCGAATCGAAAGGAGCCGAACTCACTCCTCCGTGACGCGATGTAAATCCCGCCTGAACGAAAGGAAAACGTTCCTGAAGCCTTTCCAGCACAAAAAGCTCCGGTTCACTGGAATATGATTTCTTGTATACAAACGGTTCCACTGCTTGTCCCCTCCGTATCCCCGGCCTACAGCGGCCTTCTCTGCTTGTTCAAGTTTACCATATCGGTCATAAGACGACAAAAATTGGCGGTTCGGCAGGTATGAAAAAGGGGCGTCTCCGTTTTATAGCGGCTGCTTTATAACGAAGCGCCCGTAAGTACGGCCATCCTCATATCTACTTCTATTACCCCCGTGAGCTGCGGTTGTAATCAGCGGAATCGCTCTCCTCGACGGCCCGGTAGGTTTTCGCTTCATCCAGTTTGACCAGAACGACATCGGTTCCGATTTTGACGATATTTTTCCAGGGAATGATAAGATCCGTTCCTCCCCCAAACAAGCCGAAAAACTTGCTGCTGTTCGGAACGACAATGGAATCGATCCGGCCTTGACGGAGTTCAAGCTCCAAATCACTGATCTGGCCCAGTTTTTTACCATCCACAATATTAATAACGTCTTTCGTTTGAAAGTCGGATATTTTCATCTGCTTACCCCACGCTTTCAGGTTATTCGCCCGTTTGTTCTAGTATATGAGGGACACGGCCAAAATGTCCTGCAAAACCAAGAAAAGCGTCTCTCGGGGTCCAACCGGAAAAGCAAGCATAACAAAAAGCCCGGAATCCGGGCTTTCGATAGATGTGCGAGCAAGTAAATCGGGCAGGCGGTGATCAATCAGCTTTTGACATGTTTCTGCATCTGGGTGATCGCCGATTTCTCCAGCCTTGAAACCTGCGCCTGCGAAATTCCGATTTCATCGGCGACTTCCATCTGGGTTTTTCCTTCGAAAAAGCGCATCGACAAAATCATTTTTTCGCGGGAGCCGAGCTTTCTCATCGCTTCTCTCAACGCGATTCCTTCAATCCACGACATGTCTTTGTTGCGTTCATCGCTGATCTGGTCCATCACATAGATCGGGTCCCCGCCGTCGTGGTAAATCGGCTCAAACAGGGAAACGGGGTCTTGAATCGCGTCAAGCGCAAACACGACATCTTCTTTGGGCACGTTCAGCACTTCGGAAATTTCGTAAATCGTAGGCTCACGGGAGTTCTTGTTCGTTAAACTATCGCGGACCTGAAGCGCTTTGTAAGCAATATCCCGCAAAGAACGGGAGACACGGATCGGATTGTTATCCCGCAAGTATCTGCGTATTTCTCCGATGATCATCGGCACCGCATACGTTGAAAACTTCACGTTCTGGCCCAGATCGAAGTTATCGATCGCTTTCATCAGGCCGATGCAGCCCACTTGAAAAAGGTCGTCGACAAACTCGCCGCGGTTGTTGAAACGTTGAATCACGCTGAGTACCAGTCTCAGGTTGCCATTGACCAGTTTCTCTCTTGCGGATCGATCGTTTTTCGTCTGCAGATTGGTGAACAGCTCACGCATTTCCACATTCGTCAGAACAGGAAGTTTGGCGGTATCGACACCACATATTTCGACTTTATTTCGGGTCACGGTGATTTACCTCCCAAGGAGAAACATTACTGTTAATTATCTCCGCGACCCGTGTTTTTATGCGCTGTGAAGAGCGTGTCTCCCCCCTTGACAAGTGCCCGGATGCTTGCTCTCTCCTGCCGCTGTTGGCCCGTATTCGCTTTCAGTTTCCGATAATTTTTTTAAAAGAAGGCAGATATGTCTCCCGTTCGGAAGGATTATCCGGTACCTCCTTAAAATCGTATGGAAAAGTCATACTAAAAAGCCTACCACACAGGTGATAGGCTTTTGCTTAAACCATTTTATTAAACTCCTTGCGCAGCCGTTTGATGATCCTCTTTTCCAGCCGGGAAATATAGGACTGGGAAATGCCGAGCTGATCCGCAACGTCCTTCTGCGTTTTCTCCTCACCGTCCTGGAGACCGAAACGAAGCTCCATGATCGTCCGCTCCCGGTCCGTCAGCTTATCGAGCGCTTTATGCAGCAGCTTGCGGTCCACCTGCTCTTCGATGTTGCGGTAGATGGTATCGTTCTCGGTGCCCAGCACATCGGACAATAACAGCTCGTTTCCGTCCCAATCGATATTAAGCGGTTCGTCGAACGACACTTCTGTCCGTATTTTACTGTTGCGGCGAAGATACATCAGAATTTCATTCTCGATGCAGCGAGACGCATAAGTCGCCAGCTTGATTTTTTTCTCGGGGTCGAACGTATTCACCGCTTTAATCAGACCGATCGCTCCTATGGAGACCAGATCCTCGATGTTAATGCCCGTATTTTCAAATTTGCGGGCTATATAGACAACCAGCCGGAGGTTGCGTTCAATCAGCATGGCACGGATGGCCGCGTCCCCGGAGGGCAGTTTTCCAAGCAAATATTCTTCTTCTTCCCGTGTCAGCGGAGGAGGCAGTGCTTCGCTTCCTCCTATGTAATAAATTTCTTCACCTTTCAGACCGAAAAAGATAAGAATCTTGTAATAAAAAATTAGCATCTGCAATTTCCATTTGACCCGCATAACCGCTTCCTCCCACTCATAACCTTTCTTTAGCCGGCAGCAACCAGCGTCGGATGAATAATGGCATGATATGCCCCGTCACCGGAGAGTTGACCTCCGTCCAGTCCTACAAGCACTTTCGTCGTTTCCACTTGACCGCTGCTGTACGTGATGACCACCTTGTCGGGTTTAATCGCCAGCATGAACTGTGTATTCCGGTTTACTCCCCGGTAAGGCACCAGCCGCAGACGATCCTGCCATACGAAGTCTTCTTCCGTACCTATCGCCGTGATAATCTGTTCCACCTCGGCTGCACGGATTCGTCTCAACCACGATTCCGGCAGCATACTCGCCAGCTGCGAAGCCTCCATGACCATCACCGGGGTCCGCGTCAGCGGATCGTAGAGCTGGTTGCCCGTATCGATCAAGCCTGTACACCGGAAATCCGCACCGTCCACGATCACACTTACTTCCGCCAGATGAACGGCCAGTTCTTCCTTCTTCTTTACTCCCGCCATCACCAGTCTGTGCAGCACCAGAGAACCCGCTCCTAACACGATGACTGCCCAAGTCTCGATCCGGATGTTGAACCTCGCCGCACCCGTTTGGCTGAACAAAAGCCCGTTCATCACATCGCCCGATGTTTGAAACACGTAGTTCAGGCCGAAAACGCCCCCCGCCGCTACAAAGTTGACTACATAGAAGGTGCCCGTGTTGCGCAAAAAGTGCTGCAAGCTGCCATAGCCGAAAGCAATCCATACCATACAGAGAGACATGATGATTTTTGCCGCAAAAGTAAACAAGAACGACAAGGAAGGTACGAACATGAGCAGTACATAAGATCCGCCCAGCGCAGAGGCCATCAACAGTTTCCAAGGTTTGAAGGATAATCGTCGCGTCCTTGCGGTCACTAGTAAAACGGCGGCATCCATGACGACATTCACCAGGAAAATCAGATCCGCGTATACGACCAATTTTCCTCACCCCCAAGCGGATGAGATTAGTATATTAAAAGACGAATTCAAAGTCTGTCTAAACGTGCCGGAGTCCGCCAACTATTTTTGTCGCATAGTGGGGAAAAGAAAAAAGCCGTCATAACTGACCTAAGGTCAGTTATGACGGCTTTTCCGGGAGAGCCCGTCTTTGCTGCTCTCCGCCTATACCATTCCGTTAACGGAATTATTTGTCGAGATTGTTACGTCCGCGGTTGCGCAGGAACGTCGGTACTTCCAGGTCTCCCGGTTGACCGCCGAACGGCCGCAGATTGTTCACACGCTGCTGAGTTTCGGCAGGTGTCTCCTGCTGCTGCTGTTGCTGCACACCGCCTTGACGGCGGTTTTGCGGTTGTGCAGGCTGCTGCTGTTGCGGCTTGTCCTGGAATCCGGTAGCGATAACGGTAACCATAATCTCTTCTTTGAGATTCTCGTTGATGACCGCACCGAAAATCATATTCACCTCAATGTCGGAAGCCGAAGCAACGATGTCTGCAGCTTCGTTTACTTCGTAGAGGCTAAGATTTGTACCGCCCGTGATGTTCATCAAAACCCCGCGAGCACCCTCGATAGAGGTTTCAAGCAGCGGACTCATAATGGCTTTCTTGGCGGCTTCGGCGGCACGGTTCTCACCTGTCGCGATACCGATACCCATAAGAGCCGAACCACGCTCGGTCATAATGGTTTTTACGTCGGCAAAGTCAAGGTTGATAAGACCCGGCACGGCGATCAGGTCGGAAATCCCCTGTACCCCTTGACGAAGGACGTTATCCGCTTGGCGGAACGCTTCCAGCATAGGCGTCTTCTTGTCTACAATCTCAAGGAGACGGTCGTTTGGAATAACGATCAGCGTGTCCACTTTTTCTTTGAGCGCTGCGATGCCCTGTTCAGCCTGAGCGGCACGTTTGCGCCCTTCGAATGTGAACGGGCGGGTTACGACACCCACCGTCAGCGCGCCGCACTCTTTCGCGATCTCCGCGATGACCGGAGCGGCGCCCGTACCGGTTCCCCCGCCCATACCTGCGGTTACGAATACCATGTCCGCGCCTTTGAGCGTGTTCATAATTAAATCGCGTGATTCTTCAGCGGCTTTCTTCCCCACATCGGGGTTGGCGCCGGCTCCCAAGCCGCGCGTTAATTTATCACCAATTTGGAGCTTGTGCTCCGATTTGGCCAGATGAAGTGCCTGTGCATCGGTGTTGACCGTAATGAACTCGACACCTTGCACTCCATTCTCGATCATCCGGTTAACTGCATTACTGCCGCCGCCGCCCACACCGATGACTTTTATCTGGGCCAATTGTTCCATATCCAGATCAAATTCAAACATAGCAGTCAATGTCCCCCTAACTTAACTTTCCGTGAGCTGTAAGCTCAAAATGGGTAACGCGCCTGTCGGCACGGTAATCGTAAGAGCTCGCACATGGCCCGAACATGGTTCTGAAGCTTGTCTGTGCGCGTGCCCCCCTGGTTGCAGGCTGCAGAGCCAGTGACGGGACACTTGTATCCATAACCGGGAAAGATGCATTCAGAAACAGCAGAGCTCGTCCCGTTAGATAAATTCCTTAAGGAAATTTTTGACTTTATCGAACCAGCCAGGGCTCGCTTCAGTCTGGGGTGTTTTGACACTGGCAGGTTTGTTGGCCGTTTGCTTCTTGGGCGCCGTAACTGGGCGGTTACGCAAAAATTTGCAAACAAACTGGATGATCCCTACTCCGCTCGTATAAGCCGGGTCGCGGACACCGATGTAATCGGGCACTGCGATACGTACGGGAGCAGCCAGCTCTTCCTGTGCAATGACAAGAGTCCCCGGCAAGGACACGGTGCCTCCCGTGAGGACATAACCTCCGGCGGGATCACTGTATCCTAACCGGCTGGCTTCTGCGCGAATCAGATGGAAAATTTCCTGAACACGGGGTTCAATGATATTCGCCAGATCGACCTGGGTAAATTCCTTATCCACCTGACTGCCGATCCGGTTTACTTTAAACACCTGATCCGGCGCGGAATCTTGAATCGTCGCGCAGCCGTATTTAAGCTTGATTTTTTCCGCAATATCCATTTGGGTGCGGAGCCCGATTGATATGTCGTTGGTAATGAAATCGCCGCCGATAGGCAGCGTGGATGTTGCGACAAGATTGCCTTGATCGAAAACGGCAATCGTTGTCGAACCTGCTCCGATATCGACCAATACGGTTCCTATCGACTTCTCATCCTTGGAAAGCGCAAGCTGTCCGGAAGCCAGAGACATCAATATGAGTCCTGCCACCTTAAGTCCGGATTTCTCAACAACGCGAAGCAGGTTATGTATGCCTGTTTTGGCTCCGGTAATAATCGTGGATTCGACTTCAAGTCTGACCCCGATCATTCCTCTTGGTTCGTGTATGCCTTCCTGGCCGTCCACTAAGTATTGGTTAGGTACTACTCCGATAATTTCGCGCTCAGGAGGCAGCGCTATGACTCTAGCCGCTTGTATAACCCGTTCGATGTCTTCTTCGCCGATTTCGCGGTCTTCATTGGATACGGCCACAACACCGTGGCTGTCCTGAAGCGCGATGTGGTTTCCCGTAATCCCGACGTAAACATCAGAAATTTGTATGCCCACCATACGTTCGGCATGATCGATCGCGGATCGGATCGATTGAACGGTCTGGTCGATATCAACGATGGCACCTTTGCGGATGCCTTCCGAGTCGGCTGATCCTACCCCTATTATATTAATGGTTCCGTTTACGACTTCCCCAATAATAGCACGAACTTTGGATGTACCGATGTCTAAACTAACAATGATGTCATTGTTGCTCAAGCTTTGGCACCTCCTGTTAAATGAAATCAGGGCACAGCCCGTCTGCTTTCTACTTATTCAACATGACGGCTGGTTTCCCTCTTTATTTCCGTATTTTTTTTGTGAACGCTGTATTTTCTCTTTTTTTGGTCCTAAACCGGTAAAAATAGAATACCATAAAATCAATTCTAACACTAATTTAATAGGGCCGATAGTAATATTTTCCTGAGAAAACCCTGAAAAATTCATGAATCAAGCGCCTTTCATCCAGCCTTTCGGCCATTCGAAAAGCTCGCAGCTCCCCTATCGATTCCTCCCTTGAAAGTCTCATAGATTACAGGGCGCAAGGGCGCCTCTTACCAATCCCTTCCTTTAAATAAAGAGGCCTGTCCGGCGGAATTCCCTCCTAGTTAGGAGCAGGCGATCCCTTCGTTGTACCTTGTGTGTCCGTTTTGCCTTCCTTACCGCCCGTATCGGACTTGCGGGTGGTATCCTTTTTGGGAGTGGAAGTCGGTTTCACACTGCCGTCCGGTTTCGGAGTGGGATCGGGCTTTTTGGTTGAGGCGGTGCCGGCTTTGCCTTTGTTTCCGGCGGCACTCGTATCCAGCGGCAAATGATCGTCTGTTTCCAGCAGCACCAGCACGCCGGAATTCACTTCGCTTCCCTGCATGCTCGTGATGTAAGCGGACAAATTCATAATTTTGTTCGGCAGATAACCGACTGTCGTCACGACTTCGAACTTGGTGCGGGTATACATCTTGATCTTGTCCTTGTAGGCTTCCGACGGGTCCGGGCGTATCTCCGAAATGTCCGATAAATACCCGGCCGGAATGGCTGCCAACGCTTTGCAAAGAGCGATGCGGTTGGGATCGCTCTCTTTCCATCCGGTCAAAATGGGTTTGTCCACCGGCATGTCCTCTTTGACAACGGGAACGGTGGAACCGTCGGCAAGCACCGCCTGCTTCACGCCGTCCGCCCCGAACTGGAACGCAACGCGCGGATACTCGTGCACCACGATGCTGATTTGTCCCGGAAAATGCTTGGAAACATCAACGGACTGAACCATACGGAGGGCCGCAACCCTCTCGCGTACGCTTTCCGAACGGGCCGCAAAAAAATGATCGCCCTTCCGCACGGCAGCGGCTTGTCCGATTTCTTCGGAAGAAAGCAGTTCGTTGCCTTCGATCTTGATTTCACTGATCCGGCTCAAGGACGAGCGAAAAAAGAGAACGGCGAGAATCGTTACGAAAAACAGGAACAAAAGCGTAAGCAGCTTCCGGTTGGTGCGCGTCCTTCTCGGTTTAGGGTTCGGCAGCACCGGAACTTTATTCTCTTCTGGCAAGCCTGACACCCCCGCTTCCTTGTGCATAACCTTGTGAACGTGTAAAACCCTCTTATCCCCTCCTGTAAGCAGGAAGGGACTAGAGGCACTGCATTATTCACCGGTGACCGGCGCTTGATCCGGTACGGGAGCCTGCCGGCGAATGCGCGCACCCAGCCGGGTGAGCATTTCTTCAATCCGGTCGTACCCTCTGTCGACATGGTGGATTTGTTCCACGACGGTAGTGCCGTGAGCGGCCAGCCCCGCTATGACAAGCGCAGCGCCGGCACGGAGATCGGTAGCCTCGACCGTAGCCCCGTAGAGCCTCGGTACACCGCGTATAAATGCCGAGTTGAAATCCACGCGAATGTCCGCTCCCATCCGGGTGAGTTCATCCACATGCTTGAATCTGCTCTCAAAAATGGTTTCTTTCATTATACTGATTCCATCTGCTAGGGAAAGGAGCACCATAACTTGCGACTGCAAGTCTGTCGGAAAAGACGGATGAGGTGCAGTAACGATACGCTCGACCGCCCGCGGTCTTGTTGGAGCGTGCACATTTATTATATCATCGTGCACCGTAATTTGAACACCTGCACGTCTCAGCACATGAATGGCGGCATTCAGATGCTGGGGACACACTCCTTCCAGCGTTACGCTGCCCTTCGTTGCGGCCGCCGCCACCATAAAGGTACCGGCAACGATACGGTCCGGAATGATCCGGTACGTGCAGGCATGTAAAGAGCGGACGCCACGTATAGTGATAGTATCGGTCCCCGCTCCGATTATGTCCGCTCCCATCGCGTTCAGGAAGTTTTGGAGGTCCTGGATTTCAGGCTCCCGTGCGGCGTTGGAGATGGTTGTGATCCCGTCGGCTAGAACGGCAGCCATCATGATGTTCTCGGTGGCCCCCACGCTTGGAAAATCCAGCGTTATATCGGCGCCCTTCAGGTCCTCGGCGGTGCAAATAATCGTACTGCCGGTTTCCTCGATCGTAACTCCGAGCGCCTGCAGCCCTCTCAGATGCAGATCGATCTTGCGTTCACCGATCGCACAGCCGCCGGGCTGATAGACCTGGACGGTTCCGAAGCGCGAAAGCAGCGGACCCATCAGAAAAATAGACGAACGCATCTGCTTCATCAGTTCTTCCGGAACGTGCGTGCTGTTCAAACCGGTTGTGTCCAGCACAACCGCGTCCTCTTTGTGCTCGGCGCTGCACCCCAGGGAACGGAGTATGCCGAGCATCACTTCAATGTCGAGCAGCTTCGGGACATTGCGCAGCGTGTGGGTTCCAGACGCCATTATGCTGGCTGCAAGAATAGGAAGCGCCGCATTTTTGGCACCTTGGATCCGAACGGCTCCCGAGAGGGGAATGCCACCTTCGATTACCAACTTCTCCAATGTCTCACCTCCGAATTACCTCTCGCCCACCACCAGTACCTCAGGCTGCAGCTCCACACCGGATTTCTCCCGTACAGTCTTCTGCGCCAAAGCAATGAGGGCCAGAACATCCTCGGCCGATGCATTTCCGGTATTCACAATGAAATTGGCATGCAGCGGAGAAATCTCCGCCCCGCCTACCCGCGTGCCTTTCAGGCCTGCTTCTTCGATCAGCTTGGCGGCATGATTGCCCGGCGGATTGCGGAACACGCTGCCTGCGCAGGCGAGCTGCAGCGGCTGCGTTCTGAGCCGGCGGTCCTTGTACGCCGCCATTGCGCCCGCGATCTCCTTCCGGTCGCCCGGCTGCAGTTCGAAGACCGCTTCCGTTACGATGCCCAGCAGCGTATGCAGCACCGAATGCCGGTAAGCATACTGCAGGTCGCTGTTCTGCATGATGATCAATTCCCCTGTGTCCAGCAGCACTTCAGCCTGTTTAAGAATGCGTGACACATCAGAACCATGAGCCCCCGCGTTCATGTAAACGGCGCCTCCCACCGATCCCGGAATACCTCCGGCAAATTCGAGCCCCGTTAATCCTTCCTTGCCGGTCATGACGGATAATTTGATAAACGAGTAGGCTCCTCCCGCGTAGACGGTGCTGCCGTCGAAACGCAGCGTTTCCAGAGCCCGGCTTAATTTGATGACAACGCCCCGGATCCCCTTATCCCCCACAAGCAGGTTGGATCCGCGCCCGACGACAGTCCAGGGAACTTTGTGCTGCCCGAGCAGCCGGATCGTCTCAACCAGCTTCTGTTTATCCTGCGGAATAACGAGCAGATCGGCAGGACCGCCGATTTTCCAGGTTGTGTGCGGTGCCAGCTTCTCGTTCTTCAGGATCTCACCCACCTGAGCCGCTTGCAAGTCTGTAATTAACTGGTGCATGGGAAAACCTCCTTCACAGAACTCAAGGTTGAAAAGCCCCTTTCCCGGCATTCTTCGGTTCCCGGTTATTCGTTACCGGCAAGAGCGGGAGTCGGTACGGGCGGCTTTGCCTTAGGTGTCTGCCACGGTTATAGTGTAGTTTATGTTAAATCGGATAGAGTGTGACAATGGCCCATCTAGTTCCCTGTAAAAGCTTGATCCTGCGGCCTTTTAGCGCCTCCGTTGTCCGGCGGATACAATCCGTTCCAGCTCCCGGACGACAAGTGCGGCGGAATCCCGCTGGCCCATCTTTGCAGACTGTTTCGCCATATGTTCCCAGCGGACGGAATCTTCCATGATTTTGCCGATCTGATCGAAAAGAACCCGGCCGCTTAAATCTTTCTCAAGCAGCGTTACGGAGCCGCCCTCGTCGGAAAGAGAGCGGGCGTTGTGCTCCTGGTGGTTGTTCGTTACGTTTGGCGAAGGGATTAAGATGGAAGGAATTCCAAGGGCGGTAATCTCCGCCATAGTAGACGCTCCGGCACGGTTCACGACAAGCTTGGACGCCGCCAAAACCTCCGGCATGTTATGAATATACGGAAGGACTTGAAGATTAGCCGGAACCGAACCCGCCTCCTCCTGAATCCGCTGCGCGGTTGATTCGAAATAGGGCTGGCCCGTTCCGAATACAAACTGCACACCGGGCAGTTCATGTACGAGCGGAGCCAGTTCGACCATCGCTTCGTTAATGGCTTTGGCGCCCCGGCTCCCTCCCACAACGACAACGAGTCTCGCGTCCGGCGTTAATCCGAGCGAGGAGAACCCGCGGGCCGCGTCCGCATTTACCATAGAAGTCGCGCGCGGATTGCCCGTGTAGACGACTTTTTTGGCCTGAGGGAAGATTCCTTCCGTTCCCCGGAAGCTGACGGCTACCGTCGACACGTATCGGCTCAGAAAACGGTTCGTAAGTCCCGCGATGGCATTCTGCTCATGCACGAGCGTAGGAATGCCCAGCTTGGCGGCCGCATACAGGACCGGGCCGCAGACATACCCCCCCGTGCCTACCACCGCGTCAGGCTTGAACTCCCGGAGAAGGCTTTTGGCACGGCCCACACCGCGCAGAAAGCGCAGCACGGTTTTGACATTGTCCAGGGACGCCAGCTTACGCCGGAACCCTGTAATTTCTACGGCTTCAAAAGGCATATCCAGCCCGGAACGCGCGACAATGTCACGCTCCAGGCCGGAGCTTGTGCCGATGTATAAAAATTTCGAATCGGGGTGGTCCTGCAGACATTGTTCCCCAATGGCCAAAGCCGGGTAAACATGACCGCCGGTTCCTCCCCCGCTGAATACGATACGCATTCGTTTCACCTCGAATAGCGGGATATGTTGAGCAGCACGCCGATCGACGTCAGCATCAGGGTAAGGGACGAGCCTCCGGCGCTTATAAGCGGAAGCGTAATCCCCGTAACCGGAAACATTCCGATCACGACGCCGATGTTGATAATCACCTGAACGGCGATCATTCCCACAATACCGACGGCAACAAGGCTGCCGAACGTGTCGGGTGCTGTAATAGCGGTGCGCATGCCTCTCCATACGAGAATCGTGAAGAGGATTAGAACGGCCGCACCGCCGATAAAACCGAGCTCCTCGGCGATGATCGAGAAGATAAAATCCGTCTGGGGCTCGGGCAGATAGCTGTACTTCTGCCTGCTCATTCCGAGCCCCAGCCCGGCCAGCCCGCCCGGTCCGATCGCATAAAGCGACTGGATGGACTGATAGCCCGCTCCCAGCGGGTCGGACCACGGGTCCATAAAGGCCGTAATCCGCTGCAGCCGGTATGGGGCGGCAATAATCAGGCCGACGAAGCCTGCGACGCCGGCCATGGCAAGATAGGATAAATGAAGAATGCGGGCCCCCGCCGTATAGATCACGAGCAGGGAGGCGCCGACCAGGACCGCTCCGGTGCCAAGATCAGGCTGAAGCATGATCAAGCCGAAGGCCAGTCCCACGAGCCCCAGAGGAGGCAGCAGCCCCTTCGTAAACAGCGTGATCTGGGACTGCCTGTCAGACAAAAGCTTGGCCAGAAAAACAATCATGCCGATTTTCATAAATTCGGAAGGCTGAATCCCGAACGACCCGATTCCGAGCCAGCTCCGGGCACCGCCGCGAACCACGCCTATCCCCGGGATCAGAACCGCCAGCAGAAGGCCGAAACAAATGAGCAGGCCGACCTTCGCGTACTTTTTCCACACCCAGTAGTCGGTGTTCATCGTAAAAAACATGGCCACGATACCGAGCACCGCGAAAAGCAGCTGCCTTTTCAAATAATAAAACCAGTCGCCAAATTCACGGAAGGCCAGCACTCCGCTGGCACTGTACACCATAATTACGCCGATCGTCAAAATGAGCAGTGTCGAAACCAGAATCCATACATCCGGAGCGGAACGCGCTTTAGCCATAGGGACACCTCTTACGAATAAGAATATCGGGTGCCTATAGCCTGAAAACTAAGCTGACTGACGCTGCCGCAATCTCGAAGCGGACGAAGGAGGCTTGACTACCCGTTCCTTACAGATTATGCACGGACTCCTTAAACATGCGTCCCCGTTCCTCGTAAGAAGCAAACATATCCCAGCTGGCGCATGCCGGAGAGAGCAGAACGATGTCCCCTTTCCCTGCCAGCTTGCTCGCAGCCCGAACGGCCTCACCGATTGCTTCCGTGCTGTTAGCAGTATCGACCGTTTCGATGTCGGCCAATCCGGCTTCACGGGCAACGCGGTTTATTTTCTCCCTCGTCTCGCCGAGCGTTACGACGGCTTTCACGCGCGAAGCAAGCAGCGGAAGCATTTCTTTGTAGTCCGAACCGCGGTCCAAGCCGCCTGCGATCAGAATGACACTCCGTTCGAACGCTTCGACAGACTTCGTCGTGGCGGCGGGGTTCGTCGCTTTCGAATCGTTGTAATAAGCCACGCCGCCGAACTCTCCCACGAGTTCGAGACGGTGTTCCACGCCGCGGAATGTCCGCAGGACGTCTGCGATCGCCTCGACCGGCACGCCTGCGCTCAGAGCGACCGCGGATGCCGCAAGGGCGTTCTCGATATTATGAGAACCGCGAATGCCCAGCTCTTTGGCAGGTAAAATCGGGTGTGTACCGCCCTCTGCATCCCGGTAAGTCAGCACGCCGTCCCCGGAGAGATAAACCCCTTTGTCCAGCTCCCGCTGCCTGGAAAACAAAAGGACTTCCGAAGATACTTCACCGGCCAGCTTTCTGCATACCTCGACATCGGCGTTCAGCACCGCAATATCATCCTGCTTCTGATTCGCAAACAGCTTGGCTTTCGAGGCCACATAGTCTTCCATGGAGCCGTGATAATCCAGATGAGTTTCGTACACGTTGAGCAGGCAGGCGATTTTCGGCCTGAACTCCCTCGTGCCTTTAAGCTGAAAGCTGCTCAGCTCTACGACCATCCAATCGGACGGCTTCGCTTCCGCCGCCGCCTCCGTCAAAGCCCGGCCGATGTTGCCCGCAACGATCGGGTTCAGCTTGCCCGCTTCGAGCATCAGGCCGATGAGCGTCGTCGTCGTGGTTTTGCCGTTGCTTCCCGTAATCCCGATCATCGGAGCCGCACAGATATGGTACGCCACTTCCACTTCCGTCACCACTTCGATTCCGCGCTCCGCAGCCTGGACGACCGGCGACGCCCCGTATGGGATGCCGGGATTTTTGACGATCAGAGCCGTGTCTTCTCCCACAAGTTCAGGCGGGTGCCCCCCGCAGACAACAGAAATTCCCAAGGCTTCCAATTCGTCGGCCTCGGGACTCGTTTCACGCGTTTTCCGGTCATTGACCGTTACGTCCGCTCCCATTTCATGAAAAAACTTGGCCGCCGCAACCCCGCTGCGGGCCAGGCCGAGTACGACCACTTTCTTACCCCGGTACTCACTCGGATGCTTCATTTGCTACAACACCTCATTCATGTATAGTCCCAGTGCCGCCAAAACAAGACCCGCTGCCCAGAAAGTGGTGACAACCCGCCACTCGGACCAGCCGACCAGTTCAAAGTGATGGTGAATCGGGCTCATTCTAAAGACGCGTTTGCCTGTTGTTTTAAACGAAATAACCTGGATGACAACCGATAAGATCTCAATCAGAAAAACGCCGCCGATCACCGCAAGCAGGAGCTCCGCTTTGGTCATGATCGCCACGGCTACCAGACCTCCGCCGATTCCCAGCGAGCCGGTATCGCCCATGAATACTTTCGCCGGATGCGCATTGAACACAAGAAATCCGAGAACGCCACCCACCATAGCTGCCGAAAAGATAGCCGCTTCCGGTTGAGTATTGTTCATCGCGATGATCGTAAAAGCGCCGAACGCGATCGCGCTCGTGCCTGCAAGCAGACCGTCAAGGCCGTCCGTAAAGTTAACCGCGTTGGATGCGCCAAGCATCAGAATCGTCATCAGCGGGAAATACAGCCAGCCTGTATCAAAGGAAATATCCAGCACCGGCACGAACAAAGTCGTGCTGTGATTGGACGTAACAAGCAGCACGCAGACTACGGCGGATACGACCAGTTGGCCGATAAGCTTCTGCTTGGCTGTGAGGCCGAGAGAGCGCTTGAACACAATTTTGATATAGTCATCGAGAAAACCGACGAGCCCGTATCCGAGCGACGCGATCAGCAGAATCCAAAGCTCGGTATTGCTGTCGGCAAACCGGAGCGCCGCAATCGCGAGCGCGATCAATATGATAATGCCGCCCATGGTCGGCGTCCCTTGTTTTTTCTGATGGCTTTGCGGGCCTTCCGTACGGATGGTCTGTCCGAACTTCAGTCTCCGAAGTAGCGGAATGAACAGAGGGCCCATGATAAGAGCGAGCAGAAATGCGACTCCCATCGTGAATAAGATCACTTTTAACTCCACGTTTGATATCCTCCTACAAGCTCTCCTGCCGGAAAGCTGCTCCGTGTTTCGATTCGGGTATAGACACGGCAAGCGGGTTAAGCCTGCCGATTCAGCAGCTACCGTCCAAGCCGGATGAGTTTGCTCTTATGCTTCTCTGACGGCGGCAGACGCCGCCAGGTTGCGGCGCTAGCGCCTATTTTGCCAAGAGCTCCTCCGCCACTTCCTCCAGCTTCATCCCCCGGGACCCTTTGATCAGAACGAGATCCCCCGATTTCAATGCAGCGTGGAGCGCTGCGGTTAATTCCGCTTTGTCCTCGAACCAGCGGACGCGTTCCGGACCGAACGACTCCCCGGCTGCTTCCGCGATCTGTCTGCCGAGCGGCCCGTAGGCATATACGCCCGTCAAAGCGTCCGGCGACAGAAGGGAGCCGATTTCCCGGTGATACCGGATTTCATCCTCGCCCAGCTCCAGCATGTCGGCAAGGACCACATATTTGCGCGGATATCCCTCCAACTGCTCGACGAGCCGGATGGAGGCTTTCATGGAGCTTGGCGAAGCGTTGTAAGCGTCGTTGAGCACGGTCACCCCACCAGGGGTCAGACGCTTCTCAATTCTCATGCCGGTCATCTGCATGCCGGCCAGTCCTCTGCGTATGTCCGCATCGGGAACTCCCAGCGCGGTGCCTACTGCGATAGCCGCCAAAGCGTTGTCGACATTGTGCTCGCCAAGAAGCGGGATGTAGTACTTCTGCGCATCCTTGTCACTTTCCGAACCGCTCGGGTTGATCGAAAAATGGGTGCCTTCCCCGTCCATTCGGATAAAAGTGGGGTACAAATCGTTCGTATGACCGCGCCCGAAGCGGATCTGGCTCAAACGGGCCGGCTGCTTCATTTCCGGAAGCACAAGCGGCAGCAGCGGCTCATCCCCGTGGAACACGTAGGTGCCGCCGTCTTTCAGACCGCTGAGAATTTCCGTCTTGGCGCGGGCAATCTCTTCGCGGGAGCCGAGCTGCAGCAGATGAGCGTCACCGATCATCGTAATGACCGCGATATCCGGCTCCGCAATCTCGGAGAGCAGCTCGATTTCCCAACGGCCGCTCATCCCCATTTCGACCACGGCCACTTCCGTCGTATCGTCTAGCTGGAGCAGCGTAAGCGGAAGACCGATGTGATTGTTCAAGTTGCCTTTAGTTCTGTGTACGTTGTATACCGTGCCGAGAACGGCCCCCATCATATCCTTCGTGGTCGTTTTCCCGTTGCTGCCCGTAATGCCGACCACTTTAACGTTCAATGATTTCCGGTACGCGTGCGCAAGCTTCTGCAGGGCGGTCAGCGTATCGTCGACCAGTAGAAGCGGCAGTCCTTCCGGACGGCCTTCCTGCCGGCTTTCCAGCCACAAAGCGGCCGAAGCGCCTTTGGCGGCGGCATCCGGCGCGAACTCGTGCCCGTCAAAGCGTTCTCCGACGAGAGGAACGAACAAGCTTCCGGGCGCGATCGTACGCGTATCCGTGGATACCGCGTCAATCACGATTCCGTCGGCGCCGTTATCCGATCCCGGCGGCATCAGCAGCTTCGCACCGGCCAGCTCGGCTATAGTCGTTAATGGAAGTTTTCTCATGACTGTAACCTCCTTAATGCGGCACGGGCTATCAGCCTGTCATCGAAATCGTGCTTGACTCCGGCGATATCCTGGTAGGTTTCATGTCCTTTTCCCGCTATCAATACTACATCCTGAGGGCCTGCCTCTTCAATAGCCTTTTGGATCGCTTCCGGTCTGTCGACAAGAAGCTTATAACGGCTCTCGTCGACGCCCGCTTCGACCAGCCCGGGAACGATGTCGAGCAGGATCGCGCCGGGATCTTCCGTCCGTGGATTGTCCGAGGTCACGTACACATCGTCGCTCAGCTCCCCTGTCACTTTCCCCATGAGAGGACGCTTCGTCCGGTCGCGGTCTCCCCCGCATCCGAACACGCATTTGATCCGGCCCTGCGCAAATTCGCGTATCGAACCGAGCGCGTTCCGGAGACCGTCCGGCGTATGGGCGTAATCCACCAGGACGAGAAATTCCTGGCCTTCATCGACAATCTCCATGCGGCCGTCCACTCCCGGCATGCTGCCGAGGCTTTCCCGGATTCGGGACAGAGAAAGCCCTTCGGCAAGGGATACGGAAATGGCTGCCAGCGCATTATAAACGTTAAACAAACCTACGAGCTTCATGCGCATCGGCTCCGTTCCCGCAAAGGAAACCACGTCGAATTCCGTCCCTTTGGCCGTAATGCGTATGTTGGTCGCTTTGACGTCGCAATCCCGGGTAACTCCGTATGTAATGACTTCCGCCGAGGTCAATTTGGCCAGACGCTCCGCCGAAGGGTCATCCGCGTTTAAAACCGCATACTGTTTATCTCCGGCATCCCCTGTAAACTCGTTCCCCATGCGTGAGAACAGAAGTCCTTTGGCTGCCTCGTATTTATCCATCGTTTCGTGATAATCCAGATGATCCTGCGTCAGGTTTGTAAAAACGCCTCCGCGGAAACGGACTCCTTTGACCCGGCCCAGATCAAGCGCATGGGAAGACACTTCCATGACACAATAGTCGGTTCCTTCGTCCGCCATAAGCCGGAAAGTCCTCTGCAGATCTGAGGCTTCCATCGTCGTGCGTTCCATAGGAATAAACTCCGAACCGATCTTGGCGGAAATCGTGCCCATGAGCCCCGTCCGGAAGCCCTGGTCACGTAAAATATGTTCGACCAGAAAACTTGTCGTCGTTTTGCCGTTCGTCCCCGTAATGCCGATCACTTTCATCTTCCGGCTCGGGAATCCGTAAACGCAAGCCGATAAAACCGACATCGCGTATCTGGCGTCCTTTACGATCAACTGCGGAACATCAAGCTCCAGTTTCCGTTCCGTCACAAGCGCTGCCGCCCCGAGCTCTATCGCTTTCGGAGCAAAGTCGTGGCCGTCGGACACGAATCCGGGCACACAGACGAATAAATCACCGGGGCGTACTTGACGGGAATCGGTAGCGATGCCTGATATTTCTGTTGTCTCTTCACCTATGAGTTGACAAATTAAAAGCTGAGAAGCCAATTCCTTCAGCTCCATGTCAAATCGCCTCCCACCATTGGCACGTTTCATTTGCTATTCTATGTGTTCTTTCTATCAGTATGGACAAAAGCCTGACAAGAAAGAAGCGCCGAAACAATCAGCGCCCCTCTTTTTTGTCCATAGCGCCTTCCGGCGGATTAGATAAGTATACACGAATTGTTGAACCCCGGTCTACTCTCGTCCCCGGCTTCGGCGCCTGGCTGATCACCGTATTTCCCGTGCCGGACTTGGCAATCAGGAAGTCGGAGTTCAGGTCTTCGTAGATATCCTGAACGGTGGCTCCCACCAGATCGGGCACTTCTACAACCGGCGTTTCGCCATATTTATATTTTTTGGTCAACTGGTTTTTGTCCGGTTCCACCTTCATGTACCGGAGCGCATCCTGCATGATGTTCTTGACAAGCGGAGCGGCAATCAATCCCCCGAACTGAATGCCCTGGGGATCATCGACCGCTGCATAGACAACCACCTTGGGATTGTCGGCCGGAGCGAATCCGATAAAGGATACGATGTGTTCGTTCGGCGAATAACGGCCGTTTACGACTTTCTGGGCGGTCCCCGTCTTGCCCCCGACCCGGTAGCCGTCAATGAACGCATTGCCGCCGGTCCCTTTCGCCACGACGCTTTCCAGCGCCTCGCGGACTTGCTTCGACGTCGCTTCCGAGATTACCGTATCCACCAGCTCCGGTTTGACCGTTTCGATCACACGCCCCGTTTCGGGCTCTATCCATGATTTAGCGACATGCGGCTTGAATAACTTACCCCCGTTAATCGCCGCCGAAACGGCTGTGATCTGCTGAATCGGCGTAACGGATACCCCCTGTCCGAAAGCGGTCGTCGCAAGCTCGACCGGACCCACTTGCGAAGGTTTGAACATAATTCCGTTCTCTTCTCCGCCGAGGTCGATTCCGGTTTTTCTTCCGAAGCCGAAACGCTTGATATAGTCGAAAAGGGTTTCCTTGCCCAGGCGCTGTCCCAGAACGACAAAACCGGGATTGCAGGAGTTTTCCACGACTTCCAGAAACGACTCGCTCCCGTGCCCGCCGCGCTTCCAGCAGCGCAGCCTCGCTCCGCCGACTTCGATAGCTCCCGGATCATGGAATCTTTCGTTTTTCAAATCGACTTTCTTCTCTTCCAGCGCGGCGGCCAGCGTAATGATCTTGAACGTTGAGCCGGGCTCGTACGTCATCCAGATCGGAAGATTCCGGTTATACGTCTCCACCGGGTATTTCCCAAAATTGCCGGGCTCATAAGTCGGCCGGCTTCCCATGGCGAGAATTTCCCCATTGTTCGGGTCCATCATAATAGCGATGGCGTGCTTCGGCTGGTATTTCACCATCGCCTGGTCCAGCTCCCGTTCAAGCACCGCCTGCAAGTGCTGGTCGATCGTCAGTTGCAGGTTCAGACCGTCTTTCGGCTCACTATACTGTTCGGTGGAACCCGGCATTTTGCGATTGGCAGCATCTGCCAGATAAGAGACATTGCCTTTGATGCCGGTGAGCAGCTTGTCATACTTGCTCTCCACACCCGTAAGCCCCTGGTTGTACGTTCCCGTGAAACCGAGAATATGCGCCGCGAGGCTGCCGAACGGATAATAGCGGCGGTTATCGCCGGCTACCACGATACCGGGCAGGTTCAGGGCTTTAATCTCCTGCGCCTTCTCCAGCGTAATTTTCCGTCCGGCGGGCTTGATCTCGTTAATGCGTTCCCGCTTCGTAATCTGCTTGTAAATCGAATCGACGGGCGCCTGCAAAACTTCCGCAAGCTTCGCCGCCGTTGCATTCGGATCTTTAAGCTGGACCGGAATGGCCATTATGGACGGCGTGCTGATGTTATACGCCAGTTTCTCTCCGTTGCGGTCCCATATCTCGCCGCGGTTGGCCATAAAAGGAATCTCCCGCCGCCAAGAGTCCTCCGCTTTGGCCGATAAACCCGGGCCGAGCCAAAGCTGCACATACGCCAGCCGGATGATCAGAGCGGCGAACAAGACCGTTCCCAAAATGAGTGCGGCAAACAACCGGCGCCGCACGGTAAAGCTGGACACTCGCATGGATTCGCTCCCCTTCCAGACAAGTCATGACCGTTCTTCTCATGACTATTCCGAACAAGCAGGGGATAGAACAGGCACGTCCGACTTATTCGGACTTTTCCGGGACAGCCTGCTTCTCTTCCGGCGGCGTTAAGATTTCTCCTCCCAGAGGCTGGAGCTGCAGCGTAAGCACGCGGCCGCTTCCTTCGCCCTGCAAAGCCTGGGAGACGACGTAGCCTTCGCCGGTACTCGCGGTGCGGATGCCGAGCAGCGTACAAAGCTCGAGCGCGTCCCGCAGCGCCTTGCCTTTCATATCCGGTACCGCGATCTCCGCGGGAGCCTGCATCGCAAGGTATACCCGCTGGTAAGGGCCGATCTCGGTGCCGGCTTTCGGATACTGGGCTACCACCTTGGCGCCCTGGCCTACGGTTTCAATGTCCACTCCGGCGCGTTCCGCCGCAGCTTTTGCCTGAGCCGCCGTCATGTTGCCGAAATCCACGGCTTTCTGCGTGGACGTCTGAACCGGCGTGACCTCAGTCTGCTGCTTGCTGGACGGGATGCGCAGGTAACGAAGGGAGTTCTGCATGATTTCTTTGAAAGCCGGAGCCGCCACATAGTGGCCGAGCAGGTAGTTATTTCCCAGCTCAGGCTCGTCGGCGATGATAATGAGAACGAACTGCGGATCTTCCACCGGCGCAAAACCGGCAAAAGAAATGACCCACTTGTTGGCGGCATATCCTTTTTGTCCCGGCACGACTTTGTTGGCGGTACCGGTTTTGCCCGCGATCCGGTAGCCTTCGATGTAGGCGTCTTTACCGGTCCCCTTCACTTGATCCGCTACGACCTGCTCCAGATATTCGCCGACTTTTTTGGCCGTCGCGGCGCTAACCGGCTGTCCGACGACTTTAGGTTCTATTTTCTGAATAGGCTGCTGGGTCTTCGGGTCAATGATTTCCTTCACGACATGCGGCCACATCAGCTTGCCGCCGTTTGCGATCGCTCCGTACGCGGCCGCTTCCTGAATGGCCGTTGCCGTCAATGCTTGTCCATACGTAGCCGCCGCATAGTCGACCTCGTAGGCAAGATTCGTCTGTCCGGCAACCTCGCCGTACAAATCAATGCCTGTCTTTTTACCGAAACCGAACCGGTCGATATAATCCTTCAAACGCTCGACACCGAGCATTTTATAACCCAAGTTGACAAAAGCCACGTTACTGGATCTTTTCAGTCCATCTAAGTACGAAATAGGCCCCCATCCGATTCTGTTATGATCATAAACCGGTTTTCGACCGGGAACTTGGACGGAACCCGATTTAAAAGTTGCCCCGGGATTAAAAACCCCCTCCTCCACCGCAGCCGCCAGCGTAACCAGCTTAAACGTGGAACCCGGCTCGTACTGGGACTGGACGTTGTGATTGGTCTGGTCCCCGCCCTTCCAAAATTCATTCGGGTTGTAATTCGGGTAGCTGGCCATCCCCAAAATTTCCATCGTTTTCGGATCGGCCGCAATCGCCATCAGGCTTTTCGGGTGCCATTGATCCATAACTTTGGAGAGGGCATTCTCCATATAATATTGAATATTTTTGTCAATCGTCAGCTTGACGTAATTTCCGTTAACGGGAGGCACATACACGGATTTGCTTTGAACGAGCTCGACACCGTTTTTGTCGCTGTTATAGCTGAGCGAGCCCGGCGTTCCTTTGAGCTGTTCGTCCAGCTGCGCCTCGATGCCCATGCTCGCCTTGCCTTCACGGTTTGTATACCCAAGAATATGCGCGGCCAAAGAATTGCCCGGGTAATAACGCTTCTTCCCGGTCGTAAGATAAATGCCCACATCGGCCTGAGTACCGTATTTCTTTTTATCTTTATCGTTCAATTGCTGCTGGAGTTTCTTAACGAGCTGCTGCACCTGATCGGCTTTCGCCTTGTCGATGTTTTTGCCTTCGTTGTTCAATTCGACATTGACCAGATAGGCGTCCTCGGGCTTCGGCTCTTTTTTCGCGTCTTTTTTGTTGTCTTTCTTATCGTCCTCGGCTGCATTGGCTGCATTTGACTGGGCAGCCGCAGGATCTACCGCTCTTTTCTTCGTAGCCAGGCCTTTGATTTTATCGGACAGGTTTGGAGAATCCGAGTTGTCTTTTAGAATCTCCGTCAGCCCGGCCGTAATATCGTCCGCAAGCCCTGTCTGATAGATCACTTTCGGATTCAGCGAAACCGAGTAGGCCGGAACCTCTTCCGCCAGAATCCGGCCTTCCCGGTCGAGAATCTTGCCCCTCTCGGCCGGCACGACCCGGTCGGTTTCCCACCTTTTCTCCGCTTCACTAAGAAGCTTGCTGGCGCTGACTCCCTGGATCCATAAAATCCGGCCTAAAAAAACAATAAAAAGAAGGGTAAAAAACCCTCCAATTAGTAGTGAGCGCATTTTCATTTTCTTAACCATGTACGTCCCCACCTCAAATCGAAATTGCCTGCCCGCTAGCGACCCGCCGCGACGGAACTTTTCTTATCTATGGAGGCTTTACCCGAACCAGGCGTCACTTGTCTGACCTGATCGTCGCCGGCAGGCTTAAGCCCTTTTTCCTTCGCGATGGCTTCGAGTCTTTCCGGGTCTTTCAGCTTCTGAACTTCCTGCTGGTTGGCATCGTTTTCCGCTTTGAGCGTTGTAATCTCGGTCTTGGTCGTCTTAATCTCGCTGTTGATCTGATAGATGGTTGTGTAGCGCCATACGATTCCGGTCGCAACGAGCACGCAGACTATAACCAAAAGCAAATACATGAGCTTCTCTCCGACAGGCAGCGGCTTGTTTTTGACAATCACTTTCTTCGTTTCCCGAACGGTCACGCGTTGACTGGTTGCTGTCGACTTTTCGGCTAAATTTCCTTGGATATATCCGGGCATAAGTTCCTCCTGATTACAGCTTTTCTGCGATTCGTAATTTGGCTGATCTGGCTCTGGTATTGTGTTCGAGTTCAGCAGAACCTGCTGTAATCGGCTTTCGGTTCACAAGCTTCACCACACCGGTGTTTCCGCATACGCACATGGGGAAATCCGGAGGGCAGGTGCACCGTCCCACATAGCTGCTAAAAATTTGTTTGCATATACGATCCTCTAGCGAATGGAACGTGATGACGGAAATCCGCCCGCCCGGAGCCAGGCACCGCACCGATTGATGCAGCGCGTCCTCGAAAGCCCCGAGTTCGTCGTTAACGGCAATCCGCAAAGCCTGGAAGCTTCTTTTGGCGGGATGTCCGCCTGTTCTCCGCGCGGCTGCGGGGATGCCTTCCTTAATCAGCTCGACCAGTTGACTTGTCGTTTCGATCGGGCCGTCCGCCCTGGCTCTTACGATAGCGCCTGCTATACGGCGGGAAAATTTCTCCTCCCCGTATACGAACAAGATGCGGGCGATTTCGGCTTCCGGCCACTCGTTCACGATGATTTTGGCGGTAAGCTCCGTACTGCGGTCCATGCGCATATCCAATTCGGCTTCCTGGTGGTAGCTGAATCCTCGTTCCGCCTCATCGAGCTGAGGCGAGGAAACTCCAAGGTCAAACAAAATTCCGTTTACCTGCGGGGCCCCGTCTCGGAACGCTCTCGGCTCATCCCGGAGCACTTCTTCAATTCGTCGAAAGTTCGTTTTGACAATTTTGACTCGGTCCCGGTAGGGCGCGAGTATGTGTTCGGCGTTCGCAAGCGCCGCATCGTCCTGATCCAGGGCTATCAGAAGTCCTTCCGGACCCAGTCTGGAGGCGATTAAGGAACTGTGTCCCGCCCCTCCCAGCGTACAATCCACGTATACGCCGTCAGGTTGTATGTGTAGACCGTCAACTGCTTCTTCTTTTAAAACGGTGATGTGATGAAACAAACCCATTTCCCTCCCTAAGTAACTCGCAGAGCTTACTCGTGATGTTATAAGTCAAAATCGAAATCAACCAGCTTCTCGGCAATTTCGTTAAAAGACTGTTCCGACTGCTCAAAATAGCTTTCCCAAACCGACTTGCTCCAAATCTCGACTCGATTGGAAACGCCGAGCACAACGCAGTCTTTCTCGAGTTTGGCATGCTCCACCAGGTTGTTCGGAATATTGACCCTTCCCTGCTTGTCCAGCTCGCTTTCCGTGGCCCCGGAAAAGAAAAAACGCGTAAAAGCGCGCGCATCGGCTTTCATAAGCGGCAGTGCTTTCAGCTTCTGTTCCAGAACGCTCCACTCAGACTTAGGGTACACAAACAAACATTGGTCCAAACCGCGGGTGACGACAAAGGATAATCCGAGGGCTTCGCGAAACTTAGCCGGAATAATAAGCCGGCCCTTCTCGTCAATGTTATGCTGGTATTCTCCCATAAACATTGACCCTCGCCCCTTTCGCCCCACTTTGCACCACTTTTCTCCACTTCAGTATGTTTACTTCTTCATTTACACGCAAAATCCTTCTATTAAGCATAAATCGTTAAAATTAATTTTTCTCATTTTGTGGATAAGTCGGCTAAAAAATAAAAAAAGTCCGGCGCAGAGCACCAGACTGTGGATAATTTGATTATTTCTCTTTTTCCGGATCTTGTTGTTCGGCTTGCGGCACCGGGGCCGCATTGTCCTCAAGCGGCTGATCATCGGAGGCTTGCGCCGGCTTCTGTGCTTCCGCTTGCCTGATTCGGCGCTTGTTTCTCGACCGGAGGAAAAAATAAATGGGCAGCCCAATGACCAGAACGATAGCAGCGCCAGGAATCAAAGCCGTTATAAAAATGACAAGGCCTTTAAAAATCATAACCATAAAGTCCACGCTTTTGGTAAATGTACTTCCAATCTGCTTGCCGAAAGGCGTTCCGGCCCCTTTTAGAAGAGCCCCTTCCTTCGGTTGATACAGCTTCAGTTCTACAGTCGAATATTCTACATTTTGATCCAGAAAACGCATCCGGCCTTTGATCCGTTCAATCTCTTCCTGGACTTTGCCAAGCTCCGCGGAAAAAGCGAGCAACTCGTCGGACTTCGTCGCCTTCTCCATAAACGCCAGCAGCCTGGCTTCCACGACCTCCTTCGCTTTAAGCCGGGAAGTCAGGTCCACGTACTCCTCCGTCACGTCCTGACCCGTTATATTTCTTTGCCGGGTGGGGCTGATTTTCTCGATGCCGTCGAGAAGCGAAGGAAAACCTCCCGCTGCGACTTTGATCGTAAACGTGCCCCCAATTTCGGAGGCGGTGTTGTCTTCGGTAAACTGCAGGATATACGCGCCGCTCGCTGTAACCAGCTCACGCAGTGCCTTCTGCGCTTTGGCGTAGTCCTCCACTTCGGCTGCGAGATTCCCCTTGTAGATCACCTTGCGGTCAAATCCGTCTGCGGCCGCCGGAGTTGCGGACGGATTAACGGCGGCAGGTGCCGGGGAGGCACTATTTCCATCGGCTTGCTTGTCCGCGCCTTCTTTCTTCATCATTTCCGTATTCGCGGAAGTATTTGCAGCGACCCCCGATTTCTGATCGGCCGTTGAAGTTCCCTTATCGGCAGCGCTGCAACCCGTCAAGCTTGCACCTATAAGCAGCGCGACGATCAATCCCTGCCTTGCTATTCTAAAGCTGTCCCGTTTGCCGTCTCCGTCCCTTTCCTGCTTCCTTCCCCTTACCGGATGGTTGTGTTTCATAAGACCCCCCTATGGTTATTCCATATTTTTCTATTCATTCTTTTTGACGCATCCTTATCGGGGAAGTTGCAAATCCGTTCGGGAAATTTCCCGCTCCTTGCAGCCATCTGCGGCCGCAAATACAGCCAATAAAAAACGCCTCCCGCTTCCGGTTATACACCGGAAACAAGAAGCGATTTCTAACCATTCAATAGATTAATGCTCTTGCCAGCTTTGCAGATAAGCCTTCTGCTCCTCGGAAAGCCGGTCGATGGAAATGCCGAGCGACTCCAGCTTGTAACGCGCTACCTGCTCATCAAGCTCATAAGGAACATTCACGACGGTTTTACCGATCTCTTCGTAACGGTCGTTCACGTACTTGAGCGACAACGCTTGAAGCGCGAAGGTCATATCCATAATCTCCGCCGGATGGCCGTCTCCCGCCGCCAGGTTAACCAGACGTCCTTCCGCCAGGAGATAAATCTTACGTCCGTCTTTCAGCTGGTATTCTTCGATGTTACGGCGTACCGTACGCACGGAAGAAGACTGGGCTGCCAGTTCGGGTTTGTTGACCTCCACATCGAAGTGCCCCGCATTGGACAAAATCGCGCCGTCCTTCATCACTTCGAAATGCTCGCCGCGGATCACGTCGCGGTTGCCCGTCACCGTCACGAAATAATCGCCGATTTTAGCCGCTTCGGACATCGGAAGAACGGTAAATCCGTCCATGTAAGCCTCGACCGCTTTAATCGCGTCGATCTCCGTAACGACGACTTGAGCGCCCAGACCTTTGGCACGCATCGCAACGCCTTTGCCGCACCAGCCGTAGCCGACCACGACAACGGTTTTGCCGGCGACCACCAGGTTGGTCGTACGGTTGATTCCGTCGAATACGGATTGTCCGGTTCCGTAGCGGTTGTCGAACAAATACTTGCAGAACGCATCGTTTACGGCCACCATCGGGAACTCCAGACGGCCTTCCTTGTCAAGCGCCTTCAGGCGCAGAATGCCGGTCGTCGTTTCTTCCGATCCGCCGCGCACGCCTGCCAGCAAGTCTCTGCGCTCCGAGTGAAGAATAGTTACCAGATCGCCGCCGTCGTCAATAATCAGATCCGGCTTCGTTTCGAGCGCTTTGATCATGAGCTCTTTGTATTCCTGCGGGTCGGGATTATACTTGGCGAACACGGTGATGCCGTCTTCGGCCAGAGCCGCGCAAACGTCATCCTGCGTGGACAGCGGGTTGCTTCCCGTAATCGTCACTTCCGCTCCGCCCGCTTGAACGACTTTCGCCAGATAGGCGGTTTTCGCTTCCAAATGAAGAGAAATGGCTACTTTAAGGCCGCGAAACGGCTGCTCTTTCTCGAACTGCTCGCGGATACGGTTTAATACCGGCATATGCGCCTGAACCCAATCGATTTTCAAATGCCCTTCGGGCGCCAGGGATTGATCCGCTACGATGCTGCGTTCTACTGCGTTCATTCAACTATTCCTCCTCGATTGCTAAAATCTTCTATATAGGCTGTCTAGTTAAATATAAACCAGGTAGTGGCCCCCGTCCATCGGTAAATCCGCCTCAAGCAGCTCTTGGAGCCATTTATCCCCGTATCGGTTCAAATAAGCGCACACGTTATATACCCGCTCCTGCGGTTTGCCCAGCGGCATCAGAGCCAGCTCAATGCGCTTCCATTGGGATAAGGCCGTGTCATGCCGGCGGGCAAGCGCCTGCTCCGCCTTGCGTTCCAGGTACTCGATCTGGTGAAGGATCTTATCCAGATTGGTATGCCCCAGCTCCGGCAGTCCCGCTTCGATAGCGGCAAGCGAGTCCACGAGAGGGGTGTACACCTCTTTCACGCGCCCGCGCGCTTCTTCAAACCGTTCCCGAACCGGAAAAGGGCTCTGCGCGCGGAGCCACGCTTCTCTACGCTCGTCAATGCCTGCCTTCACGTCATCCATGGACAGGTCGTACCGGTCCATCCATTTCGTTACGGCATCTTCGACGAGCGTGAACTCCAGCCGCGGCAGGACAATCGGCATCGTCATGCCGTGCAGCGCGAACGCGTCCCGCGTCATCGCCCAGTAGGCCACTTCCGCGGGTCCGAGCACGGTGCCCAGCACCGGAAGCAGGAATTCCTGCATGAGCGGGCGGGAAAGAACGCCGTTGCTGAGGCGTTCCGGCTCCCTCTCCGCGAGGGCCAGCAAGTCTTCCCTGCTGTAGGCGCGCAGGTCTTTCTTGTCGGCGAAGCCTTCCCCGCTGCGTTGCAGCAGGACTCGCTCGCCGCTCGGGTCGATGACGAACAGATGCGACTGTTCGTCCGTCACGTCCACTTGAGGCGTATAGCCGAGCGCCTCAAGTTCGCGGCGGCCGCGCATCAGGGCGGCCGCGAGAAGCTCGTTAGCGCCGATGAGACGCGTGAACATCGGCGCCTCCAGCTTGCGCAGGGCGGGATCGTCCGCGTCGAGGAGGACTAGCCCGCTGTCGCCGAACAGCGCAGCCATCCAGCCGGCGAACGTGTCACTGAGCGTGGCCAGGCCGTTCATGGACGAACGCAGGCGGCTCAGCAGCTCCGTCTTATGCGGGCTGTCCGGCAGCGACTCATCCAGCCGGCGGAGCGCATCTTCCCACGTCTGTTCATCCGCCTGCCAGCGGCTGACGGATGTCCGCAGATTCCACGGACGACGGATCGATAGTTTATGTACGTCCAGTTCCGGACGCTGCACCTGGATGTGGTCGACCTCATCGAAGTCGTGATCCTCTCCGGCGATCCAGAATACCGGTACGACTGGCGTACCCAGCTCCGCCTGAGCTTGCCTCGCGGCGATAAGAACGGTAATCGCTTTGTAGATGACAAGCAGCGGCCCTCCGAACAGGCCTGCCTGCTGGCCTCCCACTACGGTAAGCGAATTCTCCTCGGTCAGACCGGCAGCCGCACTCAGCGCCGTCTCCCGGTTGCCGATACGGCGGTTATATTCAAGCAGCACCTCGGCCAGACGCTTCCGGTCCGCCCGGTTCGCTTCCGTTTGTCGGACAGCTTCGGCGCGGCGATGCAAACTTCCTTTGTCCCATGGATTATAATCAAACAATGCCGACACACGGTCGAAATGATGGATGTAATCCTCGGTTAAAGGTTGGCTCTTCTTCCATTGATAAGCTTTCCACGGCATCTCTCTGCAGCCGCCTCCCCCGTAACCACTGTCGGATTTTTACTCTTAATTGATTGTACACGGCATTGACCTTGACGTCAAAATGGAAGTTGCTAATTTTTTTATATCAGGTACCAAAAAAATCGTTCCTTGTCTCGGTCTGCAGACCTAGATGCCCTACCGCCTCCAGCTGCAACAGAGATTCATTCGCGCGCCTCTTTCTTTATTTTCCAAAATCTTCTATCCTATATAAAGAACGCAGCGCGCGAAAAAAGAAAGGATCGATACTTATGAACGTGTTCCAAAACCGCATGTTTGTCAAACTGTTTACCGCCAGCTTTTTCTCACAGCTCGGCACCATGATCGGAAATATGGCGTTTGCCTTTTACCTGCTCGACCGGTTCAGTTCTCAGCCCTTCTATATGACACTAGCCGAAATGATGTATTCTCTGCCGACCTTATTGGTGTTCTTTATCGTGGGAGTTGCCGCCGACCGGATGAACCGGAAGTCCATCTGTTTATATTCCAACTATATCCGCATCGGACTGACCGTTCTGCTGTTTCTCTCGCTTTTCCTGGAAATTCTGCCGCTCACGTTCGTTATTCTGTTCCTCCGGAGCGCGGTTTCGAAATTTTTCGCTCCTGCCGAAACCGGCCTTCTGCAGGGCATCTTATCCAAGGAGCAGTATATGCAGGCTGCCGGTTTGAACCAGACGGTGTTCGGCGTGTTCATGCTTTTCGGGACGGCCCTTGGAGCTTTGGCGTATCACTGGATCGGAGTAGAAGGCGCCGTCGTAATCGACGGATTGGGATTTATCCTCTCGGCTCTCCTTATCCGTTCCTGCAGCTTTGAAGAGAAGGTACAGCAGCCTAACGGACCCGGAAAATGGCGGGATATGAGCGTTAAAACCGTTTGGGGAGATTTTTCCGAAGGCATGAAATATATCTGGAGGAAGCCTCTCTTGCTGTCGATCATTACCGGCTTTATCCTCTTCGGATTTGTTAACGGCGGCTTTACCGTCCTTCCCCTGTTCTCGCTGAAATACAAACTCGCAGCCGATGAGTATGAGAAATTCGCTTCGCTCTTATCCGTTTGCCTGGGCGTAGGAGTACTGGTCGGCAGCGCTATCGGGACCATTTTGGCCAAAAAAATAAAGCCGCACGTCATGATCATAGGCAGCGTCGTCTCCAGCGGACTTATGGTGATCGGAATCAATTACGTCAATGACATCTGGCTGTTTATATTCGGCTTCCTCCTTACGGGAATTTTAATAGCACCTGCCAATGTAGCTATCGGCGGCTGGATGCCGCAAATTGTGGATGGCAAAATGATGGGGAGGGTAAACGCGTGGATCGATCCGCTAATGATGGGGGCTCAGTCCCTTGCGCTCGGACTTATCGCCTTGTTCTACCCGCGATTTATCTCGCTGGACTGGATTTACATAGTACTGGGCGCGCTTATGCTTGTCGTAGCCGTCTTTTACACTCTCAAGCTTCCCAAACAGGCTGCTGAGGAAGAGTCCGCTTCGAAAGAGTCTCAAGAGAAACCCGTGCAAGGGGCCGCGTCCGTATCGGGCTAACGCGTTACGCCTACCGTAGATATATGCGGCAACACGATAAAAAAAACCGCCCGTCTCGCATCTCCTGAACCGGAGTGCGGACGGGCGGTTCTATGATGAAACGATTAATGATTAGTACAAGTGGCAGGACACGAAATGCCCCGGCTCCACTTCTTTCATCGGAGGCATCGTTACCGCGCATTGATCCATAGCTTTAGGGCAGCGGGTCCGGAAAGGACAGCCGCTAGGCGGATTCAACGGGCTCGGAACCTCACCTTTCAGGATGATGCGTTCACGCTTGCGCTCGATTTCCGGATCCGGAATCGGAATCGCGGAAAGCAGAGATTCGGTGTACGGGTGAAGCGGGTTTGCATAAAGCTCTTTGGAAGTGGTGACTTCCACCAGATTCCCCAGGTACATAACGCCGATACGATCGGAGATGTGCTTCACCATCGCAAGGTCATGCGCGATGAACAAGTAAGTCAGACCCCGGTCTTTTTGCAGCTTCTTGAACAGGTTGACGACCTGTGCCTGTACGGACACGTCGAGTGCGGAAATCGGCTCGTCCGCAATAATGAACTGCGGTTCGATTGCGAGCGCGCGGGCGATCCCGATACGCTGACGCTGACCGCCGGAAAATTCGTGCGGGAAGCGGCTGGCGTGCTCGGCGTTCAGGCCTACCGCATCCAGCAGTTCGACTACGCGTTCGCGGCGTTTGCTGCCGGAAGCGACACCGTGGATGTCGAGACCTTCCGCGATGATGTTGCCGACCGTCATTCTCGGGTTAAGCGAGGCGTACGGATCCTGAAACACCATTTGCATGTTCCGGTGGAAATCGCGCATTTTGCGGCCGCTCAGTTTATGAACGTTCTCGCCGTTAAAAATAACTTCGCCGTCCGTCGCCTCGTAGAGCCGGATGATCGTACGTCCTGCCGTGGATTTACCACAGCCGGATTCACCGACCAGACCGAAAGTTTCACCGCGTTTGATATCAATCGAGAAGTTATCGACCGCTTTCAGGATTTTGCCCTGACCGAGGTCGAAGTGCTTCTTCATATTACGGATGGATAAGATCGTTTGATCAGACATGCTGCTTCCCTCCTACTTCAACGGGACGCTCGACTTTAGGCGCATCCGGATGGAGCAGCCAGCAGGCTGCGCTGTGCTCGGCCGAAAGCTGGGTATGTTCCGGATCTTCCTCTACGCACACTTTCATGGCGTAAGGACAGCGTGCCGCGAACGCACAACCTTTCGGCGGAGCGAACAAGTCCGGCGGCGTTCCCGGAATCGGGATAAGCTCTTCGTCCGCCCGCGTATCAAGACGGGGAACGGACTTCAGAAGTCCCCATGTGTAAGGATGTCTCGGATCGTAGAAAATTTCGTCTACGGTCCCTTTCTCCACGATTTTACCCGCGTACATCACGACCACGCGTTCAGCCATTTCGGCAACGACGCCAAGGTCATGCGTAATCAGGATGATGGAGGAGCCCGTTTTTACGGACAGTTCTCTCATCAGATCGATGATCTGGGCTTGGACGGTAACGTCGAGAGCCGTTGTAGGCTCATCCGCGATGAGCAGTTTCGGGTTGCAGGCCAGGGCGATGGCAATCATAACCCGCTGACGCATACCGCCCGAAAATTCATGCGGGTACTGCTTGATACGGCCTTCCACGTTGGAGAGACCGACCAGACGAAGCAGTTCCATCGAACGCTGACGCGCCTGCTCCTTGGTCATGCCCTGGTGCTTAATCAAGCTTTCGCTGATCTGTCTGCCCACGGTCATGGTCGGATTGAGCGATGTCATCGGATCCTGGAAAATCATACCCATTTCGGAACCGCGAACGGATTCCATTTGTCTATTGGAAAGCTTGGTGATATCCACCTTGCCTTTTTTACCCTCAAAAAGGATGGACCCTCCTTTAATAACGCCGGGAGGTGAAGGAATCAGACGCATGAGCGTTTGGGAGGTTACGGATTTACCGCAGCCGGATTCCCCTACGATTGCAAGCACTTCGCCTTTTCTAAGATCGAATGTGACACCGCGAACCGCCTGAACTTCACCTGCGTAGGTGTTAAAGGAGACCTTCAAATCCTTTACTTCCAAAATATTTTCTTTGGGCTTACTCAAGGTACTCCCTCCCTTTACTTACGCATCTTCGGATCGAGCGCGTCACGAAGACCGTCACCGAGCACGTTGAAGCTTAGCAGAATAAGACTGAATACAGCTGTCGGGAACAGCAGGCGGAACGGATAATAACGCATGGAAGCCGCTCCGTCCGACAGAAGGGATCCGAGCGACGCGAGCGGCGGACGGATACCGATACCGATGAAGCCCAGGAAGGCTTCCGCGAATATCGCCGAAGGAACTACGAACGTGATTTGAACCACGATAATACCAAGCGCATTCGGAATCAGGTGGCGCATAATAATCCGGCCCGTGTTGGCGCCCAGTGTGCGGGAAGCCAGTACGTATTCCTGTTCCTTAAGCTGAAGAACCTGTCCGCGGACGAGCCGCGCCATCGGCACCCAGCCGGTGATCGAATAAGCGATGATAATGGACGTAATGCCCGGCTTCAGCACCATCATAAGGAGGATGGCGATCAGCAGGAACGGAATGGAATAAATAATTTCGATAAAGCGCTGCATGACGGAATCGATTTTGCCGCCGTAGTAACCGGAAATCCCGCCGTAGATAACACCGACGATCAAGTCAATGACAGCTGCCACGATTCCGATGAACAGGGAGATACGAGTTCCCCACCATACGCGGGTCCACAAATCACGGCCCAGATCGTCCGTACCGAACCAGTGCACGGAATTCGGCTTCTGGTTGGCGATGGACGGATTCGTCGCACTATACTCAAAATGCGACAAGAATGGAGCCACAATCGAAACGAGAGTGAGAAGAATGAGTATAAACAAGCCGGCCATAGCCAGTCGATTTTTCTTAAGTCGACGCCAAGCATCCTTCCAGTAGGTCAGCGACGGGCGGACGATTTGCTCCTGTAAATGTTCGTCCTTAATTAAGGGCGAAAATTTACCGGATGCGTTTACAGTCGATTGTCCTGGATTTTGCATAGTTTACTTCCCGCCTTTCCCCAGACGAATTCTCGGGTCAATATAACCATAGAGGATGTCGGTAATAAGAATTACGATAATTAGAATCGCAGAGTAGAAAATGGTCATACCTGAAATAACGGTATAGTCATTAGAGTATATCGCATTAACCAATTGCTTACCTAATCCCGGAACGGAGAAAACCTGTTCCACAACAAGCGTACCGGTAATCAATCCCGCAAAAACCGGTCCGATAATGGTGACAACCGGCATGATGGCATTACGAATCGTGTGACGCCATACAACCGTGTGACTCGCCAAACCTTTTGCTTTCGCAGTTTTGATATAATCCTGATTCAATACATCCAGCATGGACGTACGCATCATTCTGGCCACGTTAGCAAGCGTACCGAATGAAAGCGCCAGGGTCGGTAAAACTTTGTAGGAAGGACCTTTCCACAATGCGGCTGGCAGCCAGCCCAGCTTGTTTCCGACGTAATAAGCAAGAAGCGGTCCGAGTACGAACGATGGAATGGACACGCCTACAACCGCGATAAAGATAGCCGTGCGGTCCTGCCATTTGTTATGGTTGAGCGCGGCGATAATACCAAGCAGCAAACCGAACACGAGTGCGACACAAATGGAGTAAATCCCTAGTTCAAAAGACGGTTTGAAACCGGAACTGATCATACTTGTTACATCACGAGCCGGAAATTGGAAGGATACCCCCAAATCACCTTGTATCACATGTTTCAGGTAAAGCAGGTACTGCTGCCATTGCGGCTTATCGAGCCCGTATTGTGCTAGCAGAATCTGATAGTTTTCTTTGGACATCTTCAGTACAGCTTCTCCGAACGGATCGCCCGGAAGCAGCTTCATCAGAACGAAGGTGACCGTGATGACGAGCCAAAGTGTAATGATGGCATAGAACAGCCGCTGTAGGATATATCTGAACACATAGGGTCCTCCTTTTGGAAAAATGAAGCCGGAAGGGGACGTCCCGCGAGGTGCGTCCCCTTCTGACTTTAGCTGCTTATTAAGCTAGCTGCGGAATAAAGAATTACTTCTTCGCTTCCGTAATTGTTACCCCTTTAACATCCCACTCCATGCCGTAATTCGGCAGTACAAGACCTTGTACCGTGTTGCGAACGAGGTAAGGAACTTTACGGGAATAGAGAGGTCCTACAGCCATATCTTCCATCAGGATTTTCTCTGCATCTACTAGCAGTTGAGAACGTTTAGCAGGATCCGCTTCTTTGTCAGCGGCTTTGATTTTCTCGTCATAGGTAGCGTTGCTGTAATAAACGTTGTTGAACTCGCTGCCCGTTACCCACATATCGAGGAAAGTCATCGGATCGTTGTAATCAGCGCCCCAAAGTGCAAGTACGATATCGTAGTCGCCTTTGTTTTGACGTTCTACACGAAGTTTGTGCG
This sequence comes from Paenibacillus sp. JNUCC 35, assembly GCF_058269095.1. NCBI lineage: Bacteria > Bacillati > Bacillota > Bacilli > Caryophanales > Paenibacillaceae > Paenibacillus > Paenibacillus sp. JNUCC 35. The sequence continues at coordinate 1,960,377 of NZ_CM177771.1, read as the reverse complement.
GAACAGGCTCGCCAACTGCTTTGTAGCCGAGGTTCTTCTCCCACTCGCCCATCAGAAACTCAATGGTCTTCTTCCCGGAACCCTGCTCGTCGCCGAGGAGCTTCAGCTCAGGCAGTTTGTCAATGCCGAGTTCTTTCAGACCGGCTGCCAGGTACTCTTTCGCTTTGGCCGGATCTGCCTTCGGAAGCGTTTCGCCGGCTGTTTTACGGAATTCGTTCTTGTTGCCGTCCTGCGTACCATCCGCTACAAGTCCTCTTGCTGGAGTTGTTCCGTTTGGAAGGATCGTGTCAACAAATGCTTGACGGTCAACAGCAAAGGTCAGAGCTTTACGAATGTTCGCGTTAGCCAATACTTTGTTTTTCTCGTTGAACATGAAATACATCGAAGTCAGTTCGTTTTTCACTTTGATGTTTTCTTTGTCCGTTTGGGATTTAGCTTTGAATTGATCACCATTCAAATTAGTAACATCTGTTTCTTCAGTTTCATACAAATTTAATGAAGTGCTCGGTTCCGTCACGATGTTAACCGTCAGTTTCTCCAGTTTTACGTTGGCAGCATCCCAGTAGTTCGGGTTTTTCTCGAATACGAGGTTTTGGTCGTGGTTCCATTGTTTCAGAACGAACGGACCAGCACCGATAATTTTGTCAGCGTCGCCGCCGTATTTTTCACCGTTTTTGGTAACCAGATCTTCACGTTGCGGGAAGAAAATCGGGAAAGCAAGGAGATCTTCGAAGAAGGTAACTGGCTTTTCCAGTGTAATTTCGAGTGTTTTCTCATCAATCGCTTTAACGCCTAGAGCTTTTTTCTTAGCTTCAACTTCCTCAGGCTTTGCTTTGATGATGTCATTTCCGCCTTTAATCCAGGCAGTCATGAAGTTGTATTGCGCTTTAGTGCTCGGATCGAGAGTACGTTGGAAGGAATAAACGAAATCGTTTGCTTTAACCGGTTGGCCGTCTGCCCATTTCGCGTCACGGAGCTTAATGGTGTAAACGAGACCGTCTTTGGAAATTTCCGGTTTGGCAGCTGCAAGTCCAGGCTGCGGTTTGCCGTCTTTATCGAGACGGTAGAGGCCTTCATTCAGTGCGTTCAGCATCGTAAATGCTGCATTTGTAGTACCTTTGGAGCTGTCTAGAACCGGTGGCTCAGCATTGAAGTTAATGCGAAGTTCTTGCTTAGCGGCATTTGCTTTGTCTGTACCGCCTTTGTCCCCCGTTGCTGCCTTGTCGTCACTGCCACAACCTGCTGCGATACTGCCGACAAGCGTCAGTGCAACCGCTGTGGAAACCCACTTTTTAGCTTTCATACGGTAATTATTCCTCCCTTTAATAATAAATCTTATGGTTAAAGGTGTTTGACGGAAAATTTCGAATTTTCCAATGACACCGCTTCCCCTAATCGAGGCACTTCTCCGAGCTAAAGCGACAATATCGGCCTTTCGCCCTTACATGTTACATTTTATAACACAGTTTGTCAGGAAGTCCAGAATCTTTTTATAAAAAAGAACTTTCTCTTGCAAAAATGTTAAAATGCTGTAAAGGCTAAACTGTTACTAATTACCTATTATACAACCAAAGGTCAATAAAATCTACTTGTAATTTTCTACATAGGTTCGAGTATTTGAGACTTCCGAACCGCGCCTAACCTGCGCCAGCACTGCTTTAGAGCGTTAATTCGGCAATTAGTTGAACTGCGGTCAATTCATGTCGACAAAAGGGAGACCGCTATCCGAGAACAGCCGTCCCCATGCGAACCACCATAAACATGACATACAGAAGAGAAAGTCCCATAAAACTGAGCCGCCATACGATGCGCAGCGATTTCCCCAGTTCCATTTTCCCTTTCCTGTCGTTCTGGTATCCGCCTATAAGACCGAAAACGATAAGAATGACCAGCAGAAGAAACCATAATCCGAACGAGCTGGAGAACAAAGAATTCCACAGCGATGCGACGGATCCGAGCAGCAGGAAGGTCGTGAGATCCATAGTAATCCGGGTAGATTTTTTCTTTTCTTTGGTTACAATATATACGATTATCCATATCAGCACAAAGGAAAGAAAAGGGAGCATAGCAAGTACCGCATATATGCTGGACAATCCGTCTATGAATGAATCCAATCCCATCGTCACCCACTTTGCTCCGCAGCTTTAATCAGCCGGTATACGGTTTCATGAGTGGGCATAGACATCCCGGCCCGCTCCGCTTTTGCGAGCAGACCACCCGTGATCGCCTCAATTTCCGTCATCCTGCCCGCCGCGATATCCTGCAGCATCGAAGATCGGTTGACAGCCGTCTTCCGGCAAACTTCCAGGATTTCGTCCCATAAAGATTCTTCAACCGTTACGTGCTGTGTAAGCGCCAAGTCCCTTCCTTCCTCGAAGAGTTTCCTCATCAGCAACAGTGAGTCCGAAGTCTCAGGCAGCTTCCCGTTAGGAATCCGGAGCAGAGCCGTCAGCGGATTAATCACCGCATTGATCAAAAGCTTGCTCCATATATGGCGCTCTATACACTTCGACACAAAAACGTCAAATCCTGCTTGCTTTAAACAATCTTGAACCGTTTTCAAATTTATTTGCGGAACCTTCTCTGTATACGGTTCCGTATCCTTGGCATGGATATGGCCGATCCGCGTCCAGCCGCGGCCCGTATGCGCCACTTCCGAATGCGACAAACGTCTTGCCCCCTCCGTGGTCACCGCCTGGATCATGAAGGGACGGGCTTTCTCGCTGTCCAGCTTCTCCCAGTGGCCGATCCCGTTTTGAAGCGAAACAAGCCCCACGCCTTTCTCCATGGAAGAAATCAGATAAGACGCCAATTCTTCCGTAAACGCCGTCTGTTTGACTGCCAGGAGAATAAACCTTGCTTCGGATCGATCCGCGGAATTCAAACCGCTCACGGCATCCGGAAAAGCAAGTGCGGGGACTTCAGCCGTTAGCTCCGTACAGCCCTCCACACGGATTCCTTTCTTGTTTACGGCTTCCGCCTGTTCCCTGCTCCTTGTAACCAGCTTTACCCGGCAGCCGGTTGCCGCCAGTTTGGCCGCAAACAGCAGTCCCAGCGAGCCGCCTCCGACGACTTCTACCCGCATGGCCCCCACTCCTTTATCTTATTTTGCATTCGGCCCCTTATTCCTTGCTTGCATAATTCGCCATTTTTCAGCCATTCACCCCAAGGACGGCGTAATCCTTCTTGACGCTTCAAAAAAATATATCCCCCCGGCAGTATACCGGAAGGATTCCCAGGAAGATCTTTAATCTATTCTCTCTAAATTACCGTTTGCGTCCATCTTGAACCTCGGCTTGCTCTCTTCCTCTTCTTCTACTAAAAAGGCCATTTTCCGGGCACGGTCCATAATTTGGATAAGTGCCTTATAATCATCGTTGACAACCCGATAATCGGTTTCAACTTCATTGACCTGCTTGTTGAGCTGCTCGTTCTCTCTGCGGTATTTGGAAAGCTCCTCTTCCTTGTCGTTCAAAGAGCGCTCCATCTGCTTGATATGGCGCATCAGATCCTGATAAGTCTGCTTCCACTGCCGCAGGAACCGGATTACCGCATCAATGGAAAGCGCCTCTTCCGTCACTTCACGGCCCGACGGGTCCGAGATGTCCAGAACGGCTAGCGAGGCTCCCCCGGAAATAGTAGAAACGGCCGCATGCTTCTTCAGCTGCGCTCTTTTCTGCCGCTGGGATTTCGCAATGGAAATGGCAGCCTCGTATTTCTTGCGTACGAAGCTGTTCCACCGGAACCCGCATGCCGCGGCCGTCCGCCCGATACGCTCCCCCACTTCTTCAAACGCGGCGAGTTGAGTGCTGCCTTCCCGGATATGGCGCAGCGTTACCTCCGCGAGCATCAAATCATCTTCGTCGCTCCAAGCATCCTGCCTGATTGCCGTCATGTTTTACAATCCTCCTAACCTATTGTCCAAAATAGATCACGTCCTACCGCGCATTCGACTTTCATGCCCAATCGGCCGGACCGTTCATAAGCCGGGCAGGAGATTTATCCGTGAACGGTTCCGCTCGTAATATCTCTATGCCCCTGGCAGATTTCATAGAATCTATTTGATACTATTTGGTATTTCCAATTTTTATGACACTCATACCTAAAAAGAAGACCGGTTAAGAGACAACCGAGGGAGCTTCGCCCGGAATTGGCAATGCTTGTCACAACTTTTTAACAAAGGCAGACGATTGGATGTTTACACTACAGGGTATGCTGGGTATAATGAAGATTAGATTATTTCGCATCGTGGTAGGAGAGGGGGAAGTTTTCATGGATCGCATGTTCCGAGTTCTGGGTTTCTGGACTCTGGTGATCGCCCTGATGAGTCTGGCGGGAGAAATGTATCCCATGTCCATGCTGTTCTTTTTTCAAACCGTCGTATTCGTACTACTTGGCTATCTGAAGCTGTCGGAACGTACTTACATCGTATTGTTCTGGGGCTATATGGTTATTTCGTTTACCGGATTCACGTACTGGTCCGTGTTCAAAATGCCTCTCTAATTACATACGGCGCTTGAGCAAAAAAGGTGATTCGCGATTGAACTCGCGGATCACCTTTTTTTTCGTTGGGCTGGAGACACCTACATCCGTTCACCGCTAAACCGGTATTTGCTCCTTAAAATAAGCTGGTATGCGTACATTCCGTACCATCACATAGAACCGGGCCCCAAGAACCATGACATGTATGATCGAAACGGGAATTCCCTGATTTCCCCATATCGGCTCATTCATCTATCTCTGCCTCGGTCATAGGATATCCTTCTCATTCATTTCCCGGCTCAAAAGCCTTGCTTGTCACGGCTACCCGGCATGACCGGCGTTCCGGTAGGCGATTGTCTGACTCCGAAGGGATCGAGCAAAAACTGCCGGATGATTACCGCATCAAGACACCGCAACGGGCGCCGGGAAAATCGGCTTCCGCGTACTTCAATCGCGGATTCAGCTTTCTTCGCGTTCAAGCGTCAGCACCTTGAACAGCTCGCTCATCCCGTCGCTGATGAGCAGCTGCCGGATCGCCCGGTTCGCCTTCGCTTCCGGGCTGAACGGATCTCGGCCGGCATGCTCCACGAGCCGGCCGAGGATGCCGCCGCGCACGAGGAACTCGCGCTGCGTCTCGTATCGGGCGACGGTCCATCCCGCCGCCTGGGCCGCGCGCATGCACGCCGTGAAATCGACGTGCGCGGTTATATCCTTACGCCCCGCGGCGGCGTAAGGATTGTCATCGGCGACATGCCGCCGGTAGCACATCAGCGTCCCGTTCATCCGATGGGACGCATAGAGCTCTCCGGCGGTATCGCCGTAGTCCACCAGCAGCATCCGTCCGCTGCGGATGCGCCGCGCGGCGCGGGTGATCCACTCCCCCGCGCCAAGATTCACTTCCGCCTGCTGCCCGTGGGCCAGGCGGATCCCCTCGCGGCCGAGATGCAGCGCGGCCGGGTGGTCTTCTCCGAGCGGCAGCCACCGCTCGGTAAAACCCGTGCGGTCGTCCCATCCGACCGCACCGAGCTCGAGCCGGCCGTCCCGGCAGCGGACGCGGTGCACCGGCATCGCATCCGCCAGCTCGTTGGCGACGGCGAACACTCCGCCGCCGGCCGGCTCGGCAAGCCACTCCGCCTCCGTCAGGAACCGGAGGCGGTCCGCATGCTCCCGCAGCGTCTCCCGCTGCAGGGCGCGGTGGTACGCGCTCGATTCGATCGCCGTGATCGAAACGGACGCGTACTGCCCCGGGCTGCGGCTGCGCAGCGCGTCCAGCGCCTGCCGGGCCAGCCGGCCCGTGCCTCCGCCGAATTCGACGAATTCGACGGGACTGCCGGACGGCACGCTCTCGGCAAAAGCCAGCAGCTCGCCGGCGATGATCTCTCCCATCATGCTTCCCAGATTGGAGCTCGTGTAAAAATCCCCGTCCCGCCCGATTTTGGGTTCTTCGCGGCGGTAATATCCAAACTCCGGGTGATACAGACAAATCGTCATATAATCCCGAAAAGGAAGAGGTCCCTCTTCTTCTATTTTTCTTTTCAAAATCGCGACGATTTCCGGATGACCGGCATCCGCCGCAGTTTCTCCGGTTCCCGAAGGAATGCCCCTATGACCGTTAAATCCGCTCATTTTCTCGCCTCCAGGAAAATTGTAGGGATAAAGACAAATAGAACCTGAATAGATATAATAGAAAAGGTAGAAAAGGAAGGGGATTCCCATCATGTTCAAAGCACTCATTTCACTTTCTATAGCCATTGCCATTCCCGCCGTTCTCATATCCGGCTGTTCGGACCGCGAAGCTGCCAAGGCTGCCGTCAAAGGCGCCCTGCACAAGCAGGCGGAGATGAACGCTTTCGCTTTCGCGGGCCAGGCCGATCTTCACCTGGACGGGCTTCCGGCAGGGGATTCGTCCACACTGCCCGGGCAGCTGTTTTCGTTTCTCAAAGACAGCAAGTTGGAATGGAAAGGCGCCGCTTCCTTAAATCCGGTCCGGTGGGAATCCGATCTCAAGGCAGCTTCACGGAGCGGTTCGGCCGAACTGACGGTCCCTCTTCTTTTCCAAGATAACAAATTGTTTTTCCATATGCCACTTCTTAACCCGGATAACGAATATTTCGTGACACGGCTGGGGCTGCCGCCGGACTCTCCGGCTTCCGCAGGGGATAAGACGGGCACGGTTCCGAAAGCCGCGGCTTCTCCCGCGCTGGAGCATCTCTCCCGGCTTTCTTCCGATTTGTCCAAGCTACTGCAGGAAGGGGCCGACGAGGCCTGGTTTGAGCATGACGGGGAAGTCAAGCTGACAGACGGTTCGGCTGCCCAGTCGTATACAGCCTCCGTAACCCGCATGAACGCCGGCGCCTGGAATAAGAAGGTACAGGAGAAGCTCCCCCGTTTCCTGGAAGCGCTGAAATCAAACGGGCTTATTTCCGATGCGCAGGCCGCCGAATTTGGGCGTTCGGCAAGTTCGTTTAAATTATCCGCCCCAGGTAAATGGACGGTCCTTGTCAACAAGGAAGGTTTTTTACGAAAGCTCGATATGGAATTTAAGTTTACCGGCCCCGGAGGGAATAAATCTTCCGCATCCGCCCAGACCTTCTCCTTCCATCAGTCTTTCGATGCCGTTAACCAAACACCGGAATTCCGGAAGCCGCTGCCCCGGCAAACCAAGTCTATCGATGAAGTTCTCAAGAGTCTTGGCAGCGCCGGCAAACAATAGAGCATGCTGCTTACTTTCCCGCCTGCGGGAGGTAAGTATTTTTTTAGAACCCGTTCTCATAGAATGGGATAATTTCGGAATTAAAGGGGTCACCACATGATTTTGAAAAAATTCACCCTCACCTTCTGCACCCTTCTGTTCGGGACAAGCCTCCTCTTTGTTCCGGTTCATGCGGAAAACAGGACGGAAGCGGAAAAGAAAGAAACCGAAGCTCTTCTGCAGAAAGGGCTGACCGTCCATGAAATCGACCGTGAAATCGCCCGCCTCGCGGAGGATGACGTGAAGCTGGGCGGTCAGCTAACCGATACAGAGAAAAAGATCGCCGCCCAGGAAATCGTCGTTAAAGATGCGAAAAAACGAGCGGGCAAGGTCATCCGCTCCTATTATGCCGGCGAGCGCGAATCGCTCTGGTCCGTCCTGCTGTCGGTCCGTTCGCTGCCGGATCTCCTCAAAACGTACGAGTATCTGGACATCATTCTCGATCATGATCACCGTTCGCTGACGGCTCATCAGGACGCCTACCGCGAGCTGGGCGCCATGAAAACGAAATTGGCGAATCAGCGCACCGATTTGCAGAAAACCAAAGAAAACTATCTTAAGCAAAAGGAGCGGATTCTCGCTCTTCAGTCCGAGCTGAACCGGGAACTGGACGCAAGCGGAAGGAGCGAACTGATTCTCGCTCTAATCCAGGAACTCAACGGACGCTGGGAACAGGAAGGACTGCCGTTGTTCCGTACTTATTTCCGTTCGCTGGCCGGTGTGATGGATTATTTCCCGGAACTGCTGACACCCGGGGGCAAGGACAGTCATTTGACCCTGGAAACGGGCGGCGGCAAATTTCAAATGACCGACCATCAGCTTAACGCGTTCCTTCGCAGCAAAGACAGCAAGTTCGACGATCTAACGTTTCAGTTCAAGCCGGACGGTGTCATGGCCTTCGGCACCAAGGACGATATGGATGTCTCCATAAAGGGCACCTACGAAATGGAAAAAGACGGAGACCAGCCCGTCATCGCCTTCCGCGTTCAGGAATTAGTGTTTAACGGGTTTAAACTGCCGGATACAACGGGTAAGTCACTGGAAAAGGAATTTAATCTGCGCATTTATCCGAAGAAGCTCTTCTCCTTCGTTTCCGTGGAACAGATTACCCTGGAAGACGGACTTTTGGCCATTAAGCTCGGGCTAAACTGGTAAACCGGTCCCGTCTGGCGATATCCGTCGCTTTGCAGGGCCAGTGTTTATTGTTCGTAAGGCTGATGAGGTGCTCGGGAAGAAGGGTCTTCATCGGGTTAACGTAAATGCGCCGGATACGAAAGCGAGGAATTGAATATGCAGCTTAAGCCTGCCCTTATCGTGGATTTCCGCCAAGACGGATCAGCGGCTGATTTCGCCCCGTTTGACCAGGAGCTCAAAAAGACAGTTGAACTGTTCGATCAGGATAAGGAAGTATTTGTTTTTAACCGCGAAGAAGAGCTTGACCAAGCTAAAGAGCTGGTCAGCCGGCACGGTTATGAAGCCGAGCCGATGAATCTCGTGCTGCTTCCTCCCCATGCGGAACGGACGAGACATTTTTCGGACTACGGGTTTGAAAGCGGAGCCGGACACGTGTACTTGTACGAACCCGGCATCGCCGTCTTCCGTCTCCAAACGGGGGCTGTACAATATCCGGATTCACCCCTGAAAACCGCATCTGAAGCGGAACCGGAGCTGGCGCAGCGGCAGATGGACGAATACGTGATCGCCCGGTTTCACGAAGCGGACGGTCTTCACTTCGTGGTTGACCGGCAGCATGACGAATTGATGGACCGGACCGCCCGCGCTTACGGCTGTACGGTGCATTTTATCATCTCTTGATTAACGAATGCTGTACCGGAAACCTCCGGCAGGCACAGCAAAAAGCGGCGGGGCTCTAGGCCCGCCGCTTTTGTTATGCGCTACAGCAGATCGGCCGCCAGTTGGGCGAGGTGGGAGCGCTCGCCTTTTTCCAGTGTGACGTGTCCGCTGATTTCTTCCTGCTTGAACCTCTCGACCGCATAGGTCAAACCGTTGCTGGCCGCGTCCAGGTAAGGATGATCGATCTGGCCGGGATCTCCCAGCAGAACGATTTTGCTGCCTTCGCCTACCCGGGATACGATCGTTTTCACTTCATGCTTGGAGAGATTCTGCGCTTCATCGATAATAATGAACTGTCCCGGTATGGAGCGTCCGCGGATATAAGTTAGGGCTTCGACCTGAATACTGCCGAGCCCGGCGAGTATTTTCTCGATATCGCCCGCTTTTTTCGTATCGAAGAGAAATTCCAGGTTATCGTAGATCGGCTGCATCCAAGGCCGGAGCTTCTCGTCCTTCTCACCCGGCAGGTAGCCGATATCTTTCCCCATCGGAACGACAGGACGCGCGATCGTCAATTTTTTGTATTTACGCTCGTCTTCCACTTTAAGCAGTCCCGCTGCCAACGTCAGCAACGTTTTGCCGGTACCGGCCTTGCCCGAAAGGGTGACGAAGGAAATGTCGTCGTTCAGAAGCAGCTCCAATGCCATCCGCTGCTGAGCGTTGCGTGCGGCGATTCCCCACACCGGTTCATTCGACAAGAAGAGCGGTTCCAGCTTTTTGCCGTCGGACGACGTTTTGAGCAGCGCCGATTTCGAGGTGCCCAGCTCATCGCGGAGAATGACGAATTCATGCGGATTGAGCCGGTAGCCCAGATTCAGCGTAGGCACGCTCAGAAACCGGAACGAGTAAAACTCGTCGATGACGGACGGATGGACATGAAGCGTCGTGCAGCCCGCATACATTTCGTGATCGGATACGACACGGTCGCTCAAGTAGTCCTGTGCGGTCAGACCGAGCACATCCGCCTTGATACGGACGAGCGTATCCTTACTGACCAGGATGACGGGCCGCGGCTCGGATTTCGTCTGTTCCTCCGTCCGGTAATTAAGCGCCACCGCTATAATCCGGTTATCGTTCGTCACCTCGGCGAAGACTTCCTGCATTTTATTGAAGCTCTTGTGATTAAGCTCCACTTTCAGGCTGCCTCCGCTGTCGAGCGTAATTCCGTCATGCAGCCGTCCCCGTGCCCGCATCGCGTCCAGCAGTCTGGAAACCATCCGGGCGTTGCGTCCGATTTCGTCGGCGTTGCGCTTCTTGGAATCGATCTCCTCCAGCACGACGGCCGGAATGATGACCTCGTTATCTTCAAAAGAAAACATCGCGTTCGGATCCTGCAGCAGTACGTTGGTATCGAGCACGAAAATTTTTTTCATTCCCGAAATTCCCTCCCGAATCTGTAATGTTTACGGGGTTACCACGATACGGCCCCTGGGGAAAAGCTACAGGTTTACATCCTTTCCGCGGATCGGTACCCGGCGGCTACGCCAGCTACGCCAGCTCTCGGTTCCTTCCCGTCGTTCGCCCGCATACCCCGATTCCGCAGAAAGCGGCATTTTCAGACAAAGCGCCAAAGTGACAAAAAGCCTGGGCACAAAAGTGCCTAGGCTTTTTTCATCGCTTCAAATACTTGTCCGTCCAGCTTGTCGGCTGCACGTTTGTCATAAGTTTTCTCGAATTCAGGGTCTACGGAAATACGGGCGCCGTAGAACATCGCGTCGCGAACGACACGGATATTCAGATCATAGCAGGCCAGCTTGAAGGGAACCCCTTCAAGAACTTCGGCCGCCGGCGCGGCTTCCGCGTAAATAGCGTGTACGGTCCCCGCGGCAATCATCGTCACGGTAGCCGACGGGTTTTTCTCCAAGTTAGCAATCAGACGGGAGCGCTTGTCAACAGCAAAGCGTATTCTCCCCGGGTCCGGTGCATATACCCACGAAATGGCATTGGCCGTAGGTGCTCCCGTTTCCGAGTCGATCGTATGCAGCAGGACGAGCTTTTCCTTGTGAAATTCCGCAATCAATTGTTCCGAGAGAGCTGTAATTTCTTCCGCCATGCCTGCAGCGCCTCCTGCATCATTTTAAATAAGTGCTGTTAGCGAACCAAGGCCCGCCTGATTTCATTATATCATATGGAAAAAGCTTCACGCTATGTACAGCAGCGGTCAGACACGGATTCACACTCCTTTAGCGACAGATACAACCATTGTATTCGTCTCCACAAGGAAGATATGTCACCCTTGTCTATCCGGGGGTGAAAAAGAGCGCTAGTTATTCGTTATATTTGGGGTTGGAACCGATATCGGCAAGCAGGCGCTCGGCATGCTCACGGTCGAAAAAGACGGAATGCTTCTCCCCCTGCCGCACATAGTCGATCCGAAGACGGTACTCATCCGCCTCTGTCTTTTCAAATTCGCTTACACCATGATCTTCCCGCAAAATCTCTTCGAAGAAGTCGGCCGTTTTCCCTGCCGCCTCGTCAAGAGGTCTTGCATCGGCCACAATGCGAATCTGCAGCCAGTTGAACAAAGCGTCCTGAAGCGTCATAGAATTCGGCCCCCCGGTTTGAAATCAAATTTGGTACAACCTTGTCGTCGTTACTGACCCGTTTGTCCGGAATCTTTCTTCTTGCGACGTCCCTCGACAAAATAACGGATCCGCAGAATCAGCATAAGTAAAATCGCTACGGCGAGAGAAGGGACAATCGGAATTTGCGGTCCGAGCACTTGGAAAAACGTAAGCATAAACGAACCCAGCGCAAGCAGGACGTAAACGATCAGCGCTTTCAAAACCGGCAGTCTGCGTGTACGGAAAACCTTGTTATACACGAAGGACATCATGATGAAGATGATGAGGCACGTCAGCCAAAAATTTTCGGCGAACCATTGGTACATTACGCTGCAACCCCCTTTGTATAGTTAAAAAAGAAGGGAAATAAGGCGAAGGAACACAAATTCCCGCTTATTTCCCTTCGTAGGTGAAAAGATGGATTCAGTTAAGCTTACGCGTTGGCGTCAGCGGTTTTGCGCTGCTTCTCCGCGCGTTCACGCTCGTTCTTGTTCAAGATCTTCTTGCGAAGACGGATCGACTTCGGCGTGATTTCGCAATACTCGTCATCGTTCAAATATTCGAGAGCCTGCTCCAGAGAGTAGATTCTCGGAACTTTCAGCTTAACGGTATCGTCTTTCCCTGCGGAACGGATGTTGTTAAGCTGTTTTTCTTTACAAATGTTAACGACGATGTCGTTATCGCGCGTATGCTCGCCAACGATCATACCTTCGTACACTTCAGTAGCCGGCGTTACGAAGAGCGTACCGCGGTCTTCGATCGACATCAGGCCGTAAGTGGTGGCTACACCGTTCTCCATGGAAACCAGCACGCCTTCGTGACGGCCGCCGACACCCGCGCCGGCATAAGGGCCGTAGCTGTCGAAAGCATGGTTCATGATGCCGTAACCGCGTGTCAGCGTCAGGAAGTTCGTCCGGTAACCGATCAAGCCACGGGCCGGGATCAGGAATTCAAGGCGAACGTTGCCGTTGCCGTGGTTCACCATGTTCACCATTTCGGCTTTGCGCGTTCCGAGGCTTTCCATTACGGCGCCCATGCTGTCTTCCGGTACGTCGATCAGAAGACGCTCGATCGGCTCCATTTTCTGGCCGTCGATTTGACGGATAATGACTTCCGGCTTGGAAACTTGAAGCTCGAAGCCTTCACGGCGCATATTCTCGATGAGAATACCGAGGTGAAGCTCGCCGCGTCCCGATACGATAAACATATCCGGGCTGTCGGTTTCTTCCACGCGCAGGGAAACGTCCGTTTCCAGCTCGTTGAACAGACGCTCGCGAAGCTTGCGGGATGTCACCCATTTGCCTTCGCGGCCTGCGAAAGGACTGTTGTTGACGATGAACGTCATTTGCAGAGTAGGCTCGTCGATTTTCAGAACCGGCAGTGCTTCCGGGTTAGTCGGATCGGCAATCGTTTCACCGATGTTGATGTCCTTAATACCGGAGATGGCGATAATGTCACCGGCGCCCGCCTGCTCGATTTCAACACGCTTCAAGCCTTGGAAACCGAACAGTTTCTCGATGCGCGCCTGCTTCATTCCGCCTTCGCGGGTCATAACGGCCACGGGCTGCCCTTGCTTGATGATACCGCGGTTCACACGGCCGATCCCGATTCTTCCGAGATATTCGTTGAAATCCATCAGGGTAACGAGGAATTGAAGAGGCTCGTCCACGCTTTCCGTCGGATGCGGGATATGGCTGACGATCGTCTCGTAAAGAGCCAGCATATTCTCGCCTTGAGAATCAGATTCCAAGCTGGACGTGCCCTGCAGAGCGGATGCGTAAACAACCGGGAATTCCAGCTGATCGTCATTGGCGCCCAGTTCGATGAACAGATCCAGCACTTCATCAATGACTTCGAGCGGGCGAGCGTTCGGACGGTCGATTTTGTTCACGACGACAACCGGAGTCAGGTTCTGCTCGAGTGCTTTACGAAGCACGAACTTCGTCTGAGGCATCGTTCCTTCGAAAGCATCGACGACCAGAAGAACACCGTCAACCATTTTCATAATCCGTTCCACTTCTCCGCCGAAATCGGCGTGTCCGGGAGTATCCATGATGTTGATCAAGTGGTCTTTATAGTTAATGGCCGTATTTTTGGCAAGAATGGTGATGCCGCGTTCCCGTTCCAAATCGCCGGAATCCATAGCGCGTTCCTGAACGGCTTCGTTCTCGCGGAATGTACCGGACTGCTGGAGCAGCTTATCAACTAGCGTGGTTTTACCGTGGTCAACGTGGGCAATGATCGCGATGTTGCGGATTTTCTCTCTGGGAAACATAAAGGTAGGTCCTCTCTCCTTGGGCGCTGCGCGCTTTTATTGAATGGGCAAAGCCATGATGCTTGGCAAAAACGTTGTGGTACCGTATGTGACGCGGAAAGCCGTAAGCCTGAGCTTCGGCCGTTCCGGGGAACATGCCTGTCTGGGACAGCTTTGACAGCTTTGTAAACCGGGCGGTTTGCCGGGAAGGCTGCGAGAACCGTAAAGCACCCGACCGGGCTCTGTTTCAAAATAAGCGCCGGATGCATTCCGACGCTACAACGTTCCGATTATACGCGATAGAACTTCTAAAAGCAAGATTTTTCGGCAGTAAAAGAGGTTTTCTCCTCCGATTTCCACTGTTTTTACACGCTACCAGATTCTTTTGCCCGATATGATCAGTACGGCTCCGGCCGCCAGCAGAAGCACGATAAACACGTAGATGCTCACCGTAAACACCAGATTGAAGAGCAGCAGCACCACGGAGACGAGCGCGAGTCCGATAGCAATCATCCGCAGCCCGTTATCCCGGCCTTTTTCGAAATATACGAGTTCATAGAGCCCGACCGCGATCCCGAAAATGAATCCCGGCCACAGAATGGACATGAGCCCCCAGCCGAACAGGCTGCACAGGAAAAAGAGGATGCCGTACGTAACGAGAACGCCGCCCGGAAAAACCGCCGCGGATGGCAATGTCCGGTTGAAGACGAGGGCGTGCAGCACAAGGCCGGGCAGCACGAGCAGCACAAGCGGCCACAAAAGCGCCCCGATGAACGTGAAAACGCCGATTTTTCCGAGCAGCAGAACTAGAGCCACCCCGACAAGAATGATTCCCATAGATAACGGTTTGTTCGACATCTGCGATCCCCCTGTATTCGGACGACACCTTGACGGATAGCGGATCTGCGGATTGCCGGAATTGCGGCGAGGTTTCCTTGTCGCCATCTCTGCATCTTGGAAGCCCGCCAGTCCGACCCTCCGCGTTCGCGGGCCATTCCGCCCGGTATCGACACGCTTTTTATTTCCAGTTTATCGCAAACGGGAAATGCTGGCTAGAGCCAATCCTCGGGCGGAAATGCGGATAAGCTATTCTTTTATCGATTCAAAAGAGGCGTCGTAGAGCCGGAACATCGTTTTGTAGCCGGACTCGTCGACTTTAATGCCCACGTCGAGTCTGCCCTTGATTTTAAGGGGACCTGACGTGTAGCGCAGCTTCGTCTCCTTCGGCACGAATACGATCATAATCTTGTTCCAGTAAGTCTCGTCCCCGTTGTCAAAAGGGCATTCCGCCCCGGGTGCGGGAATGAGCAGAAACCAGTGCTTGTCGAAGGACAGGACTTCGCCCATAAACCCGCGGATCTCTACGCTTTTGCCGTTGAGATCCCAGAATTTATTCGACGGCGTCGCCTGCTTCTCGTCGTCGAAAAACTCCGTCCACTTCAGCACGGGGGACGAAGATTTGGCCGGGGCCGCCGTCGGCTTCGCGGCGGCCGGAGTCTTGTCCGCGGGGCCGGTCCCGGCGGACGCATTCTTCTGCGGCGGCGCGCTTGCCGCAGGAGCGGTCCCGGCGGCCGTGCCGCCGGAAGGAGCCGCCGTCGGCTGCACGGCGCCGCCCGCGGCTGCCGCGCCCGGCGCCGCAGGGCTCTGCCGCGGAGCCGTTCCGGGCGATGCGGACGGGGCGGACGCTCCGCCCGCATCGCCGGTAGCCGGCGGCAGGCCGCCCGGGGCGCCTGTGCCGGTCGGGGCGGGCGTCCCCTCCGGCGCGGCGCTTCCCGCGGGAGTCGCTGCCGCGGACGGAGACGCGGCGGTGTCTGCCGGCGTCTGCGCGGCCGATGCGGAGCCGAACGACTGCACGGCAGGCTTCGGCGCCTCTTCTTTGCCGCAGGCGGATGTCAGGAGCGCGGCGGCGAGAATCGTCAAAACCGTGCGGGTATACTTCATTGTGGATCTCCTCCTACATAAGGGAATGGAATTGCTGTCCGTCTTTACGGACCATGCGGCTGCGGTGCTGCTTGCTACCGGCTCAAGAACGGAACAGATACAGGGGGTCCACCCGGTAAACCTGCCAGGCCGGAATCGCCGAAGCGGCTATGCCGAGCAGGACGGCTCCTCCCGCAAGCAGCAGCTCACCGGGCGCAAGCGACCATGGATCGATCTGGATTCCCGCGAAGTCAAACAGCAGAGAGCTTCCGGCGGCTCCGGCGCTATGGCCGAGCAGAAGGCCGACAAGCAGACCTCCCGCTGTCAGAAAAACCCCTTCGCCGACAAGCGCCGTCCACACGTATCGTCCCGGTTTGCCGATCAGGCGCAGCAGCGCGACATCTTTGCGGCGTTCGCTTGCCGCCGCCAGCAAAGACAGCAGCAGGGTCAAAGCGGCCAGAAGGACGCAAAGGTACGTAACGATCTGCACGACCTGGGTGCCTTTATCCACCACATTGACGACATCCGCTACGGCCTTGCCGGTATACATGGCCTGAAGGCCCGTCATTGCGTCGTATTTGTTTTTGAGCGCCTGTGCGCCGAGCAGCGATTTCGGCTTCACCATAAGCGCCGTCACTTCGCGGTCGTGCTGCGCCGCTTCCCCGTGGACCGCCCAGGCGTAGTCCAGTGTCGTGAACACGGCACGATCGTCGGGAGAGTGCAGAGGCGGCAGGATGCCGACGACTTTGTACGAGAAAGCTTCATGCTCGTCATGCTCGTCATGCTCGTCATGCCCGTTATGATCGCCTTGTGCGCCCTCATGGCTTGCGTCCACATGCTCCCCGCTCTCTTCCTCATGGTGCTCCTCCGCATGCTCTCCCGCCGCTTCGGCGGAATGGACAAGGCCGTGCCCGCCCTTGAACGTATCTCCCACTTTCAAGCCGAGCGTACGGGCGGCATGCGAGCCGATAACCGCTTCGCCGAGCCCGCCGTACAAGCTTCCTGACGCGAGCTGTTTATCTCCGTACCGGACGGCGAAATACCGGGCGTCTACGCCGACTATGGGATAACCGTTCAGATTATCTCCCGTCGTTATGGCGAAAACTTCCTCCGCCTCGGCTTCTTTCTTCACCTGCTCGTATAAGGCGTTCGGAATATTCCCGGTCGGCGCCCCGATATGATAGTAGGTGCTCATCGCAAGCTGGGTCTTGCTCCCCTCCGCGCCCATCGTAATTTCGAAAGGACCGTATCCTTTCTCGGCGCCTTTCTCCACGCCTTCGTTCCACATCAGCACGAAGAGCAACAAAGCGGCCGTCAAGGCGACCGAAAGCATCGTTAAGACCGATAACGTCTTACGGTGAAGCGCATTGCGCCAAATAACCCGGAAAACACTCATCCCAACTTTTCCCCTTTCCAGCCGGACGTACCCGAGGGTTCAGCTATATCTCCCGGCAAAATACGGTCACGACCAGGCCCGTCTGCCGGGCGAATCGCTTCCTTCGGCGTGTACCACTCGTTAAGCTCCCCGATGTGCGTCCGTGTCCGAAACCCGGCCGCTAGCTCGAGATCATGGGTCACGACCAGCAGCGTCGCATTCGAGGATGCGGTAAGCTCGAGGAGAAGCCGCATCACGTCCTCTGCCGTTTCCCGGTCCAGGCTTCCCGTCGGCTCATCGGCCAGCACGATTTTCGGGCTGCGGATCAGGGCCCGGATCATCGCCACCCTCTGCTGCTGTCCGCGGGACAGCTGACCGGGCAGATGATTCATCCGGTCGGCCAGCCCGACGCGTTCGAACCATTCCGCTGTGAGTTCCCGCTTGCGCGGTTTAGGCATTTTCACGGGCAGGGCCAGCTCCACATTCTGCCTGGCCGTCAGCGAGGCCATGAGGTGAAAATCCTGAAAGATGATTCCGACCTTCTCGGAACGGAAGCGGTCGCGCTGGGCCTGGGATTGGGCATGAAGAGGCACATCGTCGACAGTTATCTGCCCTTCGTCCGGGGCGAGTACGCCGCAGAGCAGATGGAGCAGCGTGCTTTTGCCGCTTCCGCTGGGACCGGTTAACGCAAGCTGCGCGCCTTCCCCCACTTCCCATTCCGGAACGGATAAAATGGGGAGCTTCCCTTCGCCGGGCAGCCGGAACTGTTTTTTAATGCCTGTAAGCTTAATCATCATGTATCAGCCTCCATTGAAAACGGACAGGAGCTTCATGCCCCTGTCCGTCGGATGATGCCGGTACTGCTCCGCCCGGCCGATTATTTCAGCTTGATCCGCTCGGAGAGCGCGTCCCATGTCAAGTTTTTGCCCGTAAGTTTGTTGAATGCTTCCAGCGGGAGATAGAGGACGTTGTTGTCGATGTTCGCTTTGAAGCCGCTTGGCTGGCCGTTCAAGGCCGCTGCCTGCGTATCGATGTTTACGGAAAGATTGACGCCGCCCGCGCTCAGAACGACTTCGCGTGCATCCCCGTTCCATTTCACTTCGGCCCCCAGCGTTTCAGCCAGCGCTCTGGCCGGATAAAGGACCGCGCCTTCGCGGGTCACTTTGAATTTCGGGTACGCATATTCGCTCTGCAGCTTGTCTGTCGCCGCTTTCAGATCGATACCCGCCACGGAAGCCACGGCACGCGCGATCTCGGTGTTGTCGATCTGGCCTTTGACCTTCTCGGCGATAGGACCGTAAGCCCATACGCCCACGTCGACGGCGGAATGACCGTGTCCGGACCAGCCTACAAGGTAGCGCTTGGACATTACGGCGTTAAATGCGCCTTCCTGCTTGTACGAAGAGCCGTCTCCGGCGAGAATGAATTTCGCTTCGTCGTCGGTCAGATCCGTATGGCCGGTATATTTGGCTACGAGCGCTTTCACGTCTTCGACGGTTTTGGCGTTTTTGAGTTCTCCGCCGATCAGTTCGGACGATTTTTGCTGGTCGTCCCAAGCGTCCACGTTGATCTCGTAAATGTTGTCACGGGAAAGCGAGAGACCGCCTGTTTCGTGATCCGCCGTTACGACGACGGACGTGTTGCCGTCTTTTTTCGCAAATTCCATGGCGACTTTAACCGCTGCGTCGAAATCGAGCATTTCCTGCACGACGGACGGCAGATCGTTCGCATGTCCCGCATGGTCGATGCGTCCGCCTTCCACCATCATCGTAAACCCTTTCGGATTGGCGGAAAGAATGTCGATCGCTTTGCTGGTCATTTCCGCGAGATTAGGGACGGTGTTCGTGCGGTCCAGCACATAATCCACGTGGGAGTTTCCGAACAGGCCGAGCGCTTTTCCGGTTTTGCCGTCCAGCGATGACAGCCCCTGCTTGTCGTACACGACTTTGTAGCCTTCTTTTTCGAAGTCCGGAATGATCGTTTTGTCCGTCCGCTTGCCCTTCTCGTCCTTGCTCAGGAAAAACTGCTTGCCGCCGCCGAACAGCACGTCCACATTTCCGTCGTTCAAATATTGGGACGCGATGGCGCTCTCGTTGTCGCGGTTGCGCACGTGAGAAGCGTAAACGGCCGGTGTAGCGTGAGTGATACGAGCGGTGGTGACGAGTCCCGTCGCTTTGCCCGCCAGCTCGGAAGCTTCGATTACGGAAGCGAACGGCTTGGACACGTCTTCGTTCGAAACGCTGATCGCGGCGTTGTACGTTTTATTGCCCGTTGCGAAAGCCGTTCCCGCCGAAGCGGAGTCGGTCACTTCACCGGAAACGATTGTGCCGCCGTCTTCCCCCCGGTCCGCATATGTAGTGGCTTGTCCGACGTAGTAGGAGTCGAGCTCCAAATGATCCTTGCCCAGCTTATGTTTGGAAAACGTACGTCCGGCCGACACCTGGGCCGGTCCCATTCCGTCGCCGATCAGCACGATCACGTTCTTGGATACCGCTTTCTGTTCTTTCTCTGCAGCCGTTGTGCCTGCGGCCAGTGCGCCGCTTGCCAGCGTGAATGGAAGAAGTGCGATTGCCGTTCCGGCAATCATCGAACGATGAATGATCTTTTTCAAAAGAATCCCCTCCGACTTTAAGTTCCCAACAAGTCTCATCGTACGGCTTTACTATTTCCGACAGTTAAAAGAAAACGCGCAAGTTTGTTAAATTAAGGGGGTATTATTAAGCCGATGTAAAAAGGGGATACTACCGGTAACCAGAAGGACAGGAGAACGGAGATGGCTACGAACCGGAAATCCAAGAAAAAACCGCTCTGGACCCGAGACTTTGCGGTAACCTCCCTTTCGAACCTGCTTTTATTTTTCAGTTTTCAGCTGCTCATTCCGACCATTCCGCTTTATGCGGCCGGTATCGGCGGCGGGCAGACCCAGATCGGGCTTGCCATGGGTACTTTTACCGTCGCCTCTCTGCTGACGCGCCCGTTCGCGGGCAAAGCGCTGGACACGATCGGCCGGAGGCATGTGCTTTCCGCGGGGCTCGCCTTGTGCGGACTGGCCGTGCTCGGTTATTCGGCGGCCGCCGTTGTCGCCATGCTGCTCGCGCTCCGTTTTATTCACGGAATCGGCTGGGGAATTTCCACCACCTCGCTCGGGACGGTGATTTCGGATATCGTCCCGAGCGAGCGCCGGGGCGAAGGGATGGGCATCTACGGATTGTCCAATACGATGGCGATGGCCCTGGCCCCCTTGACGGGCTTGTGGATCGCCGCGGAGTACGGCTTTCACCCGTTGTTCATTTTCTCCACTGTCCTCGCTTTCTCGGCTTTGCTGCTCTCCTTGTTTATCAGTTCGGGGCGTAAAAAACCACCCGCTGCTTCCGGAACCTTCTCATGGCGCGGGTTCCGCAAAGGGCTCATCGAGCCGGGGGCGCTGCTTCCGTCCCTTCTGCTGTTTTGTACGGCCGTCTGCTACGGCGGAATCGTCACTTTTCTCACCCTGTTCGGTAAAGAAGCCGGTATCGGCAACGTCGGCTGGTTCTTCGTCTGCAATGCGGTCATGCTGCTGATCACCCGTCCGCTGACGGGACTGGTCTATGACCGCAAGGGGCCGGCGTGGGTGCTGTTTCCGGGCGCCTTCTTTACCGGCGCGGGTCTGTGGCTGCTCTCCTACGCCCATTCCACGTCGTCGCTTGCCGCAGCTGCGGCTGTCTTCGGAGCGGGATTCGGCTCCGTGCAGCCCGCCCTGCTGGCGTGGACGATCGACCGGACGGAGCCGTCCAGAAGGGGAGCGGCCAACGGCACGTTCTACTCCGCCAACGATCTGGGCATCGGGACCGGCTCGATGCTGCTCGGCGCGTTCGCTTCCCTTGTCGGCAGCTACGGGGCCGCCTATCGCTGGTCCGTGCTGCTCATCGTACTGCTGATCGTCATTTACAGCGTCTATCTGCTGTTAACACGGCGCAAAAGCGCGCAGCTTAAAGCGGCTTAAAGCGACTTAACCAGACGCCCGGTAAACTCGGGCACGCCGCGGAGAACAAAACGGCTGACAATCCCGCGCAGGCAGGGTCCCGGCGCACCGTGCGACATCGCATGGCGCCGTCAACCGCCTGCACCACAGCCGCTGCAAGCTGGCCCTGCATTAGGAGCAAGCTTGCCAAATTACCCGAACCCCAAAAAAACCGCCGTTACTCCGGGAGCAACGGCGGTTATTGGTGCGCGAGGCGGGTTAAACGGCCGGGACTGCAGATGCAACCGGCTTGCCCGCAGTCTACTTGCTTCGGGCCGAAATAATTTCTTCCCCACGGCGGGAGCGGTGTTCTTCCGTAATGGCCGGACACGTGTAACAGTAGGTGTCCGTCAGCTTGTAATACAGACAGCAGCGGTATTTCATGCGCACTGTTTTGCCTGTGTTATAAACGTCCGGCACAAACTTGAAAGGAAGATCCAGCGGGTGCCGGTCCCGGATTCCCGAACATTCGAACCAGGCAGGGTCCGAGACTCCGACGACATATTCATAGTCTTCCCGGAGAACATATTTAAGTTCCTCCGCGGAAGCCTTATCCATCCAATTTTCATAGCTTCTTTGCAGCGTTAAGGCCGCGTACGACCACTGGGAGTGTTTATCTATCCCGGTCAGTTCCCGGAGCCTCTGAAAAACAGGCTTCATATAAGAGTCGAACAAGCCGCCGACCAAATGTGCCCGCCTCTCTTCCCGTGAAAGTTCCGGCCCCGCAAAGGCTGAGGGGCTTCCCTGCAGATGCAAATAGAACGATTCTTGATCGTACTGGATGGACGTTGAAGCCGGATCCAGCGGCAAAGCGATGTTATGGTGCGACATGGCGTGAAGAAAAGCGGCCGGTATCAGGCTCAGGTAGCTCGATAGAGTGGCGCCGATTGCGCGAAGGTGTTCGGTTTTATACACGTCCTTGTAATGCCCGATCATTTCCTGCAAGCCTTCCTGCAAAAAATCGCTTCCTCCGGTCGTTTTCTCAAGGAGTTTCTCTCCACCTAGAAGGACACGAAATTGTTTGGCATAAAATTCACGGAATTTCGCCGGATCTTCCGTCCATGCGTGATTGTTTTCCGTCTGCACATCTCTCACCCCCTGTAAAATCAGCCTGCCGGGTCGGCAGTGCCTTGTCTTCACTACTTCCAAAAAATGAGAACCGTTATCAATTATCTACATCTTACCCTATCGCATCCGGCATGAAAAGACCGGCCGTTTGAATGATCAGACTACGCATACACCTTGGAAAAGCAGGCTAGACTGCGATGCCATGTCAGAACACGGTTTTTCTTTTGGCCGGAAGCAGCCATTTTTTCAAGAGACCGATGCCAACGACCAGAACGGCCCCCAGCCACGGGACCGGCCAATGCGGCCATTCCCCGAGAAGCCAGCCGCTCAGCTTCGCATCGCTGAGGAACATCTCTCCGGCGGTAAAGCCCAGAACGGCCGCCCCCATGTAAATGAGCACCGGCATTTTTTCCAGAAGCTCCACGACAACGGCGCTTCCCCAAATGATGATGGGAATGCTCAGCCCGATTCCCAGGATCAGAATGGTCAGATTATTCCCGGCAGCGGCGGCAATCGCCAGCACATTGTCCAAACTCATGACGAAATCGGCCGCGATGATCGTCCAGACCGCCTTTGACAGGGTGCTGGCCTGCAGAACGGACGAATGGGCATCATTGTCCATCAGCAGCTTCACGGCGATCCAGAGCAGGAATACCGAGCCTGCCGCCTGGATAAAGGGGATTTTCAGAACGCCCACGGCGATAATGGTCAAAATGAGCCGCAGGGCGATCGCGCCGAACGCTCCCCACCATACGGCCTGCCTGCGCTGCGCGGCCGGCAGATTTTTGCTTGCCATCGCGATGACGACGGCGTTGTCTCCGCTGAGTACGATGTTGATCAGCATGATTTGCAGAAACAGTCCAAGCTGTTCGAGCACACCGCTTCTCCCCTTCCGCTTCAGGCTCCACTCGTAGTCAAAGCAAAGCCGCCTAAGCCTAGAGCTTAAAGCTGCCCGCAGCCGATCGCCGCCTCGCATCGCCGGATCGGACACCCCTTCCTTTTCCTTATCCGTCCGTGACGGAAGGAATCAGAAATAGGCGTCCTCCTCCGCCTCATCCTCAGGAGTCACGACGACGGTTTCCGCCTCCTGCGCAGCCCGCAGGATCCATTCCTCTAGCTGCGGAAGGCCTCTTTCGATCGCCTCGATGACCCGGAGGTTCGGGTTGGTGCTCGGCGACGGCGGCAGGAACAGCGTACAGCAGTCTTCGTAAGGCTGAATCGATAACGTATACGTATCGATCTGCTCGGCCATGCGGATAATCTCCTTCTTGTCCGTCGCAATCAAAGGCTGCAGGACAGGAAGCGATACGGCCCGGCCGATCGCATTCAAGCTCGGCAGCGTCTGGCTCGCCACCTGCCCGAGACTTTCTCCCGTCACCAGCGCCAGCGCCTTCTCCCGCTCCGCAATCGTCTCCGCAATGCGGTACATGGCGCGGCGGAGAATGGTGACGAGCAGATTGTCCTTGTACGCGGCATAAATCGACGTCTGCACCTCGGTGAAAGACACGAGGTGCAGCTTGATGCTTCCGCCGCTGTACGCGGACAGCTTGCGGGCCAGCTCGATCACCTTCTCTTTGGCTCGCTCGCTTGTGTACGGGAAGCTGTGGAAATGCACCGCTTCCAGCTCAAGACCCCGGCGCATCGCCTGCCAGCCCGCCACCGGGCTGTCGATCCCGCCGGAAAGCAGGAGCACGGCTTTGCCGTTCGTGCCGAGCGGGTAACCGCCCGCTCCCTCGAAGGTCTCCACGAACAGCAGCGCCCCTTTCTCCCGAAGCTCCACCCGCAGGGTCGTTTCGGGGCTGCGCACATCTACGCTGAGCTCCGGACAAGCCCGGAGCACGGCGCCGCCGACGATCCGGTTCATTTCCAGCGTATCGAACGGAAAGCTTTTATCCACGCGCTTGACTTCCACTTTAAACGTCTGCGGACGCTTCACGACTTTCTTCATAAGCGCGACCGCCACCGCCTGAATCGCTTCGCTGTCGGATGGAGCCGTATACACGGGACTGTATGTTTCAATACCGAACACTTTCGAGACGGCTTTGCCTACATCTTCGGCGGGCGCATCGGAGAGCCGGATATACACCCGGCCGTATTCGGTCACCAGCTTGACCTGCGCAAAGGGCGCAAGAACGCCGCGGAGCTGGCTGACGACCTTTTTTTCAAACCGCGAGCGGTTTTTGCCCTTCAGCATCATTTCTCCGAAACGGACGAGCAGCAGATCGGGCTTCAAAGGAGACATCATGATCAGCGTCCCCCTTTCGCACGCGCAGAGACCGGTACGAGATCGGCGATTACGCCGCGGAGCGCTTCTACGAACCGGCGGGCATCCTCTTCCGAATGCTCTTCGGTCCAGCTGACCCGCAGGCCGCTTGTAGCATGCGCCCGGTCCAGCCCCATGGAGAGCAGCACTTTGCTCGGCTCCGGCTCTCCCGAAGAACAAGCCGACTTCGTTGATATATATATGCCCCGCTGCTCCAAAGCATGTACGACAACTTCGGAATTCATGCCCGGGTAAGTAAAATGAACGATATGGGGCGCCATGTCTTCCTCTTCGCGGGAGCCTGTCAGAGCCAGCTCGGGAAGCCCGAGAATGCCTTCGACCGCAATGGTGCGGAAAGCCCGCTTACGCCGGATGTCTACTTCCAGATTATCGGTGGCGATCCGAAGCGCTTTAGCCATCCCGACGATCAGGGGCACGTTCTCGGTGCCGGAGCGTATTCCCTGCTCCTGGCCTCCCCCGGCAAGCTGGGCCTGAAGGTCGATGCCCGTCCGCTTATAGAGGAAGCCCGCTCCTTTGGGGCCTTTGAACTTGTGAGCGGACGCGCTCATCAGGTCGATGCCCAGCTCGTCTGGAGAAAGAGGCAGCTTGCCTACTCCCTGTACGGCGTCCACATGAAACAGCACGGTCTGCTTCTCGCGCAGCCACCGGCCGATCTCTCCGATCGGCTGTATCCGCCCCATCTCGTTGTTCACATGCATGACGCTGACGAGAATGGTCTCCCCGGTGACGGCCGCCTTCACATCCTCCACACGGACTTGGCCCGTTTCGTCTACGGGAAGAACCGTCACTTCAAAGCCTTCCGCCTGCAATTGACGGAAAGCTTCCGTTACGGAAGCGTGCTCGACAGCTGTTGTAATCAGATGACGGCCCCGGCTGCGATACCGGTAAGCCGCTCCTTTAATGGCCAGATTGCTGCTCTCCGTACCGCCCGACGTAAAAATAATTTCTTCCGGCCGGGCCTTAAGAGCGGAGGCAATCACCTCGCGGCTCTTTTTAACCAGTTTCTCGGCGTCCAGGCCGAATTTATGAATCGAAGACGGATTGCCGAAATGCTGGAGCATCACGTCCGCAACCGTCTCCGCCACTTCCTTGTAAGGCTGGGTTGTTGCCGCGTTATCCAAATAAAGCATCTATCTCTGTCCTTTCTAATAGAAAAAAAGATCGCGTTAAGGGTTTGCCTGTCACGTGCATATTCCTCATTAAATCGCAAAACCACCCCGAACACAAGCCGCCTTTATCATCAAAGCAAGCCGATTGCCTTTTCCAAGATCGCTTCCGCACCTTGCCGGACCTTCTGAAAAAAAAGAAAGAAACGGCCTCTCCAGCCGGAGAAACCGCTTCTTTCCAACGTTATTAAGGCTTAAGTAAATTCCCGGTCGTACCGTTCCTTGGCATTCATAACCTTTTTCACATACTGCTGAGTTTCATTCGGCAGCAGATGCATTTTCTCTAGTAAATCGGAATCGTTTTTGATTCCCAGCTTGTTGACCCGTCCGGGTCCCGCGTTATAGGCCGCCAAAGCGACGCCGACATTTCCGTCGAAACGCTTAAGCTGGTAGGACAAGTACTGCGCTCCGCCCTGGATATTCTGCTGCGGATCGAAGGCGTTCGTGACGCCCAGTCCGTTTGCCGTGCCGTCCATCAACTGCATAAGCCCCTTGGCTCCCGCTCTCGAAACCGTATTTGGGTTAAAGGAGGACTCCTGGCGGATCACCGCTTTAATCAGGGCGGGATCTACGCCCGTACGCTCGCTTGCTTGTACGATGTAAGCGTCGTAAGCCGCTTCGCGCGCGGAAGCGGGCAGAGAGGCTTGTACGGCTCCGGCGGCCGTTTCGTAGGAACGGAGTGCCTTAGCCTGCCGCTGAACGTTTAAGCCCGTACCGGTGGCAGCCGGAACCGCGCCTGCCGAGCCCGTCCACGCGCCCTGCAGCGCTTCCAGCGGCAGAATGCCGAGTGCATCCTCCCCGGCCGGATCGGCGGACAGGCCGCTTTGCTCCATGAGAAGCGTGTTGAGGAGCG
This sequence comes from Paenibacillus sp. JNUCC 35, assembly GCF_058269095.1. Lineage (NCBI taxonomy): Bacteria > Bacillati > Bacillota > Bacilli > Caryophanales > Paenibacillaceae > Paenibacillus > Paenibacillus sp. JNUCC 35. Next base: position 1,933,805 of record NZ_CM177771.1, on the reverse strand, counting down.
AGCTGAATTCCTCGCCGGATTCGGAGGCACCCGACACTGCTCCGCCGGCGCCGGAAAACAACGTCGATTTGTTCAGCATCTCCAGTTTTAAAAGCTCTTTCATTAATCGCGGATCAATAGACGTCATTTTCTCATCCCCGTTTGTAAGCCCATAAGCAAATTATAAACCTTATATCGGCACAAATCGTCCCGTTTTGAACCCTTTTAGCCAAATTTGCCGAAAATCCGGCTTCGCAGCCGGAATTATCCGCTCAGGCCACGTCTCTTTTCCGGAAGACCAGGATCGTAACGCCCAGGAGGACGATCAGATGCAGCACATAGATCGTCAGTGAAAACCCGAAAGTCATTCCCGGGAAAGGAGGCGGCGTACCCTGATTGACAAGAGGATCGGGATCATAGATCTTCCAGTTCGTATTGTTGAATATCAGGTACCGTGCCCAGTTGTACTGCAGGGCGGCAAAAGCCGAACCCGCCAGATTCATGACAATGGACACCGTAATCGCCAGCGCGCTGCTGCGGAACACCGTCGCGATAAAGAAGGCGAGTGTGAACATGAAAAGCATGTCGGGCAGCGAGTACCAGTACGAGCTGGACAGCACGATAAAATGCTCGTCAGGCAGCTCGGCCGTCCCGAACAGTGCGGCCCCTGCCGCTATTGAGCTCAGAAAAAGAACCGCGTAAGCGATGAGCACCATAATCACGCAGGCGGTATACTTCGACAGCAGAATGGCTGTCCGGCCGGACGGACGGATCAGCAGCTGCTTGATCGTTCCGTCCTTGTACTCTTCCGTCACCGTCTGCGCCCCGAGAACAAGGGCAAACAAGGTAACAAACAGCGAGCAGACCATAAAAACGGTGCCGGCAAAGCTGATATAATTGTGGCCGTCCGAATAGCCGGGAATCCACAGTTTAATGGGAAGACCGACAAACAGACTGAGCAGCAGCAGAAAGATATAGAAAATCCAAGTCGATTTTTTGCTTGTGATTTTCATGATTTCATTTTGTACGAGCGAAAGGAATTTCATCGGCTGTCCTCTCCTTTCGTCAGCTGGAGGAAGGTGTCTTCAAGCGTCGGCTTGCGGATGGCCACCTGATACACATCAATCCCCTGCCCGACAAGCCGGGACACGATTTCCGGAATCGCCGACTTGGACAAATTGGCGGTATACAGCCCGTTCTCGCGCCTCAGCAGCCCGTATTCCCCGGCCGTATGCTCTCCCGCCTCGATTCCCTTCAGTTCGAATTCGACCAGCACCAGCTCGTCCTCTGCGGTCGCTCCGCCGCGAACGATACGTTCGCCGACAAGCCGGCCTTCCTGGATAATCAAGGCACGGTCGCAGATTAGCTCGACTTCCGCCAGAAGGTGGGAGGAGATGAGGATCGCAATCGATTCCGTCTTGGCCAAATTGCGCAAATAATCGCGGAGCTCCCGTATGCCGGCCGGATCGAGACCGTTGGTCGGTTCATCCAGAATAAGCACCGTCGGCCGGTGAAGAAGCGCCTGGGCGATTCCCAGCCTCTGCCGCATACCAAGCGAGTACGTTTTGACTTTGTCGTGAATCGCGTCGGTCAGCCCGACCAGTTCTACGATTTCCTCCATCCGTCCAGCCGGTATGGACCCAGCCGCCATCCGGGCAAAGTGGACGAGATTTTTATGGCCCGACATATACGGGTACAGCTCGGGGTTCTCGACAATAGCGCCCACATGGGCAAGCGCCTTGGAACGCTGTGTCCTTACGGGAAAGCCCGCAATCCGGATTTCGCCCGCGCTCATCGACATCAAGCCGACCATCATGCGGATCGTCGTCGTTTTACCGGAACCGTTCGGTCCCAGAAAACCGCAAATTTCCCCCCGCCGGACGGAAAAAGACAAGTCCTTGATAATCGGTTTTCCGCCTATCGTTTTCGATACGCCTACCAGTTCCATAGCTTGTTCGGTTTCCATTGGATCCTCCAATCCTATCCAGCACTAGCATGTCTGAGCAAATTATAACGGTTTAAAGGGGTTTCGTCTAATTTCGTCTGCCCCGTCCCTTCCATGACCGATATAAAAAAAGGGCCCGGAGGCCCTTTTCCGCCGTCCGCTAGATCACAAACGGGACGAAAAACAAATTGGAAAAAAAGCTGATTAGTCCGATCGCGATTGCCCAGCCGCCGGCTCTCCTGCTTCCGTCCGCAAAAGCCATGTACCCGAGAATCGCCCCAAGGGGCCCGAGTACAAACGGGAGCAGGAAAAAAGAAAAAACGGACGACACGAGCGCCATTATTCCGAGCGCACGGGCGCTTATCCACGCATCCGAGTCGGCATCCTCCCTGCTTCGGGCGCCTGCGTCTTCCACATTGCGTCCCGCAAGCCCCGGGGCCAGTTCGCCCGCATATTCCTCACGGTCCGAACGCCCGGCGTGCTCCCGACCCGCAGAAGAATTCGCTTTAGCCGGGTCATGCTTTTGAGAATGTTCCCGCTTGCGCTCCTGCTTCTTACGGCTTTTGTGGTGAGACATACGTGAAGACCTCCTCTTGCTGTGCTGAGGAATTTCGGGTGTGCGTGTTACTTCTTCTCTTTGAACGTGTGACAGCACGTATTGGCACGGTCCACAGCCTGATCCTTATGACGCGTATCAAATTCTTCACCGGCAAATTCGGAAGACAGGTCGGCATTCGCATGCTCGTCCACTTCGATCATAATGATATCCGCACGGCAGTTGTTCCCCTGTCCCCAGTAGGCACAGTTCGAAACGGCGCATTTGACTTCTGGCATATCGATCACCCCCAAGCATAGGGTCTCACGAAGGCTGGGCGGATATCCGCGGGGAGTGCTGTCACAACCTGACAGACGGACTTGACGCAACCATGACCGCAATCATGATCCCATCATGACCGCAAACAAAATCTTGAAGACTGCTCCTAACGTGATAAAGATTAAAACCAAATTATAGAAAGATCCCGGAGCTTCGCATTAAACTAAAATTCGATATGGATAACGAAAGATCGCACTGTATCTTCGAAGACAGCGTGAACTCGTCTGGTGTCCACCAGGCATCTATAAAAGAGAAGGCATTACCATAAGCACGTCCCGAAAGAACGCCCGCTGATAATGCCCATAATGTCTTTTCATTCCAAACTAAAATTTTCATGTCGCCCGTCAAATAACTTCCTTTAAATGAAGTGTTAAGTTTTCAATGTTTACAGCTAATCCTAAATCAATAATTATTCCTTCAGAAGATATTAATACGAAAAACGGAACTTCACTTATATCATATTTATTAAACATTTCTTGAGAGACATAATAATTAATTCTCTTATTTTTTTCATCTTCTTCGCTGATTGTTTTTTTGGATTGCGCATAAATTACCGATATTATTACATCAGGAGTTAATTGCAACAACGCCTCCAAGTTTCCTAGAATTTTTTGGCATGATTGACAATTTTCGTTTGAGAATAATAACAGCACCAATCCTTTTTCATTCTTATCCTCTTTTAATATCATTGGAGGTTGATCACCAATACTTGGCTTTTTATTTTTTATCAATTCAGATGCAAGCCGAACATTTTTCAAAAAAAATGTAATATTTTTAAGTAATAAATATATAACAGCTATTTGAATAATAACAATTATCCACAAAACAATAATAGAATTAATTAAAAAGTTATTCAAATTAGCTCCTCCAAGGTACTCATCTTGTTATGAATATAAAATAATTCTTTAACTATAAACCAAATAATAACTATACTTATATTGATGCACAAATAAATAAATGTGAGTATATTGGTCATACCTATGTTATATTGCAAAGATTCATTGTATGCGACATATAGAAATATAATAATTATAAAATTTCTAAAAACTAGAGTCCAAGATAAGTTATGATTTCCAACCACGCCCCCACACCCACAACTTATCATTTTTCTTTTCTTTATTACATTAACAGCAATAGAAAAATTATACAGCAATAACATACTGATAAAAATTAGGCAAACTACATTTATATTTATATTCATCACTAACATCATCAACCCTATAGTATGAAAGATACTATCGACAACAGCGAAATAAACCGACCATTTTTCTGATAGTATTTTATAATCTATAATAGTTTTTACGTGTTCTTTATAATAAAATATCTTACTGTAAAATGTACTTGCGAAAATAATAAATATCAGTGTTTTAATGTATATATAAATATCAAACATTAATCCATTTCCCCATCTTTCTTGAATTCATTTTGTGAAGAATAGAGATGATAATACTCTGCTTTATTTTTTAATAAACTTTCATGAGTTCCCTCTTCAATAATTTCTCCATTCTTTAAAACTATTATTCTGTCAGCTATTTGAACTGAGGCTAGGCGATGAGTAATGAAGATTACAGTTTTATTTTTCAAAGCTCTGTTAAATTGTGAATATAGTTCTTTTTCGTTACTCGGATCTAGAGATGAAGCTGGCTCATCCATAACAAATACTTGAGCATTTGAATATAATGCCCTAGCAAAAGCAATTTTCTGCCATTGGCCACCAGATAATTCATCTCCGTTGTAAAATAATCTACCTAGAGGGGTTTCTAAGCCATTCTCTAATTTATTCACAAAGTTATGTAGACCGCTATTTTTTATTACTTCCTCTAATCTATGCTCATTTTCCTCTTTAACATTACCAAAAATAATATTCTCTTTTAAAGTAAAATTAAAGTTTGTATATTCCTGAAATAAAGCAGTAGTATTTTGGTGATAACTATTTTTAAAGATTAAATTTATATCCTTTCCATCTACAAAAATTACATTATTATTAACTTTGTAAAGACCTAACAAGCATTTAGCTAATGTTGTTTTTCCAGATCCATTATGTCCTACTATAGCAATTTTTTCGCCAGGCTTGATATCTAGGGTAATATTATTAAGAACCTTATTCTTTTTATTAAAGTAAGTATAAGAAAGATTATTAACAGTTATCCCCTTATTCAAAGGTACAGGATAGTCATAAATGGCAAGAGATTCAGAAGTGACATTATTTTTATTCTCCATAAATTCATAAAAATCTTTTAAGTACAAATTCATTTCGTAAATATTTGATAATTTGGTTGCTATTAACATACTAGAATTTTGAAGACCTTGAATAGCTTGATTAATCGCAACAAAATCACCTATATTCAATGATTTACTCTTTAACAAAAAAACTGACATCATTGTAGTTATAAAAGAAAATAAACTATTTACACTGACAATAGATATTTCAATAAAATTCTTTTTCTTATGCAGATTTAATTTTTCTTTTTTCATTCCATTATAAATAATTTTCCATCTATTAATTAAATATTTTGCTAGTCCATATATCCTAATCTCTTTTAATACAACTTTATCTTTTAAGAGGTAAGAAATATAATTTGCCATACGTCCTGCTGGGGTTAGATCTAATATTTGATTAAATTGTTGGTGAGATAATTTTATTTTCATAATTATCATAGGAAATATAGATACTAAAGTAATTAAAACTAAAAACCAGTGTATTTTAAACAAATAATAAACAAATGATGTTATTATTATCATTTCTTTAAGGACTTCCATATAATTTCGAATTGGGCTGATAACTCTACTTCCTATACTCCGTCCAACTCTTTCAATTTGATTATGGATGAGACTATCATCTAATATCTCAAATGATAAAGAAGAAGTTTTTTTCATAAAAATTTCTTGAAGAATAACTTCTAAAGACATTTCAACTTTTATATCTAAATATTCCTTCAAATGATTAAGAGATGATGAGAGAATAATTAGTAAGAACTGAACAAGTAATAATAAAACAATCGTTTCATATGTTTCTTTACCTTGCATTAAAAAAATACTGATATTATTAATTAGTTCTCTTGATATTATTAATATAAAGTACGGGACAAAGCCTTGGATTAATAAAATCAGAATTGAAATTATAACCCAAGTTTTATTGTTATCCCAAACAAATTTTATTACTTTTTTTTGTGTTTTAAACATCTCTAGCTCCTATTACATTTCTAAAATAAGAAGATATATTTTCAAACCTATATTCCACATTTATAATTAGCCCTTCAGGACTACCTATAAAGTAAACAGGTGTTGATTTTAATTCTTGAATATCTTGTAGATTGATTATTGAAATCATCATCTTACCTTTATATTTCAGCATAAAATCCTCAAAATAATTCCCATCAGTTTTTATAACGAAACATACAAAATCTGAATTTAATTTTCCAACGATTTTATCCAGCTCTATGTAACAAGCTTTACAGGTCGGATCGACTATTATAGCCATAAAAAAAACACCATTGACTGTCATAGGTATAGACGAAAATGTTTCGATTTTTTTGAGATATAAAGGGTTTTTTATGAGTTGATTATATACATTTCTTTTTAGTCCTAGTTTTATTTCAAAATAAATCTTTTTAGTTAAATGTAAGATACTATAATAGGAAAGGAAAAAAAACGCGATTATAGGCACTGAAAATAAAAATGAAAGTATGTTTACTGTCAATGTAATCCTCCACTGTCAATATTAAAGCTAGCCGAATGTCAGCTAGCTTTAATATATCTGTTTAGTATTAACAACAATTACCTGTTTGTATACAATTAAATTTGTTACAGATGTTTTCTGCTGGCCTTAAATTGTTATTAACATAGCAAGGGGCAGTATGGATCATAGTGCAAGTTACCCAACTGTCTGCCATGGGAGAAACGGAATCATTTTTAATACCTAACAAATTTGAAAAGAAATTTAACACGTATAACACCTCCTAAATATTGTATTTTTAAATCTTTTTTAGGTTATCATATTAAAATATTTTAGTAAACCCTATATTTCCATATTTAAGAGTTATTTTTTTTCTAATCCTTAATCTTATTTGAAAGCAAAAAAACGCACCTTAGTCAGTTGCCGAGGATATCCCGGTCCTACTCTAAGGATGCGTTATAATTTTTTTTAAGATTAATAGTTCTATTATAATCTATTTGCTTAAAGCCATTGAAAACTTTTAACTGGCGATTTTGTTCCAGTGTAACCTAATGGAGCAGCTAATGTAGTTCGTAATTATTTTAAACCCGTTCGCCCTGCATGCGGCGCTGGGTAATGTAGTCATTTTCATAGTAAGACAGTTCTTCGCGGAGCTCTTCGAAAATTTTGGACAATTCAATCGTCAGATCTCGTACTTCACGATTCGGTTTTTTGCGGAAACGAATGGCATCCTGTCCGGTGTACGCGTAGCGGCCGTCTTCGGAATAGCACTCGTTCTTCGGGTAAAAGAAAGGGCTGATACAGTTGTGGTACACTTCATACAGCACTTTTTCGGTAAAGTCCACATTGAAGGTCGGTCTGCGCAAGCTGACTCCGAGCTTCTCGTAAGCCACCTCGCAGAAAACAAGCAGGTGACGAGTATCCTGCAAATAGCCGCGGTAAAACTCTTCCATTTCGGAATCGGACTCTGCATTCAACTGCGGAAGAGAGTAGGTGTTCAGAAACGACTCGATACGGTCCGCCGCTTCCTTCAGTTTCTTTCTCGTTGTCTCGCACGCCTTCTTAACATTATCCATTGCCATTACGGTTATGACCTCCTCTAGTTAACAGAGCGGGAACTCGCACCCGGCTCAGCCCATCCATATAGTATCACACTTTCTCTGGAAAAGGTACCCGATTCTTGAGGGGAAATGTCCGGCTTCCGTATAAAAAAAGCGCCCCTTTCCCACCCTACTTTTATGCAGTCCAGACGAAGGAAAGGAGGCCTCCGACCCATGCGACGCCCCACTGCCGCCCTAGGCGGAATGATACTCGGCAGCCTGCTTGTCGTAACAAGCGCCTGTCAGACGAAACCCGAAGCAAGGAACGTACAGCCGGAAGCCGAGCTGAAATATAAACAAGCGCTTGTCGAACAGGATGTCGCCGTAACCGACCAATTGTGCCGGAACCAGTGCCTGCTCCATGTTAACCAAATGTATGCTTCCCTGAACCAAGCCGATCCTAAAAAGATCAAAGAAACGCTGAAGGACATGCAGAGCAAGCATGGCCACATTATTATGCTGGATTGGATTCCCGCGAAGTCTGATCCGGGTGTTGTACCGGGCAAATCGCCTTCTTCTGTTCTATCCGACAGTTCCACCAAGACCGGTTCGGGTACATCCGGCAGCTCAGGTACTGCCGGTGTTCTCGAGACTCCCGGCGCATCTTCAGCTCCGTCCGGTTCGGGCGCTTCCGGTTCCGCTGCCGGCGCTTCCGAAATCGTCTCCGGCAAACTGTCCAAAGAACTTGCCAAGAGCGCCCAGCCTTATATCGAGGAGGCGAAAAAAGCGGCCTCACAAGGAAACGCTTATCAGTCGCCTAATTTCACGGTAGCGGATAAACCGTACTTTGTGCTGAACGTGCCCGCTCCCGACAAGAAAAGCTCAGTCGTCGCCGTCGTACGCCAGCATATTTTGCAGGAGGTTTCCAATCATCAGCGTAAAAATCTCCGCCTGCAATCTTTCCATTCCGATAAAAGCCGCTGGAAAATCGAAAGCGTAGATACCGACACGCTGCGCAGCAAACGGGTGACTCATCCCGACGACCATGAAGGCACCAGCCATTACGAGCGTCATGACGTCGTGGTCCAGTTTAACCGTCCTCCGCGCGAAGCCGAGCTGTCCCGTATCCGGACTGAGATCGGCGCCACCAAGATCAAGCTTATCGGAAATACGTATATTATTACCGCCCGCAGTCTCGAAGCCAAGCAGCTAATGGATTATTTCCGCAAACGCCAGGATGTCCGCTTTGTGGAGCCCCACTATATTTACGAAACGAATGACTTGTCCCGCGGCACCAAACCGCTAAGCTGGTTTTTTGACTGGTGGCCCGGCAACCGAAGCGACAATTCCGGACCGGCACGCTCCGGGGCCGGGGAGCAGGCGGCCGCGCAGCCGGACGTCATTCCCAATGACGTTCTTTTCAACAAATATCAGTGGAACCTTCCGATCACGAATACGCTGAGAGGCTGGAATTTCAACAAGGGCACTCAGGATGTCAAGGTTGCGATCGTGGATACGGGAGCCGACGTCAATCATGAGGACTTGAAAGGTCAACTCATCGAAGGCTACAACGTCCTGGATCCGACCGCGCAGCCGATGGATGATGTCGGACACGGCACGCACGTAGCCGGAATTATCGGCGCGAAGGTTAATAACGGATTGGGAGTAGCCGGTATGACCTGGTATAACAAAATTATGCCGGTCAAGGCTCTGGACAGCAGCGGAGTTGGCAGCACATATGCCGTTGCCCAGGGAATCATCTGGGCCACTGACCACGGCGCCAAGGTGATTAACCTCAGTCTCGGCAACTACGCCAGCTCGGATTTCCTGCACGATGCCATCAAATACGCTTACGACCGCGACGTGGTCCTAATCGCCGCAAGCGGCAACGACAACACGGAACGGCCGGGCTACCCCGCGGCCTACCCCGAAGTGTTTGCGGTAGCCGCTACGGATTCAAGCAACGGGCGGGCGTCTTTCTCGAACTACGGAGACTATATCGACGTCGCCGCTCCGGGCGTCAGCATCGCCAGCACCTACCCGCAGAACCAGTACGCGGCTCTCTCCGGCACATCCATGGCCTGCCCGCATGTAACGGCACTGGCGGCCCTGCTCCGTTCGGCGAATCCGTCCCTCAAAAATACCGAGGTGATGGAACTGATGCGCCAGACAGCCTCGGATATCGGAGACAAAGGCCGGGACACTTACTTCGGGTTCGGGCTCATCAATGTAGACAAAGCCGTGGAAGCCGCTCTTGGCCGGGGTCCCGTACAGGCCGGCCTTCCGGGGACGAAACCGGCGCCCGTAGCCCCGTAACTATACTGTCCTGGCCTGGATATATGTAAGCCGGGGGCTGCGGCATCAAACCAGCACTGCGCCTGAACCACGGGTACATTCAAGCTGAGGCTGCAGACAAATGGCCTGCTGATAAACAAAAGGCCTCCTCGTATCCGGGATTGTCGCAACTGCACCCGTAAGCTCCGCAACGCGCGTCTCGATCCGGGACATTCAAGCCGAGGCCGTGGAGAATCGGCCGGGTGATAAACTAAAATTCCGCCGTACTTTAAAGTATGAAGGAAGCGCGAAAAAAATAGCGTCCCGGCGCACAACTCAAAAACCGCCTCGTTATCCGAAGATAACGGGCGGTTTTTCGATGTCGTAAGGATGGAAAGCTTGCCGTAAGCCGGGTTCTGTACTTCCGGTGGTGCAGCGGGCTACGATACCCTCCCACCATTGAAGTGACAATCATCTATCTAGGCCATACATTGCTATACAGCTCAAGCGACCAACCCGGACGCGCCTCGGGCTAAGGCTGTCTGTCAGGCAAGCCTGCAGACCGCGTCCCATTAGGTCTTGCTCCAAGTGGGGTTTACCAGGGGTAAAGTCACCAGTACCCCTCGTGGTCTCTTACACCACGGTTCCACCCTTGCCTGTGCGTCTTGCGACGCCATCGGCGGTCCATTTCTGTGGCACTATCCTTCAGCTCGCGCTGACTGGACGTTATCCAGCACCCTGCCCTATGGAGCCCGGACTTTCCTCTCGTGATGCAAGCATCACCAGCGATTGTCTGTCAAACTTTCCGAGAACATTTGCTAGTATACAGGTTATCGGCGCCGAATTCAACAACGAATGACTGGGAATGCAGCCAATTCGCGTTTTTTAGAGGAATTGGAACGGTTCCGTACTCGGTTCCGAAGCGGCCGCCACCGTTCCGTATTTCTTTTCCGCAAGCGCGCGGTTCATGTAATCCGCCACCGCGCGCTTCATGATTTTCTCGACGTTATGCCCCACGTCGATCAGGCACATGCCGGCGGCCAGCGCGTCGTGCGCGGTGTGGTAGTCGATGTCCCCGGTCACGAGGACATCGGCTCCCGCAAACATCGCGCCGCGCACATACCGGCCGCCGGAGCCTCCCAGCACCGCCGCCTTGCGGACGGTGCGGTCCAGATCGCCGACGACGCGCACCATCGGCACGTCGAAGGCCTCCTTCGCGGCCGCGACAAGCTCGCGCAGCGTAAGAGGCTCCGGCAGCTTGCCGGCGCGTCCAAGGCCGAACGTACGGCCTTTGAGGTCCATCGGATAGAGGTCGTAAGCGACCTCTTCGTACGGATGCGCCTTCAGCATCGCCTGCACCACCGCCCGCTGGATGCCCGCGGGCACGATCGTCTCTACGCGCACCTCGTCCGCGCGCTCCAGTTTGCCCTGCTCGCCCAGGAACGGCTTCGTGCCCTCGCGGGGCATAAACGTCCCCGTGCCGGGAATGTTGAACGAGCAGTGGCTGTAGTCGCCGATCCAGCCCGCTCCGGCCTGGAACAGCGCCTGAAGCACCTTCTCGTGATGGCTTTCCGGCACGAAGACGACCAGCTTGCTGAGCTTCTCCGTGTGAACCTCGTCCAGGGGCACCAGGTCCTTCAAGCCGAGAGCTTCGGCCATCAGGTCGTTGATGCCTCCTTCCGCCACATCCAGATTCGTATGCGCGATGTAGACCGCGATATCGTTCTTGATGAGCTTCTCGTATAGCCGTCCGGCCGGAGTATCCGTCTGCAGGTGGGCCAGAGGTCTGAAAATGATCGCATGATGCGCGATAATCAGATCCGCGCCCGTCCGGATCGCTTCATCCACAACCTCGTCGGTAACGTCCAGCGCCACGAGGATCTTTTTGATTTCCTTCTGCAAGGTACCGAGCTGCAGGCCGATTTTATCGTCAGGCACGGCGTAGTGCTTGGGCGCCAGCTTTTCGAACAATTGAATTACGGTTTGTCCTTTCGCAAACATTCCAGGACCTCCTTGATACGCGAGATTTCCGCCTCCAGCCCGAACCGCTTCTCTTCCGCATTTTCGGAAACCGAACGGTCCAGCTGTCTGCGGATCATGGCCAGTTTATCGAGTTCGTATTCCCACTTCGCAAACCAGACCGCCGGGGGATCCTGAATCAGGTAGGGACCCATCTGCAGGAGTGTGTCGCCGGTTACCCGGAGCCCGTCAGGAAGACGATCCGCATATAACGCGGCATCCCCCTCATCCTCCGGTTTCATCCGGACGGCCGTCAAAATTTCATAAATTTTGCCGTCCTCCTCCAGAATGGTCTCGCCGGCCAGGTGCCAGCCGTGACTGCGCAGCCATTTGCGCACGATGTCCTCGCCCACGTTCGGCTGCAGAATCAGCGTGCTCACGCCTGCAAGCTTGTCCTCGCCCGCATCAAGAATGGACGCAATCAAAGCCCCGCCCATTCCCGCGATTGTCACCGCATCCACTTCGCCCGGCCGCAGCACGGAAAGTCCGTCCCCAAGGCGGACTTCGATCTGCCCGCTCAGATTGGCGTCACGGACCTGCCGCTGCGCCGCCTCGGCCGGACCGCGGTTCACCTCGCCCGCAACCGCAGACGGAACAGTGCCCTGCTGCACCAGAAAGGTCGGCAGCAGGGCATGGTCGGATCCGATATCCGCAAGTTTTGCCCCTTGAGGGACTTTTTTCGCAATTTCCAATAAACGTTGAGACAATTTCACCATATTTTAAGCAACCCATTCCGTCCAATTTTTACGATAAGCAAACAGCGCGATTCCCGCCGCCGCCACTTTACCGGCAAGCGAAAGCTGGAGAAGCTGCTGCGCCGAGGTGCCCCAGGCCAGTCCGAACAGCTCGGGCGCGATCCATACGGTCGCTCCCGCGAGCAGCAGAACCAGGCCGGGTTTCTTCCAGCGGTGCTGAATGAGCCACCCGATCCACATGAGGATAAAAGAAAGCGGAAGCCACGCAAGCTGCAGCTTGTACCAAGTAGCAGGCTCCAGACGCTGGCTTAATACGAATCCGTACGTAATAAGCAGTGCCAGCCATCCGCAGTATTGAAGCAGCGGTGTCCGCCCGAGAAGACCGACAAGCAGCCAGACGAGGCCGCAAAGGGCTACGAAGGACCCGAGGTACAACTGCGCGGTCAAGCCGTTTCCATAAAGAATCCAGACTCCGAAACCGATCAGGGACGCCGAAGCGATGCCCGTCGAAAGCTGGGCCCTGAAAGGCTGCTCTTCTTTTTGCCGGAAGCCGATTATATACCAAGATACAACAAATACGGCGGAAACGCCAATTTGCAAAGAAATTCCAAAAGAGTTAAAATTAAGTAGTGTCAATGATAAAACAATGATAGTGACGACGGCTGCAACCCAGAATTTCCAGTGGCTCCCCCGGATGGATTTGGTCGATATGCCCAAAACCCTTCTGGAATGGTCCGCACCCGTTTCCATGTACAAATTGAGCAGAAAGTCGCAGTACTGTGCGGGCAGAAGCCTAGATCTCCGCCAGTGTTCGATTTCCTTAATAATAGCCGTTCGTTTCTCGTCATCCATTAGCTTCACCTTCCCAACAACTTTATCGGTTCGCCGCCTTCCGAATTTGAGAAGGAAATCCGATGATCCTGCATTTGCGGATTCAAGCTTCTGACCGTGCCTGCAGGACCTTTTGCTTTTCTTCCAGGCATTGCTTGGCGAAATCGGTCACCCTGCTCCGGTAGCCGTCCTTGTCCGTCATAAAAGCAAGCCCGTGTCCCGCACGGGGCACCATGAACAGATCTTTGCCCGCGGGAGCCGCCTTATACAAGCCGTGCACCATAAAAAACGGAACGAACGTATCCGCTTCTCCATGGATAAAAAGAATCGGCTTTTCCGTACGCTTTACCTGTCTCAGCGCCGAAGCTTCCCCGAAGAAATAGCCCGCTTTTACTTTGCAAATCAGGCTGGTAAGGGGAATGAGCGGAAACGCGGGCAGCTTGAACATCCGCTTGAGCTGGTAGCTCAGAATGTCTTTGACGGACGTATAGGAACAATCGGCGATGATTCCTTTCACCTGCTCCGGCAGCCTTTCGCCGCTTGCCATTAGCACGGCAGCTCCGCCCATGGATACGCCGTGGAGCAGAATCCGGGCGTCTTCACCGCTCCGCTGCAGAATATATCGGGTCCAGTTGACGTAATCCAATCGGTCCGTCCAGCCGAAGCCGATATACTCCCCTTCGCTCTGTCCGTGACCCCGGTTGTCCGGCATCAGCACGTTATACCCGAGCTCGTGGTGAATTTGAGCGAAGCTGGCCATGTCCCTGCCCTGCCCGGAATACCCGTGCGCCAGCAGCGCCGTTACGCCCGAAGGCCGCTCGGCCTCCAGATACCAGCCGTTCAGTCGAAGGCCGTCCGCCGATTGAATGGACACCTGCTCGAGCGTCTGGCGGGCAAGCCAGTTATCCGCCGTAGCCGGTGACGGGTCTACCACGATTTCTTCCATGTGACCCGCAAGATCCGGGCTGTTCTGCAGAAATTCCTTGCTGCTGCTGCGTATTCCCAGCCCGAACATATAGAAGGCTGCCGTTGTCAAAGCCACAGCAAGAACCGCAAGTATGCACAAACTGATCAACAGGGTCTTTGACATTTCAACCTTCCTCCTTCTATTTGAAAAAAAGAAACCCGCCGGAGGCGGGCATTCGGATTCTATTCAAGGAAATCTTTTAACCGTTTGCTGCGGCTCGGGTGCCTCAGCTTGCGAAGCGCTTTGGCCTCGATCTGACGAATCCGTTCACGGGTAACCCCGAAAACTTTGCCCACTTCTTCCAGAGTCCGGGTACGCCCGTCATCCAGACCGAAGCGAAGACGAAGCACGTTTTCTTCACGCTCGGTCAGCGTATCGAGAACATCTTCAAGCTGTTCTTTAAGAAGTTCGTAAGCCGCCGCATCCGCCGGTGCCAGCGCTTCCTGATCTTCAATAAAGTCGCCCAGATGGGAATCGTCCTCTTCACCGATCGGAGTTTCCAGGGATACCGGTTCCTGCGCGATCTTCATGATTTCGCGGACTTTATCCGTGCTCAGTTCCATTTCCTTCGCGATTTCTTCCGGCGTCGGTTCACGCCCCAGTTCCTGCAGCAGTTGACGGGATACCCGGATCAACTTGTTGATGGTTTCCACCATGTGAACCGGAATACGGATCGTTCTCGCCTGATCGGCAATGGCGCGCGTAATGGCTTGACGAATCCACCAGGTGGCATACGTACTAAATTTATACCCTTTGGTATGGTCGAATTTCTCCACCGCTTTGATCAGACCCATGTTTCCTTCCTGGATCAGATCCAGGAACAGCATGCCCCGTCCGACGTAGCGTTTGGCGATGCTGACGACGAGACGGAGGTTCGCTTCGGCCAGACGGCGCTTCGCTTCCTCGTCGCCTTGCTCGATTCTTTTCGCCAGATCCACTTCATTCTCTGCCGAAAGAAGGGGAACACGCCCGATCTCTTTCAAATACATCCGCACCGGGTCATTGATTTTAATGCCTGGCGGGAGAGTCAGATCATCTTCAAAGCTGAATTCATCGTTCTCTTGATCGCCCTCCGGACGCATTCTTCCTTCGTCCTCGTCGGACTCGTTCCCTACGTCAATTCCCATTTCGGACAATTGTTCGAAAAACTCGTCAATCTGTTCCGGATCTTGATCATAAGGAGCCAGCCGTTCTGTGATGTCTTTATAAGTGAGCGAGGAGCGCTTCTTGCCTAACTCGATGAGCTGCTCCTTTACCTGCTCCAGGGTCAACTCGGTTTCGATCTCAGTATGTTGATCGTTCGCCATAATCCAACTCCCTCCTCCCTAGATTATCCGGAACCTGCGTTACGAAAGTTTAAGCTGTTTCTCTAGGGCAATAATTTCACTAAGAATTTGAGCAGCTCGCAAAGGATCCCCTGAGCGCTCCGCACGGATCATTTCTTCTTTTTTTCTCGATATTTCCTGCTGCTTCGGATATTTTTTGATTTCTTTGATGTAATCGTCGATGACGATTTCGTTCACACCGTGATGCGCGCCCATCATCGCGATGGAACTCGCCAGATTTTCGAGCTTGTCGTCCTGAATCATCGCCATGTAACGGCTCACGCTCGGTGTGGAGTTTTGGGCGTAAAAAGCATATAAATAAGCCGCCAGAACGGCATGAGCATCCACGTTAAATTCGTCGCCTAATCGTTCTTCCACATAGGCGCTAACATCCCGATCGTGCATCATGACGGCTAGAAGCTGCCGTTCCGCGTTATGATAAGCCGGATAAAGCGGCGCTTTTGGCGTTTCTTTCCTATTATGCCTACCATTATTCCACGGAACGTCGATATTATCCCTGACTGTCCGGTTTTTTTCCGATTTCATCCGGAGGTTGGCCAAATCTTGCTTGAGCGACTCGTAAGAGGTCTCAAACTCCCCGGCGAGCTGTTTTAAATAATGCTCCCGTTCGATCGAGCTCAAGTCCGCAATCATCTTCAAAGCCGTTTGCTGGTAGCGTATCCGATCGCCTTCCTCCTGCAAACGGAAATGCCGGCGAATGTAGTGCAGCCTGTATTTGATCGAGGGTACGGCGTAATCAATGATTTCCCGTACAAATCTCTCGGAGCCGTATGCAGTAATGTATTCATCCGGATCTTTGGCATCCGGAAGCATAGCCACTTTCACTTCGCAGCCTGCTTGTTCAAGCAGGGGGATTGCCTTGTAAGCCGCATTCTGTCCGGCCGAATCTCCGTCGTAACAGATCACGACCCGTCCGGCGTTGCGCCGGATCAGTTCCGCATGCTCGGGGGTCAGCGCGGTACCCATCGTACCGACACCGTTTCTCACCCCAGCTTCCCAAGCTTTTACCACATCCATATAACCTTCAAACAATACCATGGTATTCGTTTTCCGGATTTGCGGACGTGCCTGGTGAAAATTATACAGCACACGGCTTTTGTTGAAGAGCATCGTCTCAGGACTGTTCAAGTACTTAGGCTGCACATCCCCGAGCGCCCGGCCGCCGAAGGCAATGACTTTGCCCTGCGCGTCCCAGATCGGGAAAATCACTCTGTCCCTGAACTTGTCGATATAACCGTCTCCCTCGGAACGGGCCGAAACGAGCCCTCCCCGTTCCATCAGCGGAAGATCGTAGCCCGCTTTCTGAAGCTGCTGTACAAGCGTATCCCACATGGCGGGAGCATATCCGATCTGAAAAGCGTCGATCAATTTATCCGACATCTGCCGGTTGCGCACATAATCGAGTGCGTTCTTGCCTTGATCGGTATTCATTAGAATATAACGGTACAGTTTGGCCGCTTTCTCATTGGCCTCCAGCATTTTGGACCGGTCCTTCTGCTGCGGGTTGTCCGCGGACAATGACTCCTCCCACGTTACGGGGATATCCGCTTCCTCCGCCAGGTGCCGGACGGCTTCGGCAAACGTGTAGCCTTCGATTTCCCGGAGAAACTGAAACATGTTGCCCCCCGCTCCGCAGCCGAAGCAGTGGTAAATCTGTTTCTCGGGCGTTACCGTAAACGAAGGCGATTTTTCCGAGTGAAACGGACAAAGCCCCTTCAGGTAGTGGCCCTGTTTGGTCAAATGGACGTATTTTCCTATCACATCGGCAATGTCATGACGCTGCAGAACAGCTTCGATCACTTCATCCGGAATGCGTCCGTAACCCATTTCCCCCACCTTCAATCCTTATAAAAAAGCTTCATGTGCGGTAAACAACTATACGTATTCGCTAAACAGGCCTATTCTCCTGCAAACGAAGTAAAACTTTTGTCAAACCATGTAGAAAAAATTCCCGGTCTTCGTCCGTAAAAGGCTTCGGTCCTTTGGAATGCTTGCCTCCACGGCGCAGCTTGCCCTGTGTATGACGCCGGTCAAGAAGAAAATCAATGGTCCGGTCGGTATATTCCTGCCCGCGGTTCGAGAGGCATACCGCCCCTTTGCCCAGACCGATGGCGGCCAGACCGAAATCCTGCGTAACCAGGATATCTCCGCGCCGGATATGATTGGCGATAAACAAATCGACGGACTGGTCCGAACGGTCGACCTGGATCACCTCGATCCCTTCCTGCCCCTTCAGCTGGTGGTCGAACGAAGCCACCATAAGTACGTGAACCGAATACTGCGCGGCCGCCCGGATGATCTCGGGCTTAACCGGACACGCATCCGCATCCACAACAATTTGAAAGGATGAATGTTGAATGGATAATGCCCCCGATACCTGCTAATAGTCCTGCTGTACTAGTATATACGCTCATCGCGCGAAAAATCCTGCAAGTTCAGGATAAATGAGGATGACGCCGGATTTGTTCGAGAACCAGGCTGGCCGTTTCTTCGACGGCGCGGTTGGATACGTCGATGACGTGGCATCCGATCCGGGAAAGCACCGTTCCCGCGAACTCCAGCTCTTGTTTAATACGTTCCGTTTTGGCATAAGTTGCATTGGACGCGAGTCCGAGAGTGCGCAGCCGTTCCCTGCGGATAGCGTTGAGTTTATCCGGATCGATAAGCAGGCCGATCACCTTGTTTTTAGGCACTTTGAAAAGCACGTCGGGCGGCTGCATTTCCGGAACGAGGGGGACATTGGCGACTTTGTATTTTTTGTGCGCCAGGTACATGGAAAGCGGAGTTTTCGACGTGCGGGATACGCCGACAAGGACGATATCCGCCTTGACGATCCCGCTGAAATCGCGGCCGTCGTCGTATTTGACGGCGAACTCGATCGCCTCCATTTTTTTGAAATAATCCTCATCCAAGGGATGGTTGCCTCCCGGCTGATGGCGGGCCTTGCGGTTAAACGCTTTTTCGAACGTCTGGATAAGCGGTCCCAGCAGATCGACGTAAGCGAATCCCGCTTGTTCCGCTTTCTGGGTCAAATAATCGCGAAGCTCGGGAATGACCAGCGTAAACGCGATGATGCCCTGCTGACGAGCGACTTTGGCGAGAAGGCGGTCGATTTCCTCCGTATCATGCACGAAAGGAACCCGTTCGATCACAATCGGGGCGGGATAAAATTGCAGCGCGACGGCATTGACGACAGATTCGCCCGTCTCTCCGATCGCATCCGATACCACGTAAACGATAACCGGATTGTTTGAAGGATTCATAAATGTTGTCCCTCCCTGTACCTATTCGGGAATAGCTAAGCGGAAACGAAGACAAAAGGACCGTGGTAGCTTCGAAAATCAAAGCGGCCGCCACGTACGACCCTAAGGTCCCGGCGGTTTATCACCACGGCAACATTGTAGTACTCTGTTCTTCCAGTTATCCGTACCAGTTACTGCTTCCAATCACTTACTATAAGGAACCCGCTTACGTTTGTCAAACCCGCAGGTTTTAAATATTGTACTTATCCATCTGGTCCAAAAAGCTTCTGGCTTTCCAGCGGACATCCACGTGGGCGTCCATATACAGCCTCATGCTGTGCTTCAGCTGAGATTTGGTAGAGGGCTTTACGTTAACATTGCCGATCCGGCTGAGATCGACCTGCTGTAAAAGCCGCATAAGCTTCAGCGTACTTTCCGTCACGGCCGCGGCATAAGGATCGAGATGCTTGCAGCGGCTGCACATTGCGCCGCCCGCTGCTGCGCTGAAAGCGGCAAGTTCCTCCGTGCGCCCGCATGACGCGCATTTATCGAGAACCGGCGTATACCCGGAGGCCGCAAGCATCTTAAGCTCGAAAACATGCGCGACGATCTGCATATCCTTCTCCTGCTCGATGGCCATGAGTCCCGCTTCCAATTGATCGAACAAGAATAAACTGCGATCCTCCTCTCCCAGCATCCGGTCAACCATTTCAACCAGGTAAGAGGCATACGCAGATTTATAAAGATCTTCTCTCAATTTATGATGGGGTTCTATGATCTCCCCATGGTTAAGCGTTCCAAGCTTACCCTGTCTATAAAAAACGTAATCCCCGTACGTGAACAGCTGGGTGACGGCGCCGAGCCGGCTTTTCACCTTCTTCACTCCGCGCGCGACCACCCCTACTTTACCCAGTTCACGGGTATAAAGCGTAATGATTTTGTTCCCTTCCCCGTAATCGACGCTACGGAGAACAATTCCTTGCACCCGGTGCAGCATCTCTTATGCGCTTCCTTTCCGGAAACGCCGGATCAGTCTCCAGGCGTTCTCAGGCTTCGACCGAATGCACGGCTTCCTGCTCTTGCTGCATCAGCTCTTCTCCTGCAAGTTCGGGATCAGACGCTAAATCTTTGTACAGCAGGTAAGCGTCCACTTCCCCCGTCGACCAAAAATAGTGCCAGGTAAAATCTCTCACTCTGGATCATCCTCTCTCCGTAAGATGTTCGTGTTGATGATTACCCTTAGGATGTACCCGTTGAAGCAGTTTATGCCCGGCAATTAATGGAACGGCGGGGAAAGCCTTGCGGTTATTCGTTTCGGAAGCCCAGATCCCGCAGCACGCGTTCCTGATTGCGCCAGTCTTTTTTGACTTTCACCCACAACTCGAGGAACGTTTTGGAGCCGAGCAGCGCTTCGATATCATGTCTCGCTTGCTTGCCGATTTCTTTCAGCAGCGAGCCCTGCTTGCCGATAATAATGCCTTTCTGCGAATCCCGCTCTACGTAAATGACGGCTGAAATATGAACCACGCCGTTTTTTTCGACCTTCATATCCTCGATCGCTACCGCAATGGAGTGGGGAATTTCTTCTCTTGTCATATGGAGAATCTTCTCGCGGACAAGCTCCGCGCAAACAAACTGCTCGGGATGGTCGGTTATCTGATCCGCGGGATAGTACTGCGGGCCTTCCGGCAAATATTTAACGACCTGCTCCAGCATCGTGTTCACATTGTTGCCGAGCAGAGCCGAAACCGGTACGATTTCCGCGAATTCGTACAGATCTTTATAGGTTGTAATGATCGGCAGCAATTCTTCGGGATGCACTTGATCGATTTTGTTCAGGACTAGAATGACCGGTGTTTTAACGTTCTTCAGCTGTTCGATGATATAGCGGTCTCCGCCGCCGATTCCTTCCGAAACGTCGGCAAGAAACAGAATCGCATCGACTTCCCCCAAGGTGCTGTGGGCAACTTTCATCATGTAATCGCCCAGCTTGGAAGACGGTTTATGAATACCCGGCGTGTCCAAAAATACAATTTGGGAATTGTCGGTCGTATACACGCCGTGAATTTTGTTGCGCGTGGTCTGCGGCTTATCGGACATAATCGCGATCTTCTGACCGATTACCTGGTTCATCAGGGTGGATTTCCCTACGTTCGGCCGTCCGATAATCGAAACGAATCCGGATTTGAATTTTTCTTTGTTCATGCTGTAATTATTTCCTCCTAGGATTGCAAATCTTTCGACGTAAACGCGCCGGGCAGCAGTTCACCCGTTGTCGTTACGGTATAGTCACCGCTTAAGTTGCCTAAAATAACGGGCATGTCCGGTCCGCACAGTTCGATTAGAACCTGCCGGCATACCCCGCAAGGTGCAATCGGACCTTCCGTATCGCCGATAACCGCGATAGATTGGAAGGATCCCGGCTTGTGCCCGTCCGCAACGGCGCGGAAAACGGCGGTGCGTTCGGCGCAGTTCGTCGGCCCGTAAGCCGCATTTTCGATATTGCAGCCGTAATGAATGTGGCCGTCTTTATCCAACAGGGCCGCTCCCACTCCGAAGTTCGAGTATGGGATGTAAGCTTTCAGCCGTGCCTGCCGCGCATGTTCCAGCAGTTCTTCCGGTTTCATAAAGCATCTTTTCCTTTCCGTTAACCCACAAAATGTAACCATTCAGGCGGCCGGCCCGTCAGGCATCTACCCCCAGCCTCTCCACAACCAGGCAAGAAGGGTGACGGCTGCCCCGATAACGGAACCGAGCAGCAGAGACGACAGCGCCCGGTGCTTCCGCTCGGCCAGAACCATCAGGGCGAGCGCCGCAAGCGTGCCGGAGAGCAGCGTCACGATCGTCTGGCCGGCGATCACGGCGATCAGCGTCGCAAGCGCCGCCAGCACCGCCGCCAGCAGGCTGGGCCGGACCAGCTTCCCGCGGTCGCTGAACCTTGTCTCGATTACAATCGTGACAAGAGCGACGAGTGCGATAAGCGTCCATACCATGCCCGGCATGTTGGCTGAGGCCGCCTCCTGCGCCTTGCGGAGCATCCGGTCCACAGGACCGTAGAAGACCACCATGCCGACGACGACCGCGAACAGGGCAGCCACGAGAACGGCGCCGGCCGCCGTGTCCTTCGCGATCTTCGCCAGCGGGTGCAGATCCGGCATCGCCAGATCCACTGCCTTTTCCACCGCCGTGTTAATGAGTTCGGTCATGATGACAAGAACGACTGCCAGCAGCAGGAAAAGAACGTCCCAGTGCGGCAGTCCCAAAATTACGGCGGCCAGAAATACAAGAAAGGCAACAACGAAATGAAATTTCATGTTGCGCTGAGTATCAAAAGCGTATTTAATTCCTTCGTAAGCGAAGCGGAAGCCCCGCAGAAATCGCTGAAAGGAACTCAACGGGTGAGCCCCGCTTTCTGCAGGATCTGTTCCTGCTTCGCGAACATTTCCCGTTCGGCCTCCTCGTTGTCGTGATCGTATCCGATCAGATGCAGAAATCCGTGAACGAATAAAAATCCGAGTTCACGCTCAACGGAATGGCCGTATTCTTCGGCCTGCGCAGCTGCCCGTGGAACCGAAATGACGATATCGCCGAGCGGCTCCTCAAAGCCTTCTTCCCCGTCAGCGTCGGCATCGCCTTCCGCCGAATCTTCATCCGGCTCTTCCTCGCCGTAGAGAATAGCGGGTTCGTCCTCCCCCTGCTCCAGCATCGCAAAGGACAAAACGTCCGTCGGACGGTCGATGTTCCGGTACGTACGATTCAGCTCGTGAATCGTCTCGTCGTCTACAAACGTCAGGGCGACTTCCCCGTCCTCAACGCCTTCCTCTTCTCCTGCAAGCTTCAGCAGCTCTTCCAGCTTCTCGGCGAATTTAGGGGAGATCGGCAGAATGTCCTGCTCGTCGTTCCAGGCTAAAATCAGGGCCACGTTTAATTCCTCCTAGATGTATAGGTCAAATGGTTTATTTCGCTTTGGCGGGAAGCTCGCTCGGATATTCGATCCGGGAGTGAAAAATGCCCAGCAGAGATTCGTTGAGCGTCTTCGCGATGGTGTCCAGTTCTTTCAAAGTCAGATCGCAATCGTTAAACTGGCCGTCATCCAGACGGGATTTAATGATTTTGCGGACCATCGTATCGATCTGCTCGATGGTCGGATTGCGCAGGGAACGAACCGCCGCCTCCACGCAATCGGCGATTCCGACTACGGCCGCTTCCTTGCACTGCGCTTTGGGCCCCTCGTAACGGAAATCTTCCTCGCGCACTTCACGGCCTTCTTCCTCGGCCAGCTTCCTTGCTTTGTGATAAAAGAACGTAAGCAGCGTCGTTCCGTGGTGCTGCTCCGCGATATCGCGAATCGGCTTCGGAATGTTGTATTCCTTAAGCATCTCCACCCCGTCACGGGCGTGGGCGGTAATAATGCTTTTGCTCAGCGCGGGATCGATACGGTCGTGCGGATTTTCGATATTCGTCTGATTTTCGATAAAATAGCTCGGCCGCTTCGTTTTGCCGATGTCATGGTAGTAAGAACCGACCCGGCACAGCAGACCGTCCGCTCCGATGGATTCGGCCGCCGATTCCGCGAGATTGCCGACCATGATGCTGTGGTGATACGTCCCGGGTGTCTCCGTCAGCAGCTTGCGCAGCAGCGGATGATTCGGGTTCGAGAGCTCCACAAGCTTGAGCGGAGACAAGATCCCGAACGCCGTCTCGAAAAAGGGCAGGAGCCCGATTACAAACACGGCGGTAAGAATTCCGCTGGCGGCCGAAAAAGACAGCGAGTAAAGCATATCTTGGCGCGTCACGTTGTCGAGAAGCATCAGCGAAACGATCGTAATCATGCCGATAAACGAGATGAGAATTCCCGCTTTCAGAATGGAGGAACGCTGGCTGGCCTTTTGAATAACGAAGACCGAAGCGAAACACGTAACGAGCGTGACCAGCCCGTATCTGTAATCGAATAGCTGAGTCCCGTGCATGTTGAAAATAATGCTGGACATAATGCTGAACAGGACACTGGCGATAAAGGCGAGCTGCGGATTCAGCAGAATCGTAATCAGCATGCTGCCGATAGCTGCCGGAGCCAAATATCCGATGAACGGATATTCCGGATTCTGCCCAAGGGCCACCACTTTCATGCCGATCATGTTAATGGCGAAAATAAGAACGAACATCAGAAGCTGTGAATTGTTCGTCCGTATCGGCAGCGTACTCTGCCGAACGAACAGATAGATCATCATAACGAACAGCAGGCCCAGCAGCACGAGACCGACGTGAGGCCAATAGTTCGCTTTCTCCTTAAGCAGCTCGGCCGCTTTCAGACGTTTATAGATCTCATCGGTAATGACATCGCCCTCGTTGACGATAATGTCCCCTTGATTGATATAAACGGGCTTGACGTTCTCGCGGACTTCGCCTCTCGCATCGTCCGTTGCTTTCTGATCCAGAAACTTATTCGGCGTGATGACGACTCTGGCAATCTCCTGAACCAGTTCGCGCAGCGTATTTTTGGACAAGTCGGACGAATTGACAAGCTCGGCTACTTTCGCACGGGCCGTCTGGGCATCCGAAATCTGATCGCTCATCAGCTTGGAAACAATTTCCCGGGTAATGGGCGCCATAGCAGCTACATCTTCCTTGGTTAAGCGCGGAAATTTGTAGTAAATTTCTTCCGGAATCCGATATTTCTGGTCGCTGACTTTGGAATTGATTTCATCGATCAACGTTTCGTTGCCGAAATTAGTTTCGCCGATCGTCCGGATCGCCATTTTTTCCGTATCCGAAATTATCGCCGGAATAACGGTCCGGTAGACGCTTACCTTATCTTCGAACTTTACGTCGGGGTCCGCATTGATCTGCAAAATCCGGTCGTAAATCGCATCGATCATCGCTTCGTTCCGAAGATTCGCGATTTTATAGACAGGCTGCAGTTTCTTGGCCGCGTCTTCCTTCGCTTTCTCGGTCGCCACAGAGTTTTCGATCTGGAAAGGGGCATAGATGTTCTTTTCCGCAACCGCGCCCAATTTGATGTCAAATGTCTGTGGAATAAGCCTGGAAAACAAAGTCACGCAGAAAATGAGCATAAGCGCGAAAAGCAGAAGCAAGCGAACCGGAAAACTCGTTTTCCAGCCGCTTAGCTTCGTGTTGGCTTGCATATCTTGTACCGCAACTTCTTTTTTCATGATGGAAGGTCATCCCTCTCTTGCCTCTTCGTTCCCTGTAACTCAACCCGATATTAGCGAGTCCTCATTATAAGCGACGATGATTCTTTGAACTAAGGAATGACGGACGACATCCTGCTCCGCAAATATAATGAATCCGATTTCTTCAATGCCATTCAGAATGCGCTGCGCCTCGATCAGGCCCGACGTTTTGCCGCGGGGAAGGTCGATCTGCGTCACGTCACCCGTTACAACCATTTTGGAACCGAATCCCAGACGGGTCAGAAACATTTTCATTTGTTCCGGGGTCGTATTCTGCGCTTCATCCAAAATAATGAAGGAATCGTCAAGCGTACGGCCGCGCATATAAGCGAGCGGCGCGATCTCGATAAGCCCCCGCTCCAGCGATTTCACGACCTGCTCGGGGCCCATAACATCGTTAAGAGCATCATACAACGGACGTAAATAGGGGTCAACCTTTTCCTGGAGGTCTCCCGGCAGGAAGCCCAGGCTTTCTCCCGCTTCAACCGCGGGCCGGGTCAGAACGATCCGTTTGACCTTGCCTTCCTTCAAAGCCGTAACGGCAAGAACAACCGCCAAGTACGTTTTCCCCGTACCTGCCGGTCCGATTCCAAACACGATGTCTTTCTTCTGTATGGTGGAGACGTACTGTTTTTGTCCGATCGTTTTAACGCGAATGGGCTTTCCTTTGTGGGTGGTCGTAATCTCCCCTTTGAAAAGCTCCAGCAGTTGATCCGCTTTCATTTGCTTGGCGAGCTCGACGGCATACAGTACATCGCGTTCCGAAAGCGGATACTGGTTGCGGACCAGCTCCAGCAGTACCTCGAATAAATGTTCCAGTTTGCGGACTTCCTCCGCATCCCCCTGAATCGTAAGCTCCGCGTCCCGGGTAAAAATACGCGCGTTCGTTTCCTGCTCGATCAGATGCAGAAAGCGGTCCTGCGGACCGAATACGGCCTGCGCTACCGAAGTATCTGCAAGTGCTACTTTAATAGTCTTAGCGTTTTCTCCCAAAAGGCCTCATTCTCCTTGCTGTACGATAGGTTGCTCTTCCATGATAAATTCTTCCACTTCAAAATGCACTTCCATATAAACTTTACCATTCTCTGATTTTTCATGCAAAATTTTTTCGGTTACGATGCGCGCGTCTTTCCCCGCTTCGCTCATAAGATCGGCCCGGGCCCGTTCCAGACCGATGGCTTTTGATTCGGCCGGGTCCAGTTTCCGCTCGACCGTTTCGGAAGCCATAAGCTTCTCGCTTAGCCAGCCGACAGGAAGCTTAAAAGAGCGCCATTGGAGCGTTTTCTGCTCCGGAATCGTCTGATAGTGTTCGAATGGAAGCTTCCCGTAGCCGCTTACCTGGATCCCTTTGGAGCCGAACACGAGATAATTCCGCGTCTTCGAATCGCCCGTATACGTTTCGTACGTTTGGATCATCGGCACCTCGATTTTGGAGGTGTACCAGACCATGCCTTTCACATATCCGTCCGCTACGACGATCTTCTGATTCGCCTCGTCGCCGAGCGTACCGGAAATAAGCACGTCCCCTTTGCGGACGTAGGCATTGGGCTGGACGAGCGGACGGCCTCTTTTCGCCTGGATTTCCGTCACGACGGCGTGTTTGGACGCCACAAGATTGCGAGGGCTGACGAGCGGTTTTTCTTCCGGCTTGTCCGCTTCGACGATTTTGATCGTAACCTGGGTGCCCTTAATCTCCACCCCGACCCACGATGTGCCGGGCAGATGGGTTTGCAGGCCGAACGAAAGCTTCTCGGAATCGCCCATCCGGTATTTCCATTGGTGGAGGTACAGCCCTTCTTTGCGGGCGGCATCCAGGATCGTTTGGGTCCCGATCTTTACGTTGCCTTCCACCTTAATCGTCCATACGAAAGAAGATAGAATGAAAAGGGATGCGATAAAAGCAACGCCGCCGGCCAGAAAAGTTTTACGCTTGGCCAATTTCCGGGCAGCGAAGGGCAGTCCCTCGCGCTTTAGCGGATGCATCCGGCAGCCTGTCTCTTTCAGAAGCGGCCTGAGACGCAGCGCATCCCGGCAAGGCAGGCAGAGCTCGACCAGCCTGTCTCCCGACACCCGTATGTCCCATAACGAAAACCCTTTGGAAAGTGCGCGGTTGATAAACTCCGCCGCTCTTTCACCTTTCACTTCGATCTTCACGTATCCCTGTATCCACTTTAACACCGCCGATTGCACGCCGAAACTCCCCTTTCCGGACCCGTTATGGCATATATCTGATATCCGCGATAATCCCCTCGATAAGTACTTCTTCCGTTAAAATGGCGCGGATCACCAATTCCTTACCGCTTACCTCAAGCTTCCCTCGTGTAAGCTGCAGACGCAGCATCTCGCTGGAAAAATGCATAACGCCGCAGTGATTCTCCACGTAAAGCTGGACGTTGCCGATCATCGTGATCCGGGGAATATCTTGTACGACATCCTGCGGAAGGTCGAGCATATTAGCAGTCATTTGCTTCCACTTTTGCGTGAGCCGGCGCATTCTCTCGTCCCTCCCAGCCTTTGCCCCATGCTTTCAGCACGCAGGCGCAAATTCAGGCGCTTCTTGTTCAGACGCTGCTTTTTCCAATCTATGCGAGACGCACGTGATTTATGAGCGGTGTTTCGTCCCTATCCTGCGGGCCGCGAATTGGAGCATTTCGTGTTTATCGGCGTGTAAATAAAGGGATGCGATAGGTTATATCTGAAATTACTTCGGCATGCGCAGAAGCGACAGAGAAAGATTCACACGTGCAAGACGCCTCCAAACACCCTCGGGAGACGCCAATCTTTCTGATGAGTATAATATTGGAAAAGACCGCAGAATGCCTCTGCGGGCGTTCTACGGTCTTTGGGACGCCAGCCCGGCGGCACGGCTCGCTCGGGCACAAAAAAGCCGTTCCGTCCGGTATTACCGGCGGAACGGCTTTTTAGCCCGCGGTGGGCCGAGTATTTCGGCCCAGATAACCCCCTGCACCGCCTGACGCGGGTTCAGGTCGACACCGGCGGCGGAGTCCCCGCCGCCGGGAGCCTCTTCGCGCACGGCGCGCGCTTCACGCTTGCGCGGCGTCTCCGCCGACGTTGCGAAGCTGCCGCGGGCATCGCTCGCGGCAAAGCCGCCGCTGCGCCCGCGCCCGGCCGCTGCTGGCTCGGCCGCCGTCCAATCGTCCGCCGCATCTTCGGCGGACCAATCACCGCGCCGGTCGGGCTCCCGTCCGGTCCCGGACGAAGGCCGGGTAGATGCGGCCGAACGTCGCGGAAGGCCCTGGCCGCTGAAATCCGGCATCCGGTTCGGATTGCCGGTCTTTTTGCGCTTGCCCGACAGCATGGACACCAGAAAAATACCGATCATTATAACGAAAAAGAAATTGTTCGCAATCAGTTCGATCAGACGCTCCATCACCACGCCCCCTTTCCCGGGTCAGTCTCGACAAGAGATGCCCCGGTAAACTTCGGTGAAGCAACTAATAAAGGGATGCCGATTCCCTCCGAGACCGGGTGGAACCGGCACATCTGCCGAGCAAAGCCCGGAGATTTTCACCGCCTTTATTCTTTAGCTTCTTTACCCTCTTCCGACATTTTGCCGATGGAACTGCGCATATGCGTATCGGCATCGATATTTTTATAATTCATGTAGTCCATTACGCCGAGCTTTCCGTTACGCATAGCATCCGCCATTGCCTGAGGCACCTCGGATTCGGCCTCCACAACTTTTGCTCTCATTTCCACGACGCGGGCTTTCATTTCCTGCTCCTGGGCAACGGCCATGGCGCGGCGTTCTTCCGCTTTGGCCTGCGCGATCCGCTTGTCGGCTTCGGCTTGCTCGGTTTGAAGATGCGCTCCGATGTTCTTGCCTACGTCGACATCCGCGATATCAATAGACAAGATCTCAAAAGCGGTACCTGCGTCCAGACCTTTACCGAGTACGGTCCGGGAAATCATATCCGGATTTTCAAGAACGTCCTTATGCGAGCCGCTGGAACCGACAGTCGTAACAATCCCCTCGCCGACACGGGCGATAATCGTTTCTTCGCCGGCGCCCCCGACGAGGCGATCGATGTTAGCCCGAACCGTTACCCGGGCGATAACTTTCACTTCGATCCCGTCTTTGGCCACCGCGGAAACGGTCGGTGTCTCGATGACACGCGGGTTTACGCTCATTTGAACGGCCTGGAGCACGTCACGGCCGGCCAGATCAATGGCAGCCGCCCGCTCGAACGGCAGTTGGATATCTGCACGGTGTGCCGCGATCAGGGCATTGACAACGCGGTCAACATTACCGCCCGCCAGATAGTGGCTTTCCAGTTGATTAATGTTCAGCCCCAGTCCGGCTTTAATCGCTTTAATGAGCGGATTCACGATCCGGCTCGGAATAACACGCCGCAGTCTCATCGCCACCAGAGTAAGAATACTGATACGGACGCCCGAAGCCAGTGCGGAAATCCAGAGCATAACCGGAACGAACGTGAAAAATACCATTAACAAAATCAGAACCACAGCGGCAATCAACAGATAAAAATAAGATTCCATTCGTCAAAAAACCTCCCTTTACGTAATTAAATGGCGCTCTGCCGGCTGTACCTTATTTTTCTGCGCCGGCTTCTTCTTCATGCACCACGACTCTGCTTCCCTCCACGAGAACGACCTTGACCAAGCGTCCGGCAGGAATAAATCCGCCTTCCGTTACCACATCCACCCGGTCTTCCCCGAATTGGGCCGTACCGGACGGACGAAGCGGCGTAAGTGAAGTTCCCGTCTGCCCCATAAGATGCAGCTTGAACGAGCTGGACACAAAGCCTTTTTCGGTAGTTAGCTCCTCCTTGAGGATAAAACGGTTCCATACTCCCCTCGCCGGAAACTTCTTGACGGCGATAAAGAGAAGAACAGCCGCCGCAACGAAAGCGATAACAAGCAAAAGCGCCGCCGTCTGAGGGTTCTCGGCCGCCAGAATCACTCCGCTGAACAAGGAGATACTACCGGCTATACCGAGTATGCCGAAGCTCGGAATGATCAGTTCAAGCAGCAAAAGCAGCACGCCCAAAACGAACAGCCCGATATCTCCGGACCCCGCTCCCCCAGCAAGATAATTGCCGAGGAAATACAGCCCGAATCCGATAACCCCGATCGACCCTAGAAGACCGAACGTCCAGAAAAGCAGCTCGAGTCCGATTCCGACAATCCCGATCAGAAGCAGGATCGCGGCAACGGCCGGATGTGTCAGGAAACCGCCAAGCGCACTCGTAAAGCCCTGCTGCGCCGCAGTCCCGGCTGATGCCGCCGCCAAACCGGGCAGGCAGCCGATTGATCCGAGGACCGCGGCAGAGCCCAGAAATGTTCTCCGTAAGCTGATCATGGCTTTTCCTCCTAACCCTGTAACTGTCTTATAGTCTTTTTTACGTAACAGGATAAAAAACGTTTCACCAAATGTTCATAAGTTGGCGGCAGGTTCCGCGAACAAGCCGGAGCAGCCGCTTAAGCTTGTTTGCGCAGCGGCCTCCGTTTTATCGTTTTCCGGCTATGAAAAAAGGCCGGAAGCATCACTGCTTCCGACCCCGTCGGTTTATTACAGGTTTTGTTGCACCAGTTGGTTAACTAATTTCCCGTCAGCCCGACCTTTAACTTTCGGCATGAGGGCCGACATTACTTTTCCCATATCCGCTTTGGAGGAAGCGCCAACTTCTTGGATGGTCTGCTTTACAATTGCGCTTACTTCTTCCTCTGTTAACTGCTGCGGCAGGTACTTCATTAGAATGTCGATCTCAGCGTGCAGGCTGTCGGCCAAATCGTCCCGGCCGGCGTTTTTAAATTCTTGGAGGGAATCTTTGCGTTGTTTGACTTCGCGATTCAGAACATCAAGCACTTCATTGTCATCTAAGGTTCGTCGCTGGTCTATCTCGATATTCTTGATAGATGCTTTTACCATACGGATTACGGAGAGTGTAAACTTGTCTTGACTCTTCATCGCTTGCTTCATATCATCGTTCAAACGTTCGCTTAAGCTCATGAACTTGGGTTGCCTCCTAGAACTTTCTCTTACGAGCAGCCTCAGATTTCTTTTTGCGCTTAACGCTCGGCTTCTCGTAGTGCTTGCGCTTTTTAATCTCCGCCAATACGCCATCCTTAGCAATGGAACGCTTAAAGCGGCGAAGTGCAGCATCTATGGTTTCATTCTTGCGAACTCGAGTTTCTGACACCAGTTTTCCCTCCCTCCGAACAGACCGTCCAATCAAAGCGGTTCATCAAACTTCATTATAGGGGAAAACGTTTCTAGGTGTCAACCTAAAAGCTTTACTCCTATGACAATAAATTCTATGAATTATCTTTGAGCTACTAGAGGACCCAAATTCGTGCCGCCGAGCAGGTGGTAATGAATGTGGAAAACCACTTGTCCGCTGTCGGGTCCGCAGTTGTTGATGAGCCGGTAGCCGCTCTCTTCGATACCGAAATCCCGGGCGATTTGCTGCGCGGCCTTGTGAACCGAACCGATCAGCGCCCAGTCTTCTTCTCCGGCGTCTTTCATCGAGGCGATATGCTTCTTCGGAATGATCAGGATATGAACCGGAGCGGCCGGCTGGATATCGTGAAAAGCCAGCACCTGCTCGTCCTCGTATACCTGCTTGGATGGAATTTGTCCGTCTCTGATTTTGCAGAATAAGCAATCCACTGTTTCGTCTCCTCCTTTATCGAATCGTACATGCTCATGTGCATAGATTTGTATGTATATTTTTATCATACTGAATAACGAGTCAAAAAGAAAATAAAAAGTGAGCGTCGTTCCAGAAAAAGGTAAAACCGCCGGAAGACGGATGTCTCTCCCAGGCGGTTATGGATTTTTGTATCAATAGTACGGAAGCAGCGAAAGGACCGTCAGCGCCACCAGAGGGGAGGTGAATCTGCGGAACCGGGTCCGCACTCGCGCCCGGATAGCGGTTCCGCCGCTTTTTATGGCTTGGAGGGCTTGCGCCTCATCTCCTTGTGGATCTTCTTCCACTTGTCCTTCTCCGCAGTCTGAAGGGATTTGCTCTCCTTGCGGGCCAGGAAGGCCAGCTCCTTCTGCAGCTTGACGTAGCTGTCATAGCGCGCCTGGTCCAGCGTCCCGTCTTCTATGGCGCCTCTCACGGCGCAGCCCGGTTCGCTGTTGTGGCGGCAGTCCGGGAAGCGGCAGGAGGCCGCCAGCGTCTCGACATCGTCGAACGACTGGCTGAGCCCGCTGTCCGCCTCCCACAGCTGAAGTTCGCGCATGCCGGGCGTATCAATCAGCACGCCCCCGCCGGGGAGCAGGAGAAGCTCGCGGTGGGTCGTCGTATGGCGGCCCCGGGCGTCGTCCTCGCGGATCGCGCCGGTGTCCATCGCCTCGCGGCCCAGCAGCGCGTTGATGAGCGTGGACTTCCCCGCTCCGGAGGACCCGGCGACTGCGGCCGTCCGGCCGATACCGAGGTAGGCGGCGCGGAGGCCCTCCACCCCTTCGCCGAGGAGCGAGCTGACGGCATGGACGGGCACGCCCGGCGCTATGGCCTCCGTCTCGGCAACCCGGAGGGCCACTTCCTCAGGCGAGGCGCACAGGTCCGCCTTGCTGAGGATGATGACGGGAGAGGCGCCGCTCTCCCATGCCATGACGAGGTAGCGCTCCAGCCGGCGGAGATTATAATCCGCATTGAGCGCGTTAACGAGGAAGATGACATCGACGTTCGCGGCGACAATCTGCTCTTCGATCACGTTGCCCGCCACTTTGCGGACGAACATGCTTTTTCTCGGCAGGACGCCGTGAATGGTGGCGCGGCCCTCTTCCTCGCGCACGCTTAAGGCCACCCAGTCGCCGACCGCGGGGTAATCTCCCCGGCTGCGCGCCTGGTAGCGCATACTGCCCGACACCTCGGCGAGCACTTCGCCGGAATCGGTTTTGACCCTGTACATTCTCTTATGTTCAAGCGCGACGCGGCCTGCCGTGAGACCTTCCGCCGACATTCCCGTCAAAGCTTGCCGGAATTCTTCGTTCCAGCCTAATTCAGTTAAATTCAATCCGTGAACACACCTTTCATCCTATCTGCTTCCCAGTCTAGCAGGAAAAGGCCCGAATTAACCGGGAAACAATCATTCATAGCTGTTTTTTACCTCTCAGCCGCAAACGGCAAAAAAGACCCGACGGAATTCCATCGGGTCTCTCAGTTGAAGGTGTCGGTGTATTCTGTCCCGGGTAATGCCCCGAGGGATGAATGAACAAGCGGGAAACGAGCAACTGGCTTGCCGCTCGCTTAAGGCCGACCACCGTTATGTAACGCCTTGCCGCGTGCCGGGAACCCGCGTTGCCGCAAAATTGCTTGTCAAACGCCGCCAGCCGAAGCGATCTCCCGTGGGTCTGAACGCCAAACGTTCATGACAGGTCGTGCGGCATTCCGTTTACAGGACCTTCTCCTCTTCCGGCATACGCGGGAGCTCGACCGTTACGGTCGTTCCCTGCCCGAGCTCGCTCGTGACCTGCAGCGTTCCTCCGTGCAGTTGGGCGATTTCCTGGCAAATGGACAGGCCCAGGCCGCTGCCCGGCTGCCGGTTGTCGGCCTTGTAAAACTTCTCCGTCACATATTTCACCGCTTCCGGTGAAATCCCTTCGCCCTCATCTTCCACGATCAGCTGCACGAGACTGCCTTCCACGCGGGTCATGATGCGGATTACCCCGTTCTCCTGCGTGAATTTCATCGCATTGTCAAGCAAGTTGATCAACACCTGCTTGAGCCGGTTCTGATCCCCGAAAACGTAGAGGCTGTTCTCCGCAAGGGAGATTTGCAGCTCCATTCTGCGCCTCTGGCAGTTCCCCGCAAACTGCTGGTAAATGTCTTTCACGAGGCGGTTGACGTCCACCGGTTCACGGTGCATTTTCATATTGCCGGACTGGAGCTTGGAGAAATCGAGGAGGTCTTCGACCAGCCCGATCAGACGGTCCGTTTCTTTGGAAATGACGGAAAGACCCGTAAGCGTTTCTTCCTTCTCGTTCAGGTCACCCGAAACCAGCGTCTCGCTCCAGCCTTTAATCGACGTTAACGGTGTCCGCAGCTCGTGGGAGATCGAGGAGATAAACTCGTTCTTCAGGCGGTCGTTGCGGAGAATTTCGTCCGCCATGTAATTGAGCGTATCCGCCAGATGCCCGACCTCGTCGTCATGCCGTTTGACGGCCTTGTTGTGGAAATCGCCCTGGGCCATGCTCTGGGCGACATCCGTGACCTCGCGGATAGGTCTGACGATCCGGTTGGCGAGAAGCAGACTGACCGCCAGGGATACGAGAATGACGGCCACGCCGATGCCGATGATGATCCAGGCTGTCCTCATGACCATCCGGTCGACCTGCTCGATCGAAGTCGTGTAGCGCAGGACGCCGACGACGCGGTCCCCGTTCTTGAGGGGATAGGAAAGCGCCATGATCCTCTCTTTGGTGTCGGTATTCAACCCGATCCACTTGCCGGGCTCTCCGAGCAGAGCGGACTGGACGTCCGACGTATCGATTTTGCGTTTGGAGGTAAACCCGTACGAATCCCGGATCAGATTCCCTTCCAGGTCCACTACCTCGACCCGGCTGATTTCGTCCTTTGCAAGCTCTTTTAAAATGTTGCGGGCCCTCTCCTGGAGAGGAGAAAGCGAATTGTAGCGGTTGTTGTAGTCGACTGTGAATTTGGCGCGTTCACTTAAGGCCTGAAGGGCGCTTCCGTAATAATATTGGTAGATGGTTCCCAGAAACAAGCCTCCGAGAAGCAGCACAATAAATACGATGATCAGCAGAAAATTCCAGACGACTTTACTCCTTATGCTGCTCAAGGGCGGATTCCTTCTTCCAGAGGTACCCATAACCCCAAACGGTTTCGATATGTGCAGGGTGCGACGGATCTACCTCGATTTTTTGGCGGATACGGCGGATGTTGACGTCCACGATTTTTAAATCGCCGACAAAATGCTTACCCCATACGGCATCCAGAATTTCATCCCGGGAAATCCCCTGGTCGGGCTGTTCCATGAACAGCTTCAGAATGGCAAACTCGGTCGGCGTGATATCGATTTCGGTCCGTCCCTTAAACAGTTTCCGTTCCTTCAATTGCAGCGTAAAGATGCCGGAGCTCAGGCTCTGTTTGGCCGATTCCTGCTCGGGAATTTCCAGCCTCCGGTACAGGGCCTTAATTCTCGCGATGAGCTCCACCGGGCTGAACGGCTTCGTCACGTAATCGTCCGCTCCGATCTCCAGACCTTCGGCTTTGTCCGTATCCTGCGATTTCGCGGTCAGCATGATGATGCCCATTTTCGGGTACATTTTCCGCAGCTGCGCGCACACGTCGAATCCCGATAATTGAGTCGGGAGCATAACGTCCAGAATGGCGATGTGAAAAGGGCCTTCATCCTTTACAAGCTGGAGGGCTTCCTCGCCCGTCGCCGCCTCCGTAACATCAATATCGTTGCGTTTAAGATTAATCCGGATAAATCCGCGGATCGATTCTTCATCTTCCAAAATCAGTACTCTCATTCCGGTCTCCCTCCCCTTCTCTAATAATAGACCGGCTTCAGCCGCTCCTGTATATCTTTCAATCCGAGTTTCATCTGGTTATATTCCTGCAAGGATTTGACGGACAGGTTCGTCGGCTTCTCCGGCAAAAACGCTACGGTTTTGCGCCCGTACGACGTATCAAGCTCCACGAAGTCGATTTCCTTCTTCTGCAGCTCGTTCTTCATGTTCTCCCACTGCTCCGTCGGGTAATACCGGATGGTCAGCAGCTCCGCTTTTTCCTTGCGGTTCGCGCTTAAATAATAAAAAGTCGTGTACCCGTCGGCACGATCGCTTTTGGACCGTTCCAGCGTAATTTTGCCTCTCCACGATTCGGGAAAATCAAACCGGTACGTGACGTTGTTGTCGTAGTAATTTTCGTGCACCCATTTGAGCCCGTTCGTGCCGTCCCACTGATACCACTGGTGGATCCAGGGCATATCGGTCGGATTGCTGTTTTCGATAAAAGGAGGGATCTTGAGCAGCTCGATCTCCATAATACCGTCTCCGTTGACGTCTTGGGATCTTCCTTTGTATTCCTTGAAGGTTTGAACGTTCCCCTGTTCGTCCTTGGCACTGAAAACGTCTTTAAGTTTGCCGTTGTTCCAAACCAAGAGAGAAGTATAAGATGTATTGGCGCCAAGCCCCGCGTCCACGAAAATCCCGTTCTGCGAGTCGGTCGCTTTGCCGATCACGACCTGGTAGTAACCGTTGACGCCGCCGTCCATAGGCAGCTTCTGCATCAGCTTCTTCTCCCCGTTCTTGAACGAGTATAAAGAAGCGGAAGCGTCCAGCTTGTCGCGGTCGAGAAGCAGGGCGGCCACCTCAGGCACTCCGTCGCCGGTCAGATCGCCGATCGCGATCTCGGTGTACGGAATTTTCTCCATCTGGCTCACCACCGAGCCTTTCATGGAATAAACGAACAATTCTTTATTGAGATTGACAGCTTCTCCGGCACTCCAGCCTACGAGCATTTCCGGAGCCCCGTCTCCCGTAACGTCCACGAAGTCGACGCGGTCGATTTCTCTGCCCAGCTCATGGATATCGGTGACTTTCCGCCATTCTTCGTTCACTTGTTCGAGAATGAGGGCCCCGAGTTCGAACTCATTCTTCTGCAGCCTGTAAAAGGCCACGGCTTCCTTCTGGTTGTCCCCGTTAAGGTCCACCTGGTAAATCGGGCCGGCCGCCGAGTTGTCGGGCAGCTTGAGCGGCGTGTTGAGCACCGCGCCCGGAGGCAGATAGTGGGTCACCGCCTCTTTGAGCTGATACAGGCTCGAGCTCATGGCCGGAGCCTTCAGCAAAGCGGCGGGAGAAGAAGATATGAGCTGGCAGCCGCTGAGCAGCAGCATGGAGAGTCCGGCCGTCAGCAGGCCCGCTGCGGGTCGCGGTATCCATTTGATTCTTCTCTTCATGACATTCCCCTTTTCTAGTGCTGGTTCCATTATAGCAAAGCTGCCCCGGAAGCAGGACCTGAAAATTCTGCATGGACGCGAACGAAAAAACCGCCCGATGCCGGCAAATACGGCATGGACGGCTCGCTTCCGCCGGTTCGGCAGCCTTCCGCAAAACCGGTCCGGGGCATTTCATTATTTCGCAGCCAACAA
The DNA here is from genome assembly GCF_058269095.1 of Paenibacillus sp. JNUCC 35. NCBI lineage: Bacteria > Bacillati > Bacillota > Bacilli > Caryophanales > Paenibacillaceae > Paenibacillus > Paenibacillus sp. JNUCC 35. The sequence goes on along the minus strand of NZ_CM177771.1, from coordinate 1,896,609 downwards.
TTCCGGCACGGTAACAAACTGGTAGCCCTGAGCCTGCAGATACTCGCAAATTCTGCGGGTGGCCTCCACGGTATTGCTGAGGTCCCCGCCCTTGCCTCCGAAGCTGTGCTGCAGAATAATGCTGCCGGGATGAATATGCTGTTTCACATTGTTCATAATCTGATCCGGCGTATTACCGGCCCAGTCTTTCGTATCGATCGACCAGCCGATGATAAGCTGCCCCTGCTGTGCCGCTACCGCTTTGACGTTATCGTTGACGGCGCCGTACGGGGCACGGAACAGGTACGTTCCCTTGCCGAGCGCTTTCTTCAGGGCCTCGTCCGTGCTCGTCATCTGTTCGCGGGCCTGTTCGGGCGTCAGCTTAGGCAACTGCGCGTGACTCCAGGTATGGTTGCCGACCGCATGGCCCTCGTCCACGATCCGCTTCACCATGTCGGGATATCTATCGACCTGGCGACCGACCAGGAAGAACGTCGCTTTCGCGTTGTACTTGCTCAGCACTTCCAAAACCTGCGGCGTCCAGTGCAGGTCCGGACCGTCGTCGAACGTAAGCGCAACGAGTTTATTTTTGGTCGAAACCGAATAAATCGGCGTGGCCAAGTTTGCCGACCCGCCGCCCTGCGGAGCTTGCGTTGCCTGCGGCGTCGGCGCAGGATCGGGCGTGGCCGTCGGAACCGGCGTAGAATCCGGCTTCCGAGTCGGCTCCGGAGTCGGCGTAGGATTGGGATGCGCGCTCTTATCCGGCTTCTTCTCCGGTTCATTCGCGGTCGGGACCGGCGTCGGGCTTGGCGTAGCCGCCGTTTCTCCTGGGGAGGGGCCGGCAGCCGTTTGTTTGGTCAACAATGCATGGCTGACATTGTATGCAATAAACAACCCCAGCACTATCATAAGGACATAGCGCAGTCTGAACACTTTTCTTTTTTTCATGATTCCTTCCATCTCCCATTTGTTTCTTCGGCTGATTGTCTATGAACCTACCAGCCTGTCTATGATTTCCAGCACATAGGAACGACTGACGCGGCAAGGCGTCTTCTCCTGTATTCCCCGGGTCCGTTCCCTTCAACGTGTTTCCTTATCCTAAGTGTACTCCATCTTTCGACACAAGTAGTTACGAAACCATTACATTTGGAACAATTAAGCCGTTACGATCCCGTTACACTTGTAAAAAAATGTACAAGCATGACGAAAAAAGCTTCCGGCGCAGGGGCCGAAAGCTTAAATATAGAGGAAGTTTTATTTCCTGTAAAGACCAATTTTTAGAGAGACTGGCAGGTCGGCCGCGAAACGTTTTGGTTCCGCGCACGCTCGATAAGTTCGTACGCTCTCGCGACTTCTTCTTCCGTCGGTGTGCGGGCGTCCTTGAGCGGATATTCCCGGTGAAGAAGATCCCATTTATAGGTTCCCAGCTTGTGATAAGGAAGAAGCTCGAATTTTTCCACGGTCGTCAGACTGACCAGAAAAGAACCGAGTCGCTCCAGCTCATCTTCCGTATCCGTCATTCCGGGAACGAGCACCCGCCGGATCCACATCGGCCTGCCGTGATCGGAAAGCCAGCGCGCCGTGCGCAGGATCTTGTCGTTGGGCTGGCTCGTCAGCGCGATATGCTTGTCGCGGTCCATCATTTTCAGATCAAGCAGAACGAGGTCCGTTTCTTCAAAAAGCTCGCGGACATGCTCGTGGCCCACTTCGCAAAAGCCCGAAGAGTCGAGCGCCGTGTTCACGCCGAAGCGTTCCTTGCACGCTTTGAAAAGCTCCGCGACAAACGCCGCCTGCAGCGTCGGCTCTCCTCCCGTTACGGTGATTCCCCCGCCCGACTTCCGGTAGTACGGAAGATAAGGCTCCATTTCGGCGAGGATTTCATCGACGGTCACCGTCCGTCCTCCGCAGGTGTCCCACGTATCGGGGTTGTGGCAGTAGCCGCACTGCAGGGCGCATCCCTGCATGAAGAGAACAAACCGGATACCGGGGCCGTCTACCGTGCCGAACGTTTCGATGGAATGGATTCTGCCTTTCATGACTAACACGTCCTTTGCTTCGGCGTGCCCCGGTCCCTTTTACATGGCGCCGTGGAACGTCCGGTTAATAACGTCGAGCTGCTGCTCGCGAGTGAGTTTGATAAAGTTGACCGCATAGCCCGAAACCCGGATGGTGAGCTGCGGATACTGCTCGGGATGCTCCATCGCGTCCAGAAGCTGCTGCCGGTCGAATACGTTCACGTTGAGATGGTGCGCTCCGCTTTCGAAATATCCGTCCAGCATATGGACGAGATTGTCCTTGCGCGTCTGCGGCTCTTTGCCGAGCGCTTTGGGCACGATCGAGAACGTGTTCGAGATGCCGTCCAGGCTGTGCTCGTAAGGCAGTTTGGCGACGGAGCCGAGCGAGGCCAGCGCGCCTTTGCGGTCGCGTCCGTGCATCGGGTTCGCGCCCGGCGCGAACGGTTCGCCCGCTTTGCGCCCGTCCGGCGTGGAGCCGGTTTTTTTGCCGTAAACGACGTTGGACGTAATGGTCAGGACCGACTGGGTCGGAACCGCATCCCGGTAAGGCTTGTGCTTGCGGATCATGCCCATGAACGCTTCAACGAGAGAAACGGCGATGGAATCGACGCGGTCGTCGTTGTTGCCGTACATCGGGTAATCACCTTCGATTTCGAAATCGACGGCGATTCCTTTCTCGTTGCGGACCGGGCGCACTTTGGCGTATTTGATCGCGCTCAGCGAGTCGGCGACTACGGACAATCCCGCGATTCCGCAGGCCATGGTACGGACGATTTCCCGGTCATGAAGGGCCATTTCAATCCGCTCGTAACAGTATTTGTCGTGCATGTAGTGAATCACGTTCAGCGTGTTCATATACAGCTTCGCCAGCCATTCCATGACACCCTTGAATTTATGCATGACCTCGTCGTAATCAAGTACATCGGCGGTAATCGGTACGCTTTCGGGTCCGATCTGGACCCCAAGCTTTTCGTCCACGCCGCCGTTAATGGCATATAGGAGAGCTTTGGCCAGATTGGCCCGCGCTCCGAAGAACTGCATCTGCTTGCCGATCTTCATGGCGGATACGCAGCAGGCGATGCCGTAATCGTCGCCGTAGAAAGGACGCATCAGATCGTCGTTCTCGTACTGGATGGAGCTCGTTTCGATCGAGACTTTGGCGCAGTATTTCTTGAACGCCTCCGGCAGCTGCTCTGACCAGAGCACCGTCAAGTTAGGCTCGGGAGCGGGACCCAGGTTATACAGCGTATGAAGAAACCGCATGGAGTTTTTCGTCACGCGGGTCCGGCCCGACAAGGACATGCCGCCGATGGACTCCGTCACCCAGGTGGGGTCGCCGCTGAACAGCTCGTTATAATCCGGCGTACGCAGGAATTTGACAATCCGCAGCTTCATGACGAAATGGTCCACCAGCTCCTGCGCCTGCGTTTCGGTCAAGGTTCCTTCGCGGAGGTCTCTTTCGATATAAATATCGAGGAAAGAGGACACCCGTCCCAAACTCATCGCCGCGCCATTCTGTTCCTTGATCGCCGCCAAGTAGGCGAAGTACAGCCACTGGAACGCTTCGCGGGCATCGGAGGCCGGCCCCGTGATGTCAAAACCGTGGTCGGCGGCCATCTTCTTCAGCTCGGCGAGCGCCCGGATCTGCTCGGACAGCTCCTCGCGGGCACGGATGACGTCCTCCGTGATCGCATCCACTTCAAGAAGCAGAAGATCCTTCTTCTTATCGGCCACGAGGGCGTCGATGCCGTACAGCGCTACCCGGCGGTAATCCCCGATGATCCGACCGCGCCCGTAAGCGTCCGGCAAGCCGGTGATGATGCCGGCTTTTCTGGCGGCCCGCATGTCGCTGGTGTAGGCGTCGAACACGCCCTGGTTATGCGTCTTGCGGATGTCCGTGAACAGCCGGACCATGTCCTGCGGCAGCTTGAAGCCGTAAGCTTCGCAGGCGTCCTCCATCATCCGGATGCCGCCGAACGGCTGCACGGAGCGTTTGAACGGCTCATCCGTCTGGAGCCCGACTACGCGCTCCTTGTCTTTGTCGAGATAGCCCGGTGCGTGGGAAACGATCGTGGACACGGTGTTCACATCCACATCGAGCACGCCTCCCTGCTCTCTTTCGCGCCGGGTCAGGTCCTTAACGACTTCCCAAAGCGCCTTCGTATCTTCCGTCGGAGGGGCAAGAAAAGCCTCGTCTCCCTCATAAGGCGTCAGGTTAAGCTCGATAAAGTCACGGACGTCGATCCCGTGCTGCCACTTTCCTTTGCGGAACCCGCGGTATACTCCCTCTTCAGTAGACTCCATGCGCATCTCGCGCTCTTCGATAGCCATTTTCGTTCCCTCCTTGGAATGAACGGACGGGCCGCGGAGCGGCCGCCCGGCAAAGCTGATTTCGTTTCAGCGCAAACTTTACTGCACGCGCCGTTATGATCACTGTCTCTGTTTCCGTTTCACCGCACCGGCTGCTGCGGCGCCGCTCCCGCTTATTCAGGCAGCAGATAAATCCCGATCCGCTTGCTCAGATTCTGCCGTAGAAAGCGTCCCGGTACACTTCGGCCAGTTCGCTGACGAGCGGCATTTTCGGATTCGCGGTCGTGCACTGGTCTTCGAACGCTTTGTCCGCCAGGTACTCCACACGGCTTTCGAAATCATCGGCATCGAATCCGAGTTCTTTGAACGAAGCGGGGATGCCCAGCTTCTGATTCAGCTCGCGGATGGCGTCGATGAGACTCTTGACGCCTTCCTCCGTGGTGGCGGCCGGAAGCCCGAGGAACCGGGCGATTTCGGCGTAGCGCTCGTCGGCGCAGTAGTGCGAGTATTTCGGGAACGACGCGTATTTCGACGGCTTCGCCGCGTTATACCGGATGACGTAAGGCATCAGGATCGCGTTGGTCCGTCCGTGCGCCGTTCCGTACTGCCCGCCCCACTTGTGCGCCAGGCTGTGGTTGATGCCCAGGAAGGCGTTCGCAAAGGCCATGCCGGCGATCGTGGACGCATTGTGCATTTTCTCCCTGGCCAGCTTGTCGGCCGTCGCATGGGACTGCTCCAGGTTGCGGAACACGAGCTTGATGGCCTGCAAGCAGAGCCCGTCCGTATAGTCGTTTGCCATAACGGAGACGTAAGCTTCGATCGCGTGTGTGAGCACATCCATGCCGGTGTCGGCCACGGCTGTTTTCGGGAGCGAGTAAACGAATTCGGGATCGACGATGGCCACATCCGGCGTAAGCTCGTAATCGGCAAGCGGATATTTCGTGTGGCCGTTCTGTTTATCCGTGATGACGGCGAACGAAGTCACTTCCGAACCGGTACCCGAAGTCGTCGGGATGGCAACAAACTTCGCCTTCTTGCCGAGCTTCGGATACTTGAATGTCCGCTTGCGGATGTCCATGAACTTCTGTTTCAGCGAATGGAACGTGACGTCGGGGTACTCGTAGAACAGCCACATCGCTTTCGCCGCATCCATCGGCGATCCGCCGCCGAGTGCCACGATGCAGTCCGGCTGGAAAGCGTTCATCATGGCCGTACCGCGTTCAACGGTGTCGACCGAAGGGTCCGGCTCTACATCGCTGAAAACTTCGATGGCTACCGGCATCCGGCGCTGGCGCAAATAATGTTCCACGCGTTCCACGTAGCCGAGCTTCACCATCATCGGGTCGGTCACGATCAAAACACGCGTGATGTCCGGCATTTTCGCCAGGTACTGGGTGGCGTTTCTCTCGAAATAAATTTTCTCGGGTACTTTAAACCACTGCATATTCACCGTCCGGTGTGCGACTTTTTTGACGTTGATCAGGTTGACCGCCGTCACGTTCGAAGAAGTGGAATTACGGCCGTAAGATCCGCAGCCTAGCGTCAGTGAAGGGATATTCGCGTTGTAGATATCCCCGATCGCCCCGTGAGTCGAAGGCGCGTTAACGATAATGCGGCAGGTCGGCAGCTCCTTGGCAAAAGCGGCGATCACTCCGTCGTCGTTCGAATGGATGACCGAGGTGTGGCCGAGTCCGCCGAATGCCGCAATCTCCGCTGCCCGGGCAATGCCCGCTTGAGCCGTGGCGGCCGTGTAGCAGGCCAGCACGGGGCTCAGCTTCTCGGCGGACAGCGGGTAGGCCGGACCGACGCCGTCCAGCTCGGCGATCAGGATTTTCGTCCCGGCGGGAACCTCGAACCCCGCCATTTCGGCGATGCGTGCCGCCGGCTGGCCCACAATCGCCGCGTTCACGGCGCATCCGGCGTTCATGCCGAACTGGGACAGCTTCTTCGTTTCCTTGGCGCTCAGGAAATGGCATCCCTGCGCCTTCAGCATCGCCTTGGCCTCCGCCGCGATCGCTTCGTCCAGGATAACGGCCTGCTCGGATGCGCAGATCATGCCGTTGTCAAACGTCTTCGAGAGAATCAGATCCGTGACTGCCTGGCGCAGGTCCGCGGTTCTCTCGATGAAGCACGGCACGTTGCCAGGACCGACGCCGAGAGCGGGTTTACCTGCGCTGTAAGCGGATTTGACCATGCCGGAGCCGCCGGTAGCCAGAATCAGGGCCACTCCCTCGTGGTGCATAAGCTCGTGTGTCGCTTCCATAGAAGGCTTCTCCACCCACTGAATGCAATCTTTCGGCGCCCCGTGGCTTACCGCCGCTTCGTACAGAACGCGGGCCGCTTCGGAGCTGCATTTCTGCGCGGACGGATGGAAGGCGAAAATAATCGGATTCCGCGTCTTCATCGCGATCAGCGCCTTAAACATCGTCGTCGAGGTCGGATTCGTTACCGGGGTGACGCCAGCGATAATTCCGACCGGTTCGGCGATGGACGTAAGGCCGGTCGTCGGATCGTCGTCGATTACACCGACCGTTTTGTCGTACTTCACGGAATTATGGATGTACTCGGTCGCGAACAAGTTCTTGATGATCTTGTCTTCATATACGCCGCGCCCCGTTTCTTCCACTGCAAGCTTGGCGAGAACCATATGCCGGTCTACGCCGGCCAACGCCATTTCCTGTACGATGCGGTCGACCTGGGACTGGTCCAAGCCTTCAAAAGCGGCCTGCGCTTTCTTCGCGTTCTGCACCAGCCGGTCTACCTGTTCTTTGGCCGCCGCAGCTGCGGGTTTTACGGTCTCATTTTCCTGTACAGCCATCTCTCCGCCTCCTCTGTTCTTTCTACACCTTCATTGTAGGAGATTGTGAATTTTTTCACTATGACATTTCTCACAGACAAAAAGAGCGTCCCCGCCTTATGGTGAAGACAGGAAACACGCGCGCGCTTTACCATCATCCGCAGGACCCGACAGGAGGAAATGACGATGAGCACAATAACCGTGGAACGTCTGCCCTATGCCTCTATGGACCCAGGCAGCCAGTTGTCCGACGCCCTATATTATTTGAAGCAGCAGCATGAATTTCTTGAGGCCGATCTGCTGGAGCTGCAAATGCTCGCACGCGGAATCGGAGCCGCCGGAAGCCGGGATTCGCTCAAAACCGATTTACACCAGCTGAAGGTACGCGCCGAACGGTTCTTGAAGTTTTTCCAGCAGTATCAGCAGGATGAACAGGAAACGCTTTTCCCTATCGTTGATTTGTACACGGGCGACAAAATGGGCCCTACCGCCGTTATGAAGCAGGAATACAACATGGCCGTCCACAATCTGCGCCTTTTCTTTCAGGCTCTCAAAGAAGACAGTCAAACCCTCGATCCCCTGTGCGCCAAACGTTCGGTATCCCACGTGCTCCAGTCGTGCTTCATTCTTCTTGAGCATATGCGTAAAGAAAAAGAATGGGTATTCCCGCTCGCCGAGCAGATGCTGACCGATATCGAGCAGTTTTATTCGTAGAAAGCCGCTTTTCCCGATTAAAAGGAAACCGGAGCCGCCTAATGCAGACGGAACTCCGGTTTTTTTGTGTCCTTTTGCCTGTAAACGGAAGGTTTGCGTTGGATATGGACGAGCGCGGTTATTAACATTGTGCGCAAAATGTGATTTTTGTCATATATGATCTACGTCATATCCGGTATACTGGAAGCAGAAGTCAAAGAGGAGGGAAGCCATCATGAACACCGGCACAAATCCCGTTTACTATACGAATCCCCGGAACACGGCTGCCTTTAAGACGGAAAATTTGCAGAAGCTGACGGATATTATGCATGAGCAGAAGCTTCAACCCGGCGCCTACTTGTTTTGGGAAGGCGATACGGCTGACAAGCTTTATTTTATAAAAAACGGCCGGGTACGCGCTACGAAGTCTACGGACGAAGGCAAGGATCTTGTGCTTTACTTATACCAGCAGGGCGATCTGATCGGCATGATCGATCCCTACGACGACACGAAGCATTGGTACAGCGCGGAAGTGCTGGAAGAAACCCTGATCGGCGTGGCGCACAAGAAAGACGTGGAAATGCTGATCTGGCAGAGCGGCGAATTCGCTCTGGAATTTATGCGCTGGATGGGGCTCAGCCACCGGATGACGCAGACAAAATACCGCGATATGATGCTGTACGGAAAACCCGGGGCCCTGTGCTCCACCATCATCCGCTTGTCGAACACGTACGGCCGGCACGAAGAGGACGGGACGATCCGCATTACGAAGAAGCTCACCCACTCGGAGCTGTCGGATATGATCGGCTCCACCCGCGAAAGCGTGAACCGCATGTTCAGCGACCTGCGCAAAGCTCAGGCCATTGAAATGGATAACGGCTACATCATCATTCGCGATTTGAATTATTTAAAGGGCATTTGCCACTGCGAAAACTGCCCCGTAGAAGTGTGCCGGATGTAACCGGCACACTTTTTTTATTTGGGCCCGACGAGGCGGCTCCCGATGTCGTGCGGCGCTGAAATATCCGGGCGCCCCGGCGAGTGGCGCTAGCGCTGCCGGCACGGGGAGCCCGGGCCCGGGGTTCCCGGAAGCGCGGTCCGGCACAGCATGGCGCAGGCGCAAGAGCATGGCGGCGAACGGCCAGCCCCCGCGCAGGATGACGGCCCCCGGTCACGCGGCTGCGGCCGCAAAAAAACTCCCTGATTGAAATCAGGGAGTTTTCTGCGCTTGCGGGGCTATGCCTGCTGCGCTTTAGTTAGTTTACAGCCTTCCGTCCCCCCGTTTCGCAGGCGAGATGAAGTAATACAGCAGCCCGACAAACACGGCCCCGCCGACAATGTTCCCCAGCGTTACCGGGATCATGTTGTGGAACCAGCCGGCCAGGGTAACCGTTTCGGGATGCGGGAGAATCAGGGCCAGCCCCAGCACGGTCATATTCGCCACGCTGTGTTCATACCCCGATGCGATAAAGCCGTACAGCATCCAGAAGATGAGGATCAGCTTCGCCGTGTCCTCTTTGGCTCTCATCGAAGTCCAGATCGCCAGGCAGACGAACCAATTACAAAGAATTCCCCGGAAAAACAGCTGCGTGGTGTCCATGTTCATTTTTTTGGCGGCGATGGTCATTAACAAATGGTCCGGCTTAATATTGGCAAACACCCCGGCACCGACGACCAGCAGAACGAGGACCATAGCCCCCGTCAGGTTCCCCAGGTAGCACCAGAACCAGTTGACGAGCGTATCCTTCCAAGTGACTTTGCGCGAAAGCGTCCCAATGGTGAAATACATGTTGTTCCCCGTAAAAAGCTCCGATCCGGCAAAAATCACCAGTGTGAGCGCAACTCCGAACGACAGGCCCATGACCGTTGTCGTAACCGGCGATTTTGCGGCAAACAGCGGGGCCCCTACGGAAAAGATAAGCACGATGCCGAGTCCTACGTAAGCACCGGCCAGACCCGCCGCCGTCAGGTAGCGAAGAAGGCTTTCGGAGAGAAAATTCTTTTTTTGCGCGGCCGCGGCGGCCATTTTTTCCACGGTTTCAGTAAACATTATGCGTCATCTCCTCGCGGGTTGAAAGCAGGTTAAGCCGGACGAAGGATGTTCCGGATAAGCCTCTTGTGCGTACAAGCCGGCAGGCGGAACCACGGCCGGAAGGGGCATCACAGCCCGATCCAGACATGCTCCCCGTCGAGTTTCACCGGATAAGTTTTCACCTGTCCCGTATCCGGCGCCTGCACTTTACCGTCCAGCAGGTTGATTTTCCAGTCATACAGGGGATCGTAAAGCAGGTCCCCCGATATCATCCCTTCGCAGAGCGGACCTCCCCTACGGTGAGGACTCCGGTTCTGGAGCGCAAAGAGACGGCCGTCCGTCAAATGAAACACGGCGATTTCTTCTTCTCCCACGAAAACGGTCTTTCCCAGCCGAGCCGGAAAATCACCTTGTCTGCCGATGCAAACGTAGGTTTCCGGTTTGTCCTGAAGCTGTCGGTTCATCGATTTCTCCTCCTTTGGGGAGCTGCTTGAGAGCCCCTGTCTGTCCGATGCGCTTTATTCCGTTGGCGGCCCTACCGGCACGTTGACTCCTTCATACAGTTCCTGACGGAGCTGGCGGTCGCCGATCACTTTTTGCCAAGGATCGTGCGCGCGTGTCAGGGCGGTCTCCATGCGGTTTACAAGCTCCCGCCGGTTCGCTTCATCCGTGATCGCATGGTTCTGGATATAAGCCAGACCCAACCGCTCGACCCAATCCGATGTTCTTTCCAGGTAATTGGCGGTTTCCCGGTAAAACTGGATCAGCGACGAGGTAATTTCCAGAAGCTCCTCATCCGTCTTCACCTTTACCGCAAGATCGGCAAGCCGCGGTTTAATGCCCCCATTGCCGCCGATGTAAATCTCCCAGCCGCCGTCATTGCCGACGATTCCGACATCCTTGGTGCACGATTCCGCACAGTTGCGCGGGCAGCCGTTCACGGCCATTTTAAACTTGGCGGGCATGTCGATCCTTTCGAATTTCTTCTCCAGCAGTTGTCCCATCCCCATCGAATCCTGGGTGCCGAACCGGCAGAAGGTCGAGCCTACGCACGTTTTGACCGTCCGGAGCGCTTTCGCGTACGCGTAGCCCGATGGCATACCGAGTTCTTCCCAGACTTTCGGCAGATCTTCTTTGCGAACGCCCATCAGGTCGATCCGCTGTCCGCCGGTCATTTTGACGGCACGGACGTTATATTTCACGGCCACATCGCCGATCCGTTTCAGCTCTTCCGCCGAGCTTACGCCGCCGTACATCCGCGGTACGACCGTATATGTGCCGTCCTTGTTGATGTTCGCATGCAGTCGTTCGTTGACGAATCTCGATTCTTTTTCGTCCACGTAGGTTTCCGGCCACAACATCGTCAAGTAGTAGTTGAGCGCAGGCCGGCACTTCGAGCAGCCTTCGGGGTTGCTCCAATTCAGAGCGGCCATGGTCTCGCGGGTCGTCGTCAGCTTCCGCTCACGCATGGCTGCGACAATTTCATCCCGGCCGAGCTGCGTGCAGCCGCAGATGCCATGGGCCGCTGTGCCCGCTTCGTAGCCGTCTCCCAGCACGCCGGCCAGAATCTGCTCGACAAGCGGCTTGCAGCCTCCGCATGAGCGGCAAGCTCCGGTGCAGGCTTTCACTTCGTCGACTGTTTTCAGACCCTGTGCGCGGACGGCTTCCACGATGGTTCCTTTCGTCACCCCGTTGCAGCCGCATACGATATCCTCGTCGGCCAGAAGCTCCGCCCCGCCGCCGCTTTCCTCTCCCGCGGGAATTCCCATCAGGACGGCGTGCACGTCTTCGGTCATTTCGCGGCCGCTTCGGATCCACTGCTGAAGCTGGGTCGCCTGGCTGACATCGCCGAACAGCACGCCGCCTACGATCCGGCTGCCGCGGACGAGCACCTTTTTATACACGCCTCTCCAGTCATCCTGCATTTTGACGATTGTAAGATCCGGACGATCCATAAATTCACCGGTGGAGAATACGTCCACACCCGATATTTTCAGCTTGGTGGCCAGCACCGTTCCCTCATAAGGAGCCGTCTGCACCCCGCACAAATGCTTGGCTAGCACGCTGCCCTGTTCAAAAAGCGGGGCGACAAGCCCGTAGCACACGCCGCGGTGCTCGCAGCATTCTCCGACAGCATACACGTCCTGCGCCGAGGTCCGCATAAAATCGTCCACGACGATTCCGCGATTGACTTCCAGGCCTCCGGCCGCGGCCAAAACGCTGTTCGGCTTAATTCCCGCCGCCATGACGACAAAGTCCGTTTCCAGCGCGGTTCCGTCCGTAAACGCCAGCCCTTCGACACGCACGCCGCCCGTTAGCTCCTTCGTTTGTTTTCCCATTGCGAAACGCAGTCCCTGGCGCTCCAGCTCCGCCCGCAGCATTCCCGAAGCCGCCGGGTCCAGTTGGCGTTCCATCAGATCGTCCATCAGATGAACGACCGTCACTTCCATGCCCAGCTTCGAAAGGCCCTTGGCCGCTTCGAGACCGAGGAGGCCGCCGCCGATGACGGCCGCCTGTCGATAAGTCCGGGCCGCTTCCGTCATCGCTTCGCAGTCGGCAATGTCGCGGAAACCGACGACTCCCTCTTTGTCCGCGCCCGGAACCGGCAGAATGAACGGCTTCGAGCCCGTTGCCAAAATCAGGACGTCATAAGGAAGGACATCCCCGCGGTCCGTCGTGACCGTTTTGGCCGTCGTATCCAGCGCAGTCGCTGTCGTCCCCGTCAGAAGCTCAATGCCGTTTTCCCGGTACCAGCTCCAATCGTTCAGGACGATTTCATCCGTCGTTTTGCTACCCTCAAGCACATAAGAGAGCTGTATCCGGTTGTAATTCGGGTGAGGCTCGCTCCCCACAATCGTTATATCAAACAAGCCGGTGTTGATTTTTAAAATTTGCTCGATCACACCCACTCCTGCCATTCCGTTTCCGATAAGCACCAGTTTTCTGCGATTCATTGCCTAACGCCCCCTGCCTTGGTCGATCTTTGAAAAGTTTCACTTGTGAAATTAAGCACATACTAAGTATAAACGTCTTCGGTGCCGGTCAGATGTGAAAAAAGTCACAGGACGGGAAACAGATGTGAACATCGATTGAAAGAAACGTGAACCGAAACTGCCGCCATACAAAAAAAGCACATTCGCACCGGTAAACCGGGAATGTGCTTTCTTGATCGGATTCCATGGACAAGCCAAGATACCGTTGTCGTATTTATTTGAAAACAGCCGTTCTACACGCCTAAAAACGCAGGCAGAGCACTGCAGAGCCGCCGTCCGCCGTATACGGCCCGTCGGCCTTACAGCAGCTCCAGCCTTACCCGGCTGCCGCGTCCGGACGGTTCGGCCGGCTCGACGATCAGCTTGCGCGGCAGACGAGCCCTCAGCTCCGGCACGTGCGAGATCACGCCGACCGCAAGCCGGTCCATGTGGAGCTTCTCGAGGGAGGTGACCACCATATCCAGCAGATCCTGGTCCAGGGTACCGAACCCTTCGTCCAGGAAGAAAAATTCCAGGGGCACCTCGCCCTTGAGCTGGATCTGCGCCGACAAAGCGAGCGCGAGCGCGAGCGACGTCAGGAACGTTTCGCCGCCGGACAGCGTGCCGACCGGGCGCTTCACCCCGCCGGAGCCGTCGTCGCGGATCACGAAGCCGCCGCCGGAGTCCACCTCGATCGCGTAGCGCTGCCGGGTGAGCTGCCCGAGCCGCTGCGAAGCGGCCCGGCTCACCTGCATCAGCTGCTCCTCCGCAAGGAACTCGACGAAGGCGTTCGCTTTCAGCACGGACTGCAGCTTCGCCAGCCGACCGTGCAAGGTCTGCTGCGCGCTGCGCCGCTCTTCCAGCCGGCGCCACTGCTCGTGCTTCGCCTGCAGCTCCTCGCAGTCGCGTTCCGCCTTGGCGCGGACCGCGAGCGCGGCCTCGTCGCGCTCCTGGGCTTCGCGCAGCTCGAGCAGCATGCCGGTCCAGTCTTCTTCGCTGACCGTCCGCCCGGCAAGCTGCTCCCGCAGCTGCGCGAGCCGGGAGCGGAGCGTCTGCTCGCGCTCGCGGTGACGCCGCGCCTCCGCGCTCCACTCGGCGCGCTGCGCTTCGGCGACGTACGCGCTCCGCACGGCGTCGGCATCCGCGAAGGAGGAAGCCTTCAGCGCGCGGTCCAGCCGCTCCCGCGCCTCTGCGAGCTGCCCGGCGGCGGATGCGGCGGCCTGTTCGGCTGCGCTGAGCGCCTGGGCCGCCTCCTGCTGCTCGCGGCGGGCCTGCTCGTGCGCGAGCCTGGTTTGCTCCGCGCGGGTGCGCAGCCCATCGAGCTCGGCCTGAGCCGCCGCGATCTGGCGCGGCACCGGCTCGCCTCCGACGCGGTCGTGCAGCTGCTGCGCCTTCTCGGCGGCGAGCTGGGACAGCCCCTGCAGCTTGGTCGCGAGCTGCAGGGCGGTTTTGTCGAGCTCCGCCGCCTCGGTGCGGAGCTGCTCGATCTTCGCGAGCACCCCGTCGATGAACGGGATGCTCTTCTCGATGCGGCCGCGCAGCTCTTCCGCCTGGCGCTCCTGCTCGCCCAGCTGCTTCAGGCGGGCCTCCACGGCGTCCAGCTCCAGGCCACGGGCGCCGAACCGCTTCTGCCAGGCTTCTTCCCGGCCGCGGATGCTTTGCTCCAAAACCTGCGCTTTGGTTTCGTCGGCCTGAAGGGCCGCGCGCTGCGAACGCAGCTCCGCCTCCACGGCCTGCATGCCGGCTTCAAGCGGCTTCAACCGTTTCAGGAGGGTTTGGAAGCCCGCTTCGAGTTCTGCCGCCAAACGGCCTATACGTGCGGTCTCCGCTTGCGGCCGCTCGAAAGCGGCCAGCTGACGCAGCGCCTCTCCCGCGGAGATTCCGGCTTCGCCCTGCCGGATACCAGCGGTGACGGTAAGGCTCTCTGCCGCCGCCGAGGACGCTGCCGCTTCCGCCAGCATGAGCGCCGCCTCTGTGGCCGCAAGGTCGGTCTCGTCCGCGGAAACGGCCCCGGCCCGGACATCAGCGTCAAGCTTGTTTGCTGCAGCCTGCGGATGATCCGTTCCGGCGCGCTCGTGCTCAAGGGCCCGCTTGGCGAGACTATCGAGGCCGAAAACGTGACGGTCCGCCTCCATTCCGGCTTCCCGGATCGCGCGAAGGAGCGTTTCGCATTCCTCTGCGCCAGGGGAAGCCTTCTCCGCCTCCACCTCTTCTTCCCGGTAAGGAGCCGGATGCTCCACAGCGCCGCACACGGGGCAGGGCTGCCCTTCGTGCAGTTCGTGCGCCAGCTTCCCGGCCAGATTCCGCAGCTCGCGCTCACGGTCTTCCCGTTTGCGGATCTGAAGCACCGCGGCCGCCGCTTCTTCCTGCTTCGCCAGCCGTTGACGCAGCTGCAGAGCTTCCGTCCTGCCGGCGCCGAGTTCACCGAGCCAGCGGGCAAAGTGTTCCGTCCAAGCGGTCAGTTCCCCGGCACGGACCGCCAGATCGCGCTCTCCGGCCTCCATCGTCCGGCGTCTTCCGCCGATCTCCTGCCGGAATTCCTGGAGCTGGCGCATCTGCATGTCCAGCTCCCTTTTGGCGTCCCACGCTTCTTGGAGAAGGCTGCGCTGCTCGTAGCCGACCTCTACGCTTTTCAGCGCTTCTTTCAGCTCCGCCTGCCTGCCCAGCGCCTTTTCCTTCGTCTCCTGTTCCTTGCGGAACGCCTCTTTCACCGCGGAAAGCTGTGAAAGCAGATGTTCCTCGCTCGTTTTGAGGCCTTCGCACTGCTTGTGAAGGTCGGCAAGCTGACGCTCCTGCTCCAGTGCCTGGTTCAAACGCTCCAACCGGATCAGCAGCGGCTCCTCGCTTCCGGCCAGCTCCTTCCGGGCCTGCTCGGACGCCTGCAAGGCCGTGTCTAATTTCACTTCGGCCTGGCTGGAGCGGTCCCTTGCCTGAGCGATCCGCCCCCGGTGCTCCGCCTCTGCTTTCGCCGAAGCTTCCGCGTGCTCGACATAAGGACGCAGCTTCTCCGCTTCCTCCGCGCGCTTCAGGTTATCTTCGCGCTGCCGGATTCCCGGCTCTTCTTCCTCGGTTTTGCGAAGCTCCAATTCCGTCTGCCGCTCATCCTTTTGCACGCTTACAATCTGCTTCATCTCCTCGTAGCGGGCGGACGCCTGCTGAAAAAGCTTGCGCTGGACGACGGCATACTCAGCCGCCTCCTTCAACCTCTCGCCGGCTTGGGCCAGCGCTTCTTCGGACGCGTCTCCCAGTCCCTGCTGCTCGGCGGCGATCTGTTTAAGCAGGCCGTCGGCTTCCTTCAGCCGTCCGCTTACGCGCGCGCTGAGATGATCGCCGTAAGCTTCAAGGTGGAACAGCCGCTGAAGCATCTGCCGCCGGTCTTTGCCGGTCAGCGAAAGAAATTCGGCGAATTTCCCCTGAGGAAGCACCACGGCGCGGGTAAAATCCTGCATGGACAACCCGAGCACCTGGTGGACCCGGTTGGTTACGTCCGTGGATTTATCGGCCAGTACAACCGGCTCCTCCCCGCTCATGCGGACAAAACGGCTTACGGTATTCGTAACCGAGACGTCCGAGCCTCTCTTGAACTGACGGTCCACCCGGTACCGGACGGCGCCCGTCGGATGGCTGAGTTCGAAAGTGAACGAGACCGCCAGCGTATTTTCGGCATGGTTCATGATCCCCTGCGTACCGCCGGAGGCCCGTTCGACTTTGCCGTAGAGCGCCAGCGTCAGGGCGTCCAGAATGGACGACTTTCCGCTCCCCGTCGGTCCGAAAATACCGAACACGCCGGCATCGCACAATTGCGTAAAATCTATTTCCTGTGATTCCCGGTAGCTTTGCAGACCGGACATTTGCAGCCGTATCGGACGCATACGTTTCGCCTCCCTTTATTCGGCCTGCTCCGGGCCGTCCGAATGATCCTGCAGCAGCTCCATAAAGAGCTGCACGAGCTCGGGCTCGGGCTTGGCCCCGCCCGTCTGCCGTTCGTAGAATCGGCGGAACAGCTCGTCCACCGGCAGACCCGCGCTTGACAGTACGGCTGCTTCTTCCTCGGCCGGCTGCTGCTGCGGATAGATCGGTTTGATATGGATAAACCCGCTGCGCGCCTTGCGCAGGGTTTGAATGTCGTGCAGCGACATCGCTTCCGAGATGTGGATTTCCAGGTCGATCCACGCGTTTGCGTCCCGCCCTTCATCCAGCCAGCGGTGCACCTCCGCCAGCCCTTCCTTCGCTTTCCAGTTCACCAGCGGGCGGCCGGATGTCAAATAGATTTCTTCGATCGAGGCCGGTTCTCCCGGTTTGACGTCCAGAACGGTCAGCGACTTGGCTTGGCCCGCTTCGGAAAAGCTGTAGGCAAGCGGGGAACCGCAGTAGCGGATGGGGCTCTGCGCTTTAAGCGTCTGCGGACGATGCAGGTGGCCGAGCGCCACATACTGCGCGCCGACATCGAGTGCCGATGTATCGACCGTGTACGCTCCGCCGACCTGAATCGGACGCTCCGATTCGCTTTCTTTTCCCCCGAGCACGTAAATATGGCTCATGATCAGGTTCACGGTGTCGGGACGAAAGCCCGCCGTTTGAGCTTTAACCAGCTCGCCTACCCGCTCGGAGTAAGCTCTCCTGAGCACTTCTTCGCCGGCGTCGTCGCTGAGCAGTTCGCCCAGTCTCGACTCGGACGGATACGGCAGCGCAAACAGTTTGGCCGTTTCGCCGGTTCTCGGAATCCCGATCTCCATCAGGCCCGCTTTCGGCAGCCCGATCAGAGAGATTCCCTGCGCCTTGGCAATCGGGGAAGACGCCCCCAGACGGTCCGGGTGATCGTGGTTGCCCGAAATGACGACAACTTCCCTGCGGCCGTCCTCGGCCAGCCTGGACAGAGCGTCGTAAAAAAGCTGCTCCGCAGCGGCAGGCGGATTGACGGTGTCATACACATCTCCCGCCAGCAGCACGAGATCGATATTCCCTTCTCTGACAATGCGGACGAGTTCGTCCACGAAAGCAACCTGTTCCTCAAACCGG
The DNA here is from genome assembly GCF_058269095.1 of Paenibacillus sp. JNUCC 35. Classification (NCBI taxonomy): domain Bacteria; kingdom Bacillati; phylum Bacillota; class Bacilli; order Caryophanales; family Paenibacillaceae; genus Paenibacillus; species Paenibacillus sp. JNUCC 35. Next base: position 1,878,792 of record NZ_CM177771.1, on the reverse strand, counting down.
CTCCGCCCTTCCAGGGTTCTCCCCAAGTGCCAGTCACCGGTGTGCAGTATGCGCATACCTATCCCCCAAATCTGATTGTATCTGTAAAAACAGCCGGCCCGCCTTTATCGAGCGGTTTTTGTCCGGCCTCTTCCATTCAAATTTCCACCACGTGCCCGCCGTCAAAGAAAAACAGGTAGGTTCCCGCAAGCTTGCGCTTCCAGATTTTTTCCACTGCCTGTCCGTACAAGCCAAGCTGGATCCGGTATCTTTCCCGGAGCGCTTCGAGGCCGACGCCTTTGACACGGTCCGTCTTGTAATCGAGCATAATCAGATTGCCGTCCGATTCGAACAGACAGTCGATCACACCCTGCACAAGCACCGTCTCCTGGCGGGTCGACGCATCCGCATTCGGGTAGACACGGCCGGCGGGAAGCCCCAAGCTGAAAGGTACTTCACGCCATACCCGGGTAGAGGCGGCAAGCTTTTGGCCGATCTGTGTCCGGAAAAAGCCCGCAAGGATTTCCGTATCCACCGCTCTTGCTTGAGCGGGGGTAAGCAGTTCCTTATCGATCATTTCCCGGACAACAGCTTCCACCGCTTCCGGCGTCACTTCCTTCAGCGGCATATGCTGCATGACGGCGTGAAAAACGGTCCCCCGCTCCGCAGAGGTCAATTTCTTCTCTTCCATAAAACGGGGACGCCGCAGAAGCGACGTTCTTGAAGAGGAACCGGCCGAAGGTGTACCGGGAATGGAGGCACCGGCGGGAACTTCCCCGCCTGTTTCACCAGGGGATTCAATTGGATTACCCGCTGCTTGCGTGTCTTGTGCTGCTTGCGTGTCTTGTGCTGCTTGCGTGTCTTGTGCTGCTTGCGTGTCTTGTGCCGCTTGCGGTTCCTGCATGTCCCATGCGTCTTGCGTGCCTTGTGCCGCTTGCGGCTCCTGTGTGTCCCATGCGTATTGTGTTCCCTGTGACCCTTCCGGGTCCTGTATGTTTTCTCCCTGTCGCGTGTCTTCTGCGTCCTGTGCCTCCCGTGTCTCCTGCGGTTCCTGCATGTCCTGCGTCTCAGCCGCTTCCCGCTCCCGCCGATCTTCCGCCTGCATGAGCGCAGGGCTATCCATAAAAGTCGTCAGATGAAAAACCGCATTCCCTCCGGTACGGGTCCCTTCCGTATCGCCCGGAGAGGCAGGCGTACCGGGAGAATACTCCCCGTTCAGCCGGGAAGCATCCGCCAGTTTCAGCAGCCGGGTCGGCAAAATGAGTCCGCTCCCCGGGCTCGGCTTCAGCTCGGCCGACGGAATTTCTTCGTGATCGGAAGCCGTACTGCGGTCTGCCTGCCTTTTAAGCTCGGAAACGGACGTTTTGGAAAAATAAGCGGTCGCCTGGGCAAACGGATACGTCCACGACAGCGATTTCGCAAGCGCAACGTCCCATTCCCCGGTAAAAGTCGGCACCTTGTTCAGGTGTTTCAGCGCCTCCAGCCGGTCCGCCTGAATCGTGACGGATTCGTCGGCTTTCCCCATGGCCGCCAGCTCCTCGGGCGTAATCACTTCAAAGCTCCACTTGGAGCCGTCTGCCGCCAGCGCCGGAGGACTGTGTTCCTGAAGCCCGGCTTTCTCTCTCCACAAAGACGCATCCCGGTGCCGTATGAGTGCGGGTCCCACCCAGTCCAGGTAGCTGCGCGCACGCGCGACTTCGTCGTCCGGAAGCGGCCAGCTGTTCTTCTCCAGGTGCCTGGCCCAGCCCTGGAGCTGCTTGTCCAGCGAGCGGACCGTTCCGAGCAGGAACAGCTTCTCCCGTGCCCGGGTGAGCGCCACATACAGGACGCGCAGCTCCTCGGCAAGCGTCTCGATGCGCATCCGGCGCCGGATCGCAAGCTGCGGAAGGGTCGGATAGCCGACCCGCAGCTTCGTATCCACAAAGCGCGGACCGAAGCCCAGTTCCTTATGGATCAGGAACGGGTCAAGCAGGTCGCGCTGGTTGAACATTTTGCCGAGTCCGGCAACGAAAACGACCGGAAACTCGAGTCCTTTACTCTTGTGGATGGACATGATCCGCACGACGTCCTCCTGCTCGCCCAGCGCCCGGGCGGTCCCGAGGTCGCCTCCGGTGTCCTTCATCCGCTCGATAAAGCGGAGAAACCGGAACAGCCCGCGCAGTGAGGTGTTCTCGTACTGCCTCGCCCGGTCGTAAAGCGCCCTGAGGTTCGCCTGACGCTGCTGCCCTCCGGGCATCGCTCCCACGAAATCGAAGTAGCCGGTGTCTCCGTACACCTTCCAGATGAGACGGGCGAGTGCTCCCTGCCGGGCTTCGTTCCGCCACTTTTCCAGGCGCCGCAGAAAGTCTGCGATTTTGCCGCGCAGTTCCTCGTCCGGCTTCCACTCGCCGGCATCCTGCAAGCCGCTTCCGCCCTCCGCGTTCCCCAGCGGACGGATTCCTTGGGCGTAAGCCCGGACCGCCTCGTAGAACGGGATATTTTTGCCGGAAATGCGCAGGGAAGCCAGTTCATCCGCCGTCAGGCCGACAATCGGTGAACGGAGGACGCCCGCAAGCGGAACGTCCTGATACGGGTTGTCAATCACTTTCAGCAGCGAGAGCATGACTTCGACTTCCGTCGCCGTAAAATACCCGGTATTCAAATCGGCGTAAGCCGGAATGCCAAGCTGCCTCAATTCTTCAATAAAAATCGGCGACCACTGCTGGGTAGCGCGCAGCAGAATGACCATATCCCGGTACGTGGCGGGCCTCATGGAGCCGGACCGTTTATCGTACACGAGGTAGGGCCGCCCATCCTGCGGATCCAGCATGGCCTGTATCTTACGGGCGATCGCCCGAGCTTCCATCTGGGCGGTTTCCAGCTCCTGGCCTTCCAGGATGCCGCCCAGCTCGCCCTCCTGCTCCTCGGCTGAAATCTCCCCGGCCGCCTCCTCCGCATTGGTCTCTTCCCCGTCGGACGCCTGTGCGGCTGCCGCACGGTCGATGAGCATCATTTCGACGGACAGGTTCTGGCCTTCGGCCGCCGGATAAGACGCGCCGTTCACCAGCTCCGCCCGCTCGTCGTAAGCAATGTCGCCGACGCCCTCATTCATGATCTGCCGGAAAATAAAGTTGACGGCATCGACTACCTCCGCCCGGCTTCTAAAGTTCCGGGCCAGGTCGATCCGTCTTCCCGGACCGCTGCCGTCTCCGGTGAAGCTCTTGTACTTCTCCAGAAAAAGCCCGGGCTCCGCCAGTCGGAAGCGGTAAATGCTCTGCTTCACGTCGCCGACCATAAATCGGTTGCCCGGGAGCGGTTCGGCGATCAGTTCGACGATAGCTTCCTGGACGCGGTTCGTGTCCTGGTACTCGTCAAGCAGCACCTCCGCGAACTGCTCCCTGTATTCGAGCGCCGCCCGCGAAGGGATCAGACGATCCGGCGCAGACTCTTCGGCGCGCAGAATGCGCAGGCAGAAATGCTCCAGATCGGCGAAATCGACCAGACCTTTGGCGGCCTTGGCCTTGCTGTAGCGCCCTCCGAAGTCGATGACGAGATCGACCAGCGCGTGAATGACGGGCGCCATTTCCCGCGTTTCCTCCAGAAACCGCTCCGGCGGCCGCCCGAACAATTCTTCCTGGAGGGAGGTGATGCGTTCCTTGGCCCGGCTCCGCAGCTGTTTCACCTGTTCCTGGAGCTGCGGGTCCACTTCGTCTTTCTTGCATGGCTTGAGCTTCCCGAAAGACACGGTCTGAAACGCGCTGAACAGAATGTCCCACGGATAGTTCTCGGCTATGTCCGTAAGTCCCTCGACCATGGTCAGATCATCCTGCACGGCAGTCGCGTAAGGAAGCGGGCCGCCCGGCTGACCGGTGATTTCGAGAGCCTGCTTCAAGAGTTCGGCGGTCCCCTGAAGCTCCAAGCGGACATCGTCGGTGAGGCCCTTAAGCCAGAATTCGGCAGGCGCGCCTTCGCCTTCGTTTCCGTTCAGTTCAGCGTTATCCTCATTGTCCGCCGCATTCGCCAAAGCGGCTTCCTCCGCCGCTCCGACCGCAGCCGAATTCGAAGCCGCAGCCGCTTCCGCATAACCCTCGCTGACTTCCGCCAAGGCGGCCGTCCGCTCGTCTTCACCGGAAGCATCCCTTCCAGTGATCAGCTCGTAGTTCTTCGGTCCGAACATCAGCGCCATCTCGCGCAGCCAATGTTCCGGCCACGGGTGACTGCGCGACTCGTCGTACAGCTTCTGGATCAGCAGATGGAGGGGAATGTCGCTGCGCTCGCCGCCGAACGTATCGACGAGCCGCCAGAACGGGCTGTCTTCTCCGCTTTCCCCGTAGTACTGCTCCATCATTTCTTCGAGCTGGTCGTGCCGCATCAGCTCCGCTTCCGTTTCGTTGGCGATGCGGAACCCGGGGTCAAGCCGAATCAGGCTATAGTGCCTGCGGATAACTTCCAGACAGAAGGAATGGAGGGTCGTCACGGAAGCCCGCCCCATCAGGGCAAGCTGCCGCTTCAAGTGCTGAGAGTCCGGGTTTGCCGTCAGCTCTTTTTCCAGCGCCTCGCGTATTCTCTGCTTCATTTCGGCTGCGGCTGCCTTCGTAAAGGTCGCGACCAGCAGACGGTCCACATCCAGGGGAGAACCCTCGTCGGAAATGCGGCGGATAATCCGCTCGACCAGTACGGCCGTTTTTCCCGAGCCGGCCGCTGCGGCCACAAGCATGTTTTGCCCCCGCAGGGCGATGGCGTCCCACTGCTCATCCGTCCACGTGGTTCCCGGAGGTTTCGTTCTCGGTGTCGTTGTCATCGGTTCTGCTCCTCCTTTCCGCTTCCCGTCTCTTTCCTGGTAAGCTCGGCCCAGACGCGGTCGCGTCCGATTTTGGCCAGATGCTTGGGTTCGTTGCCGTCCAGCGCGGGATCAAATTGGCACACCGCCTTGTAAGAACAATGCTGACAAGCCGTCTTATTACCCGTGCGGTAAGGGGTGATATCCACCCGTCCTTCCGTAATCTCCGTACCGATATCGCGAATCCGGTCCCGCACATAACCGCGCAGGGTATCCCACTGCTCTTCCGAAGCGACGGAGGACGATTTATAAAAGCCTCCATCCTTGGACAAGGCGGCCGGTACCAGCTGGGAGTGGCCCGCTGCGCCCGCAAGGTCGCTGTCCATCATTTTCACGACTTCCGGATCGGCCATAAGGAGCCCTTTCATCTTGTACCGCTTACGCAGTTCTTTCTCTACGTCCTGGACGGTCATGCCGTTCGTAAACTGAAGCAGGGGATTGTGCACATGAAAATACAGCACCCCTGCCGGTGTGGCGCTCATGCCGAGCCACTGGGGCGCATGAGTTAAGATCACGTCCAGATACGTGAGCATCTGAAGGGACAACCCGTAGTAGACGCTGGACAAATCAAGCGCAGTAGGGCTTGACTTGTAATCGATCACGCGAAGCAGCAGACCGCTGTCCCCCTGGGCCTGGTCCACTCTGTCGATCCGTCCGATAATTTCCATCGTGCATCCGTTGTCGAGCTGGAAAGTCAGAGAAGGCAGCATGCCGCCCGGCCCGAAATCGATTTCCAGCCCCACCGGTGAAAACCGGCTGCGTTTCGCGTGTTCGCCCAGCATGACGGCCGCTTTGCCCACAACCTGCTTCAGCTTGTGGGAAATATACCGGTACCGCTTGGAGCTCAGGAGAATTTCGCCCTGCAGCCGTGGCGCAAGCCGGTCGACGACGTCGGATGTCCGGCGGTAGGTTTCTTCCGTACTCAGGCTAGCCCAATCGACCTTGTCTTCCTGCAGCCCGCGCACGAACAAGTTGAGCGCGCCGTGGAACAGCTGCCCGATATCCGGAGCTTCCAGACGGAATACCCTGCGCTCCTTGAGTTTGAGGCCATGCGTCAGGAAGTGGGCGAACGGGCACGCTACGTAGCGCTCCATCCGGGATACGCTCGCACGGAGATGACGGCCGTACAGGAGACGGCTCGTTTCCCGTGGCAGCTTGTCCTCCCGGTTGGCATACAGCAGCCCTTGAACGAGGCGGTTCATGCTGCCCTTCCACTCCGGCTCCCCCGCAAAATAGTTGTAGGTGCCCCACCACAAATCGCCGATGGCCGCCCCTCTCATCCACTGCTTCAGCTGGATGCCGAGGTAAGACATCGCCCGCGAGGGGTTTTGCATATAGGAAAGCTGTTCCTCTGCGGACATAAGCGGCGAAGGCTCGCCCATCCACTGGACCTCGCGCAGCTCGGGAAATAGTCCCTTCACCTGGCGGATCAGTTCCGAGGGAAGCAGCGATTTGCCTTCTTCATCGGCAAGCGGGTAAGACAAGGACAACCGGCGGCTCGGAACGGCCAGTGAAGAGTAAATCAGGAAGGACTCGTCCAGCAGCCTCCGGCGGTTTCCGTCCGCCATCGGCAACCCCGTCTGAAGCAGCAGCTCACGTTCCGCTTCCGCCAGAACGCCGTCTTCCGTCGGCGACGCCGGAATGACCCCGTCGCTGACGCCGAGTATGAAGGCGTACCGGATTTTCATCGAACGGGTACGGTCCATGCTGCCGACAAGCACCTGGTCGAGCGCCGGAGGAACGAGGCCGAGCTTGATGCTCTCCAGCCCGGTTTCCAGCAGCTCGCCGTACAGCTCGGCCGATATTTCTTCCTCGCCCATAAGCTCGACCAGCTGATCGAGAAGATCCATCAGGCTGCCCCAGATCTGGCTGTGCTCCCGGGCTTTCTCCGGCCGGCCGTCTGCGGCCGCTTCCGCATACCACTGCTCCAGCCGTTCCGGCGCATGCACGTCTTCCAGAAGCTCGTACAGCGCCTGCGTTCTCGACTGGACCGTTTTGGCCCGCTTAAGATTTTTCTGGAAACCCAGCAGCGGCTCCGCCACCCATTCCCGGGTCTGCTGAATTCCCTGCAAATAAAGCTCCTCCGCCTCATTCGCCGCCGTCTCTTCGTCTTCCAGCGAGGCCCTGCTGCGGTGAGTCCACGGCTTGCCGTCGGTCCACCGGTTTCCCTGGATTCCGTAGGAAAGCACGTAATTTTCAAGGCGGTCCATCGCCGCCCTCTGCTCCGTCAGCGTCTTCGCCGCCGCTTCTTCGGCGTCCCCGTTCCAAGGCAGGAGAAGGTCTGTTTTTACGCAGCGGAATACCGCATCGTAGCCCCAGTTATGAAGCACCGTTTCCAGAGCCGAGCGGATGAATTCCGCAAGAGGGTGATGCAGCACCGTTCTTTTCTGGTCAAAAAAGTGCGGAATCCCGTAATCGGTAAACGCGGTCTCCAGCAGATCCTCATAGTCCGCCATGTTGCGGACCATCACGGCCATATCCCGCCAGCGGACTCCCTGTTCGCGGGCCAGCCTCGTCATTTCCCGGGCTACGCCTTCGGCTTCGGCCCTGCGGTTGACGGCGGCGTAAAGCGAAAGCTGCTCCCGTTCGCCGGGTCCGGCTGGAAGATACGGGCTGCCGTACCGGCCGATGCGCTGCTCAAACGAGTTCTCCAGATGGGCGAGCATCGGACTGGCGGCGAACCGGGGCGACAGAACAGGCCGTACGTCCACGGTCTCAGCCGGCCCGGCGCCTACGGCATCCACCAGCTCCTGGAGCTGCGCCATCGTACGTGCCGTCGGGTGGAACAGATCCAGCTCGTCCGGAATCTCTCCGGCATAATAAGGCCGGTTCACGCAGAGCGACACCGTGGTCCCGGCTCCGTGCTCAAAAAGCCCCTTTACCACCATCAGCTCCTGGGGCGTAAAGCCGTGGAACCCGTCGATCCAAATCTGCGCGTCTCGAACAAGCGACGACTGCCCGAGCTCTTCGGCCAGTTTGGCCAGCGTTCCTTCCCCGTCGAGATACCGGAGCGAAATCTCGTGTTCGAAAGCCCCGTAAATCAATTGGAGATCCCGCATTTTATCCCGCAGGAGCTGCTTTTTGCTGCCGAGAAAATCGTCGTACCTGTCCACATGTTCACGGAGACTCTCTCCCGTCACGCAGTAGCGCCTCCACTCCGCGAACAGATCGTTCAGCCGGTCGACGAAGCCCGTCTGCTCGTACACCGACCGGTAGAAACGCAGGTCGCCTTTCCGCTTATGTAAAAGCTTGTGCAGAAGAAGCTTTTTCCCTACGTCGTCAATAGGCTGGCGGGCCGTTCCACCTCTCTCCTGCATCACCCTCCAGGCCAGACGGCGGAAGCTGAGCACCTGCGCGCGTATCGTTCCGCCTACATCGGGATGATCGACAAGCGCCAGCTCCGTCTGGAAAGTCGCCTGCTCGGGTACGATCAGAATCAAAGGCGGCCCCTCCGGGCGCTGTTTTAAGTTCTCTATGATTTCATCCATGCAGAGCTTGCTTTTGCCGCTCCCTGCACGGCCAGTTATAAAACGTACGGGCATGTCGGGTACGCCCCTTTCACCATGTCACTTGTTCCCGTGGGGAATCTATGTTCTCTATCGTTCTATTGTAACATAAGTAGCGAGAGGGGGGGCAAGCGGCGGACATGGGACTATTTTCAATTTTAGCCGTTCAAAGCCCGCGTCCCTTGATTGATTTCCGGTTCGTTCGTTATGCTGTTAGGGTTGTTGCTTATACCTCCGAAGCTGTCGCCCGGCGAAAACGCTGCGGCTCCTCCGCTCATTTTGTTGTTGCTTGACATCACGATACAAGCGGTATTTCCGATTTGAACGTTGGAACTGTTAGAGACACTATTGATTTTGATACTCCCGACAATTGAACCCACCATCCGAACCCCCTCCAAACCAGACTGACCGTGTTTCATTGTATGTACGAGAGGGCCCAAGTGTCACTTTCCCGCTTTATTTCCTACCGGATGGAGAGGCGCTTTGGCGGAAAGGTTTTTTTCGCACCAAAAAAGGCGGTCCGAAGACCGCCCCTCTCATCACGTTTGCCCGGAGAAACGCAGGCACGCGTCCCGTTTCCGTAAGGAAACGCTTCCGCCTACTCTTCCTCTTCCGGCTCTGCCTCGTAGCGGCAGACGAATCTTTCCGTACCGGGGTATTTCTCTCCCAGCGAACTTACCGTAAAGCCGATGCTCCGGTAAAAATCGACGGCGTCCTCGTCCGTCTCCGCCACGATTTCCCGGGGCTTTTTCAGCTGGATCAGCTCCAGGATCTGTCCCCGGCCGTAACCGGCCCCCCTGCACTCCGGATGCACGGCCAAGTGGTGGATCGTCAGAGTCCCTTCCGCATCCGCCGAAAAGCCGACCAGCCCGATAAGGTCTCCCTCCGATTCGTATCCGTACAGCTCGCGCTCCGGTGCCTGCCCGTAGAACCGCACCGCTTCTTCCACGGATTCAGGGTCCGGAAACACGGCATAGCCCAGCAGTTCCCTGATTTTTCCCTGATCCGTGTGCGATTTTATATGTTTGAGCATGGAAATCCCTCCATTCGTAGTCCGTGTAATTTCATAAATTTTTTTAAATAACGATCTGTTAGTTAGTGTCCGTTGTGTGCTTGGTGTATGTATAGAACCCATCAACTTACCGTCCGGCCGTGACTCGCCGCACCTCTTACAAGCATGCCTGTCCGTGCGTCAAGTATACGTGTTCGGGGCTATCCGGCTGACCACCCGGTCGATCCGGAAGCCATTTGCTTTAAGCTTTCCGGCGTAAGCCTATCCCGTCTACCCGATGTAAGGCAGGAGGTAGATTACAAGCGTAACCGTAAACATGCTGAGCACGGTAGACATAAACACGGCCTGCGAAGAAAATTCCGGCTCATTGTCGTACTCGACCGCCAGCAGGACACTGCTGAGAGAGGTCGGCACGGCGCAGGACAGGACAAGCGCTTGCGCCATCACGCCATGAAGTCCCAGCAGATAGACGACGCCCAGACCGATCAGCGGGCCCATGCACAGCCGCAGGAAATTCGACCAGAGCACGTCGGAGAACCGGAAGGTCCACTTCATGCTTCCGAGCTGGACACCCAGGGTGAGCAGAGCCGTCGCCATAAAGCCGTCCACGATATAATGCAGCGGAATATTAAGCGGCTGGGGCACCGCTATCTGATAATGCCGCAGAACGAAAGCGAGCGAAATCATGTAAATCGTCGGCAAATAGGCGACCGTTTTCAACATATCTTTCCAGCTGCTCTTATGGGCGTTTACGTTGTAAACACCGAGCGTATTGGGCAGCAGATTCTGCATCATCATCACGATCATTTGCACGGACAAGGTGAACGCATCCCCGACAAATACCATCTGATTGAGCGGAATCGCGTAATTGGCGCTGTTGTAAAAAATAATGCTGTTGCGCATGGCTCCTTTCATTCCGCCCTTGTACCTGCGGATGCGCACGAACAATTCGGTCATCACGGAAATGGCCGTGAAAAACAGCAGGAAGAACAAAAGCACCTGACCGAGAATCGCCACGGATAACTCCGATTCGTACAGCTTGACGAAAACCAGCGCAGGAGCAAATACGTAAAAATTCAATTTCGACAACGTCTTGATATCCAGGCGGAACGCACGGAACATCGCCGCGCCGATCAGAATCATTACTGCCAGCGGCACGATATTGTTGAGGAAGATATGTATAAAATAGGTCATGCTTTCATCACTTCTCGTCAGTTAGTCGGGAAAGATAAATCGGACAACCAAGCCCATATATGGTAAAATTACCAAGAACAATCGAAATCGGTTCCCCTAATAAGCAAGAAAGGAGGTAAATCAATGAAAAAAATCGTCGTCCTGATCTTTGCCGCTTTTTTCGCTTTTTCCGCCAACGCATCGGCAGCCTATACGGCCGTGTCCAACGATCTGTACGTCAGCCAGCTTGCGCCGCACAAAGCGAGCGTAGGGGTGTGGAGCGCAACAGACGAGATCGTCCGGCTAACGCTTTATTCCAAAAGCCCAAACGGACAGCTGAACCCCGTCTACTCCAAAAGCGTAGCTATCGGTCCGGGTGTTTCCAGCCCGGTTGAACTGTCCGTAGGTTACTTGGCTCCGGGAAGGTATGTTATCCAGGGAGAATTTCAAGGCAGTTACGGCAGCCTGGGCCCCGTTGATCTTTATCCGTCTTTTTAAACGGGCACGGAAAACGCAGCAACCACTGATCGTTTCTCAGTGGTTGTTCTTTTGTTTTCGCTGTTTTTAGTCGGCCTTCAGCGCTCTTCCCTTTTCATCGAGAAAAAATTTCGCCTTACGGACGGTATCTTCTTTAACCATAATCACTCTTCTGACCGAGGGGTCCGATTTATCGACTTTCGTTTCCCAGCCGTCCGTATTCACCAGCTCCAAAATCTCGTCGAGGCTCATGGATTTATATCCGTAAAAGCCGCTTAGCCCGGCCCATTCTTTCAAAAGGACCTTAACCCGGTAATCCAGCTTGTCCAGCGACTCGCCGCCTGCGTTCTTTCTTTTACCCATCTTCATTAACTCCCCTGTGTGTGCAAATTAAAATCCGTCAATGATGTTCCGACTCTTCACTTTACCACGATCTCGACCCGTGTTCCATCGGGAAGTTTATCTAGCTGATTGCCGATCCAAGATCCGGCCCCCCGGTTGTCCGCAGGTTTGATGTAAGCGATATCCGCTCCCTTGCCGCCTTCGGCGCACATCGCCATCGGCCATTCGTCGCGGTCGTAATTTTTTTTGGTCGCGATTCCGGCCAGGGACTGCCTGCGGTTCTCTTCGGCCCCCTTCCGGTCGATCGTGCAGACGGGCGAAGCTCCTTTTGCCACCGCGTCTTTGATGTGCTTGGCGGTTTCGGGATACTTGTCGCTCGGGAAATAGATCGTCTGGTCGACAGAAGTGCTCTTGCCCGTCCCGCCGTCGAACAAACCGGTGTTTTTGGCGACGACCGAGACGAGAACAATCAGCAGAAAAAGAAAAATCGAGGTCGTTTTCTTGTTCTTTTTTCGTGTTTTGGTCATAGTTTCCATCCGCATTCTATGTAGTGGCTATCCTTGCCATTGTATCATACAAACGCGCTTTCCGGACGCAAAAAAACCGCCGCAGGGCTTCGCCCCGCGCGGTTAATTCCGTCAGCCGCCGCTTATCCGCGGTTGGCTTCGCGGATTCTTTTGAGCTGATTGACATGGGCCGTCTCGTGGATGGCGATAAAATGCGCCCACTGGGTGGCGTTCATTTCAAAACCCGACGGATGCGGGAACAGAAGATCGTTGGTGTTCCGTTCGGCCAGCTTCGGGAGGAGCGCCTTCGTCGCCGCCCGTACTTCATCCAGCTTTTGCAGCGCTTCTTCATAAGACAAGGTGCCCGTAGGCTTGGCCGGGTCCGGCGCCTCGATCTTTTTGCCGATAATTCCGCTGGCTTGCAGAATACCCATCACGTCCGTCACCTTCTCGTCCAGCGGTTCGGAAGGTCCGGCCGGCGTTTGGTCCACAACCTGCTTAAGCTGATAGAGGATCATTCCTTCCAGCTTCGCCAGATGCTCCACCACTTCGGTCACATTCCAGCCGTCCGGCTTCTCGCGGAGCTGCTTTTCGTCCGGGCCGAACGAATTCAGAACTTCCGTAAGCTGACGGCGCACATGATCCATATAAGGCACAATATCTTTAAAGGCTACCAAACTAATCCCCTCCGGGTTTCGCGTTGTTCTGCTTGTCTGGTTGCTTTGTCCTCTATTGTACCACGCCGGTTGCCGGAATAAAAAAAGCCGGAGACCGCGTCAGCGGCTCCGTACTTCAAAAATGGCAAACTTCAGATAATTTCCTTCGTCGACCCCGAGCAGGCGCGGATGATCTTTGCCCGCGGCGCGGAATTCGACCAGCCGGAGTATCTTCCCGGCATCGACGGCGGCCGCATGGATAGTCTCCAGGAACAGCTCCGGCGCCATGTGGTACGAGCAGGAAGCCGTCACCAGATAGCCGCCTTCGTTGACCAGCTTCATCCCGTGCAGGTTAATGTCCTTGTAGCCGCGGCAGGCGCCCTCGACGGCGCTGCGCGTCTTCGCGAACGCGGGCGGATCGAGAATGACAACGTCCCACGTCCGTCCTTCCCCGACAGGTTTGGAGGTGTCGACCTTCGCGCCTTGTCCGGCGAGCGCTCTCTGGCGCCGTTCCTCGACTCCCTTCACCTGCTTGCGCAGGTAATCGAAAGCGTCGGCCACGACGAACTCGACCCGGTCTTCAAACCCGTTCAGCGACACGTTCGTGCGGGCGCTCTCCACCGCATGCTCGGAAATGTCCAGGCAGGTGACTTTCTTCGCCCCGTATTTGCACGCATGCAGCGTAAAGCTGCCGGTATGCGAGAAGCATTCGAGCACCGTAGCCCCGTCCCAGTACGGGAACGTGACGACTTTGCCGTTCGCGTTAACCGGCAGACGCCGCATCTGTCCCTCGTGGTCTACCTCCCGGACCGCGATGCCGCTTTCGGCTCCCCAGCCCTTCATAAGCGGCTCGGTTGCCGCGCGGTTTTCCCGCTGGTCGAAGAAATAGCCCGTCTTCTGTCCCTGCTCGATATCGACCTCGATATGAAGACCGTTCTCGAGAATGCGGACATACCGCGGACACTCCCCGTAAAGCGGACCCGTGGTCTGCGTCAGACCCTCCAGCTCTCTCACCGGCACGTCGCTGCGCTCGTAAATACCCTGCGGCGCGAACACTTCCACCAAAGCCGCCGTGATCGCTTCCCGGCACACATCCATGCCGAGCGTCAAAATCTGCACCACGAGAACGTCCGCAAATTTATCGACGGTAAGCCCGGGCAGAAAATCCGCTTCCCCGTATACGAGACGATAAGAATCCGAATCGTGCAAAAACCGCGCCCGGTGTCTGGCGCAGCGCCCGAAACGCTCGACAAAAAACTCCTTCGTCATCGCTTCAAGCGGTTTATAGCTGACTACCCGTCCGGTAATCTGGGACTTCGGATTGTAGTAAGCCGACGCGAGCGGCTGCCCGGCATGGGTCCGCACTTCCACGACCTGTCCGGGAACGGGCTCGCCTTCCACGCGTTCGATTTCGCTTGCGAAGATCCAGGGATGACCCTGTTCAAGCCGTTTTTTTCTTTTTTTCTGTAAGACGATTGCTGCCATTGTAAGGCTCCTTCCTCCTGCCAAAACCCCCGTCCTGCGTGAACGGGAAGCACTTCAATTCGATTGCGGCGGGCAGGGGTGCTTGTCATGCCCTCCGCTGTCCGCTCATATACTTCTAAGACAACCCGTTCTCCACGGAATAACGATCAAAGGAGCAGGACCTATGTGGCTATCACTGGCTCTCCCCCTACTCGCGGGGCTGTCTGTCTTCTTATTCGGGATGAAAATGATGGAGCTCGCCTTAAACCAGCTGGCCGGTCCCCATATATACCGGTTTCTCGAAACCGCCACCCGGACGCCGGCCCACGGCCTCGTCACCGGAACCGCGCTGACGGCGCTGCTCCAAAGCAGCAGCGCCGTCACGGTGATCTCGATCGGCCTGGTCAACGCCGGCGTCTTGACTTTCCCGAGAACGCTCGGCATCATTCTCGGCACGAACATCGGCACGTGCCTGACGACCGAGCTGATCGGGCTCAACCTCGGCGCAGCCGCGCTGCCGCTGCTGCTGGCGTCCAGCGCCGTGTGGCTCGCCAGCTGGCTGCCGGGCCCGGCCCGGGGCCGGGCTGGCGCGGGCGCGGCGGGCGGCGGCGGAAGCAGGCCCGGCGGCTACGCTTCCGGCGGCGCAAAGACGGGCCCGGCCGGTACTCAAGCGCCGTCTCCGCGAGGCGGCGGCATCGCGGAGGGACGGCCTGCCGGCTCAGCGCGTACAGGCGGCGGCCCCGCAGCCGATTGCCCCGCGCCGGACCGCGCTCGTCCGCCGGTGCGTTCGGAAGCGCCCGCTCCCTCCCCCGCGCATGATGTTGTCCGTCCGGCTTCGCGGCAGGGCGGCGCCCGTGGCCCCGCACAGGAGCCGCCCGCCGGGCGCGGCTGGCTGCACGCCGTCCGCTATGCGGCGCTGGCCGCGGCCGGCTTCGCCCTGGTGCTGATCGGCATCCGGATCATGCAGAGCATCGGTCCGGCACTCCAGCATCTGGGCCTGTTCGCCTGGTTTATCGAGCAGGCCCGGGTCAGCCTGCTGTGGGGCGTCATCGCCGGCGCGGTCGTCGCCGCTCTGATCCACAGCTCCAGCGCGGTCATCGTGATGGCCATGGGCTTTGCGGCAAGCGGGGTCATATCGCCTGAGCTCGGCATCGCCGTCACCTTGGGCTCCAACATCGGGACGTGCGTAACCGCCTGGCTCGCCAGCATCGGGGGCACGCGGGCAGGCGTGTTCGTAGCCTGGTCGCATATTTTGCTCAACGTGGGAGGCACGGTGCTCTTCTTCCCGCTGATCGGCCTGCTTCATGAGGTCTCGACTTGGATGACCGCCGATCCGTCGGCGCAAATCGCCCGCGCCCAGACACTTTTTAACGTGGCCAGTTCGCTGATTGCGCTGCCGTTCTGCTATCTCCCCTTCAGTAGGAAGAAGAACCTGCAGCCCCGGACATAAGGGCGACGCCGGAGCTTGTGCCCAGACGCTGCGCTCCGGCTTCTATCATGCTGCGGGCCGTTTCCAGATCGCGGACACCGCCCGAAGCCTTGACACGAACCGCTGCGGATACGGATTGCCGCATAAGACGCACGTGCTCGGCAGTCGCTCCTCCGGGTCCGAATCCGGTTGAGGTTTTCACGAAAGCGGCACCGGCTTCTTCGGCAAGACGGCAGGCAAGCACAATCTGATCGTCGCTCAGAAATCCCGTTTCCAGAATCACCTTCACGATCGCCCGGCCTTTCACGGCATCCACGACTTGCCGGATATCGTCCCGCACCGCTTCGGCGTTTCCTTCCAGCAGGGTGCCCACCGCCAGAACCATATCAATCTCTTCCGCTCCGTACTCCGCCGCTTTTGCCGCTTCGAAAGCTTTGACCTCCGGCAGAGACGCACCGAGAGGAAAACCGACAACCGCGCATACTTTCACCGCGGTGCCCTGAAGCTCCTCTCTGCACAGGGGCACCCATCCGCTGTTCACGCACACGCTGTAGAAGCCGAACTCCTTCGCTTCCCCGCAAAGCTTACGGATATCGCCGCTCCGCGCTTCCGGTTTTAAGAGCGTATGGTCGATATAAGACGCCAGATCGCCGGTCGCCGTCATACGAGCTTCACCTCGTATCCGAGTTTTTGCAAAGCCGCAAGCACAACCCCGTCGTTGTTATCGTATCCCGATTCCGCCTGCTTCTTCCAAGCGGTTTCCGGACTCATCCATTCCACTCCGCTGATTTCTTCTATCTGAGCCTGCAGATCGCCTCCGACCGCTTCCACCAGGTAATAGTGCACTTCCTTCTCCACGGTACCGTGTTCCGGATGCTCGTAACGATAAGCGATAACGTCAAGCGGTTCCATGATCCGGCCCGTAATGCCGGTTTCCTCCGCGATTTCCCGCAGCGCCGTCTCCTCTATCGTTTCGCCCGGCTCCATCTTTCCTTTGGGCAGCGTCATTTTCCCGAAACGGTCCTGAATCAGCTGCACCTCCGTGCGTTCCTCCTGCTTGCGGAACACAACCCCGCCTCCCGAAATCTCCTTCATCGGAACCATCCTTTCCAGCCTCCGGCCTGTGCCGGGGTCATTCTTTACATTCTAACGAATAAACAGGGAGACAAGCAACGGAAAGAAGCCGGCGGCGCTTCTTTTTTTACGTGAGATTTTCGAATCTTACCGGTTAGCGGAAAAATTAGACGCTTTCTTTAGATTAGGAGCTTATAAAATTATTTTTATAAAATCTTAATATGGAATATATTGTTTAAAATCATTTTATTCTGTTTAATTATATTTGGGTATGTTACCCAAATTTACATTTTTCAGGAGGTAGCTTATGTTAGGAAAAAAATCAATGATCGCAGCAACCTGTACGGGCCTCATGTTCTCTTCCCTGATGATAGCCAACTCCGCATCCGCATCCGAGACGTGCGGGGGATATTTGTCCAACATGACAGACCCTCTCGCCATCAGAATGGAAAACGGTGAGAAAGTGATCTGGGACAACGTCGACCCCGTCCTGATTCAAAAACGGGACAAGTATGTCAGCCTGCTGAAGCAGAAAAACTGGACGATCACCTTCAACTCGGCTTACCGTCCGTACCAGTATCAGCGGCATTTGTATGAAATCGTACAGAATGCTTCCAAATCGTCCTGTGTCGCGGCGGAAAAAGCGGCACACGGACTCGGCACGGAAGTCGCGAAGCCGAGCAATACCGCTCCGCACACTCGCGGCATCGCGTTCGATGCCATAGTAAAGGACTCGGCGGGCAACGCCCTGAACGGCAGAACGTTCGTCAACAGCCAGCTGAAAGACGTGGCGGCGCAGGCCGGCCTCAGCTTCCCGCTTCCGACGACCGACGGCGTTCACCATATTGTTGCCGGCGGCTCCACGACACCGGACGACGGCGTGCTGAGGCTCGGAGACCAGGGTCCGGAAGTAACGGAGCTGCAGCAGCAGCTTAACAAAGTCGGCTACACGGTCTCCACGGACGGCATCTTCGGCAGCGGCACGGATACCGCGGTGAAGCAGTTCCAGTCCGCGCACGGCCTGACTTCCGACGGAATCGTAGGCGTGGCGACCAACGCCAAGCTGGACGCGCTCTCCACCACGACGACCGTGCTCCGCTCGGGCAGCTCCGGCGACGAAGTGAAAGTTCTTCAGCGCCTGCTGACCAAAAAAGGCTACGCGTTAACGGCTGACGGAGCTTTCGGCAGCGGCACGGAAACGGCCGTGAAGAAGTTCCAGACGGCCAACTCGCTTACTTCGGACGGAATCGTCGGTTCCGCTACCTGGTCTAAATTAAGACAGTAATTTCCTGACTCATACGATTACTATTTATTTATAAAAAAGCCCGCTCCCTATAAAGGTGAGCGGGCTTTTCCGGGTTTGCTGTTCCGGTTTGCTTTTTCAAATAGATCCTTTAAATCCCGCTAGGTCCTGCCTCTCCTTGTCATCCTGTCTCAGTCGATTTTTTCCTGAGAGGCTGTGGAGAAAAAGTAATAGCCTCCACGCCAGCTAATCTTTTCCCCCTTCCTTAATACTGCAAGCTTATTATACACTTGCAGGAAGTATGACTTGCCGTACTCTTGCGTAAATACGACCGGCTGGTCTTCTGCGAGGTAATGTAATTTGCCCAGTCCGTAGTGCCGGTCAAGCGAGACCAGCAGCTGGTGCCGGAACCCGTTCTGCGAAGCCGAACCAAGCAGATACTTGTCTACATCCGGATGCAGAGATTTCATGCCGGAGTCGCTGTACTTGCCGGCTTCGCTTCTCGCCACTTCCGTTTTTCCGGCGTAATAACGGACTTCCCGGTTCCATGCGCCATTGACGGATTGCAGGCCGTAATAGCGGTACAAGGTGATATTTTCTAAAGGCAGGATGTCCGTGCGGACCCGTACCTTTCCTCCTTCGATTTCATACGAGACCGTTTCCTGCAAAATCTCGCGTCCGCTGCCGTCCGGTTCCTTCGTGTTATAGCCCTGGATCCGGTTGACCGCTTCTATCTTCACCTTGCCGGAAACGATCTTCCCGTCTTGAAGCTCCTTCCCGTCCACGGTCACTTTATAGTGTACGGTTCTGGCCGTCGCCGAGCTGTTCTCGCCCCCGTCGTAGTTGTGGTTGCCGCCGGTGAAATCCTGGCCGTTTCCGTTGCCGTTCCGATCGGCTCTCGCGATATAAGGGCCGATCCAATCCGAGATGTCGGGCCACAAAACAACGGAAGGACGGGTCAAGTCAGAGCTGGTATGTTTGTCCGCATTCGGGCTGAGCCGCCATTCCTTCATCCCGTACAACTTATTGGCGCCGGCATAATCGAACACGATCCACATGTCGCTGCCGCTGTTGTATTTATGCGCAATCTTGACGCTGCTCCCTTCCTTCACGATATACTGAATGCCGCCCCGCTGCGGTTCCCCGAAAAGAGAAAGATTGAATTCATTGTTGGCCGGGACTTCGGCACTTGCAGCATCCCCGGATTTTTCATCGCTGCCGGATACAAAAGCCGCAAAGGATACAGACGAGTAAACGAACGTTATAAGTACGCAAACGAACATAAACAAAACGGTGTGTACGAAAATCTTTTTCATCACGATCACCCTTTCCATGCAGTCTCCCTTACGTCACTAAACGCTTCCCGCTTTCACCCCTCTCCCCGGTATTTTCAAGCGATCCAAATATGGTAAATAAATCCTACTTAATCATAACAAAATAGTGGTTTTTTTCAATATTTTTTCTACACCTATCTGGACTTATTTTTGCGCAAAAAAAACCGCGATCTACGCGGTTTCCTCATCCTGTATGCTGCCCTCGGCATCTCTCTATGCGCCGGGTATGCAGTCCTTGTTTGCTCGTTTCTGGCAAGCTTTTTCGTGCGGATTTCCGAACCGGGACGCACGCTTCCCTTCTCCGTCTCCGGCCAAGCACCCGCCGGTTCAGTTACCGGCCGCTGCACCTTCGCCGGCCGGTAAAGGTGCAGCGATCGGTGAAGGCGAAGGAACGGTACTAGGCCGGGAAGCGCTCGCCCCGGACCCCGCAGCGCCTCCCTCCTCCTTCTTCGCCGGAGGCTTCGGAGTCGGCTTCGCGGAGGCCGTAGGCGCAGCCTCGCCCTCCGGCAGCTTGACTCCCGGAGAAGGCTGCGGGGTCGCCTCCCCGGAAGGCTTCTCCGTGCCTTCCGGCGGCTCTTTGCCCGCGACGGGAGGCTTCACGCTTCCCGTCCCGTTCTTGGGAGGCGGGCTTCCGGCACCCGCCGGGGTCTCTTTCCCTCCGGGAGCGGTGTCCATCCCATCTGCCGGCGCTTGCGACGGCGACGGCGGCGGAGTCGCGGGTGCTTCCCCGGCCGTAGAATCCTCCGTCCGCGTGCGGCTTCCGCTTTTGCGCTCTCTAGAATCGACGGAGGCGTAGGCTTTGCCGTTCTCCCCGTTGATCCGCTGGATTTTTCCTCCGGCAAGGCGGTAGCCTTGTGGAGCTTTGAATGCGGTGACCGGCTGTCCCTTGAGCGCCTGACTCATGATTTTCTGGAAAATGGCGGCCGGAAGCTTATCGCCGCCTGTCGTCAGGTAATGCTCGCGGTTCGTCACCGGGTAACCGACCCACACGGCCGTCACCAGTTCCGGCGTATAGCCGACAAACCACGCATCCTTGGAGCCGTCGATAACGCTCCCGGATGAAGTGCGGAATTCGGCCACATCGGGAAGCTGCGTCGTTCCCGTCTTGCCCGCCACATCGCGGTTAAGCCTTGCGTTGCGGCCCGAGCCTTCCGTGATGACCTTCTGGAGCATCTCCGACATCGTGTAGGCCGTATTGGCATCGATCACCCGCATCGTTTTCGTTTTCTGCTCCAAAATGACGTTGCCGCTTCGGTCTTTCACTTGTGTGACCGCATAAGCGTGAGCCAGATTGCCGCCATTCGCATACATCGTGTAGGCCTGCGCCATGATTAACGGAGAAGTGCCGTATTTCATGCCGCCCAGGGCAAGGCCGTAAACCCGATCGTCATCTTCCAGCGGAAGACCGGCTTTGCGTCCGAAAGCCAGCGCCTTCTCGATGCCCACTTCCTTCATCAGCGCCACGGCAGGCACATTATAGGACTGAGCCAGCGCTTCCTCCATCGTCACCCAGCCGTGGAACCGGTGGCCGTAATTGTTCGGCTTGTAGCCTCCGGCGAATTCCGTTTCCGCATCGTTGATCAGATCCTGGGGCTTGAAGCCGGCCAGCAGCGCCGGCGTATACACGACCACGGGCTTGATCGTCGAGCCCGGCTGGCGCTGAAGCTGCGTCGCGTAATTAAACGCCCGGAACTCTTTCGTTTCGCTGCGGGAACCGACCAGCCCTTTTACCGCGCCGGTCTTCGCATCCAGGACGACGACGGAGCTCTGCAGCCCGCCTTTGTCCCCGGGGAAATTTTTCTTGTCCCGGTAGACGGCTTCCGCCGCATCCTGGACTTTCGGGTCCAGATTCGTGTAAATTTCCAGCCCCGCCGACAAAATTTCCTGCTCGGACATTTTCGTTTTATCCAGCGTCTCCTGAATGACATAATCCACGTAAGTGGGGTACTTGTTGCTTGCCGAAAGAGACGTATTCTCCGTCAGCTTAATGAGCTCGTTCTGGGCACGGTCGCGTTCCTCGGCCGTAATTTTCCCCTGCGACGCCATCATGCCGAGCACGAGATCCCGGCGCTCTTTGGCTTTATCGGGATTGTTAAGCGGCGAATACGCATTCGGCGACTTCGGCAGTCCCGCAAGCAGCGCCGCCTCCGCCAGCGTAAGCTCGGATGTGTTTTTCCCGAAATAAATCTGCGAAGCCCGCTCGATCCCCCAGGCCCCCCGGCCGTAATAAATATAATTGAGGTAAAGCTCCAGAATCTGCTCTTTGCCGTACTTGTTTTCGATCTTGAGCGCGGCGACCGCTTCATTGATTTTGCGCTCAAGCGTCTGCTCCGAGCTGAAAAGCTTCACTTTGGCAAGCTGCTGGGTAATCGTACTCCCGCCCTGCACAACCTCCCCGTTTTTCACATTTGTAAACAACGCGCGGCTCAGACCCTTGTAATCAATCCCGTCATGCTCGTAAAACCGGGAATCTTCCACCGCAACAATCGCATTCGTCAGCTCTTTCGGAAACGCCGAATACGGAACATATTCCATTCTGGAATTGGTCAGCTCCGTGATCAGCTCCTTATTCGCATCGTAAATCCGCAGCGGCATCGGCGGCTCCTGCGCCAGCTTCGAAAGATCCGTCTGCCGGTACATCTCGATTCCCGTCTTCGCTGCCCACGCTCCTGCACCAAGTACAACGACTAACGCTCCCAGAACGACAAAACCGGCGATTTTACGCAATTTTCTCTTCTTTTTCGGTGTCGTTCGATTCTTTCTTCCGGGCTTATCCGTCTGCTCGGTGTCGGTCATGCGTCCCCCTCCATCCAGCTGTGTATGTAACATGCCTGCTACCTATTACCACCGGAAAAAGAGGTTTTAAACACACGGCGCGTTTTTGCCCATGAAAAAACGGACCTCCGCCCCTGCAGGCGGCCGATCCGCAGCTTCTTTTCTCTCTATTTTTCCTATCCGATAAAAAAATGTGCAGCCGCTCTCCGGAAACTTGTGCAGCCAAACCGCGTTGGCGCGCCTTAGCTCCATCTGCCGCTTATTTGCCTGCCGCAACCTGCTTCAGCGCCTGCTCGATGAAAGAATTATCCACCACCCGGGTCACGTCGATCTTCTGCTTGATCGCGTCCTGCGAGAGCATAAAATCCGCCGTCGACTGCTGCGCCTCCACAAATTCCGGCGTAATGACCGCGTTCAGCGCTTCGAGATTGCTCAGCACTTTCCGCACGATCCCGGGGTCCAGCTTTTTGGCCTTGGCCAAAATTCCGACCGCTTCCTCCTGATGTTCCGTCAGCCAAAGTCTGGCTTTCTCGTACGTTTTCAGGAAAAGCACCGTCAAATCCGGGTGTTCCCGGGTAAACTCGCTGCGCGCGACGATAAAGCCCGGCCCGAGAAGATCGAGCTGCTTTCCGTCCGCCAGCACCGATGCGCCTCCCGTCACGACTTCACTCGTTATAAACGGCTCCCAGATCGCCCAGGCATCCACCGCCCCGCTCTGGAATGCGGGCCTTGCCTCGTCCGGCTGAAGCTGGACGATTTTAATGTCGTCGGGCTTTAAACCGGCTTGGACGATTGCCCTGTACAGGAAAATCCAGCCGCTGCTGCCTTTGGCCACGGCGATTTTTTTGCCTTTCAGGTCCCGCACCGTTTGGAGGGGACTGCCTTTCGGAACGAGAATCGCGTTCCCTTTCTTGCCGTCGCCGCTTACGGCGATTTCTTTAAATTCCACCTTACCTGCCTGGGCGGCAATGACAGGCCCGTTTCCGACGATCCCGAAGTCGAGCCGCCCGGCCGTAATGGACTCGAAATGGGGAGGGCCGCTCTGAAACTCCTGCCATTTGACCTCCGCCCCCGCTTCCGCGAATGCTTCCTCGAACCATTTCTTCTCCCGGGCGATCAGCAGCGGTCCCAGGCTCTGCTGGATTCCGATGCTCACCGTCACTTTGTCTTTCCCGCTTTTTCCGGCCGGGGCCGCCCCTTCCGTTAAAGCCTGCTCCCCTCTGCCGGTGCAGCCCGAAAGCAGCAGAATCATCAGGAGCGCAAAAGGTACGGCCCACCTGCAACCACGTTTTCTCTCATCCGCCGCCGGAGCCGTTTTGCGTGCAGCTTTCATTCTTTCTCCCCTTTCGTTCCGGTTCAAGTCTCCTGTACGGCCACCCCGAGCGAGCCTACGCCTCAATCTTCTCCTTATGCCCTGAAAAAGTTATCTCCGCCGCCGCTCCGCGCTCCGCCAGCTTTCTTTTGAAAACCGGCAGCAGCAAATCTCCCGTAATCCGGGCCTCTTCCAGATTCGGATACCCCGAAAGAATAAACGAAGAAATGCCGATATCCGTAAATTCCAGCAGACGATCCGCCACCTGCTCGGCGCTGCCGACGAACGTCATGGCGCCGCCGCCGCGCACAATGGAAATGCCCGCCCACAAATTCGGGCCGATCAGATACCCGTTCGCCCGGGAACCTTCCCGCAGCGAGTTCTGGCGCTGCTGGTTCGTCGCATCCGTTTCCTTAAAGCGGTGGCTGGACCATTCGATCGCGCTGTCGTCCACTTTGGAAATAATCTCCCACGCGTCTTTCCAGGCTTCTTCCTCCGTTTCGCGAACGACCACCTGCGCACGCAGCCCGTAGCGGAGATCGCGCTCTTTCCCGGTGGACGCCTTCACTTCGGCCCGAATCTCCTCCACTTCCCGGATCTGCTCCCGTATCCAGGCAAGAGGCTCCGCCCACATCAAGTAGACGTCCGAGGTTTCGACGGCCGTCCGCTTCCCGGCTTCGGAGCTGCCCCCGAAATAAAGAGGCGGATAAGGCTTTTGCACGGGCAGAGGCAGTGCCGCCCCTCCTTCGAGCCGGTAATACTTGCCGCTGAACTCGACCTTCTCCGAATCGCCGTACTTGTATCCGCCGCCGGCGAGAAATTTCTCCCCGCCGTCGTTTGAGCGCGTCCACACGCTGCGGACGATATGCAGAAACTCCCGGGTGCGTACATACCGCTCGTCATGATCGCCGGCGAGCGGATCTCCCGCAGCCGACAAGTCGGACGGAGATCCGCCCGTTACGACGTTGATCAGCGCCCGGCCGCCGGACAGGACGTCGAGCGTGGCGGCCATTCTGGCGGCAAGAACGGGCGCGATCAGCCCCGGCCTCATCGCCACCAGAGGCTTGAGCGTCTTCGTATGCGAAGCGACGATGGAGCCGACAATCCAGGCATCCAGGCACGATCCGCCTGTGGGGATGAGGGCGAACGTAAAGCCCGCTTCCTCCGCCGTTTGCGCCACTT
This sequence comes from Paenibacillus sp. JNUCC 35, assembly GCF_058269095.1. Taxonomy (NCBI): domain Bacteria; kingdom Bacillati; phylum Bacillota; class Bacilli; order Caryophanales; family Paenibacillaceae; genus Paenibacillus; species Paenibacillus sp. JNUCC 35. The sequence continues at coordinate 1,854,509 of NZ_CM177771.1, read as the reverse complement.
GAATCATATAGTCGGCGGATGATTCTCTTTCCGGCTCGACTCCGATATATTTGCCATCTCCCGTGGTCGGAATAAACCAGCCGAATTCCACTTCCGGAACCGCGTTTCCCATGTTCCACGCTCCTTCGATGTTCATATTTCACCCTGCGAATATTAAACTTTTCTCATGCATTTAGTCGGATTAAAAACAATGTAAAGCCACCCTTCCTAATTCACGCCCCCTTCCCTGCAAAAAATGCCGCCTCTTCTTCCCGCGGCCCGTCCGCTTCACTCCTCTCGGCTACGCAAAAAAGCCGGAAACAATAAGCTCTCGCTTATGTCTCCGGCTGTCCGGTAGATGGGAATCAATGGAATTGTACCCCATCTTAACACCGTGCCCAGGGTCTGTCAACCCGCTATAAAACGTTTCTCAGACAATCGCTTTGATCCGATTCGCGGGCGCGGACTGCTCTTCCGCCACGCGGATCAGCTTGCCTTTGGATTCGTTCACGCCGGCTTCCTGCACTTCGACCGTACATACCCGGCCGATCATCTCTTCAGGCGCCTCGAATACCATCTGCATATAGTTGTCGCTGTAGCCCATCAGCAGGCCGCTGTCTTCGGCGGCCCCTTTGTAGGCGCGCTCCGGAATGACTTCCAGCTGTTTGCCCACATATTGCTTCGCGTACTCCAACTGCATTCTCTCCGACAAGTCGATCAGCTCGTGAACGCGTGCGTTCTTGATCTCTTCGTCGATTTGGTCCAGCATCCGCGCGGCGGGCGTTCCCGTCCGTTTGGAATACGGGAATACGTGCATTTCGGCGAACTTCATCTGTTCCATAAAGGCATAACCTTCGCGGAACATTTCGTCCGTTTCGCCCGGGAAGCCGACGATGATGTCCGTCGTGATGGCCGCGCCCGGCAGCGCTTTATGGATCAGCTCGATTTTGCGGCCGTATTCGGCAGTCGTATATTTGCGGCGCATCCGTGCCAGAACCTGGTCGTTGCCGGCCTGGAGCGGAATGTGCAGATGACGGCACATTTTATCGGAGGCGCCCAGCACTTCCAGTACTTCGTCCGTAATCTGGCTCGCTTCGATCGAGGAGATCCGGATCCGGTTCAAACCGTCTACCTTGTCCAGGTCCCACAGCAGGCGGGCCAGACTGTAATTCTCCATATCTTCGCCGTAGCCGCCGGTGTGAATACCCGTCAGCACGATTTCTTTGTAGCCCGCGTCAACGAGCATGTGCGCCTGCTTGACGACGCTCTCAGGTTCCCGGCTGCGCATAAGGCCGCGCGACCACGGAATGATGCAGAAGGTGCAGAAATTGTTGCAGCCTTCCTGGATTTTCAGAAACGCGCGGGTGCGGTCGGCAAAATCCGGTACGTCCAGTTCCTCGAACTGGCGCGTTTTCATGATGTTGCGCACGGCGTTGATCGGCTGGCGCTCCTGTTGGAACTGCTTCACCAGGGAAATGATTTTGTCGCGGTCCTGCGTCCCGATCACGAGATCGACGCCCGGAATCGCCATGATTTCCGCTGGCGAAGTCTGCGCGTAACAGCCCGTAACGGCCACGATGGCCTCCGGATTACGCCGAACGGCTCGACGGATCATCTGGCGGCTTTTCTTGTCGCCGGTATTCGTAACGGTACACGTATTGATCACGTAAACGTCCGCCGTCTGTTCAAAATCGACCTGTTCATACCCTTCGCCTTTGAACATCTGCCAGATCGCTTCGGTGTCGTAAAAATTAACTTTGCACCCCAAGGTGTGAAATGCCACAGTTGACATGATGTTATCCTCCCATCTCTCCGGATTCGTATAGGATGCACGCAAGCCCGACCATAGCGGCCGTCTCCGTGCGTAAAATTCTCCGTCCGAGCGACACGGACACGCAGCCCGCGGCCTCGGCCTCGCGGATCTCCTGCTCGGTGAATCCCCCTTCGGGGCCTACAAGCAGCAGCAGCCTCGACGGTTTGCCGTCCGCTGCGCTGTCCGCACCGGCTCCGGCCGCCGCTTTCCGCGGAGCGCCGATTTCGTCCGTCCGGCTGTCCCGGGACCCGAAATAACGGCGGATCGCCGTTCCGATGCCGAATCCGTCTTCTTTCTCGTAACAAATCCAGGCTCCGTCGGCGGCTTCGGAAACCAGCTTCAAAAGAGCTTTCCACGAAAGCACGGACTCGATGACCGGAATCCGGTTCCGGTGCGCCTGCTCCGCCGCTTCCTTGGCTATTTTATTCCAGCGCTCGGTGCGCTTGGCTTCTTTCTTCGCATCGTACTGGACGACGGTCCGTTCGGACACGAACGGCAGAAAACGCGCGGCGCCGATTTCGGTCCCCTTCTGGATGACCGTCTCCATCTTGTCGCCCTTGGGCAGACTTTGCGCGATCCATACCTCGACGGCAGGCTCCGCGCTCATTTCCAGCGTCTCGACGATCTTCGCTTCGACGCGGTTTTTGTCGACCGCCGTAATTTCAACGATCGCTTCACGGCTGACGCCGTCGCTGCAGATGCAGCGGTCGCCCTCTTCGGCACGCATGACGCGCGCGAGATGATGAGCATCGTCGCCTGTAATCGCGACGGAATCCGCGCCGAAATCTCCGGCTGGAATGAAATATCTTTGCATTGCGGCCACTCTTTCTTTGTCGAAAATGCTAAAAATCGCGTACATTTCATCTTACAATGTTCTCGTCTCAAAAGCTACCGCTGGCACAAATTTTCATCGAGCCGTCAAAGGCCCGGTCAGCTTTAACGGCCTTAGGTGTATCCGGCGTATTCGGTCCTGCGGGATAGCCCGGAACTCCTTTTATCCGATCAGTCTGAAAAACTGGTCGATGGGCAGCCGTTCGCCGAAAAGCGAGCCGATCAGATCGTTAAACGCATAAATGATATCGTACTGCAGCGAGAAAATCGGCCCCAGCGTTACCCGGTACAAAGGCGGGATAAACGCGACCAGCAGCAGGACAAGCATTCCCCACTGCTCATATTGCCTGAGCTTTTCGCGCCCGGCGACCGGGAGCACATCCTCCAGAATCCGGTATCCGTCGAGCGGAGGAACCGGAAGCAGGTTTAAGATGAACAGCAGCACGTTCATTTTCACGAACAGGATCATAAAAATAAGCACGGCCTTCTGCACGCCCGCGGACCAACCGACGATTCCCGTGTAGTTCAGCAGCACATAAAACACGATAATGCCGAGGAAACCGAGAACCAGGTTGCTGAAGGGCCCCGCGAAGCTGACGATGACGCCCATGAGGCGGGGCTTCTTGAAATTGGAGCGCCGGACGGGAACGGGCTTCGCCCAGCCGAACCCGGCGATGATGAACAGCAGCGTCCCCAGCACATCGAGATGGACGCGGGGATTCAACGTCACCCGGCCCTCCTTGTAAGCGGTAGGGTCCCCGAATTTGTAAGCCGAGTAGGCGTGCGCGAACTCATGCACCGTAAAGGCGATGATGAGCACGAGCAGCGTGAACGGCAGCAGTTGTAAAATGGCGCTGAAATCCCCCATGCGGCCCGCCTACCTTTTCCGCGCGATCAGCACGACCCACTCTCCGTCGCGGCGCACGTCCTCAACTTCGAAGCCGGCTGCGAGGAGGCCGTTTTCCACATCTTTCTGCTTGCTTAGAATAACGCCGGACACGACATAGCAGCCGCCTGGCGCCAGCACTTTGTAGACATCGTCAAGGAAGAGCAGAATAATTTCCGCCAAAATGTTCGCGACGACCACCTGAACGGGGAGTTTCACGCCGAGATCCGCGCCCCCGCCCGCTTCGCTTTCTTTGAAAACGCCCAGGAGATCGCTCAGCTTCACGTGAATCGTATCCTCCAGGCCGTTGAGCTTGGAGTTCTCGCTTGCGCTCGAAACCGCAACCGGGTCAAGGTCGACGGCAAGGACGCGCCGGGCCCCGAGCTTGGCCGCAGCGATCGACAGGATGCCGGAACCCGTGCCCACGTCGATCACATCTTCCCCGCCCTTAATGACCTCTTCCAGGGTCTTGAGGCACAGCGACGTGGTGGCATGTGTTCCCGTACCGAATGCCATTCCCGGATCGAGCTCCAGAATGATCTCGCCTTCCGATGCCGTATATTCTTCCCATGTCGGTTTGATCGTTAAACGTTCTGTAATGCGGACAGGTTTAAAGTACTGCTTCCAGGCGTTCGCCCAGTCTTCGTCGTCCACCTCGCGCAGCTCGTAAGACGGATTTCCCGTATCGATGCCGAATTCGGCCAGCCCTTCGACCGACTGCTTGAGCGTGCTCATAATGGAATCCAGCTCGGTTCCTTCCACGAAGTACCCTTTGATAACGGCACGGCCTTCCGGAATATCGTTAAAAGGAAGCTCGTACCACTGTCCGAGCGAAGTATCCCGCTTCTTATTCAAAGTGCCGGATTCTTCGATGGAAACCCCTCCGGCTCCAAATTCGTGGAGAAAATTGGAGATCATTTCGACGGCTTGTTCCGTCGTGTTTACCGTAATTTCATGCCAACGCATCGCGACTTGTTCCCCCTTGCGGATTTTAGCCTTGCTTATCCGCTCACATATCTTGTTATTGTACTATACTTTACAAGCCCGGTAAAACCGTCCGCACCGGCCGCGATACCGGCTCATGCGGAGCATGCAAGAAAGCCCTCACTCCTCCGCTGTGAAACCCGGAGGGGTGAGGGCTTGTACCGGCTGCCGGCTGATCGGCCGTGCGATTTCGCCCGCCGCAGTGCGGGGGAGCGGTCGCGGCGTCCGGCCCGGTTACAGGCCGGACGTCAGATCTCGCCCCCGCATTCGCGGATCACACGCATCGCCTGGTGATGCGTGCTCTCGTCCACCACGACCGTCAGCAGAATATCGCGGCCGGTCGGCATCCCCGACCCGCCGTCGCTCATTCCGCTGGCGGTAGGATCCGCCGCCGCGAGAATGCCGGCGTCGCGCGAATACCACTCGGCACTCTGCGTCAAATTGCCGAGGCTGGCGAAATCCCCGTTCAGCGGATTCATCTGCTGCTGAACGTCTTCTCCCTGAAAGCGGTCGAACCGGGCGATCTGCATGTCGATCGCCCGCAGCGCTTTCAGTTTGGCGGCAGCCCCCTCGGCTTCCTCGGGGGAGCGGAAAGTCGCGAGTATGCTCTTCTCGCTCATCGACCCTGCCGCTCCTGGCGGCTGTCCGCAGCACTCGCGCGCTGCAGGGCTTCCAGATCTTCCGCGTCGGCTTCTTCCGAGCTGAACTCCACATCCTCGTTTTTGCCGATCGGAATCAGCTGCGAAATCGGTTCGGAGATTTCTTCGTGTTCGTTCCGGTTTTCGCTCATCGTTTTGTGCCTCCTTATGCAAACTAAAAATTAGCATGCTTTACAGAGGCTTTTTTTATGCAGTCGGGAACGTCCTCCGCTTTGTCTTATCGTACGTCCCTTTCCTGTTCTGACCGGTCAGACACAGGCCAGCCGACGAATCACTGGGGACACGCATTTAGCGGAGCGGCGAAGGTCACAGACAACTCGCGCGACCAACTTGATCTCTTCGAATTTGTCCGCCGACTTCGTATTAACTGCCGGAATCGTCCATTTGGATTTTTTTCACATCTCTCTTCGCGACCGCGACCAGATAGATCAGATAAACGATCCCTACTGCCGTCCAGATCAATCCCAGCGTCATCGAATGGCGGTCCAGATGCGTCCAGATGTACGCCACAAATCCCGCTCCGATCAGAGGCGCGACCAAATACCGCATATAATCGTCGAAGCTTCTCTGCTTCTTTTTGAAAATATAATGGATAATGACGGAAAGGTTCACAAACGTGAACGCAATCAGCGCCCCGAAGTTAATAAACGAGGTAGCCGTCACGAGATCGAGCTTTAACGCGATCAGCGATATACAGCCGATAAACAGGACGTTATAGACCGGCGTGCCCGTTTTGGGATGCACATACCCGAAAAATTTCCTCGGCAGATAGCTGTCACGCCCCATGGCGTACAAAAGCCGGGTAACGCTAGTCAGGGAAACGAGGCCCGAAGCCAGTGTGGACGAAAGCGCCGCGGCCAGGAACACGAGCTGGAACACCTTGCCCCCGATAAACAGGGCGATTTCCGGCGAAGCCCCCTCCGGGTCTTCGAATACGGAAACGTCCGGGAACAGCGACTGAGTGAAGTAGGAAGCCGTCATAAACAGGATTCCGCCGATCATCGCGACGAGAATGATGGCCCGCGGCGTGTTCTTTTCCGGGTCCACCGTTTCTTCGGTCAGCGTCGATACCGCATCGAATCCGAGGAAGGCGAAGCAGAGGATCGAGGCGCCTACGAGCAGGGCCGGGATGGACATATCCGGGGCGTAGAAAGGCTGGGCGTTGAACACCTCACCGACTCCTTGCCCGTTCATGAGGCCTTTTACGGCGAGTGCGGCGAACAGGACCACGACGACGATCTGGAAAAGCACAAGGAATGTGTTGACCGAAGCCGTTATTTTCACCTTCAGCAGGTTCAGCGCCGTAATAAAGAGGACGAAACCGACGATCCAGATCCAGGCCGGAATTTCCGGGAAAACCGCGGACAAATAAATGCCTGTCAGCAGAGCGTTGATCATGGGCAGGAATAAGTAATCCAGCAGCGCCGCCCAGCCGACCAGGAAACCCGCATACGGATGAATCGTATTCCGCGCGTATGCGTAAGCGGAGCCCGCCGTCGGGTAAACTCTCACCATTTTGCCGTAGCTGGACGCGGTGAAAAGGATCGCCAGCAAAGTCAGCGCATAAGCGGCCGGGACGTGCCCTCCCGTTTCATCCGACACGATTCCGTACGTATCGAACACCGCCATAGGAGCCATATATCCGAGACCGATGACCACGATATGCCAAAGTTTCAGCGTCCGCTGCAATTCCATGTTGGGTTTCAAGTAAGATTCTCCTTTTGCGTTGAAAATTGCCGTCCGCGCTCCTGTGCCGGAGCGCCTCTGTAAGGGTACAACGAATTATTATACAGGAAATTGCATGATGTTCCAGTCCGAAATTTTAACCATTGGCACAAGAAAAAGCACCTCTCCGCCAGGGAAAGGTGCTTGCTTCGCAGGCATGCGCCATGCGGCTATCTATCCGGGAATCAATCTCCGCGGAACGCTTTACGCATCCGATCGAAGAAGGACTCCTCGTGCTCTTTCGTATCTTCTCCGCTTACTTTCGCGAACTCGCGGAGCAGATCTTTCTGCTCGTCGGTCATGTTTTTCGGTGTCACAATCACGACGCGCACGTGCTGGTCGCCCTGTCCGTAGCCCCGAAGCTTCGGTACGCCTTTGCCGCGTAGACGGAAATACGTTCCCGTGTCCGTGCCCGCCGGAATCTTGAGCTTCACTTTCTCCGTCAGGGTCGGAACTTCCACTTCCGCGCCGAGAGCCGCCTGAACGAAGGTCAGCGGCATATCCAGATAAATGTCGTCGTCCCTGCGTTCGAAATATTCGTGCGCCTTCACGTGGATGACGACGTACAGGTCACCCGCCGGGCCTCCGCGCGTACCGCTTTCGCCCTCTCCGCTGACGCGCAGCTGAGCGCCGTCGTCTACGCCGGCCGGGATTTTGATGTGTATCTTGCGCTGTTTCTTGACCTTGCCGGAGCCGCCGCATTCTCCGCACTTGTGACGGATAATTTTGCCTTGGCCGTTACAGGTCGAGCAAGGACGGCGGTTCACGATACGACCGAACGGCGTATTCTGAACCACTTCCTGCTGGCCTGAACCTTGACAGGTGGTACAAGTCTCCGGGTGAGTGCCCGGTTTGGCGCCCGAACCCGAGCACTTGTCGCAGTTTTCCGTGCGCGGAATCTGCAGGTCAAGCTCCTTGCCGAATACCGCTTCCTTGAATTCGATTTGCAGGTTATACTGCAGATCGCTTCCGCGCTGAGGCGCGTTCGGATTGCGCCGGCCGCCGCCTCCGCCTCCGAAGAACATGTCGAAGATGTCCCCGAATCCTCCGAAATCGGCGCCGCCCATGCCTCCGCCGCCCATTCCCTGATTCGGATCGACATGCCCGAAACGGTCATACGTCGAACGCTTCTGATCGTCGCTCAATACGTCGTACGCTTCTTTGGCCTCTTTGAACTTCGTTTCGGCATCGTCTGCCTTATTAACGTCCGGATGATACTGGCGCGCCAGCTTCCGGTACGCTTTTTTGACATCTTCCGCGGACGCGTCCTTGCCGACGCCCAGCACTTCGTAATAGTCCCGTTTACTCATCGCTCCACCCCCGCTGCTTTAACGGCAACCTCAACCGGATGGTCTTGTCGAAACATAGGGAAAGTCAAAGCCGTTTTCGGACGGCTTTGACTTCTCTTTGTGTCAGACAGTTCCCGGTGTGAAATTCCCTTATTTCTTGTCTTTGTCCTCGTCAACTACTTCGTAATCCGCATCGACTACGTTGTCTTTCTTGCCGGCTTCGGACGCTTCGCCTGCCGCGTCGCCCGCTCCCTGCTGCTGGGCAGCCTGCTCATACAGCTTCACGGAAAGCTGCTGGACCACTTCGGTCAGCTCTTCCGTAGCCGCTTTGATTGCAGCCAGGTCGTTGCCTTCGAGCGCCTGCTTCACTTTTTCTTTCGCTGCGTTCGCTTTGTCGATCTCGGCCTGGTCTACTTTGTCGCCCAGTTCCTTGATCGTTTTATCCGTGCTGTAAACAAGCTGGTCAGCTTGGTTGCGGACTTCAACGAGTTCTTTGCGGTTGCGGTCTTCTTCGGCGTGCGCCTCCGCATCCTTCATCATTTTATCGATTTCATCATCGCTCAGGCCGCCGGAAGAAGTGATCGTGATCTTCTGGCTTTTGCCTGTTCCTTTATCCAGAGCCGATACGTTCACGATACCGTTCGCATCGATATCGAAGGTAACTTCGACTTGCGGAATACCGCGCGGCGCCGGAGGAATGTCTCCCAGCATGAAGCGTCCGAGTGTTTTGTTATCGTTAGCCATCGAGCGTTCGCCTTGCAGAACGTGGATTTCCACGCTTGTTTGGTTGTCCGCGTAAGTGGTGTACACTTGCGATTTGCTGGTAGGAATCGTTGTGTTGCGGTCGATCATTTTGGTGAATACACCGCCGGCCGTTTCGATACCCAGGGACAGCGGAGTAACGTCCAGGAGAACCACGTCTTTAACGTCGCCGGTCAGAACGCCCGCTTGGACAGCGGCGCCCAGAGCAACAACTTCATCCGGGTTAACGCCTTTGTGAGGATCTTTACCGATCAGCTTTTTGATTTCTTCGACAACAGCCGGAATACGAGTCGATCCGCCGACCAGTACGACTTTGTCGATTTGGCTTGGGGACAAGCCCGCATCGCTCAGAGCCTGACGAGTCGGGCCCAGTGTTCTTTCAACCAGAGAAGCGGAAAGCTCTTCGAACTTGGCGCGGGTCAGGTTAAGCTCCAAGTGCTGAGGCACTCCGTCGACAACGGTAATGAACGGCAGGGAAACGGTCGTTGTCAGGACGCTGGAAAGTTCTTTCTTGGCTTTCTCGGCCGCATCTTTCAAACGCTGTACAGCCGCTTTGTCCTTGCTCAGGTCGATACCGTGTTCTTTCTTGAATTCAGCCGTCAGGTGATCGATGATCACTTGGTCGAAGTCGTCGCCGCCCAGCTTGTTGTCGCCGCTTGTCGCTTTAACTTCGAAGAAGCCGTCGCCGAGTTCAAGGATAGATACGTCAAACGTACCGCCGCCAAGGTCATATACGAGGATCGTCTGATCTTCGGATTTCTCCAGGCCGTAAGCGAGTGCAGCCGCCGTAGGCTCGTTGACGATACGGAGCACTTCGAGACCGGCGATTTTACCGGCGTCTTTGGTCGCTTGACGCTGGCTGTCGTTGAAGTAAGCAGGGACCGTGATAACCGCTTGCGTTACCGGAGATCCCAGGTAAGCTTCTGCGTCGGCTTTCAGCTTTTGCAGAATGATCGCGGAAATCTCTTGAGGCGTGTAGTCCTTGCCGTCAATGGATTCCTTATGGTTCGTACCGATGTGACGCTTGATGGAGATAATCGTACGGTCCGGATTCGTGATGGACTGGCGTTTTGCCGTCTCGCCCACAACACGCTCTCCGTCTTTCTTGAAGCCCACTACGGACGGAGTGGTGCGGTTTCCTTCGGCGTTAGGGATAACGACGGCTTCGCCGCCTTCCATTACGGCTACGCAGGAGTTGGTGGTTCCTAAGTCAATACCGATTACTTTGCTCATAATAATCTATTTCCTCCTTATTAGGGGTGCGTATATATGAATTCGCCGGGCCTAAAGCCCTTCCGGCTTACATGCTGACTTTAACCATCGAAGGACGGATCACTTTATCCTTCAGCATGTAGCCCTTCTGGACTTCTTCCACAACGATGCCTTCTTCGTAATCATCCGATTCCACCTGCATGATCGCCTGGTGAAATTCCGGGTTAAAGGGTTGGCCTACCGCTTCGATCGGCGTCAGACCCTCCTGGGTCATCAGCTGCTCGAGCTGTCTGTACACCATTTCGATCCCTTTGGTGAGAGCTTCGAAATCCTGCGTCTCGCGGCTGGAAACCAGCGCACGGTCGAAATTGTCGATGACCGGCAGCATTTGTTCGATCAGCTTAAGAGAAGCGTATTTCGCAAACTCTTCTTTCTCCTGGCGTGTGCGGCGGCGGAAATTGTCGAAATCGGCCTGAGCGCGCAGCAAACGCTGCTGGCTCTCCTCGGCCGCTTTACGAAGCTCATCCAGCTCCGCGTTCCGGCCGGAGGCCGCGCCTTCCGCATCAGGAGCCGCTGCTTCGGCAGCTTCTGCTTGTTCCGCGTCATATGTAGCTTCTTCTGCTTCCGCGGCGTTCGTATCCGGGTTGATGTTCTTTGTTTCTTCGGTACTCACTTGTCGTGTTCACCTCCTTGAAAGAGTGGACGGGCCCGCGTTTGCCGGCCACGTTTAAGTTTGCCCCAGCTAATCCCGCTTAAACTTCGTGTAGAATCTCATTGTAAACCTGTCTCTTTATTTGTACCACCTTGACAGAAGAACTTCCATATTGGCGGACAAGTGCTCGAGAAGCCGGATCACTTTGGCATATTCCATCCGCGTAGGTCCGAGTATCCCGATCGTTCCAAGCGGCTGATCGTCATACGAATAGGTCGCCGTAATCAGGCTGCAATCGTTCATGGCGGCCAGACTGTTCTCCGAACCGATCTTGATTTGAAGTCCTGTAGGCGATGAAGTCACCAATTTGAATAAAACCGGAGTTTGCTCCAGCAGATCCAAAATATTTTTAACTTTATCCACATCTTTAAATTCCGGCTGTGTCAGCATATTGGTCGTGCCGCCCAGGAAAATGCGGTCTTTCTCGTCATTCTCTAGCACGCTTTCGACCATGTTCAGAAGCTCGTGGTAGCCCACGGCGTACTTATTCAGCTCGCCGGCCACTTCCGTATAGAGCTTCGACTTAAACTGCAGCAGCGGCACTCCTTGAAGGCGTGCGTTCAACAAATTGACGACCTTCTCGATTTCGTTCATCGGCAATCCCGGGGGGATCGCGACGGTTTTGTTCTCGACATGCCCCGTATTCGTCACGATAATCGCAACGGCGGTCTTGTCGTTAAGCGGAATAATCTGCAGATGTTTCAGCGTATTGGTAAAAACCTCGGGGCCGAGCACGATCGATGTGTAATTGGTCAAACCCGACAGCATATTCGCCGTATGCTGGATGACCTCTTCCATCTCCTGGACCTTCTCCGCGAAGAACAGCTTGACTGTCTCCAGCTCGTGAGCGTCCAGCGTACCGTGTCGCACCAGGTGATCTACATAGTAACGGTACCCTTTATGAGAAGGAATACGGCCTGCTGACGTATGCGGCTGCTCCAGAAAGCCCAATTCTTCGAGATCCGACATTTCGTTGCGGATCGTGGCCGGACTGAAACCGACATCGCCCCGTTTGGAAATGCTTCTGGAACCGATCGGCTCTGCGGAACGAATATAATCATCTACAATGGCATTCAAAATCATCCGCTGACGCTCCGTCAACATAGTAACTCCTCCTTTACATATAGGTAAACCGCCGCATGAATGCGCCGCTCGGGCACGATCCGCTTCGTTAGCACTCAACCTTAACGAGTGCTAATTCCTAATACAAAAATAACAGACCTTTCGGCCTGTTGTCAAGTTCAATCCAACTCCCGGAGTACCGCAATCTCGTCGCAGCAGTACTGTTTTTTACAGTGAATGCAATCAGTCCACACTTTTTCCGGAAAGATATGTTTCGGCACGATTCTGAAGCCGTTTTTCTGAAAAAATTTCACTTCGTAAGTGAGGGCCATTACCTTCGTAACGGTCAGGCGCTGCGCCTCCTCCAGCAAGGAATCCACCAGTTTGGTACCGACGCCCTGTCCCTTGTAATCCTCGGAAACGCCCAGCGAGCGAATCTCCACCAGATTCTCACCGAGCCTCGTCAGCGACCCGCAGCCGATCAGCGCGCCTTCGTCTTCCGCGACTACAAAAGTATCCAAATGCTGCCGGATCATCTCCCGGTCTCGGGGGAGCATAATCCCCTGACGTGCATATCCTTGTATAATATGTACGAGTTCTTCTATATCGTCTTCCGTTGCTCTGCGGCAAGCCACTGTCATCTCGCATCCCACCATTCGCCTGCTGAAAATATATGAAAAAATAGGAACAAATCAAAAAAACCACTTGTACAATTGCTATGCGGAAATAGTATATTGAATAAATATACATCAGCATGCATAATCGCACAAGTGGCTTTTTGTAAAATTTTGAATGGATTTTGAAGCGTAAATGACGAGCGTTCTCCAGCCTGGGCCACGCCCTTGCCTGCCGTTATTCGAGGAACGAAGCAAACACGTCGTTGCCGAACAAAATTCCTTGTTCCGACAAACGGATCTTGTTTCCGGCACGCTCCAGAAGTCCGCGTTTGATCAGACTGTCCAGAATCCCGCCGAATTTCTCCTCCACCGGAACACCGAATTGAGCGGTAAAATCGTCCCCGCTGATTCCTTCCAAGAGACGCAGGCCGACCATCATGAAGTCCTCCATCGCCTCCTGCTCCGTCACAGGGAATCTTTCCAGATGCGGAAGGCCCTCTTTCGTCCGGTCAATATAAGGCTGGACGCCTTTGACATTCACATGACGGTGTCCTTCGGCGTAGCCGTGAGCCCCCGCGCCAAGGCCGTAATAAGGCTGATTGCGCCAGTACGTCGTGTTGTGCCGGCTTTCGTAACCGGGGCGCGCGAAATTGCTGATTTCATACTGCCCGTAGCCCGCTTCTTTCAACCGGCGCATAATGAGCAGGTACATGTCCAGCTCGTCGTCCTCGCTCGGGAGCGGAAGCTGGTTTTTGTGGTACATCGTGTGGAACAAGGTGTTCTCTTCCACCTTCAAACTGTAGATCGAATAATGCTTGAGATCAAGGGCCAGTGCCGCGTTCAGCGTCTTCTCCATAATTTCCGGCGTCTGGTTAGGCAGCCCGAACATCAAGTCGATCGACATGTTGTCGAAGCCCGCCTTCGCCGCATTTTCCAAGCTCCGGTAAACGTCGTCCGTGTTATGAATGCGGCCGATCGTCTCCAGCAGACCGTTGTCGAACGACTGGACACCGAATGAAATGCGGTTGACGCCGCCTTCTTTCATCGCTGTCAGCTTTTCGAGGTCCGTTGTCCCGGGGTTGGCCTCCATGGAAAATTCCAGATTCTCATGCTGATCCGGGAAATACGTTCTCACCAGCTTCAGAAAATGCGCCATCTGATCCGGCAGCAGAACCGTCGGCGTGCCCCCTCCCACGAAGATCGTCGCGATCTTTCCGGGCGGCTGCGCCTGCACCGTACGCTCCATCTCACGCTCAAGGGCATCCAGATAGTCCATAACGGGCTGGCCTTTAAGGACATAAGAATTGAAATCGCAGTAAAAGCATTTGTTCGTGCAGAAAGGGATATGGATATAAACCGCCTCGGGGGCGGTATAACGTGTGTTCATTGCAGGTAGTTCCTTTCCAGAAAGGGTCGGGCCTCACGGCCGTTCCTTCATTGTACTATGAAAAGCGGAAAAGATCGAAGGCAATAAAAATAGGAGCACGCGGCTCCTATTTCTCGGTCATACACTCAATATTAGTTGTCGTCGATACGAAGTACCGCCATGAACGCTTCCTGCGGCACTTCCACGCTGCCGACCTGCTTCATCCGCTTCTTGCCTTCCTTCTGCTTCTCCAGCAGTTTCCGTTTCCGCGAGATGTCGCCGCCGTAACATTTGGCCAGAACGTTCTTCCGCATCGCCTTGACGGTTTCGCGCGAAATGATTTTCTGTCCGATTGCGGCCTGAATCGGCACTTCGAACATTTGCCGCGGGATAAGCTCTTTGAGCTTTTCGCAAATAATGCGGCCCCGGTTGTAGGCGCCGTCCCGGTGAACGATGAAAGACAAGGCATCGACCTGCTCGCCGTTCAGCATAATGTCCATTTTGACCAGGTTGGATTTCTTGTACCCGGAAATTTCATAATCGAACGAGGCGTACCCCTTCGTCCGGGATTTCAGAAGATCGAAGAAGTCATACACGATTTCCGCAAGCGGAATGTCGTAAGACAGCGTTACCCGGTTCGTGTCCAGGTACTCCATGTTGATGAACTCGCCGCGCTTGCCCTGGCACAGTTCCATAATCGCGCCGACAAAGTCGTTCGGCACGATGACCGACGCCTTCACGTAAGGCTCCTCAACGAATTCGATCCGCTGGGGATCCGGATAGTTCGACGGGTTGTCGATCTCGATGATCTCGCCGTTCGTCATCGTGATGCGGTAAATAACGCTTGGCGCCGTCGTAATAAGCGGAATGTTGAATTCGCGCTCGATGCGTTCCTGGATGATCTCCATATGGAGAAGGCCCAGGAATCCGCAGCGGAAACCGAAGCCGAGCGCGGAGGACGTCTCCGGCTCGTAAGTGAGCGACGCGTCGTTAAGCTCCAGCTTCTCGAGCGCTTCGCGCAGATCGTTGTAATCCGATGTTTCGATCGGGTACAGCCCGCAGAATACCATCGGATTGATTTTGCGGTAGCCGGGCAGCGGTTCCACCGCCGGTTTGACGGCGTTCGTGACCGTATCCCCGACGCGCGTGTCGCCGACGTTCTTGATCCCGGCTACGATAAAGCCGACATCGCCGACGTTCAGCTCATCCACGATGGACATGCGCGGCTTGAAAGCGCCGACTTCGATCACGTCGAAGACTTTGCCCGTCGCCATGAACTTGATTTTCGTGCCGGCCTTGATAGCGCCGTCCACGACACGCACGTACACGATGACGCCTTTGTACGGGTCGTAGTGCGAATCGAAGATGAGCGCTTTGAGCGGCTCGTCCGGATCGCCCTGCGGGGCGGGTACCTTCTGGCACACCTGCTCCAAAATTTCCTTGATGCCGATACCGGCTTTGGCGGAAGCCAGAACCGCTTCGCTCGCATCCAGTCCGATCACGTCTTCGACTTCCTGCTTGACGCGTTCCGGATCGGCACTCGGCAGGTCGATCTTGTTGATGACCGGGAGAATCTCCAGATTGTTGTCCAGGGCCAGATATACGTTGGCCAGCGTCTGGGCTTCAATCCCCTGGGCCGCGTCCACAACGAGCAGCGCGCCTTCGCAGGCGGCCATACTCCGCGAAACTTCATACGTGAAGTCGACGTGTCCCGGAGTGTCGATCAGGTTCAGGATATATTCCTGACCGTCATCGGCCTTGTAGTTCAGGCGTACCGCCTGAAGCTTGATGGTGATACCGCGTTCCCGCTCAAGGTCCATCGTGTCGAGAACCTGTTCCTGCATTTCACGAGACGAAAGAGCCCCTGTGAATTCGAGGATGCGGTCCGCAAGCGTAGATTTACCGTGATCAATATGTGCGATAATCGAAAAGTTTCGAATTTGCTTTTGTCTTTGCCGAATGTCAGTCATGCCTAACCCCCACACAGTTACATACAGTACCTTTTATTATATCAGTCCGGCGGGGCTGCGGCAATGCTAAACCGTTATGGGGTGTTTTGCCTTATTTGACGACCCATTCGAACATCGAAACCACGCCGTCCATTCCGCTTTGAGCGGTGATTTGCAGCAAATCTCCCAGCTTGTTGCCCAGGTGGTTCATCGATCCGGCCTCAAGCGGATCTCCCGTCCCGAGCGGACGGGGCGTCGGTTTCGGCGGAGCCGGCGTCTCCGCAGGCCGGTTCGCGCTTTCCCCCGTCCGGGCGGAACCGGCGTTACCGGGCGCCGCATCCGGGCCTGCCGCCGGGCTTGGCGCGGCAGCCCCCGTTCCCGGCGCCTGGCTTGGAACGCCAGGCTGCTGCCCGCCGCTCCGGCCGCCTCCGGTCCGGATGAACGTCTCTTCCGGCAGGGAGCCGGGCGCGGCGGGACTGCTCCCGCTTGTTTGCGCCGCTCCATCGGAGACGCCTCCCGGACCCTCGATGCGGTTCATACCGCGCGAGGCCAGGTCCACCCCGAACATGGTGCAGAAGCAAAGAATAATTCCGTATGCGAACAGCTTCCAGTACCAGCGCGGCATGATGATCCCTCCGGTTCGTGATTTGAATTTTGCTTGATTGGAATATCCCCTTGTCCGTTCCGTTTCCAGCCTTAACCGGCACGCGGCTTACGACTTTTTGCCTTGAGCAGGGGCCGTTACTTTTTCCGCATCCAGAATCACTTCCGACACCGCTTTTGCCAGCAGCTCCACCGTCCGGTAGCACTCCTCCAGAGAGTTGTAAGGGCCGCCCACTTCAATCAGCACGCTGTTCGGCGAAAAGTTCTGATTGTAGACGCCGTTTACCTCGTGGCCTGTCTTTGCGTGAATGCCTTTGGAAACGCCGGGCGCCTTCGCTTCCAGCGAATCGTGGATTTTCCCCGCGAAAGCTTCGTTTTCTTTCCACTTGGGGTTGTCTCCTCCCAGAATAAAATACACCTGCGCGTAGTCTTTGCCGTTCAGCGTAACCGTCGTGCGTTTGCGTTCCTGGGAATCGCGGTGGATATCAAAGAAAAACTTCAGGTCCGGATGTGCGTTCGCGGCGGCTTCCAGCGTCTGGAGAGAATATTTATAAGAGTAGGCATATTTGAAATCTTTAATCATATTCGGGTAAATGGCATCGGAATGAACGGCCCCTACCCCTTCTTTTTCCAACGCTTCCGCCAGTTTCTTGCCGATCATCGTCACGTTCGTTTTGGCATCGTAGGCTTTATCCGGATCGGTGACGCCTTTGAGCTCGGGGAGGAACGATTCGTTGCTGTGAGACTGATAAATAAAAGCGATGTTCCGGCCCGGTCCTTTGGGCTTCTGATCCGCTGGCGCCTGGCTTGGCGCGGGAGACGGGGCTGAGGATGCTTCCGGGGCCGTGCCGCCGGTTGTCCCGTTCACCGCTCCTTCCGCGGGTGTGTATTCGACCGGACCGCTCGCATCGCCGTCTTTGCCCGAGCGCAGAATGGTGCTCTTGTCCGCTTTCAGGCCGGGGACCTCCTGGGCAATCAGACTTTTCGGATCGCCGGGGTTTACATCGGTCAGGAACCGGACGGCAAAGCTCATCATATTTTGCTGGGAAAAAGTGAATTTACGGGTGTCGTTCCTTAAATGAGGGACTTCCAATCCGAGCATGTCGAGAAAAAACTGATTGGAGACCGAAGCCGCCAACCCCTTC
Source organism: Paenibacillus sp. JNUCC 35 (assembly GCF_058269095.1). Taxonomy (NCBI): domain Bacteria; kingdom Bacillati; phylum Bacillota; class Bacilli; order Caryophanales; family Paenibacillaceae; genus Paenibacillus; species Paenibacillus sp. JNUCC 35. The sequence continues at coordinate 1,836,915 of NZ_CM177771.1, read as the reverse complement.
ATGGATGAAACGGGAGATGTGGACAGCCTCGATTGCAGCACGCTCCCGACTCCGAGCAGGAGAAACAGGCAGAGGGTAAACAAACTGAGCGATATCGTGGTCTTTCCGATGACTCCGGCGCTCTGGAACGTTTGGCGGATTTTGCTGAGATTGAAGGTGACGGCATTCCTTTTCATGGGGATTCCTCCTAGCGAATGGGCTTGAACATGTCCGGATTTAGGCGTCTCGCGCCTCGCGGCGGCGAATCTATCTACTCCCAATCTATGAACTTCGCTCTTTCACTAGAACTCTCTCTCCGAAAAAAATCCGCCGCCCCGCGCGCAAAAAAAACCGGTTCCCTGAGGAACCGGCCCGGAGCCGCGCTGCTTAATGCGTATAGGCGGCCACGTTCGCCGAATCTACCGCCTCGTGCAGAGCCGCATTCAGCCCGGAAGCGATGATATTCGCGATATCTTCGATAAATTCGTCAATTTCCTTCGGGGTGACGAGAAGATCGTGCCCGAGCGGATTCAGCACCTCGCGGACAAGCGACAGCCGCTCTTGTTCCGGCAGATCGTCCAGCATGCCGAGAATCTCATGCGTGTTTGACGTCTGGGTGCGGAAATGGTGCTGCATCATATCGATGCACGAATTTACAATCGTGGATGCGTACACGACCGTCGGCACACCGATTGCGATGACCGGCACGCCAAGTGTCTCCAGGGTCAGGCCGCGGCGTTTGTTGCCGATACCGGAACCGGGATTGATCCCGGTGTCCGCGATCTGGATCGTCGTATTCACCCTCTCCAGCGCGCGCGAAGCAAGAGCGTCCACGGCGATCACGAGATCCGGTCTCGACTTCTCGACAATACCTTCGACGATTTCGCTGCTCTCAATGCCTGTCGTGCCCAGTACGCCCGGAGCAACCGCGCTGACGGGACGGTAGCCGGGGCTCACCTGGCCCGGCATCAACTCGAAATAGTGCCGAGTGACGAGGATGTTCTCAACCACGAGCGGACCGAGCGCATCGGGAGTCACGTTCCAGTTGCCCAGCCCGACGATGAGCACCTTGGAATCTTTGCCGATTCCCGCTTTCTGCAAATACTGCTCAAACACCTGGGCGAACTTTGTAGCTACACGGTCTTGGAGCTGCGTATCTTTTTTTCTCAAATCAGGTACTTCGATCGTCATATACTGACCCGGCATCTTGCCGATGGCCTGTGCCCCTTCATCGTTTAAAACCTGAATCTGGGTAATGCGCATGCCGCCGTCTTCCCATATATCCGAGACCACTCCCGGTATTTCGGGGCTTTTCCTTGCTTCGGACGCCAGTTCTCTCGCCTCGAGCGCAAGATCGGTCCGGACCGTATACGCGCTAAGATCCGCCATTAAGATCTCCTCCTGTCCATTCTGTATGACCCTAGTTTGCGGACACGGACCCTAATTTATACCGATGAACGTTTTCAGAGAGCGGGTGCGGAAAGCTCCCCGTCAGCTATTGATTTTTAAAAGTCAGCGTGTTAAAATACCTAGAGTTGTCAACAATCATGGAAAACGTTCGATTGTGTACCTGAAGTAGGAGGTGAATGTCAATGCCAAACATCAAATCCGCGATCAAAAGAGTGAAAGTAAGTGAAAAACGTCGCCTGCGCAACGCTTCCGAGAAGTCCGCTCTTCGTACAGCTGTTAAAGCTTTCGAAACAACGGTTGCCAGCAATAACGTAGATTCCGCTAAAGAAGCTCTGATCAACGCTACCAAAAAATTGGACAAAGCAGCTTCTAAAGGATTAATCCATAAAAATGCAGCTAGCCGCAAGAAGTCCCGTTTAGCGAAGAAGCTCAACGCTCTTTCCGCACAAGGCTAATAAGCAGGACCTACACATAGGTGATAAAAAGACCGGAGCCCCTGGCTCCGGTCTTTTTTTGTACATATGGCGAGTCTGGCCGTCCGCAAAGGAACGCGCATATATTTTGCGGGTCTGCTGTACGCAAGCGCAAGTATCCGGCGTCCCATGGATGATTCGGCCGTACAAAAAGATCGGCCTAAGCGGCCGGTCTGTCTGTATCCCTTCTTCCCGGCTCGACTCAAGCCGCCAAACCGAGAAGAAAGAGTTCAAGGCCGAGTACCTTGTCGATGCCGCCGCTCTTCATTTTAAAATCGAGATCGGCCAGCTGCGACACGATCCGGCTCAGCTTTTCGATATCGTAAGCCCGGGCTTGTCCCTCCGCTACCTTCACGGCGTACGGGTGCAGGCCAAGCTGCCCTGCGATTTGCTGGTGCGAATAGCTCTGCTTGGAGAGCTCTTTCACCTGGAGCATGATCCGGAATTGGCGGGCCATCAGCATCACGATCTTGATCGGCTCCTCTTTCTGTTTGAGGAGCTCCTCCAGGAGCGCGAACGCCCGGTCCAGCCGCAGCTGGACCACCTGCTCGATCAGAATGAATACATTCTGCTCCGTGCTGCGAACCACGAGAGAATCAATCAGCTCGGGGGTCGCTGTCCCTCCCCGCCCTACGTTGAGAGAAATCTTCTCGATCTCCGCGGCCAGCGACTGAAGATGCCCGCCCGTGTACAGCACGAGCTGGTCGACGACTCCGTCCGCAAGCTCGAAGGATTCCCGCTTCGCCTGCCGGCGTACCCAGGCTTGCAGCTCTTCGGCCGTCAGCGGAAGACAGGGCACGAGCGCTTTTTTTTCTTTGAGCTGCTTCACCAGCTTTTTCCTCTCGTCGAGCTTGTCCACGGAAACCGTAAAGACAAGGACGGTAAAATCGACGGGAGCCCCTAAATACTCCGTTAAACGGTCCAGTTGGTGGTCGACCTTGCCGCTGTCCCTGCTGCCTGTGAGAAACTGGGCATTCCCGGCTATAATCAGTTTGCGAGGCACCATAAAAGGCAGCGTCTCGGCGTCGGCAATGACGTTCTGCACCGGAACCTCATTCAAATCGTATTTGCTTACCGCAAAATCGAGATGTTCCGGTTCGATCATGCTGTCCGTGAGCTTCCGGATAAACTGCTCGATCAGATAAGACTCGCTTCCATAGGTGACGTACACCGGAGCGAATTTTTGTTCATCTATGCTTTTCATCGCTTGTTTGTAATCCATTCGTTCGTTCCCCTCTGCATAAATCCCTGCTCTCATCTTACCAATGACAAAGGGATTACGTCAAAACGGAATCCCACCGTCTTGCCGTAATCCCTTTGCCCGAGCAGAAAGAGAATACGCTGCCACCGCATGTTACCCGTACGAGCAGCATCTATTTAAACACCGGAGAAGAGCTCTAGAAACTCTTGACCGAGTGACAGTAAACCTGCGTTTTCTCCTGTCATTCTCCTCAGCTTTGCGATAACTTCTCTTTGACCGATTGTTAATACAGCATACGCGCTAACCCGCCAAAGGTGCGTGTCAGACACAAAAAGAAGCATGCCTTATTTGGCACGCTCCTGCTTTGTTTTCAAGGAGACGACATATTCCTGCTTCATGTTGCCGCTGCTTACTTCGTATACGAACTCGTCGTTGCCGTTCCAGCCGACAAGCCGCAGCGTATCGGTTTCTTTCCACTGCTTGGCGGATACGTAAACGGAAGTCCCGTCCGTTTTGACAATCGTAAGCTTGCGCTCTTCGATCTTCGCGCTCAGCTTGCCGTCGGGAGACGTTCCTCCGATGCCTGCGGCAGTGAATGTGTGGGCATCTTTCTTGTCCGGATCGGTCGTGGCGATCTTGCCGCCCGTCTGCCGGTCTCCAGATCCCGAAGTACCGCCGGACGTATCGCCGGGGCTTGGAGATACTCCGCGGTCCGCAGGCGGATTGTCGGTACCGCCCGCGACCTTGCCTTCGTTCGCAGAAGCATCCGGCTGTTTATCCGGCTGCGGAGTAGAAGTCGTTCCCGGTTGTTCCTTGCGGGATCCTTCCTCTTTCGGAGAATCCACATTCGATTTCTGCTGCACTGCACCGCTTCCCTTGTCTGTATCTCCGGTCGATGCGGTGCGGTCCGTCTGATTCCCTTCGCCGTTTGAATCCGTCTGCGGCTTGCCGGCGCTTTTGGAATCTCCGGGCGTTTGGGACGCAGGCGGCGCCGTCGGCGTACCGCCGCTTTGCTTGCCCGATCCGCTCACGTCCGGAACGGTGGTCGGCTGCACCGATTGTGCCGCCGTATCCGCGTTTTCCGTCTTTGCTCCGGTCAAGGCCGAAAACATGCCCGCCGGACCCGATTGAGCCGGACGGTCCATGTTGAACGCGAAAAATCCGAGTACAAAGCCGGCGGCCACAACGCCGCTGACTGTTTTCCAGGAGACATGCGCGGCTATGCGGCGAGTCCAAGGAAGCTGTTCCGGGGAACGCGGGGAACGGCCGACTGCGCGAGACAGACCTGCGGCTTCTTCGCGCTGGTTGGACTTTTCTTCATCCAACCGCTCAAGCTGCGGAAGAATCGAATCGACGATACTGAATGGCGGCATGATTTTCGGAAGGTTCTCCAATTCCTTGGACAGCATGCGCAGCCGCTGCAGCATGGTGCCGCATTCCGAACATTGCTGGACATGCTGATTGAGACGCTGCCGCTCCAGATCGTTCAAATCTCCGTCGAGATCTCTCTGCATCAGCTCTTTCACCTCTTTGCAATTCATCCCCGAACACCTCCTTTCTGATATTCATGGAGTAACCCTTGAAGCTGCTGTCTCGCCCGAAAAAGATAGGATTTAACCGTGTTCAGCGGAAGCCCCAGGCAATCCGCAATCTCGTGATAGGAGAAATCCTGCAAATACCGCAAAACAACGACCGATCGGTGGTGCTCGGGCAGTTTCTCGATAGCCTCTTGAATATCCTGCGCCAAGTAACCGATCATCACTTCGTCCTCAACGTCCTTGGGGGTGGTGAACGTAAGTTCGTGTTCTTCAATGGATACGGTCGGCTTCGTCTTGCGGAATTTGTCGATGCAGATATTGGTCACAATACGCTGAACCCACGTTTTAAAAAGAGCTTTCTCTTCATAAGACTGGATTTTCGTATAAATACGAATAAGCGCTTCTTGCGAGGCATCGAGGGCATCCTGCTCATTACCCAGCAGGTAATAAGCCGTGCGGTAGACATGGGTTTCAATTTGTCTTAATAAGGTAACTAGCGCTTCCCGGTCACCCGATTGTGCCGCTTTTACCATTTCGGGCGCTACCACAAGAATCCCCCTCTCTTGCAACTATACAGACGCATTTATGTACATGAATGTTGCAACTTATCATCAAATTTAGGACTTTCATTCTATAAGAATATCAAAAATTTTTCCGAAGGTACACTTAAGCCGGAGATAATTAACAAAATGGGGAAAGTACGCGTAATAAGCGAACAATTCCCAACTCCCGGTCGAATCTTCCGCATTAAAAAACTCCGTCCCTTAACAATATCACAAGATTGTTGCTAAAATGTTTCTTTTGGCTGAAAACAACCTTAAAATTGCCTGCCGTCCGCAAAAAAATTCCAATTCGATCAACTATCCCCCGAAACTGCAGGCTTACCGGACAATACCGAACGGACGTAAATCTTCCCGCTTCTTACCAGCAGTTGGATCTCCCCCAGTAAATCCGTCCGGAGGACCCGGATATCATTTCTTTCCAGTCTTGCGACAACGTCCGGTGAAGGATGTCTGTACATATTTTTGACCCCTGCGGAAATAAGCGCGGTCCGCGGCTTCCAGTAGCCGAGCCAGTCGCTTCCGGTTGACGTTTTGCTGCCGTGGTGGGCCACTTTAAGAACATCGATCCCGGGAGTCGCCGGGGTACCGTTTTCCGTGCCGTCCGGTTCTTTCGTGCCGTTGTCAGACTGCGGAAGTTTCATCCCGTGCGTTTCATTTGGGGAGTTCCGCGATTGCAGAAGTTCCATGACACGGCGCTCCGCTTTCACATCCATATCCCCGGTAAAAAGCCACCTCGTCCCTTCCATTTCCAGCAGAAAAACGACGGAAACGCCGTTCTGCTCGTTTTCCAGAACAATGGGGTTATCGATGGAGCCGTAAATATTCTGTGCGGCCGACGGTGCAGGCTCTGCTCCGGTTTTTCCTGCCGTGTGCTGAGCGGGAAATGCATTCTCCCCGTATCCGGGCGAGTTCGGAGACGAATCCGTCCCCGCCGGAAGCTGCCCGTTCTCCGGCAGCGGGGCGAGAAAATCGAGCCGTGTCCGGTTGTCCATCCGGAGTGTTTTCCCGTAAGCGGCGGAAATAAGCGGTATTTTTTTATCTATAACGGTACGGAACAGCTTCTCTACTTGGGGACCGGACTTGTAGGTGCCGTTGAAAATGAACGTCTCCACCGGAATGTCTTCCAGGACAGCCTGGAGCCCCCCGCTGTGGTCCGCATCTTCATGGGTCAGGATAACGGCATCGAGTTTGTGGACACCTCTTTTTTTCAGAAGGGGGACCAGCGTTTTCCTTCCTACTTCATAAGGGTCGGCGCGCAGCTTCCATTCCTCTCCGGGCTTGCGGAAAGATACGGTCCCTCCTCCGTCTACCAGTATATATTTACGCTCCGGTGTCCGTATGAGGATGCTGTCTCCCTGTCCGACGTCGATCATATCCACGTAGGCCTCCGAGTTCCAGCGATCGGGCGTGTAACCATAATAAAGAAGCCCGAACCAGCCGAGACCCAGCGCGATTACGGCTGCTGAAGACGTTCTGTACCGGGAAAACATACTCCGCCCGGGATCAGGCACATCAAGCTGCGGAGTGCCGTCCTCATTTTGAACGCGGCGGCTCCGTACCAGACGTTCGAGGCCCCCGCAAATACCGGCAAGCAGGAGATAGTAAACCGCGATCCAAAAAACCGAAGGGGACGGCCAGATCGTCCGGAATCCCTCCCACTGATCCAGCCACTCGACGATGCGGAAAACAAATCCGGTCCCGCTTTCGGTTACCCAAGCACCCAAACGGCCGAGCGGAACATACACCAGTCCGAGACATGTCGCAATCAAGCCCGCCGGGAAAATGAGCAGGCTGAAAACCGGCACGAGGGCCGCGTTAGCCAGCCAGGAAAGCAGCGAAAATTGATTGAAATAATAGATGGAGACGGGAAATGAAACGAGCTGAGACACAAGGGTAATGGCCGCGGTATTGCGGAGCACGCCGTTCTTGAGGGGCAAAAGGGCGGTAACGCGGGGAACGCCGACGATCAATCCGAGCGTCACCAGAAAAGAAAGCTGAAAGCTGACGTCCAGCAAATAATAGGGGTTCCAGATCAAAAGCCCCAACCCGACGAGGCAGGCGATTTGCAAAATATCTTTAATCCGGTTTTTACGGACGGCGAGAAGGCCGATCATCGTCATCAGGCCCGCCCGCACAATGGACGGAGAAGCTCCCGTCAGAAGGATATAGAGAGGCAGCAGAAAGACGGCAACGAGCAGATACGTTTCTTTGGGCAGCCCGAGCCTTTTCAGTACCCAGATCAGAACGCCTAGAAAAACAGCCACATTCAGCCCCGAAATCGCGAGAATATGAGTCAGCCCGAGATTCGAAAATTGGTCGTAGCGGTCGGGGTCCATATCATCGGTTAATCCGATGAGCATGCTTTTCATAAAGCCCGCCTGCCCGGGCGTGAATATCCCGTCGATGCGGCTTCCCAAATAGCCGCGGAGGGCATCCGTCGTCCGCAGGAGGCGCTCGGCCGCCAGCCGCGGACTCGTGAGAGCGGCGGCTATAGACGCCGGCGGACCGTGCTGTACCTGCTGGGCGCCTTTGACGACCAGCAGCCAGTGTTTGCCCTGCTGGCGCAAATAGCGGCGGTAGTCGAATCCGCCGAAGTTCCGCGCGGCAGCGGGCTCCTGCAGCTCGCCCTGCATGGCGAGCCGGTCTCCCCGCCGCCAGGCTGCGGCGGCGGTCTGCTCCGCCGGGCTCAGCAGGCGCAGGGACACCTGCACCCGCTCCTCCGGCGGAGCTCCTGCGGCAGCGCCTGTTCCGCTGCCGCTCTCTCCGAGCTGCGAGACGCGCAGCTCGAAGGAGGCTCTGTCGCCGTCGACGGCGACAGGAGAGGCCAGCGTGCCCGCCACGCTCACCTGGCTGCCGTGAGCGGCAGCCGCGGCTGCGGCGGGCAGAGCGGTGCTGTTACGCCGGTCCGTATCGGCGTAATAGCAGCAGGCTGCGGCGGCAACAAGCACCGCAGCGATCCATCGGCGCTTCGGCAGACGAAGCGCCATGACACCCGCGGCCGCGGCGGCGAAAGCTGCGCCGCTCCAGGCGGTCATCCACGGTTTGGACGCGTAAATGGCCGCGGCGTAGCCGATAACCCACAAAACCGTCAAACCTACTATGTCATTACGGTTTAAACGCATTTCTCATCTCTCTCCCTGAATGTGTGATAAGCTCATTCGTTTCGTTTCGGAAATAGAACACGCAAGTTCTTTCAGTCCATTTCGCTCCGCTCCTGCTTAGACAGGGAAACCGCGTAATCGCCGACGCTTCCTTCCCTCACCAGGTAAACGCATCCCTCATGCGGCGGCACACCCCGTATCCTTTTGTTCCACCGGACAACAAAAAGAACCCCCGCTGCTCTACAAGAGCGGCGGAGGTTCTTCCTCACGCTAGTTGTGTTCCGTTCAGTGAAACAGCTTGCCGGGGTTCGTATCCCGAAGACAAAGAGCCGTTCGCCAAACTCATTCAGTTGACAATCCGGTGGTCCGTTCCCTCGGGCGGCTCGTATCCCTGTATTTGGCGGAAGGCAATTCCCCTCGCAGCCATCAAGGCATTCACCTTGTCACTGTCCTTCGGATAAGGCCGGTGAAACACGATCTCCCGCACCCCGCTGTTGGCCAGCATATTCGAGCAGGTCCAGCACGGCTGATCCGTCACGTAGACGCTGGAACCCTCGCGGTCTTCGCGGTCGGTGAACAGAAGCAGGTTCTGCTCCGCATGAATCGTACGGATACAGCGCTGCTTGCGTATCATTTCTTCCTTACCGTCCGCGACGTGCAGCTCGTACTCCTCGACAAGCATGCATCCTTCCTCGGAGCAGTCCGGAACTCCCATGGGTGCCCCATTGTATGCCGTGCCGAGAAGCTTCTTGCCCTGCACGAGCACAGCCCCGACATGCCGGCGGCTGCACTGCGAGCGCGTGGAAGCCATATAGGCGATATCCATGAAGTAAGTGTCCCAGTCTTTGCGCCCCGTCATGGCCGCACCTACTGCTGGCTGGCCAGGATGGCCTGCTCCAGGTCATGCAAGATATCGTCGATCGCTTCCGTACCGATCGACAGACGGATCATCCCGGGCGTTACCCCCGCGCTCAGCTGTTCTTCCTCGCTAAGCTGCTGATGAGTCGTGCTTGCCGGATGAATGATCAAGGATTTGGAATCGCCCACGTTGGCAAGATGAGAGAACAGCTTAACCTGTTCAATCACTTTGCGGCCGGCTTCCAGCCCGCCTTTAATACCGAAGGTCAGGATGGCTCCCTGGCCTTTAGGCAAATATTTTTGCGCCAGTTTGTACGAACTGTGGCTTTCCAGACCGGCGTAGCTGACCCAATCGACCGCTTCATGGGCTTCGAGAAAACGCGCCACCGCAAGCGCATTCGAGCTGTGACGCTCCATGCGGAGGTGAAGCGTCTCCAGGCCTTGCAGAAGCAGGAAGGAGTTAAACGGCGAAATGGATGCCCCCATATCGCGGAGAAGCTGGACGCGCGCCTTGATGATATAGGCGATCGGCCCTACGGCATCGGCGTAAACGACGCCGTGGTAGCTCGGGTCCGGTTCCGTAAGCCCGGGGAACTTGTTGCTGGCCTTCCAGTCGAATTTGCCCCCGTCCACGATCACACCGCCGATGGAGGTACCGTGTCCGCCGATAAACTTCGTCGCGGAATGCACGACGATGTCGGCACCATGCTCAATGGGGCGAAGCAGGTAAGGCGTCGGGAACGTATTATCGACGATCAACGGTATGCCGTTCTCATGCGCAATGGCAGCGACGGCTTCCACATCGAGCAGATCTCCGCGCGGATTGCCTACCGTTTCGGCGTATAAGGCTTTGGTTTTGTCCGTAATCGCTTTGCGGAAATTTTCCGGATCCGAAGGATCGACGAATTTCACCTGGATGCCAAGCTTCGCCAGCGTGGTCGAGAACAAATTGTAGGTTCCCCCGTACAAGCTGGATGCGGACACGATCTCGTCACCGGCTCCGGCTATGTTGAGGATCGAGTATGTAATGGCTGCCTGACCGGATGCGGTCGCGAGAGCTCCCGCTCCCCCTTCAAGCGCGGCTATCCGCTGCTCGAAAACATCGCTCGTCGGGTTCATGATGCGGGTATAAATGTTGCCGAATTCCTTCAGAGCGAACAAATCTGCGGCATGGTCCGCGTCGCGGAACCCGTAAGAGGTCGTCTGATAAATAGGCACCGCGCGGGAAAGCGTGGTTGGATCGATTTGCTGGCCGGCGTGTACGGCCAAGGTTTCCAAAGAATAAGGACGTTGTTCGGACATTGTTCTTTCCTCCTTTATCGCGTTGATTGGGCTTATTTTCTCATATTTCCTCGTAAAATGAAAGAAAGTTTAGTAGATTTTCTCAATTCCGACATTTACGCATGCTCTTCTTTTCTTCATACAGCCTTCCAGAATCCTCTCAAGGATTAATTTGCAGGTAAGGCTTCATCTTCGCGAGCATTTTTTCCCCGATTCCCTTGATATCCAGCAGCTGCTCGGCCCTTTTAAACTTCCCGTGCTGTTCCCGGTATGCAAGGATCGCTTTCCCTTTGCTTTCGCCGATTCCGGGCAGTTCCATCAATTGCTGCAGGTTGGCTGTATTAATATCGATTTTGGGACCCGACGGGATTTTCTTGTCTGCTGCGGACCCGGGCTCCTTCTTCCCGGAAACTGCTTCATTCCCTCCGGCGACAGTCCGCTGCTGATCCGCCTGTGCAAGTTTGTCATCGGCAGCCGCCCCTTTCCGGGCTGAAGCCGGGGCCTGCTCCGGGCCGCCTCCGGTAGCGCCTGCCGCGGAATCCTCCGCCCCCGCTTGCTTACTCCCGGCGCCGGCTTCTTCCTTCGCCTCCGCTTTCGCTGACGGTGACGGTGACGGTGACGAAGACTTCTCCGAAGGCGATACCGGCTTGGTTCCTTCTATCGTTTGCACCATGGAGGCGTTCAACGCCGTAAAACCTTGCGGTACGGTGCCTCGCGGGCTGACTAGCAGCCAGATTCCCAATCCTGCCGCGATTACGGCAGCGGAGCCCGCCAGAACGCCCCGGCTTTTCCAACTCTGAAAATTCCAGTTCAACATGAAACACTCCTTTGATTTTATGATTGAACATATTTTACTCCACAGGAAACCGGCATAATTGTGTGAGAATGTTCATACCGTTAAGAAAACGTTCCTGCGTTTTTTGTCCCTGTATAAAGATGTAAACTTGTAGGCGCCCGCTTCTGTAATGAGTCGGGTGTAATGAATCCGTTCCGGTATACGGCACCAGTCCTACTGCCGGAAGGAGACCTGTTCGACTATTTCATGAGGAGGGTTGTCGATGAAAGCGGGATTTATCGGTACGGGCAGCATGGGAAGTATTCTGATCGAAGCGCTCATCCATTCGGGAGCGCTCAATCCTGAGCAAATCTGCGCCGCAAACCGCACTCCCGGCAAAGTACAACGGTTGGCGGAAACCTACGCCGGACTAACCGCCGCCTCCAGCAATGCGGAAGCCGCAGCGGGCCGTGATGTCGTTTTTTTATGCGTGAAGCCCCTTGATTATAAGCGAGTCATTGACGAAATCCGGCCGGTCCTGGAGCCGGCTCAAATCGTCGTATCCATCACGAGTCCGGTCCTGCTCAAGCATCTGGAAGATCAGCTTCCCTGCAAGGTGACGAAGATTATACCGAGCATCACCAATTACGTTCTCAGCGGATCTACTCTGTGTATTCACGGGGAGCGCATGTACCCTGAGGATAAGGAATGGATTGAAAATCTTCTGACCCACATTTCCACACCTGTCAGAGTCTCCGAGGCATATACCCGGATCAGTTCCGATTTATCGAGCTGTGCGCCGGCCTTCCTGGCCTTTTTTCTCCAAAAATATATCGAAGCCGCAGTGGCGGAGACGGGGATATCCTCCGAAGAAGCAACGATTCTCGCTTCCGAAATGACACTGGGCACGGGCAAGCTTCTGACGACGGGCGGTTTCGATCCGGTTTCTCTTCAAAAAAGGGTACGCGTTCCGGGAGGAATTACGGCGGAGGGATTGCGGTTGATGGAGCAAGATCTGGACGGCATGTTTAACCGGTTAATCGAGATCACGCATGCGAAATACGAAGAGGATCTGGAGAAAGTGGAAGTGGTATTTACGACAAAATAACAATAGGAAGTGGAAAAAAGCGGTAAAATAGAGAGGGATAAAACAGTAGGGTTATCGGGCAATCAGACCTAAAAGCTTGTAATAAAAGGGAGCTTGGCGGAGCGGGGTTAAATAACGGATGCGGAATTGTTGAAGCGAACAAATGCGAAGTGAACTTGAACCTTAATTGGTTTCCCGGGGCCGTCCGACGGCGAAGACCGCTTTTCTGAAAAAGAAAGGCGGCTCCGCCGTTTCGGGCTGTCCGGAGGGCCTCCGGCAGTTCCAGCTTCCCTCACGGGGAGCGGACCTGCCGGGTACCCCTAAATATCGGGCTGTTTATCCGACTACAATGTTGACGAGCTTGCCTTTCACGGCAATGATTTTGCGGACGGTTTTGCCGGCGCTCAGCTCTTTTACTTTATCCAGGCCAAGCGCGAGCTCCTGCATGCCCGCTTCGTCGAGATCTTTGGCGACTTTGACGCGATCGGCGATTTTGCCGTTCACTTGAACGACAATCTCCACCTCGTCGTCCACCGTCCAAGCCTCCTCGTAAACCGGCCACGCTTCGTACGTGATGGAGCCGGTTCCGCCGAGCTTTTGCCACAGTTCTTCGGCAATATGCGGAGCGAGCGGGGAAAGCATTTGGACAAAATGCTTCACGGCTGTTTTCGGCAAAGCTTCTGTCTTATAAGCCTCATTGACAAAAATCATCAGCTGGCTGATAGCGGTATTGAAACGGAGCGCTTCGAAATCTTCCGTTATTTTCTTCACCGTACGGTGCCATGTGCGTTTGAACGCGTCTCCGCCGGCATTCTCGTCCTCGGAAATTTTGCCGCTCAATGCCCCGTTCTCGTCCATGAACAGACGCCATACGCGGTTTAGGAAGCGGTAGGAGCCTTCCACGCCGTTGGTGTTCCAAGGCTTCGTCGCTTCAAGCGGCCCCATGAACATCTCGTACATACGCAGGGTATCGGCACCGAATTCATTGACGATATCGTCGGGATTCACCACGTTACCGCGGGATTTGGACATTTTCTCCATGTTCTCGCCGAGAATCATCCCTTGGTTGACGAGCTTGTGGAACGGCTCCTTCGTTTGGACCACGCCGAGATCGTAAAGCACTTTATGCCAGAAGCGCGCGTAGAGCAGATGAAGAACCGCATGCTCCGCTCCGCCGATATAAAGATCGACCGGCAGCCATTCCTTCTGCTTCTCGGGGGAGCAGATTGCATCGTTGTTGCGCGGATCGATAAAGCGCAGGTAATACCAGCAGCTTCCCGCCCATTGCGGCATCGTATTCGTCTCGCGGCGGGCTTTCATGCCCGTTTCGGGATCGACCGTGTTTACCCAGTCTTCCACGTTGGCAAGCGGAGATTCGCCGGTTCCGGACGGCTTGATGTGCTCGACCTGCGGAAGCAGAAGCGGAAGCTGGTCTTCGGGCACGGTTTTCATCGTTCCGTCTTCGAGATGGAGAATCGGAATCGGTTCGCCCCAGTAGCGCTGACGGCTAAACAGCCAGTCACGCAGGCGGTACGTTACTTTGCCTTTGCCCTTGCCGTTCTCTTCCAGCCAGGCGATCATGGACGCAATAGCCTCTTCCTTGCCCATGCCGTCGATAAAGCCGGAATTCACGTGCGGTCCTTCTCCGTCATAAGCGGCTTCCTGCACATTGCCGCCCTGTACGACTTCGATGATCGGCAGGTCGTACTGCTTCGCGAATTCCCAGTCACGTTCGTCGTGTCCCGGTACAGCCATGATGGCGCCTGTTCCGTAACCGGCCAGCACGTAGTCCGCGATCCAGATCGGCAGCTTGGCGCCGTTCACGGGATTAACGGCATAAGCGCCGGTAAATACGCCGGACTTTTCCTTGGCCAGATCCGTACGCTCCAGGTCGCTTTTGTGTGCGGCTTTCTCCTGGTACGCTTTCACGTCGGCATCCTGCCCCAACGCCGTAATCTTGGCAACCAGCTCATGCTCCGGAGCCAGAACGCAGTAGGTCGCTCCGAAAAGCGTATCCGGACGGGTCGTAAAGACCGTCAGGCTGTCACCTTCATGCCCGTCGATAGCGAAAGTGACTTCCGCCCCTTTGGATTTGCCGATCCAGTTGCGCTGCATATCCTTGATGCTTTCGGACCAGTCCAGCTCCTCCAGATCTTCCAAGAGGCGCTCGGCGTACTCGGTAATCCGCAGCACCCACTGGCGCATCGGTTTCCGGATGACGGGGTGGTTTCCGCGCTCGCTCTTGCCGTCGATCACTTCTTCGTTGGCCAGAACGGTTCCGAGCGCGGGACACCAGTTCACGGGAACTTCGTCCACGTAAGCGAGGCCCTTTTTGTACAGCTGGATAAAAATCCATTGGGTCCACTTGTAGTACTCGGGATCCGTCGTGGAAATTTCGCGCTCCCAATCGTACGAGAAGCCCAGCGATTTGATCTGGCGGCGGAAATTCTCGATATTCTGCTTCGTAAACTCGCGCGGATCGTTGCCCGTGTCGAGCGCGTACTGCTCGGCCGGCAGACCGAAGGCATCCCAGCCCATCGGATGGAGCACATTAAAGCCGCGCATGCGCTTAAAGCGGGAAACGATATCGGTAGCCGTATACCCTTCCGGGTGGCCTACGTGAAGTCCTGCGCCGGACGGATACGGAAACATATCCAGCGCGTAAAATTTCGGTTTACCCGCTTCGTCCGATGTCCGGAAGGTTTGGTTGTCGTCCCAGTATTTCTGCCATTTAGGCTCGATTACCTGAGGGTTGTAGCCCTGCTGTTCTTTTTCATGTGCCATGTGTGTAGGTCCTCCTGACGTTATCATCGCAACCAAAAAACCTCTCGTCTCTAGCTCTTACGGCTAGGGACGAGAGGTTGTATATTCCCCGTGGTACCACCCTAGTTAACAAGCGGCATGCTTTGCCGGTTGTTCACTCAAGTCCCTTAACGCGGGCTAGACGGTCCGGTTACTGGGCAGTACATCTTCGCTTCCGTCCGGCTTCCTGCCGGATGACAGGCACAGCTGCAAGGAAACGGCCGTACTGCGGTTCGCCTTCCGGCTCGGAGGTGAGCTCGCCTTCATCATGTACCGGCTTCCACCGACCGCCGGTTCTCTGGAAACATGCGTGCAAAGGGATGATCCTCTTCATAGCTGGTGCGATTACACAAATTTGTAATGATTATAGGCAATATTGAAGCTCTTTGTCAAGTAAAGCGCTGTTTTTAGGCAAGAGGCTTGCGGGCCGCATAAAAAAGTCTGCGGGAATCCGGAGAAAACTCCGCTTCCCAGTCAAAATCGGCGGAAATCCGGATGTCCGCGAAGCCCGTCGCCTCCAGCCTCTCCTTCAGCCAGCGCGGATCGTACGCACGCTGTCTGTGAGTCTCTTCGATGCGCCGGAAAAGCGGCTCCCCGCCGCGTGCGGACGAAGCGTCCTCACGGACGAAAATCGTCAGCGCGTGCTCGATTTCCGTGCGTTCCTCGTCGAGCTCGCAGGTCCACAGGTACGCTACATCCTCTTCATCGAAGACGAAAGGCTGCAGGGAAGCGTACTCCTCGAACTGGGCCGGGCTATGTACATCGAACAGCAGAACGCCGCCCCCTCGCAGCCCCCGGTACGCCTGCTCCAGAGCTTCAATTATCTCCTCTTCTTCGAGGAGATAATTGAAGCAGTCGCAGAAGGAGATGACGGTATCCGCCGGCTCCGGCAGCTCCCAGTCGCGCATGTCCTGCTGCAGCCACAGGATGTCCGGTTTCGCTCCGCTCACGGCTTCTTCTTCGGCTTTATGCCGGGCAACGGCCAGCATATCGTCGGACAAATCGATTCCGACGACTTTGCAGCCGAGCTTCGCGAGCGGCACGGCAATGTTTCCCGTGCCGCAGCCGAGATCGACAACGGTTTCCGGACGGATGCCGTAAGACTCCCAAGCCTGCCGGGCGTAGGCAATCCATGCCTCGTACGGCATGTCTTCCATCAGCCGGTCGTACGTATAAGCAAAATCACGATACGACATGTCAGTTCTCCTCTTGCTTGAGATACGTCCAGTTTTCCTCCTGGTACGCCAGGCCATCCTTCATCAACTTGCCAAGCGCGCGTTTGAAGGCGGACTTGCTGATGCCGAACTTGGATTTGATCAAATCGGCCTCGGTCTGGTCCGAATAAGGCATGGCGCCGCCCGGACGTTCGCGGAGAACCGCCAGAACCCGCTCAGCGTCTTCGTCCCGTCCTTTTTCCTTCGGCTGGCGCATCGACAGATTCACGCGTCCGTCTTCACGGATGTACGTAACCCGGACGCTGACTTCCTCGCCGACTCTGAGAAGGCGAGAGCGCTCCGTCGAAGGGATCAGTCCGATGACGCCGAAGCCGACGACTCCGCCGTCGCAGACGACGAACGTGCCCATTTGCAGCGGTTTGTACACGCGCGCGTCCAGCCACTGGTTTCTCCAGGCCTGCGGGGCCGGGAAACATTTTTCCGTGAGAACATCTTCACCCGCAAGGCGTGCAACCAGTCTTCCCTGGCGGTCATGATCCATCGTCACGAATACTTTGTCCCCCACTTGAGGGCGAAGTTCGTGAAGCTCCGGCATTTCCTTGAACGGCAACAGGAGATTCCGGCCGATGCCCATTTCCAGAAAAGCTCCGAAGCGCGGATGCAGGTCCACGACCTCAAGCAGCGCCAGCTCTCCGAGAAGCAGCATCGGCCGGTTCATCGTGGCGGCCATGCGGTCTTCCGAATCGTAATAAATGAAAACTTCGGCCTGCTGGCCGGCTTTCAGTTTCCGGTTCGTTTCCGCATACGGGAGGAGCACTTCCCGTTCCCCGTCGGTTACGAAATAACCGTACGGCGATACTTCTCTCGTTACATCAAGCGTTACGAGAGTTCCCGCTTCCAGACTCATACGCGTTCCACAACCCTTGCGTCGGACCAGAGACGCTCGATGTTGTAGTATTCCCGGTCGTCCCGGTGGAACACATGGACAACGACGTCACCCAGATCCACAAGCACCCAGCGTGCGGTGTCGTAGCCTTCCAGACCGCGGACGGTGACACCGTGCTGATCCGCTTTTTTGCGGATTTCCGTGGCGATTGCCTGCACCTGCGTCTCCGAATTACCGTTGCATATCACGAAATAATCGGCCACCAGGGAAATTTCCTGAAGGTCCAGAGCCACCACGTTAATGGCTTTCTTGTCTTCTGCCGCATCCACAACCAGATTCATCAACTGTTCCGGATTTACTGTCATTCCATCATCCTCCTTCTTGCTGGACGGTATCGAAAATCATTCACGTTAACCAGCATGTACACCCTATATTAAATTCCGTTCGTTATCATTTGGTTCGTTCATTCCGTTAATCAAATGCTCTTAATACCCAGTATTACACGTCTAATTCGAGGATTAAACGGTTGCGCGTCAGCACGGTGAGCGGGTAAATGCGTCTGCCCTTCTGCAGAAGGAACGAAAGCGTAGAGTCGAATCCGGCCAGCAGGGCCCGTTCCAGACTCGTTTCCGCCAGCTCGCGGATCTTGTCCACGCCGGGAAAATCCCTTCCGGGTTCCATATAATCGGCCAGACAGACGACCTTCTCCAGAGTGGACATATTTTCCCTGCCCGATGTATGATAACGGATCGCATCCAGCACATCCTCGTCCTTCACGCCGAACCGGGCGGAAGCGATCCAAGCACCGGCATGAGCATGCCAAAGTTCTTTATCGAAGGAAAGGACGTCCGTCTGAAATCCGCTTTCGCGAATCGCGCCGGCCTGCTTCTCTACGGGCCAGTATTTGCACACATCGTGCAAAATCGCGGCCCGGTCCGCCTTCTCGTCATCCGCGCCAAACCGCCGGGCCAGGATTACGGCTGTTTCCATGACACCGAGAGTATGCCGCCACCGTTTTTCGGGCATTTCCTCTTTTACAGTCTTCATCATCTCTTCACGATTCATACAAGCCCATCCCTTCGATATAATCGTGTACGGGAGCCGTGACGAGATAGCGGACGGTACGGCCTCCCCGCCTCCGGGTCCGGATATCCGTGGAGGAAATGTCCAGCAGCGGCATCGGAGCCAGACGGACGCCCTGCCGGATGAACGCCGGAAGCGCATCCGGTTGAAGCTCGAAGCCGGGCCTTTGAAGACCGATGAAGCCGATCATCTTCATGATCTCTCCGATTTCACGCCATTTGGGGAGATACTCGACCATGTCGGCCCCGATTATGTAGTGAAATTCGTGCTCCGGGTACCCGGCTTTCAGCTCCCGGATCGTATCGACGGAGTACGAAACCCCGCCTTTGCGGAGTTCGTGATCGAACGGATGGAAAGCGGGATTGTCCGATACGGCGCGGCACACCATCTCCCAGCGCTGCTGCGCCGAAGCTTTGGGGGCATCCGGTTTATGCGGCGGCACATTGGCGGGCATAAACCACACCTCGTCCAGCCCGCAGGCGGTACGGGCGCATTCTCCCGCAACCAGATGGCCGGTATGCACAGGATCGAAGGTCCCGCCCATGATTCCTATCTGCATGTCGCCACCTCCTCCGGCGGTCCGCCGTTATTTTCCACAGGCTCCTATAGGCTGTACGCAACGCAAGCCCTTATAAAACCGGCGGCCCGTGTCCGGTATCTTGCAGAAATAATCTCTGATCCAGTCTAGGACTTCGGCAGCTCGATCTGTTTGTTATCGCGCGATTCTTTATAGAGGACGATCGTACGTCCGATGACCTGAACCAGCTCGGCGCCCGCGCCTTCCGCCAGTTCTCTGGCAACTTCCTTGCAGTCCGCCTCATAGTTGTTGAGTACCGAGATTTTCATCAATTCCCGAACCTCGATCGCTTCCACGATATGCTGAATCAAATGCTCGTTCACTCCGCCTTTACCTACTTGAAAGACCGGGGTCAAATGGTGCGCCAGTGAGCGCAGATGTCTTTTTTGTTTTCCTGTTAGCATAACTATTCCCTCAATTCCCGATAAATGATTGCTCTACGGCCTGCCGCATCGCCGCTGCAGGCGCAGGGACGCCGGTCCAGTATTCGAACGCGTAGGCCCCCTGGTAAATAAACATGCCGAGTCCGCCATGAGTGACGGCTCCTCTTGCTTTAGCTTCTTTCAAAAAACGAGTTTCCAGCGGGTTGTAAACGAGATCGCTGACAACCGCGCCTTCCCGGAGCCGATGACCGTCCAGATCCAAAGGGATCTCTTCGATATTCGGGTACATGCCCGATGAAGTCGAGTTGATGATCAGATCCGCGTCACTGATAATGTTTCCTAATTCGTGGAGCCCCATGCCGACAGCGCTTGTTTCGGCGCGGACGGTAGAGGCGAGCTCCTGAGCTTTCTCCGCCGTCCGGTTGGCGATGGCGATAAACGAGGGGCCCTCCTTCGCCAGGGCATATGAAATCCCCCGGGCCGCTCCGCCCGCTCCAATCAGCAGCACTTTTTTGCCGCGGAGATCCATGCCCGTTTCTTCTTTAAGCGAACGGACATACCCGATTCCGTCCGTGTTGTAGCCGATCAGTTTACCGCCGCGGTTGACGACGGTGTTCACGGCGCCGAGGGCCTGCGCATCGGCGTCGATCTCATCGAGATACTTCATCACGGTGACTTTATGCGGGATCGTCACGTTGACTCCGCCGAAACCGAGCGCTCGGATACCTGCTACGGCCTCCTCCAACTGCTCCGGCAGCACGTGAAACGCGGCATACGCTCCGTTGATCCCCGCTTCGCCGAAGGCCCGGTTCATCATAACCGGAGAGCGGGAGTGCCGCACCGGATCTCCGAATACTCCGTACAGAATCGTACCGCTGTCCAAAGACGGCTTGTTACCCATGGTCGGTCTCTCCCCCGTGCATTCTTTATGTGCCGGACCTGCCTGCCTGCCAAAACGCAAAAGCCTGGCGTACCAGGACCTGTCCGGTTTAAATAAGCGAATCGCGCTGGACGATCTTAACGCCTTTCGGTACATGAACGGCCAGTTCCGCGCCCGCTTCGCTGTTAATTTTGATCCAGCCGAGGCCGGAGATCAGCACATCGAGCTTTTTACCTTTCGAAATGTGAATCGTCTGTTTAACGAGAGGCGGAAGCTCTTCCAGATCTTTCACCACAGGCGGGATAAGCAAAGTCCCTTTGTGGTTCGCGTACAGCTCGTCCGCTTTTTCCAGCTTCGTGCGATGGATGGGAATGGCCCCCGAAGAGTAAATCGTAAACGACTGGCGCTCGCCGCGGACAAAATCGAACCGGGCCAGCGAGCCGAAGAACAGCGATTGTCCTTCGTTCAATTGATACACCATCGGTTTAAGCGGCTTGCCCGGCATCAGCTTACCCAGGTCTTTCTTAGAGACAAGCTCCGTCAGCCGGTGCTTGTACACGATTCCCGGCGTATCGATAATAAAATGTCCGTCATCGAGCGGAATCTCAACCATATCGAGCGTCGTGCCCGGATATTGGGAGGTGGTCAGCTCCGAATCCAGATCGCTGTAATCGGAAATAAGCCGGTTGATGAGCGTGGACTTGCCCACGTTGGTCGCTCCGACGACGTAGACGTCTTTGCCGTTACGGTGTTCGTCCACTGCCTGAAGAACCCGATCGAAACCCATGTTCTTCTTGGCGCTGCAAAGGACGACTTCCACAACCTTCAGGCCTTGTTCCTTAGCCTGCTTGCGGACCCAGTTCACGATCCGGTTCCAATTGGTCACTTTCGGGAGCAGGTCGATTTTGTTGACGACCAGAATGATCGGGTTGCCTCCGACGAAACGGGCCAGACCGCTGATCAAACTGCCTTCAAAATCGAAAATATCGACGATATTGATGACGAGCGCTTCTTTGTGCCCCACGTGCCCAAGCAGTTTCAGAAAATCGTCCTGGTTGAGCGTAATGCTCGACGCTTCATTATAGTTCTTGATGCGGAAACAGCGCTGGCAAATAACCGGTTCTTTCTCGAGAGCCTGCGCGGGGGTGTACCCGAGCGCATGAGGATCTTCGAGCTGAAGCTTGACACCGCAGCCTCCGCAATGGATAACTTCTTCTTGGGTCATGAATCCTCCTTAAAATAAACGGCGGGAGTTTCCGTTAAGCGTTGTTCCCCCGCAAGCAAAGTGAAGCTTTCCCGTGAAGGAAAGCTTTATTTATTCTTCGAGATGTAATTGTTGGCCAGCTTCTCGATGCGCCGGTTGATTCGTGTAAAGAAACCTTCATCATGGATGGAGATAGGCGCAACAAGAATGGTATATAAACCGAGCCGGTTCCCTCCCAGCACGTCTGTCAGCATCTGATCACCGATCACAACCGTCTGCTCTGCAGTTGTATCCATCAGTGCCAATGCTTTGCGAAAGGCCGTGTTCGTCGGTTTGCGCGCGGCATGAATGAACGGGATAGACAGCGGCAGGGCAAATGTGGATACCCTTGTTTCCTGGTTGTTCGATACGATGACGACCTTGAAACCGAGCTGCTTCACATGCCCGAGCCAATTCACGAGCTCCGGTGTCGCATCGGCCACCTTGGCACCGACAAGCGTGTTGTCGAGATCCGTGATGATTCCGCGGATTCCGCTCTGCCAAAGCTCCTCCAGATTGATATCGTAAATCGTCTGCACGAATTGTTTCGGCACCAGTTTTTTAAACAACAGCGTCACCCCAACCTCTTTCGAATCTATAGGAACTATACCATACATGTCCAATTCCTTGCAAAAAGAAAAAGGAAGCGTTTCAGGCCATGCCCGGACGGGAAATTCCCGTCTTCTCAGCATTCCCTTGCGGCCGCCCGTTCCATTCACCCGCCGAAGCTTGCCCCGGATTCTCTCTGCCGGAAAAAAGAAAGGCCGTTCTCCGGTTAACGGAAAACAGCCTGCAGCTTACGCTATGAATCCGGCCCATCGGTGTGTGCCGGTCTTATTTCATCTGCTCGCGCAGCCGTTTCACATGGCCCTGAACGGCCTCCAGATCCTGCTCGGTTACGGATGACCGGCTGTACTTGGCCTTCTCGAACATCGCGAGAACCGGCGAAAGTTCGCCCGACAGCCAGTAGCTCTGGGTCATCCAGCGGGAAGCGGCTTCCCGGAACGTTTCATGCTCGAACCGTTCGTAGCCTTTGCGTCTTCCGTACCGCAGAAGCCGGTTGACCTCTTGGATAACCCCCTGCGCGTAATTAGCCGCTTTGGGATCCCGTCCGAACGGCGGCAGCAGTTTCTTGCCGCTGCTCAGCCGGATGGCCGTTACGACGGCAGCCGTAAGCAGAACGAGGCCGCTGAGCGTATACAGCACGTAACGGACCCAAGGGGCCGCGCCGGATTGGGCCTGGGCCGTCTTCGCCTCGGACGGCGCCGGAGTCGGCATCTCGGTGGCCGCCGACGTTTCGGGCGCATAGGATTGCGGCAGCGAAAATCCGGCGGTCGGCTCGAACGGCAGCCAGCCGTAGCCCTCGAAATAAACCTCAACCCAGGAGTGGGCGTCTGAATTGCGGACGGTGTAGGTGCCCTCGGCGTCCGGATCGGACATGCCGCCCCTCAGGTTTCCGATACCTGCGGGACGGCTGTTATCGGAAGAACCCGATGCGTAGCCTTTGACCCAGCGGGCCGGAATGCCGAGCGATCGGGTCATCACGACCATCGCCGACGAATAGTAGTCGCAATAGCCTTCCTGGATTTCGAACAGGAAGCGGTCGACGAAATCTTTGCTTTTCCCCTTGGATACGTCGGGGGTGTTCGTATACGGATACTTGCTGGACAAGTAAAGCTCCAGCTCATGCACTTTCTCGTAGGCGGTCGGAGCTTCCTTCGTCACTTCTTTGGCAAGCTCCGTCACCCTCTCGGGCAGCCGGTCGGGAAGCTGGAGATAATCGTTCCATTCGGACCGGTTCAGCCTGCTCATATCGACTTTCTTGAGCCCGCTTAAATCGAGCAGCGGGATGTTGGACACGAGCTTGTACTGCTTCGGGTAGTTCGATTTCGCGTTAAACCGGAGCTCCGCCTGGCGCGCGGACCACCGGAGAGACCCCAGCTGCGCCGGATCGGAGCGTGTTCCGTCAGGACCTTCCTCCTGAATGTCGACCTTCGACATCGGATAAGCCCCGAACAGCACCGGGTATACTTCGTTGCTGCGCATTTTGACCGTCTGCTTCACTTCTTCGGTCTTCAGCTTGGACGTGTCGATGCCGGTATCCGCGGGAAGCTTGCCGCTGGAGTCCACGGAGCTCTGACGGGCCCGTCTGTCCGCCGGACTCGCTTCCCAGCCGCTGCCGGTGTACAAAGCCCGGGTTTCCCCGCGGTAATACGTGCGGCTTGTCGTGTCAACGGTGAAAACCGGCGTGTAATCGTACTGGAACTGGCCGCCGAGCTGCGCGTCGTTGCGGCTGTAGCCCGACGATTTCAGCAGCGGATCGTTCGGGTCCTGCACCATCGTCCGTCCAGAATCATCGCTGCTCGGCAGGAAGGTCACCGCCTCGCCGTTATACTGCCGCCAGGCCGTATACGGATCGGTGAGAACCGGATCGACCGCCGGTACGAGCGCACCCAGGGTGAGCGTCAGGGCGATAATCAGCACGACCGGCACGATCAGCGGGCCGGGATTGTCCGAAAGCCGTTTCCAGCTTTCGGGCGCTTTGTTTTTGAGTTGGGATAAATGGCGCACGACCAGCATGCACAATCCGCTGAAAATGACCGCCGCAACCTGCGGCCATAACTGCAGGGTGCTGAACGAATCGCGGACGCCGAAAAACAAAATGGCTAAAATGACGATAAAAGAAATCCACAGTTTGGACCGGGACGCCCACATGGCCATCAGGAACACCCACCAGGCGGCTAAACCGAACCATAAATAAGGGAATAATTGCGAAACGTTGGCCTGAAACCACTGCATCGGACCGTCCATCTGGGACATAGGTACAAACCGGTATTGAAGCACAACCGCGTGAACGACCAGTACCAGGACAATCTGCAGAAGTTCTCTGACCAGATGATGAATCCGCGGGATGAAGAACGTCGCGCAGACCGTAATCAGCGTCCAGTTTACGGCTTTCAGAGTTTCGGGCAGCCACAATCCGTCCTCGCGGGAAATCCATCCGGTGAACTGAAAAAGAAACAGCAGGACGAAGAGGGCCATCCACTTCTTCGTTCCGTCTTCGCCGGCCATAAACCGGAAAACGTTCCAGATGCTACGCATAGATCTTCGTCCCTCCTCCCAGCACAGCCGGCAGCTCCGTCAGCGTGTGCACGCCGTAGCCCATAAAGCCGAGGCTGTGCAGGCGGCGGACCCACACGTCCGTGGAGCCTCCCTTGGCGCCGCAGACGCACAGGTGACAGGCGAGCATGCGCTGTTTGTCGGTCCAGTGGAGCAACGACAGGAGATCGGAGTTCTTCGCCGGCGTGATATACACAACCAAAGCTCCCGGCGAGAACATGCCGTCCGCGTTGTTGACCACCTGCTGCAGCGGACGGAAGCCATCGGGCTCCACCTCCACCAGGTGATCCATCAGGACGTCCTCATGCCGGACGCCCGTCTTGGGTACGGCCATCAGGGATTCGCGGCCGGAGGAAACGAGCCCTACCGCGATGTTCCTCTGGGTGCCGAAATGCAGCAGGGAAGCGGCGATGGAAACCGCCAGTTCGAATTCGGCGGGACTGCCGTAATTCTGCTTGCTCCGGTCGAGCACGAGCACCATCTTCGGGAGCGTTTCCCGCTCGAATTCCTTCGACTTCCACGTTCCCGTACGCGCCGTGGCGTTCCAGTGGACACGTGAAAGTCTGTCCCCGTGAATGTACTCCCTCACGCCGTTGATCTGCGTCGTTTCCCGCTGCATCCTAGCGGTTACGGAGTGATGCCTTGCCCCTCGCGGGGACTGGGAAAACTGCGCCCAGTGGCGGATCTCGATCATTTGGGGCATTACGACAAAGCCGTACGGCAAGTGAACGCTGCCTTTGTGCTCGTAGAGCCCGAAGACGTCTTCCGTCGCGAACTCCGCGCGCTCCAGGGAGTAATGGCCCCGGCGCAAGGGCGGCGTTTTGTAAACGAATTCTCCTTTGCGCATCCAGTTCAGGACCACGGAACCCTTCATCACGGTCTTCTCCCCGCTGCTTCGCACCAATTCGTCTTCGATGAGCAGGTACGGGATGGGCCAGACGCCGGGAACCTGGATTTTAAGCTTGATCTGCAGGGACTGCCCCGCCTGGACCTTACCGGTTCCGTCCGCCGCCGATATTTCACGCACCGCCTGCGCCTGGCGGATGCCGCTCCATTTGCCGAGAACCAGATAAGCGGAGAGCAGGCATACAACGGCAAACAACGTAGAAGCGAGCTTACCGCCCTGAAAGAGCAGGAACATCAGGCTGGCAAAGAACAGGAAGGATAAAATCAGGGTCGCCTGTCTTCCCTTCTGAGCCGCGGTAGGTTTGAAAAGCTTCATTTCGCTTTCTCCAGCCTGACGGGCACTTTCGTATGCGCCAGTATCGAAGCGAAAACGGAACGGGAGGTTTCTCCTTCCATTCGTGCTTCCGAAGAAAGAATAATCCGGTGGCCGAGTACGTAAGGGGCCAAATATTTCACATCGTCCGGGAGGACATAGTCGCGGCCGTTCAAGTACGCGTAAGCTTTCGAAGCCTGCACGAGGGCCAGCGTAGCGCGCGGACTGGCTCCCAGCTCGACGGCCGGATGCTCCCGGGTGCTGCGGGTAATGTCCACCAGATACTTCGCGATGCCTTCGTCGAGGTAGACCGACCGCACCTCTTCCTGCATGCTGAGAATCTGTTCCGCACCGACAACTTCATGAAGCTGTTCCATGGGGTGCTCCTTGCTTTGCGACGCGATCATTTGAAGCTCTGTTGCGCTGTCCGGGTACCCCAGACTGAATTTGATCATAAACCGGTCAAGCTGGGCTTCCGGGAGCAGATACGTGCCTTCGAAGTCGATGGGATTCTGGGTCGCAAGAAGCATAAACGGACGTGGAAGCGGGTACATCTCGCCGTCTACCGTCACGTGATGCTCTTCCATCGCTTCCAGGAGAGCCGACTGGGTTTTGGTGGTGGCGCGGTTGATTTCATCGACAAGCAGAATGTTGGCCATAACGGGACCGGGGCGGAAAAAGAAAGCTTCGTTCTTCGGATGATAGATCGAAACGCCGGTAATATCCGTCGGCAACAGGTCCGGATTGCACTGAATCCGGCGGAATTGGCCTTGTATGGAGCGGGCGAGGGATTTGACGAGAACCGTCTTCCCCGTCCCGGGCACATCTTCGAGAAGTACGTGACCGCCGGCAAGAAGTGCGGTTAACAGCAGCATGATTTCTTCGCTTTTGCCTAATATACATGAATCCAAATTGGATCTGATTCTGGAAATTTCGCTCATATGAGGTTGGGACACAGCAGCCATTCGGTACGAATCCTCCTTCGGATAAAAAGGGTTTGAAGTCCTATTTTTTATATTACAGGAAAGTAGAAAGCGAGTACAACAAAACCCCTTCTAAATTTATTAAAAAACCGACAGTTGGTGGAAAAGAAGCTAAAAGGAGCAAACTTCCTCGGTTTTTGTTACGGGAGGATGACTGTGTAATGACGGCAGGATTACGAATGAATGACAAAGAAATGACAGAGGAAATGGCAAGGCCGAACAACGAAAAAACACCCCGTTTCCCGAGAAAACGGAGTGTCGATCTACGGCTGCGCTTCAGCCTTTGGGACGGACAAACAAAGCGGCGAGAAACGAGAAGATGATGGCCGCCGAAATACCGGCGCTCGTGACTTTGAAAATCCCCGTTACGATGCCGATCCAGCCGCTTGACTGGATTTCTGTGATGGCGCCGTGCACCAGCGCGTTGCCGAAGCTAGTGATCGGAACGCTGGCGCCTGCTCCCGCAAAACGGACGAGAGGCTCGTACAGCCCGAAGCCGTCAAGGATCGCTCCGGCCACGACGAGCGTCGTCATCGTATGAGCCGGTGTTAGTTTGCCCAGGTCCAGGAGCAGCTGACCGATGACGCAGATGGCTCCGCCGACGAGAAATGCCCATAAAAACTGCATGATTAGAGTCCCTCCTGTCTTTCTATCGCAACGGCATGCGCAATGCAGGGAATGGATTCCCCCTGCTGAAACGACAGCGGGGACAGCAGGGCGCCCGTGGCGACGACCAGCAGGCGGCGGATGTCGCCTTGCTCCATTCTTTTCAGCAGGTGGCCGTATGTAACGACGGCCGAGCAGCCGCAGCCGCTGCCTCCGGCCTGCACGCCCTGCTTCCGGATGTCGTAGATCATCAGGCCGCAATCGTTGAACGTGGTACTGTTCATGGCGATTCTCTGCTCCTTCAGCAGCTCGTTTACGATCTGAAAGCCTACGGTGGCGAGATCGCCCGTTACGATAAGATCGTAATAGTCGGGGGAGCGCTTCATGTCCCGGAAATGAGCGGTGATCGTATCGGCTGCCGCCGGAGCCATCGCGGCGCCCATGTTGAACGGGTCCGTAATCCCCATGTCGATCACCTTGCCGATCGTGGCCGACGTAACGACGGGCCCCGTGCCTTTCGCGGCCACGACGGAAGCTCCGGCGCCGGTTACCGTATACTGGGCCGTGGGGGGCTTCTGGGAGCCGTATTCCGTCGGATAACGGAACTGCTTCTCCACGGTGCAGTTGTGGCTGCACGTGCCGCTCAGGACATAGTCTCCTCCTCCCGAAGCGACGATCAGCGAAGACACGGCCAGGCTTTCCATAGAGGTGGAGCAAGCGCCGAAGACGCCCAGGTAAGGAATGGCCAGCGTCCGGGCGGCAAAGCTGCTGGAAATAATCTGGTTCATGAGGTCGCCGCCGACGTAGAACTGAATCTGATCCTTCTGGAGAGCGGCTTTTTTGATCGCGAGATTGGCCGCGTCTTCCATAAGCGCCTTCTCCGCTTTTTCCCAGCTCTTCTGCTTCAAGGTGTTGTCCTGGTGAATGAGATCGAAATCGAGGGCGAGGGGCCCCTCGCCCTCATCCGGCCCGACAACCGTGGCGGTGGAGATCAGGACGGGAGGCTTCCGGAACTCCCAGGATTGACCTTTTCGAATAATCAATGTGCCCCGCCTCCAAAGATCAGAGTAAAAATGCCGACGAAGAAGGCGGCCACTACGCCGAACACGATAACGGAGCCGGCCAGCTTGAACATATTGCTGGCGGTGCCGAGAATCAGTCCCTCGCTGCGGTGCTCAATGGCAGCCGAACACATCGAGTTGGCGAAGCCCGTTACCGGCACAGCCGTTCCCGCCCCGGCCCACTGGGCGATTTTGTCGTACACGCCGAGGCAGGTCAGGATGACGGAAATGAGAATCAGGACGGACACCGTAGGGTTCGAAGCGGCTTCCTTGCTGAAGCCGAACACTTTCTCAAACAGCATCATGAGCGCCTGCCCGATAATGCATATAAAACCGCCCACAACGAAGGCGCGGATACAGTTGGCGACGACCGGTCTTTTCGGTTCGTTTTTTTTCGCGATAGCCTGGTATTGCTGCTGGGTTAATGTCGCGTTTTTCTTTTTCTGATTGGCCACTTGCCTGTCCCCCTCTTCTTATTCCGTTCCGTTTGTACTTTTCCCGCCGCCGGACAGCTGCTTCAGCACATCCCGCAGGGCCGAAGCCGTCTGCTCGTACTTGATCCGGGCGTTGAGATCGGTAGCGGAATTCGCAAATAAATCGAGATCAGCCGTACACTGGCGGAGCGTGGAGATCAGTTCCACCTGGGGCTTCTCCAGACTGATTCCTTTTGAATCGTCGTACAAATCGACGTACAGCTTATTCTGATCGCCTATTTGAGCGAGAAAAACATTGTCCGCGGTCGCGTTTATTTTAGCCAATTGTTTATTCAGCCATTCCCTTGTAAGCGAGGAGGCCGCCAGTTCGTTGTCGTCGACAACCCCGTCCACAATGACCGTGTGGGGAAGCTTGTCCGGGCCCATCTTCAGCCCCAGGTCGCCGGGCGTAAGCGGCTGCTTCTCTTTTTTGAGCAGGACGCTGAGATCCCCGCTCGCTTCCAGCATGGCGAATTCGACGTCCGCCACCTGAAAAATACTCTTCGTGCGGAGCTGTTCCATCAGTTCGTCGGCCGTGTACCGCTCCTTCTTCAAATGATGTTCCAGAACACGTCCGTTACGGATGACAACCGTTCCTTTTCCTTCAAAAAAATGGCGGAGCCATTTGCTTTTCAGCGTCGTGAGTTCAAGGAGAAAAGGAACCACAAACCAAACCGCAAGCGCGACAACCCCGTGCAAGTAATGGGCTTCAATATCGGTTGACAAGAAGCCTGCCAATTCTCCCAGGGTGATACCCGTTACATATTCAAAAAAAGAAAGCTGGGAAATTTGCTTCTTGCCCAAAATACGGGTGATGGCAAAAAGCATGGCGATCGAACCGAGCGACCGCAGCACAATGACTCCAATACCTTCCACGGCTTAGCCTCCTCTCTTAACCAGAGCAGTTGATTGCATGACTCTTCTTAGCATGTCCGCAAGGGACACAGGTATGAAAGGAAGGCATTGGAAAAACAAAAAAAACGGCTTCCGCAGCAGAAGCCGTTTTCCGGTGATCCGTTATCAGAAAAGGTACAAGATCACCACAAGCAGTAAAAACAGGACGAGTACAATCAGCATGTTCAGGTTCACAGCCGTTTCTCCTTCAAGCGAGATTTCGAACATGGAATATTCAGGAATACCCCATTATATGCGTCTAGTGACGCAAATGATTGTTCGGAAGGTGACGGCCGATCCGCCTATTTTATAAAAAAAGGAGGCTTTCCCCCAGTACAAACACACAGGCGCACATAAGATAAAAGGCGAATATCCGAAAATTAGAAGGAGGACGCTCCGTTTGTCTTTTCCCAGCGACAGTCAATTTTTCCAGTGACTTTAAACGGCGTTCCCGTTGGTGATCCGGTTTCGGATGTGAGTCCGGCCAGCACGGATATCGCGGGAACGCCCAGTTTCCATCCTAGCCGACAGCAACATTCGGCACGCGGGTTCCCGTATTTAAATGAGCGTAATGACGACTCCAGCTCCCGACCCATTTTGTTCGATCTGTTGATCCTGTATCTACAAGGATGATTTCATCCACCCATTCCTGAACAGGACAAACATTGACCGATGCTGTCTTCCTCATCTTTCACAATCATGCAGAGACTAATCGTAGTCAAATTTCTCACCCAGTACAGGTATATTCCTAAGAAGTAATTTGTGTGAGTCACTATAGGTTACAGTTACTGGTAATGAAGAAGAAAAGAAAAGCGACCAAGAAGAGATGGCCGCTTTAGGATCATTTTATACTAGTGCTCCGGTAAACGTTATTGCTCCAATAACATTGGCTGAGCCACTAACCATTAGTCCTGTCAAAGAATACGTCACATTTCCGGTTCCAGGGGTCAGATCAACATGGGCGACACCCGTCCCTGCGAAATCGCTATTACCGACTGAAGTTTGGTTAATGCTAAAAATTACGGTGGCACCGCGAAGAATTTGTAGTTGGAGAACAGCATTTGGCCCTGTAGCTTGCCAACCAACAATTCCCGTTAGCCAAATTCTATTTCCAGCAGATACCCCTGTTATTGTTATCGTTTTTAAAGTCGTAGCGGCAGCACCCAAAGCGATGGCTGAACTGCCAGTTGTATTTGGTGAGTTTTCGGAGACCTGAAATTCCGTAGCACCGGTTGGGCCAGTGGCTCCTGTTGGGCCGGTAGCGCCGGTCGGGCCTGTGGATCCCGTTGGACCCGTAACGCCGGTGGGGCCTATGGATCCCGTTGAGCCCATACCGCCGGTCGGGCCCGTAGGTCCCGTTGGGCCGGTCGAGCCCGTTGGGCCAGTAGCGCCGGTCGAACCCGTCGATCCTGTTGGGCCGGTAGCACCGGTCGGGCCCGTTGCTCCTGTTGAGCCGGGAGCTCCCGTTGAGCCCGTAGCGCCGGTCGGACCGGTCGATCCCGTTGGGCCAGTAGCGCCGGTCGAACCCGTTGCTCCCGTTGAGCCCGTAGCGCCGGTCGGACCTGTCGATCCCGTTGAGCCCGTCGCTCCAGTCGGGCCCGTGGATCCTGTTGGGCCGGTAGCGCCGGTCGGGCCCGTTGAGCCCGTCGCTCCAGTCGAGCCTGTGGATCCTGTTGGGCCCGTAAAGCCAATCGGACCTGTCGATCCCGTTAATCCAGTAGCGCCGGTCGGACCTGTCGAGCCTGTTGATCCAGTAGCGCCGGTCGAGCCCGCGGCTCCTGTTGGGCCAGTAGCACCGGTCGGACCTGTCGAGCCCGTTGATCCAGTAGCGCCGGTCGAGCCCGTCGCTCCTGTTGGGCCAGTCGGGCCCGTAACGCCGGTCAGGCCCGTTGCTCCTGTTGAGCCAGTGGCGCCGGTCGGACCTATCGCTCCCGTTGAGCCCGTAACGCCAATCGGACCTGTCGATCCTGTTGGACCGGTAGCGCCGGTCGGGCCCGTTGCTCCCGTTGGGCCAGTAAAGCCAATCGGACCTGTCGATCCTGTTGGGCCGGTAGCACCGGTCGGGCCCGTGGATCCCGTTGATCCAGTAGCGCCGGTCGAGCCTGTGGCTCCTGTTGGACCAGTAAAGCCAATCGGACCTATCGCTCCCGTTGATCCAGTAGCTCCAGTCGAGCCCGCGGATCCTGTTGGACCCGTAAAGCCAATCGGACCTGTCGATCCTGTTGGGCCGGTAGCGCCAGTCGAGCCCGTGGATCCCGTTGATCCAGTAGCGCCGGTCGGGCCTGTCGATCCAGTTGAGCCCGTAGCGCCGGTCGGACCTGTCGATCCCGTTGGGCCGGTAGCACCGGTCGGGCCCGTGGCTCCCGTTGGACCAGTAACGCCCGTCGAACCCATTGCTCCCGTTGAGCCCGTCGCTCCAGTCGAACCCATCGCTCCAGTCGAGCCCGTAGCTCCCGTTGATCCAGTAGCGCCGGTCGGACCTGTCGCTCCTATTGGGCCGGTAGCGCCGGTCGGGCCCGTTGCTCCCGTTGGACCAGTAACGCCAGTCGGACCCGTTGCTCCTGTTGGGCCCGTAACGCCAATCGGACCTGTCGAGCCTGTTGGACCGGTAGCACCGGTCGGGCCCGTTGCTCCCGTTGATCCAGTAGCGCCGGTCGAGCCCGCGGCTCCTGTTGGGCCCGTAACGCCGGTCGGACCTGTCGCTCCCGTTGATCCAGTAGCGCTGGTCGGACCTGTCGCTCCCGTTGATCCAGTAGCTCCAGTCGAGCCCGCGGCTCCAGTTTGACCCGTAACGCCAGTCGAGCCTGCGGCTCCTGTTGGGCCAGTAAAGCCAATCGGACCTGTCGCTCCTGTTGGGCCGGTAGCACCGGTCGAACCCGTCGCTCCCGTTGATCCAATAGCGCCGGTCGAGCCCGCGGCTCCTGTTGGTCCCGTAACGCCAATCGAACCTGTCGCTCCTGTTGGACCAGTCGGGCCAGTTGGACCCGTTGCTCCCGTTGAGCCCGTCGCTCCAGTCGAGCCCGTGGATCCTGTTGGACCAGTAAAGCCAATCGGACCTGTCGTTCCCGTTAATCCAGTAGCGCCGGTCGGACCTGTCGATCCTGTTGGGCCGGTAGCGCCGGTCGAACCCGTCGAGCCCGTTGATCCAGTAACGCCAGTCGAGCCCGCGGCTCCTGTTGGTCCCGTAAAGCCAATCGGACCTGTCGAGCCCGTTGATCCAGTAGCGCCGGTCGAGCCCTCGGCTCCAGTTGGACCCGTAAAGCCAATCGGACCTGTCGATCCTGTTGGACCGGCTGCGCCAATCGGACCTGTCGATCCTGTCGCTCCTGTTGGGCCGGTAGCACCGGTCGGGCCCGTTGATCCCGTTGGTCCAGTAACGCCAGTCGAACCCGTCGCTCCTGGTGGGCCCGTAGCACCGATCAAACCCGTGGCTCCTGTTGGGCCTGTGGCACCCGTTGATCCCGTCGAACCGGTTGGCCCAGTGACGCCAGTTGAGCTAGGATCGCCAGTCGTTCCCGTAGCTCCTGTTGGTCCCATCGCTCCAGTAGCGCCGGTTGGTCCCGTGGCTCCTGTTGAACCTGTAGGTCGTACTGGTCTCCTTATTGCTTTTGTAGTTTCAAGTTTATTGATACACTTCAGCGCTTGACCTAGAAATAGTAGGGAGTCCGTTACTTCTTTTTCTGCGCGTATTATTTTATTTTTTTTTACAAACTTCTTAGCTTCTTGCAATTCTTTTATTGCTGCATTTACTTTTCGCACACATTTTCTTCGTGACCGTCGCCGTCTCACTTAGCACACCCCCTACATCCTCGGCGGTATTTGGGTTTTCTATTGTTGTTTAACCTGTGCAAAGAATTACTAAGAAGAACGAGAGCGTCCCCAATTTCATGTTCTGCATGTTCAAACTTTCCTGATATTATAAAATGTTTTGCATTCCGTAGTTGCCGAATAGCTGAGTTTAATCTGCGGATACGAAACAAATTGTTCATGCTGCCTCACCTCTCCCTCAGATATAATATAGGAAATTTTCCACACCACAGTGCTATAACAACAATATACGTAACAAGTCACTAGGAAAACCTGGGCATCCGCCAACCTTTTGACTTCTATGTTCAGCAAAACGAACATTACTGTCAGCGTACTCGGTGTGACCAGTCAGGAAAACTCGTCCCCAAATCAGCCTGTGCTCACCCCAGAAAGAAATGACCGTGATCAATCAAATAAACACGCTTTCGGGATAACGGTTCCGTGCTGAATCCGAATATCCTCAACGCAGGCGCTAATTAAAGCAGCTTTGTGTCGTTCCACAATAGGCCCACTTGGATAATGAAAAAACGACCCTCACCCCAAAAATCGGGAATGAAGGTCGTTTTTTAATTCGCGGTCCATAGCTGCTCCGAGAAACTACAAGTTGTTCAGTGGTCTCCTTGTGGATAGGGATTTTTGGGTGGTTGGATTTTATGCAAATTTGTTTTTAAAGTACCTTCTAACAGCATTTCAGCAAAAATCTTTGGTCCATCTAGAACAAGTAAAGCACTTTACCGGTTGGCGGCAGGCACCCAGTCCTTCACGCCGTTATCTTCGAGAATCCCCAGCGTGACGTCCGCGATATCGGGATCTCCCAGCAGCTTGTCGCGCACACGGAATTTGATATCATCCGCTTCGGCAAGCGTCAGACCCGGTTTCAGTTCGATCAAGCCTTCCACATGGTAGTACCGGCCTTCCTGAAGAACGCGCAGCTGATAAATGTCGGTCACCAGCGTTTCGGAAAAAATAATGCCGGACACCTTGTCCTCCACGTCGGGAGGCGCGGATACGCCGATCAGGCCGACCATATTGTCATAGCCGACGCGGAACGCGACGAAGATCATAAGCAAACCGATCAGGATAGTCATCAGTCCGTCAAGGGCGCTGAAACTCGTAAGCGAGGTAACCACTACCGCAATAAGAGCCAGCAGAGCACCCGTGGTCGCAACCAGATCTTCGTAGAAGACGAGCCGCGTCGGAGGGGCCGCACGTTTCACATGCTTGAAGGAAGCTTTGACGATTCCAAAACCGGACGCTTCCGCTCTGGATTCTTTGATGACCTCCTTCATCGCCTTGTACAGCACGTAGCCGTCAATCACGATCGACAGCACGAGAACCGAAAGATTCAGCCAAAATCCGTGGGATTCGGCCGGATGCTGCAGCAGATGCAGCCCTTCTCTTATCGTTTCGTAGGCCATGAAGGTGACGACGAGAACCGCAATCATGCAGAAGATATTGATGACGCGGCCGAAGCCCGTCGGAAATCGGCGGGTCGCTTTTTTCTCCGCAAGTACGCTTCCCGTAAATACGAACATCTGGTTGACGGCATCCGCAATGGAGTGCATGGTGGATGCAAACATGGCACCGCTGCCCGTGAGCGAAGCGGCGACACCTTTTACGATGGCAATAATCGTATTGCCCAAGGCCGCCGTAGCCGAAGACATATTACCTTTCTTGATTAACTCAAACCAATTCGTTCGTTCCGCATCCGGGCTCATAAGAAAATGAATCCTCCTAAGTAAAAAGATAGTTAGGGATAGGTTACCACGAAACCATTCCGCCAAATCATCCATACGCGGGACGGGTAAGAGCGGTTTCATTTTCAACCCGAAAAACCCCTTTCGTTTGCGGCGCTTCGGGCAAGTCATCCTTGCCGGCAGCCGTGCAATAGAAAGGGGATCTCATGTGTCCGGACCGGTCAGCTCCAGACGTTCTGTCTTTCCTTGGACTGGATCGCGCCCGACGGGTCCAGATCCACTTCGCCGTCGGCCGCCGAATCGTCGGCCCGCAGCCCGATCCGCTCGTGGGCGCTGACATCCTCGAATATTTTGAGCGGAATCGTATCGTCGGCGGACTTGCCGCCTGTCGTTACATCTTCAAAAGCGGACTGGCGGATTTCACCGCCCCGGGTATCCGTTAAACCCTCGGCTCCGGGACCGGCCTTTGCCGGCGTGTCCACTTGCTTGCCGTTCTCGGTCTGCCTGTTCACTGCGCATTCCTCCTCGTCATCGTCGTCGCTATCCTCGCGGAAAAGGTTCCGATGATAGGATTCCCGACTGCCGAACATGCTACTCCCGTCGTTCCGTCCCCTCTTACCCGGCTTATTTGAAGCCGGTCATGGCGATGCCGCGGATAATCTGCTTCTGAAACAGCAGAAACACCGCAAGCAGAGGCAGGATAGAGATAGCGGCGCCCGCCATGATGAGCGTCCAGCTTCCGCTGTCACCCGATTCGCTGGAGAAGAACGCAAGGCCGACGGGGATCGTCAGATGCTCCGGCGTCTGCGTGACGATCAGCGGCCAGATAAACGCGTTCCAACTGCCCAGAAAGGTTAAAATGCACAGCGTAGCCAGCGCCGGCTTGACCAGCGGAACGACCACGCGGAGCAGGATGCCCCACTCGCCCATCCCGTCGATACGGGCCGCATCGAGCAGAT
This sequence comes from Paenibacillus sp. JNUCC 35, assembly GCF_058269095.1. Lineage (NCBI taxonomy): Bacteria > Bacillati > Bacillota > Bacilli > Caryophanales > Paenibacillaceae > Paenibacillus > Paenibacillus sp. JNUCC 35. Next base: position 1,800,801 of record NZ_CM177771.1, on the reverse strand, counting down.
CGCGCGGAACGGATTCCATGAACTGCTTCATGAGAAAGATGCCGAACGCGGAGATGAGGCCCGGGAAAAGAACACCCAGGTAAGTATCGACCAGCTCCAGCTTGGCGGCAAGCAGATACCAAGGGATGATGAGCATTTCGGTCGGAACCATCAGCGTGCTTAGTATGCCGACGAAAATGACGGTTTTACCCGGAAACGTAAATTTCGCCAGAATGTATCCGACCACCGTATCGAAAAAGCAGACGGAGACCGTCGTAATGACGGCAACGATCAGACTATTGACGATCCAGGTCGCATACAGCGTCTCCGCGAAAAGCGTCCGGACGTTGCCCAAGGTTGCCTCCGGCGGAATCAAGCTCAGAGAAAACACATCCTGCGGCGTTTTTAACGTGGTCGCGATCATCCATAAGAAAGGAAACAGCATCACAATCGCGCCCGCGCCCAGAAGAAAATAAGCGGAAAAGGCGGACGCACGGATACGATACCGGACTGTACGCTTGACTGCTTTTTCGCTGCCCCGCCTCCGGAGTCCGGCATGCTCCGCGGCCCAATCATATTTGCTCATGGCCGTTCTCCTTTTAATACTCGACTTTTCGGTTCAACGTTTTAAGCTGCAGCAGCGACAAGAGAAGAATAAGGAGGAACAAGACGACGGTAGCCGCGGTCGCCTGCCCCATATTGAACTGCTTGAACGCGAGCTCGTAAATATACACCACGACGGATTTCGTAGAGTTAAGCGGCCCGCCCCCGGACGTCATGTTCAAAATCTGGGTGAAAGACTGCAGGTACGAAATACTTGCAATAATGACGGAAAACAGCAGAACCGGGTTCAATAGCGGTAACGTCACATGCACGAACCGCTGCCACGCACTCGCTCCGTCGATGGCGGCCGCTTCCTCGTATTCTTTCGGGATGTTTTCCAGCCCCGTGAGGAAAATCAGCATTTGAAAGCCGAGGTTCTGCCAGATCATAGCGGCGGTAACGATAAAAATAGCCTGGTCCGGCGAACCCAGGAACAGTTGGGACGGCAGGCCCCATTTGAGCAAAAGGCCGTTGACGATGCCGTTCTTCATGAAAATCCAGCGGAACACCCAGCTCACGGCTACGACGCTGGTGACGTAGGGCAGGAAGTAGACCGTCCGGAAAAAAGCTCTGAACCGGATAATCCGCCGAAGAAGCAGGGCAACGGCAAGTCCGGCCGCAAGCTGCCCGGGTACCCCGATCAGGACGTAAACGGCCGTATTTCGAAGCGAAATCAGGAATACCGGGTCATGGTATAAAGCCAGGTAATTGGAGAAACCGACGAACGGCTTCTCCTCCGACAGCAGATCCCACTCGCGGAAGCCGACCAGAAAGGAATACACGATGGGGACGATCCGGACGCCGATGAAAAACAGCAGCGGAACGAGCAGGCAGGCGTAGACGAAAAAGAGCCGCTGCCGCTTCATTTTTTAGCCTGCTTCGCCCAATAGTCGTCGTAGAGCTTCTGGGTTTTCGCTACAAGCTCTTCGAAAGCCTTCTCGACGGGAACTTTGTTCAGCACGACGCTGTCCGCGGCCTGCACGAAATAGTCCCGCTCCAGTTTTTCATCCACGAAGAAGTGGGCGTTGGCATCGCCGAGCTGGCGGATGAACGGGCCGATTTTCTCGTCCTTGGCGTACTTATCCTGAAGGGCGACGGCCTTGGATGCCGGCAGCTCGCCGACTTTTTCCACCCACTGCTCCTGCACCTCCTTGCTCGTCAAAAACTTGAGGAATTCGGTTGCCGCCTCGAGCTTTTTCCCTTTGGCGTTCTTGGTGATTCCGTTGGCCCAGAAAGAAGCTTGCGTGGCTTTTCCTTTGTACGCGGGCAGCGGGGCTACGGCGAAATTCAGATTCGGCGCATCTTTCTTGAGTCCGCCGAGCTGGAACGAGCCGTCGATATTCATCGCCGCATGGCCGCCTTTGAACGCCGTAATATCATCGTTGTAAAAATCTTTCGTTCCAACCTTATGTACGGTGGCAAAATCAAGCAGGTACTTGAAGGCTTGAAGTCCCGCGGGAGTCTCGTTCCATAGGACGCGCTTGCGGTCTTCGCTGATATCCTTGCCGCCGGCCTGATACACAAGCGCATCCCGGTACCAGTGATGCAGCTGGGAATTCGGCTGCCAGGCCAGGCCTTCGACGACAAATTCGCCTTTGGCGTCCTTCTCCGTCAATTTCTTCGAGTAGTCCACCAGTTCCTCCCATGTCGCGGGAGGTTTCGCCGGGTCCAGCCCCGCTTTTGCAAACAAATCCTTGTTGTAGTATAGCCCCAGCGTCCGGACGGCCGTCGGAATCGCATAGTAGCTGCCGCCGATTTTAGCCGCTTCAACGAACGGGAAAAATTCTTCCTGGATCTTCGAATCCGGGAATGATTCCTTCGGTAAAGGCTGCAAATAACCCGATGCCGTATATTTCGGAAGCCAGCCATAGTACAGGTTGATTACATCCGGTCCTTTGCCGGCCGGAATCAGCGTCGCCACCTTTTCGTTATACTGGTCGTAAGGAAAATTGGTTTGTTTGACGGTAATGTTCGGATGCGTCTTTTCAAATTCTTTAATAAGCGAATTGATGAGATCCACCTTGACCGGATACTGATACTGCCAGTACTCGATCGTGACTTTCTCGTCCTTGCCCGCGTCCCCGGATTGCTGCCCGGATGCGTCTTTGGCGCCGTCCCCGGAAGCGGACCTGCTCCCCGAGCAGCCGGCCATCAAACCCGCGCTCAGCGCGGCGGCCAGCGTTAACACCGCAAGACGGAACAGCGCGGGCTGCGGTTTGCCTTTTTGGCGTTTCTCTGTTTTCCTCTTGTCATTTTCCAATTTGCTGCTCATAGGACTTCAACCCCTTTATGTTCTTGAACGCTTGCGGCTGTTTCCGGTAGACGGAGCAGCCTTCTCGCGTTATTGCCGAAAATGCTCTGTATGTCCGTTTCATTGAAGCGCAGTTCCCTGCATACGCGGACCTGATCCTGCAAGTAGCGGTAGACGTACCCGCGGGGAAAGCCGCTGGAGTCCGATCCGTAAACGACGCGTTCGGGACCGATCAGCTCCACGGTCTTGCGGAACAGGGTTTCCAGCGTCAGGTCGTAGGGCGCCCACCGCATCCACTGGTTGGAGCCGGACGTGTCGACGATCACGTTCGGGCATCCCCAGCACAGGTGCAGCAGCTCCTGGTAGTAGCCCGCTCCGAAGTGCGGAATGAGGATCGGGATGTCCGTAAACTCCCGGGCCACGTTAAAAATGGCCAAGGGGTTGATGTTCCGGTGCTGCACGATTCCGCCCGTATGCCCCAGAAGCCCGAAGTGGATCAGCACGGGCAGCTTGCGCTCCGCCAGGAAGCTCCAAACCGGTCGGAGCGACGGATCGTCCAGAGACGTTTGGATAAGCGGGCCGAACAATTTGTAACCCCGGAGCCCCAGTTCGTCTACGGCCCGCTGCAGTTCTTCCACCGCATCCGGCGCTTCGATGGAATGATGGGCGAAGCCCGTAAATTTGCCGGGATACTTGGAAATTTGCTCCTTTAGATCGTCGTTTCCCTTCGCGGTAAGAAAATTCAACCCCCCGATTCCGTACTTGTCGAGCTCGTCGGCCCAGCGGTCGATAACCGGCCGCCCCGCACCCGGACCGTTGTCCGGTCCGGACGGAAAATCCCAAGTGAGCCGCATCCGCTCTCCCCGCTTGGCCTGCGCGCCGTCGATCACTTCATCGTGTTTGACAAACTGCTGCGCGTAAGGCAGGTGCCCGTGAATATCGAAGACTTTGAATCCGTCTTTAAACATGGTCCGTCCCTCCTTCTCCCGCTGTCGGCTTCCCCCTGGAAAAGAAAAAGGAGACGCGCTTTCTTCTCCTTGCATGCTCCGCGTGTTCCGCAGCCGCCATCCGTTTCCGCCGGTGCTTGCGGTTTCTTGCGGATGAGGCAGGCACCGTCAAACAAAAAAGACACTATTCGCGTTAAACGAAATAGTGTCTCCAGTGGTCTGGTCAACAAGATATTCTTTTATCCAATGGGAATACTAGGAATTATAAAACGCCGCCGGAAAACTGTCAAACTGTTTTTTTATATCCCGGGGCGCGGACGCCGCTCCGTTACCCGATCGTAATTTTGCCTTCCGGGTAGCGGTACAGCTCCTTCGTTCCTTTCGGTGTCAGCGCGTAAGCAAGCGTCAGCGGGCCGAGACGGCCGACGAACATCAGAACGGCCATCAGAACTTTGCTGGGCGAGGTCAGCTCCGGCGTTACTCCTAAAGAAATGCCGGCCGTACCGAAGGCGGACGTGACCTCGAACAACATTTTGATAAAAGGCCCGTCCTGGAGAGCCGAGAGAATCATCGTTCCCGTTACGACCAGAATTACGGAAACCAAGGTCAGCGTCGTCGCTTTATAAATGCGTTCTTCCGGGAGCCTTTTGCGGAAAAACACGATATCCTCTTTACCCCGGACCATCGTAATGACGGCGCCTACGAGAATCGCGAACGTCGTAATTTTAATCCCTCCGCCCGCCGACCCCGGCGCCGCTCCGATAAACATGAGGATGATGACAAAAAATTGGGTCGCCTGACGGAACGATTCGATATCGAGCGTATTCATTCCCGTGGACCGGGTCGTCGCCGACTGGAAGAAGGCGGCGAAAATTTTGCCCGGAAGACTAAGCGTCTGCATCGTCAGCGGGTTCGTATATTCGAAAATAAAAACAACGGCGGAACCTGTCAGGATCAGCAGCCCCGTTGCCGTAAGCACGACTTTGGAGTGAAGCGTCAGCTGCCGGGTCCGCTTGAAATCGAGTACGTCCGCAATGACGATAAACCCGATGCCCCCCAAAATCATCAGCCCGATGACCACGATATTCACGTAAGGATCGTTCACGTACGCCATCAAGCTCCCCTGGGCTCCCGGCAGACTGCTGAACAAATCGAATCCGGCATTGTTGAAAATGGATATGCTATGGAAAATGCCAAAATACACGGCTTTTCCGAACGGCATATCGAAGACCCACCGGACGGTCAGGAGTATGGCTCCCGCCAGCTCGATGGCGAGCGCGTAGGTCAGCACCTTGCGGATCAGCCGCACGATGCCCTCCACGGACCCTTGATTCATCGCTTCCTGCAGAAGCAGCCGCTCCTTCAAAGAAATCCGCTTGCGGAACACGAGCGCGATCAAGGTGGCCATCGTCATAAATCCGAGCCCGCCCACCTGAACCAGCATGAGGATGACAATTTGGCCGAACAGCGAAAAATGCACCCCCGCGTTCAGAACGGAAAGCCCCGTTACGCAGGCGGCCGAAGTCGCCATAAAAAAAGCATCCAGGTAAGAGATCGGCTCTCCGGTAGCGGAGGCGGCAGGCAGCGCAAGAAGCACCGATCCTATTAAAATAATAGCCAGGATTCCGAGCGCCAATATTTGCGGAGGCGTAAGCCGGATCGGAATCCTTCGTTTTTTAACCATGTTCCTATTCTCCTTCTCACAGACACATTCCCCTCTATCCTACCCAAAAAAGAAAAGGAAAGCCACCTTAACAGGTGAACTTTCCTTCGTCTATGAAATCCTGAATTAATAGGGGGTTGTGCTGGCGCAGCCGTATACATCCATTTAATCGGAACTCTACTTCGCTTTTGGCAGATGGAACTTCCATCACTTAATTGTTCAAAGGCTTCATCATTTCTTTCGTGTAAGCGACCACGTTCATCTTGACATTCCTCCTTCATTTATTTAAAGAGCTAAACAGGGCACTCTTACTCGCGATGGACCGGTCATCATCGAAGTAGGAATGTCTACATTGCTCTAGGTCGATTATTTCATTATTTCCCCATTATTGCTCTGCGTAATGAGTCTCTGCACATCCTCAATATAACCAGACTTGTGTGTAACAGATGACGTTTAGAAAAGATTTACGTTTGATAGGCTGTAAGAAAAGCTAAAGGAGGTGAGTTACTTAACGACTTGGAATTCGTGCTCCATAGACGAATTGTTGGCCATGTTCTCCAAGGATCTCGTCATTTGTTACACGTATCCGAATAATCGGGTTACCTTGGGAAAGCTGGACGATGCATGCGAATCCTGGCAAAATCAATATGATTATTACAAAGACCGGAATCCCAAATGGCATTTCAACATTGTCCATGTCACACCCGTAGATGAAGATAAAGTCATGGCTATATTTTGGGTCAGTCATTCTTCCGACAACATTCTTTACGATAAAGTCTGTATGTATGTGGAGACGTTCGCCAAAAACAACGGGAATTGGAGCCTCCTTAGATCGTACAGTGAAATCGCGATCCCGATGAAGTACGTATTTGAATAAACCGGGCTTTAGAAAAAGACGTCTCTCGCAGCTTTAACGAGAGACGTCTTTATTCTTTAAGTCACGCGCAATTTACTGTACGTATCCCTGGATAAAAAGCCGGACATCGGAGCTAGGAAGTCTCCTCGAATCGTGAGCCGATCCTTACGGTTCCTCGCTCGCCTTCCCGGTCAGCAAGATCTTCCCCGACATGCCGGATTCGAACGCGTCCACGGCGGTGCGGACCTCGTCCAGCCCGTAGCAGGCGGCGATCTTCATCAGGCTCAGCCTTCCGTCCCGGACAAGCTCCATAATCTCCTCGAACGTCCCGATCCATTCCGCCGCGGAAGCATGACGGATCCAGTGCCGGAGCCAGAACGGCCGGGCGTCCACCCGGTACAGCCGGGATATCTGCGCCCAGTCCACCGGCACTCCCGACAGCAGCCCGATGCTGAACACGGTGCCGCCGGGCCGCACGCAGCCGGCGAGAGCCGCTCCGTCCGGGCCGCCGATGCTGTCCACGGCCGCGGTCGCCCCCCGGCCGCCGGGCCGGGACAGCACCGCCTCGCGAAGCGGCGTGTCGGCGCAGTCGATGACGTGAGCCGCGCCGAGGCGCAGCAGCTCCTCCGTATGAGCTGCGCTGCGGGTAACCGCGATCAGCTCATAGTTGAAAACTCCCGCCAGCTGCGCGAACACTCTACCGATCGCCGAGCCACCGGCGTTGACGACGAGCGTATCGCCGTACTTCAGGCGAAGCGCCCCGCAAACCGCCCAGGCGGTCACGGGATTGATATAGAGCTGGGCGGCCGTCTCGTCGGGAATGTCCGGCGGAACCGGGATCGCCAGCCCGGCGGGCGCGAGGACCGATTCCTGCCAGGTTCCTTCGCCGCGCAGCGGGAGAACCCGTCTGCCGAGCAGCTCCGGCGGCACGGAAGAGCCCGTCTCCTCGACGATGCCCACGCCTTCGTAGCCGGGCACCGCAGGGAGGGCGATCCGGTGGGCATAGGCCCCGCGCACGGGGATCAGGTCCGACGGATTGATGGGCCGGGCCAGCATCCGCACCCGGATCTCGCCCGGCCCCGGCGGGACGACAGGAGTACGGCGGATCTCCAGCACTTCAGCCGGAGGGCCGAACCGGCCGTAATAGACACTTTTGTTAAGCACGCTGTTCTCTCCCGTGATGTCAATTTTCCGAAGCCGGGCCAGGGGCGGCGTACGGTGGACGGATCTGCGGCAAAAGCGCGGATGGACTTCCTACCGTTTGCAGCCCGTGGGCCGCATAACGGTCATGCGCCAATTGCCGCTCCCCGTTTACGGCTTATCCGGCACGCTCTCCCCGGGCTCTCCGAATGAAATTCCTTCTTCGGCGTCGAGCCGCACCCGGCATCCGTCTGTCCTAACGTCCAGCGGATGGGGTTGCGAGCTTCTTTCGCCCGCGAACCAGACCCGGCCTTTTTTCACCACGATAAAAAGCCCGTTCTCGTCGCCGACCGGCGCGAACGTATCGCTCGGAGTCTTCCAGGCCTCCAGCCCTGCCTGCCGTTTTAAATCCCGCAACGCGGCGGACACATCGTCTACCGGCATTCCGATTTCGCTGACGCACAGAAAATCTTCTTCGCCGAACGGTTTCTGCGACGCATTCTCAAGATTATGCCGGGCAATCAGCTCGACAATGTTGCCTGCGGGGTCCTTAAAATAAACGGCGTGGGCATTCCAGCTTTCGAAATGGACGACGGGACTCCCCTCCTGGCTGAGCAGTTCCACCCTGTCCCCGAGCCAGCTGGCCGCTTCTTCGATCTTGTTCTCCGGGATGTTGAAAGCGAAATGGTAGAAACTATCGCTGTCCGGCGCCGAGGGGACGAAAGTTACGTTCGTGTTCCCGGCCCGGAAGGAAAAGGAGGCGCCGGACTCTCCGGTCAACGGCAGCCGCAGCCGCTCTCCGTAAAATTGTTTTAATTCGGTTATATTCGAAGCGTGGAGCGTTAGGTCCAAAATCTTCATGATGATAACTCCTTAAGATGAGATATAGTCGGGGGTTGAGCACGTTCACAATCACGAAAGTCCGGTTAAAATCACTAAACCGGGCTGCGGAGGGCCCATTTCGATAGCCCGTTCCGTGTTCACTTTGCGAGCATCCTTGTCTACCGGCTAAACCGCTTCGCGCCTGCGGTCGCCGAGCACGACGGACGTTACGATCTGCCGGTCCGGTATGGCCCAGTACGTGCGCAGCAGCCGCTCCTTCTCCGCCTCGGGAACGAGAGAGAAGCCGTTTTTGAGATAAAAGGCGATCGCCCAGGAAGCGTCCGCCCACGTACCGATCAGGAACGGTTTCTCCGTCAAGTTCGTCAAATAAGCCAGCAGCCGGCTGCCGATGCCGCCCTTGCGCTGATCCGTCCTCACATAGGCGTGCCGGATCAGGGAAACGTCGCCTTTGTCCTGGATGCCCATCACCCCGATCAGCCGTCCGTCGTCTTCATACCCCCAGAACACGACCCCGCTGCCGATTTCGCTCTGCAGTTCCTCCATCGTCATGTAAGGCTCGTGAAACCGGTCGGCCGGTATAATTCCTTTGTAGGCGACCGCCGCATCGTTAATAATGTCGTAAATATCACGGATATCTTGTTCGGTACAAATTCGGATCATAAGTGAATGCCTCCCGTTAATCGTGGACTTGCGCCCTCGGCAAGTAAAACCCGGGGTCCTAAGCACAGAGAATGTCTTTGGCCAAACAGGTGTAAGGGCTGTCCAGCCGGCGTACAAGGTCATAGACGGCCGACCGGCCGATCCGTTCCAAAAACGCAAGAACGCAGCCATCCGTGCTGACAGCTTCAGCCTTACGGGACGTCGTTTTCGGCTTCGCGCCGGGTCGTTTTTTTTCGACCGTTACATGCCACAAGGCGCTTGCCGCACAGCCGTTATTTTCCTGATTATACCATAAGGTTCTATCCCCTCCGCAACTAAAAAAGGCCCCCTCTCACAAAGGAGGAGGCCCTGAGGCGGTCAATCTCCGAACCCGGAAGAAGTTTCCTTCACAATGGCCTGAACTTCGATCTCCACCAGCAGTTCGGGATCGATTAAGGCCCGGACCTCCACCATCGTGGATGCCGGACGAATATCCTTGAAAAATTCCCCGTGGGCTTTGCCGATCTCTTCCCACCGGCCGATATCCGTTACGAACATGCGCGTCCTTACGACATCGGCCAGTTTGGCTCCCGCCCGGTTAAGTGCCTCTTCGATGATGCCCAGTGCGCATTTCGTCTGGGCGTACGCGTCTCCTATGCCTACAACGGCTCCGTCTTTCATGGCGGTCGTTCCCGCTACTTCAACGATATTGCCGACCCTTACCGCTCTGCTGTATCCGACAACAGGCTCCCACGGCGAACCGGATGAGATATTCTTTCTTTTGGTCATGATTTCTCTCTTCCTCTCCGATAAATCTGATTGCCGTCCATTCTTTATTCTTTCGCAGACCTGGGATTAACGCTTGGCAAAAACGGCCGATCCGCCCGATCCGAGCACCATAAACGCTTCCCCGGACGGTGAAAAACCGCCCTTCAACCAGCCGTCGAGTCGTGGAATCTCCAGCATAACAGCTCCGGCCAAATACCGGTACTCCCTGGAGAAAACATTCTCCAGGATCACGGAAGCTCTCGGCCACCACGGGTAAATGACTTCCAGCCTCCAGCCTTCGGCGTTCATCTGAATGCCGTCTCCCCCGTCCAGCCCGAAGACGCCGATCTCTTCCCCCGTCTCGGGCACGGTGAATTTTAACCCGCCGCCGGCGAGATGCCGTTCGGTCTTCGCCTCGTCGCGTTCCCTGACAAGCCGCTGCCCGGTAAAGGCATCCGTGATGCTGTAGCCGCTGCCGATCAGGACGATCCGGCCGTCCCCGTCCCAGCCGCCAGCCGTTACTCCCGCAGCCGCAATAACCGTCTGCAGACGCCAGGGCGGCGGCGGTTCTTCCGGAATCAGACGCCTGGCCTGACGCAGCAGATCCCGTTCAAAGTCCGTCCTTAGATCGGCCGGATCTTTTTTCGAAAATAGCATGACCTTCTCCTCTCCGCCTGAACAAGCTGCCTATGGGAGCTTCTTATGCACGCGTAACCGCCCGGCCCGCCTGATGGACAACAAAATAAAACGACACATAAACAATCCCGATCATAAGACCGAACAGCAGGGAGAAAAGCATCGCCGGCGCATGAAGGCTCTCCATGGCGATCTGTTTAATGAGGCTTACATCCTTCAGCACGTCCCAACTGTTTAGCCGGTGCACTCTGCCCAGCAGTACGCCGTAGCCGCCGAGCAGCGCTGCCGCCGCCACAAAGCCCCAGGCAAGCAGGGAACCTGCGGCAAGCCGGATAAGCGAATGAACCTGATAGAGGGAATATACGCAGAGCAGCAGACCGTTCCACGCAAATAATACGAGAACGAGCAGATCGTACCAGTACCGGAACGCAAACGTTCCTTGAGCGGAGGAGGCATAGAGCCCCTTCATCGCGGTTAAATGAACCAGGTCCGTTACGATATAAGGGGCGTTCGGATAGAACAGCAGCCAGCCTCCCCCCAGAACGACGATGATAGCGGCTCTCATCCCGCTTTGTACCCGGCGTCCGGTCTCATAAGCGATAAACGAGAACACGAACGGAACCCAGGCCAGAAATAAATTCCAAGTCAAAAAATCGTAATACGTCTTGTTCCGGAAAACGGAATAGACCAGCAGCGTAAGTGCCGACAGAGCCGCCAGAAACGCGGCCGATTTCCACGCAGACAGGTGTACCATTCATGCTCCTTCTTCCGCGGGGACAACGGCGGCACTCTCATCCGCCTAATCCTGCAGGGAGAAAACCTCATAAGATCCGGCATAGATCAGCCCCAATTTCTCCGCAAGCCCCTTGGATTTCAAATTTGCCGCATCCCAGCTCGGATACAGATTGTGCTCCAGGCAGTGCAGCAGAAACGCGGCCGCAACCCGGGTCGCCAGTCCGAACTTCCGGTAGTCCGGGTGTGTCATAATGCCGATTTCCACGCCCGTACGGCATACCATCGCGGTCGTGCAGGCGGCCGCGACTTCGTCTTCCGCGCGGATGCAATAGCCGAACCCGGTCTCCATAAATTGTTCCGCCGTGTCGTAATTCACGAAGTGATAATGCTGGAGCGGGTCGCCGAACATGTCCCGCGCCAGCTCCGGCGTGATCTTTTCCACTATGTAATCCGGACGCTCCGCCAGCTCCTTCAAAGGGCCGGGCCGCAGCGACTCCGGGGAAAATAGGTACCGCTCGCCGCGGATCAGCTTGCCGCCGTGGATGCTCCGTGCCCGCTGCACCCAGCCTGGGGATGAAGGCATGATATAGCAGTGCGCGGGAAGCTCCTCCAGCCATTGCTCGGCGGAAGGGCCCGCGGAATCACCGGCGAAATAGGCGAAGCTCCCCTGATTGATCTGCGCGCTTGAAGGATCCGTCAAGGAATCGACGAAGATCCGAATCTCTCCGCCGGCCTGACCTTCCAGCACGCTGTCTATACAGACGTCCACCCGGCGGACCTCTTCAAACAGTCTTGTCAGATGCGGCCTTATGGCGGCGTTTACTTTTGTCATCGTGTACATGGCCTTGATTGTCTCCAGTCTGTGTCCGTCGTGATGCCGCTCCGGTTGCCGGAGCCGTTTTATTGCATGCTGTCCGTGTTGGCGGACAATCTTTTCATCTCTTCATCGGTAAAATTTTGGACCGATTTCTGTTTGGCGAATTTTTCACTGTTGAATTGCGCGGATTTGTTTCTCGGAATGGACAAGCTGTTCCATTCTTCTTTTTTGAGCAGTTTGGCCGCGTAGACGATCTGCCCGACGTGGTAAGGATAGTGGGCCAACTGCCGGTTAATAGCTTCGATCACGGTATGGCCTTCGTTGCGGATATAAATAATCTGCTCCAGTTGACCCGGACTCAAGGAATCCAACGCATGGAATAAGCAGTTCCAGCCTTCGTTCCACTTGTCCAGAAGCTGCTCTTTGTCCGAAAGGCTGTGCCCGAATTCGGCGTCGCGGTCGCGCCAGTCTTTTTCCCCGTCCGTCGTAAGAAAATCGGTCCAGCGGGAAAGCATATTCCCGCCCAGATGAGCCACTATCGTTGCAATGCTGTTCGTGTCTTCGTTGTAAGCCGTAAACAACTGCTCCGGCTCCAGCTGGTCCATCGCTTTCTCCCCGAGTGTTTTGTAGTAGAGAAATTGTTTGCGCACACTTTCCAGATAAGTCTGATTCGCACTCATTTCGGTCACCCCGGTTATTTATTTTTTTTCGACGCGGCCCAGAAAGCCAGCACGACCAGCGGAATCACGATGATCCACGGAATCGTAACCGTCCCTCCGGCAAACAAAGCGAAAACCATAAGAACCACTATACCCAAAATAATATACAGGCAACCTCTGCCGAATGTCTCCATCGTATCGCCGGCCTCCTTGGTCTCCCTCTGCCGGTTCCTTGGAAGGTGCTGACGCCCATGCTGCTCTATTCCTTATAGAGGGTCTTGTTTAGAATGTCCCGGACAAAACCGGTTTTCCTCTCACAGTAAGTATCTCTATCATAGCGGAATTCGGCCGCCAAATCTTCCTTAAGCCGCTGATACCGCTCCCGTGCCGCAGGATGGGCACGCAAATAATCGCGAAAAGCGATATGCTCCAGATAGCCGCGCCCGTCCTTGGGACATACGTAGAGATGATAAGCCATAAAGCCGTCCTCGTACGTCCGTTTGAACGCTTCCCGGCCCTCCACGCCCAGATTGCCCTCATGCCGGAAGCCCGCTTTCCCCAGACGCTCCGCAATGGCGGGAAACACTCCGTAGCTGTCCATGACGACATCAATGTCAATGACCGGTTTGGCTCCCAAGCCTTCCACCGACGTACTGCCGACATGTTCAATGGCGAGAACGAGGTCGCCGATATGCTGTTCGAGTTCGGCTCGTATGCTCTCGAAAGCGGTTCTCCACGCCGGATCATAAGGAACTATCCGGACTTCTTTCGTTTTATTCAACACGGGGACGATCCCTCCTTCATGTATTTTATGCCGCTGACCGTCCGCATATTTGACGCAAGCCCTCAGCCCAGATAAAGTCCCCGGCCTATAAAATTAGCCGAGACGGGCTTCAGACCCATTTCTCTTGCCCAAACGCTCATTTGGCCCATATGATGAATTTCATGTGCGTCAAGATGCCGGAGCACCTCGCCTTTCTTAAACGTGCGGTTCATCCAGGAGGGTGTGACCGGCATCTCTTCCTGGTCCCCTGTCCATGCGTCCAGAAATTCTCGGATTTCCGGCCTCCATGTCCCGGACAAATCCCTTAACTTCGGGATGCTGGTATAGGATTCACAGGACACCGGAACATCCGGTCGTCCCTTCAAAGCCATTATCCAGCTGTATTCGACGTCCAGGATGTGAAAAAGTGTCTCTATAATCGAGCCGTATCCCGCCGGGGGTGTCAAAACCAGCTTGCCGTCCGGTAACGTTTCAAGAAGATCGAACCATTCCTCCCGGACCTGCCAATTGTATCGGAATAATAAAATCAAGGTCTATCGCCCCTATAACTCGTATCTGTTCCTTCAGCTTGTCAGAAGGTTCCTTTTACTTGCTCACCCACGCGTCGACAAGATCGGTCCGGGTCACCATTTCCGCCGTTCTCAGAAAAAACCAGAGAAACCCCGCGTAAAAACCGACCAGCGGATAGCGGAAAGACGCCGGCTTGTTGCCTTCGAAATAAAAGTGTCCGGTCCAGGCTAACGCATAATGAAAGACGGCAAGCGCCAAGGTAAGCCGGATGTCGATCCACAGAAAGATCCAGGCCAGAAATGCGGCCAGGAACGCGAAATAATGCAGCGTCCGGTTTACCGGATTCCGGTGTTCTTCCAAATATCTTTGCATATCCCGTCTGATGCGCCCCAAGTTCATCCCGCGTCTGTCCCTCCCGTTCCCTGACGATCTCCGCTGCTTCTGCGCCCTGTCTTTCTACTTTAACATTTAACGGTCCCGTCAGGGTATATTTTCCTTCCCCGCCTGTCCGCCCCCGCGAATAACGGCAAAAGAAAAATCCGCAGCGGGTGCGGATTTCCATAAAAGATTGGCCGGAAAAGAATTCGATCAAAGCAGGTTATTCAATCAAAGCCGCCGCGTCGCGCGACACCCACACTTTATTTTTGATCAGCAGGGTCGGCGTACTCAGCTTTATCGTCTTGCCTCCGGTCAAGGCCATGTTTTTGTCCACCGGGAGCTTAATCGTCTTCGTTCCTTTCGTCACCACGACGACCGGGTTTTCCTTATCCGATTTGTCTACGGTCACTTTGGCTCCCTTGGCCTCCAGGTCACTTGCCGGAAGGAACAGCTTGTTTTCCAGCGCGGGCAGGTCCAGTCCCAGGATCAGTTGAAGGTATTTTCCGACATCCGTGTTCTCGACCACGCCGCTTCCGGCATAATCCGTAGGGAAAAAATCGTTCGGGTGATAGGCGAACAGTCCGACCTCTTCCGAGGTATGATCTCCCGTGGAGAACGAAACGCCCGCCCGCTGGCCCAGTATGCCGCCGATAACCGGAGAGAGATTGTCTTTCAGCCCTTTCTTGACGGCTTCCTCTTCTTCCTTCGTCAGATCGGAAAGCCCGTATTCCTCCTCGAGCACCTTCTTGTAGTTGGACTCGTTAATTCTGCCTTCCAGCCCGTAACTCGTATGTTTGGCTTTCGTAAAGATAGGCTGAAGATCCTTCATCGTGTCATAGTTGGTCATATTGACTCCGCCCGTGGCATGATCGGATACCGAAATAACGGCGGTGTTTCCGTCTTTTTTGGCAAAATCAATCGCCGCTTTCAGGGCACGGTCAAAAGCCTGCGTCTCGGTAACGATGCCGACCGGGTCGTTGTCGTGTCCGAACCAGTCGATCTGGCTCGCTTCTACCATTAGGAAAAAGCCGTTTTCGTTCGAAGAAAGCTTGTTGGCCGCTATCGTCGTCATTTCCGCCAAGGTAGGCTGCTTCTGCGGGTCCAGGTCAAGATCGGCGTCAAGCGCCCCCTCGTTAAAAAGGCCCCAGATCTTGTTCGTCTGCGAACTGAGCAGATCAATTCGGTTCGTCGCATATTCGTAGCCGTTTGCTTTCAGTACTTTGGTGAGATCTTCCCCGTCCTTGCGGTTGATTTCTTTATCGCCCGGCACGAGATAACCCGATCCGCCTCCCAACACGAGATCCACGCCGCTGTATACCATCTGCTCCGCGATGGAATGAGCGTTGTCTCGGCTTTCCGCATGGCTGGCAAAGGCCGCCGGCGTAGCGTCCGTAAGCTCGCACGTGAACACAAGTCCCGTGCCCTTGCCCTTCAGGCGGGCTGCTTCCAGGAGAGTCGGCAGAGGCTTGGCCGCTTCCTGTTCGCGGGGCTTGTCGATGAACGGCATCGTGACCTTATCCGGCGAGATCGATACCGTCTCGCTCTTCACTTTATGACCGGTGGCGTAAGCCGACGCGCCCGCAGCCGAGTCCGTCGTCAGCGAATCCGACGCGTACGTCCGGACGAGCCCTTTGAAATAAGCGTCCATTTCCAAAGGCTTGCCGCCCTGGACCCATCTCGTCAAATTCACGTCCGACAAGCTCATACCGTCCGTAATAAACAAAATCACGTTTTTGACTTCTTTCTTCTCCGCCGGCAAAACACGGCCTGACTGCGCATGTCCCGTACTGGTCCCCAGACTGCCGCACACCAAAGCCGAAGTCAACAGCATACCGAACATCTTTTTAACCATTATTTGCCTCCTAAACCGTTATGTAGAAATATTCACTTCCTCATTATAAAGGAATATCGTTCTGTTTTCTGCACATATCTTCCAATAGGTTAAAAAAACCACCTTATTTTGCTGTTCTTTTTTTGTTCAATTTTTTGTTTTTTTATGTGATTTGGGCCGAAAGGGTTAAAAAGAAGCCGGAGGACACGCTAAACTGAATAGGACACCCACGGAGCGAGGAGGAGTTCATTTGAAAAACGTCTGTTATGACTGTGGTTCTCTGCATATCAGCCGCAAGGAGCTCGCTTACACGAGTATGCCGTCGCGTCACACCCACGATGCTTTCGAAATTATGTATCTCGTATCCGGTCAATTGTATTATTTTATCGGGGACAAAACGTATCAGGTCGTAGGCGGCGTACTTCTGTTCATTAACGCCAATATGCCGCATCAGTTAGTCAACGCGGGCGAGGCCGTCTTCGAGCGCGTTACGCTGCTGTTCAAAGAGGAGTTTCTGCACGATTTTTTCCGTCTGAAAGACGGCGGGGAACTTCTGTCCTTTTTCTCCGCGGACTTCCATGCCGTTAACCTTTCCGGATATGAGCAGACCTTTACGGAGGAGCTTTTTCATAAAATGCTCCACGAAGGCGTTCGCAAGCAGATCGGGTTCGAGCAGTATCAGAAAGTGCTGCTGATGGAGCTGCTGCTGTTTATGAACCGCAAGGTGCGCGAAGCGGACCGGGAGCAGGCAGGGAGCGGCGCATCGCCCACCCACAAAAAAATTTACGCCCTCGTGGAGTACATAAACAGCCGCTTTTACGAGCGGCTTACGTTGGAAGATCTGTCCCAAACGTTCGAAATCAGCCCTTCCCATCTCAGCCGCACCTTTAAAGAAGTGACCGGCTATACCGCAATCGAATACATCAACACCGTCCGGATCAAAAAAGCGTGCGCCCTGCTCAGGGAAACAAGCTGGAAAGTGCTCGAAATCTGCGAGCGCGTCGGCTTTGACAGCCTGACTCATTTCGGCCGCACCTTTAAGCAGATGACGGGCTGCTCGCCCGTCCGTTACCGCCGCAGGCAGCCGTGAGCGGCGAGGCGGCCGCCGGGTGCGGTGCGGACGCAAATAATCCGCCGGGATTGCGGCGGATTGGGGACGTCACGGGGCGGGCCGCTGGCGGACGAACGAGCGGACGGGCCGCAAAGCGGCTAGGACGGAGCGCCCGGGCGGACGGCAAAATAATCCGCCGGACTCCGGCGGATTGGAAGGCGGCGCCGTTTGGCGCCGGGGCGGGCCGCTGGCGGCGGGGGCGGCGGTCCGCAGCGCCAAGGCTTCGCGTCAATCACCTAGAGATTGACGCTCTTCATGCTCGCTTCCGGGTACCTGGCGCCGGAAGCCGCTCCCTTAGGCGCCGCCTCGTCGATGCGGGCGGCTTCTTCCGCGTTCAGGCCGACGGCGAGGGCCTGAACGTTCTCCTCCAGATACACGGCTCGCTTCGTGCCGGGGATCGGGACAATGTCTTCGCCCTGCGCCAGCAGCCAGGCCAGCGTCAACTGGGAAGGACGGCAGCCCTTCTCGCGGGCGATTTCCTCGATCCGCTTCACGAGATCGAGATTTCTCCGGAAGTTCTCGCCCTGGAAGCGGGGCGAGTAGCGGCGGTAATCGTCCTCCGCCAAATCTTCAAACGTCCGGATTTGTCCCGTGAGAAACCCTCTTCCGAGAGGACTGTACGGGACGAATCCGATGCCGAGCTCGCGGACGACCGGCAGGATCTCGTCCTCCACGTCCCGGCTCCACAGCGAGTATTCCGTCTGCAGAGCCGTGACGGGATGAACCGCGTGAGCGCGGCGGATCGTTGCGGGAGCGGCCTCGGACAGGCCGATGTAGCGGACCTTGCCGGCACGGACCAGCTCGGCCATGGCGCCGACCGTCTCTTCTATCGGGGTACCGGGGTCTACTCGGTGCTGATAGTAGAGGTCGATGTAGTCGGTGCCGAGCCGGCGCAGGCTCGCGTCGCAGGCTTCCCGGACATATTCCGGGCGGCCGCTAACGCCGAGGAAAGCCCCGTCCGGACTGCGCATATTGCCGAATTTGGTGGCGATGACCGCCTCACTGCGGCGGCCCTTCAGAGCTTGTCCGAGCAGCTCCTCGTTTCGGCCTACCCCGTACATGTCGGCCGTATCCAGAAACGTCACGCCAAGTTCGAGCGCGCGGTGAATCGTGCGAACGGATTCGGCTTCGTCCCGTCCGCTGTAAAAATCCGACATGCCCATACATCCCAAACCGATTGCGGACACTGTCAGTCCGCCGCTTCCAAGCTTTCTCTGATCCATCCTAAATTCCGCCTCTCCCGTTTTTCCTGAAATCATGTCAGTGATTCAAAAAGGGCTGGATTTCCGCCTTGCCGGCGTGCAGATTATAGAACGAATCCAGCCGCAGGTCCTTGACCAGATACAGGAGGAGGTCATCGTCCACGCGGACCATCTCTCCGGCGGCCGCCTCCCGGTTGCCCGACATGAGGCCGTTGCCGTCCGGGACGTACCCTCTCCTGCAGTAAATTCTCTGCGCCGCCCCGTAGTCTTTGTAAAGTCCGACTCCCAGCCCGATCCGGTGAAAATCTTCGCTTGCCAGCGCCTCGAACTGCTCCAGCAGTTTGGTTCCGATTCCGCTCCGGCGGTAGTCGGGAAAAACATTCAAATCATTGATTTCGGGAATCCGCCGGTCCCGGAAATACGCATACTCCGATTCCACCTTCAAATGGCCGCAGCCGACCAGCGTCTCTTCCACGAAAGCGAGCAGGGTGACACGGGTACCCAGCACATTTTCATGAAGGCACTGATCGTAGTAGGCGGCCTCCCGGTGCAGCCCGTGCTTGCGGAAAGCCTGCATCCAGACCACCTTAAGCTCCTCGCTGTCGAGCGGCTTGACTAAAATATTCATGCCCCCACCCTTTCTGTATCCATTGCTGCTGTCCTCTTTTATTCCAGATGCTTCGTACAGTTGTATAATCCGCAAGTCCAGTCCCGGTCATCCAGAACTAAAGTCGTGACCGATGTGTTCGTTAAATGTCCGTCGTACTCGGACTCGGAATCGGGCAGCAAATGTTTCAGCATCGTCCGGATAAAGGAACCGTGGCTGACGATCAGTATCCTTTTCCCTTTGTGCCTGATCAAAACTTCGTCCAGAAAAGAGCGGCCCCGGGTTATGACGCTTTCCGGCTTTTCTATGCCCAAATCAAGTTCTCTCCAGCCCGCACCCCACTTCGCGATACGTTCCTGTTCGGTTGTCCCCTCGATTTCTCCCCCGCCCGCTTCCCGGATTCTTTCGTCGCTCCACACCGGAATCCCGGCCCGGCCGCCGATTCTGTCCGCCGTCTGTTTTGCGCGGAGCAAATGGCTCGAATACACATAGTCCCACTTCTCCGACCCGATCCGTTCCGCCAGCTTTTCCGCATCGGCCAGCCCGTCTTCATCGAGCGGAATATCCGAGCTTCCCTGCGCTCTTCCTTCTTTGTTCCAATGTGTGCTCCCGTGCCTTATAAATCCGATTGTCGTCATGTGTACCGCTTCCCTTCATGGTTTAAAAAACTATCCTTCCCGGACCAGCCATGTCTTCGCAACTTCGGGATCGCTGAAAAACGAGACAGGGCGTTTTAAAGGCGGATCGAGCCTGTTCAGCCTTTTCTTTAATTTGAGCTTGCTTCCGAAAGAACAGCCCACGAGGGTCAGCTTGTAAATATGCGCGTTAAGACGGCCGATATGGTCGACAAAAGCCGCGATAACGTCATCGCTCAGCCGCGTTTCGTAGAAATCGACCCAAATTCTCAATTCCTGGCTTCTCTGCCCGATAAAATGTTCTTCCTCCAGCATCAGCCTTAACAGTCCCGCTTCATCTTGGAAGAAGCTCCCGTACTTTAAGCAGTGAATCTCGCCCCCTTTATAGTAATAAGGAAAAAGGGAACCTCCCGGCGATTTGATACTGTACATTCCGCTGCCTCCTTCTGTTCGTCGTAATAAGCGGCTCATCCCGCGCTCCCGGCCTTTACCTTCCATGCGGCTTGCTTGGAATAAAAAAGACGAAAAAACCTGCCTTGTCTTAGGTTTAGTCGTCTGGTCTTTGCCCGGAAGCCTCTTCAGTCGTGTGATGCAGTAAACTTGCCGTGGATAAGCTTATACGGTACTCAGGTATCTCTCTTGAATAAGTTGGATGTGATGCCGCTCGTGTCCGGCTATGATCGCAGCGAGCGCTCTGGCGGATATGAGGCCGTTATTGGCCGTTCCCGTCCGGAGCCAGGCTTCCTCCGTAATGCCGCGCAGTAAAGTCAGCGTGGAGCAGCGGACGGCGGAGTAATCCTTGAGAATGTCGGACAGGCCGCTTGCCGCAAAAGACGCCCCGGCCATATACTCATTCTCGTCATAACCCGGAAGCGGCGTCCGGTCCCCTCTCGCGATGCAGAGCATGCGGTAGGCCATGATCCGTTCCGTATCGGCCACGTGGCCCAATACTTCCTTGATGCTCCACTTGCCCGGAGCGTACTTGCGGTCCCCTGTTTCTTCCGTAAGGGACTGCATCAATTCGGTCGTGGTTTGAAGCTGTTCGACTAGAATTTCGGCAAGATTGCCCTCCTGAACCAGCTTAACGTAAGTTTCGTAGTGCGCCGGATATTCCCCAAGCGGCGGTTTTGTAAGCATGGACTCACTCCTTTTTGAACTTCGGCCCGGTCAAATGTTTGACAAATCGGTAGCCGTTCACTTCATAACCCGATTCCTTGTAAAAGGAATGGGCTTTATCCCGTTTAACGCCCGAAACAAGCCAGCTCCCCTTGCACTCATGGCGAATTGCCAACTGTTCGGCATAATTCATGAGAATCCGGCCGATTCCTCTGCCTCTTTCCTCTTCGTCGACGACAATCACCGAAATTTCCCCGTAGCGGGACACCTCTTCCAGATTCTCGCGGATTCTGAATCCAAGCGCTGCCCGTACCCGGCTGTTTTGCTCATATACGTACAAAGAATCGAAGGGACTGATCGCCACAAACTCCAGACGGTTTGCCATATCCGCTCCGGTGACTTCCCGGCCGCTCAGCTGCGACATAAGCCCGCTCAACGCAAGGCAGTCCCGCTCTTCCGCTTCCCTGATGATGTATGCCATGCTGCCCTCCCTCTACAATCCGCCGTCTTCAAAAATCCATTTCTCTCCGAATCCCATCCCGTTCCCTGCGGGAGACTGGTTATGGATGTCATTCATAGTGTTGACTCCCCGGTACCAAGCAGTCCAAGTTAAATCATTTTTTAAGTAAGTGACCCGGTAAAGTTTATTGTATTTACCCGCCTCAGCGGCGAACGGAGTTTTGTCGGAATCGTCCACGCTAATTTCCCGGATTTCCTGAACTTCTCCCCCGCGTGCCGTAATAACTGTTTTTATTTCCTGTCTGAGAACTTGATCCATTAGGGCTACCATACCGAAAAAAACAGGCGTGTTTATGAGGAAGATTCCTATAATAATGCCTACAAACACAGCTTGTTTCTTACGGAACACCATAGCGAGAACCAGTCCGGTAACAAGCACGAGTACAAAAACGATTGTCAAAGCTGTCAACATCCGGCCCCTTCGCTCCTTTTCACAACATCAAGTCCGGACGCATACGGCTGAGGTCCGCGCAGAGATGCAGGGGTTGTTAGCTTTCTGCCGTGCACCTGTACTAGGATCGTACGCAAATCTCCGGCATTTGTTTCGCTCCCGCCTGTAATTCCGCAAAACGGCCCGGTGGAGCAGCTCTCCCTTCTATTGCCCGGTGGACCGGATGGCCGATCCTTCTCCGAAGCCATGCGGTTCAGCGTCTCGTATATTTTGCGCAGATAGGCCGTAATCGTGATCAGACTCATCAGAATAAACCCGAGCATAACGAACGTGACGACTTCCCCGGTAAAAAAAGAGATGACGGCCAGCACGACAACAAGCACGGTATTGATCACGTTGTTCGTCAAGCTGCCAACTCCTTTCCGTTGTATGCTTCTTCCATTTCAATCTGCGTTTCACTTCCAAACCCGATCTAATTTGTCGGCATAGAAAAGAATGGCTTTTTTATATGAAGCGATTCCTTCGTCCCCGCTCGTTTCGCCCAACTGCCGGAGCATAAGCTCCATGGCCTGCGCGTGTTCCCCCAGGTTATACAGCGTCATCGCGTAAAAAACCTGAAATTCCCGGGCTTCCGGGTATTCCCGGATTGCCTGACGAAAGCATGTCCGGGCCGATTCGTACTCGCCCAGCGTCCGGTAAGTGCTGCCGAGACCGAGCCAGGCGCCCCGTCTCTCCTCGTCCGCGAGGCCAAGCTCCAGCGCCTTCGCATAAAAAGGCGCGGCTTCCTTTTCCAGTCCCATGGCGTCATGAATCCAGGCGCACTGGTACCAATTGGATGGAACGAGCGGCTCTTCCCGGACAAGATCCAGCAGCAAAGTCTGTGCTTCCGCATGCCGCCCCGCTTCTCTCAGCCGGATGGCTTCTTCCAGCTTAGTCATGGTCCTCTTCCTCCCGGTTGTGGTTTGAACAAGCCGGCTATTTAAGCCGGGGCCGGATGCTTTTATCGAAAACGCGTTGGGTTTTGACCGGCTCGAATCCCATCTGCTCGTAAAACGAAACCGTATCCTGCCGGTTTACGTTCATCCTTACACGCAGCCGGCCGAGTGCGGCGGAGCTTGTCCATTCCCCGCATCGTTTTACGAGTGCCCGCCCGATTCCCTGCCCCCTGAATTTCCGGTCCACGATTAATCCCGCGATTTCGGCGAAGGGCTCGGATTCCAGCAAACAGCGGGCATGGGCGTGAATCCAGCCGATGACCTCTCCACCGTATTCCGCCGTGAGGATGACGTGATCGGGCAGAGCCAGGATGTGTCCGAGCCTCTCCGCAAGCCGGTTTTCGCCGGCGGGATAGCCAAGCTGAGCGGACAGCCGGGCCATTCCGGGAGCATCGGAGACAACCGCTTGTCTGTAGACAACGTCCCCACTGTCGGTTACAAAAGCATCATGTTCGGTCATGTAGGTGTCTCCTAGATCAGCTTGTAATAAAAGATCGTCGTGTGCAGGCTCCCGTCGGACGATTTGGCGAAATGCGGGATGCGGCCCGCCTCCACATACCCGAATGACTTGTACAGTTTGTTGGACGCGTCTCCTTCACGGGTATCCAGCACCAGAAGCGACCTTCCCTCCTCCGCCGCCGTTTTCTCCAAAGCCTGCATCAGCATATGAGCGACGCCCTTTCTGCGGTATTCGGGATGAACCATCAGCTTGACGACTTCCGCCCGGTGCGCGGCATTTCTTTTCATCGCCAAGTGAAGCTGGACAGTCCCGACAATTTTGCCGTCGCATACGGCGTTCCAGGCCAATACGCCGGGTTCTATCACTTTTTTCCAGTAAGTGTTCGCGTCATCCCAGCTCAACGGCGGCAAAAATCCGATCGAAGCTCCATCCTCCACTACCCGCATCAGCAGCTCGGTCAAATCGTTCAGAACGCCCGCATCCATCGATTCGAGCTCATGAATCGTCACTCCATGTGTCATAGTCGTGAACCTCCTTGCGGCCTTCGGCCGTATATTTTGGCGTGATGCATGCGTATTTCCGTTCCTTCTACAAAGTATAAAAAAGGCTACGGTCCTCAAGAAAAGGAACGCAGTAATTTTTGCAAAAAGCAGGCATCCTCTCTTTCATCCACGGATGCTTGTCGGGATTATGTAAGTGAAACGAATAAAAACCGAAAATCGACAGAAGCATAAACCCCTCCAACAGATCGAGCCGCTCCGTAACGGCGCCGGGCCGGACAAGCGAGTACCCCTCCAGCACGGAATCCCTCAACTCCGTTTTCATGGTGAGCACGCAGCCCGCCAGATCATATCCGTAATACCCGTGCCCGAACAGACAGAAATCAATAAGTGAAAAACCCTGCTCCGTCACGATCAGATTGCCTTTATTGATATCGGCGTGAATCAGTCCCCAAGAACTCCCGGACCGGCTGTGCCGTTCAAGCTTGTCCGCTATGCGCGTAAACGTCCGTCCGACGATTTCTAGGTCCTCTTCCCTGAAAAGGTCCATGGACAGCCCCGACCGGATTCGTGCAAGCATCTCCTCATTCTGTTCCACACCCGCGTAGCGGGGTCTCCTCAATTCGGCAGCCCCGGCGTATGTTTGCGAAAATCGGTGCATCGTACCAAGCTGCCGGCCGAGACTGCTAACCATCTCCCGCGAAAATGACTCTCCATGCCCGACATCCCGGCCTTCGATCCATTCGAGGAGGGTACAAAAGATGCCGGATTGGGTTCCGGATTCCGCATCAAGGTTCACAGACGTTACCCACTCGCCCGCGTGGCTTGCGACCGGTTTCTGCACTCGCATTCCCGTAGCGGCGCCAAGATCCGCCAGCCACTGCATTTCCGCATGCAGCCCTTCCCGGGAATGCTGCAGTCCGTGCAGCTTGTCCGTAACCGGTTTATGTATCCGGAGCAGGTACGATTGCCCCGTGGTGCCGTCCGTTACCCGGTAGGTCATGTTTTCGTTGTGCCGGATAAACCGTACGGACGGTTCACGGACCGGGTAAGCGGCCAGAATAGCGGACAGCGGGACCTTTTCATTCATGAATGTTCTCCCTTTCCGTCGGTTCTTCTGTATGTCCCTCCCATATATACCTTATATACCTTCGATGTGTACATTCGCCTTCCTCTTTCCGGGTCATAAAAAAGAGGATATCCGAACCGGTAAAAGTTCGCATATCCTTCCTAATGGTACCTACCGTCTGAGCGACCCGCTTAGTTTTAGAAACAAGTGAACGAGCTGATCCGCCGCAGATCGATTCCGAAAAAGATCCAACTGAACCCCGTCCACCGGAAGCCGGACACCGAAGTGCGGCCGACAAAAGTCGGGAAATACCAGAACCGCGTGCCGTCGTTCAACCAGATGAACGTATTGCGGAACAGACAGCCGACGATGCCGCCCGGGTCAACCGCAAAGGGAGACACCTGCGGCTCGAACTGCGGTGGGGGCGCCGTCGGCGCCTGCTGGCCGGGGCTGCCTCCCGGGAATCCCGGAGGCCCCGGAGGCGGAGGCATGCCCGGTCCCTGTTGTCCCGGAAACGGGAAGAACGGCCCTTGGCCCGGTCCGCCTCCCGGTGACGGAAAGAACGGCCCCATCGTGCCGAACGATCTCACGCCGCCTTGAGTCCCCTGACTTCCTTGCGGCTGTATAAACGATCCTTGAGGGAAGAAAAATCCCATGCTGCATTCACTCCTCTTCCTTAAGTAGGCTCCTATACTGTATGCCGGGACGAATGCCGGGGACTGGGCGGAAGCGGATTAAAATTTACGGAGACCGATCTGCCTGCAGGTCCATAACATTCAGGCAGGCGTATACCGTGTTTCCGAACGTCCGTATGTCATCCAGATAGCTATAGCCGCCGGGATTCGGTCCTGTCTGGTTATACATCCTGACCGCGACGGCTTCCTTCTCGGGAATAACGAGACAGGCGCAGCCCGTACTTCCGAGAGATTGATAAGAACCGGCAGGAAGCTCGTGCCCCAATTCCGTCAAGGGTCGCGGCCGGTCCTGCACGAACCAGAAAAATCCGTTTCGCGGCAGAGAATCCCCGAGCCCTTCCGGACTGATGATTTCGGCGGTCTGCTCCCATACCGGACGAGGGATCAGTTGCATCCCGTTCCACCACCCCCGGGACAGATGCAACTGTCCCCATAAGGCGAGCTCTCTGGCGCTGACGAACAAGTTTATGTCTGTGCCTTCTTCGCTTGAATAAGCTTCATTCAGCCAAACGAGCCCGTCCGTTTTGTGTTTGCGCCAGCCCGTTTCCGTGAATCCGCCAGGACGGAATACCTTTTCGTTCAATAGCTGTGCAAGAGGCTTTCCGAACACTTCTCCGATCATGCGGATCAGCAGATTGACGCCCACATTGTTGTAAGCCCAGTCCGCTCCGGGAGGAAATATCCGCTTTTGCGGACTCGCAAGACCGTGCGTATGGGTGAGCAGATGCCGGATCGTCGTGCCCGCCAGCAAGGCGCCGTCCGGATCGGCCGTATAGTCCGAAACAAGATCATCCAGGCTGCCGATCCGTCCCTCGTATATGGCCAGAGAGACGGCGAAGCCCAGATAGGTTTTTCTTACTGAAGCGACGTTAAATCGGGAATCCGCCCCGACCGGACGACTGCCTGGAGAGAAGCCGTGTGTGCCCGAGTACCATTCGTTAACGACGGTTCCGCGATGCAGTACATAGACGGCGGCGGCCGTTGCCGCAATCTTTTCCTGCACGCCGAGCACATATTGATTCAGCGGAGAAAATGCATCGCTACAATGAAGTTCAAGACTCTGTTCGTTATCCACGGTTCATCTCCTTCCCAGACTTTTCAGCCTCTTACTTGATTGATGCTCTGATCATATAACAAAACGATTGCAGCAACTAGGAACATTGTGGTTATTTAACAGTAAATTCTTATATAAGGTGCTGTCTCACCGTCGTAAATTCATCATACAAAGTGTTAAAAAAGCCTCTCCACGTTGAGAGTCTTTTTAGTTTGACTTGAAGTTTAAAACCCGTTTATGTTTTGTTTAAATTTACTATTTTGTATTGTTTTGGTAATTTATTCTCCTTATACTAAACTCGTAATCTAAATTCCTATTAGGAGGTTTTACCATGAAAAAGAAACTGCTCTCTTCGTTCTTCGCTCTCTGCCTCACTACCACCAGTGCTGCTTCATTCGCATTCGCTTTGCCTGCAAAAGATTCTGACACATTTAGGAACTATCAGCCTAACCAGTATGCGGTAAGCAAAATTATTTCTGGACGAGATGCTTACGGCAAAGTAGGTGTATTACTGTGGGAAGGCAACACCGGGGTACATGGCACCGTTTGGGAGAGATGCGGAAAACCAGACTGGTTTGAAAAGAAAACTCTTTATCACGGTGTCACACTTCCAAATTCAGATGGCGAAGCTTCCATCTATATGAATTCCACTTGTGAATATAAATTAACATTAGACGCCGGCAATAATACCGGCCAAGGTTTTATCCGGAATTATTAATATCCTATAGGAGGTTTTTTTATGAGAAAAGTATTTCGTATCTACGGACTTACTGCATTGATCTTAATTATGACTGCAACCACTGCATATGCAGCCAACCAAGAAAGTACCGCTTACGCCACGAGCGGAGGAAATGACGCCAAATCCTCGTATATTAACGGTCAAGGTCAATTTGGCAGAATAAAATTTAATTCATCCGGCGGCGGCTATGGCTTCTATGAAAAAACTTGTTCAGGAACGGGGACTACATATGGCCCTGCTCTCTATATCCCGGCTGACGGAGGTTCAGTTAATGAACTTGTGGCCATGCCGTCCAACTGCCAGTTCAAGTTACACATTACAAGCGGAAAGTATTTTCCGGTATCCGGCACCATTCAAAACTACGAGTAATACACACGCGGGCGCTCTTCCATTAGGAAGAGCGCTCAGAATGCCGTGAAAGTCTCGGCAGTCTATTTTTATACCCACCTGTACAAAAAGCGCAAAGAGACAATTGAGCGAAGCTTCTTTTCCATCCCTGCAACGGAAACCAAAACAAGCCGGTCCCGATACGGCGCCAGCTCGTTTGGTTTCTTTTAATTGCTTACTTAATGGGGGATTGGCCTTCATGGAAACCGGTTAAGTTTCTACGTAAATGGGCCTGCTATTTCTTTTTGTGGTAATGATACCCGCTGCATAACCCTTTTTGTTTAGATTTCGCGGAGCAGTTGTGGCCCCCGTTTTTATCTAATCTTCCGGGATGCGCGTAAGCCGAAGCGGATGTAGCCATAACGACCACAATAGCGACGATAAAAATAACGGTTTTTTTCAATGTTCTCACCTTAAGTACACCCTATTTGCAGGGCTTAATGGAATTCTATCCCATTCTAAACCAGTTTCAAAAATCAGGATACGATTTGGCCCCACAATTTATCAATTCTTTAGAAATTTTACCGCCCCGGCGGTCAATTTTTCTTGCCCGAGCCGAATGCGATGACGTAACGGGAATGCCCCCTCTCTTTTTAACGTGCTTTAACCTTACAATACTATTTGATAAGACGAGCATTTACCCAATCGGCATGGTCACTATTTATACCATCTCCACCATCCGTTACTTTAAGTTTTAGCTCGTTCTTTCCGGAAAGATTAACGTTTACCTCTTTTGGCTCTATGTTATTATGCATTTTACCACTAGAGAATACAATTTGATTGTCTACAACAACTTGGAACTCCACAGAACCTACAGTACCTACCTCATTATCTACCCCAACTAGCGCGGCAAAGGATGTGTACTTCCCATCCAGTTTGTAGACAATTTCACTGTTAGCATGTGTGCCCAAACCTTTTGTATAGGTCTTGTTACTTAACGTAAGTGTTTTTCCCTCAACACTACGATCTTTTTGGATTGTTCCCCAGCCTGTTGTGGCAGAAATCCAATCCATATCGCTGAGATACGTTGTAACAGGTGGTATTGGATCGGTTTCAAAGATTTTAATCTCACTTGCAGATGCAAAACCATTTGTTCCACCACCTTGAGGTACTTCAAGTCGAACATATTTAGCAAGCGTAGGTGTGAAAGTTGCTATCTTTTCTGTGTTGTCCTTTGCCCAAGTGCCTGCTGCAATCTCAGTGAATGTTACCCCATCAAGACTAGTCAGGATTCTATACTTTGTAATAATACCATTTTCTTCGCTTTGACGTGGTAAATATGTCAGCTTGTTGAAAGTTAGCGGATTTGCATATTTTGCTGTAATATTGTAAGGAAATTGATTTTGCTTATTCCATTCACTGTGCCAGATACTACTTGTATCTCCATCAAATGCATTTACTGCGGCATTATTAGCACTTGAAATCTCTTGGCTATTTGTTGTTACCCCAATGATACCTTTTACCTTATCCATTCCATCAGTCGGTTTAATGATGTTATAATCTGACCCAAACCAAATTGGTGCAGTTAGAAGAGGTAAACTTAATGAATTAATCTTGTTTCGTGTTTCATCTGTTGTAGACAAACCCCATTTATCAAAGAAAGGCGTCAAGTTATAGTGAGCTACTTTTGAAGTGTTTAGAATAAATGCCTGTTTTTTCTGATCATCAGTAGTTGGCAGATCGGTTTTTGCCATCTCACGATATAATCGATGTAACTCTGGGTAGAAGTTATCCCCAAAAGCAAGATTAAGTTGCCACAACATTTCTAGTTTTGAATTAGAGTCTTTAAAATTCTTGGTTGGCTGCTCTACAAACGAGAAAGCAGCTAAGTACTCGCCTTGTGACCTTGCAGGCTCAGTAGGCTTAAGAACCTTCTTAGCAGCTAGAGAATATAGATTTACTGTCACCTCAGACATCTCATCCCAAGTCCAAGGTCCTTGTTGTCTCAAATGACCTGCCTCATGATACTGCCCCCAACCCATTCTTGTAAGGTTTAAAGCATCCGCATTTGCTCCAGTACTTGTAGGCATAATCGCCCCATCCCAACATGCATACGCATACGCTCCTCCTGTGTATGTCGGTTGTTCAATAACGCCAATCAAATGCTTATCTAACCGATGTCTGGGATCAGGATCAGAATTAGATAGTCCAGAAATCTTATCCTGTGCTGCAATAAACTTATCATAAGTCTGTAAAACAGGAACTGGGTCTTGATTCAAGATATGGTCTTTAGCAGAAGCATATGTGAAGACTAAGAGAGCTTTTTCTGATTGAAGAACAACAGAAGGTGCATTAGGATAAGCACTCATCATTGCCTGCCAATCCTCTTTTGTATTCTTGCCTAATACAAAGTATGGAACAGGACTACCCCCACTCACTACATTTACATGAATACTACCTTCATTGTTGCTGTTATCAAAAGACAACAAACCGCCATTTGGTGAGGAAATTGTGTTTTTACCTGCTTTTAATGGATAGCTAATCGCCCACTCTTTATCATGACGATGTACCCCAATAACCGCTGTAATTGGTTTGTCACCTGAGACTTCAATCTCAATTTGTTCATTGGCTTTTGCATATAGACCTGTTGGCTGATATATTTTTCGAGCATCTGCATACCCCTTCGCTCTACGCTCTCGCTCGCCTTCCGCCCATATATCTCCAAGGGCTTTCACTTCAAAATTTCGCTGAACAACAAGATTACTTTGCTGTGTAATGGCTGCCTCTGAAGTTTGGGCTAGTACCCCAGATGGCGAGACAGCAACTACAACTGCTGTTACCGCCATTAGAGATAAAACCTGAAGTGACTTCTTAAGTTTTCTCATCAAATCCCTCCTAAAATAAATTAAATTTATGAATAGCTAGCATTTAAATGCCGGCATATCCATTTTGGTATGTATTAAATAAATTTCAGACTAATATGACATTATTGCATTCCACTTTTTATCATTTGTAAAATATCACCATTTATCTCTATTTCTTCAATACCATCTTTATTCTTCTTCTAAAAATAAAAAAACTCACAACATAAGCTGTGGGTTTCTTTCAGAGATACAAATGTTGGGCTCTCTTTATTTGTCCAAAACTCCTTAGAGGTAAGCGTCAAATAGGTGGGGGCTATTTGACGCTTACGCGGCGGCGAGCTGCGCAGCGAAGCTGCAGCTCGCAAAAGAGGATGAGCACCACGCATAAGGGGATATCCCTTTTACATGACTCATCCTTTCTAATAACGTCTTAATGTTACAGAGTAAGAACTTCCTTTTTTATCTTTTGATACCGCCTGCGGCTTCAAGTACGAGATGTGATCGCGCATAACGGTAGTCATCCACAACTGCGGAGCCTGCCTTTTTCAGTTGGTGACAGGGCTGTCTTCCGACGTTCCGTCTGAATTCACCAAAAATAAATGCACCTGCTTGTCGGCCGGGTTCACGTAAGAAATGGAGTAAAAGTACAGTTTATCACTCTTCCAGCCGATAAATAATCGGGCCCCGACCTTCTTGTTCTTCAAGCCTTCGAAATCAATGACATGATCCGGTTCGCCCTCGGGACGCTCGTATCCCGCCTCTTTGAAATAATCAACTTTCGAAAAAGAATCGCTGCCATTTTCAATATCTCCGTTGTCATTGGCATTTTCAAGCTTTTCTTTGAGTTGGGCCGCCACTTCTTCCCGAGACAAGCCGGGCTTCAGTTTCTCTTTGATCTCGGCAATTTTTTGCGCGATCTGCTTGTCTCTGTCCGACTCGCCGGATTGCGAAGGGGAAACAGGGACGTCTTTGCCGGGAACGGATGTGATCGCGATCGTTTTCGTATCCTTGTTCCACTGGACTTGTCCACCCATCGCCTCCACGACCGCTTTGGCCGGAACGTAGGAAGTCCCATCGATAATGACCGGGGCCAGCTCACTCCCTTCCCCGTTTTTCGGGGTCCAGGCTTCATTGTTGAGCGTAATCT
This sequence comes from Paenibacillus sp. JNUCC 35, assembly GCF_058269095.1. Classification (NCBI taxonomy): domain Bacteria; kingdom Bacillati; phylum Bacillota; class Bacilli; order Caryophanales; family Paenibacillaceae; genus Paenibacillus; species Paenibacillus sp. JNUCC 35. The sequence continues at coordinate 1,769,331 of NZ_CM177771.1, read as the reverse complement.
TGATAGCAGGGTTCAGATAAGCTTCGATTTTCTCCACACCGCCTGAGGCATAACTGGTCGCTCCCAACACGACGGCTAAACCGCATGCACCCAGTAGGGTCATGTACTTCTTTTTCATCATTTTCTCTCCTTCTCCTTGGTTTTCTGAAATGAGTGACCCCTTCCTTAAAAACGGTACAGAAATAAGTGTAGCACAATAAACTGTTTATTTTTAACAAAATTGTAAATCCGAATGTGTAAAACGGGTCTTTAAACAGCGTGTTCTTAAACCTCCACCATTCCGATTCGCTGGTACGGGTAGTCGATCTGTTCCTTCACTTGGTCCGCAGCTTCCCGCCCGGCGAGCATTTCGACCACATAGAGACCTAAATCAATGGAAGCCGATACCCCTCCGCCCGTGACGACATGGCCGTCCTTGACGATTCTGGCCCACACCACTTCCTTGCAGTAGGGTTCCAGCAGCTCATAAGCTTTCGGATGCGTGGTTGCTTTCCGGTTCTCCAGAAACCCCGCCGCCCCGAGCAAAAGCGAACCCGTGCAGACCGAAACCACGTGCTTGACTTCCAGTCCCTGCCTCAGCCAATCCACGAACTCCGTTCGGAACCTGAGCTTTCTCGTCCCGAGACCGCCCGGAACAAACAGCAGATCATAGTCCGACAGGTCCGGTTTTATTTTGCCGGCGCGGATCGTCAAGCCTTGCTCGTCCTTTACCTCGGGCGCAAGCGCACAAATATCCCAGGTCGTTCCTTTCGTCTTATCGAATAGGCGGAGCCGGTTGACGACATCGTAGAAGCCGATAAAGTCCAGAAACGTGATTCCGTCAAACACGATAAATGCGATTTTCATTCCTATACCTCCTTATGGAAAAAATTCAGATTAATATATATAAAACAGAATTATTTCTTCCAAAAATCGTGCAGATGGCCCTGAAGCTCGCCACCTTTTACCGTTATGTATTCAAAGAAACTGACCCGGCGGACCTGGAAGGACGCACCCCGGATTCATCGAAAGCTGAGCCTTTTCAGGAAGCGGAAGAGGATGCCCGATCAGACGACGGACGGTCCGCAATATGCGCGAAAGTTTGGCCGATGTCCCTGATTAAAGAAGCCGAATCATAAATCGAAATTCCGATATTTCCGATTTCTTCCTTCCCCTTCTCGTATACGCCGGAAACGGCATCTTCCACCATGATCGCTTTAAAGTCGCGCTCGCTTGCCTCGTACATGCTCGTCCTGGGACAGTTCGGGAAATTACAGCCCGTAAAAATAAGGGTGTCGATGCCCCGCTCTTTCAGAAAATCTTCCAATTTCGTGTTGTAAAAAGCTCCCCAGCGGGGTTTGTATAGGACCCACTCCCGCTCACCGATCGCCTGGATCTCTCCGCCGAGCAGTGCCTCGAACCGCAGCTCCTCCGCATGGGGCGGTTTTATCGCATCCGCGAGATCCGCGCCCCAAGTCCCGGGCGCTGCGATAGCCGCTCCGCCCTCGATCATTTCTTTGCGGCATAGATCCGCATTGGAGCCGTCCCGCTCGTAAATCCGGATCACGTGGATAACCGGGATGCCATAGGCCCGGCATTGTTCGAGGAGGCGGCCCATAACGGGCAGCACCTCGCTCGTACCCGGAATTTCGGCGGGGGCGCCGGGCAGGCTGAAATCGTTCTGCGTATCGATCGTCAATAACGCGCATGTCGCTAAATTCGGCTGGATATACGTACTCATTCCTGCTCATCTCCCCGAACCCTTTTTCCACAATTATACATTCGATTCCGCCCTTCGTCTAATAAAAGGTCCGCTCTACGCTTACAGCTTTCTCATCAAGGCTTCCAGCGGCCCTCTGGTAAATTTGCGTCTCCAAAGAAGACTCGCCCCGACCGCAGCGGCAAAATAACCGATAGAATACGCGACGGAGAAAGGCAGGGAGCCGTTTTCCAGCACCCCCAGCGCCTCCAGAAGACCAAGGCCCGCAATGACGTGCAAAATATAGTGGCTCAGCGCCATTTGCCCCGTTCGGACAAGAGCGGTGAGCATACGCTGTCCGGGCGCTTTCTCCATCACGTAGATGCACGCAAAGATAACCAGCACGGCCGTGCTCGTCGCGGAAACCATATAGAGCAAATTGGGCGGCATAGGCTTTGTCTCAAAAAGATAGCGTGCTCCCTCTTCTCCAATCGCGGAAGAGCTCAGCTTCATCGCAAGCCGTGAGATCAGTTCGCTTACGGCGAACACGATCAGAGAGACGGTCACCCGCTTGATGCGCACAGACGGATCGGTAAGGTCCAGACGGCCGATCAGCATCCCCGTCACAAAAAAAGCAAACCACGGAAGCGCGGGATGGAACCCGTTAAAGAACAGATTCCGGATAAAGCCGCCGACCGTCCAAAAATCCGTGTAGGCATGAAAAGAGGCATCCCAGCCCGCCCCATAATCCAGCGCGAGCTGTGCGCCTTGACCCGCCAATACGGCGGTAACGGCCGCACCCGCAAGGAAGCGGTCAGATGAGCGGATCAGGAATGAAGCCGCAAACAAAAACAAGGCATAGTAGTGCAAAATATCCGCCGTCCATCCCAATGCCAGCAGAAACAGTCCGAGCGCAAGCAGGTACGCCGACCTTTTGCGGAGGACGAGTTTCTGCTTCGCCAGCTCGGACTCGTCACCCCGCCGGGCTCTGCGGGTCATGAGGGAAATGCCGATCCCCGCCAGCACGACAAATATCGCGGAGGCTCTCCCCTCGAACAAGCCGGCGAATCCGGCCAGCCACGAGGGCCCGCTTCCGTCCGCCATCATCGCGATCTTGTAGTTCACCACGATCATCCCGAAGATGGATAAAGCCCGGGCCAAGTCCAGCCCGGAAACTCGCGCTTCTTTTTTAACGACCATCATAATAAATTCCTCCAGCTTAATATTTTACCTACCGGTAAGTAAAATATTAACCGAAAAAAGACCGGTCTGCAACCGGACGTTTTTTAATGCGCAGCCTATTCTCTTATTCGAAGAAAATCAGTTTATTCCCGAAGGGGTCGGTTACCGTGCATTCTTTTGTTTTCCAGGGCGTCAGTTCGATCCCGGGCTTAGCGTAGGGATAATTTTTGCCGATCAGCACCTTCTGCAGATCTTCTACGCCGGAAACCGCAATCCGGAGCGCCGCTCCGGGGCTGCAATCTCCGTAATGTTCGCTGAGTTGAAGAACGATTTCATCCCGGGAAATCTGCATGTACAGAGGCATGCCGGGCTCGAAGCGATGTTCCCAATCCAGCGTGAACTCCAGAAACTCCACATAAAATTGTTTGGCTTTCTTTTCATCGAACATGCGCAAAATAGGGGTTATTCCCGTTAAGGTCATTTCGTTGACGCCTCCGTAAGTGTTATTCAGGACGTTCCGTAACCGTAAAAACGTTGATTTCCCGGTCGATCAAACTCAGAAATTGTCTGACCCCGGGATGATAGGCCGATGCGGATAAGCCCGAATTGACGTACAATTCCTCTCCCGTTCCGGAATCGTAAATTCTGAAGCCGCTCTCAGCGGATGTGCAGTACAAATAGTCATCATAATACAGATCGCCGAAGGCAATTTTAAAGGAAATCGACTCCTTCCCGTCACGGACATCCAGGATTCTTATAAGAAAATCCTCGGAAAGGGGCGTTTCTTCCTCTCCCGCCAACAGGTCGGGATCGTAACGCCCGATGATTCCGATTTTTGTTTTTCCAATCCAGCAAATAGGCTCGTTCCAGTCGTATTTGCCCCACCAAAGCGTCGTTTTGCTTTCCCCGTCCTCGGATTCCCAAACATTTTCCGTTAACCATTTCTTAACGTTCCACGCGGTAACGGAACCGGTAGGATGCCATATCCAGCCGTTATCCGCTATCCAGTCGCCCTCAGGCGATACGAGCAGCTGTCCATGAAAATAATCCAGAAGATGCTCCGCTTCACTAGAGCCGCCTTCATCGGTAACAGAATAAGGATCCGGTCTGGGGACTACAGATTCTCCGCTATGAATGTCCGTAATGTCCAGCCGGTTCCATTTTGTACCATGCACAAACAGGGTGCGATTGTTGTCTTCCAGAAAAACCGCGGGAAATATGGACTGTTCGAAATGATAGTCGTCTCTCTCGAACGGACGGAGGACCTTTTTTTGTGCTATATCCACAATTACTCCGCTTTTCCCATAAGTATTGACGACCGAAATGAATTCCTCTTGAACGGAAATCGCAAGTGTCACGCGTTCTTCGAAATTTATTTCCGGGCACTGGACGGAACAAATCCGTTCAATGGAATCCGATACGGTATCCAGCGTATAAAGATTCCCTTTTTCCGTGACAACGATGAATTTCATCGACTTTAACAAAGGTTTCGTATCAACTATACGTTCATCCAGCCGTAAACCGAGCTTCTTTATTTTGACTTCGAACACCTGTTATCCCACCCCCTTTCCCCGAATCAACTTACCCATGTCTTGATCATGGCGAAGTATTCCCTGATCATATTAATCGGTTTGAGATGCGCCGGTGACGGGCTCGAAAGGCCGTACGCTTCATAGCCTTCCCGTTTCGCCAGCAGCTTGGCCCGGTACATGTGATAGTCGCTTGTGACAATGAGAATCTTCGGATCGTGGATGCCCTTTTCTTTCAAAACGGCTTTGGTAAACCACAAATTTTCGCGGGTGCTTGTCGATCTGCTTTCGAGAAGAATCCGGTTTTCCGCGATTCCTTTCTTCACCAGGTAGTCCCTCATAGCCACCGCTTCCGGCACATTCTCGCCCGGTCCTTGACCGCCCGATACGACCACGGTGATGTCCTTCTTCCCGGAAACGTAAGCGAGCGCCGCATCCAGTCTCTGCTGAAGCGTGAGCGACACCTCGAATCCTTTCAGGCCTGATCCCAAAATAACGACGGTGTCCGCTCCCGAAGTTTCGGCTTCGTCGGCGCCCATTTGCGAGACCACGAACGATTCCACGACCGCAAAAGAAAGGACGATCAGCAGCGAGCCCGCCCACAGCGTTTTTCGCAGCCTCACACGCTTGCTAAAATCAATCCTCCTGATTATCAGGAGAAGGACGACTGCGGTGCAAAAAAGCATCATCCCGAACCGTCCTCTAAACAAAAAAGGAGAGCTCAAAAATGTCAGCACCAACAACACGTCCGCCACTTTCGCTTTCCTGATTCCAGACCATCTCTTCATGTCGCGGTTCTCCTTAATCTTCCCCGCCTATAACCGGCGATTTTCCGGACGAAATCTGTACCGGTAACGTTTACTTGCAGACCATAAGCAGATTCCCGTCCGGGTCCGTAAAGTTAAACCAGTGCCCGTTCTCGATTCCCGTGACCAGCCGGACGCCAAGGCTTTTCATATATGCATAGGACCGCTCGATATCGTCTGTGGCGAACTGGACCACCGGCGCTTTGAATACCGTCTCCGGCGAGTAAATTTTACTGTCGAGCACAATTCCCGCCCCCTGCATCGGCAGGATATACAAGTGGCCGAACAGTACCTCGCCGTCTGCGGGAAGGCCCAGTATCTTGCAGTACCAGCTCGCCGCTTGTTCAATATCGCTTACCGGGATAAAGACGGTGAGAATCTTATTTTGGATGGGACTGTTCATTTTCGTTCCTCCTATTCGATCTAGCATTGATTTGAGATGGCGGCAGCTTAATTGCAGCCGTATTCACGCTCTTAATCCGGCACGACCTTCTTCCCGAGCTTATGCCCGGCCAGCACGACTGGCAGCAAAAGCAGCCCCAGCGGCGCACAGGTCAGCAGGTCCTGCCAAGTTGCCGCTCCGTCCCGGAGCAGCCTGTAAAACAAATAAACCGAGTAGGGCAGGCTTACCGCGACGGCGGTCACCACACCCGGTGTGTAAGATCTCAGCAGGACCGACTGTCCCAGGTGGGTAAATACATGCACGAACAGGAGCGCATTGATCCCGATAAACAAGGCCCAAATTCCCCTCTCGGCAGCCAAATACGTAACCGGGATAAAAAGAATAAATTCAACAAACACGGCCACGGCAAACTGCGAGGATTTCACGTTCGACATGTCCTTGAACAATTTTTGTCCCGGTCCCGGGACTCTCGGCCGGAGCCTCGCGTAGTTTCTGTTCATCCACGACTCCACAAAAATGATTTCTTCGAAATCGTGAATCATAAACGCCGCGAGGAACAGCCAGACGACCGCGTTCAGCGAAAGATAATCGTCCATGAGCATAGGTTCCCCCGTCTACTCTAGTCTTTGATGCCCCGGTATCTCGCGGTACGAAGTTCTTTGATATAAGCATCCAGAGCCGGCATGCCCGACTCCACGGCCTGGCCGACTGAGCGCTCGATATCGTAAGGAACTCTTACGAACCGGATTTCAAGAGGGGCCGCCGTCCGGGAATCGAAGCTGCCCTCCAGAACGACGTAGGAAGCCTGGGTCAGATCGAGTGGATTTCCGACGCTTCCGACATTGAACAGCACTTTGCCGTACAAATGCTGGAGATACGCGTTATGTATATCGCCGTAACCGACGATATCGGCGGGAATCTGCTCCCGGCATTTATCCGACGATTCGAAGAGGGAAAGCCGCTTCTCCGGCTCGTCCCACGGCTGCACGCGCTCGTACAGGCTCCGGGGCGAAGCGTGGAACAGCCGGACGTATTTGCCGCTCATATAAAATTCGAGCGAAAAAGGCAGTCCCGCCAAGTATTTCAGCCGCTCTTCCCCGAGCACGTTCTGATGCCACTTCACATCCTCGATCTCCGTTTCCCGGGTGATGAAATCGTCCCAGTTCCCGCTCACAACCTCCTCGCAGTGCTCGCGGATCAGATCGACCGCCCGATCGCCATGCGGTCCTTTGCCTATCAGGTCACCCAGGCAAAAGATTCTCGTAATGTCTTTGCGCCGGATATCTTCCAGCACGGCTTCCAGCGCCGGTATGTTTCCGTGAATGTCTGACAGGATCGCTATTTTGTCCACACGTTTGTCCTCCGTAAGTCCGGCAGGTTAACCTGCTCTCTGTATTGGGTTGTATCTACTTTCGATCCGCCCGCGGCGGCTTCCTTCTTTTCCCTCCCAAACAATCTTTCATTCCTTAGACGAAATAGACGAAAAAAAGACTGCAATGATGTCTCATCACAGTCTTTCGTTCAGGCTTCTTCAAACAAGGTTGTACGGATTTTGAACACCGCTTTGCGGATCAGAGAAGCAGGTTCCCCGTCTCCGCTCCTCAAACCGGGCCGGTGAATGTCCTCCGGGAAGAATACCGCATACATGCCCGGGATGAGCCGGAACCTTTCTTCTTCCGCGGGGGCTTCGAACAGGGTATAGTCCTGCTCCGGATTGTGCTCCGTTACAGCGCTCTCTCCGGCATCTGCCGACCATCCGACGGTTTCCGTCCCTTCCAGAACGTAATGAACGTCGATATAGCGCTCGTGTTTCTCCGCCTTTGCTTCTGCGGGATCGTCATATTTTGAAATTGGAGATCGTTTGCTTCAACTGCTCAGCGCTTTCCCGTGTTCCTTCCACGATGTTCAGCACTTTGTCCGAACTGTCCATCGCAACGCTCGCTTGATCCGAAATATTTCCCGTTCCGGCGGCAGACTCGTTGTTGGCAATCGAAATTTCGTTGATCATGAGCGCCATATCCTCGATCGCCCGGCTCAGCTCATGCGCGGTCGCGTTGAAGTCGCCCAGCAATTTTTCGTAAAATTCCGCGTCCTGGTAGTACTGCTGGCCCGTTTCGACCATCGCGTTGTAATCGTTGATGACGGTCGTATCAATAAAGGTGAGCATGCTTTCGGAGTTCGCCTTCAAATTCTGCACCGAAGAGGTGACGATTTGGACGACTTCGCGAATTTGGTTCGCGGAGTGTCCGGATACCTCGGCCAGTTTGCGGATTTCCCCTGCCACAACGGCAAAGCCTCTGCCCGCCTCCCCGGCTCTCGCCGCCTCAATATTGGCGTTCAGGGCCAGGAGATTGGTTTGAGCCGTAATCTCCAGAATGGAGCTCGCGAGCACCTGAATCTGCTCGACGGCTCTGGACTGCTCGATGGCGCTCTCCAGGCTCTCCCGCATTTGCCGGCCGATTTCGACAGCCCGCTCGGACGATGCGACAGCGGTCTCGCGCAAATCCTCGGCCCGCTTGCTGACTTCCTTCGAAGCCTCTTCGCCTTGTTTCGCTTTGTCCGCAATCCGGTCGACGGACTGGCGGATGCTCGAGGACGAATGGTTCATTTCTTCCGTCGATGCGGCCGTTTCTTCCATGGCGGCGGCCATTTGCTGGGTCGTGCCGGACACGTTCTGGATTTGGCCGTTCAGCTCCGTCAAATGGCTGCTCACCGCCGTTACCGAACTGCCGAGCTTATCCGACTCTTCCACAACGGTGCGGATCGTATCGCTGATCGAGGCCTGCATCGTGTGCATGGACTGCATCAAAACGCCCGTCTCATCCTTCGACTTCATATATTTTTGCGGAACCGGATGCGAGAAGTCGCCGTCCGCGATCACTTTCAAGTGCCCGGTCGCCACTTTAATCGGCGTCGTAATCCGGTACGAAAGCAGCACGAGAATGGCCGCAAATACGAGAATGCTGCCGATGATGACGATGCCCAGACCTTTTTGCAGAGCCGTAACATTATGCATGTACTCATCGACCGGCTTGAAGGAAATAATGAACATATCCTGCAGGGACGATTTAGCGTAGGAAGCGATCTGCTGCTGACCGTTCAGCGTGAAATACCCGACTCCCTTCTTGTTCGCGCTTACCTCCTTGAAAAATGCGGGTACGTCTCCTTCCGCTTTGGTCATATCGTACTTCAGCACTTCTTTGCCGTCTTCGGAAGCGACGAGAACTCCTGCCGCATTGATCATAAACGTCTTGACGTTGCCCTCCTCCGTGGACTTGACAATATTCGCTGACAGCTTGGTCAGATCAACCGCCGTCCCTACGATGGATGGCATCGCATCCGTACTTCCGTCCGGAATATGCGCCAGCAGCGCCATAATCGGTCCTCCGGTTACGGGAGATTGAACGGGGCCGAACAAGACGGGACCTTTCTTCATCCCTTCCAGGAGGGACTTGTCGAGATCGGCCACGCCGATATCAATGCCGACGGATTGTCCGCCGATGCCATCCGATACGATCGCGCTGTTGTACGCGGCATAAATATTTTCGTACAAGCCGTTCGCGTCCGTGATGAGCTTGCCGAGATAAGCGGATGCCGTGGCGGCGTTTTCCGATTTCGGGTTGCCGGTTTTCTTAATTTCCTTGAATGTGTTGACCAAAAAAGGATTGTTCGCCATCGTCGAAGAACTTAACGATAAGTTGGTGAAGGCCAGATCCATCTGGTTCACCTTCTCCGAAACGATGTTCGTCATGGACTGCCTTGCTTCGGCTTCAAGCGAATCGGCCGATGAGCTGCTTGCAAACCACAGCGCGATTAACATCGGAATGGTCATACAAGCAACCGATATCAGCATGATCTTGGCGAATAACCCGGTTAGATTGATTTTGCCGAGTATGCCTCGTGTCCGTTTTGCTTTGCTTTTTAACATCATGCTCCCCCTCATATAGCGGCGTATACCAAATAGATACCTATTTCATCGACAAAAACAGACAAAATGTTAATATTAAATTCACTTAATTCGACAACCATTTAAAGGAATTTGTTTCTAAAGAACTATTCTTTGTAGGCCAAAAGAAACAACCTCTCCGCGGAGAGGTTGTTTTTAGTTGGGGGACAATTTTTAATTTTTGGCCGCGTCTGATGAAACCTGTCCCCTTATCCAAAAGGATAGTGGATGCAGCCCGGACAAATCTCATCCGCTTTATTGACATCTATACAAATGTCATATTGTTTTTCAATAATGCCCAGAATAGCCTTCTTTACATATCTTTCCGCGACCAAATTGATCTCATAACAAGCTCCCTCATCAATAGCTTTCTGAACGAGCGGACAGCCGTACATCCCTTCTTCCATGCTTCACCCGTCCTGTTTATTCAAAATATGTAGGCGGATTCAGTTCCGCTATTCCTGATATTCCATAATGTCGCTCCGTCATACCAAGTTTTCTCTCGTCAAGCAACATACGTATTCCTAACACGTTCCGATTTCACAAAATACAAGGTCCAAATCAGACAGGTGATCCCGTTTCTTATCAAATCTTTGAAGGCCCCATCCACAAAATCGGGAGCCAATTCGGAGACGAATGAATAAGCGAGGTAAGAAATTGCGGAAAGCGCCAGGCTCAGCAGCAAGTAAGCGATGGACATCGTTTTAAAAAGCCGTTTGCGTTTGTAGCATAAATAACCCAGAACGACCGGAAATACCACATAAAACAGATGGGAGAGCGTCTCCACCAAAATAGCCGCGCCCACAGCCGGGTAGTCGCTGAAATAAGCGGCAGCTTCCCCTGACTCAACCATGGGCCATACATAATCGACCAAGCTATAAACGGCGTAGATAAACGTAAGGATTAACCCGATCGAAAACACAATTAACCAACCGCCAAATCCCGATATCCCCGGTCGCGTATACTCGTCCTCATAAACCTCTTTTCCGTTTTGATTTAAATCTCTGACAAAAGGTTCCATATTCCGATCCGCTCTTTTCCTTAAATTTACTTCCCCGTTCATTCAAGCATATTTTGCAACCATTGAATATGGGGTTATTTTGTCGAAAATGCTAAAGAAAAAAAAGACCTCATGCGAGGTCTTTCAAGGTATCGTATGGAACGCAGGCTCGGTGATGATCTTATGGTGATGATCTTATGTAGTAGACAGATGATTTATGAACGTTCCACCGAAGTGTCATCGGAAGCTGTTTCTTTTGAAGCAAGATTGCAGTTGTAAAAGTATTTTACGGAACTTTCGAACTGCGAGACGATAAACAGCTTATCTCCTTCGCTCAGTTCATCAAAACGCTCCAGCGTTTCTTGCTCAAACAGGTAGAGGTAGTTCGTTTCTGCCTCACCGGTTTCCGTACCCGAGTACCCCGCCATATTCATCAGCTGCTGATAGGGATAATTGTAGGCTTTGGCCAGACGCTTTAACGTTTCCGGAGAAGGCTTCAATGCGGCGCCGGTTCTAGGATCGACCCCTTTCTCAACATAGCGCAAATAACTGTGACTGACACCGGCACGCTGCGAAACCTCTCTCAAGCTTTCTTTACCACGAAGATTTTTTAGTACTTCTCCTAAAGTAGTCAATCTAGAACGCCTCCCAACCTCTTTTCTTATATAGTACAACATGTGCTACATGTATCACAAGCTAAAAATAAAAAAATCCCTCAAAAAGAGGGGTTAGTTCTGTACAGCTAAATCCAGCTCACCGCTTTGCTTTGTAAAACTCGTGATACAGCTTCATCAGCGCGCGTTTCTCGATGCGTGAAACATAGCTCCGTGAAATTCCCAGTTCCTTCGCGATTTCCCGCTGGGTCCGCTCTTCACCGCCGTGCTCCAGTCCGAAACGTCCGACCACCACTTCTTTTTCGCGTTCGTCCAAAATATCGAGGTTGCGGTAAATCTTGCTTTTCTCGATCTTCAGCTGCACCTTGTCGACGACGTCATCCGCTTCCGTACCCAGGATATCGATCAATGTGATTTCGTTTCCCTCTTTGTCGGTTCCTATCGGATCATGTAGAGAAACGTCTTTCCGGGTCTTTTTCAGAGAACGAAGGTGCATCAGGATTTCATTCTCTATACAGCGCGCCGCGAAAGTCGCCAGCTTGGTCCCTTTGGTCGGGGAAAAGCTCTCGATCGCTTTGATGAGGCCGATCGTTCCGATCGAAATGAGGTCTTCCAGATCCTCGCCGGTGTTGTCAAACTTCTTGACGATATGTGCAACAAGCCGAAGATTATGTTCGATGAGCAAATTGCGGGCATGGGCATCGCCTTCCGCCATTTTTTGCAGATACTTGCTTTCTTCCGCCTCGGTGAGGGGCTGCGGGAACGCGTTGTTCTTGACGTACGATACCAGCAGTGTCAGTTCTTTGATGAAAAAAGCAATGGCGCTAAACAATCCTGGCAAAGAGGACACCTCCTGCTCCAATTCCCGTACCAACCATGGATTAACGGCTGCGGTCTTCTCATTGTATGAGGGCAGGTGCCTAATTGTGCCTGTACGGGCGGAATTGGTGAGGGGAGGTTTCAAAAGGATGAACAGCGACAAAAAGGTGAACTCATTGCCTTCCTTGTCTGTTGGCAGAGTTTTGTTCGGAATCCAATGGAGCGACCGTAGATGCATTAGGTTTTCGACTCTTATAACAAAGCAATTGATCCCATTAGTAACCTAATAAAAGATGCTTCAAATTACGGTTTAGATGTTCATGATTTGCAAGTGTATGTCAACGACCTTAGAGATTCATTGGATAGTTATAAGTCAGCATATGCATCATTGGAGAAGTATGCTATGGGAAAGAACTATAACGATTATCTTACCTTCCAATCAAAGTTGAAACTAGGATTTGATTCGGTACAGACAATTAGTTCCAAGTTGAATCAACGTAGTGGAGAGATGTACAACCTAATTCAGAATTATAAAGCTGCTGTCATTTTAAATGACTTTAGTTAATGACCTAACGAACGATGAGGTCTGCTGAAATTTCAGCACCCTCACCTATTTAATCCATAATACAGAGTATTAATAAAAAAGACCCTCTTTATGAGGGTCTTTTTTACCTGAAATATTTCATTATTGTAAATATTGCACCAACTGCAACAAACCCCGTGCCCACTACCCACGTAATTATTTTCGAGTGTTTTTTTTCGATTAAAGTCTTGGTTCCTTCAATTAAAGTCTTGTTCCCCTCAATTAACGTCTTATTACCTTCAATAGATACGTTAATATCTGTAACAAGCTTACCAACATAATCCTTTGACGGCAAGGCATCTATCTTGGCTTCCAAGCGACTTAAAGTACTTACAATAGAATCTATATTAGTTTCTGTCTTAACTAAACGCCTATCTATGTCATGTACAGTATCAGACAATTTCTTAATGTCGTCCATACGACCACCACCTTCTATATAGGATACCATTTGATCTATTGCAGATCTGAGTTCGTTAATCGCGGTTTTATATTCATAGATGGTTGATAAATCAATCTGGCCTAGATGTCCCATATTGACTGATTGTATATTGCCCTGCTGTCTTAATAGAACTGCATTAAAAGGATCATCTGCATCATTTATATTATTTTTAACGCTATTTTTTCTTAAAATCCTCAAATTTTTAATAGCTTCAGCCCTTGCTTCTATTTGTACCGAATCACTACTCATTGATTGGTTCCTCTTGAGAGTCATTTAGAATGTAATTGTTAGTTTGTTCCTTTATTTCTTGAAATGAACGAATCATATCATCGCAAAAATTAACGATTCCACGAGCATTTGACTCATCAATCAAAGTATTAGAAAGAATTCCGGACATCCGATACATAGTAAAAAATAATGTACTAGTTGTCAGGCTAACATCAAAATTTGTTTTATCATTTCTGCTAAATCTGATCATGTTTCGAATCTCATAAATCGACGAAATTGAATAAGGATCTGTATAGCTGTTTGCTAAATTTAACAAGTAACCACTATACATTCCTATTATGAACCTAAAATACTGTTCATATTTATATTCAACGTCCCCAAAAATCTCAAAAGAAAGATCTTTTAGAGCTACAGCCATTTCTAATGAATATCCGAAGTCCAGTCCGGTAATATCGTTAAAGATAATACCAAAGCTTCTTTCAGTATCATTGATTAACACATAATTTTTAAAAATCTCAGAGACTAGATCAATACGCTCGGGGAACTCAGTTAGGTAATCATCAAGCTCATTCCAAGCATTCCTTATGTCCACTTCCGTACTCATTTTTACACCAACTTGTTATAGGATAATATTACCATGTAAAAATTTCTCTGGATAGAGACCAAGTCCTCTATTTATAGTCACATTTTGTGTATTCTTAAGCTTTTATTCGCAAGAAATGAGAACAGCTTCTCACTTACATATCCTGGATACAGTATGTACATCTAAGTAAAGGAGAGTCCGCTTTATACAACCCAAAAACAAAAAGACCCACGAGGGCCTTTTTGTTTTTATGTAAATTTCTTACGCTACATTACTGTCAGTAGTATCTCGTTCTTTATACAGCTAGCTGGAGGTTCGTTTTGTCATCCGTATAATACCGAACTCCCGAATAATCTTTCGAGTTAGAAAATGTTCATTTTCAAAGCTCGCGCCATAAGGAAAGCAGTACTTATTAACTATTTAGCGGTATGAACCGACATACCGATTATTCGACAAAATAACACCATTTCCCACACTGGAAAAATATGCTTAAATGGGGTTTGTACCTATATTTAGAATGGAGACATAAGATGAAAAAGAAAATTATCATGCTTGTCGCTGCGTTTAGTGTGTTCGCAGGGGTCGTATCTGCATCAAGCATCAATGGAGTTTACAAAGGAAATGCCATCGTCAAGGTCACGGTTAACGGCAATGACGTCAATAGCGAAGTACCAGGAATCAACTTGGACGGGACCACTATGCTGCCTGTGAGAGCCGTTTCAGAGGCGCTGGGAGCAGAAGTGAAGTGGGATCAGAATACTTATACGGCGGAAATTGAAGCATCACCGACTTTTAAAAGCCTGGATGAGGTAGCCAAATATTTAAAGAAATACGATATTCATTCTGTCAGCTATCATACTGATGGAGCCGGTCAATCAAACTTCTTTGCCATCTATGACCGTGCATTCTTTCTGGTAAACGAAGATGAATATAATGAAGCAATCAAGGAAATAGCGAAGCAAGCTATCAAACTGAGGACTACTAACTTTATTTTTACTGATGTTGCCAGTGAATCCATAGGAGGAACTACAGAGAGTGCTCGTGCTTTTTATAACGGTAAACTAACGGAAACTCAATTTTTTGATACCCTTATTAGGAAGGGTACAGAAGAAGAGAGCGAGCTCGATTCATAATACAAAGTATTAAAGAAAGGGGCCCTCTGCTGAGGCCCCTTTCTTCTATCTCTCACAAGCGACTCCGTCGCCATCGCGATCTAACTTCGAGCTGTGATCCGGCTCTCGCTTTGGCGAAACTATATGGTCAACCTCTAGTCCGAATTTCTTTAAAAGGATTCACTATATTTTTTAAAATTATCTAAAATCGCCTGCCATCCTGCTTTCTGCATCTCAATGGAATTGGCGGCTTCCGCTTCAAAAGCTTCAATTACCTTGGTGTTGTTTTCTTGATCAATAAACGTGATCGTAACCTTTCTTCCGTCTCCGAGAGTGTAAGAAATCAATTCATTTATTCTGACTTCATCATATTCTCCACCAAATTCAAATCCAAAACTTCCATCTTTCGCTTCCATTCTTGTGAGAAATTTTCCGCCAACCCTTAAATCATTTTCGGCTTTCGGGGCATGCCAGTCATCAGAAGCAAAAGACCATTTCGTTATATGCTGTGGTTCTGTCCAATATTCCCACACTTTTTCAACGGGAGCATGAACTGTGGCTTCTACCGTTATTGTTACTTTATCGCCAGTTTCCATTCTAATTACCGCCCCACTCTATTAGATTTGTACTATCGATAATTATACCACTGTGCAAATGGGAAACGATAGTTCAAAAAACACCCAGTATTACCGATCATTCATACGAAAAACAGATTAAAAACTCCCTCTATAAAAGAGAGAACTCCCGCCCTCATCCCTTCGACGTTTTCGGAGTCGGTTTCGGCGTGGAAGGCGGCGAAGGTGTAGACGGTTTAGCCGCCGGCGTCGGAGTCGGCTTGGCGGTTTCCGGTCGTGGTGTCGGCTTGGGCGCTGTAGTCGGTTTCGGGGAAGCCGAAGCAGCAGGCTTAGGCGATGGAGATGCGGTCGGCTTGGGCGACAGCGTGGTTCCCGGTTTTGCCGTTGGCGACGCCGTCGGTTTTGACGTGTTCGTTGCCGCGGGTTTAACCGTCGGGGAAGCGGACGGTGAAGGCGATATTTTTGCCGTCGGCTTGGGTGTCAAGGTTGGTCTCGGCGTCACGGTCGGCTTAGCCGACTTATACGGTACGATGATCGTGGTGTCCGTATCGGCATCGTCTTCCCGGTTTTCGTCGGCAGATGCCCCGCCCTGCTGCGTCCCCTGCTCAGGCGCGACAACGGAGGTCTGGTCCGCAGACGGCGCTTTGGCACCGGCAGGCGTTGACACCGGCACGTTCAGAGGCTTCTCGGGTCCCGCATTTACCGCGCCCACGATCATCAGCACGAAACAGGCCCCGGACCCCATAAAAATATTTTTGGCTTTTCCGTTTTTCCGGATAACGGCGACAACGGCCCATACGAACAAAGCGACACAACCGAGTAAACTTAACATGCCAATCGAATTCCACATAAAAAGATACAGCCTCCCGTGTAGTTTCAAGACTTTTAGTATAGCAGAATCCGGTTCGTTTTAGAGGAAAAATTTTGCACTTTTCCGCTGCACTTTCCGCCCGCGGGAAAATAAAAAAGAAGCCGCTGACGGCTTCTTTTCTCAGCTTATCGCTTCGATGGATATCGGTGTGACGCTCCAAGTTCTCCCGAAGCCGCTTACTTATAATGTGTGGTGTCATATTTATTGAGAAATTAGGGCCCCTTAATTTTAGATAAGAATTAATCCAATTCTGCTCTTGAAAATAAATCCTTTATTACAGCATCATCTTCACAGGCTTTTTTAAAGTCTACAATAAATTCTTTTAAGCTTTCAGGATTTGAAGAATATGCACAAAACATTCCTGCTTCAGGATCAAATCTGATATCTTCTGCCAGATGCGGTTTTCTTTCATCTAAAAAAACTTGTGCTAAAGATCCCCAATCATAACCATTTCCCTCAAAGCCTTCATCTTCTCTTGTTTCAAAAATTTCCGGTTTATAACTTCCTGCGTTCAAACATACAGAAAAACTACTTTCATGGGCTACCCAGAAGAAGGGTTTAATAGTTTCTTCAAAATTATTAGTGTCCATATTGTTCTAACTCCTTGAAAAGTTCATTACCCTTTTCTTTTATACCCTCTCTATATTTAGCAGGTATTTTGCTTTCACAACGTGCAAACCAATCATTAAAAACCTGTTTCCATTCTTGTATTTTTCTTTTTTCTAACAACAAATTAGCATCTGTAGTATATTTATGAGAAATCATTAACAATAAATCGATATTTGCCAGAAGTGGTTGAGCAATATTATCATTTTTTTTCATCCAATCAGTTACGCTCTCAATTGTCGAAATAGAAAACTTAATATAATCTACTCCAACATATTGTGCCAATTCATTTCCTTCTGGTGCCGTACTGAATATTTTCATTTTAAAACACTTCCTCATAGGAGTTGAAAAACTGAGCGTCTCTTTTAAATCCCTTGTTGTAACGCGGTTTTTAGTGGTTTTTAGTGGTTTTTAGTGGTTTTTCGAGCATTCAGCAAACCCTAATTAACTCTTGATTTTATTAATGATATCCTGATAGTATTGTTTACCGTATTCATTGTTAGACTCTTCTACTTTTTTATTAAAATATTCTATGGCCTCATTTTTATATTGTTCCGGAATTTTTTCTAAATACAAATTCATTATAGTTTCAAAAGAACTTTCGGCTACCTTTTTGGGTGACATTTTTTTAATATCCATAAAATATTCCCACTTTTTATCATAATTTTCAAAATGATTCAATCTAGGCAGGAATATTGCGACATAAGGTCCTATGTTACTTTTATTAGAATTTTCCAGCATGAATTCGTAAATTTCCTTAGTTTCCGGAAGATCATATCTCTGAATCATATTCCCAATTGCTGAAACAAGCAGAACTACAAGTTTAGTATTATCCTTATGCTTATTATAGATATCAAGAAGGGTTTTAGAAAACTTCGGATCATTAAATAAATCTTGATAATAAATTGAGACCTCTAACCTGGGCGTTTTCTCAAACTCTTTTACAGCAAGAAGCAGCTCTTCATCACTCAATTTACGCCAATCAGACATTTTCTCTTTTAATAGGCTGATATTTTCAATATTTTTTTTAGTGTCCATATTGTTCTATCATCACCATTTTCCTTTATACCACCTTTATATTTAGTGGAAACATCGTTTAAACTGTCTTTTTCGTCATATTCGCCCCCGTCCAATCCTCAGACCCCAAATACCTTCTTGACAGGCCCGATCCAACAAACAATATAGGCATCGTGTCAGATTGTTGTAAGTGTTGTTCCAATTGTCTCTCCATCATGAGATGTCACCCGAACCAGGTTCCACGAAAATAATAAAGGTCATAATGCCAATATTGAATTTTCTGAAACTTTGAAAAAATTCGCATTAATTCTGACAACACACATTATTAAACAAGCGTTAAGCACGCTGCAAACCGTGCAGTTTCCGCGCCGTCTCCTCGATCTTCCCGCGCATCGCCAGCTTCTCCCGCCACGATTCCGGTATGCCGTCATAGCCGTAGTAAGCCCCGGCAATCTGCCCGTAAACGGCTCCCGTCGTGTCGGCGTCGTCGCCCAGATTGGCGGCCAGCAGGGCCCCGTCCTCGAAGTTTGAGGACTTGTCGAAAGCCCACAAAGCGGCTTCCAGCGACTGGACGACATAGCCGGAGCCTTTGATCGCAGGCGGCTCCTTATGCCGGTAAGAGCCGCCGAGGATCTCGGCGAGCCCGCCGGACAGCTCCAGCTCGGCCGCCGCCATCCAATCGCGGTAAGCACCCGGCGCAAGGAGCTCCGTTTTGCTCCAGCCGCGCAGGCCCGCGAGGAGATAGCAGGCGAGCAGCCCGCTGGCCTGCAGGCACTCCGCCGTGCCGTGCGTCGTGCGGGAGCTCTGCACCGCGAAGCGGACGGCCGCTGCCGGATCGGCGGCATAGAACATCGGCACGGGAGCCAGCCTCATAATGGAGCCGTTGCCCGCGGAAAACGGGTCGCTCGAGCCGCTGAAAGGCTCTCCGGTACGCTCGAAGAGCAGCAGCGCTTCCCGCGTCGCGTTTCCGATGTCGAAGCACGTGCCCGTGCTGCTCATGTATCCCTCTCTGAACCAGCTTACGTAGCGGTTCATCTGATCGGCGGGATCGAAGCCGCCCGTTTCCAGCAGGCTTTCGGCCAGACAAAGCGCCATCGACGTATCGTCGGTCCACTGGCCCGGCCGCAGACCAAAAACACCGCCGCCGACCATATCGCGAAGGGGCTCGAACGTTCCCGGTCTGCTGAATTCCACCGCCGTCCCCAGCGCATCGCCCGCGGCGAGGCCGGCCAGGCAGCCATGAAAACGGTCCAGGGTAAATTCCATAACGTTTCAGCCTCCCAGCTTGGTTGTATGTATAAAAATTCTTCAGTGGGCGACCGATCTCCTTTCTCCCTTTAAAACAAGCCTGCTGTGTACTGCGGCGCATCGCACGCAGTTCCGGTCTGCGTGACCGCCGTCATGCGGCGCCACACGACGCGCCCGGAGCTGCGCGGTACCGCGGTGAGAAGTCCTGGACAATGGTTAAGCACGCTTCGTCCGTTCCAAGACTTCCTCTGCTTTGCCCAACTCCCATCCGCAAAAAAAGACACGCCCGGCAGTCCGGACGCGTCTGTGTTGCACCATGCAAGCTTTCCAGCGCACGATGAGACCCTGCATTACAGTGGTCCGCCATGCGCGAAGTGTACTGCTTTCATTCCTTGTAGGCAGAGACGGCTCCATGCCCTAGACGAGCATGTATTGAAACAGGACTTACGCCCGGCTCACAACCTCTAAGTACGTTTGCGGCTGAGCTTCAGCTCCTGCATCATTTTTTTGCCCGTCGGCGTTTGGGCCAAACCGCCCTTGGCCGTTTCCCTGTACTTCTCGGGCATAGCGGATCCGGCCTCGTACATCACCTGGATGACTTCGTCGGACGGAATCGCGCTGCGCACGCCCGCAAGGGCCATGTCCGCGGCGGCCAGCGCATTGACGGCGCCGAAGCCGTTGCGGACGATGCACGGAATCTCCACGAGGCCGCCGACGGGATCGCAGATGAGCCCGAGCGTGTTTTTCAGCGCCAGGCCGACGGCGTGCACCGCCTGCGCGGGCGTTCCGCCGCGCAGCTCGACCATAGCGCCGGCCGCCATGCCGATGGCGGAACCGACCTCGGCCTGGCAGCCTCCCTCGGCGCCGGACACGAACGAGTTGTTCGCGATGATGTAGCCGATGGCGCCGGCGCTGAACAGGCCCGTCACGAGGTGGTCGTCATCCCAGCCGAACCGCTGCTGGGCGCTGACGAACACGCCGGGGATGATGCCGCAGGAGCCTGCGGTCGGTGTCGCGATGATGCGGCCCATGGACGCGTTCACTTCGGACACCGCAAGCGCGTAGGCCATTGCCCGGCACGCTTCCTCGCCCACGGACGGAACGGAGCCGGACATATAGCTCATGACGCGCTGGGCGTCCATGCCGGTCAGTCCGCTGCGGGACGTCGTGTCCTCGGTGAGTCCTTTTTGCACCGCTTCCTTCATGATCTTGTAGTAATCGGCCATTTTCCCGAATTCCTGCTCCGTGCTGCGGCCGGACTCCTTCGCCTGTTCCTCCAGCATAAACTCGGAAATCGATTTGTTCTCGGCCGTGCAAATATCCGCCAGTTCTTTAAGCGTCCGAAATCTCATGATTGCCCTCTTTCCTTCAGATCCACGATCTTCACTCCGTCTACCTCGCTCAGCTGCAAAATCTCCCCGATCAGGTCATCCGTAATCACGGAATCCGCTTCAATCACCGTCATGGCGTCGCCGTTGCGGCCTTTACGGTCCAGATCCATATACCCGATATTGACCTTGTGTTTCTGCAAAATAGCGGTAATGTCGGCGATCATTCCGGGCCGGTCATGATGAGAAACGACCAGCGTCGGGAATTCTCCCGTGAACTTGAGGTCGAATTGGTTAATCCCTAGAATTTCGATATTGCCTCCGCCTATCGATGCGCCGACCATGCTCATTTCCTGGCCGCCGGCATAGAGAACGATTTTCGCTGTATTCGGATGAACGGTCAGCCCTTTGCTCGTATGAAAAACGATTTCGACCCCCGCCGCTTCCGCATCCTCCAGTGAATCCGGAATCCGGCTGTTGTCCGTCTCATAGTCCAGCAGGCCGCCGACAATCGCCAAATCTGTCCCGTGGCCGCGGTACGTATCGGCAAAAGACCCGTAAAAAGTCAGCTCGGCTTTGTCCGGCTGCTGACCGAATAGCTGCCTGGCCACCCGCCCAAGACGGATGGCTCCGGCCGTATGGGAGCTCGATGGGCCGATCATCGAAGGACCGATAATCGAAAAAACATCTTTGAACCGCACCCAGTATTCCTCCCTGTCCTAATCATTTTAGCAGGGCGGCAGCGTTTACACGCCTTTCCGCTCGGCCGGGCTGATCCCGCCAATTAATTGACCAGCACCTAATTCTTATTCTATTGCGATTCTCGTCTCTATTCAACTGCCGGATCTTGTAACGGGCCGCACATTTTTCAAAGCGGGGTTTAGCTGTTGGCAGAACTGTTGGCAGACTGCCGGAAGAACGGCGCAATAAAGGGCGGAATAAGCCAAAACGGCCAACAGACAGCTTGCGGAAACTTGGCTTGGATGCACCCGCATACTCACGAGTTCCATAAACGCCGCTGTATAGACTAGGATTGCTTGTCGTTAAAAGGCAGTTTGGAAGTGGAATCACATCTTGCCGTTTCTACAGGCGGCTTCCCTGGCCTATGGATGCAGCCTGGTCTGCGGGCAGCCTGTCCGCTCCCGGCTTCCACCGATTAGTCCACGAGCCACTCACTGAGGTGCGCCTTCACGAACGTGTCGTCGTTCAAATGAGGATAATCCCGGTAAACGCGGTCGATTTCCTCCATTTGTCCCGGAGAGAGCTCTTCGCTCGGGTTGAGGCACCAGCGGCCCTGTAGAAGGCCCTGCCTGCGCAGCACCTCGTGGATGCCCGGAATGCAGCCTTCGAAATGATGCGCGGGATCGAAAAACGCCGCGTTCGCGTCCGTCACCTCAAGGTTCCGAGTCAGCCATTCCGCCGGAATATCGCGGTTGTCTCTGATTTTTTTGACCGCTTCCAGCAGCTCCACCGCTTTATGCGTCCAGACGGCCCAGTGCCCCAGCAAGCCGCCGACGATTTTTTTCTCTACCGTCTGTCCGTTCACCTGAAACCGGTAAGTCGTCAGCAAATCCGTGACAATGTTGTCGTCGTTGCCCGTATAGAGCGCAATCTCGTCCCTGCGCTCCGAGCAGCAGACGGCCCGGACGACGTCAATCGTCTGGTAGCGGTTGAACGGCGCCATTTTGATCGCCACGACGCCCGGAATGTCCGCGAACTGCCTCCAGAAATCGTAGCTGAAAATCCGTCCGCCGACCGAAGGCTGGAGGTAAAATCCGAACACCGGAATAAGCTCGGCGACAGCGCGGGTCCGCTCCAGAATTTGAGCTTCGTCGTACCCTGTTAAGCCGCCCATGCTCAGTAATCCGATATCATAGCCTAGCTTTACGGCCAGCTCCGCTTCCCGGACCGCCTGCTCAGTGGGGCCGCAGATTCCCGCGATTTTGAAAAAAGGACGCCGGAGATCCGCTTTCTCCACTTCCTCGGCCGCAAGGCGCAAAACCGGCTCCAGCAGTCCGACCTCCTCGTCGCGGATCTCGAACTGGGTGGAGTGGACGCCGATGGCGATCCCGCCCGCTCCCGATGCGATATAGTAGCGGGTCAGCGCCCGCTGACGCTTTTCATCAAACTGCCTGTTCTCGTCGAGCGCGAGAGGATGGGCCGGAATCGCCACGCCGTCATGCAGCGCGGCCAGCATGTCGGGACTTAAGTTTTTACGGGCTGCCATGATCAGAATTTCCCCTCTCTCTCCTGGAAATGGGTCGGTTTGTTCCACGTATGGCCGTCCGCCTCCACCCACTCCGCAATCCAGTCGATCATTTGCAGAACGGACACTTTCGGGTAGCCGAACGTCTGGCTTGCCTTCGATGAATTGCTCAGCAGCGCCGTATCGGACTCGCTTCCTTCGAAGATCGGCTCGACTCCGAGCCTGCTGCCGAATTCATTAGCGACCCAGCGCAGCGAAAGCGTCTCAGGCCCCGTGACGTTAAACACCGCAGGCGGCGTGCTGCAATGATTCAGACAGCGGATGGCGATTTCGTTCGCGTCTCCCTGCCAGATCACGTTCGCGTGCCCCATCGTAATGTCGATCGGCTTGCCCGCTTTGACGGATTTGGCGATTTCGAGCAGCACTCCATAGCGCATATCAATGGCGTAATTCAACCGGTAGATCGCCATCGGAATGTTATATTTGTGCGAAAAGTACGTGAACACCCGCTCCCGCCCCAGGCTGGACTGTCCGTATTCCCCGACGGATGCGGGCGGTGTGCTCTCCGTGGCTCCCCCTTGGTGAACCGGTGTAATCGGATAAACGTTCCCCGTTGAAAACACGACGATTCTCGAATCCCGGTACTTCTCGGCTACGCGTCCCGGCAAATACGAATTCATCGCCCACGTAAAATGCTCGTTGCCTGTCGTTCCGAATTTGTTTCCCGCCATGTAGATGATATTTTTCACGTCCGGCAGTCCCCGGAGCTGTTCGTCGTCAAGAAGATCCACTGCAAACGTCTTGACCCCGTCTCCCTCAAGCTCTTCCCGCAAACCGCCGGATGAGAACCGGGAAGCCCCGTATACTTTTTTGTCCACGCCCGCTTCTTTGATGGCGTTCATCGCCAGCCTCGCCAGGCTCGGTCCCATCTTACCCCCGATCCCGAGGAGCATAATATCTCCCTCCAGATTGGCCATATCGTCGATAAGCGCCTCAGAGGGCTGCGCCAGTTTCGCTTCCAGTTCTTGTACGGTATTCATATAGGTCTCCCTTTCTGCTCCCAAGATAGTTCCAGTATTTCATGCCGGATTATATAAAGACAAGGTCTTTAAATCGTCTTATAAATACGATAATTTGTCTCTAAATCAGATGCGCGGGAAGGTCATCTTAAGGGAGCCGAAAAAGACTATTCACAGGTATAAATTCTATAGATATCAAAATATTTTTAAAAATTTTTGATCGCTTTGTCTATTTACTTGCCGCTGCGCTTCTCCTGCTTGGATGCATGAATTTAGAGACAACCATCTCTAAGCGGTCTAAATATGCGCAGCAATCGAGGGAACAACGCCTTTTCTCGGTTGAATCTCTTACTCTTACTCTTGCTCTTGCTCTTTGGCAGCCTTCCCGCTTCTGTCACGCAGGAACTGTCCACGCTCATGTCCTATGTTCCCGCTCCCCGCTCATATCCCTCGCAGGAGAGCAACGGGTGCACAACGGCGACCTCCGTTCTTCTCCCTGCCCGGACCGGGCCGCTATACCGCATGAACCTCCGGCCACTTCATCTGCACGCCGGCATCCGCAAGCACAGCCTGGGACGCTTCCAGAAGCTTCGGCCGCCGATGATAACCCATTAGATAATCTTCTATCGACAGCAAAAAAGCCCTCCGGCGTAAAACCGGGGGCTTTGCCTTGTCCGCTTGTTCCCTTGCATCCTTACGCCGAAGACGGCTCCCGCGCAATAAAGTGACGCAAGAAGAACAGCGGATAGATCATTAAATACAAGTTGAAGGCCCACCAGGCCGCGTCGAAATCGCCGCTGAATCCCCAGAATGCGATCGCCTGCAGACCCGAGCAGAAGGTCAGGACCAGGGAAACGAGCGCCCAGCTTCGCCATGCCGCCCTTTTGTTCCTCTGAAGATAGATACTGAGCAGCCCCGTAAACGAAATAAGAAGATCCAAGGGAAAGAAGGACCAGTTCCAGGCGACGATAACGGGATTGTCGTAATCTTTGAACAACGCGCTGTCCGGGAGCAGATGGAAAAACGTAACCAGCCAATACACGATAAATCCGATGTCCGTAACGAAAAATAACGGCTTGAGCCCTTTCATGATGCAACCTCCGTGACGAAAACTTTTGGGAATCTCATTCATAATTCCGAGTGGTTAAGGAAACCTATACAAAATATAACAAGTTACTGGAGGCATAGACAAATGAAATCTTTCCGCAAAGGCGGCATCGCTCTGACCGCCGTATTCGCCTGTACCCTGCTGCTCGGCGGGTGCGGCAAAACCGCTACCCCCGCGCCGTCTCCTTCGCCCTCGCCCGGCGCCGCCACTCCTTCCGCAGGAGCGGGCACACTGGACGCGGTCAAATCCGCCGGAAAAATCCGCATCGGCACGGAAGGGACCTACGCTCCTTTCACGTTCCACGATAAATCCGGCAAACTGACGGGATTCGACGTGGAACTCGCGGAAGAAGTGGCCAAAAGACTCGGCGTCCAGGCGGAGTTTCAGGAAACGAACTGGAACGGCATGCTCGCCGGGCTGGATGCCAAGCGCTTCGACCTGGTAGCCAACGAGGTGTCCATCCGCGAGGACCGCAAAGAAAAGTACGATTTCTCCGATCCGTACATCGTCTCCAAAGCGGTTCTTATCGTGCGCGAAGACAACAAGGACATTACGAAACTCGCCGACCTGAAAGGCAAAAAATCCGGGCAGTCGCTCACCAGCAACCTCGCGGATATCGCCAAGAAGAACGGCGCGGAAATCGTCACGATCGAAGGGTTCAACCAGGCGATCGAGCTCCTTGTTTCCAAACGTATCGATGCGACCATCAACGATAACCTGTCCTACCTCGATTTCAAAAAGCAGAAGCCCGATGCGCCGATCAAGGTCGTCGCGGAAACGACGGAAGCGTCCCAGAGCGCTTTCCTTTTTAACAAAAACAACAATGATCTGGTTAAAGCCGTCAACGAAGCGCTGGCTTCCATGAAACAGGACGGCACCTACCTGAACATTTCGAACAAATGGTTCGGAACGGACGTGTCCAAGTAACAAGCACATGACGAAACGGGGTTGAAATACGTATGTCCGAGCGCAGCGAACGGCTGCTTCAAATTTTTATGGAATCGCTTTGGCCGATGCTGAAAGCGGGACTGCAGTACACGGTCACCTTGACGCTGATCTCCTTTGCGCTCGGTCTGGCCCTCGCGTTCGCGACAGCCTTGGCGAGACTTTCGCGCTGGAGGCTCTTGGCGGGTATCGCCGCTTTTTATGTCTGGATCATCCGGGGGACCCCGCTTCTCGTGCAGTTGTTCATCATCTATTACGGCCTGCCCAGCCTGGGCTGGACCATTGATGCGTTCCCGGCCGCTGTGCTGGCTTTTACGCTGAGTGTGGGCGCCTATAACTCCGAAATCATCCGCGCCGCCATTTTGTCCATTTCACGGGGACAGTGGGAGGCCGCCTATTCCATCGGGATGACCCGCAGGCAGGCTCTGCGCCGGATTGTTCTGCCCCAGGCCGCAAGGGTTTCGGTCCCCCCGTTGTCCAATTCCTTCATCTCTCTGGTGAAGGACTCGTCCCTTGCGGCTACGATTACGCTGACGGAGCTGTTCCAGATTGCCCAGCAGAGGACGGCGGTGTATTACGAGCCCATGCTGTTCTACTGCGAGGCGGCTCTTCTGTATTTGCTGTTCAGCACGGTACTCACGTATGCCCAGCGGCTGCTGGAACGGCGCTTCGACCGTTACGCCGCCAGATAGGAGGCTCTTATGATCGAACTCTCCCACCTGAAAAAACAGTTTCAGTCCCAGGAAGTGCTTCGCGGCATCAGCCTGAACGTCGCCCGCGGCGAGACTGTCGTCGTCATCGGGCCGTCGGGCTCCGGCAAAACAACGCTCCTCCGCTGCATCAATCTCCTGGAAGTGCCGGACGCCGGATCGCTTCGGATCGGCGATGCCGGGCTGGATTTTACCGGCGGCAGGAAGCCGTCCTCCCAGGACATCCTGACCTTGCGCAGGCAGACGGGCATGGTGTTCCAGTCGTACGAGCTGTTCCCCCACATGACCGCGCTGGCCAATGTCATGGAGGGGCCCGTCACGGTGCAGGGGAAGCGAGCCGCCGAAGCGCGGGACAGGGCGCAGGAACTGCTCGCCAAGGTCGGACTTGCCGATAAAGCCGGGCTGTACCCCCACCAGCTGTCCGGGGGCCAGCAGCAGCGTGTCGGGATCGCCCGCGCCATGGCGATGAACCCGCTCGTCCTGCTGTTCGACGAGCCGACCTCGGCGCTTGATCCGGAGCTCGTGGGAGATGTCCTCGAGGTCATCCGGCAGCTCGCGCGCGAAGGAATGACCATGGTCATCGTCACCCACGAGATGAAGTTCGCCCGCGACGTGGCCGACCGCATCGTGTTCGTGGACGGCGGGGTCATCGTCGAGGAAGGCTCTCCGGCACAGGTGCTGGATTCGCCGTCCCATGAGCGGACTCGGCGCTTTCTGCACCGCATTTCCGGAGGCTAGTCCCCGCTTTTTTTGATCGGAGCATGCGGTGAGGAGTATAATGGAACGAGCAGCGTACATAAATTTGTCGGAAAGGCGGGATTTTCCATGAAATTGTTCGAACCGTTTACTATCCGGAACGTTACCCTTCCCAACCGGATCGTCATGTCGCCGATGTGCATGTATTCCTGCGAAAACCGGGACGGCAAAGTGACCGACTGGCACCGGACCCATTACTCTTCCAGAGCGGTCGGCGGGGCCGGCCTCCTCATCCTGGAAGCCTCCGCCGTGACGGAGCAGGGCCGCATCTCTCCGCAGGATCTGGGCATCTGGAGCGATGGCCACGTCGAGGGGCTGCGAGAGCTGGTCGGGCTGATCCGCAGCCACGGATCGAAGACAGGCATCCAGATCGCGCACGCCGGACGCAAAGCGGAGCTGGACGGGCCTATCGTCGCTCCGTCCGCCATCCCTTTTCCAGGCGGCAAGACGCCGGAAGAAATGACGCCGGAGCAGATTTCCGAGACCGTCCGGGCGTTTGCCGACGCGGCCCGGAGAGCGAAAGCCGCCGGGTTCGACGTGATTGAAATTCACGGCGCTCACGGCTACCTTATCAGCGAATTCCTCTCGCCCCTGTCCAATCACCGGACGGATGAATACGGGGGAAACAGACAGAACCGCTACCGCTTCCTGCAGGAAATCATCAACGCCGTCAAGGAGCAGTGGGACGGCCCGCTGTTCGTCCGCGTCTCGGCGGATGAGTACGACCCGAACGGGAACAGCATACAGGACTACGCGTTCTTCGCCTCCCTCATGAAAGAGCAGGGCGTCGATCTGATCGACTGCTCCTCCGGCGGCGTCGTTCCCGCCAAGATCGACGTCTACCCGGGCTATCAGGTACCCCTGGCCGACCAGATCAAGAACACGGCCGTCATTCCGACAGGGGCGGTGGGCCTCATTACGGGCGGCAAGCAGGCCGAGGATATTCTCGAGCGCGGACAGGCCGATCTCATCTTCATCGGCCGCGAGCTGCTGAGAGACCCGTACTGGCCCCGCACAGCAGCGCGCGAGCTCGGAGTCGAGCCCGCATTTGCTCCGAAGCAGTACACGCGCGCTTGGTAACGCGGCTTAAGCCGGCCGGCACCGGACTCACGAAGAGTCCGGCAGCCGGGCCGGCTTTTTTTGCGTACGGACGCGGTGCGAATACGGCTAACCGAAACGGGAGTCGATGTGGATAGACGATACGCATAACGGAGCCTGCTGCGCCTATGGACGCCTGCCGATGCGCATATGCTGCCTGCCCGCCTATGGACGCCTGTCAATACGCATAACGGAGCCTGCTGCGCCTATGGGCGCTCCCAATGCGCTTACGCTGCGCGGACGCATACGGAGCCTGTCAATGCGCATACGCTGCCTGCTCCCTACGGATGCCTACGCTGCGCGGACGCCTCCCCGTAAGCATGCAGTTACCAGCGTCATGCGGCGCCTCCCGGCCCCCGGAGCTGCCGCGCAAGCGAAAATGCCGGGGGATTGCACGCGTGAAGACATAAAGAAAAGCCCCTGCCTGGCGGCAGGGACGTAAAAGATTCAGGGAAGCACAATGTCGGCCCGGTACAAGCTCTGATTCCACTTGACCTCCGCCCCGATCTTCTCGGCCGTGAAACGCAAAGGGACATACAAATAATTATCCAGCAGCTGCGGCGCCGCAGGCACCCAGTGATCCGTACCGTTGACGCGGATATAATAGCTGCCGACGGTCATGACCATCTCGACGTCCCCCTTCTTCAAGGTCAGGGAATGCGCCGCGTTGTCCCACTTGTATTCGGTATTCATCGCGTTCAGCAAAGGGCGCATGGGGACCATCGTCGTCTCCCCGCCGACAAAGCCTTTGAAGCCCGCGGACAGTTGGCCGTTCACCGCAACCTGCACCTGCGGGGTCGCGTGTCTTTTCACCACAAGCGCGTTGCTCAGAGCCCTTCCGGGTGCCGTCAGCATGCTTCCGTTGGCGTACAGCCCCGAACTGGCCCCGCCGTCCAAGTTCATGGCATCGGTCAAGCCCATCGAGAGCGCAATCTGTGCGAGATCGTTCATCGTCGCGCCGTTAACCGTCCCCATGACGAGTCTGCCCTGGGCATCCGCGCCCACAAAGCTGCGCATAGCGGCCTGCTTCGTGATTTTCGGATCGGTGAAGCCGTCCCGGGCAGGGTCGATATCCACCTTGCCGCCGGTCACGAGCTTGGGCCCGACTCCCGTGGCGCTCTGCCACAGCTCCGCTCCTTGAACGCGCTGGCCGTTCTCCGTCACTTCCAGCTTCGTTGTGACGGTATCGCCCACATGGAGGTGCGGAAGCAGGTTGCTCTTGTTGTTCGGGCTGTTTCCGATCAGACAAACGTACCCGTCGTACGGTACGTACACGGCATCGCCTGTAATGGCCGTGATGACGCCGTCCCGCACCACCACTTTCGTCGTTCCGCTTTTGCTGACGGCGGCTTTGTATTCGGGCGTAAACCAGACGACCTGGTCGGGCTGGGAATCGCCGTAATCCTTATTGGTCCCCCATGGAGAAAACGTATAATCCTTCCCGCCGTGAGTCGCCGTAATCGTATAGGACATTTTCAGCTTCCGGATATCCACCGTCTTGTCCGCATCGACAACCAGAGACTGGTTCTCCCCGGAATGCAGCAGCTCCCCGTCTTTCAGCATAAGGCCGTTCGGGTAACGGATCGAGGCGTCTTTTTCATACGCGTTGAAAAAAGTCCCGTTCACCGCGGCGACCGCTCCCGTCCTGGCGATCATGGACGAGAAGCTCTCATCGTACCCGATGCCGCGCGAGGCCGTAACGGGCACAACCTCGAGATAAGGGTCCGTCACATCGACGCGCACCCATTTGACGGCGAAGCTTTTCCCGCCGGCGCTTACCTGCCTGCTGCCGCTTGTGACCGCATCGTCGGCAAGAGCTTGACGGGCAGGGCCCGCCGCGAACAGGATGCCTCCGATCAACAGCGCGGCCGCTCCCGTACGCAAAGCTCCTTTGGCTCCGGCGTACACGGCATTCGGACAAAGGTCCTTTCGGCCGCCACCCTCATTCAAAACCTCCGCTCTTGCAACATCCGATTGCGCTTTCCGCTTGCCGGCGCCTTCCGTTAAACTCCCCCGCTTACCCAACCGGGAAAAAGCGTATCCTGCTATATCCAGACCGCGTCTCATGCTGTCATGTCTCCTTTGACATTGTAATCCGGCCCCGTCTGGTTCAACTGTCGAACCACGTTCCGCGCCTTTCGAAAGAAATTCGCCGCCGGACCCGCCGGATTCCTTCCCGAATCAGTCTTTCTCTTCTCGAAAAAGCCGTTTAAACCCTTTTTTCCGCAAAAGGCGCCAGCACTTTTCCGATCGGCTCCCGGATAATACAGGAAGCGTGCGAATCGTACGGAGTCGGGTCCAGGTTGATCAGGGCCAGACGTCCTCCGCGGAACCGGCCTACCATGCCTGCGGCGGGCTGAACCGTCAGCGAGGTGCCGCCGACGATCAGCAAATCGGCAGCGGCGATTTGAGCCGCCGCTTCACCCAGCACATTCGCATCCAGTCCTTCCTCGTAGAGGACGACGTCCGGCTTGATGATGCCTCCGCACACCGTGCAGCGGGGAACCGTCTCGATGCTTTCCATGACCGCATCCAGTCCGTAGCCTTCGCCGCAGGAGAGGCATTTGTTCCGGAGCACGGAGCCGTGCAGCTCCAGAACGCGCTTGCTTCCGGCAAGCTGATGGAGTCCGTCGATATTCTGCGTAATGACGGCGGTAAGCTTGCCGCTGCGCTCCAGTTCCGCAAGCGCCAGATGGGCCGGGTTCGGCCTGGCCGCCGGATGAAGCATCTCGCCCCTGTAGAAGGCGTAGAATTTCTCCGGCTCGCGGATAAAAAAGCTGCGGCTCAGCATCACTTCCGGCGGATAGTCGTACTCCGCACCGCTGTTGTACAAGCCGCTTGAAGAGCGGAAATCGGGAATCCCGCTTTCCGTGGAAGTACCCGCACCGCCGAAGAACACGATGCGCTCGCTTTCGTCAATCAGACGGCGGAGATTTTCCGTATAGTTTTCATTCGATGGCAGATCGCTCATTTTGAGCCCTCCCTGAATTGAAATAAATAGAAACCCGGCCTTTCGCGGCCCCAGAATTTCGAAAGGTTTCTCCTTATTGTACCTTATTTCTTGCACCTTCCAGAAAGCGATTGCAAATATTAGGTAAAAGGAGAGGAATTCCGGTAAAGCCGGGCGAATAAGTGTGTACAAGAAAAAAATCCGATTTAAACCATCGCTTAACATTTTTTAACCCGTGAAAAGGAAGGTGCCTCATGTCTCAAACGAACCCGGTCACACC
The DNA here is from genome assembly GCF_058269095.1 of Paenibacillus sp. JNUCC 35. Lineage (NCBI taxonomy): Bacteria > Bacillati > Bacillota > Bacilli > Caryophanales > Paenibacillaceae > Paenibacillus > Paenibacillus sp. JNUCC 35. The sequence goes on along the minus strand of NZ_CM177771.1, from coordinate 1,737,692 downwards.
GGCGCCCCTCCCTGCGAAAGGACGCAAGCTCTTTCTGTCCAGGCCCGTTCTTTCCTGGGGATTAAACGATTTGGCCAACACGATTTTCTCCTCCAACATTGTCACGTTGTTCTTCCCGTTTTACTTGACCCAAGTGATCGGCGGCGATGCGCGGATGGATCAGTTGGCCAGCACGTTCATTACGTATACCAACGCCCTCTCGGGTCTGCTCATCGTCCTGCTCAGTCCGCTGTACGGCGTCTGGATGGACCGGACCGGCCGCAAGAAAGGCCTTATGGTCCCGTTCACGCTGCTCGCGATCGGATTTACGCTCCTCATGGCACTATCGGCCAACTGGCAAAGCAGCGCCTCGTTTTTGGGGCTTCCCCTTGCCGTGGCGGGCGTCCTGTTCTTTTTCGTCATCGCCAAGTTCTTTTTCAGCTCGTCGGTCGTGTTCTATGATGCGATGATTTCCGATCTGGGAAATTCCAGGGAAATCCCCCTCATCTCGGGGTTCGGTGTCGCGCTCGGGTATATCGGTACCCTGATCGGGCTCTCCGTGTATCCACTGGCAAGCGGACAGCAGTATGAGCAGACCTTCCTGCCCAGCGCGCTGCTTTATCTGCTTTTTGCGCTGCCGCTTATGCTCTTCTACAAAGAGGCGGCTCCCGCACCCCGTTCCGGCGGGCAGACGGGATTTTTAAGCGGCTACAAGGAAATCGCGGCCACCTTCAAAGAAATGAAGAAATACCGGCCTATTTTCCTGTTCATGGTGGCCTACTTCTTCTTCAATGATGCCCTGCAGACCGCCATCTCCGTGATGGCCGTGTACGCCAAAACCGTGGTCGGCTTTTCAACCGTCAGGTTCCTCATCTTGTATCTCGTGGCGACCGTTTCGAGCATATTCGGTTCCTTCGTCTTCGGCTACCTGACCCGGAAATACGGAGCCAAGCGCGCGGTCGTCTATGTCGCCCTGCTGCTGATCGTCGCCATCGGCCTGGGAACGACAGCCGTCAACGAGCCTATGTTCTGGGCGGCCGGCGTCATCTACGGGATTTCCATGGGGTCCATGTGGGTGACCTCGCGTACCTTGATCGTGGAGCTCTCGCCCCCGGACAAACGCGGCCAATTCTTCGGCCTCTTCGCCTTCTCCGGCAAAGTGTCCTCGATTGTGGGACCGGTTCTGTACGGGACGATCACCCTCCTGCTCCAGGATCAGGGCACCTTGGCCAGCCGGGTCGCGCTCGGTTCCCTTCTGGTTATGGTCGTCATCGGCCTCATTGTGCACAAACGCATTCCGGAGCAGCACGAAACGGTTTGACCGGACAGGAGGCCCCGCTTTCTCCCATTTCCAAATAGCCGATTATGCAAAAAGCAGCCCCGTATCCGAAGGACGAAGCACTCGTCCCCCGGTACGGGGCTTTTGATCAATCAACCGAAATTGAAGTTTTCAATCATCTTCATTTTCATTTCCCACGTCTTGGTGCTGAGATCGACCGCATACTTCTCCGGGTTCAGCTTGCGGAGATATTCCGGCCAGAACTGGTCGAGCTGCTTCCGGTGATGAGCTCTCATTTCTTCTAGGGAAGGCACCTCGTATACCTGCTTGCCGTCTTCAAAGACGGGTTTCAGCAGCTTGACCGCCTTATACTCGTCCACATATTTATAAATATACGGATGAACGGGATCGAAAAGCTTGATCTTCCTGCCTTCCTGGACGTCCGTCTCGTCATGCAGCACAATATAATCGGCGATAGCTTTGCCCGTATCGGAGCCGATAATCCGGTAGACATCCTTCCAGCCCGGCGTGGATACTTTCTCGGGATTGCCGGAGATCTTGATCTTCGGCACCATGACGCCGTTTTCCTCGATCGCCACTAGCTTGTAGACGCCGCCGAGCGAAGGCTGGTCGGCAGCGGTGATTAGCTGGGTGCCCACTCCCCACGTGTCGATCCGGGCTCCCTGCGCCTTCAGGTTCAAAATCGTGTTCTCGTCGAGGTCGTTGGACGCTACGATTTTCACGTACTCCAGCCCCGCTTCGTCGAGCATTTTGCGGGCTTTGATGGACAGATAGGCCAAATCCCCGCTGTCCAGACGGATCGCCTGCATCCGTTTCCCTTGCTCTTCCATCTTCTTCGCCGTGCGGATCGCATGCGGCACGCCGCTTTTCAAGGTGTGGTACGTGTCCACAAGCAGCGTAACCTGGTTCGGCAGCGCCTCGGCGAATGTATCGAACGCTTCCTGCTCCGTTGCGTGTCCCTGCACCCAGGAATGGGCGTGGGTCCCTTTGGAAGGGATGCCGAACATCATGCCGGCCAGCACGTTCGAGGTGGCGTCGAAGCCGGCGATATACGAGGCCCGCGCTCCCCATACCGCGGCGTCCGCTTCTTGGGCGCGCCGTGTGCCGAATTCCAGGAACGTGTCGGCCGGAGACACGTTTTTAATGCGGGAAGCCTTCGTCGCAATCAGCGTCTGGTAGTTGATAAAATTAAGCAGCGCCGTTTCGATCAGCTGGGTTTCGAAAATCGTGCCTTCTACCCGTACGAGCGGCTCGTTCGCGAAAACGAGCGTTCCTTCCTCCATCGAGTAGATCGACCCGCCGAAACGGAACGCTTTTAATTCTTCCAGAAATCCTTCGTCGTAATTCTCTTCCTGCTCGCTCAAATAGCGCAGAGCCGGTTCGTCGAACTTAAGATGGTGTACATAGTCGATGAGACGCTGCAAACCTGCAAAGACCGCGTATCCGTTTCCGAAAGGAAGCTTCCGGAAGAACGCTTCGAATACCGCTTTCTGGCGGTGGGAACCGTTCTTCCAGTGGGCGTACATCATGTTGATCTGATACTTATCCGTATGTAAGGTTAAATTCGGTATGCTGCTCATGAATTCGTCTCACCTGTTCCTGACAATGTAGTAGTCCTGCTGTTAGACCGGTTCGCTGCCTCTCACGACTTGAGCGCCCAGCGAAGTACGGAAATGGTTTAGGGCAAACGTGTGCCCGTCCGGGTTAAAACTGGCCACGGCATCCTCGTGGACGATCAGCTCGAAAGCCTTGTTATACGCATCCACGGCCGTATGCAGGACGCAAATATCCGTACAGACGCCGGCCAGATGAACTTCCTGAATCCCGCGCGCACGCAGCTGCAGCTCCAGATCCGTACCGCAGAACGCGCTGTACCGCGTTTTATCCAGCCACAAGATCTGGCCTTCCTTTTCCTGGTAAAGGGTATTTAAACGGCCGTACAGCTCGCGTCCGCTCGTGCCCTCTATATTGTGAGGCGGAAACAGCTTCGTTTCCGGATGAAAAGGCTCGTTCAAACGATGGAAATCCACGGCCATGACGACAAAGCCGCCCTCTTCCAGAAATTCCTCCGTGAGCGCCGTAATTCTCTCCTCTATGGCAATGGCGGGATCTCCTACCGGAAGCTTGCCTTCGACAAAATCGTACGTATAGTCAATGACGATCAAAGCTTTCATAACCCGATAACCCCTTCCCCGAATCTTAGGCTTAAAAGTTTGTAACGATCATATCACTCCGACCCTCTAAAATCAAACGGGCCCCGCCCTTTCCAGACAACAAAAAAGACCGCTGCGCCGGACACGCGGCAGTCCTGATTCTCTTATCTTTTGCTACCTTCCTTTTTGGCTGTTTCACAAGTGATCTTGAATCAATTCGGCCAGCAGGCCGGCCATATAGGAAGGACCTCTGCCGAGATCTGCCGGATGAATGCGCAGCCGGAGGAGCGTTTCATCCGCGTCCGCAGCCTCCGCGATAAAGCCGGCTAAGCCTCTGGCCTTGCGGTCGATCTGCAGCAGCAGCTCCAGACCTTCCGTCGCCGGCAGGAAGCTGATTTCCAGCTCATCCAGCTCGCTGCGAAAACGGCCGGCCGGAACGAATTCGAATTCCTGCAGCAGGCCGATCCGTCCGCCGAACCTCGGCGACTGCTTCACCTCCGCCTCCCGGAGCCGGAAGCCGAGCTGGTCCGCGGCGTCGAACACGACCTGCATCTCCGGGGAGGGAATGACTTCAATCCGGTCGGAATCGCTCGGGTCGATTGCGCTGGCAATATCGAGCCCGGTTGAGAACCAGACCGGAGTATGCCCCAGCGTAAGCGGTGTATATTCAGCCAGCCTGAACCGGAACGGCACCTCCATCTCTTCGTTCGGTCCGAGCGTGAACGGGTCCGAAACGAGGTATTTGGCAATTTCTCTCGTTTCCTTCACCTGACTGTTATTGACTTCGCGTTTGTATTCGGTGACCAGCGAAATATAAATCTCCTCGATACGTTGTTCGACTTGGCCCCCGCGGATATGAACGACACCTTCGACCTCTTCACCCGGGTAATAGGCATTCTTGCTGAGGCGTGTATCCACTTGAGCGGCGCCAAAACCGATACTGGCCAGCATCCGTTGGAAAAACGTCATTCTTCATCCTCCTGAACTTGCTAAGAAATAGAAATCTTTCGAGAAAATTATACATGATTTGGACAATCGTGTCTTCGGAACAATTCCGGCCGCACGTAAAAAAGGCTCCTTGCGAAAGGAGCCGGAGCCTGCGGAAAAGCCGATTTCACTTGCTTTTTTACTGAAATCTCGGACCTTCTACCCTGTTTCGGGACCTCCCTTCTTTTAACAGTAGGACGAAAGCCTCTATCAGATGGAAAGGAACAGGTCATTTTTATTGTTTTTTGGAAGAATAATGTGCATGAAAGTGTAATGATAAACGCGCAATTGCGTAATCAATTTGCGCTGACGAAACGATTTGAATCTTTTATTATAGGATTGTACCCACGTTTACCATTTTATTCATAAAGGATGAATGTCATGTTAAAAAAATCAGCTGTAGAGCTGCTTAGTGATTATCAGCTGCTTGATTGTTTCGTACAAGCCCTACAAATGAAGTTGGGTGCCGAATTTCTTCAACAACTTGCCTCCGAGATTAGACGCCGCAATTTATATTAATCGACGGCTTGCCGGCCCCGTTTATTTTATACCGGGCCGATACACCGCAGAATCTATCGTTTGACTGATTAAGGCTCCCTGTCTCTGCCAATTGTCGGAAGCGGAACGCAGCAGCGCAATCGTACTGCTTATGTCCTTCATATAGTGAATATCGTGAATATCTGCAGCCAACTGATACAAGGTATTGAGGCTTCCGGTTGCCTGTTCTTTACCTATTGTTCCATTCCGGATATTCGATAACGTCCTTTCTTTTTCATTCGTGATAAATTTGCGTATGCCGGCCAACCTGTTCGATCCCATACCTCTCCTCCTTAATAACGAAAAATGACGAGCGCCGGGTCTTCGGCTTATAGAAGACCATTATAACTATATGCGCCGAGATTCAGATTTCATACGTTAATGGAGCGGCTGCGGAACGAGAGAAAATTGCCGTTTTACAAGTGCAGATTTGAAAAAAAATACCCCAAAAACGTACAACCCAAAAAAAGCCCCGCAAGCTAACGGAAGTTAACTTACAGGGCTTTTCGGTTATTCGGCGGTTAGCTCCGGGAAGAGGCAGACCAGCCGTACGAGTATTCAGGCGTTACAGTAACGGGCAGCATGCCGACGGCCGGGAACTGGCCGGTCAATACCCCGGCAACCGCGTTCATGGCATGAGGACGGTTTTCGTAGCTCGCCAGGAAAGTTTTTACTTTCGGAAACTCTTTAAAGTCAAACGGATTGCGTCCGGCCACAACGACGAGCTTGCTATCTCTAGCCGCCAGTTCTTTTACGATGCGAACCTGATTGGGCGAAAAACTTGCATTATACGTGACCACGATAACCTGGTCATAGCCTTGACTTGCCTTCAGTACACGCTCCACTTCTTCTTCGGAAGGATTCGTGTGGATTCTTTCTTCCGTTACCTCATGAACGGTTTCCGCCAGGAAGGCTCCGAGTGTTTCCTTCTGCTCCACCACTTCGTCGATTTGCGTCCATTCCCGGACTTCCGTCCAGATGACAAACGTTCTTTTGTCTTTCACAAGCGGAAGCTGATCCTCGTCCTTGACAAGCGTCACACTCTTCTTGTAGGTTTCACGCACAAGCTCGAAATGCTCAGGGGACCCCACTGCGGAAATATCGCCGGCCGCAGCGCCTACCGTAATATTCAGACCGGCTTTTAAAGCGAGAATACGGTCCACCGACTCGTTGATCCGTTCTTCACTGATACGGCCGGATTCCACCGCTTCCACCAGACGTTCAATGGTTTGAACCTGGGTATCGTAAGTATGGCTGACCAGCAGCAAATCAGTGCCGGCTTCAACCGCCATTACCGCTCCTTCAGCCGTCCCGTAATGGTCTGCGATCGCTTTCATCTCCAGGCAGTCGGTCACAATGACGCCTTCGTAACCAAGCTCACCGCGCAGCAAATCGGTCAGTACCCGCTTGGACAAAGTCGAAGGCAGGCCATCGGGCTCCAGCGCCGGAAAAATAACGTGTGCCGACATCAGTACGTCGGCTCCTTCCTGAATCGCCTTCACGAACGGAGCGAACTCCAGCTCGCGCAGGCGCTCCAGGTCGTGGGGAATCATGGGCAGAGCATGATGGGAGTCCGAGTGTGTGTCCCCGTGCCCCGGGAAATGCTTGATCGTCGGTGCCACACCCGCCGCCTGGTAACCCTTCACAGCCGCAGCTCCCATCTCGCCGACGATTTCCGCGGTTTCGCCGAAAGAACGGACACCGATCACCGGATTCATCGGATTGTTGTTGATGTCGAGGCAGGGCGCGAAGTTTAGATTGATGCCCATCGCGCGCAGTTCCACACCGCTGATCCGCGCTGTTTCATAAGCCGCCTGGGCGTCTCTTGTCGCCCCGATTGCCATGCTGCCGGGCATACAGGCGATGCCCTCGTGGATCCGGGCAACCATGCCGCCTTCCTGGTCGATGCTGATCAGAAGGGGGCCTCCCGCCGAGTCCTTGGCCAGCACTTGCAGCTCGTGATTGAGCTCGCTCACCTGCTTCGGATTGTCCAAATTGCGGCGGAACAAGATAACGCCGCCGATTTCGTGCTTCTGAATCAAGTCGATAATTTTCTTGTTGGGCTTCATCGCCGAGTCGAACTCATTCGATGTGGAAAAGCCGCACATCATCATTTGTCCGATTTTTTGCCGGAGGCTCATTTCTGACCGTTGTTTCATTCTTTTCATCCCCTATCGGTAATTTATGCGTTCGTAATTTGTTCGCGGTATTCGGAAGGCGTCATGCCGGTAAACTTATAGAACACCCGGGTAAAATACCGGCGTTCCGCATATCCCACCTGCTTGCCGATCTGGGTAATGCTCTTGTCGCTCATGCGAAGAAGAGACTTGGCCAGTTCGATCCGCTGACGGGTCAAATTCTCCAGGAAGGTTTCCCCGAAGTGCTGTTTAAACAGCAGACTGAAGTAGCTGCAGCTGATCCCGAGATGATCGGCAATTTCCTCTACGCCGAAATCGTTGGACAAGTTCTTGGCAATGTATTCTTTGGCGTTGACCATCAGCAGCTCGCTCGGCTTACGGTTCATCCCCGCATTCATGCAGTCTTGAACAAGCTGATGGATCGTCGCAAGCAGATCCTTGACTCCGACACTGCGCTCCAGATTGGACCAGAGGCCCCGTTCTTCCTCATCGGACATGATGTTGATTTCCCGCATTTCCCGGATGAGGTGGAGGACCAGAAAGTGCAAAATCTGCTCTACACGCACATAGGAATGCTCGGAAATAACCCGCAGGCTCTGATTGAGCTTTTCGAAGGTTTGCTCCATTTGCGCTTTATCCCGCCGCTTCAGGCTGGATACGATTTCTTCGACCAGCTCCCACATGGAGTTGTTCCATTCGTTCCGGCCGGGATTCACTTCTTCCAAGAGTAGAATCTGTTCGACGTTTGGAGATAGCTGAAGCGCGCGCTGAAGCTTTTTGTAAGCGTCTGCAAGCTGGAGAACGGACATGTGCTCGGGATAAATGCCCAGGCTGACCGTCAGTTTAACGTGCTGCTTCACTGCCAGCTGAAGGGCATCGCTCCACCCTCTCGCCCTCTGCAGATCGAATGGCGTTTCCCTCTGATGACGGATGAGCACACACCATTCCCCTTCCCGGGTCTGCAGAACCGAATACAGAAGCTCATACGGCTCCAGCGCGTCCTGCAGCACATTGCGGACAGCGAAATTTTTGAGCTTGCGCTCTTTCTCGTTCCAAGAACGGGAAAGCTGCGAATAATTGTCCAGGTCGATGAGGAGAAGGGTAAATTCCGTCTCTTCCAGACTGTTTTCATCCTCGAAAAAATGCCGGGTCGTCACGTTCGTATAATCAAGCAGAATATCGAATAAAAACTTCTCGTACGCCAAGTGTCTGACCCGGCTCCATCTTTTCTGCTCATCCAGCTCCGCCTTGCGCTTCTCCCGGATATCAAAAGCGACCCGCTCCACGACCGCTTCCAGCTCTTCGTAGTTGATCGGCTTAAGAATATAATCCTTGGCCCCGTATTTTAACGCCGACCGCGCATATTCAAATTCCTGAAACCCCGTCAGCAGAATAACCTGGATATCCCTTTCCAGCTTGTTAACCTGCTCCAGCAGCGCGATTCCGTCCATCAAAGGCATACGGATATCGCTAAGGATAAGGTCCGGCTGGTGCTCCTGGACCATCTCCAAGGCCTTGACTCCGTTCGATGCGAGCGCAACGACTTCAATATCGTGCTTCTCCCACGGTATGACGGTTTGCAGGTTGCGCAAAATATTGATCTCATCATCCACCAATAAAGCTTTTAAGTTCATCATCATCACCTTGCTGTCGTTTTGGGAATTATACATTTGATTCGTGTACCTTTGTTCGGCTCGCTGCAAATATAGAGCCCGTAGCCATTTCCGTAATGAATCCGCAGACGGTCGGCTACATTGAGTACACCTAATCCTACCCTTGGCTCATTCGTATCGAGGTTAGGATTCTTTTTCCGATATTGGAACCTGACAAGAACGTCCTCGGGGATGCCGATGCCATTATCTTCAACCCACAAAATAATGTGATCCCCGCCGTCTTCAACACGAATGGTAATAATCCCCTGGTACGTAATTCCTTCGAATCCGTGCTGAATACTGTTTTCAACAAGCGGCTGCAGCGTCAGCTTAAGAATGGAGTGATTTTCCAGCTCTCGGGGCAGGTGAATCTCGAAATCGAAAAGCTCTTCAAAACGGTATTTCTGAATTTCCATGTAATTTTTCAAATAATCGATTTCCAGGCCGAGAGCGATTTCTTCTTTATGATGGAACGAAATCCTTAATATCGTCCCCAGCCTGTAAACGAGCTGGCTCACTTTTTTACCTTGATTTTGTACGGCCAGCGCATTAATCGACTCCAGCGTATTAAACAGGAAGTGAGGCTTGATCTGCGCCTGCAGCAGGGAAAGCTCCGCCTTGTTCTTATGCTCCTGTTCCTGCTTGACCTCTTCCACGAGGTCATGGATACGGGACACGAGGCTGTTGAAGCCTCTGGAGAGAACCGTCATTTCATCATTCCCCTGTACTTTGACCCGCACGTCCAGATCCCCCCGTTCCACTTGTTTCATGGAGCTGACGATCCGGATAATGGCCCGGATATACCGGTTGACAAACAGCAGGTTGAAGAGAAGGGCGGATATGAGGAACAGGAACATGATCGTTCCGACCCATTTCAGAATAATGGACATTTCGCCGGAGATATAATCCCACGGGGTGACGGATACGAGCGCCCACTTGGGAGTTCCGTATTTTTCCAGCCCTATATCATATACCGTCACGAGACTCTCTATACCGTCAAATTTGACTCTGGAAGTGGCGTAAGTCTCCGTCAAATCTACTTTTTGAGATAAAAATTTATTTAAATTGGAGCCATTTGTAAGCTTACGGTTGTCGTACAAAATAACCCCTTGCTGGTTTACTAACAGAAAGTGGCTGTTCTTTTGATTATAAAAGTTGAAAATTTTATCCATTTCTTTGAAGTCAAATTGAAGAAACATAGTTCCAATTCTACCGGAACCCGGAGTTTCATAATAATTGACTGTGCGGACCTGGCTGAACAAATTGTTATCTCCGGTCAATTCCGGATTTTCATAAGGCCCGATCCACCGAGGAAATCCATTCAAATTCTTGACTTCTTCATAAATCGGATGATCTTTTAACGTTTTAAAAGGAATCGGCGTAAATGGAATAACACCGCTTGAGTAGTTTTCTCCATATAAATTGTATACGGAAAAAGTCCCAAGCGGCTCATAGGTAAGAAATATTTTTCTTAAGCTATTCGTTACATTATTCAGTTGTTCGTCGGACGGCGGGTTCTCGTTCAATTCAACGAGCTGCGTCTGCAGATTGTCTCCCAGCATCCAATAATCCGAATAATAGTTGGCTTCCTTAAACAGGCTTGCAATGTTACGGCCGATTGACTTAATGGTCAGCTCGGATTGTTCCATGTATTTCTCTTGGGTAATGTCCTGAAAGATCATATAGGTGAAAATCGAAATAGATAATAAGGGAATAATGATGAATCCCATGAAAGCCAGAAATACTTTTTTACGTAAATTCATCATTACTCCCATGTCCTTTCAACTTAACCCTTGACGCTTCCGGCAGCCAAGCCTTCAATAATCTTTTCTTGTAGTATAGCATAGATCACAACGACCGGCACGATACTAAACATAGTCGCCGCCAGGAGTGCTCCATAGTTCATCGCCATTCCGTTGTTCATCGCCGCCATCGCTACAGGCAGCGTTCTCAGCGCCTCTTTGGACAGCATCACGTTGGCGAGAACGTACTCGTTCCAGTGACCCAGGAAGTTGATGATAAACACGGTCACGATGGCAGGCGTCATGAGCGGCAGAACGATTTTCCAGAACAGTCCGTAAATCGTCAGTCCGTCCATAACTCCGGCTTCTTCAAGCTCTCTCGGAAGAGATTTGATGAAAGCCATAATAATGATAATGGAGAGAGACAGACCGAATGCGATGTAAGGCAGGATCAAAGCAAGGTGTGTATCGTACAGCGGAATATGCAGGTCGTTTGTAACGTTCAAAATGAAACGGTACAGCGGGATGAGCAGAGAACCCGCCGGAATCATGATGGCCAGAAGAAATACCCCGGTCACGAATTTATTCATTTTCGGGAAGTACATCCGCGTCAGCGCGTAAGCCGTCATGCTTGCCAACACAATCGTCACGATACTGGCCACAACGGAGATATATAAGCTGTTGACGAAATACCGGCCGATGTTGGCACTGGTCCATGCGTTCGCATAGTTATCCAGCGTGAAGTTTTTGATTAAAGAGAAAGGACTCGCGACAATATCAACATGCCTTTTGAATGAGTTTTGAAAACCCCAGAACAAAGGGTACAAGGTTACAAAAACGTATAGCAAAAGAAAGGCATGGAGAAATCCATTTTTCAATTTGGACATATCAGTTCTCCACATCCTCTAATTTTTTTGTAAGCAGGTTGCTGATCAATGTAATAATTAAGGTGAAGATGAAGATCAGGATCGCAATTGTATTCGCGTATCCGTAATTTCCTGTCGTCATACCCACTTTATACATGTAAGAGGCCATAACTTCCGTGCTTCCGTACGGCCCGCCTTTGGTCATAACCATGACGATATCCATCGCTTTCATCGCACCCGTGATAGACAGCAGGACGATAACCGCGAGGATCGGACGGATCAAAGGAACCGTAATGAGAAGCGCTCGCTGAAACCCGGTGGCTCCATCGATTTCGGCAGCCTCGTAGACTTCTTTGGAAATTCCGAAGATTGCAGCCAGGACGAGAACGATATAAAATCCGGTCCACTGCCAGGCATTCGTCAGAAGAATGGAAAGCATAGCTGTGCTTTCGTCAGCCAGCCACAGATGGATCAATTTATCCAACCCGATCGACTCAAGCAGCTTGTTCAGCAAACCTACTGTCGGGTCAAATACGACAACAGTCCAAAGTACCCCTACGACGGCAGTCGACAAAATACTCGGCAAGAAAACGGTCGTTTTATAAAAACCGCGTAATTTTCTGACTTCCGAGATTAACACCGAAAAAATGACGATAACCGGAACTTGAATAAAGACGGAAAACAAAATAAAGTAAAGGTTATTTTTGACCGAGATCCAGAAATACTCATCGTTAAAAGCTTCTTTAAAATTATCCAATCCGTTAAAAACAGGTGCAGTCAGACCATCCCAGCTAGTAAACCCGTATCTGAATGTTGTAAGAAGCGGGAACATATAAAATGTCAAGTAGAAAAACAGGGTTGGAATAATGAACACCAGGTATGCTAGAGGATTTCGATAAACCTTGTTCATAGCAGCCTCCATCCTTCACACTATGCGAATAAGAACGGGTACCACGTGATGTGATACCCGTTATTTTTTTATCTGCTTATTTTAGATTAGGTTACTAATCTTACTTTGCAGTCTTTTTGTTTTCTGTTTCTTGGGATTTTTGAATATCAGCCAGCAGGTCCTGAACGGATTTTTTGCCGCCAACGAAAGCTTGGATTCCGGATTCAAGATCAAGCTTCACTTTAGGCTGGATCAGGGAGTCGAAAGCTGGGAATGTTTTCTTGCCTTCGGAAGCTTTCAGCATTTCGGCGATGATCGGCTTGTCGCCAGTGGAGCTAAGCTTCATGGACGGGAAGAATCCTTCTTCTTTCAGCTGACGAAGTTGATATTTTTCGGTGAAGAAGACTTTGATGAATTCTTTTACCGCTTTTTTCTCGTTCTCGTTCAGCTTAGCGGAGAAACCGAAGCCGTTGGAGTACGAACCGTTGATCAGATCGTTACCTTTGCCGCCTTCTACAGTCGGGAAGTTGAAGAAGCCGAGGTCAGCAGCCATTTTGGATTGATCCGGGTTGGAGTACTTCTGGTTCGCCCAGCCACCGTCGAAGATCATAGCGGTTTCGCCGTTAGCGAAACGGTCTTGAGTTTGGGCATATTTCAGTGCAAGAGCGTCTTTGTTGAAGTAGCCTTTGTCGATCAGGTCTTTAAACATGGTGTGACCTTTAACATAAGCTTCGTCCGTCCATTTGCTTTGGCCGGATTGGAGGCCGTCTACGACTGATTGGCCGCCTACGCGTACGTACAGGGTATTAGGAAGCATGTTCAGTACCCAAGCTTCGTTGCCGCCAAGCGCCATCGGCGTGATGCCTTTAGCTTTGAACGTTTCGCAAGCTTTCAGGAACTCTTCGTAAGTTTTCGGAACTTCTACGCCGTTGTCTTTGAAGATTTTCTTGTTGTAGAACATGCCTTCCAGGTAACCGGCGATCGGAAGACCGTAAACTTTGCCGTCTACCGTGAACTCGGAAAGGTCAACGAATTTGTCTTTCAGGCCAAGCTCGTCAAGGATCGGCGTCAGGTCAAGCAGGTTGTTTGTTTTCGCATAGTTCTTTGTATCCGTACCACCGAAAAGTTCGAACATTTTTGGAGGGTTACCGGCGGCCATTTCGGCTTTCAGCTTTGTATCGCGGTTAACAACTTCGTCCACGCCTTCGGATTCGATTTTCAGGCCGGGGATGTTAGCTTCAACTTCTTTAAGAGCATCCTCGAACATAGCCTTTCTTTTCTTGGCTGTGTCTTTGATTTGCGTATGACGGAAAGAAACGGTAAATTCTTTCGGCGCAGCGCTTCCGTTCGGAGTTGTTGTCGTTGTCGCTCCAGTACTTCCGCCATCTTTGCCACAAGCGGAAAGAACGGTTGTCAGTCCCACGGCTACGGCCATGATTGTCGCCAGTTTCTTTTTCATTTGTAGACCTCCCCAAAACGTTTAAATTTGTGTCTTACAAGTTTGATTATAGGGACGTTGCCCTTCTTACGGCAGGTCCTCATTTCAACAATACAGGGATAAAATCCTCTCACTAGAGGGGGAAAATAGTGGGCCCTTAGTCCTTAATCCTATTTATAGAAATTAAGGATTCGTTTTACATTTTATTAGGAAGCAATCCAACTGAAACTCTAGGTATTCTCCCCTGCTCTTTTCTTATTCCTCCCCTTGATTCGACAGGTTTGGCGTTCCACGGCCGGTTTTACAAAACCTTCAAGCCCAATTGATCTGAGCAAAATAGTCCGTACGTACACTTAACCCTGAAAGAGAGGGGGATAAAAAATCGATGAATACCGTCGATGAATCGTTACCAATCCGGGTCGGAAACGCGAGGGGCATCCGGACCGCCTCCTGGTGGAACCGCGTCCGGGAAGCGGGGATCGGCTATTTGTTCCTGCTGCCGTCACTGGCCGGGTTCGGGATTTTTTTGTTTTATCCGTTCTTCCAGTCCTTGTATTTAAGCGTACACAGTACGAATCTCAGGGGGAAAATCGCCGAATATGTCGGCTTCGAGAACTACCGAGAACTGCTTACCTCGGAGAAATTTTATCATAGCCTGGGCGTTACGGCCCAGTTCGCTCTGCTGACGATCCCGACGACAATCGCAGCGGCTCTGCTCCTTGCCGCGCTGACACACAGGGGGCTGAAGGGCAAGAGAGTCTACCAGTTCATTTTTTCCCTGCCGATGGCCTTATCGGTCGGCACCGCTTCCGTGATCTGGGCCCTGCTCTTCCATCCGACGGCCGGTATGCTCAACTACTGGCTCGGCCTGCTCGGACAGGCGCCGGTCGCCTGGCTTTCCGACCCGAGCTGGGCGCTCTTCTCGGTCTCGCTGATGACCGTATGGATGAATCTCGGCTTCGCCTATATCGTCCTGCTCAGCGGGCTGCAGAGCGTACCGGAGGATATGTACGACAGCGCCAAAATCGACGGCGCGGGCCCGATGCGGACTTTCTTTAGAATCGTGCTTCCGCTCGTCTCTCCCACCTTGTTCTTTGTCGGTGTGGTTTCCCTGATCGGGGCCTTTCAGTCTTTTGGCCAAATCCAGATTCTAACCAAAGGCGGTCCCATGGATACGACCAATGTCATGGTCTATTCCCTTTACCAGGAAGCGTTTGTCAACTTCCGCTTCGGCTCCGGCAGCGCGCAAGCCATACTTTTATTCGTGATTGTCCTGTTCTTCACCTTCGTGCAGTTCGGCGTTCTGGAAAGGAAAGTGCACTACTCATGATCCGGTCTTTGCAAAAAACCGCCATCTACGTATTTCTGACCGCGGCTGCCGCACTCGTTCTCTATCCGCTGTTCTTTACGTATGCGTCCACGTTTATGACGGCCGGAGAAGCCGGCCAATTTCCGCCGCCCCTGCTTCCCGAAAGCCTGTACCTGGGCAATCTGAAGACGGTGATGGAGCTTGTGCCGATCGGGGCTTTTCTGACCAACAGTTTTACCGTCTCTCTGCTTATTATGGCGGGGCAGCTGTTTACGGCAAGCCTCGCGGCCTACGCGTTCGCTTTCGTCCGTTTTCCGGGCAAAAAGTTCGTGTTCCTGCTGTTTCTGAGCACCATGATGATCCCTTGGGAAGTGACGATGATTCCCAATTACCTGACGATCCGCAGCTGGGGATGGACCGACACTTACGCGGCGCTTGTCGTCCCTTTCCTTGCGACGGGGTTCGGAACGTTTATGCTGCGCCAGTTTTTCATGCAGCTGCCGGGCGAGCTGTTCGAAGCCGCCAAGATCGACGGCTGCGGGCATATCCGCTGCTTTTTTTCCATCGCGTTCCCGCTGTCAAAGCCCGGCCTGGCGACCCTGGGCGTCTACAGTTTTCTCAGCGCCTGGAACAGCTATCTCTGGCCGCTGCTCGTCACGAACGATCCCGCGAAACGCACCGTGCAAATCGGCATCTCCATGCTCCAGTTCGAAGAGTTCACGTCCTGGAACCTGGTGCTTGCCGGAGTCGCGCTCGTTCTGCTACCTTCTCTGCTTCTGCTCGTGCTCGGGCTTAAGCAGCTCGTCCGCGGCCTCACGGTAGGGGCCGTCAAAGGCTGACCGTTTATCCACCATTTTGATTGATAAAAAGGAGAGACATTCCACATGTTTTCGTACAAACCGTCCCGCCGCACTTCCGTAATGGCTATGCTTCTGGCTTCCGCTCTGCTCATGCAGGCTTGCGGCGGCGCAAACGACACCGCTCAATCTTCCAACAAAGAAACAACGGGGTCTGCTTCCGTAAAAGAAAACGCAGCCTCACCGGTAAAAATCACCTTCTGGCATTCCATGAGCGGCGAGCTCGGGAAAGTGACGGATAAGCTGATCTCCGACTTTAACGCTTCCCAGAAAAATGTTCAGGTAGAAGGCATTTTCCAGGGAACTTACGACGAAAGCCTGAACAAAATGAAAGCGTCCATGGATTCCAAAAGCGGGCCGTCGCTTATTCAGGTCTATGAAATCGGCAGCCGTTATATGATCGACTCGAAAGCCATTACGCCCGTACAAAAGTTCATCGATGCCGATAAATACGATCTCTCCCAGCTGGAAGAAAACATTACCCAGTACTACACCATCGGCGGCAAGCTGAATTCCATGCCTTTCAATACGTCTAACCCGATCCTCTACTATAACAAAGATATGTTCAAAGCCGCCGGTCTCGATCCGGAAAAGCCTCCCGTTACGTTCGATGAAATCACCAAAGCGGCACAGGCTCTTTCCAAGGACGGTAAAGCGGGTGCGTCGTTCGCCATTTACGGCTGGTTTATGGAGCAGTTTTTCGCCAAACAGGGAGCTGAATATGTCAACAACGGCAACGGACGCACGTCTCCCGCGACGGAATCCTATGTAAATAAAGAAGCGGGCCTCAAAGCGTTAACGTGGTGGAAAGCTATGGTCGACAACAAAACCGCACTTAACCTCGGACGCAAAACCGATGACACCAAAAAAGCTTTCGCGGCGGGACAAATCGCCATGATGCTCGATTCCACCGCCTCCCTGAAAGGCATCGTCTCCACGGCGGAAGGCAAGTTCCAGGTAGGCACGGCTCCCCTGCCGAAACCGGCGGACGCCGCAGAAGGCGGAGTTGTCGTAGGCGGCGCCAGCCTTTATATTACGAACAACAAATCGGAAGCCGAACAGAAAGGAGCTTGGGAGTTCATCAAATTCCTGACCTCCCCTCAATCCCAGGCTTACTGGCATGTGAATACAGGCTACTTCCCGATCACGAAAAAAGCCTATGACGAGCAAATCGTTAAAGATAACCTCGTTAAATACCCGCAGTTTAAAACGGCAATCGACCAACTGCACGGAAGCAAGGCCAATACGGCCACACAAGGCGCTGTAATGGGCGTATTCCCTGAAGCGAGACAAATCGTCGAGGGTGCCATTGAGGAAGCCCTGAACGGCAAGAAAACGCCTCAGGCCGCTCTTGATGAAGCCGCCAAGTCGATTACGGAAAAGATCGGCAAGTACAATCAGACGGTTAAATAAGTTAAAAGCAGGATAGAAGCGGACAGGATAACAAGATGAACCTGCCGTTCCGGTAAAAAGAGCACAGCCCCGTGAGGCTGTGCTCTTTTTGTATGCTTGCTTCAGCGTGACGCACGCGGCCGTAGCCGCACAACCTGCGATTCGGGATGACCCAGGAAAATCGTTAGTCATCCACAGGCAGGCCGATTCCGGACTCCGGATTGCTCCTCACCGTTCGAAACCCTTCCCGCTGCCCTTGAAGAAATAACGGAGCCTATGGATGCTCTCCACCGGATACGGAACCGCCTCCGGCTGCGCTCAGCAAACCTGATTGCGCCCGTTGTGCTTCGCGCGGTACAGCGCTTTATCCGCTTCCTCAATCAGAAGATCGGGTGAAACCTGCGGAAAAGTAGCCGCCCCGATCGAGATCGTCAGGCGGATTGCCTTCCCGTCTCCGAGCAGGAAGGAATGGCGCTCCACTCTGGAACGGATCTGCTCCGCATAGTGCAAAGCTTCTTCGCGCCTGCAATCCGGGAGCAGGACCGCAAATTCTTCCCCGCCGGTCCGGCACACCTCATCCATCCTGCGGGATGAATCTCTCAACAGCACCCCGATCTGCTGGAGAACCGCATCCCCTGCTGGATGACCGTACGTATCGTTGATTTTTTTAAAATAATCGATATCCAGCGTCAGCAGGGACAGTTCCTCCTGTTTACGATCCGCCGCTTGAACGAGCTCGTTAAAGAGCCTGTCAAAGGTGCGGTGATTGTTCAGGCCCGTCAAAAAATCGACATGCGACGCTTCTTTCATCAACAGAAAAAGCTGGTGGGCTCTCACAATATAATCGACCATATATCCGATAAAAAATCCGCCTACCGCCAGTGTACCGAGAATAACCGGCATAATAGGCAGGCTCGTCGTGCCTATGGCGGAAAATATAGAGGCTCCGGTCGTGACCAGGAGGACCGCCATCATTTTCGCCCAGCGCGACCAGTACCGCTTGTCCGCACTTCTTAATACAAGGCCTCCGGCAAGAGCGATAAAAAGTACATTCGCCGCGCCGATGAAGGCAGACAAGTTGGGGCCCCCCAACAAGGCGATGCGCGCCGCGGCAATGAGAACGGCGGCAATAAAGCCGGAATAAATGCCTCCGAAATGCACGGCCAGCAAGACGGCGTACCCGCGGAAATCAACGATGGTCTGGGGGGCGATCGGAATGCTGAAATACATTAAGACGATTCCGAATGCACCTGTCGCCAGACCGGTCTTTATCCGTGTCCATGGCTTCGTGAAATCCAACCGTTCATCTTTGTAGAGCTGACTAACGGCAAACAGAAAGGCAAGCAGAAGAGCAAAATTGACGATTAGTTCCTTTACGATGTAGAGGCACCTCCATAGAGGTTTGACTCGATTTTATAAGCCAATGTACCTATTATTTGTACCTTCTTTAATACTGCGGGCCTAGTTCAAATTCCTGTAAAAAAAGACATGCGTCAGAGAATTATCTCCGGCGCATGTCTAATTGTGTCTATTTTAAGAAGAAATAATGGAAATTATTTGCCCAGCATATGGATCGGGTGGCCAAGCGCGCCTTCGGCGGCTTCAGCTACGATCTCGCCAAGCGTCGGGTGAGCATGGATCGTAAGCGCGATATCTTCGAGCGTAGCTCCCATTTCGATCGCCAGACCGATTTCGGCAATCAGGTTCGATGCTTCAGGTCCTACGATCTGGGAACCGACAACAAGACCGGTGTCCTTGTTCGCTACGATTTTAACGAAACCTTCGGTCGCGTTCAGGGAAAGAGCACGGCCGTTAGCGGCATAAGGGAACTTGCCTACGGAAACGTTCATGCCTTTCTCTTTGGCTTCGGTTTCGTTAAGGCCTACCGAAGCGATTTCCGGATCGGAGAATACAACGGCCGGGATGGCCTTGTAATCGACAACGCTAGGCTGTCCGGCAATAGCTTCCGCCGCCACTTTACCTTCGTAAGAAGCTTTGTGCGCCAGAGCCAGGCCTGGAACGATATCGCCGATAGCGAAGATGTGCGGAATGCTCGTGCGGCCCTGCTCGTCAACTTCAATGAGACCGCGGTCGGTCAATTTCACGTTGATCAGGTCGAGGCCAAGCTCGCCGTCCGTGTTCGGACGACGTCCGACAGTTACGAGCACGTAGTCGGCCGTTACTTTTTTCTCTTCGCCTTTGACCGTGAACGTTACCGTTACGTCGTTCTCGGTTTGCTCGGAGCTTTGAGCAAGAGCTTCCGTGAACACTTCCACGTTCAGCTTGCTCAGGTTTTTGGCAACCAGGCGGGTCATTTCTTTCTCGAAGCCCGGAAGAACCGTATCGGAACCTTCAAGTACCGTTACTTTCGTACCGAATTTCGCGAAGGTTTGACCCAGCTCGATACCGATGTATCCGCCGCCGATCACGACCATGCTTTTCGGAATTTCTTTCAATTCCAGAGCTTCGGTCGAGGAAAGAATACGTCCGCCGAACGGGAACGGCTTCAGCTCGATCGGACGGGAACCTGTCGCGATGATGCAATGCTTGAAACGGTAACGCGGAGCTTCCTGCTCATTGAAAACACGTGCTTCGTTTTCGTTGATGAACATGACTTCGCCCTGGAACATTTGCACTTTGTTGCCTTTGAGCAGACCGGCAACGCCGCTGGTCAGCTTTTTCACAACGGAAGCTTTCCACTCTTGGGTTTTCGCGTAATCCAGCTTAACGTTCTCCACGCTTACTCCCATCACTTCGGAATGCTGGGCCGCTTCGTACTGGTGCGCCGCGGAAATAAGAGCCTTGGAAGGGATACAGCCGCGGTTCAGGCAGACGCCGCCCCACTCGGATTTATCCACGATCAGAACGCTTTTGCCAAGCTGTGCAGCGCGGATGGCAGCCACATAGCCGCCGGGACCCGCACCAATTACCAGAACGTCAATATCTAAAGAAGCATCTCCTACTACCATCGCTTTATACCTCCATCACGAGCAGCTCGGGATCATTAAGCAGCTGCTTGATATAGTTCATGAAATTTTGAGCTGTTGCGCCGTCAACAAGACGGTGGTCGAAGCTGAGAGACAGAGCCATTACCGGTGCAATGACGATTTCACCGTTCTTCACGACAGGTTTCTCCGAAATACGGCCGGTGCCGAGAATGGCAACTTCCGGATAGTTGATGACCGGAGTGAAGAACATGCCGCCGGCGGAACCGATGTTGGTGATCGTAATCGTGCTGCCTTTCATTTCGTGCGGAGTCAGTTTGCCGTCGCGGCCGCGTGTGGCCAGATCACGGATGGAATCCGCAATCATCCAGACATTTTGACGGTCCGCATGGTGAATGACAGGTACAAGAAGACCGTTGTCCGTATCCGTCGCGATACCTACGTTATAGTATTTCTTGTACACGATTTCCTGCTTCTCTTCGTCGATCATGGCGTTCATTACCGGGAACTGGCGGCAGGCCGCTACGAGCGCTTTAACGATGAACGGCAGGTAAGTAAGCTTAACGCCTTTCTTCTCGGCAAGCGGCTTCGCTTTGGTACGGAGCGCTACGAGCTGTGTTACGTCGACTTCGTCCATCAGCGTCACGTGAGGAGCCGTATGCTTGGATTTAACCATGGCATTGGCGATCACTTTACGGATGCCTTTGAATGGAATGCGTTCTTCTTCCAGCTCGCCTTGTACCGCAGGTGCGGAGGCCGCTTTGGAAGGAGCCGCTTTCTCCTGAGCAGGCTGATCGGCCTGTGCCGCGGATGCGCCGCCGCCGGAAACGAAGCCTTCGATGTCTTCGCGGGTAATGCGGCCGTTCTTGCCTGTGCCGGACACTTCCGCGATGTTGATGCCCTTCTCGCGCGCAAACTTGCGGACGCTAGGAGTGGCCAGAATGTCTTTAGGGGCAGCCGACGGCTTGCCGCCTTCGGATTTCTTCGTTTCTTCCGAAGCCGGAGCTGTCGGAGCGCCTTGGTCTTCCTTCTTAGGAAGCTCAGTCGAAGGCGCGTTGGAAGGAGCCGGTGCAGCCGCTTCCGGTGAAGGAGCCGCAGCGGAGGTTTCCGATTCCGGAATCTCGCCTTCCGCGTCGATGATCATGACCACTTCGCCGACGTGGCAAACCTGGCCTTCCTTGATCAGCACTTCCTGAATCTGGCCGTTAACCGGGCAAGGAACTTCCACGACCGCTTTGTCGTTCTGAACTTCCATCAGAATCGTATCGTCATCAACCTTGTCGCCCGCTTTAACATTGACTTTGACAATCTCGCCTTCATGAATGCCTTCGCCAAGTTCCGGGAACTTATATTCAAAACGTGCCAAGAAGAACAACCTCCTATATTGAGTAGTAAAATCGTGGAGCCGCGGGCAGGATTAGAAATCCAGCACTTGGTTCAGCCCGTCGATAATGCGGGCAGGTGTCGGAAGCCACTGATCTTCGATTTGGGCAAACGGATAAACCGTATCCGGAGCGGCAACGCGGAGAACCGGCGCTTCCAGATGCAGAATAGCCTTCTCGTTGATTTGTGCGATAATTTCAGCAGCAGCACCGGACGTTTTCTGTGCTTCCTGCACCACAATGGCACGGTTGGTTTTCTTGATGGATTCGACAATTGTGTCGATGTCCAAAGGCATCAGCGTACGGACGTCGATGACTTCCACTTTCACGCCACGGGTTTTCTCGATCTCTTCCGCAGCTTTCAGGGAAGTGTGAACCATGGCGCCGTAAGTGATGATCGTAGCGTCGGAACCTTCGCGAACGACGTTCGCTTTGCCCAGCTCTACCGTGTACTCGCCTTCCGGAACTTCCTGGCGGAAAGAACGGTACAAGTTCAGGTGTTCCATGAAGAATACCGGATCGTTGTCGCGGATCGCCGCGATCATAAGACCTTTCGCATCGTACGGGTTAGAAGGAATTACTACTTTAATACCCGGTGTCTGGATCATCAACCCTTCCAGGGAGTCCGTGTGAAGCTCGGCTGCCTTAACGCCGCCGCCGAAAGGCGTACGGAATACGATCGGAGCCTGGTAGCTGCCGCCGGAACGGTAGCGCATACGGGCTGCCTGTACAGCCATTTGGTCCAGCGCTTCATAAATGAAGCCCACGAACTGGATTTCAGCGATCGGACGGAAGCCCTGAGTCGCCATACCTACCGCCAGACCGCCGATAGCGGATTCGGCCAGAGGAGTATCGAATACCCGATCTTCGCCGAATTCTTTCTGGAGTCCTTCCGTTGCACGGAACACGCCGCCCACATGGCCTACGTCTTCACCGAACAACACAACGTTCTTATCTCTTGCAAGCTCTACGCGCATAGCGTCTTGAATCGCCTGAATCATCGTCATTTGTGCCATGACATCTACTGCCTCCCATATCGTTCTTCTATCAGAGAACACGGCCTTAGACCGGAATATTTAGTGTAAAAAGGGCTGGCGGCCGTCCAAAGAGGCCGCTGACCGTCTGCTGGTTGCGTCTGCGGTCTCGCTTAGGAGAACTGCGCTTTTTGCTCTTCCAGGTGCTTCGGAGTCGTTTCGAACATGGAATCGATCAGGCCGCCTACCGTCATTTTCTCGGTTTGCTCGGCTTTTTTGATCTGCTCCGCTACAGTCGCTTTCGCTTCTTCTTTCACTTTCGCTTCTTCTTCCTCGCTCCAGAGGCCCTTCTGCGTCAGGTAAGTACGGAAGCGTACGATCGGATCTTTAGGCGCCCATTCGCCTTCTTCGTCTTTCGTACGGTATTTCGTCGTGTCGTCCGCCATGGAGTGCGGCTTGAAACGGTAAGTAAGGGATTCGATCAGCGTAGGGCCTCCGCCGTTGCGGGCAATTTCGGCCGCTTCGGATACGGCCGCGTAAACGGCCAGAACGTCCATGCCGTCAACCTGCACGCCGCGGATACCCGCTGCCAGCGCCTTGTGGGCGATGGATTGAGCGCCGGTCTGCTTGGAGAACGGAGTCGTGATCGCGTAACCGTTGTTCTGTACCATGTAAATAACCGGAAGCTTGAACGCTCCGCCGAAGTTAAGACCTTCGTAGAAATCGCCCTCGGAGCTTCCGCCGTCGCCGGTGTACGTAATGGCAACGCGCTTCTCGCCTTTCTTCTTGAACGCCATACCGATACCGGTAGCGTGCAGGATTTGAGCGCCGATGATGATTTGCGGCATCAGGACGTTCACATCCGCAGGTACTTGGCCGCCGTGCTGATGGCCGCGGGAGTATAGGAACGCCTGATACATCGGCAGACCGTGCCATACGATTTGCGGCATATCGCGGTAGCCCGGGCAAATGAAGTCTTCTTTGTTCAGGGCGAATTCGCTGCCGATCATGGAAGCTTCTTGTCCGGAAACCGGCGCATAGAAGCCAAGACGGCCTTGACGTCCCAGATTGATCGCGCGTTCGTCCCAAACACGGGTGAACACCATGCGGCGCATAAGTTCTTTTAATTGATCGTCACTAAGTTTCGGCAATTTCTCTTCATTAACCACGGTTCCGTCCGGCCCGATAATGGTCAAGGGCTGTACTTGCTCGGAACTAACTTCGTACTGCGGCTTGCTCATGTGATTGTCACCTCATCTATGATTTTCATGCCATGAAAAAGACTTTCTGTTATACTAATTATTATAAACCTGTTTCGTATGGAATATCAACAGGTAACTTGCTGTAATAACGCCCGTATATCGATTCGGGATAGTACAGATGTTTTATATATATAATACAGATCAACAAAACCTTTACACTATTATAATACAACCTCCTTTAAAGGAGTAAAGAAAGGATGCCCGTTATGACCGATTCCAGACACTATAAAAGAACCATTGTAAAAGAGGAAATCAGCTCCAAGCACCTCAATTCGACACGATCCGTGCGTATTTTCCTGCCTCCGGGTTATAACGAAGTTCTGTCGTATCCGGTCATTTACTGTCAGGACGGAGAAGAATTTTTTAACTTCGGCCGGATAGCGACCACCATGACCGCAGGCATTCTCGACCACGGCTGGGAGCCGGCCATTATCGTAGGCGTCGACGTGAACGTCAAAATCCGGACCTCGGAATATTCGCCGGATGGGGAAAACCACGAGGCGTACATCCGCTTCTTCGCGGAAGAGATGCTCCCCTTCGTCGAGTCCAAGTACGCCGTACGCACCGACAAAAGCGATCGCGTCTTGGCAGGAGATTCCCTCGGAGGCACGGTTTCTCTGCATCTTGCCCTAACTTATCCTCACCTCTTTGCGAGAGTTATATCCCTGTCCGGCGCTTTTTTGGAACCGACCCGCAGCCGCCTGCAGTCCGAGGGAGATCTTTCCTGGCTGGAGCTGTACATGCTGATCGGCTTGGACGAGGAGGAGGTTAAGACCGAG
This sequence comes from Paenibacillus sp. JNUCC 35, assembly GCF_058269095.1. Lineage (NCBI taxonomy): Bacteria > Bacillati > Bacillota > Bacilli > Caryophanales > Paenibacillaceae > Paenibacillus > Paenibacillus sp. JNUCC 35. The sequence goes on along the minus strand of NZ_CM177771.1, from coordinate 1,713,111 downwards.
CGTGGCACCTTTGACTTCGTGGAGGCGAACCGGCTCTCGAAAGCTCTTCTCGAACAAAAAAATACCCGGCTCTTCTATGAAGAAAAGCCGGGTAAGCACGTGTGGGGCTTCTGGCAGAAAGAGCTTCCCGCGATTTTGGAAAGATTTTTCGGCTAACTCTCTGAACGATAAAAAAACCTCCATCTCCACGAAATTACGTGGACATGGAGGTTTTTTGTCGTGCACGGGCGGCTTGCGTCGGCGAAGCGCTAGTCCGCGGCCTTGAAGCCGTAGCGCTCCCGCATCGTGCGCATCATCGCCGCGATGTCTTCGTCCGCAGCGAATTCCCGGTAATCCGCTGCACGCACCCGCGTCTGACGGGCGAGCCATTCGCCCGTCAGACGGCAGAACGCGGGCGAAGTGAGCCCGGCGCCCGCGTACTCGGCGAGGCTCGTCATGCGCCCGGGCTCCACGTCCGGGTAGCTGTCCGGCGCCGCGCCCTGCCCCGCCTCGTCGTAAAACGAGCGCGCCACGGCGGCTTTCTCCGCCCCGGTGCCCTCCACGACGACGAAAGCCTGCACCGACAGCGCGCGTGCCTGCCTGCGCTGGGCGATGCCGCAGAACTTGCGGCCGCCAACGCTCAGATCGAAATCGCCGGGGCAGTAGGAGCCGGCGATTTCCCCTTTGGCGACGCCCGTATTCCAGTCTGCCAGGACACCGCCCAGAAAGCGGTACATGGTTTCGAAATCATCGTGAAAATCTATTTTGCCCACAGGTTTGGGTGTAATCAAAGTTACATTCACTACTCCCGGATCCAGCGGCACGGCTGCTCCCCCGGAATTGCGCACAATCACCGCCCTTCCTTCCCTGCCTATTCTGCCCGCCGCTTGGGGGGCATGAGGCAGCCGGCTGTCTCGGAGACCGAGTACCAGACCTTGGGGGTGTCTCCACAAATGAACGATGGGGTCGGCTCCTTCTCCCACTTTGCGGATGAGCAGCTCTTCGAGGGCAAACGGAAACAACAAATCCGCTTCCAGGTCCCCGGAGCGGTCAAGGAGCGTAATCTTTTCAGGTAATAACGGCAATGATTCCATTCGGCAATTCTCCTTCTGACTATCGGTCCATCCTCTGATGCAGTTCGGCACGGCTTTTAAACGTTTATTTGTTTATTGTAGGGGAAACCGGGCGTCTGCCGCAAGGACGGGTTCATTTTCTTCCATCAGGATGTGAGGTGTGGCATTTTCCAAGTAGGAAATTTGTATAACTCTATCGAAGTAATACACAGCTGAACAATTATGGAAAATAGTGCCTAGGTATACTGTCCTAATCATATCTGAAACACGGGACGGATTTCCTATAAAACCCTAAAGATAGTAGGCGAACCGTATGTCAATCAGTTTTCATGAGGTATTGTTTAACGTCCTGATATCGTGTTCACCTGTCATCGTGTCCCCTTTCTTCGATGAAAGCAATCCGTTAAGCAAAAAATCGTATAAACCTATGATGACGCTCGTTAGCATTCTTGCTGCGCTCGCATGCGCGACTTTTCCCTACAGCTCCGGCAGCGGGATCAAGCAAAGCTTGTTCATGATCCCCCTCGTCAGCAGCTTTGTGCACGGAGGTCTTCTTCCTGCTTTAGCCGTTTCGGCCAGCCTTCTACTTCTGCACGGATTCGTTTTCCCGGCCTCTCTGCCGACAGATGCGGTTTTTCTATTGATTTGCGCCTGTTTTGCCGGGCTGTACATCAAATTCCACAAGACAGGCGGCCGGTTCTCCGCTTTTATATGTCCCGTCCTTCTGTCCGCCGGCCTAGGCTTTGTGTTTATGGCTTTTCAAATCTTTTTCCATCGCAAGAACCAGCTGCCTCTTGCACCTGATTTTTTTTCCTTTCATGCGTTCTCTATTTTATTGCACGGTATTTCTATGGCCATTGTCATCTATTTGTCTGAATTTATCCGGGAGAGCCGAGTCAGCCGCCTAGAATCGCAGCGGGCGGAAAAGCTGAACGTCCTCAGCGAATTGGCCGCTTCCGTGGCGCACGAAATCCGTAATCCGATGACGGTTGCCAGAGGTTTTCTGCAAATTTTATCCCAAACGGAAGTTAACGAAGAAAAGAAAAAAATGTACACCTCGATGGCAATCGAAGAAATGGACCGAGTCCAGCAAATTATTACAAGCTATCTTGCCTTCGCCAAGCCTCAAGCCGAAACAACCGAGCCGGTATCCGTAAGCGGTATCATAGTCAGCCTGGTCCAGCGCATTCAAGGGTGCGCCGGCAGCAGCAAGGTGCAGTTGGAAACGCACGCTCCCCCGTCTCTATGGATCACGGCAAACGCGGAAAAATTGATCCAATGCCTCGTGAATCTGTCGCGGAACGGAATCGAAGCGATGCCGGAAGGAGGACGCTTACGTATAGAAGCTTATCCCGAACCGAAAAGCGTCTGCATCTCCATCGAAGATACCGGAATCGGGATGAACGCGGAAGAAATCGCCCGCCTCGGCTCCCCTTTTTATTCCACGAAGCAAAAGGGGACCGGGCTCAGCGTCATGGTGGCGTTCCGCATCATCGAAACCTTCAGCGGAAAGGTGCAGGTGACGAGCGTGCCCGGCCGGGGAACCCGCGTGCTTGTCACACTCCCCCAAGCGGCGAAACCGCCCCAGCTCGCCTCCGCGCAGGATCAGTTCGGTTGATCCGCCAGCATGTCCATGATCTCACGCGCCAGCGGAACCGCTTCTGAAGGCGCTTCCGGCGCAGCTTCGCGAATGACGACAGCTACGGCATACCGGGGAGCATCGACGGGACCGTAGCCGATAAACCACTGGTTAACGGTCTCATGCGGTCCCGACTGTACCTGCGCCGTGCCCGTCTTTCCGGCCAGCGGCCACTTCGCCGCATTCAGCTGCCCCGCCGTTCCGCTCCGCACGACGAGTCTCATCTCCCGCAGGAGTTCACTTGTTGCCCTAGGAGAGAGAAATTCCTTCGCACCCGGAAGAAATTTGGGCGGAAACGAGTCCAGGGTCAGGCCGTCCCGGAACCGGACCTCTTTCACGAGGCGCGGAGCGCGAGCTTTTCCCCGGTGCAGGACGGTTACGACCAGATTCGCCGCCTGAAGGGGCGTCACTTGGACGTCCCTCTGGCCGATGGCGGTCTGCAGCCGGACTCCTTCATCGTCTCTCGGCGTTTGTGCGCCGAAGAGCTGGCCGCCTTCCTCACCGTCGAGTTGAGCGACCGCAGCTCCTCCCGTGAGGCTCCCTTTCCATCCGACGGGAGTCAGCAGCCCCAGATTCCGTGCATAAGTTTCCAGCTCGTCCGAATCCAGACGCCGCATCACTTCGCCGAAAACGATATTGCACGATTGGGCAAATCCTTCTTCGAACGTAAGCTTTCCGTGACCTTCCTTCTTCCAGCAGGTAAACCCGTATTTTCCCCATGCCCCGTGGCAGTCAAAAGTCTCATCCGGCTTAACAACGCCTTTCTCAAGCGCTGCAGCGGCTACAACCGTTTTGAAAATCGAACCCGGCGCGGCAGCTTTGACTCCCAGATTGGCCCAGTCTCCCTCTATCGCGTTGATCTCCCCCGGATGGAATGACGGTTTGGAAGCCATCGCCACGATATCCGCATTGGCGGCATCCAGGACGACGACCGCCCCTTTTGTAATTCCCCGTCTCGTCATCCGTTCTTCGATGCTCCGCAGAATGCTCGAATCCAGTGTAGTCATCAACTGCAGGGGATAACGGGACTGATCCGGCGAAATCAGTCTGACGCTTAGAGCGTCCAGCGGCCGTTTACCCGCATCCGTAAACACGGATAAAGTGCGTTCCCCGATGCCTCGCAGCCGGGACTCGAACGTTTTCTCAAGTCCGGATACCCCGATCTCGCTGGTAAGCGTCAAATGTCCGGCCGCAAGCTCGCGGGCGTACAAGCCGGAGATCCGTTCCGGGTTCTGCCCGATGTACCCGATCACTTGCGCTGCGGCGGGATGATCCGGATAGCGGGTTTTGTAATCCGTCACCTGCACGTAAGAAAGCCCGCTCCCCTCAAGCAGAGCGATTTGGGAAGGCGTTAATTCCAGCGGTTCTTTTACAGACTCGCCGGATTTGGAAGAAGCCAATTGGCCGCCGTTCTTTCCCCCGTCCGGAATCGTCAGGCTCCCCGTCCATAAAAGCGGTTCCTTCACCTGTTTTACAAAAGCCTTCCAGTCGTCCGCCGTCACTCCGAAAGCTCCGCTGACCTTCCGAAGCTGTTCGGCCGAGCCCGTGTAATCGGGGTGGACCGGAAAAATAATGGCTGTCCGGATTGTTTTGCCGGTCAGAGGCTTCAGATTCCGGTCGTATATGTCTCCTCTTCCCGTATCGAGCACAATGCTTTTCTGACGCTGCAAAACGGAGTTTTTGACCAGGTCTACTTCATAAGACGAAAAACGGTGGGTTCTCAGCACCTGGATCCAAAATAACCGCGCGGCCAGGAGCGCCAGAATACCGGTCAACCCGAGCAGCAGCAGAAGTTTGCGGCGCGGGTCCGTTTGGATGCTATTGATGCCGTTACCACCGTCGGTGCCACTCCCCTCAAGCGAGATCCCCGCCCGGGCATCTGTCTTTTCTTTTCCGGCAGTACCGGGTAATTCTTTGCCCATACATTCACCGCTCCCGTGTCCACTTCTTTTGATTCCAGTATAGACAAGGGGGAATGCGCCCAAACCTTCCATTCGGGCACGGAAAAAAGAAAAACGCCCGCTTCCGGCTATACGGAAACGAGGCGTTCTGTGGGATCACAATGTAAACTTGGACAGCGTGTCTTTCAGGGAATTCGAGAGGTTCTCCAATCTGTCGGACAGCTTCACCAGATTCTGGCTAATGCTGAGCTGCTCGGAGCTGAGGGACGCAACTTCCTCGGATGTCGCCAGGGATTCCTCCGCCACGGCACTCACATTCGTCATCGCGTCGGACAAGACGGCTTGCGACTGATCGAGCTCGCTTATCGATTCCGTCACCGCGTTCAACCGTTCGATAAATTGGCTCATGTGATTCTGGACCTGGGCAAAAATCCCGTCCGCTTCTTTCACGGCACCGATTTGCTGATTGAAGAGCGGGTAAGCTTGATGAAGCACGTGGACGGTTTCGTCGATTTCGCGCTGAATCGTTTCCGTAATCTGGGCCACAACGTCGATGGACTGCTTGGATTGATCCGCCAGTTTGCGGATTTCATCGGCGACCACCATAAATCCTTTGCCTGCCGTTCCGGCTCTCGCAGCCTCGATCGTTGCGTTAAGAGAGAGGATATTCGTCTGCTTCGTCAGATTGTGCAGCATCTCCAATATTTTGCGGATGGACCGGGTGCTCTCTTTCAGGTTGTCGACCTTCTCCACCATGGAACGGGTCATCACTTCCGTCTGGCCGGTTTTGTCCATCAGCTCTTCCATGTACTTCGTGCCCTGTTCGCCCGAGCTTCGGACGCCGGAGGCTGCCGTTCCCATCTCCAGGTTAGCGGACATCACCTGTTTCATTTTCTCGCCGATATGATGCGTCAGCTCGTTCCCGCGTTCGGACTCGGAAGCGAGCCCTGCGGCTCCTCCCGAGATCTCGTCGGTTGCTACCGCGATTTCCTTGGCGGAAGTTGCCGTAATCTTGGAGGCGTTCGCGACTTCGGAGGCCGTGTTCAGCACTTCCTGGGCGGATTCGTTCGTCTGGCGGACCAGCGTCGTAATCTGCTCCATCATCATGTCGAAGTTTTCTCCGAGCATGCCGATTTCGTCCCGACTCTTAAGATTTGCCCGGACCTTCAGGTTGCCTTGGGCGCCCTGCTTCATAAGTCCGGCCAATCCGGCCAGCGGCCTGCCGATCATTCTCGCCACGAAAATACCGATCAAAGCGGCGATAACGGCCGCCACAAGGGCAATTACCAGCGTCAGGTTGAAGATTACGTTTGCGTCTTTAACCAGTTCTCCGACCGGCATGCTTCCTACGAGGAACCAGCCGGTACCGGCAAATTTCGAATATACGTTCTGCGTCTGTTTATCCGACGAGAGGAAGTCGCCGGAATCCGTCTTCTGCTTCTCCTCACTGATCGTAACCGGAGACGGTTTTGCAAGAAGCTCCTGATCTTTCGCATAAATCAGTTTGTTGGACGCATCCGAAATGTACATCGTGCTGTCATCGCCGAGCTGGATAAGTCCAATCTCTTTTTCCAGGATCGACGTAGGAATTTCCATCAGAAGCATCGCGATCGGCGTGGAAGTGCTCGTCGAATTCAGGTAGCGGCCCATGGCGACACTCGGTTCTCCGCTGAAATAACCTTTCGGTTTCGTGTCCAACCACAGCGCCTGCCCGCTGGTTTTGGAAACGGCCTGGAACCAGTCCGTTTTTGTAATTTCTTCCGTCGTAGCGTTCAAGGAAGCTCCGTTGGAGTTGATCATATGACCGTCTGTTTTTAACAGCGTCATGCTTTTGATCGATTTGTTGGAAAATAAATAGGAATTCACTTTTTCCGTAATTTTACGAGTGACTTCGAGCTGCTCGTATGTACCTTCTTTAACCTCGTTGCGTGTATCAAGCAGGCGCTGCAAATCGGCGTCGAGCATCATCTGCATCGTTAAATCTTCAAAGCCGCCGAAAAGAAGATCGAGCTTCTGGCTCGCCTGAATCATGGTCTGCTTCGACGCTTCGCTCACTTTGCCGCGCACGACGCTTTTCGAAAGCTGGTACGAGGTGATCCCCACGGTCAGAACAAAAAATAAAATACTGACGATAAAAATAAGAAACAATTTCATGCCTACGGATTTTGCCGGGTTGCTCAATCCCATAGAGGAAGAAATAAAACCGCCTCCCGATCCTCCCGGCTTCGGAGCGCCCCCTGACGGAGCTTGTTTCTTTTGAAAACGCTCTCTTAACTGGGTTGCTGTCTGAGTGAGTTTTTTGTTCATGGGCACCACCATCCACTTTTTTTAGGAAGAAAGTCTTACGCAAAAACTTAATATCCCCAGTATTTTCTACTTTTGTTTTAATGTTCGACGACGATTTGTGTTTTTCCTCTTCGATTTGTGCCATTTTTCCTATCAAAATATCTTTTTTTGATTACACAGACCTAGAAATAAAAAAAAATACCGCCCGGCTTAAGCCAGTCGGTATTAAAATCCATTAACGGGTACGCTTGCGCATCATATCCAGCGGTTTAACCGGCTGCTCGGTTTGAATGCGGATAAGCTGCAGAGGATGACGAGCCGCATCGAGCTCGGCGCCTTCCTCGTCGCGAATGACATCCACCCGCTGCTTGAAGTGCGTGCCCCCCGGACCGAAAAATTCCACTTCCGTACCCGGTTTGAAGTAATTGCGCTGCTGGATGACGGCGGTTCCCGTCTTCTCGTCATACTCCATGACTACGCCGACGAAATCGTAGCTCGCCGCCTTGTCCTCCGGTCCGAAAATATGATCTTCGGGACCGGGCGCTTCGTAGAAAAATCCGGTATTCAGCGGACGGTTAGCCGCTTTATTGATCTCGTCGCGCCAGAGCGCTTTGACCTCATAGGCTGCCGGATTTTCAAAATAGCTGTCGATGGCTTGGCGATAGGCATTCACAACCGTCGCTACGTAATGGATGCTTTTCATTCTGCCTTCGATTTTGAAACTGTCCACGCCGGACTCGATCATATCGGGAATATGCTCGATCATGCATAAATCCTTGGCGCTCATCATAAACGCATCTTCCTCTTCACCGTAAAGGGGAAAATCGGGCGCAAGCGGATCGGACAGAGGAGCTCCCTTCGCGTACAGATCGTACTTCCAGCGGCAGGACTGGCAGCACCCTCCCCGGTTGGAGTCGCGGTCCGTAAAATGATTGGACAGCACGCAGCGTCCGGAATAGGAGCTGCACATCGCACCGTGAATAAACGCTTCGATCTCAATATCGACATGCCGTTTGATCTCGTCAATATCGCCCATGCTCACTTCCCGGGCGAGAACTACCCGCTCGATGCCTTCTTCTTTCCAGAACTGCACCGTCTGCCAGTTCATAACCGACTGCTGGGTGCTCAGATGCACCTCAAGCTTGGGAGCCACGCGTCTGGCGGTGTCCATAATAATCGGGTCGGCGGCGATGATAGCCGAAATGCCGGCTTCCTGCAGTTCTTTCAAATACTCTTCAATTCCCTCGATATCTTCATTGTGGGCATAAATATTCGTCGCCACAAAAACTTTGGCGCCGTAACGGTTAGCGAATTCGACGCCTTCGCGCATCTCTTCGAAAGTAAAATTGTCGGCGTTGGAGCGCAGACCGTACTTCTGGCCGCCGATATACACGGCATCGGCCCCGTAATGTACGGCAAACTTAAGCTTCTCCAGACTTCCCGCCGGGGCAAGCAGTTCCGGCTTGTCCAGACGAACGCGTCTGCCGCGCGCACGCTCGTTAACAGCTGCGGCCATACTCATGGTGGTTCACCTCAATATACTTGTTCTTTGTAGAAAAAGCCGAAAGACAATTCCCTGCCCGGATCTTGCAGGCGTCGGATAGGCTCCAGCATTTCGTCGTTGAATTTGTAAGAATCCGGATCCGCACAATAGGCATCAATCACTTGACGGTATGCCCTTACCACGGTTTCGTTATATTCGGCGGATTTCAGCAGCCCTTCAATCTTAAGGCTGTCTATGTTCCCTTTGAGCAGCTCATGAAGATCTTCCAGCATGCAAATATCGTCGGAGCTCATCACGTGGGTGCCGTTGCTGTCTTCATAAATCGGATACCGCTCCTCCTGACGTTCCTGCTCAATCAGAAAAAGCCCGTTATCCATGGAGCGGTCGACATTGTTGGCATCTTTCCCCAGATGCTCCACGTAATTGGCGACCAGGCTCCGGCGGGAATGGTAAATATTCGTCAGCCCGTGCACTTGGACTTGGACTTCCAGCTTGGCGTGACGCTTGAATTCAAGCGTTTCCTCAAGGTTCAGTTCCCTGGCCAGAACCGCACGCACGGCCCCGCGGGACGCCCAGTAATTCGCTGTAGCGTAGTTCGTCGTCGTCATTTCCGCATTCCAGTGAAGCGGGAGCTTGAATTCCGCTTTGTTCACCATCCGCAGTATGGCGGGATCTCCATATACGGCTCCGTCCACACCGATAGCGGAGATGGCCGCAAGATATTTCTCAACTTCAGGCAGCGCTTCGTTATCGAAAACATTGTTTACAGCCGCATAGACTTTAGCGCCTTTTGCATGAACGTAAGGAACCAGTTCCTCCAGATCTTGAATCGTCACATCGCCCGGAAGGCGCATGCCGAATGCCGCTTCGCCGATCAGTACGGCGTCCGCCCCGGCTTGTATGAATCGCTTCGCTTCCTCTACTGTTCCTGCCGTTATAAGCAGCTCGGGTTTTGGAATCAACCTCGTCACCTTCTTATTTCGCGTTTTTCTCGGTTTGCTTGCTCTTTTCGATGTTGGCCAGATGCTGCGCATAGGTTTCTCCAAACAAATGTCCCTGGCTTCCGTCTTTTTTCGTTACGTAATAAAAGTATTTCGACTCCGCCGGATACAGCGCCGCCTCGATGGACGCCAGGCTTGGACTCGCGATGGGACCCGGAGGCAGTCCCGGATTTTTATACGTATTATAAGGACTTTCGATCTTCAGATCGCTTTCGAGCAGTCTTTCTTTCTGCTTGCCCAGCGCATACTGCACGGTCGCGTCGATCTGCAGCGGCTGTTTGATTTTCAGCCGGTTGTAAATGACGCTTGCCACGAGCGGACGTTCCTCGTCCACAACCACTTCACGCTCGATCAGGGAAGCGATCGTCATCATTTGATGGAATGTCAGCCCGCTTGCCTTCAGCTTGTCCTTCCAATCCGCGGGAAGGCTTTGCAGCCGCTTGTCCAGCTGATCGACCATGAGGGTGATCATCTTCTGCTCGGTAGCATCCTTCGGGATATCGTACGTATCCGGGAACAGATACCCTTCCAGCCTATGCTTGAGTTTGGTGTCCGCCGGAATTCCGGCAAGCAGCTCTTCCCCTTCCGCAGGTTTGTACGCTTCCGCCGCCTTAACGAAGGCAGACGCTTCCATCCCCTCATGCTGTCCGACTTTGCCGGCAATCTGCGTGACCGTGTATCCTTCGGGTATAGTCAGGCGGTTCGCTTTTGCCGTCTGCCCGTTGTTCAGCATCGCAATGATCTCGTCCGTTCCGATCCCGGGCTTCATCGCATACTCGCCGGCTTGGAAACGGCCGCCTTCGTTCTTCCATTTCAAGTAGTACATAAAAACGGAGGCGTTGCGGATAAGGCCTTCCTTCTCAAGCTTGGAAGCGATATTTTTCACGCCGTCGCCGGATACGATCTCGACCTTCTTTTCCTGATCGGAAGCCGAGGTCGGCTGCAGTTCTCCCCGTATATAATAAGCCGCGGCCGCAGCACAGCCGGCTAAGAGCAGAACAATTACCAGCAGCCCGGTCATCAAGCGTTTTATTCGTGATTTAGGACGATGCATAAGTTCCTCCACAATAGTCATCTTGGTCAATCATTCGCATGAAAAAGAGCGGATTTGACTCCGCTCTGGTTTGCTTTAGATTTCTTAAGGTTCGTCGTGTTCCGGAAACGTGAGTTCGTCGTACAATTCGGAGACGGTTTCCCACTCTTCGTCATCTTCGATGGTTTCCAGCTCCAGTGTGCCTTCCGAATCCCGGGATACCCGGAACACGGACACTTCGCCTTCTTTCTTCATCTCTTCCGATTGCAGAACGGCGTAGTGGCGGTCTTCATGGAGAATCTCCGTCAAGATGCGAAAGACGGTGGATTCGTCCTGTTCGTCGAATAAAATAATATCATCTCCGAAAGAACTCCGCAACTCGTTCGTCTGTTTTACACTCATGCTTCTTCTTCCTCTTCGGCGATTAGTGTATTAAACGTTTCTTCAACGATATTCCATTCTTCCTCGTCCTCGATGGTGTAAAGCTTCAGATCGTCGCCGTTCTCGTCTTCCTCGTAACGAAATGCGTACACTTCGTCGGATTCCTCGTCGCCTTCAACCGGCACGACCATCATGTACTTTTTGTCGGAACCATCCACTTCGAATTTCATGACGACTTCGAATTCTTCTTCGTTGCCCTCATCATCGGGGATATAAATAATTTCCGCTTCCTCTTGCTGAAAATCCTCTTCTTTAGCCATGGTTCCATCACCTCATCGTTTAGAGTCCATATATCCCTGCAGAATCAGCACAGCGGCGATCTTATCGACCACTTGCTTGCGCTTCTTCCGGCTAACGTCCGCCTCCAAAAGAGTGCGGGTCGCGGATACCGTAGTCAATCGTTCGTCCCACATACGGACGGGCAGGTTAAACGTCTCGGTCAACTGTGCGGCGAATTCCTGACAAAGCTCGCCGCGCGGCCCGATCGAGCCGTTCATATTTTTGGGGAGGCCGACCACGATCTCCGTTACTTCGTACTCCCCGATTAGCCGCCGCAGGTGGTCTAAATCGTGTTGCGGACTGGCTCTGCGTATAACCTCGATCCCTTGGGCGGTAAGCCCGAGAAGATCGCTTACGGCAACGCCGATTGTTTTGTCGCCATAGTCTAGGCCCATCGTTCTCATACGTGTGAACTCCTAAGCCGGACCCGTCTGCCGGGAATCGGCGCAGGCCCGTTTATTTATGCTCTTTGAGATAAGAGCGTACCAATTCTTCGATCAGTTCGTCGCGTTCCCGTTTGCGAATCAGGCTCCGGGCGTTATTGTGCCGGGGAATGTAAGCCGGATCCCCGGAAAGCAAGTAACCGACGATTTGATTGATCGGATTGTAGCCTTTCTCCTGCAGAGCGTCATAGACAGTTAATAGCACTTCTTTGGGGGATGTTTCGATCTCATCGGCTTTGACATTGAATTTCACCGTTTTGTCCATAAAATCCATGAAAGGCACCTCCAATGTTTGCTTTTTCAAACTCTATCGGTTGTAAATGCTGCTAATCCCGCTATTGTCATATATTCTCTGCGGGACGGAAAATTCCTGTTCCCGCAGGAAAATTTAAGAAATCTGTCCGGCCACAAGCGCTTCGACGCCGTCCAGCGCCTCCTGGAGCTGGGACGGGTCCTTGCCTCCGGCCTGGGCCATATCGGGGCGTCCGCCACCGCCGCCGCCGCATTTCGCCGCGGTTTCTTTGATCAGCTTGCCGGCATGAAGCCCTTTGGCGATCAGATCCGGCGTAACGGCGGCAACCAGGTTGACTTTGTCGCCTGCGACGGCGCCGAGCACGATCACGGCCGAGCCCAGTTTGGCTTTCATTTCATCCACGATGCCCCGCAGGGAATCCATATCGGATGCGCTCACCTGAGCGGCCAGGACCGGTACGCCCGCCACTTCTTTCAGGCGGCCTTCCAGCGCGCCCGCTTCAATGCGGCCCAGTTTGGCCCGCAGCGATTCGTTCTCGCGCGCCAGCTCTTTCATCTGCTGGAGCGTGGAGTCCAGACGCTTCGGCACGTCAGCGGTGTTGGCCTTGAGAACGCCGGCCGCATCCCTCAGCAGCTGCAGCTGGCCGTCCACGTACTCGTAGGCCTGACGGCTTGTCACCGCTTCGATGCGGCGGATACCGGAACCGATTCCGGATTCGCTGACAATCTTGAACAAGCCGATTTCGCCCGTGCTCTGTACGTGGCAGCCTCCGCAAAGCTCAAGGCTGTAATCGCCGACGCGGACGACGCGGACGATGTCGCCGTATTTCTCGCCGAACAGCGCCATGGCACCCATCGCTTTCGCTTCGTCGATGCCGCGAAGGGAGATGTCCACCGGCGTGTTCGCCCAGATTTGAGCGTTCACGCGGCGTTCGACATCCTGCAGTTCTTCCGGCGTGATGCCGCCGAAGTGCGAGAAGTCGAACCGCAGGCGGTCCGGCTCAACGAGGGAGCCCGCCTGGTTAACGTGCGTGCCGAGCACTTCCTTCAGCGCCTTATGCAGCAGGTGAGTGGCCGTGTGGTTCTTCACGGTATCTCCGCGAAGCTCGCCGGAGACTTGAGCCGTAACCGAATCGCCCGTGCGCAGGATGCCCTGCTCGACGGTCACGCTGTGAACGTGCTGGCCGTGAGGCGCTTTGCCGACTTCGAGTACGGCCGCGCGTACGCCGTCGCCCGTGATGACGCCGCGGTCGGCTACCTGTCCGCCGCTTTCGGCGTAGAACGGCGTCCGGTCGAGTATGACCTGGCACGTTTCGCCGGTTCCCGCCGCATCCACAAACTCGTTGTCGTGCACGATCGCCAGCACTTTGGCTGGAACTACCAATTCAGTGTATCCAACAAATTCACTTTTATCCGTAAACTCGGAGAGCGCTCCGCCCTGCACTTTCATGCTGCCGGATTTGCTCCGGTTGCTGCGCGCACGCTCGCGCTGCTCTTCCATCGCCGCTTCAAATCCTTCGCGGTCGACGGCCAGACCCTGCTCGTTCGCGAAATCCTCCGTCAAGTCAACCGGGAACCCGTACGTGTCGTACAGCTTGAACGCATCCGGTCCGCTGATGGCGCGCCCGCCCGCCGCACGTGTGCTCTCGACCATGCCGGCAAGAATGGCAAGACCGTCGGACAGCGTTTCGTGAAAACGTTCTTCCTCGATGCGGATGATTTTCTCGATGAACTCGCGTTTCTCCACGACTTCATTGTAGTAAACGCCCATGATTTCGCCTACGACCGGAACGAGCTGGTACAGGAACGGTTTATCCATGCCGAGTACTTTGCCGTAGCGGACGGCGCGGCGCAGAAGTCTGCGGATAACGTAGCCGCGGCCTTCGTTCGTAGGCAGTACGCCGTCTCCCACCGCAAAAGCGACGGTACGGACGTGGTCGGCAATGACCTTCAAAGCCACGTCAAACTCTTCGTTCTCCTTGTACTTCACGCCCCCGATGCGGCAGGTCGCTTCAATGATCGGCTGGAACAAATCCGTGTCGAAGTTGGAGTCCACATCCTGCAAAATCGAAGCGAAACGCTCCAGACCCGCGCCCGTATCAATATTCTTGTTGGGCAGCGGCGTGTAGCTGCCGTCTTTGTTGTGGTTGAACTGGGAAAATACGAGGTTCCACACTTCCAGGAAACGCTCGTTCTCTCCGCCCGGCCAGCATTCCGGATCGTTCAGATCGCCGTATTTGTCTCCGCGGTCGTAGAAGATTTCCGTACAAGGTCCGCACGGGCCTTCCCCGATATCCCAGAAGTTCTCGTCGAGCTTGTAAATACGCGCTTCCGGCAGACCGATCTTTTTATTCCAAAACTCAAATGCTTCCGTATCCTCGGGATAAACGGTGACCGACAAGCGCTCCGGATCGAAGCCGATCCATTTCGGGTCCGTCAGAAATTCCCAGGCCCAGGTAATGGCTTCTTCCTTGAAGTAGTCGCCGATGGAGAAGTTTCCGAGCATCTCGAAAAATGTATGGTGACGGCGGGTTTTGCCGACATTTTCAATGTCGTTTGTACGGATGCATTTCTGCGCGTTTACGATTCTCGGATTCTCGGGAACGACACGGCCGTCAAAATAAGGTTTGAGCGGCGCCATCCCGGCGTTGATCCATAAAAGAGAAGGGTCGTTGTGAGGCACGAGCGAGGAGCTCGGCTCGATTTTGTGTCCTTTGCTGGCGAAGAATTCCAGCCACTTGGAACGAATTTCACTTGCTTTCATTGCGTTTCGAGCCTCCGTTTGTTGAAAGTTTTGGTTTAGTTGGCTTGGACTGCTGCTCCTTCGGCCCTCTCTACAGGAAACAAAAAACGCCCCTGTTATCAACAGGGACGAAAAATTCGCGGTACCACCCTGGTTATCGGATGACGTGCAGGCAGGCGCCTTGCCGTTTCATCCAATCTCCTCGTTGCGGACGATAACGGATCCGCTTGCCGTTGGGCTTGTGTAACTTGTCACCCACACTCCGAAATGAGCGTTCGGCCATCCTTCATGAAAGGTTCTCGCAGCCTTCTTCTATAGAAGAAGGAACCTTCTCTCTGCCAATGGGCTATGGCGTACTGGATTTCTTCAGCGCTTTGCATATCGAGTTTGACTCAGTTACCGAAAATTATAGTTCATATCTGGAAACGATGTCAACCTGACGGATGCGGATTAAAGAAGCCCCGCCGATGGCACGTCCCCTCTTTGGAAATTGGCGGAAAAGAAGCACAACCGCTTCAAACGGATCGGTCAGGCTCCGTGACGAGCGGAAGGTTTCTTTATTTCAAAAAATCTTCTGCAGTTGCTTAAAACTTGCCGGATCCAGCTTCCGAATGCTGGCCACTTCCAGTCTGCGGTCTCCGGTATCCACCAGGAGAAGACGATCCTCTCCTTGCCTGAACACGTGCTCATGCAGGTTGGGAAGCTGCAGCCGCTCCGGGCCGAACTGGGTAACGATGTCCCACTGCCATCCGGACGTCTTCTGCCTGATGCTGCGGATAGCTTCGACGCGGGGAAGCAGGTATCTCAAATGCAGCTCCTTCTCCAGCTCCTGGCGGGAGGCATCGTCCAGCTGCCGCAAATCGGCGATGATACCGATCTCCTCTCCCTCTTTGGTGCGGATAGAGATGTACCGGTCCGGCTCGGAAAAGGGAAACGTCCGGAATACCAGAATTTCCTCATGATCCCTTCCATCGCAGGACAATAAAAGCAGGCCGCCTTCCGTGCGTTGAAACCGGCATTTATCCGCTTCAAGCAGTAAGATATCGAAGGGGTCCCCGCCTTCGGGGAAACCGCCGGATTCATACGGGTTCGGCACTGGTATCACGCTCCCTGATCAACGCTGTTTCGGTTTGGGCCTTCACGAGCTTCCAATAGATGCCTTCCTGTTCCATCAGCTGCTCGTGAGTACCGGTTTCGGCTATGCGTCCTTTGTCGATCACCGCGAGACGGTCCGCGCTGCGCAGAGTCGACAGGCGATGGGCGATCGCGAAGGTCGTCCGTCCCCGGACAAGCCGGGAAATGGCTTCCTGGATAAGACGCTCCGTCTCCGTGTCCACGGAAGCGGTCGCCTCGTCCAGGATAAGAATACGGGGATCGTGCAGGATGGCGCGCGCAATGGCAATGCGCTGTTTCTCCCCGCCGGACAGGCGGTGACCGCGTTCGCCTACCCGCGTATCATAGCCGTCGCTCATCGCGACGATAAAATCGTGGGCGTTGGCGATCTTTGCGGCCCGCATAATTTCCAGAGGCGACGCTTCCGGCTTCGCGTAAGCGATGTTTTCGGCAATCGTCCCGTCGAAAAGGAACGTTTCCTGAAGCACAACCCCAATCTGGGCCCGCAGGCTTTCCTGGCTCAGCTTCTTCAGCGGAATCCCGTCTATTAAGATCCGCCCCCGGTCCGGATCGTAAAACCGGCAGATCAGATGAATCAGCGTAGATTTACCCGCTCCCGAATGTCCGACAAATCCGATCATTTCACCGGGCTTCACTTCCAGAGAGATGTCTTTCAGGACAGGTTTATGCTTCTCATAACCGTATGTAACCCGGTCCAGCGAAACGGAGCCTTCCAGCCGGCCGGGAGTTACCGCATCTGCCGTATCGGCAACTTCGCGTGGCGTATCCATAATTTCAAAAACGCGCTCGGCGGCCGACACAGCCCGGTTCGTCCAGCTGATCGCCTGCGTAAACCACTGCAAAGGACCGAAAAACATCGTAAGGTAAACCGTAAAGGCCATCAGAGTGCCCAAGGTCAAACCGCCGTCCAGCACCTGCAGGCCACCGTAATACCACACGATGATCCCGCCTGCGCCCGTAACGAGCATAAACAGCGGAGTTGCAGCCTGCCACAGCCCTTCCATCCGCACGGTTTGCGTCATCATTTCCCGGTTGGCTTCCCCGTACCGGGCCTGCTCGCTTTTTTCCCGGCCGAATGCCTTAACGACACGGATGCCCTGAAGGGAGTCGCCTACCAGCGTCTGAAGCGCGTTTAGCGCTCTCCACTGCTTGTACCAAAGCTGGCGGACCCTCGGCCACAAAATCCAGACTCCCGCAAGCAGCAGCGGAGTCGGCAGAAGCACAACCAAGGTGAGCTTCCAACTGAGGGCGAGCATCATCGACAAAATAGCCACGACCGTGAGTACCTGGCTCGCTACCCAGATCACGCCTTCCGTGAGAAACTGTCTCATGGAATCCGTGTCCTGATTGAGCCGGCCGATAAACTGTGACGTCTGGCGGCGGTCGTAGAAGCTGAGAGACTGCTCGGTCAGCGCCTCGAACGTTTCACGGCGGATATCGTTCATCATGGCCGCTCCGACCTTGACCCCGATAAACCCCCGGGCGATCTGCAGCGCGGACAGCACCAATCGGGCGCCCAGCAGAGCCGCCACCCAAATCAGCAGCGTCTCGGCCATCCCTCCCGGATGCAGCACATCATCGACGATAATCTTGGTCACAAGCGGCGGCACCAGCTCCAGCAAAACCGCGATGATCAAAAACAGCGCAGCCAGGAACATCCGGCCGCGGTACGGGCGCGTATACGCAAGCAGCCGGGTCAGCACGCGCCGGCGTCCGGGACTGCTCCGCTCCGTCTTATCTCCGGCCGTGCAGTCATGGTCCTGCCCGGGTGTCTCCTCTCCGCACAGCGCGCATAGGCCGGCACTGTCTCCGCCTGGTCCGCCAGTGGAGTCAAAGCCGCCGGTTTCCAGCAGCAGATTGGCCGTATGAACCGTCGCTTCGAGCCCTTTGGCGCAGGCGCCCGTGTAGCGGACGAGCACGACCGGGCCCGCATCCGTATCCGCGATGAGGCATCCTCCGCCCTGCGGAGCATCCTGGGTCCGCAGGCTCCGGACCGCTTCCGGCGCGAATCTGCGCAGGCAAGCGCCGCCGGAAGCGTAGACGCCGATTTGTCCGGCGCCTGCAACCAGCCAGCGGTCATCCGGCCGGCCGCTCTCGTCCATGTCCGCCCGGGCGGATGCCACAGGCTTTGCCCCCAGGCTGCGGAGAAGTTCGGGCGGCAGTTCTTCCGCTGTCGCGGGCGGCTCCTTGAGTGCCATGGGCAACCTCCTTTTGCCGCTCTTCAATGGCGGCACAATCGTTAGTCTGATCGTAACGCACGCCTCTTGCAAGCGCAAGAGAACGGCCCAGATCCGATTGGCGACTCTGCCCGGACGCGCCTTCATTTAGCAGATTTCGGGCTCCTTTCTCAGTACGGCATCTCTCTCCGCCCTCTATCCGAATCTACACCGTACGCCGGTGGATGTAATAAAGAAACAGGTGCTGGAGCACCACCTTAAGCACGGCAAAAAAGGGAACGGCCAAAATCAGGCCCGGTATCCCCGCCACTTCTCCGCCGACAAGCAGCGCAAAAATAATGAGCAGCGGATGCATATGCAGGGTCCGTCCCACAACCTGAGGGGATATTACGTTTCCCTCCAAAATTTGCACAATCGTATTGACTACGATAACAAGCAGGAGCATTTTTACCGAAACCGTCGCCGCCATAATAACAGCCGGAGCCGCCCCGAAGAACGGTCCCAGATAAGGAATGATGTTAAAAACCGCAACGAGCCCTGCCAGCAGCAGCGCATACGGCATCCCGATGGCCCAGTAACCGATATAAGCCAGCACCCCGACGATAACGCAAACGAGGAACTGCCCCCGGATATAGTTGCCAAGCGCCGTGTCGATATCGACCAGCACCTTGACCACCTGCCTGCGCCGCGATTTCGGAACAATCGCCAGCACGGTTTTCTCGATCAATTGAAAATCCTTAAGCATATAAAAAGCGAGAAAAGGAACGATGAAAGCGGTCAGAAGCATATTGATGGTGCCTCCGATGCCATGAATCGTGTCCGAAATTTTGAGAGACAGATTTTTTTGGAGTTTAAAAATCGCATCGTGGATGCCCGACCGGACCGTATCCGGAAGGAGCTGGCTGTTTTTCATGCCGTCCACAAGCGACTGGGCCCTGATCGTCATTTCAGGCATATGCTCGTTCAGTTCCCCAAGCTGCTTGACGAACATCGGAGTCACATTCATAAAAATGACCGTAAGCGAGGTCAGAAACACGGCATAAATGAGCAGAACGGCAAACGTCCGGGGAACTTTGCGCGTACTCAGCAGATTGACGACAGGGTTGAGCACATAGGAAATAATCATCGCAATCAGAAAAGGGGTCAGCACCGCTTTCAAGAAATGGAAGACAATCCCCAGAATCGGTCTTATCTGCAGCAGGAAGAACAGGACCAGTAGTCCGAGAAGCGTATAAATCAGGCCGGCAAACCAGCCGTTTTTAAAAATCGAATTCATGGCGTTCCCTCCTGTTGACGCTGACAGACTTCGGCGAATGAATGTCCCTCTCCATTGCTTCAGTATATGTACTACCTTGGCAATTAATCCAAGCTCCTTCGGCACCGGCAGGTTCTCTTCTATCGGCCCAAACCAAAAAGCACCGCTCCTGCCGGGCCGAAGCGGTTAAGCTTGTCCCTGCAGAGGCAGTGCCTTTTATTTATTTCTTATTTCGGCTAATCAAGTTGTAAACCCTTATTGGGCATGAATTTGCGGCATTTCTTCTTCAAAAAACAGATCGTCGAGCGAACTCAGCGTACCGTCTTCCTCCACTTGATAAACGGACATTTTCTCCCCGTTCACAGCGAGTTCAATGAAGCAGCCCCAGCAATAGAATTGATGGGATCCGATTTTACCGATATCCTTGGAACTGCAATTTGGACAGCGCATCATGTGCAATTTTCACCCTATTCTTCTTTAGATACGAAGATTTCCTCCGCCTCAAGCCGGGAGTTAAGCGGAACAATCACCGCATCCTCACCAATGGTTAGCGATACCGGCATTGGGAGCCACTTGCGACCTTCCATTAAATCGGATACGAAACCTTCGGACAGTTCAAAACCTATTATCTTTGTACCCAATTGTTCAAGCAAATAAACGTCCTCGATCGTTCCCAATTGCTGACCGTTTGCCGTAATAACGGGGAGTTCTTTGAGCTTGTGCTTGCCGTCGTTCAGCGGGATCAGCCCCAGGCTCTCCGCTTCCGCATAACTTCGTACGGATTTCATGTCGGCAATCGTGACTGCATCTTGTCCGCAGGCCGTAATTTCACCGGCAGGAATGTAACGGCAAGAAGAATACCAATGCTGCGCGTCCAGCAAAACGCCGAGAATCGTCCATTCATTGTCGAATAGAACGTCTCTCACCGTTCCTGCACGTTTGCCTGTGGACAAGCAGAATACAGGCAATCCGATAATGTCGCGGGCTTTACGCAAGGGGAATATTAAACCTCCTCGTGACAGCTTGCCGCCGCCAAAGGGCGCGCCCTTCTCTTATCTACGAATCCGCTTCACGATGGTTGCGGTTTTACGGGCCGCCGTCTCAATTTGGTCTATAGAATTCCCAAAACCGAAGCTAAAACGGACAGCCGACTTGCATACAGATTCTGGAAGGTCCATGGCCCGCAGGACATGAGAAAGTTCAAGAGAGCCCGACGAGCAGGCGGACCCGCTGGCAGCCGCGATACCTTCCAGATCGAGATTCATGAGCAGGGTTTCCGTATGGCTCCCCGGAAAGCTCACGTTAAAAATATGGGGAGCGGACACATCAGGATTGCCGTTGACCACAAAACCGTCAGGCCCTAGTTCCTCCAGGAAAATCCGCTCCATATGTTGGCGGTACTCGGAAGTTTTAATATTGTATTCTTTGCAATTATTGTTATATATTTCCAGTGCTTTTGTAAAACCGACTACTCCGGCCACATTTTCTGTGCCGGCTCTTTTTTTACGTTCCTGCGAGCCTCCCAATACTTGCGGAGCCAATTGAAGCTTACGGGAAGCAAAGAGAGCGCCGATGCCTTTGGGCCCGTTGATTTTATGAGCGGAGAAGCTCATGAGGTCTACGGGAAGCACGGACAGGTCGATCGGAAGCTTCCCCAGCGCCTGAACCGCATCCACATGAAAAGCGATGCCGCGGCTTCTGGCCAACCGTCCGATCTCTTCGATCGGCTGGATGGTGCCGACCTCGTTGTTCACGTACATTACGCTGATCAGAACGGTCTCGGGCCGGATGGCTTCCTCCAGGTCTTCTATTCGGATAAGACCGGTCATATCTACTGGCAGAAATGTAACGTCGCAGCCCATTCGCGCCAGACGTTCTGCCGGATGCAGCACCGCGTGGTGCTCGATCTGGGTTGTAATCACGTGAGCGCGTCTGCCCCCGAAGGTTTCGACGACCCCGTACAAAGCTGTATTGTTGCTCTCGGTTCCCCCGCTCGTAAACAGCAGATCGGCCGGTGAACAGCCGATTGCCGCCGAGAAAGCGCTCCTCGAACGGTCGAGCGCCGTCTTGGCGGCCCGACCGTAGCTGTGGATGCTTGAAGGGTTGCCGAAATAGTCCGTATAGTAAGGCATCATGGCTTCCAGCGCCTCCGGATGGAGAGGAGTTGTAGCGGCATGATCAAGATATATTCCCATAGTGGTCACCCTGCAATCAAATATAGAACATATAGCTGTCGCGTTTGCCTTCTTCTTGATAAGAAATCAAAGAAGCCAGAGTTGTGGAATCCAGAACCTCCGCAATGCTGTCCCGGATACGAATCCACAAATCCCGCTTGGCCGGATCGTCTTCTTCCGTAAAATCGACCGGTGAAATCGGCCCTTCCAGGACTCGGATCACTTCACCCGCAGTAATTTCTTCCGCGTTTTTCGAAAGGATATATCCGCCGTAGGCGCCGCGGATACTTTTAACAAGACCTGCGTTTCTCAGAGGAGCTACGAGCTGCTCCAGGTAATGTTCGGATAGCTGATGTTTCTCTGCGATACTTTTCAGCGAGGTCGGCCCTTCCCCGAATCTTGAGGCCAGTTCCATCATTATAGTGAGACCGTAACGGCCTTTTGTTGAAATTTTCAAATTAACACCTCTTCTACCCCTGCTTATGTGTAAGATTACTAGCTCTAGGGTAACCTATTTCTCTATGATTCATTCCAATTAGGCATGTTCTTTACTATGTTATCACAATTCCGATTAATTTGGTTACAAAACCATGACATCTTGATGAAATATTTTCACTTTGCGAAAAGCGCGTTATAATGGGTAGAACCCTGAGGTTCATACAGGTGTCACCAGCCATTTTTGGCAAGAAAGGATTAGAACCGGCCATGAGCAAACAGAGAGTCATTCTCGGTATGTCGGGCGGGGTGGACTCTTCCGTAGCGGCTCTGCAGTTGAAAGAGCAGGGCTATGACGTCATCGGCGTCTTTATGAAAAACTGGGACGATACCGACGAGTTCGGCCATTGTACCGCCGAGGAAGACGCGGAAGACGTACGGAGAGTCTGCGACCAGATCGACATCCCGTTTTATACGGTTAATTTTGAAAAAGAGTACTCCGAGAAGGTGTTCCAATACTTCCTGGATGAATACAAAAGCGGGCGCACCCCGAATCCGGACGTTATGTGCAACCGGGAAATCAAGTTCGGCGAGTTTCTGCAGAAAGGTCTTGATCTGGGCGCCGATTTTATCGCGACCGGCCACTATGCCCGCCTGGAGGAACGCGACGGGGAATTCGTTCTGCTTCGCGGAAACGATTCGAACAAGGACCAGACCTACTTCCTGCACGCGCTGAACCAGTACCAGCTTTCGAAAGCCATGTTCCCTATCGGGCACATGCCGAAGCCTCAGGTCCGCGAAATCGCGGCGGCTGCAGGCCTTGCGACCGCCAAGAAGAAGGACAGCACCGGCGTCTGCTTTATCGGGGAACGGAACTTCAAAGAATTCCTGAGCCAATACCTGCCCGCCCAGCCGGGAGACATCCAGACGCTGGACGGTGAAGTGAAGGGCCGCCACGACGGCTTGATGTACTACACGCTCGGTCAGCGTCAAGGACTCGGAATCGGCGGATCGGGTACCGGCGAGCCTTGGTTCGTTGCGGACAAAGACCTTGAACGCAACATTTTGTACGTCGTTCAGGGGGACAAGCACCCGCGCCTTTACAGCAAAGGCCTGTCCGCCACGGACGTGAACTGGATCAGCACGCGGAGACCTCAGGGTGAGTTCACCTGTACGGCTAAATTCCGTTACCGTCAGCCTGATCAGGGCGTTACGGTAACACTGGGCGAGGACGGAGCGGCCGAAGTGGTATTCCACGAACCGCAGAAAGCGATCACGCCCGGCCAGTCCGTCGTTTTCTACGACGGCGAAATTTGCCTGGGCGGCGGAATCATCGATAAGGTGCACCGCTAAGATGAACCATCCCGAGCCGCCGGGCTCATAAAAGCGGCCGCATGGCCGTGTACCCTGACGGAAGCATTCGCCCGGAGAGCAGCGGCGGCTCACGGAATGCAGACAGAACATGCCCTCCGGAATGTTGCCAAGGGACGGCCACTCTGCTGCACCGCGGCCGTCCCTGGCTTCAATCGGGCCCGGTTGTCTGCTTGCGCGGCAGCTACAGTCTAAGCAGGCTGCCTACTCGGCATCGGCAGCTACAGTCTAATCAGGCTGCCTGCTGCGCATCGGCAGCAAAAAGAACGCGAATCCCTCCAAAAGGGATTCGCGTTCTTTTTGTAAGTACATGTATAGACCAAGCATACTTACAATAGGTGCAGCATTGATTACCTGGGAAATAATTTACCCCGTTAGCTGTTCCGGCTCCAAAGCTGTGTTCACAGCCCTTTCTTGGACGTAAGATCGGCAGGTTTGATGGCGGGAGATTCCTCATAAAAGATTTTCTTGACCTTCTCCCTCATCGGCTTCGAAACGAGCGTATACAGAAGGTCCCCTTCGATAAGCTCCGTATTCCCGTGAGGCGTTATAATTTTTCCTTTTCGGACGATGGCCGTAATGAGAACTTCTTCCGGAAGATCCAAGTCACTGATTAGCCTGTTGTTGACCGGACCGTTTTCCGTTACTTTAATTTCGATAATTTCCGCATTCGCTTTCCCGAGTGCCAGAAGCTCAAGGGTGTGGGCATCGTTCTTGGCCGAACCTTCGGTAAGACCGAGTTTTTTGGACAGGACGGAAATGGTGGAACCCTGAATCAGCGTCGATAAAAGCACGATGAAGAAAACGATGTTAAAAAACATGCGCCCGTGCTCCAGTCCCGCAAGCAGCGGATAGGTGGCGAGTACGATCGGAACGGCCCCTCTGAGACCGGCCCACGAGATCAGCAGCTTTTCCCTGTATTGAAATCCCGTGCCGAGCATGCTTCCGAATACCCCCACAGGTCTCGCAACGAACATCAGAATAAGGGCAAGAGCTACTCCCTGCCAGGCAATACTGATAAGATCGTCCGGGAACGCCAGCAGTCCGAGCAGCATAAACATCAGGATCTGCATCATCCAGGCAAACCCTTCATGAAACCTCGTGATCGAGAACCGGTAGGCAAAATCCGCGTTGCCAAGCCGCAGGGCCATCACATAGACGGCCAGCAGTCCGCTCCCGTGAAGCAGCGCCGTAGACCCGTATGTAAAGATGGCAAAGGCAAGCGCCAGAACGGGATACAGCCCGGAAGAATCCAAATCGATTTTGTTGAGGCTCCAGACGGCCAGACGGCCGATGACCAGTCCCAGCACAAGCCCCAAACCCATCTCCCATAAAAAACTGCCGATCAGAAGAAGGATGCTCGTGTCCGGCATTTGAATAAGCTCGATGAGGGAAACCGTCAGAAATACCGCCATCGGGTCGTTCGTGCCGGATTCCGCCTCCAGCGTCGAGGTCAGCCTTCTCTTTACGTTCTGATTGCCGAGAACGGCAAATACCGCCGCGGCGTCCGTAGATCCGACAATGGCACCGAGAAGCAGCCCTTCCTTAAGCGTCACCTGCAAAATCCAGTAGGCGCTCAGCCCTACGATAACCGTAGTCAGCAGTACGCCTACGGTAGCGAGCATCAGGGAAGGCCGGATCACTTCCTTCACATGCGTCCACTTCGTGTGCATGCCTCCGTCGAACAGAATAACGATAAGCGCCATCAAACCGAACCACTGCGTCAGCTCGGCATTGTCGAAATAAATAAAACGATTGAGCCCCATGCCCACCAGCATAAAAAAGACGAGAGCCGGAAGTCCGAAACGGGACGAAAATTTGGACATAAGCACGCCGGCGAACAGCAGGACGGCAATGAGAAAAATATATTTCTCCGTCATAATCGGTCTCCTTCAGCTACCTGCAGTTCCTGCCGGAAGCCGCAGGCTCTTCTAGAAGGGTCATCGGTTCCGGCGCTGCTGATTTATTTTCATCTTCTCTTCCATACCCTGTTCCGTGGCATTAAAAAACACCTCGCCCTCCAATTGTTCCGGCAAATACGCTTGTTTCACGTAATGACCCGGATAATTGTGGGGATACATATAGCCTTTATGCCCTAATTGTTCCGCTCCCTTGTAGTGGGTATCCCTGAGATGCAGCGGAACCTCCGCCTTTCCGATACTGTCCATGGCGGACATCGCACGTCCGATGGCAAGCGGGATGGAGTTGGATTTCGGACTCTCCACAGCGAACAGAATCGCCTGACAGACGATATATTTCGCCTCCGGCCAGCCGATTTTGTGATAGGCCTCCATCGCCGAAACCGCCTGAACCATAGCCTGCGGATTCGCCAGGCCGATGTCTTCGCTGCAGGCGACGGTCAGACGCCGGATAAACGTCATCGGGTCCATGCCGAGCTTCTCCACGGCGTACAGGAACCAGAAGAGAGCGGCGTCGGACGATCCCCGCACGCTCTTATGGAACGCGGAGAGGACGTCATACTGCGTCGACTCGTCCGCTTTGACGGTCGGCCGGCGGATGGACTCCTCCGCGATGTCCAGCGTGATGCGGACGACGCCGTCCGCATCCGCCGAGGTCGTCAGCGCGGCGATTTCCAGCGCATTGAGCGCACGGCGGATATCTCCGCCCGCCATGAACGCGATATGCGCAAGCGCCTCTTCTTCGGCTTCGATGCTCAGAAAGCCGAGTCCGCGCTCTTCATCGGAGAGGGCGCGCTCCATCGCGATGCGGGCATGCTTCTCGGTCAAGCCGTGAAGCTGAAACAGCGTGGAGCGGGAGAGCAGAGCCCCGTTCACGTAGTGGAACGGGTTCTCAGTCGTCGCTCCGATGAACACGATCGTGCCCTGCTCCACGGCGGGCAGCAGGGCGTCCTGACGGGCCGAGTTGAAACGGTGGACCTCGTCGAGGAACAGGATCGTCCGCCGGCCGTACAACGCCTTGGCCGACTTGGCCTGCTCGATCACCTCGCGGACATCCTTGACCGAAGCGTCCACGGCGTTCAATCTTACGAAATCGCCGGACGTCTTCTCCGATATAATGTGCGCGAGCGTGGTTTTCCCGCAGCCGGGAGGCCCGTACAGCACGATCGACGTGATCTGGTCGGCCTCGATCGCCCGGCGCAGCAGCTTGCCGGGACCCACGATATGTTCCTGGCCGATATATTCATCAAGAGTGCGGGGCCGCATCCGGTCCGCGAGAAGCTTTCCGCGGGAATCGTTCTCGGCAGCGGCACTGAATAAGTCCATTTCCATCTGCAATTCCGCCTTTCAACAGCATGTAGAGTATCTACCTATTATACTGTTGACGCCTCTTATTTGTCGAAGTACCCGGCCTAATGCGCCGTTCCCGCGGAGTGGATACGGACATGAGTGTCCACTTTGAATGTCAGCTTAGGGTATATTTTTTGCCAGTCCTCCCATTCCGATGCGTTATCCCAACGGCGGGACATATAATGCAGACCGAAGCCGATCGGGTCCGTCTCATGTTTTTGGAGCCTTTTCAGGAATCGTTCCACCTGTCCGTTTATTTCCTTTTCCGTTGCGTCTTCGATAGTATCCAGAACAGACCGGGTCATGTTCTCATGGCTCTCGTTTTCTTCCAAAGTCGCTTTGATGTGAATTTCGTACGCGAGTACCGGCTCTTCTCCCGGCCGTGCGTTTATTTTATAAGAAGCCCGCGAGCTTTCCAGATTCAGTTCGTACAAGCTTCCTTCCATTTTACCGCTCAGGTTCGTTTTTAAGTTTTTGGTCGTCAGCAGGTTATACAATTTCGTTTCATTGGGACTCAGCTCAATTCCGATCCGGTGTTTTTTCATGAGCGCCAGCTGATCGATTCTAAAATGATCTCCTTCGGCTTTGACGATCGGAAGAATGGGATCCATTCCTCTTTCCTCGAGCCGCCGCTGGTAATCGAATAAATACTCCGTTACGATGTAGGGCGATTCCGTTCCGCTTTTGGAAAGGCCGAGTATAAGGGCGTTGGAGGGAATACGCTCGGACTGGGGCTTGATTTTCTGGACGTCTAAGGCTGTTGGCTTGGCAATGGCCAGCAGCGTAACGAGCTGAATATCCCTGCGCCGCACCCCCCAGTTGATAATCTGATAAATATCATCGTAAGCCATATTTTCCCCGATCAAAAACACCTTCATATGACCGAAATCCAGCTCTTTATCCACCTTGGACTTGGCTTTCCTTACCGCGTCCGCAACCGTCTTGCTCTCCTCGACTATAATGTCGAATTGCTCGGTCCCTTCTTTGGGATTTCCTTGGGGAATGGCCAGTTTCAGGCTGACCCGAAGGTTGTTTTTCTGATCATCCAACTTGTCTATCCCCATCGAGATCACAAAAATGCGTTTGTCGATGTCTTTGAAGTTGCAGCCGCCGAGGAGCAGCGGGAACAGCAGAGCCGGAATAAACAGCAGCAGCTTGTACCTCACTTCTTTTTCTCCTTCCGATACATATAGAAAATCAGCAGCACGAAACTAAATTCAGCTACGAGCCTGATTTCAAGAAAGATCTCTCCGGATCTGATCAGCCCTTCCTGATTGAATTTGAGCATCCACATACAGGCTGAAGCGAAAACGACAACAATTCCTAATGGAAGATACTTAGCCCCGCTTCCAGCGGCGGGAAACCGGATCAACCCCCGTGCCAGACTCTGTGCCACATGCCAATGTACGATCGTGCTGATCAGAAAAAGGGAAATGTAAACCAGGTAAAAAACGAAAACGAGCCGTTCGACGAGAAACATATCGATCCGGATGGAATCCGCCAGCGAAAACCAGGGATACACGTACGTGGATACGCCCATAGAGCCGTGCATGCCGATCGGAACGATCATCGTAAGCAGCAGAAGCAGCAGACCCGACAGCGAAATAAGCAGATAGCCTCTCATATGAAACTTTTCGAATACCCGGTTAAATACAACCAGATTGATATAACCGGTAAAAAGAAAAGTCGCCGCAGCCACCGCCTGAAACGAGGGCCACTGCAGACTGAATGTGAAGGTTTGCAGCACCGCGTCCCAGTCGAACAGGGGTGACGTTACGGCCCGGATGATGAAGAACGCGACAATCGGACAATTCAGCACGAGCAAAATCTCGAGCCCGAACAAAATGGAAGCGGGATTGAGCGTACAGGCCCAGCACACCACAACCAAATAGCCGAGCATAACCATAAAGGCGGGAACGTCCGGACTTATGTAACGGAGGGTGATATCCACAAAAGACAAAAGCGTAATGGCCCCGGCAAAAAACCAGAGCCCGATCATAAGCAGCTGGACGAACACATTCAGCCATTTCGGCAGATACTGCTTCATCATTTCCGGAAACCCCTGCCGGGTGAAAGGAACCAGCATGGTCGTGAACCATCGGATCAGCAGATAACTGATAACGACCGAGAGGAGAATCGAGGTCCACGCGCCGTCGAACCGGTGCTGCAGCAAAATTCTCGGCACATAAATGATAATGCTGATTAAAGCGTTGATGGCGATCAAGTAGTACACATATCTATTGGTGACCATCCGTACCTCCGCTGCGCTGCTCGCGTATATGAAACAGCCGCATATAAGGGCGCCCGAAGCTGCGAAGATTGCATAAGTATAAAATAGTGCCGATGACTCCGACGACTACGCCGAGCAGTCCGAAAATAGCGGCCAGTAAGACGAACCAGTACTTCGCGAAACGGACCGAAAAGCTCATCATGTTGATCGGAATAACAAAGTTGGAGATGGCAACCGCCGCCACGAGAATAATCATGATGCTTCCGACCAGTCCCGCTTCCGTGGAAGCCGTTCCCAGAATCAGACCGCCAACCGTCGTCGCCGTAGGTCCGATGGCTTTCGGCAGCCGCAAACTCGCTTCGATCAGAAATTCCATCATAACGAGCATAATCAGAACCTCGACAAAAGAGGGGTACGGCACGCTCGCCCGGCTCCCTGCGATAAGCAGCGTCAAGTTCATTTTCAAAATTTCGGGATTATAGGAAGTGAATGCCACGTAAAGCGCAGGCAGGGTCAAGGTCATAAACAGGCCGACATAACGGAGAATGAGCAGAAAATAACCGACGAACGGGAGCTGCACTTTATCGTCCATAGCCGTAAAAAAGTCAAAAAAGGTGGACGGCAGAATAAGCGCAAAGGGACTCGTATCGATCAGAATGATAATCTTGCCCTCGCTCAAGTTATCAATGGCCCGGTCGGGCCGTTCCGTCGTCATCATCGTAGGCACCAGCCGGAAGCCTTGCGGACTCAGCGCTTTCTCCAGCTCGCCGGAAGATTGAATCTTGTCTACCTTCAGCTGCGAAAATTTATCTTTAACGTCTGCAAGGATACCCTTGTCGACTTTTCGGTCGTCGTAAACGAGCGAGATTGCGGTTTGGGACAAATAGCCGACCGTTGAATTTTCGATTTTCAGATTGGAAGATTTATAACGACGGCGGACCAAGTTCAGGTTCGTAAAAATGGATTCCGTAAAAGCGTCCTGAGGACCTTGCACGATCGCTTCCACCGTGGCGGCCCCCACACTGCTCTTTATGTCCTGCAAGGCTTCCAGCAGGTATATTTTACCGTCGACGAACAGAGCCACTGATCCCGATAGAATCAAATCGAGCGCTCTGACCACATTCGTAAACTCCATGCCGCTGGGCAGGGACGAAATGTACTGCACATAGAGGTCCATCGAACGGATTTCAAAAAACGGGGCGATAAAAAATCTCCGTATCATTTTCGAATCGCACAAGCTTTTCATGTAAATCAGCCGCATCGTCCTGCCATCCGAAGTAAGCTCGAAATTTTCCAGATCGGCGGAAAGCGCCAGCTTCTCAGCCAGCCATTGTTCGATCTGCTCCGTCGTCGCATTCGTGTCGGTCATCCGTTATTCCCCTCCCTTCCTCTCTTATCCGTAACGGTTCTTTGGTTTACGTTGCCCAGCTTGCTTCCATGTCATTCCAAGGCTTCGTATTGCAACCTGCCGAACAAGCATAACCGAACACTCCGGGCAGACCGTATTTCCGGCCGTTTGTCTTTTTACGCGCAAAAAAACCGAGTGTTCCCCCTGCGTCCACCTTGCGGCGGAACGCAAAAAAAGCCCTCATCCCGCCGGGAAAGCGGAATGAAGGCTAATCGCTTCAAAACATCGAACGTGTTTAACAGGTTTATTTAGGAGAAGAGAGGCTGACGGAGAATCCTTCAGTCTTCTTCCAGCGCCAGAATTCCCTTGGCCTTGCTGACGGATAACCGCAGCTTCTCCCCTTTGTCCGTCACGGTAAACAGGTAGCGGTCGCGCTCCTCCCGCTCGAATAGACCGGAGCCCGCTTTGTAATACCGGGCCACAATTCCCTCCGCCTCTTCGCGGGTGAACGGCTCCGTAAGCTTCTCTTCCTCGCGGCCGCCGATGACCCAGTTCCCGTTTCGTTTGAGCAGCGTATACGTCAGAAAGGCCGAATCCGTGTAGGCCCCTTCCGGCCTCTTGCCCCGGACTTTGACCCTGTCGTCCGTCGCGCTGACGATTTTAAACGAAGGCACGGGCATCGATACAGCCGGAAAAATGGCCACGGCTTCGTAGATCCCGCCCAGATTACGCTCATAGAAAGTTCTCCAGCTTCCCGGGTCCGCATAATAACGGCTCAGGGCGGGCTGGATCGCTTCAAATGGCGGCTTCGTACGGGAAGCCAGTTCATGGTCGAAGAGGCTCAGAAACAGCTCCGCCGTCTTCTGCTCGCTAAACCTGATCAGGCTTGCCGCCTTGTCCGCCGTCAGGGGCTGCGCCGCTTTAGCCGCGCGCTCCCCGGCCGTCGCCTCCAGGAGTGCCAGCGCCCGCGAAACAAGCGCAGCCGCATCGCCGCGGGTCATGACGCGCTTCGGTTCGTAGCTCGCGCCCGAATCGCTGCGCAGCCCCAGCGCCATGATGTTGTGCACGGACGCCTGTGCCCAAGCATCGGCATCGCCCGCGCTCGGGCCGGGTGCAGCCGCCGGGGCTTCGACGCCTCGGGCCTCCAGCCAGCGCCATACCATCGCGGCGGCGGCCTGGCGGGTTACCGGCTGCGCGGGCATGAACTTGACGGCCGTTACGCCGTCAACGAGGCCTGCCGCATAGGCAGCCGAAATATACGGCGTCGACCACGCGGACACGAGGTCGACGAAGGGGGTCGGCCCTTCGGACGTTCCGAGTCCGAAGGCGGATGCGAGCAGCTTGGCAAACTGCTCGCGGGTCAGCGCTCCGTCCGGATCGAACCGTCCGGATGCCGTTCCTTCGATGAGGCCCCGCGCAGCCAGATCCGCAATCGCGTCCGCGTTACGGTTATCCGGGGCCACATCGGCGAAGAGGCGGCCTGCGGCCGGGCCGGCTTCCGCCCCCGCTGCCTGTCCCTCCTGCGGCGCTTCAGCCCGGCTCCCGCCGGTCCGTTCCGCCTCCCGGTGCTCCGCCGCGAAGGCCAGTCCGGCTACCGAAGTTAGCACGGCAGCCGCGGATAAAGTGAGGAGAACCTTTTTCCAAGCCATACCTTTCCTGCCTCTCTAGGTGCTATTGTGACTTCGCAAGGGTAGTTAAACGTCAATACCGGCGTTGTGCAGCAAATCTTTGACGCATACGCTGACCATGATCAGACCCGCGACCGGCGGCACAAAAGCGTTGCTCGCCGGAGGCTGCTGCGCTTTGCGGATTTCGGGCGCGTTCTCCGGAACGATGCGCTGAGTGACATCTTCGCGCGGTTTCTTCGGCTCTTCCGTCGAGAAAACCACCTTCACGCCTTTTTTGATGCCCTCCTTGCGGAGCTTCGTCCGGACGACCCGGGCAATGGGGTCCATCGTCGTTTTGGAAATGTCCGCGACCTGGAACTTGGTCGGGTCCATTTTATTCGCCGCGCCCATGCTGGAGATCATCGGGATTTTACGATCCAGGCACTGCTTGATGAGATGAATCTTATAGGAGATGGTATCCGAAGCGTCCAGAACATAGTCCGGCTTGTAGTCAAACAGCTGCTCGTACGTTTCCTCCGTGTAGAACATCCGCAGCGCGATGGCGTCGCATTCGGGATTGATGAGCTTGATCCGCTCCTGCATAAGCTCGGCTTTAGGTTGTCCTACCGTCGTCGTAAGGGCATGAATCTGACGGTTCACATTCGTAATATCCACCACATCTTTATCGATCAGTATAATTCGTCCGACTCCGGTCCGGGCCAGGGCTTCGGCCGCTATGGAACCGACTCCGCCGATACCGAGAACGGCTACTGTGCTGCCTTTCATAACCTCAAGGCCTTCGGGTCCAATGGCAAGTTCCGTCCGGGAGAATTGATGAAGCATTCGGAATTTCCTCCTCTGTGAGCTAACAATATGATAGGTTTACGCTAAGTTTGACCTGATTCGGTGACTAATGTCAAGTCGTGCGCTTGGTTTTATCTCTGCGACTCGAAAAAAAGGGACCCGAAGGTCCCTCCCTGTTTCGTCTATTTTACCCTGCGGCCTGTAAAATTTACACGGCCGGGGAGCGTGCAGGCTGCCGAACTTAAGCTTTGGCTGCCGGTTGTTTCAACGCGATGCGGATGGAAAGCTGTTCAAGCTGCTTCTCGTCGACTTCGCTCGGCGCATCGGTAAGCGGATCGGACGCGCTTGCCGTTTTCGGGAAGGCGATCGTTTCACGCAGGTTCGTGCGTCCCGCAAGCAGCATCACCAGACGGTCGAAGCCGTATGCCATTCCGCCGTGCGGAGGCGTGCCGTATTCGAAAGCTTCGAGCAGGAAGCCGAATTTTTCTTTGGCTTTTTCAGGCGTGAATCCGAGCGCTGCGAACATTTTTTCCTGCACCTCGCGCTGGTAAATCCGCATGGAACCGCCGCCTACTTCGTAGCCGTTGAGCACGATATCGTAGGCCTGGGCGCGCATTTGGCCCGGGTCCGTTTCGAAGAGATGCAGATCTTCGTCCTTCGGACGGGTGAACGGGTGATGCATGGCGACATAACGTTTCTCTTCTTCGTCGTACTCGAACATCGGGAAGTCGACGACCCACAGGAATTTGTAGGTTTTGTCGTCGATCAGACCCAGATCACGGCCGACTTTCAGACGAAGGTTGCCCAATACGTCGTATACGACTTTCGGTTTGTCGGCGGAGAAGACGAGCAGGTCGCCCTCTTCCACGTTCAGACGCTCGGTCAGCGCAGCGATCTCTTCTTCCTTGAAGAATTTGACGATCGGCCCTTTCCACTCGCCTTCCTTCACGGTGATCCAGGCGAGACCCTTGCCGCCGTAGCGGGATGCAAACGGCTGGAGATCGTCAAGTTCTTTGCGGCTCCAAGTCGCGCCGCAGCCCTTGGCGTTCAAGGCTTTGACGATGCCGCCGTTTTTGGCGACCATGTTAAACACTTTTACGTCGCTGTCCGCCACGATATCGGTCACCGTGGACAGCTCCAGACCGAAGCGAAGGTCCGGCTTGTCGGAGCCGTATTTGTCCATCGCTTCCGCGTAAGTCAAACGTTGGAACGGTGTCGGAATCTCGGCTCCGACCGTTTCGCGGAACAGACGCACGATCAGCTGCTCCATCATGTCCAGAAGCTGATCCTGGGACAGGAAGGACGTCTCGATGTCCACCTGCGTGAACTCCGGCTGACGGTCGGCCCGCAGATCCTCGTCGCGGAAACAGCGCGCGATCTGGTAGTACCGCTCCAGTCCGCTCACCATGAGCAGCTGCTTGTACAACTGCGGAGACTGCGGCAGCGCGAAGAACTCGCCCGGGTGCACACGGCTCGGCACGAGATAGTCGCGCGCGCCTTCCGGTGTGCTGCCCGTAAGAATCGGCGTCTCGATATCGAGGAACCCGTTCTCGTCGAGGAAGTTGCGGAAAATCCGGGCCGCTTTGGCACGCAGCATCAGAGTCTGCTGCATTTCCGGACGGCGAAGATCCAGGTAGCGATGCTTCAGGCGCAGCGTCTCGTCGATTTCGATGCCGTCTTCGATGAAGAACGGGGGATTTTTAGCGGCGTTCATAATTTCGATTTCCGTGATCCGGACTTCGATTTCACCGGTCTGCAGGTTGGTGTTTACCGTTTCGGCGTCGCGTTCGACGACGGTCCCTTTTACGGCCAGTACGTATTCGTTACGGGCGCGGTCGCCGATTGCCAGCGCTTCTCCCGAGAAGTCCGGGTTGAAGACGATCTGCACAAGACCGCTGCGGTCGCGCAGGTCGATGAACAAGACGCCTCCCAGGTCGCGACGGCGCTGTACCCAACCGTTCAGAATAACCGTTTCTCCGATGTTCGCTTTCGTTAATTGCCCGCAATGATGTGTTTTGAGCATCATAATGACTGAACCCCTCCATTTTCGTTTCCGGATCTTGTCCGTTTCAAAATCGCTTCCGCAAAATCCTCCAGCTTGATCGTTTCCTGCTCGCCGGTGGCCATCGTTTTGACCGTAATTTCACCGCGTTCCAGCTCGTCGTCCCCCAGAATGGCGACAAAACGCGCCGCAGAGCGGTCAGCCGATTTCATCTGCGTTTTCATTTTGCGGCCCTGGTAATCCTTCTCCGCCAGAATGCCGTGCGCACGCAGCTCATAGAGCCGCTTCACGATCTCGTCCTCGGCCGCCTGACCGAGTCCGATCAGGTACACGTCCAGCCCGGGAGGCTGAGGAAGCTGCACGCCCTGGGATTCCAGGACGAGCAGAACGCGCTCGAGGCCGAGTCCGAAGCCGACGCCGGGCTGATCTTGACCGCCGATCTCGGAGACGAGGCCGTTATACCGGCCCCCGCCGCCGATCGTATCGATGGAGCCGATGCCCGCCGCTTTATATTCGAAAGCGGTGTGCGTGTAATAATCGAGCCCGCGCACGAGGCGGGGATTGATCGTAAACGGAATCTCCATCGCGGTCAGATGGCGTTTCACCGCTTCGAAGTGCGTCCGGCACGCTTCGTCCAGATCGTCCAGCAGTTCGGGTGCCCCGTCGAAATACTTCTGGTCGACTTTGCAGTCCAGAATCCGCATCGGGTTACGGTCGAACCGCGACTGGCAGTCCTTGCAGAGCTTATCCTTGAAAGGCTCCAGGAACGCCTGCAGTCTCTGTTTGTAATTCCCCCGGATCTCGGGTGTTCCGACCGAGTTAATCTCGACGGACACGCCCGTCATCCCCAGTTCGCGGTAAAACGTGTAACCGAACGCGATGACTTCGGCATCCAGCGAAGGATCCTCCGAGCCGAACGCTTCGATCCCGAACTGGTGAAACTGCCGGTAGCGTCCGGCCTGAGGCTGCTCATACCGGAACATGGGTCCGATATAAAACAGCTTGCTGATATCCGGCTCGCCGTACAGTTTGTTTTCCACATATGCGCGTACGACGCCGGCCGTTCCTTCCGGACGGAGCGAAATGCTGCGGTTTCCTTTGTCCTGGAACGTGTACATTTCTTTCTCTACGATATCCGTCGTCTCCCCGACACCTCTGGAGAACAGTTCGGTATGTTCGAAAATCGGCGTACGGATTTCCCGGTAACGGAACCGGCTGCACAGGTCGCGGGCTTTGCTTTCCAGCGCCTGCCACTTTTCTACGGAACCCGGCATAATGTCCTGGGTGCCCTTCGGCTTTTGCATGCTCATGCGAGCTTCCTCCTTGCTTCTCTTGTCGACTTCCCCGTCGTCTTGACGTCTACGGCTGGTTCTTTTTTGCCATTAAAAAAGTCCCCCATCCCTAAAACCGCAAAAACGGTCAAAGGGACGAGAGACGTCAGTAACTAACCATCACCCGTGGTGCCACCCACATTCCGAAAATCGGCGGCCTGCGGCGCGGAAAGTCCGGCCCGGCTGATTTTCGCTTCATACGGTTAACGCCCGTCTACGCAAATCGGCTAATGAGACGCGGTCTGCACGGCATGTTGCAAAGAACAAGCACCGGCAGCCCTCTGTTCACCGATTGTCCTCCGGGAGGTCTTACGCTCGGCCATCATAAGGAAGCTTGCAGCCAGGGCTTCCCTCTCTGAGTACGTGGAGTCGAACGACTTCATCCCTTCAGCGGATCAAAGTTTTTCAGGGTTGTATTAGAGATGATTGTAAACGGCTCTTCCGGCAAAGTCAAGCTTTTCCCTTACCAAGTTTCCGCCCATTTTTGCAGCTCGTCCATAACCGGTTCGAGGCCCTTGCCTTTCTCGGTCAGTTCGTATTCGATCCGTACAGGCGTCTCCGGGTAAACGTGCCGGATCAGAATGCCCGCCGCCTCCAGCTCTTTGAAGCGTTCGGACAGCATTCTGTCGCTCATGCTCGGAATCATATCGGATATATCTTTAAAACGCTTGGGACCGCTCAAAAGGACCCGGATGATCAACCCTGTCCAACGTTTTCCAAGCAGTTCAAACGCATTCTCGAATTTGGGACACAAATGAAAATCTGCCATGCGACATCATCTCCTTAGTTACATCTTACCATAGTGACTTGTCAAAAGTAAGTCTATTAAGCTAATATCCCGCCGACGGCCCGGTTTATGCCTTCATCTGCGCATTCGCCGCCGGGCTGTCAGTTCTTTAAACCTTTTTCGGACATTTGAAAAATGCGGGTTCTACTCTAGCGCCTCCCTCATAGAATAGGATCATAGAGTTCAGAATCATAGAGACGAACAGATAGGAGGTTGGCTATGCTTCCCCGGTTTTTCACCCGAATAGACAAGCTGCTAGCGATTTACGGCGTCGTTGCGGCCGCCAGCTTTGCCGTCACCCTGCTCTTCGCCCATCAGTCCGGAGAAAAAGGCCCGCCCCCTCCTGCTTACGCCTATGCGCAAATAACGGCGCCCAACGGGGTCGAGCTGCATGTAGCGAAAACCAAGCCCGAACGGATCGCGCTCAAAGCCGTAAAAGGCAACATCACGGAGCTGTCGGAGTTCGGGATCAACGGCGGCTTTTTCTGGCAGGGCAACCTGCTCAGCATCGCCGTTATGAACGACCAGCCGGTCAAGGGGGCGCAGGGCGAATACGGATCGGGCTGGTTCAATACCGGCCATAAGCGGGGAACCCTCGTCTGGGACGGTTCCGCCCGGCAGTTTACGGTCCAGCAGGCGTCCGACGCGGCCGAGTTGAAGGTTGCGGACCGCAGCCGCTACTGGGCCCAAGGCGGGATCTCCATGAGCCTGCAAAACGAAGCCGACTGGCGTAAGCTCGCCAAGGAGGAGAACATGCCGGCTCTGAACGAAGCCCGCATGCGGACCGGCATCGTGTACGACAAAAGCAACGCCGTCTGGCTCGTCGTAACGCCGACGCCGTGTACCGGCGAGCAGTTTCGCACCGCAATCGCGGGATCGCTGGGCAGAAGCGGACTCGTAGACGGCGTATTCCTGGACGGAAACGGCTCCTCCCAGCTCAAGGTGGCGCAGGCTTCCCTGCCGGGCGACAAGAGGCAAATCTATCAGATGATTGCCCTGCATTGACAAGATCCGTTTCTCCGGGAAATCCGGCCGTAAAAAGAAAATAGCCTGCAGCACAAAGCTGCAGACTGTCCATGGATATCTATATCGTAAAGGGGGTCGATATTTAGTATAGGGCGCGAACATTAATCCCAGATGAAAATCAAGTTACAATTTCGTTACAATCTCGTACAACCTTATGACGCCGCAGGTTTTGCGCCTTTGCTTTCGGCGTATTTATGCAAATCCATGATCAGCATAAAGGTATCGCCGTTTGTCAGGTTCTGCTTGTCCTTGATTGTCGCGAGCGACGACTCCTGCACGATTCCGCGCTTGGAAAGCTCGGCTAGAGCGGCATCCTTCGAAACCGCGATGCCCAGTCCCTGCGTCATCGTATAGGCAGCCTGATCGAGTGTCAGCGCGGACTTCTTGCGGGCTTCCTCGTCGATTCCTTTCAGCGAACCGCTCGGGTCGCCGCCGTAAGCCGACGGGATGATTTTCTTCATCCGGGTGATATAGTTCACCATGCGCTGCGGGTTTGACACTTTGTCCAGCTCAAACTCGTTCTTGTAGCCGCCGCCTACGAGAGACATGGACACGGCTGCTTTGAGACCTTCATACTGCTTGTGGGTCATAAACGGCTGCGGCTTCATGCTGAAAGGCTTAAGATCCACGCCCTGTTTGTTCAGCATGTCCTGAAGCTTCGCAATGCTCTCCTTCGAAGCGGCAAGCTCACGGAAGCTCAGCCCCGCATCTTTGGCGAGTTTGGCTGCGGCGCCTGCGGCTTGACCCTCGGCCATGCCGACCGGGATGACCCGGGCGCTGCCGTGCGGAAGTGTGTCGTAGGAAGCCGCCCGTCCGATGACGAGCAGCCCGTCCACCTTCTTCGGTACGATGCTCCGGAAAGGAATCGCGTACTGCTCCGGCTGCGTGACGACCATACCCGTGTCCGTCGGAGCCAGACGCTGAATATCGACCGGATACGAGCCGAACGCGATCCGGTCCCACTGGTCGCGGTTTTCGAGCAGGTCGATAATATTCAGGCGGTATTCCCCTTGAATATGGCGCGTCTCCCTGACGTACAGCTCCGGAGCCGTTCCCGCCAGTTCGACACCCGCGAATTCGGGATAGTTCTTTTTCAGGAAAGCGACCACATTCGGAATTTCTTTCTTCGCGATTTCAAACGCCTCGGCACGCGACTTCGCGTCCAGACCGTCGATATTGAAAATCTGCAAAGCGTTGATCAGCACCATGTCGCCGTCTTGGCGGCCGATATTCAGACCGCGCATCTTCACGCGTTCCGGGTTAAGCGCCGGGTAGTTGTAAAGCTCTTTGTAGCCCCAGGCGCTGACTTCGTTGGCATCGGACATCGGATCGTCGTCCGTTTTCAAATGCTTGCTGATCTGGGACCAGACTTCAGGCGTCACATTTTTCAGCTTGAATACAAGCGTGACCGCCATTTTGGCGTTTTTGTTGCCCAGGTCTTCCAGGCCATACGTAAAAGGAACGCCGGCCGCGGCGGCGATATCGCCGTCCTGCGTCGCATCGATCACGGCATTCGCGCGGATTTCCTGCTTCGTTCCGTCTTCTTTTGTAAGGGTGATGCCTTCTACGCGGGTTTGCTGTCCCTGATTGGACAAGAGCGGCTCGATGGATTTAAGTTTAAGCATAAGATCGATATTCTTTTCGCCGCGCACCATGTCGTAGAATGCGTTCGCCGCCGTGTTGATGCTGAAGGAGTCGCCTTCGATTTTACTGTACCATTCGGAAAAAAGGCCTTTGTTAAGCACGTCGTGCGGATTGAGCACGGACGGATTCGGCACATAGTTCATGTCGATGCTGTTCAGCCAGCCGAGTGTCATCAGGCCGCCGAGAATTTCCCGGTCGTGCCCGTCCACCAGCAGGGTCTTCTGCCCGTTGCGGGCGGCGGAAACCGCTGCCGTTACCCCCTCGGGGTCCGTTCCGACGACGATCACATCATACTGCTTCTCCAGGTTGGCCACCGATTTCACTTCGGACAGCGTATGCTGAGCGATCGGCTTCGGTTTGTTGTGATGGCGGTACTGCCAGTAAAGTGCGGCTGCGGCTGCGATTACGGTCAGCACGATCAGCAGGCACATCCAGACGATCCAGGATTTTGATGCGGCATGCTTCGAATGGTTGCTCTTACTCTTTGTCATGGGGCACCTTCCTCATTGTATTCCAACTGCTTTCGTTACTGCTTGCGTCCCGGCATACACCGAGGCGTACCGGATTGATCCGGCGCCTTCCGGTTTGACGCACAAAGGCGATTACGGCCGGGACAGCGGAGAGTAGGGGAGTTGAACCCGTTATCCGCCTTGGAAGTTTTGTAGGGTCGTGAACTTATTGGAACGCCCGGAACCGCGGGAAGCTCAAGCACCACTTCTTCTTATACGGGAATGAAGCCGATCGGTCTCCGTCAAACGGCAAATAGCTTCATTTCCTCCTAAAAATGACCATGACTAGTGTAACATATTTTGCAAGGGGGACAAAGGTTTAAAGCTGGCCCGCTCTTGCGTCTGCCTTCTCTGCGCAAAATGAAAACCGGCCTTCCGCTGGGAGGCCGGTCTCGTTAACGGGGCGGCATTCTGGCCGTCCGTTTGAATCTTCCTTGCACGGGAGCGATTTCCCCGCTCGCTTCCATCCCGGACTGCTCGGCTCCGGCTCGTATTCTTTCGGAGTAAGCGGAATGAGCGAGCTGGCTCTCGGGCTGGGTCATTTGCTTTTCTTTAAGGGATCGGCGCATGGTGTAGGAAAGCTCCTCTGTCTAATGGCGCGCCGGAGGAAGTTCTTCTCCAACGAGACGGCCCTCCGGCCGGCGGCTTCGACTTTTAGCCTGTCCAACGAGCTGCCGCATTATGCCAGCCCTGCCCCCGCCGGATTAAGCTTTGCTTTCGAGAATAAGCGTGACGGGTCCCCAATTGGTGAAGGCGACATCCATCATTTGTCCGAACGCCCCCGTTTCCACATGAAGGCCCTGTTCGCGGAGAAGGCCGTTGAACTTATCGTACAAAGCCTCTGCCTGCTCGGGCCGGGCCGCCCCCATAAAATTCGGCCTTCTGCCTTTCCGGCAGTCCCCGTACAGGGTAAACTGCGAAACGGAAAGCACGCTGCCGCCGATATCTTTCACGGAAAAGTTCATCTTCTCCTGTTCATCCTCGAAAATGCGCAAGCCCGCTATCTTGTCCGCCAAATATTTGGCGTCCTCTTCCGTATCTTCATGGCTCACGCCTACCAGAAGCATCAAGCCCCTGTCGATGCGGCCGACGATTTCCCCGTTTACCGTAACCTGCGCTTCCTTGCTACGCTGTACCACGACTTTCATTACTTCCACTCTCCCTGCCGAACGTGCTTACTGCATAATCCGCTGAACGGAATATACGTCCTCCACCCGCTTGATCTTCTCCACAACGGCATGTAGGTGCTCGATGTTGCGGATCAGGATGGTCATGTGAATCATGGCCATTTTGTTCTTGTCGGAACGGCCGGAAACCGCGGAAATCATCGTTTTGCTTTCCGAAACGACCTGAAGCACTTCGTTCAGCAAACCGCGGCGGTCATGCCCCGTGATTTCGATTTCCACGTGGAAATTCGATTCCACGGAATCCGCCCACTCGACCTCGATGACGCGGTTGCCTTCCTCCGTGTTCTCTCCCGGAATGTTCGTACAGTCCGTCCGGTGAACCGACACCCCGCGGCCGCGCGTGATGTAGCCGATAATGTCGTCGCCCGGCACCGGGTTGCAGCATCTCGCGAAGCGGATCAGGAGGTTATCCACTCCTTTTACCCTTACGCCGCTGACCGGTCTGCTTTTCTTCTCGGCGGGAGCCGCCTTGACTTCCTTGACCTCGTTGGTCAATTCCAGCGCCTGGGCTTCTTCCGCTTCCTTCTCTTTGCGGAGCTTCTCCGTAAGCTTCGTACAGATCTGTGCTGCGGTGATCCCCCCGAAACCGATAGCCGACATCATATCCTCGATATCGTTAAAAGCGAATTTCTTCGCCGCTTCCATCAGCTTCTCGTCGGTCATAAGCGCCTGTGGATCGAAAGCCAGCCGTCTCAGCTCGCGTTCGATGGCTTCGCGGCCTTTGGCCACGTTCTCCTCGCGCTTCTCTTTCTTGAACCACTGCTTGATTTTGCTGCGCGCGTGGGAGGACTGAGCGATTTTCACCCAATCCTGACTTGGTCCGTAGGAATGCTTCGACGTCAAAATTTCGACGATATCGCCCGTTTTGAGCTTGTGGTCCAGCGGTACGATCCGGCCGTTGATTTTGGCTCCGATGGTGCGGTTGCCGACTTCGGTATGAATGCGGTACGCAAAATCAAGCGGGACCGCGCCCGCCGGAAGCTCGATGACCTCCCCTTTGGGAGTAAACACAAAAACAAGATCGGTAAAGAAATCCATCTTCATGGATTCCATAAATTCCGACGCGTTGTCTGTTTCTTTCTGCAGCTCGAGAATTTCACGGAACCACTGCATTTTGTCGCTGAACGTTCCCTCGGGGGAGCCGTTTCCTTCTTTGTAGGCCCAGTGGGCCGCGATTCCGTATTCGGCGGTCTGGTGCATCTCCCAAGTCCGGATCTGGACTTCGAGCGGCTCGCCCTTCGGGCCGATTACCGTCGTATGGAGCGACTGGTACATGTTCGGCTTCGGCATGGCGATATAGTCTTTAAAACGCCCCGGCATCGGCTTCCACAGCGTGTGGATAATTCCGAGCGCGGCGTAGCAATCCTTAATATTGTCAACGATGACGCGCAGGGCCATCAGATCGTAGATCTCGTTAAACTGCTTGTTGCGCGAAGACATTTTTTTGTGAATGGAATAAATGTGCTTGGGCCTGCCGGAAATATCGCCTTCGATTCCCATTTCACGGAGCTTGTCCTGGATATTCCGGATGACGTCCTCGATATACTTCTCCCGTTCCGTCCGCTTCTTCTGCATAAGATTGACGATCCGGTAATACTGCTGGGGATTCAGATAACGGAGCGCGATATCTTCCATTTCCCATTTGATGGCGGAAATACCGAGCCGGTGGGCGATCGGACAGAAGATTTCGAGCGTCTCGTCGGCGATCCGCCGCTGGCTCTCTTCGGACTGGTACTTGAGGGTCCGCATATTATGCAGCCGGTCGGCCAGTTTAATAAGAATGACGCGGATATCCTGCGCCATGGCCACGAACATTTTGCGGTAGTTCTCGTTCTGCTGCTCTTCTTTGGTTTTAAACTTGATCCGCTCCAGCTTGGTCAAACCGTCTACCAGCATGGCGCAGGTTCTGCCGAATTTATCTTGGACGGCCTCGAGCGAAACCGTAGTGTCTTCCACGACATCATGAAGCAGAGCCGCAATTATGGACGTCACGTCCATTTGCATGTCGACCAGAATGTCGGCAACGGCCAGAGGATGTAAAATATAAGGCTCTCCGGATTTGCGCACCTGCCCGTGATGGGCTTGTTCCGCGAACTCGTACGCCTCTTTGATTCGGTTGAGTTCTGTCTCTTTAAAATACTGTGCCGCCTTTTCCAGCAACTGCTCTATTCCCATGAATAAACCCTTTCTACGAAACATGGATATTTCTATTCATTATGCCTAAATTGTGCGCCTTGCGTCAACTGTCAAGCCCGCTCAAAACAAGAAAATTCGGGAAATCACGACCTTTTTCCGCAAATTCTCCGTCCGGTCCGAAAAAAGCTATAGACGAATCCCGAAAATCTGCTAAACTTGTCGATGGAACTCTAGCTATCATCGCTTAAACGCGATAAAGGAGGAAATGTTCGGACATGAGTAACCGTACCATCGGGGTTGAGGAACGGCCATCCCTGGGCAAAACCATTCCGCTGAGCCTGCAGCATTTGTTCGCCATGTTCGGCTCCACTGTTCTCGTTCCCGCGCTGTTTCAAGTAAACCCGGCCATCGTGCTGCTGATGAACGGGATCGGGACCCTGCTCTACATCTTTCTGTGTAAAGGAAAAATTCCGGCTTATCTGGGCTCCAGCTTCGCTTTCA
Organism: Paenibacillus sp. JNUCC 35; assembly: GCF_058269095.1. Taxonomy (NCBI): domain Bacteria; kingdom Bacillati; phylum Bacillota; class Bacilli; order Caryophanales; family Paenibacillaceae; genus Paenibacillus; species Paenibacillus sp. JNUCC 35. The sequence goes on along the minus strand of NZ_CM177771.1, from coordinate 1,669,610 downwards.
TTTCGCCGGTGCTCGGCGTGCTCGCCACCAAGAGCTACAATTCCGCGCTGGGCGGCTTCATTATCGTCGGGATCGTCTTCGTTCTTGTCGCCCTCCTGGTCAAGCTAGTCGGGACGAAATGGATCGACGTCGTCTTCCCGCCGGCCGCCATGGGCGCCATCGTCGCCGTTATCGGGCTTGAGCTGGCACCGACAGCCGCAGGCATGGCCGGGTTTCTACCGAAGGACGGCGCTCCCCTTGACAGCAAAGCGCTGCTCGTCTCCATCGTTACCCTGCTGATCGCCTTGCTGGGCAACGTCCTGTTCCGCGGCTTTATGAAAATCATTCCGATTCTCGTCTCGATCGTAATCGGATATATCTTAGCCGCCAAAATCGGAATCGTCGACTTCGCGAAAGTTTGGGAAGCGAGCTGGTTCGCTCTGCCCCAGGTGTACACGCCGCAGTTCGACCTGACTTCCATCGTGCTCATCCTGCCTGCGGCCCTTGTCGTGATCGCCGAGCATATCGGCCATCTCGTCGTAACCGGCAATATCGTCGGCAAGGACTTGTCCAAGGATCCCGGTCTGGACCGGTCGCTGCTCGGCAACGGGATCTCTACTATCCTGTCCGGTTTCGTAGGTTCTACACCGAATACGACGTATGGCGAAAACATCGGTGTATTGGCCCTCACACGTGTTTACTCCACCTGGGTCATCGGCGGCGCGGCCTGCTTTGCCATCGTGCTCTCCTTCTCCGGAAAGCTTGCCGCATTGATTATGACCATCCCCACTCCGGTGATGGGCGGCGTTTCGCTCCTGCTCTTCGGAGTTATCGGCGCATCGGGTATCCGGATGCTGGTCGAAAGCAAAGTCGATTATTCCAAGGCGACTAATCTGATTTTGACTTCCATCGTGCTTATTATCGGCCTCAGCGGTGCGGCCCTCAAAATCGGTTCCTTCGAGCTGAAAGGCATGGCGCTGGCGACCGTATCGGCTATCGTGCTCAGCCTTTTCTTCAAACTGGTTGAGGTGTTGAAGCTTTCGAATGATTAGTTCATCTGCGTTAAAGAAAATAGTCCTTTATAAAAAGCCTGCTCTCCAATAAGGAGAACAGGCTTTTTTTGTATCGGAACTTAACCTTAATACTGGATCAAAGTGAAGACATCTTTGCCAGCAGGCAGCTGCTCGCGGCCGTTCAAGTAAGTCAGCTCAATCAGGAATGCCGAACCTGCGACTTCTCCGCCCAGTTGTTCGATCAGATTGACGCAGGTTTTGATGGTGCCGCCGGTCGCAAGCAGATCGTCGGCAATCAGCACGCGCTGGCCCGGTTTGATCGCATTGTCATGCACCGCCAGCTTGTCTTTGCCGTACTCCAGGGAGTAGTCCGCTTCTATGGTTTTGCCCGGCAGCTTGCCGCTCTTGCGGATCGGCACGAAACCTACTCCGAGCGCATAGGCAAGAGGAGCGCCCACGACGAACCCGCGTGCTTCCGGACCGGCGATCAGGTCGATTTCTTTGTCTTTAACGAAACGGGCGATCTCGTCGATCGCTTCTTTGTATACAGCCCCATTTTGCAGCAGGGTCGTAATGTCTTTAAAACGGATGCCCGGCTGCGGGAAATCTTCGATGACGCGGATATACTCTTTGAAATTCATGGGGATTCCTCCATTTATGTGGGTTGCGCGGATGACAGCTGCTGCGGTGAACGGCAGCCTGCAATCCAGTCGCTTAATTCTTTCGCGGACGTATACACGCAGACGCGGTCGACTTCCGCGCGCGACAAACGTTCCTGGTATTTTCTCGAGGTCGTCAAGTCACGTTTGGACGGAGCGGCTACCGGGCGGACGACGCCTCCGGCTTTCTCGATGAATCCCAGCTCCTCGAATACATCGAGGACAAAAGAGATCATCGCCGCCGATAAGCCTGACCGGCGGCTGAACGATTGCAGCAGGGCAGGATTGCGCATATCCCACATGCCCTGCTGCCTGACGGACGCGTAGACCGCTTTGAACTGGTCACGCGTAGGCATCGCGCCGCCATCCTGCGGCACGGGATCGGCGAAGACGGCATAGCACCGGCGTATGCCGTCCGCCTGGGCGAGCGCCCGCTCCAGCTGCGCGAGCGAGCGCGGAGCCGTGCAGAGGACAATGTCGGTCATCTCCGGGAACGGAAGTTCCCGGGCCGCTTCATTGTCCGCTGCCAGGCTCCCGTCCGGCAGGCACCGCCACACGGGGCCTGCCGGACGCCCGCCGGCGCCGGGCGCCCGGTCCTCTTCGCCGAAGAGGACAAGGGCCGGCGGCCGGGCGGAGCCGCGCCCCGGAAGGGCGGCGAGCCGCTCGCCGAGCGCGGCCAGGTCTTCGCCGACGCGCGCGGCGGGTTTGCCTCTCCAGTCGAAGACCTGGAGAGCCGGGATGCGCAAGTCCTGCAGCATGAGCTGCGGCTTGCGCACGCCGTTCCACTCATTGACGGAGAGCTCTCCGACAATGTCAACGGGCGCCTGCGGCGTCATCAGGCTGCCGAGCCAGCCTTTGCCGAAGCCCACGGCCTCGACTCCGGCCGCGATCTCGGCGGCGGCATCCGTGAGAACCAGCTTGAGATGCTGGCGCTCACGGCCCATCAGCTTGATTTCATCGAGACGGAGGCCGCTGAACAAAATCTTCGGCGCCGGATTGCCTACTCCGAACGGCGCCAGCTTCTCCAGCTCCTCGATGCATTCGAGGGGCACCTCGCTGAGGCTGCATTCCGCATCGACGGCAAGCAGCGGGATAAAATCTTCCGCGCTGAGCCATTCTCCGGCCAGAACATTCAGCCTCCGTTCAAACTCGGCGATGTTCTCCCTGCGCAGCGACATGCCGGCTGCAGCCTGGTGCCCGCCGTAATGATCCAGAAGATCGGCGCAGTGCGTCAGCGCCTGATACATATCGAAACCCGCGATGGAACGGGCGGAACCTTTGGCCATGCCCGTGTCGGGATCTATGCTGAGCACGATGGTCGGCCGGTAATAAGTGTCGACCAGACGCGAAGCCACGATACCGACAACGCCGACATTCCATTTTTCGCCGGATACGACGAGAAAGTTTTTGGCCGTTTCTCCCCGCTTCAAAGCCCCGTCCTGTTCTTCTTGCACGGCGGCCTTAGCCAGTCCCGTCAGCTCGTCTACAATGAACTGGCGTTCTTTGTTCAGCAGATCGAGCTCTTCCGCGATTGATACCGCTTCGGCTTCGTCTTCCGTCACCAGAAGCTTGAGTGCCGTCGAGGCATGCTCCAGCCGGCCGCTGGCATTGATCCGGGGCGCGAGGCTGAATCCGATGTGCGTGGCATTCACTGCGCTCCGGTCGACACCCGAGACGTCCATCAAGGCACGCAGTCCGGGATAAGCCGACTTTCTCATTCTTTCCAGTCCGAGCTTAACGATAAGCCGGTTCTCGTCATGCAGCGGCATTAAATCCGCTACGGTGCCGATTGCGGCAATCTCCAGCAGTTCTTCGGGCAGACGGCCCAGCAGTCCCTGGGCCAGCTTTAAAGCGACCCCAACACCTGCAAGCCCCTTAAACGGATAGGGGCAGGTTTCTTTCTTGGGATTGATCAGGGCAAGCGGCTGAGGCAGCGTACCGGGCGGTTCATGATGGTCCGTCACGATGACGTCCATGCCAAGCTCCTGAATATAAGCGACTTCTTCTACCGCACTTACACCGGTATCGACCGTGATAATCAGAGATACTCCTTGCTCTTTGGCGAGATCAACGGCCCCTTTATTCAAACCGTAGCCTTCTTTGACTCGATGCGGAATGTAGGTGTCGAAATTGGCGCCCAAACCTCGGAGCAGGTGAGCCATAAGCGCCGTCGAGCTGACCCCGTCCGCATCGTAGTCGCCGTAGACACGAATTTTTTCTCCGCTGCTGAGGGCGGATCGGATCCGGCTAACCGCCGTTTCCATGCCTTCCATCAGGAAAGGGTCGTGAAAATGACCGCTTCCTCCGCTGAGAAACTGTTCGGCTTCGGGAACGCTGTTAACTCCGCGCAGCACAAGCAGCCTGGCAAGCAGCGGATCGATCCCGAGAGCATCGCAAAGCTGCCCGGCAACGGCCTCGTTTCCAGCGTCCAACCGCCATCTTGCTTTGGATTCCAGCACGTTGTTCCTCCTAAACTTGCATAATCATTTTTTTGCTCATTCGTTAATGAAGCATCTGCGCGCTGTCATTTGCAGCGGCATCAATACTGTGTTTGTAAGGATAACCCGAATCGTAAGGGAATACGTGAATCGTGACATCCGAAAGGTGTATAAATTTTTTCATGAGCTGGTACTTGACCGATCTTGCAATATCGTCGCCTTCCAGAACGGAAATGCGCGGATTCACGCTGATTCTGAGCTCCACAATGACATAATGCCCGTGTTCCCGGGCTCGGAGGTCTTCTACGGAAATGACGCCCTTTACGCCTTGTACGGCGTCGATCATATCCCGCGCATCTTCCTGATGCAGGGCACGGTCCATCGTTTTCTGCAGCGCGTCGGTAATAACTCCGTAGCTGTTTTTAACGATAAGAAGGGTGACGGCGACGGCCGCTGCCGGGTCCAGGTAGTACATAAACCCCCAGCCCATTTTTTCACCGATCAGAGCGCCTCCTACCCCGGCCAGCGCCATAATCGAGGAATACACGCCGGAACGGTGTTCCCAGGTGCCGGTCACGAGATCGCGTGAGCCGAGCTTTTTCCCGACCCAGTAATTGTACCGGAACATGACTTCTTTGCAAACAAGGGAAGCGATAACGGCAATAAGCGCGTAGCTCTCGGGCGCGTTATGTACGCCGGAAACCATATCCTTCACCGCGTTCATACTGATTTCCACGGAAATGATCGTCATAATGACCGCAATTAGAATCGCGGCTATAGATTCCGCTTTGTCACGACCGTAGGAGCGGCCATGGTCGACGGGAGTTCCCGGCGCTTTCAGACTCCGCAGCGAAGCGAATGAACCCGCTGTATCCGAAGCGGAATGCACGGCGTCCGCCAAGAGGCTCCGGCTTCCCGCCATCACGCCGACCACACCTTTAAGAACCGTAAGACCGATGTTGCCACCTATTCCAATCCACGCGGCGACTTCGGCTTTCTGAAATCGTTCGTCTGACATGTCGACTCTCCTAATGAATAGTTTGCTGGGTGACGCTTCTATCTCATGTCAAGGAAAAGCCGCGGGAACAAGAATTCACGCGGCAGTGAGCTTATTCTTTTGCGGCTGCGGCAGGAGCGGCTTTGCGCTTGTTGCCGAGCGAGTTTCTTTTGAGCAGGTACCACAGCGGGCTCGCGATACAGATGGAAGAGTATGCGCCGCTTGTCAGACCGATGATTTTCGCCAAGGCGAATAATTTAATAGATTCGCTGCCGAAAATAAAGAGGCAGACAGCCGCGATCAATACGGTAAGAACCGTGTTGATGTTCCGGGCCATCGTTTGCCATGTGCTGTCATGAACAAGCTTCTCCAGATCTTCCGGAGTTTTCAGCTTGGCGAAACGAAGGTTTTCACGAATCCGGTCGAAGATAACGATCTTGTCGTTAATCGAGTAACCGACGGTAGTCAGTACGGCGGCTACGAACGGCAAGTCGACCTCGAAACGGAAGATGGCAAACATCGCGACGACGATAAACGCATCGTGAAGAATGGAAATAATGGCGGCTACCGCGAATCTCCATTCAAACCGGATACTCACATAGATGCTGATCGCGACACTCGCGATGAGAATACCGATGATCGCTTTAATGGCAAGTTCCTTGGCAATGTCGGGCGATACGGTGTTCACTTCCATGGACACCTTATCTTTATAAGGGGCTTCGAAAGCCGCCTTGATTTTATCGACCTGATCTTTGCCCAGAATTTCATCGAAACGGGTGGAAACGCGGTCGCCGTTGGCTCCGCCGATCGTGACCGTCTGATCGAAGCCCGCGCCTTTGTAAATCTCCTGTGCCTTCTCTTTGGTGATCGCTTGTCCTACCGAAACGTCGATGGAAGTACCTGCTTTAAAGTCGACGCCGTAGTTCATTTGGAACAGCAGGAGCGTTACGATACCGGCCAGTATGAATATACCGGAGATTGCGAAGAAAATATTCCTGTGTTTGACAAAGTTGAATTTGTTACTATAGTTCACGGATTTCCGCCTCCTTCACGCCAAAATAACCGGGCTTTTTAAACACATTGCCCTTAATGAGCAGGTGAATGAGGAATCTCGAGAAGAACACGTTCGTCAAGATACTCACGACAATACTGAGCATCGTGGTCAAAGCAAAGCCTTTGATAGCCCCGTTGCCGATATAATAGAGAACAAGGCTTGAAATGATGTTCGTAATGTTCGCATCCATAATCGTACGGAAAGATGCTTTGGAGCCCGCTTTAAGCGAAGACGGAATGCTCTTGCCGCTGCGGATTTCTTCTTTGATCCGTTCGTACGTAATGATGTTGGCGTCGACCGCCATCCCGATCCCGAGCACAAGTGCCGCAATCCCTGGAAGGGTCAATGTCGCGTTGATCCAGTCAAACAGCACGAGAAGCAGCCAAGTATACGTGATAAGCGTAAAGGCCGCAATAATACCCGGCAGACGGTAAAGGAGAATCATAAAGACCAGAATGATAACGGATGCGATAATCCCCGCGCGGATCGTTTGCTCCAGAGACATTTGTCCAAGGGAAGCGCCGACTACCTGCGTATATTTCTCCGTCAATTTCAGAGGGAGGGCACCGAGGTTGATCGTGTCGGCCAGCTTTTGCGCTTCTTCGAACTTGAAACTGCCTGTAATCGTAGCTACGTCACTGTCGATCGGGGTGTTAACCATGGGCGAGGACAGCTTTTCCTCATCGAGAAAAATCGACAGAGGCTTTCCTACCATTTTTGTAGTAACATCTTTAAATTTGCTGCGATCTTTCAGCTTAATTTGTACCACCGGCTGGTTCGTTTGATCGTAACCGACCGAGGCTCCGCCTTCGACAAAATCGGTACCGATCAGCATGTTGTTGCCATCGGGATCGCGGAACGTAAGGGAAGACGGTTTGCCGATTTTCTGGCGTACTTCGTCTTCGTTCTGGACGCCTGCCAGACGCACACGGATGCGGTTTTCGCCTTCGGCGAGAACTTCCGGCTCCGCTACGCCGAGCTTGTCCGCGCGCTGCGCGATGCTTTCCGCCGCTTTCTTCAAAGTTGCGGGGGTTACTTTCTGACCGGCCGTAAACGGCTCAGCCACGTAGAGGATCTCAAACCCTCCTTTTAAATCCAAACCGAGCTTGATTTTGCCAAGAAGCCCGGGACTCGTCGTTACGATCACGGCCAGCGTGACAATGACGGTTATGAAAAACGCCGAGATCCGTTTTACATTCATGCCTTGATAATCTCCCTTCCCAACTCAATATTCCTATTATACCCACACGTGAAAAACGAGTCAATTTGACGTTTTTTACCACACCAAACAAAAAAAGGCCCGAAAAGCCGATCAGGACCTTCGATACATGCTTAACGTCAAATAATTCATAAACTGATTAGGTTTAAGCGACAAAATATCGTTGACAACCTGATGAAGAGGCGGCAGACCTTTCTTCTTATACCTGTCGTTTATGCACTCCCAGATTTCTTCCCCCGTAACATGCTCGTAACCGATCATCTGGAACTCCTCCGCTTTGCTGAGGCATAAGCCTTCGATCATTTCGTTGAGTTCCCGGTCGGTGAGACGCTCGGGTTCGGGTTCCTCTTCCGTGCCTGGCACAACTGGGATATTAGCTTCCCCTTCGACCGCCATGTCGAATGCCGGCTCCGCTTCCACTTCAAACGAATCGGCAGGATCGATCACGACCGCTTGCACGGGTTCGGCAGCAGCCGCCGTTTCATCCATGGAGCTGATTTCCACAACCGTTGACGTTTCTGGCGCCTCGTCTGTTTCGGCTTCACGCCCGGATTCATGCAGCGTTCCGCGGCTTTCCGGCCGTCCGTCCAGGACACCCGCTTCCTTCTCTTCTTCTATCTCTTCGGGTTCCGGCATCGTTTCCAGGGACTCCGCTTCGGCCAGCGCTTCCGCTTCAAGAAGTCCTTCCGGCAACAGCGGGGCTTCCGTTTTTTCTTTGGCGTCTTCCGGTGCCTCGGATTGCTCCGCTGCCGCGGCAGATGCCGTCTCCAATTTGTCCGTTTCCGAATTCATATTTATTCCCCCCTTAGCTGCTGTAACGGCAACGTACACGTTCTGTTCCTTACTTGCTATATTCGCTTACAAAAACGGGTTTTCCTGCATCGCCCGGCCCCTATCCCCAAAAAGTTTGGCATGAGCTTTGCCATTGCCCGCATATCCTCTAGTAGAACCCGTTACGGAAGAGGGAGTGAACGTTGACCAAGCAGTCTTTTCTAAAAGGGACGATGATTTTGCTGGCCGCAGGCATCGTAAACCGGATCCTCGGTTTCATTCCGCGGATTACGCTTCCCCGGGTAATCGGCGCCGAAGGTGTCGGCCTCTATCAGATGGGCTGGCCGTTCCTGATCGTTATTCTTACGATTGTAACGGGAGGCATTCCCCTCGCCGTATCCAAACTCGTGGCCGAAGCGGAAGCCGAGCGCAACTACCGCCGTTCGGCGCGCATTCTTAAGCTCGCCCTCACGCTTTCCGTGAGCATATCGGGGATCTTTACCGCAGTCTGCATACTGGGGGCGCGCTGGATAACCTCCCATCTGCTGACGGACGAGCGCGTCTATTTTACTTTTCTCTGCATGAGCCCGATTATACCGATTATCGCCGTATCCTCGGTTCTCCGGGGCTATTTTCAGGGAAAGCAGGACATGATCCCCACGGCGACTTCCCAGACCATAGAGACGCTGGTGCGCATCGTCATGGTTCTTCTCTGCTCCTTCGCCCTGCTTCCCTACGGCATTCCATGGGCGGCCGCCGGCGCCATGATCGGCGTCACCATCGGCGAAGTCGCGGGCATGCTCGTGCTTCTCATCCATTACAAGCTGCAGCGCAAGAATAACATGCCCGTGCACAAAGCGCAGATCGGCACAAGCGCCGCGCAGGGCCGGATGACCCAACTGCGCCGTCTGCTGACGCTTTCCCTGCCGATTACAGCCAGCCGCCTCGTGGGGGCAGGCTCCTACCTGCTCGAATCCATTCTCATCGCGCACAGTCTTGCGGCCGCCGGTATCGCCACCGCACTCGCGACCGCGCAGTACGGCGCCCTCCAAGGGATGATCATTCCGATCATCCTGCTGCCGAGCGCCTTGACTTCCTCGCTTTCGGTTTCGCTCGTTCCGTCGCTCAGCGAGGCGGCGGCGCGCAAAGATCTGAAGACCATTCACAAACGCATGCATCAGTCGCTGCGCCTGGCGCTTGTTACGGGCGCTCCCTTCGCCGTCATCATGTATGTGCTGGCCGACCCTCTTTGTCTGCTCATGTACGGGCAGAAGGATATCGCAGTCATGCTTAAAATGCTGGCGCCGGTCGCGATTTTCATCTACCTGCAGGCTCCTCTTCAAGCCGCGCTGCAGGCGCTGGACAAACCCGGCAGCGCGCTCATCAACACGCTGATCGGCTCCCTCGTCAAGCTTCTGCTGATCGTATGGCTGGCGAGCAAACCGGAATTCGGCATACTCGGCGCCGTTATGGCCAGCTGCGTGAACATCGTGCTGGTCACCTTCCTCCACGGGCTAAGTGTGCTGCGGCATCTGAAGTTTACACTGCGCGGCAGCGATGTGGCCAAAGTGTCCGCCGCCATGGGCATCGCCTCCTTATGCTGCTACGCCGTTTACCGGTCCATCGGCAGCCTGCCCGCCGGTGTCAGTTTCCTCCTCGCCTCGGTTGCCGCCTTAACGGCCTATCTGGCGGCCGTAACGGTACTCAAAATCGTTAACAGATCGGACTTGTCCCGATTGCTTACACTCGGGCGGAAAATCATTCGCAAACCTTGATCCGCCGCCGCATACGGAAAAGCCGGTACGCACAGATTCTTGTGCAGTCCGGCTTTTTCATCGTTTAAACCCGGTCCTTTTTATCCACATACAAATAACCCCGGTGATCGACGGAACAGAAGAAAACTTCCTTGAAATCGGCTATTCCCTTCTTCTTAAGCTCGCTCTTGAGCCAGAAACGGGTCTGGCCCACTTTTTGCAGATTATCTTCCTGGACTTTGCCGTCCATGACCAGAGCTACGGGCAGCCCAGCATAACGGATGCGCCCGCTCTCGACCGGTCCCATTTCTGGCTTGCGGCTGGGATGATACTTTTCGACCACACTCAGCTTACCGGATGGCTCTAAGATGGCGAATTCGACATCGGCCACGTTCATAACCTTGTGCTGTCTCAGCTGCATCATCAGATCATCGAGATTGTAGCGCTGTTTGCGCATTTCTTCGCGGTTAAGCTTCCCGTGTTCGATCAGGACGCTGGGACGGCCTTCGAATAACGTGCGGAAACGCTGGCTTTTGAGCGTAATGAATGCCATCAGCAGTTGAATGAGCACGAGCGTAATCATCGGCACCATTCCGTTAGCCATGGGCATGCGTATGTCTTCCAGTACGAATACGGCGATTTCGGCAATCATAATCGAAATCACCAGATCGAAAACCGAAAGCTTGCCGATTTCGCGTTTCCCCATAATACGGAGCATGACGAAAACGACAAAATAAATCATAACGGTGCGTAAAAAAATCGTCAGCAGTTCCATGGTATCCTCCCGGAAGGTTCTCGGAGTTTACCTGGTAGTCTGACCGCCCCTCTTCCCCTTCATGCGGCCCCGAAGTCCCTCAATTGTTGCCAAACCAGAATCCGACTAAATACAGGGACGCCAGGGTAAGTGAGAATAGAGAAAACGGCACGCCGATCCGTGCATATTCCCGGAAGGTCAGCCCGTTTTTCCGCGAGACAGCGACTCCGAAGGCCAGAAGACTGGAAAAAGAACTGAAGCTGGTCGCATTGGCGCCTAAGTGGATGCCCGAAAGCAGGACATACCAGAGCCTTCCCGCATGATCCGGAGAGACAGCCTGCAATTGTTCACTCACAATTTGAACAACAGGAACGGAAAATGCGGTCCAGGCCGTCCCGTCCGAAAAGGCCGCGCCGACGGCGGACATCCAGAGAACGGCCAGCACGGCCCGCTGATCGTCTCCCGAGCTTGCCTTCATCAGCCACCCGGCCGCGTCGTCAAGCACGCCTGTCTGGACGAAAGCGCCGGCGATAAGAAGCCAGCCGGCAGTCAGCGCCAGGAGCGGGACAAAGCCGGCCGCGAAACTTTTGAGGCTTCCCCGTCGTTTAATTACCGATCGGAACAATAGGGCTGCTCCCGCTCCGGAAATCCAAATCAGGTCAAGACCCGACAGATCGGCACAAATATATGCCAGCAGGATCAAACCCAGGGCGATGGCCGGATTGCGGATATCTCCCTTGTTTCCATCCATGCCGGAAGCCGCGGTTTGGAGCTCCCGAAGTCTTTCCGTGCCTACCTTCAGCTTATCGGCATACACCGTCCGGATCATCAGATAAGCGAGAACCAGAAGAACGGCATGGAGGGGACCCAGCACGAGCCAGACGCCCGTCAGGCCAAGTTCGCCTGCAGTCCCGATCAGCCGGGCTGGCATCGTTCCGGCAACGGAGAGGCCGCCTCCGAGGTTGCAGGCCAGCATCAGGCCGATTACGAACGGAGAAGGCGGTATTTTCCAGGCTCTCGTAAAAGCCAGGAGAAGCGGCAGAAGAGCCGCCATGGCGGTTAATGCGTCCAGAAGTGCCGACGCGGCGGCGGCCAGCATCATGGACATGGCCAGCATCTTTTGCGGATTCGCCGAAGTTAGCCGGTAAAATCTTACCGCCGTCAGTTGGAGCCATCCCGCTTCTTCGATTACGGCGGCGATTATTCCCATGGTCAGCGCAAGCGCGAGCGCCCTCCACGGGACGGCCTCTATCACGGCGGCTGGGGGACCCGCAATTCCGGCCGCCAATAAAACAGCTGCTCCCGCCAGCGGAAACCAGGCACGGCAGCGGACAAATTTCAGACTCAAACCTACCGCCATCAGGGCGAAAACTGCAGCCGCTGCGGCCTGCCAGCCGGCATTCTGCACGGCTTCATGCATCTTGTTCCCATCCCCCTTTCCCACGGAGCCGCTGTACAAGCGGAACCTGTACTATTCTTATGAACAAGCCCATAGAATGATGATACCGAAATGTTCTTAAGGGAAAGGGAGGATTATGTCATGATTCCGATTAATAAGGTGAGCCAAGTCCGTCTATCTTCACCATTTCTTTCTGGCCTTCTCTATGCGTTCATTATGCTGGTTGCGGGAACTATATTCACGTCGCTCATTCTGCTTCTCAGCCGTACACAGGAGTCTTCGCTTTCCACCCTGGCTTATATCACACACGGGATTTCCGTTTTTGTAGGAGGGTGGGTTGCGGGTAAACGCGCGGGCCGCAAAGGCTGGTATTACGGCGGTATGCTGGGCATTTTCTATGCGCTGATCGTCTGGACTATCGGCTTCCTTGCGGTTGATACCGCATTCGATCTGAAAACGCTCACCCTGGCCGGATTCGCTTTTGTTGCCGGCGCGCTCGGCGGTGTGATCGGCGTTAATTCCAGCAGTAAATAATGGAGCGACCCCTGAAATTGCACACCTACTACTCCCACTATGATATAATATCTTAGTTCTCTTAATACCTTTTTGAATTTTAGGGGGAAATGCAATGTATCCGTTACAATCCATGACCCACGCAACCGTATATATTGTGATTTCCATCTACGTTCTCCTGTACTTGTCTTTACGGAAAAACCCGTTTCTTGTCGCAGGAGCATTCGTACAGGACTTTTTCACAAAGCGGAAGTTTTTCTTTCATTTTGCGGCGGTCATGGCTATTCTCTTTTTCAACAAAGTCGAGCTTTGGATTGAATCCAAAATGCACTACACAGCCGATTTCACGGCAAAAATACACGGGCTGGAAGGAGACTTCGTAGCAGGTTTCCAGCACTTGTTCTATAACAACACCATTACGATGGTTACCAGTATTTTTTATGTGATCGTATTTCCCTGTCTTATGATCGTATCGATTCTGATTTATACGTACCAGAAGAAATACCGTCTTTTTTATGCGCTTTGCTATACGGTCATAATCAATTACATCATCGCCATTCCGTTTTACTTGTTCTTCCCCGTCCAGGAAGTGTGGGCGTTCCATCCCAACGTAAAGCTGCTGATCTTGGAAGTGTTTCCTAAATTCGAAGCGGAATACCGGCCTTTGTCCGGGCTCGACAACTGTTTCCCGAGCCTGCACACCTCCATTTCCGTTTCCATGGCGCTGCTCGCCAGCCGTTCCCGGAACCGCCTTTGGAAATGGTTTTCCCTCCTCAGCTGCGTCGTGATTATCTTCTCGATCTTCTACCTGGGAATCCACTGGCTGACCGACATGTGCGGCGGTGTCCTTCTCGGTGTGTTCGCGGCCCGTCTCGGCCTGAGCATCAGCGAAGAGCGTCCGTTCTTCAGCAGAGTTCTTCTGCCGCAGCGCAGGCTCCAGAAGCAGGAAGTCAGCGAATAATTGGTGAAATAAGTTGCGGATACGTAAAAAAGGCGAGTTCCTTAGACCGGCCGGTCGAGGAACTCGCCTTTTTTGTATGTGATTCGCTCTTATTTTTTCTCTTCTGCAACCGCGCTGCTCGTGACAACGGTGTTAATCGCGGAACGGTCGAATGTCATTTTGGTCGCATCGTTAACGCGCAGAACGATGATGTCATCGGTAATCTCCAGGATCGTGCCGTGCAGGCCTCCGATAGTAACGATCTTGTCGTTTTTCTTCAAGTTAGCCAGCATCATGTTGCGGGTTTTCGTCCGCTTCTGCTGCGGGCGGATCAGCAGGAAATAAAGAACCAGGAACATCAGAATAAGCGGAATGTACGTCACTAAGCTTCCGTACGGACTAGCATTGGCTGCTGCGGCCAGATTGGACATCGTGGAGATCCTCCTTCAGTTAAAAACCTTTGTCGTTGTCGTGAAGACCATACTTTGTAAAAAACTCGTCCCGGAAATCGCCGAGGCGATCTTCGCGGATGGCTTGTCTGACACCCCTCATCAGTTCAAGCAAAAAGTGCAGATTGTGGTACGTCGTCAACCGGATGCCGAAGGTCTCGTCAGCCTTGATCAGGTGACGGATATAGGCGCGGCTGTAGTTCGTGCACGTGTAGCAGCTGCACTCTGGATCAAGCGGCCCGAGATCGTCGGCGTGTTTCGCGTTGCGGATAACGAGACGTCCGGCGCTCGTCATCACGGTGCCGTTGCGGGCAATCCGTGTCGGCAGTACGCAGTCGAACATATCCACGCCGCGGATAGCGCCTTCGATCAGTGCGTCGGGTGAACCCACTCCCATCAGGTAGCGGGGCTTCCCGGTCGGAAGCAGCGGTGTCGTGCATTCCAGCATCTCATACATGAGGTGCTTAGGCTCGCCTACGCTCAATCCTCCAATAGCATACCCCGGGAAATCCATGGAAGTCAACTGCTCCGCGCTCTGCTTGCGCAAATCGGCGTACATGCCGCCCTGCACGATGGCGAACAGTCCCTGATCGCCCGGACGGGCATGACTCTTCAGGCAGCGTTCCGCCCATCGGGTCGTACGCTCCAGGGAGTCTTTCACATACTCGTAGGTCGCCGGGTAGGGAGGACATTCGTCGAAGGCCATCATAATATCGGAGCCGAGCGCGTTCTGGATTTCCATGGCTTTCTCCGGCGAGATAAAGAGTTTGTCCCCGTTCAGGTGGGAACGAAACTGCACGCCTTCTTCCGTAATTTTACGGATATCGCTCAGGCTGAATACTTGAAAGCCCCCGCTGTCCGTCAAAATCGGTCGGTCCCAGTTCATAAATTTATGAAGGCCGCCTGCTTTTTTCACAAGCTCATGGCCCGGCCGGAGGAAGAGATGGTACGTGTTGCTCAAAATAATGTGAGCGTCCATCGCTTTCAGTTCTTCCGGGCTCATCGTTTTTACCGTCGCCTGGGTGCCTACCGGCATGAAAGCCGGCGTTTCGATCACACCGTGCGGGGTATGCACGCGACCGAGCCTTGCCCCGGTCTGCTTGCAGGTCTTGATATGTTCATAAGTAACCGCAGCCATAGTTGTCTTCCCTTCTGGATTCAATAAATAAACATCGCGTCGCCGAAGCTGAAAAAGCGGTACTTCCGCTCCACGGCTTCGCGGTAAGCGTTCAAAATGCTCTCCCGGCCGGCCATGGCGGAAATCAGCATCAGCAGCGTCGATTTAGGCAGGTGGAAATTCGTCAGCATCGCATCGACAAGCTGAAACTCCACGCCCGGATAAATGAAAATGCTGGTCCACCCGCTGCAAGCGCGAATGTAAGGCTTCCCGCTGTCCGTATGGACGGAGCCGCCTTGCGCTTCCGATGCCGACCGCGACTGGCGGGCCGCAGTTTCCAGCGTTCTCGTCGAGGTCGTGCCGACCGCGACGATGCGGCCGCCTGCGGCGGTAGTCTCGTTGATGAGGTCCGCCGTTTCCTGCGGAAGTTCATAGTACTCGGCATGCATCTCATGCTCATCCACCTTGTCGGCGGATACGGGACGGAACGTCCCAAGCCCGACGTGAAGAGTCACGAAGGCCAGACGGATGCCCCGGCTTTTCAGCTTGTCGAGAAAATCGCCGGTAAAATGCAGGCCGGCGGTCGGAGCGGCAGCGGAACCCGCATGGCGGGCATAGACCGTCTGATAGCGCTCCTTCTCGGGCAGCTGTTCCTTAATATAAGGAGGCAGCGGCATTTCTCCCAGCTTATCCAGGATCTCGTTAAAAATACCTTCGTAACGGAAGCGAACGGTGCGCGCTCCCATCTCGCCTTCGGCTTCGACCACCGCCGAAAGCGGAGCCTGCTTCGGAACGACCGGCGTACCGTCCGCAGCCGTCTCCGGCTGTACACCGAACAGCAGCTCGGTGCCGGTTTTAATCCGCTTGCCGGGACGGGCCAAAGCTTCCCAGCGGTCCTCGCCCAGCGGCTTGAGGAGCAGAAGCTCCGCTTTGGCCCCCGTGTCCGCCTTCACGCCAAAAAGCCGGGCTGGAATGACTCGCGTGTCATTCATCACGAGCAGATCCCCGGCTTTCAAATAATCGGCCAACTGTTCAAACGTATGATGAGCGATGGCGCCCGACTGCTTGTCGAGCGTCATCAGCCTGGACTGCGTCCGTTCCAGGAGCGGAGTCTGGGCAATCAATTCTTCCGGCAAATCGTAATCAAAATCTTGTACGTCCATTTATGTCTCTCATTCCTTAGTCGTCCAAACTCCGGTATAGTAAGTTTGTAAAATTTCGGTGTAGGTTTTCCCCTGTTCCGCCAGACCTCTGGCTCCCCATTGGGACATGCCGAGTCCGTGCCCGTTGCCTGTCCCGCGGATCACGAAGCCGGCCGCGCCCGATGCGACGCTGCGCACCTGGCTGTCCGCTCCCATGACGAACAGGTCGGCCCCCGCTTTTTGCGGTTTGGCCTGGGTTCCCCCGATAACCTGGACAGAACCCGCCGTTTGAGCGGCCGGTTTACCGTCTGCACCAACTATAGTATACCTTCCCGGTTCCTCAATTTCAAACAGGGTACTGGGCAGGCCGCCCAAAACATTTCGCAGGTCGTTCGGGTATTTGACCTTCACCACTTCCCCGTTTGCTTTCAGCTCGGTAGCGCGTCCGGACGGGCCTCTTTTGCTTACCTCCAGAGACTGGAGCGGTCCGTTCAGCTTCACTCCCGCGCCTGCGAGCAGCTTCTCCATCTGGGCGCGGTCGTACACCCTGAACCAGCTGTAGGAATTTGACTCCGTTACCTGTTCCAGCAGGGTGACACGCTCCTTGTCCTTAAGCTGGGCGACTGCCGGGGAGCTGGCACTGTCCGTGCTCGGCAACGTGCGGACATTTACGCCTCCTTGCGTGGATGCGGCTATTTCAAGACCGGCCGCGCTCTTCTCGCCCGTTTTCTTCAGGTAAGTGCCGCTGACATAGCCGGTCTCTCCGGAAAGCAGAGCAACCCGGTACCAGACAGGTTTGCCTTTAGCCGCTCCCTCGTCGGGGCTGGCTACGCTTTTCAGATAGGGAACCGCATTGCCCCAGATTTCGGAAGCGTCGGCGGTCTGCCCGCCGGAATTGGAGGAGTACAAAGGATCTCCGATAATCCCCGACTTGTCCACCAGCACTTCACCTTTAGTCGCATCGACCGCCTGACGGACGATCTCGGCTTCGCGGAGCATTCCCCTGTAAGCCTGGTCGGTCGTCGAATCGCTGAGGTGCGCGATGCCGTATTTCATTCCTTTTTTAATCGCAAACGTACGCGCGGCGACCGCCTGGGCTTTCAACGCTTCCAGCGGAAAGCTGCCGTCCATCTCGGAGCTGACCACGGAGTACAAGTACTCTTCGAACGGAAGCTCGTTAACGAGTGCGAATTTGCCGTTGTAGCGGCTGACTTCCATGCTGCCCCGGTAGACCTGATTCGACTTTTCGGTTACTTTGATTCCGGCACCGTTGCCGTCGATCCAGGTTTTCTGCGAGCCTGCACCCGAGAAATAATGGGGAACCGCCGCTGCAGCGGCTGTGGCGTCCGCCCGTTTGATCAGATACGCCGATGCCGTATCGGCCGGCTGCAGGGCTACACCCGGCAAAGCAGCTTTGACGGCGGCCAGCCCGGCCTCGTCCGCCTCGCCGCCTACCCATACACTGTACCCGGCTTGTCCCGAAGCATCCGGCGTCAGAACGACGTCGGCGTCCGCTCCCGCACGAGAGACGGCCTCGGCCTGCTTCTCCGCTTCGGCGGCCGTGGCGTACGTGCCGGCAGACCAATGCAGAGGTCCGGACAGAACCGCTTGCGCGGAGCCGGTCGCTTTGACCGCTTTGGCTTTTGCCGTACTCGCCGTTTCTTTCGCCGCGTAGCTGCCGTAGTATACCTGATACACGGCGGCTCCTTTTTTGGAGCGGCTGATGATGTAAGCGCGGTCGGAAGGCGAGCTCTGGAGCTTGTCGTAAGCCGCCTTCGCTTCATTCCAGTTCGCCGTTTCCAGCACGCGGACCCCGTAAGAGTCCAGGGAGGCTTTCAGGGTCGCGCCGCCCTCCGCCGCAAGGTTCACAACCCCGGCGGGGGTGCGCACTCCCAGCTTAAAGCCTTTGTCCGATGAGAGGGTGACCACCTGCTCGGAGGTGCGGTAACTTTCATGTTCGATAAAAAGGCCGACCCGAATCGTATCGAGTTTCGGAACCGCTGCTTGTAGCGGGAGCGCGGCGCTGCCGAACAATCCCGCTGCCAGCACCAGCGCCAGCAAGACGGCCGTGACCACTTTCCAGCTTATCCGGCTGTTTTTCATAGGTGCAAACAATCCTTTCCGTTTTGGGATATGGGTCTGGTAAATGAATCCAACTCTAGTATTCTATCAACTATTAGACGCAGCTTTCAACGATAAGTTGTGAGAATTCCAAATAAGCCCAAGCTCGATTCTCTGCTCCATTCTTTATATCGGCATTAAAAAAGGCTTTTTCAAGTCCCCGAAGCTGCACGGAAGCAGCTATCGGAGGCTGGAAAAAACCTGATCGGAAAAATGGCATAAGATTAGTTAAGAATTTTGCTCCGGAATCGGCAGCCCCAAATGGCTGTACGCCTGATGCGTGACCATCCGTCCGCGAGGAGTCCGCTGCAAAAAGCCGATTTGCAGCAAATAGGGCTCATACACGTCCTCGATGGTCTGGCTTTCCTCGCCGATGGTGGCTGCGATCGTATCGAGTCCTACCGGACCTCCACGGAACGAAGTAATGATCGCTCTCAGCATTTTGTGGTCGATCTCGTCAAGGCCGAGATCGTCCACCTGAATGTGCCGGAGCGATTCGCGGGCCAGATCGACGGTAATGATCCCGTCTCCTTTGACCTGGGCGAAATCGCGGACCCGTTTCAGCAGCCGGTTCGCGATACGCGGCGTGCCCCTGGAGCGCATCCCGATTTCACGCGACGCCTCTCCGACGATCTGCACCTGGAGGATGTCGCAGGTGCGGCTGACGATATACGACAGCTCGTCGACGGTGTAGAACTCCAGCCGGCTGATTACGCCGAAGCGGTCCCGCAGCGGAGCCGACAGCAGCCCTGCGCGAGTCGTCGCGCCGATCAGCGTGAAGGGCGGCAGATCCAGCCGTACGGAACGCGCGCTCGGCCCCTTGCCGATGATAATATCGAGCGCAAAATCCTCCATCGCCGGATACAGCACTTCCTCCACCGTCCGGTGGAGGCGGTGGATTTCGTCGATGAACAGCACGTCGCCTTCCTGCAGATTCGTCAGAATCGCAGCGAGGTCGCCGGGCCGCTCGATAGCGGGGCCGCTCGTCGTGCGGATATTGACGCCAAGCTCGTTGGCGATGATATTCGACAGGGTCGTTTTTCCGAGCCCCGGAGGTCCGTAAAGCAAAACGTGGTCAAGCGCCTCTTTGCGCATTTTGGCCGCTTCGATATAAATCTTAAGATTTTCCTTCGCCTGCGTCTGTCCGATATATTCCGCCAGGTACCGGGGGCGCAGGGAAAATTCCACGATTTCGTCTTCCATCATCAAATTCGCGGATATAATGCGGTCTTCCATCGTCATCTCCCCCAAAACTTACATTTGAAACAAAGCCTGGAGGGCTTGTTTCATGATGACATCGGCAGGATCGGTATCCTTGACTTTCGGCTGGATGCGGGACCACGCGCGGTCCGCTTCCGCTTCCGTGTAGCCGAGCGCGAGCAGACCCTGCTTGACTTCGCCCCAGACTCCCTGGGTACCGAATTCATCCGACGGGTCCACTAAGCCGAACGATACAGCCAGATCGCGCTCCGTAACCGGCAGTGCGCCCAGCTTTTCTTTCAAATCGAAAATAAGCCGCTGTGCGGTTTTCTTGCCGATACCGGGCAGCTTTGTAAGGAAAGCGATATTCTCCTGCTGGATAGCCGCGACTACCGTTTCCGGGCGGCCTCCGGCAAGAATGCCGAGCGCGACTTTGGGACCGATGCCGCTGACATCGATAAGCTGCCGGAACAGCATCTGCTCCTCCCTTGTCGGGAAGCCGAACAGCAGGTGTGCGTCTTCGCGCACATGGTAGTGAGTATACAGCGTGACATCGGCGTCTTCTTTCAATCCGAACGCGTACGGGTTGGCGCAAAAAACGCGGTAGCCGACTCCGTTCACGTCGAGAACGACGTATTCCGTTTCACGCGCAGCTAGTTTGCCTCTTAAGAAATCAATCATCGTTTGGTAACCTCTTTGATTTTATCGTGCAGCGTGGATGAATGCGCGTGGCAGATCGCTACGGCGAGCGCATCGGCCACGTCATCCGGCTTCGGTATCGCGGACAGCTTAAGAAACATGCGGACCATCTCCTGCACTTGGATTTTCTCCGCTTTGCCATAGCCGACAACGGCCTGCTTAACCTGGAGTGGCGTGTATTCGCCGACGGGTATTCCGCGCTGAACGGCTGCAAGTATAATCACGCCGCGCGCCTGGCCGACGGTAAAGGCCGTCGTGACGTTCCGGTTGAAGAACAGCTTCTCGACGGCCATCGCGTCGGGTTTATATTTGTCTATGAGCTGGCAGGCCGCATCGTAAACCTGCTTCAGCCGAAGACCCGGATCGGTATGGGCTTCGGTTTGTATACAGCCGTACTGAACGGGCGTTAGTTTGCTGCCGGTCTTGTCGATAAACCCGAAACCGACGATCGCAATGCCCGGGTCGATTCCCAGAATACGCAAAAGAAGTTCTCTCCCATCCCCTGTATGCCCCAAAAAGCGAACATATGTATCGATTTCCATTATAGCAAATTCTCGCCGAAAGGGATAGCGTGTTTAAAGGCGGGACAAGCCGCAAATATTCACCGTCTTGTTCGCGGTCTGTCCACCGGCTGAATTACAGGTGGGTTCAGGAACATCTTCGGTCCAATCCTGAACTAAACGGAAGTCCCGCAAGTACCCTGCCGCGCTTGCAACAATAAAAACGGCTCCCTCGCGGAAGCCGTCTCGTTTCGCTGTTCATTTACGCTTGGACAACATCGATAAACACGTCGATATTGTCCCTTGTAGCCTTCGAGTAAGGGCAGACATGGTGTGCGGCGGCGACCAGCTCGTTAGCCGTTCCCATTTCCACCCCGGGAATGCTCACTTTGAGTTCGACAGCCAGCTTGAAGCCCCCGTCCTCTTCGTCCTTACCGATCGTGACGTGAGCCGTCACCTGTGTTTCGGAACGGATCTGTTTTTGCCGCATCACAAGGTTCAGGGCGCTGTCGAAGCAGGCCGCATAACCCGCCGCAAAAAGCTGCTCGGGATTCGTAACCGCTCCGCCCGGACCGCCCAGCTCTTTCGGCATTTTGACCTCCAAGTTCAGCACGCCGTCATCCGAAGTTACTTTCCCGTTCCGTCCGCCTTGAGCCGTTGCAACCGCTGTGTATAAATGTTCCATGGTCAAACACCATCCCTTTAAAAGTTTGAAGTGGAGGCGCCGCAGAAGGCGCTTCGTTGTATAACCGAATAATAACACACTATTACATTGTGTACAATATAATTTTACAAAATATATATTCGTAAAAAAAGATCCACCTTTAGAGCGGAGCCTTTTTAAAGAATTTGTTGAAAATGCCGGCCTGTCCCGTAAAAGCTTTAGTAATTGGGCGACATCGCCTTTTCGCTCTCCTGTACGGCATAATCGCTGAATGTGGACAAGACACTGTTGAACTCCGCCACATCCGACACCCGTATTCCTTCGTGAAGCTGATGGACCGTTTCTTTGGGCAGGGTGCTTTCGAGGTATTGGATATTGAGCTGGAAAAAAGTACGGATCACTTTATCATTGGCCGGCAGTCCGTCAAACAAAGACAAGTTACCGCTCTCGTCTACGCCGAAGTAAGCGCTCTGTTTGCATTTCGGCGACAAATCGTCGATATGCTGGGTAAAGATGACACTTCCCCCGGAATTCAAGCTTAAAATCCAGTCGGGATGTTCTCCGTTCAAAGCCGTAATCTCCTCCGCGGATTTCAGCCCCAGCTCCTGCTGTTCCTCTCCGCATACATACGAGCGCTGTATATAAGTCAGCCGCTGACCGCCTTCAGAGCGGATTTGCCGCAGCGTTTGTTCCTGCTGCGCTTTCAGAACCTGATCGATTTCCGGCGCGGCAGCTTGTCCGAGCGGTGCGCTGGCTTCCCGGTAAGCCGGTTTGGGGAATTCATAGGCAACCAGCAAGTATGCGGCTGCGGCAAGCAGAACGTAACTGCCGAATATCAGCCGTTTGCGTTTAAGACGGATTTTTTTCTTCAATTGCTTCAGCAAGTTGAAAACCATCACGGCAATCCCCTTCTATCCTCTGTTTTCCCTTATTGTTCCCCCCGCCGAAAAGCTTATACATGTATTTCCAGCGGGCTGGATGCGAGGCTGCGGGCCGGAAATTCCAAGACCTAATCGTTGTAGGCATAAAAGAAAAACTCCGGCGTCCCAGAAGGAATCGCCGGAGCGGAAGCTCACTATTGCTTGATACAACAAAGCCTGTGAGCAAAGGTCTTAAACATTCATCCAAGGAACATTTGCACTAACCGCCTGTTTGGGCGCACTGCGGCCCGCTTTGCGGATGACCGTGCGTGCGGAGCTCTTGGAAATTTTGGCCTTCTTGGGAGCGGACGTTTTCTTGGCCCTGGCCTCAGGTTCGAAGAAGGAGC
The DNA here is from genome assembly GCF_058269095.1 of Paenibacillus sp. JNUCC 35. Classification (NCBI taxonomy): domain Bacteria; kingdom Bacillati; phylum Bacillota; class Bacilli; order Caryophanales; family Paenibacillaceae; genus Paenibacillus; species Paenibacillus sp. JNUCC 35. The sequence goes on along the minus strand of NZ_CM177771.1, from coordinate 1,646,961 downwards.
CCAGTTCCTCTTCCTCATCGACCAGATGAATCCGGGCTTCGTTTTCTCCGGTTCCCTGTGCGGATTCCCGGAGGCCCTCTATACGGTTAGCGCCCTCCTGACCCTGCGGACCCGAAACGGCGTAAGCGGGCTGGGGAAACTGGACGTAGGGATTCACCGCTCCTTCCTGCTCGCTCCCGTAGCCGTACGGGGCAAGAAACGCGGGCGGGCAGATCCGTTCCCAATCTGGCTGGCCGTAACTTGTAAACGGCGTGTACGGCGATTGCTGCGCGCCATCGGCGTAAGGAGCGAAGCCGGACGGGAATGCTTGGAAGTTAGCCGCTTCCGGTGCCCGACCGTGCCCTTTCTTGGCTCCCCCGCAGCCGCAGCCGCAATCTTTCTTGCCCGTCATTGGAGGGATAGACGCCAGACCGGCCGTAAAAGCCTGCGGCCCGTAAGGCTGCGGCGCAAAGCCTTGCGGCCATCCGCCTCCATGCTCATAGCCTCCATGCTCGTAGCCTCCGGGCATGTATTGGCCATGCTCCGGATGCTGCTGCGGCGCATAGCCTTGCGGCCAGGCGCCTCCATGCTCGTAGCCTCCGGGCATGTATGGGCCATGATCCGGCTGCTGCTGCGGCGCAAAGCCTTGCGGCCAGGCGCCCCCATGCTCGGATCCGCCAGCCGCATACACGGCTTGCTCCGGCTGCTGCTGCGGTGCATAGCCCTGCGGCCAAGCGCCCCCATGCTCGTAGCCTCCGGGCGCATACATGGCTTGCTCCGGCTGCTGCTGCGGCGCATATCCCTGCGGCCAGGCGCCTCCATGCTCGGAGCCTCCGGGCATGTATTGGCCATGCTCGGAGCCGCCAGCCGCATACATGGCTTGCTCCGGCTGCTGCTGCGCATAGCCCTGCGGCCAAGCGCCCCCATGCTCGTAGCCTCCGGGCGCATACTGGCCATGCTCCGGATGCTGCTGTGGCGCATAGCCCTGCGGCCAAGCGCCCCCATGCTCGTAGCCGCCAGCCGCATACACGGCTTGCTCCGCCTCCTGCGGGGACGCGAAGCCCTGCGGCCAGACGCCTCCTTGCTCGTAGCTCTGCGGCCATCCGCCTACGTGACCGTGACCTCCATGCTCAAAGCCCCCATGGCCGAATGGCGCGTATGGCTCGGGGCAGCCCGGATGCTGTCCGAATACCGGTTTTTCCGGACAATAGGCTCCGTCCGTGTAAGGGGTATTCAAATCCGGGCCGGCTCCCGCGCCCCCGTACAAACCGGGCTGGTTCGGAAACCACGGCTGGGACGGGTAGGGCTGTACCTGAATATGCCCGGTCGGCTGGATGAATTCTTCTTCGGCAGCGACCATTGCCTGATAGGACGGAATGCCCTGGGGAATCTCCACATTCGGATACGGCAGTGTCTGCGGATGTCCCCAGCCTCCTTCGTATGCTCCGTGATGGCCATACGGGACAGGCAGTTCACCGTCGCATCCACATGGTTCTTTTTTCCACATATCATGATGATGCCCGTATGGAGACACAAAAGGCGCATAAGGAGGGCATGGCTGAATCATCGGAAGGATTTCCGGATAACCTCCACAGTCCGGAAAAGCCTCCGCCTCTTTTACATAAGCGGGATAAGGAGCCGGAACAACGGGCTCGCAAGGGTGCTGGGGCGGAGGCTGCGGTGTATAAGACGGCAGCTCGATCTGCGGCAGCACCAGTTGGGGCAGCTGGTATTCAGGCACCGGCGGCTGCGGAGCCGGCTGCACGGGAGGCTGCTCGATAACCGGCAGCTGTACCTGAGGCATAGGCTGTACGGGAAGTTCGATCTTCACTTCCTCTTTGTGCTCTGTCACCTTCGCCAGATTTAAGTTAATTTCCGTTATCTTCGTTATTTGGTTAATTTCCGGTAATTCGGGAATTTGAACGGCTTCCGGCTTTTGCTCCACTACTTCGGGTGCTGGGACTGCCGGCTGGATCGGGGCAGTATTCTTCTTGCCGTGAGCTGTCCCTCCGTGATGAGGCTGATACCCTTGAACGCCTTCTTGCTTTTTGTGACCCTTTTTCGGAATATAGACGGTTTCACCGGTCATCAGTACGCTCGGGTTTTTCAGTTGGGTGTTGGCCTCAATCATTTCCTTCAGCGGAATTCCCCATGCCTTCGAGAGCTTCCACAGCGTATCTCCCTGCTGCACAATGTGCTTTACCAGATGATGCTGCCCTTCATGATGGTGCCCCTCATGATGGTGCCCTTCGTGATGGTGCCCTTCATGATGGTGCCCTTCATGATGGTGCCCTTCATGATGCTGCCCTTCGTGATGCTGCCCTTCATGATGGTGCCCTTCGTGATGGTGCCCTTCATGATGGTGCCCTTCATGATGGGGACCTTCGTGATGGTGCCCTTCATGATGATACCCTTCATGATGCTGACCTTCGTGATGGTGCCCTTCATGATGCTGTCCTTCATGATGCTGCCCTTCATGGTGATGGGGTTTCGTCGGCGTTCCCGGAATTTTCACCTTTTCGCCGACGTTGATTTGGTGCGGGTTCGCGATGTGAGGATTCGCTTCGATCACTTTATCGAGATCGACGTTGTATTTTTGGGCGATTTTATGCAGCGAATCCCCTTTTTTAACCATATGGATTTTCAACGGGTCTTACCTCCTTCTTCTAAGTACATATCCGTCTTCCCCAATCCGATTGACATTACATCTTATGCAGACCCATGGGCATTTGACATCCCCGGACGAAAAAAAGCCACGGAAAATTCCGGAGGACAGGCGCAAATACAGCAATTCCGGGCATAAAAAAAACCGCTGCCGCAGGAAGTGCCCCTTCCCCGGAAACGGTTTTCTGAGAGTTTAATGAGTCGTTTTGGCAAAAAACGGTCCAACCGATAAAAAGTCGGCACCGGTCATGAAATGAAACGAACCGTACGTGACGGCCTATTCGTAAACTTTAACCCCGTCGACAGTCACTATGCTGCGGAATTCCTGCAAAAGTTTCGTCGTAATCGGGCCGGCTTTGCCTTCCCCGATAATACGGCCGTCCACTTCGCGAACCGCGATAACTTCGGCGGCTGTGCCCGTAAAGAACACTTCATCGGCCACATACACGTCATGAAGGGTAAACGGCTCTTCCTTCAAGGTATAGCCCTTGCGCTCGCAAATCTCGATGATCGCCGCGCGCGTGATGCCTTCCAGCGCACCGATGTAGCAAGGCGGTGTGAATACGACGCCTCTTTTGACGATAAAAATGTTATCCGAAGAACCTTCGGCTACATATCCCTGCGAATTCAGCATGATCGCTTCGCCTACGCCGGCCAGGTTGGACTGGATTTTGACGAGAATGTTATTCAAGTAGTTGAGCGATTTTATTTTCGGATTGACCGCGTCGGGAATGTTGCGGCGGCTTGAGACCGATACGGTTTTGAGACCGTTGATGTAAGCTTCTTCCGGATAAATCGACAGCTGCTCGACGATAATGATGACGCTGGCTTTCGGGGAACGGCGCGGATCGAGTCCGAGGTCGCCGGGACCGCGGGAAACGACGAGACGGATGTACCCGTCACGAAGCTCGTTGCGGCGGATCGTCTCCACCAGCGCGTCCTGCATTTCTTGATGGCTCAATGGAATGTTGAGCATAATCGATTTGGCCGAATCGTAAAGGCGGTCGAGATGCTCCTTGCATTTAAATATGTTGCCGCCGTAAATGCGGATGCCTTCAAAAATTCCATCCCCGTACAAAAAACCGTGATCGTAGACGGATACTTTGGCTTCTTCCTTGGTAACGAAGCTTCCATCCAGGTAAATCCACTGCTGTGCCATAATTCGTTCTTACACCTCCGGGGTTTGGGTTTCGTACTGGTACGTCGGGTAGCAGCCCATAATCCGCACCTGGCAGCCAATCGCTTCGATTTCTTCAAATGCGGCGCGGACGAGAACCGATTCCAGTGAGCCTTCTACATCGATATAAAAATAGTACTTGCCGAGCTTGCGTTTCGTCGGCCTGGATTCCAGCCTCGACAAGTTGATCCGGCGCCAGGCGAAGGCCGACAGCACCTGGTGCAGCGCTCCCGGATAATCCTCGGGCGGTGTGACCAGAATGGTCGTCTTTGTATGGCCGGAGACCGGCAAGTCAAGCTTTTCACGCCCGATCAAAATAAAACGGGTCGAATTGTCGGGGTTATCCTGTATTTTCGACGCGAGAAGCTCCATTCCGTACATGCCGGCGGCGTTTGTCGTCCCGATCGCCACCACGTTCGGATCTCCCAGCTCGCTGACAAGGCGGACGCTCTCCCCGTTGGAACCCGTCTGCTCGATCTCGGCCTGCGGCATGTATGTACGCAGAAACTTGCGGCATTGGGCAAGCGCGACCGAATGGGACAGCACTTTGGTAATGCTCGACCAAGAGACGGGCGGGGAGCTTGCCAATTCCCCGTTCTCCAGTCTCGCCAAGCCGTTCTTGTCATCGGCCGCCCGATGGGCACTGCCAGGCAGACCGATCAGGTTCATATCTATAGGATAAACCCATTCCACCTGCATCGGCAAATCCACCTCGTGGACGAGCCAATCAATATGCAGGGTAACGGAACCCTCAATCGTATTCTCGATCGGAATGACGCTGTAATCCGTTTCTCCCGAAGCGGTCGCCAGGAATACATCGGAGATAAGCTTGAACGGCACATATTCGTACCGGTCCCTCCCGAGGAAATGGTGCACGCTCTCTTCCGAGAAGGTGCCCGGTCCCAGCATCGCAATCCGTTGCTTCTTCGCCATCGCTATTCCGCTCCTCCCGCAAATTCCTCGAAGGACGGTTCCCCGCCCGCCAGCTTCCAGACGCGGACGCCTTCGCGGGATGGCTTCAGCCATCTCGTTTCCGCCTCGATTCCTTCGGCGCGGAACGTTTCCCGGAGGAACGCTTCCAGTTCCTCCTGCCTTCCCTCACTCTTATCGGCGAATGCGATAAGAGTAGGTCCCGCGCCGCTGAGCGCAGCTCCCAGCGCGCCGTGATCGGCCGCTTCCCGGAGAATCTTCTCCATCCCGGGAACGAGAGCCGCGCGATACGGCTGATGCAGCGCATCCTTCATCGCGTGCCGGATCATGCCCAGCTCGCCGGAGGCAAGTGCCGCGACGAGCAGAGACGAGTGGCCGATGTTGAAGACGGCGTCTTTCATCGGCACCTGATCCGGCAGCACGCGGCGCGCATGCTCCGTGGAGAGCTGGAACGCCGGCACGGCGACCAGCGCCTCCAGGCGCTCGTGCGGCTCGATGCGCACGTGCTTCGCCTCATGGCCGTCCCAGTAGGCCGCGATAATGCCGCCGAACAGCGAGGCGCCGACGTTGTCGGGGTGCTTTTCCATACCGGAGGCGATCTGGAAAAGCTCGTCCGGCGGAAGGTCCGCTCCGCTCAGCGCATTTGCCGCGGCAAGCGCTCCGACGATGGCGGAGGCGCTGCTGCCCAGGCCGCGCGTGAGCGGAATGTCGCTGTCCATGCGGATACTCAGCTCCGGCATGGGCAGACCCGCGTGGTCGTACAAGGTGCGGGCCACTTTATAGATCAGGTTCGTCTTGTCCGTCGGAATTCCCTGCATGTTGCTTCCGAAAAGTTCGATCTGTGTCCGGTCCGCTTCACTCATCTCAATCCGGGCGTACAAATCAAGGGCCATGCCGAGCGCATCGAAGCCCGGTCCCAGATTGGCGGTGCTGGCCGGAACGCGGACGCGTACCGCAGCGGGAGCCATTAGCTGCCCACCTGCTCCAACTGCCGGATCGCGTCCATCACGGCCGCTTCCGAATCTTCCACGACGAGCGGCTCGGCTTTTACGCTCTGAATGGCGTTGTGCGGATCTTTAAGGCCGTTGCCGGTCAGCACGCACACGACGGATTGTCCTTGCCGGAAGTGTCCTTCCCGCTTCAGCTTGATGACGCCAGCAAGGGATGCCGCCGATGCCGGCTCGGCAAAGATGCCTTCCTGCGAAGCAAGCTTGCGGTAAGCCGCCAAAATTTCGTCATCCGTGACATAGTTGATCTGCCCGCCGGATTCGCTGGCCGCGTTTACGGCTCCGTCCCAGCTGGCCGGGTTTCCGATCCGGATGGCGGTCGCCACGGTTTCCGGATTGAGGATCGGCTCTCCCTTGACGATCGCCATGGCGCCTTCCGCTTCAAATCCGATCATTTTAGGAAGGGAAGAAGATTTGCCTGCCGCCTGATACTCCTTAAAGCCTTTCCAGTACGCCGTGATGTTGCCCGCATTGCCGACCGGAATCGCCAGATAATCCGGCGCTTTTCCGAGCTGATCGCACACCTCGAAAGCGGCGGTCTTCTGGCCTTCAATCCGGTAGGGATTGACGGAATTGACGAGCGTAATCGGCTGCTTCGCCGTAATTTCGCGGACGATCTCCAGCGCCCGGTCGAAATTCCCTTCTATGGCGATCACTTTCGCCCCGTAAATGATGGCCTGCGCCAGCTTACCGAGCGCGATGTTGTTGTTCGGAATAAGCACGATGCAGTTCAGCCCGCCGCGAGCGGCGTAGGCGGCAGCGGCCGCCGACGTATTGCCGGTGGAAGCGCACATGATCGTGGAGCTGCCCTCCTCCATCGCTTTGGCCACGGCCATCACCATGCCGCGGTCTTTGAACGAACCCGTCGGGTTCAGCCCTTCATATTTAACGTAAAGGTCGAGCCCCAGTTCCTCGGACAATTTTTCCGCGCGGATAAGCGGAGTGTTTCCCTCGTGCAGGGTAAGCAGCGGGGTTTTTTCCGTAACCGGGAGGTAAGATTTATATTGATGCAGCAAGCCCATATATCTCATTTTCTTCTGCAGCCTCTTTTCTTTAAATATAAAATTTAGCCTTCGACGCGGTAAACGCTCTGGATCGTCTGGATGACATCCAGGCTTTCGAATTCGGCCAGAACTTTATTCATGCCGGCCTGGCTGGCGTCGTGGGTAATGATAATGATTTCCGCTTTCGGATTGTGCTCGTTCGGATGCTGGAACACGGACTCCAGACTGACTTCGTGCTTGGCGAAAATTTGCGTGATTTGCGCAAGAACGCCCGCTTTGTCCTCCACGTGGAGAAGCACGAAATATTTCGAAGAAATTTGCTCGTCCGTTTTCAGTTTCTTCTCCAAGTAAGGCGCCGTGCTGTGCTGGCCGTTTACACCCAGGTTCAGGTTGCGTACGACAGCCACGAGATCCGCCACGACGGAAGTCGCGGTCGGCATTTCACCGGCACCCGGCCCATAGAACATCGTCTCGCCTACGGCTTCGCCGTACACGTACACGGCATTGAACACTCCGTTGACTGAAGCGAGCGGATGCGACGTTTTGACCATCGTCGGCTCGACCGATACGGAAATATGCTCGTCATGCTTTTCCGCAATGCCGAGAAGCTTCACTTCGTAGCCGAGCTTTTTGCCGTACTGGATGTCTTCTTTGCTGACCTTGGAGATCCCTTTGACCTTCACGTCGGTCAGCGCCACTTCCGAATGGAAGCCCAGCGTAGAGAGAATGGTCATTTTACGGGCGGCGTCCAGCCCTTCCACGTCGGAAGTCGGATCGGCCTCGGCATAGCCCAGTATCTGCGCTTCTTTGAGCACGTCCGCATAGGCGGCGCCTTCCTGGCTCATTTTGGTCAGGATATAGTTCGTCGTTCCGTTAACAATCCCCATGATTTTCGTAATCCGGTCCGAAGAGAAGCCCTCCACCAGCGTACGAATAATCGGGATTCCCCCGGCCACGCTTGCTTCATAGAATACATCGCAGCCTTTTTCGGCGGCTTTGGCAAGAATCTCGGGACCGTGCATGGCCATCAGATCCTTGTTCGCGGTCACGATGTGCTTTCCTTGCTCCAGCGCTTCCAGAATGTACGCTTTCGTGTCCTGAACGCCGCCCATCACTTCGACGACAACGTCGATTTCAGGGTTGCGGATAATATCCCAAGGCTGGTCGGTAAGTTTGTCCCGGTCGACGGTAACGGAGCGCAGTTTGCTCAAATCCTGCACCAGCACCTTCTCCACTACGATAGTGGAGCCCGTCTGCTTCTCGAGATCTTCCCGGTGGCCTTCCACAATCCGGACGACACCCGTTCCGACGGTTCCGAGTCCCAGCAAGCCGATTTTAATAGGTTTTTTCATAGTCACAATTCCTCCCGTATACGTGCTGTTCTTTTTCTGTTTTCTAGCTTTACGTTAAATCGAGCTTCCCTGTCCGATCACGGCGGCTTTTTTGACCCCGTCCTGCGATTCCAGCAATTGAACCAGTTCTTTCGCTTTATCGCCCATTAGGGACGTTTCCACGGAAATGACCACGTTCGCCATTCCCTGCAGCGGAATGCTCTGATTGATCGTCAGCACATTCCCTTCCTGTCCGGCAATAAGCGCCAGCACCCGGGACAAAATGCCCGAGCGGTGCTCCAAATTCATGGAGATGGTGACAATGCGCTCTTTGTCCAGCTTGTTCAGGGGAAATACGCCGTCTTTGTACTTATAAAATGCGCTCCGGCTCAATCCTACCTGCTCAACCGCCTCGTGGATCGTTTTTACTTCTCCCCGGGCCAGCAGTTCTTTGGCCTGCACCGTTTTCAGAATGCCTTCGGGCAAAATCTGCTCGTTTACGAGATAAAAGCCGGACTCGCTCCAACCGGCGGCCTGTTTAGGTTCCATCACAGAAAGTCCGTCCTTTCCAGAAAGACGTTTGTTCTTATATAGAGGACATTATACTTCAACTCTACAAATTTCGGCAATAGGAAAATGGCATCCTTCCTTTTCGCCCTGCTTTCACCGGTTTCAAAATGAGAAACTTCCCCGCCGCAGCTTCGATCCGACCGGGCACGCAGGCGCTGATTTTGCAAGATGATCTGCGTTAGTTCTTCGTTATAGCCGGAAAAATTTCAGGCCTCCTCTTATTATCGGTTTTTCTGTCATCCGTTTGAAAAAAGAAAGCGCCGCTCAGATACGGAACGCGTCAAAATGCTTTCCGGGCGGGGGTTTGCTTGTCCTTCTCCCCCTATGGTAAGCTGAAAATCAGCAAGGAGGCGACACGTTTTGATCACGTTGCGATTAATATCCGCGGCTCTTTTGTTCAACGCCCAAGGCGATCTGCTTATGATGAAACGATCCATGAAAAGGACGCTCTCGCCCGGTATGTGGGCGGCCGTAGGCGGCCATCTGGAAACCTTTGAAATGGCCCGCCCCCGGGCAGCATGCCTGCGTGAAATCGAGGAAGAAACCGGAATACGCGAGGACGAAATTTCGGGACTCCGTTTGCAGTACATTCTAATAAGGTTAAAAGATCAAGATATCCGGCAGCAGTTTATTTATGTCGGACACACGGATGTATCTCCCCGAATCCGGACCTCCGAGGGCGATCTGCACTGGATTCCCCGCACCGAGATTCTGAACCGGGAGCTTCCGTTTATTTTCCGCTATGCGCTTGAACATTATTTGTCTTACGGAGACACTCCCCATACATGGATCGGAACGGCTGTTCCCGGCTCCTCCGGTATTCCCGAAGTGAGCTGGACCCCGCTCCAAGATCCCGAAAGAACCTGAGTCAGCAGACTCGGAAAGGACGAAGCCCCTTGAATCGGATACACGCGCTTCTGGACAAACAGAGAAACTTTTTCGCAACAGGTGCGACCAAACCGCTGAACTACCGCACGGAACAGCTGCGCCGGTTAAAAGCCATGATCCGGGATCATGAGGACGCGATTATGGAAGCGCTGAGGCTTGATCTCGGAAAATCCGACTTTGAAGCCTTCGCTACGGAAATCGGCATTCTGCTTGAAGAAATCAACCATGTGCTTAAACATCTCAAGCGCTGGAGCAAGCCGCGGCGGGTTAAAACGCCCCTTACGCATATCGGATCGCAGAGCCGCATTTATGCGGAGCCTTACGGCATTGCGCTTCTTATCTCGCCGTGGAACTATCCGTTCCAGCTGGCAATCTCGCCCCTGATCGGGGCCATGTCCGCAGGAAACTGCGCGGTCCTGAAGCCCTCCGAGCTTGCGCCGCATACTTCCGCCCTGCTCGCCCGGCTTCTCGGTCGGACCTTCGACGAAGCCTATGTGGCTGTTATCGAAGGCGGCGTCGAAACGAGCAATGCCTTGCTCGCGGAGAAGTTCGATACGATTTTTTTCACGGGAAGCGTCGGGGTCGGACGGATCGTCATGGAAGCGGCCGCCAAGCATCTGACTCCTGTCACGCTGGAACTGGGCGGCAAAAGCCCTTGCATCGTGCATGCCGACGCCAACATCAAGCACGCGGCCAAGCGCATCGCGTGGGGCAAAACGCTGAATGCGGGACAGACCTGCATCGCTCCGGATTACTTATACGTCCATGAGAGCGTGAAGGACGATTTGCTGAAGCAGATGAAGGAAGTGGTAGACGCCTTCTATGGCGATCCGCTTGCGGACGGCAGTCCGTACCCGAACATCATTAATGCCAGCCACTACAACCGGCTTAAGAGCCTGATGGAAGCCGGACAGCTGGTATACGGCGGAAGAACGGACGAGCGGTCTCTTAAGATCGAGCCCGCTTTTATCGGCGAAGTCGGCTGGGAGGACCCGGTTATGCAGGAGGAAATTTTCGGTCCGCTTCTTCCGGTCCTCACCTACCGCAATCTGGAGGACGTGATCCGGGAAGTAAACGCCCGACCGAAGCCGCTCGCCCTGTACGCTTTCTCCGAAAGCGAAGAAATCCAGCAGAGGATCATCCACTCGATTTCGTTCGGCGGAGGCTGCATCAACGATACGATCCTCCATATCGCCACGCCGTACCTCCCTTTCGGAGGCGTCGGGAACAGCGGGATGGGCGGGTATCACGGTAAAGCGAGCTTCGAGGCGTTCACTCACCGCAAAAGCGTGCTGAAGCAGACGAGCCGCTTCGACCTGCCTTTCCGCTATCCGAACGCCAAAAACGCTTTGAAAAGATTAAGAAGCGTTTATAAATAACCCGAACAAGCTGAACGATCTGAACGTTTGAATAAATAGCACAACGCCAAAAACCCCCATGCCTGCCGGCAAGGGGGTTTTCCATTAAGATTTTTCTACAAATTCGAATTCATAATCGTTCAGACGGATCGTCTGGCCGTCGACTGCGCCGCGTTCACGAAGCGCTTTATCGATACCCATATTCCGCAGAATTCGGGCAAAGCGAAGCACGCCTTCTTCCGTGGTAAAGTTGGTCCGTTTCATCAGTTTCTCGATGCTCGGGCTCTCTACAACGAATATATCGTTCTCGCGGCGAATAACGAAATCGTTGTCATATTCGTTCTTTTTCTCCATCCGATACACTTTGCGTTCTTCGACTTCCTGCACTTCTTCAAGAAGCGGAGCGTCGGGAATCGCGTCCAGCATATCGCCTACGCGGTACAAGAGGGGCTGAATGCCTTCCTTGGTGACGGCCGAGATGGCGAAGATTTGGGCGGATTTGCCGTCTTCCTCCAATTGTTTCCGGAATGCGGCCAAGTTTTCTTCGGCCTCCGGAATGTCCATCTTGTTGGCGACTACCACCTGAGGACGTTCTTCCAGCTTGGCGTTGTACAGCTTGATTTCCTCATTGATCTTCTTCCAGTCCTCATACGGGTCGCGGCCCTCTGTGCCTGCCATATCGACCACGTGCACGATGATGCGCGTCCGCTCCACATGGCGCAGAAACTCGTGGCCGAGCCCGACGCCTTGGCTGGCGCCTTCAATAAGACCCGGCAGATCGGCCATGACGAAGCTTCGGCCTTCGCCGAGATCGACGACGCCCAGGTTCGGCGTAATCGTCGTAAAGTGGTAGGCGCCGATCTTCGGAGTCGCCGCCGACACGACGGATAGCAGCGTCGACTTGCCCACGCTCGGGAATCCGACGAGGCCCACGTCGGCCATCACTTTAAGCTCGAGAACCACCCAGCGTTCCTGGCCTTCCTCGCCGTTCTCCGCGATTTCCGGAGCGGTATTCTTGGCCGTTGCGAAGCGCATATTGCCGCGTCCGCCGCGTCCGCCCTTCCCAACGACCACTTCCTGCTGATGACGCGTCAGGTCGGCAACAATCTCGCCGGTGTCGTCATCAATGACAAGCGTGCCGGGAGGAACGCGAACGACCATATCGTCCGCATTGGCTCCGTGCTGGCATTTGTTGCGGCCTTTCTCGCCGCGTTTGGCTTTGAAATGCTTCTGGTAACGGAAATCGACCAGCGTCCGGAGTCCTTCGTCTACGCGGAAGATCACATCGCCGCCATCGCCTCCGTCACCGCCGCCAGGGCCGCCTTCGGGTACATATTTCTCGCGGCGGAACGCGACAAGACCGTCGCCTCCATCGCCGCCTTTTACATAAATCTTCGCTTTATCTACAAACATGTGCATCACACCTCAACTGATGTCCGGTAAGGCAGCCGCAGGGCGAGGGCCGCCTCCTGTTCCTGATAGTCATTCTGTTCCACAACCGCAGCCAAGGCACGGCCTGTCCCCGATTCCAATGCGAGCGACAAAGCCTCTTCCAGAAGGCTCCGGTTATACGGTCCCTGATATACAAAATCGAGCAGCAGCGAATCCTCTTCGGGAACGAGCTGCATGCTGAGTATGCCGCCTTCTTCATTTTCTCCAGCAGACGCTTGTTTGAAACCTTCGATAAGCTCGGGAATCAACTTGCAGACGGCGTCGCCGTCCAGCGCCAGCTTACGGATGTTGACCTCCTGGTCAAGCTCGACCTCCAGCTTCATGTGCCTGCCTTCCGCTTTCGCGGTGAGCAGAAACACGATCAGACCCGGATCGCCCAGCTTGGCCATAAAGCTCTCATGCTGGAGCTTTCCCATCACACCGGCAACCACCCCGTGAAGATGATCGTATTTCTTCAATTGAATATATCCAAGAAGCACCTGGATATCGTTCATCCAATCGTGCCGAAGATGATTGATCGTCAGAAGCATCTCCTGCTGAGCAAGCTGCTGAATCCGCGCACGCTCTTCTTCCGCTTCCTTAAGCTTCATCCGGTGCCGGATGTACAGAACCGCTGCAAAACTTGCGGCGGTAACGGCCCCCGCAGCCAGACGAAGTCCTGCCGTCAAAGGCGCGGCAGCCAGCATTATCAAACCGAGCAGACCCAGCAAGGCTGCCGGTATCCACAACCTGTTCCCCATGTACGCATACGCTCCGTTTCCGACTTCCCATTAGCACATTATACCATTTCCGGTCCCAAAACGCATCCGTGCATAAATGGCTGAAGGTTCCGGTTGGATGCCTCTAAAAAGCAAGAAAGCCCCAGCAAACATTACGTCGCCAGGGCTGTACATGCATGAATTTTTAACTTATGCTTCTACAGTAGCCGCTACTGGAGCGGTTTCTACCGGGTAGACGCTAACTTTCTTGCGCTCACGACCCCAACGCTCGAACTTAACAACGCCTTCCACTTTAGCAAACAGTGTGTCATCGGAACCGATGCCCACATTGTTGCCCGGGTGAATTTTCGTTCCGCGCTGACGCACGAGAATGCTGCCTGCGGTAACGGTTTGACCGTCTGCACGCTTAACGCCAAGGCGTTTTGCAATGCTGTCACGACCGTTCTTTGTGGAACCTACACCCTTCTTGGATGCGAACAGCTGAAGATCCAATTTCAACATGGTGTCAACCTCCTTCATTATAGGCTGTATGAATTGCTATATAGTCACTGTAGGAACTTGCAATAGTATGAAGCATCACGATCATAGACTCGATGATCAGCTGAACCTGAGCCATCTGTGCCGGTTCCGAATCAAGAGGAAGGATAACGTCAAGCCAACCTTTCTCCATCTCTGTACCCGGTACAACCCCGGTTAGCGCTTCGATCGAATTGACCGTCCCGACCGTAATGGCCGATACCGCGGCGCAGACAAGGTCTTTGCCGGGAACGTCGAATTCCGCATGGCCTTCGACTTGGTACGCTTCTATCGTCGGGTCTTGTTCAGACCGTCTTGAAACCGTAACGTGGATCATCTGATGGCCTCTTAAGCTTCGATTTTCTCGATTACGACTTTCGTGTACGGTTGACGATGACCTTGCTTACGACGGTAGTTCTTTTTCGCCTTGTACTTGTAAACGATGATTTTGCGTCCTTTGCCTTGTTTCTCGACTTTGCCGGAAACTTTAGCACCTTCTACGACTGGAGCTCCTACTTGAAGACCGTTGTCGCCAGAAACAACCAGAACACGGTCAAAAGTGACCACATCGCCTGCGCCGGCTTCCAACTTCTCGATGTAAAGAACATCGCCTTGTTGTACTTTGTATTGCTTGCCGCCTGTTTCAATAATTGCGTACATTTCGTTGCACCTCCTCATGTCTCAGACTCGCCAATATCCAGGTGACGTTCAGCGGCAGAGCCTCTGCCCGTGCTTCACAAACCCGATCCGTGCGGTTACAGCGCATGCCTAAAGCAACGCACTCATAGTAGTATAGCAAAAGGGTTCATCCTTTGCAACGTTTTATTCAACAGCTCAGGACGGCGATGCTCTCTTGTTATCTCCCTGACTGATTATATCTCTGATCGGCAAAGTCTTGGAATGTTGCGTTCGATGCCGGAAGCTTGAGCCGTACGTAAAACAAACCGGACAGCGAAAGTTTCCCGCTGTCCGGTTTTTATCCGTGCCTGTGCCGCATGCCGTGCCGATTACCGGATCAATCCGGTTTAAGAGCTCCGGATAACGGCCGTTGTCATGCTAAAGACTTAACGTTAGATGGTGTTGCTTGCTTGTACAGAATACTTGTACAGAGTGCTTGTACATCGTGCAGCCTTCAGGCCCGGCAGCCGATATGTCGCGTACACGAGAGGATCAATGCTGCGGATTCCTATTTGCGTTTGCGCGTTATTTCCAGCAGGCCAAGCTTCGTCCAGCCGAGGAGTATCGTTTTGGAGCGGTCCTTCTTGACCGCCTCCGCCATGCACTCCAGCACGCGGTCGCGGTGCGCGGATTGCTCCATGTCGATGAAATCGACAATGATGATGCCGCGCAAATTGCGCAGCCGCAGCAGCCGCGGGATCTCGGCGGCCGCTTCCATGTTCGTGCGGAACACGGTCTGCTCCAGGGACGAAGTCCCTGTGAACCTTCCCGTGTTCACGTCAATGACCGTCAGCGCCTCCGTCGGGTCGATGACGAGATAGCCTCCGCTCGGCAGCCACACTTTGCGCCGCTGCGAGCGGGAAAGCTCTTCGGCGATGCCGAACCGCTCGAAGAGCGGGACATCGCCGCCGTCCAGGCGGACGCGCGCCGCAAGCTCCGGGCTGCGCTGCCGCAGCAGCCCCTGCAGCTCCGCGCGGACGGCTTCGTCGTCCACCCAGATCTCGAGCACGTCCTCCGTGATCACATCCCGCGCAAGGCGCGGGAGCAGCTCGAGATCCTGGTAGATGCACGCCGGCGCGGCGCCGGCCTCCGCCCTCTGCTCGATCACCGTCCACAGCTCGCGGAGATCGAGCAGGTCGCGGCGCAGTTCCTCATCGCTGCGCCCCTCGGAAACCGTGCGGAGGATGAGTCCTTCTTCTCCGCAGCGGAGGCTGTCCGCCACCTGCTTCAGGCGGACTTTCTCGTCTTCCGCTTCGATTTTGCGGGAGACGGCCGTGTACCCCGCCCCGGGCATGTACACCAGCCAGCGGCCCGGAATGGAATAATGGGTCGTGACACGCGCCCCTTTGGATCCTTCCGGTTCTTTGACGACCTGAACAAGCACACGCTGGCCCGGCTGAAGAAGTTCTCCGATAGGCGGTTTCGTCTTAGGCTGCTTCTGCATGTTGACAGGCAGCACGTCATCTATGTATAAAAAAGCGTTCTTATCCAATCCAATATCTACAAATGCGGCCTGCATGCCAGGCAGTACGTTTACGACACGGCCGATGTAGATGCTTCCGGCACGCTGCGTCTCGCTAGGATGCTGAGCCTCGTATTCCACGAGCTTGCGATCTTCGAGCAGAGCCGCCTGAAGCGAAGCCGCCTCGCAGCTTACGATCAGTTGTTTCATGGCGTTCACCCCATCATTATTGTACATGAAGGAGAGAAGTTTCGCACTTTACTGAATAAAAGCAGGAAAGTGAGCGAGACACCGAAACCCCGCACACCGGGGTGAACAGGTTAGGAAACTGCAGCCGATCCGTTTCCGCCCTTCAAGGCAGCAATTCGGAAACCGTGCACGAACGGTTTTGGTGCGTCAAATAAGTATCGACCACCTGCTGCTCCGGGAGGATCCCTTCGATCGTTCCCCGGCTGCCCATCACGTAGACGGGATGATATTTTTCACGCATAAAAAGCTTCACCACTTCTCCGACCTTCCGCTGCCTTGCGACCGCAATCGGCCTTGCTTGCGTTCCCTTCTGCATGAGGCGCTCCGCATTCACTTCGCGGTTCATCAAAAACCGGAGAAAATAAAAAGGCAGATGTCTGCGGCTCACCCAATTTTGATAGAGAAGAAACAAGCCGACGATAAGAACGTTCATGTGAATCTGTCCCGTCCCCGCTGGCCAAATGGCGATAACGGTCATCATCAATCCGAGTACGATAGACACCCAGACTGTGCACACCAGGGTGCGCTGGTAAGGCAAGCCCAGGCTGAGCAACCCCTGCAGCAGTTTTCCCCCGTCAAGCGGCAAAATCGGCAGCAGATTAAACAAGGCGATAACCGCGTTGATTTCGATAAAATAGGACCACCATTCCGGGTCCCCCGCTTCGAGAAAGCGGCAGAGGAAGCCGAGAGCGATCAGCCAGAGATGCTGGAGTGGTCCCGCCAGCGCGACGATCATTTCTTCCCGCAGAGGAACGGATGCCAGCTCGTCGACGACAAGTACGCCTCCGAACGGCAGCAGGCGAACCTCCCGCACCCTCCAGCCGAAAGCGGCCGCGGCTCCGAAATGGCCGAGCTCATGGAGAAAAACGATGCCAAACAACGTGGCCGATTCCAAAAAATGTCCGGTCGCCAGTGAAAGCAGCATCACCATTGTAAAAAGGGGATGAAAGCGGAAACGTACCTGCAGCCGGTTATTCAAACGGGATCACACTCGCCGGATCGACGTAACGGCTTTCCTTTTGGACGGCAAAATAGAGAAGCCCTTTGTCGCTCTTGCTGTCTCTGGACACTTGACCGATCGCTTCGCCCCCTTTGATCCAGTCGTTGACCTCGACGCGGGACTGCTCGATCTGCCCGTACTCGGACTGCAGGCCCCCCGGATGGCGGATGATGATCGTGTAGCCTGTCTCGTCTTTTGGACCCGCAAAGGTGACTTGTCCCGCATCAAGTGCGTACACGGGGGTATGGGGTTCGGCCGCCACGCTTACGAAAGGCTTGTCAGCCGTGTAGGTTTGGTGGATTTTTCCCTTTAGAGGTACAAAATAGGAGCGTTTCTGGGCATCCGCTTTTACAGCCGGATTTTCTTCATCCGAATGAAAAGCCGGAATAAAGGAAGGCGCCCCGGCAAACGTTTTCTGATACCAGGCCGACAACTGCTGAAAATCGAGCGGCTCACGCAGGGCCGTCGCGACAATCCCTTTCCCACGTTCAATCAAGGGATGCTGAAGCTGAAACATGCCCCAGATAAGACCGAACAGCATGGCACTTGCGACCAGCTGCCGCAGAAACCGGATACGGTAAGGAATACGAGGGTGGTATCCGCCCCCGTCCCCATCTTCCGGATCCATAGCGCCGGGTCTCCGGGCATAGTAAGCGCCGGGAAGCTGAAGCTCGCGCTGCATTTTTTGCTTCCATACATATTCGGGGTCGTTCCATCTGTCGTCAAACTCTTGACCCCGGCGGACTAAAGGCAGCATGTCAGGCGCCGGTTCCGCCTCCGAAGCCGGATTCCCGAAGGGCAAAAGTTCTCTTGACTGCCGGTGCCGAGGAGCTTTACCAGGGGGACTCTCCTGCAGCTTCCTGATTTTTTCCAGTCTGCGCTGGCGCACGTTATGCTTGTTCTCCATGACTTAACCTCCTGTGAGGCGGGGCTTGTTTACTACAGCATATGTGCGGCTTGTACGAAATATGAGCATACAAAAAACAGGCCTCATGGGCCTGTTTATTTATCGTCTTCTATGGCAATATCGTGGATTTTAACGCTCAGCACCATACCGATACTGAGCATGTTGATTAACAAGGAACTTCCGCCGTAACTGATAAACGGAAGCGTGATACCTGTCAGAGGCATCAAGCCTATCAACATGCCGATATTCTCAAATATCTGGAACACATACATGGCTACGACACCGACTACCAGATAAGAGCCGCTTCGGTTTTTGCTTTGAATCGCGATCAGAATCATCCTGTAGATGAGGAAAAAGTAAAGCATCAGGAGAACGGCAGCTCCCCGGAAGCCGAATTCCTCACCTACCACTACAAAAATCGAATCCGAATAAGCGTAAGGGATAAAGTTGGAGTGGATAGAGCTTCCGTTCAAGTAACCTTCACCCGTTAGCCCGCCCGAACCGATAGCGCGGAGCGAGTTTTCCATCTGGTAACGTTCATCCCGGCTTGCTTGTGAAGGGTCCAAAAATGTATTGATCCTTTGAAACCAGTGGTCTTTAAAATGAAAGTGTTCGACCAGATAACCGCTGATTTCTTTCGGATACATCGAATAAAAGTAGAAAAAAGCAAACAACCCTCCGCCCAACACAATGAAAGCAAATAGCGCGTGGGAATACTTGATATTCCCGATCCAGACCATACCAATCAAAATTCCGATAAGAATGATGGCGTTTCCTAAGTCAGGCTGGATAAAAACCAAACCGAAAGGAAGAAGCGTGATAAGCCCCATAGGAACTATATCTTGTAAAAGCCTGAGATCTTCTCCCCTTCGTTTATGAAGCCACGCCGCTAAAGCAATAATCAGAGCGACTTTAATTAACTCCGCGGGCTGAAACGAGAACCCGCCCGGCAGCTGAAACCAACCGCTTGCTCCGTTGATTTTCTGATCGAATTTCAAAACGACTACAAGGAGGATGACACTAATCGCATACGGATAAATAGCAAATCGGACAAGAAGCCGGTAATCCAGAAAACTGGCTCCCATCAAGGCGATCAAAGCAATCATATAGCTGATGATCATTTTGCTCCAGCTCACCGAAATCGTGGGATCATCAATATCCGCGCTGTAAACAAGCAGAGAACTAATGGCCATAAACACCATCAACAAAAAAATGATGGTCAAATCTAATTTTTTTAATTTGGCAAGCATATCGCACTCATCCTAATTTAAAAAACTTTTTCAATTTAGCCAGCATACCCGGCTTTTCGTCAAGCGGCATAAGCGGGACCGATTCACCCAGTATGCGTCGTGCGACATTGCGGTAAGCGATGGCTGCCCGTGAAGTCGGATTCATCACGGTCGGTTCTCCGGAATTCGCCGCCTTAATGACATGTTCGTCATCCGGCACGATTCCAAGAAGGTCGATGGCCAGTACGGAGCAGATCTCGTCGATATCGAGCATTTCGCCTTTTTTGACCATGTTCTGGCGAATACGGTTAATAATCAGTTTCGGAGCATGGATTTTCTCGTTCTCCAGCAGACCGATAATCCGATCCGCATCCCGGACGGCCGCATTCTCGGGGGTCGTAACGACAATCGCTTTGTCGGCTCCGGCCACCGCATTGCGGAAGCCCTGCTCGATTCCGGCAGGGCAGTCGATGATGACGAAATCGAAATCTTTTTTCAATTCCAGCACGATATCCTTGACGCTCTCCGGGGAAACGGCATGCTTGTCTTTGGTTTGTGCGGCCGGGAGCAGATACAGTTCTTCGAACCTCTTGTCCTTGATCAGCGCTTGAGGAAGCCTGCAGCGTCCCTCCACAACGTCAACCAGGTCATAAATGATCCGGTTCTCCAGCCCCATAACCACATCCAGGTTGCGCAGTCCGATGTCGGTATCGACCATACATACTTTCTTGCCCTGCAGAGCGAGTGCTGTCCCCACATTGGCCGACGTGGTCGTTTTGCCGACGCCGCCTTTTCCGGAAGTGATAACGATTGCCTCTCCCATGGTATTCACTCCTCAGCGTTACGATAATGGCGTGCTGCCGGCTTGCAAAAGGCCATCCGGCTATTAAGCAAGCACCATACGGTGCAGACCGTTCAATTTATCAATTTCCATACGCCCGTCTTTGATATAGGCGTATTCCATAAATGCCTCCTGGAATCCCCATTCATCCGGAGGCCGGCTGATTACGCCGGCAATGCGCAGTTGAGTGGGACGCATATGGGATGCCGCAACGATCGCAGCCTCGTCCCCGTCCACACCCGCATGTGCCATTCCCCGCAAGGAACCCATGATGTAGATGCTGCCGGTGCACAGTATAGTGCCTCCGGGATTGACATCCCCCATGTACAGCAGATTGCCTTCATGTTTAAGTGTCTGTCCCGACCGGACCATCCCTTTAAGCATGGTAATGGGAGCAGCCGTTCCGACAAGCGGCTCCGGTTCATCGGATTCAATGGACTGAATGAGCAGGTTGCCCTTCTGTCCGATGATGGCGCGGATTTCTTCCTTCTCCTCGTCACTGACGCTGCGCTTACCGAGTCTGACTTGAACACGCACGATAGGTCCGGTCAGAATGCGGTCGTGGGTGCTCTCCACCTTGTGCCGCAGTTCTTCCAGGACAGTCGCAAGCTCGCATGAATCGTCGAGAAGAAAGTTCAGGCCGTCTTTGACTCCTTTTATAATCACATGATGTTTACCTGCCGTCGTCATAAACGTTCCAACCTCCCACCCCATACAATTCGGCCTGCTGTCCGGGTTTTCCTGCCGGGTGAAAAAGAACGGTCAAAATTAATGTTCCGCTCTGGATCCTTGGCCTTGGAGGGCTTCCATAAGCTTGCGCATCGGAATGTATACCGCCAGGGCGAACAGCATGTTGAGCAGCACGCTCGGCAGCATAATATGGGTAAACGCAAACTGAAAATTCACCGTTACGATGTTAAATAAACGGTTGATTCCGAATTTGATAATCTCGAAAATAAGAACGCCGACTCCCATCGTCATCAAAGTCATGAAAATAAGGTTCGTCTGCCTGCGGGGAAGAAGCCCCGCTATGTAGCCGACCAATCCGAATCCGAAGGAGTAGACGCCGAGTATGTGTCCGAAATAGACGAAATCGTGAAGCAGCCCGAAACCGAGGCCATACAGCAGGGCAGAATGCCGGTTTAAATAAAGTCCGATATACAAAATAATGATCAGCATGAAATTGGAAGAAATCCGGACGCTTTGCTGCCAAGAATCCGGAATCAGCCAATGAATGAGCGATCCTTCCAATATGAGCAGCGAGAACAGAATGAGCCAGAGCGAGTTGCGTACCATGGCTATTTCACCTCGGGTATTTCGATGATAAAGACTTCCCGGATATGTCTGAAGTCAGCGAAAGGTTTGATCATCGCTTTCTGGGTAATCCCGAAATCCCCGGGCTCGCGGGAAACGACCGTACCTACCGGAATACCGCTCGGGAATACTTTGCCGATATCGGAGGTAATGACGGTGTCGCCGACCGCAAGCTTGTCGTTCTGATCGATTTTGTTCATCACGAGCAGGCCCTTTTCTTTGTCGTACGACTCAATGATCCCGTAAGAACCTTGGCCTTCGGCGGATTTGTACTCCTTGCCTTTGACGGTTGCGGAAATAGCGGGCGCCTTGTTGTTGGTATCGCTCAAATCCGTAAGAAGCTGCACATTGGAGGTGAATTCCGTTACGGTGAGCACCCGGCCGAGAAGACCGTCCACGTTAATAACGGCCATATTGGGCTTGATGCCGTCTTTCTCACCCAGATTTACGGTGATGGTCCCGTTATAAGGGTCGGGACTTGCCGCGATCACGTCGGCAATCCGGTATTTATAATTGGACACTTGTTTCTGGCGCTCCGTGAACCCCAGAGCTTCTTTATACCGTTTGTTCTCATCTTCAAGCGCGTTCAGCTGCTGGGTAGCGAGTGCGTAGTCGGTCAGTCTTTTTTTCAAGATCTGATTCTCGTCATAGATGGTTTTAAGCTTGCCGACGTCTTCAAAGAAGCCCGCCACGCCCGCTGCCGGTCTGTAAAATACGCTCTGCGTCCAGGCGATCGAATCTTTCAGAAATTTTTCCGGCCAGTAAAATTTCGTCCGTCCGCTAAGTGTAAGTCCCATCAGAATGAAAAAACAAATGAGACCCACAAGCAGAACCATCAGCCTCTTGTTCCCCATGAATTTCAACAATTCAACACCTTCTCACGTCGGCACAGTGTCAGACTAGCGTCTGTATTTGGCGCCGGATTTGGCACCTTTGAACAGATGGATGTGGTCCAGGGCGCGGCCGGTCCCGATGGCTACACAATCAAGCGGATTGTCCGCGACGATAACCGGCATCCCGGTTTCGCCTGCAAGCAGTTTATCGAGATTGCGCAGAAGGGCTCCCCCGCCCGTCAACACGATCCCGCGGTCCATAATGTCGGCGGCCAGCTCGGGAGGACATTTCTCCAGCGTCACTTTAACCGCATCGATAATGGCGTTCACGGTGTCGGTCAACGCTTCCGTAATTTCGTCGGAAGTGACGGAAATCGTCTTCGGAAGACCTGTCACGAGATCGCGGCCGCGGATTTCAAGAAACTCCGGCTGTTCCATCGGCAGGGCGGAGCCCACTTCCATTTTCAGCGTTTCGGCCGTGCGCTCGCCGATCATCAGGTTATAGGTACGTTTGATGTACTGGGTGATGGCTTCGTCCATCTCATCGCCCGCGATGCGGATGGAACGGCTCGTCACGATTCCCCCGAGGGAAATAACGGCCACTTCGGTCGTACCGCCGCCGATGTCCACAACCATGCTTCCCGTCGGTTCCCAGACCGGAAGATCCGCGCCGATTGCGGCCGCGAACGGCTCTTCGATCGTATAAGCGTCACGTGCGCCTGCCTGCTTGGTCGCGTCTTCCACGGCGCGCTTCTCGACCGCCGTAATGCCGGACGGTACGCATACCATGACATTCGGATGGCGCTGGAACATGAAACGATCCTTCTGTGCCTGACGTAAGAAATAACGGATCATCGTGGCGGTCGTTTCGAAATCCGCGATTACGCCGTCTTTCATGGGACGAATGGCGCGGATGTTGCCCGGCGTACGTCCAATCATTTTCTTCGCGTTATCGCCGACGGCCTCAATGGTTTTCGTATCCGTACGGATGGCGACTACCGACGGCTCCCTCACGATAATTCCTTTGCCCTTCAAATACACCAATGTATTGGCAGTACCCAAATCGATACCTAAATCCTTTGTAAAACCTCCGAACATAATAAAACGGCTCCTTCCCAAAATCCATCTTCTCTCTGATTAACTGCTTAAATGGCAGCAGAAAAATACCGACGGTTTATTGTTTCGTCATAGTTTTCGTAGTCATTGTCGAAATTAGGGGTCTTTCCACGAACATAATCTTTATTATATTACATATGACCATGCTCCTTCAAACTGACATAGCGGTCATCTCCGATGACAATATGATCGAGGACTTCGATCCCTATGATATCACCGGCTTCTGTCAGCCTGTGCGTAAGTTCAATGTCCTGTGGACTTGGCGTTGGATCCCCGCTGGGGTGGTTATGTACACAAACGATGGAGGCGCTGCTGCGCTGAATCGCGGCGCGGAAAACTTCGCGCGGATGCACAATGGAGGCGTTCAAACTTCCGATGGACAGCGTTTCGCGTCCGATGATGTGGTTTTTCGTATTGAGGAACAAACAAACAAAGTGTTCTTTCTGCAAATAGCGCAGTTCGTCCTTAAGCAGATCGAAAACATCAAACGGAGAGCGCACCGTCGTGATTTCTTCCGTGCGGGTCCGGGAAATCCGTCTTCCCAACTCGATTCCGGCCATAACCTGGAGCGCCTTGGCGTCGCCTATCCCCTTGATTCGGACAAGCTCTTCCCGGCTGGCTTCGACTAACCCCCGGAGTCCTCCCGTTTCGGAAAGAATCCGCTGTGCGAGCGCCAAAGCAGACTCGGAATATGTTCCCGTACGAACCAGGATAGCCAGCAGTTCGGCACTGCTGAGCGATGAAGCCCCGAGCTGCATCATTCTTTCGCGGGGTCTCTCTTCCGGCGGAATTTCACGCAAGGTGACAATTGATGATATCATATATTCCCCTCTTCCGGTATGTTCTTAGGCCAATTTCCAACATTTCCTTTAAAACCGGCGTCGAACGTCCGAAAAGCGCCGTCTGCCGGGCTTTTGCCGTCTTCATTCGGCCACTCTGCGGCCCGGTTCAACTGGAGCATCCCCAAACAATAAAAGCGGGGTGACCCGAACGGAAATGCCTGGGAAAATCGGCAGAGATCATTCGTTTATACCTATGCGGTCATCATATAAAACCGCACTAAACCATACAAAGGTCAGAGGGACTGTTAAATAGGACGATACAGGTCCCAAAAAAGTCTGCATACCTCGACAAAAAATACAAAAGATGACTCGCAGGTAAAAATTCTTAAGACGGGTTTCCGGTTCTGGAGATGGGCTTAGAAGGATTTTTCTAACAGCAGAATTAAAAAGCGGTGTACTAGGGAAGGCAGCAGTAAAGGAAAGAACGGAGCGGAAAACAAGATGCGTCAGCGGAGAAGGAAAATTAAAACGGAATGCGGGAGAGACAAGCGGCAAGCAGTAAACTCATGAAGAAGGAAAGGGAATGGGAGAGTAAAAAAGCAAGAGCGCAAGGGCCCGAAAGCGGAAAGAAATCGAGGTGCATGAAAGGGTAAAATCAAGCTTAGCCATTTAACCGACTCGGCGATTGAGGAAACGGCAAGGAAAGCGGCGGCGTCCAAGGCCCAAGAAGACAGGCGGACGGACCGGCAAAGCGTCTCCTGACGGGAGAAATCGCGCCTTGTGAAAGCTTAGTCCGCGCCGCCCCCGCAGCACCGGGTGTCTTTCCTCATGTATCGTTACAATAAAGAGGGCGCCTGCATGTCCTTGAACGCTTAGCAAAGGCAGGCGCCGCTTCAGGAAATCAGATTCTTCTCGGCATCGGCGGTTTTCTTCTCCGTCTTGTTCAAGGTACGGAGCATGCTGCCGATCGTCACGCCTTTCAAATATTGAATCATATTCTGTTCGGCTCCATCCAGCATGTTGTCCATCACATTCTGCATGTTCGCAGAAACAAGACATTCATTTCCCCGGTTTCCCGAACACCAGTTCGGTTTGAGGGTGCCGAGCGAAGTTAGCTGATAAATGTCGCCGAGCGTAATCTCATCCGGGTCGTGATTGAGAATAAATCCGCCACCGCATCCTTCCTTCGTGCGAACAAATCCGGCTTTGCGCAGACAGCCCATAATTTTGCGGATGCGCGCGGAATGGGTGCAAACGTTGGAAGCAATATCATCGCTCGAAGCCATGTGTTCCGGTAAATGGGCAAGAAGCACCAGACTGTGCACGGCAATCGTAAACTCGCTGTTCATGACATAGCCCTCCTTTCTCCTGATGTTCTCTCTATTGTAGCAGAATCGGCTCTTAATGAAAACGGTTCAGGGCCGGGGACATCTGCTTAGATGACGCGGATGCCGAAAGGCTCGAGCATCTCGCTCAGAAGAGACACCGGAAGACCGACGACATTGAAATAGTCGCCTTCTATTCCCTCGATCAATGTGGCTCCGATCCCTTGAATCGCGTATGCCCCCGCCTTATCCGAAGGCTCGCCCGTCCCGATATACCGGAGAATCCGCTGCTCGTCCATCGCTTTCATCGTGACTTTCGTCCGGCGGTGGCTCACCGAAACGTTCCTGCGGTCCGCGCTCAGGCAGGCGACTCCGCTGAATACCTCGTGAGTTTGGCCCTGCAAAGCGGACAGCATGCGGAGAGCGTCCCGCTCGTCCTTAGGCTTGCCGAGCACTTCCCCGCCTAGGACCACAATCGTGTCGGACCCGATGATGACGGTTCTGTCCGGGGCGTATGAACCCGGTAAAGAGGCCGATACCGCCTCCGCTTTGCGCACGGCAAGCGTCTCGACGATCTCCCGGGGACTCAGGCTCTCCTCCACGGTTTCATCCGCATCGCTGGCGATAATTTTAAAATCCAGCCCCATCCCTTTCAGCAGCTCCTGCCGTCTTGGCGAAGAAGATGCGAGAATCAGTTTAATGCCCTGCTCATAGGGCGCGCTTCCGGATTGGCTCATAGCAATATGCCTCCACTTTTCTCTTCAAAATTTACTTTCGTCTTCTCACGGACTACACCTTGCGGTACAGCCAGAAAGCGGCCGCGAGGCCTATAATGCTGCACAAATTCAGTTTAATCTGCAAAAGGATATCGTACTGGATGACCTGCAGGTCCGCTTTGGGCTGCCAGACGATATCCGTCGTTTTGGTCAGGAACGCCAATGCTTTGACCGGTGCAAGCAGTTGTCCAACAATGATGCCGACGACAAGACCGATCACTAAAAACAGAACGAGGGTGAAGCCGTTTTTCTTCATCCGTTATCCTCTCTCTTCCCTTGTTTCTCCCTTATTATACGGAGCGGCAGGTTTCGCATCAATCCGAAAAAACAACAAATTGTAACATATTTCCGGCTTACTAACCTGGAAAGTACCTGTACAATTGGAAACGGGAGGGGAAAACACGATGAAAAAAACTACAAAATTAGCAGGGCTGACCCTCGCGCTTCTGCTGGTCTTTCCTTACGAGGCGATGGCCTACAAGGTTGTCGTCGATCCCGGTCACGGCGGGAAAGATCCGGGAGCCATCGGTGTAAACGGTCTCAATGAAAAAACGGTCAACCTCGACGTTTCTCTGAAGCTCCGCGACGAGCTTAAGAAGAAGGGCGTCGAAGTCGTGATGACCCGGTCGGACGACCGTTATTTGTCCCTTGACGAGCGAGTTCAATTTACAAATGCCCAGAACGCGGACGTTTTCGTATCCGTGCATGCCAATTCAAATCCGAGCTCGACCGCAAACGGATCGCAAGTGCTGTATTACGACAGCCGCTATCCCCAGGACGATTATCCCGCCAGTCCGGAAATGGAAGCCCTTACACCTTCCAGCAAGCTGCTGGCTCAAAAGGTGTTAAGCTCCGTTCTGTCTCAAACCGGATTGAAGGATCAAGGCCTGGTGCCGAGCGCGGTTTATGTCGTCCGCAAAGGAAAAATCCCGAGCATCCTTGTCGAAACCGGCTTTTTGAGCAACAAAAAAGAAGCGGATTTACTGGCCGATCCGGCGTTCCGCACCAAAATGGCAAAAGCGATCGCCGACGGGGTCGTCTCTTACCAGCCGCCGGTTTTCCCGGATACTGCCGGGCACTGGGCACGCGAAGCCATCCTGCGCATCAAAGACAAAGGCTGGATGGAAGGCATCGGAAACAATTTCGAGCCTAACCGGGCGCTGACACGCGCGGAATTCGTAACCGTGATGGACCGCGTCTTCGGTTTCGACGGCCTGCTCGGGACGGGAAATTCCGCACCCGCACCCGCTTTCAGCGATTTGAAATCCACCCAGTGGTCCTATCCGGTGATGACAAAAGCCGTCCGCCTCGGACTTCTCGACGGCTACGCGGATCTTACCGTACGACCGAACCAAGCGATCACCCGCGGCGAGGTATCCGCCATTCTTCAGCGGCTTCGCGAAATGAAAGGCACACCGGCTCTAACGCCGCCGGCCGGGCAGGACGTTTTCTCCGATGTTCCGGCCTCCATGTGGTGCGCCGGAGCCGTCTATACGCTGACGAAGGCCGGTATCGTCGACGGGACAAGCCCGACGGAATTCAAACCGAACCGTTACATAACCCGGGCGGAAATTGCCGTCATGATGGACCGTTATTCCAAGCTTCAGCCCTAAAACCAACACGGCCTGCGAATTCGCAGGCCGTGTTTTTGCGTGATGGAGCGGCGGTTTGCGCCTACGCCTACGCCGATGCGGCCGTCAGCTGCTGCATCAGGCGCTTCTCGGCGACGACGTACTGCATCAGCGCCTCCTGGGCTTCGGCCAGAAGCGGGGCGGACGGCGACTTGCCGTACTCGCCGAGCTTCGCGACCGCCTTGGCGAGAGCCGCGTTCATCTCCTCGACCTGCGGCTTGGCCGCGTCGGGGATTCCCGCGGCTACCGCCGGCTGCAGAGCCGCCCACGCCTTGGCGGCGGCGTCGAGCGGCTGCAGCGAAGCCGCGTCGATCGCGCCCGGCGAAGCCTCCGCTATCTTCGCGGCGGAGAGGCTGCCGGCCGTGCCGGCGACCTTCGCGCCCTGCGCGAGATAATCCGCGAGCGGCTGGGCGCTGCCGCTCTTCCAGTACACCTTGCCGACAGCGGGAAGATCGAGCGGCTTCGCGAAGACTTCGATTTTCTTGGCGGCAAGGGCGGCTTTCAGCTTCGCGGCGTCCTCCTTGCTCCCGGCCAATCCGACGTACACCGTCGTCTTCGTGCCGGGTTCCGCTACCGCCGCGGCGCCTTTGCCCCGCGCGTCGGCGCGGGCGGTCTCCGCGCTCTGCGGCGTGCTGAAGATGCCGTTCTGCAGCACGGTGTAGGAGCGCGCCGGGATGGAGGCCGCCGCAGTCGGCCCTCCGACCGGCGGGGCAGCGACGGCGGCCGTGCCCGCGGACGGAGCCGAAGCGGCCGGGGCGGAGGCATCCGGCTTCAGCGGCGTGACAGCCCCGGGGCTCGGCTGGGCCTGGGCGGTCGCGGCCGGACCCGCGTCGATCGTGATGGGTTTCTCCGCCCCTCCCGAGAACATGGAAAGGACAAAATAGCCGAAGGCCGCCCCGGTTACCATCGCTCCCGCAACCGATGTGGCGATGCGCAGCAAGCCTCCGCGGTCGGACCGGGAAATGCGCACGCCCGACTTTTCGGGTTCCTCCCAATGAAGGCGGTTATACGGATCCTCGTAGACGGGTTCCCTGCGGTATCCCGGCGGCTCGTCCTCATAGTACGCGTACTCGTTCCGGTTCCTGCTCCGGTTCTGCCCGGGAGGAGGCGCTTGCGCAAGCTGCCGTTCATAGTAATCCCTCTCTCCAGACGTCCTTCTCTCCCTCGTATCCGGCACCGGTACGCCGCCGTTTACGGGACGCGCATAGCCGGCATCCTCCCGCTCGTCTTCTTCAGCGGCGCGCAGGCTGTTATAGCCGGGCAGGGAGGCCGTCCCGTGATCGATAAAGCCGCTGGGATCCTCCGGCCAGCCGAGGTTTGGCGGAAGCGGATAGCGTTCCTCGCGTTCCCGTTCACCTGAATTGCCGCGCCCTGCGGCCGGATTCTCCCGAAACCGGTCATCCGTATATTCGTCCTCCTGCTCGGAGGGCCCCTCAAAGTCCCTCAACTGCCGTGCGGCTGCTTCTTCGTCTCTGCGTTCCATATACGCGGTCCGGTCCAAATCCTCGTATTCCTGTCTTCTTTCTTTTTCTTCCCTGAAGCGTTCGTTAATCGTGCTCTCAAAATAACCGGAATCTCCCCGGTAACCCGGTTCGGATTCCCGGATAAGCTTGGCGATCCGTTCCGTTTCGGCATCATAAGGACTCTGCCATGTACCGAAGTCGGCCGTATATTCATTCAGTCCTTCCCGGTTCCGGGATCCCGCTTCCGTGTCCCTCCGGTTTTGCCGGGCTTTTTTCGCTCGATCCGCCTCCGCGTCTCTCCAAAGAGCTTCCGAAACCGAAAACTCTTCTTTCGTTAAAGGAATAATTTTGCCGCCCGATTTATCTTCTTTACGGTTTGTCCGGTCGTTTCCGTCTATACGGTAAGAAATTCTCGCTTTATTCATACGACCCATCTCCTTATCCGCGTTCTGCTATCAGCCTATGAACGGAAGCGGAAAAATATGTCCGGGCCTCTGTAAATTTTACTAGAGTGGAGTTTCACTAAATATTGGTATATGGTATACGTGTGAAGTGAATAAACGGAGGTAGCCGAATCATGACCCTGAACAACAAAAGAAACTCTTTGCCGCTGCTTGCAAGTATACTCGCTGTCTTGGGCTTTATCGCTTTTACGTCAAACCTGACAAACTCTAACCAATCCACTACTCTATACGTATTTAATCCCCATGTTCCTTTGACGGAGGAGCAGTTTAAAGGGCTCGGTATTGACGTGATCTCTTACAATCCGCCTATGGATAAATTTAAAATCACGTCTTACCCTACATACGTTCTAGTAAAAACCAAAACGCAGGAGCTGATCGGGATAACCAATGATTTTACGGAACTAGGGAGCCTGAGAAAGAAAAGCAACTAGGCGTTTAACTCCCGAAGCGCTTCCCGGCATACTCTTATTTTCCCCATAAAAAAACCTCCCGTCAGCGCAGGCTGAGGAAGGTTTTCGTACTGCGGCGTGCAGTCTATTTTGTTATGTTATGTTGAAAAAACTTCTTTATTCCGCCTCATAGCGGGCGCGAAGCGTTTTGGCGAGACCGTCCGCCGTTTTCCAAATGTCTCCGGCTCCCATCGTGATGACGAGATCACCCGGTTTAACGCGGTCCGTCAAATAGACTTCCGCTTCGCCGCGGGTCGGAATGTAGGTGACGTTCGGATTGCTGTTCTTGCGGATCAGTTCGACGAGCTTCTCGGAGCTGATGCCTTCGATCTGCTTCTCCCCCGCGGGTGAGTAGATGTCGGTGATCAGCACCTCGTCCGCCTCTTTGAACGCATGGCTGAACTGTTCGAATAAGTAAAACGTACGCGTATAGCGCTGGGGCTGGAACACCGCGATAAGATGCTTGCCGGTCGCTTTGGCCGCAGAGATCGTCGCCTCGATTTCCGTAGGATGATGGGCGTAATCGTCGATTACGAGAATGTCGTTCACTTCGCCCAGCACCTGAAACCTCCGTTTGGCGCCGCGGAACTCCTCGATCGCCTCCGCGATCTGGTCAAAGGTAAGGCCCGATTCCAGACACGTAATCAGCGTAGCCATCGCATTGTATACGTTGTGCCGGCCCGGAACCGACAAGCGCAGCTTGCCGAGCGTCTCGCCGCCGCGGCGGACGCTGAAGGACACTTTCCGGTCGCCCAGCTCGATGTCCGTCGCCACATAGTCGGCATCCCGGTCGATGGCGTAAGTAAGGGTCTCGCTTTTGATCTGCGGAAGCATGCCCCGCAAATATTCGTCATCGAGACAGATGATCGCCTTGCCGTCTTCTCTCACCTGGCTGAGGAACTGGGCATAGGCTTTTTTCAGATTCTCGAAATCTCCGTCATAGTTTTCCAGATGATCCGCTTCAATGTTATTCACAAGGGCGAGCGTCGGATGATACTGCAGGAAAGTGCCGTCGCTCTCGTCCGCTTCGGCTACGACGTAGTCGCCTTTGCCCGCTTTGGCATTCGAGCCGATGTTCATGATCTCGCCGCCGATGATATACGTCGGGTCGGTTCCGCAGCGCTCCATCACAAGCGCGATCATGGAAGAGGTGGTCGTTTTGCCGTGCGCTCCGGCTACCGCGATCCCTTTGCGCTCATTCATCAATCTCGCCAGCATTTGCGAGCGGTGAATGACCGGAATGTTCTGCTCTCCGGCCGCGACCATTTCCACATTGTCCTTGGACAACGCCGTGGAGTAGACCACGAGGTCCGCTCCGTTCACGTTCTGGGCTTCATGCCCGATATAGACGCGGGCGCCTTTGGCCCTCAGCTTTTCCGTCAGTTCCTGCTGGGCCAGATCGGAGCCGGACACCTGGTAGCCCATTTCCAGCATCACTTTGGCGATCGCACTCATACCGTAGCCGCCGATGCCGATAAAATGTACGTGTTCTGGGGTATTCAATGTCGTTCTCACCATCCTTTTTCAGAGTCGGTCGTGTATAAGAGCCAAGAACGAACATCAGAAATCAAGTAGAGCGTGCCGGATACGACCGCCAGATCATCCTGTCCCGTTCGCTGCTTCAATTGTTCCAGGGCTTTCTTCCAATCCGGTTCCACCACGATATCGATATCCCGGTTCACGTCCAGTTCCCGGAGGGTCTCCCGGGCCCGGTCGGCCAGACGGGACGCACTTTCTTTTTTATGAAAATCCGGTTCCGTAAGGATAAGCGTATCCACCATTGGTAGTATATGCCTGAAATAGCCGGGTTGATTCTTCGTGGACAACATGCCGGCCATCAAATGCAGTTTCTTATAGGAATACGTGTCTTTCAGGGCGGCGGCCAGCGTCTGCGCCCCCTCGGGATTATGGGCTCCGTCCAGCAGAATCCGCGGATTGTCGGAAACCATTTCAAGGCGGCCGGGCCACTGCGTTTCGCTCATGGCGGCGAAAAGATCTTCGTCGTCCACGATGAGCGCGTTATACTGGCGCAGGACTTCGAGCGTCATCAATGCCGCGGCGGCATTTTTCAGCTGGTGCGCCCCGTTGAGGGAGACCGGCACGTTCTCGATCGAACGGAACGGTCCCGTGAAGTTCAGCTTCTGGTCGTCCAGCTCCGTCGATACGGGCTCGTAAGTAAACTGCTTGCCCAGGAGATAAACGGTCGTGCGTTTGCTCTTGGCGTCCCGGATAAACAGTTCCGCAAGCTCGGGCTGTTCCACGGTCGTAACCAGGGGCACGCCGGGCTTGATGATGCCCGCCTTCTCAAGCGCCACCTGCTCCAACGTATCGCCGAGAATATCCATATGATCGTGGCCGATGTTCGTGATAACGGAAATGACCGGCGACACGATGTTGGTGCAGTCGAGACGGCCGCCGAGCCCCACTTCCAGGACGACATAATCCGGGAACGTGACAGTGCCGAAATACAAGAGCGCCAGCGCCGTGCAAATTTCGAACATCGTCGGGGAACCCAGTTCGGTCTCCGCCAGTTCGTCGGCGATCGGCTTCAGACGGTTCGCCAGAAGCAGGAGAGCCTCTTCTTCAATATCTTGACCGTTATACTGTATACGGTTCGTAAACTTTTCGAGATATGGGGACGTGAAGGTTCCGACATCGTATCCGCTGCGGATAAGCACCTTCGTCAGGAAGGCGCAGGTCGAGCCTTTGCCGTTCGTGCCGCCGACGTGTATGAACTTCAGTCTCCGGTGAGGATGACCGAGTTTTTCCATCAACAGGTCCATTCGTTTGAGTCCGGGTTTGATGCCGACCGGCACGAGTCCGGTGATCCAGTTCACTGCTTCGGTATAAGTCTTGAACGGGGAAGCCGCTTCTGTGTGTTGTTCCATGACTATCATCCCTTTGATTGATGTGAATCGCGGTGCTCCTCGTCAAACCGGACGGGGTGCACCGCGATATTAATGCAGGCTTAGGCTTTCAGTTCGGCCAGACGGGCAACGACTTTGTCGCGCTTATCCGCGTAGTCGGCCATTTTCGCTTTCTCTTCTTCTATGACCTTGGCTGGAGCTTTGGCGATAAAACCTTCGTTGGAAAGCTTCTTCTCGATCCGGGTCACTTCCCCGATGAGCGTCTGCATTTCTTTCTCCAGACGGGCCACTTCCTGAGCGATATCAATAAGTCCCGCGAGCGGCAGGAACAGCTCCGCTCCCGTCACGACAGCCGTCATCGCCTTATCGGGCGACGCGAGTTCCGCGGAAATGCTCAGCTCCGAGGTGCTGCAGAAACGGCGGAGGTACTCTTCGTTGCGGGAAAGAATCGTCTCCACGTCCTGGCCGGATGGCTTGACGAGCAGCTCGATCTTCTTGCTCATCGGAACGTTCACTTCCGCACGAATGTTGCGCACGGCGCGGATAATGTCCATGAGCAGTTCCATTTCGCGCACCGCTTCCGGCGCTTCGAACTGCGCATCGTACACCGGCCAGGCGGCCAATGTGATCGTATCGCCTTCGTGAGGCAGATGCTGCCAGATTTCTTCCGAAATAAACGGCATAAACGGGTGAATCAGGCGCTGCGTCCGGTCAAGCACATAGGCCAGAACGGATTTCGTCGTTTTCTTGGCCGCTTCATCCTCCCCATACAGGGAGAGCTTGCTGAATTCGATATACCAGTCGCACAGATCGTCCCAAATGAAGTTATACAGCAGACGGCCGGTTTCGCCGAATTCGTATTGGTCGATCAGACGCGTTACATCGCGTGCCGTTTCGTTCAGACGGTGCAGAATCCAGCGATCGGCCGTTCCGAGCTTGCCGCTCAGGTCGATGTCCGCAGCCGTGAATCCTTCGAGATTCATCAGCGCAAAACGCGAAGCATTCCAGATCTTGTTCGCGAAGTTGCGTGTCTGCTCCACGCGCTCGATGCGGAAGCGCAAATCCTGTCCCGGCGTGCTCGAAGTCGAGAGCATATACCGCATCGCATCCGCGCCGTATTTCTCGATAATTTCCAGAGGATCGACACCGTTGCCCAGCGATTTGGACATTTTGCGGCCTTCCGAGTCGCGAATGAGACCGTGCAGCAGCACGTCCTTGAACGGAACTTGATCCGTAAATTCCAGGCCGCTGAAAATCATGCGGGCTACCCAGAAATAAATAATGTCATAGCCAGTGACAAGGACATTCGTCGGATAGTAGCGCTGCAGATCTTCGGTCTGCTCCGGCCAGCCGAGTGTCGAGAACGGCCAAAGCGCGGAGGAGAACCAGGTATCGAGGACGTCTTCGTCCTGACGGATATTTTCGCTTCCGCAGTGCCCGCAGGCATGAGCGTCCTGCTGAGCGACGGTCACCTCGCCGCAGTCCGCGCAGTACCACGCCGGAATGCGGTGTCCCCACCAAAGCTGGCGGGAAATGCACCAGTCGCGTACATTTTCGATCCACTGCAGGTAGATCTTCTCGAAACGGTCCGGAACGAAGTTGACGCCGGAGCCGTTCTTCTGCGCTTCAATGGCGCGTTCGGCAAGCGGCTGCATTTTCACGAACCACTGCGTGGACAAGTAAGGCTCTACAACGGCGCCGCTGCGCTCGCTGTGTCCGACCTGGTGGACGTGTTCCTCGATTTTGACGAGGACCCCCTGCTCCTGCAGGTCGGCGACGATTTTCTTGCGGCAGTCCGCACGGTCCAGCCCCTGGTAAGGGCCCGCGTTGGCATTCATCGTGCCGGATTCGTCCATCACGAGAATTTGCGGCAGGTCGTGGCGCTTGCCCACTTCGAAGTCGTTCGGATCGTGCGCCGGTGTAATTTTAACCGCGCCGCTTCCGAAATCTTTCTCGACGTACTCGTCGGCGATAACCGGAATTTCACGGCCGACCACCGGCAGCACGAGCATTTTTCCGATCATATGCTTGTAACGCTCGTCTTCCGGATGAACGGCAACGGCCGTATCGCCGAGCATCGTTTCCGGACGGGTAGTCGCTACCGTAATGGAGCCGCTTCCGTCTTTGAGCGGATACACCAGGTGGTACAAGCTGCCCTGGATTTCTTTATATTCAACCTCGATGTCGGACAAAGCGGTCCGCGCTTTCGGGTCCCAGTTGATGATATATTTGCCGCGGTAAATCAGGCCCTTGTTGTACAGGCTCACGAAAACTTCGCGCACGGCTTTGGACAAACCTTCGTCGAGCGTAAACCGTTCACGCGAATAATCGAGGGAAAAGCCCATTTTCGCCCACTGCTCGCGGATGGTTTCGGCGTAGAGGTCTTTCCATTCCCACACTTTCTCCAGGAACTTCTCCCGTCCGAGGTCGTAGCGGGAAAGCCCTTCTTCTCGCAGCTTCTGCTCCACCTTGGTTTGTGTGGCGATACCCGCGTGGTCGGAGCCCGGAAGCCAGAGCGCGTCATAGCCCTGCATCCGCTTCGTGCGCACCAGAATATCCTGCAGCGTAAAATCGAGCGCGTGGCCCAGGTGCAGTAACCCCGTTACGTTCGGCGGCGGGATTACAATCGTATAGGTTTCCGCGTCCGGACGCTGCCCGGCACGGAAAAATCCGTTAGAAATCCAGTAATCGTACCATTTTTTCTCGCTTTGCGAGGGATCGTAGGTTGTCGGCATGGATACCGAGTTTTTATCGCTTGTTTCTGCCATAGTCCATTTCCTCCATTCAAGTACCTTGCGCAGCTGCTCCAGCTAACAAAAAAATCCCTTCGCCGCAAAGGACGAAAGGATGTGCTTCCGTGGTACCACCTTCATTTCACGCCTGCTCCCGAAACGAGCGGAACGTGACACTTGAGACGCATATAACGGTGCGGGCCGGTTCACGCTAGACTTTACCGCCTTAAAGCGGATAAGTGCTCACGCAAACAACTCCGGGGCGACTTCGAACGGCCTTTTATCTCCCTGTGGAACCTTCCAGCGCTGCAATTCCACTCTCTGAAGGGCTCGCCGTCTACTACTCCCCATCCACGTCGATTCAACGTAATGAAAAATGTTTGTAAAGCAAACCGTTAAATTACACTTTATGATAAACCAAACGGACCAAAAACGTCAATCTTTTCAATACGAAAAGGGTTACTACTCATCATATCCAAGGGGGCGCCCGCATAAACTGGTAACGGAAATTTTTATTATTTGAGGGGGATACTCATGCAAAAATGGTGGTGGAATACCCGGAACACCGTTCGGGGCGTGCTTTTCCCGCTCATCTGCATTCAATTTGTCCGCACGCTGATTTTTCCCAACGGCCTCGATGTCATTCTCTTGTTCGTTCTTTTTCTCGCCTATCTCGGTTTTCTTCTGGACGTCTATTAATAATAGTAGGTTTGCAAAAAACAAGACGGAAAAAACCGGCAACGCTGGATGCGTCACCGGCCGTACCTTCCTTACTTCACAATGGTGTCAAGCAGCATGCGGCCTGTTTCCATCTGAAGATCGTACTCACGCTGATACTGATTGATAATGTCGGTGCTGAATCCTTCATTCTGAAGCGCATTCTGGGCACTGCCCACAATATCCCTGAAATCGGACACGCACTGAGCGAAGCGCTCGGAAGCTTCCTTATAAAGAGTAGATTTCTGGTGCGTTGTCGTAGCCCGGGAAAACTGCATCGCGTAAGAAACGAGGTCACGCTGGCACGCCGATTTCAGCGCATTCAGCTTCCGAATCGTTTCTTTGTTGATGGAATCGTAACGGTCATCGCGGTCCTTGCCACCATTGCCGTTACCATTGCCGTTGTTTCCTTGGCCGTTGCCGTTGTTGCCATTACCGTTGTTGCCATTACCGTTGTTACCGTTACCGTTGTTGCCGTTGCCGTTGTTACCATTGCCGTTGTTGCCGTTGCCGTTGTTACCATTGCCCTGGCCATTCCCTTGGCCGTTGCCTTGGTTTCCATTGTTTCCGTTGTTTCCGTTGTTTCCGTTGTTGCCTTTATCTTGCCCGTTACCATTACCGTTACCGCCGGCCTGGTTGCCTTTGTCGGTGTTCTTGTCCTGGCCTTTGTCCTGGCCTTTGTCCTGGCCGTTTCCGTTGCCTTGACCGCCGCCGTTGTTCTGGCCCTTCCCGTTACCGGAATCCGGAACAGGTGTTGGAACAGGTGTTGGAACCGGCGTCGGGACAGGCCTCGGGTCTGGCTTAGGTTCAGGCTTAGGGACAGGAAACTTCTGATTGCCGCCCGTAAGAATCGGGAGCAGATATTCATTCAGGAAGCCCCATACATTGTTGGCAAGCTGATCAAAACTCGCGCGGGCGTTCTGATTCACCGCCGCTTGCGCATTAGCCTGGCCCGGCTGGAAAGCCGGGGACAGCAGAGCCAGCAGCAGTGCGGCCACGAGCGCTTTATTTAACTTTTTCACAATCTCACTCTCCTCTTGGCGGGCGTTCTGACAAAACCGCAGCTCACTCGTTAACGGATTGCTGATACGACTTGCCTTTGCTCAAGCCATATTTGCTTGCAATGGTGATCAGCTCGTTATACTCGCTTTCGCTCAGCTTGGCCATGATGATCGCTTTCGCCTTTTTCTTTTCCTCGCGTGACACGCCGTCCTTCATCAGGAGGCTTAGCTGCTTGATGTCGCTTGCCTGCAGCCGCTTCAGCAGAACGGATGTAATCTTCATCCGATCCGACCAGGAAATCTCCCCGCTTAGGCGCTCGGCCCGTTCCGCCGGTATGGCTGCCGGGTCTTTGGGGCGGCTTTTCGCGCTTCCGCTGCCGCGTCCGTCGCTGCCCTCCTCCGCCGATCCGGCTGCCTGATGTCCGGCCTGCCCCGGGTCCGGCCGGGCGGACGGCGCCGCAGACGCAGGAGCTTTCCCGCTGCCCGGCGCGGCCTTTACGGCCGGGAAAGCTTCCTGCGGACGGGAGCCGTCCTGTCCATCCGCACCGGGCGAAGCCGGCGCCCCGCCACCCGGAACCGGGCGGCCTTCCGGCGCTTCCTTGCCCGCAGCGTCAGCTTCGTCGGCGGCCTCCCCAATACTTAAGGAGGCCGCCGTCCGGATCATTTCATCCGAAATCCGGACGGCCGCAAAACTCCCGGCCATTCCCGCTATAAGGATGCCTGTCCCCACCCAAAGGAACAAGCGGCGTCGTTTGTTCATCTCCCGGCCTCCCGCCTTTTAATCCGGATGCTTGTCCGCCAAAGCCGAATCCCCCAAGGCGCCGCCCACACGGCTGCTGATAGTCCCGCCAAGCCTCCGGCTGTATCTAAGACAACATCCTGTATTGCGCTGGTACGCATGGCTGCGGCCGATTGAACCCATTCATCCCCCATCGCGATCGCGACGACATACAGCAGGGAAAAGAGTGCCCGCTTCCTCCGCCGGCTCCCCCAGAGAGAAAGAGCTTGATACGCAAGTGCGGCAAGTACGGCATAAACAACCAGATGGGCTGTTTTACGGAAAATAAATTCGATGAACCGCATCGGATCGGACTGCGCCCGAATAATCGTATGATGGTAGCGCACCGTCACCTGCGGGATATAGGCATGAATCTCCTCCTTTGTGAAAAGTTTATGCAATAAAGGCTGTATGCTCTGCTCGCGAAACGATTGATGAGACCAATGGAAGACGAGCAGCGTCCACAGCAATACAGGCAAAATCCATAAAAGCTTAGAGCGAGACAGTTTTGGCCGCACTGGCATTTGCGCTGCCGGTTGTGACGGCGGGACGCCCGACGGAATAATAGACGAACTCCCGCTCTTTCATTTCCCGGACGGAGAAACAGTTGCGCCCGTCCACGATAATCGGAGCCGTCAGCAGTTGTTTCACCCGGGTCAGATCCATTTCGACGATCTCGCTCCATTCCGTCAAAATGAGGCAGGCATCGCAGCCTTCCAATGCTTCTTCAAGCGTCTCGAAATCTTCGTAATACTCGGCGATCTGATTGCGCGCGGCCTGCATCGCGATAGGATCGTAGGCGCGTAC
Organism: Paenibacillus sp. JNUCC 35; assembly: GCF_058269095.1. Classification (NCBI taxonomy): domain Bacteria; kingdom Bacillati; phylum Bacillota; class Bacilli; order Caryophanales; family Paenibacillaceae; genus Paenibacillus; species Paenibacillus sp. JNUCC 35. The sequence goes on along the minus strand of NZ_CM177771.1, from coordinate 1,607,945 downwards.
AGAGGCGCCGAGCCGGACCAGTTCCGGAATGATGGTCAAGGAAGGGGCGTAGCGCATATCGTCGGTGTTCGGCTTGAAGGCAAGTCCGAGTACGCCGATCTTTTTGCCTTCCAGACAACCCAGAGCCTGTTTCAACTTGTCCACGACAACAAAGCGCTGTTCGTCGTTGGCTGCGATAACCGATTTCAGCAAGGAGAAATCGAATCCCGCTTCTTCGGCGATATAAGAAAGCGCAAAAGTATCTTTGGGGAAGCAGCTTCCCCCGTAACCGATGCCCGCCTGCAGAAACTTCGCGCCGATTCGGCTGTCCAGACCCATGCCTGCGGCAACGGAGGTGATGTCGGCGCCGACACGTTCGCAAACGTTGGCGATTCCGTTGATAAAAGAAATTTTGGTGGCCAGAAAAGCATTGGCCGCATATTTGATCATTTCCGCGCTCTCCAGATTCGTCTGGAAAATGCGGGTGCGGAAAGGGGCGTGAAGATCGGCGATCCGCTTGGCCGCCTTGTCGCTCGTGGCGCCGATGACGGCGCGCTCCATGTTCATGCAGTCCTCGATGGCCGAACCTTCCCTTAAAAACTCGGGATTGGAAACGACGTCGAACTGGACAAAGCGGTTTTTCCGGTTTTCCATAATAATCTGCTGGACCTGCTCACCGGTTCCGACGGGAACCGTGCTTTTGTTCACGATAATTTTGTAGCTATTCAAATGCTGGCCGATCGTTCGGGCAACCTCGTGCACATAGCGCATATCGGCTTCGCCGTTATCGCCCATCGGTGTGCCGACCGCGATATAAATGATGTCCGACGCTTCGATGGCGTCGCCGATTTCGGAAGTAAAAAACAGACGGTCGGCATCGACGTTTTTTTTCACCAGTTCTTTGAGACCCGGCTCGTAAATCGGAATCTCGCCTTTGCGCAGCATCGCGATTTTGAACGGATCGACGTCGCAGCAGATGACCCGGTTGCCGATTTCAGAAAAGCAAGTTCCGGAAACAAGCCCTACATAACCACTGCCGACTACTGTAATTTTTTCCATTCTACTTCGCCACCTTACTGATAGGATTGTGAAGCGCAGCGTGCTGCTCGTGAACCGATTGAATGTATCCCAGCAAATCCTGCTTTAAATCCTCGCGCTGCAGAGCGAAGTCGAGGGTGGCTTTAATGAAGCCGAATTTGTCCCCCACATCGTAACGGACGCCCGAGAAGTTGTAGGCGACAACGGGCTTCTGCTCGTTCAGCCTGCGGATCGCGTCCGTCAGCTGGATTTCGCCGCCCGCTCCCGGCGCCTGATTTTCCAGAATTTCAAAAATTTCCGGAGTCAGCACGTAGCGTCCCATAATCGCATAATTGGAAGGAGCCGCTTTGCGCGAAGGCTTTTCCACGAGCGTTTCCAGGAAAAAGACATCCGGTTCGATGGAGGAGCCTCTCGGCGCGATGACACCGTACTTGGAAACGTCTTCGTCGCTGACCCGCTGCACGCCCACGACGGACGAGGAGTAGCGGGAATGAATGCGGAGCAATTGCTTCAGGCAGGGCTCCTCGGATTGCACGATATCGTCGCCGAGCAGAACGGCGAACGGTTCGTTGCCGACGAAGCTGCGGGCGCACCAGATGGCGTGACCGAGGCCTTTCGGTTCTTTTTGCCGGATATAATGAATATTCGCCATGTCGGAGATGGCCTGAATTTGTTTAAGTTCTCCGTGTTTACCCTTTTTGTCCAGGGTTTCTTCCAGTTCGAACGACTTGTCGAAATGATCTTCAATCGCGCGCTTGCCCCGTCCGCTGATAATCAGAATATCTTCGATGCCGGACGAAATGGCTTCCTCGATAATGTATTGGATCGTCGGTTTGTCCACGATCGGGAGCATTTCCTTCGGTTGGGCTTTCGTAGCTGGCAGAAACCGGGTGCCGAGACCTGCCGCCGGAATTATCGCTTTACGCACTTTCATGATTCATTCCTCCTTATGGTCGTTAACTGCGGGTGGCTCTAAGCGTTCAAAGCATGAAGCAGAATGCCGATGACAAAATCCTGATCCGATTCGCTGAGGCTGGAACCGGAAGGCAGGCACAACCCTTGTTCGAAGAGGCGGTCGGACACGCTTGTTCCCTCTTCGTGCGAGTAGTAAGCGCACTTGCCGTACAGCGGCTGCAGATGCATCGGCTTCCAGACCGGCCGGGACTCCACATTCTCCACGGCCAGGCGCGCGATAAGCTCTTCCGTCGTGATGCCTGCCGCGGCCGGATCGACCGTCAATGCGGTCAGCCAGCGCGTGGAGCGGCCGTATGGCGCCTCGGGCATAAACGCGATGCCTTCGATGCCGCCAAGCGCCTCGCGGTACCGGTCGAACACGGCCCGGCGGGCGTTCACGCGTTCATCCAGCACACGCAGCTGCCCGCGACCGACACCGGCGAGAATGTTGCTCATCCGGTAGTTGTAGCCGACCTCGCTGTGCTGGTAATGGGGAGCCTGATCTCTTGCCTGCGTGGCCCAGAAGCGGGCTTTCTCCAAGGCTTCCAGATCGTCCGACACCAGCATGCCTCCGCCGGAAGTCGTGATGATCTTATTGCCGTTGAACGAGTAGACGCCGAAACGTCCAAGCGTTCCGCTCGACTTGCCGGAACAGGTCGCGCCGAGCGACTCGGCCGCATCCTCGACAACGGGAACGCCGTAGGCGTCGAGCAGTTCCAGGAGAGGCACCATGTCCGCGCTCTGGCCGTAGAGGTTGACGACGACCGCCGCTTTGGGCAGCCGTCCTTCCCGCTTCGACTCGGCGAGAGCCCGCTCCAATGCGGCCGGCGACATGTTCCAGGTCGCTTCGTCCGAGTCGATCAGCACAGGCTCCGCGCCTTGGTACACGATCGGATTGACGCTGGCGACGAACGTGAGCGAGGAGCACAGGACGCGGTCGCCCGGGCCTACGCCAAGGAGACGCAGCGCCTCGTGGATACCGGCGGTGCCGGAGCTGAGGGCCACGGCTCCCTTCGAGCCGGTGTAGGCCGCCAGCTCGGCTTCGAACGCGTCCACGTTCGGTCCGAGCGGAGCGATCCAGTTCGTCTCGAACGCTTCGCGGACGAACTTCTGCTCCTCCTCGCCGATATGCGGAGGAGACAGGAGAATACGGCTCCGGCCGGTTCCCGGCAGACCATCCACTGTTCCGGGGGCGGCCCCTGTTTGAAGCTGTGCGGCGCGGGCCGGTGAAGCATGAGTTTGAAGTTGAGCAGCCATATTCGGTCCTCCTTTGATTGATCCGGTCATTCGGTCAAATGGAATAAGAGCGTGTTTATGTACCTGAGGGATTACGATTTATTGAATGAAATACGAATCATTTCGCTAAATCCGGGTAACACCGAGCGCAGCTCAGTTCCCGGCGCACGCCGCGGTGCAGCACGACGTTGGTCACCCGCATATCGGCTGATTGCCGGGCAGCTCGCTCGCCGCCCCGGACGGGTGAATCAACGCACCTTTCAGCCGCTCATGCCTGCCGAATCACCCGGGCAGGCACGCCCGCGGCCGTGCATCCGGCGGGGATATCGCGCACCGCCACCGCTCCGGCGCCCAGCGTGCTCCACTCGCCGACGGCGAGCCCCTGGATCACGGAGGCCCCGATGCCGATGTGCGCCCCCGCTCCCACGGCGACACCGCCGGCCAGGGCCGCGTTCGGCGACACATGCGCGTAGTCGCCGATCACGCAGTCGTGCTCCACGACGGCGCCGGTGTTGACGATCGCGTGGGCGCCGATCCGGGCCCCCGCGTTGACGACCGCGCCCGGCATCACGGCTGTGCCGGGCGCCAGGCTCGCGTCCCTGCTCACGACGGCGCGGGGATGGATCAGCAGCGCGAAGCGGCCGGGCTCCGCGCCGAGCGATTCGGCGACCCTGCGGCGGATCGCGCAGCTGCCGATGGCGACGAAGACGTGCAGGTCTTCGTCTTCCGCGAGCATGCGGTCCGCCAGCCCAACCGGTCCGCGGGGCAGGCCGTCCGCCCCGGCGGCCGGGACCGCATAGCGGTCGTCGAGCACGGCGGCAAGCTCGTACTGCCCGCCGGCCCGCGCAATGTCGCGCACGACCTTGGCGTGGCCCCCGTCGCCGATCAGGAGAAGTCTCCTCACGACGGGCTTCCGATACCGGATGCGGCGCTTCCGGTGTACTTGGTCGTCGTGGCCTGCCCTTCCTGCGACACGCCTTCCCTGCGGACGACTTTAACGGCGGTCAGCAGAAGAATTTTGACATAGAGGCGGAAGGACCGGTTGTCGACATACCACACGTCGAGTTTGAACTTGTCTTCCCACGAAATCGCGTTCCGTCCGTTCACCTGCGCCCACCCCGTAATCCCGGGGCGTACCCAGTGGCGCCGCTTCTGCTCGTCGGTATACAACTCCAGATATTCCATAAGCAGCGGCCGGGGGCCGACAAGGCTCATATCGCCCTTGATCACGTTCAAAAGCTGCGGAATTTCGTCCAGGCTTAGCTTGCGCAGAAGCTTGCCGAAAGCGGTCAGCCTAACTTCGTCCGGAAGCAGATTCCCGGATGAATCTCTCTTGTCTGTCATCGTCCGGTACTTGTAGACGTGGAACGGCTGTCCGAATCGTCCCGGCCGCTTCTGCTTGAACAGCACCGGCGAACCCAGCTTCATGCGGACAAGAAGCCCGACGACCGCATAGACCGGAAGCAGCAGGAGCACCAGAGGCAGTGCGATAGCAAGATCCGCCGTACGCAGGACGGTATGCCCAAGCCATCTTCCGATGCGGCCCTTTTCTCTTTCTCCCGCACGGAGCTCTTTGTACATCGTTTCCAGCCTTTTGACGACAATCTGCTCGGTAAATTCCTGTTCGATTCTGCGCCGTCCGCCTTGTCCCAGCAAGGTGCCGTACGCTTTGTTCTCGATGAGGGTGCGGAAGGATTTGGCGAGCGCCCCCGTATTTTTGTAAGGAACGAGCAAGCCCGTGTCCTCATGCCGGACCAGCTCCCGCGTACCGAGCACATCGCTTGCGACCACGGGTTTGGAAAAAGCCATCGCTTCCATCAGAAAACGCGGAATTCCTTCTTTCTCGGAAGTCAGCACGACGATGTCGGCCATTTTCAGAAAGGCATACAGGTCGGAACGGTGCCCGATCAGCAGCACTTCTTTTTGCAGGCCGAGCTCGGCGATCCGTTCGAGAATTTGCTTTTCCAGCGGACCTTTGCCGGCTAGCAGACACACGAAATCCGTGACCCCCTGGCTTTTCAACAGGGCGAGCGCGTCCAGCAGAAAATGATGATCCTTCACCGGCTCCATTCTCGCTCCCATGAGCAGAACGGTCTTATTTTGCGGGACGCCGTAAGTCGCCTTTAACGTCTCCAGCTCTTCCCGGCTGATACTGCCGGCCGCCTTGTCCAGCTTGTCCAGGTCGACGCCGTTGCCTTCGTAGTACACGATCTTGCCCGCGTTCAACGACTGAAGCTTCGCCATGTCTTCCCGGTTCTGGGAAGCAAGCGCATCGCAGAAGTACGTGCCGATTTTTTCAAGTGTCCGGTAAATCGTATAAGCCGTCTTTGACTGGCCTTCATAGAACGGCAGGCCGTGGCTCGTGTGCATAATGACCGGAGTGCGGGCCAGCCAGGCGGCGGCTCGTCCGATAATCCCAGCCTTGGCCGTATGGGTATGGACGATGTCATAGCCTTCGCGCTTGATAAGCCTTCTCATCCGGAGGATCGAACGCACATCTTCCACAGGACGTATTTTGCGGTTCATCTGCACGAACTTCAGTTTGAGTCCGCTGTTCTTCATCGCCTGCTCATCGTAGCCTTCCGAGGATGAAATCAGATGGACTTCATGCCCGGCCTGCTGCAGGACGGACATTTTGTCCGCCAAAATTTTGTGAGAGATAGCCGACGTACAAATATGGGCGATTTTGCTCAAGCGAAGCCTCCCCTTTCCGTCTAAGATGCGTTTGCTTTAAGCCCCGTAATACCCGACATACCAGTCGGCGAACTTGCGGAGCCCTTCCGAAATAGGCGTCGACGGGCGGAATCCGACATCTCTCTGAAGAGCGTCAATGTCCGCGAAAGTCGCCTGTACGTCACCCGGCTGCATGGGCCTCATCTCGATGTCCGCCTTCGTACCCAGGCTCTCTTCCAGCGTCCGGATAAAGGTCATGAGCTCCACCGGCGAATTGTTGCCGATGTTGTACACTTTATAAGGCGCATAGCTCGTGCTCGGGTCGGGATTTTCCCTATCCCAGTCCTTATTCGGCGCGGGCGGGCGGTCCAGCAGCCTCACAATACCTTCGACGATGTCGTCGATATACGTAAAGTCGCGCCGCATTTTTCCTTCATTGAACACTTGAATGGGCTTGCCCTCGAGAATGTTGCGGGTAAAAGAGAAATACGCCATATCCGGGCGCCCCCACGGTCCGTATACCGTAAAGAAGCGCAGCCCCGTCACCGGTATTCCGTACAGGTGGCTGTAAGAATGAGCCATCAGCTCATTCGCTTTTTTGGTAGCCGCATACAGGCTGACGGGATGGTCCACCGGGTCGTCCGTCGAGAACGGCATTTTGGTATTGGCGCCGTATACCGAGCTGGAGGACGCGTAGATGAGATGGTCGATTTTGTAGGTCCGGCACGCTTCCAGGACGTTCAAAAATCCGGTCAGATTCGAATCGGCGTAAGCCCTCGGGTTCTGGAGGCTGTACCTTACGCCCGCTTGAGCGGCCAGATTGACGGCCACCCGGATTTCATGCTCGCCGAACACCCGGTTAAGCTGCTCGTGGTCGCATAAATCGGCCGTATAATGATGATAATTCGGGTAATTTTGAAGCTGCTTCAGCCTGTCTTGTTTCAGCGTTACGGCATAGTAATCGTTGAGATTATCGTAACCGACTACCTTCGCCCCGCTTTCCAGCAGCCTTAAAGCCAAATGATAGCCGATAAAACCGGCTGATCCGGTGATCAGAATGGACACCTGCCTACACTCCCCTGCTTACATATTGATGAAAAGACTGCCAGAACTCGCTTCGGTCGCGGTCCAGCTTCGTTTTGGTGAAATTAGCCGCTTTGGCAAAATTGCGGCTCGCCTGCTCCAGCATCCAGTCCCGGTTGATAACCGTTCCCGTAAGCAGAGCGGCCAATTGTTTATCCTGGCCCGGCTTGAACAGGCAGCCCGGATCGAGAAGCTCGGGAATGCCTCCGGCCGTCGAGCCGATGACGGGACAGCCCCTTCCCATCGCTTCGATTGTGGCCCGGGGAAGTCCTTCCTGGAAGCTCGGCTGGATGTAGATGTCCACGCTGTCCAGCCAGCCGAACACCGCGCTTCCGCTTGGAAGGACGCCGTCGAACTGGACGTTCTCCTGCAGCCCGAGGCTGCCCGCCATCGCGATCCATCGCGACTTGTCCCCGTCCCCCAGAATGCGGAACTTGAACGGGGGCAGCTGGCTTTTGATCCGCGCCAGGGCATTCAGGGCGGTGTCGATGCCCTTAGTTTTGCCGTTTAACGAACCGATCAAACCGATCGTGACCGGCGTTTTCATGCTGCGGATCCGCTCCAGCCTTCTTTGCAGCACGTCCTCGCCCATTTCGGGAAGCTCGACGTTCGAGCACGATTGGGTGCGGCCGCTCGGGCACGGGTACCTTTTCTGCAAAAACTGCTCCGTGACGTAGATGGCATAGGGGGCTTCCTTGACGTCGGACTTCGTTTTCCACGTGGCGATCGGTGCGTACAGCTTGCCCTGCACGCTGCCGTAGTTCCACAAACCGTCCCAGGCGCAGGCTACAACTTCGACCGCAAACGGTTTGCCCAGCTTCTTGGCAATGGCGATCGCTTCGGAGCCGATTTCGCTCGGCAGCCGGGCGATCACCGCGTCCGCTTTCATGACCGCTTCCGTCAGCACGCGCTCGACGTAGCCTTTTTTCGTAATTTTATTAACGGGATTGCTGAGGGAGGGCAGGACGATAAAGTTGACGCCCGCTCCGCTCGACAAGCTTTTCTTCTCCATTTCATGGGCGGAGGTCATTCTCTTGCCCCGGGACACGACCGTGAGAGAGTCGAATACGGAAAGATACCTCTCCCATACGGCGTAAGGCAGCTTGCCGCTTGAGTAAAATTTCCCCGAATCCGTAAAGTAAAACGTATGATCATGTGCCCACAGAACGTTCATAGTGACCCTCTTTTCTGATTGACTTAATGATTTTGGCCGGCACACCCGCCGCCACTGTCATGGAGGGAACCGGTCTGGTTACGACCGCTCCCGCAGCGACGATAGAACGGCTCCCGATGCTTGCGCCCGCCAAGACCCTGCATCCGCAGCCGATCCAGACATCCCGGTGAATGTGGATTTTGGAACAGACGACCGGATTGTCGCGGATGGGAAGAGACTCGTTCTCCCAGCTGTGCTGGAAGGAGATCAGCGAGCTCTGGTGCGCGATGGACACTTCGTCGTCGATCTGAATCTCGCCGCACGCGTCCAGGTAGCACTGCTTGTGGATGCTGACATTGCTGCCGATCCGCAGGCGCTCCCAGTATTTGATCTCCACCGACCGGCCGACGAAGACATTGTCCCCGCAGCTCAGCGTCAGGCACTTCAGCAGACAGTACCGCATCGCCACTCCCGCCGTGTCCGGCAGAAGATCGGTCAGCGTCCAGGCGTATTTAAGCGCCGGCCTCGGGAAGAGACGGAGAATGCGGATGACGATGTCCAGCACCGTTTTGAATTTGTGAAACCGGTCTCGGCCTCTCATGAATTCCTCTCCTTTTGTCGCGGATAGACTTTAGCCATTTCAGCGTCCAGCCTGCCGTATAAGCTTGAAACATATACAACAGGGGCAGAATGGGCAGCTTCTTGCGCACCATGTTATCCCCGATCGTGCCGACGCCGTATTCCAGATCGCGTCCCGTTACGGTCATGTAGCCGACGAGCACCAGCGTGCAGGCATAAGCGAAGAGCAGCACCACGACAATTCCGTAAAACGCCCTCGTCTCTTTATATCGGATAAACATCAGCACCGCAAAAGCAAGCGCCACGAGCATCGCGACGGCTTCCATGGAACGGTACATCACGTTCGTTTCCCAATTTTCCGGATTAACGGGATTGGGGCTCAGGAACAGGAAGGCCGTCAGCAATACCGCATTGACGATGCCCAGTCCGCCGATTTTGACGGCGAGCACGCCGGCCGATACGACCAGCATGGCGACCGCGGTTTTGAATCTTTTCGTAAACAGCAGGTAAAAGCAAAGCGTGTACACGATGGCATAATCGCGCAGGCCGGTTGCGTACAACATCACGAGCAGGAACAAAACATACTTCCGCTTCAGCAGCAGATGCGTGCAGTACAGGCCGAGCGCCACGCAGGTGACGTCTTTTGCAAAAAGCGAAGTCATTATCATGAACGACGGGCTGACGAACAGCCCCAGAATGATCCAGCCTTCATACATTCGGCGGTTTGCCTGCTCATAGCCGAAAAACGATCGGTTCAGCGCATAGATCAGATAAGCGATCCAGATCAGCATCACCGAATTGTACGTAATGATGACAAGCGGATCGGACACGTCGAGAAATTTAAAGAACGGCATATACATCAGCCCGAAAATCGGGTATGCCGATGAATTGAACAGATAAGTCGAAATATGCTCAAAGGCGTAATGCAGAAAATCACCCAGTCCCAGGTACGTGACGACCTGCTCGTAATAATGATTTTCGTCGGGTCCGGCCAAGGGAGTCGCCGTAAGCGCATAAACGAACTTCCCGATCAGCATCACGCAAAAGCCGATATACAGCAGGAACGGCTGATCCGGCCAACGGATCATGCAGAAAAGCGGCAGAAGCAGCACGAAAAAAGAAATGATTCCCATGCGCTCATCCAGCAGAAAAATTCCTTTTTCCAGAAGCAGCATAAGGAGTACATATCCGATCACGAACAGGTTCCGAAGGGGAGGCGCTCCCTTCGGCAGCCCGGTTGCGGGGCTATGGCGCCGCAGCGTACATCCGCTCCAGTCTCCGCACACTTGTCTGAATGTCGTATCCGCACTCCTGCAGCGCCTCCAGCCGGACGGGCCAGTCCAGCCGCGATCCGGCGGTTTTCTCCCGGATCGCCCCGGCCCACGTATCGGCCGATTCGTTCAGGGACAGCCGGCTGACCAGCCCCAGGTTCAGGTCCGCTTCTGCGGGCACCTGATCGGAGATGAGGCACGGAACGCCCGCAGCCTGCGCCTCGATGACCACGATGCCGAGTCCTTCGTACAGCGAAGGCAGCAGGAACAGGTCGAAGGCTCCGATCAGCTCGGGGATGTTCTTGCGCACCCCAAGCAGGTGCACATGGTCCGCGATTCCCAGCTCGCGGACCCGGGCTTCCATCTCGCTGCGCAGCGGTCCGTCCCCGATCAGCACAAGCCGGGCGTCCGGACGGATCCGCAGGAAGCGGGCAAAGATCTCGAGCAGAAACCGGTGGTTCTTCTGCTCGCTGAATCTTCCGATGTGCCCGATCACGGGCACATGAGGGTCCGTGACCCCGACCGCTCTGCGGTAAGCCGAGCGGTCTCTCTCCAGCTGCCCGTAGGGCTGGACCTGGATCGAGTTCGGGAACACGACGACCCGCTCGTCCCGCCAGCAGTCGGGCCCGAAAAGCGCTTCGCAGGCGGAGCGGGAGCAGCCGAGCATCGTCGTGGAGTTGCTGCGGATCAGTCCCCGCATGTACTTGCGGTAGAGGCTACGCAGCCACGATTCCCGCTTGCTGTCGTGCGTGTTGTGGCTGTGGCTGATTCGGACCGGCACGTTCATCTCTCCGGCAAGCTTCAGCACGTAGCCGCTGAACTGGTAGATGTGGCTGTGCACGACCTGATACGGCCCGTGTTCCTTCAAGTTGGCGAGGAAAGCACGGCGGAAGGCGCGCAGCCCTTTTTTCGGATGGGGCTGTCTGAAAATACGGCCTCCCAGCTCGATGATCTCGTCATCGTAAAATCCTTTTTCCTCAAATTGTACGGCAAAATGAAACTCATACTTGTCCCGGTCTATCGTCCGGTACAGGTTCATCAATAGCGTTTCGATCCCGCCGGGATGCATTTTTCCGACGACGTGAAGAATTTTCGTTTTAGGCTTCATGCAGAATCCTCCCGACGTAAGTAACAAGCTCCCGTTTTTTCTGGTTGACGATCCGTACGGAGCCTTCGTGACGGTTCTTCTCCGGGACAAGCCCGGCAAGCACTGCTTTGGGATCCGTACGGAAATCAAGCACGTGCCCGGAGAGGCCCAGATCTTTAAAAATGCTCGCGAGCTTTTTGTCCCAGGCAATGCCGTAGGTCGGCTTGCCGAAGGAGATGGCCGGGATGCACGCATGCAGGCGCTGGGCGATTACCGTATCGCAGTCCCGGATGCTCTCGACCAGATCCCCGACATCGCCCGGATAAGGGGCGAATTCCACGCCGGGCATTCCGGCCAGCCGCGGTTTGACGTAACGTTCCACGAAGGCGTTGTCGGTGTCCGCCCCGTTCGTAAAGACCCGGACGCGGCTGCCGCCGTCGGTCGCCCCTTTCGCCAGACTGTACCACCAATCGGCGCAATCGTCCCGTTCCCATACGTAAGGGGAATGCCGCCTCATTTCGTTGGGGTCCATGATGCCGAGCCCGACGGTATGGACGGAAGAGGACTTTGCGCCCCCGGCTGCATGCCTTCCCGGAAATGCTTCCAGGGTAACGAGCGCCGGATCGGATAAAGCCACGGCTTTGTGGGCCAGAGACGGGGCAATGGAAAGTAAATAAGCCAGCGAATCTTCGTCGCGGACTGAAATCGTTTTGGCGTAATGCAAAATATCGGTAAACCACTTCCGGGCCAGAAAGCTCCAAGGCCCTCTCATGCCGACGAACACGACGTGAAGCGGCTTGCCCTGTCTCTTCACTTCCCGGACCAGTCGGCGCATGGCGATGGGAAACGACAAGTACGTGTCGATAAACAAATGTCCTCCGCCGATCAGCACCGCATCCGCCTGCGTGACAAGTTCGCGGATCTGCTCGCCGAGCACGGCGTCTTTGCGCTTATGGACCGAGTACGATTTCATGTAGCGCAGAAAATCCGGCGTCAGCTTTTTTTTCACGCTGACTTCGTTCAGCTTGTAGTCGCGGGTTAGAGCGGGTCCTCCATCCGTTCGCTGAACGGAACCGCTGCGGGCCGGAGTCTCTCTGTACAGACCGGCCGTCAAATCAAAGTTGGTGACGGTATATTCCCCGCAGGTGCGGATCAATTGGTTGACGGTCAACGCGATTAGACCGTCTCCCAGGTTCGTCGAATGGGGCACGCCCGCAAGCAATATATGTTTCACGTTAGTTCCCTCGCTTTTTGTTGGCGGTTATCCAGGCAAACATCCCGATCGAGATATTAAGCTTGCGCCGGATAACGATCACCATGGCTGTTTTCCAGCAGACGGTGCAGAGCAGATTCGTAATAGCGGCCCCCAGCATGCCGAAGGCGGGGATCAGGGCAAGGTTCAGCACGATGTTCAGCACGGCGGAACCGGCCAAAATCCGGCCCAGTGTTTTCTGCTGCCCCGTCATCGTCATCAGCGTGCCCGTCTGCCCGCTGAAAGCGGAGACGAGCTGGCCGGTGGACAAAATCAGCAGCGCCAGCGATCCCCGTTTGAACTCTTCTCCGAACAGGCCGAGAATGGGATCGTTCAGAAACAGGAAGGCGACATAGATGACGCCCGCAAACAGGAATCCCGCCAAATTGCTCAGGCTGAGCACATGCTGGAGCTGCTTGTCGTCCTTCTTGGCGTAGGACTCCGAGATGAAAGGAGCCGCCGTCATGTTGATAGCCGTCAGACCGAACGAAACGAGCGTCGCGATCCGGATGGCCGCCCCGTAAATCCCCGCCTCGGTCGTCCCCTCCATCCAGCCGAGCATCAGCACGTTAAGCTGGCCCAGCACGAGGTACATGCCCGAGACGAACATAAGCGACAGGGAGACGTTCACCCACTCGCGGGTGTTGTAGGCGGTGTCCGCTCCTTGGATCTTCGGAGTCAGCCTGCGCTTCAGCACCCATGCGCCTATGGCGTAGGACACGGCCATGGCGGCCAGGAAGAGCAGCATGGCTTCTCCCGCTCCGGCTTTCGTGTCTGCGATGGCGTTGTAGAGAAACAGCAGCGCGATGAACACGACCGGGCGGATGATTTTCTCCGGCAGCTGCGCGTGCAGCATCTCCTTCAGCGCCTGAAGGGAGCTTTGGCGGAGCAGGGCCAGGGCCATCACCGGTATGCCGAGCAGGCCGGCTATGTAGGTGTAGAGCAGTTCGCCGTTCATGGTTCCGCTCATCAGAAGCACGACGAGGAGCGAAATGACCGTTACGGCCAGCGACAGTCCCGCCGTGATCTGATTCGCCCGGCGGAGCAGGCCTTTCACCTCCGCCCACTGCCCGTGCGCCCGGTAGGACGCAACGTAGCGGACGATGGCGGTGTCGAACCCGAGCTTCGTCGGGAAAACAAGGAACGTCACTACCGTGGTGACGAACGAATAGTAGCCATAGCTGACGGCGCCCAGTTGTCTGGCCAACAGGATTTGCAGAATCAGCGCGATGCCGATTCCCCCCACGTTGACCAGGAAGGACAGCGAGCTGCTTTTCATCAGCATTTTCGATAAAGAACGCTGTGTAAGTGGTTTCGCGGTTGTATTCATACTCATCCCGGTTTCAATTCCATTCCTGCTTGAGTTTTAAGAAACATTGCGGTAGGTCGGCACCAGATGCTGAAGCAGCGCGCGGATTTCTTCGGGATCGCTGCCGAGCACGCGTTCAAGCCGGCGCATTTCGAACTCCAGCTCGGTCCGGTTGATATTCATCGGCTTCCCGATAAATATCCGGTCGTGCATCGTGGAAGACATGCCTTCCTCGCTGGTCAGCAGCTCCTCGTACAGCTTCTCGCCCGCGCGGATACCGGAAAATTCGATATCGATATCGACGTTCGGTTCATAGCCGGAAAGCCGGATAAGGTCGGTCGCCAGATCGACGATTTTAACGGGTTTGCCCATGTCGAGAATGAACACTTCGCCGCCTTTGGCGAAAGCTCCGGCCTGAATCACGAGCTGCACCGCCTCCGGAATGGTCATAAAATAGCGCACCATCTCGGGGTGGGTCACCGTCACCGGGCCTCCCCGGGCGATTTGGTCCTTGAATCTCGGGATCACGCTGCCCCGGCTGCCCAGTACATTCCCGAAGCGGACGGCCACAAATTTCGTCTTGCTGTGCTTATCCAGACTCTGAATAAACATTTCCGCGATCCGTTTGGTCGTCCCCATAATGCTCGTCGGGTTGACGGCTTTGTCCGTGGAAATCAGCACGAAACGCTCCGCGCCGAATTCGTCCGCGCATTCCGCTACGTTTTTGCTGCCGAATACGTTATTCTTGATCGCCTCCGACGGGTTGCGCTCCATGAGCGGCACGTGCTTGTGCGCTGCGGCGTGGAAGACGACCTGCGGGCCGAATTCGCGGAACACGTCCGCAATGCGGGTCCGGTCCTGCACATCGGCGATCACGGTTTCGATCGGAAGATTCGGGAACAGCCGGCGCATTTCCATCTCAATGCCGTAAATGCTGTTCTCGCCGTGGCCGAGAAGGAGCAGCCGGGCCGGTTTGAACGGGGCTACCTGGCGGCAGAGCTCGGAGCCGATAGACCCGCCCGCGCCGGTGACCAGCACGATTTTGTTCTGTACGTAATCGGCGATATTTTGTAAGTCCGTCTGGATGGGATCGCGCCCCAGCAGGTCTTCCACCTGCACGTCGCGCATCTGGTTGGCCGCCATTTTACCCTGGATGTATTCCTGGATGTGCGGAATGATTTTCAGACGGGCTTTCGTCGTTTTGCAAATATTGATAATGTCCGAAATCTGCGTCTTCGACACCGAAGGCAGCGCGATGATAATATCGTCGATCCGCTGCTCTTCCACGATCCGGGGAATATCAAGGCGGTTTCCCATGACCGGTATGCCGTGAAGCTGAAGCTTCTGTTTGTAGGGATCGTCATCCACGAAGGCGACCGGCTTCATCATGAAGCTGTCGTTGTGCGCAAGCTCTTTCACGAACATGACTCCGCAGCTCCCGGCCCCGACGACAAGCGTCCGCTGGGCGGGCTTGCCGCCCCGGGACCTTGAGCTGCCGTAAAAATTGTCGCAGAACACGCGCCAGACAAACCTTGAACCGCCCAGCATAAGCAGGATGCCGTTCAGATTCTGGAGGAACATGTACAGCGTGATCTCACCGGCGGATAGGAACGACGTCACCGCATACGAGATCAGACAGGAGACGATGACCGCTTTGGCGATCGCTACCATTTCACCGACGCTGGCATACTGCCAGATCCGGTTATAGAGCTGGAAGTAGAACATCGCGCACGCCAGCGAGATACCGGATACCAGTGTGTAGAGCATAATGACACTCATGACTTCCTGCGGGATGCCGCCCCGGAAATGCGCCAGGAAAGTCAGATAAATGCTCGCCCATACGATAATCATGTCAATCAGGACAAGCATGGGCGTCCGTTTAGAATAACTCATCTTTTCCCCTCCCTTAGTGTTGGAAACCATTTTGATAAAAGGATGATGAATCTAAATGGATGCAGCCGCCGTTTCCCAAGCAAATCAGCTGCTGTAATCGTAATACGTGTTCATCTTGGCGTCCTTGCGGGCGACTTTGTTCAGCACGACGCCCAGTATCCTTGCATGGACGAACTGCAGGCTGTCCCGCGCTTTCTGCACCAGCTCGCGTTTGACTCCGCCCGCGTTAACGACGAGCACGACGCCGTCGCACTGGGTCGCCACGACCTGAGCGTCACTGACGGCTAGGACGGGAGGCGTATCGATCAGAATCACGTCGAACTCCTGTTTGAGCCGCTCCAGCAGATCCGTCATCCGTCGGGAACCGAGAATCTCGGACGGGTTAGGCGGTACGGTGCCGCAGGTCATGACGTACAGGCCCGGGATATCCGTCTCCTTGAGCGCTTCCTCCACTTCGGCCTGGCGCGTCAACACATCCGTCAATCCGGTGCGGTTCGAGAGGCCGAACGTGCGGTGAGCCGTCGGTTTGCGCAGGTCCGCGTCGATCAGCAGCACCTTTTTGTCCGTTTGGGCGTACACGACGGCCAAGTTGTCGATGGTCGTGGACTTCCCTTCCCAGGGACTTGCGGAGGTGACCATCAGCGTTCGGATTTCTCCATCCACCCCGGAGTACTGAATGTTCGTCCGCAGCGTGCGGTACGTTTCGGATATCGGCGACATGGGATTGCTGTGAGCGATAATCGGTCTCTGCTTATTGGATAGGGACACCGGATGCTTCACCTACTTTCTTCCCGATCGGGGTGCGTTTGGGTTTCATATCTCCGGCCCGTATTTCAGGGACCGCTACAAGGGTCGGAAGGCCGAGATAGTGTTCCACGTCTTCCTCCGTTTTCAGGGTATCGTCAAAATATTCGAGTGCGAAAACGAGTCCGATCGCGAACATGAGCGAAGCCAGGAAGCTGATGGCCACGTTAAGCGGCACATTCGGCTTGACCGGCGCCGGCGTTTTGGCCGGGTCCGCCTCATGGAGCACGAAGACGTTGTCGATTTTCATAATGTTCGGAATCTGCTTCTGGAACATCTGCGCCACCGTGTTAATCATCTGAGCCGCTTTGGAGTAGGAAGCATCTTCAAGGCTCAGCGTAAAAATCTGCGTATCGCTGACCGAACTGAACTGGATACGCCGCATAAGATCGTCGGAGGTAACTCCGTATTCCGGATGTTCCTTGACGACAAGATCCATAATCGCCGGCGTTTTGATAATTTCTTTGTAAGTGTGGATCAGGGAAATATTCGTGTTGATCGCATTCATATCGAGCCGCAGCATTCCCTGGTTATCCGCTGGGGAGTTGACGATCAGCTTCGTGGAAGCCTGGTAAACGGGCTTTAAGTAATATTTGCTTACGACGCCGGTAATCAGACAGCCCGCCGCCACGATCAGCAGAATAAGCCAGAGCCTTTTACGGAGGACAGCCAAATACCGTTTAATTTCAAAATCTATACTCACCGAACTGAATCCCTCGCTTTCCTTTGGTACCCGTATGACGCGGCCCGATGAGGGCCTGCGAACAGCAAGCTGCTTTTCTACATGCTTCACCGCATTAAAACAATGGTTAATTGCCGCTTTGTAACCTTAAAGCACAGAGGTGCGACATTCAGCGGAACATCGCAAAAATCCTTCGGGGCCTGCCTGCGACCGGCTCCCTTTTTTCCAAAGGAAGATCGTTCGCTACCCGGATGGCGTTCCGGCGGCAGTATTCCGCGTAATCCCCGCCTATCTTCGCCTCTATCTTCTCATAGGCTTCACTCAGCCTGAACGGCCTGCGGACCAGATCGTGCGCATCCGACGCAACCAGATGAATCAACCGGCGGGAGCAAAGCTCATAGGCGAGCGACTGTACTTTCGAGCCGAATGTGCCCAGGATGGAATCCGAGGTGAGCTGAAATACCGCTCCCCATTCCGCAAGCTGCAGCAGCTTGTCCGGATCTCCCGCAACCTCCGCATTCCTCTCGGGGTGCGCAATTACGGGCACGAGTCCCAAAACCGAACATTCATGGCAGATCTCGGCCAGCTCCGCAGGAAGGGAGTAAGCGGGACATTCAATCAGCAGATAACGGGTTCCCCCAAGCGTGAGCAAAGTATCCTCATACCAGTCATTGATCAGATTCGGGGTAACGCGGATCTCCTGGCCGCTTTTAACGTGAAGCGGAATGCCATGCTCCAATAAGGACGCATTCAGCCCGGCTACCGCTTCTTCAATGTCTGCGGAGGGGGTGAAATAGCGGCTCGTCCGGTGATGAGGCGTAGCGAAAACCGTCGATATTCCATTCGACACCGCCATTCGCGCCATTTCGAGTGATTGCTCCAGGCTGCCTGGCCCATCATCCAGACCGTGAAGGATGTGTGTATGGATATCGATCATTCATTTTCCCTCCAGATCCGAATGTTACTAAAATTATGTCACAAAACGTATGGATTGCATGAGGGTGTATAGTTATAAATTCATGTAGTTACTCTTGCTTATTTTACAAAGCGAAGTATGAGCTGGATTTCCTGTTTGTTTTTGTTTTTATTTATCTCTTTTTCCAGTTATTTATAATTATTAAGCAGTATTTTACGGTTAAAATGCTTTCTTCTGCCGCTTGCAAGGTACAACGAATCAGACCTTTATCTCTACAAGGTCACAGTCCGTTCATGCTTTTTTTCCACCCGAGAAGCCCCCTAATGCTTTTAAAAGACTGGCTCCGCGGGCTTTCGGGGGGTCGTAAACGAATTTTTAACAGTTGATACCAAAGACAGGTCCCAGGGAAAGCCGTTCGGCTCAATTTCGGATTTAAGGGTGGGACGGGGTAACTAACCTAGGTCTTAGGGATGGATTTAGGGGCTGAAAAGGAACCGGATTTAATTCCCACAATTTTACTTGGAATAGTCCCGGCCTGTACCTACCTCTTCCGAAAACCGGGACAAAACTCGTTTTTTCGTCCCAGTCTTCCGGGCAATACCGCTACTAAATTCCCGTCCGGCATGAGCTTTGCATGCGGAAAAGTCGACATTGGGCTCTCCCGTGAAGACTCAACCCCGCGGAAACCGCCGTTTTTCGGCCGGTTCAGGTTATATTTGCCTCCGGTCAGTGACTTTGGACACAAGGAGGCGTGCGCCTTCCTTCTTTCAGCCCAATCCGACACGGTCTCAAGAGCTGTTTTTTGCAAGCGTTTCCATTCAAATTTTTAGGGGGTTCTCCTGTACTTTCCTTTTAGTGTCCAAAAGCCCGCCCGGCTTCCCGCCGGCCAAAAGAAAAAAGCCGCGCGCGGCGGCTTCTCTTTCAACCCCAATTATTCTGTTCATCTGTGCGATCGGAACTTATCGGAACTTGCCGGATTGCTTGCCGGATTATTGGTCAGAGGAAGTAAACACGGCTTTCCCGGGGATATACAGGATTTGGCCGGGGCTGACTTCCTGATCCTCCAGCCGGTTGTAGAGCTGAAGCTCCCTCGGATTGATCTCATACCGTTTGGCGATAAGATCCAGTGAATCTTCCTTCTGAACGATGCACATCGTCACTTTGCGGAACTGCTGATCCTCTTTTTCCGTTTGGATAAAAAGTTTTTTCCACTCCAAGGCATCCGCTTTGGATTCTTCCGAACCCGCGGCCGAGGCGTATTCCCGCTCATCCTTTTCGGTCCGTTCGTAAGAAGATGCACCGCTGCCTGCACCGTTTGCAAAGAGCGACTGAAGACCGGAACCTCCGGACGACGGCGAGTCCTGCTGCTTCTTGCTTCCGAACGCCACCTTCAGTTCCTTCGTTTCTTCCTGCACGGCAGGCTCTTCATTGGCGAATACCTCTAAGCTCTCCTCGGCGGGAGCGGAAGCAATCACCTGCTCTCTCTCGGGCTCGATAACTTCCGCCTCGACGCCGAAGGCCGGAGCCGGTTCCTCCCGCTCCGCCTGACCGGCCGCCTCCTGCTCCGCCGGGGAAGCCGAAGCAGGGTCCGCCGCCTGGGCAAGCGGCTGCTGCCCCGCAGCCGCAGACGGCGTGCGCTGCTCCTGCGCCTCTTCCTCGCCCGCGCTGCGGTAAGAGCGCTCGGACGAGAGCTGGTTCATCGTCAGCTCGCCGAAAGACCGGTCCGCATACGAAGCGGACGAATCCGCCTGCGGCGGAGGGGACTTCGGCGCGGCCAGCCGGTCCCAGGCGCTTGGCGCCGGCCCGGACGGCGCCGCAGCCTGGACCTCGGGCTGCTCTGTCCGCGTCTCGCGCAGCCACGGGTTATCGGCCTTGTGCGCGCTGCCCGGATAAACCGGAGCCTGAGGCTGGGCCTGATACTGGGGCTGGGGCTGGGCCGATGTCGTCGGCGGCTGCAGCCTCGCCTGCCCGTCCGCCGCAGCCGCATATTCCGTCTGCTGGCGAAGTTCGAGTTCTTCGGCTCCACCGGCAGGTTCCCTCCACTGCTCTGCCGGAGCATTTTGCGGGGCGGAAGCCGTTTCATGCACGAAAACAACCTCATCGTCCTCTTCGCTCCAGCCGCCGGCTTCATAAGCCATCTCCACCCCGTGCAGAGAAAGAACCCCGGTCACATTCAAGCTCCGTGAATTCAGTACGTCCACATCAAACGTTTCGATATCGACCAAAATATCCTCGATCCGATGCACCCGGCTGAGCGGCAGCGTAATCTCCACCGGAATGGAATGCTCCAGCGACCGTTTCGTTTCCTGCTCATCCAGATAGCTTCCGTTCAGCAGCAGGCTGCCTTTCAACAAAGCTTGTTCCTGCTGGGGAATCACCTCTATGCGGGGAATCAGTTCCACATCGTCCAAATCCCGTATGCTGGCGGCTCCATCCGCCAAATGTACGCGTTCGTAGATGTCGAATCGCAGACCGTTCTGCTCTTCCGTCAACGTTGCCATCCTCCCTTCGGTTGTCCTCTAGTAAAGCTGCGCCTTATCGCGGGACTCCGTTCTTTACTATGTATATGATAGAAGGAGGACGGCATGACTGCATTTTCGCATTTAGTCGTTCAATGCCGCAAGAAGCTCCCGGAAATCATCCGGATAAGGAGCATCGACAGCCAGCTCCTCGCCGGTGACCGGGTGACGGAATAGAAGGCGTGCGCCGTGCAGCGCCTGCCTTCCGAAAGCGTTCATCCGTCCGCCGTACAGCGCATCTCCGAGCAGCGGATGGCCGATATGGCTCATATGTACGCGGATCTGGTGCGTCCGCCCGGTTTCGAGGCGCAGCTCCAGCAGGGCCGCGTCTCTGAAGCTCTCTACCGTACGGTAATGGGTCACCGCCGCATCCCCTCCGGGAGACACCCGGCGGCGCGCCCGGTGATGACGGTCTTTTCCGATCGGGGCTGAAATCGTTCCGGCCGGAGGCGCCGGCAGTCCGCCGCAGACGGCCGCGTACATGCGCCCGATCGCTTTCTCTCGCATCGCTTCATCGAGCAGAAGGTGCGGCAGCTCGTACTTCGCATACAGCACGGCTCCGCTTGTATCCTGATCCAGCCGGTGAATGTGGCGGACGCCGCAGCTTTGGCCCGTGGATTCGTAATAGCCGGCCACCGCGTTCGCCAGTGTCCCTCGCTGCCCCGGCTCCGATGGATGAACCGCCATCCCCGCCGGTTTGTTAACGACAAGCAGGTAGTCGTCCTCGAACAAGACTTGCAGGTCGGTCCATTCCCCGGGCACGGGTGAAGGCTCATCGGGAAATACCTTCAGCAGAACTTTCTTCCCCTGCCGGCGGATTCCGCCTTCGCGTTCCAGCTTGCGCCACAGCTTAAGCGGAACCGGCAGTACCGCGTGGACCTCTTCCCATGCACACGCATCGCCCGGCAGCGTCAGCTCAATCCATTCCCCTTTTCTTCTGCCCGTCACGATAGCGCCCTCCCTTCCGCAGCACGACTGCCAAAGCAGCAAGCAGCACGACAAATACGAACACGATAAAGATCAGATCAATCGGAAAATCGAAGAAATAATAGCGTTTCATACGAATAAACAGCTCCGTTCGTCATCGAAAGTCTTTCCCATTTTATCATCTCCGCCTTTTAAAAGAAAACAAGCAGGCCCGGAACAGGCCCTCGTTTGTATTAACGCCATCGGCCCGCTTCACGGCAGGAGATGCAGGCTGTCTCGCGAGGCTATCTCGCGCAGCCGGATGCAAGCCCAATCGCCGTTCCTTGCGTCCGCACCAATACGCACAAAAAAATCCCCGGTCCTGACAGACCGGGGATTCATCGTACAACAGGACAAACACCATGCAAAACAGCCGGCTAAAGCCTACAACCGTTTCAAAGCTTCGCGGTTCGCCTCGATGGTCGCTTCGATGTCTTCATCCGTGTGGGCGGCCGAAACGAACATCCCCTCGAACTGGGACGGGGCTACCGAGACACCCAGATCCAGCAGATGGCCGAAGTACCGGTTGAATACGGACAGATCGGACGTTTTGGCCGTGTCGTAATTGACTACCTTCTGCTCCGTGAAGAACGGGCACACCATCGACCCGACACGGTTCAGCGTGCTGGGCACACCGATTTCCTTGGCATTGGCCAGAAACCCTTCCGCCAACCGGGCGGATTTGCGTTCGAGTTCCTCATAGACGCCCGGCTGTCCGAGCAGCTTAAGGGTGGTATACCCCGCCGCCATCGCGAGCGGATTTCCCGACAGCGTACCCGCCTGATAAATCGGACCGCTTGGAGCGATCTGCTCCATGATGTCCTTGCGTCCGCCGTAAGCGCCGACGGGCAGCCCGCCGCCGATTACTTTGCCCAGACAGGTCAGATCCGGCGTCACGCCGTACAATCCCTGCGCACAGTTAATATGGACGCGGAAGCCGGTCATCACTTCGTCGAAAATAAGCAAAGCGCCGAATTTGGAAGTCACCTCGCGCAGTCCTTCCAGGAAACCGGGCAGAGGGGGCACGACGCCCATGTTGCCCGCAATCGGTTCAACGATGACAGCGGCGATATCTTCGCCGAATTTTTCAAACACTACCTTGACGGTCTCCAAATCGTTGTAGGGAACCGTCAGCGTATTTTGCGCGACCGATTCCGGCACGCCCGGACTGTCCGGCAGGCCAAGCGTCGCTACACCCGAGCCCGCTTTGATCAGAAGCGCATCGGCATGGCCGTGATAGCTTCCCTCGAATTTCAAAATCTTGTTGCGACTGGTGAAACCGCGAGCCAGACGCAGCGCGCTCATCGTCGCTTCCGTACCGGAATTCACCATGCGCACGATATCGATGGAAGGAACGCGCTCCGCGACCAGCTTAGCCATTTCCGTCTCGATCAGCGTAGGCGCTCCGAAGCTCGTTCCTTTTTCCGCCGTCGATTTCACGGCTTCGATCACTTCGGGATGGGCATGTCCGAGAATAAGAGGTCCCCAGGAACCGATATAGTCGATATATTCGTTCCCGTCAATGTCGTACACCCGCGAGCCGCTTGCGCGCTCCATATACACCGGAGTCAGACCGACCGATTTAAAAGCGCGGACCGGGCTGTTCACCCCTCCGGGGATCACTTGTTTAGCTTCAGCAAAAGCAGCCGCGGACTTCGTATCGTTGCGTTTGTGATTCAGTTCCATAATAGCCGGATACCTCCTGGTTTCAGTTATCAGTAAACTTAATCGGGCGGGCACCGTCAGGCGGATGCGGTTAAACCGCGGCCCGCCGCCTCCCGTCTTGACAAAAGCCGGAACGCTTCAAACGAACAAAGGCGGTCCGGCTTCTGCTTGTCAGTTGTTTCTATTATACACGCTTCCGCATGCGATTGCTTTAAGAGAGGCACACGGCATTCGCTGCCGCCGCGCCGCGCGCGTTCGCTTTGAGATTAGTCAGCATTTGCTTCTTATCGGCAAACGGTTTCGTTTTAATGCGGAGCGGAGCGAACTGCGCGACGTCGACTTCGTCCATAAGCGTCACGTGAGGTGTCGTATGCTTGGATTTAACCAAGGCACTCGCGATCACTTTTGCTTTTGCCCCATCGCCCTCGGCACTAGTTTCCGCGACTAGACCTTCGCAGCCGTCTTCGTGCCTTCCGCCGAAGCTTTCGCCGCCGATCCGTCAGCTGCGCCCGTCAAGCGATCCGCGGCCTCGAATGCCGCTTCCCGTCCCTGCCGGATGCAGTCCGGCAGACCCACGCCGTGGAAGCCCGCGCCCGTCACGTACACGCCCGGCATACGCACGGAGAGATCGCTACGCAGCTCCCGGACATGATCCAGATGGCCGACCGGATACTGCGGCATCGACCGGTACAGGCGGGTCACTTCGTAGAACAGAGGCTCCGCCGTGATGCCCATCAGTTCCGCAACATCTTTGCGGACTTTTGCCACGATTTCTTCGTCCGTAAGATGCACCCAGTCTTCCTCACCCGAGCGGCCGACATAGCAGCGAAGCAGGACGTGACCTTCCGGCGCCGTATGAAGCCACTTGGTGGACGTCCAGGTGCATGCCGTGATCGAGCGTCCTTCGGATCTCGGGATAAGGAAGCCCGATCCGTCGAATTTGACGTTCGCGTCTTGTTCCCGGTAAGCGATCACTACGTTCGCAACCGACACGTAATTGATCGCCTTCAGCTTGTCGACGGCCGGGTGATCGCCGAGCAGCTCGGCGGAGTGATAGGTCGGCAGGGTCAGGATGACGCTGTCGGCCGTTTCCCGCTGTCCGCCTTCGTATCCGACTTCGTAGCGGTCCCCTTCCTTGCGGAGTTCCGTCACTTTCGTGCCCGTCCGGATTGTAACCCCTTCCTCCCGCAGTACTTCCTCCAGCCGCTCAACCAGCGTCTGCAGGCCGTTCTTGTAGGTCAGGAAGGTGGAGTTGCGGCCGGGAGCAGGCAAATTCAAAGCCTCCTGCTGGGATTTCTTGCGATTCGATATCATGCCATAGATCAGACTCCGGTACTGCTGCTCCATTTCGCCGAACTGGGGAAAGGTCGACTGCAGGCTGAGCGCATACGTATCGCCTGCATAGATGCCCGCCAGCAGCGGTTCGACGATCTGGTCCAGCACTTCTTTGCCCAGTCTCCGGTGAAGGAAATGGCCGAGAGATTCGTCGCTGTCGTCTTCCTTCTTGGGCAGCACGAGATCCATCATCGCACGCGCCTTGCCTTTCGCGGAAACGAGACCCGTTCTCATAAACGGTTCGATGTCCGTCGGAATGCCGAGCACCAGTCCCGCAGGCATCGGGTGCAGGGTGCCGTCCCGCAGGATGTAGGTCTTCTTCGCCTCCGGGTTCGTACCCGTGAGCTCCCCTTCCAGCCCGAGCTCGCGGCTCAGCTCAATGATCGGAAGCTTCCGGGCCAGGAAAGAATCCGGGCCCTTCTCGATGACGAATCCTTCTTTACGCAGGGTATGGATTCTGCCTCCGAGCTTTTCCGCTCCTTCAACCAGGGTAACATCCGCCGTACATCCGGCCTCCTTCAATCGCTTATTCACGTAATAAGCGGCGGTGAGACCGGTGATGCCTCCTCCGACAACGATTACTTTACGGGCCTCGTTCATCATGCAACGTCCTTTCCGCCCGGACGGCATCTTAAGGCCGACCGGATTATAAAATCGCAAAGAGGCGCATCCGAATGTCTGCGCTCCCTTGTCGTCTTGCTCTAAGCTTGTTTCGTCAGTTCGCCGTACTGCTTCCATACGGCATCGCTGAGCGTCTGCATATACAGCGGGTCGGTATTAAGCGAATCCGTACGTTCAAGGTGCAGGCCGATTTCCTTGGCGAGTTGCTGCGCCTCTATATCCAGATCGTACAGCACTTCCAGGTGATCCGAAACGAATCCGATCGGGCACACGAGTACGCGCTTCACGTCTTCCTTCGCTAGAGTACTCAGTACATCCAGGATGTCCGGGCCAAGCCAAGGGGTAGCCGTTTGCCCCGCGCTCTGCCACGCAAACTGCCAGTTCTCGATGCCGGCTTTGTCCGCGATCGCGCGCGAAGTTTCAAGCAGCTGCTCCGGGTACGGATCGCCCAGCTCAAGAATTTTCTCCGGCAGGCTGTGCGCCGAGAACAGGACGCGGACGGAGGAACGGTTCTCCTCTCCGAACTTGCCCAGCGCGCGTTCCACCCGCTCGGTCAGAGCTTGAAGCAGCTTCGGATGCAGATGGTAGCTGTCGACAAACGTCATGGCAATGCCGTGCTCGGCCGCCTTTTCGCGTGCGCGCTTGTTGTAGCTGCCGATGCTCATCGTCGAATAGTGAGGAGCGAGAACGATGCCCACTCCTTCGGTAATTCCGCTCTGAGCCATTTGCTCAATGCCGTCTTCGATGAACGGATGTGCGTGCTTCAAGCCTTGGAAACAGACGAATTCCACGTCGTCATGCTCGGAAGCCAGCGCATTTTGCAGACCCGCCACCTGATTGTCCGTATTTTCCCGCAGCGGAAAAACACCTCCGACAATCGCTTCGTAACGGCTGGTCAGCTCATGCAGCTGTTCCGGACTCGGCTTGTTGCCCCGCCGGATATGCGTGTAGTAAGCTTCGATATCCTCCATGCTCTGAGGAGTGCCGTAAGACATCACCAGTACGCCGACTTTCTTCCTGCTCATGGTTCAGACCCCCTTGCCCGCGTTCCGCCCGGCCAGCGCCTCGGCAGAATAGGCATGTATGAAATCAGTGAGTTCCTTTAATTTATCCAGAGACGCTTCCGGGAACAGGCCGTGACCCAGGTTGAAAATATAACCCGGCTCCGTGATCCCCTGATCGATAATGCGCTTCGCATGTTCCTGAATGACCGACATGGGCGCCGTAAGTAGGTAAGGATCGAGATTTCCCTGGACGGCAAAGCGTCCTCCGGTTCTTCTCCGTCCTTCCGGAATGGATACGCGCCAATCGAGGCCGATCACATCCGCCTGGAGGTCGCCAAGCAGAGGAAGCAGTTCGCCCGAGCTCACGCCCGGGAAATAAATCTTAGGCTGCTTCAGATCGCCGAGTTCGCGGAAAATCCGCTGGATCGTAGGCAGGACGAACACCCGGAAATCTTCCGGTGCAAGCGCGCCGACCCAGGAATCGAACAGTTGAACCGCTTTCGCGCCTGCCGCGATATGAGCCCGCAAATATGTAATGACCATGTCTCCGAGCTTATCCATCAGCGCGTGCCATACTTCCGGATTTCCGTACATGAGTTCTTTCGTGCGAATGTAGCTTTTCGAAGGACGGCCTTCTATCAAGTAGCTTGCAATGGTGAAAGGCGCTCCGGCAAACGTAATGAGCGGAACCGTCAGCTCGCGGTCCAAAATCCGGATCGTTTCGATGACATGGGACAAGTCGCCTTCCACGTCGATCGGCTTCAGCTTCATCACATCTTCACGGGAACGGATCGGATTCTCGATCACCGGCCCCACGTCTTTAACAATATCGAATTGAATGCCGAGCGACGCTACGGGATTCATAATATCGGAATACAAAATAGCCGCATCCACACCGAGCTTCTTTACCGGCATCAACGTGACTTCAGCAGCCAGTTCCGGCTGTTCGCATATTTCAAGCAGCGAGTATTTTTCTTTGATCTTGCGGTATTCGGGATCATAGCGTCCGGCTTGACGCATATACCACACGGGCAGCCGGTCTACTTCCTGCTTGCGGCAGGCTCGAATAAAACGGTCATTATTTATCACAAGACACCTTCTCCTGACCCTGTCATGATTTGTTACCATTATGCCCTAATTATACCCCGGTCACAACCGGAACCGCGCTCCGACTTCCGACAAATGTTTGACAAAGCCGCCGGCTGCGGGCTTTCCTCCGTGCTCTTCCCTTCATTAAGGAGAATTGAAATCGCATTTCCCGGAGGTACCGTTTCGAATGTAAACGGCTGCGTCTGCCGGCTCCCGACCTTTTTACCCGGATAAAAAACGCTCCGCAGTTTCCCGGCCGGGCTCCTGCGGAGAAAGAAGGTACGGTGTACCTCGGTTAAACGTTTTTCAGCCAGCGCGCCGCATCCTTGGCATGGTAGGTCAAAATAATATCGGCTCCCGCACGCTTAAAGCCAAGCAGCGTCTCCAGCACGATTTCTTTTTCATTGATCCAGCCGTTCTGGGCCGCAGCCTTTACCATCGAATATTCCGCGCTTACGTTGTAAGCGACGAGCGGAAGATCGAAGTTCTGCTTGAGCAGCTGCAGAATGTCCATGTATGCAAGCGCAGGTTTGACCATCAGGAAATCCGCGCCTTCCAGAACGTCGCTCTCGGCTTCGCGGAGAGCTTCGCGGGAGTTCGCCGAATCCATCTGGTAGGTTTTGCGGTCCCCGAACTGAGGCGCCGAATCCACCGCTTCACGGAACGGACCGTAGTAAGCGGAAGAATATTTGACCGAGTAAGCCATAATCGGCACATGTTCCAAACCTTCCGCATCCAGTCCCGCCCGGATGGCATGCACATAGCCGTCCATCATATTGGACGGAGCGATAATGTCCGCGCCCGCCTTCGCCTGGGAAACGGCTGTTTTAACGAGCAGCTCCAGCGATTCGTCGTTGGCGATATCCGTGCAGCCCGTTTCCGGGTTATGATGCACAACGCCGCAGTGACCGGTATCCGTGAACTGGCATAGGCAGGTATCCGCAATAATGAGCAGATTCGGGTTGATCTTCTTGATCAGGCGCGATGCCTGCTGGACGATACCCTCCTCATGAAAAGCCGACGTTCCGACCGCGTCTTTCGTCTCGGGAACACCGAACAGAAGAATACCTTGGATACCCAGCTCGGAAATCTCGCGGATTTCTTCTTCCAGACGGTCCAGAGAAAAATGGTAAACGCCCGGCATAGAAGGAATTTCGGATTTGATATTATGACCGGCCTCCACGAAAACCGGCTGAATCAGATCGTTAACGGACAACGCGTTTTCACGCACAAGGTTGCGGATTGCAGCCGAACCGCGCAGACGGCGGTGGCGCACTAATGGGAAACTCATGATAACTTCCTCCTTTTAATCCATGCCGGCAGGGCAGCGGCCCCCGAAACTTCGAGCACGGCCGCTCCCGCCGCATAACGAAAAGTTTAGTAGAGTCAAGAGCCCGCAGGCTCTCCTGTTTTAACGGCCCGGCCTGCGGCAATGCTTTCCACGAGGGACGCGATGGTCGCTTCCGGCGGCATATAGGCGGCCGCCAGCTCGTAATGAGCCAGCGTCGCTTCCGTCTTCGGACCTATGCAGGCGATCTCCGTGTTTTTCAGCAGGGATACGGGGTCTTGGACCCCGAGCTTCTGAAGCGCTCCGATCAGATTCGTGACCGTCGAGGAGCTCGTGAACGTCGTGATGTGAACCTGCCCTTCCTCCAGCAGCCGGACCACGTCTTCGCCGCCTTCGACTTCGGGTACGTTCTCGTAAACGTCCACTTCGTTAACTTCGAGACCGAGCGAACGCAAGCCCTGTGGAAGTGCGTTGCGGGCGATGTCCGCGGTGGGCAGCAATGCGCGCTCTCCCGAGCGGACCGCTTTTCCCAGCTCCGCAAGCAGCTCGTCCGCATGGAACTCCCCGGGAAGCGTCTCGACGAGCAGCCCCCGGGATTCCAGAGCTTCCGCGGTCTTGGGTCCGACTGCCGCGATCCGCACGCCGGCCAGACCGCGTATATCAAGGCGCAGCTCCCGCATGCGGCGGAAGAAGAACTCCACCCCGTTCGTGCTCGTAAACACGACCCAATTGTAATCCGCGAGTCCGCGGAGCGCTTCGTCCAGCAGACGCTGCGCATCCGGGCTGCTCGGCGGCTGGAGCTTGATCACCGGAAATTCGACCGGCTCCCCTCCAAGCTCCTCGATCATCGCAACGAGCTCGCTGGCTTGGCTGCGCGCCCGCGTAACGAGCACGCGTTTGCCGAACAGCGGCTTTTTCTCAAACCAGGCCAGCTTCTCGCGCAGTTTGACCACTTCGCCGATGATAATGACGGCCGGTGACTTGAAACCGGCTTCCTTCGCCTTGGCGCTGATGTCGGACAACGTGCCGATAAGCGTCTGCTGCTCCGTCCATGTGCCCCAGCGGATCAGCGCGACCGGCAGGTCGGCAGGCTTTCCGTACCGGATCAGCTGCTCGCTGATCTGCTCCAGATTCGCTACGCCCATCAGGAACACGAGCGTGCCGATTCCTTTGGCCAGATGCTCCCAATCGAGCTTCGTATAAGTCTTGTTCGGATATTCATGCCCGGTTACGATGGCGACCGAAGAAGTGAAATCCCGGTGTGTGACGGGGATGCCTGCATAAGCGGGAACCGCTATGGCGGAAGTAATACCGGGAATGATTTCGAACGGAACTTCATGATCGGCCAGAAGCTCGGCTTCTTCCCCGACACGGCCGAATACGCTCGGGTCGCCGCCTTTCAGACGGGTCACGATCTTGCCCTGGAGGGCCAGATCAACGAGCAGACGGTTAATGTCTTCCTGCTTCATCATATGTTTATCCGGGAGCTTTCCTACAAACACCAGCTCCGCATCCGGTTTGCGGTGTTTGAGCAGCCTGGGGCTCGCCAGCCTGTCGTAGACAATCACGTCGGCCCGCTCAATCGCCTGGAGTCCCCGAACCGTAATTAACTTCGGATCGCCGGGTCCTGCGCCGACTAAATAAACTTTCCCTCTCTCCACTCGCCCACTCCCTCTCAGCTGCTTCCATCCCCTTGCGGGAGAAGGCCACCTTTTCTTTCTCCCGTGGTCCTTCTGCCGCTTCTCAATCGGAAGCTTTCTCCCGCTATTGCTGTTCGTACCTCTATCCCTAAGCCGCTATTCCGCAAAAGCCGCCGCATTTCTCAGACGGCCTCTATTTGTAGTAGCAAAACCGCGCCGACCAAGCTCGCAGCAGACGTCATATCCACGGCGGCCGGGGGTTAAATCACGCGCGTACGGAGCTATACGGCCCGGCAGATATACACCCGCCGACGCCACTCGCTAAGCCGCCGTACAACTATTCGATCTGGCCGCTCTCGTACGCTTCGGCCAGAATGCGGTCCGCGCCGCGGGCGATAAGCTTCTCCGCGGCTTCTCTGCCGAGCGCTTCCGGATCGCTGCCCCGCAGCGTTTCCTTCAGCAGCTCGGCACCGTCCGGCGAGCCGACCATCGCCGTCAGCGACAGCTCCGTGCCGCCGGTACGCTCAACGGTCGCGTAGGCGCCGAGAGGCACCTGGCAGCCTCCGTTGAGTCTGCCGAGGAAACTGCGCTCGGCTCTGACCGCGAGCGCCGTATCGTCATCTTGAATCTTGCTCAGCAGATTCAAGACGAATTCGTCGTCCGCCCGGCATTCGATGCACAGCGCGCCCTGCCCAACGGCAGGCACGCACACTTCGGGCGGAACGTAGGCGCTGATGCGATCCTGCCAGCCGATCCGGTGCATACCGGCAGCGGCCAGTACGATCGCATCGAAACCTTCCGATTCGAGCTTGCGCAGCCTCGAATCGATGTTGCCGCGGACCGGCTGGATGCGCAGGTCCGGGCGGCTGTGCTGCAGCTGGCTGGAGCGCCGCAGCGAGCTCGTGCCGACGAGCGCGCCCTGGGGCAGCTCGTCCAGCGACTTCTCCCCTTTCGTGATGAGCACATCACGCGGGTCCTGGCGCTTAGGCACCGCGCCGACCATGAGCCCTTCGGGAAGCTCGAACGGCATGTCCTTCATGCTGTGTACGGCAATGTCGATTTCTTTGTCCATCATCGCCTGCTCGATTTCTTTGACAAACAGTCCTTTGCCTCCAACCTTGGACAGCGTTACGTCCAGAATCCGGTCCCCTTTAGTCACAATCTTGCGAAGTTCAAACTCGCATTCTATGCCGTATTGCCGGCTCAGTTCCTTTAATTCGTCGATAACCTGATTCGTTTGAGTGAGGGCCAGTGCGCTCTGACGGGTGCCCACAACGATCGTACGCATACGTAATTCCTCCGTTTCTTCTATGAAGCCATGAAGATGTTACCTTAATTCCAATGCCGGTCCCGTAAACGGGTGCCGGCTCTATTGCCGATCCGCTT
Organism: Paenibacillus sp. JNUCC 35; assembly: GCF_058269095.1. NCBI lineage: Bacteria > Bacillati > Bacillota > Bacilli > Caryophanales > Paenibacillaceae > Paenibacillus > Paenibacillus sp. JNUCC 35. The sequence continues at coordinate 1,576,523 of NZ_CM177771.1, read as the reverse complement.
CCATCCATATCGCGGCAAAAATCTCTTCCGAATCCTGCGCCGCCTGCAGCCTGCTCAGCAGAGAGGCTCTCCACGCTTCGTATGTACCGGCGGCGACACGGTCCAGGACACGCCAGTGCGGAAGCTCTCGGAGCAGCTCATGCCGCAGAGGCATATCGCCGACCCGGCTGCGGGCGAGCTCTCTCAGCTCCGCCAGAAAGTCGAGGTAGATCTCGTACTCCGGTCCGTACCTCTCCTGCAGCTCCCGGCCGATTTTAGCAGACAGCGCGGGACTTGCTCCGAACGTCGATACGGCCAGTGTAAGTTTGCCGCGCCTTACCGCGGCCGGCACGACCAGACTTCCGCTGTCGGGCTTGTCCGCCACGCTGACCAGTTTACCCGCCTTGTCGGCATCGGCCCGAACCCGCTCGTTGACCTGCGGATTGTCCGTCGCCGCAAAAACAATAAGATATGGAGAGAGGTCCGAATATAAGGAGGCCTCCGTTCCCTGCCTGTCCTTATCCGAACCTTCTCTATCTTTTGTGTAAGAATAGCCCGCTTCTCCGTAGCGCTCGCGGAGCCAGGTTATCCGGCCGGTTTCCGCCCATTTCTCGACGGCCGCGGCAGCCTCAGGGCTGATCACCGTAACGAGCGCGCCCGCTTCCAGCAGGGAAGCGATTTTTCTTTCGGCTACGGCTCCGCCGCCTACAACGAGGCAGCGCTTGCCTTCGAGCCTCAGCATCGCCGGATATTCCTTCATCCTCCAACCCCCGTCTGCTGCCAGTTATGAAACCCGGAAAACACGTTGGAGAGGATAAAATTCAGCAGCACGATGACAAAAGCCGCCAAATTCCACTTCGCCAGCTTCGGACCCGACATGCTTAGCGAATGATGCTGGAACAGGTAGAACCCGTACGCGCAAAGCACCAGCAGCGAATTGATGACTTTCGAGTCGAACAGCACGTTGACGTTCTTTTCGATAAGCACCCACACGACTCCCAGAGCCAGCGCCAGCATGAGCAGCGGTGTTCCGATAACGACGCTCACATACGTGTAACGTTCGATTTTTTCCAGGGAAGGGAGCCTTTTCATCGTATTCGTCCAGCTCTTCTGCTTTAGCTTACGGTGCAGGAACAAATACATGCCCGAGAAAATGGCTGAGATCGTATAGGCCGCGTAACTGCCGACAGCGAGAGATACGTGAATGAACAGCAGCTCGTCGTTGACGTTCCAGGAATCAATCATGGGAGAGACATTGGAATCGCTGAAGAAATTTAAGGCCAATACGGCAAGCCCGAATAAATTGACGAAAAAGACCACAAGTTCAATCCGGAAAAACCGGCTCATAATGAGCGATACCGTAACGAGCACCCAGGAAAATAAAAAGAGTGTCTCAAACATGGAGAACACCCATCGTCCCAGGTGTTCATATAAATTGTAGCCCAGATAGGCCGTCTGCAAAACCCATACAAAAGAAAGCAGCCCCGTACCCATCCGTTTCGCACTCCGATTCGCGCGCGCAACATCAGAGAAGTAAAACAGCAGGCTCAGGGCATATAAATAAATTATCGCATCGTACAGAAAGCTGCGAGTGAACACGGCATTTCTCCTTCCTCTATCTCGGAGAACCGGGAATCAGGAGCGTGCAAGCGCCGGCTGCATCGTAAAACCGCCGGTCAGCTCTTCTTTGGCATGCTTCTGGGCAGCCGTCTGGACCGCTTCCGCTTTGGTTTGTTCCAAAGCTTCGGCTTGTGCCTGCTCCGCCATAAGTTCCTCTAAAGCGAACATTTTAGTAAACATTTCAAGCGCCTCGTCGCCCTTCTTCTCCGCAGCCATTTCTTTAATAGCCAGAATCGGGTCTCTCAGCATCTGGTTAACAATGCTTTTGGTTAATTTCCGGATCACTTTCATCTCGCGCTCATCCAGGTCCGGCAGCTTTTTGAACAAGCTTTCCATCGTTTCCTGATGCACCATATTCGCTTTGGCCTGGAGCGCGTGAATAACCGGGCTCACTCCGAGCGTCTTCGTCCACTGGTCGAAAGCCGCAATCTCGGCGCCGATCATTTCCTCGATTTTGACAGCTTCTTTCTTCCGTTCCTTGAGATGGCTGTCCACGATAGCCTCCAGATCGTCGATGTCGTACAGGAAAACATCCGGAAGATCGCTGATGTCCGGATCAAGGTCGCGCGGAACCGCAATGTCCATCATAAATAACGGACGGGACTTCCGCTTGGGCAGCACGGATTGGAGCTGCTTCTTCGTCAGCACGTAATCGCTCGATCCCGTGGACGAAATGACGATATCCGCTTCGGCCAGCCGTTCGTAAAGCTGCTCCATCGGATACGCGTGGCCGTTGAACTTGCCGGCCAGCTCCAAAGCCCGCTCATATGTGCGGTTGACGACGTCAACCCGTTCGGCGCCGCTTGCGTACAGGTGCTTCACCGTCAGCTCGCTCATCTTGCCCGCGCCCACGATCAGAATTTTCTTACCCTCGTAGCTTCCGAAAATCCGCTTGCCCAGCTCAACGGCGGCATAGCTGACGGAAACCGGGTTTTCTCCGATCGAAGTCTCCGAGTGAGCGCGCTTGGCCATCGTTACGGCCTGTTTGAACAGCGTATTAAATATCGTGCCCGTGGCTCCAAGGCGCTGGGCTTCCAAAAATGCGTCCTTCACTTGCCCCAAAATCTGCGTTTCGCCGATAATCATCGAGTCAAGACCGCTTGCGACACGGAACAAATGCTCAATGGCCCGGTCATGTTCATATATATACAGATGGTTATTGAATTCCGTCCGCGGAATCTCAAACCACTCTTCCATAAACTTGCGAATGTAGTGCCCGCAAATGTGTACACGATCGACCACGGCGTAGATTTCAGTACGGTTGCAAGTGGCCACGACAACACATTCCAGTATGCTTTTTGTCTGCCTCAGCTCCACGAGCGCTTGCGACAACTCTTCCTGCGTAAAAGTAAACTTCTCGCGAATCGCGACGGGAGCTGTCCGGTAATTTAATCCGACGACGACAATATGCATGGGGCACACCTACCTTTCTTTGCAGCTAACAATAATTATTATAACATAGCCGACCGTCGTAACCGACAAATATTTTGACTAAATTTTGAATGCTGCCGGAAGCCGCTATGCCTAGTGTGGTCTATGTTTCTTGTAGATATACCGATTATTGGAGCAGCTTTTTTTCAAGCAGTTCTCTTAATGCTTCATCATTTTTCGACACGGCTTCGCTTTGCGAAGTAACGACGCTCCCCGAGGAGGTCATAAGCTTCCCGTAGGCCTCGTAAAGCTGCCCGTAGAGCTTGGCGGATTCCTGCAGGACACCCTGCTCATCCGCTTTCAGGGCGCGCTCTCCGCCTATTTGCAGCCTCAGTATGTATTGCATCAGTTGAGGCAAACTGCCCAGCGTATGCAGCTTCTCGCTCCCTTCCGCAAGTACGAGTCTCTCGTGCGTATAACTGGCCGTGTACAGCGCCTGTTTAAGCGAATCGAGTTCCCGCGTATCGGCCGAACGTGCGGCATCCTGCAGAAAACGGTTCAGCAGCTCGATCTGGAACAAAGAAACCTGGAACAAAAGACGCTCCGCATCCGGCTTATCCGAGCCTTTCGTCACATAGCCATATAAGCCGGTAAGCGGCCAGGCAACCAGCCCGGCTGCCAGCGCAAACAGGATGAGCTTCGATTTGATTTGGCTTCGCACGGCACCTCTCTCCTTCCGGGTCCCGGTTAAGAAGACCCGTACCATTGTATGAGAGGCCTGACAAACAAATAACCACGGAATGCGGACTCCGTGGTTACCTTACTTATATAAACGCTTATCTTGTATACTAAAACAACGAACTTACTTAGCCAATACGGCTTGCTTGATTTCCGGCGTTTCGACTTCAAACTCGCCCATTCCGCGAACCAGTTTCTTGGCATAGACCTTCTCCGGCTTAAGCAGCGAGATCATGTGGTCGATAGCCAATTGAGGATCTACCGTTTCACCGCAAGTGTAGCAATCCAGCGCGGCAAAACCTCTCTCAGGATACGTATGAATGGAAAGATGACTCTCAGACAGCAGTACTAGTACTGTGGCACCTTGTGGCTCAAATTGCTTGGACTGAACAGACATGACCGTTGCTCCACACGCTTCAGCTGCGTCTACCATTTGGGCTTGCAGCCACTCTGCATTGTTCAAAAGTTCAAAATCTACTCCCCAAGTATCTACAGCAACGTGTCTTCCGAAAGTTGAATATTCCATCTTCCGGTTCCCCCTTCCTAGGAATAAAATTGTTCTCGCATTTCATCCGCTAGGACCTACGTCATTCACTTCCCGAGGGAATAATCTCTCGCAACATTCAATGTCCTGAGTGAATCCTGGTTCCTATATTGTTTTCAACGAAATTAAAAATAACATCTATTGAACAGAAATGCAATAGTTTTTTTCACATTCGCAAGATTCATTTTCGGAATGCTCTGCTTGCGATTCTGTCCGTAATACACTATGTAACGGTACGCCGCTTCGTGTCTGCCAAAGCGGGTCGGACGAATCCATTTTTTTTCTCTTCACAAAAAAATAAAAAAAGAGCCTGCGGACAGGCTCTTCGCTTCTGTATATAGAGCTTAACTTGCACGTAAAATAATATGCCTACTGCCGGGTTTGAGCAAATCCTACGCTTCGAGTACGAACAAACGGCGGGTCAGCATTTTCAGTCGGTCGTCGATATCACGCTTGAGCGAAGGGCAGGGAACTTCGTTGCGCATATCCAGCAGATGGTTGATCTGATCCTGGATCATGCCGATTTCCCTTTCGATCTCCGTCCGGCGGAAAAGGTTCTCCAGTTGGCCGAGCGTATCGTGATACTCATAGACGACGTTCGTATGCTGTCCTTTGATCTCGACGATTTTGACGACTTTCCCGTTCTCGTAGGTATACATCATCACAAACGTAGCGTATATCCGCTTAACGATGGCTGAACCTTTGAATTCGGCTATCGCCTTGCGCATAAGATTAGTCAAACGCAGACTCGTTACACGGCAGGATCCCGAGCTAATATACTGCTTACCGACGCGTTCAAACGAAAGAACGATCTCTTCTCCCGCTTCTTCCTGAAAGACAAACTCCTGGTTTCCGTTCTCGATGACTTTGACCTGAGCTGTGATTTGCTGATCGGCAAACATTTGGACAAATTTGGACATTTCGGCTTCCGTTAATTGCAGGCGGGTTTTGACATATTCAGTCGCTAACCTCTGTGCCATGGAAATCCCTCAATTCTATTTTTTCAACGCCTTTGATCTTGCCTACTTCATATTATACTACATCAAGACTTAATATTCCTGCGTACGATGCATGAAAATCCGGCGAAAACCGGAAAAAACGCTCTCCTGCCTGAAAAAAATGGCTATCAGCACCGTAAAGTCTCCAATTGCCTTGAAAACTCATCGCTTTCCATGCACACATCTCAAAATAGTCTTCCATACGGCTTTTTACCCGTTCATGCTTCCGATTAAACAAAAAAAGCGCGGAATCCGCGCTTGCTACTTATTAACCTTTGGTGAAAATTTAATTTTTTCGCTGCCGGTATTTGATGAACGAATACAAGGTCGGGACGAGCACGCTCAGCAAAATAACGACAATTCCGAACCAGGCGGGAACGACCGACGGAAACAGCGACACTCCGATAAACACGATTCCCGCCAGCATCCAGATGGGACCCGCCATGCGGTGGGTCCGGCGCCATACTTCCTCGTCGGCCAGCGTCCAGGGAGTCCGGATTCCGAACGTATAGTTGGGGCGCGCGCGTCCCATATAGTTGCCGATCACCATCCAAAGAGCGCCGACGCCAAGCGGAACCCAGAAGTTGATGGGTACATCGTATCCAAGATTGGTCAGGATTATAATGAAAAAGACACCGCTTAATAAAACGGTCATTAAAATTCGGAGAAGATCGTAAAACCCTTGGAATTTTTCGTAATTATTCCGTTTCGGATCGAGAGACGGGGGCCACTTCATCAGCAGAGGCAGAGCCAGATTTAGCACAGACATCAGAATGAGGAAGGAGTCTTTGCTCTGATAGCCGTTGGCTTCCCCGCCCGTTCCGAAGTGGACTGCCATTAGCTCGGGCAATTTGCCGTAGACCCCTATAGCGTAGAGAATGGGCGCGGCGGCAATGATAAGCAGCAAGGTGTCTTTCCACGTCCAGCGTGCCTTTTTACGAATCGCGTTTGTCATGTTGATTTCCTCCTTCGTCTTTATGCGTAAAATCCATCAGCCATCCGAGTGCATCCTGGATAACGGTCGTGTTCAGCGAATAGATGATGCTTTGGCCTTTGCGTTCGTCGAGCACCAGCTTAGCCTGCTTCATGACGCTCAGGTGATGGGAGATGCTCGGTTTGGACATTTGAAAATGGTCGGCGATTTCGCCCGCGGATAAATCCTTTTCTTTCAACAGTTTCAGGATTTGTCTCCGCGTCGGGTCCGACAGGGCTTTAAAGGTATCGTTCACCACCCTCACCTCCTCATGAAAAACTTGTTTGAATTCTGATTGGAAAACGGCAGATATCATGCCGCGGCAGCCTTCGGGTTACAGGTAGAGCTGCCAGCCGATCGCAAGTACCGTCGTTCCGACAAAAGCGGCGATGGCTTCGGCCTGAGCCAGCGATTTTTTGGCGGCTGCCAGTACGGCCAGGTTGAGCAGGGAATGAAGCGGAATCAGAATCACGGCCGACCAGGGATAACGGGCTATGCACAAGGCAGCGCCGATGTGGTAAGCGCTGGCGAAGACCCGCTCGATGAGCCCCCATGCCGGATGGGCCCCGTACGTCCCCTGCGCCTCCAGCATGGCTTTGGCCTGCATCGCTTTCTCATCCGTGCGTTTGGAGAGGGAGGCTACCGCGAAAAGGGTTACGAGCGTATACACAATCTCGATAGCGGCCCAGCCAATGCCTATCGAAGCCGCGGAGCCGATCGTCAAACCCGCTGCGAGCAGCGTAACCAGGCGGACGAGTTCTTCCAAGGGTCCGGATGACGATACGAGAAGCAGGCGCCCTCTTTCTCCGGGCATGCGGGCTGCAAGAAGACTTACCGGCCCTCTGAGAGCGAGAGCCGCTATCCAGCCCGCTGCGCCCAGCAGGACCGGTTTTACGGTTACGCCCACTCCCTGATAGTCGAAAAACGCCCAGAAGACGAGCGGTATCAGGAGGTAGAGCGGAGACATCAGCTGGGACAAACGGATGTGGTGATCCTGAAGCCGCTTTAAATCAGTAGTCTGGTTCACGGTCGATGCACACCCTTTATTAATCTTAATTAGATATTTAGATAAATGTCTAAATAAAGAATACAAGATTTACTCCTCTTCGTCAAGAGATTGCTTCCCCTTCTTTTCCCCTTTCCGCAGACAGCAAAAAACCGTCTCCGTAAAGAGACGGTTCCCGCCCTGCAGCCCGCAAGCTAACGGTAGACGGCGGATATTATTCAGAAGGAGCCGATTCCGGCAAAGCTTCGCTATCCGGCTGCGGCTGTCCCCAACCGATCGCGGACTCCAGAATCTCCCACAGCTCGTCCTTCCCCATTCCCGTTTCCGACGAGAAAATAATGAAGGGACCCGAACGGTCAAACTCCAGATCGTCCTTGATGATCTTGGCGTGCTTCTGCCATTTGCCTTTGGGCACCTTGTCCGCTTTGGTCGCAACGACAATTACCGGCACATCCATATGCTTCAGCCAGGTATACATGGCCTGGTCGTCCTTGGACGGCGGGTGACGCAGGTCGACCAGCTGCATAACCGCTTTAAGCGGTTCCCGCTTCAGCAAGTAATTTTCGATAAACTTGCCCCATTCGGCACGTTTCGTTTTGGAAACTTTGGCATAGCCGTAACCGGGAAGATCGACGAAATATAAGTCGTCATTAATGCGGTAATAATTGAGGGTTTGCGTTTTGCCCGGCTGGGAACTTGTCCTGGCCAGATTTTTACGGGAAATCATGCGGTTGATGAGCGAAGACTTACCCACGTTGGAACGCCCTGCCAAAGCAATCTCCGGCAAGGCATCCTCAGGGTATTGTCCCGGTCCCACCGCACTGATAATAAATTCAGCCTGGTTGACCTTCATGTTTCACACTCTTTTCATCGATATGCGCCCGGTCTCCGCTTGGAAGACAGGAAGATCTCCGACCGGCTTAAGCCTTCAGATCCACTTCCTTGACGAGCGCGTGTTCCAGTACCTGGTCCATATGAGCGACCGGAATAAACGTAAGATCGTTACGGACGCTTTCGGGAATATCCCGGATGTCTTTCTCGTTGTCCTTCGGCAGAAGGATGGTGCGGATTCCCGCACGATGTGCGGCCAGCGCCTTCTCCTTCAGTCCTCCGATAGGAAGGACGCGGCCGCGCAGCGTAATCTCGCCGGTCATCGCCACCTGGCTGGACACGGGGATGTTCGTCAGCGCGGAGATCAGCGCCGTTCCCATCGTAATCCCTGCCGACGGTCCGTCTTTGGGGATCGCGCCTTCCGGAATATGAATATGAATGTCATTCTTTTCATGGAAATCCGGCGCGATCTTGAGCTGCTCCGCTCTCGAGCGGGTGTAGCTGAATGCCGCCTGGGCGGATTCCTTCATCACGTCGCCGAGCTTGCCCGTCAGCGTCAGTTTGCCGCTGCCCGGCATGACCGTGACTTCGATGACCAGCGTATCGCCGCCCACTTCCGTCCAGGCCAGACCCGTGACCGCACCGATCTGATCCTGCTCCTCCGCCATATTATAGCGGAATTTGGGCGGACCGAGGTCGTCTTTCACGGTGTCCACCGTAACCTCGACCGTCCGGCCGGGATCGGAGACGATCTTCTTGGCGGTCTTGCGGCAGATCGCGGCAAGCTGCTGTTCCAGATTGCGGACGCCCGCTTCACGGGTATATTCGCGGATCACCTGAAGAAGAGCATCGCGGTTCATCACCATCTGGCCGTCTTCGAGCCCGTGATCGCGCTTCTGCTTCGGCAGCAGGTAGCTGTCGGCGATTTCAAGCTTCTCGATTTCCGTGTAGCCCGGAAGGTACAGAACTTCCATCCGGTCGAGCAGAGGCCGCGGAATGTTGTGCAGCGCGTTGGCCGTCGTAATGAACATCACGTTAGAGAGATCGAACGGCACTTCGATGAAGTGGTCGCTGAACGTGTTGTTCTGTTCCGGGTCCAGCACTTCAAGAAGCGCGGCAGCCGGGTCTCCGCGGAAATCCATCGCCATTTTGTCGATTTCATCGAGCAGGAACACCGGATTCACACTGCCCGCCGTCTTCATGGCCTGAATAATGCGCCCCGGCATAGCTCCGACATACGTGCGGCGGTGGCCGCGGATTTCGGCCTCGTCCCGTACCCCGCCGAGCGAGATACGGACGAACTCGCGGTTCATCGATTTCGCGATCGAACGGGCGATGGACGTTTTACCTACTCCCGGAGGACCCGAGAGACAGAGGATAGGCCCTTTCAGCTTCTTGACCAGCTTCTGAACGGCCAAATATTCCAGCACGCGTTCTTTCGGTTTTTCCAGTCCGTAATGATCGGCGTTCAAAATTTCTTCCGCTTTATGGATATCCAGATCGTCTTCCGTCTTCTTCGTCCACGGGAGAGCAAGCAGCCAATCGATATAATTGCGGATAACGCTTCCTTCCGCTGATGTGGAAGGCATCTTCTCGAGACGGTCGATTTCCTTCTCGATTTTTTCCTGAACGTTCTCAGGCACTTCCGAAGCGGCAAGCTGGCTGCGGAGTTCTTCGATCTCTCCGGCCCGGCCCTCTTTATCGCCGAGTTCCTTCTGAATCGCCTTCATCTGTTCCCGCAGATAGTATTCCTTCTGTGTCTTCTCCATCTGCTTCTTCACGCGCTGGCTGATTTTGCGTTCCAGTTCCAGCACTTCGCGCTCGTTGTTCAAAATACTAAGCAGCTTCTCCAGACGGCTTCGCACGTCCACCGTTTCGAGAATGTCCTGCTTGTCTTTGATTTTAAGGGAAAGATGGCTGCAGATGACATCGGCAAGTCGCCCCGGCTCATCAATATCGGATACCGCAGCCAATGTTTCCGGCGTTACTTTTTTGGACAGCGTAATATAGTGCTCGAACTGATTGAGCACCGTACGCATCAGTGCGTCGATTTCGGCGTCGTTCACTTCTTCTTCGGGAAGCTCTTTCGCGTTGACTTCGTAAAACTCGTCGTTGGCGATATACTCGGCAATTTCCGCCCTCACGACTCCTTCTACCAGCACGCGAACCGTTCCGTTCGGAAGCTTGAGCATTTGACGCACTTTCGAAATGGTCCCCACCCGGTAAATATCTTCCTTGGCAGGTTCTTCTATATTCACTTCGGCCTGGGAACAGAGCAGGATCATACTGTCTTCGATCATTGCTTTTTCCAAGGCTTTGACCGACTTCTCCCGGCCTACGTCCAGATGCAGTACCATGCTCGGATATACGAGCAGTCCCCTGAGAGGCAATAACGGCAGGCGGCGTATCCGCGTTTTATTAGGCCCCATGTTCCGACACCTCCACTTTTTTACTGGTGGGCTAATGCTGTAGATAACATTTTAACAAAATTGTCTGCAAAACACCAATTGGGCACAAAACGGCCCCCGGAAAGGAATTTCTCCCTGCCGAAAGCCGCTTCTGCCCGGAGACGGAAATGTTACGATTTGGCGGATTCCGATCCATCGGTCGGCCCCGCATGCAGGAACGGCATCGTGCCCGGCATCATCTGCTCACCCGCCGCAGGCATCGGAATGACATTGCTGGCGATCTGGAGGCCGAGGGCAAGCGAAAGCACTTCTTCGACCGATTCCACCGCGATAACTTCGACACCGGGCAGATCCGCGAAAAGCTCCTGCCAGTTTTCCTTCGGAATAAGCACGCGCGTCGCACCCGCCTGGAAGGCGGCCTCCACCTTGGCGACAACGCCGCCGACCGGCTTCACTTTCCCGTGTATGCTCATCTCGCCGGTCATGGCGAGCTTGTTGTCCACGGGTATCTGGTGAAGGGCCGATGCGATTGCCGTTGCCATGGCGATTCCCGCGGACGGTCCGTCAATCGGCGTACCGCCGGGGAAATTAATGTGCAGGTCATAGTCCGATGTGCGCAGCCCCATGCGCTTCAGAACCGTCAGCACATTCTCTACGGACCCGCGGGCCATGCTTTTGCGGCGCAGCGTGCGGGAACCGCCGCCCATCTCTTCCTCGTCGACGACCCCGGTGATGTTGAACGAACCGCTTCCCGGACGGGCGGCGGGGATTGCGATAACTTCCAGCTCCAATAGCGTGCCCAAATTCGGACCGTATACCGCAAGCCCGTTTACAAAGCCGACCTGCGGCTCCGAAGGGATTTTGCGTTCCGGTCGGGGCTGGATCTGGGAACTGTTGACGACCCACTCGATATCCGCCGCGGTCACTTCTTCGCGCTTATCCGTCAGAGCGAGTCCGGCCGCCAGCTGAATCACATTGACCGCTTCACGGCCGTTGGTCGCATAGCGTTTGACGACATCGATGGCGGATTCGTTCGCCGGGAACCCGATTTTGGCCAGCGCATTGGCCGCAATCTCGCCGATTTCCTCCGGTAAGAGCGGACGGAAGAAGATTTCCATACAGCGGGAACGGATGGCCGGAGGAATTTCATTCGGCGTGCGCGTCGTCGCGCCGACGAGACGAAAGTCCGCAGGCAACCCGTTCTGAAAAATATCATGGATAAAGTTCGGAATGTTGTTGTCTTCCGAATTGTAATAGGCGCTTTCCAGAAACACTTTGCGGTCTTCCAGCACCTTGAGCAATTTATTCATCTGAATCGGATGCAGTTCCCCGATTTCATCAATGAACAGGATACCGCCGTGAGCTTTCGTAACGGCACCCGGCTTCGGCTGCGGAATTCCGGCAACGCCCATTGCACCGGCGCCTTGGTAAATGGGGTCGTGAACGGAGCCGATCAGCGGATCGGCAATACCCCGCTCGTCGAAACGGGCCGTGGTTGCGTCGATTTCCGTAAATTTCGCTTCATTGCGAAAAGGCGATTGCGGATTTTTCTTCGCTTCTTCCAGGACGACCCTAGCCGCGGCCGTCTTCCCTACACCCGGAGGGCCGTATATGAGCACATGCTGGGGATTGGGACCGCACAGAGCGGCTTTTAACGCCTTAAGCCCTTCCTTCTGCCCGACGATATCCTGCATACTGGAAGGCCGCGTTTTTTCCGCCAGAGGCTTGGTCAGCGAAACGGATCGGAGTTTTCTCAGCTTCTCCAGCTCTTTCTTTGATTCTCTATCGATGGCAGACCGGTTGGTCTGCTGGTTGCGCAGCAAATTCCAGAAGTACATCCCGATGACAACTGCAAAAAACACCTGAATCAACATTAAAATCATACTAAAGCTCATATCCATTTTATCTTCAGTCCTTTCCGGTCCGATCTCATACATGGCAGTATTCCCCTCCTGTGAAGGAATAATCATGCCGTCCAAATGTTTTCTCGGCTAATCATGAATGAGAGGACGGCCGTCGTAGAAAACTACGGTTAACCTTCTCCGGAAAGGATGGACCGGATGTTTACCAAACGCTTAGTAACGGGCTCTTGTCTGGCCGCTTGCATAACCGGCCTTTCTTTGCTTGCCGTGGCTTGCGGAACACAAAACCGGCTTGCCGAAACCAAACCTCATACCAGCGGTACCGCCTTGCAGGCATCCAATCTTGCAGCCGACGCCAAAAAATCGCTTACTACGGGAAAAGCCCATGCGGAATCGCTGCCCGATATAATGGAACCGGCGACGACACCCGACTCCCCACTCAACGCGCAGCCTCCCAAATCCGCTTCCAGGACCAACAGCCATATAAATCCGCCCGATGTGCTGATTGATGTCGGACACGGAGGCATTGACGGCGGGGCCGTTCACGGCGATCTGCTCGAAAAAGACATTAACCTGGCCGTAGCCAAACAGACTTATCAGCTGCTGACGGAAGCCGGCTATCGGGTCGTTTTGAACAGAGACAAGGACTACGCTCTAAGCGACGACAACAAATGGCTTAATAACCGCAGCCGTCATATCCGGGACCTTGCCCAGCGGATGCAGATGGCCAACGACCTTAAACCGAAGCTGCTCATTTCGCTTCATGTGAATTCTTCGTTCAGCCGTTCCAAAAAAGGCCCCTATGTGCTGCATCAAAACAGGGCCGGTTCCCTTTTTCTTGCCACTCAGATCCAAGAACGGTTGAACGCCATTTCTGGAACCCGGCATCTCCCCATCCTTGGTAAAACATATTACCTTCTGAAAAGAGCCCAGAGCCCGTCGGTCATCGTGGAGATCGGGTTTATCACAAATGCGGATGACCGGGCACGGATGACGAGCGCCGAAGGCCAGCAAAAAATCGCAGCGGCGATCCGGGATGCCGTTGCCGCTTATATCGCCCATGGAGATTTAGGCCCCGCGCCCGGCAGCAGCCAGAACAACGGTTCCGCACCGGCAAAATGACGGACAGCCCGCTTCGCCTTCAGGAGAAACCAATTTTTTGTGAAGGACAAAAGTCCCCCCGGTAACTTGCAGGATTAAGCTCCAACAAAAAAAGTCACGATCCTTAGGGGATCGTGACTTTTGATTTTATAAGCGGAGTATGCCGGTTGGCTGAACCCAGCCTTAGCCGGGGAATCCTTTATGCATCAGGAATGCTGAGCTTGAGCTTGCTTTTGAGCGAGCTCGATACGTTCTTGATGCTGGCGGCGTCCCGGAATTTCACCCGTACGGTTGAATTCGTGGACAATGATGTCGATTTCTTTCTTCAGCTCGTTCAGAAGCTCGGCTTCCGGTACCTTGCGGACCATCTCTCCGTAGCGGAAAAGCAAGCCCTCTCCTCTCGCTCCGGCGATTCCGATATCGGCTTCGCGGGCTTCGCCCGGTCCGTTCACGGCGCAGCCTAGTACGGAAACTTTAATCGGCACCTTGAGGTTGGCAATGTAGGCCTCGACTTCGTTCGCAATGGAAAAGAGGTCGATGTCCAGGCGTCCGCAGGTCGGACACGAAATAAGCGTCGCCGCATTGGTAATGAGGCCGAACGTTTTAAGCAGCTCGCGGGCGACTTTCACTTCCTCGACCGGATCCGCGCTGAGCGAGATCCGCATCGTGGAGCCGATGCCCATGCTAAGCAGCGCACCGAGCCCCGCAGCGCTCTTCACCGTCCCGGAGAACAGTGTTCCGGCTTCGGTAATGCCGAGGTGAAGCGGGTAATTAAATGCCTGAGCAGCCTGGGTATACGCGGCGATAGCCATCGGCACATCGGACGCCTTCAGGGACACGATAATGTCGTGGAAATCAAGCTCTTCCAAAATGCCGATATGGAACAAGGCGCTTTCCACCATCGCTTCAGGCGTCGGATATCCGTACTTCTCCAAAAGGTGGTTTTCCAAAGAACCCGCGTTTACGCCGATCCTAATCGGAATTCCCCGCTCTTTACAAGCCTTCACAACGGCTTCGACTTTCGAACGGCGGCCGATGTTACCCGGGTTGATCCGGACTTTGTCGATGCCGTTCTCAATGGCCGCCAGTGCGAGGCGATGATCGAAATGGATATCGGATACAAGCGGAATGTTAATCTGCTTCTTGATTTCCTTGACGGCGTCCGCCGCTTCCATATTGTTGACGGTCACACGAACGAGCTGGCAGCCGGCTTCTTCCAGCCGGTGGATTTCGGCTACAGTCGCTTTGACGTCCGCCGTTTTCGTCGTACACATACTTTGAATGATAACCTCGTCGCTGCCGCCGATCGTTAAATCTCCGACACGAACCGGTCTCGTATCTTTTCTGTGAAACATACGTGTCTTCTCTCCCATGAACCAAACATCCTCCGCGCCGCACCGGCAAAAGCCGCACCGGCCTCAAATGATGAAGCGGGCAGCCAAGGCCGGGCAGCTTGGAGGCTGTCGGTTACTCTATAGTATGAGCTCCTATCTCAACCGAGATCAGGCGCTTTCTTCTTTCTTCTTGTTGACATCCTGACCTTCCTCAGAGGAAAGAATAGGGGTCAATTTGTCCTGAACCGTATCTTTCGTAACGGTGCAGTTCGTTACATCCGTGCGGGACGGCACGTCGAACATCACATCAAGCATAATGCTTTCAATGATAGCACGAAGACCGCGGGCGCCGGTGTTACGCTTAATGGCTTCTTTAGCGATAGCATCCAGCGATTCCGCATCGAATTCCAGCTTGACGTTATCCATGTCCAGCATCTTCTGATACTGCTTCACGAGGGCGTTCTTCGGTTCGGTGAGAATACGAACGAGAGCGGCTTCGTCCAGCGGTTCCAGCGTGGAGACAACCGGCAGACGTCCTACGAACTCCGGAATAAGTCCGAATTTCAGCAGGTCTTCCGGCAGTACCATGGAGAGGTACTCGCCTGGCTTCAAATCGGTTTTCAGACCATCGGAGCTGAAGCCGATGACTTTCTTCCCGATTCTGCGTTTGATGATTTGTTCCAGGCCGTCAAACGCGCCGCCGCAGATGAACAGGATGTTCGTCGTATCGATCTGGATAAATTCCTGATGCGGATGCTTGCGTCCGCCTTGCGGCGGTACGGAAGCGACCGTACCTTCCAGAATTTTCAGAAGGGCCTGCTGTACGCCTTCGCCGGACACGTCGCGTGTAATCGACGGGTTCTCGGACTTGCGGGCTACTTTATCGATCTCATCGATGTAGATAATGCCGCGTTCGGCTTTCTCCACATCGTAGTCGGCTGCTTGGATCAGCTTCAAGAGAATGTTCTCGACATCCTCGCCCACGTAGCCGGCTTCCGTAAGGGAAGTCGCATCGGCGATGGCGAAAGGAACGTTGAGAATTTTGGCAAGCGTCTGGGCAAGAAGGGTTTTCCCGCTTCCCGTAGGACCTACAAGAATGATGTTACTCTTCTGCAGTTCCACGTCTTCCAGCTTGCTTTGGGAGTTGATCCGCTTATAGTGATTGTAAACGGCAACGGACAGGGATTTCTTCGCCTGATCCTGGCCGATTACATATTGATCGAGAATACCGCAAATGTCTTTCGGCTTCGGAATGTCTTTGAGATCCAGCTCTTCCTCGTGCCCGAGCTCCTCTTCCACGATTTCCGTGCACAATTCAATGCACTCGTCGCAGATATAAACGCCTGGACCCGCAACGAGTTTACGGACTTGATCTTGGGACTTTCCGCAGAAAGAACATTTCAACTGACCTTTTTCATCGTTGAATTTAAACATTGGATCACTCCTTTAAGATTTCAGGTCGCTTCGAGTGATGACTTCGTCGATCAATCCGTACGCCTTCGCATCTTCCGCGCTCATAAAGTTATCGCGATCTGTATCGCGATCTATTTTATCATACGGCTGGCCGGTATGCTTCACATAGATATTATTCAGCTTCTGCTTCGTTTTGATGATCCAGTCGGCGTGAATTTTGATGTCCGACGCCTGCCCCCGGACACCGCCCAGCGGCTGATGGATCATAACCTCGCTATTCGGCAAGGCAAAACGCTTACCGGGTGCACCGGCCGTCAGAAGCAGGGAACCCATGCTCGCTGCCATGCCTACGCAAATCGTCGACACGTCCGGCTTGATGTGCTGCATCGTATCGTAAATTCCGAGTCCGGCCGTTACCGAGCCACCCGGAGAATTAATGTATACGTGAATGTCTTTCTCTGCGTCCTGGGACTGTAAAAACAGCAGTTGGGCAATGACAAGGTTAGCCACATCATCATCAATCGCGCTGCCGATAAAGATAATACGGTCTTTGAGCAGACGAGAATAGATGTCGTAGGAACGCTCACCACGGGCTTCTTGCTCCACAACCATAGGGATAAGACTCATTGGACCAACTCCTTTGCGGGTACTTACTTTTCATTTTACCATGTTTAAAAGGTAAAGTCATTTTTAGGATAAATCCCGCTAAATATCGCTTCCGCGGCTGTTTTCGGGTAAAACAAAGGCACGCTTTGGATTACGTGCCTTTGTATGTGTCCTATTATACAGCTTTTGTCGGGATCGTGCAGTGCCTGGGAAGGCGAAGCGATTACTCGGCCGCTTCTTCTTCTTTGGCTTCCTCTTTCGCTGCTTTTTTAGCTTTCGATTCTTTCTTAGCCGGCTTTTCTTTCTCTTCCGTGCTGTTGGCGAGCAGGAAGTCTACGGTTTTGCGAACAGCCAGATCCTGTTTGATGCCTTCCAGGCTGCCGTTAGCTTCGAAGATCGAGCGAAGCTCTTCAACGGATTTCTGGTACTGCTCGGCAAGACGGTCCAGCTCGGCGTTCACGTCTTCGTCCGTCGCTTCGATTTTCTCTGCGATCGCGATCGCTTCGAGAACCAGGTTGTTGCGAACGCGTTTATCGGCGTCTTCTCTCATTTGAGATTTCAGCACGTCCACGTTCTGGCCGGAGAATTGGAAGTACAGATCCAGCGTCATGCCCTGCATGCGCAGACGTCTTTCGAATTCACTTACCATTTGGTCGAGTTCGGTTTCGATCATGGAAGCCGGAATTTCAACGTTCGCGTTGGCAGCGGCCTTCTCGACCACAGCTGTTTCGCGCTGAACTTCAGCATCCTGCTTCTTCTTCTCTTCCAGGTTCTTCGCGATGTCCTGCTTGTACTCTTCGAGCGTGTCGAATTCACTTACGTCTTTAGCGAACTCGTCGTCAAGCTCAGGAAGGTTTTTGCGCTTGATGTCGTGCAGCTTCACTTTGAAAGTAGCCGCTTGACCTTTAAGCTGCTCGGAGTGGTATTCTTCCGGGAATGTCACTTCGATGTCCTTCTCTTCGTCCTTGGTCATGCCGACGATTTGCTCTTCGAAACCAGGGATGAAGCTGTTGGAGCCCAGCTCAAGGGAGTACTTCTCCGCTTTGCCGCCTTCAAACGCTTCGCCGTTCACGAAACCTTCGAAGTCGATGATCGTGATGTCGCCGTTTGCCGCCGCGCCTTCTTCAACCACGACAAGCTCGGCGTGTCTTTGCTGCAGGCGTTCCAGCTCTTCGTCGATTTCCTTCGGAGTTACCGCGCTGTCCGCTGCAGGAATCGCGATGCCTTTGTAGTCGCCGAGTTCCACTTCCGGCTTCACGGCTACTTTCGCTTTGAATTTCAGAGCTTGGCCTTTGCCGAATTGTTCAACGTCCACTTCAGGACGGTCAACAGGCTCGATGCCCGTTTCTTGAACGGCCTGCATGTAAGCTTCCGGCAGAATGATGTCCAGCGCATCCTGGTACAGGCTTTCGATGCCGAAGCGCTTTTCAAAGATGGACCGCGGTACTTTACCTTTACGGAATCCCGGAACGTTTACTTTGGCTACGACTTTCTTAAAAGCTCTGTCGAGAGCGTCGGCAACTTGCTCCGCTTCCACTTCGATATCAAGAACTGCAGTGTTCTTCTCTATTTTTTCCCAGCTTGCTTTCATTTTATGCTTTCCCCTCCAAAAATGTACCCTGACAAGTATTTTTTCACGTTCTGACCTCATAATTAAGCTCGTAAGCCTTTTAGTGGCCATTATAACCATTCTAGTATACCACAAACCCTTGCTTTTTCAAGCGAATGACTGGAATGGCTTTATTTTAGCCGCCCGTGTACAAAGCCTGGATAAAAGATTGCAGACAAGCGTAAGCTTCGCCCCACGCCTGCAGCATGGAAGCGGTGATTCCGTACTGCTCCCGCAGATGCTCCCTGTCCGCGCTCCCGAATAAAGATTCGTGAAGAACGGTATGCAAAGCGCTCGCCCAGACGTCCACCTCTTCTTCCCGGCAGCTGCTCATGGACGTGTACAATTCCGTGCCGTACACCGTTTTGAGAAATTCCAGCCAGGTCTGCTCGGCGAAAAAACCGAAGTCCGGCTGCTCCGACTCGCTGATCTGCTGAACCCGGTATACCATTTCGCGTATCCGGTCCGGAAATTCTTCGAGCTTCAGGGGCGTATCCTCGATGCGGAGCACCATTTTGTTCTGCGCGCGCGCAAGCACGACAGGGCCTTTGCCTCCCCGCTGCTTCAGCATCTGCAGGGCTCTGAACTGGACGAACGGATGGCTCGGGGCCGTATGGAGCCACTCTTTTACAAACTCGTCGATCCGGTCGTCCTCCGCAAAAGCAAGCTGCTCCAGAGCGATCATCTGACGCTCCATATCCGTACCGTCCTCAAGCATGTCCAGCAGACGCCCGACATACTGCCGGCCTTCCGCGGACTTCCCGGCCACCGACTGGCGCTTAAGGTCTTCCTCGGTAAATTCCTCCTCCTCACCGCCCTCCTGCATGACGGCATCGTCGTACAGAGTTTCCGGGAACATCGTTTCCAGCCACTGCAGAAGAGCTCTCCACTGGGCTTGTTTCTCCGCGTCGTCCCTGGCGAACTGCAGAAGATAACGAAGCAGGCGGACCGCCTCTTCATAGCGCTCCTGCTCCAGCAGCTGGGTCATCTGCTTCTCGTAGGAAGCGGCCGTTTTGGGAAATAAAACTACATTATCGTAGGAATGAGTCAAAGGTTCCACCTCGAAGCCGGACTCGTCCCGGCTGATTTTGAAATATTCTCCCGCAGTTCCTCCTGCAAAAGATCATCCATAAAGTGTACCGGATTAGCGGGAGGAAATCAAAGAACGGGATTTGGGCGGGTCCCCCCGCCCTCGCTGCTCCCGGCGTCTTTCCGTAAGGCCGGACACGTAAAAAAAGCCAGCCTCCTGTCGAAGGAAAGCTGACCTCGTTTATTGAGCTGTTTAATAAAAAGAATATCAGACCAGTTCAACGACCGGAATTTCACCGGCGCATTTGTTTAATCCGGTTGGCTGTCCGCCCCGCCGCACAAGCGTGAAGTATTCGTAGCGCCCGATCACCGAATAGTCGCCGTGCATGACGCCGGGATAGGCTCGGTCCACGGAATACACCTGGCTTTTGTGCGCCTGGAGCGCTTCTCCCTTACGGCTGCGGAATTCCGAAATATTCACGCGTGCCGTAATGGGGCAGCACTCGGACGGGCCGCAGTCCCCGCAGTGGTCGTAATAGTTCGGAATGGACGCGTAATAAAGGTCGGGCGCCGCCCCGCCGTCCGCGTCCAATTCCTCGACCGCCCGCAGCACCGCCTTGGAGATGGCGATATGATCGGGATGCCCCGTTACTCCGTCCGGGGGAAACGTGACGACAAGATGAGGCTGCAGGTCCAGAATCGTCGCGGCCACGCGGGCGGCCAGGAGATCTTCACGGACCTCGGCCAGGCCTCCGTCCGGATAACGGTAGAAGTGAACCCGCTCGACGCCGAGAACGGCGGCGGCCCGGCGGAGCTCCCCTTCCCGGTACATCGCGATTTCTTCCCTGCAGGTAAACGTGTACTCCCCCGTTTTGCCCTTGCAGCCGGATGTGGCGCAGGCCAGATGGACAGCATGTCCACGCTCCGCATATTTGGCCATCGTGCCTCCGCAGGCAAACGATTCGTCGTCCGGATGCGCAAACACAAAGAGCAGCGTTTTCCTCATAACGTCCCCCACCCTCCCCCGGATTTACGGCAGCAGGCTGAGTCCCTGGGCGATCACTCCGTAAATCGGTTCTTTTTTTATTTCTTCCAGATTACATGAAGGGGCGAATTCGCGCAATTTTTTCGTCAAACGGCTCCGCACAAACTCATTATTCTGGAGAACCCCTCCCTGGAGGATCAAAGTGAAGGAAGTGTCTTTCATTCCAAGCTTTTCGATAACGGCTCGCCCCCCGTAAAAAAGCTCATCCGCGGCGGCTTCGAGAATACGCAGGGAGGATGCGTCTCCCTCCCGAGCGGAATCGCTGACAAGCAGCGACAGTTCCGCAACGGTGTCTACCCGGTAGTCGGCCGAATACACCCAGTTGTACAGCTCCTCCTCCGAACGGAGGTCGAGATAGGGCAGGACTCTGCGGGCGAGAATCGTCGGTCCCTGCCTGCCGTCCAGGGTCTGCAGGATAGCGGTGAGGGCCTGTTTGCCGATCCAGTAGGCGCTCCCCTCGTCCCCGACCCTGTAGCCCCAGCCGCCTGCCCGGGCGCTGCGTCCCTGCCCGTTGACGCCGTAAACGATGGAGCCGGTGCCCGCGATAAGCAGGACGCCCGGCTTGCCGTCCGTCGCTCCGAGCAGCGCGGCAAGTCCGTCGTTCTCCACGACGACCCGGTCCGCCTGAATCTCCGCCCTGGAGAGAGCTTCACGGACGAGACCTTCAATGATCTGCCGGTCGTAGCCGGTATCGAGCCCCGCCATCCCGAAGACCGCGCATTCGACGCGCAGCGTTTCGTCCGGAGCGAGAGGCTCGCGGAGTTCCTCCCTGGCGATCTTCATGGCCCTCACCAGCTCATCTACGGCGGCTTCCGTGCCTGTCGTCTGGTAATTGCAGGAACCTCCCCGGCCGGTTCCTTCTATTTTTCCCTGCCTATCGGTAAAAACAGCCAGGCACTTGGTTCCACCGCCGTCTACGGCAAGCAGCGGAATGCTGCTCCCCTTCATTGACCGGAGCTCCATCCTTCAAGCGCCGCATCCAGGTGCGACAGCGCCTCTTCCGTTTTGCTCTGCGAATCCCGGAGCCAGGCTTCCTGGGTCTGCTGACGGCTGCGGCGGTCTGCGATCGTGCTGCGGATTTCGTCCGGGGCAGGTCCTCCGGGCAGGGTGCGGATGTAGACGAAATGGACAGGGTCCAGCGAGCTGCGGAACGCTTCCTCTGTAATCGACAAGTCGCGGCCGATCACCTGACGGGCAATCTCGTTAACCATAGCCAGCGATATTTCGTTGGCGGCCAGCCCTTCGGATACCGCGCGTTTCACGACTCCGCTGACGATGTGGTGGGCTTTGCGGAAAGACAGGTTGTCGGTCCGCACCAGAGTATCGGCAAGTTCGGTCACCGTGGCGAAGCTACCTTCCGTCCGCTTGCGGAGCACATCCTTGTCCACGTGAATCGTACCGATGACGCAGGATAGGAGGCGGTACATCTGATCGAGGACAGCCAGAGCTTTCCACGCGTACGGCTGCATGTCGTCTTCGGTGTCGACGATGTCGCCGAACGGCGTGTTGTGCATCATCGTCAGGACGGTCTGGGTGTTCCCCACGCAGCTCGAAAGAAGCGAGCGCATGTGTTCGAACGAGACCGGATTGCGTTTCTGCGGCATGATCGACGAAATCTGGACGTATGGGTCGGCTACGCGCAGAACACCGAATTCCTGTGTGCACCACAGCAGGAAATCTTGGGAAGAGCGGCCGAGATTAATGGCGGCCAGCTGTACGGCCGTCGCAATCTCACCGACATAATCGGCCCCGCCGATGGCGTCGTAGGAGTTATAGATCAGCTCGTCGAAGCCGAGCAGTTCCTGCATTCTCTCCCGGGAGATATTGAACCCGGAAGTGGTCAAAGCGGCGGAGCCCATGCTGCTGCGGTTGCAGTTGGCGTAGGCGGCCTGCAGACGGCGCACATCGCGGTCGAGCGAATCCGCCACCGCCATGATGTAATGAGCGAGCGTTGTCGGCTGCGCCTGCTGGGTGTGCGTGTAGCCGATCATGATCGTTTCGGCGTGTTCCTCGGCGAATGCCAGCAGTTGGCTTTTGAGGGCAAGCGCCCCCCGGATCGTCGTCTGGAGCTTCTCCCTTAGCACCATCCGGTAAATCGAGATGCCCATATCGTTGCGGCTGCGGGCCAGATGGAGATTGCCGGCGATGTCTCCGGCCGCTTCCAGCAGGTCGCTTTCCACCTGGAAGAACAGGTCCTCGAACTGTCCCGTGTACTCGGCTTGACGCAGCCCTTCCAGATCCAGTCCGCGGATCGCGTCCGCAATTTGCGACGCTTCCTCTTCGGTAACGAGCCCCTGGTCTTTAAGCATAATCAGGTGCGCTTTATTGATTGCCATCATCGGGCCGAGAAGACTTGCTTTCGCTTCATTGAAAGCGGGTTTAAGCACAGCTTCCGTATAGGTCAGCCCGGGAAAGACGGCGCCTTCTTCCTGTAAAATCTGTTCGCGGTTTCTCATGCGGTCCATTCCTCCTAGTGGTACTTTCTATATGTTTATGACAGGCAAGCGGTGTGGTTCAGGGAGCGGGCCGGCCTAGCCAGTTCGCAATGAGGGCGTTCATGTTGGCCGTGACCTCGCCTACAATCCAATCGCCCGCTTGAAGAGAAGTCTGACGGATGTGGCCCGTGTAGCCCTCCCAGCCTTCTGGCGTGCCTTCCACCAATACGTAAGGCATCGGGGAAAGCGGAGGAGGCGGAGTCAATTCCGCATCTTCTTCCGATACATGAACCAGGTCGGGACGGAACGCTTTGACAGCGGACATTTCGTAAGGCCCGCCGTGTCCTCTTCCTGTCGTCCCTTGAAAAAATCCGAGCTTTTCCGGAGCGTCCGCAGCAGCCAGCTGCCACCAGTTGATCAGGAGAAAGCTTGCATCCTTCCAGCGGGAAGTTACTTCCTCGGCAACCGTCCTGGAGGCTCCAATGTTGCCGTCATGGGCGTTGAGCAGCACGATTCGTCTGAATCCCGAACGGCAGATGCCTTCCAGCACATCGCTCAAATACCGGTGAAACACGGCCGGATCGATGGATATGGTGCCGGGATAATCCCCTGTTTTGCCCGGACATGCCGTGTAAGGAATGGCCGGATAAACGAGGGGTTTTAACCCCGGGTCAATAAGTCCCGCGAAGCCTTGGGCGAGAAAAAAATCCGTCCCCAGCGGAGAATGCGGACCGTGGTACTCGAAGCTTCCCAGCGGAACGACTGCAAAGGCGGCATTCCTGAAAGCGAACTCGGCATGCCTTCCGTGGATATCTAGGGCCTTCATGTTGTCCCCTCCGGTTTCTTTGGTTTGTTCCTGCTGCCGGATCAAGCCGACCGCGATAGAACGGAGGATCGGAAGATCCCCCGCTGCGGTCTTTCTTCATTTAAATAAGGAGTGAATCATCAGGCTTTTGAAATAAAAGAACGGTATAAGTTCAATTGCCAAGCTTACTGCTTCAAGCTGATCATGTTCACGAACATCCGGATGGAACCCGGAACAAGGCTCGGCATTTCACGGTACCAGACAAGCGAGCTGTACGTATACGTGCCTTTGCCGTAATCGGCGGAGAGGAATGTACCCGTAAATTCTTTTTCGCCCGGATCGCCGTTGGAAATCAGCTCGGTGTATTCTTTGCCCCACTCAGCCGGATTGTAGGCCGAACGGTCCTGAATCCAGTTCTGCCAGTCGGCGTCCGTAATTTTGTTCGGCGTATTGAAGATCTTGTGATCCGGCGCCAGCATGGTTACCTTCGAATTCTCGTCCGTTACCCTCCATTGAATGAGCGGCTGGCCGATTTTGATCGGGTACGGCGCGAGGTCCGGCGTCCATTTGTCTTCCGGCTTGTGATACTGAACGACCAGGTTGCCGCCGTTTTTCGCGTAATCAAGCAGACGCTGGTTGCTCGGAATCAGTTCCGGACGGAACGCGTAAGCGCGAATGCCGAGCACGATCGTATCGTATTGGGACAGATCCCCGAACTGGATCGCTTTCGCATCCAGGTTCGTCACGTTAACGCCTACCTGGCGCAGAACGGCGTCGATATTGTCAAAGCCGCTGGAAACATAGCCGACCTTAAGATCCTTCGATACGTTAAGGTCAAAAGCTTGAATCGTTAAAGTCGCCGGTTTCACGTAATAAGTCGTGCCGATATGCGGGTACGTAATGACCTGCACCGTCCGGCTTGTGTCGGTCTGGCCTTCTTTGGCCACGGCGGAAATGTCCACCTTGCCCGGTTTCACGCCCTTCGGCGCTTTTACGGTAAACTCGATGGCTTTCGTTTCGTTCTTCGCCGCAAAGCTTACGTCCTGAGAAGCGGGCTCGACCGTCCAGCCTTCCGGAGCTTTCAGCGCAACGGTCGTTTTGGAAGCTCCCGGCGCGTAATTGCGGGCGGTTACTTTAACCGGTACGGCTTCGTCCGGCTTAAGCGTGTTGAACACGGCCGCTTCCGGGCTGAGGGTCAAGGACGTTGCCGGAAGAACGGCAACCGCGTTGTCCGGTACCGCATGGACCGCTGCCTGCGTGCCGTAGGCTGTGTATGTAACATCAGCGCTGATGAGCGGCAGGGCGTACGGGTTGAAGTCGGCGACTTTCGCCGGAACGGTCACTTCGAACTCGGTTTTGACCGTCTGGTTGTAACCCAGTTTCTTGAACTCGGCGTTGCCCGCCGGCTTGGCTGTCCAGCCTTCGGGAACATTCAGCTTCATCGCGATGTCCGAGATATCCACGCTGCCGCCGCTGTGTGCGGTGACTGCCACCTTCGCCGTTTGTCCGGCTACAAGCTCGCCCGATACGGGCTTCACTTTAACCGTCAGAGAGGCCGCTTCCATGCTCGCTTTGTTAAGCTGATCGGTTTTCACCTGCAGCCTATGAAGGAGATCGGTTTTAATAGAAGAATCTAAAGTGGATTTTTCCACATTTTCAATCGCTGACTTCACGTCCGCCTTCATTTCATGAACCTCGCGTGCGACGTTCGCGAATTTAGGATAGGCGGCAATGACTTCATTGGCATCCTGCTGCAGGGTTTTCAGATCTTTAACGATCTTGTTATCTTTGCCTTTGGTGTCCAGCTCTTTGGCAAGATCTTCGAACGTAAAGGACATGCCGTCGAAGAGCGAGCTGCTTTTTGAAACGGCTGTCTTGTTGTCCCCGGCGGTCCCTGCCAGCTTGTAATAGGAGTTTCCGGGACCTTCATCTACATGGCGGCCCATGCCTTGGCTTTTGTGCATAAAACGCGATTCTTCCCCCAGCTGCGAGTAGGAAGCTCCGTAAATTTCGTTATAGTCCCCGACCGGAAGGGCGACATCGTAATCCTTGTCCGTGGCCGGCAGGTACAGTTTCTTCGGCTGCCATACGGCGAGGCCTTCTTTAAGCTGCTCCGGGAAAATAGCCGGATTGCCCGCGTCTTTGAACGCCCGTACCGTCAGAACGTTGATGGCCCGGTGATGACCGTGAGTGGAATCTTCGTTCAGGAAAGCGGGAATCAAGATGTCCGGTCGTTTCTGGCGGATTTGGCGGATCAGCCGTTCGTAGGCGACGGATTCGCCCCACTTCTCCAGCGTTTCGTCCGGGCTTTTGGAAAAGCCGAAATCGTAGATCGGATCGTCGAGCTTCACGCTAAGGTTCGCCAGCGTAATGTTCGTGATTTTGGAAGCTTCCTGCAGTTCCCGGGTCCGGATAATGCCGAGGGCATTGCCGAGCTCGCTGCCGATTTCGTTCTGTCCGCCTTCTCCGCGGTTGGCGATGACACTGGAGGTATCGACCCCTTGACCGAGAGATACATACGCGAGTGTAGCACTGTGCTCATCGTCGGGGTGAGCCCCCGTATTCATGGCACTGGCGATTGTGGTGAGCGGCTTGATCGATTTCCAGAGATCGACAACCCCTCTGTCGGCCGACGCTGTCTGCGGCGCCGCCGGTAAGGCGACGGTTCCGACAACCGTCAGCGAGACGGCGGCTGCCACCCACTTTTTCATCCATCTGTTTGCACTTGCTTGACTCAATCGCTTCTCCTCCTCAGGCGTAAAAGTGGCGGCAGGAATCCTGCATGACTCCCTGCCTTTATCAAAATCGCGGCGGACGCGGCGTTCCGCGGGGGAACGGCCGCGTCCATACGATAATGAACCGTAACTCGGGTCAGATAGCGGACCCGGCGTTGCCGCCGGTCAACTTCCTGGAAACGAAAAGAACGAGAATGATCATAACAATCTGCAAGACTCCGTAGGCGCATGCCGTACCGAATTCGAACGCGTACATACGCTGGAAAATTTCAACCGACATAGGTGTCGTGTTATTCGTGTACAGAAGGATCGACGCTACGAACTCGC
Organism: Paenibacillus sp. JNUCC 35; assembly: GCF_058269095.1. Lineage (NCBI taxonomy): Bacteria > Bacillati > Bacillota > Bacilli > Caryophanales > Paenibacillaceae > Paenibacillus > Paenibacillus sp. JNUCC 35. Next base: position 1,549,754 of record NZ_CM177771.1, on the reverse strand, counting down.
CGAGGCCCTCCACCATAGCCAGCAGCGTTCCCGCGAGAATACCGCTCAGGGCCATCGGGAAGACAACCCGCCGGAAGCTGTACCACCAGGAAGCTCCAAGGTTGCGCGCCGCTTCCTCTACCGAGCTGTCCATCTGCATCAGAGTCGAGGATGTCGACCGGAAGATCAGCGGCAGGTGGCGGACGAAATAAGCGAGCGGTAAAATCCAGAAGCTGCCGATCAGAACCTGGTTGAACGAGAATGCGTTCGGCTCGCTGAAGGCCGTGATCAGGTTGACGGCTACGACCGTACCCGGCAGCGCCCATGGCAGCATGATCAGGATGTCAAGCAGCGTTTTGCCCTTGAATTTCATCCGGACGATAGCGTAAGCCGCCGCAACGCCGAAGAGCAGGTTGCCGATGGTCGCCACGAAGCTCATCTTGAAGCTGTTGGCGATCGGGCGCCATGTTTTCGGATCGGTAAACAGGTCTTTAAAGTGCTGGAGCGTATACTCCGGCGGAAGGACCTGGACCGTCCATGTACTGTCTTCGGAGAAGGAAAGCAGGACGATGACGAGAATCGGCAGCATCAGCACAAGAGTGGCGATAAAGGACAGCACCATCGCCGTGTACTTGCCCGCCTTGCTTTTCACTTCGGTCCGGTGGACGCTGACGCCTTTGCTCATGTTCTGATAGTTCCGCGCGTTCTGGTACCAGCGCATCATGATCAGAAACAGGATCGACACGATCGACAGCAGGGTCGATTGAGTCGCCGCCATGTCCAGGTCCCCGTTCGTGCGGGACAAGTAAATCTGCATGGTGAGCGTCCGGTCGATCCCGAACACGAGCGGCGCCGTATAGGACGCCATCGAAATCATGAAGACGAGCAGCGAAGCCGCGATAATGGCCGGCGTGAGCATCGGCAGAATGACTCTGCGCCAGATGAGCAGGCGTCCGGCGCCCAGATTGGCCGCCGCTTCTTCCAGCGACGGGTCCAGGCCTCTGATAGCGGTGGACGCCGTCATATAGAAATAGGTGTACATCGTGAACGTATGGACGACGATGACCCCCCAGATGCCCTTTAGCGCAAGCGGCGCGTGATCCAGGTCAAAAAGCTTCTGCAGCGCACGCGGGATAATGCCGCTGTCCCCGTACAGGAACGAGAAGGACAGCACCCCGATCAGGGGCGGAAGAGCCATCGGCACGATCGCGAGGACGGACAAAATTTTGCGTCCCGGAAACTCGTAGCGCTCCAGCAGGAACGCCATCGCGACACCGACGATACCGCAGGTGATCACGCTGAGTACGGAGATGTAAACGCTGTTCCACAGCGCTTCCAGATTCGATGTATGATCAAGACTGAAGAAGCGGGCATAATTTTTGAACGAAAAAGCCCCTTCCAGCTTCACACTCTGTAAAAACGTCTGAAAAAACGGATAAATGACATAGGCAAGCAAAATCAGAAACAACGGCGCGATGAGCACATAGACGAAGTAAGGCGACGTCGTGATCGTGGTCCATCGGCTGTTCGGACGGATGGCCGGCTGCTGCTTGGCTTGCGGTTTGTTCGTCTGCACGGGCGCACCCTCCTTATTCTACGAAATAGACGCTTTCCTTAGGGACGGCAAAAGCGATATCCTCATCACGGTGACGCATGCGCTGGCCGGGGCCGATAAACATCGCTTTAACCGGCAGCGTGCCGACCTGCGCGACGTAGTTGACGCTCACGCCCGTAAATTCCGACATCAGCACTTTGCCGGCCAGAATGTTCTCCAGGCCTCTCTCCGAAGCCGCGGCTTCGCGAATCGATTCCGGACGGACCGAAACCGTCACCTTGCTGCCCTGTGCCAACCGGCACTCGGGCGAAGCGTTGGCGGCAAATCCCGTGATAAGCGTGTCGGACGAGGTACGGACATACACCGTGTCGCCTTCCAGGCGCTCCACGGTCCCTTCCCATAGATTCGACTCCCCGATAAAGGAAGCGACGAACCGGTTGACGGGACGGTTGTAAATGTCGTGCGGAGTGCCGATCTGCTGCACGACGCCGTCTTTCATGACCATGATCCGGTCGGACATGGACATGGCCTCGGCCTGGTCGTGCGTGACATAAATCGTCGTAATGCCGAGCTCTAGCTGCAAGCGCTTAATTTCCAGCCGCGTCTCTTCCCTCAGCTTCGCGTCGAGGTTGGACAACGGCTCGTCAAGCAGGAGAATATTCGGTTCGATCACCAAGGCGCGGGCCAGTGCCACCCGCTGCTGCTGCCCGCCGGACAGCTGGTCGATTCTGCGGTCGCCGTATCCGTCCAGGTGGACGAGCTTCTGGGCGCGCGTCACCTTATCCATAATTTCCGCCTTGGACTGTTTGCGGACTTGGAGACCGAAAGCAATATTCTCGAACACGGTCATGTGCGGAAACAAGGCGTAGTTCTGAAACACCATCCCGGTGTTGCGTTTGTTCGGAGGCGTATACGTCACGTTGTTCTCGCCGAACATGATCCGTCCCTCCGTCGGGTAATAGAAACCGGCGATCATGCGGAGCGTTGTCGTTTTGCCGCAGCCGCTGGGTCCGAGAAACGTGAAGAATTCGCCCGGCTGAATGTGGATGTCGACGTTTTCAACGCCGCGTGCGCCGTTAAACTGCTTGCTTACTTTATCGAGCTTGACTTCTATCAAGTGGAATCCCTCCTAGAAAGTAAAACTTCCCTACCTATCCGTACGTCTCTCCCGCCGGCACAAAGGCACAAATCGTATGATGTGCCCGGCCTAAACGGGCCCGGATGGGGCTTCCCCCACCCGGATCTGTCAGGCTTCGGGCTTTATTTCTTGCCTTTGCCCTTAATGTTTTCATCCCAGTACTGCATCCACTCTTTTTCTTTGGAGGCCAGTACTTTCCAGTCGAGCTGCAGCGGTTTCGTTTCGATTCCTTTCAGCCAAGCCGGGAATTCATCCTTGTTGATGTCCGTCCGGGTCGGGATCTGGAACAGCTTTTCCGCTTTCTTCTTCAGTTCTTCTTTATCGAAAAGGAACTCGTAAAATTTCTTGGCGGCGTCCATGTTTTTGGCGCCTTTGACAATACCCACTCCGTCTACGAGGATCGGAGCGCCGCTGGCCGGATAAATGAAATCGAACGGCTGCTTTTTCATTTCCTTCTGAATCAGGATATCCTGGAGGTTCCAGAGGGAAAGCGTGCCTTCCTGACGAGCCATTTTCAGATACAGGTTGGTCGGATCCTGCGTGTATTCCTTCGTGTTCGCGTCCAGCTTCTTGAGCCAGTCGTAGCCCTTCTGCGGATCCGCAGCGTCCTGGCGGTAAATCATCGAGGAATAGATCGTGCGCATCGTACCGGACGCCATAACGCCGCGGATCAGAAGCTTATCTTTATATTTCGCGTCCAGCAGCTCATCCCAGTCCTTCGGAGCATCTTCTTTCTTCAGCGCCTCGGAGTTGTACATGATCACTTCGGGCAGGAGCATTTCGCCGTACCAGCGGTCCTGGGCGTCCTTGTTCTCGGCCGCGACGTTATCCGCGAAGGTCGGCTTATACGGCTCAAGAAGGCCTTCCTCGGCCCCGGTTATGAAAGAGGACTGCGTGCCTCCCCACCAGAAGTCCGCCTGGGGATTCGATTTTTCGCCGCGGATACGCTCCAGAACCTGCTGGGCGCCCATCGTCATGACTTCCACGTCAATGCCCGGATTTTTCTCTTTGAATCTCGGCAAAATCTCGTCGACCACGTTCTTGTCGCGGGCCGTGTAAATCACGAGCTTCTGGGAACCGGAAGCGGCTCCGCCGCCGGCGCCTTCGGCACCCTTCTTCGCACCGTCGTCACCGCTGCCGCAGGCCGACAGGCCGACAGCCATTGCCGCGATAAGAGTCAAACTGGTCCATTTGGTCATCTTCATTTTCACTTGTACTCCCCCTAGTTCTAGATTGTATCGTTTAATCCGCGCCGGCAGATCCGGAGGATCTGGCCGGCTGGGCGGACGGAAACGCTTCCAGTACACTGTGGACGGCCCCCAGCAAACCTGCCCGCTCCCTCAGCCCCGCGAGCTGGATGTCCGGCAGCACCGGAACCCACTGCGCAAGCAGCTCGCGGATGCGGGCCAGGCCGCTTTCGCTCAGATGGACCATTTCGCCGCTCAGGATGAGCAGCTCCGGGTCCAGCACGCTGACGGTATTGGCGATCCCGGACGCCCAATGGATGTAAACATCTTCGAGCAGTGTCCGGGCTTGGCGGCTTCCCTGATCCGCCTGTTCGCCCAACTGCCGCAGGATGCTGCGCCCCGGATCGACGGTCAAGCCGGCAGCCTTCGCTTTGTCGCCGATGCCGGTAACGGAGTAGTTCTTCTCGAACACGCCGAATTCGCCTTGTCTGCGGAGCCGGTCGCCGCCGATAAGCATGTAGCCGATTTCGCCGGCAGCCTCTTTGCTGCCTCTGTAAAACTGCTTGTCGATGATAATCCCTGCCCCGATCCCGGTACCCACATACATGTAGACCAGGCTGGAAACCCCCGAGCCGGCGCCCTCGTAAAATTCGCCCATCGTCATCATATTGACGTCGTTGTCGAGAATAACGGGAATGCCGAGCCGTTCTTCGATTTCCTTCCCGACCGGCAGATTCATCCAACCCGTGCTCGGCGCGTAGCTGACGGTGCCGCTGCGCTTCTGTGTAATACCCGGCAGGCCGACGCCGATCCCGATAACGCGGTCGCGGCCGAACCCGCTTTTCTCAAGCAGCGTATCCAGGTTGGTCTTGAGCGCTTCCAGAGCGGAATCGCCGTCAACCGGCTGCTCCAGGCGGGTATGCACATGATGCAGCAGCTCGCCTTTCATATCGGCAATGGCCATTTCCAGCTCACTGCCTTCAAAAACGGCCCCGACGACCGTATACGCCTGAACGTTGTATTCAAGGAGAATCGGCTTGCGCCCGCCCTTCGACTCCCCGGTTCCCACTTCATGAATAAGCCCTTCATGGATCATTTCGTCCACGAGAGAGGAGACGCAGGGTCTGCTCAGCTTGGTCCGGACCGACAATTCGGCTCTCGACAAGCGGGGATGCTGGCGCAGTTGGTACAGAATGCCTTCCCGGTTCATTTGCTTTACTAATTTCGTATTTCCCGTTTTCCCCTTGCCGATCACAAGCCCAATCACCACCTTACTTAGTTAAAATGACTAACAAACTAATTAAATCAAGTATATGTATACGTTTACATGATGTCAATATAAAAAGTGAAATTAGTCATAGAAAATAATATTAATCGCATTATTATTAATAATTTCATATATTTTCAATCCTTTTCATCCTTAAAAAGCGTTTATTCTTCTCTTCAGTTTATTTCCTTTTCCGCTTCCTTATGCGTCCGCGTCAAAAAGCCCGCTGCAGCCGCAGCGGGCTTTCGTCTTCCTTACGCTTACTTCTCTGTCCCGTGACTGAGGTTGTTCTGGGCCGTATGCTTGACGTTTTTGGCCTCCATCTCCTCGGCAAATTCCGCGTTTACTTCGTACTTTTTGCCTTTGGTCGCTTTCGAAACCTTCGCCATGTTCATCACCCCCCGCCCGGTTGTCGATTTCCTTTATTCCGGCCTCCGCCGCAAACGGACGGTGAACGGAATACTCAAAGCGGCACTGCTCAGTGCTGTTTGTTCGGGAGCCGTTTTTCCGGGCGGTTTTTGCCTTGTGTCCTCCGGTTGCGTTCGTCTTTACGCTGAGTGTCATGCAGTTTGCTGATGAAATGACTATCCATCTCCGCAAGCCTCCCCGAGAAATAAGTTTCGTGAAGCCGTCTTAGTATGTCCGGGCTTTAGGGGGAAGCATGCCGGGTCCCGCGAAAAAAAGAAAAAGAGCACCTGCCGGCGCTCCTCGGTTCTCTATACGTATAAGTGCTTGTCCGTTCAGGAAAGATCTTAAGCTTCCGCTTCCAGTCTCATGGCCATGTCAACCAGAACCGCGCGCGCTTCCGGCTTCGTTTTCACTTCGCTGTAAAGCTTCTCGAAAGCCGCTTTGTTTTCTTTGAACTCGCCTTCGTTCTTGATCGTGAAATGGCTCCACTCGATCAGACGGTTCTCCGCCTGGCGAAGCTCATTGAAAGCTTTATGGAAACCGCTGCGTTCAATCGCATCTTCCATTTCTTTCTGACCGATTTCCGCACCGTTTTGTCTCATTTCGTTCAGTTTCTTGTCAGCCTGCTGGCTGGCTGCGAGAAATTGTTCTTTGGCCGCCAAATAATCGATTTGCGCCCTGGCGTATTTACGTTTCATCAATAACAGTCCACCTTTAGCATGATTTCCCCGATAGCGCTTGCAGGGGGAGTTTTCTTCTACCAGATTCTATTGTAACAAAATTTTTCTGGAAACAAAACCGATTTCGCCCTTCCAGTTCTTCCGGACCTTCCGGGGTGGACAGACATTTTCGCTGCCGGCGCCGCATACCCTTTAATCATCGCATTCGGCAGTCTTCTCGAAAGGCTCGCTTAGAACGTATTTCGAAAGGGTGAATATCATGTGCGGAATTACAGGATGGATAGACTGGCGCAAAGATCTGACCACATCTTCATCCATTCTCGAAAATATGACGGAAACCTTGGTCCACCGCGGTCCTGACGCTTCCGGCACGTGGATATCCGGCCACTGCGCCCTGGGGCACAGACGGCTGAGTGTCATGGACCCGCTTAACGGCGCTCAGCCCATGATCCGCAAGGACGGGGACCGGACGTACTCCATCGTATATAACGGGGAATTGTATAACGCTCCCGAGCTGCGCAGCGAGCTGGAACACCGGGGCCACCGGTTCGGGACCTCCTGCGACACCGAAGTTCTGCTGGCCGCTTTCGTCGAATGGGGCCGGAGCTGCGTGGAGCGGCTGAACGGCATCTTCGCGTTCGCGGCCTGGAACGAACAGGAGCAGACCTTGTTACTGGCCCGGGACCGTCTTGGCGTCAAGCCTCTATTCTACAGCCACACGGACGGCGCCTTCCTGTTCGGCTCGGAGCCGAAGGCTATCCTCGCCCATCCGGATATCAAAACCGAGGTAGGCGCCGAAGGCCTTGCCGAGATTTTCGCCGTCGGACCCGCGCGCACGCCCGGTCACGGCATTTACCGCAACCTGGCCGAACTGAAGCCGGGCCATTTTATGGTTTACGACCGCAGCGGGCTGACGGTCCGTCCTTACTGGAAGCTGGAAAACCGGCCCCATACGGAAAATGTGGAGGAAACGGCGCTGCATATCCGCGAGCTCCTGGCCGACACCGCCCGGCGCCAGCTCGTCTCGGACGTCCCGGTCTGCACCCTGCTTTCGGGCGGGCTGGATTCCAGCGCGCTGACGACACTCGCCGCCCATCATTACCGGGACAGCGGCAGCGGCGTATTGAATACGTACTCCGTCGATTATGCCGACAACGACAAGAACTTCAAGGAGAACGCGTTCCAGCCCAACTCCGACGCCCCGTGGATCAAGCGGATGACGGAGTACCTCGGTACGGAGCATCATTACATCGAGTTCGACACGCCTGAACTCGTCGAATCGCTCCGCACCGTCGTACTCGCCCGCGACACGCCCGGAATGGCCGACATCGACGGCTCTCTGTACCTGTTCTGCCGCGAAATCAAGAAAGGCGCCACCGTGGCGCTTTCCGGCGAAGCGGCCGACGAGATCTTCGGCGGCTACCCCTGGTTCCACCGGGAAGACGCCCTTAACGCGAACACGTTCCCGTGGTCGCTTTCGCTGCCTCAGCGGGTCGGCATTCTGTCGCGCGATTTCGCCGACTGGATCAAGCCTGAGGCATACGTCCACGGCCGCTACGAGCAGGCGCTGGCCGAAGTGCCCCGTCAGGCGGGGGAAACGCGGGAGCAGAACCGGATGCGGGAGATGTCTTACCTGAACATCACCCGCTTCATGCCGACCCTGCTTGACCGTAAAGACCGGATGAGCATGGCTGTCGGACTCGAAGTCCGGGTTCCCTTCTGCGACCACCGGCTCGTAGAATACGTGTGGAACATCCCGTGGGACATCAAGACGGCGGGTGAGCGTGAAAAGGGCATCCTGCGGAAGGCGCTCGCAGGCGTGCTTCCGGAAGATGTGCTGGCCCGCAAAAAAAGCCCTTATCCCAAAACGCACAACCCGAATTATGCAACCGCGGTCAAACAGCAAGCGCTTGAAATTTTAAGCGATCCCTCGTCGCCGCTTCTTCCTTTTGTGGATGCCAATACGCTGCGCGCCATGGCGGCACCGGGAGCCGAATCGACCGAGTTCCCCTGGTTCGGCCAGCTCATGTCCGGTCCGCAAATGTTCGCGTATCTGATCCAGGTGGACACGTGGCTGCGCGAATATAAGGTATCGATCCGTTAAGGATCTTACCGCACGTCTGTCTATGCGCGTCTAAACTTACATCTGTTTAAACGTACACCGGTTTCCGAGCGGTACCGGGAACTTCAAAAAACCTCCAGCCGCCATCTCAATGGCACTGGAGGTTTTTGTCCTTTTCACCCGAAGCTCGGGGGTTTCTGTACCTGTACCTCTTCCTCTTCCTCTTCCTCTGCCGCAGCCGTTGCCGGACCACGCCTTCGTGTCCGTATTCAGAGTCCGTATTCCCGGTGCCAGCGCCAAATCTCCGGCCTAATCGAGCCAGCCGTTCTTCTCCGCCGCGGCAATGGCGTCGATCCGGTTCTTGGCCTCCAGCTTCTGGATCGCCTCCGACAAGTAATTGCGGACCGTGCCGCCCGAAAGGAACAGACGCGACGCAATCTCGCCGGACGAAAGCCCCTCTCTGGCAAGCTTAAGCACCTCGCGCTCCCGTTCCGTCAGCGGATTCTCGGCTTCCCAGAACGTGAGCGCCAGCTCCGGGCTGACCGCGCGCCTGCCCGCCTGCACATCACGGAGCGCGGCCGCAAGCTCGCTTACCGGCGAATCTTTGAGCAGGAAGCCGCGTGCTCCCGCACGCATGGCCCGCTGAAAATAGCCGGATCGGGAAAAGGTCGTCAATATGACGACTCCGCACGGATCCTTGCTTTTCTGGAGCGCTTCGGCCACATCGAGGCCCGACATTTTCGGCATCTCAATATCCATGATGCAAAGATCCGGCCGGAGCGTACGGATCATCTCCAGCGCTTCCGCGCCGTCCGCCGCTTGGCCGATCACTTCGATATCGTCCTCCAAATCCAGCAGGGCGCTCAGCGCTCCCCGGAGCATGCCCTGATCTTCCGCGACAATGACCTTCATTCGCCGCCCGCCTCCTTTTCTCCCTTTTTGGTCACTTTAGGGATCGTAAAAACGACCCGGGTGCCCCGGCCGCCCGCCGATTCGAACGTGCAGTGCCCGTCCACCAGCTTAAGCCGCTCTTTCATGCCTCTGAGCCCGTTCGTACCCAAGTTCGGCTGCCTTTCGTCCCTCTCGAAGCCGACTCCGTTATCCGACACGATCAGCCTGTACCCCTCCTCATCGGAGGCCCATTCCACGATACACACCTTCGCTTTGCTGTGCTTGACGACGTTCGTCACCGCTTCCCGCAGGCACATGCCGAGAATGTTGCCGATCAGCGGGGGAGCTTCGTCTTCGGCGCCTTCTCCGGCTTTCAATTCCAGCACAATGCCGCCCGCCGCAAGAATCTGCTTGGCCCGGTCGAATTCCTCCCGGATCGTGACCATGTTCATATCCGATACAAGCTCGCGCACCTGTTTGAGCGCCGCCCGCGAGGTCGCCTGGATATCCTGAACTTCCCGGACCGCTTTCTCCGGATTTTTCGGAATCATTTTCTCCGCCAGTTCGCCCTTGAGCGTGATGAGAGACAAAGTATGCCCGAGCGTATCGTGCAAATCGCGGGATATCCGCTGGCGTTCCTCGATTTTGGACAGACGGGCAATTTCTTCGTTAGCCAGTTGAAGTTTGCCCCGGAGCTCCTTCGACCTGCGTCCGATGCGCATCGCAACCGGCATGATCAGGATAATGATAAGAGCCGGAAGAAGCTGCAAAAACAAATCGACATCGTTCATTAACTTGTAGTGCCAGCCTACCGCCACGAACATCAGAAACAAACCCGCTATCGCGGCGGCCATTTGCCTGACGCTCCGCAGCATCCCGATCACCGGTGACGGATAAAACGCCAAGTAAATAAAGTTCTCGTTGTACCGGATCGCCAGAATACCGATAACGATAGTCTGAAACAGAATGAACCAGTACCTTCCCCCCGCGCGGTTAAAAGAAGTCAAATAAGCCGCCACAAAGGCGATAAGCAGTCCCGAACCCAGTATTTTTTCCGGAAAAGGAAGCTGCAGAACCGAAACGACCGGGAAGATCAGATACACCAGCCAGATGATCGTAAAAATAAAAGGGGGCCCCTCGCGGGGCCTTGCCGGTTGCCGACGAAACATTTAAACCGCTTCCTGTCTCTTGATGATATAGGAAGATAATATCACAAATACGACGACGTACACAGCCAGAATAAGCACGCCCGTCCAGTCGATCGAACCGCCTCCGATCAAATTCCAGGCTCCCTGCCCCAACCGGTAGGTCGGCGTGAACTTGGCGATCGTCTGAAGAGTCCCGGACATGGACGCGGTCGGGAACCATAACCCTCCCAGAATGGATAGGCCCATATACAAAATCATCGTCAGCACCTGAACCACATCGGGGTTGCGCATGGAACCGAGCAGCGTACCGAGAGCCATGAACGAGAAACCGCCGATCCAAATCCAGAGGAAGCTTTCGATCCATACGGAAACCGGCAGATCAACCTGTTTGCCGAGCCCTCCGATAATAAACATCATCAGAATGATAAATAAATTAATAACGCCTTGGGCGGCTACCTTCGATACCATGTAAGACCAGGAAGGCAGCGGCGTAATGCTGAGCAGGCGGACCCAGCCCTGGGTGCGTTCCCTCGAAATCCGCTGGGCGAAGGAAGTCAGGCTGGCGCCGATAACGCCATATACCGTCATAGACATGAGATAGTAGGATGTCCAGTCCACACTGCCGATCTTCGTATCGCTTCCCATCGTACTCGTAAACAGAAAATAAAAGGCCACCGGCATAACGATCGAAAAGAAAATAAATCGTTTGTTACGGAAGGTGCGCAGCAGCTCCGCGCGGCACTGGGCCATAGTCGCTTTCAGAATCGTCGCATTCATATTCGTTATCTCCCCTTCAGCCTGCATTCGTATTTTGAATTAAAGTCTGGAAGGCGTCTTCCAGTCCGCCGCTTCGAACTTCGATATCTTTCATATCGATGCGTTTGTCGATCAGCGCGGTAAGCAGCCGGTCCGTGTCCGGTCCGAACATTTCGACGCGCCGCCCGTTCCACTTGATATCGCTGACTCCCGGGAAAGCCCTCAGCAGATCAGCCGTAACCCCCGAGCCCGCTGTAAAAGAAATGACTCTCCCCGTCGTTTCCGCTTTAATCTCGCTCGGCGTCCCGTCCGCAACCAGCTTGCCGTTATTGATCACGACGACTCTGTCGGCCAACTGATCCGCTTCCTCCAGATAATGAGTCGTCAGCACGACGGTTTTTCCTCTCGCGGCCATGGCGCGGATCGTATCCCAGAACAACTGCCGGGAGGTCACGTCCATGCCGACGGTCGGTTCGTCCAGGAAAATAATTTCCGGGTCTCCCGCCGCGGCCATCGCGAAGCCCAATCTGCGCTGCTGCCCGCCGGAGAGAGCCGAGGCCATCTTATTCCGCTCGGCTTCCAGGCCGGAGATGAGCAGAAGCTGCTCCAGTGAGAGCGGATTCGCGTAATAATGGCGGAACAGATCGATCGTCTCGGCTACTTTCAGATTGTCGATCACGCTGACATCCTGAAGCATGGCTCCGATCCGGTCCCTAACCCGCTGGTCTTTCGGATGGCCTCCCAGCAGCTTGACGGTTCCGCTCGTAGGCTCCTGAAGGCCGAGAATCATCGAAATCGTGGTCGTCTTGCCTGCCCCGTTCGGACCGAGCAGTGCGAGCACCGTTCCTTGTTCCACGGTCAGCGTTAACCCGTCAACCGCCTTTTTGCCTTTAAATTGTTTCGTAACCTGCATCAATTCGATAGCTGTTGTCACAGGGATTCAGCTCCTTCTGTTATGTGGGCTTTCCGTTTCATCGTTCATCGTTCAGCGTTTCGTTAAGCTCTTTAACCTGAATCCATCATACCGCGCGGCGCTTTTCCTCCCTACCCACAACCGTAACCTTTTCCGGATGACAATTGTCACCTTCGCCCGCCGGACCCGCCATGACACGTGAAACAACGAAAAAACCGGTTCCGAAACGAATCGGAAACCGGTTTGGTTCGTGCCCGCCAAGCGGCACGTTGTTTATTCGGTTAAGTCAAGCGGCCGGAATGGCGCTCGAAAAACTGCTCGAGCGCCGCAGCCCGGTGGCTGATCGCGTTTTTCTCTTCGAGCGGCAGCTCCGCCATCGTCACGCCCCGCGCCGGCAGATAAAACAGCGGGTCGTAGCCGAACCCGTCCGTGCCGCGCGGCTCCGCGATAATGACACCCTCGCAGGTCCCCTCCGCCTCGAGCGTGTCCCCGCGGAGCGGGTCGACCAGCGCCAGCGCGCATACGAAGCGCGCGGTGCTGAGCACCCGCGGCGCAGCCGCGTCCGCGGCCTCCGGGCCGTCCGTGAGGCCCGGCGCCCGTGCGGCGCCGCGGTCCGCCGCGGACGGCTCGCCGGCGGACGCCGCCTGCCCGGCAGCGCCAGACCCGGGCCGGCCGGCCGCGGCCGAGACCGCGCCAAGCTCGCGCAGCAGCTTGGCGTTGTTCGCCTCGTCGGCGGCGTGCTCGCCCGCATACCGGGCGGAGTATACGCCCGGATCGCCGCCGAGCGCGTCGACGCACAGCCCGGAGTCGTCGGCCAGTACCGGCAGGTTCAGCCTGCCTGCAATCGCCGACGCCTTGATCCGGGCATTCGCCGCGAAGGTCGCGCCGTCCTCGACGATGTCGGGCATATCGTCGAAATCGTCGAGGCTGCGCACTTCCTTGCCGAAGCGGGCGAAATAGTGGGCAAACTCGCGCACTTTGCCCTTGTTGCGCGTGGCGATCACCACGACGCCGGAAGCGGAAAGATCAGGCACGGACACCCGCTCCGATCAGGCCGCTTACGCGTCCGAGCGCTTTTTTCTGCTCCTCGACCATTGTGTAAACGCCGCCTTCGGCCAAGGCCAGCAGGGTGTTCAGCTCCTCGCGCGAGAAAGGCGCCTCTTCTCCCGTCCCCTGTACTTCCACGAACTTCCCGGTTCCGGTCATGACCACGTTCATATCGACGTGCGCCTGGGAATCCTCCGTGTACATCAGGTCCAGCAGAGGCTTGCCGTTCACGATCCCGACGCTAACGGAGGCAAGGTAATCCGTAATCGGCAGCTTGCTCAGCTTGCCATTCGCCACCAGCTTCTCCATGGCAAGCGCCATCGCTACGAAGGCTCCCGTGATGGAAGTCGTTCTCGTCCCGCCGTCCGCCTGGATCACATCGCAGTCGAGCGTCACGGAACGCTCTCCGAGCGCTTCCAAGTTAACGACGGAGCGCAGCGCGCGTCCGATCAGCCGCTGGATTTCCATCGTGCGGCCGCCGAGCTTTCCTCTGGCCGCTTCTCTCTGGTTGCGGACCTGGGTGGCGCGCGGGAGCATCGAATATTCGGCGGTTACCCAGCCTTTGCCCTGGCCTTTCATAAAGGGAGGAACACGTTCTTCCACGGTTGCGGTACAAATGACTTTCGTCTCCCCGACTTCTATTAGAACCGAACCTTCGGCATGTTTGATATAGTGCGGCGTAATTTTCATCGGTCTTAGCTGGTCATTCTGTCTTCCATCGGCTCGCATTCTGTATCCTCCTGTACGATCATAGCATCCATTTCTATCCTTCCTATTGTAGCAAACAAAGGAGCCGAGCAAAAGCACCGCGGGTTTCGACGAAAAAAGGGAGAGCTCTTCTCTCCCCTCAAACCTCCGTAAGGTCCGACAATGCGGCTTTTCCGACCTAAGGACCGAAAGCCAAATTTTAAAAACGTCCCCCCGCTTTGCCCGGAAGATTTCCCCCTAGCGGGGTTAAGGGCCGCATAACGGCGCTTGCCCCAGGATCTCCCGATGTGCGGTTAAGGCGTCGCATAACGGCAGGCCACACCGCTTGCCCCTCCGTTTACGCTCGGGCTCCACGAGCCCCGTCACGCGGCGGACTCCCCCTCGGCTAAACCTTTTACAGCTTTTCCGGGTTCGGGTTCAAATGAAGCGGCCGGGAGACGGGCTGGCTGTAGGTTTGGGAATCGGAGGTTTCCACCTTCGGGCTGCCGTTTACCGTTATTTGAACTTTGGCGGCATTCGTATTTTCCGTCAGAGACAAAATAACCGACTGGAGCCCGTCCGCGGGCGCTTTTTTGTTCTCGTCCAGAAGCTGATCGGAGAAGTTTACCGTCAGCACCGTGTCCGACGTCTTCTTCACATCCAGCACCTTGGCGGAAGCGTTCAATACCGGCTGGAGGCCCTTCGATGTGTTGGGGCCTTTCAAAAGTTCGTCCATAACCGCCTTGGCGACGTCATCGGTCCTTTTTACCAGGCGTGTAACCGGTACATAATATTTGCCGTTTTGCGCCGTTGCATTCGTAAAGTACAACGTCACCGGCGTGGACTGGCCGTAATCGACTCCTTCCTGCTTCTCCAGGTTGATGCCGATTTTGCGCGAAAGCGGTTCGTCCAACGGCGTGCGGGCCACCGGCATTTCCTTAAGCTGCTGCCCGTTTATTTTGATCTTCACCTGCTCGACGGTTGAAAAACCGGTCATGGCCCAGGTGATCCCCTCCATGATTTTGCGTTCTTCCTTGGCGTCGTATTTTTTGAAGGCCTGGTTAAAATTGACCGTGGCCAGTTTATCCTTTATGTCCACCGTCAGCGTAGTCCCTTCGGGCAGCAGAGAGGCAAACCCGGCGGGAAGCTGGCTTTCGCCCGGGCCTTTGGCCACCATATATTCCAGCGTGGTTTTCGCCACCGACTGTGTCTTCGGCAAATCCAGACTGACCGGAACGACGAAGCCTTTCGGGTCTTTCGCATAGACGGTCATTTTGGCGGTTTGCGACGTTTTGGCGCCTGCTTTCGCTCCCGTTCCCCCCGTACCGGTTCCCGTCTCCATCGCGGTTTCGGTACCGGGCGGCGGAGCGTCAATCGGTTTGGACTCCGACCCCCATATACCGCATCCCGTTCCGAGAATCGCGATCGCTCCTGTCATGGCTGCCGCCTGAAGCCAGCGTACCTTTCTCATTTCCATCCCCTCCTGTTCGTATGTGCCTTGCGCAAAGGTTCGACATGGCCTGGGGCCCGCCGCCGGCAGCGCCTTTTTTCGGGAGTTTCCTGCCGGTCCGGATGACGTTTGTCCTTCGTACTCCTATGTATACAGGGGGCCTGCCTGCTTTATGCCCGAGTTGTCCGAAAAAACGGGACAATTTCCGGGCTTGTTCCCTTTCCGTCCTCCTTTTCGGAGGACAATTCCGTTCCAAAGCGATACTCTTTCCTAAAAAAAGGGTATACTAGGGTATCTGCTTTCATTTGACAACGGAGGAGAAGCCCATCGTGAAATATTCCCTGGATAGTGAAAAAGTAGCTTCGGCTACCCGCGAGCTGCTTGAAAAAAGAGGCGTTCAAACGTCTCAAATCGCCGAACTGACCTATTTTCTGCAAAAAGATTATTACGAGTCCCTGACCCTGGAGCAGTGCCTGGCGAGCGTAGAATCCGTCCTGGCCAAAAGGGAAGTACAAAACGCCGTCCTGACCGGCATTCAGCTGGACATGCTTGCGGAAGAAGGCAAGTTGATTTCCCCTCTGCAGGAGATGATTCAGCATGACGAAGGCTTGTACGGCTGCGACGAGATCCTTGCCCTGTCGATCGTGAACGTCTACGGGAGCATCGGATTCACGAATTTCGGCTATATCGACAAGCTGAAACCGGGCATCCTGAAAAAGCTCAACGATAAAAGCACCTACGAAAAGCATACGTTTCTCGACGATATCGTCGGCGCCATCGCCGCTGCCGCAAGCTCCCGCATTGCCCACCGCAAGCAGTCGGAAGCCGAAAAGAAAGACGACGCTCCCGGAAGCTGAGAGGCCTTTTCTTAAACCGGGGTGTGTTCCCCCGTTATACGGCGCCAAACACCGTGCGCTGCGAGGAGCTGCGAGCAGTGTGAGAAGACGAACCGCTTAGGAGGAAACGGAGTAGAGCGGACGAACAGTCCGTCAGGAAAGTTGTTTTCCGGCTGTCGTCAAGGACGCTTCGAATAGAGGAGCTGACACAAAAAGGGAACCCCCATGACGGCGGTTCCCTTTTCCTTTTTCATCCCAAGATTGCTGAGGCTTCCCTCTTGCCCGTTCCCCTTACATAGGCAGCATGCAGCTTCCTGTCCGGTCACCGGTACTTCCGGGCCACGATATATTCCGCCGCCGGAAGGAGCACGATGCCCAGTCCCAGTAAAATCAGCACAGCCATATTATCCCGGCCGAAAGCCAGTTTTTCCACTATACAGACGATCAGGGAAGCGGCAAGCATAATAAAATAGGCCGCTTTAGCGCTTACGAAAGTAATGTGCCTGCCCATCTCTTCCTCCTGCGTAATGCCTTCCCCGTCCTCCTTGTTCCCCCAGGTCAGAGCGCCGAACATCGCTGCCAGGGCAGCCGCTATGCTCGTTAATTCGCTCGTTCCGACCGGTTCTCCGGACGCGTACTTTTTAAGCGTAAATCCGATGACAACCAGTGAGGTAAGTCCGAAACCCGCAGCAATGAGCCGCTGCTTCGATGTTTTCCGTCCGGTCACAGTTTCCGCCTCCTTGTATACTGCCGTTTTACGTGTCTTTGTCTGCCTGGAACAAGTCATCTACCGTGACGCCCAGCGTACGGGCCAGATGAAAAGCCAGTTGGAGGCTCGGATCGTACTTGTTGTTTTCAATGGCGTTAATAGTCTGTCTGGACACGCCGCACGCTTTGGCGAGATCTTCCTGAGACAGCCTGATTCGTTTGCGCAGCTCATGAATCCGATTTTCCATAGCAGACTCCAATGTCAAAATGTTTTTACATCTTGATTGTAAAAAGAAGCGTTGGAAATGTCAAATATTTTTTACATAAAGCATGTACAGCCGTGCATAAAAAACGGACCCCCTTACCGGAGAGTCCGCTGTATGGTTGTTTGTTTGTTTGTTTGTTCGGCATCCGCGTCTACCTTTAATCCCGCGCCTCGTACACGATCAGCCCTTCCCTCTCGCTCTCGGTCACTTGGCCTTCAACCGCGAGGCGCACCGTATGCGCAATCGTCTCCGCCATGGCGAAGCGGAGCTGATGCAGCGTGAGCCGGTCGCCGAACGTGTCGCGGCACAGCTCATACGCCGTCATCGGCTCATGAAGCTTGTCCGCCATGAGGGCAAGCCTCTCCTCGTGATGGCGGACAAGCTCTTCCGCCCGCTGGCCAAAGGCGGCGAAGGGCGACCGGTGGCCCGGGTACGCCATTTCGACGGGCAGCGGGGCGATGTCGCGCAGGCTGGCCATGTACGCGCCGAGCGGGTCGTCTTCGACGCCCGGCATAAAGCTCACGTTCGGCGAAATTTGCGGCAGCACATGATCGCCGCAGAATATCTCCCGCGTCTGCGCGTCGTAGAAGCACAGATGCCCGGCCGCATGTCCGGGCGTCTCGATCGCTTCGTACGCCGCGCCGCCCAGACGCACGCGGTCTCCCGCCCGCAGCGCGGTCAGCTGCGGCTGCGGCGAAACGTGCGGGACGAAGCTGTCCATATGCTTCGCCAGCTCCCCGCACAGCGCGGCATTCATGCCGTGCCGCGCGAAAAGCCCGGTCAGCAGCGAAGTCATCGGCTGACCGGGACCCCACAGGAGCCGCACCTGACCGATGCCGGTTTCCGACAGGTAAACCGGCGCGCCCGTGCGCTCCTGGAACCAGCCCGCCATCCCGTAGTGGTCGGGATGGTGGTGAGTCAGTACGACCTGCGAAATGCGGTCGTACCCGAAGCCGAGCCCCTCCAGCGCTTCGTTCCACAGCGCCTCCGCGGCTTCCGTGCGCAGGCCCGGATCGATCACCGTCAGGCTCCCGTCCGGCTCCCGAAGCAGATAGCTGTTGACCCATCGCAGGGGAAAAGGCAGAGGGACTTTGATCTGCCAAAGCCCCTCCCGTAAAGCGATGACCGTTGTTGAATGACTCATTGCAGGCTTTCTCCTTCCCTTCCTCCGACAAAAATCATCCGGGGAGACGACTCCCGGTCATAATCCTTTCCGTCATAGCTGCCGTAGATCCGGTCGACCCGCAAGCCTGCCGTGTACAGCATATCGACAAAAGCCTCGCAGCTGTACAGGCGCACCTGTTCCGAATAATGCCGCGGGCCGTCCTGTTCATCCGTGATGCAAATTTGTTTGCGGACATACCCGTTCTCTATGGAGCGTGTCTCTTCTATAAAAAGGCCGTTCTCCTCGCGGCTTGAATGGGGAACGAGGTTCGTTTTGACATAAGCGGGATTTAAATAGTCAATAATAAATTTCCCGTCCGGCTGCAGAAGCCGTTCGATTTCCGACAACACCAGGCGGTTTTCTTCCTCCTGCTCGAAGTATCCGAAGGAAGTGAACAAATTGACCACGGCGTGAAAAGATTCCTCACTCGGAACCCGCCGCATATCTCCGTGCAGCCAGGTTACCCGGTCCTCCGGGTCCTGCTTCCGCGCCTCCTCAAGCAGGGTATCCGACAAGTCGATACCCGTCACCGTATAGCCGAAATCGGCGAGCGCCAGCGAATGACGGCCCATGCCGCAGCACAGGTCCAGCACACGGGCGCCTTCGGGTAGATGAAGCCAGTTCATCATCCGTTTGACCTCGGCGTAAGCTCCTTCGAAATTGCGGTGTTTGTACACCAGCAGATAGTCTTTTCCGAAGCTTTCCCGGTACCACGCGCTTTTAACTTTCATGCCCGCATCCTCCCGATCTTTTTTTAGTACGGATTATAAATAAGCGGCCGGTTTCTCAATCGAACCAGCCTTTGCGCTTAAACCAGACATACATGGCAAACCCGATTCCGAACATAATCAAAAGAACAATAAAATAACCGTAGGGCCAATGAAGTTCGGGCATGTTGTCAAAGTTCATTCCGTAAATTCCCGCGAGAAACGTCAGCGGCATAAAAATCGTCGTGATGACAGTCAGCGTTTTCATAATGGTATTCATCCGGTAAGAATTCAATGAAATGAAATTTTCCCGCATGTCCGCGGTCGTGTCCCGGATCGAGTCGATCATTTCCGCCAGCTTCAGCAGATGATCGTAAATGTCCGCATAATAAATCTGCTGCTCACGCACGTTCGGCAGCTTGTCCGAATTGACGACCCGGTAGAGCAGGTCGCGCATGGGAATGATCGACCGCCTCAGATGTGCCAGCTTGGAGCGGATGTCGAACACGCCGCGCATAAGCGCGTGAATGGACGTGCCTTTCTGGTCGGAATCGAAATCGTTCATTTCGTCTTCCAGCATATGTATACAAGGAAAATATTCATCCACGAGCTTGTCCATGACGAGATAAGCGCCGAAGGAAGAGCCTCTTTTCCAGTTGTCCGGTTCGGCTTGAAGCTTCTGCCAGGCGTCGTTGATCTCTTTGAGCTCGGTGAAGTGGAAAGAAACGAGAAAGCGGGGCGCGACGAAAAGATCGACCTCATCGGCTTCCAGCGTCTGTGGATGAATGGCGTGCAGCACGAAAAAATGGACATCCTCATAGTGGTCCAGCTTCGGCCTCTGCAGCAGATGAAAGCAGTCTTCAACCGCAAGCGGATGAAAATGAAAATGGGTGTCGAGCAGCAAAGCCTCTTCGTGAGTCGGATTGTTAAAGTCTACCCAGTACCAGTCGATAGAATCTCCGTCCAGCTCCTGCAAAGGCAGGTCCAAGACCAGTTCTCCGCTGCGGGTAACGGCGACCGTGCGAATCATAAAGGTCCTCATTTCGTCCGTGATCGGGGTGAAAGCGTTGGGTATATCGTACCATGTTTTGCCTGGAAACAAAACGGTGCCCGGTGCGGAAGCGATTGGAGCCGGCCTCCTTGACTCCTTAGCGGTTCGGCCGGGACAGCCACTCCTTCGAAAACCGCAGCCATTCGCGGGCGGCATAAGATAAGTAACCCTCTTTGCGCCAAATCATAACAAGATGCCACGGAATCCGCGGAGATACCAGGGTAATCGTGGCCACTTTGTCCGGACTCAGCTTGCGGCAGATCGTTTCGGGCAGCAGAGCGACGCCGAGGCCCGCTTCCGCCATCCCGCTCAGAAAATCCCACTGGGAGCTTTCGTAGATGATGTCGGGCTTGAATCCCGCCTGGATGCAGGCTTCGGGAATGCTCTCGTGCAGGGTGAAGCCTTCGCGGAACATAAGGAACTTCTCGCCGCTGAGCTCCGCAAGGCGGACGGTCTGCCTGCGCGCGAGCCGGTGCCCGTGATGCACGACAAGCCGGAGCTCTTCCTTGACGAAGGCGAACATCTCGAAGCGTTCAACATCGACGGGAAGCACCGCGACGCCCAGATCGAGGCTCCCGCTCTCCACCTCGCGTTCGACCGTGCGGGCCCCTTCCTCGATCAGCCGGATCCCGATCCCGGGATACAGCTTATGGAAAGCGGCGATCAGCTCCGGGAAGAAAGGCGCTCCGGTCATCGGCGGCAGGCCGATCCGGATCTGCCCCTTGCGCATGGAAGTCACGTCCTCGAGATCGATGGATAGATTTTCCAGAGAACGGACAATCTGCTGCGCCTGGATCATTACGGCTTCGCCCGCATCCGTCAATACAATCTGACGGGCCGTGCGGTCAAACAGCTCGACGCCGAGCTCCTCCTCCAGGATGCGGATCATTTTGCTGATCGTGGGCTGAGTGACGTGCAGGGCTTCCGCCGCTTTGGTGAAGCTTCTGCGCTTAGCCGTCTCCAGAAAATATTGCAGATGCCTAACGTCCAAGTCATCGTCTCCTTTATGCGACTGCATTGGTTCCCCTTCCATAGAGAAAAGGAATGAAAACCATTCGTTATATGTATTTTACCTATCCTTGTCCCCTGCGTATACTCGAAATTATGGAAGGGGATCATTCGGATGAACAAACAACCCGCACCACCTTTAAGCGGTCCACATAAAAAACAACGTTTCGTTTGGCCGCCGGACCGGTTTGCTCCGGTTCACGTCCGGCGAGCGCTCGTCACCTGCGGCCAGATCGTCCTGCTGATCGCGTTCGCCTATCTGGGACGTCTCGTGTCCGAGCGGCTGCACCTGCCGGTGCCGGGAAGCATCGTCGGCATTCTCATCGTCTTCGCCGCGCTCCACTTCGGCTGGGTCCGCCTGGAATGGGTCGAGAAGGGCGCCGATTTTCTGCTGTCGAAGCTGCTGCTCTTCTTCGTCCCGCCTGCCGTCGGCATTTTGGAATATAAGGAAATGTTCTCGGTATCGGGGAGCCGGTACCTGCTCATCATTATTATCAGCACGTTCTTCGTCATGGCCAGCACGGGGCTCGTAGCGGAATTTCTGGGGCGTAGACGCGCCGGCAAAGACAAGAAGGAGGAAGCGGCCTCATGACCGGAACCGGACTTCTGTACCTGCTGATTACCATCGTCGTCTTCTGGGCGGCCAACCGGCTGTACCGGAAGACAGGCAAAGCCTACCTGTCGCCGCTCGTCGTCGCTCCGGTTCTGCTTATCGCCGGTCTGTTCTTCACCGGTACGCCGGTTGAAGCCTACAACGCCGGCACGAAGCCGCTGACGGACCTGCTTCAGCCCGCTACCGTAGCGTTCGCGATCCCGCTGTACCGGCAGTTCAAGCTGCTCCGCAAGCATGCCATGGTGCTTGTGGCAGGCGTGCTGTGCGGCTCCGTCGTCGCCGTGCTCACGTCGGTGCTGCCTGCGGGCTGGATTCACGCGAGCCCGCAGATGATCGAGAGCGTGGCGCCGCGCTCCATCACGACTCCCATTGCCATGGAGGTGTCGCGTTCGCTCGGCGGCATTCCTTCGATCACGGCCGTGTTCGTGGTCGTGACGGGGATCTGCGGCTCGGTGATCGGGCCGCTGGTCATCCGCTCGCTGCGCATCCGCAGCGGCATCTCGCGGGGCCTGCTGCTCGGCATGGGTGCCCACGGCGCCGGCACGAGCAAGGCCCACGAGCTCGGCAGCGAGGAGGGGGCCATCGCCAGCGTCGCGATGATCCTCGCCGCGCTGTTCTCGCTGGGGCTGATCCAGCCGATCATGGCGCCGTTCCTGTAACGGCGGCGCCGGTTACAGACCGCTTCCTACGGGAGGCGGTCTGTACACGCTGGCGATATCCAACATCCCACTATCAAAATTGCTTTGCTTGCTCTATAATTTTACAAAAAAAAGGACAGCTTGTGCTGTCCCCTCCATTTCCTAAATGGCCACTTAGTTTGAATTCATTATATGTCTTGGCTCTTATAATTATTTAGGTATATTAGAATAGATAATTTTATGATCTTTATTAATACCAGTAATAAATATAGGAACATCTAAAGTATTTGAAAAACTATAAAACAATCTTTTATCCACGTAGTTTAAGTAAGAAACCTTATTTATTCCCTTCACTTCCACAAACTCAATCTGTGGATTAAAAATTGTGCCGAAAACAATCTTTGTTTCGTTTCCCATCATTTGCCAAACTACCTGCTGCTCATCCACGACTCTCCCTTTCGGCATCTCCCCTCTTTGAATTACCTTTCCATTTTGTACAAGAAATGCATGTGTGTCTCCATTTTCATCTGTTGCAAGGACAAACCTCGTATTACTTTCATCAATAATAACTAAAGATTCCTTTAATAAAACTGCATCTGTGCTTCTTGATACGATTCTGTAAATACTGTTTTCGTATAGAAAGTATGTTAATATACCTATGCAAAAAACACTAAAAATAACAATCATTTTTTTTATAGTAATCACCTCTAGATGCAAAATTAAACTGAATTAGGAAGAGCATAATGCTCTTCCTAATTCCCTTAAAATTTATAATTTAAAACTCCATCTTTTTCCCATTGACTTCCAGATTTTGCATATTGGTAACCAAAAGACCATGGTCCGAACGATATCCCGTTAACCTCTGTCTCATCCCAAGTATGAGAAGTATCCCCTCTAAACGATACAGTAGTGCCCGAGCTTGGATTTCCATCGGTAAAAGTGAAGTACATCCATCCAAATCTCCTATGAGAATCGTACGTCTCTTTCCCTAATGCTCCTTTGTAAACACTGTCTTGCCACTTCCATCCATATCCTCGTGGGCCTGTTCCACCTTGGTAATTAGTCCAATTAATAGATTCATTCAAGGTACTTTTTAGTGTATAAAAACTTTTACCAAATATCGCTATGTCTCGATGCAGCGACGTTAACGCAAATCCATCATTCCCACCAATATTATATGTCCTAAAATAGGTGCACCCACCAAAACAACTAAAATCATTCGTCCAGTTTTCATTTAGATATTGCCCTTGTGCATCAAATATCCATTTTCCCTCTTGTGTATCATAAAATAATTTTAGAGAATCAAAAGCAAAATCGTTTCCCGATGAGGAAGTTATGCTAATATTATTATCCGATTTAATCTTAGTTGCTTTCTTTATTATTCCTAGTTCCTCGAATTTTTTATCTATATTTTCTAGTTCATTCACTGCATTAGCAGCCTTTAAATTATCATTGCTTTTAACTGCTGCTACTTGTGCCCCTCTTATTTTTGCTTCTTCTACGATAAGTTTATCAATTTGTGCAATTCTTTGTTCAACCCTTGTACGTTCTTCTGTACTAAGGGTATTTAAATCGACCAAACCTGGTTTTATTTTGTTTATTTGTTCCTTGTCATTAGGAGAGGCGGCTGATGTAGAGGTTGAGAGAGGCGCTAGAATAGGCGGCTAAACCCAGTATAAATTTTTTCAATTTACATTTCTCCTTTGGTATAAATTAATTATTTTAACAATTTCAAATATACCAAATTTTAAAAACAAATTCAATTATTTCCCAATATTACATTCATTTTCTTTTTTATTCACAAACGTTTTTCAAGGAAAAAGTATATATAAATAGGTGATATAATCTTTTTTCGTTGAACAATGCGTTCTTAAACAAGAGGTAAAGTTCACTCATATTTCTGGCAAGTCAACTAAGAATATGAGCCTCCCCCGGAAAAATACTTTTATAAAAGCTAGTTACCAAAAGTTAAATTTTTTCATGAGCAATATCGTTCTCCCTCCACATACACACATCCAAACCTATTTTCCCCAAATTCATATATTCCCGCACAACGGCCCTTGCCAGGCATGCCGACGAATCCACAAAATGAAGCCCCCGGGACGCATTCTCGTTCAGGTCCGAAACGACATTCAAATCCGTACAAGCGATGAGGACGGTATCAACCGACTCGGCCAATTCGGAGCACAACCGGTTCCATAAGGCGACGGCTTCGTTCTTTTGACCTTTTTTGATGAGGGACAAAAGTTCATTTATACACGTCTGCCAACTTTCTCTGCCCACGCACTCCAACCCCGCTGACGCCAGAGCCTCCTGATAAATCCCGGACTCGATCGTGGCCGCCGTAGCCAAAAGAGCCGTTCTGTTTGCTCCCCGCGGAATTTCTTTTATCGTCTCGCCTACCATGTTCAATAGAGGCACGGAGAGCTTACTTTTTATGGAAGCATAGTAGAGATGTGCCGTATTGCAGGGCATGGCGATAAAATCGACGCCTGTGCTTTCAAGCTTCTTCGCTCCTTTGAGGATTGCTTTTTCCATATCCGTGTGGCAGATGGGTTTGTCCACATAAAACGGCGTAGGGCAAGAATAGATCATCATATGCGGAAAGTCAGTGTCCCGCTCCGCTCCATACATCTGCTGGCATTGCTCAACTACCTTGTCCACAAACGGACCGGTTGATTTAGGTCCCATTCCCGCCAATATGCCGATCATGGATACTCCCCCTTTTTTAATCAAGTGTACCAGAAAAACGCCCCCTCCCGGAGACGTTTCGTTTTTCGCCTATAAAATAAGTGCTTGCCCGCTTATTTGCCGCTCAAAGTAAAGTAATAGTCGTGCAGATCCAGCCAGTCCCGCAGATCCCCGAAGCCTTCCGCATCCAGCGTTCCGGGCTGGTAGGGATTCTCCGCGGCCTTCTTCGCGATATAAACGTACCGGTCGTTCTCGCCGAGAACTTCCGCGCCCGCTGCCGTTTTCTTCACTTCGGGCCAGTCTTCTTTCTTGTACACTTCGATGCGGGCCACCACGTCGTGCAGACGGTGCAGATTCTCATCCTGAACCATATAGTGGATCAGCGTCAGCGACTGGGCCCGTTTATCCAGACGCCCTTCTGCGATGGACGTTTTCACGTTTTCCTCCGGTATGACGCTCGCCACCATGTTCTCCAGCCATCTCGGAAACCGGAATCCGTATCCGTATTTCTCAAGCAGGGCCTCGTCCTCCCCGGAAAATTCCACGTAAGGTTTGTCTTTCAAAATGACCTTATTGTTCGTGCCGTCCCAAGTCACACTCAAATCAAACCGCTGCGCAAGATCGCGGAGAGGCAGGTAAGTATTGCCTTCGTACGTGATGGGGACCAGATCGTTCCCCTGCTCATCTTTCAGCGTAAAGGTTGAGCCGTTCAAGTCCACCTGTAAATCCGGGTTTAAAAAAGCTTTGATCTCCTTCAGATTGCTTGTCGCGTAAGCGCCGGCCGTGACGCCGACCAGCAGCGCCGCCGTCATTCCCGCTGCCATCCATCTTTTCCGCATGGCTTGAATCTCCCTCCCTAAATGCCCTCCAGAACAGTTTACAACAGGGACGGCCGGGATTTGTTACAAACGATTATCAAAATCGGGATGCGGAATCACCGGTATTAAAACAGCCCTGTTCCCGCCTATTTTTCCCCCGCCATCGCACCATTGGTAAGCGCCCTTCATACACTAAGTTGACTGTATCCCTTACCCTTGTAATTACTCCAAAACCCGAGCAAGGAGGGATGACAACTTGAAGGGCAACGACCATAAAAACAAATTCTTACTCACAAATCGTGAACGCGAAGTCTTTGAATTACTCGTACAGGACAAAACGACGAA
Organism: Paenibacillus sp. JNUCC 35; assembly: GCF_058269095.1. NCBI lineage: Bacteria > Bacillati > Bacillota > Bacilli > Caryophanales > Paenibacillaceae > Paenibacillus > Paenibacillus sp. JNUCC 35. The sequence goes on along the minus strand of NZ_CM177771.1, from coordinate 1,523,740 downwards.
GGATATCGCACAGCAGCTTTTTATCAGCGAGAAGACCGTGCGTAACCATATCTCGAATGTCATGCAAAAATTGAATGTAAAAGGTCGTTCACAGGCGGTAGTCGAGCTAATCAAGCTCGGGGAGCTAAAAATCTGACGCAGCCACCCTTGCCAGGGCACAGAAAACCTTCCGGTCATCCTTTGGGGATAACGGAAGGTCTTTTCTTGTTTGGGGTGGTTTTTTGGGGTTAGTTTTTAAACCCGATTAAGGGTTGCTGTCAGGAACCCAATGAGTTTTTGTTAACATTGATAGACTTGGAATCCTTAAAATCGTGGATCTCGTCAAAATGCTAGGATGCTTATTCGGACCGTTAAGCTTCTCGCTGTCTGAAGCCCGTGGCTCGATTTGACTGAATGTTTTAGGAATTTTAGCAGGTTATTAAGCGTTTAAACAGTACTAGTAAGCTCAATTGACAGGGGGGTTTTCATCAAATTTTGTGGCCCCTGCTTTATTCGTTACTCGTACATGAGCTTGGAGTTTTTCACGTCAGCTTGAAACCGCCTATAAAATTGGTGAGTCTCCAGATAGAGTTTGATCAATTCTTCATCTGTTGTCATTCGTTCGTCTGATATAATATCTCTTTACAACCAGCGCAATTTGTTTGGGTGCCGATAACGGTAGGGATTACAGAAGAAGTCTTGTATCAAGGCTTTTTTGTATAACTTTGGTGTTGAGCAATGGGGTTCATCTGGACTAGCAAGCGCGATTATTGTGGGCGTCGCAATTGGTCTCAGTCACTTCGTACAGGGACCTTCCAATATTATTACATTGTTTATATTCGGTCTGGTAATGGCCTAGCTCTACTTTATAACAGACACTCTGCTGCTGCCAATCTTGTTGCACATTTTATATGATTTTAAGATCATTGCCATACAGCGGACATAAACAACTAAATCACGTACAAGCACCTCCATGACCAATCTATTCGTCAAGTGTGCTTGTCGATTCCTTCGTTGAAATTTGGATTTTATGATCTATTCTTATCCGATTATGTCGTTTAAATCGATTTATCGAAATATTTATGATTCCCATCCTTTATTGTTCAAATGGTATAGTTTGGTTATATGTGCATATTATTTTTGTAAAAAACAAAAAGGAGGACATTTCTTGAATAGAAAAAAAATTACTATAATTCTCTTAATATTAGTATTATTATTTTTTGGATTTTACTATCAAGATGTTTTTAGTAAAACAGTAGCTGAAGTAAGTATAACTGAAAAAAACAATGAATACGTTATTGTAAAATTTGAAGATGGCTCAGAAAAAAAAGTAAATACTAATAAACAAGAAATCAATTCTATAAACATAGGTAACAAATACTTTGTTGTGATTTATGAAAACTTATTACGCAAACCTTTTTTTCACGAAATAAAAGCTATATAAAAATAAAAAGCGCTCACTAATTCGTGAGCGCTCCTTTTCTTATTTTCCAATTTCAAATGTGTGTCTGAGATTATACTCATCACCAACATAATCAGGCCATGTAATGCTCAGTATACCGAGTATGGCACGAAGTAAAGAATTAACATACGGATGTGCATAAGATGATATGTACGTTCCAGTATTACCTTTTTGGCTCTTAGGGATTCGAATGTCGTCATGCAAAGCTATTCGGAATCCATAACATTGTATTGAAGATAGCGCCGTTTCCACTCGAACGTTTAGCGCTGCTAATTCGTTTTTGATCGTGTGTACTTCGTTTTGGAACGCTTCTTTCTGCGTAATGAATTGTTCGCGCACATACACAAATGTAGCGCTCAGGCTCCGTTCTTGCTACAGGCTCCGTTCTTGTCTTTTGTTATCGTTTTCTTTTTCTTGGATATAATAAATTGTTGCGTAGTTAACTGCTCTCATATGCCAATACTCTATTGCTAAGTCCATATAACGAATAACATCATCCGCTGTTTCTATAGATTTTTCGCCATTTTCAATTAGCCGATCAACAAAGCCCTTATTTTCTATATAATAGACTTTATTGCAATAATGATAGACATCATTGAAGAAACCTAAGAAAGTTTTCAAGCGTTCGTGAACTTAAGGAACTGCCTTTGACAAAACATACTCATCTTTCGCTTTATAAAATTTAGATAAGTGGTACAAAAAAATATCCAGTCTATCATGCTGACATTTTGCCCCCTTAAAACCCTGCAAATTTCCTGTCCTCGGCATGAATGAGAAATTAACCAATGCATGATGGGATTTTTTACAGAATTCAAGCTTTTCTTTTGCATTTTCTAAAGACTTCCCTTTTAAGTCTTTTTTTAATTTTTTTTCAAAAATAGGTTCTTTTTTCTCATTAAAATTAAAGTCTGTATCTCCAGACATGTAAAAATCATCCTGAAATACATTTGAATTTGTTTGATCGCCTTTTCTGAAAGCATCATTAAGATTAAAGCATAAACGCCACACTTCATTTTTAGAAATTTGAGGTTTTCTATAATCAAAGATTTTTTCAAACTCAGGATAAATTTTCTTGTAATGCTCAAATGTTTCTGGGCTCGCATCTGGATCATATTCGATTTTTTCTTCAATACCAATTACTAACTTGTAGAATTTTTCCAAACCTGTTGTATTCATGATGTTTCCTCCCTATCCTTTGCTTTAGTCTTGATAAAGAAAAATAACCACAAAGTCAAGCAAAAAATTATGAAGATATAATGCTGAACGCAGAGACCGCCTTGACCGCTTCGCGATAATGTCTTCTGATTTGTGTCGTTTGTGTACAATGTCCTTACATTTGTGCATTTTTCTTCGACAGAGGAGTTGGGACATATATTGTTTCCCCTATTTTCTCGAGACCGTACTCACTTTTGAAAATGGCGCCAATGCCCACGGTCCACTGCTGATGACGGTTAGCTCTTACCCATTTTCAGGTTCATTCGCAATATTCGGCTTGATATTCCCCTTATCGGGAATTGAAGCTGCGAACTAGAACACATATGAAGAGCCTCTACCCGGCTGAATTCCGGACAGAAGCTCTACGTTATTCACGACTATACTTTAATATCAATACTATTCTTGGGTATCGTAAGCGCGCTCTTCTGCTGTTGACCCATATTCAGAGAAGAAATGAAGCTGTTCCAGTCCTCTAGATTCGCATCTCTTACCTGGTTTGCAAATTCAAGCTTGGCCTTTGGACCTACATCCCCTTGCATACTCGGTGCTGATATGAGGCTGTGATGCAGACTATTGAAGGCGTTCATCAGGCCACTGAGAAGATCTTCCGGCTTCTGATTCAATAATCCCTTCATGCTCTCCCACATGATCGTTCCTACAGACTTCTTGGCATTAAGGTCTTGTAGATGGGCGCTGTACTTTCGCTTTATTTCCAATGACATTTCTTGATGTGAAGCAAATTGTTTGCGGAAGGAAGGCGTTGAGATAAGAGAGAATTTATAGTCGTCATATTCTGCGATTCCCATCTTGGTACTCATTGCCTTATCTACGGACTGCGTGAGCTGCTCCTTAATCGCTGACGACATAGGCGATTGTTGCAAATAAAGATCCAGCTTGAGACGTGCGGTCCCTAAATTGTTAGCCATCCATTCCGTATCAAAAGTAAACGTGTTCATAGCTTTAGCTGTTGTGTGTACCAGTGCATCGAATACTCCTGCTACATCACGGTAACTAATATCTTGAAAAGAGGTAGATTCTCCTACAGAGGCTTTACTTGCCTCCTCCTTCAGTAAATCCCGAAAGTCTGTAATCCCCTTGCCGCCTTGTTCCATGATCTGCTTCCACTGGTCCCCCTGCTCCTCCTGTAACTTGCTCAGAAGCCGGGACTGTTCCTGTAGCATATTCTTAATACGATCGGTCAACTCATCCTTGTCGAAGATCGGCTTATAGGTGGAGAGGAACTCTCCTTGTGTCTCCTTGCTACCTCCAAAAATAGAATCATTTTCAAAATTCAAATATTGAGACAAAGTGCTCGCTGTTGTCTGCGCGATATCCTCTATTTTGAGTTGAACTTGCTTATCGTATTGCTCAAGATGCTGACTCAATTCGTCTCCTGTGTAACGCTGAAGCAGTAGATCACGCTCATATGCGCTTTTTACCAGAAACCCGCTTACATCATCCAGAAAATTCTTTGAGTAGTCCGTACCTTGAACTGATGTAAATTCCCTTCCAACAATCCACTGGCCTCCCAATGCACGAAGCTCTTGTTGTCCTTCATCAATCACACTCGGGGTGTACATCTCTACTGCATCAGAAGCATTGTTACTTGCAGGGACAAGCACTTTAGTAGCAAGCTGGTTATTCTTTGCTACTATAGTGCTTGGAGTTGATAATGCGTAAATACCATTCGTTTGCATCGCGGACCTCTCTCTTCATTGAAGTATATGTTATTTGTAATATATCGGCGTAATAAGTAAATAGTTAACTCCGATTCCAAAAAAAATTCATTAAGTTTCATTGCAGTCCTACATAAAGTCATTCAAAATGTTCTTCATATTGGCGGGGGGCAGTCTGGTAATATTGGTTAATTCCTCCCCGGTACGCTGTAAAGCGCATTGTTAAGTAGTTGACTTATTTTCTCGTCGTCTAGCCCGAATGCGGTACGAATACGCCTTTCGACGCTATTCGAAATCGGCTTCGCATTCGTTTCGATCTTTGCAAGTAGTGCGCGTGAAATCCCGACGATTTTAGCAAGTTGTACTTGGTTCATTTGCGTGTTCGCCCGGATAAGGCGGGCTGTATCATTGTTCAATTGCATTCATTATGTCACCTCGCGTTATACAATTTGTGACGCTACGGGTAAATAAAAAGACGTGAACCCCGAACCCGTAGGAGTACACGTCTTGTCATATATACAGTTATACTAATTGTGACTTTAACAAGAAGTCGAAGTATTATTTTTAACCCCGAATGCTGCTTCGAACATTTCGTCTGATAGCGAATAAGTCACCGTTCGGCTATTCTGAATTTCTTCAATATCCGCCTTTTCTTTTGCGGTTAATGGGCGTTCGGATTTACGTCTACGTTCTCGGTCTGCATCGCCGAAATCCTTTTCCCATTCCTCACCCCAATTAAAGGATTTATGCTCGACGTCTTCCTCAACGACCTGGGGTAAGTGTATATTGTTGTCGTTGGCATTTTCCGAAGGAATAGATAGATAAGAAAGCTTGTCCTTTCTTTCTTCTTTTATTGGTTCTTCTTCTTGGTTCTTCTTAAATACTGGTTCTTCTTTGTATGAAGCTGCGACAACATCCGAGACGTTGAAATTGTTCACATTATTCGTACCGTTTTTCAACATTAGCGCGTGCTTTTCTTCAACGTGTATTTCGCTAACGTGCGATTCTTTAACGTCAATACTTTTAACGTCTTTAGAATCGCGCCCCATTGATACGCCGCAAGCCATGTTGACTTTATATACAGACTGTTTCCCAACGCCACCGCCTGTGCGATTTCTCCACGCTCGTTCAAGGACAGGTGTACCGTCGTCAAGCTTCGTTTCTAACAACGTGCGGATACGCTTAATTACGGTGAAGCGGGTAACACCCATCATTTCGGCAAGTGTTTCTTGCGTCGGATAGCATACGCCGTCTTCGTCCATAAACGAAGCGATCGTTGCAAGCGTTGCAAAACCGTCTGCCCCGATCTTGGCGATTATGCCGCCGCGAACCGCCAATACATCAACCTTGAAGAAAATACGCTGCTCGTCGTGCCGTTTGTTTTGTAGTTCATTAGTGTTCATTTGATTGTCCCCCATTGAATGTAGTTTCGTTGCGCTTGTCTTGCGCAAATCAATATGTCGCCGGGGGAATGCGTTGTGTGACGAATGAAGTGAAGAATTGTTAACGTTATAGGAAAGTCACGTTGTAGGGAAGCGGGCGGGGGACACGCTGAAACCGTCAAAACCGCGCCGTTACTGGGTTTTAACTATGCGTGTTACAAAACATATTACGAATGTCATGCAAAAGTTGAATGTAAAAGGTCGTTCACAGGCGGTAGTCGAGCTAATCAAGCTCGGGGAGCTAAAAATCTGACGCAGCCACCCTTGCCAGGGCACAGAAAACCTTCCGATCATCCTTTGGGGATAACGGAAGGTCTTTTTTTGTGGGGGTGTTTTTTGTACAACGGTTATATTGCACGATATCACCTAATTCAGCATTTGAGATCATAGTATTCAAATTGCTATGGGAAGCACTGTACACGGATTGCCCTCTGGAATTCCAATATGCTTGAAAATCGTCAACAAGAGACCAACTAGTGCTCCATCCAAATGCAGTAGTTCAGGATCAGCATCCCAAAATAGATTGTTCAAAAAAACATGGAAATCGTAACTTTCTGCTGTTAAAGGAGTATGGTTTGTAAGAGTCTTCTTACCTGAGTTCTTTTTAGTTGCATAGTCCACAAGCATTAAAAATAGTAACAAGATTAAGAAGGCGGTAAATAATGAGAAAATTTTTTATATCAGCTTTACTTTTGGTTATTTTGTGTGTTGGTTACCTTTTTGGGTCTGGAATTGCTCAATACACGATTTCACCAGAAGGGTATCCCGTCCCACGTAACGCCATTCTCAAAAAAACCAGTTCGGAATCAGTAGGCACAATCTATGTTTATACAGCTCCGGGCATTCATCAGACAGATGGCTTGAAAAGCAGCTACAAGAGACAAATTGAAAAACATGGCTGGACTTATGCAGGGGATCTAAGTATGGGCGCAACTTACATTTTTAAGAAATCAGACGGAACCTTATTGAATGTTTCTATTTACGAAGGCGAGTTCTCCATTTGTCAATTACAAAAGTGACCGGATGATAAATTCCCTGAATTTAATCCGTCATCCTCCATTAATCTTTAAATTGCTTACTCTTTTTATTTTTCGAAATATATTTACTTATCTTTTCAACGACCCAGCCCACACCGAAACAGATAACTAGGCAAATCACGAAAAAATAAAAACTAACAGGTCTTTCGACGTAAGAGGCGGCTATTGTTATGAGGATGGCGATTAGCACACTATATATTATGTCTTTCATACAAGAACACCTCCTGGTGATAATCGAATTAATCAGCCCATCCTCTGTTATTATTTCTTATTTGCGCTTTCACTTGAATGGTCTTTTCTTTTTGCTTTTAGAAATTAAATCCATCCCAGCCACCAAAATCAGTATAAAAATAGAATGGATGAAAGGTTTAAGAAAATTGGCATCGTCATAAATAAAGTAAGCTACTATAAAGTTAAGTATGAAAGTAATAAAATAGGTCAAAAGTTAATCAACTCTCATTCTCAGAACCCAGGGGTCCTCATCTTAGCAACTAAAGCTCCAGCCTCTTTTTGCAATTCCTCTACCGTGATCTTCCCTATGTCATAATCCCTGTAAGCCTCATCTCCGTGATGCAAATGCTCGACCCAGGCATCTAACAAAGCCCGGTAAGTTTCATCCAGATGATGGAGATTGCTTTTGGGACCCGCATAACCATTACCGGATGGGAAAGTCTCGAACCTTACAGCGTATCCGCGCAAATTGTTGCATTCCGGTAGTAAATGTACAATTCCGTCGTAATCCACAACCAGAACATTGTTAACTTCGTCATCGCCATTTTCCAGAACGTTCGCGACTTCCTCTTTCGTGAAGAAAATATTTTGGGGAAGGGACGTGCGATGCTGCCTTATGGTGAAAGCCGGAGATCCAAACGAATAGGATTCAGACTCCTTATAAATTTTTTCATCATCCACGTAAACCACGGGATTTTTCTTCATCCATTGTTCGGCAAGTTCATAATCCCCAAACACCGCATCCCCCTCTTGTATGGACAGGTTTTGATTGACCTCTTTAAATGTGCTGTTCTTTTGAAGACGATGGGTGTACACATATACTTTTCTAATATCTATAGTAAACACGACCATGGCAGTTTAGTTCATCTCCTCCATGTTAGCCTTTCTTCAGTCAAGCATGCGCGCTCTTGCTCCCGGTGATGCCGTGCAGCTTTGTTAATTCCGATTGCTTTGTTATTTTATAATATTCGGGTTTTCATCGTGTTTGAATTTAGGCAAATTTCCATATTGATCACGAGCCCCTTCTAGTTGATTCCAGTTTTTATGCAAGCGGCTGCTTAAAACGATCATAACGTCTCTTTTTCGGTATGTTTGTGAAGAATCAGGTTCCCGCGAGCATCCCTGGTGGGAGGAGATTGAATGTACTTATCGTCCCTGTATATGTAGAGATACGTGACATCGGGTTCGTCCGCGAATTTTACATAGATCGGATATTTCGGCGTCTTGCTGATTTTCGCCTCAATGCTGAGGATTTCCTTCTCTTGGTAGTGTTTCGTGTCGGTTAAGTAAGCCAGAATTCCTCTTTCGAGTTTATAAAGGGTATACCGGGAATAAACAAAGGGGGAAAGCGCAAGTAGCAGGATAGCGGTCCCGATGATCAAGGAGGACTTTTTGATTCGGACAGAAGGCATGAATTCCGCTCCTTTTCGCCCAATAGGGCCAGGTCAAGATAATTTCATGCTAATGGTACAACTAAGTAATGTCAAATATTGGATAACCCATTATTCCCCCTTCTACTTGCTGCCTATAAAAAAAATCCAACCAAAAAAAGCCCCCCGGTCATAACCGGGGAGCTTCACCTAACCGTTCACGCGGTTGGCTTTACGCCTGCAAAAACTCAATGATCAGACCCGCCGTCTCCTCGATGGCTTTGTCCGTCACGTCAATGACCGGGCAACGGAGCCGCTTCGCAATGCTGCTGGCATGCTCCAGCTCCTCGTTGATCCGATTCATGGTGGCATACTGGGAGCCGAACGGCAGACCCAGCGTCTTCAGCCGCTCGATCCGGATCTTGAACAGCTTCTCCGCGTTCATGGTGAGGGCCACGATACGGCTGCCGGGGAACTCGAACAGCTCCTTCGGAAGCTTCACTTCGGGCACGAGCGGAAAGTTCGCGACTTTGTAGCCCTTATGCGCCAGGAAGATGCTGAGAGGCGTTTTCGAGGTGCGGGACACGCCGATCAGCACGATGTCGGCTTTCATCATCGAGGTGGTATCGCGCCCGTCGTCGCATTTGACGGCGAATTCAATGGCCTCGACCCGCCGGAAATAGGCGTCGTCGAGTTCGTGCATGAGCCCGGGCTTACGGCTCGGTGCCCCGTCGAACGTGTCGATGTACGCCTGCATCATGGGCCCCATGATGTCGATGGCGCGGACGCCCAGGCGGATCGCCTCTTCTTTCATCATTTCCCGCAGTTCAGGCTGGACGAGCGTATAAGCGACGAAGCCGCCTTCGCGATGCACTTCCTCCATAATCTCGCGGATTTCATCTTCATGCTTAATGTGTCCGATGCGCCGCATCTTGACGTTGTGGCCGTTAAACTGGCGGATTGTGGCGCGTACGACCGTCTCCGCCGTCTCTCCGACAGAATCGGAGCAGATTGTGATCGTTTGTTGCGCCTCATGTGCATCCTGAACCATCCGGTATGTGTTCCCCTTCCTTACCACTTCCTGGCTGCGTCGAGCAGCACTTTGGTCATTGTTGTTTTGGAGATGCGCCCTACCACTTCCAGAGACGGCGTATCGCTGCCGTTCTCATGCGGCACGACCACAGGCAGCATATCGACCTGGTTCTCCGCCATTTTACGGGCGGCTTCGATGACGTCGTCATCGGGAGTCACCGTAACGAGCTGCGGCTTGCGCGTCATGACCAGCGAAACCGGCATGGAGGCGGCCGCAGGGTTGCCCAGTGTCACTTTCAGCAGGTCTTTCGGCGAAATCACGCCGAGCAGCATGCCTTCCTCATCCGCTACGACCAGACCGCCCACGTTATCTACAAAAAGGGCGACGACGGCGTCGCCCACGGTAGCGGTTTTGCGTACGATGACAGGCATGGACTGCACCTGTTTGACTTTCAGTTTCAGCCCGCCCGCCTGTACTTCGCGAAACGACTGGTTCGGAAAATAACCGACCTTCGGCTTCGCGTTGATATGGCCGAGCATCACCAGAAGAGACAGATCCGAACGGATCGTCGGACGGCTTACGCCAAGCTGTTCGGCAATCTGCTCCCCGGTTATGGGCGCTTGCTTATGAATGAGTTCCAGAATTTCCATCTGGCGCTGAGACAGCTGTATGACTCTCACTCCTCACGGGCGGATTCCCGCAGGTGAATCGGGTATATCTCCATGATATATAAAATGCGGTCAGGATACAATCCTTTGCTGCCCGGAGGCGGCTTTTTCCGCGGCTATCTCGATTTCGGCCTGCGCGGCCGCAATGCGCGCGAGCGGCACGCGGTAAGGGGAGCAGGACACGTAATCGAGCCCGGTTTCCCGGCAGAACCGGATCGACTTCGGATCGCCGCCGTGCTCGCCGCAGACCCCGGTTTTGAGCTTCGGCTTCGCGGCGCGCGCGCGGGTAACGGCCAGTTCGATTAGTTGGCCGACGCCGTCGCGGTCGAGCACCTGGAACGGATTGTCCGGCAGCAGCTTGCTGTCGACGTAATGCGTGAGGAACTTGCCCTCCGCGTCGTCGCGGCTGTATCCGAACGTCATCTGCGTCAGATCGTTCGTGCCGAACGAGAAGAAGTCGGCGTGCTGCACGATCTGCGGCGCGGTCAGCGCGGCGCGCGGCACTTCGATCATCGTGCCGACGCGGTAGCTGACCTGGTCGCGCAGGTCGCCGAGCATGCGGTCCGCGACCTCGTCGACCAGCCCGCGCATAATGCGCAGCTCGTTGGCGTGACCCACGAGCGGGATCATAATTTCCGGCGATACGTCGACGCCGTCTTTCAGGCAGGCCAGGGCCGCCCCGAAAATCGCTTCGATCTGCATGCTGTAAATTTCGGGGAACAGAATGCCCAGCCGGCAGCCCCGCTGCCCCAGCATCGGGTTCACTTCGTGCAGGCCGCGGACTTTGCGGATCAGGAACTCCAGCTTCTGCAGCTCGGCATCCGGAACCGAAGTCCCGGCGCGAGCGGCCGTCAACTGCGCATGACGCGCCACAAGCTCCTCCAGGTTCGGGAGAAACTCATGCAGCGGAGGGTCCAGCAGCCGGATCGTCACGGGCAGGCCGGCCATCGCGCGGAAGATGGCGTCGAAATCGCCCTGCTGCATCGGCAGCAGCTTCTCCAGCGCGGCTCCGCGGGCCGCATCCGAGTCGGCCAGAATCATCTCCTGGACGATCGGCAGCCGCTGCGGGGAGAGGAACATGTGCTCCGTGCGGCACAGGCCGACGCCTTCCGCTCCGAAGCTGCGCGCTTTCGCCGCGTCTTCGGGATTGTCCGCGTTGGCATACACCTTCATCTGCCGCACGTCGTCCGCCCACTGCAGCATCAGCTGAAGCTCGGCGGACATATCCGCTTCCTTGAGCGGCACTTCGCCGATCATGACGCGCCCGGTGGCGCCGTCGATCGTGAGCCAGTCGCCTTCGCGGATCGCTACCCCGCCGATGAAGGCCTGCTTCTCCTCGCTGTCGATGGCCAGCAGCTCGCAGCCGCATACGCACGGCTTGCCCATGCCGCGCGCCACGACCGCCGCATGGCTCGTCATGCCGCCGCGGGACGTCAGCACGCCGCGCGCGGCGAGCACGCCGTGGATATCTTCCGGCGTCGTTTCCGTCCGGACGAGAATGACGGCTTTGCCCGCACGGGCCCAGGTGTCGGCTTCGTCCGCCGTGAAGACGGCCTGTCCGCAGGCCGCCCCCGGCGATGCCGGAAGGCCCGTCGCCAGCGCGGCCGGAGCTTCGCTTTCATCCAGGCTCGGATGAAGGAGCTGATCCAGGTGCGAAGGCTCTACGCGGAGCAGCGCCTCTTCCTTCGTCAGGATGCCCGCCTGGACGAGCTCCACGGCGATTCTCATGGCCGCTTGAGCCGTTCTTTTGCCGTTGCGCGTCTGGAGCATGTAAAGCGTCCCGTTTTCAACGGTGAATTCGATGTCCTGCATATCCGAGTAATGCCGCTCCAGCAGCTCCGCCATCCCAACAAGCTTCTCGTAAACGGCGGGCATGTCCCCCGCCAGCTTGGCGATCGGCTGCGGCGTGCGTACGCCCGCGACGACGTCTTCCCCCTGCGCATTCGTCAAATATTCGCCGAACAGGACTCTCTCTCCCGTGCTCGGATTGCGTGTAAACACAACGCCCGTGCCGCTTTCTTCATTAAGATTGCCGAACACCATCGCCTGAATGTTGACGGCGGTTCCCTGTTCGTCCGGGATTCCGTTCAACCGGCGGTAAATTTGCGCGCGCTGGTTGTTCCAGGAGCGGAAAACCGCTTCGACGGCCAGCCGGAGCTGCTCGTAAACGTCCTGCGGAAACGGAACGCCCGCTCTTTTCAAAATAAGCGCTTTATACGTGCCGATCAGCTCCTGCCAGTCCTCTGCCCGGATATCCTGGTCGGATTCCGTCCCGGCGGCCTGTTTCAGCGCGTGAAGTTTTTTCTCGAACCAGGCTCCCTCGATTCCGAAAACGACGCTGCCGAACATCTGGATCAGGCGGCGGTAGCAGTCATAGGCGAAACGCGGGTTTTGGGTGGCGGCGGCCAAGCCTTCCACCGTGTCGTCGTTAAGGCCAAGGTTTAGTATCGTATCCATCATGCCCGGCATGGACGTGACCGAACCCGAACGGACCGAGACGAGGAGCGGCGAAGCCGCATCCCCGAAACGCTGTCCTTTGCGCTGTTCAAGCTCCGCCATCGCTTCGCGCACTTCCGCGAGCAGACCGTCCGGCAGCCGGCTTTCTATATAGTAAGCTCTGCAAGCTTCCGTAGTCAGAGTGAACCCCGGGGGAACGGCAAGCCCCGCCCGGGTCATTTCGGCCAAATTGGCGCCCTTGCCGCCAAGAAGTCCCGCTAGTGATTGATTTCCCTCATAAAAATGCATCAGCCATTGCTTGCTCATTGTGTCCCACTCCCTCTTTGTCTACGGCTGCCCGGCAGGCGCCATCTTTACATTGCGTGTAGTACAAGGTCACTTTCTCCGTATCCAATTCCCCGACGATCTCGTTGCACCATTTGCAGAGCAGAGTTCCCAGCATGACGTCCGATTTCGCCTTGCTCATTGTTTTCATCGCTCCTCTGTGATTGGTTGTTGTTGTTGGTTCTTAATGAAGATATATGACGTCATAATCCCGTTCATGATGAAATCCCTTTCATTCTTTTTAAAAAGAGGAAAGTTCGTCCCTTCATGAACATAGCATGCAGCATTTGGGCTGCACATTTCAAAATAATCCTCAAACAAGGATTGATTTCACTTATTTTATATCATATATTATTATATAGTACAACATATAAATTTAAATATGAGTCATATTAAACGTGTGGAGGGAAAACAGAAAATGCAGAGAGAACTGTCTTTGGAAATCGTACGTGTGACGGAAGCCGCCGCTCTTGCGGCCGCCCGCTGGATGGGACGCGGGGATAAAAACGAGGCGGACGGTGCCGCAACCGCCGCTATGAGGGAGTCCTTCCGTTCCGTTTCCATGAAAGGAACCGTCGTGATCGGCGAAGGCGAGATGGACGAGGCGCCCATGCTCTATATCGGAGAGAGCGTAGGCAGCGGGGACGGACCGGAAGTCGACATTGCCGTAGACCCCGTCGAAGGCACGGAACTCGTTTCCAAGGCGCTCAACAATGCCCTCGCGGTTATCGCGGCCGCAGATAAAGGCAAACTCCTGCACGCGCCCGATATGTATATGGAGAAGCTGGCCGTCGGCCCCGCGCTCTGCGGAAAGCTGAGTCTGGACGAGCCGCTGGAGAAGACGCTGCGATCGGCGGCCCGCCTGCTCGACAAGAACATCGCCGATCTGACGGTGTCGATTCTCGACCGCGAACGCCATGCGGAGCATATCGCCGTGCTGCGCCGCGTCGGCGTCCGGCTCAAGCTGCTCAGCGACGGCGATGTGGCCGGGGCGATGGCGCCGGCGTTCCCGGAATCCGGCGTCGATCTCTACATCGGCTCCGGCGGTGCGCCGGAAGGCGTGCTGGCCGCGGCCGCGCTGCACTGTCTGGGCGGCGAGCTGCAGGGCCGCCTCATGCCGTCCGGCGAAGAAGACGCGGCGCGCTGCCGCGCGATGGGCATCGACGATCCGGCGAAGCTGCTGCGCCTGCCGGATATGATCGGCGACGACGATGTCATCTTCGCCGCAACGGGCATTACGCCGGGTGATTTCCTGGGCGGCGTGCGTTTTCTCTCCGCCGAGCGGGCCGAGACGCACTCCATCGTCATGCGCGCTAAAACGCGGACGATCCGGTATGTCCGCTCGATTCACCATCTGCCGAGCAAGCCGGTGGCCGTAGCAGTGGTGGGCTAGGTTTAAACGGGGTTCGGGGTTACGGGGTTACGGGGTTACGGTTTCGGGTTTCGGGTTACCGGTTTCGGGTTTGCAAGCTTACTGGTTTGCAGGTTTGCACTTTCGCTCCCGACTGACGCACGACTCTCCAGGTGAGGATGCCCGGCAGCGGTGCCGGATGCGAAACAACGATACGGGAAGCTTGACGAATGCTCTCTCCGATTCCCGGTGGCCGGTGCAATCCCTCTATCTACTCCTGACAAGAGTGCCCCTCCCTTGCACCAATAAACATCAAAAAGGACGCGATCTGATGATGCGCGTCCTTTTTGGTGTGTCCGGCTGCGCCAGCGAAAAAATCGGCCGGTTTTCTTGTTCGATCCAGGCGAAATCAATTCCCGTTTCTCATCCGTCATAGAGTCGCCGCAGCTTCCGCCCAAGCGGCCTTTCTATTATCGCCTATTGCCGCCGCTGGCCACGCCCTGCTTATAAACGCCGAACACCTCCCTGAAATCGGATTCCGCGATTTCAGGGAGGTGTTCGGGATGCCAGGCATCGCCCTAAGTCCGAGGCAGCGGAGGAGCTTCACTCCCCTTCTGCCGGACCTGCGGGACTTTATGCCGCGGCCGTTTACTTCGACGGCTTAGCCGTTACCTTATAACCGGCTTTGACCGTGACGGAAGCTTTCGCTTCGGTCATGACGGCCGGATACATTTTGTCCGGGTCGGGCTTGCGCAGCGTGTAGTAGGCTACGGCTTCCGAATCCGACACGTAGTCAACCCGGTCAATGGTAATGCTGTAGCCCGGGTTAGGCTGAAGACCGCGGGAAAGGGTTACCTTGTTAAGCTCATCGCTCTGTTTCTCCACGATGATCTTAACGCCTTCTTCCTCGGAAGGAGCTGTCGCAAGCTCCTCCGCTTTGCTGTGCTTGGCAACGAATTCCATCGCGTTATAAGCCATTACAGCCGCTTCGGCGCGGGTAACGGGCTTCTTCGGATTGAATTTCGACGCATCGTCCAGCTTGGCGATCTTGGTCAGGAGCAGAACCTGAATCGCGTTCATGCTGCCTGGCGTTACTTCTGCCTGATCCGCGATGTTCACGAACATGTTCACAACCGGATAAGGTCCTGTTTTCTCCACCGCGGCATGAAGCCATTCGGCAAACTGCTCCCTTGTCAGCGTCTGCTGGGGATCGATATCCCGGCCGATCGGAAGACTGTTCATAGCGGCAATGATGAACGAATCTGAATACCAGACGTCATCCTTGGCTTTCGTGAAGCTGTCGCTCGCTTTGGGCGCGCGGACGAAACGGATTTTTCCCAGATTCAAATCAAGTGCTTTAACGATCAATTGTACGCCCTGAGCCGCCGTCATCGATGTATTCGGTGCAAATCGGTCGCCGTCCATTCCTTCTACGATTCCTTTCTCTTGCAGAGATTGAATGGCCGCCTCATCGGGACTGCCCTTCAAATCGGAAAACGCGAAGGCCGAGGAACCGAGCGAGAACACGAGCAACGAGGCCAACAGGACGATATTCGTCATTTTTTTCATAATGTTCACCTCCACTCTTTCTGACGAGCCGTTCATGCGATATGTTGCATCTCTTTTACCTATTTTAACCGATTTCATAAATTCCTTCTATAGATAAAGGAGCGGCTTTCGACAAAAAGAATGGAGGACATCCGGCTCTTAACGGACTCCCTTTATAACGTCGCCCTGCTTGGGCGCAGCTCCCCCCTCGAAACGGATGCGGACCGACTTCGACCCGGACAAATCCGCTCCGTCCGCAACGTGAAAATGGATGTGGGGCTCGCTCGTATTGCCCGAGTTCCCGACACGCCCGAGAAGCTGGCCCCGTTCGATTTTGTCCCCGGGTTTTACCGTGATCGTGCCTTTTTTGAAATGGGCCAGAAAGCTGTACTCACCGCTGCCATGATCGATGACCACGTGATTGCCGGCGGGATTGTTCTCGTCGGTCTTGCCGATTTCGTTATCCGGTTTGCCGTTCTCCACCGCCTTCACGATTCCAGGAGCCGGAGCCGTTACTTCCTGGTTGTACGCGTAATAACTCTCCAGCTTGCCCGGATCGCCCGTGTAGCTGGAAGTTCCCTTGATTTGCACAAGGTCGTAGGCGTACCGCTGGGATTCATGCTCATAATGATAATTCAGAAGCACGTTCGTTCCGCCCCAGAACACGGTCCACTCCCCCCGGAAAGGAAGGGAAAATTCCGTGCGGCTGAATGCTTCGTCCGAAGCCGGATACGTCTTGAGAGGCACGAATTGAAGCCCCCGGATGATCCCCTTGCCGTCGATAGCGGCCGTCAGCCCTTTTTGCCCGGACTCGTCCGTCCATACGTAACGATCCCCCTCCCCGAGAGGCAATTTGCTCTGCAGCTTATACGCGCGGACGTCTTTATTGAAGTCCCCGGCCAGTTCCCTTAACTGCTCCAGACTCACGTCCTTCTTGAATTCAGGGCTGAAGCGGCTGTAAATCTCTTTGATTTTCCCCTGCAAAAATAGGGCCGCAAGGTTCCCCGGCTCAAACTTCGCCTCTGTCTCCGCATCCGGCGAAGCTGCCGGGGGTGCAGGCGAAACGGCCGAGGACGGCTCCGTCCTGCCGCAGCCGGCAAGTCCCGGAAGCAGCAGCAGTACCGCTGCCATCCCCCAGATCGTCGTTGTTCGTTTCATTTCTCCCTCTCCTTTACGATTTCTTTAAGGACCCGGAGCCTCTGTCTCATCTGTCTGCTCCGGCACGTTTAGCGTACCATGCGGACATTACCTCAGCCGAAATGCCGTATTACCGGAAGCTTATTTCCAAAGCCTTCCTCCTCCTCTTTCGTTAAGGTTCCGTTAAGGTGTTGTTTCAGACGGGTTCACCCGATCGTGATATGATGGGAACAAGAATGGAATAAAGGAGCGGTTTTGTATGAAAGAAGCCCGGCTGTTGATCGTCGACGACGAACCGGCTCTCTTGCATATGCTGGAGAAAGTTCTTGCCAAAGAAGGTTTTACGCGGATTAATACCGTCTCAACCGCCGAGGAGGCTCTGGAAGCCTGCAAGCGGCAGACTTATGATCTGATTGTTCTGGATGTCATGCTCCCCGGAAAAAGCGGTTTCGATATTTGCCCGCTGCTGCGGGCCGAAACGGATGCGCCGATTCTTTTTCTGACCGCCAGGGGCTCGGATCTCGATAAACTGACCGGTTTCGCCCTGGGGGGAGACGATTATGTGACGAAGCCGTTCAACCCTCTGGAAGTAGCGGCACGCGTCAAAGCCCGCTTGAGACGAAATGTCCGAACCGCGCCGGAAGCCGGGGGTCCGAGAGCTGCCTATTCGTCGGTGGAAGAAACTCCCGAACACTATGACTACGGACGTTTCCAAGTTCACGTGCAGGCCGGGGAACTCCGGGTGCAGGATCAAAGCCTGTCGTGTCCGGCGCTCGTGTTTCAGCTGCTAGTATTTCTGTGCCGCCATCCGAACCGGATTTTCAGCAAGCAGCAGCTGTATGAGCAGGTATGGGGAACGGACAGCTACGGGGACGACAATACCGTGATGGTGCATATTCACCGCATACGCGAAAGAATCGAGGAAAATCCCGGCGATCCCCGCTTTCTCGTGACTGTGCGCGGACTCGGCTACAAGCTTGTACGCCCGATGGCCCCGCAGGAGGTACGCGTACCGTGACGGTCCGAAAACGGCTGATTCTCCGTTTTGTCATCCAGCTTGTGACCGTGAGCGGTTTTATTCTGCTGCTGATCGGCGGAGCCGTCGCCTATATGCTCACCGGCATGGCGAAGCTCGAAATGAACCGTGATTTCAGCAAAGCCGGCATGTCCATGCTCGTCCAATCGGTCCGGACAGAGAACGGGAAGCTGATCTTCGACGAGGCTCTGCTGGACAAAACGCTCCGGTCCGGCGGCTGGCTGCAGGCGGTGGACGAATCCGGGGCGGTTATCCAGTCCTACGGGACGCCTGCCGACGTTCCGGCACACTACGAGCCCGGGCAATTTATCGATTACTGGACGGGAAATAAGCCGTTCCCCTATTCTCTTTTTCTCTGGATCGAAGAAAAAGACGGCCGGACCTATACCCTGCTCTACGGAAAGCGCAGCACCGAAAACGTTCTGCTGGACGAGATTCTCGCCGCAGGACCGCCCGGGGACAAGCAGCCGGAGATACCCGCTTCCATCCGGGAGCGGCTGGACCGGTCCGGCGCCGTTCTCCAGCTTCTCGACCGCAGCGGCAAGGAGCTCGCTTCGTACAACCGGCCGGATTCGATCCCCGCGGTCTATACGCTGCAGGATCTGGCGCTCCGCCGCCAATACAGCGAGCGTTACGGGTTCGCCTCCGCTTCGCGCAGCCTGGAGGACGGCCGCATCTGGATCGTCCATGCCCCCGCGCGCGGCGCGGAGCAGAACGTCTTCCCGGCTACGGAAGCGCAGGTCATGCTCACGGCATTCGTCGGCCTGGCCGCCGGGCTGCTTGTGCTGCTCGTCGGAGCGGCGTTCTGGTACGGTCACCGCTTCGGCACGCCGATCGTGCATATCCTCGCTTGGCTGCACCGGCTCAGCCGGGGAGAATATACGGAGCCGGGCGCGGCGAAAGGAAGATCGGGGAGCCGGCGCAGGGACGGACGCCTGAAGCGGCGCTACCGCCTTTACGGCGATGTGATGCAGTCAATGGAGCATCTGTCCGGCGCTTTAAGCTCCGCCGAGGAAGCCCGCGAGCATCTGGAGCGGACGCGGGACGAGTGGATCTCCGGCATCTCGCACGATTTAAAGACACCTCTGGCTTCCATCAAGGGGTATGCCCATATGCTTGAAACGCCCCACTACACGTGGACGGAACGGGAAATCCGGGAATTTGCGGCTATCATCAAAGATAAGGCGGATTTTATGGATGAGCTGATCGGCGATCTCAGTCTGACTTTCCGTCTCAGCAACGACGAGAGGCCCCAGGCCGCGGAACAAACCGAACTCAACGAATTCGTGCGCCGCTGTATTCTCGGGGTTGTGAACGATGCGGAGTTCGCCCACGCCAACGTGTCGTTCGAGCCGGAAAAAGAAGCGCTTGTCCGTTCCGTTGACCGGCAGGCGCTCCGCCGCATCCTCGACAATCTCGTTGCCAATGCCGTCCGTCATAACCCTCCGTCCACGCAGATCCGGGTAATCCTCCGGGAAGCGCCGGAGGGAGGCGCCTCCTCGCCAGGAGGGTTCACCCTTCGGGTCGAAGATAACGGAATTGGCATGGATAAGCAGACCCTGGGTAAGCTGTTCGACCGCTATTACCGCGGGACGAACACGGAAGGCACCACCCGCGGGACCGGCCTCGGCATGGCGATCGCCAGGCAGCTGGCTTTGCGGCTCGGCGGCTCCATTGCGGCAGAAAGCGAGCCGGGACGGGGAACGGCCGTAACGGTGACGCTGTAGGAGCGCCAGCCGGCGGGAGTTACACGCCGGGCTCCGCGGGGCCGCGACAGCGGCGCAGGCGGGCGGCGCAGGACCACGATGCAGGACGCGACGCCGCGGGAGTGTCTGCCGAGCGCCGCCGCAGGGGCCCCCTGCGGCTCTCGCGTCGGCGATGGTACGCAGGGGGGCGGCCGCGCGAGCCGCAGCCGTTGACGCTGCTGCGCAACCGCCCCTACCGCGCGGCAAGCAAAAAAGCCGCTGACTAAGGAGATGTGCATACAACGCATCGGCCTGTCAGGGGCTTTTTTACATACGCACGGCTTACATTGCGGTGGCGTCTTTTTTACGTGCGGAACGTTCCCGGTAAAGAAAAAACTGCTCCAGGACGATACAAACGAGCATACCCAGCACAAGCCCGTTGTTGGCTACTGTGCGGACCAGACCCGGAAGCTGAGCAATCGCCGAAGCGGGGACGAACAAGCTGCCGATGCCGATCATAAGCGACACCCCGATAATAAAATAATCGCGGTCGCCGCCCTTGAGCGAATGATATTCGCGCAGCGCTAGGCCGATCATCGAAGCGAACGGCACGAAGATGACCGCATAGCCAACCGGCATCGGCAGCGAAGTGAAAATGGCCGTGACCGGCGGGAACAGGCTGATCAGCACCATGCAGACGGAGGCCAGCACAAACGGCAGCCGCTGAACCAGCCCCGTCGTCAGGATGAAACCCGCGGTTCCGGAAATGGGCACGCAGCCCATCGCGGAAAACAAGCCTCCGAGCGCCGTCGAGACGCCCATCATCAGGCTGGTGCGGTTGTAGTTCACGGGGGCTGCGGCCGCGTTTTTGTCGGCGGATACTTTTTCCACGACCTGAATGCTTGCAATGAGGTTCGCGAGCAGCAGCAGACCGATCAGGACGGACGTCGGCAGAATGCCCGCATCCCACTGGGGAAGTCCCCACTCGAAAATTCCCGGCAGGGCGAACGCCGCATCCGAAGCCGGCACGTCCGGCGCGATACCCAGCAGCATAAACAGGACCCAGCCCGTCAGCAGCGAAAGCAGAATCGAGTAATTCCGGAGAAAGCGGCTGCGGGTCCGCGGCAGGAGCATCGAAAGCAGAAGCACGGCGAAAGCCGGCAGGGCAACCCGGGAATCCACGGCATCCTGCAGATAGCCGATTCCAAGCAGTCCTTTCATAAAAGAGCCGCTGAGCTGGGCGACCAGTATCAGCAGGTACGTGCCTGTAACGAGAGGCGTGAACAGCTTGCGGATTTTTCCGATCCACCTCAAGGCACCGAGCAGCAGGAACAGCGCCCCCGTCAGAAGCATGCCCATTTCAAGCTGGCGAAGACCGTCCGCGAGCGCCAGGGCACCCGAAGAGATCAGGCCCGCGTACACAACGAAAATACCCCACCACAGGCCGGCGGGGCCTTCCATCATCGGCAGTTTGTGGCCGAAAAGCGTTTGCAGAAGGGCGGAGACGCCGATCAGCAGAAAAGTCCTTTGCATAAACGTCGCGATATCCGCGGGCGGCAGGTGCAGCGCATTGCCTACGGCAAGCGGAGCGACCAGGCTCCCGGCCAGAATAAAGGCCAGCCACTGAATCGTAGAAAAAAACAATTTCATCGGAACAAGACTCCTTGTCGGGCTCGACTATAAACAAATCTTTACAGTCTTAAGGTATGTTAAAAAAATAATCATATCCCACCCGGACAAAGTTTGGCAAGAAATCGGGAAAAAACTTTTTGCCGGGTCATAGACGAATCCGTCCGCATTTGAAATAGAAATTTCACGGGAAGTTAGCCGATTGACAGAGGGGTCTTTTTTAGTGTACATTAACTTTAGTACCTGGTACTAATATCAACTACTATATTCTTGATGAGGTGATCGGATGAACTCGAAAGCAAGAATTTCCGCGGTCGGCAGCTATGTTCCCGAGAAAAGATTGACGAACTCCGACTTGGGGCGCCTGGTGGAAACGAACGACGAATGGATCGTCCAGAGAACCGGCATGCGGGAAAGACGGATTGCCGCTCCCGGAGAATATACGAGTCATATGTGCATCTCCGCCATCGATAACATGATCGCCGAATATGGGGTTTCTCTGGAGGATGTGGATCTGATCCTGACGGCGACCAATACGCCGGATCTTCCTTTTCCGACGGTATCCTGTCTCGTACAGGCTCACTTCGGCATCCCGTCGACGGGCGCTCTCGACCTGAACGCGACCTGCGCGGGCTTCGTTTACGCGCTTCATACGGCGAACGCTTTTATTACGGCGGGCCTGCACCGCAAAATTCTCGTGCTCGGCGCCGATCACATGTCGGCCATTACCGACTATACAGACCGTACCACGTGCATTCTGCTCGGCGACGGTGCAGGGGCCGCTCTCGTTGAGGCAGCGGAGGGCGGGACTCCCGGCGCTTTCCTTGGGCACCATCTGGGATCGGACGGTACGGGCGGCGTGCATTTGTACCGCTCCGGACTGGCGGACCGTCTCGGGGAGAAGAACTTGGAGGGTGCCGGGAAGCTTGTCCAAAACGGCCGGGAAGTGTACAAATTCGCCGCCGGCACGGTTCCCAAGGGGGTAAGCGCACTGCTGGATTCGGCCGGTATGGCGATGTCCGAAGTAGACTGGTTTATCCCGCACAGCGCTAATCTGCGCATTATCGAATCCGTCTGCGAGCGCATGGATTTCCCTGTCGAGAAAACGCTGTACAGCCTGGAGTATTACGGCAATACCTCGGCGGCCACCATTCCGCTGTCGCTCCATATGGGGTTGAAAGAAGGCAAAATCAAACCGGGCGATCTGCTGCTTCTTTATGGCTTCGGCGGCGGACTGGTACATGGCGGGCTGCTCGTGCGCTGGGGATGAGAAACCCGCTGCCTGCCGCATCTGCCGCATCTGCCGATTCTGCATTCTCATCTGCCGCCAGACCGGCACAGCGCCTGTTTCCGCACCAGCTCAAGCTCTAGCGCTTTTGCTTGCGCGTCCGCTTACGCTTGCTCCTGCTCTTGCCCCCGCTTTCCCGCTCACACCGGCGCGCATATGCCGACGCAAGCGGCGGCTCCCGCTCCCGCCGGGCTCAACCGGACGGCGCGGAAGCCGCCGCTCCTTCAGCGTTTGCCCCGGGCTCTTCCGCGCCGGGGCAGACAAGCGCCCGCGTGCCCGAACGGACCTGCTCCCGCGTGTTCAGCCACGGCTTCGCGACGGTCTTCGACCGGCGGCGGCGCGGCTGCAGCAGCAGGTCGATTTTGCGCTGCAGCACGAAATGATAGGCGGCCAGCGTATGAAGAAGCCCGCTGGCCGCGGAACCGGGCCGCCGGCCGCCGGGAAACTCCTCCGGCGGAAGCAGCAGATCGGCGGGCTGATTGCCGCCCGCCGTAGCCGCTTCTCCGCAAGAGGAGTCCGCGTCCGGCACAGCGGCTCCCGGCAGTGCGGCGGCCGCCTCGGTTACGCGCATCATCGCCCGCTGGCTGCGGGCCAGAGCCTGCAGCATCTCGAGCTTCCAGGCATCCTCCGTCAGGCGCGCGTTCATTTGTTCCCGCCTCCGAGCAAATCGGAGTAATCGCCCATACCACCGCCCTGATTTTCCTGTTCCCCGATTACAATCTGCAGATGCCTGCCAAGCGACTGTTCCATTCTCGTCATCGCCTCGATCAGCTCGATCAAACCGTCGTGAACTTCCAGCGGCTGCTGCACCTGATCCTGATGCGTGGCAAACTGCTCAGCCGTCAGGTGACTGCATATCCACGCTTTCGATTTCTCGGCTTCCGCCGCCTTCGCTTCCAGTATCGACGCGATGCTCACCTGCATTTGCGCCACGGACTGGAGAATCCGTACATAGGAGACTTCCCTGCTCACAAGCTCCGCCCGCCTTTCTTTTTCATGCCTTGCGTACTCTGCCGTATCCGCCCTCCGCTTCTTTCCGCTTCGGCTTTCGGCATGCTTCCGACGTCCGTCTTTCAGCTTACGGCTCCCGTCTTCCAGAGGCTATTCGTTCGCTTCGCCGCTTTCCAATTCCTTCACGGCGAGCCCGAGGTTGGTCGCCAGCGCTTCCTCCAGATCCGCGAGCGAGGACAAGTAACTCGTCACATTCCGTGTGACGTTAACCGATTGATTCAGAAGCGTATCCTCAAACGCCGGGTTCTTATCCGGAATTTGACCGATCAATCCCGCCATATGCGCGGCTACCTCGCTTTTATAGTGAAGGATTTTGGCGAGCTCCAGATGGGATCTGGAAATATGCCGCACCAGCGTGTCTTTTTCGCGCTCCATCCCGTACCTCCTTTCCTGTACCGTCCGGATTTCTTTATTCAAAAGTATATGCACGGTGAACCGCCGGTGTCCGCGGACAAGCGACGGCACTTGCAGTCGGACCGGACTCGGCGGACCCCGCTTCCTTAATTCCCGCTCAGATACTTTCCCCTGAAAAATCTCCCGAAACGGACGGCTCCTCCGCTATACCCGGAGAGTCCGCATCCGCAGCGTATTCCCGGCGGCGCCAGTTGTCCGGATAGAAAAGCCGCGGACCGAGCCTTTCCATGGCGAGCCCGAGCGCTTCCAGGTGATCGGACGCCCGGCTCCGGTCCAGCCAGGCGAAAGGCCGGAAGCCGCTCGCGGACCGCGTATCCCCGCCGGAAAGCCGCACGGAAGAAACCGCGAGGCCTTCGATCAGTGCGGCTCCATGCGCCTTGGCGGGATGGGCAAGCTCCGCGCCGAGCTTCGTCACCGCCTGGCGGGACAGAGCGTGGGGCAGCACGGTCAAGCTGTCCGCCTGCAAATCCCGTCGGCCCAGCGCGTAGTTGACGAACTGCTTCGCCATGACTTCGGGCGAGCGCTTGTGAAAGAGAGGCAGCTCCGCGGTAACGCCGCACAAGGCGGCATCGCTCCCTCTGGCGATCACACCGGCAAGCGCCGCTATCTCCTCCGCTGCAGAAGACACGGACGCATCCAGGAATACCAGGATATCTCCTTCCGCCGCTTCCGCTGCCGCCTGCCTTTCTTCTCCGCCCCCGGATACGGTCCCGGCGGACACGTCTCCCGCGCCAACAAGCTTCACTTCCGCTCCAAGGCGCGGAGCCGCAAAAACTTGAACCAGCTGCGGGGTAACCGCCTCGTCACGCGAAGCGAGGATAACCTCGTGCAGAGCCAGCCTCTCCAGCTCCCCGAGCAGTCTCAGCAAGGGCGAATCCTGCACATCGAAGGCTTCCGGTCCCGCGCCGTGTAAAAGAATGACGGCGGAAACCCGCTGATCCGAAGGAAACGGAAACCAGCCCTTGTCCGGCAGCCCCGCCCTCTCGCAATAGCCCTGGGCAAAAGCCGAAGCGGCAGCCGCATATTCCGGTCCCGCGGGATTCAGAGCGCTCAGCACTCCGCCGTGGCGGGCCCAGAGATCGTTCATCTGTCTGCGCGCCGCCGCTTCATCCGTCCGGCAGGAGCCCGCTTCGTCTCCGTCTACGGAAGCGGACCGGACCGGGAAGCCTGCGGCCAGCAGACCTCCCAGTCTCCGTCCGGCTGCCGCAAGCTCGGCCATTCGCCGTCCCTTCAGGGACGTTCCCGCCTTCGCTTTCCCGCCGGTTTTCCCGGGATTTCCGCTGCGGGTCCGCATCAGGCTTCGCGGCTTCTGCCCTCTCGCTGTGCCGGACAGCTTCTTCTTAGTCGTCATCCGCTTCATCCGCTTCATCCGCTCCTTCCTTCCCCGTCTCTGTCCGGAGAGGCTCCGCGGTCCCTTCCGAAAACGCTACGGCCTCGATCCAGGCATGCAGCGCTTCCAGGTGATCGCCTATGATCAAATCCCCTACGGGATCGCTTCCGGCGCTGTTTCTCCTCCTGGGATTCTTGGCTCCCACGGCCGCATATACCGCGGCCTTAACGTTCAGCCCCTTACGCAGCGCAAGCGCAAGCGCCTTGGGCGGGACGGCGAGCGCCTCCGCCCCGATCTCGCTTATCGCCCTGCGGCTTAACGCGTGCGGAATCGTCGTCAGCGACGTTCCCGCCAGGTCCGGCCGGTCCAGCATGGCGGTCAGCGCATGCTTGGCAAGGACAACGCAGTGGACGCTGTCGCGCTTGACCGGGCCGATGTAGGTGTTCATGGCCACATCGGCCCCGTTCTCCACGGCTTTGACGAAAGCGGAGAGCTTTGCGGCGGGAATCACGATATCCCCATCTGTAAAAAGCACAATATCTCCTCGGGCCGCCCGCGCTCCGACGGCCCTGCCGACATCATGGCCGAGCGCCGTATCGAACGCGATCATCCTCGGCCCCATTTTCTCCACAATGCGGCGGGAACCGTCCGTAGAGCCGTTCACTACGGCTATTACCTCCACGCTCGGATGAACGCGGTACGCTTCCCTTATGACAGCCGCAAGAGACCGCCGCTCGTTATAGACCGGAATCACCACGGACACTTTCGGAGCGGGATCGTTGCGGTACGTGTGCAGGTTTCTTCCGTCCCTGCTTTGCGCAAGCGATGTCTTCCGCCTCTTCTTCACCTGCCGCTCACCTCCGTCCCCTTCTCTGCGGCATCTTCTGTCATATCGTATGGGCCGGATCGCCGGATCGGGAGGGCGGATGTGGAGACGCGCAAAAAAAGGCTGTCTTTTCCGCCGGAGTAAGCGGGACCATGCCCTTTGAAATGAGCCTGGACACCCACCTTGCGGAACCGGCAGCGAACTGCCGGCACAACCCCCGGAGAGCGGACGGCTCTTTAGGGACCGCCGGTCCCCGGGTTCAGCCCAGGCTGACGTCTTTGAAAAGCGTATCCCAACAATCCGGGTTGATGCTGTAGCAGCCGACCGCGCACGTCTGGGGGAGGGACCACTGCAGGTCTGTGATGCCGTCGGCGTTGCTGTGATTGATCACCAATACCCGGTAATCGTAATTCACCAGCCCGTTCAGCACCCGCTCCAGCTCGCGCGCCTCCTCGTAATACGCGTTCGTTCGGACAAACAGCAGCCGTTTGCCGTACATCAGGTGATGCAGGGTCCGGTAAATGCGGCGGTCGAGCCTGCTCCTGAATTCCGGATAAGAAGCCAGGTGGAAGATATGGTTCTGATTTTGTGGGAAATCATGCGCCGAAATAATCCGGGATTTTCTATCCATTATCAGAAAATTGCCGCCTCCGTAATCGACCCCGACCGCCTTCAAATTGCCCGGCTCCATAAATCCCTGGAATCTGTTTTCCAATACTCCGCTCACATCTTCCAGTTCGGAAACCATCCAATCGAATACACCCGAAAACGAACGCAAGTTCATTCTTTTTAATTGAATGGAAGGGGTGCAGTTCTCCCCCAGGCTGTAAATCAAATCGTACTTTCCGGCTATTCCGCTTAAGTCCATGGACGCCCCGTCTCCCTTCTACCGCAACTTATTTCAAGCTGATATCGGCAAAAAAAGTATCCCACCAGCGGTCGCTGTTAAAATTCCAGATATCCGCATAGGGAACCTGGACGGCGCACGTATGCGGCAGCGGCCAGTCTAGCTCGACCAGGCCCGGTACCTGTTCATATTCCACCAGCAGGATCTTGTATTCATGCGCGACAAGCCCGTTCAGCACCTGCTCCAGTTCAGCCGTCTCCTCGTACGTTCCATGCATGCGAATGAACAGGATACGCTTTTCCTCGCTTAATTTTTTTAAAAACCGGTTAATCCGGCGGTTCAGCTTTTCCTTGAATTCTCCGTAGGTGAAAAGCTGTTCCGGCGAATTCCGGTTCACCGGGAAATCGTGGACGGATATGACGCCGTATGCGGAATCCTTCACTTGATAATTAGGCTGAAGGGTAACCGGCTCCACCACGCTCATATGGGCAAGCTCCATGAATCCGTCAAACCGTCTGCCCAGCAGCCGGTTCACGTCCACGAGCGAATCCGACATCATCCAATCCAGCACCCCTGCGGTAGAGCGCAGGCCGTGCTTTTCCATTTGAATCGCCGGCAGGCAGTTTTGTCCAAGGCTGAATACGGAGTCGTAGCTCCCCGCCAAGTCTTGTAAACGCATTGTACTCCCTCCTTTTGGCATCCTCTTGTATACAATGCGCAATGGGGTCGTTCAGCGTGGACCCCCGTCCTTGCCCGGAAAAATGGACGCGCACATCCAATCCCCCGCCGCGTCCCGGCATACTCTGTTAGAAAGGATGTGAGCCGCGAGCATCCGGAACACGGAGGTAAACGTCATGTACAAGTACTATCAGAAGGTGGAAATAGATCCGCATACCCATGCGCTGCCGCTTCAAGCGGGCGATCAGGAAGTGTTCCTGTGCCCCCTCTATTTGTACGGAATTACGCCGGGCATCCGGATTCTTTTTAATGTGAGCATCGCCTGGAGCAACCCCGTCACTTACGACATCGGTGAGCTGGAAATCAAAATACGGCGCGACCATCCGGGCGGACCCGTTGTCGAGAGCAGCGAAGATTCGCGCTTCCGCGGGGGGACGGCCAAGATGGAAGGGGAAGACGAAGGGGGCGCGGCCGAAATCGCGGTTTATTACCTGACCGTGCGTTCGCCCGGAGGCAAAGCGCTGATCGAAGGCCCGATTGTGTTCGAGGGATTTGTTCTGGAAGAGAACTGACTCCCTTGAATTGGTTGTTTTTACCGGACTACTTGTCCGTTTCGAAAGAGCCGGTGAGTGAATTTACTAATCTTGTAAGTATATTTTTTTTCAGAAGGGGATGAACTACCACGGCTACCATCTTGGACTATCAGACTAATGATGCTCTCATAGGCGGAGGTTCCCTGCCTTTTCCTGTGACGAATCCGCTGCTGGGCGGCGTCGAAGTCGGCATCGCGACCATCAGCCTGTCGCCTTCCGCCACGACCGACATTCTCCGTTTCGAGGGAACGATCGGCTGGCAGCCCGACCTTCTTCTCGCCACTCCGCTGCTCCCGGTTCTGCAGGTCAGAATCCGCGTAGGCAGCCCGACGGGAACCGTCATTTACGAGACGGACGATTCGGCTCTGATCGGTACCGGCGTTCTGACGACTATCACGGACAACATTTTGACGGTTTCGTTCCAGCATTCGATTCAAGCTTCGGTCGTTCCGGCCGGTTTTCAGCCCTACTTCCTGACCGTTGCCGTACGCGGGCTGGGCAGCATATCGATTCGCGGACCCGTTCACTTCGGGGCATTCGTTATCGCTCCGTAACGGGATCTTTTGCGGCAAAGGCAGGCGGGATGCTACTCTGTCTGCCCTTTTTTGTATCTAGCGCTGCGGCTCACAAAAAAACCTCACATCTAACGCGAGGTTTTTTGGGCATTTACCCCGTTATCGGCGTTTGTTGGCGTTTGTTGGCATTTATCGCTGTTATCGGCGTTTATCGGCGACAATCGGCGATTACCCGCGGCCGTAAAATCGTCCCCGGCTGTGTCCGGCCGCCAGATAGGTCTCTACGAAATGCCTCGTCATCCGGTCCAGGGACCAGCGCTCACAGCCCGAGAGGCGGGCGGCTTCGCCCATCTTCAGCCGGAGTTCGTCGTCGGCAAGCAGCAGCTCCAGGTGGTAGGCCAGCGTATCGGTGTCGCCTACCGTAGAGACAAACCCCGTCTCGCCGTGCGCGACCATTTCCGGCAGCCCGCCCGCATTGGAGACGACGGCCGGCTTGCCTGCCGTCTGCGCTTCCATGACGGCAAAGGGCTGGTTATCCTGCACGCTCGGGTGCGCGAAGATATCCGAGAGCGCCAGAATGGCCGGCACATCTTCCCGGTACCCGAGAAACTGGACGTCATCCTCAAGCCCGGCATCCCTCACCTGAGCGATCAGTTCATCGCGTTTGTCGCCGTCGCCGACCAGCCAGCAGAGCCAGTCGGAGCGTCTTTGTTTCAAGTTGGCCAGGGCACCGATCAGAAAGTGAATACCCTTGATCGTTTCCAGACGCGCCGGGCACACAATCAGTTTTTTCCCTTCCGGACGGACCAGGGGCGTACCGGCAGCGAGCTTGCGCGCGAACGGCTCCATATCGAATCCGTAGGGCGATACTTCGATATGCCCGGCGGGGACGCCGTATTCCCGGGAGAGGACGTTTTTCAGCCAGTTGGAGGCCGTTACCGCCTTCTCCGCCGCCATGGCGCCGTGATATTCGAGCGTGCGGTAATAAAGGTGCGCAAGCGGCCGCAGCGTCTCGGAATCCAGTCTGCCGTCCTCGTCGAGCAAGATTTTAATCTCCCTTGCCAGAGATCCGTGAAGGCTCGCCACCAGACCGGTGCTTGGAGGCCTTACCCGGTTTAATGCGAGCGAGGCGATCACGTCCTGGGCATGGATAACATCGTACTGCTGAAGTCCGAACGAAGCTGCGGCCAATTCCATGCAGTAGCGGTCCATTTCCACCCGGCGCACGAGCGGGTCCTGATGAAGGACCGGCAGCGTGTTCCGGTTTAATTTTGCCTGAAGCATGTGCATCAGGTCGTCTTTCATCACCTTTTGGCCGGTTCCGTAGATGTAATATTTGGGTTCGTCGGGTCCGTTTCCCATCAGATCGACCTGATGCCCCCAATCTTCCAGCCGGTCCTTGAGCTGAAGCATGAACGGCCATACCCCGCCGATATGGGGAATCGGCCAATAGGTCGCGAGCAATATTTTCAAGAGCCTTCCCCCCGTTTCGCCTCTGTTTCCTTCCTTACCGGCGTCCCTGCAGCCCGCACCGTTTGCGCGGAGAACAAGCATCTTCTTTTATCATATGGACGGGATAACGGGATTGACATGGAGAATGGCCTCTATCCTATAAAAAAGGCGGCGGAAACGTGCCGGACCGGCCGATTCGTCCGCTTGCGCCCGGACCTTCGCCCCTCTGCTTTCATACGATATGGAGGATACAAGCACAGAGAAAAGAGGTGCGTTATGAAAGCCCTAGTCACCGGAGGGGCGGGCTTTATCGGCTCGCACTTGGCGCAAGCGCTCGCGGACGGGGGCCATGAAGTCCATGTGCTCGACAACTTGTCGAGCGGAAGGGCCGAATGGGTCCCCGGCCAAGCCGTTCTTCATGTCCTGGAACTAAACAGCCCGGAGCTTCACGAGCTTGTCGAACGTATCCGCCCCGAAGTCGTGTTCCATTTGGCCGCTCAAGCCGACGTTCAGAGATCCATAGCCGATCCGGCTTTTGATGCGCAGGTCAACATTACCGGAACGGTGTCGCTCCTTGATGCTTGCCGGAAGTCGGCTGTGCGGCGGTTCGTCTTCGCTTCGACGTCCGGGGTGTACGGAGACAGCGTGCACGAAAAATTAACGGAGGATATCCCGGCCGCGCCCATTTCGTATTACGGTCAGTCGAAGCTTGCGGCGGAAGGGTATATCCGGATTTTTCACAAGCTGTACGGACTGCCCTATACGATTCTTCGTTACGGAAACGTGTACGGCCCGAGGCAGATGCCCAAAGGGGAGGGTGGCGTAGTCGCCGTGTTCCTGCAGCAGCTGCGCCGGGGGCAGCCCATCACGATTCACGGAGACGGCGGGCAGACCCGGGACTTCGTCTATGTCCGGGACGTGGTGGAGGCCAATCTGGCGGCCGCCGCATTTACGGGCTACGGGCTCTACCATGTCAGCACGGGCCGGAGCACGACCATCCGGCAGCTGGCCGAGCTCATCCGCGAGACCCGGGCAGCGCCTGTTCCGATCCTGTTCGGCGAAGCCCGGCCCGGCGATATCCGGCACAGTTGTCTGGACAACCGCCGGGTACGGGAAGAACTGGGCTGGAGCCCCCGGTACCGCATCGCCGACGGGCTGCGGGAAACCTGCGCCGCGTTCCTGCCCTAAGCCGGCCGGGGTTTGCAGGCACCGGACGGAAGCCGACGCCGTGTCTGCGCCATGTCGCGTCGTTCCCGTACCGATGCCTGCCATGCCTCGCAGGTCCCGTACTGATGCCCGTCATGCCTCGTGGGTCCCCTTGGTGCCTGCCATGTCTCGCGGGTCCCGTACCGGTGCCATGCCGTCTCGGTCCGGTGCCGATACCGCGTCGTTGCCCGAAAAAAAGCCCCGGTCTATTCCGGATAATCCGGAATACCGGGGCTTGCTTTTTTTGCGAAACAGTCAGCGGCTGTTCCAGATATCGTGGATAGCTTGGGCGAACGCATCCACACTTCTGGTCCACGGCCATAGATAAGAATCATACTGGCCCTGGAGAGCCAGACGGGCCCGCAGCTCCTTATCGTGGATAAGCCGGACGATGTCTGCCGCCAGCCGGTTCTGGTACCGGTAGGAAAGGAGGCAGTTGTGCTCGTGCCGCGCATAATCCGCATTCCCGCCCGAATACGTCGTGACGAGCGCCGCCCCGCATCTCATGGCCTCCAGGCCGGGCAGCGAACCGGAATCGTAGAGCGAAGAGCTGACGTAGATATCGGTTTTGTTGTAGAGGTAGCGCAGCTCCTCGTCGTTATTGGGCAGGCAGAATTGAAAACTGCCCGTATCGCGAAGGCGCTGCAGACTCGGTGCGGTATGAAATTCGTCGGGCGGGCAGATCAGATTGATTTCCGTATCGGGATAATGGTGTTTGACGAACGAGAGCTGGCTGACCAGATAATCCTGGTCGCGGTGCCAGGCAATCCCTCCCTCCGAATTGCGGACGACAGCGGAAATTTTGACAGCGGGCGGGGTGGATTCCCGGAGGTTCAGATTTTGCATGAACGGTCCGAGTCCGATCGGAACAATATGTCCGCGGATGCCGTGATTGAGCTCGATCAGCTTCTGCTGCCACTCGGACAGTACGATAAGATGCGGCGTCGTATGATAGGTGGGGAACGTGATATGATCGTCCGGCAGAAAAGTCGGTTCGTAGCAAAGACTGAACCGGGCATGAACACTCCGGTCTCGCGCGCTCGCTTCCACGCATGCGGGCACGGTCGTGTAGAAGTTGGAGATCACCACGTCTCCGGGCGGGATATCATCCGCGTCCAGCGTAATGCTGTGACGGCCACGGACAATCCGGGCCCGGATATCGAACTTGACTTCGGCATGAGCGGGCATCACGATGGTAACGTCATAACCGCGGTCCGCCAATCCGTTCGTAATTTCCGCCAACATCCGCTGGGCGCCGCCGAAATTCAAGGTAAGGATAGGAAATACCAGCCTCATGCTTTTCCTCCTTTCATGGACACGCCAGCCGCACCGGTTCTCTGCGAACCGGCGCCTACCCGTTCGGGTGGCTGTTCAAAATATGCTGGATAACCGGGTCCGGCATCCGGTAGTTGTCCGGGAGTCCGGCTCTGATCTGGTTCCACAGCTTGTAATCGACGAGATACTCGGGGTTGGACACTTGTACGGAAAAAAGCGAATTGTACAGGTCCCCCATCACATACACTTTCTCGCTCATGTTCCTTCTCCTTTCTGTCCCCGCAGGGAAAATCAGGCTTGAGCGGCTTTGGCGATCGCCCTGCCGTATACATCGAGAAGCCGCTGAACCATCAGATCCATGGACCAGTGGACGGCCCCCCACTGCCCGGCTTCCCTGCCCATCGCTTCCCGCATAGCCGTGTTCTCCAGCAGCGTGTACAAGTGGGTGAACAGCTGCTGGCTGTTGCCTGACGGGAAGATGAGGCCCGTACGGCCGTGCTCGACCATTTCGGGCACGCCCGTGGCGTCGCTGACGACCGACGGCTTCCCTGCGAGCTGCGCTTCAATCAGCGACAGCGGCTGATTGTCTACATAACTCGGCTGCACGAAGATATCGGACTGGGCAAGCAGATAAGGCACGTCACTCCGCCTGCCCAGAAACTGGACCGTATCCAGCAGTCCCAGCTCCGTGCACTGCCGGTTAAGCTCCGCCTCCAGGTCGCCTTCTCCCACGATCCAGCAGACGAAGTCGTCCCGCACCGTCCTAAGCAGGCCGACCGCTTCGATAAGCAGCGACACGCCCTTGATCGGGATGAGGCGGCCGGTGAAAATAATGGCTTTTTTCCCCGGCGGCTTATAGATCGGGGTGGCGGAGCTTGCCATCTGCGCATAGAAATCGCCCGTAGCGTAC
The DNA here is from genome assembly GCF_058269095.1 of Paenibacillus sp. JNUCC 35. Taxonomy (NCBI): domain Bacteria; kingdom Bacillati; phylum Bacillota; class Bacilli; order Caryophanales; family Paenibacillaceae; genus Paenibacillus; species Paenibacillus sp. JNUCC 35. Next base: position 1,490,115 of record NZ_CM177771.1, on the reverse strand, counting down.
CCGTACTGAAACACCTCGACCTGATGCTCGGGAACGGAGTATTCCATGGTCAGCAGGCGTTTCAGCCACTGGGAGGAGGCGATTGTAATATCGCTGCTCGTGGCGCCGAGGTGCTCGATAGCCGACTGGAACCGCCAGATGACGGACTCCCCCAGGTTGACGTTATTTTCCATTAGATGCAGCTTGATCTCGTGGGCCACCGAGCCGTGCAGGCTGGCGACGAGTCCCGTTCGTGGAGATTTGATCCGCCGGAAAGAACGCGTGGCCAGGACGTCCTGCGTATGAATCACGTCATATTGCTCCAGTCCGAAATAGGCTGCGGCCAGCTCCATGCACAAGGTGTTCATTTCAAAATGCGAAAGCCAGGAGCTGGAGTGAAGGACCGGGTACAGCTCGGGGCTTATTTTCTTTTCCAGAAAAGGCCTTACCGCCTCTTTATAAAAAACACGGCCGCTGAACGGCATATGAAACACACTTTCATCTTCACTGTTGCCGAATACATCGACCTCGTGGCCGAGCGCCTCCAGCTTTTCTTTCATTTTGACCATAAGCGGCCATACTCCGCCCAAATGCGGTAACCGCCAGTAGGTAGCAAGCAGTATCTTCAAGAATGCCCCCTCTTTTCTGCGTGAGACTCACAAAGCTGCATTCAGCACCGCCATGCCTTTATCCCTACACTATATGCGGCTATTCTCCTCCTTCACGGGTCGTTTGCCTCACCGGGCTCAAAATGTGTACGTGTCCATACGTCTGCGCGGCAATTTCATATACTGAACTATGCCCGATTGAACGGAAGGGAAGGTGACCATGTCTATTTACCTTTTTGACGCCTACGAGTTCGGACTTTACGACTCGCGTTATATCCAGTGTTTCGATCTTGTCTTTCAAAACATCGACCAGCGGCATTTCGACGTTCTTATACAGGGCTATCAAGGCCAGAACCGTTTTCTCCTGGGGCTCCATCATCTCGACCCCGCTCCGCTGCCCGGTTCGATTGCCCATCTGCCGACGGTATATAATCACAACCAGCCCTTTACGCTCCACATTCACACGAATCTGAACAATCCTTATCCCCTGACGATGACTATGTACGCTAAAAACGAAGGGGTTCTTGTCGCGACCTTCACGACGAATGAATTGACGGTCATCGATCCGCTCTGACTGGGAGTGCCGGGATTTGCCCGTAAAAAAGAGGCCCTTCTTTCGGAAGCGGCCTTTTAGGGTTGTCTGCTTTTGCGGCTTGCTGTTGCGAAACGGCTGTTTCAAGCGTTCGAGTCACTTCCCGAACCAACTTCATCCCGGAAGAACACTTTGGTCCAATCGTTGTTAATGAACGTGCCGTATCCCGGATTCACGATAATCGGCGCCAAGAAACTGGGCCCGTTGTCCGTGGACCTGTAAGCCGCGATCGTACCGCTGGAGTTGCCGGGGAAAACATGGGCCACGATCGGGAACAGATTCGGAAACCCGTAAGCCGCGTTCACTTGAAAGTTAGGCATAGGGGCCTCCTGTCGAATGCGAATAATCTTGTACTCCAATGTATGCCGGAGATTGGCCTCGGCAATGGACGATTCGGAAATTATCCGCCTCCCCTGCCAATGTCCACACCCGTCAAATGCGGCGGAATAAACTGATGTAAACATCCGGCGCGACGGCGGTACGTTTGTCTGTCCGAGCAATCAGCCAGGAAAGAAGGGATCTTTACATGAGTGATGTCGGCATTGTTATGCCGGTGTATTTGCAGAGGCCGTCTTATTTGCAAGAAGCGATCGAAACCATCCTTAACCAAACGTATGCGGATTTCCGCTTTATCATTGTGATCGACGGCGTATCGGAACAAATGGGACCGCAAATCCGGCAGTTGACGGCCCACGATCCGCGCGTTGAGATTTTGGAGAACGAGCGGAATGTAGGCGTATCCGCTTCATTGAACCGGGGATTCCGGCGGCTTTTTGAAGATCCCCGCATCCGGTATGTGACCTGGGTGTCGAGCGACAACCGCACCCATCCCTACTTTATCGAGCTTCTGCGGCATGAGCTTGCGCATGCGCCTGAGGAAGTCGGGCTGGTCTACAGCTGTTTCCGTGAGATAGACGCGGATGGACTGCCGCTTCGCGACGAGGCCTTTCAGGAGGAATTCCGCCGGTATCAGAATAAGCCGAAAGAAGAACTTCTCGACGTATGCATTGTCGGCGTATCTTTTATGTACAAATCGTGCTACGCCCGGAAAATCGGCGGATACCACATGGAACCCGTCGAAGACTACGAATATTGGCTGAGATTATCTCATCTGTGCGAGCTGCGCTATATTCCCGTAGAACTCGTGGAATACCGGGTCGACTCGGATTTCAGCATTTCCGCCAAGCTCAAAGGGTCTGTCGAGCAGCACAGGCGCTGGCGTCACGCATTCCGATTGACCAAAAAGCAAGCCAGGGAAAGACAAAGCATTCCTCTGGAAACGACCGTTTACTTACCGGTGACCGATGCGTCCGGGAGTCTCCCCGACCGGCTCGACCGCCTCCTGGACCAATACTATAGCAACTTTAAGGTGATCGTGGTCGACGTAACCCCCGGCAAAGCGTCCAAGGGTTTACTTCACGAGATACGGGACCCTCTGCTGAGCACCCGTTTCTTGCCCGGCATGCCGCCTATCGAAGCCGTTCATGCCTGCCTGAAAGAGCTTGCGACCCCGTTCGCCGCAATCGCATACCGGGAGCGGGATTTTGAATACATGGATCTGCAAGTCTTAACGGCCGCCCTGCGCAGCGCTCCCGAAGGCGCTTATTCCGTTTGCTACAACGGCGACCGGAGCGATCTCGCGTACCGCTTCGATCCTCGTGCGGGCATGCCCTCAACCGAACTGTTTCGTTCAGCGAAGCTGAAGGAGCTTTTGCTCCGGTAGACGGTCGCAGTCTCCATGCGCCTCTTTCTCTATCGTGCGCGTACGCGAAAAAACGCTTGGCGGAGTCCGCCAAGCGTTTTTAACCATGCTGCTTCATGAGCCCGATTCCAAGCACGCCCAGCATACAGGAAAACTGCCGGCCGTACAGGTCCGGAGAAAACTGTTCCGCCGCATGCCGGCTCGCTCTGAAGCGGATTTCCTCCCGCAGCGGGACGTTGTCCATGAGCTCCGAAATTTGCCGGAACGCCTCTTCATGGTCGTCGTGGGGATAGAACCTTCCCGTTACACGGTCCGCGATAAAGCTCCTGACTCCGTCCGAATCCGTCGAGACGACGGGACACCGGCAGCACATGGCTTCCAGCACCGCATAGCCGAATCCTTCCACGCGCGAGGTCGAGAGCAGCACGCCGCCGGAATCGCCGATGACGGAATACTGCCGTGCCATTTCTTTGTGCGGAAGGTTCGCCAGCACCGTCAGGCGGGAACCCAGCTCGTAATCCGCAATCAGCTTACGGAACTCCCCCTCTTCCGATCCGAGCGTATTATCCACATACATGCGGATTTCGACCGGACGGCCCCGCGTTTTGAACAAGCGTCCGACCTCCAGAAGACTCCGCCAGTTCTTATTCGGCTCGATCCTTCCTACCCACCCGATGATGGGAACCGGAGCGACGGGATGCCTTTCAAATCGGAAGCTTTCCATATCGATACAATTATGAAAGCTGAACTTTTTCATCCGGGCGTAGTACGTCTCGAAAATCCGGATCAGGTGCGGGGTGCGGGGATACAGCACGGCATCGGCGTGCAGGGTGAGCAGCGGGATAACCCGTTTCAGAATAAACTCCGCTTCCTCCACGCTCCCCAGTCCCTGCGCCTCGTAAATGATTTTGCCCGTGTAGCCGCTTGACCGCAGGGGTAGAATCAGTTCGGCCACCGTAGAGATGATAACCGCCTCAAACCGTTCCCGGTTGACGAGCGCCGTAATCTCTTTCTCATCTTTCGTCACGTAAACGGGCACCCCGTCCAGGTTCTGCATCCCCGTTCCTTCATGCAAATACAGCAGGCTGCACGAGATGCCGATCTTCTTCAGCGCGATAACCCGCTGGCGGTTCAGAGTCTCCATCCCTCCGCTCGGGATATAGAACACGAATAAAAGCTTCATGGCACACCTTCTTTCAAGCTGATGCAAGAGACTGGGCGGGCCCCTATCCCCCGGCTTCCAAGGAAGCGATTTTGGCGGCCAACAGCGGGTTGTAACGGGCTCGCAGCATATCCACCTCGTGCTGGATTGCCGGCTGGTGATTCCGGCTGCCCATCTCCCCGTGGAGCCGGTACTGGGTCAGTTTCTCGTTCAGGAACTCGATCCGGACCCCGGATGCGGCAAGGCGGAGCCACATCTCCAGGTCCTGCGTGTACTTGCACGTCTCGTCGAAAAACCCGTAGTGACGGAACAGATTTTTGTGCATCAGGACGGTGCAGCCGTTGATCGGGTTGTACTGGAGCAAGTAGGTGTACAGCTTCGTGGACGTATTGAAATACTTCGTATTTCCCGGATCGGTAGGAAAATTAGGCGCGTACAGGATGCGCCCGAGCTCATCGACAATCTCGTAGTTCGTAAAGCTGATGTCCGCATTCGCCGAAGCCAGCCCGTTAAGCTGAACCGCCAGTTTATGCGGGTGAAAACGGTCGTCCGAACTGAGCCAGGCGATATAATCGCCCGAAGCGTGGCGGATTCCGTGGTTGAGCGCCGAGGCCGTTCCTCCGTTTGCTTTCCCCAAATAGTGGATCCACGGCAAGTACGGCGTTATTTTATCCTGATGCAGGGTCGAACCGTCGTCCACCACGATGATTTCTCGGTCGATATACGTCTGGCTTAGCGCGCTGACGATCGCCTGGTCCACATAAGCGCAATTGTAAAAAGGGATTATGATGCTCACCCGGGGCGGCATTTCCCACCTCCTTCCCGCAGTCGCCTGCCCGTTATCTGCGCTTTTTAACCCCTTTGCCGGCCTTCCCCTTGCGGGATTTGACCGCGTTAGCCGGGCGTTTGCGAGGCCGCAATGCCGGACCCCTTCTTCCGGACAGAAGCCGCCTCTGGCTTCGCGAATGCCGCAGCAAATACGGCCGGTAACGGCTGCGGACGCTTAATACTTCCTCCCAGATGGCAGGCTGGTAGAGCATGGTTCCCATGCCGCCGTGAAGGCGGTACAGCGTAAGCGGGGCATCCAGGAAATCCAGCGAGAAACCGGTCAGCAGCACGCGGATCCAGAACTCGTAATCCTGGGTATACCGGAGTGTCTCGTCAAAATATCCGACCGCCCTGAACAGATCCCGGCGCATCATGACCGTGCAGCCGTTGACGGGGCAGATCGACAGGAAGGCGCGCGTAAATTCATGGGGATACCGGTATCTGGACGCCACATTCTCCAGCGTGACGGCTCCCGCCTCGTCGATCTGGTCGAAGGCCGTATGGCTGAAGATCGAGTTTCGTCCCAGCATGAACTGCACCTGATGCCCGATTTTATCCGGGTAAAAAAGATCGTCGGAGCTCAGCCAGGCTACATAGTCCCCCGTGGCGAGAGCAAAGCCCATATTCAGAGCGGATGCGGCTCCCCCGTTTTCTTTTCCGATATAAATCAGCCGGTCCATATAGGGCTCCAGTTTTTCTTTGTGCAGCGTGGAGCCGTCATCCACTACAATCAGCTCGATGTTGGTATAGGTCTGGTTCAGCACGCTGGAAACCGCCTGATCCACGTACGGACAGTTGTAGAAGGGAATCACGACCGTTACTTTCGGCAGCATGCATTCACCTCTTTTCCTTCAAAGGTGGGAGCGGTCGTCAGTTCCGCCTGTAATAATCCAGCGCATCCGACAGGGACGTTTCGAACGGAATCCGCGCCGACCAGCCCAGCGCCTTCAGGGCCGAGACATCCATCGGCCTGGCAGGCTCCGGACGCGGCTTGTTCTCGACCTCCAGAGGCAGCGCCGCCGGAGTCAGCGAGCGGAAGACCGAGACGATCTCGCCGAGCGGACGCAGCCACTCCGATCCGATGCGGTAGACCGCCCCCGGCTCTCCGTGGCCGAGAATGGTTTCGTAGGCCGAGACCGCGTCCCGCACATCGAGATAATCGCGCTCCTCGCCGAGGGACGACAGCCGGAACGGTTCCGGCGGACCGCCCTTCTCCAGGGCCGCGATTTTGCGGGCGAGCAGCCCGCAGATGCCGCCGGAAGGACCCGGGCCGACCAGGTTGGACGGCAGCGCCACCATGATCTGCTGCGAGAACCACCGGTGCCAGGAGCGGGCGGCGTACAGCAGCAGCATTTTGCTGAAGCCGTACGGATGCGGGAGCGGCTCGCCGGGTTCGGCCGCGCCGAGCATGGAGCCCGCGACGAGAATCCGCGTGCCGGGCTGCATACGCAGCGCTTCCAGCAGATACACGGAAGCCATCACGTTCGCCTGCAGGAACGCAGCCGGGTCCTTCCACGATTCGGCGACGGAATTGCGTCCGGCCAGGTGGAGCACCCAGTCCGGGCCGGTTTCCGCGACCAGCGCCTTCACGTCCTCCTGCCGGGTCAAATCGCAGGCATAGAGCTTTCCGGCAGGCATGCCGGTGCCGGGCTTAGCGGACTCGGACTCTTGCACCGCACTTGGCCCGTTTGACACGGGCGGGACGTCCGAAGCATCCCCGCGATGCGGCACGACCGGCGCCTCCCCGTTTCCGGGCTTGACGTGCGCCGGTCCCGCGTTCCGGACCACGGCGGCGACCTCGTAGCCCTTGGAGACAAAATAATCACAGGCGGTGCGGCCCGTAAAGCCGCCCGCCCCGGTGATCAGGATTCGAGGCATTGCGCACACATCCATTCATCCAGTTCCTTCAACATCGTTTCATACCCCGGAATGGCGTAGTTCAGATCGCCGCGCGTATTTTTAAGCGTCCGGTTCAAGCGGACGGAAGCGTTCTTGCGCACCTCTATATCCGTGCGCCCGAACTGCTTGCGGAACAGATTCAGCAGCTCGTATTTGCTCACCTTGACGGGTGCCGTCAAATGTACGAGACCCGTTAGCTCCGGACGCTGCAGCGCGTGCTCGACAAACTTGGCAAGCTCCAGCGTGGTGACGCCGTTCCAGTAAGCTCTCGTGTAGCCGCCCACTTCCGCTTCCCCCTCCCGACTCAGGAACCAATGGAGCAGCCCGATGCCCGATTCTCGGATTTCAGGGCCGATGATCGACGTGCGGACCGTCAGGTGCGGGGCCTCCCGGACCTCCCCAAGCGCCTTGGACCGCCCGTATACACTGGTGCCGTCCGGCACGTCATCCTCCGTATGGTCCCCGTGGCGGCCCGAGAAGACACAGTCCGTGCTGATATGAATAAGCCGGCCCCCGGCCCCGAGGGCCGCTTCCGCCAGATCGTGCGGGAAAATCCCGTTGACGCGATAGGCGTTAACGGGGTCCGCTTCGGCAAATTGGTTTAGCACACCGATACAGTTAATGACGGCATCGGGACGGAACGTTTCGATAATGCCCCGGATCCGGGCCGTATCCCTGGCATCGGCAAACAGCCCTTCCCGGTCGCCCCCGTCCCGTGTTGTATAAGCGACCTGAAATCCGGGCAGACGGCGCAGATACCGGACCATCACATGTCCCGCCATCCCCTGCCCACCGGTGACGAGCAGCTTCATGCAAGAAAACCTCCTTTAACGAGCAGGGCGCGGATCGCCTCTTTTTCCATCACATTGTCTTTGGACGAAAAGCTGCTGATTTCCGCCTTGGGATACGGGGCGTAGTGATCCTTGAGCCCGGGAATTTCCAGAGTCGGCAGAATGACCAGATATACCTCGTCGTACAGCACCGTCGTCTGGCTTTCGAATTCCGTAAGCAAAATCTCGTGGATCTTCTCGCCAGGTCTCGTTCCGGTTTCCACGATCGCCACTCCCGTCTTGCCGGAAGCTTCGATAAGCACGTCAGCCAGATCGAGAATTTTGCAGGTCGGCATCGTCATGACGAATATCTCGCCGCCCACACTTTCTTCCGAGGCTTTGAAAAGCAGGGAAATCGCCTCTTCGAGCGTCAGGAAAAAGCGGGTCATGGCCTTATCCGTAATCGAAATCTGATTTTTCTCGTGGATCTGCTTGTGGAACAAGTGAATCACGCTGCCGTTGGTTCCCAGCACGTTGCCGCCCCGGACACAGACAAACTTCGTATCCGTCCGCAAAAGGTTGGCTTGCACGATCAACTTCTCCCCGATCGCTTTGGTCATGCCGTAGAAGTTGGAAGGATTCGCCGCTTTGTCCGTCGAGATGTAGATGACTTTCTTGACCTTGTTCTCGATAGCCGCCTCGATAACATACTGGGTGCCGACTACGTTGGTTTTGAGCGCTTCGTAGGGCTGTTCCTCGCAAACGGGAACGTGCTTGAGGGCGGCCAGATGGAACACATAATCCACCTCCTCCGTCGCGCGGATCAAAGCTTCGCGGTCGCGGATATCCCCGATGCAGAAACTGAGGCGGTTATCTTCAAAAGAGCGCTGCATCGCCACCTGAGTCGATTCGTTCCGGGAAAACACAATGATTTCCTTGGGCTCTTGAGGAAGAAGCTGCCGGATCAATTCATAGCCCCAAGAACCGGTTCCTCCGGTTACCAATATCCTCGTATTACGAAACATGAAGATTCCCTCCCAGTACATATTTCACGACTTTTGCCGATACGTCCGTGTCCAGATAACCTTCCGGGCATTCCCAGTCCCGGGGCATATGCGTCATCAGGCCGGCGGCGGATACAATCCGTTTCGCATCCAGTCCCGACACCACATTGCTGCCGCAGTCAATCGTCTCAGGCCGTTCGGTCGTCCGGCGCACGGTAACGGTAGGCACGTGGAAAATGCAGCATTCTTCCTGAACCGTCCCGCTGTCCGTCAGGACGCAGTCCGCATTCTTCTCCAGCTTCACGAAATCGAAAAATCCGAAAGGCTCGTGAAACTCGACCAGCGGATGAATGCTCAGGCTGTCTTCCGCCTCCAGGCGGGACTTGGTACGGGGATGCAGGCTGCACAGGATGCGTTTGCCGAAGCGTTCCGCCACCCCGCTCAGGCCGTTCATGATTTCGCGCAGATGAACGGGATGATCCACATTCTCCGCCCGGTGGATGGTTGCCGCGAAATACCCGCCCGGCGTCAGGCTCAGACGCTCCAGCACGTCGCTTTGCTCGATTTGGCCGCTGTAGTGCCGCAGCACCTCGTAGATCGGATTGCCGGTACGGACGATGCGCTGGCTCGGCACGCCCTCCCTGACAAGATGTTCTTTGCTCTGCTTCGTGTACGGCATGTTTATCGTGGACACCGCATCGATAATGCGGCGGTTTTTCTCCTCAGGTACGGTCAGATCGTAGCAGCGGTTGCCCGCCTCCATATGAATGACGGGAATGCCCATTCTCTCGGCCAGCACAGCGCCCAGGGCGCTGTTCGTATCGCCCAGCAGCAGGACACGGTCGGGCCGCTCCGTGTTCAGGATCGTCTCCAGCTCGCCGAACATCGTCGCAAGCTGCGCACCCAGAGACTGCTGCCGGTCCTGGAGCACATGATCAGGCTGCCGCAATCCGAGTTCCCGGAAGAACACGTCGCTGAGCGTATACGTAAAGTTCTGGCCCGTGTGCACCACGACATGTTTCTCCGCCAATTCGTCAAGCTTGCGCATGATCAGGCTCAGCCGGATAATTTCCGGCCGTGTGCCGAGCAACGTCACGATTTTCAACGGTGCCACCTTCCTTCCGTGATAGGCTGATTGCCTTCAGTCCTTGAACCGCAGACCGGCTGCGGACGGGCTGTCAGGCCGCCGCACGCACGCTCTTGCGGCGGGCCGGCTTGGCGCCGGGGCGCCTTTTGCGCGCCGCACGCACGCTCTTGCGGCGGGCCGGCTTGGCGCCGGGGCGCCTCTTGCCCGCCGCACGCACGCTCTTGCGGCGGGCCGGCTTGGTGCCGGGGCGCCTCTTGCGCGCCGCACGCACGCTCTTGCGGCGGGCCGGCTTAGCGCCGGGGCGCCTCTTGCGGGCCGCACGCACGCTCTTGCGGCGGGCTGGCTTGGCGCCGCCGGGTCGCCTCTTGCGCGCCGCACGCACGCTCTTGCGGCGGGCTGGCTTGGCGCCGGTCCAAGGCGGCGGTGCAGCTTCCTCCGAGAAGCTCAGGACCGTGCCGACAGGCCGGGAAGCCAAGAGCCCCTCCGGAACCCGCACCACGCCCGCCCCGAGCCGCAGCCGCTGCGCTTTGGTCACCGGGTAACGGATGCCGTCCCGCAGCAGGTAGAAGCCCGGCCGCACGCCCCTGACGATGACCAGGGGCCCGGGCACGCCGCCAAGAACGGGCGGGACCTGCGGCTGCGGATTGTTTTGACGGGCCGCCAGCTTGTTTTCCAGCCTTGCCAGAAGCTGCTCCTGTCTGGACCGGTAAGCCCCGATGCCGAAGACGCTCCGGACTGCGGAGAGGTTCGCTTCCCCGGTCTGCATCCGCAGAAGCGGGTCCTCGACCAGCTCTCTCATCCGTGCCGCTAGAGTCCGGGTATCTCCTTTCGGCACAAGAAAACGGGCATTCCCGGTATGCCCAAGAATTTCCCGCAGTCCGCCGGAATCGAAAGCGATCACCGGCTTGCCGAACATCATGCCTTCCAGTGCGGTCATGCCGAAGCCTTCTTCCGTCAAGCTCGGAACGACAACGAAATCCATGGCCGTGTATAGCGAGGCCACTTCTTTTTCAAAAGCGGTCCAATGAAATCTTCCGCCGTATCCCGATTGGACCGTCAAATCACGGCACTGCCGGTAAAAAGCGGCGTCCGTCGGTTTGCCCGAAATCAGGTAATGAACGTGAGGGTAAGCGGGACAAAGCTCCAGCGCGGCCCCGATAAAGTGATCCAATCCCTTGAGCGGATAAATGTCCGAAGCGATATAGCCCGCCAGCACTTCGCCGCTGCCGATGCCGGACCCGGCTCTGCGCCGCTCGCGCAGCACGCTCCAGTCACCGTTCTCCATTGTTTCCGCATGCCAGGACGGATACATCACGATCTGCGATTCCGCTTCCTTGACGCCGAAAGGGACTAAAGTCGCTTCCGAGATGCCCGCTACCAGATCCGCATGCCGGTGGATAAACTCCGTCGAAACCGGCGTGAAGGCCGTGTTCGTCATTTTTTCCGTAATCATCCAGAGCACCGGAATCCCCAGAGCCTTGGCCGCCACAGGGGGCAGCACGTTGACACATGTATTAGAGATGACCAGATCAGGCCGATATTGACCGAGCACGCGCAGCAATTTCACCAAAGCTCCCGGCTCCGTGACCGGCAGCCTATCCAGCTGTCCCGTAAGACCGGCATCCGGGGTGTACACCTCCCACACGAGCGGGAACGGTACAACCAGGGTATAAATGCCGGCCGCCCGCGCCTCCCGGGAAAGAACACCTTCGCCCGGTACGACCAGGATGCAGTCATGCCGTTCTTTCAGTTCCCGGGCCATGAAAAGCAGCAGCTTCTCGGCTCCGGTTATATGCTGTCTGGAGCACAAATGCGAGAACAGCATGATCCTTCGTGCATTCATCGGATACATACCTGCGGATCGGATATGGTGTTCACCTCCTTATCTGTGTGGGTAGTACAATATATTAGCGGGACATTCTACAAGGCACGACAGTTGAACCCCTAGCATTCGTACAATTTGGAAAAACACAGGACGTTTTCGCGAAAAACCGGCCTTCCTCATCCCAAGTACCCCGTCGGACATCCCGCGGCTGCGCGGAAACGGAGCGGTTCGACGAAATCCGGCCGCAAAAAAAAGGACTTCCCCTAAGGAAGTCCCTGGCGGGTATCCGCACCGGAACGCTACCCGGCCGCCGCCTCTGCCAGAATATGCTCCCCGTCCGTGACGCCCTGAGAGAAGCCGGCCTGGAAACCGGAATCGTACCCTTCGTTAAATGCCTGCTTATAAGCGGTATCGACCGCGGTTCTGCGTCTCCCGGAAGCGGACAGGAGGCGTTTTTTCCTCAGCCTTTTCCACCGGCCGGCTTTCGCGCTTTTCTTCTTGCCGCCGGTCCCCTTCGGGGAAACAACTCTCGCTTTCCTGCTTTTCGCGGCGGCCGTCCCGGACACTTTCTTTAGCCTGGCTTTCCGTTTTACCGGCGGTCCCGATGAAGCTGCAGCGGCCGTAATCAGCCGCTTTTTAGCGGATTTTGCGGCGGCCGTTCCGGCCGTCCGCCTTTTTTTTACCCGTGCCGGTTTGGCTCTTGTCTTCTTGTTCATGGTAGTTTTCGTCCCTTCCCCGTAAGTGATACGGGCAGGCGGCTGCCGCGCCTACGCGCTTCCTTCACTATATGCCGCTGCCGTCCCCGCCGCTTTCCGCTCGCGCCCCTATTGCTCGCCAGGAATCCCGGGAAAAATCAACCGAATACGACCCGGAACAAGTCCGTCAGCCGGTTCGTAAATGTATGCTCCCTCATCGTCCTGCTCAGTCCGCGCAGGGCAATTTCCCTGCCTTCTTCCTCATGGGTCAGGTAATATTCCAGCTTATCGCGGAGCTCTTCCGCCGATCCGTAGGTCACGATTTCCGTGCCGGGCTCGTAAAAACGGGACAGATCGTTCCGGATATCGGTCAGTTGAAGCACACCGCAGGCCGAAATTTCGAACGTGCGCGGGTTGGGAGACACGGCTTGGATTCCGCGGCTGTTGTTATTAAACTGTTCATCATCGTAGGCCCGATGCAGATTGATAACGATTTTCGAACCGTTGTAGTAATCGGCCGTTTCCTCAGGACCCATCCATTTGTTGAGATTGATTCTCCCCGACAGTTTGGAATAGGCGGCGAGCCGATCCCACCATAAGCCCGTAAAGTGAACGTCGTGTCTAAGCAGCGTGGGCGTTATGGAATTAAAAATCTGGGCCCGGTTCCAATACCCCGATCCTACGAAACACGCTCCCCTGTTGTTCCCTGCCGCAACGGCTTTGGGACGGTACACGGAGGGGTCCGTGGCAAGGGGCAGATAATGAACGTTCGGACACCCGCTTTCGGAATAAAAGCTGACGCAGTTCAGCTCTATCGTGAACACGTAGTCGAAAGACAGCGCCAGATTCAGCGTCACGTCCGTATAATACGGATCGTCCAGCAGCCAGACGGCGGTTTTGATCCCCCATTTGCGGATCAGCTCCAGCTGGTCCATGGGCAGCATCATCCCATCGAGCACCAGAACAAAGTCGGGCATTTCCCGGGCAGCCGTCAAAGCCAGATCGTGAGCGGGCTGGGCAAAAACGAGTTCCCGCACCATCGGCCGTATGGTTTCGATAATCCCCGTATCCAGAGGGGAATAAGGAAGTCCCTTCCCGGACGTTACATAGAGCACTTTTTTATCCCAAAAAGCCGTGGGCGCAAGAGAAATCCGGTGCATAATCGATTCGCACCGACCCAACCGGTAACCGGCCTGGGCGCCCAGGGCGTACCCGTTCTGCCAACTTTTCGCTTGTTTTACCGCGAGAGAACGGCCTCCTTTGGACAGAGCAGCCATCTGCTCCACCTCCTTCTACAAATTCCGTCTAGCCGAAAACGATTTGAAGCAGTTGGTTAAGCCTTGCTTCGAAGCTGTGGCTTGCGCGCGTCCTCATCATTCCCCGGACGGCTATCTCTCTTCTTCTTTCCTCGTTCCGAAGATAATACAGCAGCTTGCCTGCGCAGTCCTCCGGCGACTGGAACGTCTCTATTTCCGCACCCGGGGTATAAAATTCCGCGAGATCCCCACGCAGGTCCGTTAATTGAAACGCGCCGCAGGCCGCTATTTCATAGGTGCGCGGGTTGATGGAACCCGCCGGCAGCCCGATTTTATTTTTGCTGTACACGGGATCGAGGGGAGCCCGGTGCAGGTTTAATACGATTCTGGCGCCGTTATAATACTTCGCCGCCTCGTCCATCGGCTTCCATCCCAGGTGAATGCCCCCGCGCAGCTGCTTATAATGCTCCAGCCGGTCCCAGAGCGCCCCGATCAGCACCACTTTTCTCCCTGCCAGGGCAGGAGCCAGCGCGTCGATAAAATCAATGCGGTTCGGAAAAGCGTTCCCGATAAAGCACACATCGCTGAGATAGGACGGTTCCACCGGCTGCGGGTAATAAATATGCCCGGCCGCGGCCAGAGGCAGATGGAACACACGCTCGCACCCCAGGGACCGGTAGTACGCGACCGCGTTGCGCTCATGGGTAAAAATGTAGTCGTAATGAGGCACAATCGCCGGCGTGAGATCCATAAAATACGGATCGTCCGCGAACCAGACAGCCGTCTGGATCCCGAGCCTCCGGACTCCGTCCGCCTGGACCAGATGATCCTCCGGGAACACATGGAGTCCGTTCAGCACCAGCATCATATCCGGCCTGGAGGAGGCTGCCGTCTGCAGCATATGCTCCGGCGCGCACACGATAAGCTCCCGCGTCAAAGCCGCCAGCCCCTGCTGGATTCCCGCATCAATCGCTTCGAAACCCTGCAGGACAAACAGAACCCGCTTCTCGATAAAGCCGAAGTCCGGAGCGGGAAGCCGGTTCAGAACCGCCTGGCAGCTGCCGTGGCGGCAGCCTTGTTCCCAGCCTCGAATGTAGCCTTCGCTCCGGGCTTTCTCCGGCGTTTTCACGGGATGCCGGCCGCGTTTAACCCGTTCAAGCATGGCTGGCTTCTCTCCCGTCCGCCAGGTCCGTCAGGAGAAAGTGACAGAGCGCTTCCTTCCACGGCCGGAGCGGCTTGACGCCGATCGCCCCGGCAGCCGTATCGGCCAGCGCCGAGTGTGCCGGTCTTGCCGCCGGGAGAGGAAACATGTCGGCCTTGGCCCGGCGCAGCTTCACGCCTTCCATGCCAAGAACCCGGATGATCTCGCGGGCGAATTCGTACCGGGTGCAGACGCCTCCGTTCGAGCCGTGATAAGTCCCGTATTCCTCCGTTTCAATGAGCGAGCCGATAAAGACGGCCAGATCGTGGCTGTAGGTCGGCGATCCGAATACATCGTCCACCAGGCTCAGTTCGGCTCCCCTCCTCGCCTTCTCCACGATTTTGGCGACGAAATTGTTGCCTCCGCGGCCGTACAGCCAGGAAGTCCGGACGATAAAATGACGCTCGCACAGCATCGACGCGAATTTTTCCCCGTGCAGCTTGGAGGTCCCGTAAACACTGAGCGGATTCGGTTTATCCCGTTCAATATAAGGAGCGCCTTTACAGCCGTCGAACACGTAATCCGTGCTGACGTAGACGAACTTCGCTCCGATGCGCTCAGCCGCCTCCGCCATATGCCAGGTGCCTGCGGAATTTACACGGTAGGCCCGGTCGATCTCGCGTTCCGCCCCGTCCACGTCCGTATAAGCCGCCGCATGGATTATAATCTCGGGCTGTTCCCGGAATACGGCCGCGTCCACGGCCTCTCCGTCTCCCACATCCAGCTCGTGCCGGGTCAATGCGGCAAGCTTATGCCGCGGGGACAGTACCCGGACAAGATCGCTCCCGAGTTGTCCGCCCGCTCCGGTAATCAGTATTTTCATGCGGGACCGCCTCCTTTCAAGAGATGATGGCCCC
This sequence comes from Paenibacillus sp. JNUCC 35, assembly GCF_058269095.1. Classification (NCBI taxonomy): domain Bacteria; kingdom Bacillati; phylum Bacillota; class Bacilli; order Caryophanales; family Paenibacillaceae; genus Paenibacillus; species Paenibacillus sp. JNUCC 35. The sequence continues at coordinate 1,474,650 of NZ_CM177771.1, read as the reverse complement.
GGTATTCTCCGCTTAAAATCCGATCCCACCAGGTCCGGTTCCGGACATACCAGTCCACTGTAGAGCGCAGTCCCTCCTCAAACGTATAAGCAGGCTTCCAACCCAGCTCGCCGGTCAGCTTGGAAGCATCGATCGCGTATCTTCTGTCATGACCCGGCCGGTCCGGCGCAAAGGAGATCAGGGTGTCGGACTTGCCAAGCGCCTTCAGGACGGTCCTGGCGACTTCCAGGTTCGTGCGCTCGCTGCCTCCCCCGACGTTGTAAACTTCACCCGGCCTGCCGGATTCGAGCACGGCGGCGATGGCCGCACAATGATCTCCGACATGAAGCCAGTCGCGCACATGCTCCCCGTCTCCGTAGAGAGGCAGCGGCAAATCCCGCAGCGCCCGGATGATGAGAGTGGGGATCAGTTTTTCCGGAAACTGCATCGGCCCGTAATTGTTGGAGCAGCGTGTGACGGCAACCGGGTATCCGTAAGTTTCGTGGTAAGCCCGCGCCAGCAGATCCGAGCCCGCTTTGGAGGCCGAATAGGGACTGTTGGGCGCAAGGGGAGTCTCTTCGGTAAAAACGCCGGAGGTCCCGAGCGTCCCGTATACCTCGTCCGTGGAGACATGGACAAATTTCGGGACACCCTCACGGCGCGCGGCTTCCAGCAGCTGCTGGGTCCCCAGCACATTCGTCCGCACGAAAGCGGCGGGGTCCCGGATGCTCCGGTCCACGTGAGATTCGGCGGCGAAATGAACGACAGCGTCTATGGAGGTTCCGCCCATCAGCCGCTCAAGAAACGGGGCATCCGCGATATCTCCGCGAATAAACCGGTAACGGGGCGAATCCTGAAGATCCGTCAGGTTATACGGGTTGCCCGCATACGTAAGCAGGTCCAGATTAATCAGTGAGTCCTGCGGATGACGGTTGTGCCAGAACCGGATAAAATGACTTCCGATAAACCCCATACCGCCTGTTACAAGGAGAACGGCCATTATCCTTCCTCCTCCTTCCACATGTGGCGGATCGCTTCATACAGGGATTCGTGAGTTCCCGCATCCACCCACCAATTGCTCAATATCCTGTAGGCAAGCCGTCCTTTGAGGGCATACGCATTGTTTACGTCCGTAATTTCCAGCTCTCCCCGCTCGGAGGGACGGCACGTTTTCAGAACATGGAACACTTCGGCGTCATAGAAATAAATCCCCGTCACACTATAAGAGGATTTCGGCCTTGCCGGTTTTTCATCAATATGGACAATTCTTCCATCCGTGAAAACAGGCACGCCGTACCGTTCGGGGTCGGGGACTTCTTTCAGCAGCACCATGGCTCCTTCAGACTGGCTTTCGAAATCGCGAAGAAAAGGCTCCAGAGAATCCTGAAAAAGATTATCCCCGAGCAGCATCACGAATTTCTTATCCCGCCCGATAAAACGCTCCGCGAGGCTAAGCCCTTCGGCAATCCCCCCAGCCTGTTCCTGGACCGCGTACGTAATGGAAACGCCCCACTGCGAGCCGCTCCCCAAATATTCCGTATACAGACCGGCGGATTGCTTGCCCGTGACCAGCAAAATTTCTTTCACGCCCGCTTCCTTCAGCTTCATCACGGAATAATGAATCATCGGATATTTCCCGACAGGCAGAAGATGCTTATTCATCAGGCTCGTCAAGGGACGCAGTCTGCTTCCCGTTCCACCCGCCAGTATAACTCCTTTCACCAGGCACACCCCTTTCCCGCATGCTTTCCGGAAAATAAGAAAGCCGCCGCCAAACTTCACGATTTAATTTCCAGTTCAGACCTGAAGATCACATGGTAAATCATATGCTTTTCCCCATTCCGCGAATAAGGACTCCCAACCACTCTGCTCAAAATTGGCTTTTGTACGGGGCTATTTATCCCGGTGGAAAAAGAAAAAACCTTCCCGTTAAAGGAAGGTTTTCAATGGACGCTATTTAAAAAGCTCCGTCTGCCGCAATCAGCCCCTGGAGCCGACCGCAATCCAGTTTAGAACAACGTCGAACGCAAGTCCCGGCTGCGTCCGGACAATCGAGAGGACGGCCGTCTTCACCGTTTTCTGTTTGCATACCGCATAGCAGGCCGGATGGCTGCCTGTCGCCACAAGTACGTAAGAGGCATTCGCAAAAGGCTCCTCGAAGGAGATGCCGATTTCCAGTACGTCGTCCTGCTCCTGGAAACGGAAGTCCGCCAGACCGAACTGCTGAAGCACGGCCTTTTTGCCCGAAGGAGCCTGCACCGGCCGGAAGGCCAGTTTGCTCTCTTCTACGGCCCCTGCCGCCAGATGCTCGGCATGCACCGATTCCGGGGCCAGCTTCGCTTCCGTTACGGAAGCTTCCGCCAGATGGATCGATTGGACCGCGCCTGTGGAAATTTTGTTGAAAGTAATGCTGCCCTCGGCCAAATGGCCGTTCTCGACGGATTGGCTCCGGAGATGCCCCGCCCCGATCGAACCCGAAGCGATTTTGTCTTCCGTGACAGAACCGTTTGCGAGATGATTCGTGTCCACGACATCGGCTTGCAAATGCACGCTTCCCACGGCCGATGGCGCCAGTTTAGCGGAAGATACCGCTTCGTCCGCAAGCTTTTCACCGGTCACCGCCCTGTTCGCGATAAGGAGGGACAGAACCGAGGAAGCCTGCAAATGCCCGCTCGCCACAGATCCCATCGCCAGGTGATCTTCCGTGATGCTCTTCGGAGCCAAGTGGGCGCCGTGTTGATCGGCAAGCTCCGGGATCGAAAACGCGTCCGGATGAAGGTGCGCCAGCGTGATAGTTCCCGGTTGGACGTGATCGCCGGATACGGCTCCTTTTGCCAGCGCTTCGCTCGTTACGGCTCCTGCCGCTAGCCCTTCACTCGTCACAGAGCCTTCCGCTAACGCCTCGCTCGTCACCGCGCCTGCCGCCAGCGCCTCGCTCGTCACCGATCCGCTCGCCAGCGCTTTGCTCGTCACCGATCCGTACGCCAGCGCTTTACTCGTCACCGATCCGGTCCCCAGCGCTTTACTCGTCACCGATCCGTACACCAGCGCTTTGCTCGTCACCGATCCGTACGCCAGCGCTTCATTCGTCACCGCGCCGCTCGCCAGTGCTTCGCTCGTCACGGCTCCTTTCGCCAGCGCCTCACTCGTCACCGCGCCTGCCGCTAACGCTTCGCTCGTCACGGCACCTTCCGCCAGCGCTTCGCTTGTCACGGCGCCGCTCGCCAGCGTCTCGCTCGTCACCGCGCCTGCCGCCAGTGCTTCGCTCGTCACCGACCCGTTCGCCAGCGCTTCGTTCGTCACCGATCCTTCGGCCAGCGCCTCACTCGTCACCGCGCCAACCGCCAGCGCTTCACTGGTCACCGACCCGTTCGCCAGCGCTTCGCTCGTCACCGCGCCTTCCACCAGTGCTTCGCTCGTCACCGACCCGTTCGCCAGCGCTTCGTTCGTCACCGATCCTTCGGCCAGCGCCTCACTCGTCACCGCGCCAACCGCCAGCGCTTCACTGGTCACCGACCCGTTCGCCAGTGCTTCGCTCGTCACGGCGCCTTCCGCTAGCGCTTCGCTCGTCACCGACCCGTTCGCCAGCGCTCCGCTCGTCACCGACCCTGCCGCCAGTGCTTCGCTCGTCACGGCTCCGTCCGCCAGCGCTTCACTCGTCACGGCTCCACTTGCCAGTACTCCGCTCGTCACGGCTCCGTACGCCAGTGCTTCGCTCGTCACGGCTCCGTACGCCAGCGCTTCACTGGTCACCGACCCGTTCGCCAGCGCTTCGCTTGTCACCGCGCCTGCCGCCAGCGCTTCGCTCGTCACCGTGCCTTCCGCCAGCGCCTCGCTCGTCACCGCGCCGCTCGCCAGCGCTTCGCTCGTCACCGATCCGCTCGCCAGCGCTTTACTCGTCACCGATCCGCTTGCCAGCCCTTTGCTCGTCACCGATCCGTACGCCAGCGCTTTACTCGTCACCGCTCCATACGCGAGCGCTTCACTCGTCACCGATCCGCTCGCCAGCGCTTCGCTTGTCACAGCTCCGTCCGCCAGCGCTTCGCTTGTCACCGATCCGTCTGCCAACGCTTCGCTTGTCACCGATCCGTCCGCCAGCGCTTCACTCGTCACCGATCCGCTCGCCAGCGCTTCGCTTGTCACCGATCCGTCCGCCAGCGCTTCACTCATCACCGCGCCTGCCGCCAGTGCTTCGCTGGTCACGGCACCTTCCGCCAACGCTTCGCTCGTCACCGATCCGTACGCCAACGCTTCGCTCGTCACCGATCCGTCCGCCAGCGCTTCGCTCGTCACCGACCCTTCCGCCAACGCTTCGCTTGTCACCGCACCATCTGCCAGCGCTTCGCTCGTCACCGCTCTGTACGCCAGCACTTCGCTTGTCACCGATCCGTACGCCAACGCTTCGGTTGTCACCGCACCTTCTGCCAGCGCTTCGGTTGTCACCGCACCTTCCGCCAGCGCTTCGCTCGTCACCGCTCCTGCCGCGAGCGCTTCGCTTGTCACCGCTCCGTACGCCAGCGCTTCGTTCGTCACCGCTCCGTACGCCAGCGCTTCACTCGTCACCGCTCCTTTCCCTAGCGCTCCACTCGTTACGGCGCCTTCCGCCAGGGCCTTACTCGTCACGGCTCCGCTTGCCAGCGTTTCGCTCGTTACGGCGTCTTCCGCGAGCGCTTCGCTCGTCACCGACCCATTAGCCAGCGCATCCCTCATCACGGCGCCACTCGCCAGAGCATCCCTCGTCACGGCACCTTCCGCCAGAGCATCCCTCGTTACGGCGCCTGTCGTCAGCGCTTCGCTCGTCACCGAACCTGCCGCCAGCGCCTCACTCGTCACCGAGCCTGCCGCCAGCGCTTTGCTGGTCACAGCGCCTTCGGCCAGCGCTCTACTTGTCACCGAGTCTGCCGCCAGTTTCTCGTTCGTCACCGAACCTGCCGCCAGCGCTTCCCTCGTTACCGCCCCACTCGCAAGTGCTTCACTCGTCACGGCTCCGCTCGCCAGCGACTTGCTCGTCACGGCTCCGCTCGCCAATGCTTCGGTCGTCACGGCGCCTTCCGCCAGCGTTTCCTTGGTCACAGCCCCCTCCGACAATGCATCGCCCGTCACAGCTCCGCTCGCCAGCGTCTCGCTCGTCACCACGCCTTTCGCCAAATGCTGCTGCTTAACAGAACCCGCCGCCAGATGGCGTCCTTCCACAGCGCTTGAGGCGAGATGAATACCGCTAACCGCGCCTTCCTTCAAGTGGCTTCCGTTAACGCTCTGCTCGGCTATTTTAGCCGCCGTAATCGCGTTGTTCGCAATATGAACGGACTGTACGCTGAACGGTTGGATATGCTCGCTTTCTACGGCTCCGCGGGCCAGCTTTTTGCTCGTTACACTGCTGTCGTTCAGTTTGGCTGTACTGACCGCATAATCCGTCAGTTTATCCGTAGATACCGATTCCGTTGCAAGTTTGGATGTGGTGACAGCCTGATTCGCCAAGTGGGTAGTCAAAACCGCACTTTCGTCGATATGACGGCTTTCGACAGCTCTCCGGCCGATTTTCAATGATTTTACAGCTCCGTTCTCAATCAGCTCCTCCGTAATCTGAGCCGAACCGATATGGCTGGAACGGATTTCTCCCTCCGCGATATGAACCGATAGAACAGAACCGTCTGCCAAGTGTTCGGGACGAACCGATTTTCTCGCGAGCTCTCGGAAGCCCACCGCTTCTTCCGCCAGCTGGGCGGAGTCGACGGCGCTAGGAGCCAGCTTTTCCCGTGTCACGGAACCCGGTTTCAAATGCTCGCTCCCGATCACACCGGCTCCGATATGTTGGTCCCCCACCGAACCTTTCGCCAAGTGGACGCCATTCACCGCTCCGGTGGAAAGTTTATCGCCCGATATCGTTCCAGGCACCAGATGGGATGCCGAAATGCTGGCCGGCGCTATTTTTTCCCCGGTCACCGCTTCATGCCGGAGCTTCTCGGTAGTTATCGCATCTTCGGCAAGCTTCGCCGAATTAATGACATAGTTGCCCAGATGGCGGGACTGGACGGCACCGCTTTTGATTTTATCCGAAGTCACGGCCTGATCTTCAAGCAGTTCGGGGGTTATGCTGGCTTCAGCCAAATGATGAGACTGGATCGAGTAAGGAGCGAACTTGGCCGCATCGATCGTCCCGTCGGCAAGCTTTTCGACCGTGATGCTTTTATCCGCGATCTTATCGCTGGTGATCGAACGGATCTGGATATGATCGCCGTTCACGATGCCATAAGCCAGATGCTCGCGGAGCACGGCACCGGGAGCGAGTTTCTCGCTGGTTACACTGCCGTCGGCCAGTTTCGAGCGCTCAACCGAAAAGTCCTGAAGGGAGCGTGTGCCGATACTGTTCGGCTTCATTTTCGACTCGTCGATGGCGCGGCTCGCGATTTTCTCACCCGTAACGGCGGCTTCCACAATATCGTCGGTATACACGACACCTTCGCTGCCGCGTTCTTCTTTGCGCTCCGACAAAAGCAGCAGCGGCGAACCGTTTTTGCCGGTTTTGACGGTGTCCGGCTGGGCTTGGCGGTTTGAATTACCGATATCATCCGGAGCTTTTTGTGCTTCTGAAGCTTTTGGTATTTCTGGAGTTTTCGGTACTTCTGGAGCCTTTCGGGCTTCCGGGACTGCCGGAGCTTCGAAAACTTCCGGAACATCGGAAGCCACGACTGCTTCATCGTCGTCCTCTTCATTTATCGAGTGGTCTTCGGCCTCATCGTGCACTAGCAAAGATTCTTCGAAATCCTCCGGCATTTCTTCGCCGGCATAGATATCCTCGTCTTGCACAAGCTCGGCGGTAACCGACTTGATCTCGCTTTTTTCCCGAACGGCGGATGCGGATTCCTTCACCAAGCCTTTGCCGTCCGATTCCGCCTGCTTTCCTCCGCCGGCAGTTCCTTCGGCTTTCGCCCTGAGGAGGCCCTGAGGCTTCGGCCTCTCGGCTTTGCGGACCGCTTCGGCTTCCGCCTTGGATACGGCGGCATCGGCACGCTCTTTCTTCTTCTTCGGTTCCTCATCCAGCCAGCGCAACTCATTCATGCTCGCATTGTATTTACTGGGGGCCGGACGCTGCGCGCCTCCCGCCGGGTTTTTCTTTTTTTTCATTCCCATCTCCCTTTCCGGTTCTTCTCCCTCCTGTATCCTATGCAGCGTTCCGCTCCGGTGTTTATGCCTATTTATGAAAAAAAAGGGCGCGGACGCGGTCCGGCCCCGATCACCTATTTTTTTTCAGGGCAGCAGGCCGTAAAAAGCCCGCTGTCTCTCCGCCATCTTCTCCCACGTGTAAAGCTCAGCCACCCGCTCCAGGCAGCGCTGGCCCATCTGCCGCCTCAGCTCGTCGTCGGCAAGAAGCCGGGAGATGGCCTGCGCCAGCTCCGCTTCCACCGATTGAAGCGGCACCAGCAGCCCCGTCGCCTCGTGAACAACAATTTCGGGAATCCCCCCGACACGCGTGGCGACAACCGGAACTCCCGAGGACATGGCCTCCACGTTGACGAGGCCGAACGCTTCGATCCGCATCGAAGGAACGGCGACGACATCGGCGAGACGGAACCAGGCCGGGATCGAATCGTGCGACACGTAAGGAATGAAGCGGATGCGGTCCGGATACGGGGCCGCCAGCCTTTTCAGCTTCCTGACGTAAGCGGTCTGTCTCGTGCTGCCGTAGCCCGCCCCGCCGATGACGAGCAGCGCCGCATCCGGATGAGCGGCAAACACGGCGGGCATCGCGCGCAGAAGCTGCTCGACGCCCTTCATCGGCTTAAGCCGTCCGGCGAAGACAATCACTTTGCGTCCCGACAGTCCCAGGGACGCCAGCATTTCCTGCCGGGCTTCCTCGTGAAACATCCGGGGAGCGAAAATGGACGGGTCCGCTCCCAACGGATTCACCACAACCTTATTGGCAACAGAAGGCGCGCGCCGGATAACCTCCTGGCGCAAATAATCGCTGTTGACGAAAATAAGGTCGGCGCAGCGGAGGCATTCGGCGACCTCTTTGCGCCCGATGTGAGGCTTCGATATGAACGTAATCGACTGCAGCCCGAGGCAAATGGTCGCCCGCTTCATCCGCTTCCGTAAATAACGAACGAACCGGGGACGATTCTCCACCTGAATAAGATCGGGGTTCATCGGTTTCAGCTTCCGGTAAACGGCCTCTATATACGGAAGGCCGCTCTTGTAGCTCGGCCGCACATAAGTGACCCCTCCGATCTGCTCTCTTGCCGGTCTGCGTCTCGTTCTTCTGCCCAATACGGTGACCTGAGCCGCCTCACTGAGCCGGTCCGCCAGGCGCTCCACCACATGCTCGACCGAACTGCTGGTACCGGAAGGAACAGCGAACGATCCCGGCGACACAATAGCGATGGATGAGATGTTCATCATTCACCTTCCTCTCTTATGGGTGAATCCGCACGACAGTACCTATCGGAACGACGCGGGACAGCGCCTGCACATCCTTGTTTTGCATTCTTATACAGCCGTGGGAAGAACGCTTGCCGATGGAAGAGGGATCGTTGGTTCCATGGATGCCGTAATGCTTCTTCGACAATCCCATCCAGAGAACCCCGAAGGGTCCGCCGGGATTCGGCTCCTTGTTGACGATGGTGAACGTGCCTTCCGGAGTACTCGTTCCCACCTTCCCCACACCGACCGGATAAGTATTCACGGTATTGCCGTCATCGGATAACGTCAGGACGAATGTCGAGGTATTGATATCGATGCGATATGCCATCTTGTGACCTCCTTAGGTACGGCATCCAGACCTTCAAACCTGCTGTAAAACGCTCCTTCTACAGGATATGACGGCCGGACTCGCCTTGGTTGGGTAAATTGCCAATAGAAAAACACCCGCAGCCGGGTCCGCCTGCAAACGATAGGCCGTACGAACCGAGGGAAGGGTATCTTTTAAATCGTTCGGCAGGTCAGAAATCGAACCCGAGCTCGCGGGCTGGGCGTCAAAATCGTTCGTCCTCTGTCCGTAACGGACTCCAACAACCGCGAGCCGGTCTTCGAAGATACCGACGGACGCTGGATTGCGGCCAGCCAAAAACTGAAATAAAAAACAGGGCCGCTATTGGGTTAGCGGCCCTGTTTTATCGTAAGATCGTACCGGCATGCCGGTGAAACGGACGTGTTCCTTGCTGACATACCGGTTCCTCGCACATGAGGTTACTTGATGCCCGACTGCATAAAGCTGTTCATAAACTGGCGCTGGAACAGCAGGAATCCGGCCAGAAGCGGCGCAATCACGATCAGCGTCGCCGCGCTCACCTCGGCCCACTGCGCTCCGGTCTCGAACGATTGGGCGAAAATAGCCAGACCGACCGTCAGAGGACGGTTTTCTACCGAGTTCGTCACGATAAGCGGCCAGAGGAAGTTGTTCCAGTGATAGCTGACCGATACCAGGGCAAAAGCCACGTAAGACGGCCGGGCAAGCGGCACATAGATGCGCCACAGAATCTGCCACTTCGAGCATCCCTCCATCACGGCTGCTTCATCCAGCTCGGGAGGTATCGTCTTGAACATCTGCCTCAGCAGAAAAATACCGAAAGCCGAAGCGAAATACGGAAGCATGATCCCCAGCTTCGTATCGAGCAGGCTCAGCTCCTTGAGCACGTTATAGTTCGGGAAAACGAGCACATCGGCCGGAATCATGATCTGCACGAGAAACAGCATGAATACAAATTCTTTGCCTTTGAAATTCAGCCGGGCGAACGCGAAGGCCGCCATCGTAACGGTGAGCAGTTGAACGACCAGAATGCCTCCGGTAATGAGCAGCGTGTTGCCGTAGTACAGCCCGAACGGAGCGGCCGACCAGACATGCCGGAAATGCTCCAGCGTAAAATCCCACGACAGTGTGGGATTGATCACGGAATCTTTGGGCCGGAATGCGGTCCACAACATCCAGACCAGTGGTACGATCCAGACGAGCGCGACGAGAAACATAAGCGCATTCAGCCAGAAATCGAGGGTCAGCGGTCCGCGTGCAAACAGCCTGCGTCTGGCGGATGCGGGCTTTGCCGCCCCGCCCCGGCGCGAAGCTTCGGGTGCCGCTGTCCCGGCGGTTGTGGAAGTCATGAGTTCCACCCTCCTTTTTTAGCGCGAAATTAACGGTAATGAATGTTCTTGTCCAGTCCGAAATACTGGAGCGCCGCAAGCGCCATCAGCAGAACGATCATCACCATCGTCAAAGCCGAGGCCAGCCCCTGATCCCAGAAGCTGAAAGCCGTATCGTAAATATAGAAAAGAAGAAGGTTGCTTGCGTTGTCGGGTCCGCCCTTGGTCATGATGAACAGGTGATCGACCAGCTTGAACGAATTCGTCAAAGCCACGATCATGACAAACAGCGTCGTCGGCATAAGGAGCGGAAACGTAATTTTACGAAAAACGGTCCAGCGTCCGACCCCGTCCATTTCGGCGGATTCGTACAAGTCCTTCGGAATATTCTGCAGGCCGGCGAGATAAAAAATCATCAGATATCCCGCTTCTTTCCAGACGATCATCGCAATCATCGCCCACATGACCGTGTCCTGGCTTCCCAGAATATTGACCGCCTGGGATTGCCCCAGCCAGCCCATCGCTCTGCTGAGCAGCCCGTACTGCGGCGTATAAATGAACAGCCACACATTGGCGATGGCGATCATCGGAATCATGTTCGGGTAAAAGAAAGCCGTGCGGACGAAACCTTTCGCCCGGAGCGCTTTATTGGCGAACGCCGCCATGACCAGCGCGAGCGCAATGGCCGTCGGCACCGTGCCCAGCGCAAACCAGACGTTGTTGCGGAGTACTTTCCAGAAGACGGCATCTTCCGCCATGTGCTTGTAATTGTCGAGACCCGCGAAAATCGGCTGCGGCGTAGCCAGATCAGCCTGATAGAAGCTTAAGATCAACGTCTTGAGCATCGGATAAAACGTAAAAAGAATAAGAAACACCAGCGACGGCAGCAGAAGCAGCCACGCAAACCCGTTTTCTTTCCAAACCGCGACTTTCCCGGTCATTGTCTTCCCTCCCTGCGGTTTCCGGCCGGTTGAATAAAGAATCGGCAGAGCCAAGGAGACCCTGCCGACCGCATTTCCGCTCCGGCCCGCTTACTTGTTGAACGGCGCCAGCGCCTTGTCCGCTTCTTCCTGAGCTTTTTTCAGCGCAGCCGCCGGTTCCGCCGCACCGGTAAGCACCGCCTGAAGCTGATCGCTCAGCGCCTTGGACACTTTACCGTTGTTGTGCGTGGACAGCTCGGCTGCCGCATACTGGAGCTGATCGCGGGCGACAAGCGCCGGCGGGAACTCCGCTACGTACTTTTTCATCACGTCGGTTTCATAAGCGGACTTGCGCACGCCCACGTAGCCGGTTTCGATGCTCCATTTGGCCGCACGCTCAGGCTCCGTCATAAACTTGACGAACTTCCAAGCCGCTTCCTGTTTCTTCTTGTCAATGTCTTTGAAAATGTAGAAGTTGCCGCCGCCCGTCGGGCTGCCGTACGATTTCTTCTGCGGCAGGAACGTCACGCCGAAATCGAACTTCGCGTTTTTCTTCACATTCGTCAGGTTGCCTGTCGTGTGGTACATCATTGCGGTTTTACCGGCGATAAAGTCGGACGGCACCGTTGCCCACTCCGTTACGCCTTCCGGCATAATTTTGTCCTTGCGGGCCATGTCGGCCCAGAATTGAAGCCCTTCGGCATTTTCTTTTGTATCGAAAAAGACTTTCTTTCCGTCTTCGCTCATCAGGTTCTTGCCGTTTTGCAGGGAGAACGTCTGCATCATCCAGTAAGCGAAACCCGATACCGGAATTTCAAGCCCCCAGCGGCCTTCCTTCTTCAGCTTCTTGCCGTATTCGGCCATCTCTTCCCATGTTGTCGGCGGCTTGTTCGGATCGAGACCCGCTTCCTTGAACATGTCCTTGTTGTAGTAAAGCACGATCGTGCTGCGCTGGAACGGGATGCTGTACGTTTTGCCGCCCGTCTGGGAGTTGGCCAGGAAAGCCGGGTAGAAATCCGACAGCCAGTTCTTGTCTTCTTTCGCGATAAATTCGTCCAGCGGAATGATCGCATTCATATCCAGCAGGCTGTAAAGCTCCGTCGACAGGTTAACCGCTACGTCCGGAGGCGTTTTACCCTGTACGCCCGCCTGTGTTTTCACGGTCGTATCCGCATAGCTTCCGGTGTACACCGGCTTCACGGTGATATCCGGGTTTTCTTTTGTAAAATCGGCCGCCATCGCTTCGATCGTTGCCGTCAGAGGGCCGCCTACGGCGATCGGGTAGTAGAACGTCAGCTCGGTTTTCTCTTTGGGCTTATCCGTTCCCGCCCCCGGGGTGGTGCTTGCGCTCGTTTCCGCTTGAGGCTTGGCGCAGCCCGCCATCAAACTTGCCGTAAGCAGTGTCAACACACTCATTTTCGCGATTGTCCGCATTGGATAGTCTCCCCCAAATAAAATGATTTCGGTTTTTGCAGTTCGCCATGCTTGTCCCCAATGTAACACTCCATTTCCACCGCTGCGTTAACGTTATGTAATGGGGATGTTAAATCTTTCTTCGTCGGAAGGCTTTGTGAACGCCTCCAGTGTCGGTACGATCCAGTCCGGCATGACCGTCCCCGCTCTCACCTCCTCCAAAGTCGCCGCGCCCGTCAGCACGAGCGCGGTGCGCATGCCGCTGGCAAGACCGAGCCGGATGTCCGTCTCCAGACGGTCGCCGACCATGACGCACCGGTCTGCGGTCTTGCCGGCCTTGCGGAGAGCGACCTGCGCGTAGTGCAGCGACGGCTTGCCCGCGACGACCGACGCGCGGACGCCCGAGGCCGCTTCAATCGCGGCGGTCATGGCCCCGGTGTCGGGCAGCTCATCGCCTTCCACCGGACAGAACGTGTCCGGGTTGCAGCCGATGAGCTCCGCCCCGGAGCGGAGCGCCCTGGACGCGGCGTGAAGCTTCGCATAGTCGAAGCGCCGGTCCATGCCGACGACCACGTGCGTCGCCTCCAGCGGCGTCCGCACGACGCGGATGTTCCGCGCGTCCAGCTCCGCGATCAGCGCTTCCTCGCCGACGGCGAGCACCCGGGCCTGCGGGGCTTGTTCCGCCAGGTAGGCGGCGGCAGCCGCCGCTGCCGTCACGACCTGCTCGTCGCGGACGGCAAGACCCAGCCCCCGCAGGCGGCGGCCGCAGTCCGCGGCCGTCTGCGTCGTCGTGTTGGTCAGGAAGCCGACCGTCTTGCCGGCTTCCTCCAGAGAGCGGAGCAGCTCCGCCGCTCCGGGAAGCAGGCGTCCTCCGAGGAAGATCGTCCCGTCGAGATCAAAAAAATAAGCTTCTGCATCGTTCCATTCTGTCAGGCCCCGCAAGCGTTTTTCCTCCTTGAACACCTCACCGGCCGGGAAGAAGACAACCCAAAAAACCCTTCATCCAATACGCACCCGGAACAGGAAACAACCGCACAACCGGAGCCCGTTAATTAACGGAACTTCCGTCGTGCCATGCCCTGCGGCGAATATTGCATAAAGGGTTTTCTCCTCATCTCAACCCTTACCGATTCAGTTGGTTCTCTCTTTATTTCTACTTTATCCGCGAAGTGTTAGCTCTGTATGAACGCGATTTTAAAGATTTGTAAAGATAATGGACGCCGTCCGCAAGGCTTGCAGAGCCCCCTGCGGATTTACCGGACAACCGCCTCATCCGTACGCGACCGCTTCGTTTCCTTCACCCACAGAGCCCGGCTGCCCATGGAAACCGCCGCAGCCCCCGCCTGTAAAGCCGTTTCAATCTCTTCATGGTGGTGGATCAATCCTCCCGCTATGACCGGCACGCTCAGCCTTTCGCTGACTTCCGTAATAACGCGCGGTATCAGCCCCGGCATAATCTCCACGGCGTCGGGTCCGCTCTGCTGGACGTTGGCGATACCGTTCTCCAGAGCCGCCGAATCGATCAGGAACAAGCGCTGAACGGCCGCCAGGCCATTCTTTTTCGCGTGCTTGATCAGATGCGTTTTCGTGGAAATAATACCGGTCGGCCTGACTTTCTCGGCCAAATATTTAATAATGATGGGATCGCTTCCGAGCCCGGCTATAAAATCGACGTGCAAAAACACCTTTTTGCCGCTGTCGATCACCTGCTTCACATAATCCTGAACGGTGAACAAATCACCGACCAGCAGAAAAACAACCGGCAGGTCGCTTGCGCACGCCAGTTTCAAATCCTCCGAATGCCGGACGGCCGCGATGATGCGTCTCGGTCCCAGATTGCCGATTCCCTTATCCATAGTCACCCTTCTTTCTTCCGTCCCCTTTATCGTAGCCCCGCCCTGTTTCGCCAGTATTAACGGCATGTTTTTCCCTTGTAAAATCATTGGAAATTTATTTGTATCCGTTTCCAGTTTCTCCTATTGCCACTATTCCTCTTTTTATCTATACTGAACGATGTACCATTTTACAAAAACTTAATAGCAAGTTCCTCATCCATTCTCGATGAGGTAGAGGTTGCGGGTGCTAGGAGTATGCCGGGGGAGACGAGAGAGACGTCAGCGAAGCCGGGAGAAAGGAGCAGCCGCCGAAATTCGGGCCGATTCTCTTGCGTCCGGATTGGGTCCGTTCCCGAACAGGGGCGGAACTGTCACTGCTGCCCTTCCAAGCAGCGGTGTTGCGCTATCTTCATGGAAAGGCAAGATAGAAGCAGCAGCCGCGAAAACTCCTTTTCGGGGCTTTTTGTGTTTTCCTCTTACATTAACCGGTGGTTAGCGCAGCGGCAAGAAACAAATTTATTCACAGAGGTGTTCCTTATGAAACAACCGAACTCCGGTTCCGAGACAACGGAACTTAAGCGCGGCCTTAAAGCCAGACATTTAACCATGATTTCGCTTGGCGGTTCCATCGGAACCGGACTCTTCCTGGCCAGCGGCGGAGCGATTCATTCCGCAGGTCCCGGCGGCGCTTTAATCGCTTACGCGGCCATCGGCATCATGGTTTACTTTCTCATGACCAGTCTCGGGGAGCTGTCGGCCTACATGCCGGTATCCGGCTCCTTCTCCACTTACGCTTCCCGTTTCGTCGATCCGGCGCTGGGATTCGCGCTCGGCTGGAACTACTGGTTCAACTGGGCCATTACGATTGCCGCCGAGCTTTCCGCGGCCACGCTCATTATGAAATTCTGGCTGCCCGACAGTCCCTCCATTCTATGGAGTCTGCTGTTCCTGGTGCTGATGTTCTCCCTGAATTACTTGTCTGTCCGCGGATACGGGGAGTCCGAATACTGGTTCGCCCTGATCAAAATCGTGACCGTCATCGTATTCATCATCGTCGGGATTCTGATGATTTTCGGCATTATCGGCGGCGAGTCCGTCGGGTTCAGCAACTTTACGCTGGGAGACGCTCCCGTCAGCGGCGGATTTATGGCCGTACTCGGCGTGTTCATGGCCGCAGGCTTCTCGTTCCAAGGGACAGAGCTTGTCGGCGTGGCGGCCGGCGAAAGCGAGAACCCGCGCGAGAACGTGCCCAAAGCGATCCGCACCATTTTCTGGCGCATCCTGCTGTTCTATATTCTCGCCATCTTCATCATCGGCCTGCTCATTCCTTACACGAGCGGCAACCTGATCAGCGGCGACGTCGAAAATATCGCGATCAGCCCGTTCACCCTCGTGTTCGAGAAAGCCGGTCTGGCGTTCGCCGCCTCCGTCATGAACGCCGTCATCCTGACGTCCGTTCTGTCCGCCGGCAACTCCGGCATGTACGCGTCCACGCGGATGATCTGGACGCTTGCCCGCGAAGGCAAAGCGCCGCGCTTCCTCGGGAGGCTCGACAAGCGCGGCGTGCCGGTGGTCGCTCTGATCGCGACGGCAGCCGTGGGCATGTTCGCTTTCCTCGCCTCCATGTTCGGCGACGGGGTCGTGTACATCTGGCTGCTCAACGCCTCCGGCATGTGCGGGTTCATCGCCTGGCTCGGCATCGCCGTCAGCCACTACCGCTTCCGGCGCGCCTATAAGGCGCAAGGCCGCGACCTGCGCGATCTGCCGTACCTGGCGAAATGGTTCCCGTTCGGCCCCATCTTCGCCCTGATCGTCTGTATCGTCGTGATCCTCGGCCAAAACTACTCGGCGATCTCGGAGAGCGGCGTCGACTGGGCCGGCCTGACCGCCTCCTACATCGGGATTCCGCTTTTCCTGATCGTCTGGATCGCTTATAAAGTCAAGAAGAAAACGAAAGTCCTCCGCCTCGAAGAATGCCGTTTCGACGATTAAGCGCGGCGGCGCGCATAGCCAAAGAACCTCCCCGTCCGTTAAGGACCGGGAGGTTCTTTGTTGTGTCAGGCATTTCGTCGCCCGCTTACATGTTGATATTGCCGACGTTGGCTTTAACGACAATCTCGTCGAATTTGGCGTCGGACGATTTTTTCTTCGACAGGACCGTTCCGAGGATTGCGCCCAGGAATCCGAGGGGAATGGAGATGATGCCCGGGTTCGTCAGCGGGAACAACGGCGTGCCCACGAAGATGGCTTTGCCCGCTTCCGGACTCCATACGCTCGGGCTCAGGGCCACAAGCACCAGGGAAGAGATCAGGCCGACGAGCATGCCCGTTACCGCACCCGCCGTGTTGAAGCGCCGCCAGAAGACGGTGAACAGAATGACCGGCAGATTGGAGCTGGCCGCGATCGCGAAGGCGACGGACACGAGGAACGCGACGTTCAGCTTGGATGCGGCCAGCGACAAGATGATCGACAGGATGGAGACGCCGACGGACGCCCAGCGGGCTACCTTCATCTGCTCGGATTCCGTAGCTTTTCCCTTGCGCACGATGTGGCTGTAGAAGTCATGCGCGAACGCGGAAGCGGCGGAGAGAACCAGACCGGTGACCACGGCCAGAATCGTCGCGAACGCGACGGCCGCGATAAAGGCGAAGAAGAAATCGCCGCCTAGCGCCCGGGCCAGGAGAGGCGCCGCCATGTTGCCGCCCTTGTCTTCCGCGATGATGTTGTCGTATCCGACAAACGCGGCCGCACCGAAGCCCAGGAACAGCGTCAGCACGTAGAAAATGCCGATGATCCAGGTTGCGTACACGACGGAGCTGCGCGCGGTCGGAGCGTCCTTCACCGTGAAGAAGCGGATCAGAATGTGCGGCAGACCGGCCGTACCCAGCACAAGCGCCAGGTTAAGCGAGAGCGTGTCGAGCGGAATTTTATACTTATTGCCGGGGTCCAGGAACTTCTCTTTGAGAGGAGTAACGGCTTTCAGCTGATCGAACATTTCGGTGACGCTGAAGTTAAACTTCGAGAACACGACAATCGAAAGAATAAAAGTTCCGCCCATCAGCAGCACGGCTTTGACGATCTGCACCCACGAAGTGGCGGTCATCCCGCCGAATACGACGTAAACGGTCATCAGCAGGCCCACAATCAGCACGGACGTCGTGAAATCGAGTCCCAGCAGCAGCTTGATGAGCGCCCCCGCGCCCACGAGCTGGGCGATCATATAGAAGGTGGAGATCGTGATCGTATTCAAGGCCGCCACACCGCGGATTTTCTTTTCGTTGAAACGGGCCGCAATCATATCCGCCACCGTATATTTCCCGAGATTGCGGAGAGGCTCCGCTACGAGGTAGAGAACGACCAGATACGCGACCAGAAACCCGATGCTGTAAAAGAACCCGTCAAAGCCGGCCAGCGCGATCATGCCCGCGATTCCGAGGAAAGAAGCGGCGGACATGTAATCTCCGGCGATGGCCAGCCCGTTCTGCCAGCCTGTCAAGCCTCCGCCCGCCGTATAGAACTCATCGGTGGAGTTGGTTTTTTTGGCCGCAAAATAGGTAATCAGAAGCGTGATCGCCACGATGCCCAGAAATAACCAGAATGCCGTCAAATTCACTTGACTTCCCTCCAATTATGAGAAATGAGATCAGCCTTTCATTTGCTGCCGGATTTGCTGCACCATCACATCGAATTTAGCGGCCCGGCGCGAGTAAAGAATGCACAGCACCCAGGTCATGATAAACTGCGCAAAGGCGAATACCCACGCCCAGGAGACGGAACCGAATGCAGGTGTATTAAGCACGGTGGTGTAAGAGGTGAGAATCGGGAGCGTAAAATAAAAGGCAAAGAAGAACAGGGAAAGCGGTAAAATGAATTGTCTTTTTCGTTTCAATAAAGTTTGGAACTGACTGGACTGCGCAATTTCCGTGTAATTGGGCTCCTTGGCTCGCTTTTTCATTAGCTTCCTCCTCCTAAATTTGTTTTCTGGTGATCGTTAAGCGCTTTCATTAAATCCAACCTTATTGCAGATAACCTTTACATTTTGTACCGGTTATTTTTTTCGCTAGCTCCCCCGGTTCAGCGCTTCTTTATTCTCCCTGAAAAAATTCCTTCTACTATAAGCAGCTGAAGCGCATACAGGCCGAGCCACCCGCCGCTGCCCAGAAAGAGGGGATTCAGGAATACCTTATGCACGCTTGTCATAAAAACCGTGTTGTTTACGAGAATCTCCGCCACGGTTATCCCCGCAATGCCGGAAAAAAGCACAAGTGCCGCGTAAGCCAAGGCATCTATAATAAATTTGGCCCCAACCACTTTATTTTGAAGCCAAACGAGCAGCCACGGAACGACAACAACCGTTCCCCACACCAAACCGGACATAGGTTATCCTCCTTTTTTAACCAGCTTACGCAGCCTTGATGAGAATCATACCTGTCTGCCCGAGGATAATGGCACGGTCCCGGCGAAAAGCCGCGTTTGGGGCTGTTGAGCGCCCGAAAACGCTGGGTCGCGGCAATTGTCAAAACGTTCATTCTATGGCAAGATAAAACGAAGACTATAGTCAACGTACAGATAGGAGCATTGAACTAAGCATGAAACCATTGTTTCGACTTATGACGGAACTCTCATCCCGCAAATGGATTTCCCGGATGACCGGTTCGTTTTCCAAATCTCCGCTCAGCCGCTCCCTTATTCCGTGGTTTGCCAAGTCTTACGGCATTCCGGTAGAAGAAGCGGAGAAGGCAATCGGGGAATACGCCACACTCAACGAGTTCTTCACCCGCCGCCTGAAGCCCGGACTCCGTCCGGTCGATACGGACCCGGCCGCGCTTGTCAGCCCGGTGGACGCCGTTATTACCGGCTACGGTCCCGTAGAGGCGGGCCGCATGCTCAGCGTCAAGGGGCAGGATTACACCGTCGAGGAGCTGCTCAACCGCTCCCCGCGTACGATCAATTACGAGAAGGGCTTTTTTATGGTGCTTTATTTAAGCCCGACGGACTATCACCGTATCCACTCTCCGGTTACCGGCGAGATATTGGAGAAAGAACATGTTCCGGGTAAGGTTTATCCCGTGAACGAATTCGGCCTGCGCCACATGACACGCGTGCTCAGCCGCAACGAGCGTCTCATCACCGTGATGGAACATGAAGCCGGGGAGATTGCCGTCGTCAAAGTCGGCGCGCTCAACGTCAGCTCCATTCAGTATGTGGAAGGCCTTCCGTCTCACCTGCAGGCGGGCGACGACCTCGCTTATTTCGAATTCGGCTCGACCGTTGTGCTCGTCACTGAGAACGGCATCCTGACGCCGCGCTCCGATCTCCAGGTGGGCAGCAAAGTCCGCATGGGCGAACGGATCGGTACGCTTAAGCAATCTACACACTAGCTTCACGAAAGGAGTGCGTGCCCTATGGCGTCGCAGGCGACAGTCAATGCCGGCACAGCACGACCCTCAGCAGGAATCCCTACGTCGAAACCGACGGTCTATAAGGTACTCCTTGCCATCAGTCTCGTGCATCTGTTCAATGACTCGATTCAGTCGGTTATCCCGGCTATCTATCCGATTTTAAAAGACAGCATGACGCTTTCGTACGCCCAGATCGGATGGATCTCGTTCTACTTCAATCTGACCGCTTCCATCATGCAGCCGGTCATCGGTATGTATACCGACCGGAAGCCCAAGCCCTACATGCTGCCGCTCGGCATGGCCTCCACCTTCCTCGGCATGCTCCTGCTCGCGTTCGCGCCTTCGTACGCGTTCGTGCTGCTGGCCGTATCGCTGGTGGGCCTGGGATCGGCGGCCTTCCATCCGCAGGGCTCGAAGGTCGCCCACCTGGCCGCAGGCTCCCGCAAGGGACTCGCCCAGTCGATCTTCCAGGTCGGCGGCAACGCGGGGCAATCGCTGGCTCCGCTGCTGACGAAATGGATCTTCATCCCGCTGGGCCAGTTCGGCTCGATCTGGTTCACCCTCGTGGCGGGCGCCGCCATGCTTGTGCAAACCTTTATCGCCCGCTGGTATAAGGGTGTGATCGAGGCCGGAGCCGTGACGGCGAAGAAGACCGTGCAGCGCGCGATGGACCCCACCAAGCGGAATAAGATCGCCACCGCGATCGTCGTGCTGGTGTTCCTGGTCTTTATCCGCTCGTGGTACTCGGCGGCCATGACGAGCTATTACGCCTTCTATTTGCGCGATGTCGTCGGCACGACCATCGACCAGGCGCAAATCTATATTTTCCTGTTCCTGGCCGCAGGCGCGCTCGGAACGTTCTTCGGCGGACCTCTCGCCGACCGGTTCGGACAGAGAACCGTCATCTTCGTCTCGATGTGCGGCGCGGCTCCGCTGGCCGCCCTCATCCCCTACGTCGGTCTGGGATGGGCAACCGTGCTGCTCGTGCTGACCGGATTCATCGTGTTCTCCAGCTTCTCCGTCACTGTCGTGTATGCGCAGACGCTGATTCCGGGGAAAGTCGGCATGGTATCCGGCCTGATTACGGGCTTCGCGTTCGGCATGGGCGGGATAGGAGCGCTCGTTCTGGGCAACCTGATCGACGCGCACGGGATCAGCCTCATCATGAAGCTGTCCAGTCTTCTGCCGATTCTCGGCATCTTGACGCTCTTTCTTCCGTCAGACCGCAAGCTGCGTGAATGGTCCGCAGAAGTATAAACATAAGCCAAACCGGTATTCCCCGCGGGGAATACCGGTTTTTTTAGGTCTTGTCCGTAACTGTTTTATAAGCGGTCATTTCTCAGCCGACGTTTCACCCTTCAACCCATCCATTCGTTTAAAGCCAAGATCACGAAAGCCGCCAGCGTCAAAAGATAAAAGGCTCCTATCGCAATGGCTGCGGCAGCTCCCGCTATTTTGGCTATACCCAGCAGCACTTTTTTCATTCTCTACCTCCTTCATCAGGCTGCAGTGACGACCTCGACTAAGGTTGATCCACCGAAAATTCCCACGGACCTCTTACCAGCGTATGAAGGGATGACACCTTCAACTCGTACTCCTTCTGACCGGGTTGAACCGACAGAAGCATCCATTCCAGCCTGTTGGTTTGCTCGTTACGGTGCCAGACCGCGCCGCCATTTAACAGACTTGGGGGAAATTCGTACAAGATCTCGGCCGCCTGCTCGTCGTTATGAAGCTCGAACCAGATGCGGATGCTGTCTTCCCCGGCTTCGCCTTCTCCGTCAATTTTCTCCCCCTTGAGAATTCTCTCCACCCGGCTCACCTTGACCGGAAAACCGAACAAGTCAAACGTCCGGTTAATTTCCACACTCCCCTTATCGGGAACAGGGAGACGGATGACGGCCGGCTGGTCATAGCTTCTCGTCAGATCAATCGCGGGGATGACCAGCTTGACTCCGCCCTCCCTCTCGTTGCCGCGCTCCCAGTAAATTTCACTCGGATTAGGGAAC
Source organism: Paenibacillus sp. JNUCC 35 (assembly GCF_058269095.1). Taxonomy (NCBI): domain Bacteria; kingdom Bacillati; phylum Bacillota; class Bacilli; order Caryophanales; family Paenibacillaceae; genus Paenibacillus; species Paenibacillus sp. JNUCC 35. The sequence goes on along the minus strand of NZ_CM177771.1, from coordinate 1,453,018 downwards.
GTCTCGTCCTGCGTGTAGGGAATTTCTTTACCCGTGCCGGGATTAAAGAGCTTAGCGGACGGAACTTCCTTATAAAAAGAATTAAACCCGTATGAATTGATTTTCACTTCACCCGGCAGTTGAGGAAGAATCGTTAGTTTCATCTTCCCTTCATCCACCGCCGCACTCACGGCGGTCAACCGGATCCCGCTATGTTCAGCCGTAGGACCGAGATCCGCTACTTGCTCCACTTCCCGGGGAGTGACAAGCTTCAAAGGGAGCTGCTGCCCCTCCACAATCAGGGTCGTATCGCCGGTAACCTTGATCCGGCCTTCGTAGCCGTAAAACCCGGTCCATCCTCCTTCCGCCCCCGTCAGCGTAGCCCGGCGGAAAACGTACTTCTCTCCCAGGCCGTTCCGCAGGGTCACCTCCGAGGCCCGGGGCAAGCCGGTGCCGACCAGCGTAACGGACGAGTTTTTCTCACCGATGGAAAGTCCTCTGATTTCAAGCTGCCCTTTTCCGATTTTATGAGTAGTCGGCAGTGGCTGCACGTACTCCACCCGCTGCTCCGTCTTCTCCGAATCGGCAACTCCGGCAAAGCCAGGCAGGTATTGAAGCACACGCCGCATTTGGGCAGCCACTTCCGGCTGAGCGCCCGCAAGCACCCCGCCGGTAAGCAGCAAAGCCGCTAACGCGGCCAGGAGAGCATATCTGCGCAGGAGCTTCGGTCGATTTGTTCCCGTTCGCCTAACCGGAGAAACAGCCGGTGCAAGCTCTCCGCCGGATGAAGGGCAAATCGCGGTCTTTGTCTTTGTGCCAGGGGATATCACGGCTATTTTCTCAAAAGTCCGCTGCTTAATTGCTGTCAGCCTGCCGGGGTCTTTCTCCCATGGAAATTCCGCTGTATCCAAGTCAGGGATGTGATTTTCTGCCAAGTCGGCCGTTATTTCATCCAGAAGCCCAAACCATTCCAGTTCTTCTTCGCGTTTTTTCATGAGATCCCCTCCTTACGAACTGTTTTCATCTGCTCCTTGAGCTTTTTCCTGGCTCGGTACAACCGATTTTCAACCGCCTTGGCCGTCAACCCCACAGCAGCCGCAATCTCCTCCACGGACTCGTAATAGTAATATCGCCGATAGAAAATAATCCGGTCTTTGTCTTCCAGCCTGTCGATCAAGGCTAAAAATTCTTCCTGCATTTCCCGGTCAAGAACGATCTGCTCGGTATCCGTTTCGGCCGTGAGTTCCGTCTCCGTGAGCATTTTACCCAATCGGTTTTCCGGTCTCAATCGCCGGCGGTAATCCAGCGCTTTGTATTTGGCGAGAATAAGCAGCCAAGTTTTATAAGTCCCCCGTCGAGGCTCATATTCTACGGTCCTGTTCCAGGCGGCGGCAAAAACATCGCTGACACATTCCTCGATATCCTCACGCGATACCGCTCCTTGAAGGATACGATGCACCAGACCGTATATATTCGAAGCGTATAAATCCATAAGCGCTTCCAGTGCGGCAGGATCCTGTTCGGACATCCCGCGTGCCAGCCACTCCTCCGATTTTTCCATATAGCGCCCCCCGTATGTCCCATCCCTAAATCCGTTTTATTCTGTCACTATGTAACTACGTCCGTTCCCTTCACAATCACTCAAGCGGGTAGAAATATCGTCCAAACCTTCACACATACACTAGAAAAAGCGGATATTCTTCAATACCGACCGGTGTTTGGTTCATAGGAATTGCGATCTCTTTCATGCAATCAATCCCCGGTCACCGCCCTTATTTATTTTTTCATCCAAAGGAGGCGCAGCATGGGCATCTACATCCCCGTAGAGCAGGGAGTTAACCTTTATGTCGAGGATTTGAACCCCGGGGGCGGCGGCAAAACGATTCTGTTCATTCACGGCTGGCCGCTTAACCACACGATGTTCGAGTACCAGTTCGATCAGCTTCCCAAAGCCGGATACCGCTGTATCGGCGTCGATTTGAGAGGGTTCGGCAAATCCGACCGCCCTTGGGGAGGCTATTCCTACGACCGGATGGCGGACGATATCCGCCGTGTGATCGAGACGCTTAGGCTCGAAGGCATTATACTGGCCGGATTTTCCATGGGAGGAGCCATCGCGATCCGGTATATGGCCAGACACGGCGGGTTTGGCGTTTCCAGGCTGGCTCTGTTCGCTCCGGCGGCTCCCCTATTTACCAAACGTCCGGACTTCCCGTACGGCAATTCAATCGAAGAACTGAACCATCTCATAGAAGGAACCTATACCGACCGCCCTAAAATGCTCGAAGATCTCGGCGGCCGTTTCTTTGCCCGGTATGTGTCGGCCCCTCTTCAAAACTGGTTTCACGGGATCGCCCTGTCGTCCTCCGGGCACGCGACCGCCATGGGAGCGGCTCTTTTGAGAGACGAGGATCTGCGTCCCGATCTGCCCAAAATCTCGGTGCCCACAGTGATTTTCCAGGGGGCGCAGGACCTGATCTGTCCCTATCCGCTAGCCCAGGCGACACAAGCGGGCATCAAGGACTCGGAGCTCGTGCCGTTCGCGTACAGCGGACATGGCTTGTTTTACTGTGAGATGGGCAAATTCAACCGGGAGCTGATGCGGTTCGCCGGTTCCTAGTCATCCGGTTCGTTATTCGGTTCAGCCGACTCCCGGCGCAGGGTGAGAAGACATTTTTTTACCCGCTCGGCCCCGTGTTCCCATTGCCAAATATTGTTAACCTTGCTATACTTCATAGAAAACTTCGGACGGGGTGTCTATCGAATGAAAAGAAAACTTGGCTGCTATCATGCCCACTACTCCAATATCGAACATATCGAGAAAGCCCTCGGCTCTTATGACATCGAGCTGGTGCATTTCGTCGATCCCGGTCTGGACCGGATTAAGAACGACAGCGATTTTACGGAGGAACTGGCCCTGAACAAAATAAAATCCACACTCGACTGGTTAGCCAGCTGTCATGTGGATGCCATTTTGATTACCTGTACGTATTTTACGGCTCATCTGCCTGAAAATTTCTCCTGCCCGGTGCCGATTATTAAGATCGACGATCCTTTGTTTCATAAAATCCTGCAGCTGAACCGGCCTTCGGTTCTCGTTTTCACCAATCCTTCGACTGTCGAAGGCACGATGGAACAGCTCCATAAGTTTGCGGCCGCAGCCGGCCAGGAGATTCAGGTGGAGTCGGTCCTTCTTGAAAATACGTTCCAGCTTGTCATGCAGGGCAAGAAGAACGATTATATCGAAGCGGTTTCCAGAGGACTGTTCCATGCCATCGAAGACCATCCCCGCAAAACGGTGTTCGCGGCCCAGCTTTCCATGGTGCCCGCCGCCCAGCGGGTCGGCAGGGAAAGCGACGCGTTCCTCGGCAACCACCTCGACGCCCTTCCGGGCTATTTGAAAGATATTCTCAGCCTCGAAGCCGTAGGGCGCTGACGCGGGTATACAGCCCGCGGCAATACCTAGCGGTTCTCGTAGTAGGAACTCGGCCGGAATACGCCGCCGCTTTCCGCGTAGAAAGCCTCGTCCAGCTCGAACAACCCGCCGCGCGTGCGGGTCCAGCCCGCTCCCGCCGCCGGATGATAGCTTACGAGACGGTCCCAGCCGCGGTAATTTTGCCCGCCGTTGGACTCGATCAGGCCGTAAGCCATCCCGGGCAGAGGACGGAGGTGAGCGGCCAGCACGCGGGTCCACTCCACCAGCAGTGGATTGGCCGTAAGGTCGGCGCAGAAGCACGGCACTCCCCGCTCGGCGGCCAGAGCGGCCACTTTCAGGCTCAGGCTCATCGACTTCGCCGCCGGTTTAAGGGCAAGGGCTCCATAGCCGAGATCCATATAGTAGCGGGCATCGCTTTCGGACTGAATGCTCTCATCCCCGGCAATACGGGCCGGTACATCCTCGACGGAGATTTCACGCCCGTCTAGGAACGGCTCTTCCACCAGAATGACAGAAGGCAGCGATCCGCTGCGGTCCGCATCCTCCAGCAGCCGCAGGAGGTCGTCTTTTGCCGCGTAACGGCCGTTCAGGTCGAGATAATAAGACACCGCTGCCGGGGCCGGACGGGTCTGCAAATAAGCTTGGGTCAGCTCATGAATATGCCGCAGGCGCCTGCTGTCCCAGTCGATCATATCGTCGCCGCTGGATCCTAGCTTGACTTTGAGCACGGTACAGCCCTGCTCCAGCAAGCCGGTGATTTCTCCGTCGTCCGTACCGTACGCGATAGCAGGAACGGCTGCAACCGCCTCCGTCTTCTGCTCGCCTAGGCTGCGGTATTCACCCGGCAGCAGATCCGAGAAGCGGTAAATCTCCCGCTCCCGCGCGTAGAGGACCCAGGTCGCGAAATCGACCGCCGCCAGCGCGTTCAGAACATAAGTCGGCCGGACATCCGGATGCCCCTGACGGGCGAACCAGGGCTGCGAAGGCCGCGCATACAATTCTTCGAACAGCTCCATCGGATGCCCGAAGGAGGTTCCCGACAGGGACTTTACGGTCTCCTCCGCAAATTTGTACATGAGCTCGTTAGCTCCCTGTTCCCCGAGAGACGCCATCAGATTCGCATCCGACCACAATGGACTCTGGACGCCCACTCCCGTACCCTTGTGACCGCTTTCACTAGTTAGCGTAACAATCGGCTGCCACAGCTCCGTTAATTGTCCTCCCTTAAATCCGAAAGGATGAAGCAGCGGTTCCCGGTCGACTCGCAGGTTGCTTTCCGTAATTGTCAGCATGCGTTTTCTCGCCCTCTTTCTCCCCGTTCGCCGGGGCTTTCTTTGTCGGGCAGCTTAACTTCATACCCGCATAAGCACATTTCATTGTACCCATATCTTAGGAGTCACGGCAGAGCCTGTCAATGAATCGGCCATTTATCGCAACTTTATAGACACGGAAGCCGTAAAATGGAAGGAAGGGAAAGGGGTGAAAACCATGCGCACAAGACCGATTTATTTGTTCTATGGAGGTATGTCCCTGCTAATGATGGTCGTATACACCGTCCAATTTATCAGTGGCATGCCGGAAGTTTACAAGCAGCGGACCGGGCCTCTGGGAAACGCGGAGCACTTTGAGAACTTGTTTTCGAAAGGCTTCCCCTGCGCCGTTTTGGCTCTGGTCATGACGTTTTTTTATCTGATTCTATATTTGGCCGACAGGCCGAAAAATTTGGCCGACAGGCCGAAAAAAGAGCCGGATCAAGAGCCCCGATAAGGCCCGATTCAGCTTTTCCCGCCTATATCGGAATCGGAACTCCTCGGAACGCAGTCCCTGCTTCCGGCGATGTTTATCGCTTGCGGGAAGTCCGCCCGGTTAGCCGGACAAGATCTCCAAGGTCAGCAGCTGACCGGTTCTTTTCGTCACGGTAGCCTTCACCTGATTCCCCGGCTCCAGAAGCTCTCCGCTTTCCCCCGGCGGTATTTCCCTGGAGGGCAGCTTGTAGTGCTTTACCTTGCCCTCCCGCGTCTTCAGCGACAGCCTGCCGTTGTTATAGTCCGTTACCCGGCCTTCAAATTCAATGTGACGGGATTCGAACATATCGAACAGGACATATCCGGCGGTAAAAAGCGCAAAAAGCAGGCCGAGAACCGTCAGCGGCTTAAGAAAGGCGGACTGTTCCCAACTTTGTATCATCAGCGTGGCAAACATAAAAGCGCTGAATACCGACCCGGCCAGCAGAGGCAGCAGCGGATTTCGTATTTCAATCGTCTTCATAAGCTCTCCTCCTCGGCAATGAGCGTTTCTTTTTACAAGCAAGCTTTATCCTCTATATTTCGTCCTCCGGCCTAAAGCGCCAATGTGTTCTCTTCTTCTACTCTAACGAATCTATCTTGGAAAATAAATACAAAATTACAAAATGTTTTGCGAGCCTGCTAAAAAAGCCCCCGCACCGGCTGGTACGAGGGCTTCTCAAAGCTAAGAACCGTTCATTGCATAAACAAATTCACGTCGTGCATAGGGTATCCCGATCGGGAGTTTACAGCTGAGCCGCCAGCTCCGTCACGAAACGCTCCAGCATAACGCGGTCGGTTTCGTCAAAACGGGCCAGGTTCGGACTGTCGATATCCAGGACGCCCAGCAGCTCGCCGTCTTTAACAAGCGGTACGACGATCTCCGAGCGGGAGGCCGCGTCGCAGGCAATATGCCCGGGAAACTGCTCCACATCCTCAACAACCAGCGTCTCGCGCTTCTGCGCAGCGGTACCGCATACTCCGCGTCCGAGCGGAATGCGCACGCAAGCCGGAAGCCCCTGGAAAGGCCCGAGCACCAGCTGCTCTCCTTCGAGCAAGTAAAAACCGACCCAATTTATATCCCGGAGAAACTGGCCGAGCAGAGCCGAAGCGTTCGCCAGATTGGCAATCCGGCTTGTCTCCCCTTCAATCAGCGCCTTCAACTGGGCAATGACGAGGGTGTACTGCTCTTCACGGGTTCCTCCGTAAGTTTCCGTATGAAACATGTTATCGCCTGCTTTCCCAGTAAAACTGTAACCAGGAATTTATTATAGCATACCCGCGCCGTCTGCGGACTGGGCGGCTTCGTCACTGCGGATATCCGCACTTTTCCGTCTGGCTACGCCGGTTTCATAAGCGGCCGCAATCACGGCCTCGCGGACTTTCTTCACGACCTGCTTGTTGAACACGCTCGGTATAATGTAAAGCTCGTTGAGCTCTTCTTCCGTCACGACGGACGCGATAGCTTTGGCGGCTGCCAGCTTCATCTGCTCGTTGACCCGCGTAGCGCGGCAGTCCAGAAGACCGCGGAACAGGCCCGGGAAGCACAGGACGTTGTTGATCTGGTTCGGATAGTCGGAACGGCCCGTCGCCATCACGCGCACGTAAGGCTCCGCTTCTTCCGGCGAGATTTCCGGTGTCGGATTCGCCATGGCGAATACAATCGGATCAGCCGCCATTTTCTTGACGTCCTCCACTTTAAGCACGCCCGGTCCGGACAGACCGACAAAAATATCGGCTCCCTCGATCACGTCGGAGAGACGCCCTTTTTCCTCATTCGGATTCGTATTCTCCGCATACCACTGCCACGAATCGTACGGATACGATTCGCCGCGGACCAGAGCGCCCTGACGGTCGACTCCGATTACGTTCTTAACGCCTGCCGCAAGCAGAATCTTGGTGCATGCGATACCGGCAGCTCCGATGCCGCAGACGATAACCTTGCAGTCTTCAAGCTTCTTGCCCGCAACCTTGACCGCATTCAGCATGCCGGCAAGCAGAACGACCGCCGTGCCGTGCTGGTCATCGTGGAAAACGGGAATATCCAGCTCTTCGATAAGCCGGTTCTCGATTTCAAAACAGCGCGGGGACGAAATATCTTCCAAGTTGATTCCGCCGAAAGCCGGGGAAATCGCTTTTACGATCGATATGATTTCTTCAGGGTCCTGTGTATTGAGGCAGATCGGGAAAGCATCTACGCCGGCAAACTGCTTGAACAGCATCGCTTTACCTTCCATAACTGGCATCGCCGCTTCCGGACCGATATCGCCCAGCCCCAGAACGGCCGTACCGTCCGATACAACGGCGACGGTATTGCGTTTAATCGTCAATGAGAACGCTTTCGAAGGATCTTCATGAATGGCCATACAAACGTTTGCCACCCCGGGTGTGTACACGCGGGACAAATCATCACGGTTCTTGATCGGTATTTTCGCCGTCGTTTCGATTTTACCGCCCAAGTGAAGCAGGAACGTCTGGTCAGACACGTTAATGACTTTTACGCCATCCAGCTCGTTTAGAGCCTTCACGATGGCATCCGTCTGATTCTGATCGCTGACTTTGACGGTAATGTCCCGGACGGTAACGGTTTTCGTTGAACGGTTGACGTCAATTGCCACGACATCGCCGCCGGCGTCGCCGATCGTAGTCGCGATCTGCCCGAAATTCGTGCGTTCTTTCATCATCTCAAGCCGCAAAATAATACTTGTACCTCCGGTAAATCCGGCCATATCCAATCACTCCTACGGTATTTCTAGTACGGAAAAGCCTCGGCGAGTCAAACCGGGCTCGTCCTTCATTCACATCATAGCACAAACCTTTTGGAGATTCCTGTATGCTTACAAAAAAGTTTCCCTCAGGACTTCCGTCATCACGGCGATGCCGCGGCCGATCTCCTCCCGGGACAGATGTCCGAAGCCGAAACATGCCGCGGGTCTTCCTCCGCAGCGGACATGCTGCCCGGCGTCCCGCCAGAAGACACCCCGCTCGGCGCATTCGGCGGCAAATCGCCTGTACTCTTCCGCGCCGCCTTTCCACCAGCCGAAAATATGGAGTCCCGCTTCGCTCGGCATCCATTCAAATGCGGGATCCAGCGCGGTCAGCCCCGAATGCAGCAAGGCGGATTTTTCCCCGTACACCCGCTGCATCCTGCGCAGATGACGCTCGTAGGCGCCGCTGTTCATAAAGGCCGCCAGGGCCCGCTGCTCCATCATCCCCGTCGTCAGAGGCTCGTAATGCTGCTTGGCGCGCCGGAAAGGTTCGACGAGAGACGGCGGCAGCACCGCATAGCCGAGGCGCAGGCCCGCGTACATCGTCCGCGAGAACGTGCCGACGAACAGGACGCGGCCTTCGCGGTCCAGCGCCTTAAGCGGCTCCAGGGGCCGGCCCGCGTAGCGGAACTCGGTGTCGTAATCGTCCTCGATGATGACGGCGCCGCGTTCCTTCGCCCAGCGGAGCAGCTCCTGCCTCCGCTTCAGCGGAAGAACCGCCCCGGTCGGAAACTGCCGTCCGGGGGTGACGAACAGCAGCCGCGCATTCCATGGCTGCGGGATGATGCCCTGCCCGTCGACAGGCGCATCGACGGGCACGCCGCCTGCGGCGGCCGCAGCGCGCACGGCGCCGCTGTAACCGGGCGACTCGACGACTACCTCGTCGCCCGGACCTACCAGCAGCTGCATCGTCAGCGCGATCGCCTGCATCGACCCGTTCACGATTGCGACGCAATCGGGGTCCGCATCGATGCTTCGCGAGCGCCGCAGATGCAGCGCGATAGCCGAGCGCAGCGAATAGTCGCCTTGAGGGTCGCGAAGCGGACTCTCAAGGAAGGCGGCGCTGCGCACCTGCTCGTGCAGGCAGCGGTTCCAGGCCTGCCGCGGGAAGGCCGAGCTGTCGGTGCCGGACAGCTCGAAGACGACGGAACCCGGACCCGCGGGTGTTTGCGGTTCGCTCCAGGAGGCCGCACTGCGGCAGTGCGTTTCGTCCGCCCGCGCGGGCGGGCTTGCAAGGGCCGCGGTTCGCCCGGCAATCCCTGCCTGCTTCATGCCGTCTGCCTGCCCTTGCCCCGCAGTCTCTGCATCCGCGGCTTTCAACCCGTTCGCCTCTGCCAGCTCTGCGCCTCTCGCTTCGGCATAACCTGCGTTTGCGCCGTCCGGCCTCCGCTCTGTTCCGCCGTACTCCTGCTCCCGGATATCGTCCTTATTTCCTGCCGAGGCGCCCCTCCCTTCTCCCCGCCTGCCTGCGCCGCCTCCCGGTTCCATCAAAAGGCGTCCCCATGCTGACAAAAGGAGGGGTTCATCCGAAGAGGAGCCGGTTCCCGCCGTCTGATCGCTCCGGTAGGCAACGAACGTTCCTTTTCCCGGTTTGCCTTCTATGTATCCTTCGGACATCAGCATCTCGTACACTTGCGTAACGAGTCCCCGGGAGATTCCGTATACCTCCGCCAGCTCCCGGCTGGAAGGGAGTTTGGAGCCCGATTCCAGTCTTCCTTCTACTATACTTTCCCGCAGCGCTCGGTAGAGGGCGGTATTTTTATGGGGAAACAGTTGTGCATAGTGATTAAAAGGGATTAAAATCTTCACATAAACCTCCGCCGAATTCCGGTGAAAATAAAAAGCCGTCTGATCGTTTCTATCTTCTTACCATCTCACAGAGACGTGTTCAAAATCAACAGCGCTGCAGCCGACTCCGGCCCCCGCTCACCTGAGTCCCATTTCAGGCGGTCTCTACGAACTTTTGTGAAGGGAGAAGCAAGCTTGAGGAACTTCCTGATCCCCTATCAAGGAAGCTCTATAAGCCGTTTCACCTGTTCCGTTTAGGCAATATTTGAAGCCGCCGCCCTGTTTAAGGGGGCTGTTTCCGGCAGCGGAGCGAAGCATGGGTTCTTTGCCCGTCTCCACCCGCAGCTCCGGTAACAGGACAGACGCTTGTTGTCTGCCTTCGGCGCACAGAAAGGAAAATGATATGATTTTGCCTGGTTTGCGTTTAACCATCCGGACCGCTCTCGACCGGTTTCGTACCCATTGGAAAAAAAGAGCCTTGCAGGCTCCGCGTTTGTTCGCCTTCTATTCGATTTTATCTTGGCTCGGCCTGGCCTTCTTATGCCTGTCCCTGCCTTTTATGAAAGACAGCCGCACTTTGCTGGTGCAGGCTTTGGCCTCTTTTTACGTACTCTGGCAATTGTGGATCGTCTGCCGTTCCAAAACCGTCGGCTGGTCCGCGTACGCCGCTTTTTTTATCATCGGCACCTGGATCGTAGCTCCGCTCAATACGCTGTTCATTCAGCTGGTCTTCCTGCCGTTTGATCCGGCGGTTTATGCCGTCTGGAATGCGTCGCTCGTTTCTCCGCTGACGGAGGAACTGATGAAGCTGGCTCCCCTGCTCCTGTTTTTGTGGGGCTCGCGCAAAGCGACCTCGCTTAGTCTGGCCGACTTCGCCCTGATCGGCGGCGCTACCGGAGCCGGACTCCAGTTCCTGGAGGAATACTGGATGCGGCTGCATGCCAGTCTGGAGCCGGCCGGTTCCGCGGCGGTTTCGCCGGATAGCGCGATGAGCTGGAACCTGTTTCACTTCCTGCCGTCCCTTGAGCAGGGTCTCGCCTCGCCCTGGGCCGGGCACACGGCGGCCACCGCCCTCTGCGCCCTCGGCCTCGGAATCGCCATCCGCCTGCGCCGGGTCATCGGGAAAGCCGCTTACGCGCTGCCCGTCTTTCTGCTTGTCTGGGTCGCCGCGGATCACGCGGTGCATAACGGGACACAGGCGACCTGGCTGAACGGGTTTCATATGACGCTAGGCGGCGGCGCTTATACCAAGGCGTTGTTTATCGTTCTGCTGATCGGTGCGGTCGCATACGACTACGCCGACCTGAACCGCATGCGGAAGGGGCTGACATTGTTCCGCTCCGAAAACTTGATCGAACCGTTCCGCGAGCTCTACCGTTCTTTGAGCATGCTGCCGGAAGGCGCCAAACGCTACGTCAGCCTTCTCCGTTTCTACAGAATCCGGCGCCGCCTGGCCTTCACCCTGCTGTACGGCAAAAAAGACGCCAAGCGCAGCCTCGGAAATCTCCAGGATGAGATGAAGATGCTGAACAAGGCGGCTGTCCCCGTCCTGCTTGCGGCGGGGTTCCTTCTGCTGAGCGCCGCCGGCTGGACCGGCGGACTTGCAGCCGCCGCAGGATCAAGCCCTGGCGGCAGCGCCTGCGTCTCCTGCCTGTACGCCCCCACCGCGGCTTGGTGGAGCGGGCAGAGTGCGGCCGCGAAAGGTGTGCTCCTGCTCGGCACCGCCTTTCTCTTCACTTCTTTCTTCCCGCTGTGGGGCGCGGTAAGCGATACGCTGGCGGGCGACTTCAAAGCCCGCCGCAAACACGCCGGGCGGCTTCAGCCCGGAGAGATTTTGCCGCTGTTCGGCGCGTTCACTCCGCGTATGGCGGCGGCCGCCGGCCTGCGGCGGCTTCTCGACCTCCTGGCGGGTCTCGAAGCCGGGAAGAAGCCTTCCGCGCCAAGCGCGCCGCCCGAGGCTTCCTCCGGCGCGCAGGAACAGCCTTGTGCGGCCCAGTCCGCCGAAGCCCTGTCTGCCGGGGAAAGCGCGGCGGACGCCGGCTTCGGCGCTGACGATACGGCCAGCGCGGCTGGCGCGGCGCGTTCCGAAACCGTCCCGGAACGCAGACACCGTTTCACAACGGAGCGCACGCGGCAGACCGTCCACCAAGGGAAGCAGGCGTATTTGCCTGCCGGAACCCGCTATGGAGGCGGGTGGACGATCAGGGGGCTGCATAACTGGAACGGCTTGATCGACGCCGTCCGCCGGGACCGACTCACCGTGGTGAGAACCGAGGAACTGCCGGAGAACGGAATCCGCAGAGCCGTCATCAGACGGCAGGGAACGGACCCCCTTACCGGGGAAACGTTCACTTCCCTGACATACGGCAAAACGTTTTATCCCAAACACTACAACGATTCGGAGATCGATCGTTTAGGGGAAGATGCGCTGAACAAGGCTATTCTTCATAATCGGCTGCAATCGCAGAATGACCATCGCGGCCGCCTTCAAGCATACACATTCAGAGAAGAAGTGGTTGGGCCCGACGGAAAAATCATCGGAGTTCAGGGAAGAGTCCTCCCCGATGCCGAAGGCAATCTGACGGAAATTATCGACCATTTCCCTTACAATCACCGCCAGACGGTGTCGTTCCGCCGGCTTTCTGCGGATCAGGACTAAATTTTACCGCATTGTCGTAAGTACACGGGCTCATGTACCGCCGCTAAGAAAAAAGGCGATATGCGGAACGTCCGGAAAGGAGGACAACCATGGAAGCCAACATAGAGCTGCTGCGGCATCTGGCCCAGATTCACCGCCCCGTCGATAGCGACGCCGATGATATCTGGCATTATATGATTTTGAATATGGAAGAAGACGCCCTGGATCCCCCGGCGCTTCAAGCCGTCGCCTCCGCCTTGGAGAGCGAAACGAATCAGGGAATCGGGTTCCGTGAAATCCAGTTCGAGCGCGTGCTCGAGCACCCCGAGCTTGTCGAAATGGAATACTATGAGACGAATCTGGTCTGTCCGCGGGAATCGCTGGCCGCTCATATCCGCAAAATCCTTTTGCTGTACGACGCCGGGATGGAAGCTTAGCATACCGGACTTGATAGCGTTCCTCTCTCTGCGTCTCCTTACTCTCTAGCTGCAAATTCGCTTGTTCTCTGCCCGGGTTTCTTATTCCTTCGGCAATACACTCGACGTTTCTCTTGCGCTTTCCGCACGTTTTTCCGGAGCTTTATCACCGGTTCTTGCGGGTTCAAACGGCTTCCGGATACCGGGAGCCGTTTTTTTTAGGTAACGCAGTGACGCATTCCGGTAAGAAGTGCTATAATAATGGCTAAAATGAATTTCCATAACCCCGGAAGGATGGAGCGGAATGAACCCCCTTGCTAAGCAGTTGAATGAAACCATCGAAAAAGAAAACGCCTATGTGTATGAGATGTTATCGTCGTTGGGCAAGCAAATCTATTTCCCGAAAGTCGGCATTTTGAGCCAATCGGCCGAGGCGAAAACCAAAGCCGGTAAATATAATGCCACGATCGGTACTGCCATCGAGAAGGGTCAGCCTATGCACCTGAAGGTCATTCAGGATACGCTGTCCGCCTATGATCCGAAAGATCTTTACGAATACGCGCCTCCTGCGGGCAAGCCCGGTCTGCGCACCGCCTGGCGTAAAAAAATGCTGGAGGAGAATCCGTCCTTAAGCAACAAAACGTTCGGCAATCCGATCGTGACCAACGCCCTTACACACGGCCTGAGCATTGCGGCCGACCTGTTCGTAGAAGCGGGGGACCGCGTCATTATTCCGGATAAAAACTGGGAAAACTACGAGCTCACCTTCGGAATCCGCCGGGGCGCCGAAATCGTTACGTATCCGCTTTACAACGAAAACAACACGTTTAATTCCGCGGGACTCCGCGAACAGCTCCTTGCCCAGAAAGACAAAGGCAAAGCGTTCGTCGTTCTGAATTTCCCGAACAATCCGACGGGGTATACACCGGGACCGGAAGAAGGACGCCAGATCGTTTCCGTAATCCGCGAAGCCGCGGAAGCGGGCATCAATGTCGTGGCCGTTACCGACGATGCGTACTTCGCCCTCTTCTTCGAGGATTCCCTGCAGGAATCTCTTTTCGGCCAGCTTGCCGAACTTCACGACCGCGTACTGGCGGTTAAAGTGGACGGCGCTACGAAAGAAGAGTATGTGTGGGGCTTCCGCGTAGGTTTTATCACTTACGCCGGCAAGAATGAAGCGCTGCTCAGTGCGCTGGAACAGAAAACGCTCGGGATTATCCGGGCCACGATCTCCTCGTGCTCGCATCCTTCGCAGACGTTTGTCCTGCACGCCTTGAACTCTCCGGAATTCAACGCTCAGAAGCAGGAGAAGTTCGAAATCATGAAGGGCCGCGCGAACAAAGTGAAAGCTCTGCTCGACAGCGGCAAGTACGGAGACTCCTGGGATTACTATCCGTTCAACTCCGGCTACTTCATGTGCCTGAAGCTGAAAACCGTCGATGCGGAAGCGCTCCGCCAGCGCCTGCTGGAAGTTTACGGCGTCGGAACGATCGCCCTCAGCGAAACGGATCTTCGCGTCGCTTTCTCCTGTATCGACGAAGAAAACATCGAGGAGCTTTTCGACCTGATCTATCAGGGAGTACGCGACCTTGAGACGGTTTCCGCGAAATAAGCGCTACTTCTGTTGCTCCATATGCAAAAGCCCGGCTTCTATAGCCGGGCTTTTTATATTTGTATATAGGAAGTCACAGAAGCGATTCCATGGAGACCCATAGGCGTGTCGCAGTCATGAAAGTCATCGGAGCCGCAAGAGTCACGGCAGTGTACACGAGGACGCGGATTCACTTGAACGGAATCCACAAGGTTCCATTCCACTGCACCGGCGTTCCCGCGGCCGTTCCGGCCGTGATTTTACCGGCGGGCACACGTACCGTCCTGCCCTCGATCTCCAGAACCGCCGACGGTCCGTCCAGCTCTCGCACGAGACCGGAACGCCGGATTTTGCAGCTGCTTTTCTCCTGCATTAGTTGTACCTCCGTTGTCGTGTCTTAAATCCAGGCGTCTTCGTTCCCTGTCCCGCCGAGAATTGCCACTGCTCTGGCGCTGCTCCCGGTGCTCGGTATTTGCCGGCCGCGTGACGGGTTCGCATCCGGCAGCCGAACATTCCTCCCGCCGTCACAGCTCGTGGACGGTAACTTCGCTGCGGATCATAAACCGGGCGTTAGGACCCGCCTGGCCGATCCCTTTGGAAATGTAATACGGTCCGTATGAGGTTTCATGAAGGCCCTTCGTAATTCCCCTCGCCGCGAGCTCCCCCTTCCGGATAAAACGGAACAGAAACGGAACATGAAACTGCATGCCGTGAAAATGCCCCGCCATCAAGTAAGTAAACGGGCGCTTTAAACGGAGGACGAGGTTCGGATCGTGGGTCAGCACCACGACCGGTTTGTGCGCCGCGGTATGCCGGAACGCTTTTCCGATCCGGCTGTGTCCGGTGCCAAGATCATCCACGCCGACGAACTGGAAGGCCCCGAGATCGGCCGACCGGTTGTTCAGCAGAGCAACGCCCGCTTCGTCCAGAATCGCGTTCAGCTTCCTCATCCCGGCCGGATCCAGGCGGTGATCGTGATTGCCGAGAACGGCAAACGCCGGAATTCCGCGGGAAGCGACCGCCTTCAGCACCTTTTCAACTTTCGGCAAATACTTGCTTCTGCGGGTGAAGTCGCCGGTTAGCGCGATATAATCCGGCTTTTCCGCGTCAATCAGCCGAGTAAGCCTGCCGGGACGGACCCTCAGCTTTTCGACGTGAAGATCGCTGATCTGCAAAATCTTAATGCCAAGCCCGGCCGGTACCCTCACGCGCTCCACTTTGAGCCACATGGTCGGTACGATCAAGAAGAGATACGCGCAGGCTGCCGCAGGCAAAAGCCACACAAGTACGGTCATAAGTCTCATCCTGTTCCAGATAAAGGTTCCTTCCACCATAAGCCACGCATCCGGCGTTCGTCAAGAGACCGGATATCCCGGATAGCGCCGACAAAAAACAAACGCAAATGTGTCTATTTTTGTCGAAATGGGATACCTTGTACAAATAAAGCCCGGAAGCTATAATGAGATTACATAATGGAAATTAGTACCTAATATTTTGAAGGATTGGAGGTAAACGCGATGAAACGCTGGGTTTTTGCTATTCTTACGGTTGCGGCATTGGTTTACTCATCCGGACTGGCTTTTCCTTGGGGTCCGTGAGCCACTTAGAGGAACTGGGCTGAGCCTGGTTCTTTTTTTTATTTGGAGGTTAATATGATCTACTTCATCGTTCTGGCTGTCGTCATTACCCTTCTTTCGGGACGGAACCCGCTCTCCCTGGTAGAGAAAGTGAACTTCAAATTACCGTATCTCCTGCTCGGAAGTTTTGCCGCCCAGATCGTGATTTTCGCCGTAACGGTCCGGACAAACCGGACGTACTCCTATTGGACGGAAGCGGCCATTTTGGCTGTGCTTCTGTTTTTGTGGCTGAACCGGAAAGTTCCCGGCATCCCCCTTATTTTCCTGGGCGCTCTCTGGAACTGGACGGCTCTTGTCATACACGGAGGACTGATGCCCGTATCCGATACGGCGCTGGCATGGGCGGGACTTGCGTCCCTGCCGGAGAATGAACCCCGCCATCAGCTCATGGCCGCGTCCGCCTTCTGGTGGATGGGCGATTGGATTCCGCTTGTACGAAGAGTAATCAGCATCGGCGATATAGGGATCGGAGCCGGACTCATCCGGTTTATGCTCGGAAATTCGGTGAAGAGGAGGAAGAATGAAGGACCATAACCCGTTTACTTCCCTGCTGTCGGCTTTCGGAATCTTCACCCTGATCACCGCAACGGCTTTTATCGCGCAAAACGCTTACGATCCGAAAATTTTGCTGCCTATCGCCGTCATGGTCATCGTCTTTGAAATGATGCCCCTTAAAATGCCTAACGGCACTTACTTCAGCGGGGTCACGATCGGTTTTATCCTTTCACTTTTTGAAATGGGATTCTTTGCAAGCACTTTCTTTCTTGTCCTGAACACGCTCACGTTCTTTACGCTGCACTCCAAGCCTTTCTATAAAATCAGATGGTTCCGCTTCTTCTCTACGCTCGGCATGTACGGCATCAGTATGCTGGCTGCCTGGGGTACGGGCGTTCTGACCGCTCAGGCCCCTCTGTACGTCAAAATCGTATGCGCATTACTCGCGTTCGAGGGAGTGAACCTCCTGCTGAGGCTCGGCATCATGCGTTCGGTCCCAGGTACGCCCGTTTCCGCAGGCAAAGCCATTTATGAGGCGCGCAGTCTTCAAATCGGCATCCTGATCGCCTCGGTCGTGCTTTATAAAATGCTGAAGCAGCCCAGCTATGAGCTTTTTATTTCGGAAATCGTATTCACGATCATTGCGATCAAGATCATTCATTATTTTGTTTCCGGGTATTTGAAGCAGATCGATATCATTGAGGAAAGCAACAAGCGCTACAAAAAGATGGCTTATTACGACTCGGTCACGGATCTGCCCAACCGGGCTCATTTTAACGAACACTTGACTCAGGACATTGCCGTGGCACGGGAAACGAAAGGAAAAGTCGGACTGCTTTTTCTCGATCTCGACCAGTTCAAAAATATTAACGACACCATGGGACACATCAGCGGGGACGCCCTGCTCGTTCAAGTGGCCGGACGGCTGCAAAGCTGTCTGGGGCAAGACCATACGGTATCCAGGCTGGGGGGCGATGAATTTACGATTATCGTGCGGGACATTGCGGGGGCGCAGGATTGCGTTCTGGTGGCCGAAACGGTCCTATCCGCGCTGAAAACGGGCTTTTTCCTACAGGGGAAAGACATCTATATTACGCCGAGCATCGGCATCAGCCTGTATCCGGACAACGGATACGATTCGGAAACAATCGTGAAAAACGCGGACACCGCCATGTACAGGGCCAAAGAGCTCGGCGGCAACTTGTACTCCATGTTCACCTCCGACCTGGAAGAAACGATCGAAAAGAAACTGATTTTGCAGAGAAATCTACATAAGGCGCTGGAACGCGACGAATTCCATCTCGTCTATCAGCCTCAGCTCCAGCTGGATACGGGCCAAATTCAAGGCACGGAGGCTCTCGTCCGCTGGAACAACCCGGAGCTCGGCCTCGTATCTCCCGAAGATTTTATCCCTCTTGCGGAAGAAAGCCGGCAAATTCTTTCGATTGGCGAATGGGTGCTGAGGACTGCCTGCGAGCAAAACAAAGCCTGGCAGAACGAAGGCTTCCCGCCCGTCAGAATGGCGGTCAACTTATCTTCCATCCAGTTTGAACACGACGAGCTGATCCCCACGATCCGGCGTATATTGGACGAAACCGGACTGGAAGCCCGGTGGCTGGAGCTGGAAATCACGGAGAGTCTTCTGCTCCGCAATAAAATCAAAACGATGCGTACGCTCAGGCAGCTCAAAGAACTTGGCGTTCACATCGCCATGGACGATTTTGGCGTCGGCTATTCTTCTCTCAGCTACTTGAACTACTATCCGTTCGACCGGCTTAAAATCGACAAGTCCTTCATCCATCATATGAACGACCGCGCGGGAGATGAATGGATCGTCCGCACGGTCATCCAACTGGCCCACGGCCTCCATATGACGGTCGTGGCGGAGGGCGTCGAGACGAAAGAGCAGCTCGCTTATTTGAAAGAACAGGGCTGCGATTGCATTCAGGGCTTCCTGATCAGCAAGCCGCTGACCCCCTCCCGGCTGCAGGAAAAGCTTTGGGGCGGCAGCGGAACGCCGGAAACCCGGCCGGATTAATACGGGAGACCCGCAGGCAGCTGCGGGTCTTTTCAGCATTCGGGCGGGGCCAGGGTGCCGCCGGACAGCATGCGCAGGCTGGAACAGCCTGGACACATGGGCGGTCATCCGAGAAAGCGAGCTTCGCACAAAATGCCATCTCTCCTTTGCGCGTCAAGGTGTACGGAACGAAACCGGATGGAACTTTGACCTTGGAACGTAAATTTGTTACAGTTAAGATTACAGTTAAATCGTTTTTGTTACAGTTACCCACAAGAGGTGAGCTTATGTTGAAATTGGGGATTCTGGATCAATCGCAAGTAGCCGAAGGCCGTACGGCCTCCGACGCTCTTAAAGAAACGACCCGGCTTGCGCAGGAAGCGGACCGTCTCGGCTTCACCCGCTACTGGGTTTCGGAGCATCACGCTTCGAAATCGCTGGCCCATTCGAGCCCTGAGGTGCTCCTGGCCCATCTCGCGGCGGCAACCTCCCGCATCCGCGTGGGCTCCGGCGGCATTATGCTGCCGCATTACAGCGCCTACAAGGTCGCGGAAAACTTCCGCCTGCTGGAGGCGCTCCACCCGGGGCGGATCGACCTCGGGCTCGGCCGCGCGCCGGGCGGTATGCCGCTGGCGACCCGCGCCCTGCAGGCGGACAAATACGTCAGCATCGACCGCTATCCGGATCAGGTAGCCGATATCGCCGGCTACCTTCACGAAGCGATGCCTCCGGAGCACCCCTTCGCCGCGCTGCAGGCTTCGCCCTCCATACCGACGGCGCCGGAGGTATGGCTGCTCGGCTCCAGCGGCGAAAGCGCCCGCATCGCCGCCAGACAGGGCGCCGCGTTCGGCTTCGCCCAATTCTTCGGCAGCCCCGGCGGCGAGGAAGCCATGCGCCACTACAAGGCGCATTTCCAGCCTTCCGTGCTGGGCGACAAGCCGCGTACGCTGGCAGCCGTTCTCGCCGTCTGCGCGGATACGGAAGAAGAAGCGAACAAGCTCGCGTCAAGCACGGACTTGTACTTCCTGCGCCTGGAACGCGGCCTGGAGCTCGGGTTCTTCCCGTCCGTGGATACGGCGCTGAATTATCCGTACACGGAGTATGACCTCGCACGCATCAAAGAGCGCCGGGAACGGCGCATTGTCGGCAATCCGGAGCAGGTCAAACGCCAGCTTCATGCGGTTGCGGAAGCTTACAGCGCGGATGAACTGCTGATCGTTTCGCCCATCCACAATTTCGGCGCCCGCCTCCGCTCTTACCGCCTGATCGCCGACGCCTTCGGCATGAAGGGCGAGGAGTAAAACAAGGCCGAGTATGCGCCCGAAGCAGTCCGGCTTCTCTCCGCACGGCGAGCACGCTGCGGGCCAAGGCCGCTTGACCGGAACCGGCTTCGGCTTCGTCCGGGACGCCGTCCGGCTCGCACCTTCCGAAAGGCGTTTCCCACGGCAAAATCGGCTAACCGCTCAAACGATTTTCACACCGCAGCCGCACCTTCATAGAAAAACCCGGAGCTTGGGGATTTCCCCAGACTCCGGGCTTTTTTTGTCGTGAATCCTACTTGATGATAATGGTCTCAACGACTTTATCTTTGCCTTTCAGCTCGACCGCAGTCGGCTTGACCAACCGGCTCACATCGCCTTGAATCGCAACGTCGGAGGCAACCTTGTACGTTGCTTTGTCCGTATTTCCGTAGACTTGGTTCGTTACGGTAACCGTAGCGATACGGCCTTCCTTGCTCAGCGTCATCGAATCGAAAAAGCCGCTGACCTGAAGCGTGCGGTCTTCAACCGCTTTTTTCGTTACTTCGATAAAAACAACCGTGTTGTTGTACGAGCGCAGTCTGACGACATCCCCGTTTTGAAGCTGGGACGCGCTTACTTTGGCGCCGTTGCGGTAAACGAACACTTCGGGATGCAGCGCATACGTTTTCAGGGTGCCGTTCTGATCGAGCACCAGCGTATTCCCGCTCACGGTTCCCGTCACTTTGCCGACGGCCGTGGTTTGGTCCTGTCCCGGCATCTGGCTGTCCGTGCGATCCAGCAGCGCGGCGAGCTGAGCGCGAGTTACCGGCATATTCGGACGGAACGTGTTGTCTTCGAATCCGTCGATCAGCCCTTTCTCGATAGCGACGGCCACATAACCGACGGAACCGGCCGGAATCTGCTTCGCATCCTTGAACGAAAGCTGCGTGTTGACTTTTGCTTTAGCCTCGGCATCCAGCTTCATCGCTTTCACGAGGAGAACCGTCGCCCACAGGCGGTCGGCAGGCTTGGACGGCTGAACCATGTCCTCGCTCTCGCCGAACAGGTCATTCTCAAGCGCTACGGCCACGTAACCTACCGCCCAGTCGGGAATTTTGTTCGCATCCTTGAAGTTCAGCTTTGTCTGCTTCTCTTCGTTCGATTCCGCTTTATCGCGCAGGCCCATCAGCCGGACGGCAGCCGTAATGGCTTCAATACGGGTAACCGTATTCCGCGGTTTGAACGAACCGTCTTCATAGCCTTCAAAAACACGCTTCGAGGAAAGGCTTGCAATATTTTTCAGCGCCCACTCCACGTCCGAACCCTTCAGATCGTCGAACGTAATCCGGAAATCGAAAGAACCGTGTACGCCGCCGTTTTTGCCCTCTTTCCAGTCTTTATCCTTATCATGGTCCTTATCCTTGCCGTTTCCGTTAGCGAACGCGGCAGTGCCTCCGCCCATTGCCATAGCGAGTACGACCGTGGATAGAACGGTTTTTTTCATGTCAAGTTTTTTCATCGGGAAACTCTCCTTTATGCGTGTAGGAATCAGCCCCGGCCCGGGCTGGATGAACCGGCAACTCTTCGCGAAGCATGACGGTTTACACTATAGCAATTCTTGGAGCCGCGGCGTTTTAGGGGGGTCCGTTCCAATTGCAACCGGTAAAATGATGAAAAAAAGTCCCACTCTACCGGAGAGTGAGACCAATCACGACGAAATCAGGGTCAAATCGGACATCCTTGATATGCACGATGGAAGGCAAATACGAATCCAGCGAAATCGAAACCGGCGCGAGGGATACCAATCCCGACGGCACTTCGAAGTTCCGGATATGCGTGCCCGTATGCGTTACGGTCAGTTCTTTGCCTGCCCAGGCCAGTTTAAACGTCATTTGCGCCCCGACAGGCACAGTATTTTTCCATAGCAGATTTACATCCGCGGTCAGATCCTCGCCGCTTCGTGTAAAGTCGGCTCCGGTTATCGTTACATCGGGCGATACCCGCGCGTGTTTGGCGATCGCTTTTTTGCCGAGCTGATTGATTTCCTCATTGGACAGCCGCACTTCGGGCTTCTTGCTCCTGATGATATCCACCAACTGGCTTTCCAGCGAAAGTTCCGTATAAGCCAGATCAAGCTGCTGCTGAGGTTTGATATACGTTAAGAGTCCCCAGGTCGCCAGCCCCGCCGCAACGGCCAGAACGAGCAGGACCACGATTATACGCCGGATGATTTTCATGTTTATTCCCTCCTTGCCGTAATGACGCATACCCTCTATTTACCCAGCGGACTGCAAATGAAAAAGCCGGTTCAACCCGAACCGGCTTGGAGTCTTATACGCGATGCTGCAGCTCCGGTTATTTCCCGTCTCCGTCTCTTTTGGCTTTCAGCCATTTCGGCGCGCCTTTGTTCTTGCGGTCCTGGGCGGTCTCCTGCTTGCGGGCGGCCTTGCGCGAGACCGGCTGCGGCGCGGAGCCGCGGCCCTCGCCCGCACCGCTCCGGGAGGCTGCGCCCGAGCTGCCGCGTCCCGTTCGGGCCGGCGCGCCGCTGCGGCCGCTCTCTCCACGGCGATCCGTGGAGAGGCGCTCCCCGTCCGCGCCGGCAGTCCCGCCGCGGTGCGACCCCGCTTCGCCGCCGGACGCGCGCTGGGCCGTGCCCGAAACGCGGGCTGCGGCGCCCCCCCCGCCCGCGTCATCCCGGCGCGGTGCGCCGCGGAAGCCGCTGCGCGGGCCTTGGCCGGCATCGACCACCCGGCCCTCGTACATCTCCTTCTCGTCGATGGAGATGCGCAGAGCCTTGCGGAACTTATCGATGATGAAACGCTCCTTCGGAGCGACGATCGAGATCACGGTTCCGCTGCGCCCCATCCTTCCGGTACGCCCTGCACGGTGCAGGTAGTACTCGGCGTTAAGCGGCATGTCGAGATTGATGACATGCGTCACTTCCTCGATGTCGAGCCCGCGGGCCGCCACATCGGTAGCCAGCAGCAGCTGGAACTTGCCTTCGCGGAACGACTGCATGACGTTCGCCCGCTGCTGCTTGCCCGCTTCCCCGTAGAGCGCCTCCACGGACAATCCGAGGTGCTGCAGCTTCGATACCACTTCCGACACGTCGGCCGTCGCATTGACGAATACCATCGCCTTGGGCGGCTCGTACAGACGGATGATCCGGCGGAGCGTGTCGATTTTATTGCGGGCTTCGCAGTTAAAAGCGAGATGCTCCAGTGTGGACGCCGTACGCTGATCCGGGTTGATCCGGATCTCGGCCGGGTCATTCATCAAGCTTTCCGCCGCTTGTCCGATCTCCGCGGGAATGGTCGCCGAGAAGAACAGCGACTGGGACGAGCGCTGAAGCGCTTTGAAGATCGAATAGACTTCTTTCATGGAGCCCAGCTCCAGCACGTGATCGACTTCGTCCACGATCAGCATGGACACATGATGCACATTCAGCTTACGGGCCTTGATCAGCTCGTTAATGCGGCCGGGAGTTCCTATAATCAGGTGCGGGGAACCTTTTTTGAGTTTCTCTACCTGCCGGGCCAAGGCCGCTCCTCCGATCAGAGCTTGGCACTTAATGGGACCGTCGCCGATCAGATCTTCCGCCACGCGCAAAATCTGCATGCCGAGCTCCCGTGTCGGAACGATGATAGCGGCCTGGACATGCTTCGCGTTCACATCGATCCGCTGCAGGGCGGGAAGCAGGAAAGCCAGTGTTTTGCCCGTTCCCGTTTGCGACTGCACAATGGCGTCCCGTCCCGTGAGAATGAGCGGGATCGCCTCGGCCTGAACGGCCGTAGGTCTGCCTATCCCCCGTTCCTTCAACTTTTCCGCCCAGACGGGGGCGATTTGCAGCTGTTCAAAATTGTCGTACATGAAGAACCTCTTTTCTGTATGCCGTTGTTGTTTGTCTACATTATACGCGAGGAAGCTCCCAGGAACAAACCGGGGCACGCAAAAAAAGGATGAGCTGCGGAGCCTGACCGCACTGCCCACCCTTAACGGCCCTATCCGGCCTGCATGGGGCGCTTATCTGAGAAAATCCCATTCTTCCAGCAGCATTTGCCGGATCGCTTCGCGCGCACGGTACAGACGCTGCCGGATAACGCCTTCCGTCACGTTCATCTCTTCCGCCATTTCCTTGTAAGACATGTTATGAACCACTTTCATGGCGAGAATCTGCCGGTAAGCGGGGCTGAGCTGGTTCACGTAATGGTTGATCGCTTCCTGCATGATCTTCAGCTCAACTTCCTTCTCCAGCGGGGTGCTGCCGGCCTCGTAAGCCGGGGCCGTTTCCCTCAGCGTCAGCGTAATCTCCGAATCCAGCTCGTTGCGGTTGCGCTTATGCTTCTGCAAATAATTGAGCGTCACGTTGCGTGTCAGCTTCTTGAGCCAGCCTTCATATTTCTCCGTCTCCTTTAGTTGAGGAGCCTTGTCGATAGCACGGAGAAACGATTCCTGAATGATATCCTCGACTAAATTGTGATCCTGGAGGATGAAATAAATGGTCGGATATACCATGACATGAAATTCTTTATATATTTTTTCCTGAAGGCTTTTGTCCAGGTGGAAATAATTCGATGTAAACAAATGAATCATGTACTTTGACATGAGACATCCCCCTTATGTAAACCATTCCTAAAACTCATATTAGGCTATACCGAGGGAGTTAACAATATTAAACAGCAAAAAAATTCATTATATTTAAAGAAAAAGCTTACATTTCTATCCAACCGTGCTTCTAAGTCTCATTTTGGATAAAATCAGGCGGGATAACGTCATTCTAATCACCAAAAAAGGAGATTTTTTTCTATTTAATTTTAGGAAAATCAAGCTGTTTTCCTTCTTTTTTACTTTTCTTCCCTTCTATTTCAATTCTTTTCTGCTCCATCCAGCGGAAAACTTCGTCCAGCGCCACTTCGTCCATTTCCTTCGGAAAACGGTGTTCCAGCCCTTCGTAAATGAGCATGGTATGATCTTTGCCCGCATGTTCAAGCGCTGCGGCCAGCTTGTAGGCGTGGGAAATTTTAACCTGCGGATCGGCGGTTCCGTGCACGATCAGCACGGGAGACTCGATAAGATCGGCCCACCTGGCCGGAGACCTGCGGATATATTCATCCGCCTGCTTGAGGGGATGGCCGACGACCCGTTTGAGCATACGTCGTAAGTCGACCCGCTCTTCATACGTGTCGTGAAGGTCGCTGACGCCGCCCCATACGACGACGGGGCCGACTTCCTCGCAGTCTCTGGCGGCCAGCAGCGCCATCAGCGCGCCGCGGGAGAAGCCGATCAGCGAGACCGGTACGGAGGCGACTTCGGGCAGATCCCTCAGCATCAGCAGCCCGTGATACACATCGTACCGGTCCTCTCCGGCGAAGTCCTCGCGTCCTTCTCCTCCTTCGTTGCCGCGGTAGAAGGGCGCGAAAACGACATACCCCCGCCGTGCCATCGAAACGATCCGGCGGATCCGCACCATTCCGACGCGCCGGATGCCTCCCCGGCAGTAGACGACGGCCGGCAGCGGTTCCGCGTGATCCGGCACGGCGAGATAGCCTTTGACGCGAAGTCCCTGGGCCGCGTACGTCACGACGTACAGCGAGACGTTTCTCGCGTGCCGGGACAGCAGCTCCCGCTCCAGGAGCTGGCCGTCTTTAAGGCTTCCCGCTTCGTTACCGGCCGCGCGTACGGCAGGCGACAAGGTGACCGGCGAGAGGGTGCTGATTTTTTTCCCCGATTGAATGGATTCCGACATGCTTGTTCAGCCTCCTTGTAGGTATATGTCCTGAATGTAGTTGCGGACCGACCCGGGACCCGTGGTGAAGGAACTTTACAGTCCCCATGGCTTCCGATAGACTGGGAGTATCTTATTTTCATACGGAAGGAATGATCTTATGAGTCAAGAATTCGAAAACGAGTTTAACGCCCTCGTATCCAAAGCGGCCGAGCTGTTGACCGGGGACGGTTCCTCCGAAATGACCAAGAAAATAAAAATCTGGGCCGTCTATCAACACTTACATAAAGCGATGCCCGCTCTAACGAATCACTGGAACGGCTCGCACCCCGACGCCAAAACGCAAGTCCGGGCCATTTTCGAAGAAATCCGCGATCTCAACGAGCAGCAGAAGGCAAGCCGGGGCAAACCTGAATAAGAACTCGTCCACGCAGCCACAATAAGCCTGAGATCCCTTATAAAGGAGCGAAGGCATATGTCTAAAATCGCAGTCGAAGACAGCTTGTCCAGTGTGAAGCAGGCCCTGCAGAGCAGCGGCTACGAAGTTACCTCGTTGAATCAGGCGGACGGAGCGTCCTGCGTGGTCATTTCCGGTCTGGACCAGAATGTGATGGGCTTCGCGGATGCCACCACCTCCGCTTCCGTCATCAACGCTCACGGCTTAACGGACGAAGAAATCGTCCAGGAAGTCGGCAGAACGACCGGGCAAAACCAGGGCTTCTGATCCGCGCAAACCGTCCTTGGTTTTCTTGCCGCACGTTTTTCCGCATGGTCCCCATGGAACCGATTAAAAAAGCGATTCTCCTGCAGGAGAGCCGCTTTTTTTCTGGGTTATTTCTTGTTCAGCATGCGCTGTGCGGTTTTATCCAGCAGACGGGGAAACAGCGAATACAGCTTCGTGCCGATTCCCGCTATAAAAGGCAGATCAATCTCCGCCTTCTCTTTCTCGATCGCGCGGATGATCGCTCCGGCCACCCGCTCCGGTTTCAGCATGAACCAGCTGATGTTCTTGACGTAATTTCCCGTAGGGTCCGCCCGTTCCAAGAACGGGGTATCGATCGGGCCCGGATTAACGGCGCTGAGCCGGACACCGGTTCCCGCCAGTTCCTGGCGAAGCGAATTTGTCAGGCCGAGCACGGCGTGCTTTGTCGCGGAGTATCCGGAGGACTTGGCCGATCCGATTTTGCCGGCCATCGAAGCGATATTGACGATGTGGCCCGAGCCCGATTTGACCATGGACGGAAGAACCGCTTTCGTGCAGCGGACGATGCCCATGTAATTCACGTCCATCATCTCTTCGAACTGCTCCAGCGGAGCGTCCAGAAACCGTTCGAATACTCCGAACCCCGCGTTATTGACGAGAACGTCAATCCGCCCGTACTCGGCTAGAACTTCGGCGAAAACCCGGTTCACTTCGGCCGTATCCTGCACATCGAGCCGGTACACGCCGCATCCGCCGCCGATCTCCGCCGCCAGCCGCTCCAGCTTGTCCCGCGAACGTGCCATCAGAACGGGCACCGCTCCGCGCTGCGCCAACGCACGCGCGGTCTGCGCGCCTATTCCGCTGGAGGCTCCGGTGACGACGACTACTTTGCCTTCTATATTCATGGATGTGCTTCTTCCCCTTCCGATGACGCTTGTAGGCTTAGTATACCTTACGCGGCTTTTCTTCACCAGGCGGAGGCGGGCAGTACAGATTTTATTCCGCTCCATTTTATATCCTTCAGCACTTTGAGACCGGATACAGATGGAGTTTACGCGGTTCATTATGGTTCTTTCCGTAATGCTTGGTTCTTTTTCAATCTGAGAATTTGTCATGCCCTGTTGAATATACCCGAGAATACGTCTCTTCCCTTCGCGGACGGCCGCCGAAATTTCAATTTCGTGGAATTTAGCTTATACATTACAACTTCTCTCGCTCCTCCCACACCCCGTATCGGAGAAACTCGCATCAAAAAAAGACTGCTTCAACAGAAGCAGTCCTTTTGCCGGTTCTCCAGCTTGGTCCGGTTTAGCTAAGCGAGAAGGACCTGAATATCCAGTTCGCCGATTCCGTCCATGAGCAGAGGAACCGTCAGCGCTTTCAGTGCATCCACCTCATGGACGTCTCCCGTGACGACCTTAGGGGGCGTAATGTCAACCTTGATGCCCTGATTGTACAAAATCGTGCTGGCGTTGCCGCTGATCATGTTTCCGAGTTCGGAAATCGCACTGTGTCCCATTTCGTCCAGCTCGGTCAAAATAAATCCGCCCATCATAGCGGAAACCATCCGCAGCGCCGTTGATTCTTCAAAACCGAAGCGTATGTTTCCTTGCATTTGACCGGTCATACCGATTTGTATCCATACATAACGTTCGATAAAGTAAATATCTTTGACAGACAATTTACCGGTAGTCGGACGCACGTTCGCGACTTGTTCGATGACAATCCGCGCGGATTCCAGAAAAGGATTGATGTACTCCGCTTTCATGTGCTCTTTAACCCCTTTACCAACATATAGGAACAAAAATTGTTTCACAAGGCGATAAAACCGTTCCTCCGGTTTAGGTACTCATGTCGGATTTTTTCGAACCAAACTTACACATTTTTCTACATTATATAGTAAAAATCGTTGTCCGTATACTTCTTTTGTCCTATTTTATCCATGTCAACTTTGAGTCTTTTTTATCATTGGACCTATAAAGCGGGGCCAAACAGGAAGAGAATCGCACGGCGGTCCTATTTCCCGTTATGGGATTTTCCGGACACCGCGGGGGTAGAGCAAATCAGTCTTTTACCGGGTTAGACGCCGCCGAACCTCTTTGCACGTCATAAATGACCGCGCTTGTGAGGAAGCATTCCGTTTGGTACGATGAAAGGTGAGGTGAACAAAAGCATGCACGGATTTTTGATTGATTTGGATGGCACACTGTACAAAGGGAACGAAGCCATACCGGGCGCGAAGGAGTTTGTGGAGCTGCTCAATAAGAACGGCCTCCCTTACCTCCTTGTGACCAATAATTCGTCCCGCTCCCCGGAACACGTGGCCGGCCATTTAAACGGGATGGGCATAGAAGTCGGGCCCGACCGCGTGTACACGACGGCTATGGCTTCCGTTCAGTATTTGCTCGAACACGGAAACGGCAATCGCGTCTACTGCATCGGCGAAGAAGGACTGCAGAGCGCTCTGCTGGAAGCGGGGTTCGAGCTCACCGACAAGGAGCCGGATTACGTCGTTCAAGGTATCGACCGGCAATTGACCTACGACAAGCTGGCGTCGGCGGTCAAGCACCTGCTGGGCGGCGCCCGGTACATCCTGACGAACCCGGATCACCTGCTTCCGTCTGACAGCGGCCTGATTCCCGGAGCCGGCTCCATCAGCGCCCTCATCCGGACCGCTTCCGGCGCCAATCCGGTCGTCATCGGCAAGCCGTCGCCGGTCATTATGAACTATGCCCTGGCCCGACTGGAACTGCAGGCGAAAGACACGTGGGTGATCGGCGACAATACCGCAACGGACATCGGCGGCGGTATATCGGCCGGCTGCCGGACAGCTCTCGTGCTGACAGGCCTTGCCACGGAGGCCAATGTCCGGGAGCACATTTCGAAGTCCGGGAACGAGCCGGATCTGATTTGCCGCGACCTGCCTCATTTTTGGAACAGTCTGATGAAATAGCCCGGCCCGACAGCCTGGAAATCAGACAGCTCCCTTTACAGAGAAACGGGAATCTCCCCTTGACAAGGAGGCCCGGTTCTCTCCCCTCTTTTTGTAACCGGGATTGAAATGATCCCGCAAAACCCGATTGTCATTTATTTACATTCAATCATTTGAACTCTCCCCGGCCATCCTTTATAATAGAAAGAAAATTAAGTTATCTCGTTATATGTTTCGATAAATTTTACTTATAATCGGAGGGCTGCCCATGAATCTCAATCAATTGGAGACGCTCATCACGATTTCCAAGACGATGAGTTTCCGCAAGGCAGGCGAACTTCTCAACCTGACGCAGCCGGCCGTGTCTGCGCAGATTAGAAGCTTGGAAGAAGAGTTCGGGACGATTCTGATCGACCGCAACCAGCCTGTGACGCTGACGGACAGCGGCAAGCTGTTCCTGGAGCACGCCGAAAGAATCCTCCGCACTGTCGAGGATTTGAAACAACGGTTGGCCGATCTGAGCCAGACTCCCCAGGGCCATATCCATATCGGGACAACCACGTCCATTGCCATGCAAATTTTACCGCGGGTGCTGTTTTATTTTCAGGACCAGTTCCCTTTAATCAAAACCACCATTCATTCCATGACCTCTTCGCAAATTATGGCCAGTGTCGACAACGGCAGTGTAGATATCGGCATTTCGTATCTCTACGAAAAGTATCCGTCTCTGGAGGCTTCCGTCCTGTACTACGACACGTTCGAACTCATCGTATCCACCAGTCATCCGCTAAGCCGGTACTCTCATATTTCCATCGAGAAGCTGCGCAATCTGCCCTTTATCATGCTATCGCCGGAAACGGCGGGACGCCGATTCGTCGATCAGGTGTTCAAAACGTACGATATCAACCCGCAAATCGTGATGGAGCTTTCAAGCAGCGAAGAAGTCAAACGGATGGTCGAGCTGAATCTCGGCGCCGCCATCATCTCGAAGTTGTCTGTCGTCAACGATCTCGACCACGGTACGCTGAAAATGCTGAAAGTAGACGAGTTAGATATTACTCATCCCGTCGGCGTTGTGTACAAATCCGGCCGCTACCTCAACTCCGCGATGCACCAGTTCCTGCAGGATTTGAAAGGAATGCCGGAAACCCAATTTCTCGGTTCCGAATAGGAGGGCTACTTATGAAATTCGATCTTCATACGCACAACGAAAGATGCGGGCATGCAACGGGGACCATCCGTCACTACGTAGACGCGGCGGTGGAAGCGGGCTTGTCCGTGATCGGCATTTCGGATCATTCCCCGTATTTTTACAGCGAGCAGGACCAGTTGTTTCCCGGAATCGCCATGGCCAAAAGCGCCTTCGCCGCCTATGTGGAAGAAGTGCTCGGCCTGAAGAAGGAATATGCGGACAAAATCGAAGTGCTGCTGGGGGTCGAATCCGACTTTTTCCCGGAGCATCTGGACCTGTACCGTTCCATGTATGAGAAATTCCCGTTCGACTATATTATAGGTTCGGTCCATCTGTCCGGCGGCGTCAGTATTTTTAACAAGAACCGGTGGAAAGGGCTTGACGACGCTCAGCATATCCTCCATAAAGAGACCTACTACGATCTGATCCAGCAATCGGCAAGAGCCGGATTGTTTCAGATACTGGGTCATATCGACGCGATGAAAGGATTCTATCCCGCTTTCTCGGATATTCCGACTCCCAAAGTGGACGAAACCCTGAAAGTCATCGCGGATGAGGATGTGGCGATCGAAATCAACACTTCCGGCAAAACCAAAACCGTAGGTGGGTGGTATCCGTCCGATCTTATTCTGGAACGCGCCCTCCATTACGGGGTTAAAGTCACTTTCGGGTCAGACTCTCATGTGCCCCAGCGTGTTGGCGACGACTTCGAACTCGTGAGCAAACGGCTGAAAGAAATCGGGTTTAAAGAATGGTGTTTCTTCCGCAATAAAGAGCGGGTTCTCGTTACCCTGTAATTGCCGCCGCATTTCATAAAAGGACATAAGAAAACCGGCCGTCAATCGGCCGGTTTTCTTTAATTCCGGGAGCTGTGATTCCGGATTATCCGTAGGAAGTCGGCCCATAAAGCCGACAGTTCCCTGCACGCGCCATCCGGTTCGGACTGCCTGAAACAGCTTCCCCGTCCCAACGGAGATCATACAGGAAAAAGGCGCCTGCAAGATCAGATACCGTTCCAAACAGGATGTAGCGTGCTCATACTGAGGCTTCCGGGTACATTGCGGCGTAGGCAGCAAGTCTCCAGACAAAAAAAGCAGGCTTACCAACGGGGTAAGCCTGAAACGTTGTATATTAAAAAGGGGGTCTTGGTTATTATAATACCTCCCTTACATTATAGGAACGTAACAGAAATATTTCATTTATGTAACAAAATTGAAAGCGTTCTCTTATATTCCGACGGCAACTTCCCCGGTTTGGCAGCATTCGCCTATGAAAATTCCGCTTTTGTCTATTTCATAGAACAGCCGTTGCAGGATTTCGGAACGTGACGTATAATTCCAACAGAACAACCTGGTGAAGAGTCTACTATCGTCCGTTCATCCATATAAAAAAGCCGGAAAGCAGGTACAAGCCATGACCGATTTTCACCATCTTGACCATGTAAAGGAACAATCCACGTCCAAGCGTACGCTGTGGATTACCCTTTTCCTCACCTTATTTTTCACCATTGTTGAAGTTGTCGGGGGGATTATGTCGAACTCCCTCGCCCTGCTCTCGGATTCCGCGCATATGATCTCAGACGTCATTGCGCTCGGACTCAGCATGACCGCTATTTACTTGGCCTCCCGGAAACCCAACAGCCGCTACACATTCGGCTTTCTGCGGTTCGAAATCATTGCCTCCTTCCTTAATGGGCTTGCCTTGGCCGTGATCGCCATCGGAATCCTTATCGAGGGAATCAAGCGGTTTTACGAGCCGCAGGACATTGATTTCAAACTTATGCTCATCATCTCCTCCATCGGGCTCGTGGTCAATCTGGTGCTCACGCTGGTCCTGCACCGCAGTATGGAAGAAGAGGAGAATCTCAACGTCCAGAGTGCCTTGTGGCATTTTATCGGAGACCTGCTCAGTTCCGTAGGGGTTATTATTTCGGCGATTCTCATTTATTTTACGGGAATGCTGTGGTTTGATCCTTTGATCAGTATCGTAATCAGCTGCATTATTTTCATCGGAGGCAGCCGGATCATTAAGGAATCTTACCTCATTCTGATGGAATCCGTTCCCGCCAAGTTCAATCTGGAGGAAATCCGCCGCGATATCGGCAATGTCGAAGGGGTTGAAGATGTGCATGAAATGCACCTCTGGGCGATCTCGACGGATCATTACTCTCTGACCGCGCACGTTTTTATCGACGACAAAATCCAGCCGTTCTGCATCATCCTCGCCATTAACGAAACGCTGAAGGAAAAATACGGCATTACGCATTCCACCATTCAGATGGAGCATGCGGGTATTCATCCTCACGGCGAATACGGCCGGGAATTTCTCAAACACCGGGAAGAGAAGCATCAGGAAGATTCTCTGGCTCCCGTTCAAAAACAAGCCATGACGTAAGACGACATGGCACGCAAACACCGGAATCCCCTGCAAGGGGTCCGGTGTTTTTCGCGTTAGCCGGGCTTGTACCATTCTCATGCCGGGTGTTTTATAATGGATCTAACGTACCCATACCAGCCAACCTATCGGAGGTGCTTCCCATGAAAGCAATTCTTCTCGAAACATTCGGCGCACCGGAATCGTTCTCCATCGGAGAAATTCCGACCCCGGCCGTCCGGCCCGGACACGTGCTTATCCGCGTCGCCGCCAGCGGCGTGAATCCGATCGACGCGCGGATCCGCCAGGGCCTGATGCCGAATCTCGCTCCGCCTGCTCCCGCGGTCCTGCACGGCGATGTAGCGGGCACCGTCGAAGCCGTGGGCGAAGGCGTGACGAAGTTCCGGCCCGGCGACGAAGTGTACGGCTTCGCCGGCGGCTTCAAGGGCTTCGGCGGCGCACTCGCCGAATACATGCTGGCCGATGCGGAGCTCATCGCCCGCAAGCCCGCCTCGCTCTCGATGAGCGAGGCGGCGGCCCTGCCCGTCGTGGCGCTTACCGCCTGGCAGGGCTTGTTCGACCGGGCGCGGCTTCAGCCCGGCCAGCAGGTTCTCGTGCATGCCGCCGCAGGCGGCGTCGGCCACATCGCGATCCAGCTCGCGAAATGTGGCGGCGCCGACGTCTTCGCGACGGCATCCTCCGACGCGAAGCTGGACATCGCTTCGCGGCTGGGCGCGGACGGCGTCATCAACTACCGGACGGAACCGGTAGAAGATTACGTCCGCAGATGCTCGGGCGGCGGCCAGGGCTTCGACGTCGTGTTCGACACGGTCGGGAAAGACAACCTCGACCGTTCCTTCGCCGCCGCGCGCGCAGGCGGCCATGTCGTCGCCATCGCCGCCCGCTCCACGCATGATCTCAGCCCGCTTCATGCGAAGGGGTTGACGCTGCACGTGGTGTTCACCGTGCTGCCGCTTCTGACCGGCGTCGGCCGCAAGCATCAGGGCGAGACGCTGGAGCGTCTTGCGCGCCTGGCCGACGAAGGGCATCTGCGCCCGCTGCTGGACGAGCAGCGGTTTACGTTCCGCGACGCGGCGGGGGCTCACCGCCGCCTGGAGTCGGGCAGCGCGATCGGCAAGGTCGTGCTGACGAACGATCTGTAAGGACGTGGCCCCGGATGCAGGCCGAGGCTGCGGGCAGTAAACTACTCTGCCTATCTCCATGGTAAAAGAGCAGGCTTCGCAATCATTCCCTCCCGGATTTAGCTGGGGGATCAATCATTGCGATCCTGCTCTTTTATTCTATTTTTTGAAGGGTGCCAAGTTGATGTCTCACCGACAGCTTTCGTCCACGGCTTTTCTCTTTCATTTTTACTTACCTGCAGGCTTGTTTCGGTAATTCCCTCTTTAAGACGCTTCCGTTCGTAATCTTCAAGGCCCCGATTCCGTTTTTCCTTCCCATGTCCGCTACTTTTGGAGCCGGATTTTAAACGTCGCTCCGTTTGCCTTGTTCACGTTGACGTTCAACTTGATGACCGGGCTTAGTTGGGTAACCGTCACCCCGGCATCCGCGGCAAGAACAGCCGATGCGCTCCTGTTAATTTGCAGAGGAATACTGCCCGTGTTCGTTTGAGTGGGATCGGCGGCGGCAATTTCGATTTCTGCGGAGGTTTCCGTGTAGACGACCGAAGCCTGTTTGCCGCTTGTCAGCAGATCCGTTCCGTTCACCGCAACCGACTTCGTTATGTTGTTCCAGAAATTTGCGGCAATCACATGTGAACTAAGATCCTGAACGGCTTGGGCATCGTTCGAATTTTCGAGCACGACAAGATCCGGATTTTCCGCATACGAGAGTGTTTGCGCGGCCGTTCTCCCGGGAAGAAGAACATACGCGTAGCTTGCGTTGGACGGATTGATGCCATGGTTGAAAGCAAGACTCAGAAAGGAGTTCGTAACCGGTGTTGTCGGGCCGTCCTTATTGATATTCCGCCAAGAGCCCGTTCTCGTTTCCCGTAATCCGTCT
Source organism: Paenibacillus sp. JNUCC 35 (assembly GCF_058269095.1). Lineage (NCBI taxonomy): Bacteria > Bacillati > Bacillota > Bacilli > Caryophanales > Paenibacillaceae > Paenibacillus > Paenibacillus sp. JNUCC 35. The sequence continues at coordinate 1,418,281 of NZ_CM177771.1, read as the reverse complement.
ATTGAGGGGAGTTGAGGAAAATAGTAGCCGATATCCGAATTCACCGTACTCCCCGCCAAATGAGCCCATCTCACGCCCGCCATGGACTCCGACCATCCGGTCTGTCCCGGTTTGGCCCCTCCGTTGACCGTGAAAACATTCGTTCCGCCGCTGTCCAATTTGCGGTTTTCCACAATTGTTTCGATTTTACGCCCCGAAGCGCTTGAAATCCCCGTTCCCAGCGCAGCGACTTTGTCTCCCAGCAGAAACCAGGATTTTCTGCCTGTCAGATCGGTTCCGATTCCCGAGAACCGCATACCGACTGCGGCTGCATTTCCGCTGGAGGCCCCGCCAACGAAATTGTAAGCCGATGTGCTTATATTTCCCTGATTGTCGGTAAGAGCACCGGAATCCACCGTTGTGCCGGGCAATCTGTACGGATTCACGGTCGGCCAGTAGTCATTGGAAAATTGGGTAAGATCGCCGTTGTACAGGTACGTCATTCCATCTCCCGTGTGCCAGCCGTGCAAATTTTCGGTTCCCCCCGATTCGTACCGGGCTATGCGGCTCGAAGACATACTGATTCCAAAAGCGAAAGCCGGCCCCCTTTGAACAGCCCTGTCCATTTCAGGGAAAATTTTCGTCAGTTGACCGGCAGGAGCCGGGCTAAGCGCAGAATCGTTCAGAACCGATTTGAGCCGGATGATATCGTCGGCAGGCAGACCCGCATAATAGGAACCGAAGCTCGTATCCTGCTGGACCCAGGCTTTTACCAGACTTTTCAGTTCAGCCTGTTTGGCCGCCGGTGCCGACAACGAGAGCCGGTTAACCGAAGCGACGATATCTCTTCCCATCTCGTGGTCCTGCTGATGCTGCCTCGATATCGCCCTGCCGCGTACCATATCCATGGCGGCACCTTTGTATATAACAGGCAGGAAGGAGTCCTGCACCCAGTTGTACACATTCCCCAGGTTTGCATCCGTTACCTGCCACGAAGAGCCGCTGAGTACATACAGAAGCCTTGATATGCCGGCCAGAAGCACCCGGCCGTAGCTCGCCGTATAGGCGATATTGGTATGCTGGATAAACGATCCGTCCCGGTAAAATCCGTCCCCATCGGTGACATAGAGAAAGATCTGGCTTAAGGCGTCCCGGCCTTGGGCCAGTTTTCCGCCTGTTTTGCCCAGAATTCCCCGTATCGTAACGACCTGGGCTTTATCCGACCGGTTAGCCCCCGTTTCGGTCAGTGTACTGTTCAGGCGCTTGGTCGGATCGGGAACGAATTTATCGACCGCGGCGATATAATTCGCAAGCCGGACGGAGCCGAGTAGATCGTAGACCAATACCGCGGAATCGTTTAGCGCCTGAGGAGTCCCGATCTGCCAGTCCCACCAGTTGTCGGACTGGCTTTTGTTCTCGTTGTATATGCGGCTATACATCCAATCGAGGCCGTCTACGATGTCGCTTCCGAGCTCCGCATTGCCGTATAGGGAAGACCCGGGCGTCGAATAGGCGGCCGCCAACCTTTTCAGCCGGTTGTAAGAGGCTGTCATTGTCTTGGATGCGCTCCAATCCGCAAGATCCGGCCACAGAAACGTACGGCCCGCGCTTTTATCGAGCGACGACCAGTATCCGCCGGCCGTTTCAGCCGAAACGGCCACTTGGGCCGCGATATCGGGGTCGCCTGCAGGGTAGTTACCGCCGGTGAGCAGGTTTTTCCATTTGATACGCAGGCTGTCAAATTCATCGGATGCTTGGGCAGGTTGAAAACCGGCCGCTCCCGACAGCAGAACCAGCAGCAGAACCATTCCTATTTTTGCGGCGCGTAAGCTTTGAATCATCTTTTCCACTCTCCTTTTTTCCATAGAAAAAGAGACCCTATTCTCGAAAAATAGCGTCTCCAATGGTATGGTCAACTTATTTAATTGTTCTGGGAAGCGCCTTCCCGCCCCGGATGCAGGCTCTGGACCGCCCGTTTGGTTTTCTCGATGGAAGCGAGGCTGCTCTCGTAATCCCGCGAAACCAGCCCGACATACAGCAGGTCGATCACATACAACTGGGCGATCCGCGAGCTCATGGCGCCCTGCCGGAAGTTCTGCTCCAGCGTGCTTGTGAACAGCTGAATGTCCGAATGCTCCGCAATGGGATTAAGCCCCAGCTGCGTCAAGGAAATAACCGTCGCGCCGTTTCGTTTGGCGATCCGCATCGCATGCACCACCTCCGCATTTTCTCCCGTATAGGAAATGCAGAGGGCGGCGTCATCCGCGGTCAGATTCGCCGCGATGATCGCCTGCATGTCTCCGCTGTATCCCGCTTCGCACCACCGGTTGATCCGGGCGGTCTTGTGCTTGAAATCTTCCGCTACAACCGCGGAGGCTCCGATCCCGAACAAGGCGATTTTTCTGGCGCGGGATAACACTTCGATGGCCTCGTCCATGACGTCGGCCGAGAGGATAGCGAGGGTGTCCTGGATCGACTTGACGCTGTTGTGCGCCACGGATTCCATCAGCTCGCCCGTCGGGCTGCCGACGTTAACCTGCTGGAATTCCGCATTCTCCCTGGCGGGGACAAACAGGTCGGCGGCTATTCTCAGCTTCAGCTCCTTGAACCCCTTGCAGCGGAACTTGCGGGACAGACGTACAATCGTAGCCTCGCTCGTTTGCGTGAGCCCGGCCAGTTTCTGCACGGATATATGGACCATGTCCTGCGGGTGGTCAAGAATAAACCGGGCGACTTTCTGCTCCATTGCCGTCAGCGAGTCGAAGGTTTCGTCTATGACGGTCAGTATGCCTTTGATCATGCTTTTCACGTCCTTAACGTGCGGGTTCAATCCCGTGCTTGTCTTCCCCTTTACTTTAGCGGCCCATTGCCGAAAGCTCAAGTCCGAAGCAGGCTCATCCGCTTCTCGTAATGAGGGGAAACGAGATACGGCCTCCCGGCCTGCAGCGCAAGCTTGCCGTTTTCGGTCAGCCCCGCATTGCGGCTTTCCAGGACAGCGATCAGCCGTTGTCTCCACATGTCCAGATCCTCCCGGTATTCGGGACAGCCGGACACGTCGCGGTTTTCTTCCCGGTCGACGCGAAGGTCGAAGAGCTGCTCTTCATTCAATCTGGGGAACCAGATATATTTCATTTCCCCGTCCGTTACATACTGCATCTCCTGTTCCTCGGCGTAACAGGTGCTGTGCTCCCCGTGAACGAACCGGCGCTGCGCCTGCTCTCCCCGGATCAGGCCGAGAAGGCTTACCCCGTCGACCGTATCCGGGATTCCGGCTCCGGCCGCTTCCAAGAGCGTCGGCATAAGATCCTGCAGAACGACGGGAGCCTCCACCTTCTTCAGCCGGGTTTCCTGCCCGCCCCCCGGCAGTTTGACGAGCAGGGGAATGTGCGACGATCCCTCGTACGCATACGTTTTGCGCCATAAATGATGATCTCCCAGCATATCCCCGTGATCCGAGGTGAACACGATTAGCGTCTCGTCCAGCAGCCCCGTCTTCCTTAAGTGAAAAAGCAGCCTCCCGATCTGATGGTCAATATGGTGGATGGACCCGTAATAGCCCGCTCTTGCCCGTTGGATTTCCTCCGGACTCCGGACGCCCCGCCAGGCGTCCGGTTTGGCGGCGTCCTCAGGCACGTTATGGCGCCCCGCCCAGTCTCCCATGAACGGCTCCGGCAGCTTTTTGCCCCGGTAGAGATCGAAATAAAAAGAGGGCGCGTCGTAAGGCGAGTGCGGCCTTGCAAACGACGTCATCAGAAAAAACGGCCGGCTCGGATCTCTTTTCTCCAGAAATTCGATGGATCGGTTGACCGTCCAATTTGTCGGATGCAAAAATTCCGGGGCGTGATACGGCCTCGCCATCCAGGAGTTCCAGTCGATACCGTGATCGGTGATTCCGTAATCGCCGGTCTTGTTCGCATCGAACCAGGCTTTGTAATCCGACACGAACCCCGGTGATTCCACCCGGCCCGATTCATCCAGTACCGTGTTGTGAAAACCGTTCAGCAGACGCTGGGGATGAAAGTGCATCTTGCCCACGCCCTGTGTGTGGTAGCCGGCCCGGCTCAGCTCGCCCGGCAGCGTGTGGGCAAATCCTCCGCCCATCGGTCCCTGGCCTCCTCCCATCCCGAGCACGCCCGTATTCCACGGGTCCATTCCCGTCAGCAGGGACGCTCTGGCCGGAACACACGAAGGCGACGGCGTATACGCATTCGTAAAGATCGTCCCTTCCGAAGCAAGCCAGTCCAGATTAGGTGTCTCGATTACGGAGTTTCCGTAACAGCCGAGCGTATCCCAGCGCTGCTGGTCCGTCATTATAATCAACACATTCGGTTTTTGCACGATGGCATACCCGCTTTCAGCTTTTTATTCCCGTCAGGGCAATGCCTTGAACGAAGTATTTTTGAAAAAACAAGAAAAGCAGCAGAAGCGGCAGCACTGCCATGCAAGCGGCCGCCATCATAAGGGGATACTCCGTGGAAAATTCCCCTACGAAGCTCGATACCGCCAGTGACAGAACACGCATTTCATCCGAGCTTGTAAACAACAGCGGCCATATAAAATCGTTCCAGGACGCCATGATGACGAAGATCGCCAATGCGGCAAGACCCGGCTTCGCCAGCGGGAGGTAGATGGACCGGTAAATGCGGAAAAACGAACTGCCGTCTATACGGGCCGCCTCTCCGATTTCCTTCGGAATGGACATGAAGAACTGCCGGAGCAGGAAAATGCCGAATGCGCTGGCAAGTCCCGGTACGATCAAGGCATAGTAGGTGTCCAGCCAGCCGAGCTGTTTCATGACGACAAAGGCCGGAATCAGAATAATCTGCTGCGGGATCATCATGTTGGATAAAATAAGCAGAAACAAGACCCTTTTGCCCGGAAAACTCATAGTCGCGAACGCGTAGGCCGCCAAAGAGCAGAACAGCAGCTGACCGGCGGTTTTAACGGTCGTTACCATAAGCGTGTTCAAATAATACCGGGAAAATCTGGTTTCCCTGAACACTTCCAGATAATTATCGAATCTCAATTTTTCCGGGATCAGAACGGGCGGGGCCTGCATCGATTCCGCGAATGTTTTGAGCGAAGTGTCCAGCATCCACAGAAAAGGCAGCAGCATAATGGCCGCTCCGGCAATAAGCACGGCGTGCAGTACAATTTTCGCGAAGGGCACCCTCCGCTTTTCAAGCCGGCTCATTGATAGTGCACCCACTTTCTTTGCAGCGCCATCTGCACCAGCGTCATCGCAAAAATGAGAACGAACAGTACGACCGCCTGAGCGGAGGCGTATCCCATACGGAACAAAACGAAGCCCTGATCATACATGTTGTAGACGACCGTTCTAGTCGCCTCCAGCAGAGCCGCGTTTCCCCCGGTCATGACGAAAACCAGATCAAACACCTGCAGAGCGTGAATAACCGAGATCATCAGAACGAAGAAAAGGCTCGGCGACAGCAGCGGAAGGGTGATCCCGAAAAAAAGATACCGGGCCGAGGCTCCGTCCATCTTGGCGGCTTCATAGTAGAAGCCGGATATTCCCTGAAGCCCCGCCAGCAGAATGACCATGTTGTAGCCGACGGTGGACCAAACGGAGACGATCATAATGGACAGCATCGTGTAAGCAGGGTCCGAGATCCAGTTCGGCTGGGGCAGATGCAGCCAGCCCAGGATATAATTGATCGGCCCGAATTCCGCGTTGTAAAGCCACTTCCAGATCATCCCGACCGCCGTAGACATCGTAACAACGGGCAGGAAGTAAATCACCCGGTACAGAGACACTCCCTTCATTTTCCGGTTGAGGAGGACGGCTAATGCCGTGGCAAGAACCACGGAAACAGGGACAGTTACGATGCTGAACGTGGCGGTGTGAAGGATCGACTGAATAAATTCCTTGTCTTTCAGAAGGGCGGCATAATTCAGAAGTCCGTTGAAAACCGGTGCGGTCAGCCCGTTCCACTTGGTAAAGGACAGGACCAGGGAGGCGGCTGCCGGAAACAAGTGAAAGATCGCCAGGCATAAGAACGCCGGAGCGATGAACAGATAAGCCCAGGCCGCTTCGATCCGGTAGTGCGGCCAGCCCTCAGCGCGGCTGCGTCTATTGGTTTTGTTCATTCGCGAGTATCCCGTTCATTTTCTGCGCGGCCGCCTGAAGGGCCTCTTGTACGGATTTCTTGCCGAGGAACGCGCCGGTCACTTCCTCCGTGAGGACCTTTTGCCATTCGGCCGTGTTTTTGGAAACAGGGTAAGGAGCCGTATGGTTAAGCGATGAAACGAAAGCGTTCATATCCAGAGCCGGAATCGACTTTGCCCAGAGATCGACGTTTTCCGTGTAGGCGGGGAAGTTGATGCCGTTCTTCGCCAGCAGCCCGGACCCTTCCTTACCGGCAAGTACTTTGAGGAGGTCCCATGTCTCTTGGGGATGTTTTGTTTTATTGTTGATTACCCAGCTCGATCCGTGTACGTAAAAGCCCTGCTTCGCGCCCTTCGGCAGTGGGGCAACCCCGAGTTTGCCGCCGAGCATCCGGTTCAGGTTGTACGCGTCGAAAGACCCGCCCGGATACATGGCCGCTTTGCCCGAGCCGAAAATCTGCAGCGCCTCCGTATCCAACTGCTGCTGGGCGCTCGGAGAAATCCCTTCGTCCATCAGCGATTTCATAAACTCCAGCGCTTTCCGGGTTTCCGGGAGATCCAGACCGGACTTGGTGCGGTCTTCGCTGACGACGGAACCGCCCGCCTGGTAAATAAGCGGATAATAGCCCACCTGATCGGCGTTTACCGCAATGTAGCCGTATGTTTTTTTCTCCTTGTCCGTCAGTTTGGCGGCATTCGCTTTAAGCTTCTCCCAATCCCACGTTTCGTCGGGGTAAGGGATTTTGGCCTGATCGAACAATTCCTTGTTGTAAAACAAACCGAGCGATCCCAAATAATAAGGAATACCGTAAGAATGCTTGTTGTACTTGTAAAGCTCGGTGATCCCTTCCGGAAAAACGGCCGTATCCAGCTTGTCTTTTTCTATGTAAGGCTGAAGGTCCGTCAGTAAGCCCAAAGCGGCAAATTTGTAAAAGTTAGGCCCGTTCATCATTAAAATGTCCGGCCCTGCCCCGCCGACGAGGCTTGTCTGCATTTTGGTCCAATAATCCTTGTTAGGCGTAATGGTGACCTGGACGTTCACGTTGCTGTGCGTTTTTTTGTAAATCTCGATGGTCTGATTCAGCGTATCTTTCAACTTCTCATCCCAGACGGCCAGATTCAACGTAATCGGTTCCTGCGAAGAAGCGCCTGCTTTTCCGCTTTGCACCGTACTTTCGGCTTCCTGCGAGCAGCCTGCGGCAATCACCGCCGTCAATGCAGTCAGGGGCACTATTGCTTTCCATCTTGTTTTCCTTCTCATGACCAACCCTCCAAGTTGTAGGTTCGCTTTTGCTGCGAGCTTCCAGTGGACTGGTCGGCCGGCTGAACAAAACGGTTTGTAATATTTATTTCGCTTTTAATTTATATGAGATAAATATTATTTCGTTTTATTTTATTCCGACTTATCCTACCCGTCAAGTATTATTTAACAAAAAAAGAGCCGAAACGCTTATGCGTTCCGGCTCTTTATAAGTTTTTGTAACGAGAATCGATCGGCTGCAGCCCCATCAAGTCGGCTTAAGTTCCCCGGCTTTTCCTCTCCGCAGATGAGGATAAGCGATTCCGAAAAGGATGAGCAGGACACCCGCCCACTGCACCAATGACACGCTTTCCTTAAGCACGGCTGCCGAAAGCACGACGGCTACGGGCAGCTCGGCTGCTCCGAGAATGGAACCCAGACCGGTCCCCAGCTTCGGCATGCCGTAGTTAAAGCATACGGTCGGAATCACGATCCCGAAAACTCCGACGAGCAGCGCATATTTCCAGAGTCCCTCTCCGAGCGCGCCGTTCCATATAAAACTCGGCGTATGATAAACGAATACGAGAAGAAGCCCTCCCATATTCATCATCAGGGTCCGGTTGATGGCCGGCACTCCCGTGCTCACCTTGCCGCTGAAATAAATAAAACCGGTGTAGGTCACGGCGGACAGCAGGCCAAGCACCACCCCGACAACAGGTAAATCGATGGAGCCGAGATTGGCCACGCCGGATGCCAGCCCCGTTCCGATCAATAGCAGCACGAGGGAGACCGCCTTCGCGCGGCTTGGTCTTTTGCGTTCCAGCACCGCTTCCAGAATGACGCCGATCCACGTGAACTGGAACAGCAGCACGATGGCGATGGAGGCCGGAACCGTCTGCAGGGAATTGTAATATAAAATGCCGGTCGAACCGGTTGTCAGCCCCACCATAAGCAGCGGCACCCATTGCCCCGGCTTCATTTTATGGCGGGAGAGCGTCAGAACGAGTACGAGCGAGATCAGCGTGCCGAACAAGTTCTGGGCGCCTACTACCTCACCCGGCTCGAAACCCGCGTCATACGCGAATTTAACGAACGTAGAGAGCATCCCGTAACTGCATGCTCCCAGGAATACAAGAATAATCGCTTTCCACATGATGGGATCCCCTTCTCTCTTTCCGAACTAAACGGCGTGGAACGCTTTATTTCATTAGCATGCCGCAGGTTTTCTTTTCATAACAAAAGCACTTCCGCGCGGGAAAAGCTGCGCGGAAGTGCCGTATACTTCATAATATGCCAGGTTGGCGTGCTTACATGCCCAACCATTTTTTGAACAGACGTTTCGTGGTGTCCTTGTTCATTTCTGCGATGGAAGTCGTGAGCGGAATGCCTTTCGGACAGGAACGCACGCAGTTCTGCGAGTTACCGCAGCCCTCGATGCCTCCGTCTTCCATCAGCGTATCGAGACGCTCGTCCTTGTTCATTTCACCTGTAGGGTGGGAGTTGAACAGGCGGACTTGCGAAACCGCGGCAGGACCGATAAAGCTTGTCTTCTCGTTTACGTTCGGGCAAACTTCCAGACATACGCCGCACGTCATGCACTTGGAAAGCTCGTAAGCCCATTGACGCTTCGATTCCGCCATACGCGGTCCCGGACCCAGATCGTACGTACCGTCGATCGGAATCCACGCTTTCACTTTCTTGAGGGCGTTGAACATCCGGGTGCGGTCGATAACCAGGTCTCTTACGACCGGGAACGTACGCATCGGTTCTACGCGAATCGGCTGTTCCAGCTTGTCGATCAAGGCAGCGCAGGCTTGGCGCGCTTTGCCGTTGATGATCATGGAGCAGGCGCCGCATACTTCCTCGAGACAGTTGGACTCCCAGCAAACCGGAGTCGTTTCGCCGCCGTCCGATTTTTTCGGATTGCGCTGAACTTCCATCAGTGCGCTGATCACGTTCATATTCGGACGGTACGGGATTTCAAACTCCTCTTTGTAAGGAGCCGATTCCGGGCTGTCTTGACGGGTGACGATAAACTTGACCGTTTTGCTTGGTACTGCGGTTTGCGCTTCGGCCATGATCAATGCCCTCCCTCTTTCTCTTTCTTCTTCTTGTCCGTAGTGTAATCGCGTTTACGCGGTGCGATAAGCGATACGTCTACGTCCTCGTATTCGATAACCGGACCTTCAGGGGTCCACTTGGCTTTGGTGGTCTTCAGGAAGTTATCGTCATCGCGTTCCGGGAACTCCGGCTTGTAGTGAGCGCCGCGGCTCTCGTTACGCAGAAGAGCGCCCAGCGTCATCGCTTCGGAAAGTTCGAGCATGTTCCAGAGCTGTCTCGTGAAGGCGACACCCTGGTTGTTCCAGCGGGCCGTATCCGTCATGTTGATATTCTGGAAACGTTCTTTATATTCTTTAATCTTGACGATCGCCTCTTCAAGATTTTTGTTGTAACGCACGACGGTCATGTTCGAAGTCATCAGCTCGCCGAGCTCTTTGTGGATGACATAAGCATTTTCCTTGCCGTCCATTTTAAGCAGGCTTTCGTAACGATCGGTGTGCTTCTGCTTCTCGCGGTCGAACATAGCGGTGGACATATCTTCCACGTGCTTGTCGAGACCTTGGATATATTCGATTGCTTTAGGACCCGCTACCATACCGCCGAAAATAGCGGATACGAGGGAGTTCGCTCCAAGACGGTTCGCGCCGTGAACCGAGTAGTCGCACTCGCCTGCGGCGAACAAGCCCGGAATGTTCGTCATTTGGTTGTAATCGACCCAGATGCCGCCCATCGAATAGTGAACCGCAGGGAAAATCTTCATCGGAAGCTTCCGCGGGTCGTCGCCTGTGAATTTCTCGTAAATTTCGATGATACCGCCCAGTTTAACATCCAGTTCTTTCGGATCTTTGTGAGACAGATCCAGGTAAACCATGTTCTCGCCGTTGATGCCGAGCTTCAGGTCGTTACAAACGTGGAAAATTTCACGGGTCGCGATATCACGCGGAACCAGGTTTCCGTAAGCCGGGTATTTCTCTTCAAGGAAGTACCACGGCTTGCCGTCTTTATACGTCCATACGCGTCCGCCTTCACCGCGCGCGGATTCGGACATCAGGCGAAGCTTATCGTCGCCCGGAATCGCGGTCGGGTGAATCTGGATGAACTCGCCGTTCGCGTAGTAAACGCCCTGCTGGTACACGGCGCTTGCTGCCGTACCGGTGTTGATAACGGAGTTCGTTGTTTTACCGAAAATGATGCCGGGACCGCCGGTCGCCATGATGACGGCATCGGAAGAGAAGGTCTGCACTTCCATGTTGCGCAGATCCTGGGCGGCAATCCCGCGGCAAACGCCGTCGTCGTCGATGACCGCGCCGAGGAATTCCCAGTGCTCGAACTTCGTTACGAGTCCCGCTGTTTCGAAACGGCGGACCTGCTCGTCGAGCGCGTACAGCAGCTGCTGGCCTGTCGTAGCGCCGGCGAATGCCGTACGGTGGTATTTCGTGCCGCCGAAACGGCGGAAATCCAGAAGACCTTCCGGTGTCCGGTTGAACATAACGCCCATCCGGTCCATCAAGTGGATAATGCCGGGAGCCGCGTCGCACATCGCCTTAACCGGCGGTTGGTTGGCGAGGAAGTCGCCGCCGTATACCGTATCGTCAAAGTGCTCCCAAGTGGAGTCTCCTTCGCCTTTCGTATTAACCGCTCCGTTGATGCCGCCTTGGGCGCACACGGAGTGGGAACGTTTTACAGGAACAAGGGAGAAAAGCTGTACGGGCACACCCGCTTCCGCTGCCTTAATGGTTGCCATCAGACCGGCCAAACCGCCGCCGACGACAATTACTTTTGAATTAGCCATTGCTGGTCACCCCTCCGATCATTCCGCTAACGACAGGAAGCTCCTGAAATTGCGGGTCTTTAAATGCCACGAGAGATGCGATGAACATTACAGACATGACAAGGAACAAGCCGATCCAGATATAGGAAGACACGCGTTGGGCGCGTGGACCCACCGTGATGCCCCAGCTGACAAGGAACGACCACATGCCGTTTGTAAAATGGAAAGACGCGGCGATAACGCCGATTACGTATATGGTCAGCAAAAGCGGCTGAGATACGATGTCATGCATCGTCTGTCCTAAGCGTTCATGCTCTACGTTGCCGAGTGCCACTTGAAAACGCGTTTCAAAGAAATGCCATGCCACGAACAGGAAGGTAAGAACCCCCGTGATCCGCTGCCATAAAAACATCTGGTTGCGGAAATAGCCGTAACGGCTTACGTTGTTGCGGGCCGTAAACGCTACGTACAGCCCGTAAACGGCATGGTACAGAAGCGGAATCCAGATCCCGACGATCTCGAGCACAAGCACGAGCGGCAGGCTGTTCAGCCAGTTGATTTGATCCACAAACGCTTCAGGTCCCTTAGTTGCTTCAAAGTTGGTAAGCAAATGCTCGATCAAGAAGAAACCAACCGGAATAACGCCAAGCAAGGAATGCAGCTTGCGGTTAAAATACGAGTTCTTGCCCATTAGTGATGCTTCCCCCCTCAAATTTTCGCCTCGACACGATACGTCTCGACAATTCCAGACAAAACCAAATTCCATTGTACTCCCCTGTCCGGGGACCGTCAACCGCCAAAAAAGGCACACTCATCGCTTTTTCCTGCCTCGGATTAGCGACAATGGGCCGAATTTTTTGTGAACAACTGGTGACATATACATCGTACCTCTTTATCGCTTATAATGGAATTGCTGTTTTTTTATATTCATTATAATATTTTTGCATAATAAGAAGAATTTAAACCCCGGGGAGGCACGAATTATGGAACATCTCGACGTTTTTGCTGTCGTTGTCGAACAGGCCAGCTTGAATAAAGCGTCGCAGGTGCTAAATTTGTCGCAGCCTGCCTTATCGCGCAAGATCATGAAGCTGGAAGAGCAGCTCGGCGTCCAGCTCTTTTCCCGCAAGGGGAAGCGCCTTGATTTAACCCGGGCCGGCGAAATCGCATACGAGTATGCGCTGGAGCAGAGGCAGGGCGAACGCCGCTTCCTGCAGACCCTGTACGAATATAAAACCGCCGGACGCCATATGAGCCTCACCATCGGAGCCAGTCTGACCACGCTGCAGACCACGCTCCCCGAGCTCGTGACGATGTACCTGGCGGAATATCCGTCCACGGATATGAAAGCTCTGACCGGCAAGACTCACGAGATCGTCATGATGGTCAAGGAGAAGAAAGTCGACATCGGCCTCGTCGCCTCCTCCATCGACCAGCCCGGACTTGCCTGCGAGCCTCTTTTCGACGATCATCTCTGTCTGGTGCTGCCGCAGGGTCATCCTTACCTGGACCGCGAGGAGCTGTCCATCGCCGATCTAAACGGCCTCTCGATGATCCTCTTCTCCAAGGGCACCTGGTACCGGGTGCTTACCGACGAGCTGTTTCACCGCTTTTTCATTTTTCCGGACGTCAAAATGGAAATCGACTCGTTCGAGGCGATCATGCGTCTCGTCGTTACGTGCCAGGCGGCTACGCTGCTGCCGAAATCGTACCTGCACGACCATTCGTCCGATCAGGACGGGCTCTGCGTCCGGGAGCTGCCCGAGCTTATGAAAACGCCGCGGACCACCTCGCTCATTTTTGTGAAGGAAACTCACCAGAACGAGGCGGTCGCGCATTTTATCCGCAAGGCCAAGGCGCATTTCGCGGGCCTGAGCCAGTAGTGCGGAACCCAGGCAGAGGCCGCTGCCACGCGAGCGTTTGGGACCGTTATCCGGTTATGCCTGTATGACGGCTATGACGGCCAAGCCGTCATGCTCCGCCTGATGCTCCAAAGAGCCGCCAGTAGTGCCTCCGCTGCCGACTGCACAGAACCTTCCAGCCCTGCACGGCCTGGCGAGGTTCTTTTTTTTCGCCAAGGCTCTGTTAAACTGTATTGTTGATTTTTTATTGAAGCAACGGGCAGCATAGTGGAATTGATTATTTTCGCTTGACCCTAACACTGGTGTCAGGACTTATAATATTCGTCGTATAACCTACTAGAAAGGAAAAAAGATAAGTTATGGATATTACTCCACAAGAAGAAATCATGATTAAGGCTCTCCGTGAGGCTGCATTACCTCCTTTATTTGTGCTCATACGAATTAGAAATGAGATTTCAAATGACACTGTAAATGTCGAAGAGAGCCGAAGAGATGTCGTCGTAAAAACAATGGAAAAATACATCAGTCCATTATGGAAAGACTATCATGAGGGGAAAAATTCACAAGCTAAAGAAGAATGAACCGCCGAATTGAGCAGTTTTTCTTTTGGACAAAAATCAACACTCAAGGATAACAAAGCTCTTCGCCAAAAAACCGCCCCTGCGAGCAGAGGCGGTTTCCATTTTTTCATCATCTGGAAGAAATGTTTCTTCCATTATTGCGGCCCCGGCTTCGCGGACGGTAAGCCATGCGCGCCTTCGCCGCCGCTGTCCTCTTCAAGGCCCAGCTTACGCGCCACAAAGGCCGTGGTGCTCGCCTGGAACAGGATGGTGATCAGAACCGCCATAAACGTAACGGAAGCGATCAGATCCGCATGGGCGATGCCCAGCCCCGCCACCATGCCGGAAAGCGCGGCCGGAATCACGCCGGTTTCCCTCACCCAGAACATGAAGACAATCTCTCTCCAAGTCCATTTCGCTTTGCGGTCCGGCAGCGCGCAGAGAAGCACGACCAGCGGACGGGCGATGAACATGAACACGAAAATTATGCCGAGACTCGGCCACAAATACTTGAGAAGCAGCGGAAAATTGACCTGGCTGCCGAGCAGGATAAAAATCAGCATCCGCATCAGAACGGTCACATTTTCCGAGAAATGCGTCATTTCCTGCTTTTTATCCTCCATATGCAGCTTGAAGACGTCGGAATTGCCCCAGATCAGCCCGGCCGTGAACGTCGCCATAAAACCGCTGACCCCCAGATGTTCACCCGCCAGATAAGAGCCGAGAGCCGCCGCCAGCATCAGGATCGTCGCGTAATCGCGCAGAAAGCCGATTTTCACGTGTGCGGTCAGGAAGGCTCCCGCATACCCGATAATGGCGCCGACCGACAGCCCGCCCAGCGCGGTTTTCACAAACTGCCAGGCGCCTGAAGCGACGGATACGTGCTCCGTTCCCAGAAGAATGGCAATCAGCGAGAAGGTAAGGATGGAGCCCGTAGCGTCATTGAATGCCGACTCGCTCTCCACCGTCTCGCGCACTTTGGTCCGGATTCTCACCTGTTTGAACACGGGAATAAGCGTAGCCGGATCGGTGGAAGAGATGATAGCTCCGAGGAGAAGCGCGTGCAGCCAGGGCAGGCCGAGAAACCAGTGGGAAGCGGCCGCGACCGCCGCGCACGTAAGGATGACGCCCGGTATGCTCAGCAGCGTGACGGAGATCCAGACATGCTTCAGCCCGCTCAGCCGGATATTGCGCCCACCGTCAAACAGAATGAGCGTGGAGCCGACGACCAGGATGAACTGGTTGGTCAGCGAACTGCTCGGTTCCGCGATCCAGTGAAACGCTTGTCCGAAAATCATCCCCGCGATCAGAAAAAGCGCCACATCGGGCAGGCGCAGCCATCCCGCCAGTTTGCCGAACAACATGCCCAGAACGACAATCAGGATAAATAAATACAGCTCATAGTCTATGAGCTGTGTCAAAGCATTCTCCATGCGCATACGCCCCTTTCCCGCTTCTTAGCGGATCGCGCGGCTCTCAAACGTATCGATCTGCTCTTTCGTGCCGATGACGACCATCACGTCTTTCTCGTGCAGGACATCTTCGGCGGTAGGCGCGATAATCACGTCGTCCGTTTTATTGATGGCGACGATACTGCAGCCGTACTTGGCCCTCGGATCGAGTTCCTTTAGAGTAAGGCCGGAAATACGCCGGGAAACGACGAGCTCCGCGATCGTATAGTTTTTGGACAATTCGATGTAATCGAGAAGGTTCGGCGACACCAGCTGGTGAGCCACGCGCACGCCCATATCCCGCTCCGGAAAGATAATCCGGTCCACGCCGATTTTTTCAAGCACCTTGGCATGCTGATCGGTCAACGCCTTCGCGACGACCGTTTTAACGCCTAGCTCCTTAAGCAGAATCGCCGCCATGATACTCGCCTGGATGTTGTCTCCGATAGCCACGACGGCGCAGTCGAAATTGCGGACGCCGAGCGAGCGGAGAACCTCTTCATCCGTCGCGTCCGCAACTACGGTATGGGTGAGCTTGTCGCTCATCTCGTCCACTTTCTCTTCGTCTCTGTCGATGCCCAGCACCTCGTGCCCGAGCTGAGTCAATTCTTGGGACAAGCTGGAACCGAAGCGTCCGAGTCCGATAACTGCATATTGAATGAAAGCCATTGTTTTGTTTCTCCTTAACCTATCGTGATTTTTCCTTCTGGATAACGGTACAGTTCTTTCTCGGCTTTAGGCTGCAGCGCATACGCCAATGTCAAAGGCCCGAGACGTCCGGCGAACATGGTCAAGGCGATCATAACCTTGCCGAACGCGGTAAGCTTCGTGGTCAGCCCCAGGGTGAGTCCTACAGTCCCGAATGCCGAGGTCACTTCATACAAAATCATAAGAAACTCGTGATCTTCCGTCGTAGACAGAAGCATGGTAACGAAAATAACAAGAAAGAGTGCAAACATCGTCAAAGTGATCGCCTTCAGGATGCGTTCCTTGCCGAGACGGTTGCGGAAGAAGACGATATCTTCTTTTCCCCGCACCATCGCCACGATTGCCCCGACCAGCATCGTAAACGTAGTCGTCTTGATCCCGCCCCCGGTAGAACCGGGAGAAGCCCCGATAAACATCAGGATGATCATGAAAAATTGAGTCGCTTGGCGGAGAGAAGCGAGATCAAGCGTGTTCGCTCCCGCCGTACGCGGTGTGACCGATTGAAAGAACGAAGCGAGAATCTTGCCGCCGAAGTCCAGCGAACCCAGCGTTTTCGAATTGGAATACTCGAAGATAAAAATAACAAGCGCCCCGGTCACGATCAGAATGCTTGTGGCGCTCAGCACCACCTTGGAGTGAAGGGTCAGCCTCTTCGTTTTCCGGTAATCCATCACATCGGACATCACGATAAAACCGATCCCGCCCAGAACGATGAGCGCCATCGTCACTACATTGGTAATAAAATCGTCGGCGTAAGCGGTCAGCGAAGAGAATGGGCCGGTAATGGGACCGAACAGGTCAAACCCGGCATTGTTGAAAAAGGAAACGGCGTGCCAGATGCCGTAGTACAGCCCCTTCGGAAAACCGAGATCCATCGACCAGCGGGCGGTAAACAGGACAGCCGCGATTCCTTCGATGCTCAGCGAGTAGATCAGTACTTTCCGGAAAAGGCGGACAATCCCTTCCATGCTGCCCTGGTTCAAGGCTTCCTGAAGCAGTAGCCTTTCGCGGAGCGATATCTTCTTGCGCAGGATGAAGGCAAAAAGCGTCGCCATACTCATGAATCCGAGGCCGCCGATTTGAATCAGCGAGATAATGACAATTTGCCCGAACATCGTAAAATGCGACCCGGTGTCTACCACGACCAGACCTGTTACACAGGTAGCCGAGGTGGCCGTGAAGAGGGCGTCGATGAACGGAAGCGGCAGCCCGTCCGTTGACGAGACCGGCAGCATCAGCAGGCCGGAGCCGACGAGAATAATGAGCGCAAACCCGAGAACGAGAATCTGAGGCGGCGTAAACCTCGACTTTTTTAACACATAATTTCCTCCTATATGAAGCACAAAAAAGACACTGGAAACCCACTGCCTTTCGGTTATGGTTCCTGCTGTCGCCTACGAGGTTAGCTGACGGATTCGGATGTACAGGCCACCCTATTTACCCTTCCCTATTCAGGCACAAGCGGTAAAATTCACCCCAAAGTATGGTTCCCCCGTTTTCCTGCGGAAATTCGGCGTATGAAGTTGCGCGAAGAAATGAATCATCCGCATTATATATCTGTTATTAAACAAGCACAAAGCCCTTTTAACCGGATTTTACGGGGGGAAACATAGACAATCTTCCTGCAGCTAACTGGGAGTCACGAATTGGCATCCTTACGCAAACTATGATACGGTTAAAAAAACAATCGGAGAAGGAGCTGACCATGAAAAAATACGGTCTGGATAAACCGCTGCTGCTGCTCGCCCTGACCGGATTCCTTCTATATGCAGCCGTAGTTTTCATCTATAATACCGGGGCCGCTCCCGCCGGTTCCGATCCTTACGAAACGGCAACCTCCATTACGAAAGAACAAGCCGCGGAGGCAGCGGTCGCATGGCTGCGGCAAAGGCAGGGCGCCGATACAGTAAACGGTTCCGGCGTCGTTACGGGCGGCGGGGCTCCCGGCACATTCGTCAGCTACCAATCGGAGAAGGAACTCAGCGGTTATCTCACCAAAGAGAAGCTTCAAACGTTGTATGACAAAAGCTACGCCAGCCGGGTGCCCGTCGATTACTATCGGGTAGAAGTCACCGAGGCTTCCCCTTCGGTCCGGAAGTGGATCATCGATATCCATATGACCACGAAAGCCGTCATCGGCTGGTCCGGCATCGGCGGCGAAGACCGGGCCGTCGTGTCCGCGGCCGATGCGGAGAAGCTCGCCCGGGAAGCGATAGCGAGGCAGGGCTACGAAGAGGCGGAGTTCGAGCGGATCAGCCCGCCTGCCGCCAAGTCCGGTCTGCTGCTGTTCGAGCGGCGGAAAGAGCCTGTCGGGGACGCTAAGCTGACGATCGGCGTGAAACTGGACGGAACCTCCGTTTCCTCGTTCACCCAATCGTTCCGGCTCCCCGACGCTTTCACGTCTTGGCTGGAGCACCAAGAGGATACCGCCTCCATGTGGACCCGCATCAGCTTGTGGGGCAACGGCCTGATGGCCCTGATCGCCCTCGGCTATACCGTCCTTAAATGGAGGACGGTCGATTTTTCCCGGGGCGTCCTGCTAACGGCGGTGTATGCCGTGATCTACGTCATGAACAACATCAACATGTATCCGGCTTATAAGGCCGGCAGTACGCTGACGAGCAGCGGCCAGGAAGCGATGCTTTCGATCGTGCTGATCAACTTCGTGACGCTGCTGATGGCCGCAGCCGTCTACTTCTCTTTCACGGCGGGCGAAGCCCTGTGGAGACGCGTAGGAAAGTCCGTCATGCCCCGCTGGCGCGACGCCGACTTCGGCTCGCGCGTAACCCGCAGCATGGCGCAGGGCTATCTGCTCTGCCTGTTCCTGCTCGGCCTCCAGCAGGTGCTGTTCCTTGTGGCGGAGAAAGGCTTCGGTGTCTGGTCGGTGAACGACCCGATGTCGTCTCCCCGCAACATGCTGCAGCCCGCTTTGCTTCCGCTGATGGCTTGGGCGGCGGGCATCTCCGAGGAGGCCACCTTCCGGCTGCTCGGCATCGCCCTGTTCAGCAGGCTGCTCCGGTTCAAATGGCTGGCCGTGCTTCTGCCCAGCCTCATCTGGGCGGCGGGACACACCGCCTACCCGATCTACCCGGTGTACACCAGGCTGATCGAGGTCACGGTGCTCGGCCTCGTGTTCGGCTACGCCTTCCTGCGGTACGGGTTCCTGACCGCCCTGTTCGCCCATACGGCTATGGACAGCATCCTTATGGGCCTGTCCCTTCTCACGGGCGAAGGACTGGCAGCCGGCACGCCTGCGCTCGGCCTGCTCTATATGGCGCTGCCCGCCGCCGTCGCCCTTGCGGTGTCCTGGCTCCACAAGCTGAGATTTGTGAGCGGAAGCAGGCGGAACCGGCGGCCCGTCTAGAGAGTCGGCGGCTTTGTCTGAAGCGGGGGCAGTGGACCGCCTGCCGGCAGCAAGCCGCCCGGACTCTTGGATACGGCAGCCCGGACACGGCGGCAGTGCGATGCACACGGTCATGCGGCACATCGCCGCGAAGGAGCGGCACGGCGCAAACGGCATAGCCGTGCGGCTGCGGCAAGGCCCGGAAACCAGCGGAAGTGCAATCACCGCCGACTTGCGCCGCATAAAACGCACAAAAAAGAGGAACCGTCTCAAATGGACGGTTTCTCTTGTTCTTGTTCTCCCCGCAGAGCGGTCAATATTTGTGCGGCGAGTTTCTCGCCGATCCCTAGAGGCCGGAAGTCTTCGACCGCGGCCTCTTTGATTTTTTTAACGGACCCGAAATGCTTCAACAGCAGCTTCCGGCGTTTCTCCCCGATACCGGGAATGGCATCGAGCTGCGAAACGACCATCGACTTCGCCCGCCGCTCCCGGTGGAACGTAATCGCGAAGCGGTGGACTTCGTCCTGGATCCGCTGAAGCAGGTAAAATTCCTGACTGTCGCGCGGAATAGGAACGACTTCGGCGGGGTCGCCGGCCAGCAGCATCGCGGTTTTGTGCTTCACGTCCTTGGACAGGCCGCACACCGGAACGAACAGCCCCAGCTCGTTCTCCAGCACGTCGATAGCGACCGACATCTGCCCTTTGCCGCCGTCCACGATGATCAGATCGGGCAGCGCCAGGTTCTCCTTCAGCACCCGCTCGTAACGGCGGCGGATGACTTCCCGCATGGACTCGTAATCGTCCGGTCCCTGCACCGTCTTGATCTTGTATTTGCGGTATTCCTTCCGGTCCGGCTTTCCGTCCGTGAAGACGACCATCGCGGCCACAGGGTCGGAGCCCTGGATGTTCGAGTTGTCGAACGCCTCGATCCGCGTGACAGGCCCCGTACCGAGCCAACTGCCGAGGTTCTCGACAGCCAGCACCGTGCGCTGCGCATCCCGCTCGATGAGGCGGAACTTCTCCTCCAGGCCGACGCGCGCGTTGTCCCTGGCCATGTCGACCATCTGCTTTTTCAGCCCGCGCTGCGGAAAATGCACTTTCACCTTCAGCCAGCTCTCCAGCGCTTCCTTCACGTCTTTCTGCTCCGCGGTCGTCGGCATGCTGCGCGAATCGGAACCGGATTGTTCCTCGGCTTCCGCCGCGAGCGGCGACGGCGAAGCCGCCTCTTCCGGGGCTTCCCGCAGGCTCTCCGGCGATCCGCCGTCTTCTCCGGCCTGCCGCACAGCCGCGCCCGCCACTGCCTCCATACCGGCGCTCAGGCTTTCTGCCGGCAGCTCCTGCTGGCTGCGACCGGGCAGGAAGATTTCCTTCGGCAGCGCCGGGTTCTCGCTGTATACCTGCATCACGTAAGTGATGAAGTCCTCGTACTCGTCTCCATAGTACGGGAACATGGTCACATGCCGTTCGATCAGCTTGCCCTGCCGCATGTACAGAATCTGCACGCACATCCAGCCTTTATCGGCGACGTAGCCGAAAATATCGCGGTCCACCACATCCGTCGTCGTAATCTTCTGCTTCTCCATCACCGCGTCGATGTTCACGATCAGATCGCGGAGCTCCTTCGCCCGCTCGAAGTTCAAATCCTCGGCCGCGGCGTGCATCTTCGAGGTCAGCTCCTGCTTGACCTGTTCGTGACCGCCGTTCAGGAAGCGCACAATCCCCTGCACCATCTCGTCATTCTCCCGCTGCGTGATGTCATGCTCGCACGGAGCCAGGCATTGGCCCAGATGGTAATACAGGCAGACGCGGTCCGGGATCGTTTTGCACTTCCGCAGCGGATACAGCCGGTCAAGCAGCTTTTTCGTCTCCTGCGCGGCAAAAGCGTTCGGATAAGGCCCGAAATACTTCCCTTTGTCTTTGACGATCTTGCGCGTCACTTCCAGACGCGGATGCTCTTCATGGGTAATTTTGATATAAGGAAACGACTTGTCGTCTTTAAGCAGCACATTATATCTCGGATAATGCTGTTTAATCAGATTGCATTCCAGGATAAGCGCCTCGATGTTGCTTGAGGTCACGATATATTCGAAATCACGGATTTCCGACACAAGCCGCTGTGTCTTCCCGTCATGGCTTCCGGTAAAATAAGAACGCACGCGGTTTTTGAGCACTTTGGCTTTCCCCACGTAAATAATCGTGCCTTCCGCGTTCTTCATAAGGTAGCAACCCGACTTATCCGGCAGCAAAGCCAGCTTGTTGCGGATATGCTCCTCGCTCTCCTCGCGGGTCATTCTGTGGAGAGGTTCTCCCCCCCGTTCTTCCGTCACTGCCTCTCCCTCCTTAGGCTTCCTGTATCCAAAATGGTCCTGTCTTTATCGGATAAATGACAAAAAAAGCTCCTTTTCAGCATAGCAGAAAAAGAGCTTTTTCTCATCGTTTGTTTGCGCGAGGCAATTATTGGTGACGGGAAAGAACGTTCTTGAGCGCGTCCTTCGATTGGAAACCGACGACTTTATCGACCGGTTGACCGTTTTTGAATACGATCAGGGTCGGGATGCTCATAACGCCGAAGCGGGAAGCGGATTCCGGATTGTCATCCACGTTCACTTTCGCGATTTTCAAGCTTTCTTCCTCTTTCGCCAATTCTTCCAGAACCGGTGCGATCATCTTGCAAGGTCCGCACCATGGTGCCCAGAAATCAACGAGAACCGTGCCTTCTCCTTCTACTTCACCTTTAAAGGATTGGTCTGTTACGTTTACGATCGCCATGATTTCTTCCTCCTCATTTATCTAAAAGTTCATCGAAATCCTCAGCGGATCCGGATATTGTCAACATGTAAAGTATACCACAATGTGTCGGTTTTTCAACCGAACAGGGCAAGCCCTAAAATCTGGCAGTCTCCGGGTTGTGCCAACTTTGTCTTGCTTTGAATCTCCGGGCATCTTTACAAGTTTCGCGAAAAATGGGTATACTGGCAATAAGCCTACGTCTGCTTATTTTCGGGCGGACAAGTGAGGAGGAACAGGCATGAGCGATCCTAAACATCCGGAACTTCATTTGAATGAAGAGCCCCGCAACGACCTTATGGATGTTGCCCTCGGTTTTGGCGGATTCTTCGCCGTTTTGATGATCATATTTATCATTGGGGTCATTATTAAACTGGTGATCGGATAATCCAGACCGCCTGAAAGAAACCTGCTGCATATGCGGACAGGTTTTTTTCTTGTTTTCCAGCGTTTTATCGGGAGAAAAATACCTTTTGGCAGCAATCAAGCAGGACTTTGGTCTCAAAACGGAGAATTGTGGTAAAGGGCCATTTACGCCCTTCCTAATAACAGGTGAAACTAGAGAAAATGGGGTGCCCTTTTTGATTCAATTGTCTGATGACCGGATGAAGCAGGTCCGTTTTACCGGTATAACCGAGAATGACCTGCAGCTGCTAAAAGCAAATGAACCCGCTTTCAACGAAATCGTAGAAGTGGTGGTGGAGCAGCTCTACGAGCAGATCGCCGCCGAACCCGAACTCAGAGACCTGATCTCGCGGCACAGCACGCTGGAGCGCTTGAAGCAGACGCAGGCGGATTACTTCCTGTCCATGACTTCGGGCGTACTGAACGAACGGTATATCCAGAACCGGCTGATCGTAGGCAGAGTGCATTCCCGGATCGGTCTGACAACGGAATGGTATCTGGGAACCTACATGCTGTATCTCGATCTGTCCCTCCGTCATTTCAAGCGTGTCCTTCCGGACGGAGCCTGGCTTGAAGTTGTCCATGCCCTGACGAAAATGTTCAACCTTGACTCGCAGCTCGTTCTGGAAGCATACGAGCATGACGAGAAAGCTAAAATACAACAACTGGCCGATGATCAGGCCATCATGCTCTCCGGCATTTCCAAAGCCGTTCAGGACCTCGCCTCCATGATGGTCGAGCTGAGCAGCAGCAGTCAGATCGTGGCCGAGACGGCCGTACAAACCGCGGAGTCCCAAGACAAGTCGCATCAATATTTAAAAGACCTGGAGGAAGAAGTCGGCCACATCCACGCGATGGGCGCTCTCATGAAGGAAGTGTCCGAGCAGACTCACCTTCTCGGCCTCAATGCGGCCATCGAAGCGGCCCGTGCCGGCGATGCCGGGCGCGGCTTCGAAGTCGTCGCCAACGAAGTGCGCAAGCTCGCCTCCCGTTCCCGGGAATCGCTGGAGCTGATCGAGGACAAGCTGACCGCGATTCGCACGATTCTCGGCACCGTACACGACGAGTCCGAGCAGACGTCCATCTACGCGCGCACGCAGGCGGCAAGCTCCCAGGAGCTCAGCTCGTTCGTCCAGATGGTCGAGCAGGTCGCGCACGATCTGGAGCGCCTCAAAAAGAAATAAGCCGGGCAACTTCGCTGCCGGCTCCTCCTTCCCTGCTCCCCGGCATGCTGGCGGCATATCGCGGAGCAGGAACAACCAAGAGCCGCCTGCGGATCATATTCCGCGGCGGCTCTTGGCGTATACGAACAAACGGGGGGCAGCTAGGCCCCCCGTTTGTTATATCCGTCTACGGTCACGACTTCGACGTAAGGCCGTACACGGTCCATAATCCGCTGGCCTTTGTACTCTTCGTCACCGTCTTTGTTCGTGAAGCTGAAATGCTTCTCCAGGGCGTCCAGATCGTAATTGGACGTAAAGAATGTCGGCTTGCGGTTCATCCGGTAGTTGAGAATCGCTCCCAGGACATGGTCGCGCAGCCATGGATTGAGATTCTCCGCTCCGATATCGTCGAAGACCAGAAGGTCCGTCTCCTTCAGCAGCTCGATCGTCTCCTTCAGCTTTTGCGGTTCCCCGAACATCCCCTTGAGATCCTCCGCAAAATCCGGCATATATACGATGGCTCCCGTAAAGCCTTTTTTCGCCAGCTGATAAAGCATGTAGCACATCAGGAACGTTTTGCCCGTACCGAAGGAGCCCTGCAGGTAAAGCCCTTTCTTCTGCAGCCCTTCTTCCGTTGTCCGCATCACATAGTCGTTCAGGAAATCGACAGCCTTGGCGCGCTCCATATCCGTCCGCAAAATATCCGTGTACGTATGCTCCCGGCTGAGCGCCTGCTCGTCGATGTGAAACGTGCGGATCCGGCTGCGGATCGCATCCTGGGACTGCTTCGCTATAAATTTGCGGCAGGCCGTTTTTTCTTCATGAATATAAGTCCGGCCGCCGTTGTCTTCCACGTTCAGCATCGTGTAATGCCCCTGCATATCGTTCGGGCACCGCTCCAGTCCCGGGCAGTTCAGGCAGTTCTTATGTTCTCTCGCATACTGGTACAGACGGTTCATGTTGATTTTGAGCGTATGATCGTCCAGCTGCGGATACTGTCCGCGGAGCTTCAGGATCAGCGGATCCTCCAGCACCTGTTTGGCCTGTTCCTCCGCCCTCTGCATCCAGCTGCTCTTGGGCATTTGTTTCAGCATATCGGACAGGGATTCCATCGGGGTTCCTCCTCCCGCCATTGTCTAGCACTCTCAGGAATTAAACATTTCATCGAGCTTCTTCGCCTTGCGCAGCATCGCTTCCAGCTCTTCTTCCGTCACACGAGACGTCTGCCCCTTGTTCTGGACGATCGGGATCTGCGGCTTCATCTGCTTGCCTGCCGTGCGCGCTTTCCCTTTGCCGGCGTAACCGCCGGAAGCTTTGGCCGCCGCCGCTTTGGCTGCCGCCTGCTGCCGGAACTGCAGCCGCTGGCGCACATATTCGACGGCCTGCTCGAACGAGGCGATCTGCTTGCCGAGCATGTCCGACGCGACCGCTTCGATGGACGACTTGGCCCACGAGCGTTTGTCGATATGGATATAATGGATCAGGACATTAATGACTTCTTCTTTAAGCTTATAATTGAGATCGATTTTCTCGAAAATATCCAGAACGCCGTTCGGAACCGGACCTTGGGTGAAAAAGCTTTGCAGCACCAGGGTGTAAGGTTCGTTTTTAAGCAGCGAATTGTACTGGTGCTCGTTGTGCGCTCCCTGCAGGAAAGCCGGAACCTCCAGGTAGTACTGCATTTCCACCGATCGGGTTCCTTCTTCGGAATCGGCCGTATTGTCCCCGGCGTCGCCCGGCTCTGCGCGGTGAAGGAAACGCTCGCGCTCTTCCTCTCTCTTCTTTCCCTGGCGGAAATACAGATTCGCCTTGTACTGCAGGGAATCGATCTGAAGCTCGCCGTCCTCGTCGAACATTCCGTCCTCATCCAGCAGACGGACCGTTTCCTGCAGAGTCAAACTGTATTTCCTCGCTACCATGTTAATGGAGATCATCGTTTCGGGCTTGTACTTCAGATTCTCGACATAGATGCGGTTAAACGACTCCCGGGGATACCGGGTGATGAGATCCGCGTAGGCGTAGCCTTTGGTCGTCACGTCAAGCGCCTGCGCCGCCTGTTTGCCGGCCGACGCTTCGTACAGAGCCTGCTCCAGCTCGTAGTCGATCACCTGGGTGTTCAGGCGGAACAGCTCGTAGAACGGCACCGACAAATTCTCGCTGTCCGCTCCCGCCAGCTCCGCGGGCTCCGGCATCGTAAGCTCGTCGCGCAGCGACAGCAGCAGAAACTTGCCGATTTTGTCCCGGAGGAGCAGGGTCAGATGCTGATTGCGGAAAAATTCGTTCGGTGAAAGCGGGCAGAACAGCGTGTACTCGTAGATGTAATCATCCTCGTCCTGCATGTAAATGCGAGACGTCTGGAGCAGCCCGACGGCCTCCAGCTTCGAGGACTGCTCGATGAACAGCTTGCGGCTGCGCTCGCCCGGATCCAATTCCAGCGATAAAAAAAGCTTGCGCTGCTGCTCCAGCCCGGCATAGCCCGTTTTATCCGACGGAACCTGCTGGTAGAGCGTATGGTACAAGCTGACGGCGTAGCCCCCGATCATCGGCTGATAGATCGAAGACAACATTTTATAATCAAGACTGCTTAACGCGAAATCCCGGTACACGCAGAACCGGTGATTCTCTGTAAAATGCAGCAAATTGGTCAATCGCATAGCATCAAACTCTCCATCCGTACCTTAAAAGGTCTGAACATCATTTTACCACAAATCTCGACAGGGAAGGGAGTGAAAAATGTTACCTGGCCTTAATGACGAGGGGCCGCCCCGACTAAAGTCTAACTCCAAAACCGCCTTAGGGCCGTTTTGGCTCTCCTTCCGATCTGGTAAGATAAAGACATGAAATACGGAAACGGCGCAAGACAAACGAGCCGGACCCGTTCCGGACCCCACAATCGACTATCCCAAAGGAGAGAATTAATCATGAATAAACTTTTCCGTTCCAGAACAGACCGTAAGCTTACAGGACTTTGCGGAGGCCTTGCCCAGCTGCTGGGCGTAGACGCTACCATCGTCCGCCTGATCGCCGTAATCGGAGCCGTGTTCAGCTTCGGCACCTTCACTCTGATTTACATCGTCGCTTCCCTGCTCGTTCCCAAAGAGCCTTATGCAGGCTACGGCTATCACGATTCTTACCACACGTACTAATCGGCTGCGGAAGCCGCAAACGGATATCCCTTATAATTAAGAAAGCCCGGAGCTGATGCTCCGGGCTTTTTCTGGCTGTCTTTACAGCGTGTTCTAGAACATTTTGAAGCCTTTGATTCTCAGCGTGCGGATCGTCGTGCCGCTCACGACAGCTCCTATGAGTCCGCCGATGACCGGCGCGATATCCACCGCTGTAATCGATGTCATTTTGTCGCTGTAATAGAAGCTCAACCCGATGATCAGCGCCACAAACGCATAGACCGGAAACCAGGTCGTTTTCATCAGCATATTTAGAATAAACCCGAGTCCAAAAAACAGCACGAACATCAGGACGATGACGATGACCAACTGAATCAAAATCGGTCCACTCCTTTTACGCATTCTTCTCTCTATTGTAAAGCAATTTCCACAGTCAGGTAAAGTGTCCACATCATGAACATTGAGCGCACGACACCGTTTGTTCATTTGCCTTTTGAAAGCGGAGCCGATACAATGAGAAAGATTGGTAAGACCCGAATTTCTCTAGATTAAAGGAGGGTTTCCGTTTCTTATGAGTGAAGCCATCGAAACATTAGAAGGTTGGTACGCCCTGCACGATTTCCGCCGCATGGACTGGAATGCCTGGAAAGAAGCGTCTCCGGAAGAGCGCAAGCGCGCGGAGGACGAGCTTCGTTCGTTTATCGGCGAGTGGGCAACAATTGAAGATAATAAAGAAGGAAGCACGGCTCTGTACAGCATCGTAGGCCAGAAGGCCGATATTCTGTTCATGCAGCTCCGCGAAACGCTCGAAGAGCTGAACGATCTGGAGACCGCCTTCAACAAATCGGCGTTCGCCAAATACACAATCCCGGTCTACTCCTATGTATCGGTCGTCGAGCTGAGCAGCTACATGGCCAAGCCGGGCTCCGATCCGATGGAAAGTCCCGAAGTGGTCGCACGCTTGAAGCCGACGCTGCCTAAAGCGAAGCACATCTGCTTCTATCCGATGAACAAACGCCGTCAAGGCAGCGACAACTGGTACATGCTCGACCTCGAATCGCGCAAAGCCATGATGCGCAGCCACGGCATGATCGGCCGCAGCTACGCCGGCAAAGTCAAACAGATCATCACCGGCTCCGTCGGCTTCGATCTGTGGGAATGGGGCGTCACGCTGTTCGCCGACGACGCGCTGCAGTTCAAGAAGCTCGTGTACGAAATGCGCTTCGATGAAGTGAGCGCACGCTACGGCGAGTTCGGCGACTTCTACGTCGGCAACCTGCTCGACAATGACCGCCTCGGCCGTCTGCTGGACGTATAGCCCGCCCCGCGGCAAGCAAAAAAGCCTGAACGTTTCCCTTAGGGAAGACGCTCAGGCTTTTTTGCGCCGGCGGACGGAGCGCGGCTTCTCCGCCAAGGGTCCGGCGGGGAGGTGCCGCGGCCGGCGCTTCCCCGCGGAGCGCGACTCGCGACCGGCGAACTACGCAGCGGGAAACCGCGCCTCAGCGGCCGCTTCCGGGCGGGCCTCGCGTACAGTGCAGCCGCTGCGTTCCGTACGGCCGCCTTGCTTCCGTACGCATGCAATGGGCGGTGCGTACCGCGAGTTAAGCCCCGTGACACGCGATTCGGCTTCGTTGCGTGCCCGCAAACCTCGCGAAGACCGGCGGGCGTTATGTCCCGTTCCCGACGGAACCCGACCGGCGCGAGGCGGCTCCTTAGTCCTCGTCGTCTTCCTCCGCGATCCGCTTCATTTCGGCTTCCATCTCCGCCTTGCGGCGCAGATAGTCCTCCGTGTCGCGGTCACGCTGGCGGCTCTTCTCCTTGAGCCGTTCTATCGCCGGAAGGATAAGTATGTCGATCTCCTTCTGAACGACGGCCACGTGACCGTATTCCTTCTGATTCTCCAGATAGTGGCCGACTTCGATCAGCGCATTGTAGCGGTCCAGCTCGCTGCGGGTCAAAAGCCCGCGTACTTGTACACTGCAGTGTCTCATTTCGTATGTACACCTCCCCTGGCTGCCTTATCCGTTCAGCAAAAAAGCCGCCCCGGCGCGCCCTTTGCGGACGGTTGCCGGTGGCGGCTTCGGTCTTGATCATCCTGTCCGGAAAGCCGGTTAGCGCAGCTTTCCTTTGCGGACCATGAGCGGAAGACCGCCAATCGTATACAGGTAGCGCATATCGATGACTTTCTTCATTAGAGCCGCCGTACCGCCCTTCATTTTCTTCGTACCGACAATGCCGATGGCTTCGCCTTTGCCCAGGGAAGCTACCGTGCCGCGGTTGACGAACGCGAATTCCTTCAATGCGTTGCCGCGGATGGAAGCCACGAGGTTCAACGCGCAGTTCTCCCCCTGCTGGGTCGCGATTTGAGCCGTCGGCGGGTAAGGCCTCCCTTCGGGATTCATCACCAGGGAGCAGTCGCCCGTTACGAAAATATTGTCGTAACCCGGCGCGCGCAGGAATTCATCGACCTTGATGCGGCCGCGCATCGTTTCGAAGCCCGCATCCTCCAGGAGATGATTGCCGCGGATTCCTCCCGTCCAGATGACGGTACCCGCTTTGATGAATTCGTCCCCTGCGATGAGGACGCCTTCCGGCGTGCATTCCTTGATCGCGGTGGCGATTTTGAACGTGACGCCTTTATCGGTGAGCAGGCGCATCGCATACTCCACCAGCTCCGGATCGAAGCCGGGCAAAGCCGTCGGAGCCGCTTCGATATTATAAATGTGGACAAGCGCCGGGTCCACGTCGAACTCTTTGCACAGCTCGGGGATACGGTCCGCCAGTTCCCCGACGAATTCAATGCCGGAGAAACCCGCGCCGCCTACGACGAAAGTCAGCAGCTCTTTGCGGTCCGGCTCCTGTTTGAACCTGGCGAACTGGTATTCGATATGTTCGCGGATATGACGTACGCTGTTAATGCTGCGGATCGTCATCGCATATTCTTTTAAACCCGGGATTCCGAACGTTTCCGGCTCGCCGCCGAGACCGATAACCAGATAATCGTAGGACAGGGTGCCGTCTTCGAGGATGACTTTCTTCTCCCCCGGGCGGATTTGAACTACGGTCGATTTCACGAAGTCCACCTTGAATTCATCGATCAGTGAGGAAATATTGACACGTGCATTATCAGGTTTATCCGTTCCGGCTGCGGGCATATGCAGATGGGTCGTAATATAATGATAATCATGCTTGTTCACCAGCGTTACGTCCGCTTCGTTATAATTTAACAGCTTCTGAAGACGTAAAGATGTTACAACACCACCGTAGCCAGCGCCCAATATGACTATCCTTGGGACTCTACTCATTGGTTCTCTCTCACTTCCATACTTTTTTAAGGGCTTGCATTGTGAAAATTAACACATATCTCCTTACGGATATGTCCGTGAAAATGTTTCTCTCTCTATCCTTCGAGCCAGGCAAATTCGCCATTTTTCACGGAAATGCAGCACCAATCTCATGCAATCATATAATGTGCCCTGTTAAATAGCAAGGGTCAATTTCCTCAAAAACGAAGGTTTTTCAACCAGTATTTTCCACCTGTTAAAAGGGAAGTTAGTCCCATATAAGCGCCTTTGGAAGAGCTTTTCAGAAGGATTGTCAACCGCTTTGCTCGGCTTTATACATCTATTTGGTTTATTTCCGCATTTCGGGCGTTTATAATGGAGCAGAAAGCAATGTGCAGAACAGTGGAGGTGTCCGAGTAGTGAGTGAAACCGAAATTCAGCACGACCAAGTGAAAGATCTGATCATCATCGGGGGCGGACCGGCCGGTATGTTTGCGGCGTTTTACGGGGGTATGCGTCAGGCTTCCGTTACGTTAATCGAAAGTATGCCTCAACTGGGCGGGCAGCTTGCCGCTCTGTATCCGGAGAAGCATATATACGATGTAGCGGGATTTCCGAAAGTGACCGCGCAGGAGCTTGTGAACAGCCTGGCCGTCCAGATGAATCACTTTCCGATTCACGTTTGTCTGGAAGAGAAAGTTGTGCAGGTGGTCAAGAAAGAGGAGCGCCTGTTCGAGGTTATCACGGATAAGGAATCTCATTTGGGCAAGGCGGTTATCATTACCGGAGGCGTCGGCGCCTTCGAACCGCGCCGTCTGGAACTGCCGGAAGCTGCCCGGTACGAGAAAACGAATCTGCACTATTTCGTCAGCGATCTGAACTCGTTCGCCGGTCAGAAGGTTCTTATCAGCGGGGGAGGCGATTCCGCCGTCGACTGGTCGCTCATGCTGGAGCCGATCGCCGAGCAGGTTACGCTCATTCACCGCCGGGATAAATTCCGCGCCCATGAGCACAGCGTGGAGAAGCTGATGAATTCCCGCGTCAACGTCGTCACGCCGACCGAAATCACCGGGCTCGAAGGCGACGATGCGATCCGCAAAGTAACCCTGAAGCATGTCAAGACAGGAGAAGAAACGGTGCTCGACGTCGATGCCGTCGTCGTTAATTTCGGTTTCGTTTCTTCATTGGGTCCGATCGCGGAGTGGGGGCTTCAGATCGAGAACGGCTCCATCGTCGTCGATTCGCGGATGGAGACGAACGTACCCGGCATCTTCGCGGCAGGAGACATCACCACGTACCCGGGCAAGCTGAAGCTCATCGCCGTGGGCTTCGGAGAAGCGCCCACCGCCGTCAACAACGCGAAAGTTTATCTGGACCCGTCCGCCAAACTTTCACCGGGACACAGCAGCAACATGAAGTTCTGATGCAAGAGCCGCAGGCCGACTCTTACAAATGAAAATAAAGCACGAAGGGCATTCTAACTTTGACGCCGCGAACCCGCGAGCCGATTGAGGAGGAATGCCTTTTGTCTACTTTCTGCACCGTTTGCAACGGAATGGACGTGCTCAGCGCCGTCTGTCCGCACTGCGGAAGCGGCAGCGCGTCCGACTGCGGACGGGTTAACGATTATTTCGGCCCCTACTCACCTTACCGGCCGATCGAAGATATCTCCATGACCAACGGATACCCGGATGTCACGCGGAGCGAATGTCTGCATATGCTTTATTGCGAGGCATGCGGCGCAAGCTCGGTGCTGGCCGTTTCTGAGAGCTTAACTTGATCTTCAATCTTCTATATTGACCGGCGGACAAAAAAAGAAGCTACGCAAGCGCAGCTTCGTCGCTATGATAAGCTTCCAGCACAATATGTCTCCGGTTAATTTCGCCTAGTAGTAGATCGACAAATTCCGATTCCAGTTCAAGGTCAAGGGCTTTGAAATACGATTCAACGAGGGTCTCGTCGCTAATCTGTCTCATACCAACCACCTTTCCTGCTTAACTTGTCATTATATTACCATGCGCCAAAAATTAGAACAATCGTTCTGTTATCCACAATCCCATGTGCATATCTTGTGGGTAATTTGTGAATAGACTCTAATAATGGCGAGTTTTGTAGGTGGATGATGTGGACAAAGTTATACACACCTTTTTTTACTTTACCGTGATAAAAACAAATAATCGGAACTTGTCCCTCCATCAACAGAATTCATGAAGCTTCATTTGCGGATTTATTTAAATCTCCACACCGATTTCCCATATAACGGGAATAATCCGACTCCTTTCGCATATATTGAACGTAGTTGTCGTCCCTACTCCCTTTTGGGACCTGTAAATTTCACAGGATGGACGATCTCATTTAACGTAGATTTAATACTGGCCGTTTATACTGGGTTCAGTAAGCGAAAGGAGAAGTGAGTCATGATCGTCTACGACATCGTAGTCAACGGAGAAGTGAAAGAGACCATCCGGCCGCAGAAGCTCCGTTTGAAGGAACTGTATGCGTACATGCTGGAACAGTCCAAGCAGATGAAAATGAAGTACGGGGAAAACACGCGCGTTCTCAAACGCATTCTCTATTAATTGCATATTGATTCCCTGGTGCCCCCTCTGATAGACTAGGAGGGTAAAAGGGAGGCTGTATTGGACTTGGAAAATCAACCTAAAAAAATTCAAATCATCGGCGAATTCAAAAAGTTTATTATGCGCGGCAACGTTGTGGACCTTGCGGTCGGCGTTATCATAGGGGCCGCTTTCAATAAAATCGTGACCTCGCTCGTCAACGATATTCTTATGCCCCCGATCGGTTTGCTGCTCGGCAAGATGGATTTCAAGAATTTAAAACTTCCTCTGTCAGGCGGCGTCACGATCAATTACGGAGCCTTTATCAATAACATCATTGATTTTATCATCGTTTCGGCCGTCATTTTCCTGATGATCCGCCAGATGAACAAGCTGCGCAGAAAAGAAGAACCTCAAGAGGAAGTCAAGTCCGAGCCGACGAAGGAGTGCCCTTACTGCATTTCGGAAATCGCCGCGAAGGCAACCCGTTGTCCTCGCTGCACTTCGGTGCTTGAACCGGAAGCTCTGCCCCAATCATAGGGCTGGTTCGCTCTGCTTTCATTTCACATCTTAAACTATTGAATTCCACAAAAGAAACCTGCTAGATGGCAGCCTTCGGGCGCATCTCGCAGGTTTTTATTTTTCCGGGCTCTCATGCTCCCTGAAGCAAAAGAAAAGAACCGCAGGGACGTAAACCGCCCTGGGGTTCTCTCTCTTAACCGGCTTAGTCGTCGCACTTCTCCGCCTTGCCCTCTTCGCCTTTCACCTTGAAAGAAGCGCCGCAGCCGCAAGATGCTACCGCATTGGGATTGTCGATCGTGAAACCTCCGCCCATGCCCGCATCCTTGTAGTCAATCTCGACGCCATACAGGTATTTCGCGCTTTCCGGGTCCACGACCACTTTCAAGCCGCTGAAATCCAGAACCTTATCTTCTTCCTTCTGGTCGTTGTCGAAACCCATACCGTACGAAAAACCGCTGCATCCGCCTTCTTTGACACCGACGCGCAGAAAAAGATCCGGTGTTTCCTCGGCCGCGAGCATTTCCTTGATTTTGTCCGTTGCCTCTTCACTGATCTTGATCAGACTCATATAAATAAACCTCCTTGTACGGAGCGGCCTTAGTCCAGCGCCCGACTCCTGAAAGCAGTCTTTTAGTAATCCACTTATCTTCCTATAGTATACTCCTATTCAAGCTTCGTCTCAAGAGGTGACTCTCCCCGCTCCAGCTGGTAGTACCGCAGTATAAGTTTGTCGAGTCTTCTGCTGTCGTGCTGTACACTCGGGTGCAGGAATCCGTATTTCATCCCGTTCTCTACCATCTGGGACCGCAGTTGCTCGATTCTGACGTCAAGCTTCTGTCTGCATTCCCACTCCTCCGATTGCTGCATATGTACCTACCATCCTATCCAAAAAAAGATCACCATTTCAGTGTACATCAAACCCCGAAGGATAATAAAGACCTTTTTACCAGTTTTTGTCCGGGTCTGCGAATATATTTACCGGCAAACCGGTACAGAGGCGGCGAATCAGGCCGCCCTGGAAGAGCTGCAAGCTTTATCCTTATTGCCCCTTTGGGATGACAGGTTTATAATAGGAGGGATGAAACCGGACTTTTATCGCTTTTTTTAGTATGGAATCCTGCAGCCGACGTTATACGGTTGACGGGATATGCTTCTTTGTAGAGGTTCACTTGATTTTGAACGTACGGTGAAAAATTTACACAGGATGGATTCAAAAGATCCGACGGGGAGGGTATACTAGTGAATGTCATTATAGACAGTCCTGACCGCCGCATGGCGGAAATTGCAGAAAAGGTTGAGAACGGAGAACGTCTTTCGCGGGAGGACGGCCTGTTTTTGTACCAATCGGACGATTTGTTGACCATTGGTCAATTAGCCAATAAGGTCAACCTGCGCAAGAACGGCAAAAACGTGTATTTTGTACAAAACATGAGTTTGTATTTTACGAACGTATGCGAAGAACACTGCGCGTTTTGCCATTTCCGCAGAGATGAAGGCGAGGCAGGTTCCTACACACTGACGCCTTCTGAGATGCTGACGTATATCTCCGAAAATTTCCACCCGGATATTCGCGAGTTCCACATCAGCCAGGGTCACAATCCGCATGTGCCGTTCCAATATTATGTGGACGCCCTGCGCACCCTGAAACAGCATTATCCGCAAGTATCGATCAAAGCCCATACGGCGGCCGAAATCGACTTCTTCGCGCGAATCAGCGGACTCAGCTACAAAGAGGTGCTCCGCACCCTGATGGATGTAGGTCTCGATACGCTGCCCGGCGGCGGAGCCGAGATTTTGACCGAGCGCTACCGCAAGAAGATGAGAGTCGAGAAAGCCGACACGAACCAGTGGCTGGATGTCCATCGTTCGGCTCACGAGCTCGGCATGAAGACGCATGCGACGATGCTTTACGGCTCGATCGAGACGCTTGAAGAGCGTGTCGAGCACATGGCCCTGCTGCGCGATCTGCAGGATGAAACCGAAGGATTCCTCGTGTTCATCCCGAATTCGATCCAGCCGGCCAGCGCGAGCGCGGGTATCCGCCGCCGCGTGCCTGCCGTCGACGAGCTCAAAACGATTGCGATCAGCCGTTTGATGCTCGACAATTTCCCGCATATTAAAGCCTATTTTATTAACATGGGTATCAAAGTGACTCAGCTTGCGTTCCAATTCGGCGCATCTGACGCTCACGGAACCATTGTGAAGGAACGCATTTCCCACGCCGCGGGCGCTCAATCGCCGGACGGAGTCACGAAAGAAGATCTGGTCTGGCTGATTAAAGGAGCGGGACGAGTTCCGGTTGAACGGGATACCTTCTACAATGTGGTTCAAACCTACAACTAATTGGGGTAAGAACCTTTTAGAAGCCTTTGACACAAGATGATGCAACGAACAAAAGCCATGGCAGAAGGGATTCATGTAACATGAACAAGTTTGTTATTCTGGGAGGCGGTTATGGCGGCATTACCATAGCCACGGAGCTTCTGGAAAAAGAAATACCCGACAACTGGACGGTCACGATGGTCGACCGTTCGCCTTTTCAAGGGCTGAAGACGGAATACTACGCGCTGGCTGCCGGTACGGCCGCCGAGACGGAACTTCGCGTTGCCTATCCCAACGATCCCAGATTATCGCTTAAATACGGAGAGGTTACGGAAGTGAACCTGGAAACGAAACAGGTGATCTTTGCCGACAAAGAACCGCTCGACTACGATTACCTCGTGATCGGCCTCGGCTGTGTGGACAATTTCCACGGCATTCCGGGCGCGCAGGAATTTTCCAACGGCATTCAGACCTTCTCGCAAACCCGCATCACGTATCAGCGTGTCAATGACGTCGTTCCTTACGGTCAGGTTACCATCGTCGGCGGCGGCCTTAGCGGGGTGGAAATGGCGGCGGAGCTTCGCGAAAGCCGGCAGGATATCAATATCCGTATCCTGGACCGCGGCGCAAGCATTCTGTCCTCCTTCCCTACCAAGGCGAAAGAATTCGTACGCGATTGGATGCTCGACCACGACATCGAAATGCGTTCCCACGTCTCTCTGAAAAGACTGGAAGGCGGCGATCTCTACAACGAAGAAGAGATCATCCGTACGGACGCCACGATCTGGACGGCCGGCATCAAGCCGAGTCCGATCGTCGAACAGCTCGCGGTGGACAAAGATCCTTCCGGACGCGTGCTGCTGAACGAGTACCATCAGATCCCGTCCCACCCGAACGTGTTCGTCGTCGGCGACTGCGCCAGCCTGCCGTTCTCCCCGAGCGCCCAGGCGGCCGAATCGCAGGGCAAACAGATCGTCGAGGTTATGCAGGCTCTGTGGAAGAACGAAACGCCTAAGCT
The DNA here is from genome assembly GCF_058269095.1 of Paenibacillus sp. JNUCC 35. Classification (NCBI taxonomy): domain Bacteria; kingdom Bacillati; phylum Bacillota; class Bacilli; order Caryophanales; family Paenibacillaceae; genus Paenibacillus; species Paenibacillus sp. JNUCC 35. The sequence continues at coordinate 1,381,996 of NZ_CM177771.1, read as the reverse complement.
AGGCCAGATCAAGCTCAAAGGGGTTCTCGGCTCCCTCGGCAAGAAGACAGGTTTCGGCCTGATGGGCAAGAAAACCGTTATGACAGGCATGGTTCCGCGTGTCTTGAAAAACGGAGTCCTGTGGATGTCCAAACACCACTGGGGCTAGAAAAGCAAAAAAAAGCCCGGTTTGCAGACATTGTGCAGACCGGGCTTTTTGTTATTCAGTCGCCGAACAGATCGAACATCTCTTCGACTTCCTTTATTTTTCTGGAAATTTCGTCAAACAGCTTGTCGGCTGTCTCCGCCGCTACGATTTCACCGTTCACCATGGCAAAAGGAAAAAGGTAACATTCCCCGCAGTTTCCCAGACATCCGTATTCGATGACATCGTAATCCGGGTTGTCCTCCAGCTTCTTCATGACGGCGTCCGTACCGTGATGCATATTGCTTGCGCAAAACTCAATGATAGGTCTCATGTTTGATCTCCACCTGTTTCACAAACTATCTGTATTGTAACACATCCGGGGAGATTTGAGCATAGGATCGCGGACGGACGGCACGCCATTATCTTCCCCTGGTATACTCCGGTCTGAAGTACAGGCTCCGCATAATGTCGGTGATCGAGTCTTGAACGTCGAACGCATCGGCCACTACACCGCTTCCGCTGCAGCGCGCGCAGGCCGTTTTCCCGCTTCCCCCGCAGGACGTGCAGATTCCCCGGTCTCCCCGGCTTCCTTCACCGGAACAGCTTTGACACTCCGTTTCCCCATCTCCATAACAGTGGAAGCAATCGTTATTCTCGTTCATCGTGACTCAATCCTCTCCGCTTTTGAATGTTATAATACAGTTCTCCTTTTATATGATTTGTATTATATAACATATGCCAAGGAATAAGAAGTGTTTTTTTGAAAAAAAATAAATGGCCGGCCCGAACGTCCGGCCGCCCCTTTCTATGCGGGGGATATTTTTTTTTCCCGAAATGTACTATAATAAAATAAGAAAGGAGTCGATTGAAATGACTGAAAATACCCAAAGTGCAACCATGTATGATGAAGTACTTGAGGTTCTAGATAAGCTTCGCCCGTTCCTGCAGCGTGATGGCGGTGACGTGGAACTGGTGGACGTGGAAGACGGTATCGTAAAACTGAAGCTGATGGGTGCATGCGGAAGCTGCCCGAGCTCCACAATTACGCTGAAAGCCGGTATCGAGCGTGCGCTTGTCGAAGAAGTAGAAGGCGTTGTCGAGGTTGTTCAAGTATTCTAATAAAAAAGACCGGCCCTTGGGGCCGGTTTTTTTTATGGCTTATGGGTGCGAAGCCGGTGCTGCTTACCTTCCCTGCTTCAGCATCGGCAGCGTCTGGATCGGATCGAGGCCGCCGTTCACTTCCATGATGTTCCCCGTCAGGAAATCCGACTTCGGGTCGCATAGGAAGGACAACACCCGGGCGACATCCTCGCCCGTGCCGGGTCTGCCCCGAGGCGTTTCATCGTCGGTGCAGTTCTCCACTTCCTCGATCCGCTTCTCCTTGTTGGCTCCGCGGATATCGCCCGGACAGATCATGTTCACGGTGATCCCGTGGGCCGCTTCTTCTTCGGCCAGTGTCTTCGTGAACGAAACCAGCCCCACCTTGGCGGCCGCGTAGACGGCCCTGTGGGGCCAAGCACGCGCTTCGGCGGCATGGCCGAAGCCGAAGTGGATGATGCGGCCCCAGCGCTTACGCCGCATGTGGGGCAGCAGCGCGTGATCCAGCCGGATCACGCCGAGCAGGTTGCCGTTGATGAGATAATCAATCTCATCGCGTGTATAATCCGCGAACAGCCTCCGTTCGCGGATGAAAGGGCCGGCGTTGTTGACGAGCACATCGACGCCGCCCATCGTTTCCCCCACCGTCTCCGCGATGCGCTCGATATCCTCGCCGCGGGAGACGTCGCCTTGAATCGCGGCGGCGCGGACGCCCGTATTCTGGATGTGCCTGACCAGATCGTGCGCTTCCTCTTCACTATGTACATAATTGATAACGATATCATACCCTTGATTGGCCAGCGTTAGCGCCGCCATTTTGCCGAGCCCTTTCGCGCTGCCCGTGATGAGAGCCGTTCTGCGTACCTCCGCCATGATTCTCCTCCCCGTTTCCCCCTGTGCTGCCCCTGGATATATACTGGAACACGAGATCCATCGTGATGCAAACCATCTCGTATCCGCGGTCCATCTGCGCCAGATTATCCGCGATATTCTCCACTTGGATACGGTCGCCCAAATAGGATTGGGACAGCATCAGATCATCCAGCATCTCTACATTCACGTAGTGAATTTCCATATTCCGCTGGTTGCGAAGAACCTGAAGCGGCTGTTTGGCTTCTGTTTTCAGTTCGTACAATTTTTGCTGCAGGGCGGGATGAACCCCGCTCTCTCTCATTTTACGCAATACGGTAAAAAAGGAAAAGTGCGTTTTGAGGGTCTCCGTCTTGAGGTCGAACAAATCGTTCAAAAAATACCCCAGCTTATCCAGCACCGAAAAAAGACGGATAAGCGCGTTTTTATAAAAATAAACATACCGCCTGTAATCGTCCAGCTCCTCGGGCTGCATTTCATCGAGATAAGACTTCTTGACACGCTCGGCAAAACGACCGGCGCAGTATTTGCTTTCCTCCAGCTCATCCAAGGCATCGAGAAACCCTTGGGACCATACATAGAGTCTATGCAGCTTTTTGGGGCTGTAGGAGGGCGAAGAATGTCGGCTTTGCTGAAGGACGGTCAAATAACGCTTGATCGAAGTGAAAGCTTGTTCCAGCCGCTCGTCGGAGCGCTCGCCGCGTTTCGTCTCGTTGAAAATCGTTCTTAGCATAGCTTTCACTCATTTCCTTATTTTTTTCAGTATGAGCTCCGTCTCCGCGATCCATACATTCAGGTCCGGCCGGGCCGGAGCTTCCTATGAAGCGGCCGCTCCTTCCGGGGCGTCTACTTTTGGATTACCCTAAATGAGCCTTTTTCGAAAAACGGGAGTCGTCACCGTTGGGCCCGGACAGTCCCGCCGGAACAGTTAAGCCGCTCTGCACCGCCCGCATTGGTTGGCGCGCATACACCGGAATATCAGGTTCCTCCAGGCAGCAAGTCCCGAATATATTCGAGGCAAAAAAAACGGCTGCCCTTCACATTCGTGAAAAGCAGCGCGTTTTCCTTCCTCTAATTGAATGCGGCGTGGAATCGACCGCAAGTTCTCGGGTTGAAGGGACGCCGGAGACAGCCAGGACCGCAAAAAGTCATTCCGTTACGGCTTCCTTTCGGTTAACGGGAGCCTTCGCCGGCTTCGGACTTTCCTGCTTGCTGCGCGGCTGCTCGGCGCCCAGCGGTACGCGCGCATTCAGCATCACGACGCACAGGTAGCTGATCCATCCGAACAAGGCGCAGATCAGAACCGCGTGGATCATGCCGGTGAACAAGAAAGCCGTATCGTGTCCCAAGGACCAGGTAACGGTAGCTCCGCTGAAAATTTGAGCGATCAGGAAGCCCAGCACCCAGCCCGCGCCTTTGTACACATTTTCAAGATGGCTGTATTTCTTGCGTGCGATCAAGAACAAAGCGAGTCCGAAGATGAACATAATCACCGCCGCGATGCGGTGGACAAATACGATTCCGGTGGCGCCCGTCAGTTCCGGGACGACCTGTCCGTTACAGAGCGGCCAGCCGATGCAGCCTCCCGAAGACTCCGTATGCCGGACAAAAGCGCCCACATAAACGACGATGTAACAGTAGACGCCGACAAACCAGACGAATGCGCGGAAGCCGCGGCCGATCGGAGCGGCATCTTTCGGCAGCGCCGGTGTGCGGCCGTCCGCCGTGCGGGCGACGGAAACCGTGTAGTTTCCCCATTTCGTGAACGTCAGCCAGAGCAGCAGCGTCATGGCGAAGGCAAGCAGCGAAAGGCCGAAATGAAGCGCCATAACCGCGGAAGACTGCGAAAAGACAACGGCCAGGGCGCCCATAATCGCCTGCAGCACGGTGAAGAAGCCCGCACCCGCTACGAAATACTTCGCGTCCTTACGGCTGACCGTTTTGAAAACAAGAATAAATGTGGCGAGTAGCAGCAGACCCACAAGGCCCGTCACCGCCCGGTGACTGTATTCGATAACGGATGAGATCGTATAGGCCGGGACGAACTTGCCGTTGCAGAGCGGCCATTCGTTACCGCAGCCCAAACCCGAATCGGTTTTGGTTACGAGCGCGCCCATAATCACGATCAGGAACATGCCGATCATGGTGAGTAAAGAGAGCCGCTTCGTTAATTTATACATACCATGCACCTACTTCTCTATAATCAATAAGGCTATTTTTGCAAGAGATTTGGCTGCCGACAGCAGCAATGCCGCTTGTATTCATTATAGCTACTATTCGGGGCCAATTCCATTCGCAAATGTTACAAAGCCTTGAAAGAAGCGGCTGGCACGCAGCCCATCATTAGGGAGTCCCTAATGACCGCAAATTATGCAGAAAGACGCGGCTGGAAACGGTATACAAAAAAACAGCCGTTCCCGAAGAAACGGCTGTTTTTGTTCTACTTAAAGGAGAACGAGTCTCCCGAGTGCCTGTATTACTTGGCCAGCGCGTTGCCCACTTCGATCGCGCGGTCAAGGAACTGCTCGATCTCTTCACGCGTTTTGCGCAGCTTGCTGACAAAACGGATCAGCTCTTGCCCGCCGCTGAAGGCGATAAAGCTCGGAATGCCCAGAATGTTCAATTCCTCGCAGAGATCGGGCACTTCGTCCCGGTCCAGCTCGATGAACGAGATGCGCCCGGCATACGCCTTCTCCAGATCCGGCATAAAAGGCTCGATATAATGGCAGTCTTTACACCAGGTTGCTTTAAAAACGGCAACGGTCACTTCGGATTTCTCTACCGCCGCCCGGAAATCTTGTTCATTGTGGACTTTTTCCATGGGGATCACCTCGAATAGAATCGTCCGGCCTTCATTCCCGACCGGCTTCATCGGAATCTGATAAACTTGTTTATCTTATAGCATGCTCCTCCGGGCCTGTCAATAACAGCAAAAATGCGGTCCATTCGACCATTTACATACATTGTAAAAAGTGATATCATATAAATATCAAAAAGATATTTAAAATTTTCTGATTGTCTAAAAGGAGATGAACGCGATGACCGAACGTCATGTCTGGAAAATCAATGGATTTGTCGGCCTGCTTGCTATGGTCGTATTTATCGGAGCAGGTATTTTCTGCCTGACCGCGGAGCTGATTATCCCCGCCGTACTGCTGTTTGTGCTGGCAGGCGTAGTACTCAGCTCGTTTACCGTCGTACAGCCGAACCAGGGGATGATCGTCAATTTCTTCGGCCGCTACAGCGGCACAGTCCGCGACAGCGGCTTCTGGGTAACGATCCCTTTCAGCGAGCGCAAAAAAATATCGCTGCGTGTCCGCAACTTCAACAGCGCGCGGCTGAAAGTCAACGATGTGGACGGCAATCCCATTGAAATTGCGGCCGTCGTCGTTTTTCGCGTAGTCGATACGGCCAAAGCCAAGTTCGAAGTCGATAATTACCAGGCATTCGTGGAAATTCAAAGCGAAACCGCCCTCCGTCATGTCGCCTCCAAATACCCGTACGACTCCTATGCCGGAGAAGCCTACTCTCTGCGCGCCAACAGCGAAGAGGTTGCCAAGGAACTCACCCTCGAGCTGCAAAGCCGTCTCAGCGTAGCCGGGGTTGAAGTATTGGAGTCCAGGCTGACTCACTTGGCCTACTCCACCGAGATTGCAAGCGCCATGCTCCAGCGCCAGCAGGCCTCCGCCATCATATCCGCACGCGAGAAGATCGTAGAAGGCGCGGTCAGCATGGTGCAGATGGCAATCGCCCGCCTTCAGGCGGAAGGCGTCGTCGAGCTGGATGAAGAGCGCAAAGCCGCGATGATCAACAACCTGCTCGTAGCGGTTGTCTCCGACAGGTCCGCCCAGCCTGTCATCAACTCCAGCTCCATTTATTAAGCTGACACATGGTTGTTAAGAAGAACTTTCCGCTGCGGCTCGATCCGAAGCTCCATCAAGCTTTGGAGCGCTGGGCAGCCGACGAGTTCCGCAGCGTCAACGGGCACATCGAATTCCTGCTCCGGGAGGCGCTGGTGCGTGCAGGCAGAATGCCGGGCCACGCACCGGCACCGCCTCCGGACGGGGAATTGGAGAATGAGAACTGAGGCGAGAGGCGACATAAACCTCCCGCCCCACCATAAGAGAGCCGATACTCCCCTCGGGGATATCGGCTCTACATTTTTAAGGCCATGCGTGAGCTGCGCTGCTGGTCTTTTCTCTCAAACGTCACGGCTTAATTCTTTCTTCATCTTAAAGTTAACCAGCTTAATCCCTCTGCGTTCCACGCTTTGCTTCCGAACCAACCGGAACCCGTGATGTTCGAAAAACGGTTTCGCCGTGATACTCGCGTCCGTTTCCAGTTCGGCAACCCCCCGGTTTTTTGCCTCGTATTCAAGAACGTTCATTAAAGCTGAAGCTATTCCCTCTCCTTGAAAATCCTTATCCACGTACAGTCTGTCCACGTATCCGTTTACGGTCATATCCGAAAAACCCACAATTTTGCCATCAATTAGAGCGACATACGTGATATTGCGGCTCATCGAATCCTTCCAGGATTCCAATCTGAGCTCCTCTTCCTCTTGGGATGCCCATGCATGAAGCTGCTCTTGGGTATAATCTTTCTTATTCACGGAATGAACGGTTTCATAAAACAACGAGACGATGGCGCGAATATCCGATACCTGAAATTTTCTGATTTCCATTTTATCTCCTCTTTGCCATCTTTGTAGGATTATCGCCGTATGCACCCGGCTTTAACCCATTGCGGGCAAAAAAAGAGCGGACTGTATACAGCCCGCTCCCTGCTCATGCTATTCGGCTTCCGCCTTCAATTTCTGCCGTATTTATGGACGTGTAATGATAACAGCATCCTGCTTGCTGTCCCATTTCGCTTCCCCGCCCAGCGCTTCGGTCAGGAATCTCAAAGGAACGCTGGTGTAATCCCCGTGAAGCTCGACAGCCTGCTCCAGCGTCACCGGCTTACCGTCGACAAGCGCTTCGGCGCTGCCCAGCGTAAACACGATCGTATGGCCGCCGAGGTCATCCGTTACCGTAATTTGCTTCGTTTCCCCGTCCCATTTCACTTTCGCGTCCAGCATATTCGCTACGTACGTCACCGGCGCCATGGAAACGTCGCCTTTGCGGTAGCCCCCAAAGCCGAACAAACTCATGTCCTCATCGTCCAGCGGCAGCGTAAAGGAACGCTTCGTAATCTGGAAATCCTCTTTGAGCAGCTTGTAAATCGAGGAATTTTTATCCACCGATTTCAGGAAGCTTCCGAGAGAAGGAATCGATTCGGGATCGGCCGCATCGAAGACGAAACGGTCTCCTTCGGCTTTGACAGGGCTGATCGTGACGGGCTGATTAATATTCCATCTTTCTCCGGCCATGCTCAGTTTGATCCCTTTCAATCCCGTTTCCGCTTCAGGCAGCGGAATGGTAATTCCCGCGCTGCTTTTGCGGATTTGCTGGGAGCTGTCCACATACAAGTCCACGTTTACGGACGAGCGGTCGCTCAGAATGTCGCGGATCGGCTCATTGCCGGGACCGTTCACCAGCTTGTCGGTCGTTTCGTCATAGCTTGCCAGAACATCCTTCAGCCCGGTTTGTACGGCGGTATACATCGTTTCGACCGCTAGCGTTTTGTTGGACAGATAAGCATCCAGCAGCTTGTTCTCCTCGCCCGCTTGTGCGGCGGCTTCTTTGGCGATCGGCCCGAATACGTCGAATACGGTGCCGAGGAATTCCTTCAGGCCTTTCTCATCTGCGGCGATGTTCTGCAGGAAGGTTTTGACCAGACCGAGCGCTTCGCTGCCTTTAATTTCGGCATGAAGTTTTTGCAGGGAAACCGTCTCATCGTTCACTTTCTCTGAAACGGACGTAACCCCGATCGTCTTCGGATTCGGCGCATGGCCGATGAAGAACGACGCAAGTGTCGGAAGTTTGTCCTCGATCACCTTCTGAAGCTCCTGGATGCTCTTCTGGCCCGGTACAAGTAAGCCTCCGTTAAGCGGACCTGTCTGCGCGTTGCGAATGTAAATCGGCTTGCTTACGCCTTCGATGCGGATAATAATATCTTCGTTCTGAAGGGACAGCTCGAAAGGGATGCTTCCCTTGCCGTATGTAAATTCGCCTTTCATCGATGCGTTCCGGGGATCTTGGATCTTCTCCTCCGTAAACTTGATCGTCACTTCTTTAAACAGGCCTACCAGCTTCTGCGCCTCGGGCGGCAGCCCGGCCAGATCTCCCGTCAGAAGTTCAAACTTGAGTGACTCCTGCGATTCCGCCGATTTGACGGCGTACTGGTTGACCAGCGCCTTATTCACATCAAGACCTCCTACGGATTCGCAACCCGTAAGGACGATCATGAGCGCGCCTGTCCCCCCGCACACAACCTTCTTCCAGTTATTCACTTTCATTTCTCCGGCTCCTTTCCATCTCCCAAGTATTGCTAACTCTTTTATATACGCACAAGTAAGCAAAAAGACTCACATTCCCGATAAATTTTCCTGGAAAGCAGGACCTCTGCCCATTTGTTTGCATATCGTGCAAGAAGATGGAAAATCGGAAAAAACGGGCATCCTAATAATTGACGTTACGGCTGCTTCACAAAGTATTCCGGGGAAAAGAGGCTGTATCATGAACGGCAACGGGGTCAAAGAGAACAATCCGCTCAAAGCGATCGGACACTGGCTGGCGGGCGTACCGCACACGATTACCCAGCTTGCATCAGGCAAACTGGCTTCTTTGCAGTCCGCGTTTCACTTGGGCCAGAGTGCCCAGAAACTTGTACCGGGCAAAGACAGTGTCAAAAGATTGCGCAGGACATGGAAGGACCTCGCGGTACTGCCCGTAAGCCCGCCGGCTCCGGAGTTTTCCCTGTCCGCGCAGGAGCGGCGGCTCGTGGAACGCATCCGCCTCGATACGCAGCGGAAAAACCGGAACAACGTAACCCGCACCCGGGCTTACTGGAACCTGTATGAGCAGCATCCCGAGCTTCATTGGGCCCTTCTCGCCCATATGGTCTCCCGCAACGGCGGCTGGAACATGACGGACCTGGAAGGGGAGTTTCTTCCCGCCCTGCTGAAACGTCCGGGACGCGAAGCTCTTTTCGCTTTTCTGGAGAGAGCGAATGCGCTCATATTCGGGGACGCTTACCCGCAGCTGCTGCTCTACGAGGAGTCGAAGCGGTCCGGCGAGCCTCTGTTTCATCTGCTCCCGGCCTTCGGGGTGTCCGTTTTTATGAGGCCCGTCTGGGAGGAATTCTGGGCGGTTCACGATCCGGTGCTGCTAACGGTCTCCCTAATCGTAAATGAACAACATTTTATAGAAAGCCGTGTAGTCAAACAGCAGTATTTCATTACGCATGTTATGGAAACGGCGGAATTTCAAGCCCAGGCGCTCCTTCAGCTGAATCAGGTTTTCTTTCCCTTCGCCCTGCACAAAGATCCTATGCACAAGTCCGCAGACCGCCTGAATTTGGCCGGAGAAATATTGGAGAACTTCACGGATATCAAGGAACGGATCGGATTCGGAAAAACGCTGTACGCCATCTTGTTCGGCATTCCGGCGGTCCACCAAGGCGTGGTGCTTTTCGCTTCCGCACAGCCGCACACCGGCTCACGTGCGGACTACTGGCCGCATTTGTTCTCCCGCATCCGCAAGGACGCCCCCGGAGTCAGCGCAGCGGGCCCGAAGCTGGAAGGCTGCGAACTGAAGGCCGGAGCCGCGGGCATCTACAGTCCGGAGCTCGAACGCACGTGGAAGGACGTCCCGTTGACGGCTCCCGAGCCCGGGGACTGGTTCCCCGCGTATGCCGGGAGCGTGACGGGCTACTTCGGGGACATCGACGTCCCCGCTTTGTTCGAGATGAGCGCCGAATGCTGCTTCGGCCTCCATAAAATTCAACTGGCCGCCCTCGCGTCCACTCAGTTGAAAGGGGACTAAAAAACGCCCGGCGTCCCTTCTGCTTATGCAGAGGCACATCGGGCGTTTTTATGGGTTGGTCCGGCGGCGCCGGTCCTTGCGGCCGCCCCGCGGGAGCTTTATCCCCGGCCGAGCACGCGGCCCGCCTTGGCATAAAGCTTCTGCAGCGGCGCGGGGAAGGTCTTGATGTCATCCTTCGTGACCACTTTCGTGACAAACAGAAGGATGACATAGAGCACGCAAGCCAAGGCGCCGATCAGGACGGCGTTGACGGTTGCGTTCACGACTCTCCACGGGAACAAGTGGAGATGCTCGAAGAGCAGCCGCTCCGCGAACACGCCGATCACCACGACGACAGCCGTCGTGACGATCAGGCCGGTCCAGCGGCGCGGAGCCATGATGCGGAAGGTAACCACATTGCGCATCACGGCCAGGTTAAAGGCGGACATGACGATGAAGCAGAGCATCGTCGACGCCAGAATGCCGTAAATGCCGAGCCACGGCGATAGAATCAGGTTGCCGAGCAACTTTACGGCTATGCCGAAAACGACACTGGACACGAGCGCGCGCATTTTGCCCATGCCCATCAGGACGGCGCCCGACGTCTGCATGATGATCTGGAACATCGCTCCCGCGGTCATCATGGCGATCATCGGAGGGCCGTACTCGTAGCCTGTCGGAGTGCCGCCGTAGTCGAACATGCCCGAAAGCGGGCGTGCCGCCGTACAGATCGCCAGAACCATGGGCAGGCCGGACAGGATAGCGAGCTGCATCACGCGGGAGGACTGGTTGCGGACCAGTTCCAAGTCCCGGCGGGAGTAGGCACCCGAAATAATGGGGACGACCGACTGGCTGAGCGCGATCGCCAGCACGATCGGCAGCCCCGCAAGCGATTGGGCCTGCCCGCCGAGGATACCGACGATATCCTTGGCTTTGGCTTCGCCGATCTGATCCCGCAGAAGCGGAATAATGGTGGAAGAGTCAATGTTATAAATCAGCGTCACCGTAATCGAAAAAATAACGATCGGAATGGACAATCTGAGCAATTGGCCGTAAATTTGCCCGTAACGGATCTTTTCTCCCGATGGGCGGCTTTGACCGGTTTCCGTATATACGGGTTCGGAAACCGGCAACGTCCCCCTGTCTTCTTTACGCAGCTTAAGCGCGTAATACAGCATGACGGCCAAGGCTGCGATTCCGCCGGTTACACCGCCGAAGGACGCCCCCGCCACGGCCCAGTCGAGCGAGACGCCCAGCAGCAGATAAGCCAGCCCCACCGCCGTAATCAGACGGACGATCTGCTCGATCACCTGCGAGATGCCGTTGGGCATCATTCTCTGGCGGCCCTGGAAATAACCGCGCATGATGGCGATCAGCGGGAAAAACAGCAGCGCCGGAGCGATGGCCAGCGTAGCCAGCGTGGCATGAGGATCACCGGACGATTCCGCATAATGCGGAGCCAGAAGGAACAGGATCGCGCACATGACAACGCCGGCCAAGGCCGCGAATATCAACGCGGCTTTGTAGATCCGGTTCGCTTCATCCATCCGCCCGAGCGCGGTCCGCTCGGAAATCATTTTGCTCAGGGCACTCGGAATGCCCGCCGTTGCGATAACCAGCAGATTGCTGTAGAGATTAAAAGCGATCGCATAACTCGCCATTCCCTCGTTCCCCAGCATATAAACGAGCGGAAAACGCTGAAATACACCGAGAAAGCGGGCAATCAAAGCCGCGACCGTCAAGATCAGAGTGCCTTTGACTAGCGAATCCTTAGACAATGTCGTTCCTTCTCCCCATACATAATAAGACCGGAAAAGGAGATCCTTTTCCGGACGTGATCGGCTGACGCCGTTTTACTTCGCCTGAAGCTTCTCCAAAGGCTGCGCGTTCCCGTAAACCGGCTTGGCCGTACGTACCGGAGCCGCCCATTTCACGCCGTTTGTAATGACTTTCAGAACGTTCTCGTTGTAATAGGTCGGATACGTTTCATGACCGGGACGGAAATAGAAAATCCGGCCCTGCCCGCGGTGATAGGTGCAGCCGCTGCGGAATACTTCTCCGCCTTCGAACCAGCTGACGAAGACCAGCTCGTCCGGCGCGGGAATATCAAAATGCTCCCCGTACATTTCTTCCTGCTCCAGCTCGAAATATTGCCCGATGCCTTCGGCGATCGGATGGGAAGGATCCACGACCCACAGGCGTTCTTTCTCGCCGGCTTCGCGCCATTTCAAATCGCAGGAAGTGCCCATCAGCTTTTTGAAAATTTTCGAGAAATGACCGGAGTGCAGTACGACAAGTCCCATGCCGTCCAATACGCGTTGGTGTACGCGGTTCACGATTTCATCGGCGACTTCGCCGTGAGCTTTGTGTCCCCACCAGATCAGAACGTCCGTGTCATCCAGAACCTCCTGCGTAAGCCCGTGCTCGGGCTGTTCCTGCGTTGCGGTCCGGATCTGGAAGGAGTCTCCCGCAATCCCCGCCGCAATCGCTCCGTGGATGCCTTCCGGATATACTTCGGCTACTTTGGCATTCGTTTTCTCATGCACGTTTTCATTCCACACGGTTACTTTAATCATTTCGGTCTTCCTTTCCAAAGGAGAGATAAGGCGTATTCCGCGCGCTTCCGCAGTCCGCCTTTTTTGACGGGTATCCCTGAACGGGTTAAATCCAAATGATAAACAGAATGATCATCAGCAGTTGAAGAACGACTTTGACGACAACGCTGGAGAAGAAACCGAGAACCGATCCTACCCCGACCTGGGCGGAGTGCTTAAGGTTCGAGCCATGGATCAGTTCGCCCAGCACAGCGCCTATAAAAGGCCCCAGGATAAGCCCGAAAGCCGGTATGACGAACGGACCGGCGAGCAGACCGATCGTGCTTCCCCATACGGACGCCTTGGAACCGCCGAATTTCTTGACGCCGAACGCACTCACGAGATAGTCGGCGATAGTGATGGCGATAACGATCGCCGATTGGATCAGCCAGAACCAGAAGCCGAAAGGTTCAAAGCTGAAGAAAAACCCGTAGACGAAAAAGGCTCCGAAAATAGCGAGCGCGCCCGGAAGAATAGGAAAAATCGCACCCAGCATCCCGACGGCAAACAGCAAAATAATGAGGATCCATCCCAAAATAGCCATGTCTTCTCATCCTTTCTTCCCGAAAAACGTCCGCGGTTATCTTAACGGGCGGATAACGGGTCCAGCACGTATTCCTGAATGATTTTGGCGACCCCGTCCTCGTCGTTGGTAACCGTAACAAGGTCGGCGATACGCTTCACGCCGTCCTGGGCATTGCCCATCGCTACGCCCAGACCCGCCGCGCGGATCATCGCGATGTCGTTCTCGCTGTCGCCCATGGCGATGACCTGCGACATCTCGATGCCGAGAAGCTTGCAGACTTCTTCGATGCCGCTCGCTTTGCTGATTCCTTTGGGGTTCAGCTCGAGATTGTCCGGATGGGAGTTCGTGATTTCAAGCTCTCCCCAGCGGGCCAGCTCTCCGCGGATGATCTCCAGGCTTTCTTTATTTTCCGTGTAAAAGCCAAATTTGAGCCACTCGGGTTTGGTGATATCTTCCGCCCAGTTATCCCGGTTGTACATGCCCTCGACCGAATAAGCCCAATACCAGGTATCGTGCTCAATCGCCAGGTCGTACATCCGTTTGACCAGATCCAAATCAAGCAGCGTACGTTTCAGAAGGTCGTGCGGAGCTTTCCAGACTTCGCTTCCGTTAACGGAAACAATCGGGGTTTCCAGCTTGAGCTCTTCCGCATAAGGAAGGGCGCTTTGCACGCCGCGCCCGGTCGAGAAAATAACGGTGACTCCCGCTTCCAGAGCCGCGTAAATCGCTTCCCGGTTCGCCGGGGAAACCTGCTTTTCTTCGTTAAGCAGCGTGCCGTCCATATCCAATGCTACCAGCTTATATTGACTCAAAATGTTTCCTCCTCCAAGCTTTCCTTTAGGAAAGCCGCTTCGTAAGTATTGCCCCAGACTCCCTGTAGGGGAATCTGGAGCTAAACGAAACTTTTATGTCAGAACGCGGCTACGGTTTTCTTCGTGGTTTCTTCCATGTAGGTCGCGTGCCAGAGAGCGAACATGTAAATGGTCCACAGACGGCGTGCATAATCGCCCTGTCCGTCCTGATGGAGCTTGGCCATTCTTTCGACCGCGTCGATTTTTACATAGTCTTCGATGCCGCTCGCTTTAATCTGCTCCACCATGGTGGAGCCCGTCGGCCCTTTGAGCCAGTCGCGCAGCGGAACCGGGAATCCGAGCTTCGGACGGTTCAGGATGAAATCCGGCACGATGCCTTCCATCGCTTTGCGGAAGATATGCTTCGTGGTTCCTTCGGCGATCCGGTATTTCGTCGGGATGCGGCGGGCAACCTCGAACAGTTCCTTGTCGAGCAGAGGAACGCGCAGCTCCAGGGAATGGGCCATCGTCATTTTGTCCGCTTTCATCAGGATGTCGCCCGGCATCCACAGGTTCATGTCGATGTACTGCATCCGCGTCACGGGATCCTGATGCTTCGTCTTGTCGTAATATTGGGCGGCAATCTGGAACGGATTCTGATACTGCTTGAACATCTCGCTGTCCACGCGCAGCACTTCCGCCTTCATATCCTCGGTGAAAATTTTCGCGTTGCCGAGGAAACGCTCCTCCAGCGGAGTCGTTCCGCGAAGCAGGTAGTTGCGGCCCTTCATGCCGGCGGGCAGCATTTTCACCAGCCGGTGAAGCATGCGGCGTACGGAAAGCGGCAGGCTCTCCAGCGGAGCCAGCGACAGAGGCTCCCGGTAGATCCGGTAGCCGCCGAACAGCTCGTCCGCGCCTTCGCCCGACAGCGTCACGGTAACGTGCTCACGGGCAAGCTGAGCCACGTGATAGAGCGCGATGGCCGAAGGGTCGGCAACAGGCTCGTCCTGATGCCAGACGGCTTTCGGCAGCGTGTTGAAGAAATCTTCGCGCGTGATGATCTTGGAGTAGTGCTCCGTACCGAGCGCTTTGGCCGTTTCGGCCGCGATCAGGGTCTCGTTGTTCGGACCTTCGAAACCGACGGAGAACGTCCGGATAGGCTCGATCTGGCGCATATGAGCCGCAATCGCGGTCGAGTCGATTCCGCTGGACAGGAAGCAGCCGCGCTCCACGTCGCTGACCATGTGATGGACGACGGAATCTTTGAGCGTTTCGCGGATTTGCTCCACATATTCCCCGAAGGGGCGGTCCACCGGATCGAACATCGGATCCCAATAGCGGTGAATCGACATTTCGCCGTCGAAGGACGCTTTTATGTAGTGCGCCGGCGGCAGTTTCTGAATCCCCTCGAACATCGTGTTCGGTTCAGGGACGTATTGGAACGTCAAGTAGTTCATCAGGCTCTCGGTCCGAATGGACGGACTTACGCTTCCCGATGCGACAAGGCTTTTGATCTCGGAACCGAACAGCAGCTGCCGGTCGTTGTACTGATAATAAAAAGGTTTGATGCCGAAATGATCACGGGCGGCGAAGAGCTGCTTCTTGCGGCGGTCCCAGATGGCAAAACCGAACATGCCGCGAAGATGCTTCACGCATTCTTCGCCGAATTCTTCGTACAAGTGGACGATGACTTCGGTATCGCTGTTCGTCCGGAAAACATGGCCGCGGTCCTGCAGCATGCTCCGCAAAGATTTATAATTGTAAATTTCCCCGTTAAAAATGATCCAAACGGATTCGTCTTCGTTGCAAAGCGGCTGATGGCCCTCCGCAATATCGATAATCGACAGTCGTCGGAACCCGAGCCCGATCCGATTCTCTGTCCAGAAGCCCGAGTCGTTCGGGCCGCGGTGATGAATCACGTCCGTCATCTGCTGAAGCATGGATACGGATGGCTCTCTATCTTCAAAATACATAATACCGGTGATACCACACACGAGTGATTCACACCTCCACTAAAGCTACAACTAGTCTTGTTGTTATTCGATAAACTAGTATAGCACACCCGGTCGCCTTTCTGAAAATGAAAACTCGCGGCCCCCTTTAACCGCGGCTTTTTAAGCTCGCCGGAGACGCTTCAAATTCCTTGGAATAGAAGCGTCTCCGCCTTTTTCCGGGGACTGCGGGCAGCCCTCGTTTACAAAAAGGCAATAACCCACATAAGGCGTTTAACAGATGAAGCCAGCCTCCGTTTTTTCATATCCACCGCCCCTTTTCCTTTATACATAATTGTTGGCATTAGGCAACTTTTGAAGCAAAAAAAAACCGGGTTCCCTGCTCTCAGTTTATGTCCCTTCCCGTTTAGAAGTGACAAATATGAACAAGTGCCCGGTTTGGCGATATTGTCTGGCGGCCGGTCATGCCGACGGTTTTGCCCGCCGGCCCGGCTGTACCCGTGCGGGCAGCAGCCTCCGCCGACACGGCAAGCTCCCGCGCTCTCCGTGTCCGGGGAGTTCGTCTCCCCACACAGACTCCCGCCCGGCGGGCGTCCACCGTCACGCGGAGCCCCAGGTGAGGAGACTGCACGCGGTGTCCCGGCCTAGTTCTTAGCTGCGCCGTCCGTCTTGCCGTTAGCCGGTCCGCGCGGGGTGCCGTTCAGGCCGATATATTCGTCGTATGCGTCGAACATTTCCCTCGCGATCGGAGCGGCACCGTAGGAGCCGTAGCCCCCTTCCGGGACGACGACCGCAACGGCAAGCTTCGGCTTATCGGCCGGAGCGAACGCGATAAATACGGCGTTGTCCACCTCTTTGGAGCCGATCTGCTGCGTGGACGTACCCGTTTTGGCGGCTACGGTGTAGTTGACGCCGTCGAAGCCCTGCTTGCTGACTTCCTTCATGCCTTTGAAAATCGTGTCCCAGTACTGGGGCTTGAACGAAGTTTCCTCGCTGAGCACAACGGGATCGAACTTCTTGATGGTTTCGCCTTCGTAGGTCGTGATGCGGTCCACGAACAACGGCTTCATCCGTTTGCCCCGGCTGGCGAGCATGGCAGCATGCTGGGCGAGCTGCAGCGTGGTCGACTTCTCGTTCTGCCCCCAGGAAGCGTAAACGAGCGCGGACTGCTTGCTGTCGAGCTTCGCGTTGGCGAGCGACTCGTTGGAGCCCGCATACTCGTTCGGAAGGCCGCTTTCCGTAGACACGACGAGGCCGAACCGCTTCAAGTAATCGTCCCACACCTTCAGCCCGTCTTCCCGGTCGAAATACAGCCGTTCCCCGACCAATGCGGACATAAACGTGTTGGAGGAGTGCTTAATCGCATCGGCGGCATTGATCGGGCCGAACGCTTTGCGGCCGGAGTTCCAGATCGTGCTTTGCGATCCCTTTTTACCGAACGAATAAGAGCCTCTGTCGTTATAATAATCGTTCACGCCGAAAAAGCCTTCTTTAAGACCGGCAAGCACAGTCAGCGGTTTAATCGTCGAGCCCACGTACACGATGGAATTGGCGTGCTTTTTCAGCTCGTTCTCCGGATAATCCGGATAGGCCGTCGTAATCGTCCCGTTGTTGACGAACGGCTGGATTTTTTTGTACTCCGTCGTCTTAATCCCGCCGGTCCATAGGTTGGGATCGTAATCCGGCATGCTGGCCATGGCGACGACACGTCCCGTATCGACTTCCATGGCGACGGCGTAACCCGAACGGGCATTGGGCGAATAACCGTAGGAGCTCGATTTCGGCTGACGCAAGTAAGCCAGATGATCCATAATTTTCTGTTCCGTGCGGTTCTGGATGTCCTTGTGAATCGTCAAGTACAGGTTGTTGCCTTTTTCGGGCTTCGTGATAGACACGGGCCCGATAATTTTCTGCGAGGAGTTCACGGGATATTTCTTATAGCCGTTCTTGCCGCGCAGTTCTTCCTGATACATCAGCTCAAGCCCGTCATAGCCGACGTCTTCCGTATCGAGATATTCGGTCGTGTTTTCTTTGTTTTTATAAAAGCTGAGCCCGTATTTGGATTCCCTCGCAGTCGAAAACTGCCGCATGTATCCGGTCAGTTGAACGGCGATTTTATCCTGGTCGTAGGTCCGGATGCTCTCTTCCATCACTTCGATCCATTTGAATTCATCCCGGTGCTCCAGCAAATAGGAGACCTCTTCCTTCGTCAGATCGGCTTTGATCCTTCTCGGAATGGAGTAATAGCTCGGCGCCTTCGTCTGCTGCTGGTTGATATCGTAGCCTACGTCCATCAGCTCTACGATTTCCTCGGGCGTCAAAGGTTTGGCCGTCTTGGAACCGTACTGCTGGAAAACGTCCGCAAGCTTACGGGCGAGACCGATTACCTCTTCCTTATTGTTCTGCCCCGATTCAATCCGGAAAAAGACAGACTGGACCGGAATCGTATAGGCAATGGGGTAGCTGTTGGAATCATAAATATTGCCCCGGATCGGCGGGATGGGAGTTTCCCGGTTGGTGGCCGAGTTCTCCTCTTCCGCGAGCCTGTCTCCTTCGACAAACTGGAGGATGGCCAGACGGACGATCAGAACGGAAAACAAAATAAACGTCGTGAAAAAGAACAAATTAATGCGAACAGAGAAACGCGTGCGTTTAGAGGAATCCGGTTTTTCAAAATCTTCGTTGTGCATCTTGCTTCCTTCCTTGTGTCCTTTTCTATCCTTGCTCTATCTACCAGTTTACCATAGACATGTACCGCTAGAAAAATGTAAGAGAATGGGAGAATCAATCCCTTGGGGTTCCGGCAAAAGAAAACCGCCCCCCGTAAGGGAGCGGTCCTCTAAGCTTCACGGATATGCGTCTGATTAAAATTGGACGGGTTAAACCAGTTGCCTCCACTGGAAAACCAGGTGGAATCGAGCGGAATCCATTTCTTGGAATCCGCCAGGTACACCTCGTTCCAGGCATGCGGACCGTATCCGCCCCGGCCGTCGTACCCGAGGCCGGTCACCACTTTCACGTCGAGACCGACGGAACGGGCCATAACGGCGTAGAGACGGGAATAGTCGATGCATACTCCTTTGCGCGTCGCAAACGTATCCTCCGGTGTCTGTTCCTTCCAGATACGCTGCTGCTCATAAAGCTCGACTTTGTTCCAGTCGTACTCGACCCGGCTGCCGACCCATTTATAGAGCAGCTCCGCTTTCTCCTCGTCCGTCTTGCCGGCCTTCGTGACTTCCTGGGCGGCCGCGGAAATATTGTTCGGAATATTCGCGTCCAGAACCTCGTATTTGCGCTGCAGAATCTGGCTGAATTCCTGCTCCACGGCCCTGGTGAAGACCGGCACCTGGTTTTGCAGAAAATCGCCCGTAAACGGCTGGATGACTTCCTGCGCGCCTTTCTGGTACAGGGACGAAGCCTGGATATACCCTGCGGGCTTCGCCTGCGGGAACAGCGTCACAAAAACAAACAGCACGGCTACGACGAGCAGGGCCCGCCAAACGCCCGTTACGGAGCCGATCAGTCCGCCTGTCGCCGCGCTGATGACGGAAGGGCTGCTTTCCCGGTCCCAGCGGCTTTGCGCCCATCTGAGCAGAACGGGATCGACGAACCAGTAAAGAGCCTGACGGATGATCAGATAAGCCAGCAGGAACAGGACGCCGAAGCGGAACAGTTCAAAGTCGCGGATAGCCGTAACCGCCGTGTAATACGTCTGCTTCCAGACGGGCATTTCCTGGGCGGGTATTTGAATGGCAAGGCTGCTCAGCCAGTTGCGGACTGGGTCCGAAACCAGGGTCGCCGTCTGCCAGGCCAGATAGATGGCCACTACCGTGATCAGAATTCCGCAGACCATATGCAGCAGATGCTTGGCAGAACCGGAGGCTCCGCGTATGATGCCTTGAATGGCTGAAACGATCACGATGAGGATAAGTGCAACCGAGATGAAATTGATCGTCGTGTCCCCGGAAAACAACGAGGTAAACATAGGCAGGCGGGCCTCCTTTTACACACATATAACTTCGCTTTGTATTATTGGCCGGCGTTCTTCTTCGCCTGCTCGACGAATGCGCGGACCGCTTCTTCTGCTTTAACCTTAAAAGTCTGGTTCATAAACGTGACGGACACTTCGGACGAACCGGGTGTTCCTACAATTTTAACATTTTTGGTCGAGGCTGTATAAGTACCGTCCGGGTTGGCCGTGTAGGTGGCATCCTTCGCCTCGTTCTGCACGGCTTTGACCGCTTGACTGCTGAGTTCGGTTAACGCGGCGTTTCCGATACTTTGCAGCGTTTCCTTATAGTTGGCTCCGTAAACCACCAGCGCCCCCACAATGGCGATAACCAGCAGCCACTTGACCACGGTTTTGACGAGACTGACGACGACGAGCAGAACGATGACAGCCACGAGAATCAGCAGCCAGCGCTCCTGAAAAAACGCTATCCAGGCATCCATTTCCTTGTATATCCCCCTTTGTAAAATAAAATACCGGCTCCGCCCGGCGGAAGCTTTTATTCCTCTTCCCGTTTTCTGCGGAGCTCCTTCAATTCCTGCCGAATCTGTTCTTCGCGGTCGGTTTCCTGCTGCACGCTCCGTCTCGTTTTCAGAAACCGGATAACGGCCAAAGCGCCGAGCGCAGCCAGCAGAGCGACGATGAACCGGTCCATACGGCCACCTTCTTCCTTTCCTATTACGTGCCTGAACGCTAACGGTAGCATAAGTACGGGACAAGGGGCGTACATCTAGAAAAGACGAACGGAACCGAGAAGTTGTTTCGCCAGCAAAAATAACGAGGCGGTGTGCTACGTATGAAAACGGCAATATGGCTCTATTTCTTCATGTTTGTCGCATTCTTCGACTTACATGCCCAATACCCCATCCTGACACCCTTCGCCCTGTCCCTGGGCGCGGCGCCTTCTTTTATCGGTCTGATCATGGGCATGTATTCCCTCACCCATCTCCCCGGCAATCTTCTTGCCGGATACGGGGTCGATAAATACGGAAGCAAGCTCTTCATCGTGTTCAGCCTGATTGTAGCAGGTATCGTACTTATCTTTCAATCGCAGGTTAAAGACCCCTGGCAGCTTCTGATGATCCGTTCCATCAGCGGTTTCGTTCTCGCCTTCCTGTCTCCCGCCTGCTTGTCGATGCTGGCCAAAATCGCTAAAGACAGCGTGCACCAGAGCAAGCTTATGGCCGGAAACGGGCTGATCCACACGCTCGCTTCCGTCGTCTCGCCCGCGGCCGGCGCCTATCTCGTCGCCCAGTTCGGCTTCACGGCCTCCTTCACCCTCCTCGGCTGGCTCCTTATCGTGACAGGGCTGCTCTCCATTCCGTGGCTGAAAGAAACGCGCCCGGAACCCGCGGCTCCCCCGCTTCACACGGGGGCCGGTTCCGCAGGGATAAGCGTATCCGCCGCCATGTCGCGCAAGCCGGGAAGCGGCGGCACGGAAGCAGCCGCGCCGTCACCCGGTTCGCAGGGCACCGGACGGAAGGCTGCACAGCTTCATGCGCCGGTAGCGGACAACTCCGGAGGTCTTGCCGGGGGCGCGGACAAAATCCCGTGGATGTTTTATTTCGTTCCGCTGGCGATTTCCTGTTCGCAAGGAATTTTGTTCTTCGAGCTTCCCCTGATGAAAACAGCCCAGTCTTCGCTGCTTACTTCCGGCCTTTTCTTCTCTCTGATCAGTCTCGGCGCTCTCGTTACGCTCAGCATGCTGTTCCTGAACCGGATACCGCCCGCCCACCGGACCGTTTCCGGCGCTCTTGCCCTCGCGGTGCTTTTCTTCGGTCTCGCGGTGGACTGGCCGCTTCCTTTGACGGTCACCCTGTTTATGATCGGGATGGCCAAAGGCCTTATTTTCCCGTCGCTCGCAACCCTACTCGCCGGAATAACGAGCAGCAACCGTTACGGCAGAGTGTTCTCGCTCCTCTCCATCGCGTACTCCATCGGCGCTTTTATCGGTCCGATGGTGGCGGGCAAGCTCCGCGACTCCATCTCGCCTTACTTCATTGCCTTCGTTATCCTCATGGCCGCCCTGACACTGCTTCCGTTCCGGGTTCTGAGACAGAAGCCCGCGGCAGTCTGATAGCCGTCCGTCTCATTTCACGTCCGATTCGGGCAAAAGCACAGGAATTCCTTCTCGCGGCGCCATTGATACAGGGGCGGGTGATCTTCTAATAAAGGAGTGAAGACGAATGGGAACAGTCGGCGGATATGGCGGTTGGACTTCGACGGGAACGATTCTCGTTCTGTTCATTTTGCTGGTTATCATTTCGCGCACCTTCATCTAACCCTATAGCGCCTGCAAAAGGCGCGAAAGACGGCTTGAGCGTTCAAGCCGTCTTTTTGCCGTTTCGACATTTCCCAGGAAATGCACATCGTTCTTTGCCGATCGGACTATTTGTGAGCCGGAATTCTGTCCATTATAATAAATATCGACACTTATCTGCACCTTGAACAGACAAGCGGAATGAGCTTGAACGGAGGAACCGGGAATATGTCTATCGCCATTATTGTAGAGGGAAAAAACGACCGCAGCAGGCTTAGGCGTCTGCTCATCAGTGAAGTGGATATATACTGTACATACGGGACTCCCGGCACCGAAGCTCTGGAACAGCTGAAGAAAAAAGTCGGGACGAGTGAAGTGTATGTGTTTACCGACAACGATTCTTCCGGCAAAAAAATCCGCGGCCGCCTCCGGGACCTGTTCCCGGACGGCGAGCAAATTTACACGAGACGCGGATACGCGGGCGTGGAAGGCACACCCGAGGAATACTTGATCCAGCAACTGGAAAAGGCAGGGCTCGAAGAATACATTGTGTATCCCCCGGCTCCTGCCTTGTAGGTTCCGCCTATTCCTTGCTTAACGTCTTGATGTCCTTCACGATGGTTTTGTAATCAAGATCGGGTCTGCCCGGATTGTAATACGTACGAATCTGGCCTTTTTTGTCCACCAGCAGGATGACATTGGAATGGGTGAAATTCCCCGTGTTGTCCTTCGTGACTCCGATGGAGTACTTCTTGGCCAGCTGTGCCATTGCCTGTTCGTCCGTGCCGGTCAGAAATTTCCATCCCGTGAAATCGGCGCGGTTGCGGACCGCATACTCCTTGAGGGCGGCAGGATTGTCTCTGGCCGGATCAAACGAAATCGATACGATGTCCGCTTTGTCCCCAAATACTTTCTGGGCTTTCATCTCATCCTGGACTTTGGATAAAAAATTGGTCGTTATCGGACATACGTCCGGACAGCTTGCGAAAAAGAAATACACCAGTTTAACCTTGTTGTCCAAATCGGAAGAAGAAACCTTCTTGCCTTCCGTATCCGTCAGTTCAAAAGGCGCCGCGGTGCCGACCGGCTTATCCTTCAAATAAGCGCTGGCCTGCTCCTGACCGTATAATTTGTAGGCAAACGATGCGATGATCGCAAGCAGAACGACGGTAATACCTACCTTAAACCAGTTTTTTGCCCAAAATCCACCCGCCATAAATACACTTCTCCCCTCTAAATAAACATCCCATGTCGCAATGTCGCCATGGGATGTCTTGTTCATCTGGATTCAAGTTTGGGTAATCTACTTTATAAGTTCATAATGGTCGAATCGACCACCATGATCAAAAACAGCAGTGTCAGGTAATTCACGGAATAAATGAACATGCCTTTGGCCCATTTGTCGTCATCTTTCGTCTTAAATCCTTTGTAGCCCATAAAGGCCCAGATCAGCCCCATAATCGTCGCCGCGAAGAAATACAGCGGTCCAACGTGAGCGTCTCCGCTATAGAAGAAGAGAAGCTGGGAAACCGGCACCAGCAGGACGATGTAACGCATCATGCTTACTTTGGTGACGTAGTTGCCTTTCACGACAGGCAGCAGCGGATAACCGGCTGCACGGTATTCTTCCTTCCTGCGGATTCCAAGCGCCCAGAAGTGCGGCGGTTGCCACAGGAACATGATGAGGAACAGGATGAGCCCGGTCATATCGAGCTTGCCTGAAACGGCGCAGTAACCGATCACGGGCGGAACCGCTCCGGAAAAGCTTCCCGCGAACGTGCTCCATACGGAAGTACGTTTGAAAATAGCCGTGTAAACCCACACATACAGGAAAAGACCGGTCAAACCGAGAAGAGAACTTAACGGGTTCACGGCGACAAACAACAGGGCAATACCCGCGATGCCGAGAATAATCCCGTAGCCGAGCACCACGGACGGCTTGATTTTGCCGCTTACGGTAGCCCGCTTCTTCGTCCGTTCCATTTTGGCGTCCATATCGCGGTCCAGGTAGTTGTTAAGCACCGTTCCCGAAGCCATGACAAGCGCCGTGCCGACCAGGGTGAAAATCATCAGGAAAAACCAGTCTATCGTAAAGTTTCCCGCCGATGCGATCCAAAATCCGCCGAAAGCGGTAATCAGATTAGAAAATATAATCCCCGGCTTGGTCAGGGCGAAATAATCTTTCCATGTAGCCGGCTCCGAAGGAACGTCAGTCTGCGCCGCCGATTCGACTTCCGCTTGATGATCCGCGTGAAGCACCGTATCGGGAGCAGCCTTGTATCCTAATTGTTTATCCAAGGATCTCAACCTCCATAGAAATTCATCAAAACCATAACGAGTCATCTGTCTTTCGTACCCACTCATCATATCAAGCAGGACCACGTTTGACAATGTAATGGCATGAGTTGTCATCATATTGTCGAATTCGGACAGACGGTCCCGTCACGTTCCCGACGAATTCTTTCCTAGACGTCACAAAACGGATTTAGTATAGTTAAATTAATCGTTTTAGGAAAATTAAAGAAAGCAGTTAGAAAAGATTTAGATTCCTAAACATTTTCCTAACAATTTTCATCAACCTCATGCAAGGAGGGTCCCCCTTAATGTCGAGCATTCTGATCATTGAGGACGATAACAGCATTGGGGATATGATGTCGATTTACCTGGCGGAAGACGGCTACACGGTAAAACGCGCTTCGGACGGTCAATCGGGGCTCCGGTTTTTCAAAGAATTCGAGCCCGACCTGATCGTCCTGGATATCATGCTCCCCGATTCCGACGGGATGAAGCTGTGCGCGGATATCCGCAGTCTGTCTTCCTTGCCTATCCTCATGGTTTCTGCGAAGAACGATGTGTCCGACCGCGTGAAAGCCCTGCTGATCGGCGCCGACGATTATTTATGCAAGCCTTTCAGCATGCGCGAGCTTTCCGCCAGGATTCAGGCTCTTCTCAGACGGTCTCAAATCGTACAGGCCAAATCCGCCCCTGCGGTTAGGGAGGCTCCGCCGTCCATTCATGTGGATACCGATAAGCGCTGTTTATACGTCAACCACACACCTGTGGAAACAACTTTCTCCGAGTTTGAACTTATTAAACTGCTTTGGCTGCATGAGGGAAAAGTGTTCAGCCGCGAAGAGCTGCTTAACCGGATCAGGGGCATCGATTCTTTTGTAACGGAACGGGCCATAGACGTACATATCGCGAATTTGCGCAAGAAGATCGAAGTCGATCCCAAAGATCCCAAATACATCAAAACCGTGTGGGGAGTCGGATATAAATTCGTTCTCGCCGCGGAATAGCCCTAATGAATACCTTGTCGACGGCTTTTGTGCCGGCGCAAGGTTTTTTTTGTGTCACGAGACAAGCGCCTAGACCATATGCTAAGTAGGGAAAAGCGCCCATCCGGCAAAAGCCGGCGCAACAGCGAACCTAGTGGGCATTATAAGGAGGGTGTACTCCCATGACGATCAGTTCAAATCCAGGCAGCAAATCGTACGGCACAACAGCTCCCGGTTACACGACTTATCCGTCTTACCCCGGATCCGCGCAGGGCGGCTATCCTTCGTTCCCGGGTTCCCAGTTACCCGGAACCTCGTTTCCGGGCTCACAATTCCCCGGCTATCCGTCTTATCCGGGCCAATTTCCTCCTCCGGGAGCGGGATCGGGCGGCACTGGGGTCCCGAGCGGAGGCCCAATAAGCCAGCTTCCCCTGGAAGAATCGTTCATCGAGAACATTCTGCGGCTCAATCTGGGTAAAGTCGGCACCTTCTACATGACGTACGAGAACAATAAAGAATGGAACGCGAAAATTTTCCGCGGCGTTATCGAAGCGGCGGGGCGCGATCACATCATCATCAGCGATCCCAAAACGGGCATGCGCTATCTTCTGCTGATGGTCAATCTGGATTACGTGACGTTTGACGAGCCGCTGAACTATTTCAACAAGCCGGTTCAGCCCCGGTAACGGATTCAGGACGAAGCCCCGGCAGACAGCCGGGGCTTTCCTTTTGCCCGCCCGGCAGCTTTATTTCGCTTAAGTCATAGGCTCTTTCAGGTTCTAACCCGTCTCTAAAGGTTAATGAAACGTAGCCGGAATGCCCTTCTATTCATCCGGACCGATGGACCGGAAATGCCAGATGTGCAGCTTCTCCCCGCCGCCTTTGATCCACGGGTGCATACGCCCCCATATAGGATCTCCGCCGCTGAGACGGACTTCCCGCATACGAGTGTATTCGTCAGGGGAAACGGGAGTCCATATCTCGACGAACAAGTTAGGCTGGTCTGTCCCTTCCAATAAGGAGAGTTTTTCGTTATCCCGGAGTCTTTCCCGCATAAAGGACAGGAAAGCCTCGCGCGATTCAGGCAGTATGGCGTATTCAACAAAAACTTTACTCATTTTTCCCCTCCGCTTGATTTAAATTCACACCGAACATGGTAAACTATAATATACCGTCAAAGACAATTCCAGCTTAGGAGGAGAGCCAGTGGATACGGGAACCCATTTAGTCATCGGCTTCGGCCTCGCCGGCTTATCCATGGTGGATCCGGTAGTAGCCTCCAACCCTTCGGTCATGACCGCTGTTTTCATCGGGACCGTATTGGGCTCGCAGGCTCCGGATTTCGATACCCTGCTCAGATTCAAAAACAATGCCGTCTATATCCGCAATCACCGCGGCATTTCGCATTCCCTGCCGTTCGTCGCTCTTTGGACTCTGCTTATCACAGGTGTTCTCGCCCTTATTTTCCGGGGTGTGCCCGTCCTGCATTTAGGAATGTGGGTTTTGATCGCCGTGGCGTTTCATGTCTTTACCGATTTGTTCAACACCTACGGAACGCAGGCCTTCCGGCCTTTTAACCAGAAATGGATATCGTGGAACATTATCCACATTTTCGATCCGTTTATTTTTACCGCTCACCTTGTCGCGATATTTCTGTGGGCCGTTCACGCCGCGGAACCCACCTTGATTTTCCCGGTGCTGTACGGGCTGATCGCTCTCTATTACGTATGGCGGACACTCGCCCACTATCTGGTGGAAAAGAAGCTGCCGGTCCAAGATCCCGCACACAAAGCCGGGGATAAATATATGGCCATTCCCACCTATAGTTTAACGGCGTGGAATGTGGTCAAGCAGGGCGAAGACGGCCTGTACACCCTTGGAGACTTGCGAAAAGGGAATCTCCGGTGGATCGATCAGGTCCAATGCGACATCCATCCGGCGGCGGAAGCGTCCAAAAGCCATAAGGACATCCAGGCTTTCCTTTATTTCTCGGGCCATGCGTGCGCTCAGGTGATTGAAAAGCCCTGGGGTTATGAAGTAAGATGGAGCGATGTAAGGTATCGGCACCGCAAGCAGTATCCGTTCGTTGCCGTGCTGCTCATGGACCACAGCTACAAGCCGCTCGATTCCTATATCGGCTGGCTCAGCGACGACCGTCTTCAGAAGCGGCTCCGTGTGGACAGCTACTAGAGCGGGGCACGGCATCGCTTATGTACGACGGTTAATCCGCGCCGATACCGGCGCGGTTTTGCCGTGTCCGCATCGGCGGGATCACAAGGCAAAGCCCGAGGGACAAGTCCCTCGGGCTCATATGAAGACTGCGTATTACAGTTTCCGCAAGATTAGCGGCCTTGACCTTGACCTGCCAGCTGTTGCTCAGCGATTTGCACCAGACGACGAGTGATGTGTCCACCGATCGCGCCAGTGTCACGAGAAGCCATGTAACCGTAGTAACCATCTTGAGGAATTTGAATGCCGAGTTCTTGAGCTACTTCGTATTTCAATTGTTCCAGAGCTTGGTTAGCTTGAGGTACTACCAGTACGTTGCTGCTGCGAGATTGTCCAGTTCCCATTGGGATCAGACTCCTTTCGGTCAGTTAAGATTCTTGATGTATTTGCAAGCTTGCAAAGATAGTATGTGACGGTTGAAGAATTCTATACGCATCTCAAACAAAAAAAACTTTGAAAGCAGGGGATTTTCAATGAGTCGCGGACTCGCACTACTTTTTGCCGTGATCGGCACTCTACTTCTGGCAGGCATCAGCTTCGCCATCGCCCTGAGGGAGCCGCTGCTGGTCGTGCTGTTTATCGTCTTGTCCATCGGTTTTATGGGATTCGGATTCGCTACAAAAGCAAAAATGCGCCGCAAGCGGGAAGCCTCGGGGAAACAATAACCCGAAGCGCCGCTGCGGCGCTTTTTTTAATTTGCTTTACAGAAGAACAAAGCCCATCCGTTCTTTAACCTGCTTAATCGTTTCTCCCGCAACCTCCGACGCTTCGGCCGCCCCCTTGCGGAGCACATCGTAAAGCTCTCCGGATTCGCGGATCTCGCGGTAACGCTGCTGAATCGGCTCCAGCGCCGCCACGACGACTTCGGCGAGATCTTTCTTGAAGGCGCCGTAGCCTTGGCCTTCGTATCTCGCTTCCACCTCGGCTACCGTCATATCGGCACATTGGGAATAAATGCCCATGAGGTTGCTCACTTCCGGCTTGTTCTTAGGATCGAACTTCACTTCGCGGCCCGAGTCCGTCACGGCGCGGCTGAGCTTTTTGCGGATTACCGAAGGCTCATCCAGCATGGCGATGAAGCTGCCGGGGTTCGGATTGCTCTTGCTCATTTTCTTGGATGCATCGTCCAGCGACATGATGCGCGCCCCCACTTCCGGAATATACGGCTCCGGAATCGTGAACGTATCCCCGTAGCGGTGGTTAAAGCGGGCCGCCAGGTCGCGCGTAAGCTCCAGGTGCTGCTTCTGATCCTCGCCTACCGGAACGAGGTCCGCGTTGTACAGCAGGATGTCCGCCGCCATCAGCGAAGGGTACGTGAACAGCCCGGCGCCGACAGATTCCTTACCGGCCGATTTGTCTTTGAACTGGGTCATCCGTTCCAGTTCGCCGATGTAAGTCAGCGTCGTCAGGAGCCATCCCAGCTCGGCATGCTCCTTGACTGTGGACTGCAGGAAGACGCTGGCTTTGGCAGGGTCGATTCCGCAGGCCAGATAAAGCGCCGCTACCGATTCCGTCTGTTCTTTCAATGCCGCCGGGTCCTGAGGAACCGTGATGGCATGAAGATCTACGATCATGAAATAGCATTGATGCTCGTTCTGGAGTTTAACAAAGTTGCGAAGGGCCCCGATATAGTTGCCGAGCGTTAATTGACCGCTTGGTTGAATGCCCGAAAGTACGCGTTTCATGACAAAACCTCCTGTTTGGATCTGAATTTTGATTGGAAAATAAACGCAAAAAAGGCCTCTCGTCGAAGGGACGAGAGACCGCGGTGCCACCCTTATTCGTTTGCCTGCTGCAGGTACCGCACCCGAAATCCGCGGACCACAAAAAGAACAAACCTTCGTCTCCGATAACGGGGAGAAAAGCCGTTTCCGTATACTGGGAAAGGTCCATGCGGCTTAAAAAAAGCAGCTGGTTCCATGAACCGTCATCGCCGGTCCGCTTTCCGTTCCACTTTAAGCTCGGGGATCCATTCGGCCTGCATGTTCCGCCGGTTCACACCACCCACCGGCTCTCTGTACGGAACGAATACCGCTTACTTGTTCCCGTCTTCGCGTTGATTGCATCGATTTTTATTTATTATACCCCGTTTGCTCTTAATGTCAACGACAGCGGCAACTACAGCCAGGTCGTTTTCTCTTCATAAGGGGCTCTTGCCGTAGGTTTCGCAGGCTCTGCCGGGTGACCGATAAAAAGAGTCCCGACGACCTTCCGGTTCTCGGGCGAACCGATAAACTCGTGCATGCGCCCGTCATGGACCAGCCCCACTCCCCGGGTCCGCCAAACAAGGCCCAGACCCATCTCTTCGGCCGTAAGCCACATGCCGTATATCGCGCAGGCGGCCGCATATTCGTTGTCGCGGCTGGAAGGTTCGTCGCCGGGAATGACGTCCGCAGTCACGACGATGACGAGCGGCACGCCTTTGACGGCCTTCATCGTCTCTTCCACCAGATGAGGCTTGGTCGGAAATCTTTCCGTCAGAAAAGCTTCGGCAGCAGCCTCATAGCGTGCTTTGGCTTCTCCTTGGATGACGTAAAAATGCCAGGGCTCTCTGAGCCTGTCGTTAGGCGCTGTAACGGCCGCTTGCAAAAGCGTGCGGATATCCTGCTCCTCGACCGGATGCTCCGTGTACCCGCGCACGGCACGCCTTTTGTTCAGCAGGTCCAGAATAGATGCTGCGGCTGTAGTCATGTATGGTGCACCTCCGAAAAAGTTTGGGTTACAGATAACTTCGGAATGTTAGTCATTCCTTAAAATCGTTCGGTATGGCTCAAAAACAGCAAGCTGAAACCATCTCTTCTCGCACAAGGCAAAAAGGTCATCCGGGAATTTGGGCCGTGCTGTTAAACAAGGCCGTCCCGCATCTTCCGGAAAAGAAGGCATTTCTTGATCCATCTGCGCGGCATGTCGGGATTGGAAGCGAAATGAAGATGGGTGTACCCCGATACGAGGCTGCCGTTAAGCGCCCCCTCTTCCTTCGATCCGCGCATTCCTTTCGTTTGGTACGCGGGCGGGAGCGTCGCAGACGCCGCAGGCTCGAATACGGAATAATGGAATTCGTGCCCTCTCGCGGTATCGCCCGGACCGAGCAGGAAATTCCCTTCCGTCCCCGTCGCTTCCCTGTAGCCTAACGCCGCAAGCTTGGTCTGCATAGTCACCTTGCCCGGAACGAGGCCAAGCATCGGATACTGCCTGCCGGAGGTGTCCACGATCGCGTCGGTCAGGAACATATACCCGCCGCACTCCGCCAAGGTCGGCAGACCCGATCCGATGCCCTCGGCGATGGACTGCTTCATCTCCTGAAGCTCCGCCAGGCGTTCGGCAAACTCCTCCGGGAACCCTCCTCCCAGGTAGAGCCCGTCAGCACCTGCGGGCAGCTTCTCTCCGGCAAGCGGGGAGAAATAAACGAGCTCCGCCCCGTAAGCTTGAAGCAGTTCCAGATTTTCCGGGTAGTAGAAATGGAAAGCCGCGTCTTTGGCGACCGCGATACGCACCCGGGGTTCCGGCGGGCGAACCGTCTCGGAAGCCGCATCCGCGTCCGCGCCTGTCAGCGGGCTGCGCGACGCCTCCGGGGCTGTGCCGCCTCCATCCGCTTCCTGCGGCCGGAAGATCCGGGCAGACGCTTCCAGCGGCTCCGTATCGGCAGCCTGCAAAAGCCGCTCCAAATCCGTATGAGCGGAAATGCGCTCCGCCAGCTGCGAGAAGAACGGCGACAGCTCGCCCCGCCCGATGGACGGGACCAGCCCCAGATGACGCTCCGGCATCGCCAGATTCTCGTCCCGCAGCATGTACCCGATTACCGGGACCCCGCACTCCTGCTCAATAGCGTCCCGGACGATCCGGTAATGCCCCTCGCTGCCGACCAGATTGGCGAAAACCCCGGCGATCCTGACGCGCGGGTCCAGAAGCTGGAAGCCCTTCACGATGGCGGCCGCGCTGCGCGCCATGCTTTTGCAGTTCACGACCAGAATGACCGGGCAATCAAGCAGCAGGCTGATTTCGGCCGAGCTGCCTTCGTTCGTTTTCGGGTTTTTGCCGTCATAAAAACCCATTACGCCTTCGATGACGGCGATGTCGGCGTCCCGGGACGCCCGGCAGTAAATCTCGCGTACGGTGTCCGCCGGAAGCATCCAGCTGTCCAGATTGCGGGACAGACGGCCCGTAACCGCGGTGTGATAGGTCGGATCGATATAATCCGGACCGCACTTGAAGCCTTGTACGGACAAGCCTCTCGCTTTCAAAGCGGCCATAACGCCGATCGTGACCGTCGTCTTGCCGACGCCGCTGCCCGTTCCTGCGATGAGGAGCCGCTTAGCCCGGCTGACGATCAGACCGCCCGCTTCCGGGACAAAATCTGCGGCAGACGTTTCCGCCGTTCCGGAGAGGATTCCCGGTTCTTTTTCCTGCTCAGCAGCCATCTCTGTCCCTCTCTTTCCATGTGCCGTTATTTACTGGGGAAGCTCTTCCGTGAACGGCTGAATGCCGACTGAAATCGTTACGTTTCCCGATTTTTTCTTCACAAGGGCCAAGGGGACGGAGCCGCCGATGTATCTTTGGACAGCAGGCTCGCTGACCCCGTACGCGCCCGTATATTTGAACACGGTAGGAGACGGCTGATTCATCGGCATTTCGTTCAGCTCCTCCGGCGTATAAGTGACCAAAGGCCAGCCATACTTGCCGCAAACGGCCAAAAGCCCCTCCTCATCCGCCTTCAGGTTGATGGTGCACACCGTCTTCACGCTGCGGATCGAAAAATCCAGTTCGGCCAGCGTGGAGGCGATCACTTCTTCGATCTCTTCCGCCGGGGTTCCCCGGTTGCAGCCGATACCGAGTACGATCACCTTCGGCCGGTAAAGGACGCCGTTGCTCAGAATCGCTTGCTCGGCCGATGACAGCAGCCGGTGCGTGACGACGAGCGCCGCATGCGGCGCCGCTTCCAGCGCCTCTTGCACGCTGCCGTAGCTACGGATATTTGGCGGAACGGGGGTGTCCAGAGTCCACCAGCCCGGCTCCCCGGATTCGATGACGACGGCGACCGGCTCTTCGTTGACTACCGAAGCGCTGACCGGGGTCAGTTTGTCGGCGGATTCCCATTCCCAGCCGAACCGGCGGCCGAATAAATCGACGGCGATCGTTTTCTGGACATCCGAAGCGGTCGTGATGACCGCACGGGCCCCCATCGCGGCGGCGACTTCACGGGCCAGCTCGTTCGCGCCGCCCAAATGTCCGGACAGCACGCTGATGACATGTTCCCCTTTGTCGTCGATGACGACGATGCCCGGGTCTTTTTTCTTGTCCTGCAGCAGCGGCGCAATCATGCGTACTACGGCTCCGAGCGAGATGATGCAGATAATCCCTTTATACGCGGGAAATAACGCGGGAAAAAGCATCCTGACGCTGCCTTCGAACAATTGGATGCCCCCGTAAGGGCTGCTTGCTGTGTTGGGAGCAGCCGCTCCGACTACAGCCGCATCGACTGGCGTGGTCCCGGCCGTACCGGCGGATGCGATACCAGCCGGGGATACCGCCGCGTTTGCGGCTGCCGCCCGGGCCGATGCCTCAGCTCCAGCCTCGCTGGAACCCGCGGCCCGGCCCCCGTCTGCGCTTGCGGACGTTAATTCCTCCGCGCTACCGGCAAAGACAACGTCCTCATCGCCGCGCGAGAATTTGCTCATGTAATACACGTCCACGCCGCCGAAAGACCGGAGCAAGTTACGGGCAAGCTCCACCCCGTGCTTCGTGATGGCGATAACCGCGTAATCGGAGCGTACCCGGATTTCCGGCGCGATTCCTTCCTGGAGGGAAATCATGGCTTCACCCCGCGGCGATAGCGGTGCGTAAACGATTTGTCATACAGCTTCGAGCGGTATTCCTTATCGTGAATATGAGGGTCCAGCGCCCATCCTGCAAGAATCATCGCATGGGAGCGAATCCCGTTGCTCCGCATATCCGCTTCCAGATTCTCCACCGTCGTGCGGACGATCAACTGGTCGGGCCAGGTTGCTTTCTGAACGACGGCTACCGGCGTATCCTTGCTCCAGCCCGCTTCCAGCAGGTCTCCGACGACCTTTTTGACCAGAGTTGCGCTTAAATACAAAGCCAGGGTGCAGTGATGCTTGGCCAGCTCACGAAGCTGCTCGGCTTCCGGTACAGGCGTTCTGCCCTCCGCCCGCGTCAGAATGAGCGTCTGAGTGAGGTCCGGAATCGTAAGTTCCGCCTGAAGCGCTGCGGCGGCGCCGAATACCGAGCTTACGCCCGGAATAATTTCTACGGGAACGCCTGCTTTTTTGAGCAGAGTCATCTGTTCCATAATCGCTCCGTACACGGCAGGATCGCCCGTATGAACGCGCGCGACCAGCTTTCCTTCCTCCACCCGCTTGATCATAAGGGCGACCATTTCGTCCAGCTCCATGCCCGCGCTTTTGAGCACCTCGGCCTCGGGTTTGGCCCGGGCGATCAGGTCGTCGTTAACAAGTGAATCTGTATACAGGACGACATCGGCCTCCTGCAGCAGACGAAGTCCTTTTACCGTGATCAGATCGGGGTCTCCGGGCCCCGCGCCGATAATAACCACACGGCTCATTTTCTCACCACCATCAAAGTCAGATATTCAAGCTGCCGGCCCTGGAGCTCCCGCACATCCAGCCAGACGGATTCTTCGGCGGACGTCACTTTCGTGAGCACGGCCGCTTTGTCCGTAAGACCGAGGTCCCCGAGCACTTGCAGCATAAGATCGATCACTTTCGCCACCTTGATAAACACGACGCAGTCGTGCTCTTCGATCGCTTCCCGGACCGCCCCGTAATCGTCCGTTGCCGGAACGATGGCGATCCGCTCGTCTCCGTCGGCCAGCGGAATGCCCAGCCGGGATGCCGAGGCGTTGACGGAAGAAATGCCCGGGACCGATACGGTTTTCGCTTCGGGATGGCGCTGCTTGAGAAAACGCATCATATGGATAAACGTGCTGTAAAGCATGGGATCGCCTTCCGTAAGAAACGCGACATCCCGGCCCGCGGCCAGATGTTCCCATACGGCATCCACCGTCTTGTTCCAGCTTTTTTCGAGGGCTTCCCGGTCTTTCGTCATCGGAAAAGTCAGCCCCAGCATTTCCTTCGCCGTCGTATCGACGTAAGTCTCCGCAATCTTCAGCGCGTAGCTCTGGGCACCGCTTTTTTTGCGCGGGTACGCGATTACCGGGGACTGCTTGAGAATGCGGAACGCTTTAACGGTCAGAAGCTCCGGGTCCCCCGGACCGACTCCAAGCCCGTACAGGGTCCCTGTTCCGCTTGATTCCGCGCGATTCGCGGGTTGCCCGGCACCACCCGAACGGGGGCCGCTTGCTGCATATTCGCTCATGTGGCTGTGTCTCCTTTTTCTACAGGTATGTCGAATGTATCCGTGTTCTCTTCAGGAGGGTGCGCGGCCGTCAAGATATAGACCGGATTCAGCGCGTCAAAACGCGTCAGCTGCAAAATCGGCTTGCTCCGCGAAATCTGGACGAGCTGGATGTCCGTCCGCATCCCTTCTTCGGCAAAAGCGCGCATCGCATCGCTTAAATTCTCTATGGTGACGGCATTAAGCACAATGCGGCCCCCTTTCTTCAGCCGCGAAGCGCAGATGCGCAGGAGTTCTCTCATCTCTCCGCCGGTACCGCCGATGAAAATCGCATCGGGATCGGGGAACGCCTCCAGTCCTTCAGGCGCCCTTCCGTGCACGGCCATCAGATCGACCCGGAAACGCCGCGCGTTTGCATGGCAGTTGGCGAGGTCTCCCTCGTTTTTTTCGATGGCAAAAACCGCTCCCTCGCGGGCGATTCTTCCCGCTTCGATGGCAACGGAGCCGGTACAGGTCCCGATGTCCCACACCACGCTGTCCGGCCGGAGAGCGAGCTGGGCAAGACTCAGCACGCGCACCTCGCGTTTGGTGATAAGCCCTTTGTCCGGCTTGCGCTGGGCGAACTGCTCATCGGAAATGCCGAGCGGCCAGACCGGTGAAGGACCCGTACGCTTCAGCACCACCAGGTTAAGCGGAGCGCACTCGGTACGCGCAAGCTGCTCCAGCTCGTACCAGCCCGTGCGCTCGGCGGCTCCCCCGGCATTTTCGGCTACGAAGGCGCCGTATTCGGTCATGCCGTACTCGAGCAGATAAGCGGCGATAGCGGCCGGCGTATTATGCTCGTCCGTCAGCAGCGCTACCTTCGGCCTGCCGTCGATTCGCTGGGCAAGGCCCTTGATGCTGCGGCCGTGCAGGGACACGACGTGCGCGTCCTGCCAGCTCTCGCCCATCCGGGCGAAAGCAAGCTGGAGCGAGCTCAGGTACGGATACAGCTCTACCTGGAGCTTACGCGCGAGCAGGGAGCCGATGCCGTAGAACAGGGGATCGCCCGACGCCAGCACGACAACCGTCCGATCCTCTGCCGCAAGCTGGTCCGTTATTGCCGACAAGCCGCCTTTCAGCACCTTCTTCTCCCCCCGGTAATCCGGAAAAAAAGCCAGATGCCGCTCCCCTCCGACCAGCACCTCGCTTTCCTCGATCCACTGCCGGTACGCCGGGAGCAGGCTGTCCGCTCCGTTGTCCCCTATCCCGATCACTTTAATGGGTTTGTTCACTTGTCTTTCCCCTTTCCGTATAAAACAGCCTGACCCAGAAGCTGGGCTTTCATGGAGATCAGGAACGTTTCAATCGTGACAGATCCGTCGTTCTCCCGCGCCGTCTGCTCCATTCCCATTTCCTTCAAGCTTTCCCGGCAGCAGCGGCTGCTCATTTCCTCGAAGAAAGCCGTCAGGCCCAGCTCCTGCATCCGGTCCCCCACCTGGGAGGCCGTGTTGGCCGAGAGCACCTCGCCGATGAGCTCGGCATCCGCGCCGGCCGCTTCCGCGAGCTCGGCCAGAAACCCGAAATCCACCGGGGCGCTTTTGGAATGGACCATCATGACGCCCTGCGCCAGCTTAGAGAACTTGCCCATCATGCCGACGAGCGTAATCTTCTTCACGCCTTGGCCCCGGCACTGCTTCAAAGCGAAGCCGACAAAGTCCCCCATCTCGACAAAAGCTTCTTCCGACAGCCCGGGATACAGGTCGATGCCGAACTTCTCCGAACGTCCTCCGGTCGAGAGCACGATGTGCTCGCAGCCGCAGCGTACGGCGACGCGGATCGCCTGGGCCACACTCGCTTTGTAGGCCGACGTGGAAAAAGGGACGACGGTTCCCCGCGTTCCCAGAATAGAAATGCCGCCGATGATCCCCAGACGGCCGTTCAATGTTTTCTTCGCGATTTCCTCGCCGTCCGGAACGGAAACGACTACTTGAACGCCGCGGTCGGAACCGTAAACGTTCAGGACGTCTTCTACCGCTTCCCGGATCATTTTGCGCGGAACGGGGTTGATCGCCGCCTCGCCGACCGGAACGGGCAGACCCGGTTTCGTGACCCGGCCTACTCCGATTCCGCCGTCGATGACGATCCCGGGTTCCGATAGCCACTTCACCTCGGTAATAATCCGGGCGCCGTGAGTCGCATCGGGGTCGTCGCCCCCGTCTTTGACCGTCTCGGCAGAAGCCGATTCCTCTCCGACGGAGCAGGCCGTCATCGTGAACGTGACGACCTCCCCGATCGGCAGCCGGATCGTCGCTTCGCTTTGCAGCTCCTGCTCGATCAGCGCGGTCAGAGCCGCCTTGGCCGTAGCCGCGGCACAGGAGCCTGTCGTGTAGCCGTGGCGGAGCGGTTTGGCTGCCTGCTCTTCCATAGGCGTAAGCTTACCCCCGCTTCTCTGCCATCAGAGACAGCGCATTGACTGCCGCGACCGCGACCGGACTGCCTCCTTTGCGGCCGATGTTCGTAATGAACGGCACGTCGAGCTGAAGCAGCTCTTCTTTGGATTCCGCCGCGGATACGAAACCGACCGGAACGCCTACGATAAGTCCCGGGCGCGCTTCGCCTTCCTTGACCAGACGGATCAGCTCCAGCAAAGCCGTAGGAGCATTCCCGATGGCGAAAATCCCGCCTTCCGCTTCACGGATCGCCTTGCGGACCGAAATGATCGCGCGTGTCGTGTTCAGCCTTTTGGCCTCTTCCATCACGTCCGGATCGGAGATGTAAACGTTGACCTTGCCGCCGAATTTCTCGATGCGGGGTTTGCTGATTCCCACCTGCACCATCTGAACGTCCGCCACGACCGTGCGGCCCGCCCGGATCGCTTCAATCCCGGCTTCTATGGCACGGGGATGAAAAACAAGGCTTCGGCCCAGCTCGAAATCGGCCGATGCGTGAATGACCCGCTGGACAACCGGGTACTGCTCCTCGGTAAAGTCGTGAGAACCCAGCTCCTCCGTAATCATTTCAAAACTTTTCGCTTCTATTTCCTGCGGCTGAACCGTCAGCGGTTTAAATTCGGTACGAAAGTCCATTAGGAAGATACCTCCTGCAAAAGATCGGCGGCCGCTTTCAGCACGCCCTCATAATCGGAAAAATGAATGCCGTATTCCAGGCCCGGACGGCCGATCACGATCGTCTCGATCCCCATCTCCAGAGCCGCTTCCAGCTTCTCGTCCACCGCGCCGACTTTTCCGCTTTCTTTGGTAATCATCAGCGTCACGCCGTAATGAGCATAGAGCGCCTTGTTCAATTCCTTGGAAAAAGGACCCTGCATCGCCACGATATTGCGCTGCTCGATCCCCAGCTCCTCGCACTTCTCCATATTGTCAAGACGCGGGAGCATGCGGGCGACGAGCCTCACGTCCGGCAGACCGCCGAGACGCCGGGCAAAAATATGCAGCGTCTTGCTGCCCGTCGTCAGCATGACAACACCGCCGCAAACGGCCGCCAGCTCGGCGGCGTGCGCGTAATCGTCCGCAAACACGATGCCGGGCCGGACCTGCAGGTCCGACCCTTCGCGTTCGTAGCGGACGTACGGCACAGCCGCCGCTTTCGACGCCGCCATGGCGTTGCGCGAGGCTTCCTCCGCGAAGGGATGGCTCGCGTCTACGACGAGCGAGACCTCTTCGCGCCGGATGAGCGCCGCCAGGGCTTCGGCGTCGAGGCGACCGACGGCGGCGGCGATGCCGGCGTCGGTCAGGCTCTTGGCGGCGCTGTCGGTGACGATCGTCGCCAGCACGCGGTGCCCGGCCTGCGCCAGCAGCACCGCGAGCTCGCGGGCGTCGCTCGTGCCGGCCAGGAGGAGGATCATCGTCCTCCCTCCTGGCCGGCCGCGCCTGCGGCTACAGGGCCCGGCGCAGACTGGGACGCTTCGCCGCCGATGGCGCCGGCCTCACCTGCGGCACGGCGGTCGTCCGCGTGGTTATGCGCGTGCGCCTCATGATCGTGATGTTCATGGCCGTGAACGTGTTCGTGTGCATGGCCGTGATCGTGCTCATGGTCATGATGGTGCCCGTGGTGATGATCGTGTTCATGGTGGTGATCATGATCGTGGTCGTGATGATGGTGGTGATCGATATGTTTCATCGCTTCCAGACGGAAGGAGCACATGTCGCAGTTCATTTTCACCTCGTCCTGAAGCGCCTCGCCCGCGCGGTCGCGGAGAATGCCGCCAAGAATCGGATCAAGGCCGAAATAATCGGTCATCTCAAACGTACAATCGGGATAGCGCAGAGAAAAGTCGAGCAGCATGCCTTCCATCCGTTTGATCAGAATCCCCGTAAAAAGAAAATAAGGAAGCACGATCACTTTCTTCGCGCCCAATCTCAGGCAGCGTTCGATCCCGTTCTCCAGAAGCGGCGCCGTTACGCCGATAAATGCCGTTTCGACCCAAGGAACCTGGAGCTTTTCCCAGAGCAGGCGGGAAATTTTGAACAGCTCGCTGTTCGCATCGGGATCGCTGCTTCCGCGTCCGACGACCAGCACGGCGGTATCCCCCGGCGTTTCCTCGCGGAACCGGTCCGCCCCGCCCAGCCTTGCCGTCATGATGTCGACTACACCTTCATGTACGCCGATCGGCCGCCCGTAAATGAACTGCACGCCCGGGTAACGCTCTTTCGCTTCGTCAATGGCAGCCGGAATATGAATTTTGGCATGACCGGCGGAAAATAAAATGATCGGCACCACGGCAATTCGTGTGGCTCCTCTATTGACGCAAGTCTGTATCCCTTGCGAAATTGTCGGTTTTTCAAGCTCCAGAAAACAGGTTTCGATAATGGCCTGCTCCATCGTTTCGGCGAGCCGGCTTACAAACGCCCGGACCTCGCTGTTCCCTTCCGCGTCACGGCTTCCGTGACCTACAAACAGTACCGCATCCATCGGTTCTGCCTCCTTTTTTTTGTATCCCTGTATTGAAAAGAACTCCTCATGTTTACGGGTTCGTTAATCTCCGCACAAAGCGTTTTCGATTTGAAAAGCGGGGACTTCCCGGTGACGGTAGCCTTCCAGCTCTTTTACGCGGGCAAAAAACTTATGGAACCGTTCGTTCGGGTGCCCTTCGTTCCGGTACCGGGCGACGATCCGCTCTATGGTCTCGACCAGTTTGTCCGGCTCGATGCCTTCCGCAACGGGCTGCGCCGCGTGGGCATTGCGGCCGACCGTTTTCCCCCCGAGGAACAGATCAAACTTCTCCCGGCGGTACACGATGCCGATATCTTCCTTCACCGCGCCGTAGCAGGCCATGCCGCAGCCGTTGAAACCGATTTTCATCTCTTTGGGCACGGCCGCTCCGCCCAGAAGATCGTGAAGCTCCTCCGCATACGGCACGGCGTCGCCCTTGTCCATATTGCAGAAGTCGCAGGCTTTGACCTGGACCA
Organism: Paenibacillus sp. JNUCC 35; assembly: GCF_058269095.1. Lineage (NCBI taxonomy): Bacteria > Bacillati > Bacillota > Bacilli > Caryophanales > Paenibacillaceae > Paenibacillus > Paenibacillus sp. JNUCC 35. Next base: position 1,341,609 of record NZ_CM177771.1, on the reverse strand, counting down.
CATCGCCGACCGGAGCCAGCAGAAGCCCTTCTCCGCGAAGCCGTTTCGTTACGGAATCGGGATCGTCGGTCCGCAGCTTGACGAGCAGCTGATGATGAGGCGTATATTCCATCGTTCCTGTATCGCCGACAGCGGCCGCGAGGACCATCAGCTGTTTGGCAGTCAGGTTTTTGTTCGCAAGTCCGGGGCTGACGGCGAACTCGAGAATAGCCTGCTGGCGGAAAAATCCGCTTGGGGAAGCGGAGGGAGCCGTTCCGACGGGCTCGCCCGTCACGAGACGGAGCGCCTCTTCCGCAAGCTCATACGCGGTAGGAGCCGAAGCTTCGAAGGAAGCCGCAGGTGCGGCAGACGGACGTACGGCGACCGCAACCGCCGAGTCCCCGTACTCCCCGGCCCCCGAAGACGCGGGCGTATCGTACGCGGACCGTGTCCCGGCCGCTTGTATGCGGACCGGCGAATCTTCGCGGTCGTAGTCGTCGGCAGTACCGGTCCCTTCGGCTTCGGGGCTGTATTCGCCGTAGCCGTCATCCCCGTACTCGTCCTCGTCGAAGAAGGACGGCAGACCGGCGCTGCCGGCTTCCCGCTGCTCCGCGGACCGGAAAGCGGTACCGGGCTGTCCCGTCAGGGCCGCTTCCGTTTCCGCGCCGGTTTCCGCTTCCTGCTCCAGAGCCCACGGCTCGGCTTCCCGCCGGAGACGCTCATGAGGGCGCAGGGGCTGAATATCGCTGTCCAGCGTATACTTGCGCTGATAGCCCCTTGGCGTAATCATGAGTCCCTCGTAGTTGCGGGTCGCGGAGTTGCCGATGATCACGGTAGTAAGCATGCCGATGTCATGCTCCAGCATCTCCGCAAGCGTCGTCAGCACGACGTGCTCCCTGTCGCGGTAGGCGCTTTTGACGATACCCACCGGAGTATCGGGAGAGCGGTGTTTCAGCAAAATCTGCTGCGTCTCCACGATCTGGCGTGTTCTTCTGCCGCTCCGCGGGTTGTACAGCGCGATGACGAAATCGGCGGATGCGGCCGCTTCGACTCTGCGCCGGATGAGATCCCACGGCGTCAGGTGATCGCTGAGGCTGATCGTGCATGCGTCGTGCATAACGGGAGCTCCAAGCAGCGAAGCGCACGAGTTGATCGCCGAGATGCCGGGCACGATTTCGACTTCCACGCCATCGCTCGGCTTCCATCCTTTCTCGATCAGCACCTCGTACACGAGACCCGCCATACCGTAGACGCCCGCATCTCCGCTGGATATAACGGCCACCTTACGTCCGGCCTCCGCCTGTCTGACGGCTTCCTGCGCACGGCTCACTTCCTCGGTCATGCCCGTACGCACGACCTGTTTGCCGTCGATCAGGCTGCGTATCAGATCCACGTAAGTGTTATAGCCAATAATGACTTCGCTTTCCGAAATCGCCTCGCGCGCGCGTTTTGTAATATGGGCTTCGTCCCCGGGGCCAAATCCGATGATAAGCAGTTTACCGGCCATTCCCATTCCTCCTCTTCCCTGTAAAAAAAGCTCCAGCGCTTACGCTGAACAACCGTTATCAAGCAGTCCGGCCTTCCTGTCCGCTTCGAACAGGCGGCCTTCTATATGCACGGCGGTGCGCCTTCCGGCGACCTGCCGTTTGCCTTCCCGTCTCGTCCGGACAATAAAAAAAGCATTTCCACCCTCTTCGGATAGAAATGCTTCGAACTTTCGAGCCATTAAGCGGGAATATCCCGCATATGCTTCCAACCCGCACAGTCGCCGGCCCCGGGCAATCTTGTACGCCCACGTTCCGGCAAGCCGCCGTTGGCAGCGATTCAGCCGTTCTCAACACCTCCCTAAATCCTCGTAGGTTATCTAGTGTTATTTAAACAGGCAGGTCTCCTGGCTCGGAGCTTTCTTCGGCGCCTTCCCGGAAAATCCAGTGACGTTGATGCCGAAAAAAATTTTCCCTGCGATTGCAGGGGGCTCCTTACAGTGGCGGGTCCGCGTCGGTCTTTCACCGAACTTCCCGTTTTAAGCCGAACCCGGTTCTTATGGACTGTCTGATCCGTTCGAATGGGCTCCGCACCTGTTTTTACCATATTCGATTGTGTTCTGTTCATCATAACATCCGGTCAAAGAACTTGTCTATGCCGATAAACGCTCCCCCTCAACCGAGCAGATAAACTCTGGCTTCATAAGCCCGCAGTTTGAGGACGCCGGTATCTTCGCCGGAGACGGGATCGTAATTTGAAATGAGAAGCTCCGCGTCCTTCCCCTTTCCCAGCTCTTCCGGCCATGTAAACTCCGGCGTTCCGTCGAAAAAGTTCAGAATCACCAGCAGCTTCTCCCCGTTCAGCGTCCGCGTATACGCATAAATTTCCGTGTCCAGCGGAAGCAGAAGCTTGTATTCGCCGTAAACGATGACGGGATGCTTTTTGCGAAGCGCGATTAGGCTGCGGTAGTAGTGGTAGACGGACTTCGGATCTGCTGCCGCTGCCGCCGCATTGATCCCGGTATAATTCGGGTTGACCTTGATCCACGGTTCCCCCGTCGTAAATCCGGCGTTCGCCGTATCGTCCCACTGCATGGGGGTGCGGGCGTTGTCCCGGCTTTTTTTCCAGATCGCCTTCATGACTTCGTCCTGGGGCTTGCCAAGCAGCTTGGCCTGCTTGTAGTAATTGATCGTTTCCACATCGCGGTAATCGCCGATCAGATCGAACGCGACATTGGTCATACCGAATTCTTCCCCCTGAAAAATATACGGCGTCCCCTCCAGCGTCAGGAGAAACGCAGCCAGCATTTTGGCCGATTCCACCCGGTACCGGCCTTCATCTCCGAACCTCGAAACGGGACGGGGCTGATCGTGATTGCCGAGATAGTTGGCGTTCCAGCCTTTGCCGTGAAGGACCGTCTGCCAGCGGCTCATCACTTTTTTCAGCTCCAGCAGGGTCCACGGCTTCGACTCCCATTTGCCCGTCCCGGCGGAAGCCGCATCCAGATTCATATGCTCGAACTGGAAAACCATGTTCAGCTCATGGCGCTCGTCCCCCACGTAATCCAGCGCCTGCTCCGGACCCAGTCCGGATGTTTCGCCGACCGTCATGATGTCGTAGTTAAACAGCACCCGGTCATTGAGTTTGTGCAGCAGCGTATGTACCTTTTCCAGATTCGAAAAAAGCTGGTAAGCCTGCACAACGGGCAAATGCCGGGGATTATCGGCATCCGGCAGCCCCTGCGCTTTTACGATATGAGCGATGGCATCGAAGCGGAAACCGTCGACTCCCTTGCCTAGCCACCATTGCACCATCCGGAAAAGCTCGTCGACCATTTCGTCGTTCTCCCAGTTGAGGTCGGGCTGATGCTTCGAATACAGATGCATGTAATACTCATCCGTCTCCGGGTCGTGCTCCCAGACGCTTCCGCTGAAGTAGGACTCCCAGTTGTTCGGGAAGAGCCCCTCTCTCCCCTTCCTCCAGATATAATAGTCGCGTTTGGGATTGTCCCTGGAAGAACGCGATTCTTTAAACCAGGCATGCTGGTCGGAGGTATGGTTCAGCACAAGATCCATCATGATTTTTAGCCCGCGCTTGCGCGCTTCCAGAAGCAGCTCGTCAAAATCCTCCATCGTGCCGTACTGCGGATCGATCTCGTAATAATCGCTGATATCGTAGCCGTTGTCGGCGCCCGGCGAGCGGTAAACGGGACACAGCCAGATGACGTTGACGCCAAGCTCCGCGAGATAATCCAGCTTGGAAATGATCCCGCGCAGGTCTCCTCGGCCGTCCCCGTCCGAATCTTTGAAGCTGGACGGATAAATCTGATACACGACGCTTTCTTTCCACCATGTTTGGTTCATGTGAATTCTCTCCTCTCTCTCAGCCTCTTCCTCCTTGGAACGACGGATATTTCGTCATCCCTCCGTCCGCGAACAGCGTGATGCCGGTGACGTAGCTGGACTCCGACGAAGCCAGCCAGGCGGCTACGGCCGCAATCTCTTCCGGTTTGCCGATATATCCCATCGGAATGAGGGCTTCCACGCCGGCGCGCGCCTGCTCGTCGGCGAATTTGGATTCATTGATGGGCGTGTCGATCGCCCCCGGCCCGATATTGTTCACCCGGATTCCTTTGGGCGCAAACTCCAGCGCCAGCGTTTCAGTCATCATTTTGATGCCGCCTTTGCTCGCCGCATAATGGACGAAATGGGGCCAAGGGATCATTTCGTGCACACTTGAAACGTTGATAACGGCCCCTCTGATTTCATGCTCCAGCATATAGGAGATGGCTTCCCGGCTGCCGAGAAACGCCCCGGTCAGGTTCACGTCCAGCACTTTGCGCCAATCGTCGGTGGACAGCTCCTGAGAAGGAACTTCATTCTCGATTCCCGCGTTGTTGATCATCACGTCCAGAGAACCGAAATGCTCACGGGCGGTTTCCACCAGCTTCTTCACGTCCTCTTCTTTGGTCACGTCTCCCCGGATGGCCAGCGCTCTGCCCCCCGCGGCTTCCACTTCAGCGATCAAGGCGGGAATGTTTTCTTCATGGCTTAAGTAATTGATCAGGACATTCGCTTTCTCTTGGCCGAAACGGACCGCAGCCGCTCTTCCTATCCCCGTGGACGCTCCCGTGATGACAACCGTTTTTCCTTCCAAATCCTTATACATGGCGGTACCTCCTTGATTTTGGAATGCGGCCTCACAGAAGACCTCCACCTTAATTAAACGTTTTAGAAGGAAAAAACGCATAAAAAAAGAACAAACCCCGGCTGCAAGCAGCCTGGAGTTTGTTCATGAACGCTTACGGCCGTTAACCCGGCCGCCGGAACTTATAAGGAAATTAGTACAGGAACGTGCGGGAGATAATAACCAGCAGAATGAACAGAACCAGAATCGCACCTACGCTCGTGCCTATGCCCCCGTATCCTCCGTAGCCTCCGCCTCCGTAGCCTCCTACGCCACCTACGCCTACTCCGCCTACTCCTCCAACATAACCCATCTTTCGTATCCCCTCTCGGTGAGTTAATGTCTTACCGTACACTATATGAGGTTCCGCTAAGATGGAGTGGATGTCAGCCCGCATTCGGCTAAATTAAGTGATACTCCGCCGGTGCTGCCGTCCTATGGGGCGTTACAAGCGCTTTTTTAACGTGAACACCGTCAGCTCAGGCCGGCACCAGAACCTGACGGGGTGCATCGTCATGCCGATGCCCCGGTTCGTGTACACGTGCAGCTTGCCCCCGCCGAGTTTGTACAAGCCGTCGACATACTTCCGTCCGTACATCGGCGTCGTAATCGCGCCGTAGAACGGCAGCCGGACCTGCCCCCCGTGGCTGTGCCCGGACAGCTGCATATCAACCGGCGCTTCCAGCGCGATATCCGCGAAATCCGGGGCATGGGACAGCAGGAGCACGAAGTCGTCTCGACGTACGCCTTTCAGCGCCCGGTTCAGATCGGGGCGGCCTTCCCACATGTCATCGACGCCGGCCACCCGGATCAGCGCCTTGTCTTTGCCGACCGCGACGGACCGGTTCGTGAGCAGCTCGAAGCCTCCCGGCTTCAGCACCTTCTCCGTCTCCCCGGGTGAGCCGTAATAATCGTGATTGCCGAGTACCGCGAATTTACCCAGCGGGGCCTTGAGTGCCGCCAATGCCTGACTGACTGCGGAAGCGTCATACACGCGGTAATCGTACAAATCGCCGGTGAAGCACAGCAAATCCGGCTTCAGCGCGTTGATCATGTCCACAAGCTGCGGCAGATCTCCGGGCGCCAGATAGGGTCCGACGTGAACATCGCTGAACTGGACGACACGTACGCCATCGAACGCCTGCGGCAGCCGTTCCAGCTCCAGCGGGACATGCTTGGTGCGGATCCAACGCGGTTCGGCAAACCGCGCGTATCCGTAGGAAACAAAAGGGGCTGCCAACAAAGCGCCTGCCAGAAATTTGCCTTTTGCCAGAAAGGCTCTGCGTGTCATCTTCGGATTGGGGTCCATCGTGTTTCCTTTTCCTTTCTCCGGTTTCGTTTGTACTTGATATTAACATGTCTCCGGCCGGAAGGCCAAAATCGCAACTTCTCTTCTTCAGCACCGTTAAGGATCCGGAAAAATGCTTTTCCCAGTCTGGAGCCTTACTTTTTGTGGAGCGTCGTAGTTTGCGGAGCTTGTTTTGCCGGGCTTGTCGCCAAAAATTTCACGTACGCCTACTATCAATATCAGCAAAGCGGCGCGTACAATTATGCCTACTGCTTTGCATTCCTCTTGGGGGGAGCTGCGGTTTATTTCATTCTCCGTTTTCTGCTGAAACGCCGTTTCAAATTCATTTGAAATCGACTGCTGAGATAAAAACGAGCACCGCAAAAACAACCGGAAACAGAAAAAACCCGCCAGCCATGCTGACGGGTTTTTCGTATGTTCGTTTACTGCCTGTAGCGGTTATGTGTCCATCTGCTTCTTCCTTGTGCCATGGCTACTATGGCGGAAAGAAACCCACTGCCGTTTCTATAGAAAATGTCGTTAGTATACTCATATAGAAGGCTCGAAGAAACGGCCTTGTTTTCTAGTTCCTAATGATCTCTGAATAAAGAAATGACCAATTAGTGTTCCTAAAACAATGAAAGCCCTGCCTCTCTTTCATCCTTGCGGCTCCGATGACCGCGCCAGTGTGAATCAAGTAACACGGTAAACAAATTCTTAGGGTTGTTGGAATTTGATTCGGTGGAGGAATGTTATTCATAAAAGAGGAACTAAAAAAGAGGGTTTAACAATACAATTACAAATTATATCATAGATGACTTACTTTTTTCAACACCTATTTTCGATCAGCTGCGCCCATCCGGTTCAAAACACGATTCAGGCGAATCCGGTCATAGCGCTGGGTCAGCATGCAGGGCACATGCCTTCCCGATACATCCGGAAGGCGACGGTACCGCGGCCCGTTCTACCGGCTGACCGATTGGCAGCAGCATAACCGAAAAGAGCAAGACATCCCTTTAAGGGACGCTTGCTCTTTTCGGTTTAAGCAACGGTTTCTTTTTCCCGGGTCACATCCAGTACGTCCAGCAGGAACATAAAGATCGGAATCCCGATAATCAGTCCCCACACACCCATAAAATGCTCGCAGAAGATGAGGACGATAAAGGTGTAAAACACGGGCAGGTTCGTTTTGGCGGACATCAGCTTCGGATTCAGCATATAAGCTTCCAGGGCGTGCAGAACAGCGACCAGGACAAGCACATATACCACCATCATGATCCCGTCTATGCTGTAAGCAATCGTACAGAGCGGAATCAGGGATATAATGACGCCCGCCACTGGGACGAGGCCCAGCAGGAAAATCATCAGGCCGAGGCCGAACAGCTGAGGAAAACCGAGAATCCACAGCGCGATAACGGACAGAATCCCATTTACGAGCGCAATGAGGAACTGAGCTTCCAGCACTTTACCGAAAGAGTGGACAAAACGGCTGCCGAAATAGGCCACCTCTTCGTAAAACGCCGCGATTTTGCTGTCTTTGAACTTCGCGGTAAAGCGGATGATTCTCGGCTTCTCGAGCAGGAAAAACAGGCTGAGGAGCAGGGCGATGAACACATGCAGAAGCACTTTTCCGATGTCGGTCACCGATTTGAACACAAAGCCGAATCCCTGATTCATATACTTCGAGAGCTCGGTCTGTTCAATGTAAGGTTTAATCAGGTTGATGATATAGCTGAGCACCTCATTGTCCTGCGGCTGCGTATAAAATTCATACAGCTGCCTGACGACCTGCGATACCTGGATGGCCACGACAGGCAAATACCTGTACATTCCGATCCCCAGCAGCGCCAGAATAACCACGTACAGAATCGCAACGATCCAGCGCCGGTCCACTCTCATATACCGGTTCAGCCTGGATGAGACGAACGACTGCATACGGTCCATCAGAAAAGCGAAGATGAACGTAAGCAGAATGAGATTGATCATACTCTGCATAGCATAAAGAATAAGGGCAAGCAGGGCGAAGATCAAAATCCTCCGGAAACCTTTGCTTTGAAAATATTGTTTGGTAAACATGTGATGGTGTGCTCCTATCCTCACAAAACTCGGGGCCTTTCCGCCCGCTCTAACTCTCTCTACTATATAACGTAAAGACGGGGAGATGGTTCCGGTATTTCAGAACTTTCAGCAAAAATTGCGGGCGGCACGCCCCTGCCCTTGCGATTATGATAAAAAGTATGAAAAAGGAGGCGGTTTTATGCGGGAACTTCCTGCATTTTTGCGGCAATTGCTGCACAATGGCTGGTTCTGGGTCGCTGTGGCGGCAGGCGCGATTGCCGGAAGTTTGGGCTGGCTGCTGTACATGAGGCTCTAGCCGGCTTGTTTGCACCACAACGGCCGGAAAACGGGTATGACTCTTTCTCCTTATACATCCTGTCTAACAATCGGGTTTTCTATACCTCCGGAAAGTGAAAGTTTGCTAGAATCCGAAGGTTGTAAAAGCAGCCTGCTCCTTTTGATAAACGGGGCTGGCTGTTTTTTTTCTGCTTGTAGAGCTTAATCGAGGCAATGAAGCGGATGTTTTTACAAATACTAAATTTACAATTCTACCTTTTTATGTTATTTTTTAAGGTAGGTTGGCCAACCTACTATTTATTATAACCTGGAGGTATCGTTTATGAAAAAAATCGTTGTCCTCACGCTTCTTTTCCTGCTGACCTTAGGAGCCTCTTCCGCTTACGCTAACACCGAAACCGAGCCTAACGATACTTACACAACCGCCAATGTTTTGTCCCAAGGAGACAACTACGGCAAACTGAGCGGATCGCTCGACAGAGACTGGTGGTCCGACCAAGTTCCGGCCGGCAGCGTACACAAAGTCACGCTAACGTCTCCTTCCGGCTACCCTTACCTCATTACGTTATATACACTGTCCCCGCTGGGTGTGCCTGTTTACCAGTCCTCCGCAAGCGGCAACGGATCGGTTACGCTGAACGGCGGCGCGTCCGGGACTACTTTTTACGTTAAAGTGACTCCAGCTTTCCTGAATGTCGATACAAGAAAAAATTATACGCTCAATCTGTCCACCGTCAACTAAAATCTTCCTGACGAGGGGTTCGGAAGAGCCGCTTTATCTTCAAAAAAAGACCTTGAAGGATTTCCTTCAAGGTCTTTTGTTCGTGCCGGCCTACTGACGCCGGCGGTTCAAGTGAACGAACGTAACGGCAAGCGCCGCAAGAAGCACGCCCCCCTTGATGATATCGAAGGAGTAGTACGGCACGTTCAGCATCGTCAAGCCGTTGAGCAAAATGCCGATCAGCACCGCTCCGAAGAAAGTGCCGATTACATTGGGCTTGCCCGCGCCCAGGACGGAATACCCCACGAACACGGCCGCCACCGCTTCCATGAGCAGCGGGGCCCCCGCGTCGATCTGGCCCGAACCGATCCGGGCCGCATACAGGATTCCCCCTATCGCGGCGAAGAGCCCCGAGAGCACGTAGGCGGCCGTCCGCACCCGGTTTACGCCGATCCCGGACAATCGGGCGGCTTCACGATTGCCTCCCGTAATATAGAGCTGACGGCCCCAGCGCGTATACGTCAAGAAAATATGGACGGCCGCTACCGCGATAATCATCAGGACGACGGGAACCGGCAGGCCGATGATTTTTCCCTGGCCCAGCCATTTGAAGCTTTCCGTCACTACACCCTTTGCCGTCGTTCCGTCGGGCATCGGCATGTTGTTGTAGACCGAAAACCCTTTGGTGTACGTCTTGTGCACCCCTGCGATAATATACATCACCGTCAGTGTGGCAAGCAGGTCGGGAATGCGCACCTTCACAATAAGGAAGGCGTTGAGCAGGCCGATTCCGATACCGATCGCCAAGGGCACCAGCAGAACCACGATCAGAGGCTGCTCGTACCAGACCATCAGCGAAGCGGCCACGACGGTCGTAATGGAAACGGTAGAGCCGACAGACAAGTCGAATCCGTCGACAATCTGCGACAACGTGACGCCGATCGCCACAAACGTAACAATAGAAATGGAACGCAATATATCAAAAATATTATCATAACTTAAGAAGTTCGGGTTCGTAATGGAAAAAAAGACAAAAACCGCGGCGATGACGACAAGCGTCCCGTAGCGGAACGAAACGTCCAGTGCTTTATCTTTCAACGTGTTCGGCCTCCCCTGCGCTGGCATAAGATAAAATGGCTTCCGCCGTGGCTTCCTCGCGGCTGAGCTCGCCTGTGATCCGGCCGTAGCTCATCACGAGAATCCGGTCGGCGATCCCGAGAATTTCGGCGATTTCGCAGGACAGGTAGATAACGCCCTTGCCTTCCTGCGCCAGCTGTCCGATCAGCCGGAAAATGTCGCTCTTCGCGCCGACATCCACGCCCTTCGTCGGCTCGTCGAACATGTACACCGAAGCGTCCGTCGGCAGCCACTTGCCTACGGCCACCTTCTGCTGGTTGCCGCCGCTCAGGTGCTTCACCGGCCGCTCCGGCTGCGACGGCTTCACCCCGAGCTGGCCGATCAGCCGCTCGGCGTGGCCGCGCTCCTCGCGCCGGCGGATGAATCCGCCGGCGCTCAGGCTCCGGAGAATCGGCAGCGACAAGTTGCGCTGGACCGATTCCTCCACAAGCACGCCCTGCTTGCGCCGCTCCTCCGGCACAAGCACCACGCCTGCGCGGACGGCATCCTCCGGCTCGGAGAGCCGAAGCCGTTTGCCGCGCAGGGAGACTTCGCCGCCGTCGGCTCGGTCGGCTCCGAAGAGCAGCCGGCTCAGCTCGGTTTTACCGGCGCCGACCAGGCCCACGATGCCGAGGATTTCGCCCTCGCGGAGCGTGAAATCAACCCCGCGCACCTTCGTTCCGCGGCGCAGCCCCCGGACCTCCAGCACCGTCCCGCCCAGGTCCGCCGGCAGCTTGGGAAACTCCTCGGCGAACGTCTTGCCGAGCATCGTTTCAATGATTTCGCCGTGGCTGGTGCCCTGGGCGGCCTTCGTCAGCACGCGGCTTCCGTCCCGCATGACCGTGATCCGGTCGCACAGCCGGGTCACTTCCGCAAGCCGGTGCGAAATAAATACGCAGCCGACGCCGTTTGCCTTCAGCCGTTCCATAATCGCAAATAGCTGCTCCGATTCTTCTAGGCTGAGGGGAGCCGTCGGCTCGTCGAAAATGACGCACTTCGCCGCATGAGCCACCGCCCGTGCGATGAGCACGAGCTGCTTCTGCGCGATGGTCAGCTGAGACGCCTTCAGCTTCACCGGGATGTCCGAGCCTATCGAGGCGAGGATTCTCGCCGCTTCCCGGTTCAAGGTGCCCCAGCGGAGCCAGGCGCTCCCGTGCGCGACGCTGTCCAGCAGCACGTTCTCCGCCACCGTGAGCTCCGGGACGAGCGCGGTGTCGACTTCCTGATACACGCAGAAGATTCCCTGACGCATCGCATCCTTGGGCGACGAAATCGGCACGGGCGCCCCGTCGATTTCGATCGTTCCCCCGTCGGCGGTATAAGCGCCGGACAAAATCTTCATGAGCGTGCTTTTTCCCGCCCCGTTGGCTCCCAGAAGCCCGTGAATTTCTCCGCCTTTTACTTCAAAATCCACTTCCGACAACGCTTTTACGCCCGGAAATGTTTTCGTTATGCCGTTCATCCGCAGCACGGATAGTGAAGTCATCGTCATGATGAACCGTACTCCTCCCCGAACTTTCAAAATCCCATCGTCAACAACCCGATGGGATTTCGCGTATTCTTCTTATTTGCCTGACTGTTTCTCGGCTTCCTTAAGCCAGTCGGTATAGCCCTGCTGGCTGTTGCCCCAGCCTTTCACGTACTGGCTGAGTTCCGCCGTCGTTACTTTCTTGTCTTTCGGCAGCTGGTCGCGGGAAACGAATACCGGCTCCAGGATGACTTTCTCCGGAGTCTGGTCCCCGTGAAGCTTCTGATACAGGTAGCGGACCTGAATGCGTCCGATATCTTTCGGATCGACAGCGGCCGAAGCTACCCAGGAGCTGTTCGCATCCTGAATGAGCTGAAGGTCCTCGTCGCTCATGTCGATGCCGTATACTTTAATTTCCGTGCGGCCCGCCTGCTGAATGGCGCGCGTTGCGCCTTTGGCGAACTCGTCCCAAGCCGCCCACACGGCCGTAATATCGCCTTTGTTCGGATACTTTTTCAAGATCGCTTCCATTTGCGCCTGCGTATCCAAAGCCGGGTTCTGCGCGTTACCGAACGTCGAGACCTCTTTAATGTCTTTGTTCTTATCCATAAAAGCTTTGTAGGCAATCTGTCGGCTTTCCATCGGAGGGAAGCCCGCTACCCATACTTTGACAATGTTGCCTTTGCCGCCGGCGTCTTTACCGAGCTGCTCCAGCGTCAGTTCAGCCAGCTTCTGGTCGTTCTGCTCCAGTGCCACGATGCCGGGTCCTTTGACGTTGGAATCAAATGCGACGATCGGAATTTTCTTCTCCACGGCTTTATTGATTCCGTTCTGAAGGGCATCCGGTGTTCCGTGATCGAGCAGAATACCATCGAATTTCTGATTGACGGCCGCATCGAGGTTGGAGGCCATCTTCGTCAGATCGCCGTCCGCAGGAATCACCGTTACCGTACCGCCAAGCTTGGTAACCTGCTCCTTCACGCCTTCCACGTATTGAGCCGAGAATGTTCCGAGATTCTGACGCATAATCAGCGCGACTTTCTTGCCCGCCAGGGCATTTGCTTTATCTCCGCCAGCCGGCGAGGCGCCAGGTGTCTGCGCGGCCGATCCCGTAGTTGTCTCCGTGTTTGCTTTGCCGCATGCCGCCACCAGACCGACGATGAGAATCATCATAGTGAAAACATGGACAACTTTGCGTATCCCTTTCATAGTTCCATCTCCCCCGTTGTTCATTTTCTGTGTAAAAGATTCTGTTTAATCCAAGTATTCCAGTTGGATTAAGGCATATCATACTGTACGTCCTTCTTTTCGTCAACGAAAATTTTAGGCGCACTTGCGCAGGTTCCGAGACGCCCTTTTTGCGCGCAAACTAAAAAAGCTCTCAGCCCGGATAGCATTCCGGACTAAGAGCCTGGCTTATTTACGGCCGAAATCGGCCTTGATTTCGCCCCATTTTTTAGTATCCCATTTCACGATTTTATTGGTGTATGTGTTGGTGCGGATCCACTCAAGCGCGCGGTCTACCAAGGTCCATATTTCTTCGGTCGAAGCATCCCTGACCAGATTGGAAGCGACCTCTTTTTTGCGGAGCCAGCTGAGGGCGGTCATCGAATCCGTATAAATGGTCTTGCCGCTTCCCTGCTTCTGCAGATAGGCGAGAGCATGAACGATGGCGAGAAACTCCCCCATATTGTTCGTCCCTTTGGAAATCGGCCCTCTGTAGAAAATCACTTCGCCCGTCTTCGTATCCACGCCTTTGTATTCCACGATTCCGGGATTGCCGGAACAGCCCACATCGACGGAAATGCTGTCGTAATCCACCTCCGGAGGCGCCTCGGATTTCCCTGATCCCCCCGCTCCCGCGGACTTTTTCTTCGCTCCGAAATCAAGCGACTTCTGCCAGCCGCGTTCGAAAGCGGCCCGCGCCTCGGCTTCCGTCGGATACGACTTGTATTTGGCCTGCGGGAACGCATCGGTCTGCTCCTTGCACTGGGCCCAAGTCGAATAAATTCCCGGGGTTCTGCCCACCCATACCACATAAAACTTTTTCTCGGCCATACTTCCCTTCCTTTCCATGCAAAGGGGTCGTTCCGGACTACGTGCGTATCTGTCCGATCCCCGGCCTATAGTTTATCACAAAATGACGGGGCTCCGCCCGTTCATAAAGCCTCCTTGCCGCCCTTCATAAAGACCCTCTTTTCTTTTCCTTTTTTGACGCTTTCGACTTTTTCTACCTATTTATACACCTCTATCCAGACTCTTTTCGACAAGTTAAAATATTTTTTTCAGGCATGAGTATTTTTAACAAAACGGTTCATACTACCCATTACCGAAGGAGGTGATATCAATGGGTGCAGGACAATCCCGCAGCAGCAACACACTGGTTGTTCCACAAGCTAACCAAGCTTTGGACCAGCTGAAATACGAAGTCGCTCAAGAGCTTGGTATTCAAATCCCTCAAGACGGCTACTACGGTTACATGGCTACTCGCGACACAGGCGCGATCGGTGGACACATCACTCGCAGACTGGTTCAAATCGCCGAGCAACAGCTGGCAGGCAAACTGGGACGTTAATCGTCTGATTCAAACATACTTAAGCACGACCAAAAAAGGTGGCCGAAACAGCCACCTTTTTGCTTGTTTTAAACGTCTTTATCCGCGGATGAGGCTGGACATGTTATAGTTCGATTCGAACATGACGCTGGCATACAGCGTTTCTTTCTTTACCGTGAAATCAAACGTAATTTCCCCGTGCGTCCAATTCACTTTGTACTTCAGGGAATCCAGCGCAAGCTTCCGGAAAGCCTGCCACTGGGATTCCGCCAGACCCGTCCCGCTCTTCTGCACAACCCCGTCCCTTCCTTCGAGAGGATTATGCCGGACGCCGAACTTTCCGACCGCATTGTTGCGGATCTGCAAAAAGACCGTTCCCGAGTTTAACTCGCTCAATTCCTGCCGAAGCTCGGTAAATACAATTTCAACCTGACGCACCAATGAAATCGGTTCAATAATCATGATTTTCCCCCTTATGTCCCTCTTAAAATGGTATGAATTTGTATGTTCTAGGTATGTAGCCACAGTATAATGTGTCTTTAGATCCAATACAACAAAATTTTACATTAATTTTATTTTTTTCAATCTTTTTCTCGCTAAAATCCGCCTAAAAGTCACATTTCATATGGTTTTTCCTTCTAAAATTAAGATAAAATTTATTTTAGGACCTATATTCCCATTTCTTTTCTAGGTCTTTTCACTCACCTTTTTTACACCAAATAAAACTATAGACCCTTATAAAACACGGTGATATAATGGCGGCAGGAAATATGTTACATTTTGAATTTACTCTGTCTATAGGAGCGTTAAGTATGAAGAACTGGTCGTCTCTCTCCTTCAAAAGCAAGCTGCTGGCCGGCTGTTACGGCTTGATCGCCGTTTATTCCGCGGTGCTGCTTCTCCTTCTCCTGCTTCCGGGTTCCAACCGCTTGATCGGCTTTATTTTTCTCGCGGTTATGCTGGCTGCAAGTTTCCCTTTCGTCCGCTGGTTCGAGAGAGCGCTTACAGAACCGGTCGAAGACCTTACCCGCGCGGCTCTCAACATCTCCAAAGGCGATTTCTCCCGCAAGGTGGATGCGGCAACGGACGATGCCTTGGGCGATCTCGGACGTTCCTTCAACAGCATGATCGACAAGCTGCGCGGCATTTTGGGCGAAACCGGAGCCATCACGAGACAAGTCGCCGATACGAGCCAAAGCATCTATTCCCAGAACTTGCAGCTTAAGGACGTTCTTCAGCAGGTGACGGTTTCCGCCCAGGAGCTCGCCTCGGGAGCCGGACAGATTTCGGAAGAAGTCTCCACCATCTCCGTCTCTACGAAAGATATCGAGCAGAAGGTTTCGAACTTCGCGGGGTCGACCAAAACGATGAATGCCCGTTCGGAGCAAATGCTGTCGCTTGTAGACAAAGGCCGTGAAGCTGTCGAAATACAGGGGCAGGGCATGAAAAGAAATGTCGAAGCTACCGCGCGCGTTTCCGACACGATTCGCACGCTTGCGGAACAAACCGCAGGAATCTCCAAAATCACCAAGGCGATCTCGGAAATTGCCGAACAAACCAACCTATTGTCGCTGAACGCGTCAATAGAAGCGGCAAGAGCGGGGGAACAGGGGCGGGGATTTGCCGTAGTTGCGCAGGAGGTGAGGAAGCTGGCCGAAGAAGCGACGACCCAGACGCGGGAAGTGTTCGGGCTGGTGACGGCCATCGAATCCGGCATTCGTCAGGCGCTGTCTCATATCGAAGTAAATGAGGAAGCAGTCGGCAGACAGACGGAGCTGATCCGGGACACCGAGGCCGTTTTCTCCGATATTTTTAACGCCGTCCGTTTTATTTCCGACCGGATCGGAGAATTTGCCGGAGAGAGCGACCATATGCTGGCAGGCGCACGTCAAATTTCCGCAACGATGGAGAACATCTCCGCCATTACCGAGCAGTCCGCTGCGGGAACGGAGGAAGTGTCCGCTTCGATGAACGAGCAGATCAGCGGCGTTCTCGAAATGGTGAGCCGGTGCGAACAAATGACACGTTCCGTCAAACAGCTGGAGCAGACGATACAAATTTTTAAATTTTGAGTTAAAATAGAAACTTGTTTGAGTTAAAATAGAGACTTGGCCGAGCACAAAACCGGGCCTGGGATACAGCGGCCGTGTAATGACAGCAGCAAAAGTCATCTTGAGAAAGTTTAATCCCGATCCGCCGGCGTGTTCATGTAAAAAGAACCTTTACATCCACAATTTGTGGATGTAAAGGTTCTTTGGGCTGCAAGGAACGGTTTTACTTCACTTTGCCTTCCGTCAGGCGCATGAATTCGTTCACGTCTTCGATAACGGTATCGACCGCGCTCTGCCAGAAATCCGGCTGGGTCAGATCGACGCCGAGATGCTTATGAGCCAGCTCTTCGACCGTCATGCTGCCGGTATCCCGGAGAAGCGCCGCGTATTTGTCCTCGAACGCGGTTCCTTCTTCGAGCGCACGCGCATAAATGCCCGCGCTGAACAGGAAACCGAACGTATACGGGAAGTTGTAGAACGGCACATCCGTCGCGTAGAAGTGCAGCTTCGCCGCCCAGAAATGAGGGTGATAAGCGCTGAGCGAATCGTTGAACGCTTCTTTCTGCGCCTGGACCATCAGTTCGCTGAGGCGGTCTGCGCTTACGAGACCTTTTCGGCGCTCGTCGTAGAAGTTGGTCTCGAAAATAAACCGGGCGTGAATGTTCATGAAGAACGCGACCGCGCGCTGAATTTTGTCTTCCAGCAGGACGATGCGCTCCTCGTCGCTGACAGCCGCTTTTACAGCCGCGTCGGAGACGATCAGCTCCGCGAAGGTGGAAGCCGTCTCCGCCACGTTCATGGCGTATTCCTGGGCCAGCGCCGGCATATCATCCATCAGATACTGATGGAAGCCGTGGCCGAGCTCGTGAGCGAGCGTGGACAGGTTGTTCAGTGTTCCGCTGTAGGTCATGAAAATGCGCGTCTGCTTCGCCAGCGGGAACGACGTACAGAAGCCGCCCGGACGCTTGCCTGCGCGGTCTTCCGCTTCGATCCAGCGGTTCTCGAACGCTTCCGCGGCATAATCCGCCAGACGCGGGCTGAAGTCGCGGAACTGGTCGACGATCAGCTTGGCGCCTTCGTCGTAGCCGATGGTCTTCGTTCCGCCTTCCAGAGGGGCGTCCACATCCGCCCACGCCAGCTTTTCAAGGCCCAGCAGCTGTGCTTTGCGGTTCAGATAATCGACGAGCACGCCCTTATTGCGGGTAATGACGTCCCACATCACATCGAGCGTCTGCTTGCTCATGCGGTTAATTTCAAGCGGTTCTTTATGTACGGAATCCCAGCCGCGCTGTTTGTAAACCTGCAGCCTGAAGCCGGCGATATGATTGAGAGCCTCCGCCGCAAAGTCGGCTTTCTCGGCCCATGCCTCTTCCCACTGGTTGAAAAGCTCGGTGCGCTTCGCAAGCTCCGGCGTATGCAGGCGGTTAAAGGCCTGGCCCGCCGACAGCTCCTGGCGCTCGCCGTTTTCTTCCACCACCATACGGAACTGGCCCACCGTCGTGTTGTAAAGGTCGTTCCAGCCGTGATAGCCGTCAACGGCCAAGTCGCTGATCAGCGCTTCCTGCTCCGGCGGAAGCTTCTCTTTCGCCTGCGTTCTGCGCTCGTTCAGGGAAAACGCGATCTCGCGGAGACCTTCCTGCTCAAGCAGAGCGCTCCAGACGTCATCCGGCGTTCCCGTGATCACAGGGTCCAGACGGGTCAGAGATGCCAGGAAATCGGCATAGAGCGTTTTCACTTTACCGCCGAGCTGGACGGCTTTCTTATCCTTCTGATTATCGGCCGCGAGGCAGCCTACGAATGAATCCGCTTCACGAATCCGTTTTAAGATGCCCTGATACTGATCTATTAGCGCCTTAAAGTCAGCCGAATCGCCGGCGGTTTGAGGGGACGACGCTTTCTCGAGACTGGCGCGGAATGCGGCGATATCGCCGTCCAGGTCGTTCAGAAACGAGGCAAACTGGGGAGATTCGCTGCCGCCCGGGAAAAATACGTCCAGATCCCAAGTCTGATTCAACGGTGTATGCATGTGTAATCCACCTTTCCGATTAGAGGGTAAAGAGCAAATTGACCTACGGTAACATTAAACCATAAACCTCCTTCAAACAAAAGAAGGGTCTTCCGCCTTGTTGTGAGAGGACCCCTGATAGGATACAGTATGGAAGAGGGACCGTTTATTCACCCAATTGCTTCTTCCTAAGAAATATGCTATCAATAGATAAAAAGAACCATTTTTCCCGAAGAAAGGATAGGTCTAATGAAACCCTTGAACATTTCTCCGGACACGGCGGTGAAGCTTGCCAAGCACCTGGGCGTACCGCTCGAGCACCTGATGCACATGCCCCAGCATATTTTGCTGCAAAAGCTGGCCGAGCTCGCTTCGTCCATGCCCGATAAAGATCCGGCACCGGATTCCGAAAGTGAAACGAAGTAAAATGATGCTTCCTTTTAGTCATACATGGCCTTATGAAACCGTTTTGAAAGATATTTATGTAGCCGAATGCCCGTTCTGCAGCCAATCTAACGTTCTCCTGCCTTTAAGGACCAAAGACTTACTTCCGATCCATGAAGGCAAGAAAAGACTTCTTGTGTTTCCCTGCTGCCGTGAGAAAGTGACGCTGGTGGACACGGACACGGATTATTTGCTTGCGGACCGGCCTTTCAGAAAACGGTAAGACGAGCCATCCATTGCAATAACGAGGAGTGGTTCCGCTTGAGTGAATATCTGGTTGCCCTCACCATTGCTTGTACCCTGGTCACCCTCAGCTATCTGGCGCTGAAAATACAGCGCATGCATTTTTTTGAAAATTATGAAAAAATAGCTTCACCCGTACTGACCGGCCTGGCCTGTATTTTGCTGATGCAGCAGCCGCTCTCGCTGGATACGGGCGCCGTAGACCTGCGCTACCTTCCCGTCGTCATGGCGGGGCTCCGCTACGGGCTCGGCAACGCCTTGTTCTCCACCCTGCTCCCCACGATCTATGGCTTCCTGACGGCGGAAGATTCCATGTGGATGATGCAGACGCTGCAAAGCTTGATTATCCCGGCTGTTCTCAGTTCGGGCTTTCATCGTTCGGAATTCAGGACCGGCAGCAAGCTGATCCCGATCCGGGCGGGGTTGAAAATCAGCGTGCTCCTGTTCCTGACCCAGGTCGTCATTTACGCGGCCGTGCATACGGGAGGACACGCGCTGAGCGAATCGTACCCGCTGCTGTTTATGTCCGTCGTGTCGGCTGCCTCCGTCTGCCTCCTGATCGGGATGAGCAACGACGAAAACGCCAAGTGGCTGACCCAGCGCAAACTCGAGATGAAAGCAAGCCAGGATCTGCTTACGGGGCTCCCGAATCTGAGGAGCTTTTTTGAAATAGCGGGACGAACGCTCGGCTTCCGTGCGGTTTCCATTTTTATGATCGACATCGACAATTTCAAGCAGTATAACGACTGCTGGGGCCACCTTCACGGGGATCAGCTTCTCCGGGAAACGGGACGCCTGCTTAAGAATGTGGTCGCGGAGCACGATTACATCGCCCGTTACGGGGGCGAGGAATTCATCCTTATGAGCACGGAGACCGATCCCGTCAAGCTGCGGGAATATGCCGAGAAAATCCGGCTTGCCGTTGCGGCTTATCCGTTCGAGCATGCGGAAACGACGCCCGTCACCGTCTCGATCGGCATTTCTGCCGCCGCGGATGCCGCTGCGGATCTGCAGCTGCTGATCGATGAAGCGGACCGTGCCCTGTATATCTCCAAAAATACGGGTAAAAACAGGATTACCCTGTGCAGCGAATCTCCGGAGCCTGCGCTCCTGGAACAACAAAACGCTTATTGAAGTACCATGCGAAAGAGAGCATGCGTGTTTCAATAAGCGTTTTGAAATTTTAAAGGGCTAGAGGAGCATTCCTGCCGGACGTGTTCTTCCCCTTATTCCTGATTCACGAAATGATAGGCCGGCGCCTGCAATCTTGCAAGCAGGATCCCCGCCAAATCATCGGGAAGACCGATTTCCCGGGCAGCCTCGCGCATGCAGGACAGCCAGGCATCCGCCCTGTCTCTCGTAACGGGAAAAGGCATATGGCGCGCCCGCATCATCGGATGTCCGTGCTCCATCGTATAAAGCATGGGCCCTCCGAAAAATTGGGTGAGAAACTGAATTTGTTTCTCCATCACCGGACGGATATCCTCCGGAAACAGAGGACCGAGCAGCGGATTCTCCTGTACTTTCGGATAGAAGGCTTCCACCAGCCTGCGAAGGACAGGCTCCCCGCCCATGCGCTCGTACAGCGTTGTCGTTGAATCATTGATATTCATGCTGAGGTCATCCTTTGGCAACTAAAATCGTCGGCGCAGATTAACCTGAGGACACCGGCGCTAAACAGACCTGACTGCTCGGCTCAATATCCTTCCAGATCGTCTTCCGCCGCATTTATAAGGGCTTCCCTTATCACGTAAACAAAAAAGCATACCAGCAGTCCAGAAATTACTCCAGCCATAAGTTTCACTCCCACGGTTACAGGATGAAAAACCAGGTTTAGTACCATTGTACCATACTTAAGTTCAACTTCCAGTGTTTTCGAAAAACATAAGTATACGCTTACAAAAAACATGTTTCTCTCCCTGCGCACATATACGTTAGGGAGGAGGTGTACAAACCCCATGTCGAGGCGTTCCGTCTTTACCCTTATTCCTTTGTGTGTCCTGATCATCGGCATCGCTGCGCTTATGGTTGCCTATCCCCGTGAAAGTCTTGCGGCTGCGTTTCACGGCGTCGCCATCTGGTGGGGCGTGCTCTTTCCGGCCTTATTCCCTTTCTTCGTTATTTCCGAGGTGCTTCTCGGATTCGGAATCGTCCATTTCTTCGGAATGATCTTCGATCCCATGATGCGTCCCGTTTTTCGTATACCCGGAATCGGCGGATTCGTGGTGGCCATGGGCTTCGCCTCCGGCTATCCGGTCGGAGCGAAGCTGACTTCGCAGCTCTGGAAGGACAGGCTCGTCAACCGGGAGGAAGGCGAGCGCCTTGTCGCCTTCACGACGAGCTCCGATCCCATCTTCCTCATCGGAGCCGTCTGCGTCGGCTTCTTCCATGACGCTTCCCTCGCCGCCGTGCTCGCGGCCGCCCATTACGGGGGCGCCCTGCTTGTCGGCTTTCTGATGCGGTTCCATGGAAGAGGGGCTCCTTCAACGCCCGCTCCGCGTGCTGCCGCAGGCAATCGTTCGTCCGTCTGGGCCCGCGCCTTCAAAGCGATGCACAAGGCCCGGCTGGAAGACGGACGGCCTTTCGGCACTTTGCTGGCCCAAGGGGTTCGGAATTCGCTGAACCTGATTTTTCTGCTGGGCAGCCTCGTCGTTTTTTTCTCCGTCGTACTTGAAATGCTAACCCTGAGCGGTGTCATTCACATGCTCTCCGGGCTGCTGCGCATGTTCCTAAGCGTACTTCAACTTCCTCCGGCCCTCTCAGATGCGCTGATCGGGGGCACGTTCGAAGTTACGCTCGGCGCCAAAGCGGCAGGCAGCATGGGTGATTCGACCCTGCTCGTATTCAAGACAGCCGCGGCCGCCTTCATTCTTTCCTGGGGAGGGCTATCCGTTCATGCCCAGATCGTGAGCGTCCTGAGCCAGACGAACATGCGTTACGCGCCATTTTTGACGGCCCGCATTCTGCATAGTTTACTCGCTTCGCTGCTTGTGTTTGTGCTGTGGAAACCGATGCGGCCCATCGGAGTTCTTCTGGAGAACACCCTGCCTGCCGGAAAATTCGGAACGGACGGCGGTACCGGATGGCTGACGCTTTTTCCGCTCTCTTTCGTTGTCTTCGCTGGTTCCCTGTTCATTTTATTCTCGCTTTATCTTCTTCACTCCTTCCTGAAACGAACTGTTTGAAAGAATATTCTGTCAATTCATCTTATGAATCGGCCTTGCAAAAAGTGAACGGTCAGCCGAAGCCTCGGCAGCCTTGCCGCATCGTAAGAAACCTCAGCCTTCGGCGCGGAAACGGCGAATTATGGGCGTCCGAGCAAATAAGCATCCCCGCCGCTGCTCTTTCCAGTAAAGCTTTACAGGGTCTAAGCATTGTGTTATCGGCCGTAATTGATTATTATGAGAAAAGAAGGTTCGTTATGAATGAGTGTACCTAATCTGGATGCCGCCGCACGGAACCATGGTGATAATGATGAATTGGACGTATGCGCTGACCCAACATATTCTCGTACCGAAAACGGAATGCAAGCTGATCATTGTCGGAGAAACCGCCGATGGTCAGCCCTTTTGCTTGGAAACCCGCGTGGTTTTGCGCGAAGCCGGCTTGGACTTTTTTTCGGTGCATGTATATTTTGATCTCGCCAATCCGCTTGATAAGCTGGAGCAGATTTCTTTTATCGAATTCTCCTTCCAGGATCAGGGGATCAATTACTATTCTTTTGTCGATCTTGTACAGCTTGACCCGGGAGTCTCCTCTTGCGTGCTGAAGCTCGTCTCTCCGCAGGAGCTGTACTCCTATCAAAACCGCAGGCACTGCAGGAAGCCTCTGCCTCCGCACACGAACGCCACATGCTGTGTGATCGGAGCCCGGCAGCGTTCCGCCGAGGAAACGCCCGCCTTTATTGGGCAGCTTCTGGAAATCAGCCGAAGCGGCACTTCTATGATCACTCCGCACAGGATGATCGAATCCCTAATGTTGGAATTATCCTTCCATTTGCCTGAAGTTGAAGCTCCGCTTCTCCTGACAGGCGAAGTTCGGAGCAGCACGCCCTTCAGCAGCGATTCTTATCGCGTCGGCATTGAATTTCATGACGTTCCGATTTCGTCATTGAATCTCATTGATACCTATTGCGAACAAACATCTTCTTAGGAGGAACCGTGTTGAAATATTTCTTAGTGCAGCGTCAGGATGATGTATCCGCCGGTCTGGCCCGCCGTTTCCACGAATTGGCCGGACAATACGGCATGGAGCTCGACGAACAGGAACCCGAGGTTGTTGTATCCATAGGCGGAGACGGCACCATGCTGATCGCCTTCCACCAATTTGCGGATAAGCTGGACCGTATTTCTTTTGTGGGCATTCATACCGGGCATCTCGGTTTTTTTGCCGACTGGAAACCCGACCAGCTCGATTACCTGGTAGAGCTTATGCATAACGGAGAAATCAATCAGGACATGCGCATTGTTCAATACCCTATTCTGGAAATTGAAATTCATTCTTCCCAAGGTGTAGAGCAGCGTCTGGCTTTAAATGAATTCACGTTAAAAGGAATCGAGAACACACTTGTCGCCCAAATCGACATCAACGATGAAATGTTCGAGATGTTCCGCGGAGACGGCATTTGCGTGTCCACTCCATCGGGCAGCACCGCTTACAACAAAAGTCTGGGTGGCGCCATCGTGCATCCGTCTCTGGCCGCTATCCAGATTGCCGAGATTGCGTCCATCAACAACCGCGTCTACCGGACGCTCGGCTCGCCGATGCTGCTTCCGATGCATCACCACTGCGACATTTACCCCAAATCGAAGCACCCGGTTTACCTGGCGTTCGATTATCAATATGTGCAGCGCAGCGATGTGGAGTCGATCCGGTGCCGGGTGAGCCCGAATCTGAAGGTGAAATTCGCCCGCTACCGCCCGTTCCCGTTCTGGAACCGGGTCCGCGAAGCGTTCATCGGCCAAGAATTTCAATAATGTTTT
The DNA here is from genome assembly GCF_058269095.1 of Paenibacillus sp. JNUCC 35. NCBI lineage: Bacteria > Bacillati > Bacillota > Bacilli > Caryophanales > Paenibacillaceae > Paenibacillus > Paenibacillus sp. JNUCC 35. The sequence continues at coordinate 1,317,732 of NZ_CM177771.1, read as the reverse complement.
TCACGGGTGCCCCAGACGGCTCCCGCAAATAGCGAACGGGACGTTCCCGGCAAGCTTACGCTGCCGGAACGTCCCGTTTTTTTTGTGCTTGGTTTCGGTTTATGATTTACGACGTCCGGTCTGGCTTTCCGCCACCAAGGAATTTCCCTCGGCTGCCGTTTGCTGAATTTTCAACGATATGTCCATTACTGTATTCTCATTCATACTGGGCTGGAGCCTAGGAGAAAGTCTGGACTTGAGCTTGTTCTGATCAGAGCGGAGCGATTGCTATACTTCTAAATGGTTATACATATTTTGAAAAAGGAGCTGCAATCATGATAAGTAACTTTGACAGCACGCCCGCCAGAGAGTCAGGAGAGGAGAAGGAGCGTATTCGTTTGGCCAGGAAGGGACTTCTCGTTTTCTTCGCAATACTCATCCCTCTTTCCATGCTTGGCTATGTGCTGACTATGAAATACCCGATCTTTGTCCTGTTCCTGATGTGGACACCCGGCTTGTCCTCCATCTTCACCCGTTTGCTGCTGCATGAAGGCATAGCGGATATTTCCCTGCGGGTCGGAGGACGGCGTACACTGAAGACTTTGCCTTTTATACTGCTGTTTCCGGTAGCCATCGGCCTGGTTGCGTACGGGATTGCTTGGATTACGGGACTGGTACAATACGTCACACCGGACACATACATAAAGGCCCCACCTGTAGTTATATTTCTGGGACTTTTGCTCACACAAATGGTTGTCGGCACAATCGTAGGCCTCATCGGCAGTGTCGGAGAGGAGCTTGGCTGGCGGGGCTATATGCTCCCTCGGCTGATGGACGCCCGCGTTCCCTACCCGATGCTGACCAGCGGGATCATCTGGGGAATATGGCATCTTCCCTTGATGATTGCCGGGAATTATTATTCCGGTCCCTACCTCGCTCTCTCCGTTTTTTTATTTATGATTTCGGTCACCTCCTTCAGTTACATTCTTGGGCGTCTGCGGCTAACAACCGGCAGTGTATGGCCTGCGTTCTTCCTGCATGCCTCCTGGAATGCCGTGATCCAGGACGTCTTCGATTCATTCTCCAAAGGTGAGAATGTACTGCTCTGGACGGGAGAGTCGGGGATTTTAGTAGCTCTTGCCTTACTAACAGCGGCATGGTTCATTTCGAGGAAACCGATGAGCGTGAGGCGGTTGTAAACTGCACCCCAATTGTACTAACAATTGAAGGTACAGTTTTTTAGGTGGAAGTCTGTCTGTAAAAAGCTCCTCGGACGTATAGGGCTAAAACGTGTAAATGCTTATCGTAATTCAGCCGTTTAACGTGTTTGGATTCATGAGTAATCTCGATCTCTTTTTTATGGGTAATAAAAAATGACGGAGAATGAGCATGCTCTTTCTCCGTCTTTTCATAAACCGGCAGCTACGGGAGCTACCTAAAAACCGTGCTGTGCTTTTAAGAAAGCACAGAGTAAACTCAAAGCCGGATAGGCGCCTGGGGCGATGGCTGATTCCGCTGTTCTTAACTAATCCACAGGAATGCCGTACGACAAGTCAATACGATATCCGCCCCAAAAAAAGCCCGCACCGATTCAACCTAAAATCCTGAGGGTAAGGATCACTTGTAACATTATACTAGCCTTATACAAGGAGGCGTTAACGATGACAGAACAAAATCATATGGTCGACAAAAACGGAACTTTGGATACAGGTAAAGTAAATGATGTCATGAATCGCATGGATACGGGTGAGAAAGATCAGATTCTGAAAAACTTCGAGAAGTTCAAATCTTACCTGGGAAGCCGCGTCCACCTGGGTGAAAGCCTCGGTCTGGGTGAAGAGCAGCTCGCCAAAACGGCCGAGAAAGTAGCAGGCTACCTGGCTGCTCACGAGGAACCCCGCAATGCGGAGGAAAATCTGCTCAGAGAGCTATGGAATGTAGGCCGCGACGAAGAGCGTCATATGCTCGCTCACATGCTGGTCCGCCTGGCTCAAAAAGCGAACAAAGCAAACTGATTGTTGCCGGACATGCCCTTTGCCGGAAGGGCACACATATAAAAACCCTCTGTTTGTCCTTATGCGTAAATAAGGACAAACAGAGGGTTTTGCTTTTGCTTGGCAATCTGAATTATTCGGAAGATTCCGGACCGGTTGGCGGAGCCGGAGTTTCGGCCGCTTGGGAAGGCTTAGGACGGTTGTTGTTCTGGTTGTTGTTCTGGTTGTTGTTCTGGTTGTTGTTCTGGCCCTGACCGCCGCCCTGACGCTGATTGTGCGGCTTGCCGTCGGTCGAACGCTCACCGCGCTGCTGATCCCCGCGGGGCTGTCTGGGCGGACGCGGTTTGCCCTGCTTCTGGGAAACCTGGGCATCCGCACGGCCACCGTCCTGCTGGCGCTGAGAGCGGTTCGAAGAGCCTCTCTGCTCCTGCCGGGATTCTCTAGCCTCCTGCTTATGGTCGGCACGCGGCTCCCGGGTATCGCTTTTGCCTTCACGGGACTCCTGCTTGGCCTCCGCTCTGGAAGTACCCTGTCCCTGGCCCTGATGTCTGGAAGGCTTGGGAGTTCCCTCCGCCGCAGCTTCTTCCTCCGTCTGTTCGGGCGGGGTATGCTTGCCCGGAAGCTTTTCAAGAATAAAATAAGCGCATCCGAAGTTGCAGTATTCGTTCAAATAATCCTGAAGATAGACAATCGAAGATTCCTTGCCCGCTTTGCTGTGATTCTCACGGAAAAATCCTCTGAGGCGCAGCTGATTATAGCCCCAGTCACCCACTATATAATCGTAACGTTCGAGCACTTCGCTGTAACGGTCCCGGAAAACTTCCTGATTCCAACCGTTCCGGTGTTCGGTGACCAGCTCGTACCCTCTGCCTCCGATATGAATCATGTCCCAATTCCTCCCCTGTATCCCGGCGTCGGTTACGGAGCGGACGTCTGTGAGGCCGATCGAACCTGCTCATGTGCATGGTACGAGCTGCGGACGAGCGGGCCGGATTCCACATGCTTGAATCCGCGCTTCATTCCTTCTTCCTTCAACAGAGCGAACTGCTCCGGCGTATAATATTTTTCTACGGCCAAATGTTTTCTGGTCGGCTGCAAGTATTGTCCGATCGTCATAATGTCGCAGTCGTGACGGCGCAAATCGTCCATGGTCCGCAGGATTTCATCCCACTCCTCGCCCACCCCGATCATAATGCTGGACTTCGTCGGAATGTCCGGGTTCATCTTCTTCGCCCGCGCCAGCAGCTCAAGGGAGCGGCTGTATTTGGCTTTGGCCCGGACGTGATCGGACATGCGCTCAACGGTTTCGATGTTGTGGTTCAGAATGTCGGGTTTCGCGTCCATCACGATCTGCAGGGAAGCTTCATCGCCCATAAAATCGGGAATCAGCACTTCCATGCTGCAGAACGGCACTTTACTCCGCACGGCGCGGATCGTCTCGGCGAAAATCGTCGCGCCGCCGTCTTTCAGATCATCGCGCGCAACGGACGTTACGACGCAGTGTTTGAGCCCCATCTGAGCGGCGGCGTCGGCTACGCGTTCCGGCTCTTGAAGGTCGAGCTCGGTCGGCAGGCCGGTTTTAACGGCGCAAAAACGGCAGGCGCGGGTACAAATGTCCCCGAGGATCATGAAAGTGGCCGTACGATTCGCCCAGCATTCGTGAATGTTGGGGCATTTCGCTTCTTCACATACCGTATGGAGCGTTTTGGAACGCATCATGTTTTTCAAATCTTTAAAGTTATCGTCGGTGTTCAGTTTTATTTTCAGCCATTCCGGCTTACGCTGTAACGGTTTAGTTGCCATTGCTTGCTCCACCTTTTGTTCGCAAGGGTTGTAAGGCCTTGCGTTTTTTCTTGTAACGTTCCCGATCCGAATACTCGCCAATTCATTCAAGGCAAGAAACCTGACAGAAGCCGGGCTTTTTTTATTATAGCACGAATGTACAAACAATCCACGCCGCTTTTCTTCACTTCCGGCCGGGCATTTAATTGGGCCTCTGCGGGATAAATCCACCAAGCCTGTACATCCTAATGTCATCAGCACCAAGAAGAGGTGATTGCATGAAAGGAATACTGCCGTCCAAAAGGCTGCTTGCGGGCTTATTAACGGCGTGCCTCGCGGCAGGCCCCCTCACGGCGACGGCAGCCGAGCCGGTCAAGGTGCCTCCTCCGGCCGCCAAACCGCAGCAGCCGCCGGATGCCGAACGCAAAGAGCTCCTGCAGAAGGTAAGTGAAATTACAGGGATACCGTGGCCCCTGCTTGCAGCTGTGAACCGCTATGAATATACGATGAACAAAAGCCGCAAAAAAGACACTCCCGAAAGGCTTATCGACATCGACTTTCCCGAACTCACCTGGGTCGGCATGCTTAACCCCGACCATGAAGACACCGACCAGGGGAGCATCTCCTTTTTCGGCGGCGTCGGAGTGGACGGGTCGGGCGACGGTCTGGCCGACCGCGGCAACGACCTTGATCGTCTGGCCTCGATGGCCAGGCTGATGCTGCGTCACGGAAACGATCCCGAAGATATCCGCATTGCCTTGTGGGAGCATTATTCCAATACGCGCAGCGTCGAACGCATTGAACAATTTGCGGATATCTACGAAAAATTCGGGACACTCAGTCTTCACGAGCATGCTTTCCCCTTTCCGGTCAAGGCGGAATATTCCTACCGCAGCACATGGGGAGCGAGGCGGGGCTGGGGCGGTTTTCGTATCCACGAGGGAACGGACTTGTTCGCCGGATACGGAGTTCCGGTGCGCAGCACCAGCTACGGCATCATAGAAGTAAAGGGCTGGAACCCTTACGGAGGCTGGCGGATCGGTATACGCGATCTCGATAATATTTATCATTATTACGCGCACCTTTCCGGATTCGATAAAAAAATCAAGGAAGGCGACGTCGTAGCGCCCGGACAAGTCGTCGGCTGGGTCGGCAGCTCGGGGTACGGAAAGCCCGGTACCTCCGGTAAATTTCCGCCTCACCTTCATTTCGGCATGTACCGGGACAGGGGCCTGGCGGACTGGCCCTTCGACCCTTACCCGTCGCTGAAGAAATGGGAGCGCGAGGAATTTAAAAAAAGAGCGGCGGGGAAATGACCCCCTCCCTCTTCCGCATCCGCCGGCCCCTATGAGTCAACAAACAGGCCTTCTCTGAAGAGAGGGCCTGTTCTGTTCCCGGCGTTCCTTGCCGGCAAAGACGGGCCGAGCCCGACAGAAGCTTACCGCACAGCTATTCGCACCGCGCGAAGCTCCCGGCACGCGGTGTTTGCCGCCGCATGACGGCGGTCAACCACAGCTGCCCGTAATAAGGCGAAAAGAGGCGGGCTTAGGCAGCTTAGGGCAACCTCCTTCAAACGGCTGTCCGCCCGGATTACTCCGCCTTTTTCTCGACCGCCCCCTCGGGCTTGGTTACTCCTTCCGTATGAGCGCCGGGCTGCTGCTTTTCGCCGCTTCCCGCTGTCGGCTGTCCTTTGAGATTGGGCAGCGAAATGCTCGGGGGAACCGCATCCTTGCTCGACCCGACGGGATTCCCTTTGTTGTCGAAATAATACATAGGCACGTCGCCGACAACAAGCGAATAGGAAATCGGAATTTCGGTTTCGACGATTTCGGGTTCGGAATCGAACGGGATGATGACAGAGACCTCGGCGACGATCCGGATATAGACTTCGACGAGAATCATGTTGATGCCCGCGTTTTCATGACGGGTACTGAGATCCACCTTAACGGCCCCTGCCGGCGTAATCCGGATCGGGATATTCGGACCGAAAGAAGCGAGAATGGCGCTTCCCATCGCCTGCCCGAGAGGGATATGCTCGGGAATCGCCGTCAGCCGGTTCAGCTGGCTTTGAACGGCCCCGCGGGTTTCGGCGGTAATCCGCATATGCTCGGAATAATTAAGCATAAAGCCGGATACTTTGCCGCTGCTGTCCGTTTTCCAGTCGATCAGCTTCTCGAAGTCCGTTCCTCTGGAAATCCTATCGGAAATCGCTTCATTGATGGATTCGGTGGCGATCTGCTTAACCCGCACTTTCGCCAGATTCATCAGCGGGGGCTTCAAATTCCGCTCGATCATAATAAATGACTGCAGCGAGACAAGCATAAAAATGAGCAGCACGATGAACAGCCTTTTTTTCCAGCCTTGTTTGCGGGTCGGCCTGCTCTTCCATCTTTGCCGGATCATCCGTGTTCCTCCCTGTCCTGCGGCATTACTAATACCCTATGCAGGCTCGTTTTAAAAAAGAAGGCTCTTCCCGGTTGTCTGTCCCGTTCCAACAGGATATGATACAATCAGCAATTAAATCATGGAAGCTATAACGGAGGCAGCTATGCTCACTTTTGAACAAAAAATCGCCATTATGGAATCTTTCCCTGAACTCCAGCGGAAAAACGTGTCTCTCGGACGTGTCAATTTTCATTACGAAGACAGCGCTTATGATAAAAAAACGGTCGGCTACCATTTTCATCCGAACGGAAACGGGTACATTTATGCCGGGCAGATTAAGGGCGCCGAAACGGACGACAAAGGTCTCGTCAACATCCGGGACTACACGGAAGAGCAGCTTCGAAATATCGCCGACGCTGCGATCCGGTCGTTAACCGCCGGCGCTGGAACATCCGGCACGGCAGATAACATAACCGGCTCTTCGGGGTATGACGAACAAACCTGGGAAAACGCCGACGGACACGTGCTGACGGTCAAGCCGGAAGATGACATGTGGTTTATTCATGCGGGACTGAACCTGGATTCCGTTTTTGAAAGCTACGAAGAAGCGGTGGAGTATCTGGAAGAGGAAGGCTTTGCGCGTAAGAAGTGAGGGCACCCAGCCGTAAACGACCGGCGGCGCTAAATTAAAAAGAAGAGCCTCTTCTTCAAAAGGAGGCTCTTCTTCTTGTGTCATGAAATTCAATCGGCGAGGCTAAACGGATGAGCCGGCAAGCCGCTGCCGTGACGCCTCGAAAAGCAGCACCGTCGTCGCCATCGCCACGTTGAGCGACTCCGCCTGCCCCTGCATCGGGATAATCACCCGATGCGTGGCAAGCTCCCCGGCCGCCGCGGACACTCCGCGGCCTTCGTTGCCCACCACGAGCCAGGTCGGGCGGGTCATATCGAGCGCATAGCAGCTCGAATCCGCCTGTAGGCTCGTGACGACGATCTGCCGGCCCGCTTCGCGCGCGGCCGGCAGAAGCTCCTGCAGATCCGCCTCCACGATCGGCAGATGAAACAGCGATCCCATCGTCGAGCGGATCGCTTTGGGGTTGTACAGGTCGACGGTCCCCCGTCCGAGCACGACCGCAGAGGCGCCGACCGCAGAGGCGCTGCGGATAATCGTGCCCAGGTTCCCGGGGTCCTGGACCCCGTCGACCACGACTACGAGATCGCTGCCTGTATCCGCCAGCAGCGTCTCGGCCGGCTCCGCCGGCTTGTCCACCACCGCGAAGATTCCCTGCGGTGTCTCCGTGTCGGTGCAGCGCTCCATGATCGGGCGCGTCACCGACACGGTCTCTATCCCGGCCGCCTCGGCATGGTCCGCCAGCGTGCCGGGCAGGCCCTTGTCCGCCTCGTACACGAGGGTGCGGACAGGAGCGCCGGCGCGGACGGCCTCTTCGACGAGATGAATCCCCTCGATGAGGAACGCGCCCGCTTTCTGCCGGCCTTTGCGGTCCAGCAGCCCGGCCCATTCTTTCACTCTATTGTTCTGCACGGACGTGATGTCCGGCTGATTGTATGCTTGTGTCATGGTTGATTTACTCCGAATATTCGACTTCAAAACGTTTTAAATCTTTGTTGTTGCCGAGCACGATCAGAATTTCCCCGGGCTGGATAGGCGTTTCGACGGGCGGAGGAATAATCAGCTGCTCCTGCCGCTTGATGGCGATCACGTTGCACTGAAATTTCGCGCGAAGATCGAGATCTCGCAAATTTTTACCGACCATCCGGTCGTTGGCCTTCATTTCCAGAATGCTGTGTTCGCTCGACAACTCGATATAATCCAGAATATTGGGCGATATGAGATGATGGGCAACCCTTTGCCCCATATCCCGCTCGGGATAAATGATTTTATCCGCGCCTATCTTGCGCAGCACCTTGCCGTGAAGATCGTTAGCCGCTTTAACGACGATGGTCGGAATCCCGATGTCTTTCAGGAGAAGCGTAGCCAAAATGCTGGCCTGTATATTTTCACCGATTGCCACGACGACAACGTCGAAATTGCGTATACCGAGCGCTCTCAAGGCCTCTTCGTCGGTGCAATCCACTTGTACGGAATGCGTGACAACCGTGGATATTTCCTGGATGCGCTCTTCGCTGTGATCCAGCGCCAGAACCTCGAATCCGAGTCCCGTCAAGTTTTTGGCTACCGACGATCCGAAACGGCCCATTCCGATGACCGCAAACTGTTTTTTCATGGCATTCCATCCTTACGCTTTAGGATACCTGATTCTGAAGTTTATTATAGCATGATTGCTTCCGTTTTCGAGCATATTAAAGACGAAACCACACGGAAGCGAGGCGTATAAGGCATGATCCTCAGTTTGCGGCAAGCGATTTTTCAACGGGTCGAAGGAAAGTCCAATGACGAGCTGAAAGAAATCATCGACGATTCCATTGACGGCCAAGAGCAGGCACTTCCGGGACTCGGTGTTTTATTCGAAGTGATTTGGAAAAATATCGATTCCGAGAAGCAGTCCGAGCTTGTTTCGGCATTGCACGATCATTTGACTTAAACCCGGCTTATCATCGCCGATCTATTCCCGCCCGGGCGGTCGTCAACCGAAAGGCGGCAGCCCGCTGTTCGCCAGCCGGCTGCCGCCTTTTTAACTTTTTTTATAACCGGATCAGAATTTACAAAAGCTGTGTCCCGCCGGTTCCCTGCGCTCCGGGCTGCCGGTCAGAAAATGCTCTTCCCGCTCCCGAACCACCTTCAAAATATCATGAAATGTGGCAAACGGAAAAAAAGAGATTTCCTCCCGCGTCAAATAACGGGCCAGACTGCTGCGGGCAAAAACCCAGTCGGCATAGGCCGAGCCGTAAATATCGCTGCTGCCGTCACCTATATAAATGACCCGGCAGCCTTCTTCTTTCAGTTGGCGCACAACCCCGGATTTGCAGCAGCCGCACCAGGAGCAGGCCGGGTTCATGTTTTGCGTCCCCAACGTGTACGCGCCGTCCTCCCCGTATTGAATCGGATTGGAAATAACGGTGTCAACGGTGACGTGATTGGCGGCCATGATGCGGTCGATATAATATTTCATTCCGTCGCTGAGAATGGTCACGGGAATGCTTTTGGTTTTACAATACGCCAGAAATTCCTCGGCTCCGTCTCTCAAATTCATGCGGTCGGCGATGGCGTTCACTTCCTCCTGCCGGTCCCCCAGCAAGCCGTAGGACGTGTGGATCCATTCCCGTGAACCGATTTCTTTGTTCAAAAAACGCTCCAGCTTCCCCCGGACATCCGGACGGTCCTCCACGCCAAGTTCCTTCATCAGGGTCGCCCCTACATCCTGCTCCATCAAAGTACCGTCAAAATCGGTCACAACGACCAGTTGTCCCTTCTCCAATCGATATCCGCTCCCTTGCAGACCCCTCTATCCTCCGTTAAACCTGCCGTGCGGGCAGAAGGTTGTCCCGGCTGCCTCCGTTGTTTCCGCTCAAGCAAATCAACCTGAGAACGGGTCTTTTTTTCTCTATTATAGCATACCGGAATTTAGAGCAGATGAACCGGAACCGAACCGAGTCCCGCAAAAAGCGGGCTGCTGCTTCTGCCGGATCTCTTAATTCCCCGGCCGCGGGTTGGAGGAAGCGCGGACGACGAGCTTCGTGGAAAGCCGTTCATGGAACGAAGCGGGAAGCTCACCCTCTTCCGGGGAAGCGTTAATCCGCTTCAGCAGGGCATCGGCCGCGAGAAGTCCCATCTCGAAGAACGGGACATAGACGGAGGTCAGCGGCGGATCGCTGAGCTTGGCGGCTTCGGAATCGTCATATCCGACGATGGCAAGATCTTCTCCCGGGAAGATGCCCCGTTCTTTCAGGCCCTGCATGAGGCCGACCGCCATCCGGTCGTTCGATGAGAATACCGCATCGACACGGCTGCCGAGTTCGGCAATTCGTGCCGCCGCCGCATAGCCGCTTGTCCGGCTGTAGTTGCCTTCCAGAATCAGCTCGGGCTCCGGCGCCAGACCCGCTTCGTTCAAGGCCCGGTAATAGCCCCGCAGGCGGTCCGCGCTGTTCGAATACTGCGGCGACCCGTTCAGAAACGCGATCCGCCGGTACCCGCCTTCCAGCAAGTGCTTGACCGCCTCGTAGCAGCCCTGCTCATGGTCGGCGTCCACAACGCTGTAGGTCTCCCCTTCGTAGTGCTGATTGATCAGCACGAACGGCATTTCCTGACGATCGAGTTCCCGGAACCCTTCCCGCTGTGCGGGCACGTCCAGCGCCCCCAGAAAAATACACCCGTCCACTTTGCGGGAACGGTAAGGCTCCGTGTAATCCACGGATTCGTGGGGAGAACGGAACATGACCAGCATATCGCAGCCGTGCCTGCGGACCCCTTCGCCGATTCCGCTCAATATTTCCGAGAAATAATACGTCGAAAACAGATGCACCTTCGGCACATACGGCAGAATCAGTCCGATATGACCGCTTTTCCCCAGAGCGAAGCTGCGGGCCACCGCATTGGGATGATAGTTCAGCTCCTTGGCGGCCGCCAGTACTTTCTGCTTCGTGCTTTCCTTCATAGGCCCTACATTGTTAAAAACGCGGGAAACCGTCGCTTCGGATACACCCGCCATCTTTGCCACATCTTTTCTAGTTACCATGCCGCTACCCCTTAGCTGGCGTTCCTTACCGCCCGGTTTCTATGGATATTTCAATGGAAATATACTTAGTTGGATCATAATCGTTCGATTCGATAAGATCGTTATCGTTTATTGTAAGAAATTTTTCGGATAAAATAAATGAACGCGTGTTCATTTTCTCATGTCCAGCGGCTTTCCGTCAATCGGCGGCAGGTGCTTTCCGTCTGCTCCGGCCCTACTTGCGCTCGCCTATCCGACCGACTATGCTAAGATTATGAAAGCGCCCTAAAACAAGCTGCGCGTGCAGCATCGAACAACAATCACGGTTGCGACCAAAGCCCGCCAGGACAACCGCTTGTCATATAAGGAGTTGAGCGAAAATGAAACTGCTCGTCGTGGAAGACGACCGGTCGGTGTGCGAAATGCTCCGCCCTTTTCTGGAACGCGAAGGGACCGTTACGTTCGTGCATACGGGCTCCGAAGCCGAATCCCTGATCCGTGAAGCCTCCTGGAACCTGATTATCCTGGACTGGATGCTTCCGAACCGCAGCGGGATCGAGCTGTGCCGGATGATCCGCACGACACAGGACACCCCCGTTATTCTGCTGACGGCCCGCGGAGAAGAAGGCGACCGGGTACTCGGACTGGAATCCGGCGCGGACGATTATATCACGAAGCCGTTCAGTCCGCTGGAGCTTCTCGCACGCATCAAAGCGATTATGCGCCGCTATCACAGCGGGCCCGGCAGTATGGCCGACAACGGTGCTGCGGAGTCCGCGTTCCCGGAGGATCTTGTCGAAGACAACGGGGAGCGGCTCGTCCACAAAGATATCAAAGTCGATACGAGCACGCGCGAGGTCTACGTCGGCCCGGATAAATTCACGAACCTGACGCCCCGGGAATTCGATCTGATCTCCCTGCTCGTCCGCTATCCCAAACGCGTGTTTACCCGGGAGCAGCTTCTCGAATCTGTGTGGGGGTACGACTTTTACGGGGATGAACGCACGGTCGACGTCCACATCAAGAGACTCCGCACCAAAATCGGCAGCGCCGAGAGGCCGTTGATCGCCACGGTCTGGGGAGTCGGCTACAAATTGGAGGAATAAGATGAAGTTCAGGCTGATTCCGACCCGGCACCGTTTCACGTTTTTCCAGAGACAGTTTGTCTCGCTGCTTTTCCTGTCTCTGCTTGTGCTGGTGCTCGTCAGTTTTATTTTCGTCTATTTGTTCAAGATCCACATTTACGACGAGAAAACGGAAGAGCTCGAGAGCGCCGGTGACACGATTTCGCGGCTGATCCTCCGGGAGGAAGTCGTGCCCGAATTGACGCTGAGCGCCTACCGCACGGTTCTGAGGGAGCGCGGCATTTCCTTTATCGCCATGAATGCGAAAGGGCAGCTTTATTTTAAAGACCAGCGCACCACTCCTCCGACGTTCCGGTCCAAAACGTTCATGGACAGCCTGCTCGCCCAGATCCCCAAGCTTCAGAGCGGCAAAGCCCTGATCGTGGAAGAAAGCGGACCGGACCCCTATCTGGTATATCCGTACGAGCTTAAATTAAAGCATTCCGACGGCAAAAATTATTTGTTTGTCATGTCTCCGGTCAAAGGAATGACGCAAACGCTCTCCCGCGTTTACGAAATGGTCGTGCTCGCCGGTATCGTGGTTTTTGTGCTCGCCATGATCGTCGCGCTTATCGTTTCGCGCAATATGAGCCGGGCCGTCCTTTCGATCCGGCAGGCCACCCGGCGCATCGCCGACGGGCGGTACGATACGCGCTGCGATCTCGCGCGGACGGACGAGCTAGGGGATCTCTCCCGGGATTTCAACCGGATGGCGGAACAGCTGGAGTTCACTTCCCACAAGCTGGAGCGTATCGAAATCAAGCGGAGGCGTTTTATTACCGATGTGACGCACGAACTGAGAACGCCGCTCACCTCGATCCGGGGGATTGTCGAAGGTCTGAAAAGCGAGTACATCACCGGACACGAAGAGCAGGTCAAATACTACGGCATCATTGAGCAGGAAACGCTCCGGCTTATCCGTCTCATCAACGAACTGCTGGATATGGAGAAAATACAGAACGGTCTCATCACGCTGCGCCGCGAATATTATCCGTTGAATGATTTGCTTGAAGTGCTGAAAGAATCCTTCGAATTCCTGATCGGGGACAAAGACCTTCATCTGGAAATCGACTGCCCTCCGGACACGTTGATTTACGGCGATTATGACCGTTTAACGCAAATTTTGATTAATCTGATTAAAAACAGCATCCAGTTCACGTCTCACGGCACCATCCGTATGACGGCGAGACAGACGGAGACCGCCACCGAGCTGAGCATCTCGGACACGGGACGGGGGATGACCGCCGAGGAGATGGAGCAGATCTGGGATCGTTTCTACAAGGCCGATCCTTCCCGCTCCAAAGACCGGAGCGAGACCGGCCTCGGGCTTTCGATCGTGAAGCGGCTCATGGAGGCGCACGACGCCGAAATACGCGTGTCGAGCGTGCCCGGCCAAGGCACCACGTTCCGCCTGCTTTTTCCCGTCAAGCCGGGAGAAGCGGCTCATACGGGAGAGTTGCCGGGAGGAGGATAAGTCTAAGAGCGGCGGCTTTCGGCGCTTGACCTTTCTTTTCCGCCGCTCGTTCTTCCCGCTTCTTACGATGCTCCTCCAACCAAAACGGCCCGGCTGACACCGCCCGGCCGTTTCTTTTTCATCTGCGTTTGTTGTACTTGTAGTACCGCAGTACCTTCGCGTAGATCCGCTTATCCTGCAGGACTTTAAAAATATACGGGTCCGGCTTCGTATTCACTTCCAACACCCACGGCTTAAGCTCCTGATCGACAGCGACATCCAGCCCGATTTCCCGGATACCCGGATACTTCGAATGGAGAGCAAGAGCAGTGCTGTGAGCCAGCCGTTTAAGCTTGGCTTTGAAGCGCTTCAACTCTTTGGCGCCAAAATAGGGGCCGAGTAAGGTCTCAACGGAACGCAGCGTTCCTCCGCTGTGGTAGTTCGTAACCACCTTGCCGGTTTGGGACACTCTGCCGATCATTCCGCTTACTTCCCATTGCCCCCCCGGATTGCTCTGCACCATGACCCGTAAATCGAACACGTTCTTGTCATGCTTCAGCATGTGAATGCCCTTTTGAGCCAAATATTTGCGTCCGCTCGTTGCCGTCTTCAGCGATTGATACAGGTCCTTGTAAGTTTTAAAGCTTCGGGTCGTCTTCAAGTGCCGATACCGGTAAGGCTTGGCGTCTTTTTCGTTGTAATCCACCCGCATTACGCCCCTACCGAACGTCCCGCAGTCGGGTTTTACGTACACCATGCGATATTTGTCCAACATATCACGTAGCGATTTTTCCGACAGGATCCGTGTCGGCGGTATATGAGGACGTACGGCCGTGCTGTGCAGGACAGCCTCTGTTTTTACCCACTTGCTCAGGACATATCTTCTCATCCTGTGCCTCCTCCTATCCATCCGCAGACGTACCTGCTAGAATCAGATTTTTCAAACCTGCCATTAGCTTATGAGGCCGGGCCAAGGATCGTCACGGACAAACGCCTGCCGGTGAGAAAAGGCAACCTTAAGGGCCAATTTTCCGTTAGTAAGAAAAAGAAGCGAGGTGAACCCCGTGAGAAGAAAGTACGTGTCCGTCGTCTTGATGATCTTGATCGGCATGATGATAAATCCTTATCACGCGAATGCGCTCGATTATGCGTTTATTCCGCTTAAAGAACTCGCGGAGGATTCCGACGTTATTGTGACGGGAACGGTACTCCGGGAAGAGAAATCGGATTCTAACAACCATTACACGCTTCAACCCGATCAAATCCTTAAGGGCGATATGGATGTCAAGGAGCTCATCCGGATAAGAGTGCTTCAATTCGCCGATGAGGGCAAAATGTTTCCGGGCAAACGTTACCTGCTTCTCCTCAAAGCCGGAAACCCGTTTATCGTGAACGGGGTGCATCAAGGCTTTATCCAGCTTTCCGGCGGGAAGCCTTTCTCCCGGTTTTACAAACCGGAAGAAGTTACGGCCCTGCTGGACAAACTGGGCGCAAAGATCAAGGAATCCTCCTCGGCCGTAACTTCTTCGCCCTCGCCGGGAAACGTCTCTCCGTTACCCGAATCCGTTTCGGTCGGGGTGCGGCCGGCCGAACGGGCGGCCCCGGGTCCCTGGGAGAAAAGAAAGCCCGCGGAACCTTTTATTCTCTCGGAGTGGTACGGGCCTCTATTCCTGGCCGCAGGTCTGGCAGCCGGCACCATAACCGCCTTTGCAGCCGAAAAACGGGCCCGCAAACAACAAACGGAGCGGGACAGCCACGACCCGGACTAGCGCCGAAGCATTCAAAAAAAGCCGCCCCGCCCAAATCGGCGGAACGGCTTTCATTTATAACGGAGGACCGGAAAATAATCCCCGGTCCTCCTTGTTTATTTAAGGCGCGTTTGTCAGGAACTGCGCATTCGGATTTTTCTCCATGGCGGACCGCAGGGCGTACTCGCTCTCGAACAGGGCAACATAGTTGCCTTTCTTGTCCGTGACAAGCTGCGAGTTGATGCGGAAGCGGGACGGGTCGATCTTCTCGTCGACAATCCATCTCGCGAACTGGAAGCCCAGACGCAGAAGCTGGATATCTACCCCGTACTCGGCCTTCATCCGGTGCTCGAACACTTCGAACTGAAGCTGGCCGACTACCCCGAGAATCGTATCGTCAAACGCTCCGGTAGTCCGGAACACCTGGATGGTTCCTTCCTCCGTAAGCTGGTCGATTCCCTTCTGATACTGTTTGTGCTTCAAGGCGTTCTTGACGGTTACTTTGCTGAAAATTTCCGGCGAGAACGTAGGCAGCTCATCGAACACGATTTCTTCCTTCTGGCTGAGAGAGTCCCCGATTCTGAAAATACCCGGGTCGAACAACCCGATGATATCTCCCGGATACGCCTCCTCCACAATGTCGCGGTCCTGTGCCAGAAACTGCTGCGGCTGAGAAAGCTTAATTTCCTTCCCGGCACGCACATGCTTCACAGACATGCCTCTCTGGAATTTGCCCGACACGATCCGCAGGAACGCGATACGGTCCCGGTGGGCCGGATTCATGTTGGCCTGGATCTTGAACACATACCCCGAGAAGTTCTCTTTGGTCGGTTCTACCATTTCGCCCTGCGTGTTTTTACGCGGCTCGGGAGCCGGTGCCAGTTCCAGGAAGTTTTCCAGGAACGTCTGGACGCCGAAGTTGTTGACGGCGCTGCCAAAAAATACCGGCGTCAGCTCGCCTTTCATCACTTTCTCGTAATCAAACGGGTCGCCGGCAACGTCCAGAAGCTCCAGCTCTTGTCCGAGCTGCTCGTACATATGCTCGCCCGCGATTTCCTTGATAACCGGGTCCTCGTAGCCTTCTACCTTGCGGACGGCAACCTGCTTATGATCGTCGCCCTGGAACAGCTCCAATTGGGTCCGCTGGCGGTCGTATACGCCGCAGAACCGCTTGCCCATGCCGATCGGCCAGTTCATGGGGTATGAACGGATACCGAGAACCTGCTCCAATTCTTCCAGCAGCTCGAACGGATCACGACCTTCACGGTCGAGTTTGTTGATAAACGTGAAAATCGGAATGCCTCTCATGCGGCATACCTGGAACAGCTTGATCGTCTGAGCCTCGACACCCTTCGCAACGTCGATCAGCATCACCGCGCTGTCTGCGGCGGTCAGGGTACGGTACGTATCTTCACTGAAATCCTGGTGACCCGGGGTATCCAGAATATTGATCTTGTGTCCGAGATAATCGAACTGCATAACGGACGACGTAACGGAGATCCCCCGCTGCTTCTCGATCTCCATCCAGTCGGAAGTCGCATATTTGCCGACTTTGCGGCCTTTAACCGTTCCAGCGAGACGGATCGCGCCTCCGAAGAGCAGCAGCTTTTCCGTCAGTGTAGTTTTACCCGCATCGGGATGGGAAATAATGGCGAACGTGCGGCGCTTGGCCGCCTCGGTTTGAAGCTCTTTTTGTAAAGGTGTACTCATGGTTGGATCCTTCCTGCTTTCTTTATAGTTCATCTTATGCCGCGGCCCGCTTCCGGTGCCTGCGGCGTCACACGCTCTTCTTGTTTAATGCGATCGTCCAGTGCGCTTCCTTCAGCCATCTACGCTGGGCGTATTCGCGGCCGCGAACCACGACCTTATTCTCGAAAACCTGGACGTAAAGACCTTGCGTCTTCGATTTTCGGGCATCCGGCAGAGCCTTGTTCAATGTCCGGCCGACCGATGAGTTGTGAAAATAATGAAACGGCTCCTGCAAATAGTGGGCCGATCCGTTCTGGAAATCCTGATGCCGGTGCCCGCAGAAGACGAAAACGTTCTTGTACGGGGCGATCAGCTCTCGGATTTCCTTGCCGCGGACGATCTGGTGGCTTCCTCCGCTGCGTCCCTGCATCGGCAGAGGCTGGTGGATCATAATGAAGATCCGCGCCGTTTTGTCCAGTCCCGCCAGTTGGGCTTTAAACCACTCCATCTGCGCGTCCGTGTACCAGGCGCCTTCACCCGCCTCGGGCTTCTCCTGCATATAGCCTTCCTGTGAAAGCAGCAGAATGGTGCAGCCCTCCAGATCCATCCGGTTATACGGCTGTTTGTACCCGAAAAATGTTAAAAATCTTTCCCTGGCCATCGCGTCGGTTTTGCCGTTGGGCATGCCCTCCCGGTTAAACTTGCCGGCTTTGTCCAGCCAAAGATCGTAATATTCGTGATTCCCCATATTGGCGTGCACGGGCGGAAGCTTGTACGCCTTCATAAGCCGGCCTAGCTCCTTGTAATCCCGCTCTCTCCCGTAGTCCGTACAATCGCCGGTCAGAAGGAGAACATCCACCGGCTGCTTCATGGCCGTCATATCGCTCAAAGCGGACTTAAAATGCTCCAAAGTCAGCGGATCGTCGGGCGAAGCGTGGATATCGCTCATAATCGCGAAAGTGGCGAGCGCCTTCCCCGCCTGCGGATCATCCGGAAGCTGAAGATCCTCTCCGGCCGGGAGCTCTTCGGCTTCTTCCGCCTTGACTACGGCAGACTCACGGTCCGAAAGACCGGATTTCCGCCTTAATCCGCTTAATACGGTTCCCGCACCGGCTCCTAGCAGAATGGCGAAAAATGCGGTCAGCCATTTGAGAAACGAGCGCCTGTCCATCTGCCAGCTCCTTCCGGCTAAGCTTCCCCCTATTATAACCCGTTTTTTGCCGCACTGCACGCGGATTCTTCAAGTCCCTTCCGAAAAAAAATCATAAAATAAACTAACATTATTAGTGAAATATATAAACTTTTTACGGTAAATAACCGATTAGGTGAAAGTAAACAATTATTAAGAAATGAGGGAAATCATGGAATCCAACCATCTGCTTTTTAAGAGGAACAAACTGCTCAACCGCATTCTGTGGATAATGCTCGCCCTGGGTATCGTAATCGATCTTATGACGGCAAGCTTAGAGGTTGTTCTTGTGCTTGCCGTTGTCGGTATAGTGATTTGCGGAATCAGCACCCTGATGTCGGTTAAACACATAGCGCCTCAGCTCGTTATGTATATTGTCCCGGTGAACGTAACCGTTTTGACCACCCTGCTGATTTACGCCGAACCGCTGACGAGCACGTATTACCTCATTTTTGTCAACATCGCGTTGATGACCCTCTACTCCAATTATCGGCCTATCGTATTCTCCGGCATACTTGGAGGGGCATTAACGGCCTTTTTATTCATCCAACCGCGTTTTTACGAAGCCATGTTCCCCAAAGAATCCCTCGCCAACCTGCTGCTCTATGTCGCCATGATTACCGCGGCTTCCGCCGCTTCCGCACGATTCTCGGAGAAACTGCAAACAGAAGTACTGGAAAAACAGGCGGAGACCCTGGGAGCGAAGGCTCAGACGGACTCGCTGCTGGAACAGGTCGGCTCTACGGTGCATGTGTTAAATGAATTCAACGCCACGCTCAAAACGAATGTGGCTACAGCCGGCAAAATTTCGCAAGAGGTCACCGCCACGTTCGGCGAAGTCTCGACCAGCGTCGAGCATCAGACTCAAATTGTGGTGGATATCAGCGGTTACGTCCAGGAAGTCGAACGGGTCGTCTCCAGCGTAGCCGATGGCTCCGGTACGCTCCAGCGGCTGTCTACGGAGAATATCAGCCTGACGAATCAGGGAAGCGAACAGGTTCATGCCCTCAGCGCGGAAATCGGAACCGTCTACACCATCATTCACCGGACCGTCCAAATGATGAATGATCTGAACGAACAAGGCGTACGCATCGGCAGCATGGTCGGGCTAATCAACGACATCACATCTCAGATCAACCTGCTTGCGCTCAACGCGGCAATCGAGGCCGCCCGGGCCGGAGAGCACGGCAAAGGCTTTGCCGTCGTATCCGACGAAGTCCGCAAGCTCGCCGAGAACTCCCGCCGCTCCACGGAAGAGATCAACGACATTCTCCAGGGCATCCGCCGCACGAGCATCGAGGTGACCAAACAGGTGAATCTCGGGAAGCAGGCGATTACGGCGGGACGCGACGCCACCGAACAGGTCGAGAGCATCATCCGGCGGGTAGCCGACAACACCGGGCTCGTCAAAAACCAGTCCGATCAGGTGGAAGAATCCGTTGCGCTGCTGCAGGAAGAGTACCGCAAAATTTCTCACGAAATCGTCGCCATAGCGGGAAGCACGGAACAGAACATGGCTTCCTTCGAAGAGATTATGGCGGGACTTGAGAATCACGATGCCCGCATTAAAGATATCGTAACGAGCTACCAGCGCCTGGACAGCCTCATCACGAATTTGCAGGCCATGACCCACGGTTAAAGAAAACAGGAACACCCCGGCACGAGGGTGTTCCTGTTTTCTTTTTTTCAAGAGCCGACGGCAGGCAGGACGATTTCCGGCTGTTCCGGATTCGGAAGCAGCCAGCCGTAAGCGGGTTTATTCAGGTAGAGGCGGCTTACGTCGCATACGACGGGTACGACCATCCCTCCCTTGTAGTGGAAAGGCTCCGCAATACGCTCAAGCTTGATCCGGAACGCCATGCGCAGAGCCTTGCACAGTTTGGGTTCCATCAGCGCCACGATATGCGTGCAGCCACGGTTTTCACAGTAATGTACGATGAGCGAAATGAGCTTGTCCAGGTTGCGGCCCCGGTACTCCGGAAGGAGTGCCACCTTGTCGACCTCCACAGCCTTGCCCGGCGCAAGCGCGGGATGTTCAGAGAACGGAGCGAGAGCGTCGAGCAGATGACGGCCGGGGTCATAGCGTTTGAACTCAACCGTCCCGGCCGCTTCATCGTCATCAGAGATTATCAGATAGCAATCCGCGTCCCGGCCGGTAAATTCCAGCTCAAAGCCCTGCTGCTGCCAGACCCGGGTCCAAATACGGTCAAATAAAATGAAGTCGTCCAGACTGTCCCCTTTTCTATACATCTCTCTTCTCTCCCATCTTAAAATTCCATAGATTTACAATTTAGTTATACATCTTTTCTTTACTTTTATCGTCAATATACATAATATTTTACATATAAAGCAATTTACAGGTCAAAAAGAAAAAGGCCTTTCCGACCCGCCGACCGACAGCGGGATAGAAAAGCCTTTTGATCTAACAGCCTAACAACCTGAATTAACGAACCGAATGCGCTAAAATTCTCTTCATGTACGAGCGTCTGGCGGCCAGGAAATAAAGCGTCTGCATCAGAGCGAAAATAACGAACACCACCGCCGCATAAGGCCATATGTTCGAGATCAGCATATTACCGAGCGCCTTCATCGCAAAGGACGTATGGACAAGTCCGACCACAAGGGGGATAAAAAAGATCATCCCGACCTGCTTGGAAACCGTCCGCCTGATTTCCTGATCCGTGATCCCTATCCGGGTGAGAGCTCGGAATTGGGCCTGGTCCTCTTCGATCTCGGTAAACAGCTTGAAATAAATCATGCTGCCCGAAGCGATAAAGAAAAGAAAACTGACGAAAATTCCGATGAATAGCATCAGCGACATCAATTGTTTCGTTTCCAGGTACTGATTGACACGAGTCCCGAAATTCTGCTTCTCCTGCTCGGGCACCATCTTTTCGATCTGATGCACGGTCGAAGAGGCTTCCTCCCAATTTTTGATCTCGTAGCCGTATAAGACGTTTTTGTCCTCGTTCGGGGTGGCGTCCATCATTTCCTTGAACTCCGACGCATCCGTCACGAGCAAAGTCGAGATATCGAACTGAGTGGGAAAAACGGACCCGTTAATTTGTTCGTCCAGCGTAAAGGTTCGGGTTCCCGTTTTCAGCTTCGCTTCCAGGTTTTGACCGGGGGTGAAAGACTTGCGCTGCTGCTCCTTATACGGGTAAATGTACGAGGCATGACCCCGCTCCACCCGCAGCTCCGGCCTGCTCAGCCGTCTGGCCTGGGTGTTGTAGTCCTCCTCCGAGACGATGAACAGCTGCTGCTCCCGGACTCTGCCCCCCAGTTCGACGGGGACCCGGACCGGAATACCCGCCATCCGCACCTCATAATCCAGCTCCACCCCGTTTTGTTTCAGGGTGTTTTTCAATACATCCGGATCCAGTACGCGGTGACTGTCCAGCCCTTTTTCCGCAAAAGCGATGGATTGAGGATAATGGTCCATGAGCTGGTTGCGGGTATCTTTAAGGATCACATATACCGTACCGGATGCGGACAAAATGACAGCCGACAGGATAGACACCATAAAAAGCATCCGCGCATTATCTTTCAGCTTGAACGTCAGCTGCGAAATCGTAATCAGATTCGTCTGATTGTAGTAAAGCGAAGTCCGGCGCTGGAGTCTCCGGAGAATAAACACACTGCCCTGGGTGAACAAAAAATACGTTCCCAGCACCGTAAGAAAGACGACCGGCATGAAATACAGAATAAAATTCATAACCGTGATCTGATAAGCCAGCGTGTACCCCGCGATCAGACAGACGGCCGAGAGGAGCACGAGCCAGATCGAGAAAGCCGGCATCTTTTTCGGCTGTTTGGAGGCCCGGAGCAGATCGATAATTTCCGCGCGTCCCACCTGATAAAGGGTCAACAGGGTAATGGTCAGAAACAACAGCAGAAACCCGATAACCGTGAGCAGAACCGCCTTTAAAGGAATGACGAACCGGATCGGGGAATCGACGTCAAGCAGCCGGGCCAGCCCCATAAAGAACAGCTTGCTGAACAGCGAACCGATTCCGATGCCGCAGGCGACGGCAAGAATGGAGATAATCACATTCTCCAGCAGCACCATCCAGCGGATCTGTCCTTTGGTCATGCCGAACAGCGTCAGCAGGCCGAATTCTTTTTTCCGTGATTTGAAAAAGGCCGACATCGAGTAAAGGATAAAGAAGAAAGAGAAAATGATAATGATATAATCGCAGGCGATCATCATTTCCCGGATCTTAGATGCCGCCGGCATCGAACCGTTTATGACGTCCGGATGCAGAATAAACGCGGAATAAATATAAAAAATCGTAACGGAGAACACGCTGCTCCAGAAAAAAGCGCCGTACTGGTGCCAATTGCCGCGGATATTTTTAAGGGCGAGCTGTCGAAAATTCATCGAAATTCCCCCCAAGCACACTTAACGAATCGAGAATCTGCTGGAAAAAGGCCTGCCGGTTCGCTCCCCGTCTCAGTTCGGAGAACAGCTTCCCGTCCTTGATGAACACAATCCGCTTGCAGTAGCTCGCCGCAAAAGGATCGTGCGTTACCATCATAATGGTGGCGCCCAGCTGCTCGTTCAGCTCCTTCAGCGATTCCATCACATCCTTGGCGGCTTTGGAATCCAGGTTGCCCGTCAGCTCGTCCGCAAGCAGGATGGACGGCCTATGGATAATGGCCCGGGCGATGGCCGCCCTCTGCTTCTGCCCGCCGGACACTTCGTAAGTCCGTTTGTCCAGGATCGCCGTGATTCCGAGCAGCTCGGCGCACGGCTTAAGCCGGCTCTCGATTTCCGCCACCGGCTTTTTGTCCAGGGCAAGCGGCAAAATTATATTTTCCCGGATCGACAAGGTGTCGAGAAGATTGAAATCCTGGAAAATAAATCCCAATTCACGCCGCCGGAACAAGGCGAGCTGTTTCCCCGATAAAGCCGCGGGGTCCGTTCCGTTGATCTCGATATGGCCGCTCGTCGGTTTGTCTATCGTAGCCAGTATGTTCAGCAGCGTCGTCTTGCCGCTTCCCGAAGGCCCCATGACGCCGACGAATTCCCCTTCGCCGATCTCGAGGCCGATGTTCTCCAATGCTTTATAGGTCAAATTGCTTTTCGTCCCGTATATTTTCGTTACCTGCTCGGCTTTTAAAACGGCCATTCGGTATCCCTCCATTGATCGTGTCTATGTTCCTAGTATAGACCTCTGAGGAGAAGCTACCTATTGATTTGCCTTTCAATGCGGCGGGCCAACCTTACATTTTCGTCACCCGGGCTATTCTCCGCCCGCTCCATCCCGCTCTCCGAACCGGTGGAGACCCTGGCTCTGAAACATCAGGATCACCGTCGTTCCTTGGCCGGGCTCGGATTGTATGTCGACCCGGTGTCCCAGCCGGGACATCACCTGCTTGACGAGATACAGCCCCATCCCCGTCGACTCCGTAACGACGCCCCTTCCGTTCTCTCCCGTGAAAAAAGCGTCAAAGACCCGCGGCAAATCTTCCGGAGTGATTCCGATTCCGCTGTCTTGAACCGTGAGCCGGGTCCCGTATGACTGCTCTTCGATCCGGATAAGGAGCGGCTTGTTCCCTTCCCGCTTCCGGGAGTACTTGATCGCATTGCCGATAAGCTGGTGAAGCACGAACGAGAGCCACTTCTCGTCGGTTTCCACATAAATATCCGGGGCGGACGACTCGATCTTCGGAAAGATAGACGCCCGGATACAGGCTTTCTTATAGTCGTTCACGTTCCGCCGGGCTACGGCCGTAAGCTCAATCCGCCGCGGATGGACATCCAGCTCGAATTTTTCGAGCCTGGCCGTGTAGAGCATCATCTGGAGACCCGAGGCAATTTTCTCGTTCTCCTCCTGAATGCTCGAGAGAAGCTCTTTCATCCGGTCCCGCGGTCCCGGCGCTCCTTCCGACTGCTGGATAAGCAGGTCGATGACGGAAACTGGTGTTTTGAGCTGGTGGACCCACTGGTTCGTAAAATGCAGATGCTGCTCCTGAGCCGCCCGATAAGAAGACAGCGTGGACAAATAAGCCCGGTGCTGCTTCTGCAGCAGCTCGTTGACCGCCTGCTGCTCCTGCGTCCGGGACGGCAGGAATAAAGCATTGTCCAGCGAGCTTTGGGCGGATTCGCCGAGCCTCTTGTTCAGCGCGCTTGCGTAACCGGCCTGCCGGACATAATCATAAATCAGTACCGCCGTCCACACGGCTCCGGCCAGCAGGAACAAGTACACCAGATTGTCCGGTTTAACGGGCAGCCCCGCCTCCATACGGTCCAGCCACAACACGACCAGAATAAGCAGGATAGCGAAAAAGAAGGCCGCCGTGTACAAAAGCCGGTCGAACAAAAATCGCTTCCACGTCCAGGCTTTGTCATGCATCGCCGGTGTTCCCCCATTCCGTCTGAAGACGGTAACCCTGGCCCCGGACCGTTTCGATAATTCCCGGCAGGCCGATTTCTTCCAGCTTTCGCCTTACCCGCGTGACATTCACCGTCAGCGTGTTGTCATCGACGAAATGGACATCGTCCCAAAGGGCCTCCAGCAGCTCCTCCCTGCTTGCAATACTTCCGGCCTTCTGGGCCAGGCAGTCGAACAGCAGCAGCTCGTTTTTCGTCAATTCCATCCGTTTCCCGGCGAATTCCAGACTGTTCTTCATCCGGTCCAGCTTCAGGCCGTTCAGCTCCCATTCGTCTCTGGACGGCTGCGCCTGGGCGTATTCTCCGTATGCGCGCCGTAGCGCGCCCTTGACCTTGGCCAGCACGACGTCGAGATTAAACGGCTTCGTCAAATAGTCGTCACCGCCGTTTTCGATCGCCATCACCTGGTCCATCTCCCCCGTCCGCGCCGACAGGAAAATAATCGGCACATTGGAGAACGTGCGGATTTGACGGCACCAGTAGAACCCGTCGTAGCGGGGAAGGTTAATATCCAGCAGAATCAGATCCGGCTCCAGTTCGGCGGCCTCTCCCTTAATATCGTGAAACCGCACCGCGCGGAAAACCTCGTATTCATATTTGATTAAAGTATCTTTCAAAATGTGGGCGATTTTATCATCGTCCTCGACAATCAGAATGCGGTACATGCTTACCTCCCGGTGTTCCCCTAATACGGACCCACATTTTTTCTCATTCAATTATGCAACCAACAAAAGGAGCACCCGTTAGCCTAAGCCGCAGGGTGCTCCCGTGAACCTCTTGTTTGTGAAACCGGAACGGCCGGTTTAGGACTGGCTCGCCCAGATAACTTCGCCTTCATGCTGGCCGTTCACCGGCCACCACTTGAATCCGTCCGCGGCGAGCAGCTCGTTGGCTGCGTCCGGGCCCCAGGAGCCTGCCGGATAATGGGCAAGGTCTCCGTCGTTTTCTCTCCACGCCTGAGCGATGGCATCCACGTACTGCCACGCGTGCGCCACTTCGTCCCAGCGAGTGAAGTAGGTGGAATCTCCGCGCATAGCGTCGAAGATCAGACGCTCGTATGCTTCCGGCGTGTTAAGCCCCACCTGGCAGCTTTGGCAGAAATCCATCGCGATCGGGATAATGACTCCCTCGGCGCCCGGTTTTTTGGCATTCATTTGCAGATAAATGCCTTCCATCGGGTTCACGCGGAATACGAGCAGGTTCGGCTGCAGGTCATGCTTGTTAGCCAGGTAAACGTTGTCCGGCACGTTCTTGAACTCCACGACAACCTCCGTGGATTTCACGGGCAGACGCTTGCCGGTACGGATGTAGAACGGAACTCCCGCCCAGCGGAAGTTGTCCACAAAAACACGTGCCGCCAAATACGTTTCCGTGTTTGATTCGGGATTGACGCTCTCTTCGCTGCGGTAAGCCGGCATTTCCTTGCCGTTCAGCTGTCCGGCCGTATACTGGCCGCGCACGACATTCTTATTGACCTCTTCGGCGGACTCGAAAGGACGCAGGGAACGCAGCACCTTTACCTTCTCATCCCGGATATCTTCCGGATGAAGACGGCTCGGCGGCTCCATGGCCATCATGGCAAGCATCTGGAGCATATGGTTCTGCGCCATATCGCGCAGAGCCCCCGAATGGTCGTAATAACCGCCGCGGTCTTCGACGCCGACGGTTTCGCCCAACGTGATCTGAATGTTGGCTATG
Organism: Paenibacillus sp. JNUCC 35; assembly: GCF_058269095.1. NCBI lineage: Bacteria > Bacillati > Bacillota > Bacilli > Caryophanales > Paenibacillaceae > Paenibacillus > Paenibacillus sp. JNUCC 35. The sequence continues at coordinate 1,291,663 of NZ_CM177771.1, read as the reverse complement.
TACTTGTTATTCCACAGCGGCTCGAAAAAGGCGTTCGCAAAACGGACCACTTCAATGTTTTGGACCATCTCTTTACCCAGGTAATGGTCAATGCGGTAAATATCTTTCTCCTCGAACACTTGACGGAGCTGCTGGTTCAGCTTGCCTGCCGATTCAAGATCGTAGCCGAACGGCTTCTCGATCACGAGACGATGCCAACCGGTAGTTTCAAGCAGACCGCCTTCGCGGAGATTATAAGACACGTTGCCGAACAGCTCGGGAGCAAGCGCCAGATAGAACAAACGGTTGCCGTTGGTCTGGAATTTGACGTCCAGCTGCTGCGTCAGCGTGTTCAATTGGCGGAACCCGTCCACATTGTTAATGTCGAGCGGCAAATATTCGAAATGTTCCGCAAATTTAGCCCAGTCCTCGTCGTCCTGCACATGATGACGGGCGAATTCGTTAATGGAATCACGCAAATCTTCACGGAACTGCTCGTTCGTCCTGGAACGGCGCGCAAGTCCGATTACGGCGAAATGTTCATTCAGCTTGCCTTCACGGTATAAGCTGTAAAAGGCGGGAAACAATTTTCTCTTGGCCAAATCTCCTGTAGCTCCGAAAATCAGAAAAACAGCACCATTCATCGTCGCATCATTCTTTCTCTGTGGTTTTAGATTAGAATAAGCATACCGAAATTGCATAAGGGATTCAACTTTTTTTCACAAACCGGGCATCTGTCCAATCCGTTTCCGCCTTCCCGCCATAGGCTGTTATCAGAATTCTCCCCATGGAGGTGCAGCACGGTGCAGCGAATCGATCCTGCAAAGAGTGAACAAATCCGGCCCCATATCGGCAGACCCGTTCTCGTTTACTTAAGAGACGGCGCGGAAATTTTCGGTATACTTAGCCGGCTCGATCAAGGAAATCTGATTCTAAACGAAGAACCAGGTGTAAAAAATCTTTCTCCCAAAACAACCAAAAAATTAAAAGTGGCCAAGAAAGGCGGCAAAAAATCGGTCAGACTTGCTGCCGAAAAAAGTCAGCCCGTCATAGCCCGTCCTGCGGGGTATACCCCCATCGTGCTGGACCGAAATTTTATTGTCGCTCTCATTGTACTTCAATAGAAAGCGGGCCATTCACTTTACTATCCCCCAAAACCAGGAATGGACACATTCCTGGTTTATTCTTTTGCCGGAGCGGAGAACATTTTTTTAAAGCTCTTTTTCCATTAAATGAAGACGAAGCTGGGGCACATAACTTTTGACGCTGTATCCTTTCGACAGATAGAAGGAAATGGCCTTCTCATTTACCGAATCCACATACAGCCGCGAAGCCCTGCATTTCAATTTACGGCCGTATCTTTCGGCGTGCTCCATCAACGAAGTCCCCAGCCCCCGTCCTTGAAAGCGCGAATCGACCGCCAGCATATCGACAAACAAGCTGTCATCCGACACCTGAACGCTGACAAAACCGGCGGCTTGCGCCCCTTCGTCAGCCACGAAGGTTTCTCCCAGCTTGAATCTCTTCTTCATTTCCGAAAGGTTAACGTCCGCCTCCGGCACAGTCATTCTTGTGTAGGGCAAGAGCTCCTTTTCAGTCAGACGCACCAGTATCCTGTCATCCTTGGCCGGAATTCGTTTGCGGATCAAGAAACATCGCCTCCACATGGTTTGCAGATACTGCATCGTATGCGAAATGGCAGGCTTTGCTCCGTAAACAGGTGTTTATCCTCCAAGATTTTACCGTTTATTTCTTATACTTTTTGGACATGCCCCACATAAAGACCACGCATAGGACAAGAAAGCCGATGATGACCAATATCGTTGACCCGTTCACTGTCAAATCCCCTTTATTTTTCCCTATCTCATATGCCTTCATTGTAAGTCGCCGGAAGAGAAGCGTCAAACCGTCTTCCTGTCCTTACCCCTCTTATCGGCGCTCAGCGTTCGTAGTTCCATCGTTAGGCGATAAAAAAATTTTATAAAGTTGTCTAACTTCATGCTTTCAAAACGATAAAAACGTGGTAATATGATTGTAACTATATGGAAATCGAAAAAAGAAGGAATTCTTAAAAGCACGTTCATGAAAGGTGGCGGACGGTTATGTATATAGTTACACCCCAGTACGTCAATGAGACGTACCGCAGTCATTCCCATTTATTTCGGATTCAGGCCATCCGCCGTATGAACGGGCTGGGCCCTGTAAGCCCGCGCGGACCCTTTCCCGAGATGCTCTATACCCGGCAGGATCGGAGCGGCAAGGCAGGCCCGGCGGAGCAAGGCCAAACGAGCGGGCTACCTGCTGAGCAGCGGGACGCCGCTTCCGGCAAAGAAGCTCAGCGGCAATCCGGTATGCCCGCAATGCTTCGCAGGCTGGGAGAAACAAACGAGTGGAAACGGCCCAAAGATGATGACCGTTCCCGTCCGGCGGAGCAATCTGAGGAAGCGGAGGAATCGCTTGTTCAGACGCACGCAGCTATGCAGCAGATGAAGCTAAATAAAGCTCTGCAAGCCTACCGCCCGTTCGTCCGGAAGCAGATTGCCCTAGAATCCGCTGTATAAAGGGAAGCCCGCACCGCCATTCCGCGGTACGGGCTTTTTAGGTTGCGCTTTATTCCGCCAGACCATGCTTAAACGCATAAATGGCCGCTTGTGTGCGGTCTTCCACGCCCAGCTTGGCCAAGACATTCGTTACATGGAATTTAACGGTTTTAATTCCGATGAATAAATCATCGGCCACTTCCTGATTCGATTTGCCCGCGGCAATGAGCCGGAGCACTTCCATTTCGCGCTCGGTCAAATCTTCATGAGGAGCAGCGGCGGGCTTTGGCTGCCGGAACCGGTTCATCAGCTTCGACGCTACCTGCGACTCCAGAATGGATTGCCCTTTCGCAGCCGCGCGGATAGCCTGGGCGATTTCCGTGGCGCGGGAAGTTTTGAGCAGATAGCTGAACGCTCCCGCTTCCAGAACCGGATACATCTTCTCGTCATCGAGAAAGCTCGTTAACACGATAACTTTGCAGTCCGGGTAAAGCTGGAGCAGCTTGCGCGTCGTTTCTATGCCGTCCATGCCCTCCATGACCAGGTCCATCAGCACGACGTCCGGTTTGTATTCCTGTGCCAGGCGAATCCCGTCTTCCCCGTTGCTGGCTTCGCCGACCACCTCGATTCCCTCTTCCGTACCAAGAACAGCCGCCAGCCCGATCCGGACCATCTCGTGGTCGTCCACCAGCAGCACTTTAACCATGTCCACTATGCTTCCTCTCCTTCCGTCATTATCGGTACCCGGATTTCGATACGGGTTCCGCTTCCCGGAGCCGTAACCAGTTGAAGAGATCCTCCGATCTCGTTCACCCGTTCCCGCATCGTGGATAAACCGTAAGATGTCTGTTTTTCCTCGTCCAGATCGAAACCTACCCCGTTATCGCGGATAAGCAGACGGACCCAGCCCGATTTTTGCTGCATCCGCAGCTCCAGCCGGGTCGCTTTCGAATGCCGCAGGGCATTCGACATGGCTTCCTGGACAATCCGGAACAGATGATCCTCGATTCCTTTGGACAGGGCAATTTCATCGTCCACTTCCCATATAATGTCCATGGGAACTTTCGCTTTCAATTCCTGCAGCAGCCGGATCAGCCCTTCGGAAAGCTGTTTGCCTTCCAGGTGAACCGGACGCAGGTGAAGCAGCAGCGCCCTCATTTCGGATTGGGCCACAGAGGACATTTCCTCAATGAGGTGAATCTGCCGTTGGGCTTTCTCGAAGTCCTTGTCCAGCGTGCGGAGCGCCGCCGTAGCCGTCATCGAGATCGCGAACAGTTGCTGGCTAACCGCATCATGCAGTTCCCGCGCCAGACGCTGCCGCTCCTCAATGATGGCGGAAACACGTGCCTTCTCCGCAAGCTGGGCGTTATTGTTCGACAAACGCTGGAGAGAAGCGACCTGCTCCTCCCACTTTTTCAGGATGCGGCCAAGCTGTTCGCCCAAACGCCCGATCTCATCCTCGCCCAGCGGAGGCAGGGTCGAGCGGGAAATGCTGCCGATCTCCAGCATCTGCATCGTTTCCATCAGCAGCTCCAGCCGCCGCGTCGTGCGGTTGCTGCTCCAATACCCGTAAGCCGCCCCCAGAATGATCGAGCCGCCGACGAGCATGGCACCGATTTTGATCCCTTGGGCCCACATCTCGGGCGGTGTTATAAATTTAGCGGTATAAAGCACATAGACGATAAAAGTAAGCACCGCCAGACAAAGAACAATGGATTCCGCCATGCTTCGCCAGATCATATTAGTCAGTCTTTTTTTGTAGCTGTCCACGGCACCATTCTCCTCTCTTGTCAGTAGACGGTTTCGTTCTAAAGCATGCGAACGTCTATATCCCCTACGATATAAGAGACGATTAGTTTCACCTGATGTTCTCTCGTCTCGTAATTAGGAGATATCCAATTAAGCTTATTGATAATTCCGGATTCTTTTTCCAGAGGCGAACTGATCTGTCCGACCGTAACCGAAGCTTCGATAGATACGCCTATTTCTTCGGGCACAATCAGCCGCACATCTCCGATAATCCCCTGCAGAACGAGCGTCGTTTCTTTTTTCTCCAGAATCGCGTAAGACAGGTCCAGGTGAGCTTCTCCGATAATGAACCAGATGCTGCTGTCTTTAAGCACCCAGGGCTCTTTGCCGGGACGGATGCTGTCAATCAGGGTCTGCTTCTGGATAAAATCGTCTCCGGGCTGTACCTTCTTGGACTTAATATAGAAAATCCCGAGCGAGATCAAGATAATCGCCAGCACCAGCGAGAAATTGTTGCCCAGCAGAATGACGGCTCCAACCCCCATAAAGGCAACGCCTTTCTTCTCGTTCTCATACCGGATTTTATAAAAGCCGAAAAACATCAGCAGCAGGGCAATCACCACAAATATACCGACCCACCGTTCCAGAATGAGGAAAATCCCCAGTGCGATCAACAGCATAGCCGTGTTCCGGTGGCGGTTATTTTTCATTTGTTGTTCCATGGGGCACCTCCTTTGCGGGCTGCAGTCTGCCTGAAATCTTTTCCGTCCGTCGTATCGCCTGACTCTTGCCGTTCCGTACCGTCATTTAGAGCCGCGAATCCTTACATAGCATATCACAATCGCCTATCCTCTCCAAGATAAGAAATGATGCTTTTATTGTAGCGAATCCGCTGCGCATCCGACACCGCCTATTGGCGGTCTAATCCCCTGGACCAAGGTCGGGGAAGGCGTTTTTCCGCTTCCGGCAAGGAATAATTCACGGGCCTTTATAAGAAAATAAGTCCAACCAAACTACGGCACAAGGAGATACTTCCATGACTAAACCTAACGCTGGAGCGCGTACCGCTCTGATCGCCCTATTATGCACGGCCGCAGCCGGTTTCGTTCCTGCATCGGCCATTTCCGCACAAGCGGCCGGAACCGGCTTGTCCTCTTTCGACACGTCCGGGGCCGGATCATCCGGCATCATCCTTCCCCACGGCCCGTGGACAGCCAGGCTTCAGGCCACGCCGTCGCATGCCGTCCCCCCGTCTTCCGGAGCCTTTTCCCGGGAAATTCGCGCACAGCTTTACGATGTAGACAAACAAAAGGTAGTTGAAACTCTTGTCGTCACGGACGAAATTCGCATCGAAGCTTCCCGCTGGCTGGCAAGCATTAAAGACATTGCCGTTCAGACGAAAATCGACAATGTACAGGGTGTCGTCCTGAAACTTCCGCTGGATCCTCCCCTTGCCGTAAATAACCGCTGGATGCAGGGCAGCTCCAATGAACTGTTCCTGTTTCTCGATCCGTCGCGGTTAAACGAGCCTTTGCTCCTCGTCTTCTCTACGACGGGAAAGCCGTTTCTGTTTAAAACCTCCGTCCAGGTTAAGCCCTTCCTTGAAAAAGAACGGCTGCTCCGTTATTTGAAGCCCGTTCCCGCCTCCGGGTAAACAGAAAATGCCGTATTTCCGGTTGAGCGTTCATCTTTCCGAACCGTGAAAAGCGTCCAAACGCAACCCTATTTTCCGCCGAACGTATGGAAGGGAAAGAAGCAAAATCGGTTGAGGAAGGCGGGATAACGAATGCGGGAAGACTGGAAATACCGGTACGACGAGGTGTTGAAAAAAGAAAGCCTGCTGCAAACGGTAAATAAGCAACTGGAAAAAGCTCAAGTCCGGCTGAAGCAGGCCGGCGAGCAGCGAACGGCAGCCGAGAAGGCTCTAAAGAGTGAAACGCGGGATGTCGAGCGTTTGGAGAAGGCGTCTCTTACCAATTTGTTTTATACCGTTCTGGGAAGGAAAGTCGAAAAACTGGAAAAAGAAGAAGCCGAAGCGATTCAAGCCCGCATCCGTGCGGAGGAAACAAGGCTGGCGGAAGATGAGTTAGCCCGGATGACAGCGGAACTTGAACAGCGCCGCTCCTCTCTGCTCGGCTGGGAGGAAGAAGCCGCATCTTTGCTTCAGGAAAAAGAAGAATGGCTGCGCGGCCGGAGCGAAGATTTCCGCCTGCAGTTGAATCGGCTCTACGAAGCCAAAAGACTGGCTCTCTCCGAGATCAAAGAGCTGGATGAAGCGCTCCAGGCGGGATACGAGCTCGTCGAATCTCTCGAAGAAGCTGAAAACCTGCTGAGGTCGGCCAAAAGCTGGGGAACTTACGATATGTTCGGCGGAGGCGTGATCGCCACCCATCTCAAACGCAGCAAAGCCAATGAAGCGATGGAACAGATCGAGTACGCTCAGGGTCTGATGAGCCGTTTCAAGCGCGAGCTGGAGGACGTCGGGGGCACTGCCGAGATGAACCTGGATTATAACGGTTTTCTGGGGTTTGCCGATTATTTTATGGACGGTTTTATTTTCGACTGGATTGTCCAGGGCCGTATCTCCGATCTCAAAGATGCGGTGTCCGAAAATATCGACCGGCTCCGGCAGTTGCTGCATGCGCTCCAGCAAAAGTATGAAGCTCGCTTAACGGACGAAGCCGGATTGACCCGGGACATTCATCTGCTTATTGAGCGTTCATAAGCTAACCGCCGCCCCTTCCGCCCGCGCCGACTTGCGGATGTCGAATGGCTTTTGCCGGGCGGACCGCGAATCAGATCTGCTCATTGAGCGTTCATAGGCACGTTCTTCGACAATCCCCCTCCAACCGGCGGTTTGTCGAATGGCCCTCGCGGGGGCGCGCGGTTCGCCCCGCGCCAAAAAGCCGTACAGCCCCGAAATCCCGGGCTGTACGGCTTTTCTTCTGCCGGACTAGAAAAAGTCCGGCAGGTAGCAGGTGCGGCGCGGCAGGACCGCCGCAAGCAGCTCTACCGATCGTTCGTCGCCTTGCAGACGACCGATCCGGTGCAGCTCGCCGGCGCTCTTGGCGCCGAGCAGCAGGACGGACAGCGTGCGGATATCGCACGCTAATCCGTCCGCTGCGGCTCCGCTGCCGCCGGCCGGCTCATCCGCGGTCTTCACGACGACCGCGGAGCCTTCCGGCGCGTTCAGCCTAAGCTCGAACGTGCCGTGGTTCCACGACGCCTGCCCGTCCGTTACGTGCAGGCGGAGAGACGCCTCCTGCGGCAGCCCCGTATGCCGCAGCTGCAGTTGGCCCAAGAGTCCCTCCACATCGACAATCCGGGCCGAAAAATACGAAACCAGCTCCTGTTTAATCCGCGGGTCATCCATCTCAAAGGCCAAATCCTCGTCTGGAGGAGCCTGCATAATGAGCTTGTCGAACATGGAATCGTGATCGCCGATAAACTTCCACAACCCCCGCTTCGCATCCTGATCGAGATAAACCAGCTGATGAATCTTGCACTCATGGTTTTCGATCCAATAATGCACATATCCTCTGGGCTCCCCGGCCGCATTCAGATACACCGCCATGTGCCCTTTCTTTTTAAGGAGACGGGTTTCCCACCATTCCTCAGAACGCGTAATCGGTCCGTTGAATTTGGCCGCGTACACATCATAGATCGGATTAAGCGCGGCCGCACTGGGAGCCGTCCGTATGATTCGCCCTGCCGCAGCGCCTAGCTTGGGAAGCTGTGAGGTTTGAAGTTCGATTTTTTTGAACGTCATGGCCAGCTCCCAACCATACTTCCGGTAAAACGCGAATGAAAACGGATGGAGATACGAAAGGGTCTGCCCGTTCTCTTTCATCACTTCCAGCGCTTTCGACAGCAGCTGTCCCACCATTCCCTGTCTGCGATTTTCCGGCCAGCTTGCAACGCCGGCGATCCCGCCCATTTTCAGCTTTTTCCCGTTTATCCAAGTTGTAAAATCCAGGAGGGTTAATTTCGAGGCCAGTTTCCCATCGATAAAATATCCCCAGGTTTCCTCGGGATTCATGATTGCGAGTCTTTCGACAAGCTCTTCCTCCTGCAGCTCGTATTGAAAAGCATACATCGACAAATCCAAGCTGTCCCGGAGTTCTTCCCGGCGCAGTCTTCTTATTTCACTCATAGGTTGACCTCCTTCTAAAGCTAAAAAATAACGCGGCGCGTCTCCGGCTTTAGCCCCCAATTTGAGACATACGTCTCACGGTTGGCAGATGGGACGGTTCGTCCCCCTGGAGCGCTTTCGCCATTTCATGGCTTTCGGGCTTTACATCCAATGCTTTATAAAATAACTCCCTGATAGCCTGGTCATCCCCGATCAGCGGCCTCACGTTAAACTCGTGGGACCAGTACAAGCACGGCTTGATGTTACCGTCCGCCGTCAGCCGCAGCCGGTTGCAGGAAGCGCAGAAATGGTCGCTCACCGGATGTATGAGGCCGAATGACCCTTTAGCTCCCGCGATCCGGTAATTTTGAGAAGGACCGTTCCCTTTTACGGACTGTATCTCTTCCACTTTCCACCCGCGTTCGGAACACCTGTCCAACACGGACGAAAGAGGAACATACCGGAGTTTCCAGGTATCATCCTGATGCCCTATCGGCATATATTCGATAAAACGCACCTGTATGTCCTTATCGACCGTCATTTGCAGGAAATCGTCGATTTCGTCGTCGTTCAGTCCCTGCATAAGTACGACATTCAGCTTTACGGGATACAGCCCGACCCGCTGGGCAGCCTCTATTCCCGCCATCACACGGGTAACGTCTCCGCCCCTTGTAATAAGCTTAAAACGGTCCGGACGAAGAGAATCGAGACTGATATTAATCCGCGTCAGTCCGGCTTCTCTTAACCGCTCGGCCTGCTGGGCGAAAAAAACGGCATTCGTCGTCAAAGCGATATCTTCGATGCCCGGGACAGCCGCCAGCTGCCGGATCAGCACATACAAATCTCTTCGGACAAGCGGCTCGCCGCCCGTAATCCTCAGTTTGCGCACTCCCATCCCCGCCAATACCCGGACAACTTCCGTAATCTCGTCATAATTCAGCAGACGCTCATCCGGTTCGAAGGTCATCCCTTCCTCCGGCATGCAGTAGACACAGCGCAAATTGCAGCGGTCGGTAACCGAAATGCGCAAGTAATCGTGAATGCGGTTAAATTTATCTTTTAGTATACCGGAAGATGTCATTCCTTCACCCCGCCGCTTTGCGTAGGATCCGTCAAATCCTCCGCTTCAGCAAGCTTTTTCTCAAAAGATCCTCTCCAGCTTTCCGCGAGCGCTTCGTTCGCCAAAATTATCCGGATACCGGGAATATTGTTCTTATCGTGATATTTGCATGTATTTACAAACTCAACCGTTAAACCCTGAGCATGTTTCGTCACCAGTCTAAAGACAGGGTTTTCGGGAATAATGCCTTCTTTCAGCACACGGAAGTAGAAGCCGGTATAGCCCGTATCCTGCAGCTTTACGGGGAGTTTTACATCCGAATAACGGACACTAAGCTTAAAACAAGGACGTCTCGGCTGCGAAACCTGAACCAAGGCTTCTCCCAACTCATAAATATCCCCGATACATATCTCTTCTTCTTTAAGACCGCTTACCGTGATATTTTCTCCGAATGCTCCGAAAGAAAGAGGTTGCCCCAGTTCCTTTTCCCAGTAATCATAATGGTCCGCACTGTATACGCAAAGCGCTTTGTCGGGGCCTCCGTGGACTTTCAGATCCGCTTGGCCGTCTCCCTCAAGCTGTGTTTTCGACAAAAACAAGGGCTGATTAACCGGCTCTTTGTAAATACCAGTTTCCACTTCTTTTCCCTGATACACGATTTTCTTCGGTTTTCCTACGTTTATGGAAACGATCCGAGGCGTCACGGGAACACTCCTCTCCCTTCTTTTTTTATCCACTATACCAAAGAATGACGGAGGAAGTCTTCTCCCCATAAAAAAATCTCCTGCAAAAACCTCAAAAGGTTCCGCAAGAGATGCTTATTCAACCGCCTAGCTTAATTTTACGGTACGTATCTATAAAGGACAAAACGTCCACTCTTTTTCCTTTTTTCTTGGCTACGCTGGCCATGGACAGCAGCGTTGTCCAAAACTCATTCAAAACTTGTGCTTCCTCGGTCAACTCTTGCTTGTTTCGGCGTGGAAGTTCACCGCGTGCTTCGTCAGAGATCAGCATTTGAACCTGCTTCCGCTTCCACTCGTCTCCCTTTACATACGTGACGCCGATCTCACGCAGCTTCTTCCGTACGGAGGTAACCGGGCGGGCAAGTTCCTTGGCAATTACCGATGGAGGGCATTCTTTGGAAAGCATACAGAGTCTTTCCATCTCCTGTGTCGACCAAGATTTTTTCGCCATACACACATCATCCCCGTTCATTTGTCGTATTCGTTGTGACCAACGTTCCGGTAACTAAAGGATAGCAATAAATTGTTAAAGAAGTTTTAGGAAAATGTAATGCTGCCCCCTTAAAAGGAAAAAGACATTCGAAGTAAGTAAAAATGTGGCAGAAATCTCTATTATATAAGCCTTTTTTAGTTATAAAAAAAGAAGCTTTTCAAATAAATGAAAAGCTTCTTTTACAACTTTAAACAATTTTCCAAATAGCACCATTTAATTTCAATAAATTTTCTTAACAATTTCTCCATCATTAATGACAAGTGTTTAGACACCCAGCGTACGCCCAACCGGTTTGCCTTCTTCGACTTTAGCTTCCGCGACTACTTTATTAGACAAAGTGCCTATTTTTTCGATTTCGACACTCAGTTGATCCCCGTCCTTCAGATAGATACGCTTTTCCCGCGGATAGCCTATTATCACCCCTTCAGGCGTCCCGGTAAGAATGATATCACCAGGCAAAAGCGTCATATGCCGCGAAATGTAACTGACCAGTTCCTCCACCTTGAAAATCATATCCGCTGTCGTCGAGCTTTGACGCTGCTCTCCATTGACGAGAGAGCGGATCTTCAGCTCGTTCGGGTTCCCGATCTCATCTCCCGTGACGATGTACGGGCCTAACGGAAGAAAACCATCGCAAGATTTACCCAGCAGCCACTGGTTGGTCCTTCTTTGTAAATCTCGCGCAGACAAGTCGTTTCCGCAGGTGTAGCCGAAGATATATTTCGCTGCCTCTTCCTTCGACACATCTTTCGCTTTTTGACCGATGACGATCACCAGCTCAGCTTCGTAATCCAGCTCGGAAGTTACGTTAGGCAGGGAAACATCGCATTTATGCCCGGTCAGAGCATTATTGAATTTATTAAACAGCACGGGGTGCTCCGGAACCGGAGATTTTGTCTCTTCCGCATGCTTCTGATAGTTCAAACCTACACAAATGATTTTACCAGGCTCCGTTACGCAGGGCGCGAACACTAAGGGAGACTCCTCTAACAGATAAGGCTCATTTTCGGAAGTGCCCGGAAGATCACCGATAAGCTTTTGCAAAGACTGAATCGCCTCCGGCCCTCCCTTAATAACTTGACCCATATGGGTAGGCACACTGCCTTCCTCGTAACCCTTCATATTTTTTAATGCTTCGGCAACGTCCAGAACACCTTGTTCCAGTCTGATGCCTAGCCTCGGTCCATGTTCCCCTAGAAAAGTAAGCAGTTTCATGGATAATCCTCCTCCTATAAGCACACTTGTTTGTTATCGAATCTGTCTTAAACATTATTCGCTATCCTCTTTATTACCCCTCCCCAAATTTCCACAAACATTGCCGAAGCCTATAAGCAAGTCGGAACAATTCGTATGCGTGGCTTATTATCCTTATTCCAGCCGCCATCACTGGCCCACAACCGCTTTTGCTTTAATGGTGCATAGGGTTTTATCTCTCTTACCAAGTCTTTTCTATTACCTATACGTGTGCTCTTCCTGGCTAAAAAACGATGAAGAAAATTCATTTTAAAATATCTTGTCGAGGAGTTTCATTCCATCGTTAAACGGGTATTATCTTAGATGGGCGTTTTTGCATGATTCGCGTGATTTTCTTAAATTACATGGTAATATGTCAAAAATTTCCGGGGAAATAATTTAGGGATATGACAAAGTGATCTAGGGGGGAGATCCCTTTTAACTCCCCTGCCTTCCAGACTAAGCGGACTATGAGAATCATATACAACCTTTCCGATTATAAGACTCTTCAGAGTCTTTTTTTAAAACACCAAAACTGAACCATTTTTTCTCTTTGGTATGATTTCTTCGCCGGAAGACATCAAATGCACAAGAAATTTCGAGACATTCCGAGGCTCTCTGCGGCTTAAAATTTATTACTAAATCTTCTAAGCATTTGTCGTTATCCTCAAGGATGACTAAAGAGGAAATTAAAGAGCAAGATAGCAATAAGACATTTCCTTTCCGTAGGGATCACCCATCCGGCAATAAACTCTAGACGCCTGTCATACAACCAACTGCTCATTCCTTGCAATTAGGCCTCAACTTTTGTTAAGAAGCTGTTTGCATGTTCTGGCCGTTCTGAAGCCAAGTCCGTACCATTTGCTGAATGATGTTCCTTGTTTAAAACAAACTTTTTTGTATTTAAGGAGTATCAATACTTAGAACAGCTGCTTAACTGTTCCAACTTGCGTGCATCAGCATTTTTTTCATACATATAAAGAATTCTACTAACTAAGGAGAGATGCGTTATGTTTACAACTATCCATGGCTTGAAAACTTTTTATGAAGAACGGGGAAGCGGTCCGGCCGTCTTACTTCTTCATGGCTTCCCTCTGGACCATCGGATGTGGCAGGAACAGATTGCGGCGTTAGAATCGAACTACAGGGTCATTGCTCCCGACCTTAGAGGTTTTGGCCAATCAGAGCCTCACAAGGACCTGATTACGCTGGAGCATATGGCAGATGAACTTCTGCTTCTTCTGGACCAACTCCAAGTGGAAAAAGCGGTTCTTGCCGGTTTCTCCATGGGCGGGTATGTAGCGTTTAATCTCCTTCGAAAAGCACCGGATCGTTTCAATGGACTTATACTGGCGAATACACGCCCGGATGCCGACCCTCTGGAAGGACAAATCAACCGGATGAAAATGGCGGCTTCCCTTCTTGAACAGGGTCCCCAAGCAGCATCAAAAGCCATGATCCCTAAACTTCTATCCGAAGGAGAAGGCTCCGCACTAGCCGGCGAACTACAAGATCAGATTGACGGAATGAATCCATTGGGACTTGTCCACGCATCTTTAGCCATGGCTTTCAGGAAAGACTCTACGGAGCTTCTGCCTACCATACAAGCCCCTACCCTTGTCATCGGTGGTGAAAAGGATTCGATCACACCCCCGGCGATCATGAAAAAAATGGCCGATTCCATTCCGAATGCAACCTATACCGAAATTAAAAATTCCGCTCATCTTACCGTTCGGGAACATCCGGATCAAGTAAACAAAGCGATTACGGATTACTTAAGCCATCTTCATTCTTAACAACGAAGAAAGACAGGGAGCCTACTGTACATAACTGTACAAAAGCCCTCTGTCTTTTCTTTCTGTATTTAAACCTTTACATAAATTCTATATTATGAAAGGAAAAAGCCCGACTCCAGTAAAACTGGAACCAGGCTTTTATGATGCCGGTGAAGGGACTTGAACCCCCACTCCCTTGCGAGAAACGGATTTTGAGTCCGTCGCGTCTGCCATTCCGCCACACCGGCTTGTATGGCGTGCCCTAAGAGATTCGAACTCCTGACCTTTTGATTCGTAGTCAAACGCTCTATCCAGCTGAGCTAAGGGCACAAATTTATTTAGCACTTTTGGTGCCGAAGACCAGACTTGAACTGGTACGGTAGTCACCTACCGCAGGATTTTAAGTCCTGTGCGTCTGCCGATTCCGCCACTCCGGCAAAGAATGGTGGAGGCGCCACCCAGACTCGAACTGGGGGTAAAGCTTTTGCAGAGCTCTGCCTTACCACTTGGCTATGGCGCCTTATTATAATGGAGCGGAAGACGGGAATCGAACCCGCGACCCTCGCCTTGGCAAGGCGATGCTCTACCGCTGAGCCACTTCCGCATATCATACTGGGGGTATAGGATTTGAACCTATGCATGACGGAGTCAAAGTCCGTTGCCTTACCGCTTGGCTAACCCCCAACATCTTGCAATTGTCAGTGAGTATTAAGTGGGGCGGACGAGGGGAATTGAACCCCCGAATGTCGGATCCACAAACCGATGCGTTAACCACTTCGCCACGACCGCCATATAAGGTTTTAAAGCTAATTGGCAGGGGCAGCAGGAATTGAACCCACACTAACGGTTTTGGAGACCGCTGTTCTACCTTTAAACTATGCCCCTAAAACTGGTGGAGGCTGATGGATTCGAACCACCGAACTCGTAAGAGAACAGATTTACAGTCTGCTGCGTTTGGCCACTTCGCTAAGCCTCCAGGAATGGTGCCGTCGAGAGGACTTGAACCCCCAACCTACTGATTACAAGTCAGTTGCTCTACCAATTGAGCTACAACGGCATATGTAATTATCAATGGTGGCTCGGGACGGAATCGAACCGCCGACACGAGGATTTTCAGTCCTCTGCTCTACCGACTGAGCTACCGAGCCTTATTATGTTCTTAAAATCCATTTGTATACAGAGATAAAAATGGCGGAGCTGACGGGATTCGAACCCGCGGTCTCCTGCGTGACAGGCAGGCATGTTAGGCCTCTACACCACAGCTCCAAGTATTGCGGGGGCAGGATTTGAACCTGCGGCCTTCGGGTTATGAGCCCGACGAGCTACCGGGCTGCTCCACCCCGCGTCAGTAAAAACTTATATGGTGGACGCTGACGGGATCGAACCGCCGACCCTCTGCTTGTAAGGCAGATGCTCTCCCAGCTGAGCTAAGCGTCCATAGATTTACATTATAATCATAATTATTAATCTTGTCAAAGGTAAAATTATGATGGTGACCCGTAGGGGATTCGAACCCCTGTTACCTCCGTGAAAGGGAGGTGTCTTAACCCCTTGACCAACGGGCCATATATAGATGGCGGAGAGAGAGGGATTCGAACCCTCGAGACGATTTCTCGCCTACACGATTTCCAATCGTGCTCCTTCGACCACTCGGACACCTCTCCATATGGCTCCCCGAACAGGACTCGAACCTGTGACAACTCGATTAACAGTCGAGTGCTCTACCAACTGAGCTATCAGGGAATAAAACTATCAGGGTTGCTCCCTGAAAACTAGCAGCGAAACGTGCAGTCGATCCATCCAAAGATCTTGTGGTGCATATGCTTCCGATGTCAGACACTAACGTGTGCTCGTCGCGTATGCTTTCGATGCGGCCTTTCCTGTCGGAAAAGCCTTGTGGTCAAGCCCTCGACCGATTAGTATTGGTCAGCTCCACACATTGCTGTGCTTCCACCTCCAACCTATCTACCTCGTCGTCTTCAAGGGGTCTTACTAATTGGGAAATCTCATCTTGAGGGGGGCTTCACGCTTAGATGCTTTCAGCGCTTATCCCTTCCGTACATAGCTACCCAGCTATGCCTCTGGCGAGACAACTGGTACACCAGCGGTACGTCCATCCCGGTCCTCTCGTACTAAGGACAGCTCCTCTCAAATTTCCTGCGCCCGCGACAGATAGGGACCGAACTGTCTCACGACGTTCTGAACCCAGCTCGCGTACCGCTTTAATGGGCGAACAGCCCAACCCTTGGGACCTACTTCAGCCCCAGGATGCGATGAGCCGACATCGAGGTGCCAAACCTCCCCGTCGATGTGGACTCTTGGGGGAGATAAGCCTGTTATCCCCAGGGTAGCTTTTATCCGTTGAGCGATGGCCCTTCCATGCGGTACCACCGGATCACTAAGCCCGACTTTCGTCCCTGCTCGACCTGTATGTCTCGCAGTCAAGCTCCCTTATGCCTTTGCACTCTTCGAATGATTTCCAACCATTCTGAGGGAACCTTGGGGCGCCTCCGTTACTCTTTAGGAGGCGACCGCCCCAGTCAAACTGCCCACCTGACACGGTCCCTCTACCGGTTAACGGTAGTAGGTTAGAACTCCGATACGATCAGGGTGGTATCCCAACGGCGCCTCCACCCAAGCTGGCGCTCAGGCTTCAAAGGCTCCCACCTATCCTGTACAGATCGTACCAAAGTCCAATATCAAGCTGCAGTAAAGCTCCATGGGGTCTTTCCGTCTTGTCGCGGGTAACCTGCATCTTCACAGGTATTAAAATTTCACCGGATCTCTCGTTGAGACAGCGCCCAAGTCGTTACGCCATTCGTGCGGGTCAGAATTTACCTGACAAGGAATTTCGCTACCTTAGGACCGTTATAGTTACGGCCGCCGTTTACTGGGGCTTCGGTTCACAGCTTCGGATTGCTCCTAACCGCTCCCCTTAACCTTCCAGCACCGGGCAGGCGTCAGCCCATATACTTCGCCTTGCGGCTTCGCATAGACCTGTGTTTTTGCTAAACAGTCGCTTGGGCCTTTTCACTGCGGCCCCCTCGTGCTATTCACACTACCGGGGCACCCCTTCTCCCGAAGTTACGGGGTCATTTTGCCGAGTTCCTTAACGAGAGTTCTTCCGCGCGCCTTAGAATTCTCTTCTCGCCCACCTGTGTCGGTTTGCGGTACGGGCACCTTCGCCTGGCTAGAAGCTTTTCTCGGCAGTGTGAGATCAAGACCTTCGCTACTGTAATTTTCGCTCCCCATCACAGCCCAGCCTTCACGATGTGCGGATTTGCCTACACATCAGCCTCACTGCTTGGACGGACATCCATCAGTCCGCGTCCCTACCCTGCTGCGTCACTCCATTGCTCGTAACGGCTTACGGTGGTACAGGAATTTCAACCTGTTGTCCTTCGACTACGCCTTTCGGCCTCGCCTTAGGTCCCGACTTACCCTGAGCGGACGAACCTTCCTCAGGAACCCTTAGGCTTTCGGCGGATCAGATTCTCACTGATCTTTTCGTTACTCATACCGGCATTCTCACTTCTGTACAGTCCAGCAGTCCTCACGATCTACCTTCACTCCGTACAGAACGCTCCCCTACCCATGCACACAAGGTGCAAGTCATAGCTTCGGTGGTGTGTTTAGCCCCGTTACATTTTCGGCGCAGAGTCACTCGACCAGTGAGCTATTACGCACTCTTTAAATGGTGGCTGCTTCTAAGCCAACATCCTGGTTGTCTGTGCAACTCCACATCCTTTCCCACTTAACACACACTTGGGGACCTTAGCTGATGATCTGGGCTGTTTCCCTCTTGACAATGGATCTTAGCACTCACTGTCTGACTCCCGGGGTAATGTCTGTGGCATTCAGAGTTTGACTGGACTTGGTAACCCTTGGCGGGCCCCGCACCCAATCAGTGCTTTACCTCCACGACACATCCCCCGAGGCTAGCCCTAAAGCTATTTCGGGGAGAACCAGCTATCTCCGAGTTCGATTGGAATTTCTCCGCTACCCCCACCTCATCCCCGAATTTTTCAACATTCGTGGGTTCGGGCCTCCAGTGCGTGTTACCGCACCTTCACCCTGGACAGGGGTAGATCACACGGTTTCGGGTCTACGCCTGCATACTCATTCGCCCTATTCAGACTCGCTTTCGCTGCGGCTCCGCCTCTTCAGCTTAACCTCGCATGCAAACGTAACTCGCCGGTTCATTCTACAAAAGGCACGCCATCACCCATTAACGGGCTCTGACTTCTTGTAGGCACACGGTTTCAGGTTCTTTTTCACTCCCCTCCCGGGGTGCTTTTCACCTTTCCCTCACGGTACTGCTTCACTATCGGTCGCTAGGGAGTATTTAGCCTTGGCAGATGGTCCTGCCGGATTCCGACGGGGTTTCACGTGTCCCGCCGTACTCAGGATCCGTCTAGGCATACGTTCACTTTCGGCTACAGGGCTGTTACCTCTTCCAGCGGACCTTTCCAGATCACTTCACCTAATGAACTTTTGCCACATTGACGTCCTACAACCCCAAGGAGCAAGCTCCTTGGTTTGGGCTAATCCGCGTTCGCTCGCCGCTACTGACGGAATCACTATTGTTTTCTTTTCCTCCAGGTACTTAGATGTTTCAGTTCCCTGGGTGTGCCTCCAATGCAGCTATGTATTCACTGCATGGTAACTGCGCATTACCACAGCTGGGTTCCCCCATTCGGACATCCCCGGATCAAAGCCTGCTTACGGCTCCCCGAGGCATTTCGTCGTTCGCCACGTCCTTCTTCGGCTCCTAGCGCCTAGGCATCCTCCGTGTGCCCTTATTAGCTTGACCAGTGCTTGTCATATGCCGATTCGCGCTAGCAAGCAAGCTTGCCAAATCGCTCATCCGCCATATAACTTCGCTTTACATCAAACCAAAAGGTTTTGGATGATTCTAGTTACATGTTTCGCTATCTAGTTTTCAAGGATCAACGTTTGAAAAGAGAAGGAAATTCTCCTTTCAAAACTGACAACGAGTGATTGAAGGTTGAAGGCTATGCCTTCTTGACTGGGTCCGTTTCAGGACCCGAGTCTCCATAGAAAGGAGGTGATCCAGCCGCACCTTCCGATACGGCTACCTTGTTACGACTTCACCCCAATCATCTACCCCACCTTCGGCGGCTGGCCCCTTGCGGTTACCTCACCGACTTCGGGTGTTGTAAACTCTCGTGGTGTGACGGGCGGTGTGTACAAGACCCGGGAACGTATTCACCGCGGCATGCTGATCCGCGATTACTAGCAATTCCGACTTCATGCAGGCGAGTTGCAGCCTGCAATCCGAACTGAGACCGGCTTTTCTAGGATTGGCTCCAGATCGCTCCTTCGCTTCCCGTTGTACCGGCCATTGTAGTACGTGTGTAGCCCAGGTCATAAGGGGCATGATGATTTGACGTCATCCCCGCCTTCCTCCGGTTTGTCACCGGCAGTCAACTTAGAGTGCCCAGCTTAACCTGCTGGCAACTAAGTTCAAGGGTTGCGCTCGTTGCGGGACTTAACCCAACATCTCACGACACGAGCTGACGACAACCATGCACCACCTGTCACCTCTGTCCCGAAGGAAAGGCTTATCTCTAAGCCGATCAGAGGGATGTCAAGACCTGGTAAGGTTCTTCGCGTTGCTTCGAATTAAACCACATACTCCACTGCTTGTGCGGGTCCCCGTCAATTCCTTTGAGTTTCACTCTTGCGAGCGTACTCCCCAGGCGGCATGCTTACTGTGTTAACTTCGGCACCAAGGGTATCGAAACCCCTAACACCTAGCATGCATCGTTTACGGCGTGGACTACCAGGGTATCTAATCCTGTTTGCTCCCCACGCTTTCGCGCCTCAGCGTCAGTTACAGGCCAGAAAGTCGCCTTCGCCACTGGTGTTCCTCCACATCTCTACGCATTTCACCGCTACACGTGGAATTCCACTTTCCTCTCCTGCACTCCAGTCTCCCAGTTTCCGGTGCGAACCGAGGTTGAGCCTCGGGATTAAACACCAGACTTAAAAAACCGCCTGCGCGCGCTTTACGCCCAATAATTCCGGACAACGCTTGCCCCCTACGTATTACCGCGGCTGCTGGCACGTAGTTAGCCGGGGCTTTCTTCTCAGGTACCGTCACCCAAAGAGCAGTTACTCTCCTTGGCGTTCTTCCCTGGCAACAGAGCTTTACGATCCGAAAACCTTCATCACTCACGCGGCGTTGCTCCGTCAGACTTGCGTCCATTGCGGAAGATTCCCTACTGCTGCCTCCCGTAGGAGTCTGGGCCGTGTCTCAGTCCCAGTGTGGCCGTTCACCCTCTCAGGTCGGCTACGCATCGTCGCCTTGGTGAGCCGTCACCTCACCAACTAGCTAATGCGCCGCAGGCCCATCCGTAAGCCACAGATTGCTCCGTGTTTCACGATCCCTCCATGCGGAGAAACCGATTATCCGGTCTTAGCTACCGTTTCCGGTAGTTATCCCGATCTTACAGGCAGGTTGCCTACGTGTTACTCACCCGTCCGCCGCTAACTCTCAGAGAAGCAAGCTTCTCATCAAGTCCGCTCGACTTGCATGTATTAGGCACGCCGCCAGCGTTCGTCCTGAGCCAGGATCAAACTCTCCGATAAAGTTGTGCCGACCCTAAGGCCAGCGGTTTATCTCAAGCTGATTAAGCTCAAAAATTCGTTGCTGACGAGAATTTCTTCTCATTTAATGTCTCAATTACTTGAGACGCTTCAATCACTCGTTGTTCAGTTTTCAAAGGACAATTTGTAAGTTTCTATCGTACTTTGTCGCTTTGCCTCGTTTGGCGGCGACTTGACTACTATACCACATTTGGACTTAGTAATGCAAGTACTTTTTTTCAAGCGCTCCGTTCGTTGTTAGCGGCTTGTCCTTTGTTAGCAACTTGCCTTCCGAAGGGGCGAAAATTAATTTACCATGAAACCTATTATGAAGTCAACCCTTTTGCACATTGGAAAAACATTACTGATCCTATCGCCTTATTTATCAAGGGTTTTGAAGCTTCAAAAAAGAAAAAGACAGCCTTTAAGGGCCGCCTGACTTCCTCAACCCGTTTCGGTTGAAGTTAATTTTTGAACAACGTATACCGTAGCAAGAGCTGTGAACATTCCGCGTCCGCAGGAACAGCCACTTCTTTGACCAATGTTTTTTTGACGAGTTTATTAAGAAGCTGCTGAAGATTGTTTCCCAGAATTTTAATCTCGGGCTGCTCCAGAAGTTCATCTGCACTCCACGGCTCCGGCCTCGAGTCCAGACGCTGGATGAGCGGCTTGCAGCAGCGCTCCATTTTGGACATGACCGAAAATTCGCATGCCAGAAGGACAAGCTGGATTCTTTGTTTCAGCGTTTCCTTGCTCGTGGTCAGCTCTTCATACAATTTGTATACGCCGCTGTTTATTGGACGGACTTGATTCCAGACCGCTTCCTGGACAGTTTCCCCTTCTTCGATGATGACAATGCGCGCCCAGTGTTTCAAAGCTTCCAGCACGTTCTGGTAAGCGTCGAGCAGGTGTTCCTCGAGTATGTAGGATTTGCTCTTCAAATACTTGTTCAGAAAAAGCGAGAATTCCGACAGCAGCTGACGGTCGCGCAGCTCTTCCGGCAGAGAATGCGTACGCTCCCGAGAGTCTTCCAAGTACAATTGACGATCCAATTGGATCTCCCCTTTCAAAAGACCGTTAACGATATTCGATCTAATCGCTGCAGCAGCCCTGTTCAAGTACGGACGAATTCAACCATCTTCCTTGTATACGATGATTGTCTTCTATATAATGATGTATGGAGTTGTAAGTGTCCGGATGATTGGTAGTAAACCAGCAGAAGGATCGCACATCCTTCTGTGATGAAAGCAACCTGCTGCGGATAGCGAAACGAATTACCACGCTGTAACGGAGTCCGGGAAATACACGCTAAGATAGCCTCCTCGCAAGAGTATTCGCAGGGTCTCCGAAGCCATCATTCGTTCGTTAGAAAAGTAATTCTACTTTCCTTAGCCGTTTCCTGCTTACATGAGAACGAATTGTGTTTTAATTCCGAAAATGCCTGTAGAAAGAGGGGAACACCGTTGCTTTTAAAATCAAGCAAAATCAATGAATTTCGCTTATGGGGTCTGCTGCTGACCATGGGCGGCATGCTTATTATGATCATCGGCCTGGCCGGAGTCGTGTTCGACTGGGGCGCCGTCGGGCGAATTATTGCCGTTATCTTCTTGATTCTCGGGATGATCAGCATGCTCGGAAGTATGGCCATTTACTTCTGGGCGGGCATGATGTCAACCTCCGCCGTGGCGCTCGATTGCCCTGAGTGCGGCAAAAGAACAAAGATGATCGGTAAAACGGACCGCTGCATGTTCTGCAAAACGATTTTGACGGTCGACCCTTCGATGGCACCCGCGGAAGCCGAAATCGCGGAAGAAGGAAATATCCGCAAGCCGGAAACCGGCTCCACCCCGTCCGCAATCGACTCATCTAAAAATTAATGTAAAAAAGCTGCCATCCATTACGGATGACAGCTTTTTTTTGTAGAAATTTAATGATTTCGGGCGGTGCGGCCAGCAAGCAGAAATTTTAAACTTACCTGGATTCAGTCTTTCCCAAGATAAGGCTGAGCGGCCTAATCCTACTGCAGGGCATCGGCTATGACCTTCCATATGGCCGGTTCTTCAAAACCGCGCCGCCAGGAAGCGACCCCCGCCAATTTGTATTTACTCACAATCTCCAGACGGGCTTTGACGGACGTTTCGTCCTCCAGCCAGATCCGGTTGAGTTTTCCGTCTTCTTTGTACTCGACGTAATTTTGCCCGGTGTCTTCACGGAATTCGGGAGTCAGGCCTTTCTCCTGTATAATCTTGCGGGGTTTCTCCATAAATACAGCCTTAGAGCTGACTTTCGTACCGTCATCCTTCTGTTCCTCGGTCCATATGCGCGTATAAAAAGGAATGCCCAACACAAGTTTGGAAGGCGGTATTTTGTCTTCATCCAGAATCTGCTTGAGAGAACGCTCCACCCATGGGAGAGACGCGACTGAGCCCGACTTCGGACTCGATGCCCAGTGCTCGTCATAGGCCATGAGCATCATGTAGTCCACGGCAGCGGCCAGAGCGGGCCGGTCATATACGCGGCTCCAGGCATCGCTGCCCGATTTTGCCGTCACATCGATGGACAGAATCAATCCCCGCTCATGGAGCAGCGGAGCCATTTCTCTCACGAATTGGACCAGATTAGGCCCGTCCGATTTGTTCATGTTCTCAAAATCAATGTTGATGCCCTGCAAATTATACTGCTTAGCAAAAGACAGAAGCTGGTTGATCATGTTCAGCCGGGTTTCGTAGCTTTCCAGCGCCTTGCCCGTCATTTTCGGTTCAAAAGAGTTGTCGAAAAGGGCCCAGATCTGGTAATTGCGGCCGTGCGCCCATTTGATGTAATCGGGGTCGGCCTGATTCTTGATGGTCCCCTTCTCGTCAGCGAGATGAAACCAGGTAGGACTCACGACATTGAGGCCGGGCATCTCAGGAATGGAGGCCGTTTTGGGCGTTGCCGTGACGACATGTTCCCATGTCATATTGAGCTTGCCTTGGGGTTTCCATCGCGGCTTCGCGGCGGGAGGCTGAAACTCGGGAATCACCTCTCCTTTTTCTTCCGTCACAAGAGAGGCCTTAACGAAACCGGCACGTCCGCCGGTCTGCTGAACTTTGTACCAGCCGTTCTGTTCGCCCCAAATCATGACACGCTCGCCATCCCCCAAGCTGCCCGTGATCGGATTACGAATCGAGCTGCCGCTGCGCAGTTCGCCTCCTTCTTTTCCGCGAAAAGTCCCCCAGCGTATCTTCTCCCCGGGATTAAAAAGCGATACGGCGCCGGTTACCTCATCCTCCCTGAGTTGTATACCGTACAGCTCCTTAAGGACGGAAACGGGTACGTAGAACTCTTTTTCCTGCTTTGTCATGGGCGATACAAGGGGGATTTCTTTGAGGTTCCGGGACGCGGTGGCTTTGTCGGCCTGAAGCCGCACTACGACCTGTTCCGTCGTCAAAATAACGGAATTGCCGGAAGCCTCGCTGCGGACAGCCGGGTCGATCCACTCGGCTATGAGTCCCAAGGGGAGTTTCATGGCCTCTTTGGACCCCAAGGCGGAGCTTTCGTAAGCTTCCCCCTGATAGAAGACCGGCTTGTCCAGTTTAGCGTAAAATGGCGTTAGATGATTGTTATTGGGCAGCCGGTTCATGACCAGGTAAGCGATGGCCGCCAATACGATAAGCAAGAGTATAAAAGAACGGAACCGGCTCTTTTTGCGCTTCGAGCCGCGCATGTAGGGCTGCTTCAAAAGCTTCTGCACATCCTTTCAGAAAAAGAAAAACGTATCGGCACGCCCGATAACGAAGAGCGGCTAATACGTTCGCGTGATAACGTGTATGGAAGTTGGAAAACGACGAATCAATGCGTCGCCTTTCCTGCACAATCCGGACAAAGCCCGACGACTTCAAGCCGGTGTCCGCCTACCCTAAAGCCGGTTTGCTGAGCGGCAACGTGCTCAACATCAACGATGGGCGAGTAATCAAAATCGGATATCTTGCCGCAGACTTGGCAGCGGGCATGATAATGATCGGACAGATCGGCATCGAAACGGCTGGAATCGTCCCCGTAGGTCAATTCCCGTACTAACCCCGCGTCTATGAACACTTTCAGGTTGTTGTAAACCGTGGCCACGCTCATATTCGGAAATTTGGATTCCAACGCCTTGTAAATCTCATCAGCCGTAGGGTGGTTGAAGGAATCGAACAAGTACGTCAAAATCGCGTACCGCTGCGGAGTCATGCGAACACCTGTCGTTTTAAGTTTGGCAAGCGCTTCTTCCAAATGTTCGGACATGATTCTCACCACCTGTTAGTAAGGGGAAGTACTGTGTACTCGGTGGACACAGATACAACCTTTCTTCTATTGTACGTGTGAGAAATTGCACTTGTCAACGCCTGATGAAGGCGTGATGCGTTTAATTTACGGTTTCCAGGGAAATCTCGCCATCCGTCCGGATCGCAAGGATATGTTCACCGCTTCCCACGGTACCGCTCAGTTTCTCCTCCTCCAGCCGGACCGGGAGCCCCGTATGAAGCACCCTCGCGGAGCCTTGAACCTTAAAGCCCGCTTCCCCGGGGAGGCGGATCGTAATCCGGCCGTTATTGGTGCTGGCCTGCCAGTCTCCGGCCATTTCGGCGGATTCGAGCCGTACCGATCCGTTCTCGGTCTCCGCTTGAACGCGTCCGGAGACATCTTTGATTTTAACGCTGCCGTTATCGGTACGCGCCACCGCGTCTCCCTTCACCGAGGAAAGGGTGACTTTGCCATTGGAGGCGGCCGCATGAACCCCGGCTCCGGCTTCCCGGATAACGACCTCGCCGTTGACGGTTTGCGCCTTGACGGCTCCCGAGATGGAGCTGACGCTGATTTTGCCGTTTGCCGTAACCGCTTCTACATGACCCTGGATATCGGTTAATTCCACCGAACCGTTGCTCGTATGAGCGGATAACAGGTTCAGGGTCCGGAGGCCCGCCGCGTGAACGGCGCCATTCTCCGTTTCGGCCAGATAATCCAGAGACGCTGTACGCGGCAGCGTAACGGTAATGTCTATTCTCGCTTTATTTTTGACAAACCAGGCCTTCGTATATTCTTCCCCGACCGCTTTAAGCGTTAATTCAGTCCCTTGAATGCTCTGCTCGACATGTGAAGCATCCGCGATTTGGCGGGCTTCTTGCTCATCGTCGTCATTCACCCAGACCGTTGCCTGTATCCGGACGGCATCCCCGTCTCCAGCAGCCAGTTCAATGCGGCCGTTCGTGTTGATTGCGTGAACTTGGGTTATCGCGGGAGTCAGGATGAACTCCGTCGGTTCCTTGTCAAAGCTCCGGCTCTGCAACGCACCGACCTTGAAGTTAAGCCCGGAAAGCAGCCCCTGGCTGAATCCCTGGGAACCGGCGACAACGGCACAGATAACCACCGAGAAGAAAATAGCCACCGGGTCCAGTTTGACAGCCGTTTCCCGGGAATTAGACAGGAATTGCAGCAAAATCAGTTCCAGCCCTGCGGCCACAAACAAAAGGGGCCACCAGTTTATCAGTTGCCCCAACATATGGGTGCCTGCGGCTCGGTCCAGAAGCATGGATACGCCAACTGTGACAAACAGCACCGCCGCCGTAAATCTGCCCGCTTTAATCAATCCGATCACCCGATCTATTGTTTTCTTTTCGTTTCCCAGACAAAAAGAGCAATTCCGCCGACAATCAGCACGATGGCTCCGAAATAAGAACCGAACAGCTTAAAGAAAGATTCCAGCCAAACCGGTTTGCTGCTGGCCAGAAAAAGGAATCCGCCTGCCGCAATCAGCAGGATACCCAAGTTTCCGCCTTTAGCCAGCTTTTGCAGAGGATCGGTCAATTCCTCGGATTCTCCGTAAAAACGGCGCCGGTTTACGATATCCGTAAGCTGCAAGGCTTCAAATATGTTGTAGAAGTAAATGACCGGCAGAATGAGCGAAAACAGCGTGATCATGGCCACGTTCGTTCCTTCATCCCGGGTTGCGAAAAGCACAATCGCGAAAATATCCATAATGACGAGCATCATGATAAACAATCCGCGCTGCATCATCCCCACATAAAATTGGCCGGTTCCCGGCATCATCAGGGAAAGGAGCATAGCCAGCCATTTCTTCTTGGGCGGCTGTTGAAAATACGGGGGATATGGCGGCACGCCGTAAGGGGGGCCGGGCGGATAATTCCGCTGCTGCTCCTCATAAAAGTGCGGATCTTTCAAGTCATCCATCTCGGGCGAGCCTCCTGGGGTGTAAGAAAATTGTTGAGACATTCCGTACCTCCTTGCTGCATGATCGTCATGCACGTTATCCTATTCTGTTGGACAAATGTTGGACGAATTCGGACCATTCGGCCACATGCGAATTCAAAAGTTTCAAAAGACCGGAGTTGATAAATATATAAGTAGCCGCTGTGGCGACAAAAAGATTGACGAGTTCCGAATGCCTTCGTTTCTTCGGCGCTAAGGGTCGAAATCCAGGCACGGTATTCCCCGCGGCAACATCCTTCATCACCCGGTCGGTGAAATTGGCGGAAGGTTGGAGCAGCTTCATGCCGTTTAGTTCGGCTTGGAGTGCGGGCGGAAGTTCCGGGCTATTGTGAAGCGCGTGAAGCCGGGGCTGACTGGGACGTCTGGGCGTTCGTTCGGGCATCTGGATACACCTCCAACCATTTTTCTTTAAGCATGGCTTTGCCGCGGTATAAGCGCGTCTCGATCGTCTTCAGGGGAAGATCGGTCACATCCGATATTTCCTGGTACGACAACTGTTTGAAGTGATAGAGATACATCACCAGTTTGTATTTCTCTGGCATTTCGGCGATCAACCGGTGGACGGAGTCGCTCTCTTCATGACGGATCGCCTGCTGTTCGGGCTCGGTCCTGCGGTCGGCCAACCAGGTCTTGAGCTTGTCGAGCAAGGGAACTACAGGACGCCTGCGCTGGGCACGGCGGTAATCCGTAACGAGGTTAACGGTCATCCGGTACAACCAAGTCGTGAATTTGCTCTCCCCTCTGAAATGGGATAAAGAGCGGTACAGCTTCAGAAACACTTCCTGGGACAAGTCTTCGGCGGTTTCGCGATGGTTCACCATGCGGTAAATCAGTGTATATACGTAGCTTTTGTGCCGATCGACCAATACGCGGTAAGCTTCCGCCTCCCCCCGGTTGATCTGCTCCACCAGCTGTTCGTCTGTCAGGTGCTCCATTGCTTCACCGCCCTTTCTCTTGTGCCCTCTTTACTATAACGCGCTTAACATCCGATTTACATATCTTTTGACGATACTAAAAAGATTCCCCCTTCAAACCGGATAAAAAAAAGAAAAAGCAGGGCCAATTCGCCCCGCTTAACGCTTCTACTTATTCCATGGTTACCCCCACCACGCCGTCCAGATGACGGATATTATCCAGCAAGAGAGGAACCAGGCGGTAATCCGGTATGATGACATTCAGATAGATCATAAACGGAAAAGCCGTTGCGTATGATCGTTCCGGCGCTCCTCTTCTTTTCGTGCTGATGTGTCCCAGCTTCCCCTCATTATATGCCTTGGATCTTCTCAAATGTCACCAAAGCGACGGAAGGGGCAATCGTGCGTTTGCCGGTACGGTGAAAGCCGAATTTCTCGTAAAGACGGACAGCGGGCAGGTTGGCTTCTCCCGTAGACACGACAAATCGGCCCGCCTGCGGGTTTGACGCGATTGCATGACGAATCAGTGCGGAGGCGATTCCCTGGCGAAAATGACGGGGGTCAACCATCATCCGCGTAATCGTCAGCTTTGTTCCATTTTCTTCCAAAGCGATTGCGCCCGCGAGTTCTTCCCGCCCCTCCTCCCGGTCACTGACATAATACCCCGTAAACGTCTCTTTGGAACATCGCAGGGTTAACGGGCTGTCCCTCAGGGGCGGAATGTCTTTGTACCCGATTAGTCCGGCCTCTACAAGATAAGCGGCTGTCTGCAAAGCAAGCAGCTCCAGCACGGCTTGAACATCGTCCAGGGGGATTTGTCTCATCATCGTTTTCATCTCCTCATGCCCGTTTACGTCCTTCCTGTTGTAAAAAAACGGCATATCCTGATGGACATGCCGTTCGATGTGCTTAAAATGGTTTCGCTGTTCGGCTTATTGCGCCTGCAAAGTCTCCACGATGAGCTTGTTGACCAAGCCGGGATTGGCTTTGCCCTTCGTTTCCTTCATAACCTGGCCGACGAGGAAGCCGACCGCCTTCTCTTTGCCCGCTTTATAATCGGCTACGGATTGCGGATTGCCTGCCACAACCTGCTCGACAACGGATTTGATGGCGCCTTCGTCACTGATCTGAACGAGGCCCTTCTCTTCGACAATCTGCTGCGGCGCTTTGCCGCTTTCGATCATTTCTTTAAAAACGGTTTTGGCGATTTTGTTGGAAATGGTGCCTTTTTCGATCAGACCGATCATTTCACCGAGTCCTTGACCGGTTATTCGGATCTCGCCGAAATCCAGTCCGCCGGCATTGAGATACCCGAGAAGGTCACCCATGATCCAGTTGGAAACGGCCTTCGCGTCGGACGTATATTTCAGGCTTTCCTCGAAGAAATCGGCCATCTTCATGGAAGCGGTAATCACCTCGGCATCGTAGCTCGGAAGTCCGTACTCGCTTACGTAGCGTGCTTTACGGGCATCCGGAAGCTCCGGAATCGACGATTTTACGCGCTCTTTCCAGGCGGCATCGATATGCAGGTTCACGAGATCCGGATCCGGGAAATAGCGGTAATCATGCGATTCTTCCTTGCCCCTCATGGAAATGGTTTTGCCTTGGCCTTCGTCCCAGCGGCGCGTTTCCTGGACGACCTCGCCCCCGCCGTTCAGGACTTCCGCCTGACGGATTTCTTCATATTCGAGACCGCGCTGTACGCCGCGGAAGGAGTTCATGTTCTTAAGCTCCGCGCGTGTGCCGAATTTCTCCTGGCCTGCCGGACGGATAGAGATGTTGGCATCGCAGCGCAGAGAACCTTCTTCCATCTTGACGTCGGAAACGTCGCAGTAAAGCATGATGGCGCGAAGCTTCTCCAGATACGCGCGCGCCTCTTCCGGGGAGCGGAGATCCGGCTCGGAGACGATCTCGACCAGAGGCGTTCCGACCCGGTTGAAGTCAACCAGCGAAGCGTAACCGCCGTCGACGTGAGTCAGCTTGCCCGCATCTTCTTCCAGATGCAGCCGGGTGATGCCGATACGTTTCGTCTCCCCGCCCACTTCAATGTCGATCCAGCCGTTCTCGCCGATCGGCTTGTCGAACTGGGAGATCTGGTACGCCTTGGGCGAATCCGGATAGAAATAGTTTTTGCGGTCGAATTTCGTCACGTCCGCGATCTCGCAGTTCAAAGCCATGGCTGCTTTCATCGCATATTCGACAGCCTGCCGGTTAAGTACCGGCAGAACGCCCGGGTGCCCGAGACAGACCGGGCACGTATGCGTGTTCGGAGGCGCGCCGAACGAGGTGGAGCAGCCGCAGAAGATTTTGGAATTTGTATGCAGTTCAACGTGAACTTCAAGCCCGATCACGGTTTCGTATTTCGTTTCAGTCGCTGACAAAAAGATCCCTCCTGTTACGCGTTATAGCTGCGGACGCTGCTTGTGATGATCGGTGTTCTGCTCGAAAGCGTGAGCTACGCGCAGCACGGTGGACTCGTCCAGCGCCTTCCCGATAATCTGCAGTCCTACAGGCAGGCCAGAGGCCAGACCACACGGTACGCTGATGGCCGGAATACCTGCCAGGTTGACCGGGATGGTCAAAATATCGTTCAAATACATCGTAAGCGGGTCGCCTACCTGCTCTCCCAGACGAAACGCCGTCGTAGGAGCCGTAGGGCCGATCACGACATCGTAGTTTGCGAAAACTTGATCAAAATCCTGCTTGATCAGCGTGCGGACTTTCTGCGCCTTCAGATAATAGGCGTCATAATAGCCGGAGCTGAGCGCGTAAGTCCCGAGCATGATCCGGCGTTTCACTTCCGGACCGAAGCCTTCGCTTCTGGACATATGGTACATTTCCAGCAGGTTGTTCGCGTTGTCCGTACGTATGCCGTAGCGGACGCCGTCGTAACGCGCGAGGTTGGAGGACGCTTCCGATGAAGCGAGCAGATAGTACGCCGCAACGGCATACTCGGAATGCGGCAGGGAAACTTCCTCGACCACCGCTCCCAGACCTTCCAGCACGCGGAGGGCTTCCTGGATCTTCTCCTTCACCTGAGGATCGACGCCGGCACCCAGGTATTCCTTCGGCACCGCGATGCGGAGCCCTTTGACGTCGCCGGTCAATGCGGAGACGTAATCGGGAATCTCCACGTTCGCCGACGTGGAGTCCTGCGGATCGTGGCCCGCAATCGACTGCAGGACGTAAGCGGAGTCTTCGACGTTCTTCGTGAGCGGACCGATCTGGTCCAGCGAAGAGGCGAACGCGACAAGTCCGAACCGGGACACGAGCCCATAGGTCGGCTTCAGGCCGACCACGCCGCAATAAGCGGCCGGCTGGCGGATCGAGCCGCCGGTGTCGGAGCCCAGCGAGAAATACACCTCGCCGGCAGCCACGGAAGCCGCAGAGCCGCCGCTGGAACCGCCGGGCACGCGATCCAGATCCCACGGATTGCGTGTCGCGTGGAACGCGGAGTTCTCGTTGGAGCCGCCCATGGCGAACTCGTCCATGTTCAGCTTGCCGACGGGAAGCGCCTGGGCTTCCTTCAGCTTGCGCATCACAGTCGCGTCGTACACGGGCGTGTAGTTCGACAGGAACTTGCTCGCGCACGTGGTCGTGACGCCTTCGGTCACGATGTTATCCTTGATGCCTGCAGGCAGACCGAACAGGATTCCCCGGGATTCGCCCGCGGCAATCTGCTCGTCCAGCGCTTTCGCAGAGCGGCGGGCATTTTCTTCATCGAGCTTGAGGAACGCTTTTACTTTGCCGTCCACTTCGGCGATCCGCCGGTAAGACTGATCGACCAGCTCCGTGACGGATACTTTTTTATCCAACAGCTGTGTATGTAATTCTTGTAATCTTAACTCAAATAGCGACAACGTAAGGTGCCTCCCTTCAAATAACAGACAACCGTGCAAACTCCAAGGTCTGGTTAAACGTTCGTATTACTCCATAACGGCGGGCACTTTGAACTGCCCGTCTTCTTCTTCCGGAGCGTTCAGCATCACTTTGTCCAAAGGCAGGGACGGACGGACTTCGTCCTCCCGCGTCACGTTCTTGACGGACATCGCATGACTCGTCGGCTCCACATGTTCCGTATCCAGCTTTCCAAGCTGTTCGGCGTATTTCAAAATAGCGTTAAGCTGTTCCGTAAACTGTTCCTTCTCTTCGGCAGAAAGATCAAGGCGGGCCAGCTTGGCCACGTGTTCGACATCCTTAATAGTAATGCTCACAGACGATTCGCACCTCTCTTTGTATGTACACGCCAAATTCATTCTACCTATTATAGCCTAGTTATTTTTTGATCTCAATTGATTCCCGGCCGAAAACGCAGAAATAAGCGGAATTTTGCGGTTTTTCGGTAATCGCGGGAATGAAAAAGTATAGATCGCAAAAAGAGCCTCTCCCGGGTCAACTAAGACGGAAAGGCTCTGTTTGCAATCTTTTGTACGGGAAACAAGCCCCGAAGCTCTTCAAACGATCATCTATATCCAAGCGCGAAGGTTCACCTGTTTGATGAAATCCTCGGCGCTTTGAACTTCTTTGCTCTTCTCTGCAACGATTTCAACCGGTTCGCCGTTCATCACTCGGTTAAACAGTTCTTCGTTGCGCGTCGCCAGCGCGAAATCGATCAAGGCTTCCTTCTCCAAACGGTCGACTTCCTGACGAAGCAGGACTTCTTCCAGTTCGATATCTGAGGCGGGCACGAAAAAATGTTTATTCAGCTTCGGCACTCGGATGACGTAGTCGAACAAGTTGTCGTTGTTGCGGTCATAAGCGATGATGTAGGCGTAATCGCCGATCGGCAGGTTCTGCTCGAGCCGGTCCTCCACAATGATCACGCGCGCTCCCAAAGACAGCATCCGGATTCCCCCTTTCCCATGCAGAGCGGGCTGAGATGCCCTGTTCCGATTCTCCTAAAGCGATGCGGAAAGCATAAACTCTACTTTCGAATCTAGCATGGATTAGTAACATCGTACTAAAAAAAGAGTACGCTGTCCATAAACGTCTCCCTGTTTTCCGGACGGTTTGGGGGAGTTTTTATTGACCTCCGGTTGAACCGCCGCTGCGGGCGCGAGCTATTGTCAGAGAACCAGAACGCCCTCCCGGGATACGGTAAGCTTCTCGAACCCGGTTTCCGTAATGGCATATGTATTCTCGATCCCGACAACACCCTGTCCGGGGAATGTGAATTTCGGCTCCACGGCGATGACCATGCCGGGCTCGAGCTTGTATTTAAACCCTTTGGCCAACACCGGAAACTCGTCGATTTCCAGACCAATTCCGTGTCCGAGAAACTTAACCTGATCAATGCCGTACCCCATAAAATGGCCGCCCAGTCCTTCGGCAGACGCCGTGTCCAGCGATTGCAGGTAGAGATGTTCCGCAACGGTCCCCGGCTTCATCATCGCTTCGGCTTCCTTCAAAATTTTCTCCGAAATTTCGTAAGCGTGCCGAAGCTCATCCGGCAAAGCGCCGATCACCGCGGTACGCGTCTGGTCGATCACATAGCCTTCGATGTTGCAGCCGATATCGATAAGAATAGGCTCGTTACGGCCGATGGGCCGGCTGCCCGCACTTTGCGGACTTGCCGGGCTGAGCCCCCTGCCGCCTGCAGGGCCGTCAAAATAAGTCGGCTCGGCCGCAGCCGCCCCTGCCGCCACGCAGCCCGTAATGAGCTCGGAGTTATACGCGCGCATGCGCATGAGCCCGAGGTGCCCTTGGAGACGGTTCTCCCGCTCGATGAGGCTCATCAGCTCGAACTCGGGCATTCCTTCGCGGATACCGGCGAGCGCCTTCTCCAGCGTCCGGTCGATAACGGCCGCGGCCTTGCGGATGAGCGCAATTTCATCGGCGGACTTGATCATCCGCAGCTCTTTGACGAGCAGCGAGCCGTCTTTCCACTTCACGCCGGGAAAAGCCCCCTCCAGCCGCTGGAACTGCTGAACGGGGAGCACGTCG
Source organism: Paenibacillus sp. JNUCC 35 (assembly GCF_058269095.1). NCBI lineage: Bacteria > Bacillati > Bacillota > Bacilli > Caryophanales > Paenibacillaceae > Paenibacillus > Paenibacillus sp. JNUCC 35. The sequence goes on along the minus strand of NZ_CM177771.1, from coordinate 1,258,241 downwards.
AACTCCGTGGCGATGACGGGCTCTTTGCCCGAACCGAACACGCCCGGGTAGCGCTGGGCGAGCCGGTCTTTAAGCGTACGGAGGGAGCCGAGTTCCTCCACCTCCGCGAGCGACTCCTGCTGCGCTCTCGTGATGCTGCGGCGCACAACGAACAGCGGATTGCCCTCAGCGGGAACGAACAAATACCCGTTTTGCATGGAGCCGTTAAAATAGTACAAGTCCACATGATGGTTTACCAGGAAGCCGTCGATACCGCCGGCCTGCATCGCCTTCTGCAGCCGCTGCTGCCTTTCCGCGTACGGATGATCCGTTTTGTTCATTAATATCCATCCCTTCTTACGGTTCTTATACCGTCATCATACCCCGCTCCGGCGAGGAGGCGCAAACAGATTTCGAGCGTCAAAACGAATGACGCGAGGCTGGTCCGGGGCTGCAGAAATGAATTCATGCAGCCTTTAAACCGAACCGATGAAACGCATTATGCAGCGAGGGAATGAAGCGAATGGCGAGGTTAAAACGGGGAACTGCCCGAAGCACCGCTTCAAGCAGGCATTTTGAAGCATGAGGTTTATGAAATTCACAAAACGAAACTAAAAAACGCAAACTCGCGGCTTCTGCCGAAAGTTTGCGTTCTTCGCAAACAAATCTATTCGTTTCGTGTCTTCTTTTTCCAAAATATCACATTTATTCCGTATAGGCAAGCTTTTTATCGCAAGTCAGTCCGGTATTTCTCAGCCGGCGCTTCGGGCCGGTGATATTCCGCCCAAAAAAAGAACCCGGACGCTATCGCATTCGGATTCTGAAGGATTGCTCTTAATCAGGCGTTCCTTGCGGAAAACCTCCGAACTAACATTTTTTGGCGTAACCGAAACCGCTTGAAATGATAACGAGAAGAATAAAAAGGACGAGGATATAGGCGGAATTGTCGGACCGGCACTTCTTCGCGATCGGTTTGATCGGATGACAGACGGGATGATGCGGATGATGCGGATGATGCGGCTTATAGTTCGCTACATACACCTGATTTACGATAGGTATAGACGGCATTTGAATGACCGGCGACGGCAAGGGACCGGGATAAGGCAGCGGAGTCGGTTGTATGGGCATCGGTGCCGGCATCGGCATGGGCTGAGGTATTACAGCTTGCGGCATGGGACCCGTCTGTTTGGGCGTGTAGACGGGACCGGTGTACGTTTTTTTAACATGTTCCATGGGTTATTCCCTCCTGTATGTTACCGTTCCGTATTTTAAATTACCTTGTGCGGAATTCGGAAAGTAGGCTTACAACCTTACACCAACAGTCTATGGGTCCTTTCCCATGCGGAACACGGTATATACCCAGCCCCTTGAAATTAGGCTTTCGCATGAAAAAAGCCTCCGGATGCCGTGCTCCGGCGAATGCCCGTCCGCTGGCGCCGATGTCCCGAAGGATCCGCTGTCAGCAAAAAGGAGTTCGCCCGGCTTGCATTCCGGAGGCTTTTGGGGGGCGGTAAAGGTTTACTGCCCTTAAATATAAGGATTGTTCTGTTTTTCGTAGCCGATCGTCGTCTTCGGACCGTGGCCCGGGTAAACCGTCACGTCGTCGCCAAGCTCAAAAAGCTTGCCGTGAATGGAATCGAGCAGCGTGTTCCAATCGCCGCCGGGAAGGTCCGTACGGCCCACGGACAGACGGAACAGCACATCTCCGCCGATCAGGTGGTTGTCGAACAGGAGGCTGACGCTGCCCGGCGAGTGGCCCGGGGTGTGAAGCACTTTGATCTTGGTGCCGAAAAATTCGAGCACCTGTCCTTCGTCAAGCGCGTACTCCGCCGGCTCGACCACAATCGGGTCCGTAACGTCCGGCCAGCGCGCGGAGCCGTTCAGCTTAGGGCTGCCCAGCCAGTCGCTCTCGGCATCGTGGAGATAGACCGGGCACTTCTTCAGCTCCCGGAGCTCCTGCACGCCTCCGATATGATCGAGATGCGCATGCGTGAGCAGAATGGCTTCGATCTCCATGTCCTTAATGCGCTTGAGCAGCGGTCCCGGCTTCATGCCGGGGTCGATGACAACGCCCTTCTGCCCGCTTTCGTCGGTCAGCAGGTAAGCGTTCGTCTCCATGGGGCCGAGCTTAAAAGTTTCGATGCGGATCATGCGTACCCCTCCTGTCAGAACGTGGAAAGCAGCTCGCGGAGCTCGCTTACGATGACGGACTGATAGCCGACACCTTCGCCGTACTGGCGGAGCATTTCCGCGCGTACCGCCTGGATTTTATCGTTGTAATCGGGCGCTTCGCGGTCCGGATTTCCTTCTTTGAAGGCTTTCATGACAGCCTGTACCCGTTCAGGACGGGGACCCCATTTGCCAAGCACGTGGCCGCCCGTATCCGTGATAATAACGACCGGAATGGAGCGTCCGCCGAAAGTCAGGAACTGGTCCATAACATCGGTATGTTCTTCCATAATGAGGACTTCTACCGGTATCCCGCTGTTTTCCAGCGCCTTGAATACGACCGGGATGTTGCGCACGACGTCGCCGCACCACTCGGCCGCGATGATGACGCAGCGCAGGTCGTCACGGTTGTTCAGGGATTCGAAAAATTCCCGGTCGTCCTCTGTCTCCCACTGAAACTTCCCGTACCAGTCAAGAAACGCTTCCTGGTTGCGCTGCATGCTGTCGATGAACTGCTGCGGCGTTAAGCCTTTGCCGATGACGGCGGATAAGTTGGTGCTCATAAAATCCATCCCTTCTTTGGCGGCAAACCGCGTTATTTACGCTTTGCCCGCATTTTTTTGGCTACCAGATAAATGATCATAAGACCGATAGCTGCGATTAGAATCGGAACTGTGTATTTGCCTGCAATGTCGTCGATGCTCTCCCAATTGTCTTTCAGGGTCATCCCGAGATAGACGAACAGCATGGACCACGGAATAACCGCCAACGTCGTATAGAACGTAAACAGTCCCAGAGGCATTTTGGCAAGCCCCGCCGGTACCGAGATCGCATGCCGGACAACCGGTATGAAACGGGCCGTAAAAATAACGCCTGTTCCGTATTTGTTGAACCAGGTCTCCGCAACGTCGATGTGATGCTTATTGATGAATATGTATTTGCCGTACCTTTCCAAAATAGGACGTCCGCCGTAACGGCCGACCCAGTAGACGAAAATCTGGGCGATGACGCCACCCACGGTGCCGAAAAAGACGGCGCCTGCAAAACCGATCTCGCCTTTGGCTACCAGATAGCCCGCATACGAAAGTACGATTTCACTCGGAATAACCTCGATCATCAGCCCGAGCATGACCCCCCAGTACCCGAGGCCTTCAAAAAATACCAAAAGCGAATGAATAAACTCTCCCATCTCCAACCTACTTTCCCCAGCATGATTGTCGATTCGCGGGTCTTCCCGCGCTTTCTTCTAATAGAATCTCCCCTATTCTACCATAGAGAAAGGCCGTCAACCACTTAACAATGCGGCCGGGCCGTGCAAAGGAGACGATGAAGCCCTTTCGCGGGGAGCCGATAAAGAAATATCTCCTATCCGCTCGGGTCGGCAAAGAACCCTGCTCATCCGGAAGGAAGCGTAAAAACCGAACCAAACGGATGAAACTGACGGACCCCGCGGACAACTTTTACTTGTCCGGTTATTTTCATCATGAGCTGACAAGCCCGTGCATATAGTGTACAAACTGGTCTGGGGGGAAAGTTCATGTTCAAATCTTTTGTACTCAAAAAATATCACTTCGCCATGTTTCTCGGGTTTCTTTGCGTAGCGTTCGCGGCAGTCCTGTTTTTCCGGAATCCGCAAATCTTGTCTACGGCGGCGGAGCCGGCCACGGCTTCGGAACGGACGATCCAGCTCGTTACCGGAGAATTTTCCACGAAGCTGGATAACGGCAAAGAAATCGAAGCTTACCGCTGGGACCCCGGCACGATTGTCGTGCGCAAAGGCGAGAATATCCGGCTCAGCATTTACGGAGTCAACGGAGCGAGCCATCCTTTTATTATCGAAGGTCTGAACATCAAAGGCGAAGTAAAAAAAGGCAAAGAAACGGTCGTCAACTTCAAAGCGGAAAAAACGGGAACCTACCGGCTCATCTGCATGACTCACACGGATATCGCCCACAGCGGCCCGATGATCGCCTATATCAATGTCATCGACTGACAGGAAGCCTCAGGCTTCCCTTTTTTTATTGTTTCTTGCATCGCTGCCCGGCCTCGTCACCACCAACTTTTTTCCGTTTATTCAGTCTAACCTTCGCTCTTCCGGCTTCTTTCCCCTCCCTTGCCTCCTCACTTCCGGCAGGTCAGCCGCATACACTGAAACAGAGTAAGGAGGCGATCCGGTTGAAGAATAAAACCAACGAGAAGCACAAGCCGCAAATTCCGAGCGCCAGGGGAATACGCCGTTCGTGCAGCCGCGAGCTTTACCGAACCGTCAAACGGCTGAAAATGTATATCTCTCCGGAAAAAATCGAAGAAGCGGAGAAGATATATACTCGGAAAGTAGCCCAGCACATCGCGTTCATCGTGGAGCATTCGGATAACCGCAAAGTCCAGGCGGACTGGTGGGAGGAACATGTCGCTCCCGAGATAGCCGTCCTGTGGAACGTCAACGCCGATACGCTGTCCAAAGCGTTCCGCAGCGCTTACGGGGGATAAGAATGAACGCCGGACCGCGCTTGCGGAACCGGCTTTTTTTGCTGAACAGCCTACGGGAAGCCGGATGAAATGGAGATGTAAGGGCAGGCTAACCCTTATCCGATATGCAAACCGACAGGAGGATCAGTCAGCATGATCAAGATTTCCGGGCCTGGCAAGGCCCTCCCCTTACGGCGGACGGCTGCGGCCTGTGCCATTTGCGTCTTCTTCACCCTGGCCCCCGCTCCCGCGCTCGCATCCGACGGGTTTCACGTCTCAAGCGGTTTAACCATTTCCGCACCCCGAGCGGAAGCCGTGAACGGGCTGCAGCTCCGTTCAACCGCTTTACCGGCTTCGATACCGGCGGAGAAAGATCCGCAGGCCGCTGCCGCCAAACCCCGGGATCGGGATTATTATGAACAGCGCGGAGAAATCGTCTGGGAGGTCCCGTCCGCAGGCAAAGTGATTGCACTGACGTTCGACGACGGCCCGGACCCGGTACAGACGGTGCAAATTTTGGACGAGCTGAAAAAGTACGGGGCGAAAGCCACGTTTTTCGTAGTCGGAAAAAGAGCCGAGAGGTTTCCCGAACTGATCAAACGAGAGGCGGCCGAGGGGCATGAGATCGGCAATCATACGTACAGCCACCCTTTTCTGACCAACAACCGGTCCACGGAAAGCATCCGCAGCGAGATCGCGGCGACGCAGAAGGTGATCAAATCCATCAACGGAACGGCACCCGTCCTGTTCCGCCCGCCGGGCGGCTATTACCATGAAAGGCTTGTTCATGTCTCTCTGGCTGAAGGGTGTCTGCCTATTCTATGGTCCTGGCACCAGGACACCGAGGACTGGAAAGCTCCCGGTGTGAACCGGGTCGTGAACAAGGTGCTGAACAACGCCCGCGAGGGTGACATTGTCCTGTTCCACGATCATGTCCTGGGCTCTATGAATACGGTCGATGCGATCCGTAAAATTTTGCCGGAGCTGTCGAAGCGGGGTTATCATTTCGTCACGGTATCGGAGCTTCTGAAACTGCGCGGATCCACCAGCGGAGTAAGCAAACCTTCCGGTTCCAAAACGAAATAAGCGGTCCCGCAATTTCATCTGTCCTCCTTCCTTCTTCCAATGTACAATTGGGAAAAGGGATCACGGGTTGGAGGACGGTGGCTTTACGTAATGGAAGCTTTAAGCTGGGAAATGCTGCTTTTTCTGATTGTGACCGGGTTTTTGGCCGCTTTCGTGGATTCGGTTGTCGGCGGGGGCGGTCTTATTACGGTTCCGGCCCTGCTGTTTACGGGCCTTCCGCCGGCGCTCGTTCTCGGAACCAACAAGCTGGCGGGAACGATGTGCTCGCTGACTAGCATGACTTCGTTCCTGCTTTCCGGAAAAATCCATTTTCGGCTGGCCGCGGCGCTTTTTCCGCTGTCCCTGGTCGGTTCGATGCTCGGCGCGCTGCTGGTACACCGGATACCGTCCGAGTTTCTTAAACCGCTGGTCGTGGTGCTGCTCATTGCCGTGACGGTCTACACTTTGCTCAAAAAAAATTGGGGAGCGGCGTCCACCTTCAGCGGCCTTACGTCCCGGAGCAGGTTCTGGCTGGCGGCCGGAGCCTTCGTTATCGGCTTTTACGACGGCTTCTTCGGCCCCGGAACGGGCTCGTTCCTTATTTTTCTGTTTCTGCTGCTCGGTTTTGATTTCGTGGGAGCATCCGCCAATTCGAAAGTGCTTAATTTCGCCAGCAATATCGGTGCGCTGGTCACCTTCTTCCTGGTAGATTCCGTAAGTCTCGCATACGGAATTCCAATGGGGATCGCCATGATCGGAGGCGCGCTTGTGGGAACCCGTTTTGCCATCCGTAAAGGAGCTTCCTTCGTCAAACCGCTTTTTCTGATCATGACCACGGTGCTGATCGGCAAACAGTTATGGACGCTGATCATGTCCTGACGACGGCCTTCCGTGCAGCATCCAACCGAACAAAAAGAGCCTGACCGTTCAATCGTGAACGGTCAGGCTCTTTCGCGTTAAATCTGATGCGATTCGTAGATGCGGATACTTTCCGGTTTCTGCTTGGCGGCCTCCGCCATTCCCGCAGCGACCCGCTGAGCCGGTATCGGCCTATATTTACGAAGACCCCCCGCCATCAGGAAAGAGAAGGCTTTCGCGGCTACGGCTCCCGCTTTCTCGCCGAAACGGAATTCCTCTCTGTCTCCCAGCAGGAGGGAAGGTCTGAATATTCGCAGTGTACGAAGTCCCAATTTGGATAAACCGTGTTCCAGATCTCCTTTGACCCGGCTGTAAAAAAATTTCGAATCCCGCTTCGCTCCCATGGCGGAAACGACAAGAAATTGGCGGGCCCCGTACTTCTTCGCCAGGTTGCCCAGAATCATCGGGTATTCATAATCGACCTCGCGGAACTGTTCCTGGGTCCCGGCTTTCTTAATCGTGGTGCCCAGCGCGCAAAACACATCCGCCTGCTTCAATTCTCCGCGTAAATCTTGCTCCAGCTGCTCCGGGTTCCAATCCGTCACGATTTGATGAAACTTGCTTTCACTGTCCCGTCCCTCGATTCGCGTGCGGACCAAGACGATAATTTTCTCGTAACCGGGATCGGCGATAAGGACAGAGATCAACTCTCTGCCTACCAGTCCCGACGCGCCGGCTATTATGGCAGTTTTTTTCATTAAGCAGCACTCCTGGTTTAAAAACGTAAAAACGGGTTAAACACATGTAGATTTTACCATTTGGCGAGTTCTCATCCCTTTAAACGCGGAATTAAGCAAACGGCGCCTCTACAAATATAAACAGCCCCGAAGCGGGGCCGATATCCTATAAACGAATGGATGTACGTTAAAGTTTCGGAAGCTTTCCCTAGATGAGCGTCTCGCCTTCGAAATACGAAAGACGCGCTTTCGGTTTCATCTCCTGGCCTCCATGGCCGCCGTGTGAACGTTTGAAAACCTCGCTTTGGGTATACGCCTCGAACGCTTCTTTATTTTCCCACTTCGTGATCACTTTAATCGCCTGTTCGTCGGTCCAGACTTCCAATCCGAGAAAGCCTTGGAGTTCTTTCATGTTAGGCGCCTGCTTGCGGAACATTTCGACCATTTGCGGAGGATTGGGAACTTCAATGGTATTTACGGCAATGTACATCTTGAACATCCTCATTTCTTAATTAGAGTACGAAACCTTATGTATAGTGTAGACCATTGAGAGCGGAGAAACAAATAAACAGAGATTATAACCATTATTTGTCTTGTAAAATAATTAATACGATATATAATGATCAATATTTAATAAATAGGCTATTTAAAACAAAGGAGAGAAAAACTTGAAGCTTCCGAAGTTAATTACCCTGGTAACCGGCGCAGCCCTCTGCGTCTCTTTATGGACGGCTCCGGCCTCGGCTGAAGAAACCTTGAACTGGGTGGAAGGTCCGAAAAAAGTGGGACTCGGTCAAATCGCCGAGCTGGATCTGGACAAAAATTTTGTGTTTCTGAATGATACCGATACCAAAAAATTTGAGCAACAAAACGGTTCCCACGTAAACAACCGTGAAATCGGTTCCGTTTTCCCGAAAGACGAAAATCAGAACTGGGCGGTTATTTTCGAATATGAGGACACCGGCCACGTCAAGGACGACGAGAAGGACAAAATCGATGCGGACGAGCTCCTTAAAAGTTACAAGACCGGAACGGAAGAAGCGAATAAAAGAGGGGATGTATCCAACCGCCTGTTCGTCGACGGCTGGGATGTGAAACCCTTTTACGACAACGACATACACAGCCTTTCCTGGTCCCTGCTGGGACACAACTCCAATAACGAAAAATTCGTCAACTACAACGTCAACGTACTTACCCGGAAGGGCGTGATTTCCGTCGTTCTCGTGACCGACCCGAAAAATCTCGCTGCGGACCGTAAGGTGCTGACCTCCTCTATCCTGCCGAAGCTGCAGGTTAAGGCCGGAGAACGGTACGAAGAGTACAATTCCAAAACGGACAAGCTGGCCGAGTACGGTTTGTCGGGCCTGATCCTCGGGGGCGCGGGTCTTGCGGTCGCCAAAAAGGTCGGACTGATTGGCCTGCTGCTCGTCTTCCTGAAAAAGTTCGGCGTCATTCTTGTCGCCGGCCTCGCGGCCTTGTGGCGGATCCTCCGCGGCAAGAAAAAGAAAGCGGCGGCCGCAGAGCAGGCCGCAGAGGCGCGAGCCGCCGAAGCGAGAGCGGCTGAGCTGACGGCAGCCGGAAGCGACGGACCCGCGGCCGATGCGCCCGCGCAGGATGCGGCCCCCGCTCCCGGGCCTTCGGCGGACCCGGGTGCCCCCGCAGACGCCCGGACTCACGGCGGCTCCGGGGCTGACCCGGCGCTGGAGCCGGAGCATTCCCGCTCCGAGGCGGCTCCCGCTTCCGAGTCCGGAACCGGCCGCACACCTCTTACGGAGGAGGATTCCCTCCGTAAGCCCGACCGGCCGGAAGATCCGGACAAGAGCAAGTAGCCTGCGGCTGTGTTCACCGCGCGGCGCAGATTCATCCAAAGGCAGTTCCCGTTCGAGGACGGGAGCTGCCTTTTTTCTATCCGGAAACCGGAGCCATGTCCGCGGTATGCCCCCGGTTTGTCCCCGTAATGCCGCTCCGGTATCCCCGTTCTGGCTATAGCCCGGATACTCCGCCCGGTATATCTTTTATAGTGTAAAGGATTTACCGAGGTTTCCGATTCAAGCGGAGGTGAACGTACAGAACAAACAAAACGCACAAAACCGGAAGCGCTTTATTTTTCTGACGGAACATGCCGCCATTAAATCCACTAATTTAGGAGGGAATTTATTTATGAAGCTTAAAAAAATGGTCACTTCTCTGCTGTTGATTTCCGCTTTTACGACGACTTCGGCATTTGCCCAGACGTCCCCCGGAGGCGTCAAAGACGACCTTTATCAGAAGGCCGTTCAAAAGGAAGTCGAAAATTTTGTCAAGAAAGCTTATACGCCCTACTACACAATTAACTCCATTCAATTATCCACTTCGGATTACTCGGTTAAAGACAACCGGTTGACGGCCCGCGTGAACATTTCCTTGAATAAAACGCTCAAAGCGAAATCGGTCGATGAGCTGCCCTACGTGAAAGGATTGAAAAGCAAGCTTAACGTCTTGAAGCTGCGCAAAGACGCAAGCTCCACGGATGCGGAGCAGGTCGTCAACGACCGGATGAAAGATCTGCAGGAATATATCGGGACTTCCACGGACCAGAACGATTCGTTCCGGATTACGGCTCCTATCGTGAACGGCAGCCCTGACCTCAAGAACGCCAATCTGGAATTTCTTAACGGACTGGTCGACTGGATTCCCGCGGATTACTTTATTCCTTCCAATGAGTCCAGCATGATCGAAAACGGAGAAGAGTTTGTTACGGAAGCCGTAACGACCAACAAAAGCTTCCTCCTCAAGAGCCCGGCAGAAGCTTCGCTGGTCCAGCCGCTTGCCGCCGTCACCTACGACAGGATTGCCGCCAGGGATTATGCCAACAAATGGACCTCGAACACAACGAACGCGTCCGGCTACGACACGAGCAAATGGAACCCGAACTATGCCAAACATACCGAAAACGGCGGTGTCGACTGCGCCAACTACGTTTCTCAATCGATCTATGCCGGCGGCATCCCGACGGACAGCACATGGAAACCGGAGAGCCTCGCCTGGGTGAACACGGGCCGTAACATCTCCAACGGTTTGAAGCAGTATATGGTGGACACGAAAGGCTATTTCTACAAGACCACCAAAGCGACGACTCCCGCAGGCGGCTTCATCAGCGCCTTAAACTACTCGCACGTTATGTTCGTGGTAGCCAACGATACGGTCACGATGCAGTTCAGCGCTCACACCAATGACAGACTTAAAGCATCCTTTGCCAACTTCTCCGCTTCGGAATATGAGTTCTACTATATTAAATCCGCGTATTTAAAATAATAGCCGCACCCGAGGCAAACAGCCGGCGGCGGCCGACACCACCCCCTATCCCGTACACAAGCGGGACAGGGGGTTTATTTTAGGAGCCGGGTAACGGCGTACTCCGCTGTCTCCCGCTCTTTGACATACATAAATCCGCCCAGTTGCCGGGAAGAAATCAATTCACGGGCGGGCCCCAGTTTGTTCTTCATTCTGGCGATCACCTTGGAGATTCCATCCGGCTGAATGTACCCGCCCCAGAGCTTTTCCGCAATGGTGTGCTTGGTCACGACAATCCCTTCGTTCTCCACAAAGAACGAAAGCAGCGCCGCTTCTTTCTCCGAAAGCTCGGTCCTTGTACTGCCGTATTTGATACAGAACTGTTTCGGATGAAAGTAGGTCCCTTCCCCGATGTAGACCAGCTCGGAACCGGCCGCCGCTTCGTACAGTCCCGGGCAGACCAGGACAGAGATCAGCTTATCCGGCGTTTCGGCGGCCTTGCTTTTAAGACGGGCAACGGGGTCCATCAATATTTCTCTCACACCGATTTCTTTGGCATAGACCGTTTCCAGCGGGGTCATAGGTTCACGGATCATCAAGTAGGTCGTTGTTCCCTGTTTGACGGAACGTTTAAGCCGGAACCAGTCATTCTCATCCGGGCTGCCCACAGCCAATATCGCCTGCCCGCTGCCCGGTCCCGGGAGGCCGCCGAGTTCAGATCTCGCGTGAACGGAACAAACCGTTTCGTTAAAAAAATAAGAAAGCACGTGGGCCATATCCGGGTCATCTGTATAGATCGCGATTGTCATCAGCGGAGCCTCCCCCTTGCGTAGTTTATGAAACAAGCTAAGTTTTCAACGGCGTTAGCGGTTAACCCAGTAAACTTGGAAGGATAGTCTTATCCTATAGATACCAGAATCAGTAAATATTTTCAATTATATTTAAAAAATAATTCCTTTTCATAAATAATAAAAGAAATATTATACCTAAATATAAAAAAGGCAGCCCCCGTTTTGGAACGGGAACTGCCTTTCTTACTGCCGATGCAGGGCCGGCCGTTTCAACGGCCTTTGCGCAGCCGGAGTCCGCCTAACTTCTCTTACTCCGCTTGGGCTGCAGCCGCTTCCGGCTCGACGTCTACGACGATCTTCACCGCTCCGCCGATAGGAGGCTGGCTTTTCGTCATGACGCCGTTGTAGAAGCCGATGACTTTCGCGCCTTTAACGAGCGCTTTTTTGTCTGCTTTGGCGCCTTCTTTATTGATGACTTCCGTCGCATCGGAAAGACGCAGCACAATTTCGCTCTGGGACTGCTCGGTGAGCCCTTGACCTTTGATGGTCAAGCTTTGGCTGCCGTCATCACCCGTGCGCACTTCTTCCACGGTGCCGGAGGTTCCGAGCAGCTTCTCGGCATCCGCCGAGTAACCGGACACGCTAATCTTGTATGTAGGCGTTTGAGGCGGCAGACTCATTGTCATGGCCATGGAGTGCTCCGCTTCGACGATTTGACCGAGCGCAAGCTGATCGAACGTAAGCTTGTCTCCCTTGTCAGTGGCAAATATAGTGTCGTCGCCCACGTTGAGAACGAGTCCGGCCGTACCGAAGCCCTGAATTTGAACGGCTTTATGGCCGTCCGCATTGCGGATGGACGTTACAACGCCTTTTGTCATCACGTTCTCCTTCTTCTCGTCAAAAGAAATGGAAACGGACTTGCCCTGCGCCGTTACCGTTCCATGAAGAATTTCGCTGGCAAACGAAGCCGGCACGTACAGCTTGCTGTCTACCAGTTCTGGAGCGGTGCCGAGCGGCTTGTACATTTTGTTCAGCACATAACGGTCTTCACCGGTTTTTACGAGCGTCCAGATGCGGTCTTTGGACAGTTCGACGGAGTAATCCTCCTGGTTCCATTTCAGTTCCATGCCGATCGCTTCGGCCACGGCGCGAAGAGGAATCATCGCTTCCTTGGCTCCCGCTTTCACATATCCTTCGGCATCCAGAGCCTGATTGTTAACGGTCACTTGTACGGACTGCGACACTTCCGCGCTGATCGGGACGATGTTGTCCGCTTTCGTTACGGCAGCCGGCGAAGCGTATGCTGCCCCCGTGGTCATAGCCATGGATACGGCCAGAACGGCCAGTCCTTTTTTCATTCCATTGTTCATGCTGTTCTTTCCCTTCTGTATGTGATGAAAGTGACTTACTTCTTTTCAGACGTAAATCATGCATAATTGTTGCATAAACACACAAATTTATAAGGAATGTACTGGATATTTAAGGCGAAAAAAATAAAAAAAGTGTATATACCTTGTCGGCATACACACTTTATAGGGCTTAATTTCCATGCGCCATAACGGTCGGATCGTCCAGCTCTATCTTGCGGATCTGGTTGCTGATAAACTCCTTCATGGGGTCGAGCACCTGCATCGGGTTCGGCACGTCCCTCATGTCCTCCCACTCGCATTCCACGCCTTTGCCTCCCGCAAAGCCCGCAAACATCTGGCAGCCGCTGCAGAAAGCGCTCTTCTGCCGGTCATCCAGCTCCACGACTTTATTTCTCAGGCAGCAGTACACCTCATTATGTTCGTTCCGGTAGTTTATATGATGAATCGGTGTCATCGTCAACACTCCTTTTGTTCGTATATGAAAACAGCGGAGCCGAAGCCACCGGAAAAAGCGGAATCAGAAAAGACCCGCGCCGCAGCGGGGCCTCCTGACCCTATCTATGAGAGCTACTGAATGGGATCGGGAATCAGTCCGGTTTGCTTCAACTCGCTGTTGGTTTTCATTTTTTTCATTTCGTTGCCCAGCCTGCGGATATCGTAAGAATCCGTCGCCATATACCCGTTGCTTGCCGTCTCGACGGTATGAGGGCGTTTGTTCGGCTGGTTCAAATAATCGGCAAGCTCTTTCATCCGGCAAATGGCCGCTTCGACGACACGGGAAGGCGGCAGCTCCTCCGTTTCGAAACGGGTGTGGCCGAGATACACTTCCGTATGCCCGTTCTCCAGAAGCCGGGTGGGTATGGCCAGCATATAGACACGCTGCGTAATGGAATCCGCAAAGGTGGTAACATATAGTTGGTTCTCATGGGTCTGGGGACACACGAAACCAAATTCGCTTAACGTCTTGTGAACAAATGAAAAGGGCCTCGTCATCGTTGCCAGCGTCTTACTGAACTCCTTCATTGGAAATTCCTCCTTTGAATTCGTTACAGTGCGCATCTCCCGCCGTACTCCGAAATATCCGATTGGAACCATCGGTGTTCTTTGTTTAGATTCAAGGGGCCGTCGTGTCATTTGTCTGTCCGCGAAACTGCGTCCGGTACAGACGTGCGTAGAGACCGTCAATTTCCATCATTTCCTTGTGGATGCCGGACTCCACGATCCTTCCTTTCTGCAGAACCAGGATGCGGTCCGCATGAAGAATCGTCGAGAGGCGGTGCGCAATGACCAGCGTCGTCCGGTCTTTCATCAGCTGCTCCAAGGCAGCCTGAACGAACGCTTCGGATTCCGAATCCAGGTGGGAAGTCGCTTCGTCCAGAATCAGGATGCGCGGATTTTTGAGCAGGGCTCTGGCGATTGCCAGACGCTGCCTTTCACCGCCCGAAAGCCGGTGTCCGCGTTCTCCGACCATGGTGTCGAATCCCTGCGGCAGAGACTGCACAAAGTCGTAAATATACGCTTGGCGGCAAGCATGGACAAGTTCTTCTTCCGTAGCGTCTTCTTTGGCGAAGAGCAGGTTTTCCCGCACGGTGGCATGAAAGAGGAACGATTCCTGCGTAACGTAAGCAATCTGACGGCGGAGCGACGACAGACTAACCTTTTTCACATCGAATCCGTCTATCTCTACGGTGCCCTCCGTCGGATCATGGAGTCTTGCCATCAGACTGATAAGGGTCGATTTGCCCGCTCCGCTGGGACCGACCAGTGCGACAACTTCACCCGCTTCCGCTTGGAAGGAAATATCGGATAGAACCGTATTACCCGGTGAGTAGGCAAATGAAACATCGCGCACCGCTATGCTTCCGCGCACCGGAGGGAGCTTGGCTGCCCCTTCCGCCTCCTCCACTTCGGCCTTCATATCCTGATAATCGAAAATACGCTGGAAGACGCCTAGCGCGGTCGCCACCTCCACATGCAGGTTAAGCAGGGTCCCGACAGGACTGTACAGCCGTCCGAGATAGGCCGCGAAGGCTACGATCCCGCCTATGCTCATACTTCCCTGAATGACGGAGTATCCTCCGTACATATAAATGACCGCGGTGCCGAGCGGGCCCAGCACCCCGAGAAACATCATATACCAGCGGCCGATCAGATTGAGACGGAGCTCCAGATCCATAACCTGCTGGTTCATTCCGCCGAACCGTTCTTCCTGCTCTTTCTCGCGCGTGAAAATCCGGGTGAGCATAGCGCCGGAGACGCCGAAAATCTCACCGAGCTGCGCCGACATATCGGCGCGGACTTTTTGCGTTTCTCCGCGCAGGCGCTTGCGGATGCCGGAAACTTTACGTACCGGCAGAATGAAGGCGGGCAGGATGATGAGCGCCACGATGGCCAGGCGCCAGTCGAGGGCGAAGAGGATGCCGACGGTCGTGATGACGATGACGATCTGGGTAATCGACGACACGACGAGGCTGGTGACGACAGTCTGGACCGCCTGGATGTCTTCCGTCAGCCTCTGGACCACTTCGCCGGCCCGGGCTGCGGTAAAGAAGGACATGGACTGCCGCTGGAGATTGCGGAAAAGGGTCATCCGCAGGTCCCGCATGACGCCCTGGGCGACTTTGGTGTTCAAGTGATTCTGCGCCACTCCGAGCATGCCGCTGAGCAGCGGCAGAGCGACAAGCAGAACGGCGAAGACGGCAAGGAGCCGGAAGCTCTGCTGCGGGATGGCGGTGTCAATGATCTCTTTCATAACGAGCGGAGGAACGAGGCCGAGTACGGCTCCTCCGAGAGCCAGCAGGACGATTACGGTCAATTGACCCCGGTAAGGCCGGAACAGTCCCAAAATGCGGCGCAGGGATACTTCTTTGAGGGTCGCTTTGGGCATTCTTCCCCCGTTTCGTTCGCCCAGTCCTCCGCCAAATCCGTTTCTCATGTGTATGGTTCATCTCCCTGTTTTATTCGTGTGTGCGGGTTAAAAAGTTTACAAAAGCATACAAGCCTGCGGCTGGTTGTCCGCGTGTTTCATCGGGCGGACTCAGGGACGCAGGCTTCGCAACATAGCGGAAGCAACTGTATAATAAAAGCATACTTAAGCGGTCTCCCGCCGGAGACTATACACTGCGGGCTCCTGGGAAGCGGCTGTCGTTCCGCCGGGCACACCGGGCGGACGAGGGCGCGCAAAGCGCCGCACAGCCGCCACTTAGGCAGGGCCCCGGTGTACGGCGTCTCACGGGTGCGGGAGTTCGCGCAACGATCCGCCGCCGAACAGACGGCCTAAGCGCGGACGGGCGGGAACGCCGCTTGAACGGCAGCGGCGATTTCCCTCGCCATGCCGATCACCCGGTTCAGCGAGGTCGTCTGCAAGACCGCGTACTGCCGGGGGCCGTCGGCGTTCACGATCGCGGCGACGGTGTAATCGCCGACGAGCGGAAGGTTCTTGCCGAGCGACTTGCCCGGGAAGATCGGCCGGTTCGACACCTGGTACAGCCCGACGGAAGATGGCTGTCCCAGACACGCGTCGATGCCGACGACCGAGGCTCCCGCCGGGATTTCCGCCAGGCGCTGCACAAGATTGCTCGCATCGCAGGGATGCTCCAGGGTGCCGATGACGCTGTAGCCGGCTTCGGCCAGCATGGAGCCGACAAGCGGGCCGAGCGCGTCTCCGGTCGAGCGGTCGGTGCCGATGCACACGAACACACACGGAAGCGCGGCGCCCGCTTCTTCCCGGATTTCCGAAAAGAAGGCGGGAAGCTGTCTTCCGGATACTTTTTTCCAGTAGCCGTCTTTGGAGGCTTTGGAAGCCGATGGTTTGGCAAGGCTTGCGGCTTCCGCGTCGTTCCGGGAATGGTCCATGCGAAGGCCTCCTTTCTTTGATACGCTGTTCTGACAAATCGTTAAGACTAGCTGCTATGTCCCGGTTCCAAGACGTACTGATCTGATGGACCTGCAAATACACGGTGCTGTGCTCACGCGGACAAAAACGGCCAGACAACCGGCAAGAAAAAGCCGGTTTTCCTGTCGTGCTTTCCGCGTACAACCGGTTATTTTCCACGTTTCAAGGAAGAGGCCTGTTTATAAAATCACGGACAGCTCTCTTCCCCCCTAGTTCCCTATTATTGTTCCACAAGGAGGCCGCTCATGTCCATAGCCGGAATATTGGCTCTGCTTATCCTGCTCTACTGGCTGGCCATGCTGGCAGATCATCTGCGGGGCGCAAAGCTGTTTCGCGAACTGCCCCCTTCAGGTCCGCTGCCCGATCCCCCGCCTCTCGTCTCGGTTATTATCGCCGCCAAAGAGGAAGAAACGACAATTCGAGATACGGTGGGGCATCTGCTCGCGCAAACCTATCCCCGGCTGGAGCTGATTGTCGTAAACGACCGCTCGCAGGACGGCACCGGACGCACGCTGGACGAGCTCAAACGGTGGTCCGAGGAGCGCGGGGATATCCATATCCCCATGCGGGTGATCCACGTGACGCGCCTGCCGGGCGGATGGCTGGGCAAAAACCACGCCCTCTACCAGGGCTACCGGCAGGCCCGCGGTCAGTGGCTGCTCTTTACCGACGCCGATATCCGCTTTCACCCGGACACGGTCCGGGAAGCGGTCGGCTTTGCGCTAAGCGAGCATGCGGACCATCTGACACTCACGCCCCACATGACGGCGCCCACGTTCTGGCTGCGCAGCTTCATCCGCCACTTCCTCTTCTCGCTAAGCCTGTTCACGCGCCCTTGGCGCGCGAATCTGGACGGGGAGCGGAAAGGCGGCATGGGCATCGGCGCGTTCAATCACATTCACCGGCGGGCCTATGAAGCGATCGGGACGCACGAAGCGATCGCCCTTCGGCCGGACGACGACCTCCAGCTCGGCGCGCGGGTGAAGCTGGCCGGTCTCCGCCAGCGCCTTGCATCGGGGCGGAGCAGGCTGCAGGTCGAGTGGTATCCGAGCATGAGAGCGGCCGTCCGGGGACTGGAGAAAAATCTGTTCTCCGGCTTCGGCTACAAAGTTTCTTTGGCGGCGGCGGCCGGAGCGGGTCAGCTCCTCCTGTTTACGTTTCCCTGGCTCGGCATGCTGCTCTACGGCGATTGGCGCAGTCTCATCCATCTGGCCAGCGTGCTTATCATGACGGCCCTTTACCGGAAGCAGATCCGGATGATGGCAGGTTCACCGGGCCTCGATACCCTCGCCATTCCGGCGAGCGCAACCGTGCTTGTCTACGTGCTTGTCCGGTCCGTGGGACTGGCGCTCAAACAAGGCGGCGTCTACTGGCGCGGGACGTTTTATTCCTTGACCGACCTTAAAAAAATGAAATAATGATCAATTGTGAAAGAAACCATTACAGAATGTTTACAACTGAAGCATCTTGTTTATTGTATAATGAAGAGGAATAAAAAAGAGGAGGAGAGTCTTCCATGTCCACTGTGCCGACAAGAATATACAAGTACGCCTTTGGCGCGCTGCTCCTTACGGTCAGTCTGCTTACGGCTTACACAAACATCCAGCCGTAAATAGGAAAGCAGGATAAAGACGACGATTCGGTCTTCCTGCAACAGCTGCCCGGCTTACCCCAGTTCGTACCCCCATGATCGAATATGCAAAAAAGGCTGCCTCACTCTCAGTGGGACAGCCTTTTTTGCCTACCCGTATTACGGGTGGCGGAAGAAAGTTCGGCCAACTGGCGTGCAAATCCCAAGCCCGCTTGGCGGCGCCCCATGACGGAAAGCCAAACCCATGTCCCCGGCGTTTGACACTCAAGGGCAGTCCGGCGGCCGCGCCCGGCAAACAGGCCGGTTTCTCCCGCGAAGGAAAAACCGGCCTGTTTGTATGGGCCGCTTCAAGAGCCGCGGAATAATGCGCAGCAGCTCCTGCTGTCAGGCCGTCCAGGTCGTCGTTCGGTGTCATCTCCGGGAAGCCGCCCCGTCAGCCTGGCGCCCTATCCGAGTATCGGAGGGCCTGTCCGCTAACAACGCGCCAGTATGTCGCGGATCTCCCGGATTTTCTCGGCGGCAATATCGTCTTCCACGCCTTTAGGACCGCGGACGGCGCCGCCGAAGTGGACTTCCGTCACGCCGGTGTCTTTTACGAAAGATTCAAGCGATTCCGCATTCAGTCCGCTGCCGGCCAATATCGTGATATGAGAATCGCGGCTGAGCTCCACCAGTTCCTTCATCCGGTCTACGGCATCCAGCGCGCTCGGCTTGCCGCCCGATGTCAGAATGCGAGTGATCTGCTTGTAGCCGGAGAGCTGCCGGAAAGCCGCAATCTGATCCGGCACGGCGTCGAACGCCCGGTGAAACACCACTTCCAGCCCGCCGGCTTCCTCCAGCAGCGCTTCCAGCACCGGAACGTCGATCTCGTTCTGCGGGGTAAGCGTACCGATCACGATACCGGCGGCGCCGGTTTCGCGGATAAGCCGGATATCTCTCCGCATAGCGCGCACATCGTCCGCGTCGTAAACAAACGATTTGCTGTGAGGCCGCACCATGACGGCGGAAGGAATTTTCACGCTCCGCACCGTGCCCTCGATAAGGCCCGCGCTCGGAGTCAATCCGCCCTCTTTCATGCCGGTCACCAGTTCCAGCCTGTCCGCCCCGGCCTGTTCGGCCGCGATTGCGTCGCCGACTGTTGTTGCGATCACTTCCAATAACATAAAAATCTCCTCCTGATCCGTTCTAGTCATCGGGCACAAAAGCGCCGGTCGTCTCTTATTTTATCACGGGAACGGCCCGGATTCTTCTTTTTATCCAAAAAATTCAATTTTCCGTCCATTCTCTGCGAAGGATGGAATAGAGAGCCATGTCGCGCTTGCCGCTCTCCTTAACCTCCCATTCTCTCATCACGCCTTCGAGCGTAAAACCGAGCCGCTGCGGAACAGCCCGGCTTGCCGCGTTCTCGATATCCGCCATAATGACTATGCGGTTGAGGTTCTTTTCGGACCACCCGTATCCGATGAACGCCCGGCACGCGCGGGTCATAATTCCCCGGCCCTGATGAGCCTTACCGAGCCAGTACCCGATTTCGGCCCTTCCGTGAGCGGGAACCAGCGCGTGATAATCAATGACCCCGGCCAGTTCTCCCCGGACCATGATGGCGGCGGCCAGCGATTTGCCTTCCGCGAACGCGTGCAATGTAGACTGGATAAAAGCGGCGGAATCGCCGACTTCTTTCGTGTCGTTTGCCCAGAACAGCCACTGTCCCAGCTGCTCCCGGTTGTCGTCCGTCAGGCGGAACAAGGCTTCCGCATGCTTAAGCTCCAATAATTCCAGACTGATTTCTTCGTCGACCTGACATATTCTCATCTCGGCGTCCCTCCTGTAAATTTCCATCTACTTTAGGGGCTGTGCCTCTTCTTGTCAAGAAAAAAGACCGGAGTCCCCCGAGGGCGATTCCTGCCTTTTATAAAAGCCGGGCAAGCAGCCCTGGTCTGTTCGGAATTGGTTTTGATCACGGCCATAACCGCTCTTCGCCTCCTCTCTTTGGCTTCCTGCTCCATAGTATAGAGCTTTCGCCTTCCGGATGTCTCACCCACCGCGAGCGGAGCGCCCAAAACAGCCGGATGCCCACGCCCGGCAGGGCGTCCGCACATAAGCTGGAGGGAAGAGAACGGAAAACGGAGGGATGCCAGCCATGTACAAAGAGGATTTTTATTGTTTGTGCAAATCGTATATGAACCGTCACGTCCGGATACAGACCAAATCAGGCCGCACTTATGACGGGATGATTATCGGAGTGGACCCGAATTATGTCCGGCTGAAAGTATCCGGCGGGCAGGGCCAGGGGCATGGTTACAGCCCTGACATGGGATACGGGCAGGGGTATATTTCCGGCCATGTTAACGGATATGAAAGAACAGGTCCATACGGGCAGCCGCCTGATGAATTCGAGGAAAGGGGATTCTTCCCCCCCGCTCCCGGCTTTCCGGGCTTTCCGGGATATCCCGGTCCGAGCAACGAGACGATCCTCACGCTGGCCCTGTTCGATCTGCTGACTCTTGTTCTATTGATGTAGAACAAGAGTCAGCGGCGGACGCGGGTGCTCCTCCCCGCGTCCTTACAGCGCGAAGAAGCCGCCCGCTGCGCAAAAAGCACCGCCTCCGGAAACGGCCCGCTTGACGCGTCCCCCCTTGGCGGTGCTTTCCGGCTCTGGCGGCTTCCCCCCGCGGATTTAAGGCCGTAAGGGCGAACTTCCCTTTCGGCCTCAGGTGCTTCACGCGGCTTTCGAGCGGCCGCTCCGTGCGCCGCTTCACAGGGCCGCTTCTCTCAGCTTTCCGCGCGGCTCGCGCCGAAAGCGGTCTCAAACCAGGCCCAGTTCGCTCCCACGTGCTCCGGTTTATGCGTATCGGAGCCGTAAATCAGCGGAATGCCCCGGTTCGCGCAGGCGGCAAGAAACCACCGCGGCACATAGGTCTGCCCGCAGGTCGGCACCCGCAGACCGGCGACGTTCACGTCGATGCCGACGCCCGCCTCCTGGAGCTTGGGCAGCAGCCCGGTCAGCCTGCGCTCGATCAGTTCCGGGCTGATCGGCGGAAGCGCTTCGCGGAACTTCTCGATCAGTTGCACGTGACCGAGGCGCTTGCGCATAGGCAGACCGGCCGCCCACTCGATCGCTTTCTCGACGTGGTTGTAGTACTCTTCGGCTACCGCGTCCATACTCCCGTAATGGGCAAGCAACCCCTCCCGGAAGTCGTCCGCGGAGAAGTCGATGCAGCGCATGCCGCCCGCTCCGGGAAGATAATGGACGGATACGACGACGTCCTCGAGCCGGCTTCCGTACTGATCCAGCAGCGCGTCGGAGAAGTCTTCCCTGCCGTACAGGTAATCCATCTCGAGGCCCACGGTCACTTCGATCCTGCCGGCATATCTCGCTTTCATCTCTTCGGCATAGGCCAAATAGTCCGGCAGCTCCTCCATCGGCATGGCCAATTCCGCCATGAGCCGGGGATTGTCGATCCACTTATCCGGCAGCGGCGGGTGCTCGCTGATGGTGTAGCGTTCGAAGCCGAGCTCTATCGCCCGGTCCAAGTATGCCGGTTCCTCGGCGGGGTTTCCGTGATAGCAAAACTTCGTGTGCGTATGACCGTCCCATTTGAATGTCATGGCGTACTTATCCTCCTCAGTCTCTGCGGCTTGTCTGACTTGAGTATAGCGCGGCCCGGTTAGCACGGCAACGCCGGGCTTCTTATCGGCAAAAAAGCCCGGATGATTTCCATCCGGGCCCACCGCTTGCATCGGGAATCATAAGGATATCCGATGCCGGGCTATTCCACCTGGAGCTTCACCTGCGGCATCGTGTGCATCGTTCTGGCCGTGACGTGGGAAATAATCAGATACGTTCCCGGTTCGTCAAATTTCTTTTTTAAGGTATACAAGCCGTCCTTGCCGTGGGTTCCTTTAATCTTCTCATGATTGTCGTCCGGGGCGCCTTCTTTCCATACTTCGAAAAGAACCTCGTCCGCATCGTCCACCGGCTTGCCATCCTGGGTGACGGTGACTTCAACCGCCGCTTCCGTCCCTTTTTTGACCGGTTCCGCCGGCAATTTCACTTTGGCTTCGATCGGATTCAGCGTATCCAGCGTCCCTTGGCCCGCGCCTTGACCTCCGTGCCCTTCATGTCCGCCGCCTCCCGAACCGCAGCCGGCAAGCGCCGCTGTCAGCACCAGCAGAAGAACGGCCGTGCCGACACTCCTGCGCCTGAATGTTAATTTCAAACCGGAACGACCGGCGTAACTTTCCTGTTTATGTGCATTCATTTATGTTCAATCCCCCTAAACTGCATGGCCTGATGCCTTTACGGCTGCTTTCATCTTTTCCCATCAATCAAACCTATTATACCGGGATGCCTGCAAAAGAGGGATAGCTCACCTGGGCCCTATTTGTAACAATTCCGTGAACAATCCGGCGCGAGCCGGCTTAATCCGCACAGCAAAAGGACTTACAACCGGGGGCTGCAAGTCCTTTTATATGTCGAGATCACGTTCATCGTCTTAACTGCGTCCGCCTTTTCTTCCCGCTTCTTCACGGCTCATCTTGCCATCGCTTCTGCCGCTGTCGTTTCCGCGGGATTCGCCGCCTTTACGTCCGATTTCCTGGTAGAAATCTTTGTCGTGCGTGCGTGCGGTTTCTTCTCCGCCTTTGCGTCCTGCTTCTTCTCGAGACATTTTGTCAGCCATGATGATCCACTCCTCAAACGGTAAATTTGCAGGCTTCTTAGGAAGTCTTGTTTAACTGCCGCCTACGTCTATTACTTACCCGGATGAGAGATTCCGAAACGGAAAACTGGTAATTCACTGGTTAAAATCAATTGAACCGCTCCGGTGAAAAAGGAGTCAGATCCAGAGAAGTCCTTCCATCGACGGTCAGATCCCGCAAAATTTCGCCCACGACACTCGCGAATTTGAACCCGTGTCCGGAAAAGCCCGCCGCAACGCTCACATGCGGATGCCCGGGCAGCCGTCCGATGATAAAATCCTCGTCCGGCGTACGTTCGTACAGGCAGACCTTGCCCTTCAGCAGCGCACCCGAGGCGCCCGGGAGGTACGCTTCCATAAAGGCGCGAAGCTCCTCCTCGTCCGCGGCCGTTCTCCCGAACGGATGCTTCGGCTCTCCGGGACTCAGGGGAATCCCCTCATCGTGCCGGCCTACCTTGACTCCCGAACCGTCGAAGTCGGGGAACCCGTAGTATTCCCCCAGCCCCGTATGGACCGTAAAGCCCGGAAAGCCGGGGGACCGGTACAGCCCGCCGCCGGCCCGGAACCAAGCCACTGTTTTGCGGACCGCCGTCACGGGAAGCAGCCGGCCCGGCAGGATGCCTGCGGCCGCGGCTCCAGCCGTGACGATCAGACGGCCGGACGTGAAGGTTCCGGCCGGTGTCGTCACGGCCGCTTCGCCGCCGTCCAGCCGCACGGACCGGACGGGCGTATCCGTCAGCAGCTCCGCGCCCGCTTCCAGCGCCAGTCTCCGGTAGACGCGCAGGCAGGCTTCGCTGAGCAGCACCCCGCCGTCCGGCTCGTAGAGGCCGCTCCAGCCCTCCGGCAGAGAGAAGCCCGGCCACCGGCGGTGGATTTCGGCGGCATCGAGCTCCTCCAGCGGAACGCCGTACCGCTGCGCGTTGGCGATTTTGCTCCGGTGGTTGGCCGTCTCTTCGCGGCTCACGTTCAGCACGCCCGTAGGCCGCAGCAGCGTCTCGCCGGATAGGCGCTCCAGCTCTTCCCACAGCTTCTGGGCGCGCAGCGCAAGGGGCACGTACGCGGGGGCTCCGCCGTAGGCATGGCGGATGAGCCTCGTTTCCCCGTGATGACTGCCTTCCTCGTGCGGGGGATTGCCCGCATCGAGGAGCAGCGTCTGCACGCCGCTTGATGCAAGCTGATAACCGGCACTCAGGCCCATCGAGCCGGCTCCGATAATGATCACGTCGTAACGGGTGCGCATGGCGGTAACTCCTTCCTCGCTCTTCATTATCTTGACGTTAGCACCCCGCTTGAGAAGGTGTCAATGCGCAGCCAAGAACGGAGCATATCAGCCAAGCCGTGCCGTTCCACATATGTCTAACCGTAACGTTACCTATATCACGCGTATCACGCTGTTTGGAGGAGGCTGTCTTGATTAAACGCGTTAACCGTCTGGCCATCGAGCTGCCAAAGCCGGATAAACCCGACGCCAATGCCGCTGCCGCCGTTCAGGAACTCCTCGGGGGACGTTTCGGCGAAATATCCACGCTGAACAATTATATGTACCACTCTTTTAACTTCCGCAATAAAAAGAAACTCCGGACTACCGGTCATCCGCTGCATATGGCAAGGCGAGCATCCCAAAGACGGCCAGCCTCTTGAAGTCATCGAGGGAATACCGGAGCATACGGGTCCCGTTCCGGATCTAGAGGAAGTTCCCGAGGAATTCGCGTCCGGCATCTCCATGGAAGATTTCATGAAAATCGCCCAGTGCCTCCAGCGCTCCGCAGGGTTATAACGGCCACCCCGAAACCCTTCCGGCAGGCTTCTTCGGAGGGGTCTTCGGGATCTTTTTCAACTGCACCGCCAGGAGGACCTGTCAGGAAGGATCCGGCACGGTGGAGTGTTTTTCCACGTAACGATCGCGCGCAACTTTGTTGCCTTCTTCCAAAATAACCACTTTGGGCGCGTAATCTGCCGCCGTTTCCTCACTCATTAACGCGTAGGAAATAATGATGACGAGATCGCCCGGCTGCACAAGCCTTGCCGCCGCCCCGTTCAGACAGACGCATCCCGATCCTCTGGGACCCGTTATCGTATACGTCTCCATCCGAGATCCGTTGTTAAGGTTCACGATCTGAACCTTTTCATTGGGCAGAAGGTCCGCAAGCTCCATCAGATCTTCGTCGATCGTGATGCTTCCTACATAGTTCAGATTGGCCTCCGTAACGGTGGCCCGGTGGAGCTTGGATTTCATCATCGTTCTGAACATGCCGCGCGTCCCCTTTCCTCGTTCTTTACTGGCCTTCGCCATAAGCCTTGATGCGGCGGTACATCGTTTTGTCTTTGAGCTTCACGAAATGAGACATGGCCGGATACAAATTCCCTTCGAAAATCCATACATTTCCGCGCTTGTCCAGCCCGATATCAATACCGTAAATGACCTGCCTCGGAAAATGTTCCGTCAGCGTCTTCGCGCATGCAAGAGCAACCTGATCGATCCGTTCCTGCAGCGCTTTCCGGGACAGCCTGTGAAGCGAAGAGCGGCCGAGCGCTTCGTCCAGAAGCAGGAGCTTGCCTTTTCTGGATGTGTTCGAAACGAAATAGCCGCTGCCCACGACTTTCGCCACGTGCCCGGTAACAATCCAGCGGCGCGAATTTTTTTTCCGCTGAACGATAACACGCAGATCGAAAGCCCTCTCCCCGACCGTCGCCCGATCGATACTCTGCTGGACGATATAGCTTTGAGAGCCGATTTGCTTACTCAAAAAAGCGTAAGTCTTCCTCCTGCCCGCCAGCTTGATTTTGCGGTTTTCATGCTGCACTTCGTACCAGCCGTCCGACAGGCAGGACACATGGAAAATGCCCTGCCCCTGCATCCCGCCAACGGGTTTGACAACGACCCGGCCGTACCGCTCCGACATTTCCCCGAAGGAACGTTCCGACATCGGACTCGTTGCCGGCAGATGAGGGACAAGCCCGGCGGCATTTCTCATAAACTTGTATTTGGACCACTTGTTAAACCTCGCGGGAAACGCCATGCTCTCGGCCACCTTTCCGATCCGATAGACTTTCTTTCATAGACCGCTCCTTTATATATATGAGAGCGGGTACCGGATGGAAAAGGCGTCTGTTCTAGCCGCCGCTGTGCAGCCGACCCTATTTTTCAAAGATCGGGAAAGAGCCTTCAAGTGATAGGGCGAAATAGTTTCCTACCGTTTCAAAGCCTGAACGGCCTCCGTGAACTAAAGGAATGTTTTTCAGGTGTGACAGCGAAGCGGAACTCCTCTATGCCGGATCTCGGCTCTCTGAAAAAACAAATGAGACTCGCTTACGAACATCCCGGGCTATGCAGGCGGAAGGGGCTCCGGGGGCGCAGGAATATGAGCCGGTGGACATGGACGCGTGCCGGACACGCGATGAAAAGAACCATCGAGAAGACGATCGCCTCCGGACGGCGGCGTTGAGGCCGGGACGGCGCGTGGAAGCGGAGGGCGCGTGTAGGAGCCACCGTCATGTGACGCCAAGCACCGCGCGCCGGGAGCTGCGCGCGGTGCGGATATAAGGCATCAGGCGTGCTCAGGCAACAATCGCCTGGTGCAACAGCAAAAAGACGTTCCCGGGTCGGAAGCGAACCGAGAACGTTTTTTTTGAGAGGTGAATTCACTCGTCTTGCAAAAAAGCACCCTCCCGAAAAATTCCGGCAGGGTGCCGCAGCTCGGAGCGGCAAACGATTACTGCTCCGAAACGATATAAGCCTGATACTGATCGGCGGTCATAAGCCCGTCCAAGGCTTCTTTGCCGGAAATGTCGATTTCGGCCACCCAGCCTGCGCCGTAAGGGTCCGTATTCACCAGCTCCGGAGATTCTTCCAGAGTGTCGTTGATTCGGGCAACCGTTCCGATAACGGGACTAATCAGGTCGGAGACCGTTTTGACCGATTCCACACTGCCCAGCATGTCGTCGGCTTTGACGGAAGCGCCCGTTTTCGGCAGTTCGACGAATACAATGTCGCCAAGCTGCTCTTGTGCAAAAGGGGTCATACCTACACGGATTTTCGTATCGGAAAGCACTTCGACCCATTCGTGTTCTTTGGAGTATAACAATCCGGATTTTACTTCGCTCACGTTATTACCGCCTCACTTTTGACTGCCGTTAATAAATTTAGCTTACCCGAATGAAAACGGCGAAGTCAAGCCGCGGACGGGCAAAGTTCTTTCGTTGTATTGACAGCTTATTTAAAGGGTGATACCATCCTGATAAATTCCTACTTTTCAGATTGGAATAAATTAATTTAAGAAAGGGGTTCATTTCATGAACGTATCTATACGGCTTAACGCGACCCGGTTCGGCTCTCTCCTTGCCGCAGGCGCTCTGCTTCTAACGGTGTGGTCAGGCCCGGCTTACGGGCAAGGAGCGAGTGTTCCGGCAGCTGCCGCTCTCCGGACGGCGGAGCAAACCACTCTTTTATCCGAGGAATACCGGCAGTTCTTGAAAGACCAGTTCGGCTATACGCTGCCGTCCGAACCGACAAAGGGCGACTTTGTTAAGGCTCTGGCCGCTGTTCTTAACCTGGAGCCGTCAGACAAACCGAATCCTTTTCAGGACATTAAGGAAAGCAGTCCTTATTACAAATCCGCTCTGGCGTTGTACGAAAAAGGAATCCTCACCCAAGACCGGCTCGATGGCGATCAGCCCCTCACACAGAGCACTGCCGTGTACATGGCCGTGAAAGCAGCCGGCTTAAAAGAGCTCGCCTACACCTATCCCGCCGAGAAAGCGGCACGTTCGCTCGCCAAGCTTCATGCGGACGATGAAATCCCGCAGCTGACGCCGCAGGCCGCCCAGGAACTCGCCGCAGCCGCGGATACGGAGCTTCTGCCCGCCGGACTGCATGGCGCTTTTCAGCGTAACGAGCCTGCCTCCGCCTCTTACGCGGAAATTTTGCTCGGACGCGTGCTGGAACTGCAGGGCCTGTACAAGCATGAGCTGGGCCGGGTTTCCGATCCCGACATACTCCGCAAGGTACGCGACGCATGGAATGTCCAGAACCTGATCCAGCAGCCCGATCTGCAAACCATCGTGGACCAAGCGCTGCAAGCCGATCTGATTACCGGCTATAACGTAAAAGACGACCGGTATACGCCTCACTTTGACAGCGCGCGTTCCCTTACATACGGACACAGCGAAATTGACCACGCCCTTCAGCTAATCGGACTCCTGCGCAGTGAGAATGTTGATGCGCGCGTCCAGCTGGAGCCGAAAACCTCCGCTTTTATTTACTTGAAAGAATGGGGCGAGCCCGTTCAAACCGACGATTACAAAGTTGTGCAGATCGACAACGGGAACTACATAGCCTATGCCAAGGAGTATGACCTTTCATTCGAGTTCGCGACAGCCGGGCAAAAAGACCGGTTCCAGGAAATCGTCCTGAAATACGCCAAGAAGAACAGTGAAGACCAGAGCGGCCTTATTGCTCATTCTTGGTGGCAGCCGCTGTATTATTCCCGGACTGAGCTGCCGGATTACAAAGTCATTGCCAACAATAAAATCACTAAGGGCCACTACTATGCCCAAACCTTTTCCCTGGCCGACAAGCCTGAAGCCATTGCAGAGGGCATCCGCAAAATCAGCCCGGCTACCAAAGTTGAGTCTTACCGGTTCTGGGTCGACGAGCCTTTTTACAACTATTTGATCGGGGAATATAAGTAAAAAGATATCCGTATACACCCCTAAGTCTATCTGTGAAAACAGAACCCTCAGAAAGAGAAAAGGCGGCGAGCCAATTCTCCTCCTGAGGGTTTTTTGTGCGAAAAAAACTCTCTGCCGCAAGACAGAGAGCCCGGAAAAAATCACGAACGCGGGTTAATCCAGTTTTTCTACCGTGATCTGGGCGTTCGTTCCCGTACCGCTGAGCGTTAACGTCAAACCGGACACGGAAACCGTAAGGCTTCCCGTCGTTTCCGCCTGGAAGAGCAGATCGCCTGTCAATACGCCTCCCGCCAATGCCAGTGAAAATACCGAGTCACTCGGCTGCGGCACTGCCGTCCCGCTGAAACTTGCAGCCACCGAAGACAACAGGCTGAGCGTTCCCGTATAGATGAGCAAACTTACCCGGTAATAGCCCGGTTCGTTGATCAGAAAAGTCGTCGTCGGGGCAGCCGGACTGAACGTAATAGCCGTGCCGTATTGGACGCCGGCCGTGTTGAACGGAACCAGTCCCCCTGCGGTGACCGATGTCCCTCCCGTATTACTCCGGCTGGCAAACGAGGTGAGGCCGGTTCCCGCTGCGCCGTCGGCGCCTGTGGCTCCAGTCGGTCCGGTAGCTCCCGTTGCTCCGTCGGCTCCGGTTGCTCCTGTCACTCCGTCAGCTCCCGTGGCGCCTGTCGCTCCGTCAGCTCCCGTGGCGCCTGTCGCTCCGTCAGCCCCGGTTGCTCCTGTCGCTCCATCAGCTCCGGTGGCACCTGTTGCTCCATCAGCTCCCGTTGCTCCTGTCGCTCCATCAGCTCCGGTTGCTCCATCAGTTCCCGTCGCACCTGTCGCTCCGTCAGCTCCCGTGGCTCCTGTTGCTCCATCGGCTCCGGTCGCACCTGTCGCTCCATCGGCTCCGGTTGCACCTGTCGCCCCATCGGCCCCGGTTGCACCTGTTGCTCCATCAGCTCCTGTGGCACCCGTCGCTCCATCCGCCCCGGTTGCGCCTGTGGCTCCGTCGGCTCCCGTTGCACCAGTCGCTCCATCAGCTCCGATCGCACCCGTGGCTCCATCTGCCCCCGTAGCACCTGTCGCTCCATCAGCTCCGGTTGCACCTGTCGCTCCATCGGCTCCCGTTGCACCTGTCACTCCGTCGGCTCCTGTGGCACCTGTGGCTCCATCAGCACCCGTCGTACCTGTCGCTCCGTCGGCTCCAGTCGCGCCTGTCGCTCCATCAGCCCCCGTTGCACCTGTCGCTCCATCAGCTCCCGTGGCACCTGTTGCTCCATCGGCTCCCGTTGCTCCTGCCGCTCCGTCTGTTCCGGTAGCACCAGTAGCTCCAGTCGGCCCGGTCGCACCTGTTGCTCCTGTCGCTCCATCGGCTCCCGTTGCTCCTGTCGCTCCATCAGCTCCGGTTGCTCCATCAGCTCCGGTTGCTCCGGTGACTCCATCGGCTCCTGTCGCACCTGTTGTTCCATCAGCTCCTGTGGCACCTGTCGCTCCATCGACCCCCGTCGCTCCTGTAGCTCCGTCGGCTCCGGTCGCACCAGTCGCTCCGTCAGCTCCGGTCGCGCCTGTTGCTCCTGTAGCTCCATCCGCCCCGGTTGCACCTGTCGCCCCATCGGCTCCGGTCGCACCTGTTGCTCCATCAGCTCCTGTGGCACCCGTCGCTCCATCGGCTCCTGTGGCACCTGTCGCTCCATCGACCCCCGTCGCTCCTGTAGCTCCGTCAGCCCCGGTTGCTCCTGTGACTCCATCAGCTCCGGTTGCACCTGTCGTTCCAGTCAGCCCGGTCGCACCTGTCACTCCGTCAGCTCCCGTGGCTCCTGTTGCTCCATCGGCTCCGATCGCACCAGTAGCTCCATCAGCTCCCGTTGCACCTGTCACTCCATCGGCTCCGGTTGCTCCTGTCACTCCATCGGCTCCCGTTGCACCAGTCGCTCCATCAGCTCCGGTCGCACCCGTGGCTCCATCTGCCCCGGTAGCACCTGTCGCTCCATCAGCTCCGGTTGCACCTGTCGCTCCATCAGCTCCGGTTGCACCTGTCGCTCCATCGGCTCCCGTTGCACCTGTCACTCCGTCGGCTCCTGTGGCACCTGTGGCTCCATCAGCACCCGTCGTACCTGTCGCTCCGTCGGCTCCGGTCGCGCCTGTCGCTCCATCAGCCCCCGTTGCACCTGTCGCTCCATCAGCTCCGGTCGCACCTGTCACTCCGTCAGCGCCGGTCGCACCTGTGGCTCCATCAGCTCCCGTCGCACCTACCGCTCCGTCAGCTCCCGTTGCTCCTGTGGCTCCATCAGCTCCGGTTGCACCCGTGGCTCCGTCGGCTCCCGTGGCACCAGTCGCTCCATCAGCTCCAGTAGCACCAGTCGCTCCATCAGCTCCGGTCGCACCCGTCGCCCCATCAGCTCCCGTTGCTCCTATCGCCCCATCAGCTCCGGTTGCACCCGTGGCTCCATCAGCTCCGGTGGCACCTGTCACTCCATCGGCTCCCGTTGCTCCTGTCGCTCCATCGGCTCCCGTTGCACCTGTAGCTCCGTCGGATCCCGTCGCGCCTGTCGCCCCATCAGCTCCGGTCGCACCTGTAGCTCCATCGGCCCCGGTCGCACCTGTCGCTCCGTCGGCTCCGGTTGCACCTGTAGCTCCAGTCGGCCCGATCGCACCTATGGCTCCATCAGCCCCAGTTGCACCCGTGACTCCATCGGCTCCTGTGGCACCCGTCGCTCCATCCGTCCCGGTCGCACCTGTGACTCCATCGGCCCCCGTTGCTCCTATTGCTCCGTCAGCCCCAGTTGCTCCTGTGGCTCCATCAGCTCCCGTGGCACCTGTTGCTCCATCGGCTCCTGTGGCACCTGTCGCTCCGTCGGCTCCGGTCGCACCCGTCGCCCCATCAGCTCCCGTTGCTCCTATCGCCCCATCAGCTCCGGTCGCACCTGTGGCTCCATCAGCTCCGGTTGCTCCATCAGCTCCAGTCGCACCAGTCGCTCCATCAGCTCCGGTCGCGCCTGTCGCTCCATCGACCCCCGTGGCACCTGTCGCTCCGTCAGCTCCGGTTGCCCCTGTCGCTCCATCAGCTCCGGTTGCTCCTGTGGCTCCATCGTCCCCCGTTGCACCTGTTGCTCCATCGGCTCCGGTCGCACCAGTCGCTCCATCAGCTCCCGTGGCACCTGTCGCTCCATCGGCTCCGGTAGCACCTGTTGCTCCATCAGCTCCCGTCGCACCTGTCGCTCCGTCGGCCCCCGTGGCACCTGTCGCTCCATCAGCTCCGGTCGCACCTGTCACTCCATCAGCTCCGGTTGCACCTGTAGCTCCATCAGCTCCCGTTGCTCCGGTTGCTCCGTCGGCCCCCGTGGCACCAGTCGCTCCATCCGCCCCCGTTACTCCTGTCACTCCATCAGCTCCGGTTGCACCTGTTGCTCCGTCAGCCCCGGTTGCTCCTGTGGCTCCATCAGCCCCCGTGGCTCCTGTTGCTCCATCAGCTCCCGTTGCTCCTGTCGTTCCATCAGCTCCGGTCGCACCCGTGGCTCCATCTGCCCCCGTAGCACCTGTCGCTCCATCAGCTCCGGTCGCACCTGTCACTCCGCCTGCTCCGGTCGCACCTGTCACTCCGTCTGCTCCTGTCGCACCTGTCGCTCCATCAGCTCCGGTTGCTCCATCAGCCCCCGTTGCTCCTATTGCTCCATCTGCCCCCGTAGCACCTGTCGCTCCATCAGCACCCGTGGCACCTGTCGCTCCATCAGCTCCGGTCGCACCTGTGGCTCCATCAGCTCCCGTGGCACCTGTCGCTCCATCAGCTCCGGTCGCACCTGTCGCTCCATCAGCTCCCGTCGCACCCGTGGCTCCATCGGCCCCCGTGGCACCTGTTGCTCCATCGGCTCCGGTCGCACCAGTCGCTCCATCAGCTCCGGTTGCACCTGTCACTCCATCAGCACCCGTCGCACCTGTCGCTCCATCAGCTCCTGTAACACCAGTCGCTCCATCAGCTCCGGTAGCACCTGTCACTCCATCAGCTCCGGTAGCACCCGTGGCTCCATCAGCTCCGGTTGCACCCGTGGCTCCATCAACTCCGGTAGCACCCGTGGCTCCATCAGCTCCGGTTGCTCCTGTCGCCCCTACAGCTCCCGTGGCGCCCGTACTTCCAGCCGGGCCAATCGGGCCGGTCGGACCTGCGGGGCCTGTTGCCCCTGTCGCACCCGTGACGCCCAATGCGCTTGCATTCATGACAACCACTTCGTCCAGCAGCACGTTCGATGAATTTTGCAAAGGCGAAAGAGTCGCCAAAAAAGAGGCATAGGCCGCATTCGCAGGCACCGCACCGGTTACCTCATATAGCATTTTCCAGGATCCGGTTGCCACATCGGGAAGGGTTCCCTGCTGGATCGTGGCGGCTACTCCGTTCGAAATGAACAAATACGAGGAATCGTAGTAAGCCAGCGTTACGTTAACTTGCGGACTCGTACCGGTGCCGGTTTTGGCAAAAGAAGCGGACACCGCATAGCTTTCTCCCGGCAAAGCAAAGACCGCCTGAACGATCCCTGCTCCGACATTTCCACCGGTCAATAGGCAAGCATTTGCGCCGACCTTGGGATTTGTACTCACCGCAACGGCATTATAGACTCCCCAGGCATCCATGTTTCCCAGCTCGAAGCCGCCGTTTTGAATCAAATTGTTAAATAAAACGGTCATAACCTCACCTCCTCTATTAATCTATGAACTGCGAACGTAGTTGGTTTGTAGAGTTATCCTGTGTAAAAAAATTCGGGCTCACGCCAAGCCGTCTTCTTCACCTAACGGCACGAAATGCTTTTCGGGACAAAAGGTTTTAACCTTCTCGACGATGAGGCTCGGATTGTAGCCCGTTTTTTCCAGTTTGATCGCAGAAACTTCCAAATTCCATTTATTCCTGAATATTTCCGCATTGTAGAGGCCTTGTTCGTTCCAGGCGATTCCGTTAGCCGTAAAAGTCGCGTGACCGTGATGATGCACGTAAACGTCGCAGGCAGCCCACAAAATTTTTCCGCTAAGCCGGGCACGAAGGCAAAAATCGTCATCTTCATAACCGCCGGGGTAAAATCGCTCATCGAATCCTCCAATGGTTTCAATCAGTTTTTTATGAAAAAGCATGCAAAAACCGATCAGCCGGTGAGGATAAAATCCCATGCCTATGTTTTGCTCTCTCCACTTGCGCGCAAACTGCTGCATCTCGTCCATGGTCTGATAAGGGTCCGGCTGAATCCGCTGAATCGGCGCCACATTGCAGGAAACAGGTCCGACGATGCCGATGGTCCGGTCCCAATCGAGCCAGCCACGCAGCCCTTTCAGCCAATTTTCCGTAACGACGACGTCGTTGTTCAGGAGCAGCAGGTAGTCTCCCTTGGCCGCCCGGATTCCCTGGTTGCAGCCCCCGGCAAAGCCTTTATTCACAGAGTTGGCAAGCACGGTAGCATTCCGGACCGTTGATAAATAAGCCAAAGTCCCGTCGGTCGATCCGTTGTCCACAAAAATAAATTCGTACGGCAAAGACGTGTACTTTTGCACGCTTTCCACACAAGCCCGGGTATGCTTCAGCCCGTTCCGGGTCAATATAATAATCGAAGTTAAAGCTCCCATTCTCTCACTCCTTTTTCGGATTCCTGCTAGAATATGTGCGTGGATAAGAGACAGTTTGGGTCTTGAAAAAAACAAACATCCGTACAAAAAAAGCTTCCGAAAAGAAGCCCTCTTTTAACCCGAAAATAGTTTCGTCCGGTTTTGATAAACTGTAACTACTATGGTAACTTAGCTAAGAGACCAAAGATCCCTCAAGGGAATAAAGGAGAGACACTCATGGAGCTTAAGAACAAAACGGCCATCATTACCGGGGCCGGCAAAGGAATCGGCAAAGCGGCCGCGGCCGCGCTTGCCAAAGAAGGCGTTAACCTCGGTCTTCTGGCCAGAAGCACAGCGGACCTGGCAGCCCTTCAGAAAGAGCTTTCCGGTACTTACGGAGTCAACGTTTTCTATGCTTCCGCCGATATTTCGAAACCGTCCGAAGTGCAGCAGGCTATCTCCTCTCTAGCCGGAGAGCTCGGTCATGTCGATATTTTGATCAACAATGCGGGAATCGCCCAATTCGGCACGGTGGCAGATATGGACCCCGAGCAGTGGGAGCGCATTATCCAGGTCAACCTCATGGGAACCTACTATGTGACGCGTGCCGTCCTGCCGGGCATGATCCAGCAAAACAGCGGAACGATCATTAATGTGGCCTCTACGGCCGGAGAACGCGGTTTTGCAACCGGATCGGCTTACTGTGCCTCCAAATTCGGGGTTCTCGGTCTGACCGAGGCGCTTATGCAGGAAGTCCGCAAATCCAACATCCGCGTAACGGCGCTTACGCCAAGTACCGTCAATACCGATTTGGCGAGCAATGCAGGCCTTAAAATCGGCGACGAAGACCGGATGATGCAGCCGGAAGACGTAGCGGAGCTGATTATCGCCACGCTTAAGCTTCCTCCGCGCGTATTCATCAAGACTGCCGGAATCTGGACAACCAATCCTCAGTAACGGCCGGTTTTAAGGCTTTTCCGGAAGTTCGACCGGGCAGTCCCCAAAAGCGGAATCCGTAACAAAACCTCTTCCGTTCCAAAACGGAGGAGGTTTTTTGGTTTATTTTCTCGTATTAAAAAAATAGCGGGAAGGTTAACTATATATAGGGTCAACAATTTAGCCCAAAAAATTTCAAGAGTTTATTTTGACGGTCGATTTAGGGAGGGAGCTTTAAATGAGTGCAGCGGACGTAGACGTGAAAACATTCTTTTTCAAAGAAGACGGCGCGATTCCGAACCATCCCCGGTTGCCCGTGCTTCTGTACAGTGGGGTTTTCTCGGAAAATGCGGAGCAGACGGAGAGGCTGTTTAACCGGCATGACTGGCTGAACAGCTGGACCAACGGCGTGTTCGATTACCATCATTACCACAGCAACGCGCACGAGGTGCTCGGCGTCATTAGCGGAAGCGCGGTAGTCCGGCTCGGCGGCGAGCATGGAGAGCTGGTAGAGCTGAGGACCGGCGATGTGGTCGTGCTGCCTGCCGGCACCGGGCACAAAAAACTGTCCGGCAGCCCCGACTTCAAGATCGTAGGGGCTTATCCGGGCGGCATGGAGCCCGACCTTCACAAAGAGAGCGAGAGCGTAACCGCCGCCATCCGGGAAAAGATCGGCAGCGTTCCCGTGCCGAACACCGATCCGGTTTTCGGTGAGGAGGGGCCGCTCCTCCGCTTGTGGACATAAAAAGAACGGACCGGGCATGGAGATGCCCGGTCCGTTCTTTTTTGGGGCTGTATGCGCATGTGCGGTTCCGGCTGGATTGCGGGAGTGTCGCAGACGCCGTTAGCGACGCGCCGACGGTACTCCGGCAGCTATTCACGCCGGAGCACGAGCGGCCTGGACGGTGACCGCAGAGCGGGTAGGCTCGGCACGCGCATCGGGGCCAGCCCACCGGCGGCCCCGCCAGTCAGCGGGCAAGCCTTCGCCGACCGCTCGGCCAGGCAGCGGGCCACGCGCCAGCGCCCTCAACGGCCGGCCGTGCGCACGGCCGCTTCCCGGCGGCCCGCCGTCATCGGCGCCCCGCACAGCGGGCAGGCCTTGGCCGGCGCACCGGATGCCTTGCCCGCGGCGGGTTCGCCGGCGGCGATCCGTACCCAGGCGTTGCAGCCGGGCCCGGTGCAGAGCCACGCGGGCACCGTCTCCGTGCGCACCGGCCCGGCCGGTGCGCTTCGCTCCGGTGCCCTGCCGGACGCCGGTGCGGTGCGGCTCACCGCCGTCACCGTCCGCTTGCCGGAGGACGGCAGCGCGCGGCGGCCGGAAGCCGGCGAATCGCCGCTCCGCCCCGTAAAAGCGGACACGACGAACCGCGAGACGCCCGCCTTTCTTCCCCTGTACAGGGAAGGCGAGCTTACGATGAGCTCCTCGCGGGCCCGGGTCACGGCCACGTAGGCGAGGCGCCGTTCCTCTTCGAGATCGGCGGTGCTGTCCGCCGCTTTCGGGTCCAGTACGGAGCTGTGAGGCAGACTGCCCTCGCACGCTCCGATCAGGACGACCACCGGAAACTCCAATCCTTTGGAACGGTGAATGGTCATCAACGCAACCCGGTTGCCCTGCTCCTCGGAGAGATGGCGGCCGCTCTGCCTGCTCCGGGACAGCACATCGTCCACGAACAGGACGAACTCGGCCGTGGTGCGGAACCGTTCCGCCGACGTTTCCAGCTCGTCCAGCATCTCTTTGAGCATCTCCTTGTGCTGGGTCGGCTGCTTCCGCCCGTCCGTCTCGACGTAAGCGTCGTAGAAATGCACGCGCATTTTGCGGATCGCATCCAAAGGCTTCAGCTTTTTCAGCTCCCGGATCAGTTCCAGCCTTGTCTGGATCTTCTCTATTTGGAAGTCCTTTTTGTCCGGCATCGACAGCAAATGGACCAGCGGCCCTTTCTTCGGCTGCCGGGCCTCCTGCCGGCGGATATACGCCATCCCGTGCTCGCGGTTGATGTACAGGGATGGCAGTACCCCCTCCATCGCCTCGAAGTCGCGGCGGTTCAGAGACAGGCGCATATGATCCAGGACGGGCTTGATCAGCCAATGCTCGTACAGCAGCTGCCCGTCCCCGTAATCGATATAGGGGATTTCCCGCAGAACGAGCTGCTCCAGCAGAGCGCGGTTGTTGCTTGCGGAGCGGTAGAGCACGGCGAAATCCCCGTAACTCCGTCTTCCCTGCTCCACATCCTGCCGGATACGGGAGAGGACGATTTCCGCCTCCTCGTCGGTCGTCAGCGGGCGGATGTACTGGGGCCGGGCACTGCCTGCGTTCGCGGCTTTCAGCGTCTTCACCCGCCGCATCTTGTTGTGCCGGATGATTTCGTTCCCGAGCCCGACGATGGATGCCCCCGAGCGGTAATTAATCGCGAGC
Organism: Paenibacillus sp. JNUCC 35; assembly: GCF_058269095.1. Classification (NCBI taxonomy): domain Bacteria; kingdom Bacillati; phylum Bacillota; class Bacilli; order Caryophanales; family Paenibacillaceae; genus Paenibacillus; species Paenibacillus sp. JNUCC 35. The sequence continues at coordinate 1,220,736 of NZ_CM177771.1, read as the reverse complement.
GTGATCACCTTGGCGGACGGGAACTCTTTTTCAAAATGAAGAATAAATTCGCTCCGCGCCCCGTTAAACGAATAAATCGTCTGATCGTCATCCCCCACCACCATCAAATGATTCTGCGGCGACGCAATCATGCGGATAAGCTCGTACTGGATGCCGTTCGTGTCCTGAAACTCGTCCACCATGACGTACTGGAAACGATTTTGCAGCGAGCGCAGCAGGCTCTCGTTCTCCTTCAGCATCCGGTACGCCCGGAGAAGCACGTCGTCGAAGTCGATTTTGGCGTTGGCCCGCTTCCACTCTTCATAGCGGATCAGAATGCTCCGGATTTCTTTTTCTTCCTTCGTTTGCTGCGGCAGATCCTGAAGCTCCGTCCGGTTCATTTTATAGGAGGAAAGCAGCGTCAGAAGCGTTTCGGGCTGATACGTATCGGGGATGCCCAGCTCCCGCATAATCTGCTTGAGCAAGATGTGCTGTCTGCGCGTTTCGTTAAAAATCTCTTCTTGGACGCCCTGGCTCCTTATGACCCGCAGAAAAAAAGAGTGAAACGTCCGGGCTTGAAGCCGTGAAGCTTCATGGGACGTTATTCCTGGCAGTGCGGCGATGCGTTCTCTCATTTCGGCGGCGGCTTTGCTGGAAAAGGTGACCAGTAGAATGCTCGCCGCCCGGATTTGGCGCACCGCGAGCAAATACCCCGTCCGGCAGACGAGCACGGACGTTTTACCCGAGCCGGCGCCCGCCAGCGTCAGAAGCGGTCCTTCGAAATGTCTCACCGCCCGGATCTGCGGCTCGTTCAGGGCTATGCCCTGCGCCTCCAGGCGGCGGAAGTAAAAAGCGTCCCGGTCTCCGTCGGGGACCAGTTCCCTGCTTGTATGTGCGGAAGCCATGACGGCTTGCGGAATGTTCGTGTGACTCGTACCCGGAGGCACGGTGTAAAAAGGGGCCTGACTCAAAACCGTTCACCTTCAAATTCTGTCTTTTTTGTCCTCTAAGCTGCTCTGTGCAAGCGTTGTTGTAAAGCTCTTCTAGAACTATACCATTCCGCGGGCGATGAGAATACACTCCGATAACAATTTGTAACAGAACTGCAATCCAGTTTTCATCTTCCTTTAATATAAAAGCCCTATACTAAAACTCGACCCCCTTTTAATAAATAAATCTTAAGACCCGCAGCCCGTTGCTGTGGGTCTCTTTCTTTTTAAAACTGGATCGCCTATCCATTTTTTTCGTTCCTACGGAAACAATTCGGTCATACTCCCCGAACAGTATAAAGGACAAGCCGGAATCGAGCCGGCCCCTGTCACTCCCCTGCAGCCGCCGATAAGCGTGGGCGGAAGCTTTTGATGACCATCGTAGGCCCTTAAGTCCCTATCGCACGTACACAAAACGTGGTCATAAAAACAAGAGGAGGTATTCCTTCAACCATGAAAAAAATGCCTATATTATTATCTGCCGCCGCATGCGCCATCGGCCTTGTCAGCGCGGCCCCTTCGGCCTCGGCCATGTCCCTGAGCAAGGGAACCCAGAGCGAGCACGTTCTGGACCTGCAAGAGCGGCTTGACGCGCTCGGTTACTTTGACGCGGGCGTCACCGGCTACTACGGAATGAAAACCGCGGAGTCCGTGAAAAAATTCCAGCGCGCTTACGGCCTTCCAGTCGACGGCGAAGCCGACTCGAAGACCCTCGGCAAGCTGGAAAAAGCGGCCGTGCCTAAGCAGAACGCTCTGGAGCAGATGGCGCGCATCATTTATTCCGAGGCCCGCGGCGAGTCCTACCAGGGACAGGTTGCGATCGGCGCCGTCGTCATCAACCGCGTGCAGTCCAACCAGTTCCCGGATTCCATTCCGGGCGTCATTCACCAGCCGGGACAGTTTTCCGCCGTCCGGGACGGCCAGTACGGGCTGAAGCCTAACGAAACGGCTTACAAAGCGGCACGCGCCGCCCTGAACGGCTCCGATCCGACCGGAGGCGCGCTGTTTTACTACAATCCGGACGTCGCCACTTCGTCCTGGAGCAAGTCGCGTCCGAAAACGGCCGTGATCGGGAACCACGTCTTCACGAACTGATCGAGCTTTCATCATACAGGGCATCACCTACACAGGTCCCCGCACGCTAAAAAGCCAACTTTGCCCCGACCACGCAAAGTTGGCTCTTTCCTTTATATCCGGCTTTACTGCATGGGCAGCCAGCTCACTTTCCAAATGCCTGCTTTGTTGCGGGTCAAGCTGAACGCTTGTTTGTCCTCCGGTGAACCGGAGCCCCGCTTCGTCATGACAATATTGGCAGAATCTCCGCTGATTTCCTGGTACAGCGTATAGTCCTTCCGCAAGGCGTCCCATTTCTGTTTCGCCTGTTTATCCGCATCCGGTTGCCTACCGATATCGGTCATGTATTCTTCCCGGCTCGGCGTCGCATAATCGCTGCCCTTTATCAGAAGGGCATAGACCGTTTCCCAATCCCCTTTTTCCGAAGCCATCACGTAATAGCGGAAAATATCAATCGGCTCCAGACCTTTGAGCTGGTCGTCGGTTCGGGTTTTGGTGAAGTTTCCGTAGCGGTCCACCATTTCTTCCTGGGTGAAGTACCACTGAGGGTCTGTGTCTTCCTTGCGGTCCAGCCCCAGGAACGGATTCGGGAGAAAATCCGATTTATTGATTTTTGCCGTATAAGTGCTTTGAGAACGGATCATGTAAAGTCCGTCCGCTTCCTCTTCGATCACAATTCTTGCGCCCGGGTGCAGGTAGGCCGGCGTACCGGAGGGGGACAAAACCTCAACCCTTTTTTTGAGTAATCCTTCTTGTGCAACGGAAGAATCATAGACTCCCACGTTCTCTTTGGGCACCCACTTATCCCCCGCATATTTGCGCCCGTCATAGGAGAACACATTTACGCAAACCCAATCCCTGTAGTCTCTTATGACTTGAACCACTCTGCCGTACTTCAAAACGCCACCGGAAGGCTTCGGTTCTCCGGGATACAGCGAAAAGTTGACACCCTGCACAATAACGCCGTAATAGGGCGCCGTCATCGTCACGACGGGCCTTTCCCTCAAAAATTGGCTCAGCCGCACTTCCTTAAGCCGCTTGTCCGCGTCTTTGTTCAAATACCATTCCGGAATCCAGCGCTTCTCGCCGATTTTTACGAACCCGTTCCGCTTCTCCAGAACCGTAATGGGGTTCTCGGAATTTACCGTCGTATCCGTTTCCTCATCGCCGAAAGCCTCCGGCTCGGACACGGCTGTCGCGTCTCCTTTGAGATAGAACGGCCCCGTTTCCTGCTGCAAAGGAGGAATTGTCGCCTGCGGCGGCTCCGTCGGCTTCACGATTCCGGGCCATGCCTTGGTTACGGCGGGGACCAACTCTCCGCGGAACAGGAACGCGGCTGCCGCCAGGCACAAGAGCACAGCCGCCAGTACGGGCAGCGTTCTCCTTCTTTTGCGGATAGCCAGCTTCCTCACACGGCCGCCCGGTGCGGATTCCGCCGTCTTTTGCTCGATGCTGTAGATATCGTCCATTGTGAAGGTTTTTCTTGTAAAAGGTCCCGATTTCAGCTTGTCGTACCATTCCGGCTTAGGCCCGTTCATAAGCAGACTCCTCCTTCCATGCTTCCGACATTTTTTTGCGGGCCCGCGACAGCCGTGATTTCACGGTTCCCTCCGACACGCCAAGCACCAGGGCGATTTCCCCCATCGTCATCTCGTATTTGGCATCCAGCACGAGCACTTCCCTGAATTTGGCGGGAAGCTTCATCACTATTTCCCAGATCTCGTCCGTGAAAGCCGCCTCCATCACTTCGCTCTCCGCCGATGGATGGCTGCTCCCGGGCCGCGCGCGGCCGACCAGAATCACCCTGCGCATGAAAGCCGTCCGCATATGATTGCGCGCCGTATTCCGGGTTATCGCGAACAACCACGTTTTGACGGAAGCTTTCCCTTCGAACGTATTCAGGTGGCGGAAGACACTCAAAAAAACATCCTGCGAAATATCATCCGCCATTTCCCTGCGTCCGGTCAGAAAGAAGGCGTAGTTCCACACGTCCTGTCCGTAATCCAGCATCAACGTTCGAAAGTGTTCTTTTGCCGGTTTTCCCTCTTCATTTCCCTGCTGAGCCCCCAACGCCTTCACCCCCACCCATTAGACAACAGAAACGGCGGAACCGTTCCCGCTCCGGAAAGTTTTTTTGAAAAAGACCTGATCGTTCGGACCCGCGCAGCTTTATAGTGCCCGGTGTGACGTTGCGTAACGATGGTCACCCCTATACAGCTTGACCGTCCCTATCCGCCGAACCGCAAAAAAAGCCGCCGGAAGGCACCCCTTTCAGTCAGATCCGTTTTCAAGAGGAACGGCCTGCGTTCCGTCTTCCGTCCAGGTTCTGTAAGCGTCTATGTTGGCTTCGGAATCGTCGCTCGCATCCGACGTTTTGTAATAACGGGCTGAATAGGCATGCTCCGCGTCCGCCTTATTGTCATCCGTATTGAGAAGTAAATGGAATGTGGAAATTTCCAGTTTCCAGTTCACACTGCGGGCAATTTCCCGCATATGCCCGGGCGTGACGAACGCCTTCACGGCGGCCATCACGGCAGCATGCGTTTCCGGGTCCGGCTCCCCTTTCCAGTCCACTCTGCAGGTTACATCAGGCCGGGTAAACGTACAGTAGAGCCCTTTATACCCTTTCAGGTTCTTCTTCATGGACTTGGCGGCAGCCCGGATGGTATCCGTTTCCACGCTGTGGGTCACACTGCATGCGGACAGCGCCGCGACAAGCGGCAGCACAAAAACGCTCCGTTTTATAAAAGCCCGCTTTTTCAGCGAATTTTTCCCGGGAATCGGCGGGACAACATCCCGTTCGGTCCGTTCTATCCGTTCGTCCATATTCGGCCTCCTGCGTCTTTTAACTTAAGGTTCCGCCACACTTGGCGCTCCGGCACTCACCGCTGCTTTGCGGCCCGTCCTTCCCGGTTCTTGAAGATTCCTTATATTTCCTGCTATAAGTACGATCTTACCAAGTTTTCGCCTATAATAGAACTAACTGTAACAACCCGATCAACATTTATCTTATGCTCTGAAAAAAAAGGAGATTGCGCCCATGAATTCCGTTATCGATCTGCTGACCCGGCACCGCTCTATCCGCAAGTTCAAACCCGACCCGATTCCCGGCGACCAGCTTCAAGCGATTATCGCTTCCGCACAAATGGCCTCGACTTCAAGCAGCGTACAGGCCTACACCATCATTGCCGCCACCGATCCCGCGCTGAAAAAAGAACTGGCCCGGCTCGCCGGCAATCAAGCCTACGTCGAGCAGTGCGGACTCTTTCTCGTGTTCTGCGCCGACCTGAACCGGCTCCGCAAAGCAACCGAGCAGTCCGGCGAAGTGTTCCACCAGAACACCGAAAGCTTCCTCGTCGCCTCGATGGACGCAGCGCTGGCCGCGCAGAATGCCGCAATTGCGGCCGAATCCCTCGGCCTGGGCATCTGCTACATCGGAGGCATCCGCAACAACCCGGACGGCGTCGCCGAAGCGCTGAAGCTTCCGGAGCTCGTCTACCCGGTGTTCGGAATGTGCGTAGGCGTGCCGGACCAGGAGCCTTCCCTCCGTCCCCGGCTCCCCCAAACGGCCGTTCTGCACGAGAACGGCTATCAGAGCGAACGCTCGGACGAAGGCGTCCGCCAGTACGATGAGACGACGCGGAAATATTACGAGGAACGGACCGGAGGCAAGCAGAGCATCACCTGGTCCCGGAGTATGGCGGACAAGTACCGCCAGCCGGTACGCGCTCATTTGAAGCCGTTTCTGGAGAAACAGGGGTTTAAGCTGGAGTAGTTCCGTGCTCCTGGATACTAAAAGACCCCTTCTTTTGGGGTCTTTTGTTTAGGTTGAAATTCGTACGAACCAGACCGTCCTATTCCGCCCCATCCTCCCGCCGCTCGCACACGATAATCTGCCGCTCGAAGCTCCCTTTGCGGACGACGCAGCGGTCCTTCACGGCGAAGCCCGCCCGCTCCAGAGCGGCGTCGACCGGCTCCGCCGAGATGACGACCGCCCGCGGAGACAGCCTGCGGGCGCTGCGCAGCATCTCGAGCTGCTCCTCTGTGCTGATGACCGAGCACAGATTGTACGGCATGTCGAGAAGCAGCGCATCATAAGCGCCATCCAGATCACGGATGTCGCTGATCTTCACCACATCGGGATACCCGAAGTGGGCGAGATTTTCCCGCGCGCCGCGAACGGCAAGCGGGTTGAGGTCGCGGCCGACGATGTCGATGCCCATCGACAAGGCCTCCACCAGCACCGTGCCGATGCCGCAGCACGGGTCGACCGCGCGGATGCCGGCCGGGTCCGGCACCGCGATGTTGACCGCGGCGCGGGCCACGCGCGTGCTCAGCGCCGTGGAGTACTGCCGCGGCTTGCTGTTGTGCGCCAGCCAGACGGCTTCGCTCCGGCGGCACGGGCCCAGCACCCAGCGGCCGCCGGCGTAAGCCGCTCCGAGCAAGTGCCGGGGCTGCTTCATGTCCGCTTTGCCCCGGACATGTTGGCCGATCCGGCGCTCGATGGCGCGCCGCTCGTCGTAGGAGGCCTTCCCTTCGGCCTCCACGTAGAGCAGCTTGAACGTGTCCCCGTTCAAATCGAGCGTTTCGGCCCTTTCGGCCAGCTCGTCCAAGCTGGCTGCCTGGAGCCGAACCTCCAGCCGGTGCCGGATAAACGGGCTCCGGCTCGGGTCCAGCTCCAGCGGGCTCTCGGCCCAGCCGTCCTGCGGCCGGACGCCCAGCAGGGTGCGCAGCTCCAGCATGCAGAGCTCCTTTTCGTCCTCGTGGCAGGCAAAACTGTATACATAAGACGGCACAGGACGGCCGTTTGCGGATGAATTCATCGAAATCCCTTCCTTGCTGCGGTTTGACTCGTATCCCCGTATTCTAGCGGATACCCGGGTCTGCGTCTACAAGCGGCCAATACCTGCATTCCAGAGACAAAGCGGCGGAACTTAAAAAACAGAAAGCGTATGACATGATCGGAGGCCTGCAAAAAGACGGGGCGGGGCGGAATGCGGATCTTAGTCAGCTCACCTTGACGCAGATGCACATGCCCCACGAGATAGCAAGCGGGGAGAACGCGAACGTTACCCAAATCGCACGTGTGCACGATAAACTTCACGGACTGCTGGAAGAGAAGCATTTCAAGCTGTACAGCACTTATTCGGGTGAAGAGCTTTCCGTCATCGTAAGGTTTCTGGACGATCTTACTCGGTTGAACGAGAAGCCTTTATAAAAGATATTTCTATCTCGTTAAGCATCTTTAAGCACAAGTGCTCCTATCTAGAAGACATGCCTTGCTCAGACATGCGGCAGCATACAGGCTGCTTTCCTGCTCTTGCCTCGAGAAAAAGATCCCTGACCATCTTAGGTCAGGGATCTTAGCTTTCACAAAGACTTTGCGCACAAGCATCGAATGAGGCAGGTCCTTTTGTACCCGGCCCCCGCTCATAACCTTAATACTGGATCACCGTATCGAGCGCGACCTCGATCATTTGGCGGAACGTCGTCTGGCGCTCTTCCGCCGTCGTTTCCTCACCGGTCACGAGGTGATCGCTGACGGTCAGAATGGACAGGGCGCGGGCTTTGCGCTTGGCGGCCAGCGTATACAGCGCGGCGGTCTCCATTTCTACCGCCAAAGTGCCGTACTTCGTCAACAGGGCCGCTGTCGCCCCCTCGTCGTCGCGGTAGAACGTGTCGCTTGTGAAGACGCTGCCCACGTGTACGGGCATTCCTGCGGATTCGGCGGCTTCGTAAGCGCTCTTCAGCAGCCCGAAATCGGCGGCCGGGGCGAAATCCAGCCCGTTGAAGCGGATGCGGTTAACCGCGGAGTCCGTGTGGGAAGTCATCGCGAGCACAAGATCGCGCACCTTCACGTCTTCATGGAAGGCTCCGCACGTACCGACGCGCACCAGCGTCTTCACGCCGTAGCTTTCCAGCAGCTCGTGCACGTAGATCGAAATGGTCGGCACGCCCATGCCCGTCCCTTGAACCGAGACGCGCTCGCCTTTATAGGTTCCGGTAAATCCGTACATCCCGCGCACTTCGTTATAGCAGACGGCATCTTCCAGGAAATTCTCGGCGATAAACTTCGCCCGCAGCGGATCTCCCGGCAGCAAAATACGTTCCGCGATTTCGTTTTCCTTCGCTCCGATATGTACACTCATGATTAATAAGCTCCTCTCAAAATTTCCGCATTTGTTTATTATCCGGCCGGAACCGGGCATGTCCGCCGGCTTCCGGCCTCGTTTTCACGGCATGCCGCCGATTTTATTTCCAGTGGCTGCCGATAAATTCGTCCCGCCCGGATTGGGCGCGGTCTTCTTTATAATGCTTCGGATTTTTGCGGTGGTAATTCTGATGATACTCCTCCGCCTCGTAAAACGGCCCCGCCGGAACAATCTCCGTCACGATCGGCTTGTCGAAACGGCCGCTTTGCGCCAATTCCCGCTTGGACTGCTCCGCAAGCTCCCTCTGCTTTTCCGTGTGAGTAAAAATAGCCGCCCGGTACGAAAGCCCCCGGTCCTGAAACTGCCCGAAAGCATCTGTCGGGTCGACCTGCTGCCAGAACAGCTCCAGCAGCTTTTCATAAGGAAAAACGTCAGGGTCGAACCGGATTTGCACCGCTTCCGCATGTCCGGTCTCTCCCGCTTTCACCTGCTCGTAGGTCGGATTCACCTCGCTGCCGCCCGTATACCCCGATACGATGCCGTGAATGCCCGGCAATTCCTCAAACGGAGTCACCATGCACCAGAAGCAGCCTCCCGCAAAGGTAGCCAGCTCTTCAACGGCCGCCTGTTTTTCGGTCTCTGTCATATATGTCATCCTCCCCGTCTAAACGTCCAGGTTAAAAACGCGTGCCGCATGGCCTTAAAATAGCACGGCTCCCGCCGCCATGGCAAGTTTCGCGACGGATTCGCCCAGCATAAATACCCGCAACCGAAATTGCGGGCATCGCTTGGAAATGCGGCGGAAACTCGGCCTGCATGAAGGAGACTACTCCCCCTCCACGCCCCCGGAAGAATCCTGTTCCATACGGCTGAGCGCCGTGTTCACGAGAAAATCAAACAGATCGTCATCTTCCTCCAACTGCTGCTCAATGGCGACAATCTCTTCTTCCGTGCCGGATTCGGCGGTGAAATTTAAGCTGTACATCCATTCTTTCCCCTTTTTGCTGAAAAGGGCCACCTCGTAAGCGGTCTTGCCTTCCGCCAGTTTAAATTCCACCTTGCCGATATATCCGTTCTCCGCATCGTGAATCATGCTCGCGTTCAGTACCTGAATCGTTTGTCCGTCCATTTCACCCATTATGTCACCTGCTTTAATTAGATTTCGTTTTAAAATGGCTTGTCGGCATGCGCTGGTTTATATTGTACAGGAAGAATCGTCCGCGGGATAGAGCGGAGGTTTCCTGCGATTATAGCGTGAAAAATGTCTCCCGCGCCGGGTTCGAAATTTAGCCGGGAGCGGTGTCCCATCGTTACTGACGCCCTGGACCGATGATGCAGGATGCGAGCAGCTCGTAAGATTTCAGACGCTGCGCGTAATCCGCCACCTGGGTCACGAGGAGGAACTCGTCCGCGCCGTATAGGTTCTGCAGCTCGTGCAGCTGCTCCTTGATCTGGCCGGCCGTGCCGATCAGCGTGCGCCTGTCGGGCGCGTCCGCTTTCTCCGGCTGCCTGCCTTCGGCCGCCTCGTCCGCCGCCGAAGGCGCGCCCTGCGGCCGATGCCGGCCCTGCGTCTGCGCGGCTTCGCTCCCGGCAGCCTCCTCCGCGGCCGGAAGCCCGGAGCGAAGCCAGCCCGCTCCCTCGGCAGCCAGCTCGCGGGCCCGCTCCTCCGTCTCGGCGCAGACCGCGCCGACGGCGACGATGGCCTTCGGCTCCGCCAGCAGGCGGGAAGGCCGGAAAGCGCTGCGGTACTCTCCGAGCACGGCGGCGCCGTCGTTGTCGCTCATGAACCGGCCGAATACGTAGCCTGTCCCGTATTCGGCCGCGTAAGCGGCGCTTTTGGCGTTCGTGCCGAGCAGCCACAGCTCCGGCGAATCGGGCGGAACCGGGCGGGCCGTGACCCGCTCCCCTTCCACGGTAAATTCGCCTTCGATCAGCGCGGTCAGATCGCGGATTTTGTCCGGCATCTTCCGCACATTTTCCAGGAAATTTCCGCTCAGGGCAAGCGTGACATGCGCGGAACCGCCGGGAGCCCGGCCGATGCCCAGGTCGATGCGCCCGGGATGCAGCGTCGCCAGGAGGTGAAACGCCTCCGCGACTTTAACCGGCTGGTAATGCGGCAGCAGAACGGCGCCCGATCCGATCCGAATATGCTCCGTATGGGCTCCGATATGGGCCAGGAGCACTTCCGGGCACGCGGAGGCGAGCTGTTTCATGTCGTGGTGCTCGGACACCCAGTAGCGCGTATAGCCGAGCTTCTCGGCTGTCCGCGCCAGCGTGACAGCTTGTCCCAGCGCTGTATGGGAATCCGCTTTTTGCATGACCGGTACGAGATCCAGCACGCTGAGACGCAGCGGCAACGGTTTCATTGGTCTTCCTCCTTCGCGTCTGTCGTCAGAATCCGTAAATGGTCATACCGCCGTCCACATAAAGCGTCTGTCCCGTCACATAACTCGCCGCATCAGACGAGAGGAAGACGACCGGTCCGACCAGCTCCTCCAGCCGGCCCACACGCTTCAGCGGCGTGCAGCCCGTCACTTCGGCCACGAAGGACTCGTCGGCCAGCAGCTTCTCCGTAAGCGGCGTCGGGAAATACCAGGGCCCGATCGCGTTGACGAGGATGCCGTATTGCGCCCATTCCAACGCCAGAATCTTGGTCATTTGAATGAGCGCCGCCTTGGTCGAGCCGTACACGACTCCCGTGCGAAGCGCCATATGGCCCGCAACGGAGGCGACATTCACGATCCGTCCTCCCCCATGCTCTTTCATGTGGCGCCCGACCGTCTGCGACATCAGAAAAGCCGACTTGAGATTTGTCTGCACGATCGCGTCCCACTCTTCATCCGTTACTTCGAGCGCAGGCGTACGGATGTTCATGCCCGCGTTATTGACGAGAATATCGAGGCGCCCCGCTTCGCGTACGGCACGGCCAACAGCCTCCGTCACGCCTTCACGCGTTCCGGCATCGGCCGCAATGGCGTAGGCTTTGCGCCCGGTCGCTTCGGCAATTTCCGCCGCTACGGCGTCCAGATCGCTCTGCGTCCGCGAAAGAAGCACGACATCCGCTCCCGCTTCCGCAAGACCGATGGCCAGCGCTCTGCCGATGCCTCTCCCCGCTCCGGTCACCAGAGCCGTTTTACCTTCCAGCTGAAAAGACGGCAAATACATTCCTATACACTCCTTTTATATAACCGCGCCCGCGCATACGGGAACAGAACAGTAAACTAAATTAGTTTTCATGATAAAAGATTAACCGCCAGAAAGCAAAGACCGCCTTTTCAAAATCAGGGGTTGAAACCTTTGCCGTTCTGGATTATACTACCTAAAAGGAACGTTTGTTCCCATTTAAAAACAGACGGTTGGCCTGACAGGAACCAGGCTTTTCGCGGCCTTCTGGGAACGATACCGGTGATCGTTTATGATTGGCTTTTTTGAGTACCTGGACGAAAAGGAGAAGGTGAGAGAAAGTCAGGATGATCCGGGCGGACAAATGCCGGCCGTAAAAAAAACAGACAGCTCCGGTCGGCCCATGCTTGTCTGCGCCTTCCGAACCTGTCTGCCAGCCTAGAACGTCAACCGTCTTTACGCGGGCTGAGCTTGCGGGGATCGATACCGTTGTCGATACGAAGAGGGGCGTGGAACGACTTCGCCAGCTTGTCCCACGACACGATTTTGAAGTTCTGATTGCGTTTCTTTCCGTTATCCGAATTTTCATCGTCCTGCGCCACGAAAATCCCGTTAGGATAAGCGGGTCCCAGGCCGAATCCGACGACATCGATTCCGTCCGTCTCCGTTGTCCCGTCGATCAGACCGTCCTTGACGGCGAAGCTGCCCAAGTACCGGTTTGTCCCCTGGCGGTTGTAAACCGCGTAGGTGCTGCTTCCCTGGCTGGAAGCCATCAGGTAGCCTTTGCCGTCCGCCCCGTAATACAGCGCTAATCCTTCGATATCCGCGGTTAAATGCCCTTTGCCGACCTCATCCACCTTGGCGTAAGGCTTCAGACCACTGTCCGGCTCGGCGCCGATCTTCCATATGGCCGCATCCTCTTCCGCAATGTAAATCGTTCCGTACTCGTCGTCCGCGACAATTCCTTCCGCTTGGGACGCCAGTTTGAAGTGGCGTACAAGCTTGCCTTCCACACCGGCCGATCCGGGTATCAGTTCGATCTGCTCGAATTCCCCTTCTTTGCCGAGCACAAGCGCATAGTACTTGCCGGTTTTAAGGCTGTGATAAAGGCTGAAGCCGTACACTTCGCCCATGTCCGACTTAATCGGCTTGGCCGCAATATCGGTCAGCGCCCCCGTTTCCGGGTTGATGGAGAAAACGTCGACCGTATTACTCGTCCGGTTCGTCGCCGCGGCGATGTCCATCCTCTTACCGTTAAGCTCGTATCCGTAGCGCACGTCGATGTTGTTCATTTTGCCGAGCTTGTAGGACTGGACCTGCTTGCCGTCCAGGTCATAGACCAGAATGCCGCCGCCCTTGTTGGTCGCAATCAGCTTGCTCTTGGCCGGGTCATCCGGATGTACCCAGATGGCAGGGTCATCGGCCGCATCTTCCCCTGTATCGACCGCTTCCGTTTCACCGTCCGCCGTTACCCGGGCAAGCGCCTCCCCAACAGCCGTCTGCTCCCCGCCGCCGCTGCGCAGCTTGCTGAGAACCAGCTCGACGAAGCCTGGCGGCACATACGTTTTATCTCCGATCAGTTTCACATGTCCGTTCAATTTTCCGTCCGTTCCGTTTAGCTTATATCCGTCATTCCCGATGGTGACCGAACCTTCCAGACCGCTCTGCAGAGCAAAATCAGCCGTCAGCGTGCTCTGATTCCACGTCACACGGGCTCCTGCCTGCTCCAGCATATCCCTCAGCGGTTCATAACCTTCCTCGACCGAAGCCCAGGCAGCCTGACTGTAAAAACTTGCGGCGATCAGCAGTACGCTAAAGCTTTTGAACAGTTTCATCGTTAAGGTCCTCCCGGTTTTACCCGAATAAGCTTCTATCTTTATTATGAAGACGGAATATTAGGGGAAATCACGGAAGGCATTAAGGTTGTGTTAAAACGCGCCTCATTTATAAACGGCTATAACCGGCAATTCCTGAGGAAAGTATTGACAGCAAGCGGAAAATACTATTTAATAACGAATGAGAATGATTATCATAATCAATTTTAAATAAATAACCCATTCTCTATTCCTACATAATCCTTAAGGGGGAACTATGAAATGAACCGTCCTAAACGGTCCTTGTCTACACTGGCTCTTTTAATTTTTACGATTTTCGCCTTGGCTGTATCCGGGTGCGGCAAACCAGGCACGACTCCCGCCGCTTCAACGGCTCCGAACACGGCATCACCGGCGCCATCCGAAGCCGATACCGCTCGTAAAGTGAAACATGCGATGGGAGAGACCGAAATCAAAGGCACTCCGCAGCGCGTCGTGATTCTGACCAACGAAGGAACCGAGGCTCTTCTGGAGCTTGGCGTCAAACCCGTCGGAGCCGTTAAATCCGGTGTCGGCAAAACGTGGTACCCGCACATCAAAGATGCGATGCAGGGCGTCACGGATCTGGGAGAGGAAGTCCAGCCGAACCTGGAACTGATCGTCACTCTCAAGCCCGATCTCATTATCGGAAACAAAGTCCGGCACGAGAAAATATACGGCCAGTTGCAGAAGATCGCCCCGACGGTTTTTGCCGAAACGTTAACCGGACAGTGGAAAGGAAACTTCAAGCTCTATGCCGAAGCCTTAAATAAAAAAACCGAGGGTGAAAAAGCCCTAGCCGCTTACGACAAACATGTGGCGGATGTGAAAGCGAAATTCGGCTCCAAGACATCGTCCAAAGTATCTATCGTCCGCTTCCTCCCGGGAGCCGTCCGTATTTATCAGAACGATACGTTCTCCGGCGTCATCCTTAAGGATTTGGGCTTCGCCCGTCCGGCGGCTCAGGATAAGAACGCCTTCATGGAGGTCATTACGAAGGAGCGTATGGTCGATATGGACGGAGATATCCTCTTCTACTTCAATTCCGACTACGATGATTCCAAAGGCGGAACGAAAACCCAGCAGGAATGGATGTCGGACCCGCTCTACAAAAATCTTAACGCGGCCAAAACCAACAAAGCTTTCCAAATCGATGAAATCATCTGGAATACTTCAGGCGGAATCAAAGCCGCCAACCTGATGCTGGATGATCTGGTGAAGTACGCGGATAAGCTGTAGGCCAAGAAAAATCCGAACTTTTTAATGTTTTAACGTAAAACCTATTTCATGGACTTGAACTAATGTGAATTGACCGCCTTCTTTTGGGGCGGTTTTCTTTTGGACCAAATCCTTCGTGCCTTCAGCAGCTCTAAACGCCGAAAAAAAAAGAACCTTCCCCATTAAAAACGGAGCAAGGTTCTTTACGAAAGGTTAACGTTCGGTCAGAGCAGGCTCAGAAGGCGCCTTACCGGAGCTGCTTCTAAGCAGCTTCGCCGCTATGTAAGCGAGCAGCGCCAACTGAGGGAGCAGCGTTTCCCAGGTCGGATAAATTCCCAGCCAGCCCACGGACGGAAGTCCGGATGCGGAATGAGCAGGTACAACCGACGCGACTTGCAGGGAATGGATACTTTCCCCGAGGAAGCGGAAAACGAGGTAGTAGATAAGCGCCGACGCCGTCATAAAAAAGGGCCGGATCGGCAGTTTGGCACTCAGCCGGATAATGGCAAAACCAATGCCGATCAGCAGCAGGAGCGTCACTCCGATACCGAGAAACAGCTGAGACGGCGCAATCGAAGGCGCCATACCCACGTAAAAGATCGTCGTTTCCGCCCCTTCGCGCAAAATGGCGAGAAGAGAGACCGCGAACAGCGACCACAAGCTTCCGCCGGCCAGGGCGCTGCCCATCTGCCGGTCAATGTAGCTGTTCCACGCTTTCACATTGGATTTGGCGTGCAGCCAGTTGCCCACGGTCAGCATAAGAACGACGGAAAGGAGCCCCGTTCCTCCTTCAATGAACTCCCGTGTACTGCCCGAGGCAGCCTGGGAAATCATATAGGAAAGCAGGAACGCCATTGCCGCGCTCAGAAGCAGCCCGCTTCCGACGCCCGACCAGATCCACCTGCGCTTATTCCCGTTTCCGGTGCGTTTCAAATAAGCGAGCAGCGCCGAGATGACGAGAATTGCTTCGAGGCCCTCGCGCAGCAGAATAAGCCCGGCGTCCACGGCCGTATACCGCTTCTCGCCTGTCATCGGCTGCAGCTGTTCCCGCATGGCCGCGATGACTTCCTTCGCCTTATCGCCCGCAGGCGGAACCGACATCAGATAACGCGAAGCTTCCGTCATCTGGTTTTCGATCTGCGTATAGACGGCCGCGGAACGGATTCTGACCTGGCCTTCGGCCGAAGGCCACTTTTGGATAAAAGCCTGCATCTGCCCCGCCGCTTCCGTATGATGTCCGGCCGCAATGTCCGAAGAAGCCTGGTCGAGAATCCCGATAAGCTCCGCAACGGACATGTCTGCGGGTTCCGGGGCTTTGGATACGATCTTGCCGGCCGTATAGTCGTTCACGAGCTGAATGAGAGCCGCGGTTTCGCCTGCCGCCTGCTGCGGCTGTTTGGGCTCGGCCTGCAGAGCCACGCGGATCATGCTCATTTGCGTCTCCATTCCGCTGTATACGGTAAAATTATCGCTTCGGATAGCCTGCTCGACTTTGAGCCATCCGTTGTTCAACGTTTTATAGTCGTTATACGCCTGAGTTAAGTCGCCCGACTGGATGCTCGCAGCCAGCTTGGTCATGACGGGGAGCAGACTTGCCGCCGTGTCCTGCCCGGACTGGCCCGCTTTCGCGTCCTGCCGGCCTTCCTTCGCATACTTGTTCACGGCCTTGGCCAGTTCGGACAGAGCCGCGGTTGCGGCCTTGGGGTCCTTATCCCCCTCAGCGACCGTTTTCTTCGCATGCGCCAAGGCCGAGTTAACGTCCGCTGCCGCAGCGGAGGATTTGGCGGCCTCAGCCTGCCAAAGCTTATCGGCCTCCGCCAGATGCTCGGCGGCTTTCGCCCAGCTTCCCTGCCCGGCTTCAACGAGCGCTCCTCCGACAACGGGAAGCATTCCGTCCGCGCCCGACGCCTTACTGTCGCCGGCCGCAAAAACGGGAGAGTATCCGGTCCCGGCCGCCGTTACGCTGATCAGCATCAGAAGCGCTGCCAGACCGATTTTGAAAACGCTCCGGCCTGCGGCCAAAGAAAGGCTGCGTTTTTTCCGTTTAAAAAAGGGTGTCGCCAATATATCCGCCCTCCTTCACGCCGGGAAAGCAGGCAAAAACCGCACTGCCGATATGCACGATATATTCGTTGAGCTTATCGCTCTTGCCCAGCGCTTTCTGAATGGGAACAAACTGTTTGCGCGGATCGCGCTGGTAGCAAACGAACAAGAGACCTGCATCCAGCTGGCCTGTTTTGTGGTCTATTCCGGTTGAATAGGAGTAAGATCTGCGCAGAATTTTGACGGAGCCGTCCCCGCGGGCCAACTTCAAATGGGAAGTATTCGGAATGACCGGCTTGCCGGAGGCATCCTTCTTCTCCATATCAGGCGAATCGAACTCGCCCGATGCGCCGAGCGGAGCGCCGCTGTTCCTGTGGCGGCCGAAGGTGGCCTCCTGATCCGCCAGCGTCGACCGGTCCCAGACCTCGATCCGCATCCGGATCCGGCGGACGACCATATAGCTTCCGCCGTGCATCCAGCCGCTTCCGTCCGCGCTGTCCGCCCACACGACCTTCTTCATCTCTTGCTCATCCTTCACATCCGGATTGCCGGTGCCGTCCTTGAAGCCCATCAGGTTGCGCGGTGTCGCTTTGGCCGGGTCCGAATATCCCGTCCGCTGGAAGCCTTCCTGCGTCCAGCGGAGGACGGCCTTGCCCCGTGCGATGCGTGCCAGATTGCGGATCGCGTGGAACGCGATCTGCATATCGTTGGCGCACACCTGCACGCACAGATCGCCGCCGCACCATTCCGGCCGCAGCTCGTCGCCGCCGAAAGCCGGCAGATCCTGGAGGGCCTCGGGCTTCTTGCCCGCGAGACCGAAGCGGCCGTCGAAGAACGACGGCCCGGCCCCGAAGGTTATCGTCGTCCGGGACGGTGTGAGTCCCGCCGCTTCACCCGTATCGGAGGGAGGAAGCAGCTCGTTGCCGTCGTCCTGGCCGACCATTTTGCCCTGAGCCATGTTAGCCGCTGCGGCCGTCCATGCCTGGAAGAGCTTGCGTACTTCCGCGAGGGAAGAAGCCGTCACATCGAATGCCGCAAAGCAGATGAAATCCTGGACGGGCGTAACGATCCCCGCCTGGTGACCGCCGTAGAAAGGCACCGTGCCCTGGGGATCCGTTTCGGCTCCGGAGGCGGAAAACGCCTTTTCCGTTTTGGACGCCTGCGCCGCAACGATTCCTCCAACGCCGCCAGCGCCAAGCAATAGCCCGGCGCCGCCAACTCCGGCCAGCTTCAGAATATCTCTGCGGCTGAGCGGTTTATCGAAAAATCCTTTTTTCTGATCGTTATCGTTCCCGCTCATTTCGCAGCCGCTCCCAAAATCGTTCCCATTTGAGAAAGGGGCTCGGCCAGCGCATCCAGCAGGCGGCTCAATTTTTTCGTATCATCCTGCTTCAATTTCTCGTAAGAGACATACCCGTCCCCTTCTTTGTAGGCAGCAAGCGCCTGTTCCAGATCTTTGAACTTCGCTCCGATCGTTTCTTCGAGCGCTGCGTCCTTGCTCTTGAGTTTAGGCTGCAGGAGGGTGTAAATCTTCTTCGCCCCCTCGACATTCGCCACGAAATCATACAGATCGGTATGCGAATAACGCTCCTCTTCCCCCGTCACTTTGGAGGCGGATACTTCGTTCAAAAGTTCAACCGCACCCGTTACAAGCAGACTCGAATCCACCTCGACCGTTTCGATCAGGGCACGAAGCTGCTTCGCATCGTTCAAAAGACGGTCCGCATGCTCTTCCTGGCCCTTCGTCGTGTTTTTCTGCCAAAGAGCCTGTTCGATGCGGTGAAATCCGCGCCAGTCTTTTTCTTCGACATCGTTCTCGCGGGCATCGATATTCGGGTCCAAGTCACCGAGAGCTTCGGCGATCGGTTCGATTCTTTCATAATACATCCGGGTCGGCGCGTACAGTTTTTTGGCTTCTTCA
Organism: Paenibacillus sp. JNUCC 35; assembly: GCF_058269095.1. Taxonomy (NCBI): domain Bacteria; kingdom Bacillati; phylum Bacillota; class Bacilli; order Caryophanales; family Paenibacillaceae; genus Paenibacillus; species Paenibacillus sp. JNUCC 35. The sequence continues at coordinate 1,202,384 of NZ_CM177771.1, read as the reverse complement.
ACATTTCCGGATTTAACGGCCTTTACGAACTTCTCCGTTTCTTTGACGAACAGATCGGATTGTTCCGTGGCATACGTGCGGTAAGCGTCGAGAATCGGTTTCCACGATTCATCGCCTGCCGAAGCCGGTGTTGCCGCTGCCGGTGTCGCTTTGGCATCCGGAGTTGCGGAAGCACCCGCGTTTTCATTGTTTTTGGAACCACATCCCGTAAAAAGCACCGTGCAGGCTGCAAAAAGCGCGACATAACGAATCTTCATAAAGACAACTCCTCAAGTTCTTTTGGCTGAAAACAGGATGATAAAGCATGGTTTTTCATGTCCGTTCATCACAAATTCCCAAAACGAGTATATCAACAATGAGAATCGTTATCAATATCTTTTTTTGGTAAAACGGTCGTTTTTTGCATTCTATTCAGTTGATCTCTCTTAAAAAAAATTGACAAGAACAAGCGTTCCTATTTATACTGTTTACAAGAGATTCCAGGAGGTTTTTATGCTTCATCACGTCGAAATCAATGTGTCCGATTTGAATGAATCGGCCCCGTTCTGGGAATGGCTACTGAGCCAACTGGGTTACGAGACGTTCCAGCGCTGGGAGAAAGGAATCAGTTGGAAGTGCGGGGATACGTATCTGGTTTTTGTTCAGACCGAAGAACGTTTCCTTGACCTTCCTTACCACAGGCGGCGTACCGGTTTGAACCATCTCGCCTTTCACGCGAAATCCAGAGAGCAGGTAGACGGGTTGACGGAGGCCTTAACGGCAAAAGGAGTCCGTGTCTTGTACCGGGAACAGCATCCGCATGCGGGCGGCCCCCGGCATTATGCCGTTTATTTTGAAGACCCGGACCGGATCAAGGTCGAAGTGGTTGCTCCCGACGTTTAGCGGGTTGCCCGCCTTTGTTTTGTTTTGCTTGGCGGACAAAAAAGAGAGTCCCGGCAGGACTCCCCCTCTTCCATGGCTGCGGATTATGCCAGCACTTCGGCTAGGCTGCGGTATTTCCGGTATTTGGCCAATACGGCATTAACCCGGGCAGCTCGTTCCTCCAGCGTGCCGCTGAGCACAAAATAAGGGATACGGCGCATGTTCAGATCCGCCAGAATCTGTTTCTGGAACAGATTCCGCTGGGCATCGCCCGACCGGTCCCACGTGTCATCGTAAGGAATATCGGTGTCGCATACGAATACCAAATCGTATCGTGCAGCGGCAGCTTCCGCCAATTCATGAAGCTTCGGCAGCGCCCCGCCGTGATAATACATCGAGAACAACAGCGTTGTACGGGCGTCGGTATCGACGAATACATACTTGTTGGCTTCCTCCGTCAGCTTCTCCTCCCTCCGCAGGTGACCCTCCGCGATTTCCAGGAGCTGCTCTTTTGACAAACGGCGGCCGATCTGGTGCTCCGCCCAATATTCCCTCCCGTATTCGGGCATCCAATCCGTTCCGTGAAGATTCGCCAAGTAACCGGCGAGCGTTGTTTTTCCGGTCGATGGAGCCCCCAGAAACACAACCTTCGTGATCAAATCCCGATAGACGGCAGGATCTACATAACGGCGCTGACCGTACGGTTCGTGACGAACCCGTGTACCGGAGACAGGTACCGTCAGACGGCCGGGATCTACCTGCCTGTTATGCGCACCCAGCGCGGCACTTACATGGTCTCCGTATTTTTCGCTGGAATAGAAACGCGTAATCTTTCTGCCGCCGAGCATGGCGAGAATGTGCTCCTCGTGCATCCTTTGAATCTCGGGCGTATACCCGTTCTCTGCCGGTCCGTCCCAGGCTTCAATCACTTCAACGCCGGGATACAGCGTCCGTATCCATTTGGCCCGTACCGGGAGCGGAACATCCGTGACATCCGGGCTGTCATAGATGAGTACGATCACATCGTCGTTTTCCTCTATCGCCGTCTCAATCATCAATTGGTGCCCCTTATGAAGTGGAGCGAATTTCCCAAGAGTGAGTCCGGTAGTTTTCGATTCCGTATTCATTTTCATGCACCTCTTTCCGTGCTGTGAGGATTTCCCGCAGGCTCCGGTGTAAGACGAAACCCTTCCTGACCCGCGCCGGTATAGTTTCTTTTCCACGTAATCAGTCCGGCTATCGCGATGACCAGGTAGATCAGATACAAGAACGCAATCGCATCCAACCCCTTGTAGGCGTACATGCCGATCGACAGCACATCCACCGCAATCCAGACCGTCCAATTTTCCAGAATCTTAGCCGATAAGAGCAGCTGGGCAATGATGCTAAGCGTAGCGATAAACGCATCCGCATAAGGGATGGAGGCGTCGGTATACTTGTGCAGAACATATCCCCAGCCCGCCGTCGCGCCAATCAGGAACAGAACCAGAGGAAGGATCAGCCACGGCGCTATTTTTCTCGTCGGACGCACGTCGGCTCCTCCCCTTTTTGTGAGCCAGACGATCCAGCCGTAGATGCTCAACAGGAAAAAGAAAACTTGAAGCGCCATATCCGCGTAGAGCTTTACCTCCCAGAACATATAGAAGAAACAGGCCACATTAACCAGTGAAATCGGCCACGACCATATGTTTTCTCTGGCTGTCAGCCAGACGCACAGCAATCCTGTCGTTGTAGCTGCGATTTCAAAAGCCGACGAAGAAGTCAACCAAGCAACCGTCAGCATCGCGGCAAGCAGCACAAGCATGGTTCCCGTTTTTTTCATTTGATCCCCTCCAAATAATTAATTTAATAATATTATAACGACAATATCAAAACCTAAAAGAAAAGCCTAGCTGTACAATGACAGCTGAGGCACATCTCCGGAAAACCGGTATAGCTGAGCCGCACGCTGTGAATAGCGGTTGGAAAATTTGCGCTCGCCCCGGGAATCCCTCGCTTCCTCTATAATTCCTTTGCGGCTTTGAGTGGAGGTGATTTTGCGGATAAAATTTTTCTCCTCAAATTCCGGGACCAGCGTCCGGATAACTTGATAGAGCTCGCTGATCGTGAATTCTTCGGGAAGAAATTCCTTGGCGATAATCGTCGTCAGCATCTGCCTGCGGACTTGATCCAAAGCGTCTTGAAGAATCTGCTTGTGATCGAAGGCCAACTCCATCCCGAGCGCCTCTTCCACGGAGAAAAGCTTAACATCGGCTGCATCATCCGCTGCCTGACGCCCCGCCAAATACTGTTCATGCACCAGCGCGAAGAAAGCATGCGAGATGATCCAGCCTCGCGGATCTCGGCCAGGCGTGCTGTACACATTGAAGTATTCAATGTGTACTTCCTGGACTCCGGTTTCTTCTCTCAGCTCGCGCTTTGCGCAATCGTAAACGGTCTCCGTCTCCTTGCAGAAGCCTCCGGGAAGTGCCCATTGGCCTGCGAACGGCCAGCCTTTGCGCTGGATGAGCAAAACCTGCAGCTCCCGGCGGGGCAAAGATTTTTTGGCCGTGCCGCGCTCGGTCGAAGTAATCGTAAAAATCACGATATCCGCGGGAGCGCCGTCCGGGGTTCTGTATTTGCCCGCCGAGTAGTTCTCGTCCTCCAAATTCGGGTTCATGTTTGCACCTGCCGTTTCTTAGAGAAAAGAAATATACATCGTCGATTTGATATTATCATTATGACATATTAAAATTAATTGTCAAGGTGTGTTTCTCCTCTTTTTTCTATAACAATCAAACAAGTGCTGTCCGGAAGCGGAACGGGTGCACCCTTCTCGTCCATAAAAACGACTTTGCCCGCAAGCGCGTCTGTATAACCTTCTTGCAGGAAGTGCCGGAATTCCACAATAACGGCTTCCGGTCCCAGCACCTTTCCGATGAAATCGGCATAGTCAGAGGGCGTAAAGTACCCGAACTGCTCCTGCACTTCGTGAACGTAAGCTTCCTCTCCCCACGTGTACGTGTAGAGAAACTCCATGGCATCGTTCACCGGCATCACCACATCGCCGTTTTCCGCATCCTCGACCTGTATCTGCCTGCCGGCAAAATCACCCGTATACCGCATCAGCCACTCTTTGTCCTCTTGGGCCAGAAAACGAATGCGCCGTTTCATCTCTGCAGGTTCCGTCATAATGCCGTCACGGATAATGATTCTCCCTCCTACGGCCAGTACATCGAAAGCACTGCGCAGAGCGGCTGCCACCGTGTCCCGGTTGAACCTTGAACCGTTCCATTCGATGTAAGAGTATAGTTCATGCAGGATGGATGAGAAAATGACGGTTCCGACAGTGCCAGGATGCACGTAATCTTTCAAGTTGAGCGCGTCACCCTTCAGAACCTCCCAGCGGTGTCCTTCAAGCTGCTTCTTGCGATTTAACGCCTCAATGACATTCGTGGAGATGTCTATTCCGACCGGCTGCTTATCCGGCAGCCTTTGCTCGATCAGATCCAGCATAATTCCGCCGCCCGGCCCGATATCAAGCACCTTTTCCCCCGTAATAAACTCCAGCATCACGCTCTTGTAGTCCGCAGTCCGGTTCATCGTCTCCAAATACTCTTCCTCGTTATGAAACCGGTCGTAGGCGTCACGTCTCAGTTCGAAAAGGTCGAACAGGAGCAATACCGCCTTCTCATAAAGAGGCGATTTCTCCGCTTCCATACAAAACTCAATGAGTTTTTCGGCGGCAGCGGAAAATTCGAAGGTGAAGAACACCGTGTCCGCAGCCGACGGGCTGCGTTCTACCTTATAGGCCAGGTGCGGGTTCACGGGCGCCCTGCTCGACCCTACATGTTCGAAAGCAAGCTCGCGAAGAAACTTTTCGATGATGCGTTTTTTGTACACATTGATTTTCTTCACGCCCTTGTAATCGTAATACATGGCATTCATCAGCCGCTCGAAGCTGATATGATGGACGGGTTCATCCGTCATAGTCGCAGCCGAGACGGTGTTTGCTCCCGTTTGCAAAGCGAGCATAAACACCTTTACGACTTCCTCCAGGCTGAATTCCTGAAGCGCGGATTCCACATACCACAGCGTTTTTCCCGCTAGAGGTTGCAGCGCTCTTTCGAGGGCAAGTCCGGGGTATCGGGCTTGAGCAATCTGCTCGGCTTGCTCGGTCCGTGCGGTTTGTCCCGCTTCGTCCACTCGGGCGCGTTCAATCGCCTCCAGCCCCTCCGCTACTTTCTCGTATTCGGCTTCGAAGTTCTCCCCCTGGCGGATGGAGCCGCTTCTCAGTTTACGCAGCCGCTCACGGACCGACCATGCTCCGGGTTGCTCTCCGCTGGAGATATGCGACGCCAGCTCCTCCACTTCGCTTCGCACCGTGTTCCACAGTTCGGGCGAAACAGCGCCGATGATGCTGTGATTCAAAGGAAGCAGCAGGCTTTGAAGCTCTTCGGGAGTCAGAAGCCCCCGCTTGACGATCTCCGTCAAAGGTTCATTTCCTTCAAAGGGGACTTCGCCCCGTATATACTGGCCGATCAAGCCGTGCGTTTCGATCAAGGTACGGATCACGAGAAGCTTATCCGTACCCGTCTCGCCCATTTCGTTAAAACAGTCAAAAAGCTGCGCGGACCCTATATTATGAACGAACAAATTGATCCTGTCGGCTTGCCACTGCATCCGTTGACGGACCGTTCCGCCTTTGGCCGTTTCGGACCAGACGAGCACGGTTTCCAAAATTTCTTTCACCCAGAAAGAAAGCTTCAACCCGTCCAGAATGCGCAGCGTCCTTTCCACATAATCCAGTACGGGGTTCGCATCCGCCAACTCATGAATGGAACGGATTCTTTCCAGATTGACGATCCGCTCTTCCGCCGAAACGAGAAAACGGAGCCAGGTATAAGCAGGAACCGGAGGTTCTGCGCCCCGACGGTATGCTTCGATCGCTTTTAGTGAAGTAAGCATGATTAGATCCTCGCTTCCTGTGAAAACAAGATAGTCGTTACAGCAATCATATGATGTTTAACCCAAAGGGGAAAGATTTAATTCACCCGATGAATAACAAAAAGACGGAAAGGAACTTTCGTTCCTTTCCGCCCTTTACCGTTAAAGCAGCCTTCTCTGAAGAGTCCCGCGTTCTCCGCGGTGCTTTCCGGTGCGCGTAAGCTTTTCGTGACAACCTTACAGTTTTCTGGAAGTCAGCTTAGCCTGCGTGAACAGAAGCAGATAATCGTAGCCGCCCGCTTTGGAATCCGTACCGGACATGTTAAAGCCTCCGAAAGGATGAACGCCGACTAACGCGCCCGTACATTTGCGGTTAATGTAAAGATTGCCGCAATGCATGTCTTCGAGAGCCGTTTCGATGCGGCTTTCGTCTTTGGAGAAGAAAGCGCCGGTCAAGCCGAATTCAGTATCGTTGTACATGGCGATCGCTTCTTTCCAGTCTTTCGCTTTCGCGATGGCCAGGACGGGACCGAAAATTTCCTCCTGCATGACGCGTGCCTTGCCGTCCACATCGGCAAATACAGTCGGCTGAATGTAGTAGCCGTTTCCTTCGGCCTTGCCGCCGCCCGTAACGAGACGGCCTTCTTTTTTGCCGATTTCAATATATTCAAGGATTTTATTGTACGAGTTCTCGTCGATCACGGGACCTGCGGCGTAGTTTTCATCCTGGAGGCCGATCTCCAGCTTTTTGGTCAGCTCCGCAACCTTCTCCACAATCTCGTCGTAGACGGATTCCACAACAACGGCCCGGGAACCGGCCGAGCATTTCTGTCCCTGGAAGCCGAATGCCGAAGCGGTAATGGCTGCCGCTGCCGCATCAAGATCTGCGGTTTCATCGACGACGATACCGTCTTTGCCGCCCATTTCGGCGATAACGCGCTTAATCCAGATCTGGCCTTCCGCCGTTTCGGCAGCCAGACGGTTAATGCGGAGGCCGACTTCTTTGGAACCGGTGAAGCTGACGAAACGGGTTTTCGGATGCGTAGTCAAGTAATCGCCGACTTCGGCGCCGCTGCCCGGAATGTAATTGATTACGCCGGCCGGCAAACCGACTTCTTCCATAAGAGCCACGAACTTGTGAGCGATGACGGGCGTAGTGGACGCCGGCTTCACAAGCACCGTGTTGCCCGAAACGACTGCCGCAGTAGCCATACCGGCGCAAATCGCCAGCGGGAAGTTCCACGGCGGAATCACCACGCCTACTCCCAGCGGGATGTAAGTCAGGCGGTTATCTTCGCCGTCGAGCTTCGTAAGCGGCTGATGCGTATTCGTCTCGCTGAGACGGATCGCTTCCCTCGCATAAAATTCCATGAAGTCGATCGCTTCCGCCGTATCCGCATCGGCTTCCGCCCAGTTCTTTCCGGACTCCAGGATCATCCAGGCCGAAAATTCATGCTTGCGCTGTCTCATCAGCTCCGCCGCTTTCAGCAAATACTCGGCGCGTTCGCGCGCAGGCACCTTTTTCCATGTCTCGAAGGTAGACAAAGCCGTCTGCATGGCGCGCTCTGCGAGCTCTTGTGTGGCCTTGCTGACGCGGCCGACTACTTGGTCGATGTTCCCGGGATTGATCGAGACAATTTTGTCCTCGGTCGTTACTTTATCCGCCCCGATATGAAGGGGATATTCCTTGCCGAGCTCCTGCTTAACTTTAGCCAGAGCCTCCTGCATCGCTTTTTTGTTATCCTCTTGCGTGAAATCCGTAAACGGCTCGTTTTTGAACGGGGCAATTGTCGTTTGGTTCGTAGTCATAATGGCACCTCTCCCTAAATGAAAATGTATGTTTATTTAAAAAAGTTCTTCAAAACAAACCAGACGTTGGCCGGGCGCTCGGCAAGCCGCCTCATAAAATACCCGAACCAGTCGATTCCGTAAGGTACGTAAGCGCGCACCCGGTATCCTTCCGCGACCAACTGCTTTTGAAGATCCTCGCGGATTCCGTAAAGCATCTGGAACTCGAACTGATCCCCCGAAATCTTCATATCTCGGATAAAAGCTTTCATCTCGTTAATGACCGCTTCGTCGTGACTGGCGATTGCGGCATAATTGCCGTTTAATAAGTGCTGTTTAATGATTTTTTTATAATTGTCATCCACGTCTTTCTTCTCGGGAAAAGCAACCTTCGGCGATTCCTTGTAGGCGCCTTTGACTAGACGCAGATTCGCGTGAATGCTGTTCAAATCGCGGATATCCTGCTCCGAGCGGTACAAGTATGCCTGAATAACGGTGCCGACATTATCGTATTCGTCGCGCAGCTCGTGCAGAATATCGAGCGTGATCTGGCAGTGCTCGTAATCCTCCATATCGATGCGGACGAAATTCCCGTGCTTCTTGGCGCAGTCCAGAATCCGGCGCATGTTCTGCAGGCACAGATCCTTGCTGATATCCAGACCCAGCGAAGTCATCTTAAGCGAAAGGTTCGAGTTGACACCGGACGCTGCAATCGCTTCCAAAGTCTTGATACACATCTCGGCCGATTCGTTGGCCTCTTCCTCGCTGAACACAAATTCGCCCAAATGATCCAGCGTGGCGAAACGGCCGTCGCTGTTCAGCCCGCGGACAGCTTCAATTGCCTGCTGAATGGATTCCCCCGCCACAAAACGGGCGGCTCCAAACCGGAGACCGAACTTTTTGGCCATTTTGTTCGCCGAATGGCTTTTGCCCAGCGCTTGGAACATATTTCTCATGATGGCTTCCATAAAGATGCCTCCATATTCCAAATTATTGAATATTGTGTTCACATCAATGAACACATATGTTTAATATATGTCCAATAATACAATAATGTTCATCACTTGTATACACTTTCTTCTATTTTCAGCCAATAAAAAAACACCTCTGAACAATTTCTTGTCCAAAGGTGCGCATAAATTGTACTTGCTATCCTTGTTACGCGAAGATCTGCCGCTACTCCGTGTGGATATCGTACTCCCTCATTTTCTTATAGAGGGTCCCGCGAGAAATGCCGAGCAGCTTGGCGGCCGCGCTTTTGTTGCCGTATGCCCTCCGCAAAGCTTCTTCGATCAGATGGTCTTCTGGTTGAAAAGCCGAATGAGGCTTCGCCGCTCCCGTTTCCTCTCTGTCCGCGAAAAAAACGGCATGCTGCATTTTGGAGGAAAGACCCGGAGGCAGGTGAACACCCGTAATCGTATCTCCCTCACAAAGAATGACGGCGCGCTCCATGACATTCCGCAGCTCCCGGATATTGCCGGGCCAGTCATGATTCATAAGTACGTTCAGCACGTCCGGATCAACCTTGGGAACGGGCTTGTGATAATGCTCCGTAAATTCCCGGATAAAAGCCTGCACCAGCTCGGGAATATCTTCTCTCCGCTCACGCAGGGGCGGGATTTCGATGCTCATCACGTTGAGCTGATAAAACAAATCCTCCAGAAAAAGCCCCTGCTCCATAAGCGGCTGCAGAGAAGTATGCGTCGTGGCGATAATTCTCGCATCCGTACGGATACTTTCTTCCCCGCCTGCACGATGGAACGACTTGTCCCTTAAATACTGGGAAAGCTTGAGCTGGATATCCAGGGGCATCTCGCCCACTTCCTCCAGAAATAAAGTGCCGCCGTCGGCAAACTCCAGCTTCCCTTCCTTGCCCTGGTCTTCGCCGCTTGTAAAAGCGCCTCCCTGGTAGCCGAAAAGCTCCGTTTCGAGCAGACCACCCGGAATGGCTCCGCAGTGCAGAGAAACGAAAGCGGCGTCTTTGCGCTCGCTGCTGTAATGAATGGCCTGGGCAAGCATCTCCTTGCCCGAGCCCGGTTCCCCGACAAGCAGTACGGGGGTGCTGAAACGGGCGAATTTGCGGGCAACTTCCAGGGAGCGTTTAATATCGTGGCCCATTCCGATAATGGACGAGAAAGGCTTGTCCTGCTCGATCCGTAGCGGAATGGCCGAATACAGTTCTTCGTTTAGACGCACGATCCGCGTGATATCCTGTTCCGTGGCAATCCCGCCGATAATCTGATTGTTCTCCACGATTGGAGAAGCGCTGATCAGGACGTGGGTGTCCGGGGCGGGCTGGTGATAGACTTGGCGGATGGTCCGGCCTTCGTCCAATATTTGATGAAGCATGATCGATTCTTTCTCAAAATGCTCGCCGATCGTCCGTCCGATAATGTCCTGCTTGCCGATCCCGTACACTTGCTCCGCCGTCCGGTTCCAGTAAATAACGCGGCCCTCCCGGTCTACCGCCGTCACCGCGTCGTTGACGGTTTCCACGAGGGTATCCAGATAGGAGACCAACTGCCTTTTCTCCTGCTGCAGACAGTTCATCATGGCTTCGGCCGTAACGATGCCCAGCTTCCCCGAATCCTCGCCGAGAACCAGAACAGGCTTCTGCCAGTCGGTCTGGAGCTCGCCCAGCCTGGACTTCGGACAAGCGGCCGAGCAGGGCCAGCCTGTACGGCGGACCCACTCATCTATAGTCATATCCGGATGAAAAGCATCCAGAAATTTCGCTTCCTGATAGGAAATGATATAAGCCGCAGCAGGGACCGTCTCCACGATCACAAAACGGACCTGTTCCAGCAGAGCCTTGGCTTGCGATACCGGGCATTCCCCCTCCAAAGCAAGGAAAGAGGTGTCCAACTGAAGGTGTTCAAGACCGAACATGAATGTGTATCCTCTCGTCAATAATCTCTATTTAAAATTAACACAGTTATGTAACCAAATCCATCGGATCCGGTTAATTTGGCTCTCTCCAAAAGGAAAAGACCCGCTCCTCCGGAGGAGGAAGCAGGTCTCATTCTGTATGAGGTCAGATTTTAAATTTGGAGAGGTTCTCCTGCAAACTTTGGGCCATCCGGCTCAAAGATTCGCTCGCGGAGGAAACTTCCTCCATAGAAGCAAGCTGCTGCTCGGATGCCGCGGAAATCATCTGGGCACTGTCTGACGAGCCCTGGGAGATTTGCAGCATTTCCATCATCGAAGCGCTCACTTCCTCGGAGCCGGCAGACATTTGTTCCGTTGCCGCGGAAACCTCGCGGATCTGATCCGATACGTTCTGAACGGCTGTGTAGATATCTTGGAAAACAATCCCGGCAATATGGATGATTTCCGCACCCTTGCCGACTTCCGCAACGCCCCGGTCCATCGTCGTGATGGCATTATCCGTGGACGTGCGGATGTGCGCGATCAGCTCCGTAATATGCGCGGCCGATTTCGCGGACTGCTCCGCGAGCTTCTTCACCTCGCCCGCTACGACGGCAAAACCGCGCCCATGCTCACCCGCTCTGGCCGCCTCAATGGAGGCGTTGAGCGAGAGCATCTGGGTCTGGCTCGCAATTTGCGTGATGGCGTCGACAATGTCGCCGATTTGCCGCGAATGCTCGCCGAGCGTTTTAAGCTCCCCGGAGGTGACGGTTACGGAATCGCGGATAGAATCCATCTGCCGGACCGCCATCTGGATGGCGTTGTTCCCCTGCTTCGCCTCGGCGGCCGTCCGGTTAGTCGTATCGGCAACCGTCGACGAAGACTCCGCGATCCGCTGGATGCCTCCTGCCATCTCCTCCATCGCCTTCGAGCTCTGCTCGGCGCTCTGCACCTGCGTTTCCGAGCCGCGAACGATTTCCTCGATCGACTGGCCCACGTGCTTGGACGCTTCGACCGATTCGGCCGACGAAGCCGTCAGCTCTTCCGAGGAAGCGGCAACCTGCTCCGCCATGAGGCTCACGTCCCCGATGATCGCGCTCATCGATTCGAGCATCTTGTTCGTATTTTGGGCGATATCCCCGATCTCGTCTTTCGAAGTTACCTGCAAGCGGGGGGTCAGGTCTCCTCCCGCAACCTTCTTCAGCACTTCCGAAAGATACAGCATAGGCGCAACGGCCACCCTGCCGATCTGCCAGGAAATGAGTAGAACCAGGATGCTCACGACCAGAATGATGAGGGTAGTCGTCCGAACGAACTTCTGGAGTGTCCCCAGAATCTCCGCGTCATTGGTCAAGACAATCATCTTCCAGCCGGTAGCCGATACGGTATAATAGGAGGCTGTCCGGTCTATATTTTCATCCGACTTGTAATCGACTTCGCCATCATTGCCCACCAGTACCTGTTCTTTGAATTTTTTCAGCTCGTTCGGCTGCATCACCTCATCAAGCTTCTTCCCGATCCGTGCTTTATCCGGATGAGTCATATAGGTGCCCTCACCGGAGATCAGGTAACCGAAACCGCTCTCGCCCACTTTGACTCCTTCTATAAGCTTTTGAAGAATGTCGGGGTTAATGACCGCATGAATGGCGCCGAGGAACTCGCCTCCCTCTATGATCGGAACGGCGATGACAATGATCGGTTTTCCCGTTTTGGAATTGATAATCATGTCGCTGACGACCGTTTTTTTCGTTTCGACCATTTTCTTGAAAAACTCGCGTTCCCCGACTTTCGACACGAGGCCCTCGGTGTTTGTACTAGTACTGTCCTTCTCCACGTAGGCAAAGTACTCGAATTCTTTATCGATTTCCCCAACCGTCTTGAGCATACTCAAAATTTGGGTCTTTTCCCCTTTAGCCATCTCGGGATGCTTCTTTATCATCTCTTCGACCATTGATATTCTCTGTCGCACCCAGTAATCTACGCTATCGGCATTGGACTTCGCCAGGTTTTTCATGTTGTGGGCAATCTCATTCTCCGTGTTGGTTTTCGCCATATTCAGAAGAACGACGGATGTCACGACCAGCGGCACAAGCGAAAGCAGCAGAAAAGCGGCGATCAGCTTTGTTTTCAGGGAATTTTTCAGCTTCATTTTCTTCCACACCTGGTTCATCTGCTTTTCCTCCTGTTATGTATGTCAGCTTATTATTTATCGGAGAAAACCGGGAAAGAGTTGAGTTCATTTTTTGCACAAAAGAGAAGCCTGCTTATCTTGCCGGTCTAGTACCTGTGACCTATACTTGAAAAAGAACAAAAAAAGGCAGGTGCCCCATGAAGTGGTTTACGGACTATAAAGAAGAACTGGAGCTTGTTTTCGAAGAGGCGGTGCGCAGGGTTGCCGCATTTCCCGCCCCGCTGCACACGGCCGGTCTGGACTATCTGGACAAGTTTCATCCCCTGAAAAAAGACAGCACGAAAAACTACATCTGCTATCTGCTGCCGTTCTGGCTGAAGGAACAGACCAAGCTCCCTTCCGATATGTACAGAACGCTTTCATTAGCCAATGTGTTCGTCATGCTTCATTTTTTCGTCCAGGACGATTTCATGGACACGGATACGGAAGCGGGCGAGCGCCGGCTGATGCTGCCCCTCTCGAATCTGTTTCAAGCGGAATATTCCCGCCTCTACCGGGAGTGTTTTCCTGCGGATTCCCCGTTCTGGGCATACGCGGACACCTACCTGCGGCAGTGGGCGGAATGCGTCGCCAAAGAGAACGAAGCGGATTATTTCCGCAAAGACCCGGTCCGCATCGCGTATAAAGCCGCTCCCGTTAAACTGGCAAGTACGGGCGCCCTGCTGTTAAGCGGTCAGGAGGAGCTGATCGGGCCGTTCTCGCGGCAGACGGATCATACGCTGCTGGCCCTGCAAATGGCCGATGACTGGGCCGACTGGCGGGAAGACCTGGAGACGGGCAGCTACAACTGCCTCCTCTCTCTGATCCGGACGCGAAGAGGCTTGCAGCCGGAGGAGCCGCTTACGGAAGACAACGTCAAACAAGCCGTGTTCATTCACGGCTGCCTGCGCGATTATGCCGAGGCCGCATCGGCCTCCGCCGGTGCCTGGACCGGCTTGTTCCATGCCCCGCATATGGACGCCTTTCATCAATCCCTGTTGGATGACCTCTTGGCGGAAGCTTCGCGGATTGACAAAGAAAGGGGACTTTTGGAACTAGGAGGATTTGCCTACTTACTGTCAAAAAGAAACAAATCTTGATGACATTAGACCTATACCCATGCTATACTCAGGGCGGAATATGATCCCTTTACTTTGAAAGGATGAGCCTTGTGTCAGCAGAAGAGATTTTGAAAAATCAAATCATTGAGAAAGCTTGGGCGGACCCCGAATTCAAGAAAGCGTTGATGAACGACCCTAGAGGAGCCTTAAAGCAAGCCTTTGACATCGAGCTGCCGGAATCGGCGGATGTAAAAGTTCTGGATGAAGCTCCGGGCCAGTACTTTCTCCTGCTTCCTCCGAATCCGGCTGAAGTACTCAGCGCCAAATCCGACGCGAACAGCGTCTGGTAATCCCCTACACAACGGCTAGCCGGGTATCGAAGGAAACCGGACGATCGCTTCAGTGCCGACACCTTTCTCGCTCTTAAATTCCAGACGGCCATGCATGACCTCGATGATCCGGAAGGTGACCATAAGACCCAGGCCAGTCCCCTTGGTTTTCGTTGAAAAGTACGGCTCTCCAAGTTTGGAGAGCTCTTTTGTTTCCATTCCCTCCCCGTTATCCCGGATATGAATCCACACTTCATTCTTCTCTTTGTACGCCCAGATCTGGATCTGCCCCTGCCCGTCCAATGCCTCGATACTATTCTTAATGATGTTAATAAACGCCTGTTTGAATTTCGAAGAATTGCCCTCGATGTACAGATCCTCCGGCACCTCCAGCGTAATTTCACCGCCTTGAAGATTAGCCAGCGGAACCAAAATGCCTTCGATTTGCTTCAATTCCTGGCAGATGTTCAGTGACGTGATATGTTCCAATTGCGGCTTCGCGAACGTAAGGAAGTCCGTAATGATGTTGGAAGCCCGGTCGAGTTCCTCGATCGCCATGTTCATGTACCCTTTTTCCTTCTGGCCCAGCTTCTCTGCCGCCAATTGAAGGAAACCTCTCGTCACCTGCAGAGGGTTGCGCACCTCATGAGCCACGGAGGCGGCGAGGTCGCTTATGATCTCCATTTTTTCCGCTCGCTGCAGCTCATTGTTGTACATCACCAGTTCCTTGGAATACCTCACGATTTTCTCGTGATCGCGGGCAAATCCCCTGCCGAGAATTATGATCAGCGAGGTCACGAAGCATACGATTCCAAACTTCCAGTAAATAAACTCGTACTGTTCGTTTTTGACATAGAATACGAGCAGATCGACGACTCCGGATGCCGCGAAAAGACCGATTCCCGTCGTTAAGGTTATCCCGTCCTTGCTGCCCTTGACCGCATGCGTGATAGCCATTCCGATGAGCAGCGCGAATTGGATCAGCATCGTAAGCCCCAGCATCGTCACCGTCATGAAATAATAAGCTTTGTCGTACCGGTAGGAGGCCAGGTGGTTCACCAGTTGGAACAGAACGCAGAGAACCGAGAAGCCGATCTGGAACCAGCGGTACTTCGTCAGCATCGACCAGGCCCCGTGACCCAATATTTGTTCGAAATACACCGTCAGGGTCGGCAAAAACACAAGCAGCGCCAGATCAAACAAACTTTCGATCCACTTGCCCTGATCTTCAAAAAACGTATACGTAAACTGGGAAGACCCGATCATGAGCATCCCGATAGCCAGAATGACCAGACTGAGCGAGAGCCATTTGGCAAGCTGCCCCCGGCTCAGAAATACCGTGCAGATCAACATCAGGAGGGCAATGAACACGAAGGCGCAGCCCAGCAAAACATCGGTCAGATTCGATTTGACATAACCGGGAAGCAGCGCCTGATAATCCCCGATTTGAATGTTTTTCTGGATCCCTATCCGGTCGCTGTCCGTTTCGATATGAATATAAATCGTTTTGCCGGATTCTTTGGCACTGAGCGGGATCAGAAGCCGGTTCTTGTCGTACACGTACGTGTGTCCCGCTTTATAGATTTTGCGTTCATCCGTAAAAACTTCGATGTGGTGACCGTACAGTTTGCCGATCAGCATGCCCGGCTCGTCCCATTCCAGCTGAGGCAGTTCGATTTTCACCCAGAGTGCGGTAACGCCCTCCGGCTTGACCGGCATGTCCCCCTTCTCATTAGCGGGCGTCCATCCGTTTGTGCCGGCCGGAGTCCGTGTCCCGTCAGGGCCAGTCCCCTGACTGTCCCATTTGTACGCCCATTCGGTAATCTTAATCGTATCCAAGGGAGATTGCCCCCGCGCCGTGGCCGGCACGAACAACAGAGTAAGCAGTACAATCCCGGTAAACACGAATGCCAGGAACGCCGTTGCTCTTGATTTGGTCATTATGTATGCACCTCTGAAGAAAAATAGAAAAGGATAGTCTTATGCCGGAGTACCTAAGATGACAAAATTCGCCAAATACACTTACATTTCCTGCCTATTCGAAAAAATAAATGACAAAGCGCGATTTTATTCGACAAACATCGCTGTACGGCTTTCTATTTCTCCGTTTCCAGCAGATAAATCCTGTCCCGGAACCCTCCGCGCTTGTCCGCTTTCCGCCTGCGCAAAGCCTCCAGTTCTTCCGTTTTCCCGGATGATTGCCGGTATTTTATCCCGAACGAGTTTGTTATAAATGGTCATACGCAGCCTCCGTCTTAGCGGTTCCGTTTGTTCTAAGCTTACCATTTTGTAAGAAGCGTCAAAACACCTGACGGCAGAAAGCCGCAATTTATCTTCCTTAAAATCCATTATGAGGGTCGAACGGCCGAAAACGGCGCCCCTACAAGGATTTTCTTGCACATTCCGCCGATTGCCGATACATTTATAAGTACTTGGGACAAACAGATCGGAGGAAAACACCGTGGACGTTCTTATATTAGGAAGTGCCAGCGCTTCGGGAAGCAGGGAAAGGGACAACACTTACCTGCTTCTTCAGCATGAAGAAGGCAATTGGATGATAGACGTGGGCGGCAATCCGCTCGGCAAGCTGAAGCAGGCTGAGATCCCGCTGCAAACCATCCAAGGGGTCATTCTTACTCATTTCCACATCGACCATATTTTCGGTCTCCCTTCTTTGCTCTGGGGCATGTGGCTCGGCAAAAGAAAAGAGCCGCTGATCATCTGCTGCCCGCAGGATCATCAGGACCAGCTCGGCGATATTCTCCGCGCGTACCGAACCGACGAGTGGCCCATCGGCTTCGAGATCAAGGTGCAGCCGTTCGACTGCGCAGAGCCCGGAACCTTGTTCGTGCAGGGCGATATGACGGTCTCCGTCTTCACGAGCCTGCATTCCGGCTCCACATCGGGCATCCGGGTCGCATACGGGGACAAGGTGCTCGTGTATTCGGCGGACACGGCGCCGAGCGAGTGGATACGCAGCCAGCCAAGGATAGACGTACTGATCCACGAAGCGACGCAGGCCCGGGGTGACATGAGCATCCATACCAGCCTGGAAGGCATCCTGACCTACTATCCGGTCGACCGGATCCCTCAAGTGATTGCGATTCATCTCACGGATGACGAGCCTTACGAAGAGGTATTAGCCCAATATAAAAAAACCGGCACACCGGGCGTGTTGCTGGCACACGATATGATGAGGGTTTCTCTCTAGGAGGTGATTTTCTTTGAAAGTAATTGTGTATGATCTGGAGATGACCGTAACCCGCAAAAAGATCCACGTTTCAGAAATTATCGAAATCGGAGCGGCGGCCGTTGAATTCGCGGATGGCAAACCTGCCGTTACCGGCACGTTCCAGTCCTTCGTAAAACCCGACCGGTCTCCGGTTATTTCCGCTTCCACCCAGGCCCTGACGGGCATTAAGCAAAGCGAGCTGCAATCGGCGGAACCTTGGCCGCTCGTGCTGGAACGTCTGCTGGAATGGATCGGGGACGGAGACTACTATCTGTGCGCGTGGGGCCCCGACGACCTGATCCAGCTCGGCAGCGACTGCCGGATGCACGGCGTCAAAACCGACTGGATCTGCAACCACAACAACCTGCAAAAGCTTATGGCCGGACTCGTCCAGCAGGAGAAGCAGCAGCAGATGGGCCTCAAGACCGCCCTCGAATACTGGAATATCCCGTTCGACGGCTCCCATCACCGGGCTCTGGACGATGCGATGAATACCGCTAAGCTGTTCATCCATCTGCACGACCGGCTCGTGCTGGAGCGGAATCAGGCCGGGGATCTTCCCCTGTATACGACGGAGGTCGTGTACAAAACCGGCGACAGCTTCACGAACAACCCGTTCGAAAAGCTGGCCCTGTTCGCACAAAAGGAACCTACGACGTAGGTTCCTTTTCTTGTGGGCCGGCTGAGACTTTCCGGCAGCCAGCGATGCTGTCGGCGTCCGCCGGTGCTATAGGACGGCTTCGACAGCCGGCTGCATATCCAGAGGATCGACACCGGATTCGAAGCGCTTCACGACGTTGCCCTCGCGGTCGATGAGGAATTTGGTGAAATTCCATTTCACATCGTTGCCCTGGAGCAGATGCGGCTGCTTTTCCGACAGAAACGCATTCAGCATTTTCCCGCTCGGATGGTTCAGGTCAAAACCTTCGAAAGGCGCTTGTTCGGTCAAGTAAGCGAAAAGCGGATGCTTCTCTTCACCGCGTACGTCGATCTTCTCGAACAGCGGGAACGTAACGCCGTAGTTGAGCTGGCAGAAGGTGTTGACTTCCTCGTTCGTGCCCGGCTCCTGCCCGCCGAACTGGTTGCACGGAAATCCGAGGACGACAAGTCCCTGGTCCCGGTATTTCTCGTACAGCTTCTGCAGATCGGCATATTGCGACGTAAATCCGCATTGGCTCGCCGTATTGACGATCACTAGCACCTTGCCTTCATGCTCTTCAAGCTTCGTTTCCGCTCCGCGAATGTTTCTGGCCGAATAAGGGTATACGCTCATCGTCAAATTCCTCCATTTTTTTGCGGTCCCGCACTACAGGGGCGGCTGCCCGGCGGTGGTACAGGTACCCGGCTCCTATTTGATTTACAAAAATTAAATTGTCCGCAATTTATGTGCATTTCAAATGTAGCACAGTCCAAAAACCAAGTCAAAAACTTGGGTCTGCACGTCTCTCGGTTCCCAAAATTTCCATCCGGCATCCAAAAGCGGTATGATAGAAACGAGAACATGCAGATAAGGTGGAATGAATGACATGACAGGCAAGCGCAAAGGTTTTACAGGTCTTCTGCTTCTCGTGATGGCTCTTCTGGTCATCGCCGCAGGATGCGGTAAAGCGAAGACGGACGGAAGCGGCACGGCAACTCCGGCTCCGACGCCGTCCCCGACGGCAGCCGGTTCCGCGGGCGGTTCGGAGCCGCCGAAGACGGACGGCAAAAACCCGGTCGTGACCATCGAAATGGACAACGGCAAAATCATCAAAGCGGAGCTTTATCCGGAGGTGGCTCCAAATACGGTGAACAACTTCATTTCGCTCATCAAAAAAGGATTTTACGACGGCAAAATCTTTCACCGGGTCATCCCCGGTTTCATGATCCAGGGCGGCGACCCTGACGGAACCGGCGCCGGCGGCCCGGGCTACGGCATCAAAGGCGAGTTCACCTCCAACGGCTTCAAGAACGAGCTGAAGCACACCCGCGGCGTCCTCTCGATGGCCCGCGCCCAGGATCCGGACTCCGCCGGCTCCCAGTTCTTCGTCATGGTAGCGGACTCTCCGCATCTCGACGGACAGTACGCTTCCTTCGGCAAAGTAACCGAAGGCATGGAGGCGGTCGACGAGATCGTCAACCAGCCTACGGAAGCCAACGACCGTCCCAAAACTCCGCCGGCGATGAAGAAGGTCACGGTGGATACGCTCGGAGTCGACTATCCGGAGCCGAAAACGATTAAGTAAGCAGCCGCAGGCCGCCGCTCTCCGGTAGCGGAAACCGGCCGGCCCGCACCTTGCGTGCAGGCCGGAAAGGCCCGCCAGCATTCAAGCTGGCGGGCCTTTTGGCGCGCGAGAATATCTCCGGGGAAGCTCCTGTCCCGCCGGGCTCTTCACGCTCCTCAGTGCGTGATGTCGGCCGGGATGGCGTCCGCCGCCGCCGCAAGGTCCTTCCCGCTGAGGAAAATCTGCAGCCCCCGGCGTCCGGCCGAAATGCTGACCGGCTCGGTCGCAAGCGCCGCGCGCTCCAGATACAGCGGGTAGTTCTTTTTCATACCGAGCGGAGATACCCCGCCCCGTATGTAGCCGGTCAGCGCCTGCAGCTCCTTCACCGGGATCATGTCCACCTTCTTGTTGCCGCTTACCGAAGCGAGCGCCTTCAGGTGAAGCTCTTTGTCTCCCGGTATACAGGCCAGCAGAACCCCGGTTTTGTCCCCGCGCAAAACCAGGGTTTTATACATGCTGTCGATTCCGATCCCTACTTTTCCCGCCACGGTTCCCGCATCAAGTTGATCTTCGTCCCACTCGTATTCGTGAAGAGTATACAGGATACCGAGCTTGTCGAGCATCCGGCAAGCGTTTGTTTTGGCTTGTGTACCCATCGCTGAGCCTCCCTGCTGTGTTTGAATCGTTCTTACGCCCGGCCGTCCCCCGTCCCCATTCTCGCTTTCACGGAACGGGCATACTCGGACGGACTCATGCCGGACGCTTTCTTGAACGTTTTGGAAAAATGATGCACGCTCCCGAATCCGAGCCGGCCGGCGATTTCCGTAAAATTGCACGTCTCTTCCCGTATCAGGAGCTTGGCCTGTCCGATCTTGATCCGGCTCCAATATTTCATAATGGTTGTGCCGGTCTGCGCTTTGAAACTCTCTTTGAGCAGCGTTTTGCCGATATGAAAATGACGCGAAATTTCATCCAGCGTGACGGGAGATTCCACATTCGCTTCCATAAACGCAATCACTTTGGCCGCCAGCTCCTCCTGATTCTTCTGTCTTGCCGGAGATGACAGCTGGGCGGGAGAGGCTTTCTCGTCAAACGGCGCTTGACGCAGCAGCCGGATCAGGAACGCTTCCAGATAGCAGCGCAGCAGCTGCTCGGAACCGGGCAGAGCCCTCTCTCTTCGCTTCAGCGGATACTCGAACGGAAATTCGAACGCGTTCTCCCCTTCTTGGACAATCCGGGCCAGCAGATCCCTCTCTTCGTCCTCCAGCCTCAGCACCCCGCCCGCAAAAACGTTCATGGCCGGAGAATCGCAGTCAAAGGTCAGCACGATAACATTAGGCGCCCTGCCAGGAGCGGCCCGGAAGCTGTGAAATTCGTTCGGCTCGTGGAAGATAGCCATGCCCTGCTTGAGGACATGCCCGGCGTCGTCCGTCACAACCTCGATCTCTCCCTTGTCCACGTACAGAAACTCCCAGAAGTTATGCCGCTCTCCCCGGAACACGTAGTCCTTCCCATGCTCGAAATAATACATCGTGATGATGCTGCCGATCCGGATCACCTGCTCCAGGTGCGTCCTCTGCATCCGGTTAAGCCGGGCTTCCCGGGCTTGCTCCTCCTGATCTTCGCTCTCCTGCTCCCGGTTTTCACTTGTTCCACGGTTCCCCTGCTTTTCCAGGGCAGCCTGAACTTCCCGGGCACCGGGCTTTTCGCGCGGCTCCTTCTTTTTCTCCTCCACCTCTCTCGCCTCCCTTACCGTTCTGAACTAAAAGGGACAAAAAATCCGGCCCTTCGGACAAAGAAAAAGAAGGCTTCCCTTTTTATACTGAACGTAATGGATTTTATTCCTTTACCAAATGCGATTCAGAAAAGAGGAGCTTCTATGAACCTGGGAATAATCGGCTGCGGCGACCGCATCAGCCACGTTGCGTCGGAGATCATGAAGGAGGACCCGGACTGCAAAATAACCGCCATCACGGATATCCGTCTCGGGGAACTTCGGGAACAGTTCCGTGAAAAAGGACGGGAGGATATCTCCTTCTACGCATCCGCCGACGAGATGCTGGGTAACGAGCGGCTGGACGGCGTTCTGATCGGAACGCGCTGTTCCCTGCATACGCCCATGGCGCTCAAGGTGCTTTCCCGCCATCTGCCGCTGTATCTGGAAAAGCCTGTCGCGACAACGATGGAGGATCTGCTCCGGCTGAAACAGGGCTACGAGGCCTCCCGTTCACCGGTCGTAGTGTCGTTCCCCCTGCGGGTCACGTCCATCGTCAATTTCGTCCGGGAAATCATCGACTCCGGTAAAATCGGCACCGTCGAGCACGTGCAGGCCGTAAATAACGTGCCGTACGGGGCGGTGTATTACCAGAACTGGTACCGGGACGAAGCCGAAACAGGCGGACTTTTCCTCCAGAAGGCGACACACGACTTCGACTATATCAATTCGGTTCTCCGCCTCGCTCCGACGGATGTGGCCGCCATGACGTCCAAGCAAATTTTCAAAGGGACGAAACCTGCGGGCCTGAAATGCGCCGACTGCGAAGAGAAGCGGACCTGCCCGGACAGCACGGCGTTCCCCTCCAAGGATATCCCGGAGACGTGGGAATACTGCTTATACGCCGAAGATACCGGCAACGAGGATTCCGGCAGCGCGCTGATCCGCTACGAATCGGGCATGCATGTGTCGTATTCGCAAAATTTCTTCGCCCGCCGGGCGGCCGCCTCCAGAGGAGCTCGTTTCCTCGGGTACAAAGGTACCGTCGAGTTCGATTTCTACACGAGCCAGGTGAAAGTGTTCATGCACCACACCCCCCGTGTGGAGACTTACGAGATCGGGGCTGGCGACAATCATTTCGGCGGCGACTCCGCCCTTGCGGCCAATTTCGCCGGGCTGATGCGGGGCGCCGCTTCACCGGTCGCTACGATGGACGACGGCCTGTTAAGCGCCTTGATGTGCATCCAAGCCCGTGAATCGGCAGCATCCGGCACGTTCCGGCCTATCCGGTACGACACGCCGGCGGTAAGCGCGCCTTAACCGGCCGCTTGAAGCAGCCTGTCCATCACGGACGGGCTGCTGTCCGTTTTACTCGATCTCGTACACGAGCCAGTCCGTAGAGACATGCCCGCCCATTTTGTTGTACAACGACTGGGCGGCCGTATTATCTTTGGCCGTTTCCCACGTCATGTAGGCAAAGCCCTGCTCCCGGATATAGGCCAGACACGAGCGGAACAACCGCTCTCCGACTTTATGTCCACGGGCCGAAGCATCGACGAAAAGGTCGTTCAGCACGGCCGTCCGCTTGACTTGAAGCGTGCTGAACGAAAAATACAGCGTCGCGAAGCCGACGAGCGTACCGTCTTTTTCCGCTACAAACTGCAGACCGGCGGACGGATTCTCCCGGAGATGATCAATGAGCTTAACCAGTTCTCGTTCATCCGGACGGGGCCTTTTATAGAAATCGACGATATACTGGATCATGAGATCGTGAAGCTGGCGGGTATCTTCCGCCGTTGCGGGTCTGATGCTGACCGAATCCGTAGTCATGGCAGGCGTTCTCCTTCATAATGCGGTATAGGATTTATGCTTTTCTATCATTTTAGTTACGGCTGACTCCGGTTACAACCTTATTTTACAAATCCGCCCGCTTCTTCCTGTCCTTCCGCACACAAAAACATCGTGTGTTTTCCACTTGGCGAGTTTATAATAAATGGAATAAAACTTCATAGTTGCTGGAGGATTAGGAAATGAATGCCGTCGAGAAAAGAATTCATACTCTTCATCAGTACAAGCCCGCGCTGACGCTGGACCCGTCCGCAGCCGATCATTTCTGGGACAAGAAGCTGGACCTTTTCAAAAGCAAGCCCCTCAACGCCCGTGTCGAGCGGAGAGACTCGCTCATGAACGGAGTCGATACTTATCACGTTACCTACGAAGGGTTTGACGAGACCCCTATCCACGGCTGGTTTCTCGTCCCCTCTTTTCTGCAAAAGAAGAGCTACCCCTGTCTCGTTATGTTCCCGGGATATACGGCCGATAAAGGCCTGCCGGAACGATATGCGGCGTGGCTGCTGCAGGGTTTTGCCGTTTTTGCCGTCGATGTGAGGGGCCAGGGAGGCGAAACCGGAAACCGGCTCGACTACGACGGAGGAACCAGCACCGGCTGGATGACGCAGAACATCCTCGACAAGGACCGCTGCTATTACATGGCGGTTACGCTGGATGCGTACAAAGCGGTCGAGTGGGCCGCCGGACGGCCGGAAGTGCGGACGTCCAAAATCGCGGTAGTGGGCGGCAGCCAAGGCGGCGGCCTCTCGCTGATCGCGGGCGCGCTTCACGAGAAAGTGTCGCTGATCGTTGCGGACATCCCGAACATGTGCCACATGGATTTCGGCGTGCTGAACTCGGTCGGTTCCCTGAAGGAAGCCGCCGATTTTATCAAGCGGAACCCGGACCGGCTGGAACCGGTATTCGAAACGCTCGCCCATTTCGATATGATGAACCTGGCCCACCGCATCCGCGTGCCTGTCCGGATGACCGTCGGGCTCAAGGATATGGTGTGCTGGCCGGAGGCCATCTTCGCCGCTTACAACCGGATCGAAGGGGATAAGCACATCGACGTGCATCCTTTCTCCGGCCATGAAGTCAGCGAGCGGCAGCAGCAGGAGCACAGGAGATATCTGGCCGAGTGGGCCCGCGAGGCGCAGTAGAGCCGCACCGCGAGCCCGGCCCTAGAAGCAGGCCCTCACGTTATCCGTCGGCAGAGCATGCGGACGGATAGCGGAGGACCTGCTTTTTGGGGTGGCGGATGCGGGATGGGGCGAGGCTCCGGGGCAGGTCAGATGCAGCCGGTCCGATCCCGGCAAGCGGTGCAGACGCCCAGACACTCGGCAGTTCCGCTTCAGAGCCTGGCGCCGGGCTGCGGGAGCGCCAGGCTTGAGCGCCGCCATGCCTTGCAGGAACGCTGGCTCGTGATTCGCGCGCCGGAAGGCTGGCCCTGACCATGTGGTTCCCGGCCGATCATAGATTGGCAGGCGGACCGAACCGCTTCCTGCCATGCAGGCCGATCCCCGCAAGCGGTGAAGGCCTTCTCTTTATCAGTGCCTGATCGAGTAATCAGTAACCTTCCAGCATCTGGATCGTTTTTCATTGACGCGTATACGTGTATACACGTATACTTATTTTAATCCGACTCTCATATAAAGGAGGTGAGTTCTATGGCGTCTACCCGGCAAATCCCCCTCATCACGAGCGGCAAGTCGCTGGGCGAACAAGCGTATGAAGCCTTGCGGGACTCCATCATTACGTTAAAGCTGGAGCCCGGGCAAACGATTTTCGAAAGTGAAATCGCGGATACGTTCCAGATCAGCCGGACTCCGATCCGCGACGCGTTCCAGCTTCTTGTAACGGAGCATCTGATCGAGGTGCTGCCCCAAAGGCATAAGAAGATCGCCCGCATTTCGGAATCCAAAGTGAAGGAAAGCAGCTTTGTGCGGCTCAGCCTCGAAAGCAGCGCCTTCAAGCTCGCAGCCGGAAGCTGGGACAGTTCCGAGAAGTTCGTGCAGGCGGAGAGACAGATCAGCCGTATCCTCCGGGAGCAGAGCGAGGCGGCGGAGCATCAGGATGTGATTCAGTTCCTCCAGTTGGACGAGGCTTTTCACAAGTGCATCCTGGAGCTGACCGGCAACGCGACCCTGCTGGAAGTGGTTTACCATATGCGAGGCCATCTGAACCGTCTCAGATACCTGGTCATGAAAGAACTGGTGCTGACCCGGAAACTGGTCGAAGAGCACCTGGAGCTGTTCGACAGCCTGAAAAAGCGAGACGAAGCGCGTACCGTTCAGCTGCTGGAACAGCATCTCGGCAGCCTCGATCATGAGATTCCGCAGCTCCGGGAGCAGTTTCCCAACTATTTCACCGACTGAGGACGCAAGCGGCAGGATTCGGGATGCCTTACCTCTTAAGCATGCAAGAGCAGGCGCCCGCATTCCGTATACAGCATGCAGCGTCGGCAGGATAAAGCGGGAGATTCCCGCAGCACCGAGCACCGGGGCCCCGGCCTCGAAACTTTATGGGAGGATGATCACCTTGAAGATGACCTTTCGCTGGTTCGGCGAGAACGACCCCGTAACCTTAACGAACATCCGTCAAATCCCCGGCGTGACCGGAATCGTATCGGCTATCTACGATGTTCCCGTCGGAGAAACATGGCCGCTCGACAAAATTACCCGCTTGAAGCAGACGATCGAAGATCACGGTCTCCGCCTGGACGTAATTGAAAGCGTACCCATTCACGAGGACATTAAGCTCGGCCTTCCTTCGCGCCAAGCTTATATCGACAACTACAAAACAACGCTGCGCAACCTGGCCAAAGCCGGCATCGATACCGTCTGCTACAATTTTATGCCGATCTTCGACTGGACCCGCACCTCACTCAACTATGAGCTGGAAGACGGCTCCAACGCCCTCATCTACGAAGAAGAAGTCGCGCAGAAAATGAATCCGCTTACAGGCGAGTTGAAACTTCCCGGCTGGGATACAAGCTATACGGACGACCAGCTCAAAACCCTTTTCGACCATTATAAAAATGTCGACGAAGAGAAGCTCTGGTCGAACCTCGCTTATTTCATCCGGGAAATCATGCCGGTCGCCGACGAAGAAGGCATCAAAATGGCCATTCACCCGGACGACCCGCCGTGGCCGATCTTCGGGCTTCCCCGTATCATTACGAACCGGGAGAATCTCGACCGTTTCCTCGGACTCTACGACAGCCGGAATCACGGCCTGTGCATGTGCAGCGGTTCGCTGGGCGCCCATAAAGACAACGATTTCCCGGCCATGCTCCGTCATTTCGGGCACCAGAAGCGCATCCACTTCGTCCATGCCCGCAACATCAAGCGGATCGGGGACAAAAGCTTCTGCGAAACATCCCATCTCTCCGAGCACGGGTCCGTCGACATGGTGGAAGTGATGAAGGCTCTCAAGGAAGTCGGCTTCCAGGGTCCTCTCCGGCCCGACCACGGCCGCATGATCTGGGGCGAAACGGGAAAGCCCGGCTACGGGCTTTACGACCGCGCCCTCGGCATCGTCTACCTGAACGGCATCCGCGAGGCCCTGAACCATTAACTGGTTCACTCCGCCCGGCGTGAGGGTAATTCCTTAAAGGATTTATCTCATTCTACTATCCCGTTCGGATCTACGAACAGGCGGAACTCACGCTGAAAAGGAGGGCATACACATGCCGGATAAACGTTTGGAAGGTAAAGTGGCCGTCGTCTCGGGCGGCGGCTCCGGAATCGGCAAAGCTTCGGCCATCCGTTTGGCCCAGCAGGGGGCTAGGATCGTCATGCTGGACCGCACCCCCGATAACGCGGAGAAAACGAAAAAAGCCATCGAAAGCGCCGGCGGAGAGGCTCTTGTGATCGAGTGCGACATTTCCAAACCGGAGATGATCGAACAGGGGTTCGGAGAGGCGGTCAGCCGATTCGGCGGCATCGATATTGTGTTCGCCAATGCGGGTATCAACGGAACCAAAGCTCCGATCGAAACGCTGCAAATCGACGAATGGGAGCAGACGATTCACATCAATCTGCGCGGAACGTTCGCTACCGTCAAATACGCGATTCCTCATCTGAAAGAAAAGGGCGGGAGCATAATTATCACGAGCTCCATTAACGGCAACCGCGTCTTTTCCAATATCGGTTTTTCTACTTATGCCACGACTAAGGCCGGTCAGGTAGCCTTTATGAAAATGGCGGCCCTGGAGCTTGCCCGGTACAAAATCCGGGTAAACGCCATCTGTCCGGGCGCAATCGACACGAATATCGACGATAACACGTATCCGACCGACGATTTGAAGGAAGTTCAAATTCCGGTCGAATTCCCGGAAGGCGATCACCCGCTCAAGGGCGCGCCCGGAAAGCCCGAGCAGGTGGCCGATCTCGTGCTCTTCCTTGCTTCCGACGAGTCCTCCCATGTCACGGGGACGGAAATCTACGTCGACGGCGCAGAGTCGCTCCTGCGCGGCTGATCGGACAAAGGGCGCTCTCCATTTTCCGTGGAGAGCGCCCTTTCGGCGTTTGCCGGGCGTACGGCGCGCCTGCCTGCCGTCGTCCGTGCCCTATGTATTGTCACGGGTGCGGCCGGTCTTTTTTAGGCACTGGCGCGGTCGCGTTCCCATTTTTCCATCATCAGCCCGTACAGCTCCTCCAAAGGCATCTTCACGGCGGTCTGCGTAATGTTGACCGTAGCTTGCACCAGCCCCTGATTCGCTTTCATGAGCGCTTTCTTGAAACCGCTCTGCCGGGCCAGGTACGTTTCCGTGTCGTGAAGACGGATGCCGATAAACCGCTGGCCCATATAGTCGTACAGCATAATCTCCTCGATATCCGCCCATCTCAGCTCGCCCCCGCCGATAGCCGACGAATGGTCCACAATTCCCTCATCGTTCACGATAAGAGAAGGCTTCCGGTTAAAGAGCCGGTAAACCAGATACACCAGACACGCCCCGAAAAAGACGACGCTGACTCCCCCGATCCCTACAAGCCCCAGGGAACGCTCCTCCTCCGACTGCCCCGCTCCTATAAACACGACGCCCAGAACAACAAAAACGAGTGCGGCCAAAACAAGCCCTATCGTTTTTTTGATACTCGGATAAATGATCAAATCATTAGGCTGATGAACCGGCTGCAAAAACAATCCCTCCTAATTTTTTCCTCTTTCCGTTATATAACAAGCCTCGCGCAAGTTGAAACACACAGACGCATTTAAGACAGATACACGTGTCCTTGATACAACTCGGTAATGCGCCGTGCCGCTCCTTCCAGCACCGTTTCGTTCAGCCCGTCTAGCTCCTCCAGATGCTCCAGCCTTTCCTCCAGCGAAAGCTCCGGGAACGTGAACAGGCTCCAGTTGGCCAGATTCTCGATTGCCTCCCGGAAATCCAGCCGGCCGTAATCCAGATAAGCCTTGTAAATATAACAGGCGCCGTAGGACGGGTCCAGAGCCAGAGCCTGGTCGAAAGCGTTGCGTGCCGCATCCTCTTCCCCCTCCAGCTTGAAACAGACGATACCCAGATTGAAAAAAGCCGAAGAACTGTCGGGATGAAGTCTCGAAAACTGGCTGGCGAGGTTGCGTGATTCGGCGTACTCTTTTTTCAAGTACAGCACATTGCCCCGCAGACTGATCAGATCCGTGTAGGAGGCATCCTTATCGTAGCCGACGATGCAGTCCAGCTCCGCTTTCTCCAGCTCGCGCAGAGTGAGGTAGCACTTCGCCCGGCTCTCGTAATACGCCGCATGCTCCGGCTGAATGTCGATCGCTTTCGTAAACGAAGCGATGGCCATGTCAAGATGGCCCATCTCCTCAAGCACCCGGCCCATCGCATGATGGTAGCCGGCACCTTCGGAAATGCCGGGCTCCAGCTCCGCCGCATGATGCAGATCCATCAGGGCCTCGTCAAAGCGGGAGTCCATGAAATAAGCATAGCTGCGCTTCATGCGGAAATCCGCCCGGTCCTGCATCGCGATCGCTCGGCCGTAAGCGGACGCCGCCTGCCCGTAGGCGCCGGTCTCTTCCAGAATCAAGCCCCGCTGCTGCTCGTTAAGAGGATCGTCGTCCTCCAGTTCCAGCAGGCGCTTGTTGAATTCCAGCGCTTTCTCGGTCTGGCCCAGATCCAGGTAAGCGTCCGCCAGCCAGTAGCAGACGATCGGATTCCCGGAATCCTGCTCGTAGAGCTTGTGAAGCAGGGGAACCGCTTCGGAATCCCGGTTCTGCGCCCGGTAGAGAAGGACTCTTTCCATCCACAGGACGCGCTCTTCCACATCTCGCCCTTTCTCCAGAACATCCAGTTCGCGCTCCGCGTCCTCCCAGCGCCCCGAACTGCGGTAGACCGCCACACGCTGCAGATGCAAACCGTCGTTGTCCGGGTAGGCTTCAAGAGCGCGGTTGATTTCTTCCAAAGCTTCCCCGTACCGTTTCAGCCCGGCGTACAGACCCGCCAGATCCTTGCGGAATCCGCAGGTGCGCTCCGCCTCTTCCATGAAAATCCGGAAAGCTCCCGCGCCGTAGCCGGTCCGGGTGAGCACAAGCCGCTGCCCCTTATCCGATATGTATTCCCATTCGATCACCTGATCGACGGCTTTGCGCATAGAAGCGGCGGCTTCTTCCGGCCGACCCAGATTCTCCAGCGTTTTTCCAAGCCTGTAATGGAAAATGGGAATGTCCCGGTCGGGATACGACAACACTTTACGGAAGGTTTGCTCGGCCCGCCCGTAATCTTCCATCCGCCAGTAGCACATGCCCAGCTCGTAGTAGCTCGATACGACGGAATCTTCGGGCTCGCGCTTGACGCATTCCTCCAGATCGGCGGCCGCTGCCTCGTAATCCTGAAAATCCTTGCGCCATATCCCCCTCGTATACCAGTACATGTAAGGTTCGGGATTGAGCCGGATGGCCTCGTCCAGATCCCGCATGGCCTCATCTTCCCGGCCGATTTCCTGCAAAATATGCGCGCGCCGCTCATGGGCCTGATCCGAACTCACCCTCCCGATAATATCTCCCAGGAGAGACAGCGCGTGTTCCGTACGCCCGCACTCGTGATAAACCTCCGCGACTCGAATCTTTTCGGCGGTGTCCAGCTTGCCGTAATCGGCTTTTTCGTAATACTCAAGCGCTTTCGCGAAATTTCCTTCTTTTATGTACTGTCTGCCTTTTTTTATGTAATAGCCGTTAAAAAGCTTCACGGTCTTCCCTCCCTCTGTTCTGTTCATCCGGCAGTAAGTAAGTATACCTGAATTCGTTAAAATGAAACACGGTTTCATACGTCATCTGTCCCGGCACGTTTCAAAGTCCCCCGGCAGCCCCCGATGCAGGAAAAGAACGTCAAAGGAACCTGCCTTCGTACGCTCTTCCGGTACAGCTATCCTTTTATTATACAAATTTTTACTCGGGGGAGGTATACGTTTTTATAGGGGGACGATAAAAGGAAACACAAATAGCCCTTCAACCGGCAGGCTGCCGGTAAAGGACTATTGAAAAAGAAGGGCAGGGAGAAAACGAGGAGCTAATAAGGACAGCATATGTGTATACGGGTAATGACTACAGTTACAATAATCACGGATGTCATGGTTACAAATTGAACAGTCCCATTTGGCTGCATTAAAGCCGATCTCCTTGGCTGAAACGGAATGTACCCTGCGGATCATTCAGGCAGCACAGCAGATAAGCAGCGTAAGCCATAATTCCTGAAGCAAGGAAGTCTTTGCCTGAACCCTTACCGAACATGACTACCCTAATGAAAGCATTACTGCGATTACTAACACCATGAAACCAGCACCTATATATACAGGAACCTTCTTTTCGATAAGTCCCGTTTTAAACGATAGGTAATCTATACCACCCAATATGATTGCGACTAATGCGATTTTCAAAACATTATTTAATGACAACTGGTTAACTATTAGGAAAACAACGATGAACAAAATAAAATTTAGCGGGTATCTAATGCTCAATTTGGCATTCTCCTTTATTCATAGCTCTTCCCTGTATGGCCGAATTCAAGGAGCGTTATCGGTGACCCACGTCCCACGTAGACCAGTCCCGTCTTTTATCAATGTAACCGGTTTTTCGCAAGACAAACTTACCGTGCGCCTACTCAGAAGAGTCCAGCACGGTAAGTTTTCGTCAATCATACCGTCATTTAATTAGGAGGCGTTTGCTTCGTTATTCCCACTACTCACTTATTGCCTGGCGTCTTCAATGTTTTAGACTCAATATCCCTCCAGCTAGTACGGCCCTCCTTGTCGTAACCAGTCATCTCGGATGCGTTCAACATTTCGCCTGTTTTGACATCAAAAAATACGTTCATCCTCAAGCTGTCATTCTCACTGTTGGGAGAATTCGGTGAGATGCCCGTAACTCTTAGAAGCAAACGCGTTTCGGAGGAGTTTGGGTCAGTAATAAATCCCCTGATAACAAAATGATATCCCTTGATCCAGTCATCCTTTATTTCAGGATCCCCTGGTCGTATGCCCAGTACTTCAATAGCTTTTTTAAGTGCCTCGGGAGAATCAATTTTAATATCGGAAATAGCATACTGCCCTTTCTGAAGTAAATTGTTGTCGTCCTTTCTCACATTAGCATTGGCTTTTCCATTATTGATCGACATGGTAATACTAATATTACCCTTCTTGCTGCCAAATTGAAGATTCCACGCGTTCCTTTTTCCGTCCGCACCATCGTTTTTTTCCTGGGGCACAGTAGTATTATCCGTGCTTGTCAAGCTAATAAGCAAAGGTTCTTCTTCTGTATGCTTCTTTGCCTCCTCATATCCAAGGCGCAGCGCTTCCATCGCGGTTAAGCTATTTTTTTCGTCGGTCTTCTCGCTCGTTATTGTCGCAGCCTGTTCCACTGATTTGTGGGCAGAACCGCCGAATGGGCCGATCTTGAGAACGTACAATAGAAAGACCGCACTCGCAATCAATATAACAAAGCCTATGCCGACGTATCTCTTCTTTAACAAGTTTCATCACCTAGGTTGTAAAGTTAGTTTTACGTCGAATAAGTATAAGAAAGTTTGATGACGCCATAATTAATTGCTGATTTGGTATCCTTAGAATAGTAGATATCTATCCAATAATCTGTTTTATTCGGACCAGAGCCTGTATCATCTACATCAAATGAGCTTTTGTAGCCGACACCGTCAGGCAGCCAAATGTCTTTGTCTGTAGCTAAAGTTGTACCAAAGGGAATAACGGGACTGTTGCCGCTGCCGCCGATATCTTTTTTCCTATGGACGGCACTAATCCCTAACACCGGCCAATTACCATTCGCTGTTTTATTCCCAGTCCAATTATATGCCGTGGAGTCTTGGTTTGATTTGGTAACAGTACCCAGAGGGCTTATCGCAGACTTTTCAGCTTTAGACCTAATGATAGGTTCTCCCGTAGAGGATAGCTTTTGCGTATTGGACTTATCTAACTGTTCTTTCGCAATTCCTTTATTTTTGAGGGGAGCAAGCTTTGAAAATGGAGAAAATCTTCCCTCGTCATCCGGTCCGCTTTCAATCGCTTTCCTTAATTCATTAGGATCGACATTGTTTAATTCCGCCAGTCTTTTAATCTCTGAACTGGAAAAGTGAGTTGTCTGTCCGTCCAATGTTACAGAAACATCGGACGGTTCCTTCGTCACCTGACTCGATGGTTGAGCAAATGCGCCGGAAGAAAGAGTCAACACCATTGCAGAGGATAACGCCACTCCTGATACGACTTTGCACAGCTTCATTTGTTTCAAACCTCTTTTCTATTTTTTGGAATGATGTTCCTCCAATAAAACGCGGATTTGGTACGCGAAAAAGAATAATTGCTTATTATTGGAACATCTGGATTAATTGTACTTTATACTGGTATATTTGGACATAGGACTATCCTCTCACAGATTTATGTCGACAAACGGGAAGTTGGATTCCCGACAATACATATTCTGCGTTTGTTGTTGTTATTTGATGGGAGTGAACCGACACCCTTTATGATCTGGGAACATGGCTCTCATGTTGCTAAACAAAAAAAACCGCTTAACATAAAGCGGTCCCAGACTGTCGGCAGTTTTTTAGCAAAATTCTTCACTTATTCACCGCATTAACATACGATAATATCGTACATAATCATTGCGGGAGTGGATGAGCTTGTACCCAAAGACCACTTAGTTCGTAAAAAGCCCATACCTCACTTTTCAACGTTAGGTAAGAATTATGTACGCCGTTTTATTGATATCACGTATGGGGCATGCTGCATCGACTCCAATAATCAGCCGTTTAATCAGGGCAACAAACTTTGGCCGCCTATCCTGCCGATGATGGAGGCGATCTCCAGGATAAGGGCCACGTTTCCGTCGCCCAGAATGGTCGCCCCGGCGATGCCGTCGACTTTTCCGATAAAAGGCCCCAGCGACTTGATGACGATCTCCTGGTTGCCGATCAGTTCGTCGACCACCAGAGCGAGGCGTTTCTCGGCCGATCCCACGATAACGAGCGGAATGTGGCTGCCCGTATACGCCGTGTACGGGATCTGGAGGTAATCGTGAAGCCGGGCAACCGGAATGACCTGATTTCGCAGCACGATGACCGACTGTCCCTGGATGCTGCGAATCTCATCCGGGTTCACGCGGACGATCTCCGCGATGTTGCTCATCGGGACGATGAAGGTCCGCCCGCCGAGTTTGACCTGAAGGCCCACGATAATGGCCAGTGTCAGGGGAAGCTTGATTTTGAAGCAGGTTCCTTGTCCGAGGCGGGTTTCGATGTCGATCAGCCCGTTCAGCTTCTCAATGTGGCTGCGGACGATATCCATTCCGACACCCCTGCCGGACACGTCGCTTACTGTGCTTGCGGTTGAAAAACCCGGGCGGAAAATAAGCTCCACGGCTTCCCGATCGCTCAGCTGTCCGGCTTCTTCCCGGGTGATGATCCCCTTCTCCAGCGCGTAACGGATCATCCGGACGGGATCGATCCCCGCTCCGTCGTCCTGCACGTAGATGACGACCTGGTTGTCTTCGTGGGCGGCCCGGATGGTGAGGACGCCTCCCGCGCTTTTGCCGGAAAGCGTGCGAACCTCCGGCTTCTCGATCCCGTGATCCACCGCATTGCGGATCAGATGGATAAGCGGGTCGGCGATCTCCTCGATGAGCGTCCGGTCCAGCTCGGTATCCTTTCCTTCGAGGACGAGCTCGATCTCCTTGCCCAGCATGCGGGAAAGGTCCCGGATCATGCGGGGGAAGCGGTTGAAGAGCTGTTCGATCGGCAGCATTCGCGTCTTCATGACGCTTTCCTGCAGATCGCCGATTATCCGCGACAGATGATCGGCAATGTCGCCCAGCTCGTCGACGGTCTCGTCGGCGAAACGCCGCCGCTGCGTCCGCTCCACCTGATGAATGCGGGTCTGGTCGATCACGAGTTCTCCGACCAGGTTCATCAGGTGCTCCAGCCGCTCGACGCTCACACGGATCGTCGGAGACTTGGCCTTCGCCGGAGCGGAAGCATCCTCGGCCGACGGCCGGGAGGCCGGTGCCGTGGCGTGCGGCTGCGCGGCTGCAGCGGCTGCTGGGCCGCCTGCTGCGCCCGCCGGAGCCGCTGCGCTGCGCGCAGTGCCCGGTGCGGTGCCAGCAGGCTCCGCCGGCACACCGCCGCCGGCGTTCGCGGCGCTGCCCGCCGGGCCTGCGGATTCCTCTGCGGCCATGACGCCGCCTGCTCGGCCCCCGGCGTCTGCTGCATCCGCCGAGTTCACTGCGGCCGCCGCGCTTTCTCCGGCGCCCGCGACGCTGTCCGCCGCATCCCGCACGGCCCCGGCTCCGCTTACCGCGGCTTCCTCTTGCCCAAGCGGCTCCACCACGGCCCGCTCGACCTCCATGAGGCCGTCCGCGAACGCCTGCAGTTCCTCCCGGGACTGATTTCCCGCATATAGGAAAAGCAGGTCCCCGGGGCCCTCCTCGTCCAGACCTTCCGGTTCCGGATCGGCCAGAAGCACGTCGCCGTGCTCATTCAGCGCCGAATGGATAACGTACGCCCGGGCTCCGCGGATCAGGCATTCGGAAGCAATCCGGATGTCCACCCAGAACAGCTTTTGGCCGAGTTCCATCCGCTCCTGCACCCTTAACCCCAAATCGAGCGAAAGAGACGGTTTACCGCGATGAGCGGGCATTTCCCCCGCATCCGGCCTATCTCCGTCCAGGCCCGGATCTTCACCGCCGAAGCTCCTCAGCGCCCGGACACAGTCCGAAATATCTGCGGAAGACGGCTCCCCGCCCACGATGTCGCGCTTAAGCTGCTTGAGAATATCCAGCGCGGTAAACAGAAGATCGATCAAAGCACCGGACACGGCAAGCTGCCCGCTTCTAACCCGGTCCAGCAAATGTTCCATCTCGTGGGTTAACTGCTTCATCTCCTCGAAGCCCATCGCCGCCGATGATCCTTTGATCGTATGAGCGGCCCGGAACAGGCTTTGAATGACGGTCCCGGACTCACCGGACTGCTCCAGCTTCAGAATCTCCCCGTCCATGACCTGAAGCTGTTCTTCCAGCTCCTCCAGAAAGATTTCCCTGTACTCGGACAACATACCAGTCAACTCCTATTCGTGAAGCAGAACTTCGTCCAGTTTCAATATCCCGGCCAGGCCGCTGTCCGCAAGACCGATTCCCGTAAAAAATCCGCCCTGCACGCCGCCCACCCGCTCCGGAGGAGGCTGAATGTCCGTGAAGGTCGTCACTTTGCTCACATAATCCACCATAATCCCGACGGTATCCTCCAGATGATGAACCACAACAATGCGGGACGCCTTCGTCGGCTCCGCTTCTTCCATTCCGAACAAGGTCCGAAGGGAGATGACCGGGACGATCCGCCCCCTCAGATTGATCACCCCTTTGACATAGGGCTTTACATTAGGGATGGCCGTAACAGCCTGCATTTTAATAATCTCGTGAATATCGTAAATCCGGATGGCGTACTGCTCCCGGTCGATTCCGAACGCCACATATTGCTCCTGCCCATTTCCCTGCATAAAAAGGTCCTCCCTGCCGTTCATACGGAATCCGGCTCCCGCCGTTGAAAGAATAACCCCAATCAGGCTGACTGGGGTCCCTGCCTCGCTAGGCGGATTTGCTGATTTTAAACACCGCTACCGTCCGGTTAAGCTCTTCCGCCAATCCGGCGAGCGACTGGGCCGTCGAGGCCGTCTCTTCGCTGCTTGCCGCCGAC
Source organism: Paenibacillus sp. JNUCC 35 (assembly GCF_058269095.1). Taxonomy (NCBI): domain Bacteria; kingdom Bacillati; phylum Bacillota; class Bacilli; order Caryophanales; family Paenibacillaceae; genus Paenibacillus; species Paenibacillus sp. JNUCC 35. Next base: position 1,166,203 of record NZ_CM177771.1, on the reverse strand, counting down.
TGCTCGGTTACGGCGGAGATGCTCTCGATCGACGACATAACCTCGGAGGACTGTGCCGCCTGCTGCTCGCTTGCCGCGGCAATCTCCATCACCTTATTAGCCGACTCGTTCACCATGCCGATAATGTTATGGAACGATTCGCCCGTCTGGCGGGACAGGACCACACCGTCGCCGACCGCCTTGACGCTCTGGCGCGTATTCTCCTGCATGCCCTTGATAATCGCGGTAATCTGCTTCGTCGCTTCCCCGCTCCGTTCGGCGAGCTTGCGGACTTCATCCGCGACGACCGCGAACCCGCGTCCCTGGTCCCCCGCGCGCGCCGCCTCGATGGCCGCATTCAGGGCAAGCAGATTGGTCTGCTCGGCGATATCGTCGATCACTTCGATAATCTCTCCGATTTTGTTGGAATCCTCTTCGAGTCTGGACACCTGCTCATTGACCTGGTTCATGCTCTCGATGGACGAGTTCACGATCTTGCCGCCCTGCTGGGCGATATTCAGCGCATCCGAAGATACCTCCGAGGCTTGTTCGGCGCTGGCCGCGACCGATGTAATCGCGGTGGACAGCTCCTTGAACAGCTCATGGATGGTTTGCGCGGCGCCCGCTTGACTGACACTTCCGCTGGCGATTTCCTGCGTGCTCGCCGAAATCTGCTCGGCTGCCGCGGACACGCTCTCAGCCGATGTCAGTATACCGCCCACGGTGCTTCGCAGGCTGTAAATCATTTCGTTCACGGATTTGGCCAACTGCCCGATTTCGTCGCGGGTGTCGATGTCCGTGACTTCGGTCAAATCGCCTGCGGATACTTTACCGACCAGACCGACCACCTGGTTAAGCGGCCGGGAAATGATCCGCGCGATAGCATACCCCAATCCGATGGAGATCAGGAAAGCCGCGATCATCACCCCGAAGGTCACGTTGCTGGAACTTTTGTACAAAGCGGCGCCTTCGGCGTTGCGTTCTTCGGCCAGCTTCACATTAATTTCGAACATATCGTCGAAAAACTTCATGACTTCATCGCCTTTGGTTTTGAAGCTTCCGTTCGCGAGCAGGGCTTTAAATGCTTCCCGGTCATCGCCGTAACTGATTTTGACGGCATCCTCCAGCTGCTTCTGGTAGCTCTCCCACACGGGATGAAAAGCCTGAATCAAATCTTTTTCTCTCTGGGTAATGTCTGTTTTCTCGTAGGCTCCTATTTTTTCACCGATTTTCTTCACGTTCTCGTCGATTTTTTTCTTGTACTCGTCTTTCTGAGCCGGAGTTTCCGCCAAATCGTTCATATCCCGGAGGTCCGTTCTTATCACTTGATAATAAAAGGAAGCGTCCGAAACGACCCGGAGCGGAACCAGGTTATCCTCATACATGCTGCTCAGGCTGTTGTTAAGTTTGCTCATATTAACGAGTCCGAAAAAACCCGTAAATACAAGCAGAATCGCGATGAACACGAATGCCGAAACCAGCTTTGCGGAGGTTTTCAGATTGCGGTACCATTTCATTGTCCGTACCTCCTGCCTTTGCGCCCTTCAATGACTCGGAGCTCGGCCTCCAGATCGTGCAGAATGTCATCAATTTCTTCGCTCGTTAATTCTCCCTCATTTCGTTCTGGATTGTAATCGGTTCTTCTTCTGGAATTGTCCCACAGCGCTCGTATAACTCTCGTTTTTTCCATATGTTCCCCCACCTTTTATTTTCGATTAGTTGTGTATGTTTCCTTAAGCGGCTTCGGTTTTCTGCAGAAGAAGGATCATCTGGATGGTTCCGACTTCCTGGAGGGAAACCGCTATTGAAATCCCCTTCTCGAATCCGTAAAGCTGCATTTGACCTACCATGACCGTGGGCGGGGTAATATCGATTTTGTGCCCTTTCTGATAAATGATGGCCGATGTATTTCCGGCAATCATATTCGCCATTTCACCTACAAAACTATGGAGCATTTCACCTTCAAGAGGCATGCCAAACATGGATTGTCCCAGTTTACCGAACGTTTGCATATCTCCTTCGATCACCAGTCTCCCTTCGACATCGCCAACAATCCCGATCAACACCCCGATCTCGCCCTGGATGACCGCATTTTGCAGCATACTGGGCGGCTTCGTGTCGATGGGGATGGGAAAAACCTGGCTCATCGATGCGATGGTGCTGTTCAGCAAATCTTTAACTCCGTTTGGATTCTGCACTTCAATCAACCATCCTTTATGTGTATAAAATGATCTCAGCTCGGGACCTTCGCTGTGAAACGCCCGCGGTTAGAGGCAGGCATTTACCCGCAAATTCGCATTCTCCTTTTCGGGAGCGTTAAAAATCGGAGCAATCCGGCATAGGTTAAAAGACCTAGAAGATATTTCAATCATAAACCGCAAAAGAGCGGTGGTAACCGAAAAAACTTTGCGGGAACCCGCAAAAATATTGCGGAAACTTGTAAATCCCTGTCGGATTAATGGTAATAAATAGACAAAAAAACCGTAACACGGCTGTGTACGGTTGGGTTTATGTCGAACTTGATAAATTTTTTATCAGGCCATTTTCGGAAAATCATCATCGGACAGCAGACCCAGCTGTTTCGCTTTCATGGCCGCTTCGATCCGTGATTTCACGTTAAGCTTGTGAAACAGGTTCGTCAAGCAGTACTCCAGCGAGCGCTGGCTCATCAGGACGGATGCGGCGATTTCCTTGTTGCTTCTTCCTCTCGCGATCTCTTTCAAGATCTCGTATTCCTTGGAGTTGACCGCCTGCGTTTCCGGATTGCCGCTTGCCGACTCCGCAAACTGGCTGCCCGTCGCCCGCCTGAGCTGTTTCACGAGAGACAAAGGCAGCACGGCTTCGCCCCTGAGAGCGCAGCGCACAGCCGTTACGAGCTGTTCCTTATTTGCCGTTTTGAGGACAAATCCGGCGATCCCGGCTTCAATCATCAGATTAAAATGATTGTTGAATTCAAAGCCGGTGTAGATCAGGATGACGGCGTCCGGAATAAGGTTGAGAATTTGTTTGGCCAGATCGATCCCGTTCATCGTAGGCATGTGCAGATCGATCAGCATCACATCAAAATGCTGGGCAACCGCCAGCTCCATCGCTTCTTTGGCCGTATGAGCCAAGGAGACTTTCATATTGGTATCCTGCTCCAGCAGCATTTTCGTCCCCTCCATGACGGAAGGGTGGTCGTCGACCAATAAGATCTCAATCATCGTTATCCCTAACACTCCAATTTCTGATTTCGAATTTCTGATTCTGTTTCACCGGTACGTTAATGAAAACGGCGAGCCCATTGTTCGGGGAGGAGTAAAACTCAACGTCGCCATCCATACTGCGAACTCTTTCTTTAATGCCGTAAACTCCCATACTGTTAAAGGACTCCACCATTCCACTAACATCCATACCGACTCCGTTATCCTCATAACTCAAATGAATCCGGTCGGAGTGAGCCGACAACTTGAATTGAACTTTCACTGCGTTAGAATGTTTCGTCGCGTTGGCCAGAAGCTCCTGTACAATTCGATACAACCCGATCAACAAATCGTCGTCGTGCAGGGAACCGTGAAAACCCGTGTAGTCAAAAGCAATCGAATAGTCGCTCCGCAGCTGAGTAAATTCGAACAGGGCCTCCAGAGAAGCCACGAGCCCCTCTTCCTTGAGCATCGGCGGCCTCAGTTCGTTGCACGTGATGCGGATCTGGTAAATAACGTCGAGCAGCCCCTGCGTAATCTGAGCCAGCTTCTCGCGCAGGCCCGGCGGAACCTCGTCGTCCGACGAGATCTCGTCCAGCTTGCGGTACCAGATGATCTGCTCCTGCAAAGCCCCGTCGTGCAGATCCTGGGAAAGACGCTTGCTTTCATTCTCGGACAAATTGAACAAAAGCCGGATCAGCCAGGAAGGCGTCTTTTGGCGGGTCGCCAACTCGCGAAGCTCCTGCGTCAGATCTTCGATGACTCTGAAATTGTCGTACAGGACACTCGCGTAGCGGGCAATCGTTTTGATCCATACCCTTTTGGATTGAAACACGAGTGAAGGAGGTTTTTCCCCGATGCAGAGCAGATAACTTTTTCCTTTTATTTCACCGATGCGGATCAAATGGCCGTCCGGCGTGTCGATAATTTCGCAGACGGGCAGCGGGTCGGAACAGCCCTCGACTAACTCCTCCCAGACGTGCTGTGGAATGTCCGGGCTGCCGTTTTTGACCGTAATCTTGTTCTGCTTGTCCACCTCAACGAGACTGATCTTCTCCGTGCGGATCATTTCCCGCACTTCCTGAATGAGCCTCCGGTCCAGCTCCTGCACGTTCATAAGCCCGAATAAATCGCTTGAGAAGCGGTCCAGGCTCGTCTGCAGCATATAATAACGGTCCTTACTCTCGCGGACAATCTGTTCCGCATACTCCCGGTCCACTTCCGCCTTCTTCTGTTCGCTTATATCCCGCATGACCGTCATGGCGACATCTCTGCCGATATACGGGATGGGAATGGAAACCACCTCGGCGTCGATGATCCGTCCGTCCAGACGGATCATTTTGTTCTCCGTGATGCGGGTGGCCTCCTTGCTCTCGTAAACCATATGCAAGCGGGCCCGCACCTTGTCTCTGTAATCCGGGTGGACGGTATCGTAAATCGAGCGGCCGATGAGGCTGCAGCTCGTTCCCGCTCCGAACAGATCCAGCCCCGCCGGATTCACGTATTCGAATTTGTGGTCTCGGGTCAGAATCGTCGGAATCGGCGACAGCTCCACCAGATTGCGGCTGAGCCGCTCGCTTTCCTCCAGGGCCGTTTCGGCCTGCTTGCGCGCCGTAATATCCTCGAAGAAAACGAGGAATGCTTTCGACCGGGCGTCGTAGATGGAGGTCGCGAGCATATCCACCACGTTGCCGTCGCGCCGGGTAATGGCCAGATCGATAGGGGCACTGGCCCCGCTTTCCGGGATGGCATGTTCTTCTTCGAAGAGCGTACCCGGCTGAAGCCAGTCCTGCGGCGTCGTGCCTATAATCTCCTCCGGGCATCCCGCACCCAGTACCCGGACCGCAGCCGGATTCACATAGATGACCTGCCCGTCTTTATAGAGCGCGATCGAAACCGGGGACAGCTCCACAAGGCTGCGGTAGCGTTCTTCGCTGTCCCGGAGCGCCTGCTCCATCTGCTTGCGCACCGTAATATCCGTATGCACATGAAGGGAGGAAAGAGACAGCCCGTCGTAGATGCCCGTCACTTCCACGTCGATGACGCTCCCGTCGGAACGGACCATTTTGTATTCCAGCGGCGGAGCATACTTCTTGTGCGCCATCGCAAGCGCACGGCTGCAGGCCTGCTCGACATAATCCGGATGCATGAACTCGTAGATGCTCCGGCCGATGAGATCGCGGGGCAGCGCCACGCCGAACAGCTCCAGCCCCGCGGGGTTCGCGTAGATAAACCGCTCGTCGCGGATCATCGTCAAGGGCTGGGGAAGCAGCTCGATCAGATGCCTGTAACGTTCTTCGCTCTCCAGCAGCTCCCGCTCGATGAGCACTCTCTCCGTGATGTTCCGGGATACGATGATGATGCTCTCCACTTTCCCGCCGGCTCTCTGGATAGGGCTCGCCACACAGTCGAAATGCAGCTCTGAGCCGTTCGCGTGAATAAGCCGGCAGCGCGTCGTCCATACGCAAGCCGATTCCGGTATTTCTTCCAGCTTAAGCCGGACAAGTTTCTCGTCTTCGGGATGCATGATATCGAACAGCGACAAATCCGCCGCGGCAGCCTCGTCCAAACCGAGCCTGGCTTTATAAGAAGGAGACGTGTAGCGGAACTTTCCGTCCGTACCAACTACGGCCACAAGATCCGTCATGTTTTCCGCGATCAGACGGTACATGGCCTCGCTCTCTTTTAACGACTGCTCCGTCCGTTTATTCGAAGTGATGTCCCGGCACAGGACAAAAACTCCCGTAACCGCGCCGTTTACATACACGGGCACCATTTTTATATCCCAGTGGTACATGCGGCCTTCTTTATGGTGAGAGATCATTTCAAACGTCTGGGTCGTCCCCTGCACCACCTGCTCGAAATACATCGACATCCGCTTCAGGCTGTCCACGTCGAACAATTCGATAAGCGACAGCGGGTTCGCGATATTGTGCCCGTTCCCCGTAATTTCCAGAGCGGCCGAATTGATATCCAGAACCTTCCCATGCAGATCCAGCTCCACGATCACATCCGAATGATGTTCGAATAGAGAACGGTAGCGCTGCTCGCTTCTCAGCAGAGCTTCCTCCGCCGATTTGCGGGCCGTAATATCCAGCACCACACCGTCCAGACGGACAATCCGGCCGCCCGTTTCATCCAGTGTCGGAATCATCCGCACCTGTACCCACCGGATATCGCCGCAGGCGTGAACGATCCGGTATTCGCTGAAATCGGAAATCCCCTGTTTGACGTTATCGCACGCTACCCTGTACCGCTGAAAATCGTCCGGATGGATAATTCTTTCCCATGCTTGCTGGGTAGCGAAATATTCAGCCCGATAGCCGGTAATTTTGAACAGAGCTTCCGATGTGAAAGGAACGCGCTGGGACGAGTAATCGTACGACCAGGTGCCGACATCCACGGTATGCATAATTTTCAATAGCAGGCCGTACTTTTTGACAAGCTCTTCATGATGTTTCCGTTTTTCCAGATTTCTTTTGTAAAGGATAAGAATGATTTGGACGGTCAGAAGAAGGATGCATACAACAGCGCCGATGATAAATTCATTCAAGATGTGTGTCTCCTTTATGCGTTGAAGAGTAAGCTCGGGGATGATGTGCGGCAAATGCGGCTGCCATGGGACAAGAAAGGCACGAATTGGATTCAAATAGCTATTAGTTCGGAAAAAGCACATTCCAGTCCTTCCCGATCCGTGCGTGAATGTGGATAAATTGGGTCATGAAGAAAATTTGTTTAGCGCTAAAGTTTTTATACCGCGAAGCATTGGTTTATAATATAGCTTATACGGATCAGCATTTAAAGGAGATCTTGCAAATGAGCCCTGATTTTTATTCTCCCTCTTCCCGGCCCCCAGCCGTCGGAACGCCTCCCATGAGGCGTGTCCTGATTATGACCCCGGTCGAAGCCGAGCGGGACGCCGTACTCCGCGGTCTGGCCGGAGCGCCCGGCTTCCGCGTGGAGCTCGCGGGCGTCGGGCCCGTGGCCGCGGCTATCTCCACCACGACGGCGCTCGCCGCCGCCGAGTACGACCTCGTCGTAGCCGCCGGAATCGCCGGCGGCTTCGAGGGCCGGGCCGCGGTCGGCTCGCTCGTCGTGGCAAGCGAGATTCTCGCGGCCGATCTGGGCGCCGAGACGCCCGGGGGTTTCCTCAGCCTGGACGAGCTCGGCTTCGGCTCGGCCCGCGTGCCCGTCGACGCGGCGCTTGCCGGCCGCGTCGCCGAGGCTCTGGCGGCCGCCGGGCTGCCCGTAAGCACAGGCCCTGTGCTTACGGTCTCCACCGTGACCGGCACGGCGGAGCATGCCCTGGAGCTTGCCGGGCGGGTTCCAGGCGCCGCCGCCGAGGGCATGGAGGGCTTCGGCGCGGCAAGCGCCGCCCTCGCCCGCGGCATCCCGTGCCTGGAGCTCCGTTCGGTCTCCAACGCGGTGGGGCCGCGCAACAAAGCGGCATGGCGAATTCCCGAAGCGCTCGCCATGCTGGAGAAAGCCAGTTCAGTCTTACCGGAGGTGCTGTTATGAAAATCGCGTTTTCCCCGTGTCCGAACGACACGTTCGTCTTTCACGCCTGGGTGCACGGGCTCGTCCCGGGCGCACCCGAGCTCGATGTCCTGTATGCCGACATCGATATTACCAACAGTCTGGCCGCCAGGCCCGGCGGACCGGAAGTGATGAAAATCTCTTACGCGGCCCTGCCCTGGGTCCTCTCGGACTACGCCCTGCTCCCTTGCGGCGGCGCTCTCGGCAGAGGCTGCGGACCGCTCGTGCTGTCCCGGGACTCCGCCGATCCGGCGTCCCTCTCCGGCAAGCGCGTGGCCGTCCCGAGCGAACGCTCGACCGCGTACCTGCTGTTCCGGCTGTGGGCCGCCCAGCAGGTTCCGGGCGGCGTCGGCGAGATCGTCGTGATGCCTTTCCACGAGATCATGCCGGCCGTGCGGGACGGGAAGATCGACGCGGGCCTCGTCATTCACGAGGCGCGCTTCACTTACCCGTCCTACGGTCTCAGCCTGCTGGCCGATCTCGGCAGCTGGTGGGAGTCCGACACGGGACTCCCGATTCCGCTCGGCGCCATCATCGCGAAGCGTTCGATGGATCTGGAGGCGTTGGCGGGATGGGTCCGCTCTTCCGTGGAGTACGCTTGGGCCCATCCGGAAGCGTCTCAGGCTTATGTGCTCCAGCACGCGCAGGAAATGTCTCCCGAGGTCGCCAAGGCGCATATCGACTTGTACGTGAATTCGTTCACGGCGGATCTCGGCGAAGACGGCTATGGAGCGATCGAAGCGCTGCTCGGTCGGGCCGCGCAGGAAGGGCTGGTGCCCGAGTTCGATCTGAAGATGCTTCGCGGGTAGCGGGTAGCGGGTTCCTGGCGTTAGCGCTGCGGCTGTTGTCTAGTGCTGTTTAGTGCTGTTTAGTGCTGTTTAGTGCTGTTTAGCGATGTGTAAATGCGGTCTACTGCAAGGGTCTTAGCATGTTCGCCTTGCCCTCGTTAAGTGTGTGACTCCGGCAGCCTTGAGCTGCAACCGCGGGCACAGGAAGAACCCGGGAATATGCGTACGCCAACGGATGGGTTCCTTTTATAAGCAGCCGGAATTCCGGCTGCTTTTCTTCGTTTACGGAATCGCCGGAACCCGGCGGTCGTTCACTTTATTGTTTTACCGCCGTTAAAAGCATAAAAAAAAGAAGCCCGCGTATAGCATGGCTTCTTCTTTTTTATGTCTATGTTTACCGCTCGCGCCAGCCACATCTCAGCCGGCCCTGTCGCTTATACCACAGGGAACCAGCCCGGTGTGTTTATAATCGCGTTCCACAAAGGATCGGGAATGACCAGACGCTCCTGATCGTCTTTGGTCAGCGTCGTCTTGATCTCCGACTCGCGTCCGTCCGCGACTTTGCCGACCCAGTCCGGTTCCACGATCAGCTCGCGGCCCAGAGCGACCAGAGGCACGCCGGACTCCAAAGCCTTCAAAGCGTCGTCCGCCGTATGGATAGAGCCTACGCCCATCACGGGCGTTCTGCCGCCGACGGTTTCGAGGATGATCTCGATCCGCGGACGGTTATCGTCCAGCGTTCTCGGAGCCGACCAGAAATCCATCAGGGACACGTGGATATAATCCAAATCCTTGTCGGCCAGCGTATTTACGAGCTGAATGGAATCGTCCATGGAGATTCCGGGGGTCTCGGATTCCTCCGGCGAGAAGCGGTAGCCTACGGCGAACGGCTGTTTCGCATGCTCCGCCGCGACACGCTTCACTTCATCCACGACGGCAAGCGGGAAAGTCATCCGCTTGTTCACGTCTCCGCCCCAGCGGTCGTCGCGGCGGTTGGAATGAGGGGAGAAGAACTGCTGAATGAGATAGCCGTTCGCTCCGTGAATTTCCACGCCGTCGTAGCCCGCTTCGATGGCGCGGCGGGTCGCTTCCCCGAAGTCGCGGATAATGCCTTCGATCTCGGCATCCGTCAGCGCTCTGGGCACGACGCTGCCTTCCTTCTCTGCCGCCACGGCGCTTGCGCTTACGATCTCGCCGTTCGGCACCAGCTCCGGCGGACAGCTCCGGCCGCCGTGGAAAATTTGCAGGATGGCTTTGGCGCCCTGCCCCTTGATTGCCGAAGCGAGACGGGCCAGGCTCGGGATCATCTCATCGCGGTCTCCGGCGAACTCTCCGGGAAACCCTTTGCCGTTAGGCGTTACGTACGTGCAAGCCGTAATGACGAGACCCGCTCCATTGGATCTGCGCTCATAGTAGGCGACCTCCGCATCCGAGACGGTTCCGTCCTCGTGGGACGAAAAATTTGTCATCGGAGCCAGCACGATACGATTATCCAGCTCCACACCGCTGGAGAGAGAGAAACTCTCGAATAAAGGGGTGAATTTGCTGTTCATCTGGTTTTTCCTCCTCTATATCCAAACAAATTTTATAGGGTTAGCGTTCTCTATTTCTTTTGGACATATATTCATCCGAAGGTTAATCGGAAAGCCAAGGAATGGTCAGTTCCGGTCACGACTGTTATTCTATTGGTAACAGTTATCGTTGTCAAGGGGCCTCTTCCCGCTTGTTTTTGCAGCCGTCCCTCTTTTTCGGTCTATTCCGCCTGTTTCTCTGGGATTTAGCAAAAAGTGAACCTTATTTTTCCCTTCGCGGATTTTTTATAGCTTGCTTGGCTTTGCTGCTTTTCATCCCTGTTTTCACCCCTCTTGCTTTCCGGACAATCTGTAACTATAATGATTACAAGATATACAAAAACAACTCCCTGTTTGCTTCGTGCAAACGGTCCGAGATAAAAAGTTGGAGGTTTTCCTACTATGAAAATTGAAATCTGGTCTGATTTTGCGTGTCCGTTCTGTTATATCGGCAAACGCCGGTTCGAGCAGGCGCTTGAACAATTTTCCCGCAAGAGCGAGCTTGAAGTGGTGTACCGCAGTTTCGAGTTGGACCCTAACTCTCCCCGGGACATCAGCCACGGCGTCCATGTGATGCTTTCCAAGAAATACGGGATGAGCGTCGAGCAGGCCAAAACGATGAATGCCAATGTGGTCGCGCAGGCGGAATCCGTCGGGCTCACCTACCACATGGACACAATCGTCCTGACGAACACGTTCGACGCGCACCGTCTGGCTCATTTCGCGAACGCCCACGGCAAAATGCATGAGATGACCGAACGACTGCTGAAAGCCTACTTCACGGATTCCCTTCATCTCGGTGATCATGCCGTACTGGCTTCTCTTGCCGAGGAAGTGGGGCTCGACAAGGCCGCGTCCGAGCAAATGCTGGCCGGCGACCTGTATGCAAACGAAGTGCGCGCCGACGAGCAGGAAGGCGCCGAGCTGGGCATAACCGGCGTTCCGTTCTTCGTGATCGACCGCAAATACGGCATTTCGGGCGCCCAGCCCGTTGAAGTTTTCGTGCAGGCTCTGGAGAAAGCGTACGGCGAATCCAAGCCTCTCACGATTTTGGGCGACGAAGGCGGCGCGGCTGACGGAGCCTGTGCCGACGGCGTGTGTACGCCTCCCGCGCGGGATAAGTAATCTTCTCCCGCTTCTCAGCAAAAGGCCGTCCGGCAACGGACGGCCTTTGTGGCGTTTCGCGGACGGTGTTCAGCGGCCGGCGGGCTGACGCTTCCGGCATGACCCTGGCTGTATGCCGGCCGACACAGCGAGAAGAACACCCGTCTGCGGTTGACCGCCTTCATGCGCAGCAAAAACCGCGAGCTCTGCGCGCGGGCAACAACCTAACAGCAAAGACACGGAACGTCCGGTGTCCCGTGTCTGCTTTTCATCCCCTCGTGTCCTGCTTTTCTCATCCCGTCTGTTTTCCCCTGTCCTGCTTTTTCATCCCGTCCGCTGCCCCGTGTCCCGCTTTTCTCGGCTCATGCGTCAGACTTACTCGCCCCTTCTTCATCCTCAAGCGTCGCGGAATAAATATTTTTGCCGTAGAAGATTTCGTCCATCTCCAGCGTCAGGCTTTCCGTTATTTCCTCCTGCTCCTCGGCAGTCAGCTTGTCCTTCGTGTAGCCGAACAAATAGTTGTTAAGATCGAATTCACGCAGTTTACATTTCGTGTGGAAAATATTTTCCTGGTATACGTTCACGTCGATCATATGATACTTATCCTTGATGGACTGCGGAATATAGTTCTGGATGGAGCTGATTTCGTGATCGATAAACAATTTATGGCCGTTAATGTCCCGCGTAAAGCCGCGGACCCGGTAATCCATCGTAAAGATATCCGTGTCGAACGAATGGATCATATAGTTCAGCGCCTTTAGCGGAGAAATTTCGCCGCAAGTGGAGACGTCGATATCCGCACGGAACGTGGAAATACCTTCGTCAGGGTGATATTCCGGATACGTATGGACCGTGATGTGGCTTTTATCGAGATGAGCCACAACGGCTTCCGGCAGGGGCCCCGGGGATTCCTCGAACGATTCCGTGGGTGCGGTATCGACCGGTCCTTCCGATACGAGCATCGTAACGCTGGAGCCCTGCGGCTCGTAATCCTGCTTGGCGATATTCAGGACGTGGGCGCCGATGATATCGGACACGGTATTTAAAATTTTCGTCAGCCTCTCCGCATTGTACTGCTCGTCGATATATTCGAGATACGCCTGCCGCTCTTCCCGGGTACGGGTGTAACAAATATCGTACATATTAAAACTCAATGACTTTGTAAGGTTATTAAAGCCATGGAGGGTGATTCGCTGCTCGGGTGTCAGTGCCATCATTGATTTCCCCCTATCCTCATTCAGGTTAAAAAAAAGACTCTTTTTATTTTTACCCACTCTGCCCAATAAAAAACATGTCGAAAAAAGGGAGGGGCAGCCCCTCCGCAACTACAAAAAGACTGCCCTTGCGGGCAGCCTCTGTCACTCGCTTTATCCGGTCTTACTTAAATCCGGGAAGTCCGCGTTCCTTCAACCATTTTTCTTCGTAATAATCAAACACGTTGTTCTGCACAAGCGCTTTGCGCTGTTCCGCATACTCACGGCCAAGCTCCACGGATCGTTTGAGGACGGTTTCGACTTTAAGCCGGGTGATCGGCTCCGTAACCCCATGCTCCTGGACAAACGCGTACAAGGATTCCGCTTCATCCTGTCTGCCCGCCAGACTCCAGCCCATCGCTTCCTCGCATAAAATATGGGAAATGATCATTTTGTTGTGTCTTTTCCCGGACTCATCGCGGAGATCATCCATCAGAAACGGCATGAAATCAATGGCATTGATTCGTTCTCTGCCGATTACCTGGCTGAAATATTTCGAATAATACAGCACAAACAGATCTGTAAACTTCTCCGTGATTCCCTTCTTGTTGCCGATATATTTATCGAACAGATACGTTTCCGACTTCAGCAGCAGAAATTTAAGGCTCTCTTCCTTAACATTCGGAATGGTAAATAAAATATTCCAGTAATAATAAAGCGATTCGTACGGATCGGAAATCGTCTTGGCAAGCCTGCCGTCCGAGAAGATCAGCGTACCGAGGCCCATCGCCAGCGATAAAATACCGAACAGCGTCACGACCAGATGATCGAAGCTGTTTTTAAGCAGCGTCAAGGCCAGAATACCCGTTACCAGGCTCATAACAGGCCCGAGAATGAAAATTACCGACTGCTTCTTGTTGTTCCGCTCATAAGAAGCTTCATCCCTGAAATCGGCCACATCCACCAGCACATTGCCGACATAATAAAAGTTCTTCCACGAAAAAACGATCTTCTTCTGCGGAATGGACAGGGTACAGGGCCCCAGACTGAATTTGATTACTTTTCTGCCCGTAATAAACGCCCCCAGAACATGACCCAGTTCGTGCACAAAAAGGGCGGCTCCGCCCGCGGCCACGAAAGACAGGAGGAAAACGACGATATTCAGAGCCATGCCGGGGCTCGCAACGGCAATTGCCGCAAGAACAACTAAACAGCCGATCAAAAACTTTACTTTTCCCTTCATTTCTCTCTCCTTTGAAGACCGGCAGACTTTGCGTCGAACGCTCCCTGCCGTTTTGTTAAAAAGTTGTGTCAGGTTTATTTTACCTCATAAAATAAAAAGTTAAAAACACAAAGAGGCACATTCGCCTGAACGAATGTGCCTGACATGCCGGAAACCCTCTATTTAACCGGTGCCGCGTCGTAGTCTTCTTTTAAAATCGCGTAGATTTCCAGATCGACAATTCCTTTGCCCGACCATAATGCGGCCTGCCGAAGCGTTCCTTCTTTGCGGAAGCCGTTCTTGATCAGCACCTTCTTGGAAGCATCGTTCGCCGGCATCACCTCGGCCTGAATCCGGTTTACCTCCGCTTCCGTAAACAGATAGGCGGTCAGCAGCCGGACGGCTTCGGTAGCGATTCCCATGCCCCAGCAATCTTCGGCCAGGAAATAGCCGATCGTCACCCTATCGACTTTCTGGTTGAAATCGAAAGCTTCCGCGATTCCCGTCAGCCTGCCGTCCTCTTTCCGGAAAATCCCCCATTTGATTCTCGATTTTTTGCCGAAATCTCTCTCGAAATGGCCGATCATCGAACGGACCGTCTCTTTGTTATGCTTGGGGATAATGCCGCAGTGCCGGAATATTTCCTCGTTGTCGTATATGCCGAACACCTCGTCGAGGTTGTCTTCTCCGATTTTTGTCAGCACCAGCCTGGAGGTTTCCAGAACAGGAAGCTGCGCAAATACAGCTTGAATGTTCATGCCACACCTTCTCACAGCGGAATAAGTTAATCTTTGGGCCGGACGGGAATATACAGATCCACCTTCGCTTTGCCTTCCGGGTCCCGGAGCGGGTCGTTCATACAGAACTCCAGGCCGTACCTGTCGTCCGCTTCGTACCCGCTTCCCGGCAGCCAGCTACCGTACAAGTTTGCGTAAGCGAGGGCAAGCTTGTCCACGGTATCGTAAAAAGCATACCGGCCGTACAGGCCGCCCTCCAGCTTTTTGAAGCTCACCTCGGTGTGGCCTTCCCGCCCGAAATCGGGCGGCAGCGTGACGCAGGCATCGTAGCGGCAGGCAAATTCGTCCACGAGAGACGGGTCGTCCAGCGAAATCCCGATGAATTGCTGGCGCTCCGGGGTGAGTCCGTTCCGGCCGGCCCAGCTCCCGAGCTTCTCCCAAGCCCGCCCCGTCTCCAGGTAGCTACCCGTATGCCGAACGAAGGCTACTTCCAAATCCGGCAGTTCTTTCAGCGTAACATTCATGCTCCAAATCCTCCTCAGAAAGTGATTTCCGTTACCGGCACTTTCATCATACTCGCGGGAGGAGGAGGGTTCTTCCCGCTTCTTGCGGTCTCCTAACGAAAAATTGCGGTCTTGAAGTTCTCTGCGGAGTTCACTCGGAGATTTCCCGTGCTGCCTTTTGAACACGCCGTTAAAAGTCGATAAAGATTCAAACCCGCAGGAATGCGCGATATCCAGCACCGTCCTGTCGGTATCCTTCAGAAGCCGGACGGCGTTCTCCAGACGATTGCGGGTCACGTAAGCGGCCGGAGTTACGCCTGTCACGGCGGCAAAAATGCGGGAGAAATGGTATTTGGAAAAGTTCGATACGCCCGCCAGCGTGTCCAGATCGAGTTTGCGCGAGCTGTTCTCCTCGATGTAGGCGATCACTTTGCCGATGCGGTCGGCATATTCGTGCTTCATGGTATGCTTCGTCCTTTCGGGCGGAATCTTGGCACGGCCGTTCGGACCGTGCAGTCTCGGCTCGGGGGCGGCCGGAGCCAACGAATCGGGCCGGGACCGCCAAAGTGCCTAGAGAGCGTCTTACAGCGCTGCGGTCAGGAGGAGCCGCCCGCCAAGATGCGCTGTCCGGCAGGCCGGGCTTTACGGCACAGCGAGTGCCGAGGCGAGCTTCCTCGCGTCAGGCCGGGCCGTCCCGGAACGGCGCCTCGAACGCCTCGACTTCGTCTCTCGCCGGAAGCGAGCTCTGGGCGCCGAACCGCGTCACCGTCAGCGCCCCGACCTTCGAGGCGAACCGGACCGCTTCCTCCAGCGTCGCCCCTTCGCTCCACCGGACAGCCAGTCCCGCGTTGAAGGAATCGCCCGCAGCGGTCGTATCGGCGACATCCACCCGGTAAGCCGGATGCCCTCCCTGCTTCCCGTCCAGGTCGTAGAGCACGCCCTTCCCGCCGCAGGTTACGATGACGCTCGCTCCGCCCGTCCTCTCTTTAAGCTGCCTTATGCTCTCAGAGACGGTCCTACCGTCCTGCGCAGAGGCATCCGCAGCACCGCCCGTCAGAATAAGCGCCTCCGTCTCGTTAGGCGTGATCAGATCGATCTGCCTTAGCAGAGAGAGCGGAAGCTCCGCAGCGGGCGCCGGATCGAGAATGATTTTCACGCCATGACGATGCGCGATTTCCACCGCTCTGCGGACGGATTCCAGCGGAATCTCCAGCTGGACGAGCAGAACGTCCGCACCGCGGATCGCTTCCTCGGCCTGCGACACTCGCTCCGCGGTCAAGGCGGCATTGGCTCCGGGCACGACGACGATGCTGTTGTCCCCGCCGCCCTGCACCTGGATCAGCGCGACGCCGGACGAAGTCTCCTCCGCCGTGCCGACGAAGGCGGTGTCGATGCCTTCCCGGCGCAGGCCTTCGAGCATCTGCGCGCCGAAGGTGTCGCCGCCTACGCAGCCGATCATGGACACCTGCGCGCCCAGTCTCGCCGCAGCGACCGCCTGATTGGCGCCTTTTCCGCCGGGGATCATGCGGAACTGCCGTCCCATTACCGTTTCACCGGGAACCGGCAGACGTTCAGCCGTAACGACCAGATCCATATTGATGCTTCCCGCGACCGCAATTTTGGCCGGTCTGTTCATGTTAAAGCTCCCCTCTCGTACACCGCCTGTATTAGATACAGTGTATCACGCCTGCGGGAAGGTTTGCTTGACGGCATCCTTACGTGTTTTGCCGCCGATCCTGCAAGAACCGAAGTCTGCCCTCTTTACAGATAGTTGCCCCCGATGCAAAATATGGATATAGGTGATCCAAGCCTAAAATCCTTGTAGGAGTGATCGAATGTCCAAGAAGATCCTGATCATTGCAGGCGATGCAGTCGAGGCTTTAGAGGTGTATTACCCGTACTACCGCGTGCTGGAAGAGGGCTATGAAGCGGTTCTCGCGTCTCCCCAGCAGAAAGTGCTTAAAACCGTCATCCACGACTTCGAGGGCTGGGACACCTACACGGAGAAGCCCGGTTACCTGCTCGAATCCCACGTTTCATTCGATGAGGTCAATCCGGCCGAGTTCGACGCTCTGATCATCCCCGGCGGCCGTGCGCCCGAATATATCCGGCTGGATCCGAACATTCCCCGCATCGTGGGCCATTTCTTCGAAGAAGGCAAGCCGGTCGGGGCTATCTGTCATGCCGCTCTCGTACTGGCGGCTCTAAAAAACAACAAATATTTCGAGGGGCGCACCCTGACCGCCTACACAGCCTGCCGGTTCGATGTGGAGAGCCTCGGGGCGAACTACACAGAAGAAACGCTGCACGTGGACGGAAACCTCGTCTCCGGGCATGCCTGGCCGGATCTGCCTGGTTTTATGCGCGAGTTTCTGAAGCTCGTGAAAAGCTGACCGGACTGATTAACATCCTGGATAGTTCATGCAAAAAGACCTGCCGGAGCATTTGCTCCGGCAGGTCTTTTACGCACACCCAAACGTCCATAAGACGGCGAAAAAATTAAAAATCCTTCGGCCTATTTCCCCAGCAGCCCCGCCTGCATCAAATAATCCTTCGCGGTCTGTTCCGCCGTCGCTCCCTGAACGTTCACCTTATAGTTCATTTCGCGCATCTCGTCGTCGCTGATCTTCCCGCCCAGCTTGTCCAGGACTCCGCGCAGCTCCGGATGCTCTTCCAGCGTCTTCGTGCGCAGCACGGGCGCGCCCTGGTACGGCGGGAACAAATGCTTGTCGTCCTCCAGCATCTTCAGATTATACTGCTTCAGTTCACTGTCGGTGGAGTACGCGTCCACAAGATTGATATCGCCGGACTGTACGGCCTGATAGCGGATTTTCGGCTCCATCTTTTTGACGTCCGCGAACTGGAGACCGTACAGCTTCTGAATGCCCCGGTACCCGTCTTCGCGGTCGGAAAATTCCAGCGTAAAGCCGGGCTTAATCGTCTGCCGCACGTTTTGCAGATCGGAAATGGTCTTCAGCCCCCGCTCTTCCACAAGCTGTGCGGGCACCGCCAGCGCATAGGTGTTGTTGTACGCCATCGGCGTCAGCATTTCCATGCCGAATTTACTCAGCATGCCGGCTTTCGCCTGTTCGTACACCTGCTTGCTGTCGGTGCTGACCGGTGTTTCCTTCAAAAACTCGGAGATGGCGGTTCCCGTGAACTCGGGGTAAATGTCGATTTCGCCGGCCTTCAGCGCGTTGAAAACAAACGACGTTTTCCCTAAGCCCGGCTTAAGCTCGACCTTCAAATCCGTGTCCTGCTCGATGAGCTGCTTGTACATCTGGATGAGAATCTCCGGCTCGGAGCCGAGCTTGCCCGCGATCACGAGATTCTTGTCCTTCCCGCCCGTGAAGTACGGGACCAGCAGCAGCAAAAGCACGACCAGGACGGCCGCCCCGGCTGCCGGCACGAAGCGCCGGAACGACATGCGCTCGAACGCCCTCAGCAGCAGGTCGAACAAGATGGCCAGAAGCGCCGCCGGAACCGCGCCTAGAATGATGAGCGCCGAATCGTTCCGGTCGATGCCGAGCAGGATGAGATCGCCGAGACCGCCCGCTCCGATGAGGGCGGCCAGCGTCGCCGTGCTGATGATGAGCACGGTGGC
This sequence comes from Paenibacillus sp. JNUCC 35, assembly GCF_058269095.1. Lineage (NCBI taxonomy): Bacteria > Bacillati > Bacillota > Bacilli > Caryophanales > Paenibacillaceae > Paenibacillus > Paenibacillus sp. JNUCC 35. The sequence continues at coordinate 1,147,784 of NZ_CM177771.1, read as the reverse complement.
CGTGCGGATGCCCGCCAGAATGACGGGAAGCGCGAGCGGCAGCTCCACTTTGAACAGGCGCCTGCGGCTGTTCATTCCCATCGCTCTGGACGCTTCGATGAGCGAGGCGTCCACCTCTTTGATCCCCGTATACGTGTTGCGGAGAATAGGAAGCAGCGCATAGATGACGAGCGCGATTACCGCCGGTAGCCGTCCGATTCCGAACAGCGGAATGAGCATGCCGAGCAGCGCCAGCGACGGAATCGTCTGCAAGACGGCCGCGATGCCGATAATCCCTTCCGCTCCGCGGGTTTTCCGGGTGAGGTAAATGCCGAGCGGAACCGAAATGAGGACGGCGAAAAACAAGGCGATGACGGACAGCACGATATGGTCCGCCACGGCGCCGAGAAGCTGGGACTGCCTCTCGCGGAAAACCTCGGCCAGCGTATTCATGTCCGCGCCCCCTCCTTCAGCCGCCCGGCCATGAACTTCAGCAGCGCCTGCCGCGAGACGGAGCCCACGATCACGCCGGCCTTCTCGACGGCGAGCACCTCTTCATCGGCAAGCAGCTGCAGAGCCGCTTCCAGTGGCACTTCCGCCTTGGCTATAGCCGCGGGACGGGTCGGGAAATCGGACGGGCCGATTTCCAGCAGCACATCTTCCAGCGTCAACCGGCCGCCGAAGAGCCCCTTCTGCCCGCCGACGAACTGTTCCACGAACGCGCTGGCGGGATTTTGTAAAAACCCCTGCGGGGTGTCCAGCTGGACGATCTCGCCTTCGTTCATGAGGCAGATCCGGTCACCCAGCTTCATCGCTTCCTGCATATCGTGCGTGACGAACACGATCGTCTTCTTGATCCGCTGCTGGAGCTCCAGAAGCTCGTTCTGCAGCTTCTCCCGGCTGAGCGGGTCCAGCGCGCTGAACGGTTCGTCCATCAGCACGATCTGCGGGTCCGCGGCCAGAGCGCGGACGACTCCCACCCGCTGCTGCTGTCCGCCGGACAGCTCCTTCGGCTTGCGGGAGCGGTAGGTCTTAGGCTCGAGTCCCACCATATCGAGCAGCTCGTCCACGCGGGCGCGTATTCTCGCGCGGTCCCATTTGCGCATTTCCGGCACGATGGCGATATTCTCTTCGATCGTCATATGCGGAAACAGCGCGATCTGCTGAAGCACATAGCCGATGTTCCAGCGAAGCTCGTGGATATCGTATTCGCTCACTTTGCGCCCGTTGATCCACAGCGTTCCCCCGGACAGCGGGATAAGCCGGTTGATCATTTTCAGCGTCGTCGTTTTCCCGCACCCGCTGGGCCCGATAAATACGAAAAATTCCCCTTCGTTGATTTCCAGATTTAGATCGTTTACGGCTACCGTATCGTCCGCGTAACGTTTAGAGACGTTCTCGAAACGGATCATAATTTTCTCCTCTGCGCCACTGACTTTTATTGGCCCCTGTGTACCTGTCTCTATTTATAATAGCCTTGCGGGCAAAAAATGAATCTGCGAAAAAAACCTTGCTAGGCATAGAGGCCCGTCAAGGTTTTGAGAAGAGGTTATCCGGCATGCAGGCAAGACTTCACGTCTTTGCCCGCGTAAGCTTTCCAAATGATCAGGTTGTAAGGGTAGATTCGTCCGATCCTGCCTGATCCGCTCGAACATCCGGTACAAGCATCGCGCCGCTACAGTCAGTCAGGCCCCTAAATGTGAGGCGGCCGCTGCCGGTGCCGCTTTTACACTCTCCCTGTTTTAAACAGACACGTATTCCGACAGGCCATGCTCCAGCAGCTCATCCTCCGAGATCACTTTGAAGCCTTCTTTGCGGAGCAAAGCCGCCGTGACTCCCTCGCCGGAAATTTTGGTTCCGTTAAAAGACCCGTTGTAAATGGCCCGGCTGCCGCAGGAAGGGCTGTTTTCTTTGAGCACGACTACGGTCGCGCCGACCTTGCGGGCAAGCTCCAGTGTTTTAAAAGCTCCGCTCGCGTAAAGCCCGGTTACATCGTTCCCGGACCGGTCGACCACCTTCGCTCCGCCGGCAAGTACGTCCTCGCCCGTACCTCCGGTAATTTCAGCCGGTTCGCGCGGAGTCGTGAATCCGCCCAGCAGCTCCGGACAGACCATCATGGCCTTGCCTTCGTCGACTAATTCGGAAATCTTCTCCACCAGACTGTGTGTCGCGTTATACCGGCATTCCAGTCCGGCCAAGCAAGAACTGACAAGTATCATTCAGACCGACATCCTTTATCCGTAAAGTTTGTAAACCGCTACGGAAAGTGTAGCACCACCGGTTTCGTCTGACAACCATACGCACTCGCAAGCCCACGGACGATTTCTACGCGGGAAGAAGAACAGTGAAGACCGTTCCCTTGCCGGGTTCGCTTTGTACCCCGATGCTCCCTCCGTGCAGCAGAATGTTCTGCTCCGCGATGGCAAGACCGAGACCTGTGCCTCCGCTCGGGCGGGTCCGGGAATGGTCGGCGCGGTAGAACCGGTTAATCGTGTTCGGCATCACCTTCATGGGACAGTGGCTTTCGGAATTGTTCCGCACAGCGGACGAAATGAGGCTGGCCGCTTTGGGCGACGCCGAATTTCTCGGCACCGCCTACCGGCTGCTCGGAGGAGCGGTCGCCAACATCGCGGCGCTCGTCTTCATGACGGCGATTTCCTATTTCAAGCCACTGGGCAAAATCCGTAAAACGACGCGCAAAAGCTAACCCGGCTGCGCTGCCGACGGCTTACGGCGTCCGCCCGCCGTCAGGCGGGACCGGGATACTGCACGCTGAGTTCCGCGATGAGCTCCCGGATGGCGGCTACGAGAGCCGCCGGCTGCTCCACACGCGCCTCCTTGCCGAAGCTCACAAAAAATCGGGCGGCCCAAGGAATGAAGTCCGGCCGGATCATCCGGCTGATCGTTCCGGTCCCGTCCTCGTACACGGTTAACCCTTCGGCCATCCAGGTTTCCGTGCTGCACCGGCGGACGCCTTCCTTGTCGAGCACAACGTGCAAAGGAGAGGCCCCCTCTTCATCGGAGAGCGACAGATAGGCTTGGACGGTAAGCTTGTCATAGTTCCGCTTGCCGCTCTGATCCTCCACCGGCTCGATGGCGGTAATCCGATCTACGCGGAACACACGGATCTCGGATCGCTCGAAGCAGTAGGCCGGACAGTACCATAAGCCGTTCGTCGCATAGATGCCGATGGGCTGGATTTTTCTGGAGACGACATCCGTATTGGCGTCATACCGGATCCGGATGATCCGCTGCTCCACCGCCTGTTCCAGAAGCCCGGCCAGATGAGGCGCTTCCACATGGCGCTGCGGGGTCCAGAACGTGAAACGCGTCCGGAGTCCGTTAATCCGCTGCCGGGTTTCCTCCGGGAGATAGTGGGTAAACTTTTTCAGTGCGGAGAGCGATTCCGGCTGAAAAGGCAGGTCGGCATAATCGCGCAGCGACTGGTAAGCGAAAAACATCGCGACCGCTTCATTTTCCGAAAATAAAATGGGCGGCAACGTTTTCTCCCTCAGCATCTGATATCCCCCGGCCGCTCCCGGCTCGGAATATAAGGGAAGACCGGCTTCGGTCAGCTCCTGCAGGTCCCGGAGGATGGTCCTTTTGGAAACACCGAACTCCTGTGCCAGTTCGCCTGCCGTAAACCTCCGCTTCGTATTGAGCGTAATCATCAGTTCGATCTGTCTTCGGGATTTGGACAATGACCTGGGCTCCTTGCATGTTGATTTGGTTACAGACAGCATCAAGAATTGCTTCTAGTATACCTCACAAACGTTGACAATCCTTGTCACCATTCCATGATAAGTTGATTACAGGTCGTTGAATCAGGAAAGGGGCAAGTCATGGAACTTCTTAAAGATTTATATAGTCCATCTTTTTTCGAGCGTTTTATTAACCTTGTTAAAGAAAAGTATCCCTCATTTGACGGGGACCGTTTCCGCGGCTCCATTTATGACGGGAACTGGGATACGGAGGCGTTCAAGCAGCGGATGCGGCATATTACATGCTCGCTTACGGAGACGCTCCCTTCCTCTTATCCCGAAGCGCTGGAAGTCCTGACGGCCGTCGCGCCGCAGTGCAGGGGAGTCGAGTATTTGTTCTTCCCCGACTTCATCGAGCTTAACGGTCTCGGTTCGTACGAGCTGTCTATGGAATTTTTGCAAACATTCACTCCGTACTCCAGCTCCGAATTTGCCGTCCGTCCTTTTCTGCTGCGGGAACCGGTGCTTACCCTGGAACATATGAAGCGGTGGGCGCGCCACGAGAACGAGCATGTCCGGCGTCTGGCCAGCGAAGGCTGCAGACCCCGTCTGCCGTGGGCTTCCAATCTGCCCGCCCTGCGGGAAGACCCCCGTCCGATTCTTCCGATTCTCGAAACGCTGAAGGAGGACCCGTCGGAATACGTGAGGAAGAGCGTGGCCAACAATCTCAACGACATATCCAAGGACCACCCTGAACTCGTGCTGGAGCTTGCCAAGGGCTGGTATGGAAAAACCCCGGCCACCAACTGGATTGTGAAGCACGGCTGCCGCTCGCTGCTGAGAAAAGGCGATTCGCGTGCGCTCTCCTTGTTCGGGTATGAAGAAATCCGGAACATCTCGGTTCATGCCCTGGACGTGAAAACCGGAAGCATAGCGGAGGGAGAGAATCTGGAATTTTCTTTCCGGCTTGTAAACGAATCGGAAGACATACAGGCCCTGCGGGTGGATTATGAAATCGGGTACCGGAAGAAAAACGGGACGCTTGCGCCGAAACGTTTCAAGCTGACCGAGAAACCGTTCGGACCGGGCGCTCATCCCCTTGCCAAACGACATTCGTTCAAGCTTCTGACTACCCGCACGTATTACGCCGGTGAACACGAGGTCCGCATTCTCGTTAATGGGACCCCGATGGCCTCCATGTCATTTGAATTTACGGGGTAACGCGATGCGGCTGCTTCCCGCCTGATGCGCCTGCGGTCCTCCGCTTCCTTTTCCGGCCGGTCTAAGCTGCCGTTTGCCGGTAGTTATTCCGATTAGAAAAAGGCTCAGGCCGTCTCCTCCGGAGGCGGCCTGAGCCTTTATTTCCGCTTTCCCGCCGGAATGCAAAAAAACCTTTCCGCAGCACCGGCGCCATTCTCACAAGGCACACGTTTACGGAAAGGAAGTTATCGCAGGGGATGAGCGCTTCCGGGCGCAGGTTCCGGCCCGGTTTATTTGAACCAGCCTTTCTCCTTGAAGCGGGTGATGGCTTCGATCCGGTTGCTCACGTCCAGCTTATCGAGGATCACCGAGATGTAATTGCGGACCGTTCCGGTCGTAATGTACATCTGGCTGGCGATCTCCTTCGTATTCTTGCCGTCGGCGATGAGAAGCAGCACTTCCTTCTCCCGCTCCGTCAGCGGATTCTCCTCGCTGTAGGCTTCGTCCACCAGCTCCGAGGCGTAGAGCCTCCGCCCCGCCATTACGCTGCGGATGGAATCCGCCAGCTCTTCGCTGGGGCTGTCCTTGAGCAGGTAGCCGTTCACGCCGGCCTTCATGGCGCGCTCGAAATAGCCGGAGCGGGCGAACGTCGTCAGGATGATGACCTTGCAGCCGGAGCCTTTCAGCTCCTCGGCCGCATCCAGCCCGCTCTTCGCCGGCATCTCGATGTCCATGATGCAGACGTCCGGCTTGTGCTCCTGCACGAGCTTCAGCGCGTCTTCGCCGTTGCCCGCAACGCCGACAACGGTCATATCTTCCTCCAGATTAAGCAGGGAAGCTAGCGCGCCCAGCAGCATCCGCTGGTCCTCGGCGATCACAATGCGAATCATTTCCCCGCCTCCTTTGCCGGTTGTTTCAAAACGATCGGAATTTTAATGACGACCGTGGTCCCTCCGTCGGAGAGAATTTCCAGCGTGCCGTTAATAAATTCCAGACGTTCTTTCATCCCGCGCAGCCCGTTCCCGCGGAAATAATCGAACTGCTCCGCCCGGCCGTTCCCGTTGTCCTTCACCTTGACGACGAGGTCTGTCCGCGACGGTTCGATCACAATCGTGCAGGCCGTCGCACCGCTGTGTTTGACCACGTTGGTCACGGCCTCCTTGAGACACATGCTGACGACGTTCTCCGTCATCAGCGAGGTATCGATCTGCTTCGGGTCTCCCTCCAGCTTGAACGGAATCTGCGCCGCTTTCAGAATCTGCTTGACCCGGAACATTTCCTCGGCAACCCGCGTGCTGCGCATGTTGGTCACCATCTCGCGCACTTCTTTTAGCGCGCTGCGCGCCGTCTGCCGCACATCGTTAATCTCGGCCCGCGCCTGGTTCGGATTCTTGGCGATGAGCTTGCCCGCGAGATCGCTCTTGAGCCCGATCAGGGAAAGCTTTTGCCCGAGCGTGTCGTGCAGGTCCCGGGCTATCCGCTGGCGCTCCTCCAGCTTGACCAGCTCGTCAATCCGCTTGTTCGCGTCCTCCAGCTGCTCCTGCAGCTTATCCCGTTTGTTCTTCGTATACGTATTGACCGGAAGCAGAATCACCCCGATCAGGGAGATCAGCACGAACGGCAGCTGCGTAATGAAGACCGGATTTTGCGTGACAAACCCGAAATTGATCGTAGCGATCGTACTTACCAGATGAATGGTGTAGAAGGTGAAGAAGCCGATCTTGTTCTGAATATTCCCGATAAAAAAAGCGAGAAACAGTGAGAAATACACATACCCGAACAGCAGCGCCATCGCGATCGAAACGACGATCTGCACGCTCGTCCAGAAATACACAAGCCACCCCTTCGATACGACGGACAGCACATAGCAGCAGAAAAACACGATGATCATGCCGATGCCGAAGACGTTCTTGAGGGTGGAACCCGAACTGAATATGAAATAAAAAGGAAGGATGTAAAAGACCACCCACACATAAGGACTGAGACCGGTGTTTTTCTGAAAAATTCGAATCCAATTCTGCATGGTCTCTTCACCTTTTCTGCGGCGCCGTTTTACATCCATTTTAGCATAAACCGTTAAGTTTGGGACTATTCGCCCTGTAGACCCGGTTTCGGATTCTTCAGGACATCGCTTGCGGCTCCCGGCCTGCGGAGTATATGTTTGACATCTTTAAAGCTTACAAACGTCTTGCCTTTTTCGTCCCACAGACGGAATCGGAGAGACTGCAGGCTCGTGCGGAGCGTAATGGTCGTCGCTTTTTGCAGAGGGAGCGTGGAATTGTGCGCTTTTTCCAGGTTGTAATTCGGCACTCTCGGGCTCAAATGGTGAACATGGTGGTAGCCGATGTTGCCTGTGATCCACTGCAAAACTTTCGGAAGCTGGTAGTAAGAGCTGCCGTCAACGGCCGCTTTCACGTAGCTCCACTCGTCTTCCTTCTCGAAGTAGGAGTCTTCGAACTGGTGCTGCACATAGAAGAGCCAGATGCCCAGCAGTCCCGAGACGAAGAAGACCGGCGCCTGCACGAGCACGAATGCCTGCCAGCCGATCAGCCAGCACATCAGCGCATACAGCAGCACGATGGAAATGTTGGTTACATACGTGTTGATGCGTTCCTTGCGCTTCGCTTTCTTGCGGTTGAAACGGTACTGGATCAGGAAGACGGCAATCGGTCCGAGGCCGAACATGACCAGCGGATTGCGGTAGATGCGGTAAGCGACCTTGCGGAACCAGGGAGCTGCGGCGTACTCTTCTACGGTCAGCACCCACATGTCTCCGGTGCCGCGCTTGTCGAGATTGCTGCTGGTTGCGTGATGCACGGAGTGACTGTACTTCCACTGCTCGTACGGACACAGCGTCAGAACGCCGGTAATGGTGCCGAGAATATCGTTCGCCCGGCGGCTTTTAAAGAAAGACTGATGACAGCAGTCGTGAAATATGATGAACGTCCGGATGACAAACCCGGCTGTGATTAAAGCTAGAGGAAGCGTGAGCCAGTACGAGACGGAAAGGCTTGCGTAAGCCGCATACCACAGCAGGAGGAGAGGCACAATCGTGTTGAAAACCTGCCGGATACTGGATTTTGTATCGGTTTTTTCGTAGGGGGCGACATCTTTTTTCAAATTCATAACTTTCGTCTGAGACATTAGTATGTGTCCTCCTCGTTCTGACGCGGGGTTAAATCCCGGGCGTCAGCGCGCTATTCTACCCCCATTATAAGGAGAACCGCTTTCGCGCAGTAGTCATAAACGTCATGAGGGCACATGATAAATGTCATATAGGCCGAAGGAAAAAATGCGGCGGGAATGAACCGAAACGGCTGCCCGCAAGGGAGAACCGCGGATTCCGCAAGGTTAAGGCCGGGAAGGCCGGCATGACGGGACCGGCGTCAGTAAAAATCCGCCCGGTTCTCTTCATCCGCTATGTCCTGAACCTCTTCGGGCGTGATTATCATGACGGCGTATCCGTCTTCGTTCTGTTTCTTCAGGGCCCGTTCTTTCATAAAACGGGGACTCCCCTCGCCCGCTTCTTCGTCATAAAAAAGAAGAAGGCCGTCCGTTTTGCGCAGGAGAAGATCGTCCCGGGCCTGCAGCTGCCACACGCCGGCATACGGCTGCTTGCTGACCGCTCCGTAGAAATCCACACCCTTCAGGATGCCGCGGTAAAACTCCTGCTTATCCTCTTTCCACTTCTCTTCCGGGTTGGCGTAGGCGGTCAGAATCGAAAGCTTCAGCTGCGGATACTCCTTCTTGAGTCCGATCACGACCTCGCACGCCCACAGATCCACCCCGTACTGCCCCGGCGTGATCACCCATTCCAACCCGTCTTCGATAAGCGGGACAAGCCGGCCCGCGATCGCTTTTTTTATATACTCAATGCCTTCATGCTTTTCGTTAAAAATGTTCAGCTCATGCGCCCGGTAGCCGGTCACGAGAAGGTTTTTCAACTGCGACACTCCTTCGGTGCGGGTGATAACGTACATCTTCCAATATACACGAAATGAAGGGTATTCGCCTGGGGAAGGTTGGGCCGTGCTTGTCTGTGATTAAATCGACACCAAAACACTAGATCGTGTGCTAAATTAAACAAAAACATCTATATGTAGTGTTTTCGGTCTAAGGAGGTGAAAACCCGCAATCAGAACGGGAGACCTCTTACCGGTAAAAACCTGCTGTTTTCGGAAGGGAGACATTTAAATGTCGTTGTTAGGCAGGCCAAACCAGAGCAACACGGATGCCTTGCTGGAGGAAATAAAAAAATGGGGAGACGCCATCATGGAAGGCAGCGATGCTGATCTTCTGCGCGAGAATGCCAATCTGAACGGAGAGAGTTTCTCGGGGAAAATGAGTAAGTTCGGGAGCGAGTATGCCAGATGGTACGCCCGGCGGTTTACGATGCCTGCGGTTCTGGTACAAGCTGTAGACGCCAATTATTTGTATGTGCACGATCTGGACCAGTACGTTCTCGGGACGACCAATTGCATTTTTATCCCGTTCGCCAAACTGCTTCGGCGGGGATTTGACACGGGCAGCGGCAGCGTGCGGCCGCCAAACTCAATCTCGTCGGCGATGGCGCTCGTCGCGATCATCTTCCAATCGCAGCAGAATGCTCAGTACGGCGGTGTTTCCGCCAATAAGCTCGATCACGACCTTGCTCCTTATGTGGCCAAGTCGTTTGCCAAACATTTTAGGAAGGCGCTGCGTTATTTCAGCGAAAACGAACCGGTAGACGACGAACGGGGCATCTCGATGAGCCGGGCGGATTTGCGGATAGTATGCCCCGAATCTTATCGTTATGCGCTTGAAGAGACCGAACAGGAAACGATGCAGGGCGCAGAGAGTCTGATTCATAACCTGAACACCATGTCCAGCCGCGCAGGCGGACAAATCCCGTTTACCAGCATCAATTACGGGACCTGTACTTCCCCCGAAGGGCAGTTGGTCATTCAGTCCGTTTTAACGGCTACGATGAGAGGACTCGGGCACGGGGAGACACCGATTTTTCCTATTCAGATCTTCAAATGCAAGAAGGGCGTAAATCTGGAGTCCGGGGACCCGAACTATTCCCTGTTCCTGAAAGCGGCAGAATGCTCGTCGCGAAGGCTGTATCCGAATTTCGCCAATCTGGATGCTCCGCTCAATCTGGAACACTACAACCCGATCGATCCCGATACGGAGTTCGCCACTATGGGCTGCCGTACCCGGGTTGTCGCCGACCGTTTCGGCCGGAACCGTTTGTCCGGCAAAGGCAATCTGTCTTTCAATACGCTGAATCTGGTGAAGCCGGGCATCGAGTACGGCATCGTTTCGGGCCGTCGCAGTAAGGCGGATGAAGCGGGCTTTTACCGCAAACTCACTCTTTATCTCGAGATTGCCCTTGACGGATTGCTGCACCGTTTCGGCATTCAAGCCGCCCAGAAGACTAAAGCATCGGATTTCATGATGCGGGAAGGAGTCTGGGAAGGCGGGGAACAGCTTGATCCCGACGAACCCGTAGGCGACCTGCTCAAACATGGCAGCCTGTCTATCGGGTTCATCGGTCTAGCCGAATGCATGAAAGCGATGTACGGCTCTCACCACGGTGAATCCCCGCAGGTGTACGCCAAAGCAATCGAGCTGATCCGTTATCTGCGTAATTTCTGCGATGCCAAAAGCGAGGCGCTGAACATCAACCTTACGCTATTCGCGACTCCTGCCGAAGGATTGTCCGGCAAGTTCACCAAGCGGGACCGGGAAACTTACGGCTGCCTGCCCGGTGTCACCGACCGTGAATATTACACGAATTCTTTTCATATTCCGGTGTATCATCCGATGACATCGGCGGAAAAGATCAGTCTGGAAGCCCCGTTCCACGAATTATGCAACGCCGGAGCCATCACCTACGTGGAACTGAACGGGAATGCCCGCAATAACCTGCCCGCCTTTGTCAAAATCATTAAGTTTGCGCTTTCCCGGCAGGTCAGCTATTTCAGCATCAATCATCCCATCGACCGCTGCAGCGCTTGCGGTTACGAAGGCATTATCGGTGCCGTTTGTCCTGCTTGCGGCAGTCATGAAAAGGACATACATATCCGCCGCCTGCGTCGTGTGACCGGCTATCTGACCGGAGACTACCAGACTCGCTTTAACGGGGCCAAGCAGGCCGAGGTCAGGGACCGGGTGAAACACAGTCCATGAATATTTGCGGTTATGCACCCGAAACCATTAACGAAGGCGAGGGGCTGCGGACAGCTCTCTATATTAGCGGCTGTCGGCACTACTGCCGGGGTTGCTTCAGTCCCAGGACGTGGGATTTCGATTACGGCACGCCGATGGGAACTTACTGGGAAGAGCGGATTATCGCCGAATTTCAGAGCAACCCCCTACTCGACGGCTTATCCATTCTGGGCGGCGACCCCTTCTTTTCCGCCGGTCAGGTGAGTTCATTTCTGGACCGTCTCCGGCAGAAAGCGGGAACGGTCAGCGTCTGGATTTACAGCGGCTATACTTACGAAGAACTCGCCGCAAATCCGGAAAGCGGTGAATTCGGTCTGCTAAGCCGTTGCCAGGTGCTGGTAGACGGCCGGTATGTGGAAGAGCTCCGGGACCCGGCGCTTCTGTATAGGGGAAGCCGCAATCAGCGGCTAATCGATATCGAGACAAGCCTGCGGCGCCGGAAGGCCGTCTTGTGGCAGTCCGCTTGGAACCGAGAGCCGCCGATGGCATAGCATCCGTACCTGCTTGGCATTTTGACAGGCAGGCGTTCTACTATAAAACCGGTGTGAACAACTGCAGGATGCTTATCCGGCATCTATTTTCCCGGTTGAGTCCGCGTTTGTACCGGCAGGAACGAGGGCCTTCGTTCTTCGCACCGCATGCAGCTCCTAGCGCGCGGCGTTTGGCTTCGCATGACAGTAGTCAACCGCACGCGGCTAGCAGCCCGGCTGTCCGATCCTTTGAACAGCCCCACGCCAAAAACCGCCCTAACGACAGCGTCAGGACGGTTAACGGCTCTACAGCCTCGGGTCGATCTCTTTCTCCTTCGCCACTTCAAACAGCACATTGGCCGCCGCTTCCTTATATCCCTCGTGGTCAGGTGCAATATCGCCGTATTTCACGGCAAGCATCTTCTGACCCAGCAGGTATTCGTTCTGCGAGGTCCGCAGCTTAAGTTTGATGTTCTTCTGCTTCATGAGTTTGGCGTATTTGTGCGGAAAGCGGTAGTCGTATCCGTAAACGAGAGTCAAGTAATCCCGGTTGCGGACTTTCATGTAAGGCACGGTCTCACTGCCGGGCAGCTCCGGCTTGATGACGACTCCTTCCATATGAAGACCGGTCGTCAGGCTCTCAAAGTACGCTTCTGCTTTCTCATAGCTGTCCGATTCACTCAAATCAAGCTGGAGAAATTCATCTCCGGACAAAAATTCGTACGCCTCGGACGTCGTCATCTGCGGAATCTGCTCTTCCCCGTTTTCGTATACGATCTTGAGGATCGCAAACGGCTTGTATTCCGGCTCGCCCGCCTCCCCGTAAAGCTCCAGCTGCCTTTTATACGTGCGGTATGCAGCCTCGTGCTCCTCCATAGGGACCCGCTTCTCCAGCAGACCGCGCATGTGCTTGTAGTTCTGGTAGACGCTCGCACCGTATTTTTCGCTTAAACGGGCCTTCGGCATCGTGAACTGATCCTTTTCGAAGCCGCTTACCGCGTAAGCCTCCGCAAGTTTGCCGAACGCTTCTTCGAATCCGTTCGCCTTCAGAAAGTCCAGCTCCGCTACCAGCGCCTTCTCGATCGGTCTGAACTGGCGCTCGATAAGCCCTTCCCCCAGCGCATGCCAGGGAAGCAATTCACCGTCCAGCAGGAGCACGGCTATTTGGTTTTCTTCCATATAGGAATCGAATTTTTCCAGCAGGCTTCTGAAAATATCACTTAAATCGGCTCCCTTGATCTTGTAGCCGTTCCGGCTGACGCCGTAGCAATGATCGGGGTCGCGATGCAAATAGATCTGGCATCGGGAACCCATATATTTGGGCTGAAGCACGACTTGATGCACCCCGTGATCCGCAAAGTAGCGCAGGCCCTGCCTCAGTGATTCCAGTTCGCCGGCAGCTTCGTCTTTGTCCGCGGGAGACATCGTTCCGGAAATGGTGTTGATCCGGTTTCGGGAGCAGTAATGCAGCCTTCTCAGTTCCTCGGCCTCCAGGTCCCCGAGAGTCACTTTGCGCTCTTCCCGGAACAGGACCGGCAGATCTTCCGGCAGTACCGCCGCCTCCGCGCTGCGCGATTTGAAAAACGGCTTGAACGAAAGGCTAACCGCAGTCAGTTTATTGCCGCTTACGCAGCCTGTGTCCACGTGGAGCTTGTTTCCGATCCGGAACGCGTTCTTCGCGGCGACGTGCCCGAACACGTGAAACGGATGATTCTTCACCGCCTCTTCTTTCAGGAAAGCGAGCTGCTTTTCGAAAGATTCTTCCCGGTCCAGCCTGAAATTACGCTGATGACGCGCCGAATTCGCATCCAGCTTCCCGATATATTTATTACGGCACGGCGAATGCGTCACGTAGAAAGAAGGCCCCCGGGTACCGACCTTACGGTAAAACGGCTGAGACATCCCGACGAGCTCGTTGAATTTCCGCAGCAGCTCGGCATCCTTCCTCAACGTCTCAACGGACGTGAAATACGAATGAAACAATTCCTCCTCCACGCCGCCGATCTCGCCTTTCAAATACTTGAACACGAAGTTTTCGTGATTGCCGAGGACAAGCAGAAAGTGTTCACGGTTTTCGTACAGGAATTCCACGATGGCTCTCGTATGATTGCCTTTATCGATCCAGTCTCCCGTCAGCACGATTTTCGTATGGCGCAGTTTTTCCGGGAGTTCCAGTGAATTTCCGCTGAGCTTGAAGCCGTAATCGAGCAGCAGTCCTTTCAGATCGTCCACACATTCGTGAACATCTCCCACTATGATGCAGTCGTACTCCTGCGGGAGCACAGCGGCAAGATATTCATCCAGATCGAGGATTTCGACTGTGTAAGCTCCGTTAGCTTTCCCTGCCTCCGGGGAGTAGAAGTCTTTGGCGCGCACCTTGTGGATTTTCGTATAACCTTCGCGGGAGAGCGAGCCCATCACGTCTTTTTTCAGCCGGTTGATATGGGACGTAATCAGCTTCTTGGACCGTTCGGACGCATAATAATCGTGCCGTTTCCGGTAATCGAAAAGGATCACTTCCAGGTTGTAGTTGTTTTCCTTCGCCACTGCGCGGACTTTCTCACGAAAATCCTCGGCCAGCCCTGTCGTGTCGACCACGATAAACTCGGCATTGACGGGAAAAGAAGTCGCCATCTTCAGCCGCTCGAACAAAAGCTGAAAAGCCTGGCCGCTGGATTCCAGCATAATCTGATCGTATTTATCGTAATCGAATCCGAGGATTTCCTGCCGGATGCGGTCCGAGGACAAATATTGGATGTTGGCTTTCACCGCTTTATCGGAAGCTTCGAATTGAAGCCCGGGAATGAGTACTTCCTTGGCAAAAGTCGTCTTGCCGCATTCGGTCGAACCGACCAGCATGAAAATGGTATGGACGCGTGTTTGAATGTTCACGGGTTATGCCTCCTTTTTCCTTAAAATAACGCCCTGCGTCGTGCGGATGGAGTTGACTCCGTCCCCGATGGCCACCGGTTCGGCCTGACAGCCCGTCGTCCCGATGAAACCGTCGATCCACTGCCTGAATTCCTCCCGGCCCATCTCCCATTTATGATCGGGGTGCCTGTAACCGTCCAGTTCATAGAAGGGATTGAAATCGGCGTTAGGCGTCGTAATGATAAACCGGTCGAAATCGACCTCCGCGCAAACCTGTACAATTAGCGCCTGCGCTTCTTCGGGATTCATGTGTTCAATGACCTCCGTCAGAATCACATCGACTTGTTCTCCGTTATACTGGCCGAGAAAATGCCGGATCGAAGGCAGGGTAACGAGATTATCCAGTTCCTTGGCCCGGGCCTTGCGGCTGACCGTTTCCAGCGCCTCTTCGTCAATATCCACCGCGTAGTAAGTGTCTTCCAGTTTCGTCGCGAAAGGGATGGCATAAAACCCTTCCCCGCACCCGATATCGAGAACCGCTTTGTCAAAAGGGAGCTCACTGCGTATGAAAGTCCGCCTCTGATGACCGGTTCCCCCGAAATCGAAATCGATTTCGTAGCGGTCCGTTTTTTCCAGCTCCGCCTTATATTTCTTGAAACGCTCCCGCGAATTCAGGAAATTCCTCACGAACAAACTGCGGATATAAAACGGCGCGTCGATCACCTGAACGCTGCGGATATGCTTCTCGAGCAGAAGATCGGAAATGTCGATATATTCGTTGCCGAACGTGGACAAGAACAAGCAGAGCACACTAGCGGCATGCAGCAGGTGATAAAGACTTAGGCCCGTCGTCACCGTCAGGGAGTAGGTTTTATGCGCTTGATGCACGATTTCGAACGAAAAATCCGGCAGATGCTTTTCAAAAAAATGAATGTACCGGATCATCTCGATATGAATCATCGGAATCCGGACGGTGTGCGTAAATCCTTCCGTATCCCGTTCGTCCCGGATTTTAAGCGGAGCCGTAAAAAATTCGTTCCATGCGCTCAACGGAAACAACGGCGTATTGTAACGGGACACATTGAGGTATTCGAATTCTTCCTTGTCGTGCTGTTTGTAGGAAATTTCGTTGTCCGCATCCTTAAAATACACGTTAAAGGTGTTCTCGCCGGTGTACCAGCCGTAAGCTATGCCTTTGCGGACCGGTCTGAGCAGCATGCCGGATTCCGGATTTTTGCGGATGAGATAAGAAAACTGCGGATTTGTCGAACTCAGCTGAACAATAGCCATAAGAAGGTTCTCCTTAATAGGTTTATAGTTTTCATATAGTTCTCGAACTGAATGCTACGGAAAACGAATCTATCTTCTAACTTTTGTAATGGCATTGCCTAGTCCAAAAAAATATGATAATGTTTAATTATTCCAATATTACTAATTTGAGGGTTGCGTTTTCTGCGTAAAAATCACATAGCATATTGGAAAATTTCATGACTGGGAGAGATTATTGTATGAAACGCACTAAATTAATTCTTTCTATTATGATGGTATTTACATTGATTTTCTCGCTAGGCTCCAGCGTTTTCGCCGCCGATTTCCCTCCGGGAGACTATAAGGGCGAACTAAAAACAGAAGATCAGGTCGACTGGGTTCGTTTCGTAGTACCAAAAGGTGTTAAGGGAGTAACCTTTAAACTCACCCTTACCTCTCCCGGTGCACAAATCTATAAAGTTTCGCTATATGACGCGGATAAACAAATCGCTCTGAAATCGGTAGAAC
Organism: Paenibacillus sp. JNUCC 35; assembly: GCF_058269095.1. Lineage (NCBI taxonomy): Bacteria > Bacillati > Bacillota > Bacilli > Caryophanales > Paenibacillaceae > Paenibacillus > Paenibacillus sp. JNUCC 35. Next base: position 1,131,574 of record NZ_CM177771.1, on the reverse strand, counting down.
AAGACATTACAGGCACATACACGTCTTTAAAAGAAAACACGGCTTACTATTTCAGAATAGCTGTGAAATCAGGCTACAGCACGGATGGAAACCATAATTACAATTTGAATGCGTTCTACACGAAATAATTAACCAAGACTAGGTAGCGAAGAAGTTCCCTCACTTCCCAACGCTGCCCGGTCTTTTTTATTCCCTTCGGTCTGCCCCCATTCATACCTTTCTCATATCCCCATTCTCGCTCATCCGGCGGCGGCGGAACATGGCGAAAGTATTACGACGCCAGAGAAAGTTTTCCATTCCCCCCGTCTCCGGCCTTTGATACAATGAAAAGATGACAGATTTTAGGGAATCAAACCAGGATGGGGGAGGACCATGGCCCGCGAAAGCTTCGATAAAGAAATCCAGTTCCTTCGTCTGCTTGTTCTGACGAGCGGCGCCTACAGCCGGCAGCAGTTTGCCGAGCGGCTGGGCATTTCCGTACATACGTTTGATAAAACGCTTCGCCGCCTTAAAGAAATAGCGAGCACCGTCTCTTATCCGCTGGCCGAAGAACAGGGCCGGGAATTCGCGGAGATGCTCCGCTTCAACTACTATGAGTCTTCCGATCCTCTGCTCCTCTTCCTCTATCGGGCGAAATCGATGAAGGAGTCCGAGAGCCGGCGTCTGCCCTTCCTGCTGGCGGTCATGCAGGAGCGGGACCGGGCTATGTCGGCCGGAGAACTGATCGACGCATGCTGCGGCGGAATGCCGGACGATGTTCCTCTTCCCGACGAGAAAACGATCCGCTCCGACCTCAAATATTTGGAGGAAGTCGGCGTGATCCGCAAAGAAGGCGGCAGCCGCCCCTACCGGTACCGGCTGCACAACGATCTGATCCGGCAGCTGAGCCGGGAGGAGCTTCTGGACCTGTACGATTTTGCGGACGTGATGGCGAATACCCGGCTTCCTTCCGTGCAGGGCTATCTCCTCCGGGACAGCCTCAAGAAAGCGATCCGGCAGCAGGGGCTGGAAGCGGCAATCGCCGAGCCTTTTTTATACAAATATCACTATTACTCGCGCATTCTGGACGAAGCGCATCTGTTCCCCCTCTTTCAGGCTATCCGGCAGCGGAGGAAGCTCCGGTTTCTGTATTTTTCGCCGAAGACGCACAAAAGCTATGCCTCCCGTAATACGAATCCCCTGTTCGAACGGGAGACAACCGGGAAACAGGCGCATGTGCTTCCGCTGAAGGTCGTGTATGACCATCAGTACGGAAGATGGTACCTGCTCGGCAATGATGCGAGAAAAGGGATCATGAAGTTCCGGATCGAAGGACTCACCCAGATCGAGGAGCAGAACCCGGTCCCGGAAGAAGAATTCCGGCGCAAGCTGGCGGAACTGGAAGAGAAAACGCGTTACAGCTGGCTCATTGATACATCCGGACCTGTTAAGGTCCGTGCGCGTTTCTACAGGCCATTGGATGCGCCTGCAGACTTTATCAAGGAGAGGGTGCTGCTGCAAGGGCAATGGGGAACAATTACCGAAGAGAACGAAGAATCGTTCGTCTACGAAATCACGGTCAACGGATGCACCGAGATCAAGCCCTGGCTCCGCAGCTTCGGGTCCAGCTGTGAAGTGCTCGCGCCCCGGCAGCTGAGAAAGGAATTCATCGCGGAATGGAAGGAGATTCACGCCTACTATGAACCTGTTCGAGAAAATCTTTAACTACCAGATGATTTCCCGGCTGGAGGAGTCCGGTGTCGTGACGCTGACTTCCCATGAGCGCACCTGGTTAAAGGCCGCTCTGGAGCATCCCGCTGCGGAAGAAGCATTTGCGGCCGAAACGCTGGTGAAGCTGCGCAGCCTTCTCGAAGAGGAGCCTGATCTGGGGACGGCTTCCCTCGTTACGGAGAAGGCCAAAAGCCCCGAGAAGCAGGTGTACCATCCGCTTCTGCGCCCCCTGCGCCGCTTGATGAGGGAACGGCAGGGAATCAGGCTCAGCTACCGGATCCGAAACGGCCGTACGATGGAGAGCCAGTCGGGCATCCCTTACAAACTGGAATATTCCATGGTGAAGAAAGAATGGTACCTGCTCTGGTACCACTTGCGGAACCGCATGTATATGGCGACCAAGCTCGGCAGCATCCTTGAGCTGGAGGCTGAGGCTCCGGCGGACGGCGTATACGAGGAGATTATCGCCAAGCTTGACCAGAGCACCCGGCTGCGCAAAGAAAGCTCGGTCATCGAAGTCGTCCGCACTTATAACCGTGAGTTGTCCCGAATTCTGTACGCTTTCTCCTGCTTCGAGAAAGAGGTAAGCTATGACGACGAGATGGATCTGTACCGGATCCGGCTGACTTATATGAGTGAAGACGCAGAGTACATTTTATCGAAAATCCGTTTTCTCGGAATGAGAGTAAAAGTCGTGGAAGGACGGCATCTGCAGTGGCGCATGGCCGATTCGGCAGCGCGGGCGCTCGCACGCTATGGGGATGAACCTGAAGAAAACGGCGGCATATCGCCTGATCTAGAGACGGAAAAGCACATAGAAACGCCAAAAGCGTCGGCTCCGGGGAGCTGACGTTTTTTTTGTGTGCGGATATGGAAAACAATACTAAACCTTTTTCAAACGATTGTAAGCAATAGATAAAACAAGGTATAATTTACCATAAAATACTAATACCGATTCAATTGTCTGAAAAACGTTGAAAAACAGTAGGTATCTGAGCGAAATTATAATTTTTTTCCAAGTTTCTATGCCATGGCTGACATGATTTCCAGTGGAAAAGGAGTGGTGAGAACAATGAACGAAACCGTTTATAACCCGGATTTTTTTAAGTCACAGCAGGATGGGTCCAGGAAATCGGCCTGCGAGATAGTTCCTATTCTCTTGGACCTTATTAACCCCGAATCCGTCATCGACATCGGGTGCGGCACGGGCGCCTGGCTTTCCGTTTTTAAAGACCGCGGAGTCCGGGAAATCCTGGGGGTAGACGGTGATTATGTGAATGAGGACATGCTCCAAATACCGAAAGAGAATTTCAGAAAACATGATCTGGCTACGTTTTTTTCTTCCGGGAAGCAGTATGATCTGGTCGTTTCCCTGGAGGTCGGCGAACACCTGCCCCACACTTCCGCCGAAACCTATGTAAATACCCTCGTTTCTCACGGGGATGCCGTTTTATTCTCCGCTGCTATTCCTTATCAAGGGGGCAAAAATCATATTAACGAGCAGTGGCCGGGCTACTGGGCGGAGCTTTTTAACAAAAAGGGATTTGTCGCCATTGATTGTATCCGCAAGCAGGTCTGGGAAAATGCTCATGTCCAGTGGTGGTACGCACAAAACACCCTGCTTTATGTAAGAGAAGAAGCTCTGAGCCGTTATGCTTCCCTTAAAGATTACCAACCTTCAGAATCGGATCCTTTATCGCTTGTTCATCCCCGCTTATACATGCATCTGGCAAAAGATTTCTTCGGGGACGACGGCTATAAGGAGGGCAATATTATCGGCCGGAAATTTACTCCCCGAATATAGCCTCGGTGTCATTTGCATTAAACCCGGCTCCCCGATACAAAAAAGGCTGCCTCCTAAGAGACAGCCCGGGGCCGTACGCTTCTGAAGCGTCCGCTCCCTTTTCCTATTCGTTCAAATGATCCCCCAAGTACTTCACAAGCCCGTCGTCCGCATCCTGGGAATATTCCCAGACCATGGCGCCGCCGAGATTGTTCGCCTTAATGTAGGCGATTTTTTCGCGAAGCGCTTCTTTATCCTCGTAAGAGATGAACGTTTCGCCGTCGTACAAATAAGCGGCTTTGGCCTTCTCGTCGAAATACCGTTTGAACCCGTTCTTGTCCATGTATTTCTCCTCGATGGTCTTGTAGCTGAGATCGGTTTTGTCGATGTCGATCGACTTGCCCGGCGAGAACGCACCGTCGCCGTCGCTCTTGACGTCTTCCCATCCGTACGAATACGCGGGAACCCCGAGCAGCAGCTTCGCCGGATCGACTTGGTGACTAAGATACAGCTGCACAATACCGTCCACGCTGTCTATGGATTTGTTCTCCGCATCCTTGTACAGATTGGAGTTGAGCCCCGTCGTATCCGACCATTTGCCGGTCAGATCGTAACTCATGACGTTGATGTAGTCGACGTACTTTTCCACTTTCTTAACCTCGACGTTCTTGAAGTACCAGTCCTGCGTCCCTGACGCGAAGGTCAGGATATACTTCTTGTTCTTATGCGGAAGCTGGTTCAGCTTCTCTCTGAGTTCCTTCATCAGGAACGTGAAGTTCTGCGTGTCTTCACTGCGGGATTTTTGCGTTCCCCAGGCATCCGAGGCCGGATATTCCCAATCGATATCGACCCCGTCCAGGCCGAGCTCTTTGACCAGGGCGATAATGTTGTCGGTAAACGTCCGCCGGTTCTCCTGCAGGCTGGCGTCGGAAAAGCCGTCCGCCCCGTATCCCCCTACCGCGAGCACAAGGCTCGTTTTGGGATTGTTTTTTTTGAGCTTTTTGATGTTCTCCTTGATTTCGGCATCCGCCGCTTCGTCTGTATGAAAGGCTACCTTGTACTTGTCCCCTATCTGGGCGAAAGCCAAGAACGCGATGTCGACCTTCTTCTCCTCGAAGTTGATCTGGTCCAGCTTGTCCCCGGTCGGGATGACGTAGACGGAGTTGATTTTATGGTCTTCGGCCTGAGTGGTGGTATAGAAGTAAAAGCCCATTCCGGAGATCAGCAGCGCCACGAACAGTTTCGTATACAGGTGTATTTTCATCGTTACCCTTTCCCGCCGAATAAGACGTTCGTCACGATTTTGTTGAGATTGAGAATTTTGACGAGAATGTAGCTGACCACAAAGACCGCGCCGAGGTTAAACAGAAGCGTCACGGTCGTCTCGACCAGACTTCCTTCGACCTCCGTCCTCCGGGAGACCATAATTTCGATAAGCAGGTGAATCAGGTAAATGCTGAAGCTCGCTTTGGAAATGGAACCGACGAGCCGTTTGACTTTGTCGTTTACCTTGGCGCTGATCGCGACATCCTTTTCTTTAAAGAGAATAAAGAGGCCGGCCGCCATGAAAAACGTCGTCACGGAGTAATTGCCGTAGAACATTTCGTCCAACACCCCGCTGTACATGGAAGCGAAATACGTGGCCACCGGCGTCAGAAAGAAGGAGACGATCCCCAGATTGAACAGGACGTTCTTCAGCTTAAGCGATATTTCATAATGGAACAGATAATAGCCGAGGATAAAATAACCGAGATACCCCATAAACAAGGGGATGTTCATGATGGGCACGTACAGGCTTTCCGACGTAATCCGCAGCACGCAGTCCGTAATGAAGCGGTACGCGATGCTGACGGTAAACCAGAGCAGCAGGTAATACCGCAGCTCCTTCTCGGTACATGCCTTGACCATTCGGCTGATGAGCGGCACCGTCAGGTAGATGGCAATGATCGCATACAGGAACCACAGGTGGATATAGTTGCGGTCCAGAATGAACTTATAAGCGAAGCTGAGCAGGAATTCCCCCGCGCCCATGGTACTTTTCTGCAAATAATACTGGGTGAAAATGCTGTAGATGAGGGACCAGCTTACGAGCGAAACGACAAGCGGCATGATGCGCTTCAGGAAGAACGTTTTGTAGGATTTGACTTCCGACCGCAGAATCATCGCTCCGCTGATCATAAAAAAGACGGGCACCGCGAAACGCGCGGCGGAATTGAACAGATTGCTCACCCACCAGGAGGCCGTATTGAAATCGTTCGTGCTGGTCAGCAGGGTGGCGGTAATATGTAAAATGATCACGGCGAGAATCGAGAGAATCCGCAGGAGATCGATGTAAATGATCCGGTTCGTTTTGAGCACTGGGTTGTTCATAAAGGTTTCCTCCGTTAGCTCTGGGATAGTGGGGCAGCGGGTGCGGAAGGCGGGGCGGTTACGTTCCGGGAGATAGACGCGATTCCTTTTCTCTCGACATAGCCCCAGCCTTCGTCGTTATCGAAATATTTGAATGTCCCCACAATATTGATATAGAGCAGCACATTCCGATACGTCAGCAGTTCCAATTGACTGAAAATAAACATGTGGATATAATCCTTGAGCGTATAGGTGCTCCCGTATTTCTTGCAGAGCGCGAGCGAAATGACAATCTGAATGGCGTTAATAAGCAGCGTGGCCGACAGGATGAGCAGCGCCATCCATATGCCATCTCCGGCTATAAGCAGCTGGAACAAATACACGAAGGTCGTGAACGCCGTCAGCGTTCCCAGTACAAAGCCGTCAATGGCGAAAAACAGCCGGACGCCCAGATTGAACTTACGAGGCAGGTCCGACCAATAAATGAGGATACAGTCGACAAAAGCTTTCTGCCAGCGGATCCGTTGTTTGTAGAAGTTCGGCATGTTCTCGGGGCATTCGGTGTAACAGACGGCCTCGGGGGCGTACACGAGCTTTTTGGAAAGGTTGTTCGCTTTGATATATTCGTGGATTTTCAGCGTGATGTCGATGTCCTCGCCGACCGTGCTCCGGAACCCGTCCACCTGGATGAGCACGTCTTTGTAAAAAGCGCCGAAAGCGCCGGAAATGACCACGATCGAGTTAAGCGCCGACTGGGTCAGTTTTCTAACGTAGAAACCGTGAATATAGGAAATGATCTGACTCTTGATGAGACCTTTGCCCGTAAATCTCTCCTGGATTTGCCCGTCCTTTCTTTCCGCGCCCTGGACAATCTTGACGGTACCGCCAAGCGCCATGACGTCGGGATCGTGAAAATACTGGTTCACATATTGAAGCGAGTGGGCTTCCAGCATCGAGTCGGCATCCAGCGTAATGACGATGTCCGAGAGGGCGTAATCGATTCCGGCGTTGAGGGAGTCGGCTTTGCCGCCGTTCTGTTTATCGATGACATAAATATGGGGATACTGCCGGGAACGGTAAAAGGCTCTAACCGGCTGATAGGTTAACTCCTGCATGACCTGACGGTCGTCTTCCTGCAGATCCAGCAGCTCTTGGAGCCTCCGGAGAGTTGCGTCTTTCGATCCATCGTTGATAATGATGATTTCATGATTCCGGTACTTCAGGCCTTCCATCGCTTCGATACAATTGCGGATCGTCAGTTCCTCGTTGTAGGCCGGCACAAGAACGGAAATCGATTTTTCCTCCAAGCCTTCCTCCAGCTTCTTTACCTTGCTGAACAGCAGTGGAATAAAGGTATACAGGAGCTGGAACGCCAAAAAAACGATTGTCGTTACGTATAACAGAATCTGCATCTCTCTACTCCTCCTATCTTTTCTCTTTGTCTATAGGTCTCCTCCGGTTAAGCCACGCATTACAGCGTTAAAGGATTTATCCGATAATCTCCTTTCTTCTGGAAATGTAGTTCTTTTTATCTAATTTAGTCTAATCTACTAGTAGTGTAAAACTCTTACATCATCCGATAAAGCGAATACATCACACGTTTACTAAAATTTTCCTCCGTTTTGCTCCGATTATCTAACCCTGGTAAGTGAATGTTTTGTGATTTTCGTTATTTGTAAAGAAAAAAAAGACTCAAAGCGTTTACTTGAAGTCTTTTAAGTAATTAATTGGATTTTTTAAGAATATTATTAAGAAAAATTAAGTAATTTAGACACAAGTTAAAAAAATCTACATATATGCATCCAGATCACAAACTTCTTTTTTTCTTCCAACGATTCAATTTATCTTCCAGTATAAGACCGTTAATTAACTTTATATTCAATCGTTCCGCCGCCTCTTTGGCTGCCTTTGTGAAATTACTTGTTGTTACGATCCAGGCATCGTAGCATCCATGCACCTGCTTACCCGCTTTTAATCTAAGAACAATGTCATTTCCTACATCTTGTTTCCATCGCTTACATTGAACCGCAATTTTATATCCTTCTTTGCCTTTAAGAATTAAGTCTACCTCATGATCACCGGACCCTCCGATTCTTTGTACGGAATAACCTTGATCTTGATAATACAATACCATTAACTTTTCGAAATCGGTTCCGGATAATGTATCCAAACGAGCGGTCAAAATCTGCTGATCAGTCAGCGCTTTATAATTCTTTTTATTACTGGCAGGCTTTTTCGTCCGTTTTTTTTATCTTCTCTTCTCTTTTTTGTCCATTTAGCTCCTAAGACTTCACCGATAAATACAGAGACAAACAGGACTACAAAAAACATCCACCATAACTCTTTGAGTCCTGTTGAAAAAAATACGGACAGCCCCACTAACACACAAAGACCGCGAACAAGATAAGCAACTTGTCTGCCTTCCGCATAATACGTTCTTGCCATTACAAGTTTAACCTCCCTAAAAAATGCAGATGAAATTAATTCATTACAAATGCCCATACAGTATACTTTTAAATGGCAATAACTGTATACTGTTTTTTTCGTTCTTAATTTAGGTAGATACATATTGATCTTTCTCAAACCAAAAGAGGGACCTAAGCCCCTCTTAACAATCAGCTCCTCAAAGCGACCATCTGATAAACAAGCCGCGGCGTGGCATCCGACCCGCCGTAGGAGCCTTCGGCCACTTTATACTGCGAGGAGCCGCTTCCGTCCAGGAAGATGCCGTCCACCAGGGTTCCGGAGCCGATTTTCTCTTTGATCGCGGTACGGAAAGCGGCCGCTGTCGGCTTCGAATCGGTCACGATCAGCCAAATATTGTTCGTGTTGTTGTACACGAGGGCGGTCCGGTTGGCCGCGCCGTCCGGGTTCTGGATATTCTCCGCGGCGGCCTGGGTTTTCCAGGCGGACTCGCTGCTTTTCAACATCATGCTGATACCGCCCTGCGCCCAGTAATTGCTTTTGTTAGCGACCAGAATTTCGTCCGTCTTACGAACGACTTGAACGGAAAACTCTCCATTTTTGTCGTCCCACACCAGCGTGCCTCGGGCATACTTCGCGTTCTCACTGCCGTTAGGCGCCACGGGAATATTGTTGTTCACCGCAATCTGCAGCAAAGTCCCGTCGTAGAAATACCCGCCGTTCACCCCGTAAGCCGTCTGTCCGACAACGCTCGATGCGCCGATGGATTTGATGGTAATGTTTTTGGGACTCGTTTTAATCGAATAGAGCTTTACTCCGTTGGATGCGGTGACCGTTGAAAAGGTATAAGCCATGTATATTCACTCCCCTTTAAGTTTTCAGGGCGTCAGCCCCTTCACTTTAAAGGCGGAAAAGGGCGTGCAAATACAACCGCTAAGACCGGATTTTCTTCCTTTTCTTCCGGCTCTAACCGCGGCCAAACGGTGGCGAATACCCCCACGGGACCCAAGCCATACTAATAAAATCTTTCCATACAGAGGAGGACCCGTTTTGTCCACGCAAAAATGGCGGATTCCCGCAACCGAAGGACTCGGATTCCGGCTAGGCAAAGGCCAGACCGTGCGGATCACGGACGTGGAAGGCGAGCAGATTGCCGATATCGTCGCCTACCGGGCGGACAATCCCACGGAGAAGTTCGACCCGGCCGTCACGATGGATGCTCTGCGCAAAATGAAAGTAACCCCCGGGGATATCCTGTATTCCACCCGCTATACGCCGCTGCTCACCATTGTGGCCGACACGGTGGGCCAGCACGATTTTATCAACTCCGCCTGCCGGCCGGAAATGTACGAGTTCACGTACCAGAAGAAGGATCATGCGTGCTGTTACCACAACTTGAACCGGGCCATCGCCCAGTTCGGCATCGAGCCTCCGGAACAGCACTATCCGTTCAATTTGTTTATGCACACGGTTATACAGCCGGACGGTTCCATTAGCGTCAAAAGACCGCTGTCCAAGGCCGGGGATTACGTGGACCTGCGTGCGGAAACGGATCTGCTGGTCGCGATGTCGGCTTGTCCGGCTTCGGAAAGCATCTGCAACGGCTACGTCTGCACACCGATCGAAGTCCAAATTTTGTAAATTCTTCTAAGCGGGACATCCCCTGAATACAATGACTTGTACGCTTGTACCTGTCATCATCTCTAAGGGGAGTGTTGCTTTTTGAATGCCTTCTTGACCTATGTCGTGCTTGGCATCTCGTTATCCGCGCCCGCAGGCCCCGTCAATGCCGCCCAGTTGGAAAAAGGTGTCCGCTTCGGCTTTCTTCACTCGTGGCTGGTCGGAGCGGGCGCGATGGTTGCCGATCTTTTTTACATGCTGCTGATTTATTTCGGCGTTGCCCACTTCCTCGATACCCCCTTTATGAAAACCTTCCTGTGGCTGTTCGGCTGCTTTGTTCTTCTATACACGGGAATCGTGACCCTGAAAAGTCTCAAGCTAAGGGAAAGCGGCGAAATGCGGGAGTCTCCTTCCGAAATGAGCTCTTTTCGGTCCGGCTTTTTTATAGCGCTGACGAGCCCCTTGACCATTCTCTTCTGGCTGGGTATATACGGCTCCATTCTTGCCCAAAGCTCGCAGAGTCACGACGCCGGTCAGGCGCTTTGGCACAGCCTCGGCGTATTTGTCGGCATTATGGTCTGGGATGTCTCGATAGCCCTCATCGCAAGCTCCTTCCATCGGTTCGGAAACCGCCTGATTCTTCAGATCACTTCCCTGCTAGCCGGGATCTCGCTGATTCTGTTCGGGCTTTACTTCGGCTATCAGGCTCTTCTGATGCTTGCGGGCTGACCCTCGGTTACCTCCGGTAACCCCGGCAACCCCAGGTCCGTACGGGGCATTCACCTATTCCAATCCGATCCCATATACTGCATGGTGTGGAGAGGAGTGGAGAGATGACGGAACTCCGCAGTAAGATCTGGATCGAGGAGCACAGAATGGAGCTTCCGGAATGGCAGCGGACGGCGTTCGGGGAATTCGCCGCGATGATCGCGGGCCCTGAGAACAAGTACCCCTGTGTGCCCGGACACCTAGGGTACGTCACGAATAATCTCCGGTACGGCTTTGCGCCCGATCCCCGGTCTGCCCAAGCTGTATCCGATACGGCCGAGCTTCTGAACGCCTATGGGAGCTGCTCGCGTGAAACGGGAAAATACGCCTCGCTTGTTATTTTTTTCGAAACCCCGGAGGACTTGAAAAATCACGCGGACGTTCTTGAGTACGAAACCTTGTTCTGGTCCCTCCTCAACCGATTGCACGACAAAGACACAGCCCCTTGGCCCGAAGATATTCCGCAGGACCCTGCGAAGCCCAAGTGGGAATTTTGTTTCGCCGGTCAGCCTTATTTCGCCTTCTGCGCGACACCTGCGCACGGGCAGCGCAAAAGCCGGCACTTCTCTTCGTTCCTTGTGGCATTCCAACCCCGCTGGGTTTTCGATGAGATCAATGAAACGACTGCGTTCGGACGGAATATCAGCAAAATAATCCGCAAAAAACTCGCGGACTATGATGACATGCCGGTGCATGCCTCCTTAAAATGGTACGGACAGCAGGACAATCAGGAGTGGAAACAGTACTTCCTGCGGAACGATGAAACGTCCCCTTCCCGGTGCCCGTTCATGGCGATGAAAAAATCAGTTGAAAAATAACGAACCTTTTCATAAATAAAAAACAACCCGGTATGGTTTTAACGAAAGCCATAACCGGGTTTCTTGTATTTTTACTGGTAGCGCGGAGCGAAATTCGCCGGAATGCCTTGATTGCCGATAGGCGATTGCGGGTAGCCCGGCGTTGGTACGAATGTGTTCAGCATGCTCTGCATATCGTTTTGTTGAAGCTGGGGCACCTGATAGTACGCATGTTTGTTTTGGTACAGGAAAATCTCGTAAGCCAGCTCAATGAAATTCTGCACCTGGGAAGCAAGAACACGGCGGACAACCGGATTCGTGACTTCCACAGCGGACATCGTCAGAAGAGACGCGTGCGTTTTGATCAGTCCGAGCATATGGCCGCTGATTCCCGCGTCCTTCACGTCCGCCAGAGACTGGTTCGGCTTCTTGGGCTGGCTCGGCTTGATGCCGTACTGAATGCTGGTCGGCTGCTGCATCATGTACGTGGACGTCTCATGGCTCGGCTTCCGGCCTGTCGCGAAACATTCCGCGGTGAGGTTGTATTGGGAAAGGATAAAGCTGTACTGGCGGTCGATGATGTCCAGAAGCTCCGGGTCTTTGACGAAAGTCCGGAACAGCATAAACTGGTCGAGCATGTTGATCGTGCCGGAAAGCACCTCGTGCATGTCAAAAAATTCGTGGCCGCCGTGGTTAAAGTTAGGCAATCCTTGCTGGTTCTGATTGTTGAAATAATTTTGCTGCTGCATGTGAAATCCCTCCGCTTAGTTGATTTTTAACAACTTGAATAGTTTAGGTTTTGAATCCTCTTTTTATGAGGAGGACTTTCTTTCTCCCCCTCCGGATTACAACGTCACGACAATCTCGTGAACCCGGTTATCGTCTGTCAGCGGAACGAACGGACCTTCGCCGGAGGAGAAATCTCCGTCCGCCTCCTGTCCGTCGATGGTCAGGCGCGTACAACCGCTTGATTTCCGCGACGGATTAAGGACCGTGATCCGGTATTCGGATTCCCCGAAGCGGTATACCGCCGAGAACTCCGGCCATTCCGGAGGAATACAAGGACGGATGGACAGCTTCGCGCCCCGGCGTCTAATGCCGAGAATCCACTCCAGCCCCGCCTGGTACATCCATCCGGAGGCACCGGTATACCAGGTCCAGCCCGCATGTCCCCTGTGCGGCGGCTCCGTGTATACATCGGCAGCCATGGCATAAGGCTCACCGACATACTTCCGGACCTCCGCCGCTGTTTTGGTATGCATGATAGGGTTGAACATCTGGAACAGTTCAAGCGCCTTTTCCCCGTTTCCGAGACCGCACCAGGCCACAATACTCCAGATCACACCGTGCGTATACTGGCCGCCGTTTTCCCGGATACCGGGAGGGTACCCCTGGATATATCCCGGGCTCGGGTCGGTCTTGTCGAACGGAGGCGTCAGAATATGGGCGACGGACAAGCTGCGGTCGACAAGTTCCCGGTCGAATGATTTCATGGCCTGGCGGGCTCTATCGTCCGGAGCCATGCCGGAGATGACCGACCATGACTGGGCGATGGAATCGATGCGACACTCCGCATTGTGGATCGACCCGAGCCATTGACCGGCATCCGTGAAGGCGCGGCGGTACCACTGGCCGTCCCAGGCGCTTTCGTTCAGCGCCGCGGCCAGCTTCTCCCGCTGGCTCCGGAAGCGCTCGGCGAGTTCTTGTTTTCCTCGGGCTTCGCAAAGATCGGCCATTCCCTGGAGGACATCTCCAAGGAACCATCCCAGCCAGACGCTCTCTCCACGCCCCTCGGGGCCGATCATACTCATGCCGTCGTTCCAGTCACCGATGCCGATCAGAGGCAGCCCGTGCTCCCCGAATTTCAGAGCGCGGTCTACCGCCCGCAGACAGTGATCGAAGATTGTGCCGCTATTGCCGGACAGGACCGTTTCCTCGTAGCGTTCGTGTTCATCCGCTTCCAGCGGTTTGCTGGTCAGGAACGGCACCGTTTCGTCAAGGATGCTCCTGTCTTCCGTATGATCGATATACCGGGACACGGCGTAAGGGAGCCACAACAGGTCATCCGAAAAACGGGTACGGATACCGCGGTGCGTCTCCTCGTGCCACCAGTGCTGGACATCCCCTTCTTCGTACTGATGAGAAGCGTGAAGCAGAATCTGGGCACGGGTCAGGTCCGGACGGCTGTTCAGCAGTGCCAGCGAATCCTGGAGCTGATCCCGGAACCCGTAGGCTCCCCCCGCCTGATAGAATGCGGTACGGGCCCACATCCGGCAAGCCAATGTCTGGTAGAGGAGCCAGTGGTTCAGCATCATATCCATTTCCGGCACAGGAGTGGACACGGTCACGGTTCCAAGCAAGCCTTCCCAGAACGTACGGACAGCCTCATAAGCGGCCATGCAAGCATCAGGCTCCCTGTACTTGCGGGCTATCCGCACCGCTTCTTCGCGGGAATCCCCGCAGCCCAGAAGAATATAGACTGTTCGCTCGGCACCCGGTTCCAGTTCGAACTTCGTCCGCACAGCCCCGCACCCGTCATAAACGGGACCGGTCACGCCCGACAGATCAAGCCGCCTCATCGCGGCCGGATCTTCAATCGTCCGGTTGCGGCCGATAAATTCAAGCCTGTCGCCCGTCCAGGACAGGCTGCTTTCGTCGGCATGAACCGTTAAGAAGGCGGTGGCATTCCGGAAGTTTTCCTGATACGCATTTCGGGCGATCAGGCTGCCCGCTTCGTCATCCCAGTCGGTCATAATGAAGGAGACGTTCCCTTCCCGCTGGACGCCCAGCACCCATTCCGCATAATAGGTAGCGGACAAGGATTTATTATGCGATGTTGTATTTCGCAGCTTCACTTCGATAATCTTGACGGGGTCCTCCAGCGGAACGAATACCGTCATTTCCTGCCGTATTCCCCGGCTTTCATGCTCGTAGCGCGAATATCCCCTGCCGTGAGTCACCCGGTAAACGGACGGATCATCTTGCCGCCGGGAAGGCGCCATCTGCCAAAAATCCCCGTTTTGTTCATCGCGGATATAGAAGACTTCGCCCGGCGGGTCCAGGGCGGGATCGTTCGACCACGGGGTCAGCTTGCACTCCCGGCTGTTGCGCCACCACGTGTATCCCGTGTACAGTTCGGAGGCCAGACAGCCGAACCGCGGGTTCGCCATCACGTTAATCCATGGAGCCGGAAGATGCTCCCCATTTTTGAGCGTGATCCGGTACTCCCGGCCGTCCGGGGAAAAGCCTCCCCACCCGTTGAAAAATAAGGGGCCGGGATCTTGCCCCGTTCCCGTGACCCGGGCAGCGGTCGTGTCCTTGGCCTGCGCCGGGGCGGTTGTGCCGGAAGCAGCCGTTGTGCCTGTGGCGATATCGGTTGCTGCGGTCGCATCCTCGGCTGTGCCGGAGACTGCGGATGTGCCCGCGGCAGTATCCGCGGCCCCACCCGTATCCCCAGCCGCGCCGGAGACTGCGGACGCATCCGGCCGGAGCGGAGCCGACGCTTCCCCCACCGTAACCGGCAGCGGCACATCGTAGGCATCCTTCCGGGGCCAGATCTTCAGCTGCGCCCGCAGGCTTGGCCCGTCCGCACGCAGAACGACCCGCGCCGCCGCAAGCAGCAGCGTGTGGTCCTCTTCGGGCATTGCGGAAGCGGGAACGACATGGATGCCTCCCTGCCCGGCGGCACCCGCATTTCCGGCTGCCTGTTCCGACAAGCGGACGAGCGCATCCCTCAGCTCCTGCTGATACCCGCCCGGAGATTCGTTAAACAGCACGAGATCGAAAAACAGCCCGTGCCGCCGCAAATACTCGAAGCCCCCCAGCAGCTTCTGCACGAACGGCAGATTTGCGCTGTCGGCAACTCTCGCCAGCACGATGGGCCTGTCGCCGGAAACTCCGTAAGCCCAGAGGCCCTGCTGCCCCTTGTTGTTGGCGGCGATGCTTTCCGCCTGTTCTGGCTTGAACGGCCCCCTATAAAGCACGCGGCCCGCCAACGCTCGGTAAACGGCGGCCTCCGCCGGCGTGATATGCAGATGCTGCAAATCGATCTGGCTGCGGGTCCAGGCGAGCCGGAAGGTTCTGTCGACCTGCTGCGCCTGAAAAAGCTGCCGGACCATGTTCAAGCTTTGCTCCTTCGAATCCGCGACGCCCGTAACCGCGCAGAGCCGGACGCTCTCGCCCGGCTTGAGGCTGATGCGGCGGCGCATGACGAAAGCCGGATCGGCGACGGAACCGACCGTGCCCTCGAGGCGGGAAGCGAGTCCTTTCGGCCTCGCAAGGGAATGACCGCGGCCGATGAAAGCCGCCCGGTCGGTCTCGAATTCGGCCGGGCCGAGAACAGCGCCGAAGGCCGACAAGTTGTGGAAAGCCCAAATCGACTTCTCCCCCGCATTCCGCGGACGTTTGCGGGCAAGCAAGCAGCCCGTCTCCTCCTCAAACTGCGTTTCGACAAACAACTTCGTGAAAGCCGGATGAGCCTTGTCCGCATCGGGAAGCGCCAAAGCGATTTCCAGAAACGTCGTCACTTCGACGATGCGGGCCTCGCCGCTTTTGTTCTCCAGCGTCAGCCGCCGGACTTCCGCGTTCATCTCGGGCGAGACCGTAATTTCAAGCACGGTCTGTATGCCTTCATCCTCTCGGCGGAAAGTTGTCCGCTCCTGGGAGAAGCGTACGCTCTGAGAGTCCGAAGGAACGCGGCAGGGCTGGAAGGTGGGGGACCATACCTTCTCCCGGGTAACATCGCGGATGTACAGATACACGCCCCACGGGTCTCCGACCGGATCTTCCCTCCATCGGGAAACGGCCAGTCCGTTCCAGCGGATAAACCCGCTTCCGCTGTTGGTAACGGCCGTCGTGAACGTCCCGTTGGAGTGGACGCCCACTTCCGGGGCCGGCGTGTCGGCCGCTATGTTTTCCGGCGCGGAATAAGCGCGTTCCGCCACCGGCTTTTGAATACGCGACTTTCCCGTCAATTCCCGGGTCAGCATCGACTCGCGCGGCGGAATGCGTTCGATCAGGAGCAGTTCGGCCGCCTGAACGCGTTTGTCGCTGTGAAAATAATCGTACATTTTAACGGGGAGAAGCAGGTTCGCGATTGTCAGCAAACTCATGCCCTGGTGGTGGGCCATAAAGCTGCGGATAATTTTGCAGTCTTCCCCCTGCGGCATTCGTTCCGCCGTAAAATCAATCGCTTCGTAGAAGCCGTATTTCCCCCTTGCTCCAAGCTCCTCCATCCGGTTCAGGTCCTCCAGCCCTTCCCGGAGGGCAAACGGAAGCGCCATAACCGCCGCATAAGGCGCGATC
This sequence comes from Paenibacillus sp. JNUCC 35, assembly GCF_058269095.1. Lineage (NCBI taxonomy): Bacteria > Bacillati > Bacillota > Bacilli > Caryophanales > Paenibacillaceae > Paenibacillus > Paenibacillus sp. JNUCC 35. Next base: position 1,114,819 of record NZ_CM177771.1, on the reverse strand, counting down.
ACAAGATCCTCTTCCAGTCCCCGCTTGAATCCGAGGCCCGGCACACCGAATGCCCGGTACTGATAGTTCATCTGGTAATCGAAAGCGTAATAGCCCGATTCCGAGATGCCGAACGGGACGCCCCGTTCATGCGCGTATTCCATCTGGCGCTTGACGACGCCCCGGTAAGTGCTGTCCCAGAGCGTATTGCGGTAAGTCCGCATGATGAGCCACGGCATCATATACTCAAACATCGTGCCCGACCACGAAATCAGCGTGGTCTTGTTCCCCTGGAGTTTGACCGTGCGGCCCAGCGCCATCCAGTGGGATACGGACACCTGGCCCAGCGCGATCGCGACGAAACTGGTCTGCCTCGCCTCGGACGCCAGCAGATCGTACAAAATGCTGTCCCGCTCCCCTGTCGCGCCATGATACCCGAGAACAAAGAGCTTAGCCTTATGGTCGTAAAGCTGCGTAAAATCGGTCGCGGCGATAAGCGCTTCGAGCCGCTGTACAAGCTGCTGCCCTCGGGTCAACCAATCCGGAAGATTCGACGGGGCCTCATGACCCGCTTGCTCCAACCTGCTTCCTTCGGCCGTCAGGACTGCCGGGCGGCAGCCGCCGTTTCCGAGGTTTTGACCCTCCCGGCCTCTGCCATCTATGCCGTTTTTGCCGTCTTCCCTGCATTTTCCAGCCTTTCCGTCAATCTCGTTCAACGCGGATTCTCCGGGCGGAGTCTGATCCAAATCGACAGCAAATTCCATCCCGTAGGTCCCTGCCCCTGCCGGGCTAATCCCCGTAAAGCGGCCCTGCGTTTCCCCTTCTTGCCGCAGCCAGCTTGCCAGGCCCTGTTTGACCGTCATCAGACTTGCGACGAAGTTGCCCGAATCGACTGTGGACACGTAGGCGGGCGGAAGAACTCCCAAGGTCAGCGTGTCGTACCAGTTGTATAAATGACCGTGCCATTTCTCCAGGTTTTCGACCGTCCCGATCGTATTTTCCAGCTTTTCAACCAGCGACGGGGTGTCGATAAAACCGAATTCGCGTGCCGCAAGCGCCGAAGTCAGCAAAAAGCCGATATTGGTCGGAGACGTCCTGTGAGCCACTCCGTTCGGCGGGTCTACCTGGATGTTATCCGGGGGCAGGTAATGATCCTTTGGACCGGCATAGTCTTCATAAAAAGACCAGATTTGTCTAGCCAGTACCCGAAGCTTGTCCTGTTCCTCCGCTCCAAGCGGTGCTTCCTCCCGCTCCACAGGCCGGTCCAGCCAGGAGACAGCCAGAGGGGCCAGCGCCCAGAACAAGCTTAGCGCAAGGCCCGCCCACAACAGGGACGCCGAGGCCTGTACAGCCGAAGCGAGCGCAAACACGAGAATGAGCGCATACCCCCATCCCGCTTGAAGAAGCGGTGTGCGCCGGTGTTCCCGGCTGCTTCGCTCGATATGCGACGAGCTGGTCCATTCCAGCAGCCGGCGCTTGCTGACGAACACCCGGTACAGCGTTCTGCCGATCGCATCCAGCAGCACAGCCGTTTGAAAAGGCAGCGTCCAGATCTGGATAATGACGTGCAGGGCCGTCGCCAGCAGCCGTCTAGGCTGCCTGTAAATCCGGTGGAGCATAAACAGTTGCCGCAGCAGCGGCAGAAACATCGTCGCCAGAAGCACAGCGGCCCAGCGCCACGGCGATCCCGGCAGAACGGTCCAGGCGAGAACGAGTAGGACGAACACCGCAGGCGGAAGCAGACTCCGCCTCAGGTTATCCAGAATTTGCCAGCAGGTCAGAAAAGATAAATCAATGGGCCGGAGCACACCCCGTCGGTCGCAGATACGGGAAAAAAGCCAGCATACAAGCTGCCAGTCTCCGCGAACCCACCGGTGCAGCCGTTTCTGGTAGGAAACAAACTTGGCCGGATGATCGTCGATCAGCTCGATATCGGACAACAGCGCGGCGCGCATAAAACCGCCTTCCAGCAAATCGTGGCTGAGTACGGTATTATCGGGTATCCGCTCGCACAGAAGTTCCGCAAACACATCTACATCGAAGATGCCCTTCCCCGTAAAAATGCCCTGGCCCAGCGCATCCTGGTAAGGGTCCGAAGCCGCGAACGCATACGGGTCCATGCCCGGCTCGGACCAGAAATACGCCAGCCGCGAGCGCATCGCCGAATCGTGGCTGATTCCGATGCGCGGCTGAAGCACCCCGTAGCCCTCCACGACCCGTGTCCGGGCTTTGTTCAAGCGTGGGCGGTTGTACGGCAGATGCAGGGTTCCGATCATCCGCTGCGCGCTGCCCATCGGAAGCTGCGTATCCGCATCCAGCGTGATCAGATAGCGGATGCGCGGAAGAACGGACGCATCGCCGAGTTTTACCGCGTAGCTGGTCTCGCCGCTGCCTCTCAGCAGCTCCACGAATTCGACCAGCTTGCCGCGTTTGCGCTCCCAGCCCATATACACGCCCTCACGGGGATTCCACAACCTGCGCCGCTGGTAAAAATGAAACGTCGTTCCGCCTGCCGTGGAATACTTCTCGTTAAGCGCACGAATTTTGTCCTCCGCAAGACGGACCAGCCGGTCATCTTCCGGAAGCGTTTCTTCCGATGCATCCGTAAAATCGCCTAAAAGCGCATAATGGATGTTGGAATCGCGGTTGGCCAGATAGTGAACCTCCAGGCGGTCCGCAAGCTCCGCCACCTCGTCGGGTGAAGACCAGATCGCCGGTATAACCACCATCGTGCCGGCTTCCGCCGGAACACCGGCGGAGAAATCATACCGGAGCAGAGGACGCGGACGGCAAATCCGCTCAATGGCGAAATGCAGCCAGGTCATTCCCCATTCGCTCACGGGCAATAGCAAAGCTGCGAGGACGGCTGCCCAGGCGAGAGCGGACAAACCGTACCCGCTTCCGATCCATACGGCCGCGATTAGCCAGAGCACGGCGAACAAGCCGAGCATCGAGGCGAAATAGGTGCCGGTCGGGCGCTTGGTTATAGCGTTCTCCGGCATCGTCCGGGGAGAGCTGCACTTCCGCAGCGAGGCGATCAGCTTCTGCACACCTTCCGATTCGAACAGATAATAGGAAGGAAACTGCTGCCGGGTGCGGTCCCCCGCCGCCAGAGGCGCTGTGACTTCTCCATTCTCGTGGAGAATAAGGACATCGCTTCGCGGGGAAGCGGCCGAAGTTGCCGGGGGTTGCGGCTGGCGGAGAGACTCGCCTGTATCTGCGGCTGGCAGATCCGCCGGAAGCGAACCCGCTCCTCGTGCCGTTACAGGCTGCTCCTCGGACGCGGAGCCCGCTTCCACGGCTGATCCCGCGGCAGACGCCTCCGCTCCTCGTGCCGTTACAGGCTGCTCCTCGGACACGGAGCCCGCTTCCGCGGCTGATCCCGCGGTAGACGCCTCCGCTGCTCGTGCCGATGCAGGCGGCTCCCCGGACGCGGAGCCCGCTTCCACGGCTGTTCCTGCCGCCGCAAGCGAAGAGCCGCTCCGGCCGTCCGCGTGCGCGGCGGCTGCACCCAGGCTGCCGGAACCGGCGCGGGCGGCTTCCGCCCTCTCCGCCGCTTCCCTGGCCAGCGCCGCCGCCTGTCCGGCAACCAGATTCTCGGGCACCCGCAGACGGCGGGCAAGCCGCTCCACTTCAGCGAGAATCTGGTTCCGGCTGTACGCGTCGAGCAACGGGTACACGCCCGTATACTCTAGGCGGAGCGTCCGGTCCGGCAGACTGATCTGCTCGAAGAGATCGTTCCAGTCCCAGCGCTCGTTTTTGCGCAAGCTGGTGATTACGCTCCCCGCCCGGACCTGATAAGCCGCCTGGAGCTGATGCTCGTAAGAAACGATGCGGTCGAGGTCCTCCGCGCCGTTCTCATAACTGCAAATCAGCCATTCCCGGACGGAAGCCGTATCCCCGGCCCATTCCCGCAGATGGCTGATTAAATGGACGATCCACGGGCCCGGCAAAGGAACCGTCAGGCCCGCTTTTTCCACCTGGAGATGGACCGTTTCGGGGCTTAAGGCGGCAGGCTCGATCAAGGAAAGGATGCGCCCGACGTCTATGCAGACTTCGCGGCGCTCCCGGACGAAAGCCATCGTTTCCGCCAGCTTCTTCACCAGGACCAGGCGCAGAATGAGCGGCACCGAACGGGCTTCGGTCAGCGTTAAGGCGCTCACTTCCTGGTAGGCCTGAATATAAGCGAGTATCGTTTCCTCGCTCAAAATTCCCTCGACATGCGTCAAATAGTCTTCCATCATGGACTGAATGCGGAGAAGCCCGCTGCCGCGCAGTCTCGGCATGCGGCCCAGTTCATTCTGAAGGAGCAGAGCCCTGACTTCCTGGGCCTGTTCTTCGACAAATTCGGCATTGTCCAGCAGCCACTGCTCGGCCGGTTGGGTACAGCCGGCATGAACCGTCTGGAGGGAAAGCACAAAATCCCTTAAGCTTTCTATGTTCTTCTTAAAATGTTCTTCGATATAAGCAGGCCTTGTACGCGGTATGGTCGTTACGTGCTGCAGCGCAAGTTCCCGCGCTTTTTGGCTGAGTTGTTCGTTCGTATAGGTCATCGGTTCCTCCGGAGATCAGTTAGTCAAAGGTGTACTGTTCGTCCGGTGTAACTAAACAGTCCGGGACAACTAAATTATTCCCAGCTTTGGCTGGTTTTATGAGCCGGAAAGCATCCTCCGAAGGAACGGGCCTTGAACGAAACCGTTTCGCCTTCATTCCGTATGCTTGAGCTTGCCTGCGCAGTTCAGCTTTTCCCTAGCGCGGACATGCAAAAAAGGCCTCGTTCCGGAAGGAACGGGCCTTTTTGTCTGTACCGCCGGGCGGCTTAGACCATGATTTTGCAAATACTATTCGTAAATTCGACCGGGTCGCTCACCTGGAGACCTTCGATCAGAAGAGCCTGATTGTACAGCAGATTCGTGTACAGGTTCAGTTTGTCTTTATCGTTCGCATAAGCTTCTTTAAGGGAGCGGAACACGTCGTGATTGACGTTGATTTCCAGCACTTTGTCGGCCTGGACTTCCTGTCCGTTCGGCATGGCCTTCAAAATCTTCTCCATTTCGATCGTCAGCTCGCCTTCGGTGGACAGGCAGACCGGATGGGATTTCAGACGTTTGGACGCTTTTACGTTCTTCACTTTGTCCGACAGGATCGCTTTCATCGCCTCGAACAGATCTTTGCTGTCGCTTTCCTCTTCTTCCGTCTGCTTGTCCGCCGCGTCCGGCTCGATTCCGAGGTCCCCGCTGGACACGGATTTGAATTCTTTTTCCTTGTAAGCCATCAGCATTTTAATGGCGAATTCGTCGACATCGTCGGTGAAGTACAGAATCTCGTAGCCTTTATCGAGGACCATCTCGGTTTGCGGAAGTTTTTCGATGCGGTCGATAGACTCCCCGGACGCGTAGTAAATGTACTTCTGGTCTTCCGGCATGGCCGATACGTATTCATCGAGCGTGACGAGCTTTTTCTCTTTGGAAGAGGTGAACATGAGCAAGTCTTGAAGATCGTCCTTGTGAGTGCCGTAGTCGTTATAGACACCGAACTTAAGCTGACGGCCGAAAGAATTGTAGAACTGCTCGTAATTCTCTCTTTCGTCCTTGAGCATGCTTTGCAGTTGGCTCTTGATTTTGTTTTTGATATTTTTGGCGATCAGCGTCAGCTGGCGGTCGTGCTGCAGCATTTCCCTGGAAATGTTCAGAGACAGATCCTCCGAATCGACCATCCCTTTTACGAAACCGAAGTAATCCGGCAGCAGATCCCCGCACTTGTTCATGATCAGCACACCGTTGGAATACAGCTCAAGACCTTTCTCGTATTCCTTCGTGTAATAATCGAACGGAGTACTTTCCGGGATAAACAGAATCGCCTTGTATACGACTGCGCCGTCCGCACTGATATGAATATGTTTGAGCGGCTTGTCGAATCCGTACCGTTTTTCCGCATAAAAGTTTTCATAGTCTTCCGTCGTCAGCTCATTCTTGTTTTTGCGCCAGATCGGAACCATGCTGTTGACCGTCTGTTCTTCCTGGTATTCTTCGAATTCGTCGTCGCTGCCTTCTTTGGGCCTGCGTCCGGATACGTCCATCTTGATCGGATAGCGGATAAAATCGGAGTATTTCTTGATGATCGCTTTGAGGCGGTACTCTTCCAAATACTCGTCGTAGTTGTCGTCCTCGGTATTCTCTTTAATTTTCAAAATGATTTCGGTTCCGACCGTTTCTTTGTCGACAGGCACAATCGTGTAGCCGTCCGCGCCTTTGGACTCCCATTTGAACGCTTCCTCGCTGCCCAGCGCCCGGCTGATGACCGTAACGACGTCCGCCACCATGAAAGCGGAATAAAAACCGACGCCGAACTGCCCGATAATGTTGTGGCCGTCCTTGGCTTCGTTTTCCTTCTTGAAAGCGAGCGAACCGCTCTTGGCGATTACGCCCAGGTTGTTTTCAAGATCCTCTTTGGTCATACCGATTCCCGTATCGGAAAGCATCAGCGTGCGGCTAGCCCGGTCGGCCTTCAATTTAATGAAATAATTGTCGGAGTTGAACTCTAGGCTGTCGTCCGTCAGAGCCTTGTAATAAATTTTGTCGATCGCATCGCTGGCATTCGAAATCAGCTCTCTTAAAAAGATTTCCCTCTGCGTGTAAATCGAGTTAATCATCATTTCCAGCAAACGCTTGGATTCCGCTTTAAACTGCTTCTTGGCCATAAGTGAATCTCCTCCCGAAAGATCATAGTTAGCACTCCGATGTCATGAGTGCTAATTCCTAGTTTTATAGTACCTATTCCATTTTTTGAAGTCAACCGCTCCGTTAAAAATACATGCGCGCGTTTCTCTCTTTTTGCATAAAAAAAGAGCTATTCCCCAGCCGTCTGAAAGACCGCTGAAAGAATAACTCCTCTCTTCTTAAATCAGTTCGGATTTCTGAAGAAGTCTCTGCACGATGGCGGCGACTTCCGCTCTTGTAATCGACGCTTTCGGAGCCAGCTCCGTGGCGGTTCTACCCGCAAAGATGGCGCCCTGCAGGCAATCGGCCACGCCGCTTTTCGCCCATTCGGCAGTCGCTGCGGCATCCGCATAAGGAGCCAGCGATTCCGCCGCTTCTTGGGACGGCAGCTTGTCCCGTAGGCCGGTAGTCTTCATCGCTTTTGCCATGATGACCATAGCTTGTTCACGGGTGATTTTGTCGGACGGACGGAACGTTCCGTCTTCAAAACCGCCGATAAGCTTGTACGCGTAAGCGGTCTGCACCGCAGCGCTGTACCAATCCGTTGCTTTCACGTCCGAGAAAGGCGCGGACGCTTTTTCCTGTTTAAGTCCCAGTGCCCGCACCATGATAGCCGCAAACTCCGCACGCGTAATGGCCGTATCGGGGTTAAACGTGCCGTTTTCGACGCCGCTTACGACCATGCGCGAGCCCATATCGTTGACCGCATTCCGAGCCCAGTGCCCGGAAACATCCCGGAATTCGACCGGATGCCAGATCACGGAATAGGTGCTGTTCGTTAAACTGTTGATTTTCGCAAAATAGTGCCCGTCTACGTTTACGATCCGGGTCGGCACGTGACGGACGGTACCGTCCGCTTCCACGACAACACCGGTTGTAATCTTACCGGGATCCACGCCGTCCGGGATGGCAATGGTGCGCTCTACGTAAGCGTTGAAACGGGATACTTCAACCGTCGCGCCCCCGTAGGTTGCGGTAACCGCAAAGTTCATCGCCGGAGCTACCAGCGTGAAGTTCCCGGCGGCCGATGAATTTTCGACGACTTTCAGCGTTTCCTTGGAAGGAGCGGCTACTTCGATGCGCACTTTGATATCGTCCAGTGCGGCCGGCTTGCCGAGCTGATCCGACAGAGCGCTGATATTGATTTGTTCCGCAGGAATCGTATACGTGATATCTCCGAAGGAGATTTTAACGACGGCCTGCTTCTGTTCCATGGATTTCACCATTTGGCCCGTCAGTTCGCCGATAAGCACATCCGCTTTCTTGTCTTTCGCAAGCGGGATGGTCACGACGGCATGTTGGCCTTCGGACGCCAGCTTCTCGTCCAGCTTCTTCGGGTCCACCGCAACCGTCAGTACCGACTGACCGTTAACTTCGGACGACTTCAAGGTTCCGGCACGTTCCGTCTTCCCGTTGACGAGGATATCGGCTCCTTCGTTAGCCGGTACTTCCGGAACGGTCGGCGTTGCCGGCGTCGGCGTGCTCGATTCCGTAGAACCTCCGCCACCTCCCCCGCCGCCGCTCGAAGAGGCATACGGCGTGACGGCGTTCGATGAAGCCGAAGCCGGGCCGTCGCCTGCCGCGTTAAAAGCTTTAACGGTGAACGTGTACGCGGTGCCGTTCGCAAGCCCGGTTACCGTGATCGGGCTTGCCGTGCCGCTCACGACTTTATTGCCTGGCGAAACGGTGACTTCGTAGCCCGTGATCGCGGTGCCGCCGTCAGACGGCGCCGTAAAGGAGACGACCGCTTGGCCGTCGCCGGCCGTGGCGGTAACGTTTGTAGGCGCGGACGGAATGGTGTACACCGTCAGAAGCGTTTCGTCAGAAGCGGTCGGGTACTGTCCCGACGCCGAGACGATGACGCGGTATTTGTTCCCGTTCATTTCCTGGGTCACAGGGAAAATGCTGAGGAGAGCTCCCGTTTCACCCGGTAAATCGTGAAAACCCGATCCCGTGTTCACCTGCCACTGAAAGCTCAGATCACGTCCGACCGCACTCACGAAAAGATTAATGCGAGCCCCTCTGGGAACCGAGAGATCCTCCGGAGGCTGGTTTTTGATAACCGGCGGCACGATGGGCTGTGTCACAATCAAAGTCGCGTCGTTCGAAATGGCTTGCAGCCCTCCCTTGCCCGTCACGACAACACGGTACCAATAGCCGTCCATTCCCTGCGAAACGGCCGCAATGTTCAGCGTCGCGTTCGTCTCGCCGGGCATGTCCTGGAAGCCATTGCCGCTGTCCTCCTGCCACTGGTAAGTCAGCTTCGATCCCGTTGCGGTTACGCTAAAGCTGGCGGGGGCTCCTTCCAGCACCGGCGGCGGACTTTGCGGATGGACTACAATTACCGGCGGCAAAGTCGGATTGGGAATACTCGGCAGCACCGTCAGCAGCGCCGCGTTCGACGTCACCGGCTGACCGCTCGTACTCGACACGACCACACGGTAGGTGTACCCGTTCATGAGCAGCGTGACCGCCGGAAGGTCCAGCATGACGTTTGTCTCGCCCGGCAGGTCCTGGAACCCTTGTCCCGTGTTCACCTGCCACTGATAGGTCAACCCCATTCCCGAGGCCAAAACGCTAAAAGCAGCGGGCGTTCCTTCAATCAACGGCGGGGTGTTTTGCGGATGAATCATAATTACCGGCGGAAACGTCGGAATCATCGGCAGCACCGTCAGCAGCGCCGCGTTCGACGTCACCGGCTGGCCGCCCGTACCCGAAACGACAACGCGGTAGGTGTACCCGTTCATGTTCACCGTGACGGCCGGAATGCTCAGCGTGGCGTTCGTCTCGCCCTGCAGGTTTAGGAAGCCCATGCCGCTGTCTTCCTGCCACTGGTAAGTCAATCCCGTTCCCGTAGCCGTAACGCTAAAGGAAGCAGGCGTTCCTTCAATCAACGGCGGGGTGTTTTGCGGCTGTGCCGTGATCACCGGCGGAAGCGTCGGATTCGGAATCATCGGCAGCACGTTCAGCAGCGCCGCGTTCGACGTCACCGGCTGCCCACCCGTACCCGACACGACGACACGGTACATGTAGCCGTTCATGACCGGCGAAACGGCCGGAATGCTCAGCGTGGCGTTCGTCTCGCCCTGCAGGTTTAGGAAGCCTGACCCGATGTTTACCTGCCACTGGTAGGTCAATCCCGTTCCCGTGGCCGTAACGCTAAAGGAAGCAGGCGTTCCTTCAAGCACCGGCGGGGTGCTTGAAGGATGTGCCGTGATCACCGGCGGAAACGTCGGAATCGGAATCATCGGCAGCACCGTCAGCAGCGCCGCGTTCGACGTCACCGGCTGGCCGCCCGTACCCGATACGACAACGCGGTAGGTGTACCCGTTCATGTTCAGCGTGACCGCCGGAATGCTCAGCGTGGCGTTCGTCTCGCCCTGCAGGTTTAGGAAGCCCATGCCGCTGTCTTCCTGCCACTGGTAAGTCAATCCCGTTCCCGTGGCCGTAACGCTAAAGGAAGCAGGCGCTCCTTCAAGCACCGGCACGTTTTGCGGCTGTGCCGTGATCGCCGGAGGTCCGGCAGGCGGCGTCGTGCTTTTGACCGTCAAGGTAAAGTCCTTAGTCACATTTTCATTGTTTCTGCTGATTTTCGCCTGAAGAGCGGCCGTTACATCTCCTCCGGTCGGTGGCGTCACTGTTCCCGTTGCGGGATCGATGACCCCGTTTCCTCCGGTCCAAGTGATTTGCGTGAAATGTGTACCCGCAGCCGGAAGAGTTACGTTCTGGGTAACATGTGCGGCGCTGTCTCCCGTCGCATAACCGATTTCCAGAGCCGTCTTGTCATCTTGAAGAGCTCCGGACACAATCTGGCCGATCGTCGTGTCTATGATGGTTTGAATCTCGGCCGCAGCCGTATATCCGTCGGCAGGAATGCCGTCGAGTACAGCTTGGTCCACAACCGCTTGCTCCGTGTAATCCAAAGCGGAATACTTGCTCAAATCCAAGCCGGGATTAACGAAAGTTCCGTCAGTAACCCAGCTCAAAGCGGCGCTTACTCCGGAATTATCGGTAGCTTCATGAAGAAACAAAAAGAAATTTCTGTTATCCAGGGCACTGCCGTAAGCATCCCGGAGATCCGTAACCGTCGCAAAAGGACGCTTGCTGATCAGTTCATCCACGATAGCGTCGTTATCCGCTTTTCTGTTCCAGTAAAAACTATCCTTCTGCTGCACGGTTTCAAAAATATCGTTAGGGTAATCCAGAATGGCCTGATACATTTCCGCAGCAGTGACCGCCGCGTTATAAGCGAAAGGTCCGCCGGGAGGCCCCGCCTTAACCGGGCCCGCTGCGCCGAACAAAACGGCGTTAAGCACAAGCACGCTCATCAACATAACCGAAATCCATCGGAAAGAGGATTTTCTCTGATCCATACATTCACCTCATATTTTGTAGAATACTTGTTAACGTACTGACAAAACGACTATCAACGGAAATTTTTTTCTCTCTTTATTTGAGCTTCATCCAGTCCCTTCCCCCTGTTTTTAACATGGAAAATTGTATCAAGTACCACTGAACGGATTCTGGACAAAATTCGTCATTTTTCGCCAAAACGGTCCGTTTCGGATATCGGCAGCCGCAAACCTGCTCTCCATAGGATTTCAGCCCCATAAAAAAAAACCCAGCCGCTCAATAGGGGCAAAGGTTTCGTCCGGGATAACCGGAATCACTCAGATGCTCTGCATCAAGTGTTTATACAGGTTGGTTGTTTCGCGGCCGGGCTCTGATCCCAGCTCTTCGCGGAGGACCCTTGCGAACGCTTCGTAATGCTTTTTCAGCGACAGCTTATCACCCAGCCCGGCATGGACTTCCATTCCCGCCCGGCAAATTTCTTCCGAGAACGGCTCCTTTTTTTGGAGCAGCTCCAGCCGCCGGAGAGCGGATTGAGTCTGACCTGCGGATACTTCGTAAGCCGAGGCCAGAAGACTGGCCTGGATATACTGTCCGAGCAGCTGCGCCCGGTACGATTTGGCCCAGAAATAATCGTGCTCTTCCAAATAATCTCCCCGGTACAGCTGCAGCGCCTGGTCCAGCCGCCGCCACTGCTCCCGCGACGTAATCTCGCCGACAGAGGCTCCGGCCAGGAACAGGTCCACATCGGTGCGGAAATCGTCCCCCGTGAAGCGGTAGCTGTCGTGGGAGTAATCGATGCCCGCTCCGATTCCCCAGGCTTTGAGCATTTTGCGCACCTGGTATACGGAGGTGTGTAGCTGGGTGACCGCTTTATCCAGAGAAAGCTCCGGCCATAGCGTCTCCAGAATGACATCCTTGGCCACCCGCTTGCTCCCGTGATGAACGAGGAAAGCGAACAGCTCCTGCGCTTTCTGCGTGCGCCATCTCAAGCTGCCGCCTGTACCGGCGCTTCCCGCCAGGGACAACTGCTTGAAGCACAGCACGGCCGGTTCGCCGGCCGGCGCCGCCTCCCGGCGGACGGCCTGAAGCTGGCTAAGACGCGACTCCAGGCGGCTGACGGTCTTGGCGAACCGTTCCGGATCGACCGGCTTGAGCAGATAGTCGATCGCGCCAAGCTCGAACGCTTCGATCGCGTAGTCGTTATAGGCGGTTACGTAGACGATCTGCGCCTCCGGGTTCAGCCGGTACAGATGCTCCGCCGCTTCGAGGCCGTTCATCTCGGGCATCTCGATGTCCAGGAAGACGATGTCCGCCTTCTCGGCAGTCATATGTTCAAGCCCGTGCCGGGCCTGCGTATACATGCCCGCGACCTCCATGCGCCCATCCGACTGGAGCAGACGCTCCATCTGGATCAGGGCGGGCTTTTCGTCGTCAATCAGAATGGCCTTCACTGTTTTTGACCTCCTCCCGCATTCCCCCGGGTTCCCCCGTTATTCGGCACCCGGAATCGGACAATCGTTCCTCGTCCCGCCTCGGTCCGGATGTCGAGCCCTTCGCCGAACATCGTCAGCAGCCGGGTATGGATGTTGATCAGGCCGACCCCTCCCCCGGCCTCTGCCGACAAGAGGGATGCCGCGCGTCCGGGTTCCATCCCGACTCCGTTATCCGTAATTTCCACGAGCAGAACATCTTCCTTCTCCTCGACGGAAATTCCGATCGTTCCGCCTTCCGCACGCCTCATGATGCCGTGGCGAACCGCATTTTCAACGATAGGCTGGATGCTGAGCGGGGGGATCAGACGGTTCGGCTCGGACCGGATGTCGTATATCACCTGCAGCCGTTCTTCGAAACGTGCCTTCTCCAGAACTAAATACGACTGAACGAGAGCCATTTCCTTCTGTAAAGGTACCAACTGGTCGCGATTCTGAAAATCGAAGCTGCCCCGAAGATAACGGCTGAGCTCCAGGAGGAGCTTCGTCGTTTTGTCCGGGTCCGAGGGGAGCAGCGCGATGATCGTATTCAGCGCATTGTACAAAAAATGCGGCTTGATCTGCGCCTGCAAAAACGCCATCTCCGCCGAAACCGCGTTCCGGACGGACTTGCGCATCTCAAGCAGGGTCCGCACCCGGGCTCTCAGCTCGTCGGCATCGACCGGCTTGCGCAGAAAATCGTTGGCACCCGCCTGGAAACCCGTGCGCACATCCTCCGGCAGGCTTCGTGCGGTCAGCAGCAAGACCGGGAGCTCGGCCAGCGAAAGACGGGCGCGGATCGCCCGGCACAATTCCAGACCGGACATGCCCGGCATCATCCAGTCGGCAATGACCAGGTCGATGGACTGCCCGGAGCCGATATGCGCCATCGCTTTGTCCCCGCCGTCCACCGCGATCAGCCGGTAACCTTCAACCGACAGCAGGTTGTACAGCACCTGCAGGTTGACCGGGTCGTCGTCGACCAGCAGGACAGTCGCGTCGATTTGGCGGGCCCGCCGGTCCTCCCGGCCTTCAGGCAGGACGGCGGCGGCCGTTTCGTCCCTTGCCGCCGAAGCCCTGGAGCCCGCATCGGAAGACCGTGCCGCTTCCGGCGCGGCCGTAGTCGACGGAACGGTAAACCGGAATACGGAGCCTTCTCCGAGCCGGGATTCCGCTTCGATTTTTCCTTCACCCAGTTCGACCAGCTTCTTCGTAATACTCAGTCCGAGGCCGGTTCCTTCGTAATCGCGATCCCCGGGACCCACACCCTGATCATAGGCATGGAAGATTTCTTCCATGCGGTGCTCCGCGATTCCGATCCCCGTGTCTTTAACGAAGACGAGCACATGGCCGCTCTTCGTTACCGCCCCGATCGTGACGGTTCCCGCAGGAGTGAATTTCACGGCATTTCCGATCAGATTGTACAAAATTTGCTGCAGACGGTCTTCATCCGTCAGAAGCCAGGGCAGCCGGTCGGGCCATTCTTGCTCGAAATGAATGTCTTTGTGCCGGGCGACATGCGTCATAACCTCGAGTACGGCGTTCGTTGCGGCTTTGAGATCTACCGGCTGCCTCTTCAGCACAATTTCGCCGTTTTTAAGCTTGCTGAAATCCAAAATATCGTTAATGAGAAGAGTAAGCCTCCGGCCCGTCGACATAATCATCGCCAGATCGTTCCTCTGCTTATCGTTCAAAGCGCCCGATGCGCCTTCCAGCATAGACTGGGCCATGTTGACCATTCCGTGCAGAGGCGTACGGAGTTCATGGGACGTGTTCGCCATGAATTCATCCTTCAGCCCGTCCAAGGAAAGCAGCCTGCGGGACAGCTGGTCCACTTCCACGAAAGTGCGGTTAAACCGCTGTGCAAGCAGGACGGCCTGGGTCAGCACGAACAGCAGCATTTCGGCCGGAACGAGCAGCAGCCCTTCGTATAAGCCGACCAAGTTGAGCACGTACGCCGCTATGACCATCAGGATGCTCATCACACCGGCGATCATGAGCAAGGTGTCCTCGGAGCGCTTGCGCACGTCCCGAAGCAGAACGAACGCCATATAGCACATGCTGAGGAAGGAAACCGCCAGGATCAGCACCTCGAGCCGCGAGAAAACAACAGGCGGCAGCAGCAGACCCGCCAGCAGACCGGTCGCCGTCACAGCGGAGCTCAGCCGCATGGCAAGCGGATGAACGCCGCCCGGCACGGCAACGGCTACATAGCGGAGTAAGAAAAAGTACACGAATGAAGACACCATAAGCTGCACCTTGAGCAGCCAGGTGTAGGAAAACCCCGGCCAGGCGGCGGCAAGCAGCTTCTCCCCGTGCGTAAGCACAAACAACAGCCCGACGAGACAGAACAGCCCCAAATAAAGCGAAGCGGGATCTTTCCTCCGCATCCTGTACAAAACCAGAAAATAAAGTCCCGGAATCAGGAAGCCCGCCATCGTCATCCACTCGGAAAATAATGCCGCTTCCCGGCTTTTCATGACGGACTTTTCGTCTCCGAACAAAATCGGAGTGAACATACCGCCGGAGGAATAGCTGTGGTTGGAGATCTGAACCACGATCTCGGCTTCACTGCCCTGCAGGTAGGAAAACCCCGTATACGGGACGTTGTCGGGACTTTCTTCGGCGGCCGTACGGCCCGGCGTTCCGCTCGCTCCCACTTCCCGGCCGTTCACGAACACCCGGTTAGCCATGCGGATATTGCCGGTGCGGATGCCGTAAAGGGCCCCGTCGGTCTCGTTAAGCCGCACTTTAAGCCGGAACGTGGCATACCCTTCGGCGGCAGAATCCTCTTCCGTGCCCATATACGCATTCCATTTCCCCGGAATCTGCGCTATGCCCGTCGGCACGGGAGGCGTCCTTCCCGCTTCCGCGGAAGGGTGAAAATCTCCGGGAACGAGCAGCTTTCCCCTGTAAAACTCCCACTCTCCGCTCAGCCGGACCGTCCCTTTTTCCGCAAAATTCCAGCCTCTGAGATCCAGCACTCCACGGACCGCATCGGGATTCCGTTCCAGCGACAGCAAATGCTGAAAAACGGAATACAGCGGCATGAGCAAAATTAGCGCGGCCCCTAGTATAAAAAACAATCCTTGTTTTTTCATAGTCTAATCCACAGCCCATGAAACCGCTTGCAAAATCCCTGTAAGCCATCCCCGCAGCTCCTGTACCGCTTCTGACCGCCGCACGTGTGCGGCACCGTAGACAAATTGTGATCCCGTACACTTCTATGATATAAAGTCCCCATTGTCTTTCACCTGCCGGAAAATAGTAGCGATGCTGTTGTATTGTACCACAGCCCGCGCCAGGTTTCTTTGGGTTCGGATAAATTCAAAACTAAGAAATATACCATACCCATTCTCCCGCACGGGTTCGGCGGCGTCTCGGTATACATCGGTCTTAGGCAGCTTATTTCGGCAAAAATACAAACGGTCTCGCTCCTGATTCTTCCTTTCTGACTAACAACTTATCGGAACCCTTGTACTTCAAGAGCTTCCCGCCCTCTGTACTAAAATTTTTATCCAGCATGGCGTAAGAAACGGCCTTTCCCTCCTTGGAGGTGACCAGGATATAATTTTCATTCATGGAAGCTTGATGTTGTATGTATTTCTTGCTTTGCTCATCAACTTCTAAACGATCAAGAGTCTCTCCCCCCGTATAGGGCGGAATGATATAGACCCAATCGTACTCTTCAAAATTGTCCGGCTCGACGGTTTGACCGGCTTCTATTTTTTGGACACTTGCCTTTAACCGGTCGGAAATTTTGTCATCGTAGGGAATTTTATTAGCCGCACAGCTCATTAACAGCAAAACCGTCACGAGCAGGATCAAATGCTTTTTCACGGTGGATCTCCATTCGGGTTTTTCATGCAAATATATCCCAAGTATCGTTTAATTGACAATCCATGTGAAGTCTCCATTTCCAAAAAAAAGATGAGCCTCTAATTACATGAGAGACTCATCTGTCCGAATACCCGTTTGAACGATCGTTACCGATACGATTCGCCGCCCTAATCGCGCTCCACCAGCAGCGCCACGCCCTGGCCGCCGCCGATGCACAGCGAGGCCAGGCCGCGCTTGCCGCCGCGCCGCTCCAGCTCGTGCAGCAGTGTCACGAGCACGCGCGTGCCGCTGGCGCCGATGGGGTGCCCGAGGGCGATCGCGCCGCCGTTGACGTTGAGCTTCTCCGGCGGTACGCCGAGCTCGCGCCCCACGGCAAGCGACTGCGCCGCAAAGGCCTCGTTGAACTCGAACAGGTCGATGCCGTCTATCGGCACGCCCGTCCGGTTCAACAGCCGCCGCACGGCGCTTACGGGCCCGAGGCCCATCACGGCCGGATCCAGCGCCGCCGAGGCGTAGCCCTTGATCCGGGCAAGGGGTTTCAGCCCCCGCCGGCCGGCTTCTTCGGCCGACATGACGACAACGGCAGCCGCCCCGTCGTTGATGCCGGAGGCGTTGCCGGCGGTCACGGTCCCGCCGGAGCGGAACGCCGGACGCAGCCGCGAGAGCGTCTCCGCGGTTGTGCCCGCGCGCGGGAACTCGTCGCGGTCGAACGGCAGCGGGTCCTGCTTCTTCCGCGGGACGGGGACCGGCACGATCTCGCTCCGGAAGCGTCCGGCCACGGCCGCCTGCTCCGCCTTCTGCTGGCTGTGAGCCGCGAACTCGTCCTGCTCCTCGCGGGAGAGGCCGTACCGGTCCGCTACATTCTCCGCGGTTTCGCCCATGTGAATGTCGCACATGGCGCACCAGAGGCCGTCGCGGATCATGGAATCGACAAGCTTGCCGTCGCCCATGCGCAGGCCCGAGCGGGCGCCTTCCAGCAGGTACGGCGCCGCGCTCATATTTTCCATGCCTCCGGCCACCGCAATGTCGGCATCGCCGAGCATAACCGACTGGGCCGCCAGCATGACGGCTTTGAGCCCGGAGCCGCATACTTTGTTCACCGTAAGGGCGGGAACGCCGTCGGAAAACCCGCTTTTCAGCCAAGCCTGTCTCGCCGGGTTCTGCCCCAGTCCCGCCTGGAGCACATTGCCCATGATTACCTCATGGACCCGCTCCTGCTCCACTTCCGCGCGCTCCAGCGCTCCCCGGATAACGATGCTTCCGAGCTCCGTCGCGGGCACGCCGGCCAGGGAGCCCTGAAAACTGCCGATCGCCGTACGCACGGCGCTGACGATAACCGCTTCTCTGGTCATTTCGGATCACCCTTCCTGTCCGCAGGCTTCGAGCCGCTCTTTTAGAAGAGGGCCGAGCGTGAACGCCGCTTCGGTCTTGGCCCGGACTTCGTCCAGTTCCGTTTCTCCAAGCAGTTCGGCCAGCACCATACCCTCCGGCGTAAAATCGAATACGGCCAGATCCGTAATGAGCCGGTCCACCACTCCTCTGCCTGTCAAAGGAAGGGTGCAGGCTTTTTTCACCTTGGATTCCCCGTATTTGTTCACGTGTTCCATGATGACGACGATGCGCTTGGCTCCGCTCACCAGATCCATCGCGCCGCCCATGCCTTTGACCATTTTTCCCGGAATCATCCAGTTCGCAAGGTCACCTTCGCCGGATACCTCCATACCGCCCAGAATAGCCAAGTCGATATGGCCGCCCCGGATCATGGCGAACGATTCCGCACTGTCGAAATAGGAAGCGCCCGGTACCGCCGTGACGGTTTCCTTGCCCGCGTTGATCAAATCCGGGTCTTCCTCTCCCCGTTTCGGATAAGGACCGATGCCCAGCAGACCGTTCTCGGATTGAAGCATCACTGTAATACCGGCGGGAATTTCGTCGGCTACGAGCGTCGGCATGCCGATCCCCAGGTTGACGTACATGCCGTCCCGGATTTCCCGTACGGCGCGCTCCACGATTCTTTGGCGCGGATGGCTCATGCTGTCTCCTCCTTCGCTTCGCGGACCGTCAGACGCTCGATCCGTTTCTGATAGCTCCCACCCTGCACGACATGCTGCACAAAAATGCCCGGCGTATGAATGTCATCGGGGTCCAGCTCTCCCGCCTCCACAATCTCCTCGGCTTCCACGAGCGTGATTTTGCCGGCTGCCGCAGCCAGCGGATTGAAGTTGCGGGACGTTTTACGGAACACGAGGTTCCCCGCCGTGTCGGCTTTCCAGGCTTTCACCAGCGCAAAGTCGCCGGTGATCGCTTTTTCCAGAATATACGGCCGGCCCCCGAAATGTTTCTCCTCTTTGCCTTCCGCTACCAGCGTCCCGACGCCCGTCGCCGTGTAAAAAGCGGGAATGCCCGCTCCGCCTGCCCGGATGCGTTCCGCCAGCGTGCCCTGCGGCACCAGCTCAACCTCCAGTTCGCCGCTTAAGTACTGCTTCTCGAACGTTTTATTTTCTCCGACGTAGGAGGACACCATCTTCTTGATCTGCTGGTTAGCCAGCAGCAGCCCCAGCCCCCAATCGTCGACTCCGCAGTTATTGCTGACGACCGTAAGCTCGCCGGTGCCCTGCCGCTGCAGGGCCGCGATCAGATGCTCCGGTATGCCGCACAAGCCGAAACCTCCCACGATCAGGGTCGCTCCTTCGCCGATTACACGTACGGCTTCCTCCGCTGATTTCAGAACCTTGCTCATGTCTGCCCCTCTCCTCTCGCGTGATAAATTTCTCTCTCTACTGTGCCGTATAACCGCCGTCAATCAGCATGGACGTTCCCGTCACGCCCTTCAGCTTGTCGCTGGCGATGAGCATGGCGAACTCGGCGATTTCATCGACCGACAGGAGCCTTTTTTGCGGCACCAGCGGGTAGATGACCTCCTCCAGCACGCTTTCCAGGGGAACGCCCCGCGTTCTTGCCAGATCTTCGAGCTGGCCGCGTACGAGCGGCGTATCCACGTAGCCCGGGCACAGCGCGTTAACCGTGATGCCGTGCGCCGCGCCTTCCAGGGCCGCTACCTTCGTCAGCCCGATGAGTCCGTGCTTCGCGCTGTTGTAAGCGGCTTTGCCCGCGAAACCGATGACGCCGTTGATCGAAGCCATGTTGATAATCCGCCCGTACTGCTGTTCCTTCATAATGGGCAGAGCATGCTTGATCCCGATAAAAGCCCCCGTCAGCATCACTTTGATCATGAATTCAAACTTTTCCACCGGGAATTCTTCGATAGGCGCGACATGCTGCAGACCCGCGTTGTTCACCAGAATATCGAACCGGCCGTACGTTTCGTGCGTTGTCCGGATCGCTCCGGCGAACTGGCTTTCGTCGGTTACGTCGCAGGCGAGACCGATGGCTTCGTATCCTTCGTCCGCCAGCCGCTGAGCCGCCGCTTTAGCCTTTTCCTCCTGGATGTCGGAAATAACGACCTTGGCCCCCTCGCGAGCGAATGTGCGGGCGATTTCAAGGCCGATGCCGCTGGCCGCGCCGGTGATCAGGGCTGTTTTTTGAGCTAAAAATGGGGTCATGACCGCCACTCCTTCCGTGAATCGTTTTGATATCCGTATCTAATGAGTGCTGAAACAAGAGGCATCTAATTAGTTAAGCAGGTTAAGCTGGTCTAAGTTAATCAAAGTTAATCTAAGTTGATCTAGATTGAAGCTCAATTGAGTTGAGCTGAGGTGAATAAACCGGATGAGAGCCGCCTTCATTACCTAAGGCCCTCCGCTTCATCCCGGCCTCTCCCTGCTTACAAGAAAGACAAGACAGCGGCGAGAATAAGCACCGTGAGCGTTTTGACGACGGTTATGGAAAAAATATCCTTGTAGGACTGCCGGTGCGTCAGGCCCGTGATGGCCAGCAGCGTAATGACCGCGCCGTTGTGCGGCAGCGTATCCATCCCCCCGGACGCCATCGAGGCGATCCGGTGCAGCCATTCCGGGCTGATTCCCGCCGCCTGGCCCGCAGCCAGGTACTGTTTGCCCATCACTTCGAGCGCGATGGACAGCCCGCCCGATGCGGAGCCGGTGACCCCGGACAAAATATTGACCGACACCGCTTCGTTAATCAGCGGCTGGGAGCTGATGTTGAGGATGAAGTTCTGGATCGCTTTGAAGCCGGGCAGCGTCTTGACCACGTTGCCGAAGCCGACCTCGGAAGCGGTGTTGAAAATCGCCAGAAGCGATCCCATCGCGGCCGCCGTAAGCCCTGCCGCGAGCTTGCTCTGAACGTGCCGGACGTTGATACAGAGCGCCGCCGCGATGCCGATGAACAGGGCGATAATAAGCGCCCATGAAGATGCAACCGTTTTCACATTCGCGATGTTAAACGTTTTGAGAAGCTCCGGGCTGTACCAGGTGTTGACCGTCAAAAATCCCCGGCTCAGCAGGTAGTTAAACACAAGCACCAGCACGAGCGGGACGAGCGAAACCCACAGGTTCGGGTAACGCTGGCCTTCGGCGGTTTCCGGCTCGTTCTTGTGTCCGGTTCCGTAGCCTTCGCCTGCGGCCGCCGCCTGCTTGCGGCGTCTTTCCAGCCAGAACATGCCCGCCGCCAGCACCATGATTCCGCCCACAATTCCCACGACCGGGGCCGCGTAGGCGTCCGTTCCGAAATACGTGGTCGGAATAATGTTCTGCACCTGCGGCGTTCCGGGGAGCGCATCCATCGTGAAGGTGAAGGCGCCGAGCGCGATCGTGCCGGGAATGAGCCGCTTCGGAATATCCGCTTCGCGGAAAACCGCCACCGCGAAAGGATAGACGGCGAAAGCGACCACGAACAGCGAGACGCCGCCGTAGGTCAGCACCGCGCAGGCCAGAACGACCGACAGCATGGCGCGTTTGGAACCGAGCACTTTGACGATGGACCGCGCAATCGAGGAAGCCGCTCCGTTCAGCTCCATCACCTTGCCGAAAATGGCCCCGAGCAGGAAAATCGGGAAGTACGTTTTAATATAGTTCGCCGCATTCGCCATATAGGTCTCCGTATAGCTCGGCATAAGCGCGAGTCCGGAAATGACCACGGCCAGCAGCGTAAAGATCGGGGCGAACACGATCACCGGATACCCCCGGTAAGCGAAAAACATCAGCAGCCCCAAGGCGAGTACAATCGCCACGACCTGAACAAACACCATGCGCCTTCTCCTCTTTTCTGTTAGAAGATCCCTTGTAAGCCCTTACATTCTTTTAAGTTGCGTGCTGCTTTCCATGAAATTCCGGGGCGTCCCCTGAAATTTGAACGTTCTGTGTCCGCTTCTAGTTTACACGGCAGGTGAGGCAAGGTAAAATTCAGACATCGAATAGCTACCATTCCAAAATTTTATGGCTGGGGATGAACGACCGTGGATGTAAGGAATCTCGCCTCCGTTCTGGAGGTCGCCAAACAGCAGAATTTCACGAAGGCCGCCGAAATTTTACATATGACTCAACCGACCTTAAGCAAACTGGTCAAAAGCATGGAGGACGAGCTCGGCGTCACCCTGTTCGACCGCAGCGGCAAAACCGTCAAGCTCACCGACTCGGGTATCGCCGCCATCCAGCGGATGCAGGTCATCATCCAGTCCGTAAACGACCTCTACACCACGCTGGACGACGTGTCCCAGCTCAAAACGGGCACCATCCGCATCGGACTGCCGCCGGTGATCAGCACCGTCTTCTTTCCGCGCGTGATCGCGCCTTTCCAGCGGAAATATCCCGCGATTCAGTTCGTCATGATCGAGGAGGGCGCCAAAACCGTCGAGCAGCGCGTCCTGGACGGATCGATCGACATGGGCGTCGTCATCTCGCCGGACGAGGATTCCAGCCTGGGGCGGCTGCCGTTCATCCGCCAGCACGTCTCCCTCGTGCTGCATCGCGCGCATCCGCTGGCCGAACGGGAAACGGTCTCTCTCGCCGATTTGAGCCGGGAGCCGTTTCTGCTGTTCGCCAAGGGTTTCGCCGTGCGGCATCACGTCCTCGACGCCTGCCACAGCGCGGGTTTTCACCCGGCCATCGCCCACGAAAGCTCGCAGTGGGACCTGCTGGTGGAGATGGTTGCCGGAGGACTCGGGGTCTCTTTTATCCCGGAACCGATCACTTCCAAAATAGCGAACCCCGATGTCCGGGTTATCCCCAAAACCTCGCCGGGCATTCCGTGGAACCTGTACGTACTGTGGAACAAAGAAAGGTATATTTCTTACGCGATGCGGAAGCTACTGGAATTCATCGGGGAAAAAGCGGAGGTTTAAGCCGGGGTACGGGAATCTGCGTGCGCCATCTGCGAAACGAAGGTATGAAAAGAGACAAAAAAAGGATACCTGCCGGTGCGGGTATCTTTTTCATTTTGTCGCATGACTGAGCTTTACTATATTCATTCCGGTGCTGTTAGTGGAGAAAATTAAACCTACAAAACGCCGACCTTCGTCCCTTGTCCGGCAAACAGCTTCTCGACGGCCTCCTGCAAGCGTTCCTTCTGGATCGGCTTGACCACGAAATCGCTGGCCCCGCTGCGGATGGCCTCCATGACAACCCGCTGCTGCCCCATGGCGGAGCACATGATGATTTTGGCGCCCGGATTGGCGGATTTGATGCGCTTAACGGCTTCCAGTCCGTCCATTTCGGGCATCGTAATATCCATCGTCACGAGGTCCGGCTTCAATCGGCCGTAAAGATCGACCGCTTCCTTCCCGTTTTGGGCTTCGCCGATCACGGTGTATCCCATCTGCTCCAAAAACATACGGACCAGCGTTCTCATAAATGCGGCGTCGTCCACAATCAGTACGTTCAAATCGCTCCCTCCTTCTGTCTGTTCCAATGTATCAAAACAAACTGAACAAAAACTAAACATGCCCGGAAAGGGAGCATTTACTGATCTGAAAAGACACAAAAAAGCCGGCTCCAATAACCGGCAATGCAGCATCGTCGTATTCTTAGGCCGCCGGCGGATCAACCACCCGGCTCAAGCGTGCGGTACGGTGGCGGATGACGGTGTTCAACCGCTTGTCTCTTGGGTGCTCCTCGTATTATTCAACCAAGTGCCTATTCTCGTATACCGTAACCTCGCAGGCCGGTTCAAATCCCGCCCGTTTGTAGATCCCGATTCCGTCGGGCGAAGCCTGCAGGACGCAAAGCCGGGGCTTTCCTTTCTTTGCTTCACCGATAAGGAACCGAAACATGGCGGAGCCGAAGCCTTGTCCCCGGAAGTCCGAGAGAGTCGCGATATCGTAGATGCCGACGCTGTCATCCGTGAACATAAGCGTACCGGTACTGACCGGCCGACCGCGGTACGAGCCGATATACAGCTTCATAAGAGAAGACCCCCACAGCGGCAGATGGGATATTTTTCGGTAAAAAGCCCTCACGTTAGCCCCCTCCTCCGACTCTCCGAACAACGAAGCCAGCACCTCTCCGAATTGCTCCGCTTCCGCAGGGGATGCAATTTCCTTAATCCGGAATTCCGCCGGACAGTTCGTCACGGGATCAAGGACATCCAAGTCCGCATACATCGCGATGTTCGTTTCCGCTTCTTTTAAACCCGCCTGTCTTAACGTCTCGAACGTGACGCTGTCTTTGCTTTCCCATGACCACAACGCCATCGGGTATTTTTTGTCCGTAAAATAATGAACCGTCTCTTCGAGAATAGCTTCGTTCTCCGCGGACAGGCGGGGTTGAAGCAAAACCGCCACGTTAAACGTATCCGAAGGGAGGCCGCAGTCCGCTCTTATGTATTCAGGTGTTTGTTTAAGAGTATAGCCTTCTGTCCGCCCGGCGAAATAGGCGGCCTTCGCAATGAAATTATCCCGGATTAAACGGGCCGTTTGGCCCTGCGCTGTGTTCATTCGGAAATCCTCCTTGCTCCCGTGCCGCAACCGCAGCCGCAGCCGGTTCGTGAGCGTGACGTTTATTAATGACACCTAATTAATGAATGAGAGCAAGCGAACTTCCCTCCCGCTCATTCATTCCTTTTATTCTTCTATTCTAGCACACCTATCCCCTTTTCTCTCCCCGGCTCTCCAAAAGCATCCGATTTTATGAAAGAAACAAGGGTGTCGCGCTGACGGCCCCCCTGTCGTACCTGTAACTTCCTGTACCGGCCCGGCCGCCGGTCTTCTTCCATCGCTTGCCAAAATTTTATGCAATTAACCAAAGTTAATTCACAAGTCCTTTTTTATATACATAGTTCCTAAGACCTAATAAATATCCCGCAAAACCTCAATCTTTCCCCTGTCTCTGCCGATAAATAAGGAATATACCTTACATTCTTTGGGAGAGATCTTTCATGAAAAAAAACGCAGCTCTGGGCACCCTCATTATTATGAGCCTGCTCATCGCCATCGGCGTGCTGGGGTACCAGCTTTATCAGAAATCTCAAGGCCTGAACGCCGGCGTGAAACCGGCTGCCTCCAACCCGCCCGTAGAGACCCAAACTCCGGCTCAGGCCGGCGGCAAACAGGAAGAGCAGGCCAGCCTTGTGCTTGCGTTCGAGCAAGCCTTGTATGCGGCGGAACGCACGGCAGGCGAAGCCAAAAAAGAAGCCGATCGGGAAATCGGCAAGATGAACCAGAATGTGATGCCGGATTCGGCGGTCATTTTGAAAGCCTATGATCAATTTTTGAACGTGGCGGAAAAAGTCCGGAAGATTCCCGTTCCGGCAGGACTCAACCCTGCCATGACAACCGAGCTGGAAGCCGCCAAAGAGAAGTACGCCCAGGCTTACGATCACAAAGCCCAAGGCATGTACTCGCTGATGGACTACATCAACACGACTAAGGCGGGGTCCGCTGTCACCTACGGGGATCATATTAAAAAGGCCGACGCTCTGTTGTTTGACTCCGTGGGCAAAATCATCGCCCTTCAGCAGCAGCTTGGAGTCGATTTTTCTAAAAAGGAAACGCTCGCCCAAGAGCACAAGGCCGCCGTACAGGAAGCCGGTGCAGGCTCATCGACGGGGTCTCCTTCCTCGGCCGACAAGGCCGGTTCCGCGTCTCCCTCGGCGAAGCCGACAGCTTCACCGGCAGCAGCCAAGCCGTCGCAGGCGCCTGCGGCCTCGCCCAAACCATCGGCTGCGCCGAGTTCCGCCGCCCCGGCCGGACAGGCCCAAGAGCCTCTCTCCATAGCCGGCATGAAAAAAGGCTATTTCGGCGGCATCGAATTCGGGCTCGGCACGGACTTTAAAGCCGTCGAAGCCAAATGGGGCAAGGTGAAGCAGGACCAGCACAGAGAAGGCGGCGCAGGTTATCTTTACAAGCCTTGCCAGTGTTCCATTTTTGTCGGTGCGCAAAATAAAATTTCCGCCATCGAGCTCAACACGCCCATGACCCTGCAAAAAGTCACCGACCGGCTCGGCAAACCCGCTCAGGAAGGCTGGGACGAGATGGAAGGCTCATACATGCTCGTTTACCAGTTTAGCGGGAACAAGGAACTGTACGTCGAGACTCAAGTCACAAATGACAATCCGGACGCTCCCCCGCCTCCGCGCAGCGCCAAAACCGCACGTATTACCCTGATTCAGAAATAAACGAATACGCATAAAAAGAAGAGCTCCGGAGTTTCAGTTTGTCTGAGATTCTGGAGCTCTTTTTTTGTTGTGCAGGCCCGTTGGTGGAGGAATAGTAACAGGCGACCGCCACTGCATTTAAACGCACCGTGCAGTCAAAGTATTTCAATCCGCACCCATAAAGAGTACGAGGGGGCTAGTGTATTCAAAGTCCGCCAGCCATTCCCCATTTCAATCCACGCACCCGTAAGGGGTGCGACGGCGAATCACTTAAATTGCTAGCCTTGTCTTGACTATTTCAATCCACGCACCCGTAAGGGGTGCGACGATGGACTACTTCCCCCACGATACAGACGCGACATTTCAATCCACGCACTCGTAAGGGGTGCGACTTAAAGAGCAGCAAGCGCGAATGAACGCAGACTTCCAAATTTCAATCCACGCACCCGTAAGGGGTGCGACTCGCGCAGCTGCTCGCCGCATGCCGGCTTCTGGATTATTTCAATCCACGCACCCGTAAGGGGTGCGACATCCCTTCGGGTGTACGATGATATCCGGTTTAGCTATTTCAATCCACGCACCCGTAAGGGGTGCGACTTTGGATCGTGGCGTAGATACACTGGATGAAGTCCATTTCAATCCACGCACCCGTAAGGGGTGCGACATCCCGTTCGACAATAACGGGGTTGCCATGCTTATTTCAATCCACGCACCCGTAAGGGGTGCGACGAAAGCCTCTTCGATGTAGCCGGTATACGGCATCTTATTTCAATCCACGCACCCGTAAGGGGTGCGACGCTAATTCTGCTTGTGTCATTTCGGCTTTCTTAAATTTCAATCCACGCACCCGTAAGGGGTGCGACATAAACCGGTACTCCATTACGCTGCGGACATCTTCATTTCAATCCACGCACCCGTAAGGGGTGCGACGATGGGTGGAGGGCCGCTTTATGGCGCTTATCTCGATATTTCAATCCACGCACCCGTAAGGGGTGCGACGCCAACGCTCTCGGCTGCTATAATTACGGCGTAGCAATATTTCAATCCACGCACCTGTAAGGGGTGCGACCCCCAACCGGAAACATCAGCTTCCCCTGCTTCTTATATTTCAATCCACGCACCCGTAAGGGGTGCGACTCTCACCACCTTTCACGGGTAACTGATCAAAGGAATTTCAATCCACGCACCCGTAAGGGGTGCGACGCTAACCACTGTTGGGTTTTACCGATCTTGTATTTCAATCCACGCACCCGTAAGGGGTGCGACGGCGGATTCGGGATTTTCTTGTTATAAATATTTCGATTTCAATCCACGCACCCGTAAGGGGTGCGACGATTAATGGATAGGAACCACCACCAGGCAGTCCGAAATTTCAATCCACGCACCCGTAAGGGGTGCGACGGTCTATCCTTTTTTTTACTTCCACTAATTGCTTTAAATTTCAATCCACGCACCCGTAAGGGGTGCGACTTGATAGTTCCTATGTCTACCCTTTCAATAATCATTTCAATCCACGCACCCGTAAGGGGTGCGACAATTATTTCGCGGCATTCTTTCACCCCCTAGGTGCTATTTCAATCCACGCACCCGTAAGGGGTGCGACGGGCCTACCGATGAATTTGTTGAAGAGATGATACATTTCAATCCACGCACCCGTAAGGGGTGCGACCCTAGCAGCCCGCCGGACAAACAACCAAAGGTATTATTTCAATCCACGCACCCGTAAGGGGTGCGACGTAATAGAGGTTATGGCCGGTGGCCGCGAATTTACATTTCAATCCACGCACCCGTAAGGGGTGCGACAGGCATTCGGGAGGACTACCGAGAGCCGGTTAAAATTTCAATCCACGCACCCGTAAG
Organism: Paenibacillus sp. JNUCC 35; assembly: GCF_058269095.1. Classification (NCBI taxonomy): domain Bacteria; kingdom Bacillati; phylum Bacillota; class Bacilli; order Caryophanales; family Paenibacillaceae; genus Paenibacillus; species Paenibacillus sp. JNUCC 35. Next base: position 1,087,092 of record NZ_CM177771.1, on the reverse strand, counting down.
GGGTGCGACAACAGCACATCGAGCAACTCCGAAAGGATATTTATATTTCAATCCACGCACCCGTAAGGGGTGCGACATTGTACGTTTGCGTTGATCCTCCTTACCAAAAAATTTCAATCCACGCACCCGTAAGGGGTGCGACCCTGCGGCGCGTAAGCCATTGCAATACCCAGCAGGACATTTCAATCCACGCACCCGTAAGGGGTGCGACGCAGAATTTAAAAAGGGAAGAACAAACTTCATTATTTCAATCCACGCACCCGTAAGGGGTGCGACGAGGCCCGGAAACATCCCGGAGCCAGGGGAAGACGATATTTCAATCCACGCACCCGTAAGGGGTGCGACCTCAGCATAATCAGGAGCTGATGCACCAGGTATTTCAATCCACGCACCCGTAAGGGGTGCGACAAGAGGACCTCGATCTTTACATTGACATGATTGAAATTTCAATCCACGCACCCGTAAGGGGTGCGACTCCGTTTTTTAACCAATAAATGGCCCAAAACGGCTTGCTACAAAAAAATAACATAGAATTTAACTCTTCTATCCCGAACATAAAATACCATATTATGTTTAAATAATTTGTTTCTGGATAATATCCGGTGCGAATCCCCCAGGCAAATCATGTTCGCTTCCCATTCGCACTAGAGAATCAGCGGACCTTCCAGATCAAGCGATTCCTTAATGCCGATATGTTCTACCTTGGTCTTATACTGAATTCCAAGTCGATAGAATCTTAGACTATCCTCATTCTGATCGATAATTTCAATTAACTTCATTTTTAACACAGCAAATTGCGCAGCGTCAACAACGCATTCAAACACGGAATTCTGGACACGCTGACCGTAATTCTGGCATAGTTTCGATACCTTCCGTAACCTACGCTGTCCCGCTCCGCTTGTCGTGCTGACATCATAAGTGATTAACACCAGCATAGATTGCACCTACTTCCATAATAATGGAGGATACTCATCCAGATCGTTGCGCAAATGCCGTGCTAATAGCAGCGCTTGCGCGTGCGGCACTAATCCCCATGTGATTTTCTCGCCTAGGTAGGGATGGGTGATTTTCTCTTGCTTTTTGCTCTGCCATGCTGTCAGGAACTTCTTCCTGCCGTCTTCTGTCAGGAGAACCGCTCCGTTTTCTTTGCGAACGAAATCGTTTTTTTGGATCCCTTTTTTGTTGATCAAGGACAAGACGAACTTGTCGGCATAGACGCCCCGCAGCTCTTCCATCAGATCGAGCGCCAGCGAAGCGCGGCCGGGACGATCCCGGTGCAGGAAGCCGACATACGCATCGAGCCCCACCCCTTCCAGAGCGGCCGAGGTATCATGAGCGAGAAGGGTATACGCCAGCGACAGCATGGCATTGACATAATCCAGCGGCGGCCTGCGGGACCGGGTCCGGAAATGGAAGTCTTCTTTTTGCTGGAGAATCATCGTATCGAACCGCTGGTTATAAATGAGGGCCGCTTGTCCTTCCAGCCCTCTAAGCCGCTCCAAGTCCTCGCATTGTCTGATGCTCTTCATAAGAAGGGTCAGCTGTCGGGAGGCTTCTTTGAAATTCTCCACATCTATACGCAGCGGATAGTCCCTTGTCATCCGTTCAAGCATCCATTTGTGGTTGTACACTTTGCCGATTATAAAATTACGGGCTATTTGAGCCGACATAAGTTCACTTTCGGATACGTGATATTGCTTCTTGCGAAGAACGACATTGCCCCGGCTTTCCCCGACTACTCTTGCCAAAAATTTTCCGCTCATGCTCAGGAAAACGATAGCGATATTGCGCTCCGCGCAGTACCTCATAAGTGCCGGGCTTGCCCCCGTGTATCCGAACGCGACAATGGATTCCAAATTATGCAGAGGAATTCTGCCTATCTTCTCCTGCTCCTTCAGCAGAACGATATTGTCGCCATCCAAAGAAAGGTATACGTCCGGTTGTGTGACGAATAAGGTGTTTAGAAGCTTCTTCATTCGCTGATTTTTCCTTCCATATAACTGCGGACCGAACGCTTGCTCATCACTTCCGGGAGACAGATGGGTAAGAGGGAGCAGCTTTGGCAGAATGAGCCTGCCTTTACCTTTGGCGTATGTCTGCGCTTATAGTAGTCGTGCATTTCCCCGGCAATGGATTTTACTTTCTGTTTAATCTCCTCTGTCAGCTCAACCTCAACTCTGTGCTTAATTTCGTTATAGTATAGATAGCCTGTAGGAACCTTGCACAGCAGCATTTCTTCCAGACACAGAGCTTGGGCGGCTAACTGGAGGACATCGGCGTCACTGACCTTAGGTTTCCCTCGTTTGTATTCGACAGGCACGGCTTTGTATGTGCCTTCCGCACTGTGAATTTCGACGCCTTCGGCGCTTCGAATAAACTCTACCACATCGCATATCCCTGTAATTTGAAGTTCATCCGACTTCACCGGCATAGCGCGAACCGTAAGCTTGTCCCCGCGCTTCTCTCGGACAAAAGGCTGATCGGCTTTTTGATGAAGGTGCTTGCCTTCCACGGTCCGCACGTTCTCTTCCCACTGCTGTTCAATATGAATAAGCGCCCACTGGCGTCTGCAAAATTCAAAGTGCTGGATGCCCGAAAGCATCAGGTACTCTTCTTCTCCGCTCTCCATCAAAGTCCGTCCAAAATTTCTACCTTCAAGCCGGGCAGTTCGGACAATTCAATTGTGTAGTCTCCAAATGATTTCGGTTCTTCAATCGTTGGCTTCACAGATAAGGAGCGATGGACTTTGGCCGAGGAATATTGACCCAATTTGGAGTTATGCTCCCACCAGTATACGTGGTGTATTTCCATACTGCCGTCGGGTCTTGCCGATGACAAGTCATTCTCGAAAAGTGTCACGAGTGCCTGTTTGATTTTCTCAGCATCCTCATTCGTGAATCCGGTTTTCTCCGCAAGTTGTGTATTGATGCTTCCATAGAACACATACAGGCCGTAATCGACCCGATGCTTCATGCCCATCGTATCGGAGCCTCTATCCTTGCCGGGCTCGGAATTGACGCTCTTCGTAATTTGCATGCTCGTAATATCAATAGGGTGAACGCTCTTGGCCGTATGAACGGATACCGGACCTCTCACCCCGACGGAAACGCCTTCGCCCTTTGCGCCGCCTTTGAAAGCGAACACTTGCCCGAAGCTTCGCACATCCATCCATTCCTGACAGGCTACCCAAGCGAAGTCGTCACCGGAGCTTTTCTTGGCCTTGAGAATCTTGTTCAGTTCCTCGTTGCCGTCCGCACGTTCTCTCAGGCTTCCGAACGAATCGTTCTTGCGGTCATTGGACTGAACAAAGATGGATTCGCCCAAGTCTTGCAGACGATTTCTGATTTTGCGCTTGATCGCGACATCCGAGATTTCTCCATAGCCGTCGTAGTTCTGTCTTGGACGGTTACCGTTCAAAGGATCACCGTTAGGATTGGCGCTCGTGACCGATAAGACGACGGCAAAATCGATTTTATGATCCAGACTGCTCATTATGATCTCTCCTCCTGATCGGATGCTTCTACGGCATCCTCGGTTTTCTCTTTCTTCTGATAAAGATCGTATCGCTGGCTATAAAAGCCCAACAGGTATTTTCCCGAAAGCGGCTTATTGTTAAAATCGTCTATGTTAAACTGCGTGTTGATTTCGTCTAGCAGCATCTGATACCGTTTGGCCTTAGCCCCCAGACGGATGAGGTACGGCTGAAGACTTTGATGGATGATCCTCCACGCTCTCTCCGGGTGACTGGAGAACGCATTCATATACCGAATCGCGTTCGTTGCGCGGTCCTCGCTTTTGTCCAGCGCGCTTCTTTCCAGCACGTCGGCCACTGCCAGCAAGCGGCCGAACAAATAGCTCCGGTCCTTATTTTCTTTGTCTAATGCCACAGAATATCTCTCCTTCCGGTTAATAAGGGCGCATGTTATGCTGAGTATTTTCTCCCAATCCCATTTCTCCAGAGCTACCGGGCTAGAGGCACGGTGCATCGCGCTTCTTACGATATCGAAAGGGATTCTATCGCCGTCCAAGATGCACGGCAGCATGCGCTCCATAAGTCCTTTGACCAGCTTGTCGCTCGCTCTCGGACCGTAGGCCGCAAACGCGATATCCTTCGTCGCCGGGGCTCCGTAATACTGAACATACTCGCCTTGCTCGTTCTTGCGATACCGATGCAGCCACACACAGCTGGAATGCCATCCGACGAGCTTTTCCAAGTAAAGCTCCTTGTTCATGTTGCGGTAATACAACACGGCCATCCGTCCGGTAGTCGCCGAGTCCAGGATGAGGATGTTAACCTCAGACCGGTAATGGTCCTTGTACTTCGTAGTAATCCGGTTCTGGAATCCGTCCATCGCCTTGGCATGTTCCCGTGCAAAAGATTGATTGGTGTGGGACGCAAGCCGCTCCGGCTGCGCCGCCTCGGGGTCCAGGGCAAACGTATCTTCGGACGGATCGGGAAGATCCGGCATTTTGTTCCCCCAAATCAGAAACACCCGCTGATCAAAGATTTTAGCTTGCCGATTGATCAGCCATTTCAGGGCATTGTGAGCTTTCTGGGAAACCTCGTAGGAGATGCTTGCAGCCTCGTTGCTATCGCTAAAACGCCCTCGGAAAGTGAATCCCGATTTATCATTCGCCGAAATCAGCTTGGCTTTGTCTGCCGCGTTACGGATCTTGTTCGCGTGCTTGTCGGTGCTCGGTAGCTTTTCTCCCGACACATAACAAATGTCTTCACTGCCCAACTGCTCGCTGTAATAACGAATGAACGAATCATACAGATCGGGATCTTTCCATACTTTCGTCAAGACGGGCTCGGGAGAATATACTGTGAAGCGTACGAAAGCGCTGTCCTGTTCGCCTGCCAATACGCCGAAGATTTTCGGTTTTTCGGGGTAGAGCGTCTCGTATTTCTTATCCCACTTGTCGATCAGTTGGTCCTTCTCGTCTACGCACAGGATTTTTTCGGCAACGAGGTCTTCGATCAGCCGTCTTTTGCTTAAATAGCGATATATGCTTTGAATCTTGGGATGAGCATAAGGCGATTCCGCCCAGTTTCGAAGCTCTTGGATATAAGCGGCAAAAGGCTCGTCCTCCTTGATCTTCCCGCCGTATGCCCGATAATCGCCAGCCACGTAACTCAGCTTGTCGTGAAGAGGGTAAGGTGCGATGACGGCGCCTGCACGGCTCGCGGACTTCTCTGTGCTTGGAATGAGCGTGCTGGCGTCATTCTTCTCGATTACCTCGGCGGAATGATACTCGCCGTCTTCCGTGATCCGCACCTCGATGTGGGCATTCTGGGTCGTATGCGACACAGGCAGCAGCGTAAACTCGCGCTCGTTCACGCCCTTCTCGACGACTCCTACTTGTTTCAGGTTCGCTTCATAGGTTTCATACAAATTCAGCAGCCAGCTCATCGTTCAACTCCCCCCTCTCCCCAACTTGCCAGCAGCGCATCTGCCGATTCCACATTGGTGTGGTCAAAATGCTTCGGCTTCATTTCCGAGATGATCCGCACTTGTGTGCATTCTTCGGGTTTATCAAATTTGATGATGCCATTACTCATGATCGGGTTCCACAAACGTACCTCCATCTGATCCCGACCGGTCTCATCCGGATAATTAATGCCATGAACCATATTTCCCAGATGAATATCGCCATACTCGTCGTAGAAGCTCTTCCCTTCGCCAAAAACACACGGCTCTACGTAGCCTTGGCACTCTCTTGTCCCGAGGAAAATATCTCTGCGGCCTCCCGCTTTAAGCGAACGCAGCAAAATATTATGGTGTTTATGTTCGTTGTGATCGAAAACCAGGTCGGGGCGGTTCTTATTAAAGTCAAAATGGGCCTTAACCTGATAACAAACATCCTTTAAATAGGTGTAGTTGGCAAGCGTGTTTCCTCCGCTGTAATCAATAGGCCGGACTCCTTTGGATTCCATACGGATGGGATTCATAATCCGAATCTCGTCTACTACATATAAAATGGTAGGTTTCCAGTAAATGCTTTCCGTTATCCCTTTGACCGCCTGATACGTGGGGACTTGATAGGAACACTTCTCTCCTCCAAGCTTCGTGAGCGGATCTGTAAATAAAGCATAGTCACCGTATACGACAAACTCGACTGAGTTTCTCATTGAGTCACCTCCTTTCCCGTGTACCGAACAACATACAGCGAAATTAATTTGGGATTATTTAACACATTAAGTATATATTAAAAATAAGTCTCAGTTAAGATAAAACGTTAACCCATCAGCAGCCCTGCCCAGCTTTCGTTCTCCGCATCGAAACCAAATTTCTGGCTGTACGCACTCTCACCCAGTACAAGAACTTGTCCGTCCAGACAACGTTCCAGTCCGCCATTTTTATCTACCCGCATTAGCTCATGGTTCATCAGATTAATGGTGTATTGCTGGGCTTTTTTTAACAACCGGCTCAAATCTTCTATACGGTCTCCGCCGTTTAAATCCGCAATGATCTCTTTGCCTTCATCACCGTAAGGAACAATAACGGACACACCGATATCTTTAATAACATAGAAATGCTCAGCCGCCGTCCTGTAGCTGTTCGCCAGAAATAAGGGTAGTCGTTCCCCACGGTTTGTCCAGTAATCCTGAAAATAAACATTATCGTTTACACTGCCGAACAATAAATTCGTCATGTTCTGGTTGCTGCCCAGTTTGCGTATCGGGAAATTTAAGTTTGTGTCAAAATCTTCATAGAACTCCCTGAAGTACCGCTCCATGGCATCTACCGACAACAAATGCCCACCGTGACTGGACGGATCTCGTCTCAAGTCTATCAGTATTCTTCTCGAAATCTTCTTGCCCCGCTCTATCTCCGGCAAATGGTTCAGTTTCTCTTCGGTATGATCGATCACATAAACCTGCTGCACTTCATGTTCCCCATGACGGTTGCATCGGCCGGCAGCCTGCGCAATCGAATCGAGCCCGGCTAACGAACGGATCACACATTCAAAGCTTACATCCACCCCCGCTTCAATCAGTGGCGTGCTGACACAGAGAACCTTTTTCTTGTCCTCAAGCAGCTGTCTGATTTCATCCAGCCTGTCTTTGCGGTGAGCGGCGCACATGGAGGTACTGAGATGATAAACCGGAATTCCCTCCGTGCTTTCGCATAGTCGCTGATACAACTTTTGTACGACGGATTTCGTGTTGAGTATGACTAGCGCACTCTGCGCCTCTTTCATTTTCTCCGCAACAAATTCCGTGAGCTTGTCGGTATTTATCTCATCCGTTGCACGGTCCACGATTTCCACTCGCTTAAACTCGTTTATCACGTCACCCAGATTTTCGACCATCTCGGCCTCCGGACTCAGATGCAACTTGTGCTCGACAAAACCGAGAGCCGGCTGGGTAGCCGTACACAGCACAATGCTGGAAGAACAGAAATTGTTCAGGAAGTTCAAAGCAGTATTGAACAGCGACACACACGAAACTGGAACCTTCTGAACTTCATCGAACACAAGGACCGACTCGCTCAAATGATGCAGACGCCGGATATCCCGGCTGCTCTTGGCATAGAACACATTGAGGAACTGCACCATCGTTGTAAAAATAATGGGAGAATCCCAGTTATCCTTCGCCAACTTCAGCTTCTGCCGCATATTGACCCTGCCATCCATATGTTCATCCTCGTCGTTTTCGTCCTCAATCACATTGGAGTGATGCTCCAAAATATGCTCCACATCCTTGAGAACCCTACGTACTTCCGCAGCATTCTGCTCAATAATGGTAGTATAGGGAAGAACGAAGATGATGCGTTTTTTTCCGTACATTTGTGCGTGTTTGAGCGCATACCGGAGACTTGCCAATGTCTTCCCGCCTCCCGTAGGAATGGACAACGTGTAAATACCGGACGGTTTCTCTGCAAACTTGTCGCATTGCTCGGACATTTCTCTGCGTAGAGCTTTTATCTGCGGGTCTGCCTCACTGCGTTTTGACAATGACCCGATCTCGGTCATGAGACGGTCATAGAAGGAGCCGAACAATTCTTTCGGCTGCCACGTCACTGGAGCGTCGGAGATATTTTCCTCGAAACATCGGGTATTCGTTCGATCCGCATCAATCAGCGCACTAAACACATACTTCGTTAAGAACATGCATCGCGCTTCCAGACTGAGCGAGGATTCCTGTGCCAGAAAAACCTTCAGTTCCAGCGAAGCCTGCTCCACATACCCGTAAAATTCTTCTTCCCTCATTACGTTCTCAAAAAAGTGCCGAACCACTTGCGGAAGCTCGCTCAACTCCTTTGCCTCTTTATCCCGCACACGCTGCAAATAATTCGATTCCAACTCGGGATTCAAAAAATCCTGAAGGTAGGAGTGATGAGAAAGGATCGCATTGCCCACGATTTCGGCTAAAACTCCTTTATCCCTCTCAATCTTGCCTGTATGAAAAAGGCGATACAGCAGACGTCCGCCTGCCGTAGAGTGATCCACAGACCCTCTTTTCGGCGGGGCTTCGGGATTTCTAACCGCCTTCAGCAAGTACTCTTGAAAAGCAACCGCATACTTGCCCAAATCGTGAAGAAGCCCCGCGAGCCCTGCGATGTGTTTGATGCCTATTCCCTCTCCGTAGGACTCGGCCAACCTTTGGACCCCGAGAAGGTGCTCTTCCACACTTTGATGCTCTCCGTCGCTCTCTCGAATATGTGCGATGAATTCCAAACTGGTTCCTCCCTTACAAGACACTGCTTCAGCCCGAAAATAGAACCATTTACCTACAATCCATATAGAAATGGTAATTCTATAGACCTATTTCAAATCCCTTCCTATAATATACATTTTTCACAAAAAAGAAGAGCTTTCGTTTGCAGCTTCAGTTTCCACAACTAAGATATCGCTTGCTTCGTAGGCCCTACTAGAGGAAAGCTCTCCCGGTCTGCAATCATCGACAATACCGTGTATGTAGTACCTTTATTAAGACTGAATCTGCATAAAAAAAGAGCTTAAGAGTTGTCCGCTGCGGCGACTCTTAAGCTCTTTTTTTCCGTTTAATTTGGCATCATTGATTCTAAATGCATCATGCTATCAAAGCATTTCGATTCTCAATCCACTCACCCGTACAGGGGCCGACACGCCCTTGCTGCCACAAAACCAGTATCGATTACTAAGTTTCAATCCACGCACCCTTAAGGGGTGCGACGTAATCTTGCCGGATGTTCCAACCACATCTAGCTGAATTTCAATCCACGCACCCGTAAGGGGTGCGACGTCACGGTCGCCGTGCCCAGCGGGTTATTGATTTTTATTTCAATCCACGCACCCATACAGGGTGCGACCTGGCTTTTCTAGACCGCTTGATGACACATTGTTAAAATTTCAATCCACGCACCCATACAGGGTGCGACTGCCTGGAAATGCGCTTTTGATGTAGTCCGACTAAACATTTCAATCCACGCACCCATACAGGGTGCGACCTAAAAACGGGTTACTACGTTCCCCTGTGTTCGTATTTCAATCCACGCACCCATACAGGGTGCGACGTTTGACCAAGCAGGCCAATAACCTGTTCGGTATATTTCAATCCACGCACCCATACAGGGTGCGACTGCTTGATTACCTGCTTCAAGGCGGGCTTGATTCGAAATTTCAATCCACGCACCCATACAGGGTGCGACGTGGAAATTGATGTTCATTGTGCTGATTGCAAAATTTCAATCCACGCACCCATACAGGGTGCGACTCAACTAGGGGAGGAAATCCCTCCCCATATAGGAGATTTCAATCCACGCACCCATACAGGGTGCGACGGTAGACGCCAGAGACAAGTAAACCAATTCCAAATTTCAATCCACGCACCCATACAGGGTGCGACGCTGATAATGATGTTCCAGCGATCGTACTGATAGGAATTTCAATCCACGCACCCATACAGGGTGCGACTTCTGGATCGAAACACTCGCGTTTTATCGCTGTCATTTCAATCCACGCACCCATACAGGGTGCGACAATCAGCACTCGCACAGCTGCTAAACGGACTGAACCAATTTCAATCCACGCACCCATACAGGGTGCGACATGGATCAGGCAGATTTACAGGATATGATCGATATTTCAATCCACGCACCCATACAGGGTGCGACTTCGCAGATCGGTGGGGGCGTTACAAAAGTACCAATTTCAATCCACGCACCCATACAGGGTGCGACGCATTGGTAACCCGGTAGACGGACTGGACTTCATCATTTCAATCCACGCACCCATACAGGGTGCGACTTTTTTATAGACACGTCATCATTGTATGAGTATATTTCAATCCACGCACCCATACAGGGTGCGACATGGAGTTTCAATAAGGACTCAAATCCCCTGTATCAATTTCAATCCACGCACCCATACAGGGTGCGACTCCGTTTTTTAACCAATAAATGGGTCAAAACCGCTTGCTACCAAAAATAACATAGAATTTAACTCTTCTATCCCGAAAATAAAATACCATTTTATGTTTAAAGAATTTGTTTCTGGATAAAATTCAGTGCGAATCCTCCTAGTAAATCATGTTCGCTTCCCATTCGCACCAGAGAATAGGAGATCAAGCGATGCCTTGATGCCGATAGGCTCTGCCTTGTTTTTATACTGATTGTAGACTTTCATGATTCGGATCCATAAATTCAATTATCTTTATTATTAACATAGCAAATTACACAGCGTCAACAAAGCATTTAAAAACGAAATTCCATCCACGCTGACTGTACTTCCGGCATAGTTTTACAAGCTCAATCGTGTATGAAATACCGTTGCGTTGCCCATCCTTTTGATCGAATTCACGGCAGCTTTATTGGAAGATGTTTTATTAAGTAGGCCACCGAGTGCCAAATCGAGAAAGTGGCTGTAAAAATAATTTTTTTCCTTTTCCATGTAAAAGTTTTTTGTGAAAATGGGCCCCTTATAAGTCCTAGTGTTTGTACTCCCGAGTCGTTGTACATCTGACTCTCTGGAGATATATTCGGGATACACTGACAACCGTAAGCATCTCGCAGCGGACGCTATTCTCGGGTCCAAAGCTCATTTGGTCGGAACCCAGGAAGGTACCGCCTACTTTGTCGTCAGTACCATGTCATTCTCATCCCTTTAAACCGGGTTATTTTACGGGTTATAATTCTCACCTTTGTTTAAGTTATTCGAATCATTTATTCATATTATTCAATTTTACAAAACATTCCCGAAATTTTACAATAGGGTCAAGTGGTTAGTGGTTGGTGGAAAGATACCACAGAAGGGGGATTTATGATGACAAACCTGGTAATTACTCGCGGCAATCCAGCGGTTTCTCACTGTGCCTTTACGTTCGATGACGGTCCGATGCGGATTCCTGTTGACGCATGGCTGGATGCCTTGGAGCAGGGAGGCGCGCGCGGGACGTTTTTTTTAACGGGCGAGTGGTTCGATCGGTATCCGGCGAAAGCAAGAGAAATGCTGGCCAGAGGCCATGAGCTCACAACGCATACCTATCATCACCGCAGAATGGCAGATGTGACCAAAGCCGTATTCTTCGAAGAGCTGAAGCTGGCTGAGCTCGCTTATCAAGAAGCAACGGGAAGGCCGGTTCCGACCTTCATGCGTTTTCCGTACGCCTCTTATCGGGAGGAGAATTTGGAATGGCTCCGGGAGTGGAACTATCTGGTCGTCGAGGGGGAGGATACCGTCGACTGGGCGGGACCGCCAAGCGCGCAGCTTGTGGAGCGGGTACTACCTAAGCTGGTCAATGGGTCGATTTTTATGTTTCATGCCAATGAAATCGCCAAAGAGACGCCGCAGGCCGTTAAGTCGCTCGTACACCATACTCACGCCAAAGGTCTTGCCGTGGTTCCCGTATCCGAACTGCTTCATGCTGACGGCATCCCGGCAGGCGAACGCAGCTGGCAAGTCCGCTTCAAACCGGCTCTCCAAGTTTCTTTCCATAGTGAGCAGTGGAAGCGCGTAGCTGGGGAAGATGATCTGCGGAAGCTGGCCGCCGATTCACTTGAATGGGGGAACCCGAAAGCCCCGACAGGGTCCGGCGCCTATAGCAAATGGCTGCAAACGCTCTCCATGCAGGTCCAGTCGGATGACGAAACGCGTTTTGTCGTCCGCAGCTTTGCCGACCAGCACTGGGCATACGCGCGTGCTTCGGTCCGTGGCGGCGCGCTGGTGCTGGAGGACTTCGCCACGAAGGAAGCCCATGCGGATGCCTTGGTATATATTCTGCAATGGGCCGCTCACGAGGCATCAACCTTGGGGTGCGAGTGGATTACCAGCACACAGGACATGCGCCGTATTCACAAGCTGTGTGAACAGCTAGGCTTCGAAGCGGAGATTGTTTTGCAAGAAGGATAGCGGCTAAATAGAAAACATATATCCAGTACAGCACAACATCACAACCACCATGATATGACTCGGGTTCAACAGAGAGTCGCGCAAATGGCTAGTGAGCTATATAAATGGACCGCCCTTTTATTAAACTACATTTCACTTGCTAGGCTTGACTAACAAGTGGCGGGTCGCTTTAAGCTAAATGGATGGATAAGCGTCTGAATCTGCCCAAAACAAACGGAAACCCGCGTTACACAAGATAACGCGGGTTCTTTAGGTTTCCTGATAAAGTTGTCTACTACCCTACCGGGCAGACTTTGGTTGGTTAATCCGCACTGCAGACACACCCACACTCGGCATGCTGACACCCAGGTCGGTTCGATTGTCCCCTAAGCCGGCTTGCAGACCCCTCACTTTATACGTGCGCCTTAACGCTGCGCAAGGAGGCTACCAAAGCTTGAAGCTCTTTTTCCAGCATCTCAACGATCGTCTCCTTCTCTTCACGGTAAGGCAGTGTCACAGAAATTTGCCATACGCTGCCTTGATGCTGTGACGTAAAATGGAGTACGGGCGGTTGCTGAGCATGGGATTCGCCGCTGGCCGCTTCCGCTTCCGCTTCCGCTTCTTCAAATAAGTAGGCCGCATCCTCCGACTCGCCCAAATAGTTGTATACGATCGCTGTACTGTCTAATCCTTTTCGCAGCAAATGCCGGGACTTTGGATAGTTTGAGGCGGTCTGTTCATTATAAACGAGATTCAAAAAGTTGATATTTCGCGCTGCGGCCGTTTGGAGCTTTTCCCGAACCGATTCGGAGTCGGCCTCCGTACCGGTCAACAGCAGCGGGATCTGATCGATACACTCGCCGACAGTTTTGAAAAACGCATTATTTTCGTAATGTCTGCCGTAATGCGTCATCCACACGGGAACCGCGGCCAATTGCAAATAACTGCGGAAAAAACGTCCGGCAAGCTGCAGTGACCACACTCCCCAGTTAACCGACGCAAGTTCCTTGAATTCCGACATATCGCAGCGTAACTCGGCCTTCGTGTAACCTTGACCAAGCGGGGCATGGATTGACTCGTTCACCAATTCCAATCCGGCGTCAAAATCTTCAAGGTGAAAAAGCTGTACCAATTCATGGTCCCCGATATGCTGCGGGCCCTTCCTCACTTGCGCTACATAAGCCGGGTAACCGTCCGCCGGCATGCCGGCTGTACCGGCCTCTGCGCCCGACGTTCTAAGCTGAGGCCAAGCTGTAAGGTCCTCCTCCGAGCGGCTATCCAAACGGCGATAAGCTTCAAGCAGCTCGCTTTCGAGAATTGACCCGCTTGTCTCGTCATAGATCAAATGCGAGAAGGGAAGCAGCAGCCAATGCTCCCGCCAATTCAGACGGACAAGCGCCATGCGATATAGCAGACGACCGCTTAGCCTGTAGGGCTCAGTAAACAGCTTGGGCAGCAGACGGGCGAGTAGTTCCTGTTGATCGGCTTTGCTGTAATCGGATAGATCTACGGCAGGCAGCGTCAACTGTTCCGGGACCGCGCGCTGTTCCCACACCCAGTCCTGCCCGTCGCGCACCAGCACACTCCGCAGCAGGCTATGGCGAGCAAGCAGGTTGCGGACAGCTTCGGATAACAGATCGGCGTCGAGACCAAGCACATCAAGCCTTATCGCGGTGCCCGAGCATTGCGGCCGCTCCAGGTGGTACTCCTGAGCCGGAGCAAGCGCATACCGGCATTCCACTGCTCCTGCAATGATGTTGGACTGCCAAGCTTCATGAAGAACCTGTATCCGCGAAAGCTCCCTTTTAACACGCTGTTTTATTTCGGCTGGGGATTTTCCGGAGATAGCAAGCGGCACGAGCTGTTCTATTGGGGCGTCCCTCCCCACCGCAACCGAATCGGCTGCAGACTCGCCTGTCGTCAAATAGTGCGGGTGCAGATTCGAAGCAAGCTCGGCACGAATAAAAGCGAGCAGTTCACTCACCTTTACTCCGTGGCACGGCTCCATATTCAGCGTCACGCGAAGACCGTCTTCGCTTTCCTCCGTCACAAACCGCGAGCGAAGGCCAAATGCCTTCTTCAATCGCCGTTCGCTTTCCTGAACCGTTTCGGCAGGCTGAATGTTTACTTCGTCCGGCTGCTCCAGCAGTGCCGACAGCTTGCGAATCGTCTGCCCTTGGAAAATATGATGAATACCTATCGGTATTCCTGCCGCTTGCGCTTGAGCGATCAATTGGATGGCGGTTAACGAATGACCGCCCCGTTCAAAGAAATTATCATCTATCCCGATCGTTTCGGTGCCCAGCAGCTTTTGCCAGAGCTCCGTCAGCGTTCGCTGCAGTTTCGTATGCGGAGCGGCGTAGGCCGCGTCCGGGTTCTCCTCCAGATTTGGCGCAGGCAGCGCCTTGCGATCGACTTTTCCATTCGGGGTGAGCGGTAGACGGTCCAATTGCACCCAAGCCGACGGAATCATATAATCCGGCAGCTCTTCGGCGAGCTCTTTCCGCAGCGCGCCCGGGGAGATGATCCGGTTGGCGACAATATAGGCGCAAAGCTGTTTTTGCCCGTGGATGCTTTCCTTCCCCGCAACAACAACTTCCAGAATGAAACTCTGTTTCATGAGGCGCGCCTCCACTTCGCCAAGTTCGATCCGGTATCCTCTAATTTTCACCTGGTCATCCAAACGCCCTATAAAATCCACATCGCCGTCCGGCAGCCAGCGGGCCGAATCCCCCGTACGGTACAGCCTTTCGCCGGGAACAAAGGGATTGGGCACAAACTTTTCGCCCGTCAGGTCAGGACGGTTCCAATATCCGCGCGCGACGCCCGCTCCGCCGATGCAAAGCTCGCCCAGCACACCGACGGGAACCGGCCGAAGCTGCGAATCCAAAATATAAAACCGCGCGTTCAGCAGCGGCCGTCCGATAGGAACATGCCCTGCGTCCGGCAGCCGTTTCAGCGGCTGGTCATAGTAGCTGGAATCGATAGCCGCCTCTGTCACGCCATACGCATTGATGATGCGGATTTGCGCGCCGAATCGTTCCTGCAGCGCGCGATAATCCGCAACATTGCAGCTGTCCGAGCTGGTGATCAGCAGCTTCATCGCGCCTATGTCCAGCCCTCTGTCCGCCACATATTGCATAAAAGGCACGATTAGCGCAGGCGTCGATTCGAACACGTTCACATCGTAAGCTTGAATCCAGTGATGCAAGCGAGTTGGGTCCAATCGGTCGTCCTTGGGGCAAATGACCATCATGCCGCCATTATACAGTGTCCTCGCGAGATCACCGACAAAAACGTCGAACGAAAAGCTGGCCAACTGCAAAAGCCGCACCGGAAATTGGTCAAGTCGGTACTCCCGGCGGTAGCCTTCCGCCGTATTCATCAAGCTTCGGTGCTCGATCATCACACCCTTCGGACGCCCTGTCGTTCCCGATGTATAGATCAGGTAAGCAAGATCACCGGGCCGATTGATGACAGCAATGGCCGAACCCTGGTCGTCGTAAATCGCTTCATCATCCAATGCGAGCACCGCGGTTCCGGCTTCGTTATCAGCCAAAATTACTTCCAGCCGCGGTTCAAGCGCCGCTTCCGTCAGCAGGACGGATGCTCCGCTATCCTCCAGCATAAAACGGATACGTTCCGGCGGATAATCGGGGTCAAGCGGCACATACGCGCCCCCGGCCTTCCAGACCGCCAGCACGGCGACAAGCAGCAGCGGCGATCGCCCCGCCATAATACCGACAAGTGTCTCTCGGCCTACACCGCATGCTTGCAGTTTACGGGCAAGCCGGTTGGACCGTTCGTCCAGCTCGCGGTAACTTAGCCGTTCATCCCGGTAAACAACGGCTGTCTGCGCAGGAATACGTGCCGCGTGCGCGGTAAACGCCTCATGGAAAACTCCCGCCATTCCTCGTCCTGCCTCAAGCCCTGCATTAGCAAAATGATCCAGCAACCCGCTGCGTTCCTCCGGCATCAGTATGGTTAATGCCGATAGCTTGGCCTGCGGATCAGCCAGTGCTGCATCGATCAACTGCACGAAATGGCCGGCCATCCGTTCGGCCGTCTCCCGCTCGTACAGCGCGTCGCAGTATTCCAGTCGGAATAGGAGTTCATCCCCCTGCTCCTCCGCATCCAGCGTCAGATCGAATTTCGCCGAGCGGTAATCCGCTTCGTCCGCGCTCGCCTTCAACCCTGCCAGCTCCGGCACGGCTCCGCCTTCGCCCTGCCACGCGAACATCGTGTCAAACAGCGGATTGCGGCTCATATCCCGCCGCACGTTCAGCTTCTCCACCAGTTCTTCGAACGGGTAATCCTGATGCGCGTACGCTTCCAGCGCCAGCTCCTTCACTTCCCTCACGTACGCTTCAAACGGCTTGTCCGCCGACGGATACGTGCGCAGCGCCAGCGTGTTCACAAACATGCCCATCACCCGCTCCAGCTCCGCGTGCGGCCTTCCCGCTACCGGCGTCCCCACGATCACTTCCTCTTGTCCGCTGTACTTCGACAGCAGCGTGGAATAGGCCGCCAGCAGCACCATGTACAGCGTCGCTCCCGTGCGCAGCGCCAGCCGCTTCAGCCCGCTTGTCCGCTCCGCTCCCAGGGTGAAGCGGACAAGGCCTCCCGTGTAGCGGAACACCGCCGGCCGGGTCCGGTCCGCCGGCAAATCCAGCACCGGCAGCTCGCCCTTCAGCCGCTCCAGCCAGTAAGCTTCCTGCGCACGAACCCGCTCGCTTCCCGCCTCCGACTGCTGCCACACCGCATAGTCCTTGTACTGGATGCGCAGCTCCGGCAGCGCTTCGCCTTCGCCGTTGTACAGCCGGGACAGCTCCTCCAGCAAAATCGCTGTCGACACCCCATCGGATACGATGTGGTGCATGTCGACCAGCAACCGGTGGCGATTAGCGCCTTCATCCACCAGCGCGGCGCGCAGCAGCGGCGCCTGCTCCAGATCAAACGGCCGGATAAACGCCCGGACCGCCTGCCACGCTTCCGCTTCGCCTTGGACACGGATGCGCGGCAGCGTAAACTCCGGCGGCGCTTCCTTCGGGGCAATCCGCTGCACCGGCACGCCATCACGCAGCGTAAAAGCAGTCCGCAGCGCTTCATGACGCCGGGTCAGCGCGCGGAACGCCTGCTCCAGCCGCGCCGCATCCGGCTCGCCGTCCAGCCGCAGGACGCCCGGCATGTTGTACCCGAAGCCGTCCGTCTCCAATTGGCTGAGCACATACAGCCGTTTCTGCGCCGACGAAACGGGATAGCTTTCCTGCTCGCCGACAGCCGGAATGCCCGCGTACGGATTGGGCTGCAGCCCTTCCATCGCCTGCGCCAGCGATTCGACGGTCGGATGCTCGAACACCATCCGCATCGGCACTTCCACCTGCAGCGCTTGGTGAATACGTGCCGTCAGCGCCGCTGCCCGCAGCGAATGGCCGCCGATTTCGAAGAAATGATCGCGGATACCGACGGCTTCCGCGCCAAGCACTTCCCGCCACAGTTCCGTCAGCCTCGTCTCCATCACCGTGCGCGGCGCTTCCGTTCCTTCGCCCGACCGCTCCGCGAGATCAACGTCCGGCGCGGGCAGCGCGCTCCGGTCGATTTTCCCGTTCGGCGTCAGCGGAAACGCGGCGAGCTGCACGGCATAAGTCGGCACCATATAGGCCGGCAGCTCTTGCAGCAGCGCTTGGCGCAGTTCACCGACGCTCCATGTCTTTTCGGCGGTGAAATAGGCGCACAATTCCACCGCGCCAGCCTTGTCCGCATGGGCAACGATCAGCGCCTCCCGCACGGAAGGGAGCCGGTTCAACTGCGTCAAAACATCGCCAAGCTCGATGCGGTAGCCGCGGATTTTAACTTGGTCGTCGATGCGCCCCATATATTCCAAATTGCCGTCGGGCAGCCACCGGGCCAAGTCCCCGGTCCGGTACATCCGGCGTTCGGGCGCAAACGGAACGGGAACGAATTTTTCCGCAGTCAGCTCGGGACGGTTTAAATACCCTCGGGCCAAGCCGATTCCGCTGACACACAATTCGCCGGGTATGCCGACCGGCATGATGGATTGATCCGCGCCCAAAATATATACTTGATGATTGGCGATGGGACGCCCGATCGGCACCGTTTTAGCTGTATCGTCCAAAGTCGAATACGGCCATGCCGTCGAGCAGATGGAATCCTCCGTCGGTCCGTAATTGTTAAAATAGCGTACAAACCCGCTCCAACGGCGCGCCAGCTCGGGGGAAGACGCGGAGCCTGCGGTAATGAGCCGCGTCAGGCTCGGCATGTGCGCCGGATTCAAGTAAGCGGCATAAGTCGGCGGAAGTGTGGCGACCGTAATGCCGTTGTCCCGCACGTATTGTTCCAGCAGCCGGTAATCGGCGATCACCGAAGCGTCCGGCACATAAAGTGCCGCCCCGCCAAATAAACTCATTGTCATTTCCGAGCAGGCCGCATCGAATGAAAAACTGGCAAACTGCAGCACGCGGTCCTGTTCGCACACCTTAAGCGCTTCATCGTAAAACAATTTGTAATTGCATACCCCCGCATGTTCAACCAGCACCCCTTTGGGCTGCCCCGTCGTACCCGACGTATAAATGACGTAAGCCAAGTCGCCGGGTTTTACGGAGCCCGCGAGATTTGACCCGTCGCCGCTGAAGCTTTGCGGATCATCCAGCAGCAGCCATTCGCCGCCAAACGCCACACGGTTCCGAAGCGGCGACTGCGCGAGAAGCAGCGAAACGCCGGCGTCCTCCAACATATAGCGGATACGCGCTTCCGGGTAATCAGGATCAATCGGCACATATGCGCCCCCGGCCTTCATGACTGCCAGCGCCGCGGCAATCATCTCCGGTGAACGCTCGGCCAATATGCCGACCAGGGACTCCCGGCCCACACCTTTGGCCTGAAGCGTGCGCGCCAGCCGGTTCGCCCGTTCATTCAGTTCGCGGTAGCTCCATTGCCGCTTTCCCGACACCACGGCCGGGCGGTCCGGCGTGCGCGCCGCCTGACGTTCAAGGAGACCATGAATTGTCATCATGTCATCCGCTGAATAGGCGCGGGTCGTGTCGTTAAACGATTCCAGCACCTGCGTCCTCTCCTCCGGCGTCAGCATGCTTAACGCCGATAGCTTGGCCTGCGGATCAGCCAGCGCCGCATCGATCAACTGCACGAAATGGCCGGCCATCCGTTCGGCCGTCTCCCGCTCGTACAGCGCGTCGCAGTATTCCAGTCGGAATAGGAGTTCACCCCCTTGCTCCTCCGCATCCAGCGTCAGATCGAATTTCGCCGAGCGGTAATCCGCTTCGTCCGCGCTCGCCTTCAGCCCTGCCAGCTCCGGCACGGTTCCGCCTTCGCCCTGCCACGCGAACATCGTGTCAAACAGCGGATTGCGGCTCATATCCCGCCGCACGTTCAGTTTCTCCACCAGTTCTTCGAACGGGTAATCCTGATGCGCGTACGCTTCCAGCGCCAGCTCTTTCACTTCCCTCACGTACGCTTCAAACGGCTTGTCCGCCGACGGATACGTGCGCAGCGCCAGCGTGTTCACAAACATGCCCATCACCCGCTCCAGCTCCGCGTGCGGCCTTCCCGCTACCGGCGTCCCCACGATCACTTCCTCTTGTCCGCTGTACTTCGACAGCAGCGTGGAATAGGCCGCCAGCAGCACCATGTACAGCGTCGCTCCCGTGCGCAGCGCCAGCCGCTTCAGCCCGCTTGTCCGTTCCGCTCCCAGGGTGAAGCGGACAAGGCCCCCCGTGTAGCGGAACACGGCCGGCCGGGTCCGGTCCGCCGGCAAATCCAGCACCGGCAGCTCGCCCTTCAGCCGCTCCAGCCAGTAAGCTTCCTGCGCACGGACCCGCTCGCTTCCCGCCTCCGACTGCTGCCACACCGCATAGTCCTTGTACTGGATGCGCAGCTCCGGAAGCGCTTCGCCTTCGCCGTTGTACAGCCGGGACAGCTCCTCCAGCAAAATCGCTGTCGACACCCCATCGGATACGATGTGATGCATGTCGACCAGCAACCGGTGGCGATTAGCGCCTTCATCCACCAGCGCGGCGCGCAGCAGCGGCGCCTGCTCCAGATCAAACGGGCGGATAAACGCCCGGACCGCCTGCCGCGCTTCCGCTTCGTCTTGGACACGGATGCGCGGCAGCGTAAACTCCGGCGGCGCTTCCTTCGGGGCAATCCGCTGCACCGGCACGCCATCACGCAGCGTAAAAGCAGTCCGCAGCGCTTCATGACGCCGGATCAGCGCGCGGAACGCCTGCTCCAGCCGAGCCGCATCCGGCTCGCCGTCCAGCCGCAGGACGCCCGGCATGTTGTACCCGAAGCCGTCCGTCTCCAATTGGCTGAGCACATACAGCCGTTTTTGCGCCGACGAAACGGGATAGCTTTCCTGCTCGCCGGCAGCCGGAATGCCGGCGTATGGATTGGGCTGCAGCCCTTCCATCGCCTGCGCCAGCGATTCGACGGTCGGATGCTCGAACACCATCCGCATCGGCACTTCCACCTGCAGCGCTTGGTGAATACGCGCCGTCAGCGCCGCCGCCCGCAGCGAATGTCCGCCGATTTCGAAGAAATGATCGCGGATACCGACGGCTTCCGCGCCAAGCACTTCCCGCCACAGCTCCGTTAGCTTCGCCTCCATCACCGTGCGCGGCGCTTCCGTTCCTTCGCCCGACCGCTCCGCGAGATCAATTTCCGGCGCAGGCAGCGCGCTCCGGTCGATTTTCCCGTTCGGCGTCAGCGGAAACGCGTCCATAATGACGAGCGGCCAAGGAACCATATACTCCGGCAAGCGGCGGCGTAATTCGCTTCTCCACAAAGCGGCCAGCGCCTTGGGCGGCATGGCCGCTTCCTTGGAGGATGTCCTCGGCACCGCGTAAGCGATTAGCTGACGATCGCCGGGCCGGACTTCCCAAGCCAAGACGACGGCATCCGCCGCGCCGATGTCGTGCCGCAAGACGGCTTCAATTTCACCGGGTTCAATTCGGTAGCCCCGAACCTTCACTTGATGATCGATCCGCCCGAGATAATCGATCGTTCCGTCCGGCAAAAACCGGGCCAGATCGCCCGTCCGGTAAATGACCGAACATTGCGCGCCGCCGTACGGGTTGGGCACGAATTTGGCGGCAGTTTGCTGCGGGTCGCCCACGTAGCCGCCGCCCACCTGCGCACCGGCGATGCAAAGCTCGCCCGGAGTGCCGGCAGGCACCAGCCCCAGCTCCGCGTTTAAAATATAGACGCGCGTGCCCGGCACGGGTCGGCCGATCGGCACTCGCTTGCCTGCAAAAGCGGTAATTGCCGGCAAGCGTGCGAACACAGTCACATCTGTGCATTCCGTCGGCCCGTAGGTGTTAACGACTTCCGCAAGGCACGCGTCCGATTTCAACCAAGGCGCAAGCCTGTCGGCGGCAATCGGTTCGCCGCCCAAAAACAGGTGCCGCAGCGTTACCAATGGCGCGAATTGCGCGGGAGCCGACGTATCCAGCAAAGGATAAAACGCGCTGGGCGTCCCGTTCAGCAGCGTAATGCCATGCTGCTCAATAAGCGACACAATCTGCCGCGCGTCGTAAGGACCTGCCGGAGGCAAAATTAGCTGCCCGCCGGTCAGCAGCGGCGCAAATATATTTTTTTGCGTCAAATCGAAGCTTGGCGAGGTGATCACGAGCAGCTTATCCGCTGCCGACATCCCGAATTCCCCGGTGTACCAACGCATCAATGACGCAAAGCCCGAGCGGTAAACGCTCGCTCCCTTCGGCATGCCCGTCGATCCTGACGTATAAATCACATACATGAGATGCTCGCCGTCCGCCTCGCTGCGCGGATTGGCGTCAGACTGCGACAGCAAGGCGCCCGCCTCCGTATCCAGACACACAACCGTCAAGTCGCGCAGCCCGCCCAATCGCTCAGCGTAAGCCTGCACAGTGACCAGCACGCGAAGTTCCGCCCGCTCCGTCATATAGCGGAGCCGTTCATCCGGCAGCGACGGGTCGAGCGGGACATAGGCGCCGCCGGATTTCAACACGGCAAGCAGTGCCGCCGGCAAAGACGGGCTGCGGTCCAAGCATATGCCAATCAACGTGTTCGGACCGGCGCCCAGCGCCTGCAGCCTGTGGGCCAGCCGATTGGCTTGGCGGTTCAGTTCGCCGTAGGACACCGTTTGTCCATCGAACACAACCGCCGCCCTGTCCGGCGTTGCGAAGGCTTGTTTTTCAAATAAACCTTGCACGGTAAACTCGGGTATTGCCGGACAATCCGCTCCGTTCCCTGCATCCAGCAGCCGCTCTTTCTCCGCATCCGTTAGCAGATCGATCCCCGTCAAACGTACCGCAGGATCGGCGGAAACGACCTCCAAGATGCGGATGTAACGCTTCGCCAGCAGACGGATTGTCTCCGGCGCAAACAGCCGAACGGCGTACTCCCAAGTACATTGCAGCGTTTCCCCGTCAGCATGGTCCGTTGTCACTTGCAGGGAGAAATCGAACTTGGAAATGCCCGGATTGATTTCTTCAACCTTATAGGTCAAGGCGCCGGCGCGAGATGGCTGCACCGCTTCATTTTGGAACATAAACATCGTATCGAACACGGGATTCCGGCTTAAATCGCGTACCGGATTCAGTTTATCCAGCAGCTCGTCGAACGGATAGTCTTGGCGCTCGAATGCCGCAAGCGCAAGTGCCTTTACGTGCTGCAGCAGCTCCGCAAACGACTGGGATGCCTGCAACCGTCCGCGCAAGGCCAGCGTATTGACGAACATCCCGAGCGCGGCTTCGGTATCCGCATGTCTGCGTCCGGATACCGGCGTGCCGACGATAATCTCGTCCTGTCCGGTATATTGGGACAACAGCGCAAAATAAGCGGCAAGCAGCACCATATAAAGCGTTGTGCCGCTGTTTGCTGCCAGCTGCCGCAGCGCGTCTGTGAGCTGAGGCGTCAGCGTCAAAGACGCTACGCCGCCTTCAAAGCTTTGCGTCTGAGGCCTCGGAAAGTCCGCAGGCATATCAAGCACCGGCAGCTCGCCGCCCAGCGTTTGCAGCCAATACGCCTCCTGTTCTTGGTACGTTCCTTGGGCAAGCTGCCGCCGCTGCCATGCCGCAAAATCCTTGTACTGCACACGCACAGGTTTCAATTGGCGTCCCTGATAGGCTTGCAGCACTTCGTCCAACAGCACTGCCATCGAAAAACCATCCGCAGCCGCATGATGTACATCAATCAAAAGCGCGTAACGCCGATTCCCGAAATCAAGCAGCTCGGCGCGTATTAAGGGCGCTTCCTCCAATCGGAACGGGCGGATAAACCGGCGGGAAATCGCCTCCAGCTCACTCGCCTCGGCTTGCGTCACCGGAACATGAAGCACAAGCTCAGGCTGGATCGCCTGTACGACCTCGCCGCCTTCCAGCTTCAAGCACGTACGCAGCGACTCATGCCGCCCGGCGGCCTCGCGAAGCGCTTCAATGAAGCTCGGCACGCGCAAATCTCCTTCGAGATGCAGACGTCCAGGCACGTTATATGTCGTGCCGCCCTCCTGCTGCTGGAGCAAGTACATTCGCCGCTGTCCGGGCGAGACGGGATAATGCGGATGTGCCTCGACAGGCTCGATAGGGCTAAAAGTTTGCTTCTCGCCGCCCCGAATGTACTGGGCCAGCGCGCCCACCGTCTGCCGATGAAACAGCTCGCCGAGCGGGATCTGCACGCCAAACGTTTTACGAATCCGGGATAAAAGAACCGTGGCCGTCAAAGAATCGCCGCCGAGCTGAAAAAACGGATCGTGCGCACGGACCGTCGAAACACCCAGCACCTCTTGCCACATCCGAATCAATTCGGCTTCTACGCCGTCATCCGGCCCTGCGCCCGTCTCTAGCATACGGTCTGCGCCCGGCATTGACGGAGCCGGCAGCCGCTCCCAATCCGGCTCGCCGTCCGCAAGCAGCGGCAGCGCCTTCATGAGCATCACTTGGCCGGGCTGCGCATAATCCGGCAGCGCCTCGCTCCACCGCCGTTTAAGCGCCTCCTCCTCCCAAGGCGCGGACGGGTCCGAGACGACATACGCCGCAAGCGTCGCGGCGCTGCCTGCAGCGCTATCCTCCCACACGCGGATAGCGCAAGCTTCCAAATTGCAGACGCGCAGCAAATGCGTCTCAAGCTGCCGCAAGTTGATTAGGCGCCCCCGAATACGGGCAAAACCCGAGATCGGCCCGATGCGTTTCAGTTCCCCGCCCGGCGCGTGGTATACCCACTCGCCCGTGCGTGTAGCCTCGCGCATGCTCTGCCGGTTAAGCAGACCCTGCGCCACGATATGCAGCTCCCCCGCCGTCCCGGCGGGAGCGGGCCGTCCAAAGGCGTCAAGCACGCAAGGGCAGCCGCCGTCCCGGTCGGCAAGCGACGACCAGCGCTTGCATATTTGACGGGTTTCATCCATGCCCAACAGCGATATTTCGGCAAGAGGATGATTGGCTTTTTTTGTAATTTCATCCAGCATCGTAACCCAGTAACGGAACCAGTGGGCAATGACATCCGGTTCGAACAATCCCGCGTTGTAATCAAAATCCACCCGCAGCTCTTTATACGCTTCAGTCACGTTGACAAACAGCTCGTACTTGCTGGCCGTGACCAGGCTGGGGAGCAGCTCCGTGTCCAGCTCGTGAAACCGCAACTTGGGCAAGGGCCGGTCCATGTTGAATACGACGTTTATGACAGGCAAATGCCGAAGCCCTTGCTCGGCCAACGCCGCAAAGCTGTAAGCCTGGTAAGCTTCGAGCCGTTGCATGCTTTCCTTGACGGCGCCGGCAAAGTCCGCAAATGTCGTCTCGTGTTGAATCCGGCTAACCACCGGAAGCACATTGACGCAATGTCCGATCAGCGAAAAAGCGTCCATCTGTGCTTGACCGGCCGTCGGCACGCCGATAGTCAGCCTGGAGTCGCCTGTCAATCGGTGCAGCAAGATTTTAAAGGCAGACAGCAGCGTAACAAATAAACTGCTGCCCAGCCGGATGCTGAGCGTTTTGAGCGATTGAACGAGCCCGCTTTCCAGCACGGCCGTATACCGCCCCCCTTGAAGGCCCGGCACAGTTACTCCCCGCAGCGGAGACGGCAGCTCCAATACGGAAAGCGGGCCGGAGAGCTCGTCGGTCCAAAATGCCGACGCTTCCGCGCTGCGCGGATCGGCCATCCGCAGTCGCTGCCATGCCGCATAATCGCGGAAAACCGCAGCCTCCGGGAGCCGGTACCGTTCCTTCCGAACAATCGCGCTGTAGATTGACGCCAGCTCCCGCATAAATACGACAATGGACCATCCGTCCGCGATCAGGTGGTGAAAAGTGAAAAGCGCCAAGTGCTCCTCATCCTCCAGCTTTAAGAAATGGATGCGGAATAAAGGTTCGCGTTCCGATAACCGGAACGGGGTTTCAATGCCCAGTTTCAGCCAGACGCTCTTTTGCCGTTCGCGCGATAAAGCATCGTACCCGCTGACATCCAGCAGCTTGATCTGCGCCTCCAGCGACGCGGCGATCACCTGCGTTTCTCCGTCTACGCCCATGTACGTACGCAGCGCTTCGTGCCGGCGCATCAGCGTATGAACCGATTCGCTCCACGCTTGCAAGCGCAGCGGCCCGCGAAGCCGAATCAGCGCCGATTCATGTAAAACGTGCGGCTTCTCACGGCTGGAAACCGACGCAAACCAAAGCTGTTTTTGATCCGGCGTCAAGGGAATGATAATATCATGATCGCGCTCGGGCAGTTCGGGCAGCGGAAGTTTGCCGGGGTCCGGGCCGTCCGGAGGCGGATCAGGCAAAAATCCTCCGTGTCGCAGCGCGGCTACGCTGTTCTTGACCGCCTGCACAATACGGGCTATATCGGTCTCCGTGTGCGCCGTCGACAAAAAGCAATTGCGCCCTTCCCAAATATAGATGCCTTGATCCAGCATGTGGTAGTAAAACAGCTCCAGATCGCCCTTGAGCGCAAACCGGAACAAGGAACCGAAATAAACGATCCGGATCGGCACCTCTTCCTCGGTAAAGAAGCGGTTCAAGGTCTCCGCCAAATCGGCGGTTTTCGCATTCAGCTCCGCCTGCAGCTTCTCCCCGTCGCGCTCCAGCCGTTCCAACACGGCAAGCGATGCCGCCATGGCGAGGGGATGGTGGCAGAAGGTACCCGCAACAAATGTGCGCCGTTCCTCATGATGCGGATACGAATCGTCGCCGAAATGCCACATGCCTCCATCGATGCCGTCCATAAAGGCGGCACTGCCGCCCACGATGCCGATCGGCAGCCCGCCTCCGATAACTTTACCGTAGGTGACCAAATCCGCCTCAATGCCGAACCACGCCTGCGCCCCGCCGGGATGAAGCCGGAAACCGGTGATCACCTCATCGAAAATAAGAGCGGCGCCCGCTTGTTTGGTCGCCTCCCGAACCGCCGCCAAAAACGGCCGCGGCTGCAAATCCGGTCTGCGGCTTTGCACCGGCTCCACCAGCACCGCCGCCAATTCATGGGCGTGTTCGCGAATATAGGCAAGCGCCGTCTCGGTGCCGTAAGGAAGCACAACGATGTCATCTACCATCCCGGAAGGCACTCCCGGTGCCAAAGGCATCGACCGCTCCCGGTCCGCGCCCGGGCGGGCAAGCGCAAGCACGCCGTCAAACGTGCCGTGGTACGAACCCGCAAATATAACCGCCTTGCTCCGCCCTGTAGCGGCCCGGGCCAACCGTAAAGCCACCATAACCGCTTCCGTGCCGGAGTTGAAGAGTGCTATTCGCTCTACGCCCGTCATGCGGCAAATACCTTCAGCCACTTGGCCGGCCAGGTTCGACATCGGTCCGAGGCACATCCCGCTGCGCAGCGCCTTGTCAATATGTTCACGAATAAACGCCGGGTCGTGGCCGAACAAATTCACGCCGAAACCCATCGTCAAATCAATGTATTCGTTGCCATCCAAATCCCAAACCTTGGAACCCTCGGCCCTTTCCGCTACGAGCTGGTACACCATCTCTTTAAGCACATGCCGAAAACCCGCCACATTGCGATTATTGGCATATACAGCGCGGTAGTTCTGCGTATATGCTTTGGTCCGCCCGGTGCGTGCCGTATAGCGGTCGATCAAGTCGCGCAAATGCTGCTCTTGACGGAGCGGCAGCGCTTCACGGGTTTTCACATCGATCGGACGGTAAGGCCGAAACGGCTGCCCGCCTTCACTGTCCGCCGCCGCTGTGCGCGCCGGCTCCGATGAATCGCCGCCTGTGCCGTGATCGCCGCCGGATACCGCGGACGGCGCCGCAACGGACGGCGATCCGCCGGCAGCGGCTGCTTCGCTGCGCGCATCGCCGGAATACGCGTGAGGAACGGCCGCCGGGAAGGCTGGAGGCTCCGTCCCTGCCGCGTGCTCGGGGGTTTCCGGCGCGACAAAGGAAGGCGGCTGCAGCACATCCAACTGCCGGGCGATAATGTCCAGTTGCCGTTCCATAATCGGCTGAACCGCATGAACGAATGCGACGCTTGGCGGGTGATGCCAGCCGCCCGTCGGCTCGGGCGCAGTCTGACGGAGCGCCTCTGCGCTTGGGGGCCCGTCCCAACCGGGCTGCGCCTCTACGCCGCCGCTGCGTTCTGCGTCCGCAGGCGTCCGTCCGCTTCGGACGTGCGCAGCGGCAGCGGCTTGTCCCAGGCTTGAGCCGGCATGGATATCGTGCGCAGCTTGCCTGTCTTGACGGGGCGCCGCAGAAATCGGCAGGAAAGCGGGCAGTCCTTCGGTTGACTGGCCTTGCCAAGCGGCGGCGGAAAGCACTTCGGCCCTATGCGGCACGGCATCCCCGGTTGGCCGTCCGAAACGGTCGATCCCGTTCTGCGTACCGGACGAAGCGTTATGCGGCAAATGATGCACAATGTACTCGGCAACCTGCTCCAAATTGGTCAGCGTTTCAAAAAAACGGCTCATCGGAATATCGAGACCAAACACATCCTT
Organism: Paenibacillus sp. JNUCC 35; assembly: GCF_058269095.1. Taxonomy (NCBI): domain Bacteria; kingdom Bacillati; phylum Bacillota; class Bacilli; order Caryophanales; family Paenibacillaceae; genus Paenibacillus; species Paenibacillus sp. JNUCC 35. Next base: position 1,058,825 of record NZ_CM177771.1, on the reverse strand, counting down.
GATGCCTTGCCGTACTTGGGTCAAGTTGATCGAATCAAGCCCCAGCTCCAAAAAATGAGTATGCGGATGAAGCTCATTCATTTCAAGATGCGAAACGTCGCTTATCATTTGAGCCAGCGTTTGCGCAACCTCCGAATGACGAGCGGAATCCGACACTGCCCCGGCATGCGACAAATGTTCATGCAAATCGCTCACTCCGTTCACCTGCCCTTTCTCCATCGTCAAACTGCCTGTTTCTTCCCTCCGCCGTTGCGGCGTCTCGGCGATTTGAATCCAGCAGCGCTTGCCTTCAAAAGGGTATGACGGGAGCGATACCCGATGGCGCTGCCCCTGTGCGTACAATTGCTCCCAATCGATATGTTCCCCCCGCACAAAGGCTTTGGCCAGTTGAGCCCCCCCTTCAGCCGTTTCCAGCGTCGGCGCTGCTCCGCCTGCCCCCGCGGAAAATGGCCCAACAGCCTCCGGCCGGTCCGGCACCTCCCTGGCCGGTTCGCCAAATCCGGACACCATCCCGCTCTGTCCGGTATACACGCCTTCGCCCGCAATGCCCTCGCGGTGCAGCCGGAGAAGGCTGTCGCGCAGCGCTGCCGGGCCGGCAGCCGCTATGGCGAGGCGATGCGCAAACATACTGCGCCCGGTGCTCGCCGTGAAGCAAACGCTGTGCATGTCGAGATCCGGTGAACGTTCAAAACGCTCGGCATAACGTCCGATTAACGCTTTCAAGGCGCTGTCGGTGCGCGCGGACAAAACGAGCAGCAGCGCACCGTCCGGCGCAGTGCTGCCCGCGCCGGCCTCCGCCGCTTCCTCCCGCGGTTTGTATTCTTCAAGCACCACATGGCAGTTCGTGCCGCTAAATCCAAACGAGCTGACTCCGCAGCGTCTCGGGAATCCCTGCGGTTCCCAATCGGTCAGTGATACATTGGGATAAACCGGCGAATCCTCAAAACGGATTTGACGGTTAGGCGCGCGGAAGTGAACGAGCGGCGCGATTTGCCGATGCCGGAGCGAGAGCACTGCTTTGATCAAACCGGCGATACCGGCCGCTTCGTACAAATGACCGATATTCGTTTTGACCGTACTTACCGCGCAAAACTGTTTGCGCTCCGTATACCAGCCAAACGCTTGCGAGATGCCCTCAATCTCCACGGGATCACCAAGCTGCGTTCCCGTCCCGTGCGCTTCGATATATGTGATCGTCTCGGGGTCTACGCGCGCGTTCCGCCATGCCTGCGCGATGACATCCGCCTGCGCCAGCGCATTGGGCGCGGAGATGCCTATCGTGCTGCCATCCTGGTTCATGGCGCTGCCCTTGATGACGGCGACAATACGGTCGCCGTCCTGCACCGCCCGGCGCAGCGGCTTCAGAATCACGGCACCGACGCCTTCGCCCGCGCCGGTGCCGTCCGACTTCCGGTCAAATGCCCGCGCACGGCCGTCGGCCGATTCCATGCCGATGCCCGCCCGAATCGGCAGTAAAATGGTTTTGACGCCGCCCGCCACGGCCATGTCGCAATCCCCGTTCATTAAAGCTCGGCAGGCCAAATGCACCGCCGACAGCGAAGACGAGCAGGCCGTATCGACCGTAACCGCCGGACCCTTTAAATCCAGCAAATAAGCGATTCGGCTCGAAATAACCGAGGGTAAATTGCCGATAATAAACCGGGGCAGCGCCTCGGGTTCCGCTTCCGTGAGCAGACGCTCGTAATCGAAGCTGGTTTTGGAAAAACCGACGTAAACGCCCGTCCGGGATCCGGCCATCTTGGCGCCGCCATAACCGGCATCCTCCAGCGCGCTCCACGCCGTTTGTAAAAACAAGCGCTGATTCGGGTCCATCAGCGACGCTTCCCTTGGCGTCAACTTGAAAAAAGCATAATCGAACGTATCGATCTCATCCAAATAGCCGCCTTCCACCGCCTCCCACTGTCCCGGTTCACGCTGCAGTTTTGCCATAAACGCATCCGCGTCCCGCTTCCTGGCATCGCCATACGGACCGATGGCGTCGCGCCCCTGCGCCGCATGCTCCCAAAACTGCTCCAACGTGTCCGCCTGCGGAAATTTGCCGGCCATGCCGATAATCGCGATATCCTGGTCGCCTGGATCATCCGTCGGTCCCGCCTCAAGCTTAACCGGCGCTTTCTGCGCCGGGTCCGCCGCAAGATGGGCGGCCAGCTTGGCAATGGTCGGGTAGGAGAAGAAATCAGTCACCGGAATAGGCTTTCCGAACTCGCCTTCGAGCGCTTCGGCCAACTGCGTCAGTTGCAGCGAATTGGCACCGAGTTCAAAGTAACTTTCGTCCGTGCCGATTTCCTCCGTTTGCAGCACCCGTTTGCATAAAGCGAGCAGCTTCTGCTCCGCTTCGCTTCGGGCCAGGGCTTTCGGCTTCGCTGCGCGCGCCGCCAGCAGCAGACCGGCCAGTTGGCCGGACACTTCGTCAAATTGGCCGGCCATATATTGCTGCGCCAGCTTGTAACGCTGCACCTTGCCGCTCGTCGTCTTGGGCAGACGGCGCACCGGCACCACATCCCTAGCTTCCCAGCCGCCCCGTTCGTTCAAATGATGACGCAGCTTGACAATTAGCGGCACAAAGTCTTCCGGCTTTTTCGTGTAGATGACAAATAAAACAATCCGGTCTTGTCCTGTCCCCGGGTCGCGCACGCCGCAGACGGCCACCTTACCAAGCTCGACCCCGTCTACCTCCTCCGCGACACGCTCAATATCATGCGGGTATACATTTTGCCCGTTAACGAAAATAATATCTTTCGCACGTCCGGTAATAATGAGCCGGCCGCTGCGCATAAAACCCAAATCGCCGGTTACAAGCCAACCGTCCTTCGTCATCGCTTTGGCCGTCGCCTGCGGATTGTTGTAGTAGCCGGACGTCACATTTTTGCCGCGAATGTGAATATGCCCAATGACATCGTCAGGTAAAGGAAGATGTTTATCGTCACAAATCCGGAAATCGCAGCTTGCCATCGGATAGCCGACATCGACAAAAGTCACGCAGCAGCGTTCTTCGGGTGCAACGGGCACAACCGCTTCGCCGATGGCCAGGTATTCCCGGTTCAGATGAACCGCCTTGATGCCCTCATATAACGGGGGATGGGCTACGCCTACGCAGGCCTCAGCCATTCCATACACGCAGAACATCGCGGATCGGCGCAGTCCATGGACCGCCATTGCGCTCAAAAACCGGTCGCACACCTCAGTCGAAATCGGCTCGGCCCCGTTATAAATGATACGGATCCGGGATAAATCCCAGTCCTTGGCGGCTTCCGGTTTATATTGATCCAAAAAAAACTTATATCCAAAGTTGGGAGAGCAAATTAACGTCACCCGATGCTCCGACGCTTTTTTGAGCCAAAGCGAAGGGCGCCGGATAAAAAGCGCGGTAGGCATAATATATTGATTGACATTGCCGATCACGCACGTAAGATGAAAGGCAATCAATCCCAAGTCGTGGGTAAGGGGCATCCAGCCGAGGTAAGCGTCGTTGTCGTCAAATTCCGATTCGCCAGCAGCGTCGCGTATGTTGTGCACCAAGTTTTCATGAGTCAGCATGACACCTTTCGGGTCTCCCGTCGATCCGGAAGAAAACTGGATGAAAGCCAAGCGATCCGGCTGAACCGGATAAATAACTCCTTTGGCCTCCGAGCCATAATCCAGGCTTTCCGTTGGCAATGCGGTCTGCGCCAATACGCCGAAGGCTTGCTCAAGCCCCTGCTGTCGCGCGTACTTTTCCAAGCTTTCCAGCACTTTGGCATCGCTGATCAAATAAGGGCGGCGCAGCGTGTCCCAAATTTTGAACAGCTTCATCTTATGTTCGTCGTTGCTGCCGACCGTTACCGGAACCGGCACGATGCCGCCCAGCAGACATCCCCAAAAGACATGCAAAAACGTACGGTTCTCGTCAATTTGCATCAGCAGTTCATCCCCGGGCTCCATTCCGCGCGACTGCAAATAATGCAGCGCCTGAAGCGCATGTTCGAATAACTCGCCGTACGATTCGTAAAGCTCGTCCCGGTCCCCCGAAATATAAGTGATGCCTTTCTCCGCCTGCCTCCTTCTGTCTTGAATAATGTCGATTAACGTTAGATACTGTTCCATCATCGTCCCTCCGCAGCGTGGTCCGTCAAAGCCGGACCCGTCGTCACTGGGTGCTTACAGCAGCCCACTTGTTGCCGGAATTCGATTATGACTGAAACTTGGCGTAAAAGCCGGCTAGATGTGTTTAGTCGGCCGTACGGCGGTCTTGGAATCGATTCCCGTTAGCTTGAACGGATCACCGCAAATTCGACGAAGCTTAAATCTTCATCCGCACGCTTCGCCGGGAATCGTCTTATTCTAAAGCAAGTTGACATGCCGTTCCTTCATTGTAATCGAATAAAATTTACTTATATACAAAATTTTTCATAATTTGTTATTAATTTTTCTAAATTTTCGCATAAGGAAAGCCCAGGCGCTGACTCAGCCTAGGCTCTATACGTTTTAATGAAAGGTAAATGCGTCGATACACAGCACTCCACATGTGTGGAGTGCTTATATTGATTAATAAGAAGAGTGCGGCTATTATCATAGATTAATCTCAATCAATTTCATAGAAAAGCTCAACTGCGAAATCACCTAGTGGCTACGGTTGCCTTAGTGTGTAAACAACTTCGTTCCTATCGATGGCAACCTAATCAACACAGAACAGGTTAACTCCCATACAAGGCGAGGAATCTCTTTTGCATTTCCTCCGGATCCACGGTTTCAATAGTGGTTGAGATCATCCAATAATGTCCGAACGGATCCTTCACACTTCCCGCTCGATCTCCGTAGAATTGATCCTCCATCGGATTAACCATTGTCGCTCCAGCCGCAATCGCCTGCTGGAACAACTTATCCGCATCGTCGACCTGCAGTTGGATACCAACCGTTGTATTTCCAATGGTTTCTGGTCCCAGAATGCCATATTCGGGATATTCACCTGCGATTGATATCTTGGCTCCCCCGATTGTAATTTCAGCATGAGCCACTTTGCCTCCAGGCTCCGTCAAGCGGTATTTCTCCACCGCATCGAAAGCCTTCTTATAGAACTCTATCCCCTCAGCAGTATTCTTGATCCATAGAAACGGGGTTGCTTTATCCATTTAAATCCACCTCTCTCTTCCGAAATAGAATGAGTCACATGCCGTATCGCTAGTTGCGATTAAGCTGACTGTTCCTGCCTCATATAAATATTCTAATCGCCCCTCTAACGAGCGTATAGTAAAAAAATGACCCTTTATTTAAAATTGATCATTCAATAATTACCTTTTCCGTATTTGAATAAGGCTTTAATTATGGATCGCAACATGATTGTGATGCCTGCCTTGCCTCGAGAAATAATCAGTAGGATTAAGACTGGAGAAAGCCTGAAAATCTTTAATAAAATGCATCTGATCATAATAACCGCAAGCGATAGCGACATCCAACCAATTGACACTCTTAGCGTGTTCAATTCTACTCAATACCTCCTGAAAGCGGCGAAGACGACAGAAGAGCTTGGGAGTCAATCCCACTTCTTCTTTAAAAATCTGGATAAATCTCCTTTGGCTTAAACCGATTTGTCCGATCACATCCGAAAGGGGGCTTTTATGCGGCAAACCCAGAAATTCATTTAGTGCGAAGCTTACTACCGGATGTCGTATCAGAGGTCGGGAGGCCAGCTTTATAAGACTTTCTTCAAGTTTTCGAAACTTGTCATCTACCGTTTTGGATAGAAGCAGAACCTCATGCAGATCATGGGCTCTTGCTCCCCACAGTGTATCTAAGGATACATGAATATTATGTAGTTCATACACTGGCATTTTAAGAAATGGATAGATACCGCCTGGTTTGAAGTGTACTCCCAAAATCGTACTCTCTACGGAAGTATCAATGATGAAAGATCGTGAATGCGGCCCGCTAATGACAGAACTGCCATACTTCTGAAACAAGCCATTATAATCTTGGTCAATCCATTTAATCCTATTTTCACTCAGGTTGAACACAAGTTCAATCGAACCATCAGGTAGCGTGAGCTCCCTCGAATGAGGTGGACTATAACATTCGAAGTACCAGAAAAAATCGACAAAAACGGATAATGGAGCTTGTGGAATATAAGTACGTAACAGCATGGCATATGCGCGACAGGGGCTTGAAGTCCTCCTTTGTTAAAGCCGTGGAGTCGCTCCATCCTTTCTTGGGGATTACTTTATAAACAATCAAATACACCTTTACGGTAAATACAGATAACTTCTTCTTCACTTTCAATTTAACTTTTCCCCTACCTAAAATCAATGTATTTGAGCAATACCGTCACATCTCAATTATTTCTTAGAACTATCCATATTGAGCACTCCACATGTGTCGTCTAATTCTTTCAGTTGATAGCTTTCAGCTTTGACTTCTTCGTAAGAAGTATCCCACTCAAACGAACGGAAAGAATCCTTGCGGCCAGCAATGTCTATATTAATGTTTTCCACGCCGATCTTGGGTTGAATGGTCTTTTCTGAAAACAAATCATCCATAAGGCCAAAAATGATGGCTACCGTCCTCAATCATGCACTTGGTCGCGTAGCGTTGGGGTCACGGATGCCCCTAATCGCTTCCATTAACAAGAGCGCTGCCTTGCCTAGGTAGTTTTTGTCTTTATAAGCGATGCCTATCGTGACGACAGGATTCAAATCGGCTATGGGTCTTATGACCAAGGAGCCTTCCTGTTCCAGACCGCCATAAATCGGAACAATCCCGATGCCGAACTCTGCCTTAACCATTTGTTGAATGACAAAGAAACTTCCCACCTCTATACAAGAGAACTGGTTTCGCCCAGTTGGATAAGCCGTTTCCCAAAGCTCCCGGTAGATGCAAGTCGGTTCTTTGACTAGAACGGTCAGCCCCGCGAGGTCGCTCGCCGTGATGCTGTCTTGATCGGCTAACGGGTGATTCCTATTTAACATGATCCCTAATCTTTCCTCGATCAGCGGCTCAAACTCCAGCATGAGCTTCGAAGATGGAGCCGAGCAAACGCCGAATTCCAGTTCGCCGGCCCGAACCCTCTCCGCGATCGTTCTGCTGCCGCTTACTTCCATGGTTAACTCCACTTTCGGTCGAGTCTTGCAAAAGTCAGCTATAACGGTCGCTAACCGCTGGCTTGCGACGGGCTCGATAGCGGCAAAACGCACCGAGCCGTTATCTCCCGCAGCAATATCCGAGACGGTCTGTCTCATCGTTCCGATCGACTTCAGTAAAGCCGAGGCCTCATTATGGAGCCACCGGCCGGCTTCGGTCACGATCACGCGTTTTCCGTCGCGCACGAATAAAGAAACGCCCAGATCCGCTTCGAGACGCTGAATTTGAAGGGTTACCGTAGAAGGAGCATATTGGAGTTCCTCGGCGGCTTTCAAAAAATGTCCAAGACGCACGCAAGCCTCGAAAGTCTTTAAAGCTCGAAGATCCATAGTCATCACCTTTGTTTAAGTTATTTGAACTATTTATTCATATAATTCAATTTTACAAAACATTCCCGAAATTTTACAATAGGGTCAACTTATTATTTTGGGGGAAGATGGGTTATATGGGCACAAAATCCGCATTTAATTGGATTACTCTATGGGCATCGTTTTTGTTTGTCGTCATACTCGGTTTTTCACGGCTCTCCTACGGCATGTTCCTGCCTGGGATACAGAGGGTAATCGGGGGGAGCTACGGACAGTTGGGTATACTCGGCACAGTCAACTTTATCGGTTATTTGGTCGGGACATTGTGTCTTCCTCCTTTGATCTCGCGTTTTCCGGACCGCAAACATGTCATTAATCGGATAACGTGCTTATTGCTCGGATTGACTTTGATCGGCTCGGCATTTAGTGATCATTTCACCGGGCTTGGGCTTTGGCGGTTCGCGATTGGATTGTTATCGGCCTTCGCTACAGTGTTAGTCCTATCCATTGCAATGGATGCCGTTCGACCGGCGGAACGAGGAGCGGCATCGGGTCTTATATGGCTGGGCGGATCTGCCGGCATACTAGTGACGGGCTTGTTCGCCCCCTTTACCATAGACCCTTCACACTTGCAGGGATGGCGGTATGCTTGGGTGATCATGGGCGTATTCGGAGTAATTGCCGCAGTCGGTTTCGAGTTTGTCACCAGAAAAAGGGAAGCCGAAAAAACCCCCTCGCAGACCGAATCGAAGCTACGGGGCAAAGAAAACGAAAATGTGTACCGTCTCCTGTTGAACCCGAAGAAGCTCTTGTTCTTAATTGCTTCTTATTTTTTCTTCGGATGGGGATATATCATCTATTTCACGTATTTGATTCCCTATCTGGTGAGCAAAGGCATTCCGTCCCTCTATGCCGGGTTGATATGGTCCGGAATCGGATTCGCGGGTTTGTTTAACGGATGGATCGGAGGCAAAGCCATTGACCGATGGCCGAACGGGTATACGCTTGCGTCGGGGTTAACCTTGGGAACGATCGGTGTGTGCGGGGTAATCACTAATAGTATGTTATTTACTGTGCTCGGAGCCGCCACGATCGGGCTGGTTTCCTTTATTACCCCGCCGCTTATGACAACTGCGCTTCTTCGCCGTCATGTCCCTCACCACGCGTATGCGGCATGTCTTAGCATAGCCACTGCCTTTTTTGCCGCAGGACAGATTATCGGCCCCATCGTTGGGGGCGTGGCGGTCGAACGGTACGGCTTGCAATTCGGCGTGGCATCCAGCGCAATCTTTATGGCAATTGCCGCTGCGTTTGCCGGTTTGTATGGACAACAGCAGCGAAAGCATGAGATCCGTGATTTGCCTGACAGCGGTTGAAAAAAATAATTAATGACAATAGCTGTCACTATTAACGTTTATGATGGATTCGAGCTAGACAAACTTTTATATAGATGGGAGAGGAAACGGGATAATGAATTCCCGCGAGAAAGGTTCGGTCATGAGGAAATATTTTCACCCAGGAAAGGAATGAGAAGATGTACGTTACCGTACAGGATTTGATCGTCGAATGGAAAAATGAGGCGGTATTAACCCAAAAGGTATTGGACGGGTTGACCGATCATGCGCTCGGGCAGCAGGTATATCCCGGGGGGCGTACGTTGGGAAGGATTGTGTGGCATTTTGTCACGAATATCCCGGATTATTTAACCGAATTCGGAGTCTTGGTAGAGAAAGTGCCGAATCCGAACGAGGTGCCGTCCGCAAAGGAGATCGCGGAGACCTTTAATAAGGTCAGCTCTCGTGTAGTCCAAGCTTTTCAAGAGCAGTGGACGGACGATTCGTTGAAGCACGTCCAAAATGCGTTCGGAAGATTGGAATCCAACGCGACGATCTTCCTGGGATTAATCAAACACATCGTTCATCATCGGGGTCAGGTTACGGTCCTCATGCGTCAAGCGGAGCTGCCTATCCCTGCGGTTTACGGTCCTTCCAAGGAAGGCTGGGTGCAGTTAGGAGTAACGCCACCGCTTTGAGTGTGTGTATTTATCAGGTATTCTGAATAAATGAAGGATCGCGGGCAGCGGCTAAACTGGGGATTATTTCCTGTCCCAGTACGCCGCTGCCCGCGATTTGATGTCGTAGAAGAAAGCGACGTCGAAGCTTAACAAATCCCTTTCACACATTTTCTTTTATGATCCGTTACACCCTATTAAAGGTCGTAATCTACACGAGGTTTATGCTTATTTCATTCCTTTATCCTCGACTACAAGCATCCTTTCCCAATGTGTCCCTTTCTTCAATTGAGCCTCATAACGAATGTATGCGGAGCGGAAAATCCGGGTTCCGTTTAAATTCGCGTCATAAAAGTTTACTCCCGTTAAGTTAGCCCCGCATAAATCAGCGCCGGAAAGGTCGGCTTCCTGGAAACAAGTATGCGTCAGCTTGCTGTTCGTAAAATCCGCACCCACAAGAGAACTCCTTGTAAAGTCCACGTCGATGACACGCCGTTCACTAAACTTAACGCCATTTAAGCTGCACTCTTCGAAAAGGGCACCCGACATGCCGGCCGCTTCAAAACTGGCCCCTTCAAAATTCACTCTGTCAAAACAAGCATCTTTAAGGTTGGCTTTGAACAGATTGGAATATCTCAGATCGACATCGACCAACTTGGCATGAATCAATTCCGCTTTACTCAAATCGGCGTTATTCATCGAGCAGTGTTCAAAATAGGTATCATGCAGCCGAGTCTTTATCATATTGACGGAGTTCATTTTACAGGAAAGAAACTTGGAGCCGTTCATGAACGCAACCATCAGATCGATCGACTTCAAAATGCTCTTCTCATAGACGGTATGGGCAAGATAAGCATTACTCAGATTTAAACCGCTCAAGTAAGCAAACTTAAAATGCGCATAAGGCAGCTCGTAGCTTATGTAAGTCTTATTGACGGAAATGATGAATTGCAGCAGCCCCCAAAACTGCTGGTTGGGATGGGTCTCGGATTGTCCCGGAAGAAGCGTGTATGCTTTTTTTAGATTCCGGGATAACCCGCTGATCAATGCCAGCAAATTTCGGCCGACGAAGTATTCGATCTCCATTTTCCGGTCGCTCATATGGGTATATTTGTCGAGATAAGCATTCAAGAAATCCGGACGACGCCGGTTTATGCCGGGATACTGAATGTAGAACTGGTTCAAAAACCGGTTCAGCTGATCTCTCAGCTCTTCCGCAAAAAACTCCCCCCTCTCCATCAACAGAGGAAGCAAAAACTGCAGAAGGTCGTCCGTTAACCGGTATCCGCCGAGTAAAGCGTAAAGAGAAGAGGCCGTGTCTTCCGTATCGGTTATCCCGCTAATATGCAGCAATTCTTCTGTAATCGCCTCCGCCGCCAAATATTCGCTGAAGCTTTTATGAACATATTCCAGGGTAAAATCATTCATATTCTCATGCTTCGTAATATTTAAATTGCTTTGGACGACAAAGATTTTAATATATTTCAATTTGTCTTCGAATTCATGAGGAAAAAGATGCAGCGATTCGATTTCCGCAGGCGATATATACGATTTGTTCAAGTGCAGCATGGCCAGGGAAATATTCCGGTTAAACGTCCGGGCCAGCCGGATGCGCTGCGTGCGATCCAGATCCATGCCCTCCGACCACCTGTCTCTGGTCTCGAACTGCACGAACTTCTCATTGCCGCACGTCCAGTCGATGAGCGTCTTGTACACCTGCCAGCGCTCTCCGCTTTTAAAAAGATCTATAAACGCGGGCTCGTTTTCCGGCTCGGAAGCATACATTTTATGCAAAAGATAAAGGAGAAGAGGCTGCCGGATGAATTCGTCCATTTTGTTTTGTTTGTTTCTCAGAATGGCCCCGATGTTAATCCGTCTCTGGTCCGCTTGATGGGCTTTCCATTTTAACTGCCAATCCTCTATGTGGGCGTCTTCCATCGGGGACATGACGAGAATGGGAGAGCCGTGCGGAACCGGGTCACGCAGAGAAGCGATAGCGGTGAAACGTCCGGTCAGCACAATCAGAACCTCGGGGTAATCTTCTTTAAACTCAACAAGAGAATTAAAAAAAACGGTCAGATCCCCCGTACTTAGCAGGCTTAGCTCATCGAATCCGTCCAACAGCAGGAGCACGCGGCTGTCGTTCAAGTCTTTCATATTCAGATCGTCCAGCCTGGCTTCTTTCAATAAAAAGGCGCGCAGCGCATCGGCAAATTCGTCTTTATACCCCAGCTTTTTCAGCTCGATGCGGACCGGAATATACGAAGGAGCCGCTACCGCACCCGACATCTGTTCGACCAGAAGCTTTTTGGTAAACGTGCTTTTGCCCATCCCCGGGCTTCCCAAGAGGAACAAAATATGATTCTTGGACATACAGTCCCGTACGGTTTCCATAGCGGGCTTCAGGACATGTTTATCCGGGGACAGATCGGGAATATCTTGAAGCTTGCCGTCAAACGGGTAAGAAAATGCATTCAGATCCACGTACAAATCCAAAAGCCGGACGTTGTCTTGATAAAGCAGTTCTTCTATGTATTCGTTCTTTTGTTTATGTGCGTAAGCAAGCAATGCCCGCTGCAAATCCGATAGAGGATCGCCTGGTTCCGGGAGCAGAGGCCACTTCGCTTCTTGGAGCAGCTTGTTGACCTTATGAACGGGTTCGCCGATCAGCATACGGTACTCGACCTCGTAATGCTTCACTTCCGTCAGGATCCCGATCAGAGAGAGCGTTTTTCCCGAAGCGTCTTCCACAAAAATACCCGATCCCGAAAATCCGTCCACAAAGGATTTTGCTTTGCGACCGTTTCCTAAATCATAATCGGTTCTGATTTCGAGCAAAGGCGTGTCTTCCAGAGCCACTCCATCCACAAGCTCGCGGGGATTCTCGGCATTTTCCACCGCTTTGTAGGGATATCCCATAAAATGCGCCTTCTCCCGGAACCCGGGCAGCCCATAACGCAAAAAATCAAACGATTCCCCGGTATCCGCTATGCGCAGGATCGCTATATCCGCATGCCGGTCCATTATATAATCAAGTACGGGATATTCCTGCCACGTTCCGTCGCCGTTAAAACGCCGTACCAAGATGTTTTCCTTCGTAAATGTCTGCGGAACGTCTTCGGTCCCCGTCAAACAATGCTTGGCCGTAAGAACGTACGAGCCCTGCCCGTCGGCCGACTGAACCAGACACCCGCTTCCCTTGGCACCTATACACGTAACCTTGACGGCCAGCCCGTTATACTTTCTCTTCAGTTCCATGCCCCTTCACCTCTACCACCTGCTCATACTTGCCGTTTATCTGATACGTCCGGATTTCATGATCCGTGAATATTTTCTCGAAAATACCCGGATAATTGAAGGAAAACGTAACTTCCTTCCCTTGAGATTGAATAATGCGGGCCAGACACCGTTTATGAGGATGATAGTGACGGATTCCATCCGTGCTGATCATAAACCTCTTGCAGCGGATCAGCTTGAGCAAACCCGGACTCGTATTCCGCTTGCTCCCGTGATGCGAAATTTTCACAACCTCCGTCACTAACGGATTGTCTTCCGTATAGCCTATGCTCCGCAAAGAAGCTTCCACATCCGACGGATGAGAATCAGCCAGAAACAGCACCTGTTTCTTTGCATACGTCAGCAGGAATGAAATGCTCGCCCTGTTCGCCACCTTAGTATCTTCCGAGAAGTCCTTCTCGTCCCAAAGCGACTCAACCGGCTGATCGTAATCGCAGAAGCCCGCGACCTTCTTGTCCGCCTGATCAGGCGTCTCATTTTTCAGTGCCCCGCTGTAATCCGGGATCTTCTCCATCCGGGGGGTCAGCACTGTCAGCACGGCTCCGTCCCCCAGTTCATAATTCCGGTATTTGTCCGAAAAACAGACCAGCTCGCCGCTCCAGTTCGTCTCCCCGCTTAAAAACTGCTCCAACGAACGGGACTGGCTTGCCGAAACTTTCTTGTTCCTCTTGTTGATCAATCTTCTGACGGGCAGGGGCTCAAGCGGATTCCCCGACAACATCGGCTCGGAATTAAACCAAATTTCCCCGAAAATTGCGGGGCCCACCTCCTGATTCTCAAAAACCTCAAGAACCCCTCCGATATGATCGTCATCCATATGCGTCACGACCAGCAGCCGGACAGCGGGAAGCCCCATCAGCTCGTCCCGCAAGCAATCCTCATATGTTTCCGGCATTCCTCCGTCAATGAGAATGTGGTTTAGACGGTCTTGCTCACCGTACGAGACAATAAACGAATCTCCGCAGTAGGCGGGCAAGCTTTTTATAGTCAAGTTCATGCTGGTTGGCAACCTTTCTTGAGGGAGGATGGGAAGTACTTTTACTTATTTTCAAAAGAATTCGACTTGTTCCTCTCGATCCCTCCAAATTATGGAGAGAATATCTACCTCATACCTGCGTCTTCGTTCGATAGCAAATCAAAAAGCACAGGCATATGCCTGTACTTGTAATTATTACTTAACTTCTTTAATCAAACCCTGATTCGTTAATTGATATCGTTCATCGCATTTCTCCGCAACCATTCCACTATGAGTGGCGATTATGACGGAAACACCGTTGACTTTTAACTCATCTAAACAAGCTAAAATCTTTAACGCTGTCTCGTCATCCAATGCTCCTGTCGGTTCATCTGCAACAATTAATTCGGGATCTTTAATTAAGGCGCGAATAATGCCTACTCGTTGTATTTCGCCCCCGGACAATTTCTCAATCCTATCATTTAACAAATGGTGAATTTCAAATAGCCGGCCCAATTGTTCTACTTGCTTTTGTATGATCTTGCTGTTCTCTCGCTTTTTATCAAACCAAAAGGGAACCATAATATTTTCTAATGCAGTCAGTTTGGGAATGACAGGACTATGCTGCGAAATATAGCCTATTTTTAGTTTACGAATCTCGCTTAGACGGTTCAAGTTTAGCTGGCTCATATCTTCCCCATCCAAGAAATATTCCCCTGAGGTAGGCTTTTCCAAGCCTGCTATGATATTGAGTAAGGTGCTTTTTCCACTCCCGCTTCTTCCTTTTACGGCTATTGTTTTTCCCTTCGCTACCGTTAAATCTATATGTTCAAATATTGTTTTATCCTTAAATCGTTTCGCTATACCAGTCAATAAGACTTGTGCCAAAAGCTCTCATCCTTTCAGTTGCTGAACAATATCCACCTTCTCAAAGTATTTCCTTGTGTACCGGTTAACCGCAATCGCAATGATCAGGCTTGAGATTCCAACCACGATAATATAGTTCATTAATAAGTGTAACGGATTGTTAAGGGTAACCATAATAAATACCAAGGGCAAAATACATCCAATCAAATTTAACAGAGGTAATTGATAGTTTATGATCCTATATATTTGGTTCATACTTACTCCGCTAATTAGCAGCACTTTATAGAAATCAATATTTTTCTTAATGATTATCCTCATAATGATAATGAAAAGGGCAATTAACGTAATGAACAAAGCCACTGAAATAACAAACAAGGTATTTCTATTGATCTCCGTCATATTAACAATAGAGTTGACTGCCAGACTATTTGCTCCTATAACACTAAACTCTTTAAAACCCGTCCTTGTGGATATTTCATTCAGCATAGTACGTATTTGCAAAGGTTCTAAGTCGGTAATGATGTTCCCATTTATTTTACTCAACAACAATGCTTTCAGAAAAATACCTTCCATTTTCGGAGGAGATTTTTCAAAATCAAGCAGCGGCAAAATGATATATCGATTTAATAAAAGCTCCGGCTCCCTAACTGTCATGATTTTTTGGGAAGGCTCCAGTATCCCCACAACCACACCGGTAAATTTTTTTTGATAGTATAAAATATCTAACGTATCGCCTGTTTTATAAACAGAGCTATACTCGGAGCCAAGAATGATAGGTAAACGATCATCTTCTTGTTTAAAAACATAATCATCAGCCTTGAAACCCGCTCCGGTTTCTAACTGAAGATGATTAAAATCAAATACAGCCTGGTTCATCTGTACGGATTTTATCGCTCGATATGATTTATTTTGTATCATATAAGACGGTTGATTGTTTCCCGTTTCGTAGTAGGCATCATAGATAATATCGCCTTTAAAGTCTGATATCTCAATGGGCTGCCAGACGGCGTTATAATACTTGTAAGACTCATTTACATGTACCTGATTACTAAAGTTATTGAGGATTTCAAAACTGTTGGGTTTAGAAAAAAATTCTTTTTCTTTTTCCTTGTATAAATTATCGGAAATTTGATATATATTTTTGTCTTTAAAGTTCCGGGTTGCCTCTATTTCAATACGGGTTTGGTTGATGTTTAGCGTAAGTACCAGAAGCAAACTACAAAAAATCAGCGAGATCAGAAAAATCGTCATATTTAATAACTTGTTTTGTTTTATAAATAGAAGAATCATTCTCAAAATCTTTTACCGCCTTTTTTCACCGTGTAAATAAACGTTAAGTAGAAAACGAAGATAATTACTATGACAAGATGTAACAAAATCAGATTTAAGGAATACAGCATCCATGATACATCCCATAAAGGAACGGCATAATAGGAAATCAACATGAAAATCACAAATAGGATGGAAGAAAAAAGAATGTAGGGCAAGGCGTAATATCTCAGTATGATTCTATAGATCGCACGATAGGAGTATCCGAATATATATAATACGGACAGCAAGTGATTTTTTCGTTTTATCCAAATCATAGCCGATACGCAAAATATTGTGGTCATAAAAAGAATGGTTATATAAAAGATCGTTCCAACTACTTGATTTGATTTAAGAATATAAGATCCATTGGTTTCTGCGTTAATGATCTCCACGTTATTCCCGTTAATAAATTGATCAAAAACTGATTTCACATCGCGGCTTGGCGAAATAAATACAAATTGGTTTCCATCCTTCAGCTCTATTTGCGGATTTTTAGACAGCAGCCAAATTTCCGAATTTAATTTATATGAATAGGGAGTATTAAAATAGCCGATTAGTTTGTAGTCGTTCGGAATATTTTTCACTTCTGCATTAGTTCCCATGACGGCTATTTTATCTGTTTCTGAACCTTCATCGATTCTTTTAATAGGAGGAAGTTTCAGTTCTCCATTTACCCAAACATGTTTCAGAGCAGGACGATCATCATGGTATTGAAATAAAATGAATTTACCCGCATTCGGGTGAACAGGAAAATCCAACGCTTCCATTTTTAAAAAAATAGCTTTCTGATCTTTGTACCCATTGTTTAGCATATTCACATAATCCAAATAGGATATAAACCAAAAAGCGGCCACGCATATAAAAGTAGCCAGAAACATGATCAAGTAATACAAATAGTCTGAGGCAGAGCGGATATATGTAGGTTTCATGATTTATTTATAGAGAGAGACAGGATAACCTTATCTCTCTCATGGACTCCTTATTACTCGTTACCGTAGTATGTTTTTCCAACCCAATCGCTTGCGTATCTGTCCACCCAGTCGCTTTTAGCCTCGGTGGCGTTCGTTCCCCACACTCTTCCGCTATCTCCTAATATATTTCCCGTAATGTGTCCTTCAAATCTGGCTCGCGTATAGTGGTATACACCCGGCCATGAAGTATTGCCAACCGCCCGTGAAAATAAGACATTGCCACGGTCTATGTCTTCTACATATCCTGTATGTTTTGCTGTGGATGCTATACCGATAAAGGATGAAACGGCCGTAATACTAAAATATCCGTCTTTTTCACTCCATCCACCAATAGCACCATTTGCATCTGTAGATTGTGCATGGAGGGCACTTGGAGCTACACTTCCAAGAATAATTCCAACGGATAATGCTAGAGGTACCATTTTCTTAGTATTCATCGTCATCTATCCCTTCAACAAATGGTTGTATTTGAAAGCTGGCCAGCTTATCACATCGGAAAAGATAAGTACAAGTTAAAGCCTATCACATTATTACATATACTGTAATCTTTTCTTATATTTACTTGATTTTTGGATGTAAATTAAGTCTTGCATGCCTCTCTAAAAAATAAAAAAACACTCCCCTAGGAGTGCTTTTTTAAGCTGCATTATATTTATTAACATACTCACCGAACCTCGACCCCCAACACCTGTCTAGCCGAATCCACATCCTGATGATCCAATACCACCTTCACAGAGCCCTGTCGACGTTTCTCTCGCCACTGAACAAGATCTGCTTCCGACTCCAATTTAAGCTCAGCAATCTCTACTGCCCGATCCAACATGTATTTTGACGTGAGCAATAAGGTGTGAATTCCCCGACCGCCAGGCATAGAGAGAATGAGGACCATTTTATAAGACTTTTGTTTATGACGAAAAATCGAGGACAACTCACTTGGTAAAGTCATGATGGTTCCTCCAAATATAAGACTAGTTTATTTAAGCAAAACCAAAGAGTTTTTGGCTTTTTTCTGCTTTTTAATAAGCAGTATAAAAGCAATCACCTGAATACTGATGCTGATCCACCATAATCGTGTATATAGCGAGAAAACAAACGGAGTGAACACAATAGTAGTGTGTAGCATCCAGCGGTAGCGCCCTTGTTTGCCTAATTTATTATCAAGTCCAACCGATAACAAGACACTAAAAAACATAAAGGAAATTAATGTAGAGACAAAAAACATAGTTAAATGAATTTTAGAGGACATATCCTGCTGGTGAATTAAAACCGAAACATAGGAGACAAGCAGTAAAACAAAAGCCCATATAAATAGGATAGGAACAAAAGGCTTTATCATTCTCTCAATCTTATCTATAACGTCTGTAGAGTTCTCGTATTTAGAAAGTTCTGCTTTTTCCATCCTAGAAGTGTTAATTTGATTATCAATAAAAATTTGCAAGGCCGACAAGATATGAGGATGTCCTTGCGAGTAGAAGGTACGAGCCACTTCCCTCATTTCTTTAGTGAATAGAGCACTACTTTCTCCTAGAAGATCGTACAGTTTTACTAAAATGTTCTCATCTTCAGGCTTCTTCAGTGCTAATGCAATAGCGGCTTCCAACTTTCCGAAGGTTTTTATACTTTCATTTATAAGATTTAGTTTGGTTATGTTATTTCGATTCAATATTTCTTTAAATTCTTTGTACATCCACAAAGTAGAAGTGCCGACCACCACAATTAATAGGGTCACTATCGGATTGCTGCCGAACAAAGCAGCTATATCTTTCCACATATATACTTCCTTCCTGGTCACATTTTCCTTGTGTGCCTGCCTCTCTTACTCACCTTACGAGGGCACATAAATTCTTTTCAAAGGAATCAACGCCTGTTTCTCCGACGGCATCTTGTCATACCAGTCGTTAATCAGCTCGACGATGCCTGCCAAATCCACCAGCTTGACGCCATTATGCTGCGCAGCGGTCCTGGCTGCCGCCGTAAAACCGCCCGTAGACACGAACAAACAGCTCGCTCCGTGAGGACTTGCTCCTACGAGCTGCTGCACCTCAGGCCCGCCGCTGGTGGCACGTCTATGCTTGACCTGTACCTTGATGATCGGCTTCTCGAACCCGAACGCATCCCGGTGAGCCAGCACATCCACACCCCCGTCGGGACCTTTCGGACTCACCTTCGTCTGGTAGCCCATCGCTTGAAGCAGCCCCGCGACCAGCTCCTGCATCTCCCACGGGTCGAGCTTGTCCACCCGATCCTCAATGAGCGACTTGGCCCGTCCCTCAAACTCTTCAGTGTTAAACTCTGCCGCTTCTTCATCTCGAACGGTGACATTCACAGGTGCAACTGGTGTTTGGTGAAATAAAGCCAGAATCTCCTCCTGCCAATCGTCTATCCGGAAAACCGTCAATGTGCTGCCTAAAGAGTATTTGGCTCCTTGCGACAACAAATCGCGGGGAATTCGTTTGGATTCCCAAGACACGGAAATCACATTGGGATACAAAGCGTTGATATCCGTTTTGTATTCTGGCGCTTTGGTCACCGTCCCGAGCAAATACTCCCGGGTTTCTCTGGAATAGGTAATCACCCGATCATTCAGGGCAACCTCATTGTAATATCTCCAAATCTGTCCCGCCCATGAGAGCCGCGTCCCTGGCTTCTGATCGGCATAAACCGAATGAGCGTGTTCAACAAACTTCTCTCTGGATGCAAACTTCCTGGGATCATCTAACTGCGGCCAGCCGATCGAAGCAATTTTATTCGCCTGCCACTCCGGAATTAACTCGTTGTTATCTCCTGCGCGTACCATCCACCATTTGGTCATCTTTGTATACCCCCGTTTGTAAAATGCAGCCTTTCGCATGTAACGAATGCTAAGCTTTTTTTGCTTCAGAATAGAAACCGATTCCTGAAGCCAATAAACATACCTATCTCCTCTTTTTAAACCTATATAGGATTACTTTCGCCAAAATTCCATCCATTCCCTTTACTGGAGAGCACAAAACAAAAAAAGCCTAGGTCTCGATACCTATACGGTAAGGTGACGAGGCTTGGCTTAGCTATAGCGTTGAGGCCTCAGCCTCGTCTGCAAGCTTATCGAAACGGTAGATTAGGGAGTTGTTACGCAAGTCACTCATGAATAAAATACCTCCTGCATCTCAAACTATACGCAATAGCGTGCCAGATAAAGATTTATTATATGTTACGTTTTTGCGTATAGAAAGGCTCTAAGGAGGGATTTTTTATGTCTAAGAAAGTTGTGATCAAAATTGCCTCACTCACCAAGAAAAGAGGCATTTCTTTACGAGAACTGTCTCGCTTGTCCGATGTAAGACATGCCGCGCTAAGTGAACTTTCCAACGGCAAACGTACCAACATTAACTTCAGTCACATAGAAAGAATCGCCGACGCACTTGGCATCAGCGACATACGGGAAATTATTGATTTAGTTGAGACTGCCGACAAAGATTAAATCTGACAGTCATTCGCTGTATAGCTGGGATAAAATCTTGATGCCATCCTGCACGCCTCTAACGTAAATCCATTCTTTTTTCATGTACTCCAGGGCCAGTTCCTTGTCCTGCCAATCCCGGAAAAGCATTTGCTGATCGGTTCCAAGAGATTGCAGCAATTCCATTTCTAAGACACTAAGCTGCTCCGTCATAGGTTGAAAAACCATTGAGGCATCGGCCTCATCCGCAAGCTTATCGAAACGGTGAATTAGAGAGTTGTTACGCCAGTGAAGTGAGGACATGAATAAATTACCTCCAGCAGCTCATATTATACGCAATAGCGTACCAGTTCATTTTTTATTATATGTTACGTTTTTGCGTATAGCAAGGCTTTGAGGAGGGATTTTTTATGTCTAAGAAAATTGTGATAAAGATTCCTGAACTCATCCAGAAAAGAGGCATCTCTTTACGAGAACTGTCCCGTTTATCTGATATAAGACATGCCGCGCTAAGCGAACTTTCCAACGGCAAGCGCACCAACATTAATTTTAGTCATATAGAAAGAATCGCCGATGCACTTGGCATCAGCGATATACAGGAGATTATTGATTTGGTTGAGGTAAATGAACAGAACGAGTATTAAATTTTATCCATATATATGAAAGCTGTTTTTAATAGGAAATCAACAAATTGAACCTTGGTTTGCAAGCAAGAAAGATTCATACACAAGCCATGTGTAGATGAATTTTCATTTAATACTCAAAATATCTTTAATAGTAATGGCTCAGAGTCATAATTCCAAATTCAATTTTTCAAACCTATTTACAGTTTTTTCTAGTAATTAAGATGATGAGATCTTTCAACTTCTAAATTAATTTAGTTTTTCAACTTTTAAGATTAACATTTCAATTTTTACAATTAAATTATTGCATTCTGTATAAAAACTGTCTTTTTCGTGAGGTAACCAACTTATTAAAAACGATCTATAGCCACACAAATAATTAATTACACTGCTCTTATTAGTAAAGTCATTGCTTCTATAATAAAATTCAGCAGCATTCAAACGGTCAATGTAGTCTTGAATTTTTTTTGGTACTCCACCTTTTTCAAATAGAAAAATCGCATTCGATATATCATGTTTCTTTTTTCTTGATATCCTAACGCTGTCACCAATAACAAAACCATTTAGAGAAATTTCAGAAACACTCTTTTTTATTTTGTTATAATTTATTGAAAAATTATTAGATTTCAAGATTTTTTTTAGCATCTTAATGAAAAATGAATCTAATATTCGAGGATTATTTGATGAAAAAAGCATGTCATCTGCGTATCTTGTATACGTAAAACCAAGTTTTCTGCAATATTTTCTTATTCTTAAATCAATAGGTCTAAAGACAATATTTGATACCACTGGTGACGTAACAGCACCTTGTGGTAATACATCATCTAAAGTAACAATATCAACAGTTTTGTTTAAAACATCTTCATTAAGCTCTTCATCCGATATTTTGAAATAGTAAGACAAAGCTTTCCTTATCATATGAGAATTAATTGTATCAAAAAAAGACTTAATATCCACCCTTAGAAAATATTTCTCTGTGATAGTATCCTTCTTAACATGAGGAATTAAAAAGTCTCTATACGAACTACCTTTTACAAATCCAAAAACATTATCAGGCAACGGTATAGAATTAAGAAAATACCTAGATAGTTTCTGTTGCAGAGAATAAAGTTCCGCTTCTTTATCTAGACAATTTAGAGTTCTTATACCGCCTTTTTTGGGGATTGTAACAGTATAGTATTTTTTCGATTTGTCATTAATAACTCGTTCCAATTCCACCTTATCAAATCTAAGTATATCATCATAAAAAAAGGAGCTTGTCTTCACAAATATAGTGAATCACCTCAAAACAATGTATATAAAATAGAGTGAGTACCTTCTCAAAACCTCGCCTTGGCGTTTAAACAGCGAGGAGATACCACATCGATAAGCCACGACAACAGCCGAGCCCAAAATTGTAGCACTCTATCCTTGGTTTTTTGAGATATTCTATGTAACTTTTTCAAGGTTACAAGACTCAACATGTCAACAAGGTGCCTGTTATTATCTAACTAAGCTATTGCTACTCACTCTATTCTATTTCTGAAGTCTATATTCAAGCATTCTTATTATATCGTATAGTTCAGAAAATTGGGATTTAAATTTTCTTCTCTTTTCATCATCATCTAAAGTGTCAATTTCATTTTCAAAAAAGTAATTTAAAAGCTCTGTAACCCAGCCCTCTGTTTTTTGAATTTTATTTTTATTAATTTTTTTATATACAGATTTAATACTTTTATCAGTAAATCCTTCAATTTTACTATCGTCAAACGAATCAAGACTGTCATACTTCCCACTAAATAAAAGTCGTAATACCGTAGTTCTATAAACCCCGTTTGTATTGTGATTATAAATATCATCAATTTCATTCTTATCTTTCGTGTGAACTAACCAATTGTATATTAACTTATAGTTACTATCATTGATAATCGTTCCCTCAATTGTTGTGTTAACAGGAAATACATTGTATTGAACACAGTAGTTTTTAATTAGTGTCTTAACTAAATAAAAGTAATCGTCATGAATATAACCCCAATGTTTATCAGGAATAAAAGTGCATTTTTTTAAGAGTCCATTTATTCTAGCTCTTAAGTGGAGTGTTTTTTTTCGCTTGTCACCATAGTAAAAATGTTCCTTTTTTAAAAATCCATTATTTTTAAAAGGGTTGTAATTATCTCCTTTTATTATAAAGCGATTATTCTTATGTTGAAAATTTAATATTTTATCTAAATCCAGAAGTAATAAGTAAGGTATGCTGGTGTTTTTTTCATTTGGATGGGTCAATTTTAATTTAACATTATCAGAATCATATGAGTACACATCAAATTCAGCGAGTATCGGAAATAAATTCCTTAAATTTTTATTTGTGAACAGCTCCAACTCTGTGGCACCTTCTACAAAAAGTATCCCTCTAGAAAAATAAAAACTTGCCTCCTTCTCTGACATGATATTATTTTCTCTAAGATTAGTAAATCCATTCATCTTCTTAAGATAGGTATATTTGTTTCTTTGCGAAACATGATACATAATTCCATGACGAGCACTCATTACATTCTTCACCATTCTTGAAGAATGACTTGCAAGTAGAATTCTTATTACTTTTGATTGAGATATAAAACTATTAATTAAATCATCCGCGTACTTTGGGTGTAAGCCAATTTCGGGCTCGTCCACAACAATTGTCGGTTCCTTTAACTTGGAAGGCTTTATTTTCCCAACAATATTTATAAGAATTTTCAAATAATTATAGGCGTTCATCCCATCAGAAAAATAATCTAAATGCTCGTCTTTATGCTTAAATTGTCTTCCCCCCAATTGAAATTGGTATATATGTGAAAACTTTTGTTTTGGACTAAAAGAATCTAACTTAATATCATTTATTTCGAATTCATCCTGAATAAGTCGTAAATCCTTTAAAATTTTCTCACCAAACATTGTTTCTAACATCTTCTTAATTTCAACATCTAATAAGACCCCTTCAGCAGGTCTAAATTTGCTCATATCCCCAATAATTTCCCAAAGGTTTTCCCAATCATTTAATTGGATCTGTCTAGCGTGTATAAAATAAATAGGAAAATTATTTTTAATAAAATTTCTCACATCGTAAGGAATATTCCATTCTTGAATATTATTTTTATATTGTCTGAGGATAAGTGTTAATTCCATTTCATCGTCAACATAATTAAAGATTTCTGAAAACACCTTTTTAAAAAAAGGGTGAATATCACCTAAAAATTGTTTGTCTAGATTATTTTGAGTAATCCGCGATAATTTTTGTAAATTATAAGTAACTTCGATTACAAAATAATCATTGTAGGGATTATTTTTATCAAATAACTTTGAATCAATTTGACTTTCTGAAAGATTATTATAAAAATACCTTAAAGCCTTTAAAATATTTGTCTTTCCTGTTCCATTTTCGCCGATTAAACAATTTATGTCACTTAACGCTAATTCAACATTCTTTAATGATCTAAAATTCTTTATTTTAATTTTTGTAATCGGCATAGGATTCCCTCTTTTCAAATCTTCCTGTTCGAAATAATACATGTGTTTGTAATTAGTTTGATGTAACGAAATGACAAATATAAGCATGAGTTCCGAACATGGTAGCTAAGAGAAAATTTCTACTTCACTTTTTTAATTTATCAATATTGTATATATATTATTCTATAAGGATAAATATTAAGTTTAAAATGACGAGATTTTCTACATTCCAAATGCTATCTACATGTTAATTATATGATCGTTAAACTCTTTATATATCCTGTATACTTACAAAATTCTTAAAAACAAAATGCTATGAATTTATTTTCGAGTGCAAATCTCTCAATAAAAGGAGTCGTCTAAAATTTTTATACGCAATTTCGTCAAATCCAAGTATCTTTTCATTAAATACATTGTAAACCTCTGAAATTGCTGCAGGCCTTATTATTTTATTATTATATCTTGTAAAGGGTCCGTCGGTTTCAAATAATAATAAATTAGTTGGAATGGACTCTATAATCTTTAGGCCCTTTTTCGAATTTAACATATTTATATTAATGGAAAACATGTACTGCTTCTCAACAATTTTTTCTAGTGTAGATAGCTTTCCAGTATACCAGTGGAATACTGCGTGTTTTACATTATTTTTAGTTAGGATATTTAAAACCTCGTCTTCGGCGCCTCTTGAATGAACAGAATAAATTTTTCCTTTATTATATTTTTCTTGAGTAACAAAATTGAAATTTTCAATTTGTTTTTTTAAATTTATCCTATTTCCTCGTATAACATCAATACCAACTTCACCTATATAATTCGTTTTTTTTACCATTGCTTCAAATATCTCTTGATTTAATGGATAATTATCTGTCAAATCAGGATGAAATCCTAATGCAATCCTAACATATTTAAAACCACTAAAAAATTTATATTGTTTTTCAAACAGTTCAGGAAGATTCGTTACAAATAGAGCATAAATTTTATTTGTTTCATACTCTTTAGCAATTTTCTGTGCATCTGAATAGTGATCAAGATGGACATGAAAATCAAAATATATCATATTTATCCAAATACCTTTCAACTTCTTTACTAAACATACTCAACATTCTTTGGGTTTTATTAAAATATCCTTTGTCTTCATAATAGATGCTTTTCAACCCCAAATAACCAAAAATTTCCCCATTATCAATATCCTGTTTACACGATCTAAAATATTCTATCGAAGATTTATATTCTTCTTTTTGATTTAATGTAGCAACATTCTTCATTTTCTCCTGATAATTTAATTCATATACTACATCAAAAATTTCATTGTCATAAGCCGCTAAAGAAATTTTTCTTAATATACATGGAATGCAATAACCGCATTGCTTGGTTTTATTAGTAAGTTTAATGTTATTTCTACCTTTGGAACAACTATACGTATTCTTTATTTGTTTTTTAAAAAAAGAATTCATATTGTTTATAACAGTTCCCTTTGTTTCATAGATAAAAGGATTAACAATTCTTATTTTAAAGCCAAAATTCTCAAGAATACTATTATACATAGCTATAGTTTTTGGATGCGTTGTTTTAGTAGTAAATCTTCCATTTTTAAATGGATTTAACGAGAGAAAACCATTCTCATAAATATATATCTCTGATATTTTATAATTATAGGCTACGGCACTTGCTAAAGTTAGAAAAAGAAGAGACCTTGTCGCTTGTGAACTTTCTTTTTTTTTGAATTCTAATTTATTAACAAAATATCCAATAGCTCTTTTATCATTTTGAAAAACAAAGTTTTTAATGTCATTTTGTTTACTTTGTTCATATGTGTTGAGTTTGTACCCTAAATAGATAGCATTCCTCTTCTCCATAATATTTTGAAATGCTCCGCTGAAAGAATCTAACCCACCTGATAATAAAGTTATATTGTTATATTGCTGGGCAACTTCTATAGGTAAATAATTAACTATATTACTTTTTTTCTTTTCTATAAACTTAAATAATACGTTATCTCCACTAACGAACCTCATAAGCCTAGTTAAAAGATTATCATTAAGATTCCAAATATCTACGTTCGATACAGGCACCTCAATAGTAAATGTTCTTGTGTTTTCAACTGGCCGTTTCAAACTGATATCCATAAAATAAACTGAAGCAAATACATCAATTAAATCTAGAAGCAATGCGTCTTGATCTGTAACATAATTAGGATTATCAAGATCATTTATAAAATACTCATATGGATATTTACCAAAATAATCAATAAAATGATTCCCCATAATATTAGAACTCTCCTAATTCAGCCGCTTCTGCCCTCAGCACAATAAGTTCAACCAATTTTTTTAAAGAAATTTTACCGTTGATGTATTCATTAATATTGTAAGAAAGATCAGTTGTTACAATTTTTTTAGACTGCTCTTTTATTAACCTATTTATTTCGTTATGCGGGATATCTAAATATATATTGCTAAAGACTTCTATGATTTCGTTTTGAACTATTAAATAAATTAAGAAATAGGCAAATATAGAAATGAAATCATCGATATTTTTGTTATCTTGCAAAAATTCGACAACTGCAAGCCTGAATGCTTGTAACAGTAGCTCAGACAATTCATCATCGGCTCGTTCTTCCGCTAGCTCAATTAGCTTTTCTAAAAAGTTATTTTGTATTTCACTATCTTGTTTAATTTCATCTAAAGTCATCCCCTCAAATTGTCCACCAGACATCACCCCAGTTAAACCTTCAACACCTGCTATAATTAAAACTTTAAAAGCATCATCTTTTAACTCTCTCATTATGTGCTTTTCATTTAGTACCACTGATGTTGCTTGAGGTAAAGTTTTAGTTATATCTTGCTGGCCTATCTCCTGCAATAACTTTTTAACGTTAAGGTTAGTCTTTCTTTTTGAAGTACCCATATTTCATCCCCCATACTAAAATATGGTTACAATTATAGCAAAAATAAATACTACATTTTGTAAAATTATGTCGAAAACTGAAATATCTATTAAGCATGTTTAAAATCAATTTAGAACGAATGATTACGATATTACCATTGTTTTGTTTTGAAGCGATAATACCTGACTAGGCGATCCCATAAAAGAAGCCATCGATGAATCAAGTTGAGTAACTTTACGTTCATGCACTGCTATCCTCATTTCAATTTTCACCAACCCTTATAAAAATCACCTAATTGGGATCCAAGCTTTACGTTTCAGAACCAAATAAAATCTAATGTCATATATAAAATTTAAACCTCTCCAGAAATTATTCTGAAGAGGTTTAAAAACATTTGAGATTAAGTTAGTTGTCTCCCCTTACCGCCGTCCCCCCACCGCCCCCACAACCCCATACCGTGCCAAAAGCTTACGCCCCAGCAGCGCCACGGCGCGATCTGTTATGAAGCCCATCAGCCCGAGGCAAATCAGCCCCACGAAAATCCAATCCGTGCGGAAGAACAGCCGCGAGTTCCAGATGAGATAGCCGACGCCTTCGTTGGAGGCGATCATTTCGGCGCCGATGATGGCCATGAAGGAGGTGCCCATGGCGAGGCGGATGCCGGTGAACATGTACGGTACGGTGGACGGGATGATGACGTGCAAGACGATCTGCCATTCGGAGGCGCCCATGCTGCGGGCGGAGCGGATTTTGTCCTCCTCCACGGCGAGCACGCCGGTCAAGGTGTTCAGCACGACGATGAAGAAAGTGGCGTACAGGATGAGCACGACTTTCGATGTCTCCCCGATGCCAAACCAGACGAGGAAAAGTGTAATAAACGCGATCGGCGGAATGAAGCGGATGAAGTTCAGAAACGGCTCCGCAAAAGCACGGATAGCGTCGACTTTGCCGATGATGAGGCCGACCGGGATGGCGATCAGGCTGCCGAGGGTCCAGCCGAGCAGGACGCGGTACGAGCTGATGCCGATGTATTGCAGCAGGGTGCCGTCTGCCAGCAGCTCGTAGCCGCCTTGGGCGGTCAGGATCGGGCCGGGCAGGATTTCCGGACCGTAGACGAGCGACAGCCCGTGCCACAGAAGCAGTCCCGCGATCCAGAAGACGAGGGTGAGTAGCGTTTTTTTGAACCAAGACTTACGGATGAGCGGTTTCCGGGCCGAAGCAGCCGTAATGGGCGGCTTGGCCGTGATCGGTTTTTTTGCCGTAATGGCGTTCGTGTTCATGTCAGCTTCTCCTCCCTATTCGTCGAAATGCGCCTGGATGCGGTTGTACAGCTCGTAAAACTCCGGCGACCCCAGGTCCCGCGGATACGCGAGGGGCACGTCGTAGATGTGCGAGATGTTGGACGACGGGCCGGCGGACATGATGCCGATGCGGCCGCCGAGCAGCAGCGCTTCCTGGATGTCGTGGGTGACAAAAATGACGGTTTTGTCGGTTTCCTGCCAAATCCGCTGAAGCTCCTTCTGCATGGTGCGGCGCGTCATCGCGTCGAGCGCGCCGAACGGCTCATCCATGAGCAGGATGGCCGGATCGTTCGACAGCACGCGGGCCAGCTGCACGCGCTGCTTCATGCCGCCGGACAGCTCGCGCGGGAACTTGCTCTCGTGTCCCTTGAGACCGACCAGCTCGATGTACTGGTCGGAAATGCTGCGGCGCTCGGCCGCCGGGACACGCTTCATGCGCAGGCCGAACTCCACGTTCTCCCTGACCGTAAGCCAGGGGAACAGGGACGAATCGGCCTGCTGGAAGACGACGGCGCGGTCCTGGCCGGGCCGGTCGACCTCGCGGTCACCGACGCGCACCTGGCCGGACGTCTTGGAGACGAAGCCCGCGATGAGACTGAGCAGCGTCGATTTGCCGCAGCCGCTCGGTCCCAGCAGGACGAAGAACTCGCCGCCCCGGACCGCCAGATTCACGTCCTGAATGATGTAGTGCAGCTCGCCCGCGGAAGGCTGCGTGTAGCTTTTGTCCAGGCGTTCGATGTGGATTTCGTTGCGTTTCGGCACTGCCTTCGTACTCATACTTCATCCCCCTGTTCAGCTTGGTTGCGTTTTTCTTGCCGTATTTCGCTGCATGATAGCGGTCGGTGTTTCGGTGCAAGACGGCGTTCGATCGACCGCTGCCGGGCGCGCGCTGCAATGTTGGCGTGGCGGTCGACCCAGCCCATGTTCCCGCTTTTCCGATTTGCAACCTACTTCACTTCAATGACCCTATCCGGGAACGCTTCCCGCAAAATATCAAGGTTCAGCTTGCTTTTCAGGTCGAAATCCTTCTCGATGATGGCGTTGTCGACCATGTATTTTTTCTGCTCCTTGTAGCCGTTGTACGCTTTATCGGTGAACCCGATTTTCCACGGGTTTTTGGGCAGGTCCTTGAGGGTCGCCTCTTTAGGCTGCTTGACTTCCTTGTACATGATGTCCGCGGTTTCCTCTTGGTGCGCCTGAGCGTAGGCAGAAGCTTCGTCGATCGCCTTCAGGAAGTTGACGAAGCCCGCTTTGTTGTTTTTGAGCAGCTCGTTGGGAGCGATGAGGCCGTTGCCGAGGCGTACCGGCGTTTTGGACATGTCGGTCAGCTCGTGCGCTTCGGCAAGAGCACCGAATTTTTCGTTGAGCACCGCGCCGTATACCCACGCGCCGTCGATCTCGCCTTTTTTGAGCGCGACATACGCTTCATCAAAACCGCCTTGGCCGATCAGCTTCACCTCGGACAATTTGACGCCGTTCTGGCCCAGATACACATCCCACAGGTAAGGGACAAACGTGCCGCGGGAAAAGCTCAGCTTCTTGCCCTTGAGGTCAGCCGCGCTCTTGATGTCCTTGCGGACGAACAGCTTCCACTCGCTTGCGCTCAGATCCGTTGCCGTACCCGACGAGGCGAAAATGGAGTAATCGCCTTTGCTCACGGCATTCAGCAGAGGAAAATCGGCGCCGAACGCGACGTCCACCTGTTTGATAAACAGGGAGTTGACGCCTTCGGCCGGCGTGGCGAACGAGACGAGCTCGGCGTCGATGCCGTGCTTCTCAAAGATGCCCTTGCTTTTGGCGACGCGGAAAATCGAGTTGGTGGAAATGTCCGCGATTTTCAGCTTTAGCTTGGCTGCGCCGCCTTGTTTCGGGTCGGCGACCGCTTTGCCGCAGCCGGCCAGCACAGCCAGCAGCGCGGCGATGAGCACCAGTGCGAGCAGCGTGCGGGCGAAGCGGCGGAGGCTAACGTGACCCGCAGCCTTTTTACTTTTATCTGCTGTCTCTCTCATCGTCCTCACCTAACCCTTCTCCGGTTCCGGCTGGCCTTCGTCCGTTCTCGCTACGCACAGTGCGCCCTCCCCGTAAGAGACGGTTCCTTCGACTTCCACGGCAGTTACCGCTCCGCGAGCAGCCGCTCCCGGCAGACGGAAGTCCGCTACGTCGATCGGCGCGATTTCCACTTCCTCCGGCAGCTCCAACTGCGGCACCCACTCGTAAGGCACGCGGTAGGCGCGGTAGACCATGTTGGAGTTGCGTTTGTTTTTGTAAGGTGAAATGTACTCCCACACAAGCTCATGCTCGCGCGTCACTTCAAAAATCCGGCCGTCCGCGCCCTCGGTAATCAGTGTATTGCCGTTCGGCAGGCGCTGGGCGGAGCTTATGTACGGGCTGTAGAACCGGTACGAATCGAGCGGAGCCTGGAAGCCCGCTTCCGTCGGCGTGTACTGCCACTCGATTTCGAGTGTGACCGGGTTGATCTCCAGAATGCGGGAATGATCGCGGCGGGCGTTTTTGATGCCGTCGGGGGATTCCGGATTCGGTGTGCCGTAGCCGCCCCAGCCGCCGTTGTCGAAGATCAGAATATTGCCCGCGCCCGGCAGTCCCTGCGGAATAAGATGGGCGTGATGCTGGCCGATGATCCAGCCGATGTGTTTCGTCTCTTCGGTATTATAGTTGGGGCCGAGCTTCCAGACGATTTTACCGGTCTTTTTGTCCGTAATGGCAATGATGTTCGTCTCCCGCGCATCCCAGATGATGTTGTCCGGATGGAATCTTTCGTCTCCCGCATCGTAATGCTTGTTCGGCCCGAGGACTGAAGCGGAGTTGATGTGCATCCAGTCGCCGGCGTTCGCCCCGAAGAAACGGGTGTTAGGGTCGTTGTACAGCGCCTTCCGGGCATCCTCGTCAAAACCCAGCTCCTCAAAGTGATCGCTCGTTGTCCACTCCCAGATGACATTTCCTTCCCAATCCACTTCAAGGATAGTATCGTCCAGCAGCTCTTTATCGGAAATTTCGGGGCGATTCACGTTCTTATGTGCAAGCACGATTGTGTTCCCGGAGTGGACTTTCGGCTCCTGACCCGGCACGTAGTACCCGACCGGATTGCCTTCGCGCTGGTAATCATGATGCTGGCGTGCCATCCACTGCGGCTCATGCCCGGGGTCCTCGATATGCTGGTAACGGTCAAACTTCCAGACGATATTGCCATCCCAGTCGACCTGCACCAGATTCACTTCATCCTGAAACCCATACTTCGGATCGCGCTCCGCCGTACTGCCGAACACGTACCCGCCCGGAAGCAGTTTGTTCGGGAACCCTCTCAGCCCCTTCCAAAGATGAACCTCCCGTCCGTTCATGTCGATCAGCAGCGCCCCCGTCTCTGCCGCCTGATACAGTGTGTAGCCGCTCCAACTTTTGCCCGGTTTGTAAACCGTCGTTCCCGTTGGATAAATCGTCGGATGTCCCATATGGTTAACGTCCTCTCTTTTGTTGGATTTGGTTTGTAAAAAAAGGAATGGCCTCGCGCAGTAACGCTTATCCATTTAATCTATCTTCTACATGCAAGTTGATGAATGAAAAGAACACTCCTCTTGTCGTAAAAACTTCGGCCACCCGGGTTAATAAGAAATGAAATTCTTTTTGCGGGCTGCCGTTTTCGGTTTAGGGGCAGATGGCTGATCCGCTGAGGGTTGGGATGACGATTCCGGTCGTAATTCCGATGACGGATCGGATGCTGTATCGCCTGTAAAAGCAGCAGCCAGGCTTTCCTCTCCGGACTTGGCGGATAACCTTGCCGATTCAAGTTCAAGATCGGCCGATGCTCCCCTCGCTGACTTGGCCGGCAAGCCTGCCGAAACAGCTATCGCTGCCGGCTGTGCAGAGGAGTGCAGTAATGGAACCTGCAAAGCATCGGCCTCTGAAACCGCCGCAGGCGACGGAGCCCCCACGGTTGGATCGTCTGCTTCCGTTTCTTCCACGTCCTCCGCATCTTCTCCGGGATAGGCCAGCACCGCTTCCGCGAAACCTTCCATCTGGTCCAGCAGCCTCCGGGAAAAAGCGATCTGATGCGCCAGTTCCTCCGGCGAAAACCCGCCGAACAGGATGCCGATCATATGCGCACTTAGCCCGCTGTTGCGCCGGAGCAGTTCCCGGCCCTTATCCGTAATGTCCAGCGCTACGGACCTGCGGTCGGACTCGCTTCTTTTGCGAACCGCGTAGCCGCCCGCCTCCAGCTTGTCGCACAGCGCCGTTACGGCGCCGGACGTAAAATCCAGCTGCTCCGCCAGCTCTCCCAGCCGCTGCTCTCCCTCTCTGTTAATAGAGTTGAGGATGAGCATGCCCGGCAGTGTGATGCCTTCGACGGAAATTTTGTCGCGTTCCTTCACAAATTTGCGTACCAGCCTGCGGAAGAGCCAGTCGGCCTCTTCGTATAACGCCCAGTCTTTTTCGTGCATGCCATTCCTTTCGTCAGGAGGCCCGGAAAACACAAAAGCCCCCGTTATCCCCTCCGTCTGACGGTAAGAGATTACAGGAGCCTTTGGCGGTCCAATCGGCTTTCCTTATTAGTTTAGTTTTAAAATAATGAATGCTCGCTTAATGAATATTCATTTGATTAGGAATCATCTAGTGATCTTGAAGTAAGATTAAACCAATTAATCATACCTGTCAAGTAGGTTTTGAGTTTTTAATCGCTTTTCGTTAACTATTACCGGAGCGAAATATATGTGAGCGAACTCTCCCAGAAGCACAAAAAAAGAACCTGCCCGAGCAGATTCTTATGCAGCCTGATCATTCTCATTTTGTTAGCCTTCTACCATGCATCCCGGTTATTGACTGAATACGACTGAACTGTAGGGAATTCGACTGCCTCGAATTTAAAATAGCTGTAATTCTCCCCCCAATCTTCCCAACCGGTTGTTTTGGAGTAAGGGACGACCGAAACATAATATCTTAAATCCAACCGTTTAATCCGACTTCTCAAATCCCATGGAATTTCCATACAGTCTTTATTAATCAGCACTCTTGCCTCAACCCCTCTTAAGAGCTTTTGCCGCCAGTACGCAGAGATACTAATCTCATAAACAAGGTCCCCTAAGTATTGCTTGTGGAGCTTTCTCCTGATCCGCTTTTTCATCAATTCACCTTTAACCGTTTATAATCCTAGCATACACAGTAAGTATATAAGTATCTTCTTCTTCATCGTCGATCGCTATGTTTGAACCTTCACTTTCCACAATTGGAACTCCATCGAAACAAGTTTTTTCCCGATACTGTATGAGAACTTCCTTCCGATCGTCAACCTGGTTCACTGTACATCCGAAGGGCAGCCCCAGCCCCTCATAATAAGAAACTACGGAAATTCTAATCGCAGGAATTTGATAATCTCCCCACATGTAGAAGACAAACGTTTTTTCCGCATAAAACTTCTTCAAATAAGACGCCCACGCCGATTCTACGAAAGCGAATATATCTTCCAGCTCGTTTAAGGATAATTTGTTGTTCTTAATCATTTTGTTCAGCCGCTGGACGGTGCGATGGTTATAACGGGCCTCCGTATCAACCTGATCCCGGTCATTTGAAAAGAGCAAACCCGGCCGTTCCGCTATCTCCAAAATCTCGTTGTACGCCTTAATTCCCTTTGTTTGCAGAAAAGCGATCATGCCCCATGCAGCGCATCCAGCGCCTCCGCTTCTGTCTGCTTGAAAAACACCTTATCCCCCTGGTTGCATTCGTAAATAAAATCGTTCAGGCTTTTGCTGTTATACCCGGTGAACTCGCCGACGATGGCGATTTTCATGCTGTAGTTGGTGTATTTTTGCAAAATATCTCCCGCAAGTTTCGTCCGCAGTTCGAAGAAATCCTCAGTGAGCTGTTCTTTTCTTAGGAGTACTTTATCGCATCCGTGGTTGTAATGCACATCTGCCATTAAGTCCAGCGCGTCGTTTACGCTGTTAATCACCACATTTTCGCTGGAGATGATGGCCACTTTTGAATTTTGCCGTTGATCGACTGTAATGTTCATTTCATATATTCCTCCTATTTGTTTGGACGATTATTTATAGATGCCGACTGTCTGTCAGTTATTTTCCCGCTTTCCTTGATACCCTTGCTCATTATAAAAGCCAATGTATCCAACTGGCTGGTATCTTTCAAAACCAGCAATTTAACGCCGTAGGGCTCCAGCAGCTCCATAATTTGGGCTCTGCCCTCCGTTTCATACTGATGACTCCAGCGAAACATATTTCGAAAAATAGTCCATGTCGGCTTATAATTCGCCTTCTCCCGACCGAGCTTCTGCCGGATAAACCGGCTGATGATGCGCTTAGACCGCGTGGAATACTCCGTATCCAGGAGAATTATGAGCTCCGCTCGTTCAAGACAAGGGCCAACCCAGGCGCTATGATGAGCCCCTTCCGTTATCCACGCGTCAGCACGCACTATTTCCGTTAGGCAGGCATCGCGCTCTTCATCCGTTCTTCGCACATCACCCGAGGGAGTTCTTTTCCAGACCACATTATCCAGCTCATAAAAAGGAAGCTGCCATTCGGCAGACAACCTTCTGGCCAGGGTTGTTTTGCCGCTTCCGACCGAGCCCATGATATGAATTTTTTTCATCTAGACCACCGCTTGACACTATTCTATTCGTTCTCATTCCATCCCACAAACCAGGCATCCCCCATAAATTCGTTCCAGTGGAGGACAAAACCTTCGGCCCTCACTTCCCACTCGCAAAACTGATCGTCTACTCCAAAAATCTTGAAGAGTCGGGTCTCTTCCTGTTCGAAGCGTTCAAATTTAAGAATCTCTAAGCTCTTAAAATCTGCGCAATTCATAGATTGAGGAATGTCTCCCTCCTGGAATCTAACAGCTTCATTTGATAGGACCTGCCGGAAAACTAACATGCACCTGTCCGTGTTTTTAGCAACATCGTATGGATTGAGCGGGTGCTTCGGCAAAATGTTTACCGATTCAAGTTCAACGATAATCTCCCGTTCTTTTACCTCAATCCGCTCCACCAGCGCATCATGAAAGTCTATGTCATCAAAATGTATATCCGTGGAGGACTTTTTCCATGATTTCAAATTCACTCACCGCTCATCTAATAAAATACCGTATTAGCAGTTCTCTTGCTTTTTCAAAACTGTTGAGTTCATCCTGAAAGGCACGATAGTCAGAGACTTCAGCAGAGCTAGCAACCCTCCGGCCACCCTCATTCCATCAGGCAGGCTTGTACTCCTCTTGAAGAATGCCCATATGTAGTATGTCGTGCCAATTCCCTTCCCTGAATACCGCCTGCCGGGAGACTCCCTCCCGTTTGAACCCGATTTTTTCATAGAGGGCTATGGCTTTATCGTTAAAAGCAAACACCCGCAAGGACACCCGGTGCAGATTTAATTCAAGAAAAGCGTAATCGAGCAGCAGCCGCAAGGATTCGCTTCCGTAGCCTTTGCCCCAAAACTCTTTCTCGCCGATGTCGAGGATACACTCTCCGCTGCGGTTTTTAAAATCGAGCTGAATCAAGGAGGTGATTCCGATGGGCCGCCCGGATGGCTTATCCAGGATCATATAGCTTTTGGACGTGCCCGACCCCAAAATCACCTGCTCCACAAATTGCCGGGTTTCCGCATAAGTAGACAAATCCAAGGAGGGATTGGTCGTTCTCATCACTTCCATATCGTTTCTCCATGTGTGGTAAATGGCTGCGTCTTCTTCCGTCATTTTTCGAAATAATACTCTCGAAGATTCAAATAACATCCTCTTTGTTCTCCTTTTCCGTTGTCTCCGTCTTCTCTTGAACCGGACCGAGCATAGCTTCCAGGGTAAAAAGCAGAGCATCCAACTGCTCATTCACCTTCGTTTTCTCAGGACCCATATGGGCCGTGTCCATGATTAACCCATCCATGAACGAAATCAGGTAGCGTGAAATGGTTTCGGCCGGAAGCCGGAGTGCAAACTCGCCCTGGGCTGCCCCTTTTTCAAAAAATCCGGTCAGCACTTCCATCGTCCGTTCATAACGTGTCGCGATGTAAGGATAGATCTCCTTGTTGTTCCGGTATTGGGCCGATGAGAAAAACTGCGAGTTCGCCAGCACTAAAGTCTCTTCCATGCTCCCGATTTCGGCCTGCTGCTTGTTAAGCCAATTCTTTATCTGCTGCCAACTGTTCTCCTTGTCGTCACTGCGAAAATAGATCTCGTGCTTGCGGTCCTCATGCCGTAGTAACTCCAGATAGACATGCTCAATGTTATCGAAATAGGCATACAAAGCCCCCCTCGACACACCGGCCGCCTCCATAATGTCCTGCATAGTCGCTCCGTTGTACCCTTTCCGACTAAACACCTGTTTGGCGTTTTGCAGCAAATCGATTTTCTTTTGCCTTTTGTATTCCTCGTTCACTTTGGGAGACATCTTTATTTACTCCGATCAAAAGCAATGTGTGTTGTTCTAGTTGAATTATAAACGACATTCATGTCGTTTTTCAATATAAATATTCCACAATTAAACAAAAGGTGTCCATGGAATCGGTGGGTGCTTCTTCGTTTTAATTTCGATTGGTCAAGCCTTTTAGACGGTTACACGAACCATATACCGCTCAAAAGTTGCAGGCAAACCCACGTCCGTCGCGTGTTTTCAAATAAAAAAGAGAGGCCCTAAGCCCCTCTAAACTATTACTCTAGGAAAATATTTACAAGATCAGCTTACTTTAAAATTAAATTTGTACGGGTTAGACTTGTCGTAATCGAATCCACTTGGTCTAATTTTGAAGTAGATCTTATCTCCAGGTTGAAGAGTCGAATTAAAGCCGTCGTGTTGTCCCGGACCGTTATCGTTTGTGTTCAAGACATACTCCCAGCCTCCTGATGTAACAAGCACAAGCTGCAAATTATAATTTTTGCCGGCAGGAGAGAGCAAGGAGCCGGATAAACTTTGAGTGCTGCTGGTGGAATTGGTCCAATAAAACCAATCTTCATCCGCCGCCGTATCCAGCGTCCATGTATAGTCTGTATTTGGGTAAACATTTAGGGCCTCGCTTCTTGTATCCGCTAACCCGGAAACGGCAAACACAGACTGAGACGACAATAATAGAGATGCGGTTACAACTAAGACCGGGACAATTTTCTTCAATTTGAACACAGTTGATCATCCTCCGTTTAATCATTTGGTTTTTTATATATAAACACCTATAATATACCATATTTATAATATCAAATCCATAATGTTCTTTTAGTAGAGAACATTCGGAGAATACTAAGCACGTGTGACCTGAATGAACTTTGAAAATCAAAAAACCGGGCCAAACCCAGACTCCTGTCTGAATTCGCCCGGCTTTTTAGCCGATTGTTACCCTTCCTCGATCTCTCCGGTCTTCTGCCGCTTCCCGATGCCAAAAACATAGTACCCCACGATGACGACCGCAATGAACACGGCTCCGACGATCAGGGACACCCGGGTATCCGGATTGAACCACATGCCGATGATGACGAGGAACAAGAATACGATGGTAATATAGTTGCTGACCGGGAAAAACCGCGACTTGAAAGGATGATCCGCCATCTCATGCTTCCACTTTTGCCGGAATTTAAACTGGCTGAAGGCGAGCGCAAACCAGGGGATCATCCCCGGAAGAACGCTGGCGCTGTAAATGTACAGGAACAGCTTCGAGTCCGGCGCCAAGTAATTAAAAAGCACGCCGATCAGCAGCAAAGAAATGGTCGTGATGATGCTATTTCTCGGGACACCGCTTTTGGAGACCTTCCCAAAAAATTGGGGGGCCTGCCCGTTCTGCGCCAGCGTGTACAGCA
This sequence comes from Paenibacillus sp. JNUCC 35, assembly GCF_058269095.1. Taxonomy (NCBI): domain Bacteria; kingdom Bacillati; phylum Bacillota; class Bacilli; order Caryophanales; family Paenibacillaceae; genus Paenibacillus; species Paenibacillus sp. JNUCC 35. The sequence goes on along the minus strand of NZ_CM177771.1, from coordinate 1,020,461 downwards.
TTCTTCCCGCACTGTAAATCCCGCTGTTGCAGCCCGACATCGCCGCTGTAAGCACGACGAAATTGATAATGCCCGCAGCGGCGACAATGCCCACTTTGGCAAAGGTCATCACGAAGGGGCTTCCGATTTCGCCGACCTGGTTCCACGGATAAATCGTCACGATCACGAATATAGCGCCTACATAAAAGATCAGAATGCGCCAGATGATGTTTTTAATCGCTTTGCGCAGCGTATGCTTCGGATTTTCGGCTTCGCCCGCCGTAATTCCGACCATTTCGATCCCCTGGTAGGCAGCGGTTACGATGCAGAGCGCAAACAGGAACCCCTTCAGCCCTCCGGCAAAAAAGCCTCCATGACTGTACAGATTCGAGAGACCGATAGGCTCTCCCCCGTTGCCGAATCCGAAGAAAATCATAGCCGTTCCGATCACCAGCATAAACACGATGGCGACGACCTTGATCATGGCAAACCAGAACTCGAACTCCCCGTAAAATTTCACTGCCGCCAGGTTGGCCGCCGCAATGATTCCCACGCCGATCAAGGCCGGAATCCACTGGGGAATGTCCGGGAACCAGTAGCCCACGTAAATCCCGATTGCGGTCACTTCCGCCATGCCGACCGTCACCCACAGGAACCAATAGCTCCAGGCGGTCACGTAACCGGCGAGCGGGCCGATATATCTGTGGGCGAACGTGGCGAACGAGCCCGTCACCGGTTCGAGCAGCAGCATTTCCCCCATGATCCGCATGACAAAAAACATAATGATGCCGGCCAAAAGATAAGCCAGCAGAACAGAAGGGCCGGCCCATTTGATCGTACTGGCCGACCCCATAAACAGCCCGACGCCGATCGTGCCCCCGAGCGCAATCAGCTCAATGTGCCGCGGCTTCAGTCCTCTGGTTAATTGTTTGGCTTCCAAAAAAACGCTCCCCTTCGTTTGTGTACGTTATCTGCTTTTCACGCTTTCCCATTACTAGTTCGTAACACCGTTCCCCCCAACTTAGTGTGATGCAATCCGGATGAAGCGGCAGCACTGCGTTTTCTCCGTGACGCCCCTCAACGTTACAAAAAATTGTATGACAGAACATTGGCAAATACAACTGCGGGCATGCAGGCATTTACTGGAATCTGGGGGTCGAAAGAACGGCTGAGTAAGCATTACAGGTTCGGCCGATATAGCAGGATTCACTCCTCATTCTTCCTTATGCTTGGATGAACATTTTCGTATGATGACAACTGTGCAGGGACTCCGATTTCAATCAAAAAAACAGCCAAGGACCTGCGTCCCTGGCCGTTTTTATTATTCTCACATACACCCGATCGACAGCTCCTTAAAGCGATACGATACATCCCGCGAAATGCGCTTATTTGCCGAGAAAGTGTTGCATGAAAAATTTCAATTGATATTCCATGCTCAGCGGATCGTTAAAATAGAACGCCTTCGCGTCGGCTTCAAAGACCCGATTGTTTTGGACTGCTGGAATGTTCTTGTAGGTTTCGGTTTTCTGGAAGGAGTTGTCTTCTTCCACGTTCTTACTGAAAATAACATAGTCGCCCATGTAATCCTTTAACACTTCTGTGGACAGGGCAAAATAGCCTTCTTTCTTTGTCATTTCTTTGACTTTATCCGGCATGCGCAGCCCAAACGCCTGGTAGAGGATTTCGGTGCCGCGTCCAAAGTTATCCCCGTAGACATAGAGCTGCTTGTTGAACGTCTCGATAACGGATACCGTCGCATCTGCGCCGATCTTCGCCTTAATCTCTTCTCCGGCTTTTTGGGTCCGCGCTTTGAAATCGTCGACCCAGGCCTGCGCTTCTTTCTCTTTGTTCAGCAATTTGCCGACTTCCAGCTGCTGCTTTAAGTAATCGACTTTTCCGTAAGTATAAGTGACCGTCGGAGCGATTTTCTTGAACTTATCGATGTTCTTGATGTCGGAAAGCCCGATAATCAGATCCGGCTTCAGCTCGATGATCTTCTCAAGACTTTCGTCCGAAACCGCCTCGATGTTTTTCAGCTTCTCTTCGAAATTCGGGTTTTCCTTGGACATCTCGTCCACACCGACCAGAGGCGCCCCCAGTGCCATCACATTTCCCGTTAAAAAACGCGTAAGCACAACGACACGCTGCGGATTCGAGGGAACCTCAACCGGCCCGTTCTCGGATTGATAGGTAAACGTGCCGGATTTCGAAGCTGCCGACGCGGTCCCGGAACTATCAGAGGACGCGTTGTTCCCGCTCTTGGTGCCTGCTTGGTTGCCGCCGCACGCGCTCAGAAGAAGGACAAGGAACAGGGATAACGGAATTAATTTTTTCATAAGACGATTCTCTCCCTCATCAATTTGCTATGTATCTATGAATAATCCAATCGTGAGCGAGTTGAGAGGATATTCATTTTAACAATAACGATAATGATAATCATTATCAATATGATAACCATTTTATAGGCAGGTCGGTCTGCTGTCAATACCTAAATAGGATGGAGCTGCTCTATCAGCATTCTTCTGTGTCTTGATGCTATAACCGCTCACTTGAAAGCATGCAAAAAAAATACAGCGTGCAGGCCTCTTCCCGCCATGTGGCAAGAAAAGAAACGCACGCTGAATCGTAAGAGGATTGTTCGCCATCCGGCTGCCTCTGCCCGTTTTTCGTTTACCGCCGGCTTAATTCAAATTCTCCAAATCCAGCTCGGCTACCTGTTCGGTCAAGCTGGAATACCCTTGCACGGACTGGGCGATGTAGGACAGCACCGTGTCGCTCCAGCCGTAAATGTAGTAGGTGTGCGGGTCCTGAACGGGAACCATCGCATGGCGGTAAGGCGCAAGGTCGATGATGAACGCCTTCACGTCGCGGTTCACCTTGGAACGGTACCGTTTCAGCTCCTTATAAAACGCGCTGCCGCTGTTCTGCTGCTCATCCGTGATCATCACGATCTGGTCCACTTTCTTGCGCTCCCGGATAAGCTTCCGGACGGGCGCCCCCGTACCCGTTCCGCCTCGGGCACGTATCTGCGCCGCCTGGGTCAAAATGCTGTCTTTGCGGGAAGGCTTCGCATCCATGACCTCCGTGTCAAATAGCCAGAACAGGGAGTTCCCCCGGGTCTTTTTATACAGTGCGAGGGCAAAAACCGCACCGGTCTCCAGGTACTGCCCGTTCATCGAGCCCGAGATATCGAGGAAAATCGCCGTTTGATCTCCAAGCTCCGGCAGGTTGTCGAACGTAAGCTCCGCCGCTTCGCGCAAAGCGTCCCTCAGCTCCGGATGCTCCACCTGCCGGAAAGCCGTCGCCAGCCGGAACGGCAGGATCTTCGCTTTGCTCAGCGCCTGCGGATCGGTCAACCGCTGCACGATATACTCCACGTGCCGCGCATCTTCGAGCACACCCGCCCGCTGCATCGCGTTCAAATGACGGAGCAGCGCAAACGTCGGCATCTGGTACAGCAGCGCCTCCCAGACTGCCTTCGACGGCTTGATCGCTCCCGTCACCGTTTCGTAAGGCAGCTTGCCGCGCTCGATCCAGCGGATCTGCTCTTCCTCGGTTGCCGCCAGCTTCAAGCTCTCCAGCGCCTCGACCTGAGGCAGCAGCGCCAGATTGGCCTCCATCCCGCGCAAATAGCGGAACAGCGCCTGCTGCTTCAAATCCTGCGGCTTCGGATGCGCCGTCGCAATGGCGTCGCCCAGACTGTACCCGCGACCGCGTCCGTTGTACTTCACCGCCCAATATTCGGACACTTCGGACAAGAACCGGTTCACCTGCCGTTTCACGGCGCGACCGCCCTCACCCCGCCCCAGACCATTCAAGATGGTCAGAAAATCGGACAAATCCGAAGGAATCCGCACCACCTGCCGGAAAATCTTCGCAAACAGATCCGGACGATACATGGAAAGAATCGCGAGCCCGAACAAAGGCTGCAGCCGCATAAAACCGGCATTACGGGCAAACACAATCGCCCGGGCCATAAAATTCGGATTGGCCTCGGCCATCTCATGATGAAGTTGAGCCGCATCGCCGAGCAGTTCATGCTGATCCACGTAGTACGTGTTCCCCATCGTATTCGTCATCAGCGTCTGCACATACTGCTCCTCGGCAGATCGCGTGTAAGCGGGATAGTTGTCTTTATTGTAGGCATCCGGTCTCAGAGAGCCGAACAGCTTTTTCGCCATACTCATGATTCATACACACTCCTTTTAATAGAACTCCGGCGAAGAAAAAGCGGAACAGGTCTGCTGCAGGAGTCGAACCTGCCGTACTGCCCGGGGTATTGCCATTGGTCGATAAGCTCGAAGGAACCCGTCCCTGCGCCTCGCCGGATATTCATTTTTTTAATAGAAGCGGAGCGAGGAAGATAGTTGAAAAGGTTCGCGGCATCCGTCGGACACCGTCATACTTAACCCTAATAAGTCGAAGAACCCCTTTCTGGCGCCTCGCTCCGTTTTTTTCTTTTGTAGAAACCACCGAGGAAATAGGTCGGACAGGTACATGCTGCTCTACCATCTGAGCTATTCCTCCCCATGGAGGAAGTTGGACTCGAACCAACGACCAGCCGATTAAAAGTCGAAGTAACCCGTCCAGGCGCCTCGGTGATTTTATTGGGCCGGCCGTTTAACGTGCCCGCCTTCTGTACCTATCTTCGCTCATTTTCAGCTCCGCGAACATGGCGAAAGTATTACGACAGGAGAGAAAGTTTACCTTTTTTGCGTGAAAAAAATCTGGTTTCCGCTTACGCGGAGGTGTCCGGGATTTATTGTGGGAAATACGTTCGTTGACGTATTATGAGGGGTAAAGTAGGAGAATTACGGGATTTATAAGGAGCGGTTGGCGGAAAGGTAATTGATGGAGACCTGGCGGAGAGTATCAGGGCAATGAGAAAACTTGCTCAACCGGATTGAATAGCCGGCAACAAAAAAAGGCTTGGAGTAGGACTCCACGCCTTTTCAGCGATCAGGTTTCGTAATTGGAAACCTCACACGCCTATTGCTTCTTTTTCAAAGCCCGCACATCATCACTAAAAGCGCTGCTGTACTGCTCGAATAATCCCGTATCGAACTTATAGTTCTCGTCGTTGGCCTTGGGTGTATTTTCCTTAAGCTGCTTATATAGGTTGTCGGTTTCTTTCGAGAGCTTGGCCCATACTTGCTTCACGTTATCATACTTGGCGTCCAGGCCCTGAATGTACGTATCGTATTCCGCCTTTTTCTCCATTGCTTTGCCCAGGCGCTCCATTGTGAAATCCATATCCAGTGTCTGGCCTGTGCTGCCCGTACCCCTGCTGGTGTAAAAACCGACGTTTACGAATCCATCGTTCCAAATGGACGAAGTCATAAAGTTGCTGATCTGACTTAGTTTAGACTCAGGGGCCGGCTCTTTCGGCTTAACTGAAGCATTCGCCGGATTGGCGGAGTTTGCAGGCGAACTCTTAGCTGTCTCCGCCGGTTTTACCCCTTCGGTTTTTTCCTTGCTTCCACACCCTGTCATCACAAACAACAGTACAACGGCCATTCCAATCAAAAAACTAATTTTGCTGCGTTTAGACATCCCAGTACTCTCCTTTTTTTACAAGTGCTCCTTTTATATCTGTTTTGAGGCACAGGTTTTGAAGGATTTGGCTGAGAAAAAGTAACACGGTAAAAGTAAATCACACAATCGTCCCGCTTCAAGCAAGGTTTCCCTGACGGGACTTCCAGTCCCGGTAACGCTCCGAAATAATCGGCTCGATGATCCGGTAGTTCTCAAGCGAGTCCTCCACATGGTAGATCGTCGGTAAACCCGCCGCCAATACGTTCGTGAAATCGACGGCCGTATAAACATCGTTGCGGATATCGAGGTATTCTCGGGCAAACGCCTCCGCTTCCTCCGACAATTCTTTCGAGCTGAGCACACCGTCCCAGTTGGTACGATAAAACTCGGCGCCCGTCATCTCATCCCGTTTGACTAGCTCGATCTCCGGCGCGTCTTCCTTGCGGCTTCGTTTGCCAACCAGATCGTTTTTAATGACCCAGGCAATGAACATCCCCGTTGGCACGTAGGCTTGAATGACATCCAGCTCAGACGGAGAATCCCCTTCATAATGCCATTTCGCTTTATCGAACACGACGATTTCTTTTTCCGGAATCTGAAATAAAACGTCCCTCGGCTCCTCAACGAACCCTTTGCTTTTCAGTTCATCGGCCAGCTCCTCCATCCGCTTGATCGCTTCCCCCTTAGTGGGATAGGGTTCATAGGTAGGATTCATCGTTTTCTTGTCGGCATATAACCGGCCCTTAATGATATTAACGATACAAACCTGCGTCGCTTCCGTAAGCATCAAATGGTAATAGGTTTTAAAAGTCTTTCCCTGTTTGGTGAGTACGGTTTCGATCTTGTCCATTTTGTCACCTCGCTGTATCGTTGGAATTGGGAAGTTTAGAGGATGCGAGTTAAGAAGCGCAAGGTTTATTGAAAAGAACGGCACCACGCTTAGGTTAGCACAGGAAAATCCGGCAAAAATGCCTACATTCCAATAAGTTTGCCGCTCTCTTTTAAATGTTCTTAACGTTCCAGAAGAGAATTCATGATCGTAACAATTCTTTGTTTGCTCACCGGTTCAGCATGTCCTACTACACACGTATCAAAATCAAATCCTTCAATCGCTGTAAGTAAAGAACGCAATTTATCTTTATCCAAGCGGCAATCATTATAATAATCCACTCCAACTGCATCGCCAATAAATAAGACTCGCTCTTCAGGCACAAATATGCAGACGGAATCATCACTATGCGGAGAGGCTACATGATGTAATTGTGCCGTAATACCTCCTAGATCGATTTCCATAGTTCCGTTGAAAGAGATGTCAGAAGTCACCACTTGTATCTCCGATAACGAAGGGTACTCATTCCGAATGCAAGCATCCGCAAATTCAATCTCAACCCCTGCCGCTAGTCTCTTTTTCATTTCAGTATCTGTCCATTCCCACTTAGCTTGTTCTGCTAGTTTATCATTCGTTTTTTCGTGGGCAATGGTAATCCCCTCCACCGCATGCATCCCAAAAGTATGATCCCAATGCCAATGCGTAATCGCAACGATTTCCGGGTTTCTTAATCCTTCCTTACGTACAGCTTCATTAAACAATGCAGCATGGTATTTAGAATTGCCCGAGTCCACCATTAAAGAACGCTTTTGCCCATTAATATAACCGAGAACCGGCCTATCGGACTCTTTGCTGAACATTGTATAAAAAACACGATCCGTTAGTCGCCTTAACTCCATATGATAAATCCTCCTAATTATATACGTATTTATTATTACTTTTCCTTTAAAAGTAACTTTTTCTGTATTGATTCCGTTTATATCTACGGATTGAATAACTCAAACGCCGGGGTGAACTATGAAAATATTAGACGGTCTCTAGCTTCCCATAAGGAGGGGTTAGAGAACCAAATGAGCAGAAGTGTAAAAAAGTCGCCGGTATTTAAAGACCAACAGCACCTAAGCACCGGCTGGACCAAAAGGCAGGCCGGCAAAGCGGTACGCCGCTTCAAAGGCGACGTTCAAAACGGGAAATGGTACCGGAAATTGTACTGCCCCTGGAATATTTGCGACTATCGCTTTTACAAAACAAAGCAGCAGGCGGTACATGAATGGAAAACATCCCAGTGGCTGAGAGAACAATTATTGACTCACGCGGAAGTTATAAACGATTGGGAAAAGTTCTATAGAAGAAAATAAGCGCAGGCGTCGGCTAGGGAAGCCCGGCGTTTGCGCTTTTCATCCAAAGTTCACGGATATCCGGATTGCAATCATACCGGATTTCATCCCGCAAAGAGGCGGGCAGAATGTGATTGGCCATCATAATTTCCACAGCTCGCCGTCTGCAAGGGGAGCAGAGCCCTTTGTGGTACAGTTCGATCATAATCTTTTGGCACGATGCTGTAGGATGTTTTTCAAAAATGTTGACCATATCCAACTCCATGTTATGAAACGAGTGCTTGTTATGCTTCTTAAAAGCAACGTGTTCCAATAGAGGCAGATCATTTTCCTCATAATTAAAAGTGAATAGTTCCAGTGCCTCTACCTCTGTCTCCCGTTGACAGATCAGTTGGACTGCTAGCCGATGGATACGCTCGTCCTTCAAATTGCAAAGTGCATGAATGGCCGCTGAACGCAGACGTTTATTTTGGGATTGTGCCAGCTCTATAATTTTTTGCGGATCAAGCGGAAAAGACGGTTTAACGAATATAGACAAATAAGCTTCCAGCTTTTTCGGATTTTTTTCTTTCAACAAGTCATCGGCAGCTTTGAGCAAGTCCTCCTTAGACGCACGCATGCCCCAAACAATGTAAGGGTACCGGGCTTTTTCACCCGCTTTCATGGAAGATTTAAATTCCTCATAGGAAAGAGCCTTTCGGCCGTTTAACAGAGAGTAATCATCCTCGTCCCGGAGCGCTGATTGATAAAAAGCCTGAACTCTTTCGTCCTTCGTGGATTCTTCCAAGAGAGCCGCTGCCTTTTCCTCGCCTAGAAATTCCTTGGCAGATTCCCAGACGAACGTAACCCCTTCATAGCCGGAAGACAATATCCGCTTGCCGATCTCCTTTGCCACAAACAAAAAACCTCGTGCTCCCTCGGCCTCAATAATCTCTTCCCCGCCTATGAAACAATTCCATTCTTCATCGTAACGGAATCCCCTTTTCATCGCATCTACCGCTGTCGGATTGCCGTGAGAAGCAAAGATTTTCGCTAATCGATACACTTGCAGAAGGTCCCACCCGTTTACTTCCCCTCCCAAAGCATTGAGAATTCGTTCCTGCAAAATAGGGGAGGCCTTGGAGAGCTGAATGACCTCCCATAGATAAGCTTCCCTGCTTCCATCACATTGGGGATCATATGCAGTATTCTGAATACAAGCATCCGCTATAGCATCCAGATGCCGATAAGTAAGCGCGGGGTTCTCCTTTAGATAGAGAATAATGCTTCCTAACCCGCGGGTTAATTCGTAGCGAAACTTTTGAATGTGCATTTATCTCCTCCCGCAACACTTACTTTTATCCTGGAATCACCTACGGGCTACGCTATAACAATTATAATCAGTACAATTGATCAAATGTTAGAGAATGTTTGGTTATAATAGGAGATGGATATCTAACCTGTGACTATTTGCAAAACAATTCAATATCATCTAAAGCCGAATATGCATGCCCTCTAACAAACGTACTTTCATCTCTCAAAGTATTATGGATAAGCGGAATAATTAGTTCCTTATTAACCGTTCCATGTCTCCTCCGACTTCCATATGAAGATAGAAAATACCCTCTCACATGCAGAGAGGGCAGTCTTATATTAACTTCTCAATCGTATTTTCCGTTCCAAACTAAGAGTGAACATCCCCACATGCACCGTATGCGGGAACATGTACGGGTTGGTTGGAATCTGTGTTAGTTGGTTAAAACCCTTGATATATAAGGGTTTTAACCAACTCTTATTGTCCATTTTGTTTGAGTTTTATTGGTTGTTGACGATGTTCGTCAACAAGTTGTCAACAAGTTCTAGTCATCTTACGAAAAGGGGTTAATGCTGATCTCATCGCTGCCAGTGTGGTATGCGCAATATCCTGTAATGTACCGAAGTGTCCGAAAGCCTGCTGTAGTGCGGGTTTTCGGAGTTCGGCCTGTTTTACTGTTACCTTCAATTTCCCATTATAATCTAGGGTTCATGATCTTGAAGTAATCACAAGGCACAGTCAGCGCTAATACATTGAGTCCCTTACTGAGTCACGGCTACTTCTTTTAGCAATTCTAATGCACATTCCTCACTTTGATCATTTGTCCCCAGTTCACCACGGAAAGCGCGTGAAAGAATTGCTTTTTTCATTAGGTCGATTTTATCAATCAAATCAAGAAGCTCTTTGGTTCTATTCTCCTTTTCGAATAAGCTATCTATGATACGTACAATTTCCTTCTGTTCATCAAAAGATGGTATAAATACAACCAATGATTTAATATTTTGTAATGAAAGTTTACCAAGAGTTGCCGATGCAATTTTGCTTTTTATTTGATCCTGGATGATATTTGAACTCATACATAATCCTAGATAGTCCGAGTCACACTTTAAATTTGTAATCTTAGCGGCATTTTCCGTTAAATTCGCTTTATCCATAATTTCAGGAATTACCCCAACATCTCCAATACATGCACCAACAATTGTAATATAAACGTCTCCAGTTGTTACAGTATAATTCTTAATTAACTTCTGTACCTCTGGCGTCACATACTGTATCTTATCTACTAAAACTGTTCCATTCTTTAAATCTCCAGCTTTTATATAAGGGAACCCAGTATCTTCATTTGTTAAGCTTGCACCCTTAGGTAGTCTTTTGCCGCCTTTAACATCCCCTAAGGAGTCAATGGGCTTTTCCTCCCAACTATCCATTCCCACACTGTGCTCTTCCCGCCACTTCGCAGTGAGCTCCCCTGTAAAAGCTTTGTGTAGGATAGCGGCTTTACGTGTTTCAAATCTATCTAAAGCATTTTGTGCCAATTCCTTTGCCTGATCAAGCTTAGCAAACAAGCTTTCAATTCGGTTAACAATACGTTGCTGCTCGGCAAGAGGTGGAAGTGGATAACTCATTGTTTGTAGCTTAGATGCATTAACCCCAGGTTGTGCAATTCCTTGAGCTAACTCAGTAATCTGACCCCAATAGAGATTTGACTGCATAAAGTAATATAAATAATTATAGTTAAGCAGATTATTCAACTTAACCCTGATTAAATAGGATGCAAAAACTGAATCCACATGTTCAGATATCAAATAGCTCTTGCCCGTAGTTGCCCCTGTCCTAGCGACCACAATATCATTCGGATCTAGCTTAAATCTGGAGTATTCAACTTGTGAAATCTCGCAAAATGGGACGTTACGCCAATCTACTCCTCCGTCTTGTATATCAGTTATCCGCAAGAGCTTTGGACCAATTTCATCGGTTGAAGATTTTGCTGTGTAACCGTATTGAACCTCTTTACAAACGCTTCCCAGCCTTGTCCAAATCCAGTTCATCGGTAATTCGTACGGTTGCTCTTCATCAGGTACCACTGCTTGATCCATCCATTGCTCTACCGATAAACTCTGCTTCTTCCCCCTTGCCATTAGCGACTAACCTCCAATGACTTCAGTTCCTTCACAACGCTCATAATCAAGTCAATGGCTTCTTCAAGCTGTGCTACGACTTCTTCACCGCTTTCAATCGGGTCAGGGAGGTCATCATAGTCCAAAACGCTATCATCGCGAATAAGACCTAGATCAAGACTGTTGTTCTTCTCACGGATTTGTTCACGAGTGAATACGTTCCAACGCTCATCCTGTACCTTGTGACGATCTTCCACAGTGTAAGCCGAAACAAATGCATCAAAGTGCTCTGCCTTGAGTGGGTTTGTTTTGCCGAACGATGGCATGTTGGTGCGCAAATCATAGATCCATACTTCTTTCGTATTGTCCTTATCAGACTTGCCGCGCGTAAAGAAAAGCACATTTGTCTTAACGCCCTGTGCGTAGAAGATTCCAGTAGGCAGACGCAAGATTGTATGCAAGTTACATTTGTCCATCAAGTCATTACGAATGGAGGCACCGTCTCCATCTGCAAACAATACGTTATCTGGAAGAATAACGGCTGCACGCGCTTCATTATTTGATTTCAAGCTTCGGTATATATGCTGTAAGAAGTTCAATTGTTTATTCGATGTCGGATAAGTGAAATCATCACGTGTCGCTCGTTCGCCGCCTTTTTTCGTACCGAATGGTGGATTCGTGAGTACGACATCAAAGTCCTTCATTGTCTTACCTTGATTAGACAACGTATCGCCCAGCTTAATCGACCCTTCAATATCATGCAGCATTGCATTCATCAAAGCCAAACGATGGGTTTCATGTACAAGCTCAGAGCCAGAAAAAGCCTGTTTACGCTGGAATTCCTGCAATTCAGGCGATAGCGCAAACAGATCATCTGTCTGATCCTTTACATATCGATCAGCAGCGATCATAAAGCCGAATGTACCGCAAGCAGGGTCATTGCAACGCTCGCCTGGCTTCGGGTCAGCAAGCCTTGTCATTACGTCGATCAATACGCGTGGAGTGAAGTACTGGCCTGCACCAGACTTCTTCTCATTTGCATTTTTCTCAAGCAAGCCCTCGTAAAGGTTACCTAGCCCTTCTTCTTTGGCCGAATACCAATCGAGTGCGTCTATCGAAGTAATGAGTTTCTCAAGGTTCTTGGGCTCATCGATGTTAGATGATGCTCCTGCATAAATTTCACGCACTCGCCCTGTGGTATCCTCACCTAAATGGTTGAGCAGCTCCTTATAGAACTTCTTAAGATCGATGCCCTTTGGCTTAAGCAGCATATCCCAACGGTACTGCTCTGGGATTTCTTTTTCGGTTTCGGTTTCTTTTGCCATCTTCAAGAACAAGATATAGGTAAGCTCCGTTACATACTGATGATACGTAATGCCATCATCTCGGAGGACGTTACATAGGTTCCATAGTTTGGATACGATCTCTTGGTTGTTCACGCTGATTGTCCCCTATCTTCAAATAAATACTGATTAATGTCTGTAATAATAATGTCGAGCTTATCACGAAAGACCTTATTAATGCGATTGTAGCCGCCTTGATTTTTAAAAGCTCCCGTATTAAATAGATCACGATCCAAAATCGGTTCGTGCAACAATACCGTTTCAATTCGTCCTAGCCAATCAAGCTCCATCTTAGTAAAGGAATGCTTCTCCTTCAGCTTAGTAATCGCATGTTTCGTGCGTTCAGCTCGGCTGACGAGTACAGATCCAAGCGCTTCCTTCCGAATAAAGCTAATGATATCCGCTGTAATGTCCTCATTAGACAGTTGCTTCCATGCGGTATTCAGCTGTTGTTCCGTAAATCCTTCACGATCCAGCTCCAATCGCAAGCTCTTCAAGCTTTCTCGCGTAAGATCACTAGGCTTTGTACAAACCACTTGGAGAGCGGCGATTTTGTTCATGTTGTTCGTAATGAATGCTTTGAACTCATCCAAATAGTCTTTCGGTTTCAAGCCTTTGCCATAACCTCGTTCATGAGAGACGAGCTCATCTTCTTTATCCGAAATCACCACGGCTCTTGGCTTCCCTCTGCCGCCTTCATTCATGATATCAAAGACTTTCCGATGTTCAAGTACATAGGATTTTGCTTCTTCTGCCGGCATATGTTTGACTTTCTCGATAAACTGGTCTGGCGTGTCACCTTGTGCAATGTCTCGGAAATGGGCCATGTTATCTTTAGTCATGTTCCGTTTCTTGCGCTGGAGCTTCGCCACAATGAGATCAATTTGATTTTGCAGTTGCTTCTCGGTCGACAACTCTTCTAATCCATCCAACAAATCATCAAATGATGTAGAAGGCTGAACAACCACTTGTTTCATCGTATTAACATCCTCAAGGGATTCGTATACACCAACCGGATCATAGATTTCAAAATGCGTCTTGCCGATCTCAGGGCTTAGGCGTGTTGCACGACCCATCATTTGTTCAAAGAGGATACGTGACTTGACTCTACGCATAAAGACAAGAGTTGTAATCTTAGGTACATCGATGCCTGTCGTAAGAAGATCAACCGTAACGACGATATTGGGATAACGTTCATTTTTGAATCGTTTGATTGCTTCCTGAACTTTCTTGGGGTTGCCGCCGCCGATGCTGCCTGTGATCTTCATGACTGCCTCGTTGTCTATACCGTATGGCTCGTAAATCTCTTTAAGCAGCTTCACAATGACATCAGCATGGCTATCATCAACGGCAAAGATCAGTGTTTTCGCATCGCCTTCGGGATTGATGTCCTGAGCGATCTCCGCTAATACCGTGCGATTGAAGTTCTCCGTGATGACCTGGCGGTTAAACTTCTCCACATCAAATTTTAACTCATCATCCAGCTCGCCACTATTTGTAATTTCTCCCGTTACAGGATCGTAAATCGGGACAACTTCGCCTTTCTGATAGGTAATTCCTTCTTTGCTCAGCTTGGTGACAATCGTATGCGGTGCATCATGATCGACAAGGTAGCCTTCGACCACTGCTCGACGATAAGTGTAATTGAACACAGGCTGGCCAAATATTTGCGTTGTTTGAATAGCTGGCGTAGCCGTCAAGCCAATTTTAACCGCATTAAAGTAGTCGATGACCGCACTATACTTGCTCATATAGTCTTCCTGATTACGATATAACAGCTCGTCGTCACTCATGTCCTTGTCTAAGATATAGCCGCGGTGCGCTTCATCTACAATAATAAGGTCATAGTCGGAAACAGCAGGAATGGTTTCACCCTCATTGTAGAGTACACGCTTGACCAAGCTTTGTACCGTGGCGACATGCACCTTGGTCTCTCTATCAATGTCTTTATCGCTGAGCTCCTTGATGTTGTAGATGTTATCTAGTGTCATGAGCTCTTCGATTTTGACTTCATTGAACACATCCTGCGCCTGTTCCCCAAGCGAGGTGCGGTCAACAAGGAACAAAATGCGCTGGAAACGGCCAGATTTCAAGAAACGATACAACATACCCAGAATCGTTCGCGTCTTACCTGTTCCCGTGGCCATCGATAGTAGTACTGTGTCCTGTCCATTGATAATAGCTTGTTCTGCTGCCTCAATGGCTTCAATCTGATATTCGCGAAGGTTGAGGCCATCTGGGTCACGCAACAAATCATATGGCGTTGCACCCAAGGCTTGATCGGCTTTATCCGTATCTTTGTTAAACAACTCCATAATACCATCGGGACTCATCCAGCCTTGAAGGGCTCTAGAAATATTCGATTGTTTGCGTACATCGAGGAACCAGATCCCCGATTTCGTCTCAAGCTGCTTCAAGTACTTCCGACCGTTCGTTGCAAACACAAATGGTACCTTATACTGACTCCAATTACCTACCTGATAAGCGGCATGTTCTTCACTAACGGATTGTGCATATTCCTTGCACTGATTATCGATTACGGATGGAATATCGGTGTACTGACGTTTCGCTTCAATAATGCCGACCATTTGAAGCCCAACAAACAAAGCGTAATCGGCATAACCAGATTTACCGCTGGAATTGCGTGTCGGCCATTCTGCAATCGCAAGGTTACAACCTTTTTGTGGTCGAGTGCCTTTCGAATATCGTAATTGAACCGTATCTGCTTCCCATCCAACCTTGCGTAGCTGCTCGTCGATAATATACCTCGTCTGCGCTTCGGACAGTTGAAGTTGCTGGGCTGCGCGACTTCCTCTTGAGGTACGTTCCTCAATCGTCATCGTTTGGGCTACTTTAGCTTGTTCAGCAAGCTTCGTCAGCTCTTCAATCCTAGCTTCTTTCTCACGAAGGATCGCTTCGTAATCAACCTTAGCTTGAGACTTTTCAAGTGGTAACACAAAACGTTCGGGACTATACTGCCAGTCTCCATAAGTTTGCATAAACCAAATGCTCAGCTCATGGGTCATGCCCATTAGAACTTTACATTGTTCAAGTGAATCATAGTTCGCATGAACAGCTTTATTCCGAGCCATACGCAAGCTGTATAAGATATCATCAATTTCGCGTGGTAGCAGTCCTTGATTCTTCAGCAGCTTGATCCGGTTGGCATGAGTGTTATCGTAGCTTGGAGGTTGAATACCATCGAACTGCATCATGAGGTTGACGATTGTTTCGCCCAATAATCCTAATTTGATCAAGCATGAATTAGGGTCCGAATAAAGATATTCTTCAGCGGTTGCGCCTATTTGAGCAAGTATAGGAAAGTTGCTGTCTAAAAATATAAAATTAGACTCCATTTTTCTCCTCCTCATGGACTGACAAGCTACATTTATCTCTCTCCGAATATAACCAGAATATGTCTTAAGCACTATGCCTATTTCGCTATAAAGACGACAAGTTCCTTCATTTAAGAATGGCCTATTACGTAAGTAAACAAAAGAGCACCGAGTTGGTGCCCAGATTATAAGTCGATACTGTTCTAGATATAGCTTTTGGGTGCAACCGCCGCGATCTCCTTTCTTAGTTATACTGACTCATATACTCTCTCCATCTTCTCAAGGACGAAATAAATCCCATTCTTCGGCATCTGAGCTTGATGTTCGATCAAATAAACAATAGTGGAGTAAATAAAGCTTATTTTGGAAATGGTTTTCGTCTGCCTGGAAACCTTCTCTCTCATTCTTTTTCCAACTTAATTTGATCGGGGATTCGGACGCTTCCTGCTTCGTGGCTTGCCAAATGTAAGCATGGAGGTTGGGTGGCTTTCGCTTGCTCATAATCTACTAAAGAAAGCGGTTGTGGATCGAAATAGAGAAATGGCGGCACAGGGATCTCCCTAACGCCGCCATTTCTTCATTTTTTACCGTGATTTGATCTAGGTGATATGTCAGTAGTGTGTGCAGACATCCTTTTGAGACAGCCCTTTCAAGATGGAGGCGAGGGGAGTCGAACCCCTTCCAGGCCAATTACAATCACGATTTATGAATTTGTCATCCCGAATACGAGCTACTTATTTCGTCAACAATCAGTCAACTCTATTATTTTAAAGCCTCTGTTTCACACTTTCATCCATCTGTACTACTCTCCAAACCCGCTCCACCACTGCATTCTCAGCCCTCTGTACCATTTTTCACCAACAAAGCTACCGATTCTACGTGTACTGTATGCGGGAACATATCCACCGACTGAACGCAGACGGTGCGGTACCCGCCGTCCTCGAGTACGCGCAAATCGCGTGCGAGGGTCGAGGCGTTGCACGACACGTAGACGACCCGCTCCGGACGGAGCTGGAGGATCGTGTCGAGCAGCCGCTCGTCGCAGCCCTTGCGGGGCGGATCGACGACGATGACGTCGGGACGGACGCCCGCGCGCTGCCACTCGGGGAGGACGTCTTCCGCTCCTCCCACGGCAAACTCCGCGTTGCAGATGCCGTTCAGCTCCGCGTTGCGCTTCGCGTCTTCAATCGCCTCCGGCACGATCTCGACGCCATACACCTTCTTGGCATGCTTGGCCAAGAAGAGCGAAATGGTGCCGATGCCACAGTACGCATCGACCACGGTTTCGCCGCCGGTCAGCCCGGCATATTCGAGCGCTTTACCGTAAAGCGCCTCGGTTTGTACCGGGTTGACCTGGAAGAACGAGCGGGCCGAGATGGCAAACTTGACGTCGCCGATGTAATCGTAGATGACTTCCCGGCCCCAGAGAACGCGCGTCGTCGCTCCGAAGATGACGTTGGTCCGTCCGGTGTTGACGTTCTGGCAGATGCTTGCCACGCCCGGTATCGCGGCGCGAATCTGCTCGATCCATTCCTCCGCATGCGGAATCTCTTTGCCGTTTGTAACGAGCACGACCATGATCTCGCCCGTGCGGAAGCCGACTTTTACGACGACATGCCGAAGCAGTCCTTCGTGTGTTTCTTCCCGGTAAGCGCGAATGCCTAGCACGCGGCCGATTTCTTTGACCTTGGCGATGACTTCGTCGTTATTCGCATGCTGGATCAGACAGCTTTCCATGTCGATAATCCGGTGACTGCCCTGCGCGTAAAAACCGCCGACGAGCCCGCCCTGCTCCTCTCCAAAAGGAACCTGAGCTTTGTTCCGGTATCTCCACGGATCACTCATGCCGATGGTCGGGTACACGACGATGCCGTCCGCCTCTGAAGCACGCTCTCTCTCTTGCTTCAGCGGGTCTGCCGATTCGCCGCGGCGCAGGTTTGTGCTTTTTATACCGGCTCTTAAGCCAGCGGCATCTCCAACTACATTTCCTGCCTCGGCATCCGCTTCTTTAGCCACCTTAAGCTTCCCTATCCGCTCAAGGTTGTCCACGACGAGCTGGCGCTTCACCTTTAGTTGAGCCGCATAGTCCAAATGCTGGAGCTGGCAGCCGCCGCACTTGTCATAGATCGGGCATGGCGCGCCGATACGATCCGGACTCGATTCCAGCACTTCAAGCAGTTTGGCGTAGCCGTACTGCTTTTTGAGCTTGAGCACCTTGAGACGCACCCGTTCACCCGGCAAAGCACCTGGGACAAAGAGGGTAAAGCCTTCGACGCGGCCCACGCCTTCTCCGTCATGCCCGATGCCGATGATCTCGGCGGTATACTCGCCGTTCTTCTCCACGGGCAAACCGGCCAACACAGCGGAGCGTTTACTCCCGGCTTGAGGCGCGGATGTCCGCTCGGTCCGGGCTTTGCCGTCCCTGTTTTGCCCCCGCGAAGCCTCACCCTGCCGCTTACCAGCCGGCGTCCCGCCGCGGCTTTGCCCCGACGATGCCCCGCCCTGCGTCTTCCCCGCGGACGCGCCGCCCCGCCGTTTATTTTTACTCATAATACCTAGCTCCCTAATCTGCGTTGATGTTTATATGTCGATAGACCGGATTCGTCTACAATGATCTCGATATGCGACTGCAGGTTGGTGAAAACCGCCGGCAATGTGCCGCCGAGTTCGCCGTCCAGGTTGATCTGCACGTAGTCCGGGGACGAAATTTCGAGCTTGCTCGTCTGAAAATAAACAACGTTCGGATCGTTGGTGTGCTCGCCTTTGAGCGCCATGGTGGCGATTTTGATGAACTCCGGCAGGTTGCACTTCTTGAGCACGATGACGTCGAAAAGCCCGTCGTTCAGGCTCGCGTCAACGGCCAACTTTTCAAAGCCCCCGACGGAATTGCTATTGGTAATGAGGAACAGCATAACGTCCTCGTTGATTTCCATTTCATCGGACTTCAGATGCATGTGAATCGGCCGCAGGCGCGGCAGCATTTCGAGTCCTTTTACATAGTAGGCAAGCTGCCCGATCATGGTTTTGAGCTTGCTGGGCACTTCGTACGTCAGCTCCGTCATGGAGCCCCCGCCCGCAATATTGATAAAATACTTCTGGTTCACTTTACCGACATCGATCGGTCTCGTATACCCGCGGACAATGAGATCCACGGCGTCTTCCCAGTCGCGCGGAATGTTCAAAGCCCTTGCAAAATCGTTCGTCGTTCCGAGCGGCAAAATGCCCACCGGAGGCCGGTTCGGCTTCTCGCCCATCCCGTTTACCACTTCGTACAGCGTCCCGTCTCCGCCCGCCGCAATGATAAGGTCGAACCCGCGGTCCACGGCCTGTGAGGCCGCCAACATCGCGTCTCCCTCGCCGATCGTCGCATGGGTGGACGTTTCATAACCGCCCCGCTCCAGACGCTGCAGCACTTCCGGCAGGCGCTTGCGCATTTCTTCCCTACCCGAAGTCGGGTTATAGATCAATCTAGCACGTTTGGCCATTTCTCTTTATCACCTTTTTTGCTCATAATGGTCCCGGTTAAAAAAAGAGGCAACCTGCCGCTCCAGCCACTCGCTGACCTTAGGACTCGGCAGTATAGATTGCCCGTTATATCGGTAGTCAAACCCTTCCAGCCTGGAAGGGATCACTTCTCTCGTAAAATAGCCCTCACTTAAAAAAAGCGGCGCAATGATGACCGCATGCCCGGGCTTCCGCTCCTGCCACCATTCCAGTTTCCGCTTCGTCTGATCCGGCAGCAGCATCGCCACGTCCGTCGTTCCGAACCCGCCGGTTTTTTTCAAAGCCTGGGCGATCCGCTCCAGACTTCCGCGCCACGCCAGATGAAACAACTGCTCGACGCTGCCGTGTCCCACAAGCAGCACGATCTCCCGCTCCGGGTCCTTCGACAGGCTGCGGATTTTCTCATACACCATCTCCGCCAGCAGCTCGGCGTCCTCATCCATAGGCGGCGTCATATGCACGATCGCCTTGATTTCGAACGGTTCCAGGTCCGTCGGCAGAAGCGGCTCGGGCTTCAGGCCCAGCGCGTACGCGATCTCGTCAAGATGCGTGCTTCCTTTAGATACAAAAAGCGGGATGACGATCAGATCGGTCACACCACGATTTTCTAACCAGGTAATCCCGTCTTGAATCAGCCGTCCGTCCACAAGCTCCAGGAAGGAACCGAACACAGGAACACCGTCCGGGACGCGCATCCCAGCTACGGCTTCATCCACCAGCTGCACCCATTCCCGGCTCCGCGAGCCGTGGCTGATCACCAAAATCCCATACGTACGCATGGCTTTCACTCCGCTTCCGTTCCGTTCATCCTGCTTTCATGCTATCTAAACTGGCCCCTTATGTCAATAAACAGGAAAAATCCCCATTTACGGGTGTAAAGAGGGGGATTTTAGGTCATTCGCGGTCTGCTGTTGTAAGGAACGATCGTTCCAAGCATACGAATACTACCATTAAAAAGGAGAGTCCTTCCGGAGCAGCCCGCTGCATGGGGACCTTTCAATCCTGCGGCTTCCGATTGACGTCACCTGGGCGACGGCCGAACATCTGTTGTTGTCGGTATCGTCTCGAATGAACGTTTTCGTTCCAAAAATTGTTTCACATGAGCGATCACTTGTACACTACCAGTAGACAATCCCTAAAACTGCTGTCCTTATGCCAGACAGCCGTACCGGTTCGGTGCCGTTTCACAGGACCCATTTTACGCATAAAATTTCCCAGTTGATAATACGCCGACTGGAGAGCGAAAAACAGGCATCGCCCATCTCTGCCGCTCTAGCGGTTCAGACGATCCAGCGTCAGCACGTAGCCGTCATTTCCGTAGTTCAGGCAGCGTTTTACTCGCGAAATCGTCGCCGTACTCGCGCCCGTCTCGGCTTCGATCTGATTGTACGTGCAGCCTTTGCGCAGCATCCGCGCCACTTCCAGACGCTGGGACAGCGACTGGATCTCGTTCACCGTACAAAGATCGTCAAAAAATGTATAGCATTCCTCCAGGCTGTTCAATGTAAGAATCGCCTCGAAAAGCTGGTCAATCGCTTTATCATTTAGTTTTTTCAACTGCATATCTTCAACCCCTAGATTCCATTTCATCTTGTATTTCTGGACAATTCGGTAAAACAATAATTTCTATTTCGACAGGTTTATTATAATCTCCTTCCTTTACAATTGCAAAACAGTAAAATTTTTAAGCGTTACCGCTCTAAATCGCAACCTTCTCCTGGTAGTGTACATTGGGGCCGTTCCGGTTCCCTTGACATTTTCCACATACCCGTGATATCCGTCCAGTCCAAACGTTTGCCCATCACATAGGATGTAGCAGTAAATCCTTTGCAAAGGATCGTGAATTCAAGTGAGCTATCGTTATCCGAAACACGGCCGACAGCCGGAGGTGCAAACCAGAAGCTTGTTCTCGCCGGGTCAGGCAGGAGGGCAGGGAGGAGTTCCTTTCCAGGGCGGCGGATTTCCCGGTGGGGGTTTTTCTGACGGCGGGTTCCCAGGCGGCGGCTTTTCAGGCGGCGGCTTCCCCGGAGGAGGCTTTTCAGGTGGCGGGTTCCCCGGAGGCGGAGGCTCCCCTCAGGGCGGCCCGGGATTTTCCGAATTCGGCCAGAATCTGCCCGTACCCGTTAATTCCGCCGCACCGGCCGCTGCAGCCGGGAGTTCAGGAGGAGGAGCCGGCGGCCTTTTAGGCGGCATGAACATCAATCAGATCAAAGGCTTCATTGACCGCATGGGCGGAATTGAAGGCGTCATCGGGACCATGGGCAAAGTGCAGAAATTCGTCGGCTCCGTCCAGAAGTTTGCTCCCATGCTCAAGTTGATGTTCAGCAGCTTTGGAGCCAAGGCCGCCACCAAGCGCGCTAATACCGTACCCGCCGCCAAACGCAAAAAGAAAAGAAAATCCACGCAGACCAAGCGCAAAGGCAAAACAACCAAGCGCCGTAAACGGTCCTAGCGCAGATAGGCGGATAAGACCGGGTCCCCAGCGGGACCCGGTTTTTTATGCCGGGCCATTAACATAATGGTGAGACGCGACTGCTTGAAACCGTTCACAGTTGGCAGTTTGGCGGATGAAAGTTTACCATTGTCAGACAACCGGCCTGCCTTCGCACAGACACACGCTCTGCAAACATCGTTTCCTTTAAAGCCGCAGCACAACGTTTCTTCCACAATCATGAACTATATCGGTTCCCGTACAAAAAATATATAGAATTCTCCTCCATTTACATAAAATAAATAGGAAAATGTTTGAATACTATCCGAGCTGAACCGTCTCCTATTTCCTCTTTCAAAAATTATCGAGCACCGCATACGGCTTTCGCAAGGTACGGCGCTGTATGGCTGCGAGGCAAGCCGCAGCGCCTCTTTTAGCGTTCCGGCGGGCCGAGGCCCTCAACCAAGGCCGCCTTCATCTCCGCCTCCCCCGCTCCCCTGTGATATACTTGACGTATACTCACTAGGACGGGCGGGTGATCCCTATGAAGGCTCCACTGCGCGGCCCGGAAGCCATCTCCGGGCCTGTGGTCTTGTTCGACGGCGTCTGCAACCTGTGCAATGCCGCCGTCCGGTTCACCGTGCGCCGCGACCCGGCCGGACGAGTCCGGTTCGCGGCGCTGCAGTCGGAAGCCGGGCAGCGGCTGCTTGCCCGGCACGGCCTGCCTGCGGCCTCCTTCGATTCCTTCGTGCTCATCGAAGGAGGCCGCGTCTACACGCAGTCGTCCGCCGGACTGCGTGTGCTGCGCCGGCTGCGGTACCCGTGGCCGCTGCTGTACGGCTTCGTAGCGGTGCCGAAGCCGATCCGCGATGCGGTGTACCGCTGGATCGCGCGCAACCGCTACCGCTGGTTCGGGCAGCGGGACGCGTGCATGGTACCCACGCCGGAGCTGCGCCGGCGGTTTCTGGACTAACCGCCCCACTCCCCACAAAAACAAATAACCGGCATCTCATCGTGAGACGCCGGTTATTTTCTTTTACAGCCTTATTGGAAAGTAACTTCCATTTGGTTTTGTTCATGCGTTTGCAGCTGAGCTTCCGAAGATTTTTGAGTGGACTGGGCTTGGAAGCCCGTCAGCGTGCGCGCTGTAGCTTCCCCCTTCGGATGTCCGTTTACGAATTCACCTTCGAACAAAAGGTTTCCGTTGGCATCGTACAGACGTCCGTAGCCTTCAGCACAGTTTTGGCGGAATCCGCCCTCATAGATGACGGTTCCCTTCTCGTTGTATTCCGTTCCGAAGCCGTCACGCTTGCCGTCTTTGTACATGCCGACATATTTCCAGCCGTCCGTCCAGTAGAAAACTCCGGCACATTTAATTTGACCTTTGGAGAAAAAGCCTTCGAACTTGCTTCCGTCAGCCCAGTCGATTTTGCCGACGCCATCGAACTCGTCTTTATCGAAGAAACCGACATACTTGTTATAACCCGTTACGCTGCCCGGCGGTTCGCCGCAAGGTTCCCACGCCCAGTAGTAGGTGCCGTATCCCTGCTTCAGACCCGCTTTCCACATACCGTCGTACTCCAGATGCTTATCGGCGTAATACGATTTGCCTTGTCCGTGGAATTTGTTATCTTTCCAGTTTCCGTCGTAGCGGAGCACACCGTTCGAGTCGTAATACTTTCCTTTGCCCTCAAACTTGCTGTTCACCATATATCCGTCATAGAACACTTTGCCGTTCGGGTAAAAGATCTTGATGTAACCGGTATAGCCTTGGTTACCTTGGGTCAGCGCTTTTGGAGCTTGTGCGGAACTCGTCAGCGTACCCGTGTAAAGGGTCTCCAGCACGCTCGTTTGAAGCGTATCGTTTAATGAAATAAGTCCTTTTTCCCCGTCCACCTTCAGCTTGCGTCCTGTCAGGTCCGCGAAGGCTTGCAGGTTAAGCTTGTTCCCGCCTTGAATAACAGTGGCCCCTGCTTTTACACTTTCCCCATTCACTACAAAAGAGCTTGAGCCGGACACCAGCTCGATTTTGGAACCGTCTTTGGACACGGTCCAGCCTGTACCGTACACGCTTTGCTGCACAGTGTAGCCGAGACTGCCAAGAACCGGTGCCAAGTCTACATAAGCCGTATCACCGGATATTTGCGGTTCTGTCGACAGTCCGATTGCCTTGTCGTTGACTTGTAACTGCGTTCCAGAGGCTGCGGAAGCCGCAAGCGGAAGCAGGAACAAAGCCAGCATCATAGTCAATCCGTAAACTAACTTTTTCATTTCTCACCCTCCCAGATACAAATCTTTTCTGTTCTACTTTACGATACATAATGTAACTTGTAAATAGGTTATTTGAATAATTGATACAAAATGTTTCTAAAGTAGATTAGCACCCCTGCTTGGGTCTATCCGCCTTGTGAATATCCTTGCCGTTTAAGGCCATACTAAGCCGAATAGCTCTGCTCTTCCGTCTTTGAAAACCATGATCCTAGCATTTTCCGTGATCAAAATACCGGGCGGTTATGTTCTTTTATTTATATAATAAGAAACAATTTTTCAAAGTATTTCGGTATATTGGAGGGTTTCGGATATGGGCACTATTGGGACATTTATACGCGGGCACTGGATTTCGATCCTGATGATTTTCGGCTGCTTGTTCGCTGTTTACCTTGTATATGGCAAAAGAAACGAGCTTCAGCTCTACTGGCTAAACAAAAGGGATGCGAGAAAGCGCAAATCGTAAATTATGCACTCTCTGCTCACGACATGGAACACACTAACTTAGCCGCTGGCCAAAACCACAAAAAAAACGCACGGAACTCCCTGGAAAGGAAGCCACGTGCGTTTATTCGGTTAATCCTTAACTCCAAAGCAAACTTCCTATTAAGTAGAAGCAACCGCACCGAGAGCAGCCCCCCAGCGTGAGGTGCTGCGTCGCATGACGGTGAGCAGCTCCCGGCGTGCGGTGCGGCGTCGCATGACAGCGAGCACCTACAAGGCCCCTGCCCGCAACAGCCGCAGCGGATACCATCATCCGCCTGCCATTACTTCATCGCGTTCAGTGCCTTCAGAGCGATATCCGTCCGGTTCTGCTTCCCTTCGAAGGTGATGCGGTCCGCGGCGGCGTACGCCTTCTCGCGCGCATCGGCAATGTCACGGCCCAGCGCCGTGACGCCAAGCACACGGCCGCCGCTGGTGACCAGACGGCCGTCTTCAAGCGCCGTACCCGCATGGAACACGAGGGCTCCGCCTGCGGCGTCCAGGCCCTCGATGGGCAGCCCCTTCGGGTACGAGCCGGGGTAGCCGCCGGATGCGAGAATGACGCACACGGCCGCTTCTTCGCTCCACTCGATGGCAAGGTCCGCCAGGCGGCCTTCGAGTGTCGCCAGAATAATCTCCAGCAGGTCGGTTTTCAGCCGGGGCAGAATGACCTGCGTCTCCGGATCGCCGAAGCGGGCGTTGAACTCGATCGTCTTCGGTCCGTCCGCGGTGATCATCAGTCCCGCGTAGAGCACGCCGCGGAACGGGCGCCCTTCCTTCACCATCGCTTCGGCCGCCGGCTTCACGATGGTGTCCAGCGCCTGCTGCACGATCTCCTGCGGGATGTGCGGCACCGGCGAATACGTGCCCATGCCGCCGGTGTTGGGTCCCTTGTCCCCGTCGAAAACCGGCTTATGGTCCTGAGAAGGCACCATCGGCTTCACGACATTGCCGTCAACGAACGCCAGCAGGGACATTTCTTGTCCTTGCAGGAATTCTTCGATGACGACGCGGTTGCCGGAAGCGCCGAACTGCTTCTCGACCATAATTTCCTTCAACGCTTTCTCCGCTTCCTCCAGCGTCGACGCCACGATGACGCCTTTGCCCGCGGCCAGCCCGTCCGCTTTGATGACGATCGGCGCTCCAAGCTTGCGCAGGTAGGCAAGCGCAGCTTCGTAGTCCTCGAACGCTTCATAAGCGGCCGTAGGAATCTCGTATTTTTTCAGCAGATGCTTCATAAATACTTTGCTTCCTTCGATTTCCGCCGCCGCCCGGTTCGGTCCGTATGCGCGGATGCCGTGCTCTTCCAGGTAATCCACGATGCCTTCGTAGAGCGGATCGTCCGGTCCCACGACGACCAGATCGATGGCGTTCTGACGGACGAATTCCGCGATCTCGGCAAACTGGAACTCCGTAATCGGCACACATTCCGCCAGTTCCGCAATGCCTCCGTTGCCCGGTGCGCAGAACAGAGCCGTCACCTTCGGGCTTTTGCGAAGCGACCAGACGATCGCATGCTCCCGGCCTCCGCGGCCGATAACCAATATGCGCATAGTGTCCCGCCTCCCGCTTCTAGTGTTTGAAATGACGAACGCCGGTCATCACCATAGCGATGCCTTTATCGTTTGCCACTTTAATCGATTCTTCGTCTTTGATCGAACCGCCCGGCTGAATGACGGCTGTAATTCCCGCAGCCGCGGCAATTTCCAGCGTATCGCCCATCGGGAAGAACGCGTCGGACGCGAGTACCGCACCCTTGGCTTTGTCGCCGGCCTGCTCAATGGCAATCTTGGCGGCGCCTACACGGTTCATCTGGCCCGCGCCGATTCCGATCGTCATGTCCTCGGTTACCAGCACGATCGCGTTGGATTTCACGTGTTTGACGACTTTCCAGGCTAGCAGCAGCTGCTTCAGTTCGGCTTCCGTCGGCTCGCGGTCGGTAGCCGTCTTAAGATCGCCTTCCGAGATCGCGTGAACATCGCTCTCTTGTACGAGCATGCCGCCTTCTACGGAAGTGACCACGTGCAGCGCCTTGCGCTCTCCTTCGGTAAAGTTGCCCAGCTTCAGCAAACGGATGTTTTTCTTCTTCTGGAGAATTTCCAATGCTTCTGCCGTAAAGTCAGGCGCGATGACGATTTCCAGGAAAATTTCGTGCAGCAGCTGCGCCGTTTCTCCGTCGATCGGACGGTTGGCCGCGATAATTCCGCCGAAAATGGACGTAGGATCGGCCGCGTATGCTTTCTCGTACGCTTCCTTCACCGACGTGCCGATTCCGACGCCGCAAGGGTTCATATGTTTCACGGCGACGACGGCAGGCTCCGTAAATTCTTTTACGATTTGCAGGGCTGCGTTCGCATCGTTGATGTTGTTGTAAGAAAGCTCTTTGCCGTGAATCTGCTCCGCTGTCGCGATGCTTCCTTCACCGGCAAGCGGTTTGCGGTAGAACGCCGCTTTCTGATGGGGATTTTCCCCGTAGCGCAGGTCCTGGACCTTCTCATACGTAACCGTATAGCGTTCCGGGAACTCTTCGCCCACTTGTCCGGACAAATATTCGGAGATCAGGGAATCGTAAGCCGCCGTGTGACGGAAAACTTTCGCCGCCAGGCGTTTGCGCGTTTCGAGTGTCGTATCGGCAGTTTCACGGACTTCGGCAAGCACCGTATCATAATCGGCCGCATCGACCACAACCGAGACGAAAGCATGGTTCTTCGCTGCCGAGCGCAGCATAGTCGGTCCGCCGATGTCGATGTTTTCCACCGCATCCGCGTACTCCACATCCGGCTTCGCGATCGTTTCTGCAAATGGATACAGGTTAACGATCACGAGGTCGATATACCCCAGACCCAGCTCTTCCATCACTTTGCGGTGCTCCGCATCGTCACGGATGGCCAGAAGGCCGCTGTGTACGGCGGGATGCAGCGTTTTTACGCGCCCGTCGAGAATTTCTGGAAATCCCGTCACGTCGGAAATTCCGATGACCGGTACTCCCTCTTTTTCCAGAAGGGTCTTCGTTCCCCCCGTCGAAATAAGCTCGACGCCCAGCTTTGCCAGCTCCGACGCGAATTCCACAATGCCCGTTTTGTCCGATACGCTGATTAACGCTCTTTTGATTGCCACGATTTCTCCTCCTATGGGTTGGAAAGTCTAGTTTGAACCTTTGTATACTGAACGCGATTAAATCTCGCCTTGCACAAAAAGCTTGCTCTATTGCTCCGCTGCCTCGGCGGTCTCCGGTTCCGAAATACGCACAAGCCGGCCTTCCAGCGTCACGCGTCCTTCCGCGATCCAGCCGATAGCAAGAGGAAGCAGCTCATGTTCCGCCGCATGCACGCGCCCGGTCAAGCTGTCCACCGTATCGTCTTCCCGGATTTCGAGGGCACGCTGGGCGATAATCGGTCCCGAATCGAGCCCGCCGTCGACGTAATGCACCGTAACGCCGGTCACTTTAACGCCGTATTCCAGCGCCTGGTCGATCCCTTTGATTCCCGGAAAAGCCGGAAGCAAAGACGGATGCACATTAATCATCCGGCCGTAAAACGACGCCACCAGCACCTGCGTCAAAATACGCATGTAACCCGCGAGCACGATCAGATCAATTTCCTTCTCCCGCAGAAGCTGCAGGATTTCGGTCTCGTAAGCTTCCCGGCTGTCGTACGCTTTGGGAGAAAAAGCGAAAACAGGCACGTCCGCCTGTTTTGCCCGTTCCACCACTTTCGACTGCGGCCGGTCGCTGACGAGCAGCGCGAGCTCCGCTTCAAGCCTGCCGCTGCGCACGGCGTCCGCGACCGCTTGAAAATTCGACCCGCTTCCCGAAGCAAACACGGCGATCCGCAGTTTCCCCATTCTAGACCTCCGCGCCTTCGAACGTCACGATTTTGCCGCCTTCCGTCACTTCCCCGATCCGGTAAGCGTCATGACCATGCGATGCGGCAATCTCCAGTGCCTTCTCCGCATCTTCCTGAGCCACGATAATAACCATGCCGATTCCCATGTTGAACGTACGGAACATATCATTGTTCGTGATGTTTCCTTCACGCTGCATGAGAGAGAAGATCGGCAGAATCGGCCAGGAGCCGTACTGAATGTTAACGTTCACGCCTTCCGGCAGTGTACGCGGGATATTTTCCAGGAAGCCTCCGCCCGTAATGTGCGCGGCGCCTTTGATGTCCACCTGCTCCAGAATGCCGAGAACCGGCTTCACATACAGCTTCGTCGGCTCGAGCAGCACGTCGCCGAGAACTCCGCCAAGCTCGTCGATCGTGTCCGTCAGGCTGTGTCCCTTTTCTTCCAGAAGCAGCTTGCGCACCAGCGAGAAGCCGTTGCTGTGCACGCCGCTCGAAGCAAGACCGATCACGACGTCGCCGGGGCGAACGGTGGAGCCGTCGATGATTTTTTTCTTATCCACGATTCCTACGGTAAAACCGGCAATGTCATACTCCCCTTGCGTATACATCCCCGGCATTTCCGCCGTTTCTCCGCCGATCAGCGAACAGCCGGACTCCGCGCAGCCGTCGGCAATCCCTTTTACAATCGCTTCGATCTTCTCGGGAATGACACGGTCGCAGGCCAGATAGTCCAGGAAAAAGAGCGGTTCCGCACCCTGCACCACGATATCGTTGACGCACATCGCCACCGCATCGATCCCGATCGTATCGTGCTTGTCCATCGCAAACGCGATTTTGAGCTTCGTTCCGACACCGTCGGTGCCCGATACGAGTACCGGCTCTTCGTATTTATCCTTGTTCAGGCTGAACAGAGAGCCGAATCCGCCGAGTCCCGTCAGCACTTCTGGACGGAATGTTCTCTGCACATGTTTCTTCATCCGTTCAACGGCTTCGTTACCGGCCGCGATGTCGACACCCGCTTTTTTATATGCCTCCGACACTTGTCTCACTCCCTAATGGTTTGAAAAGCACACCGCCAAAACGCGGTGATACCTTCCATGCTTGGTTATCTTTTGATGCGTAACTGTTGGATCTATCGTTAAAAGTATCGGCTGCACAGCAGTTTAACAGCCGCAGCCCACCGCATCTTCGTTATCGTTCACGTAAGTAACATAACGATTATCGAAGCAGCCCGTGCAGAAGCCGCCGTTCTCCACGCCGTCCTTACGGCCGATGGAGTCGATCAGCCCTTCCTGAGTGAGGAAGTACAGCGAGTCCGCATTGATCGCCTGGCGGATCTCTTCGATCGACTTCTGCGCCGCGATCAGGTCTTTGCGGCTCGGCGTATCGATTCCGTAGAAGCACGGGTTCTGGAACGGCGGCGAAGAGATGCGCACGTGCACTTCCGTAGCTCCCGCTTCCCGGAGCAGGTTTACGATGCGCAGCGAAGTCGTACCCCGGACAATCGAATCGTCGATCATGACGACGCGCTTGCCTTCCACGACCTTGCGCACGGCGCTCAGCTTCATCTTCACGCCCTGCTCCCGCAGCTCCTGGCTTGGCTGGATGAAGGTCCGGCCCGTGTAGCGGTTTTTGATCAGTCCGAGCTCGTAAGGAATCCCGGTCTGCTCGGCGAAACCGATGGCAGCCGACGTGCTGGAATCCGGCACGCCGGTCACCAGATCCGCGTCCACGAACGCTTCCGACGCGAGGCGTTTGCCCATCCGCTTACGGGCGGAGTGGACGTTGATCGCGTCGATGTCGCTGTCGGGACGAGCGAAATATATATATTCCATCGCGCAAGTAGCGCGTGTCTGACTTTCCGTGAAACGGTCTTCCGTGAGCCCGTTACGGTCCAGGACCAGCAGCTCGCCCGGCAGAAGATCGCGCATATACGTGCCGCCGACGATGTCGAAGGCGCAGGACTCCGACGCGAACAGATACGCGTCGCCGAGTCTGCCCATCGCGAAAGGCCGCAGCCCGTTCGGGTCGAGCGCCGCGATCAGCTTGTCCTTCGTCAGGATCAGGAACGCGTAGGCGCCGATCACCTGCTGCAGGGCGTCTTTGACCGCGTCGACGATGTCATCGTGCTTGGAGCGCGCGATAAGGTGCGCGACCACTTCGGTGTCGCTCGTCGTCTGGAAGATCGAGCCCTGCTTTTCGAGCTGCCGGCGGATTTCGCCGGCGTTCACGAGGTTGCCGTTCGTCGCTACGGCGAGATCGCCCTCCCGGTATTTGAACACCAGGGGCTGGGCGTTCGCCAGCTTGCTCTCCCCTGCCGTCGAATAGCGCACATGGGCGATAGCCGACGTGCCGACGAGTGTAGGCAGGTTCGACTGATCGAACACTTCCTTGACGAGGCCCATGCCCCGGAAGTAGTGGAAATTATCCGCGTCCGCCGTACAGATGCCTGCGCTCTCCTGTCCCCGGTGCTGCAGCGCGTGCAGTCCGTAATAGGACAAGGAAGCCGCGTCCGGATGTCCGAAGACACCGAACACGCCGCATTCCTCTTTCAGCTTGTCGAACAGACCGTCATGGCCGCCGTGGCCTTCATTATAGTAAGAACCGGTCCACAGCCCCTTACCCGATGTTACTGCATCAGACATGGTATCGCGTCCTTCCAAACCTGCCTCAGCTCCGAGATAGAGGCTTGAACGGCAGGTTTTCCGTTAATGTCGACCTTCACGTTCGTTCCGGTTACCGTTCCGATAACTTCCGCCTGTACGTTCTTCTGTTGAAGCAGGGCGATCAGCGCTTCGCGCTTCTCCGGATGGCAGCTGAGCAGGATGCGGGACTGGCTCTCGCTGAAGAGCGCGTGATCTGCGCGCAGCTCCGTGCGGAAGTCCACGTCGGCGCCAAGTCCGCCGGAGATGCTGCTTTCCGCTACGGCAGCCGCCAGGCCGCCTTCGGAAAGGTCATGCGCCGAAGCGACCAGACCTTCGCGGATCGCGGCAAGTACGCCCGCATGCAGGCGTTTCTCGGTCTCCAGGTCCAGCTGCGGCGGACGGCCTTCGACCACGCCGTGCACGACCTTCTGGAACTCGCTTCCGCCGAGCTCGGCTTTCGTTTCACCCAGCAGGACGATAACGTCGCCTTCGTTCTTGAAGCCTTGAGTCGTAATGTGATCCGTGTCCTGGATCAAGCCGACCATACCGACAACCGGCGTCGGGTAAATGGCGCCCTTCGCGTTCTCGTTGTACAGCGACACGTTTCCGCCGATAACCGGCGTGCTCAGCTCGCGGCACGCTTCGGCCATGCCGTCGACCGCTTTTTCAAGCTGCCAGAAAATTTCCGGTTTCTCGGGGCTTCCGAAGTTCAGGTTGTCCGTCACGGCCAGAGGCTCTCCGCCCGAGCAGACGATGTTGCGCGCGGCTTCGCTGACCGCGATGCGTCCGCCTACTTCCGGATCGAGATACACATAACGGCTGTTGCAGTCCGTTGTCATGGCAAGCGCTTTGCGGGTGCCGCGGATCGTGACAACCGCCGCATCCGAGCCCGGCTGTACGGCCGTGCTTGTGCGTACCATGTAATCGTATTGGTTATAGACCCATTCTTTGCTCGCCACGGTTGGAGAGCCCAGGATGCTTTTCAGCGCCCCGTTCAGATCGGTCACTTCTTCGTAACGGCTCGTGTCCGTGTTCGCCTGCTCGGTGTAATAAGCGGGAACGGCGGACGGCTTGTTGTAAACCGGGCATTCGTCGACAAGTGCCGTTACCGGCATGTCGCCCACGATTTGACCTTGATGGAAAAGCTTCAGGCGGCCGTCGTCGGTCACTTTGCCGACTTTGGCGCAAATGACGCCCCAGCGTTCGAAAATTTCGAGAGCTTGCGCTTCATCCTTCGGATCGATAACGAACAGCATACGCTCCTGGGACTCCGACAGCATCATTTCGTAAGGCGTCATGCCTTCCTCGCGCTGCGGCACTTCGTCCAGGTACAGCTCCAAGCCGTTGCCAGCCTTGCTCGCCATTTCCGCGCTGGAGCAGGTTAGACCTGCGGCGCCCATGTCCTGAATGCCGAGTACGATACCCGTGTCGATCAGCTCCAGACAGGACTCCATCACGAGCTTCTCCATGAACGGATCGCCCACCTGCACGGCAGGACGCTTCGCTTCGGATTCACTCGTCAGCTCTTCGGACGCGAAGGTCGCGCCGTGAATACCGTCGCGGCCTGTTGCCGGGCCGACGTAATAAACCGGGTTGCCTACGCCTTTGGCTACGCCGCGCTGGATTTTGTCATGGTCGATCAGACCGACGCACATGGCGTTGACGAGCGGGTTGCCTTCATAGCTTTCGTCAAAGGTAACTTCGCCTCCCACAGTCGGGATTCCGATACAGTTGCCGTAACCGGCAATACCGGAAACAACGTGCTCGAACAAATATTTAACACGGTCGTTCTGGAGACGTCCGAAACGCAGGGAGTTCAGAAGCGCTACAGGCCGCGCGCCCATCGAGAAGATGTCGCGGATAATGCCGCCGACTCCCGTTGCGGCGCCTTGGTACGGCTCTATCGCAGACGGATGGTTATGGCTTTCGATTTTGAACACGACAGCCTGGTTGTCGCCGATATCCACGATACCCGCGCCCTCGCCAGGACCCATCAATACGCGTTCGCCGGTCGTAGGAAAACGGCGGAGAAGCGGCTTGGAATTTTTGTAGGAGCAGTGCTCCGACCACATTACACTGAAGACGCCGATTTCCACGTAGTTCGGCTTGCGTCCGAGAAATCCGCAGATCTGATCGTATTCCGCATCGGTTACGCCCATCTGCTTATAGATTTTCTGCTCGGCGATCTGCTCCGCGTTCGGTTCCTTAGCGGCTAACTGCTGTGCCATGTTGTTCCCTCCAAGCGTTTAAAATCGACGTAAACATCCGTTTGCCATCAGCCGAACCGAGAAGCTCGTCCACGGCCCGTTCCGGATGGGGCATCATGCCCACGATGTTGCCTTCTTTGCTGCAAATTCCCGCGATATCGTCCACCGAACCGTTCGGGTTCGTGTCCGTTTCATAACGGAAAACAATCTGATTGTTCTGCTGAAGCTCGCGCAGCGTCTCTTCGTCGCAGTAGTAGTTGCCTTCCCCGTGCGCGATCGGAATATTGATCACTTCGCCTTCCGCATAATCGGAAGTGAACGGTGTCGCGTTATTCACGACTTTAAGCAGGGTGGAATGACAACGGAATTTAAGCGAGCGGTTGCGCAGCAGCGCGCCGGGCAGCAGGCCCGCTTCCGTCAGGACTTGAAAACCGTTGCAAATGCCAAGAATATATTTGCCCTGCTCCGCCGCTTTCACCAGAGCCTGGGTTACCGAAGCAAAACGGGCAATCGCGCCGCAGCGCAGATAGTCGCCGTAAGAAAAGCCGCCCGGTACGAGAATGCAGTCGTATTCGGACAAGTCCGTGGCCGTATGCCACACGTAATCGACGGGTTCGCCTACCGTGTCTTCGACCGCCTTGTAGCAATCGATGTCACAGTTCGAACCGGGATATACCAGTACCGCAAATTTCATGGGAATGTCCTCCTGATCCGTTAGTTCAGCTCAAAGCGGTAATCTTCAATGACCGTATTCGCCAGCAGTTTCTCGCACATTGCTTTCAAACGCTCTTCCGCTTCCGCGCGGTCCGTCGTATCCAGTTCCAGCTCCAAATACTTGCCGACGCGTACTTTGCCGACTTCTTCAAATCCCATCGAGTGCAGTGCGCCTTGAACGGCATTTCCCTGCGGATCCAATACACTTTGCTTAATCGTCACATAGACGGTTGCTTTCATTACGGTTTGTCCTCCCTTGGTATCACGATCGCCGTGTGCTTCCATGCGGCTGTCTGACCGTTCTTGGCATCTTGTTTTTTCAATCTTCTGACTCTTTATCCTTGAAAAAGTTAATCTCCTGAAAAATAAGGCCGATTTATTCTTAAATCGCTGTGCTATAAAGGCGGTTAACTGTCTGTTCTGTCTATCTTTCATGACAAAGATAGTTAACGACCCGATAAACCCCAGCCTGCCTGTCGCTTGGCCGGACGCCTGCACATCTCTCCCGGCTAACGGACCGCGTATCGATAAGCCTGTACCGGGCTCTGTCTCACTCGACAAAACCCGGTGCAGCTTCTCTCTTACTCGGTTTCTTCCGTTAAACGCTGTAAGATCTCGCGGTATCTGCGGGAAGTTTCCTCCACCACGGAATCCGGAAGCGGATCCGGTGCGCTGTTCTTGTCCCAGCCGGAGTTCGCCAGATACGTGCGGACAGGTTCTTTGTCCATCGAATCGATTTCCGTATCCAGCTCGTACTTATCCTTAGCCCAGTAGCGGGAAGAATCCGGCGTGAAAATTTCGTCGATCAGAATCAGCTCGTTGCCGATAAATCCGAATTCGAACTTTGTATCCGCCAAAATGATGCCGCGGTGCTCGCAATACGTATGAGCGAGGGTGTAGAGCATGATGCTTTTGGTCATCAGCTGCTCCGTTACCTTCTCGCCGACCAGCTCGCACATTTGATCGTAGGTGATGTCCTCGTCGTGACCGACATCGTTCTTCGCGGCCGGAGTGAAGATCGGGTGCTCCAGCACCTGGTTCTTGCGCAGCCCTTCCGGAAGCCGGATGCCGTTGATCATGCCGGTTTCCTGGTACTGGCGCCAGCCTCCGCCGGTAATATAGCCGCGTACAACGCATTCAACCGGAATGCGGGTCGCTTTTTTGGTGACCATTACACGGTCTTTCAGAAGCGCCGGCTCCGTTACGAGATCCCCCAGGAGCTCGACGTCACAGTGCACCACGTGATTTTCCATAAAAGGCGTCGTCAGCTCAAACCAGAACTTGCTCAGCGTGTTGAGCACGTTGCCCTTATCCGGCACAGCCGGGTCCAGCACATAGTCGAAAGCGGAGATGCGGTCCGTGACGACGATCAGGAAATGCTCGCCCAAGTCGTACAATTCACGGACTTTGCCTTTGTATACCAAAGGAGCTTTAATGAGATGTTCGGCGGTCGACAATGCGACGGATGCGCCCATGTTTGCGTCCTCCCAAGCAGAAGTTCTGAATTATTTTAAGCCCAGACGGTCAAAAATCGTATCCACATGCTTCAGGTGCCAGCTTGGGTTGAAGCAGTCTTCGATTTCCTCCGCATTCAGCAGCTCGGTGATTGCAGCCGTGTTTTCCACGATTTCGCGGAACGAACGCTGTTCTTCCCAGGCCTGCATGGCGCGAGGTTGTACCGTATCGTAGGCCTGCTCGCGGCTGAAGCCCTTGTCGATCAGCTTCGTCATAACGCGGCCGGAGAAAGGTACGCCGTAAGTGCTCTGCATATTACGCTTCATATTTTCAGGGAACACCGTCAGGTTCTTCACGATGTTGCCGAAACGATTGAGCATATAGTTGAGCAGGATCGTCGCATCCGGCAAAATAATGCGCTCGACGGAGGAGTGCGAAATATCGCGCTCGTGCCACAGCGTGACGTTCTCATAAGCGGAAACCATGTGACCGCGGATGACGCGGGACAAACCGGAAATATTCTCCGATCCGATCGGATTCCGTTTGTGAGGCATAGCCGACGAACCTTTTTGTCCTTTGGCGAAAGCTTCCTCCACTTCGCGGAACTCGCTCTTCTGAAGGGCGCGTACCTCTGTCGCGAACTTGTCCAAAGACGTGGCGATCAGGGCGAGAGTGGCCATATATTCCGCATGACGGTCGCGCTGAAGGGTCTGCGTCGAAATCGGAGCCGGGTTCGTACCCAGACGCTCGCACACGTAGCGCTCCACGAAAGGATCGATATTCGCGTAAGTGCCGACAGCGCCGGAAATTTTCCCGTACTGCACACCGTCCGCCGCAAAACGGAAACGCTCCAGGTTCCGTTTCATTTCCTCATACCACAGGGCCATTTTCAGACCGAAGGTAGTCGGCTCGGCATGAACGCCGTGCGTGCGTCCCATCATGGCGGTATGCTTGTGCTCGATCGCTTTGTTTTTAAGAATTCCGATGAAGTTGAGAAGATCTTTTTCAAGAATTTCGTTCGCCTGCTTCAAAAGGTAGCCCAGAGCGGTATCCACAACGTCCGTGGAAGTCAGGCCATAGTGCACCCATTTGCGCTCGGGACCGAGCTTCTCGGATACCGCGCGAGTGAAGGCAATCACGTCGTGACGAGTTTCCTGCTCGATTTCATAAATGCGGTCCATATCAAAATCCGCTTTGGCGCGCAGTTCTTTCACGTCTTCCTTAGGAATGACGCCAAGTTCTGACCAAGCCTCGCAGGAGAGAATTTCAACTTCAAGCCACGCCTTGAATTTGTTTTCTTCCGTCCAAATGTTGACCATTTCTGGCCGGCTGTATCTTTCGATCATCGTTAACCCTCCATCTGTGTTTCGATTGGGTTGGAACCCTTTTTTGTGCCTCGAACTTCCGTTGTTGCTCATGTTCAATGGACTGGCTCAAGCATCCGTGTCGCATTTTAATGCGGTTCGTACTCCGGTTTGTCCTGCGACCACTCGCTTTATCATTGTCGAATGTATAAGCTGTACAGTGCCGTAGAACTCCTACATTACGAAAACGGGGCCGCTATGCAGCTCAGCCAGGTCTCTGCTACATAGCTTGACTGTTTTTCATTGTCATCGCATGTAGCGGTAATGTGGATGACCGCCATTATTCGACGCCGCACCATGCACCCGGAACTGCACGTGTCCGCTGGAATTACCCGATCTTTTCTGCCTTACCAGCCACAAAGCCCGTTGAACCTAACTTATAGAATCCCAGATACCGGTACGTTCCATCCATTCGGCAGCTTTAGCCGTATCGTCCGTAAGAAGGTTAATGTGCCCCATCTTGCGCTTCGTCTTGGCTTCGTCTTTTCCGTATAAATGAAGCTTTGGCGTTACCCCCGAATCGGAGGCCGCGCTTTCCTCGGAACAGAACCACTCCAGCAGAGGTTCCATATGCTCTCCGAGCACATTCACCATCACTACCGGTGTCAACAGTTCCGTAGGACCGAGAGGCAGATTGCAGATAGCCCGTACGTGCTGCTCAAACTGCGAAGTCAGGCAGGCTTCCATCGTATAATGTCCGGAGTTGTGCGGCCTTGGTGCGAGCTCGTTCACGAACAGCTCCCCGTCCTTCGTCAAAAACATCTCAACGGCGATCAACCCGACCGCTTTCATCGACTCCGCGATGCGGATCGCCAGACGTTCGGCTTCCTCTTGAACGGAGGAACTGATCCGAGCAGGCACAATCGACATATGCAAAATATTCTCGACATGGATATTTTCCGCTGCCGGAAAAGCTTTCACCTCTCCGCGGGGACTCCGCGCCGCGATTACCGAAATTTCCTTCTCGAACCGGATGAACTGCTCGAGTACCAGATCCGTACCCGCCCGGCTCAATTCGGCAAAAGCGTCGGGAATCTCATCCGCCGAGCGGATGACCCACTGGCCTTTGCCGTCGTATCCGCCGGTCGCGGTCTTCAGCACGCAGGGGGTGCCGAATTTGCCGACAGCAACGCGAAGATCCTCTTCGCTGGCAATTTCGGCATATGGGGCCACCCTCACGCCGGCTGCCTCGATCGCACGCTTTTCGCGAAGCCTGTGCTGCGTCGTGTACAGCAGGGCGCTACCCTGCGGCACATAGGCTTCCTGCGTCAGCAGTTTCGTCACCGCGGCGTCGACGTTCTCGAATTCGTACGTGATGACGTCGGACACTCTCGCAAGCTCGCGCGCCGCGTCCACGTCTCCGTACGAAGCCTGGATCTGCCGGTCGGCCACTTGTCCGCACGGCGAGTCTGCGCCCGGTTCAAGTGTAACGAACCGGTAGCCCATGTTTCGGCCCGCAAGCGCCAGCATGCGGCCGAGCTGGCCGCCGCCCAGCACACCGATGGTGCTTCCGGGCGGGATGACTCTGTGCTGCGTGGAAGTTGTACCCGCAGCCGCGGCAGTGGCGTCCTTCACCGCTGTCTCAGCTTTGGATTCTCTCCCTGTCTCAGCTTGGGGGGCCTGGACTGAGGTAGACTGGGTCGGCAGGGACGTTGGACCATTTGTTCCAAAGTAAGAGCCATCCGTCTGTCCTGCTCGGTTTAAACCTTCGCTGTTATTTAAGCTCCCGTTCAGCTTGCCCTTTGCTGTTTCTTCTCCGCTGTTCTTCGCTGTCATTCAAGCTCACTCGCTTCCAACACTTGTGCTTTGATGCGTTCGCGGCGCTCACGCACTTTATTTTGAAGCTCGGGCTCGAATGCTCCAAGAATTTGCGCCGCCAGCAGTCCGGCATTCGCGGCTCCTGCCTCTCCGATCGCTACGGTAGCCACGGGAATACCCGCCGGCATCTGTACGATCGAGAGAAGGGAATCCAGCCCGTTCAGCGCTCTGCTTTTAACGGGAACCCCGATAACCGGCAGCTCCGTCTTCGCTGCCACCATGCCCGGCAGGTGAGCGGCGCCTCCCGCTCCCGCGATAATGACACGCAGCCCGCGCTCAGCAGCCTGCTCGGCATATTGGAACATCAAGTCCGGTGTACGGTGTGCCGACACGACTTTTTTCTCATAAGGGATGCCGAATTCGTCCAGCACATCGCAAGCATGCTTCATCGTTTCCCAATCCGATTTACTTCCCATAATGACTCCAACTCGTGCTGACATCTCCGTAACCCGCCTTTACTATCATATTGGTAACCACTTTAAATAGAAAGCCCCAAGCCTCAGCTTTTCATCCCCGGACGCAAAAAAAGCCCAGAGATAGATTGCTTCCTTCTATCTGCCGGACTGCAAGAGACACAAACATAAGGCACCCCCGTCTGGGATCCCCTCGCTTCGCTCTCGTAGTCCAAAACTTTACGGCTTTTGGGTAGAAACTTTCGGGCCATATCCCCGATGATTATACGAGATTGTAAACATCTATATTTACGTGTTTTGTCAGGTATTGTCGCTCCTCTAGTGTACCAGTTACCTTTTTGCCTGTCAAACGAAATACGAACATTCAATTCATGAAAAAGAAGTAAAGTTCGCTTTCTGTTCTTAAAATCCTTCTGAAAGGCTATTCAAAACCGTTTTCCTTAAACAGTTTAGTGAAAAAGCATGCTTATTTATCCTTAAATTCACAGGCCAGAGCTCTTTAATATACGCTTTTTTTATAAGACCTTGATCTTGCGAAAACAATTTCTTATTTCATTCGACTTCATTCAACAATTGGCTTGCACTCTCTGTTTACAGAACCACCAGTTTTAAATATAACTCATCAAGCAGTCATTAAGTAGAGACCTTTTTAAGAAAAGGGACCTTTGATTAGTAAAAAGTAGGGTAAAACAAAAAGAGCCCTCTTGAACGGTTACGTTCAAAAGGACTCTCATTTGCTTGGCAACGTCCTACTCTCCCAGGACCCTTCGGTCCAAGTACCATCGGCGCTGGAAGGCTTAACGGTCGTGTTCGGGATGGGTACGCGTGGTTCCCTTCCGCCATCGTCACCAAACAGGTGTCTATTCAGACACATCAGGGTTGCTCCCTGAAAACTAGCAGCGAAACGTGCAGTCGATCCATCCAAAGATCTTGTGGTGCATATGTGTTATATGCTTTCGATGCGGCCTTTTCCTGTCGGAAAAAGCCTTGTGGTCAAGCCCTCGACCGATTAGTATTGGTCAGCTCCACACATTGCTGTGCTTCCACCTCCAACCTATCTACCTCGTCGTCTTCAAGGGGTCTTACTAATTGGGAAATCTCATCTTGAGGGGGGCTTCACGCTTAGATGCTTTCAGCGCTTATCCCTTCCGTACATAGCTACCCAGCTATGCCTCTGGCGAGACAACTGGTACACCAGCGGTACGTCCATCCCGGTCCTCTCGTACTAAGGACAGCTCCTCTCAAATTTCCTGCGCCCGCGACAGATAGGGACCGAACTGTCTCACGACGTTCTGAACCCAGCTCGCGTACCGCTTTAATGGGCGAACAGCCCAACCCTTGGGACCTACTTCAGCCCCAGGATGCGATGAGCCGACATCGAGGTGCCAAACCTCCCCGTCGATGTGGACTCTTGGGGGAGATAAGCCTGTTATCCCCAGGGTAGCTTTTATCCGTTGAGCGATGGCCCTTCCATGCGGTACCACCGGATCACTAAGCCCGACTTTCGTCCCTGCTCGACCTGTATGTCTCGCAGTCAAGCTCCCT
>NZ_CM177771.1:590000-975000 GCF_058269095.1 Paenibacillus sp. JNUCC 35 | reverse complement strand
CAATGATAAGTCCCCACCCAGGTCGGCTTGGCCGCCTTCTTTATATAGTCGGCCGTAAATGCCGCCCGGTTCGTGAAGGAACCCGGAGCCTGATCGAAAAGAAACCCGGCCGTCTGCTCAAGCTCCAGCGCGCTCAAATTGCGAAGCCGATCGTTTAATACGACAAAACGCTTTTCCTGGTCCTGCGCGGAACCGATACGGACAAAAGGTTTGTTAGCGGCATGATAATACAAATCAACGGGCTGTCTTTTGCCTCCTTCATTAGAGATGAAATAGAACGCAGGCGTAATCTGCACACCATCGTCCGAACCGAACATGTTGCCTTTAGTCTTAAGGTCAAACTTGATATGATAGCCTGTTTTGACCGAAATGTTCTTATATCCCGCTTCAGGGTGGCTTCCCGGATGAATCGGAAGGATGAAGGGATAGCCTGTCGGCCGTGGTTGACCGTCGATACCTTTTTCCCCTATCCAATATTTCGTTCCGGTGTGTGCTGCACTGCCTTTAGCCGTACGAAACACGTTTTCCCAATTATAATCTGCGATGTCCGTCACTTTAAAATCATAGAGACGTCCGATCACATCGACCGGAACCGTATCAGTGGCAACATGATTGGTCAAGGTTAGGTTAGCCTGCGGTTCTGTCGTAAACGATGCCGGAGCATTTTCCGCAATAGAGCGAAAAAGAACACTGTAAGGACCTTCGTCGACCCATACAGGCATATAAAACGTGGCAGACAATTGCCCTACCGGTATGTCAATCCACGTATGCTTCGGTATGAATTTCATAGATGCGTCGTAAGTGTCAAACGGGAACCACACTTGTTTCTGCCTGGTGTACTTGGCATAATCACGAATTCCGTAACCCGGGATGCCGCGGTGCGGACCCGTTGTGGGTACGGTTACGCTAAAAGGACGGTCAAGGATCAGGGCGGAGCGGTCGTAGGCAGGGGACGTTTTCTGATTATGCGCCTGATCGTCGGAAACCGAAGGCACCATAATGACCGGCGTGTGAACCGTGACGGGATTGATTCCGGGGATGTCGAAGGTTTTGTCCGCTCCTCCTTTAATATTCCCCGGGAGAAGCGTGTACGCGATTGTTCCCGTTGTTGGCTGAGCCTGCCGATTGGCCAGTGTTTTGCTGATCATGTAGCCGGTCCCGTAAAAAGTATCCGCACCTAACCTGGCAGGCTCGGGAATAGGCTTGGGCAGTGGAGCCGCGGCGTCGTGAATCCGGTTGTCCATAAGCGTGACCCCGTCGAACACCAGAAGATCGTTGCTCACTTTGTTAGCGCCGACCGCAGCTTCCGCAGCAGCTTGAAACAAGCCGGTCTCGTTCATAGGCGGGCCTCCGCCGGTACCCAAGTTTACGGAATTGCAGTTCGAGGGTTGTACGTGAGAGGATGCGTCTTCTTTATTTGTGCTTGTTATAACGGGAGGTGTGTAATTTTTAGCGTCCAAGGTAACTGAACCGCCATACCCGCCAAGAGCATAGTTGCTGAGTCGCGCCTGCCCGGACCGATAAATTTCCAAATTATCGATTTGCCAGTAGCCGTAAGGACGCTTGACGGTCATCGTTTGAGTAACTGTCTGGCTCATGGGGATCGGAACGCCGGGCGGAGGAACGGGAACGGTCCATATATACGTTTTGGTGACGGGGACTCTGTAAGTGACCTCTCCGGTCATGTTGGTGAATTTGTTTTGAAAGAGGTAGTGGAGGCTTTGTACATTGGCGTAAAGGCTTTCGGAAGTGGGGATGCCTTCGAGGACGTTAAAGGTTTCGGCACCGCGCCTGTCGGCACGAAGCATTCCGCTTGCTTGGGGGTCCATGGAGTAGCCGCTTTGCGTGAGGCCTCTAGCCGGCGGATTGATCACCGGACTGCATCCGTTGGTTCCTCCGGGAGGCTGGGGATTTCCCGTACCGGGGTTTCCTCCGCCTGAGGAGCCGCAATCTTTGACCGTTAAAGTCACCGATTTCTTCTCATCCAGATGCTGAAGATCATCTTTGAAATGAGCCGTGATTTCCGTTGCTCCAACTGCTGCTTTCAGGGTGATTTTGCCGGTTTGGTCAATGGCTGCGATGGAGGGGTTGGAACTGGCCCAAGTAAGTTTATCGTGTTTTTGGAGGGGCCAGGAGGTGCCGTTCGGCTTAGTCAATATGGCTTCCGCCTGCTGTGGAGAGGAGTCGGAGGTGCAGAATTCGGGCTTCGGGAGATTGATGACAAGGCCGGGGTCTGTCGTAACCGTAATTTCAGCAGCATCTGAGATGCGGTAATCGCCGTTATCCCAAGTTGCTCTTACCTTAACCTTGCCGGCCTTCTTTCCTTGAACTTGTCCGGAGGCATTCACAGTCGCGATGGTTTCGTCCTCGGATTTCCACGTGGTTTCGGTTGTTCGGGTGGCAACGTCATATTCCTTTCCCCAGTCACTCGCTCCCCAGTCCTTTGTTTTGACGTTTGCCTGGAGCTGAACTTTTTGACCTACGGAAATGGACGAGTCAGGTATTACGGTGATTTCTTTTTCCTCGTAGATGTCTCCTGCCCAGGTGATGATTACAGGAGTGTCATATTCAACAATCATTTTGGGACATCCATTTGGTCTTTTCATAAATTCTTCAAGATATGTGGGAACTTTGTTGCCTCCAGTACTGGTTCTAATCAACGCAGTTTCTTTGCCAGTTATATCTGGCTTTGTATTAGCTGGATCGTATGAATTACTGGGTTCATATTCAACCGTATCCAAATGTGGTTTAGTAATGTTCTCAGCCTGAATGATCTTCCCTCTTTCATCTTTCCAGATCTGAGCCGCCCATTTAGAAAGATTAACATCATCAGGTATTTCAGTATACGCTGGTCTCGGATTGTAACAATCTCCATCCCACCCTACATCACTTTGCCCACCAGAATAGTCTACTCTAAAACCACCCGCATCCAATTGGTACCAATAAACCCCAGGAGTAGCTATTCGTGGTTCTGAATATATAATTTTAGGACTCGACTTTTGCATTATGGGTGGTGGTTGAGTAGCAGCCTTCACCTCGGAGAATGAATTTGTTGAAGTTATTAATAGTAAGATAGATATAGCCAATAAAATTCTTTGAAGAATTAGAACCATTCCTTTCGTTTAAATTATTTCCTTAAAATTATCCCACCGTTTTCTCCGGAGTCTGTTGTTAAACTATAAGAGATGTACTCTCTATTGTTTGGCGGTATTTTAGGCATTGTTTGAAGAACCCAAACTGAGTTTTCAACTCCTTTTTGGAAAAAGCCAGCAGATAATAATGGGATTGTTGGAATCCCATATCGTGTAGCTGAAGCATCACTTAATCGGGTAGCAGATGTAATGCCATTTCCCATACCATTAGCTAAGGTGTTTGGATCAATTTTATCTAAATTTGAGGTAATCGAAA
The DNA here is from genome assembly GCF_058269095.1 of Paenibacillus sp. JNUCC 35. Classification (NCBI taxonomy): domain Bacteria; kingdom Bacillati; phylum Bacillota; class Bacilli; order Caryophanales; family Paenibacillaceae; genus Paenibacillus; species Paenibacillus sp. JNUCC 35. Next base: position 971,592 of record NZ_CM177771.1, on the reverse strand, counting down.
TTTCAGAAACAGCAATATATCTGTTATTTTGGTACTTTTCAACTTGATCTAAGAACATTTGGGCGTATACACCTGAAGCTTTTGTGCCGATGGTATCAATAAATATAATTCTTTTAACTTTCATTGTTGCGATATTATTTTTTAGAGTTATCTCTTTGTTCAGGATTTTATCGAAGCTTGCTTCCTCATTACTATAATTTTTAGAGTACAAATATTTTGTAATAGAAAGTACATTAGACCCCGTCAGCCCAACCTCTCTAAGCTCGTTAAGCCCCTTGTATTGTTCGGCTTTGTTGCCTTCCACCTCCATAAAACGCATCAAAATGGCGGAGACTTCCGCCCTTGTGGTCGCTTGGGCAAGCCGGAACGTGCTGTCTTCAAACCCGTCTACGATACCGGTCCCCTTTACGAGCGCTACGTAAGGAATCTGGTCGCTGGCAATACCTCCTTTGTAGGTTTCGGGAGTCGGCAGCAGGGTCCCCTTGGTGTCCTCCAACGCCTGTTTAAAGCTTGGTTCCGATTGGGCGAGGCCCGATGAAATCCATTTGATCATCTCGTAGCGCGTCAGCTCCCGGTCGGGTGAAAAGCCGTCCTTATAGTCCCCCAGGTCTATAAAGCCGAGAGCAGCAAGCTTGTTCACCTCCGCTTGGCTCCAGTGGTTTTGCAAGCCGGAAAGGGAGTTCTCTGCCGCCGTAGTGTCCGTTTTCTGCTTTGTAGCCCGGTTCAGCATAGCCGCGAATTCGGCACGCGTAATTTTGCCATCCGGGTGAAAGGTGCCGTCGCTGTACCCTTGTACCAGGTTAAGCTCGGCTGCCTTGCGGATAAGCGTTTCAGCCCAGTGCCCACCTACATCGCTAAAAGACCGGACCGGAACAGCTGCGGCAATCTCTGTCGTAAGGCCAACTGCTTTTGCATCATCATGCAGGAGTAAAGCGGCCGTCCCAAATAAAATGGCAGCTCCCCAAATACTTTTGTTTTTTCTGAGAAAAACCATTAAAAAACCCCTTTTCACACGTTAAATAATAGAATCAGGCACAGCAAATACAAACATGGAGAGTAAACCAATAGCTTTAACTGGTACCACAATGGAAGAGATAAAAAAGGACACGAAAGGACACGAAAGGAGTTAGAGGGACAAGCGGGAGGGGGATGAGGAAAAACAAAGGCACAAAACCTAGTATATACGATCTATCAAATTTTGGAAATAGTGAAAATAAAATCAAATAAATGCACATAAAAAAACCGGCCAGTCGGATTTAATCCGAGGCCGGTCCGGGACTTTTCAAACCATTAACCGCTCACGCCGATAAACACGTAGCGCGCGATAACGAGGACGAACAATACCCACATGAGCCAGTGAATGCTGTGTTTCTTTTCAACGCGGCTGCTCAGCTGAGAAATAACCGCCAGAATGACATAACCTACGATACCAAGAGAAATACCGTTGGCAATGCTGTAAGTGAAAGGCATGAACGTGATGGTCAGGAACGCCGGAATCCCGATCACGAGATCCTGGAAGTCGATGTCACGCACCGTCTGCATCATCAGAACGCCTACGACGATCAAGGCCGCGCCTGTCGCGGAACCCGGAATCAAAGCGATAATCGGAGCGAAGAACAGAGCGAGAATGAACAGGATGCCCGTCGTGAGCGAAGTCAGACCGGTACGGCCGCCTTCCGCAACACCTGCGGAGCTTTCCACATAAGCGGTTACGGTGCTGGTACCCAGCATGGCGCCGCCGCTCACCGCAAAAGCATCGACGAACATCGCTTTACCGACGCGTTTGTTGCCTTCTTCTTTGTTTTTCATGATGCCGGCACGGTTAGCCGTACCTACAAGTGTACCGAACGTGTCGAACATTTCGACGAAGGTAAAGGTCACGATGACCGATACGATGCCGACGCCCATAATACCGGCAAAATCAAACTCCCAGAAGTTAAGCTGGCCGAGATCCGGAATCCAAGGCGTCTGGGGATTGTTCAGCGAGCTCAGGTCAACGTATCCCATCAGAAGAGCGATAATCGTCGTGCCCAGGATACCGAACAAAATCGCACCGCGTACACGGAGCACCATCAGAATGGAAATCAGGACGAGGCCGATCAAAGCCATAATCACGTCCGGGCTTTTAAAGCTGCCCAGCTCAATAACGGTTTCGAAGCCCTTAAGCGGTGTAAACTGGCCTTTCGGAATATCGTTAACGGTTTCAGCCGCAATTGTCATAAGGCCGGTATTTTTCAACCCCACGATGGTGATAAAAAGACCGATCCCCACCGTAATCGCGTGCTTGATTCCGTCCGGAATCGCGACGAGCAGCATCTGCCGCAGTCTTGTAATGGTCAGAATGATAAAAATGATCCCCGAGATAAAGACGGCGGTCAGAGCCATCTGCCAAGTAATCGGGTTGTTGGTGGAAGCGGTGGATACCACGACAGTCGCAAAGTACGCGTTAAGTCCCATACCCGGCGCCAGAGCGACCGGAAAGTTCACGAACAGACCCATGGCGATGGTAAAAATACCGGCGGCCAGAGCCGTCGCGAGAAACACGGGATACCACTCCATGCCTGTTTTGCCGAAAGCGGTCAAGATGTTCGGGTTAATCACCAGCACGTAAGCCATTGCCATAAACGTGGTGATTCCCGCCATAATTTCGGTCCGTACGTTTGAGCCGTTTTCCTTTAATCTAAAAAAACGATCCATTGCAACGAAATCCCCCTTAAATTGGATGAGAACAACAAAAAGCCCGGGCGACGTTTTATCACCTGGGCCGGTTGCAAGAAAGAGCGGCTCCCACGGTCATCGGTCACTTCCTTTGGAAATAAACTTCCCTAATTTGCCGGAGCAAATTCGCGATCGTCCATTTCAAAAAGAGGCGCCAAAGGCCGCTGGGCTGCACGTTCTTTTCGTAGCCAGATCATTACGGTGACCTCGTAGAAACTTCCGGGCCAATCCCCGGAATTATACGAAAAGCATTCAATTTTGTTATTCTTCTTCATTCTAGTAAGCGAATCGGATCTTGTCAATACGGAATAACGAATATTTAACTGGCAAAAAAGAGTTAATGTTCGGGATTTTTTCCATGTAGGCGGAGAGAAATGGAGGCGATAAAAAAGGCCGGAGCCCTTTCGGTAAGGGTCCCGGCCTTGCTCTTTTTATGCTATTCCCACTCGATTGTTGCAGGCGGCTTCGACGTCACATCGTAGACGATACGGTTAACGTTCTCCACTTCGTTGACGATCCGCACGGAGATTTTCTCCAGGATGTCCCAAGGGATACGCGCCCAGTCGGCCGTCATGCCGTCGATGGATGTAACGGCACGGATGCCTACTGTGTAAGAGTATGTCCGGGCATCGCCCATAACACCCACGCTCTTCATGTTAGGAAGAGCCGTGAAGTACTGCCAGATCTCGCGGTCGAGACCCGCTTTGGCGATCTCATCGCGAAGGATCGCGTCGGAATCGCGGACGATTTTCAGCTTCTCTTCCGTTACTTCGCCGAGAACACGGATCGCAAGACCCGGGCCCGGGAACGGCTGACGCCAAACGATGGCGCCCGGAAGGCCGCATTCTTCGCCGACTTTGCGCACTTCGTCCTTGAAGAGCGCCTTAAGAGGCTCGACAAGCTGGAACTTCATGTCTTCGGGAAGTCCGCCTACGTTGTGGTGAGATTTGATTGTGTGAGCCGTTGCCGTGCCGCTCTCGACAATATCCGTGTACAGTGTGCCCTGGGCGAGGAAAGCGAAATCGCCCAGCTGTGCGGATTCTTCTTCGAAAACGCGGATAAACTCGTTGCCGATAATTTTACGCTTCTGCTCCGGATCACTCACTCCGGACAGTTTGCCCAGGAAGCGGTCGCGTGCGTCGATTTTGACAACATGCATATCGAATTTGCCTACAAAAGTCTCCATTACGCTCTCGGCTTCGTCCTTACGGAGCAGGCCGTGGTCGATGAACATACAGGTCAGCTGATCTCCGATTGCTTTGTGGATCAAAATGGCCACAACGGAAGAATCTACGCCGCCGCTCAGTGCGCACAGCACTTTACGGTCGCCGACTTGTTCGCGGATATCGCGAATCGTATCTTCGATGAAGCTTTCCATGCTCCAGTCGCCCGTACAGTCGCAAATATCGAAAATGAAGTTGCGGATCATTTCGCTGCCTTGCGCCGAGTGACGGACTTCCGGGTGGAATTGGACGGCCACGATGTTTTTATCCGGGTGGCTCATCGCCGCGATCGGGCACGTTTCGGTGCTTGCGTCAAGAACGAAGCCTTCCGGCAGATCGCATACATGGTCGCCATGGCTCATCCAGACCACTTGCTTGGAATCCAAGTTCTTCGCAAGACGGCTGTGAGACTGGAATTGAACTTCCGATTTGCCGTATTCGCGCGTAGCGGCGCGTTCCACTTTACCGTTCAACTGGTGTGCGATCATCTGCATGCCGTAGCAAATGCCCATGATCGGAATACCGAGGTCATACACGGCAGGGTCTACGACCGGAGAACCTTCCCCGTATACGCTGACCGGTCCGCCCGAGAAAACGATCCCTTTCGGGTTCAATTCGCGGATTTTGTCCGCTGAAGTATTGTAAGGGAGCAATTCGCTGTAAACGCCAAGGTCGCGAATGCGTCTGGCGATCAGCTGATTGTACTGCCCGCCGAAGTCTAAAACGACAATCAATTCGTGTGATTTTTGGATATCCATGGTCCGCCTCCTAGTATAATCTTGATCATTATATATAACAAAGGCGGATGAATCAAGGCATACCCTAGCCTTCGATCCGCTTCCAAAGATCCAGAATGCGCCTTTTGCCGATAATCCCGCCGCCGCTGCGGTCGTAGCGGACTTCCTCGTACAAAGCGGCAAATTCCTCCAGCGCACGTCGGCGACGGGGATCAAGTCCCGCGAGCCCCGCGACGTACTCGCGCAGCGTCTGCTGCGGGGCGAGGCGACCGTGGCTGCGGAACACTTTCAGCCACAGCCGCTCCATCAGCGCCGTGCTGCCCGTGCCGCGGCGGAGTGCCGCGCTCTTGCGCAGCGGCACCTCGGATGCGCGGCGCGGGACAAAGCGCCGCAGCAGCCAGGCCGCGCCCAGCGCAGCGAGCAGCGCAGCGAGCAGCGCGGCCGCCCGGGCAAGTGCGGGCAGCAGCTCAGCTGCCCAAGGGCCGGCCGTGTCCGCAGCAGCCGTCTCCTCTTCCGGCGAGGAGACGGCTGCGGGCACGGCCTCGGCTCCGGCGCCGGACGGAGCCGCGAAGCCGGGCGTCGGCTCGAACGCGAGCCAGCCGGCGCCCGGGATGTACGCTTCGGCCCACGAGTGGGCGTCGCGGCTGCGGACGGTAACCGCCAGGCTGCCGTCCGGGCCGCGTTCTCCCGCTTGGCCGGGGGCGAAGCCTTTGACCCAGCGGGCGGGAATGCCCGCCGCGCGCAGCATCACGACCATGGCCGACGAGAAATGGTCGCAGTACCCCAGCTTGTCGACGAACAGGAAGTGGTCGACAAAGTCTTCGCCGGCGGCGGGGAGCGTCGGCTTGTCCATGCTGTAGCGGTACTCCGTGCGGAGGTACCGCTCCAGGGCGAGCGCCGCCGCGAGGCGGTCCTGCCCGCTTCCGGCGGTCACGCGCTCCGCAAGGTCGCGGACGCGCTGCGGCAGCCGGTCTGGGAGCTGGAGGTACGCGGCGAGCTCGGCAGGCTCCGGCTCGGCAAGCGCAGTTGAAGCATGCGTGTTCCGCTCGGGGCTTCCGGCTTCCGCGCCTACGGTTTCACTGCGGCTGCCGTTGCCTCCGGCAGCGGAAGTACGGCTATCAGCCGCCGCATTTACTTCGCTGCTGTCAGCTGTGCCGGATCGTTCGCCCGCGCTTCCCGTACGGTCGGCATTTGCACCATTCGCCTCGGGTCCGGGTCTGCTGACGGAACCTGCGTTTGTTTCGCTGCCGCTTACAGTGTCAGAATGCTCGCCTGCGCTTCCCCTGCCGCTGACGTTTGTGCCGCTGGCTCCCGGGCTGCCATTCGCTGCGCCAGAGTAGTCACCTGTGGTTCCCGTACCACTAGCGTTTCCACCACCATTACTTGAACCGGAACCGCCTCCTGCGGTCCCCAAACCGCTGGCATTTTCGTCCACGGCCCCATTCCCTCTACCATCTCCGCTATTTTCCGTTCCAAGTCCACTGCTTCGCAATCCGCTTCTGATCTCGGCGTCGCTCACCGGCTTAATCGCGGACGCTTGCGGGCCCGGATCGGGCATGGACCAGCCGCTGCCGAATGCAAAAAGCTTAACCGTCACACGGTAGGATTGCAGCGGATCATCCGTCACGGGTAGGGCAACTTTCCCGCTTTCGTTGTTCAGCCAGAGGGTCTCCGGCTTAACGGATTGGCCGGAAGTATTTTTGGCTTCTTCCAGCTTCAACACTTCACCTCCGGCAAACAGCTGCATCCCCAGCTGCCCCGAAATCCCTGTGACCTCCTGGGTGTAGGGGCCTTTCACGGCTGCTGCATCAGAGACTTTGCGATCGACCGAAGCCGTGTTACTTCCCTCCGCAGACTGTCCGTTACCGGCGGCCGCTCCGGCTTCAGCCTCTACGGGCGACGCGCCGCCCGTAGAAACCGCATCTCTCCCCGCCGACTCCGTCTGCCCCAACAAAGCCGGGAATGCCGGACGGAGCGTACCGGAAGGCTGGGACCAGCCGCGCCCGTCATAGACGCTCTTGGCTTCCCCGCGCCAATACGCGAGAACCGGCGTCCGGGCGGTAAACACAACCCGGTTGTCGGAAATCAGCGCACCGCCCAGCACGGAATCATCGGCTCCGTATCCCGAAATTCTCAGGGAGGAGGATGAGCCGTTTGCCTGTCCGGCGCCTGAGCCCGTATGTCCGCGCGTAAGCGCAGCCCACTTGTCTGCGGTGGCGGACAAGCTCAGGGGCTTCATTTTTGCCGCTGATCCGGCTTCGCCCGCTGCCCAGGTACCCGCCGCATAGAAAACCGCTGCAGCAAGGACACTGATGCCCATCCACGGCAAAGACCCGCCGCGGCCGGTTTCGGCGATGCCGAATTGTCTCCGCAGACGGGGAACGGTCAGGCCCGCAAGCAGAAGCAGGCCGAGCGCCCCGGTGCGGATCAAACCGGGCGTTGTGTCGATGCCGAGGCCGACCTGGAGGAGCATCAAGTAACCGCCGGTTGCGGCTGCAAACCAGGCCCCGTTTTGCCGGTGCAGCAGCAGTTGATGGGAAGCCGAAATAAAAGCGGCCGCCCCTAACAAAAACAGCAGCGATTCGGTCAATCCGCTAAGTGCGCCAAGTTGACCGGATGCCATATAGCCGAGGTCAGTCAAGAACGTTTCCCAAAGTCTGACCGGCCAAGGGCCGAAAGGAAACAGCTCTTTTTGAAACTGATAGCCCGAAACGGCGGCAATCCCGGCCAGCTTAAGTGTCCATAACAGCGTAAAGGAACGCACGCCGGCTGAAATCAGCAGAAAGTATCCGAACATGACCGCATAAGGAGCGATGCCGAAAGGCTGGAATTCGGCAGAACCGAGAGCAAGCGGACTCAGCCATTCGAGCAGAAGCATATACCAGATCACAGTCAGCGCAGCGTCCCGCACCCAGGGAATCTCCCCCTGTTTTTCAACGAGGCGTCCGGCAGCTTGGTTCCTTTCAGAATAAGTCCCGGAATCCGCTGCTTTATGGGGTGAAATAAGCGATTTTTTAACCGATTGCATCTTCCGCCCCTCCCTCTTTCGGCTTCTCTTGATCTCCCGCGATGCGGTTAGGGACAGACAAATGCTCATTAAAAAAATCAGCGCTGCCGGATGACCGGGACACGACCCCCGGATAAGCGTTGCTGCCGGCCTTCTCCATCTCCTGAATTCCCGCGGAATTATCGGCGGAGGCAGGAACTTTCATTCGTTTCGCTTTATGTTTTTTCATGAAAAATGTTCGTTTGTTGACGGGGGAACCGGAGTTTTTCGCGCTTTGTTTGTACCCCGCGGCAGGCGCCTCGGCAGCCGTATCTTCCGCGGCGGCAAAACAAGCCGCCTCCACCCCGGCTTCACGCAGCACGGAGAGCCGTTTTTGCTCCTGAGACGTAAGCATGTGCGATTGTGAAACGTACACAATCTGCAGAGGCCGTCTTGCGGCAAGCAGTTCCATGGCACAGACAATCAGGGCTTCATCCAAACGTGAAGTCAGATAGAGCAGCGTAACGCCCGGGCCTCTGGAAGCATTCTCCTTGCGCAGCATGTGTACCCCTTTGCCTGTCTCGCCCCGGACGGCCGCCAGCAGTTCCAGAGGCGCGTTTGCAACTGGAGCCGAAGCGCCGTTATCCAGGTTAAAAGAGGATACGCCCTGGAACCCGGGAAAGCTGTACGGCTGCGCCGATTGAGCAAGTACAGCCCTTTCCCGGAAGGAGGTCCCCGTAACGATCCCGCCGGTTCCCGTATCCGGTTCAAGGACGGCGTAGGCGGCAAGGCGGATCCGCTTCTCCAGCATGGCCTGTCCCAGACCACATGGGCCGGATGCCGAGCGCTTGCCGCGGATATGTTTGCTTTTGCCGAAAGCGAGTCGGCGGCGGTCTGCTTGCGGATGTTCATCCGTTCCATCCGGGTAGTTCCGGTCTTCCGAATTTGGAACTAACGTCCCGGTCGGGCTGCCGAGCTTCTCACCCCGGCCGCTTTCCCCGGATCTATCGCTCTCCCTGCTCGTACCGCTCCAGTCTTTGCTCCCGTTCTTGCCTTTTTTTGCGCTTCTTGCACTCTTCCCGCCTTTGGCGCCCTTGCCCGCCGAATGCCCGCATTCGCACCCGGTGTCCGCTCCTCCGCAGCCCGGCTCCGTGTCGAGCACGATAATCCGGGACGGTTTAACCACCCCGGAACGCACCTGCGTCTGCAGCGAGCCTGTACGGGCGGTCGCTTTCCAGTCGATCCATGACATGGGATCTCCCTCGGCATAGGCCCGTATGCCGGCAGACATGCCGGTTGTACGGAGGTGCCGGGACGGCTTCCCCCTGCTTTCGCTTTCCGCCCCCGGCACTCCGCGCAGCCCGAATGATTCAGGCGCCGGGTAGACCGTGAAGGCGGCTTCTGTTTTCACGACGCGCCTTTTGGTGAACAGCCCGAACAAATCCCCGCAAAGCAGCTCTGTCCGTTCCAAAACATACTGTCCCCGTCCCACCTCATCCAGGCTGTATGAAAGTGATACAGTCGGCGCGGTCCAGGGAAAACAAAGCAGCGACTTGCAGCTGCTCTCTTCCCGTCCCTCATGCACCCAGTGCTCGCGGACCACCATCCAGCATACGGGCAGCAGAGAGCGCTGAGTCACTTCAAGCTTCACTTCCACGTTCTGACCGGCAAAAAGCCGGGGCGCCCCGAGCCTGCGGGAAACCTCCGCACCGTTAAGCGTGAAGAAAAGGACGGAAGCGCCGGAGACCGCATTCGCCCAGAGCAGGCACTCGATGATCAGAGGAACCAGTCCCCCGGCAGCGAGGTAAAGAACGTGCGCCCCTAACGCTCCCGCGACGGTTCCCGCCAGATTCAGCCAAGATTTCATCATGGCGTCCTCCTAGCGGACAGCCGCAAAACGCAGCACGGGAATCGGCACGGAAGCGACGGCCGCTTCGACCGCAGCCTGCGGGGTCCTGCCGCCGATAAGCGCGTCCGTCGAGGGCAGCAGCCGATGGGCGAAAACGGGCACGGCCAGGCATTTGATGTCGTCGGGCACGACGTAGCGGCGGCCCTGCATCAGCGCTCTGGCCTGAGCGGCCCGCATCAAGGCCGCGGATGCGCGGGGACTGGCCCCGAGCCGCAGATCGGGATGCCTCCGCGTGGCCCCGGCGAGGCTTACGATATATTCGCGCAGGGACTCGTCGACGTTGACCGTGGCGGCCTCGTTCTGCAGCTGCGCCCATTCTTCCTGCAGCAAAACAGGCCTCAAGCTGTCGGGCGAACGCCGCTGAAGCTGCTGCTCCAGCATGCCGACTTCGTCTCCGTGCTCCGGATAGCCGAGCGACAGCTTCATCAGGAAGCGGTCCAACTGCGCTTCGGGAATGGGATACGTCCCTTCATGATCGAGCGGATTTTGCGTGGCGAGCAGCAGGAAGGGCTTCGGAAGCTCGTAGGTGACACCGTCCACGGTTACGCTGCGCTCCTCCATCGCTTCCAGGAAAGCCGCCTGTGTCCTCGGCAGCGCGCGATTCAGTTCATCGGCCAGAACGACCGGATTCATAATCGGTCCCGGCCTGAATTCGAATGCGGCGGTTTGCGGCTGGAATACGGAAACTCCCGTAATATCCGACGGCATTAAATCCGGCGTGCATTGAATTCTTTTACAGCCGCAGCCTACCGTGGCCGCCAGACTGCGGACAAGCAGCGTTTTGCCTACGCCCGGCACATCTTCCAGAAGAACATGGCCTCCGCACAGCATGGCAATGACGCTTTTCTCGATCACATCCCGTTTGCCGACAACGACTTTGGCGACTTGATCGACTACTTTTTGAAGAAGAGTATGGGGCTGGTCAAATAAGAACGTCCGATTGGAAATCACGGGGAAAGCCTCCTAGTGAAATGATATATTCCCAGTGTTCCCCGTTCTCTATGGAAATAGACTTGCAGTTTGCTAGGAAAAAAGAGCGGTTCCGCCGGAAATCGTCACTTCTCTCCCGCTTTCGTCCGCGTGATAGTCTAGTATGTCGCCGCCCAGCAGCTCTACTGTCTTCCTCAGAGGGACATAGAGACTCCCGTCGAGAAGACGCATATTGGGCAGATGATAGACGGCCGTCACCCCGGCCCATAGGCGCACCGACAAGGTATAGTCGCGCAGATTGTAGTCCAGCCGGGTGAACCCGTAGTCGACGCTCGCTGTGGAGGCCGCCTGGTCCCAGCTGACCTTGGCCCCCATCTGCTGCGCAAGCACTCGCAGCGGCACTTCGAGCCGCTCCTCCCGGAAAAGAGCCTGCTCGGGGGGAAGCACCGTCCTTCTGCCGTCTACGGTCAGCGTCAGAGGAAGCTGCGGCTCCGCCTGCCGGGGCCGGATGGAGCCCCCCGCTCCCACGGCCGCTTCTTCGCCGGACGGGACAGGCGCGCGCCCGCCGGAAACGGAAGCGGCCCAGTCTCTCATCGCCGCAGCCGTCCGGGCGAATTCCGCTTCGCCGGGTGCGCTCCGGTGCCACCGCCCGGCTTTGCGGACGGGGAACTGGGCGGGCTTCACCTGATCGTCCAGCCTCGCGAAGGTATAGCCCTTGTCCCTGAAGTACCGGATAACTTCCGGGAGCGCTTTTACCGTTTCCTTGTGCCCGGTCCCGTCATGAAACAAAACCGTCAGCTCATGCTTAAGCGGAGCTTTACGGATCGAGCGGATAATTTCCGCCGCGGGAACGCCCGTCCGTTTGGAGTCCTCGCTGTCGATATCCCAATCGAACAGCGTGTAGCCCGCTTCCTTCATGTAGTAGAAGTAGAAGGCATCGAAATTCTCGGCGGTTCCGCCGGGTGCCCGCATCAAACCGGTCCGGAAACCGGCCGCTTTCTCGATAGCCCTGTCGGTCTGCTCGACCTGCTTCCAGAAGCCTTTGTAATCCGAGTACAGCTTCTTGTAGGTATGATCGTAGCTGTGGTTGCCAAGCGCGTGGCCTTCGGTGACGATCCGCTTGACCATCTTCGGATTTTCCTCCACGTGCTCTCCGACGACAAAAAATGTGGCGGGGATTCCTTCTTTTCGCAAAATATCCAGCACTTCCGGTGTATATTTGCTCGGTCCGTCGTCGAACGTCAAATAGACCGTCGGTTTGTCAGGAACAGCGTAGGGCCGGTCCGAGGCGACCTTCTGCCCGCTTATAAGCGCTTCGTAAATACTCTCTGCCGGATCGCCGTCCGCTTCGGCCGCATAAGCTCTGTACGCAGGCTGTATGGACGGAAATACAACGAAAATAAGGAGAAGGATAAGAGCGATCCGGGTGAAGCGAAAGTGGGACAACTTCGTTTTCAGCATGACAATCCCTCCGCATTATTCAATCATTTGGCTGCTGATAGAGTATATGAGAGAGTTGCCGGGGGTATGCTTTTGCACGTAAAAAAGAGCCCGGCTGACGCCAGGCTCCCGTAATTAAGCGGTATGCGGATAGATAAATCTAGCACTTTATTTCCATACGAGGGTCAAATAGCGGCGGTATACATCGTCAAGCAGGGGCGTCGGGTCCGTCAGTTCCGCCGTGCTTGCCGCGGCCACCTTGGTCAGATGCTCGATCTCTTTCCCGATGAACGCGTGGATCTCCTCGACCCTCGCTTCGAGATCCAGTTCTTCCCCGGCTATTTTTCTCCTTAAAAGCTCATTTATCTGATCTCTCAACCCGGATTCGGGCAGAAGCCTATCTACCAGCTCCTGAAAAAGAATAGGCGGGGTCGTGTCGTTTTCCTCGATCCATTTGCAGGCCAAAATCGGACGGAGCACGTAGAAATATTTTTTGATCCGGACCTGGTCCCTTTGGAGGTATTCCCGGAAATTGCCCTTCGCCATGCTCAGATAATGATGAAGCGACGCCTTGGGCGAGAATACCTCGCTGCGGAGGCGGAGCATCTCTTCCTTGAATCCGTAAGCTTCGTGATAGACGATATCCGAAATCAGCCATTCCATAAGAGGCGGATTCGATTTGCGGAACAGCTTCAGCGCTTTCCGGATATCCCAGCCGTTAATATCAAGCATCTCGTTGATCGGCACTTCGATCACGTCTCTTTTGTCGTCGATGGAAAGATACCATTCGGGTCTGCGGACATAAACAAACCGCACGTCATAGTCGCTGTCCCTGGAAGGAAATCCCCAGGCGCGGCTTCCCGACTCAATGGCAAACAAGACTTTTACCTGCTCGTTCTCTTCGATTTCTTTTAATTTTTCACGTATGACCGCTTCCATAAAAGCCCTCCGGTTTCCGAAATTTTTCAGTTCTTCAATCAATCCGGCGCTTTTTGGGGTAAAAGCAGATTAAAAGCTTAATCTGTAACCTGCCGCCTGTTCCAGGGAGCTAAACGTTAGCGCAGTTAACCGCAAACCAGACTAATTAAAGAGGTGAAACGAATGGGAGATATTAAAGTCGGCGTGATCGGGACCGGATTCTCGGCCATGGCCCACATCGAGGCCCTCCAGCGGGTGCCTTCGGTTCAAGTCGTCGCGATTGCTTCTTCACGGCTGTCGCATGCGGAGGAAGCGGCGGCCCGCTACCGGATCCCCATGTATTACGGAGACGCCATGGAGATTATCCAGGACCCAGATATCGACGTTGTACACAACTGCACGCCCAATCATCTGCACTACACGTTCAATAAGGCGGCTCTGCTTGCCGGCAAACACGTCTTGTCCGAAAAACCGCTCTCCGTTACCGTCGAGGAGTCGGATGAACTCCAGAAGCTTGCGCGGGAAAAAGATCTCGTCGCCGGCGTGGCGTTTATTTACCGCCACTATCCCCTCGTCGAGGAAATCAAGCAGCAGATCGCTTCCCGGACATACGGCAAGCCGCACTATGTGCTGGGCGGGTACCTCCAGGACTGGCTGCTGTACGAGACAGATTATAACTGGCGCATGGATTCGCGCCTGAACGGGCCCTCACGGGCGGTGGCGGACATCGGCTCCCATTGGTGCGATACCGTCCAGTACGTGCTGGGCACCCGGATCGTGTCGGTCTTCGCGGACCTCGGAATCGTCCATCCCGTACGGTATAAGCCCAAGGACGAGCAGGCCACGTTCACGAACGCCGCGCCTAAGCCGGAGGATTGCGAACGCGTTGAGGTGGACACCGAGGATTTCGGGTCCATTCTGGTCCGGTTCGAGGACGGCACCAAAGGCGTCTTCTGCATCTCCCAGGTCAGTCCCGGCCGTAAAAACAAGCTGTATTTCGAGATTTCCGCCGAAAAAGGCGCCCTGCGCTGGGACCAGGAGGAAGCGAACCGGCTGTGGATCGGCTCCCGTGATGTGCCCAATCAGATCCAGATGCGCGATGCCAGCCTGATGAGCTCCCAGGCCGCCTCCATCACCCATTATCCCGGCGGTCATGAAGAAGGCTGGCCCGATGCGCTTAAAAACCTGCTGCTCGACTACTACTCTCTCATCAGCAAGCGCAGAGCGCGCCAGACGGATGAAACGAGCTCCAAATTCGCTACGTTCAATCAGGCTTGCGGCGTGATGAGAATCGTCGAAGCGGTTCTGCAAAGCCATGAGCGCCAGCGATGGGTGGACGTGTAAGTTACCGCCCTCTTCTTCCGCTCTTCTCCCGCTGTCCAAGTATGCAAGCGGGTTTCTTCAAAACCGCTTAGTGTTCCTTCAGATAAGCCAGTGCTTCCTCAATATGGCCTTTCACTTTGACCTTGCGCCATTCCTTGACAAGGATGCCTTCTTCGTCGATGAGAAACGTCGAGCGTTCGATACCCATAAACGTCTTGCCGTACATGCTCTTCTCTTTCCAGACCCCGTAGATCTCGGCTACCGCGTGGTCTTCATCGGCCAGCAGCAGGAAGGGCAGGCTGTACTTGTCGATAAATTTCTCGTGCCGTTTCAGAGAATCCGTGCTGACGCCCAGAATGACGGCGTTTAAAGATTCGAATTCCGTATGCTTGTCCCTGAAATCACACGCCTGGGTCGTGCAGGCCGGCGTCATGTCTTTCGGATAGAAATACAGGACCACTTTCTTCCCTTTAAAATCGGACAATTTCACCTGCTGCCCGTTGTTGGCCGGCAGTTCGAAATCCGGTGCTTGCTGCCCCGTGTTTATACTCATATCGGGAGCCTCCTTCGGTTCGTCGTTTTTGCATTAGTTTCCATTATACTCATCTAACGGATTCATTGGAAATCGAGTTCAAGCCTGTTACGCAAAAAGACCGGCAGCGTTGTCCGCTGCCGGTCTTTCTTTCATTCCCTTGACTGTATTGCTTGCTGCATGCCGCCGTTCTTACTCGGCTTGCTCCGTCTGGGCTTGTTTCTGGTTTTTCTTCTGAGGCTTATCACCCTTCTTCGCGTCGATAAACTTCTCCAGCGAAGGAGTCAGCTCTGTTTTCAGCTTCTCAAGAAGCTGCTCTCTTGTGATACCTTTGGCCGACGCAATCTCGGCGACGGTTTTACCGGCTTCCTGCTGCGTTTTCAGCTCTTCCTTGGTAATGCCGAGGATAGCCGCAAGCTTCTCCGGATCTACAAAGCCGCCGCCGCGGCCGTGCTTGCCGCCTTTAAAGTCTTTGAAGCCGGTAGTTGTGACGGCATTCTCGATGCGTTTTTGAAGGTCCGCTTTCAGTTCGGCCGCCTTCGTGCTGTCGATTTTGCCTTCGGTTACTTTGGCATCAATCTCTTTCGTGGAAGCTTCCACCAGCTTCTTCACCAGGTCCGCCTGGCTGATGCCTTGAGCTTCGGCCAGCTGAGCCAGGGATTTGCCCGCTTTCAGCTCGGTGATCAAGGCGTTTTCTTCCAGACCGAGAACGGCTGCCGCATCTTTCAGGTAAGATCCCGGACCGCCGAATTGTCCGAAAGGTTTGCGGTCCTTGCCGTCATGCTTGAATGGCGCCGACTGCTGAGTCGACGTTTGACCCGAATCGGTGCTGTCGGCTGCGAATACCTGGCTGGAAAGAGCCGCTCCTCCGCCAAGCAGAAGTGCTGCGGTCAACGTGGATACCATCAATTGGCTGCGGGTTTTATTCATTCTTATTTCCACCTTTCAAATGGGGGCTTGTTTATGCTACATCCCAAGTATAGGCAGGAATTATGACGGAACTTTTACGCCAAGCTTAGCGGCAGCTAAAACTTTGCTGAAAGCAACCTGAAAATTGTGGCAGCTTCCTCTCACCCGCCGAATCAGGACCCCGCCCCCCGGTAGCGCTTGACCCCGATGTTCCACACGCTCAGGCCGATCGTAATGAAAATGATCCCCATGACCGGCGTCAGCAGGGCGAAGCCCTTCCAATTGAGCGGATCCAGGAAATAAGCCGCCGGATAAAACCCGACGAATGCGAACGGCAGAATCCACGTCAGAATACCGCGAAGCAGCTTGTTGTAGATCGTGACCGGATACCGCCCGTAGTTCTGGATGTTCCAGATTAGAGGCATAATGCCGGTCGGCGAATCGGAAAAGAACGCAAGCGCGCTCAGCGAGACGTAAATGCCGCCGTAAATCAGCACGCCGGACACGACCATCATCAGCATCACTAACGGATCGCTCCAGTGGACCGGCAAATCGAGCTGGCCCCACGAGTAGATCATCACGACCAGTCCGGCTAGAGCGCTGAACAGGGAGGCCGGGTCCATGTTCTCCAGCATAACCTGCCACAGGCTGTGGGCCGGACGGGTCAGAATGCGGTCCATTTCCCCTTTGACGATATAGCGCTCGCTGAAATTCCACAAATTGAAAATCGTCGAGAACAATCCGTACGGGATCATAAAGAAGCCGTATACGAACAGAATCTGATCGCGGTTCCAGTCTCCGAGAAGCGCGGTCTGCTGGAAAACGACGAGAATAAACACGAGGTTCAACCCGTTGAACAGCAAATCCGAAACGACCTCGATCCAGAAATCCGAGCGGTAGGTCAGCCTGGTTTTCAAATAATTTTTCAGGTAATCCAGAATAAGCGATAAATAGAACATGCGTTAACCCCCCTGCACGAACAGCCGGGTTCTTGCTTTATGCCACATGAAGGCAATCGGCACAAGAAGCGCGACGAACCAGATGATTTGAATCGAAACCGCCTGCCATACGGCGCTTCCGGTCATTTTGCCGGTAATCACCGAACCGGGCAAATACGTAATAGCCTGGAACGGCAGCCATTCCAGGAGCTTCGCCGTCCAGCCGGGGAACATAGTGATCGGCAGAATCAGCCCGGAGAACAGATCGACCGCCACCCGCTTCATCCGCATCATACCCTCGCTGTTTTCCAGGAAAAACGCGGACAATCCCGTCATAATATTAATCTGGGAATTGATTAAGAAAGCGAACAGCAGCATGAGCAGATAGACAAGCCACAAGGATAGATCCGTCGGCAGCTCGACCGGGAACAAAAGTGAGACGATCACGAGACCCGGCGTCGTAAAGAGAAGGAACCGGAACAAGCCTTCTCCGAGGCCCTGCATCATTTTGTACACGACATAATTGTAAGGACGGATAAACTGGATCGCGACGCTCCCGTCCCGGATTTCATTCGCGATTTCCCGGTCCAGGTTATTGAAGTAAAAAGCGCGGCTCATCCAGGACACCACGATATACGTCGTCATCTGTCCCAGCGTCTGGCCGCCAAGCGTTTCCTGACTGCCGTAAATCGCCTTCCACAGGAAATAGTAGGAACCGATGTTGAGCGCGTACACCAGGATGCCGCTGTAATAGTTAACCCGGTAGGCGAGCATGGTTATGAACCGGATGCGGATCAGCTCCACATAAGCCTTATACATGCGGCACCGCTCCTTTATCCTCTTCGGCCCCGCTGCCCGGCTCCCCCGCTTCCGGCGCGGACGGCTTCCGGACTTCGGCCGAACCGGATTTGTAAATCTCGCGGACGATATCGTCGGTATTCGTTTCCAGGATGCGGATATCCGCGATCCGGACGACACCGACGATCCGCGCCAGAACGTCGGACACGTTGGCGCTCCGCTGCGGGATGAACACACGGGCGTCCAGCGAGCTGTCCTGCTCCCAGGTCACGTCCAGACCTTCCGTGAGCAGCTTCAGACTTTCAAGAGGCACCGGGTCGTTGAACTGCAGCACCACTTCCTTGCCTTTGCCCCACGTCTCCTTCAACTGATCGAGACCGCCGTCGTAAATGATGCGTCCGTCGTCCAGCATGATGACCCTTGAACATAGGGCTTCGATATCTTGAAGATCGTGCGTGGTAAGCAGAATGGTCGTCCCGTATCGCTGGTTCAGCGATTTCAGGAACTCGCGGATCTCGGTTTTCACTACGATATCGAGCCCGATCGTAGGCTCGTCCAGGAAAACGATCGCGGGGTTGTGCAGCAGCGAAGCCGCAAGCTCGCAGCGCATCCGCTGACCGAGACTCAGCTTCCGGACCGGCCGGCTGAGCAGCTCGCCGAGCTGGAGCCGGTCGGACAGCTCGTCCAGCCGCGCTTTAAAATCGTTTTCCGGAACCCGATATACTTTCTTAAGCAGCTGGAACGATTCGATGACGCCGATATCCCACCACAGCTGGCTCCTCTGGCCGAAAACGACCCCGATGCCTTTGACAAAAGCTTCGCGGTCCTTGTAGGGGATATATCCGTTCACTTGAAGATGGCCCGAAGTGGGAACGAGAATGCCCGTGAGCATCTTGATCGTCGTCGATTTGCCGGCGCCGTTCTCTCCGATATAGCCGCAAATCTCTCCCTCGGGGATTTCAAAACTGATATCTTTAACGGCCGTAACCTGGTTATATTCACGGTCGAACAGATCGCGAAACGCTCCTTTGAGCCCGCTTCTGCTTTTCTGCACGCGGAACTCTTTGCGAAGATCTCTCACTTCGATGGCTGGCATGTTTTCCTCCTGCTGTTTAGTTGGACTGGGAAAGTTTGAAAGCCCTGTGAATTCATGTGTAACTTGCGGCAGAGAAGAAGTTGCCCCTATAATGAAATACATGAGTTCGCCATTCCCACCCCTCATCATACAACAAAAGAGCTTTTTGTAAAAATACCCGGAGGCGGCTCCGGTACAAATCGCGGGAATACGGAAGCCTTGTTTCAGCAGCCGGATATCCAGTTAATCATGTACAGACAACGCCTATTTTATAGATGGAAAGGGAATGAACTCACATGCCGAAGCCCCAAAAAAGACGGGTAAGACCGTGGCGGATGCTGATTGTCGGGATTATTTTCGCCCTGATCTGCACCGCAGGCTATTTTGCTTACAGCATATACAGCTTCGCCGATAACATTAACAATAAAGACGCAATCCAGGGATTTGATAAGAAGTACCAGGGGGACGACTATAAGCCTCCGGTCTGGGAGGGAACCGGGCGCGTGAACGTGCTTCTGCTCGGCGCGGACTCCAGGGGCGTAGAGAACGGGGAGCCGCCGCGCTCCGATACGCTCATGATCGCCTCCATCGATCCCGTGACCAAGAAGGCCTCCCTGATGTCTATTCTCCGGGATACCTGGGTCAAGATCCCCGGCAACGATGAAGGGCGCATCAATTCCGCTTTCACCATCGGGGGGCCCAATCTGGCGATGAAAACCGTCAGCGAGCTGACCGGGATTCCGATCCAGTACTACTTGTACACGGATTTCAAAGGGTTTATCGCCCTTGTGGACGCCATCGGCGGAATCGACCTCGAAGTCGAGAAGGACATGAAGTACACCGATGCCGCGGACGGACACGTATTCGATATTAATTTGAAAAAGGGCATGCAGCATCTGGACGGCCAGACCGCTCTGCAGTACGTCAGGTTCCGCCACGACGCCCAGTCCGACTACGCCCGTACGGAACGCCAGCGCAAATTTTTGACGGCAGTAGCCGACAAAATGCAGAGTACGCAATCCATTCTTAAACTACCTTCCATTTTGAAGGGCATGGAGCCTTACATCAATACGAACATGTCATTTGGGGATATGCTGAAACTCGGCGGGCTTGCCTTCGACGCGAGAGCCAAAGGCATTCAGAGCATCCAGCTTCCGCCGGAAAACCTGGTCGTCGAACGCAGAATCAGCGGGGCACAGGTCCTCTCCGTCGACAAGACGAAGCTCAAGCGCTACATTGACGATGTATTCGACGGCATGACGGACGTTCCCGCAGCAGGCACAGGAACCGGTACAGGCACCGGCTCGGGAAGCAGCACGTCCGGCGGCAATTCAGGAAGCTCGTCTTCCGAAACCTCCGGCGCCAACAAGAACACCAGGCAGTAAAGCTTTCTAACGTGACCGTCTCCTCCGGGGAGACGGCACGTTATTTTTCTTCCCGGCCTCCGCCATTCGGTGATAGGCTATAGAGGACACGATCCAACTACATAAACAAAGGAGTTACAAAGCCATGAATCATACACGTTCCGAAAAGCTCCATGAAGAAGCGCTCCAGCATATCGTCGGTGGAGTCAACAGCCCTTCCCGTTCGTTCAAAGCGGTCGGAGGCGGCGCTCCCGTATTTATGAAGCGTGCGGAAGGCGCCTACTTCTGGGACGAGGACGATAACCGATACATCGACTATCTAGCCGCTTACGGACCGATTATTACGGGACACGCCCATCCGCATGTGACCGAAGCCATCATCCGCGCCGCCCGCAGCGGCACGCTCTATGGCACTCCGACGGAACTTGAAATCACCTTCGCCCGGATGCTGAAGGAAGCCATTCCGTCGCTGGACAAAGTCCGATTCGTCAACTCCGGCACGGAAGCCGTCATGACGACCATCCGCGTGGCGAGGGCTTACACCGGCCGCACGAAGATCATCAAATTCGCCGGCTGCTACCACGGCCATTCCGATCTCGTGCTCGTCGCGGCCGGCTCCGGCCCGTCCACGCTGGGCACGCCCGACAGCGCCGGCGTCCCCGCTTCCATCGCGCAGGAGGTCATCACCGTGCCGTTCAACGACATCCCGGCACTGGAAGAAGCCCTGGCGCGCTGGGGCGGCGACATCGCCGCGGTGATGGTTGAGCCCATCGTCGGCAACTTCGGCATGGTGATGCCGAAGCCGGGCTTCCTCGAAGGACTCTGCGCCGCCGCGCGCGCAAACGGCTCCCTCGTCATCTACGACGAGGTGATAACCGCGTTCCGTTTCCACTACGGAACGGCGCAAACTTACGCGGGCCTGAACAGCCGGCCCGAGGAGATCGAGCCCGACCTTACGGCGCTCGGCAAAATCATCGGCGGCGGTCTGCCGATCGGCGCATACGGCGGCCGTAAGGAAGTGATGGAGCAGGTCGCTCCGCTCGGACCCGCGTACCAGGCCGGCACGATGGCGGGCAACCCCGCCTCCATCTCCGCCGGCATCGCCTGCCTCGAGGTGCTGAGGCAGCCCGGCACGTACGAGCGCCTCGAGCAGCTCGGCGCGAAGCTGGCGGGAGGCCTCCGCGAGTCGGCCTCCCGCCACGGCGTCGCGCTGACCGTGAACCGCATCGCCGGCGCGATCTCGACGCACTTCTGCGACCATCCGGTCACGAACTACGACGAGGCGCAGGACACGGACGGCGAGCGGTTCGGCCGCTTCTTCCGGCTCATGCTGGAGCGCGGCATCAATCTCGCGCCGTCGAAGTACGAGGCGTGGTTCCTGACCACCGCGCACACCGACGAAGACGTAGCCCGCACGCTGCAGGCGGCCGACGAGGCCTTCCGCCTGCTGGGCTGATGCTCCGGGGCGGAAGAGTCGTTCTTACGACGTCTCCTCGCAGCCCTGGCTCCGTCTCTTGTCCGTCGCATTTGTGATGCCGGCGCAGGCCGGAGCTTCGTATCCGCGTGCACGAAAAGCCGGACATCGGCTCAAGCGGCCGCTCCATCCGCGCCGTAAGCGCCGCCTTACGCTCGCTGCGGTGCGCACCGTAGCGTGAGGCCCAGCCTCCGCCGTTCACAGAGGCCGCTTCGCTTGCGCAACCATCCCTATACCAAAAGCTCCCGCTCTGCTTATGCAGGACGGGAGCTTTTTTAGCAGAGTCACTCTCGGTTCTTCTTGTGCTTATAGGTCGGTATGCGCAGCAGCACGGCAGTGCCGATTCCGGGCCGGCTTGCCAGCGAGACGCCGTACTTTTTGCCGAAATGAAGCTTGATCCGCTGGTCCACATTGCGGATGCCGTAACCGGATTCCACCTCGGCCAGAGGATCGAAAAGCTTGCGGAACCGGTCCTGCGGGATGCCGTTGCCGTCATCGATGATTTTCAGATGAATATCGTCGCCGATAATTTCCCCGCTGATCCGGATGTGAATATGATCGCCGCACCAGGCGTGCTGAAGCGCATTTTCGATAAAAGGCTGCACGATGAGCTTCACCGTATCGTACCGGTTCACTTCCGGCTGGATATCGAAGAGGACTTCCATACGGTCGCCGTACTTGATCGATTGAATGTCCACATAAGCCTGAACCTGTTCCAGCTCCTTGCTCAGCGGGATGAAGGTCCGTCCGTCGTTCAGCGTCAGCCGGTAAAATTTCGCCAGTCCGATCACCATTCGGTGAAGCTTGTCGATATCGCCAAACCGGGCCAGGCGGCTGATCGACGATAAGGTGTTATACAGAAAGTGCGGGTTGATCTGCGCCTGCAGCGATTCCAGCTCCGCCTCTTTTTTCTGAAGGTTCGTGAGATAAACTTCCCTTATGAGCCCTTCCGTGTGCTGCCCCATATCGTTCAGCGCGGCCGCAATCTGGGCGAATTCGTCCCGTCCTTCGTACGCCATCCGCTTGCGGAATTCCCCTTCCCTGAACGCGTGCAGGACGGAGACGATTTTGGTCACCCTTTTAGAGAAGAACCGTGAAAACATCCAGCCCACGAAAAAAATAACCAGCACGGAAATCAGGCACACGATCGCCGTCAGCATCCGCACTTTGTCGGCATCCTGTTCCATGATCGCGGTCGGAACGAGCGAAACCACGCTCCACTCCAGACCTTCCAGAGGCTGGCGCAGCACGAGATGATTCCGGGTCCACGATTCATTCCATGTCTTGCCCGTCATGTTTGGATCGGCCGCCGACGAATAAAGAATGTCACCCTGGGGACCGACGATGTAAATGGCGCTGCCTTCCCCGACTTTCGTGTAATCCACACTTTCAAAAAGATCCTGCAGATGGGCGGTAACCCGGATGAAACCGATTTCCCTCAGCTCCACCCCGTTCGTCGTATCCACGATTCTGCGCAGCAAAGAAAGGCGGCCGAACTTCGCGTCGTCCTCAATCTGCCGCCACTGCATCGTCGTTCCGTAGCGCTCGGGCGGGAAACTTTTATACCAGTCGGCGTTCTCAATCCGGTTCATATGATAGAGCTCGTACAGCTTTCCTACCGTCATGAGGGGATCGATATTCTCGTGGTTGTAGTATACTTCCGGCAGGATTTCATTGTGCAGATAGACGGATAGCCACAGCCTGAGGCTGCTCGATTGAATGGTCTGCATCATTTTGGGAAGCAGGTAAGACGTCGTCGCATCGTAGCTGACCCAGCCTTCCTCGTAATGCTTCAAATGCTTGGCCAGCGTCGTATCCCCGTAAATCATATTCGTCAGACGTCTCATATCTTCGATTTTGTACTGGATATTGTCCCTGATCTGTCTCATCGTGCCCTGTACGCTGCTCTCCGCCTGCTCACGCACCGACTTTACCAAAGTAGAAACCGCGAACGAGCCTACAATGATCACCGGCACGAGAATACAGAGCGCGTACGAAAGCATGAGCTTATAGCCGAACGGAACGAACCGCCGGCGCTCTTCCGGTTTCATCCGTTCCGGCTCCTTTCCTGCACCCGGGGTGCATTCCGCTGTTAGTGGTTTCTTCTGAACTGCATGGGGGTCATACCGAACGTTTCCTTGAACTGCCGGCTGAAATAAGGCAGATATCTGTAACCGATCCGGTCCGCCACCTCGTAAATTTTAAGCGTCGGATCGCCCAGAAGCTCCTTCGCCTTCTCCATCCGCAGCGCAATCACGTAATCGCTGAAATTTTGGCCGGTTTCTTCTTTGAACACATGGCCGAGATAGTTGGGGGAAAAAGAAAAACGGTCCGCCACATCGCGCAGCGTCACATTCTCCTGCAGCCGTTCCTTGATATACTCCATCATATCGCGGATCAGCTTGCGGTTTTTGCTCTGATTTCCCATGTTCAACTTCTCCGAAATTTCGAAAAGCATGCGGCGCATCCAGCTCCGTATGTCCTCGATGGTTTCGAATTGCAGCAAAATATCGAGGTTCTGCAGCTCCATCCCCAACAGGGTGAACAGCTGCTCGTTTCTCGTCTGGAGATAGCCGTCCAGCTTGACGATCAGGTACGTGGCAAAGTTATGGATCGTAAAACGCGAACGCAGACAAACCGCCACGTTAAACAGCCGGTCGATTTCATCATGAATGCCGACCAGGTCATACTGGACCATCGCGTTGAACAAAGCGTCGAGCCGGAATTCCAGCTGCTTGGCGTCGGCGATTTCTTCCTTCGGAATTTCGCGGGTCTCGATAATCTTCGCTTTTCCGTAGAACATCTTGGCATCAAGCGCCGCAAGCGCTTCGCGGTAAGACTCCTGCAGAGCCGACGGATCGTCAGCCGGGTTGCCGAGCCCGATCGTGATCGTAAAAGGAAAATGCTCCTTCACGTATGCGATCACTTCCTGAAGCTCCCTGGTCCCCTTCTCATCGGCCGTAACCAGCAGGCCCAAGCGCTGCTTCGTGATCCGGCACATATGGGTGATTCCGCGCGGCCGGCACAAATCCATAATCTGTCCGCCGAAATCGTTGAGCATATCCTGGCGTTCCTTCGCCGTATAAGGATTCAGCTTCCACGACAGATCGTCGGTTTCCAAAACCGCGGCCCGGATGGGATACCGGATCGGTTCCAGGCCTTCCTCGGTCAACAGGTCATCGAGCTCCTGCCGGCCGGCCGTGCCTTCCAGCAAACGAAACACATATTCATTGTGCACAATCGGTCTCATCTGCTCGAAGGCCCGTTCCGTTTTGCGGCGCTTTTGCTCGCGGTTGAGATCCCCGATAATCGTTTCCAGCGATTGGATCAGTTCGTTATCATCCATGGGCTTTAACACATAACTGCACGCTTTCAAGGAAAGCGCTTCCTTAACATAGCCGAAGTCTTGATGCCCACTGACGAAAATAACCCGCAGCCCCGTATGCCGCTCCAGCGCCTTACGGGCCAGCTCCAGACCGGTCATGCTCGGCATCCGTACGTCCGTCACGAGGATATCAACCTTTTCCTGTTCCATAACCCTTACGGCATCGAAACCGTTATTGACGGCCCCGACCACATGAAGACCGAGACGTTCCCAAGGGATAAAAGTCTGCATGCCCTCCAGGTCCAATATTTCATCGTCTGCCAGCAGCACGTTATACATGTTGTTCTCCTTTCCCGGCGAATAGCAAAAGAGGTATACCCCAAGTATACCTCTTCTGCCCGCCTAGGCGGCATTAAATTTCCAATCAATTTCTTATTTGCCGATTTTCTTCTTGTTTTCCTGCCAGCGTTCCGTTTGGTATTTCAGCAGCTTGGCGTATCCGGCAGCCTGAGCGTCTTTATCCGCTTTATCCAGGATGGATGTCACTTCCGCGTCGCTTTTCGCGAAGAGAGCTTTGGCGCGGGATTCGGTGAAGATATCCTTAATGCGCTGCTGTACCATACCTTCTTCCGTGTTGGAAGGCGGATCGAGGTTTACGAACTCCGTACGGTTAAATACGGTTTTCCATGCCACTTGCGTCTGATTGCGCGTTTCCCAGCTTTGTTTTTCAGCAGGAAGCTTCAGCTCGATATCCGTCTTCGCCGTATCGATGTAGGTCGTATTGCCGACCCATTGCAGGTTGACGAGAGAATCCATCAGCTTCGCGCGTCCGGTTGCGTCGCTGTAGTATTTATCCGTAAATTTAGGTGTGCCTTTCTCGTCTGTGCCCTTCCAGTATTCGCCTTCAGGACCCCAGAACATAACGCGCTGTCCTTCTTCTCCGGTCATCCAATCGAGAAAGGCGAAGATCGCTTCCGGATTTTTGGCGCTCTTCGTAATAACGTTTACGTTCCAGCCGAGTGTTGCGTAGTGGCCAGGGAATACTTTGGTTTTGTCCACGCCTTCTTTATGAACCGGCCAGATCATTTGGTAGCCCGGGTGGTTCGGATCCTTCGTTTGAAGAGCCGTCGTACCTTTGGAGCCGAATTCTGTCACGCTGGAAGCTGCCATAACCGCAACTTTGCCGTTGTTCACTTTCTCGTCGATCTGGTCTTTCGTTTGAGTCAATACGTCTTGAGTAATCAATTTCTCACGGAAAAGCTTGCTTGAGTAAGTCAGAGACTCCCGGTAAACCGGATCCGCGAAGATCGATTTCAGCTCGTTGCCTTCCGGAACGGCACGCATAGAGATGTTCGTGACCGGATGATCGTTGGCGAAGCCCGGGTACATGATTTCAACGTTTTGAGCCTGCACGCCGGAATCGAACGGAGTCACGTCCGGATATTTCGCTTTCACTTGTTTCAGGTAAGCGTACAGATCATCGTAGGTTTCGAGCTTCGGCTCGCCCAGTTCTTTGTAAATTTTCAGGTTGATCATATAACCCGCGTTGCCTGCAGGACGCTGCGTATACCAGTTCGGGAACTGATAGAGCTTGCCGTCGCTGGAGCGCAGCATATTGAGGGTCGCTTCTCCCGCCCACTTCTTGAGGTTAGGATATTTGTCGAGGTATTCGTCGAAAGACACCAGCATGCCTGCCGCACGCAGTTTCTCTACCTGGGCTCCGCGCTCCAGCCAGATGACATCCGGCAGCTCTTTGGAAGCCATCAGCGTATTGAACTTCTGCTCGGAGTTCCCGCCGTTAGGTACGCCCGTTACGTTGACTTTCTTGTTTTCTTTTACCCATTTTGTAGCAAGATCCTGGCCCCACACCGGCATAGTGAACCAGTCGTAGTTGCCGTAGAAGCTGATATCCAGCTGCTGCTCGCCGAACTTCACTCCGGTCGATTGAGCGGTACCTTGTTTGCCGGAATCCGAAGCAGCCGGCTTGCCGTCGCTGCTGCAGCCGCTAAGCACCGCGATGGAAGACAGCACGGTAATGAGCGTGAGCGAAACCCCTTTTTTCCATTTTGCCATTTGTGACACTCCCCTTAATCGATATTATAATCTATGTGGTCAATCGTGTTGCATGTGATTGCGCTTACATTCCGTTCGAAAAGCGAAGATCTACTCCTTAAGGGAGCCGATCATAACGCCTTTGGAAAAATATTTCTGAACAAACGGATAGATGAGCATAACAGGCAGGGTAGAAACGACCATCGTGGCCATCGACAACGATTTGGTCGTAATCGACTGCATCTTGGACAGTTGGGTCAGGGCCGCAGAGTCCAGATTGGCTAGCTGCTCCGACATAATATTGGAGTTCAAAATTTGTCTCAGCAACGTTTGTACTGGGTACAAATCGGTGTTGTTCAGGTAGATGCTGGGCAGAAACCACTCGTTCCAGTGCTGAACCGCCGTGAACAGCCCCAGCGTGGCGATAACGGGCCCGGACAATGGAAGCACGATCCGGAAAAACACCGACCAGGTGCTGCAGCCGTCCAGCTTGGCGGCTTCTTCAAGCCCCGCCGGAATACTCCGGAAGAAAGTCATGAAGATAATCATGTTCCAGACGTTGATCAGTACCGGCAAGATCATGACCCAGAACGTATCCATCAGGCCGAGGCCTCGGATGAGCAGGAAGGACGGGATCAGGCCGCCGGTGAAATACATCGTGACCACGGCCATAACCATGTAATATTTGCGGAAGACAAGATCGCGCCGGGACATCCCGTAGGCGAAGATGGAGGTCGCCAGAATGCCGAGAATGGTTCCCATCACCGTGCGGCTGATCGTAATCAGAAAGCCTTGAATGATCCTCTTGTCTTCGAAAACGACGTTGTAGTTTTCCAGTGTAAAATCACGCGGCCAGAAGGTGATACCGCCCAGCATCGTGTCTTTCCCGCTGTTGAACGAAATGACCACCGAATTCCAGAACGGATACAGCGTAATGAAGGCCAGAAGTATCAGCAGCGTATAGATGACGACCGTCATGAACCGGTCCCCAAAGCTTGCTCTCAACATGTTGTGTCCGCCTCTCTTTCTCCAGCTACCATAGACTTTGCCCCGTTCTGCGGGCAAGGAGGTTGGCGCCGCTCAGCAGAACAATACTGATCACCGCTTTAAACAATCCGACTGCCGTCGCGTAAGAGAACAACTGGTTCTGAATGCCGGTCCGGTATACGAACGTATCCAGCACGTCCGAGTATTCCCGAAGGACCGGATTCGCACTGAGCAGAAGAATATCTTCGTATCCGCCGTTGGCGCCCGCGTTCATCAGACTTCCGATGGCGAGAATAAGGAAAATGATGATGACCGGGAAAATGCAAGGCAATGTAATAAGATAGATTTGCTTAAAACGCGACGCTCCGTCGATCGAGGCGGATTCGTATAAAGCCGGATCGATTCCCGCGATAGCCGCCAAATAGACGATCGAGCCGAACCCGATATCTTTCCATATCCCCGTGGAGATCAGGATCGTCCAGAAATATTCCGGAATCGCCAGGAAGTTGATCGGCTCGTCGATCATGCTCAGCTTTTGCATAGCGATGTTCAAACTTCCGTTGTCCGTGGACAGGAAGGACGTCACGAATCCCGCCACGACAACCCAGGACAAGAAGTGGGGCAGGTACGTGACCGTTTGTACGACGTTTTTGAAAAACTTGTTCCGGACCTCGTTCAGCATGAGGGCCAGTATAATAGGCGCCGGGAATGCGATCAGAAGCTTGAACAAGCTGATCATGATCGTGTTCCTCATAACCCTCGGAAAATCAGGAGACTCGAAAAACATTTTGAAATGCTTAAGCCCTACCCAAGGACTTCCGAAAAAACCGTTGAAAAGATCATAATCCTTAAATGCGGTCAACACTCCGTACATCGGAATGTAATGGAAGATAAGAAGAAAAACAATCCCTGGCAATACCATGAGCTGAATATCCCACTGTTTGAAAAAACGCTTCCATATCGACGGGCTTTTCGCCTCTTTACTTACGCTGGTTTCTACTGCAACTTGTGCCATTGTCTCCCCTCCTTTCCGGCCTTAAGCCGTTAGACTAATTGTATCCGCTTTCGCTTTGTCCGCCCATTTGACGGAACAACGAAAATTAATACTATTCAATGCAATTCACATTAGTTCGTATAAAAATGCAAAAAAAAAGCAGAGGGCGTTCTGCCCTTCTGCTCTTTTTCCGTTCGAGATTATCCGCTGCGCTAATTGCTTAAAAAAGGCCGCCTACAAGGCGCATAATTCGATCTCGAAGCCGAGATCCTCCAGCATCCGGTGATCTTCGCCGGCTTCCTGGCCTTCCGTGGTCAGATAATCCCCCAGGAAAATGGAGTTCGCCGCATACAGGCCCAGAGGCTGCAGCGATTTCAGATTCACTTCCCGGCCGCCGGCGATGCGGATTTCCTTCGACGGGCAAATCAGCCGCATGAGCGCGAGAATTTTGAGGCATTGTCGCGGATTCAGGCTCCGTTGCTCCGCCAGCGGCGTGCCGGGAATCGGATTCAGGAAGTTGACGGGAATGGAGTCGGCATCCAGCTCACGCAGCGCGAAAGCCATCTCCGCCAGTTCCTCTTCCGACTCGCCCATCCCCGCAATAATTCCGGAGCAGGGCGACATTCCGGCCCGCTTCGCCTGCTCTACCGTCCGGACCCGGTCATCGTATGTATGCGTGGACGTAATTTTGGCGAAGTGGGAAGCGCTCGTGTTGAGATTGTGGTTGTAGCGGTCCACCCCGGCTTCTTTCAGGCGCACAGCCTGCTCGTCCGATAAGATGCCCAGACAGGCGCAAATTTTCAGGGGCATTTCCCCTTTAATTGTCTGCACGGCTTCAATCACCTGATCCAGCTCACGGTTAGTCGGTCCTCTGCCGCTGGCGACGATGCAGTAGGTGCCCACTTTCATTTCCAGCGCTTTCCGCGCCCCCTCGATCAGAACATCCTTCTCCAAAAGCGGGTACTTGGTGATGGGAGCCTTGGACACGATGGATTGAGAGCAGTAGCCGCAGTCCTCGGGGCACAGTCCGCTCTTCGCGTTAATGATGAGATTGAGCTTCACCTTGCGTCCGTAATAATGCTTGCGTACACGGAAAGCCGCCTGCATAAGAGGCAGCAGCTCATCGTCGTCGGCCCGGAGTACGGTAAGCGCCTCTTCCATCTCGAGCTTCTCACCCCGAAGCGCCTTGTCCGCGTAATGATCCCATCTAGCCAGGATTCCTGCTCCCGCCGCCGTTTGTTGTTCCGTATGCATGCTCAGCACGTCCTTTCTTGCCAAAAAAAGTTGAATAATCATCCGAATTTTACATTCCATAAATTTCGCCCGGCCGTTAATTGTTAACCAAATAAAATAAATAAAGGTTTACAATTAGGTTTATTGTAACAGGATTTCATCCGCACGGGAAGTTATTTCCTAGTCCGGTATTCGTAAAGGCAATCCCTCCCCTTTAATGCTCACAAAAAAAAGAGCATCTCCCCGAAGGGAAATGCTCTTCCTGAACCGCCGGAACCCCGGCGGGTTAAATGCTTACCGATAGTTTTGGCGCAGCCATTCCCGGCTTGCGGCAATGCTTTCAAACGGCGGATTCTGGCACTCGTCCTGCTCGACGATGAACCACTTCGTACCGATTTCTTCGGCGGCGGCCAGTACTGGCTTCAGGTCGACTTCGCCTGTGCCCAGCTCAACCGTGAGCAGCTTGCCGTCTTCCTTGCGCAAGTCTTTCACGTGAAGAAGCGGCGTTCTGCCCGCATACTGCTTCATAACCCCGATCGGATCGAAGCCGGCGTTATGAGCCCAGCACACATCCAATTCCACGAACAGCTCATTTTCCGGGAGCGCGGAGAAAAATGCGTCAAACATCGTCTGATCGCCGATCTTCTCTTCAAACTCGAACGAATGGTTATGGTAGCCGAAGGCGATTCCGTGTTCCGCGAAACGGCGGCTGCTCTCCTTGAGAATCTCCACGATTTCACGGAAGCCTTCCTCCGTACGTTCAGGCGGAAACCAGCCCGGGCAGGCGACATACTTGCTGCCGATGGCCACGTTCATTTCGATTTCCTCGTCCAGGTTTTCCTGAAGACGGTGAATGCCCACATGACTGCCGACCGAAGTCAGGTTCAGTTCTTTCAGAAGTTCACTCAATTCACGGGGAGAAAGCCCTCCGTAACCCGCAAATTCTACCCCTTCATACCCGAGCTCCGCCACTTTTTTCAAAGAGCCTCTGAAGTCCTTCTCCGTTTCCGAACGCAGGGTGTATAACTGCACGCCAATTCCGATCTTTGTCATCTACGATCACCTTTCCTCTGTCCTGGGTTATGGGGATGTCGGAAGGGAAACGCTTCCCTTCGCCAAAAAACCTCTCCTTCTATTGATACCATACCTCGTTTATAATGAGAATGAATGATCCACGCAGAACATGAACTATTTTGCTAAATTATCAAAAAGGAACGATGCCTCGTGACAGGAATTCAGGACCCGGCGTCAGCCGTTAAAGATGAGGTCCATATTTTGTCCGCCGGTTATTCGGTGCACCGCAAGCCTTTCGTCTCCAATCAGCGGGACGGAATTGAATACTATTTGCTGCGTCTTCAAACGGAAGGCACCTGCCAGGTTTGGCAGGAAGGCCGCTACGTAACCGCAGAGCCGGGCGATCTTCTGCTGTACCGTCCCGGAGACGCCTACGAGCTGCGCATCGGCAGCCAGCACGAGACTTTACCGCCGGACGCCGACACCGTATACAGCGGCGATTATTACCTGATGTGCAGCGGAAGCTGGATGGACGCCTGGTGGGAGCGTTTCAAGAGGCCCGGCATTATCCGGGTCGGCCTGGACGACAGCTGGCTGAACATCTGGCGGGAAATTTTCCGCGAACGCCGCCGGCTGCACGATAACCTTCAGGAAATCGGCGATTATCTCGTTCGCGTGCTCTGCCTGTCGCTGGACCGCGTCATCGGCGATCTCGCGGATCTGGGATCGTTTCCCCAGAAGCCGCGCTTCTCTTACATGGTCCAGCGCATGAAAACGTACATCGAGCAGAATGCCTCGGAGGCCTTCACGCTCCAGGATCTGGCCGACCACGTCGGACTAAGCACCTCGCGCGCGGGTCACCTGTTCCGTGAAACGTTCGGCCAGTCCGTCATGGATTACGCCATCGAGGTCCGGATCTCGATGGCGTGCGAGCGCATCCGCTTCGGTGCGATGACGCTGGAGCAGGCTGCGGAATCGTGCGGCTTCCACAGCTATTCGTATTTCCACCGCACCTTCCGGGCGCGGATGGGCCTCTCTCCCCGCGAGTACCGCGACGGCAAGCTCGGCAGTCTGGAGAAGCCTCAAGAACACGGCGTGACGTGAAGACCGTACCGGCCGAAATAGCGGCCAAACCAAAACAGCCCTTGTCCACTCTCGGACAAGGGCTGTTTTCCTGCTGCGCCGAACCGGCTTTTTGTATCTTTTCGCGCTGCTATCCGAAGCTCCAGGCATCCAGACGCAGCGCCACATACGGAGGCCGCCCCGTTCATGCTCCTGCAGATGCGCCATCAAGCCGCTCATTCCGCTCTGCTCATACGCGACGCGGACCCGCTTGCCTTCCCCCGAACGGCTCCGCCGACGGCTAAGGAGTGACTTTCACCGCTTTGACCCAACTGACGTCTTTGCCCCATTTTTTCTCGTGGTACGAGAACAGGATATAGGTGCGCCCGTCATTCGCATCCGTGCCCGCTCCCGCTTCCTTGGCGTAATAGCGCACTTTCGCCGGGAAAGTCTCGCCGGTGTAGACGAACCCGCCGGACATGCCCGCCTTCTTCGCTTCTTCTTCGTTCGTCGACGCGCCTGTAAGCCGCTCGATCATCTCCAGCGCACGCGGCATCGTCACGGCATCGGGTCCGAAGGCGTAGCTCTCCGGCTTCTGGCCCTTGCCGAGCGCGTCAGGCGCGGGCTCCCAAGCGGCCACAGTGCCGTTCTGAACGTAAGGATACACCTTGTAGCTGTATCCTTCCTGCTTCAGCGCTTTGCCGCCGGTGCTCTCCAGCTCTACCTCGACCACCGTGGCGTACGCCGCGGCTGCGGATGCCTGAGACGGCACCTCCGCAGGCTTCTCCGCCGCAGGCACGACCCGGGCACGGAGCTTAATGTCCTCGGGCGCTAGCGTCGGATCTATGTTAAAACGGATCACCGCATATATCCCGGCAGCCAGACACAACAAAATGAGTCCGAACAGCCATTTTCTTCTATTCATCCGTTCCCCTCCGTTTCTCTCTTTGTCCATGTTACTTCCTCCGCGCCAAAAAAACAAACCCCGAAGTATCCTTCGGGGCCTCGGGCCTAAGCCTTCGCATTTCCTTGCGTCCCGGTACCTAAGGGGGTTCCGGCAGCGCCTCAAGTCAACAAGTCCGAAAAGCCTATAAACCTGTGGCGCCGGCCTGCTGAAGCTCGTTTTGCAGCTCATCGTGAATGAAACCGTTTGTCGCCATCACATTGCGTACGCCAAGCGTATAAGGCTGTCCCGCCGTATCGGTTACACGACCGCCCGATTCCTGGACGAGCAGCGCACCCGCGGCTATATCCCAGGCATTCAGCCCGATTTCGTAGAAGCCCGATAGACGGCCCGCCGCTACGTAAGCCAGATGCAGCGCCGCCGAACCCGCATTGCGGAGATTGCGCACCTTCGGCATGAGAGCGTTGATACCGGCCAGGTTGATCGGAAGAGCGCCTTCACGGTCGGCGGGGAAACCGGTTCCGACCAGACTTTCGGACAGCGCCGACTCACCCGATACGCCAAGCTTGGCGGCTTTCAGATAAGCACCCTTGCCTTTTTCCGCCACAAACAGCTCGTCGCGCATGGGATCGTAGACCACGCCCACAATCACTTCGCCTTTGTAAGCAAGCGCAATGGACACGCTGAAGAACGGAAATCCATGTATAAAATTCGTCGTACCGTCGATTGGATCGACGATCCATAAGTACTCGGCATCGCTCACGTTGTCAAGGGCGGCCGCCGACGCCTCGGGACCCGGCTCCACGCCTTCCTCGCCAAGAAACGCATGATGGGGAAAATGCGTCAGAATCAGATTGCGGATCATTTTCTCCGATCCCTTGTCCACTTCCGTCACAAGATCGTGGGGGGAATACTTCACATCCACCCGGCGGATTTCACCCACCCGGCTCTTAATCCATTCGCCCGCCTTCGCGGCGGTATTGATAGCGACGGCCGTAAAGCTTTTGCCGCCGACACGGTAAGGTTCCTGATTTACAGTCGTCATTGGATATCACTCTTTTCTCTCGCAATCTAGTATAGTTCTAGTATAGTAAATGAAACGAATTCCGTGCCACATCGTTTCACCCAAATTTCCTCGTAGGATCTGCCAAAAAAATAAAGCCGCACGCGCGGCGCATTCATCCGCCGGTCAATTTTTCTGCCCGCGCAGCCTTCCCGCAACCTGCGAAGCTAGACGGAATCCCCGCGAAAGTACCGGAAAAGCCGTCATGATCCGGCCCCAGATCCGGAAGCCGGGCGACAGCCTCGACGATACGCGGCCTTCCCGGCTTATCGTCTCCAGCCGGGCCAGCACCTTCGCGGCGGGCACAGGCGGATCGAAGCCGATGTTCGCGTCGCCCTTGCAGAGCAGCGCAGCCTGCGGGCCTTCTCCTCCACGGCGGATCAGGCGGTGGGCGATAAGCCCGCCCTCTTCCCCTTGGAAGAGGACGATATCGCCTCTCCGAAGATCCGCGGCGCTCACCTGCACGAACGTGCAGACGCTGCCCTCGCGGATCAGCGGCCGCATGCTCGTGCCGCGCGACGGAATCTCCACGCGCCCTTTAAGCTCCAGGGCGCGCCGCACGACAAGCGCCTCGGCGCCGAGTCCTCCGCTGCCGAGGCGGCTACGGACCTCTCCGCCCATCAGACGCCGGCCTTCCGGGGGGCAATGACATTCCAGAAGAGATCGTTCTTCTGGAAGAAAAGCTCGTGGACCGGTACCCGTTCCAGGAAACGCATGCACAGCTGCATCACCGCACGGGTCTCCTCTGCCCCCGTCGTCCAGAAGAAAACCTGGCTCATAACGATCGGCAGGGCGTCCGCCGCTTTCATCGGCTCCGTCCGGACATCCTCCGACTGCCTGAGCACGTACATCCCCTCCAGCGGAGCGGCCGGAATGCCCTCGCCGATATCCCAGCGCGAATCGCTGCGGAAAGGCGAGTTGTACGCCAGCGCCCCGGCTCCGCCGTCCGGTCCCGCTTCGGGAAGGGCGATCACCGTCGCCTCGTCGCTGAGCAGGACACGCGGCCTGGACAGCAGCGCGGCCGTTGATTTGCCTGCTCCGGACGGGCCGGCGAACAAGTAGCCCCTGCCGTCCTGAACGGCGCACGAAGAGTGCATCAGCAAGCCCAGCCCGTTGCGGATCAGGAAAGCGCTGTAGACGTTCATCAGCGCATGCTTCAGCGCGAACTCGTCCTGAACCGCCACGGAAGCCGACTTAAGGTCCTCGTCGGCTTCGATCCGGTAATCGGCCCGGGTATAGATAACCTTCCCGCCGCGCTTCTCCGCGGCAACGTCGAAATCGACAAACGGCACGCCGTAGCCGCCCTTTATATTCAGCCGCAGACGCGGCTCTTCCCCGTCATCCCCGAAGCCTCTATCAAATGATTCTCTCAACCACTCACCAAGTACCGGGGAGTCCGTTTCAATGCCGATTCGCTCATTTCCGATCCGGGTCAAAAAACGCGCCATGGAAGGTCCTCTCTTTTGCAAAATAAGCTTGATTTTCATAAATTTTACCTGATATCGGATCGCTTCACAACAACAAAAAACACAAAAACCCCCACAGACGGCGCACACCTTCCCATTCTCTCAAGGTGTAACCGCCTAAAGGGGTCTTCATGTATGTATGGAGTTGCAAATTTTCGGAAGGACTATTCCTTGCAGGCAGCGCAGCTTTACGCGCCTACGATGTTGTAACCACCGTCTACGTGAATAATTTCGCCGGTAATGCCGCGGGACAGATGGCTCATCAGGAACATGGCCGTATCGCCGACTTCCGCCGTTTCCGTCGTTTTGCGCAGCGGAGCTTTCTCTTCCACCTGATGCAGGATGGAGTTGAAATCTTTAATGCCTTTGGCGGCGAGGGTACGGATCGGACCGGCCGAAATGCCGTTCACACGGATACCGTGCTGGCCAAGATCGGCTGCCAAGTAACGTACGCTTGCTTCCAGCGCCGCTTTGGCCACGCCCATCACGTTGTAGTTGCGCATAACGCGTTCCGCGCCAAGGTAGGTCATCGTCATGATGCTGCCGCCCTCCGTCATCAGCGGATACATGTGCTTCGACACCGCAACCAGCGAGAATGCGCTGATGTCCTGTGCCAGAGCGTAGCCGTCGCGGGAAGTATCCACGAACATGCCTTCCAGCTCTTCCGTGCGTGCGAACGCGATGCTGTGCACCACTCCGTGCAGAACGCCGAACTCGCCTTTGAGCGTATCAGCCAGGCGTACGAGATCTTCGTCTACCGTTACGTTGCAGGGCAAAATAAGCGAATCCGGAATATTACCGGCCAATTTGCGTACACGCTCTTCCACACGCTCGCTCTCGTAAGTGAATGCGAGGCGCGCGCCTTGAGCCGCCAAAGATTGCGCAATCGCCCATGCGATGCTGCGGTCGTTGGCAACCCCCATAACCAGAATGTTCTTGCCGTTCAATAAACCCGATGTCGTCATTCGACAATCTCCTCTCGGTTCGAAATTGGACAATCCTTCACTTTAACAAGGTACCCCATTTGACCGGCAAAGACAAGAAGAACACGGCAAAAACATGCACCGTTACCGGATTAACCCGGAATTCCGGAGGTTTTTATAGATTTAAGCGAAAAATCACAGCCTATGTGGGCCATCATCTCGCAGAGTCCGATTCCCTTGCCTTCATCGCTTCCGGCACGATCCTACGGAACGTTTATTTGCACGGAAGCCTCTGTCAGTATGTCTACGTCTTTTTCCGGCTCCAGATCCTTCATCAGACGAAAAAGGGCGGCGTCCTTCATTTTGGCTTCAATCATAACGTCGAGCCGCGGAGTGATTCCGGCAATGCCTCTGAAAAATTCCAGTAAAGGTCCGGCTTCCACATAATCCGCATGGCTGCGAATGTCTTTATCGTTCTTGGGGCTCGACACATGGATTTTGGGCGGCAGCGGCTGATCCGCGCTATCCGGAAGCGAGACGCAGAGCTGCCCTTCCCATGTCGCCTGTATCCGGGGCCACAGCTCCAGAATGTCCTCTCCCTCGTTGTTCACTTGATGATGGTGGACATCGAGCACCATGGGCACTCCGACCTTCTCGCAAATTTCCAGCGTTTCGCGGGCGGTGAACGTTTTGTCGTCGTTCTCCAGAGTGAGACGGCGCCGGGCGCTTTCGTTCAAATCGGCAAAATGAGCCAGAAACCGCTTGGCCGCTTTCGGTTTGTCTCCGTAAGTTCCGCCTACGTGGATGTTGAGCTTGGCGTCCTCTCCGAGTCCCATTGCCTCCAGCATCGCGGCATGCCGCTCAAGGTCCGCATAAGACTTGAGCAGGACATCTTTACGGGGGGTGCTAAGAACCGTAAAGTGATCGGGATGGAAGCTCGTCCGCATTCCGTGCAGCTTGGCGTAATCCCCCACTTCTTTAAATTCCTCGGCAAGAGCCGGGATCGGATCCCAGCCTTCCAGCATGTCATGGCCCAGCAGGGGAATCAGTTTGGACGAGTAGCGGTACACCTTGATATCGTAAGCGCGGTTATGCCTAAGCAGCCGGAGCGTATTGTGAAGGTTCTCGGCTCCTATTCTCTCCAGCTTGCGGACAGCGGCTTCCCGGTCATTCAACTGGCCGAACAGCGTTGCCGTCATCGTCTTGGACGGGGACGCATTCTTCACTTCCGTGGACATCGCCACATACCCCAGGCGTACGATCATGGCCGTTGGTCACATCCTTGCTCCTGATTGGTCTTTAGTGATAAGATGCCCCGAATAAAAGGCTACTATATTTATGGAGGCAAAATTTTAACGATCCGAAATTTCAGCGGCCCAAAACAAAAAGCAGCCGTTGTCTCAACCGGGGCCGAGATCAAAGCTGCTTTTCATATTCATGGTATAAAACCGAAACGGATTGTACGAAACGGTCGCTTCTTACTGGCTTCCTTGTTCGCCGAAAAACATCTCGTGGGCCAACGCGGTCTGCACGCGCGCCTCTTCCTCGGTCAGCTTGCGCACCAGATCCATCTCCACGAGGGTAACTTCATCCCCCTGAAAAGTGATTTCCGCGATGGAAGCGCTGATCTTTACGATAGCCACGGCCTCGTTGGCCGGCGAATACGCGATTACTTTCTGGCCGGTCGGATACACGCGGAACCCGCTTTTGCGCATTTTACAGCGCCCGTATTCCAACAGCTCGTACAGTTCCTGCTCGGATTTGAATTTGCATACGGAATTAAATTCGGTCTGAAAGCCCATAGCGCCCTCCCGGCTGATCGAAATAGTAGTCGTTGCTAAAAGCGCACACGGGAGAGCCGCTCTCCGGCGTCAGCGTCAGCCTCCGGTTTCCCCGGGCCCGCGGGGTTGTACCTGCGAACGGCAGCCTGCTCCCCTGCATGCGAAATCGGTGTCCGGCCAAGCCGTTACTCCACCGTATATTTGATTTGCTGTTTGGCCGCGTGGCGTTCCAGCGCAAGCCGGATGAGATCGTCCAGCAGCTCCGCGTAAGGTTTGCCGGATTCCTTCCAGAGAAGGGGATACATGCTGAACGGGGTAAAGCCCGGCATGGTGTTGATCTCATTGATATAAATCTGACCGTCCGTCCGGGTCAGGAAGAAATCGACCCGCGACAGGCCCGATCCGTCGATGGACTGGAACGCTTGGACGGCGAGCTCCTGAATCTGCGCGGCGGTTTCTTCCGGCAGATCCGCTGGAATGACCATCGTCGATTTGCCGTCGACGTATTTGGCCTTGTAGTCGTAAAACTCGCTGGAAGATACAATCTCGCCCGGAACGGAGGCCAGCGGCTCTTCGTTGCCGAGGATGGCGACTTCAATCTCCCGCGCGTCCACGAATTCTTCCACAATCACCTTCCGATCGAACTGGAAGGCATACTCCACCGCTTCGATCAGCTCCTGCCGATTGCGGGCTTTGGAAATACCCACGCTCGAACCGAGGTTGGCCGGCTTGATGAAGCACGGATAGCCGATGGAAATTTCGGTTTCCATCAGGAAGAACGGCTGATCCTTCTCCCACTGGGAGCGGGTGAAGTGTCGGTACACGCACTGCGGGAGCCCCTCCTGCGCGAACATTTTCTTCATGGCGACTTTGTCCATTCCGACGGCCGAAGCGAGCACGCCCGCTCCCACGTACGGAATGTTCGCCATCTCAAGCAGCCCCTGGATGGTGCCGTCCTCTCCGAAGGTGCCGTGCAGCAGCGGCAGCACGACATCGACGGCTTCCGTCCGGGCGGCTTCACCCGCAGCGGCCACTTCGGCCAGTACGCCGCCCGCCTGGCTCGTAAGGCCGGAGAAGAAAGGAGCCAGAGCCGCACCCGCCGATTCGCCCTCGGAAGCGTCGAAAGCGAGCAGCTCCTTGCGCTCCACCCGGCCGTTCAGAGCCGCTCCCCGGCGCCATTCCCCCTGCGTTGTAATATAGAAAGGAGTAATTTCATACTTCGATACATCCAATGCTCCGATGACGGCATGCGCGGTTTGCAAAGATACCTCATGCTCCCCGGATTTACCGCCATAGATCAGTCCTATCCGCAATTTCCGGCTCATGTTTCCCCTCCGCCTGATTTCTATAATCTTTATTTATCCATCCATTTCATCCGAAACACGGACAAAGGCGTACCGGGTTTTATCCGTCCACGCGTACGAGTCCTTATAATCCCAGTAGCGGTGCTTGCTGCTGACGGTATGCGCATTCACGAGCGGCATGCCGCTCGCATCCAGTGCGGTCACGAACGTATTGTGCTGAAAACGTCCGTCCCCGTCCCAGTCATAGCTGATAAAATCGCCCGGCCTTAGTTCGGCGGCCGAGGAAACGAGCGTTCCGCTCAGTCCTCTGCGGGAAGCGGGCACGTAAAGCTGAAGAGCCTGGGCAACCGCCCAGCTGTAACTCCAGAACTCGCGGCTGCCCTGCTTGCCCGCGTACCACCAGCCGGCGCCTCTTTTCCCAGTATAGTTCATCGGTGTCCCCCCTGCAAAGAGACATTGGGAGACGTAGCTTGTGCAGTCCACTTCAAATTCAATAAAAGCCGGATTGTACCGGTTCCACCAGGTGTCCGCATATTTGACCGCTTTGCCGCGATCGTAAAGCTTCTTCCGGGTTTCGGGGTAAGTTCCGACATGGTTCAGTATACTATAATTCAGGTAGGGCTGCGACGAGGAGATTTCACCTTCGGGCGTGTAAATTCCTTCCTCCGCCAGCCAGGAGTATGATTGTCTCGTTTTTTCCCGTTCACTCTCCCGGGCCGAAATCTGAGCGATTTTCCAGCGCGATCCCTTACGGATCAAGCCGACTCGTTCCCGGATGACGATGCATTCCTTCCGCTCCCTGCCCCCTTGTTCGTAAAAAAACTGCCGCTGGCACTCGACATCCGCGGTAACGCCTTCCTCGTGTTCGTGCACATGCTGAAGCTTAAGCCGCATTTCTCCACGCAGCGCCTTGACTCCGCGTTCTTTGCGGCTTTCGATCAGCCGGTGATACCTGGCGTCGGTTTCCCGGCTGAACCGTTCGTCTTCCACCACGTTTGCCAGCACTCCGGCCGACGCTTCCGTTTCCGCCGTATTGCGTGCGTGCAGATAATCGTACAGCGCTGTTTTCCAGGACATGCCTTTCCCTCCCAAGAGCCTACAGTCCGTTGCGGGGACCGGCCTTATACGCATGGATAATACGCGTGGATATTCGCTTAAATATATGAAAAATTTCAAATAAAAATGAGTCATTTTATTCTTTACGCGGCAGGGGGAACACGGTATACTAAGGATATAGCGAAATATGAAATTGAGTTTCATCAGATGAAACACCACCAACCAACCAAACGTAAGACACGGACAAATTTCAATTCGCCATTTCAAAGATCATAAGGGAGGCTTTGCAATGCCGCAAAAAGACGCTTTTAACGTACGCAAGCAGCTGACGGTAGGCGGTAAATCTTACCACTACTACAGCCTGCAGGATCTTCAGCAGCAGTTCGCCGGAATTTCCAAACTGCCTTTCTCCATTAAAGTTCTGCTTGAAGCCGCGATCCGCCAATACGACGGCCGCGCCATCACGGACGAACACGTGAAGCAAATCGCAACTTGGGGCGACGAGAACGCCGACCACAATAAAGAAATTCCTTTCATTCCTGCCCGTATCGTCCTGCAGGACTTTACAGGCGTACCGGTCGTAGTTGACCTCGCGGCAATGAGAGACACCGTTGCACGCGCAGGCGGAGACCCTAAACGCATTAACCCGCTCGTACCGGTTGACCTCGTAATCGACCACTCCGTTATGGTCGACGCTTTCGGTAACGGTATGGCGCTTGAAACCAACATGGAGCTTGAATTCGAGCGTAACGAAGAGCGCTACCGCTTCCTGCGCTGGGCGCAAACCGCATTCGATAACTTCCGTGCCGTACCTCCGGCGACCGGTATCGTTCACCAGGTAAACCTGGAGTATCTCGCTTCCGTAGCGGCTACCAAAACCGTAGACGGTGAAACGACCGTATATCCGGACTCCCTGGTAGGTACCGACTCCCACACCACCATGATCAACGGTCTCGGTATCGTAGGCTGGGGCGTTGGCGGTATCGAAGCCGAAGCCGGTATGCTCGGACAGCCGCTTTACTTCGTAACGCCTGAAGTTATCGGCTTCAAACTGACCGGCCGTCTTGCCGAAGGCGCAACGGCGACTGACCTTGCCCTCACTGTCACTCAAACGCTTCGCAAGAAGGGCGTTGTCGGTAAATTTGTCGAGTTCTTCGGTCCCGGCCTTGAAGACCTCGTCCTGTCCGACCGTGCAACGGTTGCCAACATGGCTCCTGAGTACGGCGCAACCGTAGGTTTCTTCCCGGTTGACAACAGCACGCTGGAATACCTTAGAAACACAGGCCGCAGCGAAGAGCAGATCGCTCTCGTTGAAGCTTACTATAAAGCGCAAGGCATGTTCCGCACGAAAGACTCGGAAGATCCGATCTACTCCGATGTAATCGAAATCGACTTGTCCACCGTCGTACCGAGCCTTGCAGGTCCTAAACGTCCTCAAGACCGCGTCGAGCTGACGGCGATGAAAGAATCTTTCAACGACATCCTGCGTACGCCTGTAGACAAAGGCGGATACGGCCTGTCCGACGAGAAAATCGCCGAAGAAGTCGAAGTGAAATACGCGGACGGCAGAACAGCCAAAATGAGCACGGGCGCCGTTGTAATTGCAGCGATCACGAGCTGTACAAATACATCCAACCCGAATGTTATGCTCGGTGCGGGCCTTCTCGCGAAGAAAGCCGTCGAGCGCGGCCTGAAAACGCCGGCTTACGTGAAAACTTCCCTGACTCCGGGTTCCCTGGTCGTTACCGACTATCTGGAGAAAGCCAACCTGCTTAAACCGCTTGAAGATCTTGGCTTCTTCGTGGCGGGTTACGGCTGCGCAACTTGTATCGGTAACTCCGGTCCGCTTCCGGACGAAGTGAGCCAAGCCGTTGCCGACAACGACATGACGGTCGCTGCCGTTCTGTCCGGTAACCGTAACTTCGAAGGTCGCGTTCACGCGCAGGTTAAAGCGAACTACCTCGCTTCCCCGCCGCTGGTTGTCGCTTACGCGCTGGCAGGCAACGTGAACATCGACCTGACGAAAGATCCGATCGGCTACGGCACGAACAACGAGCCTGTCTACCTGAAAGACATCTGGCCGAGCAACAAAGAAATCGAGGAAGCTGTTGCAACAGCCGTTACGGCCGAAGCTTTCCGCGAGAAATATAAAGACGTGTTCCGTGCCAACGAGCGCTGGAACCAAATCGCGGTACCGGAAGGCGAACTGTACGAGTGGGACAAAAACTCCACTTACATTCAAGAGCCTCCGTTCTTCCAAAACCTTGGCCAGTCCCTGGACGACATCAAAGACGTCCGCGGCGCCAAAACGCTTGCGCTTCTTGCCGACTCCGTTACGACGGACCACATCTCTCCTGCCGGTAACATCAAGGCAGACAGCCCTGCGGGCAAATACCTGATCGAGCATGGCGTGGACAAAAAAGACTTTAACTCCTACGGTTCCCGCCGCGGTAACCACGAAGTCATGATGCGCGGTACGTTCGCGAACATCCGCATCCGTAACCAAGTGGCTCCGGGCACCGAGGGCGGCGTAACGACTTACCTGCCGACAGGCGAAGTGATGTCGATTTACGATGCTTCGATGAACTATCAGGATAAAAATACTTCCCTCGTCGTTATCGCGGGT
Source organism: Paenibacillus sp. JNUCC 35 (assembly GCF_058269095.1). Lineage (NCBI taxonomy): Bacteria > Bacillati > Bacillota > Bacilli > Caryophanales > Paenibacillaceae > Paenibacillus > Paenibacillus sp. JNUCC 35. The sequence goes on along the minus strand of NZ_CM177771.1, from coordinate 928,528 downwards.
AAAGAATACGGAACCGGAAGCTCCCGTGACTGGGCGGCCAAAGGTACGCTTCTGCTGGGCGTCAAAGCCGTTATCGCAGAGAGCTTCGAGCGTATTCACCGCAGCAACCTGGTAGGTATGGGCGTGCTTCCGCTTCAATTCCTTGAAGGTCAAGGATGGAAAACGCTTGGTCTGACCGGTCGCGAAACAATCGAAATTTCCGGATTGTCCAACGATGTACAGCCAGGCGAGCAAGTAACCGTAACGGCTACCCGTGAAGACGGCACGTCGTTCGAATTCAAAGCTATCGTCCGTCTGGACAGCATGGTGGACGTGGATTACTACCGTAACGGCGGTATCCTGCAAACCGTACTCCGTCAAATGATGTACTAAAAACCAACGCTTAATGAACCAGTAAACAAAAAAGAGAGCCCTAGGGCTCTCTTTTTTTGCGTTAGAAATGCTGCGGTCCTCATTCCTCTGAGTTCGAACGGCACTAAAAAGAGGGGCATGCCCTCAACTTTATGCTTCCTGAGACCCTCTTCTGTCCTTAACAATCAAGGACATGAGCTACCTCTTGCGCTTCCCTTCTCGTTCTTCTTAGCCCAGCGGACAAGCTGCTGCAGTTAACGGCGTACGCGGTCTTCGCACCAATTCTCCCGAACAGTTAGGGCAGATGTGACCTCTCTCTTCCGTGCAATTTTTACAGAATGTGCATTCATGCACGCAAATGTAAGCTTCCGACTGAGCGTCAAGCGTGTGCCCGCAAATCTGGCAATCCGTTTTCATGGCAAGACCCATACCCATATCCCCTTAACACGAAATTCGATCCTCGATGCTTTGATCTAACTTCAGTGTATAAAAGAAAAGCCGCCGCATACAGACATCTTCTAAACCTTTAGGGGTGCAGCGATCCTATAAATTTTAGTAAAAGGCTGTGCAAAACTTAAATTTTAAAATCAGGCTATGGCGTTCATAAAACCCGCTTTGTATGGCATAAAAAAAGACGGCCCTTCCTTCCGCAGGAATGCCGTCTTCGTTGCTTTTCACTTTTTTCCGTTAACCGGGTTAGCTGCTGCTTTTGAATGAGTGATCCCGGCCGGCATCCGGGTTATGTTCCTCATCCGGGTACCAAGGATTCAGATGCACAAGCACCTCGTCCACTTCGGGATGCTTGGCCCGGATCGCTTCCTTGATGCTGCGCCCGATATCATGCCCCTGCTGAATCGTTAACGTACCCATAATACCGATCCGCGCATCAACGAGTATGTAATGGCCGTGTTCGCGGGCACGCAGCCGGTCGATGCGTTTGACGTCGGGGAACGACTCAATGATCTCTTTATACTGCTGCAGCTTGGCGTCTTCAACGTTCGTTTCCATCAGAATATTGACCGCTTCCGTCCCCATCGTATAAGCGAGCTTGATGACGAGAAAAGAGACGATAATTCCGGCTGCCGGATCCCCGTAGGCCAAGAAAGGAATATCAAGGTAATCCCCGGCCAGGGCCAGTGCGATCCCTGCAGATGCCGCAATAGAAGCATAAACGTCAGCCAGATGATCGTAAGCCGTGGCAATAAGGCCTTTGCTGTTCGCGGCCCTGCCCAGCCTCATCGTATATACGTACAGCCATTGCTTCCAGACCAGGGAAATAACCGCCGCGACCAGAGCGAGGACATGAGCTTCGCCGGGCGGCTCTAACAGCGCCATAACCGCATGATACCCCATATAGATTGCCGCGGCGCCCAGCAGAAGCGCGACGGCCCCCGAGCCGAGCACCTCCGCTTTGCCGTGCCCGTAAGGATGATCGTGGTCGGCCGGGCGGTTGGAAATCCGCATGGAGCTGTAAGCCGTTGCCGTGGCAATCACGTCTCCGGCATTATGTATTCCGTCTGCAATCAGAACCTGGCTGCCGAACAACCAGCCGACGACCAGCTTGATGCCCGTTAGGACGACATTGCTAATCAGGCTGATCCAGATCGCAATCATCGACTTGCGCTGTTCCATCAACCCGTCCCCTTCCGTATGTTCCGATCTAGTATTGCCCCCATGGTGGAAAAAAATGCCTTCCTGCGTATTCCTCAATCGAATACTGGGGAAAACGGCCGCGCGGAAAGGATGCTTTCCCTCCCCTTTCCCGCACGGGCAAGCGAAAGCCAGCTGACGAGGGCTCAGCTGGCCTTATCTATTGATACGCTTCCGCGGATGGTTTGAAACAACAGGCCGACCGCGGGCCTAACTCCAGATCCCGGACAGGGGCCTTCCGGCTGATAAACGCCTCCGGCAGTCGGTTGTCCGGCTGTTTTTCGGTAGTCTCCCGGTTGTTCTTCGGTTGTTCTTCGGTTGTTCTTCGGTTGTTCTTCGGTTGTTCTTCGGTTGTTCTGCGGTTGTTCTGCGGTTGTCCCGGCCGTTCTCCGGCATTCCCTCCGGTGCTTCTCCCGCAGTCCCTCTGCGGCCATCTTGTTTCCTATGCCCGCACAACCCCCATGCCGCGCTATCTCAGCATGGTGCCCATCCGCCGGGCCGCCTCCATCACGACTGGAGCCTGCTCCAGCATGGCTTCCAGCGTGAGCCGGTTGGACGGCCCCGACACCGCCAGCGCGGCCACGAGCTTGCCCGCGCGGTTAAACACCGGAGCGGCAAGCGCCGCCGCTCCCGGTTCGCGCTCCTCGACGCTGGTGGCGTAGCCCGCCTTCCGCGTCTCGTGAAGCTGCTGCAGGAACGGTTCCCGCAGGATGCCCGCAAGCTCGGCCTCCAGCATCGCCTGTTCCTGCACCTCCGCCTCGCCGAAGGCGAGAAGGATCTTGCTCGATGCCCCGACAAACAGGGGCATTCTCGCACCGATCGGCGCGACCCGCCGGATCGCGTGGTTGCTCTGCACGGCCTGGACACGTACGCGTTCCCGGCCGTCTCGCACGTACAGCGAGATCGTCTCGTTCACCTGATCGCGCAAGCGTTCCATCTCCGGCAGCAGGATCATGCCGGGGTCGTCGCTCTGGGACATATGCGCGGCAAGTTCCCAGATGCTGAAGCCGAGCCTGTATTTGTCTCCGTCGGACTCCCTCACAAGGAATCCCTTCGCCTCCAGGGACGCAAGGAGACGGTAAACCGTGCTTTTATGCAAAGAGACTTTGGATGAAATCTCCGTTAACGTCAGTTCGGTTGCGTCGGTATAACACAGGAGTACATCCAGTGCCCGTTCCACGGCGCGGACGGTCGATTTTGCTTCCTCCATCGGGTTTCACCACCGCCTATTTTTGTTTCACATAGTGAAACTCTGTTTCTTTTATTATACTTGATGTACCCCCGAAAGGCAAAGGAAAAAACCGCCCGAAAGCCTTGTATTACAGCGAGATTACAAGACAATTAACATTGTGTTGCACATATTGACGAAGTGTGTAAGTTGACATAATATAAGAGTACCACGAGGTCCTTTTCAGAATATTTAGTTAATTATAAACCTTCTAATTATTCAGGTTCCTACTAACTAAATTCTCCTACAAAGACCCATTCTCCAAAGGAGGGAACCTATATGAGCATGCATCCCGTTAACTCGACTCCCCTTCAACCCGCACCGCTGGATCATATTCCGGTTAAATCGTTTTCGCGACGCAAGAAGGCTGTCCTGCTTTCTCTTCTCTGCTTCTTCGTGCTATGTTCCAGTCTGATCCTCGGCTTCCACGGTTTTATCGCCTGGACGCTGGCTCGGCCTACCATTGCGCCGTTAAGCTCGAACCCTGCGAAAGCGGTCGGTCTGCCTTACCAGAACGTTACGTTTCCCAGCTCGAACGGCAGCAGCACGCTTAGCGGTTGGTATATTCCGACGGCACAAGCTTCCTCCCAGACGGTCATTTTCTCGCATGGGTACGGCGGCAACCGCGAAGAACTGTGGGTCCCCATCTATTCTCTTGCCAAAAAGCTTCATGACAGCGGATACAACGTGCTGATGTTCGATTACGGCTACGTCCATCCCGAAAACGACCGGATCGTTACGGCCGGTATCCAGGAATCCAAAGAGCTTCTTGGAGCCGTTAATTATATTAAAGGAAAAGGCTCCGAGCGCGTCTATGTATGGGGCTTCTCCATGGGAGCGGGCACAGCCCTCCAGGCCGCCCTGCAGACCAAAGATATCGACGGCATGATTCTGGACAGTACATTCCTGCTCAATCCCGACACGCTTTATCATAATATGAAACAGTATGTAAATATTCCTAAATTCCCTTCGCTCCCTCTTGTCCGTGTATTTTTCCCGCTTCTTAACGGGGTTAACATGAATCAGATTCCGTATCAGGCCGTCACTACTCATGAATATCCGATGCCGATTTATTTCATTCACGGCGATGAAGATGAACGGGCCCCGCATGAAATTGCCGAACAGGTCTATAAAAATCAGCACAACGTGTTCAGCAACTACTGGGTGCTTCCGACCGGCAAACACGAACTGATCTACTCGGCGAAACCCGACGAATATATCACCCGCACCTTCGGGTTCCTGAAAACAATCTCCCGCCCCCAGCTTTCGGAATCGGGTTTTGTTGAAATGTAAGTAGAATAGGCCAATCCCTCCCTTGAATAAAGATAGGAATAACGTTGATTCCGGGGAGGTTAGTCCTAATGCTTTCGGTCTACGGCAGCTTGATGCCGCTTAGAATTTTAGAAGAAATCCGTTTCTGGAAAACCCAGGAGAAGGAACATACCGTCGTTATCCGCGAACTGGTCCCTGCGCTGGAGCCCGCCTATGTGCAGGCGCTCAAGGAGTGGGAGGAAGTTTTCGCCAAGACGGAGGCGGCAGCCGTACAATGGGTAGAATGGGCGATCCGCACCCAAAATCCCACCGATCCCTTCCTTCAGCAGCAGTTGCGGCAGCTCATTGATGTCTCCACCAAACAATCGGTTCAATTCATCGAATTTTTGCAGATTGTAGAAAAAGAAAGCAAACCCGTCAGCTCGAATCCCGTTGTCAAAACGGTCATCGAGCATATTATCCGCGAGTCGGAGTATTTCCTCGGCACGCTCAAAGGCCTTGAAACCGCCCAGAAGGGCAGCCCCTACGGTACGGGGAGCTGGGGCTTCGGCGTACCGGGCCAATGGCCGCCGGGCGCTCATTCGGGCCTTGGCGGCTACGCGGGCCAAGCCGGGGACGGTCCGGGCGCTTTCGGGGCGCCCGGGAGTCCGGGCGGCGCTCCCGGAGCGTGGGGAGCGCCCGGGGCATGGGGCGCTCCCGGCTATTACGGGCCGGGCGGCGTAATCTTGCCCGGGGCGGGCTTCGGCAGGTCCGAGAACAACCCGGACGGCCATGACTTGCCCGGTACCTCCATCGGCGGAGCCGGCAGCTCGCTGGAAGGCGTCAGCACGGCGGGGAAGGCGGGCGGAGGAGCCGGTCCCGGGACCGGCCCGGGACCGTACGGGATCTACAGCGTGCCCGTCCCCGGCCACGATTCGGACGGCCCCGATCCCGTCGGATACCCCGGGTATACCCCTCCGGGCTACTCATCCGGCAGCCCGGGCTTCCCCGTCCCGCCGGGCGTGGGCCCCACACCCGGAACGGGCGTGCCTCCCGGCTTCGGCGTCGGGGTGCCCGGTCCTCCGGCGAGCTACACGCCGGGACCGTCCGCTTATCCCGGCGCGGGGATCGGACCTGTCGGGCCGGAAGGCCCCTGGGACACGCGCACGGAAGGCGATCGTCCGCCCCTAAGCGATATGGCGGCGCAGAGCGGTGCAGCGCCGCCTCCGGCATATACGTCGGGGCAGGGGCAGACCGTTCCGGCTCTGTCGCCCTACAAGCCCGTGCCGATAGGCGGGCACAAGCTTCCTCCCCTGCCGTACGCTTACAACGCTCTGGAGCCTCATATCGACGAGGCGACCATGCGCGAGCATCACGACAAGCATCACAAAGCCTATGTCGATGATCTCAACAAAGCTGAGCAGATGCTGGCGAAAGCCCGCGACAGCGGAGACTTCGATCTCGTCAAGCATTGGGAGCGGGAGCTGGCTTTCAACGGCGCGGGCCATTACCTGCACACGATTTTCTGGAACATCATGAAACCGAACGGCGGCGGGAAAGCCTACGGTCCCATTGCCGCTGAAATCAACAGATCGTTCGGCAGCTTCGACCGGTTCAAGAAGCAGTTCACCGAAGCCGCCAAGAAAGTGGAGGGCGGCGGATGGGCTATTCTGGTCTGGAGCCCGCGCAGTCACCGGCTTGAAATTTTGCAGGCGGAAAAACACCAGAACCTGTCCCAATGGGACGTTATTCCTTTGCTGGTGCTTGACGTGTGGGAACACGCTTATTACCTCAAACATAAAAGCAACAGGGCCAAATACATCGAAGACTGGTGGAAAGTCGTCAACTGGGATCATGTCAATGAACGATTCGAGCCCGCCAGCAAGCTCACCTGGCTTCCCTATTAAGCGGCGAAGGGGCCGTTACAAAGTCAATTTTGATTTTACGCGCCCCACTTCAATCAAATGTTTCTATAAAAAAAGATCTCATCTCCACCTTGCGGTGGGTTTGAGATCTTTTCGTTTTCCATTGGAGATACCGCCCTACCGTGCGAACACTTTTTGGGACAAGACCTTCTTGAGAAGGGGGACGGCTTACAGAGCCAGCTTCCCTTATTCCTGCATGTAGTTGACCCCCGTCATGCGACGCCTAACACCGCGCGCCGTCCTGGCGGGTTATTCCGCCACAATCCACTTCGTGTCTATCGCCTCGAAATCCCCGTTCCACTCGGGTGGATGCTCCGTATCGCAAATAACCGTGTGGATTTCTTTCAGATCCGAAATTTTGTAGAAGTGCGTCTTGCCGTTCTTCGTATGATCCATCAGCGCGACTGTCTGGGCCGCATGTTCCATAAACTTCCGGACGAGAAGCCCCCGCTCGGCATCGTAGCTCGTTAACCCGCTTTGCGGGTGAAGCCCGTCGACGGCCACGAACGCTTTGTCCACGTAGAAGGATTCCATCATACTCTCGGCTACCGATCCGGATGCACGGTAATGCTTCGCATTGATTTTGCCCCCGATAAAATAAATGTCCCCGGAGAACATTTCTTTGTTCTTGTATTCGATAAGCAGAGACAAGGCGGGCACCGACGGCGTCAGAACGGTCAGATTCCGCGTATTCGCCAAATAATTGATCATCTGCAGGGTCGTCGTTCCGTCGTCGATGACGATCACGTCGTTGTCCCGGACCATCGCGGCCGCCGCCCGGCCGATTCGCTTCTTCTCCTCCGCTTTCGTGACTTCCCGGTTAAAGGGAGAAGGTTCTTCCCTCATCAAGTCAAACTTGACCGCTCCGCCGTACACGCGCTTGAGCTTGTTTTCCTGCTCCAGCTCCTCCAGATAGCGCCGGATCGTTTCCGAGGAAACTTCGAAATGCTCCACCAGTTCGTGTGTCCGGACTTTATTGTGAAGATTGAGCAAGTGGAGGATGTGTTCCTTGCGTTCTTCCCCTACTAGAGACACATGCCCGCCTCCGTTCTTTCGGTTCTGTGATAGTTTCCGGATTCATTATACCCAACCTTGCGGAAGGGCGACAGCCTTTTATGGATACGGCACCCATGATGAATTCCGGACGGATCAATCAATACGGTCAGCCGCTTGATGATCGGCCGTTCGTGTTTTATTCTGTGCCTTCGTGCAAAATCAACTGCGCAGCCGAGCAGAACGAAGTGGAAAGATATCGATGCGCTCATGCCTGGACCGGCTCCCGTTCCATCAACACTTCCGTGTCCTGATGAATGCGGATGCCCCGCTTCTCCAGCTCGGCGAAGACCGCCTGCGGCTCGAAAGCTTCTTCCGGCGTCAGGATGCCCGCGCCGTTGACCCGGCCTTCCGCGATCATGACGGCCGCAATGGCCATCGGGATGCCCACATTGCGGGTGTAGGCGCGAAGCCCTTCCCAGCCCGGCACGGAGCCGTCGGAGACCGGATGCGTATGCGTAAGCGTCAGCCGCATCGGCACGCCGTTTTTAACGCCGATGACTTCGATATGCAGCGCGTAACCGTACAGCTCCGTCTCCGAACCTTCGCGGGAGTGGTACAAATATTCGCTGATGCAGTCCATGATGCCGATTTCCGCGCCGTTGACCCGTATCCTGTCATTGCGCATAAACCCGTACTCATAAAGAGCCTGGACGAGTCTCATATTCGGCTGCGGCCAAGTACCGCGGACTTCGATCAGACGGACTTCTTTCTTCGCCAGAGCCTTTGCCAGCGTTTTTGTTTCGGCATGCGGGATGATATATTGAACCGACGTGCCGTAAGGCTCGGGGAGCCGGATTTCACGGGGACGCGCAAACGGCGGCACCTGGATGAATTGCCCGTTTTCGTACACGACCCGGCCCGGAAGGTTCGGATCGTACTCATAGGTCGTCGTTTCCGTAATGGACCTCGAAAAAGCGATCGGCCGGTAAGACCCGTGGCTGACGCGGACGGTATCCACCGTATCGAGCTGCGAAGCGGCGTGCATCGCCATCATCTGGGTGACGCCCGGGGTCATGCCGAAGCCGGGTACGCAGGTTTTGCCGTACCGCTCGAACAGAGCCGCCGAAGCGTCTTCGTCCCCGAAGCCGTTCAGGTTGATGCCGTGGCAGCCCGCTTCCGCTATGCACGCCGTTGACAAGCCGTTGAGCGTGATCGCCGTACCGTCCATGACGATATCGTAGCCCCGCATCTGCGCGACGGTCGTTTCTTTGTCATAGACGTTCACTTTTATGAAATCCACACGCGGATCGTTCAGCTCCCGCACGACCTTGCGTCCTTCCTCTTCGTTAAAATCGGCGACCGTAATTTGCTCGAAAACGGAATACTGGACAAGATCCAGGATCGCTTCCCTGCAAATCCGGCCCGCTCCGCCCAGACAAAATACTTTCATGACGAATCCTCCCCGCAAGTGATCATTCCGCTTGTCTCGTTCGCTTTAAATCCCGCGCTCTCCCGCCTCAGTTCCGGGCTGGAGCCGCCGTTACCGCAGTGCCCCCTGTGACGTCCGCTATTGTGCGTACAAGCCGCCGCATATCGGCCGGATGAATATCGCCGATCGATCCGATTCGGAAAGTCTGGGCGGTGGATATTTTACCGGGATAAATGACGAACCCGTTCTTTTTCAATTCCTCGTAAAAGGCAAGGAACGTGAAGTCCGCTGAATCGGGATAGTAAAAAGAAGTAATAAAAGGAGACTGCACGGACGGGTCCAGCAGCGGCCGGAACCCGATCGCTTCCATCCCTTCGGCCAGCGTGCGCTGGTTCTCGGTGTAACGTTCGCAGCGGGCCTGGATGCCGCCCTCGTCCTCCAGCTCTTTCAGCGCTTCGTGAAAAGCTCTGACCACGTGCGTGGGAGATGTAAATCTCCACTTGCCCGACTGGCGTTCCATCGTGTTCCACTGGTCATACAGATCCAGCGACAGGGACCTTGCCTGCCCTTCGCAGCGCTTCAGTTCCTCCGTGCGGGCCAGCACGAAGCCGAAGCCCGGAACGCCCTGAACGCACTTGTTGGCACTGCTGATCAGGAAGTCGATATTGAGCTCGCTCATGTCCATTTCAATGCCGCCGAAAGAGCTCATGGCATCGACGATAAAGGTTTTGCCGTATTTCTTGGCTGCGGCGCCTACTTCGGCTATCGGATTCAGCATGCCCGTCGTCGTTTCCGAATGAACGACCGCCACGTGGGTAATCGCCTCATCCCGCCGAAGCAGTTCCTCCAGCTCGCCGGGATTGACCGGGCTGAGCTCTCCCGAATCGAGAACGGCCATCTCGATGCCGAGTACGCGTGCCATCTGGGCGATACGGTCGCCGTAAGCCCCGTTCGTCAGCACGGCCAGCTTGCCTCCCTGCGGGATAACGGAGCCGATGACGGACTCCACGCAGAACGTTCCGCTGCCCTGCATCAGCACGCAGGTGTAGCCTTCCGCACGTCCTGCACCCAAAGCGACGAGGCGGGCGCGTATATCCTGGACCAGTCCGTTATAATCCCGGTCCCAGGTACACCAGTCCCGCAGCATGGCCGCTTTGACGCGTTTCGTCGTCGTCAACGGCCCCGGCGTCAGCAGCAGGTATTCGTTGTCCGGCATCGCCGAGTACATGGTGTCCGTCTGTACCATTTCCGCTTCCCCCTTATGCATGCCGTACACCTTCCGGCGCAGATACAGCCGTGCCCGCAGGGGCGACCGCACCGGCTTTCAGACTCGCCTCAATTAGTTCCAGCACCGCATCCAGCTTACCGACGGATTCAATCACATAGTGGGCTCCGGCTTCATAAAATCTCCCGCGCACTTCCTCGCATCTGCGCTTCAATTCTTCCGGCGGGCAGGCGGATACCTCCGCTTCGCTCATTCCGAGCTCGCTGCTGCCGAGCACAACCCCGACCGTCCAGACGCCTGCATTCAGACCTTCCCGGATGTCGCTCAAGGTATCTCCGACTTTCACGACATGATGCAGCGGGTAAACGCCGAGACGGATGCAGTTCTCGTAGATCATCCAGGGATACGGACGGCCCGCAGGCATTTCCGTAGGCGTCACGAGCACATCGGGACGGTAGCCTCTTTTGCCGGCCTCCTCCACAACGATGTCCATCATTTCTTCGGTATAGCCGGTGGTCGACCCGATCTTGATCCCGCGTTCGCGCAGCCTTCTCATCAGATCCACCGCGCCAGGAACGGGTTCGCAGTGATTGCACAGCGAGGCGAACAAGAGCGGCTCGAAATCCGCATACAGGGCATCCACGTCGCGGTCGTCCGGCCGGCTGCCGAATTTTTGTTCCCAAAGGTCGGCCACGCGAGGCATTTTCGTAATTTCACGGATGTGATCCCACTTCAGAAGCCCCATCGGCTCCCGCGCCTCCTCCTGCGTAATTTCAATGCCTTTGCGGCGGAATATTTCTATAAAAACGTTCAAGGGAGCAAAGCAGCCGTAATCTACAGTCGTGCCTGCCCAGTCCATAATGACGGCTTTGATCATGTCAAGTCTCCTCCTGGTAACGGGCCGTGGCGGCTCATCCGCCTATCCGGCTCCGCTTTCGGTTTGATGAAATAAGAAGTAAGGACGTTTATAGTAGAGCGTGTTAACGGTCAAGTCTGTTAAAAAAATTATTTCCGCTGCCAGGCGGAAGCCCGATTTCTCATCACTTTCGTAAGCTGCTCATAGCCGATCCTCACGACAATGTTGGTCAGCAGAATAAGGACGGACATAGCGGCGGCCGGGGCGGTATCCCCCGCATCGTCCATATTGACAATGGCTACCGAAGCCAGCTTGAAATCGGCGGAGTACAGAAACACGACTGCCGACACGGTTACCATGGAATTCACAAAGTAATAAACGAACATTTCCAGAACAGCCGGCAGGGACATGGGGACCGTGACCCGTGCGAATGTCCGGTAGAACGGGACCCGCATCGATTCCGAAACCGTCTCGAATTCTTTGTCCAGCTTCTTGAGTGCGGCTGTCGCCGTAATAAAAGGGACGGCGTAGAAATGCACGATGTTGGCCAGAACGACGATCCAGATGGTGCCGTAAATCCCGCTCAGCGGATTGTCCGGCCGGTTGAAGAAGAAGATAAAAGCAAGCCCGATCACCATTCCCGGCAGCGCGAGCGGCAGAATCGACAGGAAATAAGCAAACTGCCGCAGAGCGTGCCAGTGGCGCACTTTTTCAATTAGATAAGCGAAAATGAATGTAAGCGCCGTACCGATCAAAGCGGTATAGAGAGCCGCCTGCATGCTGTTCCAGAAAGGAGCCAGCCCTTCGCCGGCCACGGATGTGAAATCGAAATGATTCCACGTAAACGATAAATCATAGGGCCACACCTTAATCACGGAAGCGAAAATTACGGCGCCGAGCAGGAGCAGGATGGCACCCCCGATCAAGCTGCAAATCATGTAAAACACGGCGTTGCGCCAGCTTCCTTTCTGAATCCGATAGGGAACCGATTTGGACGAAACGAGCGCCTTCTGCCTGCGTTCCACGAAACGGTCCACCGCAAAAGCCAGAATAGCCGGCAGTGTAAGCAGGATGCCTACGGCCGCGCCCATCGTCATGTTCTGCTGGCCGATCACCTGCTTGTAAATATCCGTTGCAAGCACATTGTAATTGCCCCCAACGATTTTCGGGGCGCCGAAATCCGTAAAGCTCATCGTAAAGCAGACGAACAGAGCGCTGATGACGCCGTATTTCACGCTGGGCAGCGTCACGCTCAGAAAGGTTCTCCACTTCCCCGCCCCAAGCGTTTCGGCCGCTTCGTACAGCCGGTTGTCGGTGACAGCCAGCGACACGAGCATGATCATCATCGCCTGGGGAAAGGTGTACGCCACTTCCGCCAGTACGATTCCGACCGGGCCGTACAGGCCGATATCCAGACCGGCGGGCAGAAGACCGAACAAACCGGTCGTCACCAGCCCCTGGTTGCCGAACAAATAAATAAGGCCGATGCCGTGCATCATCGTCGGGGCAAAAAGCGGAAGCAGCGCGATATAGCGGAAAAGCGTCCTTCCTTTGATATCCGTGCGGGTCAACGCATACGCATACAAGAACGCGAGACCGACTGAGATGACTGTAGTGAGTAAAGACACGTTCAAGGTATGAAGGAGCGAACGGAGAAGGGCCGGTGTCGTGAAATACACGACAAAGTTTTCCAGACCCGCGAACTGCCCCGTTTTATCGTAAAACGCTTTGGAAAACAACCCGATCAGGGGCAGCAGCACCGTAACGGCCAGCACCGCGATCATGAGGGCGATCAGAGCCTGCTGTATCCGCTCCTCTTTGCCGTGCCGGCGCCTGATCCTCCCTCCCGTTCCCGTAAGACTGGAGCGAAGGTCTCTGGCGGCGCCCTGCACCCTGCGTACGATCATCATGACAAGGACTCCTTTCTCTTACTTCGCTGCGGCCTGGGGCTCGAACGCGATCAGCCGTTCTTCCGGCAGGCGGAGCGACAGCTTCTTATTCTTCTCGAGGCCCAACTGCTGATAATGCTGGGCAGACACGTGAATCGTCATCGGGCGTCCCAGCGGCTCCCCGCCGCTGCCCAGTACGTCCAGCATGACGTGATAGAAAGGTCCGCGGAATTCGATGCCGCGGACGATGGCCGGTATACCGCCGCGCGAACCGGGCTCTTCGGCGCCGATGTGCTCGGGCCGGACCGCCATCATGCCGCCGGCGCCGCGCAAGCCCCTTCCCTGGAGCTCGGCTCCGTCCAGGAAGTTGATCGCGCCGATGAAATCGGCTACGAACGGCGAAGCCGGCCGTTCGTAAACCTCTCTCGGCGTGCCGATCTGTGCGACCTCCGCATTGTTCATTACCACAATGCGGTCCGCCATCGTCAGCGCCTCCTCCTGGTCGTGCGTCACCATGATGGTCGTGACGCCGATCTTCTCCTGCAGCGCTCGGATTTCTCCGCGCAGCTTATGCCGCACCTTGGCGTCCAGCGCCGACAGCGGCTCATCCAGCAGCAGGAAGTCCGGGGACAGCGCGACGGCGCGCGCCAACGCGATACGCTGCTGCTGGCCTCCCGAGAGCTGGGACGGGTACTTATCCCTCATCTCCCAGAGGTCCACCAAGTCCAGCGATTCTCTCACCTTCTCGGCGATATCGAGTTTGCCGAGCTTCCTGCTCTTCAGGCCGAACGCGATGTTCTGCGCTGCCGTCATGTTCGGGAACAAGGCATAGGACTGGAACATCATGCCGAAATTCCGTTGAGCCGGAGGAAGAGCGGTGATGTCTTTTCCTCCTGCCGATACCGTGCCCGTGTCCGGGTGCTCCAGCCCGGCAATGATGCGGAGCAGCGTCGTTTTGCCGCAGCCGCTGGGGCCGAGCAGGCAGACGAATTCATTTTTGCGGACATCCAGGTGAATGCTGTCCAAGGCCGTGAAAGAACCGAATGTCTTGCGGATCCCCCGGATCGATAAGTGTGCCTGATTCATGTGTTCCTCTCCTTCCGGCTGCCGGCTTAACGGTTCTGGCTTGTTGCCGCAAGCGGGATTACCGCTTTATTTTAGGATTTGGGCTCGCTCTTGGCGTTATAGCGTTTTTCCCACTCTTTCAAAATACTGTCTCTATTCTTCGCCGCATCGTTCAGGTCGTATTTGATGAGCTGGCTGAGCGGATCTTTGGAGTAGCCTTCCGGTATCGTGCCGGAACCGTCGTTCACACTGATGATTGCATAGTTCTTGTTGTAGGCTTTCATCGCCTCGTCGCCGATCGCCCAGTCCAGGAACGCCTTCGCTTCGGGCTTGATCGCCGCTTTCTTCATCAAGGCGTTCGCTTCCACATCCCAGCCGGAGCCTTCCTGCGGGAAAACAACCTCAACCGGCGCGCCTTTCTTCTTCTCCTGAATGCCCCGGTAACCGAACGAGATGCCGATCGGGTATTCTCCGGCAGCCGCCATCTTGGCCGGTTTGGAACCGGAGTGCGTGTAGACGGCGATATTGTCATGAAGCTTGTCCATGAACTCCCAGGAAGGACCTTTGCCGTAGAGCTGCTGCCAGCCCGTTACATCGAAAAACCCCGTTCCCGAGGAAGCCGGGTTAGGCATCACGATCATGCCTTTGTATTCGGGCTTGATTAGATCCTGGTAAGTCTTCGGAACCGGAAGCTTCTTTTTCTCGAGTTCCTTCGTGTTGACGATAAAAGCCGTTTCCCACGCGTCGATACCCACCCATTTCGCCGGAGTACCGGTGCTCTTGAACATCGGGGAGACACGTTCGATCCCTTTGGGCGAGTAGCCCTCCACCATGCCGTTCTGATCGAGCACAAGCAGGCTTGTCGCCGCTACGCCCCAGACGACGTCCGCTTGCGGGTTATCCTTCTCGGCCAGCAGCTTGGCCGTGATAATGCCCGTCGAATCCCGGACGATATTTACCTTTACATCCGGGTTCGTTTTTTTGAACGATTCGAGGTAAGCTTTAATCTGGTCGTCTTCCAGTGCGGTGTACACCGTCAGGTCGCCTTTCAGAGCGCCCGATTGGGAAGAGCCCTCGCTGCTGCCTGCCTTTTCCGGGGGTTTGGTCGCGGCGCCCGCTTCGCTGCCGCTTTTACCGCAGCCTGCCAGCAGGGAAATCGCCATAAGAAGAGTCAGGCAAAGTGAAGCTGTTTTTTTCATGACCGTCGTTCATCCTCTCGAATTTGTAAAATGGAATAAGCTGCGTTTGGATTCATTTCTCTTACAGTTGTTATGGTAAAGAAGTTTTGTAAACTCATGATTAAATACAAGTAAAGATTGTGTGTTTAATTTTATTTTGTTGTTTTTAGTTGTATTTAGGACTGTGCACATAACAAAAAAGGACAGCCTTTTTAAGACTGTCCTTCTTGCTATTTGAATTTCGGTTGGGCCGAAATTCTTATTTACTTTGTTTTGCCTGCGATTGCTTGGATCAGACGTTCGCCTGACTTTCCCGCAGCGGTCCGGCAGGTTCGCTCGCATTTTTCCGCCAACTACTTAATCAGCGATAAAAACTCCGCCCGCAAAGCGGAATCCGTCCGGAACGAGCCGCGTACGGCCGACGTGACGGTTTTGCTGCCGGGCTTCTTCACGCCGCGGGAGCACATGCACAGATGCTCGCCTTCCACGACGACCATAACGCCGTGCGGCTCCAGCACCTCATCGAGCGTGTTGGCGATCTGGGAAGTAATGCGCTCCTGCACCTGCAATTTGCGCGTGATGGCTTCAACCAGACGGGCGAATTTGCTGAGGCCCGCTATCTTTCCGCTCGGAATGTAGCCCACGTGGATTTTGCCGAAAAACGGCGCCATATGATGCTCGCACTGGCTGTAATAGACGATATCTTTGATGATGACGAGTTCCTCGTGCTGCTCATCGAAGGTTACGCCGAGTACGTCGCGAAAATCCGCCTCATATCCGGCGAAGATCTCCTCGTACATCCGGGTTACACGCGCCGGAGTATCCAGCAGCCCCTCGCGTTCCGGGTTCTCTCCGATCAGACGAAGTATTTCCCGGATATGCCCTTCAATCTGTTCGCGGTTATCCGCGACTTTCGTGTTTTTGTATTCTTTAGCCGGCATGTTGCTCTCCTTCCGATCCGTTCCCTATGATATGTTTCACCAGCTTGCCGCCGTACTGCAGCGCGAAACTGCTGCGGTGCGCTTTGCCGAGAAGCATGCCGCCCTGCAGCAATGCGGTCAGCGCAACGGCCGTTTCCCTGGCTTTCATGCCATGAAGGTTGATCTCTTGATTAGCTGCCCCTTCCTGCAGGCAGGCTTCGATTCTATTCTCTATGTCTTCGAGAAAATCCACCAGCAAACGGCGCAGTTCTTCGTACCGGTCCCCCAATTCAAGAACCAGGTTGCCGATGTAGCATCCCCTGCGGCAATCATGCTCTTCCGCCGAGACCTGCATGAGGCGGAACAGCCGTCCCAGCCTCTCTTTCGGCCCGAGCGCCCGGTTGCCCAGCGACGGCCCGAATATCTGCTCCTCCATCAGCGCGATCTTCTGCTGAATGACTTGCCGGCCGAGCTCTTCCTTACTCTTAAAATGGTAGTAAAAGTTGCTTTTCACCACGCCGCACCGGGAGAGAATTTCTTCCAGACCCGTAGCCTGAAAGCCTTGTTCGTGAAAAAGTTCCATGGCAGCAGCGATAATCTTGTCTTTGTTGCTGGGCATAAGCCAACCACCTCTGGATAATACTGGTCCGTTCTACTCAAAGGGCCGAGCAGCCTGTGAAACAGGATTCCCGGCCGCTTTCATGCGGATTTTTTATTTGGATCTTGCATTTTTATTCGGCTTTTTGCTGGTCAGGTTCTGGTTCTTCATCATGGTCTGCACTTTGTTCATTTGCTGCTTGTTCATGTTGTAGCCCATCTGCTTAGCCATCTTCTGGATCATTTCCGGATTGTTCTGCATCGATTCGAGCTGCTTACGGAGATAGAACACTCCGATAAAAAAGCCTCCGACCAGTCCCGCTATCAAGGTCAGAATCGGAATGATAATTTGCCACATCCTGCTTTTCCCCCTGCGTTCAAAAATTGTTTTCAGTCAAACTCATCATAGCATTATAAAGCCGAAAATCCAAGCTTCTCAGGCCAACACGTGTTCGATAAAAAGCGTGGTGTGTTTCGCCAGATCCATTTCCTTCACATCGTACTCTTTGCCGCCGCCCTGTTTGATGATGCGGACCACCGGACGGCCCGGCAAGCCCCGGTGCTGGCCGACCACGACACCCGTTTCACGAGTGGACAGACGGACGGAAATCCCCGTCGGATAGACCGATACGGTGCGCAGGAAGTGAATCAGGATGTCCCTGTCCAGCTTCGTACCCGCCATAGCCATCATGTGCTCGATCGCCACATGGGGGAGCAGCCCCGCGTCCAGGCCGCTGCCTTGAAGGAGATTGTCATAGGTATCGGCCGCACTGACGATCTTCGCGTACAGATGAATCTGTTCTCCCAGGAGTCTGCGCGGCTTGCCGAGCCCGTCGGGCGTTTCGTGGTGCTGGAACGCGACATGCGAGATAAGCAGGCTGTATTCCCGCTTGGCTTTAAGCAGCTCGAAGCCTCTCCACGTATGATGAAGCCGGTCGTCCTTGGCTTCGTCGTCCGTAATCCGGTCCAGCTTGCCTACGTCGTGAAGCAACGCGCCGATAGCCAGCTCTTTCAGCTGCTGCGGATTCAAATTCATATTGATCCCGATCAGTATGGAAATCATGCAGACGTTAAGGGCATGCAGGTACATGTCATTGTCTTTCGTACGGATATCCGTCAGCTGGATCAGAACGTCCTTGTTTTTTAAAATTTCGTCCAGCAGCGTATCCACGTTTTTGCTCATGTGGCGTGTATTGAAGTCTTTACCGGACCGGATGGAATCGAAGGTGTCCAGCATCTGCCGGATGACGATCCGCTTCGTTTCCTCGCTGACGACTTCGGGAATTTCGATATCGTCCGTCTCCTGATCCTGGATATAGAGCATGGAAACCCCGATGCGTCTCAGCGTATTAATCATATAAACGGTAAGCTGAACCCCCTCGGCCAGCATAACCGCCCCGGACGCCGTAAAAATCGTCTTTCCCAGATATTGTCCCGGTTCTATGGAATCAATAGGAACATATTTCATGCTTTCCACTCCCGATTCTTCGATGTATGCCGGACATCCGCCGGCGACCAGCCCTCTAGCTCAAGCAGGGCCGTCTTGACGGGAAGTCCGCCCCCGTATCCTACCAGCTGCCCGCCTGCGCCTATAATGCGGTGGCACGGGATGACGATCGGGACCGGATTGCGGTTATTGGCCCCGCCGACCGCCCTGACCGCCTGAGGCGATCCGATGGCGGCGGCGATGTCTTTATAAGAAGCGGTAGCTCCGTACGGAACGGACAGCAGCGCCTTCCAGACCCGGAGCTGAAACTCCGTCCCCCGCAGATCGAATGCGAGGTCGAACGAGCGTCTCTGTCCGCTGAAATACTCTTCAAGCTGTTCTCTGATTTCCCGGAGTCCTCCGGGACTCGGAACAAGGGTGCCGCCCGGAATCCAGCGGTCCGTCCATTGCTCCAGCTTGCGGAACGCTTCCGGCCCGCTCCCGAATTCGATCGCGCAGAGTCCCGTCTCCGTCCTGGCGAGAAGCATAGGGCCGATTGGAGAATCCAGCGTATCGGTTTCTATATAGACAGATTCCCCTGCCGTCGTGACCGTTCCTCTGCCGCTGTCGTCCATTACGCATCCCTCCGCTTGTGGTAGTTGGCTGTCGGCGCTTCCGGCAGCACGCCCCGGGCTTAACGCACGGCGGCTACTCCGCAGCGGGTGCCGTTCCGGCGCCGTCCGCCTGCGGCCCGCCGGCTTCTGGCGCGGCCGGATCGCCGCCGCTTGGCGAAAGCCCGCCGAGCTTCCGCGCCGCATTGTCCAGCTCGGCAAGCACCGCTTCGTCGCGTTCGCTGCGCTGCGCCCGGAGCACGGCTTCCAGCGCCGCCTCGCCTCCGATCTTGCCGAGCGACCAGGCCGCCGTGGCCCGAAGCTCCGGACGCGGATCGTCCTTGAGCAGGGATGCGAGCACCGGAACGGCCGACCGGTCCTTGAAATTGCCCAGCGCGAGCACCGCATTGCGCTGGATGGGCTTGCGCCCCCTCCAGGCCGCCGAGCTTCTTCCGAAGCGCTCCTTGAATTCCCGGTTGCCCATGGTGAGAAGCGGGATCAGCAGCGGCTTCACGACCTCGTGATCCGGCTGGAGATCCTCGTGATGCGTCCAGTTCTTGCCCTTGTTCACCGGGCAGACGATCTGGCACGTATCGCATCCGTACAGCCGGTTCCCGATCTTCTCCTTGAACTCGTCCGGAATCGTCCCCTTCGTCTGCGTGATGAAGGAGATGCACCGGCTGGAGTTCAGCTGCCCGGGCCCGACAAGCGCTCCCGTCGGGCAGGCGTCGATGCAAATCCGGCATTCCCCGCACTGGTCCATAATAGGAGTATCGGCGGGGAAAGGAAGATTTGTAAGCAATTCGCCGAGGTAAACCCAGGAACCCCACTCGGGGGTTATGACGGCGCAGTTTTTGCCGACCCAGCCGATTCCCGCACGCTCGGCCACGGCGCGGTCCACGAGAGCTCCGGTGTCGACCATGTCCATAAACCGGACCCCTTCGACGCGCGCTTCCAGAAACGCGCCCAGGCGCTTCAGCCGCTCCCGCAGGACAAGGTGGTAATCGTCGCCCCAGGCGGCCCGGGCCAGCATCCCCCGGTACGCTCCCGCTTCCGAGCGTGGAGGGTTAACCAGCTTGGAGGGATAGGCGACCGCGATAGCGATGATGGATTTGACCCCTTCGAAGCTGCGGTCCGGGTTAACGCGCTTATCGATATCCGGCTCTTCGAAGCCGGATTCGTAACCCTTCTCGCGGTGCCGAAGAAGAATATCCTTCAAATCGTGAAAAGGCTCCGCCGAAGCGAATCCGATTTTATCGATTCCGAGCGACGGCGCCGCCTGGATGATTTCCTGCTTAAGCAGGAGCAGTTCCCTTTCGGAAGCATCCGCAAGTGTGATCCGCATGCTCTATCCCTCCTTCCGTATCATCTGAGTTGAACCGTCCAAGTCGTCTCTGCTAACGGACGGCGTAACCGGGGCCTCTCTTCCTGCGTTTGCGCCCTTTAAGTGCCAGCTGCTTCTCAGGTCTTATTCGTGACCCTAAAGCCTCCCTAGAGACCTTTCAGAGCGTCTGGCGGCCATACTATCCATTCTGCCCGACCGACCAGCAAACTAACGGCTGCCGGACCGAAACTCCGGCTGTCCAGGCTCGCTCCGCTGCGCCGGTTATCGCCCATGACGAAACAATAACCTTTTCCTACGGTAAAAGGACCGTAATCGCCGTCCCCGATCCTTTCGTCCGTATAGGGCTCCTTCAGTTCTTCCCCGTTTACAAATACCCGGCCGTCCGTAATTTCAAGCCGGTCACCGGCCGCAGCCACGATCCTTTTGACCAGATAGGGGTGGGTCTTCTCCGTGCCCGTCCCATCCGGTTCTTTCAGGACTACGACGTCTCCCCGGCTGAAACTCCCGGTCCAAGCAGCCGTTTTATTCACAAAAAGCCGCTGCCCTTCATGCAGGGTCGGCTCCATCGATATTCCGCGGACGGCGGAAATGTTGAACCCGTACCGCTGAATAACGGCAGCAGCCAGTATAATGACAACGAAAGTTCCCAGCCTGCTCCAGTTTCTTTTCCCGGAAATGCGGCCGCCTCCCTGCACTCCGCCCGTCTCCGGTGCGGGCGCGGAAGAAGACCGGGGTTCCCGCCCGGAATCCGTCACCTCACGCCTCCGTTTCCCTGTCCTTCCACAACTGATAGTATCGGCGGACGCTTTCGTCCCCGAACGGGGCGCCCTGTTTGCCGATTCGCTTCAGCAGGGTGTCCAGCCCCGCCTTTACTTTCGACTCGACCAGCGGAGGATACCGGTACAGCGCCTTATGCTGCTCGTATTCCTCCCGGTCCACGACATGAACGTCGCCTCCGGCCATCCGGATCACATCCAGATCGTAGTCGATGTAGGTGATGACGTTGCCCGCCCGGTAAAACGGAGAGGCTACGTTGCAGTAGTAGCGCACGCCCCCCTCTTCGAGAAGAGCGACGATATTGTACCATTCCCCCGGTATAAAAAAAGAGACGCCCGGAATCCGGCTTGTCCATTCCTTCCCGTCCGCTTCCTGGATTTTCGTCTGGTTGTTGATAAACACGTTCATGTTTTCTCTCTGATGTTCGGGATGGAGCTCGTGCTGGGGCACTTTCCAGTTCTCCAGCCACATCCGGTGCAGATGACCGTCGTGCTTAAAGCTCTTAATGACAAAATGCTCGAAAGATTCCATTGAAATTGCCCCTCTATATAAACCGTCTCATCCGGCTAATGCAGCTTATGCTCATGACTTCATTGTTATTGTCGGTTAATTTGAAATTCGATCAGGTTGAAACGAAACGACCGGAACCCGCGTAGAAAAACAAATACGCAGCGACTAAAAAAGCTCCCTACGGAGCCCGTTCTTCCCGGCATAAAAGAAGTGGTTACAATAAAAGCATACCTTCCTCCCGGGAGCGGAGCCTGTCCGCCAGCGACAAAAAGATATGCCTTCATTATACTATAATTGACCCCTACATGCTTGCTTTCTTTACAATGCTGAGCCGGTTTGCCGTTCTCGTAAAATCGGAGTGATTGTATCCCGCCGACTCATAAACAGGCAGCACCAATTCATTGTGATGATCGACTGTGACAAGAATGCGTTTAACCTTACGCTGCATAAAACGCTGCTTCATTCCTTCAATCAAAGCCTTGCCGATTCCCTTGCGACGATGCCCGGGTGCAACTGCCAGGCGGTAATAGTACCCTTTGTTATCATCGATGGTCCCGATTACCATACCAACCAGCTCATCCTGCTCTTCCGCAACCAACACTAATTCGCCGTCCCACGACAGCTGCTTGGCAAACGCCTGCATCGTTTCCTTGTAACAAGGATCGCTGAGCGCTTCCTGAAGCAAACCGGAGATCGAGCTGTAATCAGACAATCGAAAAGAACGAACACGCATGAGGTCCACTCCCACAATATCAATTTTTCGGTGTAAAAATAATTTTACGACAAAAAACGCCGAAAATCCTCCCTTTTTTTCAAAAAACACTAGCTTTTCTTAATAAATCTCTTGAAAGCGCTTAATAGGAAGCGTTTACATGACTTTTTGTGCTTTTTTTCGCCTAAAATGTCCTTCTTCTTCCAGCAGTTTCATAGGATTACGGACCCAGAAGAAGCCGTTTTCGGGTTCTTCCTCATTTGAATCTTTTGGAAGGTCGACTTCCGGGCACAAAAAAAAACAGCCGGGTAATCCCGGCTGTCTTTCGTTCTATTCCAACAACTAAATCGTCTCTTCGATTGTCGATTTTTCTTTTGTCGATAATGATTAGGGCCGTAAACCGTTAAACGTTCGAATGTTCGGCAGCGGGAAAGAAATTAGGCAGATATGCGCGGTTCTGCTCCAGCATTTCGTCCAGCATTTTTTCGGCCGTATTGACCGAGGAAATAAGCGGATGATGAGCAAGTGCCTGGAGGGCGATGCTTCTGTCTCCCGTAACGGCCGCCTCGATCGCGAGGATTTCATACGTTTTCACGGCATGGATCAGGCCTTTGACAGCCTCCGGCACGCGTGTTACCGAAAGCGGGATCGGTCCCTGCCGGGTCACGACACAGTTCACCTCGATACTCGACTCGTTCGGAAGGAAATCCAGAATGCCGTCGTTGCGCACGTTCAAGGTCTGAATATCCCTTGAGTCGTTATAAAGGGAGCACATCAGGTTAACCGCCGCTTCGGAATAGTAAGCTCCGCCGCGCTTCTCCAGCTGCTTCGGCTTCTCCGCCAGATCCGGGTCCTTATAGAGCTCGAAAAGCTCGTCTTCGACCCGTTTGACGACCTCGGCGCGCGTGCCGTCCTTCTTCGATGCCTCAATCTGTTCCTCCAGCATTTCATCCTTCAGGTAGAAATACTTGAGATAGTAGGAGGGCACCGCGCCCAGACCGCGGATAAAGCTTGCGTTCCATTCCATTTGGGGCACGTTCTTGGCGGAATATCCGCTGCCGCTGCCGACGAGTTCTTCCAGCTTCGACTCCCCGTCCACGGTGATCTGCGTGATCCAGTGAAGGTGATTAAGACCGACAAACTCGGTATAAATGCTCGACGCCGGAACGTCGTATTCTTTCATCAGCCATTTGTGCATGCCGATCGGAGCGTTGCACAGGCCGATCGATTTGATGGAGCTGTGCTTGGAGATAGCTTCCGTTACCATGCCGGCCGGATTCGTAAAGTTGAGCAGCCAAGCGTCCGGGCACAGCTCTTCCATATCGCGGCAGATGTCGAGCAGAACCGGTATCGTCCGGAACGCCTTCATCATGCCTCCAGGTCCCGTCGTTTCCTGGCCGATGACGCCGTATTTCAGCGGGATGGACTCATCCCAGGCGCGGGCTTCCAGCATGCCGACACGCATTTGCGTCGAGACGAAGTCTGCGCCCGGCAGAGCTTCCCGGCGGTCCAGCGTCAGATGAACCTGGATCGGCAGGCCGGATTTCTCGACCATGCGCTTCGCCAGGCTCCCCACGATGTTCAGCTTCCATTCGCCCTGCGGAATGTCGACGAGCCAAATTTCGCGAATCGGCAGCTTGTCGTAATTCAGAATAAATCCTTCTACGATTTCCGGTGTATAAGAGGAACCTCCACCGATGACGACGATTTTCAAGCTTTTGTCCATCTCTCTCACTCCCCGATTTGGTTTACATTTTTAACTGCTTCAGTTTCTCGCTCACTTCTTCGCTGACCGTCAAGCCGCCGCGTTCCATCGCAAGCAGCACAGAGCCCACTACAGGCTCGGCGTCCAGCCGGCGGATCGTGCTTGCAGGAGCCGCTTTCTTCGCCGCGTCTACGATATACTTCTCGACGTAATCGCCGTTTCCGCGCATCAGCACGCTGCCGGCGAGCACGACATCGAACTCTTCTTCGGCCATGCCGAGCTTGTTCACGATCGCCTTGACCGAGAGACCGATTTCCTCGCCCTGCTCCTTCAAGATATCGAGGGCAACCTGATCTCCCTGGCCTGCGGCCGTGAAGAGCAGCTTCGCGAGCTCCAGCGGAACGGACTTGTTATGGTCGAGAAAATCGTGGAACATGTCTCCGACCGTCTCGTAGCCGAGCAGCTCCAGAACCAGTCCCGTCAGCAGGGTCTGCTCTCCCCGTCCGTCCCAGGCGCGGACGACCGAGCGGAACGCTTCGACGGCAAGGCCGCCCCCGCCGCCGAAGTCGCCGAACGTGTAGGTGAAGCCGCCGCACTGGTAGGCTTCGCCCTGCCGGTTCATGCCCGAGCAGTTCACGCCGCTGCCGCAGATGGCGACGACGCCGTAAGGCTTCGTGGTGCCCGCCCGCATGGCGACGATGGTATCGCAGGCGAGATCCCAGTTCGCGAAGCCGATCGGCTCCAGAAGCTTCCGCAGGATGCGGAAGTCGATCTCGCGGTCCGCCCCCGCCAGCCCGAAGTAAGCGAAAGCGATATCCGCTTTCGTCAGGCCCGCCTCGCGAAGCGCCTCGTCCACGGCGCCCCCGATGCTCGCGGCCGCCCGGTCGTGATGAATTTGATGATTCCCCATGCCGCTTCTGCCGGTGCCGACCACCCGTCCGGTTTCATCGGCGATAACCGCATAGGTTTTGCTGCCGCCTGCATCCATGCCCAAATAATAGTTCACAGTTCTCCATCTCCCGTTTCATGCAATTGTTCTTCTATTTCACAGCTCCTGTTTTATCTGTCTATTTGAGTGTTCTGCCGTCCGGAGACGCCGTGGATTCGCGCACGATCAATTTCGGCTCCAGCTTCACCGAAGCATTCCGTTTCTGCGTGCCGTTCACGATCTTCAGCAGCAGCTTCACCGCTTCTTGCGCCATCCCCTCGGAGGGCTGACGGACTGTCGTCAGCCGGGGATGAATCGCCGACGAGAAGGCTTGGTCATCGTAACCGATGACGGAAAGGTCGCGCGGCACGTGAAGTCCCGCATCGCGGAAAGCCTCGATCACGCCCAGCGCGATGAAATCGTCGGCGGCGAATACGGCCGTCGGCCTTTCGCCCTCCGCCAGCCAGCCCTTGGCGATGTCGAAGCCGCTTCGGATATCGAAATCCGAATCCACCAAAAGAAACGGGGGATGCCCCGCTTCCGCCATGGCATCGATATAGCCCCGTTTCCGCTCCCTGGCGCTCCGGTAGAGCTCGGGACCCGCGATATGCGCGATTTTGGTATGCCCGAGACTCAGCAGGTGACGCGTCGCCTCCAAACCGCCCATATAGTTATCGACGTTAACGACCGAGGCGCTCATGTCTTCCTGCTGGTTATCCACCAGTACAAATGGGATCTTTTTCCTTTTCAACTCCAGGACGTCGTTTTCCTCCTTAAGAGGAGAAAGTACGATAATTCCGTCCACCCTGTCTTCCTGATACAGAAAGTTGCTGCCTTCTCCCCAGTCGGAATCGCTCGTGTCCGGTCCGATGGACAGGGCCAGGAAATAGCCGTGCTCCTTCAGCGCATCGTTCACGCACTTGACGATTCCGTCGAACAGGGAATCCTGCAAAGTCGTAAGCGTAAGACCGATTACGCCCGTCTTCCCTCTGGCTAAACTCCTTGCGGCCGAATTGGGCCGGTAATCGAGCTCCTTGATAGCCTGGCGCACTTTCTGCCGGTTGTTTTCCCTCACCGTAGGCGAGTCGTTTAGAACGCGGGAGACGGTGACCACCGATACTCCCGCTCTTTTTGCAACGTCAAATATGCTTATTTTCATCCAATCGAACTCCCAACGTCGGAATCCCACCATGCAGCGGGGCTGGTCAAGAGTCCGACTGTGTTATTTTTTCTGCCTTTTCGCCAAAACGTCGTTGATGTGTTTCTCAAGATCCGGCATGACTTCGTCGACCGATTTTTTGCCGTTCTCGATCGGCTCCATTTCGTTTTTGATGATCGTGTTAAGCTCCGCGTAACCCGGAATCATATGGTTCCACGATTCCACGCCGTACTTCAGGCCGCCTTCGTACACGTTCTTGAGGTCTTTCGGATCGATATTCTGGAAGTAGCTGAAATACTTCTCGCCTGCTTGCGAATTCGCCGGCGGCGTGCCTCCGCTGAGTTCGACCGCTTTCTCCTGCGTTTCCTTGGAAAGCTGGAATTTAATCCACTCCAGCGCTTCTTTCGGATGCTTGGAGTCTTTGAGGATGAACAGGGGATCGACGAACAGCACGTCTCTCGCCTTCTCGTTCTTCCCGGCCGGGACGGCGGCTACGCCGACTTTAAAGCCGAAATCGTTGGAACCGGCGAGAAGCCAGGCGCCGCCCACGGACATCGCGACTTTGCCTGCGGCAAACGGGTCTCCGCCTTCGCCCGCGACAGCTTTGGTCGTAACGGGATCGATCATGCTTTTGTCTTTGTGCATCATATCGAACAACGTCCGGTAAGCGTCTTTCACTTCAGGCGAATTGAATTTGGAAACCTCCGGGTTGCCCCCGTTCTTCGTAAACGTTTCTTCCGGATACGTGCTGGCGCCGAAATAAAGCGGTCTCATATCTCTCTCGGACCAGCCCCAATCGATGCCGTACTGGGTATCGTTCAGGTTTTTGGATATTTTGGTCAGCTTCTTGGCATATTCCTGCATCTTCTCGAATGTCCACGATTTGTCTTCATAATCGGACGGAGGGTACGGAATTCCTGCCTTGTCAAACATATCCTTATTATATACGAGAACAGATACGTAACTATAGACAGGAATTCCATAAGTTTTGCCATTGACTTTGTAGATATCCATCAAATGATCCGAAATTCCATAGTCGGAAGGTTTGAAGTTGTCTTCTTTCAGAAGATCCGTTATGTCGCGGACCAAGCCTTTGTTGTAATATTCCGCGAAGCCCGCATCGCCCCAGTGGGAAGTGACGTCCGGCGAATTGCCGGCGGCTACCATGCTCTGCAGCTTCGATTCGAATTGCTCGTAAGGTGCTTTTACCACCTTGACCTTGATGTTGGGGAACTTCTTCTCGAATTCCGGAATGAGCTGCTCCACGTAGGCTTTGTCCGGCGCGTCCTGGGTGTAGTGGGTAATCGTTACGTTTTCTCCCGGCTTGCCGGAACCGCCCGTTCCCTCGGTCTTCTTGTCTCCCCCGGAACAGCCCGCCAGCGTTACCGACGCCGCCAATACGGCCGCGAGCGTCATATGATACGGTTTTCTAGTCATCCACATTTAAGGTAGACCTCCTTATTGTTTCCCTCTCTTATTTCACACCCGTCAGCACGATGCTCTGTACGAAATAGCGCTGCGCGACGGAGAATAAAACCAGAATCGGCACCAGCGCCAGCAGAGATGCGGCCATAACGACGTTCCAGGAAGGAGGGCGCGTGGTCGAGGACACCATGCCGGCCATACCGATCGGCAGAGTGAACTTCTCGGTCGAGTTCAGATAAAGCACCTGCCCGAGCAGGTCGTTCCAGCTCCAGATGAAGGAGAAGATGGCGACGGTCGCCAGGGCTGGGCCCGACAGCGGAAGGGCGATGCTCCACCACTGGCGGAGCTCCGAGCAGCCGTCGACTTTGGCCGCTTCGAAAAGCTCGTTGCTCAGGGAGGTATAGAACTGCCTGAGCAGGAATATAAAATAGGCGGAGCCTAGAAAGGCCGGAACGATCAGCGGCAGGAACGTATCGATCCATCCGAGTTCCTTGAACAGGATGAACTGCGGGATCATGACGGCCGGGTAAGGCAGCATCATCGTGGCCAGCAGAAAAGCGAACAGGGCGTCCTTGCCCTTCGCCCGGTACCGCGAAAAACCGTAGGCGACCAGAGCGGAAGAAAGCACCGTGCCGATCACCGTCATAATGCCGATGAGCAGGCTGTTCTGATACCAGTTGAGAAAATCGAGCTCGAACAATTTCTTGAAGTTTTCCGTTACGAATTTATCCGGCAGGATCGTCGGCGGGAATCTCAGTGACTCCGCCCGCGTTTTGAAAGCCGTGGACAGCATGTGAACCGACGGCAAAATCATCAAGACCGACAGGACGATCAGCATTGCGAAGACGAACCAGTCGAACCACGTCCTGCGTCCCGCCTTCAGCTTCGAAGGTTTATAGGCCCGACCGGGCTGTGTATGCACCGTGCCGCTCAAACTCCGTCTCCCCCTTCGTAATGAACGAATCGTTTAGAGCCTTTCATAATAAGCAGGGCAAGGACCATGACGACGATCAGCAGCAGCCAGGCCATCGCGGAAGCATAGCCCATCTTGAAGTTCTTGAAGGCGTTCTGATACAGGTAATACACATAGAACATCGTCGAATAGTTCGGTCCGCCCTTGGTCATGATGAACGCTTGGGTAAAGACCTGGAAAGACTCGATCAGACCCATGATCAGCTGAAAAAGGAACACGGGCGAGATCATCGGCAGCGTAATGTGCCAGAAGGAGCGGAGGCGCGTTACGCCGTCCAGTTCGGCCGCTTCGTACAGACTTGGCGGCACGCTTTGCAAACCGGCCAGGAAGATGACCATTCCCCCGCCTACGGTCCACAGCGACATGAGCACGAGAGCGAAGATGGCCCACTTCTCGTCGAACAGCCAAAGCGGCCCGGGCAGTCCCAGCAGGCTGAGCCCCTGATTGAGCAGCCCGCTCTGCGGATTGAAAATCCACATCCAGATCAGAGCCATAGCCACACCCGATATCATGCTCGGGAAATACATGACCGTCCGGAAAAAACCTTTGAACGGGATTTTCTGATTGAGCAGGAGCGCGAAAAGAAGCGAAAGCCCAAGCTGGATCGGAACGCTCAGCAGCGTATACCGCACGGTAGCCCAGATGGAAATCCAAAAGATATCATCGTGGAACAAATCGACGTAGTTCTGAAAGCCGACCCATTTCGGGGGATTTACGATGTCATACTCGGTAAAACTGTAATAAGCTGATGATACGATGGGATACAGGGCAAACAGAACAGCTCCGATCAGCCAGGGTGAAATGAAGATGTAAAACCAGAGCGTTTGGTGCCTTGCCGTTTTGGTTCTCATGGCATCCTTCCTTCCGAAAGTTAAAACGCTTTAATTTTAGTCCAAAAATAAAAGACATGATTTCCATGTAAACCGATTCGGATTTCTGGATATTATGCCCATTTTTCAGCCTAAAACCTCGCAAACCACTTCAAATTCCTTTTCTGTCATCCGTGTCAGCTTGTTCTCAAAAATTAAAAGGGTTTAACTTTTATAAATTTAAGATAAACGCTTTCATGCCGGGTGTCAATCCCTTATTTGCTTTTGCAAGCAAAAATGTATAGCGCTTACAAATCATGCGGTAAAGAAAAATGTTGTCCTTTCCGGTTCTTCTAAACCTCACCCCCGTCTTCTTCACATCTTCCCGGCGCCTTCTTGCAGAAAATTTCTGATAATAACTCCGGTTTCCGGTCATTCTTAATAAAAGGAGGTGAAAAAAAATGGCACAGCAGGAAAAACGGCATCTGCACGAACTGAGTTCACTGGACGCTTCCGCCTGGGATGAAGAAGAATTATCTTATCACCATTCGGTGATGAGCGAGCTGTCTCCCTGGCTCAACGCACAGGGTACGGCTATACACGCGCAGGTCATCCGGGAGATTGAAAGAAGGCGGGAGAATACGGTCTAACCGACTTAATATACATAAATGTTGATTTACTATCAAAAATCGTCTTATAATAAACAGGTAAGTGTTAACATATCGCTTAGGAGGTATTCAAATCATGGCACATCAATTACCGGCTCTACCTTATCCGAATAACGCACTGGAACCGCACATCGACGCAACAACGATGGAAATTCACCACGACCGTCATCACAACACATACGTAACGAACCTGAACGCGGCACTTGAAGGCCATGCCGACCTTCAGAACAAATCCCTGGAAGACCTGATCAGCGATCTGAACAGCATTCCGGAAGCGATCCGCACTGCAGTACGCAACAACGGCGGCGGACACGCCAACCACTCCCTCTTCTGGGAAACCATCGCTCCTAACGCCGGCGGTCAGCCTACCGGCGCTTTGGCTCAAGCTATCGACAGCGAGCTGGGCGGTTTCGATAAATTCAAAGAAGATTTCGCCAAAGCGGCTACTACCCGTTTCGGCAGCGGCTGGGCATGGCTTGCGCTCGGTAAAGACGGCCAGCTGAAAGTATACAGCCTTCCTAACCAGGACAGCCCGCTCTTCGAAGGCGACACTCCGCTTCTCGGACTGGACGTATGGGAGCACGCTTACTACCTGAAATACCAAAACAAACGTCCGGACTACATCTCCGCTTTCTGGAACGTTGTTAACTGGGATGCCGTTAACAAGCGTTACGAAGCCGCTAAGAAATAATTCCGGCATACGCAAGACGCCCTCCCCAGGCGATAAGCCTGGGAGGGCGTCTTTTTTATATGAGGCTGTATTGTCTATAAGAATGTTTTTATGGGAATGCGTTTATAAGGCATAAAGAATCTGCCCTTTCCGGTGCGGTACACGTTCTTCGTGCTTGCTCAGCTCAGGAGCGTGACATACGGGGCAAGGGAGAACCGGCTGCCGGCGACCGTGACTCTTCCGAACAGATCCAGCAGCGAATGCGATGCCTAGCTAACAACCGAGGCGCTGAAGGATCTGCGAAGGAACGGTTCAGAGCCCTTGTCGCGCTTTACTTCCCGGTGATGCGCGTTTATACGGCGGCCGGGTCTACTTCCCCGCCCATACGCCCTGTTCCTCCGCGTACATCTTCAAGACGCGCAGGAACACGTTCGGGAACGCGTAGCGCTCCAGCTCCTCCGGCGACATCCAGCGGTAGCGGTAAGGAAGCTGCCCCGCGGGAGCGCCTCCCTGGCCGCCGAGCCGGCACCGGAACACCTTCATGTCCCAGTAGAGATGGCTGAAGGTGTGGTTCGTATTGGCGATCCAGCCCTGCGGGAGCACGTCCACGTGCTCCTCCTCGGCCAGCGCGATGCGCAGCTGCTCCATGCTGTGCGCATCGCCCGGCCAGGCTGCGGGAGCCTCGCTCCCCGCAGCGGCGGCTTTGCCGCGGCGGCCCCGCTTCGCCGGCGCTTCCGGCCCGGCGGCCGCGCTGCCGACGGCAGGCTGTGCCTCCGCTGGCCGATCCACGGCGGTGGAAGATGCGGCGGCTTCATCCGCCGCCGCGAGAAGCAGCCCCGGCCCGCCCTCGGGGCCGGGAGGTTCCGCTGCCGCGAGGGAGCCGCGGGCGCCGCCGGAGGCGGTCGCCCGCAGCTCTACGTGCGGCAGCTCCCACATGCGGGCGAGGAGGCCCTCCTGGGGCCGCTGGCGGATCAGTATCCGCCCGGCGTTCTCGCCCTCGCCCTCGATCAGGGCCACAAGCCGCCGCTCCGGCTTCGGCGGCTTGGCCTTGCTCTTCACCGGCAGGGTCTCTTCCCTGCCGGCCAGCCTGCCCGAGCAGTGGTCCATGACCGGGCAGGTCAGGCACTGCGGCGAGCGCGGGGTGCAGACCATGGCGCCGAGTTCCATCAGCGCCTGGTTGAAGTCCCCCGCGGAGCCTTCGGGGATGAGATCGCGGGCCAGCCGCTCCATCCCCACTCTTGCGGCGGGCTTCGCGATATCGTCCTCGATGAGGAAGTAGCGCGAAAGCACCCGCATGACGTTGCCGTCGACGGCGGGCTCCGGCTTGTTGTACGCGATGCTGAGAATCGCGCCCGACGTATACGGGCCTACCCCTCTGAGGGAGGAGATGTCCTCCTTCGTGTCCGGCACGATGCCCCCGTAACGCTCGTGAACCTCGCGTACGGCCTGCTGGAGGTTCCTCGCGCGGGAATAGTAGCCGAGCCCTTCCCACGCTTTCAGAACCTCATCCTCCGGGGCTTCGGCCAAAGCCTCTACCGTCGGGAACAAATCGACGAACCGGTGGAAATACGGTATCACCGTGTCCACTCTCGTCTGCTGGAGCATAACTTCCGAAATCCAGATATAATAAGGGTTGCGGCTGCGTCTCCACGGGAGATCGCGGCGATGTATCAAATACCACGCCAACAAATTGGCGGAGAAAAATCGTTTTTGTTCCGTCGGGTATTCCACCGGCGGTGTTTTATCCGTTTTGGATGCCGATTTTGTTTTCTTCGGCTTCTCCGGAACTTGTCCTTCTTCAGCCGGTACCGGCTCATTGCGTTCCTGCTGCCGTTCAAGCTCTGCCACCTGGATTCCCTCTCCTCTCCGGGGCTCACGTTTTGAACACCCACAACCTTTTATTATAAAGCAAAAGAGGGGAGGATGGAACTGGCCGGCCTTTGCTTGTTTTTGCGGGCTGAATTGGGTATTCTTGTCGTATTCGGACTTTTTCGGATGATTGGATTCGGGAACGGAGGTTGTACAAAATGAAAGAAGCCCGAACGGCACCCGGCAGACCGGCCATGATTCCTTCCGGCTTTCGCTGGCTCGCGCCTTATCTGGCTGTATGGGGCATTCAGGGAGTCGTCGCGGCGGCGGTCGATTTCTTTCAGGAATGGGTCGATTTAGACTGGCTCGCACAGGGAATATTCGCGGCGGCCGTGCTTGCCAGCATCGTGATCTGGGTAAAAATGCGCCGCAAAGCCGGCGCCGCGCGCGAAGGCTCCATTTCCCTCGTTATGCTCGCCTTTCCCGCCGTTATGCTGATCGGCGCCGTAGCCGTGCTCGAATATGTGCAGGCGGTCGGCCCTTATTTCGTCGCGCTTCTGAGGGCGTTCCTGCTCTCGGTCGTTTTCGTCCTGCTCGGAGCGGCCGCCGACCGCCGGCTTTTCTGGCTCGGCCTGTGGCTCTTCGCGCTTACGATCGTGATGGCCCTCTGGTATTTGGGCTACTCCGGCGTCATTTTGCAAGGGATGAGCGGCCTCAGCCTGCTCGTTTGCGCCTGGTCCCTGACAAGGCCGCTGACGCCTGCGACGGGATAGCCCCGCAAGTTTTTTGCGGCCGTCTGTCTCGCAGGCTCTGCCTCACGTGCCAAGCTCTCCGCTTGGCCGCCGGCCCGGCTCAGACGGCTTTCCATCTTTGAGTCGCGGCTCCCGGGGCGTGGTGGTGCGGCGCTCGCCTTGCTTACGGCAGTCAACCGCACGGCCCTCTGGGCACAGAATCAGGCAGCTCGGACAGCTTCGGAAACGGGCTGTCTTTTTTTGCGCCGGGGAGTTTACAAAACACCCAGCCTTTTGTCCAGCGCTCCATCGGCCCGCTTTGACAGCGCACACGGACTGCACTCAGAAGAGCGCCAGATTATAGCTCTCCGTTCCGTTTACCGTTCTATAGCTCTCCGTTTTCGCTTGCCGTTCTATGTTCTACAGCAGTCCCTTTCGCTTACCGTTCGCGTTTGACCGCGACTGTGGATTTTCATTTACCTTCGCGTTTTATCCTCCGAATGCCGGCTTACACTGTACGCCTTCTTGAGGCTTCCGCTTGATGGCGATTTACCGCATACCTGACAAGCGCTGTTAAGCAGGCCCGCTCAACTTCCGATGCGCCTTCATAACGTCCCTTAACCGTGAGTGTATTCCGCCTTCCGGCATTTTCCGGGCTAAGGCCGCTCGACAACCGCGTAGGCCGCCGCCATCGTATCCGTGTGTGTAATGCTCAAATGAATGACAACGTCCTGTCCGAGCCCCAGCCTCTGCCTCGTCCTCTCGGATAGGAAACAATGGGGCTTACCCGACTCGTCCGGAAGGACGCTGACGTCATGAAACCCCGCCTGGCGGCCGATTCCGCACCCCAACGCTTTGACCACGGCCTCTTTCGCGGCAAAACGCCCTGCCGTAAACTCGGCCAGCCTGCCTCTTTTCCCGGCTGCAAGCTGCTGTTCTTCTTCGGTTAAAATCCTCCGCATGAACCGATCTCCGCTCTCTTCCCCCAGCAATCCCGCTACACGGGCGATGTCAACCATGTCCATTCCGACTCCGATAATCATGTGTACGCCTCCGTTACTTATCCTTTTTTCCGTTTCGTTCACCTTGCCTGATTGTGGCACGGCCATTCCGCGAGGTCAAGCCGGGAGGCGCCTTCAATATACAAAAATAAAACAGTCAGCCTGCACATCCAGCCGTACTGTACTGTTCCGCTCCGGGCATTGGCTGCGCTTCGCCTGACCGCCCCCTCGGACTCGCAGGATCTGCATAAATTACGGCTCTGGCTGATCTGTGCGCAACTTGGCGCGCTCCGGAAAAGGAGGAACCGGAATCCGCCTGCCGTCCTCCGGTAAAACCGCAGCACTGGCATACACAAAAGAAGCGAAAGAGCTCCGCTCCTCCGCTTTTTTATCTTTTTCCCGAAAAAGAACATGTCTCCGAATACCAGCCAAGTTTCCGCCTGAACGCTCGGATTTAGATGCCGGGAATGCGGCCGCGCTTATGTCTCGTTTTCATATAATGCTTCTCGAGTTTTTCCGCGGCGGCCGGATCGATCGCTTTGCCTTCCAGATAGTTGCTGTTGTCCTCGTAGCTGACTCCAAGTTCCTTCTCGTCCGTCTGTCCTTCCCACAGTCCGGCAGTCGGAGCTTTATGCAGCACACTGTCCGGAACGCCCAGCTCGGCCGCCAGAGCGCGTACCTGACGCTTGTTGAGTGAGCTGAGAGGAGTGATATCGACGGCGCCGTCGCCCCACTTCGTAAAGAATCCCGTAATCGCCTCGGAAGCATGATCCGTACCGACGACGAGCAAGTTCATTTCGAAAGCGATGGCATACTGCACGACCATCCGTGTTCTCGCCTTCACGTTGCCCTTGCCTTCTTTACTCATATGACGGGAGTCGCCCGCATTTTTCAGACCGAACTCGACTTCGAGCGCGATCTCGTTCACCGCTTCTTCGATATTGGTTTCCATGCGGTATTTGAGGTTGAACGCTTCTGCCGTCGCATAGCTGTCATGAATATCCTCTTGTGTCCCGTACGGCTGGAAAACGCCGACTGTCTTATACTCTTTGCCGCTCTCTTCCGTCAGCTCGTCCGTCGCTATTTTGCACAGACCGGCGGCAACGGCGCTGTCGATGCCCCCGCTTATGGCAATCAGCAGACCGGATACGCCAGCCGATTTTACATACTGCTTCAGGAAATCTACGCGTCTGCGGATTTCTTCCTGAACGTCGATCTGCGGTTTAACGCCAAGTTCTTTGATAATTTCCTGCTGCAGGCTCATTAAAAAAATCCTCCTTCTCCACACCTAAGGTTTGAACTTATCTTACCACAAAGAAAACCGCCCCAACCACCAAAAGGATGGCCGGGACGGTTTTTCATGTCAGATTACCTCACTTCAAAATCCGCAGCGGATTAGCTGCCTGTTACCACAATGTTCGTCGGTTGGGCTTTGACAAGTCCCGCGCCTCCGAAAGTAACGGTAGCTCCGGGCTGAAGCGTGTTGTTCCAGCCTGCGCCTTTGATCACGAAATGATTATTGGCGGAACTGACGATGGATGCATCCCAGACGGACGTGATGCTTCCCGTGTAGTCGAATTCCAGCTTCCAGTTCGTGATCGGGGTCGTTCCCGTGTTCTTGATGGAGAAGCTGAAGTTGTAGCCCGTTCCCCAATCGCTCGTTACCGTGAAGGTCGGCTGAACCGGAGAGCCCGGGTTCGTCGCTGGGTCCGTGGTAACCGTGACGGAAGCCGGAGCGGATATGTTGCCCGCCGCATCCTTGGCTTTGACCGTGAACGTATAGGCTGTGTTCGGCGTAAGATCGGTCACGTTGAGGCTTGTCGCCGTCGTGGAGACGGTTTTCGTGCCGTATGTGACGTCATAGCCCGTAACGCCTACGTTATCCGTCGCTGCTGTCCAGCTAAGAGCTGCGCTGGTCGATGTTTTACCGGTGGAGACGAGGTTCGTGACCGCTGTCGGAGCCTGCGTATCCGGGGTTGTCGTTCCGCCATCCGTCGTTACGTTTACGGAAGCCGGTGCGGATACGTTGCCTGCCGCGTCTTTCGCTTTTACGGTGAACGTATAAGCGGTATTGGCCGTCAGGCCCGTGATGTTGGCGGTGGTTCCCGTCACATTGACTTTCGTCGTGCCGTAGGACACTTCGTAACCGACTACACCCACGTTATCCGTCGCGGCCGTCCAGCTCAAGGTTACGCTGGTCGACGTTTTGCCGGTGGAAATCAGATTCGTAACCGCTGTCGGAGCCTGTGTATCCGGTGTTACGGGGCTCAGAAGATCGGCCGCTACTTTATCGAGCAGCTTGGTGGTGCAGGAGAATTTCGGGCTGGTGCGGCAGTCGGAGCTGGTTTCCCAGAACATCGCGCCGGCCAGGCCTTTGCTTTTGATGTAAGCCGTTTTGGCGGCAATGGATTGCGTGTCTTCATAGGAGATGAACGTGCCGCTCGTCGGGTTGAACAGATACGGCGTTTTGGTCGTGTCGTTCCAGTAACGGGAGAAGCCGTTTTTGTTCACATAGTTGGCCATGATATCGCCGTAATCGAACGTGCCGCTGTTACCGGACGCCCAGTCGTCCCAAGTGCCGGTCGGCAGAACGCTGCCGTCCCAGCCCGGTGTGCAGGTCTGATATTGGCCGTCATTGTTCGGTCCCGCAGCGCAGCCTTTCCAGCCCTTGCCGTAGAAAGGAAGGCCCAGTACCAGCTTGTTGGCGGGAACGCCCGACTGGAAGTAAATATCGATCGCGTCGCTCGTGTTGTACTTCTTGATGTCTCCCGTGGACGGATCGTTCGGGTCCGGATAAAGCGCCGCGTTGTGGTTGGTTGATTTTTCCCAGCCGCCGTGGAAATCATAGGTCATGATGTTGATCCAATCGACGGTTTTGGCGATCTCGGAAAGCTCCGTGTTGTTCGCATACTTCTGGCTGGCGCCGGACGCGATGGTCAAGAGGTATTTCTTGCCGTCAGTAGTTCCGGCCGCGTCCAATTTCTCGCGGACTTTTTTGAGCAGAAGCGTGTAGTTCTGCTTATCCGCAGGGCTGTAGGTGTTGCCGGACAGGCCGCCCGCTACGGGATACTCCCAGTCCAGATCTACACCGTCAAAACCGTACGTGCGGATAAACTCGACAGCGGAATTGGCGAAAGTTTCGCGCGTAGTCGCGTTGGCCGCCACATCGGAGAAACGGTTGGACCAAGTCCAGCCGCCCACGGAGATGAGCGTTTTGAGCGACGGGTTCTTTTTCTTGAGGTCGCGTAGACCCGCAAAGTTGCCGCAAAGCGCCTTCTGGTCGCACTCCTCGTACGAGTAGCCGGAGTACGGCGTATTTACGTCCGCCCACGGCTCTCCAACCACAATCGTTCCGTTCGGAACGGATTTGGATTGCAGAGGCACATGTGAATCCGTACAAGACCACGTCTGCTTGTTAGGGCTGTCGGTCGAATTGTTGCCGTGCACCCCGCCCCAGCAAATGTCCGCAAAGGCATAATTCAAATGAGTCAATTTGGAGCCGTCGATATCTTTAACTTGATAATTGCGGCCGTAAATCCCCCAGGAGGTAAAATACCCGACGATTTTGGCCGGTTCGGCCGCCGAAGCTCTGCCCGCGCCCGTGTTGAACAGAGGGAGCAGCGCCAGCAGAAGCGCAAAGAAACCCAGCCAGGTCATTTTTATTTTTTTGTTGCTTTTCATTTATTTCCCTTCTTTCTCGTTTGAGTGGATGATCTTTTTGATGTTTAGTAAACGCTTTCAAAAAACCTCCTTTTGCTTGCTTCATTCCGCCGCTTTGTAATCAGCGTCCTGCCGCCGTTTGTACTTGCCCCGCTCATCCGACTTTTATCCGCTCAATCACCTCCTCCGGGCCGCATGAAAAAAATCATGCCCGCCTCCGGATTCAGCTGTTCGTTTTACACTCACGTCCACGGACGTTTCCCGATCCCCACATCTTGGAAACGCTCTCTTTATATTAAAACTTTACTCAATTCCTCCGGGCCGGGCTATAGTCTGATATGCTCAACGTGTTAGGGCCACATGACTAATTTAAGCCGTACGCCGCGCGAAGCCCTCCCGTGGACAAGAAAAAAGCCCCCGCTTCCGTCAAAAGACGGCCGCAGGAGCTTGCTTTATTGAGAACGGACCGGTTAACGGTCTCGTTCTTATTTGCAGTACTTTTCGAAGGCATCCGTCAGATCGCCGGCAATCATGTCGGCGGAACGGTCTTCGATTTGGTGACGCTGGATAAAATGCACCAGTTGGCCGTCTTTAAACAGCGCGATCGAAGGCGACGAAGGCGGATAAGGCGCCAGATATTCGCGGGCTTTAGCCGTCGCTTCTTTCTCCTGACCGGCGAACACGGTGTACAGGTGATCCGGCTTCACTTCGTTCTGCAGAGCTTTGGCAACGCCGGGACGGCATTGGCCCGCCGCGCAGCCGCAAACGGAGTTGATAACGAGCAGCAGCGTTCCTTCCGAATTCTCCAGCGTTTCCGCTGCCTGCTCGGGCGTCAGAAGTTCCTTCACGCCGATGCGGGTCAGATCCTCACGCATTGGTTGTACCATGTCTCTCATATATGAGTCAAAAGACATCACCATAATCGGTTCACTCCCCTGTGATCAATGTCATGGACATTTTCTTTTCCATTCCATTATACAATCGGAGGAAAAGAAAGCAAAGGGGCTGGATAAGATCCATCGCGTCCGCAAGGCCCTAAATGCCGCTACGTCGCGGGAAAATTCGGCCCGCTCAGTTTTTTGTCGACGCCGCCGGATTCGGACGGGGTGCTTTTGCGTTGTTTATTTTCTTTTTCGTGAATATCCTGCTCTTTGGAATTGTTGGATTTAGCCATTCGGGGTTCATCTCCTTTCTTTTCCGTAGTATGCGCACCACGTTGGAGGGCAATTCGCTCTTGTCGCCTGCGGAGCCGCGTCGCATGACGGTCAATCAACCAGGGAGCGGACAGAAAAAAAGCCTCCGGAGTCCGATCTCCGAAGGCAAGGTCAGGTATAGCTGTGCAAGAGGTGCCGCTTATTGCGGCAAGAACCGGCCGGAGGCGGCGCGGAATTCCTGCTCTGAATTCCGGCGCCTGCCGGTCAGTCGTAAGGCTGCTGCGAAGCCGATTACTTCTCGGCTTTCGTACCGCCGATTTTGTTCTTCAACTGCTGGAGCTGCTCGTCGACTTTGGCCTGCTTGGCGGAATCGGACGGATTGTAGCTCGACACGCTGCTGTAACCGGATGCCGGTACGTAAGGCTTGCGGGCGATTTCCGCTTCCACTTCCAGTTGGATGATTTTCTCTTCGATGCGCTGGAAGCCTCTGGAGGCATTGCCGCTTTCGATCACGCCGTTATAGCTCACTTGCGCCATTTGTTTTTTCGCTTTGGCCAGCTGTGTGCGGGCCACAAGCTCATTGCGCTTGTTGCGCAGCTTGTAATACTCGTCTTTCATGTCGTGAAGCTGTTGGGTCAGTTCAGACGCATGACCTTTGGAAGCTTCGTGAAGATCGGTATACTCGGCGATTTTCTCGTCGTGGTACAGTTTTTCCTCAAGCGCTTGGCGTGCCGCTTGCTCCTCGCCGTCTTTCAGCGCGGCTGCCGCTCTGCCTTCACGGTCGGCGGATAGGCGTACGCTTTCTTCCAGGCGCTGTTTCAGCTTGCGCTCGTTGGCGATTTGCTTCGCCACGGTCACTTCCGCTTTCGCGATTTCTTCTTCCATGTCACGAATATACTGGTTGAGCATAACGACCGGATCTTCGACTTTATCCAATACCTCGTGAATAGACGCCTTAGTCATATCTTTAATTCTCGAAAAAACTCCCATGTTTATACATCTCCTTTGGAATCGTTATTAGTTGGTTTTTGTTGCTTTTCCATGCGGTCGAGCTTGCCGCGAAGCTCTTCGATTTCGCGCTGCATCGCTTTTTTCTCGATATCTTTCATCATTTCATCAATATTGTCAGCCTTGGGCGCTCCGAAAGAGGAACCTGCGGCCGACTGCTGTCTGCCGTGTTTAGCCTCTTTGCCGTTCCAGCCGTTGTAAGCCTGGTTCCCGCCGTAGTTATTGTTGTTGGCGTTGCCGTAAGGACCGTAGGAGTCTCCGCCGTACGGACCCGGTCCGTAAGGACCGCGCGGTGGGTCGAAGCCCGGTTCCTTCGGAACGATAAAGCTGGCGATGAAGTAAAGCAGGATCAGCGAACCGCTGGTGATGAACACCGCGACGACTGTGAGCAGCCGCAGCAGGGTTGCATCGACGTTCAACACTTCCGCAAGTCCGCCGCAAAGTCCCGTTACTTTCTTGTCGGTGCGCGAGCGGTATAGTTTTCTCATGTATTATGACTCCTCCCGGTTAATCTTGCGGCGCAGCGCCTCAAGCTCCTTCTCTAAAGCCGGATTCGAGTTCTCGGAGCCGCCCTCCCGGGTTGTACGGCGCAGGTCGCGAAGGACGTGTGCCTGCATCTCCATATCAGATACGTGCTCTTCCATCCGGTAAAACATACGGGGCGACGAGGAACCCTCTCCGTAACCCAGGCGCGAGTTCAGCCGCTGCTGCAACCTGGCCGACTCCATGCGGGCCATGTAGTAGCCCCGCTTGTCGAGCACTTCCTGGTAATCGGCGCGCATGGCCTGAAGCTCTTCTTCCAGCTCGGCGGCCGATTGTCCGGCCTGCTCGTAGAGGCCGCGGTACTGGTCGCTGCGCTCTTCGGCCTGAAGCTTCTCGTGAAGGATCAGGCGGGCCATATTCTCTTCGCCCGCTTTCAGGGCGAGTGCGGCCTGCTGCTCGCGTTTCTCTTTCGTTTCCAGTGCACTTAAGTATTGTTGTCTCAGCGAGGAGGCATGCGCCGTGCACTGCTGATACAAACGCTCGCTTTGCATGAGCTGTTCTCTCTTGGCCGAGAGATATTGGTCGATCAGGCGAATGGGATCTTCGCTTTCTTCCAGCCGCTCGTTCAGCGTTGCTACCGTTATATCACGAATTCGTTTCAGAATGCTCATTGTATTTACCACCTTCTTTTATCAGCGTCTTGGGCTTAGGAATTGGACGTGCCTTTCAGCATCGATACACCGAACGCGATCATGGCGACAGCGATCAGGATAATGAACAATGTCGTCATTTTGCCTAGAAGGGCGAAGATACCGAGAAGGGCGATTACCCAGCCCAGCTTACTGCCTCTCTGAATTCCGAAGTAGCCGACCACGATCATGCCGATCGGAATCAGGTAACTCATAATCGGACCCAGGTGAATGCCCAGTTTGCTGAGAATCAGCCAGGCTCCGAATGCGATCAGCACGATCGCGAGACCCATGTTAGGATTGCGTTTCATCTTTTTGCGTCACCGCCTTTCGTTGTGGTTGTCTTATGTCTTTATTCTAGTCGACAGCGGCATTCGCCAAAACGGACTCGCGGCGGTTTTTGGTCCTGGACCTAAGTCGGGGCCGGTATCCGACCTCAGGATAACCGGGCTCCGGCCCGGGTCGTACGCATAAAAAACAGGCGGCAAGGAACACTAACCCAAATGACCCTGACAATGGAGACGGAGGTGTTGTGCCGTGAAACCTTTTCAGCGTGCCGCCGCGGTTTTTCTGGCCTGCTGCACAGCCGTCTGCCTTCTCCCTCCGGGCTGGCAGACGGTCCCTGCGGCAGAAGCTTTGCTTGCCGCAGCGCCACCGCAGCACTCCGGGCAGCAAGCCGGAGCCGGAGCGGACGGCGAACGGACGGCTTCCTCGGAAGAGACGCCCCGGGCGCTGCTGACGTTTTCCGTGCTGAGCGACATTCATATCGAGGCGCACGACAAACTGTCGCAGGATCTCCTGCGGACGGCTTTACTGGATCATGCGGCTCTAGCGCCGGACAGCGGCATGATGGTGCTGAACGGCGACTTGACCGACGGCAATCCGGCGGATTACAACGCGCTGGCAGCGGTGCTGAACGCCATGCCCCATCCGCCTCTTCATGCGACAATGGGCAATCACGAGTATTACCGGATGTGGCGTACGCCGTTCGGCTCTATCGATACGAGCCGGCTCAATCCGTTCTGGTCCACACGCGAGGCGGTCGGACTGTTCACACGCTGCTTCGGCTACGAGAAGCCCTACCATGCGGCGGAGATGGCCGGATACACGTTCATCTTCCTCAGCGGAGAAGGCTACCGGGACGTCGTCAAAGATGCCCGGGAGGACGCTTACTTGTCAGCAGAGCAGATGAACTGGCTCGACGGGCGCTTGTCCGAGGCTTCCCGGACGCACCCCGGCAGGCCGGTCTTCGTCTTCCTGCACCAGCCTCTTGTCCATACGCTGAAAGGCTCCGGGCAGGAGCGGGGCGTAACGGACTATAAAGCGTTCCGCCGCGTATTGGCGGACTATCCGCAGGCCGTTCTTTTCTCCGGCCACTCCCATTACGACTGGAGTCTGGGCGGTCAGGCAGTCCCGACCGATTTTCTCTCCGTCGGATCTTCCTCGGTACGGAAAGTTCTTGATTTCCATCAAAAGCCGGTAAATCCGGCTAAGAGCGAGAGTCTTCTTGTCCAGGTATATCCGGACAAGCTGGTCATCCGGGTCCGGGAGCATTACAGCCGGTCGTGGATCGGTACCTACGTTCACGAGCTGAACCCGTCCTGAGCTGCCATTTTAAGCTGACCTATATAATAAGAAAAGAGAGAAAGCTGGACGCTCTCTTCGTTCCCCGGCTCGCCGCGGAGACTTCTGCGGTTCGCCCCTTCCCTGATCGCCCGCCGGTCCCTTCCAATTTCGCCTCCATACCCCCTTCAAAGGCGCGATCCCTACCGGTTTGAAAAGCGGACGATCCGTGATATGATCGAATAAAATTCGAAGGTTCAGGGAGTTTACAACTACATGATTTACGATGTCATTATTATCGGCGGCGGTTCGGCGGGTCTTATGGCCGGCGTCGCCGCAAGCGCGGACGGAGCCAGCGTGCTTCTGTTGGACAAAGGCGACAAATTGGGCCGGAAGCTCGGAATTTCGGGCGGCGGACGCTGCAACGTCACAAATAATAAGGAAATGGACGAGCTCATCCGGCACATTCCCGGCAACGGCCGTTTTTTATACAGCGCCTTCTCTCATTTCAACAACCAGGATATTATCGCTTTCTTTGAAAATCTCGGCATCCGGCTGAAAGAGGAAGACAACGGGCGCATGTTCCCCGTTTCCGATAAAGCCAAAACCGTCGTAGATACGCTGATCCGCCAAGTGCGCGGCCAAGGCGTAACCATCCGGACCCACTGCTCCGTAGACCGCGTGCTTTACGAGGACGGGCGGACGACCGGCGTGCGGCTGCAAAGCGGGGAAACGCTGCGCGGCAAATGCGTGATCGTCGCTTCCGGCGGCAAGTCCGTGCCTCACACGGGTTCGACGGGCGACGGCTACGCTTGGGCGGAGGCGGCCGGTCATACCATTACCGAGCTTTTTCCTACGGAAGTGCCGCTCACTTCGGCTGAGCCTTTTATCAAAAGCCGGGAGCTGCAGGGCTTGTCGCTGCGCAATGCGGCGCTTACCGTATGGAACGCCAAGGGCAAGAAGCTGATTACCCATCAAGGCGATATGATTTTTACGCATTTCGGGATCTCGGGCCCCATCTCGCTGCGCTGCAGCCAGTTCGTCGTCAAGGAACTCCGCAAGTCGCAGAAGGACAGCGTCGAGCTGACTATCGACCTGTTCCCCGACCGGAGTACGGAGGAAGTGTACGAACAGACGCTGGCGCTCGCCGCGGCCGAACCGAAACGGGCGATCAAGAACGTGCTGAAGAGCGCCGTTTCCGAGCGGCTCATTCCCCTGCTGCTCCGAAAAGCGGAGCTGGACGAGGCGCTCACCCACGCCAACCTGCCCAAGCAGAACTGGATGGAGCTGAGCAAGCTCCTGAAAGCTTTCCCTCTCCGCGTTAACGGAACTTTGTCGATCGAGGAAGCCTTCGTCACCGGCGGAGGCGTGAACTTGAAAGAAATCGATCCCAAAACGATGGAATCCAAGCTGACGGAGGGCCTGTTTTTTTGCGGCGAGGTTCTGGATATTCACGGGTATACGGGCGGCTACAACATTACGGCGGCTTTCGCCACGGGTTATACGGCGGGCAAGCATGCGGCTATGCGGGCGGAGGAAGTGACTGTTTAAGAGGCGGGACTGCGGCATAAGGAAAAAGGAATCGCCGTTAACCGGCTGCGATGCGGCACGAAAAGCGGAGAAAATCGGACGTACGGTGCCGTTCCATTCGTCACCCATGGGTCTTTCGGGAATCGAGAAGGACTTCTAGCAGCATATTCTCTTGCGGCATGCCGATGGAAGCAGGGAGCTGCCTCCCTGTAAAATGCAGCCTGTTTCCG
The DNA here is from genome assembly GCF_058269095.1 of Paenibacillus sp. JNUCC 35. Taxonomy (NCBI): domain Bacteria; kingdom Bacillati; phylum Bacillota; class Bacilli; order Caryophanales; family Paenibacillaceae; genus Paenibacillus; species Paenibacillus sp. JNUCC 35. Next base: position 884,392 of record NZ_CM177771.1, on the reverse strand, counting down.
CGCAGAGCGGGTGCTTCGAAGCCGCCCGCCAGGCCGGATGACATCGCACAGCCAAGCGCTGAACAAACGGGACATTACCGCCCCGTCTAAACCAAAAAAACCAACTCCTCCTTCCGGAGAGGCTGGTTTTTTTTGTCGTTCTGGCGAAGAGAGTTCAGGCTGCCGCGGATCGGCCGTGTTCCTGCCGGTATCCGCTGCCGCTGAATAACAATAGGATGACGGGATCATGCAACGACCATCCTCATGGGGCGCTCCGCCTCTGCTATGCGCCAAGAGCTCGCGGGACGTCCGGCGAACAGCCGGGACCCGCAGGGCAGCTCCGTCTCATAAATGAATCCCGGCCGAGAACCGGTCCAGATCGTCGTCGGACGGGTCAAACTGCCGCTGCGGCTCCTCGTACGAGCCGTCGGCACCCGCACCCGCCGCACCGGTATAAGCGTCCGGAACGCTGCCGAGCCTGTCCCCGCCGCGCACAGCAGCCAAGGTCCCTTCCGGCGCGTCCTCCTCCGGATCCTGGATCAAGTGAGCCGGGATCCGGATCGTGTCGAGATCGTACGCCGCCGCGTAAGCCTCCGGTTCGCTGTAACTGACCTCGGCGGCAGGCGGCGCGTCGATCAGCTCACCCGCGTGGGCCTGGGCGATCTGCATGGCGGAAGCAAGGTCTTGCCCTTCCACATGGATGTGCAGCGTAGACTTTCCTTCCGAAGCATTGACGCCCGGCCGGTAGCCCAGCTCAAACAACGTATCATAAGCAAGCCGCATATCTCGTTCCTGCGGAAATTCGAAAAATATCGGTGTGTCGCTCATAAGGCATCCTTTCCGGTGCTGTCAGATCCGCCGTGCGCTCTTCCTACCGAGCTTCCTACCCGGGACGCACGCTTGCCGGTCGCCCTTAGTGTTCGCCAAACCCTGGCGTTTAATACCAGATGGTCACCAGAAAGGCGGCCGCATACGCGGCGGGCACGGAAAGCACAAGAGCGGCAATCCCCAGCGGCAGCGAGATGCTGCCGCCCGCGACAAGCCCGATCAGCGCAAGTCCGGGCACGGCCAGAGCGAACGACGCTTTGCGGAGCGCCTCCTGCTTGCTGATTTCGCTCCACGCGAACATGCGGAAGAAGGAAGCGCCCAGCGTTTCCCGCGCGACCGACTTCATCCAGTAGGCCAGCACGAAAGCGGCGATGGCCCACAGGACGACGTGCATCGGACCGGGAAGCCGCCATGCGGCGAACGCGAGCACAGCCGTCAGCTGAGCGTACAGCTTCCACTGGCCGGGCCGGCGGAGGACCGACTTGACGAGCGAATCGGCCAGAACCGCCGAAGCGCCCGTCCCGCGGACCACCCGCTGTGAGCGGCCCAGCACCAGCGGAGCCCGGCGCTGCCGCGGCTTCTTGCCCTCGACGATGCCGCGGAGCATCAGGGAGGCGAGCTTCAGCCTCGCCTCCCGCTCCCGCTGAACGTCGGGATAGAACGCTCCCGCCGCCCGCAGACGGCGGCGGCTGAGCGGAACCACGGCCGCAAGCAGCAGCGGCCCGGCGAGATAGCCCGCGGCAGTATCCGTCAGAATCAACTGGACGCAGGCCCAGTAGATGAGAAAGCCTGCCGCGAACAGCACGATGGAAGCGGCCACTCGCTTCCATCCCGCCCAGGCGAGCGCCGCAAGCTGGCGCAGCAGGCCCAGGTTGACCTTGGCCGCGTAGACGGCCAGGAACAGGGCCGCAAGCTTCAGCGCGCCGCCCGAGCCTTCCGCGCGCAGCAGGGGCAGCAGAGCGCCGGCCAGCAGGGCCGTCGTCAGCGCCTGCAGCCCCAGCGAGTACAGAAGCCCGCGGCGCTTGATCGCGGGCATCCAGCCTTCGCTGCGGACGAGGAAGAGCTGGTCCGCTTCCTCGATGAAGAAGCGGACGGTGCCGGACCAGGCGAACAGATACAAGAAAACGGCGACCAGCGATGCCGGGATATAGCCGAACCATTCGGGCGGCGTCCGCCACCACGCCGAATAATAAATGAAGGCGAAGATCAGGGCCGGAACGATTAGATACACAGCCACCGTCCAGTCTACCGCCGTGCGCAGAATGCGGTACTGGTAGGTCCAGTCATCGAGCAGCCTTCGCTTGAATAATTTTGCCGGTGTCATGTTCATCTTCTCCCCCTCCTCAGACCAGCGCATGGAAGCAGTCGAAGAGAGTACCGTCCGGCAGTCCCGATTCCTGCCGCACTTCGTCCAGCGTCCCCTGCGCTACGATCCGCCCTTCGCTGAGCAGCAGGAAAGAGTCGCAGATGCGCTCCGCGGTATCGAGCACGTGGGTGCTCATCAGAATGCCCGCTCCCCTCTCCCGCTCCTTCCGCAGCAGCTCCAGGAAGTCCTTCGTCGCCCTCGGGTCCAGTCCGATGAACGGCTCGTCGACGATGTACAAGGAGGGCCGGTTAAGGAAGCCGATGATGAGCATCACCTTCTGCTGCATGCCTTTGGAGAAGGCCACCGGCAGCCGGTGCCGGTCACCGGACAGCTTAAACTGGGCCAGCAGCGCCTCCGCCCGTTCCTCGAAGACCGGGCGCTCCAGCCCGTAGGCCGCCGCCGCAAGCTCCATGTGCTCCCACAGCGTGAGCTCCTCGTACAGCACCGGCTGTTCCGGCACATAAGCCACCGAAGCCCGTCCGTCGGCAAATTCGATGTTCCCCTCGACATCCTTCAGCAGGCCGAGCATGCTCTTGATGGTCGTGCTTTTGCCTGCGCCGTTGGGCCCGATCAGACCGATCAACTGGCCCTCCAGGATACGGAAGTCGATATCCCGCAAAATCGCGCCGGAATCGCCGTATCCCGCCTTTTTTATATGAACCGAAGCTTTTTCCAAATAAATTCCTCCATTTCCGCATCCAGCCTGCGTCTATCCCTTTTCAAACGGGGTATGCATATTCTATAGTAGAAGTATAGCAGAAATTTCTCCGGCTTCATGTTTTCGATTCTGAGTGTGAGGTGTCCGCGTATGCACAATCACAATTCCTCTGATATCGACAGCAACAAATCCGCCGCCATGTCCGCTTATCTGATTTTTTGTTTGCCGCTGATGGTTGCCAGGCATTCCAGATTCGCGATGTACCATGCGAACCAGGGGCTGCTGCTCCTGCTCTACGCGGTTTTCGCGCATCTGCTGCTCGGGCTGCTTCCGGGTGTGGAGAACCTGCTTATGCCTCCCCTGGATATCTCCGTCTTCGCGCTGGCTTTTATCGGAATCCGGAACGCCCATGACGGCAGAATGAAACCGCTGCCACTCATTGGTAAGCTTGTCCTCGTCCGGTAAACCCGGACTTACAAAAGAAGGCATGCGGCGCCGGAACCTGTAAAAAGGCGGATTCCCTTAGGGGGTCCGCTTTTTTATTTGACCGTCTGTCAGTTCTTTCGTTTGTCCGACAATTGCGCCGATTGATTGACAACCCTTATCAGATGCGTGATAATATAGCAAAAAGTTGAGCCGGTATGCGGCTTTTGGAGGGTACCGAAATGAAACACGATCAGCATAAAATTCTCGATTGTACGATACGCGACGGAGGACTCGTCAACAATTGGGATTTTAGCGTGGAATTTGTTCAGGATATGTATCGCGGCTTAAACGCAGCCGGCGTTGAATATATGGAGATCGGTTACAAAAACTCGGCCAAGCTCCTGAAAAGCGACAATGCGGGCCCTTGGCGTTTTCTGAATGAGGATTTCCTGCGTGAGGTTATCCCTACCAAAAACGATACGAAGCTTTCCGCGCTCGTGGATATCGGCCGCGTCGACGAGAACGACATTCTCCCCCGCGAGCAGAGCCAGCTGGATCTGATTCGCGTAGCTTCTTATATCAAAGATGTGGACAAGGGTCTGCAGCTGGTACAAAAGTTCCACGACATGGGTTACGAAACCACGCTGAACATCATGGCGCTCTCCCACGTGATGGAAAACGAACTCAACGAAGCGTTCGAGCTCATCAACAAAAGTCCGGTCGACGTGGTATACGTCGTCGATTCGTACGGCAGCATGAATCATAAGGATATCGACTATATGGTCAATAAATTCCAGCGTCTTCTTCCGGAGAAGAAACTGGGCCTTCATATGCATAACAATATGCAGCTCGCGTTCTCCAACACCGTAATCGGTGCCGAGAAAGGCGTCGAGTTCCTCGACACCTCCGTCTTCGGCATGGGCCGCGCGGCAGGCAACTGCACCACCGAGCTGCTCGTCAGCTACCTGAAAAACCCGCGTTACGACGTGCGTCCCGTCCTGGACCTGATCGAACGCCACATGGTCGCCATGCGCGAGAAAGTGGAGTGGGGCTACATCATTCCATACATGGTCGCCGGAACGCTCAACGAACACCCGCGCGTAGCCATGGCTGTCCGCAACACCGCAGACAAGGACAAGTACGTCGAGTTCTACGACAAGCTGACAACGCCGGAAACTATCGCCAACAATTAATCACCTTAAAAGATCCTTTCCTCCGGGAAGGGATCTTTTTGCTTTGCCGGCTCCGGGAATTTTGAAATCCTTCTCTCTCCGTTAACTTTCGTTAATTTTCTTAAAAATTTCGGTTTGGTATAGTGGTCCATGGAAAAGAACCCCATCTTATTAACCACTGGGGTGAGACCATGTCTGCCAAAACCAAACACGATGCTTTTGAAACAGCGCGCTTAATTATTTGTCACTCCGGGATAAGGAGCCAAGACCATCATGGAAGACGAAAATTTGGGCGATCCCGCTCTTTTCTTTGCTTATCCTTGCGCCAGTCACCGGTTTTGCTTTCTTATATATGCTCTTCTTCCGGGGCATTGAGCATACCAGCACCCTAATCAGTTTTACCGGCAAAGCGGATCTCTTCACTTTCTCCCTGGTCATCCTGCTGAGCTTCCTGTTCTTCGAGACTTTTATTCATCCTCTAATCCATGCACTGATCCGCTACGGACTCAAACGGCCTCCCTCTATTTACAGCAGACAAATCATTACGATAATTGCGGACTGTCTTCTGATTTATGTTTTTGCTCATCTGATTCCCGGTGTGTACATCAAGGATTTTTTATCCGCCCTTACCCTGTCTGTCGCTTTGCATGTGATCGAGTGGATACTTGCAGGACTAATGATCCTCTATAAAAAAAACGACAAAAAGAATCTAAACCTGTAAAAAAGGATCAAGCTCCGTTCGTCAGGAGCTTGATCCTTTTTCGTGCGTGCATGAACAAACTCCCGCGCAGCACATCGAAAATCAGCTTGGATGCACGTTCCTCCGCCGCCCGCAAAATTTGTCGAAATAAAAAGAATCCGAAATAAAATCTCGCCCGTTTATGGGCAGGTTATCACACCTTTTTCGCCTTATATCTCGGTTTTCCTCCCCTTGTTGGGTCCTTACGCACAGTTGACAAACCACAATATATTGAGGTAAATTCATATCTATCACCTACATATTCACTATATATAGACTATATATGGATTGGACAGGTTTCCCGCCTACTAGGCGGGAATCAAAAGGGAAGTCCGGTGAGAATCCGGCGCGGTCCCGCCACTGTCAACGGGGAGCGCCCCACCCATACCGCCACTGACGAATGCCGTCGGGAAGGCCGCGGAGGGGCGCAATGAACCTGGAGCCAGGAGACCTGCCTGTCTGAAAGACACCGCTGAACCTACGGGAGATAGGGAGGTGTCCGGACGTTTTTCACATACAGCCGCCTAGCCTGGCTGTCCCCCTCTTCCGCCTTCGGGCGGGGAGCCGGGCAGCCGGCTTGTACGCGCGGCTTCAGCCAGCCTTTTTGCAGAGCCGTCAGCGGCGCGCGAAAGGGCTGGAAGCTGACTGTGAATTTAGAGCCGCTCTTTGTCACACAAGGAGCGGCTTTCATCCGGGCGCGCCGACTACTTCCCGTGGTCGGCGCGCCCCGTATTTTTGAAAGAGTGGAAAGGAAGATGCTTCCATGCTGGTAGTTTACGATTCCCGTACGGGAAATGTTCAACGATTCATTAACAAGCTGAATGTGAAGGCCGTACGGATCGAAGAGGATTTGACGATCCAGGAGCCGTTCGTCCTTGTTACCTATACGACCGGATTCGGTCAAATTCCCGGCAAAGTGCTGGACTTTCTGAAACATCACTCTTCCCTTCTGCGCGGTGTAGCCGCAAGCGGCAACCAGAACTGGGGACAATCCTTTGCCCTGAGCGCCGACCGCATTTCATCGGCATACGGTGTTCCGGTGCTTGCCAAATTCGAACTTTCCGGCACGTCTAGCGACGTGGAACGATTCCATAAAGGGGTGCGCCATCTTGAAGCATATTGAACTGAACAACGAACTTATGATACCGGGGGAAGACGGGTTTTACCGTCTGGAGAAAGACCGCGAAGCGCTGGACGCCTTCCTTGAGGAAGTGCAGGGGCAGACCGTTCCTTTCGGCAGCATCAAAGAACGCTACGATTATCTGATCGGCGAAGATTTCTACGAGAACGTGTACGAACACTACACGCTGGAGCAGATCGAAGCCATCCACGAAACCATCCGCGAAAGCGGCTTTAAGTTCCAGTCCTACATGGCCGCTTCGAAATTTTATAAAGATTACGCCCTGCGTACCAACGATAAAAAGCAAGTCCTCGAATCGTACGAGGACCGTGCCGCCATCGTCGCCCTTCACCTGGGTGAAGGCGACATCGGCAAAGCCCAGCGGATCGCCAAGGCGATCATCGAGCAGCGCGTCCAGCCGGCAACGCCGACGTTCCTGAACGCCGGACGCAGCCGCCGGGGCGAAATGGTCTCCTGCTTCCTGCTGGAGATGGACGACTCCCTGAACTCCATTCAGTACGTCATCGGCACCTGCATGCAGCTGTCCAAAATCGGCGGCGGCGTAGCCGTGAACATGTCCAAGCTGCGCGGACGCGGCGAGCCGATCAAAGGCGTCGAAGGCGCCGCCAAGGGCATCATGCCTGTCATGAAGCTCCTGGAGGATGCCTTCTCCTATGCGGACCAGATGGGTCAGCGCCGGGGCTCCGGAGCGGTCTACTACTCCGTATTCGGCTGGGACATCATCGAATTCCTCGACTGCAAAAAGATTAACGCGGACGAGAAATCCCGCATCCAGACGCTCTCCATCGGCCTGATCGTGCCGCAGAAGTTTTACGAGCTGGCCGAGCAGAACAAGCCGCTGCACGTGTTCGCCCCGTTCTCCGTCTACAAGGAGTACGGCCGTCACCTCGACGATATGAATATCGACGACATGTACGAAGAGCTGCTCGCCAACCCGAACGTGAAGAAAAAAGTCGTCATGAGCGCCCGCGACATGCTGACCAAAATTGCGGTTATCCAGCTGGAATCCGGCTATCCTTACATCATGAACCGTTCCAACGCGAACCGCGAACATGCCCTGAAAGACATCGGCAAAGTGAAAATGTCCAACCTGTGCACGGAAATTTTCCAGCTCCAGGAGACGACGGAAATCGGCGATTACGGCCAGGGCGATATTATCCGCCGGGACATTTCCTGCAACCTCGCGTCGCTTAACATCGTGAACGTGATGGAAACGAAAAGCATCCGCGATTCCGTCCACAGCGGCATCGAAGCGCTGACTTCCGTCAGCGACAACACGACGGTCGCGAACGCGCCGGGCGTTGTGAAAGCGAACAAGGAGCTTCATTCCGTCGGACTCGGCGCGATGAACTTGCACGGCTATCTGTCGAAAAACCGGATCGCTTACGAAAGCCCGGAAGCGAAAGAGTTTGCGCGTGCCTTCTTCATGGCCATCAACTTCTACTCGCTGGAGAAGAGCATGGAAATCGCACGCGACCGCGGTGTCACTTTCGCCGATTTCGAACGCTCCGAATACGCGAAAGGCACCTATTTCGCCAAGTACGAAGAGAAGGATTACCGTCCGGAATCCGATAAAGTCAAAGCTCTCTTCGAGGGCATGAATCTTCCTTCGCCGGAAGACTGGAAAGCCCTGAAAGAACAAGTCATGAAACACGGCCTGTACCATGCTTACCGCCTGGCCATCGCGCCGACGCAGAGCATCTCGTACGTTCAAAACGCCACTTCGAGCGTTATGCCGATCGTCGATCAGATCGAAACGCGCACGTATGCGAACTCGACGACCTACTATCCGATGCCTTACCTGTCCAAGGAGAACATGTTCTTCTACAAGTCGGCTTACCGGATGGACCCGTTCAAGATCATTGATCTTATCGCGGAAATCCAGGAGCATGTGGATCAGGGGATTTCAACCGTACTGCACGTAAACAGCGACATCTCGACCCGCGAGCTGGCCCGCAACTACCTGTACGCCGCCAAAAAAGGCCTGAAATCGCTCTACTATACCCGCACAAAGCGGTTGACCATGGAAGAATGCCTGAGCTGCTCCGTTTAAGAGAGGGCCGGGTTAAGAATAGATTCTTTAAAAGAAAGCCGGCTGCGCGACAGGAGCGTAAAAACGCTCCGCGCAGGCCGCAAATCATCCGTATGGCGCTATCCCTATAAGCAGCTTTATGCAGGGCCGGAACTTGTCAGCCCCGTATAAAGCTGCCTATGGTTATGCACGGCAGCGACTGATGCCGCATTTGCAGCGCGCCCCATCCAAAGGAGAGAAAGCGATGAAAGCCGTCAATTGGAATAAACCCGACGACGATTACACCTGGTCGTTTTGGCAGCAGAACGTGATGCAGTTCTGGACCGAAGAAGAAATTCCCCTTTCCGACGATAAAATGGTCTGGATCGAGATGAGTCCGGACGAGCAGGACGTCTACAAGAAGGTTCTGGGCGGGCTGACGCTGCTGGACACCCTTCAAGGCGGAGTCGGCATGCCGAGACTCGTCGAGCACATGGACGGCCTCCAGCGCAAAGCGGTGCTGTCGTTCATGGGCATGATGGAGCAGATCCACGCGAAGTCCTACAGCAGCATTTTCACGACGCTGGCGAGCAACGAGGAGATCGACGGCATTTTCCGCTGGGTCGAAGAGAACGGACGCCTGCAGCAGAAAGCGGATCTCATCAACCGCTACTACAACAGCATCCAGTCCGAGAAAGACCTATACCTGGCGATGACGGCTTCCGTTTATCTCGAAAGCTACCTGTTCTACAGCGGCTTCTTCTACCCGCTCTATTTGGCGGGACAAGGCAAAATGACGAACAGCGGCGAGATCATCGACCTCATTCTGCGCGATGAAAGCATCCACGGCCTGTACGTCGGCACGCTGGCGCAGGAGCTGTTCGCGTCTCTGAGCGAAGCCGATCAGCAGGAAGCCGCCGAGGAGCAGATCAAGCTGCTTCTGGAGCTGTACGAGATCGAGAAGCTCTACACGGAAGAGCTGTACACTCCGCTCGGCCTGCAGGACGATGTGCTGCGTTACGTGCGCTACAACGCCAACAAAGCGCTGATGAATCTTGGACGCGATCCTTATTTCCCGGAAGAGCCGGTTCATCCGGTCGTTCTGAACGGAATCCGGACGCAGACGAAGCAGCATGACTTTTTCTCGAAAAAAGGCAACGGCTACGTCCGCGCCCTCCGCGTCGAACCGCTCAGCGACGACGATTTCAGCTTCGAAGGGCTGTAAGACCGTCGCCTCCGGCGGTGCCCGCTTTCTTCGCGGCCCGGCGAGACGGACCGCATAAGCGGCCGGGTAAACGAAAAAGACGTACAAAATTGGAGACAATTTTGTACGTCTTTTTGCGTTCGGCTGCGGGGCCGCCGGATGCGTGCGCTCGCCGTTCTCGGCGTACGGCTGGCCTTGCCCAGGCAACGGCTGCCTTCGCTTCAGGCGTGCGGCCGTCCCCGCTCCGGCAGCTCGCTTCAGCCTCCCGTCTGCTCATGCTCCGGCAGAAGCACCCTCGCTTCAGACGTGCGGCCGTCCCCGCTCCGGCAGGTCGCTTCAGCCCTCCGTCTGCTCATGCTCCGGCAGAAACGCTTTCGCTCTAGGCGTGCGGCCGCCCTTGCTTCAGGCGTGAGGCTGTTCCAGCCCCAGGCATGCTTTCGCCCATGCTCCACCACACTACCTGCCATCAAGGCCGGCCATTCCTCGCCGGTTAGAGGAACAGGCCCATCCCCGGAGCATCGGCCGGCCGCTCGCGAAATCCGTAGCGCTCATAGAAGCCTTGCTTCCCTTTGGCGCAGGCAAGCTGAACCCAGCGGATTCCTTTTGCCCTGCAGTAGTCCAGAAGACGGTCCATGATTTTGCTGCCGAGGCCCTGATTCCGGTAATCCGGCAGCACCATCATTTCGCAGATGATACACTGAATAACCCCGTCCGAAACCATGCGGCCTGACGCGACCAGCCTATCGCCCTTGTAAACCGTAACGACGTACCAGCTGTTCCGGACCGCTTCGTGCAGCATGTCTTCCGTCCAGATTCCGTCCCCGTTCCATCCTGTCGATTGGAACAGCTCATAATAATCGGCTTTCGCCGGCAGATCCGTGCGGATCTTAAAGGTCATCGCTCTCGCCTCCGGTACGTGTATATACGCAATAGATTAATTATTCATTATAATGTATATTTATACAAAGTCAACTTCCTGTGTCCCTAATTTTGAACACGACCTTCACCGGCAAGCGGTTGACCGCCGAATACAATCGGCCTCACCACGAACAAGCGGGAGATTAAGGACTCTTCATGCTCCGTTTTTCGACAAGTATCATTTCAATGGATCTAAAAAGAGACCGATCCCAAGGATCGGTCCCTCTTATTCATTCTCACAATAATAAAGTCCATATACATTCAGCTGCATAAACTTTCGAAATATGGGCCGTTTACGAGATAAATCCTCTATCCATCGCTTCGGCTTTGCGTACCAGCGCGAAGTATTTCAGTCTGGCTCCCTCCAGCGTGGTTTGAGCCTGCTGAAGTTTAAAGGAAAATTTATCGAAATCGTGCTTGGAGACAAATCCGTTCTCGTAACGGATTTTCATTTTGGCGACATCGGCCTGCGCGTCTTTCAGGTTGCGCTGCTCGTTCAGCACGGTCTGATAAGCGTTCTCGGCATCGCTGTAGGTCGCGTAGATCTTTTTGACCAGCTCGGCTTTCGTCTGTTCCTGTTTCTGATAAGCGATTCCCGTGTTGACGCTCTGATACTGGCCGCCGTACGTATTCTTGGTCACGGTATTCTGCTGCTGCCAGATGGCTTCGTCGATGCCGTTGTGATCCATTTTCAGCTTAAAAGAATTGGCGAGCAGCGTTTCGGTGTCTTTCTTTACGACCGGCTCCACGTTTCCGGATACGGCGGCAGGCTCTTCAAGCAGCAAATCCGGGGAATATTCCACGCCGATATCGAAGCACAGCTGTACGAGGCCTAAGCGGTAGTTGCTCTCCAGCGTCTGAATATCGTCGCCGATTTTGTTCACCGCTTTGCGGGCGGTTTCCACGTCTTCGGGAGAAGCGAGACCCGCGTCGCTCAGCACCTGGGCGCGTTTCATCTCTTTCTCCGCTACGCCTTTGTACTCATGCATAAGGGCGATTTGCTTCTTGGAGCCGAGAAGCTGCACAACCTGCGCCGTCACCTGAAGCTTGATGCCCTCAATCGCTTCATCGGTCTGGAGCAGGTTGTTCCACATGTCCGTATCGAGCTGATGCGAGGTTGTTTTCATCTGTTCGCGCTGGGCCTGCAAAATCTGGTTAATGCCATTAACCATCTGGCCCTGGCCTTCGATGACTTTGTTCAGCACCGTGTTGGTTTCGACAACCGGACCGATCCAGAAGAAGCTGTCCGGAGTCGCTTTGGTCGGATCGATCTGGTACTTCTTCATCGCCTCGGGCGTCATGTAGTCCTGCGGGGAAGCCGGAAGCTTGTAGCCTTCGAAGCTGCCGCCGTACAGGTTGTCGCTCTGATTCTTGAGATCGCTGCTTTTGCTTCCGAGCGCGGCCGTTTTCAGGTAGAGCAGCTTCATGTTGTAGGAGTTGTTTAGCGTACGTTCCAGCACGTTATCGAGGGTCAGCTTGCTGACTTTCTCCAGCGCGGGCAGGCGCACCTCGTCCTTATCGAGAGGTTTATCGGTTGTCGCGTGAAGTTGAACAAGGTTGCCGTCTTTGATTTCGTAGTAGGGCGAATGGGTATCCGCCGCCCATGCGGCAGGCATCATCCCGAATACAAAAGCGGACGCGGTCAGCGTAGCTATGATTTTTTTCATCGAAAATCCCTTCTTTTCCAAGGTATGATAAGAACTAAACGCAGGCTGAGGGACATGGGAACAAAAGCGCTGATGACTGAAACTATGTAAACGGCGCGCTTGCACGGTAAAAGCAAGGCTTTCGCGCGCCGGTGAAACGTTGTTGGGCATGGTGTCGGCCGGAACAGGGCTCTTACACCGTAAGGGAGCTGCTCTCCGGCTGAACCGCAGGCAGCCCGGCCGAAGCCGGCTCATCCTTCTGCTTGCGGAACATGGCGAACCGGGTGAGCAGGAATGCCGCAAAGTAAGTGATGAGGCCCGTCAGAACAAGCGCGATACAGTCCTTGACGATGACGTCGTAGCCGTTGCCTTTGACGAACACATGGCGGACGCCCTCCAGGAAATAAGTAAGCGGCAGCATATGGCCGAGAATGCTCAGTGCCTTCGGCATCGCTTCAAACGGCCATGTATAGCCGGACAGCATGAACGACGGCACCGCGATCAGCATCGCGATCTGGGTGGAGCCGAGCTGAGCGCTTGAGAACAGGGAGATGAAATATCCGATGCCGAGTACCGCAAAGTTGAAGCAGGCCGAGAGCAGCAAGGCCATCAGAATCTGTCCGCGCATCGGAAGGTCGAAGCCGAACAGCATGATCGTGAACACCACGACCGCATTCAGCATGCCGACGATAAAATAGGGAACCGATTTCGCGTAAGCAAGGCGCCACGGCATCTTTTTCCACTCCGCAAAACGGCTCCAGATCCCTTTTTCCTTATCACGGGTGATGGTCAAGGCGATGCCGAGCAGAAGCACCTGCTGCAAAATCGCGCCCGCCAGACCGAAAATCATAAAATCGCTGTAGTTGAACGTCGGGTTGTAAAGCACCCGGTAGCGGAACGGGACCGCGGAGAACGTCGAGCTGACCTGTTCATCCTGAAGGCCCTGCTGCTGGAGCTTCTTGCCGCTGACGCCGTAGCTGTACGTGGTCACGATCTCATTGGCCGCGCGCGTCGCGGAGTTGGAGATCATCATGTTCGCGCCGTCGATCAGCGTCATGACCGGCTGCACATCGCCGTGTTTAATGCGGGCTTCGAAATCTTTCGGGATAATGACCCCGACCTTCGCTTCGCCGCGGGAGATGGCTTCCGTCACCTCCGCCTCCGAATGGTAGGCGTTCACGACCTGGAACGTTTCGCTCTGGTCGAACGCCTGCACGATCTGGCGGCTGAGCTGACTGTTGTCCTCGTCGAAGACAACGGTCTGCATCTCGGTTACTTTATGCTGCATATAAATCGATCCGAATAAGGTTGTGTAAAGGATCGGCACGAGGAACAGAATCGCCATCAACCGGCGGTCCTTGAAAATTTGCCGCCATTCCTCGGCGATCACGCTTCCGACTTTAAGGGGCAACGGTATCACCCGCTTTTCCTTCCCATTGTACAGTCATTCCCGTCAGAACCGATTCCGGCAGCTGAGGCAGCTCGACTTTCACGCCGAACGAGCGGATATCGGTATCGGACGCGTTCTGCGTCGCTTTCTTCACGGCGAAGTCCGCAGCCGGAGCGACCGTGCTTACTTTGCCGGTCACGGCGTCGCCGTTAGCCGTCACTTTTACGGTCACGGTATCGCCCGCTTTCAGGCCGGCCGCGTCCGTTTCTTTCAGATAGAAACGCGCCCATTTCGTCTCGGCGGACGTTTCCATCGTGAACACCGGGAAGCCGGAGCCTACCATTTCACCCAGTTGAGCGGATTGGGAAATGATGATGCCGTCGGACGGAGCAAGCAGCTCGGTGTAGCTCAGGTACGTCTCGGCTTCGCTTTGGGCCGCCTGGGCCTGCTGCTGTCCGGACTGGGCGGATTTGACGGCGCCCTGCGCCTGCTGGATCGACGCCTGAGCGGCACTTACGTCACCCTGGCGGATTTTTACCTGATCCATGTTCGCCTTAGCCAGCTCGACGGCCGCTTTGGCCTGTTCCAGCTGCGCTTCCGCGGCCTGGATTTCCTCCACGCGCGGTCCTTGCTGGGCAAGCGCGTACTGCTGCTGCGCCACTTCGTATTTGGCTTTGGCCTCTTCGTAGCTGACCTTCGCTTTATCCACGTCCGTCTGGGCGACGAGACCCTCTTCCTTCATTTTTTTAACCCGGTTGTAGCTTTCTTCCGCTGTCTGGAAAACCTCTTTGGTCGCATTCAGCTGAATCTCCGCCTGCTTTTTCTCTTCCGGTCTCGCTCCGTTCTTGAGGGCGTCCACCTTCGTCTGCGCGGCTTTCACGACCGCTTCGGCCTGCTTCACTTGTTTCTCGCCCGTTTCCGCGGTAAGCGTCACCGCTTCCTGACCCTGCTGTTTTTTCGCCTGGGCTGTCGCTTCCGCGCCCTTCGCTTCGGCGATTTTCCCTTGGGAGAGCGCTACGGCCGCTTTGGCCTGGGCTACTTTCGCCTCGATTTCCTGGCTTTGAATCCGGGCCAGCACCTGGCCCTTCTTCACGGTGTCCCCTTCTTTGACGAGAACTTCCGTCACGCGGCCACCGGCTTTAAAACTTGCAGCCACCTGATTCGCTTCGATATAAGCGGTCGGCAGATTCGCCGGACGGTTCTGGGTGCTGCTCATGGCTTCTTTGGAAGAGAGCAGGAAAGTTCCCCCGCCGATCAATCCGGCCATCACTACGTATACAACAGGTCTAACAAACTTCATCTAACATTTCCCTCCCAGGATACTTTCTCTAGTTCATAATTTAGGGTGTAAACGGACAAACCGCCCTTAGAGGGCGATTCCGTCCATCATATAAAGCTGGATTAAATCCGAAATCTGCTCATTGGTAAGAGGCGGATGCTTTCTTTCCCAATCGACGAGCAGCACTAAGTACATACGAACCAGCACGAAGGCGGTAATCTCGGGGTCGCACGGCTTGATGGTTCCGTTCGCGACAGCGATCTCCAGATGCTGCTTGATGTAGCCGATGACGCCTTCCTCGATCTCGCGCAGAGCGTGCTGAGCCGCCGGAGTACCGAATTGGGCCACCTCCTGCGACAATTTAAGCAGCAGCTCGTGCTCCTTCCGGTAAACCAGAATGCTGTATGTTGCGGAATGCAGCTTCTCCATGATCGTGCCGCCCTTGGAAATGCTGGCATCGGCCAGTTTTCTCATCTCGGCGATCAGGGATTTGACGATCTCGTTTAACAAATCTTCTTTTGTCTCAAAATACAGGTATAGCGTTCCCTTCCCTACACAGGCGATTTTGGCGATCTGATCGACCGTCGTTCCTTTGTATCCGAACAAAGCAAACGATTTTTTCGCCGCATCGAGAATGTTATCGCGCCGCTGATCCATTCGGCACCTCCGTTTTGACCAAAATCCTATTTTAGTTCTGTAGTCAAAACAATATCATCTTTACGTGACAAAATCAACGGGTCCCGTCAACCAAACAGCCTTACATTTTAGCCCTTTTGTCTAAAAACGGGCCTCTTTTTTCAAACCTTGCCGGATTGCCGTTCAATTTTCAACTGTTCCGTATGGAAACCGCCCCCTCCACAAACACTATCTGTAAAAGCGGAGGTGCGGGATGAGCAGCAAAATTTTGTTGGTGGAAGACGAGAGTAAAATTGCACGCGTCCTGCAGCTGGAGCTGCAACATGAGGGCTACGAGGTCAGTCTGGCCGAGGACGGGCGCGAGGGTCTCGACATGGCTCTGGCGGAGCCGTGGGATCTCATCCTGCTCGACATCATGCTCCCCGAGCTGAGCGGGCTGGAAGTACTGCGCCGCCTGCGGCAGCAGTCCGCGGTCCCCGTCATCCTCCTGACCGCAAGGGACGCGGTGCCCGACCGGGTAAGCGGCCTGGACCAGGGGGCGAACGACTACGTGACGAAGCCGTTCGCCATCGAAGAGCTGCTCGCCCGCATCCGCAACCTGCTCCGGCTGACGACTCAGCAGAGCCAGGCGGAGAACGAACAGATTCTTCAGGCGGAAGATATTCTCATGAACCTGAAGAGCCGCGAGGTTACCCGCATGGGGAAATCCGTCGAGCTTACGCCCAAGGAATTCGACCTGCTGCAGTACCTGCTCCAGCACAAGGGGGAAGTGAAATCCCGGGAAGATATCATTTCCGATGTATGGGGCTACGATTTTGTAGGCGATACGAACATTGTGGACGTCTACATCCGTTATTTGCGGCAGAAGCTCGAAAAAAATTTCCCCGGCAAGCTGATCCATACGATCCGCGGTGTCGGTTACCTCATAAAAGGAAGTGGCCCCGATGAGTCTTAAGCTGCGGTTCGCTTTGCTTCAGACTTCCCTGCTCTTTCTGATTCTTCTGGGCGTCAACTTCTTCATTTACTATCTTTTTATCGAAAACAATTCGCGCAATGAAACTCAAAATATCGAACGCAAAGCGGCCAAGCTGCTGCTTCAAGAAAATGTGGTGCAGCATCCCGAATATTGGGAAAATCCTTTTCTGCTCAAAGACTTTCTCGTAGCCAACGAACTGATCCGGCTCATCGGACCGGACTCCACGGTGCAAAAAGAAATCTACACGGACGAAACGCTCCTTCAGCGTCCCGCCAAGTTTATAACGTCTTCGGGCACCATCTCCAAGCTGGTCTCCACGGACAACGGCTTTTGTCTGTATGTACAGGTACCGGTCATGGAAAACGAGCGCCAGATCGCTTCGCTGGAAATCGCCCGCAAGCTGGTCACCCTGAACGATAACGTGCAGGTGCTGTTTCTCGCTCTTTTTTATACGACGCTTGGTGCGCTTGTCTTATCCGTTATCATCGGGTATATCTACGCCAGTCTGGTGTTCAACCCCATTCACAGGCTGGCCCAGACGATGGAAAGCATTGAACGGAGCGGGACATTCAGACGGCTGGAAATCAAATCCACACGAAAAAAAGACGAGATTGCCCAGCTCGGCCAGACGTTTAATGAAATGATCGGCCGGCTGGAGCAGCATTTCGAGCAGCAGAAGCAGTTTCTGGCAGATGCTTCCCATGAGCTGCGGACCCCGCTCACGATTATCGAGAGCTACGCCAGGCTGCTCAAGCGCTGGGCCAGCAACGATCCCCAGATCCGCGAAGAAGCGATCGAAGCCATCCTTAGCGAATCCGTCCGGCTGCGGGAAATGACGAAGAGCCTGCTCACTCTTGCGGATTCCGACGAAAGGCAGCGGACCGAGTGGCAGGAATTCGAGCTGCGCCCCCTGGTCCAGGCTACGGCCGCGTCCATTCAGCTGACGTTCGACCGCGAGGTGCGTCTGGATCTTCCCGAAGAGGACACTCCTCTGAAGATGAAAGGCGACCCCGAGAAAATCCGCCAGCTGCTGATCATTCTGCTCGACAACGCGATCAAGTACAGTCAGCTGCCGATCGACATCATCGTCCGGGAGCAGCCCCGTCACCTGCAGATCTCCGTCGTGGACAAAGGGATCGGCATCGAGACGGAGGACATCCCGCAGCTGTTCAACCGGTTTTACCGCGTCGATAAAGCGCGCAGCCGCAAGAACGGAGGCGTCGGGCTGGGGCTCGCCATCGCCGAGAACATCGTCAAGCTCCATGCCGGAACTCTCAAAATCCAAAGCGAGCCGGATATCGGCACCGAAGTTCATGTCAGGCTCCCGAAGGATTAAGGAAGCCCGGGGTCCGGGCCAACCGCTTTTGGGCCATCGCCATGAGACGCCAAACACCGGTTGCCGGGAGCTGCACGCGCTGCGATTTCGGTCCCTACTTTTAGGATCGGGACGCTCCGTTCTCCTTTCAACATCGCTGCACGCTGAAAGAAAAGAGACCCGAGCCTGAAGCCATCTCTCCAACGCAGCAAAAAAAGAACCGGCCTCCAACGGCCGGTTCTTTTCGTATCAGTACTCGATATACGCTTCATGGTAGCTGTCTTTAAACTTGCGCCTGCGCACCTGTATTTGCAGAACGCCATCCTTGTAAGTGGCCTTCGCCGTTTTCGGCAGAACCGGGCTGGGCAGTTTGATGAGTTTTCTCGGTTCGTCCGTCAGCCCGAGAATTTTGACGTGACTGGTTTTCACCAGTACCTGCAGCGAACGCGGATCTTCGCGTTTCGGAATTTTTAACCGGACGAATACGTCCGTATGCGTTTCGAACGCATCGCCGTTCACAGTCTCCCTCGGCTCCTGGGACAGCGTTCGCTCCTTGCCCTTCTGCTGAGACTTGGGCTGCGTCTGCGTTTGCTGAATGTCCGCATTCATCTGGGGCGGCGGCAGTGTACGGTCGAAGACGTCGCGCACGAACCCTTCGATCCATTTGATATTCTCAATGTATTTCTGGGGCTGATCGAGAAATTTTTCGACATGCTCCCATTTAAGCCATTTATTCGTGTCCGGCTGATTCATCGCAGCTCCCCCCGCTTCTTCTGCATTATATGAACGGAGACCGCCCGGTGGTGAACATTCTTTGCGGAATCCGTTAAATCGAGGAAAGGAGTATGAACATCTGGGCGCTCCCGTACATAAGCTATAAAAGAAGATGCAGCAAAGGAGAACGCCTATGCCGGCCATCGTCGGAAACGTGAAAATACTAGCCGTAGGCCCCAGCTCTGTCGTTCAATTCGGGGACTGCCTGGTCATATCGCCAAACAGCAGTTCAAAAAGCTATGCTGGAGCAGGTTCTTTTAATACAGGTGATTTGCCGCATGTATTTAATGCCGTCAGCGCCACGAATACGAACGACAGTGATGTCGTCGAAGCTGAAGCGAATAAAACGGCAACCGCATGAGCTGGACGATCCATCAGACGATTACGATCCATCAGCTCAGGGTCGATGCTGTGTCCAACTCCTCCGTCCTGCAGGTCGGGAGCGCGGGCAGCATCCGTGCGCTCTCGAACCAGTACAACACGGGCGGCTTCACCGGACCCGCCCCGGAAGTGGGCAAAGGCCCCCTCGCCGGCTTCGGCGGAGCCGCAGGCGGGGGCCTGCCCGGCGCTGCGGAAGGCGGGGGGCCTCCCGGCAAGGCCGGTTCAGCCGGGCCTGGCGCGTCCGGCAAGCCGGCGGCGGGTCCCGGCTCCACCGGCGCTGCGGAGGCGGCTCCCGGAGCGGGCGGCCTGCTCGGGCCGGGTCCCCACCTGCAGCCGCCGTTCCCGCCGTGGATGCCGTGGCGGCCGCCGGCTTGCCGGGGGCCCTCCCGCGGCAGCTGACAGCGCGCCGGGCCCTGCCGCGGCAGGCGGCCTCATACTTCCCGCCGGGGATGAGCCCCGGCGGCATTTTGCGGAAGCGAAAGAGAGGTGAGCTTATGTACGGCTACGGGCCGGGCGATCCCAATCTGTACGCCTATCAGCTTCAACAGATGTGGACGCACATTCAGCGGCAGGAAGCCCGCATTGCCAAGCTCGAAGAGACGACCGCAGCCATGCGCGGCGAGATCGAAGAGCTGAAGCGGCAGCGCGGGATACATATCGACCGCATCGAATACAAATTCGATCAGTTGAAAGTCGAACAGTTGGACGGCACACTGACGATCGGCGTCTCTCCCTCTACCGTGGACGAAATCGAAGATTTCTCCGTAAACGGAATGGATGCCTCCTTCCCGGGTAACGGGACTCCGTCTTCCGACGGCTTCTCCCCGAATGAAAGCCGGGAGCCCGAACAAGCCGGCGAAGACCGCCCGGCCGCAGACGAAGGAGCCGCTAACCGGCACCTTCACGACTTTCTCGACCGCGAAGCCATGGAAGAGCTGATCGAGCTTGCGGCCAAGCGGCACTTGAACATCGGAGCGGACGAAAGCAGACGGGTTATGGACGATTTGCGGCAGCAGATCGAAGCCAGAGTCCGGCAGTATGCCTCCTCTCCGGATCTCTTGCATACGGGCGGACAGGAGCCGCCGGGGAACGCAACGTGGAAACTTATCGAAAAAACAAAAGCCGACATACGCGCCGGCATCCGCAATTATTTGGCTCACTATCAGGAAGGAAAAGGAGATGGACAGCCGTGAAGGTAGATTTTTATGTGGAAAATAAATGTCTGCAGGTAGGCTCCGTCTATATCATCGGGGTATCCAGTTCTTCGACCTTCCTTATCGGGGACACCGATTCCATCACCGCATCGTCCATGTTCGATACCCCGCCGGAATCCGTCATAGTGGGACCGCTCGTTCCGCTGCCCCATACTTGAGCCATGGCCAGACGTCTGGTTTGGCTTACTCAGGCGAAAGTGCTTTCGGTCTCCAGCGCCGCCGTTTTCCAGATCGGCGACAACGGCGGGATTCACACCCGGTTCAGAGCTCTCGCCCTGCAGCGGGAAATTCCCGTCTATCTGGGTGACGAAGGCTCATTCGAAGTGTATCCCATTTTCGCCCGTCCGCATCCGGAAGTGCTTTTTCCGCCGGAAGCGGAGAAAACGACCCGCAACCTCGGCACCATCCAGGTAGGCCCGGTTAAGGTGCTCGGTGTGTCCGCCTCGTCGGTGATGCAGGTGGGCGGCAGCGGTCCGGTCAGCCTGCAGTCGCGGATCAAGCATATCCGCCAGTTTCGTCCGATCGGGCCTTACACCAATCCGACGGGCACGATCGCCTATACCGGTTCCGGCGAAAATCTCGCGGCCGAAAGCGGTCCGCCGGAACCCGGGGCTCCCCCTTCGAACCCTTACGGCTTGAACCGATAGCCCGCTCCCCAGATCGTCTCGATATAGGCGGGGTCCGACGGGTTCGGCTCGATTTTCTCCCGGAGTTTGCGGATATGAACCGTCACGGTCGAAATATCACCGATCGCGTCCATGCCCCACAGATGGTCGAACAGCTGATCTTTGCTGAACACGCGGTTGGGATTCATGGCAAGATGAGTCAGCAAATCGAATTCCTTGGTTGTGAAAGGAATTTCTTTGCCGTTTACGTATACCCTTCTGGAAGCACGGTTAATGACGAGTCCGCGGATGCGGATTTCGTCCTTATCCTGTTCCTGCTGCCCTTTCAGTCTCTCGTACCGGGACAAGTGCGCCTTGACGCGCGCCACGAGTTCTCCCGGGCTGAACGGCTTGATGATATAATCGTCGGCTCCGAGGCTAAAGCCGCGGATTTTATCCAAGTCCTCCTTTTTGGCGGAAACCATCAGAATGGGAATATCCCGCTCCACGCGAATCCGCTCGCAGATGGCAAAGCCGTCGGTACCCGGCAGCATCACATCCAGCAAAATCAGGTCGTAGCGCTCTACAAGAGCCCGCTGAAGGCCCGTTTCGCCGTGATGCTCCATATCGACCGTAAATCCGTCCAGCTCCAAATAATCGCGCTCCAGCTCGGCAATGCTTACATCGTCCTCGACGATCAGAATACGTCCGCCTTCTTTCATGTTGCCATCCTTCCTTTCTCTTCCCGGTTTTTGCGCACGGTAAATTGAATGGTCGTCCCTTCCCCGAACCGGCTGTTGGCCCAGATCGTGCCCCCGTGCTCTTCGACGATCTGTTTCGCGATGGCGAGCCCCAGCCCGCTCCCCCCGGTTTGCGAGCTCCGGGACGGGTCCCCCCGGTAAAACCGGTCGAAAATATGCGGCAGCACATCGGACGGGATGCCCTGCCCGTTGTCGTGAACGCCGATCACCACGAATTCCGGCCGCTCCAGAACGAAGATACGGATATGCCCCTCCGGCTTATCCCGGTACTTCTGCGCATTTTCCGTAATATTCGTGAGTACCCTCCTCAGCTTCTCCCGGTCGATTACGACCGGAAGGGGCTCCTCCGAGGAGAGCTCAAGCGTAAGCCGGATTCCCTTTTTCTCCATATCGAACTGCATGTCTTCGACGCAATCCTTCAGATAGGCCGTTAAATCCGCCTCCTCGAATTGAAAAGGCAGCTTCCGCAAATCCAGCTTGGAGTACAGAAAAAGCTCGTCGATCATCCGGTCGATGTCGACCGTTTTGGAATAGACCGTCTGGAGATAACGGTCAAATTTGGCCTGGGAGTTCGTAACGCCGTCCATAATTCCCTCGACGTATCCCTTGATGGCCGTCACCGGCGTTTTCAGATCATGGGAAATGTTCGAGATCAGCTGCTTCCGATTTTCCTCGTACTGCATCTGAAGCTCGATGGACTGTTTCAGCCTGCGGCGCATTTCTTCGAATGAAACGGCAAGCTCCCCGATCTCGTCGCTGGAAGCCGGACGCACTTCAATATCCAGCCGCCCTTCCTTGATGTGTTCCGCGGAACGCTGCAGGGCGCGGATCGGCGTAATCAGACTTCTCGACATCAGGTACGTCATCATTCCGTTCGTCAGCACGAGCACGGCGATCAGGACAGCAAGGAAGATCAGTCCGTATTTAATAAAATATTTTTTGCCGATCGTATCGTGCGTCCCGATAAAAATACTGCCTTTTCCCCCATCGGGAAATGTAAAGTCGTGATGCCTCAGCAGGTAATAATTGTTCTCCAGCTGGGAATCCGTAAGGCCCGAATAGTAACTGAAAGCCGGCAGCGAATTCAGTACATCCGGGTGGTTCATGGTGGGCGAAATATACAGGATCTGCTCGTCCTTGCGGATAATGAGGCCCATATTCACGCGTTCCACAAGAGCCTCCCACTGCTTCCACTGCACCGGATCGCCGGCGCTTCCGGTGTCCATCGCGATAGCTCTGCGGATTTTGTTGTAATTGTCATCTTCCATCTGGGCGACTTCCTTAAGCGGATTGCCGTGGGTAAGGTCGATGTGGTATTCCCTTTTGAGATCCTGGATGAGCATAAAATACAGCCCGGTTACAGTCAGTCCGACCAGAATAAGCGGGATGACCAGCATGGCTATGTAGGAAAGCAGCAGCCGGGTACGGATGGACATGAACGTATCTCCCTTGCTTTGATTTTCAATTGAGAAGCGGCCGCCCGTTTAACCGCATGACCCGGGACGCCGCCGTAAAAGCGTATGTCCTCAATATACTACGCCGCAGGCCGTGCGGGAAGCTCGGTAACACACTCGGCAAAGAAAAAAGGGTCCGCCGGGCTCACCCGGAACAGACCCTTACACCGAACAGCCGACCTTTTGTAATACATCCAAGATTAGTTCAGTTTACCTGCAAAATGCCGATGACGCCTATTTCGTTCTCATCCGGATCCAGCAGACCGAACCGGTCCCGGTTGAACTCTCTGGTAAGCGCGGACAGCTTGATCCCGCCGGACCGCAGCGTCTCGAAGTCGTTCCGGGGGTCCGTCGATCCGATCGTAAACGCCATATGAGCCAGAGCGGAGAAGCGCGGAGTCTCAAACAGGCATACGTTTATATTTTCAAAGGAAACCGCTTCCACTTCCTTATCCAGGGCAGGCAGCTTGTAAGTGAACCGTTGAAGAGCAAGGGCGCCCAGCTTGCTTTCGTACCACTCTACGGAGCGCTGCAGATCACGGACGGGCAGGAACGCCCCGCCAAGCCGGATAGCTCCTTCGGTCCCGGCGTAGGCTTCTTCTCTCCAGCCTGCGATGCCGATGGGATTGCCGTCCGGGTCGCTGATTTTGAAGCACTGCATATGATGAAAAGGAGCGGGCTCTTCCGCAATCTTCACTCCGCTTCCGATCATGCTCCGGTAGGCCTTCTCCGCATCGTAAACGTTCACGTTGAAGGGAGCTTCGTCGTACCGGTTAAGCTCTGCCTGCTGAACTAGGGTGAGGCAGGTTCCTTCAAGGAAGGAGAGCCTGGCATGCCGATCGTCCAGGCCCAGTAAACGAAGGCCCAGCACCTGCTCGTACCAGGGCGCCGACCGCTTCAAATCGGTGACGGGCACGAATACATCCACCAGTTTGGTAAAAGTCATTGTAATTCCTCCTGAGCGTTGATGGAACTCCGGGCGCCCTTGTCTCGCTGCGCCCTCCAACCTGCCCCGAACGCCCGGAATTTCTTTAGATTCCTTCATCTATTGTACCTTGTTTTGTATCAATACACACGATGTACAATATCTTCGAAATCCGGCTCCTGCATATGTACGTCGGCAATTTCGCCCCATCCTCCGGCAAGCTGCAGAACCTCCATCGGGCCGATGTCCGTGCGGTTGAATTCCAGCACAAGCTTTTCTTTCTCCGCGGCAGTGACGCGGAACGGGTACTCCTTGTCCCCCTCCCCGCTCGCAAACCCGCACGCTCCCCGGTACCGGATCGTCATGATCGTCGGCAGCCCGATCCGCTGCCGCATGCCTTCCACGGTGCCGTCGTAGCCGATAGTCCCGCCGTTGATGACGATCACACGCTCGCAAAGCTGCTCGATATCATCCATATCGTGCGTGGTGAGCAGAATCGTTTTGCCCGCTTCCTTGTTCAGCGTATGCAGAAAGCCGCGGATGCTCTGCTTGGCCGCCACATCCAGGCCGATGGTGGGCTCGTCGAGGAAGAGGATGTCCGGATCGTGCAGCATGGCGGCCGCCAGATCCGCTCTCATCCTCTGACCGAGCGAGAGCTTGCGGACCGGCGTATCCATAAATTCGCCGAGTCCTAGAAGTTCTCCGAGCTCCGCGAGCTTGCGTTTCAGGTCCTCCTCACGGACCCGGTACATAGCCGCCAGGATCTCGTAGGAATCCCGGACCGGCAGGTCCCACCAGAGCTGGCTTCGCTGGCCGAACACGACGCCCAGCTTGGCGACCACCCGTCTGCGGTCCCGCTGCGGGCTCAGACCGGAGATCCGCACTTCTCCCGAAGTCGGATGCAGAATGCCCGTGAGCATTTTGATCGTCGTGGATTTCCCGGCCCCGTTAGGACCGATAAAGCCTACGAAGTCTCCTCGGCCGATTGTGAAATTAACGTCGTTCACCGCCGTTTTGGACCTGTATTCTCTGGACAGCAGGCTCCGCAGACCGACCAGCCGCCCTTGACGGACCACCGGCGTACGGAACGTTTTGTTTAAATTCGTCGCGGTAATCAAAATTTCCCCTCCTTCTGTTCACGCTCTCACTCAGCGCATCCTATCTTTGATCCATTCCGTCAGACTCCGGCTTGTGCCGTAGCCGTAATTAAAAAGCTTGCGCGTTTCTTCGAACCGCTTCTCCGCCGTTTCCGTTCCCATCACGACAGAGACCAGCCTTTTGCCGTCCCGGACCGCCGTTCCCGTAAAGCAGTACCCGGCCTGATCCGTAAACCCGGTCTTCAGCCCGTCGACACCCGCATAGGAAAAGGAGTCTTTCGTAAACGGCAGCATGCGGTTGGTCGTTTTCAGCGTCCCGAACCTGCCCGGCAGGGTATAGTCCGCCTTAGCGGTTAGCTCCAGAATACCGGGATGCTCCCGGATGAGATAAACCGCAAGCTTGGCCGCGTCTTTAGCCGTCATGAGCGTTTCTCCCGTGTTTTTCTTGGGAGCGAAGGGCCCCAGATCGGCGCGCGTCAGCCCGCTTGCGTTGGCGAATACCGTTTTATCGGAAAGGCCGATCTCTTTCGCTTTCGCGTTCATTTTCACCACGAATTCATCCTCGGTACCGCCGAGATGTTCGGCTACCGCTACGGCGGCATCGTTGGCGGACACGATGGCCATCGCGGCCAGCATATCTTTAAGGGCAAGCTTCTCTCCGGTCTCGAGCCCGATCTGGGCGCCGGTCACCTCGCTGGCATACGGACTCGTCGTCACCTGGTCTTCCCAGGAAGCGCGGCCCGCCTTCACTTCCTCGTAAACGATCAGTTCCGTCATCATCTTGGACATGGAAGCCGGGGGAAGGCTCTCCTCCGCGTTCCGCTCGTAAATCACACGGCCGCTCCCCGCTTCCATCAGCAAGGCGGACCTGGCTTGGATATCCGGATCCGCATGCTTTCTTTCATTCCACAACCAGATACCGGCGGCCGCAAGGACGGCCAACAGCAGGACTTTCCGTTTGATCCGTTTCACGTCGTCACTCCGCTCCTTCGGTTCTTGTCTGTGTCTCTCTATGTAGAAAGACGAACCAAGCCCCTCGAAAGACTCGCCTCCTTCGTTAAGACGGCCTCTCGATATCTTTAGGCGGAAGGGCGAATCTCATGCAGGCACCCGGCAGCAGCCGCGTTGCCGGATCTGTATGAGTCCGCCGGGAACGGATAAACCAAGGACCCCGCAAGGCGACTTCCCTACGTTCCCGTACTCTGGTAACGTGAAATGCCCAGCTTCCACAGCCTTCCGGCCAGCAGGACGAAGACGAAGGCCATGACCGTTACCGCGGCCAAAGCCCATCCGCCATACTCATGCCGGATGATGACGGAAGCCGGCACATAGTTGGCCAGCCCGACCGGAAGGAACGTCAGCAGGATGTAACGGAGCCAGCCGGGATATACGTCCAGCGGATACTGGGCGGCGGATCTTGCCGCGTCCTCCGTCACGTTCTGTAGTTCCTCGATCCGGGTCAGCCAGAAACCGGCCGAAGCCGTAGCCAGTCCGATCGCGAACAGGATAAGCGCTCCCGAGCCGATTGCGATCACGGTCAGCGGGATAGCTTCCCAGCCGATCTGGCCGACACGCAACATGTGAGTCATCGCATACGCGAGAACGAGCAGGCCCTGTCCGAATTCTCCGACGAGCAGGCGGAAATTTTGAGTCATCAGGACGAAAAGCACCGGCAGGGGCCGGATCAGCAGAGCGTCCATATCTCCGCCCACCAGGTATTTTTCCAGATGATGCACATCGGAGGCCAGAGACCGGTAGATCGCTTTGGACAGCAGGATTACCGCGTACAAATAAGCCACCTCATGCAGCGACCAGCCCTTTACGCTTCCGAAGCGGTCCAGCACGAGCGCCACCATCAGAAACTCCGCCACATTCACGAGAGCCGCCATCAATGATGAGAAAATAAAATTAAACTTGTACTGCATCCGGCTTCGCATAGATGCCCGGATCAGCAGCACGTACATCCGCAGTCCGTTTCTCATCCTCCCTGCACCTCCAGCTTCTTGCGCATCGCGCCTGTCGCCATCATGCATAATCCCGTAAAAAGAACGCACCAAAACAGCGCTGCCGGCAGAGCGGCAGGCGTCGTTCTTTCCGTGAACAGCGACACCGGAACGTACAGCAAATAGGGATACGGAGTCAGCCAGCTAAGCTGGCGAAGCCAGGCGGGAAGCCATTCCAGCGGGATAAAGAAGCCGGATAGCAGCATGGAGAACGCATAGTTCACCCAGTAAAGCCAGCGGGATTCGGTCGTCCACATGGCGGCGGCGCCGATCAGGTAATTCATGCAGATGGAAATATAAGCGGCGAGCAGAAGCGATAGAGCGGTCCAGCCGTAAACGGAGAGCTTCCCGGGAACCGGGATCGAAAACAGGAAAAAATAGAGGATGTAGATCGGAAGAAATTTGTACACGAACTGATAGGCGATCTGTCCCCATTCCCGGTACATCTTATGCAGAAACAGGGGGACGGGACGCATCAGATCCAGAGCAATTTGTCCGGTGCGTACGGACTGCTCCATGCCGAGACCGTTCGTGATAAAGAGCACCAGCCATAAAGAGGCCTGATTGAAGGCGATATACGCGGTCATTCCTTGGACCCCGTATTCTCCCAGCGAATGACTCTCGCCTATACCTGCCCACAAGGACACGTACACAAATCCGAACATAAAACTGGACACGTTATGAATCATATGCGCGCCCCGGTACTGCAAATTCCGCGCGTAAGCTTTACGCGCCAAGACAGAAAAAAGCATCCAACACCTCCGGTTCATCAGTAGACGATCGTTTCAGCGTGAAATGCGTGTAGAGGGATTTCATCTTACCAAATGCCGCCAATAAAAATCAACCCCGAATTAGATTCAATTTGCTCTTTCCGACAGTAAAGAAATATAGGATGATAAACAGGAAGCCGGATTCCGCGGCTGAAAGATTTTAAAGGTAAGAAAGGAAGCTGTCACCGTGGGAATAACCAAAAACGCTAAACTTAAAAAGGCGATCTCGGAAGGCGGCATTTATAAATCGTTATTTCAGCATCATCCCGATGCTATCTACGTCATGGATACGCAAGGACGTTATTTGGACGCCAACCCTGCCGCGGAGCGGATCAGCGGTTATTCCAGAGAAGAATTTATACAGCTCGGCCGGGAAACTCTTTTTAGCGAGCACGCCGAACAAGGCAGAACCCATTTCGAGCGGGCGCTGCAGGGCGAAACGCCACATTTCGAGGTGGAATTTTGCCGGAAAGACGGTGCCGTTTTCCATATAGAAACTACCTATATTCCGATCGTCGTGGACGGGGAAATAGTCGGCGTATACGGAATGGGCCGGGATATCACGGAGCAGAAGGCCGTCCTCAGCAAGCTGGAAGAGTGCGAAACCCTGTACAACCTGATCTCTGAAAACGCGGGCGACATTATTACGTTCACGAATCCCCAGGGGATTTGCGAATATGTGTCCCCCTCTATTTATAAACTGCTGGGGTATGAGCCCGAGGAAATCGTAAACGCCCCTATCGGCGATTATTACTTTCCCGGAGAAATCAAACCCGGCTGCTCCGAAAATCCGAGCGAGGACGCCGATCTGCTCACAGGGCGCTTCCGGCATAAAGAGGGACATTACCTCTGGTTTGAAACGACCGTGAAAGCCGTCCGCAACGCCGAAGGACAAGTGGAGAAAATTCTCGGCATCGGGCGGGATATTACCGAACGCAAAAAAATGGAAGAAAGGATCCGGGCCAGTGAGAAGCAGTATCGGCTCATCTCCGAAAATTCACTGGATTTCATTTCGCGTCATTCCGCCGACGAGCAGGCCGTCTATCTGTATGCCTCCCCCGCCTGCCGTTCTCTGCTCGGGTACGAGCCGGAAGAACTGATCGGCACGAGCGCATACGACTATTTTCACCCGGATGATGTGTTTCTCGTTACCGAATATCTGCTGGCAAATCTCGCCGAGGTCGGCGTGTACACCGTGTCCTACCGCATCCGGCGCAAGAACGGAGAATACATCTGGTTCGAAAGCAGCAGCCGTTACACGTATGACGAGAACAGCGGGGCCGTTCAGGAAATCATCGCGATTTCCCGGGATATTAGCGAGCGCAAAATTGCGGAAAATAAGCTGAAAGTAAGCGAACAGAGATACAAGTCTCTCTTCGATTACAATCCGTCCAGCGTTTACTCGTTCGATCTCGAGGGCAACCACGTTTCTTTAAACGCCAACTTGGCGAGGATGACCGGATTCAGCCGCCAAGAACTGCTCCATCACTCGTTTACTTCCCTGATCGAGCCGTCTCTGCTGGAGAAAACCTTAACCCATTTCCATAATGCGAAACGGGGCATCCCGCAAAACTACGAAACGACGCTGATTCGCAAGGACGCGTCGCTCATTGATGTCAGCGTTACGAACGTTCCAATCGTCGTCGACGATGAAATCGTAGGCGTATACGGAATTGCCAACGATATTACGGAGAGCAAAAAGTATGTCAAAGAAATCGAGCACCTCAGCTATCAGCATTCCCTGATTCTCGGTTCGGTGTCGGAAGGCATTTACGGCCTGGACCGGGACGGCAACGTCATGTTCGTCAATCCGGCGGGAGCGTCGATGCTCGCTTACTCGCAAGAAGAGCTGATCGGCGTCAATATCCACGACAGCATCCATCATACGAAAGCGGACGGAAGCGATTATCCCCACGAGGATTGCCCGATTCACGCCACGATGCTGGACGGGCTTTCCCGGATTGTCCAGGAAGAGGTTTTCTGGAGGAAGGACGGGTCGAGCTTCCTGGTCGAATACCGGATCAATCCCCTCTACGACAAAGGGGAGATTATGGGAGCGGTCGTCGTTTTTACGGATATCACCGATGAAAGAGAAATTATCCGCGCCAAAGAAATCGCCGAGCAGGCCGCCCGGGCGAAATCCGAATTTCTCGCGATGATGAGCCATGAAATCCGTACGCCGATGAACGGCATCATGGGAATGACCGACCTTCTGCTGAATACAAGCTTGGACGACGAACAGCGGGATTATTCCGACATCATCCGCGAAAGCAGCGATGCCCTGCTGCAGATTTTGAATGACATTCTGGATTTCAGCAAAATCGACGCCGGCAAAATGACGCTCATTACGGAGCCGTTCGATCTTCATGCTGTCGTGAAGAGTACGCTGGAGCTCTTCGCTCCGAAGGCCGCCGAGAAAAAGCTGGAGCTTATCTCCAGGATCGAGCCCGATGTTCCGCATCTGTACATGGGAGATGCCTCCAGGGTGCGGCAGGTGCTCGTTAATCTCGTCGGGAACGCGCTGAAATTTACGGACAGCGGATCAGTCGTTGTCTCCGTGGAAAGTCTGGCCGCCGTGAATTCGGGCCCCGTTCTGCTCGGGTTTTCCGTCGCCGATACGGGCGTTGGCATTCCCGCCGGCAAGCTGGACCACTTGTTCCAGTCTTTCTCCCAGCTGCACCCGGTGCTGAACCGAAAATACGGCGGCACGGGACTCGGTCTGTCGATCTGCAAACGGCTTGTCGAACTCATGGGCGGCACGATTTCCGTAGAAAGCACGGAAGGCGCGGGTTCTGTTTTCCGCTTCACCCTTCCGAACGCACAGATCAAAAAAGAAGAAACCGGAGAAGAACAGACACTTGGGGAAGAACAGCAGGAATGGATGATCTCCCGACTGAATTCCCGGCCCGCTCCACTCAAAATTCTCGTGGTAGAGGATCACCCCGTAAACCGTCAGCTGTTCATCAAGTTCCTTGAAAAGCTCGGTTACGGGGCGGATATCGCGGAGAACGGGATGGAAGCCGTCGAAGCCGTCACGAGGACGGAGTACGACCTTGTTTTTATGGACATGCAGATGCCGGTCATGGACGGGCTGCAGGCCGCTCGGCTGATCCGCCGGCTGCTGCCCCCGGGCCAGTATCCCGTCATTATCGCCGTTACCACCTCCGCGCGTCCGGCCGATAAAGAAAAATGCCTGGAGAGCGGCATGCAGGATTTTATCTCCAAGCCGATTCTCTTCGATGAAGTGAAACGGGTATTCAGCCATTGGGGCCGTAAGAACGACCGGGAAAACCGGGATCAATAATCCTCCCCCGGTCCGATATTCCGATTCACTAGGGGCTCTGCCGGGTAACGATGGGTAATCCACTTTTAAGGGAGGTTGCCTGTAATGACACGAAAAGCAAGAGGTGTTTTTCAATCGAGCGGGGATGCCCTTCGCGCTATCGAGGCGTTAAAAGAACATGGCTACAGAGACGAAGATATATCCGTTCTCGCCAAACATAGAGAAGAATTCGGACCTTACACCGAAAGACAGGAAATTGCGGGTAAAGAAGATACGAAAGCGGAAAAAGGCGCCATCGGCGGAGCTGCCATCGGCAGCGCCGCGGGACTGATCGCGGGAATCGGCCTGATGGCCGTACCCGGCATCGGCCCTATTCTGGCCGCGGGACCGCTGGCCGCCGCTTTATCCGGTGCCGCGATCGGAGCCGGAGCAGGCGGTGTAACGGGCGCTCTTGTCGGTGCGGGCATACCGGAGGAAGAAGTCGAGAATTACCACAGCCGTGTAGACCGCGGAGATATTCTAATCGTCGTCGATACGCCGGAAGATAAGTGGGAACTCGTCAACGAGATTCTCCGGGAAAACCGGGACGACAACGTCACCGCCGATGAGCGATCGAAGAGCGGCGTGTATGAGGCCACTCCTCATGCCGTCCACGACAATCCCGATCTTCTGAGCAACCAAGAAGATGTGAATTTCCGCCGGTAACAGAGGACCCGTGAGTCTTCACCGGATATACACCGGCAGCCTGCGGCGGTAATTCCGCGGGCGCAGCAGGGCTGGTTCTCAAGCGTGTTTTGCCGCTTGGGGGCCTGCCCTGCTTTTTTGCGTAAGAAGAAGAGCTGACCGAGGAAATAAGGATTTATAGCATTTACATGGGAGGACGTATAAAAGCGATCCGCTCCGGCAAGGCTGTTACTAGATTGCTAGATTCGAACGGGAAACGGAGCGATAAAGATGATGAGAAACGCGATGATGAAGAGCATCCAGCAGAAGAGCCCGCTGACGCAGGTACGTAGTTGCCGGACGCCGGACAGTGCCGCAGCGGGACATGCCGCTGCAGCGGAGCCGCGGCGCGGCGTCCCGGCTCGTGGGCTGCTCTGGGGCATCGCGCTGCTGGCCGCGCTGCTGCTGGCCGGCTGGTCCGCCGCCGCGAAGCCGACGGCCGCGGATGCAGGCCGCTCCGACCTCGCCGCGCTGCTGGCCGCCGCGGACGGCGTGCTCGCGCCGGACGCCGCCGTCACGCTGCGCTATGCGGCTCCGCTGCCTGCCGCGGCAGGCGACGACGCGCTCGCCGCAGCGGGCGACGCGCTGGCGGCGCGGCTGTCGCTGCCGTCAGGCGCCGTCAGCCGCGCTTCCGGCCACGCCGTCTACACGGCGGGCGGCGGCTCTGCGGCGGGCGGCGGCTCTGCGGCGGGCGGCGGCTCTGCGGCGGGCGGCGGCTCTGCGGCGGGCGGCGGCGGGCTGTCGCTGCAGCTCGCCCGCCTTGACGACGGCAGCGCGTTCGTCATCGCCCGGCTGGAAGCGCGCACAGCCGACGGCCTCCCGGCGCTGGAAGCGCGCCGTGAAAGCCTGGAAGCCGCCCTGCAAGCGGCGGGCGTGCAGGCGGACTGCAACGTCGTCCTGCAGGGAGCTGCGGCCCGGCCTTCGGCAGGGGCCGCGGCTCAAGCCGACGGGCTTCAGGCGCTGCTCGCGAAGCGGCTCGGCGCCGCTCCGCTGGAGCGTTATGCCGACGGAGAGACCGTCAGCATAACGCTGAGCGCGCCCAAGCTTCACGCTTCGGTAATCAGCGGCGGCAAACGCGTCAACCTGCAGGCCGCGGTTCACACGGTAACCGAAAGCGGACTGCAGCGTATCACAATCGGCACGCCGGTCATTACAACCGAATATTGAACTTCTTTCCTTCTCTACGCAAAACCAGGCAAGCTGCATAAAATGCGGCTTGCCTTTTACCGAACCGCACCGTATGTGCAACCTGCGGCTCCTTTTACACACCGATCCTTTAAATCCAATACCGGAAAAAACTTTTTTCGAAAATCGGCGTCTAACTAACGGAATCCGTTTAAATAAACTTACATGCAAGTGGTAAAAGGTACGTAGTAAGTGGCGAGCAGTAAATGCGTAGCGGCTGCCCAAGAATCATAAGCGCAATTTATGCACGAACGGATCGCAGTCACATTCTCATCAATGGCGCTTGCTCAGACATCTGATCGTTCACGATTTAATTCCAATCTTTATTGAAATCGCTTACAATTATGACCCGGGAGGCGGTACAATGACACTGCGTTTTTTTCAATGGTTCGGTAAATGGAGTTTGCCGGAAGGTTTCGGGCGTAGATTAACGGCAGGCCTGATCATCACGGCCGTCCTTGTCTCCCTGGTGTTAAGCGCGCTGCTAAACAGGCTCGTGCCGGGTTCCATGACTTACGGCGACCTGATGACCCGCTCGCAGCCCGCCTCTTTTTATCTGCCTGATGAAAATTTTACTTACCGTGACAAGGGTGTCATTGAATCGTTTACCCGCCTGGCCCTTACCAAGCAAGCTTTGCGGCAAGAAGAAGCCACCTCCGCCTTTATTCCCGGCAAGGAGCCTCTCCGGCTTTCTTATGAAAATTCCAAAGGCCGGGTTATTCTCGTCGATGCGGACGGCCGGATTTATACGCCGGTATCCAAAGCGGAGCTCCGCAATGAATCCAGGCTGCATTGGCTCTGGTGGAAGCTGGATACCGGCCGCTCGTCCTACCTGTATTACGTAACCGAGCCTGACGCGGCTGTCGCCCGGCTGGCTCAGCAGATCAAAAATTCGGCTCCGGCATTAGGAGAGGCGGGCTGAACCCTTAGTGTCATGCACTGCCAAAGAACATGTACCTTCGCTCCTCGCCCAAGCCCTTTCTTTGCCCGCTGCTTTTTTTCACATCGCACAGTTATCCCGGCCCCTTGCAGAAACCCGGCTTTCCGGTATGCGCCGCATCCGGTTC
The DNA here is from genome assembly GCF_058269095.1 of Paenibacillus sp. JNUCC 35. Lineage (NCBI taxonomy): Bacteria > Bacillati > Bacillota > Bacilli > Caryophanales > Paenibacillaceae > Paenibacillus > Paenibacillus sp. JNUCC 35. The sequence goes on along the minus strand of NZ_CM177771.1, from coordinate 850,466 downwards.
CGATGGTTCTCTCTCTGGGGCCTTTTTCAACTTTCGAGCAGTGCAATCAGCTTTTGCAGAAGTGCAGGCTCTTCGTCCCGGAATTGGTTGAACCGGAGTCTTAACCGTTCAAACATTTCCTTATCCTCGCGGATTTCATGTCGAATGTACTGGTCCCTCAGCTTCATCGCTCTCTTAGCCAGATCTTTATAACCTTCCGCAAGCTCCTCGTCATACGGAATAATCCCCTCATTCACCAGATATCCGATCCGGTCGCTCATCATTTTTTTATGTTCCCACAGGAGATGAAGGTGCCTTACATCGTTGCGCATTCCCAGCCGGGGATCGTTTTGCTCTACGGCGTCATAGTACATCTGCAAATAGTCGTATACCCTGATTCCGAAAGCTTCATCCTTGTCCGGATTGTAATTGATCCGGTTTAAGCGGGTCTCCCCGTTCAGGTAATCGCGCAATTGGTCGATCACGGCCGTTTTGTCGAAAGGATAGTGGAATTCCGGCTCGTATTTGTAAAAATACGTATGGTGATCGGACGTTTGTTCCTCCTTCAGCAGCTTTTTCATGGAATTTACGGCATCGAGAAACTCTTCGAAAGAGATCTCCAGATTGCGGTATACCCCCGTATGGTCGAACATGGAGGCATAAAAGACCCGTTCCTCCCAGTTAAACCCATACAGAAAAAGATGATGGGGGAACGACTCCTTCTGATAGCAAGCCGCCGGCGACAGCCTGGATTCGTCCAAAAAAACGATACAGTAATACCCGTTACGGATCTGATCCGCAAAAAATTTCGGCCAATCATCCAGCGCCAGATTTTCCAAGAACGTATAATTGACGGTGCATGTGAGCAGGAACGGATTGTTGAAATTCAGCTCATTGGGCTCGCCCCGGAAAAAGTCGACGTAGCACTGCCTGCCGTCCTCCAAAAATTTCTTTGTGCAGGATAACTGGACAAAATTGCTGTAGAACCAGGGAGTCGTTTCTTCGTGTCCGCTGGTAATGGAAAGTGTGTAGCCCCACCGCAAAAAACCTTTAAGTGGCGGATTCGATAACGGAAGCTGAACGGCGTTCATCTGATTCTCCCCTTTCTGAGATGTAAACCGGAATGGTGACCGGCAGAGTTCCGGCAGGCTCCGCCGCACCCGTCAGAACACGGGCCAGGGCCTGCAGGGTATGCGGATGATGCTCGTAGCAGGCCAGGAAGCCTTTGGCCTCCGGGAATGCCGCAAGATCGACGGGGTTGCGCAGGGAAACCGGGATGACTTTGGCGCCTCCCTCCAGCAGTTTGCGGACCAATGCGGGCTGTCCCGGATTAGAAGCCGTGTGGAAAATACCGGCGACGATCTGCCCGTATCGCTGCGCTTCGGAAGCCAAGGCCGCAATCTCATCCGGACCCGGGCTGGTCCCGTACACGCGCTCCGTGAGCTTCGCCCCGATCAAAGGGCGCAGGAAGCCGGCCAGGGTAGCATCGTGTACCGGCTCGTCTTCGGATTTGCAGGCGGCCGAGATTTGCGGCCATAGCACCAGCGTGTCGACGCCCGGGGACAGCCTGCAGAAATCCGGTTCACGGTTGACGGCCGTGATGCTTTCTTCACGGAGCCGCTCTATCGTCCGCAGCGTCTGCGGATTCTCCAGCAGAAGCCGCGCTTCTTCCCAGCTGCGCTCCCGCAGCTCTCCGATGCGGCGCTCCTTCAGGCGAAGAATACGCTCCACGGAAGCGTCGATCCGCTCCTCCGGCAGGCGCCCGTCCGCCACGGCGCGCTCCAGAGCAGCCACCGCCTCCAACTGGCTTGCGTACGTGTGGCTGACGAGCAGCAGATCCGCTCCGGCCAGCATGGCCCGGACGACGGCCTCGCCTACGCCGATTCCCTGTGTCACCGCGTCCATTTCCATGCAGTCGGTCACGATAAGCCCGTCGAAGCCCAGCTCCTCCCGCAGCAGTCCCGTCAGGACTTCCCGGGAGAGAGTGGCAGGAACAGGCTCGCCGCCGCTGAGCAGCGGAATTCCGACGTGGGCCGTCATAACGGCTTCGGCCCCTGTCAGGGCTGCCCGCCGGAACGGCACAAGCTCCACCGACCGAAGCCGTTCGAGGGAATGCCTCACGACCGGCAGCTCGGCATGGGAATCCGTTTCCGTATCGCCGTGCCCGGGAAAATGCTTGATGACGGAGGCGATCCCTCCGTCCTGAAAGCCGAGCATGGCGGCGATCCCCAGCTCGGAGACCAGTTCGGCGTCGTCTCCGAACGAGCGGACGTCAATGATCGGATTCCGCGGATTGACGTTGATGTCCACTACCGGCGCGAAATTCATATTGATGCCCAGCGCCTTCAGCTCTTCCGCCGTCCCCTTGGCGGCTTCGTAAAGCAGCCCGGGATTGCGCGCAGCTCCCAGCCCCATCGCCGCGGGCAGCTGCGCGATCCCCTGCCTTACCCGGACCACCATGCCACCCTCCTGGTCCGTCCCGATCCACAGCGGGATGCCGGTTGCGGCCACAGCCATCCGCTGAAGTTCCTCCGTTAAAGCGAATGCCTGCCCGGGGTTGTCCAGATTGCGGGAAAAGAACACGACACCACCGACGAAATGGTTCTGCAAAAGGTCCCGGATATTCACATCGGGCGTAAAGCCCTCGAAGCCGGCCATCAACAGTTGGCCGATTTTCTCCTTCAACGTAAGCTCGCTACACGCTTTCATTCGTCTCCCCCTCTGCCGTTACACTTGCGTCCAATCGAATATAACTCCCATGGAATCTGACTTTCGCCCGGCGAGCCGGGAATACACCGATACGGCTTCGAGCGGGCTTACTTTCTCGCTAATGAGACTTGCGACGTCCAGTTTTTCGCGACGGATGGATTCGAAGATGAATCCGTTCATATCCGCTTCCGTCCACCCTTTAAAACCTTCCATCATCCGCCCGTGAATTCCCAGTATGCTGACCGAATTAAAGACGACTTTCGGCCCGACCGTCTGCTTCGAAGGCTCCGTCGAATCGCCCAGCAGGATCACTTTTCCGAGGTCCCGGGTGAGTTGGGTACAGTGCGGCAGTACGGCGTAGGAGCCCGTAATATCGTACACCGTGTCAAGCATTCTACCTCCGGTGAGCTCTTCTACCGGTCCGAATGCATCAGCCACCGGAAGATCCAGCAGATCGGTCGCCCCGTTTCGACGGGCTTGATCCAGACGGGAGCTCTCCGGCGCAATCGCGATAATTTGGCGCGCACCGCTCGAATTCAGATACTGGACCACGAGCTGGCCGATAAGACCTAGCCCGACGACGCCTACTCTTTCGCCGAATGCGGGCTCGGCACGCAGGATACCCAGCAGGGCGACCTTGGCGATCTGCGTAAAAACCGCCTCTTCATCACGGACCGTATCGGGAATAAGCGCCGCTTCCCGGTAATCGGCCAGGAAGTACTGGCGGTGTCCGGCCGGGCAGATGATCCTGTCGCCTGCTCGGATTCCTTCTACCCCGCTGCCCGTCTTCAGCACTTCCGCCGCCATGGAGTATCCCGGATAGAACGGGTAGCGGACCCACGATGACCAGACCGTCCCCTCATCGAAGTTCCCTTTCAGACAGGCTAGTTCCGTTCCCGTACTGATCAGCGACTTTTTGGCCGCACATAAAATTTGTCCGGGTCCCGGCTCGGGCACCTTTTCCTCTATAAGCTCGATCCGGCCCGGCTCCTGAAATACGCAGTTTAACGAGGTGTATCCCTCTCTTGTCGCAACATCCGGCATGCTTTGGCACTTCCTTTTCTAGGTATAGGATGGGAATTCAGAATTCCTTGAAGTACTTTTCCGCGGGAAGCTCCCTCGGCAGACTCGGCACGGGGCCGCAGCTCCAAGCACAGAGCGCCGACTCAGGCACGAGCGCTAATTCAAGCTCAGGGCAGCAATTCCAGGCAGGAAGCAGCCTTCACGCGTCTGCCGGCCCGGTCGCTTGTCAGGACCGCAAAGCCGGAGCCGTCTTAGCTGCTCGCGCTGCTGTATCCCCTTACGGCCTGTTTCCAGAGCAGCCGTACGACAGCGAAAAGCAGCAGCGATCCAACCAGCGCCAGTCCCGCATACAACCAGCTGAGCTGCCCGAGCAGGAACAGCGGGCCGAAATTGGTAATAAGGAACAGGGGAATAACGAAGGTGCCGATCCGGCGGACCCAGGCCGGGTAAATGGCCATCGGAAAATTGTTGGCGTCCCAGACAGAATGGGCGATTTCCGATACGGAGCCCGTCTGGACGAACCAGAACGAAAGCAGCGCCGGAATAATCATCAGGCAGTACGTGATGACAACGGAGACGACAAGCAGCAGGGCGAATCCCGCAAGCTGCACGAACGTCAGCGGAATATCCATGGCGTGCCAACCGATACCGACCATGACGAACCCGACCAGAATGTCGGGAATCGGAAGCGCCAGATCCACATAACGCAGGGAAGCCATGAACTGGAGGGAAACCGGCTTCGTCAGCATGAGATCAAGCGAGCCGTCTTTGATATACTCGGGAATTTTCATGAAATTTGTAAAAAACAGGCCGACATAAATTCCGGTCGCCACAGTATGCATGCCAATAAATAGCAGCAGCCCTTCGGGCGGTATCCCGTCCACGTGAAGATCGGTGCGGAACACGACGAGCACATACAGCAGCTTGGCGAGCAGGTAGACGGATTCGACCAGCAGGCTCATGATAAAATTGCCCCGGAACTCCATCTGGGCGATGAGGCAGTTTTTGATGAACATGCCGTACAGGAGCGCGTATTTTCTCGCGATTTTAAACATATGGAACGTCCGCTACCCCCCAACCGCCGAATATTTCTTCATGGATACGCGCCACGTCAGGCGGGAAAGCCAGAAGAACAGCAGAATCCACCCGCACTGGATCAGCAGCCCCAGGTACATAGCCGCCGCTTCCGTCTTGCCGCTGAGGACATTGACCGGAAAATAAATCGTATACGGGAACGGCGTGTATTGGAGCGCCTTCACAACCGTTTCCCCGAAAATCTCCAAAGGAAACATGCCCCCGCTCAAAATATTGACAAGCAGACTTGTAATGACGAAAAAATACGAGATTTCATGCAAGTAAAACGCGCTCGCGCAGATGCAGTAAGCGATCAGGAAGTTGAGCAGAAGCGCTCCGAGCAGCGTGAAGGCAAACAAGATCAGCCGTACGGCCTCCACATCCAGCACTTCCCTTGCCGCCGAAATCCAGATAATCCCGATAAGCAGAATCGCCGTAATTCCGTAATAGATCGCCTTCTGTCCGAAGAAGGACACCAGCCGATAACCGAAGTAACTCACCGGTTTGATCAAATACTTGTTAAGGCCGCCGTTTTTGATATCGTCGGCAATCTGGTGCTCGAACTGGGTAGCGATCAGCTTGGACACCAGCCCCGCCAAAATGGTGTACAAAATAATTTGACCGTACGAGTACGAGAACAGCGCCGCCTGGCCGGAATGCCGGTACACCGCCGTCCAGATGAAATACTGGACAAGGATCGGAAAAGCGGCTCCCAGCAGACCGAGAAAGAAGTGAAACCGGTATTCCATCGAATGCTGGACGCCCATCGAAAAAACCGCCATGTACAATTTGCGTCTGTTCATCCGACGGACTCCTTGCGGTAAAGCATCGAAATGCTTTCCTCGATCGGCACGTCTTCAATCGTCCAGTCGACGATCGGAAACGCATCGAGCACGGCGCGTGACACTTCCTTCAAGCGGTGCTTCGGCAGCTCCAGAACGGCATTGTAGCCGTCTCCGCTGACGATTTTGCCGAACTTGGCCAGCCGATGCTCGGCAACGGGCTCGGAGAACTGCAGCCGGATAATTTTCTGCTCGCCGAAAAGATCATTGATCTTATGGAGGTCCCCGTCATACAGCAGACTTCCTTCGTTAATGATGATCGTCCGCTTGCATAGATCCTCCACATCCTTCATGTAGTGGCTCGTCAGCAGAATCGTCGCGCCGAACTGCTCATTGTAATATTTCAGAAACTCCCTGACCTTCTTCTGGGAAGGAAAATCGAGGCCGATCGTCGGCTCGTCGAGATAAAGCAGCCGGGGCCGGTGGATAAGAGCGGCGATCAGCTCCATTTTCATCCGTTCGCCCAAGGATAACCGGCGCACTTGTACGTTCAAAAGCTCCTGAACATCCAGCATTTCCGATAACTCGGCGAGGCTCCGGCGGTAAAGATCGTCGTCCACGTCATAGATGCATTTGTTCAGATAAATCGACTCGCTTGCGGGAAGATCCCACCAAAGCTGGTTTTTCTGGCCCATCACTATGGAAAAAAGCCGTTTGAACTCGTTTTTCCTCTCCCACGGCACATAGCCGAGCACGTCGGCTTCCCCGCCGGTGGGATACAGAATGCCCGACAGCATTTTGAGCGTCGTGGTTTTACCCGCCCCGTTGGGCCCGAGAAATCCGACGCACTCGCCGGGGCCGATGTCGAAGGAAACGGATTTTACCGCTTCCTTCACCAGCGACTTGCGGGCGAATAAATTTTTCAGCGAATTTTTAAGCCCGGCTTCTTTCCGGTAATACACGAACGATTTGTGCAGCTCCCGCACACGGATGAAGTCCATCCCTGCCCCTCCTGAACGATTGCCTGTTTTGCCTGATTGGGCGGCATAAAGTTTAAACGCTTAAATCCCGTTGTTATAAAGCAGCACGCATTTGGAGCAAATCGGCATCAGACCGCAGGCCAGAACTTCGCGCTGCTTGCGGAGATCATCGCCGTGGAAAATGTCCGCCACGCTTTCTTCATTCAAGTTGCCGACGCTGAATTCCGGGAAAAATTTGCACGGATTCACTTTGCCGTCCGGCATAACGTCCATCCGGTTGGAGATCGAAAAGCACTTCGTCCGTTTCATGGCCGGCTTCTCGCTGCCCCGGATAAAGTCTTCCACTTCCTCGGGCTCCAGAGCGGGCTGGTAGCGGACACGAACATTCCATACCCGGGAATTGACGCGGTTCAGTTCATCAATCAGCGTGTCGTAATTGTCGGGCGAGATGTGGAACGTGAACGAATGCCAGCTGTTCTTGTGGCCTTCTTCGAAACGGGCGGCCAAGTGCGGGAAATGGGCATCGAAGTAGGTGTCCATTTTCTCCGCCGTATCGGTAGGGATGTACCAAGGGAAACAGAAGTAGACGGAATCGACGCCCATTTCTTCGAAGTATTCCATAAAGCTGTACAACTGGCCGACCATCTGGTCGTTTACGGTCAAGGCTACGGACACCTTGCCTTTATACACGCCCTGCTTTTGCAGATCCAGAAGGAGTTTGACGGCGTGAATCACTTTCTTGAACGTGCCTTTGCCCCGGATCGCGTCATTCTCCTTCTCGAAGCCTTCCAGGCTGACCAGCATGACGAGATTTTCCGACATTTTCAGAATGGAATCCAGCTTCTGCTCAATGAGAATCGCATTCGTGCAAATGGTCGTGTACCGGTCTTCTTTGGCCAGCAATTCCGCCAGTTCATCGAACTTGGAGTAGAACAGCGGCTCCCCGCCCCACAGGAACACACGGGATTTGCGTTCTCTCGTTTCGGCCAGAAGCTTCTCCACGACGGGAATCTCGATTTCATCGTTCTTCACTTCTTTGGCAAAGCCGTGATGGAAGCCGTCCGGGTTCCATTCGAAGCAGTGTTTGCAGCGCAGGTTACAGCCGTTATTGAGCTTGATTCCGATCTCGTAAGGCACGGGGGCCGCATAAGCCGGATCTTCCCTGCGCTTCCTTCCCGTTTCCGCCAGCGGAACCAGGGTTCTTTTCATATTACGGAACGTAAGTTGGTCAAACGTAACTGCTGTTTTCGGCTGCATAAGTATTCCTCCCAAAATGGTTGATTTTTGACCGCTGCTCCAGCAATCGTGTGCAAATCCCCTCCAGCAGAGGTTCAGAAAAATCCCGGGCTTGCCACTCCGCAAACCGGATACCGAAACCGCAGGTTTCCCAGTAGGTTGAATTATGAAGCTCGTGGTCGCCGAACGGCTCCAGCATGACAAAAGGGATTCCGAACGACAGCGAGTCGTTCAGGGTAGCTCCCCCCGGCTTGCTGATGATCGCTGCGCAATTGCGCATCAAGTCCGTGTAAATGGAGTAATCCCGGAGCGGGTACTCCCGGAGAACGCCATCCTCACGGACATAACGGACCATCGGCGGAAACGTATGCCGCCCCTGCTCGTCCCGGCTCCATGGATCCCAGGAGGCATCCGTTCCGAAGTAGCGCGTAACCCCGTCGTCCTCCTCCACTTCGGAAGGGTCGTAGACGATCACATCGAGCCGGCGGCCGAGCGCGCGGAGTTCGCGGATCGTCTCGGCGTAAGTGCCGATCCCCCAGCCGCCGCCGTGGATCAGTATGCGTCCGGCACGCTGCCCGTAGGGCAGGGGCTCCGCTTCGTCCGAAGCGATGTAGCCGACCGGGGACAGCTCCGATGGCTCGTAAAACCAGACGTTGTCGTAGCCGGGATACAGCTGCTTGTGCACTTTAAACGACGGCGTATCCCACGCGTCCAGCCGGATCAGCCGGATATCCAGGGGCCGGCCGGCAGCCGCCTTATAGCGTTCCAGAATCGGCAGCCAGAAGCCGGTGAACACCGCAAACCGGGTGACGCCGGACCGCTTCCAGTCTTCCAGCAGCCTCAGGACCGCTTCCTCGTTCAGGGAAGTGTCGACGGGCTTCGCCAGCTTGTGCCCCATACGGGCAACGGAGAAGTCCGCATGGAACGCTTTTTTGGTGGCCCGGATCTTGTGCCGGACTTCTTCGTGATACACGTTCTCCAGAACGTGAACGTCCGAACCGACTCCCCTGCCCTGCAGGTACGTGTGCAGATGCATAGCCGGAATGTATGCGCCGAGCGAATTCCCCGACGCCAGCAAAGTAACCGAAGATGAATTCATTCGCAGCTCCCGAGTTGCAGATTTAGTTGTACACCTTAACGGACAAACCGGCGAGAACGTGCCGCAAGCTTTCGACCAGTTCGCTGCGGTGTTCGTCGTCACGGCCGACCACCGATACATACAGCCGTCCTTTCGGCATACCGCGTTTGTTCAGTGTTCCCTCGGCCATACGGCGGCGGGTCAGAATCTCGTTGACCATCACGGTATTGGATGAGAGAGGAACGATCCCGTACCCGCCGGGGGCCGTCAGCAGCAGACCGGACTCACGCAGAGCATGCAGCAGTCTGCCGAAGGCGAAGCCTTCCGGAAGCCCGAGGGAGAGGAACGTAAGCCAGCCCGTACGGCCGTGCTTCTCCCAGCATTTATCGAGATAAGCGTTAATGAGGCCCATGGACTTGCGGGCGTTAATCTCCACGATGGATACGACTTCCCCGTCCTCCAGGATCATGGAGTCGAAGCAGACGAAGCCGTGGTAGCCGTCCTCCGCCAAAAGCCGGAGCGCTTTCTCCATCACACCGAAATAGCCGGCGTTCTCCAGCAGGCGGATAAAAGCCTCATCCGCCTTGATCGACCCGCCGTAATTTTGCTGGTGGTTGATCATCCGCTGAACGGAGATGAATTCCGTCTCTCCGCTCTCCCGGATTAGCCAGTGAGAACTGAAATCCGTTTCTTTCTTCAGCAGAGGCTCCAGCAGGAAATGAGAGCGCAGTCCGCTTCCCTCCTGTTTATGCAAGTGCTCCGCTATCCTCCGCTGCATCGCTTCGCTGTCGATGAGCAGATTTCCCTTGCCCGAAACGCCGAAGGGATCTTTCAGCAGGTAAGGCCCCTGCTTCAGAAGCGCATTCCCGGCCGCCTCCACTTCCGCCGCACTGCCCGCCTCCGTGCCGTAGCACTTCTCGCCGATTCTGGCCAGGAGACGACTGGAGTACATCTTTGAGTTGACGCGTACAACCGTCTTCAGGTCCGGCAGAGGCTCCAGCGGTCCGGCCGCCTGCAGGTACGCTTCCGTCTCCGCCGTAATGGCGTACGGAGACAAAATGCCGGCTGCACCGGTGATTCCGGCTTCTTCCGCCGATTGCGCCTGTCGGGAGGCTCCGGCGGCATTCATCGGAGCGAAAGATTGCGGCTGCTCCGCACCGTCGGAATAACCGGAACCGGCGGCCTGCAGCACCCTGTTTTCCGGATCGACAAGCTTGTCTTTGTCGGCCGCAAGCCGGAACACACAGCGCTTGAAATCGTCCGGTCCCGGCAGAGCGGCCCGCTCGTCGTTCAAATCATAGAGGTAACGGTTCCGAAAGGAAAACCCTAGCCCCTCCAGATACTCGTGCAGCACCGGATCGATTTTGCAGCGGCTGTAAAGGATATCTTCCGGCCCGCAGAACGGAAACAACAGGTCGTCCATGCAGAGGACAATTGACTCTCGGTCCTTATCGGGCATAGCCGGCAGCCGGGCCAGATCCGGGTCCCTCCAGCGCGTTTCGGGATCGAAGGTTCCCATAACGGTTTTCGGAATCATGCCGGCTTCACTGTTTGACATCTTCGTACAGCGGCTGCGCTTGGGACTGGCAGCTTTTCAAAAAAGAGATAAACGCTTCGATCGACTCGAGATGTTCGTAATCGAATTGGTCGTAGTCGATGGCGACGTTCAACTGATCCTCGACTTTCAGCATAAACTGGATCATTTGCAGTGAATCGAGGCCTATATCGTTGTTAAGGTCCGTTGCGGGGGACAGGGATTGCCGGAGTTCCGGTTGATCTTCTTTGATAGCGCACAAAATGTCTACGATTTTATCGTACATGACTACACTCCTTTAAAGGGTTAATGTGTGAGGGTGCAACCGAGTTCTTGCGTTCACAAACTCCAGTACAAACGATAACCTGCTCGCTGTCTCCCCTCCTTTTTCCATAAGTTACAATTATTATCCCCCTGCTGTTAAAAGCTGTCAATGTTTACAATCCTGTATAAATATTAAGTTTTGTTTACAAAAACCTAAAATAAGATGCTTATTCCGTCTTTTTCCACTCTTTTTGAAAGAGCAGGAAAATCGTCACGGTCGGAAAATCGTGCTAACCGGACCCGTTCCCGTTTCATCCTTTCCCCCTCCGGTTAAGAAGAAATACAACAGAACAAGAGAGGAGAATGAGTCATGAAATCTTCCTTGATGCAAAAGGTTGCGACAGGAGTTTTAGTGGCGGTGCTCCCAAAACTCGTTGACATGGCCTTCGAAAAAATGAGAAGCAAAAAACAGAGCCGCGTCCAGTAAAACGGACAACGGCCCTGACTGCCTCCGGGCAGCTGATTCCCTCACACCGTTCATGCCTGTCAGGCGCGCTGCACAAGGCCGGAACGTTTGCATAGAATGAAGCAGAAAAAATCCCTCTTAAGTAGACCCTGTTTACTCGGAGGGATTTTTTGATGCTTTCTTGTGCGCAGGGCGAGTACTGTCCCGACATAAAATATGGTAAAATATACAAACAAAATCGTAATTTTGGTGTATTTTCTTCACCCGGGGGTGATGGTTTGATTGCTCTTCTCTATTCATTCTTAAGCATTGTCGCATTGTTGATCGTAAAATTCCTAAACTTCAGTCCCGTGATTACACTTACTACGGCGTGCTTACTTATCGCTGCCGCCTTCGTATGTGCGTATCTGGACTACAAAAAAAACAAAAGTTTTAATTCTTACATGAAAAACGTCAGCATCACTTATTTGATTTTCATCGTGATTTTCGCGTATACAGCGGTGAGTCTGTAAGTACCTCTCCCTTTACCCTTGCCGCGTGCCCGGCAAAAAAAGCCTCCTGAACAGGAACACGTTTATGTGTTCGGTCAGAGAGGCTTTTTTGCATTCTTTTCATTAACCCTTAACCGCGCCGGCAACCATGCCTTTCATGATCTGCTCCTGGAAGGCCAGGTAGATCAGAATGGTCGGGATGACCGAGATGGCCATGGCCGCCATCGTCAGCCTGTAGTCCGTGCCGAAACCGGTAGCGAACTGCGACAAGCTGAGCGGAAGCGTCTTGAGGGACGGCTTGTTGATAAACACGAGCGCGAACGCGAAATCGTTCCAGTAACGCAGGAACGCGAGAATTCCGACGGTGGACAGCGCGGGAACGGACAGGGGCAGCAGCATTTTGGTGAAAATGCCCCAGTAGCCCGTACCGTCGATCAGCGCGGCTTCCTCGATTTCCTTCGGCACCGACGTCATGTAGGCGGCGATGATGAAGATGGCTACCGGCAGCTCAAAGGCGACGTACGGCAGAATCAGCGCGCCGTACGTGTCGAGCATGCCGATTTTTTTCAGCATGATGAACAGCGGCACGAGCGTACTGTGCACGGGAATGAGCATGCCGAGCAGGAAGTAGCCCATCAGCGGTCCGCGCATGCGGAACGAGAAGCGGGAGAGGACGAACGCGGTCAGCGCGCCAATGGCCAGAGTAAGCACCAGCGCAACCAGCGTGACGATCGCCGAGTTGATAACGGCCGTCTCGATGTCGGCCACTTTCCAGGCCTGCACGAAGTTGTCCCATTTCCATTCCGCCGGAAGGCCGAACGGCTTGCCGAAAAATTCGTCGTTGGTCTTGAATGCGCTGATAAACAGCCAGATCAGCGGGTACAGCGTGACGAGCGCGTACACGGCAAGCAAAATATTTAAAATCGAGCTTTTGGCGAGCTTGCCAAAAGCGTTCTCTCTGCGGGCGGGTTCCGTCCCTTTCACGGGAGGAACGGCGGTTCCGGTCATCTGTGGCATGCGAGCCCTCCTCCTTTCGTCATGCAGCCTGATTCCGTCTCATGAGACGCTGGCTTCCGGCGATCAGCACCAGGCTGATAATGATGATCAGCGTGGAAATGGCGCTGCCGTAACCGAAGCGGTAGACGGAGAACGTGTTGTTGTACATATAGGAGGCGAGCAGTTCCGTTGAATGCGCAGGACCGCCCCCGGTCATGACATAAATCAGGTCGAAAGCTTTCAAACTTCCCGAAATACAAAGCACGATCGTGACCTTCACGGTATCCCAGATCATCGGCAGCGTAACGGAGAACAGCTTGCGGCTTCCCGTCGCCCCGTCGATCATGGCGGCATCGTCAATATCCGAAGGAATATTTTGAAGCGCCGCGATAAACATGATGAGGTAAGGCCCGATATAGTTCCAGATAATCGGAACGGTCAGCGCGAGCATGGACACCGATTTGTCGGAAAGCCAGGCTTTCTTCCACGATTCCAGCCCCACCGCATCCAGCAGGAAGTTCAGTATCCCGATTTGCGGGTGATAAATGTAGCTCCAGATAATCCCGACGACGACCGACGAAAGCACCATCGGCATAAATACCGCCGAACGGATAAAACGCTGGAAGAAGTTGCTCTTGCGCAGCACCAGGGCCAGCACGAGGGCGATCGGCACCTGTCCGAAGACGGAAGCCGCTACCACGATCAGGTTATTTTTTAACGCGAGCCAGAAGATCGGATCCTTCAGGGCTTCGACATAGTTATCAAATCCGTTGAACTTGGCTTCTCCAATCCCTTTCCAGTCGAAAAACCCGTAATACGCCGACCAGAAAATCGGGACAATGACAAATACGCTGTAAATAAGCAGCGCAGGCAGGAGACCAAGCACGATAAAGTTGGTCCTTCTTGACGAGGAAGTCATGGCGTCTCTCCCCTCCTGTTGGTGTATACCTTCAAGGCGGTTCAAAAAATATCTACTAAACCTATCAGGAAGCATGGTTATTCGCCGGTGAAGCAGCGTGCGGAAACAGCTTCAGACTGCGTAATGCGGGCAGACTGCGGGGCGTGTTTCCGCCGTGCTTTCCTACCGGGAATTCCGTTGTGCCCGGCTTTTCACCGGGATCGTTCTTTTTATGATCTCAATCGTTCGAAAATTTTCCGGCTTCCCGGCCGCGCCGATGTCCGGCCGTCCGTTGTTCCGGCAGGTCTTTCTCCGCCGTCCCGGCTCTCTCCGCCTGTCTTTGTTAAAAACGGGGCGACTAGCGCCCCGCTTCTTCTACTACCGGAATCCTGTTATTTGCCGAGAGATTTCGCCTGTGCATCCTGCAGTTTCTTCGCTACTTCTTCCGGCTTGCCGCCCATCAGAAGCTCCTGAATGCCGTTGTTGATCACTTCGGAAGCCGCCGAGGAAAGCTGGGAATCATAAACCGGCGTACGTTTTACTTGGCCGACCAGGTCGTTCACTTTCGCGAAAAGAGTGGAAACCTTGCTCTTATCCAGCTCGACTTTATAGGAGACCAACTGGTTGGACTCCAGCGTGCGCTTCTGCGCTTCCGGTCCGGCCATCGCCTGGATCAGCTTGTCAGCCGCTTCTTTCTTCGCGCCCTCTACTTTCTTGTTGAGGCCCAGACCTATGCCTACAACGCCGGAGAGGGATTGCGGATCGCCTTTGCCGTTAGGAACGGAAGGCAGCACCGTGACTTCGATGTTGTTCAACGCTTCCGGCTGCGCGCCGTTGGTCAGGTTGGTCAAGGCCCATCCGCCGTCGATCATCATAGCCGCTTTGCCTTGTGCAAACATTTGCTCCATTTGCGTGTTGTCGATGGAGTTGAAGCCTTCCTGGAAAGCTCCCGCCTTGCCGAGATCCTGCAGCGCTTTCAGAGCGGATACGAATTCGGGATCCGTGAACTTCGCGCCGTCCTGCGCCGCCGCTTTCATAAACCATTCCGTACCGGTGTAACGGTCTGCCAGTGAGCTGAGGATACTGGACTGCGCAAGCCATGCCGCTTTATTGCCGAGTGCGATCGGGGTAATTTTCTTGGATTTGAACGCTTCAATCGCTTTCATCATTTCATCCCAAGTTTTTGGTACCGTTACGCCGTTATCGTCAAAAATTTTCTTGTTGTAGTAAAGGATAGAGGTCGGGGACAACGACATCGGAATGCTGTATACTTTGCCGTCTACCGTAAAATCGTCGAAGGAGTTCGGGAGGAAACCGTTTTTCCACTCCGCATTTTTATCGAGCAGATCGCCCACAGGCTGAAGCAAGTTACCGCTTACAAATTCTTTGGTCATAGCGCCCGGCCACATCTGGAACAGATCCGGCATTTCGTTAGCGGCTGCAACCGTTTTCAAACGCGTTTTGTAACCGTCCGGCGGAATCGCCTGCACTTCAAGCTCCACATTCGGGTTCGCTTTTTTGTATTCTTCGATGATAGCCCGCATCGTTTTGGCGCGCGCATCTTCACCCGTAAAGTTGTGCCACAGGGAAAGCTTGACTTTCTCGGTCCCTTTACCGGCGTCGCCCGTGCCCGTTGTTGCCGGCTCTTTGCTGCATGCGGATAACAATGAGAGTGACAGAATCAACGCAATACCTGTTTTTGCCGTTTTTTTCATCATGTGTAACCCCTCCTTATCTCTATTCTTTTTTAGTATAAAAGGGGACAGCCATTGTCAAAAGGGGAGTGATTTCGGGGATAGGGTGGGGTAAATTCAGCCCTTTTAGATGCCCTTACCCTCCAATAGTTGGAAAATAAGAAGGCCCCGGCGATGCCGGCAAGCATCACGGAGCCTTTATTTTAAACACCGGCAGGGCCGTGTTTATCAGGTTGCCCTGCTTTCCTCCTGACTCCGCGAGCCCGAATCTACTGAATTTAAAGAGACAGAAATTCCCAGGTCTTAAGCCGTTACCCGCGTTCAAAAGCACGTATCCGGCCAACCGGCCGGGCTCCGGGTCCAATGCTTTACTGCTTGCCTTCGCGTCCCGCACGAAATTCCGTCGGCGTCTGCCCCGTGTATTTTTTGAACAGCTGGCTGAAATATTTAATATCCTCGTAGCCGACCTTCTTGGCCACCTCGCTGACCTTGACGGGGGTTTCCCTTAAAATTTCGGCGGCCCGGCGGATGCGCTCCCTCATGACGAATTCAATGTAGTTTACGCCGGTTTCCCGTTTGAAAACTTCACTGAAATGATTCGGGTGAACATGCACGTGCCCCGCCACCTGCTGGAGAGTCAGGGTCCGGTCGAGATTATCCTGAATGTAGGCTATCGCCCGCTTGATATAGAGAACGCCGTCTTCCGACACGTATTGATAATAGGTTTCCATAATGACGCGCAGCCGCAGATACAGGTTCTCCTGGAGATCGCCCTGCCCTTCGGCGCCCGTGCCGTCTCCCGGAAGCTTGTCTCCCTGAGCACGTTTGGCCGGGTCCTGCTCGGGCAGACGGGGAAGCTGCGGCATGCCGAGCGCAGACGCGGTCCGTTCCAGCCACCGGTGGGCCGCAACGACGAGCGAATCCGAGTAGGCCTTCAGCGAAGCGGGCGTCGCTTCGGCATCGGCGATCTCGCCGTCCAGCGCCTTCTGCACGAAGTGGCGCAGCTCGATCGGATTGCCGTTCTTGAGCAGAATCGCCAGTTCCGATTCTTCCTCCTTCGAGCAGACCGTGCGCCCGCCCTTGCGGCCCTCCACCGCTTCGTAGGCAAGCAGCGTCTGCGCCCCCGCGAAGCCGCGGAAAGATGCGGCATAGACCGCCTCCCGGTAGGAGCGCGGCACCTGCCCCAGCCCGCTTACCCGCGAGCCTGCCGCGGTGAAAAGTACGCACTTGAGCTTGTCCGAGACGCGGCCGAGCCTGCTGCGCAGAGCATCCACGTCCCTGCCATCCGCCCGGAGCAGGACGACGATGTCGTCTCTGCGCCGCAGGGTCTCGCAGGGCAGCAGCTCGCCGAGCATGTTGTCGACGGCGAACTGGAGCAGGTTCCCCGCAGCGCGGCTGTCGCCCCAGCCCTGCACGCTGATCAGGAGCACCTGCAGGCACACGCCCGCGGCCGCTTCCGGCAGGTGAGGCAGGCCGAGCTTGGTCAGCACCTGGGGCACCTGCTCCAGCGAATCGGCATCGTCGATGCCTTCGGTCACAAGACGCTCCAGCAGTCCGCTGCGGAAGGCGCGGCGCTGCATATTGTCCGCTTTGCGGGCATCCCACTTGCTCACAATGCGCTGCTTCGCTTTCATCACGGCCCGGATAATTTCTTCCGGCCGGCTCGATTTCAGCAAATAATCGCCGATGCCGCCGCGGATAGCCTGCTGGACGTAAGCAAAATCATCGTAGCCCGTCAGCACGATGATTTCGCTGTCCGGAAGCATCTGCTTCACCTTCTCGGCCATCGTGATTCCGTCCATTCCGCCCATACGGATGTCCGTCAGCACGATATGGGGATGCTCGGCGGGGGCGCGTTCCAGCGCTTCTTCCGCCGACTCCGCGGCAGGAAGAAGGCGGAAGCCCAGCTCCTCCCACTGAATAACCGTGCTTAAGCCGGTGCGAATAATGACTTCGTCATCGACAATCAGAATATTCATGCTGTCCCCGCCCCCTCTACAATCGGTATCATAAATGTAATCACCGTGCCTTCTCCGACGATGCTGCGGATATGCAGCCCCGCCTCGCTGCCGTAATGGAGCTGCAGCCTCCGGTGGACGTTGCGCAAGCCGTAGCTGCCCGGCACGACAGGCTCGTCCGCCGCCGACAAGGCCGCCCGGATTTCATTCAATTTATCGGGTTCGATTCCTATCCCGGTATCTTCCACCATAAAGGTCAGCTCCGTGCCCATCCGCTGCGCGTAGACGCGGATGCTGCCTTTTTCGCGCTGCTTCTGGATGCCGTGAATGAGCGCATTCTCGATGAGCGGCTGAAGAAGAAGCTTCAATACAGGCTTCTGCCGGATATCCGGATCCACGACGAACTCGATATCGAATTTGTCGGGATAGCGGACGGCCTGGATGGCGGCATAGTGCTCCGCGTGAGCGACTTCCTGCTGCACCTCGCAGTACTCCGCCCCCTTGTTCAGGCTGAACCGCAGGAAGTCACTGAGATGGCCGACCATCTCGGCGATCTTCATATCCTGGCTCATCAGAGCCATCCAGTGGACAGAAGAGAGCGTATTGTACAGAAAATGCGGATGAATCTGCGCTTGAAGAGCGAGCATGTCGGTCTCCTTCTTCCGCGCTTCATTCAGCTTTACCTGCTCGGTCAGCCGTTCGATCCGGTCGCTTAACCGGTTGTAGCTGCGCATAAGCTGCCCGACCTCGTCGGCCGATGTGACCGGAAGGGCTTTCATAGGTTCCTCCGGGTCGGTGTCCTTGAGGAACCGGGTCAGCATAAGCAGCGGCTTCGTCACGCGCTGGACGAAGAAGATCACGAGCGAGGCGACCAGAACCACCGCAATAGCGACCGCCGCCGCGGTTAACAGCAGCACGTAACGGTTCTGCTCGCGGAAGTTTTTGTACGGCATAATGCCGACCAGCTTCCAGTCCACGCCGGGCACCGTATCGTACAAAACCGTATTTCTGTCGGCGCCCTGCCCCACATTAAAAGACCCCGAGGCCCCCGTGATACCGGGCATTCCCGGCATCCATTCGGACAGAGGACGGTTCAGCCATTCCACTCCGGGACCGGCAATGATGTTGCCCTGTTCGTTCACGAGCAGGACGCTGCCGCCTTCGCTGATGTTCGATTTCCGCAAGGTATCGGCAATCACTTTCTGGTCCAGGCTGATCGTCAGGCTGCCCAGATGGGCGAATGTGTTCACGCTTCGGATGGGCCGCACCAGGGAAATCATATTTTTCTCGCCGATAGTGGTCTGGTTCTTATACAGCGGCGTCCACCATTTCGGACGGTTTCCGGGCTCCGTATCTTTGGGACCCGGCCAGGGCGGCATGCCGGAACTGACGATGCTTGTATTGGATAAGGAGGGAAGGTCTCTCGCCGAGTCTATGGTGATTTCGGCAATGTAAGGTTTCGAGAACGCCAGGTTGGTCAGAAACCCTATAATAATGGTAGGCTTGAGCGCATCCCACTGGGTATCGGACAAATACTGCTGCACATCTCTCTGCCCGATCAGGAAGATCGACATGTTCTCTACGTCCTGGACCATAAGCTCCATGTTGGTTCTCATCTGGGTCAGAAGCCCGAAACCGGACTGCTTCGCCTTTTCTTCCGTAACCGACGAAGCGATTTGATAGGAAAATATTCCGAAAGACAACAACGGAATCCCTATGGATACCAGCATCAGAAATGATAGTTTCCGCTTCAGCGAACGATCCAGCCAGCGCCTCATTTTCTATCCCCCGCTTGATAATTGTTCAGATCATGTCGAAATAGGTAGATAGCACCATCCTAACATACATTTCGGTCCGTTATCCGAACTTTTTAAGTCTTTCCCCGAGCCAGACAATTTCCAATTATGCCGAAAAAGGGTATAATGGTAGAAACGTCCGAGTTTCCCGTCTACTAAAAATATGGCATCAACGATGCCTATAAAGGAGGTCACCCTATTCATGAATCATGAGGAAACGGGCAGACGCCTTTTTCAGATGGCGGAGAATTTAGCGGAGTATGTGACTCAGCTTCAATATAAGTATCAGCCGGAACTGGCGGAACGGTTCGGCGAACGCGGACGTTTGCTGACGATTCAAGACTCCGGTTACAGCATCAAGTATCTGGCCGAGAGCGTATACATGCAAAGTCCCGACTTGTTCAATCACTACACATCCTGGATGACGGAGCTTCTGTCCGGCTACCAAGTATCCAGGGAAGACTTGGCGCTGAATTTCCAGATGATCGAACAAGCGATTAACGCTCATTTCGGGGAAGCGGATCGCGCATTGATCGGCGAGTACCTCGAAATCGGACTCCATCAGATCCAATCCGCCCAGACTTCGGAGACATTCTTATCCGAAGAACGGCCTTTCTCGGAAACGGCAATCGCATATACCGAGGCTATCCTGCGGGCGGACCGCCGCGAGGCGTTACAGCTCATTTTAACGAAGCTGGAGGAAGGCATGGCGATAGCCGACCTGTACCTCCATGTCTTTCAACCGTCTCAACGTGAAATCGGCCGGCTGTGGCAGACCAATCAGATTACCGTCGCACAGGAGCATTTGTGCACGGCTGCCACCCAGATGATTATGTCGCACTTGTATCCGCACTTGTTTGCAACCGAGCGCAGCGGTAACACGATGGTGGCCGCTTGCGTGGGACAGGAGCTCCATGAAATCGGATTACGCATGGTCGCCGATTTCTTTGAACTGAACGGTTGGGACACCTACTATCTGGGCGCCAATGTCCCTACGCGCAGTTTGATCCGCACCCTTGTCGAGAAGAAAGCACAAGTTGTCGCCATCTCGGCGACTATGACGTTTCACGTGCATCTGGTGGAAGAGCTAATTGCCGAAATCCGCAGCAGTGAAGCAGGACAATATGTGCACATTCTGGTGGGCGGACTGCCGTTCAATATTGACCGCGATCTCTGGCGTAAAGTCGGAGCCGACGGTTATGCGGACGACGCGCAGGAAGCCATTCGGCTGGCGGACCACTGGAATAACCACCGTATCGGAAACGAATTAGCCCGGTCCAATTGAGACCGCTCGTTTACCGAGGAAGGAGGATTCTACGTGGATCCCAATATGAAAACAGAGGACGAACGCCTGGAAATCACTCATTACCGCCAAACGATCGAGAAGCTTTCCCAGCAGGTCATTCAGGCGAGACAGCGCGAAGAGCAAGCCCTTACCCAGTTCAGTTCCCTGAACAACGAGCTAATCACGCTGCAGAGGCAGCTTTCCAAAACAAATGTAGAACTGGTACAGTCCAAGGCGGAAGCCGAAAGAGCCAACGAGGCGAAAAGCATGTTTCTTGCCACCATGAGCCATGAAATCCGCACACCTATGAACGGCATTCTCGGTATGGCCGAGCTCCTCGCCGACACGCTGCAGACCGAAGAACAGAAACAGTCCATCGCCATTATAGAAGAATCCGCTTCGCTTCTCCTGACGATCATCAACGATATTCTCGATCTTTCCAAAATCGAAGCCGGCCACATGCAGCCGGAACCGGAAACCTTCGAGGTCCGGAAACTCCTTCATCACGCCCTGAGACTCCTGGAGCCGAACGCTTCCCGCAAGCGAAATAAGCTGAGGGGGACCGTTGACGAATCCGTCGGCCAATTCCTGACCGGAGATGCAGGAAGAATCCGACAAATTCTGATTAATTTAGCAGGAAATGCCATCAAGTTTACCGACGACGGCGAGGTTCATATCCGGATCCGCCTGCTGCAAAGCTCGGCCACCTTCCAGACTCTGCGCTTTGAGGTGACGGATACGGGAGTGGGCATCCCGGAAGAACATGTCAATCGAGTGTTCGAGCCGTTTTACCAGGCCCATACCCAGCGGGAAGACGCCCAGAAGAGTACCGGCCTCGGTTTATCGATCTGCAAGCGGCTTGTCGAGTGGATGGAAGGCCGCATCGACGTGACGAGCAAGGTAGGCATCGGTTCCTCCTTCTGGTTCGAGCTGCAGCTCGCGATTCCGTCGGAAGCCGAGTACCGTCAGGAAGCCGCGGCCGCGCTGCACACTACCGGAAGCGGCATCGGCCCCGCCTTCACGGACGAAGAGCGGAGTCAGCCTCTCCTGCTCGTCGAAGACAACGCCATCAACCGTCAGGTCGCCCTCCTCCAGCTCCAGAAGCTGGGCTTCATGCATATCGACACGGCGAGTAATGGCGAGGAAGCTCTGGAAGCGCGCTCCCGCAAAGATTATTCGCTCGTGCTGATGGATTCGCAGATGCCCGTCATGGACGGACTCCAGGCGACTCAGCTTATCCGCGAATGGGAGAATGCCCGCCGGCATCCGCGGAGCGCCATCGTCGCGCTGACGGCAAGCGCCATGCAAAGCGACCGCTTACGCTGCCTGGAAGCCGGGATGGACGACTTCTTGACGAAGCCGATCCAGCTCTCGAAGCTCCAGTCCGTCATCCGCAGATGGCTTCCCGCCGGTCCGCCCGAGCCCGTGAACGAGCATGTGCTCATACCGGAGGTGATCCAGGAGCTCAACGGGCTGGATGAACCCGGGTCACCCGGCGTGCTGGCCATGCTGCTCGACATGTACCAGGAACAGACGCCTTCCAAGCTGAATCAGCTGGAAGAAAAAATGCGGGCGGGCGATTTGACCGCCATCCAATATATCGCCCATGACCTTAAATCGACAAGTCTTAGCCTGGGGATCGATCAATTTTCGAAGCTGATCGAGAGAATCGAAAACCAGGCCAAGAACGGAACCGTTCATCTATCGGGCACCATCTTTAAAGAGCTGTGGCAGGCATACGATAAAGCTTGCCGGGAACTCAAAGCACTTCTCTAAATTTCCTAAAATAGCTGTCTAAAGGCTGGCGGAGAACGATATGAAATGTCGAAAACGAATGAACCTACCCTGAGTGGCGTTTAAACTTCCTCAAGTTTGAACGTCATTTTCATTGGGCCAAAGGAGGATTGTCCATGGTACACGGAATAACACCGATTTGATTCCCTCCCCGCTTCATTAACAGGTGCCGGAATAACTCACAACATTATAGATAGCGGGGAATATCAATGAACAACGAGAAAATCAAACAAACGGCCGGCTATTTGGCGGGCAAGTATGAAGGCCATTCGGTTATCCTCTACGGCTCCTATGCGAACGGGGATTATACAGACGAAAGCGATCTGGATCTTATGATCTTCTCGGATCGGAATTTCAAGAGAAACGACACCTCCCGGATAGACGGCCTGCTGCTCGATGCCTGGATTCATCCCACATCGTCCATGGACGATCCGCTCCGTTTTCTGCATATTCATGATGGTGTAATTGTGACCGACAGCCGCGGACTGGCCGCTCCTTTTCTGGAGAAGATTCAATCCATATTCGCGGAAGGACCGGAAAAATTAGGTCCGGAAGAGGCCGATTTTCAGAAGGCATGGCTTCAAAAAATGCTGAAACGAGCAGGAAAAGGTGACACCGAGGGCGATTTCAGGTATCACTGGCTGCTTAAGGACAGTCTGGAGATCTACTTCAGGCTTAAAGGGCGCTGGTATTGGGGACCGAAAAAATCCCTGAGATGGCTGGAACAGCATGAGCCCGGAACCTTCCGGCTGTTCAGAAAAGCCCTCTCCCCGCTCGCCGGGCAGGAGGATGTCTCGGAGTTGATCGGGCATATTACCAAGAGCTGATCTCCGGTCCGGTAAGGGCGTTCGAAAGAGCGCCCTTTTTTCGGGGATCCTGCGTAACAAGCGGGGATATGTCTCCGCTTTTCAGGGCAAGGATAAGCATTCGGAAACGGCTGCGTTTAAGCCCAAATATCGAGGAATTTGTGTTCCCGGTCCGCAGCCTGTAAAATTTATAGCGTACCTTTCGAAAATCCGGCCGGCTGGCCGGCCGGTTAGGAGGATTCATTTTGATTTTGGATATAAAAAATATGAAAAGCTGGGCGCATTTTCTGCTCACCTACAAATTTGCCCTGGATGAAGTCGGCACGAAGCTGCAAATCCTCAACGAGGAGTTCCAGTTTATTCACGACTACAACCCCATCGAGCATATGAAAACGAGAATCAAATCGGCCGAGAGTATCGCCGCCAAGCTCAAACGCAAAAATCTCGAGATCACGATGGACAACACCCGTTCCTATATCCGGGACATTGCCGGAATCCGCATCATCTGCTCGTTCTCAACCGACATCTACCGGATCTATGACATGATCTGCAGCCAGAACGATGTGCGAGTCGTTCAGACGAAGGATTACATCAAGCATCCTAAGCCCAACGGCTATCAGAGTCTTCATCTTATTATTCAGATTCCCGTCTTTCTGACCAACCGGATCGAGCATGTGCCCGTGGAAATTCAGATCCGCACGGTGGCCATGGATTTCTGGGCAAGCCTGGAGCACAAAATCTACTACAAATACAACGAAGGCGTTCCGGCCGAGATCCGTCAGGAGCTTAAGGACACCGCCGATCTGATTGCCTCGCTGGACGCCCGGATGCTCGCGCTGAACAACGAGGTACAGAGCCAGAAAGCGCTCGTCAAACCGGAAGCCTGACCGCCGGACCCGTTTTGCGGTTTCTCTAAGCGGGCGCCTTAGGGCGATCCGGAACCTGTATACGGCGGCCGCCGCTTTCGAAACGCGGAACACAGAGCGCGAACACCGGACACTTCGCCTGTAACGACAGCCCCGTACTCTCATCTGAAGCAGGAGTGAACCATGGTATCGTTTATACTCACACTCAAAAGACTCGTCGGCGGTCTCTGGCACGCTTTTAAAGAAAAGGATTTTCAGGTGCTGTTCGTCCTGATTCTCCTGATTCTTCTGTCCGGCACGATTTTCTACACGCAGGTGGAGGAACTCTCCGTCCTGGATTCGCTGTATTTCTGCGTGGCGACGCTGAGCACGGTCGGTCATCCGGATTTTGTTCCCCAGACCGAGCTCGGCAAGATTTTCACGATCATTTACATCATAGCCGGTACCGGACTCTTCCTGGGGCTGATCCTGCGGGTCGCCTATGGCATCATGACGAGCAAAAAATAAACCGGATTCCTTCGGAAGAAGGAATCCGGTTCATGAAGAGCCGCTTTCGGGAGAAGGCGGCTCTTTGGCGTACGGCCGTAAGCAAAGCCCCGCCCTCCCTTCCGGGAAAACGGGGCAGAACCTGTCATTTATTTAATCACGGCAAAGATGTCGTCGTAAGTCAGGCTGGACGGAATGATCTTGTTGGAGAACGGTTTGTTGTCCTCCAGGTGGTACTCGCGGAGCGCATCGGTGTCTTTCAGCATATTCCCCGTCAGAATGCAGGCCACGGTCTCGTCCTTGTCCACAATCTGCTGGGATACGAGCTTGCGCAGACCCGCTACCGTAGCCGCGGAAGCCGGCTCGCAGCCGATGCCGGACGCGTCGATTACGGCCTTCGCGTTCAGAATCTCCTCGTCCGTGACGGACACGGCAACGCCGTTCGTCTCCTGGAGGGTGCGCTGCGCTTTGCGCCAGCTCGGCGGATCGCCGATGTTGAGAGCCGAGGCTCTCGTGTACGGATTCGGCTCCGCTTCGAGCGCCGTTTTGCCCTCTGCGACCATCTTGTAGAAGGGACTCGCTCCCTCCGCCTGTACGAGCGCCACGCGCGGCAGCTTGTCGATCAGACCGAGCGCATATAGATCGGAAAGCCCTTTACCTAGGGCGGACACGTTGCTGAGCGCGCCGCCGGGTACGAAGATCCAGTCCGGCAGCTTCCAGCTCATCACTTGAGCCAGCTCGTACACGATGCTTTTCTGGCCTTCGATCCGGAACGGGTTGATAGAGTTGCAAATATATAAACCAAGCTTCTCGCTGTTCTCCTCCAGAAACTTGATTCCGTGGTCATAAGTTCCTTCAATAGAGAAAATATTAGCTCCGTAAGCTAATGTCTGCAGCACTTTGTTCAAGGAAATATTTTTGTTCGGTACGAACACGTACGATTTGCGTCCCGCCAGAGAGGCGTACATCGCAAGAGAGGAAGACGTGTTGCCCGTAGAGGTGCAGGTAAACCGGTCGTAACCCAGCGAACGGCCGTGCGTAACCGCAACGGTCATGCCGTTGTCCTTGAAAGAGCCGCTCGGATTCTCGCTCTGTGCCTTAAGCCAGACGCTTCTCGTCCCCGCATAAGAAGCAACCGCATCGCTCCGGTACAGCCCCGTGTTTCCTTCGTATTTGGTCACAATCGCCGAATCTTCCACGTCCGGAAAAATCAGTTCCTTGTAGCGCCACACCCCGCTCGCATACGGGGAAAGCCTGTCCGAAAGCCGGCTCTGGAATAGCTGTTTCAGCTCCTCGGCGTCCAGACCGGTAAAGTCCTGGGAAATATCAAGCATTCCATTGCACGTACAGGTATAGCGGAATTCGGCAAACACCTTGCTGCACTCAACGCAAACAAATTTCATCGCGGTTCGATAGACTAACGCCTATCTTCCTCCTCACAAGATCAGATTTATCGCCTCATAAGAGGCGGACATACCGTCACGGGCCAGCTGTACTTTCTACGTCAGATCTATACCGGAATGATTAACCAATGCGATCTTTTGTGGTATTTTTGCATACTCTATGAAAAAAATCAATAACTTCCGCTCAGAACGCGCCTTCGATTTCATTTTTGTAATGAGAGATATCGGCGTGCAGAACGATCCGCGGAACACCGTCCGTCAGCTCCACCTTGCACAGACAGGTCGGATGGATATAAGGGAGCTCCCACAGGTCGCGGAGATCGCGGCTTTCGAAGTGCGCCATGATCAGTTTGAGCGCAACCGTGTGAGTCACGATCAGCATGCTTTTGCCCGGGTTCTCTTCGACCATTTTCAAAACCTCTCCGACCGCTCTCTCCTTCACTTCCTCATAGGATTCGCCCGTACCCGCGCGAAACTCGTGGGGCGCTTTCCAGAATGCATGATGCCGCTCAGGCTCACACTGCTCGATATCCGATAAGCGCTGCCCTTCCCACTCCCCCAGGTTCATCTCTCTGAGGCTGTCCCGCTCCGCAATGTCC
The DNA here is from genome assembly GCF_058269095.1 of Paenibacillus sp. JNUCC 35. Classification (NCBI taxonomy): domain Bacteria; kingdom Bacillati; phylum Bacillota; class Bacilli; order Caryophanales; family Paenibacillaceae; genus Paenibacillus; species Paenibacillus sp. JNUCC 35. The sequence continues at coordinate 824,269 of NZ_CM177771.1, read as the reverse complement.
AGCTTACGCGCGCCCCGTATAATCTCGGCTGTCCGGACAGCCCGCGGGCTCGAACTGGAGTAGATGCCGTCCAGGGGCACGTCCGCCAGCGCTTCGCCCAGCCAGGCCGCTTGCGTTTCGCCCAGAGAGGTCAGCGGAGAATCCTGATGGCCCTGCATTTTCTTGGCCACGTTCCATTCGGTCTGCCCGTGCCGGGTCAAATATAAAGTCGTTACCGCCATGTTATTCCCTCCCCTTGGCCGCTAAAGGTTTCTCAAAACAGATACTCGCTTCACTGCCGATATATTCGCCGTATTTTTCGATTTCCACATAACCGTGCTTCTTATAGAAATAAAGGGATTCCGGCTGTGCCGGACCCGTTTCCAGCTTAATCGATATAAAGCTCCGCTCCCTTGCCCGTTCCTCCAGAAACGCGAGCATGCGGCCCGCGACTCCCCTTTTGCGATAATTCCGGTCCACAAAAAAACGCTTCAGTTCCGTGCTCTCCGCATCAAACGGACGGATGCCCCCGCAGCCGACCGGCCGGTCTCCGTCGTAGGCGACCACAAAAACAGATTGATCCAGACGGGGATCGTCCCGGTCAAGACCGAAAATGTCTTCGGCCGGATACCGATGGAGCAGCTCCTCGTCCAGTTTTTCTATCAGCAACCATAGATCCGGATGCTTGGCATCCACGTGGTTTAAAGTAAGGTCCTCCATCTCGCGCACTCCTTTTCTTCTCCGCCGGGTTCTCTGCAAGATTTTACTTATAAGAGATTGAGTCTCTTTACATACATTCGGTTTTTCCGTTTGGAAGTCCTTTTCCCGGTCCATTAAAAAAGATTAATCTTGTGGATAAACCAGGTTGTGGATATGTTAATAATAAAAGTGCAATCTATGCACAGATAAGCTTTTAAAGGTGTAGATTATGGGGATAACTTTGTTGATAACTGTGGTATAACCGAAAAAAACCGCCTCCTTGGCAAAAGAATTCTTTGCTTGGGGAGTACGGTTTCTGGGGATAACCGGAAATTCGCGGTTACTTTTCCATAGAAAGTTCTGGATTGGACCGCGGTGCGGACCGCCGGTGGGATACATGGCTGTGAAGCACCATTCCGGCCACAATGATCCCGATGCCGAGCCAGGACAACGCCGAAGGAAGATCGGCGGACAGCAGCAGCACCTCGCCCGCCAGAGCAAAAAGCACCTCGCCCGACTGCGTAGCTTCCACGGCGGCCAGCTTGGACACGTCTTCCCGTACCATATCCGTGGCCCGGAAGAAGAGTATCGTGGCGATGACGCCGGATGACAGCGCGACGATGAGCGACTGAAACGTCTGCTCCGTGCTCGGCAGCCCGGCGCTTGCGTAAGCCCAGCCCGCCAGGAGCAGCCAGAACGGCAGACTGGCCAGCGTCATGCCGAGCACGCGCTGGAACACGTCCAGTCCGCCGCCGCACAGCTCCATCATCTTGCGGTTGCCGAGCGGGTAAGCGAAGGAGGCGACCACGATCGGCAGGACGCCGAGCAGCAGATCCTTCGCCGTCAACGAGCCGGCCTGCTCAAGCTGGAGCAGGAAGATGCCGGCGAGAATGACGAGCGACATCGCGAGTCCGCGCAGCGGTATCCGGCTGCGGACTTTCGCGGGCCCGGCCGGAGTCGCGACCGTCTCCCAGAAGAGCGGGGCGAGCAGGGAGCCCGAGATGATGGTAAGCTGCCACGTCCCGGCGGTCAGCCAGCCGGGGGAATAGGCCGCGGCGAAGCACATGGGCGCGTAGAACAGCCCGAAGCCGACCGTGCTCCACAGGAGCCATTGCCACGGATGCAGCCGCATCGCCCGGAAGAGAGGCCGCAGGTTGCGGCGGCCCGCAACGATCAGGAGGAGGAACGGGACCATGAACAGGTAGCGCAGAGAGCCGCTCCAGAGCCAGCTCCCTCCTCCCAGCTCCATTTTACGGTTGAGCACGAACGTAATGGCAAAGAAAAAGGCGGATAAAATGCCCAGCAGTATCGGTTTCATGAAGGTTCAGCCTTTCTCTGCTTGATTGCTCTTGGCCAATCGTTCCCCCAAGGTGAGCCAGTTCTCTTCGACCAGACGGGCGGCGTCTGCCGCATCGCGCTTCCGGCACGCATCCGCAATTCTGCGGTGCTGCTCGACGGATTGAAGCCCGTGAACGGAAGCGAATCGGGAAATCTCCAGCCGCTGCACTTTAGGCAGGATGCCTTTCAGCGCGGACAAGATTTCCGGATTGCCTGCCGCCTGCAGAAACACGGCGTGGAAAGCATTGTCCGCCTCGATCGCCGCCGGAACATCGTTCCGGCCGAGAGCCTCCTCCAGCGCCTTGTTGAACTGTTCCAGCGCTTCATACTCTTCCGGGCCCAGATAGGGCACGGCCAGACGGGCGGCCAAGGCATGGAGCGCCGCCACTACGGTGAAGGCGTGCCTGCCTTCCTCGGGCTTCAGCGGTGTGACGCGTGTCGCGGAGCCGGGAACCGCTTCGACGAGCCCCTCGTCCTCCAGGCGCTTGAGCGCCTCCCGGACAGGCGTGCGGCTTACGCCGAATTGTTCGGCCAGCTCCTGGTCGCTGAGCTTGGCGCCCGGCTCAAGCTCCAGCGAAACGATCGCTTGCCGCAGCGCCTCGTAAATCTCTTCGCGGAACGATTGGCGTTTAATTCGTTGAATGGTTGGTTTCGTTTTCATAAAACCAATATATTGGTTTATAGATTGGTTTGTCAACCTCCTTTTCAGGAGAAGAAAAAGCAGCCGGGCGTTATCCGCCTGCCTGCTTCATCCAGTTCACAAGTCCGATTCCGTATTCGCTTTGAATCTGTTCAACCGCCTCGTCCCGCACGACCTCACCGTCCCGGATCAAAATAACGCGGTCCAGCAGAGGCTCGATCTCGTCGACTTCGTGGGTAGACAGGACGAGCGTCTGTTCCTCCATGTCCACGAAAGAAATCACGGTCCGGATGATCGATTCCCTCACCAGCGGGTCCAAGCCGGACAGCGGTTCGTCCATCACGATCAGCGGCACCTGTCTGGCGAGCACGAGCACGATTTTCAGACGCGCGCGGTTGCCTTTGGACAGACGGGCAACCTTTTCCTTCAAATCCAGCCCGAAAGATTCGGCCAGTTCCAGCGCCTTCGCAATGTCAAAGTCTTGGTACATCGCGGTGTAAAAACGCAGCGTACGCTCCACGGTATGCGTCGGATAGAATACGTCCTGCTCCGGCAGGAACGCGACCCGCCGCGAACTGATCCGCGATACCCGCTGTCCTTCAAGCTCCACCCTTCCTTTGGAAGGCTGCAGCAGGCCTGCCATCAGCTTCAGCACGGTCGATTTTCCGCTTCCGTTCGTGCCGATGATGCCGATAATCTGCCCCCTCGGTATGCGGAAGCTGACGTCCTTCAGCACCCTTTTGCCGATAAAGCTCTTGCTTACCCCATCGAACACGACGATAGGTTCCGTACCGTTCCCGGTTTCTGCCATTTTCATTTCCTCTCCTCTGAAAGACCCTTAATTCAGCTTGAGAAATTTCTGCACATTCTCTATAATCTGCTCGTTGGAATAGCCCAAATCATGCATTTCCTCAGCGAACCTTTTTAATTCTCCTTCTTTCAGCTCATCCCGGAGCCGCGTTAACAACGACTCGTCTTCCGTAACAAACATGCCCTGTCCCCTCCGGCTTTCGACTATGCCCATTCTCTCCAGTTCCATATTCACTCTCTGGACCGTATTGGGATTGACCCCGAACTGTACGGCAAGTTCCCGGACCGAGGGCAGCTTGCCTCCCGGCGGAAATTCCTTGCGGATGATTTGCCGGCATACCCGCTGGACCAGCTGCAGGTAAATCGGCTGCGAGCCCGAAAACTGTTCAGGCATGAACTTACACCTCCACTTTGCGATCCAAAAGCCAGGCCGGTATATACACGATGACGGCCAGATTGGCCAGTGTCCAAATCATTTCCCCCGAATAAAAAGGGTCGCCGTCCCAATCAAAGGCGTAGCCCCACTTGAACAAAAAGTGATACACCGGGCTCATTTCAAACGTATATTCCACGAGCATGACCGCCCCGATCAGAATAATCGCCGCCAGCCAGCGCAGCCGGCCGACCCGGTTGCTTAGTGCCAAAGCCGTGAAGTACACCAGGACCGCCAAGGCGGCAATGAAAAATGCGATGAAGAAAAAGATAAAGGCTTCTTTAAGCCCCGAGCCGTGAAGCAAACCCGTGAAATAACTGACGTGTCCCGATAAATAAAAGGGATCGTCTCCCGAACGTTCGATCAGCGTCGTTTTCTCCACCTCGTACATCCACAGGAACATCGTAATCGAGACGAGCAGGCCGCCGATCATCTCCGTCAGCGCGGCCGCATATTTCGCCCCGATCAGCTTCCAGCCCGGCTGCGGCAGCTGGAACCAGAGCGGTGCCCGCTCCCGTTCTTTACCGAAACTGATCAGCAGATAAACGGACGGAAGAAAAATATGCAGGTAAACGATGCCCAGCCACAAGGGAGTGACAACCCCCGACTGGTAGCGGTAAGCCATAAACGTCATCAAAGCGATCATACCGACGGAAAAAGCCGCCCAGGTTTTGTGGGAGCCGGTCACGGCAGTCCGGATGCCGATTTCTTTCTTGAATAAATTCCACCAAGCGTTCAAAGTGTATTCCTCCTCGGTCAGTTCTTTGTATTACTGTATTAATTAAATAGTACACTGGTACATAGAGAAGTGTCAACCCGTATTTTTCCTTTCGCAGTTGTTGCTTGTTTGAGGACCTATACAAGCTAGAACTTACACCGGGACGCCCGATCCGCTACGATAAACCGTAGGATGAATGGATTTTTTTAAGCAGAGAGGAGACTCCCCGGAAGTGACATCTCACCTGACGAGACTTGTGAAAAGAAAACTGCTGAGCGCAACCGTTTCTGCATTTGTGTTCGCTTTCTTTTCCGCCTGGTACACACGGCACGAACCTTTCTTTTATCACCCGCCCGCGGGAGCCGCTCCAGGAGCTTTTTCCCAGGTTATATCGGTCGGTTTTATCTACCTTGTCTACTCCGCTCCCGTTATTTATGTATACGGCACCGTTACGTCTCTGCTGAGCGACTTTATCGGCTTTTGCATCCTGCCTTACAGTAAGCTGCGGCTTGTAATTTCGGGAGCAATGCACAGAGTGTTCGGATTGATTCTTTTCCCTGCCAGTCTGGTGGCGGCCGCTTTGTTTTTTGTTGCGGATATAGCTCTGGCAGCCCGATTCCCCGGTCAAAAGGAATAACAAAAAGCAGCCGCAACGGGCTGCTTTTAGGGCGAGTTTTCGCCAGGTATGAGTTTTAACCGCGTAAACTATCCACGTCCTGAATCAGATGGGCAGCTTCTCCCGGCGGAACGAATTCACTTCGTTAGCGAAGAAATTCAGATGCCGACGACGGTTCAATAACGGACCACACGAAGCTCCCAGCACGCGGTGCTTGGCGTCACATGACGTGGTCAACCATATCGGGCCGCCACTCCCCTGCCGCTTAGCGCGGAAACTGTACGGTCATTTCCAGATCGTCCAGGAAAGTGACTGGCGTCATCCGTTTGGTCAGCAGCTCCAGCGAAGCGTTCTTGCTTACCGCAGGGAATTCCAGCTCGTACTCGTAGACGCCGTCCTCGACGCTTATCAGCTTCTTGCCCGTCTCGTCCAGTCTTTTGCCGTTCTCCACCAGCCAGATGCCTGTCGTTTGCATCGGTGCCGTTTCACCTGAGGCCACTACTCTCACAACGGTTTTATCCTCGCTGAAGTCTACGCCCGTGACGGAAATTCTGCCGATTTTCCCCTGATCCACTTGGAGCGGATAAATTCCTTTCAGGGGCGTTTTCACATCCGCTTTGTCCGCAAACATCGTCGACGTATCATCATAATACCCGCCGATATAAGGCTTGATCGTCAGCTCCTGCGGCTGTCCTTTCAATGCTTCCACCGCTTCCTCATACCTCATGCCCAAAGTACCGTCCGGGAATGCGAACATCCCGCCGCTCCCGCTCTGTCTCTCATAAATCCAGCCGCTGCTATCTATCACCATGTAGTCCATGTTCATGATTTGACGGTCGATTTCCGGGTCCAGGTCCGCCGGATTAGCAGGTAATTTGCGGGAAATCATAAACTCCGTGCCGGCTTCGGAAGCGTTGAGGTATTCCAGATTAAACTCCACTCCGCCCCAGAATTTCTTCAAGGCAGGAGTCAATTGGAACGCGGATGCCTCGTTTGTGTCTTTAGCTACGGCTGTTACCGCGGGCTGTGCCTTAGCTTGGTGAGCGGACGCATACGGCCCTGCTGCTGCCAGAGTACCTCCCAATACGATTGCGGCGCTTAATACGGCAAGTGTGGCTTTTTTCATGGTTTCTTCCTCCTTTTCTGCTGCAGGACGGGATGATTGCACGACTTCCAAGTTTGCGCTGCTGTGCTGCGTCCTACATACCTATAGGCGAGAAAAGGAAGGGGGTGGTTCAAATATTTGGGAAGCTGAGAAACAGAATACTTCAAAAAAATAACTACAAACGAGGGTTAGTCGCCTGTGGTTCTGTACTCAATTTGTCCTTATAAATAAACCATTTTTACTTGCCATCCTTGTACAATCATTGAATGTTTCTTTATTACTGCAATAGACAGGGAAACTCAAATCAAAATTTCCGATAACCACAAAACTTCCAAAAAAGAAATTCGAAAAACAAACCTCTCTAGTTGATAAGCTTAGTATCAATTTTACGATAGAAATGTCTCTAACTTTTATTAAGGAATCTTCCGCAATACTCTTCTTCATATTTAATACCAAGTTTACCTGTTCCGGATCAAACTTTTTCTTTAATTCCCTATTATTAATACTCTTAAGCTTGCTAACAAAAACATAAAAGTCTGGGTATTCTCTGATGCACCTGAGTACAAATTCAATAAAGTTCTTTTCATATTTGATATTATGTCCTTCGTAACTAATTAACCTTAACGCTTCTTCTTCATCTAGAGCACTGCTGTATTTATCGAGAATTCCGACAACTAATTTGTTAGGATTATCAAGATTTTCAACGTCCAATCTTCCAAAAGAGCTAATTACTTTTCTATTTCATTAATAGAAGCATATTCTATGGCTTCCAACAAAAGCACCTCATTTTCTTAGGGTATTAGCAGTTTGGTCAAGAAGCTGTAGGTTTTGAGGAATATTCACCCCTTTAAACTTTAAATACTATTTAATTATATTTTATTTCCTAAAAAAAACTTCCAGGGTCTACAAATTGCTCATCAGAAGATTGCGTTTCTGTGCTGCGTCCTGCATACCTATAGGCGAGAAAAGGGAGGGGGGGTTACATATTGGGGAGATTAAATTAGTTACCAAAGTGAGACTTCAGCCACAACGAGAGGATAATTCCCATCGTGGCTGAATTTTACATTCTCATCTTAAATTTTTTTAAAACTTCTGGACTACTGATGCTTTTAATTTGATTACTCTCTATAATAATGACGGGCTCTTTGTTTACAAAAAAGACAAGATTTGAAGTGTAACCATTTTCCTCAATCCATCTGATAACCGCTAAACCTTCTTTTAAAGCCTCTTCGTTTAATAAATCCTCGCTTAAATACACAAAAAACTTACTTTTCCCTTGAATATACTTATTAACTTCCTTAAATGAAGACAGATTATTATAAGGCTCCATATCTGAATTAGCAGCATCAATGATCAATTTCGCACTGGCATTCGAATTTACATTACCTTTAATAAACAAATCAATTTCTTTAGTTACCTTCGCCTCCCATTTGGCGACGTAATAGTTGTCTATAATTTTTTCATCGTATTCTCTCACTTCAATGGTAATCCCTTCATTCAATATAACTGTGGAATGGTAGGCCATCCCTTTAAAACTGTAAGATACCGTCTGTTTAGTTATATTAACGCTAGGGTACTTTCTCTGAATATAGTCTTCAACTTGATACGCAAATGCAGTCTTGCCCCAAGGTGTCCCTGTTACTTTGAAATATCCGAAACCCATCAATCCGATAACTATAAACAATAATATTATAGAATATTTTCCCATGAATTTAACCTCTATCACTGATTTTGACCAAGGAGAATATTTATCCGAAAGATATGAAAGCCAACCTTATATATTATTTTTTCAAATACATTCATACCTTGATATGATTGCTTCTCATCGCACGCCCGCCAATCTCAATTCAATGGCTTCATTTTTGTTTCGATCGAATATCTAGTTGCCAATGCAAAACACCTCCAAGTTGTCCACACATCTTAGACATGGGAGCATTCTTCTTGAAGGTGTTTTGATTTGTCTCACGTCACGGAGGCAGTTCACATCTGCGATGAATTTCGGTACAGCTCTTTTTCTAAATGTGCCACTTGCTCAATTTCTGGAAGAGCAGCCCCTCTATTTTGCCGGTATCACAAAGTGCGCACCTGAAATATACGTGCTTTCGATATAGCCGATAGAGAGATATACGTCCTGTTTCTCGGCTGCTGCGGCAATCGGGTTGAAATGGAAGGTGGCTGTTTTGGTCGCCGGGTCATAGTCGGTTTTGGTAATTTCAAGTTCTTTGTATTGGGACGGATCCTGCAAATCCTCCTGAGCGATGGAGATCGAATCAATGTCCGCTCTGAACTTCCCGCCGTAGCCGTCGTCCTGCACCTTCGGCTCTTCGAAGAAAACGAATTGAACCTTACCGTTGGAAGCTAGAACGTTTTTAATGTTTCCCTGACTGGCTTGAACGGTTTTGGAAGCTGCGACGGACTGGTCGGATGCCAGTTTGGCGACAACCTTGAAATCCTCAATCCAGGAATACCAGCCGACATTAAGCTTGCCCGTAGCCGGGTCGATTGTAATGCCGTATGAAGTGTCCGCCTCTTCCTGCCATCTCTGGTGATCGTTTGCGAATTCCAGGCTCCAGACGACCTTGGCGTCTTTGACGGCCTCGCCGTTTTTGTTTTTAACGGCCGCTTCAAAAGAGATGCTTTGGGCCGACTCGTCCGTCAGTTTCACGGAATCCGGGCCGGTGATGGCAATGGTGCTCTCCGCTAGCTGAGCCGCCTCCTCCGGGCCTGGGCCCGTCGTCTCCGTCGGAGCTGTCGTTTCACCGGCTGCCCGCTGCAGCGTGACGATCGTTTCGGCGCGGGTGATCGGCGCATCGGGTTTGAAGGAACGGTCCGCATAGCCGCTCATCACGCCGGAGCTGACTACGGCCGCAATGGCCGAGCTTCCCCACGACGCGATGGCGGACTGATCGCGGAAAGCCGCGGCTGTTTCGCTCTGAGCCGCTGTCTTATTCAGCAGCCGGGCGACAATCACGGCCGCTTCCTGCCGGGAAATCGAAGCGTTGGGACGGAAGCTGCCGTCCGGGTAGCCTTCGATATATTTGGCCTGGACCGCTTTGGCGACTTCTCCGTACATCCAATCGGATGCCGCGATGTCTTTGAAGGAAGCCGTGCCCTGAGCCTCCAGCTTGAACGAGCGGTTAACCAGCGAAACGAACTCCGCGCGGGTTACCGCCTTGTCCGGCTTCAACGTGCCGTCTGCGTAGCCCTGTATGTATCCTTTGTCTACCCACTGCTTTGTCTGCTGCTCGGCCCAGTGACCCGAGATATCGCTTGCCGCGGATGCAGAAGCGGCCCAGGATATTTGAGCGGGCGCCATCACGGTGCATGCGAGCAGCGTGACTGCCATTTTTTTGCGTAACCCTGTACTTGTTTTCATTCGATGATGCTCCTCTCTGAGTCTAGTCTCCTAACTATTCGACCCCCTTCCACAATTTCCCTTCATTTTGTGCCTATATTATGATTCTTTAGACCTATAAAAATTCTGATTGGAAGAAATTCGTTATGACCCATGTCGAATTTTATCCGGTCACGGTCGAACGTTTCTTCCATCCGCTTCTTTTTCCAGTCCAATAAAAAAAGAATTCACAGGACCTGCGCGGTCCCATGAACCCTATGAATTCTTGTCTTTTCTGACTGCTCAAATTCTTGACTTCGCAAATCCCGATGCGCTCTCAAAACTTCCTGTACTGCGTCCAGCTTAAATAGCGGTCAATGAACGAAATGGCCGTCTCTATGCCGTTCTCCTGCCTCAAGCCTATGGCGAGCTCGGCTGCTTTGTTTTTCACTCGCTGGTGTTCAAGAACCTTTAGCGCCTGCGTCAGTTTCTTTTGCGTCACCTTGTTGAGCGGCAGGCAGCTTCCAGCTCCCGTTGTGACGGTCAACCTTCCCCACACCTGCTCCTCCGCAGAAGCCGGACAAACGAGAGCGGGAATTCCCGCTCTCAAGCTTGCATGCGCGGCAGCGGCAGAACCCCGGTGTACGGCGCTCCGGCAGCGGGGAAAGAGCCGGTCATAGTCAGCCTCTTCAACGGGCAGCGCATAGCCGGGCAGCTCACATCCAAGCCTGCCCAATGACTCCCAGTCGGCCTCGATGACGGCTCTGTAGGAAAACTCCCCCACGGCGTCCAAAGCGGTTCCGATACAATGCGCCTGTGCCTGCAAGGGTAATCCGCTAAAGCCGAAATAAAGAGGAGCCTCTCCTTCATCCAGCCATTGCTCCGTATCCTCGCAGGACTTGCTTGAACAGATGAAATCACCGGTGCCCGCCGCCGTTATCCACTCGCCCGTTACAATCCGTCCGGCGGTCCCTTCCCATTCGCCGGGTCTCTCCAGGAAGCATGCGCTGTATGCGTGCAGGACAGGAATGTCCCGGGAAATCAGCTTGCCCATGACCGCTTTGCAGGTTAGCGGCCATGCATACCCAGCCTCCCGTTTCCCGACTGCCCTATTGAAGAAGGGCAGCTTCTTAAAAACGTCCGAAACGAGCGCGGCCCTGCGGGATGCGGGGCATGGAGGAATCAGGGCGGCCGCCATAAGTTTGCTGTTAAGCTCATCCGAAACGGTCAGCGCACTATCAAGCATGCGCAGATCGGAAATGATCATATCCGATTCTGCGCAAACCTCCGGTAGATTCCCATACCCATTCCCGGCGCCCTCCTTATCTAACCCGCACTCCTTCAACCCGAGAAGTCTCCAGACGCGTCTAGGCATCAGGGCGCGGTCTGTGCCGGAATGTGCCGGATAAGGATCCGAACCGGCCGGTACCGCTACCCCCGCTTCATACCCGCCGGCTTGAAGTGCGGATGCGAGTGCGGCAAAAGGCTTGACCGCTCCCGGGTCACCATAAGTTAACAATGTGATTTTCATGCGTTTCACCCATGATTCTTACCAAACTTGCCAAACTTTCCGACCGTCGGACAATGCTCCTTAAACGATCTTTACGGCAAACAAATAAGTCGTATCGCCTTGCTCCCAGTTGGAGCGCAGCAAAATCGAATAAACTCCGGGCTCTCTCGGCAGACGTATTCTGCCTTGATCAATCTCTAGTGCCGTATATATCTCCTTTCCGCCCGCGCTTGTAATAACGGAGCATTCCAACTGAATCGGCTCCATCCCTTTCGCGTAACGGATTCCGATGTACGATTCGGGCTTTACTTCGATTGCAGGATATTCCGCCTGCTTAAGCATGGTTAAGTCGGACCGGGAATCCCGGAAGCACCCTGCCCAGCACGAATTTCCCAGCAGCAGGGGAATATCCTGCATCCACGTGGACCCGTTCTGGAGCCTTTTCTCATAGACGACCTCAGGCTTCGGAGCAGCCACGGCATCGTCGAACCTCATACTGTGCTGGTCTATGCTGGTTATCCCCGTGTTCTCGTGGTACCCGACGTCGGAAGCCATATTTTCGGCTACAAAGCGCAGGGGAACATACACGTGCCCGTTATATTCGATGACCGAGTACTCGGCTTGCTTCCCGTTTATGATGAATTTCTGGGAACTGAGAAAGTCCAGGCTAAAGCTTAACGAGTAAGCCAGTATGCTCATAATCATCAATAAGCCGAGCACTGCAGCTGCAATGATTTTTTTCAAAAAAACCGGCCTTTCTTTACCAGATTTAAAGATGAATCCTCATCTACTCGTTTAAATAAGTTGTCACTCGGTTCTGAATCAGTTTGGCCACTTCTTCCGCCGGCTTCTGGCCGCTGAAATAGGCCGGGGACTCCTCGTTGATAATGGACAGCACTTTCATATCGAAGGCGGAGTAGCTGTCGGCTTTTTGAATAAGCTCTTTATACAGGCTAAATTGTTCATCGGATACGTTCGCCGTTTTTCCTGTCGGAAGCTCAAACGTTCCGGCTTTCACCTGCTTCTGAATCTCATCGAGCTTTTTATCGTTCACTTCTTTAAGCAGGGAGAATCCTTTCAGATCCTGCAGAGATTGCACGTCTTTAGAGTACAGGAAGGAAAGGAACGTCCACGCTTCCGCTTTAACCGGGGATTTGGCCTGTACCCCAAACTCGTCGGCCGGAATGATCCGGATCCCCCCTTTTTTGCCCTCGGCATGCGGCTTCTGGAGCAGCTTCGGATCGGAGAAATACACGTACGGCTTTGCGACCAAATCTTGAAGCGTGAGAAAAGCGGACGAATAAAATAAGGCGGTTTCTCCTTCCGCAATTTCACTTGTCATGACTTTCTCGTCGTACATTTTCTTGATGGACTTCAACAAATCCGTGAAGGAATTCGAATCGAACTTCGCTTTCATAGTGGCCGGATCGACAAGTTCCCCGTAACGATCCATGATGATCTCCTGCAGAATTACTCCCGGGTCGTCCGCGAAAACGGGCCGCTTCGCTTTGCCGCCTCCCCCGTCCTTCTCCATCACCTTTCTCGCCGTTTCTTCAAACTGATTCCACGTCCAGTTGGCATCGTCGATTTTGACATTCGCCTTCTTAATCGAATCGCCGTCTCCTATGTAGGTTCTCAAGTAGAAAGAGGTGGGGATCGTGTATAACCCGCCGTCCTTTTTCTTCAATCCGTCCAGAATGTTCAGGTTCATTTCTTCCTTTTTCAAGGATTTGTCCTGGTCGAACATTTCGTTCAGGTTTACGAGAAGTTTGCCGTGCACATATTTATCGACGGGCAGATCGCTTAATTCCACAATATCCGGGCCCTTACCCGACAGTAAGGCCGTGTTCGTCGTCTTCACGTACTTCTCGAAATCCCCGCCTCCCCATTGCTCGCCCGGCTGCTTATAGGACTGAATCTGTACATCGATGTCCGGGTATTTCTCCTCAAATTTCTTCTCGATCACCTGGAAGAACGGATCGGGATTTTTTAAGGACAAGGTCACGACGGTTTTCCCTTCTTTGCTTTTCGATTTCTCTTTATTCGAAGTCCCTCCGGCTTTCCCGCTTCCCCCGGCTCCGCAAGCACTGGTTGCAAGCGCCGCACAAATTAACACGACCCATGCCTGTTTTCTCATCATCTGAAATCCACTCCTCAACCGATTATGGTCTATCGTTATCATGATCGTTTTTTGCAGCTATTCCTTGCTACTGCAGACGAACCCGGTTGTTGTCCTGTAAAGGCTCGCTGCTTTTGAGAATAATGAGATCTTTTTCGTTCAGGCTATCGGATTGAATCACCGTCTCCGAATCATTGGTTTCGCTGGAACGGACGGGGACTCTCCGGACCACGAAAACGTTGCCCAGCGCGCCCTTCTGTTCTTCGATCTTATAAATGAACTTGCCGTCGCGCTCCTGATGGACCGCGTCGATTGAAACCACAAACCCTTGCTGCACGGAACGCTTCGTGAGCTTGACAGCGGCACGCTCGCCGCCTTTCAGCTCCGGGCCTTCCACCTTAATGCGCAGCGACTTCCGCGCAACCGCGCGGACCCCGCTCTCCCCCGCCTCCGAACCGGAAGAACCGGCCGTAAGCGGTTCGGCACCCGCCGTCTCTTCAACGGTGCCCTCCACGAGCCTGTGCTGCTGATCCGGCGTGCCGAGTCCTACCTCGATCTTCGTCCCGGCGGTAATTCCAAGGCTGGTCAGCAGAGCGGCATCGGCGGCAAATTCGAACCGGTACCCCTTGGCGCTGTCCGCGATAATGATCTCAGGCTCTCCTCCCGGTTTAGTTCCCGCGCTGGCATTCACTTTCGTGATCACGCCCTCGAATGGAGCGGCCAGATCCTTCTGATCTGCCAGTTCTTCCCGCAAACCGGTAACTTTGCGCTCCTGCATGCTGATATCGAGCTTGCGCGTCTCCAGCTCCCGGGTAACGCTCCGGACCTTCATTTCATCGCCCTCCGTGGACGCCGCAATGAACTGATCCTGCGCGTTTTGCAGCTCGATCTTCAGCTTTTCCAGCAGCGTGGCTGCGTCCTGCAGCTCCCGTTCGGCGGACTTGCTGTCATAGGTCACCAGCTTCTGCCCTTTCTTCACACGGTCTCCCTCTTTAACGAGGACCGCTTTGACCTTCCAGCCGGCGGGGTTGCTCAGTTTCTCTTCCGCAAGCGGCCGCAGAACCCCGGTTCCTTCGAGTGTATGTACAAGACTTCCATACGCCGCATTCTCTGTTCTCACTTTGGGTAAAGTCAGCGCCTGCAGCGTATTGCTGAATACGGTGAAGAGGATAAGTCCCCCGATGAACAAACCGGAAATGATCCGGATGTTTCTTTTGCGCTTAAGATCTTTACTCGCTTCCTGCTCCATTCCCGAGCTTTCCTCCCCTTGCAGAAGCTACCCTTTGATGCCGGACAATTGAATGCCTTCGATAAAATTCGTCTCCGCGTACAGAAACAGCAGCACCATCGGCGTCATATATAGCATGGATGCGGCGAAAGCGATCCCCTGCTCCCCCTGATTCACCCTCGATAAGTAAACGGAGAGCGGCTGCTTGAACGGATCGTCCAGAAAAATAAGCGGCTGCTCCACCATGTTCCAATAATCGACGAACAACAGGACCGCCAGAGCGGATACACCCGGTTTGACCATCGGAATAAGGATCGTGGAGAAAATCCGCCAATGTCCGGCTCCGTCCATCTTGGCCGCTTCGATATAAGCGTACGGGATGTGCAGCATGTACTGCCGGAGCATGAACACGCCGAAAGCCGCAAAAATTCCGGGCAGTATGATAGCGCCGGGACTGTGGAGCAGCCCCAATTTATCCGCCATGATGTAATTGGGCACCAGCGTCACCTGGAACGGCATGAGCATCGTCAGAACATAAACGAGAAACAAGGTCTCCCTGCCCCGAAAACGGAGCTTGGAGAACGCGTAAGCCGCCAGTGCGGCTACGACCGTCTGACCGGCAATAATGGGGACTACCATGAAAACCGAGTTCCAGAACATCATCAGAAATCTCGGACTGTGAATCAGCACTTCGCCGTACTGTTCCAGCGTGACCAGATCGGGCAGCAGCTTCAGATTGACGAACGCGTTCGCTTCCGAGCCCGCCGTATCGTTCATTTTGCCGATGAGCCCGTAGTTGATCCCGATTTCCCGTTCGGTCATGAGAGAGTTTGTGAAAGTTATCACAATTGGTACTAGTATGATTCCCGCGATAACCGCCAGCATGGCCGTTACCGCCCCTTTTTTCAGCAGCTTTAACCCTTGCAATCTTCTCTCCCCCGCTATTCAAGAAAACTCCGAAAACGGCGTTCCAATGCAAACAGTACTAAAACCAGAAGCAAAATACAGCCCGTCATCAGCGTTGCGGCTGCCGTCAATTTGGGAATATCCAGGGACATGAACATGTTGTTCATATAATGCTGCAGCATGTAGATGCTGTCGTGCGGGTAATCTCCCGCTATCAGGTAGGTTTCACGGAACACCTTGAACGAGTTGATGACGGACATAATCGTGACGAAAAATAGCGTCGAGGTTAAATAGACCAGCGTAATGCTGCGGAATTGGCGAAACGGGCCCGCGCCTTCGATCCTGGCTGTCTCGTAATAATCTTTGGGGATTTGCTGAAGCCCCGCCAGGAATAAAATCATGTTGTAACCGATGTTCTTCCACAGATAGACAGCGATCACGACGCTTCGGGCGGCATCCGTCTTCATCCAATCCACACGCGCCCACTCGAAATGGCCCAGCCAAGCGTTAACCGATCCGTTCCAGTCCAGCAGAATCTGCCAGACGAGAACAATGGAAGCCGCGGGAACGACTAGCGGCAGCACGAAAGCGGTCCGGAGCCATTTCCGGATATAGATGTTTTGATTAAGCAGCACCGCCAGGCTTAACGACAGAAGAATCATTAACGGAACACTGACCAGTGTAAAAGAAGCGGTATTCCGGGCAGCCTTGCGGAACGATTCGCTCGCCAGAAGCTCGCGGTAATGCTCGAAGCCGACGAACCGGTTGTCGGCCGTACTCTCCACGAATGAATCATACACGCCCATGGCAAACGGGATGAGATAGAACATCATGAATCCCAGCGCGCTCGGCGCCAGGAACATCAGAACGGCCGCCGTATCCGTACGGGCGCGTCTAAACATCCCCGGCTTCAACCCGGCACACGAACTGTCGTGGTTGCATACATGGACCGATCCTTTCCCTATTTTTCGGATAAGCAGGGACTGTTCCTTGCTAGTTCCAGAATAGGGAACAATCTTTAAGTAACAAGTAGGGTAAAAATAAAATTTTTCTTAAATCGTTCGCTCAAGGGGCGCCGCAGTCTCGCTTTCCGAATGATTTATCGGCAGCCGAACCTCGAACAGCGTCCGGACCGGATTGCTTTGAACCGAAACGGTGCCGTTATGGCGTTCCACAATGTTCTTCGTGATGAACAAGCCGAGTCCCGTACTTCCCGTCCGATGATTTCGCGCTTGATCCGCCGTGTAAAACATATCGAAAATACGCGGCAGTTCCTCCGGCGGAATGCTGTCCCCGTAGTTGACGACTTGAACCACCACCTCTTCTCCTTCGGACGCCGCGACAACATCGACATATTGGCCATCGCTGCCGTATCGGATGGCGTTCGTCAGCAGATTTTCAAACACGCGGGCAAGCAGCTCCCCATCTCCCCACAGATGCAGCGGCTGATCCGCCTTTATTCTCAGCGTGAGCTGATTTTTCTCGAACATCGGGTACAATTCCTCGTTCAGCTGGATAAGCAGCTCGCCGAGATCGATCCGGTTTCTCTCGACCTTGAGCATGCCGTAATTCATCCGGGTAATTTCAAACAGCTCATCCACAAGCTTCTCCAGTCTCTGAGACTTGCTGAATGCGATCTGAGTAAAGTGCCTGACCTGCTCGGAAGATAACTCCTTGTCCCGCAATATAAAATCCAGATAGCCCAGGACGGAAGTAAGCGGGGTACGCAAATCATGCGCCAGATTGAGCACCAGCTGATCTTTGCTGCTTTCCGCAAAATCCCCCCGGTTTACGGCTTCCTGCAGTTTCTCGCTTGCGCGATTAATGTCTTTGGCGATATCTTCGAATTCATCATTGGAAGCCACGTGAACCCGGCTGTTGAAGTCGCCGCTGGCAAGACGGTGGATTCCGTCCGATATTTCCCGGAAATAGACCGCGTAGGATCTCGTAAAGAAGTAGAAAAACAAAATCGCCATCGGGATAAAAAACAGCAGAAAAAAGTTGATATCGCCGATCTTGTGCAGAAACAGGCGGAAATAAGCGAGCGGGTCTTCAAACTTGACCTGGGTACGGTAATAGATCTGAAGAACTTTATAAATCAGATAGGTAATGAGGCCGGCCAGAACCATGCTTACCCCCAGCAGCAGAATCATTTTGGTCCGGAAGCTCCGTATCATTTTAGGCATTGAATGTGTACCCTACTCCCCAGATCGTTTTAATCAATTTGTTCTTATTTACATCTTCTCCGAGCTTTTTGCGGAGTGTGCGGATATGCACCATGACCGTATTCCCGCCTTCATAGTACGCGCCTCCCCATACCTGCTGGAAAATATTTTCCACGCTGAACACTTTCTTCGGGTATTTCGCCAGAAGATACAAAATATCGAATTCCTTCGGGGTTAATTCGATCAGATTTCCGTACAGGCTGACGGTGCGCTGCTCCGGGTAGATAACCAATCCTCCCGACTCCAGGATCGGTTTGTCGGCGGCGGCCACCTGATTCAATTGCAAAAACCGGCGCAGGTGGGCATTCACGCGCGCGACCAGCTCCATCGGGTTAAACGGCTTCGTGATATAATCGTCCGCGCCTCTTACAAGACCCGAGATTTTATCAAGGTCCGTCGTTTTGGCGCTCAAAAAAATAATCGGCATATTGTGTTTCTCCCGGATTTGGTGAGTCACTTCGTAACCGTCCATTTTCGGCATCATAATATCCAGAATCGCCAAATCTATCGAATGAGACTGAACGGCTTGGAGAGCGTCCTGCCCGTTATGTGCTTTTATGCAGTCATACCCTTCTTTATTGAGATGCATCTCTATTAAATCCGCAATTTCGACTTCATCATCGGCTATCAATATGGTGATGCGCTTCATTCGACCCTCTCCTGTACCCATCGACTTTTTCATGGCGGCGAATAGCTTAAATCCCAGGTTTTCTTAAGTAGTCCCGCTCCACAATCATACTCATTTTTTCCCAGTAATCCCAGGCCATTATGAGTGCGGCGGAAAATTTCATAGTGAATCGTAACTATTTTGAAAGTTTTTCTTAGGAAGAAGTTAAGTTTTAGGCCCCATACTATTAGACAGCTGAAGCCTCGCGAGAATTGAGAGGAGAACCATTATTTATGAACTTGAAAACGATCTTTCTGGGTGGAACTGCCCTTGCTATTATACTGGTTCTGGCCTGGAATTCCCTGACTCTTACCCGGCACCGCGAAGCCTTGCCCGTACCTGACTCGGTTGTATCCAAACCCGTTGTATCCGAACCGGCTGCCGGCAAAACGGATAAGAAACAGCTTTTGAACGAGTCCATAGAAGGGGAAGCCGCCGTCCTGATGGATGCCGAAACCGGAAAAATTTTATTCGGGAAAAATAAAGACCTCCGCCTCTATCCGGCAAGCACGACTAAAATCGTAACGGCGCTGGTCGCCCTCGAAAAAGGCGGTCTCCGGGACCCGGTCACCGTCGGTGATGAAGTCCGTTTAAAGACTAAGGGAGAAAGCACGGCGGGATTGGAGGAGGGACAAAGCCTTACGCTCCGGGACCTGATCGTTGCCATGATGCTGCCCTCGGGCAACGATGCGGCCAGGACGGTCGCCCGCTATATTGCGGAGAAAGACAGCGGCCGCAAGCTCTCCGCGCAGGAGAGCATCGATTATTTTGCCGGGCTGATGAACGCGAAGGCCTCCAAGCTCGGCGCCAAAAAGAGCCATTTTACGAATCCGCACGGGCTGCACGATCCGGGGCATTATACGACTGCGGGCGATATGGCTCTACTGGGCCGCGAAGCCATGAAGAACAAAGTGTTCAGCTCCATCGTCAGCGAACCTAAGGAGGCGGTCGCCGTATCGTCCGGTTCCCGGACTTACGTTAACCGCAATCAGCTTCTTCAGGAAGAAAGCGAATTTTATGTGCAGGGTGTAAACGGGGTGAAGACAGGCTTTACGGATGAGGCCGGTTATTGTCTCGTATCTTCGGCAATTCTGAACGGAAAGAAATTTATCGGCGTCGTGCTTCATTCGAGCTCGGGCGGAGTCTACACGGATACCCGCTCCCTTCTGGGGTATGCGGGGAACGGATAGATCCGGCCGCCGGCCGCCTGTATCGCGCAGTAAACCTTGATGGTCAGGCAGCTGCCATAAGCGTATATAAGATCCGCCCGGGACTCTGCTTTCCGGGCGGATCTTTTGGGTCAGGCTACAACTTCGCTCCGGCTTACCGCACATGACCCGCTTTGCCGGAATCTGCGAGTAAGGCTCCGTTCAAGCGGTACTTTTCCCCCGTTTCATTCATGTTAGCTCGCTCATCTTAACGATTTCTAACTTAATTATTAAGATTAACTATGAAGAAACTAACATTATAGTTAACATTTAAAGTCAACTTGTGGGCTGCTTTTGCTCCACTAGAATTCTCCTTGCGCCGGAATCAATACCGATTTTCTCACGCAAGAAGTGATTTGAGGGATTCAAAAGTGCATTTCATCCAAAAATGATCTATACAAAGTTCAAAAATTATATCATGCTTAGATAGGGTCCCAGAATAAGGGAATGGAGCTGAGGGGTGCATCTTATGTACAGAGTAGCCATTTGCGACGATGAGGAAAAACAAAGAGAGCTTGTTAAAAACATCCTGATCGCTTTGTCGATAAAATCCAATATAGAATTTGAAATCGAATTATTCAGCTCGGGCGAGCAGCTCTCAGCCTATTATGAGCGCCAGGAAACCCCGTTCCATATTTTACTGTTGGATGTTGAAATGGGTGGGATTAACGGCATTCAAACCGCCCGAAGAATAAGAGAGTTAAATAACCTGGATGAACAAATTATTTTTCTGACCAGCTATCCCGAATATATGGTAGAAAGTTTTGACGTCATGACCTTCCAGTATTTGATTAAACCCGTCGCCCAGAGGGTCCTGGAAGAGAAAATCATCAAGCTGTGCCAATACTTCCAAGCCCTTGATAAAAAATTTATGGTCATCAAGTCGGCCTATGACGAAGTCGTTATCAAATACGATGACCTCATTAGTATCGAAGCTGCCAAAAGCTTAACCATAAAAAGCAAGCTGCATTTTACGACCGTTAATCAAACCTATGAAAGCAAAGGAACCATTTTAGATTATGCTCTTGCCTTAAAAGATCATAAATTTCTGCAAATCCACCGATCCATTATTATTAACCTGCTTCATGTAAGGAAATTTGCCCAGGGAGTTGTTCTCATGTCCAATGGCATGGAATTACCCATAGGCCGTTCTAAAGTTAAAGAGGTTAAAGATGTATACACCAAATTTATGATTATGAAGGTCGATGGCTATGATTCAAACTAATTTGCCCATCTTCTTTAGCATGGTGGTTGTAATGGCCGTCCAAATTAATTTTTTCTTCAACTCGGTTTTCGATAAAACCACGCAAAAACGCAACCGTTTCATTTACTTTCTTATCTTCGGACTGCTCGATTACCTGTACCTCGTTACTTCCTTATCGCCTGCGTTATCTTCGATTGTATCCTTGCTTCTCATATTTACTATTGCGTACTCTTATCAAGTGGAATTTAGAATGAAACTCATTTTTTCCCTGCTTTACGGCGTTTTGATGTCTATCTCTAATACGATCTCCCTTTATATTTTATATACGCTGGATAACATTGAATTTGACACCCTAGACCTTGTAACTCAGTCCGCCGCTCAAATTTCCTACACGAAGCTTATTTTCCTCAGTTGCATGATCATGTTCGTCGTCATTCAGATTATACGACTCATTGCCAAACGCAGAAGCTTCTCTTTGCCTTATCGTTACTACGTCCTATTCTTGGTAATTCCGCTCCTAAGTTTCTATCACCTGAATATTCTAACGTATAAGAGCTTCTATTCTTTCCTTTCCGCCATCGGCTTTCTTTTCTTAAACGTGATGATTATCTATATTTTTGATACGATTATGGATAAATTTAAATTCATGCACGAGAACGCCCAGCTCCAGCAGCAGATGGACTATCAGGATGCGAATTACGAGAAAGTCGTTCACAGCTTCAAATCCATCAAACGAATCATTCACGATACGAACCAACAGTTTTTATATATCGAAGAGTGTATTAAGCGAAATGAGCCGACGGCGGCAGTGGAACATATTAAAACGACCTTAAACAAAGTCGAGGGAGCCTATCAAAGGGTGAATACGGGAAATCTGGTTATAGACGCCCTTGTCACCAATACACTCGATATCGGGCAAGCCAATGGGATAAGAATCGATACCAAGCTTAACCTGCGCTCTCAAGAAATCCCGATTGACCGTTACGACTTATGTGTGGTTATGGGAAATATGCTGGATAACGCAATTGAAGCTTCCAAACATATTAAGATCGCGGAAGACAGGTACATTCTTATCAAAATACATGCGACTGAGTCTGCCCTTCTCATTCACATCTTGAACCATATGGAGAAGGAAGACGCCCGCTTGCACAGCCAGAAACCAGACCCGGAATTTCATGGGATCGGATTAACCAATATCGCCAGAATTTGCGACAAGTACGGCGGTCATATGACCCTTGAAACGAAACATAAACAATTCAATAATATGGTTCTCCTGCCCTTCTTAACGAACAATCCCTAGACAACATGTTGTTTAGGGATTGTTTTTTTCGTTTCAGGGCGTTTTTCTATCCATCCACTATTTTCCATATATGATTAATTGAGCAAGTAAATTTCATACTGAATCGCAAGGAGGAAGTATTCATGAAGAAGATGGTTTCCGTATTGATGACCGCCGTGTTTTTGGCTGTACCGGTCGCCCCCGCTTTAGCTCAAACGACTGAGGATCCCGTTAAAGAGAAGGCGAAGGCGCTGGCCACGCGGATCGTATCCGACTATGGGGCAAGCGGGATACAATATGCGATCAGGGATCACGGATCCGTTGTTCTATCCGGCAGCGCAGGTGTAAAAGATAAAGCTGCCAATAGCCCGGTAACGAAGGACACGATGTTCGGAATAGGTTCTATAAGTAAAGTGTACGCAACGGCTGCAGCGATGAAGCTCGCGGATACCAATCAGATTGAACTCGATAAACCGCTGACCACGTATTTGAAAGACTTTAAGATGGCCGATGAACGATACAAAAAAATTACACCGCGCATGTTGATGAATCATTCTTCGGGACTTTACGGCAGTCACTATGAGAATGGCTTTTTGTTCGATGACAACGATACGAAAACGCATGATGAATTATTGGCCAAATTGCGATCCGAACACTTAAAGGCAGACCCCGGCGAATTTTCGGTCTATTGCAACGATGGTTTCCAGCTGCTTGAAATCTTGGTTGAACGTATAAGCGGATTAAGTTACAGCGAATTTCTTAAAACCCATTTTAGCAAACCTCTCGATTTAAGCTCTACCAAAACACCGCGCGATACATTTGATAGAACCAAGCTTGCAAAAACATATGCGCCTGAGATCGATCAGGCTTTGCCTGTAGAAAATGTCAATCTCATCGGGACGGGTGGCATTTACTCCACGGCTGAAGAAGTAAGCAAGTTCGGCGATGTCCTAATCGGTAACCGGACGGATATTTTATCCGAGAAGTCGACCAAGGCTATGCAAAGTCATGAGTATAGAAAAGGTGTGTGGGTATCGGAAGAGTCAAATATCTTCAATTATGGTCTTGGCTGGGACGCTGTCAAGTTAGCCCCTTTCGATGATTACGGAATCACGGCATTATCCAAAGGCGGAGACACGCAAATGTATCACGCGACTTTGACAGCCCTGCCGGAACATGATATTTCTATAGCGGTACTTTCGTCAGGAGGGGCCTCAATCCACAATAGTATTATGGCATCGAATATTTTACTGGAATACGTAAAAACGAAAGGCATCATTAAAGAGATTTTGCCTGAAAAAACATTCCCGCCGGCTGCGAAAGTGGATATGCCTTTGGAACTAGAAGCTTACTCCGGATTATACGGTGCTACGGATAAAACGGTAAATCTCGAGATCAAGAACGGAGAGATTGCTTTACCCGCTATTGGAGGGTTAATCCCGCCTCAAAAATTTGTCTATACGGGCAAGGGACAATTCAAAAACAAAGAGGGGAATCTTACCGTAAGCTTCGACCGGGCGAAGAATGGAAAAACGTATTTGAAATTTAACGGGTACCTGAGATTCCCTGGATTAGGTCAAATGGTTATGGCTACGTATGAATATCAAAGGCTGGACCGCAATCCTCTGGACCCTGCAACCCGAAAGGCTTGGGAACAAAGAAACGGAAAGCGTTACTTCGCCTTAGATGAAAAAATCACTTCCGTCGGTTATGGAAACCAAGCGCTTTTGACCAAGGAAATAACGGTTGATGCCGATTACGGATACGCCTCCGGCACTAAAATTGTGAACCCGAATAAAGCCGTCAACGTAATTGCTGTTCCAATCATGAACGGCAGAGACGTATTTGACTTGAATTTTTCTAAAAAGAACCATCAAGAATATTTAACAATCACTGGACAATCGTATATCCGTGAAGATGCGATCCAGCCCTTCTTCCAAGGGAACTCGGAAACTCGCAGCATACCATCTAACGGTCAAGCCGTATGGTACAAGATTGATAAACAATCGGCCGGACGGACGTTAACCGTTAAGGCTCCGGCAAGCGGAGGATTCGCCGTTTATGACGCGAAAGGAAAGCTTGTGAACTTCTCAAAAATAAGCAAAAATTATTCGGCCGTACTGCCGGATGGCGGGCTGATCGTTTTCGGCGGCAATGCAGGCGATGTATTTAAAATTGATTGGAAGAATAAATAAAACGAGATAGCAAAGAAACCAGGCAGCGGACCGCTGCCTGGTTTCTTCGTTTCTTTCTGAAATTCACGATCAACGGCAAATACGTTATAAGATTCTGTCATCGCAAACCTTGAGGTGGATTTGCACCCCCTACCAATGGCAGAATATGTTGCTGGTCTAAAGACCAGCGGCTTATGATTGTCTTAGACTGCCGCTGCTTTATTGTGCTATATTCTCCCGTTAAAACCAGAACGTCTACGTCGATAATATTGTCTTCGTATTCACTAGTTCCATATCCATAAACACATCCGCTCTTACATAGGGCATGGGCCCGATCCGCTCGACAGGAACGTGCTTGAATCCAACCGATTCATAAAGATGAACGGCGTTCGGTAGCTTGGTGCTGCTGCCCAAAAACAGCGATGTTGCGCCAAGCCCACGTGCGTGGTTAATGGCGGCATGAATGATCTTCCGTCCGTATCCGCGCCCCCGCAACTCGGGTGTAACGCTCATCTTCGAGAGCTCGAACACGCCAGCCCCAGTCGGCACGAGTGCAACGCATCCGACGATCGAATCGCCATCGCGTGCGATGAGTACTTCTCCTCCTCTGTTCATGATGTTCTCCACCGGGTTATCGAGGATGACCCGGTCCGCCTCTTCGATGGTGAAGATTCGGGCGATCCATTCCTCGTTAAGTGTTTTGAAAGCCAGAGCTTCTTCGAGCGTCTGCATCGAAGTGATCGTGAGCACTGTTTCATGCATGCTATGTTCCTCCTCTTGTTAACCTGCCGTTTATTTGTATTCCATTACATCGTCGCATACAGCATCAGTCCTGTCGTCAAATAAACAGCGAGTCATTGAAGCCATTGCCGCTCGTTTCATGGGTATGTCCTGCGGGTCTACCTGCCTTGTGCTTTATCGCCCCTTAATGTCATACAAGTGCTTGAGGCATGAGCGATGAGTTTCCCGTTCTCGTCAGTAATATTGCATTGGATGAACCCAATTGTTTGTCCCCGCTTATACAGCGTAGCATGGGCCTTTATTTTGGCGTTCCACACAGGTCTAAAAAAGTTTACTTTCATCTCGATCGTGGTGAAGCTTTCGTCTTCTTGCAAGGTAGATCCGTAGGCAATTCCCATGGCCATGTCGGCAAGAATGCCGATGATGCCGCCGTTGCATGTGCCTTGCGGATTCGCATGTTGTTCCGAAGCCTGCATTTCATACGTGGCCTCGCCTTCTTCTACGCTAATTAGCTTCAGTCCCATAAGGCGCTCAACGGGAGACTGCTTCGATTCTCCGTTCAGCACATTCCGATAATGATCAAGAATGGTCATTTTGCATATTCACCTGCATCTTTCCTCGTCTCTGCGTCAAATTATTAACCACCAGCGCGATGATCACGATGAAGGTCCCTGCCAACTGTAACCTTCCGACTTCAACGCCCTGGAGGGCACTGATCGTGACTGTCGTAACAGGGACGATGTTCATAAATAGCATGCCGTTCTCCGGCTTCAAAATTTTATTGCCGACGTTCCATGTGAACACGGCAAGTACGCCTGCAATCAGGATCATATACAGTAGTTCCGACCCTACGCTTCCGATCCTCTCCGCACTTGGCATCGTCAAGGCTCCGAAAACCGTTGCCGACAGCACGATTAAAATATTCATCAAGGATCCGAAGCATGTTGTCAGAGCGGTGTAGCGAAGCGGCGACCAGCCTACAAATCGACTGCCACCCATCATATAAATGACCCAGCATAGAGCACCGAGCATAATCAGCAGACTGGCGCCAATGTGCTCTTTAATTTGAACGATTAGGGAGGGATCTCCATTCGTTATGACCAGCATTGCGCCTGAAAGCGCAATGAAAATTGAAATAAAAGTAGATAGATTGGGTTTACTTTTATGCACAGCCCAATTTACGCATGTCGTCATTAGTGGCATTAATGCCATGATAACGGAGGCAACGATTGCGCCTGACGGTCCGCTGAGCTTCTGTCCGACAAAGGTAAGAAAGCCGAATCCCGAAAACCCTACAGCGCCAAAAAATAGTAACTTCCATGATTCCCCCTCCAATCGGAGAGCGTTCTTCCCTTCGAAAACGATCAGCATTCCCAAAAGAATGAGGCCTGCCCATATGTAGCGAATCGTCGTGAAATAGAACGGATCGAGAACCTTCAAGGCAACTTGCATGACGGGAAACATGCCCCCCCACGCCAGCACAGGAATCAAACAATAGATGATACCCTTTAATAAAGTGTTTCTGTTCATTCCTCAAACCTTCTTTCATGAGCTATGTAAATTTTCCGACAGAATTGATCAGCCCCCTTTTTTCCATCATAAACGAAGGTGAATAGAACAGATCGATAGGACCAGAACAGAAGGATGGAACTTCCTGTATAATAGAGACACACACTAGTGCGTATTTCGGGTGAATGGGTCTGGGGGCAAAACATATGAAAAAAACAGTTCTTTCAAGCAAATATGCAGGCAAACTGTTTGAACAAATCTATGACTATATTCTGGATCGAATCCGTCGCGGAGAATGGAAGCCGCATGAGAAGCTCCCCTCCATCCGCTCGCTGGCGATGGAATTCAATGTGCATCGACTAACGGTCTATAAAGCCTATCAGCTGCTAAAGGAAAATCGGATCGTTGAAGCGAAGGACAAATCCGGCTATTATGTGAGACCGAACGGTGGTAGTCTTCCTGCGGATTCGCTGCATGATCCGATCATTTCTGCTTACGTGCATGAAAGCCATCTTTCTGAAATTCATCAGGTGCAAGCCGAATATGTACTGTCAAAATCGCTGCTCGACCCGAACCTGCTCCCTAATCTTTATTTTTCGGAATATGTGAAGCAAGTGTTCGATTTGTATCCCAAAATGCTCGGCACCTACTTTACCGTGCAAGGAGACCAGGAGCTGCGAGATGCGTTGTGCCGTTACTTTACGGATTGCCACCGGTTTCACTTGTCTGCAGACGAATTATTGATCACATGCGGATCGCAGGAGGCCATGGATTTGGTTGCCAGAGCACTGGTCAAGCCGAGAGATGCCGTTATGTTGGAGCGTCCTACTTACAGCACGGCGATTGATATTTTCAGAAGACAAGGCGCGGTTATCGTTCCGGTCGAGATCCACCCGTACGGCTACGATCTGGAGCAGGTGGAGAAGCTGATGCAAGCCTACAAGCCGCGGCTGTTTTATCTAAATCCCACCTTTCAAAGTCCAACAGGCTATATCGTACCCGCCGAACAAAGGAAAAGGCTCGTTGAGCTTGCCGAGAGGTATCAATGTCTGCTATTAGAGGACGATCCTTACCGCGACATATATTTTGGTGAAGAGCCGCCACGGCCTCTTTTTGCTTACGATACGGCAGGATGGGTCATTTATCTTCGCAGCTTCAGCAAATATATCGCTCCCGGCCTCGGCATCGCCATCGTTGCGTGCCGCCCTTCCATCATGAACTACCTGATAAAAGCCAAATTGTTGTCGGACAGCGGGACGCCTTTGGTGAATCAGAAAATTTTTCTGCATTATTTTTTCAGCGAGCGGCTGCAGCAGCATATGGAGAAGCTTCGCATTGCGCTTGCGGTCCGCAAGGATATCGTAGAACAGGAATTGTCCGCTACCGACTGGCAGTGGACCTCCCCTGCAGGCGGATTCAACTTATGGGTGAATATTCCAGAAACGGTGGAGATTGAACGTTTACTCAGTACATGCATCAAGCAATCAATTACCTTTGTGCCCGGAGCGATTTGCGATCCGCTCAAGGAGTACAAATCATGGATACGCCTCAGCTATTCCTATCTGAATGAGCAGCTATTGAGAGAAGGCATCCAGAGGCTTGTCGAATTGGCAGACGGGGTTTGAAAGGATGAAAAAATACCACTTCCGGCCTCGCGTTTGCCCAAATTGTACCTGCAAACTGTTCAATTGGATAACAGCGTAGCAAAAGAAAAGAGCGAGCGCTCGTGGAAAAATGACCACGAACCTCGCTCTTTTCTTTTGCTATATCGATGGCTATTTTGTAACCATGACCGCAGTCGATGGTCTCACGCACTTCTATCATTTTTTATCCAAATACTTTAGGAGCCCCAGCTCGTCCGCAGTAGGTCTAAATTTGTTTTATTTTCATTTACACTTTTTGCAACTCCTACGCGTATACAAACTAAGCCGACTCTAAATTGATCAAGTTTGCTTCACAAACCATCCCCCACAACAAGAAAATAGCTTGATCCCACCGAAAAATTTCGCCCTATTTATGATACGGTTCACCGCGCTGTCTGTAACAGCAAGTTTTAAGGCCATCCTTTACGGATGGCCCTTTACTTTGGCAGCATGTTACGTCAGGTGCATAAAAATTGTCTCCACTGCTCCCCAAGGTGCTTCTTTCTCATCTATCTTCACGAAACCATATTTTTCGTACAAATTAACATGGTCGCTGATTCCCAGTCTGAAAAATGGCATTCTTTCATTTGTTTCGCTAAAGTGGCTCCTGCTTTCCATGGACAATTTTGCGCATAGTCAGCAACGACTTGCCACAACTTATCGCTATAACTAAGCGATTCTATTTGCATAGATACTCCCTTTCTTATAGGCAGCCATCCGCTGGATAACCCTTCTCGAGTCGGAGCCCTTAATGATTGGTGTATATAAATTTGCTGCCGGGAGTCGCCGGATGGTTCCACTTCGGGCTTTAGAAGAAAATTAAGAATTTCTTTAGAATAACTTTCCCATCATCTTAAGAATTTTTTTATAGTATAACCTAGACTAAATTGCTACCTACGCCCATATCGGTCCCCAGAGGTGAACAAATGGAAAAACCCGTCCACACTATGGTCGTGGAAGACGATGATGACATCAACCGCTTGTTATGCAGCGTCTTGCGCAAGAGTGGCTATGTCCCTCAGCCCGCTTATTCCGGGCTGACGATGCGGCGGGCGTGCTGATTGCGCTGACGGCCGGATTGAACGAATTTTATTTATTAGGAGAAGGTGGATGCGATGAATTTGATGCCTATTTCAAAAACAGATCGGGTGCAGTTGCTTGATATTTGCCGAGGATTCGCGATTTTGGGTATTTTTCTGGTCAACGTGCCGAGTATGCTCGGCATGCAGCCTGCGAATGTGGTCAGAGGGTATGAAGGATTCGATTCGGTTATGAAGCTGGGTTTCGATTTGTTGGCGACGAACAAGTTTTACCCCATTTTCGCTTTGTTGTTTGGGGCTGGTTTCTGGCTCTTTATCAGCCGTGCGGAGGCGAAAGGGAGCAATGCCCCGCGTGTCTATTTGCGGCGTTCAGCGGTCCTGCTGGGCTTCGGATTGCTGCATGGACTGCTTTTGTGGGAAGGCGATGTCCTGGAATTCTATGCGGTGCATGGACTGGCGATGCTGCTGTTTTACAAAAGAAAACCGAAAACGATTCTGATTTGGGCCATGTCGCTTATGGTTACATTCTGGCTCGTTGTGGGGATCGTCACGTATGTTATCGTACCGTCTGCAACGGCGGCGGTAACTGTTCCGGAGTCTTACAACGCCATTTCGGACTATGCAGCCGAATTTGTGGCGCGCGCCACCATTTATCTTCCTGAGAAGTGGGCGACGACTGTTATTTTTTTGCTGGATACGCTGCCCTTGTTTCTGTTCGGTCTGTTTGTTGCGAAAACAGGCTTGCTGCAGCGTCTGGATGCACAGGCTGGTCGCCTGCTGCCCCGTGTGCAATGGATTTCTTTGGCGGCTTCGGTGCTGCTGAGCATTCCGATCGTGGTCCATTATGCAACCGAACCGGTCTACACAAGTTCTGGCATCATTCTGTTTCTCTTTATCCAAGGCAAGGCGTTGGCGTTGTTCTATGTGGTGTCGCTCATCAGATTGCATGCCAGTGCTCGTGGAAAAAAGCTGCTGTCCCCGCTCAGCTATGCGGGAAGAATGGCGCTGACGAACTATGTGATGCATACGGTTGTGACGATGCTTGGCGTAGCCCTGTTCGTGGAGAACACGGCGGCTCTGCACTTATGGCAAGTCTTGTTCTACTGTCTCGGCGTCTATGCCGTGCAAGTTGTATTAAGTCGTATTTGGCTGGCTCGTTTCTCGCAAGGCCCGCTGGAGTGGCTGTGGCGCATAGGCACGTATGGCTGGAAGACGAAGTTCAAACAGGTACGGTCCGCTGACAGGTCCGAGCCGGGGGCGTTGCCGTGACTATACGATCCAGACCCGAGCCTTGTATTTAATGACGGAAGTTGGAGAGTTGGCAAAATACTGTAAGTTCAGATAAGGGCCGCAAACCGCTCGAATTTCGCATTGCCTCCGCCATTTTGGAGCGCGGCGTAGGAAAAGGCAACGAAATGTAAAAAAGAGGGGTAGCCTGCCCCTCTTTTTCGTTATGCATGTATTGCCTCCGGATTAGGAATACCGTCTACACGGGTTGCAGTTCTCTGCGCAGACCAAGCGTCCGTGCTGTTGAATCTTGAATATAGCGGATGAGCTCCGGGTTTTTCAATAGGGACGCGCCGTAAGACGGAATCTTTTCTTTAATTTTCGGTTCCCACGCTTTGACATGTTGCGGGAAGCACTTGTTGATAACCTCAAGCATGACGGAAACGGCAGTAGAAGCACCCGGAGAAGCTCCGAGCAATGCGGCTATCGATCCATCGGCGGCACTAATCACTTCCGTACCGAATTGAAGATCATAATAAGCAACATACTTACTTATCCTATCAACATCTCAGGTCTCTTAAATTTCACACACCCCGCAGCATTCTCCGCGCTGTCTGTAACGGCAAGTTTTAAGGCCTTCCTTTACGGCTGGCCTTCTCTATGTAGAGCATATGTTGACTTTAAATAACGTTGCAATAAAGTTGCTGTGCGGACAGAATTCTAACTAACTCACAGACCCGTATAAGTTTCTGCCAGCTTGACTAATTCTTCCTTCGTATCCGTTCCTACAATTTCCAGGTCGATAACCTGAGACTGCTTGGTCTTATATTTAATTAAGAGTGTGTTTTCCTTCTTCGACTCCGTGTACATTACCATCATAAGATCATTAATTTGAACATTTTCCCACTTGCCGATGTAGGTTGATGAACTGCTATCCACTCTACCTTCGATACGGCCAGTTGTCGCTTGGTCTAAACTTTGGGTCACGATAACCCATCGTTTATTATCCAGCTCATAAATATCATGGAAAACTGGGCGATAGCCGATGATACGAACGTCCTTACCATTCTCCTGCAACATCTCATTCATAAGAACTCCGTTTGAGCGAATCGGCTGCGTTTTGGAAGGGTCCGGTCTTAATATTGTAAATGGAAACTGCTAGCGTGTATCCTTCAAGTGCATGCAAAATGATGATTTGTCTTTCCTCAGCGGTTAACCCTTTCAATAGGTCTGCTAAATCGTCTTCCACTCGCTTCGTTACTTTTTCCTCTGCACTTGGTTCGTGATATTGGTTCCAGAATTTCGGAAGCAGCGTGAGGCACTGATTTCCCGAAATCTTGTAGAGCCAAGCGGGGAAGGATTGGTCGAATTGATACAAATGCAAGTTTTGATAGGCTTTAATGAAGACCTCCTGCACAGTATCCTCCGCTTCCTGTCGATTCCCCCAACATATAGAAGCAATAGGCGAACAGTCTCTGCTGATAAGCGTGAATAATTGGCTCGAAAGCATTTGAATCTCCTTTCCTGACCCGTCGAATTACTTCCTCTATATTCATACCGCTTTTCCTCCTCCCTGAGATCGATGTTAAATACGCCTATATAACTAACGAACTTGAAGTAATGTGACATTAATTTCAAAGAAAAAAAGCAACCAACCCTACTACATTTTCCTGTTCATGACGGCACTCCAAGTACGTCGAACTGCTCGACATAGATAACTCCATACATACAAAGTCGCGGCGCAAAGCCGAAACAGAAGGACAGTTGGCGGACAGCACATCCGACCCCATCCCGCTCCAGCAAGTCCGGCAGGCACTCACGCAGTTTCAAAAACTGCTACCGGATAGCCTCCCGAAACGCAAAAAACACTCCTCCAAACCGTGGTCATGCCGATCCACATCAAAGGCGGGTGCAAGGTCGGAAGAGCATCGAACTGGAACTTGACTCGACCGTCCAAAAGCATTTTTTTGAGTTGGCCCTTTTCGCCAAAACGACGGAGGGGGCTTTTTGCTTTTCGTAAGCAAAAGCCCCCTCCGAGTTTTCCCAAAAACTTGCCGTTACTTATGATACGGTTCACCGTAACATCTATAGAGTGAAATGAAGGACACCCGTCGGGGTGTCCTTCATAGTTAATGTAACAGTAATTCGAAATGGAACTCTCACTACAATTGCTCGACTAAGCGGGCAGTTTTGGGATCATATACCACGTTGACAATCGAACCATCCTGAATACAACTCACTGCTTCGTCGATCACATTTAGAGGCACGAGGAACCATTCTTTCGGACGCACAGGGTGTCCAAAGCGGTCGTTGATAGTAATGTTAAGCTGAGCTGGAGCGAAAATACGGTGGAATATGCCCTCTAACTTCGTGCGATTGACACTAGCTAGTTTATAGCTTGATACAACTTCCACATCTGCCAACAGGTAAGTAGCGTCATGTGCTGCACTTGCGATGCGAGTTTCGACTTTACCGCCAGTCACTCCAATCTTGTGAATTAGCTCACGGTGTTCCACAACAAAAGGATGATCTGATAAGCTTCGCAGCACGTAAATGGTTCCACTCTGGATGTCGTCGTCTTCCCAGTCTGCGCTAAACAACCCTCCACTAATTGGGTCAGTCAAGCGGCGTCCAGCTTCGTCTTTGTATAATGCACGCTGTAAAGATCTGAGCAGAAGATTGCTCTCGGTACCATTAGAATAGATGACTCTAAGTCGTGCATCAGGATGACCATTAGGAGCCTTAAATTCCTCACCCTTCTCAACCACGTAGACAAGTTGCCCCCCCAAGATAAAGAAGTTCCCTGTATTAATGCTCGCATCCTTACCGAATGGACGCGTCTGTCGATCTCCGGATTTAAGTTCCCTTTCAACCTGCTCAAACAGCGGTTGGAATCGAGCAAAATCTTCACATTTCTCACGATTCGCAATTTCCTCGGCGGCTCGTATTTCGACTTGAGAGCGAACATGGCGTAACTCTGTAATGTCTGAAGTAGCGAGCATTCCTTCAAGTTCGGCAAGGAGCTCATCATCTTCCAATGTGGTTACTGGATTGACCTGTCTAGTCTCTTGCTCACTTAGCAATTCTTGGCTATCTAGCGAAGCAAGAAGAGCTCGACAATCCTCCTGTGCACGCAGTCGATCAAGCCGCACTGCATATAGTCTCTCGAAAATGTCATTCTCTTCACCATGTTGCGGGATGCGACCATGCTTTTTGACAAATTGCTGGATTTCTTCAAAGCCTGCAATGATGCGCTCTTCACGCGGTGTGTAAGTGCGCACCTTTGCTACTTCATACTCCACACCAAGTTCCCGGAGAAGATCGTCATCAGAAAGGTTAGACATTTTATATTCCCCCTCCGCTACCTTGAGCGGCCTTCTGCTGCGCGGAATAACGCTGTAAGGCTGCAACTCCTTCAGCCATGCGCTTTTCCCACGGATCTTGCGAGTTTATATCCGGCAGTCGTCCTCGCTCTTTTTTAAATTGAACAGCCCGTTCAGTCAGTGCTCTGGCTTCTTCATAAGGTATACTTACACGCTTCGCCGCAATGACAGCCGCAACTTGTTTTAGACTATCCTCACTCAAAGCCTTGGATAGAATTGCGTACGCTTCACTGAATGGATTAATACGGTCGATGAGGTCAATGTCCAGTTCACGGACGTCCATCACGAACTTACGAACTCCGTCGATAAGAGCAGTGTTGGCTACCGGCTCATTGCTACCCTCTGTACCCTTCGTCGCAGTCTGCTTTGCCTGTTGTGTTAAGTTAAGGGCGGCGATGGCGTGCTGACGAATCGCTTCCTGATCCTCCGTGTCAAGCTCAGGATACTTTTCCTTGATAATTTTGCCCATACGAACCTGCGTCAGCTCTTCTGGTACCATTTCTTCGTCAAACAAGCCTCGTTCAATAGTGTTTTTGTCCTGGACGAATGTCGCAATGACTTCATTTAGGTCTTCTCGGCATATACGGGCAGCTTCCTCGCTCTTCGGCTCGAAGAGACCTTTGATTTCAATCTGCACTTGCCCTGTTTCATGGTTAAAGCCTACATTACACTTTTCCGGATCGTAACCCTCATCTCCATAGTCGAACCCTTCTACCGGACCACTTGCTGAATGCTTCGATTTAAACTCAAATCGAGGCGAAAGGACCTGCTCCATGAGCAAGCTGGCAGCGATGGCTTTAAGGGTATCGTTCACTGCCTCGGTTACCGCCTCTTCAGAAGCATCTGGCTCGGCAATCAGATTGGTGAATCGAGCACGGGTCTTACCCGGCGCATCACGGGTAGCACGGCCGATGATCTGTACAATCTCGGTAAGACTCGCTCGATAACCAACTGTAAGTGCATGTTCACACCATATCCAGTCAAAGCCTTCTTTCGCCATGCTAAGAGCGATGATGATGTCCACATGATCGTGATTATTCTTATGAGCAGGATCTTTCAATGCGGTAGATACCCGGTCACGTTTAGTCGGATCGTCATCTACCAGGTCGGCAATTTTAAGAATTCTACCTTCTGACGTCTTAACTAACTGGAAGCCAGTTACAGGGTCCGTACCTTGCCATTCCCCCAGCTCTTCAATGATGTGCTCCACTTCTCTGATTTTGTCCTTTGTACTCTCGCGAGAGTTGACATTCGGGATGTGAATGATTGTTTTCTCAGACGATTCTAGCACTTTAAGAATGTCATCTGTGTATGAACCAGAGTAAAAGTAATAACCGATATCGAGTTGTTTCAAATATTCATAACCATTAAGTTGTTCGTAATACGTGTAAGTGACTGTGTCAAACTTTGACTCGTCTTGCGGAGCTAGCACCGCCTCAGCATCGCCACGGAAATAGGAACCCGTCATCGCAACAATATGCACACGATCGCGAGCGATAAACTGACCAAGATGCAAACCTAGCTTGTTGTCTGGGTTCGCAGAAACGTGATGGAATTCGTCCACGGCAATCAACCTGTTATCGAAAGCCGCCAATCCGTACTCATCGACAGCGAAACGGAAGGTAGCATGTGTACAAACTAAGACTTTATCGTTGCTTTCAAGGAACGCACCAACTGATTTAACCTTACCTCCGTTGTCCGAGCCAGGGGCATTACATAGGTTCCATCTCGGCTCCACGACCCAGTCGGACCAAAAACCATACTGGCTCAGCGGCTCGTTGTTAAAGCTGGAGCCGATTGATTTCTCTGGCACAACAATGATTGCCTGCTTGAGTCCTTGATTTTGGAGCTTATCAAGGGCAATGAACATCAATGCTCGGCTCTTGCCAGATGCCGGAGGTGACTTAATAAGAAGATACTGCTCGCCACGCCGCTCAAAAACACGTTCTTGCATTACCCGCATTCCCAACTCATTGGCCTTGATCGACCCCCCTTTACGAGCGTAGGATACAGAAATTGAAGGGATAGTTCTTTTTTCCTTAGTCATGCGTTTGCCCCCTCTTATTTTTCTTATTGGGTTTCGTTGAAGTCGTCATTTTGGTGTAAAGATCAAACAACTTCTCTAGCCGTTCGGTATCGTTACGAAAACGACGGCCAATGTAGATACGCTCAAGCACTTCGTCGTTACGCTCATGTGCTTGACGTAGATTTGTAGGCATATTCTCGGAGCCATAAAGATCGGCGATCGTCGCCGGGAAATGCGCCTCGCGAGCCAGCAGGATGTCCTCAGCGCAACGGGTCAAGTCGGCCTTGTTTTTCTCTGTAAGCTTTGGTACAGGGAAGGTATTCCATCCAAGGGTATTTGTGTAAGAGTAGTCAGTCCGCATCCGAGCACATACGGTCCCTATCCAAATCACATGAAGTTTAGAAGCTATAAGTGAGAAAGCCCACAAGGGGCTATCTACAACCCCAAATAGCGTGTTTGCTATAACTGCACCTGCCTCCAGAAAGGTCACAGGAAGATATGTCCGATTTCCTGAGCTTCTTATAGGGACTACCATAATACTGGATTTTGGTAGTGGTTTTCGTTCATCAAATCTATGAGGCCAATTTGCAGCTTTCCGAGTTGCCGCCTTTGTGCTTTTCAGCCTGAATTCTCGTACACCATCTACTCTCTTGCGAATATTTCCTGCATCAAGTGCCGAAGTTACCTTATCGTCATCGATCCAGATACAGTATCTACTCGTCCCAGAAATAGCCTCAACAGCCCCATAAAACGGACGGATAAGTTCTCTACGCTGTGTGTCACTTATTTCAAGCGACTGTATCTCTGATGATTCCAGAATCAAATGCCCACCATCGGTGGGGGAATTTCCACGAGACATTTCTGGGATGTCTGAAATTGGTTCACTTCGCGCTTCAACCAAAATATTAGGACCCGAGACCAGGTAAGGGTTGATGTTTTCAACATCATTGATAACAGACGATTCGCCTTCCGAAAGTGAATAAATACGTCGTCGGGACTTTCCTGAACCTTTTCCAATTGCAACAATGACGACTGTTACACCTGCGTTATGACTGGCAAGATTGGACCAATTGAAGCTTGTGTGAGCAAAAAGAATCTCACTACCGGTTTCGAAGACTAAAGGCCAGAGGATTGCAACCTGCTGTCCCTGACATATTGAATTAGTTGATACGAATGCTGAACTCGCTTGTGTGTGAACAGCATAATCTGCTGCCTTCATAAACCATCCTGCTACATAATCTAAGGATTTCCAATTCTTAGTCCTATGACCAAACACAAACTCAAGGTCATGTTTATGTTCATTTGTTTGATTCTTTGTGCCGAGATAAGGGGGATTTCCACAGATGTATGTCTCGCCCCCTTCATTTTTGAAGTCGATCTCCGCTTGATTTGATGGTGCACTAAAGAAATTATCGCCATCGAACTTTACACCTTTTCCTGTTGGTGGACAGATACTAAGCCAATCCAATCGCAATGCATTTCCACAGGTTATCCAATTTTCTGATGATAGCGGCAAAAACTCAGCAAGAGCAAGTGTTGGCCCGCGATAAAGTACATTGCACTGATACTCAGCAATTATAAGGGCAAGACGTGCAATCTCAGCGGAAAAGTCACGAAGTTCGATACCACGAAAATTTGTCAAAGGTATATCACTTTCACGCCCTTTTTCACCACGCCGTTCGTTAAGAATATTTTCAATTTCGCGCATCTGCTTATAGGCGATAACAAGGAAGTTACCTGATCCACAAGCTGGATCAAAAATCCTAATTTGGGATAGACGCTTTCGTAGATTGAGCAACATCCGAGAATTATCCCCCGCCGCTGCAAGCTGTGCTCGCAAATCATCTAAAAAGAGCGGATTAAGCACCTTAAGAATATTAGGTACACTTGTGTAATGCATACCGAGTGCACCGCGTTCCTCGTCGTCCGCCACTGCCTGAATCATCGATCCGAAGATATCGGGATTTATCTTAGTCCAGTCCAAATTTCCGATATGCAAAAGGTAAGATCGCGCAATTTTGCTAAACCACGGCATATCTACACTACCCGAAAAGAGTCCACCGTTCACGTAAGGGAACGCATCAGCCCAGCGTGGTAATTTTGCTTCTATACGATCAAAATCTTTCGTATTCATCGCCCGAAAGATTTCGCTAATTACTTCATGTGTATTCGAGGCATCATGCACGCTCATCTGCTCGATGGTATCAGTGAAAAGGCGTACCCTGCTAAAAATACCAGTATCCTCGGCAAAGAAGCAGAAGATGAGCCGGGCCATGAAGTGGTTCATCTCGTGGCGTCGCTCGATCGTGCCCCACTCTGGGTTTTCTTTTAACAGCTCTACATAAAGACGATTTAATCGGCTCGTTGCCCGGATATCAAAAGAGCTGTCGCGTACCTGCTTGATGGTTGTGATTCCAGCAAGTGTCAGAAAAAAGCCAAAGTGATTCGGAAAGTCCTGATAGTTGCAAGCAACTACCTCGCCAGACTCCAGATCCTCCGCCTCAAAGGCCAACCCATCCGTGGCAAGAATGTAGCGAGCTTTTGCTCTAGCCGTTGATCGGCTTTCTTTAAGTGCAACAAGAGTCTTGGTCACTTCGCCAGGCTGAGCTGTCGCAATATGAATATTATTTGTTTGAAGGACACCGCCTATGTCCGACTTGTTTGATTCACCTGAACGCAGACGCCTGATCGTCGTCTCCTTGTTTCCAAACGCCCTAAGGAATGCGAACGGAAACTCCTCTTTATCAAAAGGCTGAGTCGCTAACTCTGATACAGCTACTTCGATTTCAACTGGATTCATGATCCTTCTCCTTCTGATTCCACTCTGTTTCTAATGTGCAGCTTATTATTTCTTGGTTTCCAAAGTAAAAACCTTTAATAACGATCATCGTCAAAAAAGAACAGCTTTCATATTAAACGATCTTAATATGAATAGATGCTGTTGCATCCTCCACACTAAAACGATTCTCCTAAGATTATATCATATGGTTCAAAAGGAGCATTTTTTTAGAATACTGAATGTGAGTCGGTTCTTCTTTATCGAATACAACAGCCTGCCATCGAAACAACCAGAAATTCAAGCCAATATTATACCTTTAGAGCTGCTTATATGAAGCAGCTTATTTTATTTTCTAGGAGGATTCAAACATGAAAATCATTCAAACCCAGCGAGACATTGACATTCTGCACTCCGCCAATCTCTTCCCCGCTCTGCTCCCTCACATCCAACAGCAGTTCAATCATCTTTACATGACTTTCAATGGAGAGAACGACACACTCTTCTCTCTTGAACAACACGGACCGATCATCGTGATATGTATCGAAGCGCACCACACGGGAACCAGGTAGCAAAGATTCACTTGTTCGGAGTTGAGTACGCTAATATTATTCTCAAAACGATTTTAGCGTGAAAGAAATTGTAGCTACATCTGGAATCAACCAGTCATATGCTACTGAGGTTAGTAAAGGCATTAATCTCTCAGAATATGTGATCCCGAGGGAATAATTATTATTTTCAGAAGACGAATATCTCGTCCGGGTCAAAAGGTATAAACTCAAATGTTTAGGAGAATCAATTAACGTGATACCTGATTATAAACGTCCTTTGAACAAAAGGACTATCGAGGGCATTTTCAGTGGGATGAGAGCTTTTGTGAGAAACTCAACCTTTCTTCATTTTACCATGCGTGTCACCAAGATGAGTTAAATAAAATATTAGACCAAGGCGAATTATATTTAAGGAGTAAATGGAAAATTGAGCTATCTATTGGGAGCTGGGAGTCTGTGGGGGTCTGGACTGGTCTTAATAGATACTCAAACAACCATTATGGACCCTTTGTTTTACATTTCCCAATTGAAGATTTAATCGGTAAACATTTCATCGCATTTCGAAGGACGGCAGACAAAAGAAGGTACTTTTTCTTACAATATGAAGCCCAGATCCCCATATTTACTCGTGGAAAAGCTGGGTTACTTAACAAAATACGCCCCTCTAGCTACTTCAATGTAGATGAAAGCCATGGTGGTTTGAATCTCAAAGATGATGCTGTGTATGATATCATTTTAACCTCACCAATTTCAATACGAAACGCTATCTTTCATCCTGTAGAGCACGGTAGATGTATCCCCCAGAAGTATTCCGGGATCTCAAAAGTTGAAGCAAGAAAACAACTCCGGGAAATCGGAACTAATGAAATTGAAGAACGTCTTCAAGAGAATCGTGTCATCCGCCGTTTTTTGAGGCAATTTCCTGAAATGGAAGGTAGAAGAATTGAGATAGAACTACCCGATTTAGAATAAAATGTTAGACTTCCTTTCGTTTTCCCAAGGAAGCCTAACAATACCTTTCTGCAAGAGACCTCTTTCATTCTTCTGCTAGCTTTTATAAGCAAAATTTCGCCCTACTTATGATACGGTTCACCGTAATTAATCTTCAACTAAACTGCCCGTTAGCTTAATGCTCTGGTCTTTAATTAATTTACGAAAATAGAATAACCAGCCATCTAAGATGACTGGTTACGTTTTTATCCCTATATCGTACACACGAAAGTAGATTTACAAAACTCTGTAATATCAAGGTCTCTAGGATAAATTGTCGTTCATTTTGCCGTCATATTCCCAAGATTTTTGAAGAGACCGCCTGTCATCCCCATATTCATGACGTTTTACGCTTCCGATTTCCGCTTATTTAACCGGCTGAACGTCATAACCTTTCGCTTTCAACTGGTCGATGACCATATCTTTCACCACATAATGCGCAGAGCCGACGACCACAAAAGTAGTTCTTTCGCCGTCCTGCTCCAGAAGATCCGCAATTTTCTTGGCCATGTTTTTGTCGCGTTCGCCGATCAGTTTCTTGTTCAGCTCGCCTTCCATCAAGCCGGCCCGGACAAGTCCGTCCGCAACGCCTTTCGCGTCGCCCTTGCTCCAATCCAGCTGAAGCTGTTTGAAGGAGTCGGCCCCTTCCTTGCCTCCGTCCGCAAGCAGAGTATCCAGCAGGCTGTTCAGATCCTTCTCCTGGGCTTCGGGAGTCAGAGAGTTGAACACGTCCGCTTGAAATTTAATTCCTTCCAGTTCATGGACCGGTTTGCCCGTCAGCAGCGCTTTAGTGAGAAAATAGTGATCAATTCCGGACGCCGATGCCGCTGTAATTTGTTCGGGCCGGTCGAACAGGGAAAGCATGGATAAGTTGCTGGAGACGGCAAAGGGCTTATACTCGTCGAACGCCTGCTCCGGAATCTCCATTTTTTCAAGTACTTTTTGCAGCTTCTCGTACGTTTCTTTCGACACATGATCCTGGATCTTCGTGCCGTCGTCATACACCATCAGATTGGCGAAATAGCTCATATCCCCGGATAAAGTATCGGCTTCCACCCACAGATCATCCGAAGCTTCGAAGGCTTCCCTTATGTTTTTCTGGAGCGGATACATCTCGGGGATTCCCAGGTGGACCGACCCAAGCAGGTACAGGGTGTTATTGTTATGCTTCACCTTCCAGAATACACCTTTCGCTCCTTGCCCTGCCGTATCGTAACTGAATTCCACCAATCTCGAGGCGAGTACGGCGGCCTGTTCGGCCGTACAAGGCTGATCGAGCTCCAGTCCTTCGCTTGATCCCTGTACGATGCCTTTCTGCTGAAGGTATTCGATCGGTGAAGAAGATCCGATCCCGAAAGCGGCCGGCAGCTCGTAGCGGGCCAGTAACCCGTGCATGGCACGCATAACCGTGTCTCTGGTGATCACTTTATTTTCCGATACCGGCAGAGGGAGATCTTTTTTACTGAAACCGAGCTGATCGAGCTTGGCCGCCGTGCTTTCGATTAACGATTTAAACTTTACAGCGTCAATCGCTTGTTGAAACTTGCCGTCATAGTACCAGCCCTTCGGGTAGATGCCGTATTTTTCTCCCTCGTTAAGAGTAGAGACGGACCACGTGCTGATGGATGGGGTCGGGACGGGAGGTTGTTCTGCCCTTACGGTTAAATTTGTTCCCCCTAGCAGAATCGTAACCCCTAATAAACCGGCTGCCGTCTTGCGGCTCCACTTGCTCCAAAGATGACCTTTCATGTTCAAACATGCCTCCTAAACTTAGATGAGAAGAAAATAGCTTTAAATCGGGTGTTAACCCGTTACTACTACCTACGGAAACGGATGTGCGGATGCGCCTTACGCCTGAAAAGCCTTCATCGCTTTCCGCAGTTCCTTCCACGACGGGCGTTTGCCGTACATCAGCACGCCGGTGCGGTAAATTTTTGCCGACAGCCAGCCCAGCACGAAGATCGAACCGAGCATGATCGCGATTGAGATCGTGATTTCCCACCAAGCCGGGCTTCCGAGACCGATACGCAGGAACATAATGAGCGGCGAGAAGAACGGCACATACGACATCGCGATGACGAACGGAGCCTCGGGATTCTGCAGCCCGAACATAGCCGTCATAAAGGCGATGATGATAAGCAGCGTGACCGGCATAACGGCCTGCTGCACTTCCTCGCTGCGGCTGACAAGCGAACCGATCGCCGCGAAAATAGTCGCGTAAATAAAGAACCCGCCCAGGTAAAACAGAAGGAAGTAGCCGAGCAAACCATAAGGAATGAGGGACAGATCCAGATCCATCGACTGCAGCGCCGCCCCGTTCCAAGGAAGAGTCAGGTTCACGGCTACCACTATGCCGAACACCACGTTTTGCAGCAGTCCCATCAGGCAGATGCCGATGATTTTGCCGAACATCTGCTTAAGCGGCGAACCGCTGGAGATCAGAATCTCCATCACGCGCGAGCTTTTTTCCGCGGTGATTTCGGTGGAAACCATGCTTCCGTAGCCGATTACGCTCATGTAAAGCAGGAACAGCAAGGCATAGACCAGGATAAAAGCAATTCCCAGCTCTTCCTTGGATTTAGCCGGTGTTTCCGCTTCCTTCAAGGCTACTGTTTCCGTCGTCAGCTTGACGGGCTCCTGGATCTTCGCCAGCACGGCAGGCTCTATGCCTGCTTGAGCAATCGCGCTGTTCGTCTTGATCGTCTGGAGAGCCGTTTTCAGAAGGCCGGCCGTCTCATCGGTGCCCGGATTCATCGAGAATCCGCTTGCTCCCGTTTGATAGAGAAGCTGCGGGAATTCCCCGGCGCCTGCCGGTTTAGCGGTCAGTACACCTTTGACATCCTTGTTTTTCAGTTTTTCACGGATCAGTGCGGCATCCGCCTCCGCACCGCCCTTGCTTTCCAACGGTACAATTTCAATGGTACCCGTGCCTGTCTTGGCAGCGGCAAAATAATCCGTCAGCTTCTGCTGAATATCGGTGCCGTTAGCCATCACCCCTATTTTGACGGCTTCCTTGCCGTCTTCTTTGGAAAATTGCTGGATGATAGCCGGGAGATTCACGACGGCCGAGATCAGCAGCACAAAAATAAGCGTCGTGATTTTGAACGACTTCGTTTTTAAGCGGTTCAAGAGGGTAAACCGGATCACGGTCAGCATGCTATTCATGAGACGATCCCACCTTTGCGATAAAGATTTCGTTCAGCGCAGGCTCCATAAGCTGATAGCGGTAAATATCCGTCGCTGCGGCCGCGTGAGCCAAAATACGCTGTGCGGCGCCGGCTTCCCGGATACGGATCTCGTAGCCGTTCAGATGCTTTTCCACGGAAGTGACTCCTTCGATCGTCTCCAATCCGGGGACCGCCTCCTTCGTTTCCAGAAGAACGCGCTCTTTCGGGAACGACTGCTTGATCTCGCGCAGGTTGCCCTGCAGCACCGTGTTGGATTTATGCAGGATGCAAATATTTTCGCAAAGCTCTTCGACATGATCCATCCGGTGGCTGGAGAACAGAATCGCTTTTCCGTTGTCCCGAAGCTCCTTGACCGTTCCTTTCAGAAGCTCGACGTTAACCGGGTCCAGACCGCTGAACGTTTCGTCCATGATAATGATCGACGGGTCGTGCAGAACGGACGCGATAAACTGGATTTTCTGCTGATTTCCTTTGGAAAGCTCCTCTACCCGCTTATCGTAGTATTCGGGCACTTCGAACTTGGCCAGCCACTCCTTCAGCGTCCGGTCCGCCTGCTTCCGCTTAATGCCCCGGAGTTCCGCCAGGTAAATGAGCTGCTCCGATACTTTGTATTTCGGGTACAATCCCCGTTCCTCGGGAAGATACCCCATCAATTTGCGCAGCTCGTCGCCGTACCCCTTGCCGTTCCAGCGAATGGTTCCTCCGTCGGGATAAATAAGTCCGAGCGACATGCGCATCGTCGTCGTTTTTCCCGCGCCGTTTCCTCCGAGCAAGCCGTAAATCTCACCCGGCTTCACTTGCAGGGAAATTCCGTTGACGGCCGTTTTCTCTCCATATTGTTTCATAACGTGTTCCAGTTCCAGCGGCAACATAGTGATTGCTCCCTTCTCGATTGAATGATTGATTGTTCTCTATCTCTCTTTGTTTTCTGCCTTTTTCGTTATCTGCTCCTGAGTCAAAAGTTCCAAAATATCTTCAAGTTCCATAGCGGTCGTCCGCACCGGCAAGTTACCCTGCGAAGCGAGCGCCGCTTCCGTTTCACTGGAGGACCGGGATATAATCGGGATCAGCCCTCCGTGCTCTCCTGTACCCATGGACACTACACCGGGCAGAGGACCTGAAGCCGGCTGCGGCGTTTCGCGGACCCATATGCGCTTCCAGTCATCCAGCAGTTGATCCTTCTCATAGACACCGATGAGGCGGCCCCGGTTGATATACACGATGTAGTCCGCAAG
Organism: Paenibacillus sp. JNUCC 35; assembly: GCF_058269095.1. Taxonomy (NCBI): domain Bacteria; kingdom Bacillati; phylum Bacillota; class Bacilli; order Caryophanales; family Paenibacillaceae; genus Paenibacillus; species Paenibacillus sp. JNUCC 35. The sequence continues at coordinate 779,768 of NZ_CM177771.1, read as the reverse complement.
CCGCCGGACTTCCTCCATCACATGGGTAGAGAAGAAAATACTCCGGCCTTCCCGTTCCATAAACTTCACTAGATGTTCTATCATCCGCTTGGTGGCAAAAGGGTCCAGACCGGACGTCGCTTCGTCCAGCAGCAGCAGTTCAGGCTCGTGAGCGGCTGCCAGAATGTAGCTCAGTTTGCGCTTCATTCCCTTGGACAGCGTCTTCAGCTTCAACTTGCCGCTAAGCTCAAACTCTTCCATCATGCCGCGGTAGAGCGTTTCGTTCCACGTCGGATACCAGCGGCATACGAAATCGTGGAGCTCTCCGATCGTCGTGCAGCCGAGCTCTTCCCAGTTCGACTCCTCGGGCACATAGCCGATACGTCTCTTGATGTCGGTTTCGGTATCGTCCTCTCCGTACAGCCTGCCGAGCAGCTCCACCTTACCGCTGTCCGCTTTGGTCAAATTCATGAGCATGCGGAAAATCGTACTTTTACCGGAGCCGTTTTGTCCGACCAGAGCCACCACTGTTCCGGTTTCCATCTCCAGTTCGAGCGGCCCGAGGCGCATATCGCCCAGCATCTTGTCCACCCCGGACAGCCGGATGGCACAATCTCCGTAACGCCCAGCCTCCCTATTCATTCCCGCTTCCCCCTTCTTCCGGTTCGACGGCAGCTTTGGCCAAACCAGGGACTTCCGTATGCGTCGACCCTTTATTTTGCGGATTGTCCGTGCCCGGCTGATTATTCGCCGGTGTTCCCTGTCCCTCGTTCGTAATTTCCAACAAAGCCTCTTCAAACAACTGCTTGAGTTCCTCAATGGTACAGCCGACACGCAGTCCGCTGCGCAGAGCATCTTTCATCGCTTCCACCACCGCTTCCTTCCGGTATTGCTCTCGGGTCACTGTGCCCACCTTGGCGACAAAAGTGCCGGTTCCCTGACGGGTCCTCAAAATACCTTCGTTCTCCAGATCCTGATACACACGCCGGATCGTGATGACGCTGCATGACAAATCTTTCGCAAACTCGCGGATGGACGGCAGCAGCGTACCTTCGGGCAAATGCCCGCTGAGGATTAGCTCTTTGAGCTGAACTTGAATCTGATGATATAACGGCTCCGGATTATCCGGCGAAATTTGGATCGGAATATGCAACTGCATCACCTGCTTTCAAGCTTTCGTCATTTTCGGCAAAAGGTACGTCACTCATGATGCAAACAAATCGCGCTGTCCGAACTTTCTATCAAGGATCTTCCAGGAGCCCCCTAATGCAGCTGCACCGATTAGGACCGATCCTGCTGGCACAATCGCCCCATATTGTTCAACGAGGCGGATCACAAGCGGCCACACCATGTAATTCCCGGCCCACCAGAACAGAATGGAAAGAATCAGAGCGGCCAAGAGCATCAGCAGACTGAAACGGAAGAAGGCTTTTCCCTTCATCGACATTTCTCCGTACAGGTAGACCGAGCCAACCGCCAGCACCGTTCCCCACCAGAAGAAGATCATGCCCAGCCAGATGCCCCATCCTACGGGTTCGACCCATTGCAGGGACATCATCACACGGATGCCCACATGCAGAAGAAGAATAAAAAAGCTTGAGTACAGAATATAAACCAGAAAACGGCTCGTCACGATTTCTTTGTTTCTGACCGGCAAAAGCTTTAATTGGAGGATTCGCTTCGTATACGTATCGTTTTTCCAATAATTCATATTTCGTGAATCGATCGGGTAACCGGCCACTTGAATGATCGATAGGACAAACAGGTTAAACACCACCGTCAAAAACCCGTTTACCCCGCCCTCCATCGAAAATTCGGGCTTCATGAAAACAAAGAGCACAAACATTGCGTTCAAATAATAAAGCAGACTCCAAATATATCCACTATAGCGGACCGTTTTAAGATCTTGTTTGGTCAGCCACCATACATTTTTCCACACACTCATGCGAACACCTCACTGTGTTTACTGTACTCACTGTGCTTGCTGTGATTACTGTGTATATTTATATTAACAGTAAGCACACAACTCCGCAACCCCTTTTTCCACTTTTTTCTGCCCCTATTCTCCACCCCATACACACTTGCTCCTGCTCACTTTTCTTGCTCACTACCTTACCTTATAAGTTCCGCCATATCCCCCTGCCACCTACTCACTCCCTCATATTCACTCCCTCCATATCACTCCGTTTGTCACAAAACAAAAAAACAGCCCCCTGTTTTCGTTAGAAAACAAAAGGCTGTTTAATCTCGCCTACGCGGCTATGTGTAAAGCTCCTGCACTTTTACAAACCAAAAATCGCATCGATAAGAGGTTTCGTCTCCCCGCCAGGAAACAGAATATAGAGCAGAATGTAAACCACTACGCCCGTAGGTGCCACGAACATCCAAATGGTTGCCGTAATAGGGCCTACTTTCCGGTGGCGTATCCAGTTCTTTTTGAAAGCCAGAATCAGGGTGACGATACCGAACACGGCTCCCACCGTAGCGAGCGTAATATGGAAAAATAAAAAGATATGGTACGCAAGCTTAAGGCTTTCCGGTCCGTCAAATGAAGTATTGCCTTGAAAGATGGTACGCGACATATAAATGGTGAAAAAGATCAGCGCAGAGATTGCCCCCGCAATCATCAATTTCGTATGAGTCTCCCGGTTGCCCTTACGAATCTGATACCAACCGAAAGCGACGAAGATGGCGCTGATCACGATGAACATCGTGCTGATCGTCGGCAGTACATGCATGATTTAAATCCCATCCATTCCCTATATTAAGACACAGAGTCAGTGGCAAAAAACTCAAGCCGTCGTCAGACCGTTGTTTCCCTGCGGGTCGTCCGACAATTCGTCCTCTTGTGCCCTCTCCGTACGATACCACTTGAAGAAAATCATAGCAAGGGCAGAACCGTAAACAATTTCTTGAATAACTTTCATCAGGACTCCGCCAAGCTGTTGGTCGTCAAGCAAAGGCAGCGCATTGAACGGGATTACCACATTTGCATACATCGCATAGATCGGTTCGCTCGCGAAAATAATGAGCGCACAGGCCGGAGTGAGCAAAATTCCGTTCACCGCGATATAAGCCAATTTCGTCAGGCTGGACAGCTTTTCGTGCTCCGGCAGCGGCGTGAAGACCGGGAACCACATGGCGAAAGCCGTAAACAGCAGAATCCCGTGATAACCGAGCAGCATCCACTCGTTTTCCATCAGGGTATCCATGACAAGCGGCAAATGGTAAATCGAGAAAAGCAGGTTAAACGCCAGAACCGAAATCAGCGGATGGGTGAAGAATCGCAGCAGACGGTTCATAACAGTTCCTTTGAAAAGAGGACGGATCAACCAGGCCGGCAGCCCGTTCAAGATAAAGATCGGCATGATCAGATACAAGAGAGACTGCTGCAGCATATGAACACTGAACAGATAGTGATGACCCAGATAGTTGATCGGGCTTCCCTGCCCGATGTAGAACAAGGCAATTCCGGTGTAGAACGAGAGCTTGACCTTGGAACTTACAGGTTCTTCTCCCGCGGCCGCCGCCTTGGAAGGAGAGGTCAAACTGCGATAGACGAGACCGACAACGACAACGAACAGCAGAATTACAGGGTTCCATAACTCAAAAAAACCCATCGCTGTGTCAGCTCCTTTACCTTATATTTTCTTGCCCGGATGAAAAAAAGGAGCGGCCTGTTGCAACAATAGCCAACGAAGCCGCTCTCTTCTTTTTATCTTACCACCAGGTCCAGTAAACCCCCGCGGCTACGGCCGTTAAGGCGACTATGCCTCCAAAGATAATTCCCACGATCGGGAACAAGTGGCCTTTTTCCTTCATGTGCATCCAATAAGCAAGTTGAAGGGTTATTTGGATCAACGCCATGAAAATAAGGAATGCGTACAGGAAAGACTTATCCAATCCGCCGTACATGACAAGCGCGAAAGCAATCATGGTCAGGAGAATGGAAGCAATATACGAAAAGTAATGGTTAGCTGGGCTTTCCTTCTTGTAACGTTTACTTGGTGAAGTTGTTTCGTTTGTGCTCATCTTAAGGACCTACCTTCCCCATCAGATAAACGACCGTAAAGATAAATACCCATACTACGTCGATAAAGTGCCAGTACAAGCTGGCAACATAGAACTTCGGTGCGGTAACGACGGTAAGACCTTTGCGCGTTCCCTGGATGATCAGTAGAGTGATCCACAGAACCCCGAAAGCAACGTGGCCGCCGTGGAAGCCTACGAGCGTATAGAAGGAGGTTGAGAACGCACTGGTCGTAAACCCGTGTCCCTCATGGACATATTCGTAGAACTCATACACTTCAAGCCCAAGGAAGCCGAGACCGAGCAATACCGTAATGGCTAACCAAAACAGCAAGCCTTTTACGTTGTTTTTGTGCATCGCCATGATGGCGAATACACTGGTCAAACTGGACGTCAACAGGATGAACGTTGCCCAGGCGACCGTGGAAAGCTTAAACAGTTCCATCGGAGTCGGCCCCTCCGGAATCTGGTTCCGGAGAGCGATATAGGTGGCAAACAGCGTACCGAACAAAACCATCTCGCCGCCGAGGAAGAGCCAGAAGCCAAGAACCTTATTCTTGCCTTCCAGCGTCGCCTTCTCGGGCTCCAGCGGCAACGTACCCGCGTCGTGCGTATGCGTGCTCATCGTTTAACCCCCTTGTCGTTAAGCTCCTCCGGTTCGATATGCCAACCGTGGTCGTCAAAGACGGAACGAAGCAGCATGCAAAGGAGTGTAATGCCGATGCCCACGATACAGATCACATAGATGTGGTACATGAAGCCGAATGCGGAGATAAACAGCCCGAGAGCCATGAACAGCGGCAGGATCGATGGAGACGGCATATGAATCGAACCAACCGGTTCAGCCGGAGTCATCTCTTTGTTGCCAGCCATTTTTTCTTTCCACAAAGCGTCAAGACCGCGAACAAGCGGAGTTTGTTTAAAGTTGTATTCCGGTGCCGGAGAAGGAATCGTCCACTCCAGCGTACGACCATCCCACGGATCGTTCGGTGCATCTTGAGGTTTTCTGTTCGTCGCGATCATGTTGATGATGAACACGATAGTACCGATACCCATCAGGAATGCGCCTACCGTACTGACAAGGTTACCTGCAGTAAGGCCCGGATCGTAAGTGAATACGCGGCGAGGCATACCCATCAGACCGAGGAAATGCTGCGGGAAGAAGGTCAGGTGGAACCCGATAAAGAAGGTCCAGAAATGTATTTTACCCAGAGTTTCGTTCAGCACACGGCCGAACATTTTTGGCCACCAGTAGTAAGAACCGGCGAACAAGCCAAGAATCAAACCACCGACGATAACGTAGTGGAAGTGAGCGACAACGAAATAAGTATCATGATACTGGAAGTCGGCAGCCGGTACGGAAAGCATAACCCCGGTTACCCCGCCCATTACGAACGTCGGAATGAAAGCCGTCGCGAAAAGGCTGGACGTCGTAAAGCGGATTTGTCCGCCCCAAAGGGTGAACAGCCAGTTGAAGATTTTGATCCCTGTCGGAACCGCGATCGCCATCGTTGCGATGGAGAAAATCGAGTTGGCAACAGGACCGAGGCCCACGGTAAACATATGGTGAACCCAAACCATGAAGCCCAGGAAACCGATCAGAGCGGTCGCGAATACCATCGAGCTGTAACCGAAAAGGCGCTTGCTGGAGAAGGTACTTACGATCTCGGAAATGATACCGAACGCAGGAAGAATCAGAATGTAAACTTCGGGGTGCCCGAAGATCCAGAAGAGATGTTCCCAAAGGACGGTGCTGCCGCCGCGGGCCGGATCAAAGAAGGCTCCGTCGAAGATACGGTCAAACATCAGTTCAACTAAACCTACGGTAATCGCAGGGAAAGCGAACAAGATCAGTGCGGACGTGATAAAGGACGCCCAGGTAAACATCGGCATACGCATGTAGGTCATGCCGGGTGCACGCATGTTAATGATCGTTACGAGGAAGTTAATCCCCCCGAGGAGGGTTCCAAGGCCGGCAATCTGCAGACCGAGAACATAGAAATCGACCCCGGTAATATTGCCACCAACCGTAATGGCTTTCGTACTATCTACTATAGATGAAAGTGGAGCGTATGCCGTCCAACCGGCATTGGCTCCGCCCCCCATGAACCAGGACAGGTTCAGAAGGATACCCCCGAATAAGAAAAGCCAGAATCCAAGGGAGTTCAGAAACGGAAACGCAACGTCTCGGGCCCCTATCTGCAAGGGGATTATCGCGTTCATAAATCCGAAAATCATAGGCATGGCCGCGAAGAAGATCATCGTCGTACCGTGCATGGTTGTCAGCTGGTTGAACGTATCACCGATAAAAATTTTCAAATCTGGATTCATGAGCTGAATCCGGATGAGAATGGCTTCCAGTCCACCGATCAGGAAGAACAGTCCGCCGGCCATAAAGTACAAAATACCGATCTTCTTATGATCCACGGTGGTCAGCCAATCCATCAAACCGGTGTACCGCTTCACTTGATGGTGTGCGTGCGCATGCGCGTGGGCGTGTGCTTGTGCCAACGTATTTAACCTCCTTTTTCCTGAGAAGTCTTACTTCAAGCTGTTCAGATATTTAACAATCTCGTTAACCTGATTATCCTCAAGCGGCACTTTAGGCATTAAAGTTCCCGGCTTCTCGGATTGCGGATCTTTGATCCATTTCTTCAAATTCTCGTCGTTGTGTTCCAGAACACCGGCGAGCATTTCACGGTCCGCATAACCGTTCAAGTTAGGACCGAAACCGAGTCCTTTCGGATCGATCGCATGGCACTGCAGGCATTTCTGTTTGAACAGCTCTTCGCCTTGCTTCGCATCTGCAGGAACAGCGGCAGGAGTTTGCATATTCGTCACCCAAGCGTCAAAATCACCTTGTGCGAGCGATTTCACTTTAAAGTCCATCAAGGAGTGGGACGCGCCGCAAAGCTCCGCACATTTACCTTTGAAGACATCGACATCGTCAGCTTTCAAATAGTACACGTTCGTCATGTTAGTGTTCGTATCCATTTTACCGCCGAGAGACGGAACCCAGAAGGAGTGAGTAACATCCGCGGAGGTAAGCTCAAGCGCGATGTTCTTTCCTGTAGGGATTACAAGATCCTGAGCGGTCGAAATGCCGAGCTCGGGATACTCGAATTGCCACCAGAATTGGTGAGCGGTTACTTTAACATGGATAGCATCCTTATCCTGCACGTAGTTCGTAGTGTGCTTGAACGTATAGTAAACCGTCGGTACGGCCAGCACGATAAGCAGCAGAATCGGAATAACCGTCCAGACAATCTCCAGCACGTGGTTACCTTCCACTTGCTTCGGAATGCCTTCTTGTCCCTTCCGTTTACGGAAACGGATGATTACGAACAAATACAATGCAAATACCACTACTACAACCAGAAGCATGATGGCGATCGAGATCTTCATCAGAAACAGCTGTTCTGATGCCACCGGCCCTCTAGGTCGCAAAGCGGAAAGCGTCGGGTCTCCACAACCCGCAAGGAGGAACGTCATCACCGCAAATAGGGGGACTAGACGCCAATTCTTTTTCCATCGACTCATTGCTTATCAACCCCACTTTGTAAACCAATATTTTTACCACGAACGACAGGCCTATGTCAATCAACCTTATCACTTAATTAACTATAATTAGGTAAAACTTTTTTGTCAATTCTTCTTGGAAAGTTCACAAATTGTTCTAAAAGCTGTTACATTTTGCGATTTTTTTGTTGATTTGTCTTGCATTGATTTCCTTCCTGCTCGGTTTTTAGCATTAGGATGCATCATTGCGTCCCGTATAATTCACACCTCCCCGCTTCATCCTAAATTTATGTCAGTCTTCAACAAGGAGGAGCAATCATGAACAAGATCATGCGCCGTTTCATCCCTGCCCTTTCCGCGGCCGGCTTCATTATTGTAACTGTATCGGGATGCACTAATACGTATCCGAAGGAAACCAGTTACGGGCATCCCAAGCAGCGGATTGAGGGAAAAGGCCAGAGCCGGGCTTATCAGACCCAGCAGCAGGTCAGCGCCGTTTCCCACAACAATACTTTCTTCGCGTACGATCATGAGCTGTCCACGCAAATTGCGGCCATGCACGGGGTGATGGGAGCTATCGTGATGAGAACAGACCGAAATGCCTATGCCGCCATCATGGTGGACAACTCCGCATCCGGAACCAAAGCGGGGCGCAGCGAAACGAAAACGCATGGCCCCGGGGACATGAAAAACCAAATTCCCCAGCCCTACTACGAGAACCTGTATACGAACGAACTCGCTTCGGACTTCCTCGGCTACGTGACGGTCCAGGATCATAAAAATTTATCCCATAACTTCAAGCAGGAAATAGCCCTTAAAATCAGACAGCTCGATCCGACCGTGCATGATGTGTACATCTCGGCTAACCGTGAATTCATTAACCAGCTCAACCATTATAAACTGGATGCCCTGTCAGGCGCTTCGCTCAAACCTTATGTGAACGAGTTTAATCAAGGAGCGACACGGATATTCGGGACGAAACCGCAGCCGTAACCGTAAAAGGAGATTCATGTCAGGAAAAACACCTTTTTATAGGAAGAAAGTCATGCGGAGGCATCCTTCTTATGAATAAGCAGACAGAGGAAACCAAGCCATAGCTTTCCATCGTGCGGCCGTTAGGGTAGAATGGGAAGCATCCCTACATTCGAAGGAGCTTACACCAATATGTCTTTTCCATTTATAGACCTCGGCGTTCGTCCGGAGCTGGCCAAACTGCTGGCTCGAAGCGGCGTATCCGATCCGACTCCCATCCAGCAGCAGGCGCTGCCCGTTGTTTTCCGCGGCGGCGATGTGATTGCCCAGGCACAGACCGGAACCGGCAAGACGCTCGCCTTCCTGCTTCCCATGCTGGAGCGGACTAATCCCACACGCGCCGAAGTGCAGGGGCTTATTCTGACCCCCACACGGGAGCTTGCCATACAGATCGCCGCGGAGGCCGCCAAACTGGCGCCCGCCCTCGGCATTAACGTACTGGCCGCATACGGCGGACAGGATGTCGAGAAACAGCTGCGCAAGCTTTCCTCGACAGGCGGTGTCCATCTGATCGTCGCGACCCCGGGACGCCTGCTTGATCACCTGCGCAGAGGATCCGTCGCTCTGTACAAGATTTCCATGCTGGTCCTCGACGAGGCCGATCAAATGCTTCATATGGGATTCTTGAATGAAGTCGAGGAAATCATTGCCCAGACTCCTCAGAGACGGCAGACGATGCTGTTCTCCGCAACGATGCCGGACCCGATCCGGAACCTGGCCAAGCGTTACATGGTCAATCCGGAAGAAATCCGGGTAAAAGCGAAGCAAGTTACACTCACGGAGATTGACCAGTCCGTAGTACGCGTATCGGATCGCGGCAAGCTTGACGCCTTGTGCAGAGCCATCGATACGGATAAGCCTTACCTCGCGATGATATTCTGCCGCACGAAGCGGAGAGCGGCTTCCTTGAACGCCGACCTGCAGGAGCGCGGCTACAAGTCGGACGAGCTTCACGGCGATCTGTCGCAAGCCAAGCGCGAGCAGGTCATGAAGCGGTTCCGCGACGCCAGCATCCAGCTGCTGGTCGCCACGGATGTGGCTGCGCGCGGGATCGACGTGGAAGGCGTTACACACGTCTTCAACTATGACATCCCGCACGACGCGCAAAGCTACATCCACCGCATCGGACGGACGGGACGGGCGGGCCAGACCGGTGTCGCCGTCACGTTCGCCAGCCCGCGCGATCAGGTCTATGTCGACCAGATCGAGCAGGGCATCCGCCAGCAGCTCCGGCGGCAGGACGCTCCACGCCGCGAACGCGGCGAGGAGACCGACGAGCGCCGCGAGCGGGGAGGACGCAGCCCTCGCGGCGAGCGGAACTTCGGCGGCGGCGACAGAGCGAAGCCTGCGGGCAAAGGCGGCGGGCGCTCCCGCGGCGGCGACGGAGCGGGACGCTCCGAAGGCCGCTGGGAGCACCGCGCCGACGGACCGCGCAGCGGTTCGGGCGGCCGGGGCCGCGGCCGTGCGGATGCTCGCGACGCGGGCGGACCGCGCAGCGGCGGCGCCGGTCGCGGCGCACGCAGCGAAGGCGGCTTCCGCGGCGATAGCGCGGAGCGTCGCGACGGCGCGGACCGCAGCGGACGCGGACGCAGCGGCTCGGAGCGCGGCGGCTTCGGCGGCCCACGTGGCGGCTCGGGCCGCGACGACTTCGCAGGCGCACGCGGCGGCAGCGCCGGGCGCGGACCGCGCAGCGAGAGCGCGCGCGACAGTGGACGCGGCACACGCGACAGCGCGGCGGGCCCGTTCGGCGAAGCCGGCTGGGGCGTAAGCGCTAAGCAGCGTGAAGAGGCGGAAGCCCGCAGCAGCCGCGGACGCGGCGGACGCGGCGGACGCGGCGGCGCCGATTCCCGCGGATCACGCGGAGGCGGTTCCGGCCGCAGCGACTTCGGCGGCTCGCGAAGCGGCGGCAGCGCCGGGCGCGGATCACGCAGCGGCGGCTCTAACGGCCGCGGAGCAGGCCCGCGCGGTGGCGGTTCGCGAAGCGGCGGACCTGCTCCGCGGGGCGGTTCCAAGCGCGGGAGGTAGTCAGCGGCGTGCGTTGAGCCGGCATTTTTATCAGCGGCTGGCTAACGGCCGGCTAACTACCTTTAAGCTTCGCCTCGGATAGACCCTCCGCCTTGCGGAAAGAGGCTAATCGGAAATGTTTTGCAACAAACCGGGACTTCATGTTCCGGTTTTCTTTTTTACCTGGATTAAACGGGGTTCAGAAGCAGCTTATTATATAGAAGAAACTCAACAAAGCGGGAATACCAAAATTCCATTTTAGTTAATTATAGGTAATTTATGCCTGCATGCAGTGGCTTTTCTCACAGAGATTTGGCCCGAAATGTCTTTTAGCAAAAATGTGGTATCATAAAGAGGAACAAAGGAGGGTGTGATCCAGTGAATTTAGTATCGATTGAACCAACCCCGAGTCCCAATACCATGAAGCTTAACTTAGATAAGGCGCTGCCTAAGGGCCGCAGCCTGACTTTTACCCGGAAACAGCGCGACAACGCGCCCGGCTATATTCAACAACTCCTCGATATCCCCGGGGTAACAAGCGTTTTTCAGGTAGCCGATTTTATCGCGCTTGACCGTTCCCCCAAAGGTGACTGGAAGCAGATTCTCACACAGGCCCGGGAACTGCTCGGCAGCGGCGGCTCTCAAGCCTCTCTTCCCGGCGAAGACGAAGCGGGAGCCGGTTTCGGAGAGGTTAAGGTGCTGCTCCAGACTTTCCGCGGCATCCCTATGCAGATCCGGGTAAACGCAGGCGGCGAAGAAGCGCGTGCCGCTCTTCCGGAACGTTTTACACAAGCTGCGATGAAAGCGACCGAAAATTCTCCTCACCTGCTCAAGGAGCGGAAGCTGCAAGAGCTCGATGTCCGTTACGGAGAGCTTCAGGATGTGCTGAATGAGGTTGTTCAGGAAGTGGATGCTTCTTACGATGACAAGAGGTTGAGCCTGCTTACGGAGCAGGCCGCTCAGGGACTGTCGGAGGCGGACTATGCGGAAGCCCAGCGTCCGGCCGAATTGACCGAAGAGGAAATCGGCCGGCTCCTGGACGATCCCGACTGGAAAAAGCGGTATGCCGCTTTGCAGAGCATCAAAGCTACTCCCGAGACGCTGCCTCTGCTAGCCAAGGCTCTCGGAGATGAGAAAACGTCCGTACGCAGACTTGCAACGGTTTATCTCGGCGATATCAAGGAACCGGAAGTGCTTCCTTACCTGTTCCAGGCTCTGGAGGACCGCACCCCGGCCGTCCGCCGTACGGCGGGAGACACTTTGTCCGATCTGGGGGATCCGGCAGCCGTTCCGGCTATGTCCACTGCCTTGAAAGATCCCAACAAGCTGGTCCGCTGGCGTGCAGCCCGTTTTCTGTACGAAGTCGGTGACGATTCCTGCCTCGAGGCCTTGCGCGAAGCGGCCGAAGATCCGGAATTCGAAATCAGCATGCAGGTCCAGATGGCAATTGCCCGTATCGAGGGCGGACATGCCGCGGAAGGCTCGGTCTGGCAGCAAATGACACGCAGCCGCCAAGGAACCGACGCGCCTAAACAGGACTAGAGCGGTCTCTTAACCCGTTGTGAAGATCACCCTGCTCGGACGCGTGCCCTATAGCTCTTCCCTATGAAAAAAAGCGTGCCTTTTCGCGATTCGCAAAACCTGTTTGCAAATCGGAAAACGGCACGCTTTTTAGTTTAACGGGCTTTTTGCGCGGCATACTCGCCGAAATACCGGATCCGTTCCTCTATGGTCGGATGGGAACCGAGAAACCACTGCAGGAGCGCCGGCTGCGTGACCGGACTCAAATTCGCTGCGGCAAGCTTCTGAAAAGCGCTCACGCCCGCCTGGCCGTCTCCGGTCATTTTCATCGCATACGAATCGGCCCTGACTTCCATCAGCCGCGAAGCGGCGTTGTCTATAGGAGTTACCGCAAGGGTCAGCAGAGATACAATGGCGAGCAGCAGCGGCAGTCCGGCCATATCCCGAGGACCGCGAAGTCCTCTCGCCCTGCCCCAATTGCGCACCGCTATCTCGTAAATCCGGCTCCCGCCCCAGAGGAGGCCGAAGCTCATGACAAGTCCCAGGCCGCTCCCCCAGAAGACGTGCCGCTCCGCATAATGCCCCATCTCGTGCGCCATGACGACCAGAATTTCGCGGGTGTCCATTTTTTGCAGAAGTGTATCCCACAGAACGACTCTGGCATTGGACCCGATTCCGGACACGTAGGCGTTGAGCTGATTCGTCCTCTCGGACATGTTGACCTCGTATACGTCATCCGCCGCGATTCCGGCCTGCGAGGCCAGATGCAGCAGTTCTTTTTTCAGTTCACCCGCCCGCAGCGGCGTAAATTCATTGTATAGGGGCTCGATAATTACCGGCTGGATAAATTGGAGAAACAGCAGGAGCGGTACGGAAATAGCCCACTGCCACAGCCACCATTTCCGGGGGCTTCGTTTCATCAAGGCAAGGACAAGCAGGAGAACGAACGTCGTGGTCAGCCATTCGATCCCAAGGTTCTTCGCATGGTCAACCAGCCAGGTGCCTAAGCTGACACTGGAAACTCCGTAGTGCCTCTCCACACTAAGCATAAAGTAGTCGAACGGCAGCATAAGGACATACACGACCAGCAGGAACAGAAAAACAAACAAGCCTGTCCGCAGCAGATAGCGCCGGGTCCAGCCTTCAATGCGGTCCCTGAACCGGATAGCCGTGCCCACAAGCAAAATCAGCAGAACAAGCTGCAAGGGAGTCTGCAAAAAGTACACAATCGAGCGGATGCGCGATAACACTTCTGCCCGGCCGATCTCTCCTTCGCTCATAAACGTGTGCGGATCTATGCTGGTGCCCGCCGAGCCTGGCGGCAGACTGTAGATGTCCCCTCTGCCGAAATAAAATCCTACCGCAGCCGCATATACGGCAAAACCGAGGATCAGCACGACTCTCCAGTTCTTCATCTTCCTCCCCCGCTTCCTCGGTATTCGTTCGGACCGCATCGTGCCTGCAGGGTCCCTCATGATGTATATGCCGTCCGGAAGCCGAAAAAGACGGGTTTGTCCTTATTCAGCGGGAAATTTATTTACTGCGCCGCTTAAGGCGGTCTTCAATGTTTGTCCGTGCAGCAGCACTTTCAGACGCTGGGGATCAAGCTTCCGCTGTTCCCAATTCAGCCGCAGTCTGTCCAGCGCTTCCTGCGGTGTATCGTCGGCAAGGCGGAACGAGCCGTAATGCATAGGCACGAAAATGTCCGCCTGGGTGTCCAGAAAAGCCTGCACGGCTTCTTCCGGGGAAACGTGCTGAGTGGACATAAACCACTCGGGCTCGTAAGCTCCTATAGGCATCAGGGCGCAGCCGATGCGATATCGTTCCCCGATCATCCGGAAGCCTTGGAAATATCCGCTGTCGCCCGCGAAATAGAGACTGTCCGGGTCCACCCCCGGCTTACCGGCATCCTCTATGATCCAGCCTCCCCAGTGGGAGGTGTTCGTATCCGTCAGCGAACGGCGGGTCCAGTGCTGCGCGGGAACGAAATGAAGGCGCAGACCGCCGAGCACATAGCTTCCCCACCAGGAAAGCTCCTGTATATCGTCGAAGCCCTTGCGCCGAAGCATCTTCCCCAGCCCTTCCGGGACCAGCAGCTTGGGTTTTCCGGGAAGAGCACGCAAGGAGTCGATATGAAGGTGATCGTAGTGCCCGTGCGAGAGCAGAACCGCATCCACCGGAGGCAGTTCGCCGAGCTCAAGCCCAGGTTCCGCCAGCCGCTTGTCGAACCCCATACGGCTCGCCCATACCGGGTCCGTGACCAGGTTGATGCCGTTTTTCTGAAGCAGAAAGGTGGAATGGCCGATCCACGTGATCGTCGTCTCGCTCCGGTTGGCTTTCAAATAGCCGGGATCTTTATCCGGACTTGTTTTTACAACGAAGGAAAGATCCTTCACTTTGCCGCTTCTTTCCTTACGCCATTTGCGAAGATCCGAGAATGTGCTCAGTCCCGCTGCGGGGTCCATGTTCGTATATCTTTTCCTGTTCATCGCATACTCCTCCTCCGATTGCCCGCGGTCGAACGATCCGGCCGCTTCTTTTTCCTTTATCTCCTATTTCCTATTGTACGAACAGCCGCCGCCGAGCGCAAAAAAACGCAAAAAAACCAAGCTCATAGCAGTGTCGCGGTCACAGACCCCATGTGACTTCCTCGCTCCACTGTGCGCCGCTATCCCGAAGATAGGCGCCTGGCTTGGTTTTCGGGATGTAAGACTAGCCGACTAGTCTCCAAGTCCCTGTTAGTACCATCATAGTACAAAACGTTCCCGGGCGCCATCCTTTTTTGTGCTAGTTTAGAGGCCTATTCTTGCCCGGGTTTCCGCAGAAAGAAGGCAGGCCTCCAGGACCTTTATGCCGTTAATGGCATCTTCGGCCGGAAAACGATAGGGCTCCCGACCCAAAACGGCCCGTCCGAAATCGTCGAACTGCACGGCGTACTGGTTCACGGAGGGCGCGGCTTCCGTCCGGCGAGCACCGTTTACCGTGACGGTAAAGTCGGCTCCTCTTCCCTCCGGAGCGACAAAAGCACTCGGCACTTCAATCGTTCCCGCCGTCCCGACGATTTCGATCGTATTGCGGGAGGCGGCCCACATGCCGCAGTCGAACGTCAAGGCGACGCCATCCGGAAACTCCGCAAGCCCCGACGCCATCATATCTACGCCGCCGTGCCCGGGCGAGAAGAAAGCTTGCACCGTAACGGCTTCCGGCTCTCCGCCAAGCAAATAACGGGCCGCATTAAGCGTATAGCAGCCGATATCGTAAAGCGAACCGCCGCCCCACTCTTTGCGGCAGCGGACATTTCCCGTATCCGCGGAGTTATCGAACGTGAAGGAGGCGCGCATGGCGCGTATAACGCCCAGCTCCCCGGCCGCGAGAATCTCGCGGATTCGGTCGTACCGGGGATGGTGCCGGTACATAAAGGCTTCCGCAAGGAGGACGCCCTCTTCCCTGCACGCCGCGGCCATTTCTTGCGCCTGGGCGGCCGTAAGGGCAAGCGGTTTTTCACAGAGCACATGTTTCCCCGCTCTTGCGGCCCTAATCGTCCATTCAAAGTGCAAATGATTCGGGAGCGGAATGTACACCGCATCCAGGGTCGGATCGGCGAGCAGCTCCTCATAGCTTCCATAGGCGGCCGGTATTCCGTGACGCCGGGCCGCTTCCCTGGATTTGAACACGTCGCGGCTGGCAATAGCGGCAAGCTCCCCCGTAGACGATGCCTGAATGGCGGGCACGGTTGCCCTTAGAGCGATGGAAGCGCACCCAAGAATGCCCCACCTTATTTTTCGGTTCGAAGATGACATGGTCTACCTCCCTTTCCCGCTTTCATGGTACGATAGAGTCAGTATAGCTTACCGCTCCGATTCCGGATATAGGATGCGCACGAATTAGCCTCAAAGATTGGACGAAATGCAAAAAAGCACGCACAATAACTTACAGGAGGTTCTTCCGCCCCATGAAATCTTCCCGTGTCCCCACCCGGAGCTATTCCGCTCTGCTGGGCAGCCTGGCGGCCGTCTTCATCTGGTCGGGCATACGGCCTCACGATTATTTCACCTGGCTGCTGGAAGTGACGCCGGGGCTGATTCTGATAGCCGTATTAATCGGCATTTACCGGCGGACTCCGCTTACCCTTCTCACGTATACGCTGGTGTGGGCTCATGTCATGATTTTGTTTGTAGGCGGGCACTACACGTATGCGGAGGTCCCCCTCTTCAACTGGCTTCGGGATACTTTCGATCTGGAGCGGAATTATTACGATCGGCTCGGTCATTTTATGCAGGGCTTTGTACCCGCCATTCTCACGCGCGAGATTTTGATCCGCAAAGTTCCCATACAGCCCGGAGGCTGGCTTACGTTTCTTACGCTCAGCGTCTGCCTGGGATTCAGCGCCTTCTATGAACTCCTGGAGTTCGCTGTTGCCAAGCTGACCGGAACGGCGGCGGAATCTTTCCTCGGCACTCAAGGCGATGTCTGGGACACCCAATGGGACATGATGTGCGCTCTGATCGGCGCCGTCCTTTCCCTGCTGCTTCTGGGCAAATCGCATAACCGGGCGATGAGACTCCCCGGCAGCTTTTAAATCTGATGTCTCTAATTCACACGATCGAAGGGAGCAGGCACTACCCTATGAACATGAACCAGCAGGAGATGGAAAAACGCATCATCGAGAACTATCAGCGCGACGAACGAATGATGATTCTGATTTTTGCCCAGTGGTGCATTAATCACGGACTGGACCCGGCCGCCCTGTATGCGCAGGCTTATCCTCAGCAGGGGAACAACACGGAGCTTCAACAGGCGCTGGAACTTACGGTTTCCAAGGAAGAAGCCGGAGAAATCCCCGACGACACTCTGCTCGGCGTACTGTCCATGTTCGGCAATGAAGAGCTTGCCTTTGCGGTGACGGAGGAAATCGCTAAGCGGCCTCCGCGCAAGTAAACATTCTTTCCTTACTTACTCCAAGCCCCCTTCGTAGAAGCGGGGTTCTTTTTGATGCGCGGGGCCGGCTGCTCGTTCCGCAATTTTCCGCAAAATCACTTTTTCCGAATAATTCCATAAAACCGGGTTACATTACTAAGGAACGGAAAGGAGGATTTTCCATGCAACCGATAACCAGCAAAGAATTGGACTACCTGGCCGATTCCCTGACCAATGAGGATTTGCTGATTAAACAGGCGGCGAACGCCATCGCCCATGCTCAAAACCCGGCTATCCGGCAGATCGCGGAGCATCTGATCCAGAGTCACCAGCAGCATTACGCTCAAATTTTGTCCGCTCTTCAGCAGCATGCCCAGCTTGCTCCGAACCAGCCGCAGCAGCAATAACTTTATTCAAGCCCGACAAAAGGAGGGATTTCCTGTGAACCAGCAACAGAACAGCCAAAACCGGCAGCTGTCCTACCAGCAGCAGCAACAGCATAACCAGCGCCAACAGCAGCTGGAACAGCTTTTTCAGCAGCAGTCCGCATATCCGTACTCGCAAGGTTTCCAGCAAAATCAACAGCCAAACCAGCAGCAGAACCGCCAGAGCGGCTCCATCCTGAGCGACAAGGACCTCCTGTCCGCAATCCTTGCCGACCATAAGCGCGTGGTCAGAGAATATGCAACGGCAACGACGGAATCCAACTGCCCGGCGATCCGCCAGCTGTTTAACCAGCTCACGCTGGATACCCTGCATCTGCAAGGGGAACTGTACACGTTTATGAAACAAAATAACATGTACACCACTCCCTCTCCAGCTCTGCGTCAGGATATCGACAAACAAATTCAGCACTCCCAGCAATCGGGACAACAAACCCAGCAGCTCGTGAATCCCTACCTGTCTTCCGGAGGCCAGCACCAAGGATACTCCTACACACAACCTCCTTACAATCAGGCGGGACAAGTACAGCAGCACTACACGATGTAGAATTTCGGAATATCGCCACACACGAACTAAGGAAAACGAAGAAGCCTCTCCCTGGGCGGGAAGAGGCTTCTTCGTTTTTCGGCGAGGCCGCAGAGAGCTCTGCGGGGAAGCTGGCGGCCGTCATGCGGTCCGGCGCTTTTTTCGATATAAAAAATTCAAAGACTCAATATACACGACATTGTAATTAACATTGTTTTTTCATTGTTTTTTCCTGCACACAAATATGCCATCAAAAAAAACTAGATATTTCCTGGGCGTGAGCAGAAACTTCTCCGGAACTTACGCGTACATATGGTAGGAAGTCTCTTTTCTTCCGCAGTCGATTCGTACGTTCAAGGAGGCAGCTCAAAATGACAGCCTTATGGGGAACATTAACATTGCTCATTTTCGGCTTTTTAGTTGTAACCGTTTTCATAAAAAGTATCCAAGGTGCCCGGGACCAGTACGGCGTGTCATCCTTTGATTACGAAGAGGAAGAGCACACGTCCGCAGCCCATCATGAGTGGATGACGGAACCGGGACCGGACAGCGCCTCCGTCAAGGAATGGGCGACTGCGGAAGTAGATAGCGCACGAACGGATGGAATACACAGCCGGCAACCTGTTCAATTGCGCGCCGGTTCGGAAGCCGCTTCGGAGGAGAAGCAGCCGAACGGATAGCGCCCGTTTTAGTTCGTTTTAGCCCGCTTCGGACGGATTGAAGGGCTGCCCGCAACATTCTCATTCTCTCGAGATTTCGCTCATAAGAAAAACCGTATTCCTCCACTGGACAGGAGAAATACGGTTTTTGCTTTTATGGCTGGATACTGCACTGCAAGCTTGGCGGACAAACGGACGGGCTGTCATGCACTGTCATGTACTGTCATGCACTCGTGCACTGTCATGCGCCGTCATTCGCAGGCCGATTCTTGGCCTACTTATAAATCACGTTGCCTTCGCGCCGGAATTCGGCGGCTTTATCGGCCATGCCCGCTTCCGCCGCTTCCTGTTCGCCGAGGCCGTTCTCGCGGGCATATTCGCGGATGTCCTGCGTAATCCTCATGGAGCAGAATTTCGGACCGCACATGGAGCAGAAATGGGCGGTTTTGGCCCCTTCCGCAGGGAGCGTTTCGTCGTGGTACTCCATCGCCCGTTCCGGATCAAGCGAAAGGTTGAACTGGTCGCGCCAGCGGAACTCGAACCGCGCTTTGGAAAGGGCGTTATCCCGGTCCTGCGCTCCCGGATGGCCTTTGGCCAGGTCTGCCGCATGTGCAGCGATTTTATAGGCGATTACGCCTTCGCGCACGTCGTTCTTATTCGGCAGACCCAAGTGTTCCTTCGGCGTGACATAGCAGAGCATCGCCGTACCGAACGAGCCGATCATCGCCGCACCGATAGCGGACGTAATATGATCGTAACCCGGCGCGATGTCCGTTGTCAGCGGACCGAGGGTGTAGAACGGCGCCTCCTGGCAAACTTCCATCTGCCGGTCGACGTTCTCCTTGATGAGATGCATCGGAACGTGGCCGGGGCCTTCGATGATGACCTGGACGTCATGCTCCCAGGCAATCCGGGTCAGCTCTCCGAGCGTATCCAGTTCGGCGAACTGCGCTTCGTCGTTCGCATCCGCAATCGAACCGGGACGCAGGCCGTCTCCGAGCGAGAACGAAATATCGTAAGCTTTCATAATTTCGCAGATATCTTCGAAATGGGTGTAGAGGAAGTTTTCCTTATGATGCGCCAGGCACCAGGCAGCCATAATCGAGCCTCCGCGGGAAACGATGCCCGTCGTTCTTTTGGCCGTCAGCGGAATGTAGCGGAGGAGCACGCCCGCATGAATCGTGAAGTAATCGACCCCTTGTTCGGCCTGTTCAATAAGCGTATCGCGGTAGATCTCCCACGTGAGTTCTTCGGCCTTGCCTCCCACTTTTTCCAGCGCCTGATAAATCGGCACCGTTCCGATCGGCACCGGTGAATTCCGCACGATCCATTCGCGCGTCGTGTGGATGTTTTTGCCCGTGGACAGGTCCATGACCGTATCGGAGCCCCAGCGGGTCGCCCACGTCATTTTTTCCACCTCTTCCTCAATCGAAGAAGCTACGGCCGAGTTGCCGATGTTCGCATTCACCTTCACCAGGAAATTGCGCCCGATGATCATCGGCTCGCTTTCGGGGTGATTGATATTCGAAGGAATAACGGCACGGCCCCGGGCCACTTCATCGCGGACAAATTCGGGCGCCACATTCTCCCGGATGGCGATGTACTCCATCTCCGGCGTAACGATCCCCTTGCGCGCATAGTGCATCTGGGTCACATTGCTGCCCGGCTTGGCACGAAGCGGCTTCCGGTTAAGACCGGGAAACACTTCCGTATTCGCCAGCGCTTCCTCGCTGCGCAGCCCGTTGTCCTCCGGCTTTACGGTGCGGCCCTCGTAAGCCTCCACGTCGCCGCGCTCCACAATCCAGCCGTACCGGTTCGCAGGCAGACCCCGGCGGATATCGGTTGCCTCTTCGGTATCGGTGTACAAACCGCTCGTGTCGTAGACACGGACCGGGGCGTTCTCTTCTTCGCCAAAACGCCCGGAGGACGGGCTCAGTTGAATTTCCCTCATCGCTACGCGCACGTCCGAACGGGAGCCCTCCACATAAACTTTGCGGCTCCCCGGAAAAGCGGATACGTTAGGCTCCTGGATTTCTGTACTCTTGGTCATTTTAAAAATCCCTCCCGAACTTTATCGGCTCGTTTTGAAAGCCGTATTAATGGACGTTTATGACTTAAACGGCGGTTTGACGCACCTTTTCGAACGCGTTTATGACTCGCTGATAGACTCCTGCAGCCAACCGGTAAAATATAACTGCCGGCGGCCGGCTTATCCCGTAAACAGGCGGGAAAACCTCCGGGCCGCTTCGCGCGGATCGTCGGCACCGCTGATCGCCGAGATGACCGCCACGCCGTCGGCTCCGGCCGCCAATACGGAGGGCGCGCCCTCCGGCGTGATGCCGCCGATGCCCACCAGCGGCAGCGAAATGCCGTCCGCCCGCATGGCGGCAAGGATGCCCGGGCCCTGCACGGCACGGGCATCCGGCTTCGTCGCCGTGGCGTACATCGGGCCCGCGCCGAGGTAATCGGCGCCGCAGCGGACCGCCTCCCGCGCCTCGGCGGGATCATGGGCGGATATGCCGAGTATCCGCCCTTTAAATCTTTGGCGCAGTCCGGCCGTGTCCCACTGCGCCAGATCTTCTTGGCCGACGTGAATTCCGTCGGCCTCCAGCTCTTCCGCCAGGCGGAGATCGTCGTTCACGATGAACGGGATTCCCGCCTGACGGCAGACGCCGAGGAGCCGGCTCCCCAGCTCCGTCCGTTCTTGGCCCTGCAGGGCGCCGGGGCCCTTCTCCCTGAACTGGAACAGCGTGACGCCGCCTTCTATGGCCGCCTGCAATACGGCAGCGGGGTCTCTGCCCCCGCAGTTGGGGCTCCCCATCACGAGATAAACCTTCAACGCTTCCCTGAGATTGCCGGTATACCGGGTTTCGGCAGCCGTTTTTGTCATCGCAGCCACCCCTCGCTTTCTCCGGCCGCGGCCGGTGCCGTTTTGAAGAAAACGCCTGCCGTCCCCGGTCTGTTGTACCCCCAATGATTAGTCGGGCCATGCCCCGCTCCAAGGTTCAGAGGGTTCGCGAGAGCCGCCTGGATAAAGCGTTTGGCGAGCAGCACCGCTTCGTCCATAGGAAGCCCGGAGGCAAGCCCCGCCGTCAAAGCGGCGGCGAAGGTGCAGCCGGTGCCGTGCGTATGCCGCGTCTCTATCCAGGGAGCCGCAAATTCCGTAAACACGCGGCCGTCGTACAACAGGTCCAGCGATTGGGCGCGGTTCCCTCCGTGGCCGCCTTTCAGCACCACGTATTTCACTCCCCACGCATGAATCCGGCGGGCGGCTTCTTTGCGATCCGCCATCGTTGCGATCCGCATTCCCGTCAGCGCCTCCGCCTCCGGGATATTCGGCGTCACGACTTGCGCCAGCGGAAGCAGCAGGCTCTTAAGCGCCTGCACGGCATCCTCCTGCAGCAGGCTTGCTCCGCCTTTGGCGATCATGACGGGGTCCACAACCAGACGGGACCATTTGTAGAAAGTCGCGCGGTCCGCTATGGCTTCAATGATCTCCGCGCTGAAAAGCATGCCCGTCTTCCAGGCGGCGGGCCCGATATCTCCGGCAACCGCGTCGATCTGAGCCGCCACCATAGAAGAAGGGATCGGATGAACTCCGTGAACACCAAGCGTGTTCTGTGCCGTTACGGCCGTCAAAGCGCTTGCTCCGAATACGCCGAGCTCCTGGAACGTTTTGAGATCGGCCTGGATGCCCGCCCCTCCTCCGCTGTCGGAACCGGCAATCGTGGCCGCCGCAGGAACGAGCGGAGCTTGACGGCAAGGCTCCGGCGGATGCTGCTGTTTGTTTAAGGACATGTTCATCAGGTTGCACCTCCATTAACTTGCAGTGGCCGACATAATTCCTCTTTTTCGCATAGGTCTACATGACTATAAAGATATAGGTAGTCACACAGTCAGCGGCAGGTCTTGAAATTCTTGAGGTAAGTCCTGCTTCTGATGCTTCCTGATGCTGGTTGGTCTGACCGTTCGTTCCTGCCGTTCGATACTGCGGTTTTGGATGGCGTTGAGTAATGTTCGCCTCCAGCTCGCTCAAACTTTCGCTCTTGCTCTTTACCTTAAGGCGCCAGCCTCCCGCCTACACCACATCCGTCAGCCTACGCTGACTCCCTCCAAAGGACTGCTTGCAGACGCATAACGCTTGCGCGGGATTCGTCCGGCTTCATACCCGGCCCTTCCGGCCTCCAAGGCCAGCTTCATGGCATACGCCATCCGCACAGGATCGGCTGCGCCAGAAACCGCCGTGTTCAGCAGGACTCCGTCCGCCCCCATTTCCATAGCCAGCGCGGCGTCCGAAGGAGCCCCGATGCCTGCGTCCACGATGACGGGTACGCGCGCTTCTTCGATAATGAAGCTGAGATTCAGCGGGTTGATAATGCCCTGCCCGGTACCGATCGGCGATGCCCCCGGCATGATCGCATGAACGCCCATCTCCTGCAAACGGCGTGCCAGCACGACATCATCCGACGTATACGGCAGGACAAGAAACCCTTCGGCCAGCAGCATTTCGGTGGCCTTCAGCGTTTCTACCGGATCGGGCAGCAAGGTCTTGTCACAGCCGATCACTTCCACTTTGATCATGTCGCAGAGTCCGGATGCTTTCGCCAGCTTGGCGATGCGGACCGCTTCTTCGGCCGTTTTGGCTCCCGCCGTATTCGGCAGCAGTTTGAACTTGCTTACATCCAGCATGGACAAAAAGTTCGGCTGTTCCGGGTCATAAATATTCATCCGCCGCACGGCAAAAGTTAAAATCTGCGCTTCGGAAACCTCGACCGCCTTTTTCTGAATCGTAAAATCCGGGAATTTCCCCGTTCCCAGCAGCAGCCTGGAGTTGAATTCGTAAGGTCCGATTTTCAGCATAGGGTCAGCCTCCTCCTACAAAATGAACGATTTCGATCCGGTCGCCGTCCGCCACCGGGGCATCCGCATGCTCTTCCGCCTGCAAAATATGCCCGTTGGTCTCCACGATAAGCAGATTGCGTTTTAATCCAAGGTGCCGGATCAGCCCTTCTACGGTATGTACCGTTTCCGGCACTGTAATGTCGTCTCCGTTTACATGCAGCTTCACTCGTCAAATGCCTCCTTCACTTGCAAAATGCAGCCTCCGGGCTGGCACACGGAGCCATGCTCCCCAGCCAGCGGGGTCTACTGCCTTACAGCCGCGGCTGCCGCCTTTCTGTCCGGCCGGAACGCTTCGAGCAGCTCACTCGCCCCCGGCAGAGCCGCTTCGGCAGCGGCGGCCCCGCCCGTGAGCACCGAAGCGGCAAGCACACCGGTCGCCTGCGACAGCAAAATGCCGTTGCGGTAATGCCCGAGGGCCGCGAAAAGCCCCTTGCAGGCGGTTATCTCGCCGATGTATGGCATCCCATCGGGCGTCTGAGGCCGCAGCCCCGCCCAGGCGCGCTCCCACTCGGCATCCGCAAGCGCCGGGACGAGCCGCTGCGCCTGCGCGGCCAGCGAAAGCAGGCTGCCAAGACGCGGACTGCGGTCGAAGGAGCCGGGCTGAGCCGTGGCTCCCACGATGATCCGCCCGCCCGGCTTGGGCACGATGTAGCAGCCGCCCGAAGCGATCGTCCTCGTGAGAAGAGGCTGCCGCAGGGTGAGGGAGAAGCATTCTCCCTTCACCGGATACACGGGCAGCTCCACGCCCAGAGGCGCCAGAATCTGGGCGCTCCAAAGCGAGGACGCCAGCACCGCGCCGGCGCAGCGGATCTTCCCTTCGCGGGTCTGCACGCCGCTCACCCGGCCCGACTCCGTCAGGAGTCCGGTCACGTCGGCGTGCTCCATGATCCGCGCGCCAAGCCGCGCCGCTCCGGCGGCAAGAGCGGCCGACAGCTCCGGCGCCAGCACGTGCCCCTCGTCGGGCAGGTGAAGCGCCCCGCGGAGTTCCTTGCTCAGCCCGGGCTCCAGCCAGCCTGTCTCGCACGGACTGAGCCATTCCGCCCGGCCGCCGGCCTCCTGCTGGAAACGGCCGTCCGCTTTGAGCGCCGCCGCTTCGGCGTCGGTCCAGGCGGCTTTAAGCATTCCCCGGCGGGTGAGGCCGATGTCCAGGCCCGTCAGCTCCTTGAGCTCTTCCGCCAGTTCCGGGAACAAATCCCGGCTGCTGCGGGCAAAATCAAACATCGGCCCCGCCTCGCGCATTTCGGATTGGGCCCCAAGCATCCCGGCTGCCGCGCCCGACGCCTGCCCGGCAATACGTTCCTTTTCCAGCAGAGTCACTCGGACTCCCCGCTTCGCCAGCTGATAGGCGATCGAGCAGCCGATGACGCCTCCTCCGATCACGACAATATCCGTATCCCGATTCATCTCAGTTCTCCTCCTGTTTTCTCCGGCTGCAGGGCAAGCTCCAGCTCGTGCCGGTAACGCTCCGCAGCCTCCGCGGGATTCTCCGCTTCCCATATGCCGCTCATTACGGCCACGCCCGCTGCTCCCGCACGAATCACCTCGGCGCAGTTCTCCGGAACAATCCCTCCGATCGCGATAACCGGGAGGCCTCCGCAAGCCAGCACCGTCTCCCGCAGCGCTTCCGCGCCGCGCGGGACCGCTCCGGGTTTGGAACCTGTGGCGAATACATGGCCGAATATCAGATAATCGGCCCCCTCCTTCGCGGCACGGCCACCTTCCTCCGGCCCGTGAACGGAGACGCCTACGCGCAGGCCGGGAAACCCCTTTTTCACGGCGGAGGCGGGCAGACCGCTTCCCGGAAGTTGCACTCCGGCCGCTCCGGACAGCCGGGCCGCATCGGCGCGATCGTTGACGACAATCTTGCCCGGCGGGACCCCGCAGGCGGCAAGCCCCGAGAGCAGCGCCCACAGCTCCCGCGGAGACTGCTTTTTTTCACGCACATGAATGGCCGTTACGTAAGGATGGATGGCGGAGGCAATCCGTATAAGCACCTCCGGTTTCTGCCTTCCGGTTGAGATGGCGTGAAGTTCCGGTCCGGCGGGATAAGGGGTCATCTCGTTCTTCTCCTCTCGGCTTGTATAGAGCGGCTTATAATCAATCCTCGGGCAGAGCCCGCTTTCTAACAGACGAGGCGGCAATAAACGCAAAAAAACCACTTTCCGCAGAAAGTGGTTTTCCCGTACACCGTTGCACGCGAGCCTGGACGCCGCTCCGCCGATTGGCGGAAACGACCGACCGTACCGGCATTTCTCCAATTCCGGTCTTCTCGCACCTACGGCCGCCAGGCGGTTCGTAAGTCGACAAGATTTTCCCGGAACAACCGGCAGGAGCCTCAGGCTTGCAGTGAACTAAAAAAGACCGGACGGAATATACCGTGCGGCCTTGGTCGGCAGGGTTATTCTCTCTACGCTGGCATTACCCAGATCAGATACGGTTAGTGACATTCGCGGTCACACTCTCAGCCGGACTTCATCCAGCTCCCGAAACATATAAGGTTATCTTTACCTTACCCTATCCATTTTCCAATTACAAGCTAAATTTTCCCGTAAAAAGCGGGCGGAGCCGAAATTCTCTTCTTCCGTCAAGCGCTGGATACCCGCTTCCGTATGTTTCCATCCTCCACTTTTGCGTCAAAGAAAGGGATCTTCGGGTAATAAAAAAGTACGATCGGGCGGTGTTCATCTCTTCAGGAGAAACCGTCCCAACTACGTATCCGAAGGGGAGGAATGTCCGATGGCAGCGCTGACCGAAGAAGAAAGAAACAAGCTGGAGCAGCGGCTTTACAAGGAAAAAGGCGAGCTGGAGCACGTGCTTGAGTCCGACCGGGAAGAAGACTCCCTGAGAGACTCTACCGGAGAACTCTCCTCATACGACAATCACCCCGCCGACATCGCAACCGAAGCGCTCGAAAGAGGCCGGGACCAGGCGGTGGATGAAAATATGGAACAACAGCTTACAGACGTCAAACATGCGATCGGCCGGCTTGAATCCGGTTCTTACGGCGTATGCGAAGTATGCAAGGAGCCGATTCCGTTCGAACGCCTGGAGGCGATTCCATGGGCTTCTACCTGCGTTGAACATTCGCAGATACATGCGGAAGGCGATCCCGCAGAACGCCCGGTAGAAGAAGAAATTCTCGAACCGATTCTGGAGTCTCCGAACGATGACGACACGGGCCGCGCCGAAATCGATGACACGGACGCCTGGAAGACCGTAGAAGAATACGGCAACAGTTCGGATACCCGCAGGACGGGAACGGGAAACGCTCAGGTGAAGGAACTCGCGGACGACTGCGAAGACGAGAAGTAGATAAGCATAAAAAAAGGATGAGGCATTCGCGAAGAATCCCTTCATCCTTTTTGGCATGTCGCCTGTATAATCGTCATTATCCTATGGCATGTATAACGCCTTCCGCAGGCTAACCGGCAGTCTAGCTTTCTTCTTCCGTCAGCCGGTATCCGCAGGTCGTGCAGAACTGCATACCGGGTTCGATGTCTTCTTTGCACTGGGGGCAGAAAGGCTTCAATTCCATAATAGCCGTAAAATCCGCCTGCTCGTGAATCGGTTCGAATTTCCGCCCGCAGTTCGGGCAAAACCGGGTATCCACCGCGACCACGTGTCCGCATTCGCACGATTTCTCGTCGTACAGACTGTAAATCCGGCTCTGCATTGCCTTGATTTCATCTTCGATAGCCTGGAGCTCAGCCGTTACGGCCGCGACCTGCGTCTCCGGGTAAGGCTGCTTCTGCTTGCCCGCTTCGTAGACGAATTCGCCGATCTGCGTATACAGTTTCTGCATATCTCTCTGCTTCGCCGCAATTTGCAGCTTCAACCGGTTAACTTCGATCGTCTGCTGCGCTTTTTTCCCCGCTTCGGCTGCGCCCTGTTTAATCTTCCCGATAAATCCGGACATAGGGTACCTCCTTGATGTTAAGATTGCATGGGCACAATCTGACTTTTATAATACCCCCATTATACCCGTTTCCCGCTGGATGCGCTAATTTGGCCTCCGTTATAGTGTATGGGGCCTTTCCGGAAAAAAGGACACCCGATTCCGGTTTACCCCGGAATTTAACGAATTCCGCGAAATTTCGGGGCTCTTGCGAGCAAATCTCTCCGACTCCCGATGCAGGCCGTTTCTCTATAGCCCTTATGCGCTCAGCATGGGTACCCTCAAAAAAACACCCCGCCGGTTAAGGCGGGGTGTTCGGAGCATGCTGAGAATCGGATCATCTGCCGCTCACGAATCCGGCACACTCTGCCGAAGACGGATAAAGCAAGCCGGGTCAGAGCCTCGCGGATTCCTTCTGTTCATGAAGCGGTTCAGGGCTGCTCCCGCCGACCAGATCCAGATCAAACCCGACCTCGAACATCCGGTTCCACGGCAGATGAACGTTGGCGAGCCGGATCTGTCCGGACGTCAGCCCGGCGAGGCGCTCCTCGACAAACGCGCGCAGCTTCTCCGCGATGACGGCTTCGATTTCAGGCTGCTTACCGGCCAGCCCGAAATCCCCCGCTCCGAACGCCGGAAGCACGTTCGCCTTCACATCCTTGCGGACGAGGGCCTGGTAGCCCCAGTCTTCTACGAGCCGGTAGAAGTAGAAGGCCCGGCTGCTCCGCTTCTGTGCTTCGCTGCGCAAACGGCCTTCCGGCACCGCGTCTGCGCCGGTGCCGCCGGCGGTTTCCCGCGCGCCCGCGTAGTACGCCTCGATGACGGCGTGCGCGATGACGGTGCCCAGCGTATTGCCGGAGGTGTTCCACCCGGCATACGCGGAAAGCCCTTCAAGCTGGCCCTGACGGGCAAGCAGCTTGAGCAGCACGGTGTCGCCGCCGTTGCAGACCGCCACGTCGGCCAGGGCTACGGTCCGCCCTTCTCCGAGATACACGCGCATCGCCTGGGCGAACTCGCGCAAATTCACCTCGGAGAAGTAGGACCGGTGCCGCTGGCTCCACGCCTGCGACGTTTCCGCCATGTCCGATTCGCCTACGGCCGGCGAATTGACCATCAACACGGCGTCTACACCCTGCGAGCTGTCCGCCATAAAAGCGCCTGCACTCGTCAGGTGCGCCTTGATGCTCTCGTTCAAGCTGCGGTCCTCGTACTTCGGAATGCAGAAAGGTCCCCTCGTGGAGGAATACCGGACGAACAGCTTCGGAAGGTATCCTTTGCTCTCGCAGAAAATCCGGGCAAACAACGTACAGCCGATTTCGTCCGCCCCCGGGTATATCGCAACGCGGTCCGTCAGGTCCAGCTCTTCCGAGAGGATCGCGAGCGCCCTCTGCTCCAGCGGGGAGAAGCCGTACTGGGAATTATCGTCGAGCGGAATGATCAAATAATCGATAATGCCTTCTTCCGCAAGCTCCAGTGCCGTCCGGTTGACGAAAGCGTTGATTTCGCGCCGTCCGGTGAAATCCTCCAGCACGTCCTGCGGAATTTTGTCCAGAATGCCGGCGAAAATCCGCTCTTCTTCTTCCGTCAGCGCTTCCTGCTGTTTCTTGTCCGTATACCAGCCGTACAGGAACAGCTCGCGGCCGTAATCCGCGTAATAATCCGGCTCCTCTTCGCTGCTGGAATAGGCGGGCACCCTCATAATCAGATTAAAAGCGTGGATCCGCAGGTCCGGCTTATTCCTTTTGAGTTCGCGCAGCACTTCAAGGCGCTTAAGCGCATCTTCACGGGTCAAATAGTGCAGCCGGGAAGGTACGATCCCTCCGTAAACGAGCATATCCAGCGACACCAGGGCATAGTCCGCCCCTTCCGCTTCCCGCAGCAGCCAGTCTCCAAGAGCCTCGGTATCCCCCGGCGCTTTCTTGCGGCCCAGAATGGACATGGGCGGAGCGGCAAGCTCCAAATCGGTCATCTCGGCCAGGCGCTGCGGATATTCCAGGTTACACGGCCGCTCGTCGAGCGGTACAAATACGATTTTCGTCATCCCAATGATCTCCCCTGATCAGAAAAAGTGATAATTGCGCCAATCGTCCGGCAGGAGCCGGTCTAAACGTGTATACGTACGAAGTCGACAAAACGTTTTGTAATCTGCTGAGGCCTTGTGATAGCGCCCCCGATAACGACGGTATGCGCACCGCTGCGGAAGCATTCAGTCGCATCTTCCCGGGTATGAATACGCCCTTCGGCGAATACCGGGATATCGGCCCGCGCCGCCATCTCGCGAATCAGCGTGAAATCCGGTCCTTCCTGCTGGGGACTGTACGGCGTATAGCCGGACATCGTCGTAGACAGGATATCGAAGCCGGCTTCCTGGGCATGGAGCCCTTCTTCGACGGTAGAGATATCCGCCATGAGGAGAACGCCGGCCCGCTTTTTGATTTCGGACACGATTTCCTTCAGCGTTTCCCCTTTGGGACGCGGCCGTATCGTCGCATCCAGCGCGATTATATCGGCTCCCGCCCGCCAAACGGCCTCTACCTCTTCCAAGGTAGGCGTGATATATACATCGCTGCCTTCATAGTCACGCTTCCAGAGCCCGACAAGCGGCAGCTTTACTCTCGATTTAATCGCGACGATATCGACCGGCGTATTGGCCCTTATGCCGACCGCTCCCCCGGCCTCCGCGGCCAGCGCCATCCTGACCATCATCTCGCTTCCGAACAAAGGTTCATCCGGCAATGCCTGGCAGGACACGATAATTCCCCCCTTGACTGCTTCCAATAGGCTGTGTTTTTCCATAGTTGTACCTCCGTTAGTTATAAGACCGTCCGGCACCGCTGCCGGCATTTATAAGAAAACCCGTCACTTTATTATATGAAGTAATTATCCGTAATTCAACTTAATTTTGGAGCATTTTTTCTTTATTTTTAATTCATCGTGACTCCTTCCATACTCCCGGCTCTATGCACGTTTACTTTTATAGACACATATTTCCAGCAAAAAGTTACATATTCCGCATTATTTGACTTTTTCGCCCTGGTTAAGAAGCGGCTTCATGCAAGGTACCCTCCGGAAGTCCGGCCATACAAAAAAAGCCCTGTGCTTGCGCACAAGGCTTAAAAATGGCGTTATTGCCCTTTCATCCATCCGAAAGGTTCGGAACCCGGAAGCTCGGCCGGACTCGGCTGAAGTCCGTCCTGGGCCAAGAACCAGTCCCGCAGCATAGCGAGAAGCTGGGCGCTGTTCACCGGCTTGGTGATGTAATCCGAGGCTCCCGCCTCCAGACACTGTTCGCGGTCCCCTTTCATCGCTTTTGCCGTGAGCGCAATGATCGGCAGGTCTTGGAACTGAGGTCTGCGGCGGATTTCACGCATGGTTTCGTACCCGTCCATAACCGGCATCATAATATCCATCAGAACGATATTGATGTCCGGCATTTGCTCAAGGATCTCGATGGCGTCATGGCCGTTCTCGGCGGATATGACCTTCATGTTCTGACGCTCCAGAATGGTCGTCAGAGCGAAAATATTACGGATATCGTCGTCGACGATCAGCACCTTTTTCGAATCGATCATTTCGTTGGACTGGTGCTTTTTAATCAGAATATCTCTCTGGCTGTCATTGAGATTTTCCAGCTTGCGGTGGAGGAACAACATCGTTTCGTCCACAATCTGAATCGGAGATTTCACTTCCTTAATGACCGCCATGGAACGCAGTTCCTCAAGATCGTCCTCTTCCTCTTTGGTCAGCTTCTCGCTCCGGTTGATCAGGACCGGCTTGTATTTATTTTTGGCGTTCTTCTGCATCTCTCTCACGAACTGGGCCGGGCCCATGTCCGGCAGGTCCGTATCGACGAGTACACAGTCGAAATCCTTGGATTTCAGCTGGTTCAGCGCCTTGCGGCCGGTATCGGTCGCGCTGACCTTAATGTCGCTGTTCTTCACGAGATCCACCGTCTGTCTGCGGCGCTCCGAATCGGACATACCGACCAGAAGCTGCTGGAACGGCTTATTGCCGAAAGCATTCAGCTTGTCGATCGCGTTCTCCAGATCTTCGTTCTTGATCGGCTTGCAGAGGAAGTCGAACACGCCCTTCTGCAAAAGCTCGGTCGCATCGTCTTCGATCGTCATCACCGTTACCGGAATATGACGCAGCTCGATGTCGTCCTTCAGCTGATCCAGAACGGAAGACCCGTTCATGTCCTCCAGACGCAGGTCAAGCGTAATCGCAACCGGCTTGTACCTCTTGGCGAGAGCGACCGCCTTGTTGCCTTTCGGCGTAATAATCGCCTTCAAGCCTTTCCGGTGAAGCATATCCAGCAGAATCTCATTGAATTTCATATCGTCTTCCACGATCAGGAATACACGGTCGCCCGCTTCAATGTTCGCACGATCATCTACGAGCTGTGTCGTATCGAACCGGTCGTATTCGTACTTTCTAGGCTGCGCAGCCGGTACGTCGATCACTTCCGGCACATAAGCGGCGGCCGCTTCCAACATGGCCGGATCGAGATCGACCGGCAGGAAGAGCGTGAAGGTGCTGCCGACGTTGACAACGCTGAACAGCGTAATCTCCCCGCCGAGCATGCCCGCGATTTCACGGGAAATGGCAAGACCCAGGCCCGTTCCGCCGTATTCGCGGTTCGTGCTGCCGTCCGCCTGCTGGAACGCTTCGAAAATAATCTGCTGCTTGTCCTCGGAGATGCCGATCCCGGTGTCTCCGACGGAGAAGGCCAGCACCATGCGGGCGCGGTTCAGCGATTCGTTGTCCTGGCTCCAGCCGCTGCTCGCCCGGCGCATGAGGAGAACGACTTCGCCCTTCTCGGTGAACTTGAAGGCGTTGGAGAGCAGGTTTTTCAAGATCTGCTGAAGACGCTTGGAATCGGAAATAATGGATTCCGGCAGCGCTTTTTCCGCCTTGATTTTGAAATCAATCTTCTTATCCTGAGCAATATGGCGGAAAGTCCGCTCCATATTATCGGTAATTTCGGTCAACTTGATTTCGGTGAAGTCCGGCGCAATCGTACCGGATTCGATTTTGCTCAAATCGAGAATGTCGTTAATCAAGTTGAGCAGGTCAAGACCCGAATCATGGATGGTACGCGCGAACTTCACCTGATCGTCGGTCAGGTTATGATCCGGATTCTCGGAAAGCTGCTCGGCCAGCAGCAGCAGGCTGTTCAGCGGTGTCCGCAGCTCATGAGACATATTCGCGAGGAACTCCGATTTGTACCGGGACGTCAGCGCAAGCTGCTCCGCTTTCTCTTCGAGGAAGCGTTTCGCCTGCTCGACTTCGTTGTTCTTGCTTTCGACCTCCGCTTTCTGAATGACAAGCAGCTTCGCTTTATCTTCCAGCTCGTCGTTCGTGTTCTGCAGCTCTTCCTGCTGCTTCTTGAGCTCTTCCGCGAGAGACTGCGACTGCGACAGCAGCTCTTCGGTTCTCATGTTGGCCTGCATCGTGTTCAGCACGATTCCGATACTCTCGGTCAACTGGTCGAGGAACGCGATGTCGATCTCCGTGAAGCGGCGGAAGGAAGCCAGCTCCATCACGGCCAGCACCTGATCCTCGAACATGATCGGCAGCAGCACGATGTTAAGCGGCGCAGCTTCGCCGAGTCCCGATCCGATCATCACGTAATCCTCCGGCACGTTCGTCAGCAGAATCCTCTGCTTCTCGATGAGGCACTGGCCGACCAGGCCCTCACCCAGACGGAACTCGTTGGACAGGTGCTTGCGCTGCTGGTACGCATAGCTGGAGAACATGCGCAGCACCTGCTCCTCGCCGTTCGCTTCGTTCATGTAGAACACGCCGTGCTGCATGGAAACAAGCGGCGCCAGCTCCGACATGATCATGCGGCACACTTCGTACAGGTCGCGCTGACCCTGGAGAAGACGGCTGAACCGGGCCAGATTGGTCTTGAGCCAATCCTGCTCGGTATTGATCCGCGTCGTTTCCTTGAGGTTGCGGATCATCTCGTTGATGTTATCTTTGAGCGTTCCGACTTCGCCCGCCGCAATGACATCAATAGTCCGCGACAAGTCGCCCTTCGTCACCGCAGTCGCGACGTTTGTAATCTGGCGCACCTGAGTCGTCAGCGTGGACGCCATGTAGTTCACGTTATCGGTTAAGTCACGCCACGTTCCGGCAGCCCCCGGCACGTGCGCCTGGCCGCCCAGCTTTCCTTCGGCCCCTACCTCGCGGGCCACGGTCGTAACCTGGTCGGCAAACGTATCGAGCGTGTCGATCATGTTATTGATCGTTTCGCTCAGATCATAGATCTCGCCAGCCGCGTCCACCATCAGCTTCTGCTTCAGGTTACCGTTGGCGACGGCCGTAACGACCTTCGCGATGCCTCGCACCTGGTTGGTCAAGTTCGTCGCCATAATGTTAACGTTGTCGGTCAAGTCTTTCCAGATTCCTCCAACCCCGTTCACATGCGCCTGGCCGCCCAGCTTGCCGTCCGTTCCTACCTCGCGGGCTACACGCGTAACCTCCGAGGCGAACGAACTGAGCTGATCCACCATCGTGTTGATCGTTTCTTTGAGCTCCAGGAGTTCGCCTTTAACGTCGATCGTAATCTTCTTCGACAAATCACCGTTGGCGACGGCGGTCGTAACGGCCGCGATGTTCCGCACCTGGCTGGTCAAGTTGCCGGTCATGTAGTTCACCGTGTCGGTAAGATCCTTCCACGTTCCGGAAACCCCTTTTACATCCGCCTGGCCGCCCAGCTTCCCTTCCGTTCCGACCTCGCGCGCTACGCGCGTCACTTCGGAAGCGAAGTTGCTGAGCTGATCCACCATCGTATTGATCGTGCTCTTCAGCTGCAGCATCTCGCCTTTAACGTCAACGGTAATCTTGAGGGACAGATCGCCCTTCGCAACCGCCGTCGTTACGTCGGCGATATTCCGTACCTGGTCGGTCAGGTTGCTCGCCATGTCGTTTACGCTTTCCGTAAGGTCCTTCCACGTTCCGGCAACGCCTTTAACCTGGGCCTGGCCGCCAAGGCGTCCGTCCGTTCCTACTTCACGCGCCACTCGGGTAACCTCGGAGGCGAAGGTACTGAGCTGATCCACCATCGTGTTGATCGTGTTTTTCAGCTCCAGAATCTCGCCCTGTACGTCTTCCGTGATTTTCTTGGACAGGTCGCCGTTCGCGACGGCCGTCGTGACGACGGCGATGTTCCGCACCTGGTTCGTCAGGTTGCTCGCCATGTCGTTTACGCTCTCCGTCAGATCCTTCCACGTTCCGGATACGCCCTTCACGTTGGCTTGACCGCCCAGCTTCCCTTCCGTTCCTACTTCACGCGCCACACGGGTAACCTCGGACGCGAACGTGCTGAGCTGATCCACCATCGTGTTGATCGTGTTCTTCAGCTCCAGAATCTCGCCGGTCGCGTTAACCGTGATCTGCTTGGACAAGTCGCCCTTCGCGACGGCGGTCGTGACTTCCGCAATGTTGCGCACCTGATCGGTCAGCGTACTCGCCATGTAGTTCACGCTGTCGGTCAAGTCCTTCCAGGTGCCGGATACGCCTTTAACGTCGGCCCGGCCTCCCAGCTTGCCGTCGTTACTTACTTCGCGGGCCACTCGGGTAACCTCGGACGCGAACGTGCTGAGCTGATCCACCATCGTGTTGATCGTGCTTTTGAGCTGCAAAATCTCGCCCTTGGCGTCTACGGCGATTTTCTTCGACAGGTCGCCGGTTGCAACCGCCGTCGTGACCTCGGCGATATTCCGCACCTGATTCGTCAGGTTGGTCGCCATGTAATTAACGCTTTCCGTCAGATCGCGCCATGTGCCCGACACGCCTTTAACGTCGGCCTGGCCGCCCAGTATCCCTTCCGTTCCCACCTCGCGCGCCACACGCGTAACCTCGGAACCGAACGTGCTGAGCTGATCCACCATTGTGTTAATCGTATTTTTGAGCTCCAGAATTTCGCCCTGCGCTTCTTCCGTAATCTTCTTGCCCAAATCGCCGTTCGCAACGGCCGTCGTGACGACCGCGATGTTGCGCACCTGGTTCGTCAGGTTGCTCGCCATGTCGTTAACGCTCTCCGTCAAATCGTACCAAGTGCCGGACACACCCTTAACGTCGGCCTGCCCGCCCAGCTTGCCTTCCGTTCCTACTTCCCGGGCCACACGGGTAACCTCGGAAGCAAACGTGCTGAGCTGATCCACCATCGTGTTAATCGTATTTTTGAGCTCCAGAAACTCGCCCTTCGCGTTAACGGTAATCTTGCGGGACAAATCGCCTTTCGCGACAGCCGTCGTCACATCCGCGATGTTCCGTACCTGATCCGTCAGATTGCTCGCCATGTTATTGACGCTCTCCGTCAAATCGCGCCACGTACCGGATACGTCCGTCACTTCGGCTTGTCCGCCCAAAATGCCTTCCGTTCCTACTTCACGCGCCACGCGGGTAACCTCGGCCGCAAACGTCCCGAGCTGGTTGACCATGCGGTTGATATTGTTGGCGGTGCGCAAAAATTCGCCCGTAAGAGCGCGCCCTTCAAATTCAAGCTCCACTTTCTGCGAAAGATCGCCCTGCGCCACGGCGTTAATCACCCGCACCATCTCGCTTGTAGGCTGAATCAGATCGCTGATCAGATTGTTCAGGGAATCGTTGAACGCGTTCCAGCTTCCGCCCGTGCTCCGGCACATAAAGCGGCGGTTGGTATTGCCTTCCTTGCCGACAACCCGCTCGACCGTCTGCACTTCCTGCACCACGTTCTCCTGCATATCGAGGATATCGTTCAATGTATCGGCGATTTTGCCCGGCATTCCGTTCAGGTCATAGGGCATGCGCACGGAAAAGTCGCCCTTCTTAAAAGCCAGCAACACCTGAAGTAACTGTTTTTCGTCCAAAACATCTAGGGAATCATTGGATCTCTGGTCTTGTTCCGACATACGGCTTTTCCTCCGAATTTGTATATATAGAAAAAAATAAATCGAAAATTTTGAATTATGTCAACTTTAATAGTAGTGTTTCTAAAAACCGAATACAATAGCAAGTAGAGGAAATTGTATACCTATTCGCACGCGGGAACCCTCTCAGTCGAAGTCCGATCCCCTGCAGCGTTACCGCTTACATATCGCCGGTTTGTCCCCCTTTTCCGCTCAAATGACAGGTTTGTTCCCTTTGGTCCTTACACGTCCTTTGTAATTACGTCCCCATGTGAAGATAGTTTCTGTTTGTAAAAAATTGTCACTGCAACAATTCCCGGTAAAAAATCCGGGCTTCGAAACATTTTTCGACATTATGGCACGCTGATGCGCTTTTATACCCGCTTCCGTTAAACTTGAAACAGGGTTTTCGGTTTTTTTCTAAAAAATTTTGCAGGTGGAACCGGGTACGGATAAACTGCCGGTTTTTCATTTACAGGGCAGCAGCCTTCTCCTATAATAAAGAAGTAAAATTTCTTTTATAGTTATTAATTAAGGAAAATTAATTCTTCTAAAATCACGAAGCGGGGGAAAAGGTTCATGTCTTCTTACGCAGCGATCGGCATCGACATTGGGGGCACCCACATTAAAAGCGGGCTCATCCTTCCCGACGGGAAAGTGCTCGCCTCCCACAAAACCGAGACGGAAGCGTCCGCCGGCAAATCCGGTCTCATGGCTAAACTCGCAGGACTTCTGCAAACGTATTCAGAAGAGGCCGCTGCCGCAGGCGTGAAGCTCGCCGGTACGGGAATCGGCAGCGCCGGCTACATTAACCGCGAAGGAACCGTAGCTTTCGCGACCGATAATTTGCCCGGCTGGAGCGGAACTACGCTGCGCGCGGATATCGAGAAGCTATCCGGCCTGCCCACTGCCGTCGATAACGACGTCAACGTCATCGCCCTCGGCGAGCAGTGGCTCGGAGCCGGACGCGGCTGGGACACCTTCCTCTGCGTAGCGCTGGGCACCGGGGTGGGCGGCTGCTACATCCGCGAGGGCAGCCCGCTGCACGGGCGGGACGGCTTCGCGGGAGCCTACGGCCACATGGTCGTGGCTTTCGGCGGCGAGCCCTGCACTTGCGGCCACCGCGGCTGCTGGGAGCAGTACGCGTCCGTGACCGCGCTGAAGCGCCTTATTCGCGAACGGGGCGGGGAGACGCTGGAAGAAGCGTCTCCGCCGGAGCTGTTCGCGCGCGCCCGCGCCGGGGACGAGACCGCTATGGCCATCGTGCGGCTGTACGCCGAGTACGTCGCCACAGGGCTCAGCGGTCTCATCCACGCGTTCAACCCGCCCGCCATCGTCGTGGGCGGGGCCGTCACCG
Organism: Paenibacillus sp. JNUCC 35; assembly: GCF_058269095.1. Taxonomy (NCBI): domain Bacteria; kingdom Bacillati; phylum Bacillota; class Bacilli; order Caryophanales; family Paenibacillaceae; genus Paenibacillus; species Paenibacillus sp. JNUCC 35. The sequence goes on along the minus strand of NZ_CM177771.1, from coordinate 742,085 downwards.
AACAGGGGGACTTCCTGTTCGATCTGATCCGCCGGCATGTCCTGGACATGACCATGCCGGCCTACACGGCGGCGCCTGTTCCGATCGTGCCGGCCGAGCTCGGCGGCACGGCAGGCATGTTCGGCGCCGCGAAGCTGCTGTTCGACCGCCTGAAGGCCGAACAGCCCTAAAGCAAAAGCCCTTCGCACATGCGAAGGGCTTTTGCTTGTTTGCGCCCGAGGCGCAGGCACACGTGCGTGTTAGCGCCGGTCGCCATGCCGCTGGCCAGGGCCAGCCGGGACATGCGGAGGCCCGGATATGCACGGGCAGCGCTATGCAGCGCAAGCGGACTCCGCCCGCTTGCGCGGGTCGCGGCGGCGCCCCGTTCTATCGGCACGAGCCTGCACGTTAGGACCGTTAGGCTGGAATGGTTCCCGCGTCTCAACCCCAACGCTCCAATTACCGCTGGCTGCAGGATGGATGCGGCTTCCTGTCACATCCGCATCCGCGGGCTACCTCACGGCCGATTGCCGCCTGTTCCGGTAGCTCCGGTACGTCCAAATGCATACGCCCAGCCAGAAACCGCTGGCCAGATAACCGCCCAGCACGTCGCTGGGATAATGCACACCGAGGTAGATCCGGGCGAGTCCCATCCCCACGATCATCGCGGCTGCCAGCACGATGAGAACGGCTCTTCCCGCCGCACTGGAAATATGCTTCCAAAGCAAATAGACCAGAACTCCATACAAACCAACCACGGCCATGGAATGTCCGCTGGGGAAGCTGAATCCGGTTTCCTCCATAATAATGTGGATGGTCGGACGTTCCCGCTGGAAGATCTTTTTAAGAATCGTATTCAAAATAGCGGAGCCGCCGATAGCGGCAATGAGCAGAATGACTTCCGACCGGTGCTTCAGCACGAAGTATAAATACAGAGCGGCTGCGATCGTAATAAACGGGACGACGGCGGAGGAACCGATTTCGGACAGCAGACCGGCAGCCGCGGTTAAGCCGGGACTTTCCGCCCCCTGCACGAACGAAATGATCGTTTCGTCGAACCAGGCAACCTGCTGGCGGCTGACAAGCAGCGCCACCATACCGAAACATAAGGCCAGTAAGAGACAAACGAGAAAAGAACGGGTCAGCAAAACGTTTAATTTCGTATTCATTGCGATAAGAGGTCTTCCTTTCTTCACTAATTCCTGGTCCTGAACAAAGAGATCGGGAACAGCCTTGATCATACCATATTTTAATAAATTGTTAAAAATTTGCCCATGTCAAGCAAAAGAAGCTTTCCATTAATCCCCTAAGGAATCATTGGAAAGCTCCTGTTATTTAACGCCTCGACGGATCCCGAAAGGCCCCGGTCAGCGGCTTTTGATAAGAAGCTCGACAGCTTCCTGCACAAGTTTGCCGGTATCCTTGCCCTTCTCTTCCTCCTGCCGGATGCAGTGCTCCAGATTAGTGGCTACGATATAGGCCATCGCCTTATCGGCCGCGCTTCGGACTGCGGAAAGCTGAGCGACGACGTCTTTGCAGTCTTTTTCTTCTTCCATCATTTTGAGAATGCCGCGTACCTGGCCTTCCATCCGCTTCAGCCGGCGGACTATGCTCTCGTCGTAGTTCATCGCGATCTTCCTTTCCGTATGCTGCTGATTGCTTCCATGTTAAGGACAGCCGGCCCCGCAGGTCTTCTCGGGACAAGTTCCCAAAGCGCGAAGCTCGGAACGAAGCTGCATGGCGTAGAGCCCCTGGAATCCGCGCCTTTTCAAAAAACGGGCCGCTTTCTTGATGTGACGGTTAGAATCCCCGACCAGCAGAACACGGTCTTCCGGAGAGAATTCATCCTTCCACAAGTAAGGAAGACGGCCGACGGACATATTAATGGAAGGAAAGCCGGCCGCTTCCTCATAATCCGAAGCGTCCCGCACGTCCAGCACCTTAATCCGTCCTTCTTCCTTGGAAGCCACAAGCTCTCTTGCCTTCTCTTGACTGAGATAATTCAGGCCCCTTACCGGAAGCCAGTTCAGCACAAGCGCCAAGACCATCATTCCCGCGATGATCTCCCACATAATCATTCGACAATCCCTCCCTATTCACGCTGTTGACAGCTATAAATCGGTTGCCGGTCTATCTGCCGTCTTCTCGTCTTTTCGGCTCTTCGTTCTAACGTCCGTAAGAAATCCGGTCCGTCCAGTTGTTCATACCGCCGGTCATATTAACGACTTCGAAGTTTTGCTCCGTCAGCAGTTCGCAAGCCAATCCGCTACGGTTGCCGCTGCGGCATACCACCGTGATTTCCCGATTCCGGTCCAGTTCGCCGAGTCTCTGCATCAATTGTCCCAACGGGATATGAACGGCCTGCTCGATATGCCCCTCCGCCCATTCCTCATCTTCCCTGACATCCAGGATATATAGATCCTCTCCGTCGTGAATGCACTGCGCGAGATCCTGCGGGGTACAGCTCTTAGGTATTTGAAAGGCCATTCCAGCTCTCCTATATCGTTTCTGTCTTTATCATCCTGAAATAAATACCCGTACGGGTATACTCCTATGATAGATTTTAAAACCCTAACTGTCAACATAAAAATTACAGACTAGTCCGAGTCGAAAACTGTGGACAACCTTATCTGTGGATATGTTTATAAAAATTTCAAACTTATGCACATCCTGTGATTTTGGACTGTTGATTTGTGTATAACCCTGTGTATAGAATTGAAATTTCAAAACGGCGGGTTTTATATCTTACCATCATCCTTTCCAAAATAAAAGAAAAGAACTCCGGTTTCGAAGTTCTTTTCAGGCTTTTTTACTCATGAAACTTATGTACGGCGTTCTTCACGCTAATCAAACTAACTCCTTAGCGAATGCCTCGTTCGAACAAAAACGCGATATAATCGGTCGGAGTTCCCCTATGACCGAGCTGACGCAGCATGGCGGATATGTTGCCGCGGTGGTAAGTCCCGTGATTCACCACATGCTGAACCAACGCGTAGACCCGGGTTTCCAGGGAGCCGAACTGGGGATGCGACGGAGCCGTTGCGGCGGCTGCGCCTTCTCCCTCGACGAAGAAAGCCCGGTACTTCTCCTCGGCAAGAGCGAATCTCTTCTGCAATTCGTCCAGCGAGTCTCCCCGGCCCTGCGCGTAAAGGTCCGTCACGACTTTCCTGGCTTCTTCATAGCCGCCCCCTTTCATAATGACCAGCCACATTTCATCCATCATGTAGATATGGTTCAAAGCGTCCGCGACGGACGGAAAAATACTCTGAATCTGCTCGAAGGACAGCTCCTCGGGCAGTGCCCTAAGACCTGCGAAAACCTTCCCGTTTGCCCACACATGGTAGTCGTACTGCTGCTCCGCATAACCGCTTAATAAAGCGGCCTTTTCCTGTTCCTGATGCTGCGTATCCGATGACATTCCGGTTCCTCCCTGTTCCTGTGGATATGTTGGAGTGCTGCTATTACGGCTTGAGCATAACTCCGTGCGAAGCCGGACAACCGCTTGCGGGGGACCGCCGTCATGCGACGTCATCATGAGACGCCATCCTGCGCGACCGGGAACTGACCGCGGACCAGGCTTCCCCTTTTGCCGTAAGCTCGCTTGCCTTCTTAGGATAACCCGGATTAGCTGACAGTACCGGTCAGTGAAGCTAAAGCTGTTTATAAAATTCAAGCAGACCGGACGTCACGTCAATCAGCTGCTCTTTCAGCAGAGCAGGTTCAAGAACCCGGATAGACTTCCCTTGAATCATCAGAAAATAAGGGACATAGCTGCGGATCGCTTTCTCCTCCATCTTCATATGGATCTGATCCGTCGTGCGTTCCACGATCGTATGGCTGAAAAGCCAGTGATCGCACAGCTCGGCTATCGCCTGGGGAGTCCCTTGGATCCGGATGGAGACAAGCTGTTCCTGCCGGCTGGTGTCGGGGAGAAGATTATTCATAAAAAACTGGCGGGCGGAAAATCCCGGCGGCCTGCTGAAGACGCCCTCCGTATGGGACAACGCCCGGATACGGTCGACACGGAAGCTTCGAAGCTCGCCGCGAAGGTGGCAATAGGCGACCAAGTACCATTTGCTCTTCCAGTGGACGAGCCCGTACGGATCAATGCTCCGGTTTTGGCTCACCGAGGAGTTTCCCTTGCTGTACTCCATGTGCAGGGTATGCCCGTCCGCTACGGCTATCTCCAGCATCTGCAGATAACCCTCCAGCGAAGAATCAGTCGGAGGGTGAATGACATCGAAGCCTGCTTCGTGCCGCTCGATCGCGCTGAGCTGCTCGGGGTTCGTGTACTGCTTGAGCTTCCCCACGGCGCTGTTCAGCGCGTCCCCGAACGGGTAGCCCGCTTCCTGCGCGAATATGGCGGCATGAACGAGGGCTTTCTGCTCGGCGGCATTAAAGAACAGCGGCGCCTCCCGGAAATTCGGCAGCAGACTGTAGCCGCCGTTATGTCCGGAATCCGCGAGTATCGGCACTCCGCTGGCGCAAAGCGCATCTATATACCGGTACACGGTCCGGATGTTGATTTCAAGCGTCTCGGCCAGTTCCCGGGCGGTCATTTTTCTCCCCGATTTCAAGTGCCACAGCACGGCAAGCATGTTATCCGCTTTGGACATGTTCCATCACCTCGATGCTCATTTCCGGACATGTCCATTCTAGGGCCGCGGGTACGAATTTTCAATCGGGAGTTTCTATTACCAAGTAACGAGAAAAAAGGATCTAGCCGCACATCAGCAGCAGATCCTTTCGTTCGTAAAATAGCAAGCAATCTATTTATACAAACTTCTTAGTATAACGAATAAAAAAAGCTCAATTGAATAGGTTTTCTGTAGTATTGATCTTTTCCACTCGTATGTGCATATGAAAATCCACATTCTTTAAGAAAGCCCACTGAAAAAGAACCTGTTGTAGTACTGGTAGTTTTTACAGTAACAGTAGCAGTACCCGAAGAATTTATTTGTGTAGTCGGAAATACACTGCCTGTATTTGTAGAAATTGTATTGGCCACTCTGTTTTCTAATGTCCAACTTCCGGAAGAGGCCTCTGACCATGAGGTACTTAATATACCATTAATCTGACGGTAAGAACCCTTGGTGTATACATTAAGTTGTGTAGTTAGTCTGCTTGTTGAAGGACCATCAGTTCTATCTTGAAAAGTCGTTATAATACGACTATCAGGGTCAGTAACAGATTGTAATCCTTGTCTACTTTCTATTAATTCTCCGTAGCGTTCGATAGTATTCCCCGTAGCAATATCTACTACTTTAACTACGACTGAATCTGAATTTACTTCTTTAACTAGTTTTGCTTTTGCTTTATCATAAAATATTTTCACGAACATCTCGTTCAATTTAACTTTCTCAAATTGTTCGTTCTGAACATCCGTAATTGTAAGTAAAGATTTAGTATCTTGTGCTGAGACTGAGATTGGAGAAAGGGCAGAAATCAACAAACCCGTAGCTACGATTAAACTTGAAGTTCTTTTTAACAACTCTTTCACTACTAATATTTGTTTTATATTACAAATATTAGTATAACATCATTTTACCATAAATGTAAAATGAATGATATAATGGGGCTAATAATATGTTAATAGGAGGATTTAGGATGAACGATGATCTTATACAATATTTTAATCAAATAAGCATAAAAATAGGTGAAGTTGCTGATAACACTCGATCTTCATTTATGCGTTTGGAGAGTCAACTAGAACAGATCAATGGTACTCTTACCTACACAAATGTTATATTAACTTTACTTTGTCTCTTATTTTTTGTTGATATCTATCTGAAATGGAAAAGAAAATAATAATCACTAAAATCAATTGACAACGGCATTAAAATATAGCTCATGTTAAGGCAACTGCCGCACCATGCCAAAAGGCCTCCAGTTCCACCCCTTCGGGTGTGACTGGAGGCCTTTTGGCATCTTCCTCCCGAGACTCGGGAGGAAGTGCCTGGCGGCCCCGTAAGGGCCGTTAACCGCTGCAAACTTACTTAATGCCTGCGCTGACTTCTTTAACCATCTCGGCTACGGATACAAGTCCGCCGCCGGACAGGTACCAGTAGTCCGGGTTCAGGTAGATGATGTTGCCTTCTTTGAACGCTTTAGTCGTTTTCACCAGTTCGTTCTCGATGACTTTCTTGGCTCCTGCGCTTTCCGTACCGACCGCGGAGTCACGATCGACGACGAACAGGTAATCCGGGTTTTTCTCTACGATAAATTCGTTGGAGATGCTTTGACCGTGCGTGGATACTTCGATCGTTTTGTCTACGGCCGGAACGCCGAATACGTCGTGAATGATGCCGAAACGGGAGCCCGGACCGTAAGCGCTGATTTTACCGCCGTTCACGAGAGTGATCAGACCGTTTTTGCTGCCGGTGCCCACTTTATCTTTGATACCTTTGATCGCTTCGTCCACTTTGGCAAGCTCTTGATCCACTTGAGCTTCTTTACCGAAAATTTGGCCGAGCTGTTTCGCGTTTTCTTTAAAGGACTCCATATATCTCTTCGCGTCTACGCCCATGAAAATAGTCGGGGCAATGCTGCTCAATTCTTTGTAAGCGTCCTGCTGTCTGCCGGAAATAATAATCAGGTCCGGTTTCAGCTTGTTGATCACTTCAAAAGCCGGTTCTTTCAGGCTGCCGACGTTCGTGTATTTAGCGTCTTTGTATTTTTTGAGGTAAGTCGGCAGGCCGTCCTGCGGTACGCCGGCTACTTCTACGCCCAGTTTATCCAGGGAATCCAGCACGCCCATATCGAATACGACAACTTTGGCAGGGTTCGTTTTCACTTTTGTTTCGCCTAGTTGGTGCTTAATAGTCAGTTCCTTGGAAGCCGCGGCCGTTGGAGCCGTTCCTTCTTTGGAAGACGTTGTAGCCGCCTCTTTATTGCCGCACGCGGCAGCCATAACGGCCAGTACGAGGGTCATGAGAAGCAGGGAAAGTTTCTTACTCATTGCAATCACTCCTATGGGTTTAATTGGGTTTGTAGTTAGCGGGCATGACACCGTCCGGCATCATCCGTCTAGTTGGTTACCATTTGTAGATAAAGCGGTTGGCGGGAATCTGCTCCCTAAGCGAAGTAGGTGCAGATTCTGTTGCCGTTAAGGTTGTGAATCTGGATGTCCATGTCGTAAATCTCCTTCAAAACGGCGGAGTCGATAATCTCGTCCGTTGTGCCCTCTTTCACGACACGTCCGTTCTTCAGAGCGACGATATAGTCCGAGTGGCACGACGCGAAATTAATATCGTGAATGACGATGACGATCGTCTTGCCCAGTTCGCTGACCAGCCTGCGCAGCACCCTCATGATCTGGACCGAGTGCTTCATATCGAGATTGTTCAGCGGCTCATCAAGCAGGATGTATTCGGTATCCTGGGCAAGCACCATGGCGAGATAGGCTCTCTGCCGCTGGCCGCCGCTCAGCTCATCCAAATATTTGTCCTGGATATCTCCCAGATCCATGTACTGAATGGCCTCGTCGATATACTTCTTATCCTCTGCGGTCAGCCGGCCCTGCGAGTATGGAAACCGTCCGAAGCCGACCAGATCACGGATCGTCAGACGAATGTTGATGTGATTGGACTGCTTGAGAATGGAGATCTTCTTGGCAAGATCGTTGCTCTTCCACTGGCCGATCTCCTTGCCCTCAATGAACACTTCCCCCTGATCTTTGTCGATCAAGCGGCTCACCATGGACAGCAGCGTACTTTTGCCGGCGCCGTTGGGACCGATGAAGGAAGTGATTTTGCCTTTGGCGATCTGGACCGACACGTTCTCGACCACATGTTTGCTGCCGTATAGTTTGGATACGCCCTTGACTTCTACCACGATTTTTTCTCCTTTAATAGAAGATAGATAAAGTAGACACCACCGATGAAGTTAATAATCACGCTCAAAGTTGTCGAGAAGGTGAATACCCGCTCTACAATCAGCTGGCCTCCTACTAAAGCGATAATGGAGATAAGAATGGAGCCGGTGATCAGCACCTTGTGCCGGAACGTCTTGAGAAATTCGTGCGACACGTTCGCGACAAGCAGGCCCAGGAACGTAATCGGACCTACCAGAGCGGTAGCGATCGAGATCAGGATGGCGACGACGACGAGCAGCCTTTTGACCACATAATCGTAATCGATGCCGAGGTTGACGGCGTGCTCTCTGCCCAGCGCCAGGACGTCCAGATATTTCGTGAATCTTGCAAAATAAACGCCCACCAGAGCAAGCAGCACGACCGAAATAACAAGCAGGTCCGTATTGACGTTGTTGAAGCTGGCGAACATTTTGTCCTGCACGATCAGAAATTCGTTGGGATCGATCAGCACTTCCATAAAGGAAGAGATACTCTGGAAAAACGTCCCGAAGATCAGTCCTACCAGCAGGAGAAAGTACAAGTTCTGCCCCTGCTTCTTGAAAAGCAGCTTATATAACACGCCGGTGAAGGCTACCATCAAGCCGACGGAGATAAGAAAATTCACATTCTTGTGCATAAGAAAGCTGGCGGAGCCGACCAGGAACACAATCGCGGTCTGAAACAGCATGTAGAGCGAATCGAGACCGATAATGCTCGGCGTCAAAATCCGGTTGTTCGTGATGGTCTGGAACACCATCGTCGAGAAAGCAATGGCGCCGCCCGTTATGACAATCGCCAGGATCTTCCTGCCCCTGCGGGGAAGCACATAATCCCAGTTGCCGGAGGCGTCAATCAGGAGAAAGACCGCGATGAGCACAAGAGCGAGTACGGCAAGGATGCTGATTTTAACTTTTGCTTGTGAATTCATAAGGCCTTTCTCCTTGCCAGCAGCATATAAAGGAAGATGCCGCTTCCGATTACCCCGACCGTAAGCCCGATCGAAATCTCATACGGGAAAATGATAATGCGTCCCAGAATGTCGCAGAAAAGGACGAACACGGCTCCGAGCAGGGCGGTGTGGGGCAGCGCCCTTTTCAGATTATCTCCCATATAGAGCGTGACGATGTTCGGGATAATCAGTCCCAGGAACGGCAGCGTACCGACCGTCAGAATGACCACGGAGGATACCAGGGCCACGATAACGAGCCCGATGTTGACCACCTGCTTGTATTTCAGCCCCAGGTTGGTGGAGAACTCCTCCCCCATGCCGGCAATGGTAAAACGATTGGCATACAGATACGCGATAAGGAGCACCGGGATCGAAATGTACATGATTTCGTACCGGCCCTTCATCACCATCGAGAAATCTCCTTGCAGCCACGAGGACATGTTCTGAATGAGATTGTTTTTGTAAGCGAAAAAGGTAGTGATAGAGCTTACGATATTTCCGAACATCAGACCCACCAGCGGGATGAAAATCGTATCCTTGTACTTCACACGGTCGAGAATCTTCATAAAGAGGAAGGTTCCCAGCAGAGCGAAAACGAAGGCGATCAACATCTTCTCCAGCGGACCGGCCGAAGTGAACAGCATCATGGAGACCAGAATGCCGAACCTTGCGGAATCCATCGTACCGGCCGTAGTCGGCGACACGAACTTATTGCGGCTCAGCTGCTGCATGATCAGGCCGATGACACTCATGCTCATGCCTGCGATCAGGATGCTGATTAACCGTGGGAGTCTGCTGACTAGCAGGATATGGACTTTATCGTCGCTCAGGTTGAACAGATCCAACGGGCTGATATCTTTCACCCCGATAAAGATCGATGCGACGGATAAAACGATAAGCGCGATCACCAGATATCTCTTTTTCATAAGCTGTCCTTTGGGCGGGTAATTTTGTATATGTAGCTCGTTAGTAAGAACCTTTCTCATTAATAATGAGATTCATTATCATTTGGGCTCGTAGAGTATTATAACATCTCCCCCTGTTCTGTCAACCGATCGGGGGGATTTTTAAGAGTACCCATGCCCAAGCCACATGAATACCCTATTTTATACTTCTGTGAAGGGAATGAGGAAACTCCATGTATGACGCCAGAAATAGGTTTCCATATCCATACTACGTTAACGCACCTGTGTATAACTATGTCAGACAGCCTGTGTACCGGGCTATTCCACATGAATTAGAGAATGCAGGCCGATTGGGTCATCGGCCATCTCCGAACATAAACGGCAAAATCGAGTTGAAAGATTACGGAAAAACACCGTTTGTCGTGAATATTAGCGAGGCTGCAAAGCAAAACAATACTTATCGCACGGCCATATGGACAGGAGATCATTTACAAGTCACGGTGATGAGTATCAACCCCGGAGAAGACATCGGTTTAGAAGTTCACCCCACAACTGACCAATTCTTGCGTATTGAACAGGGTCAAGGTCTCGTTCAAATGGGCGATACTAAAGATCATTTAAATGTTCAAAAAAGAGTTTATGATGAATACGCGATCATGGTACCCGCCGGTAAATGGCACAATGTAACCAATACGGGCCATACACCGCTTAAGCTTTATTCTATTTATGCGCCGCCTGAGCATCCGTTCGGTACGATTCATAGAACGAAAGCAGACGCATTGGCTGCCGAATAAAAACCATATACTCACAGACATCCTCCATTAAGGCAGCAGGCTCCGTAACCGACCATTCTTTGAGGACAAAAATAAAATCGGGCAGACTCCGGCCTTAAAAGCCGCAGTCTGCCCGATTTGTTTGATTGATCTTCTAACGGCGAAGCCCGATGGTCACGATCTCATGAGGCGCGACAGACACGCGGATAGCGCCGTTCTCCGCAGGAATCGCCTCCCCTGCTTCCTCCATGATACTGCTCTTGTAGAAGCCGCTGTGAGGCAGCGAGGCACGTACAGGCAGCTCTGCCTGCTGCGGACTCATGTTGAACCAGCGGAGCAGAATGTCTCCCGACTCCTCGTTCATTTTGAGCGAGGAGAAGGACAGCTCCCGGCTCTCCCATTGGACAGGCGCGTAGACAGGCTTAACGGCGCCTGTATGCACGCCGGTCTGGCTGAGAGTCCATGGGATCTGGAACTGGTACGCCTGCGCATAAGCGCCGGAGGCGATGCCGTCTCCGCTGTGCGGGATAAGCATCAGGCGGACTGTGTGTTCGCCCAGGCACTGCGCTTCCGGTGTCGGGAACAGTCCCCAGTCGCCGAGCTCTCCGACGGCACGGAGCAGCGTTACGGCGATGGTGTTGCGCCCGTCGCGCAGCACTTCGTACTCGCTCAGGCCAAGGTTGGCGACCGTCAGACCGGCCTGGGCCTCGCTCACATCGACAAACGCCTGCTGATGCTGCGTGTTGCTCGGGTTTTCCCACTCGGCCGCAGGCTCGTTGTCCCGGCGGGCGATTTCGAAGACGGAGTCGGCCGCATGCGAGCTGGCCTGAAGGTCCGTCGGGAACAGCGCGCGGATGCGGTGATCCTTCGCCTGATTGTTGAAGGAGACGGACAGCTCCACGCCCTTGCCTCCGCGGTCCAGGCTGACGATGGTGCGGATGACCATCGGCACGGTTTCGGCGGAACGCTGGGCTTTGCGGTGCGGGAAATAGACGATTTCCCGCTGCTCCCGGTCCAGCGTCTCGTCGGCGGACACGGGAATCTCCCACTCGTGGACGATTTCCACGGAAGCGCGGAAAGCCGTGTCTTCCAGCACGCGAACCTGCGCGGGAAGACCTTTCGTGGTCAGCGCGGTTTCGCCTTCCGGCTGCTTGTACATGTACTCGTTGCCGATGTCTCCGGTGTTCTCGTACACGCCGAGATCGCGGTACGTCCGTCCGTTTGCCTTGTCGGTCAGCACAAACGATCCGTCCTGCGCGATCTCGACTTTGAGGCTCTCGTTCTCCAGCACGCGTTCGCCTGCGAACAGGGAAGCAGGCGCGGACGACGCCTTATCGCTGCGCACCCACGCGTAGGTCTGGAGTCCGAGCGCCGGAACGTTCCGCGCTTCGAACGTCAGTTTCACCTTGCGGCACGAATACGGCTGGCGGAACTGGTCGTCCGGCAGGTCGTAGCTGAACAGGAGTCCAAGGTCCTCCACCGTGCATGGAATGACCTTGCCTTCCGCGTCGACAAGCACGCGGCCCGACAGGTCCACGTTCTTCATGCGGCTTGCCGTTTCTTCCAGGGAATAGCCTTCCCGGAAGTACAGACGCGCCGCATCAAGCTCGATGGACACGGTGCCGGTGCGTTCCCAGCCTGTCGTGTTGAACACGACGACCGGAAGAGCATCCTCGCCGAATCCCGTGAACACGCTCGTGTCGATCGCTTCGGCGATGGCACGCTTGCTGTCGTCCACGATGGATTCCGCCACGTGGCGGCTCTTCTCGAACCGCGTCACCATTTCGCGGTGCACTTCGTCCACGCTGCAGCCGCAGATGCTGTCGTGCGGGTGGTTCTGCATCAGCGTTTTCCAGGCATACGTAAACAGATGATGCGGGTACTGCTCTCCGAGCAGATGCGCGAAAGAAGCGAGCGGCTCGGCTACTTTTTCAAGCAGCGCCTGGCCTTCCTGGTTCATCTGCTTCAAGTAGACGCGGGCCGACGCCGTGTTGACGAGCGTAGACCAGCCGTCCGTACGCTGGCTGCGCAGCTCGCCCTTGACGGAGGACAGCTCGCGCTCCACGCTGTCGCCCAGCGCCTCCAGATAAGCCGCGAAGTTCGAATGGACGAACTCCGTGTCCGGGTACAGCTTCCGCGCCGTTTCGATCGCTTCGGGCAGGTCGAGCTGGATCGGCTGATGGTCGCAGCCGTTCATGAACAACAGCTCGCCCGTGGACGCGTACTTCTCGGCGTCCGCAAGCTTGCGGGCCCAGTACGCCTTCGCTTCCTCTTCTCCGGCCGGCACTTCGTTGCCGTTGGAGTACCAGTTCGCGAACAGGACGCCAAGCACCTTGGAGCCGTCCGTTCCTTCCCAGATCAGCTCCGAGAACGACGATTCGTATCCGGAATCCGATACGGTGTTGTTAAAGCCGGTCGGCTTCACGCCGCGTCCGAAGAACGCGTTGCGGATGCCCGCCTGCTGCAAAATCTGGGGCGCCTGCCCGTAAATGCCGAACGTATCCGGGAAATAGCCGATTTTGGACACCGGGCCGTACCGTTTGGCATCTTGATGCCCGATTTGCATGTTGCGGACGTTCGCCTCGCTGCTCGTCAGAAAAGCATCTTGCAGGATATACCAGGGACCGATAAAAATACGTCCTTCGCGGATGTATTTCTCCAGACGCTCTTTCTGCTCCGGGCGAACCTGCAAATAGTCTTCGAGAATGATGGTCTGGCCGTCGAGATAAAAGCTTTTGTACTCGGGTCCCGCATCCAATTTATCCAGCAGCGTATCGACCAGCTTGACTAGCCGGACGTGGTGCTTTTCGTAAGGCAGGTACCACTCGCGGTCCCAATGCGTATGGGAAATGATGTGCGCCGTTCTTTTTTTGCTCATGATCTTTCGCCTCCTGGCCTTTCTTTGTCGTGGTGCCGTTTGTTTGCAGATCTTCTATTTGAAAAAAGGGCCGGAGAGCTCCGCATCCGAGCGGCGTGTTCTCCAGCATGATTGGGTTGTTATTTAAAACGCCGACTCCGCTGCCGGTTCAAGGATAACGCAGGTACGCGCCATGAATGTGCGGATGCGGTTGACCACGGTCATGTGACCACAGCTTCGCGCGGTGCGGATGCGGCATGAGGATGACTTCCCCTATAAGGCTGCGGACATCCGGACCTCATGCGCCCTGAGCAGGGGCTTGAAGAGCCTGCCTGTACCCGTTCGCAGACCTTTTGCCGCATGGCTGCAAACCTGGCTGCGCATCAGTTTGCGCAACGGACAGCACCCGCCTGTCGGCATACCTGCGGACGTACCCGAACACGTACCCTTACGCTCCCTGTCGTCTTACTCGCTGCCTACGCGGATTTGAACCTCATCCGGCCGGTAAACAGCGAGAAGCTTGCCTGCCGAATCGGCGGCGAACAAGACGGACCGCTCTTTCTCCAGCAGGAAGGAGTAGACCGCGCCGGTCTCCGTGTCCTTCACTTCTACGGGGGCGTCCCAAGCGAATTCGGAAACGAATACGAAGAGCGAGCCTTCCTTGAAGCTGATTTTGCGGCCGTACACGCCCGGCAGATTACCCCCGCGGCGCCATTCCAGACCGCTCTCGCAGCCCGCCGCCTCAAGAGCGTACCGGTAGAGTTCGGCGACGGCTTCGGTTCTCTCGTTAAGCTCGACAGGCAGCGGGCTCCAGATCAGGCGGCCCTTGCCGAGCGGTATATCCACAACAGCGTCGCCTTGCGGGCTGTCAGCTTCTTGTCCCGTTACACCGGTTCCGGTTGGGGCTCCCGCGCCGATGCCGCCTCCTTGTCCGGAGTCGTTCAGGCGGATTTCCTTGACGGTTTCCGCAATGCGTCTCTGTCCGAATGAAACCGGCTGGATGGAGCCGCCGATGCTCAGCATTTCTTCCCGGCGTACGTTGGCGAGCTTGCCGCTGCCAAGCACATCGTCCAGGCGGGCCGTCTCTCTCCAGTACGCGTCGATGCCCAGCGGACCTGTCGCAAGGAGCACGGCACCCGTACGTTTTACAAACTCCACGAGCTCCGCCATCGCTTGATCGTCCACGTTATGGGCGCTCGGCAGCAGGATCAGCTTGACCGGCCCCTGCTCCAGCGCATCCAGGTGATACTCCGAAGCCGCCCGGAAAGGCTGGTTAAGCTGGTAAGCCAGCACACGCGTCAGCCGGGTAGTGGCATCGAACGCCAGCTTCCGGTTCGAAAAATCGTTCGAATACGGGAAAACGGCGACGATATCTTCCAGTTTCCGTTCCCGGAACAAATCGCGGATACCGGCCATAAACGTTCCGAAGTCATAGGAAACGTCCGCTTCCGGCTTCTCCGTGCCGTCTGCCCGGAGAGCCCCGATATGCGATTCGTTGGCATTATCCATATAGAAGTTCGTGTTCCAGATCCAGTGGACCGCCCCTGCGCCGCCTGTCGCGAACGCGTAGGCATACTTGCGCTCCAGCAGGTTCCGCAGCTCCGTCTCGGTCCGTTTCGCCCGGCCGTCAGGCGTTTCCACGTACATGATGCCGGTTTCCTGGACGAGATTCGGCTTATGTGCCGTTTTGGCGAAAATGCCGTCCCAGAGAAGCTGATCGTTCAGCCACCAGGAATGCACGGTCGTATAGTCGACGGCTTCTTCGTAGAAGAACGGAGACGGTCTCTGGGCTCCGAGCGCTTCGTCCTGCCCGACCGTCACGAGATGATCCGGGCACTGCTCTTTGATCGTCTCGTAGAGCTCCTTGGCCCAGCGGTTGTGCATGTCCATGGAGAACAGGCAGTAGTCCAGCCAGCGTGTCCCTTTCTTGCCGCGATGCATATCCTGCACGTCGAAGTTAATTTCCTCGGCTTCCGGTACGGCAGCCGCCGCAAAATCCGGAAGCTGCTCCGGGGACATGTTCCACCGCTCCTGGAGCGCTTCGATAGAGCCGTGCCGCTCGCGGAGCCACTCGATAAAGGCCGCTTTCTCAAAAGGATCGCGGCAGGAGCGCGGGCCGTCGGAGAAGATTTTTTCCGGCTCGAACATGGACGGCTCGTTGATCAGATCCCAATCCACGTTCTTCGTATTCCGGTGGCGCGAGACGATGGAGCGGATAAACCGCTTCTGCGCTTCCACGCTCTGCGGATCGAGGTAAGGATTGACCCCTTCCCACGTTTCCGGCGTGAAGGAGAAAAACGTAAACGTGACCTGCAAGCCGTGCTTCTTGGCCGTCATCAGGAACGCGTCGATCGACCGGAGCACATCTTCCGACACATGGCCGTCCACCTGCATAATATTGCGGTAAGCGGTCCAGATGCCTGTGCGGATCCAATTGATGCCCGCGCGGGCCATCTGGGCCATATCGCGGTCCCATACCGCCGCGTTAGGCAGGAACAGGAACTTGCGGGCCACGTCGGAAGTCATGTAGGTCATGCCGACAACCGGGAGCGGCCTGCCGTCTTGGATGAAGTAGTCGCGGTCCCGGCCGATCGGCTGGCCTTCCGCCAGCATCTTGGCGTCCAGGCCCCAAAACCCTTGGCGCAGGATGCGGATCTCGCCGCGCGCCGATTCGGCTCGGCATTCCACCCGGTACAGCCCGCTTCGCATGTCGAGCGGGACCGGGATACGGACGAGGCCGAATTCGCCGGTTACCTCCTGCTGCAGCTCACACGTCCATCGATCGGAGGTGCTCTCGTGCTCCACGGTGATGGAGAACATCCAGTTCTCCGTCCGTTTCGCACGACTGTCCGCACATGCGCGTGTCATCCGCTGGGTCTGCAGGGTAAGCTGCGGACGCTCGCCTGCTTCGTAGGACGCGTAATTCGGCTTCAGCCACAGCTCGGTCACGCCGGCCGCGCAGAATTCCGTCCACTGCTTGAGCGCCGCGGCGCCGCCCTGCTCCCAGAACTGCGCGCGGAGCGGCTGGTTCACGAACAGCCAGCGCGAGCCTTCGAACTTACCGCGCGAGTTTTCCCAGAGCACGACGGGGGCCGACACTTCACGGCCTTCCGCGGTAATCCCTTTGAGCAGCGGATAAATCTGCGTGCTCATCGGTCCGGCGGAGCCCATCTGGTGCGGGAGATCGCTTGTTTTGGTCACGTGCGGCACGAGATTCCACGTGTCCGTCACGCTAAACAGCGATTCTTGCCCCGCCAGCAGCGGGACCGTGTCCGAAGCGGACAGTTCCGCCGCGGAAGAAGCGTCCACGCGAAGCGCCTCGTGGATGTGCAGCTCCTGGTGGTAGGCCGTCTGCTCGGCTTCCACGTGCCATTCGCCGCCCTCGCGGCGCACCGGATGCTTGAACGGCGCGCCGCCGACGGAGATCAGGCTTCCGCCTCTCGACAGGAAGCCGAGAATGGCCGGCCACGCCGCCTTCGGGAAATACGGCGCGTGCAGGTTCACGAAGCAGCCGCCGGCCGCTTCGTTCAGGGCTTCGGCCAAGCCGTCTGCGCTGACGAAGTTCCCGATACCCGCCAGGGTATCGGTCTGGAGCGCGGCGCCGGCAGCGTCCGTTAAGCCCGCGGCGGAGTCCGGCTGCCGAACCTCTTCCTTCATGACCGGCACGGTCTGCCGGCCTGTTTTCACGTTTGCTTGTTCTGCGGTGCTTATCGGAAACGACGGATCATAGAAAAGAACGACCGGCTGATTCACGCTCATAGCAGTCCGTCCTTCATCGCCCGGTAAACGAGTTGGGAGAACAGGCTGTTCGACCACGCGAACCAGGTTCTGGTGAACGTGTTCGGATCGTCGGCATGGAAGCCCTCGTGCATAAAGCCCGTATCCGCGTCGGTCGCTTCCAGCATCGCGATCATCCCCAGCTTCTCCTCCGTCGTCGTGGCGGTCAGTCCCTGCATGGACAAAGCCATATGCCAGATATAGCCTGGCGGCGTGTGCGGGCTTCCGATTCCTTTTGCCGCAGTCCCTTCGTAATAGAACGGATTTTCTTTGCTGAGGGCGAAGCGTCTCGTGTTCTGGTAGATAGGATCGTCCGCATTCACATACCCGAGGTACGGAATGGACATGAGTCCCGGCGTACCCGCATCGTCCATCAGGCAGTAGTTGCCGAAGCCGTCCGTCTCGTACGCGTAAATCGGTCCGAATTCAGGGTGGCGGTAAATGCCGTAAAGCTGAATCCCGTGGTCGATATCGGCTTCAAGGTCTTTCAGCTCTTTGAGGAACTCCATATCGCGGAAAACCCATTCGGCGAATTCCTGCATATGGCGGAGCGCCACCACGGCGAACATATTGGCCGGAATGTTGTAATGGAAGTCGCAGGCGTCGTCGCTGGAACGGAATCCGGACCAGACCATGCCCGTGTAATTGACCGGCATCCCCAGGCCGCTGTTGCGGAGCGAATCGGTCGGAATGCCGTTGTCGCGCGTGAATCGATAAGGAGACTGTTCGAAATGGCGCTGCTCGGTTTTGAACAGCTCGACGATTTTGCGCATCGCGCCTTTAAAGCCCGTATCGAAAATGTCCGTCCGTTCGGTTTCCTTCCAGTACGCGTAGGCCAGACGCATCGAGAAGCAGAGCGAATCAAGCTCGAATTTGCGTTCCCACACCCACGGGGACATGTCCGTAATGTCGGTGGTGTTCCAGTGCCAGTCGTTGGCGGATTCGTTGAACGCGTTCGCGTACGGGTCGATGTGGATGTAAGCGATATGGCGCTTGATCAGGCCGCCGATAATACGCTGCAGATCCTTGTCTTCTTTGGCAAAAGGCACATATTGGATCACCTGCTCGACCGAATCCCGCAGCCAGGAGGCCGGGATGTCTCCGGTAATGACGAAGGTGGTGCCGTCATCCAGCAGTTTCGTCGTCGTTTCCAGCGTGTTCGGGAAACAGTTCTTGAACAGCTGAAGAAGCTTCGGGCGGTGCGCCAGCTTCACTTCGGCTTCCTTCAATACTTCCTGAATGGCCTGCGGGAGCTCCAGCTTAGGCATCGGAATTTTGGGCAGTCTGAATTGTTCCATGGCTTCGGTTCCTCCAATAATTTCCCAGTTTGTCTGCTAGTTTACTCGATTTATCACGTTTCTTATATGTGTAGGTTTTGACCCGGTATGTCGCTTCTGCTCTCATGCTGCGAAAAGCGGCATCCGGCGCGGTCGTTCCGCTCTCCATGCAGGAGCGGCCCCGCAGGTTGCAGGGCCGTTATGCACTGCGCTCGGCCTATTCTTTTACAGCGCCGATCGTCAGGCCTTGAATGAAGTAACGCTGGAAGAACGGATACGCGAGAATGATCGGTCCGGTCGCCAGGACGACCATCGCCATCCGGGACGTATCCTGCGGCAGCGACTGCAGCACGCCCATCCCGAGCGACGGGTTGTTCGTGTTCTGCAGCAGAAACTGCATGCTGTTCTCGATCCGCATCAGCATCGATTGGAGCGGAACCAGCTTCGGATCGTCGATGTACAGAAGCGCGTTGAACCAGTCGTTCCAGTAGCCCAGCGTACTGAACAGGCCGATCGTCGCCATACCGGGCAGAGCCAGCGGCATGACGAGCTTGTAGAAGATCTGGAATTCGCCCGCGCCGTCGATTTTACCGGATTCGACAATCGCGTCCGGCACCGAGGTGCTGAAGAACGTCCGCATAATCATGATATAGAAGGCGTTCCCCGCCAAGGGCAGAATGAGCGCCCAGAGCGAATCTTTCATGCCGAGCAGTTGGGTTACGACGATATACGTCGGTACCATACCGCCGTTGAACAGCATCGTGAAGAATGCGAAAAATCCGAAGAAATTGCGGTATTTGAACGTTTTACGCGAAATGGCATAAGCGAACAGCGCCGTCATGATGACAGAGATAACGGTCCCGACAATCGTGACGAGAATCGTGACGCCGTACGAGCGGAGAAGCTGATCGCCCGCTTTGAACAAATAGCGGTAAGCCTCCAAGCTCCATTTTTCCGGGATAAGCTGATAGCCGTTGGCGGCCAGTGTCGTTTCATCCGTGAAGGAGATGATCGTAACAAATAGGAACGGAAAGACGCAGGCAAAAGCGAACAAGGCTGCAATCAGGTTAAAGACAACGTTCCAGACGGTCGGGAGCTGATGAAAATCACGGCTTTTTTTTCTCGTTTGGGCTTGCACAGCCAATTCCCCCTTTCACATGCTGATCTCTTAGAACAAGGCATTCTCTTTGTTGAATTTGCGTACGATGTAGTTCGAGGTAATGACGAGAATAAATCCGACCAGGGACTGGTACAGACCTGCGGCGGTGCTCATGCCGATTTCACCGGTCGTTTTGAGGCCGCGGTATACATACGTGTCGATAACGTTCGTCACGGAGTAGAGCGTGCCCGAATCTCTCGGAACCTGATAGAAGAGACCGAAGTCGGCATAGAAAATGCGGCCGATCGCCAGCAGCGTCAGAATCGTCATCAGCGGCTTCAGCATCGGGATCGTAATGTGGATGATCTGCTGCCATTTGCTTGCGCCGTCGATCATGGCTGCTTCGTACAGGGATTTGTCGATCCCCATAATGGCGGCCAGGTAAACGACGCTGTTGTAGCCGACGGACTTCCACAGGAACACCAGGATGATGATCAGCGGCCAGTATGTCGGGTTGTTGTACCACTGGGTAGGATCTACGCCGAACATGGCGCCGACTTTATTCACGAGACCTTTGTCGAAGCTGAGGAAGCTGAATACGAAATAGCCGACGATGACCCAGGACAGAAAGTACGGGAGAAACATGCCGGTCTGATATATTTTGGCGAGCCGTTTATTGACGATTTCGGATAGAACGATAGCCAGCAGGACCGCAAGGACCAGGCCGACGATAATAAATACGGAGTTATACAGCAAAGTATTGCGCGTAATGATGTAAGCGTCGTTCGTACTGAACAGGAACTTGAAGTTTTGCAGGCCGACCCACTTGCTTTCGACTATACTGGCCCAGAAGCCGTCCCGGCTGTACCGGTATTGTTTGAACGCAACGACCATACCTGCCATCGGCAGATAGGAGAAGAACAGGAACCAGATTGTGCCTGGCAGTACCATGAGAAGGAGTGCTTTGTTTTTGTTGATGTCTTTGAAGAAATTCGTAATCCTTGTCACACCCTATCACCCCTTTTGAGAAATAATTCGAAGCCGGTAACGCTTGTGAGCATAAAAAATCAGGCGAATGCGGGAAACATTCGCCTAATCCGATTCTGATTCTCTTACTTCTTGGAAGCTTTCCACTCGTCGATTTGACGCTGAGCTTCCGCCATAATTTTATCCAGGCCCGCAGCTTTCATTTTCTCGTTAGCTTGCGGCAGGTATTGATTCGGATCTACCGTACCGGTCATCAGTGAAGTCCAGAAAGCTTCCTTCACGTTCTGTACGGCGGCGATTTCAGTTGTCACTTTCGAAGTGTCGAAGTTAAAGCCGAGCAGCGGAGCCGGTTTGCCCGCATCGTTAAACTTCTTGAACTCGTCCCACTTGTTGGCAGGGTCTTCTTTGTTCAGGTACGTGATAATAACGCTGCCGAGCGAGAAGGTCGGCATGTCGTAGTTCTTCGCATCCGGAAGGTTTTCCATCACGTTGTCGCCGACTTTCTTGTAGTGCACGCCTTCGATACCGGAATCAACCATGTTGCGGAGCTTCGGATCGGTATTCAGCAGGTTCAGGAATTCCATCGCTTTCTCCGGATACTTGGAGTTGGCGGAGATCGCCTGCATGGAGCCCATTACGGACCAGTTGAAGATAGTGGACGGACCGGCCGGAGTCGATACAACCGGATAGCCGTAGCTTGCGGACCATTGGTTGTCGGCGAAAGGCTGGTTGGTCGCTTTGTCCGCGAACCATTTGCCCGTTGCTTGAACGTCGCTCAGCGAGTTCAGTGTAGCCGCTTCAGTCGGGATGTAGCCGGCTTTATAGTACTTGTTCATCGTTTGAAGCGCCTGTTTCATTTCAGGTGTATCAAAAACGTTAACGACTTTCA
This sequence comes from Paenibacillus sp. JNUCC 35, assembly GCF_058269095.1. Taxonomy (NCBI): domain Bacteria; kingdom Bacillati; phylum Bacillota; class Bacilli; order Caryophanales; family Paenibacillaceae; genus Paenibacillus; species Paenibacillus sp. JNUCC 35. Next base: position 720,741 of record NZ_CM177771.1, on the reverse strand, counting down.
GATCCGTGCTGTCGAGCTTGACGGCCATCGGCATTTTTTCGATGACGTAGTCGTAAGGAACGTACAGACCGAAGTTTTTGTCCGCCGCCAGCGGGAATACGTTCGGTTCTTTTTCCTTGATCGTTTTGAGCAGCGGCTCCAGGCTTTCCAGCGTGTTCACGTTGGTGATATCCAGGTTGTACTTGTCGAGCAGCTGCTTGTTGAAGCGCCATACTTCCTGTGCCGGAAGCTCTTTGTTAGCCGGAATCCCGTAGTTGTGTCCGTCTACTTTGGAGCCTTCGAGGAACGCCGGGTCGAGAGCGTCTTTAATGCCTTTGCCTTGTTTATTCAAGAGGTCGTCGATCGCCAGGAATGCGCCTTTTCTTGCATTCTGGACATAATCAAATGCCCACGAAGAGGTAAACATGATATCGATCGGTTCACCGGAAGCGGCCATAACTTGCATCTTCTGCGAGTAGTCGCCGAAATCGATTTGTCTCATTTTGACGGTAACGCCGATTTTCTCTTTCGTGTACTTGCTGACTTCTTCCATGACGCGGTCCGTGTCTTTCTGCGGAGTCCCGATCGTGTACCAGATCAGTTCTACCGGCTTATCGGACGTTCCCTCGCCTTGTTTGCTGTCTTTGCCGCCGCAGGCGCTGAGCACCAGAGTAAACGTAAGCAGCATGGCAAGTACGACAGCCAGACTTTTCTTGCTTCTGTTCATGTGTGTATCCTCCCCTTTAATAAATCCGCCATCTCTGCACGAACAGGGCAGACGGCTTTTCTACGCGATCTTCTGCTCTATTCATTGTGCGGAACCGGGAAATGCCCTATGCATGGGGCTTTAGGCCGCTGTCCGCTTGCTTCGAGGACTATCTTTACTGTACGTGATGAAAGCAGTTTCAAATAGAAGAGAAATTAAAGTTATCGTGTCTAAAATAAAGAAAAGAGACCGCCCGCGGCCATCCGCTAGAGCAGTCCCTTGAAATCGGTAGGTGATATTCCCACATATTTCTTGAATTGTTTGTAAAAGTAACCCGTTTCCCAGTAGCCCACATTCCGGGCGATTTCGTGTACTTTCAGATGCGTCGTTTTCAGCTGTTCCTTCGCCTTCTCGATCCGGTATTTGTTGATGTATTCCGTAAAGGTTTCGCCGGTCTCCCTGTGGAACAACTGGCCCAGATAGACGGGATGGATATTGTACAGCGCGCCCAGCGCTTTCAGCGAGAGCTCTTCGGCATACGATTCGTGGATGTAATTGAGCACCTGCTGGACAACCGGGCTCTTGATATCCCGGACCAGCGAATCGACCGTAAGCCCCGCCACGTCCTGGACGGCCTTGATCAGCTCGCGCAGGGTGCCCGCCTGCCGCACTTTCTCGAAACCTTCCTTGTACAGCTCGGTTTCCTCCACGTGCTTGATCTCTTTCAGCGCCATTTTGAAAAGAATAATGACTTCCATGGCGATATCCTGAATGTCCCCGGGGGTGACCCCCTCCAGCGTCTGCATCTCCTCGAAATCCTCTTCGATGCGCAGGAGCAGCTTCTCCCGGTCTTTGGCCATGATCAGCTTCGTATATTCGCTCCAGTCAATCGGAAACTTCGCTTTCCCCGCATCTTTGCCCGAAGGCAGGTCGCTGTAGTCGATGAGGCCGTGCTCCGGGTAGAGCAGGAAATATTCCTGCGCCTTCTTCGCGTGCCGGTAGCCGAGCGGCGCCTGATCGGGGAGCGGCTGCACGCTTCCGATGGAGGTGCGGATGGGCTGGTACGTCGTGAGCCGGTCCAGCAGTTCTTCAATTGTGCTAATCATCTCGCGCTTGCCTTCTTCGGGATCGTCCATCACGAAAAGGATCACGAGGTCTCCGTCCACATCCCGGAACGGGATGATCGACTCGTTGTATTTCATCTGCCGCGAAATCAGCTCGAACACCTGGACGAAGTTCTCTTCGAGCCGCATAACCGCGGCAGCCATATACGGCTTGTCCATCTCGATGCCGAGCAGATCGGCCCGCTCCCTGTACTCGCCGGACGCAATCTGCCCCGTCAGCCAGCGGTGCATCATGTTATCCTTCAAAATCTGCACGCCGTATTCGTTGAACAAGCGTTCGGATTTTGTAGCGTTCAGTTTCTCCACCGTATTGTCCAGCGTCGCTTTCAGCTCGTCCAGATTAATCGGCTTCAGCAAATAATTCTCGATGCCGAGCCGGATGCATTCTTTCAGATACACAAAATCGTTAAATCCGCTGAGGACCACCACCTTCAGGTCGGGATGAAACTCCCGCGCCCCGCGGATCAGATCGAGCCCGTTCATAACCGGCATCGAAATGTCCGTGATCAGAAGATCCACCGGCGTCTTCTTCAACGCCTCCAGCGCCTCCCGGCCGTTCTCGGCCTGGCCCACAATTTCGAGCCCGAACGAGGACCAGTCTATGATGTCGTAAAGCCCTTCGATAATGAACGGCTCGTCATCCACCAGAAATACTCTATACATGGGCCGCCTCCTGTCCCTCTGCGCCGGGATAACGGACGATTACCGTCGTACCTTGTCCCGGCTCGCTGTGAAGTTCAATCCCGTATTCGCTCCCGTACTGCAGCTTCAGCCTTTCGTGAACGCTCCTCAGACCGAACGATTCGCCTTCCGTTTCCTCCCGGTCCAGCTTCTCCGTGATCTCGGCCAGCTTCTCTTCCGTCATGCCGTTGCCGTTATCCTGCACCCGGACCCGGACGAATCCGTCCTCTTCGCCGATCGTAATCGTCAGGCGGTTATCCTTGCGGTCGCTGCGGATTCCGTGAACGACGTAGTTCTCGATGATCGGCTGCAGGGACATTTTCAAAATCTGAACGTGCGCCAAGTCCCGCTCCCACACGATTTCGTACGAAAAACGGTCCTTGTACCGGATACGGAAAAGCTCCAGATACATCCGGCACGCCTCGACTTCGTCCTTCATGGTATAGATCGTCTTCTGCTGCACGAAGCTTTTGAACAGCACGGACAAGCTGTAGATCATCTCGCCCACATCGCTCGCCCCTTGCGAGAGCGCCCTCATCCGGATCACTTCCAGCGTGTTATAGAGGAAGTGCGGATTAATCCGGGCCTGAAGCGCGGTCAGCTCGGTATGCTTCTGCTTGATCTCCGCCTTGTACACGCGGTCGATGTAGTTGTTCAGCTCGTCCAGCATATCGTTAAAGCTTTTGGAAATCTGCCCGAGCTCATCCTCGCGCGTATCGCGGATCCGGGCTTTCAGGTCTCCGCGCTTCACCCGCCGCGTGAATTGGATGATCCGGTTCGTCCGCTTCGCGAAGTTCATAATGAACAGCGACGGAATGAGGATCGCGAACAGAATAGCAATCGCGCTGACGAGCAGGATCGTATTGCGCAGGCCCCGGTAGGAGGCCGCGATCTCTTCCTTGGGCGCGGCCCCCATGACGATAAAGCCGCCCCGGCTCTGCGTCAGCTTCGTCAAATACATGCCGTTTTGCAGCGTGCCCGTATCGTACAAGCTGTTGATCCTGTCGGTGTAGGGGAACTTCTTCCCGTAGTATTGCCCGGAAGAATCGAACATCACATCCCCGTCGGGGGTCATGACGAAGATTGTCCCTTTTAAATCCTGCTTGTAGCTTTCGAGAGCCCGGACTATCCCGTCCGAATTGAAATAAAGAAGCAGCTGCCCGATATTTTTGAGCGAATATTTATCGTTAACCGGTACGCGGATGGAATACAGCCTGGGGTCCCACTGGTTCAGCGTCTTGCGCATCCAGACGTTCGGCGGGGCAATCGTGCGGGTCTCCTGCGCCATAATGTCCGGAATGTAGGAACGCGAAGCGTTCGTGGAAATCAGCTTGCTCAGCCGATTGGAATTGTACGTGTAGAGATACTGCTCCTCCGCGCTGTAGAGCATGAGATTCTGGATATCCGGGTCCGCGTCCAGCTTGTTCTGCAAATATTTCAGGACATCCGTCGAGAAATTCGTATCTTTATAGAACTGATCCAGCCGGTGTTCGGCATATTCCTGATACGGATGCTGGAGAAAATACGACATGTTGGCCGACAGGGCGTCGTTCTGGTAAATGTCCGTGAGCAGCGACTGCACCCACTCGAATTTGCCGTTAACGTACGAGCTGACGCCTTCCATCGCCTTTTTCTGATTGGCCAGCTCCCGCTGCACGATGGATTGGGACATGAAAGAAAACATCAAATACGAAAGCGTAATGATGGTCAGAATCGTGATCAGGGAAAACATCAGGATCATTTTCAGAAACAAGTTGTTTTTCAAATAGTTGCGATAGATTCTCCTGACACCCATGCGGTCTGCCCTCCCTGAACGTTATCCGTCTCGATTATAGCACGCCGCCGCCCTTACAACCTAACCGCCTTTGTCGGTTCCGTGGCGCGAAGCCCGTGCCTCATTAGCGAAAAAAAGAAAAGGGCCGCCTCGAAAGGCAGTCCTTTTTAATGCGGTTTTCCGCCTCTTTCCAATAAGGAAGAAAGTTGATTGAGGCGGAACGATTAAGGCCGTTAATTTTACTTAGTGGTCCGCGATGCTCGTATTACATGGATTTCGTCAGAGTGATGGATCTGTCCTGCTGGCCCCATTTAACGTCCCAGCCGAGCAGTTCCGTAATAAAGCGCAGCGGCAGAACGGTTCTTCCATCCGCATTGACGAATACTTTGGAACCGATGTTTTTCTTCATGCCGTTAAGCTCCATGAAGTCTTTGCCGATCCAGAACTGCATCTTGTCGCTCCCGGCCTTTACCCAGACGGACTGGGCCTCATTGTCCCAAGTCACTTCCGCGCCGATTCCTTCCGCCAGGTAACGCAGCGGGATGTAGCTCATGTCATTCCAGATGAACGGAGTCGTGTCCATCTTCGTTACAGTTCCGTTGATGTTGAGGTCATGGCTTCCGATTTGCATCCAGACCGTGGTCATGGACGGGTCCGCCTTCTCCTGGAACTTCTCGCCGTACTGCGTCACGATGGCATTCCCCAGAGCCTGGCCTACGCCGAACATCAGCTTGAAGCCTTCGCGGTCCGTTTTATAAGAAGCCTCATAGTTGCCCGCCGCATATTCGTTCAGCACTTTCTGCACCTGACCTTCATGCTGGCGCAGCACATCTTGGGCGGAAGTGGCCGGAAGGTTACCTGCGGTCGCCGTACCGAGGAAATTGGCAAACTCGGTCGTAAACCCGTCGATTCTCTTCTCTACGGCGGCTTTTGCGGCCTCGTCTTTATTTTTGACGGCGGTCACATAGTCGCTTTGGGCGTTCACGTGGTTCGTGACCCATATTTTCTCGAAGGCCATTCCGCCTTTGGCGCCGTAGATCGAGCTGATCGCGGCTTTAAAATCGGCCGTATTTCCGCTTTCCGCCTTGATCAGGGCGTCGGAGTCCTTGCTGCCGTCGTACTGCTTCTGCATTTGCAGCGTAGACAGGGACAGATGTTCGGCCGCAAGGTTATTCAGAGCCGATCGTAAATCAGCCGCCGGCGTATCCGCCTTCGTGTTGTTGAACTTCTCCGGCATTTGTGTGGTGATAGCCGTGGACAGCGCTTTGCTGATCGTGAACATTTCCTTGAAGCCTTCGCGGTAAGCCGCATACGCTCCCTGATAATCGCCTGCGATATAGTCGTCGAACGTTTCCTGAACCTGATCTTCGTGAAGACGGATCGCCTGCGCGGCAGCCTGCTTCGGAAGCTTGCCTGCGGTCGCTTTGTCCAGGAAGGCCGAGAATTCGTCCACGAAGCCCTGCACCTGCTGTTCCGCTTTCTTGCGGGCTTCCTGGTTGTTCATCTTGGTCGCTTTCACGAGATCGTCCGTGTATTTGTTGTGGGCCCGGAAAATCCGTTCGAACTCGGCCGCGCCTTCTTTCCCGTAAAGGGAAGCGATCGCCGGCGTCATATCCAGCGCGTTCTGATCCAGCGCCTTGTACGCTTCGGCCGCATCTGCGGAGCCGTCGTACGCTTTCGTCATGGCGGTAACCGCCAGCGCGAAGTGTTCGGAGAGCAGGTGATCCAGGCTGGCCCTCAGATCGGCGGCCGGTGTGTTTACCGTAGCCTTCGGTGTTTGAACAGCGGCTGCGTTGGCGGCCACCGTTGGCATGAGGATGGACAAGCTCAGTGCCGGAACGAGTAATTTTTTCATTTGCATGGACGTTCACTCCCTTGGTCTATGTGTTTTTCGCGTTTCCGTTTTTTGGTGCTGCTTGTTCTTGTTTGGTCTTTACATGGGGTGTAACGCAAGGGAGCGAAGTTTGGATCACTGTTTTTTTAAAAAGTTTTTCGGAGAGACGGCCGAACCTGTTTTTTTACTTTAATTGCCAATTGAAACGACAGCCGTTACACTAGAGAAAATGCCCCCTTGGGGAGTCGGCCGTAAGTGTCTTTCGTTCATACGGCTTGCCGTCCGAACCCGGACGCCGAGCGGCTATATATGTAACAGGAGGATGAGATGACTAAGAAAGCGATCACCGGAATCACCACCCTAGCTGCTGTCGTCATATCGAGTACCGTTGTATACGCGGCGAATACGACAACCGGATCGATCCCCATCGATACGACACGTCCGTTTACCGAAAAATATCCGGCCAGCGTTTCTCCAGAGGCCTCTTCTAAACCCGTTCCTTATAAAGAATTTTCCGATCCCAACGTGTATTCGAAATTAGAAACCTCCTGGAACAAGGCCGTTCAGGCGCTTGATCAAAAGCCTTCTAAGGAAGCAAATCAAGACTCTAAACAGCCGGCCGCGTTCGCGCAAGATCAGTGGAACTTGATTGCGGGTCCCGATATTGAGGCTGAATTCGAAAGCAAGCTCAGCCGGAACGAAGCTTCCTTCTTTCAATGGAGTCTTTATTACGGCGACTCGCGGGCTTAATCCCGGCGATCTTATGTATGCGCTGCTTCTGCGCGAGAATAAAGCGGAAGCCAAGGTTGTCTGGCAGCGGGCAAACGGAGATATTCATGTCTCGCATCTGCGGCAGTCCAAAGATCTCAACGGCAATGCCGTATGGTCGCTTATCGGCAGCGAAGAGATCCCTTCCGGAGAGTGACGCCCGCCGGGCGCAAACAAAAAGGGAAGGAGTCCGACTCCTTCCCTTTTTGCCGCAGCCTTGCCCTGCCGCCGTATCGCGTGCAGCTCCCGGGCGCGCGATACGGCGGCACCGGGAGCTGCACGCGGCAACGGCGCCGGAGGGTCAGCCCGTCCAGCGGCTTCGCTCTTTTTCCCCTGCCGTCAAATAAACAGATTCACCTTCGCCTGCGAGGCATCGCCCAGGTAAGCGGCTACGCCCGCGTACTCGATCCCGTCCAGCAGCTCTTCCTTCTGCAGGCCGAGCAGATCCATCGTCATCGTACAGGCGACGAGCTTAATGCCTTGCTCCTGCGCCAGCTCGATGAGCTGCGGAAGCGTCAGCGCATTGTGCTTTTTGAGCACATGCTGAATCATTTTCGGGCCCATGCCCATATAGTTCATCTTGGACAGGCCCAGCTTCTTCGGCCCTCTCGGCATCATGCGGCCGAACATGTTTTCCAGCCAGCCTTTCTTGAGCTTGACCGGCTCATCTTTACGCAGCACATTCAGTCCCCAGAAGGTGAAAAAGATCGTCACCTCATGATCGTAAGCGGCCGCGCCGTTCGCTATAATAAAAGCGGCGATAGCTTTATCCATTTCCCCGCTGAACAACACAATCGTCGTTCCTTCTTTTTGCTCCACCATCATGTCACTCCTTTATACATATACACCTATAGGTATGCAAGCCGCGAAAATTTTAGCCGATCCGCAGCGGACCAGCTTTCTACAATAAAATTGGCAGCCATATTTTAAACGCCGTGGCGGCAATGAGCACAATCAATGCGTACCGCAGGTACTTCACGTTAATCCGGGCCGAAATCCGGGAACCGAACGGCGCTCCGAGCAGACTTCCGATGACCGTAAAAATAACCGGAAGCAGCGGGATATGCCCCGCCCCGATTTTTCCGACAACCCCGCCGACCGCCGAAATAAACACAATGGCCAGCGAAGAAGCGATCGTGGTGCGGGTAGGAATTTTCAGCAGGGTCAGCATGATCGGGATAAGAATAAACGCCCCGCCCGCGCCGACGATCCCGGACACCAGGCCCACTGCCAGCGCGGAAAGTACGGCAAGCGGTTTGTTGAAGGACAAACCGCTCCCTTCCTCCCGCCGCTTGCCCCTGACCGGGATCAGCATCAGCACCACCGCGATTACCGCCAGCACGCCGTAAATCACATTAATCGTGTCGCCCGGCATATATTTCGAAGCCAATCCGCCGATCAGGCTGCCCACAAGTACGCCGCCGCCCATATACAAGACAAGCCCTTTATGAACGAGGGAAGGTCCGTTTTTTCCACGTCTTTGGAACAGGACACCGGACAAGGAGGCGAAGAATACTTGGAACATCGAGATGGCGGAAACTTCCTGGGCCGTAAAAGCGGCCTCCCCGAACAGAGGAGGAACGAACAGCAGGAGCGGATAGTTAATAATGGCTCCCCCGATTCCCAGCAGGCCCGAGAAAAAAGATCCGGCCAACCCCAGCGCCAGCATGATGACCGCTAACAACACATCCATAACATCCTCCTTGTCTCACCTGATGCGAATGACTGCACGACATTCCGGCGGCGGCATAAATTAAAAGGAAGAAGCCCTATACTTGTGCCGCCGATCCGGCTATAATAAACTAATACCAAGTATTTTAGTTGGAAAAAGGGGTTTTAAAAATGATTCAACAACTCAAACGGTTATTCGTTTCCGTATGTCCACATTGCGGGCAGCCCCTCCAAAGCGATGAGGCTACCGCGCACCGCGTAGTTAAAGTCTGCCCCGGCGGTCACTACACCGAAGAAACCTACGGCCATCTGGGTGTCCGTGTTGTTTATACCGATAACTAATACGGGAGTTGCGGAAAAAGCCCGAGAAATCGAGCTTTCAGACAATCTGTGCCCGACGCTCCCGTCTTATTTTTTTCTCACGTAAAATGTATATACGCCGTTATCTTCCTCATGCTTGATCAGCTCGTGCCCGGTCTGCTTAACCCAAGCCTGAAAATCGTTCAGCGAGCCTTTGTCCGTGGACAGAACCTGCATAATGCCTCCGGATTCCAGCGAATCCAGTGCCTTCTTGGCTTTGACGATCGGCATCGGACATGCCATTCCCTTCGTATCAACCGTTACGTTCACTTCCATTTTGTCAGCCTCCTCTATCGTTTATCCCGTTAAGGATTGCTCTTGTAAAGAATCGTATTATTGATCGTGTACGGCACAGCGGTTCGGACCGATTTCCATTTCGCGCTGCTCTTCTTCCGTCGGCGTCAGTTTTCCCATATTCGTTTGGCGGATTTCCCGGTACGCGTTGGGCTGCGGCGGCAAATTCTCCGATACGGTTTTTCTGAACTCGTCTTCGTCTCCGATATTCAGCCCCGGATTGTTCGCGAACAGATCGCCCAGTCTGGCGGACACTCTTCCGCCTTCGCCCAGCTCGGCAAACCGCCCGAAGTGCGCCGGCAGCACGATCAGCTCTTCGGACAGCTTCTTGTAGCGGTCGTATAAAGTGGTGCGCAGGTCCGCTACCCAGTCCTCCGCCTTTCCGGCCAGATCGGGACGCCCGATGGAAGCGACGAACAGGATGTCTCCCGTCAGCAGGTAGCGGTCATCCACCACAAACGACGTGCTTCCGATCGTGTGGCCCGGGGAATACAGCGGCTGAATCGCGATACGGGTGGAGCCGACCGGGATATCCGCGCCTTCCTCCAGCTCCGAGTAGCCGAACACCACTTCTTCCGCGTCCTTAGGCGGCAGCCAGTAAGCCGCTCCCGTTTCTGCGGCAAGCTTGCGGCCTCCGGATATATGGTCGGCATGCAGGTGCGTATCCAGCACGTGCTTGATCACTGCCTGCTTCTCCCGGGCAAAATCGGTGAACACCTCGGTCATCCGCACCGCATCAATCACCGCGGCCTCTCCGCCCGAGATCACCATGTAGGAGAGGCAGCCTTTGCCGATCCGGACGAATTGGTAGACGGCTCCTCCGTCTTTCAGATCGCCCACCTTCACGGGTTCCAGGTGCTCGCTCCACGATTTCATCCCGCCGACCAGGTACGAAACATCGGAGAAACCGGCCTCCACAAGCTGCTCGCCCACGAATTTCGACGAGCCTTCTTTGGCGCATACGACCAGCACTTCGCGGTCCGTCGGGATTTTATCCGTTACGGCTTCCACCCCGTCCAGCAGCTCGAAATAAGGCACGTTCAGCATATCGACCTGATTGCCTTCGATTTTCCAATCGGCAAAGTCGCTTTCATTGCGTACATCCACTATAAAAAGGGGCTTATTGCCCAGAACCTTCTCCGCCAGCGCGGCAGCCGTCCTTCCTTTAAGCCGTCCTTCCTCTTGATTACTCGCATTCATCCGTATAGCCTCCCTACTCTTATAAGTGATTCATGGTTTTAATGATCCAGCCCGTTAATCGTCTCCCCAGGCAGTTCTCTAGGCGTCGAACCTGCCGCCGCTCGATGCGATAATCGCTACTTTTCTGCTCATGGTAAGTTCCTCCTAAGATGTTGGATTTAAGCTCGTTAAAATTTCAGGCGGTAAAAGGCTTCCCGCCGGCCGGGTGTCAAATGCCCGCCGACTTCTCCAGCGGACCCGTCCAAGCGGACATGCCCGGAAGCACGTTGCGGATGTGCTTAAAACCTTGGCGCTCCAGCAGCTGCGCGGCCATATCACTGCGGCTGCCCGTCCGGCAGACGATATACAGCTCTTCGTGCGCATTCAGCTCGCCGATCCGCCGCTCCAGTTCTCCCAAGGGGATGGATACCGCACCCGGTATGTGCCCGAATGCATATTCCGCGGGCTCGCGTACATCGAGAACGTTCGTTAGCGGCTTCTCCCGCAGGCTCCGTTCCAGCTCATCGTCGGTTACGGTATGCGGAAATTTCCGCTCTTCTTTAACCTCGGAAGGATCGGATTTGCGGATAAAATGGTGCAGCACCTCCCCTTCCTGAGTGCTACCCAAGTACTGGTGGCCCGTCGTTTTGGCCCAGCTCCGGATATCGGCCAAAGAACCTTGGTCCGTTGCCTGAACCTCCAGCACCTGGCCGGAAGCCATCTGCTCCAGAGCTTTCTTCGTGCGTACGATCGGCATCGGGCAGGCCAGCCCTTTGGCGTCGAGTATTTGATGAGTTTGAATATTCATAACGTTGAGTACCTCCCTGATGTTATTCCGCGGCGGCCTAACCTCCGCCGTTTTGTCTCTCCCGAGTTCAATCGGGATTTTTTATTGGCGGATCGCATTTCGTTTTATACTTATACCCGTATAGGTATATTGATACTATAGCTCCTTTACGATTTTTCGTCAATCACAGTGCCTCTGGGTAAGTTTGTAAATGAATAAAAACCGCGTCTGCCCGCTGTAAAATGGGAGTAAGGGCCGTAGAGTTTGCAAGACATGAAAAAATTCATTTCAGATGCCGTGCCCGTACATCGCGCCTCCTCAGTTATAAACGACAGAGCGCATACCAGCCGACTGAACTAAAAAAGCCTCCCGATGAACCTTTCGGTCCAAAGAGAGGCTTACACAAGGCATTCATTCGCTGCGATGTCATACCGACGGGCTTAGTCCACTTTCGTGTGGAGCGGCTTCAGCCCCGCTTCAATCTGCGGGCGCTTGGATTCCAGAAACGGCGGAAGCGCCAGCGATTCACCCAGATGACGGATATCCTCGTCGGTGTCGAAGCCGGGCCCGTCCGTCGCAAGCTCGAACAGAATCCCGTTCGGTTCGCGGAAGTACAAGGACCGGAAATAAAACCGGTCCACGAAACCGGAATTCGGAAACCGGACCTGCCGGACCCGGTTGATCCAGGCGCGCAGCTCTTCCTCGTTATCCACTCGGAAAGCGACATGGTGTACGCCGCCGCGGCCGAGCTGTTCACGGGAGAGATCGTTCCTCGGCTCGATATGAACCTCGGCCCCGCTGCCGCCTTCGCCGGTTTCGTACACGACGATATCCGGCTGTCCCGGCACGTCGGCTGCGTAGCGGCCTTTTTCGCGGAAGCCCAAAAGCTCCGTCAGCACAACCACCGTCGGTTCCGGGTCCTGTACCGTCAATTTGACGGGACCGAGTCCGAGGATGCCGTATTCGGCGGGAACCGGGCTTCTGTCCCATGGCGTTCCGCCTTCAACTCCCGTGTTGTGTTGATCCGACACCAGGATCAGGCGCTGCCCTTCGAAATCGCGGAAAGCCAGCGTCGCGCGTCCCGCACGGTCTTGAATCTCGTCGTGATCGACGCCGAATTCGGTGAACCGTTTTTTCCACCAGCCCAATGCTTCATCGCCGGCAACACGCAGGGACGCGGCCGAAATGCTGCTGACCCCCTCGCGGTTCCGCGCGGCCATCGGAATTTCGAAGAACGTCAATTCCGTTCCCGGACTGCCCTTCTCATCTCCGTAAAACAAGTGATACACGCTGATATCGTCCTGATTGACCGTCTTCTTCACCAGACGGAGTCCTAGAACCTTCGTGTAAAATTCGAAATTTTCCGATGCTTGCGCCGTGATGGCCGATACGTGGTGGATGCCTTTAAGTTCCATGATGATGCCCTCCCCGGTTATGTTGTCAGGATTGTTTCTGGACTTTTTTCAGCAGCTCCAGAAGCTGCTTCTTCTCTTCACGGTCCAAGCCGTCAAATTGGGAAGCCTGAAACTGTTCCTGCTGCGGAACGACCTCGTCAAACAAAGCTTGTCCTTCCGCCGTCAGCGAAATATATTTGGTCTTCCATTCCTGCTCGCGTCTGATCCAGCCCAGCTCCTCCATTTTACTCAGCAGCTGCGCAATATTTCCCTTGGTGACCAGAAGCTTGTCCGCCAATTCCTGCTGAGTCAGCCGCTCGTGCGAGCCGACCTGAGCCAACACATCGAACTGCGCGGCCGATAAGTTCCAGGCCTTCAAATGCTGGTTGGACTGCCGGATGCTCTGATTGTACACGCGGGACAACCGGAACCAGATCAGCACCCCGAACTTTTCCTCCTGCTTGGAGAGGAGCGGCTCCCTCTTATTCTCTTCCATCGGCTCACCCCGCTTCCGTTGATGATTCAAGTTTAGTACTAAACTGATAAAAAGTCAACAACCTCCACGGCGGACTGCGGGCAAACTAAAAACCGTTCCGGGCCGGAACGGTTTATTAGCATTTATTAGCGGTTGAGGAAAGAGGGCAGCCAATTGTCTGCGTCTATTTTCCCGCTCCCTACTTTCGGCATTTCTTCGGATTCGACCATCCCCGCGCTTCTCCTAGCCGCTTTTCTTGCCGCGCTTTTGCTTCTTGGATTCCTGCTGTTCCGGGTATGACGAGGTAACTATCACCTTCACTTGATCATCTTGCCGGGTTTTAACGGTTGGATCAAGACTTGCCGCCATACGATGGATAGCATCGAACACAAGCCCCTGGTCCATCAGTCTTTTCACTTCATCCAGATCGATAGACCCTGAGCTTGAAGATACTGACCCGCTTATGTCTGCCGAAGAAGGCTGCGCCTCATCTTTCTCGTCTCGCGGCTTTTCTTCCTTTTTCAAACCGGACGCCAGCATCGCTTGTTCCATTTGAGCACGCACCGCCTCGACTTGATCTTCGATATCTTCTCCGGGCTGGTCTTGCTCCAATCCAGAATAGAGAGGAAGGGAATCGAGAAGATTCTCGATTTCGTCCATTTGTGCACGGATCGGCATAAGCGTATCATGTACGTTGATCAGATCGGACAACTGTTTTTCGTCGATGGCTTCGATTAATACCAACTGGGCGGAAAGTCCTTTCTGGACCTCTGCGAGTTGATAGCTGCCCGACAATGCTTCAAGACGCCTCATTAACTGATTTCCTTTTACCTGGAGCTCGGCAAGAACGCTTTCGTTCTCATGCTCCATGGCAATCAGCTTCTTGATCTTTTCTTTGAGTGACACGCAGCTTTTCTCAAAGGCTTCGATGTCTTCCCCTAATGCTTTTATAATGATGCGACTATCCTTCATCAATTTATTCGTAGGGATATCTGCTATTCGCTGTTTAAGTTCCTCCAGCTTTGTCCCAGTTGAAATCATTTCTTCTTTTACCGGACGCAAATTTTTCTCCGTCGCACGGCCCTTATACAAATCTATAAGAGGACTTATCATCTCTTCCAATTGAAAATGATCAAAGCCAAGTTCTTCCACTCTCTGTGCAAATTTCTTTTTGTTGGACCTTTGAGAAAAAAAGGCTGGCCAGAAAATGCTAGAGTAAAAACAAACAAGGATGAAAAAAATCCAGATTAACCAATCCACTAAAATAGACATTTTACTTCCTTTCTGCTCCGGCATCGGCTTCACAACCACCGTTCCCCGGGCGCGGAAATGGGCTGGGATTGATATATACGGGCTTCTTCTGCCGCCTTGTCCTGCATTATTGGATGCGGCGGTCCTTCAGACAGCAGAATCCAAATAACTTCGCTACAAGACCAGCCCACGCCTGCCCGCAAAACTATTTAAAATTCACGTTGATCACAACGCTTTTTCCTTCCTCTTCGTCCTCGTATTCCTCCTGCTGGTCGGCGATTTGCTCGACGCGCGCGCGGTAAGCCTGGACATCGGTAGCCATCGCTTCCGCATCCCGTTTGATTCGGTCAAGCTGGACGGGAGGACTGCTCATCCGGCGGTCGATCATTTCTTTCCGGTCATGAATTTTGTATTTCAAATCGCCGAGATCACGGGAGTGCAGCGCTTCTTCCAAACCTTCCGACGAAATAAACGACACCGTCTCCTGAAAATCCATCCAGCAGGCATGCACGCTCTCCCTCAGACCGTTCAGTTCCTTATTGGCCGCTTCATACACCTGAAGGCGGGCATGTTTCTTTTTGGCCAGCTCGTACTGCTCCATCAGAGCGATGAGTTTTTTGCCGCCCTCGTTAAAACGCCCTTCCGCCAGCAGGTTTTCCACCTCGGGAAGCTTTTGAGTAATTTCGCGGAACAAGACCGTAAATTGATCGAATTCTCCGCGCATAAACGACCAGACGGATTCCGCAAAATACGCTTTTACCCGTTTCAGCTCTTCCTTAAAGGCCGGTTCGGGGTAATCCAGCTCACGCATGCCGCTTTTCAGAAGCCGCAGTGTCTTGGTCAGGCTTTCCCTCAGTTCTGCCAGTTCACCCGCCGCGATGACCGAATGTTTGATCAGGCCCGTCACGTCCGAGGAAATGCGCGAGGCTTCCCGGATTCTGCCTGCGTTAAGCGCCTCCAGCATCGCGGCCGAGAGGGCCTCCGCGCGATCCAGACTCGCAAAGGAAGTCAAATCCGAGGAGTCCAGTCCGTGCTCGCGTATGGAGCGGTTCACGTCATCCCGGGCGCTCTCTATCTGACCTTTGAATTTCTGCTGCCGGTTATGCAGCTCAGGCAGCTCAGCAAGCAGCCGTTCGATCTCGGCGAGCTGCTCGCGTTCCGGCGCAAGGTGCTCCTTCACGTCAATAAAATCGCTCATCTGCTCCCGGTCGATGATCCCGATCCGCTTTTGCAGACTGAGCAGTTCCTCCTCCAGATCATCCACCCGGTAGGCGGCCGAACGGTCCTTTGCTCTAGCCAGAAGGGACCCGATTTTCGCCTGAAGCTCCGATACGACTTTGTCGTTCTGCTTCTCCAGCTCGCAGAGCCTGTCTATGCTCCCTTTCAGACTGCCGTATACCCCTTGATACTGCCTCAACAGCCCCCGGCATTCTCCCATCGTTTCTTCCATCGTTTTGACATTGCCGATAAAAGAAATCTTGATGCCCGAGATCATCGCCGTCATCTCATCCAGAATGGAAGAAACATCTTTCATTTCGGCTTCTACGGGGCGGATGCGCTTATCGGCCGAAGGCCCTTTGTACAGATCGGCCAGCAGCCCGAGGCGCTCGCTCTCCCGGTACAGATCCGTAGAATAAGCCTGCGCTTCCCGGAGCAGCTTTTCCTTCCTTTTCCGCTGCCGGATAATACGAAACGATTGATAGATAACGAAAATGATACCCGCAAAAATTCCGAGTTCCTTCAGCCCAATGTGAATCACGTTCTCATCCTTGTCGGATGCCGCCAGAATCATACCGTCCGCCAACAAAGGCGCGGCCGCAGTCATCCCGCCCGCTTCCCTTATCGTGCCTGACTGTACGATGTAGCCCTGAACGGCCGAAGTCTGGGAAGACTCTGCCGCAGCTTCCGGGGTCATAAACGAGGTATAGGCCACTCCGGTCAAAAGAGAGAAAGCAAGCAGATTGCGTATCCATATATTTTTCATGATAACCTCCGCAAATGTTGGATGGACCCTCTGTACCCTGGTTCATTTCCAGATCAGGGCCCGAATGTGAGAAAAAGGCTCATTTTGTCATCTCTCTTCATTAAACCATAGGATACAGGCACAATTGCAGTAAATAAATTCCATAACACGCAACCTTTTTATAAAAAAATCCATCCCTAACCAACCTGAATTTGGGGACATTAGCCCCTTCTTTCAGTAACAAAAAAAGAGATCACCGCTTACGCGCAGTGATCTCCTTTTCCCGTGCTTCGTCTTTACGAATTCAATTTCACCACTGCCTTGCAGCTTTAAGCTTCCGCTTTTCGCGGTACTGCGCTTGCCGGAGTTCTGCCGAACCGGTAGAAATAAATACCGGCCGCCGCGAGAACGAGGACAGCAAGCCCCAAGTAAATGTTGCTGTACACGGAAGCTCCCTGGTACAGATTGAAGGGATTCCACGTCACCGTTGCCCCGTTGTCCAGGAGCTTGCTGTAAATAGCCGACGAGGACGCGATTCCGATAAAATTCATCATGGCCATCAGCCCCATCCCCACGCCGACCTGGTCTCTGGCCAGAGACCTCGAAATGGTGTTGGACAGCGCAATTTGCATGAACGTCATGCCTACATTGCCGAAGATGAGCAGAGCCGACACGAGCGCGGGAAGAGCGCCGGACAAGGAGGATAGCAGAACAAAGCTGATAAACAGCAGAGAGGACGCAAGATACACGAGAAAGGAGTTGCCCTTCTCATCCGCCAGCCTGCCGCCTCTGAGACCCATCATTGCGGATGCGGCCGCTCCCGGCACCATCATAAAGCCGATCATGCCGGGCTCTATATGATTCACGTGCGACATGAGCTGAGGGATCAGGAACGATAAGGAAAAACCGAGACCTACAATGATCAGAGAAACGACCAGGCCCGTTACGTAATGTTTATTCAAAAACAGCCGGGGCTGGATAAAAGGCTCCTCCGCCTTCAAAATGCGGAGAACAAAAAGTCCGAGCAGCACGATTCCGCTGATCACGGTGATCCAGCCGCCGTTCGTGATGCTCAGCAGCAGCAGGCTGACGGTTCCCGCCAGAAGGGCGCCGCCCCACGCGTCGATTTTGCCCGCCGTTCCGGGCTTGTCATCCAGCAATTTGCGGTAGAAGGGCAGCGTCACCAGCGTGAGCAGAGACAGGCAGAACAGCCAGCGCCAGTCCGCTACGCTCATGATCAGGCCCGAGAGAACCGGTCCGAGCGCGTTGCCGAGCGCCATCCCGATAGCCGAGATGCCCAGGGCTCTGCCGCGGGTCTCCGGCGGGAAAAACCGGATCGGGATAATCATCGCGGCCGCGGGGATTACCGAAGATCCTATGGCCTGGAAGCCCCTTGCCAGAATGACCATCCAGTAGGCGGAGGCCGACAGGCCGATGACGGAGCCCAGCGCAAAAACGGTCAGCCCGAACGTGATCAGCCGTTTTAACGGATACTTATCCGCGAGCTTGCCGTAAATGACCGAGCCGATGGCGTAAACCAGCATGTAGATGGAAGCCACCCAGCTGACCTGGGCCGAATTCAGATGAAATTCCGCGCTGATCTGCGGCAGAACGATGTTGAAAATCGAGGCGTTCATGACCGAAATGACGAGAGTGAACGCCAGAACCCGCATAATTTTATCGCCGGTTGTTTTCTGTACAGCGGTTGACACGGCTTTCGCCTCCCCAGTATGTAAATGATATCCGAATACTTCGGTTAATCTCGCTAATAATTAAAGCTTTGTATGTTTGTGCCCACTAACATATCGGGCAAAAAAAACTAGGGAGTCAGCCCCCTGACGAACACCTTTACGCTTTCCCGGATAAAATCGTCGAGCGCAACATCGGCGAACGTCCCCTCTCCCCAACCTTCCCGGTTATTCATAAACGCGCCGTAATTCATCCACATGAACGAGACCGCCTGGAGATCGGGATTGGTCGAGACCATTTTTCCCCGCTCCGTCATCTTCACGAAATAGTCCGTCAAAAACTCTCTTAAATGGCGGGGATGCCTCTGTGTCTTTTCCCGGAAACCGGGCAGGCTTCCCGATTCTCTCAGGCTGATTTGGATCATTTTGCGGTTTCGGTTCATGATTTCGTGGTAGGTCCGGCTGATCAGGAGAAGATCGGTTTCCAGCTCCCATACCAGCTTTTCCGTAAAAAGCTTCTGCATCTCCCCAGCGTAATGAAACCGGTCGAAGGCGGATTCGAGCAAATTCTGCTTGCTTCCGAAGTGCCGGAACAGCGTCATTTCACTCAGTCCCGCAGCAGCGGCGATTTCTTTGGTGGTGACGCATTTATAGCCTCTATCCGCTATGAGATCGATAGCCGCCAGCAGCAGTTTGTCTGAGCTGCTTGAGGATGAGCTGCCGCTCATGCTTTCCCCTCCTTCTGTTATCTGTATGTTTCTTCCCGTTAAGGAAAACAAATGATCGTTATGTTTGTTAGTACTCACTATCAATTCGTTCATTCTATTCCCCATTCCAATTGTTGTCAACCCCCAAACAAAGAAGCCAAGCCGTTCTATTTCAGCCCCCCGCAACTCAGCCACGCAAACGCAAAAAACCGCCGCATTCCCGATGCGGCGGTTTCTTCGGCCTGCGGCCGGACTGAAGCCGTTTTTTCAATCAGCCGTAATTCTGTAAAATTCCAGGCTTCTCGCGGACCCTACTCTGTCACGATATCGTGAATAAGAACAGGAGATTCGGCATGGTCCGAGATACGGATGTTGTCGTAAATCATAGCGATCACATCGTCCACGTTTTCACGGTTGGCGTGGATCGTTACGAGGGATTCGCCCGCTTTAACATTCTCGCCGATCTTCTTGTTCAGCATAAGGCCGACGGCCAAATCGATCTCCGATTCCTTCGTGGCGCGTCCCGCTCCGAGCAGCATAGCCGCCGTACCGATTTCATCGGCGACGATTTCGGCTACGACACCGTCTTCGCGTGCCGGCACTTCGATCAGGAACTTCGCTTTAGGCAGCTTCTCGGGATCGTCCACGACCGACGCATCCCCGCCCTGGTTGGCGATGAACTCCTTGAATTTCTCCAGCGCCTTGCCGTTGCGGATTACTTCTTTGAGCTTCGCTTCGGCTTCTTCCAGGGAAGAAGCTTTGTTTGCCAGGAAGACCATTTGTCTTCCCAGGGCGAGGCAGAGATCTTCCAGATCCTTCGGCCCATGGCCGCGCAGCGTATCGATAGCCTCCCGCACTTCCAGCGCGTTGCCGATGGCGGCGCCGAGCGGCTGGCTCATATCGGAAATAACGGCCATCGTCTTGCGGCCTACGTTATTTCCGATGCTGACCATGGCGTGCGCCAGTTCTTTCGCGTCCTCGGGAGTTTTCATAAACGCGCCTGCGCCCGTTTTGACATCGAGCACGATAGCGTCCGAGCCTGCGGCGATTTTCTTGCTCATGATGGAGCTGGCGATGAGCGCGATGGAATCTACGGTCGCCGTCACGTCGCGAAGAGCGTACAGCTTCTTGTCGGCAGGCGTCAGGTTGCCGGTCTGCCCGATCACAGCGATTTTGTGTTCGTTCACCAGGCTCACGAACTCGTCCTTGGAGATCTCCACGTGGAAGCCTTCGATAGCTTCCAGCTTGTCGATCGTGCCGCCGGTGTGGCCCAGACCGCGTCCGGACATTTTCGCAACGGGAATATCCAAAGCCGCTACGAGCGGAGCCAGCACCAGGGTCGTCGTGTCGCCCACTCCGCCCGTGGAGTGCTTGTCTACCTTGACGCCTTCAATCGCGGACAAGTCAATCGTTTCGCCGGAGTTGACGATTGCCATCGTCAGATCGGCCCGCTCGCGCGCCGTCATGTCCTTGAAGTAGATCGCCATCGCCAGTGCGCTGACCTGATAGTCGGGAATATCCCCTTTCGTGTAACCTTCGATAATAAAGTTGATTTCTTCCGTCGTCAGTTCTTTGCCGTCACGCTTCTTCGCAATCAAATCGACCATTCTCATCGTCTTTTCTCCTCGCTTTACCAGTAAGTACTCTTAACTAATTCCTATTCACGGGGGTGCCAGATCTAAACCTGTGTCCCGTTTATCCGTCATCCGTCTGTCTTAATATCTTTAGTAACGTCCTACAGCGAAACCGCCGTATCCAAAGCCACTTCCATCATCTCGTTGAAGGTCGTCTGCCGTTCTTCCGACGACGTTTCCTCGCCAGTCAGAAGGTGATCGCTCACGGTCAGAATCGTCAGAGCGTTCACGCCGAATTTGGCTGCCAGCGTGTAAAGGGCGGTCGTCTCCATCTCAACGCCGAGCACGCCGTAATCCATCAGCTTCTGCACGACCGTCTTGTCGTCGCGGTAGAAGATGTCGGAGCTGAAAATGTTGCCGACATGAAGCTTAAGCCCCTTCTCCACACCGCGCTCGTAAGCGGCCTTAAGCAGCGGGAAGCTCGCGATCGGGGAGTAGTCGAAGCCGCCGAAAACATGGCGGTTCGCACTCGAATCCGTGCAGGACGCCTGGGCCAGGATCACATCGCGGACCCGGACATGCTCCTGCATGGCTCCGCACGTGCCGACGCGGAACAGGTTTTTGACGCCGTACTGGCTGACCAGCTCGTTGACGTAAATACTGATCGACGGAATCCCCATGCCCGATCCCTGCACCGAAACCCGCTTGCCCTGATACGTGCCCGTAAAGCCCAGCATGCCGCGGACTTCGTTGTAGCAGATTACGTCGGACAAGTAAGTTTCCGCGATATACTTCGCTCTCAGCGGGTCGCCCGGCAGCAGGATCGTTTCGGCGATGTCGCCCGGTTTTGCACCAATATGAACGCTCATGAACGTATACCTCCGTTATAAATAAGGATAGAAGGGACGGCTTATCGTCCCGGTTTATTTCAAGTCCGTCAGGAAGCTTGTGCCGTGGGCGGGCAGCGTGACACCGAAGTTGTCCGCTACGGTAGCGCCGATATCGGCGAACGTGCGGCGCAGCGGCAGCTCTTTGCCGCCATCCGCAAAACGCGGCGAGTAAACGAGCAGCGGCACGTATTCGCGTGTATGGTCCGTTCCGCGGTAAGTCGGATCGTTGCCGTGGTCGGCCGTGACGATCAGCAGATCCTCGTCCGTCAATTTGGCGAACACTTCCGGCAGGCGGGCGTCGTAATCCTCCAGCGCCTGTCCGTACCCTTGCGGATCACGCCGGTGGCCGTAGAGAGCGTCGAAATCGACGAGGTTCAAGAAGCTGAGTCCGGTGAAGGACTCGCCGAGCGTGTCCACCAGCTTGTCCATCCCGTCCATGTTGGAAACGGTCCGGACCGCTTTCGTAACGCCTTCGCCATCGTAGATGTCGGAGATTTTGCCGAGCGCGATCACGTCGAAGCCTTTGTCTTTCAGCTCGTTCATCGTAGTGCGCCCGAAAGGCTTCAAGGCGTAATCGTGACGGTTGGCCGTCCGTTTGAAGCTGCCGGCTTCGCCGACGAACGGGCGAGCGATGATGCGTCCCAGCATATACGGATCTTCCAGCGTAATTTCGCGGCAGAACTCGCAAATTTCGTAAAGTTCCTTCAGAGGCACGACGTCTTCGTGGGCGGCAATCTGCAGCACGGAGTCCGCGGACGTGTAAATGATAAGCGCTCCGGTTTTCACGTGCTCCTCACCGAGCTCGTCGATGATTTCGGTGCCGCTGGCCGGCTTGTTGCCGATCACCTTGCGGCCGGTTTTCTCTTCGATGCGCCCGATCAGCTCATCCGGGAAGCCGTCCGGGAACACGCGGAAAGGCGTTGCGATGTTCAGGCCCATGATCTCCCAGTGCCCGGTCATCGTATCTTTCCCGTTCGACGCTTCCTGCATCTTCGTATAGTAAGCCAGCGGCTTGTCCGCCGCAGGCACGCCTTCGATCGGACGGATGTTGGAGAGGCCCAGCTTGGCCATGTTCGGCATGTTGAGGCCGCCCCTCTCCCGGGCGATATGTCCCAGGGTATCGACATCGAAGTCGTCGAATTTAGCGGCGTCCGGCGCTTCGCCGATACCGACCGAGTCCAGTACAATCAGGTGAATCCGTTTAAACATAGTCATGTTTCTCGCTTCCTTTCCTATTCAGCTTACAGGAACAGCCCCGCAATCGTAGCCGACAGGACGCTGACCAATGTAGCTCCATACAGTAATTTTAAACCAAAACGGGCCACAACGTTGCCCTGTTTTTCGTGAAGCCCTTTAACCGCACCGGCGATGATCCCGATGGAAGAGAAGTTCGCGAAGGAAACGAGGAACACCGATACGATTCCGACAGTCCGCGGGGACATTGTCGTATGTTTGGCAAGGTCGAGCATGGCGACGAACTCGTTGGATACCATCTTGGTTGCCATAATGCTTCCGGCTTCGACCGCTTCGGCCCAAGGCACGCCCATTACAAACGCGAACGGAGCGAAAATATACCCGAGCAAAGACTGGAACGAGATGCCGAAAATGCCGTTGAAAATACCGTTGATCAAGGCGATCAGGGCCACGAAACCGATCAGCATGGCCGCCACGATAATGGCGACTTTAAAACCGTCGAGAATGTATTCTCCCAGCATTTCGAAGAAAGACTGCTTTTCTTCTTCCTGCACTTCAAGAATATCTTCTTCCTTCGTAACCACGTAAGGGTTAAGAATCGACGAGATAATAAATCCGCCGAACAGGTTCAATACCAGCGCCGTTACGACAAACTTCGGCTCGATCATCTGCATGTAAGCTCCGACGATGGACATCGAAACCGTGGACATGGCCGAAGCGCAAAGCGTGTACAGCCGGTGTTTCGGCAGCAGGCCGATTTGTTTCTTCACCGAAATGAATACTTCCGATTGACCCAGTATAGCAGATGCCACGGCATTGTAAGATTCAAGCTTACCCATGCCGTTGACCTTACTGAGCACCAGACCGATGTATTTGACGATAAACGGCAAAATTTTAGTATACTGCAAAATCCCGATCAATGCGGAAATGAATACGATAGGAAGCAGCACGTTCAGGAAGAACGGAGACGTCTTGTCGTTCGCTATGCCACCGAACACAAAATTGATCCCTTCGGACGCATAGGCGAGAAGCGATTCGAATACACTTGCGAAACCGCGGATCAGAAATTCGCCCACGCTTGTATTCAGAAGGGCGAAAGCCAGGACCACCTGCAGGGCGATCATGACGAACAGCGGACGGTATCGAATTTTGTGACGATTGTTGCTGGCGGCGTAAGTAAGCCCGAACACGACAAGCACGCCCAGAATAGCAACTAAATATTTCATGTTAGTGGTTCCCCCAATGGTTGCTCAGCATTAGCAGATTTGATTGCAGGCACAGTTCTCTGAACCTGAAAAACTATTAAGCGCTTACATTTAGTTTACAAAAAGAAGTTTCATATTGATTTTTACTTTTTTTCCATGTCATCGGCTTGAAAAGCTCCCGGGAGCAGCCGGTCGATCGTCCATTCTTCGGTATTGCCGTGAAGATTGGTCAAGTAAATCTTCGTATTCCGGTCGCTGAATTCGGCGATAACCTGTCTGCATGCGCCGCATGGCGATACCGGTCCTTCCGTGTCCGCCACGATGGCGATAGCTTCGAGCTTGTGCCCGCCTTCGCCCTCCGAAACTGCTTTAAAAATAGCTGTCCGCTCCGCGCAGTTGGTTAAACCGTAGGATGCATTCTCAACGTTGCATCCCCGGTAAACCTTCCCGCCCGTGAGCACGGCCGCTCCGACCTGGAAGCCCGAATAAGGCACATAGGCATGCTTGCGGGCTTCGATTGCTTCTTGTATCAGCTGGTCTTTCATGGATCCGTCCTCCTCAAAGGTCAGGGTTTAGTAGGAAGAAGTGGACTGGCCGCCTTCCATGATTTTAACGCCCGAGCTAGCCCCGATGCGGGTTGCCCCGGCTTCGATCATGCCGTTCATATCCTCGAGACTGCGTACGCCGCCCGATGCTTTGACGCCTACGTCGGGACCGACGGTTTTGCGCATCAGCGCTACATCCGCAGGTGTCGCTCCGCCAGTCGAGAACCCGGTGGACGTCTTCACGAAGTCCGCTCCAGCTTTAACCGCCAGCTTGCTTGCGCGCACTTTTTCTTCGTCCGTAAGAAGGCTCGTTTCGATGATGACTTTCACCAGTGCCTTGCCCGCGGCCGCGTCGACAACGGCTTTAATGTCGCTTTCCACCAGCGTATCGTCGCCTGCTTTGAGGGCGCCGATGTTGATGACCATGTCGACTTCTCCGGCACCGTTTGCGATCGTATCCTTCGTTTCAAACGCTTTCACGGCAGACGTCGTGGCGCCTAGAGGGAATCCGATGACCGTACAAACTTTCACGGGCGATCCCGAGAGCTGTTCGGCCGCATAGGCAACCCAAGTCGGATTTACACAGACGGACGCGAATTCGTACTTTTTCGCCTCTTCCGTCAGCTTGGTGATTTCAGCCTTTGTCGCGTCTGCGCGAAGCAGCGTGTGATCGATCATTCCGGCTATGCTCATGTGTTTACACTCCTTGATTATGAGTTATCATGCCCTTTTAAAAAGACAATGTGTTTAGGAATTTCATGCCTTCATGATAGCACACGCATGAACATATGTAAAACACATCGTAAAATTATGTTCATGTCGTTTTTGTGTCTTTAGACTTCTTACGCTCTTTTTCCGGGCATAAAAAAGAGCCCCTTACAGTCTTCTTCACCAAGAAGGCCGTAAACGACTCTAGTATGCTTCTTTTCGGTACGTTTTACTAAGGATGCCTGAAATTTCAGGTCTGATCGTTCTTTATGTAAGTTTTGACTTCCGGAGCTTTGTAGGAAGCAAACTGTTCCAGCAGCTTGGCCGGGTCTTCGTCCACCAGCACCATCGAGCGGTACTTGTCCTGCATAAACTGCTCCTGATTCATCCGGTCGAAGAGGGCGACGAGGGGATCGTAATAATGATTGAGATTGACAAGCCCGAACGGCTTCCGGTGAAGACCGAGCTGCCCCCACGTGTAAATTTCCACAAACTCCTCCAGCGTACCCGGTCCTCCCGGTAGGGCCATAAATCCGTCCGCAAGGTCCGCCATTTTCGCTTTGCGCTCATGCATGGAATCGACGACGATCAGTTCGGTCAGGCCGTGATGGGAAATTTCCCGGTTCTCGAGCATTTTCGGGATAACCCCGATAACCTCGCCTCCGGCTTCCAGAACCGCATCGGCCACAGCTCCCATCAGCCCGACACTGGCGCCTCCGTATACGAGTGCGAGACCCTGCTCCGCAAGCTCGCGACCGAGCCTTACGGCCCCTTCCCTGTAGACTTCAGATGCTCCGTTGCTTGATCCGCAGAAAACCGCTATGCGTTTCATTGTCTGATCTCCTCCATCCTTTTTGTACAAAATCTTCCTTCATTATAGTGGAAAGCAGAGCCGAGGAAAACCGGACGGCACGGCCGATCAAGGTCTATATCCCTCTTTTGCTTCCAGATTCTCGCACATTCAAAGTCTTAGCGAATTTTTGCTGTCCTATTTCACTCCTATTATCAAGCACCGGACGGAAGTTTATAATGTTAAGAGAAGGAGGTGCGGTTAACGGATGAACGAGGACGCTATTTTCAAATCCGTCTACGAGACGATTTTAAGCAGAGATACTCGTCACGACGGGCAGTATTATGTGGGCATTACGTCTACGGGCATTTTTTGCAGGCCATCCTGCCGGTCCCGGACTCCCAAGCCCGAAAATGTGCGGGTGTACGATAGCATCGAAGGAGCTCTGACAGCCGGGTTCCGCCCCTGTAAAAGGTGCAAGCCCGAGAATCCGAGTCCCCACGGACCCGATGCGGAACTGGCGGAAACCGTACTCGGCCTGATCCGCACCCGCTATGGCGAAAATCTGACGCTACACGGGCTTGCGTCCGAGCTGAACATGAGCCCTTATCATCTGCAGCGGACGTTCAAACGGACGACCGGGATCAGTCCCTCGCGCCAGCTTCTTCTTATCCGCATGGAGGAAGCGAAGCACAGGCTTGCACGGAGTGAACAGCCTATCGGCGAAATCGCCGCGGCAGTCGGGTTCCGCAGCGCTTCTCATTTCTCCGCGGTCTTTCATAAAACTGCCGGCTGTACGCCGAATGAATTTAGAGAACAGAATGCCCGAAACTCCTGAGTGAGTACCGAAGCCAAAGTAAAACCAATTCAATTCAAGTTAATTCAGTTCAATTCAGTTCAAGACAAACCGAGACAA
This sequence comes from Paenibacillus sp. JNUCC 35, assembly GCF_058269095.1. Lineage (NCBI taxonomy): Bacteria > Bacillati > Bacillota > Bacilli > Caryophanales > Paenibacillaceae > Paenibacillus > Paenibacillus sp. JNUCC 35. The sequence continues at coordinate 694,284 of NZ_CM177771.1, read as the reverse complement.
GCAGGAGGCAACTAAAATGAACACTCTTTCGGCGACAACCGAAATTTATTGGGCGGCCCTGGTGCATCCCCTTTTCCGGAACAAACCTTTATACGTAGCCGCCACAGACCGGGGATTGTGCCGCATTACGTGGCCGTCCGAGAGTCTGGACACTTTGGAAAGCTGGGCCGCCAGGCAGATTCCCGGAGCCGTGCTGATCGAAGACGAAGAACGGATGGCCGGCTATCTCCTTCAATTAAAGGAGTATCTCGAAGGGAACCGCCAGCAATTCGACGTTCCGCTCGATATGCGGGGCACGGCCTTCCAGACTTCCGTCTGGAAGGCTCTTGCCGAAATTCCGTTCGGCGAGACGCGCAGCTACTCCGACATTGCGGCCAGCGTGGGCAGTCCCGCAGCCGTAAGAGCGGTCGGTACGGCCAACGGCGCCAATCCCGTTCCCATCATCGTGCCCTGCCACCGCGTCATCGGCAAAAATGCGACGCTCACCGGTTTCAGAGGAGGCCTTCAGGTCAAAGAAGAGCTGCTCAGACTGGAGGGATTCCATGACTATACGGCAAAAGGACACGCCCGTTTTCAGTTTTGACGAACAGACGGGAATCGCGCAGATCGAGACTCCGGCGGCGTTCAGTTACCCGGAAACGCTTCTGTACCTGACGCGCTCCCCCCTTGAATGCCTTCACAGCGTGGAGAGCGGCCGCATTTACAAGCTGCTCGAAGCGGGGAAAGAACTGCTTCCGGCCGAAATCAGCGAGCCGGGTCCCGGCCGGCTCCAGCTCCGGTTTTTGCAGGGCCCGCCCGCAGATCCGGACGCCGTCCGGGAAGCGGTGGCCTACACGGCGGAATGGATGGACCTCGCCAGAGACATGACGCCCTTCTATGCGGCCGCGCAGTCCGATCCACTGCTCGGTCCGTTAGCTTCCGGGTATTACGGGCTCCGCATCATCGGCGTACCGCATTTGTTCGAAGCCCTCTGCTGGGCGATCGCCGGGCAGCAGATTAATTTAACGTTCGCTTATACGCTCAAGCGCAGGCTTGTGGAGAACTACGGCAAAAAGCTGGTTTGGGAAGGCCGCACCTACTGGCTTTTCCCGAAACCGAGGGACCTGGCGGACGTGTGCGTGGAAGAGCTGCGGCAGCTCCAATTCACCGGCAAGAAAGCCGAGTACATCCTCCATGTGGCGGGTCTGATGGACAGCGGCACGCTATCGAAGGAGGCGCTTCTTGCTTCCGGGTCCTACGCGGATGCCGAGCGCACCCTGCTCGCCATCCGCGGCATCGGTCCGTGGACCGCGCATTACGTGCTGATGCGCTGCCTGCGGAACCCGGCCGCTTTCCCGATCGGGGACGCGGGGCTCCACAACGCGCTGAAGCAGCTCCTGCACCGCACGCAAAAGCCGGCTCTCGAAGAGATCCGGCAGCTTTTCGCTCCCTGGCGGGGCTGGGAGGCTTATGCGGTGTTTTATTTGTGGAGAAGCCTCCTGCCGGAGGGTTCTCTTGCTATTCAAACACCAGATCTTCCAGACGCAGCAAGGTAACTTCATCCGGAAAATTGTCCAAAGTCGAGCAAACGGACAATTTGTAAGGCCCGTCAAGCTCATACTGCTTGAAAGCATGGGTCGGCTGCGGCTCCAGCTCGAACACGCCGCTTGCCCTCTTGCGGATGGCAAAAGAGTCCAGCGGAATCGACAAGCCTTTGCCGACCGCTTTGATGTAGCTCTCCTTCAGCGTCCACAGATCGAAGAAATAATCCAGCCGCTCCTCCGGAGGGAGGCTGAAGAGGTCGGCTTTCTCCGCGGCAGAAAAAAAGCGTTCGGCAATATCCAGATCCACCTGCTGGATCTGCTCCACGTCAATGCCGACTTCCGTTTCGGAAACGGCCGCCGCGACCCAGCAGCCCGAATGCGTCACGTTGTAATGGACGCCGGTACGGGGCGCGGTCACATGCGGCTTGCCGTAGGCATTCGTCCCGAAGCGCAGCTCCGGGTTAGCGGCGGCCATTTTCCGGCACAGGCACCATCTCGCAAGGGCATCCGCGGCAACCGCCCTCACCCGGTCCTCCATCCGGTGGAACCTTTGGGCCTTGGCCCGCTTCTCCTCCGACAGATGGACCATGAGCCGGTCCGCATGCTGTACAGTCTCTTCTTCGTCGAAACGTATGTTTATCGCATAAATGTCCATCTCATATCCCCAATAATCGATGTTGTCGGCTTAACCGAGGCAGGCAGAGCCTGTTTTCAAGGGAACCTGCCCCCTTTTCCCTTATTGTACCAAATGTAAGGGCCTCTGTGGGACAGACATTCCAATAAGCCGTTCCATCTTCTTATGCGGCCGCAAAAAAACGAAGCCGGTGCCAGTTCAGCCACTCCGCAGCCATCCTGCCGACGCCAGGGCCGGGACGCTGGACTTCTTAGGTCGTTCGCTCCGAGCCCGGAGGCTTCTTCACATGCAAAAAAGCCTGACGATACCAAGTATCGTCAGGCTTTTTAGGGTGCCGCTGCTGTCGACGCAGCGCTTCCCGGACAGAAGGGAGCCGGGTCCGCAAGCGTGAAGCGGCCGTACTGCGTGGTTGGCCACAAGTCATGGGAGGCCAACCCCCCCCCTAGCCGGGAGCTGCGCGCGATACGGATTTCCCTGTTTCGCGATGCAGGCTCCTCTGTTTAATGTACGAACACGGCGGAAGCCACGAAGTTCAGGACAAAGAGCGCGGCAATCGCGTACAGCAGAGGCGAGCATTTTCTCCACTGGCCGATGGCCGCCTTCGTCAGAGGATACGCGATGAAGCCGAAAGCGAGACCGTCCGCGATGCTGGACGTCAGCGGAATGCACACCACGATGAGAAACGCGGGCAAATATTCCGAGAAATCGTTGAACGGAATATCCTTCACGCTCATCATCATCAGCGCTCCGATAATCATGAGCACCGGCGCGACGGCATTGCCGGGAATCAGCCCGATGACGGGCAGCGCCAGGGCGGAGAGCAGGAACAGGACCGCCGTTACGAGCGGAGGGATGCCTGTCCGGCCGCCTTCGGAAATGCCGGATGTGCTTTCGGCCGAAGCGATGGTCGGACTGGTCCCGAAGAAGCCGGACACGATCGTGGACACCGCCACGACCCGGTAAGCCTTCGGGAACTTTTCCTTATCCGGCAGCATGCCGCTGAGCAGACCCATGTTCTCGAACAGGACGATCATCGTCATGGAAAAGACCGCGATCCAGAACGGAATCTGCATGACGCTGAAATCGGCGGCTCCCAGGACTTGCCCGTAAGCCTTCAGATCGACCGCTTTATCGGCCACATCTCCTGTACCTGCGAGTCCGAGCGTCAGTATGCTCGTAAACCCGATTCCGATGAGCAGGCTTCCTTTTATGTTGCGGACAAACAGCATGAACGTAACTGCCAGTCCGATAAGCGTCGCCAGCGTGACCGGACTCGTAAAACTGCCGAGTGCCACGTAGTTGACGGAATCGGGCTGAATGATATGGCCTTTCTGAAGGCCGATAAACGTAAGCATAAGGCCGATTCCCGCGGTAATCCCGTGCTTCAGCGACGCGGGTACCGCCGATAAAATTTTGCTGCCGAACGACGACACGCTCGCAAGCAGGAAAATGACACCCGACACGACGACAACGGCAAGCGCCTGCTGCCAGGAAAGTCCCAGCGACTGGACGATCGTGTAGGTAAAGAACGCGTTCAGCCCCATGCCGGGAATGACAATAATAGGCGCATTTGCCCATAGGGCCATCATCAGACAGCCGATAACGGTCGCCGCAATGGTGGCAAGTACTCCCGCGCTCAGCGGCATCCCCGTATCCTGCAGGATAAGGGGATTGACGAGCATAATGTACGCACTCGTAAAGAACGAGGTGAGGCCTGCCATCAGCTCTCTTTTCCACGTCGTCCCGTGGGCTTCCACTTGAAAATACCGGTTAAGACCCCGAATCACTTCTATTCCTCCACTCTGCCCCGTCAGTCAACCGCAGTCCGCGCAGCGGATTTAGCGCAGCTCAGCCTGCAGACGGTTGGCCTCCGCCAAGATCTTTTCTTCGTCGATCGTCAGGCAGCTTCCGTCGCGCACAACGGCTGTTCCGCCGACATACACATCGCAGACGTCACGTCCGCTCGCGGCGTAGAGCAAATGCGAAAACGCCTGTTCCAGCGGCTGAAGATGCGGCTTGTCCGACGGATCTATGGTGATAAAATCCGCCTTCTTCCCCGGCTCCAGCGATCCCGTATGGCCCATGCCGATAACATCGGCTCCGACACGTGTAGCCAGCGCCAGCACCGTTTCGGCGGGAAGCTTGCTCGCGTCTTTGTAAATCCCTTTCTGCAGCAGGGCCGCTGTCCTCATCTCCTCGAACATATCGAGGTTGTTGTTGGAGGCGGTGCTGTCCGTGGCGATGCCGACCTTGACTCCCGCTTCCAGAAGCGCGGCAACGTCCGCCACTCCCGATCCCAGTTTCAAGTTGCTGATCGGATTATGAGCCACCCGCACATCATAGTGATGAAGAATCGCTCTTTCTTCCTCATTAAGAACGACTCCGTGAGCCATCACAGTCGGCCGGTCGAACAGGCCCAGGCGGCGAAGGTGCTCCACGGGGCGCACGCCGTAGCGGCTCTCGATGTCGCGGATCTCCAGATCCGTCTCCGACACGTGGATGTGCACCATCAGGCCGTTCTCGGCCGCGATCCGCGCGCTTTCCTCCAGCGCCGCCGGCGTGCACGCATACGGGCTATGGGGCGCAATCATCGTTGTCAGACGTCCGTCCGCGAACGTGCGGTACTGTTTCGCGAACCGCTCCGCGCCGGCGATGTTGTCCCGCTGCTGCCGCTCCGTACCCAGGCTGAAAATCGTATGCGAGAATGCGCCGCGGATGCCCGTATCGGCAATTTCCTGCATGATGCCGTCCAGGTCGATGCCGTTCGGATTGAACATATCCGAGAAGGTCGTCGTGCCCGACTTCAGCATCTCCAGAATGCCGAGCCGGGTGCTGACAGACGCGATCTCCGGCGTAAACTTGGCTTCCATCGGCCAAATCTTCGTCTCCAGCCACGGCTTCAGCAGCATATCGTCGCCGATTCCCCGCAGGATGGTCATCACGATATGGGAGTGGACATTGACGAGGCCGGGCATAACCCATTTGCCGCCCAGATCGACGACCCGGTCCGCCGCGGCCAGCCGCTGTTCGGAATGATCGCCGATATAATCGATCGTGTCGCCGCTGACGGCCATCATTCCGCTTTTGTACTGCCGGCTGCTTTCATCCATCGTAAAAAAGTGACCGTTCACATAGGCTGTATTCAAAACCATCTCTCCAGACTTGTCTAAGTTGTAGAAAAAAGTAAGGCATGAAACCCGCTGTCAGGGGCTAGTATTTGTGAAACCGGAATACATTACACCTATTATAGGTTTGACATGAACATATGTAAATATTAATTTGAAATTTATTTTACATCTGTCTATTCTATTTTTATGCCGTCCTTCTTGCAAAACGTTCCGCTCCCTTTTCCGGGCGCAAAAAAGAATCCTGGACGGCAATATCCAGGATTCCTTGAGGGTACCGGCCGGGACGGCCGGACTGCCGCTACAGGTCGCTGCGGCCGATGATGCCTTTGATCAGCGCCACGAAGTTAGCGCGCACCATCTCGGTCGTCTCCATGACTTCCGCATGGGAAAGCGGCTGCTCCAGGATGCCCGCGGCCATGTTGGAAATGCAGGAGATGCCCAGCACTTCAAGCCCCGCATAGCTCGCGGCGATAGCCTCCGGCACGGTGGACATGCCTACCGCGTCTCCGCCGAGCGCCCGCACCATGCGGATTTCGGCCGGCGTTTCGTACGAAGGGCCCGTAAGGCCCGCGTATACGCCTTCTTTCAGGCTCATGTTCAGCGAGCCGGCGGTTTCGCGCGCCGCTTCGCGCAGTCTTTTCGAGTAAGCCTCCGACATATCGGGAAAGCGCGGACCGAGCTGCGCGTCGCTCGGTCCGATCAGCGGATTGGACGCCATCAGGTTGATGTGATCGGAGATCAGCATCAGATCCCCCGGCTCCAGGCTTACGTCGACCCCGCCCGCGGCATTGGTCAGGAGAAGCGTCCTCACGCCGAGCTGCTTCATGACGAAAACGGGAAAGACGACCTTATTCATGGCGTATCCTTCGTAATAGTGAAAGCGTCCCTGCATCGCGACAACCGGCTTGCCTTGCAGCATTCCGCATACGAGCCGGCCGGCATGTCCCTCAACCGTCGATACCGGGAAGCCGGGAATCTCGTGATAAGGAATAACGACCGGATTCTCGATTTCATCGGCAAGAACGCCGAGGCCAGAACCGAGAATAAGGCCGACCTGCGGCGTATAGGGCAACTTGTCCTTAATATAGGCAGCCGCCTGCGATACGTGGTTAGTCTGTGTAGTCTGTGTCATCTCATGAAGTCCCCCTGGTTTGATGCGGTACAAGACAGCCCGGCCGGGGCGCGCCGCGTATCCTGTCGGCCCGCCGTCAGGCTGTTGCCGTCTGCCCGCCGTCATGTTTGGCGATGAGCGCTTTGGCCGTCATCTGGTCGGTGATGAGCGTATTCGCATAGCCGCCGCGGAGCGCGCCGTAAATGGCGTTTACCTTTCTCATTCCGCCGGCTACGAGAATCGCCTGTTCTTTCTCCTTTAAATCCTCCAGCTCGATGCCGATGGTGCGGTCGTTCAGACTGGTATGGCAGATCTGCCCTTTATCGTCGAAATATCGCGAGCAAATGTCGCCCACGGCTCTGCTCTGGATAATCTCCAAATCTTCCTCGGTCATGTAATTGGACTGGATCAGCACCGATTCGGCATCCGGCAGCCCGACCGTAAAGATCGCGATATTGGCCAGCTTTCCGAGATCCAGCACGCGGCGGATATGCCGGTCGGACTGAATCGCCTGCTTGACCAGACTGTGATCGACGATAGCCGGGAGATAGAGGAAATACGGCGTAACGTGAAACGCCCGGCTGAACAGATAGATGATTTCAGACGGAGAGATCGTAATGTCCGCATGGCTCACGCCTCCGTTCAGCTGCACGACGCGGGAATCCGTCAGCCCCTTCTGCTGGAGGTTCGCCGCCACCTGATACATCGTGGTTCCCCACGAAGCCCCGATAATATCTTTGTCTTTTACCGTGGTCATCAAGTACTGCGCGGCCGCTTCGCCGATAAATTTCTTGACGATTTCGTCGTCATAAGTCGGTACGAAAGCGACCACCGCTTTTTTCAAATGGAACTTCTCCCGTAAGGTAACCGCAAGAGCCTCGCAATCTTCCGAAGGGTCCGCGATGTGAATCTTCACGATTCCTTCTGTCTTGGCCTGCTGCAGCAGACGCGACACGGTCGGACGGGATAAGCCGAGCATTTGCGCAATCTGGTTCTGATTATAGTCCAGCTGGTAGTATAATTTGGCTACCTCGATAATCTTTCTGAGCTTTTCATCTTCCATTGGAGCTTTTCCCTGCCTCGCATTATGAAATTATGTTCAATATAAAAGTGACATCATTTCATTTCCTGAGTATAAAACATCCTTTTATGAAAATCAAACCAATCCAGGCCGGAAATGAATAAAGATGAGCGTGAATTCAATAAGCACTTCTCTTCATTATACCATTTTTGAGAGCGTTTACGGCGGCGTCCGTGCACAAATTGACAAACTATGTTCGCTATACCTCTATTGTTGCCCCCAAAGGCTCATGTTACAATGGGTCTACTTTTGTTAAGGGGGAATTCTTTTGTTCAAAGGCAAATTTGTTTCGGCTTTATCTGTAAGCGCAATCATATCTTCTATTCTAGCCACGTCGATTTACGCCCAGACGGCACCCCAGCTCAGCCATACCGACTGGATGCAAAAGAAAGCGATCATCGAAGGCTACGAAGGCGGCGGCCTGGCGCTGGACCGCAGTGTTTCGACAGCGGAGCTCGCTACTATTCTCGCCCGTTCCAAGGGAGCTTCTCTGACGACGGACGCTTCAATTTCCCACTGGGCTTCGGCTTCCCTGTCCTGGGCCAAAAAGCAGGGACTGCTGAGCGAAGCGGAAGTAAAAACGCCGGACGCCGTCCTCAGCGCCGCAGCCGTTACCGAAATCGCCAAAAAAGCCGGGTATGACATCAAACTGACGGCCGGTGCCGACTCCGTATCCCGGAAAGATTTTCTGCAGGCCCTCGGCCAAGCCATCACCTTACATATTACGATCGGACATACCAACGACGTTCACGGACATATCGAAGAAAACAAATCGCTGAAAGAGTTCGGCTACGCCAAAATCGCAACGCTCGTGAAAGAAATGCGGGCGGAAAACCCTAATTTCATGCTGATGGATGCGGGCGATACTTTCCAAGGAACCGTTTTCGCCAACCTGTTCAAGGGCGAGTCCATCGTGCCGCTTCTGAACTACCTCGATTACGACGCGCAGGCGGCGGGCAACCATGAATTCGACTTCGGATACGAGCAGTTGCTCAAGCTCAAAGGTATGGTCGATCATCCGATCATTTCTTCCAACGTTTTCAAAAAAGAAGACGGCACGGAGCTGCTCCAGCCGGTCCATTATACCGAAATCGGCGGCAAGAAATTCGCCATCCTCGGCTTTACGACCGCGGATACACCGATCGTGACTCATCCGAACAACGTGAAGGCGCTGGAGTTTAAGGACCCTATCGAAGTAGCGAAGCAGCTTGTACCCGAGCTGAAAAAGAAAGTCGATCACGTCATCGTCGTCTGCCACAACGGCATCGAAGTCGACCGCGAAATGGCGAAGACGGTTCCCGGCATCGACCTGATCATCGGCGGCCACTCCCACACCCAACTGACGAAGCCGGAGTTCGTAAACGGCACGTACATCGTACAGGACTGGGAATACGGCAAATCAATGGGCCGCGCGGACTTGTACTATTACAACAAGGAGCTTGTCGGCTTTACCGGCGGCCTGATCGAGTATGACGAGAAAGTAGAGCCCGATGCCGAGATGGCGAAGCTGGTTAAAGATATCGTCGGCCGTGTAGACGGACAGCTTGATGTGAAAATCGCCAAAACCGACGTTCAGCTTGACGGGGAACGCACCCTCGTACGCGCGAAGGAAACCAATCTCGGCAACCTGATCGCCGATGCCATGCTCGCCAAAACGAAGACGATCGTCGGACAGGAAGCCGATGTTGCGCTTATTAACGGCGGCGGTATCCGGACCCAAGTGAAAGCCGGAGACATCACGAAGAAAAATCTGTACGACGTGCTCCCGTTCCCGAACACTCTTGTCGTCCTGGAGCTTACAGGCAGCGAGCTGAAAGCGGCACTCGAAAACGGAGTCGGCAAAGTGGAGAGCGGCGAAGGGCGCTTCCCGCAAATCGGCGGCATGACGTTCACCTACGACCGCAGCAAGCCTGCCGGCGAAAGAGTGGTCGAGCTGAAAGTGAAAGGCGAGCCGGTTGACCCGGACAAGACCTACAAGCTGGCTACGAATGACTTTATCGCGGCCGGCGGTGACGGCTATGCCATGATGAAGAATAAGAAAGTGTTCGACTCCGGCTTCACGCTTTACGATGTCGTGGAAGAATCCTTGATCAAGCAGGGAACCGTTAATCCGAAGGTCGAAGGACGTATCGTTGAAGTAAAATAAGAGCGGCACGCTGCCCTTATCAGGTAGCAGCCTGCTCAAAAAAAGAAAGGCCCGCAGAATATCCCGTCTGCGGGCCTTTCTTTTTTACCGGTCAGATCCCTTTCGTATCCCTCAGTTCGATGATCGTTCCTTCGGGCGCCGTCAGCTTGCACAGCTTCCCGTTCTCTACCGTATAAATTTCCCGGCCGTTTTTAAGCCTGAACTCCGCTCCGGAATCCTTCAAACGGCGGACCTCTTCTTCAAGATCCTCGGCCCATAGACAAAAATGAACGATTCCCCGCGAACTCGTATTCGCCGGCTGAAGCTCTTCACCGGCCTTGCCGGTTTGCAGTTCGATATAAAACTCGCCGAGCCGCAGCCAGGAATTATAAGCCCGTGTATGAAAACCGGGCGTTTCCTGCACAATCTCGAAGCCGAGCGCATCCCGGTAAAATGCGAGTGATTGTTCATAACAGCTCGTCTGAATGCAAATATGGTGGATAACTTTTGCGGACATGACGCGATTCTCCTTTGCCGTCTGCTTATGAAATGTGTGTATGTGTACAGGCTGTGCACAAACCCGATAGTAATCCATCTTTAGGATCGCCGCAACGTTTTATCCCGGTATACGGAACAAGCCGCCGTCTGTAAACTACAGGCGGCAGCTCGTTTTGCACCATCTTCTACACCTTTACCGCCTCGGCCGCATAAACTTTCACATCCAGCGGAGCGGCAAGAAATTCGCCGGCTTGGCCGGTGAAAGCCTTGAAATGAGCGCTGGAATTGTGGCTGGCCACAGCCTGCTGATCTTTCCAGATCTCCACCATCGTGTAGGCATGCTCCTTCTCCGCATGTTTGTACAGATCATACGAAACGTTGCCGCTCTCGCCTCTCGAAGCTTCCACGAGCGGAAGAATTTCTTTCAGAAACGCCTCGTCTTTGCCCGGCTGCAGCCGCATGGCCGCGTGAATAATAATCATGACAGGTTATCCTCCTCTTATGGTAGACAGCCTCTCCCCGCAGGGGGCTCTCTTGTATGTTTTCCAAACGTTAGCTCTCTTAATTACTTCAATAATAAAATATTGATCTATAAATAATATAAAAGAAAAAAAACCAAAAAGCAAAAAAAGCCCCGGCCCGGGCCGAAACTTTTTTCAACTTTTACCGGCAAAACTTAACCCAATCCCTTTCCGTCTTTTCCCGACAAGAAATCCTGAACCCGGCGTCCTAACGCTTCCCGTTCTTTATAGGTGCTGTACAAACGTCCGTCTACAACCGCAGCGTTTCCGAAGAAAAAACGCTCGTAAACCGCCTGCCTGCCGCCGAACGCACTGACGCCAAGCTCCCATGCAAGCCGGGATAATTTCACGTTGTCTTCGGCGCTCAGGTCAATCCCTTTCATGTAAAGGTTCAGCTGCCCGCCGATCTCGGTGCCGAAATCCGCTTCGTCCGGAATCATGATCAGCCCGCTGGCTCCGATCAACTGGATGATTTCCACAAACCGCGGATACACTTTCGGAAAATAGGAGTTGGCCGCAAGAAGCGGCTTCGGGTCGGGCAGCATACTCCCCCATTTGTCCCGGGATGCTCCTTTTTCCGCCGCAACCTGGAGCGCCTTGAGCGTCTCCAAAGCCACGATAACTTCCGTTACTTTCTCGGTTACATGGCTGTGGCTGTCGAGGCCTCCTGCTTCGACCATTCTTTCAAGAGTGCCCAGAATGAATTCCGTTTTGGCGATGTTTTTGCACATGATCTGCATACCGGCGTGGATATGGAACCGGCTTTCCTCCACAAGCTGCCAGGCCATCCTTTCATCCCCGCATATAAATACACGGTCCCACGGCACGAGCGCGTCTTCGAAAAGGACCAGCGTATCCATTTCCTCGTACCGGGAGCTTAGGGGGTAGTTGTAAGCCGATTCGCCCCCGACGAAGCTCTCTCTGCATACGAAGCTCACGCCGGCCAGATTGCTCGGCACCGCAAAAGCGAACGCGTGCGGACTGTCCTCGCCGCCCCCGTACGGAAAAGGGGCCGGAAAAACGAGGATTTCATCCGACGTCGCCCCTTGCGTATCCAGCAAGAACGCGCCCCGGACCACGATCCCGTCTTTATTCTTCTCGACCACCCGGGCGGCGGCGTCTTCCTCGAAGGTCCGGAGAAAAGCGGGCATTCTCGCCGCTTTCGGCTGAATGAACACGTGTGAGAGCGTCACGTCGTTTTCCCGGCAGTATTCGTAATACCGCCTCAAGTTATCCGCGTATTCGGGGGTTTCTTTCTCGAGCAGACCTGCCGCTGCGGCGAAAGCCATTATGGCCGTATTCATATAATCGGGAGCGCGCCCCAGGAAACCGTGATGGGCCGATGCCCACGCTTGCATCATCTGCCTGCGCAGCGCAAGATCTTTCTTCGTCTTCGGCTGCAGGAAGGACAATCCGACCGGGTCCCCTGTCGAAGGGGAAGCATACGTCATTTTCGCATGCCATTCCTCCGCCTGCTGCATATCATACATGGAAGCTTGTGTCGCCATCAGTCCCTTGAAAGCTTGATGCTCCGAAATCAATCCCCGCACCCGTTCTCCCGCAATCCAGACGTCGGGAAGATGCCGGTTAATCCGTTCTATATAGTCGCTGCCGTTTTTAACGGGCATTAGAATCGCCTCCTCGCTCTATGGTTACTGTATTCGGGCGAAGGCGGGTTGGTATAAACGGACACCTAATGGGCCGGGAATCGGAGCGATTTCCCATCCTGAGACGAGCCTGGGGGACAAGCCTTATTCCTCTAGACAAAAAAGGCTCCCGGTTCCTCACGGAACCGAAAGCCTTTCCGGATACGGCTTCAAAGAAGCCCGGCCTCCGCCGCCTTTTCCACGGCTTCTTCCCGGTTGCGCACGCCAAGCTTGGCGTACACCGTGGACGCATAGTTCCGGACCGTTCCGTCCGACAAGTACAGCTTGGAAGCGATGGACTTGTAGCGGAGCCCTTTGGACAGCATCCGCAAAATCTCGATTTCGCGCGGAGTCAGCTCGTAGCTCTCTCCGGCAGGGGCCGTCTTCTCCGGCAGTCCGGCCGTTTCCGCCGGCTCGGAAGTACCGGAGACGCCATTGCGCCCCGAAGCTTTGGCCGCTTCCCCCAGCTCGCCGAACAGCTTCGTCGAGAGATCCTGCGCGATCATCGTGCCGCCCTGATGCACGAGACGGATCGTCTCGGCCAGCTCCTTCGGCTCGATCGATTTGAGCAGATAGCCGTCCGCGCCGCTGCGCAGCACTTCTAGCGCTTTGTCCGGCGCTTGGAAAGTCGTCAGGATGACGACCCGGACATGCGGCCATTTCTGCTTGATCGTCCGTGTGGCCGCAGTGCCGTCCATGTTCGGCATATCCAGATCCATCAGCACCAGATGGGGCTCCAGCTCCGCACAAAGCTCCACCGCCTGCTCGCCGTCTCCGGCAAGCCCCGCAACGGTCATATCCTTCTGTCCCTGCAGAAGGGTCCGGAGGCTTTCGCGGATGAACGCCTGATCGTCGGCAATCAGCAGGCGGATCATTTCTCCTCCCGGCTCCGCCTGGCGCGGCAGGGTGCACGTCACGGTCGTTCCCACGCCCTTCTCCGAATAGACGGAGACCTGCCCCTGCAGGCTTGCGGCCCGCTCCTTCATTGCCCTCAGGCCGAAGCCCTCCGGCAGAGACTCGCTGCCCTCGCCGTTATCCCGCACTTCCAGCCGGGTCTGCCGGGGCTCGAACTGCAGCGCCGCCTGAATCTCCGTTGCCCTGCCGTGCCGCACCGCATTCGTGAACGCTTCCTGCAGGCAGCGGTAGAAGGTCATCTTCGCCTGCTGAGGCAGGGCAGTTTCCTCCCCGAGCACCCGCAGGCTTACGGTCACCCCCGCACTGGCCTCGAATTCGCGCGCCAATTGCTCAAGCGCCTGCCGGAGAGAGGACATCTCCTCCGGGGCGCCCATTCCGTGCAGGAAGTCCCGCACTTCTCCCATGCTTTTGCGCGTCACGGCCAGGAGGGCCTCCAGCTTATGCTCGCCCTCCTCCGTCGCGATATCCGGGCGCAGCGTTTCCAATCCCATAATGAGCGAAGTGTATGAATGCCCCATCGTGTCGTGCAGATCCTTGGCGAGCCGGTTCCGTTCTTCAAGCAGGGTGACTCGCTCCACTTGGGACATGTACTGCTCCAGAACGCTGTTCTGGCTGCGGATAATTTCATTTTGCCGGTAATTCACCATCAACAAATTGAACGCGTATCCGATCGCATAAGCCAGCGCGATTTGAGACATCATTTCCCAAAACGGCTTCGTTTGTTCGGAGAATTCAACCATCACCAGAGGCACCAGCAGAACGGCCGCCGGACCCGTCCAGCGGTATGTTTTGTCCGCACTGTTGGCTGCGATCAAGGCGGCGGGTACGAGAAAGGTCAAATAGGCCTCGGGAAATAACGAAGTTAAATAGAGGCTGACTCCTCCGGACAAAATCAGCTCGAGAACGACATACGCCGTCGAATTCACCTGCAGCAAAATCCATGGAACCGAGAAAGCGGAGATTTCCCAGCACAGAACCAGCCACAGGGGAAGGTTTAAGTCATTTTGAAATTGCACGGTCGTAATTATTGTGGAGAAAGAGACCAATATACGAATGATAAAGAGAGCCCATTCGTACCAGAACCACTGCTTGACCGCATCGAACATGTCCATCACCTCTTTGTCTGGCTGCCTTGCTTGCCGCCCGGTTGTTCTTGTCCTTACTATGCCACGGCAAGCTGCGGCTGTCTACGCGTGAAGCTGTTCGAACATCTGCCGAATGTAGCGCCCGGCCAGCAGCGCCGAGCTCCGGCCCAGTTTTGCCCCTGCATAAGCGAGCAGAACACCCCCGGCCATCACGAAGAGGGATTTTACGAAGGTATCCACCGGCATTCCCGCAAAGTTGATATCTACGTACGGAACCGCAAGCGGAACCAGAATGAAGATGACAGGCGCAATGTAGCACAGCACGGCTAAAAGAAGGGCAAGCAGGCCAAGCGGAAATTTCAGCATCAGCCAGCCGATGATGGTCCAGTTCCGGCGGTCCGCAAGCTCTTCTTTCGCCTGCTGCCATACGGAGCCTTCACTTTTTTGCGGCCGCTCGTAAGGCTCAATGGAAAGATCCGTGTAGATTTTGGTTTGAATTCTTTCATATCGGGCAAACGTGCGCGTACTGCGCATGACATAGGTGATCATCGGCAGCCCGACCAGGGTAAAAGCCATGCTCAGGCTGAATACCAAGCTGACCAGGTAGAAGCAAAAGTAAAACACTCCTGTAACGAAAGTAAGCAGCAAAAAATAAAAATCTTGCAGACTTTGCACGATTTCTTTTTTCATGGAACCTCGGTCCTTTCTTGTTCGTTCTTTTGATTTCGTTGTGCACGGTGCCCTCCCGGCTGCTTGTATCCTAAACCGCCTGCTGTCAGCTCCGCCAGTGAGCAAATGTCATATGACATTTCCATCAGAATAAGTGACGAACCCCCGACGGATACTCACTGGCCGCTGTGACGGGAAGTCTGGGATGCTGGGGACATCAAGGAAAGGAGGCGCCGTTTTTCAATGGCACTCCTTGCCTGAACCGAAACACACAGCGGTCACACAAAGAACGATACGAAAAAGGAGAATGAACCATGAAAAAAACCGTACGCCACGCAAGTCTTGCCCTGCTCGTTCTGTCTTCATCTATTTTTACGGCTTGTACGCCCGATACACCGGCCGCCAAACCGCCCGAGTCTGCGCAGCCCGGTCAAGGTTCCGTCCAAGGACCTGTCGACGCGAAGGAAGTAGAGGCGTTTGCCGATCCTGTCTTTGCCGAGAAAATGAAAAAATACAACGTCAACGGTTCCAGCTTCGTGGTCGTTAAAGACGGCAAGGTCGTGCTGAGTAAAGGGTACGGCTATGCGGACAAGGAAAAGAACATTCCGGTCGACAAAGACACGGTATTCCAGATCGGCTCCGTCACCAAAACGTTTACCGCTCTGGCCGCCCTGCAGCTTGTGGACGAGGGGAAAATGGAGCTGAGGGGCGACATCGAGCCCTACCTGGATGGCTTGAAGGTGCCCAACAAAACAGGCACGCCGCTCACTTTATTCGATATTCTCACCTACACGAGCGGGGTCGATTATCCGGACATTACGACTTATGTAGGACCCGAATTCGTCGATCAGGATATCCCCGCGAAACCGTTCCTGGCCGAGCACATGCCTACGATCGTGCGGAAGCCGGGCGAAGCCTACACTTACGATAACTTCGGTTTTCTGCTGGCCGGATATGCCGTTCAGAACGTGAGCGGACTGCGTTATGACAAGTACATGCAGGAAAAGGTGTTCAAGCCGCTCGGCATGAATTCCACAAGCGTCCGTTTTACGCCGGAGCTGCTTGCAAGGATGGCCGTTCATTACGATCCGGCCGGCAAGCCTATGCCGACGGCAGGTCCGGCGCCGAGTGACGGGCCTCAGGGAAGCATCCTCTCGACGGCGGAAGATATGTCCAACTATTTGATCATGCAGCTTCAAAAGGGCAAATACGACGGCAAACAAATCGTCAGCCCCAAGAGCATCGATCTCATGCACAATTATCAGGTATTCTCGGAAAAATCGATGCCGATTACGACGGTCGGCTTTGAGGGATATTTTACGGAGCTTATGAACGGCCATCATGTGGTTCTCAAAGGCGGCAGCATGCCGGGGCACCAGTCCCTGATCGTTCTGCTTCCGGATAAGAATACGGGGATTTACATGTCCTACAACAATGACTCCATGATGAGTGTCGAAGTGTACGAGGAATTCATGGATCACTATTTCCCCGCCGAGAAAGAACCCGAGAAGCCGACTTACCTTCCTTTGAATGAAAAAGAAGCGCAGCGATACACGGGCATGTACCAGAATACGCGCCTGCTGTTCCTGAAATCGAAGTTTTCCTACGACAACGGCAATCTGATCATGGAAACCAATTCCTCGGGCAAACATACCCTGAAAATGATCAATCCGCTTCTTTTCGAAGACGAGTCCGGAAACAAGCTAGCGTTCAAAAAAGACAGCCACGGGGAGATCGAGTACTTCTATTACTCGAACCGGAACAGCATGGATTTCGCTTCCGATGCCCAGAAGATGCACGAGAAATCCCCGTTTGAGGACATCGCCAAAGACAGCCCGTACCAAACCCACATCGATAACATGAATACGTGGGGAATTATGGGCGCCAGATCAGGCAATTCGTTCGAACCTAACGGCGTGATGACCCAAGGGGAATTTGCGGATGTGCTTCTGCGGGCCCACGGGTGGTACGGCATCGTTTATTCGGTCGAAGGCAACAAAAAACGGATGGTCGCGGGTATCCCGGGCTTCGACCGGAACGCTCCGGTCACACGGCAGATGGCCGCCGCCATGATCCAGAACATGAAGCAGCTTAAGCCTGCATCGGAAATCAAACTGACCGGATCGACCGACGAGTGGGCGGTTAAAGCCGTCACTGCACTGGTGTCGCAGGGCATCGTAGACCCCGGCGCCTCCGTTAATCCGGACGGCTCGGTCGATTTCCGCTCCAAGCAGCCGCTGCTTCGCCAGGAAGCCGCTGTTCTGCTGGATAAAACGTTCGGCTGCTATACGCTGCCGCTTAAGGTGCAGTAAACCCGCAGCCGGAGCCGACATCCAACCCGCCGAACCACACCGTGGCCGAAACAGACGCGCCGGGAGGAGCATGGAGCCACTTTTTCTTGAAAAAGCCGCCCTGCTCCTCTTTTTGCGCCCAGTCCGGCGGAACCAGCAGCTCTACGCCTCCGAAGCCGCAGCGGACCCGGACACGCTCGGTTCCCAGCAGGCGGGACCAGCGTAAGGTTGAGCTGCCCAGCCCGATCCGGATGTCCGCCTCGCCCGGCAGGCCGGCCAGAGACACGTCGCCGCAGCGAAGCCGGACTCGGACGCGGTCCGACCCGGTGTAACCGGAAACCTCGCCCGAGAAACCTTTCACGCTGAGCGGGCCGTATCCGCCGTTAAGGCTGACCACTCCCGCGAGAAAAGTCAGATCCACGGCGGTGTCTTCCGGCAGATGAATGTCGATGTGCAGCCGTTCTTTCTGGCCGTGTCTCAAGTATGCGGGAAGATTGCGGCCCTTAAGGACAAGCCGGTCCCCCTCCCTTGCCGTGTATGCGGGAAACAGTCGGGGCTCTCCCGACAGCTTCACATACGCTTCTTCCCCGGCGTCGAAATGCAGGTGGAGGTTCCCGAGAACAGGCATATCCAATACCAAAAACTTTAATCCGGCGGACAGTACCGCTTTAAAGTCCGTCCCGCTCCTATCGGTCCTGATCATACCCTCACTTCCTTCCCGTTGCGATGGATAGCCGGTTATGTCCGGTAAACGGAGTCTCCGGCCTCACCGGACTACCGTCTCTAATGCTCGTTGTTTCTGTGTGTTCGACCGCCGCATAATGGGAGCCCGTAAGACCGTATTCACGATTTCCTACGTTCATCCCGTACTTCATCATCTTCTTTTTCTCATTACCGGCGGCCTCTGTCGGCCGTCTCTCCCTCACTGCACAAGGCTCCCGGTGCGCGGTGCTTGGCGTCGCATAACGGTGCTCATTCACTTTTTTCTCGTCGCTGGAGGTCTGACGCCCTCTCTCTTAAATGTCCGTCGTCCTGCCTTCTGCCGTCTACCGACGTCCTTCGATTCTCAGGCTCCTCCGTACATTTTCTTTGTCTGCCGCTACCCTTATCATATAACTGCTCTCCTGCGCAATCACCGGACGTGGGATGGAATTTTTTCTCCTTCTCCGGCAGGAATTAGCTTCAAAAAAAGAAAGACCTCCACTTCCGCTTTAAGCGTAAATGGAGGTCTTTTGTGATAAGTGAAGCTTGTTGTTGGTCCCAAAACAAACGGCTTTCGGCCTTATCCTTTACAGCCTTGCTTACAGCCGGGCGGACAAGGCCGCGAACAGCCGATCCGCTCAGATTAGCGGGTTACTTTCACCACAATTTTCTCGCTGGAGGTAACACCCGAGGCATTTACAAGCTCGGCACGGTACTCATACGTTCCCGGAGCCCGTCCCGTAAGGCTGGTTACTGTGCTCTGAGCACCCGGAGTCGCTTCTTCCAACGCTTTCGTTTCGATCAGCTGACCGTTTTCAAACAGCCGGTATTCGGAAGCGTTGGTACCCCACCACATGTTCATCGTCACCTTGTAGGTGCCGTCGCCGTCCCAGTTGTCCTGAGAAAGAACCGGCTTGCCCGGTGCGGCATTAATCACGTTCACGACGAGCGGTGAACTTACGGTCGTTCCGTAAGCGTTGATCAGCTCGGCCGTGTACGTATAGGTTCCGTTCGCTTTGCCTTTGATATCCGTTTTGACCGTCTGGGCCACCGGTGAGGCGTCCTTCAGCGTCTGCGTGCCGATCAGCACGCCGTTCTCGTACAGCTTGTACACGGAGCCGTTGGCGCCCCACCACATGTTCATCGTCACGGTAAAGCCGCCGCCTTTGAGACCGTCATAGCCATTGTTCGAGGACAGCACCGGCTTGCCCGGAACACCCGTTGCCAGAGGCTTGGCGGACGTAACGGTAACCGCGCCCGACACGACGGTGACGCCGCCCAGTGTTACGGAAGCCGTCAGATCCGCGGTTCCTTCGCCGACGGCCGTAAGCCTTCCCTGCGCGTTTACCGTAACCGCCGCTTCATTGCTGCTGCGGTAAACGACTTCCGCCACGGTTAAATCCGCTGCTGTGCCGTTGCTCCATGTGCCGCTCACACGGAGATCGGTCGTTTCACCGGGCTTCAGAACGGTTTTGCCGGATGTAAGCTCTACCTGGCTAAGCGTCAAGCTCGCCTTTACGTTGAAGCTGAGCGTACCCTCCGCCGTATTGCCGGCAAGATCCGTCACGCGGTACTGGATGTTATGCGGGCCGACAGCGAGCTCGCCCGCTTTCAACGTCACGCCGTCGGCAATTTCCTTCCCGTCCAGAAGCAGCTTCCGGTCCGCAATACCCGATCCCGCATCCGTACTCAGCAGACGGAAGGTTAAGGAATCTTTGTCCGACACATCGGAGACAGCTTGTCCGTTCAGCGTCAGAGAAGCGGCCGGGGCCGTTTTGTCCAGCTTGATGCTAAGGGTTTGGGCTTCCTCCTTGTTGCCTGTAGCATCCGTGGAATAGTAACGGACGATGTTCGTCCCTTCGGTTTCGACGGTGAACGGCTCCGAATAGCCTTTCACCTCTCCGCCGTTGATATCGTACTGCGTCAGAACGGCAGCTCCTTCGTTATCGCGGGCCGTTAAGGTAACGGTAACGTTCTTGTTAAACCAGCCCTCCGCGTTAGCCGTTTCCGAAAGAGTCGCAGCCGTTACCGGAGCCGTCGTATCCGCTTGTGCCGTGAAATCGGACAGTCCTCTCGGCTTCAGCTGGAACGCACCTTTGAAAATCGCCGCCGCACCGCGGATGTCAACGGTTTGTCCTTCTTTATACGGGAAAGAAGCCAGCGTAAGCCCCGTGCGCGCGTCTACGCGGATGTGGTTCACCACGTCTCCTTTGACGACGTCAAACTCGAAAGAACCTTCCGGCACCGCGCTTTTGACAGCGCCGATTGTCACTCCGCTCAGCTCGATGAGCTGCCCCTGGTTGCCGGCCGTCACGGCATCGGCCTTCACAGGCGCAGGAACGGCCGAAGCGCCCGTTTTGGCGACTTCGACCGGATCGGTTAATTCCAATTCCGAATTGTAGACGGCCGTAGAGGCCGTCACCTTCACTACATCCCCGGCGTGAAAGCCGCCGAGGTTCTGGTACACATAAATACCGCCGGTTGCGTCCTGCAGGTAGAAGGACTGGCCGCCGAAGATGCCCGGCTCTGTCGTAACGACGCCTTCCAGCGTCACCAGAGCTCCTTCGCCTTTGCTGCGCGCTTCGGCAACGGTGATCTTGGCCGGAACCGGCCCCTGCTCTTCCGGCAGCGGCTCGGCCGGCACGTTCGCGATCGACACGGCTTCCGTCTTCAGGTTGGTTCCGTTCTGGCGGAGCCTGAGGTTAGCCGCGCCGGTCGTGCCCGGCTTAATGCGGACGGTAAGATCCTTGTAAGCATGGCCCTTGCTGTCGGATGTGAGGCTGAAAGCCGCGCTGTATCCGTAAGAGGCCGGCCATGTGCCGTCCGCATTCCGGACCTGCGCCACCTGCGTGCCTCCCGTGGCCAGATACACGCCTGCGCTGAAGCCCGAAACGGTCGTGTTCGCAGGCAGATTGTCAATCACGACGCGGATCTGGAAGTCCGCCGCGTTCGGCAAAGTCGCCTGGCGGACGAAGCTGTACGCCGGGTTGGAAGGCACAGTCGTACCGCCGCCGCTGCCGTAGGAGCCTGGCTTGAACGTGCCGCGGTCATACCACTTGTAGCCCGCGTTCGGCGCCGCCCAAGGCTCGGGCTGAGGCTCGGTCGAAGCCGCCGGAGCCTCGAAAGGCAGCAGAGCCGTCGGCTGGTCGAGCTGGAGGCCGCTTACCTGGGACAGGCTCGTGTAGCTTTCTTTCTTCGCCAGCCAGTTGATCGTGTTGACGAGCAGCACGCCGTCATTCGCCTCTTTAAAGCCGTCGTAGGTCGTCTTCTTCGCGCCCGTATCCTCGCGCAGATACTTCGGCGTGGCGTCCTCAACCGGAGAGGAATCGCCGATGAAGGCCGCTTTCCCCGCGCCCTTCTTGGCTACGGCCACATATGGGCCTTCCGCTACTCCGCCGCCGTTGTAGACGCCCTGATCGACCGCGTTGGCCCAAGCCGCTTTCGTCTGCGGCAGATACACGATGCCCTTCGCCTTGGCCGGATCAAGGATAGCCAGCGTGGAGCCGGCGTGCATCGCCACCGAGGATACGCCCTTCGTGATGCCGAAGGCCTGTTCCGGAGCTACAATGTTGTTGGCGGTGATATCTCCGAGCGCATTGTAGCGGAAACGGACGCCAAACTGGGAGCCGAGCCAGTCGGAGCTGACTACACCCTGCATAGCCTCCGAGCCCGCCTCGTCCGCGCTCATGCCTTTTGCCGGATTGTCCCAAGCGCCGCGGCGGTAGCCGTTGAATACTTCCGAACCGTCCCAGCGGTTCTTGTTGCGGTCCGCGTTGTAGTGGTCGCCGATGAAGAAGATGCTTCCGCCGCCTTCCACATAGGCCGCCATGGCCGCCTGCTCGCTTGCCTTGTATGGAATATTCGCTTCCGCGACTACAAAAACATCGTATCCGCTTAAGTCGGCCAGCGTGATCGGAGTCGTTTTGCGGAGTTCTTTCACATAGTAGCCGTTATTCGCCAGCGCATTGCCGAAATCGGAGAACCCGCCGTCGATGACCCAGTCCGCGGCTCCCGCCGTTTGAGCGTGGGTGTTGTCGAAAAGCACCTTTTTGCCGGCGTTCTCATTGACGACTTTCGCTTCAATATAAGGTGCCGGATCGGCCGGCCCTTCCGCCTTCACCTGCCAACCATCGGTCAATACTTGCACGGAAAGTGCCGCGGATAGGGCGAGTGTAGCCTTGAAAACCTTAGCCTTCCACCCTGCGAATCTCTTCTTCATGAATTTCCTCCTTTATACTGGAAGCTAGTTGAACTTTCGACCTCATTCTACCATGGATAAGTCAGGAGAAGTGGTATTTTTTTGTAAAGATAAAACGCTTTCTTTGCACTTCCTTTCACGGATCGATATAGACTTTTACAGCCTTACAGCCCCCTGCTCCTCCACAGAAAAACGGCCGTCAGCTTCGGGCTGGCGGCCGTTCAAAGAAACCATCGGGCGGTTGGTTCCCTCCCGCTTCTGCTTGCGGTACATGCGGGAAGAAGTTATGCGGGCCCTCCGGCTTTAACGGTTCCTGCCGCTCCGCCCGTGCCGGGCGTGTAGGTGGAAGTCCCGGTGCCGAAGAAATAGTTGTTCATGCTGTTGCTGTCCCAGTTGTTGTTCCCGTCGTTAAAAGCCGCTTCCAATTGGGTGGCCGCGCCGATATTGACCGTGATTTTGGCATAGCCGCTAATTTCGGAGTCGGCCATTTTTACGCCCGGTACGGCTGTCCAGGTCCCTCCTGCGGAACGGTAATGGATGTACGGGCTTGAGTAACCTTTCTTGTAGTACACGGTTACGGTATTGTTCGTGCCCCCGGAACCCGTTCCCGCATGGCTGATGACGTACTTCTTGAAGTTCGCCATCTCGCCGGTTGCGGAACCGTCCGCATTCACGACATTAGCGAGACGCAGAAGCGTAAAGCCGCTGAATCCGAAGCGGGTCAGCTTTTCCTCGATTTTCTGGAACGCGGCCGTTCCCGAAGCCGGAAGCGCATTTTCCCCGTTGAGGCGGACGCCTTTGGCGTTTGCAATACCTGCGACGGTATCGACAAGTGTGGAAGGCATGGAGTAATTCGGCGCGCTTCCGCTGTCGGACATCTCCAGACAGGTGAACGTCAGATCCAGGTTGCTGTCCTTGAACTTCTGCAGCAGACGGTTGTAATCGTAATAACCGGCAGCCTGCTCCGCGCTGTGCGGCATGGACGGATTCGTCATCTGCCAGTGGACGCCGGATACTTTGGCTCCGATCGGCACGCCGAACACGGAATCGAAATTTTTGTGCGCGGCACTGCCGATTACGCCCAGATGATTTTCCAGCACGCTTTGGTACCAGGACAGAAAGTCTTTGCCGTAAGCGGTCTTGTAACCTCCGTTCGTGTAGAAGCCGTCTCCGTCATTAGGAGGACTGATCTGATCGACCGAAGTCAGGCTCAGGCCCCATGCGCTGTTGATTCCGCTGAGCGATCCGTATTTGGCCGTCATGGCCGTGCGGAACGCCTGCTTCGCGGTATCCGTGTAAGCCTGGAACTTGCCCCGGGACGGGTAACTCCATCCGGCAGCCGGATAATAGGAAGGAAATCTCAATTCCCCGGACGGGCCTCCGCTTAAATAAATCTTCGGAATAATATCCTTATAGGAAGCGAAATTAGCCGCAAAAGAAGCGTAAAGCTCGCTGTACTGAGTGCCCAGCCCGCTCCAGAAAGGCGACACGGCTTCGTTGTTCATATAGCCGGTTTCGCTTTTGAACTGCATCTGGTCCGCCGTCCCTTTAACCCACAGCCAGTTCGGCAGTGGAATGTTGCAGTCGTCCCCGACATTGCCGCCGCATTTGTGCGTGGACAGGATCGGAACCCACTTTAGCCCCGCTTCCCGTACGGCACCCGCATATGTCTGATAATAGCTCCAGTCGAATTGGTTGTCTCCGGCGCTTTCCACCATCCCCCACCAGACATCGGTCGTGACGGCGTATACTCCGTTGCTTTTTAGCGTGCGAAGCTGGTTCTTGAAGGCGCTCCAGTCCGTAACCTTCGTCAGCGGTCCCATCACCGATGCCTGAAAATCACCGGCAACCGCAGCACCGGCCCTGGCCGGTCCCCAGCCCAGAACCGTCGTCAGTACCAGAATGAAACCGAGCAGCTGTAGGGCCGCTTTTTTCATGCTTTTTTTCGTCAAACTCATCCCATACACCCTTCCTTTATCAAGCATTTTATCGAGACTACAAGAGTCCCCGCTGCCGCAGCCGGCTGCCCTTTTTCTCTCATTCCCTTGAATCCTTCGTCTTATGTAGTCCGGTTAAGCTGCGGCTTTTCGTGTGCGCTGCCTAACAAAAGGCACGGTTAGGATGTGTCATTTCCCTCCTTAATATGAAATCGCTTACAAATTGTATTATAAAGAATGGACAAGCTGCAAAACGACCCCAAAGATTGTCAAAAGGGTGGACTATCTTGTTTGATATGAACTCCCCGGGCAAAATAAAGACGGGAAGGGGTCCCCTCTCCCGCCTAACGGTGATTTTGTTCAACAGATTCCCGATCCGCGGCTGCTGTAAACCTTTTAAAAATTAAGTAAATTACTGAGCCCCCTTCATAAAACCTACACACAACAACGATCTCCCTCTGACAAATAATAGGTATGGTAAGAAATGTAAATAAAAACCGATGACCGAGGAGGCTCTATGTTACGAAAAACGTTCCTCTCCGCAGCCCTGTCGTTATCGCTTCTGGCGGCCGCCGTGATTCCTTCCGCCGTCGGCGCGAAACCCGGGAAAGAGAAGCCGCTTCTCGCTTTTCCCGTTATCAGCGATATTCACATCCAGTCATGGGACCCGCAATCGCATCAAAAGTTCAAAGCGGCCCTGAGCGATCTCCATACGCTGGACCCGGACGCGGACGCGCTTGTCATCAACGGCGATCTCACAAACGGCATGCCGGCGGACTACGCTAAGCTGAGCGAGCTGATGGAGCAGAACCCGCATCCGCGCAAAGTGTTTTACACGATGGGCAACCATGAATACTACAAAGCCTGGATCGACCGGAACGGTTCCTGGAATGCGGACGCTTTCCCGAACGGCGAGACGGAGCAAGCGTCTATCGGACGGTTTCTTCAGCTCTCCGGCAAGAAAAAAGTTTACGGCGATCAGGTGGTAAACGGCTTCCGCTTCATCTTCCTGGGCTCGGAGCAGTATCGGCAGTCGGATCCGAACAACCTGGAGGATGCCTGGCTTTCGGAGGAGCAGCTTGAATTCCTGAAAGCTTCCCTGCGGAAAGGAACCGCGAGCGGCAAGCCCGTCTTCGTCTTTCTGCATCAGCCCCTTCCCGGCACGGTGTCCGGCACGAGCTTCTGCTGCGTCAATAACCGGGCCATCGTTCAGCATGCGGAACTGCGAAAAATTCTCTCGGCTTATCCCCAGGTGATCTTCTTCTCAGGCCACACCCACTGGGAGCTCAAACTGCCGGGCACCCTCGTCCAAGACACATTTACGATGGTGAATTCGTCCTCCGTCATCCAGCCCTGGACCGACAACGGGAACGGCGGCGAAATGCTTACGGGACCGGATGAAAGCGAAGGCCTGTATGTCGAAGTATACAAGGACAAAGTCAGCATCAAAGGACGCGACTTTTACCGGCAGCGCTGGATTCCGGAAGCCCAGTTTGCCCTTCCCCGGAGCGTAGAAGATTAAAAGACAAAGCCGCGGATCTTCTGCCCGCGGCTTTATTCTGGCAGCGGAGCTTTCCCGCTCCGGCCATTCCTTTGACCGGCATCCATCCCCCCGGAAGCGAAAAGCATCCGTCGCCCCCAGCCAAACCGGAAAAGCCTGCTGGAATGGTATACTGGTTATGACATTTCCAGCGCTTCAAGCGTACCGCAAAGGAGAACGGACATTTTGCAGCTGCTTTTTGAAGAAACCGGCCCCGGCCATGTGATCCGGGTTTACGACACGAATGAACTGTACGGCGAGAAAGGCCGCTTCCGCGTGCTCCAATTCGCAAATGATGCCATACAAGGGGCGCTTGATCTGAACAATCCCGGGCGCATCCTGTTCGAATATCCCAGAGCGATCATCCATCTCATGGAGATGAACCGGCCCGCTTTCGAAAACGTGTTTATGATCGGTCACGGAATCGGGACTCTGGCGGGGCACTATCCGCAGAAACGGTTCACCATAGCGGAACACGATCCTAAAGTCGCGGAACTGAGCAGAACCTATTTCGGCTGCGACCAGGAAAATGTCATTCTCGGCGACGGACGTGAGATTCTGGATCAGGAACCGCTGGAGGCGTACGATTACTTGATCCTGGATGCCTTTACCGAGAAAGGAACCCCCCGGCACCTCGTCTCCCGCCAATTCTTCGAGCTCAGCCGCAGCAAGCTGAACCCGGACGGTGCCATCCTCATGAATCTGTTCGGCAAAAGCATGCACGACAATCATATCAGCGCCATTTACACGACCCTTCGCGAGGTTTTTTCTCACAGGAAGGCTTTTTATCTGCCTTCGGAAGGCACACGGGATACGCTGAACATCCTTCTGGCAGGCGGCAGCAGCCCCCTAACGTACCAAGCCCGCCACATGGCCGGCTTTGTTGAATTTGAACCGGAACGAGGCTATCTGATTACGGACCGTTTGTAACTACATTGTGACCATTCCGTGCGCGATTTGGTTTATGATGAGAGTAACAGCCCGACAGAACGTTTTAAACCGGCCCAGCCGGGTAAAGAATCTGTAAGGCATCCTAATCATTTTTCCGCAAAGGGGTTACACACACATGAAAAAGATGGTCTTTTTCACTACTCTGATGATATCTATGCTGGCTTTCGTCACTTCCGCCAATGCAGTCGATTCCGAATATACGCCCGTTCCCCGCAGCGAGGACACCATAACCGTTATGATTTCTTCCCTTGAAAATAAAAACGGCTCTCTCTATCTGCAAGGAGACCAAATCGAGTGGTACGAAGGCGCAGAAGCCGATAAAAAGTTCCTCGAATATGAAAAGGACATCGACGATATGACACACGCCCCCGACGGCTACTATATCGTTAACGATCAAGAGAAGCTCGAAAGCTTCGAAATCGATCCGAACGCCCAGGTCCTCATGCAGCTTTACGATCATGACGGCACTTACGAAGGCGTAGACGTCAAGTGGAACGAAGAAGTGTCACTGTCCAAGTTCCTAGCCATTTATCATAACAATAACCTGCTTGATGTGAGCACATTCCCGTTCCATTTAACGATCAAAGACCATAAGGTCGTGAAAATCGTTCAGCAGTACATTCCGTAAATAAAAGCGCGTTCGACTGAACACTTGCTATGAGCTTGCCGTTGCAAAAAAGGACCCGATCAAGATCGGGTCCTTTTTGTATGGAATTGTACAGACGCGCCAAACCTCATACCGTTATGTCCCCCATACAATCGTTTTGCCTAAATGTTCTTCCGTCCACATCGCATTTCCATACATACTGTAAAAACAAAAAAACCTGCAACCCAAGATACAGGTAGCAGGTTGTTCATTTTGCAAGCTTATGCTCAAGTTAAGAGCTGCATAACAATTAATTGTGTCAGGAGTAAAAATTTAGGAGAGCTTCTCGCTTCGGAGCATTGCTGACTTAGTCAAAAAGTAGGCGGAGTAGAAACCGCTATTAACATCGTTTCGCCATCCCAAATATTCTTATAACTATGGGGGATTCTGGCATCATAATAGATGCTGTCCCCTTCTTCGAGCGTATAACGTTCATTGCCAAGCACAAACTCCAAACGGCCGGAGTGAACAAATAGAAACTCCTCGCCATCGCTATGGCCGACGCCGATGTCGCCGTAAGTTGCTCCTTGTTCCAGTACTCCCCATATCGGTCCCATTTTGTTGCTGCTTCCTTGGCTGAGAGCGTACCAGGTAATACGTGAACCCTCGGAATGCACCAAAGGTTTGCGCTCGTTTTTTCTAACGACAATGCTTCGCTTCTCCTCGCCGAACAAATTCGTAAAATTCACGTTTAATGCGTTCGCTATGCGCTTCAGAACACTGATGGACGGATTCGCCTTATCGCGTTCAATTTCACTGAGAAAAGACAAGGATACAGAGGCTGCTTCGGCTACCTTCTTGAGCGTTAATTTCTGTTTTTTTCGCGTGCTTCGAATTGTTTCACCGATCGAATTCATGTGCCAGCCTCCTAAATTTCGAACTTATTTCGCTGACAGCGAAATTTGTAACTTTATAATAGGTGTAAACATGAGCAACATCAAGCCCTTTTACTAGGACGGAATTACGGTGTAAAAACGTTGATTTGTCTGTTTTAGTGGACTACTATTTTATTAAGGTTAACGAACGAATTTCCCCGGATATTACACATCGTTCATTCTCAACAGAATAATTTTCATTTACAGCGAAATTTTTTAGGGAAACGAGACACGAATCACATGATTGCAACGGAAAGCCTTTCCTTGTTATTCGGGATCCATAGAACCGTGTCAGAAGGACGAAAGGGGCATAAAGAATGTCTACCAAAATTCCCAAGGTCTATCAAGTAGGTGATGTTACCGTTACACGTGTCACGGAGATGATGCTTGATGGTATTCCACCAGAAGTGTATTTTCCGGGATCGTGGGACCCCATGTTCCTGGAGGAGAATCGGAACTCTCTTCCGGCTGGCCTGATCGATGGCAATTCTCAGCTTATCGTTAGCATTGGAACATGGGTGGTGAAAACCCCGAAGCATACGATCCTTATCGATACGGCTACAGGAAATGATAAAAACTTGCCTTTAAATCCGGATCTCGCCAATCTCCAGCTCCCTTATCTCGAGCGGCTGAAGAAGGCGGGGGTTACGCCGGAGGAAGTGGACTACGTTCTGCTGACGCATCTGCACGTGGACCATGTCGGTTGGAATACGAAGCTCGTTGACGGAAAATGGGTACCGACTTTCCCAAATGCCAAATACGTATTTCCCCTCGCAGAGCAACAATATTACTCCAGCGAAGCCAGCCACAACAAAGCAAACGAAGTAAACTTTAACGTTTACGAAGAAAGCGTATTGCCTGTTGTTGAAGCCGGCTTAACGCAAACCATTGGCCCTGAGGGCGGGAAATTTCTTGATATTTTCAAATTCATTCCGACACCCGGCCACAGCATCGGCCAAATGTCCATCAGTCTTAAATCTGGTGGAGAAGAAGCTTTATTTGGCGCCGATGTGATGCACCATCCGTTACAGGTCTATAATCCGGAATGGAATTCCATGTACTGCGAATTTACGGATCAAGCCCGTATTTCACGGCTCCGGGTGCTGGAATTCATAGCGGATCGCCCGGTCATTTATTTCAGTACGCATTTCCCCGAAAGCGCGGCGGGGTACGTGACTCGCAGCGGGGACGGATACAAGTGGGACTTTATTTAATACGACCTGACAACAAACACAATACGAAAGGCGCTGAACTTATGACAACCCATGATTTTCTTAATGATACAAATATCGTGACTGAAGACCTGCGTATCCCGAGTGATACGCCCGGAATCGAGCTTTATGTACGAAATAAACGTCCAGCTTCCATGAATACCTTCTCTAACGAAAAAACGATCGTGATGGTTCATGGCGCTACCTATCCAATTGGCAGTCTGTACGATGTGAAGCTGGACGGCTTCACTTTTCTGGACTACCTTGCAAGCCATGGCTATGACGTGTACGCCGTGGACGTTCGCGGCTACGGCGGCTCGACAAGACCGCCTGAGATGGAGCAGCCTGCCGACCTTAATCCGCCGCTTGTCCGCACGGAAACAGGGGTCCGAGATTTTGGTGCAGCCGTGGACTATGTTCTGAAACGCCGGAATTTAATGAAGGTCAACGTGCTGGGGATGTCTTGGGGAGGAACGGTTGCGGGAGCTTATACCAGTCAAAACAATGATAAAGTAAACAAGCTTACGCTTGTCGCTCCGCAATGGCTGAGTTCCAGACCGGTTCCTATCGATACCGGAGGTCCGCTTGGTTCGTATCGCCTTGTTGCTGTCAGCAGCACGAAGGAACGCTGGTTAAGCGCCGCACCGGAACATAAACGCGGCGATTTGATTCCGGATGGCTGGTTTGAACAATGGGTCAAAGCCACTCTTGCTTCCGACCCAGGGAGCCTAACCAATCATCCTGAGCATATTCGGGCTAACAACGGCCCTATCCTGGATATCCGCGAATACTGGACGGCTGGCAAAGCATTCTATGATCCTAAGGAAATTACCGTTCCCGTCCTTCTTGTCCATGCCGAGTGGGATATCGATGTCCCTCTTGAATTGGCCCAGAACTTCTTCACTTCCCTGACAGGAGCTGCATATCGCCGCTGGGTTGAAATCGGTGAAGGGACGCACATGGTTCTGCTTGAGAAAAACAGACTTCAGGCTTTTCAAGCCATCCGCGGTTTCTTGGATGAAGCGTACGCACCGGTGAAATAAAGATGCTGCTGCAAGAGCGGACTTTAACATTTTATCGCTTGCCTAATTAGAGGCCCGCGGCATTGTCACCTGGGCCTTTTATTCACGAATTTATAAACGACGGAGAGGGATTTAATACGATGAGTTATACCGCAAAAACAACAACAAAAGTTCCCGCAGCTATTGGCCCCTCTTCGCAAACCCATCGCTTTGGGAAATACCGTCAGAGCAATTTCAACAGATGAATGAAGTGTACATCTGGGCGAAAAACACTAAAAGCCTGTCGCTGTTCCGGCAGGGCCATTTTCTTAGGTAACGAAAAACCCAATTTCTCAACATTAAATTAAGAAATTGGGTTTTAAATTATTGTAATTTCTGAGGCTACCTGCTAAATGATTCATTGGCAGTACTATAATGAATTATTGATAGCATTCCATCTCCTAGACGAATCAAAAGGGTATACAATTGGAATAATTTATAACATAACCATTCTTTTTCGACCAGTCCAATAAACCATTCCAAAAGTTTTCACATGCATCAAGTATCCTTTTAGAGTCATATAGGTGACCCGACATCACTAGTTGACAAAGTTTATCAAACCCATCCGGCCTATTTGATAATACTAATGCTTCTGGCAATACTTGAGCTGATGTCGTAAAGTATCGTTTATGGTGTAATCCTAAAATCATCGCACCAGCAGTTGCTATTTCTATAGCCAAAGTAGGCAAAAATGTTTCAGGTCCTTGAATTTTTATATTCCTCAATTTACCCATGTATTCGTACATTTCCTCAACTAATGTTTTACAAATCGCTTCTTTAAAAATTATGTTATCCACGGAATTTGCTTTTTGTCTTAGCTCTTGGAAAAATCCATTGGGATCATAAATTGGGAGTATAGTGAAGAATTGTCCATGAGTAAGCGGCCAATTTTCTTCTACTGTAGTGGCTTCTTCTACAATATTTTCTTTATTATCCAGGTTTACTTCTGCTTTCCAATCACCTGATGTCCACTCATAGCTAAAGCCATCTTCTATAGAATTTAAAATACATTTAATTTCAATATCTGAAAATGGACCATCTGTTTTTCTAGCTAAAGAACCATAGATACCAATAGCTTCAACATCTGAACCGTATTTTTCCATCAGTTGATTGGCTATTATATTGGCGATTCCCATTCTTTCTTCTCTTATAATTTCTCTTGGACCCATCATATACATTTCTCCTTTTAATAAAAATATCAAATGAGATCATATATAAATGGCCAAGGGGGACCACGGGCTTAACGGGGAACTTTATCTGCTGGCATTAATAACACCTCTCGTTATAATAGTAAAAACAAGTTATTAATTATTAAATAATATCTCTAAGAGGAAAATCATGCAACTTTCTTTCCAATCTGCAATTTCAACAATCGGGGCGCTATAATAAAGGAATGAAAAAGCCCAATTTCTCTATTAATTTAGGGAGAAGTTGGGCTTTTTAGTATTGGAATTGCCTTACCGTTTTAAATCCGCTTTAAATCCGCGTTTTCCTGAAGGTACCCCTTTATGGGGTACCGAGGATTTTTTGTTAGATATTTATTATAGTCCTTTATACCCATTTATATTTATAGCTACCGGAGACCAATCGCCGCCGAGTCATTGGCTGCAAGTGTAACCTCGAGAGGTTTTTAAGGCTTCGTCATAGAAGCCAGAATAAGTACGCACAATGTAAAAGTACTTTTCATAAAAATAATGGTCCCGGAAGTCATTAACTTCGGGACCATCAAACTACTTCATAATTATAAGGTAAATTTCATATCTTTAATGTACACTTCACAACTATATTATTTAGTTAAAAAACTATAATGTCATCGAACAAAATTAAAATTGTGTCTAGTGATAAAAAACTCTGGAACCTGTTTTGTTGATTTTATTGGGTTTGCCGCGGCACGTGATAGACATGAAAAAAAGAAAGTGTGGAACCACTAGAAATTACCGTGTAAAGAAAGTTGGAAACCATAATTATATTTTAATATACCTCTATCAAATGGGTACCAGATACGACCTTCTTCTTCGTTTATTCCATAATCCGCTGGAGGATTAAGCTATAACCCCCCATAATTTAGTATGCTGTTCCACTGTAGATAAAAAGCATGGTATTTGTACTGATATCCATTAACATTTACAAAAATCGGAGCAACATCAGGGAGGGTATTAAATTTCAGAAAGGTTCTACAGTGCTTTTTAGTTGAATCCGTATAATTGTGTAAAATAGCTTCTTCCAATAAATGAAGAGAGCCATATTCAAATCCCTCAAGTAGAATGTAGTTGTCGAGACAACAAACTAGTGAGGTAGATTTGAAAATGGCTCAATATCAGATTAACGCAGATTCGAATATTTTGCATTTATTTGCCCGATACCATCGTACTGAGCAAGCTTTTGGATTTGTTGAATTCGTTGATTCTGTTTTCTGATGTGTTTATACTTCATTGTAGTGTGCCTCCTGTGCTGGGGTTTGTTCTTTGGATCAAACGTTCCCCAGTATACAGAAGGTGCTTTTTTCATTCAAACCACGAATTCATTTTATTACAGGAATGGCTCCTATCATACTTTGCTATTATGTTTATTTTTCAAGCTGACATGCTGGACAATCTGAATCCATCTTGAAAACAACGATTGAATATAATCCGAATTGAGGGTACGATTTAAAATCTTTGCCTCAAAATAAACAGCTTCTTCATTCATAGTAAAAGAGAATGAGAAATCACAGTATTCCGTATAGCCTTTCTCTCCTGTGAACTGATATAAAAACATCGGAAATAACCCATTTTGCTTGTAATCAATAATAAATTTTGCTTGTGTACATTTTGGAGCTGCTTGTTTCTTGCTTTTTACGTTCTCCAACAATACATTCAAATCGTCGTGATTACTGATCTCGAACGATGAAAAAGTATTATTCGCCCCATAGCAAACCGACAGCTCCTGCTGACCTGTCGCCTCGATAACACTATATGTGTACAGAAACAATAGCCACGACTCCAGTGCTGTCTCGCTCTCTGATTGCATTTCCTTCAGTGCATGAAATAAATCACGATTATCTTGGAAATGGAATACGAATACCTTGTTCCTACTACCTAACAGATACGAATCTGGGAACGGAACTTGTGCACATCTCATTGCTGTTTGACTGCTTACATCAATGAACGTTGCCAGTTGAGCGATAGTAGGATTTGCGAATATATCGCCCACTTTTACAATCCCTGGGTACCTTTCTTCAATTCGAGCCAACATACTCATGATTAATAATGAATTTCCGCCTAGTTCAAAGAAATTATCATGAATGCCGATTTGCTCACTCGCAAGAATGTCACGCCAAATGGTTACAAGTTCCTTCTCCCTATCGTTTTGCGCGGCAACAAATGTATCGTGTCCCATAAGGGCACGCACGTTTGGCGAAGGCAACCGATGTTTATCCACTTTCCCTGAGCGTGTGACAGGAATTTGCTCCAATTGCATAATAAACGATGGAATCATGTACGATGGAAGGATCTTCTTTAAGTGTTGTTTAATCTCAAATGGATCAACCACTGTATGAGATACTATATACCCACATAACGATTGGATTTCATGATTATTAGTTGCAATCACAACCGCATCTTGGATCCCTTCCAGCTGCCGCAGTGCATTTTCCACTTCTCCCAGCTCTATCCGGAACCCCCTGATCTTCACTTGGTCATCAATACGACCTAGATAGGCTATGTTCCCGTCCGGCAACCATTTGGCTAAGTCTCCCGACCGGTACAGTTTTCCCTCCCCGTATGGATTCTCAATAAACTTCTCTGCAGTTAGTGCCGGAAGGTTCAAGTACCCTTTTGCCACACCGCTGCCTGCAATACATAACTCCCCTGGTACACCTATCCCGCATAGCTTCATGCCATCCATAATATAGATTTGCGTATTGCTCGTTGGTTTCCCAATAGGTACAGGATAGGGAATGTCACTCTCTCCATCGTGTTCCCATCCAGTTGCCAATACTGTATTTTCCGTCGGTCCATAGGCATTGATATATCGTGTACCGCTCCCTGCCTTTTCGATCATCTCCGCGTTTGCTGCCGATCCCCCTGTCGTCAGTACCCTTAGTCCGCTTATATCCGTCTGCAGATAGTATTGCGGCGGTAGCAACGTCAACGTGATTCCGTTTTTCTTAATAAAGGCGTTAAAGCTGCTCACATCCGATAGAACCCCTTGGGACACGAGGGTTAGCTTTGCACCCAGCAAAAGCGACAGTGTCATCTCCCATACGGAGGCGTCAAATACATAGTTGGCAAACTGAAGCACGTTATCTTGCTGCGTCACTTCATACTTCTCCTGCAGGTAACTCCTCATCGCAACTACGCCGCTGTGCGCTAACATCACCCCTTTCGGCTGCCCCGTCGTTCCGGATGTATAGATAATATAAGCCAAATCATCGAGGCGATTGACTTGCTCCGGATTTTCGCCTTGCCCTTCCCAGAGCTTATCGTCCGCCAGATTAATCGTCGGCAGATCCGTTTCAATCGTAGTTTTATACACAAGCACTGCCTTTGGTTTGCAGTCATTTAGGATAAACCGCATACGCTCTGCTGGGATTGTAGGATCGACTGGCACATACGCACCACCTGCCTTGATGATGCCATACATCCCGGCAATCATCTCCACACTTCGCTCTGCCACGATAACCACGCGGTCATCAGGTTTAATGTGCAGTCTGCGAAGCGCCCATGCCACTTGGTTGATTTTTCTGTTTAACGCGTCATACGTCACATGGTTGTCTTCATATACAACGGCGATTGCATCCGGTGTGTTAGCAACCTGCTCTTCCCATAATGCTGGAATCGTTTTATCCTTTGCATACGGTAAGTACGTATCATTAAATGCACCTAGTATCTGTTCTTTTTCTTCCCCTGTTATTGTCTCAAGTTCAGATAACTTCCTTTCTGGGTTTGCTGCTAAAGCATGTAGCACATGTTCTAGCCGCCTAAGCATTTGTACAATGTCCTCGTTCGCATACACATTCGGATTGTATAGCATTTCACAGACTATTTTCTCTCCCGACTCGTATGCGCATAACGTCAAGTTGTATGGGGGTTGGTCGCGAGATGACGTAATCTCGTACGTGAAATCTGTAAGCTTATCCTCATCCACATAATAGTTCTCAAACGCATAGAGCACTTGAATCAAGTGCTGTTTCTGCTCCGTCTGTGCTTGAATCTCTGCAAGCGAACAATAGGCATATTGTTCACTTTCCGACCCTTGCTGTTGCATTTCTTTGAGCAGCCTCATTACACTCATGCCTTCTTTGCTCGTTACACGCACGGGGATCGTATTAATAAATAGACCGACGATATCTTCTATTCCCCGCACATCGCTTTGCCGTCCAGATGTTACTTTCCCGAATACCACATCTTTTTGTCCGCTGTATGCTTGCAAGACAACTCCCCAGGCCGTTTCCACTACATTACTCACCGTCATTTGATGGGCGGATGTCAGTTCTTTTATCCGCAATCTGTCCTCAGGAGTTAATGTAATCGCTAGGCGCTGCACTTGCTGTTCGCTCTCTTGCGGTGTATACACTGGTTTAATTTCGGCTACTTCTTCATACCCTGTTAATACGTCTGACCAGTAAGACAGCCCTTGTTCTTGATCCTGTTTTTCTAGCCATACGATATAATCTTGGTAGGATGTCTGATCCTGCTTGTCCTTTATCACCTGCTTCTTTAGATCAGATGTCAAAACACCTTTTTGCAGCGCTTTATATAGTCGATTGAACTCCCCGTATACCGTCGATAGGCACCAACCATCCATAATAATGTGATGAAAATTCCAGATCAATTGATAACAATCTTTTGACAGTACTACGTGGTGTACACGCAATAACGGGTCTTGTGCTAGGTCAAAGCCTCGCTGGATTTGACTGTGTGCGATCGCTTCCACCATTTCTGCCTGCACGATTGCTTCTACTCCCGTTAGGTCCGTTCTTTCGTATTCTACTTCCCTCTCTCGGATCACGACTTGTTTTGGCATTGATATATCTTTATGAATAATCGCCGTACGTAACACTTCGTGCCGTATCGCAAGAAGCTTTAGTGCTTGCTTCACCATGTATTCATCGGCATAGCCTTGCCCTATAAAAATATTCTGGTTTCTATAGGCTGTCGATTCTGGTTCGGCGATGCTATGGTATAGCATCCCTTTCTGCAGTGAAGTGAGTCCGTATATCCGCTCTACCTGAGATGAACCCCCGACTGCTTGTTGAATGACCGATAAATCCGTTCGGGTTAAATACGCTGCCCGGTAGTCAGACGGTGTCCGAACCGATTCTTTTATCGCTATACAGTGGTCTTTTATCGCAAGTAACGCTGTCATGTATAGTTCACTAAAGGATTGCATCCTATCACTGGATAGATAGGACCGGTTGTACCCGATCACCAGCTGTAGCTTTCCATCCATGATGCCCCCGTTGACGATAATCTTGCGAAAGACGGTATTTTCATCGGCTGATCCCTTACCCGAACTAAAAAAGTGTAGTTTTCTCCCCTTCGCCTCAGCGTCCATTTGCCCCATGTAGTTAAACATGACTTCAAGCGGTCTGACCGGCAATTGTTCCTGTAATAGACCATATCCAAGGCCTCGGTTCGGGATTTTACGCAGCATCTCTTTGGTTGTAATGATACTTTCTGCTATATCCTCATGACACGGTACCACCACCGGATATATACTTGTAAACCATCCGACCGTCCGGTCGATATCGATCCGCTTATGAATCGGTTCCCTTCCGTGTCCTTCCATGCCTATCGTTACATCCCTTGTCCCTGTCAGTTTCCTCACGGCCATTCCCAGGGCGCTGATGAGCAAGTCATTGATCTCGGTATTATACGCCCGACCTGTCTGGTGGATAAGCTGTGCGGTTTCTTCCTTATTTAAATGTATCGTGCAGCTGCCATACCCGCATTCTCCTGTCTGTTCGTCCATCCTTAGTTCGCCTGCCGCCATCTGCATTGCTACTTGCTCCCAGTACGCCCGTTCTTTCAGCAATAGGTGGCTGTCCTTATATTCTGCCAGTGCTTCTGCCCATGCCTTATAGGACGCTGTCTTTGCCGGGAATCGGATCTTTGTCCCTTCTTTTACTTGCCGGATGGCTGTGCTGATATCTTCCTGCAGGATACGCCACGATACGCCGTCCACCACAAGATGATGGATTCCTAGAAACAGCAGATTCCCTTCACCCGTCCGGAACATCGCTGCCTTCACCAGCGGTCCTTCTTCTAAGTTGATACTGCTATGCAGATCCGTACATGCCGCTTCCATGAGTTCTGCTGCTGCTTGTTCTTCCATATAGTTATACACCTTGAGTTCATACGCTCTGCTGTCACTTACCTTTACGATCTCTAGCTGACCTTCCCGGTAGACGGATCTCAGTATATCATGATGCGCCATAAGGGCATTAAGCACTTCCCGAAGCTGTTTCTCATCTTCCAGATCAATCTCCATCAGCATGTCCTGATTGAAGTGGTGTGGCTTAGGAAGATTCCAGGATGCAAACTCTCTGACGATCGGCGTCAGCGGTACGATGCCACTTACTTCATCTTGCTCGTACTGTTCCTCTAGGGCAGACTTTTGTGCCGCGTAGCTAATCGCCTCAACTGTATACTTTTGCATGATATCTTTGATTGCGATATGATATCCTGCACTTCTTAGCTTCGATACGATTCGTATCGCTTTGATCGAGTCTCCGCCCAGTTCAAAGAAACTGTCCTGCGTGCCGACCCGCTCTACGCCCAGGACTTCACTAAAGATCTTGCATAGTTGCGCTTCAAGTTCGTTTTTCGGAGCCGTGTATTCCTTTTCGCTTACTGCCACGATCTCCGGCAGTGCCCGTTTATCCAGCTTGCCGTTGCGCGTCACCGGCAGTTGTTCGATCTGCATCATATAGGCTGGCACCATATAGGCCGGCAGCACTTCCTCCAAGTCCCGTCTCACCGCTTGCAGCTGGACTATATCTTTCGATATTAGGTAAGCAAACAGCGCTTTCTCTCCGTCATGGGTGTCCCGTACTATGACCGCCGCATCTTGGATCCCTTCCAGCTGCCGCAGCGCATTTTCCACTTCTCCCAGCTCTATCCGGAACCCCCTGATCTTCACTTGGTCATCCATACGACCTAAATACGCTATGTTCCCGTCCGGCAGCCATTTGGCTAAGTCTCCCGACCGGTACATCCGCTCCCCTGGTACAAAAGGGTTCGCTACGAATTTTTTATTGGTTAGTTCCGGCTTGTTCAGGTAGCCTCTTGCGACGCCGACGCCTGCCACACACAATTCCCCGGGCACACCAATCCCGCATAACTTGTCCCCATCTAATATATAGATTTTCAGTGTAGGGAGCGCCTTTCCGATGTCATTCACATCTAGCGCAATATCCTCTGCAGTGATCGCTTTGTACGTTACATGGACAGTCGTCTCTGTTATACCGTACATATTTACGATGTTCATCTCCGGATACTTCGCATGCCATCCCTTTAATTTCCCTACCTGCAGCGCCTCTCCGGCAAAGATTAGATGTTTGACGTACAGTCTCTCACCTGCTTCTGCTAGCTCTACTTGCATCAGATTATAAAAAGAAGACGGCACTTGGTTTAGTACCGTCACCCTTTTTTCGCGTAATAGTTCTAACAAAGCATAGCTGTCTTTTTTGGCGTCGTTGGGTATAACTACAAGGTGACCTCCGTATAATAGCGCTCCATACATTTCCCATACCGATACGTCAAAGTTGTAGGCTGCAAACAGGCTCCATACATCCTCTTCATGGAAATTAAACGGCATGTCATCGTTATGCATCAACCGGACGACACATTCATGTTCGATTACCGTTCCCTTCGGCTCACCGGTCGTACCTGACGTATAGATGATATATAGAGCATCTTGCGGTGCGATGGATACATCCGGATTAGCTTTTAGTTCTGCCCCCCATGCTGCATCCGGTTCATCCGCATACAACTGCTCTATCGCATAGATACTTCCTTGCGGAAGTGATACCCTATGTTCTTTTCCTTGATTGACAAGAAGCAAGCTTGCACCACTGTCTGCCAGCGTATACTGGATACGGTCTTGCGGCGCCTCTGGATCGATTGGCACATAGACATATCCGGCCTTCACTACCCCGAGTATTCCGATGACCATATCCATATTACGCTCTAACAGCAACGCTACCATCGTTTCGCCTTTGCCTGTTTCGCTTCTGACTTTAGTAGCAAGCAGCCGATTGGCAACGATGTTTGCCTTCGCATTTAACTCCGCATACGTCAGTTGCTCCGTCCCGCAAGATACCGCTATCCGATCCGGTGTTTTCTTAACCTGCGCCTCAAATAAGCTTTTGATCGATTCCTCGTGCGGATATTGGGTTGGCTTGGTTTGAAACGCGCCTAGTATTTGCTCTTTTTCTTCTTCTGTTGTCGTCTCGAGTTCAGATAACTTCATTTCTGGGTTTGCTGCTAAGGCGTGTAGCACATGTTCTACCCGTGCAAGCATTTGTACAATGTCCTCACGTGCATACATATTCGGATTGTATAGTATTTCACATACTATCTTCTCTCCCGACTCGTATGCGCATAACGTCAAGTTATAGTGGTTTTGATCGCGGCCAGATACTATCTTATACGTGAAATCTGTAAGCTTGTCTGTATCCACATAATAGTTCTCAAACACATAGAGCACTTGAATCAAGTGCTGTTTCTGCTCCGTCTGTGCTTGAATCTCTGCAAGTGAACAATAGGCATATTGTTCGCTTTCCGACCCTTGCTGTTGCATTTCTTTGAGCAGCCTCATTACACTCATGCCTTCTTTGCTCGTTACACGTACGGGGATCGTATTAATAAATAGACCGACGATATCTTCTATTCCCCGCACATCGCTTTGCCGTCCAGATGTTACTTTCCCGAATACCACATCTTTTTGTCCGCTGTATGCTTGCAAGACAACTCCCCAGGCCGTTTCCACTACATTACTCACCGTCATTTGATGGGCGGATGTCAGTTCTTTTATCCGCAATCTGTCCTCAGGAGTTAATGTAATCGCTAGGCGCTGCACTTGCTGTTCGCTCTCTTGCGGTGTATACACTGGTTTAATTTCGGCGACTTCTTCATACCCTGCTAATACGTCTGACCAGTAAGACAGCCCTTTTTCTTGATCCTGTTTTTCTAGCCATCCGATATAATCTTCGTAGGATGTCTGATCCTGCTTGTCCTTTATCACCTGCTTCTTTAGATCAGATGTCAAAGCACCTTTTTGCAGCGCTTTATAGAGTCGGTTGAACTCCCCGTATACCGTCGATAGGCACCAACCATCCATAATAATGTGATGAAAATTCCAGATCAATTGATAACAGTCTTTTGACAGTACTACGTGGTGTACACGCAATAACGGGTCTTGTGCTAGGTCAAAGCCTCGCTGGATTTGACCGTGTGCGATCGCTTCCACCATTTCTGCCTGCACGATTGCTTCTACTCCCGTTAGGTCCGTTCTTTCGTATTCCACTTCCCTCTCTCGGATCACGACTTGTTTCGGCATCGATATATCTTTATGAATAATCGCTGTACGCAGCACTTCGTGCCGTATCGCAAGAAGCTTTAGTGCTTGCTTCACCATGTATTCATCGGCATAGCCTTGCCCTATAAAAATATTCTGGTTTCTATAGGCTGTCGATTCTGGTTCGGCGATGCTATGGTATAGCATCCCTTTCTGCAGTGAAGTGAGTCCGTATATCCGCTCTACCTGAGATGAACCCCCGACTGCTTGTTGAATGACCGATAAATCCGTTCGGGTTAAATCCGCTGCCCGGTAGTCAGACGGTGTCCGAACCGATTCTTTTATCGCTATACAGTGGTCTTTTATCGCAAGTAACGCTGTCATGTATAGTTCACTAAGGGATTGCATCCTATCACTGGATAGATAGGACCGGTTGTACCCGATCACCAGCTGCAGCTTTCCATCCATGATGCCCCCGTTGACGATAATCTTACGAAAGACGGTATTTTCATCGGCTGATCCCTTACCCGAACTAAAAAAGTGTAGTTTTCTCCCCTTCGCCTCAGCGTCCATTTGCCCCATGTAGTTAAACATGACTTCAAGCGGTCTGACCGGCAATTGTTCCTGTAATAGACCATATCCAAGGCCTCGGTTCGGGATTTTACGCAGCATTTCTTTGGTTGTAATGATACTTTCTGCTATATCCTCATGACACGGTACCACCACCGGATATATACTTGTAAACCATCCGACCGTCCGGTCGATATCGATCCGCTTATGAATCGGTTCTCTTCCGTGTCCTTCCATGCCTATCGTTACATCCCTTGCCCCTGTCAGTTTCCTCACGGCCATTCCCAGGGCGCTGATGAGCAAGTCATTGATCTCGGTATTATACGCCCGACCTGCCTGGTGGATAAGCTGTGCGGTTTCTTCCTTATTTAAATGTATCGTGCAGCTGCCATACCCGCTTTCTCCCGTCTGTTCGTCCATCCTTAGTTCGCCTGCCGCCATCTGTGCGGCTACTTGCTCCCAGTACGGCCGTTCTTTCTGCAATAGATGGCTGTCCTTATATTCTGCCAGTGCTTCCGCCCATGCCTTATAGGACGCTGTCTTTTCCGGGAATTGGATTTTTGTCCCTTCTTTTATTTGCCGGATGGCTGTGCTGATATCTTCCTGCAGGATACGCCACGATACGCCGTCCACCACAAGATGATGGATCCCTAGAAACAGCAGGTTCCCTGCCACTGTCCGGAACATCGCTGCCTTCACCAGCGGTCCTTCTTCTAAGTTGATACTGCTATGCAGATCGGTACAAGCCGCTTCCATGGGTTCTGCTGCTGCTTGTTCTTCCATATAGTTATACACCTTGAGTTCATACGCTCTGCTGTCACTTACCTTTACGATCTCTAGCTGACCTTCCCGGTAGACGGATCTCAGGATATCATGATGCGCCATAAGGGCATCAAGCACCTCCCGAAGCTGCTTCTCATCTTCCAGATCAATCTCCATCAGCATGTCCTGATTGAAGTGGTGTGGCTTAGGAAGATTCCAGGATGCAAACTCTCTGACGATCGGCGTCAGCGGTACGATGCCACTTACTTCATCTTGCTCGTACTGTTCCTCTAGGGCAGACTTTTGTGCCGCGTAGCTGATTGCCTCAACCGTATACTTTTGCATAATATCTTTGATTGCAATATGATATCCTGCGCTTCTTAGCTTCGATACGATTCGTATCGCTTTGATCGAGTCTCCGCCCAGTTCAAAGAAACTGTCCTGCGTGCCGACCCGCTCTACGCCCAGTACTTCACTAAAGATATTGCATAGTTGCGCTTCAAGTTCGTTTTTCGGAGCCGTGTATTCCTTTTCGCTTACTGCCACGATCTCCGGCAGTGCCCGTTCATCCAGCTTGCCGTTGCGCGTCACCGGCAGTTGTTCGATCTGCATCATATAGGCTGGCACCATATAGGCCGGTAGCACTTCCTCCAAGTCCCGTCTCACCGCTTGCAGCTGTGCTCGATCTTTCGATATTAGGTAGGCAAACAGCGCATTCTCTCCGTCATGGGTTTCCCGTACTATGACCGCCGCATCTTGGATCCCTTCCAGCTGCCGCAGCGCATTTTCTACTTCTCCCAGCTCTATCCGGAACCCCCTGATCTTCACCTGGCCATCAATACGACCTAAATAGGCTATGTTCCCGTCCGGCAACCATTTCGCTAAGTCCCCTGACCGGTACAGTTTTCCCTCCCCGTATGGATTCTCAATAAACTTCTCTGCGGTTAGTGCCGGAAGGTTCAAGTACCCTTTTGCCACACCGCTGCCTGCAATACATAACTCCCCTGGTACACCTATCCCGCATAGCTTCATGCCATCCATAATATAGATTTGCGTATTGCTCGTTGGTTTTCCAATAGGTACAGGATAGGGAATGTCACTCTCTCCATCGTATTCCCATCCAGTTGCCAATACTGTACTTTCCGTCGGTCCATAGGCATTGATATATCGTGTACCGCTCCCTGCCTTTTCGATCATCTCCGCGTTTGCTGCCGATCCCCCTGTCGTCAGTACCCTTAGTCCGCTTATATCCGTCTGCAGATAGTATTGCGGCGGTAGCAACGTCAACGTGATTCCGTTTTTCTTAATAAAGGCGTTAAAGCTGCTCACATCCGATAGAACCCCTTGGGACACGAGGGTTAGCTTTGCACCCAGCAAAAGCGACAGTGTCATCTCCCATACGGAGGCGTCAAATACATAGTTGGCAAACTGAAGCACGTTATCTTGCTGCGTCACTTCATACTTCTCCTGCAGGTAACTCCTCATCGCAACTACGCCGCTGTGCGCTAACATCACCCCTTTCGGCTGCCCCGTCGTTCCGGATGTATAGATAATATAAGCCAAATCATCGAGGCGATTGACTTGCTCCGGATTTTCGCCTTGCCCTTCCCAGAGCTTATCGTCCGCCAGATTAATCGTCGGCAGATCCGTTTCAATCGTAGTTTTATACACAAGCACTGCCTTTGGTTTGCAGTCATTTAGGATAAACCGCATACGCTCTGCCGGGATTGTAGGATCGACTGGCACATACGCACCACCTGCCTTGATGATGCCATACATCCCGGCAATCATCTCCACACTTCGCTCTGCCACGATAACCACGCGGTCATCAGGTTTAATGTGCAGTCTGCGAAGCGCCCATGCCACTTGGTTGATTTTTCTGTTTAACGCGTCATACGTCACATGGTTGTCTTCATATACAACAGCGATTGCATCCGGTGTGGTAGCGACCTGCTCTTCCCATAATGCTGGAATCGTTTTATCCTTTGCATACGGTAAGTACGTGTCATTAAATGCACCTAGTATCTGTTCTTTTTCTTCCTTTGTTATTGTCTCAAGTTCAGATAACTTCCTTTCTGGGTTGTTGGCGAAAGAGAGTAAGACAACTTGTAAGCGCAATAACATTGCTTCTATTTCCTTTGACCCATAATGATTTGACGCATACTGCATCTGAAAACGCAAATACCCCTGTTCATAATTTACGATTAAGACTAAATCATAATTAGTTTGCTCCCGATAAGCTTCTATTTTTAACCCAAGTCCCTCACTGTGCTGTGTCAATAAAGTCTCATCAAGCTCATAATTTTCAAAGGCATATAAGTACTTAATCAACTCTGATTTTTGCTTCGTTAAACTCATAATCTGCTGTAAGGGACAATAAGAATAAGCTGTACTTTTCGTCCCTTGTAGCTGCGTGCTGCGCAAAACTTCAACAAC
Source organism: Paenibacillus sp. JNUCC 35 (assembly GCF_058269095.1). Lineage (NCBI taxonomy): Bacteria > Bacillati > Bacillota > Bacilli > Caryophanales > Paenibacillaceae > Paenibacillus > Paenibacillus sp. JNUCC 35. The sequence goes on along the minus strand of NZ_CM177771.1, from coordinate 649,665 downwards.
CATATCATCTTCTTTATACCTGATTCTTGCGGGAATCGTCACGATAAATGGACCCACAATTTTTTCAATTCCTCTAATTGCAACATGCCTGCCTGAAATTACCTTGCCATAAACAACATCTTTGGCACCTGTATACGCTTGCAGTACAATTCCCCAGGCTGTTTCCACAATCGTATTCATCGTAATATGATGGGTGGCAGCGAGATTTTGCAAACTTGCCGTCTGTTCTTTAGATAATTTCATTTCACTCAAAGAAACGGTTTCCACCTCTAATGGCGTTTGCTCCATTGACTTTATATCCGCTGTTCCATCATAGTCAGATAATAATTTTTCCCAATACGCAATTCCTTCAATAGCATTTTGCTGCTCCAGCCACTTCACATAATCTCCATATTTTTCGATTCTCTTCTTGTCAGTTTCCACTATCGACATGATAGATTGCAAGCTCTTTCCATTTTCAAGCATGTCATAATACGTTTTGAAATCACTGAACAAAATAGATAAACTCCAACCATCAATAATGATGTGATGAATAGTCCATAACATCTTATATTGGTTTGCTCCAAAATGAACGAGCTTAACCCTTAATAAAGAATCGCGTTGTAGATCAAACCCGCGCTCCACATCAAGTTGCGCAATCATATCCATTTTATTGTTTCGATCATATGCCGCAATATCCGATAAATCTAGCCGTTCATATTCTATTGTCCGGTTCTTGAGTATAATTTGTCTGGGCATAGTCAATTTCTCAAATACGATGGAGGTTCTTAAAACGTCATGCTTCATCGTTACAAGTTGTATTGCCTCTTGTACCTTTTGTTCATTAATCAGACCGTTCAGTTCAAAACGATGCTGAACGACATAAGCGGTAGAATCACCATTCATCAGCTTATGATACAGCATCCCTTCCTGTAGTGGGGTAAGAGAGTAAATATTCTCAATATTAGAACCTAAAACCATTTTTGAACTCATGTCCGCTCTCCACCTTATAATAGATTTATTCTAGATCGAATAGCTCATTTATCACCTGGAGATCGTCTGCAACCAAATCAGTGGCATCCGTATCCGAGATCGTGATGGCAACCTCCTCCTGTGATGCACAAAATTGAATCGTAGCAATTAAACAATCATGGAATGTTTCAATAAATAGTTGTATCTTCCCAGCAGACAACTTGCTCTTGTCATAGACAATACTGAAATGCAACTGTTCTTTTAGCAAGCTTCCGTTAATATTGACTTTACGGTATACAATATTTTCATCGGCTGATCCCTTACCCGAACTAAAAAAGTGTAGTTTTCTCCCCTTCGCCTCAGCGTCCATTTGTCCCATGTAGTTAAACATGACTTCAAGCGGTCTGACCGGCAATTGTTCCTGTAATAGACCATATCCAAGGCCTCGGTTCGGGATTTTACGCAGCATCTCTTTGGTTGTAATGATACTTTCTGCTATATCCTCCTGACACGGTACCACCACCGGATATATACTTGTAAACCATCCAACCGTCCGGTCGATATCGATCCGCTTATGAATCGGTTCTCTTCCGTGTCCTTCCATGCCTATCGTTACATCCCTTGCCCCTGTCAGTTTCCTCACGGTCATTCCCAGGGCGCTGATGAGCAAGTCATTGATCTCGGTATTATACGCCCGACTTGCCTGATGGATAAGCTGTGCGGTTTCTTCCTTATTTAAATGTATCGTGCAGCTGCCATACCCGCATTCTCCCGTCTGTTCGTCCATCCTTAGTTCGCCTGCCGCCATCTGTGCGGCTACTTGCTCCCAGTACGGCCGTTCTTTCTGCAATAGATGGCTGTCCTTATATTCTGCCAGTGCTTCCGCCCATGCCTTATAGGACGCTGTCTTTGCCGGGAATTGGATTTTTGTCCCTTCTTTTACTTGCCGGATGGCTGTGCTGATATCTTCTTGCAGGATACGCCACGATACACCGTCCACCACGAGATGATGGATCCCTAGAAACAGCAGATTCCCTGCCACTGTCCGGAACATCGCTGCCTTCATCAGCGGTCCTTCTTCTAAGTTGATACTGCTATGCAGATCCGTACAAGCCGCTTCCATGAGTTCTGCTGCTGCTTGTTCTTCGCTATAGTCATACACCTTCAGCTCATATGCTCTGCTGTCACTCACCTTTACGATCTCTAGCTGACCTTCCCGGTAGACCGATCTCAGGATATCATGATGCGCCATAAGGGCATCAAGCACTTCCCGAAGCTGCTTCTCCTCTTCCAGCTCAATCTCCATCAGCATGTCCTGATTGAAGTGGTGTGGCTTAGGAAGATTCCAGGATGCAAATTCTCTGACGATCGGTGTCAGCGGTACGATGCCACTTACTTCAGCTTGCTCATACTGTTCCTCTAGGGCAGACTTTTGCGCCGCGTAGCTGATCGCCTCAACCGTATACTTTTGCATAATATCTTTGATTGCGATATGGTATCCTGCGCTTCTTAGCTTCGATACGATACGTATCGCTTTGATCGAGTCTCCGCCCAGCTCAAAGAAACTGTCCTGCGTGCCGACCCGCTCTACGCCCAGGACTTCACTAAAGATCTTGCATAGTTGCGCTTCAAGTTCGTTTTTCGGAGCCGTGTATTCCTTCTCGCTTACTGCCACGATCTCCGGCAGTGCCCGTTTATCCAGCTTGCCGTTGCGCGTCACCGGCAGTTGTTCGATCTGCATCATATAGGCTGGCACCATATAGGCCGGCAGCACTTCCTCCAAGTCCCGTCTCACCGCTTGCAGCTGGACGATATCTTTCGATATGAGGTAAGCAAACAGCGCTTTCTCTCCGTCATGGGTGTCCCGTACTATGACCGCCGCATCTTGGATCCCTTCCAGCTGCCGCAGCGCATTTTCCACTTCTCCCAGCTCTATCCGGAACCCCCTGATCTTCACTTGGTCATCCATACGACCTAAATACGCTATGTTCCCGTCCGGTAGCCATTTGGCTAAGTCCCCTGACCGGTACATCCGCTCCCCTGGTACAAAGGGGTTCGCTACGAATTTTTTATTCGTTAGCTCCGGTTTGTTAAGGTAGCCTCTTGCGACGCCGACGCCTGCCACGCACAATTCCCCGGGCACACCAATCCCGCATAACTTGTCCCCATCTAATATATAGATCTTGAGAGTAGGAAGCGCCTTACCGACGTCGTTTACATCTAGCGCAATATCTTCTGCAGTGATCGCTTTGTACGTTACATGGACAGTCGTCTCTGTGATACCGTACATATTTACGATGTTCATCTCCGGATACTTCGCCTGCCATGCCTTTAATTTCCCTACCTGCAGCGCCTCTCCGGCAAAGATCAGATGTTTGACTTGCAGTCTCTCCCCTGCTTCTGCTAGCTCTACTTGCATCAGATTATAAAAAGAGGACGGAACTTGGTTCAGTACCGTCACCCTCTTTTCGCGTAATAGATCTAACAAAGCATAGCTGTCCTTTTTGACGTCGTTGGGTATGACGACAAGGTGACCTCCGTATAATAGAGCCCCATACATTTCCCATACCGATACGTCAAAGTTGTAGGCGGCAAACAGGCTCCATACATCCTCTTCATGGAAATGAAACGGCATGTCATCGTTATGCATCAACCGGACGACACATTCATGTTCGATTACCGTTCCCTTCGGCTCACCGGTCGTGCCTGACGTATAGATGATATATAGCGCATCTTGCGGTGCGACGGCTACATCTGGATCAGCTTTCAGTTCTGCCCCCCATGCCGCATCCGGTTCATCCGAATACAACTGCTCTATCGCATAGATACTTCCTTGTGGAAGAGACACCATTTGTTCTTTTCCTTGATTGACGAGAAGCAAGCTTGCACCACTATCCACCAGCGTATACTGGATACGGTCTTGCGGCGCCTCCGGATCGATTGGCACGTAGACATATCCGGCCTTCACGACCCCGAGTATTCCGATGACCATATCCATATTACGCTCTAACAGCAGCGCTACCATCGTTTCGCCTTTGCCTGCTTCGCTTCTGACTTTAGCCGCAAGCAGCCGATTGGCAACGATGTTTGCCTTCGCATTTAACTCCGCATACGTCAGTTGCTCCGTCCCGCAAGATATCGCTATCCGATCCGGTGTCTTCTTCACCTGCGCCTCAAATAAGCTTTTGATCGATTCCTCGTGCGGATATTGGGTTGGCTTGGTTTGAAACGCACCTAGTATCTGCTCTTTTTCTTCTTCTGTTGTCGTCTCGAGTTCAGATAACTTCATTTCTGGGTTTGCTGCACAGGACAATAATACATTTTGTAGCTTTGACATAATATTGACAATGTCTTCTGCTGACAGCTTTCTAGGATCATACAATACATCAACATGTAGCTGACTGATATCAAGATACGCTTTAAACGTGGTCGTATAATTGGTTTGCTCCCGTCCATCCTCTACGGTAAACCGAAAAGCTGAAGTTTCACTTTGGCGTACTTCATCCCATGAATCATCGTTATCAAATGTAAACAAAACTTTAACTAAATCGGTGTTCTGTTTGGTCAGTCGTTGTACTTTGGCAAAAGAACAATGTCCATGCTGATCACTTAGTATCGCTTGTTCTTGAGTTTTTCTCCAAATATCGCATATGTGCATTTCATCATCACAACAAATACGAATGGGAATGGTGTTAACAAATATTCCGGCAATATGCTCTATCCCTCTTAAATCAGCATTTCTTCCGGAGACCACCTTGCCAAAGACAACATCTTTTATGCCGCACAATTCCTGTAATACGATACCTAAGGCCGTCTCTATCATAGTATTCAGCGTAATATTGTACGCTGCAGCCGTATTAAGAAGTTGTCTGGTTACATCAACAGGAAGTTTATGATTAATTCGCTTCATCTCGCTAGATGTTTCTTCAGGTTGACGGAGCGGCTTAATGTCAGCAGACTCTTCATAGTCTAGAAGGAGCTCTCTCCAGTATAACAAGCTCCTTTCTTCATCTTGTTTTTCCAACCAGTTAACGAAGTCCTTGAAATTTAAGCTCTTTTCCTTCTCTTCCTCTAACCCTTGCTCAAGCTCCACAACAGACAAGCCTTGTTGCAGCTTTTCGCATAGTTGAATAAAGTCATTAAATATAACGTTGTCTGACCACCCATCCGAGATGATGTGGTGAGAACTCCATATTAATTTCCCTTCTGTTCTACTTAACATGATATTGGTAACCCGTAACAATGCTTCTTGTTGTAGATCAAAACCCCGTTGCAGTTCAGAATCAATCCATGTAGAAATATGAGAAGCTTGTTCTGCACGATCCTTGCCCGACCAGTCCAAAACTGCATATTCGATTTCACGACTACGCAAAAGAAGTTGTCTAGATTTAGCGCCATGGTCATATACAATTGCAGTGCGAAGTACTTCATGTCGTTTCGTTAGCAATTTCAGCGCTACCTCAAACGTATGTTCACTTTGATTACCGTTATAGTGATACACCATTTGTGTAACATAGCTGGTTGATTGCCGATTCAATAAATAATGGTATAAGATTCCTTCCTGCATCGGAGTTAGCGTATAAATATCATCAAGATCCTCTTTATCAGCAATGAACTCCTGGATCCGTACTAATTCATCACTCGTCAAGTCATCGCAGGAATAATCAGAAGCCGTCTTCACCGGTTTGTCTTGTACACAGCAATAGGTGATAATGTCGCTAAGCTTTTCCTTATATAATGCCGCAAAACGCTTTACAGTCTTCCTATTATATTTACTGCGGTCATAGCGGATTATAAAATGCAGCATATTCTGTACAATATACCCGTTCATATCAATTGCGCCTTCGGTACTATTCGAATTCGCTATACTCTTGTTGTTCGTAAACAGGGTAGCATCCGATTCTGTATCCAACTGCCCTAAATAATTGAAGTAAATATCGGACTCAATCGCCAAATAATCACCTTGCAATAAGCCAAATCCCAACCCGCGTAAAGGTACTTTCCGTAACATTTCTTTTGTCTCAATTATACTCTTCCGTAAATCATCATGACACGGAACACTAATTGGGAACTTAACCGTAAACCATCCTACAGTACGATCGATATCTACTTTTTTGTGTATCGCTTCTCTTCCATGGCCTTCCAGACAAACCGACACTTTGGATTGTTTCGTCAACGCATGTGTTGCAGCGCCGATTGCACTTATAAGCAAATCATTGATTTCGGTACCAAACGCTTTTCCTGCTTGCCTTATGAGCTGTTCTGTCTTGTCCTTACGGAACGTTATTGTCACATCTTCAAACCCATGATCATGCGGATCGTCATCTATAAACAGTTTCTCTTCCTGCATGGCCGCAATGGTTGTATTCCAATAATTCGCTTGGGTAGTAATCTCGTTTGTGTTTTTATATTCTTCTAATGATTCCGCCCAGTCTTTAAAAGCAAGCGTTTTTGATGGTAACTTTATTTCCTTCCCGTCTTTAAGCTGCTGGAGAGCAGTCTCTAAGTCTTCAAGCAAAATTTGCCATGATACTGCATCAGTGACAAGATGATGAATACACAAGAAAAGATAATTGGCAGACTGGGTTTTGAAGAGTGCCGCTTTCATCATAGGACCTTTGTTAATATCCATGCTTCGATGAATGATAGCGGAAGCGTTTTCAATCCACGTCGAACCGTTAAGATCCGCAGGAACCTCAAACACTTGTAACTCATAAAGTTTACTGTCCGTACTACTTAAAATTGTCAGACTGCCATCCCGGTAAATTGCCCGTAATATATCATGGTGAACAGCAACAGCTTGCAAGGCTTCATGAATGTGCGACTCATTATCCGTTCTAACCGTCAAAAGAGCATCTTGATTATGATAGTTAGGATTAGCGTAATTTCTTGCACAAAAATCATGTAAGATCGGTGTATTCAGGACCTGACCCGTAACTTCGCCCTGATCATACTGGATCTCTGATTCCCTGCCTACTGTGTATGCAATCTTTTCAACTGTGTATTGACTTAAAATATCCGGTACCGAAATAAGATAACCGGCGCTTCTCATCTTCGATACAATCCGGATAGCTTTTATGGAGTCTCCGCCAAGTTCGAAGAAACTATCTTTTATACTAATACGTTCAACACCAAGTACCTCTCGGAAAATATTCGCAAGCACCGATTCGGTTTGATCTCTCGGAGCAACATACTTATTCCCCCTCCCCTTACGATCTGGCTCAGGTAGGCTGCGGCGGTCTAGTTTCCCATTATTCGTAATAGGAAACTGCACCAGTGGAACGATGTATGCTGGGATCATATAATCAGGTAAAACTTGGCGAATATCTTCTCTAATTGCTTCAGTATCCAATGTCACTTGATCATTTGGCACCACATAGGCGCATATATAATCGTCCCCTACCGCATCTTCTCTAACCATCACAACAGCATTCAGCACGTCAGGTTGTTTTCGCAGGACATGCTCAATCTCGCCCAGTTCGATGCGGTAGCCTCTAACCTTTACTTGATCATCGATACGGCCAACATATTCAATATTACCGTCTGGAAGCCAGCGGGCAAGATCACCCGTGCGATACATCCGCTCACCCTGCAAAAATGGGTTGTCAACGAATTTCTCTGCGGTAAGATCACTCCGATTAAGATATCCCCTGGCAACACCCGCTCCGCTGATACAAAGCTCACCTGCCACACCGATTGGAAGCGGAAATCCGTACGAATCTAATATAAATACTTGTACATTGGCAATCGGTTTTCCAATCGTAACTTTATCATGTAAATGAATTTCAATCCCAGTTGCGTCTACCGTTGCTTCCGTCGGACCATACACATTGAACAAACGAATATTCCAATTTTCAAGCAGAGCGGTAGCCAAATCATCCGTTAATGGCTCTCCGCCGACAACAATTACTTCCAAACAATGTAATGGATGAACATCCCGAACTTCATCCATAAGCATCTTCATCCGCGTCGGTGTCCCCTTCATGATGTTCACGTCATATTGCTCAATCAATTGCAAGAGTAACTTTGGATCGTGTTGTGCCTCCTCATCGGCAATTATAATCTGCATTCCTTTGAGCAAGGCAAATAGTGTCTCATAGACTGTGCCGTCGAAAGAAATATTCGATACACATAACATTGTTTTCATCGAATCCAAGTTTTGTAGCTGATTTAGACCTGCAATCAAGTTACTAATCGAACGATGTTCCACCATTACCCCTTTTGGTTTGCCTGTAGAGCCTGAAGTATAGATGATATAAGCGATATCGGTTGCGTCTACAATCGTATGCAGATTATGACTAGGTTCATCACACCCTTCTTGATCCACATGAATGCGTCTTACATGGGAAGGCAGCTCGATCGTGTCATCGTATTGCCTCTGAGTCAATACGGTCGATAACCCGCTATCTTCCACCATATACTGAATCCGCTCCAAAGGATATGTCGGATCTATTGGCACATAAGCCGCGCCTACCTTTAACGTTGCGAGTATTCCAACCATCATTTCTATACTGCGACCGAATAAAATACCGACAAAATCTCCGCGGCGCGTACCATGAAGTAGGAGTGTTCTCGCAAGCTGATTCGCTCTCACATTTAACTGTTCGTATGTCAGAGCCTGATCTCGAAAGCGTAGAGCTGTTTTCGCCGGCATAGCCTGTACGATCTGCTCAAATTGTTCATGAATGGGTGTCGTCACATCATAAACACAGGACGTATCGTTAAATGAGGTTAGAATGTGCTGTCTTTCTGCTTGCGTCATCATTGGCAATTGACATATTTCAAGTTTAGGGGATTGCGTAACTGCTCCCAACAACGTTTCATAATGTTTCACCATTCGGCGTACGCTTTCTTCCTGGAACAGACTTGTTGCATAGCGTACTTCGATGCGGTAGCCACTTGCCATTGGCGTCACTTCTAATGTTAAATCAAATTTAGCCGAACTGTGCTGTAAACTATATTCATCATGAACATTCGTACTGTTTATGCCATAAAAATCAAAGTCTGCTTCTTCATTATTCTGTAATACAAACAACACATCAAAAAGCGGATTCCGGGACATATCCCGGTGCAAGCCCATAAGATCAACCAGATCTTCGAGCGGAAATGCTTGATGCTCTATCCCTTTTAGACATACTTCTTTCATCTCCGACAGAAAATCCACGAAATTCTTCTTTCCCGATGGTTTTCCACGTAATGCAATCGTATTCACGAACATACCGATTACAGGCTCTGTATCATAGTGTAAACGTCCATTAACAGGACAACCTACGATAATATCTTCCTGACGGCTATATTTACTCAACAAAATCATCCATGTGCTCAGTAGTATCATATACTCGGTTGCACCCGACATCCGGCACAATGCTGTTACAGCTTCCCGTAACTCTACATGACTCACGACTGCTTTCCCTGTATACTGTTGTACTTGCGGACGTGTAAAATCTGTTGGTAAATTCAGTACCGGTAGTTCACCTTGCAACGAGTTCAACCAATACGTCTCATGTCCCGTCATGTCTTTAGTCTGCAACCATTCGCTATAATCTTTATATTGAATCGGCATTGCCTCAAGGGGTTCGCCATTATATAGCTTGGACAAATCCTGCATCAGATTATTAATCGATGTCCCATCAGAAATAATATGGTGCATATCGAAGGCCAGGAGATAACCACCTTCTTTTTGATTGATTACTTTAACACGTATTAATGGTGCTTGAGACAAATCAAATGCACGCACAAACCCTGTAACATCATCATCTTCTTCCTCAGTAATCAGAAGCGTAAACGGCACATGGTCATGAATACGCTGTATGGCTTCTCCGTTCTCCATATGAAAGCTTGTTCTTAAGCTTTCATGCCGTTGTATGAGTTGCTTCAGTGCTAGCTGAAGTCGTTCACTATCAAGGTCTGCATCCATTCTGCGCAATAACGTCATATTATAAGCCGTACTATGCTGATCCATCTCTTGAATCGCATAAAGACGCTTTTGAGCGGAAGACATCCGATATGTTTCTTTCTGCATAGCATGCGGGATGGGTTCAAACACAGCCTTCGGATATAAGGTATTGTGCGAGGTATTCCCCTCACTGATTAGTTCAAGGTGCTGACTGAGCGCTTTAATATGCGGATTCTCAAACAATGTTATTATCGGTAAACGTATTCCAATCATCGCTTCAATCTGATTTATAACGCGTACAGCATGTAATGAGTGACCACCTAACGCAAAGAAATCATCATAAATACCGACACGGTCAACAGAAAGTACATCACCGAATATATTACAAAGAATGAATTCCAATTCAGTCGCCGCAGCCGTATATTGCTGCTCATGCACGATTTGTATTTCAGAAAGCGTTCGCTTATCTACCTTTCCGTTTCGTGTCATAGGAACTTTCTCAATCTGTACCATATGCTGCGGCACCATATAAGCAGGAAGTGTCTTACCAAGAGAATTCCGAACTTTATGCATCTGAATCTCTGTGCTAGATACCAGGTATGCATATAGTTCATTTTCACTTCCATCTTGTTCACGGGCGATGACGATCACATCTTGGATACCTTCTAATTTTCGAAGAGCATGCTCTACCTCGCCCACTTCAATCCTGTACCCTCGAATTTTCACTTGGTCATCAATACGTCCAATATACGCAATATTTCCATCCGGCAGCCACATCGCAATATCTCCGGTACGATACAGCCGCTCACCAGGAATAAGCGGATTCTCAATAAACTTCTCCACAGTAAGTTTTGGTTGGTTCATATATCCTTTCGCTACGCCGTCGCCGCCTACAACAAGTTCCCCTGGAACACCAATACCGCATAGCTGCATCTTTCTATCCAAAATATACGCTCTACTATTGCTGATTGGCTTCCCGATGGGGATATTGAAGTAATCCGTTTCTATTGCATACGTAACGGAAAAGGTCGTATTTTCTGTTGGACCATAACCATTAGTCACTCTGAGTGTCGGATGCTTTTCCCTTACCGCTCTGATATGTTTCGCCGATAACCTTTCTCCTCCCACCAATAAATACTGTAATGGTTGAAAAACTTCGCATCTAGTATCTACCATATAATTGAAAAGCTGTGCAGTCATCCACATCATCGTAATCTGGTGCTCGTATATCAACTTTCCTAACATGTTCCCGTCTGTTATGTTTTGCATATGGGCTAACACTAATTTCCCGCCATTGAGAAGCGCACCCCATATTTCAAATGTCGACGCATCGAAGGAGAGTGCTCCGGTTAACAAAATATGTGCCCCATTTAAATCAGCATAGTTCGTTTGCTTCACAAGCCGTACGACATTTTGATGTGTAACACAAACACCTTTCGGATATCCTGTCGTACCGGATGTATACATGACATACGCCATATCATCTGCCCTTACTAAGGCACGCTCTGTCATAGCCGCATAACTTCCATTTAGATCAATGACGGTGCAGTACTCTTGGAGGACATTAATCATATCCCCTTTTACATCACCGCACAGTACGATATTCAAATCGCAATCTTCCAAAATAAAGCGCAGGCGGTTATCCGGTTCATCCGTATTAATTGGTACGTAGCCACATCCTGCCTTGAGTATCCCCAGCAGCCCTACAATCATGTGCACGCTTTTCTCACATACGATGCCAATTAATTGACCTGATGATACCCCCCTTTTTCGCAATTCGGTGGCAATACCTTGCGCGGCCTTGTCTAATTGTTGATAGCTTAATTGTTCCTTATCACATACCACACAAATTTGATCGGGCGTAAGTTGAACCTGTTCTTCAAATAAATCTGGAATAGATTTATGTTTCGGATATGTGCTTGCCGTATTGTTGAATTCACCCAGTATTCGTGCCTTATCTTCCTTGCGAATTAATTCAACATCGAAAATCTTCTTCTCAGGATACTCAGCAAACGCACATAATACATTGTTTAACATGCTGAGCATCATCTCTACTTCTTCTAAAGCATGCTTGTTTGGATTATAGAGAACTGTAAATCGTAATGCCTTGTCCTCTACAGCAGCCAATAGATTAAGCGGATAGTTTGTTTCATCTCTCGAAGAAACAAGCGCTAATTGCAAACCATCTGTATGTTCACTTTGCTGTTCTTGTGCCAAATGATTCTCAAAAACAAAAAGCGATGAAATCAAATCTGATTTTTGTGCGGTTTGTTCTTGAATTTTAACCAGTGAACAGTGAGCGTGCATCGTACTTTCAATACCTTGATCTTGTAATTCCTGCAAAAGTGCTATAATCGTTGTATCCTCGTCTGCGCTCACCCTTACCGGTATCGTGTTAATGAAAAGACCTACTATTTTTTCAATTCCTCTTACTTCGGCATGCCTTCCCGAAATCACTTTGCCGAACACGATATCATTTGTAAAGTTGATCTGTTGTAATACGATTCCCCAAGCTGCTTCGGTGATTGTATTTATCGTTATCTGATGCGCTTGTGCAAGAAGTAACAAACTGTCTGTTAATTCAACATCCAGCTGCTTTTTCACTTGAGCCAAGTTGGAACTGGAATATGGAGGATCGAAATACGGACGGTATTTGTATGTTAGGTCATAATCACGAAGTCGTTCGCGCCAATACGTGAGCGCAAGCTCTTCATCCTGATTCTGAAACCACTGAATATAATCACCGTACGTCGCAACCTGGAACTTCTCTTGATCAATAGCTTGTTCTACATCGTGTGTACTATACCCATTTTGTAGCAGGTTATAGTAATTTTTTAAGTCGTTACATAATAATTCACTACACCATCCATCTGCGATAATATGATGAAAGCTCCAGATTAATTGCGTGCAATTAGTGGATAGTTTAATATTTTTTATGCGAAATAGCGCATTAAGCTGCAGATCAAATCCCCGCTTGACATCCTGCTCTATCAGTTCATTTAATCTAGCTAGTTGTTCTTTCTCATCGTATGTGGTTAAATCAATTTCTTCCCAATCAAGTGAGCGATGTGACAGTATGATCTGTTTCGGATGTTTTAACCCTTCATACACTATCGCCGTTCTCAACACATCATGCTTTTTAAGTAAACATTGAAACGCACTGCACATGAGATCAGTATCTATATGTTGATTAATCTGATAAATAAACTGGGTAAGATACTCAGAACCACTGCTTTTTAGGCCATGATACAAAATACCTTCCTGTAGCGGCAATAAATCAAATATATCCTGTATATCATTTTTCTCAGGATAGAGCTGATGCAGGACACTCAAATCTTCATCCGTAATCGAAATTGCAGAATAGTCAGACGGTGTCCGAACCGTTTCTTCTTGCTGCATACAATGGGCAATCATAGACTGAGTGCACGCTTTATATATCTCAGCGAATCTTTGTATCGTGCTGCTGGAAAAAAGACCTTTATTGTAACGGAAAGTAAACGTTAATCTTCTTTCACTTATCACACCGTTGATAAACAATTCCGACAGCATTTTATTCTCATCCGCTAAGCCTTTACCCGAACTAAAAAAGTGTAGTTTTCTCCCCTTTGCCTCAGCGTCCATTTGTCCCATGTAGTTAAACATGATTTCAAGCGGTCTGACCGACAATTCTTCCTGCAATAGACCATACCCAAGTCCTCGGTTCGGGAGTTTTCGCAATATTTCTTTGGTAGTAATGATACTTTTTGCGATCTCATCATGGCACGATACCACCACCGGATACACACTTGTAAACCATCCGACCGTCCGGTCGATATCGATCCGCTTATGAATCGCTTCCCTTCCGTGTCCCTCCATGCCAATCGTTACATTTCTAGCCCCTGTCAAATTCTTCACAGTCATCCCCAAGGCGCTGATAAGCAAGTCATTAATTTCGGTATTATACGCCCGACCTGCCTGGTGAATAAGCTGTGTGGTTTCTTCTTCATTTAAATGGATCGCGTAATTGCCATACCCGCTTTCTCCCGTCTGTTCGTCCATGCTAAGTGCTCCGGACTCCATCTGCGTTGCTACTTGTTCCCAGTACGCCCGTTCTTTTTGCAATAGGGGGCTGCTCTTATATTCTGTCAGTGCTTCTGCCCATGCCTTATACGACGCCGTCTTTGCCGGAAACCGGATTTCCGTCCCTTCTTTTACTTGCCGGATGGCTGTGCTGATATCTTCTTGCAGGATACGCCATGATACGCCGTCCACCACAATATGATGGATCCCTAGGAATAATAGATTCCCTTCACCCGTCCGGAACATCGCTGCCTTCACCAGCGGTCCTTCTTCTAAGTCGATACTGCTATGCAGCTCCGTACATGCCGCTTCCATTAGCCCCGCTGGTTCTTGTTCTTCGCTATAGTCATATACCTTCAGCTCGTACGCTCTGCTGTCACTCATCTTTACGATCTCTAGTTGACCTTCCCGGTAGATAGACCGGAGTATGTCATGATGAACTACGAGGGCATCAAGCACCTCCCGAAGCTGTTTTTCAACTTCCAGATCAATTTCCATCAGCATATCCTGATTAAAATGATGCGGATTAGAAAGGTTCCAAGATGCAAACTCTCTGACGATCGGTGTCAGCGGTACAATGCCGCTCACTTCATCTTGCTCGTACTGCTCCTCGACGACAGACTTTTGTACCGCATAGCTGATCGCTCCAACCGTATTCCTTTGCATAATATCTTTGATGGCGATATGATAACCCATACTTCTTAGCTTCGATATGATCCGTATCGCTTTGATCGAGTCCCCGCCCAACTCAAAGAAGCTATCCTTCATGCCGACCCGCTCTACGCCCAGGACTTCACTAAGGATAGTGCACAGTTGCTCTTCAAGTTCGTTTTTCGGAGCGGTGTATTCCCTTTCGCTTACCGCTACGATCTCCGGCAGCGCCCGTTTATCCAGCTTACCGTTGCGCGTGACCGGCAGTTGATCAATCTGCATCATATACGCTGGCACCATATAGGCCGGTAGTATTTCCTCTAAGTCCTGCCTCACTGCTTGCAGCTGAACTCGATCTTTCGAAACAAGGTAGGCAGATAGCGCTTTCTCTCCGTCATGGGTCTCCCGTACTATGACCGCCGCATCTTGGATCCCTGCCAGCTGCCGCAGCGCATTTTCCACTTCTCCCGGCTCTATCCGGAACCCCCTGATCTTCACTTGTTCGTCAATACGACCCAAATAAGCAATATTCCCATCCGGCAGCCATTTAGCTAAGTCCCCGGTCCGGTACATCCGCTCACCTGGTACAAAGGGGTTCGTTACGAATTTTTTACTGGTCAGTTCCGGCTTGTTGAGGTAGCCCCTTGCAATGCCGTCGCCCGCCACGCACAACTCCCCTGGCACACCAATCCCGCATAATTTGTCCCCGTCAAGTATATATACATGATTATTTGCAATCGGTTTACCAATCGGGATGTTGTTTGGCACGTCACTTATCCCATCATATTCCCAATACGTAGCCTGTACCGTACATTCCGTAGGACCATAAGCGTTACAATACCCGCAATCATTATTTCGTGTTTGTTCAATAACCGACTCATTGGTTGCGGCTCCAGCCGTTGTTAACCATCTAACTCCAGTAAACGCCGTCTGAAGATAATATTGTGGCGGCAGTACAGCTAACGTAATCCTGCTTTCTTGCATAAAAGAATTAAAACGTGTTACATCCGCTATTATGGGTTTTGATACCAATGTTAGCGTAGCCCCTAGCAATAGAGATAATGTCATCTCCCATACAGAAGCGTCAAAAACATAGTTTGCAAATTGAAGCACATTATCTTGACTTGTAACGTTATATTGCTTCAGAAGATGAAGCCGTAAGGACACAACACCCCGATGCTCTACCATTACACCCTTCGGTTGTCCCGTAGTCCCGGATGTATAAATAATATAAGCCAAATCATTGGGGCGGTTGATTTGCTTGGGATTAACGCTCTTCCCTTCCCATAGCATATCGTCCGCCAGATTAATCGTCGGCAGGTCTGTTTCAATCGCAGCTTTATACACAAGCACTGCCTTTGGTTTACAGTCAGCTAGGATGTACTGGATTCGCTCTGCTGGAAATGTAGGATCGACCGGCACATATGCAGCGCCTGCCTTGATGATGCCATACATCCCGGCAATCATCTCCACACTTCGCTCTGCCACGATAACCACGCGGTCATCAGGTTTAATGTGCAGTCTGCGAAGCGCCCATGCCACTTGGTTGATTTGTTTGTTTAACGCGTCATAGGTCACATGGTTGTCTTCAAATACAACGGCGATTGCATCCGGTGTGTTAGCAACATGCTCTTCCCATAATGCTGGAATCGTTTTATCTTTTGCATACGGTAAGTTCGTATCATTAAATGCACCTAGTATCTGTTCTTGTTCTTCCTCTGTTATTGTTTCAAGCTCAGATAACTTCCCTTCAGGGTTTGCTACGATAGCATGTATAACATGTTCTAGCCGTACAACAATTTGCGCTATGTCCTCACGTGCATACACGTTCGGATTGTATATTATTTCACATACTATCTTCCCTTCATATTCATAAGCGCATAACGTCAAATTATAATTGGTTTGGTCCAAGCCATACTCAATTTCGTACATAAAATCTGTTAGCTTGTCCTCATCCACATAGTAGTTTTCAAACATATAGAGCACTTGGATTAAATGCTGCTTCTGCACCGTCTGCGCTTGAATCTCAGCGAGCGAACAATAGGCATATTGTTCACTTTCAGTCCCTTGCTGCTGCATTTCTTGGATCAGTTCCAATATACTCATGCTTTCTTTGCTCGCTACACGCACCGGGATCGTATTAATAAACAGACCGACGATGCCCTCTATTCCGCGCACTTCGGCCTGACGCCCGGACATTACTTTCCCGAACACCACATCTTTCTGACCACTATATGCTTGTAAAACAACTCCCCAAGCCGTTTCCACCACATTACTCACTGTCAATTGATGGGTAGCTATCAGATCCCTCAACTGCAAGGCATCTTCAGTAGATAATGTAATCGCCATGCTCTGTACTTGCTGTTCACTCTCTTGCGGTGTATATATCGGTTTAATCTCGGCAACTTCTTCATATCCTGCTAATACATCTGACCAGTAAGACAGCCCTTTTTGTTGATCTTGTTTTTCTAGCCAATTAATATAATCTTCGTAGGAATCCTGGTACTGCTTTTCTGTGATCACCTGTTTCTCCAGCGTAGATGTCAAAACACCCTTCTCTAATGCTTTGTAAATCCGATTGAAATCCCCGTATACTATCGGTAGGCTCCAACCGTCCAAAAGAATGTGATGAAAATTCCAGATCAATTGATAACGATCTCTTGCCAGCACTACGTGGTGTACCCGCAATAACGAGTCTTGTTCAAGATCAAATCCTCGCTGGATTTGGTCATGGGCGATCGCTTCCACCTGTTTTGCCTGCACTGATGGTTCTACTCCCGTTAAATCGGTTCTTTCGTATTCCACTTCCCTTCCTCGGATCACGACTTGCTTTGGTATCGAGATATTTTTATGAATAATCGCTGTACGGAGCACTTCATGCCGCATTATAAGCAGCTTAAGCGCTTGCTTCACCATATGCTCATCGGCATAGCCTTGCCCTATAAAAATATTCTGGTTTCTATAGGCTGTCGATTCTGGTTCGGCGATGCTATGGTATAGCATCCCTTTCTGCAATGAGGTTAAGCCGTATATACGATCTATTTGGAATGCACCACCGGCTACATGCTGGATGACTGATAAATCTGCACGAGTCAAATCCACTGCTTGATAGTCAGAAGGTGTAGGAACCGATTCTTCCAACTGCATACAATATGTAATAGTAGACTGTATACAAGCTTTATATACCTCAGCGAATCTTTGTATCGTACCATTTGAAAAGAGACCTCTATTGTAACGGAACGTAAATGATAATTTCCCTTCACTTATCACACCGTTAATAAACAATTCCGACAGCATTTTATTCTCATCCGCTAAACCCTTACTCGAACTAAGAAAGTGTATCTTTTTACCTTTCGCTTCAGCATCCATTTGCCCCATATAGTTAAACAATAAGGTTGGTAGCTGATTACCCGTTAATAGATCGTATAATAGGCCATACCCAAATCCGTGGTTCGGTATTTTGCGCAGCATCTCTTTCGTTGCAATGATACTTTCCGCCATTTCGTCATGACACGCCACCATAATCGGATAGACGCTCGTAAACCATCCTATCGTCCGGTCGATATCGATCCGTCTATGAATTGCTTCTCTCCCATGCCCTTCCACACCAATCGTTACTACACTTGCTCCTGTCAGTTTCTTAACGGACATTCCCAAGGCACTGATAAGCAAATCCGGTACTTCAGTACGAAATGCTTTTCCTGCTCGTTGCAACAGGCTTTCCGTTTCTTCCACACTTAAATGGATCGTGTAGCTGTCATACCCGCTTTCTCCTGTCTGTTCGTCCATCCTTAGTTCGCCTGCCGCCATCTGCGCGGCTACTTGCTCCCAGTACGGCCGTTCTTTCTGCAATAAATGGCTGTCCTTATATTCTGCCAGTGCTTCTGCCCATGCCTTATAGGACGCTGTCTTTGACGGGAATTGGATCTTTGTCCCTTCTTTTACTTGCCGGATGGCTGTGCTGATATCTTCCTGCAGGATACGCCACGATACCCCGTCCACCACAAGATGATGGATTCCTAGAAACAGCAGATTCCCTTCACCTGTCCGGAACATCGCTGCCTTCACCAGCGGTCCTTCTTCTAAGTTAATGCTGCTATGCAGATCTGTACATGCCGCTTCCATGAGCTCTGCTGCTGCTTGTTCTTCCCTATAGTCATACACCTTCAGCTCATATGCTCTGCTGTCACTCACCTTTACGATCTCTAGCTGACCTTGCCGGTAGACCGATCTCAGGATATCATGATGCGCTGTGAGGGCATTCAGCACTTCCCGAAGCTGCTTCTCATCCTCCAGATCAATCTCCATCAGCATGTCCTGATTGAAGTGGTGCGGCTTAGGAAGATTCCAGGACGCAAACTCCCTGATGATCGGTGTCAGCGGTACGATGCCGCTTACTTCAGCTTGCTCGTACTGCTCCTCTAGGGCAGACTTTTGTACCGCATAGCTGATTGCCTCAACCGTATACTTTTGCATAATATCTTTGCTTGCGACACAATATCCTGCACTTCTTAACTTCGATACGATTCGTATCGCTTTGATCGAGTCTCCGCCCAGTTCAAAGAAGCTGTCCTGCGTGCCGACCCGCTCTACGCCCAGTACTTCACTAAAGATATTGCACAGCTGCGCTTCAAGTTCGTTTTTCGGAGCCGTGTATGCCTTCTCGCTTACTGCCACGATCTCCGGCAGTGCCCGTTTATCCAGCTTGCCGTTGCGCGTCACCGGCAGTTGTTCGATCTGCATCATATACGCTGGTACCATATAGGCCGGCAGCACTTCCTCCAAGTCCCGTCTCACCGCTTGCAGCTGGACGATATCTTTCGATATGAGGTAAGCAGACAGCGCTTTCTCTCCGTCATGGGTGTCCCGTACTATGACCGCCGCATCTTGGATCCCTTCCAGCTGCCGCAGCGCATTTTCCACTTCTCCCAGCTCTATCCGGAATCCCCTGATCTTCACTTGGTCATCCATACGGCCTAGATAGGCTATGTTCCCGTCCGGTAGCCATTTGGCTAAGTCCCCCGACCGGTACATCCGCTCCCCTGGTACGAAGGGGTTCGCAACAAATTTTTTATTCGTTAGTTCCGGTTTGTTAAGGTAGCCTCTTGCGACACCGACGCCTGCCACACACAATTCCCCGGGCACACCAATCCCGCATAACTTGTCCCCATCTAATATATAGATCTTGAGAGTAGGAAGCGCCTTACCGACGTCGTTTACATCTAGCGCAATATCTTCTGCGGTGATCGCTTTGTACGTTACATGGACAGTCGTCTCTGTTATACCGTACATGTTCACGATGTTCATCTCCGGATACTTCGCCTGCCATGCCTTTAATTTCCCTACCTGCAGCGCCTCTCCGGCAAAGATCAGATGTTTGACGTACAGTCTCTCCCCTGCTTCTGCTAGCTCTACTTGCATCAGATTATAAAAAGAGGACGGTACTTGGTTCAGTACCGTCACCCTCTTTTCGCGTAATAGATCTAACAAAGCATAGCTGTCTTTTTTGGCGTCGTTGGGTATGACGACAAGGTGACCTCCGTATAATAGCGCCCCATACATTTCCCATACCGATACGTCAAAGTTGTAGGCGGCAAACAGGCTCCATACATCCTCTTCATGGAAATGAAACGGCATGTCATCGTTATGCATCAACCGGACGACACATTCATGTTCGATTACCGTTCCCTTCGGCTCACCGGTCGTGCCTGACGTATAGATGATATATAGCGCATCTTGCGGTGCGACGGCTACATCCGGATTAGCTTTTAGTTCTGCCCCCCATGCTGCATCCGGTTCATCCGCATGTAAATGCTCTATCGCATAGATACTTCCTTGCGGAAGAGACACCATTTGTTCTTTTCCTTGATTGACGAGAAGCAAGCTTGCTCCACTGTCTGCCAGCGTATACTGGATACGGTCTTGCGGCGCCTCCGGATCGATTGGCACATAGACATATCCGGCCTTCACGACCCCGAGTATTCCGATGACCATATCCATATTTCGCTCTAACAGCAGCGCTACCATCGTTTCGCCTTTGCCTGTTCCGCTATTGACTTTAGCAGCAAGCAGCCGATTGGCAACGATGTTCGCCTTCGCATTTAACTCCGCATACGTCAGTTGCTCCGTCCCGCAAGATATCGCTATCCGATCCGGTGCCTTCTTCACCTGTGCCTCAAATAAGCTTTTAATCGATTCCTTGTGCGGATATTGGGTTGGCTTGGTTTGAAACAGGGTTAAGATTCTATCTCTATCCTCACCGCTCACGAATGAAATATCACGCACCTTACTTTCCGAATTCTCAGCAAAGGCACACAAAGCAAACGTAAGCATTGTTAGTATATTGTTTATTTCAGATTTGGTGTAATTTGATTCATCAAAACGAATCATTACGTTCAACTGATTACAATCAAAAGAAAAATGAAGGAGCAAATCAGGTGGATTATGAGATAATTGATCTTCAAGGGGAAGGTGTATCAATTGTTTCCCATTGTCCGTTCTATCCTTAATTATACACACCGTTTTAATCAAGTGACTGATTTTTCGGGGTAATATATCACAATGCGCATATTTCCTACTTTCCGCTTCTTGTTCTTTTAGTTGATGTAATAGATCAAATAATACGTCGTCTCGATTACACTTCATTCTTACCGGAATCATCACACTGTTCAAATGAGGATCGTCGATTATTGTTCCAAACATGACATCATCAGTATAGTTATACTTTTGTAAAACAAGTCCCCAGGCAGCCTCTATAATAACGTTCATAGGGATATTGTGTTCTCGGCTAAGTTTTCTAAGTTTTTCGCATACATGTTGCGGGAATACCCAGTCCATTTGATTCGTATCCGCTGTCCGTTTTGAACTCGGTCTGTATGGAAAAAGGGGCTTAATCGCAGTCGAACTATCATCGTCAAGTAAATATGTCCAATAAGAAGACCTGTCTTCTTCATGTTTTTTGTTTGGAACGAATTTTCTCATAATGGCTCTCTATCCTTTCAATTATTTTTTCTTCTGGTTTGCAGCTTGCATACCGCCGATGATAAGCATAATAACCCCAATTACTGCTAAAATAATCCGAACTAAGAATGGACTCAATGAAAACAAGGTTTCACCTTGCAAGTGCAATCCGAACAACCTTTCATTCAGCCCCGCAATCGCCATTATTGGCTTAAGAAACAAACTCAGTGCTAATAGTACTATCCCCCATATAATCTTGCTATTCATAGATTCAAAACCTCTTTTCCAATTAAGATAAGAGAAGATTATTTTACAATAAAACGATCTATCATTGCCTTTCTAGAATTTTGTCCGATATTGTCAATGTCTGCTTGATAATATCCACAACAGGTCCATAATTCTCTGTAATAAAAAAGTGACCACCATCTACCGTATGAAAATTCGCTGCCCCACCTGCATAATATTTCCACTCGGCCATGTCATACCTTATAGCACTGTGGTCGTTGCGACCATTAATGATTGTAATATCACAAGCGATCTTATCTTTTTTCTCTTGGTAACCATATGTTTCTGATATCTTAAAATCAGCGCGCAATATCGGTAAGAATAAATCAAGCAACTCTGGATTTTGAATTATTTCATGCGTACTGCCCCCATAACTCATAACCGCATGCAAAAATTGCTCGTCTGGCAATAGATGAATTGAAGTTTGGTTATGCATATTTTGTGGTGCGTTACGTCCGCTAAAAAAAATATGCTGCGGTTTATGAACACCGTTCTCGATTAACTTGTAATAGGTTTCAAACGTAAGTAATGAACCTAAACTATGTCCATATATCGCATAATCGTCGTTCGAAGTAACATTGCTTGCTATCGTAGCAGTGATATCCTCAACAATACTATCTATGTCGTCCTTAAGTGGCTCAAATATTCTCTTGCCACGACCCGGCAATTCCACAGGGAATAATTGTATCTCGCTATATAACGATTTGCTCCATTTGCGATATACTTCGGCGGACCCCCCTGAATAAGGAATGCAAAACAGTTTAATCTCATTGCCCATATCAATAACCCCTTTCTACAGTACGACAATGCGAGATATGATGAAACAATCATGTATCATTTGTTACTTTTAATTACTTTGATCGCTTCATCGAAAGAGGATACATTGCCTTTTTCCACATTGTCTAACATTGACATAATATCGTCATCTGACAATTTATAATCCGGTACAATAAACGCCTTGTCATCGGATTGTTCTTTACCGATACCGCGCTTCTTATCAATGAGCCCTGCTAATTCTTCTACGGAAGAGTGCGTAAAAATATCCGTAATATCAATCGTTCTAGGATATATCGCATTTAGTTCCTTTAAAAGCTCCATCGCATGAATTGAATCCCCTCCGAGAGAATTAAAACTCTCATAGATATCAATCTCCCTTAAATCCAAAACGACAGCATAGCGGAACGCCACTTCATTCTCTGTGGTCGTATAATTATCATTTTTACCTATAACGTGTATATCTTCTGGTGTAATCGTTTGTTTGGCTACTTGTTTTCTCTGTGTATTGTGACGACTCATATGACGATCAAGGTTTTTCTTCAACCATGCCGACAGTCTAAATGGAAGATTGTTCTCCCCTATTTGTTGAAGAACGTCGTAATTGATTTGCCCTGGTAAAACATTACTTAAATCGTACTTTATGATCTCATTTAGCGCCTGAATAGCTACTTCTGTCTCCAGTGAACGGAATAAGGTAACGGCATCAGCAACCTGATAATCTACTGCCATACCCACTTCACTCCATCCTGGCCAATTCACAGTTTGCGCAGGTATACCTTTTTTCCGAAGGTACGGCGCATATGCATCAAGGAAAGCGTTCGCCGCGGTATAATCACTTTGCCCCGGTCCTCCTAATAAAGCCGTCATCGAAGAAAACAGGATAAAGAAATCAAGCGTCTCTTCTCTCGTCAGAGCGTCCAATACTACCGTACCATTAATTTTTGGTCTTATGACATCATGAAATGTATTCATATTTTTGTTAAACAGGAATCCATCTCCTGCCATTCCAGCGCAGTGGATAATGCCATTAATAGGACCATATGCGGTTTTTAGCTCTGATAGAATACTTTCCATCTGTACCCTATCACCAACATCCGTATAGCGAAGCAAAATGGTACACCCTAGGTTTTCGAGATATAAGATCGATTCAATCAGGGTTTTAAGTTTACGATCTCCATTCGAAAGTAATGTTTGCCACGTTGACCGGTCAGGCAATGCTTTACGAGCTAGAAGGCAGATTGTTCGTGCTCCCCTATTTCCTAAATCTATTGCCATTTGCAACCCTAATCCACCGGTACCTCCTGTAATTAAATAGACGCCTGTTGGCTTAATCTCCAGCTCCCTTATCGATTCTGGTTTCTGTTCGATCACAGTAAGTGCCTCCGTGAATCGTTGATTGTTTCGATATGCGACGCGGAAGGTTGGATTCTCCGTCAATACCTCATCTAGTACAGTCTCCATATCTGTTGCCTCATCTATGTCGATACAACGATAGCGAAGATTAGGATACTCTGTCGCAGTCGACTTGGTTACTGCTAGAAAGGCTGCGTGCGCAGGCTTGATACAAGCTTCTTCCCCTGTTACTTCATGTGCATAGTCAGTCAACAATACAAACTCGACAGAATCACGGATCGTTCTAAGTATCGCTCTGGTCAAATAAACCACGCTATAGAGACCTTGATGTAATTCTTCTCCATATCGCTCCGCCGAAACGTCTGTTCGTGTAAAGTTAACGGTACTGAAGTGATATACTGAACAAAGGTTGTTCACACCAATCGCAGCAAGCAGTTTGTCATAATCTTCCTCGTCCTCACCGACAGTAAACTGGGTTGCATCAATTTGGCTAAATTTTTGTCCGATTGAGACAAAGAACAACCGACTGTCTGGATGCTGGATTCGTTCTGCAAGTGCACGAGCATAATATTCACCCTGGTCACAAAAAACTAATATATTACCTTGCACATTCTGAGTTTTTTGTATCGTTGCAGGTTGCAACATCCAGTTTATACCGTAAAAGGCGTTCTTTTTAAACTCATTCATTTTGCTAATTTGCCTAAGCGTGACTTCTTCCGCCTCTGCGATCACATTGCCGGATATATCCACGAGTGAGACGCGGAACGAGAAAACTTCCGTGTTATTATCCTTCGTCAAAATAGTAATCTTACTATAAAAATGATTCGGAACCCGGCGATAGAATTTTAAGTTTTTATACGAGAATGGCAATAGTTTACGCCCCCCCGTATAAAGTCGGATAACAGGTATATTAATTGCATTGTCAACCAATGCCGGATGGAAAGAAAAATGATCTAAATCAGACAAATACTTGTCTGGAATTTTTATCTCGGTTATAATCTCATCCCGATCACCATTTGCTTTGGTGAAGAAATTCATTATGGATTCCCAACGCTCACCAAAATAATTATCACTTTCCCAACTATTAAGAATTAGTTCTTTTTCTTCCAATCCTTGTTTAATACTAAACTTTTTCAAAGCGGGATCTGATTCTATTTCTGAAAATTGCAACTGCTTAGGCGGCGTATCATCATGCATACAAACCGTACCCTTGGAATGTTCTATCCACACGTCCCCAGTCGATTCCTCATGCCTAGATACAACCGAAAAATCTGCATTAACGTCATTTTGGGTAATAACAATATGGATGTCCATATCCCCCTCATAAGCTAACAATGGAGCCATAAAAACGAGATCCTGAATCACAATATTTGCATTGTTAAAACAATGCTGGCATGCTTCTTTAATCATTTCAAGATATGCCGTTCCGACCAGCAGGTGGGTGCCCATAAGCTTATGGTCGGTAACAACCCATTCTTTTGTTAGTTCGGGATTAATGAGATACACACTTTGCTTCATCGAATCAACAATACATTGATGAACAAGCGGATGTAATATCGTATTATCCGGTTTCCTAGTAATAGATTGTGCCATTGTAATCGGTTCAGCCCAATAATGCGTTCTATCAAATGGATAAGTTGGTAAGGAAACGCGCTTATATGAACCGTTTTGATACAACTGCTTCCAATCAACTGTGGCTCCTTTTACATATAGTTCACAAAGCTTGGAAAGTTGTGAAATGTTTTCACTCACCTCTCTCCCTGTTAAAACAAGTTTTTGCGCTTCTTGTGTTATCCGAGATAGCTCACTAGTTGAAATATCGCCTTCATTTATACTTTGCCGCTTATCCGATACGACATGATTTTTTCCATAGTAAATGCTATGATTGACCATATTTTTTAAATCGTTTTGTTTCAGAATAGCAAGTTTGTCTGTTAGGTCTTTGAGGGTATTGAATACAATAGCGATTCGATAGGTATAATGCCCCCGGCCCGTGTTCGCCGTATAGCATAGGTTACCGACCGGTATATCTTGTTCATTCTCAAGAAATTGTTCATAGTTATGAATTAAGCTTATTAAAGCGGTTTCAGTTTTTGCCGATAGAGTAAGTACATTATTTGAAGTCGTGTCCGGTAACAGATCAGAATCCTTATAATCTTCTACGATAATGTGGCAATTGGTTCCACTAAAACCAAACGCACTTATTCCTGCTCGCAGCGGCATTTCCCCGCTATCCCAATCCATGCATTTATCGACTACATATAGAGGTGAATTGATAAAATTAATGTATGGATTCGTCTCCTCAAAATGAAGACTCGGTGGTAACATCCGGTGTTTCATAGATAGAAGAACTTTTAATAGATTTGTAGGACCGGCAGCACCGACCGTATGTCCGATGTTTGTTTTCACAGAACCAATTCCACAGAATTGCTTTTTATCCGTAAATTTTGAAAAAGCATTAGATAAGCCAGTAACTTCAATCGGGTCACCGAGCAACGTTCCAGTACCATGTGTCTCGACGTAACTGATAGATTCTGGTGAAACGTTAGCTCTTTTCCACGCATTAATGATGACTTCCTCCTGGGCAAGCGGATTCGGAGCAGTGATACCGTTTGAAGCCCCATCATTGTTTACCGAGCTCCCCTTTATCACACCGTAAATGTGGTCGCCATCTTTTATCGCTTTCTTTAGTGGCTTCAATAAGAATACAACAACACCTTCAGAGAACACCGTACCACTACACTTCTTATCAAAGGTGCGGATGCGATAGTCCTTGGATTGGACGGTGTCCATAATATTCATATCCTCATCTGATGTTTCCTTGTTATCACTATCTTGCATATTTAGACCCGTGATGCCGAGGTTAATTCCACCCGCCAGTGCCATATCACACTCTTGATTGCGAAGAGCACTGCACGCTTCATGTATTGCGACAAGTCCGGAAGAGCAGGCAGTATCAAGGACGAGAGCGGGCCCTTTTAAGTTAAACGTATAGCTAATACGGCTTGCTAAGATCCCATTCCAAAATCCACTTAGTTTCATCTGATCATCTTCGGTCAGGTATTTATAATGGATAGAGTTTGTTTCATCTTTTCCTACAAATACCCCCATGTTCGAATTGGTTATCGACGAAATGCTATAACCGGCATCTTCGATAGCCGTCACCGCAGTTTCCATGAATACCCTTTGCTCAGGTTCGATATAGCGTGCTTCCCGGGGAGGAATTCCGAAAAAGCCTGCATCAAATTTATCCCAATCCGTAATATAACCACCTTGAAACTGTTCAAGTTTGTCATAATTTTCTGGCGAAGGTGTATAGCCGATATACTCGGCAAAAGCACTATTCTTTAAGAGCATTTTGTCAAAAACGAGCCTATCTTCAGGTTTCGGTACAAAACACACCCTGCTATTTACCAAATTACTCCAGAATTCTCCTGGATTTTTTGCCATAGGCAGCCTGTTTGCAACGCCAATGACCGCTATTTCGGTTAATTTCTCTTCTTCATTTTGTTGAAGCTTCGCTAACAAATTTACTGCTTCTGTTTGGGAAATATGCTTCATGCTGAGTTGATCTAAAATAAATCTTTTTACAGTGTTCATAACTAAACCCCTCCTTTTAATTGTCCTTATCAAGTAAGGCTAGCACCTGCTCCATATCCATATCACCTGAAACGAATTGGTCAACCATATCCTGTATGTTATTACTACTTTCTTTCTTAACTGTTATCTTGTCGCTCTTCATTGTCTTTGCCTCAATATATTGCGCGATTTCTACTACTGTAGAATACACAAACATATCCGTAATCACGATGATACCGGGGTAGAACTTATCCAGTTCTTTTTGAAGATATGCAGCAAGCAATGAATTGCCACCCGATTCAAAAAATTTAGCATAGATATCCACTTGATCTTTACCGAGAGTTTGCGACCAAGCGTAGATTACATTTCTTTCAATATCCGTAATATCGCTCATACTCTTCCCGATCACAACGATCTCTTTATCCTCAAGGCTAGTCCCCTTACTCCAATGACTCTGATCGTTACCTCTATGATTGCTGCCATTCTCAAACAAACTGATGATAAGATTGTCATGTTCTATTTCTAATGCTTTGTAATCAATATCTCCGATCAGTACCTGTGGCAGCTTTGTTTTTAAGGCATGCCAGAACGCGGCGGCTCCTTCTTCATCATTAAGGAATCGCACATACACCCCTTCTTCGCGTATGCCACTTACTACCGCCATCCCTGATTCACGCCACCCTGTCCAGTTAATGGTCAAACTAGGCAATCCTAATGTACGGCGGTAATATGAAAAACTATCCAGAAACGCATTCGCAGCGACATAATCGCTTTGTCCTGCTGCACCGAATATGGAGGCGTAAGAAGAACACATCACAAAAAAGCTTAACGGATCATCGCGCGTCAGTTCATGCAATACCCAGGTTCCGGCAATTTTCGGCCTTAAGACCGATTCATACGTATGCCATGTCTTATTCATAATGAAACCGTCTCCAGCAATACCGGCAGCATGTATTACCCCGCGGATCGCTCCATGTGCATCTCGTAATTGCTGTAATGCATCATCCATTTGTACATAGTCAGCAATATCAACCTGCATAATATCCAATGAATATCCTTGAGACCAAAGGCTTTGTACCTGCTCCAGTTTCTTACGCAGAGTTGGATCAAGAGGCTCCGATAGAAGCGAAAATGTATCTCTTGAATAGGTCCTGTTAAGCAATACGATATGAATAGTAGGATTAAGGCGGAATAAGTACTGGGAAATGGCTAACCCCATGCCACCTAACCCACCGGTGATGATATAAACCCCGTTATCGACTAACGTCATTTGTTCATCATCAAGGGTTGTTCCATGTGTGACATTGTTAAGTTGTTGCATATACTTCACATTTTTTCGATAGGACACAGCATGCAACGATTCATTGCTAAGCATGTCTTCGATTAGAACATCTGCAGACGTATCGTTATCAATATCTATTACGCGTGTCTTTATGTTCGCATACTCTCTGCCGATCGTATTGACCATCCCACTCAATCCGTAGCTCAACGGTTGAATCCGTTCTTCCTCACCGGTTACTTTCGTTGCATTTGAGGTGAATATAACCAAGTTTATTGAATGACGAACATCTTGGTTAAGTAAGGCCTTTATCAGATTAAATGTGCTTTTGAAGAGCAACTCCATCTCTGTTATAACCTGTGAGACTGATTGCATCTCTTCATGAATAAGCGAAGCAATATGAACAATATATTTAATATTCTCCTTCGCCAATGAAGATAGAATGGTATCAAAATCACAGGTCTCATTTAACTCTACAGCTATTATCCGCTTTCCAAAGTACTGACGTATCTCCAACATCAAAGACGAATTAAGCTGCCCTCGACGATACATTATGAGTATGCAATCGTCTTCCTTCACAACATTCACCGTTTTATCAATGGGGTCAGAGCAAGCAATCCAGTGTGTCGTTCTATACTGTTGTTGGGAGGACTTCATAAAGTTCTCCTCGTCATGGATTTTTTTAATAACATAATTGTTCAGCTCCCCAATGACATGAAAATCCTCGTCCAATAGCGTGACGTCAAAAGCCGCAAACTCCTGAGTTACACGTTCTTGCTCTTTTAGTTTAATATAGCTATACATTCTAGGCGGAAGAGGTTGATAGAAGCGCGCTTGTTCACAGGAGAACGGCAAAAATACATCATTAATAATCAAATTGCCAGAATTAATTGCCGGATCTAGTAAAGACGGAAACAGTATATATTGATCCACTTCTGCAAGTAATGTTTTATCAACTGAGAAACAAAGTAAAAGTTCTTTATCATTTTTATAAAGCGCCGATAGATTGTTCCACTTATTACCTGTAATTTCTACAATTGATTTAGGTGCCAACGATGTATGCTTATCCATTACCTCACAACGAGCTATAATCGAAGTGATATCGATTGACCTATTTTTAGGGGATGCATGTTTTCTTGTGCGCACAGATACTTCTAAATGATGGATCCATTCAACTTCCTTATCGTTTTTGCTAAAGCAATTTACCGTAATGACATCATGCTCCTCCCTTATGATGGTATGAATCGTACGAGTTTCATCCCTGCCACAAGCAAATGGAACACAATATAATAGATTCTCAATATCAAATTGAGCATGTTTTAAATACCGAGTACTTACGAATACGGCCATTTCAAAAAAAACAGTGCCAGGTAAAACATGAACACCATTTATCATATGACATTTTAATTCCCAGCATTGTTCAACATTCATCTTTGTCATATATACATGCATACGATGGGTATCTAACACACATGTATGAACTAATGGATGAAGATTCTCTTTGCGAGATTCGAATAATTCTTTTTCTTGTCTAGACGGTAACGAAACCCAATATCTTTTGTGATCGAACGGATAAGTAGGGATGCTCAATTTACGGCGTTCTTCTTTTCCATATAATTGTTCCCAGTCAATAGCCGCACCTTGGACATATAGTGCAATTAATTCATTTAATAACTCCTTATGGTGCCCTTCGTCCGGCTCATGGATAATTTGCTGCGTTATGTCAGCAGCTTTTTGCGAAAGTAATTGCACCGTATTGCGGTGAATATATCCATCCGTAATATCGGAATCCGTTATTTTATGTTCGCCAAAGACATACCGGTTATCGTTAGCATGCTGTGTGAAACTAATCGCAAAAAGATCATCCGGAGAATGAAGAATCATCGCAAAACGACATTCAAAATGAACTCTCCCGACATTGGCGGTATAGCATAAATCATCAAGATTGCAGTTTGGCATTTGCGTCAAGTATTGCTTATACAGCTCAATGTAACGGCGAACAGTCTGTTCATCTTTGGCTGAAACTGTAAATATCCGGGACTGTTTTGGACTATCTATTACACTCTCTACTTGGGGGGCTTCTTCTAAAACGACATGGCAGTTTGTTCCGCTCATGCCGAAGGAACTAACGCCACATCGTCTTGGATAATGCGTCGGCTCCCAATTACGTAACTTATCATTAACATAAAGAGGAGATGATGAAAAATTAATCTTTTGGTTAGGTGCCGTGAAGTGAAGCGTTGGAGGTAATTGCTTATGCTTTAGCATTAAAACTGCTTTAAGCAGCCCTACCGCTCCTGCTGCACTATCAAGGTGGCCCACGTTGCTCTTTACAGATCCGATTGCACAGAATTGTTTCTTGTCCGTCACTCGGCTGAACGCACGTTCTATACCGTTAATTTCAACAGGATCGCCAAGTTTTGTTGCTGTACCATGCGCTTCAATATATGATATCGTCTCAGGATTGATTCGAGCGTCTTTCCATGCGCCTCTTATGACAGATTCCTGAGCTTCGGCATTTGGTGCAGTAATGCCAATCGAAGCTCCATCTTGGTTGATACTTCCTCCTTTAATAACCGCATAAATATTATCGCGGTCGCGGACCGCATCGCGTAACGACTTCAGGATAAAACATATAACACCTTCTCCTGTGCCTGTACCGTCTGCATCATAGTTAAACGTCTTCGTTCTCGAAGAAGAAGATTCAATTCCCATCTTGTTCTCAATCACTTGTGGTGCGGGTGTTAGTCTGAAGCGAACAGAACCCGCAATCGCCATTGTAATGCTGCCATTAATGATTTGCTCACAAGCCATATGCACAGCTACCAAAGAGGATGAGCAAGTCGTATCAATATTAACTGCCGGTCCTTTTAGATTTAATAGGTAGCTAATTCTACTTGCGATAATGGCATCCACATTTCCAGAAACTGAAATTCCGTACGTATGCGCATCACTCTCTTTCAGCAATGAACGGTAGGAATCAGGCGGACTTGTATAGCCTAAAAACACACCTGTCGGACTTCCTTTTAAACAACCGCCACCATAACCGGCATCCTCAAGCGCTGTCCAAGCCGACTCCAAAAACATACGCTGCGCTGGATCCATGAATTCAGCTTCCCGAGGTGAGATATTAAATACACTTGGATCGAATAAATCGATTCGATCCATATAAGCACATTGCCCTAAACCTTCAGGCATTTCCTTCTGTTGCATGCACTGATATGATCGAACCGCATCCTGATACCGTTGTTGCGGAAAATCAGTGATCAGGTCCATCCCATCGCGGATATAATCCCAAAACTCATTAACATTGTTGGCTTTTCCAACTTTTGCATGTAAACCAATGATCGCTATATCTTGAGCAGAAGGTTCATGACAATCGGAATCGGATAGCGAATACGGTATTTGCTTAATCATATTCAAATCCACTGGATAGCCCCCTTCTTTTGTTAGATTGCATTGTAATCAAAATGCTCGAAAATGGTTTCTGTATTGGAATCTCTGAATAACTCTTTTAATCTTGCGATCTGTTCTTCCCGGCTTGTTTGTTTCGTTTTGAACATCGTTAGTAGCATCGTAATAGCCTGTTGCATCTCATCTTCAGTAGCAATTCTTCCTTCATTTTCAATCTCGCTCTGAAGTGCACTTAACTTGCTATAGGGTTCAATAACCCCTCGCTGGTATTGTTCACTATCCCAATTATTATTACGGGTAGCCGCAAAAATACCTAAACTTCTGGACAAAAACGGAATAGCAGTATTCTGAATGTGTTTTTCAAGTTTTTCGATATCATTAGTATGGTCATACGCAAATATAGGCGTGTCACCGAAAATGTTATTCATCAAGTTCTTAAGTACATGTCCCGGACCTACTTCCACGCCATACTGAATCATATATTTTTTAGCATAGAGCATGCAGTCTACCCAGCGAACAGGTGTGTAAATTTGCGCTGTAAGATTAGGAATGATATCTTCACTGCCAAGGTAAGGCTTAGCTGTTACGTTAGAAAGCACAGGTATCGTGAAATTTGTAAACCGGTATTTATTAAGTTCTTCTTCAAAGAGCGTTGCGACTGGTTGCATAATGCCACAATGAAATGGAGCGCTTACATTGAGATAAACAGATTTTAGCCCCTCTTCATTCAGTAAAGTTACAACCTTATCAACAGCTTTACGATGTCCGGAAATCACGGTTTGCTTGCGTGAATTATAATTAGAGATACTTACCAACTCGTTTGATTGAGTAACCGAATGACAAATATGCTCAAGTTTCTCCACATCACGCGTCAACACTGACACCATGCAGCCTGCTTCCGGTGCAACCGCTTCTTGCATCAACTCTCCCCGTTTACGCACAATTCTGACCGCATCAGCAAAATCGATGGCACCTGCGCAAGTGAGTGCAGTAATCTCACCTAAACTATGTCCGGCCATTAAGTCAGGTTTAATCATATGCCTATCCATCAGTACACGAAACATGGCTACACTTGTTGTTAAAATCGCAGGCTGGGCATTTTGTGTTAATGTTAAATTCGCTTGATCACTTTCAAAACACAGCTTCTTTAGATCAAATGACAATGCATCACTCGCTTCCGCAAATACATCTGAAGCGATTTTAGAATTTTCACATAGTGTTTTCCCCATGCCAACATATTGTGAACCTTGTCCCGGAAAATAGAATGCTTTTCTCATCATAATAATTGATTAGAACGTTCATTGACGCCCTAATCTACCCTCCTATCCAACATTTCGATTGTGTAAAACAGTAACCTGGAACATCAATCAATCTGGGTTGTTCATCATGAAACAATATATTAAAATCAATGGCATAACCGTTTACATAGTGCTCAGCGATTTCACGCATATCATACCTGGCAAAAGAAGACAACATGCCTTGCTCTACATTACGATTTTCTGCAACGCTCTTTCTTCTTTTCTCATCATAGTAAATATCATGACTGGATTTGTTTTGGACGATCCATTGGCTTAAAGTATCATAGAGGTCATCAAATGTACGGTATACAACCGCTAAGCGATACGGACTATAATGCGGGCGACGTGCTAGAACCGTATAGGAAAAATCAAGCACGTTAGCCGTCTCCGTATCCTTATATTGCTTTACAAATTCCGTAAATTTGCTGATTGTCTGTTGCAAGGAAACAAGCGTGTGCCCCGAAATACAAAATAAATAGTAGTCTTTAATCCATGGCTGAAAATTCTGTTCATCGGGAATATACTCTTCATATATGGTAAGTGCATTCCCACCGCCATATCCACAAGAAAACGAGGCAACGATACGTTTTTTCCCTTCCTCAACTTCCCAGTCTTTTAATTTGTCGTTTATATAAAATGGCGAATTGATAAAATCCAAATAGGAGGAAGGGGTATCAAATTTATAGACAGGCGGTATCTGCTTATTCTTTAAGGCAAGCACACAACACACAGCATTACTCAAACCTAGCATTGCTTCTGAATAGCCTAAATTCACACTCGTTAGGCCAAGTGCACAATATTGTTTTTTCTGTGTAGAAGTTTGAAAGCCATTAATCAATCCTTTAACTTCTAACGCTTGTTCAATTCTTTCACAATACCCTTCACCGTCAACATACGTAATATCTTCCGCTCGTAGATTCGCATCGATAAGCGCTCCCTGTACGACTTGTGTAATCATTTCCGAACTTGTTTGCAGAAAGTCAACGGCCGCCCCGCCACTGTTATTTGTATCTATCCCCCGGATAATCCCATGTATCCGGTCTTGATCCGCCACAGCCTTATCAAGCGGCTTTAAATACAAGGCGATTGCGCCTTCTCCTACATAGTTACCACCAGGCTCATCATCAAAGCCCTTACTCGCAATATCCGGCGCATGATGAAAAACTTCATTCAATATTATTCTTTTATCAAGCAAATGCGAAATATTAATTCCCCCGACAAGTGCTGACGTAATTTTACCCATTTCAAGCAAATTGCAGGCCTCATAAAGCGCTATTGCACCACTAACACAGCTATTCTCAATCACAGTTGAAGGACCTCGCAAATCAAATTGATTTGAAAGGCGTGTAGCAAGAAAGCTAGTCCAATTCAACATATACGATTTCATGTTAATATCATTGATATGCTTAAGATAATTAATTATTTGGTTAGCAGTAAAATTAGCGGCGATATACACCCCTGTAATCTCATTTCTGCGGTCTGTGCCAAGATAACCCGCATCTTCAAGTGCCCGGTATGCAGCTTGAAGCATGATTCTATGGCTAGGTTCCATTAAGGATGCATCTTCATGCGATATACCAAATAATTCATAATCAAACTCATCGATATCTGATAAGATGGCACCATAATGATAATTACGCTCATCAGTATCTAATCCACCCAACAATTGCGCGGCACGTGTTATTCTATCCTTTGGACATGCCTGTATTAACGTGCGCTTGTTCGATATTACATCCCATATGTCCTTATAATTATCAGACAAAGGAGATTTCCAACCCATCCCAACTATAGCAACCGGTGTCTTTTGCGAATTCAGTCCCTTTAATAATTGACCCGCTTCTGCTTTATCTATTCTTCCGTCTTTGAACATCGAGATAACGAGGTCCATTGCATTCGTCTTTTTAGTTGTTATCATATTGTCGCTCCTTCCTTAAGACATACCACTAACCGGTGTGCCCTTTGCTAGTAACGTGGTCTTATTCAAATCAATGAACATATCAACATCTTCGATGAGAGTTTCTTCCTGGAGATCGGATAGTCTTAGGTTTATCTCATTTGCCTCAGTCTTTTTTCCATGCATAATTTGCATAAAATAGCGGCTTGCATCTGCCATATCTGAGTCGGAAGGTTGTTCATTGGAGGACGAGTACTTATCATAGATGTCTTTCAACTGATTGTATGGGGTAACGACATTTTGTAGATAATCCATATCGTCAAAATTATTGTTTGGTACACTAACTGCAACTCCTAACATCCTTGACAACAAATACGTCTTATTAAATAACTTTCTTTTCTTGAACAGTTCTGTGGAATAATAAGGGTCGCCTTCATAATCCATCGTAAGAACACGTGCTGCCGGCTCAACATCTAAAACCTGAGGACGTAACATGTTGGAAGGACCTATTTCAATGTAACGATAAATGCCTTGGTTCGTCATATATCGAATCGTATCTTTCCATCGGGTCTGGGTATAAGGTTGTAACATTAACCTCACAATATCTTCACTGTCTGTATATATTTTTCCATCTACAGCGGTGACAACGTTTTCAACATGCCTTTTTAAGGTTAGTTTTGCAATAAGTTCCTGTAACCGAAATGATATTTCTTCCTTATTTGATGCATCGTTTTGGGACAGAGTAATTTGACTATGTTCTACGATAAAATTAAGTGCATCTGAAAAATCGATTGCCCCTGAACAAACTAATGCCGACAGTTCTCCTATATTGTGACCTGCATAATAAGCCGCCTTAATATTAAATACGTCTTGAAGTACAGTGAAAAACGCAATGCTCGTTGTCAAAATAGCTGCCGGCACAAATGTTTTATCATTGAATTCCTTAATATCACCGTACATAATTCGTTCCCGCAGATGATAACCTAGACACTCGTCAGCAATATCAAAAATCCTTTTTGCTGATGCATAGTTGTCATACATGGATTTTCCCATTTTTAAATATTGTGATCCTATGCCTGGCAGTAAGATCCCTATGTTGTACATAAACGCAACACTCCCTCCTTGGATGTTAAGACAGGTCGTAATCCATTGGATTACGACCTGTCTTTGCATGTCATTTACTTTTTAGATCTACCACAATTGTTTGTATGTTCACATCACGTCCTTACCTTTTCATTTCTTACGATAAAGGAAACAAATATAAGTAGAGCTGCAAAGCAAAGCAAATATATCAATTGCTGTGAAGAAGCAGCAATACCTTTCCCGGCTATAACATCTTTACCTGCTTGCAAAAACCATGTCGTCGGAAAAAAATCTCCGATCTGCTGCGCAAATTTAGGCATAATCTCCCGCGGCCAAAAACAGCCCCCCAGCATTAGCATAGGAAAGTAAATTAAAGTCGAGAGCGAACCAGCCATTAGGCGGGTGTTCGAGAATCTACTAATTGCTATACCTAAAGCGACACAAACAAGGGAGAAAGCCAAGCATACGAGCAACACTTCTTGTTTCTGCTCAAATGTCTGCCCGAATGGAAAATCTACTATGCTAGATATAATGCTCAGTAACAATACTGATTGAATAGCAGCGATCACAAAACATGCCAGCATGTTTTGTAGGAGATAACTAAATCTCGATACGGGCGTAACTGCAATACGATCATACACACCTGATAATTTATCTTGCAAGATTAAATTGGTGGAGAATGTCATGAGAAATATCATACCACTAGCAATAAATCCTAATGATTTTACCGCATTGCTGACGTCTCGTTCTGAACCTGCATACTTAAGCGCACTTTCATATGTAACGTTAAACGCGCTGTTCTTGTAATAGTCCATGCCTTGGTAAAAAATCTTCTCATCACCTCCAGACGCACTTGCAATTTGTTTCGCAGAAGATACATAGCTCGACACATACACTTTTACAGGACCAAAGATGTCAGTACCTGCTATATCATAGATTAATACAGAGACGTCCTCACCATTCAACAAGCTTTCGGTGAAGCCCTGCTGAAAAAGCAACCCACCGTCTAGTTCTGAATTAATAACCATACTTTTGACATCATCATTGCTCGTCAGCTTGATAATCTTGTACTGCCCCTCCAATTGTTCTATAAAATCTTGAGTAAACAAGGTATTGTCTTCATCTATTATCCCGATTTTATATTGAACTTCCTGAGATTTCACCACAATCAAAAAAACAATCAGTATAATCGGTATAACAAAAATAAACAACAAACTCCAACCCTTCTGGAAAACACGTTTAATGCAATTAAGAAATATTGTCATTCTACCGTCCTCCTCGAAGCAACCAAACTTACAAGCACGAATCCGATACAAATTAGTATCATTACTCCAATATTAATAAGTGCCTGTTCCACTTGATTCCCATATACGACATTGAAAAGAGCAGTCTTAGCGTAATAGCTTGGTGATAGATAGGCAACTGATCCAAAGTCCGCGATTACAAAACCGCCAACGATGAAAGTCCCCCCCAGACTTATAAAATTGGATATTGATTGTGCTTTTTGAATACTACGTGTAATAATAACCAGCATCAACCCAAGTAGTGTAACGAGTATGGATAATATAAACAAAGTAAGAAGTACAACCATAATATGGTTTCCCCAATCCACACCATATACGTACTTTGTAAACAAGAGTAAGATGACCCCTTGGAGAAATGTCACCAATGACAAACCAAGTCCTTTGCCAATATACTGTACATACGGTTTCACAGCAGACAAGCGCATTCGATTACCTAAAGGGCCCAAATAGTCTTCAGACGCCATAAAAATACCGTATTCTTGCCCGTATAATAATAGCATCAGTATCATCGCTATGCTGTAATACCCCATCGCAGTCGTCGCTTGCAAACTTGAACTTGTTAAGGATTGTTCTTTGACATTCTCTTCATTATTTTTCTGCAGCTCGGAAGCCATCGCATCGACTTCTGTTTGTCCTGTTATATTGTAAATAACACTAGACGTATTCATCATATTAGTTAGACTACTTACAATGTTCTTAACAACCATCGTAGGTACACCATAATCTGTTGATAAGTAGACTTTGACGACATGGGGGAGATCTTTATCGTCTGAGAAATTATCAGGAATATAAATAATGACATCTGCTTCGTCCTTATTAATAAGAACTTTGCCATCATCTAATGACATAACCGGCTTTAGTTCCGCCAGCTGAGTAACATCATTTGAATGTAAAACAGCATCAACAATAGCGCCATTCCTGCCTGAATCAAGGTTTGCATAAGCTATTGTGACCTTCCCCAATGACTTTTGTATATCATATGTACTACCGAATACCGAACCCAAAATGAGAATAACGATAGCATAAGTAAGCAAATTAATCAAAATTGCTTTTGGATTCATGATCATCCGTTTAACCGCATAGAACATCTGGAACAAAATATTCATTGCATATCCTCTTTTCCGATTCAATCACGCAACTTTTTACCTGTTAATTGGAGGAAAACAGTTTCTAAATTCGGTTTTTCTACTGCCATATATTTTATATTAAAGTGTTGCTTGATTAATTGTTCCAATATAAGAGGAATACGACTGTCATCTTTGTCTAGTTTAATTTCTAATATCTCTTCGTTAACACTAAAGGACAAAACTCCATCAAAGGACTCGATTACTTTGACAGATTCCGCTGCATTAGCAGTGAATTCCAATCTTAGGCACACTTCGTGGATATGGTCAGCGATTAATTCGTCAATTGTCCCAAGTGCAATTAACTGACCAAAATCCATGATAGCAACACGGTCACAGATTGCCTCGATTTCTTCCATATAGTGAGTCGTATAAATGACCGTCGTGCCTTCTTTGTTCATTATACGGATAGATTCCAAGATATGATTGCGTGATTGCGGATCAACCCCAACCGTCGGTTCGTCCATAAATAAAACACGCGGTTTATGCACAATCGCACAAGCAATATTGAGCCTTCGCTTCATGCCGCCTGAAAAGGTGCTCACTTTCGATTTCCTTCTGTCCCAAAGACCAGTAAACTCCAGTGCCTTCTTAACCATTTGTGCTAACTCATTTCCTCGCAGACCATACAATCTGCCCCAATAAGTGACATTATCTATCGCATTTAACGTTTCAAATACAGCAATTTCCTGAGGAACGTAACCAATTTTACGTTTAATCTCTGTTGCATGTGTTGAAAAGTCTTTGCCGAGTATCTTCACTGAGCCACTGTTAAAACGTAAAAGTCCTAAAATCGTATTCATCAACGTAGACTTCCCAGCCCCATTCGGTCCTAGCAACCCAAATATCTCACCTTCACGTATGCTCAGAGTAACCCCTTTCAACACATCGAGATTATTGTATTTTTTGACCACGTCTGAAACTTCGATTATCATACGCACATCCTCCATAATACAGGTCGTCATGTTCTACCCCCACATTAATAGTAAATGCATCAATTTAATAAATCTGAGTCCTTGATATAACAAGGTTTTTTAGGCATAAAAAAGAGCACCTCCCCAAATCTCGAATAGGTTAAGCGACTAAGCAAACCAAAGAGACGAGATGAACTCCCTATGACTTATATTCCGGAAACATCGATTTGACATTATATTTTCAACTCTAGGTATCTCATCGATCCTGAGTTTAGTCAGAAAAAAGTCGCGTCACGGAGCGCCTGTTGAAGTTGAAAAAAAGAAAGCCTAAACACGAGCGTGAAGCTTGGTTAAAAAAAGCAAATGGAGGACGAACAGAAATCAATCTGCGAAGAAGAATTGCAGCTCAACTAACCGGTACTTATTTTACGTTAAGAGACGAGATGCCCATCGAGCCTCGATGAGGAATCAAGAAAAGTAGTTAGGGGAAACATCTATTTTAGTATGGATTTAAAGGGTTCACTTTACAGTATCCAAACTACACATTTAAGTATGCAACTATGGATTCAAAAATGAAGTTGATGAAATTGGAGGAGTCTGTTGCTCTTTAAGGCAATGCATTATGAAATTAATTCAAATATAGAAGATTCGAATGAATTTCATCAATAATGATCTATTTGATCAAGCTTCACATTGTGTAACTCAATCTACAAAAAAATAGCGACCTATATCCATTTAAATACAGGTCGCTTACTCTTATGTATTTTTTTCCTAATTACTCCTTGTGAAATTTTCGACATTTTTCACAAAAAACCCAGCTCCGCCCTTTCGTCCAGCCATATTTTCACCGAACTACTGAAGCTACTTGTTATGTCTCCTTATGACCAATAACGTGCCGAAACATCGATTATTGCCAGTCAGGTATTGTTATATTCGTTTTATTAATATCTTTAATAATGTTAATATGTTATAAAGCGATATATCATGATCAAATAATACTCCCATACACAAAATTTGTCAATAGTTATCAAAATATAGGACGATGGTGTAAAGTTATTCGTTTTTTTCCATGCTAGATATTATTTAGATATTAAAAGGAATGAATTTGTTTCTTACTTCTATAACATAAATCCAGCAAGGGCTAGAGGCAGCTTTTCGCGGGATTTTTAATTTGAAGGTTCATAGGAACGTGGATTTAATTTGTGAATAATTTCAACTCCGACATCTACCAGTTTTTCGTTTCCCAAAAAGTTCAGTGCAATCTTAGCTCTATTTTTACGGCTATCTACTTTTTTAATGATTCCTTCTAATCCTTTTAGAGGCCCTGAAGTGACAAGTACTTTTGAGTTAACAAGATAAACGCTAGAATACTCCAGTGTATCTCTACCACCAAGCAATTTAATAATGGGTTCGATTTCTTGAGGCTCTATTTTACATTCCTCTTTATTAAAGCTCTTTCCATTATGGACGATACGGTAGCAACGGGGGATTCTCTTAATTTCATAGTAGATTTCGTCGGTCAACCTACAATTGATCAGAACATAGCCAGGGAAAAGTTTCTTTATAACATGTTGAATCTTGCCGTTTTTTTTCTCGGGCACTCTTCGCTTAGGAACTACGGCGTTTAAAATGGAGGAGTCAAAATGCAGATTAAGATGTTGGAGCACCATTTCTTCTTGATTGGATTCAACAAATAATGCGTACCAGTATTTCATTTTCCTCTCCTCCTTTAATTTGGATAATATTATAGATATAGCATACAACCTTTATCCTAAAAATTTTGTAATATTTTGTAGTATAAAGTTTGTATGCGCTTTATTTTATATTCGATTTAATAATTGGAAAAACAACATCCTGTGTAAAAAAAGGA
Organism: Paenibacillus sp. JNUCC 35; assembly: GCF_058269095.1. Lineage (NCBI taxonomy): Bacteria > Bacillati > Bacillota > Bacilli > Caryophanales > Paenibacillaceae > Paenibacillus > Paenibacillus sp. JNUCC 35. The sequence goes on along the minus strand of NZ_CM177771.1, from coordinate 607,974 downwards.
TTTTAAATCAAAATATGTACCATGCCTGTTGATTAACCGTATATTTAACTTTCATCTATAGTAATTAATCGCTCTCTCTTATTAAGAAAAGCGAGTTTTACAACCAAAGCAACATAAAGTTGGCCATAGACCGCATTTTCAGATGTGCCAAACAAGGTCGGTACGTTCAAATGTTGGTGGATCCAACGGAAAAAAAGCTCAATTTTCCAGCGAGCTTTATACATGTCAGCAATTTGTTCCGCCGAAGTACCTAGTAAATTGGTAACCACTCGAATCTCACGTCCATGTCCATCATCAAACATGACTACGCGATGTCGCCAACGAGAGCGACATTGCTTGGTTCCAAGCTGACAGGTAATGTCACGTGTGACAGGCGAATCCTTTGGTTTCTGCCTCCGTAAGGCGCGGGGTTTTTCCAAGTGAACATTTTCTTTTAATCGAATGACAAAAACTGACTTTCTGAAACATAGTGATCGAACCGTTCAATCTTTCCATAGGCTCGGTCTTGCACGAGAATAAACGCTTGATTTGCAAGCTTTTCACCAACAGGACCATCATGCCGGGAGGCTGTTGTCTCTTCCACATCCGCAGCCACATTCGCTCCGTCCAAACCAACCCCAACGTCTAAAATCTCCTTGAAACCAATATGAAATTGCCTCACTGTTTCGGGGAAGAAAGGATTTCTCGCTTTGTACCCATGTCGAAATAATCTGGAGAGTCGTTGCTCTACCAACAAATGTGACGGCAATGGCTCTACGTAATCACTGATTTGTTGAATTAAGAGGCTCTAATTTTTCTAAGTCTCAAAAGTTCCTTATCCTGTGTTAGTGATGCCTACGCCTCAGCAAAAGCGGCGGTGTGCACTTGCTTTGGCTCATCTCCAATTCCGTGTATATAAGTCACCATGGCAATGATAACCGCGCTAATAATAAATCTTAAATGAATCCCTCCTTAGCTTTCTTACCTACGGCATCAATATTTCCTAATACAAAAAATAGTATTCATTTGCGTAAACGGCCCGTTAGCTGAATAGGCTGCCGATGATCTCGGCAGCCTGTTGTCGTGGTGCTATCGTTTCCCGTTAGTTCAACCACTTAATCATTTCATTGACTTTGCTAACGCGACCATTTCCTTTATAGTCAAATCTTCGCTGTCGATTTGAATAAAAATACCTTCTTGTACCCATCGTAAGTATCCACCTGGTATATGATTAGCCCATGGTTCAAATCGCCCCTATCTATAATAATATTCCCTTTAACCATTCCACTATCCTGACCGTAAAGGACGCTGCCTTGCCTTCTCTTAGGCTATTTCATTCCAATTACTAATTAAAGAACATATGCGGATAAGCATGTAGTGCTTACACAGGGGACTTATCTTAACCAAAGCACTAAGAAATGCTTTATCTTCTTAGTCTTCAATTTAGAACGGACAGAGTTCCCAAGCTCCGAGAGTACAGCCATTTCATAAAAATTCCGTTTATCTTCGTAAACGTGTTTCTGCTAGTGGTTTGAGACAATATTCAGCGCAGAGCTTCCAAGTAAACGCAAAAAAACCGCTGAGATTATCCAGCGGGTAAACACTTCTTAGAGAATTTTGTCATGAATTTGATCTTAATCTTGTCTTCAGTTGCATTATCTCTATAATTTCGTTTTTATCGTAATCATTAAGGTTCCTATATACCTCAATTAACCTTTCTTCATCATAGTCCTCATATGTAATCCCATCTTCAGAATCTACGCCAGCTAACAACCAGTTTATATTAACTTTATATTGGATCCTAATTGATATTAATGTATCCGCTGAAGGATTACTATTTCCCATTTCAATTTCACTCAGGTTCCCTTGAGAGATTCCTATACTTTTGCAAACTGAGATTGGTTTAGATTATTTTCTTTACGAATACATTTTATTCTATATCCAATATCACTCATTTATCCCCCACCTTTCATCAAGTTCCATGCAAATTGAATGTTCATTTATTAAAAAGAGGGCAGCCCGAAATTATTGTCTCAGGCTACCCTCTAGATGCATTGAATAAATTACATGTTGGTTCCACACTTTTTTATCACTGGACAGTATTGTGTCAACACGCTTCCGCCTTACTCCACCGTCACGCTCTTCGCCAGATTGCGCGGTTTATCCACATCATTCCCGCGTGCCAGCGACGCATAGTACGAAAGTAACTGCAGCGGAATCACGGTCAGCGCAGGGGACAGCACATCCAGCGTCCGCGGGATGCTGAACGTCTGGTCCACCGATTTTGCGAACTCGGCGTCCCCCTCGTAAGCAATCCCCAGCACTTTGCCGCCGCGCGCCGTAACTTCCTTGATGTTGCTCACCGTCTTCTCTTGAAGGTCGGATTGCAGCCCCAGGGCAATCACCGGCACATCATCCTCGATCAGTGCGAGGGTTCCGTGCTTCAGCTCGCCGGCCGGATAAGCTTCGGAGTGAATGTACGAGATCTCCTTCAGCTTAAGCGAGCCTTCCAGCGCAACGGCATAGTCGATACCGCGGCCGATGAAGAACAAGTGCTCCTTCGGCGCAATCTGCTCCGCATAAGCTTGGATCTCTTCGCCGCGCGCCAGAATGCTTTCCACCTGCTCCGGCAGGCTCTGCATAGCCGCCAAGGTGTGGCGGATTTCCGCCGGCTCCACGGTTTCCAGCGTTTGCGCGAGGAACAAGCCCAGCAGATAGAAAGCCATCAGCTGCGTCGTGTAAGCCTTCGTCGAAGCCACGGCAATCTCCGGCCCCGCCCACGTCACGATCACATCGTCCGCTTCCCGCGATACGGAGCTGCCGACTACGTTGGTGATCGCCAGCACGCGCGCGCCGTTTCTTTTCGCCTCGCGCAGCGCGGCCAGCGTATCCGCCGTTTCGCCGGATTGGCTCACGACAATGACCAGTGTTTCCGGGGTGATGATCGGCGACCGGTAACGGTACTCCGAAGCCACATCCGTTTCAACCGGGATGCGCGCCAGCTTTTCGATGACGCTTTTACCGACAAGCCCGGCATGGTACGCCGTTCCGCAGGCTACGATCTGGATATTCCGAATATTCCGAATTTGATTGGCTGTCATCGAAATTTCATCCAGAATCACGCGGTCGCCGGCTTCGGAAATACGGCTTCCGATCGTATCGCGGTAAGCTTTCGGCTGGTCATAAATTTCCTTCATCATGAAGTGATCGAAGCCCGCTTTTTCAGCCGTTACCAGATCCCAGTCCACGCGGAACATTTCCCGAGAAATAAAATTCCCCTCGATTGTCATCAATTCGACACCGTCCCGCGTAAGCAGCGCCATTTCGCCATCGTTCAGGATATACACGTTGCGCGTATATTCCAGGATCGCCGGAATGTCCGAGCCGATGAAGTTCTCTCCTTCGCCTACCCCAATGATCAATGGACTGGCCAAACGTACAGCCACCAGCCGATCCGGCTCATACTCCGTCAGCACGCCGAGAGCAAAAGCGCCCCGCATCTGTTTAACCGCGTGCTGAACCGCTTTAACGATATCTCCCTCATACAGTTCGGCAATCAAATGGGAGATCACTTCCGTATCCGTCTCCGAGACGAACGTGTGCCCTTTAGCGATCAGCTCATCTTTCAGCGTCATGTAATTTTCAATAATCCCGTTATGAACCACCGAGAATTTCATCGAATTGTCCGTGTGCGGGTGCGAATTCTCATCCGATGGCTTGCCGTGAGTCGCCCAGCGCGTATGACCGATTCCTACCGTTCCGTTCAAAGGCGCATCGCTAAGCTGCGATTCCAGCACAGCCAGACGGCCTTTCGACTTCTTGATTTGAAGCCCGCCCTCCGTATAAACGGCCACGCCTGCCGAGTCATACCCGCGGTACTCCAGCTTTTTCAATCCCTCGATCAACACTTCCTGAGAATCACGTTTACCAATATATCCAACGATTCCGCACATACAAAATACCCCCATTATTTGAGCTCCATGACCCGCTTCGCATCCTGCGAATACCGTTCATAGGCTGTTTGTCAAAGATCGGCGGAACACTGAACGGAGTCACACTCCCGAATTCAAACTCCTGCCGTCTGCCTTGCCTATTTATTTGCGATTCCTTATCTCGTCTAAAAAGAATGATTTCAAAAAACCGGAACATCAAAACCATCTCAGCCGTTCTTCCACCTTGATGTCCGGTTAGATTAGCGCAGATCACATGATACATTACGTATCATTACCTGTCTTTTACAAGTGTATATCTAACACCCGTTTTAAAAAGTGAACCGGTACTCTTCCACCCATAATCCTACTAAATGCCCTGAAATCTTCTAACAGGCGCACTTAAAAAAGGCTTCCGAGCTCGCGTTTTTCAAAAAATGCGACTCACTCGTATAAGCCGGAACGAGTATAAAAGGACGCCTGACACGTAACGATACAAGTTGCCCAAGCAGCGTCTTCGCCGCGAAAAACAGAACTGAAGAAACAGGCCCCTATATCCGAGGTCACCCGTCCAACAGCGCCGCAATACAGCCCCTATGCTGCACAGATCCTTAAGCCAACGTCACCGCTCGGCAAAGATCTTTTCCGCCTGTCTAAAAATGACTGCTCCGTTCGTCCGCCTAAGCGGTTTCCGTACGACCCGTCTGCAGCCTCAACCAGAGCCATCGCTGCTTCTAAAATCCAAGCATGCGGCCCTGATTCCCTTGCTATGAATCATTCGGCTGGATTCTTGTGTGCCCGGTCACCCGGACAGTTTGCTCTCCAGCTTGTCGGTAGGAATGAACTACCGGAAGGTCCCCGCCGAAAAATTCGAACACCTTCACCTCGTCAACTTGCCGGCTCCACGTTATCTTTGCCATACCGGGTCGATTAACCCGCATGTACAATTCAGACGCTTCCCGCGCAAGTTCTGGCGCTTGTTGTTGCTGAAACACTATCCACCTTTCTCTGCATGAGTAAAAAAACATATACCCATCATATTCATTTTGGCCCCGCTTTGCAACTCTCACGATACAAAATGAGATACAAGCCCCATAATAGGCGGTTAAATCTTGTGTAAATTCGCGGTATGAGCCTCACTTCGGCTAGGTACGACTGCATGGCGGCAGGCTCGTTTCTTCTTCCATACGTGTGGCTGACACCCCGTCATGCGACGCCTCGCCGCACTCCGGGAACTAACGGCTAGCGGTGGTGCCTTCAATTTATCGAACGCTGCTTCCGGAAGCGGGGTTCAATTCCACAAGACTTTCTATCCTTCTAAACCATCGCGAGTCTGCCCGTTAGCTCAGTCCTTCTGCGCATCTACATCCGCTTCCTTGAACTCACTCCTCTTATCTTCCCTCTTATCTTCCCTCTCACAACCCTCTACTCCACTCTACTCCCCTCTCCTATACCGCTCAGCCCTCTGTCCCTCCCATCCGCATGCCAAAAAGCCGCTCCTCTCTTAAGAGAAAAGCAGCCTACACAAACCGATCAACACATCAGTCTATAATCTTATATATCAGGTAAAATCAAGCCAGCAAAACGCGCCCGGAATTAACCGAGCTCCCGCTTCACGACCTCCACGATGTCATTGACATAGCCTTCCACCGTATCCTTGTCCGGTCCTTCCGCCATGACGCGGATAAGAGACTCCGTCCCGGACGGACGCACCAGCACACGGCCGTTGTCGCCCAGTTGGCTTTCTACGGCACTGATTGCGCCGGCAATGGCTGCATTGTCCTGCAGCTTGCTTTTATCCGCTACACGCACGTTGACGAGCACCTGCGGGAACTTCCGCATAATCCGCTTCACTTCGCTAAGCGGACGCCCTCCCGCCACGAGGGTGTCAGCGAGCTGCAAGCCCGTAAGAATACCGTCTCCGGTCGTATTGTAATCGAGGAAAATGACATGGCCGGACTGTTCGCCGCCCAGATTGTAGCCGCCCTTACGCATCTCTTCCATCACGTAACGGTCTCCTACGGCCGTCTGCGTCGCTTTCAGGCCGTGGCCCTCAATTCCCTTAAAGAAGCCGATGTTGGCCATAACCGTCGTCACAATCGTGCTGTGATTGAGCTTGCCCGCACGGTTCATCGCATCGCCGCAGATGCTCAAAATGAAGTCGCCGTCGACTTCATCCCCGTTCTCATCGATCGCGATGAGGCGGTCCGCATCCCCATCGAACGCAAGGCCGAGGTTCGCGCCGTGCTCCACGACGGCTTTCTGCAGATTCTCCGGATGAGTCGAACCGCAGCCGTCATTGATGTTGCGCCCGTTCGGCTCCGCTCCCAGCGTGATCACTTCCGCTCCCAGCTCGCGGAAAATCTTAGGCGCCAGCTCGTAAGCGGCCCCGTTCGCGCAGTCCATCACAATCTTCATGCCGCCGAACGAATGCTGCACGGTCGACTTGACGAAGTCGGCGTACAGGAACTTCGCCTTCGGATCATCCGACACGGAACCGATCTCGCCGCCCACCGGCCGCGGCAGCTCGTCGTCGTCCGCGTCGAGGAGGCGCTCGATTTCGAGCTCCGTCTCATCGAGCAGTTTAAACCCGTCTCCGCCGAAAAATTTGATCCCGTTGTCTTCCACGGGATTATGGGAGGCGGAGATCATCACGCCGGCGTCGGCGCCAAGCACGCGCGTCAAATACGCGACGGCAGGCGTAGATACGACGCCGAGGCGGATCACGTTCGCTCCGATCGACAGGAGACCTGCGATCAGCGCCGCTTCCAGCATAGGACCCGAAATACGCGTATCCTGGCCGATGACTACCTTCGGATGCTGAGCCTGACGTGTCAGCACATACCCTCCACAGCGTCCGATTTCAAAAGCCAGCTCCGGTGTCAGCTCCTTATTGGCTACTCCGCGAACTCCATCCGTTCCAAAATATTTCCCCATCGTTCTCTTCCCCTCTTCTCATAAACGGCACGTGAATGCCATATCGGCTTCTTTATAAATCCTGGTAACTTGTCATGATTTTAACATATCCCTTATAACTTACGAAGGAAAATTCCCGTTTAGGGGGTTACGGCTCCTTTTTAGGGACCGTTTCTCCCGCAGCATCCGGTTTCTGGGTTGGAGTTGGAGTCGGAATCGGAATCGGTGTAGGACTCGGATTTTTCGACTCGGTTTGCGTCTGAGCCGCCGAAATGACGACCTTTGCCTTCGTGACCTGTGTCCCGCCATCTTTGATGTACGGCGGCAGATTGAGGGTAATCGGCAGTTCGTGCGTCCCAGGAGGCAAATTGCTCACATCCACGATAGCCTGGATGTCTTCCGGTTTAACAGCCTCCATTTGAGGCGCCGCTCCTTCTAGGGTCAGCGTAATGCTGCCGTTAGGAGGATCCGTGAACTTCACTTCCGTTCCTTCCGCTTGTCCCACTATTTTCAGGGGGATTCCCGGATATTCCTTTTTGATGGAAGAGACGATTTCAACGGTTACCTGCACCTTCGTCGGCTCAATCTGAGTCACCCCTTTTTGCAAAGGAATGTCCAGCGTAAATTCTTTCGTTTCCTTGAGTCCGTCGATCTTAAGCGTAACTCCCGAATAGAAGTCCATGCCGTCCAGCACGTTTTGCGGTCCGTAGACCATGATCTTGTCCGGATTCTGCTTGATCGAACCGATGCTGTAACCGGGAGGCAGACTGCCCGTCAGTTGAATCTGCAGAGGCACTGTTTTAAACGGACTGGTGACGGGGACATCCACGTCCACTACGGCAGGCCTTATATCGTAAGGCAGCTCGCGGCCTTCTTTGTTATAGACCTTCAGCTTCACCTGCTTGGTTACCGCCGAATCAGCTTTATCTACCGAGATTTCCCCTTGAACCGTCGCCACCTCGTCCGCTTTGCTCGCCGGAACGGATACATGCACCTTGCTCGGTTTGGCGATAGGGTCGCCGGATTTATACCCGGGCTGCGGAGTTCCCTTTACATTGATCTTCACAGGGACTTCCTTCATTTCCTGCTCCTCGACGACCACCTTGACGTTCCGCGGCACGATGTCCACCTGCAAAGATGACGGGAAGCCGACCGCCTCCAACGGAAGGACATACTCGCCTTTACCGCCGGCCTTGGTCAAATCCAGCACGACTTTGTACTCACTCGTACTCACCCGCTTCAGCGCGGAATCTTTCCCTTTCAAAATCACCTGTACCCGGCTGGGCTCAATCGAAGAAATATAGTATTTATCCGAATCGTATTTCGGCGTAATTTGCACATTGCTGATCGGCAGCTCTTTAATTCCCCCCGCTGTCGAATTGGTCACGGTAGTGCCTTCCATCCGGACAACCGCCCACAGAAGAATTCCGATAATGACCGCGATCACCCGGACGACATTTGTATTTCTCAGCCATCTATCCACGTTTGCGTCCCTCCCACCATTTCTTGAAAGGGTTTTGACGGTCTTTGGCCTTAGGCTTCAATTCATCAAAAAGCTTCGAAATCAAGGATTCTTCCTTGATATCCCGGACGACCTGCCCGTTCAGCGACAGTGAGATTTGTCCCGTCTCCTCGGACACGATCAAGCAAACGGCATCCGAAACCTCGCTCATTCCGATAGCCGCCCTGTGCCGGGTGCCAAGCTCTTTACTGATAAAAGGATTTTCCGAGAGGGGCAAATAACAACCCGCCGCCATCAGCTGGTTGTTCCGGATAATAACCGCACCGTCGTGCAAAGGCGTGTTCGGGATAAAAATATTAATAAGCAGCTCGGAACTGATCCGTCCGCCTATGGCTATTCCCGACTCGATGTAATCAGTCAGGCCCGTTTCCTTTTCAAAGACGATCAAAGCCCCGATTTTACGTCGAGACAAGTAATTCATGGCTTTAATCACTTCGCCGATCCGTATGTTGACGTCCTGGTCCACGTCCATCGAACTGCGTGAGAAAAGCCGGCCGCGGCCCAGCTGTTCCAGGGCTCTTCTAAGCTCCGGCTGAAAAATAATAATAATGGCGATCAGACCCACCGTAAACATCTGGTTCATGATCCACTGCAGCGTGTTCAGGTTGAAAGCAACACTGAGCGCCCAGGCGACCAGTACGACAATGATCCCTTTCATGAGCTGTACGGCTCTTGTCCCGCGCAGCAGCATAATTAATTTATAAACCACATAACTGACAATCGAGATATCTATAATATCTGTGATGGAAATATCTGCGAATAATTCCACTGGAGTTCCCCCAAATCAACGCGTAAAAATCCGATTTTTTTTCTTATCTTTATCTGTCTATTCCTTGATAATACCACAATCCGAACAATTCTTCTATTCTACCCATTTCCCGGTCTCCAAAGAAAAAAGCCCTCCGGGGTACCCCTCGAGGACTTTAGCTGTATGAGATATGCATGCTGTTTGTTTAAGCAGGTCAATGCATGAGATCGTTCAGTTTAAACCAGATCCAGCTTAAAGCTTCGTCAATGCGTATTTTATCCCCGGATATGTGAGCAGTCGATGCCAAATTCATGTTTCCGTCGATAACCACCAGATTCCCTTCCACATTGGCGTCGTCTTCTACAACCAGTTGGCCGTTCTCGACCACCAGATTGCCTTTTACCGTCTCTCCTCTGGGCACGATCACTTTATCGCCTTGGATGATTACCCGTTCCAGGTCTGCACCCCGTACCATTAACTCGGTGTTGTTATTCCACAGGGTCATAAAGCTGCCCGCCATCGTTAACAGAAAAACAGCCGCTACCGAAACCGCAGGATGTCTGCGGATCCACTGCGTCCACGGCTTCCGCTTCTTAACGGGAGGGAGACTGCCCATAATACGGTTCGTGAGATCACTTGACACGGTAGGTGCAGGGATGGAACGAACGAGCGCATCCGTCGTTTCCATCTGCCGGAACAACGAATTGCATTCCGGACATGACAAAAGGTGCTGCTTTAGCTCCAGCGCCTGGGCCCCCTGCAAGTCCCCATCCAAATATTCGTGCATCAAAGGGAGGGCCTGTTTGCAATTCATCGAAGCCACTCCTTTCTCGTTCTTGGCCGATAGTGTAATACCATACGTATGGCGGGAGAAGATGTTTCAAAAAAATCGGACTTACAGAGAAAAATTTGCGTCCGTGTCTAATTTCTTTCGTAAATACTCCCGGCCCCGGTGAACACGTGTCTTGACGGTCGTAACGGGCATGCCGAGTACATCCCCGATTTCCTGAAGCGACATATCGTGGAGATAGCGCAGGATCACGACGGATTTGTATTTTTCAGGCAAGGTTTGAATGGCTCTGCGAATTACCTGCTGTGTTTCCGAGAGAACAATCTGGTCCTCGGGCAGCTCATCTTTGCTCGCAAGCATGGCGTAAAAATCGTTCCCTTCACTGTCCGGCATTTCGGCGTCGAGGGAATAGGTCGGTTTGCGTTTGCGCAGCCGGTCTATGCATAAGTTGGTTCCGATACGGAAGATCCAGGTAGAAAACTTCTGGTTCTCGTCGTAGCGGTCTAAGTTGTTGTATACGCGCAGGAAAGTATCCTGCACAGCATCTTCGGCTTCCTGCTTGTTACCGAGCATTCTGTAGGCTAGGTGAAATATTTTATCTTTATACAAATTCACCAGTTCCTCAAAAGCACCACGATCTCCATTCCTTGCAAGCTTGGCTAATCGTGTTTCTACTAAATTCAAGATAACTCCTCCAACCCTAGGAAGTACGGGGCTTCTTTTCACTTATGTTCGGTAAAACACACAAAGTCGAGCCGCCCGGAAGGACGGCTTGACTCTTTGTTTCAGTGCCTATGCGATGTTGTCCGTTATCAGCCTGTATTGCGGAGTCCGGCTGCAATGCCGTTGATCGTAAGAAGAACTTCACGCAGCAGGAAGCTGTCGTCTTCGTTATTCTCGCGTGCTCCGCGCAGTTCTTTGAGCAAGTCTACTTGCAGGTAGCTCAGCGGATCGACGTACGGATTGCGAAGCCGGATCGATTCTTGAATAACCGGCACGTTGTCGAGAATCTCCTGCTGCCCGGTAATATCCAGAATCAGTTTGGAAGTCAGGTCGTATTCTGCGCTGATCAGCTCGTATATGCGCTTTGCGATGCTGCCTTCCTTAAGCAGGCTGCCGTACTCTTTGGCGATGAGAAGGTCTGCTTTGGCTAGTGCCATCTGCAAACCGTCGATCATGGATTTGAAGAACGGCCAGTTCTCATACATGTTCTTAAGAACCGACATATTTTCGGCCTTATCCTGATAAAAGTCCTGAAGCGCCGTACCCGCAGCGTACCATGCCGGCAGCAGATAACGGCTCTGCGTCCAGGCGAATACCCACGGAATCGCGCGCAGATCTTCAAAGCGGTCGCTGTTGTTCCGCTTGGAAGGACGCGAACCGATATTCAGCTCTCCGACCTCCGGAAGAGGCGTCGACTGCTTGAAGAAAGTCATGAAATCCGGATCGCGGAAAATAAGGTCCTGATACTTATTCTGCGCTTTTTCCGAAATTCCTTTCATAATGCTTTCCCATTCGGTTTCAAGCGGGTGTTTTTGCGGGTTGCGTGCCAGCACCGCTCCTTTAATCAAAGCAAACGTTGCCTGCTCGAGGCTGCGGTACGCGATACCTTGCAGCGAATAACGGGATGAAAGCACCTCGCCCTGCTCCGTAATCTTGATACCGCCGCCGATCGTATCCACAGGCTGGGCCAGAATACTCCGGTTCAGCGGCATTCCGCCGCGTCCGAGCGAACCGCCCCGTCCGTGGAAGAACTTTAGCTTCACGCCGTTTTTGTTTCCGGTATCCGTCAAGGCACGCAGCGCGACGCGCAGCTCCCAGTTAGCGGTAATAACGCCGCCGTCTTTGTTGCTGTCGGAATAACCCAGCATGATTTCGTGCATAGGCGCCGCAGAATTCAAGCTTGCACGGTAAGCCGGAATTTTGAAAAGAATATCCATAATTTCCGGAGCCGCATGCAGATCGTCGATCGTTTCAAAAAGCGGCACCGACTGAATGGTGCTCACAACCGTACCGTCGGCTTCCTTGCGATAAAGTCCTACTTCTTTCGCAAAAACCATAACCTCCAGCATGTCGCTCGCGCCCTGAGTCATACTAATCAGATAGCTGTTCAAGCAGTAGCGTCCGAACTCATGCTGGGCCTTATAAATATTTCTATATACATCCAGACATTCCTGAGTAGACTCGGAGTATTTCATGTATGGGGATGTAATCGGACGCGGCTCATCGAGAAGCTTGCTCAACAGTTCGATCTTCTCATTTTCCTGGAGTGTGCTGTAATCCTCCACGATACCGATCCGGTTTAGGATTTCCGTCATGGCCAGCTCATGTTCGCGGCTGTGCTGACGAATGTCGAGGGTAGCCAGATGAAACCCGAATAACTCTACCTGACGAATCAGCTTCTTAATATACCGGTCCGCCGCATAATCGGCGAAATGGCTCCGCAAGCTTCTTTCGATCACATAGAGATCCGCAATCATTTCGTCCGGCGAGGTATACTTCTGGAAACTCGCTACTTGGGAATTTCCCGCGTTTCTGACTTTCTCGATCATGTAGGCAATCTTGGTGCGGTACGGCTCGTCGTCACTGCTCCAGAAATCATTGTGGGGACCAAAAACTTCATGATCGGCCTCAATAGATTTCTGCAGCTCATCACTGATCTCAGCAAGATTCTTGCTGAAGCTTAAGTGATACATGACATCCACGAGAATTGTTTCATACTTCTTTAAGGCAAGGCCGCGGTGCAGCTCCAGCGTCTCCCACGTGACATGAGAGGTAACCGAAGGGTTGCCGTCACGGTCTCCGCCGATCCAGGAACCGAATTTAAGGAAACTAGGTACGTGCCAAGTCTCATTCGGGTAGTATTTATCCAAACAACGTTCCAATTCTTGATAAACTTCAGGAAGAACATCGAATAAGGTTTCATCAAAATAATAAAGGCCATTCTGAACTTCGTCGATAACGGTCGGTTTCCGGTTGCGCAGTTCATCGGTTTGCCAAAGCGTCATAACCTCAGCCAGAAGCTTTTCTCTAAGCTGTTCTCTCTCCCGGTAGGTTAGCGTCGGATTGTCGAGGTACATCACGTCCTGGGAAATACGCTGGTGAATATCCAGAACCGCACGGCGTGTAGCTTCTGTAGGATGGGCAGTCATAACGAGTTCAAGCGAGATCGTCTGCAAAATTTCCTGAACCTCACGATAGGAAATCTGATTCTGCTTCAACTGCTGAACGATGCTTTCGATCGAGCCGGGCTGAACCGTTTCTCCCGAGGAACGCTCATAATCGCGTTTTCTGCGAATCCGGTGGGTTTGCTCGGCAATATTAACGAGTTGAAAGTAAATCGCAAAAGCACGAATAACCTGGTGACGAATTTCAGGCTGCAGCCCGTCGATCGTCGCTTTAAACTCCGCATAGATGGCTGGGTCATATTGAGCCCGAAGGGATTTACTCAGTTCGCGGATCTTCTCTACGACTGCCAGAAGCTCATTGCCTCCCTGATGGACCAGTACTTCCCCAAGTATATGCCCAAGAAACCGCACATCTCTGCGAAGCAAGTTGTTAGTAGAATTTTTCTGAACGATTGTTTCGTTATCCGACATGTCCTCGCCTCTTCTCTCTACTGATAATCACACCAAATTTCGTCTGATTTCATACTCATTTCAGAATATTTTACCACATTCACGCGTTGCATTATAGCTATTTTTGACGAAACATGCCTGAGAATTACAGGAAAGCCGAGTAAGATTTAACTCAAGCCCGGTTCTGGATAAATAAAAAAAAGATCTCTATGAGATCTTTGTTGGTTATGTATGGAGCGGGTGATGGGAATCGAACCCACGCTACCAGCTTGGAAGGCTGGAGTTCTACCATTGAACTACACCCGCATACATATGGTCGGGACGACACGATTTGAACATGCGACCCCCTGGTCCCAAACCAGGTGCTCTACCAAGCTGAGCTACGTCCCGAAATATGAATGGCGTGCCCTGAGAGATTCGAACTCCCGGCCTTTTGATTCGTAGTCAAACGCTCTATCCAGCTGAGCTAAGGGCACATATGAAATTATGGAGCGGAAGACGGGAATCGAACCCGCGACCCTCGCCTTGGCAAGGCGATGCTCTACCGCTGAGCCACTTCCGCATAAAACTGATGCGCGTGGAGGGACTTGAACCCCCACGTCAAAGACGCTAGATCCTAAGTCTAGTGCGTCTGCCAATTCCGCCACACGCGCAAGTTGGAAAAATGGTGAGCCATGAAGGACTCGAACCTTCGACACCCTGATTAAAAGTCAGGTGCTCTACCAACTGAGCTAATGGCTCGTACTAAAAATGGCTGGGGGTATAGGATTTGAACCTATGCATGACGGAGTCAAAGTCCGTTGCCTTACCGCTTGGCTAACCCCCAATGAAACATGGTGCCGTCGAGAGGACTTGAACCCCCAACCTACTGATTACAAGTCAGTTGCTCTACCAATTGAGCTACAACGGCATGATGGTGGACGCTGACGGGATCGAACCGCCGACCCTCTGCTTGTAAGGCAGATGCTCTCCCAGCTGAGCTAAGCGTCCGCCCAGTAATGACCCGTAGGGGATTCGAACCCCTGTTACCTCCGTGAAAGGGAGGTGTCTTAACCCCTTGACCAACGGGCCTTAATAAGCTTCCAACCGGATTCGAACCGGTGACCTCTTCCTTACCATGGAAGCACTCTACCTACTGAGCTATGGAAGCGTGGCTCCCCGAACAGGACTCGAACCTGTGACAACTCGATTAACAGTCGAGTGCTCTACCAACTGAGCTATCAGGGAATATCGCTTGGCAACGTCCTACTCTCCCAGGACCCTTCGGTCCAAGTACCATCGGCGCTGGAAGGCTTAACGGTCGTGTTCGGGATGGGTACGCGTGGTTCCCTTCCGCCATCGTCACCAAACAGGTGTCTATTCAGACACATCAGGGTTGCTCCCTGAAAACTAGCAGCGAAACGTGCAGTCGATCCATCCAAAGATCTTGTGGTGCATATATAGCATATGCTTTCGATGCGGCCTTTCCTGTCGGAAAAAGCCTTGTGGTCAAGCCCTCGACCGATTAGTATTGGTCAGCTCCACACATTGCTGTGCTTCCACCTCCAACCTATCTACCTCGTCGTCTTCAAGGGGTCTTACTAATTGGGAAATCTCATCTTGAGGGGGGCTTCACGCTTAGATGCTTTCAGCGCTTATCCCTTCCGTACATAGCTACCCAGCTATGCCTCTGGCGAGACAACTGGTACACCAGCGGTACGTCCATCCCGGTCCTCTCGTACTAAGGACAGCTCCTCTCAAATTTCCTGCGCCCGCGACAGATAGGGACCGAACTGTCTCACGACGTTCTGAACCCAGCTCGCGTACCGCTTTAATGGGCGAACAGCCCAACCCTTGGGACCTACTTCAGCCCCAGGATGCGATGAGCCGACATCGAGGTGCCAAACCTCCCCGTCGATGTGGACTCTTGGGGGAGATAAGCCTGTTATCCCCAGGGTAGCTTTTATCCGTTGAGCGATGGCCCTTCCATGCGGTACCACCGGATCACTAAGCCCGACTTTCGTCCCTGCTCGACCTGTATGTCTCGCAGTCAAGCTCCCTTATGCCTTTGCACTCTTCGAATGATTTCCAACCATTCTGAGGGAACCTTGGGGCGCCTCCGTTACTCTTTAGGAGGCGACCGCCCCAGTCAAACTGCCCACCTGACACGGTCCCTCTACCGGTTAACGGTAGTAGGTTAGAACTCCGATACGATCAGGGTGGTATCCCAACGGCGCCTCCACCCAAGCTGGCGCTCAGGCTTCAAAGGCTCCCACCTATCCTGTACAGATCGTACCAAAGTCCAATATCAAGCTGCAGTAAAGCTCCATGGGGTCTTTCCGTCTTGTCGCGGGTAACCTGCATCTTCACAGGTATTAAAATTTCACCGGATCTCTCGTTGAGACAGCGCCCAAGTCGTTACGCCATTCGTGCGGGTCAGAATTTACCTGACAAGGAATTTCGCTACCTTAGGACCGTTATAGTTACGGCCGCCGTTTACTGGGGCTTCGGTTCACAGCTTCGGATTGCTCCTAACCGCTCCCCTTAACCTTCCAGCACCGGGCAGGCGTCAGCCCATATACTTCGCCTTGCGGCTTCGCATAGACCTGTGTTTTTGCTAAACAGTCGCTTGGGCCTTTTCACTGCGGCCCCCTCGTGCTATTCACACTACCGGGGCACCCCTTCTCCCGAAGTTACGGGGTCATTTTGCCGAGTTCCTTAACGAGAGTTCTTCCGCGCGCCTTAGAATTCTCTTCTCGCCCACCTGTGTCGGTTTGCGGTACGGGCACCTTCGCCTGGCTAGAAGCTTTTCTCGGCAGTGTGAGATCAAGACCTTCGCTACTGTAATTTTCGCTCCCCATCACAGCCCAGCCTTACGATGTGCGGATTTGCCTACACATCAGCCTCACTGCTTGGACGGACATCCATCAGTCCGCGTCCCTACCCTGCTGCGTCACTCCATTGCTCGTAACGGCTTACGGTGGTACAGGAATTTCAACCTGTTGTCCTTCGACTACGCCTTTCGGCCTCGCCTTAGGTCCCGACTTACCCTGAGCGGACGAACCTTCCTCAGGAACCCTTAGGCTTTCGGCGGATCAGATTCTCACTGATCTTTTCGTTACTCATACCGGCATTCTCACTTCTGTACAGTCCAGCAGTCCTCACGATCTACCTTCACTCCGTACAGAACGCTCCCCTACCCATGCACGCAAGGTGCAAGTCATAGCTTCGGTGGTGTGTTTAGCCCCGTTACATTTTCGGCGCAGAGTCACTCGACCAGTGAGCTATTACGCACTCTTTAAATGGTGGCTGCTTCTAAGCCAACATCCTGGTTGTCTGTGCAACTCCACATCCTTTCCCACTTAACACACACTTGGGGACCTTAGCTGATGATCTGGGCTGTTTCCCTCTTGACAATGGATCTTAGCACTCACTGTCTGACTCCCGGGGTAATGTCTGTGGCATTCAGAGTTTGACTGGACTTGGTAACCCTTGGCGGGCCCCGCACCCAATCAGTGCTTTACCTCCACGACACATCCCCCGAGGCTAGCCCTAAAGCTATTTCGGGGAGAACCAGCTATCTCCGAGTTCGATTGGAATTTCTCCGCTACCCCCACCTCATCCCCGAATTTTTCAACATTCGTGGGTTCGGGCCTCCAGTGCGTGTTACCGCACCTTCACCCTGGACAGGGGTAGATCACACGGTTTCGGGTCTACGCCTGCATACTCATTCGCCCTATTCAGACTCGCTTTCGCTGCGGCTCCGCCTTTTCAGCTTAACCTCGCATGCAAACGTAACTCGCCGGTTCATTCTACAAAAGGCACGCCATCACCCATTAACGGGCTCTGACTTCTTGTAGGCACACGGTTTCAGGTTCTTTTTCACTCCCCTCCCGGGGTGCTTTTCACCTTTCCCTCACGGTACTGCTTCACTATCGGTCGCTAGGGAGTATTTAGCCTTGGCAGATGGTCCTGCCGGATTCCGACGGGGTTTCACGTGTCCCGCCGTACTCAGGATCCGTCTAGGCATACGTTCACTTTCGGCTACAGGGCTGTTACCTTTTCCAGCGGACCTTTCCAGATCACTTCACCTAATGAACTTTTGCCACATTGACGTCCTACAACCCCAAGGAGCAAGCTCCTTGGTTTGGGCTAATCCGCGTTCGCTCGCCGCTACTGACGGAATCACTATTGTTTTCTTTTCCTCCAGGTACTTAGATGTTTCAGTTCCCTGGGTGTGCCTCCAATGCAGCTATGTATTCACTGCATGGTAACTGCGCATTACCACAGCTGGGTTCCCCCATTCGGACATCCCCGGATCAAAGCCTGCTTACGGCTCCCCGAGGCATTTCGTCGTTCGCCACGTCCTTCTTCGGCTCCTAGCGCCTAGGCATCCTCCGTGTGCCCTTATTAGCTTGACCAGTGCTTGTCATATGCCGATTCGCGCTAGCAAGCAAGCTTGCCAAATCGCTCATGCGCCATATAACTTCGCTTTACATCAAACCATCAAGGTTTTGGATGATTCTAGTTACA
>NZ_CM177771.1:450000-587500 GCF_058269095.1 Paenibacillus sp. JNUCC 35 | reverse complement strand
TTTGTCGAATCAGCGAAATTTAATTTACCATGAAAGTTCAACTTAAGTCAAGACTTTTTTTGATGCTGGACCCGGTTCCTGGCGTATTTAGATATTTCCCTCGGCGAAGCAAGCCTGGCATACATCCGGAAGATAACCTTATATCGGGATTCTATAGCTTTCTTAATCTCCTCGTCCATTCTCTTATCGTTAAGATCGAAGAGCATTTCGTCTAATTCTTTTCTTAGCACATAGTCCAGTTCTCTGCATTCCCTGTCATTAAAAAGAAATCCAAGCATCAACTTATTCTAGCTCCCCTCAAAATCGACTCTGCATCCACAACAGCGAGAAGGCTCCTGCACCCATTCGGACGCAGGCAACCGTTCCGCTTTACTGTTATGCTCATGTTTTGTCATTTTTATGACGGGGTTCAAGAAAAATTTTACAATTGTTATCCTTTTAAAAGCCACAGAGTCACTGTGCTTTCCACGACAGCCGCAAGGAGCAACGTTCCTACGACAAGCAAAATTAACGGTCGGGTCAGCCTCATAACACGCTTAAACTCTGCCGCGGCGTTCCCGCTTCTTTTGGAAGAGAAGAGTCCCCCGATCATTTTGATAACAAGAATACCGAGTCGAAGTCCATAGGCGCAAGCTACGATAATAGCCGGAATCTCCAGAATTCCATGCGGCAGGATTCCTTTCAGAACATAAGTAAGGCTTTGCGCCTCCATCTGATATTGAATGACATACCCCAACAGCATCCCGTTTACCAGGAGCACCATTAAGGGAAGAATACCGAAAAACAATCCTAGGTATACAAACATCAATGACTTGATCGCATTGTTCAGAAAAATAACGATAAACAACCAGAGGTTAATATTTTCTTTGCCTTTAACCAGTTCCGAAATTTTCTCCAAGCCCTTCATCTGCTGGTCCAGAAAAGCCTGAAAGCGGTCCGGATACATAGTCCCCAGTACTAAACCGGCTGCGAAAACCAAAACGGAAGCAATCAGGTAATGCTTCATTTCTCCGAAATGCTTAAACAGCTCTCTCCACTTCAATTTCCTGTTCTCCTTTCTCTTTAACGCATAACTCGATGGTACGAGCATACATTTTACTAAGCCGGAATACAAGCCCAAGGAGAAGGAGGCCGGAGCAATCGTGAGCCATTTTTACGTCTTTAACGGCAAGAAAATAAAACAAGCCGTCTTTATCGGTGTCGCCGTAGTTTTCGCCGCAGGTATCGTCTATTCCGAACGGGGGAATATGGCCGTTTTTTCAAGCGGGGGTCCCGCGGCAATTTACAATGTCAAAACGGAAAAGAAACAGATCGCGTTGACGTTCGACATCTCGTGGGGGGAAACGCGTACAGATCCGATCCTGGATGTGCTGGAGCAAAAAGGTATCAAAAACGCGACGTTCTTTCTTTCCTCGCCCTGGAGCAAAAGCCACCCCGATATTGTAAACCGAATTATCAAGAACGGGTATGAGATCGGAAGTCACGGCCATAAGCATGTGAACTACAGCAGTCTGGGAGACGAAGAGATCCGCAAACAAATTCAGACCGCTGACGGAGTCCTAAAGGAGTTTATCGGCAAAAGTCCGAATCTGATTCGTATGCCCAACGGCGATTTCGACAAGCGGGTTCTCGGTATTGCGGACCAGCTAGGATATAAGGTTATTCAATGGGATACGGATTCGCTGGATTGGAAAAATCCCGGAGTGGATACCATTATCAACCGCGTTGTAAGTAAAGCACATCCCGGCGATATCGTTCTGCTTCATGCCAGCGACTCCTGTAAACAGACCCATGAGGCCCTTCCCGCCATTATCGACCAGCTTAAGAGCAAGGGGTATGAATTTGTGACAGTCACGGAGCTGATGAAACAGGCGCAGAGTGAAAATAAAGCCGTGGAAGAACAGTCGTTTAAACAGGTTTATTAACTCCCCGGTAACTGTACATACATTTTCTTGAAACGGCCAAATCCGCCCAACTTTCTCAGTAATCAACCATTTCATCCGTTTATGAAAAGGCTCCTCCCCACACATACTAACGGTACTAATTTAGGGGAAAGGAGCTTGTGTGCACAATGAATCGGAAAACAGTGCGTTATGTTCCTGCCTTAGTTGCAGTTATTCTCTTGGCTTCGTGCAGTTCCGACAATTCTTCACAGGGGTCTTCATCGTCCCAGGGCAATTATAAAGAAACCAAATCCATGGTGCTTGACATTCTAAAGTCGGACGAGGGCCGCGCGGCGATCGATAAAGCTGCTCGCTCCGGCTCATCTTCGGCAGGTTCGGGCAATTCCTCTGTCAGCATGTTGACCGACGGTCAAAAATTGCAGATGCAAACGGCGGTCAAGGATGTTCTGACCAGCACGGAAAGCAGTAAATTCGTAAGGGATATGATGAAAGACCCGCGTTTCGCCGGTGATTTCGCCAAGGCAGTGAGTACGCAGAATAAGCAGCTCCACAAGGATCTCATGAAAGATCCGGAGTATCAGAAACAGCTCCTGCAAGTTATGAAAAATCCGGAATACCAGCAGCTCATGATGGAACTGACCCGGACGACCCAGTACCGTCAGCAGATGATGAATGTCATTCAGGAATCATTCCAGAGCCCCTTGTTCCAAGCTCAGATGCTCACCATTATGAGAAAAGTAATGGAAGAGGGCATCATACCTAAAGGTGCCGGCGGCCAAGGAGGAAAAGGTGGCCAGGGCGGAGGACAAGGCGGTAAAGGCGGACAAGGATCCGGAGGCGAAGGCGGTCAACAGGGCCAGGGGGACCAAAAAAGTAAACAAGATCAAGGACAGGAAGGCGATCAAGGAGATCAAGGCCAGGATGAGAAGGAATCCCCGAACAAAAAGGGTAAGAAGGATCAGGACTCCGAATATTAAAAAAAGGACTGATGCTTGCGCATCAGTCCTTTTGAGTCTGTTGAACGACACTCCGTGCCAGCTCCAGATAAAGTTGGCCGGTGGTGGAATCTTCTTTGTAAACCGACGGGGAATAATCCGGTTCGGAAATATGATTGTCCGGTGCCCCCAATGGAATTTGGGCAAGCAATCGGGTATGCAGCTGTTCCGCCAGCATGCCTCCGCCGCCGCGGCCGAAGACATAGTCTTTCTCCCCGCATTTGGAGCACTCGTAGTAAGCCATGTTCTCCACCACACCGATAATCTCATGTTTGGTATGCACGGCCATGGCGCCCGCTCTGGCTGCTACAAAAGCGGCAGTAGCATGAGGGGTCGTAACTAGGATCTCTTTGCTTTGCGGCAGAAGCTGATGAATATCCAGCGCGATGTCGCCCGTACCGGGAGGCAGATCGAGCAGCAAGTAGTCCAGTTCTCCCCAGTCCACTTCGTGGAAGAAGTTATGGAGCATCTTGCCCAGCATAGGTCCACGCCAGATCACCGGCGAATTATCCTCCACAAAGAAACCCATGGAGATAACTTTAACGCCGAATTTTTCTACGGGGATAATCCGGTTATTAACAAGCTGAGGCTGTTCCTCTATTCCCATCATATCCGGAATACTGAAGCCGTAGATGTCCGCATCCATAATTCCCACTCTCTTACCTAGACGCGCCAAAGCAACAGCGAGATTCGCCGTTACGGTAGACTTCCCTACGCCGCCCTTACCGCTAGCGACGGCAATAAAATTGACGGGGGAATCGGGATTCAGCAAAGGAGCCGCTTCTTGTCCCGTTCCAGCATTGGTGCCGGCAGTCTCAACGCTTCCCGCCTCAGATGCACCCTCATAAGCGGAGAGCTGGTTTTTCTCATAATCCGTTATTTCACGAAAACGAATATGAACCCCTTCGGCTCCGATTTGGGACAAAGCGGATTCAATGCGTTCCTTTATACTTGCTTTGTAGCTTTCATCCGTAACGGACAAAACACACGTAAGAGAAACGCGGTTCTCTTTAATGACCACGTCTTTAACGAAGTTCAGTTCTACGATAGAAGCTCCGTAAGTCGGATCTGTTATAGGCTGAAGCGATTGCCGGATAAGCTCTTTGGTCACCATTTGTTCCACCTCGGTAGGCTTATTTCTGTTCAGATCATTATAACATACCGATTAGGACGAACGCACTTTCTCCCCGGAGAAATAACGCAGAATCGCTTGATAAACGGACGCGGCAACTTTCTTTTGATACTTATCGTCGGCCAGCAGCCTCGATTCCTCCGGATTGGATAAAAACCCGACTTCGACGAGCGCACTCGGCATTTTCAAGGTTTTCAGCAAATAAACGCCGGTATCGGCCTTCTTGGCGACGCGCTCCGTATTTTCCAGATTTTTTTTGAGTTCGTTCTGAATGAGTGTGGACAAGGTTGCGTTGTCCGGATGGTTCGGGTAGTAGAACGTTTGTGCGCCCCTCCATTTATCGGACGGAATGCTGTTCAAGTGGACGCTGATAAACAAGTCGGCTTTCTTGCCGTTTATGAATTCGGCTCGGCTTAACAAATCTTCTGTTTTCCGGCGGCTGAGTCCCTTCGTTCCCTCCTGGGCCAAATCCGTATCCGTTTCCCTTGTCATCACCACCATAGCGCCGGCCTGCTGCAAATAATCACGCAAATACAAAGTGATCGCGAGGTTGATATCCTTCTCTATTACGCCGGATTGGCTGATCGCCCCTCCGTCAGGGCCTCCGTGCCCGGCATCCAGAGCAATCGTCTTCCCTGAAAGAGGCATGGACCATTCGCTCCATGTTCGTGTCGAGGGCAGCTCGTAGGTGTACATAAAGGCCATCAGCATAACCAGCAGGGCCGCCATGATGATCTTAATGCCGCTGTCCCAGGTCAGCCATACGACAAACCTTTTTCTTGGTCTCCGCATGAAAAAATCCACCTCTGTTCCCCAATAGACTCCATTCATCTATATGGGACAGGGTGGACATTTATACCTACTGCGCGGACGTGCCTACAGGCTCTGACATGCCGTCTATGAGCACTTTCGCCACTTCCGGGCGTGTGAACTCCTGGGGCGGACATTGGCCGTCACGCAGCAAGGCGCGTACTTTCGTGCCCGACAGGTGCAGGTGGTCAGCTTTATCGTGCGGGCAAGTTTTGCTCGATGCCATATTCCCGCACTTCGTGCAGTAAAAGCTATGCTCGAAGAAAAGAGGCGTAATGCCGATTTCTTCCGGTGTAAAGTTACTGAAGATTTCCTGGGCTTCATAAGTACCGTAGTAATCGCCTACACCCGCATGGTCGCGGCCTACGATAAAATGGGTACAACCGTAGTTTTTGCGGACCAAAGCATGGAAAATCGCTTCCCGCGGACCCGCGTAACGCATGGCAGCCGGAAAAACACCGAGAAAAGCACGATCTGAAGGATAATAATTTTCAAGGAGAACGAAGTAGCTTTTCATCCGCACATCTGCGGAAATATCATCGGACTTGGTTTCGCCAACCAACGGATTCAGAAACAGGGCATCGACGATCTCCATAGCCGATTTTTGAATATATTCATGCGCCCGGTGGACCGGATTACGGGTTTGGAATCCTACGATAGTCCGCCAGTTCTTCTCGGCAAAAATTCGGCGAGTCTCGGCCGGATCGTAGTAAAAATCTTCGAACTTGGCCGGCTTCGGTCTATTTAATACCTGCACAGGGCCCCCGATATAGGTAGACGGCCTCGATAACAGTTTCTGAACGCCAGGATGCTCCTTATCGTCCGTTTTAAAGACTTGACGGGCTTCGAGCTGCTGATCGGCCTTGTAAATGCTGGTCACGTCTATAAGACCGTATACGACGCCGTCCTCTTCTCCCACCAAAGCTGCTCGCGTACCGACAGCGAGCTCCTCCGCAACGGCTTCTTCAACCGCCAGGGTTACAGGTATGCTCCATACGGTGCCATCCGCCAAACGCATGCGTTCGACAACCGAAAGGTAATCTTCTTCATTCAGAAAACCGGTTAGCGGGGAAAACGCTCCTACTCCAATAAGATCAAGGTCGGAAATGGCCCAATTGCTTATGCGAATTTGAGGCAGGTCGCCCGCCGCCGCAAGAAGTTGTTCGCGTTCGTTTCCCGTAACCAGGCGATTAATCAAAGTACCGCCGTGAGGCGCGATTGAAGATGGCATGGATGTCTCTCCTTTAGTCTTCTAATAATGTCGGTCGGTTTCTCATTTACTTGTGGAGTCCGCATTCCGTTTTGTCATTGCCTGCCCAGCGGCCCGCACGCGGGTCTTCACCCGGAGCGACTGGATTCGTGCAGTGGCTACAGCCGATACTAGGGAAGTTCTGGTCATGAAGAGCGTTATAAATAATACCGTTGGAACGAATATAATCCCAAACATCGTCCGATGTCCAGCCAGCAAGCGGGTTAAATTTAACAAGCCCGAACTTTACATCATATTCGACCTTTTTGGCATTTGCCCGGGTCGGAGCTTGGTCTCTGCGGATTCCCGTAATCCATGCGTCGTAATTTTTTAAAATGTCCGTTAAGGGATCCACCTTGCGTATGTTACAGCATTCGTTCGGAGCTGATAGCCACAGCTCGGCACCGTATTGAGCCGCTTGCTCTTCCAAAGTGAGCTTAGGCAGAACTTGAATAAAAGATTTTTGATAGTGATCCTCTAAACGATCTCTTGTATTGTACGTCTCCTGAAAATGCACATTAGTGTCCAGATAGAAAATGTCAGTTTCCGGGCTCACTTTGTGCAGCATATCCACCAAGACTACGTCTTCCGCACCAAAGCTGCAAGCGAGCGTAATGCTAGGGAATGTGTTAACCGCCCAACGAATAAGTTCTTCGGGTGACTGGTTCTCGAATTCCTCAGCGGCTTTGTTCACTAACGCTTCCTTTTCGAACAAATTCATATTTGTACCCTCCCATTTTAATTCCGAGTATCCTAATCTGTTTGGTTATTTTATTTCATTATAAATCACAACTTAGTGTTGTCAATAGCTTAGAGACGATCTTTTTATCATATTGAACAAAAGGTCGATAAGTTCGTGCGTTATCTCGGAATTCTAGAGTGTTATAACGAACGAGAAAAGGATCATTTATCCGGAACGGTCAAAAGAACACAAAAAAACCCTTCCGGTACATTTCTGTACCCAGAAGGGTTTGCTTTGCATAACCGATCTTAACGTTTCGAGAACTGAGGTGCACGACGAGCTGCTTTCAAGCCGTACTTCTTACGTTCTTTCATACGTGGATCACGAGTCAAGAATCCAGCGCGTTTCAGAGAACCGCGGAATTCAGGATCTGCTTTAAGCAGTGCGCGGGAGATGCCATGGCGGATTGCGCCGGCTTGTCCGCTCATTCCGCCACCGTTAGCCAGTACGAGTACATCGTACTTGCCAATTGTTTCGGTCAGCGTCAGAGGTTGTTTCACGATTAGTTTCAGCGTTTCCAGGCCGAAGTATTCGTTAAGGTCACGTTTGTTGATGATGATGCGTCCTTCGCCCGGTACTAGACGTACACGTGCTACCGAATGCTTACGACGACCGGTTCCGTAGTATTGAACTTGTGCCACAAGTCAGTCCTCCCTTTCAATTAACCCCGAAGTTCCCAAACTTCTGGTTGTTGTGCTTGGTGTGGATGTTCCGCGCCTGCATATACTTTCAGCTTCAGCTTCATGCTGTTGCCAAGACGTGTCTTAGGCAGCATGCCGTGAATAGCAAGTTCCAGTACACGCTCAGGCTTTTTGTTCAGCATATCTTGAGCTGTCGTAACTTTCAGACCACCTGGGTGCATCGAGTGACGGTAGTATTTCTTGTCTTGCAGTTTGTTGCCGGTCAGATGAATCTTCTCAGCGTTGATAATAATTACGAAATCTCCGGAATCCACGTGCGGGGTGAATTGCGGTTTGTGTTTGCCGCGGATAATGCTTGCAGCTTCACTAGCCAGACGTCCGAGCGTCTTGCCGGTAGCATCAATGATGTACCATTTGCGTTCAACTTCATTCGGCTTAGCCATATATGTGGTACGCATGCTCTGATCCTCCTAAAAATATATCTCCAAACTTTATTAACAAACATAGTCATAGGTTAAAATACGTCTTGAATCTTCGGGTGTTTTTGAAGTCGGGGCCGTGGGGTAGCCCTTCAAGAAACACCATCACATATTTTACAGCATAGTCCAGGGAATAGCAAGAATTAAATTACATTAATCCGCGTATTCTACATTCCACAGCATCAGCCCGTGGGCTTCGGCTGTCGGGCCCGCAAGCGCCCGGTTACGTCCCCTCAAAATCGCAGCCATTTCTTCGGCTGGGCGTTTGCCTTCCCCGATTTGTATCAATGTTCCCACGAGAATCCGGACCATGTTGTAGAGAAAACCGCTCCCGGTGAAATAAAAGCGAAGCTGTCCCGGTTGGTTGGGCTCGATAGACATTTGATCCGGTTCTTCAACGATCCAAGCGTCATAAATCGTACGAATACGCGATTCGGCTACGGTTTTGACCGAACAGAACGAGGAGAAGTCGTGCGTGCCTAGGATCGCCGCTAGAGCGTCTCTCATGGCATCCACATCCAAAGGGCTGTGATGGTGGAATTGGTATCGGCGCTGAAAAGTATCCGGTATCCGTGCAGTACGGATCGTATAGGAATAGGTTTTTCTTTTTGCCGACTTGCGGGCATGAAAAGATAAGGGCACTTCATCCGCACGAAGCGCAGCGATATCTTTCGGAAGCCTGGAATTAAGAGCAAGGCACCAGCGTTCTGCGGGGATCTGGGAGGCTGTAGTGAAGTTGATCACCTGAGCGCGGGCGTGAACGCCAGCGTCCGTCCGCCCTGATGAGGTGATCTTCACCGTCTCCCCGGACAGCATCCGAATGGCCCGTTCCAGATAATCCTGGACCGTATTGCCATGAGGCTGCGTCTGAAAACCCGAGTACGAGGTGCCGTCATAACTTACCGTTATTCTTATATTTCTCACGAAACCATACCCTCCGTATACCGAACGGACAGGTTGATCGGGAGGTGAGCACAATCCGGTCAGATTGCAAAAAAAGGGCTTCAGCAGAATCCAGAGATTCTGTCCACCCTTTCCCACCCTTCGTTACGCCCGGTCTACCAGTTCCAGATATACCATAGGAGCAGCATCTCCACGACGAGGTCCCAGTTTCAGGATACGTGTGTATCCACCTGGACGCTCCGCATAGCGAGTTGCCAGCTCGGAGAACAACTTCTGGATTGCATCCTGGTCTCCTGCGGTTTCACGACGAACAAATGCAGCTACTTGACGACGAGCATGCAGATCTCCACGTTTCGCTAATGTAATGAGCTTCTCGGCGATAGAGCGAACTTCTTTCGCTTTCGCTTCAGTTGTTTGAATGCGCTCGTTAATGAAAAGGTCCGTTACGAGGTCGCGGAACAATGCTTTCCGCGCACTGGAGTCACGGCCTAACTTTTGATATGCCATGTCTTAACCCTCCTTCTGAGGTGATTATTCTTCCGTACGCAGGCCAAGACCCAGCTCTTCGAGCTTCTCTTGAACTTCTTCAAGAGATTTACGGCCAAGGTTACGCACTTTCATCATATCTTCTTCGGTTTTGGTGATCAGCTCTTGCACGGTATTGATACCGGCACGCTTCAGGCAGTTGTAAGAACGAACGGAAAGATCCAGTTCCTCGATCGTCATCTCGAGAACTTTCTCTTTCTTATCTTCTTCTTTCTCTACCATGATCTCCGCATCTTTAGCTTCATCGGTTAATCCAACAAAGAGCATTAGGTGTTCCGTCAGAATCTTCGCACCAAGACTTACTGCTTCCTCAGGGCGAATACTTCCGTCCGACCACACTTCGAGGGTTAGTTTGTCGTAGTTCGTCACTTGGCCGACACGAGTGTTCTCTACCGTGTAGTTCACACGCGTGATCGGAGTGTAGATCGAGTCAACCGGAATGACGCCAATAAGCTGCTCATCCCGTTTGTTCTTATCAGCCGGAACATAACCGCGGCCTCTGGTCGCATGAATTCTCATATGAAGACGAGAGTCAGACGATAGAGTCGCGATATGAAGATCCGGGTTCAAGATCTCCACATCACTATCTCCGCGAATATCAGCAGCTGTGATTCTACCTTCTCCTTCGGCGTCGATCTCCAATACTTTTTCTTCGTCTGAATGGATTTTCAAAGAAAGACCTTTCAGATTCAGAATAATCTCCGTTACGTCCTCCATAACTCCCGGAATAGTCGAGAATTCATGGAGAACTCCGTCGATTTGTACGGAGCTAACCGCAGCACCCGGTAGTGAAGACAGTAAGATACGACGTAGTGAGTTACCTAATGTGGTCCCGTATCCGCGTTCCAGCGGTTCTACGACGAATTTGCCGTAAGCTCCGTCTTCGCTTAAAGATACGGTCTCTATTTTTGGCTTTTCGATTTCGATCATGAAATTAACCCTCCTTCAAAACGTCGTTACCCTGGAACATTTCCATAAACGATGTAGTATGCCTATCCTTCAACATCATTATTCACATGTTTAGAATATTTATACCACATGCCGACTTGAAATTACACGCGACGACGTTTTGGAGGACGGCAACCGTTATGCGGAATTGGTGTTACGTCCTTAATCAGGTTGACTTCGAGACCAGCAGCCTGCAAAGAACGAATTGCTGCTTCACGGCCGGCACCAGGGCCTTTAACCATGACTTCAACAACTTTCAGACCATGTTCCATAGCGGCTCTAGCTGCAGATTCAGCAGCCATTTGCGCAGCAAACGGAGTGCTTTTACGGGATCCTTTGAAGCCCAGGTTACCGGCACTTGCCCAGGAAAGCGCGTTTCCATGAGGATCCGTGATCGTTACGATTGTATTGTTGAATGTGGAACGGATGTGTGCCACACCGGATTCAATATTTTTACGGTCACGACGTTTCGTACGGACGACTTTTTTAGGTTTAGCCATTGTTCACTCTAACCCCCTTTATTATTTCTTCTTGTTAGCTACAGTCCGACGAGGACCTTTACGTGTACGAGCATTGGTTTTCGTGCGTTGACCACGAACAGGCAGGCCACGACGATGACGGATACCACGGTAGCATCCGATTTCAACCAGACGTTTGATGTTCAGAGCGATTTCGCGACGAAGGTCGCCTTCCACTTTGATCGTTTTGTCGATAACTTCACGAATTTTGCTTACTTCTTCTTCCGTAAGATCGCGAACACGAGTGGATGCGTCAACGCCAGTTTGGCTCAGAACTTTCTGAGAAGTCGTTTTACCGATACCAAAAATGTACGTCAATGCGATTTCAACGCGCTTGTCACGCGGTAAGTCTACACCAGCAATACGTGCCATTGTTGAACGTGCACCTCCTTTTAACCTTGTTTTTGTTTATGTTTCGGGTTTTCACAAATTACCATGACATTGCCTTTGCGACGAATGACTTTGCATTTTTCGCAGATCGGCTTGACCGACGGTCTTACCTTCATGTTTATTACCTCCTGAGAGTTTGCCACCGCAAACTTGCTTCGTAAGGGTTGGCCGCTATGTCGGCTAAGACTGCGGCGTTGCAGCTATTTATTTGAACCGATAGGTTATACGACCTCTCGTCAAGTCATATGGGGATAATTCTACAGTAACCTTGTCGCCAGGTAAAATCCGAATGAAGTGCATTCTGATCTTTCCGGAAACATGGGCCAAAATTTTATGTCCGTTCTCAAGCTCTACCTTAAACATTGCATTCGGAAGAGGTTCGATTACTGTACCTTCCACTTCAATTACATCTTCTTTAGCCACCGATTATTCTCCTTTCTCATCTGCCTCAGATTGTAGACTGTCGATAAACTTCTTCACCGCATGTCTTAACTTGGCATTCGTAACACGGCTGCTTTCCGTTAAACTTCTGGAAACTTCTCCGCTGATCTTGGACTGAAGCTGAAGATGCTGAACATTCTTCTTCTTCGGCTGGTCGAATCTGCGTTTATCACCATCGGCGATCCAAACCAATCTGGAATCCTCCGCTCGGATGATAATCGCATATTGACCTTGATCTTTGCCTCGGAGAATTTTTACGATTTGACCGGGCTGCGGCAGCTGTTCCTGATCTACCAATTCGGTCACCTATGCCTTCAGCTGGGTTAATATTTCATAACCGTCTGCCGTAATGGCAATGGTATGTTCGAAATGTGCACATAAGGAATTATCTACGGTAACTACGGTCCAATCATCCTCGAGTGTCTTTACGAATCGCTGTCCGACGTTCACCATAGGCTCGATTGCAAGTACCATACCGGGTTTAAGCCGGGGGCCTTTGTCCCGAATCCCATAGTTGGGAATCTGCGGATCTTCGTGAAGCTCCGTGCCGATCCCGTGACCGACATATTCACGAACAACCGAGAAACCCGCGTCTTCGATCACTTGCTGTATGGCGTGTGAGATCGTATACAGCCGAGCGTCCGGTTTGGCTTCCGCCAATCCGGCAAACAGCGAACGTTCAGTTACTTCCAGAAGTTTCTTTGCGGTTTCAGAAATTTCACCGACGCCATAAGTCCAGGCCGAATCACCATGATATCCTTTATATTGTGCCCCGATATCAATGCTGATAACGTCGCCTTCGACTAATTTGCGGCTGCCGGGAATGCCGTGCACCAATTCTTCATTAACTGAAGTGCAGATGCTGCCAGAGAAACCGTTGTAGCCTTTGAAAGAGGGTACGGCACCTTGACTGCGAATGTATTCCTCAGCGATTTTATCCAGGTCCTTAGTCGTAATGCCCGGACGAACCGATTCAGCCATCAACTTGTGGGTCTCGGCTACGATTCGACCTGCCTCACGCATAAGTTCCAACTCTACTTCGGACTTACAAATGATCATTCAGAATGACCTCGCAGCAATGAACTGATTTGGGAAGTTACATCCTCGATATCCTGCTCCCCATCAACCTCGCGCAATACGTTACGTTTCTGGTAGTACTCAAGAAGCGGTGCTGTCTTCGACGTGTATTCGTCCAAGCGGGTACCGACTTTCTCTTCCGTATCATCGGATCTCTGATACAATTCGCCGGAGCATTTGTCGCATACGCCTTCCTGCTTCGGAGGATTGAAAATCACGTGATACGTGGCGCCGCAGGATTTGCAGATACGGCGACCGGTCAGTCTGGCCAGCAGGAAGCTGCGATCCACTTTCAAATTAATGACGTGATCGATTCGCTTACCCAGAGATTGCAGGATCTCATCCAAGGCTTCCGCTTGAGCAATCGTACGCGGAAAACCATCGAGAAGAAATCCCTTGTCGCAATCCGGCTGCTGCAGACGTTCACGAACAATACCGTTAGTGATTTCGTCTGGAACAAGTTTGCCTTGATCGACATAGGATTTAGCTTCTATGCCGAGCGGCGTCCCTTGACTCATTGCCAATCTAAAGGCATCGCCGGTTGAAATGTGAGGAATCTGAAATTCGCTGACAATTTTCTCCGCCTGAGTACCTTTACCCGCACCCGGAGGACCCATAAATAAAACGTTCACGTTTTTCCCTCCTTCGGCACTTAGTAGTACGAACAGCACAATAGGTGCCGATGCCGCAACAAAGTGCCTACATCAGAACCTATTGCTATTTGTTGATAAATCCTTTGTAATGACGTTTGATCAGTTGGCTTTCTACTGTTTTCAACGTCTCCAATGCCACACCCACAAGGATGAGAAGTGAAGTTCCGCCGATCCGAACCGAAGTTGGCAGACCTGCCAGAGCCCCGAAGATCATTGGGAGAATCGAGATGAAAGCCAGGAAGAAGGCGCCGGACAAAGTAATTCTAGACATTACTCTTGTCAGGTAGCTGGAAGTTGGTTTTCCGGGACGAACGCCTGGAATATAACCGCCGTTCTTCTTCATTTGATCAGCCATTTGCACCGGATTAATCTGTACAAACGTGTAGAAATAGGTGAAGCCGACAATCAGTAGTACATATAGAGCAAGCGCAATCGGCGCCGAATTGTTAATGCTTAGATTCCGGATAATCCAATCCGCAAATGGATTCCCCGCCCAGAAACCTGCAATAATCGTCGGGAATTGAAGCAGTGATACGGCAAAGATGACCGGAATTACTCCTGCAGCATTCACTTTCATGGGAATGTGCGTGCTCTGTCCGCCGTACATTTTCCTCCCTACAACACGTTTAGCGTATTGTACGGGTATCTTCCGAACTCCCTGCTGAACGTAGATAACGCCAACGATAATGGCTACTACTACGATCAGAATGAGGACGATTTTCAAGATGTTCAGGAACAGGGCATCTCCTGCATTCGCAAACTGCGTCTGGTAAATCTGACTGATTCCTGTCGGAATAGCAGCTACGATTCCCGCGAAGATAATAATCGAAATCCCGTTTCCGATCCCTTTTTCAGTGATCTGCTCACCTAACCACATCAGGAACATCGTTCCTGCCGTCAAGACAATCGCTATCAGAGAGTAGGTAGCAAAGCTAGGATTGATCACAAGCCCCTGGAAGGAGTTATTAAACATGATCGCATATCCATAAGCTTGAATCACGCCAAGCACAACCGTTAAGTAGCGAGTAAGCTGGGCCGATTTCTTTCTCCCCACTTCTCCCTCTTTCGCCCACTGTGTAAGCCTTGGAACAACGTCCATGGACAGTAGTTGAACGATAATCGAAGCCGTAATGTACGGAAAGATCGACATCGAGAAGATGGAGAACTGGAAAAGCGCTCCGCCGGAGAAAGTATTCAGCAGCCCGAACACGCTATTCTGGTTGGCCTGATCCTGCAGCTTCAGAAGCTCTGCATTGATATTGGGAACCGGAATGAAGGCACCGATTCTGTAGATGATTAACACGAGAAGCGTGAAAATGATTCTCTTACGCAAATCCTCTACTTTAAAGATGTTGGACAGGGTCCGGAACATTAAATCACCTCGGATTGACCGCCGGCAGCCTGGATTTTATCTACCGCAGATTGGGAAAACTTGTTCGCCTTAACTGTAAGCTTTACAGTGAGTTCGCCGTTTCCAAGAATCTTAATTCCATCTTTAGGTGATTTTACAACACCCGTTTCCATCAGAAGCTCAGGAGTTACTTCCGTACCAGCTTCGAACTTATTCAGGTCTTCCAGGTTAACGATAGCAAATTCCTTACGCGTTGGGTTCACGAAACCACGCTTAGGGAGACGACGGTAAAGTGGGTTTTGTCCACCTTCAAAGCCTGGACGAACACCACCGCCGGAACGGGCGTTCTGACCTTTGTGACCGCGTCCGGAAGTTTTTCCGAGTCCGCTACCTACACCGCGACCGAGACGCTTGCGAGTGTGGCGTGCGCCTTCTGCAGAGCTCAGCTCATGTAATTTCATAGTTGCACCTCCTCCAGATTGAATGTGTTACTTATGCTTGAATTTCTTTAACTTCGATAAGGTGGCTGACTTGATTAATCATACCACGGATTGCTTCATTGTCGCTTTGAACAACAGAATGGTTCAGCTTTCTGAGACCAAGAGCCTGAACCGTCTTCTTCTGTGTTTCTGGACGTCCGATCAGACTACGCTTAAGGGTAATTTGAAGTTTAGACATGTTTATCCTCCTTAACCCATCAACTCTTCAACGGTTTTGCCGCGAAGTTTGGCTACTTCTTCCGCTTTCTTCAGACGGGAAAGACCTTCTAAAGTAGCGTTCACCATGTTCATGGAGTTCGAAGAACCCAGGGATTTTGTTAAAATGTCGCCAACGCCAGCAAGTTCGAGTACTGCACGAACAGGGCCGCCAGCAATAACACCGGTACCTTCAGATGCTGGTTTCAGCAGCACACGTCCAGCGCCGAAATGACCAGTTACAAGGTGAGGAATCGTAGTTCCAACGATAGGAACGTGGACGAGGTTCTTCTTAGCATCTTCGATTCCTTTGCGGATTGCATCAGGAACTTCGGAAGCTTTACCGATACCAGCGCCGACATAGCCGTTACCATCGCCTACTACGACAAGAGCGCTAAAGCTAAAGCGACGTCCGCCCTTTACAACTTTAGCAACGCGATTAATATGAACAACTTTTTCAGTCAGCTCTAAAGTGTTAGGATCTACACGCAAGTCGTTTACCTCCTTATGAGATGTTTTCTTAGAATTCTAGACCAGCTTCACGAGCTGCTTCGGCCAGAGCCTGAACACGTCCGTGATAGAGATATCCGCCGCGGTCAAATACTACTTGGCTCACGCCTTTTTCTTTCGCACGATTCGCAACCAGTTCGCCGACTTTACGAGCGGCTTCGACGTTTCCGCCTTTGCCAACCTCTTTAAGCTCTTTGTCCTGAGTGGATGCCGATGCCACTGTTACTCCGTTCACATCGTCAATGATTTGCGCATACATGTGCTTTTCAGAGCGGAAAATGTTCAAGCGAGGACGTGCTGTCGTCCCTTGAATTTTCTTACGAACACGCAGATGTCTTTTCAGACGTGCTTTATTCTTATCGCCTTTAGTAATCATGGGTTGCACTCCTTTCATCTATATTCCGATGTCAGGCCGGCCTTAGGCCGCCTTACTTCTTCTTACCAGCTTTACCTTCTTTGCGGATAATGCGTTCGCCTTCGTACTTAATACCTTTACCTTTATACGGCTCAGGTTCACGAACGGCACGGATTTTGGCAGCAGTTGCGCCAACGAGTTCTTTATCGATCCCTTTAACAATCACTTTCGTGTTGCTAGGTACGTCGAATTCGATTCCGCCTTCAGGGTTGATTTCAACCGGGTGAGAGTAACCTACGTTCAGGACGAGTTTGTTTCCGGTTTTGTTAGCACGGTAACCTACGCCAACAAGCTCCAGATTCTTCTCGAAACCTTGCGTTACTCCTGTAACCATGTTGTTCAATACGCTGCGAGTCGTGCCGTGCAGGGAACGATGCAGTTTATGATCAGAAGGTCTTTCAACCGTAATGACATTGTCTTGTACGGATACCTTCATATCTTTGTGAAGTTCGCGGGAAAGGGTTCCTTTCGGTCCTTTTACCGTGATTGTCGTGTTCTCAAGCTTTACGTCAACGCCACTTGGAACAGTAATTGGTTTGCGACCAATACGAGACATGTTTGCACCTCCATTCAATCGAGTCTAAATTACCAAACGTAGCAGAGAACCTCTCCGCCGGATTTTGCTTGACGAGCGTCTTTGTCCGTCATCACGCCACCGGAAGTGGAGATGATAGCGATACCCAGACCGCCAAGTACCCGAGGGATCTCTTGGGATTTTGTGTATACGCGAAGACCAGGTTTGCTGATACGTTTCAAACCGGTGATTACGCGCTCGTTATTCGGACCGTATTTTAGGAACAAGCGGATGATGCCCTGCTTGTTATCTTCTACGAATTCAGCGTCACGGATGAAACCTTCATTTTTGAGGATTTCAGCAATCTCTTTCTTGATCTTGGATGCCGGAATTTCTACCGTCTCGTGACGAACAATGTTTGCATTACGAATGCGTGTAAGCATATCTGCAATTGGATCAGACATAACCATGGATGTGAACCTCCTTCCCGAAAATAAGTGGATTACCAGCTTGCTTTACGCACACCTGGAATCTGGCCTTTATATGCTAGTTCACGGAAACAAATTCTGCAAATTTTAAATTTGCGGAGAACGGAATGCGGGCGGCCGCAACGTTCGCAGCGAGTATACGCCTGCACTTTGAACTTAGGGGGACGTTGTTGCTTGATTTTCATCGAAGTTTTTGCCACTTAAATTACACCTCCTACAAGTTTTCGCCTGAAAACTCTCTCCGATCATTATCGGCAGGGGCTTCCTTCCGAAAGCTCCGTGATGATTGGTTCTTACTTCACAAACGGCATTCCGAGTTGGGTAAGCAGTTCACGAGCTTCTTCGTCCGTATTCGCAGTCGTTACGATTACGATGTCCATACCACGAACTTTATCAATTTGATCGTATTCGATCTCTGGGAAGATCAATTGTTCTTTAAGACCAAGCGTGTAGTTACCGCGTCCGTCGAACGCTTTGGAGGAAACTCCACGGAAGTCACGTACGCGCGGAAGCGATACGTTGAACAATTTGTCCAGGAATTGATACATGCGTTGGCCGCGCAGTGTTACTTTAACGCCGATCGGCATGTTTTCACGAAGTTTGAAACCCGCGATGGATTTCTTCGCACGAGTGATTACCGGTTTTTGACCCGCAATTTTTTGCAGATCCTCTACGGCACTGTCGAGCACCTTGGAGTTCGATACAGCCTCACCAACCCCCATGTTGATGACTACTTTCTCGATCTTAGGAACTTGCATAACAGTGGTGTAGTTAAACTTCTGCATCAGAGCAGGAGTGATTTCATTCAAGAAACGATCTTTCATTCTTGCTGCCATTCTGGTGCCTCCTTTCCGCACTTAGTCGATTAATCGATAGCTTCGCCGGATTTTTTCGCAATACGTACTTTAGTTCCGTTCTCAAGGACCTTGTAACCTACACGAGTCGGTTTGCCGCTCTTAGGATCCACGAGCATTACGTTGGAAGCGTGAATTGCAGCTTCTTGAGTAATGATTCCGCCTTGAGGATTTTGCTGGGAAGGTTTAGCATGTTTCTTGATCATGTTCACGCCTTCGACCAGAACACGATTTTCACGCGGGTAAGCTGCGAGAACGCGACCTTTCTTACCTTTGTCTTTGCCGGAGATAACAAAAACTGTGTCGTCTTTCTTTACATGCAGTTTATGGTTATGAGACTCAAGTCTCTTTTTCGTTCTTGGCATGTTGATTACACCTCCTAAGCTTTCGTATGAAAGCTAACTTCGTAAGAGCTGCCGGACTTTCCAGAAGAAAGCCGCGCCGCAATTTAATTGAGCTGCCTGTGTTAGATAACCTCAGGAGCAAGAGAAACGATCTTCATGAAGTCTTTATCACGAAGTTCACGAGCAACTGGTCCGAAAATACGAGTTCCACGAGGGCTCTTATCATCTTTTACGATAACTGCCGCGTTCTCATCAAATGTGATGTAAGATCCGTCTTTACGACGAGCGCCGCTCTTAGTACGAACGATTACCGCTTTGACTACATCACCTTTTTTGACAACGCCCCCTGGTGTTGCTTCTTTCACAGAGCAGATGATCAAATCACCGATATTGCCTACACGACGACCAGTACCGCCAAGCACACGAATGCACATCAGCTGTTTCGCACCGGAGTTGTCCGCAACCTTCAAACGAGATAATGGTTGAATCATGTTAGTCCCTCCTTTCGGATTATACCTGTTGGTTAAACAATAACTGCTTTTTCAACGATCTCAACGAGACGGAAACGCTTGTCTTTAGACAATGGGCGAGTTTCCATGATTTTCACGGTGTCGCCAATTTGCGCTTCATTGTTCTCATCGTGAGCTTTAAACTTCTTCGTATATTTAATCCGCTTGTGGTACAAGTCGTGTTTTTTGTAAGTTTCCACGGCAACAACGATGGTTTTATCCATTTTGTCGCTGACCACTTTACCGGTTTGGACTTTACGTTCGTTACGCTCTGCCATATACGAGCCCTCCCTTCTGAATTTGCTTAACCAATCCCGAGTTCTCTTTCACGCAAAACTGTTTTCGCACGGGCGATTTCTTTGCGCAGCTTCTGAATTTGAACCGGGTTATCCAGTTGTCCGGTAGCTAGTTGAAAACGGAGGTTAAAAAGTTCTTCCTTGAAACCGTTAATTCTTTGTTCAATCTCAGCAGTGGTTAAGTTGCGGAATTCACTAGCCTTCATGTGCTTCACCACCCACTTCTTCTTTCTTCACGAACTTACATTTAACGGGAAGCTTGTGCATAGCAAGACGCATAGCTTCGCGAGCAACTTCTTCGCTAACACCGGCAAGTTCGAACATAACTTTACCTGGTTTCACTACGCTGACCCACTTCTCAACGTTACCTTTACCGCTACCCATCCGAACTTCAAGAGGCTTTTGGGTGATAGGTTTCGAAGGGAAGATTTTGATCCACACTTTACCGCCACGCTTGATGTAACGAGTCATGGCAATACGTGCTGCTTCGATCTGACGGTTTGTAATCCACGCAGGCTCAAGAGCCTGGAGACCGTATTCACCGAACACAACTTCAGTGCCGCCTTTAGCGCGACCTCTCATTTTACCGCGGTGTTCTTTGCGGTGTTTTACACGTTTAGGTACTAACATGATTAGTTGCCTCCTTCCGATTGAGCCTTTTTCTTAGCTGTCGGAAGTACCTCTCCACGATAGATCCATACTTTCACGCCGATCCGTCCGTAGGTCGTGTGCGCTTCAGCTGTACCATAATCGATATCCGCACGAAGCGTGTGGAGTGGAACTGTTCCTTCGCTGTATCCTTCCGTACGGGCAATCTCCGCTCCGCCCAGACGACCGCTGGTCGAAACTTTAATTCCTTTAGCTCCCGCTCTTTGCGTTCTTTGCATCGCTTGTTTCATAGCACGACGGAAAGATACGCGGCGCTCAAGCTGTTGTGCAATGCTTTCTGCAACGAGGACAGCGTCGAGCTCAGGGTTTTTCACTTCTGCAATGTTGATGTGTACTTTCTTACCTGTCATGTTGGCAATGTAGTTGCGGATGTTTTCAACTTCCGATCCACCTTTACCGATAACCATACCAGGCTTAGCTGTATGAATCGTCACGTTAACGCGATTAGCCGCGCGCTCGATATCGATATGGGACACTGCAGAATCTTTCAGCTTGTTCTTCAGATATTCACGAATTTTAACGTCTTCCATCAGCAGGTCGCCGAAATCTTTCTCAGCATACCACTTGGATTCCCAATCGCGAATAATACCAATTCTAAGACCCACCGGGCTTACTTTTTGACCCACACGTTATCCCTCCTTATTTCTCAGATACCACAACAGTGATGTGGCTGGTACGTTTATTGATACGGCTTGCACGACCCATCGCACGAGGGCGGAATCTTTTCATGATTGGACCGTGGTTCACATAAACTTCACTAATAACAAGTTTGTTAGGATCCATCGAATAGTTGTGCTCAGCGTTGGCAATTGCGGAGTTCAGCACTTTCTCCACGATCGGAGAAGCTGACTTTGGAGTATGGCGAAGGATTGCAACCGCGTCGCCTACTTGTTTACCGCGAATCAAGTCAATTACCAGCTGCACTTTGCGAGGAGCGATCCGAACGAATTTAGCAGCAGCTTTAGCTTGCATAGTAGTACCTCCTCTCAGTAAAAATAACGATTAGCGCTTGCCTGTTTTCTTGTCGTCATCGTGACCTTTGTACGTACGAGTTGGTGCAAACTCACCGAGTTTGTGTCCGACCATATCTTCCGTTACGTATACAGGCACATGTTTTCTTCCGTCATACACCGCGATTGTATGGCCTACGAATTGCGGGAAAATCGTAGAACGACGAGACCAAGTTTTAATTACCGTTTTCTTGCTCGACTCATTCAGTTCTTCGACCTTTTTCATCAGGTGTCCGTCGATAAAAGGACCTTTTTTCAAGCTGCGACCCATTGAAGCCCCTCCCTTCTCTGAACCATAAGATATTCAGATGTGTATAAATTACTTCGTGCGACGACGTACAATGTACTTGTCAGAAGCTTTGCCTTTTTTACGAGTTTTATAACCGAGTGTCGGTTTGCCCCATGGGGACAACGGAGACTTACGTCCGATTGGAGCGCGGCCTTCACCACCACCGTGTGGGTGATCGTTCGGGTTCATTACTACCCCGCGGACTTCTGGTCTCTTGCCGAGCCAACGATTACGTCCTGCTTTACCGATTTTCACGAGTTCGTGATCTTCGTTACCTACAGAACCGATTGTCGCGCGGCAGCCTTTAAGCACTTTGCGAACTTCGCCTGAGGAAAGACGAATTGTCACGTACACATCTTCTTTACCGAGAAGTTGAGCTTCCGTACCGGCAGCACGAACCAATTGTCCGCCTTTGCCTGGCTTCAACTCAATGTTGTGGATAACTGTACCGACTGGAATGTTTTCCAGAGCCAGCGCGTTACCTACTTTAATGTCAGAACCCAATCCGGATTGGATTTGATCGCCGACTTTCAGACCTTTAGGAGCGATGATGTATCTCTTCTCCCCGTCTGCATAGTGGATCAGAGCAATGTTAGCGGAACGGTTTGGATCGTATTCGATTGTAGCAACGCGACCCGGAATGCCGTCCTTATTGCGTTTGAAGTCAATGATGCGGTATTTACGTTTGTGTCCGCCACCGTGGTGACGAGTAGTGATTTTACCTTGGTTGTTACGACCAGC
This sequence comes from Paenibacillus sp. JNUCC 35, assembly GCF_058269095.1. Classification (NCBI taxonomy): domain Bacteria; kingdom Bacillati; phylum Bacillota; class Bacilli; order Caryophanales; family Paenibacillaceae; genus Paenibacillus; species Paenibacillus sp. JNUCC 35. Next base: position 565,387 of record NZ_CM177771.1, on the reverse strand, counting down.
TTGTTTGCTCAGAGGAGCAAGCAGGGATTTCTCCGGTGTGGATGTCGTGATTTCTTCGAAAGAAGATACCGACATGGCACGTCTTGCTGGAGAGGTCGGTTTATACTTTTTAATTGGCACCTGTGTTACCTCCTTACTTTAGAGATATTGTTATACCGTTTCAAAGAACTCCAGCTCTTTGCTGTCTGCGCTAAGTGTCACGATGGCTTTCTTCCATTCGGAAGTGTAACCGGAGTGACGTCCTTGACGTTTCGGCTTCGCTGGCATTCTGAGTGTGTTCACGTTCGATACTTTTACTTTGAAAATTTGTTCGATCGCTTGCTTGATTTCCGTTTTGTTAGCGCGGATTTCAACTTCGAACACATATTTCTTGTCAGCCATCATTTCCGTAGAACGTTCCGTGATGACCGGGCGCTTGATAATATCGCGTGGGTTCTTCATTGCGCAAGCACCTCCTCTACCTTCTGAACCGCATCCTTCGTAATGATCAATTTGTCATGAACCATTACGTCGAGTACGTTGATTCCATCAGCAACAACGAATTTAACTCCCGGAATGTTACGAGCGGAGAGAGCAACACTATCTTCGTAAGAAGCAGCAACCACGAGAGCTTTGCGCTCAACGTTGAGGTTTTTCAAAATAGCTACGAATTCTTTCGTCTTCGGAGCATTCATTTGAAGCTGATCAAGAACGATAATGTCATTATCGATTACCTTCGAGGACAAAGCCGACTTGATTGCAAGACGACGAACCTTCTTAGGCAGTTTGTAACCATAGCTGCGAGGAGTCGGTCCGAATACGACACCGCCACCCTTCCATTGTGGAGCACGGATACTACCTTGACGAGCACGGCCAGTACCTTTTTGCTTCCACGGCTTACGTCCGCCGCCGCGTACTTCAGAACGTCCTTTAACCTTGTGGGTTCCTTGACGAACGGATGCTTGCTGGAGCAAAACAGCTTCATGCAGAGCGTGTACGTGAGGTTCGATACCGAACACTACATCAGACAGTTCTACTTCACCGACTTGTGTGCCGGATACATTATAAAGAGCTACTTTTGGCATCAGTCTTCCTCCTTTCTTACTTTTTCACCGCGGATTTCACGCTTACGTAGCTGTTTCTAGGACCAGGAATGGAGCCTTTAACAAGAATTACGTTGCGTTCCGCATCAACTTTAATAACTTGCAGGTTTTGCAGGGTTACGGTTTCGCTACCCATATGTCCTGGCAATTTCTTGCCTTTCATTACACGGTTAGCTGAGATGGAACCCATCGAACCCGGTCCACGATGATATCGGGAGCCGTGAGACATTGGACCCGTATGCTGATTGTGTCTTTTGATAACGCCTTGGAACCCTTTACCTTTGGAAGTTCCGGATACGTCAACAAATTCACCCTCGCTGAACAGATCAGCTTTCAGCTCTTGGCCAACTTCGTACTCACCCAGTGCCACTCCACGAAATTCTTTGACGTAGCGCTTAGGAGCAGTGTTAGCCTTCTTGGCATGGCCAATTTCAGGCTTAGTTGCATTTTTTTCTTTCTTGTCCGCGAAACCGATTTGGATCGATTCGTATCCGTCGTTATCCACATCTTTCTTCTGCAGAACCACGCAAGGTCCAGCTTGGATAACAGTGACAGGTACTACGTTTCCTTCCGGTGTAAACACTTGAGTCATTCCAAGTTTTTTACCTAAGATACCTTTCATCGTTGACACCTCTTTTCCTTTTCGTTTCTTCTATATATAGAAGCTTTACAGTTTAATTTCAATATCTACGCCGGACGGCAAGTCCAGTCTCATCAAAGCATCCACAGTTTGTGGTGTAGGATTCACGATATCGATCAGACGCTTGTGTGTACGCTGCTCGAATTGCTCACGAGAATCTTTGTATTTGTGTACCGCACGAAGAATCGTGATAATTTGCTTCTCAGTTGGAAGCGGAATCGGACCGGAAACACTTGCTCCGGAACGCTTGGCAGTCTCAACGATTTTCTCAGCCGATTGATCAATCACTCTGTGATCATAAGCTTTCAAACGGATACGAATTTTTTGCTTTGCCATATAAGTCCCTCCTTCTATCGCCCAATTTAGTATCGGACATACTCCGTGAAAATCTCCTGACAACCACTCCCATGGCAAAGGGGCCGGGTGTGCCAGCAACCTCTCACATCATCGCAACGTCACAGACCAACGCTCACTATTATATCGAATCCCAAAGATAAATGCAACATTTTTATACGACAAATATCTAGAAACGATACGGTTTCCGAAAATGTCGCTTTCATGTGCATAATCGTTCGTTTTTCTTTATCGATAGCGATGCTTGTTATCGTCTTTGACATCTGATGTGTCTGGCCGAACTTGATTGGCAGATTGATAAGCTTTCATATAAAAAGGCCCCACCACCAAGGGCAGGGCCTTCGTCTTACTTCGTTACAGTACAGGGTTCTCGTTACAGTACGTGTTGCTTATGAAGATCGTCGTTAGACGATATTATTTGCTGATTGTTGCTACTGCGCCGGCACCAACAGTACGGCCGCCTTCACGGATCGCGAACTTAGTACCTTGCTCGATAGCGATTGGGTTGATCAGTTCTACCGTTACAGTGATGTTATCACCAGGCATAACCATTTCAGTTCCTTCTGGCAGGGCGATGATACCCGTTACGTCAGTTGTACGGAAGTAGAACTGAGGACGGTAACCTGTGAAGAAAGGCTTGTGACGGCCACCCTCTTCTTTAGTCAGAACGTAGATTTGTGCAGAAAAGTTGGTGTGCGGCTTAACGGAACCTGGTTTCGAAAGAACTTGTCCGCGCTCGATGTCTTTACGGTCTACACCACGAAGCAGTGCGCCGATGTTGTCACCAGCTTGAGCGGAATCAAGAAGTTTACGGAACATTTCCACGCCTGTAACTACGCATTTGCGAGTTTCTTCAGCGATACCAACGATTTCAACTTCGTCTTGTACTTTAACAGTACCACGCTCTACACGGCCTGTAGCAACTGTACCACGACCTGTGATGGAGAATACGTCCTCGACAGGCATAAGGAAAGGCTTGTCGGTTTCGCGCTCTGGAGTTGGGATGTAAGTATCAACTTGTTCGAAGAGCTCAATGATTTTGTCAGCCCATTCGCCGTCTGGGTTTTGCAGAGCTTCACGAGCGGAACCACGAATGATCGGGGTGTCGTCGCCTGGGAACTCATACTCAGAAAGAAGATCACGGATCTCCATTTCAACCAGTTCCAGAAGTTCTTCGTCTTCAACCATGTCGCATTTGTTCATGAATACGACGATGTAAGGAACGCCTACTTGACGGGAAAGAAGGATGTGTTCGCGAGTTTGCGGCATAGGGCCGTCAGCTGCGGATACAACCAGGATCGCTCCGTCCATTTGAGCCGCGCCAGTGATCATGTTTTTAACATAGTCGGCGTGACCTGGGCAGTCTACGTGAGCGTAGTGACGGTTAGGAGTCTCGTACTCAACGTGTGCTGTGGAGATAGTGATACCACGCTCGCGCTCTTCTGGTGCTTTGTCGATTTGGTCGAATGCTACTGCGGATCCACCATATCTTTTGGACAGTACGTTAGTGATCGCAGCTGTCAGAGTTGTTTTACCGTGGTCGACGTGACCAATAGTACCGATATTAACGTGCGGTTTATTACGTTCGAATTTAGCCTTTGCCATGTTAAACAATTCCTCCTCGGGATAGAGTTTAAGCTCAATTTTATATTAAGCGCCTTTGTTCTTTGCAATGATTTCTTCTGCAATAGTTCTAGGCACTTCTTCATAATGCGAGATTTCCATGGAGTAAACACCGCGACCTTGCGTTCTGGAACGAAGTGTCGTGGAGTAACCGAACATTTCGGAGAGAGGCACCTTAGCACGGATGACTTGCGCACCCGAACGGCTATCCATACCCTCAATGCGTCCGCGGCGGGAGTTCAGGTCGCCCATTACGTCGCCCATGTACTCTTCCGGAACCGTTACTTCTACTTTCATGATCGGCTCAAGCAGGGCCGGGTTACATTTGTCCTTAGCTGCTTTAAGAGCCATGGAACCAGCGATTTTAAACGCCATTTCGTTGGAGTCAACATCATGGTAAGAACCGTCGACGACAGTTGCTTTGATGTCCACAACAGGGAAACCGGCGATTACACCGTTCTTCATGGATTCTTCGATACCAGCTTGGATCGGAGCGATGTATTCTCTAGGAATAGCACCACCGACGATTTTGCTTTCGAATACGAAGCCGCTGCCTGGTTCAAGCGGTTGGAACTCAACCCAACAATGTCCGTATTGACCACGGCCACCGGATTGACGAACAAACTTACCTTCAACCTTAGCACCAGACTTGAATGTTTCGCGATAAGCAACCTGCGGTTTACCTACGTTAGTGTCCACTTTGAATTCGCGACGCATACGGTCAACGATGATTTCCAAGTGAAGCTCACCCATACCCGCGAGAATCGTTTGACCGGTTTCCTCGTTGGTACTAGCGCGCAATGTAGGATCTTCCTCAGTAAGCTTGGAAAGCGCAACGCCCATTTTGTCTTGGTCGGCTTTCGTTTTAGGCTCAACTGCGATTTCGATAACCGGTTCAGGGAAGTTCATGGACTCCAAGATAACCGCGTTTTTCTCATCGCAGAGGGTGTCGCCTGTGCCAGTATCTTTCAAACCTACAGCTGCCGCGATATCCCCTGCGTAAACTTCGGAGATTTCTTGACGGCTGTTCGCGTGCATTTGAAGAATACGGCCAACGCGCTCACGCTTGCCTTTGGTAGCATTCAGAACATAGGAGCCGGACTGCAGAACGCCGGAGTACACACGGAAGAACGTGAGTTTACCAACGTAAGGGTCGGTCATGATTTTGAATGCAAGCGCAGCAAAAGGTTCGCTATCGGAAGATTTGCGAATCGTTTCGGTACCATCTTCAAGAACGCCTTGAATGTCCGGTACGTCAATTGGAGCCGGCAAATAATCGATAACAGCGTCCAGCATAGGCTGAACCCCTTTGTTACGGTAAGAAGAACCACAGATAACCGGGAAGATTTGAACGGATACTACGCCTTTGCGGAGAGCCGCTTTCAGCTCAGCAACCGTAATTTCCTCACCTTCCAGGTATTTCATCGTGAGTTCTTCGTCAAGCTCGGCAACTTTCTCAACAAGCTCCATACGAAGTTCAGCGACTTTGTCTTTGTACTCCGCAGGAATCTCGATGTCTTCTACTTCTTTACCAAGGTCATCCTTGTAAAGAATAGCTTTTTCTTCGACGATGTCGATGATGCCGACAAAGTCGTTCTCAGCACCGATCGGAAGCTGAATAGCTACCGCATTGGCACCCAACTTGTCACGCATCGAATCAACTACTCCCAAGAAGTCAGCGCCGATGATGTCCATTTTGTTTACGTAAGCAATACGAGGAACGCTGTATTTGTCAGCCTGTCTCCAAACGGTTTCAGACTGCGGCTCTACGCCTTCCTTGGCACTGAATACGCCAACAGCTCCATCCAATACACGCAGGGAACGTTCAACTTCTACTGTGAAGTCAACGTGTCCCGGGGTATCAATGATATTGATGCGGTGACCTTTCCATGCAGCAGTGGTAGCGGCGGAAGTAATCGTGATTCCGCGCTCCTGCTCCTGCTCCATCCAGTCCATCGTAGCTGCACCTTCGTGCACCTCGCCGATTTTGTGGGTACGGCCTGTGTAGTACAGGATCCGCTCGGTTGTAGTCGTTTTACCCGCATCGATATGCGCCATGATCCCGATATTACGTGTATCTTTCAAGGAGAACTCTCTTGCCATGGTTTTGTCTCCTTCCTAATTCGAGGATCTGAATCCTACCAACGGTAGTGAGCAAACGCTTTGTTCGCTTCCGCCATCTTGTGTATATCTTCACGTTTCTTAACGGAAGAACCCGTGTTGTTGCTAGCATCGATAATTTCGAAAGCCAGTCTCTCTTCCATGGTTTTCTCACCACGAAGACGAGAGTAGTTTACGAGCCAACGCAAACCTAGAGTCGTACGACGCTCAGGTTTAACTTCGATTGGAACTTGGTAGTTAGCACCGCCGACACGGCGAGATTTAACTTCCAGCACCGGCATGATGTTCTTGATGGCTTGTTCGAAAACTTCCATCGGCTCCTTACCGGTACGCTCTTGCACGAGCTCAAATGCGTTGTATAGAATCGATTGTGCTACCCCTCTTTTACCGTCGATCATGATGCGGTTGATCAGACGAGTAACCAATTTGCTGTTGTAAATCGGATCTGGCAATACGTCTCTGCGTGTTACTGGACCTTTACGAGGCATAGTGATCCCCCTTTCCCCAAAAAATAATTGCTTTAAAAACTATTACTTCTTCGCTTTCGGACGCTTCGTACCGTATTTGGAACGAGCTTGCATACGATTGTTAACACCGGACGTATCCAGTGCACCGCGAACGATGTGGTAACGTACCCCTGGAAGGTCTTTAACCCTTCCGCCGCGAATCAGAACAACACTATGCTCTTGCAGGTTGTGTCCGATACCCGGAATGTATGCTGTAACCTCTACACGGTTCGTCAAACGCACACGAGCGTATTTACGAAGTGCGGAGTTCGGTTTCTTCGGAGTCATTGTACCTACACGAGTACAAACACCACGTTTTTGTGGAGCGCTAATTTCCGTAGACTCTCTTTTCAGGGCGTTGAAACCTCTTTGGAGAGCTGGGGATTTCGATTTAACGACTTTAGCTTGACGTCCTTTACGAACTAGCTGGTTAATTGTTGGCATGCCGCCACCTCCTCTCTAGCATTTGTTACTTCCTTTATTGCAAGCCCACAGATCCAGGCGAGTCGTAAAAAAGCAAAGGAAAGTTTTTGTTTTTAGACTCAGCAAAAATAAGCTGGTTATTCTCACATGAAATCTAGAAACAAAAACACTCGGCCTTACTATTTATCGACGATCGCAGCCACAGCGGCTCCCACTTCAATTCCACATGCTTTTCCAAGCAGCTTCATAGAATCTACGTAAGTAACCTCTACTCCTGACTTGCTGCAGAGATTAACAATCTTAGTAGTCAATCGCGGATCTGCATCTTTGGCAACAATAACTTCTAATGCCTGACCAAGCTCGACGCTTTTCGTTGCTTGCTTTGTGCCGACACTTAATTTCGAAGCCTGTTTTACTTTGTCATATGTCATAATCCCATATCCTCCAAAGAACAGGAAAGAATATTAATTTAGGCACACTACGATATATTAGCATCTCGGCAAGATAGTGTCAAGAATATTACCCGTCTTCTTTGATTTTTTTTACAAAATCTCGGGAGACGGGCGTTTTATTGCCGAATCAGCTCCGTTTATTCAACGGATACCGCTTCTTTTTCTGTGTTTTCTTCTTCAGACGGTTCCTGGTTCGGATCTACGACCCGAATGTTCCGGTAGCGGGTCATACCCGTACCTGCAGGAATCAGCTTACCGATGATAACATTCTCTTTGAGACCGAGCAACTGATCGACTTTGCCTTTAATCGCGGCATCCGTCAATACGCGAGTCGTCTCTTGGAACGATGCCGCGGAGAGGAAGGAATCCGTCTCCAGCGATGCTTTCGTAATCCCGAGAAGGATCGGTTTGGCTACGGCAGGCTCTTTATCCGCAAACAAAGCCACTCTGTTCGCTTCTTCATATTCGTGCATGTCTACGAAGGAACCCGGCAGGAGCGTCGTGTCACCGGCGTCAACGATACGAATTTTGCGAAGCATTTGACGAATCATAACTTCGACGTGCTTATCGTTAATTTCTACACCTTGGTTCCGGTAAACGCGCTGAACCTCTTGAAGGATGTAGTTTTGAACGCCGCGGATACCTTTGATACGAAGCATTTCCTTCGGATCGATCGAACCTTCGGTCAGCTCATCCCCGGCTTCGATCGTCTGCCCGACAATCGCTCTTACACGGGAACCGTATGGTACCGCGTATACACGGGACTCGGCTTCGCCCTGAACTTCAATTTCACGGCGATCCTTGGCTTCGCGGATCTCTTTAACAAGTCCGTCGATTTCAGAGATAATCGCTTGACCTTTCGGATTCCGGGCTTCGAAAAGCTCCTGAATACGCGGAAGACCTTGCGTGATATCGTCTCCGGCTACGCCCCCGGTATGGAACGTACGCATCGTAAGCTGGGTTCCCGGCTCGCCGATGGATTGAGCCGCGATAATACCGACAGCTTCTCCGATTTCAACGTGCTGGCCAGTCGCCAAGTTACGTCCGTAGCACTTCTTGCAGACCCCGTGACGGGACCGACAGCTGAGTACGGAACGAATTTGAAGACGTTCAATATTCGCATCAATGATCGCATTCGCAATGTTGGCTTCAATCAGCTCATTGCGGTTTACGATAACTTCGCCCGTCTCCGGGTGACGAATCGTTTCAAACGCATAGCGGCCTTCAATACGGTCAAACAGGTCTTCAATAACCTCTTTACCATCCTGAATTTTGCTGACGATGAATCCTTTATCCGTTCCGCAATCATCCTCACGGACGATAACGTCTTGGGCTACGTCAACGAGACGTCGAGTCAGGTAACCCGAATCCGCTGTACGAAGGGCCGTATCGGCAAGACCTTTACGGGCACCGTGCGTGGAAATAAAGTATTCCAAGACGGTAAGGCCTTCACGGAAGTTCGATTTAATCGGCAACTCGATGATTTTACCGGACGGGTTGGCCATCAGACCACGCATACCGCCCAGCTGAGTGATTTGCGATTTGTTACCCCGTGCTTTGGACTCCACCATCATGTTGATGGAGTTGTATTTGTCGAGGGATCTCATCAGGATATCCGTGATTTCATCCTTCGTTTTACTCCAGATCGCGATAACACGGTCATAACGCTCGTCGTCGGTAATAAGGCCGCGGCGGTATTGGTTCGTTACCGTGCGTACCTTCTCTTCGGAATCTTCAAGGATCTTCTTCTTCTCGTTAGGTACCACGACATCCGCCACGGCAACCGTAATACCGGCTTTAGTGGAGTATGTGAAGCCGAGTTCTTTGATCTTGTCGAGAATGACCGAAGTTTTAGTCGTATGGTAATTACGGAAGCACTCGGCAATAATCGAACCGAGGTAGTCTTTACCGACCGCTTTCGCTTCCGGCAGCTCTTCCATTAGGGCACGGATGTTGGAGCCTTTTTCAAACACGAAATAGTCATCGGACGGGCCGTTAAGCAGATTCGCTTTAGTCGCATCGTTGATGTACGGGAAGTCATCCGGGAAAATCTCGTTAAAGATGATTTTACCGATGGTCGTAATCAGATAAGCGTTCTGTTGGGCTTCCGTAAAGTTCTTCTTGTTCAAAACCTTAGCAGGGATAGCTACGCGGGCATGAAGCTCGGCAGTCCCGTTCTGATAAGCGGAAACGGCTTCGTTAACGGAACGGAAGATCAAGTTCGCACCGCGACCATGTTTGTTGTCCGTAGTCAGATAGAAGCTTCCCAGAACCATATCCTGCGATGGAGTTACGACTGGCTTGCCGTCTTTCGGGTTAAGAATGTTGCCTGCCGCAAGCATGAGAAGCCGTGCTTCAGCCTGCGCTTCAGCGGAAAGCGGCACGTGAACGGCCATTTGGTCACCGTCGAAGTCGGCGTTATAGGCCGTACATACGAGCGGATGCAGCTTGATGGCGCGTCCTTCGACCAGAATCGGTTCGAACGCCTGGATACCCAATCTATGCAGTGTGGGGGCACGGTTCAGAAGAACCGGGTGCTCCTTAATGACTTCTTCAAGGACGTCCCAAACTTCGGGGCTAACGCGCTCTACTTTGCGTTTCGCGCTTTTGATGTTATGGGCAAGACCTTTGTTTACGAGCTCTTTCATAACGAAAGGCTTGAAAAGTTCCAATGCCATCTCTTTAGGCAGACCGCACTGGTACATTTTGAGGCTAGGACCTACAACGATAACGGAACGGCCGGAGTAGTCGACACGTTTACCGAGCAAGTTCTGGCGAAAACGGCCCTGCTTACCTTTCAGCATGTGGCTGAGGGATTTAAGCGGACGGTTACCGGGACCCGTTACCGGACGGCCGCGGCGGCCGTTATCGATCAGAGCGTCAACGGCTTCTTGAAGCATACGCTTCTCGTTCTGAACGATAATATCCGGGGCGCCCAGGTCGAGCAGACGCTTCAGACGGTTGTTACGGTTAATAACGCGACGATACAGATCGTTAAGGTCGGAAGTCGCAAAACGTCCGCCGTCCAGCTGAACCATCGGGCGAAGTTCCGGAGGAATAACCGGCAGCACATCAAGAACCATCCAGTCCGGACGGTTTTTCGAATTGCGGAAAGCTTCCATAACTTCCAGACGTTTGATCGCCCGGTTGCGACGTTGGCCTTGAGCGGTTTTGAGTTCTTCTTTCAAGGATTCCACATCTTTATCGATGTCGATATCCTGCAGAAGTTTCTTAACCGCCTCGGCACCCATACCAGCTTGGAAAGCATAACCGTATTTCTCGCGGTAGCTGCGGTATTCTTTTTCGGAAAGAAGCTGCTTCTTCTCAAGAGGCGTATCTCCAGGGTCCGTTACTACATAGGATGCAAAGTAGATAATCTCTTCAAGGGAACGAGGAGACATATCCAAAGCAAGACCCATGCGGCTAGGAATACCTTTGAAATACCAGATGTGGGATACGGGAGCGGCAAGCTCAATGTGTCCCATACGTTCGCGGCGAACCTTCTGACGTGTTACTTCAACGCCGCAACGGTCACAAACGACCCCTTTGTAACGCACACGCTTGTATTTACCGCAGTGACACTCCCAGTCTTTCGTCGGTCCGAAAATCTTCTCGCAGAACAAACCTTCTTTCTCCGGTTTCAAAGTTCTGTAGTTGATGGTTTCCGGTTTTTTAACTTCCCCACGGGACCACGAACGGATCTTCTCAGGTGAGGCCAATCCAATTTTCATAAATTCGAAGTTGTTTACGTCCAACAAGGAGCAACCCTCCTTAGAATGTGCTAGTTATGGGAAGGAGGCGGACTGCTATGTCCGCCTTTCCTCTATCAGTTGCAGCTATTCGACTCCAATTTCTGCCCCTTCAAGGTTCAGATTAAGCTTGTCACTGGTCGTATCTTCCTCATCATCGAGTTCTTTCATCTCGATTTCCTCTTCGTCGCCGGACAGGATTTTAACGTCCATCCCCAAGCTTTGAAGCTCCTTGATCAATACTTTAAACGATTCCGGAACACCCGGCTCCGGCACGTTCTCGCCTTTGACGATGGATTCGTACGTTTTAACACGACCAACCACGTCATCGGACTTCACGGTCAGGATTTCCTGCAGCGTGTAAGCCGCGCCGTAGGCCTCTAGGGCCCATACTTCCATCTCCCCGAAACGCTGTCCGCCGAACTGGGCTTTACCGCCCAGAGGCTGCTGTGTAACGAGAGAGTACGGACCTGTGGAACGGGCGTGGATTTTATCATCGACCATGTGCGCCAGTTTAATCATGTACATGACGCCAACGGTAACTTCGCGTTCAAAAGCGTCGCCTGTGCGGCCGTCATAGAGCTTGGTTTTACCGTTGCGCTGCATGCCGGCTTCTTCCATCGTATCGAACACGTCGTACTCGCGCGCTCCGTCGAATACCGGCGTGGCCACGTGGATACCAAGCGCTCTGGAGGCCATACCCAAATGGACTTCCAGTACTTGACCGATGTTCATACGCGAAGGTACGCCCAGCGGGTTCAGGACGACTTCTACAGGCGTTCCGTCCGGCATGAACGGCATATCTTCCTCTGGGAGGATACGCGCGATAACCCCTTTGTTACCGTGACGCCCGGCCATTTTATCACCCTCGGAGATTTTACGCTTCTGGGCAATGTAGACACGAACGAGCTGGTTAACGCCCGGAGGCAGTTCGTCGCCGTTCTCGCGTGTAAATACTTTCACGTCTACGACGATACCGTCGGTTCCGTGAGGAACACGCAGGGAGGTGTCTCTCACTTCACGCGCCTTCTCACCGAAGATCGCGTGCAGGAGACGCTCTTCTGCCGTCAGTTCCGTTACGCCTTTCGGCGTTACTTTACCGACGAGAATGTCGCCCGCGCCGATTTCGGCACCGACGCGGATAATTCCGCGCTCGTCGAGGTTCTTCAGAGCATCTTCGCCGACATTCGGAATGTCGCGAGTGATCTCTTCCGGACCGAGCTTCGTATCCCGGGCTTCGGACTCGTATTCCTCGATGTGAATGGATGTATACACATCTTCTTTTACAAGTCTTTCGCTCAGAAGGATCGCATCCTCATAGTTGTAACCTTCCCATGTCATGAAGGCAACGACTACGTTACGGCCAAGAGCCAGTTCACCCTGTTCCGTCGAAGGACCGTCGGCAAGGATGTCGCCCGCTTTAACAAGCTGGCCCTTTTGAACGATCGGACGCTGGTTGATACACGTACCTTGGTTGGAACGCATAAATTTGTGAAGCTTATGCTTGATGAGATTGCCGTTGACTAATTTACCGTCCACCAGTTCCTGGCGGCGCAGCCAAATTTCATTCCCGGCAACTTTTTCAATAATTCCGTCATGTTTGGCAACAATACAAACACCGGAGTCTTTAGCGGACTTATGTTCCATTCCCGTACCGACGAGCGGCGCCTTAGGAATAAGAAGCGGAACGGCTTGACGCTGCATGTTGGATCCCATGAGGGCACGGTTGGAGTCATCGTTTTCCAAGAACGGAATCAATGCTGTCGCAACCGATACGACCTGCTTAGGAGATACGTCCATGTAATCGACGCGTTCTTTAGGCAGAGTCAAGATATCATCTTTATAACGAACGATAACACTGTCATTAACGAATGTTCCTTCTTCCGAAAGTTCCGCATTCGCTTGAGCAACGACGTAGTTATCCTCTTCATCCGCTGTCATATACACGATTTCTTCCGTGACCACACCGGTCTTCGGATCTACGTGGCGGTAAGGAGCCTCGATAAAGCCGTACTCGTTGATCCGCGCGAAGGTGGACAAGGAGTTGATCAACCCGATGTTCGGACCCTCCGGCGTTTCAATCGGACACATCCGGCCATAGTGGGAGTGATGGACGTCACGGACTTCAAAGCCCGCGCGCTCACGCGTCAAACCACCGGGACCCAATGCGGACAGACGGCGTTTGTGCGTCAGTTCAGCCAACGGATTCGTCTGGTCCATAAACTGCGAGAGTTGGGAGCTTCCGAAGAACTCTTTAATCGCGGCAATAACCGGACGTATGTTGATCAGAGCCTGTGGTGTAATAACGTTCGCATCCTGAATGGACATACGCTCGCGAACGACACGTTCCATACGGGACAAACCGATACGGAACTGGTTCTGAAGCAGTTCGCCAACCGAGCGGAGACGACGGTTACCGAGATGATCGATATCATCCGTGTTTCCGATTCCGTGCAGAAGGTTTATAAAGTAGTTAATGGACGAAATGATATCGGCCGGTGTAATGTTCTTAACGGACTTGTCAATGACAGCGTTAGAAATTACTTTAACTACTTTTCCGTCTTCGATCGGGGAGTACACATCGATGGTTTGAACCGGAATGATCTCTTCTCCGGCAACTCCGTTAGGAACGGAATAATCTTTAAAACCGATCTTCTTCTCCAGGAAAGGCAGCACTTCGTCAAGCAGACGGCGGTCAAGCAGTTGACCGGCTTCGGCTACGATTTCGCCCGTTTCCGGATCCGCAAGAGTTTCGGCAAGACGCTGGTTGAACAAACGGTTCTTGATATGAAGCTTCTTATTGATTTTGTACCGACCTACGTTAGCAAGGTCATAACGCTTCGGATCGAAGAAACGCGCTACAAGCAAGCTTCTTGCGTTATCCAAGGTCGGCGGCTCACCCGGACGAAGACGCTCGTAAATTTCAATCAGCGCTTTATCCGTTGAATCGGTGTTGTCTTTGTCGAGTGTATTGCGTATATATTCATTGTCGCCAAGAAGATCAAGAATCTCGGCATCGGTTCCGAATCCAAGTGCGCGCAGAAGAACGGTAACCGGAATTTTACGTGTGCGGTCGATTCTCACATAAATGATATCTTTCGCGTCCGTCTCTAATTCCAGCCAGGCTCCCCGGTTAGGAATAACCGTAGCCGTGTAAGTCTTTTTACCGTTCTTATCCACTTTAGTGCTATAATAGACGCTAGGAGAACGAACGAGCTGGGAGACAATTACACGTTCAGCACCGTTAATAATAAAGGTTCCGGTTTCGGTCATGATTGGGAAATCGCCCATGAACACTTCCTGTTCCTTTACTTCTCCGGTTTCCTTATTGATCAGACGTACCTTCACCCGAAGCGGTGCAGCGTAGGTTACGTCCCGCTCTTTGGATTCGTCCACGGAATACTTAGGCTCTCCTAAGCTGTAGTCAATAAACTCAAGCACTAGATTCCCCGTAAAATCCTGAATCGGTGAGATATCTAAAAACATCTCCCGCAATCCTTCATCCAAAAACCATTCGTATGATTTTTGTTGAATTTCAATCAGGTTGGGGATGTCCAGCACCTCATTAATTCGAGCATAAGTCCTGCGTTTGCGTCGTCCAAATTGAACAAGATGTCCCGCCAACTTCATTCACCCCTTAAGTCTACTCAGTTCATAAAAATAAATAAGAAAAACTTCTATCGACGTACACTTCAGGCGGCGCCGTCTTGTATGGTGGCACCCCCTTAAGGAAGGGCGTCTAAGCCGGGCGCACGCTAAGGTTGGACATCTCCGATCTTGTCAGAGAGCCCGTCCGAAGAAGCGACTGCAATGGATGGAGGTTTTTCTTGTTGATCCGCATCGTTATGACTAGTACTACTATTTTGTTAGAATTTCCTAAAATTTCAACATTATACTCAACGTTTGAAATTTTATTCATTTCTCTCCAAAAAAAATGCTTGACATTTTCTTTAACGAAAGACATCAAGCCCATCTTAATACTGACATTTTTTAATGATACCATATCAGGATTGTCAAGTCAAACTTTTTTCTCAAACACTTGACTATTTCTTAAAGGCCCGTAATATACGGTAGCCTTTGTCTTTTGTAACCTCTTCAGCCTCTCCGAAAAGCTCTTCCATCTTAGCTAATGCTGACGGAGACCCTTGTTTCTTCTGGATAACCACCCATAAAGCTCCTCCCGGATTCAGGCACTCGCAAGCCTCTTCAAAAATGGCATGCACGGTTTGTTTGCCTGCCCGTATCGGTGGATTTGTCAGTACGACGTCGAACTTTTCCGTCTTTACCGCCTCCAGCTTATCGCTTTGAAGTACGGTAACATTCCGGATCCCGTTGCGTTCCGCGTTTTGCCGTGACAGTTCCACAGCCCGTTCATTGATATCTACCATCGTCACATGACCCGCCGGATATTTAAAAGCTGCACTCAATCCGATCGGTCCATATCCGCAGCCTACATCCAGAACACGGGCCTTAGCCGGCAGCGCCATGGTTTCAATTAGCAGACGGCTGCCAAAATCAACCTCGCTTTTGGAAAAAACGCCGGCGTCCGTCATCAATCGGACCTTGCGTTCCCCCACTTGAAACTCTATTTCCCGCACATCGTGTTTCACTGTCGGTTTTTGCGTATAGTAGTGATCCGCCACCGCCATCGCTCCTTTGTATCAAGTCGCTATTCCTATCCTAGAATACCCGGAATTATGGAGCTCTACATGAACCGCATGCAAAAAGCTCCATAAATTCAAAAGAAACCTCTTGAAGCCAGGCTTCAAGAGGTTTCTCGTGTAAAGCAAAATTATTTCACTTCGATGGAAGCACCAGCTTCTTCGAGTTTTGCTTTTACTGCTTCTGCTTCTTCTTTGCCTACTTTTTCTTTGATAGGCTTCGGTGCGTTGTCAACCAGGTCTTTTGCTTCTTTCAGACCAAGACCAGTGATTTCGCGAACGACTTTGATAACGTTGATTTTGGAAGCACCAGCGTTGTTCAAGATTACGTCGAACTCGGATTGCTCAGCAGCTTCAGCACCGCCAGCAGCGCCGCCCATTACTGCAACTGGAGCTGCAGCAGTGACGCCAAATTCTTCTTCAATTGCTTTAACCAGATCGTTCAGTTCAAGAACTGTCATGCCTTTAATGGCTTCCAAGATTTGCTCGTTACTCATGGTTAAACCTCCATTATATTCATTTGAATGATTTTTGGGTAAAAATTAAGCTTCCGCTCCGCTTTCTTGCTTTTCAGCCACAGCTTTAACCGCAAGAGCGAAGTTGCGCACAGGTGCTTGAAGCACGCTGAGGAGCATGGACAGAAGACCTTCGCGGGAAGGCAGATCTGCCAGCGCTTTGATTTGAGCTACATCCACAACTTTACCTTCAACAACGCCCGCTTTGATGCTCAGGCTTTCGTTTTTCTTAGCAAAGTTGTTAAGGATTTTCGCTGCAGCGACAACGTCGTCTTTGCTGAACGCGATAGCAGTCGGTCCTGTCAGATGTGCATCCAGTTCCGTCAGCTCAGCGTTAGCAGTTGCACGTCTTACCATCGAGTTCTTAAGAACTTGGAATTCTACGCCTGCTTCACGTAGTTGTTTACGAAGTTCCGTTACTTGCGCAACGTTAAGACCACGATAGTCGGTTACGATAGTGCAGGAGCTTGCACGTAGTTTGTCCGACAAGTCGGATACGATCTGCTCTTTTTCTGCTAAAATCTTTGCGTTTGCCATAGGTACACCTCACTTCTTGTCAATCTGGTTTTCACCGAATCTATTACAAGCATTTCCGCAGCCTAAGCATAAGAAATGCCTTCGTAGACTCTACGAAGGCATGACACTTCCGGTATAACCCGAACTTATATCATAACACCTCGGCAGGACATTAAGCTGTTTGGGATACTCCCATCGGCACCTGCTGTCTACGGTCTATATATTCGTTTGTTAAACTAACGACCTCAGTAATGTTATCACGTTCGACATAAGATGTCAACCGTAGAATAACTTATCTGAAGGATTGGAGGTTCACGCGAACGCTCGGGCCCATTGTGGAGGAAATTGCAACGCTTTTCAGGTATACACCTTTAGCAGCGGCAGGTTTCGCTCTGAGCAGTGCGTCGATCAGCGCTTTGAAGTTCTCGGAGAGCTTGTCAGCGTCGAAAGATACTTTGCCGAGTGGAGCATGAATTTGTCCTGCTTTATCCAGGCGGTATTCGATTTTACCAGCTTTGATCTCTTGAACAGCTTTGGTAACGTCGAAAGTTACGGTACCTGCTTTAGGGTTAGGCATAAGGCCTTTACCACCGAGCAGACGTCCGAGCTTACCAACTTCACTCATCATGTCAGGAGTAGCTACGCAAACATCAAATTCGAACCAACCTTGCTGGATTTTGTTGATCATATCCTGATCGCCTACAAAATCAGCGCCAGCTGCTTCTGCTTCTTTAGCTTTGTCGCCTTTCGCGAATACGAGGACGCGCTTAGTTTTACCAGTACCGTGCGGAAGTACAACTACGCCGCGGACAGCCTGGTCCTGTTTTCTTGGGTCAACGCCAAGACGAACAGCAATATCAACTGTTTCATCAAATTTCGCCGGAGCTGTTTTCTTAACAAGCTCAATCGCTTCAGCCGGCTCATAAAGTGCATCGGCAGTAACCTGCTTAGCCACTTCGTTATATTTCTTACCGTGTTTAGCCATTTGTATTCCTCCTCTGTGGTCGTAACGGATTGCCCTCCCACTGTTTTGCGGCTTCCAGGGGAAGCCTACGAATCGAATTAGTCTTCGATCGTGATGCCCATGCTGCGAGCAGTACCTTCAACCATAAGCATTGCAGCCTCTACGGATGCAGCGTTAAGGTCAGGCATTTTCGTTTCAGCGATTTCGCGAACTTTCGCACGCTTAACCGTTGCAACTTTCTTCTTGTTCGGTTCGCCGGAACCTTTTTCGACGCCAGCTGCGATACGAAGAAGTACGGCTGCCGGAGGCGTTTTCGTTTCGAATGTGAACGAACGGTCCTCGAATACAGTGATAACAACCGGAATGATCAGACCTGCTTGATCAGCAGTCTTAGCATTGAACTCCTTACAGAAAGCCATGATGTTCACGCCAGCTTGACCCAAAGCAGGACCGATTGGCGGAGCAGGATTCGCTTTCCCTGCAGGAACCTGCAGTTTCACCATTTTAATTACCTTTTTTGCCATGTGTGATGACACCTCCTTGCACGTAGTGTGGTTCGACGGGATCATTTCCCTCCCACCAGCAAAAGCCCATCCGCGAAAGAAACAGATCTGGCTAAGCTTTTCTTAAGGAACCAGCCAGAATCAGCAACCTGATTCCGCAAGAGAAACTTCCTCAATAGAGGGATTTGAATCGATGTAGTCTACAGTTTCTCCACCTGATGGAACTCAAGCTCCAGCGGAGTCTCTCGACCAAACATGTTGACATGAACCTTGAGCTTGCTCTTGTCTGCAATAATTTCTTCGACAGTGCCGACGAAATTCGCAAAAGGACCTACCTTCACGCGAACCGTTTCCTTCAGATCGAAATCGATCTTCGGTTTCGGTTCTTCCATTCCCATATGCTTCAGAATAGATTCGACTTCTTCCGGAAGCAGCGGAGTCGGTTTAGAGCCGGAACCCGTCGAGCCTACAAAGCCGGTTACGCCAGGAGTGTTGCGAACAACATACCAGGAATCGTCGGTTTGAATCATCTCTACGAGCACGTATCCGGGATAAACTTTACGCATGACGGTTTTCTTCTTGCCGTCTTTGTTTACCAGCTCTTCCTCCATGGGTACGAGTACGCGGAAGATCTTGTCCGCCATATCCATAGATTCAACGCGCTTCTCCAAATTGGCTTTGACTTTGTTCTCGTAACCTGAATAGGTATGAACGACATACCATCTTTTTTCCATATTTGCCACCTAGTTCCTGAATTTATTTGAAGACAAGCCGCAGCAACTCAGAGATCCCCAGGTCGAGCAAGAAAAAATAGACAGTCACGAAAGCCACCGTCACAAGGGTAACGGTCGTATAGCTGATCATTTCCTTGCGTGTTGGCCACTTGACCTTCTTCAGTTCGCTCCAGCTTTCACCAAAAAACGAGAACGAGGAGCCGAAACCCTGCTTCATTTTAGCTAAGAAAGCCACGCACTACACCTCCACAGACTATCTGGTTTCGCGATGAGCGGTATGTTCATTGCAATATTTGCAGAATTTCTTGAACTCCATACGGTCTGGATGGTTACGCTTGTTCTTGTTGGAAGTATAGTTCCGTTGCTTGCAGTTCGTGCAAGCTAGCGTCATAACAACTCGCATGTGTTACACCTCCCGTATCAGGATATACCCTTTTTTGCGCACAAAAAAAAAGCGATAGGGCTACCTGCAATACTTTAACATAACCGGTATGGGGTGTCAAGGATAACATCCTGCCCCGCGCACAGCAAAAAACCCTTTCTCGACCTGGGTTCTCTTCTTATTATCGACCAGCCGACATTCCCTTAAACGTGCTTTATTTCCAGTATCCGCCGGCACACAAAAATAAAAACACCCATTCACCGAAAGGGTGCCTCATCTATAAATCGCGTACTTCCAAGTAACGCTCCAACTTACGTTTGACCCGCTGCAGCGCGTTGTCGATCGACTTCACGTGACGGTCCAGATCCACCGCAATTTCCTGATAAGATCTTCCATCCAAATAGAGCATAAGCACACGGCGTTCCAGATCGCTCAGAATCTCGCCCATCTTGTCTTCGAGTCCGCTGAATTCTTCCTGATTGATAATCAGTTCTTCGGGGTCCGTAACCTTCGAGCCGCAAATAACGTCCAGCAGCGTGCGGTCCGAATCCTCGTCGTAGATAGGCTTGTCCAGCGAAACGTAAGAGTTAAGCGGGATATGCTTCTGGCGGGTCGCCGTTTTAATAGCCGTAATGATCTGCCGCGTAATGCACAACTCTGCAAACGCTTTGAATGACGATAGCTTGTCTCCACGGAAATCACGAATCGATTTATATAAACCGATCATGCCTTCTTGCACGATATCTTCGCGGTCAGCGCCGATGAGAAAATACGAACGGGCTTTAGCGCGAACAAAGTTGCGATACTTGTTGATCAGATACTCCAGCGCATCGCTGTTGCCGCAATGGACAGCGTCGACGATGTCTTCGTCAGTCTTGAGATCGTAATCGGTCATTCTAAGCTCTTTGAGGTCGACACTCACCAACAATCCCTCCGGCCTGCAAAACTACCAAGTTTGCTAAAAAGGATAGGATAAGTATACATTATGTAATCTTACATCGTCAATGCAAACGGACATTCTTTTTCCAGACTTTTTCAGAAGTGTCTGATGTTACTTCCCCCGCCGCCATTTCTCGAAGATCTCCCGCATTTCCTCATTCAGCTTGCTGTCAAAGGTGTTTCGGCCGCTCTCGGCCTCTTCCCGGATACGTTTGCGGACCTCCGTGCGGCTCTGTTTAATTTTGACGAAAAGTTCGGAAGCCGGGAGACGGAGCGCGCCTTTGCCGAATATCACATGCTGCTCGGTCATATCGGAGGTCGCCACGTAAATCTGACGACGCCGGCCGGTCAACTCCGTAACAAGACGCTCGATCAGTTCGTCGGCCGTTTCCTTCTCTTTCGTATACAGAACGCTGAGTCTGCTCTGCACGTAAGTTTTGCCCAGTCCCGGGACCTGATACGCGTCAAAAACCAGATAAACCTTTACGCCGGAGAAAGACTGGTATTCCGCCAATATGGTGATGAGCCTGTCCCTCGCCTCTTCCAGACTACGGTCGCGCAGCTGCTTCAGCTCGGGCCAGGCCCCGATAATATTGTAGCCGTCCACAATCAGGAATTCTTTCATACGAGGTTATCCCGTAGTACGTTGTCTGACTACCTCGTACATCAATACTCCCGCGGCTACGGATGCATTGAGCGAATTCACCCGTCCATGCATCGGCAGCTTCACGAGAAAATCGCACGATTCCTTGATTAGGCGACCGACGCCGCGGCCTTCGTTGCCGATGACCAGAGCCAGCGGCATTTTAAAATTGCTGCGGTATACGTCGTCAGCCGCAGTCACGTCCGTGCCCGCTACCCAGACACCGCGTTCTTTCAGATCGGCGATGGTCTGGGAAATATTCGTCACGCGGGCTACGGGCACATACTCCACCGCTCCCGCCGATGTCTTCGAGACGGTTGCGGTCAAGCCGACGGAGCGCCGCTTGGGGATGATCACGCCGTGCACGCCGGTGCAGTCCGCTGTACGGAGAATGGATCCGAGATTATGCGGATCTTCGATTTCGTCGAGGATCAGAATGAACGGATCCTCTCCTTTGCGCTCGGCTCGCGCCAGGATGTCATCCACGCTGGCGTAATCGTATGCCGCCACCTGGGCAACGACGCCTTGGTGCTGCAAATCCGGAGCAAGCTGATCGAGCTTGCGTTTGTCGGCTGTCTGCACGATGACGCCAAGCTTCTTGGCTTCCGCGGCAACGGGCTGGGCCAGCTGCTTCTGGGCGGACTCGCTCAGCCATATTTTATGAATGGTGCGGCCGGAGCGCAGCGCTTCGAGCACCGAGTGTTTACCACCGATGTATTCTTCCATGGTCGTGCCTCCTATAATGATTCTGCTTAAAGTTTGTGTGCATCGGACGGCGCTTCCGGATCTGCTCCGGCTGCCTCCGGCCCTCCGGAAACGTCGGCTTGAACCCTTCCGGTGCCGGTGTCCGTACCGCCGGGTTGATTCGAAGCGGGACCCGCTGCTGACTCCGAAGCCGTCAAAGCCACAATTTTCTCCGGCGCCAGCGAGGCTTCCATGATATAGTTCAGGCGTTCGTACGCCTGCTTATAGTACAAATAGCCGATCAGGGATTCGAATGCGGTGCTGTGCCGGTATTCCAGCACATCCGCATTTTTGGCCGTCGAGCCGGATTTGGCGTTGCGTCCGCGCTTGACGATGTCCGTTTCTTCCTCCGTAAGAAGAGGCAGCAGCGCCTGCAAGGCCTTCGACTGCGCTTTGGCCGAAACGTAGCGCGTAGCGGTGCGGTGCAGGTGGTTGGGACGCTGGCTGGGCATGGAGATGACGTATTGGCGGATGAACATCTCATATACGGCATCCCCGACGTAAGCAAGGACCAGCGGGTTGAGAAGTTCCGGCTTTTGGGAAGGCGGGTACCGGAACAGCTGCGGGTTCAGCTTATCGGAAAGATTCATTTCCGGCGCCAACGGATACCCTGCGGGGTATCTTCGAGATAGATGCCCTTCTCGGTAAGCAGGTCGCGAATTTCATCGGCGCGCGCCCAGTTTTTCGCCCGTCTCGCTTCATTGCGTTCTTCAATCAGTCCCTCGATTTCCTCGTCCAGCAGCTCTTCCTCTTCTCTTGCCAAGATGCCGAGTACGGAATCGAAATTGCGGAAGCGTCCCATAATCAGTCTGAGCGTTGCCGCGGATACCCGCTCCTGCTGCAGCACACGGTTGGCCTCCGTGACGAGATCGAAAACAGCGGTTATCGCATCGGGAGTATTGAAATCGTCGTCCATTTTCGAAATAAACTGGGCTTCGATTTCTTTCACGCGCGCCTCTACCTGATCGTCCAGCGCATCTTCCTGAGCGATGCCGAGACGGTGCTTCAGGTTGGTCACACAATTCTGGATACGGTCCAATCCGTTGCCGGCTTGCGTTAACCCGTCTTCGCTGAAATTAAGCGGATTCCGGTAATGGGAGGACAGCATGAAAAAGCGGAGCGTCTCCGGCTTGATCTTTTTGGCAATCTCTCTGATCAGCACCCCGTTGCCGAGGGATTTGGACATTTTTTCGTTATCGATATTGAGGAATTCGTTATGGAGCCAGTATTTCGCCATCGGCTTGCCCGTAATGGCTTCCGTCTGAGCAATTTCGCACTCATGGTGCGGGAACGTGAGGTCTACGCCGCCGCCGTGAATATCGATCGACTCTCCCAGGTACTTGTGTACGAGAGCGGAGCATTCGATGTGCCAGCCCGGACGTCCGTTGCCCCACGGACTGGACCAGAACACTTCGCCCGGTTTCGCCGCTTTCCAAAGGACGAAATCCTGCGGATTTTCCTTGCGCTCATCCACTTCGATGCGGATACCGTATTGAAGCTCATCCAGATTCTGATGCGACAGCTTTCCGTATTCCTTAAAGCGGGAGGTCCGGTAGTACACGTCTCCGCCATTCTCGTAAGCAAAGCCCTGTTGCACCAGCGAATTAATGAAGGTGATGATGATCTCCATGTTGTCCGTTACCCGCGGATGAATCGTGGCCGGCTCGATGCGGAGGGTTTTCATATCTTCCATATAGGCCGCGATAAAACGGTCGGCCAGCTCCTGGACGGTCTCTCCCGTTTCTTCCGCTTTGCGGATCAGCTTATCGTCCACGTCCGTAAAGTTCACTACGTAGGTCACTTCGTAACCGACATAGGTTAAATAGCGGCGGACGACATCGAAGAAAATCGCCGGGCGTCCGTTGCCGATATGAATATAGTTATATACGGTCGGGCCGCACACGTACATTTTCACCTTGCCCGGTTCAAGAGGTTTGAATTCTTCTTTTTCTCTTGTCATCGTATTAAACATTCTGAGTGTCATGCTCCCTAACGCCTCCATTCTTGATCTTCTCTTCTTCTAATTGTTCCCTTAATTCGTCGATTTGCACCTGTAAAGTGCGGCAAAGATCAAGTACCGGATCGGGCACGTTGCCGTGATCCAGCCGGTTGACCCGGATTCCGTCCCTTTTCACAATCTTTCCGGGAATGCCCACTACCGTAGAGTTCGCGGGAACTTCCTTAAGCACGACCGCATTGGCCCCGATCATCGCATTGTCTCCCACTTTGAAGGAGCCCAGGATCTTGGCCCCCGAGGAGATAACCACCTTGCTGCCGATCGTCGGATGCCGCTTGCCTTTCTCTTTACCCGTTCCGCCGAGGGTGACTCCCTGATAAAGAATAACGTCATTGCCGATTTCACACGTTTCGCCAATCACTACCCCCATCCCGTGATCAATAAACAGCCTTTCGCCGATTGTCGCTCCCGGGTGGATTTCTATGCCAGTCATAAAACGGCTGAACTGCGAAATGATACGTGCCGCCGCAAACAGCTTGCGGGTATACAACCAGTGAGCAATCCGATGCGCCCAAATGGCATGGAGCCCGGAATAAGTAAACACAACCTCGAACCAGCTTCGGGCGGCAGGATCATTGTCGAAGACGGCTTTTATATCAGAACGTATGGTTTTCCACAAGGTTCATCACCTTCTTATTCGTTTCTGGGATGCTTAGCTCCTACCAACTGCTCCTGGTAAAAATTAAAAAGCCCCCGCAGCCGTAAGGCTGCAGAGGCGTATAATCGCGGTTCCACTCTGCTTGGTGACTGTGAAGTCTCCCAACTCTGCGTTGTTAACGGGTACGACCCGGCTGAACCTACAGATGGGCAACCATCATTCGGCGCAGCAGCTCACAGGTGCATTTCCTCATAAAGGGATCGGATAACTTTCAGCCCAGCGGGGTTGCCGCTCGGTTATCCTCTCTGGAGATTCCGTCTTATGGGTACTCTCCTGTTCGGCGCTGTTCATAATCGTATAAAGTTGGTATCAGTATAGCTCAAAAGAGACAGCTTTACAATAAGGCGCGAAGCCGTTCTTGTACTTTTTCGCGGCCTAACAGATGGATGGTCATGTTCAGGTCTCTTCCGTGCATCTGTCCTGTCAAAGCTACGCGGATGGACATAAAGAGCTGTTTTCCCTTATAGCCGGTTTCCGCCTGCACGGCCTTAAGCAGCTTCTGCACATTTTCCGGCGCCAGGCTATCGGCCGCTTCCACCTGTTTCAAGAAGCTTTGCACCACGGCCGGCACATGCTCTTCGGCAAGCAGTGCGGCCGCTTCATCGTCGAAAGCCAGCTTTTCGCGGAAAAACAGCTCGGCGAGATCTACGATCTCCGCAGCGTAACGAAGCTGCTCCTGATACAAGCCGACGAGTTCGGTCGCCCAGCGCTGCTGGTCTTCCGAGAGTTCCGCCGGTATAAGCCCCGCTTTTTGAAGGTGAGGAACAGCCAGTCCGGCGATTTTTTCAAGCGGTGCCTGTTTGATGTAATGATTGTTCATCCAGTTGAGCTTGTCCATATCGAAGACGGCCGGGCTTTTGGAAACACGGTCCAGATCGAATTGCTCTACAAGCTCTTCCAGCGTGAACATCTCCACTTCGCCTCCGGGAGACCAGCCCAGCAAAGCGATGAAATTCACGACCGCTTCCGGCAGGTAACCCAATTCGCTGTACTGCTGTACGAATTGAATGATGGACTCGTCGCGCTTGCTCATTTTTTTGCGATCCGGGTTGAGGATCAAGGAAAGATGCGCAAAATCCGGTACCGCCAGGCCGAGCGCCTCATACAGCATGATCTGGCGCGGTGTATTCGTCAGATGCTCCTCGCCCCGAATGACGAGGGAGATTTTCATCAGGTGGTCGTCCAGTACAACGGCAAAGTTGTAGGTCGGAATTCCGTCGGGACGGACGATGATAAAGTCGCCGATTCCGTTCGTTTCGAATTCGACCTCTTCGCGCACTTTATCTTTAAATGCGATAATCTTATCCTTCGGTACGTGGAACCGGATAGAAGGCTTGCGCCCTTCCGCTTCGAACTCCGCCTTCTGTTCGGCGGTCAGGTGGCGGCATCTTCCCGAATACTGCGGAGTTTCTCCGCGCGCTTCCTGCTCTTCCCGTTCCCGCTCGAGCTCCTGCTCGGTGCAGTAGCAGTGATACGCGTTCCGCTCGTTCAGCAGCTGATCGATAAACGGCTGGTACAGGCCCAGACGTTCCATCTGACGGTAAGGAGCGTACGGACCTCCGATGTCGACGGATTCGTCCCACTTCAGCCCCAGCCAGCTTAAGCCGTCCAGCTGATTCTGAACGCCGGACTCGACATGGCGGGTCTGGTCTGTATCTTCGAAGCGGACCACAAATTGGCCGCCGTTTTTACGGGCAAGCAAATAATCGAATAAAGCGGTACGGGCTCCACCGATATGAAGATGTCCGGTCGGACTCGGTGCGTAACGTACGCGGAGTGGGGTACTCATGGTATTAGCCTCTCTTCCGTTTTCCCTTGCGGGATCCTTTGAAATAATAATTTATGATAGCACACCTTTTATCAAACAAACAACCGACTGCGCCGCGATTCCTTCGCCTCTTCCGGTAAAGCCAAGCTGCTCCGTAGTGGTCGCTTTTACGTTCACCTGCTCCAGTTCCGCATCCAGCGCCCGGGCAATAATTTCCGCCATTTGCGGAATATACGGAGCCATCTTAGGCTTCTGCGCGATAATCGTGGAATCGACGTTGCCGAGCCGGTAACCGCGTTCTCTGGCCAGGGACCAGACCCGCTTCAACAGCACCAGGCTGTCCGCATCCTTGAATTCGGCAGCCGTATCCGGGAAATGCTTGCCGATATCGCCCAAACCCAGCGCCCCCAGTATGGCGTCGGTAATGGCATGAAGCAATACATCCGCATCCGAATGCCCCAGCAATCCCTTTTCATACGGAATCGTAACGCCTCCGATAATACATGGGCGGCCCTCCGCCAACTGATGTACATCAAATCCTTGTCCTACTCGAATCATCTGTCTATTCTCCTCTCCTGTTGCCTAACAACCATTCCGCCCATGGCAGATCTTCGGGGGTGGTGATTTTGATATTGGCATAATCCCCTTCTACGACATGCACCGTATGCCCCGCCCGTTCGACGAGCATGGCATCGTCTGTGCCAAGGAATCCGTCGCGGACTGCCTCCTCATGCGCTTCTTTTAAAAGAGAAAACCGAAAAGCCTGCGGCGTTTGGATCGCCCACAAGCTTTTGCGGTCGGGTGTGGACATGATCTGGCCATCCTCACTCACGACCTTGATCGTGTCTTTAACGGGAACGGCCAGCACGGCCGCACCCGTATCTATGGCTTTGTCCAGACAGGCGCCTACCTGCTCTTCGGTAACGAGCGGGCGGACGCCGTCATGGACAAGCACCCACTGCGTGTCCGCGCCGAGCGCCTCCAGTCCGGACCGGACGGAGTCCTGCCGTTCTGCGCCGCCGGCTATGACCCGGCTGACTTTATGCAGCCCGTAGCGAGCGGCATACGATTCGCAGCGCGGGACATCCTCTTCCCCGGTCACCAGCACGACGGAGTCGATGCGGGCAATCTTCTCGAAGAGTTCCAGCGTATGTACCAAAATCGGCTTGCCCGCCAGCTCCAGATATTGTTTACTTTCCGCCGTCCGCATTCGTGAACCTCTTCCTGCTGCAACGACGATGACGCCGACTTTATTCACCTGCATACCTCCGGTTACCACCGGGTTTTGCTGCTGCAGCTTTCTTCTTCTGCTTTAACTTGCCAAGCTGCAGCCCCAGCGAAATACTCTCCCTATGATAACCCTTTATTGCGCTTTTTCCAAGAGCTTGGGCTTCGCGAAGATCATTCGTCCCGCTGACGTTTGAAGGACACTTGTAACCATTACCTCAAGCAGGGAACCGATAAAGTCCCGTCCGCCTTCCACGACGATCATGGTTCCGTCATCCAGATACGCTACCCCTTGTCCATGCTCTTTGCCGTCCTTGATGACCTGAACCAGAATCTCTTCGCCGGGGAGGACAACCGGTTTTACGGCATTCGCCAGATCATTGATGTTCAGAACGGACACGCCCTGGAGCTCACAAACCTTGTTCAAGTTATAATCGTTGGTGATCACTTTACCTTGAAGCACTTTGGCGAGCCGGATAAGCTTGCTGTCCACCTCGGAAATTTCTTCGAAGTCGCCTTCATAGATAAGAACTTTCACGTCAAGTTCCTTCTGAATCTTATTTAAAATATCCAATCCGCGCCTACCGCGATTACGTTTGAGCAAATCGGAAGAATCCGCGATATGCTGAAGCTCCTCCAGGACAAATTCCGGAATAACCAGCGTCCCTTCAATAAACCCGGTTTTGCAAATGTCCGCAATCCGTCCGTCTATGATCACGCTCGTATCGAGAATCTTGTGCTCCTCCGGCATTTTTCCTTTGCCGCTTCCGCCGTCTTTTCGGCTGCTCAGAAGTTCGAAAATTTCCTCGCTCTTGCCGTAGCCGATCCGGCCGCCCATAACGGCCAGAAGAACGGTAGCCATACCTGCCAATACCACATGAACCCGTTCAAGCGCCGGGAATACCAGCACGGCTGCAAGCAGCCCCACGATCGTACCGAATGCGGCCGGAAGAAGATCGGAAGCGGGCATTTGCGATAAGCTGTTTTCTCCGCGCTGCACCAGTCTTAAAATAAGGCCCATGCCTATCCATGACACGATAAACATCCCGACAAATCCCGCTCCAGCTGCCGTGTAATCCGCAACCGCTCCACCGTTGATTCCCGATAATTGAATAATGGCATCACTCCACCCGTAACCGAGCGCACCACCTAAGACGGCAATAATCCATTGAATCCATTTCATCTTACGGATTCACCTCCATCATCCAAAGTAAGAGGATCCTCTCCCCTGTTACAAGTATGTTCCAAATGTTGGATGTAT
Organism: Paenibacillus sp. JNUCC 35; assembly: GCF_058269095.1. NCBI lineage: Bacteria > Bacillati > Bacillota > Bacilli > Caryophanales > Paenibacillaceae > Paenibacillus > Paenibacillus sp. JNUCC 35. The sequence continues at coordinate 536,905 of NZ_CM177771.1, read as the reverse complement.
AAACACACAGGAGGTGTCAGATTGCCTCGCTAACCTAATTTCTATATAATGAGATGGAGACGAAACTAAAATGAGGTGCATGAGATGAGTGCCCTGTCCCTGAAAGATTTCCAGGAACAAGTTGGTGAGCTGCTGCTTCGCCATCGCAGCCTGCTTGATGTATTGTCCAAATTCCAACAATCCAATGCCGGTGTGAACCGCTCTGTCATCAAATCGATTACCGAATGCGGCTGCGTAGAAGTCAATGCCAAGAAACAGGAGTATTCTCCCGAAATGACATTGGATCAGGCTAAAATCGAGCTGCAAACCCATTTGGAAGGCCAGTTGTGCGAACACTGCATGGAAGCGATTACCACTGAAATCGGTAAGCACCTTTTTTATCTTTCCGCTCTGAGCAATCTTCTTGATGTGAACTTGGAAAAAGTGCTCGAAGACGAATCGAAAAAATGCTCGACACTCGGATTTTTCAATATGTCTTAGTATAGAAGAAAAAAGCATGTATTCTCCTCCGCAGCCCGGATGAAAATAGATGCTTTTTTTGTTCACTGCGATACTGATTCAGCGGCAAAAAAAGAAACAGGAAGCTTATGCTCCCTGCTCTTTTTTATAGATGAGTTTTTGAATTCGCCAGATCTTCGGTCGTTTCCATGCCTTTGCGCTTTCTGCGGCGAAGAACGAAGAGGCGATCAACGTTTTTTTTTAAGCCATAGAGCGCATATATCACAAGCGGTATGAAAATCATTTTGGAAATGAACGATGGTTTGCTGATTCCGATAATAACGGCGATGATCACAATGATCGGTGTAATCCAGATAGCGGCTTTGGGAATGCCCGTTTTCTTAAAGTTCGGATATTTGACGTTACTCACCATCAGATAGGAAAGCAGCACTGTGCTGACCAGCAGAACATAGACGTTAAGCTCGGTGTGGAACAATGCCAGCGTTGCAAGTATGCCGCCTGCTGCCGGAATAGGTAAGCCGATAAAGTAACCCGGTGTACCTGCTACCACATTAAACCGTGCCAGACGAAGAGCGCCACAAATCGGGAATATTGCCGTTACGACCCAAGCTGCCGCGGCAGGGCGGATATCGCCGAATGCGACAACGTACATAATGAATGCCGGTGCTACACCGAACGAAATGACATCCGACAATGAATCCAGTTCTTTACCAAACTCACTCTGTGCGTTGAGCGCACGAGCAACTCGTCCATCCAGACCGTCGAGCAGCATAGCCACAATGACAAGTACGGCCGCCGTATCCGGTCTTTCGTTAAACACGAGAATAATGGCCAGAACGCCTAAAAACAGATTCCCAACAGTAAACAAGCTAGGAAGCGATTTGGTTATCATATTAGTTTAGTCCACCTCTAAATATACTGTACCCCATTAAAACAACGTGATCCAATCCATATTTATACTTTATGATTGTATGCAATTTAAATATGCCTGTCAATTAATACTTGCTCCTGAATTCTGCGCAGCCCTTCTTTGATCGCTCTCGCCCGGACCTCTCCGATTCCGTCTACCTCATCCAGCTCTTCGATTGTCGCCACCGTGATATGAGGCAAGCGACCGAATTTTTCCACCAAATTACTGATAATAATGGATGGAAGCCGCGGAATTTTATTGAGTACCCGGAACCCTCTCGGAGAAACAAGTTCCTCCGATACGGCGTTGGTGTGCGGATAGCCGAGCAACCGGATAATGTGATGCGGATCGAGTAATTCTTCGGAAGAGAGACGCTTGAGCCCCAGCAAAATATCTTTGATCTTCTCTTCGCTGAGTTCCCGGACATAATCCTTCAGAAGCAGACGCACTTCCAGCTCCGTATTACCGACCAGTTCTTCTAACTGCATGGAAATCAGGCGTCCTTCGGTTCCAAGCTCCGTGATGTATCTGTTGAGCTCGTTCTTAATACGCAGCACCATTTCTACCCGCTGAATGGCATTGGTGACGTCATGCAGTGTCACAAGCTCTTCGAACTCGGAAGCGCCCAGATTGATCAAGGACTGATCCAGTTCCGTCTTGTATCGTTCCATCGTCTGAATCGCCTGATTCGCCTTGGTCAGAATGACCCCGATATCCTTGAGGGAATACCGAAGGTTTCCTTGATATAAGGTAATAATGTTCCGCCGCTGGGAAATAGACACAACCAGTTTATTCGTCTGCTTGGCAACTCGCTCGGCCGTACGATGCCGGATTCCCGTCTCGGTCGATGGAATCGAAGAGTTCGGAATCAATTGGGTATTCGCATATAAAATTTTCTTGGCATCTTCATTTAGAATGATGGCTCCGTCCATTTTGGCCAACTCATACAAATAGTTTGGCGTAAAATCGCAGTCGATGGAAAATCCGCCGTCCACGATTTCCATGACTTCCGGAGTACATCCGACGACAATCAGGGCTCCCGTCTTGGCACGAAGCACGTTCTCGAGCCCATCGCGGAAAGGCGTACCCGGAGCGACCAGCTGGAGCAGTTGGCTCATGACGTCTCGTTTAGTTTCTTCTTTGCTCATGTTAATCCTCCTGAAGCATTTCCGTTCTGTTAGCCGAGCGTGTTCCGCTATGCCTTGTTTTCAATAGATCTGTCTTGCAGGGCCGAACTAATCTGACCTCACAGACTTGTAGACTAGTCCAATGCCGCTTTTAAAGCTTCGGACACCGTACTTACGCCGACCACTTCGATGCCCTTTGGAGGCGTCCAGCCCTTGAGGCTTTTCTCAGGCATAATGACGCGCCGGAAGCCGAGCTTCTGCGCTTCCTTGACCCGCTGGTCGATACGCGATACGCCGCGGACTTCTCCCGTGAGCCCGATCTCGCCGAACACGGCGTCGTAAGCCTGCGTCGGCTGCTCTTTGAAGCTGGAGGCGATGCTTATCGCCACGGCCAGATCGACAGCCGGCTCATCGAGCTTGACTCCGCCGGCTACGTTCAGGTAAGCGTCCTGACTCTGAAGGAACAGGCCGACCCGTTTCTCCAAGACCGCCATAATGAGCGACAGCCGGTTATGGTCGATTCCCGTAGCCATTCTTCGCGGAGACGGGAAATTGGTTGACGAGACAAGCGCCTGTATCTCAACCAGGACCGGTCTCGTTCCTTCCATGCTGGCGACGACTGTCGATCCGGCTACGCCAAGCGGGCGCTCGGACAGGAAAAGCTCCGACGGATTGCTCACTTCGGCCAGCCCGGTTTCCCGCATTTCGAAGATGCCGATTTCGTTCGTCGAACCGAACCGGTTTTTAACCGCACGCAAAACGCGGTAGGTGTGATGCCGTTCCCCTTCAAAATAAAGCACACAGTCCACCATGTGTTCAAGCAGGCGCGGTCCTGCAATGGCGCCTTCCTTGGTTACATGGCCGACAAGAACCGTCGCTATATTCTTAAGCTTAGCTATGCGCATGAAATGGCTTGTGCATTCACGTACTTGGGAAACGGTTCCCGGGGCGGAGGATACGCTTGGATGGTAGACGGTCTGAATGGAGTCGATGACCAGAAAATCCGGCTGGACTTCCTGGATCGCCTCTTCAACCACTTCCATATTCGTTTCGCAGAGCACGTATAGATTCGGCGAAACGGCATCCAGCCGGTCCGCGCGAAGCTTCGTCTGACGAATCGATTCCTCGCCTGAGATGTACAGAACCTTCCGCCCCTCTTTGGTCAGCGAGTGCGAGGTTTGCAGGAGCAGCGTTGATTTCCCTATACCGGGATCTCCTCCGACCAGTATGAGCGAACCGGGGACGAACCCGCCGCCCAAAACGCGGTTGAGCTCGCCATTATCCGTAAGCACACGCTGTTCTACGCTGCTTTCTATGTTTATGATCGGAGTCGGTTTTTCTTTCGTCCGCAGAAAAGAAGAATTTATTCCCTGCGTCTTGACAACCGTCTCTACTTCTTCGGCAAAACTGTTCCATGCTCCGCAGCCGGGACATTTGCCGAGCCACTTCGGGGTTTCATACCCGCACTGCTGGCAGATGAATTTCGTTTTTGTTTTACTCATGGCGCGAAGTTCCCCTTCTGTTTCTACGCGTAAAACGGGCAAACCGTTCCAGCGTCATTCAAAGTTTACCATTTTTGCGAATGCTATGAAAGTACTTGGCAAAAGAAAAAGCATTTTGCGGTACAGTTTCGTACCGCAAAATGCTTGATTTTATACCTTACTTGGTCTGCGTCATCGCTTCTTCGTTCCGAAGTACAACAAGTTCGCCGTCTTTTTCGTCTATAGTAAGGGAGTCGCCCTTGGAAATGCTTCCTTTAAGAAGTTCTTCGGAGAGACGGTCCTCAATGTGTTTCTGGATCGCCCTGCGAAGCGGCCTTGCTCCATAGCTCGGATCAAAGCCTTCCTTAGCCAGGAAGTTCTTCGCGGTATCGGTGAGGATAAAGTCGACTTCCTGTTCTTTCAGGCGTTTGCGGAGCTCATCGGCCATGAGGCTGACAATTTCAGCAATATGCTTCTCGTCGAGAGAGTGGAAGACGATAATTTCGTCGATCCGGTTCAAGAACTCCGGACGGAAACTTTTCTTCAGCTCGTTCATTACTTTGTCCTTCATGTTGTTATAATCTTTGCCGGAATCTTGGACAGCCGTAAAGCCGAGCGTCGAATTTTTCTTAATCGTATCGGCTCCCACATTGGACGTCATGATGATCAAGGTGTTGCGGAAGTCAACGGTACGGCCTTTGGAATCGGTAAGGCGCCCGTCTTCCAGCACTTGCAGAAGGATATTGAACACTTCCGGATGTGCTTTCTCGATTTCATCAAGCAGAACAACGGAGTAAGGCTTGCGGCGTACTTTTTCAGTCAATTGGCCGCCTTCTTCGTAGCCTACATATCCCGGAGGCGCTCCTACGAGACGGGACGTGGAGTGTTTCTCCATATATTCGGACATATCAATGCGGATAACGGCATTTTCGTCTCCGAACAGGGATTCCGCCAAAGCACGGGCAAGCTCGGTTTTACCTACACCGGTCGGACCCAGGAAGATAAAGGAGCCCATCGGACGCTTCGGATCTTTCAGACCCGCTCTTGCACGGCGGATTGCGCGGCTGACCGCTTTAACCGCTTCTTCCTGGCCGATCACACGGTTGTGAAGGATGTCTTCCATTTTAAGAAGACGCTCGGTCTCCTCTTCAGCCAGTTTGCGTACCGGAATTCCGGTCCAGCTTGCAACCACCTGGGCGATGTCGTCCGGAGTCACCTCCGTGTCCATGCGTCCCTGCTTCTCTTTCCAATCGTTCTTCGTGCTGTCGAGTTCTTCGCGCAGCTTTTGCTCGGTATCACGCAAAGAAGCGGCTTTCTCGAACTCTTGGCTTTGAACAGCCGCGTCTTTCTCCTTGCGGATGTTTTCGAGCTTTTGCTCCAGTTCTTTCAAGCTAGGCGGTACCGTGTAAGAGTGAAGCCTTACTTTCGAGCTTGCTTCATCGATCAAGTCGATCGCTTTATCAGGCAGGAAACGATCGGGGATATAGCGATCCGACAGCTTGACTGCTTCCTCGATAGCTTCATCGGTGATTTTCACCCGGTGATGCGCCTCATAACGGTCACGCAGTCCGTGAAGGATTTGGATCGCTTCTTCCGGAGTCGGCTGATCCACCGTAATCGGCTGGAAGCGGCGCTCCAGAGCGGCATCCTTCTCGATGTATTTGCGGTACTCATCCAGAGTAGTGGCCCCGATGCACTGCAGTTCGCCGCGAGCCAAAGCCGGCTTCAGAATGTTGGAGGCATCAATCGCACCCTCTGCACCGCCGGCGCCGATCAAGGTATGCAGCTCATCGATGAAGAGAATGATGTTCCCCGCCTGGCGGATCTCATCCATGATCTTCTTCAGACGATCTTCAAATTCACCGCGGTATTTGGTGCCTGCCACGACAGAACCCATATCGAGCGTCATGACACGCTTATCTTTTAACGTTTCCGGAATTTCATTGTTGATGATCTTTTGAGCGAGACCTTCGGCGATAGCCGTTTTACCTACACCTGGCTCCCCGATCAGAACCGGGTTGTTTTTGGTGCGGCGGCTGAGAACCTGAATAACACGCTCGATTTCTTTGGAACGTCCGATTACCGGGTCCAGGTTGCCTTCTTTGGCGATAGCCGTCAGATCTCTCGCGAGACTGTCCAGCGTAGGCGTGTTGACGTTGTTGCCGCTGCCGTGATTGCTCGAAACGACCTCGCTGCTTCCGAGAAGCTGCAGGACTTGCTGGCGGGCTTTGTTCAAGGAAATGCCCAGGTTGTTCAGCACGCGTGCCGCAACCCCTTCTCCCTCGCGAATCAGACCGAGCAGGATATGCTCCGTACCTACGTACGTATGGCCAAGCTTTCTGGCTTCGTCCATCGAAAGTTCAATGACCTTTTTGGCACGCGGTGTGTAAGCGATATTGGAGGGCTGCTCTTGTCCGCGGCCGATTAATGATTCGACCTCATCTTGAATTTTTTCAAGTCCGAGTCCGAGAGCCACCAGCGCTTTGGCCGCAATGCCTTCGCCTTCGCGAATAAGGCCCAGCAAGATATGCTCTGTACCTATATTGTTGTGACCCAGGCGTACTGCTTCTTCCTGTGCAAGGGAAAGAACTTTCTGTGCACGTTCCGTAAATCTTCCAAACATCATACTTAGCACCTCCATTGTAATTTCGAACGAAAGTCGTATAGTACCATTAAACGTTATGACACGGCTTGAATCTTTCCCTGATGATTTGGGCACGCCGGATATCCCGGTCGTCGGGAGATAAAAGCTCCCCTGCTATTTGCTGCAAAAATCCCGGCTGTGTCATCACAAGAAGTTCATTCATGGTGTGTGCGGGAACTTCCCCCACTAAATTAAGATCTATGCCAAGGCGGACATCGGATAGCCGCTGTGCCGCTTCCTTGGAATCGATAATCGAAGCGTGAGTCAAAATTCCGTATGACCGCATAACGCGGTCTGTTATACGTATTCTGGATTCCTGCATGAGTTGCCTTCTTGCGGCGCGCTCGTGTTCGATAATCTGTTTGGCTACGCTATATAGATTATCAATGATTTCATCTTCGGACTGGCCCAGCGTAATCTGATTGGAAATCTGAAATAAATTTCCCAACGCTTCGCTTCCTTCGCCATATAGACCCCGGACTGTTAGGCCAACCTGTGAAACCGCCGATAGAATTCGATTGATTTGCTGGGTCAAAACAAGAGCGGGCAGGTGCATCATGACCGAAGCCCGTATACCGGTTCCCACATTCGTAGGACAGCTGGTCAAGTAGCCGCGTCTTTCGTCAAAGCCGTAGTCTAGCTGAGATTCGAAAATATCGTCAATCTGGTTCGCCAGATCCCAGGCCTCTTTAATTTGAAATCCGGGACACAGACATTGAATCCGAAGATGATCCTCTTCATTCACCATAATGCTGATAGATTCGTTATCATTAAGGATAACGGCTCCGTTCCGCGATTCGGTTGCCAGATTCGGGCTGATCAAATGCTTCTCTACCAGGATCCTCCGCTCCAGTTCATTCAGTTCCGAAAGCGGTACAAGCGTGAAGTCGCTGATCGTTTTTAAATCTTCATTGCCCAGTACAGCTGAAACTTTCTCAAGTACTTCCGCGGACTGCTGGTTCGCGGCCAACATAGGAAACGGATAATCTTGCAGATTCCGGGCTATACGGATGCGGCTGCTGATCACAATATCCGAATCGGGACCGTCCCCTTTCATCCATTCGCTTAATGCTTCCTTGACAAAATGTCTCAAAGAGGAACCCTCCTTTTCTCCAAGTTCAAAGGTTTGAGGCGGGCGTCGAAGTTAACTGCTGCCGGCTGACTTCTTATCGAGGTCGCGAATACGGTCTCGCAGTTGAGCCGCTTGCTCGAATTCTTCCTGTTCGATGTACGTCTGAAGTTCTTTCTTGAGACGCTCCACCTCACGCTTCTGCTCGATCTCCTGTCCGGAACGTTTCGGCACTTTGCCGACATGCTGCGTATTGCCGTGAACCCGCTTAAACAGGGGATCCAGCTTATCCTGAAAGCTTTCATAGCAGTGGCTGCAGCCAAAACGTCCCAGCTTGCTGAACTGTGAATACGTAAGTCCGCAGTGTTCGCATCTTATCGGACGCGCTTTGCTTGAGACCGTTCCGGAGGAAGGATCGAAGTCCAGCAGGCCCGAAAGCAAATTATGAATGGAGAAACCTCCCGGCGTACCGGGAATCAGCTCCCCCTTCTCTTTGGCGCATGTTTCACAGAAGTGAAACTCTGTTTTCTCACCGTTAACAATTTTCGTAAAATGAAGCGTTGCGGGCCGTTTGCCGCATTCTTGACAAAGCACGTCAACCCCTCCTTATTTGCTCAGTAAGGATATCAGCATCGCCTTTAAAATCCGGGCACGGACTTCATCCCGCAAAGGAAGCTTAAACTGAAGCACATCCCGCGATATTGCCGCTTTAATGATGGCAGCTTCCCTCCGGCTGATCAACCGACCTTCTTCCAGACGGTAAATCAACCCTTCGGCCGACGCTTGATCTATACTTTCACGAATGGTAGTCATGATGGTGTCCAGCAATGAACCGTAGGCGTTGAGTTCGATCTTCTGAATCCGGATATAACCCCCGCCTCCGCGCTTGCTTTCCACCACGTAGCCTTTTTCAAGGGTAAATCGTGTGCTGATGACATAATTAATCTGAGACGGCACACACTGAAATTGATCAGCGAGCTCGTTCCGCTGGATCTCAATGGACCCTTCGGGGCTTTGCTGCAGTATATGCTTTAGATATTGCTCAATAATCTCGGAAACATTACGCATCAATTCAGCCTCCCGTTGTTGAGAAGTAAATTGACTTTGACTTTCTTTGACCTTAACCTAATTATAATCATTTCCATATTACTTTGCAAGTACCTGATAAACAGTTAAGCGGAACTTCCTCTCTTTAGTTTTAACGCTATCCTGAAAAATATGCAAATACAGCAAAAAACCTCTATGAAATAAATTCATAGAGGTTTTCGTTACTCCCTGAAAACTAGCAGCGAAACGTGCAATCGATCCATCCAAGATCTTGTGGTGCATATATGTCATATGCTTTCGATGCGGCCTTTCCTGTCGGAAAAAGCCTTGTGGTCAAGCCCTCGACCGATTAGTATTGGTCAGCTCCACACATTGCTGCGCTTCCACCTCCAACCTATCTACCTCGTCGTCTTCAAGGGGTCTTACATACTGGGAAATCTCATCTTGAGGGGGGCTTCACGCTTAGATGCTTTCAGCGCTTATCCCTTCCGTACATAGCTACCCAGCTATGCCTCTGGCGAGACAACTGGTACACCAGCGGTACGTCCATCCCGGTCCTCTCGTACTAAGGACAGCTCCTCTCAAATTTCCTGCGCCCGCGACAGATAGGGACCGAACTGTCTCACGACGTTCTGAACCCAGCTCGCGTACCGCTTTAATGGGCGAACAGCCCAACCCTTGGGACCTACTTCAGCCCCAGGATGCGATGAGCCGACATCGAGGTGCCAAACCTCCCCGTCGATGTGGACTCTTGGGGGAGATAAGCCTGTTATCCCCAGGGTAGCTTTTATCCGTTGAGCGATGGCCCTTCCATGCGGTACCACCGGATCACTAAGCCCGACTTTCGTCCCTGCTCGACCTGTATGTCTCGCAGTCAAGCTCCCTTATGCCTTTGCACTCTTCGAATGATTTCCAACCATTCTGAGGGAACCTTGGGGCGCCTCCGTTACTCTTTAGGAGGCGACCGCCCCAGTCAAACTGCCCACCTGACACGGTCCCTCTACCGGTTAACGGTAGTAGGTTAGAACTCCGATACGATCAGGGTGGTATCCCAACGGCGCCTCCACCCAAGCTGGCGCTCAGGCTTCAAAGGCTCCCACCTATCCTGTACAGATCGTACCAAAGTCCAATATCAAGCTGCAGTAAAGCTCCATGGGGTCTTTCCGTCTTGTCGCGGGTAACCTGCATCTTCACAGGTATTAAAATTTCACCGGATCTCTCGTTGAGACAGCGCCCAAGTCGTTACGCCATTCGTGCGGGTCAGAATTTACCTGACAAGGAATTTCGCTACCTTAGGACCGTTATAGTTACGGCCGCCGTTTACTGGGGCTTCGGTTCACAGCTTCGGATTGCTCCTAACCGCTCCCCTTAACCTTCCAGCACCGGGCAGGCGTCAGCCCATATACTTCGCCTTGCGGCTTCGCATAGACCTGTGTTTTTGCTAAACAGTCGCTTGGGCCTTTTCACTGCGGCCCCCTCGTGCTATTCACACTACCGGGGCACCCCTTCTCCCGAAGTTACGGGGTCATTTTGCCGAGTTCCTTAACGAGAGTTCTTCCGCGCGCCTTAGAATTCTCTTCTCGCCCACCTGTGTCGGTTTGCGGTACGGGCACCTTCGCCTGGCTAGAAGCTTTTCTCGGCAGTGTGAGATCAAGACCTTCGCTACTGTAATTTTCGCTCCCCATCACAGCCCAGCCTTACGATGTGCGGATTTGCCTACACATCAGCCTCACTGCTTGGACGGACATCCATCAGTCCGCGTCCCTACCCTGCTGCGTCACTCCATTGCTCGTAACGGCTTACGGTGGTACAGGAATTTCAACCTGTTGTCCTTCGACTACGCCTTTCGGCCTCGCCTTAGGTCCCGACTTACCCTGAGCGGACGAACCTTCCTCAGGAACCCTTAGGCTTTCGGCGGATCAGATTCTCACTGATCTTTTCGTTACTCATACCGGCATTCTCACTTCTGTACAGTCCAGCAGTCCTCACGATCTACCTTCACTCCGTACAGAACGCTCCCCTACCCATGCACGCAAGGTGCAAGTCATAGCTTCGGTGGTGTGTTTAGCCCCGTTACATTTTCGGCGCAGAGTCACTCGACCAGTGAGCTATTACGCACTCTTTAAATGGTGGCTGCTTCTAAGCCAACATCCTGGTTGTCTGTGCAACTCCACATCCTTTCCCACTTAACACACACTTGGGGACCTTAGCTGATGATCTGGGCTGTTTCCCTCTTGACAATGGATCTTAGCACTCACTGTCTGACTCCCGGGGTAATGTCTGTGGCATTCAGAGTTTGACTGGACTTGGTAACCCTTGGCGGGCCCCGCACCCAATCAGTGCTTTACCTCCACGACACATCCCCCGAGGCTAGCCCTAAAGCTATTTCGGGGAGAACCAGCTATCTCCGAGTTCGATTGGAATTTCTCCGCTACCCCCACCTCATCCCCGAATTTTTCAACATTCGTGGGTTCGGGCCTCCAGTGCGTGTTACCGCACCTTCACCCTGGACAGGGGTAGATCACACGGTTTCGGGTCTACGCCTGCATACTCATTCGCCCTATTCAGACTCGCTTTCGCTGCGGCTCCGCCTTTTCAGCTTAACCTCGCATGCAAACGTAACTCGCCGGTTCATTCTACAAAAGGCACGCCATCACCCATTAACGGGCTCTGACTTCTTGTAGGCACACGGTTTCAGGTTCTTTTTCACTCCCCTCCCGGGGTGCTTTTCACCTTTCCCTCACGGTACTGCTTCACTATCGGTCGCTAGGGAGTATTTAGCCTTGGCAGATGGTCCTGCCGGATTCCGACGGGGTTTCACGTGTCCCGCCGTACTCAGGATCCGTCTAGGCATACGTTCACTTTCGGCTACAGGGCTGTTACCTTTTCCAGCGGACCTTTCCAGATCACTTCACCTAATGAACTTTTGCCACATTGACGTCCTACAACCCCAAGGAGCAAGCTCCTTGGTTTGGGCTAATCCGCGTTCGCTCGCCGCTACTGACGGAATCACTATTGTTTTCTTTTCCTCCAGGTACTTAGATGTTTCAGTTCCCTGGGTGTGCCTCCAATGCAGCTATGTATTCACTGCATGGTAACTGCGCATTACCACAGCTGGGTTCCCCCATTCGGACATCCCCGGATCAAAGCCTGCTTACGGCTCCCCGAGGCATTTCGTCGTTCGCCACGTCCTTCTTCGGCTCCTAGCGCCTAGGCATCCTCCGTGTGCCCTTATTAGCTTGACCAGTGCTTGTCATATGCCGATTCGCGCTAGCAAGCAAGCTTGCCAAATCGCTCATGCGCCATATAACTTCGCTTTACATCAAACCATCAAGGTTTTGGATGATTCTAGTTACATGTTTCGCTATCTAGTTTTCAAGGATCAACTGACTTCGTTACCGCTCAAAGCGGCAAGAAGTATCTTACCACATCACGCATCTTCAGATCAACCCGTAATTTACTGGAAATTACGACCGTTTTGAAGACGGTTTTGGTGGAGCCAAGCGGGATCGAACCGCTGACCTCCTGCTTGCAAGGCAGGCGCTCTCCCAGCTGAGCTATGGCCCCAAAATGTATCCTTATGTGGTTGTCAGGAAAATGGTGGGCCCTAGTGGACTCGAACCACCGACCTCACCCTTATCAGGGGTGCGCTCTAACCAGCTGAGCTAAGGGCCCGTATACTGTGAGTTCTCACTCACTTTGGTCTTGCGTGCCAGCAAGCAACCGCCTGCTCTTTTCGCAAAATAAAAACCCACAAAGTGGGTTCGCTTGGCAACGCCCTACTCTCCCAGGACCCTTCGGTCCAAGTACCATCGGCGCTGGAAGGCTTAACGGTCGTGTTCGGGATGGGTACGCGTGGTTCCCTTCCGCCATCGTCACCAAACGAATTGCGTGGTTTCCAGAGTCGCCAAACTCCAGAAAGGGTTTGTAGCTTGAAAGGTTCTTGCCCTTTCAAAACTGACAACGAGTGATTGAAGGTTGAAGGCATTGCCTTCTTGACTGGGTCCGTTTCAGGACCCGAGTCTCCATAGAAAGGAGGTGATCCAGCCGCACCTTCCGATACGGCTACCTTGTTACGACTTCACCCCAATCATCTACCCCACCTTCGGCGGCTGGCCCCTTGCGGTTACCTCACCGACTTCGGGTGTTGTAAACTCTCGTGGTGTGACGGGCGGTGTGTACAAGACCCGGGAACGTATTCACCGCGGCATGCTGATCCGCGATTACTAGCAATTCCGACTTCATGCAGGCGAGTTGCAGCCTGCAATCCGAACTGAGACCGGCTTTTCTAGGATTGGCTCCAGATCGCTCCTTCGCTTCCCGTTGTACCGGCCATTGTAGTACGTGTGTAGCCCAGGTCATAAGGGGCATGATGATTTGACGTCATCCCCGCCTTCCTCCGGTTTGTCACCGGCAGTCAACTTAGAGTGCCCAGCTTCACCTGCTGGCAACTAAGTTCAAGGGTTGCGCTCGTTGCGGGACTTAACCCAACATCTCACGACACGAGCTGACGACAACCATGCACCACCTGTCACCTCTGTCCCGAAGGAAAGACTTATCTCTAAGCCGGTCAGAGGGATGTCAAGACCTGGTAAGGTTCTTCGCGTTGCTTCGAATTAAACCACATACTCCACTGCTTGTGCGGGTCCCCGTCAATTCCTTTGAGTTTCACTCTTGCGAGCGTACTCCCCAGGCGGCATGCTTACTGTGTTAACTTCGGCACCAAGGGTATCGAAACCCCTAACACCTAGCATGCATCGTTTACGGCGTGGACTACCAGGGTATCTAATCCTGTTTGCTCCCCACGCTTTCGCGCCTCAGCGTCAGTTACAGGCCAGAAAGTCGCCTTCGCCACTGGTGTTCCTCCACATCTCTACGCATTTCACCGCTACACGTGGAATTCCACTTTCCTCTCCTGCACTCCAGTCTCCCAGTTTCCGGTGCGAACCGAGGTTGAGCCTCGGGATTAAACACCAGACTTAAAAAACCGCCTGCGCGCGCTTTACGCCCAATAATTCCGGACAACGCTTGCCCCCTACGTATTACCGCGGCTGCTGGCACGTAGTTAGCCGGGGCTTTCTTCTCAGGTACCGTCACCCAAAGAGCAGTTACTCTCCTTGGCGTTCTTCCCTGGCAACAGAGCTTTACGATCCGAAAACCTTCATCACTCACGCGGCGTTGCTCCGTCAGACTTGCGTCCATTGCGGAAGATTCCCTACTGCTGCCTCCCGTAGGAGTCTGGGCCGTGTCTCAGTCCCAGTGTGGCCGTTCACCCTCTCAGGTCGGCTACGCATCGTCGCCTTGGTGAGCCGTTACCTCACCAACTAGCTAATGCGCCGCAGGCCCATCCGTAAGCCACAGATTGCTCCGTGTTTCACGATCTCCCCATGCGGAGAAACCGATTATCCGGTCTTAGCTACCGTTTCCGGTAGTTATCCCGATCTTACAGGCAGGTTGCCTACGTGTTACTCACCCGTCCGCCGCTAACTCTCAGAGAAGCAAGCTTCTCATCAAGTCCGCTCGACTTGCATGTATTAGGCACGCCGCCAGCGTTCGTCCTGAGCCAGGATCAAACTCTCCGATAAAGTTGTGCCGACCTTACGGCCAGCGGTTTATCTCAAGCTGATTAAGCTCAAAAATTCGTTGCTGACGAGAATTTCTTCTCATTTAATGTCTCAATTGCTTGAGACGCTTCAATCACTCGTTGTTCAGTTTTCAAAGGACAATCTCGGCTTGTCAGCCTCGTTGTCGGCACCGTGTTTCAGCGGCGACTTAAATAAGATACCACGGGATAAATATGAAGTCAACAATTTTCAAACATACAATTTTAACCATGTGAAATATAAACGCCAGCAGCTTACACAAGCACGACTTTAAGAGCGGCCAGAAGCATTAATCCAGGCACTCCTAGAACGGACACGGTCCCTACCGTATAGATGTTGATCGGCAGTTCGAACCGGGTATATCCGCTTAACAGCTGTATACCATAAAGAAGAAACGCCGCTACTACAACATGTACACCGATGCTTGAAAAAATTTTGCGGACCCCCGGCTGGCGAACCAGCAAAAACAGCAGGGCTCCGGCCGACAAAGCAAGCATTCCCCAGACGGCCGTTTTCATCCCCGCACCTCCGCAGTAATATGATAAGCGGACGTCACGTTCAGCTTCTTAGCTTGCCTGAGCAGCATTTCGTAGCGTTTTTCCGCCGCTTCTACCGCGTAGATGGCATAATCGATTTCGTCTTTTTCCAATGCGTGCTCGAAATGGTGCTGCGCCGTTTTCCATTGCGAATGAGCCAATCTGATCTCGGCCAGCAACTCCTGCTTGTCCTGTTCCACTGTCTTTTGCGTCCCCCGCTGAAACAAGAATGCACCCTTCCTCAGGTCACTCATGCCTTCCCCCCCCCTGTACTCATAATCATCATGAGCCTGTCGCCTTTAATATCCTATGGAGAAGAGAGACCTGATTAGAACCTGTCCGAAAACAAAAAAACCGCCTTCATAAAGAAAGGCGGGCCACATTTTATTTTCAATCAAGAATGCAGTGCAAACTAAGAAGAGAGCCGCCTAAATCTCCCTGCGGCCTTCAAGCGCCTTGGTGAGCGTTACTTCGTCCGCATACTCTAGATCTCCCCCGACAGGAAGACCATGCGCGATACGGGTCACCTTAAGGCCGAAGCCTTTAACCAGCCTGGAAAGATACATGGCCGTAGCTTCTCCTTCTATGTTGGGGTTGGTTGCCAGAATCATCTCTTTGACCTGCTCGTCTCCGAGACGTTTCAACAGTTCGGCAATGTGAATCTGATCCGGTCCAATGCCCTCCATGGGAGAAATGGCGCCGTGCAGCACATGATAATAGCCGTCGAATTCTCTCGTCCGCTCCATCGCAACCAGATCCTTCGGCTCCTGAACCACGCAGATAACGGAATCATCGCGGCTCTTATCCTGACAGATGCGGCACGGATCGATATCCGTGATATTGCAGCAGACGGAGCAGTAGTGCAGATTGCGTTTGACGTTCACGAGCGCCTTGGCAAAATCAAGCACGTCTTCTTCCTTCATACGGAGAACGTGAAAAGCCAGACGTCCGGCTGTTTTGGGGCCGACACCGGGCAAACGTGTAAATGCGTCGATTAGTTTGGAAATCGGTTCTGGATAATGCAACGCCAGGTTTCTCCTTTTTGTAAATAAAGATGGAAAAAAGGCTTCTTACGAAGCCCTTTACCTTAAAACAGACCGGGAATATTCATTCCGCCCGTAAATTTACCCATATCTTTGCCGGCCAGTTCCTCCGCTTTGTTAAGCGCATCGTTCACGGCTGTCAGAACAAGGTCCTGCAGCATTTCAACATCGTCCGGGTCGACCGCTTCCGGCTTAATGGCGATTGCCGTCACTTTCTTATGCCCGTTCGCAGTGACCGTAACCACGCCGCCACCGGCCGTTCCTTCGACGGTTTTGCTCCCGAGTTCCTCTTGGACTTTCAGCATCTGTTCCTGCATTTTTTTCACTTGTTTCATCATTTGGTTCATGTTATTCATATTCCCAACTCCTTCGTCTTAATGGGGCGGATCCCTTATTCATCCTTAATGCTCACCAGATCTTCGCCGAATAGCTTGATCGCTTCGTCCACCCACGGTTCCTTGTCGGGTTCCGAGTCTTCGGCTTGCAGCGTCATTTCTTCCCTGGCAGGCTCGGAGGCGCCTTCGCGGGCTTCTTTCCATTCTTTCTGCATGACGGTCGCCAGCTTAAGCGTTTCTCCGAGCGCTTCGGAAATCACCTGCTCAATCAGCTGCTTATTGGCCGGTTTCTCTGTCGTGTCACGGTGCATAGCGCTTTTGAAGGCCACCAGAACCGTGTCTCCGTGAATCGCGACGGGCTCTCCGTCCACCAGCCAGGCATGAACGGTGATCTTCCGTTCCTTGACCATAGCCAGAATCTGCGTCCACTTGCCGAGCAGGGCCCGGGTGTGGTGGCTTTCGACTGCGGCCGTGAAATCGTCCAGCCGGACCGAAGCCTTGCGCACCGCAGCGTTAGACGAACGCGGCGCTACCGGAGACCGGGATTGCTGCGCCCCCGCAGCGGGGACTCCCCCTTGCATCAGCTTGGCAAGCTGCTCTTCCAGTTGCTGGATTCTGCGCGTAAGCTGGGACAGGGCTTCCGGTTCCGGCTCAGCCGCCGAGCGGGAAGCCTGCGGGGCCTCAGACGTGCGGCTTCCGCCTCCCGAAGCGATGGCTCCGCATGCTTTCATAACCGCGACTTCCAAGATCGTCTGCGGCTGCACGGAATATTTCATCTCGCTTTGGTACTGATTCAGCACTTCGATGATTGTGATAAGCTGATCGGTCCCGAAACGGGACGCAACCTGATCCAGCCTAGCGACATCGAAAACGCGTTCCGTCAGCACGGACGAATCCGGAACGAGACGGATCATCAGAAGATCGCGGAAATAATGGATCAGGTTCTCCATACATTTATCCGCGCTCTTGCCTTCCTGCATAAACTGATCAATCAGTTCGAGTGCGGCGCCAATGTCCTGCTCCTTCATGCTTCCGACCAGTTTCTCAAACTGATCCGATGCCAGACCGCCCGTCATGGCGACCACATCGCTTGCGGCAATGGTTCCCACGGCAAAAGAAGATGCCTGGTCCAGCAAGCTTAAGGCATCCCGCATCCCGCCTTCCGACAGGCGCGCAATATAGTGAAGAGCCTCTTCTTCGATAGCGATGTTCTCTTCACGGCACACGTAGGCAAGCCGCCCTACCTGCTCTTCCATCGACACGCGGCGGAAATCAAACCGCTGGCAGCGGGAGATGATAGTAGCGGGAAGCTTGTGAGGTTCCGTCGTAGCCAAAATAAAGATAACGTGAGCCGGCGGCTCCTCCAACGTCTTGAGGAGGGCGTTGAAAGCTTCGGTGGTCAGCATATGGACTTCGTCGATGATATATACTTTGTACCGAACTTCCGTCGGTGCATATTTCACTTTGTCCCGGATGTCGCGAATCTCTTCCACACCGCGATTCGATGCGGCGTCGATTTCGACGACGTCCATGACCGAGCCCTGGGAGATCCGGATGCAGGCTTCACATTCATTGCACGGTTCTTCGGCAGGCCCGTGCACACAGTTAACGGCTTTGGCCAAAATCTTGGCCGCGCTCGTCTTCCCTGTACCGCGGGGACCGCTGAATAAATAAGCATGGGTAAATCGTTGTTCACGCAGAGAATTCTGCAGCGTCTGTACGATCGGCTTCTGGCCGACTAACTCCCGGAATGCTTGGGATCGCCAAGTCCGGTATAAAGCAATATGTGTCATAGGTTTACTCTCCAATAATTCGTTCTGAATTATTGAACCCATTATACTATAACCCGGGCGGGAATAAAACTCGGAAAGCGCGGAGATCAAATGCAGGGGATGCTGACAGTGAAGGTCGTTCCGTAGCCTTTGGAAGATACGCGTATATGACCGCCCATATCGTGGACAATCCGTTGGCAGACCGACAGTCCGAGTCCCGTTCCTTCCTCTTTGGTCGTAAAGAACGGATCGAATATTTTATCGATAACATAAACCGGGATTCCGGGACCTGTATCGTGCACTTCGATATTCACGAACCTGCCGTCGGGATCCAGTTTTTCCGCTATGGTCAGGGTGCCTCCGTCCGTCAGCGCCTCAATGCCGTTTTTGCATATATTCAGAAAAACCTGCTTTAAAAGCTCCTGGTCGGCGATAACGGGCGGCAGTCCGCTGGATTCTTCGTAGTTCATGTGCACTTTATGCAGAATCGCCTCATTGTTGATGATCGGCAGTATTCCTTTGATCACCGTGGAAACGTCGATTTTCTGCAGCAGAACGTTCTTGGGCTTGCCGAGGAGAAGAAATTCGTTAACCAGTTCGTTTACCCGGTTAATCTCATCCAGCATGACATCGATATAACCCTGCTCTTTGGCCATATCCTTGGATTCGAACGTCTTCTTAAGCACCTGCAAAAATCCCTTAATCGACGTTAACGGATTTCTGATTTCGTGCGCCGTACCCGCAGCAATCTGTCCGATCATGGCCAGGCGGTCGCTCCGCTGAACCTGGGCCTCGAGAGACCGCAGGTTGGTCACATCTTTAAAAATAATGTAAGCGCCAACGATTTGATCTTCATTGTCCCTCAGTAAGTTGGAATCCAGCAGCAGTTCATACCGTTCTTGATTGTTCATCCAAGATACCGCATGATTCCTTACGATTCTGCCGTCCAGAAGAGTTCTCTCAACAAGCCGGTGTTCCGGAGGGACCGAAGCAAAGATATCTTCTATTCTTTTGAACAGGATGGATTCTTTATGAAAGCCCAGCACCCGGCAGGCCATATCGCTGATATCCACGAGCCGGAATTCGGTATCTATGAGCAGAACGCCCAGATTGACATCCCTTAAAAAGGTACCCGAGAAGCGCTGGAGCAAATTTTGTTCCGACATTTCCTCCAGGTCGTCGAGCAGAAAGAGGTAGTGAGGCATGCTGTTCACTTCCGCAAACAGCATGCTGCATTTCTGCAGCTGGATAAACCCCTGACTGTCTTTTACGATCGCGATAGGATCCTTGGTGTCCGTCTTGTCGCTGCCTGTATCGAAATGCCGGCTATAAAAACGGTCAACCGGTTCAGGAAGTTGGATGACCTCCGAAAAAGGCGCCATTTTCATGTCCTCCGCGGTATATCCGGTACGTTTCAAAAACGGTTCGTTTACGTACACCATCTCATTGTGAGCATTGGCTACAATCAAACAGCCCTTGAACATTTCTTCCAATCTTACTCCCAGCTCAGCTGCGGAAATGAACACCCCTATATGATGAAGGCTGGCATCCAACATTTGTCCTTCCCCCTCTTTATAACAGCTTTAAGCCGAAAGACTGCGAATGTTTACCTATTCTCTCATTTTTAGCATTTTCCTTCTATTGGAAAACAAAAATCGACGAACTGTCATTTTTATGTAGAAAAAGAGAACGCAAAAAAAGCCCTCCGTTGCCGGAAGGCTCGTTTTTTGTAATCTTATATAAGGCCGTGCACCTGTTATTGATAAAGCGATACGAACGTACCTTTATCGTTAGCTCAAGTTAGGCAACCCCTCGGCACATGGGCGGTCCTGCTTACGGCTGCTTCCTTCCGGACCTGACCGGGTTCACTGGTGCTCATTGCGAAGGACCCGACTCTCAACACCACGTGTAAAGGCCAGACCTCACATCGACAGTACCTCTAACAGGGATTCAACCCCGCTACAGCGGATTGCGGGCAACAGGGCACCGCTACCTCCCCGTCTAGCACGGCAAAAATAAGTATAGCCCATTGTGAAGCAAAGTGCAACTCCGGGGAGAAACTTACCAAAAGACAGCGACAAGATCCTGGAATAAAAGCGTTTTTCTACCGTTTAACGGTAACGATAAACCGGTATCTCGGCAATTGCGTGTGCAGATCCTGCTCGGCCTGTGCTCGGATTGCGGCCGCTTTCTCCTGCGGTGTGCCCGGCGGGACGTACAGCTTCACGTAACCGATCGGACCGTTAAACTGAAGGTGAGTGTCCACAACGCCTTTCAGCCTTCCCAACACCGACAGCGCGATGTCAGAGTCGGCCTGGTAAGTGTGGTAGCCCGGGTTTAACGCCAGATTCGGATTTGCGCTTGTCGTGCCCAAATATCCGTCACTGGAGTAATTGTACGCTTTCGGACCGGCCGGCTGACCCGGACTGCATCCGGTTATGGCTGCGGCCATCACAAGGCCGGCCAATAAGCCTCCTGCGGACCGCTTGACAATAACGTTTCCCAAAGCAAAAACCCCCCTTGGTATCCTGGTTCGTGCAAGGCACGCTATTAGGATGACCCGGGGGGGTTGTGTTATGCAATCCGAATTGAGGAAAAACCTCGAATTAGATACCGTATTTCTTCTTGAACTTGTCCACACGACCGCCGGCATCGATAAACTTCTGTTTGCCGGTGAAGAACGGATGGCAGTTGGAGCAAATCTCTACGCGGAGGTTCTCTCTAACAGAACCGCTCTCGAAAGTGTTGCCGCATGCGCAAGTTACCGTTGTTTCGTGATAGTTGGGATGGATCCCTTGTTTCATTCCCATTCACCTCTTTCCGCCCTGGATCTATTCGTCGAACCAGAGTTATGATGACACATAAACTCATTATAGCATGAGTGGATCTTTTATTGCAATGGGGTTGTTCAAGCTCGCTGTGCACGGTCGAAGAAAGCCGGTATATGCGTGTACGAACCGATTACCACATCGGGCAGTTCCTCACGGTAAATGTCCAGCATCTGTTTCATACCCAGAATGTCCCCTTGGGCTTTCGGAATCAGATTCAGATAGCTTTCCGGATCGATATTGAGATTCCTCATTTGGATCAGACGCAGTCCGGTCCGGCGCACAAATTCGATCATCGCTTCCACTTCTTCTTCGCGGTCGGTTACACCCGGGAAAATCAGATAGTTGATCGATGTGATGACACCTTGGCTTGAAGCGTATTTCAGCGATTTCTCGACGTTGGCGAGCGTGTATCCCCGCGGCTTGTAGTACGCGTTATAGTGATCGTCGAGAGCCGAGATGGTGCTGACCCGCATGAGGTCAAGCCCCGCGTCTACAATTCCGCGGATATGGTCGTTTAACCCGGCGTTGGTATTGATATTGATATAGCCCATATCGGTACGGCTGCGCACTTCGCGCATCGCCTCGATAATGAGTTTGGCCTGCGTGGACGGCTCACCTTCGCAGCCTTGACCGAAGGAAATAATGCTGTCCGGCGTCTTGAGATGCTCCAGCATAACCTCGGCGAGTTCTTTAGCCTGCGGCTTAAAGTTCATCCGAGTCTGCGGAGCGGGAAATCCGCTGTCGTCGGGCTGTTCGGAGATGCAGCCGAAGCAGCCTGCGTTGCAGGAGAAAGAAACCGGCACCGCGCCTTCCCAGCGGTTCAGGAAGGTGTTCGATGCGGTCAGGCATTCGTATTCCAGCGCGCATTTGGACAGGTGCTCGTACAAGCGGTTCTCCGGATACCGGGCGCGCAGCTTTTCAACGCCGACCTCCAGCTCGTCCGGATCGCAGTTGCGCGGGTTCCACGGTTCCGGATCGTCGCATTGCTCCGCGGCGACATAGAAGGCCCCGTCTTTCCACACGACGGCCGTATAACCGAACAGAGGAAACTTCTCCTCTTTATCGGTTTTCACGTAACCGGGCAGCATAAGTCGTGTAAAGCCCTGGGGCAGAAGCGCGCCAACGGCCGCAAAATCCCCGGGCAGAACTTCCATTTCGCCCGTTTCCGTGTTGATTCCGACCGCTCTCGTATGAGGCAGACTTACCAACGTCGCCCCCTCCGGCAGCGGGATCAGCTCTTCTTCCAATAGTTCCACAATCTGATCGGCACTCCGTCCTAGCGCTTCGTAATCGGGATGATCGAATACATTGCCGGACGGGTCCGCATAAACCACATTCATTGTCAGGTACTCCTTTGAATGGGAGATGGAAGCGAATTTTTCAACAACCTATAATCAGGAAGCGGAATTTTTCATTTTCCCTTTACCCAACGTTACGTTCCCGTTGTTGGTCTCCAGGGAATCCAGGAATTCCTGATTCGTCTTCGTCTCACCGAGTTTCTTGATGAAGGCTTCCGTATATTCATAAGTATCGTTCATGCTTTTGCGCAATCCCCATACCTTCTCGAGTTCTTCTTTGGTAAGCAGACTTTCTTCGCGGCGCGTGCCCGAACGGCGGATATCGATAGCCGGGAATGTACGGCGTTCCGCAAGTTTACGGTCCAAATGAAGTTCCATATTCCCCGTGCCTTTAAATTCTTCATAAATGACGTCATCCATACGCGATCCCGTTTCGACAAGCGCGGTGGCCAGAATGGTCAGGCTGCCGCCTTCTTCGATATTCCGGGCGGCACCGAAGAAACGCTTCGGACGATGGAACGCGCCTGGATCGATCCCCCCGGACAATGTACGGCCGGACGGAGGAACCACAAGGTTGTAAGCACGAGCCAGACGGGTAATGCTGTCCAAAAGAATGACGACGTCCTTCTTATGTTCAACAAGACGCTGCGCGCGCTCCAGAACAAGCTCCGCTACTTTGATGTGATTTTCCGGCAGCTCATCGAAAGTGGAAGCGACCACTTCCCCTTTGACGGAACGCTGCATATCGGTCACTTCTTCCGGACGTTCGTCGATCAGAAGAACGAATAGCTCAATCTCCGGATAATTCGTGGAAATGCTGTTCGCGATTTCTTTGAGAAGCAGGGTTTTCCCCGCTTTCGGAGGCGCAACGATCAGACCGCGCTGTCCGAGACCGACGGGTGCCATAAGGTCCATGATTCTCGTCGAAAGCTTCTCGGGAGACGTTTCGAGAACAACTTTTGTCTGCGGATACAGCGGCGTGAGAGCCGGAAAGTGCAGACGTTCGGACGCCGTGTCGGGGCTTTCGCCGTTGACGGCTTCCACATGCAGAAGTCCGAAATAACGCTCGTTCTCTTTCGGCGGGCGGCATTTGCCGGAAACAAGATCTCCTGAGCGGAGGTCGAATTTACGGATCTGGGAGGCAGAAATGTAGATGTCCTCCGTACTCGGAAGGTAGTTAATCGGACGCAGGAAACCAAAGCCCTCCTGCAGAACCTCCAGAACTCCTTCCATAAACATGAGGCCGCTTTCCGCCGCTTGGGCCCGCAGAATGGAAAAGATGAGCTCTTTTTTCTTAAGCTGCCCATAGTATGGGATCTGATATTTTTTGGCGAGCTTATAAAGCTCCGTAAGCTTGAGTGCCTCCAACTGCGCGAGGTGCATATCCATTCTATTCAACCACCAAACTAGTAAGTTATTAATTCCATAAATCTAAAAAGCTAGTACCCAGTGTTGCCCTAAGGCCGCTTTCTTATTCCGGACCTATTCTTCGCCGTTCTCGCGCCATACTTCCGCGCCAAGTAAAGTCAGGTTGGCAACAAGATTCTCATAACCGCGGTCAATATATTCCACGCCTGTAACCTCCGTAACATCGGACGGCACGGTAAGACCCGCAATAACCAAGGCTGCGCCTGCCCGCAGGTCGCTTGCTTTCACTTTCGCCGCACTTAGCGTGCTTCCCTCGATGACGGCTGTCCGGCCCTCGACTTTGATCTTGGCTCCCATGCGGACCAGTTCAGGCACATGCTTGAACCGGTTGCTGTAGACAAGGTCCGTCAGCATGCTCACACCCGTAGTCTGTGTAAGCAGACTCGTCATCGGGGATTGAAGGTCCGTCGCAAAGCCGGGATAAACCAGCGCTTTTACATCTATACTGTCGTAAAGAGCTCGACCCACCACGCGGATCGACTCATCCATCTCGTGAATTTCAACGCCCATTTCCTGCAGCTTGGCCGTCATGGCTTCCATATGCTTCGGAATAATGTTATCTACCGTTACGTCTCCCCGCGTTGCGGCTGCGGCAATCATGTAGGTCCCCGCCTGGATACGGTCAGGGATAATGGAGTGACGGCAGCCGTGCATCTCGTCTACCCCTTCGATGCGGATCGTTTCCGTTCCGGCGCCTTTGATTTTGGCTCCCATGGAGTTGAGGAGTGTTGCTACATCTATAATTTCAGGCTCTTTGGCCGCATTTTCAATCAAAGTGAAGCCTTTGGCACGGGAGGCGGCAAGCATGATGTTGATGGTTGCGCCTACACTGACCATATCCAAATAAATTTTGGCTCCGCGGAGCTGTTTGGCCCGAATATGCAGCGAGCCGTTCTCATTCGAAATTTCGGCGCCCAGCGCCTCGAACCCTTTGATATGCAAATCAATCGGACGCGGCTCGAAATTGCAGCCGCCCGGCAAACCGATTATGGCCTCGCCGAATCTTCCCAGCATGGCTCCCATGAGATAATAGGAGGCTCTAAGTTTCTTTACGTTGCCGTTGGGCATGGGCTTGCTTTTCATGGCGCTCGGATCGATAATCATCTGCTCGTTGTTCCATTCGATGGAAGCCCCGAGTTCGCTAAGAATTTCTGTATAGATAGCCACATCGCTGAGGTGCGGCAAATTGTCCAAGGTAACCGTCGATTCGGCGAGTATCGCGGCGGGTATTAAAGCAACGGCACTGTTCTTGGCCCCGCTGATTGTTACTGTCCCTTTGAGCGGACGTCCGCCTGCGATCATTAATTTTTCCATAATGCGTTATCTTCCCCCTGCTTCCGGTAGATAGCTTAGCTGCTTAACTACAATTTGTAAAAAAATCAAAAGTGACCTGCTGCAACGACTAGAAGCAGCTCGTGTTTGGCCGCATACAAAAATAGAAGGCCGCCCGTTAAATCGGGGGCTGGCTTCCGGCTCACAAAGTAAACATATCGGATAGAAATCAAGCGTACATATCTAAATAAAACGCAGTTTACGTGCGTTGTCAACTTTTAAGGGAGTATGGGGCGTCTGGGATGGATACGGAACCTAAAATAGAAGAGAGAAATGCATCCGTTAAGATGCATTTCCCGTCTCTGTCTCTATCTGAATCGGTATTAAGCTTGGTTAGCGCTGCCGAACAGTTGAATTTTGGATTTCACGACTTCAACCATCGCTTTGCGTGCTGGGGTGAGGTATTTGCGAGGATCGTATACTTTAGCGTCGGCACCGAGAACTTCACGGATAGCGGCTGTAGCGGCCACTTGGTTCTCCGTGTTCACGTTAACTTTGCCTGCGCCTGCTGCGATCGCTTTCTTGATCATTTCGTCGGGAACGCCGGATCCGCCGTGAAGAACGACAGGAATCGGGATCGCCTGCGAAACTTTCTCGATGATGTCAAAGTGAATGTTCGGCTCGCCTGCATACATGCCGTGTGCAGTTCCGACCGCGATTGCCACACAATCGACTCCGGTTTCTTCGTAGTAGCGGATCGCTTCTTCCGGCTTAGCCAGGTTAGCATCAGCTTCGTCTACGGAGATATCATCTTCAACGCCGCCAATCGTTCCAAGCTCGCCTTCAACGGAAACGCCCATTGCGTGCGCGGCTTTTACGACTTCTTTGGTCAGGCGTACGTTCTCTTCATAAGAGTAGTGGGAACCGTCGAACATAACGGAGCTGAAGCCGGCACGGATACATTTCATGGCCACTTCAAAAGAGCTGCCGTGGTCGAGGTGAAGGGCAATCGGAAGGCCGGACTGCTTGGCAGCCGCTTCCGCGATCGCTACCGTGTATTCGATCCCCATATACTTGAGCGCGCCTTCGCTGACACCGAAGATGAACGGAGAGTTCAGCTCCATAGCCGCTTCCGTGATCGCTTGGGCAAACTCCAGGTTGTTCATGTTGAACTGGCCTACCGCAAATTTGTTTGCTTTAGCCTTAGGTAAAAATTCATTCATTGAAACCAATGGCATGATTTCTTCCTCCTACTGTGTGTGTTGGCTTGATCGTTTTTAAGATGCGCTGCCGCTCTTTTTGTCATACGGTGTTATTATAGCACACTCCCTGACAAAACGTAACCGAGCCTGCCGGGTGACGTGAAAGTTTTCACAAAAAAAGGACCCTTGCAATCAGGATCCCAGCGGTGTAGTTTCAATCAACTGCGTATGAACAGCCAGTCGCAATTCGTCGATATCGAACGGTTTTGTAAAGTGCATGATGGCCCCAAGTTCCGTGGCTTCTTTGATCATATCCAGCTCTCCGTAGGCGGTCATCATGATGACCTTGATGGAGGGATCGATACTTTTGACGTGCTTCAGAATATCTAAACCGTCCATGCCTGGAATTTTCATATCCAGAAGGACCAGATCGGGAGAATGCGTTTTAACAATCTCCAAGGCGGTTTTGCCGTTAGGCGCTTGATAGGTTTCGTAACCCTCGTTGCTGAACACTTCCATAAGAAGCATCCGGATTCCATTCTGATCGTCCACGATTAGGATTTTTTTACTCACGGGAAAGCCTCCTTCCACAAGCTCAAGGCTGAGTTCCGAATATGAACTTTGCAGCCGTGCGAACTCGAATTCCCCCCTACTTCGCTATCGACTTGCCGATTTCCTCCCTACCATCCGGGGGAATAAACAAATAAGTAAAAAAAAAGAAAAATCCCGGCTATTACGCCCGGGATTCTTGCTTATAAGTAAAGGCTGCTTTCACGAACTCACGGAAAAGCGGCTGCGGACGGTTCGGACGGGACGTGAATTCCGGATGGAATTGAACGGCCAGGAACCAAGGGTGGTCCGGAAGCTCGACGATTTCGACCAGACGGCCGTCCGGAGAAGTACCGGAGATGCGCAGTCCTGCGGATTCGATCATTTCACGGTATTCGTTGTTAAATTCGTACCGGTGACGGTGACGTTCGTACACAAGCTCATCATTGTAGCACTGCATGGCCAGGGAACCTTCCGCCAGTTTACAAGGATAGAGTCCCAGACGCATCGTTCCGCCAAGGTTCTCGATATCCTTCTGCTCAGGCAGCAGGTCGATAACCGGGTAAGGCGTGACCGGGTTGATCTCGGAGCTGTTCGCTCCCTCAAGGTTGGCAAGCGCGCGCGCATACTCGATCACCGCAACCTGCATACCCAGGCAGATTCCGAAGAACGGAATCTTCTTCTCGCGTGCATGGCGGATGGCGATAACCTTGCCTTCGATACCGCGGTCTCCGAAGCCGCCCGGAACGAGAATGCCGTCCACCCCGCCGAGAAGCTCGTCCACGTTGTGATCGTACACTTCTTCCGCGTTAACCCAGCGGATCTTCACTTCGGCTCCGTTGTCGATGCCGGCATGGCCCAGAGATTCCACGATGCTGAGGTAAGCGTCATGCAGGGCGACATACTTGCCTACGATGGCGATCTCGGTCGTTTCTTTCAAGCCTTTGACGCGCTGGACGAGCTGTTCCCACTCGGTCATGTCCGGCTGCGCCGAGCCGCCGAGTTTCAAGTGGTTGACGACGATATCGTCAAGCCCCTGCTCTCTGAGCATCATCGGCACTTCGTACAAGGTCTCGGCGTCCAGGCATTCCACGACCGCTTCCGGATCGGTGTCGCAGAACTGGGCGATCTTGCGCTTCATGTCTTCCGTAAGAGCATGCTCCGTACGGCAGACGATCACGTGCGGCTGGATACCGAGGCTGCGCAGCTCTTTTACGCTGTGCTGGGTCGGTTTCGTTTTGACTTCGCCCGCGGCTTTGATGTAAGGAATCAGGGTGACGTGAATGTACATCACGTTCTCGCGGCCGATGTCGCTCTTGATCTGCCGGATCGCTTCGAGGAACGGAAGGCTCTCGATATCGCCCACGGTTCCGCCGATTTCGGTGATCACTACATCCGAACCCGCTTCGCGGCCGGCACGGAACACGCGGTCCTTGATTTCATTTGTAATGTGAGGAATAACTTGTACCGTTCCGCCCAGGTATTCGCCTCTGCGCTCTTTGGTAATAACGGAAGAATACACTTTACCCGTCGTTACGTTGGAGTTCTTAGAGAGATTGATGTCAATAAACCGTTCATAGTGACCCAGATCGAGGTCAGTCTCGGCGCCGTCGTCCGTTACGAAAACTTCCCCGTGCTGGTAAGGGCTCATCGTCCCCGGATCGATGTTAATGTAGGGATCAAACTTCTGGATGGTCACTTTCAGACCCCGGTTTTTGAGCAAGCGGCCCAGAGAAGCCGCCGTGATGCCTTTACCGAGCGAGGAAACGACACCCCCGGTTACAAAAATATACTTAGTCATCTGAGAACTCCTTTCGAGCATATCTAAATTCTTGGGTGCATAAAGGTTCGCCGTACAAAAGTGGGGGACCGAACGCCTGAGTGCATGCCGCATATGCGGCAGTCCAAGAAAACGGCCGGTCCCTTCTAGGCTTCCACCAAAACCTCCGGGACATCAAATAATGTCCCTGAAAAAACAAAAAAAGTGACACCCGTGGTATACGGGGCACTTTTTATATGGCGTAAATTTGGTCGTTCTTTTTAAAGCCCATGCAATAGTTTACTAAGAACGACATCCTCTGTCAAGAACCGCCGCGATGAATTATTTATCCTTCTTGTCGTCGGCCTCGAAATCTTCATCGTCGTCGGAATCATCGTCGGATTCTTCATCCACTTCTTCGTCGAGTTCGGCGTCTTCCAGTTCTTCGTCCAGCTCTTCTTCCTCGAAGAATTCGGTGTCTTCCTCTTCCTCTTCTTCCTCTTCTTCTTCTTCGGCGTCATTCTTGTCGAAACCGTCCGCCGTGAAGGTATCGTACTCTTCTTCTTTGTATTCTTCTTCCTCGGAGTACGGATCCTCGTCGAGATCGTCGTCCTCGTCGTTGATGATACGCGGACGCTTGGCGTTGCCTACGGCATCGTCCGATTTCTCGACCGGATACCAGCGCTTCAGGCCCCACAGGTTTGTTCCGACGCAAGCAAAACGGCCATCGATATTAATCTCTGTATATAGTTGGGCAATGACATTCATCGTTTCATCTTCAGCCAAGCCTTTGATTTTCGCGATTTCCTGCATCAGGTCGCGATAATAGAACGGCGTGTTGGCCGCTTTAAGCACCTCAAACGCCAGATCCACCATCGGCATTTCCGCGGCTTTTTCCGGCTTGATTTTCAGTGTGTACGGGCTACTCATTTGTGGCACTTCCCTTCACCGTATTAACAATACTTTAACTACCTTATCCCATTTCATCCTTAAGTAAAACCTATTTTATGTAAAAATGCAACTCCCGCCCGCCTGTCCCCCGAAACAAGAGTAAAAGCGAAGGTTTCCCTCCGCTTCCCGACTGTATCCTGCGGTTACGAACGAATCGCCGATCCGCCCATCTCCGCCCCTTGAAACCGAGAGATGTTTCACCTCTCCCTTTATGTTATGTAGGCAAGAGCACGTTGACACGGCAATGCACCTATTTATTTGGAAAGGGGCCTTAATCTCAGTCGGGCCCCCCGACCTGTACATATAATAAGCCAGAATTGCACCTTCGGTTTATGGGAGGAATGGGGCTTTGGACTCGAAACGATTGCTCATGATGCTGCATGAAGAAATCCAGGCATCGCAGGGGGAGCGCCGGCACATCATTCTTTTCCAGAGCGATCGGGATTACCGCCAGGTCACCGAGCTTATCCGCCTGCACAAAGATACACATTCCAGCCTGTCCTCCGTCTATGATCTGAAACTGATCCGGGGGATCTCTTGCCCTATCCGTAACCGTGCGGAACTGATTAAGCATCCCGCCGTTCTCTCTATTGAAGAGGATGCGTCCATAAATATCCAGCTGCGGCCCAGAAAGACCGTAAAGACATCGGAAATCGTCGAAAAAACGTCCGAAGGCTCTCAGTTTATCCCCTGGGGCGTCCAACAGATCAAAGCTCCGGACGTATGGAAAAAAGCTAAAGGAAGCCGCGTGACGATCGGCGTTATCGACACCGGCATCGACTACTACCACCCGGATTTACAGGCCTCGGTCGCCCGGGGCATCAACCTGCTCAACCGCAACCAGCCCCCCTATGACGACAACGGACACGGTACACATATAGCCGGCACCATCGCCGCGGCGGGACGGATAGGTATTGTCGGGGTGGCTCCAAAGGCCATCATCCACGCGGTTAAAGCATTCGACATGAACGGGAGCGCGTTCGTTTCGGACATTGTGGCGGGTATCGACTGGTGTGTGCGCAACGGCCTGGACATCATCAATATGAGCTTCGGGATGAAAACGTACAGCCGGGCGCTGGAGGAAGCGGTGATAAACGCTTATCAATCCGGCACCATCGTCGTCGCTTCATCCGGCAACGACGGCAAAGGGGCTGCGATTGACTATCCGGCGCGGTTTCCGAGTGTCTTCTCCGTAGGAGCCACGACCAAGGTCAACAAAGTCGCCCCCTTCAGCAACCGCGGCAAACGCATAGACATTTTTGCGCCGGGGGAAAGCATCTATTCCTGTTGGCTGCACGGCAAGTACAACGAGCTCAGCGGCACCTCGATGGCGACGGCGCATGTGAGCGGTGTCATCGCGCTTATGCTGTCGGTTAGGCCCTCCCTGCGGCCGCAGCAGATCAAGCAGATTCTCCGGCGAAGCGCAACGCCGCTCACGAAAGCGAAGCAGCCGGAAGGCGCGGAGGCTCCCGGCCTCATCCATGCGAGGCGCGCCGTAACCGCCCTGCTCAAAACAAACCAAACCTGACACCGCTGAAAGCGTCAGGTTTGGTTTGTTTTGGTGCGCCGTGAAGCGGCAAGGCCGCTGATTCGCCCGCGGAAGTGCCGCGCGCAAGCGGCTGCAGCCACGAGCGGGGAAACCCGGCGGAGCAGGGCGGCTACTCCGGTTGCGCCCCCGTACAGCGGGACGCAGCCTGAGGCTGTCCCATTCAACGGGAATGGACAGCCCGGTCCGGGCCAGCCGAGTGAAGCCGCCCCTGCTCTGTCGCCGTGCGGCGCTGCACGATGCTTTGGCAGCTCACGCGGCACTTCTCGCACAGCGGTTGTGCCTCAGCGTGCCCCCGGTCGCTTCGTTGTGTCCGGCCCGGCCGGAGCCTACATCCGGTCCGGAGCGGATACGCCTACGACCGCCAGCACGTTGGCGATAACGGTGCGCAGCGCGCCAAGCAGCGCCAGGCGGGCCTGTGTCTGCTCCGCATCCTCGGTGATGACGCGCTCCGCTCTGTAGTAGCTGTGGAACAGCCCGGCCAGATCGTACACGTAGCGGATCAGGCGGTGGGGCGCATACAGCTCGGCCGCCACGGCAACTTCCTGCGGAAGCTCGCCGATTTTGCGCAGCAGCTCATACTCGGCTTCCGTCGAAAGCCGGGACAAGTCCACCTGCGCCAGTCCGCGCAGCTCCACACCCTGCTCTTCCGCCTGTCGGAAGATGCTGCAAATCCGTGCATGCGCATACTGCACGTAGAACACGGGATTCTCATTGGATTTGGAAATCGCCAAATCCATGTCGAAATCAAGATGCGAGTCCATGCTGCGCATCGTGAAGAAGTAACGGATGGCATCGACGCCGACTTCGTCCATCAAGTCTTCCATCGTGACCGCTTTGCCGGTACGCTTGGACATTTTTACCTTCTCGCCGTTCTGGAACAAGCTCACCATCTGGGCGATAAGCACCGTCAGACGGTTCGAGTCGTAGCCAAGCGCCGTCATGGCCGCTTTCATACGCGGAATATAGCCGTGATGGTCCGCTCCCCAAATATTGATCAGTTCGTCGTAGCCGCGCTGGAACTTGTTCCGGTGGTAAGCCACGTCCGGCGTCAAATACGTGAAGGAACCGTCGTTTTTGATCAGAACACGGTCCTTATCGTCGCCAAGCTCTGTCGTACGCAGCCAGGTTGCTCCGTCCAGCTCGTACACGTAACCGGATTCACGGAGTTTGCCGAGCACGTCGTCGATCAGGTTGTTTTCATAAATCGAAGTCTCGGAGAACCATTCGTCAAACTTAACGCCGAATCGTCCGAGGTCGCGCTTGATTTTATCGAGTTCTTTTTTCAGCCCGTACTGGCGGAAATAAGACAAACGCTCGTCCTGTCCGAGTTTGGTCAGGCGATCGCCCTCTTCGGCCGCAAGCTCGCCGGCGAATCCTTTAATATCTTCGCCGTGGTAGCCGTCCTCCGGCATCTCGGCATCCTGCCCGAGAGCCTGCAGATAGCGCGCTTCGATGGATTTGGCCAGGTTATTGACCTGGTTGCCCGCATCGTTGATGTAATATTCACGCGTAACGTTGTAACCGGCAAGAGCCAGCACGTTGCACAGAGCGTCGCCTACCGCCGCGCCGCGGGCGTGTCCGAGGTGCAGGGAACCGGTCGGGTTTGCGCTGACGAATTCCACCTGCACCTTGCGTCCTTGCCCCACGTTCACTGCGCCGTAGCGGTCCGACTGCTCCGCCACTTGCGCAAGAATCGGATAGAGGTAGCTTTTATCCATACGGAAATTGATAAACCCGGGGCCCGCGATTTGAACTTCCGCGATCTGGGCTTTCTCTTTGTCGAGTTTCTGGATCAATTGTTCCGCAATCGCGCGGGGATTCTGCTTGGCAATCCGGGAAAGCTGCATGGCCAGGTTAGTTGCAAAATCACCGTGAGACTTATCTTTCGGTACTTCCAGCACAATCTCGGGAAGCTCCGAAGCCTGTACGAGTCCCGCTGCGACCGCGGCCTCGCCTATCGTTACTTTAAGCGTTTCTTTTACCTGCTCGAGCACATTCATCTTACATCCTCCTGAATCGTTAACGATAATATATATAAACCGGCATGTTCCTCGCCTACATACAGGTCGTAGCTCCAATCAATGACGCCGATGCCGTCTTGGAGATTCCGGACGTACGTCCGCGTGCGGGTTTCCATAGGGAGAGAGCCCTGGGGCATCCGGTACCAGCCTGTCCGGGAATGACCCGCGACAAACGTCTGTTCGGAGCCGACCTGCCCTTTTCTCGTAATCTTCAGCTCCTCGGGACCCGCTTTTACCATCGTCGAGGTGCTGCCCATTTCTTCGGATGTCTCCTGGTAGAGGACATATACTTTCCCCTCCCGGATGTACAGCTCTCCGCGGGCTTCCTGGATGATCGATTCCTGTCCGGCAACGCTTGTTATGCGTATACGGACGTTTTTCTTGTTGGACATGACCCGAACGCTCCGTTCTTTCTTGACTGTGCCCTGCCGCTTCCGGAAATTTCCCGGCCGAAACCGGCTTCCCGCCCGTGCGGCCCGGCAAAAAGCAAAGTTAGCTCTAAGTGTATAGTATCATACGGGTATTTTCAATGGATCATTGCAGCCGCAGCCCAAAGCCTTTATTCGCCGGCACCGTCGCACGTGAAACCCCCGATGAGTAAAAATCCCCCAGACACAAGGCCTGGAGGATGGGATTACGCATCGTATGTTGTTGACGATTAAAAGTTATTTCACCAGACCCAGCAAAATCTCGCGGATCAGCTTGGCCGCTACGATCTGTGTCTGTTCGGACGGATCGTATACCGGGGCCACTTCAACCACGTCGGCGCCTACGATGTTCAGCTCGGAACCTGCGATAGCGTGAACAGCCGCAAGCAATTCCTTGCTTGTGATACCGCCCGCTTCGGCCGTGCCTGTGCCCGGTGCTGCGGACGGATCGAGCACGTCGATGTCGATCGTCAGGTACACCGGACGGCCCGCAAGCTCCGGCAGCACCTTCTTGAGCGGCTCCAGAACTTCGAACGGGTAAAGGTTCAAGTTCTTGCGCGCGTACTCAAACTCTTCGCGCATACCGGAACGGATGCCGAACTGGTACACGTTCTTGCCGCCGATAAGCTCTGCCGCTTTGCGGATCGGCGTCGAGTGAGACAGCGGCTCGCCTTCGTACTGCTCGCGAAGGTCGGCATGCGCGTCGATGTGAATGAGCGCCAGATCCGGGTACTTCGCGTACACTTCGCGGATGACCGGCCAGGACACGAGGTGCTCGCCGCCCATACCGAGCGGGAACTTGCCGTCGCTCAGAAGGCCGCGGACGTATTCGCCGATGATGTCGAGGCTGCGTCCCGCGTTGCCGAAAGGCAGCATCAGGTCGCCGGCGTCGAAGTATTTCACCTCGTCGAGGCTCTTATCCAGATACGGGCTGTATTCTTCCAGCCCGATGGAAACCTCACGGATGCGGGCAGGGCCGAAACGGGAGCCCGGACGGAAGCTGACCGTGTAGTCCATGGGCATTCCGTAAAGTACGGCACGGGAGGACGCGTAGTCCTCGGAGGCGGCGATAAAAATGTTACCGGAGTAAGCTTGGTCTAAACGCATGCGGTCATCGCACCTTTCTGTTCGGAAACGGTCCTTATTTTACGAGATCTTCAACGAATTTAGGCAGAGCAAACGCGGCCTTGTGGAGGCGCGGCGTGTAGTATTTCGTTTCGAATTCGGGAATCGAAGCTTCTTCGACTTGAAGCGGATCGTATTTTTTGCTGCCCATGGTAAATGTCCAGAGACCGCTTGGGTAAGTCGGAATATTCGCGCCGTAAACGCGGACGATCGGGAAGATTTCGCGAACGTCGCGGTTAACCGTTTGAATCAGGTCCGCTTTGAACCAAGGGTTGTCCGTTTGCGCCACGAAAATGCCGTCCTCTTTAAGCGCATCATAGATGCCTTGGTAGAAGCCTTTCGAGAACAGTTCCACGGCCGGACCGACGGGCTCGGTGGAATCCACCATGATCACGTCGTATGTATTTTTGTGATCGTGGATATGCATGTAACCGTCGTTGACGATTACTTCGACACGAGGGTTGTCCAGCTCGCCGGCAATCTCGGGAAGGTATTTCTTCGAATACTCGATTACTTTGCCGTCGATTTCAACCAGAACGGCTTTTTCCACTTTCGGATGCTTAAGCACTTCACGAATAACGCCGCCGTCGCCGCCGCCTACCACAAGAACGTTCTTAGGGTTCGGGTGGGTAACCAGGGCAGGATGCGCAACCATTTCATGATAGACGAATTCGTCTCTTACGGTCGTCATGACCATGCCGTCCAGAACGAGCATGCGGCCCCATTCGGCTGTATCGATCATGGCCAGATCCTGAAAATCGGTTTTCTCGGTCACCAGCGTTTCTTTAATCTTGGCGGTGATGCCGAAGTCTTCCGTCTGTTTCTCGGTATACCAAAGTTCCATATTCCCAGCCTCTTTTCTTAAGTATAGTGATGTAAGGAGTGCATGCGGACAAGCCCGGAAATGAGACCGACCGCTCCATTATTTCGTACTGAATAGTATCCTCATCATTGTACCACAAGCGGGTAAATCCATGCGCGGAATGAGCCTTGCGCCTTGAGGGTTTGCACGCACAAATTGTATTATAGAGGATTGAACCCGAAATGCAAGAAATTTGCAGGACGGACGGGCCGTTTTACGAAATTTTAGGAAGCGGAAGAGATAATACCTGAATAGGGGCCGGAAAGCTTTTCCATACTGTGTAATATGCCGCTATTATTTATCCTAAGCTCATGCTTGAACCCGCTAGGCCCGACAAGAAAGGAGAGTGAGGGACTCTTGGCCGACGACCAACAGAACGAACCCGAAAACAATGCCGCTCCCGACAAAAAGCCGCCAGGTCCAGCGGACAAGAACTGGCCTCACCGTTTAAAACGGGGATTCACTTTCTCCTTTACGACGTTTCTGGTCCTGTGCGTACTGGGAGGGGTGTTCCTTCTCTATCTGCGCTCACAGGCGCTTCCGGTCACGAAGGTACTCCAGACGTCCCAAATTTTTGACGTTAACGGAGCTTTAATCGATACGCTGGATTCCGGCCAGAACCGCAAGATCGTGCCGATCAGCGACATTTCCGTGTATGTGGTTAAAGCGACGCTCGCGATAGAAGATCAGAACTTCTACAGTCATCCGGGCTTTGATGTCAAAAGCATTGCGCGCGCAGCCATCGTCAATCTGAAAAGCATGTCCAAAGTGCAGGGGGCCGGGACGATTACCCAGCAGCTGGCAAGGAACTTGTATTTGAATCATGACCGCACCTGGACGCGTAAAATCAAAGAAACGGTGTATGCCGTGCAGATGGAGATGCAGCTGACCAAGGATCAGATTCTGGAAAGCTACCTGAACCAGATTTACTACGGCCATTCCACGTATGGAATCGAGGCGGCTTCCCAGCTGTTCTTCGGCAAGCATGCCAAGGACTTGTCCCTGGCGCAGAGCGCCATGCTCGTAGGCGTGCCGAAAGGGCCGAAATTTTATTCGCCCTACTATAACATGGAGAATGCGATGGACCGGAAAAACGTCGTGCTCCAGACGATGGCGAAGGAAGGCTTCATTACCCAGCAGGAAGCGGATGCGGCCAAGCAGGAGAAGCTGACCGTTCAGCCGCTGGTAGAGAAGAAACCTTCGCAGGCCCCGTACTTCCGCGACTATATCAAAACGCTGGCCGTGCAGAAGCTCGGCATCACGGAAGACCAGTTCGAACAAGGCGGCTTGAATATCTATACGACGCTGGATCTGAAAGCGCAGAAAATCGCGGAAGAGCAGATGGCCAAGCAGCTGCCCAAAGAAAGCGAGATTCAGGGCGCTCTAATCTCGCTCGATCCGCGAACCGGCTACGTTAAAGCAATGGTAGGCGGCAAGGATTACGGAGCGAATCAGTTTAACCGCGTGTTTGCGACGACCCGCCAGCCGGGCTCCTCCTTCAAGCCGTTCGTCTACCTGACGGCTCTGCAGAACGGCTTTACGCCGCTCAGCACGGTCCGAAGCGAACCGACCGTCTTCAAATACGATGAGGGCCGGCAGTCTTACACGCCCCGCAACTACAATGACCAGTACGAAAATGCGGACATCGACATGCGCCGGGCGATCGCGAAGTCGGACAATATTTTTGCGGTCGATACGATTCTGAAGGTCGGTCCCCAGAAGGTCATCGACAACGCGCGGAAGTTCGGCATTACAAGCGATCTGAAGCCGATGCCCTCCCTCGCGCTGGGCACCTATCCGATCAGTCCGTACGAGATGGTCGCCGCCTTCTCCGCCCTGGCCAACCAGGGAGTCCGAGTCGAGCCGACGGCCATTATCAAGATCGAAGATATGGCCGGCAGCGTCCTCTATCAGGCTGCGCCGAAAAGCGAACGCGTCGCCGATGCCGCGCCCGCTTACGTGCTCACCCATATGATGGAGAGCGTATTCGAGGATGGCGGTACCGGCAGCCGGGTGGCCGCCACGATCAAGCGGCCCGTCGCGGGCAAGACGGGCACGACCGACACCGACGCGTGGATGGTCGGCTACACGCCCGAGCTGGCCACCGCCGTCTGGGTCGGCTACGACAAAGGGCGTGCGATCAACACGGCGGAATCGCATCTCGCTTCGCCGATCTTCGCCGGCTACACCGAAGCCGTCCTGGAGGCGATTCCGCCTAAGCTCTTCCCGGTGCCGGAGGGAGTCACGACCGTCTACATTGATCCGAAGAGCGGCAAGCTCGCCAATGAAGACTGTACGACCGGCGCGCGCAACGAGGCGTTCCTTTCCGGCACGGAGCCAAAGGAGTACTGCACGAACCGTGCTGCCAAAGGCAAAGGGTTCGGCAGCGGAGCGCGCTCCTGGTGGGAAGATGTGAAGCGCTGGTGGAACGAGTAGCAAGAGCGGAAATCAGCATCGGCAGCGATGCGACAAATTCCCTCCGTTGAGGGTAACATCCGCAGACCCTTTCCCGGTAAAAAACAGAAAAAAGGCAGATGCGAGCACAGGCTCGCATCTGCCTTTTTTGTTTCCCAACCGGATTAATACCAGCCGGTCAGGATTTGTGTTCAGCTTCTTTCGAGGCTTGAAGCAGGTTCTTTTATTGAAGCTTCTCCAAGCGGCGAAAGCCTTTTCACAGGAAATAACCGGGCGAGCAGTCATTTATATCCAACGCAAAAAGGCAGAACTAAGCGTCCTTAGTCTGCCTTTTTGCTGTCCTAGTATATGAGTGTAACATACACTAGTGTTAGTATACCCGCTTCCCCTGGGTCTCACAATCCATGACACAATTTGTACACATTTTCCGCAAGGCTAGGCAAGCGCCTGTTTAAGCTCCTCGGAAGAGTGGTTCCACCATTCCTCGTTATGCTCGATCAAAGCCTTGCGCAGCGCGGATTTTTCCGTTTCATCCAGACCTTCTACCATGATCTTGCGCTTCATTGCGGCGTCCATCCGGTTCACGTGATCGGCTAGAATTTTCCAGCCTCTGCGTGCTTCCGTATCGATCAGCATCTCGCAAGCCGTCACTCCGCCGTAGGAAGTTCCCTCCGGGGAGCGGTCCACGGCCACCCATACGATCCAGCAGCGGCGTCCGTCCGGGACGTCTTCTTTGTTCGTCGAGAATTTAATCCGCTTCTCCACCTGGCTCTTCGCGTGCAGCGCGCCCATGTCGAGATAAGCTTCGTCTCCGTCGAGGATAAGGCTGGATACGTTGCTCAGATCAATCGAACCCGCCCCGAATCCTTTGTGATTCACCTTCGTGCTGACGATATTCAGCGCCGCCGGTTTTTTCTTCGGTTCTTCTTTATGGGAATCCATGAAAGGCACCTACGCTTTCCTAGAAAAATAATTCTGCTCTTCTTCATTTATTTTAGCTAATAATCCCCGGAATGCAAACATATACATGCTGTAGATGCTTGTCAACGGGGTGAAAATCATGAAAGTAAAGATGGCCAACCGAAAAAAAGCCTGGCTCGTATCCGCAGCCGCCGCGTTCCTGGGCGCAGCTTTCCTCGCCAACTCGCTCCTTTCTTTCCCTGAAGAAAGGACGGGCCAGACAAGCCGGGCCGTTCTGTCCGGAACCGCTCAGAATCCAGTCTCCCCGGTGAATGCGGAACCTTCTTCTTCAATCGGTCAGCCGCCGGCGACAGGAGAAGGTGTCCACCAGCCTCTCAGCAAGCGCATCGTCGAATATCACATCAATGTGGAATACAGCCCGGAAAACCAAAAGCTCCTCGGCCAGCAGACCGTCACCTGGAAGAACCCGGGCAGTCAGCCTGTGCAGGAACTGTACATGCATCTTTATCCGAATGCCTTCGCATCGGAAAAGACGACTTTTATGAAGGAATCCGGCGGCAAGCTGCGGGGAGACGAAGCCAAAAAAGGCAGCTTCGGAGATATGGAACTGCGCAGCATCAAAACCGAGGACGAAACCGACCTCAGCTCCGCCATGCAGTTCGTCCAGCCCGATGACGGAAACCCCGACGACCGGACGCTGATCAAGATTACGCTCCCGAAGCCTGTCGCCGCAGGAGCCGCCATTACGCTGCATACGGATTTTGCGGTCAAGCTTCCGCAAGTGTTCGCTCGCATGGGCGTAACGAAAGATTTCGTTATGGCGGGACAGTGGTTTCCCAAGCTTGCCGTGTACGAGCCTGCCGGCACCCGGGGACGGACCGCGGAAGGATGGAACCTGCACCAGTACCACGGCAATTCGGAGTTTTATGCGGACTTCGGCATTTTCGATGTCCGTGTGAAAGTCCCGGCGGATTACATCGTGGCCGCCACCGGTTTTCCGACCAAAAATCCGGCCGTCGAAGCCGGCAAGAAAACCTATCAGTTTTATGCGGATGACGTGCACGATTTCGCCTGGTCCGCTTCGCCCAACTTCAAGGTGTTTGAGGAGCCCTATGCCGCTCCCAATTTGCCGGGGGTCAAGATCAAGCTGTACCTCGACCCCAAGCATGAACCGTACAAGTCCCGCTATATGATCGCCGCCAAAAAAGCGCTGAGCCGATACTCCCAGTGGTATGGTACGTATCCGTACTCGACCTTATCCGTTGTCGTGCCTCCGGAAGAGGCTAACGGGGCGGGCGGCATGGAGTATCCCACGCTCGTTACCGCTTGGGGAGCCTCCGAGGGGACGCCCGACCTGGAACTCGAACGGGTCGTCGTCCATGAGATCGGCCACCAGTTCTGGTACGGACTCGTCGCCACCAACGAGTTCGAGGAAGCCTGGCTGGACGAAGGGTTCACTTCCTACACCGAGGATAAGCTGATGGAACTGGAGTACGGGTCGAAACCCAACCTTCCGGTCGAAGCCAGCTATATCACCTCTCCGGCCGCGCTGCAGAAAAATGCGTGGGGTTACCGCAGCCACGGCGAGTACGCCGACAACGTGTATACCCGCGCCAAGCTGGTCCTCAAGGAAATCGAGCACCGGGTCGGGCTGAACACGATGGACCGCATTATGAAAACATACTTCCAGCGCTGGAAATTCAAGCACCCGGGAACCCGCGATTTTCAAACGGTCGTGGAGGAAATCACCAAAACGAAATGGACGGAGTTTTTCGATCAGTATGTATACGGCAGCATGATGACCGACTATGCGGTCGATAGCATCCGCATCCGCCAGGCGAACGAGTCGGGACAGACGTTGTACGAAAGCAGCGTGCTGGTCCGCAAGTTCGGAGGCACTGTACCGGCTGTGCCGATCCGGTTCCATTTTGCCGACGGTTCGACGACAGAGAAGGTCTGGGACGGACAGGGCGAGCAGATCGAATACAAGCTGACCCATAAATCCCCGGTGGATTGGGTTTCCCTGGATCCCAAATACACCATGAAGCTCGAAAACCGGCATATCAACAACTATATGAAAACCGAAGTCGACACCACGTGGAGAATCCGCTGGACCCTCGGCGTCGTCAAACTGCTGGAAACGCTGTTCGATACTGTAGCCTGGTGAGGTGATGAGATGCTCCGCTATCTTCGACAAGGCTTGACGGCCGCCCTCAAGCAGCCGTTCGCCGTTTGCGTGCTGTATGTGTACCAGTTTGCCTGGGGGATTCTGCTTTATAAATGGGTCCAATCCATTATCGTTCCCCTGCTCCACCGTTATCCGGCCAGCGATCAGCCCCAGAGCGCCGTTCATTTGTTCTTGATGGAAAGCCAGTTCCGGCTTGTAAAAACGGATCTCATCCAGCCGTATCTCGAATGGCTTCTCATCCTGCTGGCCGTCCGGATGCTGATCAGCCCCATGCTGAACGCCGGCGTGCTGTACTCTCTGGAACACCGGCAGATGAATGCGGGCTACCGGTTTATGAAAGGAATCCGCGAACTGCTGCTGCCCTTCTTCCTCTATTATCTCCTTCAAACGGTCTTGATGCTTGCGCCGCTCTACTGGCTGGCTCCCAAAGCGCTTGCTTTGTTCAACAAAGCCTACGGATTCGAGCAGCTCCTTCTGTCCATGCTTCCCTGGGCGGCTCTCTATGCCGTGTATGCCCTGCTTGTTCAGCTCCTCTTCCTGTTCCTGCAGTTCGGCCGGGCCTCCGAGGATCGACGAGGACTTCTCTCGGTGCTTCCGGTCGTGTTCCGCCAAGGCTTACGAATCGCGGGCAATGCCCTGCTGCTTGTCCTGCTCGGCTTCCTTCTGGCCGTCGCGGCGACTTATGCATCCTACATATGGGCAGGCCTGACGGCCCTCATTATCCACCAGATATACCCTTTGGTCCGCACCTTTGTAAAAATGTGGTCCATCGCCGCGCAGCGTGAAATCTGGGAAAGCTACCGCACCTAGAAAGCCTGGTTTTCTGCCCGTAAGCCGGGCGGCAAAACAGACGAATCACATACGCTGATCCTCTTCTTAACCGTTCTCGTTCCGGATTGTTCCGGCGCGATATCCGTCTCCCCCTGCCGTTCACCGGCCAGGGGGTTTTTAGTTTCCATTTGCGTTTTTTTCAGCTATCATGGAAAGATAGAAGATAAAAGGAGGCATTACCGATGATATCCCCACGGACAAGCACCGTCGTGGCGGCAGTAATTGGCCTTTGTGTCGCCGCCGGGTCGTTCTTTTACGGACAGTCCGACGTTAAAGCCAAAGAGGTTGTGGCGATCGGTCACGACGTCCGCATCTCCAACCAGGCTTTCGACAAAATGAAAGCCGAAGTCGACCTGGCCTTTCAAATGCAGGGCGCTCAAAACAATTTGACCAACGACCAGCTTCTCGATCTGATGCTTAAGGACGAGCTCTTCGTCCGTTACGGCCAGAAGCGCGGCGTCAAAGTCAAAGAAGCCGAAGTGAAGCAGGCTATCGACCAGCAGCGCAAAGCGCTGGAAGCGGCCGGTCCCGAAGCGGCTCAGTTGAAGGAGATGCTCTACAAAAGCGCCGGTTTGACCGAAGCAACCTACTGGACCGATCCTAAAACCGTCAACCAGTACGCCAAATATCTCCTCCAGCAAAAGACGATCGAGTACCTCGTCAAAAAAGGCGAGCTGAAAACGCAGGAAGACCTCAACGCCCTGCAGGAAAAACTGCTTGCCGAAACGAAACCGGGGCTGCGCGTGAAGTTTCCGGATCAGCCGAAAACTTAGATTGCCTCTAAGCTGAAAGACATGGAAAACCCGCCCTTTTTATACAAGAAGGCGGGTTTTTTGATCTATTTTTTGCCCTGAAATCCGACTAAATAACTGCTTTTGAAACTTTTTTGTAACTATTTTTAGTTTTTTGGAAGGAATTTCTGGACCTATGGCGAATATTTAGTGTCGAACAGAAAAAGATTGCCGAATTTCTTCTTAGACGAAAGGAAGAAAACGGGGGATCCACTCTGGGTGAATTGATCTTGCAACAAAGGGATCATAGGGGACCTTCTACCGAACCCTCCAGCTAACCTCGTAGGCACAGGAAGGAGCAACACAGTTGAAGAAAGTCTTGTTGTTTGTTTTGAGCTTGACCCTGTTTTTGAGTGTGGAAATCGGCAGCGCTTCCGCGAAGTCGACGCTCAGCTCCACGATTGACGGATTGGTAGGGACGCCTTACAAGTATTCGGGCACATCGACCAGCGGTTTTGATTGCTCGGGCTTCACGTCCTACGTATTTGACCGGTTCGGCATTGATCTGGCACGCACTTCAAAAGCACAGAACGGCCAAGGATCCTCGGTTGCGAAAAGCGATCTGAGACCGGGTGACCTTGTATTTTTTAACACCGACGGAAAAGGCATCTCCCATGTAGGTATTTACATCGGGAACAACAAGTTCGCCCACTCCGCTACGAACAAAGGTGTTACAAAGAGTGACTTGAGCGAATCTTACTATGCGAAACGATACGTTTCTGCACGCCGCGTTATCGGCGATGACCTTTTTAACAAGATCACTGCAGACTAGTAAGACGCACTCGTAATGGAACGCAGCATATACCCGAAAGGGAGCCCCGTAATCCAGGTTGCAGCCTGGCTTGCCGGGCTTCTTTTCATTTGCGCCGGATTTCCTGTTACTATGAAGTTAGACGAAAAAGTAAGGAGCGTCCCTTCATTATGATCCTTTTTATTCATCGCAAAGATCTGCGGATTGACGACCTCACTGCGTTTGATTACATTCACAGCTTGGGGCGTCCGAGCCTGCACATCCTGATTCTGGACCCCTTCCTTCTGCGCGACGGCCGGGACCGGGAACACAGCGGAGTCAACTTCCTCCGTCACGTCTCCAGGCTCATCCGCGAATACCGGAAAGCGGGCGCTCATCTGGAAGTGCTTGCCGGCGAGCCTCATGCCGTGGTCGATCAGCTGCTGGCCGAGCTGCCGATTGAAGAAATCGTCCTGCACGGCGACGTTACGCCCTACGCATTAGTACGTGACCGCAAACTGAAGGTTTCAGCTTCCGCCCGCGGCGTTCCGGTTACCACGCTGATCGACCATACGCTCGCCGATTTCGGAGACTTCCAGCACTTCGCGGAGCGCAGCACCCCTTACCAGGTATTTACCCCTTTTTATAAAAAATGGAACGCTTACATGCACCTTTTTTTCCGGCCGTCGTCTGCCGTCACCGTGCGCGATTTGCAGACACGGCCGCTGCCGGACCGCGAAGCCTGGTCCGCCCGGTTTCCGCTTCCGCTGGACCCGGAAGCGGCAGGCACGGCGCCTGATCCCGCTCAGACTCTGAGCGATTTTCTCGAAGGAGGTCTCCGCGCTTATGAAGCGCAAAGAGACCGGTACGCCTTCGAGACGACCAGCGGGATCAGCCGCCACCTGAACACCGGCGCGCTCTCCGTGCGCCGGGCGTATGAAGCCGCTCTCGGCAGCGAGCGGCACGAAGCCTGGACGCGCCAGCTGGCGTGGCGCGACTTCTACCTGTACCAGGCCGTCTATAACCCGGATTTCTTCGTCTACGAGAAGAAATTCGATTTCTCCGGCCTGGAGGACACGCTCTTCGAGCGGTGGTGCCGGGGGCAGACCGGCATTCCGGTCGTGGATGCGGCCATGGCGGAGCTGAACGCCACGGGGCACATGCCGAACCGGCTGCGGATGGTGACGGCCATGTTCCTGACCAAGAACCTG
The DNA here is from genome assembly GCF_058269095.1 of Paenibacillus sp. JNUCC 35. NCBI lineage: Bacteria > Bacillati > Bacillota > Bacilli > Caryophanales > Paenibacillaceae > Paenibacillus > Paenibacillus sp. JNUCC 35. The sequence goes on along the minus strand of NZ_CM177771.1, from coordinate 492,517 downwards.
CGGTGTCCCTTCACGCTGGGTGAACGGTATTTCCGGCGCAAGCTCGCCGATTACGACAACGTGCTCAACCGGGGCGGCTGGCTGTGGAGTGCTTCGCTCGGCTTCGACGCGTCTCCGTACTTCCGCGTCATGAACCCCGTCACCCAGTCGGAGACGCATGATCCGACGGGCATGTACATCCGGCGGTGGCTTCCCCATATCGCTCATCTGAGCGATAAGGAAATTCACAAGCCGCAGGCGGACGCGATTGTCGATCTGAAGAGCTCACGCGCGGCAGCGATCGAGATTTACAAGCACATGCTGGCGGAGGCTAAACCTGATGCCGGTGCGGGTCCGGCCGGATTTTCTCCGGATGGCTCTCCCCCTGTTTAAAGCTCCGTTCTTCGGGTAAATAGAAGTACGAGGTGATAAACATGGAAAATCCAATGGTGAAGTGCAGCATTGCCAACTGCGAATACTGGGAGCAGGGCAATAACTGCAGTGCGGAAGTTATTATGATCGAAGTAAACGCTCATTCGAACAAGCCACAACCGCAAAAACGGGACGGTCTGCCTTACGATTCCGGGCATCAGGATTCCGCCGAGGGCATCACCGACACCTGCTGTCAAACTTTCGAGGAACGTCATCATCACTAATTTCAATCAAACGTTTCATTAAAAAATGAAAATGCCGACAGCAGAGGAGCCGTAGAGCTCCCCTGCTGTCGGCTTACAAAAATAATCCCGCTGAGATCAGCGGGTGATTAAAGGCCGTGCAGGCTTCAGCCTGCACGGCCTTTTTTTGTGTGGAAACGCTTCACTTACTCCTGCAGGATGGTTCTATACGGAACCCCGCCCTTCTCTGCCTTACCAGCCGAGATCCAGTTTCTTTCCGGTCTCCACGAACGTTTTGATGGCGCTCAGCAGCATCCACCATGCGGGGTCCGCCTTTGTGTAGGAAGGATGATTTTCGACCCACTCATCGTTGATCAGGGTCAGCTTGGTGCAGCCGCCGACCGGCTCCAGCTTAATGGTTACCCGCGTAGTGATATCCGCATGATTCGGATAATACGAAGGACCGGGGTGTTCAATGTAACTAAGGATACGGTTCGGTTCGTATTCCAGCACTTCTCCGTAAATATGGACGGTCTGCTCGCCGTCATTGCCGGGTCCGATATACCGGATAGATTCACCGGGGACATAAGAAGAATCGATCACACAGTCGAAAAAGATTTTACGGGTTTTCTCCGGTGTTACGAAAACATCCCACACCTGCTCCGGGCTGCCGTCGATATAAAAATGATAAGTGAGATCCATTGAAGATTCCTCCCTAGCCTAGTGTCGGCGTCTTGTGATAGCTTGGCCGTTTTGCTACCATCAACTTTACAGGGCCACGGCGCAAAGCGATTGTAAAAAAGCGACATCTTCCCTGAGACTTCATCTTGAACGGAGGCGGGTCCGCATGAAACCCGAGGAGAACCCGGTCGTCGTCAACAAAGGCATCTTGAATTACGAAAAGGGCCGGCAAAAGTTCACCATTTCCCGAAGATTGCCCGCTCCGGAGCTGGCTTTTTTTATCCGGCATTACTGGCTGATTCATTGGGACTTGAGAGGACTTCCATCCCATACCCAGGAGGTGCTCCAGCCTCCATGCTTTAATCTGGTTTTCGAAAAAGACAACACGCGGATCTATGGGACGAATAAGGGGAAAATGTCGCAGCTTCTTGAGGGCAAAGGAGAAGTATTCGGCGTTTTGTTCCGGCCGGGCGGGTTTTATCCGTTTTACCGGCAGCCGGCTTCGGAGCTGGTCAACCGCAGCCTGCCCTTCCAGAAGGTTTTCGGCAGAAGCTGCCTTCCGCTGGAAGAAGCCCTTTTCTCCGAACCGGATGAAGAGGCGAAGGTCCGCTTCGTGGATGACTTTTTCATTAGAGAGCGGCCGCCGGCTGACGAACAAATCGAACTCGTCAATTCGGTGATCGATTATATTGCGGGACACAGGGAAATCAACCGGGTTGAGGACGTTGGAGCCAGGTTCGGCATCTCCGCAAGAACGATGCAGCGGATGTTCAGCCAGTATGTCGGCGTCAGCCCAAAATGGGTTATCAAGAGATACCGGCTCCAGGATGCCGCCGTATCGGCGGATGCGGGAGAATCGCCGGACTGGTCGAAGCTCGCGGTAGATCTGGGCTATTACGACCAGGCTCATCTAATTAAAGATTTCAAAACGGTTATCGGCAAATCTCCGGAGGAGTACGTGCGCAGTAAACAAGGTTAGATCGGCAGAACTGCATAAAAAAATGGAACGGCCCGCCGATTTAGCGCTTGGAAGCACTCTGCAATTCAGCGAGGCCGCTTTCTGAAAGTAGTCTTTAGTCCGCTTTCCGTAAAGACGGAATTTTAACGATCAGCCAGAAGGTAAAGGCGAGCAGGAGAAGAGCGCCGCCCATTACAATGTTCTGTATTCCTACACCAACGCTGAGAAGCAGTGAAGTCAAACCGTATGAAATAGGCGTAAGTCCCATGGAAGACATGGTCTGAATACTCATCACACGACCGATATAGGCTTGGTCGGCATGATTCTGGATCACGGAAATGGCGCAGATGTTCGAGATTCCCATCGAGATTCCCATACAAGCGGCGAACACGGCTCCGGTCCACAGTGTGCCGGCCATGCTCAGCGCGAGAAAGCTGAACGACAGGCCTAACTGGGCCAGAACGCTAATCAAGCCTCTCCGGCGTTTCAAGTTGAGAATGCCCAGCACAATCGAGCCGACCAGCATTCCTCCCGCCAGGAAGGATTGCAGCATACTGAAATCGAGTGTCTCCCCGTGCAGAACGTGTTTGACGAAAACCGGGATGCCGATTGCAAAGGGACCGGTAAAAAACAGATTCAAAAACAGCGTCTTCAGCACAAATGCCTTCAATATGGGTGCCTGACGGACGTAGCCGATCCCTTCCTTGACGCTGGTCAGCATCGGAATCCGTTCCGCTCTCGTGTCCGGCGATGGGGATTTCCGCACGCGGACAAGCAGCGCGAATAGGGCACCTAGCGCCAGCAGTACGGTAATCAGGCCGAAGATCCCTTCATACCGGAAAGCGACGATGACAAAACCGCTGATCATCGGCCCGAATATCGAGGTGGACTGATTCGTCGTCTGGATAATGGAGTTGGCCCTCGTTAGCTCCTCTTTGGAGACGATGGACGGGACGATCGAACCCGAAGCGGGCCAAAAGAACGCGTCCAGTATGCCGAACAGCAGCGCGAAAGCGGTCAGGGCTCCCAATCCGATTCCCCCGCCCTCCACCAGAACCAGAACCAGGACGGCGAGCAGCGCCGATTTGGTTATCGTCGACACGAACATGATCTTCGACGGGCTGATACGGTCGGCCAGCACGCCCCCGATCGCCATGAACAAGACGCGGGGCAGCGTCCCGATCAGATAAATAACGCCGAGGGAAGCCTCCATGTTCAAGACGTTCACCACGTACCAGGCTTCCGCGAAATAGAACATGTTCAGGGCGAGGCCGGAGAAAATCGTAGACAGCCACAACATCGTGAACGCTCTTTCCCGGAAAAGCGACGATGCCGGACGGGGCATCCTCTCCGCTTGGATTCGGGCCTCCAAGCTACTCATCTTCCTTCTCCCCTTTGAAATACGGCTCGTCGATCTGGAACGCTACCGTCATCAGATAAAAAGTATCCATCTCCTCCTCCGAAACCTCTTCTTCCGCCATCCGGTTCAGCTCCTGGATCAGCTCGTGATACTTCGCGACCCATTTCTTAAACTTTTCCTTCGGAATGTTCACCTCGGTCTGGCTCGCTATGCGGTGCCATTTCCTGTGATCTTCGGAATCCGTCAGGAAGGCGTTCTCCGGGGCCGCCAGGGCGCGGCTCTTGGCCCGGTCCAGAGCGGATATCGTCATCAGCCGGCGGCTCTCCCCGTATTCATGGTGGAAGGATAGCAGTTCCGTAGACGGAATATAGCTTTTCGCCACGGCCTGATACAGCTTCTGGGTCATGTTCCCCTTGCGGTTCTCCTCCACCAGCCGAATCAAGCCGTTCTTCTCCAGATCCTGCAGGTGGTAGTGGACTTTCGACCGCGATTCCCCCATCTGCTGGGAAAGCTGCTGCCCCGACCGTGCCTCCTCCACCAGCAGGCACAGAATTTCGATACGCAGCGGATCGCTCAAAGATTTCAACTGTTCGAGATTCGTTAGCACCATAATGTCATTTTGTTTTTCCATACATGTCAGCTCCATTTGACTTGTCAGTTTTTATTGACAATAAAAACTTACCAAATAATCTTCTCTCCTGTCAATGGGGATTCAGGAAAAATAAAAAGGCCGCATGGGTACTTTGCGTACCTCATGCAGCCTTTTAGAGAGAAGATCCCTCAAAACTCGGATCGGGATAGTGCCGGCTTCCGAATTAATTTTTGTACAGCTTGCCGTGCCAGTTAATAAAATTGTTCACAACGACATTCAGGAACTCAATGGTAGGCTCGTGATGCAGGTTGCCGTCTTTATCGATTTTTTCATGGACAAGGCCTACGTACACTTCGTTGCCCGGGAGAAGCACGGAAGAAACTCCCGGCGAGAACAAAATATCGCGCAAATGCTCTTGTGCCCGCACGGTGCCAAGAAGCCCCATCGAAGCGCCCATGATCCAGGATGGCTTGCCGATCATCACCCGGTCACCGCGCGACAGCCAGTCCAGGGCATTTTTCAGCACGCCGGGGATCGAGTAGTTATACTCGGGCGTAACCCAAAGCACGGCATCGGCGCCCGCAATTTTGCCGCGGAAATCCAGCACCGACTGGTCCGGAGTCAACTCGATATCTTCGTTGTAAAACGGCAGATCGTTTACGCGGACGATTTCCACGTCGAGCCGGTCTTTGAAGGTCTTCTGCACATACTCTGCAAGCTTCAGGTTATATGAGTTTTTGCGGTTGCTTCCGATGACTGCTGCGATTTTCATAAGCGAACCCTCCGATGTGTAGTTTTAGTTGCTATATCAACCAAAAGATAAACAAGAGCGAGCGCCGGGCTACCGCTTACGCACATTCTCGCGGACCTTTGTAAGAAGCCTCTTCAGCTCGGCCGTCTCTTCGGCCGTAAAGCCTGCTCTGAGATGCTGTTTCATATGGCTGCTGATCTCTTCCACGTTTGCTTTTAGCGCCCGTCCTTCATCGGTCAAATACACTTCAATCGAGCGGCGGTCGCCCGCACTGGGAGAACGGCGTATAAATCCTTTGCTCTCCAGACTGGCAAGCATTCGCGTAATGCCGGATTTGTCTTTGCTGAGGCGTTCCGCGATCTCGTTCTGCGACAAGCCCTCCTGCCTCATGAGAAGCGCGATCACCAGATGCTGTTCCGGAGCAAGCTGCATGGGAGCCAGCCGTTTCTTCAAGTAGCTGGTAATCTCCAAATCCGCCATATGGATCATCAAACCGATATGCTCTTCCATGTCCCGTTCCATTCGCTCACCCTGACGCTATTAGTTGATATATCAACGATATCACTCTTATTATCCTAAAAGCTTGGGGGAATGTCAAGGGAAACGGGATTGTTGCAGACTGGTTTTGGATAAATTGGATTAGTCTAAACTAAACCTTGATAACCATGCAAAATTATCCCACGATGGTTCATAGGGGAACAGACAATCAGCATGCAGCTTTTATATCCCCACATGACCTGAAGGAGTGATGTTGTTTGAATAGGAACAAAAATACAAAGAGCCTCCGCAGCGTTGAGGATATGGAGGATCCTGACTCACCGGAGCGGGCCGTTCAGCTTAAAGAGAAGCTCATAGGGGCATGCGATCGGATAGGTGAACGTTACCGACCAACCGTCGAACTCAAGCCTGTTGATGAGAACAACTGGTATGACTGCACCGAGCTTGTAGTTACGGACGAGCAGAAGAACGTATTTCCTGTTCCGGTTGTGTATTGGCTTGCCGAGTCGGCTTATTGCGGCTTCACTCCTCTTGCCATGTACAATAGCGAACAGTTAATCGGATTTGCGGTCTACGCCGTCGATCCTGATGATGGGAGCTACTGGATCATGGCCTATATGATCGATCATAAGTTCCAGCATAACGGCTTGGGCCGGTCCGGCATGGAGGAGCTGGTACGTTACATCCACGAAAAGCACGGCTGCGACAAAATCGCACTCGGGCATCGGGCCGAAAACGAACGGGCGTCCCATTTATATGCTTCATTAGGTTTTGAAGAAGTAGACCGGGACGGCATCGAAATTATACGGGAGTTGACCCTTTCGAAACCAAGATGATTAACGTTCGGGACTTAAGAGCCGCAAGATTTGCGGCTCCTTTCCATTTCCCCCGAGACCCGGTATGCTGCGCTTTATCGGATTAATTTCTTCGGAAGTAACGGTTGCGCCAGCAATACATTACCTCGAAAATCGCGAATACGCCAACTACCGCAGCAACCAAAAGAATTACCGAGATACCGAAAACGGTCATCGTCCCCGTAGTTCCTTTATCCTCCAGCAGAATCACACTGCCGGCGACCCAAAGAATGTCGATCACGGCAATGACAAGCACCGCCATTGGAGGAACCATACTCCTGGATGTGGTCCAAACGAGAAATGCGACAAACAAGAGTAGAAAAACCGCGGTTTCGACCAAGGCGGTTCTACTTTCTAATCCCGTCCATTCGGCGACATACCCGGGAAAGGCCAATAACAGCAGCCCGAATATCCCGGACGAAACGGCATTCGTCAGCAAAACTTTACGGATGAGAGTTTCTCCTGTCGGCGTTCCTGCTTCATTTGGTTTCATATTGAACACCTCTTTCTTTCGGGGCGATTAATGATCGGCTTGTACGGCTTTCACAAGTGAAGAAATGATTCCCAAGTGCACGGCTTCGTGGATAAAAGCGAAGTTAAACAACTCGCCTGCCGTCTCGAACTTCAGCGGCCCCATTTCAAACGGCGCGCTCAAAGGTGCATTCAACGACTCGATGTCTAGATTGGACAGATCGTCAAGCTGCGCGGATAAAAATTGAATCAGCTCCGACTTCGACGGAGGCGTGACGGTCCAGTCCGACGGCTTCGTTCCGGTCATAAATAAGCCGGCATAGCTTTCCGGCAGCTTCGTATTTAACGCCGGACCTGCGGAGAGAAACCAATTCAGCATGGTAACGATATGGCCGGTGTTCCAACGAACCGTATTATTGAATCCTGCGGGCGTAATATCGTAAATTTCTTCCGGAATCGCTTGAATGGATCCGATAACCAATTGATGTGCCGTTTTTGCGGTTTGGATGCTTGCTTGTGACATTGTACATTCCTCCTAATGGTTGGGTTGTGCCTGACAACACCGAGGTTAGCCCACAAACGACTGCCAGAACCATACTTTTCACTGCCGTTTGGTGCCATTCTTGCCTATTTTCGTTCAAAAAAAGACGGCCGCTTCCCTGGGTATTCCCTAGGAAACAACCGCCATCCATGTCATTCATTTTTATTCCGCCTTAATAAGGCATTCTTCTCCTTTAGACTTGTCGCAATAAGACGCGCGCCGGCGTTCTGCCAATTATAGCAAGTGCGCTCGGGTACACAGGTACGGAACCACTCCAAAGCTTCTTTGGAAGGAGCGTCCAGTTGATTGTTCGAATAACGCACGCTATACGGCTTAATGCCGGCGACGTAAGGAAAATACAAAGCATTATAAAATTTCCATTCGTCCGTCGTGCCGAACGCTTCATCCGGGCGTGGCTTCATTTGTAATATACCTTCGATAAGCAAAGACTTAAGCTCGTTAGCACGTTCCACTACACCATCCGCCGCCCCGCATTTCCGAAGCCGCTCGTCAATAAGCGCCAATTGCGCCAGCGGACTTGCCGCCAATCGCTCCAAGTTCCCCAAGTTACTAGTCGCTCGCCGGATATGACGGTAGAACTCCTCATTGTCCATCTCCTCCGGATTCGCATCGTCATCAATACGGACCTGAACGCTTTCGACCAAACGCAGTTTGGAGCGTTCCGTGCGCAGCTTCGGGAACGTCATTAGAGCAATGTTGTCGAGCAAAGCCCGAATCGGATATACAAACACTTGGAATGCAATGGAAACCATTATGCTGACCATCAATAACAACAGCGTCGCAAAATCGAATCCCGTCCCCGTTCCGAGTAAAATAACAAGCGCAACCTGGCCGGAAAAAATGAGTGTAAAAAAGACGGAATAATCGAGAGACCGGAACAAATCGGGTAGCCAGGATTCCCCCTGCTCCCTGATCTCCTTGACTATCGTATATGCGCCAAACAGCAGCATTCCGGCACTGTTGGCCACAAGCGTCCACTTATTCCATGCAGCCTCAGGAAAAAATAGATTCAAAGACGTCATACAGGCAAATACAAAAAGCGGCACATAATTAAAGACATAGAAGGGAGAAGGGCGTTTTGTCCCACCGGACACCGCCCCCCATATGGAAAGCGCCGTTATCAGGATAAAAAACACATATACTGCTGCTTTGCCGGAAACGAAGTATATGTCCGGATTAGCAGCGAAGGCCAGCCAAATCACGATGCCTACTGTCAACCCCGTCAGCCCATACTTCCATAGCTGCCATAATACGTTCCGCTCCTCTCGGGAGACAGCAGATAGAACGGCACCTTGCCACAATACCAAGGGCAGATAAAAGCAGATGTCCCGTACCGTGCTGAGCGGCGGCGCCATATACGGGTCCCCTTGGCTATAGGGCATCAGTAAAGTCACCCCGAAACCAAGCGAGCAAACAATTACGCCGAGACCGGCCAGCAATAGCCGAATGTTTCTTACATCGCGATTAACCATGTATAAGCCGAACCAAAACAAGAGTCCGAAGTAGCAGAGCTGCACAATGATCAAGACGATCGTTCTCCTTTACCTGAAAGCCATCATCAGTAAGATAAAGCAAAAACCCACCCTATAGGTAGACGCCGAAGGTGAGTTTGGGTTCCAATCATTATCTTGAAGGAATATCCATCCAAAAACCGATTATGTAAGCTGAATGTCCGCGTGCTCGGTTTTTCTAACGTAATTTTAACATGGAGGGCTCTCATTCAACAATAAGCGATGCCTGCAATGCTAAAGGAATGAAAACGCTGCTGTACGCGAATAGGGGTCAGGAGCACCCTCGGGAAATGCCTCCCTAAGGGGTGGATGGGTTGTGAGTGTATTTGCCTCAAATCAAAGCAGATTAAAGAATTGCCCAATCTTTCTCTGCTTGCCCAGAATATATTACAGATATCAATCAATAGGAGTTGATATTTTGGTACGTATTCTCGATAAAGCTGCCGTTCAGCCGCGCCGCAAATTCAACTTAGCAAACTCATTTATTATCCGACGTTCACCAGCAAGATCTCGTCTTGCAACAATCACAATCCTTATTCCAAGGAATTCTCAACCTAATCGGGTAGATTTGGTAGCAACCGTCGGTGTTCGAGGTGTCACTGGCGTTGCCCAAATATTATTTAGAATCTTCCGCGATGGGAAAGAGATTTTCAACACACAACAAGGTATCGAATCTGCTAGTTCTGAGCAAAATTATGCAGTTACGTTCCAGGCGGAAGATAGAAATGTAAGAACGGGCACCCATGTTTATACAGTCACAGCAGAAAACCTTACTGCAAATACAAGAGCAGATGTTGTCGGGCCTATATCGTTCAGTGGGCTTGCCGTTAAAACGAGAACATAAAACCCATTTGCATTTTTCAGCACCTGAATAGAGAGACCTGCAGATGTCTCGATTTGGGGAATGGTGTAGATGACAAAGTAAAAGCAGCTCGTTCCTTATCAGAGGATGGGCTGCTTTGCTCTAGTACGGAAGAGACGGCAACTTAATTTCCGTAGTTACTGCAGCTGCTTTCTTCGACCTCTTGTTGGCAAGCTGTCCAACGAAAGCCCGAAAAGGCCATCAACAGCCCGCCCCTCGGTAGTCTGTCACGGCCCTCTCAATCCGCAGCCGCAACAGCCTGTGAAGCGGGGCGGCCTATTCTTCGTCCCCCGTCACCACCGGATTGTCCGCATAGCTGACCCAATCGCTCCAGCTTCTTATCCCCCTACGAACCCCTATACTCGAATAGTTTCAACGCCAAAAAGTAGGGGTTCCGAGCAGTGCGGCGGGAATGTCTCGGAGGATGTGTCAGCGCCCATGTGCAGCGACCTCCCTTGGCTACGCTTGGGAGCGATTCAAGGGCAAGAAACTCGTGAACAACGCGGCTGGTGAAACAGTATGGTTTGAGCCAAGGCGAGGTATACTCCTGTGGCTGAGTCAAGCCGAACGGATCGCCAACAAAAGGCCAAGTGAAGCAAAGTGATGAACCGAAGGGATGAATGGGTTTTGGTTCGGTCAAGTCTCAGCTGTTTGCAGACTGTTGATGATCGTTTGCAGCTTCAAGGAACGAAAACAACTGTCGATTCATTTCATCGGCACCTGTTCCAAGCCAAATCAAGTGTCCCCATAAGTCAAGCTCGCAAAGCCGGGAGTTCGGTATTAGTCGACTAGCATGCCGAGCATGATCCACACTTACGGATGCATCATGAATACTATGCATAATTAGAGTAGAGCACTTGATGGCAGCAAGTGCTGAAGTCGCATCTTTACCGGTATGAACCAAATCTATCAGAAAGCCGTGTCCTGACCGCTGTTGAGCTATAATGCTTTTAAATTTCCTACGATCGGCATCATTGATTTGCGGTAATACCTCCTCCTTCGGCAGTTTGCTAAAAGAGGGAATCATATTGCTCAACAGAAAGGACGGAAATAGCTTATTCAAAAGTCGAATCATGGCCCAAACGTATTTTTCTATAGGAGGCCGAAACAAGAATTGAGCAAATTTATACAGCTTGTCGTCAGGACTTAACCAGCATTGGGTTACGGCGGATTGCAAGACAAGGCTTCTTACTCGATTTGGAAATCTGGATGCCAAATGAATTCCGCTCGGGCCTCCGGCGGACATAGCAATAACATTGACCTGGGGAATTTGCAACTCATCAAGCAGCTCGATATATGAATCACATGCGACAATAAGCGATTCTCCAAGTTCCTTGGATGTTCTGCCGTAACCTGGCCTCGAAGGAGTAATGACAGAGAAGTGACGAGCCGCGAGTTCGTTTCTGCCTAATTCTCCATAGCAACTCGAATGGCCCCCGTGCAGAACCAAAACCGGTTCTCCTTGGCCGACAATGCTGTACTCTAAGATAAATCCGTCTTTTGTCTGGTGTTGACGAATAGACTTATTCATTTACACCCTCCATAAATAAACTTAAATTCATTATTGAAGCAAAAAAAATCGTAATCCTTTTTAAAGAATAGCTTGCAGACCTTGAAACCAAACCAACAAATATTGGCGAACCATTCTTTTGCAATCTTCGGTTCCTTCATGGAGCCTAATAATCTCAAAATATCCTTGTAGAAATGCAACAGCAACAGGCCACGCGACTTGCGGCTTCAAGCCCTCCCCGCCCTTATTGCTGTAATCCGCTAAATGCATAGCTACATTATCCGCCATCATTTGGTGAAATTTCTGAACGGCGTTTTCGTTCCGGGTGCCTCTAGCACCATCGATTAAAATCAAGAGTGGCGTACGGTATTCAACGACGATATTCGTTAAAGCTTCAACGATAAGTTCAAAGATATTCCCTTGACCGTGTGGTTGAGCATGATGATTGCTTATCAGCGTTTCCAGCTCATGGTACACCGGCGATATAACGGAATCAAACAAGTCTTCTTTATCCTTATAATATCTGTACAAGTTCCCAACGGAGATACCTGTCTGGGCCGCGATTCTTTTCATGGATGCCCCCGCATATCCGAATTGAGCAAACTCAACTTGAGCACTCTTGATAACCGCTTGCCTCAATTCCTCTTTCAAAACTTGAACCATAAATGAACCTCCGTTCATTATTGATTATAGAAAAAAATTTCCATAAACACAAGTTGTTTGTTTAAAGCATACCCGCAACTGCCTTTTTCGACTTTATGTTTGCAGTCTGTCGAACGGAAAGCCCAAAAAGGGCTGTGACAGACTACCCATCGGCAGCCTGTCACAGCCCCAAACCCGCTTTCCACGCGGTCTCTCGGCTCTTACTCGTCTCCCGTCGCCACCGGATTGTCCGCGTAGCTGACTCAATCGCTCCAGCTGTCCTCATATGTTATGACGTCGGATTATGATAACGCCTATGCTACAATAAGGTGACAAAGGGGGAGTCATTATTGAGTAAACAAAAAATCGTGATTATTGGCGCAGGAATTGTCGGGGCGTCCGTGGCCTATCATCTGGCCAAACGAAATCAAGATGTAACCGTTATTGAACGACACCCCGCCGCGGCTCGTGAAGTCACGGAAAAATCGTTTGCCTGGATACATACGACGCATAGGGTGGCTCCCGAATACTGGCATTTGTACGATGCGGCTTGTGAAGAATATCATGCGCTTCAGCAAGATTTGTCCGGACTGCAAATTCATTGGCACGGGGCGCTGACTTGGGACAATCCGCCCCTAAGGGAGCAACTCCGTTTTCAAAAATTAAACCGGGAGCAGCTTGAGGCATTGGAACCGAATCTGAAGGAATATCCGGATGAAGCGATGTTTGTCAGCAAAGAAGGTGCGGTGGACCCGATAAGGTTAACGGATCTGTTGTTGAGCAAAGCGCGGGAGTACGGAGCAAAGGTTCAGTTCGGTACCAACGTTACACAGCTGCAGCAAGAAGATTCCTGCCTGGTCGGTGTCCACACGTCCAAGGGTTTTCTGGAGTCGGATGTCGTGGTATTGGCCGCAGGTACAGGCATACCCGAACTTTGCGACCCGTTAGGTTGTCCCGTGCCGGTAACGCCGTCGCCTTCCATTCTGATTCGGATGAAAACTGCGAATAAGCTGATACGCACATTAATCTCAAATGCGCAATTTGAAGCGCGTCAACTGACGGATCAAACGCTGCTGGCTGCGGAAGATTATATCGACGAGTCGGAAGAAAACGGGCCAGAGGCGGTCGGCAAGCGAGCGTTCGAGACGTTGCGTCGCAGTCTGAAGGGCGGGAATCAATTGGAACTGGAAAGCATCCAGGTCGGGATGAGACCCATGCCTGAAGACGGCTATCCGATCGTGGGCTTCCATGATCACATAAAGGGACTTTATCTGACAGTGATGCATTCTGCAATTACGCTGGCGCCGCTGATTGCGCGTCTGGCTGCAAGTGAAATAATCCATCGGGAATCAAGAAGCGAATTAGTCCCTTGTCGACTCTCCCGTTTTAAGGACCACACGAGGGATGACCCCGCTGTTTCTCGCGCGTGAGGTTGTGAATCAAGTGGAATCGCATGCACGTGCAAATTGACCTCGATACTCCTGGACACAAAGCAAAGGAGTACATCGTCACATGAGCGACGACGTACTCCGTGTTATAACCTGAATAACTGCTTACGCCTTCTCCTCTTCCCCCACCGCAATTGGATTTTCCTCATAACTAATCCAATCGCTCCAGCTTCTTATCCCCCCACGAACCCCTATGCTTGAAGGATTCCAAGGCCGACAGGTGGGGGTTCAGAGCAGCGCGGCGGGAATGTCTCGAAGGATATGCCCGCGCCCATGTGCAACGACCTCCCTTGACTACGCTTGGGAGGACTTAGGGAGCAAGAAGCCCGTAGACGACGGGGCTTGAGCGACAAACCGGTTTGAGCCGGGCAAGTCGTCCACCTGTGGCTGGGTCAAGCCGAACGGATCGCCAACAAAAGGCCAAGTGAAGCAAGGTAGCACCCCGAATGGGTGGACGACCACAACGGCAATCATGTTTGCAGCCTGTTGGCGGTTGTTTGCAACTTCTTACTGCTCCTTCGTACCTGTCCATGAAGGAAGCTTAAAAATAGCCTGGAACACATGTTCCAGGCTAAAGTCCATTATCTCCATATAAAAAGATTACTGGCTTAAAGTATACAGATAAAAACCATAGTCTGTCGGTGTTCCCGGATGTCCCAATTGCCGAAGCATGGCGGTCACATTACCGCGGTGGTACGTTCCATGGTTCACAACGTGCTGAATATAATCCACACACCGGGCATTGAACGCCCCGGAAGGATAAACGACTTCGATGTCCTCGTGCTGTTCAATGAATATCCGAAATCGATCGGCCAGATTATTCATCATCTGATTTAACTCTTCTATGCGCTTTCCTTTGGTCTCTGCCACTATGGAATCGATCGAGTCTTTCAAGCGCTCCAAATATTCAACCGACATATCAGTGACGCCACCCGCGACAAAGAATGACAGCCAACCTCGATCAATCACATAAATATGAACCATTGTGTCGAAGATAGTCGGAAATACGCTGACAATCTCCTTTCGGTACACTTCCTCTGAAAGCTCCTGTAAATATTCGCAAATCTTCCGGTTCGCCCAAACGTGATAATCAAACTGCTGCAATGCATACTTCTTCAAATCGGTTTCCCCTTTCGATTGGGGAATCACGCAGTTTAAGGGCGATTATGCGCTAATCCCTTTATAAATTTGCCCGTAGTTGACTGTTGTTTTCATTTTAAACGCCTCCTGATATTCATCTGAGTCCATGCTAACACAATAGGTTATCAAGTACAATTGGAGGGACACAAGCAAAACCGACAAGCGTTCAACAACCACCTGACCCGACTGCCGGACTATGGCTAACTCCGGGGTTCCTGCAACTGCTTTCCTCGGGTTCTTGTTTGCAAGCTGTCGAACGAAAACGCAAAAAAAGGCCGCAACAGCCTGCCTCCCGGCAACCTGTCACAGCCCCCAAACCCGCGTCCGAAGCGGCCTCTCGGCTCTTATTCCTCTCCCGTTGCCACCGGATTCTCACTATAACTAATCTAATCGCTCCAGCTTCTTATCCCCCCACGAACCCCCATGCTTGGAATGTTCCAACGTTGAAAAGTGGGGGTTCGGAGCAGCGCGGCGGGAATGTCTTGGAGGATATGCCAGCGCTCATGTGCAACGACCTCCCTTGGCTACACTTGGGAGCGATTCAAGAGCAAGAAGCCCGTGGAGGACGGGGCTGACGGAACAGTACAGTTTAAGCCAAGGCGAGCCATCCACCTGTGGCTGGATCAAGCCAAACGAAACGCCAGCAAAAGGCAAAGTGAAGCAAGGTAGCACCCAGAAGGGTGGATGGGCTGCAACGCTGTTGTTTGCAGGTTGTTGAATGTTGTTTGCAAGCTATCACTATTGAATTATCGTTCTTCGTAAGCGCTTGTAGCAACACGAGAACGGTTGACTGCCGCTGCGGTCGAAGGCTTGAAGCCCCGGACGCTCAACGATCGCAAAATGCGTGCCATTATCATATTCCCAGCATTGGGAGATGCTTTCTGGTATGGTAAGTGAGAGACGATGAAATGCATTGTTTTAATTCGTCGACAGGTATTTCATCATTTTCATCGAACACAATCGCCCGATTGCCTTCAAAGTTGAATTTGTCTCTAAAAAGTTCCTTGAATGTGTCAACCAACATTGTGTTACAGTTAAAATACATTGCATACTGATGTGGGCTTGACTTTTTCCAGTTTATTCTGATTGTGCTTCCATTTTTTGTTATGTAACTAGGCTCACCCCATTTTAGTGTCTCTTCCACGGTATCAACGCCTTCTGTCTCAGTTGCAGTATCCAGAATTAATTGGCGAAGAAACCACAACTTCTGCTGAATGTGTTTCGGATAATGTTCGAATACAGCTGCTACCTTAGTGTTTTCAATCGCACCCATAGTGATCATTCCTTTCCTTATTTTTTATAAAGCCTCCAAATCCAAGCTTATGTTGGTTTGGAGGCTTTGTCGTTGTAAGCTGGAAAATCGCTCGCATAATGTTCTTCTTTAGGTGACGGTGCAGCAGGCTATTGGCGTATAGCGATATAAATTTCAGCTTGCCCGTCGTTCGGATTGATATTCTGGCTATGTAACCTTCCACCAGTCCAATGCCACCATTCGTTCCCTGATAGGTGACGATGGGGATGCCAGCCCCATTAATTGCTTCGATATCTCGGTATATCGTTCGTACGGACACCTCGAACCGCTCCGCGAGCTCCTTGGCCTGCACCACACGGCGGTTCAGAAGCAGAATAATTATGGATAAGAGCCTTTCCAGCTTCACAGTATGTACCCCCCATCACAATGAATATGCAAGAAGTTTATTTCAATTTATTGTCTCATTGGAATATGCTCCTGTCGAATGATTATCTACGTTGATTAGTGTTTTGTAGGATACAATTGTTGATTCAATCCCCTCACAAAGGCACTCTCAGCACTCATCCCTCTCTCTGTGCAGCTCAATAAGAAGTTCTATATCCTAGGTCATTGCTTTTTGTAATATACATTAACTCGGTACATTCCAACTGTAAATATGTTCAAACTGCTTACATAACAATGAGCACTTGCCCTTTCAAACGTTCTTTTAGGAGCGATTCATATGCCAACGGCAACACGCGAACGACTGACTTCCACTGCGATCACCTTGCACCATCCGCTCGATTATTATTTCAGCATTTTCCATCGAGCCAAGGAAACCGAGGGTTTGAAGCCACGTACGCTAAACGATCACAAGAGCCACTACCGCTACTTCCAAACGTTGGCTGACCGAACACTACCCGACGCTCAGACTCGAAGAACTGACCGCCGACCACGTTCGCCAGTACGTACAACACATGCTGACCGAACAGGCTCTGTACGACGGACACCCGACGCTTTCTTTCTCCGCGTTCTTGTTTGCAAGCTGTTTGCAGAACAACCCAAAGAGGGCTGCAACAGGTTACTTGCTCCTAACCTGCCACAGCCCTCCGACCCGCGTCCGAAGCGGCCTCTCGGCTCTTATTCCTCTCCCGTTGCCACCGGATTCCCCTCATACGAAATCCAATCGCTCCAGCTGTCGGATATGCGCTGAAAGTGGTACAATCGTAGGCTGATGATTAATAGAACCTTATACACTTGTTGGATAGGGTTTAGCATGAACCGGTTACAGCTTCCTCGATAGAGGAGGGCTGGCCGACCTTCTTTCAGTGTCTACAGTATCGAGAGTGTTCATGCTCGGTGGGCTGTACGATGTACCAAAGCAAGCCGAGCGGAAACTTTATCCGCACCAAGTCGGAGGAATGTTGAAAGTACTTACAGAGAACGAGCGTTGATCACCTGTTGACCTAGGCGCGTCTGAAGGCAACGAAAAAAGTATATCGCTGTTTGAGCGATGTACTCTGCGCTCAGCGCGCACCTCAGCGGAGAGCGCCTTTTCAAGACCCATATAAAATGCGCTTGTTAAGTGCTACTGCAAGCGTAAAAGGCTAACAACCCGGCACGACCGTAGTCTGCTTTATTTTCCCCAGTCCCAATAATCCATCTGCCTTGCCAGTACCCCGATCAGATTTCCTTCGTCCGAGGCGATATAACCCCCAATCTGGAAGGAGTGAGGTGCGTCGGAATAAGGATGGGTAACCAAGGACATTCGCGCAGATTGCTCCGTTCCGTACTTATCAGTCAGGCGAAAGTCTATCTGATAGCTGTAAGCCGTCTTTCGTTGCCCAGTCAATGGATTTTCCACGTTTCTCGTTGCCCAAATACCGCCCTCCCGCTGAAGCTGATACCCCTGGCGCGTAAACTCCTCCATTCCTTGGACAAAGCGTTCTTTGCTGTAGGCGACAAACGCCTCATATGTCATGCCCTCATAAATGGCCCGCTGCGCTTCAGAAAGTCCCCGTTCGAGTGATAGGTCATGCTGCAGATCTGCATATGCCTGCTCCATGTTAAAATATTCAAACGCAGACGCATGGTTGCCCTGTTCCAGTTCATCAATAAAACGCATTGCCTGATAATGATCATAGGCATTGCGAAAAGACAGCCCCTCGCCTGTGATCTCGTTCAGCCCCATCCAACTGACAGGCACAATCACTACCAGCAATAGAAATACCCACAGCACCCTGCGTCTACGCAAGCGCTGCATAATCTTTACTGCTTGCCGGTCCCTCTCAAGTGGTGAAACGGGCAAGCCCGCTCCAATCAGAGCGCCAGGAACGCCGTGGTCGCTATGACTGCCATGATCACCATCATCTTCCTGATCATCAGTCTCGCGGCGCTCCCTCTCTTCACTTCCCTGCGGAAACATCGCCAAAATCGCCGTATCATCATTAGCCAGCTCCTGCACCATCCGTTCGCACAAGCTGCGGCATGCAGGACAGACCTTGAGATGTTCTTCGACCATGTGGTGACTCTGTGGTGTGCATTCGCGCTCCACATATAGGGGTAGCAAATCGTGCACAATGCCGCAAACACTTTCGTTAACCAGATTCTGCTTCATTCCTCCACCTCCATTTGCTGGATAAGGCGTCTCTTCGCTCGAAAGTATGTAATTTTAGCCCAGCCTTCCGTTCTACCAAATAATTCAGCAATCTCGCGGAATTTCAGCTCACCAAACACGCGCAGAGTGAATACCTCCTTGTAAGGCTCCGGCATGCGGTGCAGCACACGATGTAACGCTGTCGCCTGCTCCCTGTTCACAAGCCCGGCAGCAAAATCACCGCGGCTCTGGGGCGCAGCGTTCTCCTCCTTCTGCTGCATCCGTTGCTGTTGACTGCTGCGCTGTTCCCTGCTTCCTCGCTTGCTTGTATCCAAGTACAAATTACGGGCAATTTTACATAACCAGGTATACAAGGAGCTGTCGCCTCTAAATCTGCCGATATGCAAGAATGCACGGTAAAAAGTCTCCTGCGTTAGCTCCTCCGCCTGATCCCAATCCCCTGTCAACGACAGCACATAACGGAAAACCTGATCCGCGTACGCTTTATAGACATCAGCAAAGCTTTCCAGCCCATCCCCTCCCTTCTGTCAGCTACCTATTAGACAACCGAACACCTAAAAGGATACAACCTTTTTCAAAAAATTTTAGCATAAGCAACATGCAACATGGACAACAAGCAAAAACAGAACCTGCACAGGAGAACGGTCAAAACCCTCTAACGGTTAATTTTTCACCATATTATACTAGTCCTCGGGCAGATTCCGCTGGTCAAGATCAGGCCCGTGCCCGGTTTGGAGGTAGCTCAAAATGTTTTCAGAAGGCGAGCGTTGACTCCGTGTTGACTTTCACACCCCCGGCACAACACAAAGAAGTACATCGCCAAATGAGCGATGTACTCCAATTCAGATACTACTATGCTGACTAAGCCTTCTCCTCGTCCCCCACCGCAATCGGATTCTCACTATAAGAGATCCAATCGCTCCAGCTCCCCGCGTACAGCTTCACGCCCGGGATGCCGGCTTCCTCCAGCGCGAGCACGTTCGGGCAGGCGGTGACGCCGGAGCCGCAGTACACGATCAGCTCTTCCGCGTTCTCCAGCCCGCGGAATCTCTCCTTCTGCTCCTCGGCGCTCCGCCAGGAGCCTTCCGCGTCGAGCGCGTCCTTCCAGAAGCGGTTCCGCGCGCCCGGGATGTGTCCCGCCACCGGATCGATCGCTTCCTGCTCGCCGCGGTAGCGGGCTCCCTCGCGCGAATCGATCAGGACGGTGCCCTTCTCGCCCAGCTTCGCCTTCACCTCGTCCATGCTCGCCAGCATGTGCCGCTGAACCTTCGGCGAGAAGGTCGCCGGGCTTGCTTGCGGAGCCTCGGCCGTTACCGGGTAACCGGCCGCCTTCCACTGCGAATAGCCGCGGTCAAGCACGTAAACGCGCTCATGACCAAGAAAGCGCAGCATCCACCACAGCCTCGCTGCCATCGCTCCGCCCTGGTCGTCATAAGCGACGACCGTCTTGGAGGCGTCAACTCCGATCGCGCTCGCGCGCATGGAGAAAGCGCCCAGGTCCGGCAGAGGATGACGGCCGCCGTGCTCCCGCTTCTCGCCGGACATGTCTTCCTCCAGATCCACGTAGAAAGCACCGGGGATATGGTCGATGCTGTAGTCCTGGCGGCCGCTCCACGGCTCACCCAGCGCAAACCGGCAGTCCGCGATCAGAAGATCGGGGTCCTGCAGGTGTTCGTAAAGCCATTCCAAACTGACAATATTCCGCATCCGAATCAATGTCCTCCCCGCCCTAGCAGGCTGCATAATGAGTTTAAAACCGCATGGCGGAGCGGGAAGAACGGGCCCCTTTCCGGCAGAACCGCAGCAAACCGGCCGACCGCCTAATCTCCTACGCCGATGACAGGCTTGATGGAGTAAGGGTACCATTCTTCGCGTTCTCCGCCCATTTTCTCATAAAACTTCTGGGCATTCTCATTGGCCTTAGACGTTTCCCAAAGCATGGCCACATAGCCATTATAAGCGGCATACTGGTTGCATGCACGGAACAATTTGGTACCGACGCCCTGAATCCGGCATTTCTCCGTCACGAACAGATCGTTCATAATGACGACTTTGCCCGTGCGTAGCGTACTATATGTAAAATATAAGGTGGCGAAACCGACTAACTCCCCGTCGTACACGGCGACGAACTGCGTACCTGCTTTCTTTTCCATCAAGACATCCAACAGGTTCTCCAGCTTTTCTTCTTCCGGACGCGGGTATTGATAAAAATCATAAATATAAGTATTCATCAACCCGCGGAGAGCATCACGGTCGTTCAGCTCCGCCTCGCGTATTTCAACACGGCTCATACACAACCTCCTCTTCTAACCCTTAGTATTCCTTAATTTTCCATTCCTGTCACTTGATTTTTATCGACAAAAAATGTGGGATTTCTTTTTGCCCTTATAGACAAGGTATTTTATAATAGAGATAATAAACGGGGGTAACTATAAGTTTACCATATGGAACCCCATAAGAAAAATACCTATAGCGGTATATGATTTAGTTCTAAAATATTTTTTAGAATCTTATGCCCGGTAAAGGAGATGGATCATGCCCGATCAGGGTTATCTTGAGATGGAAAAGTCCTTCAGACAACTCTTGAGGAAAATGTCCAATGAATGGACGAAGTACGTCGATCGCTCTTTTTCCAAATCGCAGTTTCTTATTCTGGAAACGCTGGTCAAAGAAGGACCCCAGAAAGTATCGAGCCTGGCGGAAGCGTTGTTTATTACGGCGGGAGCTATCACGGGAATGTCGGACAAACTGATTGCCGGGGGTTATGCGGAACGGATACGGACGGAGGAAGATCGTCGTGTCGTGTTCCTGGCTGTTACTGAGAAAGGCCGCGAGATGGTAAAAGTGATGAGTGAGTATCGGCTCGGCATTATCAGGCGCATGATGCAGGGCTTAACCGACGAAGACATGACCCATATGTCGCGGATTTTCGCTCATATGATCGACAACCTCGATAAAGGAGAAGAAACGGCAGACTAGCTTGCCGATAGCTGTCTCTCCTGCGCAAGCGGTTCCGCATCCGAATATTTTACACAGAATAACGGCCTATTCCTTTAAAAATTACCGGGGATAAGGGGCCGTTTTTACTTTTCAGCGGATTATTCCGGAATTCCCCCCTCCCTCACCACAGCATTCGTTCCATGCGGCTGTTCTTAGTCTGTATAAGGTTAACTTCAAGCCTGTTCTAATACAGAATTCTGTTCTATAATAGACCCAATCCTATTTTAACCAAAGGCGGACAAAACATGACTCTTGCAACCTCATGGCGCGTGCGCCCTTTTACCGAAACCGATGGAAAAGCCATCTGCGCCTGGTCCTATCCCGCCCCCTACAGCGTGTACAATTGGCCTTCCTGGGAAGAGCTATCAGCGAGAGCGGAAGAATTCGCCGATCCCGATATCCGTGAGAAGCAGTACGCGGCCATTATCGACGAGCGGGACGAGCTGTGCGGGTTTGCGCAATTTTTCCCTCTGACGGGCGTGACCCGACTAGGACTCGGAATCCGTCCCGATCTGTGCGGGCAGGGACTCGGCCCCTCGTACGTGGAATGCCTGGTTGCCGAAGCGCGCAGACGGAATCCCGGCAACGAAATCGACTTGGAAGTACTCGTGCGCAACGAGCGGGCCATTAAAGTTTACATCCGGGCAGGGTTTGCCGTCACGGATACGTACGAACGGATGACACCGACCGGCATGGCTATGATGCACTGTATGGTTCACGGAGCGGAGCCCGCGTAAGCTTATCCGGCTGCGCCTCCGACCATCTCCTCGGCAGACTTTCTTTTGGCATGGGCCTGCGCCGTCTTGTTGTGATAGCGTTTACAATTAAGCGGGTGCCATCGTCGCCTACCGGATATAGAAGCCGTACATACTGTAACGATCTGCAATCGGTTGTCCGGCAAGGGAAGGGAGGATAAAGCCCCTTCCCTTTTCTGCTTTCTAACGGGCGCGCCGGTTTCCAAAAGTCCGCAAGCTGCACTAGACGCCCCTCTTCAGCCGGGAATCCGGAACCCAGGCGTCTTTCTCGTACCCCCGCACTTCCCAGTACCCGATATGCTCGTCGCGGATCAGCTCGATGCTCTGAAGCCACTTGACCGATTTGTAGGCGTACATACTCGGGACGATAAGGCGGACAGGCCCTCCAAGCTTTTGCGGGATGGGTTTGCCGTCCATGAGCAGCGCGACGAGCACTTCATCCATACGGGCCTGCTCCAAGCTGAGGCAGTCGGTATAAACCCCGTCCCCGGAGATGAACTTCACGAATCCGGCTCCGGGCTGTATCCCTGCCCGTCCGAGCAGCTCGGACAGCCGGATGCCCTCCCAGGTCACGTTGTTCACCGACCATCCGGTCACGCAGTGAAAGTCGCTGACCTGGACGAGGCGTTCCACCTGCTGCAGCTCCTCCCAAGTGAACCGGAGCGGCTTGTCGACCATCCCCGACACACTGAACGCCCAGTTGTCGGAGGAGAAAGCGGGGATTTCCGTTACCGTATAGATCCGGAAATCCCCCTTCGCCCCGCCGCCGACGGGAGGCGACGATTCCGCCAGCGGCACGGGGGCCGGAAGCATGCGGTTCGCATCCGCGCGCACCGCCTCTTCCAGCCCTCCCCCGCCGAAGAGATTGCCGCGGGCCCACCTGACGAACGATGGGCCGATCACGACCGCGAGCGCCGCCGCCGCGCCCAGCTTCAGGAAGGCGCCCCGTGTCATGCGCCTTCCCAGCGACTCGCTCCACGCGCTCGCCTGAGTCGCCGCCCCGCCGGCATCCCGCGTCTCGTCGCGGAAGACGGCGCCCGTATCCGCGCGCAGGATAGGCTGCGGCGCGTCCGCCTGCGGACGTGCGTCTTCGGCTGCCCGTGCAGGCGGACTCGACGCGGATGCGGAGGCAGGCCGCTCCGCGCTGCGCTTCTTCACCCAGCGGCTGCGGGTGACGGAGTGGTAGAGCAAATACGGCACGCCCACCCACGTAAAAGCATCGTGGATGAACAGGGCCGTATTGCTCCACGCCGGCGGCAGGCTGCGGAACTGCCACAGGATGACGCCGCTGACGATCCAGCCGGCCGTAAACACAAGCACGCCGGCGAGATTGCCCTGCTGCCCGGCTTTCCTGCGCTTGCGCAGCTGCCCCAGATGCTTGGGCAGCTGCGGCACGTACAGCGCCAGCAGGAGGATGGAGAAGACGCCGAGCCAGATGTGCCCCTGCTTCAGCACAACACGCAAAGCTCCGAGGTCGCCGCGGATCCAGCCGATGCTGAGCACGATGCCGGTCAGGGCCAGAACAAGCGTGACCCAGGCATTCCAGGCGTGCAGCCGGTTCAGCTTTTTGCCGAACCCGGCCGACAGCCAGTTGTTCTTACGTTCCATACCGGCCTGCTCCTCCCGCTTCATCGTTAACGTGATTAACGTTTTTTCATGTGAATGGTTTTTCTTCTATTTTAACAAACGGCCATGCCCTCCCACAAAAAGAGACCGCAAGACAGCGGTCCTCTATCTATCATCCGGCCGGAGCCGGAAGCTAAGCTACGGGAAGCACACCGTCGTATTGTACCGCTGAAGTAAAATCAAGGTCTGTGAGACCGCCGGCATCATGCGTGCTGAGCTGCATTGTGACCCGTCTGTCGTCCACTTTGATAAAGGGATGATGCTTTAGAGACTCTGCCACCTCGGCCACACGGCGGACAAAATCAATGGCCGTTTTGAAATCACGGCATTCATAGGTCTTCTCGATTGTGCGTTCGTCCCGCAAATTCCAGCCGTTCAATCCGGCCAGCTTCACGGCCACCTGATCGTACGAAAGCTTGTTTGCAGCAGCCATTGTGCTCCCTCCTTTCCCCTCTAAGCAGAAATACCCTCCAGGAATGGGATTCGAATCTCGATTTGTACACCTTTGCCACGCTCGGTATCCATATAGAACTCACCGTTCATCAGCAGCACCCTTCCCTGCATCTGATCGAGCCCGATGCCCGCTCCCGAAATAATCCGGTTCTTGCGGTTCATCTCTTTTAACTGGCGATCGAACCCGACGCCGTCATCCTCATAAAACAGACTGATGCTGCTGTTCTCCTCCACCAGACGGATCGTGACATGCTCGGCCTGCGAGTGCTTCTTCGCATTATTGAGCAGCTCTTGGATCACCCGGAACAGATGCTTCTTCCTTTCGACCTCAAGCAGCTCGATCTGCGCCGTACAGTCCGCGATAAAATCAACCTGAAATTCGCTGTAGGAACTCTCCACATCGACCAGTTTGCGGATACTGCCGACCAGCCCCGTCTTTTGCAGCACATAAGGATTCAGCTCGAAGCAGCTCTGCCGTAAGTTTTCATTAATCAAATCGATATGCGTCAGAATCCCCGTCAACTGCCCGTACTCGTCCGTCATCTTGGGGAAACGCTGAAGAATCGGGTACAGCCTTCTTTTGAGCAGAAAAAGATCCTGCATCGTCGTATCATGCAAGTCCATCGCAATGCGGATGCGCTCCTTCTCCTGGATGTCATACATCGTTTTGCGGAGCCACACAAATTCCGGCGTCGCCTCCTCGTTCGGGATGTTTGCCATCAGCTCGTACATTTTCAGCGTCAGCTTGCGGATGAGGTACACGTTCTCCAGGCTTGCGGACAAGTAGGTCACGATTAAATTGATCCAATGCCGGTCCTCTTGGCCGAGATGGGTGTTAGACTTTTTGCCCGTTACAACCAGGAAACTTCGGTATTCTTCGTGCCGGTTGATTTCAAAAGCCGTATACTTGTCCCCTTTGTAGACTCCATTTTCCATAGATGTTTTAACATCCTCCTCATCAATGTCACCAGCCGTGATGACTTGGATGCCGTCCTTTTCCACAAATACGATGGCGCCACCGTGGATTTCCAGCGTATTGATAATATCGTTGAGGATGATTTCCTTAAGCGCGTTAAAATTGGTAACCGTTCCGAGAGCTCTGGAAATTTTCTTAAGGGACAGCTGTAAAAAGTACTTACGAGGAAACATGAATTTTTCAAGATTAATCGAAAAGTATTCTATGAAGTAGGCAAAGACGGAGAAAATGGATAAAGCAAGAATAAAAATATAAGTAATTTCAATCCATGAAATATTTCTGTGAAAAATGAAACTGATGAAAAAAACAATTAAAAGGCTCGGTGGCACAGAGATAAGCGCAACAAATAGCACCCGCCGCATATACAGGTCAAGATCATAAAGCTTTTTAGATAAAATAAGATAGGCGAAAGTAACTGGAAAAATAAAAATAAACCAACTGGTGTAGAAAGAGTGAACCAGTTCTCTCTTCATAAACATTGCGGGGAATAAGGAAAGCAAAGCAAATGGAGCAAAGCTGACGAATAAAGAATACCAGATTGTTCTAAGTAAAGAACTTAGCTCTCTATTTCTTCTGACTTGTTTGTGTACACGGCTTAGATACCAGAAGTTATTGAACAAACACAATAAAAAAAACGGTATAACGGTTAAATTAAATGACCTATATATAGTATAGGACAGTGACTCTATAAAAAACGAACTTCTTATTACAGTCCCACCGATCACTAAACCATACCAAATTTTCAACGCATTTTTAGAAAAAAGATTAACCCCTTTCTGTTTAAAGAAAATCATCAAAAAGTGTAGAAAGAAACAAGGAATTAATAGGATGAAAGTACATATTAAAATTTTGCCGGAAATATCCCCGCGATTTGAAGCCCCGAGAGTCATAAAGGTTGCGCCTATTGCAAAAAAGACCAAAGCCAAGTAAATTGCTGATAGCTCTTGATTACCTCCCTTACCCTTGAAATAAATAAAACCAGCAAGAGCGAAGCAAATAATCTCAAAGAATAAGGCTATCAAATCATGAATTTGGATATTAGCTTCATCTTTAAAGTAGACTTCATTGGATTCATTGTCCCTTAGGTATGTAATGGAACGGGCTTTCTCCACATTCCTCCATAACTTAAACTCTCTATGTTCAGATAATTCCTCATCGTTAACTTTTTGAATCCTATCACCGGTTTGCAAACCATATTGCTTGCCTACCCCCAATTCATCAAAAGAAGCAATAACCCAATCTCCGTTATTATTTTTGTCTATATAAATCCCTAAATAGGGATGAGTATAAACTAAATTCAAAAAATGAGTCTGTAAGCCCACTAAATATAAAATACATATAAAAAAGATTAATTTTCTCCTTGCCAATATACTTCACTCCTACTAAATGCTATAATAATTATAAATTTTTAACAATACAGGAGGTTTTTATATGAATCATGAACTTATCTTGTGGTCACCTGAATTGAAGCGGGAAATAAGAAGCGAAAAATTAAAAAATAGGGTCTCTAGTACTAATGAAACCGTTCAAAAAATCATTCAAGAACAGACTGAAAAAATTGGAGTACGCAAAATCGCTTGGTTCTAGCATAATTTTACCTTTTATGAATAATCATGTATATCTTTTTTTAATGTATCCAAACGTCTGTTTTTCAATTTAAAATGCCCTCTTTTTCATTGTCATCGCCAAGAAACCGCCTTTATTGAAGGCGGTTTCAAAATATCCGCGACAGCCACAAAAGTAGTGAAGTATATCCAAAGGTCCGCTCTTGAGCGGACTTTTTCTCTTAACGACAAAAAAGCACTCTTTAAAGAAGTATTGGAATCAGCGTAAGCTTTTGTCCAACTTATCCTTAAAGAATGCCTTATAAATACCTATAAACAATAAGTCCCGTGCCTCACATCAAAACTCCCCCGCATAAGCCTCCTGCTCCCGCACATATTCCTGCAAAAGCTCCAGGAAAGGAAGACCGTAATTGCGGAACTTCACCTCGCCGACGCCTTTGATCTTCAGCATCTGGGCCTCGGTCGTCGGGCAGCGCTCGCTCATTTCACGAAGCGTGCTGTCGTTGAAAATAATGTACGGCGGCACTTTTTCCTTCGCGGCCATGTCCCGGCGCAGCAGGCGCAGCTGCTCGAACAGCATGTTGTCCACGGCGGACTCCAGCGGCTGGCTCGGGGTGACCTTCTGGAACACCTGAACACGCCCTTGCAGAACTTCTACCGCCGGCGCTTGAAGCCGGACCACAGGATATTGCCCCTCGGACAATCCCATGTACCCTTCGGCGATAAGGACATTAATCAGATCGGCGATTTCTTTCTCGGTCCGGTCCTTCATAATGCCGTAGGTCGGCAGATTGTCGAACTTGTACTGAAGCACCTTCTTGTTTCTCGATCCTTTCAGCACGCCGGCAACCATCGAGATGCCGAACCGTTCCTGCATACGGCGCACACAGGAGAAGATTTTCTGCGCTTCCACCGTAATATCGACGGTTTCGCGGTCATCCTTGCACGAGCTGCAGTTGCCGCAGGGAACAAGCTCGCCCTCATCTCCGAAGTACTGCAAAATATAATTTTGCAGGCAGCGCGGTGTGTGGCAGTAGTCGATCATTGTCTGCAGCTTCTTGTACTCGTTGCTCTTGCGGTCCTGGGAAAGCTGATTCTGCTCGATCAGGAATTTCTGCGTCAGAATGTCCTGGGCGCTGAACAGCAGCATGCATTCGCTGGGATCTCCGTCACGGCCCGCACGGCCCGCCTCCTGGTAATATGCCTCCATGTTTTTCGGCATATTGTAATGGATCACGTACCGGACGTTGGACTTGTCGATCCCCATCCCGAACGCGTTCGTGGCGACCATCACCCGCACGTCGTCGTAGAGAAAGGCCTCCTGGTTGCGGGCCCGCTCCTCGTCGGAAAGTCCGGCATGATAGTGCCCGGCGGCCAGCCCTTTACGGCGCAGCTGCTCGTACAGCTCGTCCACCTCTTTACGCGTGGCGGCGTAGACGATGCCGGGTTGGTGAGTGTGCGCCTTGGCATAGTCGAAAACAAAGTCGCGTTTGTTGACGCCCCGCAGTACGGACAGCTCCAGATTGCTCCGGCCGAAGCCCGTTACCACGACCTCCGGGTCGGCGAGTTCCAGCAGCCGGGCGATATCCTGCGTAACCTCCGTTGTCGCCGTAGCGGTAAAAGCCGCAACGAGCGGACGGCTCGGAAGATCCTGTACGAACGGAGCTATATTGACATAGCTGGGGCGGAAGTCATGCCCCCACTGCGAGACGCAGTGCGCCTCATCTATCGCAACGAAGGAGATATTCATGGAATGCATCCACTGGCGGAACCAGTCGGATTCAAGCCGCTCGGGGGCGATATACAGCAGCTTGTACTTGCCCTGCATCGCCTCCCTAATCCGGCGTCCGGCTTCTCCCGCTTCCAGCGTACTGTTCAGGAAGGTCGCCGGAATGCCGACCGTATGCAGAGCATCGACCTGGTCCTTCATCAGCGAGATGAGAGGCGAGACGACTAGCGTAACGCCCTCCATCATCAGCGCCGGGATCTGGTAGCAGATCGATTTCCCGCCGCCGGTCGGCATAATGCCGAGTGTATCCCGTCCTTCCAGAAGGGCGGAAATGATGCGTTTCTGCCCTTCCCGGAATTCCGGATATCCGTAATACTGCTGCAGAAGCTCTTGCGCTTTGGCTAGCATGTTAGATTGCACCTCTTGTTTCTTTTCCTGGGCGGTCCGGCCTTCAAAGACCGGAACCTCTTTCGTATCCGTGCTTACGCGGATGTCAGCCGCACAATCGTGACAACCTGATCGTCATGGTCGATCTGAATAAGGTGTCTATCCTTCAAATAGCGCACCTTCGCGTCCGCAATCTGGAGCAGCGGCTCGGAACCGAGTCCGTAGAACACATCGTCGGCCAGCGTACGAAGGCATTCCTGACGGTCTTCCTCGGGAAGCTCATGCCAATCCGACTCGCTCATTTCAAAAAATCCGTAAAACCCGTCCACATGTCCAAGCCCGTTCATCAAATCGCGGATGATGTCTTCGTACTCTCTGCCGAACTTGATCCCCATACGTTTCGAGTGCCTCCCTTAAGTGGAAAAGGCTCCTGCTCCGGAGCCTTGCTCTTGTGTTCCCAGTATACCACCGGGATGTTTGAATTTCCAAACCTGCGTTCGTTTTTTATTATTTTAACCGAATTCCTGAATCAGCAGACGTATAGTGGTAAAATGGTAGGAAGGCCCCGGCGGCCTCACCCTTTTTCCCCTGCCGGTTTATTCTTTTTATTACATGCCGGACCGTGCGCAAGCGTGCTCCCGAGCGAGGGCTGCCGCCTCCCGGCAGATGCGGTTTTTTTACAAGGCTGAGGCCCCTTTCGCCTATCTTGATGGCACGTCTAAAAAATCCTCCATTAGCCAATCCTAAACCAATGGGCAAAACAGGAAAAAATCTGGTACTATGGAGAGATAAGGATACCCCGGAGGTTCAGAAGGAATGCTCGAACTGCAAATACCCAAGAACAGAATGAACTACTTGATCAAGCAGATGCAGACCCACATGGACCCCGAGGATATGGAACGGGGTTGGATGTTTCACCACAAAGGCCGCGTAAGCGGCGTGGAACTTGTGGGAGGAACGGTCGTGCATGCATCGGTACGGGGCAACGACCGTTACCATACCACGATCGATCTGGAAAGCTTCAGTGCAGGTGACTGCACCTGCTCGTTCGATAAACCGTGCAGACACATGGCAGCGGTTATATTTGCCTTGTACGTTCCTCACGGCAGGCCCGAACTGCTTGTTCAAGAGTTGAAGCGCGCGATGACGACGAAACGGAAGCCCGCCAAGAACGCCGACCGCGAGTCCAAACGCCGCACTTCCGAACCGGTGCCGGGAGGTTCTCCCGAAGATTGGCACCGCTTTTTTGAAGCGCAGTATCACGGTTTTTCGATTTCTCATCAGTATTCGTTCGATTTGTTTGTCACTTCCGCTTTCGAGCGGTTTCAAGCTTATGCCTCCGGCTGGCCGGACGGCATCCGCCTTTTATACGACCTGCACGTGACCCTTTTTGTGATGCACCGCATGGAACAGTTTTTTGGAGATACGAAAAGTTCCTACTTATCCGGCTATCATGAGTCCAACGCCACAACGGCCGCGGCCGACTGCCTGTCCCGTCTGGACCGGCTTCTGGCTTCGCCGGCACTTCCGGTCTCGGTCAAAGAGCACCCCAAACGCTGGACGGAAGCGTTGAACCGCCTGGCCTCTCTGGCCCTCCAGGGCAAAGAGGGACCGAACGACTGGCTGTATGCCTACCGGGCGGTATGGTGGGCTCTGCCGAAGAAAGCGGAATGGAGCAAGCGTGAGAAAGAACGGCTGGATAAACAGCTCCAGGAACGGGAGGAGGGCCGCCGGAACCGCAAGCAGGACGTTCTGCTTGTGGCCCGGGCTCATTTCGACCTCATGGAGAACAGTCCGGACGCGGCGTTTCTTAGACTGGAGGCTCTGCATCAGCGCAGAGCAAGAGATTTTATCCTCTATATGAGACGCTGCCATGAACGCGCCGAATGGGACACCTTGCTGAGCTGGCTCCGCTGGCTCGCTCCGACCATGCAGTCGGCGGCCCAGGACGACTTCCGCCTGCTCTGCCAATATTGGACGGACGCCGCCAAGCATGCCGATGCGGACGACGAATGGGTTCGCATCATGGAGACGCTTCTTCCGCGTTCCTACTATGTTTACACCGGCTATTTGCTTCAAACGAAGCGCTACCGGCAGTGGGTGGATCTGCAAATCGCCAACCGGATCGGCCCCCAGAACCTGTATGCCCTGGAGCTGAGATCGGTAGAGGAATCCGATCCGTCCCTCCTTCTCCCCCTGTACCATCAGGCCGTGGAACGGTCCGTGCTGGAGAAGAACCGGACGTCTTATAAAACCGCTGTCCGCCTTCTGAAAAAGCTTCACGGCTATTACACGACCCTCGGGCGGAAGCGTGAATGGGAGACATACATTAACCGGTTGTCGGATCACTTCGTCCGCCTCCGCGCGTTTCAGGAAGAACTGGAGAAAGGAAGCTGGCTGCCATGATAGAAACGAGTCCGCTGACGGTTCATGCCGTCTGGATGCCGTCCGGCGCCTTCTTCGTATGGGGAACCCGCGAGAACGGCGGCATCTGGGATGCACAAGATCTGAAGGGCCTGCTTTTCGCCTGGCATGCCCCTTCCTTTTACGGAACCTTTATTGAAACGACCGAATGGGGACACCGCGAAGGCTTGTCCCTGCCCGCACTAACGGCGCTGGATTTTTTCGGCGATCCGCATACCGTGAAGCATCTTTCCATCCGCTGGGATACGGATACAACGAATCTCCGAAAACTCGCTCCCGAAGTTAAGGAAGCGCTTGCCGCAGGACGCTTCGTTCCCGATTACGAGCAGTGGAAGACGGGCACCCTGAGCTGGAAGCTACAGCTCGAAGGGGAAGCCGCCGCGTCCGTCACCTCGCAGGCGGAGCTGTGGCTCGACCAGCTCATCCCCGCCTGGATCGAAGCGGACGGCTCCCGCAAGGCGGCGCTCCGCCGGCTCGAAGAGGCGCATCCGCTGCTGCGCCTGGGCACACGTCCGGCCAATACTTGGCTGGACGAAGAGGACTGGCTCGTGTCGATCGGCTGGAAGCACGATCCGACGCCGTTCCGCGCAAGCCTCCAGCTCATGGAACCCGAAGGGGACCCGGACTGGAGGCTGCAGATCCTGCTGCAGGACCGCTCCGACGACACGGTCCTGCGCGCCGTAACTCCGGCGGGCGAGCCGCTGGAAGGCGAGCTGGCCCTGCCGGAGTCCTGGATCGCGGACCTCGGACGCGTCCCGCGGGATGTCGGCAGATGGCTGCGCCTTCTGCCGTGGCTGAACGCGGCGGACGAAGGCGAGCCGCCGCAGCTGCGCACGCGCCTGAGCGACGAGGAAGCGTGGCGCTTCCTTGCGGAAGGCAGTGTGCGGCTCGTGGAGGCGGGCTTCGCCGTCATGCTGCCCGCCTGGTGGGAACGGGCGCGCAAGCTGCGCCCCAAGCTCCAGGCCAAGCTCAAAAATTCGCTTGGCGGTGGAGGCGGCGAGTCGATGTTCGGGCTTACCCAGCTCATGCAGTTTGACTGGCGCGTCGCCATCGACGATTTCGAGCTGAGCGAGGAAGAGTTCCTCCAGCTGCTCGAAGAGAAGCGCAAGCTCATCCGCATCCGCGGCCGCTGGGTCCAGCTCGACCCGCAGTTCCTGCGCCAGGCGGAGGAGCTGCTCGCCAGAGCGGACCGCCAGCAAGGACTTACGCTGAGCGAGGTGCTGGAACTCCAGCTGCTGGGCGGCGGTACGGGCGGAGAGCCGGAAGGACCGGCGGACGAAGCCGCCGATCCCGACAACCGGCCGCCGGCGGTCGAGATCGAGCTGACCGGCCAGCTCCGCCGGCTGTTCCAGCTGCTCACGCGCACGGCCGAGCTGCCCCGCATCGATCCCCCGGCTTCGTTCCTGGGGACGCTGCGGCCTTATCAGCTGGAGGGCAGCACGTGGCTGCTCTTCCTGCGGCGCTTCGGCCTGGGGGCTTGTCTTGCCGACGACATGGGTCTCGGCAAGACCATCCAGTACATCACCTATCTGCTTCAGGTGAAGGAAACCGAAGCCCCGGAAGCGCCTTCCCTGCTCATCTGTCCGACCTCCGTAATCGGGAACTGGCAGATGGAGCTTCGCCGTTTTGCGCCGAACCTCCGCGTTCACATTCATTACGGGCCGCAGCGCGCCAAAGGAAGCTTCTTCCCGGAATCCGTAGAAAGCGCCGACTTGGTCATCACCTCGTATACGCTTTCCCATCTCGATGAGGAGGAACTGCGCGAGGTGTCGTGGAGCTCCATCTGTCTGGACGAAGCTCAGAACGTCAAGAACCCGTACACGAAACAAGCGGCTGCTATCCGCAGTTTCTCGGGCCTCCACCGGATCGCCTTGACGGGGACACCGATGGAAAACAGGCTGACGGAGCTGTGGTCCATCTTCGATTTCCTCAATCCCGGCTATCTCGGCACGCTCACGCAGTTTACGCGCCGGTTCGTCACGCCGATCGAGAAATCCCGCGACAGCGGCCTGATCTCCGGGGTACAGCGCCTCGTGCGGCCTTTCCTGATGCGCCGCATCAAGAAAGACCCCGCCATCCAGCTCGATCTTCCGGAGAAGAACGAGTCGAAGACGTTCGTGACGCTTACAGCCGAGCAGGGTACGCTCTACGAGCATTACATCCGCGACCTCTTCGAGAAAGTCGACGCGATGTCTCCGATGGAGCGCAGAGGGCATATTCTTGCCGCTTTGACGAAGCTCAAGCAGATCTGCAACCATCCTGCGCTCATTATGCGCGAGGGACCTCGCACCGATTGGCGCAACCGCTCCGGCAAAGTGGAGCGTCTGCTCGACATGGTGCAGGAGCTGCGCCAGCAGGGAGATAAGTGTCTGATCTTCACCCAATTCGTGGAGACCGGCCATCTTCTCCAGGAAATTTTGCAAAGCGAGCTAAGCGAGTCCGTCTCCTTCCTGCACGGAGGCACTCCGCGGCAGACAAGGGATGCGATGATCGCCCGCTTTCAGAACGCGGAGCTTCCCCTGGAAGAGCAGTTCTCCGTCTTTCTGCTGTCGCTTAAAGCAGGCGGAACCGGTCTGAACCTGACGGCCGCCAATCACGTCTTTCATTTTGACCGCTGGTGGAATCCCGCCGTGGAGAACCAGGCAACGGACCGCGCTTTCCGGATCGGACAGACGCGGGACGTGCAGGTGCACAAATTCGTTACGCTCGGTACGCTGGAAGAGAAAATCGATGAAATGATCGAGAGAAAGCTCGGTCTGAGCGAGCAAATTGTGGGCAGCGGGGAGAATTGGATTACGGAGCTGTCTACGGACGAGCTGCGTGATCTGCTTTCTTTACGGATGGAATGGATGAATGGGTGAAATGGTAAAAAATGCTATAACTTTTCCCACATTGGTGGTATACTAAAGTTACAATAGACTAGGCATTTTCAAGGGTGGTCGGCTAACCTTCTCGAGTAGGAGGTGATGCCCTGTGGAAGTTAAAGACGCTTTGACGCTGATGATCTCATTTGCGAGCTTAGTGGTTCTCATTCTTTCACAGAAGAAGAAATAGACCTCCCTTGGGCAACCGGCCTTGGAGGTCTATCTTCGTCACACCATATGCAGCTGATCACCCTTGAAGGGCGAGCTATTGAAAAAGACCGCAGATGCCCCCGCATCCGCGGTCTTTTTGGCATGGAGAACGGTATAGCTTATGCATAAAAATACAAAAGTGCCACGGCTGCACGCGCACACATAATCCATCTATACGTTAGTTACCCGTATTTTAACACAGTGCATCGGCAAAACAAAATCAATTCTTCCTTAAATCCCTGAATTCAGGTCGGCATTATGGCTTGGCCTACTTCCATTTTACCCCATTTCGCTCTGGAGAACAATGACGAAAAGCACGCTCGTTTTATGCAGGATTCCGTCTTTTCATGTCGAATGTGGACTGTTGCTGGATTTTTCCAGAATTATTTTCAGAAACCAGGTGAACGCATGAAATTCAACCGCTCGCGCTTATCTCTTTCGTATGTGATTGCCATCGTTTTGCTCCTTGCTCTCGTCGGAACGTCCAGTTACATCTCTTCATTGAATACGGAGCGGCAGAGCGATGCGGTTATTGAAGACGCCATTCCCGTCATATCGGCAGCCAACAATCTCCTTCAAGACCTGCTCAACCAGGAAACGGGCATACGCGGCTACCTGATCTCCAGCGATCCGAAATATCTGGAGCCTTACGAGAAAGGCAAAGCGGCACTTCAGAAAGACCTGGAGGTCATTCGCACCCTTGAATCGGGTCATGACGATCTCCGTATTCTCATACAGACACAAGTGAATCCGCATATCCAGAAAATGCTTGCATTCTACACCTCCCAGATCGAACTCGTGCAGACCGGTAAAGTACAGGAAGCCCAAGGGCGGATTAATATCGGCAAACAGTATATGGACCAGTACAGAACTCTCCACCTGAGCATCCTGGATGCGTTGAACAAAATCAGCGAATCTTCCCACGACTCCATCAAGAGAGCCGGGTCCGTCTCGCGGATGATCATTTTGAGCGGCGGCATTCTCGGTATCCTGATCGGAATCTGGTCAGGCCTGATCCAACTGCGCGCCAGCCGTGCCGAATCTCAGCTCCGCAAGAGCGAGGAAACCTACCGGTTCATGGCGGAAAGTCTGGAAGCCCAGAACGAGGAAATTATCGCCCAGCAGGAAGAGCAGCAGATTACGCTGGCTAAGCTGTCCGACCGCGAACGGGAGCTGGAGCTGATCTCGAATTATCAGGAGAAGCTGACGGGCTTTACGGAGCTGAAGCAATTCCTGCAGCATTCGATCCCTGCCCTTCTCGATTCCGTTAGCTATGACGCGGCTCTTGTCGTTCTCAAGAGCAAGGAGGCCGAACACTATGAGGTTCTCTTCTCCAGCGGCTATCCGCGCAGTTTCGCCTCCAGAGCCCAGAGCGAGCTTTACGGCGCGTCTCAGCGTGTGTTCGACGAAGGCTGCGCTTTTGTTCAGAAGCGGGAAGCTACCGAGGCGGAGCGGGGATTTCATGACGGCATTTCCGTTGCCGTCGATCATTACTTCCCTCTGCAGGATGACCAGCAGCAGGTGATCGGCTTCCTGCTCCTGACCAACTTCCACGGCTTCGACCGGCATGAAGAGAAGGAGCGGCTGACGCTGGGGCTGATCCGTCAGTTCGATCTGGCGTTTTACGCCCAGATTATGAACGACGAGCGCCGCAAGCAGGCTGCGCATCTGGAAGAGCTTAACGATCAGCTCGTCCTGGAGAAGCAGTATATCGAGTCCCAGCGCGATCTTATCGAAGGGATTCTGGAAGCGGCGCATGAAGGCATGATGATGTGCGACAAACACGGCAAAATTCTGATTGCAAACAATCAGATGCATAAGTTTTTCCATCTGGACGAGCAGATCGGACACGACTTCGTGGATTCCTGCCAGGAAATCGCCGCGGCGTCAAGCGGATTCACCGGCGTTTCGCAGTCCATTAAAGCGCTGTTTGACGGCGATATCAACCAGCTTAACGAGCGCTTCACCTTTATGAACGGAGAAGAGCCGCAGTTCACGGAGATTTACGCCACCTCGGTCGGCGAGAACGATAGCGATGAATCCGGTTATCTGTTCGTGTTCCGCGATCGGACGGAGGAAGAGCGTATTGATGCCATGAAAAACGAGTTCGTCAGCATCGTGTCTCACGAGCTTCGTACGCCGCTGGCCAGCGTGCTCGGTTTCATCGAGATTCTCATCCACCGTGAGCTTCCACGCGAGAAACAGCAGAAATACCTGGATACCATTTTTAAAGAAGCTACGCGTCTCGCCAATCTCATTAACGATTTTCTCGATCTCCAGCGGATGGAATCCGGCCGCCAGGTGTATCATTTTGCCCCGGTGGATACGAAAGAGCTCGTTTACGATATCGTCGAGAAATGGCAGGACAAACAAAACCATGACATTGTGGTATCCGTCCTTTCGCCGGCAGAAGTTTGGGTCCGCGGGGATAGCGACCGGCTCCGCCAGGTCGTTCAGAACCTGCTCAGCAATGCGATCAAATATTCGCCGGGTGCGGAACGGGTAGATCTGCAGATCCGCGAAAGCGGCGGTTCCGTTTTCATTGATGTGACCGACTACGGGCTCGGAATTCCGGAAGAGGCGAAAGAGCACCTTTTCTCCAAGTTTTACCGGGTAGATAACTCCGACCGCAGGCAAATCGGCGGTACCGGACTAGGACTTGCCATCGTCAAAGAGATTGTGGAAGGCCATCAGGGTAAGCTCACCTTCCGTTCCCAGATGGGTAAAGGGTCTACCTTTACAGTCGAGCTGGTTCCGTTTGAAATGGTCTCGCTAAATAACAAAATCGTTATTTTCGAGGACGACGACAACCTCGCTAAACTGATCCAGGTCGCGCTTGCGAAGCTTCAGCTTCCTTCCGTTCAGCTCCGTTCCGCGGAGGAAGGCATTCTCTCCTTAAAGCGTAAAACGACGGAAGCGCCGCTGCTCTTCATCGTGGACATTCATCTGGAAGGCAGCCTGACGGGATGGGATTTCATTTCGGAACTCTACCACCATCCCGTTTATAACCGGACGCCTGTCATTGTCTCCACCGCTTTGGAGCCGCCTCTCGATTACCATGAGAAAGATATCGAGAAGTTCATGCGGAAGCCGTTCACTATGGAAAGACTCATTCAAGTCGCTCAGGATCTTCTCAGCAACAGGGACAAGCCTTCCTATGTCTTTCCGTCGCAAGACCGCAATCTGATCACGTCCTCCTTGGCGCGTAACGGGATTAAAGTACATGATGTCAAAGTAAACGCCGACACCATTGAATTTGAGATCGAAACGGAAGATGAAGAGAAGGAATCCTGACCTTGTATTTTAAAAGAAAACAACAAGAAGCTATCCCGGTGATCCGGTGATAGCTTCTTTGTTGTTTGATCTGCCAGTCGTTGATTGTACGCAGGCTGCGTTCAGATCTATTTCTGCGGCCAACCTGGACAAACCTTAAAGACTCATCTGTTTCGGATTTACTCCTTTGACGCCTCACCTTGACTGCAATTCTTCATTCCGCATGAAGAGCTCATACACCTAGCTATCCTCTGCCTTGTGCTCTGTAGCTTTGTAGCTCTGTAAGGGCACATTCAGGCCCATGTAAGCCCTTGTCGGCATTTTACCGGGTCAATCCTATTCCTATCGGTTACACTCTATTTCTATGTATTGCCCTTATCCATTTTGCCTTTTTTGGCCGGTTTGACCGGTTTGTCCGGCTTCTGCCGTGTCTGTTTCGGCTGTTTGATCTTTTTGTTCCTGGCCTCTTTGTCGTCGGTTTCGTTGTCTGCGGATGCGTTCCTCTCTACGGTAAACTTGCCGGACAGCTCCTGGAGTTCGGAAGCTAACCGGGTAAGCTCGGATGCGGAGATGACGATCTCTTTCATACCGGCGTGCTGTTCTTCCGTCGAACGCGACATGCCGTTCATTTTGCCAAGCGAGTCTCTGGAAATTTGAACCGTTTCCTGCATGGAAGCCGCGACTTCTTCCGTACCGGCCGAAATTTGCTGTGCCGCCGCGGAAACTTCCTGGATTTGTCCGTTAATCGACGATACGGTCTCGAGAATATCCTCAAACACTCTATCCGTATTGCGTACCTGCTCTACGCCCCGGTCCACTTCGGCTTTGCCGTGCGACATCGACGCGGCAGCCTGTTTGGTGGCCGACAGGACTTGTTTGATCGTGTCGTTGATTTGGATTGTCGCTCCGGAAGTTTGTTCCGCAAGATTTTTCACTTCCTGCGCAACCACGGCGAACCCTCTTCCGTGCTCTCCCGCACGCGCCGCCTCGATAGAAGCGTTTAAAGCAAGCAAATTCGTCTGTTTGGCGATTTCAGATATAAACCCGACTACTTGATGAATACGGGCTGAGCTTTCCTCCAGCGCCTTTATAGTCAGGGAAGTCGCTTCCACTGCTTCGCTTGCCTGTTGGATTTGGTGAATCGCATCCTGCATGTCTCTGGAGCCCTGGTTTACTCTTTGCACGGCTCCCTGCGCGACTTCCGACACCGTGGAGGCGGAATCCGCAATTTTGGTCACACCCGCCGCCATTTCATTCATGGCCTCCGTTGTCTGTTCAGCCGTTTCGAATTGGGTCTCGGCCCCTTTTACCATAACCAGGACGGTCTGATTCACATTCTGAGAAACATCCGCCGATTGGGTTGCAATAGCGCTTAATTGCTGGGACGATGCCGCCATATGCTCAATCGCCATGCTTAACTTCTGGAGAAGAGCAGAGAAGGAATTCAGCATCTCGTTGATGTTCTGCTGCACCTCTCCCATCTCATCCTGCGATTGTA
Organism: Paenibacillus sp. JNUCC 35; assembly: GCF_058269095.1. NCBI lineage: Bacteria > Bacillati > Bacillota > Bacilli > Caryophanales > Paenibacillaceae > Paenibacillus > Paenibacillus sp. JNUCC 35. The sequence continues at coordinate 453,476 of NZ_CM177771.1, read as the reverse complement.
CTTTTAACCTTCTGGACAAGTCCCCTCCGGCGATCCGTTTCATCATAGCGGAAATACCGAGAAGAGGCTTCAAAATAAACGTAGACAGCCAGATAGCGGCAGCTACTACTACAACAGCGGATACGAGAACGATTATCTTGGCGACGAAGTTTACCTGATCAACCTGCGAGTAAATTTCATCCGGGTTTCCTGTTACGACTATGCGCCAGCCAGGAACCTTGATTTCTTCGAAAGCCGCGACCTTATTGGTATTATCTTTTTCTTTATAAGCCACTTGCCCCTGCTCTTTAACAAGTACCGTATTTTTGTAGAGCTCCAGTCTTTCCGGAGTCGCTATATCCGATAACGGCTTACCGATACGGTCCACCTGAGGATGAACCATATAGATGCCTTCTTTGGACATGAGATACGCATATCCGGTTTCGCCAATCTTTACCTTGTTGACCTGACTGATCATCCGGCTCGGATTTATTGCGGTTTGCAGCATACCTGCGAATTGTCCATCTGTCCCTATGACAGGCGCGCTGACCTTCAAAGAATATTGATTGGAGCTGGAGTCCTTAATAATATCGGACACAACCCGTTTCTTCGTATCTTTAATGCTTTTAAACGTCTCGTCATTCGCGAGACTGCTTTTCTTGCCGTTCTGGTCGATCGCTTGTCCGTCTTTATCCGCGAACAGAGCAATCTTCACCTCGTTGTCGTTCTCCGACATCGTTTTAAGAATCGCGATTTTCTGTGCCTCCGTTTGAGTGCCAATTTCAGTATGATTTTGGATCACGCTTTGAACCGTAGACACTTTCTGAACAAGTGTGGAAGATATGTAATCGGCCGTATACGTGGTTATCTTCACTTGATTATCCTCAATACTTTTCCGGAGTACCGATGTGAATTGATTACTGAGAAAATATTCCGAGACAAGCAGCGGAACCAAAGCCAAAATTAATAAAAGAAGCGGAATCTTCACCTTTAACGAGTTCCGGTTCAATCCTTTAAAGCTTTTCGTTATCATTTGTTTTTTCATCTCTTTAATCCCCCTCTTCCTGTTTAGCGTCTATGTATTTACTTAAAAGAGATGACATCTATTTTCTATGTCCTAATCAAGTATATCGGTTTAATGGGGTTAAAAGTTTTGAACAATGGTCAAAAAATACACATAAAATTTACATCAAATAACATAGGAAGTGAGGTTTTTTAGACAGAAAAACTCTATAATTCCGATCAATAAATGTATGATAACCCTTTCATTATTCGTTTTAAAAATATACAGCTCATCGCTTAAATTTAGAAAGAGCTGCATAAAGTAAGTCACAGGCTGAGGAAAAGAGGAAAAAAATAACATCTTTCAAGGAAAAAAAGATGATAACAAAAGAAGCGCAGATCCTGTAAGATCTGCGCTTCCCGTGACGTCCCAGGAGGGATTCGAACCCCCGACACACGGCTTAGAAGGCCGTTGCTCTATCCAACTGAGCTACTGGGACAGACGTATCGGGACGACACGATTTGAACATGCGACCCCCTGGTCCCAAACCAGGTGCTCTACCAAGCTGAGCTACGTCCCGAAAGTAATAATGGCGTGCCCTGAGAGATTCGAACTCCCGGCCTTTTGATTCGTAGTCAAACGCTCTATCCAGCTGAGCTAAGGGCACGTATGAAATTATGGAGCGGAAGACGGGAATCGAACCCGCGACCCTCGCCTTGGCAAGGCGATGCTCTACCGCTGAGCCACTTCCGCATAAATCTGGTGCGCGTGGAGGGACTTGAACCCCCACGTCAAAGACGCTAGATCCTAAGTCTAGTGCGTCTGCCAATTCCGCCACACGCGCACATAAAACAATCATGGTGAGCCATGAAGGACTCGAACCTTCGACACCCTGATTAAAAGTCAGGTGCTCTACCAACTGAGCTAATGGCTCATAACTAAATGGCTGGGGGTATAGGATTTGAACCTATGCATGACGGAGTCAAAGTCCGTTGCCTTACCGCTTGGCTAACCCCCAATATTTAAAACTCATATCAAGGTAATGGGGCGGACGAGGGGAATTGAACCCCCGAATGTCGGATCCACAAACCGATGCGTTAACCACTTCGCCACGACCGCCACAAAAACTAGCGTTGTTAAAAATGGCGGAGCTGACGGGATTCGAACCCGCGGTCTCCTGCGTGACAGGCAGGCATGTTAGGCCTCTACACCACAGCTCCATATAAATTGGTTGCGGGGGCAGGATTTGAACCTGCGGCCTTCGGGTTATGAGCCCGACGAGCTACCGGGCTGCTCCACCCCGCGTCAGTAAAAAGCATGTATGGTGGACGCTGACGGGATCGAACCGCCGACCCTCTGCTTGTAAGGCAGATGCTCTCCCAGCTGAGCTAAGCGTCCATAATTGAATCTTGCTGTACTACTTCTTACCTTAAGAAAGGTAAATGACCCGTAGGGGATTCGAACCCCTGTTACCTCCGTGAAAGGGAGGTGTCTTAACCCCTTGACCAACGGGCCTTATGTATCTATAGCGGCGGAGGGGCTCGAACCCCCGACCTCACGGGTATGAACCGTACGCTCTAGCCAGCTGAGCTACGCCGCCTTAATACTGGCGGAGAGAGAGGGATTCGAACCCTCGAGACGCTTTTGGCGCCTACACGATTTCCAATCGTGCTCCTTCGGCCAGCTCGGACACCTCTCCATTGTGCATACGAGACAAAATCCCATAAAAAAACCCACAGTTGTGGGACTGCTTGGCAACGTCCTACTCTCCCAGGACCCTTCGGTCCAAGTACCATCGGCGCTGGAAGGCTTAACGGTCGTGTTCGGGATGGGTACGCGTGGTTCCCTTCCGCCATCGTCACCAAACAGGTGTCTATTCAGACACACCAGGGTTGCTCCCTGAAAACTAGCAGCGAAACGTGCAGTCGATCCATCCAAAGATCTTGTGGTGCATATGTGTCATATGCTTTCGATGCGGCCTTTCCTGTCGGAAAAAGCCTTGTGGTCAAGCCCTCGACCGATTAGTATTGGTCAGCTCCACACATTGCTGTGCTTCCACCTCCAACCTATCTACCTCGTCGTCTTCAAGGGGTCTTACTAATTGGGAAATCTCATCTTGAGGGGGGCTTCACGCTTAGATGCTTTCAGCGCTTATCCCTTCCGTACATAGCTACCCAGCTATGCCTCTGGCGAGACAACTGGTACACCAGCGGTACGTCCATCCCGGTCCTCTCGTACTAAGGACAGCTCCTCTCAAATTTCCTGCGCCCGCGACAGATAGGGACCGAACTGTCTCACGACGTTCTGAACCCAGCTCGCGTACCGCTTTAATGGGCGAACAGCCCAACCCTTGGGACCTACTTCAGCCCCAGGATGCGATGAGCCGACATCGAGGTGCCAAACCTCCCCGTCGATGTGGACTCTTGGGGGAGATAAGCCTGTTATCCCCAGGGTAGCTTTTATCCGTTGAGCGATGGCCCTTCCATGCGGTACC
>NZ_CM177771.1:0-445000 GCF_058269095.1 Paenibacillus sp. JNUCC 35 | reverse complement strand
AATAATCATTCGCATCCGTTACTTCAAAACCGCAGGACCGGTAAAGTCCCAACGCATGATCGTTAGCGGCGGCGACCTCCAGCTTGATGTTCTTGCAGCCCGGGCTTTGCCGAATATGACGGATCGTCCTGAACAGTACGGCTCTGCCATAGCCCCGTCCCCTCAGTTCGGGAGCAATGACGAAACCGATGATCATCGCCGTATCTCCCAGTAAGATCAAACCGATTTTACCAATAGGTTCTCCTCCCGCTTCGGCTATAAAGGTATGATTGTCATTATTTTTCGCAAGCGTAGACTCCACGTAGTAGGCGGCGTCTTCCCGCGTCATTTGAAATCCGTCCTGATTCAGACGGATCAAAAGTTCTTTGTCGGCAGGACCAGCGGGTCTGATTCCGACTTTATCCGCTCCGGTGGCGGGTTGAGGCCGTCCTTCATGAAGCAGTTCCATCACATATTCGGAATACGCGTAACCCGCGATCTTTTTTACAAAAGGGCCCGCACCGGACGACGATCTTGGCGCAATAAAGACGAGCTTGGGAATTCCGCGAGTTTCGGCTTCGCCCGCGGCAAGTTGAAGAAGATGCGTAAATAGGCCGCTCCTGCGGTAATCTGGATGGACCAGCCCGCTTATCTCGACTTCTGACGTCTGAAAGCTGTACAGGCCTAAATAACCGACGAGGCGGGGGCCGTCAAAGGCCGCAAAATCGTTGATCTCGTCCGCTGCCCGCTCTTTCAGCATATTTCTATTGAGCTTCACAGTGAACCGGTCGTGGCTTAGGCAAGTATCGGCCAGTGAATCCAGCTGGTTCAGATCATCTTGCGAAAGACCGCCTCTAACAGCCGCTATACGCAAACTTCCGCCGCTGTGAAGGGAATTGCTTGATTTTACACCGCCCGGTTGGGCTTGTTCCTGATTAAGAGTCATTTCGTCCTCGTTTCCCGCTTACAGGGGAAGAAGCGCCGTACGCTCCGATTTACGGAGACGCGAGATCATCTCCTGCCACGTCGGCGGTTTGTTTTCAAGCACAGAGTAGTATCGGGTCAGAAAATCGGCGATAAGAGAAGACGGCACGTATTCCGCATTCTCATCCGAAGGCATGAAGCACAGATCCAGTTCGCTTACGGCTTCTCCGTCGTTCTGCCAGGAGGGGTGAACGTAAGGAAAGTCCAGACGGCGGTAGCCTAAATGAGACAGAACCTCGCGGCGTACGAAAGGATCCATCGGCTTAACGCCGCCAAACGAATGATCTTCTACCCGGTAGGGATCGTAGATCTCGGCAAACATGCCGATCATAGGCTTCCCGCTTTGAGCGGCCAGATCAGCCAGGTCACGCTGACGTTTGCGGCTCAGGAATCTGCCGATGCCAAGGCCAGGCCGGCCGATAATGGTAAAGTCGGTCATCGCGATTCCCAGATCGGTGTAATAGCGGTACTCGGTCGCTCCTACAACTTCCCCTTCGTGAACGGCGACGAACACCCGGATGCCCGGATCTTCGAGCGGTTCCTTCCACAGGTCATAGTCAAGCACCTCTTCAGCGGGAAAAACGGTTTGCATGAGCTGATGCATTTTCGCAAATAAAGGGTTGTTGATATCGATAATACGTATGTATTCCATGGGCCTCATCCTCTCAAAGTGTTGTTGCTTAAAGCGTGACGGCCATCTCCAGAAAGAAGGAAGCGTCCTCTATAGAAAGGGGTTCCTCCACTCCATCAGCAGAGCGTGATTAAGGGACTCCTCGTCTTCCAGGTAATTGGGCAGCACGGCGACCGGCATCCGCCCGCACCGGAGCAGGAAGTTCAGAACCGGGTCGCGGAGCAGTCCCGCTACGACCGCATCGACATATTGATCGGCGGTCATTTTGCCGGCCTGGACCCCGTAACCGGGCATTCTTCCCCCGCCCAAAAGACGGCCAAGCCCCAGATGGACGACTGTCTCGTACATAGAGAACATGAGCCATTTGCCCAGCCCCAGCTTTCTGTACGCCGGCATCACGCAAACATCCACTACATAGAGGGAATCCCCCTCAGGATCGTGGTTGCGGACGTACCCTCCGTCCGTGACTTCTTCCCAGGTATGCTCCGGACGGAGGGGATCGAACCGGATGCGGAGCGCCGTCATGGAGCCGACGATTTTGCCTCCGACCTCCACGCAGAGAGCCCCCTCGGGAAATAACCGGACGTGGCTGCGGAGCTGTTCTTCGTTCCACCACAGTTCCTCGGGAAACGGAGGCGGAAAGCTTAGACGCTGCACTTCGATCAGAGCTTCGACATCCGCTTCCGAGTAGCTTCTGATCAGGGCGGGAACCGGTTTCTCGCCGTCGAAAACGTACATTTTCTTCATATACTTGGGTGATTCGGATTCTGGTGTCGCATTCATCTCGTTTCGGGCCCCGCTTCCGTCAAAATTCTAGTACCCGCTTCAACAATCCGCTGCCGGATTCAAACCACTCATCTTTATTTCCAATCGGTGTACAAATCGGTTCTGCGGTCGCGCCACGTGGTAACGGAACCTTTCTCCCGGACTTCTTCCAAAAGAGCCAGATCCAGATCGGCGGTAATGATCATATCGTCGTTGATTTCTCCTTCGGCCAGTATGCCGCGCGGTGGAAAGGGCACATCGTTTGGGGTAAGCACGGCGGCTTGTCCGAAATTCCCTCTCATAAAGTCAACGGTTGGAAGCGACCCTATCGTTCCGGTCACGACCACATAGATCTGATTCTCGATGGTACGGGCATGGCAGGAGTAGCGAACGCGGTGGAAGCCGTGACGATCGTCCGTGCAGGAAGGGCAGAAAATAACGTCGGCGCCGCGGGCTTTGGCCATACGGACGATTTCGGGAAACTCCATGTCGTAGCAGACGAGAATAGCAATGCGGCCCTTATCCGTATCGAATACTTGAAGAGCGTCACCGGCTCCCATGTTCCACTCTTTCACTTCCGTCGGGGTGATGTGCAGCTTCCTCTGCTCCCCCACCCTGCCATCCGGATAAAATAAAAACGCGGAGTTGTACAAGCGTCCGCCGTCTTCAATGATATGAGTGCCGCCGATGAGATGCATACCGGTCGACTTGGCGAGTCCCTTGAACAGCTCCATATATGAGTCGGTAAAGGAGGGCAGATCGTTGATCGTCAGCGCTCCCTCCCCAGGATTGCGAATGGACAACAGCTGGGTGGTAAAAAGCTCCGGAAAGAGCACGAAATCGGAATCGAATTCCTGCGCCGTTTTGACGTAATGCTCGACCTGATCCGCAAACTCCTGAAAGCTCGAAATGGTATGCAGATGATGCTGGACTGCGGAAACTCTGAATTTCAAAACGAACTCCTCCTTAGGCGGAAAAACTTGTCCGCAAACCCGTATGAACCGGATGGATTTGCCGATGATTTTATTATATGATGAATGATTGTGGAACAAAAGGAGGAATCCCCCGTGCAAAAACAATTCAGCGAACACAATCAGACGGCCTGGAACCAGCACGCTTACGAGGCCTGGCTGAACCGATTTGGAACCCCGGAGGAAGCAGCTGCGCTTATCGGCCGGAATCCGGAGGGGACCGTGCGGTCTTTCAGCCGTTTTCTCGGGGACCTCAGCGGAATTAAAGCCGTTAATCTGCTCGGCTCCCACGGCAGTAAAGCCTCAGCTCTCGCCCTGTTGGGAGCAAGCGAAGTCACGGTTGTAGATATCGCGGCGGAAAACGCCAAATACGGAACGGAACTGGCGGAAGCCGCCGGAGTACACGTCCGTTACGTCGTCTCCGATGTGCTGGAGCTTCCCGAAGAAGAGCTGACCGGCGACTATAGTCTCGCGCTTATGGAATTCGGCATTCTTCATTATTTCTTGGAGCTGAAGCCGCTATTCGACGTGGTGGTCAAACTGCTGGCTTCCGGCGGACGGTTGATCCTGCAGGATTTTCATCCCGTGACGACTAAATTGATCTCCTCCCGCGGTTCTACCGCCAAGGTCCGGAAACACAAAGTAACCGGCGATTATTTCGATACCTCTATAGAAGAGACGGATGTAGCCTACTCCAAATTCCTGCCGGGGCAGGACGAATCGACCTTAATCAAAGTACGGCACCGCAAATGGACGCTCGGGGAAATCGTTACGGCCGCCGCTTCTTCGGGATTGTTCATCGAGATTCTGGAGGAAGAGCCTAACCGGTCTTCGGATGTTTACGATAAAGGCATTCCGAAATCGTTCACTTTGGTGGCTAAAAAGCTCTAGTCGGCTTTAGTTCCCACGGTGGCTGCGGTATCCAGGGTTCATTGCAGGATCGGATAACGCGCTTTCTATAAAATCAGAACCGTCACAACAAGGGTTGTGGCGGTTTTTAGCTGTTTCGTAAAGCCGCGCCGATTTGGTTAGAAGAGCCGGGAAACGATATACTTATAGAGAAAAGTTAATGGACATGAGCCCCCGTTATTCAGGAGGGGATTCAGAAAGTGCAAGGAGATTTTCATCTACGGGGAAATAGTTAACGTTGACGTTAACGTTAATTAAGAGTAATCTTGATATTAGCGACTGGGAGTGGTAAACATGACACGGTTAAAAATTGATGATGTCGCCAAGGAGACGGGATTGACCAAGCGTACGATCCGATATTATGAAGAGATCGGCCTTCTGGAGCCGCCTACGCGCAGCGAGGGAGGCGTAAGGCTGTACACCCAGGAAAACGTAGATCGTCTGAAGAAAGTGCTGCTGGCTCGCGAAGTGCTCGGCTTTTCTTTGCAGGAGCTGCAGCATTTCCTGGCAATCGATACGCTGCTTGCTTCCTACCGCGAAGGTTCCGACGGCTACGCCGTCGAGCTGAAGAAGCAGGAGGAGCTCAAGCGCGTAGCCGACGGACTCGCCGAACAGGTGGATATGCTTGATCTCAAGATTCATAAGATGGAGGCGTTCCGAAAAGATATGGAAGAGCTGCTCTCCAAGGTGCGTGAAGCGATCGGCCAGCCTCAAACGGCGGCGTCCTCCGGCAAGACCTCGTCTTCCGGACAATAGCCGTGCTCGTGACACCCATTTCCCGGCCAGACTTGTGCGAGGGGTGCATATTTGTATGGATCAGGGAATAAAAAAGCAAACACGCGCACGTTACGTCACGGTGTTTGCAACTTTTCTTGCTTTTATGGGAATCGGGGTCGTCGATCCGATTCTTCCGATTATAGCCGAGAAAATCGGCGCGAATCCGGCGCAGATCGAGCTGCTTTTTACCGCCTACATCCTCACCATGGCGATTATGATGATTCCGTCCGGGCTTGCGGCGACCCGCTTCGGCGACAAAAAAATGATGGTTGCCGGCCTCGCCGTCGTGACCGTCTTCGCCTTTCTGTGCGGCGCATCCGGCGGCATTACCGAGCTAGCCTTGTTCCGGGCGGGCTGGGGCTTCGGGAATTCGATGTTCTTCGCCACCGCCATGACCCTGCTTATTGCCTTGACACCCTCGGCCAATACCGCCGTCGGCATGTATGAAGCGGCGATCGGCCTCGGAATGGCGGGCGGCCCGCTTGTCGGCGGACTGCTCGGCGGAATTTCCTGGCGGCTGCCTTTCATCGCGACAGGCTGTTTTGTGCTTATCGCGTTCCTGCTGGTGCTGTTCATGATTCAGGAGCCGGAGAAAAAATCCGCCCGCAAAGCGGCCGGGTTCAAGGAGCTTCTGCATCTGGCGACCCATAAGCCGTTCCTGCGTGTCGCAGGTTCCTCGATGTTCTATTATTACGGCTTCTTCGTCGTGTTGGCTTATTCGCCGCTGATGCTTCATATGTCGGCCATCCAGCTCGGCCTCGTTTTCTTCGGCTGGGGCCTCATGCTTGCTTACGGCTCCGCGAAGCTGGCTCACAATCTGGAGGAACGCTTCAAGCCTTCCCAAATCATTCCGTGGAGCTTGGGAGCGTTCTGCCTCATTCTGCTGCTGTTGTTCCTGGTTCACACCTTGTGGCTGCAGATTCTGCTGATTATCGTCATCGGCTTGTTCTGCGGATTGAACAATGCTTTGTTCACAAGCCACGTGATGGAGGTTTCTCCGTTCGAACGGAGCGTAACGTCCGGCGCCTACAATTTCGTGCGCTGGTTGGGTGCGGCCATCGCTCCGGTATTGTCGGGCTACATCGCTCACCACCTGTCGGCCCAGCTGCCTTTCGCCGTCGCGGCCGGCCTGGCGCTCATCGCGGTCATCGCGATGTCCGTCTGGCGCAGCCGTCCGGCCAAGGCAGGCGCAACCGGGCCGCAGGCCGGGTAAGTGCCCGCGGCGTATTGGTGCCCGCGGCGTATTGGTGCCCGCGGCGTATTGGTGCCCGCGGCGTATTGGTGCCCGCGGCGTATAAAAAACCTTTCGTTCTCCCCGCTGCGGGAGGACGAAAGGCTTTTTTGGCCTATTCGGCGGGTACGAAGCCGAGGCTGCCCAGGAAGCGGCCGAATGCCGCCTGACCGGCATCGGTCCGCTTGAACACGCCGGCATCTTCAAGCACCCGCTTGAATTTGCCGCCGATTTCACGCTGCAGGAGTTCGTGCGCCTCCTGCAGCGAAAGGGCCGTGCCGCCGGCGGCGACAAGCTCGCCGATCCAGGCGGCATGCTTCTCCAGCGGATGGCCCGCCTCCAGGCCGTCCGCGCCGTTCCATGCGGAGTCTCCGGTAAGGAACCCGGCGATTCCGCTGATTTCTTCCTGGAGACGGCCAGGAAGGACGGCCAGACCCATCACCTCGATCAAGCCGATGTTCTCCTTCTTGATGTGGTGAAGGTTGCGGTGCGGATGGAAGATGCCATCCGGGTGTTCTTCGCTCGTGCGGTTGTTGCGGAGCACGAGGTCCAGTTCGTACTGCCCGGACGCGTTGAACCGGGCGATCGGCGTGACGGTGTTATGGGGAACCCGTACACCGTCCGCTGTTTGCGTGAACGCCGCGATGTCCGCGGACGGATCGCTGTAGGCACGCCATGCGGCGAGCAGCATGTCGGCGGCGCGGAGGACGTCCTCGCGGCTGCTTCCCTCGAGCCGCAGGACCGACATCGGCCACCGGACGATGCCGACCGAGACGCCGGGGTAAGTATCCGAAGCGAATTTCCGCTCAACGGGAGCGAGCTCCATCGGAAATTTATGATTCCCGCCCTGAAAATGGTCGTGGCTCAGAATCGAACCCCCGACGATCGGCAGGTCCGCATTTGAGCCCACAAAATAATGCGGAATCTGTTCGATAAAATCAAACAGCCTGCGGAAAGTCCGCTCTGATATTTTCATCGGGACATGCTTTTCGTTCAAAACGATGCAGTGTTCGTTATAGTAGACGTAAGGGGAATATTGAAAACACCAAGCCTCCCCATCAATCGTAAGCGGAAGAATGCGCAGGTTCTGCCTGGCCGGATGATCCAGCCTGCCCGCATAGCCGACATTGTCCACGCACAGGAGACACTGGGGATATCCGCTTTGTTTGAGCGTCCGCAAAAGGGCGATCTCCTTCGGATCTTTCTCCGGTCTGGACAGATTGACGGTAATTTCGAGATTCCCGTATTCCGTCGGGGCCAACCAATACCCGTTTTTGCGTATCCGGTCCATACGAATGTAATTGCTATTTATGCAAAGTTCGTAAAACCAGTCCGCCGCCTTCCGCACTCCGTGTTCCTTTGTGATTTCCCCGAACTGCCGGACGACCTCGGACGGTCTCGGCATCAGCAGCCCCATCAAACGGGCATCAAAAAGATCCCGGTAAGTGGTCGTATCCTCTTCAAAACGTCCACGGATATAAGCGAAGTCGAGTAAAACTTCGAGCATTTCTCCAGGCTCCGCGGCCACCGTTTCGTCTTCCGCGTTTCCGTTCGCGCCTTGATACGGGTCAGGCAGACCCAGCGCGTCCAAAAGCGCGTTCCTCGCCGCACATACATCCAAGGCTCCGATCATTCCCTTCGCAAGGGCAAACGACACCAGGCGTTCGACGGCAAGCGCCGCCTGATCAGCCTGATTTTGTGCTTTCTCCCGTTCCAAGTCCGTATTCATTCCTTCACTCACTCCTTACGCCCGGCAGGCAGGTAATCTCCAGATGCTACTTCTTGTCCGCGTATCCCTCCGGATGCGCTTGATGCCATGCCCAGGCACTGGCGATAATCGCCTGGAGATTGTCCCGTTTGGGCTTCCAGCCCAAATCTTGACGGGCGCGGTCGGAAGAGGCGATAAGAACCGCGGGGTCTCCGGAACGGCGTGCTTCCACAACGGCCGGAATCGGATGACCCGTCACCTCGCGGGCGATATCGATCACTTCTTTTACGGAGAATCCGTTGCCGCTACCGAGATTGTACACGCCGCTCTCCCCGCCCTGGCGCAGCTTCTCTACGGCAAGCACGTGAGCGTCGGCCAGGTCGCTGACATGGATGTAATCGCGGATGCAGGTCCCGTCCGGCGTCGCATAGTCTTCTCCGAAGACGGAGATATGGCTCCGTTGTCCGAGCGCCACTTGAAGGATGAGCGGAACCAGATGCGTTTCCGGATGGTGGTCTTCCCCGATACGGCCGCTTTCATGCGCACCCGCCGCGTTGAAATAGCGCAGTGAAACGGATTTGATCCCGTGAGCGTGATCGAACCATTTGATCATTTTCTCCATGGACAATTTCGTTTCCCCGTAAGCGTTCGTCGGCTCGGTCCGGTCGGTTTCCAGAATCGGCGTGTTTTCGGGCTCGCCGTATGTTGCCGCCGTCGAAGAGAACACGATTCGTTTCACGTCGAATTTTTTCATTTTTTCCAGCAGGCAGAGAGTCCCGTAAACGTTATTGTGATAATATTTCGCCGGGTCCGTCATGCTTTCTCCGACTAGCGAGTTCGCTGCAAAATGGATAACCGCGTCGATCTCATTTTCCCGGAATACCGTGTCCAGAAACGCTTCGTCCCGCAGATCGCCTTCGTAAAGCTTGCCGCCCAATACCGCATCGCGATGACCTTGCTGGAGATTGTCGACAATCACAACCTCTTCTCCTCTAGCCAGCAGTTCCGCTACGGCGTGAGAACCGATGTATCCGGCCCCGCCTGTCACCATAATCGCCATTTTTTCCGCCTCCCGATAATTGTTTTCCCGCCGCTGCCTAGTCTTGTACGCTGCTCACGCCGTCCCCAATGCTGCAAACGTAGAAATCCGCCGTGAGTCCCGTTTGTTCTTTGTAGCTCGATCCGACCTTCTCACGAAATGCCTCAATGCTGTCCTCATGCACGAGAGAGACGGTACAGCCGCCGAATCCGGCTCCCGTCATCCGTGATCCGAGGACGCCCGGCACGGACAGTGCGGCTTCCACCATCACATCGAGTTCCCGGCACGTAACTTCGTAAAGATCGCGCAAAGATTCGTGAGATCCGGTCATCAGCCGTCCGAAGGCTTCCAGATCATTGGCTTTCAGCACATCTATGGATTTCAGCACGCGGTCGATTTCCTCCACAACATGCTGCGCTCTGCGCCGGACGATGTCATCCTTAATGGCATCTTTGTTCGCCTCGAACTGCTCCAGACTGATTTGGCCCAGAAGCGTCAAGTCCGGAAAGCGGGTTTGCAGGTCCCGCACGGCCTGCTCGCACTGGCTTCTTCGTTCGTTGTATGCCGAATCTACGAGTCCGCGGCGCTTGTTCGTATTGCCGATCACAAGCTTGTAGCTTCCGCTTTGAAAAGGCACGAGTTCATACTCCAAGGTATCGCACATGAGCAGAATCGCATGATCTTTGCGTCCGTTGGCAACGGCAAACTGGTCCATGATGCCGCAATTTACGCCCATAAACTCGTTTTCCGCTTTTTGGGCAAGCAGCGCCAGTTCCACCCGGTCTGCCGGATATCCCTCCGCTTCCAGCAATCCGTACCCTGTGACCACCTCAATAGAAGCTGAGGACGAAAGCCCCGCCCCGTTCGGAATTTCACCGTGATACAGCATATCGTAGCCGGACCGGGGACCTTGGCCTTTCTGCTGAAGCTGGGCGACGACGCCCTTCGGGTAGTTCATCCAGTCGTCTTCTTCCCGGTAAACGACATCGTCCAGGGAACAAGATCCTTTATGGGTGAAATTAGTGGAAGCCATGCGAAGCAGGCCTTCCTTATTTTTGCGCAAAAGAAGGGTAGTGCCGAAAGTCAGGGCAGCCGGAAAAACATAGCCCCCGTTGTAATCGGTATGTTCGCCTATCAGATTAACACGGCCGGGAGCATGGAAAACTGTGATATCCTTCTCAGCACCTCCGTACAGTTCGGTAAATTGTGTTTTAAGGAGATTAAGATCAGCCATCTCGGCACCGCCTTTAAGTAGAGTCATACTATTCTTGAATTGTTAACGGATTCTTGTTTCGTTCTTCTACCTCCAGTATAAGCGCGAACCATTTGAAGTCCTATGGAATGATGTAAGGATCATATGGAAAAATGTGATGTCGAAAGCGCGCAGGAGATGATAGGATAAAGGAAAAGCGGAGTCTGTACAAGTTCCGGCGAAGGCAAGCTTCTTGTCAGAAGGAGTACGAGAAATGAATTGCTTGTCCGGAGCCGTTTTTCCTTAACTCATTATCGCAAACAGGAGGATGCGAAGTCCAATGAAGCGAGAACCCACTTACTATGTCGTGTCCAACCCGGAGCCGCCGGAAGATACGGCCCTGCATATACTCTTCTCCGGGGAAAGCCAGACCAAACCGCTCCACCGCCTGGGCCCGAAGGTGTACGATTATTTCCTCATCCATACGGTTATCTCCGGAAGAGGGCGGTTCACGGCAGCAGGCCGGGAGCGGCTTCTGAGCCCCGGCGACAGCTTCTGCATCGCGCCGGAGCATCTCGTCGGCTATGAAGCCGACGAAGCCGATCCTTGGCGCTACTGCTGGCTCGCCGTCACCGGTGCGGAAGCGGCGGCCCACATGCGCAAGGCCGGCTTCACGCCGGAGCAGCCGGTTATTCACACGGCGCATGCGGGCAGCCGTGTTCCGGCGCTTTTCCGGCGCATGCAGCGCGCGCTGAGGCATAAGAGCGGCACGGCTTCGCTTCGTGCGCTCGGCTATCTTCATCTGCTGCTTGCCGAATATGCCGATGCGGCACGGCCGCCCTTACCCGAACCGGGTAAGGCGCATTCCCGCACGGAAGTGACGGTGCAGCAAATGCTGCATTATTTGTCCGCGCAGTATGCCGAGGACATCTCGATCGAGTCCATGGCGGAGACGCTCGGCTACAACCGGGCTTACCTGTCCCGGCTGTTCAAGGAGCACACAGGTCAGACGCCGGTGTCTTTCTTGTCCAAGCTCCGTGTCGATAAAGCCCGGCAGCTTCTGCGGGAGCGGCTGGAGCTGACGATCGAGCAGATTGCTTTTTCCGTGGGATTCCGTGACCCGCTTTACTTCTCCAAACAGTTCCGGAGATGGTACGGCCTTTCCCCGACGGACTACCGCAGCGATATGATACGTATGTAGTGGTGCGAAATTGGGCCTTTCCGCGGAAGTTCCGGGTTGGCCCCCGCTAGAATCGGCTCCCGATTCGATCCGACCCCCTCTCTTAATATTCGTGTGGTATAATTTACCTTAACTTTATCGAGGAGGAATCTATGACTTTTCCAGTTTATATTAACCTCGGTTTTATCCGGCTGCATCCCCATTTGGTTTTTGAAGCGCTTGCTTATTTTATCGGATTCCGGCTTTATCTCTATACCCGGAGCAAGGAAAAACTCCAGGCAAGTCAGGCCCTCTGGGTCCTCGTCGGCGCCACGCTAGGTGCCGCTGCCGGATCGAAGGTGCTTTACTGGCTGGAAGACCCCGCCTTGACCCTGCAGCGCTGGAACGACGTGTCGTATCTAATGGAAGGTAAAACCATTGTCGGAGGGCTCCTGGGAGGGCTAATCGGCGTGGAATGGACCAAAAAAAGAATCAGGCACACCCGTTCCACGGGAGATGATATGGCGCTGCCGCTCCTGGCAGGGATGATGATTGGAAGGATCGGCTGCTTTCTGACCGGTCTCGATGATCATACCTACGGAACCCCGACAGGCTGGGTAACAGGTGTCGACTTTGGCGATGGAATTCTCCGTCATCCGACTCAGCTTTACGAGATCGCCTTCCTGCTTCTTCTGAGCATCACGATCTTGGCGATGAAAAACCGTGCCAGTCACGGATCCGTTCCCCTGCCGGACGGGATGTCGTTCATTATTTTCATGGGGGGCTACCTTCTTTTCCGCCTGCTGATCGATTTTATCAAACCGACTCCCCACCCGTATGCCGGACTGAATAACATTCAGCTCGCCTGCATAGTGGGCCTGATCTATTACACCCTGCTTCTGTGGCGCAAGCTTTCCGCGAAACCTACCTTAATCGGGAAAGGAACCTGACTTCCATGCCTACCAAAAACCGTCCTTATTTGTTCTACGAACTCACCAACAGCATATGCTCCCAGTGTCTCCGTAAAGTGGAGGCGAAGGTCATTATTGAAGATGAGAACGTTTATCTGCTTAAATACTGCGGCCGGCACGGCCGGGAAAAGGTTCTGATCTCGG
Organism: Paenibacillus sp. JNUCC 35; assembly: GCF_058269095.1. Classification (NCBI taxonomy): domain Bacteria; kingdom Bacillati; phylum Bacillota; class Bacilli; order Caryophanales; family Paenibacillaceae; genus Paenibacillus; species Paenibacillus sp. JNUCC 35. Next base: position 432,540 of record NZ_CM177771.1, on the reverse strand, counting down.
ATGACGCGGAGTATTACAAACGGTGCCGCGAATTTTTGAAACCCGCTGAAATGCCCCAGCACTGGAACACTCCGATCCGTTACGGATGTCCGTACGATTGCGGGCTTTGCCCGGATCATGAACAGCACAGCTGCCTGACGCTCCTTGAAATTACGGACAAATGCAACTTGCAGTGTCCGATCTGCTACGCCGAATCTTCTCCGAAACGGGAGACTTGGCGTTCTCTGGAACAGATCGAAACCATGCTTAACGCTATCGTACGCAACGAAGAAGAACCGGATATCGTGCAGATTAGCGGCGGCGAACCGACGATCCATCCCCAATTTTTCGAAATTCTCGATCTGGCCAAAACGAAACCCATTAAACACCTTATGGTAAACACCAACGGACTGAGAATCGCCCAGGACCGGGAGTTCGTGCGGAAGCTGGCCCAGTATATGCCGGGATTCGAGCTGTACCTCCAGTTTGACAGCTTTGAGGAAGAGGCTCTCCGCGAACTCCGCGGGGTAGATCTGCGTGATGTGCGCCGGCGTGCGATCGAACATCTCAATGAATTTAATATCTCGACCACCCTCGTAGTCACTCTGAAAAAAGGACTCAACGACTCCGAGGTCGGCGATATTATCCGTTACGGGTTACAGCAGCGCGCGGTCCGGGGCGTAACGTTCCAGCCGGTTCAAGTGGCCGGCCGCACCGAGGCGTTCGATCCGGCCAAAGACCGGCTGACACTCAGCGAAGTGCGCCGGATGATTATCGAACAATCCGGTATTTTTCAGCCGGAAGATATTATACCGGTTCCTTGTCACCCGGATTGCTTAGCGATGGGTTATGCTTTGAAGCTGGGAGGACAGGCCATACCGCTAACCGGGATGATCGACCCTCAAATTTTGCTGGAAGGCGGGCGCAATACGATCGTATTCGAGCAGGATCAGACGTTAAAGGATCAAGTCTTCGACCTTTTCTCGACCGCCCATTCTCCCGAGTCGTCGGCGCTTTCGCTGAAAAATCTGCTCTGCTGCCTGCCATCCGTCGCCGTACCGGAGCATATCGGGTATGACAATGTGTTCCGCGTGCTGATTATGCAGTTCCTGGACCCTTACAATTTCGATGTCCGTTCCGTAAAAAAATCATGTGTGCATATCGCCCATCCCGATGGAAGAATCATTCCCTTCGATACGTATAATTTATTTTACCGTGACGGCCGTGAAGCACTGTTGGAGGAGCTGCGCGCGGAGACAGGAGGGCTCGCATGAGCGATTATAAAAACGATCCGGCCAAGAACGGTACGCCATCGGAGGCGGGAACTTCGCCCAAATCCGGAACGGAAAAAGAAACGGAATCAACAACGAATTCCGAACCTGGGGATCGCGCAGCGGATACTGGCTTCGAACCAACTTCCTCTCCACCTTCTCATGAACATGGCGGGTCCGACCGGCCCCGTCGTCCGTGGAAAGGACTCGATGTGTGGAAAGGAATCGGCTGGGTGGCGCTCGGCCATCTCTTATGGCTCTTTGCCATTCCGATGTACCTGGGGATCGGCATCGTTCAAATGATCTATGTGTTGCCGCTTCTCCTTATTTTCGGCAAACGGACAGCCGTCGTTCAGGGGATTCTTATAGGAGCGGGAATAACGTTTCTTTTGAATGCCGCTTGCTTCGGTTATGTCATGTTTAGTTTGGGCTGATCCTCTAATAGAAGTGAGGAATAGAGAAACTGCCGGAATGGAGGCCGCTAGGTGAAAAAAAGTCCGTTGGTGATCGTCTTTCTTCTGGCTTTGGTCAGCTGGGCCGGAAACCTATGGGTTTACGAAAAAAATCAGCTGCCGGAGCCTGTTTTTCTTTCGCATTTTATTGATCTCCCCCTTGAACGGGGAACCAGCTTTAAACTCTCCTATCTGGAGAATCACAGAGGTCTTCACATTGTAAACGTAGAGGTTCCGGAACTGCCCCATGCTTCCATCAATTTTCTAAATAAAAACCGGTATACTTATCAAAATTATCAATCAGTTCTGATCGCTCTAGAACAGCAGGTCCAGGAAACAGACCCGTCTGCGGCCCCTTTGCAAATCAAGCAGGTTCGCGCCTGGCTGAGTAACGGAAGCTCGCGAATGTTGGATATCGGTCACGTTACCCTCACGCCAACAGGTGAAAATCCCGACAAACGCTCCTTGTTCGATTTTTCAAGCGGCGGCTCATCAAATCAGAACGCCGGGTATGCTCTTGCGGCGACCAAGGAAGATCTGATACTGACAGGGATTGAAAACCCTTATCCGGTTCAGAGCTCCCCGCGAATGAATTTGTATATCGATACTCTCTCTTTGGAACAGGAACCTGGTTATTTGACCTCTCTCCGATCCGGAGATAAGGTGGAGGGGCTGCCCGCCGAGAACATTTCATTTCCTTTAACCATAAAAAAGGGAAGCTACGTGCGCTTATCTTACCGTTTCGAAGACGCAAACACAGATACATCGGAACATAAAGGCACAAAAGAATTTAATCAGATCGAAGAAGCCGTACGGCTCAAAGCGCAGGCTCCCGACGGCTTTAAAGACGACATGGCCGTACATATACGCTTTGAGTCCGATCTACGCGCTTCAGACATCCAAGAGATCGTTCAAGCCAGAAGGGAGCTGCCTTAGTTGAGCCGCCTATATTTTCGGATCTCGTGGGGATTGACCCTGGTTTTCCTTCATTTTCGCATTCAATCCGTGGATCTGCTTCCGGATTTCATCGGATTTTGGATGGCCGCTTCCGCACTCGGCGAGCTGGGAAAGCAGGAGCAAGCGTTCCGGATAGCGCGCCGGTTCGCTATTCCGCTTATTTTTTTATCGCTGCCTAGCGAAATCAACCTCGGCGGGGCTCCGGTTGCAGACCAACCATTTTCTTTCTTCTGGTTCTCCCTTGGACTGGTCAACACGGCGCTTTTGCTCGCCTTCATCTATTATCTTTGTACCGGCATTATTTCTGCCGCTGCCCGCAGCAGCCTTCCCGAGCTGGCACAAAGCGCCCATATCCGCAGGTCCGTCTTTTTAGCGGTTACAGGCGCCACGCTTATACTAAGTCCTCTGGCATTAAATATGCCGGAAGCCTGGCAATATCTCCTGATTGCATTAGGTATAATCGGATTTTTGTCGGGGATCTCTATTATTCTGCTGCTGCGCAGGGCAGGCCAACTGTTGGGACCACTGAAACCAGACCCTGTTTTACGAGAAAGTATACTTAGCGGCGAAGACAAAAATACGTAAAACGGGGACCTCTTCCCCATTAGCCCAGCCAAGTTAACTGAGCACAACTGCTCCTGCTGCTCTTACCCGCAGGAAACTAAAAAAGCTGCTTTCCTTTAAAAGGAAAGCAGCTTTTTGCGTCGTTGATCCCGTGCGGCTTAACGCTTGCCCGGATCGTAAGGCTCGCCGAGGGCGGCAGGCGGATAAGCACGGCCGACCGCACCCGCAAGCACCAGAATGGTCAAGACATACGGGAGCATAAAGATAAACTCCTGCGGGATGCTCTGCGACCATTCGAACAATTGCACATAGTTCCGGATCGCCTGGGAAAGACCGAAGAAGACGGCCGCTCCGAGCGCTCCTACCGGGTGCCATTTACCGAAGATCATGGCCGCCAGGGCAATGTAGCCCTGTCCCGAGATGGTGTTATGCGAGAAGTTGCTTGTCGTCGTCAGGGCGATCGTCGCTCCACCCAGTCCGGCGAAAGCGCCGCTCAGCATAACGCCGATATAACGCATGCGACGGACGTTGACACCGACGGTGTCAGCCGCACTCGGGTGCTCCCCGACGGAACGGAGACGCAGACCGAACGGCGTTTTGAACAACACATAATAGGATACGGCCACAAGAATCAGCGCGATATAGGTGGTCGGGTAGGCCGTGAAAATACCGTAACCGAGTACCGGGATTTGCGAGAGACCCGGGATCGCCCATTTGCTGAATACTTCCGTCAGCGTTTCCGTTTGTCCGGCACCCTCGAAGAGGAGCTTGACGAGGTAGACCGTTACGCCCGCCGCCAGGAAGTTGATGACCACACCGCTGATGACCTGGTCCGATTTGAACGTGATGGTCGCAACGGCATGGATAAGCGAAAACAGAACCCCGAATACAAGCGCCGCCAGAAGTCCGATCCACGGAGACATGCTTCCCATACCGGCTTCCTGTGCGTAAAACGTACTGACCGCCGCGGCGAACGCGCCGGATACCATCAGGCCTTCCAGTCCGATGTTGGTGACCCCGGAACGCTCCGAGAAAATACCGCCAAGGGCCGCAAAAATGAGCGCCGTGGAAAATACCAGCGTTGTATTGATCAGCTGACCCAAAATATCCAAACTCATCTAGACCACCTTCTCTTTCTTACGCTTGAAATAGAGAGGGGCAATCACCCAGCGCACGATGCCTTGTGCGGCTACGAAGAAAATGATCGAACCGATAACGATCCGGATCAACTCCGGCGGCACATCGGCGCCAAAGCTCATTCCCGCGGATCCGTAAGTCAAGATACCGAACAGAGAAGCGGCAAGAAGTACGCCGAACGGATTCGTCAGTCCCAGAAGGGCAACCGCGATCCCGTCGAATCCGTAACCCGGCGACGCCGGCATAACGGTCTGGTAGTGGAACACGCCCAGCACCTCGAACACGCCGGCCAGACCGGCAAACATTCCGCTGATAAACATGGCTTTGATGATGTTCTTGTTCACATTCATCCCCGCATATTCAGCGGCATTCGTGTTGTGGCCTACGGCACGGAGCTCGTACCCCTGCTTCGTCTTCCACAGGAAGAAGTAGAAGAATACGGCGGCAAGGATGGCAAAAAGCGTTCCCCAGTGCAGACGGGCGTTATCAAACATAGCGGACAGCCAGCCTAAGCTGACCGAAGCCGTCGGCTCAATGTCAACGGAACGCTGCTGCCCTTTCAGGAGCAGGAAATGGTTGACCGTGTAGTTCGCCAAATAAAGAGCGATCCAGTTGAGCATGATCGTGGTGATAACTTCGTTTACGCCCCGCTTTGCTTTCAGATAGCCCGCAATAGCTGCCCAAAGGCCGCCGAGAACGGCGCCTACGATAATCGCAAGCGGCGCGTGAATGATTGCGGGCAGTCCGCCCAGCTTGATGCCGACGAAGGAAGCGCCTGTCATCCCGACGATAAACTGGCCCTCTCCGCCGATGTTAAACAGACCCGCGCGGAAAGCGAAAGCGACCGCAAGTCCCGTCAAAATGAGCGGGGTAATCTCGCGGATCGTCTCGCCGAAATCGTACATATTCCCGAACACCCGCGAAAACAGCGAGGAGTATGCGGTTATGGGATTGTACCCGCCCGCCAGCATAACGATGGCACCGAATACAAACCCGAGCACGATAGCCGCGAGAGGAATGACAGCGGAATCCCGCATAAAAAACTTCATTACTTTATTCATGGGTCACACCTTCCCGCTTCATGCTGCCGGCCATCATCAGACCAAGTTCCTGATCGTTCGTTTCTTCCGGCAGGACTTCCCCGACTATTTCCCCTTCGTAAATGACCGCAATCCGGTCCGATACGTTCAAAATCTCATCCAGCTCGAAGGAGATAAGCAGTACCGCTTTACCCTGGTCGCGCTGGGCGATGAGCTGCTTGTGCACGAATTCGATAGCGCCTACATCGAGTCCGCGGGTCGGCTGCGCCGCGATAAGCAGATCCGGATTACGGTCGATCTCCCGGGCGATAATCGCCTTCTGCTGGTTCCCCCCGGAGAGAGAACGCGCTTTCGTATGAATGCTCGGCGTACGGACGTCGAACGCTTCGATGAGCCGTTCGGCTTGTTTATCGATCGCCTCGTAATTCAGGAAACCGCCGCGGTTAAAAGCGGGACGATGGTACGTCTGGAGCACCATGTTCTCACTCATGGAAAAATCAAGAACTAGCCCGTGTTTATGCCGGTCTTCCGGAATATGGGACACGCCCGCTTCCGAAATATGACGCGGCGACCGGTTGACGATTTCTTTATCCAGCAGCTTGATCGATCCACCGTCCACTTTGCGCAGACCGGTCAGCGCTTCGATCAGCTCGCTCTGTCCGTTGCCGTCCACACCGGCGATTCCGAGGATTTCCCCGGCTTTCACGTCGAAGGACAATCCGTTCAGAACCGGCAGCCCGTCATGCGATTTCGCCTTGACGTCACGGACCTGAAGAACAGGGCCTTTCGGCTGCGCCGGCTTCTTGTCGACTTTGAAGGAGACGCTGCGTCCTACCATTTTCTCGGCCAGTTCGCGGGTCGTCGTCTCGGACGTTTTGACGGTATCAATCACTTTACCTCTGCGGATGATCGTAACCGTGTCGGAAATTTGCATAATTTCCTTGAGCTTATGCGTAATGAGGATGATAGACTTGCCTTCGGCAACGAGACGTTTCATGATATCCATCAGCTCAGTGATTTCCTGGGGAGTCAGAACCGCTGTCGGTTCATCGAAAATAAGGATGTCAGCACCACGATAAAGCGTCTTCACGATTTCGACACGCTGCTGCATGCCGACGGAAATATCCTGTATTTTAGCATGGGGGTTTACTTGAAGGCCGTACTGCTCGGAAAGCTTTTTGACCTGCTCGGATGCGGATTTGTAATCAATGTTCATGCCTTTCTTCGGTTCCATCCCCAAGATGATGTTCTCTGTGACGGTAAACGGCTGAACCAGTTTAAAATGCTGATGCACCATCCCGATTCCCAGCTCGATCGCCTTATTGGGGCTGTCGATCAGAACCGGCTGGCCATTGACTTCGATACCGCCTTCATCCGGCTGGTACAAGCCAAAAACAATATTCATCAAGGTCGATTTACCCGCGCCGTTCTCTCCGAGGAGGGCGTGAATCTCCCCTTTTTGCAGCTTAAGAGAGATGGAATCGTTTGCGACAATTCCGGGAAAACGCTTTGTGATTTGCTTCAACTCAACGACAGGGGTCGCTGCACTCATGAAATCACCCTTACTAAGGTTATTGGTAGAAGGTCTGGAAAGTAAGAACAAGGCCAGTTATGCAACCAGCCTTGTTGTATGCTCCATCATAAAAACGTACATAAACATGCGTCATGGTACATGGTGAAAAGGGTGCAGCTTAACGAAATCTTATTGCTCAGGTACTTTGATTTCGCCTTTGATGATTTTCTCTTTATATTCGTCAGCAAGCTTCAGCACATCCGCAGGAACGTTCTTGCTGGAAGTGGAAGCAAGGCCTACGCCGTTGTCTTTCAGACCCAGCGTTACAGGAGCGCCCGGTTTGAAGTTGCCGTCAACGACCATTTTGGAGTACTTCGTTACCGCTTCTTCAACGCCTTTAACCATGGAAGTCAGAGTTACTTGATCACCGAATTCCAGGGATTGGTCTTTGTCAACGCCGATAACCCATACTTTTTTGCCTTGCTTGATGCGGTCGTTCGCTTCGTTGAATACACCGTTTCCTGTTGCTCCGGAGGAGTGGAAAATGATGTCCGCGCCGTCGTTGTACATAGTGGCGGCTGCCGCTTTGCCAAGGTCAGGCTTATCGAATGCGCCCGTGTAGTTGATCAGGACTTTAGCGTCCGGATTTACAGCCGCAACGCCTGCTTTGAAGCCGGCTTCGAAACGTTTGATAACCGGAATGTCCATACCGCCGACAAAACCGATTTTATTGGATTTCGTCATTTTCGCCGCTACTACGCCGACCAGGAAGGAACCTTCGTTTTCGGCAAAAGTGATGGACTGAACGTTCGGAGCTTCCACCACGTTATCGATGATGGCGAAGTTAGCCGTCGGGTTTTGCTGAGCTACGGTTTTCATAGCGTCCGCGATAACGAAGCCGATCCCCCAAGTCAGGTTGTATTTACCTTGTACAAACTGGTTCAGGTTCGGAACATAGTCGGAATCCGCTTTACTTTGCAGATACTTTGTGGAAATGCCTGTATCTTTCTTCAGCTTCTCAAGCGCTTCCCAAGCGGATTGGTTGAAGGACTTGTCGTTTACGCCGCCAACGTCTGTTACCATGCCGATTTTCACATCGGACTTCTTCTCGCCGCCGGCCGCATTGCCGCTTGGCGCCGCGCCGCCATTGTCAGCCTTCTTGCCGCAGCCCGCCAATACAAGCGTGAATGCCAGCATCATGACCAGCGACAGCTTGAAAAAATTCTTCATAAAAGTAAAACCCCCTGTTTGGTTTTTGTAAGCCTAATCCCTGCATCATAGTATTGGATACGAATTGTAAAAATATGTCGAGAGGACTAGGTTTTAATTATACTGCGTAACCGATTATACATGTTGGGTAATCCAAAATCCACAACTAAATATACTATGGTTAATTAATTTTTTTTGTCACTGAGAAAACGCTGCCAAGCCAGGCGGCAAAAGAGTCCCGCACCCCATGGGGGACGGCTCTTTTCAGCGGTCAAATCAGCAGATTAAACAGGGTAGGGTCGTTATTAATTTCGACATAATTGATATCTTTTTTGGATAATCTCGAGATGAGGCCTTCGTAATCGTCTTTGTTTTTCAGCTCGATGCCGACCAGGGCGGGCGCATTGTCCCGGTTCGTTTTTTTCATATACTCAAAACGCGTGATGTCGTCGGTCGGTCCCAGCACTTCTTCCAGAAACTCGCGGAGCGCTCCGGCCCTCTGGGGAAAGTTGACCAGGAAGTAATGCTTGAGGCCTTCATAAATGAGAGACCGCTCCTTGATCTCCTGCATCCGGTCGATATCGTTGTTGCCTCCGCTGATCACACATACTACGTTTTTACCCGCAATTTGGCTGCGGTAAGCGTCCAGCGCCGCTACGGGGAGGGCTCCGGCCGGTTCGATGACAATGGCATTATTGTTGTACAGATCCAGAATCGTCGTGCATTCCTTGCCCTCCGGCACCAGCACGATGTCATCCAGCACGTGCCGGCAGATCTCGAACGTCATCTCACCGACCTGCTTGACCGCCGCTCCGTCGACGAACTTGTCCACCGTCTCCAGAGTCACGACCCGGCCCGCTTCCATGGAGCGCTGCATACCAGCCGCTCCTTCCGGCTCCACGCCGATCACGGCGGTTTCCGGGGAGACTGCCTTGACGTAAGCGCCGACTCCTGCCGAAAGTCCTCCGCCTCCGATGGAGGTGAAGATGAAGTCAGGAGACACCGGCATCTGATTCAGCACTTCCAGGCCGACCGTTCCCTGCCCGGCAATCGTCCGAGCATCGTCAAACGGGTGGATGAAGACTTTATTCTCACGTTCGCAGTAAATACGGGCCTGGGTGGACGAATCGTCGAAAGTATCGCCGATCAGGACCACTTCCACGTAGGGGCCTCCGAACATTTTGACCTGCGAGATTTTCTGGCGCGGGGTAGTGGTCGGCATAAAGATCTTGCCCTCGATCCCCAGATGGTTGCAGGAATAGGCGACTCCCTGGGCATGATTGCCTGCGCTGGCGCATACGACGCCCCGGCTCCGTTCCTCCTCCGTCAAACTTTGAATGACGTTGTAGGCACCCCGTATTTTAAAAGATCGGACGACCTGAAGGTCCTCCCTTTTCAAATAAATATTGCAGTCGTACTGCCTGGACAGAAGCTCGCTGCGCTGAAGCGGCGAAGGCTCAATCACCCGGCTTAGCGCATGGTTGGCGCGTATGATTTCTTCAACTGTGACAGTGCTCGGATTGCTCACGACAGGACTTCCTTTCCGGTGTGGTAATGGTATTCCGATTATTGTAGCACAAGTCGGGCTTTTAGCGCTTGTCTCCGCCGAAAAATATAAGAACCCCGTTCCCCCGCTTAACGGGCCGGGAACAGGGTTTCTTTTTTCGGAAAGTGATGACTGCCTGCCTGCGGAAGCTTAAGCCTGAGCGTTAGTCCTCCAGTTCGGAAGCCGGGCGTCTGCGCCGGAATTTCGCCAGAAATTCGTACACGACGGGTACGATGATGAGCGTCAGCAGCGTCGAAGAGATCAGCCCGCCGATCACGGTAACGGCGAGTCCCTTGGAGATCAGACCGCCGCTTTCGAATCCGAAAGCCAGCGGCAGAAGCGCGCCGACGGTAGCGAGAGCCGTCATCAGAATAGGCCGCAGACGGGTGGCGGCCGCTTCGAGGAGCGCCTCGCGCGTTCTCATGCCGGCTTTTTCGTTATGAATCACCCTGTCCAGCAGGACGATGGCATTCGTGACGACAATGCCGATCAGCATGAGCGCCCCCATCATGGCCGACACGCTCAAGGTCTCCCCTGTCACAAGAAGGGCCACAATGGCGCCGATGATCGTGAAAGGCAGCGAAAACAGGATCGCAAACGGAGTCAGCGCTCCTCCGAAGAACATTACGAGCACCAGATATACAATCGCGACGGCCGCGATCATGGCGAGACCGAGCTGAGAGAAGGTCTCATTGATCTGTTCCGTTACACCTCCGAAATCGACCCGTACGGACGAAGGGAGGCCGAGCTTGTCGATCTCGCTCTTCAGTCCTGTGGAGGCCGCACCCACATCCTTGGACGTAATATCTGCCGATACCTCGGCGTACAGCTTCGTGTCCCGGTGGGTAACCGCATTGGGCGACTGGCCCTCCTCTACCTTGGCCACGTCCTTAAGAGGGACCTCCATACCAAGCGGGGACGTGATGGTGCTGTTTTCGATCGCGGAAAGATCCGCGTACGTTTTTTTGTCGGCTTGTACGTAAACCTCGACCTCTTTGCCCTCGACGCCAACTTTGGTCAGAACGGGACGCTCGCGATCCCGGCTGAAAGCCATGGCGATCTGACCGGCCGTCAAACCGAGCTTGCTGAGCTTGGCCGGGTCCGCGACAATCGTATACTGGCCGTACGATTCAGACAGGCTGGAGGCTACCTTATCGAATTCCGGCCGATTCTTCATCAGAGCCTGAATCTTATCCGCAGCGGTTCGGATCTCGTCGAGCTTCTCTCCGTATACGTAGAGACTCAGCTTGCTGCCCCCTATGCCGCCGCCCATATCCATCGGCTTCCAGCTTCCTTGAACGGTGTCCGTCAACCCTTGAACCAGCCTCTTCTTCTCAGCCGTGAAATCGGCAAATCCGGGATTGTATTCCACATAAAAAAGCGCGGACTTGGACGGCCCGGGCGACATCGGATTCTGGCCGCCCACGGAGTACTGCAGATTTCGGACCCCGCTGCGTCCAAGTACATATTTCTCCGCTTCCAGCGCCTTCCGCTTTACATCGTCCAGCGTCTCGCCCGGAGAAGGGGTGTACGTCACCATCGCGTATTTCTGCTCTTCCTCCGGAAGAAAACTGACGCCGACCCTTGTAGCCAGCAGAAGGCTGCCCGCCAGAAGGAGAATAGCCGTGCCGAAAGCGATAAGTTTATGATTCAACGTCCTGTCCAGGACCCGCCTGTAAAAACGCCCCAGACGGCCGGTTTCGTCATGGCCGCGCCGGTTTTGGCCTTTGCCGCGGGCGGGTACCCGGACCGATCCGGCCGGGTCCGTGCCAAACGGAAGGGCAGCGGGTGAGCCTCCTTCCGCATAGGCGGGAGCCGGAGCCGGGCCCATGCGCTCCAGCCTGCGGCGGAACATGGAATGCCCGAGCATCGGCACGATGGTGATCGCGACGAGCAGCGAGGCAAGCAGCGCGAATACCATCGTCAGGGCGAAGGGCAGGAACAGCTGCCCGACGGGACCGCTCACGAAGCCGAGCGGGAGAAAGACCGCAATCGTCACGATGGTCGACGAGAGGATGGGCATAAACATCTCCCGCGTCGCTTCGCGGATAAGGGCTTTGCCCCGCAGAGGCTCGGACGGACTGGACATCCGCCGGTAGATGTTCTCGATGACGACAATCGAGTCGTCCACCACGCGGCCGATGGCGACTGTCATCGCTCCCAGCGTCATGATGTTCAGCGTGATGTCCATCTGCTGCAGCAGCAGAATGCCGATGAGCAGCGACAGCGGAATCGAGACGATGGAAATCAGCGTCGTCCGCCAGTTGCGCAGGAACAGCATGATGATCAGTACGGCGAACAAAGCGCCGAATACGGCCTTGCTCAGCATCGTGTTGACCGAATCCTCGATCGGCTTGCCCTGGTCGAGCATGATCACGGTCTCCACGCCGCTGTTCGCCTGCCGGAACTCGTCGGCCTTCGCCTTGACGGCGTTCACGACGTCCACCGTGTTCGCGTCCGGCGCCTTCACGACCTGGATGCCGATGGACTCCTTGCCGTTCGTACGGGAGATCGAGTCGGCCCGGTCGGCCAGCTCGATTGCCGCCAGCTCGGCAAGCTTCACGGTCGGCAGACCGGCTGCCCCCGCAGGCGCCGGCACTGCGCCACCCGCCCTGCCGGCGCCTGCGGCACTGCCCGGGGTCGCTGCCGAACCCGCACCGGGCGCTGCGCCCGACGCCGCTCCGCCGGGGGCACCGGGTGCTCCCCCTGCGGCGCCCCTGGCTGCCGCTCCTGAGCCGGAGCCTCCCGGGCCTGCTGCGCCCGCCGAACCGGCTCCGCCGGGAACGAGCGGAATCTCCAGGTTCCGCAGGTCGTCCAGGCTCTTCACGTTGCCGTCGACGACGAGGGTTTTCTCGGTCCGCCCGACTTCGTAGAGGCCCAGGGGGACTTGGACAGCCGCCCCCTGAATGATCCCTTTGACCGTATCCTCGCTCAGCCCGTAGGTTTTCAGCTTGTCCCGGTCAAAGGTCAGGCGGACTTCCTGCTGGTGCTGGCCCGAGATCTCCACGCTTGCCGCGCCCGGAACCCCTTCGAGCGCAGGGAGCAGATCGCTCTCGATCTGCCGGGTCAGCTCGTCGAGCGACTGTTTGTCCCCCGCTACGCTCAGCGATACGACGGGAAATGCGTTTATGTTGATTTTGGATACTTTCGTTTCCTGCGCCCCGCTGGGAAGCACAAAATCGGCGACTGCTTCTTTCACTTCGGAAGCGGCCTTGTCCATGTCCTTCTTGTACGAATATTCCATCACTATGGAAGATACGTTTTCCATGGAGGTCGAGCTTACAACGTCTACACCGGCCAGGCTCCGGACCTTCTGCTCGAGAGGGCCCGTGATCCGGTCGGCCACTTCTTCCGGTGCGGCGCCGGGATATACCGTTGTGACGGTAAGGACAGGCACTTCCAGATTCGGAAGCGTCTCCTGCTTCATGCTGAGACCGGCGTAAATACCCGCGGCCGTCACAAGAATCGTAAGCAGCCAGATAACCAGCTTATTGTTCAGAGAATACCGGATAATCCCTCTCACTATTTTCACTCCTGTCTGTTCGTCTGAATGTGTGCGGTAAAAACAGTGACTCCTCAAATAAGGGAATCTCCCTGAGCAAATGGTGCCCGATTCAATTCCGGTCCGTTACGGAGGTCTCCTGCCTATTCTCCTTTTTTCCCAAAAAAAAGACTGCCGAACCCGGCAGTCTCTTAATTTTTTTATGGAGTTGTGTACAACGGAGGTTAACGCTTCTGCAAATACCGGTAGAAGGCTGTTGCCGCCTGGGCGCGCGTCACCTCAAGTTTCGGACTGAACTTGCCCCCGTCCGCACTCATGATGCCCATTCCGGTCACAATAGCTGCGTTTCCGATGTTTTTAAGTTCGGAAGCATCCGTAAAATTACGGTTAAAGACGTTATCGAACTCCGTCAGCTTCTTGTAGTTCAGCGCACGGACGATCAGCGAAGCCATTTCCTCGCGGGTAATCGGCTGCTCCGGATTGAACTCGTCGGACGTCCGGTCGATCCATTTGCGGTCCAGAGCCGTTTCCACGTAAGAGAAATACGCATTGCTTTTCTCCACGTCTTTGAACGAGTTCTTGCGGCTGTCCATCGCTCCAGCCGGATAATACCCGCCTCCGCTGTCTGCGATGACGAGCATCTTGATAAGCTCCCCGCGCTTAATGGACTGATCCGGCTTAACTTTGCCGTCTTTCACTTCGAGGGCCTGGTAATCGAGCATCAACTGCAGCTCGTTTTGCGCCCAGTGGCCCGCGATATCGTCGACTTTGACCGGCTCCAGGGAGATCACTTCGCCGTTGTTCCGATTGCGCCATTTGCCGCTCTCCGCATCGAGAAAATAAGCGATGTTTTCGTATTTGTTCTCCAGCGTGTAAACAAGCTGGTTTTTTTGATTTTGGCTGTCTGCCGGATATTTGCCGGAAGCGACAAGAATATTGTAGCGCTCAATAGGAATTCCCGGAGGAATTTGGCCTTCGATGCCGACGCTCTGGTAAACCAGGCGAAGCTGGTATTGGGAAAGCAGCAGTTCTTTCGCCTTATCTTTATCCAGCACGGCCGGCTTCTTAGCCGGGTACGTCAGCTTGCTTACATTCACGTAGCTGTTCTGAACATCGCCCGTACGTTTATCCACGCCTACATGAATATTGTCGTTCTCTACCCGGACCCCGTCAATGAACCGAGAGAACAGGAAGGTATACGCGTTATCCTGGTCGACCCCGACTATCTTGCTGTCCGTTTTGGGAGCTTCCGTCGTTTCCAGCACAAGCTGATGCGTATAGGAAGGGTTCGTTTTCTTTACGAAATCAACCGCCTTCCCTTTGGCTTCTTCAAAGGAAACTTTAACTTCCTCCGGCTTGACCGTACGGCTGGAACTATAGTCATAATTGGAGAAGTTCGTCAGTTCACCGGTTTTGGCGTCGATAGCCAGAGACACGTAACCTCTGTTATCCTTCGCTCCGTCTTTACCCGGGAGCGCCCACTGGAAATTCCAGTTAGCTTCCGTCTGTTTTGTAGATTCGTTCTCGTATTCGCTGTAGTTCGCCTCTTCGAGCTTGGCATCCGCCGGGATTTTAACCAGCTGCTGGGCCCGTTTAAGCGCGGCATCCTTCGTCGTCACTGCCGTTCCTGTGCCGCTTTGAGGCTGCTCGGTCAGTGTCTTGACGGCGACGGGTGCTTTGCTCTCATACAGCGGCTTGCCTGTTTTGGCGTCAATCTGAAGCGCCGCCATGCTGTAGGAAAGCGCCGGTTTGAGCTCCTTCGACTGGTAAGGAAGGAGGTATTGAAGCACCGGTTCCGCTTGCGTGCGGAATGCTTTGTCAGCCTGCTCCGAGGTGATGACTCCTTCTTTTTTATCGAAAGTCGCATCTTTATCCCAGTACACGCGGTAATCGGTAAGATGTCCCTCGCTGTCTACGGCCACCGAGATGTTATTTTGAGGGAACGGAACACCGTCCACCACTCTTTCGAAAGAAAACCGGTAGTCTTCGTAGACATTCAGCGGAGTTTTGCGTGAAGATTCGCGCAGGTCGTTGTATTTCACTTGTTTTTGCAGATCTGGATTTAATTTCGCTATGTAATCGGATGCGATCGTTTTAGCTTGATCCAGGCTGGTTTTAGGCGGATAAACGGGCTTGCTGTCCGGGTTCTTGCTGCTGAAATTGTACCCGAGAAGAGCGCCGGAATCCGCATCCAGAGTATAAGACAAATAGGAATAGTAGTCTTTCTTTTCTTTGTGGCTGAAATTCAAGTTCCAGGTTTTTGCAGGCTTGCCGCCGAATCCCCGGGATACGCTTAAATTAGCCCCTTGGAGAGAGAAGCCTTCCGGCAGGGCAACGTATTTTTTAGCCAGCTCGACGGCCTGCTCCTTGGTGATTTTTACCTCTTCCTGGGAAATGTCGATCTGCTCTTTCCCTTGATCCGTAACCGGATTCGCAACAGATGCGGACGCCCCCGTAACCGCTTTGCTCGCCATTACCGGCGTAACCGTGCCAAACAGCAGTGCGGAAGTGACCACTGCCGTACCAGCTTTCAGAATAATTTTCAAACGGACCTGCCTCCTTCGAATAGGTGGAATGGAACATACTGGATTCCAGTTCTCACCATCTGAGACGGACAAATCCGGGCAAAGGTTGCGGAAGAATTCCCCATTTTGTAACCTGTTACTTTTTTGTCATTTCTCTGCGGTTTACGGGCCTTTTCCTCCCTTGTCACATCGATAGAACGCCGCCGTCCAAGCGCAAGGCCCTTCTTTGAACCGTTTATACGTAAACGTGGAGCTCGGTGTGTTGTGATAAATAGCCAACGCCTGCGCTACATAGCCGATGCGAACTTCCAAGCTTTTCACCTTTTCTTCAGGTTTCCCGTGCCAAAATTTTTTTTACCCCGGCGCTTCCGGGTTGTATCTCTGAATAAAGAGGTTGTGCGAATTTGGCAGGCATACCCCTTCCGATGGCGGCAGATATTATCCCCGTATGGTTGTCAGCCGGAGCCTTCCGGAACCGGACACCTCAATAAACCACAAATCTGACCGCACATTCTCAGGAGGGTTCCTTCATGTCTACGCTTCTCTATATTACGGCACATCCGCATGACGACCGGGCTTCTTACAGCATGGCCGTCGGCAAAGCGTTTCTCGATGCCTACCGCGAAAATCACCCCGGAGACCCTATCGTGACACTGGACCTGTACAAAGCGTACATTCCGCAAATTGACACGGACGTCTTTAGCGGCTGGGGCAAGCTGCGCTCCGGCAGTTCGTTTGATCAGCTCTCGGAAGAAGAAAAGAAAAAAGTGACCCGTTTCGGCGAACTGACGGATCAGTTTGTGGCGGGCGACAAATATGTTTTCGTCACTCCAATGTGGAACTTCTCGTTCCCTCCCGTTATGAAAGCCTATATCGATACGATCTGCACGGCGGGTAAAACGTTCAAGTACACGGAAAACGGCCCGGTCGGCCTGCTTACCGGCAAAAAAGCGCTGCACGTCTACGCATGCGGCGGCATTTATTCGAAAGGCCCTGCAGCCGGATCGGACTTCGGAAGCCCGTATCTGAAAACGATCATGTCCTTCTTCGGGATACCGTCTTTTGAAACGCTTTATGTGGAAGGGATGGCCCAGTTCCCCGACCGCGCCGAGCAGATTAAGCAAGACGCCATTAAAAACGCACAGGAAAAAGCGCGGACGTTCTAATCCGAAACGATTTTAAAAAATAGGAGGGATGAAGCCCCCTCCCTTGTCCGCAGACAGAAAAAACCCGTAAATCCTAAGATTTACGGGTTTTCTTTCGTGCATAAGCGCCTCAGCGTCCCGACAGGGAGCTGAGCTTAGTACTGGTCGCGTCTGATCAGGGAAATGTTGTACGCGGACACCAGCAGACCGACGATTCTCGTGACATAGCCGACGAGCGGGATGTAGCTGAGGAAGGCCAGCACAATGTTGACGACAGCCGGAAGCAGCGTCCGGTTGCTGTTGATCAGGCCGATGACGGCACTCACGAATACGAGAGGCACTACCCAGCCGCCGGACCATAGAAATCCGAACGGGATAAGGCCGACTACGTAGCCGATGATAATTCCGATTTCCACAATAAGCTGAATCACATTCAAAACGCGTTTCGTTTCCGAACTCACGATAAATCCCTCTTTTCGCAGGGCGGCGGCGTGTAGATGAAAACGCCCCGTCCTATATAATTTTACACATAGCAGGGTGTAACTCTCGATCCGGACAACCTTACATAGACGCGGGAGCAGTCCGCGAATCATGCAGATCGTTTCACCGGATTTTTATGCCCTTAAGCTTATTTTACGTACCGAGGCGTCTTCGCGTTTCATGCGTCCGCCTTCTTCCTTCCTAATTATACCTTAAAAATTTAATAAAAAAAGACCCGGACTTCTCCGGGCTCAATAGAAAATATAAAAAGACGAAGGGAAACCGTCTCCCAAAGGTCATGGTAAGCCCCGCGGAGTCTCGAACAGTGCCGCGGCACGTTCATCCTCGTGAACCAGGGCGGGCAGCAATAGCAGACCGGGTTCCCTCCGAAGCTTAGCGGCTTTTACGTAGAAGCCGCGATACCGGTTGTGACGCCGCCCGGCGCAGCGCCCGCAGCGGAGCCTCCCTGCTGCAGACGGTACATCTGGGAGTACCGGCCGCCCAGCTCCAGCAGCTCTTCGTGATTCCCCCGCTCCACAATCTCGCCGCGATGCAGGACCAGAATCAGATCCGCGCTGCGGATCGTAGACAGCCGGTGCGCGATGATGAAAGTGGTCCGGCCTTTCTTGACGACATCGAGCGCGGCCTGAATCACGGCCTCCGTCTCCGTATCGATGTTCGCGGTCGCTTCGTCCAGGATCAGAATCGCCGGATCGAAAGCAAGCGCACGCGCAAACGAGATCAGCTGCCGCTGGCCCGCGGAGAGCGTGCTTCCTTTTTCGAGCACGGGCTCGTCGAAGCCTCCCGGCAGGTTGGCGAATATGCGCTCGCCGCCGACATCTCGCAGCGCCGCATCCACCTTCTCCCGGGAGATCGTGCCGTCCCCCAGGCTGACGTTACTGGCAATCGTGCCCGTGAAGAGGAACGGATCCTGCAGCACGATGCCCATATGCTGACGCAGAAGCTGCTTGGGCATGGCCGTGATATCCCGGCCGTCCACCCGGATCGTCCCTTTCTGCGGATCATAGAACCGGAACAGCAGGTTCATAATGGAGCTTTTGCCTGAACCGGTATGGCCCACGAGCGCCACAGTCTGCCCCTGCTTCGCATCGAAGGAGATGTTCTTGAGCACGTAATCTTCCTTGTAAGCGAAGGACACCTGCTCGAAGCTGACATCGCCTTTGTAGCGGGGCAGCCGGCCTTCGGTAACGTCTTCGCCCGGTTCATCCATCAGCTCGAACACGCGTCCCGCCGAAATGATGGATTGATCGAGCGTCGCAAGCTGATTCACCATCCCGGTGATCGGCTGGAAGAGCCGGTTCAAGTAGTCGATGAAGGCGTACAGCACCCCGAAGGAGATCACGGATTCGGCTCCCGTTCCCATTGCGGCGCCTCCGAAATGCCAGAGCAGCAGCGCGAAAGATATGTTCCGCAGCACTCCGACCAGGTTATGGGAGGTGAGGGCGTTCAAGCTTTGCAGCTTCTGCTGGTGCTTGAGGTAATCCTCGTTGAGCGTTTCGAACTCCTCCATCGTTTCTTTCTGACGGCGAAACGCACGGATGATGGTCATCCCCTGGATGGCTTCATTGATCATCCCGTTAATGTCGCTCAAGCGCGAACGGATAATTTTGTTGTACCGCGAAGCGTACTTGCGGTAAACGATGACCCAGACGACCAGCAGCGGAACGATCAGAAGACAGATCGCGCCCAGTTTCGGATCCAGAAGGAAGAGGGCGATAAAGATCCCCGTGATATACACGAAGCCGGTGAAAAAGTTCGCCAGAACCGTCACGAACAAGTCGCGGACGGCCTCGGTGTCATTGGTCACCCTGGATACGACCTTTCCGGCCGGAAGATTGTCGAAATAATGGATGGGCAGCCGCTGAATTTGCCTGTACACATCCAGCCGCAGCTTCTGAATAACGCGGTTTGCGGAAACCTGAAGCATATACCGCTCTCCGAAAGTGAAGACAGCCGCTATGGCCAGCAGTCCGAGATAAAGCAGGGCGAGCTGGATTAATTGGGCCAACTCCGGCCGATAGAACACATAGAGCTCGCCTTTGGTCAGCGACTTCGCTTCGTATGCGGCGCTCTCTCCGCCTCTCGTAACCGTCAGCTTGCCGTCCTGCCAGGACCGCTGGCCGTCAAAGGCGATCGGCCCGTTAACGAAGACGAACCGCGTGCCGACCTGAAGCAGCCTGGCCTCGTCACCGCGCGCTTCGCCTTCCGCGAAACGGTCCCCGCGTTTGTAAACGTCGCCCGCGTAGGACACCGTGTCCCCGTTTTCCACGGTATTCCCGGCGTTGCCGGTTTCCTGCGGGACTTTGTACCAGGGCTGCTCGATTCCGAGAATATGCGTATCGATCATCCGCTTGGCGATAAAAGGACCCGACAGCTCTGCCGCTACCGCGACCGTAAGCATAAGAAGTGCAAGAATAAACAATTTTTTATGATGAAGTGCGTACTGCACCAAACGTTTGCCTGTGTGCAAGGCCGATCACCCCGCTTCCGTCAAATTGGATTCGACCTGCTGGCGCTCGTACTGTTCTTTGTACCAGCCGCCCAGCGCCAGCAGCTCTTCATGGGTTCCCGCTTCGACAATCCGGCCCTCGTCGAGGACGAGAATCCGGTCCGCGTGCTCGATGGCGGACAGCCGATGCGTGGAGATGAGCGTCGTTTTGCCGGCACGCTCCCGCCGGATGTTCTCGATGATTCTCGCTTCGGTCCGCGCATCCACGGCCGACATCGCATCATCGAGCAGCAGAATTTCCGGGTCGGCGATCAAGGCCCTCGCCAGCGAGACACGCTGCTTCTGTCCCCCGGACAAAGCTACGCCCTTCTCGCCGACAAGGGTGTCGAGCCCGTTCGCCAGCGTACCGATGTCCTGCGTGAAGGCGGCCCGTTCGATCGCCTGCAGCACATCGTCCTCGCTTGCGTCGGACTTGCCGAACTTGATGTTCTCCCTTACGGTCTTGGAGAACAGAATCTGCTCCTGCGGCACATAGCCGATCCACGACTGCAGCTGCTCCAGCGGAATCTGCTGGATAGGCACGCCGTCGATGGTGATTGAGCCGCTGCCGGCCGGATACTGCCGCAGCAGCTGCTTCAGCAGCGTGGATTTCCCGCTGCCGGTCCGGCCGACCACGCCGAGGGTCTCCCCCTGACGCAGCGTGAAGCCGATGTCCTCCAGATTGGGAGTACCCGAGGAGGGATATTTGAACGCGGCTTCCCGGAAGCCGATGGTACCCGGCTTCGCATCCGCAGCCGGCTGCGGGACGTCTTGCACATCGGGCCGGTACCCCAGCGTTTCGTTGACCCGGTCCAGAGAAGCGTTGCCCCGCTGCATGATGTTGATCAGCTCGCCGATCGCGAACATCGGCCAGATCAGCATCCCGAGATAGATGTTGAAGGACAGGAGCTGTCCCAGCGTAAGCTCGGTCTGAAACACGAGATACGCGCCGTAGCCCAGACCGATCAGGTAACTCGCCCCGACAAGCAGCTTGATCGTCGGATCGAACAGGGCGTCGATTTTCGCAACCGCAATGTTCTTGTTGTACACATCCTCCGTCAGCTCGCGGAAGCGCTCCTGTTCGTTGGCTTCCTGAACATATGCCCGCAGAACCCGGACGCCCGCCGTCGCTTCCAGCACCTGATCGTTCATCTGGCCGAACGCATCCTGGGCGGTCGTGTACCGCTCATGAATCGTTTTGCCGTAAAACTTCATGGCCAGCGCGATGAACGGAAGCGGCAGCAGGGCCGCAAACGTAAGCTTCCAGGAGATCG
Organism: Paenibacillus sp. JNUCC 35; assembly: GCF_058269095.1. Classification (NCBI taxonomy): domain Bacteria; kingdom Bacillati; phylum Bacillota; class Bacilli; order Caryophanales; family Paenibacillaceae; genus Paenibacillus; species Paenibacillus sp. JNUCC 35. Next base: position 411,437 of record NZ_CM177771.1, on the reverse strand, counting down.
TGATGCCCATCGTAAAAAGAATCACGAGCATAAACGCGCTGGAGTCCACCAGCGTCAAAATACCGAAGCCCGCCGTAGCGGAAACGGACCGAAGATCATTCGTGGCGCGGGCCATCAGATCGCCCGTCCGGTACTTTTCGAAAAAAGTCGGAGTCATCTTGAGCAGATGCCGCATAAATCTGGAACGCAGCACGCGTTCCACCAGAAAAGCGCCTCCGAACAGCTGGTACATCCAAACATAGGTCATCAAATAAATAAGAACCGTAATCCCCAGCGTCCATGTGATCATGGCAATCAGCCGGTCCGCCGTAATCGAGCCCATATGGATCTCGTCGACCGCGTAACCGAGAATCTTCGGCGGAATAATTTCCGCGATACCGGCGACGATCAGCAGCGTAATCGCTACCGTGTAGCGGATCCAGTGCTTTTTAAAAAACCAGCCGAGCTTCTGTAAAATACTGAACAAACAGGTCACCTTCTTTCTTTGTACACGAAAAGCTTCTTTTTCTTTGTTTCCGTACTCGTGTCTCTGTAGAAAAATGAGAGCGGTCTCCTTGCGGGACCATGAAAAAAGGACGCACCGTTCAACTAACAAACGGTACGTCCTCAAAAGCGCGGCAAAGCCTGCGCCCATTAAACCGGCTGCGGGCAGCCATGATTACGGAAATGCGGGCGTCTGAACGCCGCTATCCCGATGTGCGGTTTAACGGGGGTACCGAATATTCAGCTGTTCCCTTGTTCACTGCATACGGACGTAGTCCATGGACAGGCAACATTCTAAACATCGATACCACCCTTTCTTCTCCGGTCATTTTTCTGCGCTTTCGCGTCAACTTGGTGTGATTGTATCACCCGTTGGAAAGGAATGTCAACCCGAACAAGCCGGAAAAAATAGTTATAACCAAAATGGAGCAGTGCCGCCCGAACGGCCCTTTTTTCTCCGCTTATTCCTTTTGCAGATAGCGCTTATCTTTGAGAAACAGCCTCCAAAACAAATAAAACACGGGAACCAGAATCGCCGAACTCACGATATACCCGATGAAAAGCGAACGGAACATCGTCGGATTCGTAATCCCTTCGTCGAACGTCAAGTGAGGATAAACCATGTAAGGCATGTGCGCGGAAAAATACGCATAGCTCGCCAGTCCGTACTGGACGATGACCGTAATAATCGAAGCCCGCGGGTAGCCGCTGCGGCCGTCCGGCCTTCCTTTTAGCAGCAAAATATAGGCGGCGATGAAGGCCGCTACGGAAAGACCGAACCAGAAGGCGTACCGCTTGAAACCCTCCACCATCCACGGCGCATGCTCGGAAAAGGTGCTGACGGTGAGCAGGGCCATCAGCAGGTTGATGGGCCCCCAAATAATCGCGAGCCTGCGGTAATCGCGGTACGTCTCCTCGTCCCCCGCTTCGCGGGAGTAGTCCGCCAGGAAGAGCGCGGACATGAACAGCTCGGTCGACAGCCCGAAGCCGAGATGCGCGTACTCCGTCAAACTGGTGAACAGTTCACCGAGGTGAAGGACCGGCACTCCGTCTTCAACGGTGACGAAGCCCCCCAGCGTGATCGGCAGCACGCTGACCAGAAGCCCCGGGATAAGGAGTCCGGTAATCCCGGAAACGACCCGCAGCAGGCGGCCATGCTTCGCCACGGAGTATGCGTAGACCATAAACGTGCTGCGGACGAGCAGCAGCAGGAGAACGAGCGAGACCGGCACGAGCAGGGCCGCGCCGAGCATATGGGTCGCCTTCGGGAAGAAACCCGCAAGAGCCACGACGAACAGGACGAGAAACACGTTCGTCACTTCCCAGGTCGGCGACAAATACCGGTTCGCTAGGGCCCCCGCCTTCGTATGATGCTGCCCGCTAAAGTACATCGACCAGAAACCGGCGCCGAAGTCGATGGAGCCGAGAATCGAGTACGTGAACAGGAATACCCAAAGTACGCTGACTGCCAAGGTTACGTCGCTCATGTACTCGCCCCCTCGGCAGCCCGGGTCTGGTCTCCGTTAGCGGCGGCGAGTCCAAGCGCTTCCGAGACGGGATGCCGCTTGAAGTAGACGTGCATGACGATCGACGTCACGACAAGCAGAAACACGTAGACGGACACGAACATGACGAACAGAGTCCCGATGCCCTGGGACTGCAGAGCGGCTTCGCTGGTCCGCTGCACGTGGTAAACCGTCCAGGGCTGCCGGCCCGTGCAGCTGAAGATCCAGCCGATCTCGATCCCCAGCATGGAGAGAGGCCCCGAAGCGACAAGGACGGTCAGCAGCCAGCGCGGGTAGGGCTTTTTGAACCAGATGCGGATGAGCAGGCCCAGGAAGGCCAAGGCGAGGAGGAACATGCCGATGAACACCATCAGGTTAAAGAGGGTGTGAATGTAAAGCGGCGGCCAGTTCTCCCGCGGGAATTCGTTGAGGCCCCGGACCACGGTGTCGAAACGGTTGCCTGCAAGCAAGCTGAGGAAGCCCGGCAGCTCGATCGCTCCCTTGATGGACTGCGTCGCTTCATCGACTTTGCCGAAAATGGCAAGCGGGGCGTGAGACTGCGTCTCGAACAGCCCTTCGGCGGCGGCGAGCTTTTCGGGGATGTGATGATGCAGCATCTGGGCCGTCGCATGTCCGTTGACGGCCGTGAAGGCGGTCATGATGCCCCCGAAGATGAGCGCGAGAAACAGGCCCTTGCGGTGGTAATCCGCTTCACGCGGAGCTTTGCGCGCCTTCAGCAGCTTGTAAGCCGCCACGGACGCGACGGCGAAAGCGCCTGTCATATAGGCGGTGGACAGGACGTGCAGCGCCGTCGACCAGAGGCTCGGGTTGAACACGGCCTCCCACGGGCGGATGTCGACGAAGTCTCCGTTCGCGTTGATGGAGAATCCCCGCGGCGTGTTCATAAACGCGTGTGCGTCCGTGATCATCACCGCCGAGGCGCTCGCCCCGATCGCGACGAAGATGACGCTGATGATCCGGGCGATCGGAGGCAGCCGGTCGGCCGCGTACAAGTAGATCGACATAAAGAGCGCCTCGAAGAAAAAGGCCCACATTTCGATCTGAAACGGCAGGGCGATCACCTGTCCGACGATCCGCATGAAGCCCGGCCAGAGCAGAGAGAGCATCACGCCGACAATCGTTCCCGACGGGATGGCTACACCGAGCAGAATGCCCGAAGCTTTCGTCCACCTTCTGGCGAGCACCACGTAGTCGCGGTCTTTTTTGACATGATACATAATTTCCGCAAACACGATCATCATCGGAAGCCCGACCCCGAGCGTCGCAAAAATAATATGAAACGCCATTGACGTGCCGAACAAGGCCCGCGCCATCACGACGGTATCCATAGATCCACACTCCTTTTGTAGCCACCCGGCCCAATTGCTTCCTGTAATATGGGTCAAAAAGGAAGAAAGTATGCGTTGGGGGCACCTCGGAGTACAACAGTTCCTGACTTAGCCTTTTGGTTGGAGCCGTTATAACGGAAAGGAACTGTCCGAAAGGTGATGAAATCCACCTTTAGACAGTTCCTTTAATAGGGACACTATTTATTTTTGTTCATTCGGAATTGTGTAGAAACATCTTGCTCTGCCGCTTTATCAACCATTGTTTTTAAAAGTCTGGCATCTTCTTTATGGTCGGTTTTCCATTGTGGCGCATTAAAATCTGAAAGGGAGACAGATGGAAGATCGCTTGAATTGACTATTTTTTGCAGCGATATCTCCAGTTCTTTTGCTCCTTTTTCCACTTTCTCCAGAACAAAAGGTATTGCAGGAGCACCAAGCTCCGTTAATTTTTCATTTTTCCATTCCACAGACTCTTTGGAATTCACGATTTTCTCTACCTTACCGGGAACAGCTTTCAAATGAAGTTTCCAAGAACGTGTAAATTCTTCCGGATCCGACCATTTAAATTCACTTTTCTTCAAATCAACTCTGGCAATTTCTTCAGCTGCCGCCGCCAAAATATATTTATCCAGTCCAAAACTGTTCCCTTCCATAATCCGCTCTTCAATAACAGGTAATGCCGGGTAACCCATTTTAACGATTCGCTCATATTCTTTATTGTTTTTAATAAATACATAAGGGTTCGAACTAAGACCTAACGTAGGGTCTTCTTTTGTTAAACGGTCTATTTCTTTCCCCATATCGGATAAATTTATATAGGTTTTAGTCGACAATGATGCTGATGTTGGGGGACTGAATAGATGGATATAACCCAAACCCAAGAGTAGTCCCGCAAGCGCACTGACTGTGATTGTTTTTTTCACACATGTGCCTCCTAATAGTAATATTGGACTGCGGGTCCGTATCCCGGAGAACTAGTATAGGGACTTAGTGAATATGTCTTGACCAGCTCGTATATCCCCCATTTAGAGTCTGTTATGTTGTTGCTTCCTACTACTACTTTCCCTATATGTCCAACATTATTTAGTGTCCCGTAAGTAACTAATTTAGGAGGGTTGGTAGGTGATCCATTATTTAAAGCACTGTATCCGAATTGATTCAACACATTTGTCATCTCACCAGATGTTGGATTATTTTGTCCCCAAGGCCAGATCGTATAGTCCCTAACTCCAAGAACATAGGCTAGACAATTGTAGTTTCTTGTATGGGTATTCCTATTAACCTCATAATTGACATTGCTTCTAATATAGGATTGATAAAATTCCACGGGCTGAGCATACCCACCTTGTTCAGCAAAGGCCGTTACCGAGAAAAAAACAAATGCAGCTGAAAATATTGCCGCAATATAAATTTTTAGCTTTTGTTCGTTATTTGGCTTCATGCGATCCCTCCATTAAAATGACTAGTTTGTTTCCTGGTATAAAAAGTCTACTAGTGTAAGGATATCTTTGTGGAGCGTACTAGGGGAACCGAATGAAGGCTGCAGCGATATAATATGTTTTTCTCTGACGGCCTTTATATTACCCCAGTGATCTCTTGCAGGAACTGGCGTATAGTTCCTGTTATTAAGTGCTGCATAACCGGATATGAGAATATACTGAGGATCGGCCGATCGAATAAAATCATCATCGATCCGGACTTGACCAGGTATAAACGGTTTCTCATTCGCCGCGATATTACTCCCACCTGTTTCTGTCAGTAAACTCTGTTCCAGACTTTGAGGAACGATTGTTGAATACTCCGGAGCCCCATCGTCTCCTTCATTAACTTGGATCTCCCAATATACCGTTTTAGGTCCGCTGGCGTTTAAAGTCTCCTTTGCTTTTTGTAACGCCTGGGTGAGCCGCTCCGAAGCGTTGTCCGCTGTTTGACTTTGGTTTAACAGCTTGCCAACTTGCTTCATTTCGCGTATAAGTTTAGGAATTGTCGTTTTATCGGCAGCGTATACCGTAACTCCGTTACGGATCAATTTACCTGCGATGGAGCAGGAGGTTTCCGCTTCGGTTTCCACCCTCCAATCGACCAAAACCATATCCGTTTTTTCAGCCTTTATTTCGTTTAACATGGCCTCGATCGAAGGTCCGGCCCCTCCCATAAAAGGTTTACTCTTATGACCTGCCCCGATGGTCTCCATAAAGTCGTTTTCCCAAGCATTAAGTACAGTCACCGTTTGAGGTTCTTGCCCAATAAAAACATCACGCCCACAGCTATCCGTAAGTTTTAATGGATACGAGGTCTTGGACGTTGTTGTGCCCGGTAATGGGGATGAAAATGAACAACCGGAAAACAGCATCAGAGCCAATCCGATTACAAGCATACTTAAACAGTGTTCATGTTTAATGGCCTTTCTCCTTTCTGCATTAATCTCCGCTTTAATAGCACAAGAAAAGAATACCGCAAGCGAAAAATAAATTCAATAATTTTCCTTTTATGTAAACATTTTTTCTTATAGAAAAAAGCCGCCCCGGCCGGATAGCCAAGACAGCTTAATGTTATTGCCATTTTAAAAGTTAAAATTGTCCGGGTCCGAACCTACTCGCTGATCCAGATTCAGAGCGTCGATACGCTCGATCTCCTCAGAGGTAAGCTCGAAGTCGAAAATATCGGCGTTTTGCGCGATACGCTCCGGTGTAATGGACTTCGGAATGGTGACGATTCCGCTTTGCACATCCCAGCGCAGAATGGTCTGTGCCGGGCTTTTGCCGTACTTCTCGCCGATCTCGGTCAGCACGGGGTTATCCAACAGTTGGCCCTGCATAAGCGGGCTCCAGGCTTCCAGTTGAATGCCGTTCTTGCGGCAGAAATCCCGGAGGGGCTGCTGCGTCAAGCGCGGGTGGAATTCCACCTGGTTCACGGCAGGAACGATCTCGCTATCCTTCAGGAGATCCTCCAGATGATGAACATGGAAGTTGCTTACGCCGATAGCGCGCACGTTTCCGTCACGGTACAGCTTCTCCAGCGCTTTCCACGTTTCCTTGTACTTGCCCTTAACCGGCCAGTGAATGAGGTACAAATCTATGTAGTCCAAGCCGAGCTTGCCTCGGCTTTCTTCGAAAGCTTGCAAGGTCGTTTCGTAGCCCTGATTAGCGTTCCACACCTTCGTGGTGATAAAAAGATCTTCGCGCTTGGCGCCGCTGTCCTTGATCGCCTGGCCCACGCCCGCTTCGTTCCCGTAAACCGCCGCGGTGTCGATACTGCGGTAACCCAGCTCGATGGCTGTACGTACAGCACGCTCGACATCTCCGCCTTCGGCGGCTTTCCACACCCCAAGCCCGAACCAAGGCATCCGGACATCGTTATTCAGAACGGTTGCATCGCTTAACTGTTTCGGCATTTTCACAAACCTCCAGCTTTCTTATAGGTTTACAAGGTATATAACGTCTGCTTGCTTCCTATTTATCATAGCACAAAAGAACGGACGAACTAAAATCTTGCATGGAAAGAGCGGCCGCAAAGGTTTAACAGTCCCGGTCACGGCACAAAAAAAAGCCCCTTTCCCCTCAGTTTGGACTGAAGGGAAAGGAGCCGCCTGAACCTGCCGGGCAGGAAAACCTCAGGAACGCGTGCCGTTGTGCAGGTCTTCGATCTCCTGCCGCAGGCCGTTTTCGACTTCCTCGAATGCGGGCTGGTTAAAGCTCAGCGAAGCGTCCTCCACGGCGCGTTCGGCATGCCGGATAGCCTGATTCGCCTGCTCTTCAAGCTGGGCTGTCGGATGAGATAGCGCTTGGGAGACGGCGTTGTGGACCTTTTCCAGCGAATTTTGCGCTTGGGAAATCGGGTTTTGCGACTGCAAACTGGAATCGCGTTCGGTCATGATTGAAGCCTCCTTCATCTCGATAGGAATTTCAGACTCCTATAGGATGAGGCAACCCTGCGGTGTTTATGCTAACGGGCTTTTTACGGACTAAGAAATGATTCCGACCGAGTACAGGAAGATAAGAACGATCAGCGGCGGAATCACGATGCGGAGCAGGAACACCCATACCCGCAGCAGTGAACCTTTGAGCCCGGCTTCTTCCATGGCGCGTTTCGAGGCATACGCGATAAAGAGCGTAACGACCAGGCCACCGATAGGAAGCAGAATGTTGGAGGTGACGAAATCCAAGGAATCGAACACCGTCTTGCCGCCGATTTTGAAATCGCTCAGAACACCCCCGACCGACAAGGCCGAAGGCACCCCGACGATAAAACAAACCGCGGTCGTCCAGGACGTCGCCTTAAGCCGCGACCATTTCCAGCGGTCCATCGCAAAGGCGACCGGCACTTCAAGCAGCGACAGGATCGACGTGAAAGCGGCGATGGCCAGCAGGATGAAGAACAGGCCGCCGAAGGCCGCGCCCAAAGGCATCGAAGAGAAAGCCGCAGGCAGCACGACGAAGACAAGTCCGGGCCCTTGAGCCGGTTCCAGGCCGAACGAGAACGTAGTCGGGAACACGATGAGGCCCGCGATAAGGGCGTACAGCAGATTGCCGCCCGTAACCGCAACGGTCGCTTTTCCCAGAGACTGCTCTTTCTGCACATAGGAGCCGTACGTAATCATGACGCCCATCCCGACCGACATCGAGAAGAAAGCTTGTCCCAGGGCAACGAGCGCGGACTCGCCCGTCAGCTTGCTGAAATCCGGCTTCAGGAAAAATTCGATGCCCGCTCCGGCTCCCGGAAGCGTCAAGGCACGCGCCATCAGAATGAGCAGCACGACCGCAAGCGCGGGAATAAGCACCTTGTTGAATTTTTCGATACCGCCGGATACTCCTCTCGCAATTACCCAGCCGGATAGTGCCAGAATGAGGAACTGCCAGGCTATCGGGCTGTACCCGGAGGTAAAGGTTTGAAACTGAACGGCGTAATCCGTTCCTTTGTATAAAGCCCCCGTAAAGGAGCTAAGCGCATAATGCAGCGTCCAGCCCGCGATGACGGAATAAAAAGACGTGATCATAAAGGAACCGAACACCCCGAGAAAACCGAAGAAGCTCCAGCGTTTGGAACCCGACAAATTAAGAAAAGAGGTGGAGGCGTTCCCGCGTCCCGCGCGTCCTATGGCCATTTCGGCCAGCAAGACCGGCATGCCGACGATGATGAGACAGATAATGAATAGCAGCACAAAAGCCGCTCCGCCGTATGTCCCCGTTATATAAGGAAATTTCCAAAGGTTGCCGAGACCGATCGCACTCCCGATCGCCGACATAATGAAGCCGAGGGAAGAGAAGCGTTCCCCGCCCTTTTCACCGGCTGCCGGGCCTGAATTTCCCCCGTTTAAATCTTGTTTGCTCATGCTGTCACCTGCTTGTATTGGTCTAGGATTTTAACGGTCTGTATATAAACAGAGGTTTATTCTATCGGAAAGCCGAGGGTGTGTCCAGTTATTATTAACCTGTGTTCAATAAATCACTATAAGTCCTTGAGGACTATAGCGGCCAAATAAAAAACGGCCGCCCGCAAGGGGCTGCCGCGTTACGATCTATTCGATTAAACCGGCAAAGGCGTCGGTTCGGACAAAGGAGAATCCGGAGACGAGACCGATTTGGCGTTTACGAAGTTCACCATCTCCTCGCAGCCCGGAAGTCTCCGTCCTTTACCGAAAGGCACGCACGTAGGCGTTCCGAAAATAGGATCGCGGACGAGGCGGCAGTTCAGGCCGAACACGTGGCGCACCAGCTCTTCCGTTACGATTTCCTCGGGCTTGCCCGCGGCATAGACCTTCTTGTCGCAAATAGCGACGATATGGTGCGCGTAACGGCAGGCCAGGTTGAGGTCGTGGAGAACCATGACGATCGTCGTGTTCTCCTTCTCGTTGAGCTCCCACAGGAGATCGAGAATTTCGATCTGATGCGTCATGTCGAGATAGGTCGTCGGTTCGTCGAGCAGGATCGTGTTGGTCCCCTGCGCGAGAGTCATGGCGATCCAGGCCCGCTGTCTCTGTCCGCCCGACAGCGAATCCACTTGACGCTCGGCCAGCGGAGCCATCCCCGTCGCTTCCAGCGCCTTGGTTACCGCATCCTCGTCTTCCCGGGTCCACTGCTTCAGCCAGTTCTGGTGCGGATAGCGCCCCTGCTTCACGAGTTCAAAGACGGTCATCCCTTCCGGAGCGGTAGGACCCTGCGGCAGAATCGCCATCTGACGGGCCACTTCCTTGGTGGACTGCTTCGCGATTTCCTGGCCGTTCAGAAGCACGGCACCGTTCTTGGGCTTCATCAGCCGGGCCATGGAGCGCAGCAGCGTCGATTTACCGCAGCCGTTGCAGCCGATCAACACGGTAATCTCACCTTTCGGAATCTCAAGATCGAGATCCTCGATAATATCCGTTTGATTGTAAGAAAGCGTCAGCGACTTGGTTTCGATCCCATACATACGCTCAATCTCCTTTGCCAAGAAAAGTGGTGTTCATCCAGATGACGAGAGGCGGCTAATCGTTCCGGGCGGCAGTCGGCGCTGCTTATCTCCCGTGTGATATCGCTGCCCGTCGAAAATGCGGATGACAGCAGCCGTCTCTGGGCGCAGCGCGTCTAACTATCTATATCCCGGAACAATCTTTATGAGTTCCGGGATTTGTACAGCAGATAAATAAAATACGGGGCCCCGACGCAGGCCGTAAAAATCCCGGCCGGATAATCGTGCGGCGGAAACGCCGTGCGGCCGATATAATCGGACACCAGCACGACCAGGGCGCCGAACAGCCCCGACGCCGGCAGCAAAGCGCCGTACGCGCTTCCGACAAGCCGCCGCGCCATATGCGGCGCGATCAGCCCGACGAAGGTGATGCCTCCGCCGAAGGCTACGGCCGAACCGGCAAGAGCGGTGCTGAGCAGAATCAGCACGACGCGCTGGCGGTTCACCCGGCTGCCCACGCTAGTGGCGACCGAATCGCCCAGCGCCTGAACGTTAAGGCTGCGAGCCATGTACGCGAGAATCGGAATCAGCACCGCCAGCCATAAGGCCAGCGCTCCGACATGGCTCCAATTCGAGCCGTACACGCTCCCCACCTTCCAGGTAACGGCCTGGGTAGTCAGTACCGGCGGGGCGAGCAGGATCAGCATCGTGTTCACCGCGGACAAGGAAGCCGCGATTCCGATGCCGATCAGCACGAGCCTTACCGGCGGCAGCCCGTTCTTCCAGGCCAGGGCCATGATGACCAGCGCCGTCAGCGAGGCGCCGACGAAGGCCGCAAGCGGCAGCCACTGGGCCTGGGAAAGGAACGTGCTGCTCGTGCCGGTCGTTATCACGATGAAGGCGACGACGAAAACGCCGGCACCGTCGGTGATGCCGATGATATCCGGGGACGCCAGCGGATTGCGGCTGACGCCCTGCAGGATCGCTCCGGCCATAGCCAGCGCCGCCCCTACCATGACCGCCACGAGAACCCGCGGCAGCCGGAACGTGTGAATGACGAGCGCATCCTGCGGCGTGCCCATCCCCAGCAGCGTGCGGAGCACCTGCAGCGGGCTGATTTTGATCTCTCCCGTGCCCGTCGAGACGAGCATGAGGAGGAAGAGCAGCACCGCGAGAACCGCGGTGACGAGCAGCGCCCGTTTATCCAGTACAAATGAAATGGACGGCCATTTTAGACGAATATGCTTGTAGCGGCTCATGAGGAAGTCTTAAACCCCCTCCGCGCGATATAGACGAAAAACGGCGTTCCGATAAAGGCCGTCATCACACCGACGGGAACTTCCTGCGGCATGATGATGAAACGCGAAAGCGTGTCGGCCGCCACCAGCAGCAGCGCGCCGCAGATTCCCGCGTACGGGATGACCCAGCGGTGATCGACGCCGACGAGCGACCGGACAAGGTGCGGCACGATAATGCCGACGAATCCGATCGGGCCCGCCACGGCGACGGAACCTCCCGCCAGGAAGACAACGACGACGGCCGCGATCAGCTTGATGTAGACCGTGCGCTGTCCCAGCCCGACGGCCACATCCTCACCCATCATCAGGACGTTGATCTGGCTGGACAGCAGCAGGGCGACGAGCCAGGCTGCGCCCAGATACGGCAGCACCGGGATCAGAATGTCCAGCTTGCGCCCCTCGACCGATCCGGCCAGCCAGTACAGGACGTCCTGGATGCGTGTCTCGTTGGAGAGCAGCACACCCTGCGTGAGCGAGTTGGCCAAGGCCGCGACCGCTGCGCCGGCGAGCGTCAGCTTCATGGGCGTGAGCCCTTCCCGGCCGACGGAGCCGAGCATGTACACGACCGTCGAAGCGATGGCCGCGCCCAGAAAGGCGATCCACGCCAGCGTGGACAGCGAGCTGACCGACAGCAGGGACATCGCGATCACGATGAGCAGGCCCGCTCCCGCATTAATGCCGAGAAGCCCCGGCGAAGCGAGCGGATTCTTCGTAAGCGCCTGCATGAGCACGCCCGCAATGGCCAGGCTCGAACCGACGGCGGCCGCGATCAGCGCTCTGGGCATCCGCGCTTCTCGGATGATCAGATGCTCGTTGGAGCCGTTAAAAGCACGGTAGGCATCCCAGGCGGTATGCCAGCTGGTGCCCGTATATCCGTAAACGATGCTGCATCCCATAGCAAGTATAAGAAGGGCGACACCGGTCAGAAGTCCTATGGTTTTGAAAGTGTTTGATCTTAGAGGCAAATCGGCAAACCCCTTTGCGAGTACCGGGCATACCGGACAAACCCTATACGCCCTCTCCCTATTCTTCCCTTAGTGTAAAATACACCCCGCCCATTGTCAATGAAGTTGATAATCATTATCACAGGTGAACGTGACAAAATCCGGGACGTTTATACTTATTCTTATCTAAGAAAAAATACCCATCCGCCCGGGTTCGGGAGAATGGGTACGGCTTTGCAGACCCGCTATCGGATTTCCGATCCGAGCGCGCGGGCGGCCAGCGCCAGAGCGCCGCAGATTCCGGCGTTGTCGCCAAGCTGCGGGTATACGACGTAGTCGGCGATCCCCGCCGCAACTTCCTCTTTCTGAACGTAGCCGTTCAAAAGTTCTTGCAGGCGGGCGTGAATCAGCGGAAACAGCTGCTGCTGTTTCATCACGCCCCCGCCCATGATGATCTTCTCCGGCGACAGGATCAGAATGTAGCTCATCAGCGCCTGGGCCAGGTAATCGGCTTCGAGTTCCCAGGCTTTGTGGTCCGTGCCCAGCTCGGTTCCCTTCACTCCCCAGCGCGCCTCGATGGCCGGGCCTGCCGCCAGTCCTTCCAGGCAGTCTTTATGGTAAGGACATTTTCCTTCATAAGTGTCTTCCGCATTGCGACGTACGAAGATGTGGCCCATCTCCGGATGCGTGAGCCCGTGCACGAGTTTGCCGCCCACAACGGCTCCGGCTCCGATGCCGGTTCCCACCGTAATATAAAGGCAGCTCTCCAGCCCTTTGGCCGCGCCCCAGGTCGCTTCCCCTAGCGCCGCCCCGTTCACGTCCGTGTCGAACTCCATCGGTACGTCGAAATGCTTTTTCAGTTCGCCCAAAATATTATAGTTGCCCCAATGCGGTTTGGGGGTCGTTGTAATATACCCGTAAGTCGGGCTCTTCTTATTGGGATCTACCGGCCCGAACGAGCCTACGCCAAGCGCTTCGATCCCTTTGCCCTCAAAAAATGAAAGGACGCTGCCCATCGTTTCTTCCGGAGTGGTCGTCGGGAAACTTACCCGTTCCAGTACCGTTCCGTCCTCGCTGCCTATCGCACAGACAAACTTGGTTCCTCCTGCTTCAATTGCTCCTAATGTACGCATCTGCTGTGTCCTCTCCTCTTCCGGTTACGAAAACAGACGGGCAGGAGAACGCGTCTCCCGGCCGTCTGTTCCTGTTATGCCCATTGTAAGAGATGCCGGATGGACATGCAATCGTTCCAGTCACACAAATCCGACTATTTTCCGAAAACCATCGACCGGACGGCCTTGTTCAGACGCTCGGCATTCGCTTCGGTATGCACCGCGTCGTTCAGCCTTGTCGTAATCACGTAGACTTTCCCGTTTCTGGAAAGCACATACTCGGTTTCTTCGTAGCCGACTTTTTTCACCGAGTAATGAACGGTAAATTTACGGACTGTCGTACCCAGCAGGCTGACGTCTTCCGCTTTGACCTTGTAGTCCGCATCGGCCTCGGCGCTTTTCTCGTGGCCGTCGTTGATTTCAGCGGCTTTCTCCTGCCAGTCGGTTCCCTCCTCCGCGTCTACGGCAAAGTATCCGCCGGTGAAGGTATAGAAGGAAGCGCCGCCTTTTTCGAAATCCGGATCGCCGTAATCTTCCGCGTATTCGCGGGTCCACGTTTCCGGTATTTTCACCGTATACCCGTAGTCCTCATCGGCATACCGGATCGTCCGGTTTTTGTCCAAAATTTCCTGTTCGTCCTGAATGAAGCCTACGCCGGCGTCCATTTTTTTCACATCCAGCCGGATGGAGGAAATAACGGTTCCGAGCAGCTTGTCGGCCTCGCCGGCCTTCAGGTCTTTCGGATAATGGATCGAAAACTTGTATTTATACCCTTCTTTCACCAGATAAACCTGGTGGATGCTTTCCCATTTGTCGCCCATCGTCGCGGAGAACGTAACCTCCCGGGACTCCGTACCGTCCAGCGTTCCTCGCTTAACTTCCGAAGTCTCTCTGTAGGACGCGGCGAAGGTTTCTTCGAAATCCGTTTTGTCCCGTTTCACCCAGGCATCGAGCGTATCCCCGGTCGTTTGGGAAGTCACTTCGATGGAAATTCCCTGGCTCATGGTATCGTTCGAATATTGGACATCGGTCCGGTAAGGCGACTCGTTCCATTTATCGGGCAGGGCAAAGGTAAGCCCGTATTCGTTCGATACCTCGTCCCCGCTGCCGCTTTTCGTCTTGGCAATGTCCTTGAGCTTGGCATCCTGCCGGTCGAAAACGGTCCGGAAGCTGTCCAGCAGATCGGCGTAGCTGTTCGGCCCCGCTTTCGTGCCGTTATCTTTGTCCTGGCTGTAGGTCAAAGCCAGCGAGTACAGCTTGTCATGGTCCTGATAAAGCCGGATCTGGTAGACCATGCCTCCCAGCTTGCCGGTTACTTTAGCGTACGGCTGCGCGCCGCTCTTCACGTACTGCTTTTCCAGAATGGTGCCCATTTTCAGCTCCGCAGCCGTCTTGAGCAGCATGGCCGGAGAAAGCTCGTCGCCCTGATCTTCGACGGAGACGGACAACGTAAAGTCACCTTTGGCGTCGGCAAACCGCACCACCGTGCCGTCCGCGCTCTGGAACTGCTTGATCAGCCCGCTCGGATATTTCATCGACCAATTCTGGTTGCTGTCTCCGATTTTCGTCTTGCCCCGGTCCGTATTCAGTCCCGTATTGTCGGTATTGTCTGTCTGACGGGCATCCTCGGACTTCTCTTCTCCCAGCGCGACCTCGCGGGTTACCGTCTTCCCTCCCGCCTGCACGGTCAGCTTCACGCTCTGTCCGGGCAAATACTGCTTTAATACTTCGTTGTACTGGACGGTCGTGTCCACCGCCTTGTCACCGATAGACACCAGGGTGTCTCCCTCTTCAATGCCCGCCTTCTCGGCCGGCGATCCCGGTTCCACGTGTGAAACCGTCAGGCCGTCATCGGAAGGAAGGCCGACAGCCGCTTCCCAGCTCTCTTCCAGTTTCAGCCCCAGAAACGGGCGTTTCACTTTGCCGTAAGCTTCGAAATGCTTAAGCACATAGTCCACGGTATCCACGGGAATGGCAAATCCGAGATTGTCGACTCCGTACTCCGAGTATTTGAGCGTATTGATGCCGACGACTTCGCCCTTCATGTTCACGAGAGCGCCCCCGCTGTTGCCCGGGTTGATGGCGGCATCCGTCTGGATGAGCCGGTATTGATCGTTCACCGAGCGGTCGATGCCGCTCACGATCCCTACGGTAACGGAGTTCCGCAGCGCGAAGGAAACCGGCGTACCGATGGCGACGACGGTTTCACCCACGCGGAGGCTCTTCGGATCGGCGAACGATGCCGTCTGAAGGCCGGTCGCTTCAATTTTGACCAGAGCCAGATCGCTCTGTTCGTCCAGATTGGTCACCTTGCCGGTATGAGACTTTCCGTCCGAGGTCACGATGACCAGGTTGCTCATGCTTTTCACCACATGCGCGTTGGTCACGATGACCCCGTTCGATTTAATGATCACTCCCGTGCCGTGCGCCAGATCGTAGCGGTCTTTATCTGTGCCTTTATCGGTTTTGCCGCCGGTAGGCTTGCCGATGATGGCGACTACGGACGGCGATGTGCGCGCGATAATCTGTGGCAGCTCGTCCGAGTCGGCCGCGGCCCGCACAGGCGTGCCGAATCCGAATCCGGAAGCGGCTGCCAGCATGATTGCCAGCACAATTCCGCACAACCGGAAGGTATTGCGGTTTAGCATTGGTAGACCCCATTCCCCATGAAAATTTTGGTAATCTATATATTCCGCTTCAAATCTAGCACATTCCTCCCAAGGTCGGCAATGGAATTTTTTCATGTCAAAGCATCTCGCACCGGGCGTTTGCCGGGCACCAAGTGCCCAGCCGGCACATACAATACGGCAGCTACTATCCTAACTCCGTTCATGGGAGGAACCTTTATGAATACTTATGTCGTGCAGCCCGGCGACACGCTGTATCTGATCGCAAACCGCTACAACACCACGGTGGAAGCTCTGCTCCGCGCCAACAACTTGTCCACCCCTTATGTCTATGTGGGGCAGACGCTGTATATTCCCGCCCCTGGACCGGTGCCTGGGCCGGGGCC
The DNA here is from genome assembly GCF_058269095.1 of Paenibacillus sp. JNUCC 35. Lineage (NCBI taxonomy): Bacteria > Bacillati > Bacillota > Bacilli > Caryophanales > Paenibacillaceae > Paenibacillus > Paenibacillus sp. JNUCC 35. The sequence goes on along the minus strand of NZ_CM177771.1, from coordinate 395,346 downwards.
GGGCCCTGGCCCAGGGCCTGGACCTGCACCGGGGCCTGGTCCCGGCCAAGGCCCTGGCTTCGGAAACCTGGATCAGCGCGTAAACCGGCTGGAGCGCGAATTCAACCAGTTGAACCGGGAACTGGGCAGACTCACCCGGGAAGTCAACCGGCTCGATCAGCGGCTCGACCGTCTGGAGCAGCGGGTTACCAGGCTGGAACGTTAAAAAGGGTGTTCCGGAAGCGGCAAAAAAAGGACTTTGGAGACTATTCGTCTCCAAAGTCCTTTTCGTTCCTACGGCGTGTGACGGCCCATAAATTGATAGCTTCCTTTGGGGTACACATTCCATTCTCCGTACTTGGAGAACTGCTTCGATCCGGTAGAAACGCCGGACTTTCTAACCAGCGTTCCGCCGTTAGGCAGGAACTGCGCCGTCGAAGAAGGATCTCCGAGCACATCGACAACCTGGCCGTCTTTTTTCAGTACCAGGGCCACCGTGTTCCATTCAGCCGGATTGTAGAACCTGATCCCGTCCTCGTTATAATAGACGGCTGTGGTTATATCAAAGAAATCGTAAAAGATCGAGTCGATGAAAATATAAGGAACAATAAGCGGTTTGCCCGGCCCCTGATCAAGAAGTGCCTTGCTGATCACGTTCATTTTCCCGGTTTTTTTCATATATTGATGCGCCTCAACGGTATAACCGGTCGGTTTCTTGCCCGGATCCATATCCCCGCTGTAATAGAGCTCAAACGCGATTCGTCCGTCCCCTCCGTCCAAATATTCCGAGAAGAAAATTTGCGGAGCGCCCTGGGCTTCGGCGACGACCCGGAATACGGCCGCTTTGCCTTGAGCGCCGATTACCCACAAATAAGACATTTCGTTAGCCAGCGCAAGCGTTTTTCCGTTCAATACGGTAGGACCGCTGATGATGGCATCCGGCGTGCCTTTGTACACGCGGAACGAGGTTTCGCCGGGAAACAGCTCGGCCAAATCGTAAGTGAGCGGGTCTCTTATGCCCTGTTTGGTCCGTACGGTAACGATCTCATTGTTCACGAGCTGAGCCGTGCGCACGTTAATCTGGAACTCGGCGGTCCCGCCCTTGCCGTCGTCTGCCGTAACCGTCACCTGTCCGTCCGCGCTTCCCGTGCCCGGGTTCAGCGTTAAGATATTGCCCGACACGGCAGCCGAAACGACGGCCGGAGAAAAACCCGACACCGTGTACGACAGAGCATCTCCGTCCGCATCCGTGAAGTACGAAGCGAGATCGAACGTCCGCACATTCGTAACGCCCGGTGTAAGGAGCTGATCGGGGATGTTCTTCACCACCGTCGGCGCGCTGTTCAGACGCTGAACGACACGGATGGCGAATTGTGTACTCTGATCGCCCTCGACCGGGTGGTACACGCTTAGGGTGACCGTAGCCGTACCTTCGCTTATCGGCGTCATGGTCAGTTTTCTGTCCGCCAAAAGAATCGTCGCAACAGAAGTATCGTACGTATTGGCCGTTACCGTAGCAGCGGCATCAAAGCCCGCCAGAAGGGCGGTCAGATCCAGCAGTTTAGGCATTCCGAGCTCCACCGTCTGATCCGGGATCGTACCCAGCGTATTCGGCATACGCACGTTGACGGTAAAGGTCACGGCGGCCTCGCCGCCCCATCCGTCTTTGGCGGTGACCCGGAAAGCGGAGGTGCCTACCTGAAGGGCGTGCAGCCTCAGCTTCTGTCCGGCTACCTCCCAGGACACCGTACCCGGAACCGATGACAGGACTTCATAGGTCAGAGGGTCCTGGTCCGCATCCGTAAACAGCTGTGAAAGATCCAGTTCGCCGTCCTCTCTGCCCGTCACGAGGTAAACATCGTCCGGATTGCGGACAGCCGCCGGCGCACGGTTAACGGACACGGTGAAAGAGGCGCTCACCTCTCCGCCCTTGCCGTCCTTGGCCGTCAGTTTAATCACGGCCTGTCCGCCTTGGAGCGCCGTCAGCAGCAGGGAGTCGCCCTGCCGGACTGCCCCAACGACGGAAGGATCCGATACGGTATATTCGTAAACAAGCGCATCCTGGTCCGGATCGGTAAATACTTGCGCCAGGTCCAGAGCGGTATCCGTCTGGCCTACGGCAAGCAGCCTGTCCGCAGGCTGCCGGCTCACAACCGGAGATTGGTTAAAGGGGCTGACGTGAACGGTCAGATCCGCGGTGCCTTCCCCGCCTTTTCCGTCCTTTGCCCGCAGTCTGATCACGGCCGTTCCGGGCTGGTTAGCCTGGATGGTCAACAGGCCGGACTGGACGCTTGCGGTCGCAACCGACGGGTCGCCTGACTCGGCTTCGTAAGTGAGCGTGTCCCCATCCGCATCCGTGAACAGCCGCGAAAGATCGAGAGACGAATGGGCGGCTCCCGGAGCCAGATACACGTCAGCCGGATTTTGCGATGCCGCCGGAGCCGTATTTACCGTGAGCTCGAACGTGATCGACGTTTCACCGCGAGACCCGTCATTCGCCACGATATCGTTCTGAGCCGTCACCGTTACGGACGTGTGCCCGGAGCGAAGAGGGGTCAGACTCAGCCCATCCCCGTTTACCCACACATCCGCGATTGCCGGATCTGCCAAGGAAGCGGAATAGGTCAAATTCCGCAGCGCCTTGTCGCTGAAATAATCACTCAGCCGCACTGTACCGGACCCGCCGTTCAACTGGACAAGCTGATCGGGAATAGGCTGGGCAACCGGCAGCGCGTAAACGGTGACCTTGACGGAACCGCTGATTTTATTGCCGTGCTGGTCGTCGACGGATACTTTAATCGTTGCAGTCCCGCTTGCCGAAGGCGTCAAAGTTGCCGTGTACCCGCTCGTGGATACGCTCACGACCCTGTTGCTGCTGGAGATGGCCGAAATTTTCAGCGTGTCTCCATCGGGATCTGTAAAGAATGCCGATAGGTCGATCGAGGCCCCCGTGCCCCTCTCCATGAAAATATATTCAGGGAAAGGAGTTACCTGAACCGGTGCGCCGTTGGATGAACCGGAAGAGGAGGAGCCCGCGGTGCCGCCGGAAGGAGCTTGGCTTCTCGTAACGGCCGAAGCAGGCACACCCTGTCCCAGTGAAACCGCCGCCACCTGGGCCGACGATCCGATTGCCACCTGGGAAGCCGCATTCGAGACCTGCAGCTGGTCAATCGTTCCCGTGCCTTCGATGCTTATGGAAGCGGAACCTGTTACGTTCAGCTGCCGGATCGAAGCGCTTCCTGTAATCTGCGCGGGCTGCGAGCTCTGTACCGTAACTTGCCCAAGCGATCCGTGCAGATCCACCTTGGCGGAACCGTCCGAAAGAGTAAGCTCCGGCACCCGAGCTTCCACGCCGACTTCCACTTGGGCCGAAGACTGGATGTCCATCTGCTGGACGACGGTTTTGCCCGAGGCCACGATCCGCACATTTTCTTTAAGAACAGTCAAGCCGTTCAGCTCGGAATTTTCGAAAACGACCGTATTGTCGTCGCCTCCGGCTACTCTCGTCTGCCCTTTAACTTTGATACCTTCTGCGTAAAAGTCGTTTTCCAGCCCCTTCGCAACGGTCAAATCGCCGTTGATTTGCAGACCAGTCACGGACAAATAATCATTGGATACGATCAGATCCCCGGGCAGGACGGCCCCGTTACCATCCAGTACCAGATTGCGGGAAAACTCCTCTTCCCCGTCTCCGGCCGGACTTCCGGATGTGCGCAGTTCAAGTGAACGGATCGCGTCGATCTTGCGGCCATTCGCATGAAATTTCAGCTTGGCTTTGGAAAGAACCGCCTTGTTCTTCTCCGTAAAAAGGGCCGCCGTCTCTTCGGACAGCTCATATACGACACCGTTCAGTTTGATGTGGCGGGAATCTCTGATTTCCTGGAGAATCATGTCATGTTCGACGGAAAAAAAGGTGGCCAGCAGCATTTCAGCCGCTTCGCCGCGGGAAACGGACCCTGTCGGAAGAAATGAGCCTCCGGCAAGCTTCATGGAACCTTGTTCCAGACTGGCCCGGACGTAAGATTGCGCCCACGGAGCGGTCCGATCCCAGTCTCCGGGCAAAACAGGCTCGCTGCCGCCTTCGGAAGAAAGCTCGGCGGCGCGCATCAGCATGGCCGCCATTTCCTGGCGGGTTACGGGAGCTTGAGGGCGGTAGTTCCCCTCTCCGTCGCCTTGGACGATACCGGCCTTGCGGATCGCCTCAATATACGGACTTCCCCAGCTGCTTGCGGAAACATCCTTAAAGGACGCAGACGATGCGTCAAGCGGAAGCTCCAGTGCATGTGTAAGGAGAACCGCCATCTCCACCCGGGTCAGCGGATCTTTCGGCCGGAAAGCTTCCGCAGCACCATCGAAAAGCCCCAACTCGACCGCCCGTTGAATACTTTGCAGCGGATTTCCGGTTATCCCCGAAAGATCGGCAAAGCCGGCTTTCTGGGTTGCGGGGGCGGCACTTACGGCCGAGCCTCCCGCCGTTCCGGCGGAAGCTGCCAGAGCGCCTGCCATCAAAACAGATAAAACCTGTGGAATCTTACGTTTCTTTCTCATCTTTCATCTCCGCTTTGGTTGAATTTTCTTTGCTTGAATGACCCGGCTTATCCGACCCTTCTAAATATCACGAGTTTGATTCTTTCCGAGGGTTGCCGACTCCTCTTTTAAACGACAAAAAAAGCCATTTGCCCATAAAAGGCATATTGGCTTTTCATTTCGGAGCAGAGATCAGAAGAGGTCCAGCTGTCTCGGAGCGAGTCCCTGCTCGTCCCCGATGCCGAGCAGCTCCATCATCTCTTTGGCGTTGGCGGCTGCATCCCCGCCGGAGTTATTGTTGAAAATAACCACGACTTCGCGGCTGCTCCGTTCCAGCGCCTTAAGACGCTCCTTCCACTCCAGGAGCTCGGCCCGGCTGTAGCGGTACAGGTACCGCACGTCGCGCCAGCTCTTGCCCGGAGGCGCACCGACCCAGCCGCCGTCGTTGCGGCCGTGGAACCGGACCAGCGTCAGGTCCGGATTGGCTGCGCGGAGCACGATCGGCACCGATCCGCTGCCGACCTGGGGCTCGTCGCAGACCGTGTGAATCCAGCCCTCCTGTTCCAGGAAGCCGAGCGTGCGTTCCCGCACTTCCGGGGCATACCAGCTGCGGTGCCGGAACTCCACCGCGAGCGGCAGCCCGTCCAGGAGGCTCTTCGCTTCACGGAGCGCGTCCACATTTTCGCGGATACAGTCAAACCAGGGCGGATACTGCATCAGCACCGCAGTCAGCTTTCCCGCCTCACGCATCGGCTCGATGGACTCCGCGAAAGCCCGGAACATCTGCTCCGTGCTTTCGAAAGGATTTTTCCCGCGCAGGTGTCCCGTCATGCCCTGGTACGCTTTGACGACGAACCCGAAACCGGGCGGCGTCTCCTTCACCCACTTCCGGGTATTGCGCAGGGGCTGGACGGCGTAAAAGGAGCTGTCCAGCTCCACAACCGGAAAATGCGAGGAATACACTCTCAGCTTTTCTTTCTTGTCCGCAGGAGTCGTATAGAGATCGTCATGATCTCCCCAGCCTGCCAATCCGATTCGTATCATGCCAATCCCTCCTCCGGCAGCGTCCTTTATGCGGCTGTAATCAACCGCTTTTTGTTCCATTTTAACACATACGATTACCCGAATCCTCGCCGTTTGTCCCACCCGGCTCAAGGTTCCGGGCCAATAATCCCCATAACGAGACTGCACAAAAAACGCCGGAGAACAATTCCCCGGCGCTTTCGCTAGTATCGGCTGGACCGTTAACGGACTGGAGAAGGGCAGAATTCGTCTTTCACCGTGTAGCAGTGAACGTGTTTAGGCACGGGCACACAGTGATGACGGTTGACGATTTCGATCGGATGAACGACTTCTACGATTTGCGGGTGATAAAAATCTCTGTATACTCTCGTAGGCGGATCGAATACCTGCTTCTCCGGGCAAAGACAGTGATTATGATGGTGGTGATGATGATGACTCATATTGAACCTCTCCTCTCGAATATTTCTAATTCAGCATACGAAGGGAGAGACGTTTATGCCTGTTCACTTGCCTATTGCGCGGAGACTTTTTTCCGCTCTTGTCCCAAGGGCATGCCCGTAGGCGCCGGCGGCCCTTATCGGACAGATGACACGGCCCCTTAACGTGCAGCAGGCACAGGGCAGTGCGCTCACCCGGCGCTATGAGGAGACTGCCGTCTGGAGCAGTCGGCGTTATTGTCCGAAGAGCATACGCACCCCTTCGAGAGCGAGCCCGATAATAAATCCGCAGACGGCGCCGTTGACCCGAATCCACTGTAGGTCTTTGCCGACCTTGTTCTCAATGAACTCGATCAAGGTGGCATTGTCCATCTTGTCGATATTCTCGCGGACAAGAGCGCCGATTTTGGAATGGTTGCGCTCCACAAACTCGGTGATCTGCGCCTTCAGCCATTCCTCAAGCTTGCGCACGGTATCCTCATCGCTGCGCAGGCGGCGGACGCCTTCTTCAAGCAGCGGCATGACGGTCTCGTCCAGCAGCGGCCCTTCCTGCAGCTGCTCCAGGAGCCGGTCGCGCCAGCTTTCGATCATAGCGGTAAGCCGCTCCTCCAGCCGGAGCCGGTCCGGCAGCTGTCCTGCCAGGTTACCGACGGCTTCGTGCAGCCGCTCGTTGTCTTTGAGGCCGCTCAGCTCCCGGCGGACGATGTCGAGCAGGCCGGCGCGGTTGCGGTGGCCGGGAAGCCGCAGGGCCGCCAGGTTATCGAGCAGCGCATGCTGAAGCATGCCGCCAAGCTTGTCCCCGGACAGAAATCCGAGGAATGCATTCTTGGCGAAGGCCATCAGCCCGTTCATCTCGATTCCCTGAATAACCCCCTCGGCGATCTCCCCGAGGAGGCGGCGCGTCTCGGCCCGCACGGCCCAGCGTTCGGCACGGTCGATCAGGAAATCAATTGCCGGCTCTTCGTAGCCGTGCGACAGCACCTGATCGACCGCCAGCCCCACGGCCGCGGCCGGGTCCATTTTGCCCGCCGCCTGCCGGATTTGCTGCGAGGCAAAAGCGGCGATCTGCTCGGCGGGCAGACGCTCCAGCGCGTAGCGGCAGGCGTTGCGCACCGCCTCGCGCGCACCTTCCGAGCGGAGCGCTTCTTCCGCTTTGACGAGCATCGTCTCGACAAGGCGCATCTGGCCGATCCGCAGCGCGATGCTTTCCTTGCCCAGCAGGTTGTCTTCCACCGCGGAAACGACCGCCTTCGTCATCTGGGCGCGGTTGTTCGGCAGCAGCGCCGTATGCGGGATCTTGATCCCCAGAGGGTGTCGGAAAAGAGCCGTGACCGCAAACCAGTCCGCGAGTCCCCCGACAAGGCCCGCTTCGAAGCCGCTCTGCAGAAAGGCTCCCGCAGTATGCGGAGCGAAAGGAAGCGTGGCCAGGAAGCCCGCTCCCATCACACCGAGCGAGACCGTCGCGATATGTTTGGTCTCTTTAGGTTTTTTCTCTCTCGATTGAAGTTCCTGCATAGATGAATCCCTCCGACAGGGCATAACCGGCTGGGCAAACGGATGCCGCCGGTTTCCTGGTTTTTATCGTTAACAGCATTATCGCCGATTTTTCCTATGAACTCCAGAGGGTGCGTACTCCGCCGCCCGGGATACCGAAGCGGGGCTGCCTTTGTACGTATGTACACAGACAGCCCCCTCGTTTTTGGTTCCCTTATCGTTACCCCGGCAGGTCCTAGACGTCCAAGGTCTCGCCCGGTGCGAGCCGGACGCCTTCCTGATACGCCTGCTTCAGCTTTTGAATCCATTCGCTTGCATCCTGCTTGATCACGTCGAACGTATTGTAGTGGGTCGGAATGTATTTCTTGGCGCGCAGCCATGTAGCCGCAAGCACCGCTTCATCCGGTCCCATCGTAAAAACATCTCCGATCGGCAAGGCCGCCACATCGATGTTGTACATTTCTCCGTACAGCTTCATATCTCCGAAAAGGGCCGTGTCGCCCGCGTGATAGAACGTTTTGCCGCCCATGGTCAGCAGAATGCCCCCGGGTTGTCCCCCATCCACGAATTTGCCCGGCTCTACCTCAATGCTGGAGGAATGGAAAGCGAGCGTATATTTGACGGTGCCCCATTCGAACGTGGCGCTGCCGCCGATGTTCATGGCAAAGGTTTTGAGTCCCTTCGATGCGAAATAAGAAGCAATTTCAAAATTTGCGATAATGACGCAGTCATTTTTGCGGGCGATTTCCTCGGCATCCACGATGTGGTCACTATGGCCGTGTGTAAGCAGGATGGCGTTCACTTGAATTTCTCCCGGATCGGCTACAGCCAGTGCATTTCCGCTTAGAAAAGGGTCCAAGAGTACCCGGTATCCTTCGTTTTCTACCAAAAAACACGAATGTCCGTGATAAGTAATTTGCATATGAGCGCCTCCTTCAAGTTTCAACTCGTTCATTACCCCGTTGACGGGCTTCCGAAACATCCATTATAACCGGTAGGTGTATGTATAAAATGCGGCCTGCAAACAGACCTTTCAATGGAAGTGTGCCCAGCGGAACGCCGGTTCAAACAGGATCTTTCGGTTCCCTGTCTCTATTAAACCCCAAACTGGAAGGCAAATACAACTTTTCGGGTACGCAAAAAGCCCTCTTGCATGGACAGGCGGCGGTAATCGCCAAGCATCTGTCCACTTCAAAGGGCTTCATTTAAATCGCGGGTTCATGGTCTATTGTTCATCTCTCAGCCAAGCAGACGCAGGACATAGACCTCCGCGATGCCGAGCAGCGAGAGCAGCACCGAGCCCAGCAGCACGGCTGCGGAAGCCCGGAGGCCGTGACGCCGGAACACGGCCAGGTTCACGTTCAAGCCGAGCCCCGCCATCGCCATCGCGATAAGCAGGTAGGCGCCTTGAACGGCGGCTGCCGCGGCGGGCTGCGGTACGATCCCGATCGTGTTCAGAGCTGCTGCCGCCAGGAAGCCCACGATGAACCACGGGATCGGCACGCCCGCCTTGCGGGGAGCGGCGTCCCCGGCTGCGCCGGAAGCCGCGGTGCCCGCGGCGCCTTCGCCGGCGCCCCGACGTTCCCGCCGCGCCGCCCAGACGCCGAGCGCCAGAGCGACCGGCGCGAGAAGGGCCACGCGCGTCAGCTTCGCGACGAGCGCGCTGTCTACCGCGGCACTGCCGCCCGGAGCGGCGGCCGCGATGACGTGGGCAATCTCGTGCAGCGTCGCACCCGAGAAGAAGCCGTACTCGGCGGACGAGAAGCCGAGCAGCGGATACACCAGCGTGTAGGCCACGGTGAACAGCGTGCCGAGCAGCGCGATAACCGTGACGCCGACGGCCGTTTCGTCGTCGTCCGCCTTGATTTGCGGAGAGATGCCGGCGATAGCCGCCGCCCCGCAAATCCCGGTGCCGCAGGCGCTCAGCATCGCGAGGCGCGGGCCTACGTTCATCCTCCGGGCGATGGCGTATACGACGACGGTCGCGAAGAGGATGTTGCCCGCCGCCGCGGCGAACACGGCCGGCCCCGCATGTACCACATCCAGCAGGCTGAGGCGCATGCCGAGCAGGATGATGCCCGCGCGGAGCAGCTTCTTGCTGGCGAAGGCCAGCCCGGCCGGGGCGGATGCCGGCACGGGAGCGGCGGCACGCCAGGCGATGCCGAGCAGCAGGGCGAGCACGAGCTGCCCGATGACATTCAGGCCCGGAATGAGGGCGAGCGCTTTGGCCGCGAGGGCCAGCGCAAGCGTCATTCCGAGGCCTGTGGCGAGGCGGGCGGCGGCTTTGCCGAGCCCGGGCCCGGCTGCGAAATCCGAGGCGGCAAGCGTATTGGTTTTTCTTGCCGACACAGCCGGGTGTGTCTCTTCCGGCCGTGTTTCTTCTTTTATAACAGGAGATCCTGTTCTGTCTTGAGAAACGGTGCTTAACCGTTGTTTTATTGGAGTGCGGCTTTCATTCGAATCCGTCTTTTCTTGTCCCGTTTCATGTAAAGCCGGGGTTCCTAACCGCTGCGTGAAAGTTTTCATCTGTCGACCCCTCCAGTTCGTTTCTGGCTCGTGTTCACACGGCTATCGAACGCGTTCTTTATTTTCACTATAAGAGGACGCGCGGGGGAACGGAAATACGAATACGCGATGCCAATCATTACAAAAACTTATGATACAATGGAGGCAACGGCCGGACGCTCTTTTCGCTTCTACAAAAGGGCTTTTGAACCGCCAGGTTTTCAGCCGCATGCAGCCGCTTTCCGGCTGTCTTCCTACACTCAATCGTTGCGGAGGGATTTACGATGATCGTCGATCATTTGCGCGTGTTTGCCGCCGTGGCGGAGCAGCGCCATTTTTCCCGGGCCGCCGAGGCCCTGAATATTTCCCAGCCCGGCGTCAGCCAGCATATCCGGAATCTGGAGCAGGAATTCGGCGCCAAGCTGATGATCCGCTCTCCCAAACAAGTCAAGCTGACGGAAGCCGGAGAGCTTCTTTATGCGAGAGCCAAAAAAATTTTGCGCCTCTATGAAGAAGCCCGTCAGGAAATCAACGCTTTGCAGCACGTCGTGACGGGATCGCTTAAAATCGGCGCCAGCTTTACGATAGGCGAATATATCCTCCCCCGCCTGCTGGCCGATTACGCCAAGCATTACCCGAAGGTGGACATCCAGTCCACGATCGCGAACACCGTCGAAGTGGTTCAAGGTGTGCGCCGCGATCATTTCCACATCGGGCTGATCGAGGGGATCGCGGACGCCCCGGACGTAGAGATCGAACCTTTTATGGAAGATGAAATGATTCTCATTGCTCCCCGCGATCATCCTCTGACACGGGAACCGTTCAAGCTCCAATCCTTGCAGAACCAGACGTGGGTTTGGCGGGAGCCCGGGTCGGGAACCCGCGATTACAGCGATAGGCTGATCGCCGAATGGCAGCTGAACGTGAAGCGCTCCTTTATGTTCAGCAGCTCCCAGAGCGTGAAGGAAGCGGTGTCCGCGGGCCTCGGGATCGCTCTTTTGTCGAGATGGATCGTGCGCAAGGAGCTGGAATCGGGAGAAATCGTCCATCTGGGAGCCGGCGGCCGCCGTCTGACCCGGACGCTGACGATGGTGCGCAGAGCCGCGGGTGAAAACTCGAAGGCGCTGGAAGTATTCGTCCAGAAAGTTCGCGGCGCTCATGAGGCGATGCAGGTTCCGGGCCCCCCCGCACCCTGATCGGTCTCCGTTCCGTTTCCTTGCGCGGCACGACTGCCGCTGTCTTCGCTTCCGTTCTTCTTCCTGTTCCAAAACTCCCCTGCTTCACATGCCCCTTCCCGGCGTTAAATAGTCGGTAGCCTGTAACGGCCTGCCCCTAACCCCTGCGGGAGTCTATAGACTCCCCGCACCGGCGGACAGACAGGCTCCGTTACGTCCACTACAAGTACGGGGAGAATGCTCATGGAGCCCTTAAAACGAACCGAACGAAACCCTTTGCCCCCGGTCCGCTCTTCGGAAGATACACGGAAGCAAACCGAACAAAGCTGGCTCTCCTCGAATTGGCTGAAGGGCGGTATCCTGCTTCTTGTCTTTTTCATCTGGGCAGGTATCGTGGCCGCCGTTCATACACACAAAGCTTTGCCTCCGGGCCTGTCGTTCGAAGGAAAAGCCTACCGGGCGGAGAGCGTGGATTTTCTCTATGATCTTTCCTATAAAAAAGACGGCGGCTATCATCAGGAACAGATGATTTTCGACCGGGTCAACCAAGCTATCGCGGAAGCGAAGGAATTTATCGTGGTCGACATGTTCCTGTACAGCGGGTACTACGACAACGACCAGGCCTTCCCGCCTCTGAGCGGACAGCTGACGGAAAGCCTCCTGGACGCCAGGCGGAGACATCCTGACATGCCGATCACGGTCGTTTCCGATGAGGTGAACACGACCTACGGCTCGCACCCGTCTCCGGAGCTTGAGCGGCTCAAAGCGGCCGGTATCGGGGTCGTACTCACGGACACGAACCCGCTGAGAGACTCCGTCCCGCTGTACTCCGCCGTCTGGCGGATGGGGTTCCAGTGGTTCGGACAGTCGGGCAAGGGCTGGCTGCCCAACCCTCTGGCGGATTCCGCCCCCAAAGTGACGCTGCGCTCTTATTTGAAGCTTTTCAATGTCAAAGCGAATCACCGCAAAGTCGTCGCCACCGAAAATACGGCGCTGGTGCTGTCCGCCAACCCGCATGACGCCAGCTTCAACAACTCGAATATCGGGTTTCAGATAACCGGCAGCAAGGACTTCATCTCCGAAGTCGTCGGAACGGAGCAGGCCGCTTCCGTTATGTCAGGCGGACCCGCGCACCTTCAGCCGAAGGCGGCCGATAAGCAGGGGGAACCCGCACGTCCGGAAGCGGCGTCCGGAAACGGAACGCCAGAACCTGCGGCATCCTCCAAGGACGCCGTGACCGTACGTCTGCTTACGGAAGGGAAAATCTATTCCCGCCTGCTTGACAGTATCTCGGCAGCGCCCAAGGGCAGCGAGATCCGCATGGGTATGTTCTATCTCGCCGACCGCAAGGTCATCGCCGCTCTGCTGGATGCTTCCGCGCGGGGCGTATCCATCCAGCTGCTGCTCGATCCGAACCAGAATGCGTTCGGGCACAGCAAGACCGGGATTCCGAATCGTCCGGTCGCCGCGGAGCTGAGGAAGAAAACGGGCGGTAAAATCGCCGTTAAATGGTACAACACCGCCCAGGAGCAGTTTCATACGAAGCTGATCTACATCCGTCATCCGGACGGCAACGCCGTCATTAACGGCGGCTCCGCCAATTTCACGCCCCGTAATCTTGACGATCTTAATCTGGAAACGAACGTGGAGATAACGGCACCGGCAGGCAGCAAAATTACACGGGACCTCGACCGCTACTGGGACCGCCTGTGGAATAACCGGGATGCGGAGTATTCCCTGGAGTATCCGGCCTATGAGGATAAGCTGGTCGGCTTCAAGCGAATCGTCTATCATCTGCAGGACATGCTCGGATTTACGACTTACTGAATCCTTAGTTCTCTACTTGGAACAGGGATTTCTGACAGAAGTAGGCCGTTCTTTTTCCCCGGTGACTATGGTATAGTTGCAAGTGGATTTAGAAAGGTGGGACATCACGTGAATACATCTCCAACTCCGGCTTCCACCAAAAGCAGACCGCGCACTGCTTACTGGAAGCCTTTTATATTTATCGCCATTCTCATAGGCGGGTTGTTTTACGTAAAGTGGGAGCCCTACTTCCACAAAGCGCTTACCGCGGCGGCCAAGCACGACATCGGGAAGTCGATTCTCGCAGGCTCCGCCGAGCCTTCGCTGGCCGCGGCTTGGGACTACTCCGTCGTCTATTTCAAAGCCGTCTGGAAAGCCGCGATTCTCGGCATCGTCCTCGGCTCTCTGCTTCAGGTGCTGATCCCGCAAGACTGGCTGAAGCGGGTGTTCGGCAAGCGAACTTTCGGCAGCACGGTAGCCGGCGGACTTAGCGCCATGCCCGGCATGATGTGCTCCTGCTGCGCCGCTCCGGTAGCGGTCGGCATGCGCAAGCAGTCGGGCTCCATCGGCTCCGCTCTCGCCTTCTGGATCGGCAACCCGGTACTGAACCCGGCGACGATCATTTTCATGGGCTTCGTGCTTGGCTGGAAATTCGCCATTCTGAGAATCGCCGCGGGGATCGTGCTCGTGTTCGGCGTCTCGTACTGGGCGGAGCGCCTCGTCAAGAAGGACGATGCAGTGACCGGCGAGCTTCCGCAGACGCCGATTATGCAGCCGCAGTCCGGGCCGGTCGTCGTCCGCTGGCTGAAAGCGCTCTGGACGATGTTCTGGACCGTGGTTCCCGTCTATTTCATCGCCGTATTCATTCTCGGCGCCGCACGCGCTTGGCTGTTCCCGGCCCTCGATCCCGCGATCGGCAACAGCCTCGTCGCCTTGATCGGGCTCGCTTTGGCCGGAACCCTGTTCGTCATCCCGACCGCCGCGGAAATTCCGATCGCCAAAACGATGATGGCCCTGGGCCTGGGCACGGGACCGGCCGCCACGCTAATCATGACACTACCTGCGGTCAGCCTGCCGTCCCTCATTATGGTGCGCAAGGCTTTTCCAGCGCGAGTGCTCTGGTTCACAGCCGGTATGGTTGCCCTGACAGGAATCGTAACCGGCGTGGTCGGCATTTTCGTCCTATAAGTTCAGAGTTTGGGTTCGGGTTTAGTCTATAAAATAAAATTTCAGCGAGAGGGCCGATACCCCTCTCGTTTTTCTTTTCCGCAAACAAAAGAAAGCGATGTCAAAGGCAAGGGAAAAAGAGATTCCGAAACCGATTCCGGCAGTATTTCAGCCTTGAAATTCATGCCTTTTCCGCAATTGACAAGGTTTGGGACATCCTGTAGTATTATCACGGAAAACTGCATATTTGTGGAAACAGGTATTTTAGAGCCACTCTAAAATTTAAAAGGGAAGAACGGTGAAATGCCGTCGCGGTCCCGCCACTGTAAGGGGAAACACTCTCATTCACATCCGGCACGAAGCCACTGGAACTAAGACGTTCCGGGAAGGAGCCGGTATGGACGCCCCGAGCCAGGAGACCTGCCTGTTTTGACAGCACTGATACGACCTACGAGGAATAGGGAGGTGTTTGAGATCGCAAACTTTTTTTGTTGCGTGCATAAGACATCGTGTTCCCGTGCGAAGGGAAGGATGTCTTTTTTTGTGTGCGGAGAAGAGGTTCGGAGCCGGGAATTGCGGCATCGGAATCATCGGAAAGAGCTTGCGGAACTGGCAGCCGGGCGGCCGGTTTAACGAATCCGCGTCCGAAAGCACAGCAGGGGCATGGCCCCGTTCTGCCGCACTGGCCGCCGCTTACGGCGGACCCACATTTATGAAGGAGGATTTCCGATGAATATCCGTAAAACCCTGGCGTCTTTTCTGCTTATAGCCGGAATCGTCTGCTTCTTTCTGGTAAACGAGCCGGAGTCGGCTTACGCCATGCATATCATGGAGGGCTTTTTGCCGCCCTTCTGGGCCTTATTCTGGTGGGTGGTCTTCCTGCCATTCTTCATCCTGGGCGTCCGCGCTCTGATCCGAATTACAAAAGAAACGCCGGAGCTCAAGCTTATGCTGGGTCTGGCCGGAGCCTTTACGTTCGTCCTGTCCGCCCTGAAAATTCCTTCGGTTACGGGAAGCAGCTCCCACCCGACGGGTACCGGACTCGGAGCCATCCTGTTCGGACCGCTTCCCATGAGCGTCCTCGGCTCCGTTGTCCTTCTCTTTCAGGCTCTTCTCCTCGCCCACGGCGGGCTTACGACACTAGGCGCCAACGCATTCTCGATGGCCGTTGCGGGACCGTTTGTCGGCTATGCCGTGTACAAACTCATGATCAAATCGACGGGCAGGCAGAAGCTCTCCGTCTTTACGGGCGCCGCGCTCGCCGATCTGACCACCTATCTGGTCACCTCCGTACAGCTGGCGGTGGCATTTCCCGCAGCCGACGGGGGCATGCTCGCGTCTTTTGCCAAATTTGCGGGTATTTTCGCCGTCACCCAAATTCCGCTCGCGATCAGCGAAGGGCTGCTAACCGTTCTGGTTCTAGGCTGGCTGCAAGCCTATACGCCGCATGAAATTTCCGCTCTGCAGCGCAATTTGAAGGGAGCTGACCGTTCGTGAAAACGTGGAAGAAGAATGTCTGGATTCTGGTCGCGGTCGTCCTGCTTGCCGTGCTGCCGCTCATTTTCGTTAAAGGAGAGTTCGGAGGAGCGGACGGAGCCGCGGAGGAAGCGATTCAGGAAATCGCTCCGACTTACGAGCCTTGGTTCGCGTCGCTGATGGAGCCTCCGGCTGAAACCGAAAGCATGCTTTTCGCGCTGCAAGCCGCGCTCGGTGCCGGTTTTATCGGGTATGTGATCGGCCTGTATAAGGGGAAAGCCTCCAAACCGAAGCCCAAAGCATGATGCTCAAGCGGATCGACACGATTTCCTATGCCAATGCTTTCCGGGGAATCTCCCCCGTCTGGAAATGCGGATTTGCCGGCTGTCTCTTTATCCTGTCCTATGCCGGCGCTCCGCCCGTTCAAGCGGCCGTTTTCGGATGGATGACGCTTTGGACCCTGCTTTACGCACGTGTCCCGGGCAAACTTTACTGGCTCGTATACGGCGGCTCGCTGCTGTTCTTCGCGGCCAGCCTGCCTGCTCTCCTGCTGGAATTCGGAAGAAATACAGGGACCGGG
Organism: Paenibacillus sp. JNUCC 35; assembly: GCF_058269095.1. Classification (NCBI taxonomy): domain Bacteria; kingdom Bacillati; phylum Bacillota; class Bacilli; order Caryophanales; family Paenibacillaceae; genus Paenibacillus; species Paenibacillus sp. JNUCC 35. Next base: position 379,177 of record NZ_CM177771.1, on the reverse strand, counting down.
GTTCCCCTTTCTTCGGGATGGATCATCGGAACGGCCGGTCCATGGACCGTTTATGTCACGGGAGAATCTTTATCCCGTACAGCAGAGCTGTTTATGCGGGTCTCCGCCTGCCTCGCTTGTCTACAATTTGTGTTGTTCACGACGCCCTTGCTGGAAATTCTTCAGGTGATGAAAAAAATCCGCATTCCTCAGATCGTGATTGAGCTGACCCTGATTATGTACCGCTTTATTTTTTTGCTCGCCGATACGGCTCACGCCATGCGGACCGCCCAGCGCTGCCGGGGCGGACAGAACGGATTCGCAGGCGGGCTGCGCGATACCGCTCTGCTGATCGTTCATCTGTTCGGCCGGACGATGCAGCGTTACCGCGGTCTGGCCTACGGGCTAACCTCCCGCGGCTTCACGGAACGGATCGAACTTGCCCCCTATGAAGCGGCCCCCGTCCCGCCTCGCTACAAAGCCGAAGGCGTGACCGGGATCTTTATGCTGACGGCAGCACAGATTTGGCTGAAATGGAGGGGATTCGCATGAATCCGATCATGGAACTGGCGGACGTCGTCTACAGCTATCCCGGTACCGGAAAAAAGGCCCTGGCCGGACTCAGTCTCACGCTTCCGTCCGGCCGGAACATTGCGCTTTGCGGACAAAACGGCTCCGGAAAATCGACGTTTTTCCTGCATGCCGTCGGCATTCACCGGCCGCAATCGGGGACCGTGTACTGGAAGGGCGCCCCTGTGTCCTACAAGCGCCAGGATCTGCAGGAACTGCGCAGGCAGGTAGGACTCGTGTTCCAGGACCCCGAGCAGCAGCTCATTCTCGGTACGCCGTATGAGGACGTCTCCTACGGCTTGCGGAACGCCGGCGTTTCCGAGCCCGAAATCCGCGCCCGGACCGAAGCGGTACTGGAGAGAATGGGCCTGGAGCAGCTCGCCCATACCCCTATCCATCACCTGAGCCTCGGGCAGAAGAAGCGCGTCACCCTGGCCGGCGTTCTCGTGCTGGAGCCGAGCCTGCTGCTGCTCGACGAGCCGACGGCGTATCTCGACCGTGCGTCGGAGCGGCTTCTGCTGGATGAGCTGGCGGACATCCGGCAGAGCGGCGTCACCGTGGTCATGGCGACCCACGACATGGACCTGGCCTACACGTGGGCGGACGAAGTCCTGGTCATGGCCCAGGGCGCCTGTCTGCTGCAGGGGACGCCCGAGCGGGTTTTCGCGGAGACGGACACCATCGAACGCATCGGTCTGGAGCTGCCCATGCTCCTCCGGCTGTGGCGCTCCCTTCCCCGTGCGCTGCGGGAAGGCATCGACCCTCCGAGGAGCGCCGACGCCTTCGGGGAGCTGCTCGCGGCCCGGCTTCAAGCGGCGGCCGCGAAGAGCTAGGCGCTTGAAGCCCACACAAAAAAGCAGGTCAGGAATTTCTCCTGGACCTGCTTTTTTGTGTGTTAAGCGACGAACTCGGACGGACAGAGCCCGCTCGAGGGGCCAAGCCCGGCAAACCCGGGACCGCCTGTTGTTCCCGATTTTTAAGCTTGCTTGATATCGAAAGAGCTTTTCAGCGATACGGTCAGATTGAAGACCAGATGATCTTTCGTGGACGCTTTAGGGTCTACATTGAAGTACCCGTGGCGGAAAAATTGGAACTTGTCGTTACCCTCGGCATCCTTCATGTTCTCCTCCACAAATCCGCTCAGAACCTCCAGAGAATTCGGATTGATCCGGTCGAGGAACGTGCTTCCTTCTTCCTTCTCCTCCCGCTCGGGAAGGACTAGAGGCTCGTAGAGCCGGAACTCCGCCGGCACGGCGCGGCTCGCTTCCACCCAGTGGATCGTTCCCTTCACTTTACGGCCGGTAAACCCGCTTCCGCTCTTCGTTTCGGGATCGTAAGTGCAGCGGAGCTCGATCACGTTGCCCGCTTCATCCTTAACCGCTTCTTCGCATTTGATGAAGTAGGCGTGCTTCAGACGCACTTCGTTGCCGGGAAATAAGCGGAAATATTTGCTCGGCGGATTTTCCATGAAATCGTCCTGCTCGATATAAATCTCCCGTGAAAACGGAATTTGGCGGATGCCCATCTCCGGGTTCTCCGAGTTGATTTCCGCATCCAGCATCTCCACCTGGCCTTCGGGATAATTCGTAATGACCACCTTGAGCGGTTTCAGAATACCCATCGTGCGCGGAGCCTTTAATTTCAAATCTTCCCGGATAAAATGATCCAGGTATTTCACATCGACCGTACTGTCGCTCTTCGTCACGCCGATTTCGCGGCAGAAATTGCGGATAGATTCCGGCGTAAAACCCCGGCGGCGCAAGCCCGACACCGTCGGCATACGGGGATCGTCCCAGCCGTCCACAACCCCTTCGTCCACCATCTGCTTCAGGTAGCGTTTGCCCATGATCGTATCCGTCAGCTTCAGCTTGGCGAATTCGTATTGATGCGGCACATGTTCCGTTTCGCATTCCTGGATGACCCAGTCGTACAGCGGACGCTGATCCTCGAACTCCAGGGTACAGATGGAGTGGGTAACCGCTTCGTAGGCATCCTCCAGCGGATGCGCGAAAGCATACATCGGATAGATGCACCAGGCATCTCCCGTACGGTGATGGTGCGCGTGCGAAATGCGGTAAATGACCGGATCGCGCAGGTTGATATTCGGCGAAGCCATGTTGATTTTCGCACGGAGGACCATTTCCCCGTCCTTAAACTCGCCTTTGCGCATGCGCTCGAACAAATCCAGGCTTTCTTCCGCCGGACGGTCCCGGTGCGGGCTCTCCTTGCCCGGCTCCGTAAGCGTTCCGCGGCCTTCGCGGATTTGATCCGCATTAAGCTGGCACACGTACGCTTTTCCTTTGCGGATCAGAAGCTGCGCTTTTTCATACATATAGTCGAAATAATCGGAAGCGAAAAAGAGGCCGTCCCATTCGAAGCCCAGCCACTGCACGTCTTCCTTGATCGCTCTGACGAACTCCTCGTCTTCCTTGGCCGGATTCGTATCGTCGAAACGCAGGTTCGTCTTACCGTTGAATTCGTCCGCAAGCTCGAAATTCAGGCAGATCGACTTGGCGTGCCCGATATGCAGATACCCGTTCGGTTCGGGCGGAAAACGCGTGACGACCGTATCTACACGGCCTTCGTTAAGATCTTCGATCACGATGTTTTTAATGAAATTGGTGTTGGTTGTATTTGTTGTGGCGCTTTTGTTCTCCATCCGGATCAACCTTTCTTTCTTATCGGAAATCGTTGCCGCAGTCCAATTCGGTATTTGTATTCCATCATACCCATAACAAACGGAGAGTTCAACCTGCAAAAGACGATCGGCGCCCCGAAAAGCCCCCAGCCTTTTTCCTGCCCTTTGCGTCTTCCTCGCTCTTTATTCCCTCTTAGGACCGTTCCCGCGTAAATTCCCCGTTTTTCTTTTGCCAACCCGTATAACCTGACTGCGCTTTAAATATCGCTTCCCCTTAAAAATACCGCCGGTGCCGCCCCGGCTTCCCACAGTGTCCAAGAACCAAAAAACCGCCACGGGCCGAAGCCCGAGACGGTTCTAAAAGAAAGTTACAGGGGGTTATTAACAGCACATTCAACGTTCAGCATGTGAAAAATCAGTACTCGCGCGCGCTCAGCTTGTAAATCACGCTTGCCGATTCCGCCCTCGTGGCGCCGTTCAACGGCTTAAAGGTGCCGTCTTCATAGCCGTCGATCAGACCGAGCCCGGCGGCCTTCCGCATAAACGGCACCGCCCAGGTCCCCGCCGTGCCTTCGTCGGCGAAAGAAGCCGTCTTCGGCACGGGAAGCTCGTCCGGCGCTATGCCGCTGCCGTAAGCGAAGGCGCGAACCAGCATGGCGGCCATCTGCTCACGCGTGATGGGCTCCTCCGGCATGAAGCGGTCGTCCGTGACGCCGGAGACGAGCCCCGCGCTGTAGGAGCGGGCGACGACATCGGCGTACCAAGCGCCCTTCGCGACGTCACGGAACTGCTGCTTGCCGTCCGCAGCCGCCGGAAGCTGCAGCAGGCGGGCCAGCATCGCCGCGAACTGGGCCCGTGTCACGCCCGCCTGAGGAACGAAGCGGCTGGCGGCCATGCCGTCCACGATCTGCCGGGCGGCGAGAACTTCCACGGGTCGTTTCGCCCAGTGGGTGCTCATATCGGCGAACGTGCGGGCGACCGCGAAGACAGCCGCGTACGAGGAGCCGCCGACGGCAAACGTCATGCTGCCCTCGTTTTGGGCGCCCTTCACATACTCCCACTCAGAATCGTCCTCCGAGTAAACGAAGGCGCCCATTTTCTCCGGGTCGACTCCCAAATCGGACGCCGCAGCGTGAGTGAGAGTCACGGTCGCGGGCTTTTGGAGATTGCCGATCATCCGGCTTCCGGCCATTATTTTAATCTCCAGGATAGAAGACATAGGCGACGCGCCTTCAGGATAAGCCGACGTCAGGCTCTCGGTGGCATGCGTCCGGCGGAGAGAAATAACCGCTTCCTCGCTGCCGTCCACTTGAAGAGAGCCCGGTTCCAGCCTTAAGGTGCCTTCACTCGTCGTAATGAGCAGCCCTTTGGACTGGCCCCCGCCGAAGAAGGATGCCGGAAGATGAACTTTCGCTCCTGCGGTGTTGTCTTTTCCGGAAGAAACGGCCTGTACCCCGATCAGGGTCACATCCGGATTTTTAAGCAGCGGCTGCAAATTCTCGTCGGCAACCTTCACATCCAGCATGGCATAGCCTTTTTCCTTGATTACGGTTGAGTCCGCCTTAACGGGGGTAACGGTTTCTTCCGAGGGCTGCCCGGTGCCGTCCCCGCCTCCGGTATTCCCGCCGCTTGCCGCGATTTCATAGCGGTAGGTCTGGACTTCGCTGACGGCTCCGCCTGCGGCCGAGATAACTCTCAGCGTTTGTGTCCGGGAGATCTCGATAGGGCCGGTATAGACGGCGGACTGTACGGTAGGCACCGCTCCGGTTAAGGTGTAGTACATTTTGGCGCCGGGGTCGGATGCGGTCAGCGTGACTTTCTGTGTACCCGTGTAGCTTCCGCTCCGGAGGCTGGCCTGAGGAGCTTGAGGCTTCATCTGGAACGCAAGCTCGCCGCTCACCCAAAGCGGACTTTTCTCATCGTTGTAGGCAACCAATATGTATTTACCGGCTTTATCCGGTTTGTATGTAAGAAAAGCTTTTCCCTGACTGGCTTGAAACGTTAACGTTTTAACGAACTGGGGCTCCGTGCCGTTCGACGTGTAAGCGAACAAATCCGCCTTACCGGCACCGCCGGCGCCCGATGCGAGAGAACCGTCTTTGTCAAGAAGCCGAATGTCAGCCTGAAGCTCGCCCGTTCCGGTCAAATTCGTGCTGCCGTTAGCCGCTTGGATACTTACACGCGGTGTTTCCATGGCTTTCTTGACATCGATCAGCCCGGACCCGTATTCATCGTCAAAGCCGGAAGGACCCAGGTCCTGGGCGGTTTCGGAAATGATACGGCCTACTCGCTCCACCCTTTCGGAAGTAGAAAGATCATCCAGACCGGCATCCCCCGCGAGAATTAGAGCGGCAAGGCCGGACACCATCGGGGCCGCCATCGAAGTGCCGTTGCGTCTCGTATATCCGTTGCCTTTGTCCGTGCTGTATATGTCCACGCCCGGTGCGACTACGCTCAGGCTGCTGCCGGAATTGGAGAAATCCGCTACGATAAATCCCGTTTGCGGATACCAGTCGACGGCGCCTACCGCAAGGACTCCCGGCAGCTTGGCCGGAAAGGCCACATCCTTCACGAACCGGTGGGCCAACGGATCTTCGCTGCCTTTTACCTGGTCCAGTTCTCCCGTATCGTTGCCCGTCCAGTGGTTGCTTTCGTTGCCTGCGGCGGAAACGACGATCACGCCTCTTTGCAGGGCGTATTGGACCGCTTCCTCCATGACCCGGGAGGAGCTTGCCGACGTCAGGCTGAGATTTAACACATCCGCTCCGTGATCTACGGCCCAATAGATGCCTTCGGTTATCACGTCCGTTCTTCCGTAGCCTTCGCTGTCGAGTACCTTAACGGGCATAATTTTGGCTCCGCTGGCCACTCCGGCGATACCGACTCCGTTGTCTTTCCGTGCCGCCGCAATGCCCGCCACATTCGTACCGTGGCCGTTGTCATCCCGGGTGTTCGGCGTGTTGCTGACGAAATTGTACCCGTCCACAATGCTCCCTTTCAGATCGTCATGGGAAGAATCCACGCCCGTATCGACAACGGCGATCACAACACCGGGCAGTTTGGCGTCCACCGTACTCGTATCCGCAAGATCCGACTGGATCGCCCGGTACCACCACTGCTGCTCCACATAAGGGTCGTTCGGCAAGGAGGCCGCTTTAGCGGGCGAATCCGCCGCGCCTGCGGCGCCGGTCGTTGACCGCGCCGCCGCTCCCTGCCCGGCGCGACCGTTCCGTACGGCAGCCTTCGTCTCGGCGGCCCATACGGGATAAACGGGTTCGACGAAATCCACGTCGGGGTCGTTCTCCAGTTCCTCAAGCACGTCCGAAACCGGCTCGGACTTGGGAAATTCCATCGTGACCAGACCCTTCGATCCTACACGCTGTTTGTATTTCGAACTCGGCGGATCGGGAAGGTCCGCTTTCTTCTCGGGACCCATCAGTCCCTGCATACTCATCGTATCCGCTTTTTCTTTGTATTTGACGATAACCTGTCCGGGCAGCGCGTCTTTCAAAGCCTGCGGTCTTTCATATCGGGGAGTCGAACCGTTTTTCTTCAAAAAAAGCGAAGGCTCCGCTCCGAACGCCGGGACAGACAGACTCAAGGCCAATAGCGCGGCCAGCACCAGCAGACTTATTTTTCGCATACAAAAAACCTCCAAACCTCACATCGCGATCCTTATTAGGCATTCGCTTCCGGTTCCCGAATTCCTGCCGCATACCCACTTTTGTAAATAAACGGAATATTTAAAAAAGAATCCTCCCTGAATCTTGCTGAAAACCATGCAATCTCTCTATAGAGACATCATTATGGGGATATTCTCCAGAAGTTACATCCTGTTTTGCATAAAAAGTTCTTCCGCTCTTCCTCAGCCTTTGGTACACGGCCGGCATGTGCCGGCTATCGCCATACAGCGCCGCACCGCGCGCGGACAGCTCGCGAAGTACAGATAACGGTATGCCGAGTGTCTCAGCCGTCTCATCCGGACCTGAGGCCGACAATCCGCAACAAAGTTTCTGAAAGCTGCGGGATAACGGTTAAAAGAAACGGTCGTCGGGCTTCGGCGCCTTCCCTTCCGCGCCTCCCTCATCTCCATAAATATGCCGGGATGCTTTCGATTACGTCGCTGGCCAGAACATCCGCAAGGGAGTGGCGTTCCTCCGTCAGCAGACTTGCAGCCAGGCCATGGATGTACACGGCATTGCTGACCGCCTGCAGAACGTCCTCGTGCTGCAGGAGAAACGCCGCCGCGATGCCTGTCAGCACGTCGCCGGAGCCGCCCTTGGCCAATGCGGCGCTGCCCGTCGTGTTGACGTGCTGCGTGCCGTCCGGGGCCGCGACGATCGTATGCGGCCCCTTCAGGACGACATAGGCGCCGGTCTCGGCCGCAAAGCGGGCGGACACGCCGAACCTGTCGTCCTCTACCGCCGCGGCGGTGCTTCCCGTAAGCCGGGCCATCTCGCCCGGATGCGGCGTCAGCACCGTCGGCTTGCGGCGCTTCCGCAGCAGCGGCAGAAGCTCTGCGGCGTGGAACAAGGCGTCCGCATCAAGCAGGACGGGCACGTCCTGGCGCAGCACTTGTTCCACGACAGCCCGGCCGCCCGGCGTGCGGCCCAGGCCGGGCCCTGCGGCGATGGCGCCGAAGGAGGCGCCTTCCAGAGGCAGCTCGCCCCGGAAGTGACCCGCCTCCGACGGTGAAGGCAGGTACATCGCCTCCGGGTAATGGCCCGCCGCAATCGCGTGGATGCAGTCCGGCACCACCGCCGTCACGAGCCCGGCTCCGCTTCGGAGCGCCGCACGGGACGCGAGGACGACGGCTCCGGGCATCCGCAGGGACCCGCCGGCCACCAGCAGCCTGCCGTGCGTCCCCTTGTGCGAGGACGCTTTCCGGCGCGACAGCGTCCTCCGCACATCCGGCAGCGTCCACAGGGAGCGGCGGGACAAGCCCGCGGCGGCGGCAGGCGGGATGCCGATATCGGCGACGAGCAGCTCGCCGCAGTAAGAAGCGGCCGGGTGCGTGAACGTACCGAGCTTCGGGTACTGGATCGTCACGGTGACATCCGCCCGGACGGCCGCTTCGACTGGGCCCCCGTCCGCGGGAACTCCGCTCGGAAGATCGATCGCGTAAACGGCCGCACGCTGCCCGTTGATCTTCCCGATCAGGTTCCGGTACGGCTCGCGGAGAGGGCCCTTCACTCCGATGCCGAGAAGCGCATCGACAATCGCGTCCGCCCGCTCAAGCCGGCGTTCCAGCTCAGCCTCCGAACCTATGTAATCGGCGGCGGCATAGCCCGACTTTTCATAGACGGACAACGCGGCCGCGGCGGCGCCCCTGATTTTGTCCCGCGGCGGAATCAGCCACAGCGAAACCCGTCGGCCGTACGCTTTCAGGACTCGGGCGAGCACGATTCCGTCCCCGCCGTTGCTTCCCGCACCGGAAAGCACGACAACCTCCGCCTCCGGCGGAATCCGCTCCAGCAGAAGGGATGCGGCCGCCCTCCCCGCGCTTTCCATCGGCGTGTCGGCGCTTATTCCGATGAGGTTCACGGTTTGGCGGTCGATTTCGTACATGTCTTCGCCTGATACGATTCGCATCGTTTGGACCTCCTTAAACGGTGGGTTCGGTTCGGAAGAAAAATCCGGTCTTACTCTCTTATTCTATTTAACCCTCTACTAACCAGTATAAGAGGCTGAACCGCAGAATTAAACTTTTGGACCAGAGCAACGGACTGCCCGGCAAAAAGAAGGGTTTACCTTTCCGTTACGGAAAGGTTTAAGCTAGAAGCGGAGAAAGACGAAATTCCGGCGCGCTGCCGGCTGAATTACGGGAGGAAGGCCGCTATGCACATTAAAGAAGCAGCCAAACGGCTGGGAATATCGGCCCGGGCTATCCGCTTTTACGAAGAAAAAGGGCTGATCGCACCGGGTAAGGAACTCTCCAGCGGGTACCGCTCTTTTACCGAACAAGAAATCTGGAGGCTGCGGACGATCGTCGCCCTGCGCGAATCCGGCATGTCCGTCAGCGGTATTCAGGCCGCCCTGGAGCAAGTGGAACGGGGCGAGCACGATGAACTGCTCCATTATCTGGAGCTGCAGCGTTCTGTCCTCTACGCCCGTATGCTGGAGACCAGGCAAACGCTGCAAACGACCGACCATATGATCGGACTTTTGCAGGGGAGCCGCGGGCTTCCCTTGGAGGACTTTTACCGGCTTGCGCAGGATTCCAGAGAGGTCCGGGAGCTCCGCAACTGGGAGGACCGCTGGAACTTCGACGAGCTGGCTTCTTCTCATGACGAGCGGGTATGGAGCGGGGATTCGGCCTATCCCGGTTACCGCGAAGCGCTTGAGCGGACCGTGGAGGAAATAAATCCGGCACCCGGAGAAACGGGACTTGATCTGGGCACCGGGACCGGCAATCTGGCCGGTTTGTTTATGGAACGCGGAGCGGTTATGAACGGAGTCGACCAGTCCAAGGAGATGCTCCGTATCTGCCGGTCCAAATTCCCGGGCATGACGGCCAAAATCGGCAACTTCCTTGCCGTTCCCTATACGGACGGACAGTTCGATTTCGTGGTGACCAGCTTTGCGTTTCACCATTTATCCGGCAGGCAGCAGAAATTGGCGCTGAACGAAATGGCACGGGTGCTGAAACCGCAGGGCCGCATCGCGATTGCGGGTTTTATAAACCGGAATGCCGATGAAAGAGCCCCGGCCGACAAGCATCGTTCGGATTCACCGGCCGGTGTGTTGGATTTTTTGGACTGGTTTGGTCCAAACGGGTTTGAAAGCAAGTGCCTTAGGCTTTCGCCCGAGCTTTATCTGGCTGCCGCCCGGCGCGGGCTTCCGTAAAACAGGGGCTTCGCCGGAAACGCTGTACGATCCAGCATCTTCCCGGCCTGTACCGGGATACCGGTATCTTGCATCAGCATACCTGGGAGTGCAATTAGCGGCCTTCGGTTTGCCGAAGCGGAGAAGGTTTTGTTTAGAGAGCTTTGCTTGGAGAGCTTTGCTTAGAGAGCTTTGCCTGAAATGAATTGCTAGAGAATGAAGAGGAGAAGGTATGGACCGGTTTTGCGGAACGGCAGAAAAAGCATTGCGTGGACTACGGACAGGACTGTTCGCGTGAGAACGCCCGATGAGTTTTTCGCTTGATCAGGAAACTTAAAATCCGCTTGACCTTGCCGCTGCGTTAACGCTTAGGGTATGGAGGGAGAACCGATTTCACATTTTAATTCCGCAAAATGGAGGTAAGATCCGCATGCCCGACCATACCGATATTTACCGCAATCAGACTCATCTGTACGACCGGATGATCTCCAGACAACCCGGTCTGGCGGAAAGGATTGACCGCATCCGCCCGCATGAAGGGCTGGATATCGTGGACCTTGGAGCGGGGACGGGCCGCCTGACGGCCGTTTTGGCGCCGAAGGCCGCATCGGTCACCGCCCTGGACGCCTCGTCCGGCATGCTGGAGGTCACCGTCTCCAAGCTCCGGCAGGCGGGGCTGACGAACTGGCGCTGCACAGCTGCCGACCACCGCAGCCTCCCTCTGGCGGATGACTCCGCCGATCTTCTCGTCTGCGGCTGGAGCCTCTGCTACCTCGCCGGCTCGGACGTCCCGGGCTGGGAAGCCAATGTGGCGCAAGCTCTTGCCGAGATGAGACGGATTCTGCGTCCCGGCGGAACTCTCATCCTGCTGGAAACGATGGGCACCGGCACGGAGGTTCCGGACCCTCCCGCGTTCCTGAAGCCTTACTACGCGCTGCTGACGCAAAAATACGGCTTTGCCCACGAGACGTTCCGCCTGGATTACACCTTCGCGTCGCTGAAGGAAGCCGAGGAAATGGCACGCTTCTTCTTCGGAGAAGATCTGGCGGCCAAAACAACGCGGAACAACTGGGTCACCCTGCCGGAGTGCGCCGGGGTCTGGTGGCTGCATATGCCGGTGGGAGCATAACGGGAACGTAAACCGTCGCGTCCCACGCTTGAAGCTGTCTGCCTCCGCTTATTCCCCGAGAACCGGCGGTTTTCGGCGGTGCGTCCAGTGTGCGCGGCGTTGCCGGCGGCAGCCATCCCCGGACCAATAGCCCGGCAGCGGGCGCACCAAAAAGCCCTGCAGACGATGTTCCGTCTGCAGGGCTTACTTCGTTAAACACAGAAAGCCGCACAATCTGGAGAACGCACGCGCCAAGTCCAGCCCCGGATCGTGCGATTCGCGCGTCGTGCGCCCCAGCAGTTTAGCGGAGCACGATGCTTCCCGGTTGAAGCGGCTCGATTACGGCCGGCCCAGCAGCTTCGGTCGGCATAAAGCTCGGCTAGCCCTGAGCCCGTTCCGCCACAGCGCGGGCGATCCATACGCCCGCCGCCCCCGCCTGGGCCAGTCCACGCGTTACGCCGGCGCCGTCCCCGCCGCAGTACAGGCCCGCGATTTCGGTTTCAAGCTGCTCGGTGAGCTTGGGACGGGCGGAGTAGAACTTCGCTTCCACGCCGTAAAACAGCGTGTGCTCGGAAGCGATGCCCGGCGTTACTTTTTCCAGCGCCTCCACCATCTCCACTAGGCTCTTCATCGTGTTGTAAGGGAGAACGAGCCCCAGATCGCCGGGAACGGCTTCTTTCAATGTAGGCTCAAGAAATCCTTCCTTGATCCGGCCTTCCGTAGAGCGGCGTCCGCGGATGATGTCGCCGTATTTCTGAACGATGACGCCGCCGTTTGAGAGATCGTTGGCGCGTTTGCAAATCTCGCGGGCGTATTCGTTCGGTTTATCGAACGGCTCCGTAAACTGGTGCGAGACAAGCAGGGCGAAGTTCGTGTTCCGCGAACCGAGCGCCGGGTCTTTGTACGCATGGCCGTTGGCCGCCATGACGCCGCTGTGATTTTCCACGACAACATGTCCCGAAGGATTGCTGCAGAAGGTGCGGACGCGGGTGCCGACCGACGTGTTGAAAATAAACTTGCCTTCGTACAGATGCTTGTTGATTTCCTGCATCACGACATCGGATGTTTCCACGCGGACCCCAACGTCGACCTGGTTGTTGTACATTTTCAGGCGGCGTTTGCGCAGAACGCTCGTCAACCAAGCGGAACCGTCGCGGCCGGGCGCCACGATTACGGAATCGGCTTCGATCTCTTCCCCGCTGTTTAGCACAATGCCCCGGATTTTATGGCCCTCGGCCGTTTTGCTTGTCAGCAGGTCGGCTACTTCCGTTTTGAAACGCATGTCCACTTTCGTTTTCAGGTACGTGTTGATCGAGCGGAGAATTTCAAGATTCTGCTCCGTCCCCAGATGGCGGACCTGCGCCCTTAATAGCTTGAGTCCCGCCGCGTAAGCGCGGTTTTCAATGGAGGACACGACGTCCGTCAGCGGATCCGTCAGCGTCTGCTGGGCACCGTGCTTCAAGTTGATGTCATCCACATACCGGATGAGATCCAGCACGCGCGAAGGCGGCAGATAGTCCGTCAGCCAGCCTCCGAATTCCGTCGTGATGTTGAACTTGCCGTCACTGTAAGCTCCCGCTCCGCCGAAACCGGCGGTTATCGAGCAGGCGGGCAGGCAGCCCGCAAATTCCTTGCGTCCCGCGGCAGGCGGACACAGCTTGATTTTCTCTTCCAGAATCGGACAGCGGCGGCTGTCGATGTCATGCCCTTTATCTACAAGCAGCACTTTAAGGTGCGGTGATTTTAACGAAAATTCATAGGCAGCGAATATCCCGGCCGGTCCGGCCCCCACAATAATGACATCGTAACGGTTGCTCATGATCGTATCCCCCAGTCAGTTATGAAAGGTATCAGGCTTGAGCCGGGCACGCAAAAAAATCCCGGCCTTCGAATGGTACGGTAAAACCGTCCATTCGTAGCCAGGAATTTTCGGTTCCTTGTAGAGACCTCTGGCCCGTATTGCCAAAGATATACGAATAGGTAAAACGCAAATTTAGTTGTTAACGGAGACGTTCGCCCCTTAAACAGGTTAACGAAAATTATGTTCGAAGTCAACCTAAACCCCATTAAATATTCGGTTTATTTTTTGTAAAAGAAGAATTTATATAAAAATCAAGCGTTTTATCCACCAAAACACGAACATTAAAGGGAAAACGCGATATAGCCAGCCGACAGCCACATCACAATCGCCGACACCTTGCCCAGAACCGCCGTAAACCGGGCGGACCCGCTTATCCGGCACGTCAGCCAGCCCAGCGCGGCCAAACCGAAGAACCAAAGCCAGGAAACAAGGATGCACGCCAGGGCGAACACCCATTTATGCGTTCCGCTGTACTGCAAGGAGCTCGTGCCGATTACACCGACCGTATCCAGGATGGCATGAGGATTCAGCAGGGAAACCGAAGCGGCGAATGCGATCTGTTTGTGTGCGGGGTAACGTGTTTCATCACCCGTTGCGGGTTCGTCCGCGTCCTTGCGTGAAGCGCTCTTCCACGTTGTCCAGCCCATATAAGCGAGAAAAATTACGCCTGCCGTCATGAGCACGGTTTTGATCCACCAGATTTTCAGTACGAGAACGGAAACGCCGAAAACCGCCAAACCGATCAGAAGCGTGTCGCAAAACGAAGCCGTCAGAACGGCCGGAAGCGCCCGGGTATATGTTTTGTGCAAAGCCCCTTGATTGAAAATAAATACGTTCTGCACCCCGAGAGGCAAAATAAGCCCCATAGCCAGAATTAGGCCGTGCAGGGCGGCCGCAGCCGTTAACATCATGCAGGTTCCTCCATCTCTCTGCCGTTAGTCTCTTGTCTTACTTCCTCATGATATAGAAAGATAACCGTTTGTCTCCATCCATTTGGATGGATCGTGGGCCAACCAAACGTTATACTGAAACAAGCGACCCAGGACCGGCTAAATGCAGAGGACCGTTCAGAAAGCCGGACATACTCCAAGAAAGCAGGAACCCTCCATGCAGGACAGCAGCTGGAAACCCGACAAGGCTTCCTCCATCCCCTTATCCGTTCAAATCAAACAGTATATCAAAAGCAAAATCGAAAACGGCGAGTGGCCCGTAGGCACGAAAATCCCTCCCCAGCGCGCTATGGCCGCCGTCTTCGAAGTCAACCGCAGCACCGTCGTAGCCGCCGTTGACGAGCTGATCGCCGACGGAATCCTGGAGGGCCGCAGCGGAAGCGGCACACGGGTCGTCAACAATTCCTGGACGCTGCTCACGCCGTCGGCCGCTCCGGACTGGACCTCTTACGTGCAGTCGGGCGTCCACCGGCCCAACCAGGCGATGATCCAGGAGATCAACCGGGCGGAGTTCACCCCGGGCATGATCAGGCTGGGAACCGGAGAGCTTTCTCCCGCTCTTCACCCCCATGAAATGACGAGAGAAGTGCTCGAGAGGCTGCCGGGCCGCATGACTTCGCTCGGCTACGAGGAGCCGAAGGGGCTTCTCCCTCTCCGGGAGAGGATTAGCGCCTATCTGAGCACAAGCGGCATCCATGCCTCACCTTCGTCCATTATGATCGTCTCGGGAGCGCTGCAGGCGCTCCAGCTCATTTCCCTCGGCCTGGCGCAGCCTGGCTCCACCCTGCTGCTGGAGAAGCCGTCTTACTTGTTCTCGCTCCATATGTTCCAATCCGCCGGGGTCCGCCTGTGCGGTATTCCGATGGATGAGCGCGGAGTGGTGACCGGACGCATTCCGGAGCTGGCCAAGCGCGCCAAGGGAGCCATGCTCTACACGATCCCCTCTTTTCATAACCCGACCGGCATCCTGATGCCGGAGGACCGGAGAAAAGAGCTGCTGGAGGTGTGCGAGACAGCGCAGCTTCCCGTCATCGAGGATGACGTGTACCGCGAGCTGTGGCTCGACGAGCCCCCGCCTCCGCCGCTGAAAGCGATGGACAAGAACGGGCTTGTCCTGCACCTCGGAAGCTTGTCCAAGACATGGAGCCCCGGCCTGCGCATCGGCTGGGTGGTCGGACCCGAAGCCGTCATCGACCGGCTGGCCGACCTCAAGATGCAGACGGATTACGGCTCCAGCTCGCTGTCGCAGTGGGCGGCCACCGAACTTCTCTCCGGCGGGTTGTACCTGCGGCATCTGGAGACGGTCCGTACGGAGATGCGGAGGCGCCGCGACCGGACCCTGGAGCTGCTGGACAGCGGGTTCAAGGATATCGCCTCCTGGAGAGTCCCGTCCGGGGGCTTTTACATCTGGCTGAAGCTTACCCGTTCTCTCTCCATGAGAGAATTGTTTGAGAAAGGGCTCCAGGCAGGCATCCTTCTGAATCCGGGAAGCCTGTACGACCCTCTCCCCGGTCCTTATCTCAGACTTTCGTACTCCTACGCTTCGCTCGAGGATTTGGAAAATGGGCTGCAGAGGCTCTCCGCTCTTATCCGCCGGCTTGCCCGCTGACAGAATGCCGGGATGCCGGACTATAGAGCCGGTTTGCCGGACCGGACGTCTAAAAACCTTTTTCCCGCAATAGGTTAAGCATGAGACGACATCCGGAAAGGAAGAAGAGCATGACCTCCTTATTTCAGCTTCCCGTGCAGGTGGAAACCGAAACCGTCACATCTCCGGGTGTGACGATCTATACGCCGAGACTTTCGGGTCTTCAGAGCCCTGCGGTTCAGAAAGAGCTAAACGCAGCATTCTCCGGCCTTACGGCTTCGCTCGTTAACGAACAGAAGAAATACCAGACCGGCACTCTCCGTGAGATGACGGGTCATTATGAGGTGAAAACGAACCAAAGAGGGCTGCTCAGTCTGATCGCCACCAACTATGCCTATTCGGCCCCCATGGCCCACGGGTATACCGTTGCAGAATCTCTTACATGCGATGTGAATTCCGGGAATTTTTTCACCCTTTCACAGCTTTTCAAGTCCGGAAGCGGCTACGTGGAACTGCTTTCGCAGCACGTAAGGGCACAGCTTCACCGGCGGAAACTGCCCCTGCTGAACCCTCCGTTCAAATCCGTCTGGCCCGATCAGAACTTCTATCTGGCGGACAAAGCGCTGGTGCTGTATTTCGATCTTCTTGAAATCACTCCCTATTACGTCGGATTTCCCATGTTTCCGATCTCGGTGTACGATCTGCTTCCCATCGCGGCAGAAGGAGGTCCCCTAGACATCCTTGCGGTAGACGTCAGCTAGTAAGCCCCCGGCCGGTTATCGGACGAAGCGGCAGCCTCTCAAATGGAGGCTGCTTTTCTCTGTTTCCGTTACAATCGGGAAGAACGCCGGGTCTGCACGACTTTAATCCCTGTCCCTGATTAGCGGACAGGGATTTTTTGAGATTTTAGCGTTCCGGAGGGTAATATAAAAGAGCAGGACCCCATACCTAGGAGGCCGATAAACCATGGAAACCAGCTTATACGAAAAACTTGGCGGAAAAAACGCAATCGGAAAAGTCGTAGAGGAGTTTTACAAGCGTGTCATAGAGGACGAATCGGTCAATCATTTCTTCCGGGATACGGATATGGCGAAACAGCTGCGTCATCAGACGGCTTTCATCAGCTATGCGCTCGGCGGCGCTCCCTACACCGGCAGGTCGATGGCTGCGGCCCATACGGGACTGAACCTGCAGCCCGAGCATTTCGACAGCATCGTCAACCATTTGGAAGCCTCCTTGGCGCATTTCGGAGTCACGGGAGACGATATTCGTCAAATCACGGAGAAGGTGGAATCCCTGAGGGGCGATATCCTTTATAAATAAAAACGGATACGGACATTTTCCCCCGGGAGTCCCGTCAGCAACTGCCTTTGCCCCGCCCGCCGGCTTGGACAAATGTTCTCCTGAATCTTTGTCCTCTTTTCCCGCGGGGACCGGATGTGCTACAATTTGCAAAACGTCTTCACGTGTTAGGATTACTCACATATAGAGAAGGTAGAAGGGGGGGAAACGGATGGATATGCGCAAGTACCGTTTGGATGAACCCGCACTGGGTACATTCAGCGAGGAACGGGACGAATACGAGCGCGATTACGCCCGTCTTATTCAGTCTCCGGTGTTCCGCCGGCTGCAGGGCAAATCGCAGGTGTTCGGTGCGGGGACCGGGGATTATTACCGGACGCGGCTTACCCATTCCATAGAGGTTTCGCAGATTGCCCGCGAGGTTGCCCGGCGTATGAGAAAACAATACACGTTTTGCATCGGCGGGGAGCATCCCGGCTTGATGATCGACCCTGCCGTCGTGGAGTGCGCATCGCTCGCGCACGATTTGGGGCATCCTCCGTTCGGCCACAAAGGCGAGGAAGTGCTCAATCATCTTCTCGGGGAAGAGCACGGCCTCTCCTACGAAGGAAACGCGCAGAATTTCAGGATTCTGACGTTTCTGGAGAAACGCGCCGGCAGCGACAGCGGCCTGGATTTGACGGCCGCCGTGCTTCTGGCCATCAACAAATACCCGTACAGCCTCGAAGAGCCGGGACGGCTCAAAGGCGTGTACGGGATGGAATGGGAGGGCATCCGGCAGCTCCGGGACATGTGGAACATGCCGGAAAGCTGTCCGACGCTGGAAGCCCAACTGATGGATTTGTGCGACGACATCGCCTACTCCACGCACGATATCGAGGACGGCATCCGCGCCGGCAAAATCCAGATGAACCGCTCCTTCTTCGAAGACGACCGGCTGATCGGGCACCTCGTTCAGGAAATCGTGAACGATCAGGGCAACCTCGAGGTCGGCTGGGAGCAGGTGGACATCGCTGCGATGGTAAAGCAGGTGCTTGCCTCTTACCTCGAGCAGTGGGAGCTCATCTACGCCCAGTGCGACCGGGAAGCCTCGCGCACGCGCAGAGAGATGAAAGCCCGCTGGGTCAGTTCCTTCGCCGGCAAAGTCGGCATCATCGACGACCCGGACAAAGGCTGGAAGCGCGTCACGTTCGTGCGCGAAGGCCGCCAGGACCTGGATCTTCTCCGTACGATGGAGATTATCAAGAAGCTGGCCTGGGTTACGCTCGTCAAGGACTTCCGCGTCCAGCGGCTTCAAAAGCGCAGCGAAATCATCATCCGCCGGTTGTGGGACAGCTTTAAAGTGCCGGATCACGGACAGCTCATTATTCCGCCGGACTGGATCGAGAACTACGAGCGGCATCGCTCCGTATGGTCTTGGCCCCGTCTGGTCGCCGATTATATCTCCGGCATGACCGACGCGTACGCGGAGAAAGTCGCCGCCGAGCTTTACGCGAGCAAGTCCGGCTCGATCTACGAGATGGACTAAGGCGGGATGCCTGTTTTTTAGAAGAAAGCCTGTATATTTATGCAGGCCAAGACGGCAGAACCCTCAGCGGCTGCGGCTCCGGCTTGCCGAAGTAGTAGCCCTGAAACCATTCATAACCGAGATCCCGGAGACATTCCAGATCGTCGCGGTCTTCGATTCCTTCCGCGAGCGCACGGGAATTGAGCTCCTGGGTCATTCTTGCCACAGCGCGTGCCACGCGCTGTTTTCTTTTGTCCTTACTGACGCCCCGGCAAAATTCAAGCGCCAGTTTCACGACGTCGGGTTCCAGCTCGGAAAGAACCTGCAAGCTGTTAAAACCCGTTCCGACATCATCCAGTGCATAGCGGAAGCCATGTTTTTTGTAAAAAGCCAAGATGCTTCTCATGTGGTCCATATTGTTGATTTCTTCGCTCTCCACCACTTCGAAAACGATCGATTCGGGGTTTACGCCCGTTCTCTCCACCATCTCAACCGTCGATTTAAGACAATGAACGGGATTATAGATGGACGTCGGGAGGAAGTTGATGAAAATCAGCCCGTCATCCAGACCGCCGGCGTTCCGGACAGCTTCCAGACGGCATGTGCGGTCCAGCGCGAACAGGCGGTCTCTCGCTTTAGCGGCCTGAAACAGTTGAACCGGCGGAATCAGCCCGCCGTCCCGCCCGGCTCCCCGCGACAGCAGCTCGTAACCGATGATGGAGCTATCCACGCCGTCAAAAGAAACGATCGGCTGGTAAAAAGTCCGGATAGAGCGGTTCGTAATGACATCGTCAATCCAATGGGCGTCTCGTTCTTCCTTGAAAAATTGGACGGGCTTGAGCTTGTCCAGCCCCTGCAAGGGATCATGCTTGTCCGCCCGCACGGCCCGGATATTGGCATATTCCAGATGCGCGGTCACATAATCGAGCATGGCGTTGAACAGAGATTCGTGCATCCAGTACAGCCGTGAATCGATTTTATCCCACTGATCCGCCGGGTATTCCGGCAAATAGGCATCCAGAAACGAGGAAGTTTCGCTTCCGCCAAAATAGACCGTGTAGCCGCGCTCCCCAACGAAGCATTTCGAACAAAAGTTTTGCATGAAAAGCGCTCCCTATGTCGCATAATGGATGGATTTACGTCTATCTTACTTAATAAAGGTTCTAATTTACAACCTTTAAGGATAAAATTTCATTTTATTGAGTAATTCAGACCTGAAAACGGTTTTAAGTTCCTAATTCTCCTGAAATCTCCTTAAGCTATTTTCACCGAATTCCCACTCCGGCGTTTTCAGACCGCCTCCTTCTTTAAGCGTGTACCACGGGCTTTGAGCGGGATTTGCCGGATTCGCCAGAATTTGCGTCTCCTGGGCGGGCGTGTAGCTTTGCGCCAGCATAAACAAGGTCTCCCCCGTCGACTTATTCACCGCTGTATCCACGACAATGACCGCATGTCCCGGCGATCCCCCGATAATGAACACATCTCCCGGCTTCACTTCGCTTTTTTTGACCGGCATCAGCTCTTTTTCCAACGACAACGTTCCCGCATAGGCGAAAACCACATCCATAAACTTGCGGAATCCCTCCTGGCTGTTATCGGCTCCAGCATTTTTTACCCACGATGCCTGATTTCCATTCATCTTAATTCGATATCCGTTCATCCATTTTGAATATTCGGCCTTGAACCCGTTCACAAAGTTAAAATGAATCTTCCCGTACTGCTTCCGGTCGAAGAAATATTGAGCCCGCAGCAGCATGACCGCATCGGCGCACTGATGAAGATCGCGGCTGCCGATCGGGATATCGACCACGGCCTCGTAGACCCCCGGCTTGTTTTTCTCACGCCCGTCGAAAAGATGAACGACCGAACCGGCCGGCTTCAGCTTCAGTCCGCGTAAAAACGCCGCAAAGCTTCCCCGCTCGGCCGCCGTGCGTTCAAATCCCTTCGGCGCTTTGAACCGTTCCTGTAAAGTAACGCCTTCGGGCGTCACGATCGCGGCGTTCTTTGCGGCCTTCTGTCCGGCTGCGGATTTATTGCTCCCAACCTCTTTCCCCGCCTGCTTGGCAGTCGGCTCGGAAGAACCGGCCGACTCACACGCGGACACTCCCAACGTCAGAACCAGCAGGCCCAGCAGCGCACTTTGTCTCCATTTATCGCTAGATAAGAAGGACATGTTCGCGGTCTCCTTTGAACTCTTTTCTTCATTATAATGGATACTAGAATTTATTTACAAAAGATGAAATGAAATCTAGCCTTTTTTGGCATTGGCTCCGCATTACCTTAAACCCCACAAAATATTTTCCCCCGCCCGACGCTCTCTACCCTCTTCTATTCCGATGAACCTTTACATAGATGTGAAAAACAGCTTGAAAATTGACGCTTGACGTTTAGAAGATCCGGTAGTACGATACATATCATTAATCCCGACTAAACTTATGAGCATTAAGGGGGAACAGGCTCCATGAATAACAACTTGATCAAAGCTTTCGAGACCAACTGGATTTCCCTGGTTGTTTCTCTTGTTATTATCGGCTTCCTTTATTTCTTGGCCAAAAAACGCGTCAGCTTCGGCTACCGCGTCCTGATCGGTCTTGGTATCGGTCTTATCGTAGGGTTCATTTTCAACACCTACAAACTCGACGCGAAAAGCGTCAGCACGATCGGTACGATCTACGTCAATCTCATCAAAATGATGGTGATTCCGCTCGTAGTCGTGCTCGTCATCAACAGCATCGCCGGTCTTTCCAACCTCGGACAGCTCCGCAAAATCGGGCTGAAAACGATCGGGCTGTTCCTGGCGACCACCGGTATCGCCGCCTTGATCGGGCTGCTTGTCGCACTCGTGTTCGATCCGGGTTCCGGCATTCCGCAAGGCACGCTTAAAGATTTCAAACCGAAAGAAATCCCGACGTTCTCCCAGGTTATCCTGGATCTCGTCCCGTCGAATCCTTTCAATGAAATGGCGACCGGCAAAGTCGTTCCGGTTCTGGTCTTCGCGATCTTCGTCGCCGTTGCCATCGTCCATATCGGTTCCAAGAAGCCCGACGCCGTCAAGCCCGTGAAGGACCTGATCGCTTCTCTGGCTCAAGTGCTTCACCAGGTGATCAAGTACGTCATCCGCCTGACTCCATACGGCGTATATGCGCTGATCGCAGCTATGGCCGCCAAATACGGCGTGGATACCCTCAAGCCGATGATCATGCTCATTCTGGCCACGTACACGGCGCTTCTGCTTCACTTCATCATTACGTTCGGCGGTCTGGTTACGTTCGTAGCCAAGGTCAACCCGTTCAAGTTCTTCCGCAAGGCTTACCCGACGATCGCCGTTGCTTTCACGACCCGCAGCAGCTACGCGACACTCCCGGTTAACCTGGAAGTCCTGACGAAAAGACTGCGCGTATCTCCGCGTATCGCCAGCTTCGTGGCACCGCTCGGCGCGACGATCAACATGAACGGCTGCGGCGGCGTATGGCCCGCTGTCGTTGCGATCTTCGTCGCAGGCGTCTACCACATTCCGCTGACCGTGTCCGATTACATTCTGATCGTGCTCGTCAGCATGATCTCCTCCGTCGGCGTTGCCGGCGTACCCGGACCGGCTGCCATCTCGACGACGGTCGTTCTGACCGCTCTCGGTCTGCCGCTCGAAGGTCTGGGCCTGACCCTGGCTATCGACGCCATCGTCGACATGGGCCGCACGGCTGTGAACGCGACGGGTACTACGGTATCCACGCTGATCGTGGCCAACTCCGAAGGCGAATTCGACCGCGCGTCCTTTGACCGCGATGAAGAAGACGAATTGGAATTGAATCCCGCTTAAGCGGGACGTTAATGAAGGGCAGACTCCGGTCTGCTCTTTTTTTATTTGCCCATAGCGCATGAAATCGAGAGAGGACGGCCTCCGCCCGGTTCTTTTTTGTCCCCCTGTGTTCCTCTTGGCTGCTTGCAAAACCCCCCCGGTGTTGTTAACATCGTAATTCCCTGTTTAAATATACAAAAGAGGGGGCCTTCGACCGATAATGGGTATGTCTGGGAGGCAGCTAAGCAATACTAACATCAACTCTGTATAGAGACAGGAGACACAGAAACGCTTATGAGAAAAATTGGGTCCATCTACGCCCGTGACATCCGAAACATCGCGACCAATTGGGTGGCCGCTGTCATTATTTTGGGACTTGTATTTCTGCCCTCGCTTTACGCGTGGTTTAATATCGAAGCTTCTTGGGATCCGTACGGTCAGACCGGGGGCATTGCCATCGCGGTCGCCAACAACGACGAGGGGGCCACACTGCGCGGCAAGCAGTTGAATCTGGGGAACGAAATCGTAGCCTCGCTCAAAAAAAACGAAAAGATCGGCTGGACCTTCGTCGACGAGAAAGAAGCGATGCAAGGCGTTAACCACGGGGAGTATTACGCCAGCATTATCATTCCCGCCGATTTTTCCGCCAAAATCGCTACCGTGTTGACCGATGATCCGCAAAAAGCGGACATTCTCTACTACGTGAACGAGAAAATCAACGCCGTCTCGCCAAAAATCACGTCCAAAGGGGCCACGGGCGTCATTGACGAGGTCAGCCGCAACTTTATCAAAGTGGCAAACGGAACGATCTTTCAGATCTTCAATGAGATCGGCGTCGAGCTCCAAAATGAATTGCCGACAATCGAGAAAGTGAAAACGCTCGTTTTCAAACTCGAAACGATGTTCCCGGAGCTCAATCAGGCTGTCGGCGTTGCACTTGAAGATGTACATAAGTCGAATGACATTGTAAAAAAAGCGCAGGATAACCTGCCGATCGTGACCCAGCTTGCCAAAGACGGGGAAGCATTCACCAACAAGCTGGGCGACTTCCTCGGCAAAGGCTCGGAAGCCGTCGAAGCGCTCGGTCCGAACATCAAGCAGGACCTCCTGCTGCTCCAGCAGACAGCAACGGCCACGCAGGAGCTGACCGGCATTCTGAAGGACGCCAACTTCGACCCAGCCGTCGCCAAGGCCGCGATCGACCGGGTTTCGCAGCGTCTCACGGTTGCGGTCGATGTGACGGACCGGATGATCGGCTTGTTCGAACAGCTGAACAAGTACACCGGCGGCAAGGTGATGCCGCTGGTGATCGACCGGCTGAAGTCGGTCAAGGACCGCTTCCAGCAGCAGCTGACCACGGTCGGCAAGATCAGGGACGCGATCGATAAAGGCGAGAAACCGGCGCAAGAGCTGGTCGACAACCTGAACCGTCTCTCGAAGGAAACAGCCGGCTTCATCGGCGACATTCTGGGCCGGTACGACAGCGAAATTCAGCCCCAGATTCTCCAGGGAATCGCCAAGGCGAAGAAGACCGCCCAGAACGCCCATACCGTGCTGAGCGAAGCCGTCAAAAGCATCCCCGATCTGCAGAAAATTCTCGGGGATGCGGCGAAAGGACTGGCCGTCGGGGACAAGGAGCTCAAAGAGATCCAGGCCCGCCTGCCGGAGGTAGAGACGAGAATCAAGGATCTGGCCGATAAAATCCGCGCCTTCGAGAAGGAAGGCAACCTGACGGAGCTGATCGACCTTCTGAAGAACAACTTCGAGAAGGAAAGCGAGTTCTTCTCGGAGCCGGTACAGCTCAAAGAAAACAAGCTGTTCCCGATTCCGAATTACGGTTCGGCCATGTCGCCGTTCTTTACGACGCTTTCCCTGTGGGTAGGCGCTCTGCTTCTCGTGTCGCTGCTGACGGTAGACGTGCACGAGCCGGGCTACAAGAGCTACCAGGTATTTTTCGGCCGCTATTTGACGTTCGGTACGCTGGCCGTTATGCAGTCGCTGATGGTCACGCTGGGTGATATGTTCATCCTGAAAACCTATGTCGTTGACAAACTGTGGTTTGTCCTGTTCGGAATGGTGCTCAGCGCGGTCTTTATGCTGATCGTATACACGCTCGTCTCCGTATTCGGCAATGTCGGCAAAGCGATGGCCATCGTGCTTCTCGTGCTGCAGCTGGCAGGTTCCGGGGGTACGTTCCCGATCCAGGTGACCCCTCCGTTCTTCCAGGCGATCCACCCTTATCTGCCCTTCACGTACGGGATCAGCATGATGCGGGAAGCCGTCGGAGGCATCCTTTGGGACATCATTATGGAAGACCTGATCATGATGGCTATCTACATCGGAATTACCCTGCTGATCGGACTTGCGCTTAAAAAAGTGATCAACAAATCCAGCGCCAAATTCGTGAGCCGCGCCAAAGAAAGCAAGCTTATTCATTAGAAGCGGGACCTGCCTTCGGGCAGGTCTTTTTTCACATGTATACCCGCGACAGTTCATTTTCAAGGATTCTGTCCATTGACCCGTTTCGGAAATGGCCGTACACTAATCATTAGCCGACTAACTAATAAAGGAAGGAACAGAAGCCATCATGGATATTTACCAATCGGATTCCATCATGCAGATCTTGTCTCGGGTATTCAAGCTTCACCGCCGTCACCTGCACGAGCTGCTGCAGAATTACGAGGTTTACCCGGGGCAGCCGCCTCTGCTGATCCGCTTGTCCGAGAGAGACGGCCAGAGCCAGCACGAACTGGCCGCTCAAATGCGCGTAAAGCCCGCCACGCTTACCGTCATGATTACCCGGATGGAGAAAACCGGACTTCTCCGGCGCGGAGCCGACAGCAAGGACCAACGGGTATCGCGTGTCTATCTGACCGATAAAGGGCATCAGGCAACGACCGCCGTGAAAAAAGCCCTCCGCGAAATCGAGGAAACGTGCCTGAAGGGCTTTCTGACGGAAGAGAAGCTTCTTTTCCGCCGCCTTCTGCTCCAAATGTATGAAAACTTGAAAGATATCGAGGAACAATTCGATTAGCCGGCAAATTAAAAGGAGGTGACCGCTCTGTTAGCTTTGAGCCGATATTTAAAACCTTACTGGAAAGCGGCCGTTCTCGCTCCGCTTCTGATGCTTCTTGAAGTCTACATGGACCTGCTCCAGCCCAAGCTGATGGCCGACATCGTAAATCAAGGCGTAGCGGACGGGGATCTCGCCACGATACGAAACACCGGGCTGCTTATGCTCGGCGTGGCGTTGATCGGACTGATCGGCGGGGCCGGATGCACCGTATACTCCAGCATCGCCTCGCAAAATTTCGGCGCCGATCTGCGGGACGATCTTTTCCGGAAAACCCAGACATTCTCTTTCCGGAATCTGGACAAGTTCAAATCGGGGTCGCTCATTACGCGGCTGACCGGAGACATCGTGCAGGTCCAGACCCTGGTTCAGATGACCCTGCGGGTCCTCGTCAGGGCGCCTTTTCTCGCCATAGGCGGCGTCATTATGTCGTTTATGCTGAATCCGCGGCTTGCTTTGATTCTGGCCGCGGCCATTCCCGTTCTTTTTCTCGTGCTGTATTTGCTCATCCGCGTGTCCCAGCCCCTCTTCTTAAAGGTTCAGGAAAAACTCGACCGGGTGAATACGGTCCTCCAGGAAAATCTGAGCGGAATCCGTGTGGTGAAGGCTTTCGTACGTTCCGATTTCGAGCGCAAACGCTTCGGCGAAGCAAACCGGGATTTCACGGATATCGCCCTGAAGGCGGCGCGGACGATCGCTTTGAACGCCCCTATTATGACGTTCATCATGAACGTCAGTCTGGTAGCCGTGCTCTGGTACGGCGGCGCCCAGACTTGGAATCTTTCTTTTCCCGTGGGAGACCTTATCGCCTTTCTCAACTATGTAACCCAGGTTCTCACTTCCCTGCTTACCGTAGGCATGATGATGATGTTTGTTACGAGAGCGAGAGCTTCCGCAGGGCGTATCAATGAAGTGCTCGAAGCAGAGCCGGAAATCGCGGACAAACCGGGCGCTTCCGCCAATGCCATCGGTGCGGGCCGTATCGTCTTCGACCGCGTTTCTTTCGCTTACGACGAAGACGGCAAAGAGCTTGCCCTGAGAGACATCAGCTTCACGGTCGAACCGGGCCAAACGCTGGCCATTCTGGGCGCGACGGGTTCCGGCAAAACCTCCCTCGTCCATCTCATTCCGCGGTTGTACGACCCGGCGGCCGGACGTGTCCTTATTGACGGAACTGACGTGAAGGACATCGCTCTGGCGCACCTGCGCAGCCGTGTAGGCATGGTCCTCCAGCAGGCCATCCTGTTCAGCGGCACCATCCGCGAGAATATTTCCTACGGCAGGCCGGATGCCACACAGGAGGAAATCGAAGCGGCAGCCCGCGCAGCCGAGATTCATGCGTTTATCGCCGGTCTGCCGGAAGGCTATGATACCCTGCTCGGCCAGAGAGGCGTCAATCTCTCCGGGGGCCAGAAGCAGCGCATCTCGATCGCCCGCGCCCTGCTGGTCCGGCCGGCGGTCCTCATCCTCGACGATTCCACGAGCGCGGTGGACCTGGCGACCGAAGCCCGCATCCAGCAGGCGCTGAAAGAGCGGATGGCGCACAGTACGTGCCTGCTTATCGCACAGCGCATCTCGTCGGTCGTCGACGCCGATCAGATTCTTGTGCTGGAAGACGGCCGTATCGCCGCCAGGGGCACGCACGCCGAGCTTCTGGCGGGAAGCCCCGTTTACCGGGACATTTACAAATCCCAACAGGGAAGGGAGGAAGTCATCCATGGCGCATAAACCCCAAGACAACGGTTCCTCCGCACCGGAACCCCCGATGGGCTTAGGCGGTCCTGCCGGCCGGGGTCCGGGTCCCGGGGGCCCGCGCATGACGCAGAAAGTACGCGCCAAGAACACGGGCGCTACGCTCGGCAGGCTGAGCCGGTACCTCGGACGCCAGCGCAAGGGACTGGCCGCGGTCGTCCTGCTGACCGTGCTCAGTGCCGGTGCCGGGCTGATCGCCCCTTACCTGCTCGGACGGGCCGTCGATGACTACATTCTCCCGCGGGATTACGGCGGCCTTCTGAAACTCTGCCTTCTTCTGCTTGGCATTTATCTGTTCAGCTCCGTAATGACCTGGTTTCAGACGTACGTTATGGCCGCCGTCTCTCAACGCACGGTGCAGAATCTGCGCCATGACTTATTCGCCCATCTGCAGAAGCTGCCGCTGAATTTCTTCGACAGCCGGACTCACGGAGAGCTGATGAGCCGCACGACCAACGATATCGAGAACGTCTCGAACACGTTAAATCAAAGTGTCATTCAGCTCATGACCAGCGTGATTACGATTGCAGGCTCGCTTGTGCTTATGCTGACCATGAACATCTGGCTCACGCTGGTCACGCTTCTTTCCGTGCCGGTGACCATTTATTTAACCGGACAGATCTCCAGGCGGACCCGCACTCATTTCAAGGGCCAGCAGAAAAGCCTGGGCGAGCTGAACGGATTTATCCAGGAAACGATATCGGGCCAGAAAGTGGTTCAAGTGCTGCGCCGGGAACGCCAGACAGCCGCCCGGTTCAAGGAGATCAACGCCGAGCTGCGGGAAGCCGGGACGAAGGCTCAGATCTATTCGGGTATGGTAGGCCCCTTCAACAACGTGGTCAACAACTTCAGCTTCGCTCTTATCGCTGCAATCGGCGGATGGCTCGTGATCAGCGGCTGGACGACTCTCGGGGTCATTGTCAGCTTCCTGAATTATTCCAAGCAGTTCACGCGCCCGATCAACGATCTGGCGAATCAGTATAATCTGATCCAGTCCGGGATTGCCGGTGCCGAGCGGGTATTCGAAGTGCTCGATGCGACAACGGAGTATCCGGACACCCCGCAGCAGAAAAAGGACAACTCCGCTGACGGCCGGCCTTTGAATGTGGCGGGAGAAGTTGTTTTCGAGGATGTCTCCTTCTCTTACAAGCCGGGTTCCCCTATTCTTACGGATATCTCTTTTACCGCGAAGCCGGGGGATACGATTGCTCTCGTGGGACCGACCGGAGCCGGCAAAACGACCATCGTCAACCTGCTCACCCGGTTCTATGAGATTGACGGAGGGGAGATCCGGATCGACGGAACCGATATCCGGGAGCTCGACAAGGACAGCCTCCGCGGCCAGCTCGGTATCGTTCTCCAGGACGCCTACCTGTTCTCGGATACACTCCGCGAGAACATCCGGTACGGGCGGCTGGACGCCACCGACGAGGAAGTAGAGGCTGCGGCCAGACTGGCGAACGCCGACAGCTTCATCCGCAAGCTTCCTCAAGGCTACGGCACGCTGATGTCCTCCGAGGGCGGCAATCTCAGCCACGGCCAGCGGCAGCTGATCACGATTGCCCGCGCCATTCTCGCCGATCCGGCCGTGCTCGTTCTGGACGAAGCTACCAGCAGCGTCGATACCCGGACGGAGATGCATATCCAGGAGGCGATGAACCTGCTGATGAAAGGGCGGACCAGCTTCGTCATTGCGCACCGTCTCAGTACGATACGCGACGCCGATCTTATCCTCGTCCTGAACGGAGGAAAGATTCTCGAACGCGGAACGCACGAAGAGCTTTTGGCCGCCAGAGGGTTCTATTACGAGCTGTACAGCAGCCAATTCCGCGACGTGGTGTAACCCGCAAGCACGACAAAAAAACCTCCGGCTCACTTATGGAAGTGAGACCGGAGGTTTTTTGCGGGGCCATGTAAACAATAAAAAGCCCCCGCAGCCGCGGTCATTCTCGTCCCCTCATGGGGTACTGGAATGATGGCGGCCGTGGAGGCCGGTCTATGCTTCCATGCAGCAATCCAACTCTTTACGCAAGCCCTTAATCGGCAGCTGAATGCTTTCAGGCATGTATCGGTTAAAGTCTGACTTGCCGTTAATCGTCTATACGCACCACTTCGAGCTTCAGGTACCGGTTCTTCTCCCGCTCCAGCACCGTGAACTTCACGTTCTCGTAGGTCAGGGATTCTCCTTCGGAAAGGTCGTCGCGGTGACCGTACAGCCATCCGCCGATAGTATCCCATCTTTCGGTTTCAAGCTCCACAAGCAGTCGGTCGTTCACGATAGGAATGGACACTTTACCGTCCAATACGAGGTGCCCCTCGCCTTTTACCAGAATCTCCGGCTCTTCCTTCATATCGAATTCGTCACGGATTTCGCCGACGATTTCCTCCAGAATGTCCTCGATGGTAACCATACCCGAGGTGCCGCCGTATTCATCGATAAGAATCGCGATATGCGTGCCTTCCTTCTGCATCCTTTTCAAGAGCGCATTGACGGGAATGACCTCGGAAACCGCCATAACCGGCTGAATCAGCGTGGTGACATCAAGCTCCTCGTCATCCTCGTAAGCCAGGAAGAATTTCTTCGTGTTCACAATCCCGATCACGTTATCCTTGCTCTCTTCGACAACGGGAAAACGGGTATACTGCTGTTCTTTGATAATCGCCAGGTTCTCTTCCCGGGATTTATTCGCGTACAGACAGATCATATCGGTGCGGGGCACCATAATATCTTTGGCGAGCATATTGTCAAAAGCAAAGATCCGGCTGACGTAGCCGTACTCGGCCTGGTTAATTTTACCGCTTTCAAAACTTTCGTTAATAATAATCTGAAGCTCTTCTTCCGAGTGCGCTTCTTCATGCTCCGTTGCCGGCTTAATGCCGAATAGCTTGACAAGCTGGTTGGCGGAACCGTTCAGCACCCAGATAAAAGGATACATGACTTTGTTAAACCAGATGATCGGACGTGCGGTAAGCAGCGCCACAGCCTCTGTTTTGCGGATAGCAATTGTTTTCGGAGCCAATTCGCCGATTACGACGTGAAGGAAGGTGATAATAATGAAGGCGATAAGAAACGAAAGCAGTCCGGTTAACGATTCGTGCAGATGCAAGGATTCGAAAACGGGATGTAAAATTTTCTCCACCGTCGGTTCACCCAACCAGCCTAAACCCAGAGACGTAATGGTAATGCCGAGCTGACACGCGGACAAATATCCGTCCAGATTGGTAAGCACCTGCTTCACGGCCCTCGCGTTGCTTTTGCCTTCGGCGATCAGCTGATCCACCCGGCTGCCCCGGAGCCGTACGACGGCGAATTCCACTGCCACGAAAAACGCGGAGAGTCCAATCAATAAGGCAATCATAAAAAGGTTTAACAAATAACTGTCACTTTCCATTTCGGTAATCTACTCCCTTAATATAAAGATAACCATTCCTTACGTGGACTCCAGCCTTATGGTTTCATTTCTCGGGCCTAAAAAAACAGATTTTTTTCTCCAATATATTGAAGACCGGAAGCTGGACAAAACCTTCTGGAAAGTTATAGGATGAATAGGAATGACTTCAAGATAGAGAAACGTTATTTCGATAAAGGATTGGTTTAAAGATGAAAAAACAGGTTTTTATGCTGACCTCTGCGCTTATTCTGCTTGCGGGCTGCGATAGCCCGGGCACGGGAGAGAAAATTGAAACCGCGGGGGCTCCGGTTTCTACAGCCGTAACGTCCTCGTCCGGGACGGGCGAAACGTCTGCACCCGTTACGCCCTCATCCCGCATTGCAGGCACTTCTGCGCCCACCCCAACGCCCGTGGAGCTTCCATCCGTCACCCCGGTGTCTTCTATCCCGGCGAAGCCTCCGACTCAAGAGGAAAAGGGCAAGTCCGGAACACTTGCAGACGCGAGCGGATCTATTGCCGGCGATGGTATGACGGCCTTCGATTTTAAAGCCGGGGACGGCTTTCAGTTTTATCTGGAGAACAAAGGCACCCAACGCCTGTTTTATCGCGTGAACTATCCAAGCGGACAAAATCAGGTAGAAAAGACGATTCTTCAACCCGGAGAGTCCCATTCTTTTACTTATCAAAAAAGCAGTCCGGACCTGCCGGTACACGGGGTCTATACGGTGCATATGCACAACGATGACGGATCGAGCATTGACTACGCGCTGGTCGTGCGTATCTTAAATCTATAAAAAACCTCCGGCTCGCTTCAATAAAGCGAATCCGGAGGTTCTTTGCATTCCTTAGGTTAATGCAAGCTGTGTGAAGCCGAATCGGCGCTGTAAGAAGCGTCTTCTCCGCGTTCTTTGCGGCCCATAAACGGCCACCAGTTGGCCGGTCCGAACATCCGCACCATGACCGGGATAAACAGCGGCAGCATGATGAGCGCGTACAGGAACAGTCCGCACAGCACAATCGTGGCGATCTGCAGCAGGGACATGACGCCCGAAGGCAGCATGGCCGCAAAGGTTCCGCCCAGGATGAGGGCGGCGGACATAATGACCGTCCCCATGTTTTTCATCGCTTCCAGAATCGCCTGCTGCGGGGACAGATGGCGGTATTCTTTGAACCGGTCCATGAGGAAAATGCTGTAGTCGATTCCGAGCGCCATCAGCATCACGAAACCGAAGAACGGAACGGCCCAGGAAATCCCGGAGTATCCGAGCATCCGTACGAAAATCACTTCCGTAATCGCCATGGACGTGTAATACGTCAGCAGGAGCGAAAGAATCAGATAGATCGGAATGACAATCGAACGGAACAAGACGATCAATATAAGCGCAATCCCGATCAGCATGAGCATCGCGGTACGCGAGTAATCCGCTGCGGAGATGTTTTTCAAGTCGTTGTTCATGCTCGTAACACCGTCTACGGCATAAGTCGCATTCTGGAGCGGAGTGCCTTTAACGGCGCGTTCCACGGCTGCCGTAAGCTCGCCGGACTGCTCCAGCGTCTCGACTTCGTACGGGTTGCCTTCGAAGATGACTTCGAACTTCGCGATCTTGCGGTCCTTGGACATGTACGCATCCAGCGAAGGCTGGAAGTCCGCTCCGGAGATGACGTCCTGCGGCATAAACCAGCCGCTGATCTGCTTGTTCGGCGCGGCCGACAGCTCCTTCAGGTAGTCCTGAGCGGATTTCAGGCCGCCGGATACCTGCGACAAGCCGTTTACGCTCTTGTCGAGGCCGCCCGTCAGCTCGCCGAGCTGGCCGTTCAGTTGGGCGAAGCCCTGCTGAAGCTCTTTCTGCCCGCTGCTCAGCTTGTCGAAGCCCTTGGTCAGCTCGGGCAGCTTCGCGACGATCTGGCCCTGGCCGTCGGCCGCCTGATCGATGCCGGCCTGCAGCTTGGCGATGCCATCGGAGAGCTGAGCCAGCCCCTGCGCGAGTGCGGCCTGCCCGGCGGCGGCTTTCTCGAAGCCCGCGTTGGCCTGCTGAAGGCCCTGGCTGGCACCGGCAAGCTGCTGGTTCAGCTGCTTCAGCCCTTCGCCGAGCTGCGCCGCGCCCGTCTGAAGCTGGGTCACCGCGCCCTGCGTCTTGAGGAAGTCGGGGTCCGACTTCAGCTCGGGGTACTTCTGCGCGAGACCGCTCAGCCCCTGGCCGACATCGCCGAGCCCTTGGGCCAGGCCGGAAGCCTGCGAGGCGACGTCGCCGTAAGCTTGGGTCAGCTGGCCGAGGCCGCCGCCGACCTGCTTGTAACCAGCAAGCAGGTCACTGCTCGCCGCCGCGAGCTGATCCGCGCTTGCCTTGGCCTGCGCGAGCCCCGCGCGGAGCTCTCCCGCACCGGCGGAACCGCTGCGCAGGCCCGCCTCGAGACGCTCCAGCCCGTCGCCGAGCTGCACAACGCCCGTCTTGAGGGCGTTCGTGCCGTCCACGAGCTGCTTCGCGCCGCTCACGGCCTCGTTGAGCTTAGGCGCATTGGCGCTTAGCGCGCCGCTCGCTTCGGAGAGACCTTTGCCGATCTCTCCGAGGCCGTCGCCGCTTTGGCCGATGCCGCCCTCAAGCTTGTCGACCTGGGTGGCTACCTGCAGATCGTCAAGCGCTTCTCCCGTCGGGCGGGTTACGCTGCGGACGTTCTTGACGCCGTCTACCTTCGCCAGCTCGCGCGTGATCTGCTCGACGGCCGCCAGCCCTTCCGAGTTGTCGAGCGGCTTGTCGGTTTTCACGACGACGGTCGAAGGAAGCGTATCTCCGGGGCCGAAGCTGGAGGAGATCAGGTTAAACGCTTTGACCGAATCGTATTTCTCCCCGATTTCATCCAGGGAGTTAAACGAGGTCGATCCCTTGTACGCGACCAGGAAAGGGACGATAATGACCGCGAGAATCACTAGGGACCAAAGCGGTTTTTTTAACGAAAAAGAACCTACGGCGCCCCACAGGCGGCTCGGTTTATGCTCCAGGGAGCCTTTGGCCGGCCAGAAAATCACTTTGCCCAGAACGGCCATAAAGAACGGCACGAGCGTGACCAGCGCAAGCAGCATCACGGCTACGCCGACCGCAACGGCAACCGCCGACCGGTACAGGACGAAGGTCGAGAGGCCGATGGAAGCGAACCCGACCAGGACCGCCAGACCCGAGAAAAATACGGTCCGTCCCGCCGTCCGGTACGTGGCGAGAATCGCCTCCGTTTTATCTCCCGAATGGGCAAGCTCTTCCTTAAACCGGGAAATGAGCAGAATGCAATAGTCGGTCCCGATCCCGAATAAGACGGCGACCAGGAATATCTGCGTAAAGTTCGACAGCGGAAAATCCGCATATTTCACAAGAAAAGCCACGACGGATTGCGAGACCAGGTAGCTGAAGCCCACCGTCAAAAGCGGAATAAAAGGCGCTACCGCCGAGCGGAATACGACAAAGAGGATGGCCAGAATGAAAATAACGGTGATGTACTCCGTTTTCTTAAGCCCATCCTGCGAGCTTGCCATGACATCCTCCTGGATCAGCCAGTTTCCGGTGAAATAGTGCTCCACCTTAACGTCGGAAACCGTGCCGTACAGCGCATCGCGGATTTCTTTGGCTTCCCGGCCGTCTTTGGCCGTATTCACCAGCACGAGCACGGTTTTCCCGTCCGCGGATACCATCTGCTTTTCCAGTTCCTTCTTGTCAAAATGCGTCATCACGTTGCTAACGCCCGCGGAATCCTTGGCGTTCTTGAGCTTGTCGACTCCCCGCTTGACTTCGTCAAGCTGAGCTTGGGTCAGTTTCTCCGTGCCGTGAAAGACCAGCACCGATGATTGTTCCCCTTCGGCTTCCGGAGAGCCTTTCTTCATTTCCTCGATCAGTTTGGACGCCTTCGTGGAAGAATACCCTTCCGGTACGGTAATCTGACCTTTCTCCCGGACCAGCGATTCCATGTTCGGCGCAGTGAGCATCAGCCCCGCCGCTACGGCGATCCACAGCACCAATACGAGCCATCTGAGCTTCAGTACGGTTCTCATCCCTTGTGTCTGCTCCCCTCATCCGGCTGCTGGACCAAAACGTCCGCCAGTTTCTCAAAGGTCTCTATAAACGTTATTGCTTCCTGCCCGTCAAAATGTTTAATCACGCCGGCCAACAATTCCTGAATGCGAAGCCGCATTTCGTTCACGGCCGCGGTTCCCTTGTCCGTCAGCGCCAAATAAGTCACTCTGCGGTCCTTGTCGTCCGGCATCCGGGCAATAAGCTCCTTGTCGACAAGACGGGTGATAATCGCCGTAATGGAGCTCTTTCCGACGCAAAAAATTTCCGCCAGCTCAGAGGAGGTGCATTGGCCCCGGCTCTGCAAATAACGGAGGGTGGCGTACTGCTCCTGCGTCAGCTCCTCCGGCATCCGGTCCTTGATCATAGCGTTGAGCCGCCGGTTCACCGTAAAAATCGTGCTTTCGTAACGGTCGATAATCTGTGATAGTAATGTTTCGTCCATAATAGCCCCTTTCGATGCTCCTGATGTGCCTTCTATATAGTTCTATTATCATATAGTTCTACTATAGAATTATTCAATGAGGGAACTATAACAAATATTGCCTGGGCCGTCAACAAAACAAAAGCCCGGTGAAAGGACGGCCCCGGGTGTCTCCTTTATTTTAGCCAAGCAAAAAAAGACTCCTCGACCGAAAGGCAGCTATCGTCCGATAGGCCTTTCGTCAAGGAATCTCTCCTACTTTTATTTCATCCGCTCAATCTCATCTACCGCTATCCGCGTACAAGCTCGGGAGTTTTCTCGTCAATCGGCACAGTCGCGTCATGCAGATCCCGCTCCAGCTCCGCCGTATAAGCGGCGCGCTGCTCTTCCGTCCAGTTGAACCGGGATGCCATGTAATGGATCACCGGTTCTTTCCAGGCTCTCACCCACTTGATGTTGAAAAACACCGCGCCCGTCCGGCGGACGAAGAAGTCCGAAGGCTTGACGGTCATTTCCTGCTCGATGGAATATACGAGCGAACCGAACAGCGAGGCCGGCATCCGGAACATCTCCGCTTCTCCCCGCTTCGTTTCTATCAGACGATACACCTTGTCGATGTTGGAGCCGTAGCGCTGGGCAAGCAGACGGGCTTCCATCACCGTCAGCCCGATCTTCTGCCCGTCCGCGACTTTCTGCTCCACGAACTGCGGGTAACGGGCGGAGCCGCCTACATCGCCGCCCGAGATGGGCAGCGTTCTCGTCTGGGATTCGGACACCTGAATGCCGCCCTCTTCCTGAAGCTGGCGGACGACCAGGTCCACGACGGTTTCGGCCATTTTCCGGTACCCGGTCAGTTTACCGCCCGCAATGGAGATCAAGCCGGAGTCCGAAACGAAAATTTCGTCCTTGCGCGAGATCTCCGACGGGTCCTTGCCCTCCTGGTGAATGAGCGGCCGGAGACCGGCCCAGCTGGATTCGACGTCCTGCTCGGTCAGCCGGAGGCTCGGGAACATCTCGTTGGCCGCACGGATGATATACGTCCGGTCTTCCGTGGTCATGACCGGATGAGCGATATCCTCCTTATAGTTCGTATCAGTCGTGCCGATGTAAGTTTTGCCGTCTCTCGGAATGGCGAACAGCATCCGGCCGTCCGGCGTATCGAAGTAAATCGCCTGCCGCAGCGGGAACCGCTCCCCGTCGAAGACAAGGTGGACGCCTTTCGTCAGACGGAGCGTCTTCCCTTTCTTCGAGCCGTCGCGCTCGCGGAGAGTGTCCACCCACGGTCCGGCCGCATTGACGATCCGCTTCGCCCGGATCAGGTGCGTTTCGCCGGACAGCTGATCGGCCACGCGCACGCCGGTCACCCGTCCGTTCTCGTACTCGAAAGCTTCCACTTTCGCATAAGACACGGCCTGCACGCCGAACTCGACGGCTTTCTTCATCACTTCGATCGTCAGCCGCGCATCGTCCGTGCGGTATTCGACGTAGTAGCCGCCGCCCTTCAGATGCTTCTCCTTGAGCAGCGGCTCTTTATCCAGCGTTTCCTGCGGGCTCAGCATGCTGCGGCGCTCGCTCTTCTTCACGCCGGCCAGGAAATCGTACACCCGCAGGCCGATGGACGTCGAGAAAGCCCCGAACGTTCCGCCCTGATAGAAGGGCAGCAGCATCCATTCGGGCGTCGTTACATGCGGGCCGTTCTCGTATACGATGGCCCGCTCCTTGCCGACTTCCGCCACAACCTTGACTTCCAGCTGCTTCAGGTAACGCAGCCCTCCGTGGACAAGCTTGGTCGAGCGGCTCGACGTGCCCTGCGCGAAGTCCTGCATATCGACCAGCGCCGTTTTCAGTCCCCGGGACTGGGCATCGAGTGCAATCCCCGCGCCCGTAATGCCTCCGCCGATCACGAGCACGTCAAATATCCGGTCTTCCATTCTCCATAGGCTTTCTTTTCTTGTATCTCCCGAAAAAGCTGTTTCCATGTTGCTCTCCCCTCTGAGATAAACAAAAAAACCACAAACATGCCGGCTACGTCCTGGACGTAACGGCTGTCGTGGTTTCTCCTGATCTCCAACCAAATGTATGAACTTATGTGATCATTTTACCATATTCCATCCGAACTTGAAAGCAATACGGCCAAAACGGGCTCACGCCTGATAGTGTTTCCAGAGCGAGCTGTCTGAGGTCGTTACGGCCGTGGCGCCCGCCTCCAGCGCGTTCTCGACATCGCTTACGGTCCGGATCAAGCCCCCAGCAACGATAGGGATGCCGGTAGCTTCGCCGACCTCCTTGATGATGTGGGGCATGACTCCCGGGAGGACTTCGATGTAATCCGGCTTCGTCCTCCCCAGAAGCGTGTAGCTTTTGCGAAGGGCGCTGGAGTCGAGGAGAAAGAGCCGCTGGATCGCCAGCAGTCCGTTCTCTTTCGTCTTCATGATGACGCTCGCACGCGTCGAAATCAGCCCGGTGGGCTTGATGTATTGGCAGAGGTACTCCGTCGCGTACTCGTCGTTCTTCAGCCCCTCCACAAGATCCACATGCAGAAGCGGCTTTTTGCCGTGGGATTTCGCCAGGTCCACAAGGCTTTTCAGCATGCCGATATGGCAGTCGAGCAGCACGATGTACTGGAACGGAGACGTCAGCAGCTTCTCCAGATCCTTGATTTTGCGAACAGCGGGCAGAACCCTCTGGTTGTTAAACGACATGGGCTTAACTCCTTTACTGCGGACTTACGAGCTGATCGTTTCGACCTCAACGGCCACCACATCCGTGATGTGCTTGATCTTGGAATAAATGACCGTGGTCCGGTGCTTCTCCGGCGCGGAGACGACCAGTTGGATTTGCCTCAGTTCGTCCTTCAAGTCCTTGATTTTGATGTGCTTCACTTTCAGGAACTCCTGATGAAGCTCGTCGATGACGTAGGACAGGTCGGCGCTGGGGCTTACAATGATGAGAATGGCCAGGTTCCGCTCGCTCAGCTTGCGGGGCCCGAACCATTTGAAGAAGAGCGGAATCAGGTTGATCGCCATAATGATCAGCACGACCGCCGTAGCCGCTTCCTTGTAAAAACCCGCGCCCGCGGCGATGCCGAGCGCCGAAGCCGCCCATACCATCGCCGCGGTGGTCAGGCCGGAAATGATCTCGTTGCTGCGCCGCAGAATAACCCCGGCGCCGATAAAACCGACGCCGCTGATGATCTGCGCGGCCAGACGCATCGGGTCCATAGTCGTCGTCCCGGGAATGGCATACTTATGGACGGATTCGATAGACACGATGGTGATAAGACAGCTGGCCACCGAGATGACCATGCTCGTTTTGAGACCAAGCGGTTTATGCTTGAGCTGGCGGTCAATCCCGATAAAGGCACCGAGGATGAGCGCCATAAAAAGCTTTTGAAGAAAAATGTAACTCATGCTGTACTCACTCCGCCGCTCCGCCTTGGAGCCATTCTTTCAACCGTCCGGGAAAATCGGTGATGATCCCCGATACCCTTTTCTCGTTCAATTCCTTAAAATCATGAATCTCGTTCGCTGTGTACGGATAGACTTTCAGACCGTTCTCCACCGCTTTCGCGACGTCTTCCGCGTCAATCGCACGAAAGTGCGGATGCAGGGAATAAACCTCCACATCGAAGCTTCGCGCGTACGCGGTCGGGTCCAGCAGGTTGTTGGCATACAGCAGGCCGATTTTCGCCTTGGGCTCGATCAGCTTGAGCCGTCTGACGCTTTTGTGATCGAAGGAAGAAGTCACAACGTTGTCGATCCGCCCGCGTTCGCTCAGAAAGTCCGCCAGCTTCTGTTCCATGCCGTTGCCGGGCGCCTTAATCTCGATATTGATCATGACCGAGGCGGGCACCAGGTCGAAGACTTCCGCCAGCATAGGCACTTTCTCCCCTTTGTAAGCTTCCGAGTACCAGGAGCCGGCGTCGGCTTCTTTAATCTCGGCCAGCGTTTTCTCCGCGACGGCTCCCTTTCTGTCCGTGGTCCGGTCCAACGTATGGTCGTGGATAACGATCAGTTCCCCGTCGGCAGACAGATGGACGTCAAGCTCAATGCCTTCACAGCCCTGCTCAAGTCCCAGCTTGAAAGCGCCGAGCGTATTTTCGGGCGACATGCCTTTGGCCCCGCGATGCGCGATAATCATCGGTTTGTTTGCTGTCATGATAATTCCCTACTCCCTCCGAAGCGTCGTTGTGATGGAATCTGTGGACGTAATCCGCCGTCTTCCTAAGTGTACTTCTCTTTCCCGGATAAAATATCCTCTCGCGGGCAATTCCATACGGCTTTACAAAATCGTTAAGTCCTTTACGGCGAATAGAAAAAACACATAAGCCACCTGTCGCTAGACAAGCAACTTATGTGAGTCTCTTAGTCTCCGTCACATAGTATTAACTTGTACCCTATCATAGTTCGGTCCGCTTCATCTGTCAACGGATTTCCGGCCTATTTTTAACAAAGAAATGGAAATCTACCGGACGTTATCCCTTCTTTTATTTGACGGTTTTGTTGTACTTCTCGATCTTCGACGTGATATCCCTCGCGGCCGCATCCAAGGCGTCCTTCGGAGACTTCTTGTTGTTCAGCACTTCCTCGATCGCCCCTTCGACAATCTGTCTGGCTTCCGGGAATACGCCCATGACGGCGCCCTGAGTAGCCGTGTTCAGCTTCGTCTGGTGGAGCTGGTCGACAGCGGTCTGGAACTGCGGGAAACTTTTCAAGTTGTCTTTGACGCTCTGCTCGTCGTACGCCTTCTTCGTGATCGGGAAGTAGCCGGTGTTGATGTGCCAGTACGCCTGCTCTTTAGGCGAAGTCAGGAACTTGATGAAGTCCCAGGTCGCTTTCTGCTCGTCGTCCGCACGGTCGTTCATGATCCACAGGCTCGCTCCGCCTACAACGACGCCTCCGTCTTTGGCGTTGGCCGGTTTCGGCAGGAAGCCGGTTCCGACTTCGAACTTGCCTTTGGAGCTGTCCACAAGACCCTTCAGGACTGCCGTGGAATCGAGAATCATGCCGACTTGGCCGGCGGAGAAAGCTTTCTTGGAGTCGTCCGTTTTACGGCCCAGGTTGTTCATCGCTTTGCCGTCCACCATGCTCTTCCACCAGGTCAGCGTCTGGACGCCCGCTTCGGAATTGACGAGCGACTGGGTCGCCATCTCTTTGCGGCCGTTGCCGTTGTTGATATATTCCGCTCCCTGATTGGCGAAAAACTGCTCCATAAACCAGCCGTAAATCGCGAAGTTACCGCCGGTCGCCTTGCCCGTTTTCGAAATGGCTTCGGCCGCTTTCTGGAACTCTTCGTAGGTGGCTGGCGGCTTTTCCGGGTCGAGTCCGGCCGCTTTAAACAAGTCCTTATTATAGTAGAGAACCGGATTGGACGTGTTGAACGGCATGGAGAACAGCTTGTCGTTAAACGTGTAGTAGCCGGTGATATTCGGCTCCAGCTGCGTCAGATCGTATTTGTCCGCATCTATGAAATTTTGCATAGGGGTAACCATCTTGGAGTCGATCATGAAGCGGCTTCCGATTTCGTACATTTGAACGACGGAAGGGCCTTCTTTCGTACCCATCGAAGCTTTCAGTTTGCTGAGCAGGTCGTCATAGGAGCCTTGGAATACCGCTTCCACTTTAATTTTGTCTTGGGAAGCGTTGTAATCGGCCACGAGCTGGTCGACGACTTTCGTGTTGGCTCCGCCCATGGCGTGCCAGAAAACAACTTTCTTCGGTCCGCTGCCGGAGCCGCTGTCCTTGCTTCCTTTGTCGCCCGTACCGGCGGTGTCCGATCCGCCGCAGCCGGCGGAGACGAGCATAACAGCCGTCAATAAAGAAGCAGCCATCCCTTTTTTATTCATAGCTATTTCTTCCCCCTAGTTAAACAAGATTGGTTTGGTTTATTTATGAATTATCCGCCGCCGGAAGACCGGCGGCAGATCAGACATCAGAGTGAAGCTCCGTCAGCCTTTGACCGCACCGGCCGTAATGCCCCTTACGAGCTGCTTGACGCCCAGCGCGAGCAGCAGGAAAGACGGCAGGAGGACGATGGTGATTCCCGCGAGAATCATGTTCCACGACATGACTTCCGCATGCTGGAGCATGGCGACGCCGATTTGAACGGTCCGCATGGACACCTTGTTCGTGATAAGCAAAGGCCAAAGGTAGCTGTTCCAGTGCGTCAGGAACTCATAGACGGCAAGCGTGGACAAAGCCGGCTTGGAGAGCGGCAGCACGATGGAGAAGAAGTTCCGCCAGTGTCCGCATCCGTCGATCTTCGCCGCATCGAACAATTCGTGCGGCAGCTGGAGGAAAAACTGGCGGAGCAGGAACACGCCGAAGGCCGCCGCCATGAAAGGCACGATCAGGCCCGGGTAGCTGTCCATCCATCCCCAAGACTTGATCGTCAGGTAGTTCGGGATGATGGTGACTTCCCACGGGATCATCATGGTGGCCAGGAAAACCATGAACAGGGCATTTTTTCCCGTGAAATTCAGAAAAGAGAACGCGTAAGCCGCCATGGCGGACGTAATAACCTGACTGACCATAATCGCCGACGACACGATAAAGCTGTTCAGAATGAACTGAAAGACCGGGACGTTGTCGATTGCGGCTTTAAAATTCCCCCAGTAAAGCTGGCTCGGCACAAGCGCCGGCGGGAATTTGGAAACCTCCTGCTCCGTCATGAACGAAGAGAAGACCGTGAACAGAAGCGGGTACAGGACCACTAGGGCCAGCACGATAAGAAGCAGGTAGAGCAGCGTGTTGTTCAGTCTCCGTGCGATCATTGATAATGCACCTTCTTTTCCAGAACCGTAAACTGCAGAACGGTCAATATCAGAATGATAAAGAAGAGAATGAGCGCCTCGGCGCTTCCCGTTCCGAAACGGAAGTTGACGAAGGCTTCCTGGTAGATGGAGTATACGACCACATTCGTCGAGCCCATCGGTCCGCCTTTAGTCAGGATGTTGATTTGTCCGAACGCCTGGAACGCTCCGATCACCGATACGATAAGAGCGAAGAACAGCGTCGGGGACAACAGCGGCAGAACGATCTGGATGAAGGTGCGCACCGGACCCGAGCCGTCGATTTTGGCGCTCTCGTAAATTTCCTCCGGCACTCCCTGCATGCCGCTGGACAGGACGATAAAGAGGAAGCCCATGTTCATCCAGACGGTCATGAGGGAAACGGAGACCAGCGCCCACGCGGGATCGGTCAGCCACGGGATGGCCTGAATATGAACCAGGCTCAGGAAGTAGTTGAGCATGCCGGCCGTAGGGTGAAACAGCAGCAGCCAGATGATCGAGCCCGTACCTACCGAAATGACGAGAGGCAGGGAAAACACGAACTGGAAAATCTTCATCCCTTTCAGCTTGTTGTGTGTAATGGCCGCCAGGAGCAGAGCCCAGATGATACTAGTCGGCACGGTATATAAAATAAAGAGCAGCGTCACTTTCAGATCCGAATAAAACTGGCCCGACTGGAACAAATCGACGAAGTTATCAAACCATACAAATTCGGCTACACGCCCCCTCGGATCGGTGAGCGTCATACTCAGGTAAACCGATCTCAGCATCGGGTAGAACAAAAAGGTGGCGAAAATAATCAGGGACGGCGCCAGAAAGAAATACGCAAGCGCGTTTTCCCGCCATCTTTTCTTTTTTGATAAAACGCTTTCATGACTTGGCAAGCGGCATACCCCTCTCTCTCAATCGTGCTCTGTACCCTACCCGTCCGGAGGTTCATCTGCAGCTTGAACCGGTTCCCGGCTTCACCGATGAAAGTTCTCTTTGAAGGAGCGCATCAGGTAAAAACGACGGATAGCCATTATAATTTGACAGAAAAAAAATTCACATAAATTGCGAGGCCTCTTAGACCTTGCAACTTACGTGAATCTCCGGTTCTCCGTCACAAATTATTAACTTATTTCATATCATAAGCGGTAAAATCGGTTATGTCAACGCTTACAGACCATTTTTTTACTAAGAAAAAAACGGAATCATCCTTTAGAATGATGACTCCGTTACGGTTTATTTCATCCTGAGAACGGAATCTATCCCGCAGCCCCCATTCCTCTCCTTTTTCCCCTGCCACCAAACATCACTTTCTGTCCGGCATATCCGGCCGCAAAAATCAGCAAAGAAATCCAGGGCGATACGGTAAAGACAGGCAGGTAAGGCTTTAAAAGCAACCCGGCAGCAGTCACCGCTCCGATACTTACGATGTACAGCAGCAGGAAAAGCAGACGAAATTTACGCTCGCTCCCGTTAAAGGCGGTTTTATTCATCAGAGCAAGAACCACCTTCACCACAAGGATAGAGTCAACGGCGGCAATAAACAGAAAAGCCGGGCTGACTTCGTTCATTCGCCCGATCCCGGCACCCGCCATTATCGTTAAAAAGCCGGTAACGGCGTAGGCCAGGAACATCCAGGTAAGGGTGATCCAGGGGATCATAACAACCATGCGGAACCGCTCCGCTCGTCCCCGAGAAGGCAGCTGGGAAACAAGATCCTTACAGTATTCGAGAGGATCGGTTCCGAATACGACGCGGGCGCTG
This sequence comes from Paenibacillus sp. JNUCC 35, assembly GCF_058269095.1. Classification (NCBI taxonomy): domain Bacteria; kingdom Bacillati; phylum Bacillota; class Bacilli; order Caryophanales; family Paenibacillaceae; genus Paenibacillus; species Paenibacillus sp. JNUCC 35. The sequence goes on along the minus strand of NZ_CM177771.1, from coordinate 335,815 downwards.
CGTCCTTCCTTCTGCGCCTGCAGCAAGTGCTGAAGCATTTCAAGGAGCAGTTCTTCCCCCTGTCTCTCATCGATATCGCTCGTGCGGATATAAACAAGCATGCCTCCGTAGTACTTTTTATTTTCCTCATTGAGCTGCTGCTGCAGCTTGGCATTTTCAGCACTCATTTGACTTGTATTCATCGAGATTGCCCTCCTTCTAAAATGTGATCCACACTCCGCTTCATTGCGCTCCAGTTGTCATGGAACTGAGCCAGCACCTCCCCGCCCGCTTTCGTAAGCCGGTAATATTTCCTTGGAGGGCCTCCGGAACGCCTGTCGGCCTTCATATAGCCCTCAATCCATTTCTCCTTCTGCATGCGGAGCAGCAGCGGATAAATGCTTCCTTCGCTGACATAGTCGAATCCGCTTTCCTGAAGCTTCCGGGACAGTTCGTAACCGTAGACTTCATTCTGCGAGATGATTGCGAGAATACACCCCTCCAGGATCCCCTTTAACATCTGTGTGTACGTAGAAATGTAAATCATCCCCTCAATCCGCACTTATTCATTTGTGCTTCTAACTTGCATTACAATGTAGTAACCAAGAAAGAAAACAAGGAGTCTTTATCGATAACTACCTTGTTATATAAGTTAGTCTAGCTGACTTTGGTTTTCCTGTCAAGCCTCAACCTGATTAATCGCAGACTCCGTCGCAATCTGCCAGCGGACGCCGTAGGCATCCTCGATCCTGCCGAACATCGTGCCCCAGAACATCCTCTGCAGAGGCATCAGGACTTTGCCGCCCTCCGAAAGTGCGCCGAAGACCTGCTCCGCTTCGGCATCGGTGCCGAATTCAAGCGTAAGGTCCAGTCCGCTGCCCCTCTCTACCCCATCGCCATCCGCCATGTAGAACGTTAGCCCGCACGCCTGTAGCACCAGATGCATCACCCGGTCGCGGTCCTGCCCGTATTGGACGGGTGCATCCCCGAAAGTTTGAATGCTCACAATTTCCCCTTGGAGGGCCCGGGCATAAAACTCTCCCTGCTCCCTCGCATTTTCACTGTACAAATACGGTCGTAAAACAGCCATCGGAATTTCTCCTTCGCGGTTTATTCGAGCCTGACATTCGCAAATTTTACTGGTTCAACTTTTATCGCCCTTATCGCGGGCGATTACGACAAGCGGACGATCCTCCGCAGCGCCGGCGGAGCCGTGCTCCTTTTGTACATCGCTTCGACCATTCCGATCGCCGCCATCACCCACGGGGCCCATAAAATCGACGAGTCGATGCGTTCGGAGCTCGACCGACATTACCGGGAACGGATGAGCAAGTCCGAGGTCCGGGAAGATATCGACCGTCTGGCCGTTGCCGCGAGCGCTTTTTCCGAAGACGACTCTTACGATATCCGGGTATATGTCGGAAATTACAGCTCCTCGTATACATTCCAGGGCAGCCTGACCTTCACTACCTATGATGCCCAAGGACAAGTCGTTCATGAAAAATCGTATGACAACGTCATAATCACACCCGGCGAGAAAAAAAAGCTCGACAACTACTACACGTCGGACACACTCGTTACATACCGGTATACCTTTACCGCCCGGTAGCGGGCCCTAACCGTCGGCAGGAGAAGCAGCGGCAAAAGAAAAACAAAGCATGCCCCGGTTTTAAGACCCGGGCATGCTTTGTTTAGTTGGTCGCGGCTCCCGCGGCCTCGAGCCACTGCCCGTCCGCCGGAACGTCGGTCCGTTCCGACAGCCCCTCCTCCTCCAGGCGCGCAAGAAGAGCCTCGCGCGTCAGGAGGCAGTGATTGATCGCCTCCATGTGCACGGCGATCACCCGCGTTTGCGGCGCTTTGCGGCAAACGGCGACCACATCGTCGGCCGTCATCGTGATCGGATCGCCGGCCGTGAAAAGGGCCCCGCCTGCGTTCACGACCGTTACCGCAGGCCGATGCCTCTCCAGCGCCTCCGCCACTTCGGCGCAGTAGATCGTATCGCCGGCGATATAGACCGCCGGCTCTCCTTCCGCGCGGAGCACGAAGCCCGACACCGGACCCATGGCTGCGCCGATGTCGCCGGTTCCGTGCTGGCCGGATGTACGCGCGATGCGCAGACCGCGCCAGGCCGTCTCCTCCTCTACGGCCGATACGGCCGTGAAGCCCTGCTCCGCAAGCGGCTCCGCGTCCCCCGGCTGGCACAGGACGGGCGTTCCCTTGGGCAGCCTTCCGGCGGCCTCCGCGTCCCAGTGATCAGGGTGCAGATGCGTGATCAGCACCAGGTCCGGCTCCAGCAGCTCTTCCACGGGTACCGGAAGCGGCACGAGCGGGTTGCGTCGGTCGTTGGCCGTGTTCGGGATCGGCGGGTTGGCCCCGGCTCCGCTCAGCATCGGATCCACGAGAATGCGCCGGCCTCCGTATTCCAGCCACAGCGTTGCGTTGCGTATCAAACGGATTTTCATAAAATCGCCTCCATAAGTACCAATATCTTTTTAAAAAAGGATTTGATACAATTTTATAAAAAGAGGAGCGGCTCCGGAAAGAACCCCGTGAAAGATCTGAGGTTGTCCCTTTTTCACCATGAAAGTATTCGGAAGGCGGATGGACATGTTCAGCATTGATGAGACGGATCACAAGATTTTGCAGTGCCTTCTGGAGGAGGCGACCCGCTCGAATAAAGAGATCGGCCTCAAGGTTCATTTGACCGGCCAGGCGGTAGGAGCAAGAATACGGAAGCTGGAAGACTGGGGCATTATCGAGGGACGGACCCTCAAGTGGAATCCGGAAAAGCTCGGCCTTACGGTGCACGCCATGGTCACGGTATTTCTGAAATCCCAAAACGCCCACGGTGATCTGCAAACGTTCGCCTCCCGCGACTCCCGCATTCTGGAAGCCCACCGTGTCAGCGGAGAGGGCTGTTACTGGCTGCGTGTGCAGGTCGGAAGCAACGAGGATCTCAATGCCTTCCTCGACGATTTGTTGAAGTACGGCAATTATAAAGTCAGTTTATCCATCGGCAAAATCAAATAAGAGCCCCATCATTTCCCGGGATAAAACAAAGAAGCTGTCCACAACATAAGGTTGTGAACAGCTTCTTTCGTTTAGCTGAAATTACAGCTTAACAACGTTCTCAGCTTGCGGTCCGCGGTTGCCTTGAACTACGTTGAACTCAACGCGTTGGCCTTCGTCCAGGGACTTGAAGCCTTCGCCTTGGATTGCGGAGAAGTGTACGAATACATCGTTGCCGCCTTCAACTTCGATAAAACCAAAGCCTTTTTCAGCGTTGAACCATTTAACTGTACCAGTTTGCATGTGTGGTACCTCCTAGAAATTAAATTTAACATGTTCTTTTTACTCTTGAAGCAAATAAAAATTCACATATTATAAAAGGCTCCATCTCACAAATGATAACCCTTTATAATAAGTGAATTCCAGGTTTCAAATACTCGATTGACTTCATCTTACCATAGGCAATTTCCAAGTGCAAGTTATTTTCCAATTCTTTTAGGAAAACAATTTTCGTGGTAACTTTTGCAAACCTGATTAAAGAAAAAGCAATGAGGTTAATACTAAGCAACCAGGTAACACAAACTAAAACATAAACATTTAGGAGGTAATCTAGATGAGTTTCTTATGGTCATTAATTATCGGTGGTATCATCGGTTGGTTAGCCGGCATGATTATCGGTAAAGATATTCCCGGCGGCATTATCGGCAACATTATCGCAGGTTTCTTGGGCGCATGGCTCGGCGGTCTGCTGCTTGGCAACTGGGGTCCTGAAGTCGGAGGATTCTACTTCTTCCCTGCTTTGATCGGTGGTATCGTACTGGTATTCATCGTCAGCCTGATCCTGCGTTCTATGGGAAGCAAACGGGCTTAACCCTAAGCTAACCTGACTTACAGGGTAAAAAAGACTACGCGAAACACTCGCGTGGTCTTTTTTTGTGCTTTTACCTCAAGCCCAATCTATCCAAAGATATCGGAAGGAGCGTCCCTCATGGCTAAAAAATTCGACTATTCGCTGGATTACGAGCATCTGGACCTCCGTAAAAAACCGGAGCTGTACACCGTAGGCCGCGGAGAACAAGGCGTCCTGCTCGTCGAGCCCTATAAGAGCGAGATTTTGCCGCACTGGCGGTTTAAAACGCCGGAAATCGCGAAGGAATCTTCCGGGAAAATTTATGACCTGTTTCTGGATTATAAAAAATCAGGTGATTTTATCGGAATGGACATGGCGAGAAAATTTCTCCAGATGGGCTATACGCGCGCCAGGCGTTACACGAACCACAAGGGAGGCCGGAAATATTCCCAAGAAGACGGTTCGATCCTGCCCTACCAGAACGATCCCGTAAAAGCGGAGTCCGCCGCTATATTTAAAGCTCAATGGGAAATCGCGAAGAAGGACGAAGACTATATCCGCATGAAGAAAGAACACCAGGATAAATACGAGAAGAATGCTGACAAATAGTCTAAAAAGCTAATGAGCCCGTTCATTCTTCTGACCGGGGATCGTAAAATGCCGCCACTCTGGCGGGAGAAGAGACTGGTAGCGCCTTTGCAGGAAGCGGTCGTCGATCAGGACCAGCGTTCCATAGTCGTTCTCCGTCCGGATCAGACGGCCGCCGGCCTGCATGACTTTATTCATGCCCGGGAATACATACGCGTAATCGAAGCCGCTTCGGCCGTCCCGGTCAAAATGCTCTTTGATCAAATTCCGCTCCGGCCCTACCTGGGGTAGCCCTACACCCACCACGACCACGCCCGTAAGCCGGTCGCCCCTCAGGTCGATGCCTTCGGAGAAAATCCCGCCCATGACGGCAAAGCCGATCAGAGTGCGGGAAGAGTCCGCCCGGAAGGATGCGAGAAAGGATTCCCGCTCCTCCTCCGGCATCGACGGCTGCTGGACCAGGATGCGCAGCATGCGGCTTCCGCGGTCCCCGCTTCCGGCTTCATCGCCGGAGCCGCCGGTACTCGCTCCCTCCGCTAGGATAGACCCGCCGCCGCTCTCATCCGAAGCCGGCAGCCGGTCTTGAAGCAAGATTTCCACCGCTTCGAAAAGGCTTTTTTCGGGTGCGCCGCCGGCAATTCCACCGGTATCATCCACGGTGAGCTCCGTTCGGGTTCCCGTATCGGTTGAGGCATCGGTTTCCATGCCCGCTAAAGCGCCGATGGACAGTCCGGTTCCGGGGCCGTTGTTTAAGCCGGCTTCCGAACCGCCGCTTATTAAATCATCAGCCAAGCCGGCTTTTACCGTACCCGTCACGCCGGCCTCTATGCCGTCTCCGGAAGCAGTCCCCGAAGCCGCTTCTGTGCCGCCCGCTTCTCCGTTAACCGCTGCGCCGGATTGCGGCCCCCTCTCCTGTTCCAGGAAAAGAGTGGCCACCTCCCGCATGTATTCGTAAGAAGGGAAGAAGACGAGATAATTGCCCGGTTTCTCGCGGACGAGCTTTCCCAGAAGCCGCGAGATCGGCAGCTTGGTCTTGTCCCGGTCCTTGTAGCGGGTGGAAAGCGGCTCGATCCATACATCGAGCTGCTCCTGCCGGAACGGCCACGGAATCGCCACCGTGTAATCGTCCTCTCCGCCGCCCAGCATATCCATGTAGTAGGAAAAAGGCGACAGTGTGGCGGAGAAGAACACATGCGCCCGATACCCTTTCCCCATCTGCGCCAGCAGCGCGGAAGGGTCCAGGCAGAGCAGCTTGAGCCGCACATCGCTGCGCTGCACCTCGGCGAGAGTCACATACCGCTCGTCGTAATACTTCGCCGTGCGCAGAAAGCTCTGCACCGCGAAGTAGGTGTCGAGCAGAAGCTCCTGCGCCTCGCCGCCCTGCCCGGGAGCGGAGAGCTCCCGCTCCGCCTGCTGCGCGAACGCCTCCAGCAGGACCGGCAGCTCTTCCGCCACTTCCCGGAGCACGAAGCTTCCGCCGCTGCCCTGTTCCTTGCGGAAGGCGATGAAATAGTCGTTCACGGCCTTGGCCGCGGCTTCCACGGCGGAGTTCCGCCCCTTGAAATCCCTTTTCAGCTGCAGAAAAGGGGCTTTCGTCAACTCGGCGGAAAACATCTCTCTGCCGCGGTCCACAAGATTGTGCGCCTCGTCGATCAGAAGCGCCGTCTGCTTTTTCACTTCCTCCGGAAGCCGCTTGAGATATACTTTAGGGTCGAAAATATAATTGTAGTCGCAGATAACCGCGTCGGCCGCATAAGCCGCATCAAGCGAAAACTCGAACGGACACACTTTGTGCTTGCGCGCGTATTTCTCGATGACGCTCCGGTTCATCAGCTTTTCATGGGACAGCATGTCCAGGACAGCCCCGTTCACCCGGTCATAATACCCGTCGGCAAACTCGCACATTTCCTTCCTGCAATCCACCTCTTCACGGAAACAAATCTTGTCTTTCGCCGTCAGCGTGACGGTACGCATATGAAGACCCCGTTCGATCATGAGGGAAAAAGCTTCCTCCGCGGCCGTACGCGTCAGCGTCTTCGCCGTCAGATAAAAAATCCGCTGGAGCAGTCCTTCACCCACCGCTTTAACGGACGGAAAAAGGGTCGAAATGGTTTTGCCCGTGCCGGTAGGCGCATTCGCGAACAGCTTGTGGCCGTCTTTGATCGTTTTGTAGACCGATCCGGCGAACTGCCGCTGTCCTTCCCGGTAGGCCGGATAGGGAAAGGGCAGCTCCCTGATGCTGGCGTCCCGTTCCCGGCGGTTCTGCAGCTGCATGGCCGCGTAAGGAGCATAAAGACGCACGGCTTCCAGCACGGCGGCCTCCATTTCGTTATAGGAATATTCCCTGACGTACCGCTGCTGTTCCTCCGTCCCGACCTGGACATACGTCAGCTGGACTTTCATGTGGTCCCTACCGTTCTGCCGCGCATACATATAGGCGTAACAGACCGCCTGGGCCCAGTGAACGGGATGGCGGTTTTCCTCCACAAGCCGGGGATCGCCCGTCGAAGATTTGATCTCGTCAATCGTAACCTCACCGCCGTCATCATCGAAAAGCAGCCCGTCGCAGCGGCCCTCCAGCATAAATACCATCCCGTCTAAGAGGATTTCCGTTTGCAGGAAAACTTCTTTCTGGTCGCTGTCCCCGTAAGTTTTCTGCACCTTCTGATGGGCCTTGGTTCCTTCGGTTAATGCCGTGGCGGTCCGGAAGCCGGATTCGATACTGCCGCTCCGGTAAGCATATTCCACCAGAGTACGGACTGAAATTCTTACTTCACCGCTCATTCCCTCACCGCCCTTTTTTATAAATACCCGTTCCGCGAACGTTCGTTCTATCTGCCGATTATATCATCCTCCGGATTATTTCCCAACCATAGGAAACCGGGAGGAACTGAGAGACGAACATTGTCTGATTCAAGACCTTTAGACAAAACACCAAACCCTGTTCGTAAAAAAAGACTCCTCCGCAGACCGGAAAAGTCTTTATACACCTTCATTATTGACGACGATAATTGCCTTGAAAAGAGCGGCCGCACCTGCAAATCCCGGTGATGTTACAAAACCTCTGTTTTGCGGAACCCTGCCGTGAGAAAAATCAAACGAAAAGCAGACCGGGTCACCCCTGCTCTTCCCCGGCGGCGAGCGGGTTCTGCTTTTTCCGGTAGTAGTCCAGAATGCCCCCGATCAGGAAAAGAACAACGCCGATGTTAATCGCGATATCGGCCAGATTCAGAATGCCCCCGCCGGGACGGAATTCAAGAAAATCCGTCACTTTGCCGAACCAGAAACGGTCGATGGCATTTCCCGCTGCGCCTCCCGTCAGAAATCCCATGCTCGCATCCATCAGCGGGCCCTGGATTTCCCCTTTGCGGCGATAGTAAAGCACAATGGCGATGAACACAACCGCCAGTACGGCAAATACGCGCGCGTATCCCTGAAACCTGCTTCCGGCCATCCCGCTGTTCTCATAATGCGTAAGCGCCATGCTCCCCCAGAACGGAACGGATTCCCCGACCGCCATCGTGGCGCGGATCAAAGCTTTCGCAAACTGGTCGACAGCTGCAACCAAGGCGGCAGTGAAATAAAACAGCATAACAGCTCTCTCCTTCCGATTGGCAAGCTTTCGATCCTTAACGGCGTAAATTGTTCCACAAGGAACATTTTCGCTATCTCCCGGATCGTTTTCAGACCATGTACCCGGGCATCGTTTTTTAGACGGCGCCTTCTACATTTTTGAACTGGTTGTAAAACATCCGGGAATACACGCCCTGCTGTCCGATCAGCGAGTCGTGCGCGCCTTTTTCCACAATTTCTCCGTGGTCGATGACCATAATGGTATCCGCATCCCGGATTGTATTCAGCCTGTGCGCGATAATAAAGCTGGTCCGGTCCTGCATAACCTTGAGCAGCGCATCCTGGATATGAAGCTCCGTACGCGTGTCGATGCTGCTGGTCGCTTCGTCCAGAATGAGGATAGAAGGCTTCGCCAGAATGACCCGGGCAATCGCAAGAAGCTGCCTCTGGCCCTGGCTTAAATTCCCGCCGTTCTCCGACAGGAGGGTTTCGTATTTCGCGGGAAGCCGGTTAATGAACACGTCCGCGTTAGCCATGGCGGCTGCGGCTTCGACCTCGGCATCCGTGGCATCCGGCCTGCCGTACTTGATATTTTCCTTGATCGTCCCCGAGAAAAGGTACGTATCCTGGAGCACGATACCGAACGTCCTCCGCAGGCTGTCCCGCGTATACTCGCGGATATCCCGCCCGTCGATCAGAATGCGCCCCCCGGTAACATCGTAAAACCTTGTCAAAAGGTTGACGATAGTCGTCTTGCCCGCCCCCGTCGGGCCGACAAGCGCCGTGGAGCTGCCTTGGGCGGAATCGAAGCTTACGTTTTTCAGAATGGGCACATCCGGGCGGTAGCCGAAGCTTACATGTTCAAAAACGACGTGTCCCTTCGGATGAAGAAGCTCGACAGCCTCCACGGAATCGGAGGGCTCCTCTTTCTCGTCTATGACCTCGAACACCCGCTCCGCCCCCGCCACACCGGACTGGAGAATATTGAAAATATTGGCGAGATCGTTCAACGGCCGGACAAACTGCCGCGAATAGCTTAAAAAACTCGCGATAACCCCGACGGTAATATCCCCGCGCACGGCGAGAATCCCCCCGACCAGGGCTACAGCGGCAAAGCCGATATTATTAATGACGTTAAGCAGAGGCATCAGGAATCCGGAGCGGATTTGCGCCTTGAGCCCTACCTCGCACAGCTCCGCATTAACCTGTTCGAACTCCGCAATCGCCTTTTCTTCGTGATTAAACGCTTTGACGACCTGGAGACCGGATATGGTCTCTTCAATATGTCCGTTCAGTTTGCCGAGCTGGATCTGCTGGTTTTTGAACAGGACGCTTGTTTTCTTCGTAATGGTCCGGGTCAGCACGAACAGGATCGGCACGGTAACCAGGCTGGCCAGCGTCAGCGTCGGACTGAGCACGAGCATCATCGTCAGAGAGCCGACAATCGCAATGATGCCGCTCATAAGCTGCGTGGTGGACTGCGAAATCGTGCTGCTCACATTGTCGATATCGTTGGACAGGCGGCTCATCAATTCCCCGTGAGGCCGGGTATCGAAGTAAGCGACCGGAAGCTTCTGAAGCTTGGCGAAAAGAGCTCCCCGCAGCCGCATCACAATCCGCTGCGATACACCTGCCATAAGCCAGCTCTGGAGGAAGGTGAACACCGCGTCGATGAGGTACGCCAGCAAGAGGACCAGTACCATCGTCTTCAGGATGCCGAAATCGACGCCTTGTTCCGGATGAGACATCGCATCCACGGAGACCCCGATCAGATAAGGCCCCACCAGAGTGAGAGCCGCTCCGATCAGAATCAGGGCGAAAACGACCGTCAGCAGCTTCCGCTCGCTGCCGAAATAAGCCCACAGCCTGCGCAAGGTCCCTTTGAAGTTCTTCGGCTTCACGACCGGTCCGCGGCCGCGCATTCCTCCGTGCCCCGGCCCTCCTCTGGGCGAGACTGTCACGGGGCTGCCGGGAGGGTTCTGGCCGCCCGGCCGTTCTTGGGAAGCTGCCATGTCAACCGACCTCCTTTCCCATTTACGACTGGAAGATTTCCCGGTAGACTCGGCAGCTTCCGAGCAGCTCGTCATGCGTGCCGGAGCCTACAATCTCGCCGCGGTCCAGCACGACGATTTTATCCGCGTCCATGACGGACGTGATCCGCTGGGCGATCAGCAGGCAGGTGAGCCCCTCGGCGTATTTCTTCAGCGCGTCCTTGATCCGCGCTTCCGTGGCGGCATCGACGGCGCTAGTGCAGTCGTCGAGGATAAGAATCTCCGGCTTTCTCACGATGGCGCGCGCAATCGAAAGCCGCTGTTTCTGGCCGCCGGAGAAGTTCACGCCTCCCTGCCCGAGCCTGGTTTCATAGCCTTCGGGCGAAGCGGCTATGAACTCGTGGGCCTCGGCCATCCGGGCCGCATGCTCCATCTCCTCCGGCGAGGCGTCTTCTTTGCCCCAGCGGAGATTATCGGCCACCGTGCCGGTGAACAGCACGGTTTTCTGGGGCACGACGGCGATCTTCTCGCGCAGGCGGCTCGGCTCCAGTTCTCTGACATCGGTACCGTTCACTTTGACGGTTCCGGACACCGCGTCATAGAACCGGGGAATGAGGCTGACGAGCGTGCTTTTGCCGGAGCCCGTGGAACCGATGATGCCGACGGTCTGTCCGGGCTCGCAGGAGAAGGTGATCCGCCTCAGCACCGGCTCGCCGGATGTTCCCTCGTACGAGAACGTGACGTTCTCGAACTCGACGCTTCCCCCGGTCTGCGGGGCGGATGGAGCCGCAGCATCCGGGTTTCGGCCGCCGGCCGTGAAGCCTCCCGGATAGGCCGGGTTAGCCAAGGCCCCCGGCTGTGGGGCTGTCTGTCCGGTCGTTGTCCCGCCGGTCTGCGGGGCTGGCCGCGCCCCCGAATGCGTACCGGTCCGCATTCCCGTCTGCGTACCTGATGCCGGCTTATCCTCGGAGCTTGCCGCGCCTCCGCCGGCTGCCGCTGTGGCCGGAATTTGCGCAGCCATCGTATTCTCCTCCGCGAAAATTTCGCCGATCCGGCCCGCGGAAGCCCGCGCGCGCACAAACATGTTGAACACCATGGAAATCAGCATGAGCGAGAACAAAATCTGCGTCATGTAATTGACGAAAGCGATAATGTGCCCGGCCTGCATCTGGCCCTGATCTACACGAAGACCGCCTAGCCATAAGACAGCCACAATCCCGAAATTAACGGTCAGCGTAATCCCCGGGTTAAAGGCCGACATGACCCGCATGGCTGTAACCGACCGGGAACGGTACTCTTCGTTCGCTCCGCCGAATTTGCCGACTTCGTAACCGAACCGGTTGAAGGCTTTGACGACCCGGACACCGGACAAATACTCCCGCATAATCCCGTTAACCCGGTCGAGCGCCTGCTGCACCTTGATAAAGTAAGGAAAGCCCACCTTCATATTGATTGCGATCAGGATGCCGACCACGGGAACGACAACAGCCAGAATGACGGAGAGCGGCGGATTCAGACGCGCCGCCATAATCAAGCTTCCGATGCAGAGCAGCGGCGCTTTGACGAATACGCGCATCAGGCCGTTCACGAACATTTGAACCTGCGTAACGTCGTTGGTCAACCGGGTGACCAGTGACGCCCGATCGAACCGGTCAATATTTTCAAAAGACAGGGACTGGATTTTGCGGAATAAATCCGACCTCAGCTCGGCCCCGAACTTCTGCGAGACATGACTCGAGATCACATTGCGGATCGACGCCGAAATGGCCCCCAGCGCGGTTACCAGCAGCATAACGCCGCCTATCCGCCACACGTAATCCATCTGTTTGCCCGCTACGCCTACATCGATGATTTTGGACATCAGCGTCGGCAGCGTGAGATCGCACAAGGCTTCCAGTGTCAGAAAAGCGACCGCAGCGCTGAAGGGCTTCCAGTACTTGCTTATATATTTTCGTGAAATGGGCATCCTGTCTCACCTGTCCGTTCTCGTAAACGATAAGTAAACCGCTAGGGAATAGTTCTATTATCCACCATACTCCCCTCCTTTTCAAAAGTCACGAGCTTCTCTTTTTTACCTGTTCCCGGCAAAAGCAAAAAACCGCCGGTGCGCAGTGCACGGGCGGTTCTGACAATTCATTAAGATTCGGATACGACAGTAAAACGCTCATTTATATGCTTCGGCTGTTCAATCTCATCCAAAACGGCGGCCGCATAATCTTCATAACTCACATAGCTTTCGCCTTTGGAGTTAACGAGCAGGTTATCCTTGCCCGTACGGTACTGCCCTGTTCTCTTGCCGAGTGCGAAGATAGCGGACGGACTGACGAACGTCCATTTGATTCCCTCGGTGTTTTGCAGAATCTCCAGGTTTTTGCCCTGATTTGAAGCCGTCGCAAAATAGGCGGACGGGAAATCCGGCGTTTCCAGCACGCGCGTCGTTTTCGCTTCGTCCACGAACAGGCTGCCCGCTCCCCCGACGACGATCAATTTCGTCTCCGGAGTGCCTTTCAGTGCTTCGATCAGCACGTTGCCCGCGTCTACATGGAGATGTTCCTGGCCCGGCGCCGCTCCGAAAGCGTTAACGACGATATCGAATGCTTTCAGATCGGATGCGGTCAGATCGAACAGGTCCTTTTCCAGAAGGGCTGCGCCTTCCGCGCTTACTTTAGCCGCGTCTCTTACGATTGCGGTAACTTCATGCCCTCTGTCCTGCGCTTCTTTCAAAATACGGCTGCCGGCTTTGCCGCTTGCGCCGATAATAGCTATTTTCATAACGGATTCCTCCCGGATAATGATTTCGTAGTACATTGCCTCTTACATGTAACTATTATAGTTACAGGTTGTCGGTTTTGTCAACTCCGGCTTGAACAGCCTATTTTTCAAAATCGACAATGGCGAGGAATATTATACATCTCGTTCAAGTCCATTCATGCCCACAACAGGGGTGATAGTTTATATGAACTACACACTCAACCAACTTCTCTCGTTCCAAAAATTATGCTATACTGTGTATAACACTGCGTTTAACGTAGTACTGAATTAGTGTATAAAGTTTCTTTTTGCTATCTATACTAAAAAGAGCCTTCACCGTTGGCGCGGTGAAAACTCTTTAGGACCCGAAAGGCTGTGGAACACCACGGCGCGCAAGCACAACTAAATGAAATGCAAGCGAAAACCACCGATGAGGTCTCCTAACCTACTTAGCGGTGGTTTTTTCGCTTGTTCCGGAATTTACGACGCGCCCAGCGGTAGAGCTTACGGATACCGAACACAAGGCTCAGTAACGTTACGGTCCAGCGCAGTACGTCATAAAACGCCACAAGTGCGACCATCGGCCTCACCCCCTTTCGGGAAGCTGCGCCGTGGTCTGAAAATATCCACCGTTATTCAAAGTCCATAAAACCGATTATAGCATGTCCTTCCCAGACTTCTCCATTAAACTTTTGTTTCCGAACGCTGAAACTTTCAGGAGAAAGACACCGGAAATAATCTAACGTCCGATCATCCCGGAACCCTTCGTCCGTGTCCTTAAAAAGTTAAAATCCGGTTACAGTTTGGCTCCAGATGGGTAATGTTACCTCTCTGTAACCCACCTTGATGCAAGGGGTGCCTATAATAAAACCGGACAACCTAGGAGGGATACTTATTATGAAAAAATCATTCAAGCTTCTGACACTCGGCCTGGCAGGCTCCTGTCTGCTGGCGGCCTCAGCCGGAACTTCTTACGCGGACAGCGCGGTACAGGCGCCTGCGGCCGCTTCTGTGTCCGCTGCGGCGGAACCCGTATCCGCACCAGCTTCAGTTAAAAATGGAGCTGTACAGGTGACAACCAAAGAAATAAAGGAAGAAGCCCCCGAACTGAGCGTCAATCTTCAGATTCCCGTTATACAGGGAATGAAAGATACGCAATATCAGGACGAGCTTAACGATATTATTTACCGTCATGCCATGAAAGATGTGGAGGCAGTGCGCAAACAGGCTCAAGGTGACTTGGCTGCCGCCAACGGTTCCGCAAGCGAGCTGGCAATGCCTTATTCGGTCGATTCGGTAGTTGAAGTAAGCGCATCGGGCGGTCAGGAAGATGCGAACCGTCTGTCGCTTCGAGTGGTAACCTCCGTTTATACGGGGGGCGCTCACGGAATGCCCCGTGTGGATACCTATAACGTCCTGAATGCGGAAGAAGCTCAGAAAATTGAGCTGAAAGATTTATTCGGGGAGAATTATAAAGCGATTATCGACAAGCAGATCCGTCAGGAAATCGCCAAGCATCCGGATGATTTCTTCGAGGACGCGTTCTCCGGCATTACCGACACGCAGTCCTTCCAGATCAAGGACGGTCAAGCGGTTATCGTGTTCTCGCCTTACGATATCGCCCCTTATGCGGCAGGCATCCAGGAGTTCTCCGTCCCCATCGCTCAGGGAGGAAATGCCTCCGCACCCTCACGTCTAGTAGTGGGCGGTGAAGTACTATCGGCGAAGCAGGGCTCTCTCTACACCACAGCGGCAGGTACCACCATGGTTCCCCTGCGCGTTACAGCCGAGAAGCTGGGCTTCCAGCTTAAATGGAACCAGGAGCAATGGGCCGCCGAGCTGTCCAAAGGCGCGGTATGGACAAGCGTTTACAAGGGAAAAGATGCGTACACCATCAACAAGATGGCTCCGTTCTCCCTTGGCGAAGCGGCCGTCATTAAAGAAGACGGCAACATGTATGTGCCCGCCGCCTTCTTCTCCAAGGCGCTGAAGGCCGACGTCACCGTAACCGGCGATCAGCTCGTGATTAAATAAAAACAGGCCTTCACAGCGGCCGGACTATCCCCCTTATGTAACCCGTTTAAAGAAGCGTCTCCGCTCTTTAAGCGGGCTTTTTTTGCGGAACCGGACAAGTCTTCTCCCCTCAAAAAAGCATGAAAAAAAGCCCCGCCACTCCCCCTAAGGAGAATGCCGGGACTTATGTTCAGACCGGTTGATTCCGGAAAGATTCCGGACCGCTCTTAGTAAGCCAGTGCAAACAGGCCATGAATGTGAGACAGGTAACGGATGTTACTTGCTTCCTTCATGAGCGATGCAGGCAGGCCTTTCAGGCGGGTTTGGTTGCCGCCGATCGAACCGATTCCGTCTTTGCGGCCCAGACTTCCGAGTGTACCGGAGAATACAGGCGTGAAGACGTCCATCGGTGCGCCTTTCTGTGCTGCGAAGAGGTTGTAACCGACCACTTCGCCCATCTGCCAAGCCAGTTGTGCGGTTGGCGGATAAGGACGCTCGGCACCGGCCGGGAAGACCACGGCGCAGTCGCCTGCAAGGAATACGTCCGGGTGGGACGTGGACTGCATGAACTCGTTGACCGTCGCGCGGCCGCGGTTCACTTCGATGCCGGAGTTAGCGACAACCGGAGTGCCTTGTACGCCGCCTGTCCAGACGAGCGTGCTGGTTTCGATTGTGCTTCCGTCTTTCAGGGAAACGACGGATTCCTGCATTTCGGTGATCGCAACGCCCGTCAGGAACGTTACGCCGCGCTTCTGCAGGCTTGTCGTAGCGCGCTCGATCAGTTCCGGATGGAAGCCCATCAGGATGGAAGGAGCCGCCTCTACGCAGTACAGGGAGACGTCGTTGAAATCGACGCCTTTGCTGCGGCACAGGCCAGGCAGCATGTCGGCGAGTTCGCCCACAAGCTCGATACCGGTCAGACCGCCGCCTCCGACTACGAATGTCGCGTCCGCTTTGTTCTTGGTCTGGCTGTAAGCTTCGATGCGTGC
Source organism: Paenibacillus sp. JNUCC 35 (assembly GCF_058269095.1). Lineage (NCBI taxonomy): Bacteria > Bacillati > Bacillota > Bacilli > Caryophanales > Paenibacillaceae > Paenibacillus > Paenibacillus sp. JNUCC 35. The sequence goes on along the minus strand of NZ_CM177771.1, from coordinate 320,072 downwards.
TTCCACGTGCTCGCGGATGCGGTTGGCGTCGTTAACGGATTTCAGCGTGAAGCTGTGTTCCTGGAGGCCAGGAATGCCGAAGAACGCCGTTTCGCTGCCCAGGGCAACGACGAGCTTATCGTAATCGAACGATTTGCCGTTCGACAGGATGACGCGCTTGCTGTCCGCGGAAATCGTTTCGACCGTGCCGATTTCCAGGTTGATGTCTTTGCCGCGCAGGAGCTTTTCCAGAGGCAGGGCAACTGCTTTCTCGTGCAGATTACCTACAGCCAGGCGGTGCAGCTCGGTAATGATTTGATGCGTAGGAAAACGGTTAACAACCGTAATCGTAGCTTCTTCCGCAGTCAAGTGTTGACGGGCTGTCAGTGCGCTGAGCAAGCCGCCGTAACCGCCACCTAAGATCAAAATATGCTTGGACATACTCATCCTCCATTCTTGTTTCAGCTTACCTTATGATTTAACGCTGTTGCTGCCGTTCGGCTTGAACATCCAAGAATGCCTGTACGAAACGGAATGTCTTTTGTACTTGCGGGTCTTTCAGCATTTTGAGAAGTCCGAACAGACCGATCGAGGAATGTTCCGCTTGAGCGCGATCGTTTGCTTCGATTGCAGCGGCAGCTACGCCTTTGGCTTTCTCGGTGATCGGCTTAACAAACTCGTTCATACCGCCTTTGAGGTCGTCGATCAGAACTTGGTCGCTCGCAACGCTTTGAGCCAAATCGTAAGCTTTGGTAAGAATCGTAACCATTTCCGCCAATTTCGGCAGATTCTCCACGAGAACGGTTAAAGACTCCTGAACCTCTGGCTTCATCAACTGATCAAGGACATCCTGCGTTTCCCTTTTTTCGGTAGTGCTTGGGGTTTGATTGGATGTTTCTGACATAAGCTAACGTCCTCCTTTGCTTTGAAATAGAAGCCCGTTTATTTTTCGATCCCTGCCTAGCCATCGAGACGTCTTCTGTCTTCGCATAAGTTTCCCTATTCGTGATAAATGAACCCACGCGGCCTGATAAGATTGTAACATTTTTCACATAAAAGGAAGAAGGTTTTTCTTGGCTGCGAGTCCATTACTTGCAAGATCGGGAAAAATGTCGAACAGGTCGAAACGGAACCCTATGTACTCCTATTATACCTCCGTCTTGATGACAAGAGAAAAACAATTTTTTACACATGTGAATAATTTGTGACAAAAATCACTTCTTTCTGCGCCCCCGCTCCTTAAGCAGGTATACATGCTTGTTTATTCCAATAATCCCTCGAATTTTATTGCCAGAAGGGACAGGTCTTCAAGAAAGAATTTCATCAAAACCGGCCTCCGCCGGGCCTCGAGAGGGTGATGGGCAAAAGCTGCGGGCAGGCTCAATACCGTATGCCGCCGCCCCTTAATCCTTTGACGTCCTTCTCCTCGTCCGCAAACAAGGTTTGGACCACCGCGTTCCCGAATCCGAACAAAATTTGCGGGTTTTTGGCTTCGAGCCGGGCCTTCAGATGAAAAAACCACCCGCGTGAACTCAACGGATGGTCTCGGTTGCGGCAGCAAAAGGCGGCAATCCTTCATTTTCTTGCCTCATTTTCTTGCCCGAGCTAGGCCTTCGGCCTTTTAAAAAGCTGGTTCATCACCTCGGAAAAAATAAGACCGGCGGCAATCGAACCGGAAATCATAAACGCTTTGGCGGCGAGCTGAACGGCAAGACTATAATCGTTTTCCACGAAAGAACGCATCGCATCATAGGCCATGCCTCCCGGAACGAGAGGAATGATCCCCGCCACACTGAAAACGATAATGGGGGTCTTGTAGAGACGGGCGAAAACCCGGGATATCACCGTCACGAAGAACGCCGCGGCCAAGGTGGCCACAATGGCGTTGGTATCGCTCCGCACAAGAGTGACGTATACGAGCCAGCCCATCATCCCGACGAAACCGCACTGGATCAAGGTATTCCGGGGAACGTTAAAAATAATGCCGAAGGCGGCGGAGGCGATATAACTCGTCACGAGTTGTGCAATCATTGAAGGATTCCTCCGTTAATAAAATGAAAAGACGACCGCGATACCGGCTCCGATCGCAAACGCCGTCAAGAAAGCTTCCGCGCCCTTGGACAAGCCGGACACGAGATGGCCCGCCATCAAATCCCTCACGGCGTTCGTGATCAGCAGGCCCGGAACAAGCGGCATAACGGAGCCGATGATGATTTTGTCCAGCTCCTGTCCGAGCCCGGTCCATATAAACAGAGAGGCCAGCATGCCGATAATAAAGGAAGCCAGAAACTCGGCTACGAACTTGATCTGCACATACTGGTGGAAAATAAGGAACCCGATAAAACCCAGACCGCCTGTGACGACGGCCGGAAGAAAATCGGGCCACCCGCCGTTGAACATGATCGTAAAACAGCCGCTGGACACGGCCGCCGCCGCAATCTGGATAGCCACGGGGTAGGCCAGATTGGCCTTATCCACCTTGAGAAGCAGCCGGTGCGCTTCCTGAAGGTCAAGCTGTCCGTCGCTTATTTTGCGGGAGAGCCCGTTGACCAGCGTCACCTTGTGCAAATCGGTTGACCGCGTGGAGATCCGGACCAGCTTGGTCGGATCGCTGCCGTCCACGGAGAAGATAATGCCCGTCGGGGTCACGAAGCTGTGGGTATGATGAAGGCCGTAAGAGGCCGCGATGCGGGTCATCGTATCTTCCACCCGATACGTTTCCGCTCCGTTCTGGAGCATGATTTTTCCCGCCAGCAGGCATACATCTACGATTTTATAAGTCTGACCGGGACTGGACGCCTGTTCCATCGCGCACCTCTTCCTGTGGATGTAGATAAGATGCTGCCCTTCACTGCCGCCGTTTTCAATCCAGCAGCTCCGTCAGCCGGCTAAACTCGGATTCGCTCAGGTCTCTCCATTTTCCTTTGGGAAGTCCGTCCAGCTTGATATTCATGATGCGCACCCGCTGCAGCCGGTGTACCTGATACCCGAATGCCTGGCACATACGCCGGATTTGCCGGTTCAGCCCCTGCGTCAGGATGATCCGGAAAGTGTGATCGTTGATGCGGGTCACCTTGCACGGTTTCGTCTTCGTCCCCAGAATGCGGACGCCCGTGGACATGCCCTGCACAAAGGAGTTCGTGATCGGCTGATTCACGGTGACGATATATTCTTTCTCGTGGTTATTTTCCGCGCGCAAAATTTTATTGACGATATCCCCGTCATTGGTCATGAGGATAAGACCTTCCGAGTCTTTATCCAGACGGCCGATCGGGAAAATTCTCTCCGGGTGCCGCACGAAATCGACGATATTGCCCGGAATGTGGCGTTCCGTCGTGCACGTGATGCCAACCGGTTTATTCAACGCTATATAGACGGACTTCTTCTTGGTCCCCAGCGGCTTGCCGTCGATTCTCACATCGTCTCCCGGCTCGGCCGTACTGCCCAGCTCCGCCGGAGCTCCGTTAATGGTCACTCGCCCGGCTTGAACGAGCTCATCCGCTTTTCGTCGGGAGCAAATACCCGTTTCGCTAATGAATTTATTGATCCGCATGAAGCTGCTATCCCCTTCTTTTGCCTGTTAGGTTGTGAGTTCCCCCCGATTTATATGCCTGTATTGTACCATAATCGGATGCAATTCGCGCCGCCGCTCTGTCACAAAAACGGCCCCTTTCCCGTCTTGAGGGCATCACAACCAAACGGAGGATGAGAAAGAGGCGCGTTTTGGGCCGGGGAGAAGCTCGCGGCAACGGAAAAGCACGGAACTTCAAAGATTAGCGAGCTAAACTAAGGCTCCTGGAACCCGGCTAAAACCATCATCAGCAGGGCCGCAATCAAAGCCGCGGCGATCAGGAAGACGCTCCCCGCTGCGGCAAATTGCAGGAAGCCCCGCTCCCCTTTCAGCATGCCTGCATAACCAAGCACAAGGCTTGCGGCGAGCGAACCGATGGCGGTATAAAAAAGCAGCCGAATGCCCGCCGATTCACCTCCGGCAGGATTTTCCGAGATCAGGTAGCTCCCGACAAGCATCAGAACGCCTAGACTGCTTAACAGCGTAGATCCGGTTCCGAACTTCTTTTTCGATTCCATGGCAGCCTCCGTAATCATGAGATTTCTTCCTTATACTCCATTCATACGAAGCGGGTCAAAGAAGTTTCCGGATTCGGGTTGAAAAGAGGGAAAACGCCCGTCTCTTTTGAGGAGATCCGGGCGTTTTGTGTCTGCCGAATAAGAGCTTGCGTACAATTCAATACCGCGGGAACCGGGAGAGACTGCCTGGTGAAGCCGCGGTTCGATCCCAGAGGCATTCACTCTACAATTTCGTGCACCGGTTATTCATACTGCGCTGCAGGGCTCCCGGTGCGCGGTACGGCGTTGCGCAGCGGTGGTCTCACACAGTGAGACGGCAGTCTGTTTACTGACGGCTGCCGCTTGTTTTCACGGCTGTTCTTCCCCCACGAGAAAAGTCAGCTTTTTTCCCAGGACTGAAATACTCGCCGGAGTCTGCACATAAATTTCCCCGTCCATGTCCGCCTGCATAGGCTGATCCGTGGTTAGCTTTAAGGAAGTGGTGCGGATGAACTCGAAGCTGCTCTTCTCGGAATCCCATTCCTCAAAATTTTTGATCTTGAACAACTCCTTCAGCAGCGGCAGCCCGGCCTCGCGGATAATCGCCACATCCAGAACGCCGTCATACAGAGCATCGGACGCCAGGGGCAGCGGCCTCGTACCGAGAAACCGGCCGTTGGCGACGAATAGCATCACCGCTTCCCCGTCTGTTCGCCCACTGTCGTGTTCCAGCGTAAAGCGGAACGGATCTGCGGACGTTACCGTCTGGAGCGTGCTGATAAAATAACTCAGCTTGCCGATCGTTCCTTTCAGCTGCGGATTGATATTGACCGAGGCGTCGGTAATGAGGCCGATACCGAAGAAGTTCGAGAAATACCGGTCGTTCGCCCGTCCGATATCTACCGGCTGTGTCTTCCCTCGCATAAGAGTTTCCGCGGCCCGATCCAGTTCCTGGGGAATGTAGAGTGCCCGGGAGAAATCGTTGCATGTCCCGCCGGGAAGAATACCGACAACGGGCGGATCGGCAAGCGGCGCCAGCCCGTTCACGCATTCATGGACGGTCCCGTCCCCGCCCAACACGAGGACGAGATCCGTCTCTTCCCCCCGTTCCCGGCAGATCCGCTCCGCATCTCCGGGCTCTTTCGTCTGCACCAGCGTAAGCTCTCCAATTCCCGCCGCAAGCGGGCCGATGACCGCTCCTAGTCTGCTGCCCGTTTCCGCCTGACCGGCGCTGCCGTTATGAATCAGAATCGCTTTTCCGAACATGCTCCCCGCCTCCTCCGCTTACGCCAATTTCCATCTCTAGCCTATACTTACCCCGATCCAGAAATTCAGACCACATTTTCTAAAAAAAGGAATCGGGGTTCGAGATCCCCTTTGCTCCTATCCCGCTATCCGGCCGCACGCTCTTCCTTACGGACCGGCTTTTTAGAATTGACGAACCAGATGCCGATCAGCACGAAAACGATTCCCGTCACAGTGCCCGCCCTCAAAGTTTCACCCAGGAAAAGAACGCCCGACAGAACGCCGATGACCGGTACCAGCAGCAGAGAAACGGAAGCTTTCCCCGCCTCGGCGCGCGATAAAATATGGAACCACAGGACGAAAGCGAACGCGGAAGCGACAATCCCGGCAAAACCGACATAAACCGCAGGCATAAGTCCCCAATGGCTCTCCCCGTGTTCAAAAACAGCCGAATACAGAAACAGCCCCGCCGCTCCCGCTACCATCTGCCAGGTCGTAAACTGGAGATTGTCGCAGTGGGCCAGCTTGCGCTTGATGATCACGTTGGAGACGGCCCAGGCAAGCCCTGACGACAAAGCCAGCAGCATGGCCCAGAAGCTTCCTCCGAGGCGCACATCCAAAGCGAAGAACATCCCGATGATTCCCGCGATCAGCCCGATCGTTTTGCGGGTCGTAAGCTTTTCGCCCGGAATGAGAAAGTGCGCCATCAGCGTCAGCCAGAGCGGCATACTGTACGTCAGCACGGAGGTAAGCCCCGCGCTTATATCCTCCAGCGAAATCTGAATCGCCAGATTGAAATAGGCCGTCTGGAGAATTCCGCACAGGATAAACCATTTCAAATCTTTCCGTGACGGAAGCGGAACCTTCTTGAACAGACAGAACAGCAGCAGAGCGGCGGCCCCCACCCCGAAGCGGTACCCGGCGAACAACACCGGGGGAAATACGCCGTTAGCGAGCTTCATGATAACCCAGTTGTAACCCCAAATGAGGCATAAAAGTCCGATTAACCCGTTCAACTGCCAACACCTCTTTAATCGAATCACACCTTGCGGAGCTTTTCCGAAAAATTTTCGCCCCGTGCGCCTCCGCCTTTCCTTAACGAAAAAAAAGAGAAGATGCACCTTTCAGGCACCTTCTCTCATTCTATCATTTATCCAGAAAATTGGGAGAAATCCGTAAAATCTCATCCAATTTCTTTTCTTTGAAAATAACCCAGACCGGAGAGGAAGAAAACGACGAAGCCTCCCAGAATGACATAGATCAGCGTTTCAAAAGAAACATGAAGCCCTCCCAAGCTGGTTTCGCTCGCCGGAAGCATGGCCAGGAACGGCTGCGCCCACGGATAAAACGGACCGTACGTCTCGGAATTGGCTACCAGAATGTTCGGCAGCGTGAAGATAACGTTGAGCGCGAGCGGAGCCGCAAAGCTCACCCAGGCGATGGATACCCAGAGCTGCAGAGCTGCCAGCGGCAGGGTAGCGAGCCAGCCTCCGAAGACGGGCCACAGCAGCTGGCTCCAAGGGATGCTTGCTCCGAGCCCTTTGATGAAGCCCGCTCCGATCAAGCCGCCGAGGAACAGCAGCTGAGTGACGGCGAGCAGCCCGGTGACGAGCAGGAACTTGGCGATGAACAGGTGGGAGCGCGAAACCGGCAGCGCCAGCACCTGCTTCCAGCCCCCGCCCGTATGCTCGTAGCGGCACACGAAAGCCGAGAACACGCCGGTCAGCAGCGGGAGGAACAGCATCGCATGAATGAGGGCCATCGTGCTCAGCAGAAGCGTCCATGCGATCAAGGGTTCATTCGCCGGCACCGGCAGGGCCAGACCGGTCGCAAAAGCGAGCAGCGGGGAGATGAAAATCAGCAGCCAGATGTTCGTTTTGCGCAGCTTCAGCCATTCCGCACCCAATATCTTAAAGAAAGCGGCCATCTCAGTTCACATCCTGTCTTGTAAAGTGAGTCAGCCCGATCAGGAACACGACGATACCCGTGCCGATTCCAAGCCATACGTTAAGCTCGGGCCGTCCGGCCTCGTTCACGAGCAGCGGCCATTTCCACAGGAACCAGTCCGGCAGCCGGATGGAAAAGAGGGTCAGCACGGTTCCCAAAATTCCGGCCGTCAGTGGGATGGCTTGATTTCGGACCGCTACGGACAACCACAGCTGAACGGACAGGATCGGGATTCCGGCGAGAAGCGGGAACAGACTGATGCGGATGACGTGCATAACGGGAACGTTCATTCCGAAGCCGAGCAGGAGGCCGAGAATTACGGATCCGGCCGCCAGCAAGAGGCACGACACGAGCAGCAGGATGAATACGAGCAGCAGCTTCGACGTGAAGACGCTGAAGCGGGAAACCGGCAGGGCCAGCAGCTGCTTCCAGGAATTCCTCTGATGCTCGTAGCCCGCGATCATCGACGTCAGCAGCGTCATGCCGAGCAGCAGGGCCGGGGCCGCGAGAAACTGGATGTTTGAGAGCAGCGCGTACCAGAGATCATTCGCGTACTGCTTGGTCAGATAGTCGTAACGCAGGCCAAAGTTGACGGCCTGGAGGCCGACCACGCCCACGGGACCTAGCAGCACGAGGAACCATACGAGCGTCCGGCGGATTTTCAGGAAATCCGCGGCCAGTACTCTGCCGGTCATAAGCTGTCTCCCTCCCCTACCAGGTCCAGGAAGAAATCTTCCAGCGATTTCTTCTTCTCTTCCACCCGGTAGACGGAGTGTCCCGCCTGGACCAGGCCGGCCACAACCTGCGCGATCTTCTCGTCGGGAGCTTCCTCGAGAAGAAGCGAAGACTCGTCGGCCACCGCGAAACAGCCGGCCGAGGCGGCGGTACGCAGCGCCTGCTGCGGCGCGTCCACCGCAATGCGGATCTGGCCGCCCGCCTTTCTGCGCAGGCTCTCGATCGTGTCTTCGAAGATCATCGAGCCACCTCGGATAATGCCGACGCGGCTGGCCATCTGATCCACCTCGCTCAGCAGGTGGCTCGATACCAGAACCGTCACGCCGTACTGCTGCGGCATGCTTTTGATCAGCTCCCGGATCTCCAGGATGCCGGACGGGTCGAGCCCGTTCGTAGGCTCGTCGAGCACGAGCAGCTCCGGGCTGCCCAGCAGCGCGGCGGCGATGCCCAGACGCTGCTTCATGCCGAGCGAGTAGCCCTTCACCGGGCGCTTCGCTTCCTTCGTCAGGCGGACAATCGCCAGCACTTCGTCGATCCGCTGTTTCGGCACGTCGAGAATACGGCGGATAGCCTCCAGATTTTCGTAAGCGGTCAGATGACCGTAGTAGGAAGGGTACTCCACCAAAGAGCCGACCTTGCGCAGAATCGCCAGCTTTTCCTTGCGCAGATCTTTGCCAAACAGCTGCACCGTTCCCTTCGTCGGGCGGATCAAGCCGAGCAGCATCCGTATGGTTGTCGTTTTCCCGGCGCCGTTGGGCCCCAGAAAGCCGTAAATATCTCCTTTGCGGATTTGGAGATTCACGTTGTCCACAGCAGATCTCAGTTTGTATTGTTTGGACAACCCGAAGGTCTGAATAATCATTTCGTTCATGGAAAATCACCTCGCCCCTTATGTTAAAGAGCGAAGGTTAATCCCAGGGTGGGGCTTGTTTAAAATTCGTTTAAAATCACCGGTCGCGCGGGAACAAATAGATCGCCGTTCCTTCCCGCGAGCTGACGACATCCCAGCCCAGATGCATTTCTTTCACCATCAGCGCGACGATCGTGAGGCCGATCCCCGCCCCCTTCTCCGCCGACGGCGCCTTCATGCCAGGGCCTTTGTCCTCGATCACGAGAGCGGTCCCGCCTTCCCTTTCCTCGGTGCGCAGGCCGATATATCCGCCGGACTTGGCGTGGCGGAGCACATTCTGGAACAGGTTGTCCAGAATCCGGTTCATCCACTGGGGATCGGCTTTCCAGTAGACGGGATGCTCCGGCACACCGACGTCCATGACCATGCCTTCCTCCTCGAATACAGGGTACCAGGCGGCGGCGGACGCCCGGACGAGCCGGGCCACGTCGATCTCGGTCCGCTGGAGCGGGTACTTTCCGGCGGAAAGCAGCGTATACGACAGCAGGTTGTCGATGAGCCGGTTGAGATCGTCGGACTTCGTCTCGATCAGAGCCAGCGAAGACTTGCCTGACGCGGAGATCGGCTCCTTCTGCAGCGAGTAGGCGTGGCTGCGGATAATCGTCAGCGGCGTGCGCAGGTCGTGGGACAGGTTCGCGATCAGCTGCTTTCGGAGCCCTTCCTCTTTGCGTTCCCGCTGGCGGCTCGTCGTCAGCTCCTCGATCATCCGGTTGAAGGCCAGCTCCAACTGTCCGATTTCGTCCTTCTTGCTGACGGCTATCGGATGGGGGATGTCCCGGCCATCCGGCAGCCCCATCGCCTCCTCCAGATGAACGAGACGCTTGCGGATGCGGTAGAAAAACAGCCACGACGTGAACAGGAACAAGCCGAAGGCCAGCAGAACAATGCCGATGACATACCGGTCGCTGTAGATAGGCCGTTCCTCCTTCATCAGCACCCGCGGAATCTGCATCACCATAAACCCCTGAGACGCATCTTCTCCCACGAAAGCAACCGTTGTAAAAGGATCGCCGTCATAGCTTTTTTTCATAAAAGCGATCGTATCGGCCGTTTCCCATACGGCTGGAAGGTCCGACCGTTCAGGCAGGGTTAAGCGCGTTTTTCCGCTGCCGTCGACCCAGAACAGATCCGCCTTCGGATATTTCTCCTTCAGCTCCCGTATCCGCTTGTCAATTCCCTCATCTCCGGCGCCCTGCAGCTTCTTAGCTTCCCCGTGCCAGAACTTCTCGATGTCATTTCCCCTCGCATAAGGATTGGTCTTCCGGTTCTCTTCCTGGGTCTTGAACGAATGCGGCAAATAATACAGAACAGCGGCCATCGGAAAAATAACCGGCCAAATCAGCATCGCGAACACCACGATGCACAAATATTTTACCAGCAGCGAATGGCGCCACTTCATGCTCTCACCCGGTAACCGATGCCCCGGATCGTCTCCACGATTTCAGGTTGGCTGGGGTCGCGCTCGATCTTTTCGCGGAGATAGCGGATATGAACCATCAGCGTTTTGTCCCCGTCGATGTAAGGATCTCCCCAGACCCCTTCGTACAGCTGCTCTTTTGTAAGAATCTGATTCGGATGACGCAGGAAATACATGAAAATCTGAAATTGTTTCCCTGTCAAAATAATTTCTTCTCCGGTCCGCGTGTCCACGATTCGGTTCTCCTCCATATTCACCTGCAAATGATGCAGCGTGAGCTCCGCCTGCGCCAGTTTCCCCGTACGCCGTAGCAGCACTTCGACACGGGCCGCCAGCTCATCCGGGTGAAACGGCTTCGTCACGTAATCGTCCGCGAATTGCAGACCCTGCAATTTATCGTCGATGGAAGTCCGCGCGGAGAGCATCAGAACGGGCGTATCCGGGTAATTTTTTTTCATCCGCTGCCCGATCGAAAAGCCGTCCAGACCAGGGAGCATCACGTCCAGGATGACCAGGTCGCTTTTCTCCCAGAATTCCGCCGCCTTCTCTCCGGATTTCAGCCAGTTCACTTCGTAGCCCCGCTCGATCAAGTGGCTGTTGACCCATTTGCCGATTTCGGGATCGTCCTCAATGTACAAAATTTGTTTAACGGCCATGATACTAACTCCTTCCAGTCTCGCTACCGTTACTTTACAAAGACATTCGCCGGATTGTCAAAAGGGAACCGTTACTTCAAGCCGCGTTTTAACGTATAACATGCTTATGAATATGCGGAGGGGACCGGTAGATAGGAAAATGCCGCATCCCGCCTGGTGATCGATACTCTGCCTGTGTTGATCGTGATCTGCAGCCATTAAACCGGCCGGTAAAGGAGGCCCTTGCCATGAGGATGCCCAAGCGTTTCAAACACCTGTACACCTATCTGCATAAATGCTTCGGCAAAAGCCTCCGGTCTATACGCGGCTTGCCTTTTCGGAAGGGTGCGGTGATAGCGGGTACCTATAAAATCGCGGAAAAACTCGGAGCTGGCAGCTTCGGCGTCGCCTATCTAGCGCTGAGAACGGATAACGGACAGCAGGTGGTGCTGAAAAGGGTATCGCCCGTAAGAGGCGGCAAAAAGCGGGCGGAATACATCTTCGGGCAGGAGACCGCTATGCTCCGGCAGCTGCGGCATCCGGATATTCCGGCATTCTACGAGGCTTTCCGATGGAGGGGTGAGTTCTGCTTTGCGATGGAGTATGTACGTGGAAGCTCGCTCGATGTGCTGCTTTTCCGTGAAGAGAAAGCCTTCTCCGAGAAGGAATCCCTGCTTCTGGTCCGGCGGCTGCTGGAGCTTGCCGGGATGCTTCACGGACAGGGAGTCGTCCACCGGGACATTTCGATCGCCAACGTGCTTTTGGATGGGGACACGGTGAAGCTGATCGACTTCGGGCTCGCCCGGGCGCTAAGTTCCGGCGGCAACACTTCGGACAACCCTGCCGGAGAACATTTCCCCCGCTGGGACGCGGATGTGGACGACGACGATCCGTCGGAGAAAAAATTCCGGCGGGCCGTTCATGTGATCAGCGATTTTTACGCGGCCGGTCATCTGCTCTTATTTTTACTGTACAGCACCTATTCTACGGAAGACGAAAGCGCGGCCAAAGGCGCCGGGCCGAGCTGGGAAAAGGAGCTGCTTCTGCATCCCGGGACAAAAAAACTGCTCCGCCGGTTGCTTTTGACGGAACAGCCTTATGAACGAGCGAGCGAGATACAAAGCGATATCGATGGAATTCTGGCAGAACTTGAAGGATGAGGATCAGCTGCTGTAGGAGCTGGAAGAGCGTTTTTTCTTGTAGTGATTGTGACCGTAGTGATTGTGGCCGTTGTAGTTCTTGTGGGAATGTCTGCGGTAATCGTCACTGCTGTCATGGGGGCGGTAGTGGGAACCTTTGTGCTTGTCGGCACCAAGAAGTTTAGTCAGCATTTTTTTTAGCATGGCCATACCTCCTTTTGGGTGTACTACGGCGAAGGCAAGAAAAACGTTTCAGATTGAGCAGGAGATCTCCCTGGGTCAGCTCTTATCCGAAAAGTCGGGGATAGCGCGAGCTTCCCCCTTCGTTAGCATGCAAAAAAAGAAGGAGGAATCTGATCCCTCCTTCTTTTCGTTCATTTCCGCAACCAGTCCGCGCTTACCGTGCCGCGCGGCGCCTTACCACTTGGACGATCCCGAGGATCGTCCTCCGGAAGAGCCGCCGCCCCAGCTGGAGCTGCCAGAGGAGTTGCCGCCGCCCCCGGGCCCGCCGGGGCCTCTGCGGCGAAGCTGCTCCTCATGCATCCGGCGCTGATAGTCCCGGTCCATCTGCTCCAGCAGCTGCTGGCCGGACGAGATGCGCTGCATCGCTTCCGCGAAAAGCCCCCGGGCGATAAGCCGCCGGCTTTCCTCCATCAGCGTCTCGTAGCCGGAGGAATAGGGCGACAGGCTTATGCTGCCGCCGTACCGGGCATGCCGGCTCCGGTACTCTCCTTCGAGCTGCCTGATCGTGCGCAGCGTCTCTTCTTTCTCCCGCAGCAGCTGCTGCACACGCTCCGCGGCCTGCCCGGCCTGGACGGCCAGCCCCCGCTGCCGCTCTTCCAGCAGGTCCACGTCGAGCACCGGTGCCTGCGCCAGCTGCTCCAGCTCGGCCAGCCTGCTTTCGCCGTCGCCGATCATCGCGGACAGCTCCGGTGATTCCACCTGCAGCTCCCCGAAAGCGGAAGCCGCCTGCCGCAGCCGGCTTCGTTCTTCGTCCAGCGCATGCCGGACGGTCCGGACCCGCGCGTCCAAGCTGTCGTGATACCCGAGAATCCGCGTGCGAAGCTCGCGGATTTCGGTCATCAGCGCTTGGGCCTCCGTACCGGCCTCCCGGGCCGAGCGGTACTCCTGAACGTCCGGGGCGAGTCCGGACCGGATCTCCGTCAGCCGCCGGCCAAGCTCTTCGCGCGCCCGCGTCATGCGGGTGTAGTCGGCCTGCTGCTCCCGCCGGTGCGCTTCCGCGTAATCGCGGGCGATTTTAAGGGACTCCTCCGGGTAGGCGCGGTCGAATGAGCCGAGGTCCCCCGTCAGCTCCTCGACCTCATGAGCCGTCTTCCGCGCAGACTCCCGGTCGGCGATCATCGCCTCTACCAGGCTGCAGGCGGCTTCCATGCCCTCTTCTATGCCGGCCGCGCTCCGGCCGCCCTCTTCGGTATCGCCCGCTTCCAGCAGAGTACCGAGACGGACAGTCTCCTCCCTAGCCTGCTCAAGCAGAGCATATGGGTCGCCATCGGTAAGCAGCAGGCTTTCCCGCCGCGCTTTTTCCCTGAGTTCTTGTTCCATTGCTTGAATCCCCGGTAAAAATCCGGGCTGCCGCGCCTCCAGCGCTTCGAAGTCCTTAACCGACTTCTTGATGAAATCCAGCTCCTTCAGTGCGGCTTCGACCGACGTTTCGGCCTGTATAAAATCGAATTCGTCCAGCTCGTCGGCCTTGGCATAAGCCGTCTTGGCCTGTTCCGCATGCTTCCTCAGAACAGTCAGCGAGTAACCTGTCCGGCGGGCAAGCGCTTCGACAACTTCCTCCGCTTCGGCGATGCCGGTCTTTGCCCGGTTCACGGATTTTCTGACTTCCGTGGATTGCTTTTCGATCTCCGCAAGCTGCGTCCTGTACGGCTCCAGCTTTTTGACAAATTCCTGCACGGATTGGAGAAGGTTTCTCATCTCGGCCTCTCCCTTGGCGTTAAGGAGAAAAGGAATTTTCTGAGCCGCCAAGTGTCCGCCCAGCTCTTCGGCTTCTCCCTGCAGCCGCACTACCGCATTCTCCAACTCGGTAGCCTTTTCTTTTGTTTTCCCTTGCAAAAATTGTTTCTCCAGGTCCTGAAAAACTTCCGAAAACAGCATTCCGTTCAGCACCGGCTGCGTCCCGTCGAGCAGCTGTTTCGCTTCCGCCAGCCGTTTCCGGGCCGTGGTCCTTCTTTTGTACTGCCAGAAAGCCCAAATTCCCGCTCCAATCACGGCAAGCCCCAGCACAACCGGAATAATCGAGGCCATGCTGCCCGAAGAGTCACCGGCTCCCGATGCTCCCGTTCCGGCAAGCGAGTTCACGTAGCCGCTGACCGCCAGAATACCTTCTCCAATCTTGCCTTCCCCGGCAGCAGGCACAAACTTAAGATCGACAATCCCCTTCGCATCCTTCGCCTTGCTTCGCGAAACGGCCGCGGCCAGCTGCTCGTTCTCATAAACCAGATGCACAAAATTCGGCTGAGTCGTGATGACCAGCATCAGCTGATTCCGGTTCAGCCCCCATTGATCGTAAGCTTCATTCGCGAGGCGCTCTCCTTCCCTTTCGGTTAAGCCTTTGGCGGTAAGCACAAACACTTCGTAATCTTTGTTCTTCAGTCCGCTTTCCACCTGACGGGCCTGGGTTTGCGTAAGCAAACCGACGGGATCGGTAACGATTCCGTTATTCCGGGGCACCGCCGCGGCAAACACAGCCGTACAGGTAAGAAATATCAGGAGTAGGGCGAGCCCTATCACACGGATTCTCTTCATCTTGTTCCCCTTTCGCTTGAATGACCTTTTACATGCTCTTTACCCGAAAATACCGGGTATGCTTCTTTTCCGTTTTAAACGCCTCTGACGTCAATCTTCCCTTTATTCCCGGGGAAAAAGCTCTCTGGCCGTTTGAATAAATAAATGTACCGCCAGCGATGCTTCTTTCAAAGAAGGCACGGCTACGGATATATCCCGGCAGACGCGAGGCTCCAGGTCGAGCGTAACGAGCCCCGGAGGCAGGGCGGATAAGGACAAGCGGGACATGATAGCGAGTCCCAGCCCTTCCCGGATCATATTCAGCACCGTCGCGACGTTGGACGCCGCACAAGCCAACCGGAGATCCGCGCCCGACTTCTGAAACAAATCGATAATCGGGGCTTCGTACCCTCCTCTGCACAAAATCATCGGCTCTCCGCTCAAATCGGAGATGGTAAGAGAACTTCGGCCCCCCAGCGCGTGGTTCTCCGGAAGAACAGCCACCATCTTGTCTCTAAAAAGAGGAACGATCTCCATATCCGCATCGGGAAAAATAACGAGGCCCACGTCGATAAACCGCGTCGACAGCCACTCCTTCACTTCGGCAATCGTACCTTCATGAAGCACCAGTTGGAGATTCGGATATTTCTGCTTAAACGTACTCATGATCTTCGGCAAAAAATGAGCCGCGGCAGTAGGAAACGCGCCGATGCGGACGGTTCCGACCTCCAGCCCTTTCTCCGCGGCAATCTCCTGCTCGATGTTCTCGACGCGCTGCAAAATCTCGCGCATTTGGATGAGCACCCTTTTCCCGATATGCGTCAGGGTAATGCCGTTCTTCCGGTCCCGGATCATCAAATGGATGCCGAGATCGGCCTCAAGACTGGAGATGGCATGGCTCACGGCAGGCTGCGTCATGTTGAGCTCCAAGCCCGCTTTGGTGAAACTTCCCGTCTCCGCTATCTTAACAAAAACTTGAAATTGAGTAATCGTCATAACCTTTTGCTTATGCTCCTCATAAAAATTATTCATTTTATTTATCTTATAGCCCATCGTATCATAAGAAAGCAGTTCTAACCAAGGAGTGATTCACATGGAACGTTCTTCCCGTAAACGAACGGCTTTGCTGCTCGCGTTTCTGGTCTTGATGTGGGGGATCAACTGGCCCTTGACCAAGCACGCGCTCATTTATACACCGCCCCTGCTATTCGCGGGTATTCGTACATTGATCGGCGGCTTCCTGCTGCTGCTTGTCGCAATTCCGAGATACAAGAAACTCAACTTCAAGCAAACGTGGCACATTTATTTGATTTCCGCCGTGCTGAACATCATTTTGTTCTACGGATTGCAGACCGTCGGGCTCGGTTACCTGCCTTCGGGGCTGTTCTCCGCTATCGTCTTCTTCCAGCCGGTGCTGCTTGGGATCCTCTCCTGGCTGTGGCTGGGCGAATCCATGTACGGGCTGAAAATGTTCGGCCTGCTCCTCGGTTTCGCCGGGGTGGCGACCATTACTTCAGCGGGGCTGAGCGGGCATATCTCCTTTACCGGCATTCTGCTGGCGCTCGGTTCTGCGGTAAGTTGGGCTTTCGGTACCGTTTTTATGAAAAAAACAGGCGACCGCGTCGACTCCATCTGGATGGTCACGCTGCAGCTGCTGATGGGCGGAGTCGTCCTGACGGGCACAGGCCTCTCCACAGAAAGCGTCTCGGACATCGCATGGACCGGCCCTTTCATCTTCAGCCTGCTCTTCATTTCGGTATTCGTCATTGCGATGGGATGGCTGGCTTTCTTCACGCTGGTCGGTTCGGGCGAAGCGAGTAAAGTCGCCTCGTTCACCTTCCTGATTCCGCTGATCTCCATTACCGCCAGCGCTATTTTCATGAACGAAGCGATTACGATCAACTTGCTGGCGGGACTGATCCTCATCGTGGTCAGCATCGTGCTTGTGAACGTGCCGCCCCGGTCTTTCCTTGCCGCCAAGGCAAAAAAGTCCAAAGATATCCCCCCTTGCGCGAGTCTGGGTCAGGCAAGGGACTTTAAATAACGGTTCGGAAACAAGAAAAACCGGCGGAGGGCTGAGCCTCCGCCGGTTTCTTTTTTTGATATACGCCTATCCGTTAATCCTGCATGCTTGCGAGCCGCGTTTACTTAACGGGAATCACGTTGATCAGCGCGTCGAGAAGTGCGCCCGATTTATCCATGCTGTATTCCCAGAACATCGCTCCGCCCAATCCCAGATCCTGTACAAACTGGGCTTTCGCCGTTATGGATTCAGGATCGTCGTAAGAAAGCCATGTGCTGCCGTTAAAGAGGTACGGTGCCTTGGCAGCATCGTCCCAGTAACGGGTATAGCCGTTGGCCGCGTTGTATTTCTCCAAAATTTCGTTGTAGGTCGGAGTAGCGCCGCTGCCTGTTGCAGCCTGTCCCAGACCGTTGTTGGCAGGCGACTGCACATCGGTCCAGAGATGGCTGTAGAAAGCGATGCCGACGACGATTTTGTTAGCCGGCACTTTCGCGTCTATGAACCGTTTAACCACGGTTTCCATGCTGAGTCCCGGTCCGTAAACGTTCGTGTGATGCTCCGTCTTCTGAACCCATCCGCCTGAGTAATCATAGGTCATGATATTGAAATTATCCAGATACTTGGAAATTTCCTCGGCTTCGAGAGCCTTCAAGTGACTTGGTCCGGCGCCTGCCGCCATGGACAATTCATAATACTTGTTGTCGGCAAGCCCCTGCTGATTCAGTTTGTCCCGGAGCATTTGCAGGAACAGGGTGTAGTTATGCTTGTCTTCCGGTCTTGCTTTCATTACACCGTCCGCGCTGATCGTCGGATATTCCCAGTCGATATCCACGCCGTCCAGATTGTACTTCTTGATGTAGTCCATAATGCTGTTCGAGAAGGTGTCGCGGGCTTCGTTAGTCAAAACCGCATCCGAGAAGCCGTCCGCTCCCCAGCCGCCTACGGCAAACAGCACTTTAAGGTTCGGATTCTGTGCCTTCAGGCTGTGAATGTACTGGTAATTCTGGTCGTCCTTCTGCTCCGGACGCGTGATGATTTTGTTGTCTTTCACCAGTGTAAAAGAGTAGTTCAGGTGCGTCAGTTTGTTGGCATAAACCGAATTCGTGACGGACCAGTCTTCCCAGCCCGCGATGTAGGCGATAACTTTCTTTCTAGGGTCTATTTTGAACTTCACGGTCGTAGAAGCCGTTTTGCCGCTTTTGCCGTGAACAGCCGTGACCACCAGGGTATAGTCGCCTGCTTCTGTTATACCGGTTCCTTTAATGTATTCCGCTCCGTTCAGCGTAGCCACTCCGACTGTACCCGGTGCATCCGTCCAGTTGGGCAGCACACCTGTCGTGTAGGTTTGCGCCTCAGCTACATTGGTAATTTGGGGTTTTGCAGGCACGGAAGTCGTGTCCGGCGTGTAAGGGTTGCCTTTCAACCCGTCAACCAGCGCATCCAGCAGAGCACCGGTTTCGTCTTGGCTGTACTCCCAGAACATAGCTCCGCCGAGCTTCTCTTTCAGTGTATAAGCCGCTTTCTCAGCCATGGACTCAGGATCGTCGAACGAGATGAAGATTCCTGTCTGAGCGTTATACAGGTATGGAGCTTTAGAATCCTGATCCCAGTAACGGGTATATCCGTTGGCTTCGCTGTAGGTCGCGAGAGTTACGCTGTAGGTCGGGGTTGCGCCGGTGCCTACGGCCTTTTGTCCGAGTCCGTTATTGGCGGAAGATTCCACATTCGTCCACAAGTGGCTGTAGAATGCGGCACCGATGACGATTTTGTTTGCAGGTACACCGTTCTTCTTATAAAGCTGCACGGATTGATCGACACTGTTGTTGCCGGATCCGTAAAGATTGGTATGGTGCTCCGTTTTCGGAACCCATCCTCCCGACAAATCATAGGTCATCAGGTTCATATTATCCAGCAGCGGAGTAATTTTATCGATTTCAACGCCCTTCAGATAACCGCTTCCCGCACCGACCGCGATGGTCAGCTCGTAATAGCGGTTCTTCTCCAGACCCAGCGCGTTAAGCTTGTCACGCATCAATTGCAGCAGGGAAGTAAAGTTCTGTTTATCCTCCGGCCGTGCCTTCATTACGCCGTCGGCGCTTTGCGTCGGATACTCCCAGTCAAGATCGACGCCGTCCAGGTTGTATTTCTTCACATAGTCGATGATGCTGTCGGTAAATGTTTGGCGGGAAGCTTCTGTTAATGCCGCGTCTGAGAAACCGTCCGCCCCCCATCCCCCTACGGAGATAAGGGTTTTAAGATCGGCGTTCTGAGCTTTCAGGCTGTGAAGATACGCGTAATTCGCATCATCGTTCTGCACTTCGATCGGCACGATTTTGTTGTCTTTGACATGCGTAAACGCATAGTTGATGTGCGTCAGTTTGGATGCGTCCACCGGTTTGGCTTCGGACCAGTTTTTCCAGCCGCCCACGTAAGCGATCACCTTCGTTTGCGGTTCAACTTTGAACTTCACGGTCGTGGAAGCCGTTTTGCCGCTTTTGCCGTGGGCTGCGGTAACGACGAGCGTGTACTCGCCCGCTTCCGTAATGCCGGTTCCCTTGGTGTAGGCGGCTCCGTTCAGCGTAGCGCCGCCTGCGGTACCCGCCGCATCCTTCCAGTTAGGCAGTACGCCCGTCTTGTAAGTCTGCCCTTCGCTTACACCTGTAACTGCAGGTGCCGCCGGAACCGTTGTCGTATCAGGGTTCAGTGTCTTTCCTTGAACACCTTTCACCAGTGCGTCCAGCAAAGCTCCCGTCTGATCCTGGCTGTATTCCCAGAACATCGCACCGCCGAGTTTCTGGTTCAGCACATAGCCCCCTTTTTCATGGAGAGATTGTGGATCGTCATAGGAAACCATCGTGCTGCCGTTGAAAAGATAAGGGGCATTGGCGGTACTATCCCAATAACGGGTATAGCCGTTGGCCTCATTGTAGGTTGCGATAATTTCATTATAGGTCGGTGTGCTTCCGCTTCCCTTAGCCGCTTGACCCAGTCCGTTATTCGCCGCGGAGGCGACATCCGTCCACAGATGGCCGAAGAAGGCTCCGCCGATCACGATTTTGCTTGCAGGAACTTTATTGGCCAGATACAGCTTAACGGATGAATCTACGCTAAGATCACCTGCATACAAATTCGTATGATGAGCGGTTTTGGTATCCCATCCGCCGTGGAAATCGTAGGTCATCAGATTAAGGTTATCGAGCAGCGGGGTGATCTTCTCGATTTCAACCCCGTCAAGGTATTTCTGCGTAGCGCCGACGGCAATCGTCAGCTCATAATATTTGCCGTCCTGGCTACCGAGAGCGTTCAGCTTCTCACGAATCGTTTGAAGCATCAGCGTGAAATTCTGCTTATCCTCCGGGCGCGCCTTCATCACACCATCGGCGCTTTGCGTCGGATACTCCCAATCCAGGTCGATCCCGTCCAGCTTGTACTTCTTGACGTACTCGATGAGGCTGTCCGCAAACGTGTTGCGCGCGCTTTCCGTCAATGCCGCATCCGAGAAACCGTCCGCTCCCCATCCGCCGACGGAAGGAAGAATTTTCAGCTTCGGATTGTCTTTCTTCAAGCTTTGCAGATAGGCATAGTTCGCATCGTCGTTCTGTCCCGGAAGGGAGACGATTTTATTGTCTTTCACATGCGTGAACGCATAGTTGATGTGCGTCAGCTTGGCCGCGTCGATCGGATTGGAGGCCGACCAGTTCTTCCAGCCGGGCACATACGCGATGACTTTCTTGGCCGTTTCCGTGGAACCGCCGCCGGTGCTGCCGCCAGAACCGCCCCAGCCGCCGCCGATCGGCAATCCGATTGTGATGGAGCCTTTCTGCGGGCCATCCACTTTGACGGGAGCTTTCTCGAAGGAGGAGCCTTTGCCGCCTTCGTTGACCGTCGCGTTTTCAACGGAGCCGTAGCCGGTAATTTTGGCCAGGGCATTCAGCACGAGAGATACAATGCTGGCATCATTGCTAACGGCCAGTGTCGTGTCGCTTCCGTCCACGATTACTTTGCCGATGGAGCCTTTGGAAAGCTCGATTTTGATGCCGGAAGCCAGCACGTGAAGGGAGTTAAATGACCCGATCAGCTGTGCCGTAGAACCGGCAGGCAGTTCTTTCGGGAAGATCACGTCGATAAAACCGGCTCCCGTCAGAGAACTTTCCTCTAATTTAACGGAAGACTGGACTATCGTTTGCTGAACGGAGGTGTTTCCTTGGGCCACGAGGCGGACCACACCGGTTTCCTTGTGGACAATCACCTTCACCAGGAACGTATCCACGAGGTGGATGGAATTTTCTCCGCCCCCGTTGACGGTAACGGTTCCCGCTACTTTCACGTTCTTCAAGGTGACATCCCCGTTTCCGATGCCTTTGCCCAGAAGAAGATTGCCTTGAATGACGGTATTCTGCAGAGTAACGCCCGAAACATTTACGGCAACGTCCCCGTTAACCGTTTCGGTTCCCGATGCAGGTCCGAAGGTGCCGGCCTTGTCATAGGAAACGGTTTGCAGCGATGGCGCGCGGCCCAGCAGAACGACCGTTTCTGCGCGGGTCAGCTTGCCTGCGGGACGGAAGGTGCCGTCTTCGTAGCCTTCGATGACTCCCTTGGCTACCATGGCGCTTACAGCGCCTTTGCTCCAATCGGCAATCGACGCCGCGTCTTTGATGTTCTTCAGCGCATCTTTGGAAGCCTCATCCAGCTTGAGCAGCTTGGAAAGCATGACCGCGGACTCCTGTCTGCTCACCGGCTGGTCCGGACGGATGCTTCCGTCGCTGTAGCCGTCCACATACCCGGCTGCCACCGCTTTGCTGATTTGTTCATACTGCCACTGCTCCGCCGTAACGTCCGTGAATTGGATCGGAGCGGAAGCCGTTAATTTATAGTACCGGTTAATAAGCGCCATAAGCTCTGCGCGCGTAATGGCATTGTCCGGCTGAAGAGAACCGTCCGAGTAGCCCTGAATCAGGCCTTTATCGTGCCATTCGCCAAGCTCTTTCTCTGCCCAATGCCCCTTGATATCGGCCGGTTGGGCGCTTGCTTGTCCCGAAACAACAGTCAGATAAGTTGAAAAGACCATGCTTGTACATAAAAGTAAAACAAGCCATCTCCAAACAAAAGATTGCTTAAGCGCTTTCATACTACACCCCAATTTCATCAAATTTATACAATGCCATTCCAAAGAGGAATCCTTCTCACCTCCAGTGCGTTCTCTTCGCAGGCACTGCTTCTAAATTCAGCCGCTTGGCTTGAACTTAAAACAAACTCGTGAAGCCTTATAAAGCTCATCCGAAAACTTGGTAAACGGTTACATAAAGCCGATGAAAGACAAATGCGTGCTGCTGCATGGAGACAGAAATGGACCTAACGACGTGAAATGAGTGCTTCATGAATCGTGAATTATGAATGACGACAAGCCGAAAGTGGGGGAAAACTGAGGGTAAAATTATGGAAGTTATTATGTAAGTTACTAATAATTATAATGGTTTTACAAAAGGTTAACAGGGATGTTTTTATCCACTGGAAGGGGATAATTCTCTATCTAGCTATTAAATTCACTGATTTTTTATACATATTAACGATAATAAAAATGCCTATTATTAAACAAAAACCGCCGAGGGAAAAAATCCCCCGGCGGCTCTTCCGGCTAGCTTAACGCAAGGATGCGAACGCCGTCCGATTACTTCGTAATTCCGTTGTAGATCACTTGCGCCGCTTCCGCGCGTGTCGCTTTCGCACGCGGTGCGAATACGCCATCGGCACGGCCGGTCATCAGGCCCTTCTCGGCCGCTGTTTCCACAGCCGTTTTGGCCCAAGCGCTGATTTCCCCGCCATCCGTAAAGATAGCTTTAGGCGTACCTGTAGTGCCTTGAAGCTGCGCGTACATGCGGGTAATCATAACCGCCATCTCTTCACGCGTAATCTTCTGATCCGGCGCGAAGGTATCTGCGGAGTTGCCTTCTACGATGCCCTTCTCGGATGCGGCGGCAACGGCTTCCGCATACCAGCTTCCGGCCGGAACGTCCTTGAACGCGGACGGCTTGGAAGAAACGAGCTTCATCTGCTTCACGATCATGTTCACGAACTGGGCGCGGGTTACATCCTGCTCCGGCTCGAAACGGTTGTCGGCTATGCCGTCAATGATTTGCTTGCCGGAAAGCTCCTGGATGACTTTATAAGCCCAGTGCGCCTGCGGAACATCCGCGAACGACTTCAGATTCACGATACGGCCGTCGAGAGACGCCGTGATTTTGCCGCCTTTGAACGTTTTCGTGATGTAGTTGTAGAACACATCGAGATCGATCAGGCCGGCTTGAGAGTTTTTACCTTCAACCAGTACTTTATAGTTGTCTCCGCCCGCAGCCATGAAGTTATTCACGGTTACGGTGTACTCGGCGGCATCCTCAATCGGAGTGCCGTCCGCCTTCGTCAGCTTCACGATGCGCTCGGCTGCCGGTTTGCTAAAGTCGGCCGTGTACTTCAGACCGGAAATTTGCAGCGTTTTGGTATCTGCGGAACCGTCCGATTTCTTGCCCCACTGCTGCTGCAGAAGCGTTTTGACCTGTGCGCCTGTCAGCGTCATTTTAACCAGCGTGTTGCCGAACGGCTGAATTTTAGCAAGATCGGAGAATTTGATATCTCCTTTAGGCAGGTCGGCACGGATACCGCCCGGGTTCATGAAAGCGAAGTCCGTGTTCATGCCGTCACGCATAGCGTCCGCAATCAGGTTGCCCAGCGGAGCTTCTTCGTTGTAGGCGTTGTTTCGGGAAATCACAGAGTCTGTCGTTCCGACAGGCTGCTTCAGAACCGGATATTTGTCCAGATATTTGTTGATCAGTGCGACCGTATCCGCGTCAGGTGTTACGCCTTCCTGTTTCACGTCTACGATTTCCGCCGTTTTCTTCACGATATCGCCGGTAGCCGGATCGATTTCGAGGTCAACGTCGGCAAAAGCGGTGCCGTAGGAATACGCTTGAACGATCAGCTTGTTGTTTACGACCGTATTGACTTTGGCATGGTTGTCACCGGCGAAAATAACGTCGACTTCATCGTCGATCGCGTTAGCCAGATCAACCGCCTCACCGGAAGCCACGTTGTCTTTCACGCTTGCCGGATCGTGCGCCAGAACGACGATAGCTTTTACGCCTTTGGCTTTCAGCTCTTGTACGGCTTTGTTGACGACAGGAGCCTGCTCAACGAATTTAACGCCTTTCAGGCCGTCCGGAGATACTTTGGACGGAGTGGAGTTGGTCGCCACGCCGATAAATCCGATTTTCTGGCCGCCCACTTCTTTGATGACATAAGAAGGAAGGATGTTCTCGCCCGTTTTCTCATCCACCACGTTGGCGTTCACGTACGGGAAGTTCAATTTATCGAAGGTCACGTCTTTGTTCTTCGTATCGGTACCGCCGTTGATTTGAGCGAGCATAGCGCCTACGCCCTGGTCAAACTCGTGGTTGCCCAGCGTACCTACGTCGAACTTCATCATGTTCATGAATTCCAGGGTCGGTTTGTCGCGCTCCATCGAGGAAACCGGTGCGGTCGCGCCTACGGAATCACCTGCATGAACAAGCAGCGTGTTCGGGTTCGTTTTCTTTCTTTCTTTCAAGTAAGTCGCCAGGTAAGGGGCGCTGCCCACTTTGCCGGACGCGGTTTCAGTCGTCGTATCGAGCTGACCGTGGAAATCGTTGATGCCCAACAGCTGGACTTTTACGTTCTTGTTGTCCGGCTGAGGCTGGCCTTTTCCGCTCAGGTCGATGGAGTAGACGCTGAAGCCTTTGTCCGTCGTTGCGCCCGTGCTCTTGATATGCGGGTTCTCCGGCAGATACGTAACCGCGCTCGGGGAGCTGGTGAACGTGACTTTCACATTGCCGGCAACCGGTGCGATGGACCAGTTTTTGTCCGCGGCCGGGTTGATCGTTTTCTGTTCGGAAATGTAATCCATCAGAGCCTGACGGTTCTCGTCGGCGGAATCTACGATCAGCTCCGCGTTCTTGAGGCCAGGGAAGTTGCCGCCGCCGCTTGCGCGGTAGTTGTTCGTGACCACGATGAACTCCTGGTTCGGGTCGATCGGCTTGCCGTTGAACTGGAGATTCACGATCCGGCTGGAGGAAGCGTCGTTAACGGCTCCGTCCACTTTGTATTTCGCCGGTTTGGTTACGTCCACCTGGTAAGTCACTCCGTCGATCACGTCGAAGTTAAACACCTGGAAGGAGGCGTTCAGCAGCTGCTGCTCGTCCGTTTTGGCCGGGTCGATCTGGTTGAACATGCCCGCGGACATTTCCAGCCATTCTTTCACGCCGGAGCCTTTGATTTTGACGGCTTTCAGCGTGTTGTCGTACAGATAGAGATCGCTCGCGCTCTTGATCGCGATAGGACCTTTGGCGATATCCGTGTACTCCGACGGGCCGTTGCGTCCCGCTTTGAACGGAGCGCCTACGGAGAGAATCGGAAGATCTTTATACTGCGGCAGGGTCGTCGAAATATACTTGCTCACATATTCTTTCTGAGCGTTCGTTACGATTTGGACCGAAGGGTCGTCCTGCACAAGCGCGAAATAGCTGTGAATCGGAGCGGTCGTTTCGCCGATCGGCTGGTTCGCGTATTTTTTCGTGCCTTCGTGCTCGGCCGCAACCGCTTGTACGATAGCCGGATCGGTATCCACAAGCGCTTTTTTCGTCGTGCTGTCATAGATATAACGAGTCGAGGACTGGGAGTTGGAAACTTTCCACTTGCCGCCCTCCTGCACGAGCTTCAGGTCGATCAGACCGAGGTTCGAACCGCCGTAGCCGGATTGCACGGCCGCAACGCCGTTGATCGTGCCTTTCGCGTTATCTACGCCGGCAACCGGGTTTCCGTTCGCGTCTTTAAACAGCGCATCAAGCTTCTTCACGTCAGGTGTAGGGAACACCTTATGAGAGTGCGAGAACGTAATCGCGTCGATTCCGGGCACCTTGCTTAGAGGCAGAACCGCGTTCTCGGCGAGCTGATCATTCGCCGCGGCCGTGCCGTCAAAACCGGAGTGTGCCATCGCGATCACGATGTCCGCGCCTTTGGCTCTCATTTCAGGCACGAATTTCTTGGCGGTCGCGACGATGTCTTTGGCCACGACTTTGCCGGTAAGGTTCACTTTGTCCCACTCCATGATTTGCGGAGTTACAAGCCCGATGACGCCGACTTTGATTTTCTGGTCGTTGCCGTTCTCGTCTTTGAACGTCTTGTCCATAATCAGATAAGGCGTGAATTTGTTGACATCGTTGTCCGGATTGTTGTCTTTGTCGTCTATGTAGACGTTGGCATTAATATAAGGGAATTTGGCCCCTTTGATCGATTTGTCTAGAAAATCAAGGCCGTAATTGAATTCATGATTGCCGAAGGTAGCCACGTCGTAATCCAGAAGATTCATAGCTTTGTAGACAGGATGGATGGCACCGGGGTCTTTGAGCTGGTTAATCTGGGCTATGTATGTTCCAAGCGGAGTCCCTTGGATCAAGTCTCCGTTGTCGACCAGGAAAGTGTTAGGGTTTTCTTTACGCGCTTCTTTGATCAGCGTAGCGGTTTTGGCCAAACCTACGCTTGCCGCGGCAGCGTCTTTGTAATAATCGTAGTCTACAAGATTTGTATGCAAATCCGTCGTTTCCATGATACGAAGATTAACGGTTGGGGAAGCGGATGTTTGCGCTTGCACAATGCCTCCTAAAGACTGAGATGAAATGATGCCGAATGCTAGGGAAGCGGTCGCGAGCTGCTTCATTCTTTTGAACTTCCTGGATCCCATTACGAGAATTCCACCTTCCTGTAAATAGTTACTTACCGATTTTAGCAGGTTCGGAATTAACCGTGTGTAAAATATTTAATAATTTTATTGAAAACGCTTAAAATGATTCTTAAGTCCTGTATTTAACCGACGGTCAATCCCGACAGCAGCCTATTTAAACCATGCAGGTTTAGACAGGACGTCCACTTGGGTAACCATTCCTTAGACCAAAAGAGATGAGCGACCCTTTGCTGCAAAAGGCCCACAGTCGACTAGGAGGAAAAGGAATGACAAGGAATCATACGATGATGCAGTTTTTCGAGTGGCACGTCCCCGCGGACGGCTCCCACTGGAAACGGCTTAAGGAGCTGGCTCCCGAGCTGAAAAAGAAAGGGTTCGACTCCGTCTGGATTCCCCCGGTTACCAAAGGACAGTCCGATCAGGATACGGGATACGGCGTGTACGACTTGTACGATCTGGGCGAATTCGACCAGAAAGGAACGGTCCGGACCAAGTACGGAACGAAGGAAGAACTGCTGGAAGCCATCAAAACGTGTCAGGACAACGAGATTTGCGTATACGTGGATCTCGTGATGAATCATAAAGCGGGTGCGGACGAGAAAGAGCTGTTCAAGGTGGTCCAAGTGAACGACCAGAACCGCAACGAGGTGATTTCCGAGCCTTTCGATATCGAAGGCTGGACGAAATTCACTTTTCCGGGACGGGGCGACACATACTCCGCTTTCAAATGGGATTTCGGGCATTTTAACGGCACCGATTACGATGCCAAGGAAGATAAAACCGGCATTTTCCGCATCCTTGGGGAAAATAAGAGCTGGAACGACAATGTGGACGACGAATTTGGCAACTACGACTATCTCATGTTCGCCAACATCGACTACAGCCATCCCGGCGTGAGAAAAGAGATGATCACCTGGGGCAAATGGCTTGTCGACACTTTGCAGTGCGACGGATACAGGCTGGATGCCATCAAGCATATCAACCACGATTTCATCCGGGAATTCGCAAGCGAAATGATCAAGGAACGCGGAGAAAACTTCTACATCGTGGGAGAGTTCTGGAACCCCGAGGTGGCGGCCTGCCGCGAATTTCTCGATAAAGTCGATTACAAAATCGACCTATTCGACGTCGCCCTCCACTACAAGCTCCATGCCGCCTCGCAAGCCGGCAAAGATTTTGACCTTACGACCGTGTTCGAGGACACGCTCGTTCAAACCCATCCGCTGCACGCCGTCACCTTCGTGGACAATCACGACTCCCAGCCGAACGAGTCGCTGGAATCGTGGATCGAAGACTGGTTCAAGCAGAGCGCGTACGCCCTTGTCCTGCTCCGCAAGGACGGGTACCCGTGTGTCTTCTACGGGGATTACTTCGGCATAGGCGGAGAGGAGCCGGCGGAGGGCAAGGCGGCGGCCATCGATCCGCTGCTCTATGCCCGCCAGCGCAAAGCCTACGGTGAGCAGGAGGACTACTTCGATCATCCGAACACGATCGGCTGGGTCCGCCGCGGAGATGCCGAAGTCGAGCGCTCCGGCTGTGCGGTCGTCATCTCCAACGGCGAGGACGGCGAGAAGCGCATGTTCGTCGGCGAAGAACGTGCCGGCCAGGTGTGGCTCGATATGACCGGCACGCGGGAAGATGAAATCACCATCGGCGAGGACGGTTTTGCCGACTTCCCGGTGAACGGGGGAAGCGTATCGGTCTGGGCGCAGCCGGACGAGGGCTGATGCGGCGCGCGAGCACCGGGGCGACGGGCACCGGACGACGGGCGAAAAAAGATTTATAAATTAAAGGACATAACGGATTAATCATCTAATCCGTTATGTCCTTTGTTATTCAACTCACGCATCCGATTCAAAATTCATCGTACTCGCAACAAAAGCTTTTAATATCATTATCGGCCAATTTAAAGAAAGTGTTTTGAGATACTTCCAATCTTAATGCTTGATCCTTTGTTAAATTTTGATAGATTCCTCTTATGATTCTTCCTGTTAGTCCGTGTGATACAGCGATTACTTTCTTTTTGTCCCGTATACTGTCATGAATTACGATTTTTAATAACTTCGATATATTTCTTACTTGTTCGATTCCTTCTAAAGTTAATGGTGAATCAAGCTCTCCTTGGTATCTCCCTTGTGAATTTAAAACGGTTTCCCCATGTCTAATTAAATAAATGGTTTGCTCCAAATTGCTGATCCCCCTAACAAAAAAATGAATAGTTCTGTATGATTTATCGAATATCCTCTTAATTAATTTAGTTTATTTAACTTTCAGTCAACTTTACTTTTTGCGGGGAACCGCTTAGCCAACGGCCTGCCCGACCCGGTTCGCTCTTCCTCCCGCTAATTCGACATGTTTCCCGTGGAACATTTTACCGCCATTCCTTCAGAGCTACCTTTAACCGGTCATGGCCATGGTGCTGAACGGCTCTGGCGATGCCGTCGCTTCGGGCCATCCGGCTGCGACGCCAAAAAAATCCCGTGCCCCTCGGTACAAAGAGGGACACGGGATTCACCGTCCGCCGCGGGGCGGGCAAGCATGGACGGCTAAGGCCGGCTTCCCGGCTCCGCCGCCTTGAGCCCGGAAGGCTCTCCGCCGCTTTCGCCGGGTTCGTCCGCTTCCACAAGGTGCTTGAGCACGGAGAGCCGGTTCTCCCAGAACCGCTCGTAGTACGCCAGCCACCGCTTCAGCTCCAGCAAAGGCTCCGGCTGAAGCCGGTACCGCTTCTCGCGGCCGACTTTTCGCTCCTGGACAAGGCCCGCATCGGCCAGAATACGCAGATGCTTCGAAACGGCCGTCCGGCTCATCGGAAAGTGGCCGCTGATCGCGTTGACGGGCATCTCCTGCCCGGCAAGCAGATTCAGGACCTTGCGGCGGGTCGGGTCCGCAATGGCCTGAAATACGTCCTGATTCGGTTCGGCCGTGCCCATATCAGGCCTCGACTTGCTTGCGGAGCGCCTCGACCAGACCTACCCAGCCGCCGGACATCCGCTCGCGGACTTCCGCATGAGACTGTCCGAATTCGGTCACCTTCTCCGGGTCCCATCCCGCGTGAATCAGGGTGAATTCGGTTTTGCCGTCCAGGTCGGCTAACTCGAACGTCAACGTCCAGTCTTTGCCCCACCGGAAGGAAAGCCGGTTCGGCGGGTCCAGCTCGGTCACCTTGCAGGGAGACTTCCCGAAGGGCCCCGCTTCAAGATGGAATTCATATCCGAGTTCGGGCTGAAAATCATTGGGCATAAACCATGCGGCAATTCCTTCGGACGTCGCCACGGCGTTCCATACCTTCTGGATCGGGGCATTGAAAAGCTGAGTCTGGCGGATATCCGGCAGAGTATTCGGCGTGTTAGTCATCTATAGTTCCTCCTGTATGCAGGTGCTTATTTTTTGGATTTTACCAGATCCGAGCGGCGAAAACGCAAAGCCGACCACTTGTCGTCGACGGCCACATTGCTGACGGGCCGGAACTCCGTGTTATTTTGTACCTTCGCGGCTAAAGTATCCCGGTTAATGTCCGTCTTGACCTTGGAGCTCTGCTTGGGGTACGTGATCCAGAAAACGGCGTCCTCCCGGAGCATGGGGATCACCTTCGGTACCCATTCGTCCACCTCCTGCCCGTGATTCACAAACAGCTGGAGAAATGCAGCCTTATCCTCCTCCTGGTCGGCAGTCTCCGTTTCGATGCCGAGACGGTACCCTTCAGGCGCATTCAGGACGAGGGCCGGTCCTTCTTTATAACGAAGTTTTTTGAGCAATTCTTCTGACATAGATGGATTCCCTCCGTTAATTTAGGAAACGTTTTGGTTACCTATTTGATTATAGGAAACCTTATGGTTTCATGTCAAGGTAAAGAAAAACGCCGGCTGGTGCGCCGGCGTCTCCGTTTTATCGGATGGCGATATAAACCTGGACGACACAGTTCTCGGGGTCAAACCCGCGTCCGTCGTACACCTCGAAGTCTCCCGTGTAAGTCCGCTGCTCCGCGGCGTTTTGGAAATACGCCCAGATTTCGTGCCACAGCTGTGGTACCACCTCTTTCACCGGGCCTTTGCGCGTCTCGAAAATCATGTATCGGGCTGCGGGAACATCCGCAAACTGAAGACCGGAAGATGCGCTGCCGGTCGTTTCTTCACTGATTTCATGTCCAAGCAGCGCCGTATATTCTCCCGACGCGTCGCTTTCGTAATCCGTGTACAATCCGTAAATCAGATGAGGGTTCTCAATGCCGGGCCTGGACGCAATATCGCTGACGAAAAACTGCTGCCAGAGCTGCGGCAGCTTTCCTTCCGGTCCCGCCTCTGCGGCGTTCGTGGTTCGGACACTCACGCCCGCCAGTCGGAAGGATGGTTTGTTTGCAAAAACGGATTTCATATTCATAGGTTCATTCTCCTCTTTTCCCTGTTTAAGAGTAGTGTAGCCGGGAAAAGTGGACAGCTGTATGTCCTAGTTCTCGTAGCGGAGCAAAATTTTGCGGGCCCGCTCCCGGATTTCGCCGGCCAGGCTGGACGGATGCTCGATCTTCAGACTGTCTCCGAAACTCAGCAGCATCCCGTAAAACCACTCGTCCAGCGCAAAAACCCCTTGGACGCACAGGCTTCCGTCCGGCAGCAGACTCACCAGACCGGGCGGAAAAGCATCCCCCACGCGGTGCCGGACCTCCGGACGAAAGTGCAGCGTCATCTCCACTTCCTTGTGAGCGAGCCACTGCGGGTTCCAGTTGTATCCCTCCAGAGGAGGAACTTCACGAGGCTCCGAAGCCTGAGAAAGGACGGACAGATCCGCGATCCGGGAGAGCCGGAAGACGCGGAACTCTTTTCTCATCGTGCAGTAAGCGTGCAGGTACCAGACGGAACCCTTCAGGATCAGGGCGGCGGGTTCAACGATTCTTTCGGTCTCGGTCCCGTTCGTGTTCACATAGGCGATAGCCGCCCGTCGGCTTTCCTCAATCGCCCGCTTCAAGAGAGAGACTTTGTTTTTCGCCGCCTCCCCCTGCCCCCACGGATGAAAATCGAAAACGATCTCGTCCTTGCGCCGCTCCCAGTCCGCGGTATCCGTCCGTAAAAGCAGTCCCTGCACTTTTTCCGCCAGATTAGCGTAGGTCTGGTCGTCGAGAGCCGTGCTTACGCCTTTGACGGCCGCAAGCAGGGACGAAATCTCTTTGAGGGAGACGAGCTGCCTGGCCAGCGTGTACGGCTCCATAATTTCAAATCCGCCGGACACGCCCTGGTGGGCGACAACCGGAATTCCCGCCCGGCTGAGCGTCTCCATGTCGCGGTAGATCGTTTTCGTCGTCACTTCGAACCGTTCGGCCAGCTCCTTGGCGCTTATCCGTCCCCGGTTGAGCATCAGCACCGTCATCGCAAGCAGTCGGTCTATCTTCACTAAGGTCATCCTTTCCGGAATCGCGCCGTACTCTGTTCCTCAACGGTAAGCAAACCGGACCCACTCCCTATGAAGGAACGAGCAATCGCAATCCTTGGTCGCTTCCTCGTAAGTGAGTTCTTTGGAACTGTTCAGCAGGGCATTTAAATAGGTGAGCCGATTCGCAATGTCCCGGTCTATATAGGCCTCTCCGCGTATAACCCGACCGTGGCTCGGGATCAGGATACGGGAACGATAGGTTTTTAACTTTTCCAAAGATTCCGCGTGCCTGCCCACATACTTCCGATAATCAATGGAAGGGAGAATCGGCTCTCCCCCGTTTGTGTGAATCAGTTCGTCGGCAATGTGCACATACGTGCCGTTAATCTCAACGAGCAGTCCGCAGTGGGAATGCCCGGGAAAACCGATCAGGGTAAGCTCATGCTCCCCGAAAGTAAACTTCGTGCTGCCTTCGACTGTGCAGTCCGGAATAAACAAGTGATGATCCTCCGGATCGGTCCACATATCAAGTGTAGTCTGATAATGCACGCTTCCGTAAACCGGCACTTTAGGCAAAACTTTTAACCCGTAGATGTGATCGTCGTGAAAATGAGTCAGCACAACCGCTTCTATTGTGATTCCGTTTTCCTCCAGATCATTCCGGACCTGCCGGGCATGCTCCTCGTAAGCCGTATCGATCAAAACCGCCTTGTTCCCATCAAGCAGAACCGTTATGTTATAGCCGTAATGACGGTTCGGGTGCGGATTGAACGTATAAAGAATTATTTCCTTTTCCAATACTTGCTTGTACATTTGGCGAAGCCCCCTTTGTATAGCGTTCCTTGCCATTTACTATACAAAGGTATCCCTGACATCTATATGTCAGCCATTCTGATAGCGAACCTGCATGTCCAGAAGATAGTTCTGAATCTCTTCCCTCAAAAAACCCGGTTCCAGCACCTCACACTCTTTTCCGAAACCCAGAATGAATTTCATCAGCCCTTCTTCATGAGGGAAATCATCCTTCACTAGGTAAGCATCTTCTGTCTTCATAATCGATTCTTTGGCGAAATGCTCTTTTAACTGAGGGCCCATCCCCGCTGAAAATTTCAAAAGCACCCGTATGCTGCCGGCCAGATACCCTTGTTCGGCGAGGGTATCTAACTCATCCGTCGTGAGCACTCTCCCCGGAAACGGATCTCCCAGCTCTAACCGAGAGATCCGAACCAGCTTGAACCTGCGGTAATCGTTACGGCTGCGGCAGAAAGCGGCCAAATACCACTGACCGCCGGTAAATTCAATGCGCACCGGTTCCACCGTTCTGCTGAAAGATTCCAGATGACGGTTGCTGTAATCGAAACGGAGCAGCCGGCTCTCTTCCAAAGCCTGATTCATAAGCAGCAGTTGGTCCTGAACTTCCCTTTCCAGGCTGAAAGGAGACAATTCCATTCTTAAGCGCCGCGTGCCGGATGGTACTTTGCCGAATGCACTTTCAAACTTTAGGATAAGCTCGTTAAAGCTCTTGTTCTTCCCGAAAAGGAAGCCCAGTTGATCCATAACCGTGAGGAACGTCTGCGCTTCCCCTTTGTTGAGGAATAGTTTTTCGACCGAGTAGCCGTCCATCAGATAATATCCTCCGCCGGCTCCGCCCATTGCAGCCACAGGAACGCCCGCTTCCGCCAGTTTGTCGATATCGCGGTAAATCGTTCTGAGAGACACCTCAAAATGCTCCGCGAGCTCCTTTCCGGTAACCCGGCCCTTCTTCGATAAAATCAGAAGCATGGAAAGCAGCCGATCTACCCGCATATTCGCGCACCGCCCCATCCTACTCGCTTTTTTTTGCAAAGGTTATATAGTCATTGTACCTAGAACCTCGGGGAAGGAAAAGCCGGGCACCGGAAAGAACGGACCCAGGCCGGGAATCCGGCCGACAGCTAAACTTCAGGCTTACAGCATCGGACAAGATGTAAAAAAGCGGCTCCCTTTAAACCAGCAGCCCCTCGCAGACAAGCAAAAAAAGCCGCTGCGCTTCCCGGAGGAAACGTAACAGCTTTCCGTTTTAAAGTTTAGCCGCTTCAGGAACAGGCCCGCTCCGCTTCAGCCTATTCCAGATTGGCATGACGCCCGAACATCGTCTCGGACGTATACCCCTTCTTCTCCATCAGCCGGAGAATAATCGCATCGCAGAACAGCAGCAGCGTCTGCTCGAAAAGGGAACCCATCGGCTGAATCGTCGGATACGGGTTGTCCGACTTGTCTTTCGGCGAGCCCGGCAGCTTAACCGCGATATCCGACAACCGGCCGAGAGCCGATTCCGGAAAAATCGTGATGGCGGCGACGGAAGCGCCCAGATTTTTCGCTTTCTCCGCCATCGAGACGAGGCTCTTCGTCTCGCCTGAACCCGAGCCGACGATGAACACATCGTCCTTGGTCAGATTCGGCGTGACGGTTTCGCCGACGACGTATGCGTCGAAACCGAGGTGCATCATGCGCATGGCAAAAGCTTTCATCATCAGTCCGGAGCGGCCCGCTCCGGCCGCGAAAATTTTGCCGGCATTCAGAATGGCATCCGCCAGTTCCTCCGCTTCGCGGCTCACGACAGCTTCGGCTGTGCGGTGGAGCTCCTCCTGAATCTCGGACAGATATTGAGTCGTCTGCATAAGAGATTACCCCTGCTTGATCAGCTTCTGCATTTCGGCCGCGGCCGCTTTACGGTCGTCCTGTCCGGTAATGCCCCCGCCTACGATAACGAGATCCGGCTGCGCCTTAATCACTTCCGGCAGCGTGCTGAGCTTGATGCCGCCGGCGATTGCCGTTTTTGCCCGCTTAACGGCCCGTTTGATCGTTTGAAGATCTTCGAACGAATTTTTGCCGACAGCCTGCAGATCATATCCGGTATGAACGCAGATGTAATCGACACCGAACGCATCGACTTCTTTTGCGCGCTCTTCCAGGTTTTTTACGCTGATCATATCGACCAGAACTTTTTTATTCTGCTTTCTTGCTTCCTCAACGGCCCCTTTGATGCTCATATCTTCCGCCGCGCCCAGAATCGTAATGATGTCGGCGCCCGCTTCGGATGCTTTCATGACCTCATAGCCCGCCGCGTCCATGATTTTGAGATCGGCAAGAACTTTCAGATTAGGGAAAGCCTGTTTCATTTCCTTCACGGCTCTTAAGCCTTCATTGATGATGACCGGTGTTCCGATCTCAACGATATCGATGTAAGGCTCCAATTCTTTAACCAGCTCAATCCCTTCCGGGATGTTTACGAGATCCAGCGCCAATTGCAATTCCATGTATGATTCCTCCTAGGATGTCAGTTAGAACTTGTTGATTGCCATGCGCTTATTCTAGGTCCTCGGCAGCGGAAAAGAAAGTACGCACTATTAGGGAACGTAGTAACCAAAAGGATACTAATGAGCAGTAAAACCCGCCATGATTCGTTTCCGCGCAACGCAAAAAAAGCCCCTCCGAAGAGGAGCCGTCCGCCGTCAATAGGCTGATCCGCCATATAAATCGTTCGGGACAGTTGAAAAATCGGATTCCGGCGCTCGTACCAGCCCGGCCCGGCATCGGCGGCCCAAACGAATAAGAGTCAAAGCTCGGTCGCTTCTGTATGCGGCGGCCCGGCCGGAGCCGAATGCATCTTCTTCTGATGATTCGCTCCCCACTCCGACATCACGTTCAATACTTGCTTGATGGTCAGCCCGTAGGGTGTGAGTGAATACTCCACTTTGGGCGGAACCTGTTTGTACACCTTGCGGTGAATAATCTCGTCCTGTTCAAGCTCACGCAGCTGCTGGGTAAGCATTTTCTGGGTAATGTCCGGCATTTCCCGCTTTAACTCCCCGAAACGGTGTGTACCTTCCGTCAAATGGCAGAGAATGACCGGCTTCCATTTGCCCCCGACTACTTTCAGCGTCAATTCCACAGACTGTTTAAAAAGCTGATCTCCCATTGGCCTGGCTCCTTTAGTATCCTTAAAGCACCTATATCACTTAAAAGTAGGTACTTGCATCGGGTTATATGCTCTTTCATAATAACAGGTACAGTCGGTTTATTCTTTAACAATTTCATTTTCTCCATCCCGATCCCAATCCCGTTCCCGAGGCTCCGATCTGGAAACCGGGCAGCAGAAATAGATGACTTTCGCAAAAACCGGACATCGACGGTACCCCCTACCTTGGACAAAAGGCGGGGGTTCCTTATCCGGCCCGATAAGATCACTTGTTCCGACACCATTTAAACAGGAGGCTGATTCCGATGGCTGACACCAATCAACCGGCAAAAAACATCACTCGTATCCCGCTCTCCATTCTGGATCTGGCTCCGGTCGTCCTCGGGGCAACACCGGCCGATTCGTTAAAAAATACACTCGACCTTGCCCAGCACGCCGAACAGTGGGGGTATCACCGCTACTGGCTGGCCGAGCACCACAATATGCCGGGCATCGCAAGCTCGGCGACTTCGATCGTAATCGGCCACGTCGCCGGCGGCACGAAGAAAATCCGCGTCGGTTCGGGCGGCATCATGCTGCCCAACCACGCGCCGCTGATCATCGCCGAGCAGTTCGGCACGCTGGAGTCGCTCTATCCGGGCCGCATCGACATGGGCCTCGGACGGGCGCCCGGCTCCGACCAGCTGACGGCCCGGGCTTTGCGCCGCGGTCCCGAAAGCGACGGCCAGCACTTCCCGCAGCAGCTCGAAGAGCTGCGGGGCTATTTGAACCCCGGACCCGGCGCTTCCCCGGGCCGTGTAAGAGCCGTGCCCGGCGAAGGGCTGAACATCCCGGTCTGGCTGCTCGGTTCCAGCGGCTTCAGCGCGCAGCTGGCCGGCGAGCTAGGCCTTCCGTTCGCCTTCGCCAGCCACTTCGCGCCGGATTACCTGATCGCGGCGCTGGAGCTGTACCGCAGCTCCTTCCGCCCGTCCGAGGCGCTGAAGGAGCCTTATGTCATGATCGGCGTCAACGTCTTCGCCGCCGATACCGAGGAGGAGGCGCGCAGGCTGGCGACCTCCCACGAGCAGCAGTTCCTGAAGCTCATCCGCGGACAGACCGGCCTGCTCAATCCGCCGGTGGACAACATGGATGAGCTGTGGAGCCCGCACGAGAAAGCCATCGTCCGGAAGCAGCTCAGCATCACGGCCGCCGGAACGAAAGAAACCGTGCGGGAGAGACTCGACTACCTGCTGTCGGAGACGCAGGCGGACGAGCTCATCGTCACCTCGCAGATCTACGATCACGGGGCGCGTCTGCGCTCCTATGAGCTTCTGGCCGAGGCGACCGGGGAACAATAAACCGGACATCCCCCGCATTGTGCGCCGCACAGACACCGACTAGCGCACCCGGTTGGCACTTTTTCGAGCCGCCGGTCCCACAAAACCCGCCGCCTGCGGCGTTACGCAGCCGCAACACCCAAACCGCTGTGCCCTTTCCGGGCCGGCGGTTTTTTTCACGTGGAACAAGGATAATCCGCTTGTCTCTCTCATATTAATTAACAATTGTTTCCTTTTAACCAAAAAAGGGTGAAAATCCAGATGGCCTGTACACCATACCATTCATTCTTATGAGGGAGGCTTATTTTATGGCGGTTAAAGAACAGCTGTTCATTCATGAAATTACCGGTTTTAGAACGAAGGACGAGTTCTGGAATCCCTACCCCTGGTACAAGAAGATGCGTGAAGAATCGCCGGTATTTTACGACGAGCGGCAGGATACGTGGAATGTGTTTCTTTATGACCATGCCAAGCAAGTTCTGAGCGACTACAAACTTTTTCCCAGCAAAAGAGACCGGAGCCTGATTCCGGTTCCCCTTAGCGACAACAAGGTGAATCTGATTTTTTCCGATCCGCCGGATCACCGCAAACGCAGAGGGCTTCTCTCCAAAGCCTTTACTCCACACAGTCTGGAAGACTGGAAACCGCGGATTCAGAACATCGTGAACGAGCTTGTAGCCAACGTGGCGGAGAAGAGATCGGTCGATCTTGTTCAAGAGCTGGCTGTTCCTCTGCCCGTCACGGTCATCGCCGACCTGCTGGGAGTGCCTTCGAAAGATTGGCGGCAGATTAAAAACTGGTCGGACATTTTGTTCATGCCCCACGATTTTCAGCATATCGAGGAGATGCAGGCCGCCAAAGCCCGCGCCAGCAAAGAGTTCGTCGAATATCTGCTTCCCATTGTCGGGCAAAAACGCACGCATCTCCAAGACGATATCATCTCGGATATGATTCTTGCGGAATACGAAGGGGCCTCTTTCACGGACGCCGAGGTCGCTCAAACCGCGATGGGCCTGCTGGGTGCCGGGAACGAGACCACGACCACGCTGCTGACGAACATGTTCTACAGCCTGGTCAAAGACCAGCCCGGTGCTTACGGGCAGCTGCGCAAAGACCGCAGTCTGGTGCCGCAGGCG
Organism: Paenibacillus sp. JNUCC 35; assembly: GCF_058269095.1. NCBI lineage: Bacteria > Bacillati > Bacillota > Bacilli > Caryophanales > Paenibacillaceae > Paenibacillus > Paenibacillus sp. JNUCC 35. The sequence continues at coordinate 281,683 of NZ_CM177771.1, read as the reverse complement.
GTTGAAGAGACCCTGCGCTACCGGTTCGCAGTTTCGCTGGACCGGAGAATCGGGGAGGACACGGACGTGTTCGGTCCGAAGATGAAGAAGGACCAGTTGATCATCGCCTGGGTTTCGTCCGCCAACCGGGACGAGAACCGGTTTCCGGACGGCGAGTCGTTCGACGTGCAGCGTAAGGACATCAAGCACCTTACGTTCGGCAGCGGCCAGCATTTCTGCCTGGGGGCTCCGCTCGCAAGGATGGAAGCGGTAAAGGCGCTGGAAACATTCGTGGAACGGTTCTCGGATTACTCGATACCGGACGACTTCCGGCCGCAGGACCATTTGCCTCCGAACAACCATAATCTGAATTCGCTGCCTGTCGTTGTCGAAGAGTAAGCAGCCGGAGGGACGGCGACTTGTCCGGCCTGCGTAAATGATGAGAGTGATAGGCACCTTACAGCTTTTCAACTTTGTATTCCGCCCGCCCTTCTTGCCCGCCCGGTGTGCCGCTCTTATTGCTCTCACCCTGAAGTTCTGGTAAAATATGCTTATCTTATAAAGAACGGAGGGTTATGTGTGGGAACAGTTAATTTCGATCGACTTTACGCAGCTAACTAAATAGCGCTTAAAGGCCCTGCCCTGTGCAGGGTGATCGGGATTGGTCTGCCTGCTTCATAACCCCAATTAGCCGTAGGCTAAAGAGGGCGGGACTTATCCGCCCTCTTTTTCTATGCCCTCCGCCGAATGCAAGCCCGCTATGGCTTGCATTCGGCACCCCTTCGATGCTCCGGTAACGGAACGACTTATCCGCCGCATATTTCGTGCCCTCGCATCGTTCGTTCGCTGAACGCTTTCACTGCAAGACCCGCTTCTGCCCCCGCGATTTTTGACCGGGTGGAGCGGGAGCCTCCTGCGGCGTGACAAGCTGTTCGTTCTATAGCGAGGGGGAATTACGCATACACGTGCATGGACATGCGGGGCACTCGCGTTCCTTTCCGGTCACCCGAACACAGGCAGCGCCTGTGTTTTTATTTTTTTAACATGAATCGGAGGGTTTATAACATGAGTGAACGAATGATACGCGTCAAAGATGTTGAATTGTGCACGGAAAGTTTCGGCAATCCCGCACATCCGGCAGTCCTGCTCATTATGGGGGCAACGGCTTCCATGCTTTGGTGGGAAGAAGATTTCTGCAGGCTGCTGGCCGAGAAAGGCTTCTTCGTGATCCGCTACGATAACCGCGACACCGGGCGCTCCGCAAGCTATGAACCCGGCCAGCCCGGCTATACGTTCGAGGATATGGCGGACGATGCCATCGCCGTTCTGGACGCCTACGAGGTGGAAAAAGCCCATTTCGTAGGAATGTCCATGGGAGGCATGCTCGTCCAGATCATCGCCCTCAGGCATCCTCATCACGTGCAGGGCATCTCGCTTCTGAGCACGATGTATTTCGGTCCGGGATGGGAAGAGCTGCCCCCGATGGAAGCGAAAGTGGAAGCTTTCTTCAATTCCATGGGAGAGATGGATGGGTCCGATCCGCAAACGCTCCTTCGGAACGCCGTTGACAAATGGCGTATCCTTGCCGGGTCCAAGCATCCGTTTGACGAGGAAAGGGTAGCCGCCCTGGCCGAGAGAGATATTGCGAGGGCCCTTAACTACGCGAGCTCTTTCAATCACAGCTATGTGACAGGCGGAGAAGCCTATCTGGGCCGGAGTGCCGAGATCCAGGCGCCCGCCCTTGTGATTCACGGGACAGAAGACCCCATCATCCCTTACGGACACGGGAAAGCGCTGCGCGACTCCATTGCAGGTGCGGAACTTTTAACGCTTGAGGGTACCGGACACGAGCTGCCGCGACCCGACTGGCCTGCCATTATCGGCGGTATCGCCAAGTATGCCGCTTTGTAGCATTTAACGCCAAGAAAGCCTTCGGAGCCCCTTCTCCAAGCGGTTCCGAAGGCTTTCTTTTGCAATGCGGTCGCCTAGACGCGGGAACACGGTTCGTCCCACCGGCGCCATGGCTTCCAGCTGCTGCTGCTCGGTTTCCAGTTCCATGCTGACACTCCTTCCACACTCTCTCTATCTACTGGCGTAAGAAGTCCGGCTGCGGTTCAAAAAAAGCTCAAAAAACTTTTTTCAGCATGCTCCACAAGGTGTCTGCCGTTATATAAGGCTCTCCGGCGTTTATTCGGCGGACAATCTCGCTGCCCGGCTGATTAATCCCGTCCTCAATCGAGAAAAAGAGCTCGATCCCCGCCCGCCGGCCCTCTACCGCGACAGCGTCCGTATAAGCCCCGTAAGGGAAGGCCAGCAAACGGCGGTGCTTGCCCGTTTCGTCATCCAGTCTCTTTTCCAGATAAGCGATGTCGCTTCGAATCCTTTTCCGATATTCTCCGTCAATCTCGTTACGCTTCCTCTGTTCCAAGAACATCCGGGCGGTTAGCGCCGGGGTCATCATGTCCGTTTCATCTTCCGGAATTTTCCGGTGAAGATCGTAGGTGTGATTATAGATGCCCATGCCCGCTTCTTTCAGTTCACGGATCTGATTCCAGTTCAAATGCGGGTCGGCGTTTGGATTAAACAGGTCCGATGAAATTCCAACGATAAAATTGGAAGCCGTCACGCCGTGTTTTTTCAAAATCGGCAGGGCCTCGGTATAAAAGGATTCGTACCCGTCGTCGAAGGTCAGAACAACGGCATTGGGCGGCAATTTCCCGCCTTCCCGCATAAACTGTACAAACTGTTCCATCGGAACGATATGAAATCCCCGGTCCCTCAGCATCTCCATATGCTCTTCAAATTGCTCGGGAGTCACGGTTGAAGGATGATCCTGACGGCTGCCGGCCGTTTTGCGGATATCATGGTACAGCAGGACGATGGCTTTATTCTCGTAGTAGACCGGCCCTGCCGCATTCTCCCTTCCATTCGGGTCCCATCCAAGCGTAAAAATCAGAAGAACCCCGAAAAAAATGCCGCAGGCTGCCAAAACTATATTTTTCATTCCCATGCTAACCTCTCATACTCCGTATTAAGCGCGCTACACTATAGTCGTAAGCGAACGGCTCCGGGTTCAAATCCGATGAATGCAGCACAAAAAAAATCCCTCCTGACGGCGCGTATGCAACCTTCCGGTCAGCACCATGTCTTAAGAAGGGACTCATCGGATCTATTCGTTTATCGATCCGGCCGTTTGTTCGCGGGCCGGCAGTTTCTTCCGGCTCTATTATAGCAGGTTTAGCGGATAGGAAGAGGAAGCCTTTTGAATCACTTCTTTTCCCAGTCCGCGAGAGAATGATTCAGTTTCTCAATGTTTCTTCCAGCTGGGAAAGCTCCGCTTCGGGCCAGCTCCCCAAAATTTCCGAATACGCCCCGATGCGCGCTTTACGGACATTTCTGAAAACTTCCCTGCCGCGGGGAGTAATTTCAATCAGGCTTGTCCGGCCGTTCCTCTGGTCGGGAGACCGTCTTTCCCCCGCGGAAGCGAAAAAATCAGCGGCTTCCACTCTTCTCGCAGAGGTGAAAAAAATCGGCACTTCTCGGAGCTTATCAAAATTTGTTCACAATTTTACTCGTTCTCGGCATCATTATGCTGCGGGCCTCCTTCGGTAAGGCCCTGACCGGAAAAGGACGCTCGCTTGTCCAAAAAAAACAGGCCCCGAAAGCTCGGCCCGCGCAGAATCCGGCCTCTGTTCCGGCCCTTCCGCAGCCCTCGGCAGAGCATATCCGACGCTAAAATCGTACATTAAACATCCAGTGGTCAATTAAAATTCGGATTTTGCCATCGACCTTTTTTATCGCCCTATAAAGCATTTTTTATGGAAATATGGTTGCTCTCCCATTAAAAACATGTAATAGTATTAGAAAATTACACCTAAACAAGGTTGGTGAAGTGAATGGGAGTATCGCTTGGAGGCAAGGCCGTAAACGAAGTGGCGGCAAAAACGTATATTGAAGAAGTTTATCAGACTGTTTTACAGCGTAATTCGAATCAATATGAATTCCAGCAAGCCGTTAAGGAAATCGTGGAATCGCTCGTTCCCGTTTTTGCTAAAAACCCGCATTACATGAAAGCCGGCATTCTCGAAAGACTGGTCGAGCCGGAGAGGCTCGTTTCGTTCCGTGTTCCCTGGGTGGACGACCAAGGCAATGTTCGGGTAAACCGCGGTTTCCGCGTCCAGTTCAACAGCGCCATCGGGCCTTACAAAGGCGGACTCCGGTTCCATCCTTCCGTAAACGAGAGCATCATCAAATTTCTCGGCTTCGAACAAATTTTCAAAAATTCCCTGACCGGTCTGCCGATCGGCGGCGGTAAAGGCGGATCGGATTTCGATCCCAAAGGCAAATCCGACGGGGAAGTCATGCGCTTCACGCAAAGCTTCATGACGGAGCTTTCTAGATATATCGGTCAGGATACGGACGTTCCGGCCGGAGATATCGGTGTCGGAGCCCGCGAAATCGGGTACATGTTCGGACAGTACAAGCGGATCCGCGGCGGCTTCGAAGCGGGCGTCCTGACCGGCAAAGGCGTCGTTTACGGCGGCAGCTTGGCCCGTCCGGAAGCAACCGGCTACGGCACCGTCTACTTCGTGCACGAGATGCTGCAGGCCAAGGGCCTGAGCTTTGAGGGAAGCACTGTCGTCGTATCCGGCTCCGGCAACGTGGCGATCTACGCCATGCAGAAAGCCCAGCAGTTCGGCGCGAAAGTGGTGGCCTGCAGCGATTCCGGCGGCTATATCTATGATCCGAACGGAATCAATGTGGAGACGGTCCGCCAGCTGAAGGAAGTCGAAAGAAAACGGATCAGCGAGTATACCCTTCTCCATCCCGGCTCTTTCTATCATGAAGGCTGCGACAAGATCTGGACGATTCCATGCGATATCGCCCTCCCATGCGCGACGCAGAACGAAATCGACATCACGTCCGCCAAGACTCTTATCGGCAACGGGGTAAAAGCTATCGGCGAAGGCGCGAATATGCCGACGACGCTTGACGCCATCGACGCGTTCCTGCAGGCAGGCGTTCTCTTCGGCCCGGCCAAAGCGGCCAACGCCGGAGGCGTGGCGGTTTCCGCGCTGGAAATGTCGCAGAACAGCATGCGCCAATCCTGGACGTTCGAAGAGGTGGATGCGAAGCTCCATCAGATTATGAAGAACATTTACCAGGCTTCGATTCAGGCGGCCGCCGAGTACGACCATGCGGACAACCTTGTCGTGGGCGCGAATATCGCGGGCTTCAAGAAAGTGGCCGACGCCATGATCGCCCAAGGCATCATTTAATCTTCCATACGCCCGGATATATACACGAAAAGCCTCACCGCCTCTAAGGCCGGTGGGGCTTTTTTTCATAACAAAACAATCTGGCCGCCCATCATATCAGCGCCTTGCGGCCCCAAACCGGCAAAGAGGCCGGAATCTACTGCTTCAACAGCCACAGCAGTCCCGCCGTCTCCGCGAATAGGACCACCATCGTCAGTATGCTTTTCAACGTCTTGTTGATTTTCCGGGAACACGGGTCCCCCCGGCGGCAGAAGCCCCTCTGCCGGCGACCGGCGCGCCGGAATCGGCTGCCAGAGGGGCTGCAGGGGCCTCTGGCGGCCCGACACACCCCTGCTGCATCTTCCCGGATGTTTCGCCTGTTTCGGCGGCACTGACGGGCTCCTGCGGGCTCCGGGAGAGCGCTCCGTTTTCTTCCGGTTCGCTCTCTGCCTTTTTCACCCCGAATTCCGTAATCACGGTAGAGGTTGTTCCCCGGGAGATCGCTTCGCAAACCAACCCCGTTCATCCGTCCAGCAAGCCCGCTTTCACCCGGAATAGGGCGGCTGATCCGGAAATAAATCACCCCTGTGCCGAAGCGCAACCGCTCCGTACAGGGGTAATTTGTTTTTACCGAAGGCCTCTCAATAGTAAGTAACCTCGCTCCGGGTCCCGAGCGGAATCATTTCATAGAGGTAACGCTGAACCCTCTCTTTGACCGCATCGGTGACGGGAATCGAAGCCCGGGCCACAAAATGGACGGTGCCCGTGACAGAGTCGTACCGGCTGAACGTAAAGCGGATGCTCATCGTGAACAAATCATTCAGCGCCGCCGCAATGCGGTACTGGTTGGATTCCCGGGCCACCGCCGCTTTCCAGATCCTCTCCGGCAGTTCCTGGATGCGGGCCTGGGGAATACTGTCCGTCTTGAGCTGGTCGTAAGGTTTTACTTTAAAACAAACATGAGGAAGCAAATAACTCGAAGCGAATTCTTTCAGATTGGCCATATCTTCGGCGGTCAGAAGCAGTTCTTCGTTCCACGCGTAGATGACCGCCGTATTTTTACCGTCTGTATGAACACGGACATATCTCAAATGAGGATAGCGCTGCTGAATCAACTGCTCGGCTAATAATCGGGTTCCCACCAGCCTCACCTCGGCGAAAAAAGTTTGAATATCCATTCTGCGAACGGTTGCAAAACTTTCCGGTGCTTCTGCTCCGGTTATACAGTATATGCAGCGCAGGCTTTCCGCGTTCAAAGCAAATACCGCCCTCCATGACGGGGGACGGTATTTGCTAACAGCGTTCTTACTGAACCTCGATGGTAAGAAGGGCCGGAACCTCGCGAGTCAGGCCCAGCAGTTCCTCCACGCGGTACGTTTCGGGCAGCCTTACGGTGATCTCCAGAACTATTTCGTCCGTTTCCTTGGTTGCATTGTCCATCGTGAAGCTGAGCACCTTGATGCCCCTGCCTCGGATGGCCGCCAGCATGTTCTCCAAAGCATCCGGCTCGTTGGCCAGACGCATAAACAAGTGCTCGCTTTTCGGAGCCGCAAGCCAGTTGAACCGGCCGTGCAGCACCTTCTGCGCAGCCAGGATCAGCAGCGTGACACCGATTCCGAGCCCGTACATGCCGGAACCGACGGCCATCCCCACACCGGCCGTAGCCCAGATGCCGGCAGCGGTCGTAAGCCCCTTCACCGTCTGCTTCTGCATGAAGATCATGCCGGCACCCAGGAAGCCGACTCCGCTGACCACCTGCGCAGCCACACGGGAAGGGTCTAACCCGAGATTGGGCCAGTCCAGCTGGTCCTGGAAGCCGTATTTGGAAATCGTCATCATAAGCGCCGCACCCACGGCCACAACAAAATGAGTCCGGATCCCCGCTTCCTTGGAGCGGCTTTTCCGCTCGTAGCCGATAAGCGCTCCGCATATCCCGGCGACAAGCACCCTCAACAAGTAATCGAATTGAACCATATTCTCACTCCCTGCCGTGTCTTTCAACTATAAGACCGCCCTGTCCGTTTGTTATCTATTACCCGATTGCGGTCGTTTGATCTCCAGCTTATGCAGGATCTTTCAATCGTACCCCTTTTCCTTCGCGATATCCAGCTTTGTCCAGTTTACGCAAGTTTCCAGGATCAGAGACATCAAGATCCCCACCACCAGACCGTTGCCCGCAAGCGGACGGATATAAACGGGCAGCGCCGAGAATACAACGGAGGGCGTGTTCATAATGCTGACACCGAGCAGAATAGGCAAGGCCAGCCGGTAAATGGTTTTGGAATTGAATCTTGTTCCCTCCACCGAACGGACGGCCGTACCGAACATTTGCAGATAAGCGACGAAAAGAACGGCGCTCCCGACACTGACCGGCAGACCGGAAAACCATCCTCCGAGAGGCGGGATAAGCCCTAGCACGAGAAAAAGCCCGCCGCCGATAGCGAGAGCCTGGCGGTGCAGGATCTTCATGCTCTCCAGCAGCCCCATCGAAGAGGTGAAAGTGCCGAACGGGATCAGGCCGAATACCGGCGTCAGCAGGGTCATCAGGCCGGTGATCAGGAACGAGCGGCGGTACTGGCTCTCCGTGGCGGCTTCGCCGTACAGCTTTTCGGCGGCTTTCAAAGACGTCACCGTGTTGGACATGTTGATGAAACCGACGATGAAAGAAGCCGCCATGATCCCGGCATCCACCCGGAGACTCCCCCATGGAAAAAGCCCCTGTACGGCCGCAGCGTGGTCCGGCATACTGCCGGGAGCCGGGAAGGTGAGCCCGTAAGCGGCCCAGCCCAGCAGAATGCCGAAGAGCATGGCAAAGTTGCTCACCCATCCGCGCCCCTTCAAATAAAGCACCGCGACAAATAGCGCGATCAGCACCGACAGAAGGGCTACCGGCGGATTCATCCGCCCGTCCTCTCCGACGCCGAGCATGCCTCTGAAGAAGCTGGCCATAAGCTGGGCGGACAGAAGGAACAGAGAGACGCTGATGACGACCGGGTTAAACAGCCTGCGCATAATACGCGCGAAACCGAGCAGCCCGAGGACAGCCATCATCAGGCCGGACAGAAGGTACCCGGCGGCAAGTCCCCCGCCGACCGCCTTCATATCCGCGCCGCTTGCGACGGCCGATGTGGCGATGCTGAGCGTGAAGCCCCACCAGACGCCGGCCGGACCGTCCATCAGGGCGAACCGGTGGCCCCAGTACGCTTGGAGCATGCAGGCGGCACCGGTCAGCACAAAGGACACCTGCAGGGAGAAGGCGATCTGACCTGGCGGCAGCTGGAAGACGTGCCCCAGTGTGAGCGGTACCACAATCGTGTTCATCAGGATGAAAAACATCCATTGAAGACCCGCCAGACCGATCTTGGGCGTTAATGTCGCTCGCATGTTCACGCCTGGCTTTCTTTCCAGACCGCGTAGGGATGATCCGGACAATCCGGCTCCACGCGGACAAGCTGGACGACTCTTTTCTCGGGAGCAAGCGCCAGTTGATCGTAAACGAATTTCGTACTCATTCCGATTCGCGAAGCTTCCTCTTCCGTATACGCATAATAGACGGCCTTGAATTTGGCCCAGTAGACGGCGGACAGGCACATCGGGCAGGGCTCGCCGCTGGCATACAGCTCACAGTCGGATAAATCCGGCTGCCGGAGCACACGGCTCGCTTCCCGTATGGCCTGGATTTCGGCATGTGCGGTAGGATCGTGCGTTTCCAGCACATCGTTCACGCCTTCGGCGATAATCCGGCCGTCTTTTACAATAACGGCCCCGAACGGCTTGCCCTTTTTTTCACGGGTATTCGTGCATGCAAGCTCTACGGCCCGCTTTATAAAAACATCAGTAGAATCCATCGGGTAGTTCCTTCTTTCCATGATTCGGATTTAATGCAGCAGTTCCATGGTATCATGATGGGAAGTATATAAATAATATCAATATAATTTGTTTCCTATATGATTTTCGTATGGAAAAAGGAGCCGATTGGGTTGGATCTGAAACAACTTCATTATTTCAAAGCCATCGCGGAAGAAGGACAGATTACGGCCGCCGCCAAAAAACTTCATATCGCCCAGCCGCCGCTCAGCCAGCAGCTGAAAGCGATGGAAGAAACGCTCGGCGCCGCTTTATTCCGCAGAGAGGGCCGAAGAATGCTGCTCACCGAAGAAGGCCGGACCCTGTACAAACACGCGGTCAAAATCATCGCTTCCATGGAAGAAGCGCAGGAAGAGATTCATGCGGTCCGGAGCGGCTGGTCGGGCAAGCTCTGCATCGGAGTCAATACACTGTCCGACGATCTGCTCCCCCATATACTGGGCGAATTCAGGCAGAACTATCCCCGGTTTACGTTCAAAATCCATCAGAACGAATCGTCGCTCCTCTGCCGGCTGCTCAAAGAACAGGCCATCGATTTGGCCATTGTTCGCATGCCGCTTCCCCTGCCGCTGCAGGATTTTACGATGCATTATGTGCGTTCGGAGCGTTACTGCTTCGTAACGGCGGCCGACGACATGCAGGCGCAAAGCCCCATCACGTTCGAGCAGATCCGCGAGTATCCGCTGATTGTTCCGAGTACGGAGGGGCTGGGGCTCCATCATATGATCCACGAAGAATTCGCGAAAAGGCGGCTCGAACCCGACATCGTGTGCGAATGTTCCGACATGTCCACCCTGCTCCAGCTCGTTTCTTCGGGACTCGGAGCCGGAATCGTGCCGGAAACCGTGCCGAAGCTGCATCCGGGCCCGCTCCTTCGGTATATTCCCCTCGAAGGCGACATCCTTCCGGCGCAATCAGCCTTGATCGGCCTAAGGGACGGGTGGCTTTCGCGGGCGTCCCGGTCGTTTATCGACGCTTACCGGAACTGGTAATCTACGCGCGTCCGAACTTCTCCTCCAGCCGCAGCATCATGGCTTCCCGGTGTTCGGCGAACTGCTTGTGGCGGTGACCGTTCGCCCCGGAAGGATGCGGAAACCCGTGCAGAATGCCGCACTCCCCAAGCAGTCCTTCCTCTTCCATCCGCTGCAGCAGGCCTTCTACCGTCTTTCCAAGCGGAATAATCAGCGCCCCGGGCTGCCGCTCCAATTCTTCCTTCGTGAAGGCGAAGGCCGTTTCCCGCAGAAATTCATTGGACAGAAGAGGCGGCTGCGCGCCCGTGTAGTTTTTTCCCTGTACGAAAACGGGGTACCGCAGCAGAGAAGTCGTATGCAGCACGGAGCCGATGCCTTGCGTGAACAGCTCCTCGCTCGAAGCCAATCCCAGATATCGGTGCAGCTCAAGCCCGGCCAGCATCGAAATCAGGTTGCGCCGCATGCTCCCCGAAAACCTTGCCGCTTCCTTCGCCTTTCGGACGATTTCGTTGTCCGGCAGTCCTTGGAGCAGACCGGCCCTTGCCGTTTCGAAGGCCGTTTTCATTTGGGTCCAGCCCGGCGTAATCCCCACGATCACGACTTGGGCGGCCGGACGGACAAATTCGTTGTGAGGCGCGTAATACATGCCCAGCCGGCCGCTTCTCTTCATCAGAAAGTCGTCCGTGAGCAGGTCTTCTTTGGTAAGCGGGCGGTCCGCCGGCAGTGAAAGAATAGCGGGCTTGTACGTATGGAACTCGCTTGTCGGCAGCATGTCAGGCTGGCCTCCTTTCTATTGGGGTGAACCGAATGTTACGCGATTCCCCTTTTCGGTGATCCGGACTTTACGTGATCCGCCCTTTACGGTGAATCGGCCCGATCGGCCCGTTACGTTATTTCGGCTTTACGCACGGTTTTCTACGGGTATTGCTTGTTTATGCCACGGAAAACCTGTGACTCTAAGAGGGAAAGGTTCGAGCCGCTTGTTTCGGATAAGCAATGTAACGCTTCTGCCTTCTCCGTACGCTTTGCTCTTTTGCGCCCGCTCGCATGAATAAAAGGCTGGAACCCCGCATAAAGCACGGTTCCAGCCTTTACTTGTGTGTCAGTCCCTCTCGAGCAAAAATTTAAGAAGAAGCGAATAAGTGCCGTTTTGTCCCGGAGCGGAGAGTGCCGGAGCCTCCCCACTCGCCGATGTCTGGTCCGCCTGCCCTTCCGCCTGTAGCGGCACCTCCCGCAGGAGCCAGTTTGAAGCCAGAGAACCGCGGAGCAGCTCCGCCTCGTCCACCGTCAGCGAGAGTCCGTCGATCCGGCCTACGGACGCGGTGAAATCCGTTTCGGCTTCCCGGCCGAGCCGTTCTTTGAGCCACGCCTGGAGCCCGCCGATGGTATTGAATTTCATCCGGTAGCCGTTTCGGATGCCTTCGGCAATCTGTTCTCCGTGCGCCTCTCCATAAACGAAAAAATCTTCGTAATCGGAATCATTTCCGGATATTTCCTGCAAAGGCTTTACATCTCCGGACGCCGCACTGGCCAGCAGCACCTCGTCGGAAAGGCCTAACCGGCGCACACGCTCCAGTAATATAGCCGTTTTTTGCGAAAATCTTCCCTGTTTCTCCATAAGAAACACCTCTATTCGTAAGCTGTCGCTGTTTCTGCCTGCCGCATCATGGTCTATTCTTATCTCAGTTTATAGAAAATTCCGCTACTCATGCAAGTGGCAGGCCGCATAATGCCCGGGGGCGATCTCCCGCAGCTCCGGCTCCTGCACCGCGCAGCGGCCTATCGCAAACGGACAGCGGGAGCGGAATTTGCATCCCGTTATCGACTCCAGAGGACTCGGCAGATCCCCCTGAAGAATGCGGCCGCCTGCCGGAGCAGCCTTCGGATCGGGAACCGGTATCGCGGAGAGCAGCGCCTCCGTATAAGGATGGGCCGGGCTCGTATACAGTTCCTCGCTCGGGGCGACCTCCACCAGCTTGCCCAGGTACATCACGCCGATGCGGGTGGAAATATGCCGCACCATCGATAAATCATGGGCGATGAACAAATAGGTCAGCCCGAGCTCATCCTGAAGCTCTTCCAGCATATTGACCACCTGTGCCTGCACCGACACGTCAAGCGCCGAAATCGGCTCATCGCACAGCACAAATTCCGGGCTGGCCGCCAGCGATCTGGCGATGCTGATCCGCTGCCGCTGGCCTCCGCTGAATTCGTGAGGGTAGCGGTCGGCATGCTCGCTCTTCAGGCCGACCTTGGCCAGCAGCTCAAGCACACGCTCACGCCGCTCCGCGCGTGAAAAGGCGCTGTGGATCTCCAGCGGTTCGGAAATCAGCTGGAGGACGTTCATCCCCGGATTCAGCGAGGAATACGGGTCCTGGAAAATGGCCTGCATCCGCTTCCGGTAAGGCTTTAGCTCCTTCTCGGTCATAGCGGCCATATCGCGGCCGTCGTAGCGGATCTCGCCGGAAGTGACGTCGTGCAGCCGGATGATGCTGCGGCCTGTCGTGGACTTGCCGCAGCCGGATTCTCCGACGAGCCCGAACGTTTCGCCGCGGTGAATGCGGAAGCTGACGTCGTCGACCGCTCTCAGTTCTCGGGTGGTACGCCCGAACAAAGATCGGGACGCCGGGAAATATTTCTTGAGCCCCCGGACGTCGATCAGCACGTCCCGGTTTTTGTCCGGGGAGCCGGTTGCATCACCCGGGTCCGTGCCCTTCAACGCAGCAAGACTCGCATCAGGGGCCGTTGTATCGCGCTCTTGGCTCACGAGTCTCCCTCCTTTCGCTTCGTGTCGGCCGCCTGCGGCACGCTCCCGCTATCGCGGCTGCCGGGCATTTCCGCCAGCCAGCACAGCGAACGGTGTCCCGGCTGCGCTTCGTAATACGGCGGGAGCCGCAGGCACTTCTCCATCGCATGGGGACAGCGCTCCATGAACGGGCAGCCCGGGGGCGGATCGAGCAGATTCGGCGGCGTGCCCTCGATAGGCACGAGCTTCTCCCGGGAACCGCCACCCGTCTTCGGGATGGACCGCAGCAAACCCTGCGTGTACGGATGCTGCGGAGTCTCGAAAATGGCTTCCACAGGTCCCTCTTCCATCACGAGCCCGCCGTACATGACAACGACCCGGGTGCAGACCTGCGCGACCACGCCCAGATCGTGAGTAATGAGCAGAACGGACGTCCCTGTCGTATCGCACAGATTCTTCATTAAATCCAGAATCTGAGCCTGGATTGTGACGTCCAGCGCAGTGGTCGGCTCATCGGCGATCAGCAGCTCGGGCCGGCAGGAAATCGCCATCGCGATCATCACACGCTGCCGCATCCCCCCGCTGAATTCGTGCGGGTACTGGTCGATTCTCTTCTCCGGCGACGGAATACCGACCTCCCGGAGCAGTTCTATCGCCCGTAGGCGGGCCGCCTTGCGGCCGAGCTTCTGATGGCGGCGGATCACTTCGGTAAGCTGCGCCCCGACTTTAACAACGGGATTGAGCGAGGTCATCGGGTCCTGGAAAATCATCGCCACCCGGTTGCCGCGGAGCTTCCTCAGCTCTTCTTCCGGCAGCCGCAGCGTATCCGTCCCCTGAAGCGTCACCTCGCCGCCGACAATCTTGCCCGGGGGCTGAATCAGACGGATCAGGGACTTGGCCGCCACGCTTTTGCCGCTTCCCGATTCGCCTACAATGCCGACCATCTCGCCTTTCTCTACCGTAAAGCTCACGCCCCGGACAGACTGCACCTCGCCTTCCCGGGTGAAGAACGAGGTTTTTAAATCACGAACCGATAATAAGGAAGCCATTCATCTCCACTCCGTTGCTGAAAAATTAGCGCCGGTTCACCTTCGGTTCGAACGCCGAACGGAACACATCACCCAGGTAATTGAAGCTAAGAACTGTCGTCAGAATGAATAAACCGGGAAACAAGGCCAGATAGGGGTTTTCACCCAAATAGCCCTTGGCGTTGTTTAGCATGCTGCCCCAGGAGGCATACGGCGGTCTTACGCCGAGCCCGAGAAAGCTCAAAGCGGACTCCATCATAATCGTACCCGCTATCGAAATCGTGGCGGCCACGATAATTGTCGGGACAATGCTCGGAATAATATGCCGGGCGATAATCCGGAAGGTGCTCTGCCCGGACACACGGGCATACAGCACATATTCCCTTTCCTTGACGGAAATGGTCTCCGCGCGCACAATCCGGGAGATGTACATCCAGCTGAGCAGGCCGATAATCAGAATGATGGTCAGAATACTCGGCTTTAAATAGGCGTTCAGAATAAGCATCAGGAAAAAGGACGGAATGGACAGCAGAATATCGACGCCGCGCATAATAAAACTGTCCGTTTTGCCGCCGAAATACCCGCTGACCGTGCCTACGGCCGTCCCGATAACGACGGACAAGATCATCGCCAGGAAGCCTACGCTGAGCGAAACCCGGCCGCCGTACAAAGCGCGCGCGAAATAATCGCGGCCGTTGTCATCCGTCCCGAACCAATGCTCCGCACTCGGAGGCTGCAAACGCTCCGTCAGATGAATGGCATTGGGGTCGTACGGGACGGCGAAAGCGAATATTGCCGCCAGCGCGTACAGCGCGAGCAAGATCAGCGCCGCGAGGCCCGACTTCTGCCGGAGCAGCTGCGCCTTAAGCAGGCGCCATCTCATGGAGTTCATTCGTCCTCACCTCATCGTTTTTATTCGGGGATCTGCCAGGCCGTACAGCACATCGGCCAGCAAATTACCGAAAATGAGCAGGAAAGACGACATCATCGTCATGCCCATAATGAGCGGATAATCCAGACCGAAGACCGCGTTGATGCCGAGCGAGCCCATGCCGGGCCATGAGAAAATACTTTCCACAATAAAAGCGCCGGTGATAATCTCCGCAAAGGACAAGCCGAACAGCGTAATCACGGGCAGCAGCACATTCCTCAGAATATGGCGGAAAAGTACCGTACGTCTGGTCGAGCCGTAGGCGTACTGGATCTGGACGTAATCCTCCTCCAGCTGGCTGATCGTACTCGACCGGATATAGCGCATAAACACGGAGACATGGGTGATGCACAGGACCAGACAAGGCATGATGCCGTGCTTGATGACATCCCAGGCGGATTGGACACCGATCGTCCGCATCCCCATACTCGGAAGCCAGTGCAGCTTAACGGTGAAGACATAGATCAGAATCAGCGCAAACCATAAGCCCGGCAGAGAAATGCCGATGTACGACAGAAGGCTGAGCACACGGTCCGCCAGCTTGTTTTTATACACGGCCGAGATCAGCCCCAGCACAACCGCGACAAGCAGCGAGAGCAGGAATGCGGAGCCCATCAGCCCGATTGTTGCGGGAAGGCGTTCCACGATCAGGGTCAGCACGGGCCTGTGATTGTTCAGCGAGTACCCGAAATTGCCCACCAGCACATTTTTCAACCAGAGCAAGTACTGAATATAGAGGGGCTGATCAAGCCCCATGTTCTGCCGAATCCGTTCCACATCTTCCGGGCTCATATTCGGCGTTACAAAAGACAGAACGGGATCTCCGGGCGCCAGCCGGATCAGCGCGAACGAGACAATCGAAATAAAGAGCAGGATAGGTATCAACTGCAGGATGCGGTGCAGCACGTATTTTCCCAAAAGAAATTCCTCCGTCAATGACGCCTGGTTGTCGTCGATTCCGTCCGGACTACCGGCTTCATTTCATGTAGATTTTCGAGTAATCGTCAAACAGCACAACCTGTTTCGGCACAGCCTCTTCGAGACCCGCGAATCTCGCGTCTACCGCCACGATCGACTTGCCGTAAGCGATCGGATACGTCGTGACTTCCTCGGCGGAAAGCTCTTGGATCGACTGGTAGAGCTTCGCGCGTTTGGCCGGATCCGTCTCCACGGCGGCTTTCGTCCACAGCGCGTCGAAGTCGCTGTTTTTGTAATGCGAATAATTGTACGATCCGCTGCTGAGATAGAGCGGTTTGTAGGCATCGGGTTCGAAGCCCATGCTGTAGCCGCCGAAGGACATATCGTATTCCTTGTTGTCTTTGTTCAGGGCTTTCTTGCCGAGCGCCGCTCCGTCCAGGGGAATCAGCTCTACGGTGACGCCGATGGCTTTCAGCTTCTGCTGCAAGTAAAGCGACATGTTCTCCTCCGCCTTGCTGCCGTTGAAGTACGCGAAGCGGATTTTCAGCCCTTCAGCTCCGGCCGCTTTAAGCAGTTCCTTCGCTTTTTCAGGGTTATATTCGTACCCCTTCAGATCTTTCTGCTGGTACAAAGTATCCGGCGAAAAAATGGAAGAAGCCGGCTCCGCAAACTCTTGTGACGAAAAGCCTGTCGTAATCAGTTCCTTCTTATCGAGGCCGTGCACGATAGCCTGACGGACTTCCTTCTTATTCATAATTTCGATGTTCGTATTGAACACCATCGTCGTGACTCCGCCCGAAGGGAACGTAATGACGTTCGCCTGCCCGGTGCCCTTCACTTTGTTGTAGTCCTGGGGCTCGATCAGCATCATATTGATTTCCCCGTTTTGGAGGGCAAGTACTGCCGCACTGCTGTCCTTAGCCACGCGGTAAGTGATGCTGTCCAGCTTCGCTTTCCCGGCAAAATAAGAGTCGGACCGTTCCAGCGTCACATATTCTCCCGGACGGTACTCCTTGAATTTGAAAGGCCCGGAGCCGACCGGTTGGTTGTTCTTGGAGCTTTTCTCCAGGTCGCTTTCTCCGGCGAAAATATGCTTCGGAACGGGGATCAGCTGTACCAGCGCGCCCTCGAATGCGGCCGTTGTCTGCGGAAGCGTGAACTCCACTGTCAGGTCGTCGATTTTCTTCGCCTGGATAGGCTTGCCGTCCAGCACGAACAGGCTGCGGAAATAGCTGTGCTGCTTTTCGTCCAGCACCTGCTCGAAGGAGAACACGACGTCGTCGGCCGTCAGCTTCTCCCCGTCATGCCACGTCAGGCCGCTGCGCAGCTTCAGCACGTATGACTTGAGGTCTGCGGACGGCGTCAGGCTCTCCGCAAGCACGAACGTTTTCTTGCCGTCATTGATGCTGAAAAGCGGCGCAAACAGCGACTTGCCGATCGTAAGGGACATGCGGTCCCCGGCGTACAGCGGATTGAATGTTTTCGGATCGTCCTTGATCGCCACGATAAGGCTGCCGCCGGTTTTCGAAGCGGACGAGCTCTCCGCCCCTTCCGGGCTTCCCGTTCCGCTGCATGCGCTTGCCGATAGAAGAATGACGGACATGAGGACAGCGGTTAAACTTTTGGACCATTTCATAAAAATCCCTCCTGATAAAGAATGAAATCCCGGAATTCCGGCGAACTTTTTGTTTACATCTAAACCCATCTGTTTAGTCGGATAAACGATAGCGGAACACCCGGCCTGGGTTACTTGAGCAGGTCACCATCGCCTTCGATGTTTCCTTGGCCTTCATGACGCTTGCCGAGCCATTACCCCAATCCGCAACCGACGCCGCATCTTTGATGCCCACCAGGGCATCTTCGGAAGCTTGAGCATCTTATTTCATCTTTTCTTTCAAAACGTTATCCAGCAGCCGTTCCAGCAGGGAAAGTCCCCGGACGATAGCTTCAAGCTCCTCCTGCGACGAGTTTTTAACGAAAAGCTCCTGAAACTCATGCACGTTGGCGATAATATCCTTCATCTTGTCCTCCGCTTCCGGGGACAGTTGAATCTTCACCACACGCTGATCTTCCTTCGTCCTGAAGCGCTCGATCAGGTTCATATTCTCCAACCGCGAACAAATGGCCGAAACATTGCTGTCGACCATATTGAGCGCCGACCCGATATCGCTGACCCGCATAGCCCCTTCCTTATCGAGAAGAAGCAAAATGTTGATCGACGGAGCCGTAAGATTATGCGGAGAATAGTGCTGGTTGACGATTTTAGTGTGTTTCGTATCGATCACCCGCAGCAGCTCGCCCACCTTGACGCAATAATCGGTAAGTTTCATGGCATTCCTTTCCTGCATTTATTTATTACGATAAATATTATAACGATAAGTATATGGCGTCAATGCTTTTTCTTTGGAATCGGGAAATATCTTTTTGAAAATAATCCATCTCAGCCGGAACGGCAAAAAGCCGCCCTTTCCCAAGGACGGTTTTCATACGGGGACCCGCTCAGTGCACCCACTTCTCCGAATGATAAGCTTTCATGAAACTCAGCAGCTTTTCCAGTACGGCAATGCCTTTCGCTTCCTCTTCCTTCGCTTTCAGCAGTAAAGTCACGGCACGTCCGGCCATATCGCCATCCCTGAGCGCCCCTCCCTGCGGAAACGGAAACATCTCCCGGAGGGAGGAGAACGCGTCCGCTACCGCCCCGTAGTGCGCTGCGGCTTCGGCAGCGGCTTCGCGCACATACCGTTCGACGGAATTACCCGCATTCCATTTAACCGTCAGCTCTCTCAGAAACCGGGCCGCATATTCTCGCGCATCGGCGATGACGGCCGTATTATAAGCATGGCCCAGCTCATCGGCTCTCCTTTCCTTGATCGCGTCGATCCAGCAGTCGTAACCCGCCAGCCCCGTCACAAAGCGGTCTTTGAAAATATGATTCCATTCCCGGCCGCGGGTATGATCGACAATCATATCCAGTGCCATCCGCAGCATTTCGTACTTGGAATGGGGCAGGCTCTCGCTGATGGTCACGAGGAACAGAAGACCGATTTTAGGCTCCCCGAACTTGGCGTAGGTAACGGTTCCTTCCCGCTCCGCATCTTTGGCGTAAAAAAGTTGTTTTTCGTCGTCATAACCGTAAATAAGTCCGAACTCAGGAACAAACAAATCAAATGCGATGGCAGGATACCCTTTATCCACGGATTCCTGGACGAGGGCAATGGTTTGTTCCAGTTTCTCCGGAGTAATCGGAGCCGCAGCCTCTCCCATGGAGCTGATAAACCCTAAATTGCACAAATTCCGGCGGAGAATGTAACCTCCGGGAAATGAAGTGGGCGACTCGATCCCGACTTTGACGGGGTCTATGTTCATACGAAACGCGTGCCCCGTCAATCCCATAACGTCTACAAGAGTGAGATGTTTCTTATCCGTGTAGCTCACGGCTCCATGAACGGCCTTCGCGGCCGAGGTCAACGTTTTCGACCAATCCTTCTCGAATGTCTTCGTCATTCCAACGCCTCCTGCTAATCGTTAATCGATACTCTCTCAGGGAGGGGGAGCCAGTATATGGCGGGCGGGCAATCCAAGCTGCGCACGCTTCCGCACGTAGTCCTGGAGCGAGACACGGATGCGCTCCCTGCGCACCTTGGCGCGGGAACGGGACAGCGAGTTATACACGTTCGCCGTCGCTGTGCCGAGCAGCCGGGCTATTTCCGCGGGCGGCAGTTCGCCGAAGAAATGCGCTTCGAAGATGCCGCGCTCCCGCGGGCTCAGGCCGTGCAGCAGCGACCGCAGGCCTTCCAGCATCGCCTTGCGCATCAGGCTCTCGGTCGGATCGGCGCGGTGCCGCGCCTCCACAGCGGCCGCGTTCTCCAGCCGGAACAGGATCGCGTCGACATCGTCCCAGCCGGCACCGGCCGAGGCGGCCGAATGGCGGACGGCGGACGGTGCCGGCAAGCTGGAGAAAGGCCGCTCCCGGCCGAAGGGCCCGCCCCGGCGCAGCTTCAACAGCGCCTGATTGCGCACGATCCGGCGCAGCCAGGGGCCGAACTTGCCCGCATCGGCAAGCGTGCCCAAGTGCAGGAAAGCGCGGAAAAGCGCGTCCTGCACGACATCTTCTGCGAGAGAGTGGTCTTCCACGAGGCGGTTGGCTAGTCCGAGCGCCTGGGCCCTGTGCCTGCGGACAAGCTCGTTGAACGCCTCCTGGTCGCCCCGGCGGGCACGGTCAATCAGCTCGTGCTCTTCCGGCGCCTCCGGTTCCGGCCGTCCTTCATCCGGTATCGGCATCATCTCCCTGCGCCGGACAAACAGACCCGGTACGGCGTCTACAGGGGACATCTCCCGAGTCTCTCCCTTATCCGGCTGTCCGGTTACCCTTTTGCTTCCCCCGTGTTCCGTTATCTCCATGTCCTTCTCCTTTTCCCGCTCCCCGGAGCACTTCTTCCTTTCCTTTATACAGACACCACGGCTTTATAAAATCTATCTGGTTTCAGAAGCTTTTTATGAAATTACGTTCGCTGCTAACCTCCCGAATCCCTTTTGCACAAAAGTTGAAGCATGAAGCGAGGCTTCGGGACCATTCCCTCTTAGGCCATCATATAGAAAAAAAACGTTTTTTCCTTTGTGCAGCCGCCCAAACACCCCGGACTTTTTTTAGTTTGCGGCCCATACGAAGCGCGAAAAGCCTCTGGTATAGTTAATCGCAAGAGGGCGGGCTTCTTGCCTGCATTCCGGGAGATTGTGGTACGATCAAGCCATGATCTATCTGCGAGGTGAGTCGATGACGACGTCTTTTACGGTTAAAAATTTGCTCGATATGCCGCTCTTCCGGGGAGCCGAGGTTTTGGCGGGGGCACAAGGGCTGTCCAACGAAATTTTTTATGTAGACTGCATGGAAACGCCGGATCTCACGGGCTGGCTGCGGCCCAATGAGCTTATCCTGACCACGGGCTACTCCTTCCGGTTCGAGCCGTCCATGCTGTGCAGGCTTCTCGATGAAATGCACCGGGTCGGAGGCTCTGCCGTCGGCATCAAAACGAAACGATATTTGCAGGAAGTGCATCCCGAAGCGATCGAGCTGAGCAACCGCTACGGCATTCCGCTGTTCGATATTCCGCTGGACGTGCCTTTCATGGACATGACGCGCTCCATTATGGACCAGATTTTGCAGCGGCAGGCTTATCTGCTTAAAGAGGTCCACGAAGTGAACCAGCAGTTCACCGGCATGGTCCTGAACCGCAAATTTTCGGAGCTTGTGATTCTTATCGGGAAGCTGCTGCGTTGTGAAGTGGCCATTCTCAATCGGGAAGGCGAAGTGGAGAGCAGCACAGCGGACTATAACGCGGCAGCCGGTGTGGAAAACCGCCCCGTTTTTACGGGAAACCGGATATTCGGAACGCTGTCGCTTACGCGGAAGTTGGAAGACGGGGACCATTTCGAAAAAATGTGCCTGGATCATGCCGTGATGGCTCTCGCCATCGAATTTACGATCCGGCAGGCCCAGCAGCTTCACCGGTCGCGGGAGCAGGAGCTTTTTGCGGCGGAGCTTCTCTCGGGCGGGGTTTCCCGCCAGGAAGACCTGCTCCGGCACAGGGCCAAGCACCTGGGCATCCCTTACGGCGGTTTCGTTTACGTCATGGCGCTCCGGGCCTCCTGTCCCGCGGATACGGATTCCGAGACGGTTAAGACCCTCCACTCCCGCCTGGCCGAAGAAGTGAACCGCGACAGCGGCGGGCATAGACGGCTGGCCGTCGAGATCAACGACCGCCTGCTCCTTATCTGCGCGGCAGACCGGCCGGAGACCGGGAAGCAGCTGGAAACCGCCCGCAAGTACAAGGCGGAGCTGGAGGCCAGAGCTTCCCGGATCGTTGGAGCGGACGCAGCCGCCATGATCGTCCGGTGCGGCATCGGCGCTGTCCGCGGCCAATACGCGGACCTGCACGCGAGCTGCCTGGAAGCCCGGCAGGCGCTGGCTTTCGGAGAGCAGGCGGCGGATCAGCCGGAAGTGCTCCATTTCCATGATAGGCTGGTAGAGCATCTGCTCATGGACGTCGCCGGCCACCCGCTCCTGGAACAGCTTCATGGGGAGCTGATACAGCCGCTGCTGGATTACGACGGCGAAGCCGGGACGGAGCTGCTGCCGACGCTCGAGGCTTACCTGAAGTCGGGCAGCACGAAACAGGTGGCCGAAGAGCTGTTCATCCACCGCAATTCCGTCTTGTACCGGCTGGAGAGAATCCGGGAGCTGCTGCGGACGGATATCCATGATCCGGATATCCGGTTCCGGTTGGATCTGGCGATCCGCTACGGACAATCCCGGAAAATCAAGCGCGTTTGCCCTCAGCTTTAACTACGAAACGAGGAGATGGATGCGATGTCAACGTTAAGAGACCAGCGTGTCGTGATTATCGGAGGAAGCTCCGGAATCGGGCTGGCGGCAGCCCGGCAGGCTGTCGGACAGGGAGCGGAAGTGATTATCGTGGGACGTTCCGCGGAAAGGCTGAAACAGGCCGAAGAAGCGATCCAGCTTCCAGCGCGCGGTGTCTCGTCGCATGAGGATATTCAACCGGCCGGGCGTGTGCGGACCTTCCGGCTGAACAACCGGAACGAAGACGAGCTGCAATCGTTCTTCGACCGGGTCGGAGCTTTCGATCATCTGTTCACCCCGGGCGCTTCTTATGTGCGGGGACCGATCACCTCGGACGCGGAGACCGCGCACAGCTGCTTCGAGGGGAAATTCTGGCCGCAGTATAACGCCGTCAAATATGCGGTGCCTTATCTGTCCCGCAGCGGCTCCGTCGTGCTGATGTCAGGGGCTTTCAGCCAGCGCCCGCTTGGCGACGGGGCTTCCTATGCAGCCTGCAACGGAGCCATCGAAAGCCTCGGCAAAGCGCTTGCGGTCGAGCTGGCCCCCGTACGCGTCAACGTGGTCTCCCCAGGCACAATTGTGACCAATTTCAATTGGGAGGGCGCCTCTCGGGAGAAACGGGAGGAGTCGTACAACGCGTACAACGACATGTGCCTGCTCGGCCGAACCGGAAACGCGGACGAAGTGGCGCACACGGTCGTGTACTTGATGACGAACGGCTACACGACCGGAAGCACTCTTTTCCCGGACGGCGGGTACATCTTACGCTGATGCCGTGAACGATGGGCTGCCGCTCTTCCCTTGCTTCTGCCGATACGCCAAAAAGCCGCCGGCCGCGGAGGTTTCCTCCGAGGCTGACGGCTGTTCTTATTGCGGGCAGGCGGGAACGCTTTAGGAAGCCGCTGCGTGCTCCCCGTGTCCTCGGTAATGAACGTTCGGCTGGCTTGCCGCCCCCGGTTCATCGCCCTCGAATTTGAATTTCTGAATTTCGTCCTGCAGCTCCTTCGCCATGTGGCTGAGCGCGTCGGAAGACGCGGAAATCTCCTCCATGGAAGCGAGCTGCTCCTCACAGACAGCCGCTACGCTCTGGGAATGGCCGGAAATATCCCCGGACAAGCCGGCAAGCTGTTCCTCCGCCTTAAGCAGCTGTTCCGTAGCGGCCGACAGCTCTTCGGTTGCGGCCGAGACTTCCTGCACCTGGCCGGTTACGGTCCCGATCGCCCGGTAAATGTCGTTGAACGCTTCCCCGGTGCGGTTCATGACACGCGTTCCGGCCTCGACCTCGGCAGATCCCCTGTTCATGGCGGTTACGGATTGAGCAACCGTCTGCACCATCCGCTGAATACCCTTCGCGATTTGCTCTGAAGCTTCCCCCGTCTGCTCCGCCAGCTTCTTCACTTCTCCCGCCACGACAGCGAAACCTTTGCCGTGTTCTCCGGCCCTCGCGGCCTCGATGCTCGCATTAAGCGACAAGAGATTCGTCTGCTGGGCGATATCTTTGATGAAGGCCGTGATCTTCTCAATGTTTCTGGACTGTTCGCCCAGGTCATGAATAACCGCGGCGGATTCTTCTATCGTGGTCCGGATCTGTTTCATCTGGACGACGGTTTCCCCGAGAAGCTTCCTACCCTCTTCCGCCTGAAGCGCCGCTTGTTCCGATGACTCCACCGTGATCGAAGCCGACTCGGCAATGCGCTGGATACTCTGAGCGCTTTCTTCGATCGCCTGTTTGTTTTCACGCAGCTGATTCACCTGCCGGTCGGCCGTCCCGGAAATATCCTGCATCGATTCGGCCACCTGCTGCGCGCCCGTGACCGCCTGTTCGGAGCCGTCCGACAGCTCCTTGGAAGCGGCAGCCACTTCAACGGCGTTCCGGTTGATTTTGGCGAGCAGCGTCCTCAGGTTCGCTTTCATCTCATTAAAAGCCCCCGCCAGTTGGCCGATTTCATCTTTCTGCTTGAGCCGCACATCGTCGCCCGTCAAATCGCCGTTCGCGATCCGCTTGGCCGCCTGGGCCACAAGCGCCACGGGACGTGCGATCATTCGGGTGATCAGATAGGCGAGAACGACGCCTGCGACAAGCGCCACAAGAACCGTGGCCCATAGAAGCGTCTTGATGTCACTTACCTTCTGTGAAGTCTCCTGCACGGACTGGTTCAGCTGCGACTGCTGAAATTCTTCCAGCTCCGCGGCCGTATCCGCCAGTTGGCGGGCCATGGGCACGCACTTTTCTTCTACCAGCCGGGTGTAATTCCGGATATCTTCCACTTTTTTGTATGCCGCTGTTTCGGCCACGATGCCCGCATACTGTTCTTCCAGGATGCTTAAACGGGCGGCCAGTTCTTTCGACTTGTCCTGATGTATGTTAGCCTGCAGCTTGCTCAAATCCGCTTTAAACGTCTGTCTGTCCTGCTCGTAACTTTTAAAATGTTCTTCATTGCCCGTCAGGAGATAACCCCGTACGTTTTTGGTTTCTTCGGCCGCGGTTGTTCCCAAGTCCTTGATAATCAGAATTTTCTCTACCCGGTCGTTAATGAGACTCTGATAAACCTTGTTCACCGAAGTAAGTTGGTATAAACCAATGGCCCCAACTACGAAGGTCAGCAGCAATACCGCTGCAAAGCTGAGCGCAAGCTTTTGTTTGAACTTCATAAGATTCCTCATTTTTATGTAGTATTTAGGTCTTAACTCCTATTAAACCTGAAATTACGATTTTAAAACATGTTGTTTTTGACTTTTTTTGATAAAGTTTTCGTTAAATTTAAGTCTTTTGACTTATTTTCACGATAAGGGTCCGTTCATCATTTATATATTTGACAAGCCAGACTCCCAAGCGTAGAATTACAAAAATATATTACTCTAATTAGAGTACTTTGATTAGAATATAATTTCTCTAGGAGTGAGCGCACGTGAACGGATTTTTAAATTTTATGAAAAGCAAAGCCGTGATCGGCGGGTTAACGATGATCCTGTTTTACCAGGTCGCGTTTATCGCCATTTTTATGTCGGGATACAGCGCGATTCCCAAGAATATCAACGAGCTTAAGATCGCGATCGTCAACGAAGATACGCAGGCCGGCAAGGAAATCGCCGCCAGCTTGCAGAAAGAGCTGCCCTTCCACGTTACTATGGGCGCTTCTTTGGAGCAGGCCCGGGAAGAGCTGAACGACCGTGACGTTCATATGGTCATCCATATCCCCGCGGACTTTACGGAGAAGCTTTCCCAGCAGAACCAGAAAGCTCCGATGGATTTTATGATCAACCAGTCTAACCCGGCGACGGTTACCAGTACGATGCAGTCGGTCGTTACGCAAATTACCGGCAGTCTGAACCAGCAGTTCGCCGTACAAAACACCCAGGGCATTTTGCAAAAACTGAACATGCCGGAAGAGCAGGCCAAGCAGCTCGCGGCCGAGATCCCGACTAAGCTTGCGCCCAACATGATCAATATCAATAAAGTGCCGGCGGGGATGCATAATCAGATGGCGCCTTTCTTCCTGGCGATGGTCAGCTATGTGGGAGCCATGGTTTTCTCCATGATGGTTACGGGCGCAACCCGGGCCTATACCCCTATCCTCGGCCGCGCCAAGGCTTTCTGGTACGCACAGGGAGTAAACGCGCTTGTCGCCTTCTTCTCTCCGCTGATCGGCCTGACGATTTACTTCCTGATTCAAGGCGGTTACGAAGCCGGCGTCTTCTTTCAGGTATGGCTCGTTCATGCGCTGGAGCTGTTCGCGGCGATCGAATTTATGTCTATTTTCTGCTACCTGCTCAAAGACGCCGCGATTTTCGCGAACCTGACGCTTATGCTGTTCCAGACCATCAGCAGCGGCGCCGTCATGACGCAGGATATGATGCCGGCTCTGTTCAGATGGATAAGCCACATCTCCATCATGTACTACACCGTACAAACCGATTTCAGCCTGCTCTTCGGCGGAGGCAAGATCGGGGAAAATCTTCTCGGTCTCGCCGGTATGGCCATTGCGTCGCTTGTGGTCGGACAGTTGGCCTATCTGTTCGTTTCTCCCGGATTCAAGAAAAAAGCGCTGACGGATGCTTCTTGAGCCCTCTTCGTGTACAATAAGAAGGCTCGGGGGTCCGGCGGACCCCCGGTTTTTCAACATGATGGTTCAAAGGGGAGACTTTCCGATGTCACTGCAGATTTTTATTCTGGGAATCTTATGCGAAGGCAATCACCACCCTTACGATATAAAGAAAATGTTCAAGAAGAACAACATAGAGGACGTTTACAAGATCAACGACGGAACCCTTTATTACAATTTTGACGTCCTGTTAAAAAAGGGCTACATCGAAAAACGCGAAGTTATCCGCGAGGACAACCGCCCCGAAAAAACGACCTACGGAATTACACCGAAAGGCCGCGAGTTTCTGGAACAGGAAATCTACGCGAGCTTCCGGAATTTCACTGGAGTCGAATCGCTCTATTCGTCTACCCTTTTTCTGCAGCATGCCGATAAGAACAAGCTTATTTTTCTGATCGAGGAAGTTATAGACAAGATGAGAAACCGAAGCGAGCAGCAGAATCAGGATTGGGAGTCCTTCAAGGACAAAACGCAGCCGAGCGTTCATCTCATTCAGGACTATGTCCATAACCGGATGAAGCTGGAGTCGGAATGGCTTGTGAAGCTGCTTGACTTCGTTAAAACGGAAGCCTATAACGGGTTCCCCTCATGGAACGGATAAAGTCACAATTCGGATCAGGTGCAAAAGAAAACTTTTGCCCTGATTTTTTGTTTTGTCTGGAATTTTTTATAAAGCGGGTTCCCCCATTGTTCCGGAGGTTGTAGTAGAATGGGTTGAGTAGACTGAACAATGGATAAGATTGACTACTTAGAGTAAGGGGCTAGAAGAAGTATGCAGGGGACCATCAAGAAAATTTTCACTCACTACTGGAGTCCTTATATCGCCATGGGTTTAGCCGGCGTCTTAAGCGCTCTGTACTTCGGCATCACGAAAACCGTCTGGGCGGTAACCGGGGAATTCACCCGTCTGGGCGGGCACATTCTCCAGCTCTTCGGCGTGGATGTGTCGGACTGGGCTTATTTCAAACTGGTCGGCATGAACGGGACGACGCTGACCCGCACCGACGGATGGATTGTCTGGGGGATGTTTATCGGCGCCCTCGTTATGATTCTGCTCAGCAACAATTTTAAAATCCGCATTCCGAAGCAAAAACGCCGGCTTGTGCAGGGGTTCGTCGGAGGAATTATCGCCGGATTCGGCGCAAGGCTGGCCTTGGGGTGCAACCTGGCCGCCTTCTTCACGGGTGTGCCGCAATTCTCGCTGCACTCCTGGATCTTCATCGCGGCTACCGCGATCGGCACTTATCTCGGCGTGAAGGTCGTGAACATGGCCTGGTGGAAAGGCAAGCCCGTGCTGAGCAAGGGCAATACGGCCGCATCCCCGTCATCCGCGAAGAAACGGATCGTACAGCCCTACGTGGGGGCGGGGATTGCCCTCGCTTACGCGGCGCTGATCGTTTATTTCTTCGCCTCAGGCAAAACCATGCTGGGCGCCGCCGCGATTTTCGGCGCAGCCTTCGGCATTCTGATCGAGCGCGGACAGATCTGCTTCACCTCGGCGTTCCGGGATCTCTGGATCAGCGGCCGCGCCGCCATGACCAAGGCCATTACCGCAGGCATGGCGATAAGCTCCGTGGCCACGCTGATCATCATCCTCGTGTACGGGCTGGAGCCCATCACCAAAATCGCCGCACCCAGCACACTGGTCGGCGGAATTTTGTTCGGCCTCGGCATCGTGCTTGCGGGGGGCTGCGAAACCGGCATGATGTACCGGCTGATGGAAGGCCAGGTCGTCTTTCTGCCGGTCTTTATCGGCAACATTATCGGAGCGACCGCACTCGCTTACGCTTGGGATCATCTCGGCGTCTTTAACCTGCTCGCCAAGAGCGGCTCGAAGATTAACCTCATCCCGCTAATGGGCCCTTACGGCGCCCTGTTCGCTACGCTCGCGCTGCTGGCCGCCGGATTCGCCGTGGCCGCTTATTGGCAGAAAAATTACCGGTTCGGAACCGGATTCAAGAAAGGGGACACAACTCATGTCCGTTGATTACACACTCGATATCAGGGGCGAATCCTGCCCTTATCCCGTCATTTATACGTTGGAAACCCTTCGCGATATGAAAAAAGGGCAGCTTCTGCAGGTAATTGCAGACTGCCCGGCCGCCTTCCGCAACGTACCGGAAGAAGTGGTGAAGCACGGCTATACGATGGCCCAGGAGCCCGTTAGAGACGGCCAGGAATTTACGCTGTATATCCGGGCCTAGAGAAAAGTCTGCAAGGATTGTCGTTATCATCCGATATAGGAACTATCTTCTTTGGAAAGGTCGGTTGCATCCAGAATGAACGTATTCTTCTCTTCAGGCTTACATACTAGGAACGGCAAGAACGGTAATTCTTCACGCTTCAAAAGTAAAGCAGGCCGGCTCTTGCGCCTTGTTCCCGCGCTGATCGGACTCTCTCTGTTCGACTTCTCCGCAGGGATCTCCTCCGCATCCGCATCACTGGGGCAGGATGTGTCGGTCGTCGTCAACGGCGCCGAACTGTTTCCCGACTCCCGCGCCTATATTCAAGCGGAATCCGGCTTGACTTACGTACCGCTGAGGTCGCTGTCGGAGGCGTTTGGCACGGAAGTCGAATGGTCCCAGTCGACGAAGACCGCCACCGTGCGCAAAGGCGCCACCCTTATCGACCTGACGGTCGGGAGCACTCTGGCGCACATTGACGGGCGGGAGGCCGCATTGGAGTCCTCCGCGGAGCAAGAAAACGGCCGGGTCATGGTGCCTGTCCGCTTCATTGCCGAGGCACTCGGCATTGCGATCGCTTGGAATGCCGATACACATACGGTAACCCTGGGCGATACGCCGGCACCTGCCTCCGTGTTTGCTCCGGGGGAAGGAAACGACGTCCAGAACATTCTGAATCAAGCATTCGTCACCCAATCGAACGGGTGGGTGTATTATCAGAACGTGGGCGATGAAAGCAAGCTGTACCGGATGAAAGAAGACGGGGCCGAGTCTGTAAAAATCACGGACGACCCCGCCGCTCAGATCCAAGTGACCGGGGGCTGGGTGTACTATCGGCTTCTTACTCAGGGAGAACGGACCGACGCGGGAGAAGTGTACCGGATCCGGCCCGACGGCACCGAACGCACGAAGCTCAGCAAAGAAAAAGCCGGACAAGTCTATGTAACCGGGGACTGGATTTACTACAACGTTACGGCGGGTTTCGGCTCAGGCCCTCTTTTCAAGATAAAGCTTGACGGAAGCGGCAAACAAGAGCTTTCGCAAAAAGACGAGGACGTCATGGATTTCGTCCCTTATCAAGGACGCATCTATTACAAGCGGAGCACCGGAGGTCTCTATTCCCTGGACCTTGACGGCCGAAACCGCAAAACCTACACAAAGGAATTCGTCCATGAACTGCGCGCGGCCAACGGCTTTATCTACTATCATAAGGACGCTAACCAGCTTCTGAAAATGTCCATACAGACCGGCGAGGAATCTGTAGCTGTGGACAACGTGCCCTTGAGCCGTTATTATGTAGGACCCGATTATCTCGTTCTGGAAAAGGCGCTGAGCTTCCTTGACCGGAAAGTCTATCTGACCGATCTGCAGGGCGGCGCGGAAAAACTCCGGATAAACAACACGCTCGTTAAGTTAAACGTGATCGGTGATTGGATCTATTTCATGACTTATGAAACAAAGAGTTCCACAACGCACCGTTACGCAGATATCGTTTTTTCTCTCGGCCGTGTTAAGAAAGACGGCTCGCAGCGTGAAATCATCACGTCCAAAACGAGCAATCCGTTCCCTAACGAGCGGTTGTAAGCCGACAAAAACGCAAAAACCTCCGGAACCGCAGCTTGCGGGACTGGAGGTTTTTCCTATCCCGCCGAAGGGCAGGAAAGGCGAAGTCAAGTGCGCCAGCGTTTCGTTATCTCAGAACACTTCCTTTTCTATATTTCCGTCTAACGAAAAGAAGAGGACAGCACACGTCCCCCCACCCTTCGTCACTTAACCTTTATTTCATACAGCTTGTTCGTTAGCTCTGCTTCCATCTCGCTGCGCGGCCGCCGATTTTCGGTTAATTTCCATCCGCCTCGCTTACTTTTACAAGCATTTTTCCCAGATTGGTTCCTTTAAAAAGTTCCAAGAACGCTTTAGGAACGTTGTCGAAGCCTTCCACAATCGTTTCTTCGTACTTCAGCTTGCCTTCGGACAGCCACTTGCCCAGATCAGCTCCGGCTTCATGAAAACGGGCGGCGTAATCGCTCAGAACAAAGCCCTGGATCAGAGAGCGGGTCTTGATCAGCTGAGGCTGAATCCGGGGACCCAGGTCGCCGTCCGTGCTGTTGTAGGAGGAGATGGCGCCGCAAAGAGGGATGCGCGCATGGTCGTTCAGCTGTTTCATCACGGCGTCCGAAATTTGTCCGCCCACGTTGTCGTAGTAAACGTCGACTCCGTCGGGACAAGCTTTTGCGATCGCTTCATCCAGGTTATCCGCCGTTTTATAGTTAACCGCGGCATCGAAGCCAAGCTCCTTCTCCAGGTACGCGGTTTTCTCGTCCGAGCCCGCGATACCGACGACGCGCGCTCCTTTCAGCTTCGCGATCTGCCCGACCATCATGCCCACGGCTCCGGCCGCGCCGGACACGACGACGGTCTCGCCTTCTTTCGGCTTGCCGATATCCAGCAGACCGAAGTAGGCCGTCATTCCCGTTAGTCCGAGTACGCTCAAATAAGCGGACAACGGGGCGAGGCCTTCGTCCACTTTGCGGACGGAGGAAGCGTCTACCGTGTTGTACAGCTGCCAGCCGAGCATCCCCAGCACTTTGTCCCCGGTTTCGAATTGCTCCGAACGGGACGATACAACCTCTCCGACAATCCCGCCGCTGATCGGCTCGCCCAGCTTGTAAGGCGGCACGTAAGATTTGGAGTCGTTCATTCTGCCTCTCATATACGGGTCTACGGACAAGTACAGCGAACGCACAACAACCTGGCCCTCGGCAGGATCGGATACGGGAACTTCCCGGAATTCGAAATGATCAACGGTCGGCATCCCCTCGGGACGCGAACGGAGTACGATTTGTTTATTTATCGGCACATGAATTCACTCATTTCTCGTTAGTTTTATTGAACAATGGTTAATAAAAAATAAGGCTATCGCACAAACTAGCTGCACCAAAGCAGGCGTGACCTGCTTTTACCCGATTTTGATAGTTTTAAAACTTTAAAACTATTGGACCAAAAAATACAGGCTTCCCGACAATTTATAAACTGTCCAAGAAACCCGGCAAAAACTGATGAAACACGTCTCTCCGCAGTTCACTCGTTTTATTCTGGCCGCTGCGGATCACTTTTATGAGGCCGGCTTCATACAAAATCTTCAGATGATACGATACGTTCGATTTGTCCATGCCTACGGACTCGCCAATCTCCCCGCACGTATTGCTGCGGTCATGACGATGAAGATACCGGATCATTTCGATTCGCTTCACTTCGGCCAACGCCTTAAAAATCTTGACCCGCCGCTCGTCTTCCACAGTTAATTGTTCGATAGTCATAGAACTATTTTAGATGTCCTCCTATGTTATGTCAACTTGCCGGTGACTCTTCTTCCTTATCAAGGCTTTTCTCGTTTAAAAAGCTGTCTTCCAGGACGGTTGACTTGTCCCCGTATACTTTAATGATGTGTTTCTCGCCCCAGGCGCATAGAGAATCGAGGATTTTTTGCAGCCCCCACCCGTATTCGCTGAGCTCGTAATCCACGCGCGGCGGAATTTCCTGGTGAATGGTTCTTTTAATGACGCCGTCTTCTTCCAGCTCGCGCAGCTGCTGGGTGAGCATTTTTTGCGTAATCGCCGGCATAAGGCGCTTCAGCTCGCTGGTGCGCTTTTTCCCGTACGTCAAATGGCAAAGGATCACACACTTCCACTTTCCCCCGATAATCTCCAAAGTCGCTTCGACCGGTATATTGTATTTCTTCTTTGTCGTCATGTTACGGACCTCCCTTTATAGGTTTCCCCAAAGATACTACGGTACTCCGAGGTACCTATAGTACTTAAAAGTACGTTCTTTTCATGTGAGACTCTATCCCCCATAATAGCATTCACCGGCCGGTATGCACCATACCGTTCGTTCAAATAACAGACTTCCAATTATACCCGGAATTCTGAACCGATAGGAGAGGGAACCATGATTGCCGATTCACAAAAAAGCACGCTCGCTCTACTGGCCCTGGCCATTAGCGCATTTGCCATAGGCACCACCGAGTTTATTAGCGTAGGGCTGCTGCCTCTGATTGCGGAGGACTTGCAGACCTCCTTGACGACAGCGGGACTTACCGTCTCCATGTATGCGCTCGGAGTCACGCTCGGCGCCCCGATCCTGACGTCCCTGACCTCCACGATGACGCGGAAAACGCTGCTCCTGTGGATTATGGTCGTCTTCATCATCGGCAACAGCCTGGCAGCTGGCGCGACGACCATAGGCGTCCTGCTCGCCGCCCGCATTGTCTCTTCGCTGGCCCACGGGGTTTTCATGTCCATCGGCTCGACGATTGCGGCCGATCTCGTCCCCCAACACCGCCGCGCCAGCGCGATTTCCATCATGTTCACGGGGCTGACCGTGGCGACCATTACCGGCGTGCCGATCGGCACCTTCATCGGCCAGCAGTGGGGATGGCGGCTCGCTTTTGCGGCCATCGTCGTTGTGGGCGTCGTCGCCTTCATCGCGAACAGCATGCTCATCCCTTCCACACTGCCGAAGGGAGTCCGCACCACGTTCCGCGATCAGCTGAAGCTCGTGACGAACGGCAGGCTGCTCCTGATGTTCGTCATTACGGCGCTGGGCTACGGCGGCACCTTCGTCGTGTTCACGTTCCTGTCTCCGCTGCTCCATACCGTCACCGGCTTCGCGGAGAATACCGTCACCCTGCTGCTCCTCGTTTACGGAATCGCTATTGCCGTGGGCAACGTGATCGGCGGCAAAGCCGCGAACCGCAAGCCTCTGCCTGCCCTGCTTGTCACGTTCCTCCTACAGGCGGTTGTCCTGTTCGCGTTTGCCTTCACGGCCCCGTACAAGGCAGCCGGACTGATCACCGTCATTCTGATGGGGCTGTTCGCCTTTATGAGCGTGGCCGGGCTTCAGGTGTTCGTCCTGACGCTCGCCAAGCGCTATGTTCCCGCAGCGGTTGATGTCGCATCCGCGATCAATATCGCGGCGTTCAATGCCGGGATCGCCATCGGCGCTTACCTGGGTGGGATCGTTACCGAACGGATGGGCTTGATCCATACCACGTGGGTGGGCGGCATCATGGTCGTGGCCGCCGTTGTTCTGACCGGCTGGAGCTTGCTGCTTGAAGGCAGAACAGCTCTTCGGGAAAATGCTTTGAGTTAAATACTTCCCCATTCCAGGCTCCAGGCGATAAGAGTCAATCTCTGCCCGAAGCCCGGCCTCTATACAAAAACACGGCACGCTGAGTCGTTCAGCATGCCGTGTTTTTATTATCAATCCCCTAAACGTCATACTCCAGCTGTTTCTTCGCCTGGACGATAAAGTCGATCGGCGAATCGATCGTGTCCGCCTGGTACTGGACCGCGCCCATTTTCAGACTGAGGTCGACCTTGTATTTCTGGGCAAAATCCCGGGTGTTGAACTCTTCCAGGCTCTGCTTGATCCGTTCCATTACGACTTTGACCCCGTCACGGTCCGTGAACAGCAGCAGCCCCCATGTGGCGTCTTCCTTGTCCAGCAAGTACAGGGCATCGTTGGTCCGGATGCTGGCCTGGCTGATTTTGGAGACGTCGATAATGGCTTCCGCAAGCTGTTCATCGCCGATGAGCGGGCGGATTTCGTTCCAGTATTTCACCTTGATGACGAGCAGCGTCAGCGGAATGTTATACCGGGTCGAGATCCCCGCGAACACACTCGCATCCTTCCGGAACGCGATGCTGTTCTTGAGGTCCGTCCGCTCGTCCAGCGTCGCCAGCCGGGCCTTCTGCTTCTGCAGATCGTCGTTCTCGGCCTGGAGCTGCCTTGTCGCCGTCGTGAAGAGCCAGATAACCACCGTCAGGACCGGCGTCATGATCAGCCAGAAGTAAGTCGATACGCCGATGGTCTCTCCGCGGGTTACCGTCTCATACAGAATGTAGGTCCCGTACCCGAAAATGAACACGATGTTCAGAATGAGCCCGGCTGTAATTGTGGTGAAGTAAGTGACTACCACAAAGAAGAAAGCGAGATTGAGGAAAATCAGATTTTCCACGTACCTGTTCGGGTCCCCGGCGGTGAAAGCGACGCAAACGTTGCACAACACCAGCAGCGCCAGAAAAGCGATATCGGATAGAAGCGAACTACGATTAACTTTCATCGCGGCCACCTCTCTTCTTCAAGTGTTTGCGGAACAGCAGGATCAGCGAGAGAACCGCAAGAGCGGCGACCAGCACGAAAGCGACCAGGAAGCCGAGAACGTCGCCGCGCTGCAGCACGTCCTTCACCAGGGACTGGTCTCCCTCGCCCGCTTCTTTCTTGAAGCGGTAGGCGCTGACGCTACCGTCCTTATCGGTGATGACGCCGTCGCCGTATACTTTCCACTTGGCGTTCTCGTTAGCGATCAGCTTGGAAGCCAGGTAATAGTTTTCGGCACGGGCTCCCGTTACGGCTAGAAAACCGTTGCCCGCCTGGAAAGGCGACGCAAGAAGCTGGAGCGTTCCCAACCGCTTTCCGTACTCGGTTTCTATGCTTATTTTTTCGTTGGACAGAATGCCTTCGCCCTTGGGATCGTACTTGAAGTATAGATTCTTGTTGTTTTCCTGAATGAGTTTGTTGTCGATAAAGGTCCCGATGGCGATAATGTTGGAATCTTTCAGCTGGTCCGAGCCTGCCGTATCCTTGTAAAAACGGACGTCCCCCGTGTTGCCGCTGGCATATTGGCCCAGCAGGTTGAACACATTCGAGACGGAACGGTACGTGTAGTCATCCTTCGCCTCGGGAAGCACGACCGCTACGCGGTTGTACACTCCGTCACGCAGGAACGGATACGGATAGTTGTTGAACAGCATATCCGTCCGGTCCTTGGTTTTGAAATTGATCATGGAATCCTTCGTAAGGAAGGCCCATGGCGTCTTATTGCCGTTCTGCGTACAGGCGGCACTGACCATCTGCAGGTCAAAAGCGGCCGTCACGGAGAAGTTCCCGGATACCGCGGCGTTGGACGGAATCGCGAAAACCGCTTTGTCTCCGTTCGCCATTTCTTTCGTCAGCTTTTTGCTGCCGATCGGAATTCCGTTAATGGAGACCGTTACCAGGGAACGGTTAAAGTCGAGATTCTGGGCATACCGGAAATCGAGCGTGATCTGCCCGGCATCCGCGATGGACCGGTTCGTCGGCAGAGATACGAAATAAGTCTTCTCCTGATGGCCCGGCCCTCTCACTTCGTCGCCCGTCTCGGTAAACGTCACCTGGGTGCTGTAAGCAACGGGAGGAGTCGCTACATCGGTGCTCTCCTCGACGACCTTCAGGTCGCTGTCCATCTGCTCCATCAGGGACGGATTGGCGACGAAGCGGCCGGCCTGAACGAGCAGCTTCGGATTCTGGGAGGTCACGACCAGCGTCGGCTGCGTGTCCTTGTTCACCAGTTGGACGACGGCCTTCGTGTTGTAATCCTGCTTGCTCAGCAGCCCCTTGATTCCTTCCGGAAGCCGGTCATACAGCCCGACGAGGACAACCGCCTGCTTGTCCCCCAGCACATCGGCCCGGTAAGGCAGCAGCGGAATATCCTTATCCGCGTTTTTCTTGACCTTGGCGAAGCCGGAGAGCGCGTATACGGCCGTCTCCAGTTCGGCGGGGTCGCCGTTATCCGGTACCGTCAGAACGCTCTGTCCGGCGCCGACCGTATCCAGTCCCGCGAAACGGTGACTGAAATCGTTGATGGCCGCTTTCAGCTCGGCGTTCGTGTAGGCCACATCGATGCTCGATGTCGTAAACAGGCTGAGCCAGTGATCGGGAGCATCGTCCGGCGCGCACACTTCGTTATCGATCGTACGGATGTAGCCGGTTATCTCCAGCATGTTGCTGCCCTTCTTGAGCCATTCTTTCGGCACGGATACCGACAACCGCTGGCGCCCGTTATCGGCGGCCACAGGGCGGAAGGAATGAAACGCGTGACCGTTTACGGATAAAGTGACACTGGATATCAGTTCTTTAGCCAGCTGCGTGGCCTG
This sequence comes from Paenibacillus sp. JNUCC 35, assembly GCF_058269095.1. Lineage (NCBI taxonomy): Bacteria > Bacillati > Bacillota > Bacilli > Caryophanales > Paenibacillaceae > Paenibacillus > Paenibacillus sp. JNUCC 35. The sequence continues at coordinate 245,359 of NZ_CM177771.1, read as the reverse complement.
ATAGTCCAGATTGATTTTGACCGTCTCCACATTCCAGTAATCCATCAGTTCAAAATATTTCTGCTTGGAGCTTACGGCACCCGACAAGGATGCTTCGCTTTCGGTGAATGCAGTCTGATAAGTTCGCGCTTCCCCATTCGCGGGAGCAGCCGCGGCGCCCTGGCCGAACTGGGCCGCGAATATCGATAAGAGGCAGATGAACACCAGCCATTTTTTCATAGTCATCATGAAATTCTCCTGTACTCTATTTTTCGTTGAAATCTTCCTAAGCGCCTTAATAGCGTTCGGTTTTATACCATTTTACTTCCCGGCCGAAAAGTTGATCCTTGAAATAGTTATAAAGGCCGTAAACGGCGACCGCCATCCACATCTGGCAATAGGATATGTACATGAGCATGATGATCCAGACATTGGAGAGGTTCATCTCACCTTTTTCGGTAGTTAACGTGACATAAGTGCCTACTACAAAGAGCGTGACCGCCAGCAGCCATAAAAACGTACTGAAGCTTGCGATGGTCGTATGTACATAACCCAGCGCATTGAGCACAAGCAGAACATCGGAGGTCACGAGCGCCGTCACCAGGAGGAAATAGATCGACAGCAGGTAGAGGATATCGAACCGGATCCTCTTCGCTTCGGGGCGAAAGAGCAGCTTGCAATTCTTCACGATCACATAAATGTTGCCCTTGGCCCAGCGGGTCCGCTGTTTGAACCACACCTTGACGGTCTGCGGCTCCTGTTCCCACGTGACGGCCTTCGGCTGGAACTTGATCCGGTAGCCCATCATGTAGATCCGGAAGCTGATCTCGGTATCCTCGGCGATCGCCTTCACATCCCAGCCCCCGATGCTCTCCACGATATGCCGCCGCATAATAAAGTTGGTGCCGGGTATGGTGCACAGCTTGAACAGCTTCCACCTGCCGGCTTGCGCCATCCACTGGAACGACAGCGTCTCGATGTTGATGAAGCGCGTAAGCAGATTCACGTCCCGGTTGCGGGTGCGGAACTTGCCGATGACGGCCCCGAGGGAAGCGTCATTAGTGATTTCCGCCACCAGGTAACGAAGCGCTTTTCTTTCCGGCGTGTTGTCGGCGTCATAAATGGCGATCAGCTCGCCCTTGCTCTGTGCGAATCCCAGGTTGAGCGCGTTGGATTTTCCCTTGCCTCCCGTTACGGAATCGGTATTGATAATGATGAGATTACGCCGGGGATTCCTCGCCTGGATGCCCGCCAGCAATTCCGCGCTGTTGTCCGAGGAATTATCGTTGATCACGATAATTTCATACCGGTCGTGGGGGTAATCGAATGCCAGCAGCGCTTCCACCGTCTGGCTGATCACTTTACCCTCGTTGTGAGCCGGTACCATGATCGTGACGAAAGGCTCTTCTCCCGCCGGAATGTCCGGCATAGGCTCTCTCTCGGTTTGCACGTAATAGAAGTAGCCCGCGATAATGAGCAGGACGTTGACAAGAAGAAGGGACCAGATGCTCAAGACCGCTATCAACATCAGGTAGTCTGAGATAGTCATGGAGAGCTCCTTATTTCAAATATTTTTTGCGGTACAGACGATATCCGACCACGATCAAACCTCCGAAGACAACCAGGGACACCATAATAATGATGATAAAAATGCGGTTCTGAACGCTGAATGCCCCTGCCAGGCTCTGCTGCTGTTTCTTCTCGTATTCATAATCGGCGCTGATTTTTTTGGGCGTGTATTCCGTATTGACCGGACTGCCGTTGATCGTAACGGTTCCGCGGGACGAAGCGACGACGGTATCTCCCGCCTTCACCTCATGGCTTCCGGATTTATAATCCGCGAACGGGATTCCGGAAGAGCCCAGCGTTCCGACAGCCTCTTCCATCTCTTCTTTGCTCCCGAAAAAGTCATATACGACGGCGGTATCCATCGGGAAGGTGGGTACCGACCGGTCCGCGGCGCCGAACTGCCGGAGAAAGCTCATCGGCATACTGTACGGAGCGGACGCGAAAGGCTTCGACGTATCGGACGGATCGATGTACAGCGTCTTTACGTCCGGGAAAAGAACCGCAGAATCGAAGAAGCCGAGACCCGACTTCGCGTACTCCTTGTCGTACGCCCAGTACATCTCCGTGCCGACGCCGAGCGGAGCCACCCCGTCCTTCGCCAGAACGGAAATAAACCCGTTCATCTTCTCCCGCAGGGTGCCGCCCTCCCGGCTCACTCCGTCCAGCACGACCGGAGCGTTGACCAGAATGCTTCCGTTGCGGGTCTGCACGTATTTCAGCGCTTCCGCATACCGCTGCATAGCCGGGTAGTCGGTGTTGCCGAATACGGGCCGGATGCTGATCGTAAAGGGAATTCCCGCTCCGTACAGCCTGTCCGCCGTCTCCTCCAGCAGATCCAGATCGGAGAAGGGATATATTTCTTTGAGGACCACATAGGCTTGGCCGTCCTCCTCTATACCTAGCCACTTCTTCAACACGGAGGCCATGGCAAGCTCGCTCAAATTCCCTTTCTGAAAATAAGGGACATACGCCGTTCCGCCCGCCACGGCGCTAAAGGGCGCCTTGCGCCCGCTTCCGCTGAGCGTAATCGTGCCATACGTGCTTCCGCCCGTCTGCGTCAGCACCTCGATATCGCGGAGCGGGATGTTCGCCTGCGTCCGCTTGTCCACGGCGATCTCGGCGGTGTCGCGGCTGACTTTTTCCGTTGCGGCGGAGAGCTTGCCGCGGACCTTGTCGGGCAGCTGATAGCCCGCATGGAGGTAAGCTCCCGGATAAGCGGACAAATCGTCGAGATACGCCTGGTTGCTTATCCGGAGATCCCCGTCGTTGACGACGGTAATGACATTGGCGTAAGCCTGCATCGTCCCCTGCTTGTACCGGTCGATACTCGACAGGGTAACCTGCGTACGGTAGGAGGCCAGCTGCTGCTGGAGTACCGTCACATTACCCTCGCGCGGCGTCCCTTTGGCCAGGCTGTCGTAGAGCAGCAGCACCTTGACGGGCTGGGACCCGGCAGCGGACGCGTGAGGCAAAGGAATCAGCAGCAGAACGAGCAGGAGCAGAAACGGCAGGCTGATTTTATAGGCTTGGATGCTGCGCAAGCGCGTTCCCACCTTTCCCGGTTCCGGTGCGGATCTTATCCGCTTCATCCGCCGCGTACTCGTGATTACGCATCAGGCGGCGGCTTAAAATATCCGATACCGCCATAAAGGTAACGAGATCGAACGCGACCGTGAACAGAAATTCGTGCTTCGCGAGATCCGCGTCCCCCGCCCCGATGATCGAGACGAGTATCCCCGCCAAGCCGATAAAAATCATCGTGACGATCAGAATCAGGCGCTGGGCGAGACGGGGGTCACGGGCGCGGAAAGCGGCGAGAAACGAAGGCATGTACAGACCCACGAGCGCGACTATCCAGATCACGATGAATCCGTATGTCTTCGGCGACAATCCTTTCTTCATCACACTGTAGCCGGAGAAGAAACCCGCATGCGTCCCGAACGGTTTGCCTGCGGAGGCTTCATAGTTCCCCATCGCGGTAGGCCGGATCGTAAAAGCGTCCTTGGCCGCCACATTCAGCATGGAACTCAGCTTGTCCGGGTGAGTGACATAGTAAGTCAGAATGGAAGCGAATCCGTAGCGGCTGTAAAAATCTTTTTCAAGCATGGGTGAATTCACGTCCACGGTAGCGTAAGGCTCGTAAAAGATGCTGCCTTTCAGGATCGCGTACTGCTTGTCGATCTCGAACGATTTCAGCGTATCCTCGGGATTCGCGGACTGCATCAGAACCCCGCGCGTCATGGCGTGATACTGGTTGATGTTCACGAATTCCTTGGAAATCATGGCGTAAGTCGCCACCCCCGATACGAACAGCAGCACCAGCGATCCCGCCGTAAGCAGCCGGAAGAGCTTCTCTTTGCGGACCCACAGGAGAACCACGGCCATGCAGGCGACGATAATGCCGACCGGGGCGTTCTGCTGCTTGGAGGTCGTCAGGATAAGCGTGCTTATTACGAACAGTGCCAGCAGCGCGTAATCGTTGTATCTTTTGCGGTACATAAGCAGCCAGGACGCGAAGACGAACAGCATCATGACGTACACGATGCTTTCCCCGAAGAAGGAACTGAAGTAGGCGGTGTACCCCGTGTCTCCGAACATAAAAATGGCCAGGAGTGCGATCAGGTAGCCGTGTTTCCTGGCTATTTTCCAGGTCAAAGCTTCCACCAGCAAATACACGGCAGCCGTCAGCAGCAGCGTAAAGAGCAGCGCTTGAAAGCGGATGTCGAACACAACCGAGCTGAACAGAAGCTGGTTTAGCAGGAGCGCCGCTTTAATGAAGAGCGACTGGGATGACACTATGGTCGTGCCGTTTTCGTTAAAGTACTGGTAAATGCCGTACTGCTTGACGAAATAGCCGAAGCGCTGGCTGTCGTAATCCGGCAGATTGAAGTAGAGGCCCTCACTGTAGATGCTGCGGAAAAAGTCCCCGTTATCGGCTACTCCGATATAAGGAGGAACAAACAAGGCGAAGCCGGTGATCAGCAGAACACCCAAAGCGGCCAGCAGAGCCGGGGAAACGTAACGTCCCGCCAGCATAAAACCTAGACGGAGCCGCTCTTTGATGGATTTTTCCGTCCTCATCCGGATCACCTTCCTTTGTGTAAGTTAGTAAGTATAAGCCAGCAGAGCCATAAGATTATCGAAGGAATACGCTTGGCCGGATGCAACATCGCCGAAGCCTCCGTTAAGCGGGCTGCCTTCGTCTTTCACCTGATAGACGTTCATTCTCTGAATGCTGTCCTGATAGAGCGATGCATCGCCGATCTCCGATCCGATCATCGCCGTAATCGCGTAGATCGCCGTAGATTGCACCTGAGTGGCGGGCGTGCCTTCTTTCGTATAGCGGCCGTACAGGGTCCCCGCTTTTACATGTTCCTTGATGTAACGGATGCTGGCCGGAGCCGGTTCACCCGCTTCCGCCAAATGCAGCACCGTGAGCAGGGATTCCACCATATTGATCCCCTCTGAGGTGTAGGCGTTCTTCTCGTAATCAAACCGCGTCTCGTAAAAAGGGAACGCGTCCGACAAATATCCCTTTGCGATAAGGCTTTTCATATTATCCAAAAGCGCTTGCTTGGAAGCATCGGGCACAGGCAGCATGCCAAGCGTCCGCAGGTCGATATAACAAAGCGTCACGAACTTGTTCGTGATCCCGTACGTTTCATCGTAAAAGTCGTAAAGCCTGCCGTCCTTCACGTTCGTTTCGTAGAACCGCTTGCCGTATTTCTCCGCTTCCTTGGCGTAAGCCGGTTCGTCGAAGGCCTTGGCCGCCTCGGTCAGAGCCCGGATCATCCGCAGATCGTCTACCGCCGCGTTGAGCGGGTATTTCTTCTGCTGTATGGGGCTGTACCGGTAGCTGAAGCCCTGCTTCAGATCAAACGTCTGTCTGGCAAGCGCCCAGTGCTGTGCGAATTCTTCTTTCCGCTTGGATCGTGCGTCTTCCCTCATTTGAAGCGAAGCGGATTCGCTGAGCACTTCGTGGCCGGTGGCCGCTTCCTTGGTTTCGTCCGTTTCTTTGAGGTTCGTAAACACGCCGAATGGACCCGTCATGCGGGTCTTTATAAAAGCATACAACGCCTGCCGTTCATTCTGCACGTTGATGATTTTTCCATTCTGCCCGGCCGGTTCCCCGGAAGGGGCCGGCATCGGAGAAGCATCTTCTGTTTTCCGGTTGACGACCAGGAACAAAGCCAGACACAATACGACACCGAGCATGATCACGGTTCCTTTCTTCAAGCCGTCACTTCCTTTATTCCGAATCTCATTAAATCACCGTTATCTATGTTTAAGCTCAAAATCCGCTTTTCCTGCCAAAATATTCTACCTCCTTAATACTGCCACAAAGTCGCAAATCAAAGCAATGCCCGTTCCATTAAATTTGACATAAGGCGACATTAAGAAAAGCCGCAAACGCGGTCTCCCGGCTTGTACGGCTCTTACGAGATAAGGAATTCCTCTGAGGGTTTCCCACAAAAAAAGGAAGACCCCCTCGTGACGAGGACGGATCTTCCTTTACTTCCTTCCTTGCATCTTGGCGATTCTAGATTCCGGCTTAGAACGGATTCATGACATGGAAAAAGACGTTTGGCGACGCCATCCGGTAGTAGAAGCTGCACCAGCCGACGCCTTTGTTCGTGAACCGGTTCGACGTGCTGTACAGCAGGCGCTCCTGCTCCAGCTCCTCGATCCGGCCGATCCGGCCTTCCGCGTAGTCCAGCAGCCGCACGGACGCAGTGTCCAGACGGCTCAGCACCCCGCCGTACCGGATGTCGATGATTTCCCATCCGAACGGCTTGAACATGCTCAGCCACTGGGTCCTGTGGGCCGCCCGCAAGGCGCGTACCGCTTCCGCAATCTCCGGAAGCACGTCTTCCGCGATACGCTTCAGCGTACTTTTATCGCCCGCATCATAAGCGCGCTTGAGCTCGATGCCGATCTCGCTCTTGCGCTTCAGCACGCCGGCCAGCTTCTCCGGCACGTCGAAGATGTAGTCGAGCGCCGCAGCAGGGTCGCGCCTGCTGCGGATGTCCTGCTCCACCTTCGCGTAGTGGGCGGACATCTCCAGCCCCTCGATCTGCTTGTCGAACAAGCCGAGCAGCACGTCCTGGTACAGCAGGAACTTCGACGGGTTGCTCTGTTTGCGGTTGTCCGGCTCCGAACCCGGCGTTTCGTCCAGGTACTTCATCTGGAGATAGGCGTCCGCCTCAAGGCCGGTGCAGAATTTCACACGCTCGGCGAGCACGGCCCAGTCCGGGGAGCCCTCCGTATACGCGTGCTCCGCGTAAAACTGCAGGCCGAGCAGCGCGATGTACGGGTTGCTCTCCATCCCGTCGTCGCCCCACATGGTCGCGTAGGCTTCGCGGATGCCGTGCTTCTTGTTCACCCGCAGCGCGGCGTCTGTCGCCTTCAGCGACAAGCCGTAGTTCACGCCGAACGTATTGAACACCCAAACGCCGCCTGCGTATACGAGATTGCAGCCGAGCGGAGCGTGCTGGGCAATCTGGTTTTCGTAGTCTTCTTCTTCGGTATGGACGTAATCCCAATACACCAGGTCGACGTCTTTGGGAATACGAGCGGCCATCTCAGCCGGAATTTGCGTGTCTTTGTTGTAATGCTCGCTGCCCGTGCCGGAAGCCAGCTTGAGGAACATATCGCTCCACATCATCGCTTTCAGCCCGCGGCGGCGCGTTATTTCCAGCACCTTATCCAGGTGCGTGACCATAATGTCAAAACGGCTCGTAAACCCGTTCTTGTCCAAATATTTGCCGCGGCCCAGCTCTTCCGCCTCGTCCATGCCGATGTGGATTTTATGGCTGCGGAACGGCGCGCTGGCCGCTTCGATCATCTTCTCGACGAGCTCGTCCGTTTTGTCGTAGCCGACAAGCAGGGCACCCTTCGTGTCTTTATATTCCTTGACGGGCTCCCACTTCAGGAACTCTTCCAGGTGGGCAAGCGTCTGGATGCTCGGAAACGCTTCGATTCCGAACTGATCCGCATAATCGTCGATCTCTTTCAGCTCCGCTTGCGTGTAGCGACCGCGCATATATCCGAAATAAGGCTGTCCTTCGATCTCATACGTATCCTCAAGATACAGCATGACCGTATTCATGCCCATCAGCGCCATTTTGCGAATCATGAATTTAAAGCTTTCGAGCGTCAGTACTCCGTTGCGGGACAAGTCGAACATAGGCCCGACAACGTCTAGATGCTGCTTCTCCCGGATGCTGAACGACTCTCCGCCGCGTCCGTGCTGTACAAGAAGGCCGAGCGCGCGGTAAAACTGATGCTTTTGTCCGTAACGGATGTAAGCCGATCCCTGCTCCAGGCCCACTTCCAAATCGCCGGAAGACGGCCCGACGGCAACTTTCAACCCTTCTTCCGCTTCCGTGACGGAAAGCTCCTGCAGCAACACCTGAAGACCCGGTTGCAGACCTGTCAAATCTCCTTCGAAATGCAATTTCATTAGCGGTTTCCTCCCCAATTGTTTTCCTGTTCCCGGCTTGGCCGGTCTCTTTTTTGTATAGGCATAAAGACCGAATCTTACGATGACTGAAAGCTCTTTACACCGTTTCATCGAGTCAGCAGCTTCATGAACTCCGGAAAAAGCGTGGTTTCAGACTAACGGCTAACTTCCCTCATTGAAGACCGTCCCCCGGACGTCACCTCCACAGAGCGGTTGCGTGTAACCGTTTTTTTTACCCAGATACTACGTTCTACAAGCCGCCGGATTGTCCTTCTCCAGCCGTATTCAAATAATTGATTAGGTTAAAAGAAAATGTTTTCAAGGCGGCACAAAAACATCCCGGCTCGGGAATGCCGGAATGCAGTGGGCCTGCAGTTTGCTAGTATCGGCATCTAGTATTTATCGGTTACCACACCAAGGGAAGCCGCTTTAATAAAGGCCCGGTTCCGAAGAACCTTTAAAGTTTCCGGGTCTCCTGTCACCACGACTCCTAAAATACGGATGTCCTCCTTAGTCAATAGGTTGTCTGAACCGGCCATTATATCGTAAGTGGATTGCATTCTGGCTTTCTTTAAGGCCGGAATAAAAAATTGTTCAGGGTCAGGGAGCTGCTCCCCGTAATGATTAACCGCATGGAAGCCGATCGCGTCATCCTCATAAATAGGAGATGGAAAGTTCTCCGTAACAACGGTTTCTCCATTTTTCCCCTTCTCTGTGTACCGCTGATAAGCATTCGCTTTTCTGGCTTCTTCCTTCTGGGAATTTGCCCAATACCAGACAGGATTAGGGCCTGCGGACATCATCGTTCGGACTTCGTCCAAGGAATAGGATTTATCAAACGACAGCGCCATCTCCACATACTTGTCCTTTCCTATCTGATCCAGAAGTTTGAGGTCATCCTTGTAATGATGGTTGTAATCCACGGCAGGATCATAAAATTCCATTTGTTTTAATCCCGCATGGTTATAGCTGGGCCGGTAATTTTCTTGCTCTTGAGTCATTGCAGTGTATTCTAACGAGTTACCTCCTCCCGAAGAAAATTTTTGTCCCGCTATTTCTCCCGACGTATCGCCGGGCGTGTACATGCCGTACATATAACGCCAAGTACCGGTGTGCACCCTTTTGCCGTTTACGTATTTGAAGGTATAAAATTCCATTTCTCCGTTAAATACTCCATTCTGCCATCTGAATGAATCCATAAACTGATTTGCCCCTTTGACCAGATACCGTGCTTTTAATTGATCAAGCAGCTTTCGGCCATTCCTATCGACCTGCTCTTTAGCATACGGGACGACAAAAAATACCGCAGAAACCAATAGGACAAGAGCTGTACAAAAACTGACGAAAACGGTTCTCAGCAAGGTCCGTTTTTTTGCTTTCCTTAAAGTCTGTTTAAACCCTTCATTCAATCGCTTTTCAACCAAAGTCTCGTTTTCATCTTTCTCCGTCGTATTCATGGCTCAGCTCCCATCTTTCTTTAAATTGATTTCTGGCTCTATACATGTAGGTTCTTACCTGGTGCTCGGATAAAAACAAAAGCTCGGAAATCTCCCGGTACGTCAGATCCATTCCATATTTCATAACGAGGAGAGTTCGATGCGTCTCTTTTAGGGAATCTAATATGCTTATAATTTCCTGCCGGTGTTCATTCCGCAGAATATGCTGCTCCACCTTCTCCTCTCCTGCCAAACATTCGGTAAACTGCTGTGCAGCAAAGGTCATATGCCGCTTGTTTTTGGTATGTAAAGTATAGTAGCTGTTAACGGCCACGCGGTATAACCAAGCCGTCATCTGCTCTTCCGGAATGGAATCGATATAGGTGAAAGCTTTGAGCACCGTATCCTGCAAAATGTCTTCCGCATCCTCCTTTCCTGCGCCCATTTTCATTAAAATCTTTAAAATCACTCTTCCTTTGACGTAAAACATCCGTACCAATTCATCTTCCATAGTTCACCTGCCCTACCAGAAAAACCAATTAAATTTGCACTTATTAAACTATCGAAATGAAGAAAAGTATACAGCTCGCAAAAATATTTAGCGGACATTTGCCATCTTTCTGACACAATAGATCTCTAAACTGGGGGTTTAGAGAGCAGGAAGCGCCGTATAGTTATTACCAGGGCGTCCGCCTTCTCCCGCTGATATACTAACGGTGATAGAAAGGAAGCGGACCGACTATGAAAAAAGTGCTGATTATCGAAGATGAAGCGCCGATTGCCCGCATTTTGCAGGCTTATCTGGAGCGTGAACCCTATAGCGTAAAATGGAATCCCGGAGACGGCGGCATGCTGGACTTGTTCCTGACCTGGAAGCCGGACCTGGTTCTCCTGGATTTGATGCTGCCCGACCTCGACGGACTGGACGTCCTGAAACAGATCCGGCAGCACGGAAGCTGTCCGGTCATTATCCTGACAGCCCGCGGTTCCGTACCGGACCGGCTTCAAGGGCTCCAGCAGGGAGCGGACGATTACATCCCCAAGCCGTTCGATCCCGACGAGGTGATCGCCCGGGTGCAGGCGGTGCTCCGACGCTCCGCCTATATGGCGGACAGCCGGACTGTCCGGCTGGGCAGCTTGGTCGTCGATTTTACGGCGTGCACGGTTTATTTGTATGACAAGCTGCTGCCTCTGTATCCGCGCGACTGGAGCCTGCTCGCCTTTCTGATCAAGCATCCCAACCAATGCTTCAGCCGCGAGCAGCTGCTCGACCGGGTGTGGGGCATGGACTACGAAGGAGGCGACCGCGCCGTGGACACAACGATCAAACGGCTTCGTCAGTGCCTCCAGGACTGGCCTCCTTCCGAAGGGGAAATTCTTACCATACGGGGATTGGGGTACTCGCTGCATGTTCACTAAACCGCAAACACAACCGCAAACGATGCCCATGCTGCGTTTCTGGACCTGGCGCTATGCGCTGATTCTGTTTATCACCCTGCTCATCGTCAGTCTTATTGCGGGCGTCTGGATCACAAGCAACGCGAACCGGCAAAGTTACGAGGTGCTCCAGGCCAGAGCGGAGCAGCTCGCCGATTCCTACGCCCGGGTGATGACGCTTTATGAATTAAGCGCCCCTGCTCAGACTCAGGGAAGCATTCGCGCCGAAGTGCGCGCGGACCCGGCCGTCAAAGTCTCCCCCTCCACCACTTCCGTTAATATCATCAGCCCGATTGAAGTGGCACGGCCTCTGGGCGATGAAATGATGCAGATCGTTAACAGGCAGGGTAACCTCGATACGTACAGCAGCAGCGGTGCCCAGTACGACAACGCGGAACGCCCCGGCGGATACGCCGCGGTGCTGAAAGGGCAGACCGACCGCGAAAGCTTCTCCCTGAACGACCGGACCTGGCTGCGGGTAGGCGTGCCGCTAATGGATCGCGGCAGTGTAATAGGCGCTCTGTATCTGAGCACGCCCACACCCGACAATGCGGAACAGACCCGGCAGACTTACGTGATCGCCGTTCTGATTACACTCGGTCTTGCGCTGGGTGGCTGGACCGCCATTTACCTGCTGCTCCGCAAGCTCACGAGACCGCTCCGGCAGCTAGCCAATGCCGCTCTTCAGGTAGCCGACGGGCACTATGCCCCTGTCCTGCCGGTCGCCCCCATGAAAGAAAGGGAGCTTATGCAGCTATTTACTTCCTTTAACGAAATGACCTCCCGGCTCCGGCAGCTGGAACAGATGCGGACCGATCTCCTCGCCGGAGTGTCGCACGAGCTGCGCACCCCGCTCACTTCCATCCGCGGGATGGTCCAGGCCGTCCACGGCAAAGTGGTCACCGGAGGCGAAGCGAATGAATTTCTGGAGATTTCTCTCGAAGAAACTAAGCGGATGCAGAAAATGATCGACGATATGCTGGAGTTCTCGTCCCTGGAAGCGGGAGCTGTCCACTCCGAGAGGACAACAGTGGATCTCTCCCGGCTCGTGACTCATCTTGTGCAGCAGCTAAACTCCCTGCCCGCCTGCGCCAATGTTCGCGTCGAGACGGTCCTCCCTGCGGAGACAATCCGGCTGCTTGCGGATCAAGGGCAGCTTAAACAAATGCTCATGAATTTGATTATGAACAGTACGGCGGCGGGTTCAACCTCGATCACCGTCCACGCCTATCCCCTCGGTTCCATGATCCACGTGGATGTAAAAGACAACGGCAGCGGAATCAGGGAATCCGAAGTGCCGCATATTTTCGAGAGATATTACCGGGGCGACAGCCGGAGGAAGAAGAAGCAGGGGCTCGGTCTGGGCCTCCCCCTCAGCAGGCTGCTCGCCCAGGCCAACGGCGGGGAGCTGGCCCTTCAGGAGACATCGCCCAAAGGAACGGTTTTCAAGCTCACCCTGCCTGCCGTCTGATCCTCCTTCTCATACCCGTCCCGACCAAGCCGTTCCGCTTCCCGAAGCCGGAACGGCTTTTTTCCTTGGAAGTTTGGGGATTTTTAAAACCCTGAGGATCCGGCCCATTTCCGGGCGTTCTGTTCGTTACCGCAATCTTTCTCCGCTGCCATATTCCCAACACAATGGGCCTGTATAGTCTTACTTGTAGCCGGCCCTGACAGTCGACATCCACAGATAGAGAGCCGGTCAATCCGATCGCTATGCGATCCAAACTAGGGAGGAATCACTATGAAAAAGAAGTTGGCAATGGGAACGATGGCTTTGGCGGTTTTTGCAATGGCGGGCTCCGCTTATGCGGCGCAGCCTGAGGCTTCTACCCCTGCATTCACAAAAGCGACCACTTCGATCTCCGCAGTAAAGGGCGGCACAGCTGTCTTCAAGGAGGTTAAATTACCTCAGGGCGTCAGCTTCGAGGAATTTGCCAAAAAGCAAGGCCTGACCGCCGAACAGCTCATCGAAAAATTGAAAAAGGACGGCACGCTTGACCATTTGGCCGAAGCAAAGGGACAAACCGTTGAAGAGGCCGCCGAGTTTTTAAAGAAAAACGGACTATTCGCAGCAAGCCGTGACGCTCTGGCCATCAGCACTTTTTCCCCTGCGGAGAAGGGAGACGGAAAAACGGACGGCACTGCAAGGAACACCATCAAAGCCGTGCTTTTAGAAAAAACCGTGACAAACGGCAACGGCCAAAAAGCCGATACCGTAGAGGATATCACGCTCCCTCCAAGCTTGAGCTTCGAGGAATTCGCCAAGGCGCAAGGCTTGACCGTCGACGAACTGATCGCCCAATTGAAAGAGGACGGAACCCTGGATGCCATCGCCAAGGCAAACGGACAATCTGTCGAAGAAGCCATTGAATTTGTGAAAAAGAACGGATTGTTTGCGGCCGCCGAGAAGGCTTCCCTTTTCAGCACGATCATCTCGTCAGTGGACGGCGGTACAGAGGCTAGAGGGGCTGTCCAAGAAATTAAGCTCGATTCCAAGTAATCGGTGCAGTCGTCGGGACCGTAAGGGCACGCCGTAATCGTTTCAACATCCTTGTGTGCTCTGTCCGATATGTTCCGCCCGATCGTACGGGTCAACCTGACAAATGACTAGAAGAAACGACTGGCCCCTAAAATAAAAAGCTGCCCCGATAGGTCCGATGACCACGGGGCAGCTCTTCTTTTATTCAAAAGAGAGACTTGAACGGTATTACTGCTGTTCGTACGGAACTGCGTGTCGACGGTTGTGCCCGGGAGCCGGTGCTGCCGAGCGCGTCCCTCGCGTTCGTTATTTTCGCGGCATCCTTCACCAGAATACCCCGGTAAGCGACTGAAATGGCCTGGTCGAGCAGATTGGCTCCGGTCATAACCGGACTTCCGCTCACCGTTCTTGCCGCCGAGTCAGGAATAAACCGGTTCACCGCGCTCATATAATTCGTTAGCTGGGCAGCGGTTAAATCGTCCCGCATCAGGATGCCGATCTTGGTCAGCGCCTGGGGCACGCCGATCTGCCAGTGGTACCAGTTGCCGTAAGGAGCCACGGTCGTGTTGTACTTCTGCGTATAAAGCCAGTCGAGCGCGCTCAGCACGTCATTTTTCAGAGCCGTATTTCCGTAAAAGGAAGAACCCGACGTGTAGTAAACCGTAATCATGGAAAGCAGGCGGTTGTACGAATTGGTGATATCGCCCGATTTTGTATAACTGTCCGTGCTGGTAAAAGGGAGGTCGACCCACAAATAAGTCCGATCCGCACCGCGGTTCAGGATATCCCAAACTCCTTTACCGCTGGAACAGGGAGCCGAAGCCGCCGCACACGAAGAGACGGCGCTGTCCATTTTGGCGAGCTTGCTGCGGAGCATGGGGTCCGAAACGGGAAGGGAGTATTGATCGTCCCCCAGAATCAAATGCAGCAGCTTCAAACGCATGCCGTCATAAGGGTCCTCCGCCCGGACCTGGCGCGCGCCTGCGCCGAGCAGCGTGAATACAAGGGAAAAACAGAGGATCACGGCAAGATAAGATGTTTTTGTCAGACGGTACATGGGCATACCTCCACCATTTTATCAAAACTTAATGAAAGCGTTATCTTTTCCATCATACGGAATTATGCATCCTCACACGTGCAAGATTTTTACTTGTATTGGTCTAATTTTCACTTCCATAATTTACATTTTTGACTTGAATAGCATTTTTTTAGTAATCTGATAGAGTGCCCTCTTGCACCCATCACGTCATTATAAGCATTCTTTGCCCTCCGAGATTGTAACTTATGACACCTGGGTATTATATCTTGTGGGAAAAACTTACTTGGCTCCGCCCAAAAAGAGAAACGTTTAAACAGGGGAGATTGGTATATGCCGGCTATAGACAAGCAAAAAATCGTAGAAAGTGTACCCCAAAAGGGGTTTTTCGGACATCCCAAGGGACTGTTCACCTTATTTTTTACCGAGTTTTGGGAGCGGTTTTCCTATTACGGAATGAAAGCCATCCTTGTTTTCTACATGTATTACGAAGTGACCCGCGGCGGTCTCGGCTTCCCGGAAGGAACCGCACTGGCCATTGTCTCCATTTACGGTTCCCTCGTGTATATGTCGGGGATTATAGGAGGCTGGCTCGCCGACCGGCTGCTCGGGAATTCACGGGCCGTGTTCTACGGCGGAATTCTGATCATGTTCGGGCATCTCGTGCTGGCCGTGCCGGGGAACGTCGCTCTCTTCTTCGTCTCGATGGTGCTGATCGTGCTCGGCACCGGGCTGCTCAAGCCTAACGTATCCAGTATCGTAGGTGAAATCTACAGCGAACAGGATACCCGCCGCGATTCCGGCTTCAGTATTTTCTATATGGGAATTAATCTGGGCGGCTTCCTCTCTCCGCTTATCGTGGGAACGGTGGGAATGAAGAACTTCCACCTCGGATTCGGCCTGGCGGCTATCGGGATGTTCCTCGGGCTGGTCTTGTTCGTTCTGACCAAGAAAAAGAACCTCGGGCTTGCCGGAACCATTGTGGCCAACCCGATGTCGCCGGCCGAGAAGAAGAAAGTCTTCACAATTATGGGAATCGGAATCGTCGTCGTGGCCATCCTGGTTGCCATCGCCATCCCGGCGGGCCTGCTAACCTTCTCCACGTTTATCAAGCTGATCGGGGTGCTCGGTCTTCTGATTCCGACGATATACTTCATCGTTATGTACAGAAGCCCCAAAACCACTGCCGTAGAACGCTCGCGGCTCTTGGCTTATATCCCGCTGTTTATCGCGTCGATCATGTTCTGGGCCATTCAGGAGCAGGGCTCCACGATTCTGGCCAACTACGCGGATAAACGGACCCAGCTGGAGTTCATGGGCCTGAACATTTCGCCGGCCTGGTTCCAGTCGCTCAACCCGCTGTTCATTATCGTGTTCGCGCCCGTCTTCGCGTGGCTGTGGATGCGGCTCGGCGACCGCCAGCCGACGATTCCGAAGAAGTTCTCGCTCGGCCTGCTGTTCGCCGGCTTGTCCTTCCTCGTCATCCTGCTTCCGGCCTATTTCGGCGGTGACGCTCTGGTGAATCCGCTGTGGCTGGTGCTCAGCTACTTCATCGTCGTAGTCGGCGAACTGTGCTTGTCGCCGGTCGGCCTGTCCGCTACGACGAAGCTTGCGCCTGCGGCCTTTACGGCCCAGACGATGAGCCTGTGGTTCCTGTCCAACGCGGCGGCCCAGGCGATCAACGCGCAGATCGTCAAGTTCTATACGCCCGAGACGGAGATGCTTTATTTCGGCGTCATCGGCGGAGCCGCCATTGTGCTCAGCCTGCTGCTCTACGTGCTGTCTCCGAAAATTCAAGGCTACATGAAGGGTGTAAAATAAGATTTTGCGGCGAACCTCCGGTCCAAACCGGAGGTTTTTTATTTTTTCGGAGATTATAAGCG
Organism: Paenibacillus sp. JNUCC 35; assembly: GCF_058269095.1. Lineage (NCBI taxonomy): Bacteria > Bacillati > Bacillota > Bacilli > Caryophanales > Paenibacillaceae > Paenibacillus > Paenibacillus sp. JNUCC 35. The sequence continues at coordinate 229,077 of NZ_CM177771.1, read as the reverse complement.
CCAGTCCGGAATCCTCCCCAAACTCACTTTGTCCCGCCGCATTAACCACTATCGTTTCACAACCTTTTCCTGCAATTTTCCATTTACCAGTACCGGAGAACTATTTACATTTAATTCCTCTTGAATTACGCTATTTCCAGAAATACTAAAATACAACGACTTCCTGAAAGCGGGTTTTACGCAGTGACCGATGATTGTGCGGTTAAAGTCTACAAAGCTCTCGGTGAAATCACGCGTCTGCAGATCGTCAAGACGCTGGTTAAGCGGCGCGAGCTCGCATGTCAGGAGATGGCCGCACAGTTAAGGATCACGGCCGCCTCCACATTGACGCATCACTTGAAGCCGCTGCTCGAATGCGGCGTGATTGCCGTCCGTAAGGAGGGAACGTTCCGTTACTACCACGTACAGAGGCACGTTCTTGAACGGTACGCGCCTTATCTGCTCCACGAGTAAACCATTTTACTTTTTATTTCGGTATTTGCAAAAATATAAAATTATCAAAAAAACGGAGGAGAGTTACGATGGCTGAAGACAAAGAAATCTTTGAAGCAACCGGCATAAGCACTTGGGGGAAATTGCAGGACGGTCCGGAGAGCAAGCTGTTCGAACCGGCGAAAATCGGAGCCTGGAGCCTTCAAACCCGCACGGCCATGGCCCCGATGACCCGCTGTTTCGCGGATGACAAGACAGGCGTCGTCGGAGACGACGTGGCGCGGTATTACCGGAAACGGGCTGCGGACGGAGTCGGTCTGATCATTTCCGAAGGCATTGTGGTCAGCCCCCGCGGCAAAGGGAATCCCGGGGTACCCGGCCTCTACACCCGGGAGCAGATCGAAGGGTGGAGGAAAGTAACCGAGGGCGTACATGCGGAGGGCGGCACGATTATCGCCCAGATCTGGCACGTGGGCCGCTTGTCTCATCATGAGCTTACCGGCGATTTGCCGCCTCAGGCCCCGTCCGCCATTCGGGCGGAAGGAAATGTAGCCCGGCTGCGCAAGCCTTATGACACTCCCGAAGAGATGACCCTCACGGACATTCAAGAGCTGGTAGGCCAATTCGCACAGGCGGCCCGAAACGCGATTGAAGCCGGCTTCGATGGCGTCGAAATCCACGGTGCGCACGGATATCTCATCGACCAGTTCAATTCGGATGCAAGCAACCGCCGGACAGACCGGTACGGCGGCGACCTTGCGCAGCGGTTAACGCTGACGAAAGAAGTGCTGAAGGCGGTTATCGACGCGATCGGTTCGGACAGAACGCTGATCCGCTTTTCCGCCCTCAAAGTCGATGACCCGAATTATATGTGGCCGGATCCGGACAGCGCCATCCGTACCTTAACGGAGGCGTTTCGGGAAGCGGGCGCGACCATGATCCATCCTTCCACCATGCAGTTCACCCGGGTACTTGCGGACGGAAAGACGATGCACCAGCTCGTGCGCAAATATTGGGACGGCGTTATCGTCGGAGTCGGAACGCTGGACTCCCAAACGGCGGAGCAGGCTTTAGCCGAGGGAACGATTGATCTGGCCGCTTTCGGCCGTCCCCTCCTTTCCAATCCGGACTTTATTCACCGCTTGAAGAACGGCGAACCGCTGGAGGAATACGACGCGAAGCAGCATCTTGGTGTTCTGGTTTAACCAAAGGAGCAACTTTAGGTAAGAGATCGCATTTTATCTATATTTAATTAAAGAGATTCTTTAGTTTTCCAAATAAAAAAAGCTGACGCCGCCAATTCAGCAGTGCCAGCTTTTTTATTTTTTATTCAGCGCCAACGCGTTACATCAACACGCTCAGCCCGCCAAAACGGCACCGGCCGCATGGCCCCGGCACGATGCCGCTGCGGCCGCTTAGGACTGAGGCGCTCCTGTGGCCTGGGCCATAAACGCTTTAAAATCCGGAACGGTCGGATTCGCCAAATAGTGCCCGCCCTCTACCTGGATCGTCTGGCCGGTGATAAACTTCGACTCGTCCGAGGCCAGGAACAGCACGGTGTAGCCGATATCGTCCGCTTCACCGTGGTACGGCAGGGCATTGTACTTGGCGAAAATATCCAGCACCGGCTGCGGCATGTTGTTCTTCGCGGCAGGCGTCAAAATCAGACCCGGCGCGACTCCGTTGCAGCGGATGTTGTCCTTGCCGTACTGGGTCGCGATATACCGGGTCAGATTCACTACGGCCGCCTTGGAGGCTCCGTACGCCGAACGTACGGCATCCGAGGCGAAAGCCGCCATCGAAGCCGTATTGATGATCGAGCCGCCCCCGGCTTTGATCATATGCGGAATCGCGAACCGGCTGCCCAGCAGGACGCTTTTTGTATTCACGTTCATAAGCCGGTCCCACTCTTCGAGATCCATGTTTACGACGTCGACGTCTTTTTTTAAATTGGTCAGGCCCACGTTGTTAAAAAGAACGTTCAGAGCCCCGTACTGCTCGACGGTAAAATCAACGGCATCGCGGATCGACTGTTCGTTGGAAGCATCCAGGAAGACGCCTGCCGCTTCGCCGCCCTCGCTCTTGATCGTCTCGGCCGCTTCTCTCGCGCCTTCGGCGTTAAAATCACCGATGACGACTTTAGCCCCTTCTCTCGCAAGCAGTGCTGCCGCGGATAGACCAATGCCGGATGCCCCGCCTGTCACTAAAGCCACTTTACCTTGTACTCTTCCCATTTTGTTGACCCCCTGTAGTTAGTTATTCATGCTCCTTGATGTTCTTAAGCAGCTTCTCGTAAATGGATAGGAACTGTTGAATCTCTTCCTCGTTCAGCACTTGGAACAACTCGATTCGGAGTTCCTTGCCTTTCTGCTGAGCTTCCCGGAGGACGGTAATTCCCTGGTCCGTAATCGCCAGGAACACGTTGCGCCGGTCGTTCTCGTTATAGCGCCGCTCCGCGAGTCCCAGCTTTGTGAGCCTGCCCGCAATGTTGGTCATGGCTCCTGGCGTGTATCCCAGCTTGCTTGCCAGCACGCTCTGCTTCTGAGGGCCGTTCTGCTTGAGCTCGGACAGAGTGATAATGGGAGAAATCCCAATGTTCGGCTCAAAAGATTTAGTCCAGCGGATGATCGCTTCGTTCGTGAACAGCTCGACTGTATGAATCAGCTTAAAAATATCGTTTTTATCCAAAGTAGCCTCCTTGATAGAGGGTAGTCATACAAGCAGGGCTGCTTCATCGGGTCAGGTTAGGATGGCTTCGCCGATTATCTCAGCTTCGTCGCCCCACCGTCAACCATGATGGTCTGTCCCGTAATATAAGCCGAATCTTCGCTGGCCAGGAATACGGCCACACGGCCAATGTCGTTTTCAAGCTCGCCGAGTCTTCTCATCGGGATTTTGGACAGCATCGCCTCATAGTATGCCGGCTGTTCCTTCTTTAACGAAGGCCATAGCCATACCTTTGCCGATTCCGGAAGCTCCGCCTGTTATTATGGCGATTTTGCCTTGTAATTTTTCAGGCATGATAATATTCATCTCCCATGCATATATTTTAACATCTAATAATTTATTAGTAAATAGTATCTCGTTAAAGAACCTCGCGAACGAAACAGTCAAAGGGGCTGCGCACCTTTTTAACGTAAAAAAGACGCCGGGCATAAATGCCAGACGCCTTACTAGGATGTTTGGATTAACAGGGCCGGAGCCTGTCGGACGCTTTTACGAACGCACTTGATCCGAACCGGACGCAGCCGGGGCCGATTCCCAGCATTCGATCTCTTCCAGACCGGGTACGCGGTCTTTCGTGAAGACCGGATCTTTGCCCGCTTTTTTCTGTTTCACATAGTCGTTTAATACCGCAAAAGCGATTTTGGATAGCCAGGTGATCGCAATCAGATTGACCACGACCATCAGGCCCATAAACAAGTCGGCCAGATCCCAGACGACCTGGACCTTGGCGACGGAGCCGAAAATAACCATGGCCAAAACCGCGATCCGGTAAAGCCGGACCCAAGCTTTATTGGAATGGAGGAATTCGATGTTCGTTTCCCCGTAGTAATAGTTGCCCAGCAGCGTACTGAACGCGAAAAGAAACACCATGATCGCGAGGAAGCCGGACGCCCACGACCCGATATGGATGCTCAAGGCGGCCTGCGTAAGCTCGATGCCGTTGAGGCTCGGATCGGTGTACGCTCCGGAAAGCAGCACGATAAAAGCCGTGCTCGTACAGATGATCAGCGTATCGGTCAACACGCCGAAAGACTGGATCAGCCCCTGCTTCGCCGGATGGGACGTCGTTGCCGTCGCCGCGGCGTTCGGCGCGCTTCCCATCCCCGCTTCGTTGGAGAACAGGCCGCGCTTCACTCCCTGGAGCAGCGCAGCTCCGAGCGAGCCGCCCGCTATCTGCTCGATACCGAAGGCGTTTTTCACGATCAAAGCGAGGACTTCGGGCATTTTCGTTATATTCATCAGCACCACGAACACAGCGACCCCGATATACAGGACCGCCAGCACAATAACGATGTACTCGGACATCTTCGCAATCCGTTTGATACCGCCGAAAATAATCGCTCCGAGAATCAGCGTCATAATGATGCCGACCGTCAGACGGTCCGTGCCGAAGGAATTTTCGAACGCGATCGTAATCGTATTGGACTGGACCGCATTAAACACCAGACCGAAAGAAATCGTAATCAGGACGGCGAACAACGCTCCCATCCAGCGCTTCTTCAACCCCGTCTGCATATAATAAGCCGGTCCTCCGCGGAAGCCGTTCTTATCCTTGATTTTGTAAACCTGCGCCAGCGTGCTTTCGACGAAGCTGGAAGCCGAACCGATAAGCGCGATGACCCACATCCAGAATACCGCGCCGGGTCCCCCCAAAGCGACGGCGATGGCCACCCCGGTAATGTTCCCGGTTCCTACGCGGGCTGCCATACTGATGCAGAACGCTTGGAAAGGCGAAATGTTGTCGCCGGAGCCGCTTTTGGACTCGAACAGCACCCGCAGCATTTCCCGGATCATGCGAAACTGCATAAATTTCGATCTGTACGTAAAATAAAGACCGATGCCGATCAACAGGACAATCAACAATTTGGACCACAGAAGGTCGTTCAACAGATTAATCATACTTTGTAAAAAATCAATCATGGTGTACCTCGCTTGTTGGTTATTTTTTTGCACAGTATGATAAAAAACTTTTTAAGTATATCAAGTTTTCACCCGTTGAGGTAGGCTCTTAGGGTCGGTTTCAGATTTTGGAAATTAGCGGCTGCATGGACACAAGTGTGGGTACAAAGGCGTTATTTGCTTGAACGTGTATCCGAATCATTGCATACCTGCCGAGGCGAGTAGACGTTCATCTTCGCTTCCGCCGATTCGTCGGCCAGAAATAGCGTGAACAGCAGCCAGGTCAACACCATTTTTCTCATAAAAACCTCCGGTATTCGAATGTGATTGGGGTGTCCGTATTATTCCCTTCTCTGCAAAAAAAGCAGCCTGCACGAGTGCAGAGCTGCTTGGATTTTACCGGATTCCGGCGGAATTACATCCGGGTTATAAGGGTTTGCCCCAGAGAACGGTTACGTCCACCGTGACTTCATCTATCGCCATGGCCGAAGCTTCCCGCAGCCGTTCATCCCGGGCTCCCCAGGCTAAAGGCGTCATGCTCAGCAGAGGCTCCAGCAATTCGGAGCCAAACTGCCAGGAATACCGGAGGCGCCGGCTGTCCAGTATCCTGAAGCGCTCCCGGAACCGTTCAACGGCGGGACCGCTCGTGAAAAACTCCCGGTCCGTGCCGGCGTATAACATTTGACGGATTTCACGCAGATAGTTTTCTTCCGGGATTACCTTGATCAGAAGCCCGTCTTCGTCCAGCAGTCTGCGGAACTCCGCATAATTGGAAGGCGACAGGATGTTCAGAATCACGTCGAATCCGGCCGTCTTAAAGGGCGCGTTCGCAAGATCTGCGGCGCACCACAGCGCACCCGCATCTCCTTTGGACGCCAGCCGGACCCCCCTCCTTCGCCAAATCCATGCCGACCGCCAATAAATCGGCGCCCGTCCGGCCGCTCAGCCGCCTTCTTATGCCGGATAAAAGCGAACCCTCCCCGCAGCCGGCATCCAATAGCCGGATTTTACGGTGCCGTTTATCCGGTAACACGGCCTCCGTTATCCGTTCGCCGATATGATCGCGTACCGGATCGAAAAGCCCGTTTTCGTTGACGGTTTTCCGGGCCGTGAAAAGATTTTTGCCGTATTTGGTCTTAACGGCTTGCGGCAGCAGATTCAGGTATCCTTCTCTCGCGAGATCGAAATTGTGCCCCACGCCGCAGCGCAGGCTTTTTCCCTCTATTATCGTCATCTGCCCGGCACAAACCGGACAACTGAATATCGTTTCATGGGCCGCCAAGAGCTGAGCAGCCTCGTTTCTGTTTCTTTGAGTGGACATGCCAAAAACACCCCGTTCATTCGAATAGTTGAATGAAAAAGGCACAGATAAACAAACTCTGACCCATTCGCGAAAAAACGGGAGAGTTTGGCTTAGCTGTACCTTTCATTAACGATAGCGAATGAATTGGATACTCATGGTCCGCAGTTCCCCTTGCCGGTTATATGGAAGAAGCGTAAGCCCTTCTCACCAATTATAGCAGATTATCTTTGACAGCAGATGGTTTAGGAACTATACTAATTTTATGGAAAAGAATAGAACTTCTCAGACTAACAACAGAACGGGCGACAATAGCGGCGGCCGCAGCCTCGGCCGTCTGATCCTGCAGCTCCGCCGGCTTGAACGGCGGCCTCAGACTTTCGGAAGCGCAGGGCCGCTCACTCCCAGCGAAATCCATACGATCGAGGCGATCGGAACCGAGGGCGGCATTCTTATGAGCGAACTGGCCGGAAGGCTGGAAATCACAAAGGGAGCGGTGACACAGCTTATTGTGCGTCTGGAGGCCAAGGACCTGGTGGTGCGTTCACCGCACCCGGAAGATTCCCGGGGCACGCTGATTTCGCTTACCGGTAAAGGGAAGGACGCGCATGCGGCCCACGAAGAAGTGCATCGCGCCTTCTACAATCAGCTCCAGGAGCAGCTGACCGAGCAGGAAATCGAAGTATTCGATACCTGTATCGAGAAATTGATCACTTTTTTAAAAAAATAAAAATTCAAAGAATCTTCAGGACGGAGCATTATTTTTTTGTCCAATTAGTTTAGTAACTATACCAATTATCGGAGGTGACCGATTGTGCAAACAGTAGGATCACGGACTAAGGAACTGCGTCCTTCGCTCATGGTAACGGCTATTTGCCTAGGCGCTTTTATTTCGCATTTTACGGCCGGGATCGTGAATGTCTCTCTGCCCCAATTCGCCGCTATCTTCGGCACTACGCTCGGTACGGCCCAGTGGATCACAACCGGATATCTGCTCGTTATCGCCTCTTTGCTGCCCGTCATGGGCAAGCTGGGAGACCGCTACGGCTTCCGCCTCATCCATAATCTCGGGTATATCCTGTTCGGCATCAGCTCGGTCCTGGTGGCCTTCTCCCCCAACATAGGGGCGCTACTCGGCTTCAGAATCGTGCAGGCTGTCGGCGCAGCCATGTTCCAGGCGACCAATATGGCCCTGATCACCCTTCACCTGCCCAAGCAAAACAGGGGGCGTGCGCTGGGCACGGTCAATACCGCCGTCGCTCTCGGCGCCATGAGCGGACCTATCGCCGGCGGAGTGGTTGCGGAGTGGCTCAACTGGCACTGGCTGTTCCTGATCCACGTGCCCGTGGCGGCCCTCGCTACCCTGTTGGCCTTCCGCTTCATTCCGCCCGCTCCCGCTATGGACAGGCAGCCATCCGCTCCTTTCGATACCATGGGAGGCTTGATGTTCATGGCGATCATCAGCTCCGTCATATGGACGATATCCGGCGGCTCCTCACGGGGATGGCTGTCTCCGGTAACGGCGGCCGTGCTGGCTTCGGCGGCGCTCCTGCTGGCCGTCTTCCTGATTTGGGAGCGGAGGCAGGCGAATCCGTTTATCCCCGTACGGGCTTTCCGGATTCCCGCGCTGTCCGCCGGCCTGATCATCAGCTGCGTGGCATTCGTGCTCGCCAACAGCTTCCTGGTGACTCTCCCGTTCTACTTGTCCGGCGTAACCGGGATGTCCCCGTCAGCCGCCGGAGCAGTCATGACGGCCTATCCGATTCTGCTCGCCGTTACCGGTCCGTTCGCGGGTCATTTATCGGACCGCTTCGGTTCGGGTTTGCTCGTCCTTCTCGGACTGCTTGCCATGGGCGGCGGTGCGGCTGTTTTCTCCCTCGGCCTCGGTGTGCTGCCTATGGCGGGATTGGTTGCCCTTCTGGCACTGGTCGGCCTGGGCATGGGCTTGATTACTTCGCCGAACAACAGCACCATTCTCCATCATGCGCCAAAAGAGCACGTAGGCTCTATAGGAGGAATGATCGCGCTAACCCGCAACTTGGGCATGGTCGTCGGAGCGGCTTTGGGGCTCGGAGTCGTCCAAGGGGCGGCTCAGTCCGCTTCTTCGGAACCGGACCGGCTTCTCGGCGCGTTGAGTTCGGTTTTTGAAATCAACGTATGGCTTTGCGCGGGCGCCGTAGTCCTGCTGGGCCTCAGCTTTTATCTGGAAAAGCGACGCCGCGTCCAGCCTGATCCGGTGCGGAGCGCTCAACCGAAAACACACCCTTAGAACCGGCTTTTTACCCGTTCTTCCATCTGCGCTCCTCTACTGTTTTTCCCCGTCTCCCGTTCACCGCCGCACCCTCTCTGTATTCAGGTTCCCGATCAAAGAGGAACCTTGCCGCCATTTGCCGGTATGCCTCCGCACGCTGGCGGCTGCCGCGCAGCTCCTCCTTCTCCGCCATCCAGGAGGCCAGGTCGGCAACCTCCATCTCCAGCCAATTCTTCTTTTCGACAAACCACTCATCGTACAGACCCGGCAGCAAAGGGTCCGGCAGCCTGGCGAGCAGGCGGCCGGCCGGTTCATACCGGCGATTCTCGTCGATGGTGCGGATCTCTTCCAGTTCCTTTAAAAAGTCCAGCAAATCGCAACGCAGGAGACAAAGCAGTCTGACATATTCCCGATCGACGGAAACGATGGAAGCCCCTCCTTCGAAACTTTGCAGCATATTTTTGAAATGATTCAAATAGACCTTGAGATTCCGCAGAGCCGCTTTGCCGGAAATTTGCGGGAACAGAGCGTCGCACAGTTCCTCCCGCGTTGCAGTCGGATGGAAGATCATGTACACCAGCAGACTCTTCGCATAGCGCCGGTTCCATCCGTCCACCATCTCCCTTCCATTCAAAAAGACCCGGAAAGACCCGAGCAAGTCGATCTTAAGCACCTGTGCAAGCGCCGCCTGCTTCTCTCCTTCGTCCAGGAAAAGCTGAAGCGTATCCCGCAGTTCCCTGACCAGCGGCTCATCCGCTAAAGGCCGGCTGTCTTTTCGATGCAAAAATCGTTCGATCCACAGCGCCGTCGTACCCGGCTGTTCCACAAAGGGCATATTCGCCGCACCAGGCACGATCAGAAAGGACGCGCTGGGTAGAGTCCCGACCGCCAGCGAAGCCGCCGTTACATAAATAGGATCGTACTCCCCCGCCAGAACGAGGGTACGGTGGGCGATGAATTTTAATTCCTTCCAGCCGTCTCCTTCCATAAAAAGCTCCATAAAGCCGACATACACATCCGGATTCATCCGCCGGTAAGCCTCCCTGACTACCTGAAATGCGGAGGTATGAACAGGGAGCGAAGTTTTAAAGGCAGCCAGTTCAGCCGCTAAACCATCTACCCCCTCTTTTATGAGCCGTTTACGCTCCGATATCTTTCTGCGGATAAGATCCGCCGGTATTTTAACAGGAAGTGAAATCAGCACAAGACGATCAACGCACTCAGGATAGGAACGGCAGAACTGGACCGCTGCGCTTGCCCCTATCCCATGTCCTACGAGATGAACCGACGTAATTTCAAGCGCTTTCAAAATTCTTCGCAAATCGGCGGTCACAAAATCCCAGTCTAAGCTGCTTTCCTCTAACTCCGTGTTGAGCCCATGTCCCGGAAGGTCATAAAGCACAATGCGGTAATGAGCGGCGAAATAAGGAATCAGCCCGTTCCATATCGTCCTGTCCAAGCCGAGCCCATGCAGGAAAACGAGGGTCTGGCCGTTCCCTTCTTCCGGCGGATATTTGTTGTCATGAACGGTTACCCCGTCTTCAACATGCATCTGCATCTTATTCCCCCAAACTCGTAACGCAGGTCTTTTTTCCTATTTTAAAGGCTGTGTATCCTTGCAGGCAACAGAATTTTCCGGTTTTTGTCGAATATTTCCGGTTTTTTGTAACCTTGCTGTAACCCTCACTTTGTTACCATAAAGGGAGTTTTTGTGCCTTTATCCATGCTGTTTACGAGTGGGACACCTGTATTTTACGAGAATTATCAGGCGCTAAGCGCTGTAAACCCAAGCATTTCAACGAAAAAGGACGACTGCGATGAGAAAACAGAGAAAACATACCCGCCCCCGAAAAGGCAGCAAGCGCATTGGATGGGTCCTGCTCTTATCGGTTTCCGTACAGGTCTTATTGCCTATTCAACCGCTTTTTGCCGCCAAAAGTGAAAAAGAAATCGTGCTGAGAATAGACAGCAGCCTGGCCTCCATAGACCGGGAGCTTGTTCCTATCAGTCTGGAGGACGCCACAGCCGTGCCGTTTCTGGAGCAGGAAACGACTTTCGTCCCCCTCCGCTTCGTATCGGAAGCGCTGGGTGCCAAGGTGGAGTGGGAACAGGCGACACAGACGGTGACGATGGCCACCTACGACCGCCAGATCATGTTCGCCGTAGGCAGCAGGCAAATAACCGTCAACGGGAAGGATCATCCGCTTTCCGTTCATTCCATTCTGCGAAACAACGTGACGTTCGTGCCGCTGAGAAGCATCACCGAATCTCTCGGCAGCCATGTCGACTATGAAGACGGATTCATCCGCATCTCCGGCAGACAGACGCCCGCATCAAGCTCCGGCCCGGTCCCGGATGCTCCTATCGACAAGAATACCGCGTTGAAGGAGGGCATGTCTTACCGGGTTTATCAGCATGCCAACTTCCTGGACGGTTTCGATACCCAGCAGGAAGCCGTATCCTTTGCGAAGCAGTACGCGAACGCAACCGTCAAAAACCGCAAGGATGCCGTCGTATGGGACAGTTTCCCTCCTTACCGGGTCTACCAGAGCGATAAGTTTCTGGCCTACTATGACAGCTATGCCGATGCGGTCAGCCACGCCAAGAAATATGCAAACAGCTTCGTCGCCTATAAAACGGCCGCGAAGCCCGTCTGGACATTCGGCGGTCCTTCCAAGCAGCCCGTTTATATCAACGTCCCGCTTATCCGTCAACTTCCGGAGCTGCCCCGCGGCTGCGAAGTGACGGCGCTCGCTTCGCTGCTCCAGTTCGCCGGGGTGCCGGTTGACAAAATGACGCTGGCGGCTGAAATCCGCAAAGACCCGACTCCCTACAGCGAGAAAAACGGCGTCATTTCCTTCGGAAGCCCGCACCGCGGATTCGTCGGTGACATGTACTCGTTTAATAATCCCGGCTTCGGGGTTTATCACGGTCCGGTGTACGAGCTCGCGGAACGCTATTTGCCCGGGCGGGTTGTCGACCTTACCGGTACGGAGTTCGAAGATGTTTTGCATTTCGTGGGAACGGGCACTCCGGTATGGATCATTTCCAACGTAACGTTCCGTGAGCTGGAACCTTATTACTTCCAGACGTGGATGACTCCGGACGGGCCGATCTGGCTGACGAAGAAGGAACATTCCGTCGTTATGGTCGGGTACGATGAAGATTACATCTACATCCGCGACCCGCATAACAAAACAGGCCGCGTGGCCAAGCAGCCTTTTAAAGAGGCTTGGGAACAAATGGGCCGGCAGGCCATCAGCCTGCTCCCCGAAGTCTGATCGTTGCTTTTTACCACCTGAATCTATCCAAAGGGAAGTGCCGTGCCATGCCAAAAAAAATGCGGGGAATGCTGCTTGTTGTCTTTGCCCTTGTTCCTTTCCTATTCGCAGCAGCCGCCCATGCGGAAACGACCGATATCGTTAACCCCAATCAGACGTATACCTATGAACAAATGACAGAAGATATCCGCCAGCTTGCCAAGTCTTATCCCGAACTTATCGAATATAAATCCATCGGCAAAACGCGCTACGGACGCGATATCTGGGCCGTCCGGCTCGGAACGGGCGACGCGAAAGTGCTGATTAACGCTTCGCATCATGCCAGGGAATGGATGACCACCAACCTGGTCATGAACATGATCGACCAATATGCCCAGCTTCATGTCCGCAACGGGGCTATGAATGGCCGGGCTCTTCAATCCGTTCTGAACAACACGTCCATCTGGTTCGTGCCCATGGTCAACCCCGACGGCGTCACGCTCCAGCAGAAGGGCGTATCCGCTTTTCCGAGCGAAGCCCGCGCAGGCCTTCTCGCTATGAATGAGAAAAGTTCCGACTTTTCGCGGTGGAAGGCGAACGCGGAAGGCATTGACCTGAACCGTCAATATCCGGCGGAATGGAAATCTATCCGCAATGATTCCGGCCGGCCGTATTATAAGAATTTCAAAGGGGACGAGCCGCTCCAGACCGCGGAAACGAAGGCTATGGTCGCCTTCACCAAAGAAGTCGATCCGGATATGGAGCTGTCCTACCACTCCTCCGGAAGCATCCTGTACTGGAATTTCCATACCCTGGACAAAAATTTGGAAAGAGACCGTAAAATCATGTCCCAGGTTGCCGCCATGACCGGGTATACACCCGTAAAACCGGAGTCCAACCCGTCAGGCGGAGGCTTTACCGACTGGTTTATCCAATCCCTCGGCCGTCCCGGATTGACGCCTGAAATCGGCAGATATGCCGGGGAAGGAAGCCTGCCCCTGTCGGAATTCCCGCGCATTTGGAACGAAAACAGGGATTTGGGCTTGTTTGTCGCCCAGCAAGGATTCGAGCTTTGGAAGGAACGGATTCCCGTCGAGTACAAAACCTTCGATCTTATTCTGACGGAGCCCCTTCCCCTTTATTCGGAAGCGGACAGCCGGAATAAAACCGGCGCTTCCCTGACGGCGCAGCCGTTAAAAGCGGACGCGCGCCTCGGCAACTGGTTCCGCGTCAATACCTGGCTCGGCAAATCGTGGGTTCATGTGAACAAGCCCTTGCTGGGGAAGATCGAAGTCAAAGAATCGAAGGTCGAATTGACCGAAGACACCCGCATGTACCGTGAACCCCGTCAATCTTCCGGCATTCTGTCGGAGCTTTCCCCCCAGACGGTAACGGCTTTTGAGCAGATGGAGGACTGGTACCACATCCATACGTGGTTAGGGGATGCCTGGGTTCAGGTCAAATAGAGGCTGGAGAGAGTAAGCAGGAAGACGCAGCAAGGAGCCGCTGACAGCGGCTCCTTTTTTGCGGTTATTCTATGCCATTCCCGTTATCTTTCTGCGAGGCAAGGGCGGTCAGAAGTTGTTTGACTTCGATCAGCTCGTTTTCAATCCGGTGCAGGTGGCCCTGCATGGCGTCGATTTCCTGCTCCGCTTTATAATTGATGGCAAAATCAATGACGGATTCATGCTTGTCTCTTGCGGCCTGCCGGTTCTGACTCATCATAATGACCGGGGCTTGAAAAGCGGCAACAAAGGATAAGCATAAATTCAGTAAAATATACGGAGCCTGGTCAAAATGCAAAGGCGTAAACGGAAGCGTGTTCCAGGTAATCCAGACCGCCAGAAATAGAGCGAAATAAATGATAAATTTCCAGCTGCCGCCGAAGAACACGATCCGGTCCGCAATGCGGTCCGACCATCTCGTCTTTTTGACATACTCCTCGTCCAAATGAGAAAGAATGCTTTTTTCGTAATGATCCACCAGCCGATCGATCCGTCTGGTGCTTTCCCGGTTAAGTTCGATATCGAACCCTTGAATTTTCGAAGCGTCTTCGGGCTCTTTTTTCCATTGAAAATAAGGCTTCTTCTCCATGCCGCCAACCTCCTCACGAATGCGAGAAAGTCACATAAAAACCTATGTTTGGGAAGAGTTGAATACCCGAGGCAGCCAAATCTTCATCGCACGAGGTCTGGACATGACTTCCTCCATGCTACTATCCGGTTCCGGTTCTACCGACTTCCGACTGCCCATAAAGATGCTCAACCCCTTTTTCCATAAATTTCCACAAACTTATCATACTCCCGCTCGACTCCCCTGTATATAGGCGTTCGTCCCGGCTTCGTTCCACGAAACCGTCCCTGCAGCGTATTGTTAGGCGAGAAGTGGCTGGCAAAGGCGAATGCAGCCCAAGCATTCCGGCTAGTTGTCCGATGCCGAACAAAAAAAGGCCCGTCTTAGCTTCTAAAACCAGCTAACCGGGCCTTTTCTATTCCAATTAGAGCTTTGCGACCGGCAGCCAAACAGGCTTGCGGGTCTGTCCTATGCAGAAGCATTCTTCTTACGCTAATATACAGCCGAACGGCCGGCTAAGCTCTCTCTGCGCCTTCCGCTTCCCATGCGGCAACTTCCTCGCGCACCCGCGGCGCCACTTCGGTCCCCAGCAGCTCGATGGCTCGCATGACTTCGTCATGAGGCATTGTGCCGACCGGCACATGCAGCAGAAACCGGGTGATGCCTACGTTCTTGCGGAGATGAACGATCTTGCGCGCGACCGTTTCCGGGTCTCCTACGTACAAGGCTCCGTCAAAGCTCCGCGCGGAATCGAAGCTGGAACGGTCGTAACGCCCCCAGCCCCGCTCCCGCCCCAGCACGTTCATGACGGCCTGGGTAGACGGGAAAAACTTGTCGGCCGCAAGCTCCGTAGTCTCGGCGATGAAGCCGTGCGAATGCGAGGCGACCGGCAGCTTCGAGGCGTCATGCCCTGCGTGGGCGGCCGCTTTCTTGTAAAGCTGCACGAGCGGCGCGAACTGCACCGGGCTGCCCCCGATAATGGCCAGAACAAGCGGCAGGCCAAGCAGTCCCGCGCGTACCACGGATTCCTGGTTGCCTCCGCTGCCGATCCAGACCGGCAGGGGATCCTGAACCGGACGCGGATACACGCCCAGGTTGTCGATAGCGGGCCGGTGGCCGCCTTGCCAGGTCACTTTCTCGGACGCCCGGATCTTCAGAAGGAGTTCCAGCTTCTCGTCGAACAGCTCGTTGTAATGGTCCAGATCGTAGCCGAACAGCGGGAATGACTCGATGAAAGAGCCCCGGCCCGCCATGATTTCCGCGCGGCCGCCCGATATGCCGTCCAGCGTGGCGAAATCCTGGAACACGCGTACGGGGTCCGCCGAAGAGAGCACCGTGACCGCGCTGGTCAGCCGGATACGGCTCGTCTGCGGCGCAGCCGCGGCGAGTACGATTGCGGGAGAAGACGCCGCATAATCCTTGCGGTGATGCTCCCCTACCCCGTACACGTCCAGCCCCACCCGATCGGCGAGTACGATCTCTTCCACAACCTCACGCAGCCTTTGCGCGTGGCTGATCACCTCGCCGGTATGAACGTCCGGCGTCGTTTCCACAAACGTGCTTATCCCTATCTCCATTTTGCAGCCTCCTGATTAAAATGGTCTTTACGAAGTTGGCTCTGGCGGCCGGGGTCAGGCCTGTTTATAGACCTCGGCCATCAGTAGTTTTTTGTACGGCTGAAATTCTTCTTCGCTTATCGGATCGGGATAACTCATGATTTGCAGAGCAAGCTCCGGCTGCCCTTCTCTGAGGGGCGGCTGAAAATAGTCGAAGGCGTTCAAATGAAAGCCGAGGCGCTCGTAAAACTCGATTCTCCGCTTGGAATCCGTATCGTTCGCGGGCTCTACCTCCAGTACGACGGGAGTCGAAGAACCGCTCGTATAAACCGTCATCAGCTTTTTGCCTATTCCTCCGCCCCGCTGTTCCGGATTGACCGCGATATGTTCCACGAAACGAAACGCTTTGAATTCCCAGACCCCCATAAAAGCCAGGATTTCCCCGTCCTCGTTCCGGCTCACGTTAAGCCGGTAAGCCGGATGAGCGAGCAGCGCCCGCTGCCCTTCACAAGTCCTTATTTCCGTATCGGGAAAAGAGGCCTCCATTAATTCAAATACTTCATCAAACTGCTCCTTGTTCATACATATCCTTCCTTTCGATATGTCCCTTGTATCTTAAAATTAAGATTTTTTTCTATAGTTACCGAAGTTACCGAGCCTCGCCTGTCCCACCGGAGGCCTGCCCACACGGCGATGCAAAAATAAAGCCCTCCAAGTCAGAGGGCTTCCTGATACAGGTTCGTTTTTATTCTATCCCGCATTAAATTTTCTTGACGAACTCCGACTTTAATTTCATGGCTCCGAAGCCGTCGATTTTACAATCGATATCATGGTCTCCGTCAACGAGACGGATGTTCTTTACCTTGGTGCCTATTTTCAGAACAGAAGAGCTTCCTTTAACCTTCAAATCTTTGATGACGGATACGGAATCGCCATCCTTTAAGATGTTGCCGTTGGCGTCTTTGACGACCTTTTCTTCTTCCCCGTTCCCGGGTTCGGCATCTACATTCCATTCATGGGCACATTCCGGGCAAACCAGAAGGTTTCCATCCTCATAGGTATATTCGGAATTGCATGCCGGACAGTTTGGCAAATTTGACATAGGTTCGTGTTCTCCATTCGCTGGTCGGTACCTTCTATCCCTATATTCTGCCACACTCTCATCGTCCTGACAAACCATTCCACGGTTCGCCCGCCTTAAAGTGATTCAACGGGGAGCCGGGGAGCCGCTATTCTTTTGAAATAGAGCCAAATAACCGCCGTATAAACGGCCCTCGCGTTTCGATCCTTTAACCGATTCAAGTGATATCGGCGGTCGTTATCCGGAAGGAACAAGCGTCTTCGGGAAAAAAGCGCAATAAAGAAAAAGCCCCGTTCGAATCGGATTCGACGGGGAGCTATCGGCTATTTCCAGTCTCTATTTTACGACACCCTGCCGTTAACATGGTCTGCTGCGCTCTTCCAGCGCCTGTCAGGCTAACACGGCCTCCCCTGCCGAATTGGACTAAGCTTCGCTTACCGGACCGGACTCGGTTTCGTGTCCGATTTGGCGATGCCGAACTGGTCGTACAGAGCGGTCGGGCCCGTTTCCGTGGTCGTATAGACCTGGAACGTGATTTTATCGTTTGCCACGGTAACGCCCGTAAACATTTCCTTGCCCGGTTGGCCGTATTTAAACGCATAAGGGAACGGCCCGGACTTCGGCGTGTACCTTTTGCCTCCGGCGGCGTTGCTGACCAGATAAAGGGTTCCCTTCGGATTAATCAGGTTGCCGTCTTTGTCCACCGCCGTGTCCTTCTGCGGCACGTTATTGTACATCGGATAGGTGCGCGTATACGTATGATCGTGACCGCTCAGCACGACGTCAACGCCGATTTCATCGAACAGAGCCGCAAGCTTCTTGCGGAAGAAGAGAACATCGCTGTCGGAGGAATGATTCGCTACGGAATAAGGCGACTTGTGGAACAAGACGATCTTCCACTTCTTGTCCGTCTTGGCCGCTTCCGCTCTCAGCCACTCTTCCTGCTTCCGGTACACGGCGTCGGTTCCTTTCGCCTCGTTGTACTCGGTATTGATGACCAGGAAACGGGCTGAGCCGTAATCGAAGGCGTACACCGACCCGTCCGGCTTCGCTCCCGTATTGGAGGTGTTCGGCAGGTTGAAATGATACCAGAAGTTGTTGTTGGACTTGCTCTCATGGTTGCCGAGCGCAGGCACGAGAGGCGTCTTCTTCAGAATGGCCTGCGGCTTGCCCAGCAGCCAAAACCATTGATTCTCAATGTCCCCGTTGTCTACCAGATCCCCGGTGACGGTGATAAAACGGGACGCGGGAAACTTCTTGACCGCTTCCTCCAGCGTGTGGTTCCAGGTCGCGTACTCCCGCTCGGTCGTACCCTGCGGGTCCGTCGTATAGAGGAACGTGAACGCCCCGCCGCTCTGTTCCTCGGTCTTGAACGTGCCGGTCTCGCTCCAGTTCCCCTCCTGGCCGTCTCCGGCCCGGTACGTGTACTCGGTGCCCGGCTTTAAGCCCGTCGCCGTAACCTTATGATCGGCGTAAGCGGTCTTCTTGCCCGCACTCTTGTCCGAGCTCGACTGATAAACCTGGATCGGCGCGGAGCTCCCCTCGAAGGAGATGGTGCCGCTCGACGGCCAGACGCCACCGGTAACGAGGGACGATTCCACCACCTGCAGCTTCGTGCCGGTAACGGCGGGATCGGTGTACCACGCAAAGCCCTGCGAGGTTTTGGCATCCCCGTTGAACGTCAGCGCCAAAGCCGTTGGAGCTTTGGAGCCTGCCGCGGCCGCTGCGGAGCTTCCTAGAGCTCCGGCGCCTGCTCCCGGCAAAACGGCGGACACCGCCATGAAAACAGCCATCGGTACGACGAGCCACTTGGACTTGCTGAATTTGTACATCATACACACCCCTTCAAACAAGAATGAAATCACTTCATCCTAGCAAAGAAATGTTTGGTAAATATTAACAGTTTATTTGGGGCAGATTAATTTCCTTCCGTCTTGCAGCTTGAAGTTCGCTCTCCCGTGTCCGCCTCGCTTTCTGTCCATACAGCCATTTGATATAATGACAGGGCCGAGCAAGAGCAATGGAGGAATCTCTATGAATCTCGCGGAAAAAGTAAAAGCCCTTCCCTTAACTCCCGGCGTCTACCTGATGAAAGACCGTCTGGGCCATATTATATATGTGGGCAAAGCCAAATCTCTCAAAAAGAGAGTCCAAACCTATTTTCAGCATTCCAAATCCCATTCTCCCAAAGTCAAACGACTCATAAGCAATATCCGCGATTTCGAGGTCCGTCTGACCGATACGGAATTCGAGGCCTTCATGCTGGAATGCCGGTTAATCAAGCAGTTGAAGCCTCTGTATAATAAAAAAATGAAAAATCCGCTGGCGTATACGTATCTCGTCATTCGCTACAGCCGTGAAGGCCGCCGTCGGATCGATATTACGAATGACCCCGCCGGACAGGAGGGGGACCTCTTTTTCGGTCCCTATACGAGCAGAAGCACGGTGGAAAAAGCCGTCCAAGGGCTGCAGGAAAGCTATCGGATCCATTGCAGCAGTCCTTATGCCAAGCACTCGCCCTGCCTCAATCATTCTCTCGGCTTGTGTCTGGGAATGTGTACCGGCAGCGAAGACGCTCTAAGAGCCTACAACTCCGTGCTCGATAAAATCATCACTTCCCTGAACGGGAACCATCCGGCTGTACTGGAAGACCTTGAGCAGCGAATGACAGAAGCGGCGGAGAAGCATAACTTCGAAGCCGCAGCCAAATACCGGGACCTGATGAAAACCCTCGGTTCCCTGATCCACAAAGAGAAAGTGATCGGATTCGCCGAAGAAGGCCGGAACATCGTCATTCTGGAACCCGTTAACGGCCGTGAGGCTAAACTCATCCTCGTTAAAGGGAACCGGATTGTGCGGGATACCAAAGTGGAGGCTCCGGACACGGACCGGAACGGGCCGGCAGCGCCGCATAAGCTCCACACCCTGGTACGTTCGGCCATCCTGGGCACCTTCCGTCCGGCAGATCCGGCGGCCCCCCGCCCCAAAATCAGCCGCCACGATATTGACGAAGCGCAGATCCTGTACAGTTTTCTGCAAGGAAGCGCCCGCAGCTATCTGATCGTTCCCGAGCATGGGCTGATTCCCGGGCATGAAGATGAGCTTGGAGAAGCGGTTGAAGGGTTGATTGCGGGGTATGTATGCGTACAAAATGGCCCTAGGGACCTTTAAGGAAAGCCTTAAAAATAACTAAATAGCTTCCATATCTACCCCCTCCATAATTCCGGAGTTTGCCGATCGGTCTCCGGCCGATGTGACCGAGCAGATGATCGACGCCACGCACGAGGATCGTCCCAAAATGCTGAGCAAATTCGGGCTGAAGTTTACGCACACGAAGACAAAAGCCGCCATGATGATATGGCTGGAATCCCTGTGCTTCCAGGCTTCCCATCACGGCACTGTCCATGCCGCCGCTTCGCTGCGCGACGAGGACTTGAGAGAGGATCTGCTGCATATCCGGGTACCTACGGTTATCTTCCACGGGCAGAAGGACAAAATCTGCGAGCCCGAGCTGGCCGAGCTTACCCGCCAGGGTATTCCGCAATCCCGCATCGTGCATTTCGAGGGCAGCGGGCATGCCATGATGTTCGACGAGCCGGAGAAATTCAACGAGGAGCTGCTTCAATTCCTGGAGCAAGCCCGAATTCCGAACCCCGTGTCTCCAGGCGCATTCCGGCAGGAGTAATTCCGCCCGGAACTGACTTGCCCCGATTACTCTCCGAAAAAGACAGCACCCCTTACCCGATCACGGATCGTTCCCTTTCCGGGGAGAACCGTGAACTTGTAAGGGGTGCTTTTAATGTTGCGGGTTGTTTAACGTGCCCGCAGGGATGCCGGTCTGGATGGTGAACACGAAGACCGCTCCTTTTTCGACGTTCGACCGGGCATAAATAGTTCCGCCCATCAAATTAACCAGTGTTTTGCAGATCGACAAGCCAAGGCCCGTGCCGCCGAATTTTCGGCTAATGGTGGCATCAATCTGCGTAAAGGGCTGGAATAAGTGATTCATTTTATCGGCAATTCGAATTCTTCGCCATTCGATCCAAGCTAACCTCGTTAGGGAAACTGTGAGCGATGATCATTTGGTTGCTCCCGGGAAGCGGTTGTTTTTTCATTACGGTTATCGGTTCCTCATTTAATAGTGGGGTATTTCAGTCTAACTATACGTTAAGGAGTGCCGCACTTTGTACAAACTCCAATAACCTTGCCCTTTAAATCTTTCAGGGCTATACTGCGGAAAGTGGAGGTGTTGCTCCTGGACCAATCATCCCCGATGACGAATACTTCATCTCCGTTAAGCGTGATTTCTTCTGCCTGTTTCTTAAAGATTTCATCGATCAAATTTTGTTTGGCCGGCTCCTCCATGTCACTATTTTGGAACGCTTTATAATCATACCCCCGTATACGGGCAGCTCCGTAAAACGTATCCAGCTTGACCCCCTTAATATAAACCTGTCCGTTCGTTATTTTTATTTTTTCATTTGGAAGTGCGATCACCCTGGATATATTTTTATCTCCGTAGTAAACGATGTCTCCTCTTTTCACAGCCTCGTCTTTATAAGCGGAGACATCTACCATCACATTCTTCTCTAATTCATGCTGTCCGCGATCCATGGCGTCACTTAATGGATTAATGAGCGTATGATTGTCTGCAGACATTTCGGCAACGGATTCCTTCGTTTCTTTGTCCAAAATCACTTTTTCGGAACATGCAGCAAGTGAAACTAGAAGAAGGCCGGTAAAAAGCAAGTGTTTCATCGTTTATCCTCCTCTGGGCGCAGTTGCTTAAACACATCTATTCCCTTAACCAACATACATCCAGATTATTTGTAATTATACTATTAAATGGTAAGTATATATTGTTTATTTATTAGGGTTCCGGCAAGTCTGCATCCCCATCAATGGCCCCCTACGGCCAACCTTTTTACCCTTTCGCAAAAATTTTTCTAAAATCAGTGAACCTTTTCGGTCCGAAGAGCCAATCTCTCATGTATACAAGTTCAGGGGGCCCTCGAATGAATGATGAACAGCTCGAACATTGGCTCGACCGGCTGGCGGGCGGGGATCAGGAAGCGATGGAAGAGATCTATCGCATGACCCGGCGCAAAGTTTACGGAACCGTCGCCGTGCTCGTCTCCAATAAAGAAGACGTTAACGATATCGTGAGTGAAATTTACTGCCAGCTTTGGCGCGCTTTGCCGGGCTATGACCGAAACCGCCCTTTTCATTTCTGGCTGAACGGGATTGTCATCCGGCAGGTCAACAGCTGGCGCCGGCAGCTCTGGAGACGATTCCGTCTGACCGACAAAACTTCCCGTCTGAGCGAAGAGCCGCATGTGGAAACGCCGGATGAAGCTCTGGCCGGTAACGAACTCCGGCAGGATGTGCGGGATGCCATTAACAGGCTGCCTTATAAACTCAGGGTGGTCATTATATACCGCTACTTCTACGAGTATACGTACGATGAGATTGCCGAACTGCTGGCGATTCCGCCCGGCACGGTAAAATCCAGAGTTCATCTGGCCTTAAAGCGACTGCGCGCCAAATTCGACACTCAATTGGACGGGGAGGCTTATCCGAATGTCTATTCCAGAAAACATTAAAAAAGCGCTGAAAGATCAGATCGAAAACGCCGAAGTTCCGCAAGAAGTGGATCGGCGCGTCCGCCAGTCTTTCCTCGAATTTCATAAGAAAAAGGAGTCCAAACCCATGAAAAAAAGACTTGTCGCTTTCAGTATCGCCGCCGCTATCCTTATTCCTACGAGTGTATTCGCCTCCTTGGGCGGATCATCTTACTTCTTCAAAGAATCCGCCAACATCAACGGGCTGGTCAACGAAGGCACCAAGCGTGCCCTTTCCGAAGGCTTATCCGTTCCGCTGAACGAGAAAATTACCGATCACGGCCTCACCGTCCAGTTCTCCGAAGTATACGTAGAGGATAGCAAAGTGCTCGTGCACTATAAGATCACCGGAGAAGACGGGAAGCTCGTTCCTTACGAATTCGATACCCGCGGCCTGAATGTCCTCTATGACGGCAAGAAGAACGGCAAGCAGGTCGAGAATCCGACCTACCAGGAGAACGGATTGGACGGTTTTACGGTCCTCAGCTTTATCGGCACAGGTAAAAAGGACCGGCTTCCGTTCACCTTGACGGACGCGGCCGGAAAAGTGATCAATACGGGCATCGCCGAGAAAGACCAGCCGGAGGGCGTACTTGCTTTCGTCACGAGCGGAGCCAAGCTGCCTGAATCTATCCGCTTGAACGTGAGTATCGACCGTATCGGCGCCACGAAAGGAAGCTGGAAAGCGGAGTTCACGATCGACCAGAGCAAGGCCAAGCAGGCTTCCGAGAAAGCGCGTTGAGTCCGGCTAATGATAATTTCGAGAAGATGAATCAGGAAGAAGACGCCGGCGGCCCGGCGTCTTCTTTATGCTCTCCATTTACCATTTTTCGCAGCTCATTGATTCTAATTCGTAAGCCGCCGGAGTTTGGATTCTTAAGCTTACGGCGATAAGAAGACGGCAGCCGAGAGTTTTCCGGTGGTGCCTCCATCCGTACGACGGCATACAAAAAAGCACCGTTCGAAAGAACGATGCTTTTTACGGCCTTCTATGGCCCGATTGTTTAAACAACGGGCCGCACAAGCCTTACCCCGTCAGCGGTCACGTGCCGCAGAACGTCCGGTAAGGGCTGTCGCAAGCCTCCGGCAGCGTGGAGTAAGCGGCCTGTTCGGGCGAATGCGCGAAGGGGTTCGCCAGAACGCCAAGCAGCCGCTCCATTACGCTGTAATCCCCCTGTTCCACCGCGGCTTCCAGCGCCTCTTCCACCCGGTGGTTACGGGGAATTACGGCAGGGTTGCTGCTCCGCATCAGCTCATGCGAGGAGGCTTCCGCTTCCGGCTGCCTGCCCCGTCTCGCCTGCCACGACTCGTGCCAACGGGTGAACTCTTCAGCCCCGGACAAAGTCGTGTCTTCAAGCTTGCCGAACGTTAAGGCAAGGAACGTGTTGGTGTAGTCGGCCCCCTGCTTCCGCATCAAACCGAGGAGATCCTCTATGAGGGACTCATCTCCCTCCTCCTCGTTAAAGAGGCCGAGCTTCGCCCTCATGCCGGCAAGGTAGCCCCGGTTATGCAGCACGCCAAACTGCGCGATTGCCTCCTCGGCCAGCTTGATGGCCTGCTCCTGATCGGCATGAATCAGCGGCAGAAGCGTTTCGGCGAACCGGGCAAGGTTCCAGGCCGCTATGTGCGGCTGATTGCCGTAAGCGTAGCGCCCGTACGTGTCGATGGAGCTGAACACCGTCTCGGGGTCATAGACGTCCATGAAGGCGCAGGGACCGTAATCAATGGTCTCCCCGCTGAGGGCCATGTTATCGGTGTTCATCACTCCGTGGATAAAGCCGACAAGCTGCCACTTGGCAATCAGCGCCGCTTGGCGCTGGATGACGGCCTGAAGCAGCGACAGGTAGTGGTTCCCGCTGCCTGCGGCGGCTGCTTCCGGGTAGTGTCTCTGCAGGGTGTAATCGGCCAGCGCCCGCAGATCTTCGGCAGAGCCCCATTTTGCGGCGAACTGGAAGGTCCCGACGCGCAGATGGCTCGCGGCCACGCGGGTCAGAACCGCACCGGGCAGCTCCGTTTCGCGGTAGACCGGCTCGCCGGTGGTCACCACAGCCAGGCTGCGCGTAGTGGGAATGCCGAGCCCGTGCATGGCCTCGCTGATGATGTACTCGCGCAGCATCGGCCCGAGAGCCGCCCGGCCGTCGCCCCGGCGGGAATACGGCGTCCGGCCCGGCCCCTTGAGCTGGATGTCCACCCGCCCGCCGCCGGGAGTGATCTGCTCTCCGAGCAGCACGGCACGCCCGTCGCCCAGCATCGTAAAGTGCCCGAATTGATGCCCTGCGTAAGCTTGGGCCAGCGGTTCCGCGCCTTCGGGAATCCGGTTGCCGGCAAACACTTCGGTCCCCTCGTTACTTCTAAGCGCTTGACCGTTCAACCCCAGAGATGCCGCCAGGGCATCGTTAAAAATGACTAAATCCGGCGAAGCTGCTGGAGTCGGATTCGTCTTGGTAAAAAATATTTCCGGCAGACGGGCATAACTATTGTCAAAATTCCAACCGGTTTCCGGTCCTGCTTTTTTATCCGTCATCTTATCTCCTTCTGTTCTCGATCATTTAGTTGGATCGCTTAACGGGTTGGCAGATAGGAGCACGCCTCTGCACAAGGCTGCGCCTCCTCGTAAAGTCCTGTCCTTTTATAAACGTATATTACCCTTTCTGTACCCGAATCACTCCCTGCCGCCTATGGGCTGAAGTGAGCCGTCTCTATGTAACCCTGTGTACCTTGCGGGCGTGAACGTTGTGCTTGTCTCTGTTTCCGCCTCAAGCTGGAAGAGGCTTACTTCATTATTCTCTCATCCGGGACAAAATTTCAAATCTTTTTTATATGAAACTACCTTTGAAAAGGTTCTGAATTTGAGAAGAATATCCGATAGATTCGGGACAGGTGTCCGGCAAAGAGATCTTTCCTACAAAAAACAGCCCCGCATGATGCGGAGCTGCCTGACTTTCATCCGTTTTTCGGATACATATGCTGCAAATAGCGCCAGCGGATAAGCAAGAAATAAACAACCTGAATCCCGATGAAGGACAAGAAAATGAGCACCGAATTCGTCCAGACGGAGAAATCCACCAGATGCTGCAGAGCGATAAACGCTACCCCGCTGTGTACAAGCGCCATGACGATCGGCAGGAAAAACATGAGCAGCAGCTGCCTCGTCACAATCCGCCGCAGCTCCTTGTTCAGCAAGCCCATTTTCGCGATCATCCGGTATTGCTCCCGGTCCCGTTCCATATCGGCGTACAGCCGGAAGTACAGGAAACTAGCGGCAAAGGTGAAAAATACGACGCCTACCATCGCGCTGATAATGAACAGCAGTCCGTTGGTCTGCTTATCGGACAGCCAGTCCAGCACTAACGCATCGAATTCGAACCGGCCGAGTTCATCCTTGCCGATCTCTTCTGTCAACACGCTCGCGACATCCCGGGTATTCTGCCAATCGGCCACGTAGAAAAAGTTAAAATGCAGCTGCGTGTCTTCAATCTCCGGCGCGGTATCAAAGACTTGATCGGAAACGACAACGGTGTAGTGGCCATCCGGCAGGATGACCGTCGGCACGTACTGCTTTACCATTACGTTCTTTCGCCAGGTTTCACTTATTGCAAGGTCGATTGAGTCCGGTACGATTTCCTTCTTCTCTTTAATTTGAGTAGCCAGAAAGAGGCTGCCCGGCAGCAGCAGGCTTTCCCCTTCCGCCAGTTCCTCCGTATCGCGCAGTCCCAAGGTTTTGGCCAGAGCATTGAATTCGCTCTGCTTGACGAGGACCAGGCGCCCCCACAGCCGCTTAGCATGGACAACGTTTAAGTCGTAAGCGAAGCCGTGGTCATCGAGTTGTTTCTTGATCCGTGGAACAACTTCTTTTTCCTTTTGGACACTTAGGTCCGTTTTGTACGTGAAGGCATAGGGATTCTCCATCTCTTTCAGTCCGGGATGACTCATGGCGAGCACTGTACCGATTCCGGTAAAGGCAATCGCCGAAACGATCGTGATCATGAAAAACATCGTCGCATTGTCCTTCATACGGTACGCCAGCTGCGATAAAACCAGCAGGTTCGTCCCTTTGAAGAACACGCGGTCCTTCCGCTTCAAGCTCCGGAGCGCGTACACGCTGAGCTGCGTAAACAGGAAGTATGTGCCTGCGACCACCAAGCCGACGCCGGCAAAGAGCAGCCAAAACGAGTGAAAGTACCTGTAAACGTAAAACATCACAACGCCGTATCCGGCCAGGATCAGGACAATCGCCAAGACCGACAGCAGCCGTGAAGGCGCAGGCTCGGGCTTCGGCTTTTCATCCGACTGGAACAAATCCGCGAGCCGGCCGGCTTTCACGATCCGGGAGGTAACCAGCGCGACAACGCCAAACAGCAGAACGAATGCGGCAGCGGTCGTAACAATGGCCAGCACCGGCATGTAGAAGGTCAAGCCCACCTTGATGACGAGCAGCTTGGCAATGGCGAGCAGGATCATCTTTGTGAAAATAAGCCCCACGGCAATACCCGTTACAATCGAGGCTCCGCCGATAAACAAGTTCTCGATGAAAACGAGCCGGCGCAGCTGCCGCGGGGACATGCCGTGCATCATCAGAATGCCGAATTCCCGCTTGCGGGTTTGCAGAAAAGTGCCGGCCGAATACAGGCAGAAGAAAAACGAAAAAATGAAGATGATCACTTGCGAGAGGCGCATGCCGTTGGTCGCGAGTGCACTGATCGTTCTGCTCGTCGATTTCAGCTCTCCCTGCAAATCGGGGTGAAACAGCAGCAGGGCATAGACGAAAAAAACAAGGACGGAAAACGAGCTGCTTAAGAAGTGCGCCAGATAGACCCGTTTGTTGCGGATGACGTTATTAAACGCGAACTGTCGGAAAGTCATGTCTGTAGCCTCCTAGCAGCGAAAGGGCGTTGATGATCTTCTGGTAAAAGACTTCGCGGTTTCCTCCCTGCGTGATCTCATTATGAAACCTGCCGTCCTTGATAAATACCACGCGGTCGCAGTAGCTTGCCGCCATCGCATCGTGCGTGACCAGCATCATCGTCGCTTCCTGCCGCTTGTTCATCGTCGTCAGCAGTTCCATGACATCGCGGGCCGATTTGGAGTC
Organism: Paenibacillus sp. JNUCC 35; assembly: GCF_058269095.1. NCBI lineage: Bacteria > Bacillati > Bacillota > Bacilli > Caryophanales > Paenibacillaceae > Paenibacillus > Paenibacillus sp. JNUCC 35. The sequence goes on along the minus strand of NZ_CM177771.1, from coordinate 201,788 downwards.
CAGATTGCCTGTCGGTTCGTCGGCAAGCACCAGCTTCGGCGAATGAATCAACGCGCGCGCGATGGCCGTCCGCTGGGCCTGTCCGCCGGAAATCTCATAGGTCCGCTTATCCAGGACCGGCGTAATGCCAAGCTGCTCCGCGATCGGCTCCAGCAGACTTTTCATTTGATCCAGCGCCACTCCTTCGAGCGTAAGCGGCAGTAAAATATTTTCCTTCACGGTCAGTGTAGGCAGCAAATTGAACGATTGAAAAATAAAGCCCAGCTTGCGTCTGCGAAACAGCGCCAGCTCGTCCGCGTTCATCCGGTGCGGATAGTTGCCGTCCACGCAAACCTCCCCGGACGTCGGTTCGTCGATGGTCGACACCAGATTGAGCAGCGTCGTTTTGCCGCTTCCGGAAGGTCCCATGATGCCGATGAACTCCCCCTTCTCAATCGTCAGGTTAATATCGGACAGCGCCTCAAACGGCATCTTTTCATTGTAAATTTTGCATAAGTTCGTCACTTTCAAAATATCCAAGCGAAACACGTCCCTTCTTGCTTCTAGCATACCCCAAGCGATCCGCCGCTCCTATATCGCTATCTTGCGCCAATCTTACAGGGATGTAAGACTCCGCGAAGCATACACACCGGTCTGTACACAAAAAGGCGAAGAGTGATCGCTCACTATTCGCCCTATTCGGTCGCATACGGAAAAATGATGCGGACGGTCGTCCCTTTGCCGGTCTCGGACTCGATCTCCACCCGGTGATGCAAGCGGTCCGCCACTTCCTTCACCAGATACAGGCCCATGCCTGTCGATTCTTTAAACTTCCGCCCGTTTTCGCCTGTAAAAAACGGATCGAACACTCGCTTCAAATCGGATGGGGGTATACCGACGCCGCGATCCGTGACGCTTAGAATGACGGCTTTATCCTGCGCATGCGCCTTGAAGGCAACCTTCGTCCTGCTGCCGGCCGAATAAGTAATGGCGTTCGAGATCAGCTGCTGGACGATAAACCGGAGCCACTTGGCGTCACTCTCGACCGTGACGCTCTCGTCAATCAGAAGCTCCGGATGCACATAATGCCGAATGAACGACCGCCGGTTATCCTGAATGACCTCGTTCACAAGCTCTCTCAGCTGCACCCGGTAAATATGGAAGTCCTGGGCGAACGTCTCCCTCCGTGCCATATAAAGCACCATTTCGAGCCCGTGACGCAGCCGGTCGGACTCCTCCGCGATACTGGCAAACCGCTCGTCGTCGCCGTTCTGCGTGATGAGCTGGATGACCGATAGCGGGGTCTTCATTTGGTGAACCCATTGATTCATGAACGTCAGGTGCTGCCGCTGTTTTTCTTCCCACACGTGCTCCCGCTGTTTATTCGCGCGGTACTGGTCGTCCAGAATCTTCGTTAAAGACGCCGCAAGCGGCGCACGGCTTACCTTAAGCTCCCGCGGCAGGACGTCGCTCGGATCGGAGATGTACCGGTAAAACGCCCGAAGCCGGACATAGCGGTACATCAGATAAACAAGCAGCACGCAAAGGCCGAGAAACAGCGCGTACAAAGCGGTCCCTAGATGGTTGTACCCGTCCAGCCAGCAAATAAGCAGAATGACCAGCATCTGCACTAGGCTGAACCCGATAAGCGGCACATGGTCCCGTACAAACAACCTCATCGCTTCGTTTCGCCCTTCCATGTGAGGTGCAGCCGGTACCCGACGCCGCGCAGCGTTTCGATGGCATCGTCAATGCCGAGTTCCGCCAGCTTCTTGCGCAGCCGCGTGATGTTGACGCTGAGCGCGTTATCGTCGACATAGCTGTAATCGTCCCACAGCTTGTCGAGAATAGTCTCCCGGCTGGCAATCCGGGGACAATGATGCATCAGCGTCTCCATCAGCAGCGATTCCTTGCGCGTCAAAAGCGTGGACTGCTCCTTCAGCCGCAGCTCCATCCGCTCGGGATACAACACCAGCCCGTCCCGTTCCACAATGCGTTCCTTGGTCGCATAATCACCGTAGACGCGCCTGATCTGGCTGCGGATCTTGGCCATCACGATTTCGTAATGGAACGGCTTCGTGATATAATCGTCCGCCCCGCTCTCCAGCGCCATCACCTGATCCATTTCCCCGTTCCGGGCGGAAATGAAAATAATCGGACACGTGGACACCGTCCGGATTTGGCGGCACCAGTAGTAACCGTCGTAGCTCGGCAGGTTGACGTCCAGCAGTACGACCTGCGGGAGCTGCTCCTCAAACGATTCCATCACGCGCTGGAAATCATCCACCACGATCGCTTCGTCCCCGTATTTTTGAATATGCGACTTCAACAATTCCGCTATTTTGGGATCGTCTTCGACGATCATGATCTTGTTCATCCGGGAAAATCCCTCCCTATTGTGCAAACGCCTAGGCGTCACCTCCATTAAACCACAAAACAGCGCGTGTCCCAATAAGGGACCTAATGGCGAGGAACTGCATTCCCCTCAGCAGAGCAACAACCTTCTGTTCGGTTATAATCTTAAGGAACGGTTTATTTTAACAAGACCCGTATACTTCCATTGAATCTCCAGTTACAGGAGATAGTAAACTAACTTTTCGGAGGTGAGTGGCTTGCATTCCAAAAACGGCACGGATTCGCAGAAGCAACAAGCTTCTGATTCTACAGACCAAGAGCGGACTTATTCGATCGGGGACGTGGCCAGAATAATCGGATCCACAATCAAAACCGTGCGTTACTACGATGAGGTCGGATTAGTAAAGCCCGCTACCTACACAGAGGGAGGGCACCGGTTATACACGACGCAAGATATATGGCGTTTAGAGCTGACGATAACTCTGCGTTACTTGGATTTTGGAATTGATGAAATAAGGCAGATCATCTCCCGGGAAACACCCGTTGATAAAGCGCTGGACTGGCAGATCGAGTCCTTGGAATTACAGGTAAGCACGCTGTCGAATATGATTTCGATTTTGCGCTTGGCGAAGGAGAATGAAGGGGATTCCCTACAGTATGTCTATGATCTGGTCCGTGAACGGGTCATCAATAACGAGAAGCGAAGCCGTTTCATCGCAAAAAGAGTGGAAGAATCCAAATTTTTAGAGGGCATTCCTGCGGAATGGAGAAGTTCGCTTCTTTATAACTTTAACAAGTACATTGTAAATCAGACGAAAACATCAGCCAAACAAACCGTTGCTTGGAACGAGTTACAGAAGCTTATTAACGATCCTGAGTTTATTTCGGACCTTAGACAAGATGAGTTTCTGTTTTTTAATATGGTCCATCAACCTCGATTGGGTGCGGACGCATGGGTCAAGAGCCTTGAGGGAATACACACCCGGTTAAATACGGCTTTGAAGCGCAAATTATCTGCCGAAAGTCCTTTTGTACAGGCCATTGTAGAGGATACGGCCATGCTGTATGCGAACTCGGAGCAATCGGTTGATCAAGAAGAATTTTTTCGCTACTTTGCCGAATATTCACAGAGAACCCGATCGGAGCGCATCGAACGCTTCAATACGCTATGCTCCCTCTTGAGCCCTAAATTCCGCTTGTTTTCTCAAGGAAATCTCTTATTGCTTCAAGGTATAAAGTGGAGGCTTGAACAGATGTAGCCCTTTAACGAGAAGACGAGGGCTATTCGCCCTCATCCGTTCGCTAACCGCGGCGGAAATTCAGGCTCAGCCTTTCTCCAGCGTGAACCCCGGATGTTCGCCGATAGTCTGTTCCAGTAGATTAAACGGCTTTTGCTTTAAATAATGGTTAAAGAAATCAAGCGAGTATTCGTTAATCAGCCGGTGCGCCTTTCGTACCTCCACCCCTTCCATCTTTTCAAACATCGGCGAAATCAGATACATATCGGAGAAGCCCATATGTTTCATGGCATTCATTTTGATCCAGTAATTTCCGCCAGTGGTTATATATTTATACCGCGCTAATGTTTCGTCAAAAAACTTAGTCAGTTCCTCTCTTGTCGTGCCCTGAGAAGTGATATTCTCATCGCTCATATTCTTCGTACCGGAAAGCGTGTCGTCTGCGCTAAACATCAGAAACGGCTTTCTCAGTCCTTCCGCCGGAATCCGCAGCTCGCCGTATAATCCGCCGTCCATATTGATCGCCGCTTTAATCCGGGAATCCGCCATCAGCATTTGGACGGCTGTCGCTCCGCCGAAGGAATGACCGAACATGCCCATGTTCTCCAGATCCATTCGGTTGGTAAAACGATTGTCCGGATCGTTCTTGGCAAGCCGCTCGATTTGATCGACCACAAACTTTGCGTCCTCCACCCATTCCTCGTTTATTTTATCTAAATAGGCGACCGTATTCCCTTCTTGAGGGACAAAATTTACAACGCGGCCATCGGGGAAAACCGATGTTGTACTACGGTAAGTATGATCAATGCCTACCACGATATAACCCTGACTGGCCAATTGTTCGACCTCGAACGTATTTTGATTTTTGGTTCCGTTTAAGGAATGCGAAAACACGAGCACGGGATAGGCCTTTTCCTTATCGGAGAGTTCCGCTTTTTCAATCGCATGAGTTTTAACCAATCCGATGCTCGTAAATAACAGCTTAGGCAGATGAAGCGCTTTGCCGTATCCATCTGCAAAAATATCCGCATGAGACACATAAGAAGCCGTTTTTCCCTTTGCGTTCATGTTCGCCGGATACCAAATCTGTACCATCAATTCTCTCTTATCGCCGGAATCGGGAGTATGGGTCTCCTCTCGCCTATCGTCTTTCCAATGATAGGAGACGGTTCCGATTTTGTACGGGCCGGACGGTTTCTCGAACGTGAATACCGGGAGCAGGACGGGCAGTGCCACGGCTGCGGCAGAATAAAGCGCGGCAATCGCCGTAATCAGGATGATCCGGCGGGTTCGGGCTGCCTTCTTTTCCTCTTCCTTCGGTTTGATCCTGTACCTTACAGCAAAAATCGCGACTGGGATTAAGGTCATCGCATAGACCGGGATCATTTGCCAACGCATGCCCTCGGTAAGCCCCTGCGTCAGCGCCAATAGGGCGGAAATTCCGGAACCAATAAGCAGCACGCGCCGCGGCTTGTTCTTGGCCATTATTGACCAACCGAGCAATAAGATATTAAAGACGGTAATCAGCATTTCAAAAGACCTCATAAGAGAAAACCCTCCATTTACAGTTTTGGCTGCTTGCAGCTCAAAGTATAAATCCTCCTGTAACTGGAGATTCAACCGTTGTTTCTGTAATAGGTCATCTTAATTTCCCCATAAAAAATCCCCTCTAAGTAAACGGTAAAGTGCTAGTTAAGCACTTTTTACTTAAAAGGGATGCTATCCGTATTGTGAGGAGCCTGTTTCTGTATAACCCTAATCCAATTCGACGGTTTTATTTAGATCGGATTCGTCATTCTCTTTTCCCGTCAGTTTCTTGAACATATTCTTCACCAGCTTCATTCTGTTGCCGGCTGTACGAAGCTTACTCCGTTAAGGATTGAGCGCTCTTGCAATCGCGTCCACATAACTTCTGCTGGCGCGTTGGCTTACTTCCGCTTGCGGAACCATCACTTCAAAGCTGTGGAATGTGCCGGGATATAGATGAAATTCGACGTCTACACCCGCTTGCGCCAGGCGCGTGACATATTCAATCGTCTCATCTCGGAACAGATCGAGCTGGCCTATGCAAGTGTAGGCCGGCGGTAGCCCCGCCAAGCTTTCCGCTCTCGACGGCACCGCATGTGAGGACACCTCGCTGTCTTCGGTACGATCGCCCAAGTACATGTTCCAGGCCGCCAAATTGTTCGCCCGGTTCCAGGTTGCGTTATCAGCCGTAATTTCAAGACTTGAAGCCGTAATGTTGCGGTCGTCGATCATCGGATACAGCGGCATTTGGAAGATGAGGGACGGCCCTCCTTTGTCGCGAACCATTAAAGCAAGCGCTGCGGTCAGACCGCCGCCCCCGCTTGCACCGGCAATCGCAACACGCTCCAAGTCGATGCCCAGCAGCTCAGCTTCGTCCGTCATCCATGTCAATGCGGTGTAACAATCATCGATGGCAGCCGGGTAAGGGTGCTCGGGAGCAAGTCGATAATCAACCGATACGACGACGCATTCAGCCTCCTGCACGAAGCGTTCGCACAAAGCGTCGTCCATATCCGGATGACCCATCACATAGCCTCCCCCGTGAATCCACAGCATGGCCGGAAGCTTTGCGCCAGTTCGCTGGGAAGGTTCATAGATTTTGACCAGCATCTCGCCTGCTATGCTCGGAATCATCCGGCTTGTCGTGCGTACGTGCTCCGACTTCTGGGTGGGAGGACTCGACAAATAACTTCTGCTCAGTTCTAAATTTTCCTCCAGTTGAAATCCAGGAAATTCGGCTACTATCGGCCTTAACTCTGGCAATACCCGACTTTCAAAATCCATTCGAATCACTCCTATAATTGAATGTTGATCTTTTTTCCGTCTCAGCTTCCCACTTGGTTATTTCCTCCCGAACTCGGGGGGCTACCTCGGTTCCTAGCAGCTCAATGGCTCTCATCACCTCGGCATGCGGCATCGTGCTTAATGGAACATACAGCATAAAGCGTGTAACGCCTACATGTTTGCGAAGATGAATGATCTTCTGGGCAACCGTCTCGGGATCGCCGACATACAGTGCACCTTCAAAGCTGCGCGCGGCATCGTAGCTGGAACGATCATAATGCGCCCAGCCCCGCTCCTTGCCTAATCTATTCATACCTGCCATCGTAGAAGGAAAAAATGTATCTGCAGCACGTTCAGTACTCTCTCCAACAAATCCTATCGAGTGCGACCCGACCCTAAGCTGCGATTCGTCATGACCGGCGTGCGCCGCTGCCTTCTTATAAAGCTGCACAAGCGGTGCAAAATCCGTCGGTCTTCCACCAATTATCGCCAGCATCAAGGGCAGTCCTAACAGACCTGCACGGATAGCAGACTCCTGTCTGCCCCCGCTGCCAATCCAAACCGGTAAAGAATTCTGGACGGGCCGTGGATACACGCCCAAATTGTTAATTGCTGGCCGATGCTTGCCTTTCCAGGTTACTTTTTCGGACTCTCGTATTTTAAGGAGCAATGCCAGATGTTCTTCAAACAGCTCATCATAGTCATTCAAGTCATAGCCAAACAGTGGAAAAGATTCAATAAAGGAACCTCGGCCCGCTATAATCTCCGCACGTCCATTTGAAATGCCGTCCAGCGTAGCAAAATCCTGAAAAACGCGCACCGGATCAGCTGAAGAAAGCACCGTCACAGCACTGGTCAGCCGAATCCGTTTCGTCTGTGATGCAGCCGCAGACAGCACAAGTGCCGGTGAAGATGCCGCATAATCCTGCCGATGATGCTCACCTATGCCAAACACATCAAGTCCCACTTGATCAGCAAGGACAATTTCCTCAACAACTTCACGCAATCGCTGTGCGTGACTCATCACCTCACCGGTCTGAATGTCCGGCTTTGTTTCTACAAACGAAGTAATCCCAATCTCCACGGTCAATCTCTCCTATTCGAATAGTTTTCTCTGTCCATAACTTTGAGATTGCGATCCCTTATCCCGGTCTTTTTCAAGTAAGGGATGTAAAGCTAAATGATTCAAATCATCATATCGGTATATTTGAATATGTAAATACAAAAAAACACACAAGCTTTATTTTAATGCGGCAGCCGCAGCTCGGCGGGTCATTGCCCAGAACAGAAGAGCTAAAGCACTAACAGAGGCTCCAAGCAAGCATACTCCGTCCCAGCCATAGCGGGCATATATATGGGTCGAACTGACAGAGCCGATGGCACCGCCGATGGAATAGAAAACCATGTACCCGGCAGTGAGCCGACTGCGCGCCTCCGTACGCAGTGCCAAGATCATACTTTGATTAGTGACATGAACGGCCTGAACCGCCAAGTCAAGAAGAATAATACCAATGGCCAATGCGAACAGCGACCTTTCTGCGTAGCAGATTAGCAGCCATGACACCAACAATAGAATGAGAGCTGTGCCTGTCGTTCTTTGTCCGTAACCTCGATCGGCCAATTTCCCCGCATGTGCTGCAGCCAACGCTCCGGCAACTCCCGCGAGACCAAACGCCCCGATTGCAGTGTGCGAAAGAGATAGTGGCGGCGCACTAAGAGGCAGTACTAGCGAAGTCCACAAAATGCTGAAATCAGCAAAAATCAGCAGAGCCAAAATAGCGCGGATGCGTAATATTCGTTCTTGTGCGAACAACACAAACACTGACCTAAGCAGTTGGAGATAGGACAGTGATTTGACTCCACGCTCAACATTTGGCATCACCCTAAATAATGCACAAACCATAAGGAACATCAACGCAGCAGAGACCAAATATATGGAACGCCAACCCGCAATATCTGTTAATATTCCTGAAATGGTTCGAGCAAGAAGAATGCCAATCACAATTCCGCTTGTTACTACGCCAACGACGCGTCCTTGTTCGGCAGGACAAGCCATTGTAGCCGCGAATGCCACAATTGTCTGGGTCACAACGGCAAGCAGTCCGACTAATGCCAACCCTGCGAATAGTGCTGTGCTGGAGGAGGCAGTGCCAACTATCAGCAGAGCTACCATGGATAATAGCATCTGCCCGATAATCAGTCGGCGTTGGTTCAGTAAATCCCCAAGCGGTACCAGCAGCAGCAGTCCCGCTGCATAAAAGATCTGAGTGATGGTAATGAGAATCCCAATGGTTGAATAGTCAATACTGAACTCACTCGATAATTTATCGAGTACCGGTTGTGCGAAGTAGATATTGGCGGCAGACAACCCGCAGGCAGCCGCAAACAATAGAGCCACATAACGAGGCATGTAAGAACCCTGAACTGAATCAGATGTGACAATCGTCTCCTGTGACGAATTCGCCTTTAAATCCGCATTAACTACTACTTTTACTTCAGCCTCCATTCTGTACACATCCTATTTCCCTTAATTTTTAACCATCGAAAAATATCATACTTATCGGTACGATATAATTCCCAGTAAATATAACTCTTGAAAATGAATGTTGTCAACAAATATATTTATATTCACTTTACCAAACCTCATTTTTTATTTTCTCTTGTTAACATAAACTAACGTTCGTTTGACAATACAAACGGAAAATTATAAAATAATATCATACTGTATGGTACGTAAATAAAGGCCGTTAACAGCTGCATTATGACCAGAATTATTGTGCAATTAAGAAAAAAACAAGAGTAACGAAAGGGACTAATTATGGGACGAATCCGCGAATTTGACGAAGATAAAGTGTTAGATGCAGCTATGCAGCTATTTTGGGAAAAGGGATATGAAGCTACCTCCTTGAGCGATTTAACTTCCAGAATGGGAATTCAACGCCCCAGTATATACTCAGCATTTGGAGGCAAAAAAGAATTGTTCGAAGCCGCGCTGCGCAAATACACGATGACCCGCGCTTCTCTTATCCGAGCCAAACTTCAAAGCAATCCATCGGTAAAAGAAGGATTTCGCACTTTTTTTGAAGATGTGATTGTTGAGGAGTATGCAGAAAACCCTAGAAAAGGATGCTTTTGCATCAATACTATGGTCGAACTTGCGCCTCATGATGAGAAATTTGAAATTCTTACAAGGGAACATCAAATGTACCTAGCTGTCATATTTGAAGAAACCATAGAACGAGGTATACAATCAGGTGAGCTCGAAATCGGGGTAAATGCGAAGGCCCTATCGCAGGCACTACTCGTATCTTTAATTGGACTAACCGTACTGATTAAGTCTCGTCCAGAGCGATCATTTGTTGATAATTCGGTAGAGGTGACACTTACACTGCTTAAGTAATGCGGAATGAGTAAAATCAACATTGGGGTCACATGGTTCATCTTAACGGGTCTATTCGCGAAAAATTCGCCTTGATAGGCTGTCAGATTTCCACCTCCGGCTCCCAGTTACTGAAATAAAAATCGCCGCCCGCGGCCCAACAGGGAGCGTGAACGGCGACAATTTTAAAGTCATCGCATATGTGCCGGTTCTGTATTCTGGTATATACCGACATACCTTTGCAAAACTAACCGGCCAATTCCGCCAGCACCTCGCCCATTCTGTCGAGGTTCTGTTCATTGGCTTCCACACAGTAAGGCTTGGCCTTTTCGAAGTCCTCTTTTAGCTTGAAACGCTGGCGGAAGGTAACTTTGGTGCGTCCGTCCAGATCCTCGAAGCTTCCCGTTAACCGGAATTCGTGGCCGGATAAATGATCCAGCACGACCCGCTCGAACGGCACAATCTCAACAAAGACGCTCTGATTGGGATAGTCCGTGCCGTCCGGTCCATGCATGGTGAGGGTCCACGTGCCGCCCGGCCTGATGTCGCACTCGTGAAACGTATTCGTGAAGCCCTTCGGTCCCCACCACCGGGCTAACAGTTCGGGGGTTGTCCATGCCCGAAAAACAAGCTCCTGGGGTACATCGAACTCGCGCGTGGTAACAAGTTCATTTTCGCCGATCACCATGCTCATTCCTCCCCTTCCAGTACCTTGCCCAGTGAGTCCAGCATCGCATTTGTACCGTGTTCCCGCACCTCCGGCGTATCGTGTCCGTCAAAGAACGCGGCCTGCTCCGTGAAAATAAGCTTCGTGCCGCCCTCCACCGCAATCAGCTCGATCGTTGTGATCGAGACGGAGATGCGCGTGTCCCCCGAATCCAGAGTGTACGTATAGACAATGCGCCAGTCCGGAACAAGCTCCTGGTAGTTCGCATCGAAGGTAAAGACCGGACCTTCCGGCGGTCCGCCGCTGCTGTACTCGCGTCCGCCGATCCGAAAGTCGAAGACGTCCGGCTTCGAAAACCATTTCGCTTTGGCGTCCGGGTCGGACCAGGCGTGATAAACCCGCTTCGGCGAAGCGGCATAAACTCTCTCGACGACGAAGGTCGCATGTTTGACGAATCGTTCGTTCATTGTTTGTCCTCCTCAAGTTTCGGCATTCCGCTCTCCCCGGCAAGGAAGTCTCCCAACCGGTCCAAATGTCGTTCCCAGCTCGTTTGCCGCTCAATGATAGGCTTTTCAAACCCCATTTGCATCGCTTGCAGAAGGTCTGTGAAATCCTCTACCGTTACTTGCGCCTTTCCCTGCATAAGCTTGGATACATGCCCGAGCTGCTCCAATAGCTTCTGCTGCCGCCTGATCTGCTCTTTGATTCGGTCCATCTGCAGATGGACGATCTCAAGCGGGCCGATTTGCCCGCCGGTTAGGACCGACTTAATCTCCTCCAGAGATAAGCCCAGCTCCTTAAGCGATAAGATCTGGTGCAAGCGCGACAAGTCCGACTCGCTGTACAGCCTGTGGCCGGATTCCGTCTGGGCGGATGGAGAGAATAAACCGATTTGATCGTAATAACGCAGCGTACGTACGGTAAGACCCGTCAACTTGGCGAGGTCTCCTACTTTCCAATGCCTCTTCATGCATCATCTCCGCTTCTTTAGCGCTAGCTACATACCGGTAGTTGTATTATAAAAGCTTACGCTGCGTAAGCTGCAAGCGAAATAATCGTTCAACCGCAAAATTTTTTGGGCGAAAGGAGAAGAACCCTTGATTTAAGTCAATGAACCTTCCCATCCGGCCTATTACAATGAAATCCATACAGCAAACTAAAGGAGGTTATGGGATGGTTCCTTCAAGAATAGAGCTAAAGGAACAGCGAACAGCCGCTCTGACTGCCGGCATCGCACTGATCGTTATGACGCTTGCCGCATTTTTTTCCTATGGCTTTGTCCATGAAAGCCTTGTGGCGCAAGGCGATGCAAGCCTCACCTTTCAAGCCGTCACATCATCGAGAAACCTTTTCAAAGCGGAAATTTTGGGTTGGGTCATCATTCTGATCTGTGACATTGCGGTCGCCTGGGCTTTCTACATCTTCCTTAAGCCTGTTCATAAAAATCTATCCTTGCTCGGTGCATGGTTCCGTCTTGCCTACACGGCTGTTTTGGGGACCGCCCTGCTGAATTTAATCGTTGTGCTGCTGCTTTCCGGCCGTGCCGGCTACTTATCCTTAGTTAATACCGAGCAGCTTCAAGCCTATGTGATGATGTACTTGGAAGCGTTCGGGCTGATCTGGTCTATGGGTTTGATTATTTTCGGCGGGCATCTGCTGATTGTAGGCATTCTGGCTTTCAAATCTGACCGGATACCTAAAGTCATCGGCATCTTATTGTTGATTGCTTCCCTAGGCTATATGGCCACTCACCTGTGCAACCTGTTACTTCCGGACAACGAGACGCTTACGATGCTGCTTAATGTTGTATTTATGATCCCTATGGTTGCAGGGGAATTGGGCTTTGGAGTATGGCTTCTGGCAAAAGGGGGAAAAGGCTCTGTGTAAGGTGTGAACTCTTCTTAACTCTTATCGTGATGCACCCGCCTCTTAATCCTGCTTAAGGATTCCGGGGTAATGCCGAGATAACTTGCCAATTGATGTTGGGGCACACGATTGATCAAATGAGGACGTTTCACTGCCAACGTTTTGAAACGTTCTTCCGGTGTAGAAGCGATAAATGCGGCGAATTCTTCTTGCATGTGACCGAAATTTTCCTCGATCATCCTGCGTGTCATGGATTGCAACTGGGTGTATTTGGCGTACATGTCTTGTTCGATATTCAGCTCGCCGACAACCGCAACGCAGTCTTCCAGACACGTAAAGGTATACTCGGATGATTTATCCGGTTTATGATGGTTGAAAATCGCGACGGCTTGTTCTTCCGTATAAAAGTTCGAGGTCATCTCTCTTCCCTCTTCATCCACCGAAAACTGCCTTACGCATCCCTTCAACACGAAATAACAGGCCGTGGGAACATCTCCTTGTCTAAGGAGCACGGTTCCTTTTTTATATTCTTTAATAAGAATCTCATCAAGGACAGCCTGTTTTTCTTCTTCGTTAAGCGACGTATATCGGGTTAAATACTTGAGCAATAGTTGTTTCATAGCTGCTGTTCTGTCACCATCCAAGACTAAGTCATAAAGCTCCATTGCCTAGCGAACTTATGTTTCCGGACCACGCAGCGGACAATTTTCCCTTGCCGCTTATCCCTGCTTATGTTAAGGCTTACCGCGATGTAATCTTAGCTGTTCAGCTTTTTAAATAGATTCGCCAGTTCCGCCCTCTCCTCGTCGGTTAATTTTTCGAATAAATTTCTGCGCAGTCTTTCTCCCTCCAAAGTGGCCCGCCTAAGGACTTCGGCGCCTGTGTCGGTAATGCCCAAATAAATAATGCGGCGATCGGACTCATCCACCATTCGGACGGCTAATTTCTTCGCGACGAGCTTTTCCGATAAATAACTGAGCGTGGGCGGAGTAAGGCCCAATATTTTCGCAATGTCCGAAGGCCGGCTTTTCCCGTTTTGCTTGAGATGACCGAGCACAAGAACATGAGAAACCCCGAGATCCTCATTGAATGTTTTGTTCCACTGGATAATCAGACCGTTGGTGAATTTGTCCATGTTATGTATAAGTTCGAAAACCGTTTGCTCTTCCATAAAATCCTCCTTGATAAAAGAAACGACAGCCCCTAATGAAAATTAAGGACTGTCATAATCTTACACGCTATTGAGCCGAGTATCCACCATCAATCACTAACTCGGAACCTGTAATATACGAAGAAGCGTCGGAGGCCAGGAACAAAGCCGCCTTGGCGATGTCGTCCGGCTGTCCCAGGCGCTGCAGAGGCGTCATTTGAATCAAACGCCCCAGCAGATCCTTGGAAGTGCTCAGAGCTTGAGTCATCGGAGTTTCAATGATCCCCGGGAACAGAGCGTTCACGCGGATGCCTTGACGGCCGAATGCTGCGGCAGCCGCTTTGGACAGAGCGCGTACCGCACCCTTGGATGCGGAGTAGTGGTTGAAGCCTTGGCCGATCATAGCCGTGTACGAAGAAATGTTGACGATGGAGCCTTGCTTCTGTTCAGCCATGTACGGAGTAACATGTTTCATACCGGCAAACGGACCGAAGCCGTTAATGGAGAGCATTTTCTGCCAATCCTGCGCGTCGATTTCTTGGAAAGGTTTTTCCGAAGAGACGCCCGCGTTGTTAACGAGGATATCGATTTTGCCGAAGCGGTCGTTTACTTCTTTCGCAAGCGCCGCCCAGTCTTCATCCGAAGCCACGTTCAGTTTCATACCGTGTACATTCTGCTTCCGGCTGGCTCTCTCAAGCGCCTCTTCATTGATGTCCGCTGCGATAACGATAGCGCCTTCCTGTGCGAAAAGATCCACCATGCGTTCGCCGATGCCCGAAGCTCCTCCGGTAATGATCGCTACTTTGTTATCCAATTGTCCCATTTTGCATGGCTCCTAACGTAGTTTGATTGAACCGCCGTCCACCATAATGGTTTGGCCGGTAATATAATTCGAGTCGTCACTTGCCAGGAATAGGGCGACACGGCCGATATCCTGCTCCGGATCGCCGAGACGGCGAAGCGGAATACGCTCGATCATCGCCTCGTACAGGTGCGGGGCGCTCTCACGCCATTGCTCCACGCCCGGCGTCAGTGCGATCGGCGAGATCAGGTTGACGTTGATGCCGTCCGGACCCCATTCGTTCGCGGCAACGCGGGAAATGGCGCGAATCGCTTCCTTGGCGGCCGCGTAAGAGGTTTGCGTCACTTGTCCGTCAAGACCCGCGCCCGAAGCGAAGTTGATGACCTTGCCCTTCGTTTTTTTCAACTCAGGGTAAGCGGCCTGCATGAAATGAAACGTCGGGTAGAAGCCGGTTCCGAAAGATAGATCCAATAGCTCCTGCGTCGTCTCTACGAAAGAAGCCTGTCTGGAAGCATGCGCATTATTAACGAGAATGTCCAGCTTGCCGAATGTTGTGACCACTTCTTCCACAATTGCATTGGCATTTTCTTTGACGGAAATATCCTTGATAAACAGGCATCCCTCCGTGTGTTGATTGACTTCCGCAAGGGTTTCTTGCCCCTTCTGCTCGTTCACGTCGACAATGGCGACATGTGCGCCTTCTTTAGCCATGGCAAGCTCAATGCCGCGGCCGATTCCCGAGGCACTGCCTGTGATGATGGCGACTTTACCTTGTAATTTCATGTACAGGTCCCTCATTTCTCCGGATGATGAATTCACTGGCTGATTAATTCCACAAGCCCGCCTGCAACGGAGAACAATGGAAAAGTTCATTATAAATTCAAGATTTGGATTCCTGTCCTTGCAAACCGGCCTCAAAAACGCAAAAAGAGGAGCGTTTGCTCCCCTTTTACATCCTTTTTCTAATCCATCATGCGGCTTCCTCGGCGTTAGCGCTTCGACTCAACCTATATATTCCGCCATTATCTGCTCGATATCGTACGGAGTGACCCCGCCATCCACCGAAAATATCGCCTCTGCCTGGTCCGCAGTATCAACTGCTTCCCCTCTTGCTTTTGCATGGAGGGTGAATAAATCGTACAAATCCGGCTTTCGTAAAGTTGTCATGGCTTTGCCTATCAAGACCATTCCCTTCTGATTTCCCTCCACATTGTTAAAGTAGTGAGGTTGTTTCGTCAGGGACAAGTCCGTCCAGATGACCGTACGTTCCACCAAATCCAGGATGACGGGAATGGCGATTCGCGTGTCGGCGGTGACGTCGATTTTGTTGACCACCGTCGAAGGCTCGAAGATTTCCCCGGAACCGGGTTTCTTGCGCATCATCCAGCCTGCGAAGCACTCCGGCAAATCGCAATACGGCTGTTCCGTAAAGGAATGCAGGGAAGCCACAATATAACGTCCGCCGTAATCGACGATGGAAGGAATGTGCAGGTCAATGAACTCGCAGGCTCCTTGAGGAGCCGACACGATGTCTCCGCTGTGGACAGCCTGGTACTTGGAGGATCGCAGATTCGTATACGAAATGTGCTCCACATACTCCCAGTTGCGGTCATACATGACTGCGGACAAGTCGATATCCACCCGGCCCGTAGGCTTGCCGTCCACGATTCCTTCTTTCCACCAGTTGAAGAAACGGATCGTGTCCCCCTCCGCCATCGGCACACGGCTTCCCCGAACAATCGTACGCAGAGCTTTGCTTGCGGATCTTTGGGAGAACGGCACAGGATAGTCCTTCAAACGTTTATCGACATGGGTCTTCCCTAAGGGAGGCAGATCGGCAAATCGCTGAATAAGCGTTTTTTCGCACAATTCAACGATGGCTTGGCATGCCGTTTCGTTGATTTCCGGGAGCGTATGGGGAATCGCAAACGCTTTGGCCGCATTGCCTTTGGGGAAGAAGACGCGCAGCTCGGGACGCTCATGGCGGCGGGCAAAATGATTCTTCACCTGCAGCAGCACGGGCGTCGATACCTGATCGGCCACTTCGCCGAATGCCAGCACGACATACTCCGTGTGTTCGGTGGACCGCAGCAGCTGATCGAGCCTTCTTGCAAATTCACCCGGGCGCTGCATGAGCAGATCGATCAAAGTCCACACCTGCCCATACCGGAAGGCAAGTTCCACGCTCCCGCCGAAGGTCGCAAAGGGCTTGTTATTGCGTAAAACTCCGAAAGCCTCCTTACAACGCGTAAAACGGTTCTTATACTCGGAAGGATGCAGGATTTCTCCCAGCCGGATCCAGCGATCCTTGTATCTCAGCATATCTTCCGTAATGGAGTGACAGCGTTCCAGCAATCCTAGCAGCAGCCGTCTCTCGCTGCGCTTAAATTTGCGGAAACGCGCGGGCTCGGCGAGACTGACATCGCCATCCGACCAGGCCGCGGCCAGACGAAGGATATCCGTTGCGGTTTTAAAGTATCGCCCGACCCGCTCCAAGCCGGCTTTATCATGCTTTAATAAGGAAGCCGCCACGAAGGCCGCATTCTCTTTGAAAGGGATCTCGGACGGAAGAATTGCGTCCAGTTCATCCGGGTCCGCGCACTCTATAGCCGCGTCAATATCTTCCTTGTCCGTCTCGGAGATGGATGTCTTGGCTTGAATCAGCCGGCTTATCATGACATGAAACTCCGCTTTGCTGCCAAGATCAATTACTTTCAGGTCTGCCTCATCCCGCAGTGGAGGTCTTCCCGCCGTCTCATACTCAGGCAATTCCAGCGTTAGATAATGATAAACGGCGTTCAAATAAAGCTCCGCATCATATTCCTCCATCACCTGCGCCGGAAAGCCGGGATACATCGGCTTATACTCCACATGGGCGCCGACCAGCCGTTTCAGATCGCCGATCAGCCTGCGATAGAACGCTTCAAATTGCTCCTTGGATAAGGTGCACACGGCACGCATCAAGCGATAGGAGAACGTAAATCCAAGAGATTCGATATTTTTCACGGCAGCAGCCAAATAAGCCTTAGAAAGACGGTCCTCGCCTTCTCTCTGCTCCACAATCACTTTGCCCGCTCTGCGTAAATAGATGTTATTTATGTTCATAAAAAGAGTCCAGGAAAGCCACATCCCTACTGTCATTGGAAGAACCCTTAGAAGGAAGGAATATGATAGCCTGGACGCCTCCTCTCGCGATAGAAATCCTTCAGGGAAGCTGCGACCCTAATTCGCCCAATGAAGTAGAAGGAAGGATCGCAATAGCCTGAAGTTCAAGGTTCACAGTCCGTGACTCCGAACCTTTGATGAATCCATCATCCCATACTTCCCGGCATGCAAACAGGGCGAAAGTATTACGACTTGGAAAAGATAAACAACACAGGCCTTATTCGAATATAAAAAAAAGCGACGTCCGCAGGGCGCGGCAGTCGCTGATTGGTGAGGTTTTCCGGCGGATCATGTCCGCGATCAGGGCACAAAAAAAGCTCCCTACATACACATGCTCCGCTGCAGGTGGTGCCAATAGCGGTCCATTATTGCAGCTCTCCCTCAAGAAATTGGATGAGGTAAGTTTCAGGCTGCGCGAGGAATTCTGTAAAGCCGCACAAATCCGCATACTCCTGATGCTCCACGTCATAACAGCCGATAGAGCCTTTTTTCTTCGAATTCCACACAAGCTGCAGATCCGAATAATTGTCGATATCGGCCGACAGACGAAGCAGCTTTTGCCGGCCGACTTTCATTTCAATCGTATCGGTCAAGGTGAAAAAGTCGATATACCCGATGTCATAGTCATTTGGCGCCAGCTCCAGGCGCAGCTTATCCCCGGTTAGAAAGGTGACCAGTTCATCGGTCAGCTTATACTTTTTCAGCTCATATTTCTTGTTCTCTCTATCATGAAGCTCTGCCGGCTCCAGGGATTTCAAATAGTCGGCCAAAGCGGCATCCTTATTTTCGACCGCAATCGTATACGCCCGGTCGCCGTCCTTTTCCGTTATCGTAACGTCCGCGCCGCGTTCAATCAAATACTTGACCATCGCCGCATTGCCCATTCGCGCGGCAACGGTTAAAGGAGTCGCTTGGTAAGGATAAACTTGGTCCGCCTTATTGTAATTAATGTCCGCCCCATGATCGAGTAAATACGCGAGTGTCTTAAGATCATGGTTCGACACGGCCTGGCGCAATACGGCGCTGCCGTGCTTCTTTATATCCAATCCCAGCTCATGGAGGAGCGGAATATTGTTTTTGTTTCCATAATAGGCCTGAGAATATGCACCTGACTTGATATGATTGAGCTTGTCCGTCTTAGCGCCTTGCCCTGCAATGTAGCGGACGATGTCTTCCTTGCAATAGCGGACAGCCCGCAGAAAGGCCGGATTATGAGGGACATTCAGGTTGACGCCGTTCTCAACCAGCAGCTTTACAACGTCCAGTCTCCCCGATATAAGCGCCAAGTCGAGCGGACTCAGCGTGGTATACTTGCTCAGTTCGATGCCCTCTTCGATATCCCAACCTGCTGCAATGGCCTCCCCCAAAGCCGGCATATTTCCTTGGTAAATGTGCATCGCGATTTCCGGCAGCTTCTCGAATTTCCCGATATCTTTCAGTTGGATCATCCATTACCCTCTCCTACCCAAAGTCTTATGTTAAATATAGAAAAGTAATTGGCAAAAAACAACGGGGACTCTGCCATGGGCACGGTTGGGGCCATTAGTCCGGGAAGCGAGAGGCTTATTCGTTGGATGCGCCTGCTGCGTACGCCTTCAGCGCCGAGGGCAGCCCTTATAGCTTCTGGAAAACCGACTACGAAGCGTACGAGCAGCTGCTCGGGCTCGGCGGACCCGCTGTCCCCTTTATCCGGGAGCAGCTGAAAAGCGAACTTAAACGGGATACGAGGCTAATTCTGGAGATGGTGTTGCGGGATATGGGGCAAACCGTTCTTTAAAATTTGGACGAACCTTCATGGAAAATGCGTTTGGCAAGCGAATGCAGCGCCTCTTCGCTGCCAAACCTTCCAGCGGAATGAGGGCCCGGCCGCAAAGCCGGATGCCCATTCCCGTCGCACCTGTTTACTTACAGGTGCGATCCGCCGCTTGCGTCGATCAACTGGCCGGTTACCCAGCGGCTGTCCTGCGAAGCGAGAAAAGCGGCAACATCCGCTATGTCATCGGGTTCTCCCCATCTGTCGAAGACGGAAAGGCCGGCCGCATTTTTTTGCCCGTTCGGATCCTGCAGCGTCCCGGCATTCATCTCCGTGTTAATGATGCCCGGCTGGATGGCGTTTACCGTAATCTTGCGGTTCCCCAACTGTTTGGCCAGAAGAAGAGTAAATGTGTCGATAGCCCCCTTCGACATGCTGTAGGTAAACACACTTGGAGAGGCTACGCGCGTTACGAAAGAAGAAACGTTAATAATGCGCCCGTTTTCTTTCATACGCGGCAAAGCATGCTGGGTAACAAAAAGTGGAGCTTTGACGTTAATCTTCATCACTTCGTCAAAAGACTCTTCCGTCGTCTCTTCCAGACCGAGAATTTGCCCGATCCCGGCATTATTGACCAGAATATCGAACCCGCTGCCGCCCGTATGTTCCCGGATCGCCTCATCCAGCGCTGTAAATAAGTGCTCAATGCCGCCGAGAGTGCTCAGATCGGCACCGATCGCGCACGCATTCCCTCCGCTTTGACCGATCTGCTGAACCACTGCCTCCGCTTCATTCCGTCTTTGTCCATAGTGCACGGCGACGAACGCCCCCTCTTGGGCCAGACGCAGTGCGATGCCGCGGCCGATTCCCCTGCTTGCTCCGGTTACCAAAGCGACTTTACCTTCCAATTTCCTCATGCTCTCATCTCCTTGTCCGAATTCAATAAGAATATAGCACAAGATAAATTTTGAAATGTTGCTCTTATATTCGGTCCAAGGAGCAACGCACGCTCTTCTCACTGAGTCCGGAAATTCGCAGTCGTCTGAATGGGCTTTTTATGGCTATTTTCTTTTTTGGCGGTGCCATCGGATCCGCAATCGGGGGATGGATATACGCCACGGGGGGCTGGAGTGCCGCGTTATGGATTGGAATAGCTTTCCCCGTCGCTGCCCTGCTTTATTTTGCCACGGTAAGGCGATGCAACGCGCAAGAAAGTTGACCTCCGCTGTAAAAAAAACCATCCCGCGAATTTAACTATTCCGGGATGGTTTACCTTTTTGAGGGATTCCTGATAGTTCCATAAATCAAGTTGTCAGTTTCGCATACGCGATAAAGAAGACCATAATCTCCCCGACGATCGCATAATTAGGTACATGATAAATCAAGTCAAATGCCATACAGCAGCCCAATATTCCCAATAATACGGCCAAATGATTGGGCCTCAAACGCAGATGTTTGGGTCTGTACAGGTGGAAAACCAAAGAGGTGGAGAAAAAATAAAGAAGAACGGACCCGAATACAAAAACCAACATGAAAGAATAATTTAGCTTCTCTTGATACAACAACTGAATAGCAGCGGCGATCATGCTCATGGATAAGTAAATGAATAAGTGTCCATAAATAATCGTTTGGCCGGCCGTTTGTATTTCCTTACTCACTTTGGTTTCAACATTATCAAAGTACTGCCACCATATGGAAATCACTAACGCGCTTGTAAACGCGACAAACAAAACGGATGACAGATCCCAGCTGTTGAACTGCAGCACGGCTAGAATACTGACCACGGATTCGCCCAAAAGGATGAGCGTAAATAAGGCAAAACGTTCAAATAAGTGAGGGGTATGTATAGGTGTTTTTACCAGGTGTTTTCGCCCGATTAGGGGAAGTACAATATCGACGGCAATTCCCATATACAAAACGGCATACCGGATCCATGAGTCAAAGAAAAGCGAACAAGCGGATATCAATATTCCGATCAAAAAGTGGGTCCCCAAATAAGAAGCCGTCGATTGTTGATGAGCGGCTTTGGACCTATGCACCAACAGATATTGAATGGCGGTCAGTACTCTCGAACCTATATATCCTATAAAGAAGGGAATATAGTATTGATCAAAATCAGGAGATAAGCTCGCTGTCATAATTAAAATAAAAAAGAGCTGCAGAATGCTTAATATTCTGTGTATAAAGATGTCTTGACCGAATCTGTTTACAAAGAGGGTTTGTCCTACCCACCCCCACCAGATCGGGATAAAAATCAGTACAAATTTAACTAAATACTCAATGGGAATGACTCCGTGATCTGCATGCAGTAAGACATGAGTTGCTTTTGAGACTGCCGCGACAAAAAGAAGATCATAAAAAAGCTCCAACCAGGTGACTTTTTTCTCAACCATACCTTTTTGAATCCCCCTATTGACGTGCGTAGTCTAAAATTAAGCTAAGTGAAGGCGTCGATTTCCCGATACAGATTCTCCAAAGTCGGCTGTCACTCTATTCAGCCATGATGTTCCTGTTGTCCGGGTGAACGTCTGCAGGCTCGTAGTCATTCATACGCAGCAAGATATACTCAATTTCTTCTAAGGGCATTTTCAATTCTTGGCTGACTTCATAAAGTCCCCTGTCCTGTGCAAGAAGCTCCCGCGCTTTATTTATTTTTCCATGTAGCCAGTTGTTCTCCAGCATCCAACTCTTCACCTGGGCCAAGAAGCGATTCTGAGTGTCCTTATCCGCGTGCTTCTTGTATTTAGCAACAGACTCCGACAAATAGTTATAGAAATAAATACCCAAAGCCTCACGCTGTTCGTTTTTAGACATTCGCAGATACTGCTCATAAATTAGGCTGATATCTAATCCCAGCAAGTTGTCTCCGCTGTCAAAACGTCTGAATGTCCTTCGTTCATAGCTTTCGGGTAAAACACGAAATACAACAACGATGGCATACGGAAATTCCCATGTTTTCGCCGCTTCTTCTAACGGCAACAGTTCATCTCTCAATTGACTCACACACGTTCCATGTGTATCTAAATAAAAGGATAGTTCCATGGAGACCTCCTCTTGCTGCCGTTTGCAAGTTTTATTTATTCTCCGGATACGGTTCGCATCCTTTTGACACGAGCCACTGCTTTATAGCGGCGAACGCCTGTATTGCGTCCTGTTCATACATGACGGCCACCTCTTGCTTGTTGGCATAATTAAATCTCACATAACCGCCCAGTGTCTGATAGAAGAGGTAACAAGAATAGTCGGTTTCAAGCGACAGATCCGGCGAAAAAGCCGCTCGGCACATTCCGGCCAGTTCCGGCAGCGAAAGCTGATCCTGTCCCGGCAGCAGCCGCAAAAAGAGATGGTCCCGGGACCCCGTCCACGGTTCGTAATAAACGGCTCCCTCCCGGCCGCATCCGTACACCTCACGATAGATTTCGTCCAGCACCGAAGCGTACGTCGCTTCATCTTCCCGCTCCCGTGCCTGGAGGGGAATCGCCGTCACTTGTTCCCCATGCCGCGGCAGCCAGAGCAGCTGAGCCGTCCGGGGATGCACCGCCAGAAAATCGCCGTCCACCGTCGTGCCTATAGCGACACACTCTCCGATCTGCCGCTCGGTAATCGGGCTGTCCGCGTCATGCTCCCATAACCCGTACTCGGCAAAAGGCTTAAGCACCTCCGGGTCCGGCAGCTGCACATTCATCCATCCGCTATAGGTCCCTTCGCCGAAGGACCGCAAAAACCGGAGATAGCCCGGTGGAAAAGAAACGGCCTCTTCTTTTGCAAACGCTTGATTGATGCCGTCAGACAGCGGCTTTGGCCGAGATACCAGATACATGCATCTTCCCCCCTGTGTCACAACTTTTCAACTTAGATTCAATGCAGTCTGGCTCCATTATACTACATATGGGAATTGCTTCTACCACCTCCCCTTACGTATACGACTTGAAAAGGCGAGTCCATCCGATTCCTATTTCTCCTGCCGCAAATGCAAAAAAAACCTTCGATCCAAGGACGGATCAAAGGTTCCTTATAGGTAATCAGCTATAAACCAGTTCTTTTTCGACCAGACCTAGCGTCTGAGCCGTTGACGTGAGAATTTCTTGGAAAAGCTCGGGATTGTTCAAGAGTGACACACCGTAAGAAGGAATCATTTCTTTGATTTTCGGTTCCCACTCTTTCATATGCTGCGGGAAGCATCTTGCCAAGATCTCCAGCATCACGTGAACGGCAGTAGAAGCCCCCGGAGAAGCGCCGAGCAGCGCGGCAATCGAGCCGTCAGCGGCCGTAATAACTTCCGTACCGAATTGAAGGGTGCCTTTGCCGCCGGCTTCCGTATCCTTGATCACCTGCACACGCTGGCCCGCTACGACGATATCCCAGTCTTCGCCTTTGGCGTTCGGGATAAACTCGCGCAATTCTTCCACGCGCTTTTCATTCGATAACAGTACCTGCTGGATCAGGTATTTAGTCAAGGACATCTCTTTGACGCCGGCCGCTAACATCGTCAAGACATTATCCGGTTTCACCGACGTGATTAAATCAAACATGGAACCCGTTTTTAAAAACTTAGGCGAGAAGCCGGCAAAAGGCCCGAACAGCAGCGATTTTTTGTTGTCGATATAGCGTGTATCCAGATGCGGAACCGACATAGGCGGAGCTCCGACTTTGGCTTTGCCGTATACTTTGGCATGGTGCTGTTCGATAACTTCCGGATTGTTGCATACCATAAAGAGCCCGCTTACCGGGAATCCGCCAATATGCTTTCCTTCGGGAATACCGGACTTTTGCAGCAAATGCAGGCTTCCGCCGCCGCCGCCGATAAAGACGAATTTCGCCGTATGGCGTTCGACGCTGCCGTTATCGAGGTTGCGCACCTTCAATTCCCACGATCCGTCGGCGGCACGTTTAATAGCATCCACGCTATGTTTGTAATGCATCTCCACGTTCTGGGTCTGCAGGTAGTCAAAAAGCATACGCGTTAAAGCGCCAAAGTTGACGTCCGTCCCAGAGTCGATTTTTGTAGCCGCGATCGGTTCACTCGATGTACGGCCTTCCATGATAAGCGGAATCCATTCCTTCAATTTCTCAGGCTCATCGGAAAATTCCATCCCTTGGAACAAAGGGTTATTAGACATCGCTTCAAACCGCTTTTTCAAAAACGTTACATTTTCTTGCCCCTGCACCATACTCATATGAGGGATCGGCATAATAAAGTCCTGCGGATTGCGAATCAGCTGGCTGTTTACAAGATAAGACCAGAACTGTCTGGAAAGCTGAAACTGTTCGTTAATTTGTATCGCTTTGCTGATATCTACAGACCCGTCCGGTTTTTCGGAAGTATAGTTAAGCTCGCACAAGGCGGAATGCCCCGTACCCGCATTGTTCCATTCGTTAGAGCTTTCTTCTCCTGCCTTTGCGAGTTTTTCGAACACTTTGATTTCCCATTCCGGCACTAGCTCTTTCAATAACGATCCCAGAGTCGCGCTCATGACCCCGGCACCGATTAAGATAACGTCTGTTTTCATGATAACCTTCCTTATCCTCTATATTTATAAAAAAAGAGCAGGCACGCCTGCTTAAATAGTAAAAAAAAGCAAGGCCTCACCTAAGAACAAACCGATTCTGTCTCCACTATAACCCTATCTACTCTATTATAATTATTTTTACACTAAAATATCTACCATTAAGTACTTCCAAAAGCCATAAAAACAAAAAAAACCAAGTCCTTAACTCAGTTTATGCAGAATTAAGGAGTTTGGTTGCTGTTTTTTGTGAGTACTTCTAGTTTCCGCTGTAGTCTAGCAGCGCAGAATCTTAACTTTAGAATACCAAAGAGAAGGTAAAAGTACCGCAAAAAGGAGGTACCTATATCCTGGACGGAAAATTTGCGTCACCTTGTGATAAGGCTCTGCGCGTTGTCTGTAACGGCAAGTTTTAGGGCAAAAATATAGACTTATTTTCTTGATTAAATTAATCTTACTATACAGGGTCATTTTTCCATTTCTGAATAAGGGATATGACGATAGACAATGAGCAAAAATTCGAGGCAGTAGGTATATCTCCGTTAAGCAAGGGATTGCATGCAGAAATACACAATGAAAGGTGAGAAATACGATGGGAGCTTGGGGAATAACATCACTGGAAAGTGACGAAGGATTGGACGTTCTTCATGCGTTAACCGAATATACGGCGGACCGCAAATCGGTCAAGTTGAAGGATCTAATCACTCATTTCAGGGAGATCGGATTACTTTCGAAGGATCCGGAAGAGGAGGATTTCCTTTACGATAACACAGCCATTGCTCTGGCTGAAATTGTATGCGCCTACATCGAAAACGGCAAAACAAAGTACGAGAACTTAAGTGGTTTAAAGGAAATTGTCTGGGAGACAGAGGATCTGCGCGAGTTGAAGCAATTGGTTCAGCAGGTGCTCGATAATAAAGGCGGAGATCGCGAGCTGTATGAACTGAGGGATGGAGATTCGGACTGGACTAAACATATGGAAAATGTGGTTCGGATTCTGTCGGAGCGGCTATAGACGCCGGAAAATAAACGCCGGATGCCGCCGCTTAAAACGGCCGACGGCATCTTATTCAAAGCCGCGTAACGCGGCTTTTTTAGAAAGGCTTTTGTAGAAGATGTCTATTGCTTGCCCTTCATAACGAGTTTATATTTCTTGAAAATCCAAGAGTTCGTCATATCATTCGCCGCATTTGTGCTTATACGAACAGACGGTTTCTGCTCTTGCAAAGCATCTGCCGCGTAGGCCGAGAAACGAAGCGGCTTTGTGATTTTTTTCATACCGTTCGCTATTTCATCAAAAAACGCATAAGTTAACGGCTGATGTTCCCGGATATCCTCGTATATATAATATTCTCCTTTTTCATCCTCTAAATTAATTTGAAAGCCTTTGGGAAGGGACAGCATGACATACGGTAATTCATCTTCTGCCCACTGTCCGTGATAGGGAAAGCTGATCCCTTCATTTCTTGCAAAGAATCCGGAGCTTTCATTGCCCGCGGCAAAAGAAATAGAGTATACGAAGAAAGGGGAGTAATTCGGCTTTTCTTGTGCTGTAAAATACTGATAAAACGTTTTGTAAGCCTCAACCACTTGATGTTGATCATGTTTTGTCCGGGCATGATTAGTAAGATGGAATTGTGCATGTTTTGGCTCAAAGAGTTCCAAGACGCCCTTAAATTCCTCTGGTGTTACAAAGAATTTTAGCTTATAAAATCCGCTGTGCTTCAATCGATCCATTTATCTCACCGCCAAATATAGACTCAGGATACTGGCCCCTAATAAATAACATTCATTGAACTCTTACATTCGACAGCACCGGCAGCGAGCGAATCGGAAAGCAAACCAAAGCGGTTTCGCTGCTCGCAAATTGTAGAACGAAATTAATTCTTAAAATAATTATTTATTGTGAAATATACGCCAGTTGCTACCCCTAAGACCACAATGACTATCAACATGAAAAGGAAGTACTTCACAAACGGGGGCATGTAATAACGTACTATAGTTAACCAATGTTTAAATAGTTTTATTAGATTATAATTCGATTTTCCGTTCTTCCTCTGATGGTGTTCCGTTAATGTGTTTGCAATATTAGTTGTACTTCTTAGTATTAGCCCCTGAATAACAGGTTTAGGCGATTCATCCTTAATAATCATCGTAACGATAGCTCTTCTCATGATTAAGAAGTTAGTGAACGAAATCCTCCGTTTCGTACTCATGAACACAAAAAATTGGTTCAGATTGGATACAAGTTTTCGAAGCAAAGATTGATTATAGACCTTCCTTTGGCCAATTACAACATCGTAACCCTCGTTAATCTTATGGATTAGCTTGATGACTTCGCTCGGTGGATTTTGCATATCGTCGTCCATTAGAACCACAAGGTTCCCCTGGCAACGTCTAAGTCCCGTCATCAGTGCAAGCTGTTGGCCGCCGTTTGTCTCCTGATGAATAACAACAACATTCGCATACTGATCACTTAGGTTCTCGCATTCTTGATGACTGGCATCTTTGCTCCCATCGTTAACAAGAATGATCTCTAATGAAAATAAAGCATTGTATAAGCAAAGAATCGATTCCACTACAATCCCGATTGTATCTTCTGAATTATAAACGGGGATAACTACAGATAATTCGATAGGGTCCATTTTTGATCTATTTCCCACGTATCTAATTTGTTACTTTTCTTAATATATAATAGATCTCCTTGATCTCAAAACCGACAAATAAATTAGCTCTTAGCGCTTCAATGTTGTTAGATGAAACCCTTGTCATAGCTTTAGTATACCCTGCCTCAGCCAGCCAGCTACGAATTTCCTCCAAGAAACTTAACCCAACACCTCTTCTTCTGGAGTTATTGTACACGCTAACTAATACCGCGTGGATGGTTTTATCATTTCTATTAGTAAAATAAAAAAACCCTATCTTTTTTGATTTTAATATCGCTTCGATAATTAAAGCATCTCCACCGAGAAATCCATCCCTGATCCAATTAACATAACGTTTGTGCGCCAAATTAATACCTAATACAGGATCAAGCGACACTCTGTCGGTTACAAAAAGATCTTCATCGATACGCGATAGCAGCTCTTCCAAACGTTCTATTGTATCTACCGTTTGAAATTGAATGTGATTGGAAATCGCTTTCGTGAATCGGGATGGTTCTGAGAGCTTCGTTAAATTCATGGTCATTTCCATTTGAGTTTCCATAAAGCGAAACCCGGCTTCCTCAAGGCCATGTACGAGGTCCATTCTGCGCTTGGGCACTTTTGCGACAATGTACTCATAGTTTGAATATTCATCCTCGTCGAGTTCAGCCAGACGATCGGTTGAATCGTTTGCATCCCATTCAATTTCCAATACCTTTTTATCGAAATTCCGCTTTTCCCAATAGGCGTCTATCTTTCTCATCGCATGACTCCTTGACCTTTATTTTCTATTCGCGCTTCTCCTGGTACTTTAAAGTATTGTTTAATTAAACTCACCGTATAATGAATATCTTCTTGTTTCAAACCGTAAAACATAGGCAACCTCAATATTTTTTCGCTTTCGCTGGTCGTATGAATATCCTCTCCATGAAAGAATCCGTACCTTTTCCCCATGTCGGAACTATGCAGAGGAATGTAGTGGGAAGCGGTAGAAACCCCATTATGTTTGAGATAGGTCATTAATTCGTTTCTAACTACTTGATTGCTGACTTTCACATAAAAGATATGGCTGTTATGCTTAACGCCCCTAGGAGTAACCGGCAGCATAAGTTTGTCGTCAACCACTAGCTCTTCTAATGCATCGTAATAGGTTTGCCAACTTCTAGATCGGTCTGCATTTATATGATCGGCCAATAACAGTTGAGGAAACAAAAACGCGGCATTTAATTCACTTAGTAAGTACGAGGAACCGATATCGACCCACGTGTATTTATCTATTTCTCCTTGCAAATATT
This sequence comes from Paenibacillus sp. JNUCC 35, assembly GCF_058269095.1. Classification (NCBI taxonomy): domain Bacteria; kingdom Bacillati; phylum Bacillota; class Bacilli; order Caryophanales; family Paenibacillaceae; genus Paenibacillus; species Paenibacillus sp. JNUCC 35. Next base: position 173,176 of record NZ_CM177771.1, on the reverse strand, counting down.
GGGTTCGGTTTGTTCCTTTCTCCCTGATTACCTCTGCTCTTTCCATAAATCTTTTATCATTTATAATCAGTGCTCCACCTTCTCCGCACTGGTAATTTTTCGATTCATGAAAACTGAAACAACCTAAATGACCGATCGTACCCAAGTATTTGCCTCGATAACGGCTCATTAATGCATGGGCTGCATCTTCTATAACAACAAGATTGTATTGATTTGCAAGCTTCATGATTGTGTCCATTTCACAGGATACGCCGGCATAATGGACAGGGACAATCGCCTTGGTTTTATCGGTAATGGCTTTCTCAATCAACTGCTCATTCATATTCAATGTATCCGGTCTAATATCTACGAATACCAGTTTGGCTCCTCGAAGGACAAAAGCATTGGTGGTGGAGACAAACGTAAAGGATGGAACAATAATTTCATCACCTTCGGCAATATCCAACAACATGGCCGCCATCTCAAGCGCGTGCGTGCAAGATGTGGTGAGAAGCGCCCTGTCGCAGGCTAAAGTATCTTCTAACCACTTACTGCATTGTCGGGTCAAAGGTCCATCTCCTGCAAATTTCCCTGATTCTATCGCTTTACGGATGTATGAATCTTCTTGTCCTGTGATTAAGGGTTTGTTAAATGGGATCATTAAATGTATCTCCGTTCATCTCATTATCTATCTAAACGGCGCATTGCGGTATAATTCGGCGGCATCTCTTCAGCGGATATTGGTTTATAATGGCTAATCAGGTATTGCCACAGGATGGGGTGAGTATTTCGGAAACGCATGTCGTCCCTTCCATCCAGAGCAATATCCCCGAGAATAACCAAGGCTGCGTTTTTCTCCTTTAACTCTTCAATCTGTTTGCGCTGCTTATCTTCGGTTTCAGGGAACAGCAAATAAATATCCCATAATGGGGACTTAAGATTCAGTATGGGGTACAATGCAGGAGTATGCGGAGCAATAAAGAGATTTTCACCCTGCTTGAGATATTGATGTTTGATATCTTCTATTGTCCGAATAAAATGGGCGCTAGAGGCATCAATCCATACATCATTATTCGATAGGGTAAGCTTCTCATAAGGATTCGGGGCTGCCTTTATTTGTTGATAAAACGGTTGAAATCTGCCAACGGACAGGCACGAGACAATCAACATAGCGGTCATAAAAGCGATGAGTTTAGCTCTGCTGAGCTTGAAGTATTCTAAAGCCCAAAAACAAATTCCCAGTAACAACGGGGGAATACCTTGGGCTAAGTGCCCTATATCTGCGCGTGAAAAGGCAACATATGCATAAGGAATGCCTACGAATACCGCGGCGGCAAGAAATAGGTTCGTTTTTTTTGAAACAAAACGATGGATAAGCCATCCTGCGGGAAAAAGGAGTAATAGAAGAAACAGGCACCCTACGATAAGCTCGCTGATGATGTCCATAACTTGCAGATGCGTAAAGTTAACTCTCCACGGCCATGGAATCGGAAGAGGAATATTGGTGTTCCCTAACCGGAACAGCCAGAAGATCATACCAATAAAACTATTAAAAAATCCAGGAATAAAAATAAACATAAGCAGCATAGGGGAATACCCGATGAAAATGCCGAGTACCAAGACGCAAATTTTTTTAATGGCATTCGTTCTGTCCAGTTTGAAAAAGATATACAAACACGCAAGGGCAAAGGAGACAAGTATGTATAGGCCATGGTTACTGCCAAAAAAAGCGGCAAGACCTATCGTAATTCCACTATATAAATATTGCGAAGGTCTAGGCTTTTCCAAAAGGAGACTAACCATATACACGGCGATCATACAGATGCTGATATCAAACATTTTGTGCCTCGGGAACACCCATAACATGAGGAAAACCCCTATAACCAATAAGTAGCCCCAGGATTTTGTCACACGCCTTACAACAAGCAAAGCACAAGTCAGTCCGAGCATTTGAAATAACAGCACGGCAATTCTAAGCGTGAGTAAATCGGTATTGCCGAATATCTTAAACCAGAAGGCTACCCAATAATATCTTCCTGGATCATAGGACTGAAAATCCAAGAACGGGACTTCTCCATTAGAAGTTTGGATGGCACCATACCAAAGATAACCTTCATCCGCTAGATTAATGCCAATATTGCCCTGTATAACAAACGCGATGCCAAGCAATAAAAATGAGAGCATTGCCGCACCTAACCAATCGGGAATACTTTTCATATCTGCACATCCTCTTTATTAAAATTGCAATGCTTCTCTAAACCTATTTTAATCTCAAAACAATATTATTTGTAAAGAAAATTGTCGATTACCCGCATTATCAATAGCCGACATGTCTCACCTCTCACCAATCTTCCTAGAATGGAAATCTTCGCATGATAACAGCAAGGCTGCTTCGAGCATGAACTCAAAGCAGCCTTGTCTATGTGTTCTTTTTTACTTGTTCTTTTGCGCCAACACTTTCAGCAGTACCGTTACTGCCGATCAACAAGGCCGCTCCGTCTCGATTGCGCAAAATTCAACGGCTATCAAAATGGCTGATCAACGCCAATGCCTCTTCATGGTCAGGCTCAAGTTCTAATAAGTTTCGCATGTACCTCAAGGCATCTTCAACTAACTCTAGCTCGAAACAACAAATGGCTAGACAGTAAAACACGGTTGATACGACCTCGTCTTGCTCTTCCTGTACCGAAATTTCCAAATACCGTTTGGAGTGCTCGTACATGTCCATCTCAAACAGGATCAATCCGGCATCGAGCGCCAGATCGTAACGCTGCTCCATGACGTAGTAGGAGGACCACATCAGCTCTATGCCTCTCAACAAATCCTGCTTTTCTTCATCGCTTGCATCCTGTAACAGACTGGAGATCTGCTTCGTGCTCTGAATGAAAAATTCCGCATCATATCCGCCCAAACGCCAAAAGCTTAAGATTTGCTCCAGCCGCATGCTGTCCAGATTGCGATCTACCCACCCCTTCATACTAAAAAATTCATCCGGACCAAAGCGTTCGATGCAGCGACGATAAGCCAATCTCATATTGGGGTAGTCTATTGGTTTGTCCAAATGGAGGATACAGCCGACATTTATATTTTTATAATGGTGGGGGGGAAATAACGCCTCGGCTCCTCTTTGTTCGAAGAAATGTAGAAGCGCATGGTAGTTGGCCGTTAAAGAAAAACTTCCATGTAAGACCAACTCCGGCGGTTCCGCGAATTTCCAATTTTCCAGTAAGTGATCTCCTTTGTCTGCTGTTATGAGCAGGAACCCCTTCTGAGATAACGAATTCAAACGTTGTAAACAAGTTATTCCCGCGGCAGGAAATAAAATATGCGAGTCTTCCAGCTGTTCCTGGTAAATGGAAATGACATCACGGTAAGGATAGGTATCTTGTTCGTACTCAGGCGCCCGTCGATGCTCATAGTGTAAAGTGATTTGATCTAACCACTCCGATGGTTTAAGGGAATCCTGATGTTCGGGATATTCGACGTCAACATCCGCTTCATAAATTTGCCCCTCACTCACATAAATCAACTCTTGTGGAATGCCATCGAAAAAGTAATTGGCCACAATGATTACCGGTTGTTTTAAAGCTCCTTCGCTAATGGTTGTGCCTGATACAACGAGGTTCAGTACCGTATCATGGACAGCATCAAATTGCGCAAAATCCAGTAATCCCTCGGTAATAAAAGATTGTAGAGCCGGATGTTCCTTCCAAGCCATAACGTTGTTCATCGCCAAATCCGTCATGATATAGCGGAACGGGGGAAGCGATATCCCCGCGTAGTCTCTCAAGTGACACAACTCATGCAGCACATGGTAAGCAAAACGTCCCGCTCCAGCTCCAAGCTCCGCAATCAAAACAGGCTCGGAATCAGATTCCTTATTCGCCCGGTCTTGAAGAAACCCGAAAATCATTTCCGCATAGGCAGCGGCGATCATCGGATTGCTCGTTATATATTGAGGGACTTGGTCATTGTTCCAAGCCTTCGTGCCTGCTTCTTCATAATATTTTCGCTGGATATTCCATATAGGCGCTTCACTGAAGCGGTAACGCTGTTTATTCTTTGTCATTTAATCGATCCTGCTCTCTGAAAGTCATTTATTATCTCTACCTATAACTTACTTCAATAAGTCCCTTTTTTATACGCATTGCTCTTCTGTTAGAACGGCTGCCCTATGCAATACTAGTGATCAAAATCCTTTATTTTCCCCACATGTTCTCACGTCTTCTCCTTATGTTACTATTAACTGAACTTATAAAAAAGAGATTCTTACGAAGCCGCACTTCACCGGTGAAATGAGGAGGTTGTCATTTTGAGCGAAAAGCAATTCATTGCAAGATGGAACGACGATCAGATCGCTGAAGCGAACCGGGCATTGGCCGCTGTTACAGGCAAATCAAACCTGCATAAAAAAGAACGCCTCTTCCCTTCCTCCCCTTTCGGGCAGACAGCTGCCGGCTATGTTTATGTATTGCCGGTTTGAGGAATGCAGCTTTGAAGGGGCTGTTTTTCATAACGGCTCGTTAGCCGGAAGCCGTTTTACGGGAGAGACCGACTTGCTTCCAGTTTGGGGAAATACGATACTGGATGGCGTCAAAGTCAACGGCGAGAGACTGGCTTAGCCTTACTGATTTTCTGCACGATAATCCGAATACCCTATAGAACATTTGATGATAAGAAAGGAGGCCATTATAGAATGCTAAAGATCAGTGATTTTTCCAAGTTGAGCGGTGTTTCTGTCAAAGCATTAAGATTTTACAATAGTTTAAAACTGCTTGAGCCGGCTGCCATAGACCCTGCTAACGGCTATCGGTACTATACTCAAAAGCAGCTTCTAACCGTTAAGCGCATTACCGCCTTTAAAGAACACGGATTCACGCTGGATCAAATTAAACACTTCCTGGATGAGGACGCAATACCCGACGTAAAACTAAAGTTAGTTGATAAAAAGAAAGAACTTGAGCGTTCCATCCTGGAAGCACAGCAGCAGTTGAACGAAATCAATAACAGGATTACCCGTGTCGAAGAAGCGGATAACCGCCAACAGGAAACGCCGATAACCGTTCGTAACGTACAACCTCAACTTATGGCTTCTATTCGTGATATTGTTCCACGTACGCACCTATGCCTTCTGCTTGACGAGCTCACCCGGTACGTCAATTCCTATGGGGAGGACGAAGGACGAGATTTGACGATTTTATGGCACGACCCTGACAACTCAGATACGGAACAAGCCGATCTTGAGGTGGCATTACCGTTAACAAAGGCTATTCCAAGCAACGGAAGAGTGAACGTCCGCCTTATGCCCGGGTTAAAAGCGGCCGCTTCCCTTGTGCACCTCTGCAATCCTTACGACAACTCTTGCCTTGCCGCTGATCAGTTAGTTTCGTGGATCTCATCTCAAGGCTATGTCCGATCCTCTAAAGAACCGATCCGTGAAACCTATTTAACTTCGGACAAAGATATTTACGGAAAAATGCGATTGGCTGAATTGCTCATTCCCCTTGATCTTGGATAATTTTGTATCTCCGCACCTCCTTGGGGGTTCTTTTTTTCTGAAAATATAAGTTTATCTCGTCTTGACTCTCCCCTTTACGGGAAGGTGTACAGTAGCACTACACATCATAAAGGAGTGAGAACTATGAAACGATTGGAAGGAAAAATTGCATTAGTCACAGGTGGAAGCCGCGGTATCGGAAAAGCAATTTCGCTGCGACTGGCGCAAGAGGGTGCTCTGGTTATCGTTCATTATGGCAGCCGCCGTGCTGCGGGAGAGGAAGTTGTCCGGGCCATTGAAGCCCAAGGCGGAAGGGCTTTGGCCATAGGAGCAAATCTCGAAACCGTTGCCGGGGTAACGGATTTGGTTCAAACCATGGAGCAAACGCTCGTTAGCCTAACAGGTCAGAACCGGATCGATATCCTCGTTAATAACGCCGGCATAGGAACTTCCAAAACATTGGAGGAAACCACAGAGGAGGATTTCGACGCGATATTTGCCGTGAATGTAAAAGCGCCGTTTTTCCTCGTCCAGCAGTCCTTGCAGCTTCTGCGTGACGGAGGGCGAATTATCAATACCTCTTCAGGCGTTACGCGAATTGCATATCCTCATATTATGGCGTACAACTTGACGAAAGGTGCCATAAACACGTTTACCCTGCATCTTGCGAAGCTATTAGGGCCTCGTGGGATTACCGTTAATGCCGTGCTCCCTGGCATCGTCGATACGGACGTGAATGCCGAATGGCTGCATACACCGGAAGGCCAGCAACATGCGGCCGAAATGTCTGCCCTCGGCAGAGTCGGCGAGCCTTCGGATATTGCGGACATCGTGGCTTTCCTCTCTTCACCGGACGCCCGTTGGGTTACCGGACAGATGGTCGATGCCACCGGCGGGTCGCATTTATAAGTGCAATCAACAGCTCTTCCAAGCAAGATGGAGGAGCTGTTTTTATGTTTAGTCGTAGTAAAACTTGTCGTTGCTTATGATCATGATACGGTTCATTCTGTACGGCACAGATTTTCGCCCTGCCCAGTCGTGACCTGAGTGCTTTCATTGGCTTCCGGACCCTTACGTTACTTTCAAGTGCTTAGGTGAGTCCAAAGTGCGTACTTTTCAAATTCCTGCTTCCCGCACATAATAGTCCCTATAAGAAGGAGGAGAGCACTATGAAACCAGAAGAAACCTCATCACGTAAAACTGCTCTTGTCATTGGAGCTAACGGAGTAATCGGAGGGAACCTCATCCAGCATTTGATGACGCTCCCCGAGTGGGATATTATTGGAGTTTCTCGACGCGGCGGAGAGGACACTCCCCAGGTACGGTATGTGGCGGTTGATCTGCTAAATGAAGAGGATACCCGAGATAAGCTGGGCAATCTAACCGAAGTCACTCATATCTTCTACGCGGCTTATCAAGATCGCCCTACTTGGGCCGAACTGGTTCCACCCAACTTGGCCATGCTCGTGAACACGGTCAATGCGATCGAACCGATCGCTCCTAAACTGCAGCATATCAGTTTGATGCAAGGTTATAAGGTATACGGGGCGCATCTCGGTCCCTTCAAGACACCTGCGAAGGAAACGGATGCCCATCATATGCCGCCGGAGTTCAACGTTGACCAACAGCAATTCCTCGAACAACGACAGCCGGGCAGCAAGTGGACTTGGTCGGCCCTTCGTCCATCGGTCGTTTGCGGGTTTGCATTGGGCAATCCGATGAACCTGGCCATGGTTATCGCGATTTATGCTTCCATGTCTAAAGAGCTCGGTCTGCCGCTCCGTTTTCCAGGGAAGCCGGGCGCCTACCACAGCCTGCTGGAAATGACCGATGCAGGCTTGCTGGCTCGGGCGACTGTGTGGGCGGCAACAGATGAACGCTGCGCGAATCAGGCCTTTAACATCACGAACGGAGACCTGTTCCGCTGGAATGAGCTTTGGCCTAAGATTGCGGCATTTTTCGAGCTCGAGACAGCTCCCCCATTACCGATGTCTTTGGATGTGGTCATGGCTGACAAGGAGACGTTGTGGAACACCATGGTGGAGAAATATGATTTGGCGAAAAACAGCTTCCAAGACGTTTCCTCCTGGCGGTTCGGAGACTTTGTATTCTCCTGGGATTATGACTTTTTTGCCGACGGCACCAAAGCGCGTCGTTTCGGCTTCCATGACTTCATCGATACGGAACAGATGTTTATGGACATCTTTGAAGACTTCCGTAAGCGTAAGGTAATCCCGTAATATAGGGATAAACGCATAAAACCGGTTCCTCATGTCCAGGAACCGGTTTTTTTCTACCTTATCTACCTCACTCGTCAGATTGCGGCGGTTCGAATAAGACCCTGCCCCTATCCCCGTACACCTTTTCAATATGCATATCGCCCCATCTGCACATGAGATGAAGGATACCCTTCAGGCCCCAGCCATAGTCCGTCAACTCATACTCGACTCTCGGCGGCATTTGGTTATAAGAAATACGGGACACTATCCCGTCCTCCACCAGTTCCTTTAACTGCTGGGTCAGCACTTTTTGCGTTACCGCAGGCATCAGATGCATCAGCTCGCCATTGCGCTTTTTACCGAACGTGAGGTGAAACAAAATGACCGGCTTCCACTTGCCTCCGATCACTTCGAGAGTGGCTTCCACCGCAGTGTTGTAGGTTTTATCTGGTTCCTGCATAGCCTTGGATCGCCTCCCAGCGCATAACTTTGAAACCTTTCCTTACCTCGCTGCTTTCGCAGCGGTCTTCCTGAAGAGAAACCCGTGATAGCTATTCTCTTAACGAGGAATGAATCCCCCTAATTATACTAGATCCGATTAGAACTTCAATTTTCTGCTTTACCGCTATTATGGTACGGTTCATCGAGCTTTATGTAACGACACAAACGCTCATTTCAAGCATCCTTTTGCCGGCTGTCCTGCTAACCCATAAAAGAACAACTCCATCAATTGATCCATGCTCCGAGTTAAGCCTTCTTGATTCGATGCCGCCCAATACCGACTCAGTTCATTTTTGAACATCGTGAAGTAGCGCATGGTCATCTCTTCTGTTTGATCTTTATGAATATAACCCTCTTGCTTCCCAAGCGCGACAAACTTCCTGAAAAAGTACACGACCTTCTGCTCGCTGTAGCCTTCCATCATTTGCATCAATCCGCTCAGCTCAGAGGATGGGACTCTCGGAAACTCATCCGCTAAAATCGTTAAATTTTTGGCCTCCAATAACATAATTTCCTTAGTCTTCTCAGGAAAAGAAAGCCCGGAATCCAGAATGTTTTCATACTGCGCCAACTGCTTGTCCATCCAATTCATCAGCGTATCGGCATAGAGCTGTTCTTTTGTACCGAAGTAGTTATAAATGGTAGCAGGCGATACCTTCGCTTTATGCGCAATCTCATTCACACTGACCTTCTGAAAGCCGTGTTTGGAAAATAATTCAAACGATACACCGAATATTTGCTCCATTTTTTTCTGTTTCCGTCGTTCGTAGCCGTCCATCTTTTCCACCTCATATGTAGTGTAACTTAAGTTTTAGAGCAATTCAATAAAACAAGTATAAATCTATTGAATTATCGAATTTGGTTAGTTATAATGATTTTGTAGTAAATACATGTAAACAGTACAAAACTCTAAATAACTGTGCACATTAATTGATGATGGGAGTGTCATGAAATGAAACAAGTACGAATTCCTTCTTTGTTGCATGATGTTTTTGGAGAAAAACAGTCTGTGGGGTTTATTCTGGCGATACTGCTTTTTGGCGGAATACTGACTACTGCGCTATATTGGGTATTTCCCGAACTGACCGATCATCTGCCGATGTGGCGCAGCGCCCTGGCATTGTTGTTGATATTTGATATTTTTTCGGGGTGCCTAGCAAATTTTACGCCTTCAACCAGCAACTTTTATGCGGCGAGAAAAACGAATCGGATCGTATTCATCGCGATACACTTCCATATTGTGCTTATTGCTCTTCTTCTCCAGACCGATATTTGGTATTCGCTAGGGGTATGGGCTTATACGATTATCGGAGCATTTATCGTAAATGCCCTTATCGGGAAGCATTCGCAATTATTTGTAGCGGGCATGCTCTTGTCTGTAGGCCTGGGCTGCATGCCTATGCTGCCGGAAATAACGCCCTACATGCTGATCACCTGCATCTTGTTTATGCTTAAAGTATTGTTTAGCTTCGCCGTTGATCATTATGGTGAAGAAAAACACAATACCGGTAAAGAAGCATGAATGCTTCGCCTAGAATATGCAAGCTATCAAAGTCGGACAAACCCCTATTCGTTTCGCTGATGAGCAAGGCATTTTCGCGGGACCCCTTATTTTTGCGGTTATTTGGTGATTCGGAGCTCGACAGTAAAGCAAGAAGTAAGGTGACCGCTTTTATATCCTTTATGTTTGAAAAAAGTTTTTTGCTCAATGAGGAAGTATGGGGCTCTTTTGAAAATGATCGCTTGATCGGCGCATATATCGTGGAAAAGCCATACGTAAACACGCTTCAGAGTATGAAGGGCGGGGTGCTGGTAATCGGGAGGTTGCTTCCTTTGTTTTTTCTAATGTCAGGAAAAACGTTACGTCTCCTTAACTCCTACATGCGAGTCACAAGGGCTGCCGCTCCCTTATGGACGCATCACTATCTCATAATGATTGGCGTTAAACCAGAGGATCAGGGCAGGGGAATAGGTAAAGCTTTGCTGAACCATCTATTGAATACGGTACATGCGGATAAGAACTCGCTGGGAGTCGCGTTGGATACGGAAAATAGAGAAAATGTAACTATGTATCGAAGATTCCGGTTTGCCTTAAGCAGAGAAACGAAATTCGACAACTTGCCTGTTTACTGCATGTTCTATCAAAAAAACGACTTGCACTGCGGAGATTCCGAGATCATTGCCAGAGATGCGTAATTGGGTTTCAACAACATTTCGGAATATCCTTATATTCGTTAAAGTACTTCTAACTAGAAAAGGCACTTTTCCTAGTAAGGAAAGTGCCTAATGGTTGATGACCATCTATCCGCATCAAATATATAGATTTCTTATCTGGTTGATTTATTCCTCGACCGTCAAATACTGAACTGTACCTGTTTCGGCGGATTTGATTATTTGATCCAATAAATAATGAAGCCTGCACCCTGTTTGGAAATCAGGAGTGGTGTACGTGTTTTTTCGTAAGTCGTTAGCAAACTGGGTATAAAGCTGAGCGATATTATATGATATAGGATTAACTTCCTGCGGGTTGATGTGATAATAATGTGACGGAACACTTAAAGGTTGAAAAGCTTGATTTTCTCCAAGAACAGCCTGCAAGTTGAACGCATCCCATTGAAACATTAACCCGTCTTTTGATTTCATAGAGATCTCACCTTTGGTACCAATTATTTCTATAGATAATCCTGCTATCTTTGAATTACGAATTTGCCCGGACAGGAGTGCGCCGCTTTTTAGCATCCCATTAATTGCAACATAATCAGGTGCATTAGCTTGAATAACTTCACCTGTTTCCATAACACTTATTTCTTTGTATTGTGTCTCTAATGAGGCTGATATCTTAGTAAAGGGGCTGCCCATCAAGTAAGTGATTCCATCTAAAAGATGTCCAGTGGTAATAGTCAACTGGTCAGCTCCATTCTTTTTATCGAGAAGATAAGCATGGGCTTGATCAATCGTGCTCCCTTTAGTAGGGAATCCTGGCATGGAGTAGCTTACATTTATTGATAAAACCTTCCCTAGGTAATCCTCACTAAGAAGGTCCTTCACATAATTAATAGCTGGATTGGCACGAGCCTGCAGACCTGTGATATGACGAACGCCTTTTGCTGTAGCCAATCGGAAAATATCGGATGCTTCTGCTGTATTCAGTGCCAGCGGCCACTCGCAATATACATGTTTCCCGGCATTTAAAGCTGCACGTACCAACTCATTATGGTCTGGTACTTTGACGGTAATAACCACCAAATCGACATCAGGATTTGCAACCAAGTCATACGGGTTTGTATAAAAGTGGTTTATTCCAAAACTTTGAGCAATCTCTTCGGCGCTTTGTTGTCGTGTGGTACATACTGCAATAATTTCGAATTCTGACAGTGCTTGAAGAGCAGGGATATGTGCCATCTTCCCCCAACCGCTTGCACCTATAATACCGACTCCTATTTTATCTGATCTCATATGAAAATCCCTCCGGTTTTTGTTGTATACTGTAATAACGTTATTATGGATGATAGATTAAAAATATAGAAGTACACACTTTTTTGTTATATTGATACCAAAAAGTATGATACGCACTAAAAAGTACGTATAACTATAGACGGATATTAATCAAGAGAGGAAAAATGCTATGAAAGATATTGCAAATCGGACTTATAACATTCCTGTCGAAGCCACGCTGGATGTAATCGGAGGAAAATGGAAAACACTGATTATCTGTCACCTGACCTATGGACCTAAAAGAACGAACGAACTTAGCAAGAATATGCCCGCCATTACTCATAAAATGTTAACTCAACAGCTTAGAGAATTAGAAGAGAATGGGATAGTAATTAGGACCGTGTACAATCAAGTACCTCCGAAGGTGGTTTATGAACTTAGTGAGTTGGGGTGGTCACTTAAACCGCTACTAAACTTTATGTGCGATTGGGGAGAGAAGTATATACAAGAACTTTCAAGGAAAGAACTACCTCCCCAAACAACCACAACATCACGCGGTGACGAATTGTGAATTTGACACTTGGCGAACTCCATTTGGAGTGAAGGACACCGGCATTCAAGGCCTCAACGGAAAAAAAGCAAAAAGGCCGCCCCCTTGGGGACAGCCTCACCTCTTCGCTATCGCAAAAACATACTTTCCGGCGACGGCACGACCGTCTGTATGACATGGCCTGCGCTGCTGCTTTGAGCCATCGGAGCGGTTGGAGCCGCGCCGTTAATTCGCCCTCACTTGTGGTACGGTTCAGCTTAACGGGTCCATCGGCGAAAAATCCGCCGCGGTGAATATCCGCCAACCTTATATACCCCATCCAAGGACTTCGTCTAATGAGCACGAGGTCTGCTTTTCTAAGACGCCCTCTCTTTCTCGTCGTTGACTGAAAAGATATGAAGTGGTCGATTCGGCGGAATATCGACCTCAAGGGGAATGTTCAACTTCCATGCGGCTATATGCAAATTTTGCAGCAGCGTGAACCATTCTGCGTCCGAGCATGCATAATTTTTCGTTTTGATGGTAAAGTTCCTGCCATCTTGCTGCTGGAATGTGATCTTTCTGCCTCCGATATTTTCCAGACTTGCATTGCAATCCACGATGATTTTCCTGATTTGATCTGCGGGCAGTTGATTTTTTTCGGAAAAAATAATTCGGTTATGCTCAGAATCTACGATGATCCGCTGGGTCTTTATTGTGCTGTAAGTAAGTGTTAATCGAGTCGCGAGGGATATGGAAGAATCTGTACTTGCTTGCAACTGCGCCGTTGCTTCAAGTGCCTCCAATTTCCGATTATTCAGCTGTTCATTTCTTTGCAACAACCGATCCTCCACTTTATAATGGCCTTCGATAGATCTAATAGGCAGTTTGATGACCTGCTCGGGCGTATAAAGAATGTATTCTTGCAGCCAGAAAAAACTAAAGCGTGCGATTCTGAATTTTTGCTCGACCCCGATCAGTTCCTCGAACGCCACATCGTAGCGGCGGCCCCATTTCGAGAATTGAATCCGATCATGCGACAATACGATGGAATACGGTGGCCGCAAGTAGCCGGATAGCGCTGTTCCGCTTATGAACAAAAAAATGCCCAGACACACAGCTGAAGCATTGATCGCCAGCATTTTCAGATCTTCCGACAGAAAGGACAACCATCCCATGAGGGGAAATTTGACCGAAAGGATCAGAACCGAAAATATTCCAATTAAAAGAAGGGACACAAAAAGCGATACCGCTGCAGCAAATCCAAGAGATTTAAACAATGATTCCCGCCTCAGTATTTCAGCTGGCGGTTTGTTCTCTTGCTCCCATTGCTTCTGTTTACGCTGATGTTTCGTGTTTATTGGTTTATTCATAGTTAAACTATAACACTTCCTCTAGTACATATTATCTTATGGCTTTTGCGAGAGAAACAATGAGGCGCCCGAGGTCTTTTTTTATGACAAGAAATGCAGACTATACCGCCTCGATGAGAGCTTGACGCTTCATGATGCAGGGGGTATTTATAACCATGCAAAGCTCCATTTCAACACCATATCGTATCATCCTTTTATGGAGCGAGCTGCCTTTATGATGGAGGGAAATGCACTTGGCGTAGGAGACTTTGCGGTCAACATTCATAGCCAAAACCGGCTCACTACACGAAACACAGCATGTGCTTATTCTTGAGGAAACAGCAGTGCTTGAGGCAATAAGCCTTCGTTTGCATCCACTTTCCTAACATGCCTATGTCATTGGCGGTCTTGTTATTGCCTCCCAAGCTCTACGCAAATGTGACATGGTTCAGCTTAACGGTTTGTTGATAATCACCTATTTAACTGAGATACTATTGTTTATAGCGGCGGTCTCCTACTACTGCTGCATTGGTAATACCATACTTGTTTATAATACTTTGAACTAAGTCTGATTTGTTCAACGATTCAATTTGTTGGATACTGAAGGTTTCAGTAACCCAATTATCCAAATGATAACAACTTACAATTGCTTTTAAATAACTCAAAACTTCCACTACATTAGGATATAAAGCACCTTTCCCACTTCTTATATTTTCGATTAATCTTTCCAAAAAATACGCATCCGTTTGTTCTCTTATTTCATTAGTATGATTGGGTAACAAAGTTTCCCATACTTTTGGTAAAGGTACACCCATAATTTCACGATATTTCTCAACAGGCGTTTCTTTATCCCATTTATTTAGTGACCTTAGATGATTAAACGCATCTTCAAGTGATATTTCTAAAATCTTATCTGTTTGAAACAGTGTTCCATCCATATCAAAGATCAGTGATTGTACCATGGTTTCTCCCTTTGCCCACATCCATTTTATACATTTTGGACGAATTTTCGTCTTGAAAAATTCTGTGCACGCATCAGTCATTTGTTTAACTGTAATAACCATTGTACTTGCTAAAACTACTTCTGCGCCATGAACATTCTCGTAAAAGGTAATCGTTTCGTCCCTAATATTGTCATCACCGCAAGAAGCAAAAGTTCCCGTTTGTTCAGAATCCAAAAAATACAACACACAATAATCATCCCGAATAAAAGCACATAATTGAGGGATACCACTTTCGTTAAAGGTAAAAATAATCTGATTGGCATTAAATGCTGGACGATTTCGAATAAACTCAACTACCTGCGATTCTGTATCTATTACAATTTCTCCGTTAAAATCACTAGCATACATTTGAAAGACCTACTTTCAGTAACAAAAAAATGGATTCTCTCACCTATACAGTTCTTGAGGCACTTAAGTTAAAAAGTGCCTGCGAGCTCTCCTTGTTTTTCCTCATGTCAAATTTTTCGCCGTCACTTATGATAAGGCTCCCCGTATCACAAGTGACGGCGAATTTGTTCAAAGTTATTTACTGTTGACAAGATTTTTGCCACTTTTTATGATAGCATAGAAACGAATTGGTCATTATCCAGCTAAATGGAGGCGGTTTCACAATGATTCAAGAGCACTTGAAAGAAGGATACTTTGGTGAGTTCGGAGGCAGCTTTGTACCGCCAGAATTGCAGGAAGTGCTGGATTATTTGAGCACTCAATTCAACAAGTACAAGGATGATCCCGAATTTAATGAAGAGTACCGATACTATTTAAGAGAATATGTGGGTCGTGAAAATCCGCTAACCTACGTCAAGCAATTAACGGATGCGTGGGGCGGAGCTAAAATTTACTTAAAACGCGAAGATCTTAATCATACCGGTGCACACAAAATCAATAACGTGATCGGACAAATTCTGCTTGCCAAACGGATGGGCGCCAAACGAGTGATTGCCGAAACCGGAGCAGGACAGCACGGTGTTGCAACTGCGACGGCATGCGCCATGTTTAACATGGACTGCGTGATCTACATGGGAGCGGAAGATACGCGCCGTCAAGCTTTAAACGTATTCCGGATGGAGCTGCTCGGGGCTACTGTCGTACCCGTTAATAAAGGACAAGGCCGATTAAAAGACGCGGTAGACGAGGCACTGAGCGATTTGGTCCAAAACTATCAAAACACGTTCTATTTACTCGGTTCAGCTGTGGGTCCGCATCCTTTCCCGACGATGGTCAAACACTTTCAATCCATCGTCAGCGAGGAATCGAAACGACAAATCCTAGAGAAAGAGGGGCGTCTTCCCGATGCGGTACTTGCCTGCGTCGGCGGAGGAAGCAATGCGATCGGCGCTTTCGCGCACTATTTGGACGAGCCTTCAGTGCGGTTAATCGGCGTAGAACCGGATCAAGCGGCAACGTTAACTCAAGGTGTTCCAAGCCTGATCCACGGCTTCAAATGTTTAGTGCTGCTTGACGAGCAAGGGAATCCCAAGCCGACCTATTCGATTGCCGCAGGCCTTGATTACCCTGGAATTGGACCGGAGCACAGCCATCTGAAGGTAACTGGGCGTGCTGAATACGTGACAATTAGCAATGAGGAAGTATTAGCGGCATTCCAAGAGTTGTCCCGTACCGAAGGTATTATCCCAGCGCTCGAAAGCGCGCATGCGGTAGCCTACGCTAAGCATCTCGCGCCAACGATGAGCAAGGATCAAATTATTATCATTAATTTGTCCGGGCGCGGAGATAAGGACGTCGAACAAGTATTTCATATGCTGAAAAAATAATTGCCGATATGCCAAAGAAAGCAGCTACTGCAGTGAACTATGCAGGCTGCTTTCTTTTTTAAAATCTCATTTACTTATTAACGGGACTATCGGCATAAATGATGAGCAATATAACATTCTTACTCATCTTGAACAATTTAAAAAAGGTTAGGCACTCTGAACCGTATCATAAGTGAGACGAAATTTTTTGAAGAAATGAAATGTGAGATCTGAGCAACCTATATCAAAAACAATGGGCGCTTGTCCAGCAATCGGAGGGATTAAACGCCGACGAAGCCGCCCTTGTTGGAGTCAATGCGGTTTCTCCCCGCGCTATCAAATGTGATCATAGCTGAATGCCGAGTTGCCCCCTTACGAGCGGCGATCAGGCTTAAAAGCGTTATTCTTGCATGCCCATACCGTTAACAAACCGAAAAGGCTTAGGAATGCAAGCGTCCAGGGAAAGGATCCCGCCCCCATTTGTTCCAGCAAAAGTCCGCCAACGATGCCACCACCGGCAACTGCAAGATTAAATATGGTTACCAGCATAGACTGCGCTACATCGGCTCCTTCACCAGCCGCATCCGCTATGGCTGTCTGCAGTAATGTCGGTGCGCCGCCGAAAGTCAGACCCCAGAGGAAAACGCCTAAATAAGTTACCCCGTTTAACTCGGAGGCAAGCCCCAGTACCATGGCAACCACGGCAAACGTAGCAAGGCTAATCAGCGTCAGGAATCGGAGCCGGGTATCAATGTACTGGCCGGTAATCCAAATCCCGATTACAGATGAGAAGCCAAAGATCAACAGGACGAGGCCCAGATGGTTGGCAAGCCCGACGAAAGCCATAAAGGGCGCGATGTAGGTATAGAGGATGTTGTGCGCCAATATCCAAACAAAAAGTACAAACAGCACCGGTCGGACCCCGGGTGTCATAAAAATTTTGCGTATAGGCTGTCTTTGGTGTTGCGCTTGGCCGGGATAATCAGGCACTGCCGCAACTACCCACACGATCAGGGCTAGCGTGAGTGCTGAGATGATCCCAAATATGCCTCGCCAATCGAATAACGTGCCAAGCCAGGCGCCTAATGGTACGCCCAGAGATAACGCGATAGGCTGGCCAACCCCCGCAATCGCCAATGCGCGCCCCTTCAGATGATGCGGCACCATTCGCCGCGCGTAGCCTGCAAGCAGCCCCCAGATCAAAGCCGCAGCCATGCCGGCAACGAATCGCGCTATCAGCGTCAGAACATAGTCGGCGGATAAGGCGGTTGCTGTATTGAATAGAAACAGTCCGCCGATTGCCAGCAGCAATACCTGTTTTCTGCGCCACTTGCGTGTCGCGGCAATAAGCGGAATCGCCGCCACCACCGAGCCTAAGGCATAGAGCGACACAAGTTGACCCGACATCGCCTCCGAGACGCCGAGGTCTCGGCTGATTTGCGGCAGCAAGCCTGCCGGCATCGTTTCTGACAGAATGGCAATAAAGCCAGCCATGGTAAACGCCAGCAGCCGCCAAATGGGAAGCCGATCTGCCTTGAGCACATCCTGAAGGCCAGGTGTGGCCGATTTATCGTCTTCCACTCTACTCATTGCTCTGCTCCGAGACTAACCCGGAGGCGGCCATATCTTTGTCGCCATGACCGGCTTCGAGAGCCCGCCGAAATCTCTGCAGCCCGGCGGCAGCAACATCCGCCCGGATACCCGCCTGTTCGGCGGCTTCAACAACCAGATTCGCGTCCTTAACCGCATTATCGATTGAAAAACTGGGGGTATAGTCATTCGTGAGAATGGACGCTGCCTTAAGCTGAAAGTATCCGCTATCCATCGGACCGCCTTTTACGACATCCACGACAAGTGCCGGATCGACGCCAAGGCTCTCCGCAATTCCAAGACTTTCAGCGATGCCATGCGTCAGTGCGAAAGCCCAACTGTTCAATGCCAACTTGAGACGGCTGCTTGCTCCGACCTTCTCGGAAACCCATATGGTTCGTTTGCCGATTGCGTCAAAAACCGATTGGATGTTGTCACGCTCCTCGGTTGGTCCAGAGGCGAGAATAACAAGCTGTCCCTGTTCCGCCGGTTGACGGGTGCCTTGAACTGGGGCGTCAAAAAACTTCAGTTCCCGCTGCTTGGCGAATGCTTCCAATTCATCGATCGCTATAATGCCGACCGCACTCATCTGAATCCAGATTGCACCCTTAGACAAACTGGGTGCGGCGGATTCCATCGCGTCCAATACGGCCGGTCCGTCTTTGAGCAGCGTAATAATAATATCCGCCCCATCAACGGCTTCACGCGGCGAACTAAATACTTCCACACCAGATGAAGCGAGCACCTCCGCCTTAATGCGTGTCCGATTCCAGACACGCACAGCAAACGAATGCTTTTGCAAGTTTCGTGCCACTGGAGCACCGATAAGGCCGGTGCCAAGTACGGCGATCGTTCTGAGCTTGGAATACGTGTAGGTATTTGACATTTCAAAGCCTCCTGTAGGTAACTGGAATCCGCAAATCGATCGGTCATGCATCACACCCACCTGATTTGAACCGATCGTTACAAAATTCAGTGAAAAAAATTCCTGCATTGGATGCAGGTTTATGAGTTGAGCTGAAATTATGAGGTATTCCAGCCCAGTCCGTATTTAAAGGGCATGGATTGTTACATCTACGACATCAAGCAAGAGCTGTCGCCGATTTTGGCCAAGATAGCCTTTGCTTAATACCCGCAGCCCTTGAATCGTATTTAGCACAAAGCGAGACAGTGCGCGGGCGTTCTTGTCCGAGGCAATCTCGCCGCTTTCCTGGGCACGAGAAAACATCCCGTATAACGCCATTTCCAAGTTATTAAAATTTTGCGCCACAATGACAGCTACTTTCTCATCATGGCTTGCAAGCTCTAGCGCTGCATTGGCGGTCATGCAGCCAAGCCCCTTGTCATCGCCCAGCTCTTCTTCAACGACATCCATTAGCAAGCGCCGGACCCGCTCTTTAACGGAACCGGGTTCGAAGAGCAGCGCAATCTTCGATGCCTTGAACTCCTGATACCGCCGAAGCGAGTGCTCGTAAAGTTCATGTTTGCTTCCAAAGGCATTATAAATACTACTCCGGCCCAAGCAAGTCCCTTCGACTAGATCTTGAATCGAAGTTCCGGAATAACCGCGCTCCCAAAAAACATGCATCGCTGCATCCACTATATCGTCAGGATCAAACTCTTTTGGGCGCAAAACAATCACCTCCTGTCTCCTTTTTTGTAACGATCGTTCCATAATAGTATAAATACCTTTTGCCTCCAATGTCAAGAACGACCTCATGCAGAAAAGAACCGGAGGAAACCAAATCGGTTCGGTTGTATACGTCCAGATGCTCTTGTAAAAGGATGTACCGTTCAGCAGCCTCCAGCTTCTGAGCTTGAATTGGCAGCCCGATTCAAGCCGGTCCAGTCCGATAAGTTCTCCGGCTTTCTTGAGCGTTTCGCTTCTTTGACAATTCTCGGATATTTCTAGTCGCTAGACCTTACCAGGCGTGAGACTCAGCATTGATTAATTATTCCTTTTGCTGAGTTAAGCTTCCAAGGAAATCCTGATCCCGTCGAAGACGTGCAGTATTCTTAAAATGTCTACAAGAATTAAAGTTCCGTTTCTATAGCTTGGACTTGAGGAATTTCGCAACTCTTGTTTTATCAGTAGTTCAGCATTCGAATTCTTTCAATACCGTTGAGCGGAACTGTCACATCTCATCTATTCTTTGCGAACCATCCATACTAACGGACAGATTACAATGACACTAACGAGTTCATTTAGCTTATTCAATGCGAACAAACCCATTGATATATAAATTAGACGACTATAACTTACCCGAAGTTACATCCCCACATATTGTAGTGCGAGGAGGGTGATGAAACATGGCACAACCGATAACCATAGGAGCGAATAGCATAGCTAAAATCGGAGCTCGTTTTTTTCTGATTGTAGAGGTGGAGGCGAAAACAACAGGAGTTGAAATTGATCCGGTATTTGGCGTGCGGACGACCGCACAGCAAGCAACAGCGCTCCTTCGTGCAGGTGTAAAGCGTACGAGATTTGCAAACTTAGCATCGTAGCCTCAACATTTAGGGACAAAATATTCAACAAGGAATTTGGCCGTTAGTTTACAACCCGGCATCGTACCCTTTGTTCGAGGGCGATGCCGGGTTTTGCTGCAATTAGTGGTGGCAGGGAGTGATCTTGGCCCCCATATCTTTACGATATGTTTCAACTTAACTCACCTGCCCGATTAATCAGCTTTTTGAGATAAAGGTACCGCAATGATCATGTCTGAGCTTATAGCTTATCAAATTCCACTCCATATTTATTGAAGATGGCCTTGTACTTATTTTCGAATAGGGTCCATCGATTTTCTGCTCCGTATTTTTCATGTAAAGCCTTCAAATAACGTTTAGCCGCTGCCGCATCGTTGGATTGCAACAACAAATGAAAGCTCTCTTCGCCCAGATGCAAAAATGGACCCGCAATGTAATAATCCACAATGGATCTGGCACTGGTCATCGTATCATAGAAATGAATAACTTCTTCCAATCCGCTTAGCAGCGTTTTTCTCAAATCATCCCTATTCGTATCGGGAGTGATTGCGAATCGATCCGGAACAGCCCGGGCAATTTCCCCGATTCTTGCTCTGAAGTGACACTCCGCCTCCTGAGGCGCCGTCAAAATCTCTTTCGATTGGATCTGCGCTAACTCCGCCGCATAAATGCCGCAGTTCACATAAAACATGACATTGTCCGCCGAATTTCCAGAGGATTTTTGAAAATTGAATAGGTAGATGAGGCCTTCTGTTGTTTTACTGAAATTCAAACTCTTCTTTGCGAAGCCATGCTTGTCAAGGAACGGCTTTACATCCTGCTTAATCAGATCTTTAAAGAGCTGCTGCAACACAATCCCTCCCAGATAAAATTTCTATTCCTGGTACTTTTGTAAGAGACACCTATAACCCTAGTGGACTTACGACTCTTGCAACCGGTTCAATCAGGTTTAATCTTTCTCAGTTTGATTGAAGACAGGACTTCATCATTCAAGGCTGCAGGCAAATCACTGTTAGATCCTAACCAAAAGTCACCGTAGCGCTCCATAACCAGCACGTCCCCACATCGGTAAAAGGAATGCGTAGATTTCTCTTCTTTGGGGCTAATATAGTACCCATTAAGCCACACATCTTCAATCGGCTTATCAAACAACATCTGTATAGGGTCTAATTTTCCTTCTACTATATAAAGGTGTTTGCAGCCGAAAACAACCTCCTGTAAACAAAAACTTTTCAGAAAATGATATAGAGAGTCATTTACGATGGTATGTCCCTCTGCATGGTCATCCCAAAGCAAACGTTCGTCGCAATAGACAGGAGAATTGTCGTTGCCTGCCTCCACCTGGCAAGTCCAGTTTGCTTGATTTTCCTCAAGAAACGTGATCTTATCCCCGTCCCTCTTCACTCGCTCCACTGAATAGAGACAATCCTGCTGTTGAAATATCTCTGGAGAGTTCTCCAGGTGATCGTCCGAACCATCTTTCCAGCGACCCGCAAACGCATACAATTCATGCAACGCCTTTGGAAGATTGGCTGGAAGCTCGCCCGCCGGCACACCGTAGGAGCTTTCATGCTTTCCATACCAGTCGATTAGAAACTCCTTAAGATCGTCCATTTGATCTGTATCTTTCAGCAGCATGGTAATTCCTCCAATCTAACTTTACTTCTACTTTATCTCATTATTTCCAAAAAAACTTGTCATTATCTATGATAAGGTTCTCCTTGTCTTACTAAGTAGTAAAGCGTGATACTTTAGAGTTAGATGATATTAGAGATATCATTGACCTTATAGAAGACAAAGACAAATAAAGTCGCACTAACTATGGGCGGCTTACTTATTTTCTAGAGCAAATGCCCTTCAATCCTTATTTAACAACAAATATAAATGCTCCATTTTGAAAAAAGATTGATCAAAATGGAGTTGCTCTTTTTAGCTTAATATGAGATTTTTATAAAAAAGTTTGATCATTTCAATGAGCCTTCTTCAAATAAAGCACCTATTAGTTTATGTGTATTTATTCACATTGTATCAACGAACATTAAAGGCTACCTAAATATTGTACTTTTACTCAATCGGAACATAAATATCTGTCTTGCTCTTGGCTTTGAAGTTTTTTGGTGGCTCAGTAACGTATAATTCAAATGGGAATGAATCTCTCGGTGTGTATTCGCCTTTATTAAGTAACCAATCAGAATAAGCATATTTCCAAGCTTCTTCATACTCACTCAGCGTTAAATCATAATGTAATACTGCGTATTTTCCGCCAAAAGTCATCGTACCGATTTGTCCTTCTTCTTCAATTGCAGTATCTGATGGAACCGTCATTGCTAAACTAGTTCGTAAATTTTCTGAATCAGTTACGAAAGGATTGTCATGGTATATAGTCATTACCTTTGTGACATTATCTTTGATTAGATCATATTTTTTTGCGAACTTGAAAAGTTCATTGAACATCTTACGACTATTTTTTCTATACTCGACATAATTTCCTTTGAAGCGTACATAGATTACTTTCATTTCAATATTTTCAACTGTGATCGTTGGTTTTTCCATTAATATCATCTCCCTTAACTTAAGTATAGGGAAGACTATCTGCTATTTCTTGTCGTTTCTTGCTTTCCTGTATTCTAAAGGAGACATTCCTATATACTTCTTAAAAGCTTTGTTGAAGGTACTCGCATCATTGTAGCCATATTGGAGAGCAATATCTGTGATGCTCAAATCATTGCGGACTGCGAGGAATATCCCTGATCGCTCCACTTTTATTCTAGTAACAAACTGTTTCGCCGTCTCGTCACTGTATTTTCTAAATAAACGATGGAAATGATATTTAGACATATTTGCATTATTTGCTAAATCATCTAGTGAGATTTTTTCACTCAGATGGCTTTCAATATAATCTTCGGATTTGTTCACCAATCGAATATATTCATCCATGTCTTCACGCCAATCAAGTCTTTTATTCATTATAACAAACACTATGGGATTACTGGAACATCTATTCAAAATCTCACGATACAAGTACGAACATTATTTTTCATCCGTTCGCATTTACGCCGCTATTTTCTGTTCGAATGATCCAGTGACCTCTTCTTCAACTATCTGCCTGTTAGTGGATCAAGAAAAACTGAAATAATAACATTTCGGTTCAACTTTTTTCCGTTAACTCGTTGACTTCATGTATTTAACCTCCGAATGATTCGTAATCATTAATTCCTCCCTAAACAGCCGGTTATCCTCCTTGCTTATTTCTAATCTTCATATTTCATTTCCCCTGTACCACCTGTCCTCATGCTGGTAAAACCGATGATTTCTTTCTTCCACTTTATATACGAATTCCGGCTCGGTGTCGGCACTGATCTTTCCTTCCAAAAATTCGTCCGACAAAAACAGCTTAAATTGAAACGCCGCGTTGGTCGGGTTGTAAAACTGCAGATCGACATAGTTATAGAACACGCTTGTTCCTGTCCCGAAAGGAACGACTCTTCGATCATCCGGGAAGATATCGAAGCTGTGATGATGACGTTCTTTGATCTCAAGCGGCGTATGCAGAGCCAGCCAAAACAGCATATTCGCCAGTTGGCATAGTCCGCCTCCCGTACCCGTTCGAACTTCCCCGTTAGATAACATTAAGCCTTCGATATAGCCCTTGGCTTTGGTCGTTTTCCCGATCAGCTTCCAAAAGGAAAATGTCTCCCCCGGATAGATCACGATTCCGTCCGTCTGTTTAAGAGCAATCTTCAGGACGGCAAAAAGCCCCGGTCCGGACTTTAAAGTCCCCGAGGCTTGAACATTAGGTAAAGTTTCCCCTATTCGCAGGCTCCGTCAGATGGCATCTCTCTTTTAGACTTGATAGAATTTTATACTTAGCTATGAGATCGATTTTTAAATTCAAAAATCTCATCAACAGCTTGACGATACCCGCCTGATTTCCGAAAAGATTCGCCGATATTTGCAACAGCTTCTTTGAAAGATGGGAGGCTTAACACTTGATCGGCGGCTTCGCGCAGTTGTTGTGCAGTCAAGCTTTGCATGTGTAAGGCAAGGCCTGCTCCGATTTTGGCGACTTGCCCCGCAACCATCGGCTGATCGGCATTTTGAGGGATGACAACGAGTGGGACCCCGTTATAAAGACCTTCATGGGTACTGTTCATTCCGCCGTGTGTGATAAATAACTTCGTGTGTTGCAAAACTTCCGTTTGCGGAACGTAATTTTTGACGATGAAATTATCAGGTATCTCCCCCAAATCCGAAATTCGGGTTTTATTTCCTACGGACATGACAATCGTATGCTCCGTGTTCCCGAACGCCTCGAAACAAAGCTTATAGAATTCAATCGCCTGGTTAAAAACCGTCCCCAGCGAAATGTAGATCGGATTTTTCCCCTTGATTGCGGTCAGGTCGAAATTTTCTTGAGTTGGCCGCGACGAGAGGGACGGACCGACAAATTTATACGTTTGGTCGAATTTCTCCTCATTCGTTTGAAAGTCCCTTGTTGTATATACGATGGTAAACGGAGCAGGATTACAAAACACCTCATAAGGAGAACGGATCTCCACACCGTATTTTTCGCCCACCGTTTTCGTCAAGCTTTGAAACCGTTCAACGATTTCTTCGGGGGTTTTTACGGGAGACGGTTCCAGGAGGGCATCGAACGTTTCTTCGATATGCGCAAAAGAAGTACAAGAACTGATGGCGGGAAGCTTAAGAATCTGAGCGAGCAAACGCCCGCATCCGAACATGGAATCATGGATCATGTAATCAAAATGCTCTCCTCGGATCTGCTCAAGGACGGTCGGGATGACTACATCCGCCGTAAGCAAAAGACCGTTGGCTCTTTCGAGTACATAGTCTTTTCCACCGGAAGTAAAGGCTTCTATAAATTGTTGATCGTCAATAGTTCGTACCGAAGCCCCCGTCTTCTCCATGCGGTCCCGATAAGCTCCTATACAGAAGTACACCACCTCTTCTCCACGCGAAATAAGTTCCTGCACAACGCCAATCGTCGGATTGATATGTCCCTCTGATCCCGCATTAATAAATAAAACACGCGCCATTTCTATCACTCCTTAGGTTACGGTTCTCTAAATCGTGTAAGAGCAACGCCTTCTATGCAAATAATGGAAACAACTCTATCATATTACAATCCCCGGAAATATCAAAACTTTAAGCAAAAAGGCCCCCCTGGGGACAGCCTCACCTCTTCGCTATCGCAAAATATACTTTCCGGCGACGGTATGACCGTCTGAATGACATAGCCTGCGCTGCTGCTTTGAGCCGATGTGGCCATAGTAGCCGCGCCGTTCCCGCCGCTTGCTCCACCGCCTCCACCGTTGTTGACGGTCGCCGATGCTCCCGAAGACATGTCCTTGAAGCAAGGGCATGTCTTTTTTTCATTAGATCTTAAGAAAGTCTTTATTATTTACGGACGTAAATGCTAATAACTTTTCGATAAGATAATGCCAATAATCGATAAAGTACATTAAGGAGTTGAAATGAACATATGCTGGCTAACACCTTTATAAAAACCAAGATCACCGATAGATGGCGCTTCCTTAAAAAATTTATCCAAAATCCCCACGACGTCGGGAGTATTGCCCCAAGCTCGAACAGATTGACGCAAAAAATGTTGGAGCCTGTGCCCTGGAATCATGTGCGCACGTTAGTCGAACTGGGAGCGGGAACAGGGGTATTCACCCAAATGATTTATGACCTGGTTCGTCCGGATTGCCAAGTCGCCGTCTTTGAGAAGGAAGAGGAGATGAGGGAATTACTCAAGCGAGAGTTCGTCGGATTCCATATGTTCCCCAATGCGCTGGAGCTTAAAGACAGCTTGAGCAGCATCGGGGCGGGCCGAGTGGATTGTATCGTTTCGGGGCTGCCTTTCGCCAACTTTTCGCAAGCGGATCGGGAGAAGATCATCCGGCAAGTTCGCGAAACGTTAAGGGAAGACGGATTGTTCATTACATTCCAATATTCGTTGCAGATGAAAACCATGCTGCAGGCTGCGTTCGACGAGGTAAGCATCTCGCTTGTTCCGTGGAACATCCCTCCGGCCTTCGTCTATACATGCAAATAAATGCCATGGGTCTAAAAATTCCCTTTTTTTCCTTTTGTCCATTATTAAGTTAGAATTGGAGGAGACATCATGAGCATTGATTCCATACTCGATGGCATTCATCACTTCGGTTATTTCGCGCTCTTTTTCTCGTTATGGCTGGGCATAGTCGGGATGCCGATACCGGATGAAGTGGTTGTCATGACGGGGGGAATGGTCGGTTCGCTACACTTGCTGCAGACGGTTCCGGCTTATGTTATAACCTACCTGGGAGTAGTGTCCGGGTTATCATTAGGTTATATTTTAGGCAGGGTGATGGGGCCGCTCGTCGTCGAGCGTTTGCGCGAGAAGAAAAAAATCGCGCCCTACATTCAAAAATCCGATCGGTTGCTCGAGAAATACGGGTCGTTCGCGCTGGCGATCAGCTACTGTTTTCCGGTAGTTCGTCATGTTCTGCCTTACTTGGCGGGAGTCAATAAAATGCCGTTCCATAAATACGCGATGATTTCCTACTCGACCGGACTGTTGTGGACGACGATTTATTTTATTATCGGTTATTATTTTGGAGGCAACATCGAGCGGATAGGAAATAATGTGTATAAATACGGGTATTATGGCCTGGCTGCAGCCGTTATTTTCATAATCAGTGCCGCCATTATCAAAGCGATTCGTAAAAAGAAGAAGGTGTGTTCCGAATGAAGAACGAGAAAGGGGCCTCCGTACTAATCATTGACGATGAGCCGGAAATCCGCGACATTGTCCAGATTTTTCTCAAAAATGAAGGGTACGAGGTCATGGAAGCCGAAGATGGGGCCGCGGGTTTGGAGCTGCTTCGGAAGAAGAAGTTCGATCTGATCATTTTGGATGTGATGATGCCCAAGCTCGACGGGATCCAGGCCTGCATGCAAATTCGGCAAACCCGGAATACCCCAATTATTATGCTCTCCGCCAAGAACGAAGACATAGACAAAATATTAGGCTTAACGAGCGGAGCGGACGATTATTTATCCAAGCCGTTTAATCCTTTGGAGCTTGTCGCCCGGGTCAAATCGCAGCTGCGGCGAGTCCGGATGAGCGAGACGCAGGATAAGCAGCAGCCGATAGAGCTTAGCATTGGAGATTTGGTTCTGAATATCCCCCGCCACCAGGTAACGGTCAAAGGCAAGGATATCTCTCTTACTCCGCTGGAGTTCGATATTCTGGAGCTGCTCGCCACTCACCGGGGGCATGTATTCAGCGTGGACAAAATTTACGAAACGATCTGGAAGGACCCCGCGTTGCAATCCGACAAAACGGTAATGGTGCATATCCGGAACCTTCGCGAGAAACTCAAGGACAATCCCCGGGAGCCCAAATATATCAAAACCGTCTGGGGAGTGGGTTATAAAATTGATTAGGCTCAAAAGACCGGATTGGATCAAGAGTCTGCGGGTAAAGCTGATGCTGGCTTTCGGAGCGTCCCTCGTGCTCACGACGATTTTGAGCCTGCTCTTCGACTATGTGACGCGGGAATCGCGTAAGGTCTATTTCACCAGTTTTGAAACAAGCAAACAGAACGTCAAACAGCACTTGAGCGACATGGAGCGGCAGATACCCGTGCTCTCCGGTCCGGAGGGGATCGATCCGCTGCTAAAGCGAGAGAGCGAGGCAAGCCGGCTGCGCATTCTGCTTTCCGATATGCAAGGGACTATCGTCTATCATTCCCCATCGGTTACAGAGGATAAGATCGATTTATACCAAATTATCTATGAGCAGAGGGAGACGGAGAATCAGCCCGAGTCCGGCACTATGTATACGGCGATTACACCTATCCAATATCAGGGTCAGAAGCTGTTTCTTGTCGTATCGGGGCCGCTCTTTGCAGAACGAGGTTATGTATATGAGGATCCTCCTCTATACAGCTCGCTTGTGTTTCTGCTGTTATTCCTGCTGCTGTTTTATTTGTTCACCTACAGCAAAATGAAAGAAATCCGGACCATGAGCAGAGGAGTCCAGCAAATTGCCGAGGGCAAGCTATCCATACGACTGCCGGTCAAAAGCAAGGATGAGCTCGGAACCCTCACCGCAAGCATCAACGAGATGGCGGGACAGCTAGAGGAGATGATCGCCAAAGAGCGGCTGGCCGAGCAAGCCAAGAGTGAGCTTATAACGAACATATCTCATGATTTGAGGACTCCTCTGACGAGTATTATCGGCTATTTAACCGTCCTGATCGAACATCCGGAGACAAGCGGCGTGCTGAAGAATTACGTTAATAATGCGCTGAACAAATCCAACCAGCTCAAAAAATTAATTGACGATTTATTCGAGTACACACGGCTGACAAACAATCAGGTGGCTCTGGACAAAAGCCGGGTCGATCTGATCGGGATGCTGAATCAGATCATCATGGAATTCCTTCCGCTCGCTGAGCAGCATCAGATCAGAGTGAACAGTACTCTGCCCGATCGGAAAGTGGAGGTATGTATCGACGCAGACAAAATCGTCCGGGCCATCGACAACTTGTTAACCAATGCGCTCAAATTCAGCGTAAAACCGGGCAGCATCGATATCGTAATGAATGCAGAGCACACATGGATCGTACTGTCTATCGCCAACACGGGCTTGGCCATTACGCCTGAACAGGAGAAAAGGCTGTTCGACCGATTCTATAAAGCCGACGAATCGAGGAACGACCACCGGATGCCGCACGGGTCGGGTCTTGGCCTTTCGATTGCACAGAGCATCGTGCAGCTGCATGAAGGAGATATCTGGCTGCGGCGAACCGGACCGTACTATGAATTTTTTATGCGGATTCCATTGCCGTCCTCGCATTAGCGGCCCGCTTCCGTTACAATGTAAAAATGTTGCTCGGTGTCTATCGCTGGAAAATGTGAAAGGAGCTGCCGCGGCACGCTCCTTCGTTGATGTTCTTATGGTACAATTTATAATAATTTTACTTAATATAGGTGGCCTATGAGAAAAAAATTACAAGTCTACATATCGTCTACTTTCAACGATCTTATTGAAGAAAGACATACCGCTGTTGAAGCCGTACTTCAAGCCGGTCATATCCCTGCTGGAATCGAGCAATTTTTCAAGGAAAGTCCAATGAAAATTAGGAAGAGATGGATCGACGAATCCGATGTATATATCCTGATTCTCGGAGGATTCTATGGTTTAACGCTTCCTGATGAATCTAAGAGCTATACACATTGGGAATATGAGTATGCCGGAGAAGCGGGCAAACCTAGATTTGCTTTTGTTGTCACAGATGAAGCATTAAGACAAAAGCCTTACGACTTCGCAGCAATTGAATACTATCAGAAGTTTCAAGAGTTTAAGCAATCGGTTATGGAACAAATCCCTACCTATTATGTTGAAGATGTACGGCACATTAAAATGGTACTTCGTGATCAATTGCCGGAGTATGCAGCAAGAGACGATTTGTATGGCTGGGTTTCCGGTAAGGATGTCTCAGACGTACAAAAGTTATTGGAAGAGAATGCAAGTTTGTTGAGAGAGAATGCTAAATTAAATGCTGAGCTAGAGAAAAATAAAAGCAAATAAATGAGGGGAGCTGGCTTACCCACCAATCAGCCATTAAACTCTTTGTCAAAAGCAAGTACGCTCTTCCCAGCCTTGGATGTATCCAATACCGCAAAACGGATTTCCGTAAACAGGAGTCCGAACGCTTCATCCTTTAATAGCTCCCGCCACCACCTGGCCACCTTCACCGGATCGTTCCGGAAAACACCGCAACCATAGGCACCCAAGATGAGGTTCCTATGACCCTTCTGGGCGAATATGGCCAGGGCCAGCCTCATTCTGTCCTTCATGACACGCTCCGCTTCCAGGGGGTCTTCTCCCTTAAGCACAGCCTGCCCATAGTTCACGGCAGGCAACGTCAATACCGAAGCGACCACCGACCGTTCCATAAGGCTGAACTGCTGATCGCGGAAAAACACGACGTCCGGCGAATAGATGGCATGATTGGTATACATCATCGATGTGCAAGCCCGATTCGCCTTGTAGTACCTCTCATGACGCAGCTGTGTACCATATAATCCGCTGGAGGCTGCCAAGCTCTCCTCCTGAGCCATCGCCCCGTTCAAGAATCCTCCCCCGGGGTTTTTGGCGCTGGCGAAGTTCAGCACACCAACATGTCCTTTCCCTGCCTTCGCGAAGTCCACAATCGCTTCTACCGTGGCTTCGTTGGCTACGAAGCAGTCTACGGTTTGTGGCAGCCTTGGCAACTGGGCTATTCCCTTTACGACCGCCTCTCCTTGCTCCGGCGTAATCAGCTCGCTGTTCTCCTCGGAATGCTTCTGCGCTGCACCGATTTCTATCCGGCGCCCCTCATATTCATAGAAGCCCTGGCGTAGGATCCGCAAGGTTTCTTCTGCAATTTCTTTTCGGTTCATTTTTTTCCCCTTCTTTCATCCATACCGATTCCGCCTGAAGTTACTCGCGCAATAATTCGTCCCGCACATCGGTTAGCACGAATCCAAGCAGATTCCTGCCTCTCCATTTGATGGGATTCTCCGCGTCCGGGTTGGACTGGCCCATGCCAATTCCCCAGATGCGATCCCGCGGGCTCGCCTCGACGAGAATACGGTTTTTCGTAGACTTGAGGTATCCGCCAAGATTCGGGTTTTGCGTAAACTTGGCCAGACTCCCTCTTCTGACGATGCCATAGCATTCTTGGTCCCATACGTCCTTGTCGAAATTTCTAACCGCGCGCCCATAAGCTTTCATCTCCTTGGGATGATGAGCCTTGAGGATCGCATCCAGCATTTCGTCATCTCCGAACAGCCTTGCTTTCTCAGCCATCATAAACTGCTCCGTGCAGGAATACGCAGTCCCCTCTATCACAAACGGGCTCTTCCACCATTGACTAAAACAACTTTTGTCGACGCTGCCGTCCTGTGACGGTGTATGGCCCCAGAAGAACACAAATTTGAATTTGTCTCCCGCGTTATAAGCTTTTCTTAACTCTTCGATCGTGTATATCATCTCTAATCCTCCAATCTTCTCCGGTATAAGCGGGAAGGGCGGTGTCCCGCATTTTCAGTGTAGTGGTCAGTCTCTACCACAAGATCGGCCACTTTACGCCGAAAGGCAGCTTTCAACAGCTCTTTGTCTAAAATAACCTCGTAGACCTGCTGCAGCTCCGTCAGCGTAAACAAGGGCGGCATCAAATGCAGGGCAATATCGGTATAATTCACTTTTCCCCTTAGTCGCTCAATGGCACAGGCAATAATTTTCGCATGATCGAAAGCCAATCCATTATTCGATACGATGGAGTATACGGTAGATGCCGAGGTAGGCTTTACCGTCACTGTCCGACCCACAACGGACGTAAGCTCCTCCTCTTCACTGTTAAGCTTGAGCTCATATTCATACGTTTTTACATGCCCATTCTCGAGCAGTTCTTTCCGCTCCCGCAGTAGCCGATAGGTTACCTTGAACCAGGTAGCGTCGGCAGCGTCGTCCCCTGCCTTCAACTGTACCTGATCGCTGTCGATCAGAGCCATATAGCAGCAGCTCATCACCCAAGTTCGGGGGTCACGCCCAATATCGCTGAATGTGTACAACTGCTCCAGATAGACATCATCCACGCCGGTCTCCTCGCGCAGTTCCCTCGTTGCTGCCTGCTCCGTCGTCTCGCCTAGCCGGACGAAACCGCCCGGAAGCGCCCATTTGCCTATGTACGGATGCCCTCCCCGTCGGATGAGCAAGACGCGCAGCTCTTTCTCCGGAAGCTTGCGGTAGCTGGCCGCCTCCGTGTTCGTGACGGTGAAGATGACCATATCTGCAGCCACCGAGGGCCGCTCGAAATCCCCCACCCGATACTGTTCCAAAAATTCGCGTTCCGTAAGGCCATCACGATCCAACAAATCCAATGTACTCGCCTCCTTCTTTGCTCTATGTTATTTCGTTGCCGTTCAGATCTTTGATCGGTCCAATAATCGCTCGCAACCTCTTATTACTATTTTGATAATAATAATTTGTTAATAACAAAAATATCAAAAATTCAAAGGGAATGCAAGTCAAACGTGAAAAAATAAATACCGTTGGAGGGTTGCGCTGCACGACCTAATAAAAAAGAGCAGCTTCCCCCAAACCATGTTCCTCCATTCACTCACGTCCACGGCTAGCAAAATCAACACCCAATCCACTGGGAAGCCTTCCTTTGTCATGAAAGGGGGCCTGAGGGCAATTACAACGAAACCTTGTCATCCTGCGGAAAGCGAGACAGAGGAATCATTTAAATCTGGATACAAGACACAAGTAAAAATTAATTATATTGTTCCATTTACAATAGTGTGTGATACACAGTATAATATTTTCCAGGAGCTGATCATATGGCGGATGTAAATGAAACGATAATGGGGTTATTAAGCGAGCTGCGGCGAGGCACGATTGTCATTGGCGTGCTCAGTCAATTGTCCGAACCTCGGTATGGCTATTCTCTCGTACCCTTATTGGAGGAAAAAGGAATCGCCGTCGATCCCGGCACCTTGTACCCCCTGCTTCGCAGACTGGAGAAACAAGAGCTGTTGGAGAGCAGATGGGATACGAATGAATCGCGCCCCCGTAAATACTATTTGCTCAGCCCGTTCGGGAAGAAAGTATATGCGGGTCTGTGCCAGGAGTGGCGCAAGCTAGTCACCAGCATGGAAGGCATTTTGACTGATCTTGGAGGAGGAGAGCAGCATGGAAGTAATTGACCGTTATATTTATGCGGTGACGCAGCGTCTGCCTGAGCAGCAAAGAGAGGATATTAAACGGGAATTGCAAAGCCTCATTGAAGATATGCTGGAGGAGCGCATACCAACTGGCCAAGCATCTAAAGAGGATGTCGAAAGCGTGCTGCTCAAGCTAGGCCATCCGAATGAGCTGGCCGCGAAGTATCGCGGGTACGAGCGTTACTTGATCGGTCCTATGTTGATCGACGC
Organism: Paenibacillus sp. JNUCC 35; assembly: GCF_058269095.1. NCBI lineage: Bacteria > Bacillati > Bacillota > Bacilli > Caryophanales > Paenibacillaceae > Paenibacillus > Paenibacillus sp. JNUCC 35. The sequence goes on along the minus strand of NZ_CM177771.1, from coordinate 139,830 downwards.
TTACTTGACTACGATAAAGATTGTGTTGGTTTCGATCGTCATAGGGCTAACCGCCGTTTTCACCATCGATACATTCCTTTCACATTCGGGGAGGCTAGACCCCGTTACAAGCTACCTGGCCTCTCTAGTTACGGGTGCTGCACAAGGATTCTTTTGGGTCACCGTTGTATTCGCTTGGATGGAGTATAGGCAGCGGATAAATATCGCCGGTAACGGCAGCAGGAAAAAAGCGTGGAGGCCCTCCGATTTACCGCCGATTCCGGATGCAAAGATGAAAATTAACAGGAGGAGGCCCATCTTAGGCATCTTTTTTACCATTGTGGTCATGGTGATTTGTCTCAATTCGACCAATCTGCTCGGGATTTGGAGGAACCACGATGGCGTGTTCACGATCGTTCCGTTCCTGAACAACGATGTATTCCGACACTATTTGCCGCTTCTGTGGATCGTGGCCGCATTCGCCATTACAAGGGAAATCGTCCGAATTATTGTGCGTTATAGATCGAGCAAGTTGCTGGCTTTCCATATCGTGATGACGATTATTACAACGGTGCTTGTGTGCATTATGCTTGCGGATAAAGCGCTATGGAATCCCCATTTCATCCAGGATTTGACCGCCTCGAGCCTTCTGCCCACCGAAGGAAGTAGCTTCAAAACCCTAGTGTCGTCCTGGCCCAGGGTGAAAGAATATTCCATAAACGCCATCGTGTTGTTTGCACTCCTCAATATCATAAAAGAGTCCCTTGCCTGGTACCGGGCAAAATCATCGTCCTCTCTAATCACAAATCAAAAGCCGCGTGTATAGCGGCTCAGGCTGTGGAGAAACTTCTATTTTCCGATCAAAATCTCCTGGCAGCCTGCACAGAGCCCAAGCTTGCCCACTGCAGGTTCCTTCGCCGCCGCCCTGCGTAGCAGAACTTATCCCCGCGCTTGCGCCTAGCTTTACACCTTCTTGCTGTAAACCTATAATTTGAGTCAGAATTAAGCAACGGGGAGGTATATCATTTTGATCCGGATCGAGAGGAGCCGCTTACCACTACTCCTGGCGCAAGCCGGAATGACACAAGCCCAATTGGCCCGACGACTTAAGCTTACAGACTCATTCGTTCATAAGGTCATAAAGGGAGAAAGGAAACTTTCTTTAGTAAAAACGAAAGAGGCAGCAATCATCTTTGATTGTAATATGGATGATCTCTATGAGTGGACGGATGAAACAGGTACGCGGTGGTAGAGCGAATAGTGGTCCAAGGTAACACGCACCTAAATTTTCACGATCATGAAGAAGCTTTTAACAACCCATCTTATGTTTTCAAGATCCCGTTTGATATTTGGCTTGATAGGCTATTCATATCGCAGGGTACGAAGTTTTGGACTTGGAATAATTAGAACCAGTTGTGCGAAGAACTCCCGGCCTTTAGGCGCGGGAGTTCTCTCTCTATCGGTAACTGCTTAAACTTTTTCTCGTCTTTACTTTTTGCTGAGCACTTCCTTATCGAGCCAGAGTTCGGTCGTACAAAGCACGTCCGAGGAAGAGACCCCCAACGGCAAAAACTATCGACAGCCAGATTCCGGCCTGGCTCGTTGCTAGATACGATGGAAACATTATATTTAGTGCGACTTTCACAGCAACAAGCACGACAATTGTACCCACGATATAGAACACCCTCTTGCCCGCGCCGACTTTCCCTTGTTCTTTCTGAGCGATTGCCCACCCTTGAATCGTCCCCGCCAGGATGCCTATCACGACTCCTACTAGTAACAATATCCATTCAGTCGTTCCAATACGGTTGGTCGCAATCGCCCACACGATCCCGGCAATAAGCAGGATCGCTCCTATATAAAATTTTTTATCTAACTTTCTCAGTATTCTTCAGTCCCTTCTGATTCAAGATGAATAAACCTTCTTCAAAAGTTCAATCACTTCATCCAAGCTTAGGCCAAAAGATTTGTAGTACGCAGTGTCGCTGGCCATTTGCTTCGAAACCATCTCGTTGCGTATTCGCAGCATCTCGTCGGACGAGAATTCGGCTACGAAGCACCCCTTGCCCGTTATAGTATTGATCAAGCCGCATCGCTCGAGTTCTTCCCAGGCCTTCTTGACGGTGATGACACTAATGCGCAGCTCCTGGGCTGCTTGGCGAATAGGCGGCAGACAATAGCCGCTCGCTAATTCGCCTTTGAGAATTTGAGCGCTGATCTGTTCGAATAGCTGCTGATAAATCGGTTTTTCGGATGTGTTCGAAATTGCTATGTTCATTGGATCTCCACTTGCAGGAATCGTTTGACCGCCATTCGATAAGCAATCCATGTGAAGGCAATGAAAATCACGATTCCAACGACCAGAATGAATGTTTGAAGCGCCGTATTGTCAGCACCAGACCCGTTGAAGATGTCGGACACATAAGAGCTCTCGATTCCGACCCATTGTGCGACACCGGCAAAAACCATAGCCGCCGCAATGGCCGTAAGCTGCGCAGGCCCATATTTATACGCGGTCTTGTAATACATGGGGAACAAGAAGAGGTTGTAGATCGCCAGCATGATAAAGCATAGTCCCCAGAAACCCAGGTGCGGCGCAAAGAAATAGTAGTCCACATTCGGGTATAAACGGATCGTGAAAAACCCATAGATCATGGCAATCACAATATGCAATACTTCCAAGATGGCAATCACGGACACCCTGGCCATCACCAAGTCTGTCCTGGTTACAGGTATCATCGTGGTGAACAACAAGTCGTTCTGGGCTCTAAATTGGGCGAACATATTCGGCATTGTAATCCAGAAGAAGTACATGATCACAATAAAATAAACCCAGCCCGGAACAAGCATTAAGGCACCCATTAGAAAAGGCAGTACAAAAAGCATCGGGTTAACACCTAGCTTCAAGTCCTTCCTCAATAAGTTATACATACGCATCCTCCTTCTTCGCGAAGTAAATCATGATCTCTTCAAGACTCGGTATGGTTGCTTTGATGTCGGAAGAGGGATCATAGTCTCTTGCGTGAATCAATCCTGTAAAACCGAACGAATTCGTCTTGTAGGAGATCAACCGATCCTTCACTTGGTTCAGTTGGCTCTCGCTACCGTTCAGCAGCCGGTAAGACTCCTTAAATTCTTCTTTCTCGGCACTGTTGATAATTCGCCCATTTGCGATATAGGTAATATAATCCGCACACTTCTCTAAGTCAGATGTGATATGTGTGGAGAAAAGAATGCTGACTTCGCCGTCTGCGATGATCTCTTGGAAAATATCGAGTAGATCGTCTCTTGCGGCCGGATCGAGTCCGCTCGTCGGTTCATCGAGAAGGAGAAGCTTCGCGCCATGGGACAAGGCAACCGCCAAACTGTACTTCACTTTCATCCCTGTCGACAGTTCGACGATCTTCTTGTTCTCATCCAATTTGAATCTTCTCAGGTGGTTGTAATAGGTCTCATCGTCCCATTTGTTATAGAAATTCTTAATGACATCGGTCAACGTCTTGATCTTGCTTCGCGTATAGAAATCGATGCCGCCAAAGGCGAATCCGATGTCCTGCTTCAATTCAAGTTCGTGCTCGGCCATGTTTTTGCCCAGAATGTGTACCTCTCCGCCATCCAGATGAAACATGTTTAAGATCGACTTGATAGTTGTTGTCTTGCCTGCGCCGTTGGTGCCGATAAAGCCCATAATATATCCCTTCTCAAGCTGAAACGACACATCTTGGAGCTGAAAGTTTGGAAACTTCTTATTTAAATTGCGAATGTCTAAAGCCAGCATACCGTACCTCCTCTTTAGGATTGTGTATATCGTGCATGCACAATATACCACGAGGGATGAGTGCTGTCAATTGCTGGATGCCCCAGTTTGAAAAAGTATGATCGGCAGCTACTTGAGGCGCTATTCCCAGCGTCTACAGCTGCAGTTAAAAGGCCACCCTTCGTCGGGTAGCCTCTGAGGTGAATATGCAATTTTGAGCCCAGCGGGACTTTCGCCCTACTTGTGATACGGTAGCTTTTAATTTAATTTATTTTGAATTTCGGTTAACGATACATGTTTTTGTTCTGCAACAGCTGCGGATCGAGGGTCAAATAGCCCGCAGGTGAATAGGTGTTTTCCTATCGCTGAATAGGTTAAACGGTTTTATTCTCCTCCTCTATTGCGAGAACCTCCCTTGCTGCTTCTATGAAAGATAACATGATGGGTGAAAGCCACTTGTCTTTATGCCATAACATCTGTGTATACACGTGCAAGTCCTTGCCAAGGAAGAGCAACAAGTTCGCCCCGTTCAACTTCGGCTTTCGCTGTTATTTCAGGAAGAAAGGCAATACCGATTCCCGTAATGGCACATTGTTTAATGGCTTCGGCACTTTGTATCGCAGGCGTTTTACAGAGAGGAACTATATCGTGAGCTGGGATTTGACTCATTGGCAGATTTTATAGTTGGCGTCTGGGAAGATAGCTTTATGAAGATGGACCCGCACAATGTCCTAGCCATGTTATGGACCGGACAAAATGCAGATATTAGTGCAAACCCCTCTTATAACGGAGATTTCAATAAGGCACTCAAAAGCATTAAAGCGCTTGCCTGCATCATGCCAGGGAGCACGGATCTCTTCTGCTCGGCGGACGATAACGAATACGAGGCTAAGCTTATGCCTAATGCTGTTTTTAATCCTATCGAGTCGATCTGGGGCCATTTTGCCGGTCGCGGAATCAACAGTTCCGATAATCAATTTATTGACGATCACCTAAAACGCTTGTTGGCGCTTAGTACAAACGGATAGACCATCATTAGCATTGGAGTGATCTTTCCACGGGACGACATACCACGTTTAGGGCCATCCTTTGCGGGATGGCCCTTCTTTGATCTAACTTTATTCAACTATCGTGTTCCGTTAGCTTAGCGAAGTAAATTTTTATCAACTATGTTGCCAAATTTATTGAGGTGCTTTCGATCCAAGTAATTTTAACCCTAATCCGATAAATATAATTCCAGTTATTTTGTTTAAGTAGGTACCCATTCTTTGGTTTACATTCATCTTCTTAGTGATGATAGAGGAAAAATAAGCAACAAAAAGACACCAAATGAATCCGGTGAACGAAAATGTGAGTCCTAAAATTATGAATGGGATTGGGCCAGAAGCCTTTGTATCAATAAATTGTGGAAGAAAGGATAGGAAAAATAAAGATACTTTCGGATTTGTAAGACTTGTCAACATCCCTTGTATGTATATTTTTCTGGGGTTGTGCTTATTTGTTTTCGATTCACTAAAATTTATATTTGATTTATCCAGTAACATTCTAATTCCCAGATAAACTAAATAAGTAACTCCAGCTATTTTAATAAAATTGAATAATACAATGGACTTTGTAAGTATAATTGACAAACCAAAGGCAACTAATAAAGTATGGATTAAAGATCCGCTAATAATACCGAGAACAGAATACACTCCAGCTTTTCTACCCTGTGAAATACTTCTTCCAACAATATATATTGTGTCAGCTCCAGGAATTAGATTTAAAAGAATTCCTGTAAGCAAAAATACTTCGTAATTTATTATTCCAAACATTTTGTTAACTTCCGCCTCCTCATTTTGAAATACATAAAGAAGAAATAATACTATAGCTAAAACAATCAAGTCAATCATTGATTAGCATGTTGTTGTTATCCTGCACGTTGTAGAGTAGGGGCATCTTCCTTTCTTCGAAGCGAAAGCACCGTCAGAAGCGCGTACGCTGCCAGCACCGACACTTCTGACCCTTTTCTTTCCCGGCCTTGGGGAGCCTACTCAGGTTCATGATGTCCTCTTCCTTCCGTAAAAAAAGAAGCGGCGGACTAGGACTCCTGCTGGCTATTCATCAAGCTGAAGAAACGAGTTCGAGACCAGCTTTTGCATGAAATCTCTAATGAACGTCAGCTGCTCCTCCGTATAGCCCGCCATGAAACGGGTAGCGCCCGCCTGGATACGTTCGTCCAGCTGCTCGTGTAGCTTGTAGATCTTCTCGCCCGATGGCGTAATCGCAAAATGCAGCTCCTTCTTGTTTCCCGGAATCGTCTCGGTCACGATAAGACCGCGCGAAGCAAGACGCTTCGTCAGCTTAGAGATGGTACCCTTCGGAATGCCGAACCGGCTAGACAACGTGCTGCCGTTCGCTCGGCCGAGCTTGCCGATCGCATCCAGCACATGGAACATCGTAGGTGTCATCTCGCGCAATACAGCCTGTATCTGCGGATCCGAGCATTGCGCCAGCAGCCATGCCCTCTCTTCGTCGTCGTCTTGCTGTATTTTCTCCGCAAATTGTGTAAAAGCTTCAAACACTTCCTGCAGCAACCTTTCATCGTGAGCCTGCTTCATCCTTCCGCGCCACCTTTCATCCGTTACATATGCCCCTAAGTATAGCAAAAAAGAATCCATGTCCGTAAATAATATTTCCAAGAAACAATATTGACGAATCTCTCTCCCTATGTTATTTTGTTTCCAGGAAACAATAACAACGAAGGAGTGGCCCCCTTATGACGACTCAATCCGCTTCCACGACAAACCGAGTGCTGGCAACCATCATGAATCACCGTTCGATCCGCAAATTTAAGAACGAGAAGCTGGTGCCCTTCCAGATTGAAACCATCGTACGTGCCGCCCAAATGGCCTCTTCCTCCAGCTTCATGCAGGCCTACTCGATTATCGGTCTTACCGATCCCGCTTTGAAACACGAGTTGCGTGAGATCACGAAGACACCGTATATCGAGGAAAACGGACACCTATTTATTTTTTGCGCGGACCTTCAGCGACTGACGGCCATGGGTACCAATCAGGAGAAGCAGGATATGCAGATCATGCTGGAAAGCTCCGCTTTCTATCAAATCGCTGTCATCGATGCCGCGCTTGCAGCACAGAACGCCGTTCTGGCCGCAGAATCGCTTGGACTCGGCGCTGTCATCATGGGCGCGGTCAACAAAGACATCAAACGGCTTGACGACATGCTCGGTCTACCTCAGTACGTCATTCCGCTCTTCGGCATCGCCGTCGGTGTACCCGACCAGCAGCCGGAAGTAAAGCCTCGTCTTCCCTTGGAAGCCGTCTATTTCGAGAACCGTTACCCCTCCGAGACGGAGCAGCTTGAACGAGTCCAAGCTTACGACAGCGACATGAACCACTACTACCAGACGCGCAGCGAGAACAATCGCAATGATGGGTGGTCGCGAAAGCACATTGACATTCTGAAGATGAAAATACCGCTCGGCGCCATGACCGAATACATGCGCAGCAAGGGCTTTAACATTACCTGAGGGGAAACGACGAGGGATACTCATCGCGGGGAATCATTTCGCCTTACTTCTGATACGGTTCACCGTATCACTCTAAAAACGAATTTTAAAGGGCACCTAGTTGGGTGCTCTTATGAAAGCCTGAACAATTGTAAGTGTTGGACGTGCGATGATATGAACATTCTCTTCCGAAAGAGCGTCCAGCGCTGCTTCAATAGGGGACATTCTCTTCCCCATGGATGGAGTTCGTTCACTTTCCCCTTACACGCGTGAAAAAATTTGATATACCGCCCCATTTCCCCCACTCAACCCTCCTTCATTAAGCATCTGTTTTTACGCTACTCATAAAGGAATAGCCGCATCCGCCGGATTCCTGCGTCAAACATTCTTTTGGATTTGCCATTTGCGACGATAAGATTCATTATTATCGAAGTCCCCCTAGATATGTATACTTATTAAATAGGTTCTGTATAAATGGTATGGATTAGAATAAGATAATGGCGAACTACCCTACGAAGGAAGAGAGTAATATGTACACGATCAGCAGATTTTCTCAGCTTTGCAAAATGAGCGCACGCATGTTGCGACACTATGATAAGGAAGAACTCTTAAAACCAGTACATGTAGATATAACGAACGGGTATAGATATTATGAAAAGAGTCAATTAGAGACGGCGTTATGGATCAAGAAGCTGAAAGAATATAGATTCTCCCTGCCGGAAATTAGAACGATCCTTCAGACACCAGACAGGGAATCGTTGACCAGATTGATTCACTCGAAAATTCATGAATTATCAAATGAGATGAATAGATTTAAACAAATTATCGCAGAAATGCAAGAAATGATTGAAGACAGGGTGGACTTAGTTCCAGTAGAAAGAAGATCTTATGATATCCTGCTCGGCATGAGAAACGAGGTCCGTATCCTAAGTCAACGGATTCAGATGAATATGGCTAACATGGACAAGCATATTGATTCCTTATACGAGAAGGCAGAGGAGAGTAATATTCACTTACTTGGTGTCCCGTCTGCTATTTTTCTCGATGAAGAATATACCCCAGATCACAGCGATGTTGAGCTGATAATCCCGATCGTGCATATGAATGACGAAGATACATCATGTGATTGGCAGATCAAGACACTCCCCAGAAAGTTCATTGCCACTACCTTGCATATCGGAAGTTATGACTATATTGGATACGCACATATCGCTCTTGAAGAATGGTTAGAAAGCAATGGCTACGATTTGGACGGGGCGCCTTATGAAACCTACTTGAAAGGTTCAGAATGTGATTGTCCTGAGGAGGAGTATGTGACACAAGTCTGTTTCCCCCTTATCAATGAAGCAAGATCATAATTGCTTGACCTTGACATAATGTCAAAGCTTATTCTACTACAAGAGAAAGCAACTAGAAGGCAAGGAGATTTGGACATGAATAAGATGATTGTATTGTGCACCGGGGCTTTAATAACGGCTGGGATCTTATTAGGATGTACGCAAAGCAAAGCTGATGAGGGTCAAACCATGAAAAAACAAAATGCAGGCTACACCATGCCTGATGAAAGCAGCAAACATGAAGGCACTTGGTTGCAGTGGCCCCATAATTTCACCTATGGTAACGGTCATAAAGAAAAGCTCGAATCCATTTGGATCGAGATGGCAAGTGCTTTAAGCGAAGGGGAAAATGTTCATATTATCGCCTACGATAAATACGAAAAAGAAAATATTTATGATCTTCTGTATGATGAGGGTATCAATATGGACAAAATTGACTTCTATATTATTCCTACGGACGATGTGTGGGCAAGAGATACAGCTCCGATTTTTGTATACGACAAAGATAACAATCTTAAACTTATGGACTGGGGCTTTAATGGATGGGGCAAGAAAACCCCGTACAAAAAAGATGCCGCCATTGCCAACAAACTAAGTAAACAGTTAGGAATGGAAAGAATTAATTTAAATGATGTTGTACTGGAAGGCGGCGCATTTGAATTAGATGGAAATGGTACATTTTTATCAACACGCAGTGCAGTTACGAATAAGAATAGAAATCCTAAATTATCAGAAGCAGAAATTGAGGAGACAATAAAAGAAAATCTTGGTGCTACGAATTTTATTTGGTTAGATGGTGTGCCGAATTTGGATATTACAGACTTCCATATTGATGGTTTCGCTAAATTTCATGATAAGTCTACATTGATTACAATGAAAGAAGAGGATTTGGAAGAATGGGGCGTCTCCAATAAGGATATTAACACATTAATGAAAGCTAAGAATGCCTTTAACAAGCCTTATCAATATGTGTATTTACCGATTACCAAAAACAATGTCGTGCTAAATAACGGAAAGAACTTGGGTTACAGAGGTTCATATATCAATTATTACATTGGAAATACCGTTGTATTAGTGCCAAATTATCATGATCCGAATGACAAAACCGCAAACGCTACAATCCAGAAACTATACCCTGACCGTAAGGTTATTGGAATTGACGTGAGGGAACTTTATAAAGATGGCGGTATGATTCATTGTGTGACACAACAACAACCCGTTAATGTAAAATGATCGCGTTTATTTCTACTATTTGAACTCGATATCGCCCGCATTGGCAATAAAAATAGGCGAATCGGGAGTTTTTCCTTCGACGTTGATCAGGTTCCAATTCGCCATTCAGGCGCAATCCACTACATTAATTGTACTTTCATCTCCAATAAAACATGATAAATTGATTCCCTAAAAAAATCATGATTTCATATTTTTGCTTTATTTGTGGTAGGGTTCACCTTAACGGGTCTACCGGCGGAAAAGTAAGAAGGAGCTTGTCGCGGCGCGACAGCTCCTGAACTTCTTTTTTCTACGCACTCCTTTAAATTCACCGCCGAAAGTGTTTACTTCTAGGGAGGCCAGTCTGCCGGGCGCAGCCGAAATGTCTTTCAATCATGGCGCCTCCGGCGTCTTGCGAACTCCAGGTATACCTCTTCCAACGTCGGCATCCGCTCCGCGGGAATGTTCGCGTCCCGGCCATTCCCGAGCGCCTCGTGCAGCGTGGCCGATTTCCACTGCTGCGGCGATTTCGGCCCGGACACGGCTCCATCCGCCATGAAAAGCACCTGATCGACCCAATCCTCGATCTCCATATACATATGACCGACCAGCAATATGATGCAGCCGCTCGCATGTTCGTGCAGGAGATCCATCACCTGGGCCCGCTCTTCTAAATCCAGCCCTTCCAGAGGCTCATCCAGAAGCAGCAAATGCGGATCGCTTAGCATCGCTTGAGCGATCGACAATCTTCTTTTTTGCCCGGTGGATAATGATTGGATGCGGAATTGCCCGAATCGGGCAAGGCCAAAGTCCGCCAGCACCTCAGCTACTCTGTCCGGAATCAGACGGGGCGGGATTAGCTTCATTTCCGCGGTATAAGTCAAAAAATGTTCCGCCTTCATTTCCTCGTAAAAGGCAAATTGCTGGGAAACGTAGCCGAGCCGTTCCCGAAACCGTTTGCCCCCGAGCTGTCTATCCTGCAGCGTGAACCGAATGTCGCCTTTGCCGAATGTCCGGATGCCGGCGATGCATTCGAGCATCGTCGTTTTGCCGCTTCCGTTGGGGCCGAATAAAGCGATGATTCCCGGCGACAAGGAAAACTCCGCACCTTCAAACACCCAAGGAGCCGACGACGAATGGCGGAACGCCGCCTTGCACACATCAAGCCGGATCATATCGCCCTTTATCCCCTTTCCCGCCGTTTCGGATGGTCCGGCAAGCGACGAAGAAGAGAATCGCCGTTATCGCGAATGCGATCATGCGGCTGCTTCCCCAAAATGCATAACCGGTGTCACTCATGAAGTATAAAGGTCCGAGCAAGTCCCTGAGCGTTAATTCCGCCGTCCATACCACTAGCGTCAAACCGGCTCCAACCTGCGGCCCGAAACGGACGATGGCGGCAAATGCCAGCGCGGTGCACAAGCATAAAGGCGCCAACCAACCGATGATAAATGCGAACAACGAACCGGTCTGACCGGTCAACGATAAGAGGACGCTTGCCGCCAAAGCCAGTATCATGTCATACAGAACGATAATGCCCAGCCGTCCCATCATCATCTCAACCGGAGAGACCGGGAAAGTCGCCTCCAGCTTGGACATCGGCATGCCATACGATCTCAGCGCATAGAAGACGCCGATTCCGGCTACAAATGACGATACGAAGACGAAGCTATTGATCCCCCCGCGCCCGACAAGAGGCATTGCGAGTGCGCCGAAAATCATGATGACCGCCGACACGATCCAGAACGCCTTGGAAAACAACCGAACTTGAGGCGCGATAAAGCGAATGAGCGCGACCCATAGCGGCGCGCTTCCAGGCTCCGCATGCGGCAGACGGTCGGCAAACCTGGGCCGCTCCGGCTCGGCTACTAGCGGAGTCAAGCGTGCGAGAAGCGCCTTCGTCTGTTCATCAGACGGACCTGCCACCTGATATCGTTCCAAACCGCGCGCGGTTTCCTCGAACGCTTCCCAGCCAGATCCGCCCGCATCGCCCTTATCCGCTTCTTCGCGGAAACTCGGCTCCAGTTCCCTCCATATGTCTTGTGTCCGTTCACTCGGGGGAATGCGCCTTTCCATGCGGATCCACCTCCTCCGTTTTCAATAGATGGGCCATCTTTTTGAATGTCTTATAAAGCTTCGTTTTGATCGAGCCTAACGGCTGCTCCAAAATTTCCGCGATTTCGTCCAGCTTGAGCTCGTGATAAAACCTAAGAACGATCACTTCCCGCTCGTCATTAGCCAACCTGCCGAGTGCTCGAATAACCGCTTCCCGTTCCCACTGCCGCTCCAAAATGGACGAAACCGTGTCGCCGGCCGAATGAAGGGACATTTTATCGGCTCCCCATAACGACTCCTTGCGATAAACCGACGACTTCCAAACGTCCTTGCACAGGTTGGTGGCGATGCGGTAGATCCATGGGCGAAACCGGCTCGGCAGGCGTCCCGTCCTTACGGTCTTGCATACGCGGATAAAGCATTCCTGGCATAAGTCTTCCGCTAGCGATCTGTCATTCAGCATACGCTGCAAATATTCGTAAATCGGTTTATGATAGCGGTACACAAGCGCCTCCAAGCCGGCCTCGCTCCCACCTGCGATCTGGTTTAACAGCTCCTCGTCGGAAATCATCGGCATCCCTCCCTTCTACCGGCTCGATTCTTTGGCTCTTATTTGTCGAGACTAATCTTAGCGGCTTGCCGCTTCGACCGTAACCGCTTTTGGAGCATATAGGCCCCTACTCCAATCGGAGCGAAAGCTGTAAATGCCATTATTCGCTGTAGCAGCCCCCTGATCATGGATTTGTCGATTTCCACCATTCCACTCATGATCGGGATCATAGCCGCAAACAACAAGATATTGGCGACGAGGTAGCCTTTCAAAAGCCGCGAATCGCTTTGCTTCCACAATGCGATGGCCAAAATAAACGGCAGTAGGAACGAGCCGATCCCCCAAATTCCTCCGCCATGTCTCGGGTCGGGACTCGGAAATATGCCCGATAACAGGGAGCCGAGTCCGTTGGAACAAACGGCTATCGACGCGATCCACGCCAATAATGGGCGGGTTCCAAGCCGCAGGAACGCACGCAAAAAACCGAAAGCCGCAATAAGGGTCGCGATTCCGAGCAAAATAATCGCCACATTGACCGGCAACGGGTAGACGGCGTGATTGGAGCCGAGATCGCTTGCGGTATTCCTTATAAAGCTATAACCCGGGTAAAACGGCGCGGCGATGACGGGGATACCGAAATAAAGAAACGGAATCGCCATGCCCACGTGAAGCAAAGCTTCCGTACCGCTTCGCGCCTTCTCCGAATGTGCGGCAATTTCGCGGCCGCTCTGCCACGGAGATAAAAAACGTCTATTCTCTTTCATTCCACACGGCCTCCTTCTGCCCTTCCTAGTTATGGGGCCAAACTTTTTAGAAATACGATGAAATCCTTATCGACATCTTGTTCGTTTCCTTCATAACGGCGCGCGTATTCGTATATTTGCCGGATCGCCTCGGGAAAACGCGCTTTTCCGAACGCTTCATACACGTTGTTCATCGCCAAATAAACCGGATGCGGCGCACCGTTCAGTTTATGCCTGCTCGGGATAAACAACGGTCCGTCCTGCGTGGTGCCGTTATGCCTGATCGCTTGCGATATCGCTTCCGTCATATATCCGGCCAGCTTTAATAGGGGGACGGACATGACGTTGGCATCAAGAACCGTTGCCCGCACAAGATCCTCGTCGAAATATGACAAGCCGTTAATGGTCATCGAAGCAGGATGGTTCGGATAAGACAAATAGTTGAAGCCATTGCTATCCATCGGTTTAAGAGATTCACCCTTGATCGGCGGTGATCTGTATAACAGCTGGTTGTTGAACGATTCGTTTTGTACCCGACCCGGATAATCCGTGCGGATGAAATGGATGCGGCTCGGATAATAAGCATCCGGATTGAGCATCTTCGCTATTTGGGACAGCTCCGTATAATGCACAAGCAGGTTTCCCGCAATGCTCTTTGCACGGGTCGGAGGAATTTGATTCGATAAAACGATCGAAACCGTTGCCTGATGATTCGATTCCGTCCACTCGGTCATATTCCCGCCAATGAGGTTGAAGCCGCGAACACCCGACGCATCGAATTCGATACGCTGCCTCCCATTCGCTGCTTGGGAACTTATCTTCTCCCCGTTCGCTATAATCTGCATCCGCTCGCTCGCTTCAACCTCCACATGAAAATCGGCAGGCTGCCGGTAAGTCTCGCTCTCTCTAACGGCTTCATCCACAACGGGACTTGACAGTCTTTCGTCGAAGCGTACTTGCTCCAGTTCGGCTAACCTGTCGGTTCCCGGGTAAGGGTACCATCCGTAATATCCCGGCAGAAACAGCTTCTCTGAATCGACAAAAACTCTTCGCTCCCAACGGGCGTCAAGGGAGCTGCCGATTCCTCCGGAGCCTTGCGGATCATACCAGTCATTGATCGTACCCGCATATTCCATCGTTGTTTCCACCACTGTGCGAGGCTGAATGGGCCGAGCCGGGACAATCCATACGACATCCTCTCCGGGCTCCCACTCGAAGGCTGCCGGCATCCCTTCGATCTTTACTTCTTTGATTTGGAAATGATGCCGGAGTGACAACGGAAAGCGGTCAATTGCCTCCTGGCCTCCATGCTGCAATTGGATTGCGCTCTGCACTTCCATGCGGTGCTTTCCCCCGATGTTCACCTTCAAATCGTATTTGAGCGCCGTCAGCATGGCGTACTTCCGGCCCAGAAGGAGCATGTTCTTATGCTGCTGCGTCAGCGGATTCGCGTTCGGGTCCGGTGCTTCGCCTGCCAGAAACCGTTCGATAGCCACTCGATTGATCTCCGAAGGATTTTCTTGGAGCAGATTTCTGTAAAATGCGAAATTTTCCTTGGACGATTCGGTACGATCCTTCCATATGGACGCATAGCCGAGGACGCTCATAACCATGGCGACGACGGCTGTGGAGGCAATCAGGAACAGGACGGTATTCCGGCCCTTTTCCTTTCTTCTTTTCTTCGCGCTGTACACGATTGCTCCGAATAGGAGAATGATCAGCGCGGTATGGAACAAACGGAGAAGCCCGTATGCCGCAGCGTCCGTAAAGCCCCACAATTCCGAATAAAAGCTCATGCCGGTCAAGTCGGTTAATCCAATATCAGCCAAATAGGTCCACTGGGCCGGCATCCATTTGAGAAAAATAACTTTGGTCAAAAACAAAACCGCCGCGACAACCGCCACGCCATACAAATAAACGATGCGGTTGCGGGTCCAAGTGCCGATCCAATAGCCGAGCAAGATCGTAAAGGTCGTTGGAATGACGAATGAGCCGAGCATGGATAGTCCCGTTGCCATGGATGAAAATTCCATTCCCGCACGCAAAGCCTGATAGGCGTAAAAGCACGCGGGCAGCAGGGAGATCGCGCCCAGCGGAATGATCAAGGCAATCAGTCTGGCCGAAATCAATTGGTCGGAACGATAGGGCAAAGTGTCTTGCTTCGAACGAACATTCGCCGATATATCCCTTCGCGCTGCCGATATGGCCAAAAACGGCGCCATCATGAACATAAACCACATGAATTTGTATGAGCTCGATAGGGTGTACCACCCGATATCATCCGCATACGCGTTATTGATCAGGGAGACTGCAAAAGCCCCGCCTGTTACAGCCAGCAGGATCAAGCAGAACCATCCCCGGAACATAAGCTTCCATTCGACGATGGCGTATTTCCAAATAACAATCATGGCAGCGGCACCTCCGGCTTCATGACATCCATATAAGCATCCTCCAGCCCGCTCTCCACCGGCTCCGCGCCTTCAAAGGGCCTGGTTCCGTCACTGGACAACACGCGTATTTCCCGGCCATAAATTGTCTTCCGAGAGGAGAGTATTCTCAGATACGTTTTGATGGCATCAAATTGGGGCTCCTCGACCATTCCCGTCCATACTCGGCCCTTCACCTGTTCAAGCAGCTGCGCTTGCGTGCCTTGGTAGACGACTCGGCCCTCCTTCATCATGGCAAGCCGTCCGCAGCTGTTGCCGATATCGGCAGCAATATGGGTCGACAAAATGACAATACGATCTTTACCCATTTGATCGAGCCACTTGCGAAAACGAATCCGCTCCTCCAGATCGAGCCCCGCCGTCGGTTCGTCGACGATCATCAGCTTCGGCGATCCGAGCATCGCTTGAGCGATTCCGATCCGCTGCTTCATGCCGCCGGAATAGCTCCCCATCCGCTTCTTCGCTTTATCGGTCATATTCACTTGTTCCAGCAGCGAAGCAACAGCCTCTTTTCGCTGGCGCGAATTCGTTATTCCTTTCATCAGCGCCACATAATCGAGATACTCGTAACCGGATAAGTTGCCGTATAAACCGAACTCTTGCGGCAAGTACCCGAGCATCGCCCGAATCGCCTGATCGTCCCGGCCCAGCTTGTAATCGCCGATCTCCACGCTTCCTTCATCAGCCGGCAGCAAGGTGGCGAGAATTTGCATGAGCGTCGTTTTCCCCGCTCCATTCGGACCGAGCAACCCGAATATGCCCGTTGGTATCGTTAAGGTGACCTCACTTAGCGCATGCAAGGCACCGTATGTTTTCCCCAAGTTGGTAATCTGAATTTGCACAGGCTGCCGCCCTCCCCCAAAAATAACCAGCCTGCTCGGTGTTCGCGCGCGTTGAGCCTGCTTTGGCTAGTATAACGAGCATGCAACTAAAAAGATTTGGTATCGCAGCATTTTTTTTGAGATATTTTTATCCGCCGGTAAACGCCGATGAAATTGCCAATTGCACGAGAACGGCAAAAAAGCTGTCTTATTCGCAAATGGATTCTGACCCTTTATTTGTTCTTAACGATGATATTTGCCTCGTTTCCACCTTGTAAAGGAAGGACAATTCCTCCACGACATTCATAAAAAATTTATAATATTCCCCCTTTCATCTTTATAATTTTTTTGTAAGCTGGAACAGGTTCGTATTTATAGCAAAGGGAGGAAGATCGGCGTGAGGTTTTGGGAAATAGGCCTGATCGTGGTTAATTTTGGCCTGTTGTACTGGGCGGTAATCGCGAACAAGAAAGGCGGCCGGGGATTGTTCATCCCTTTAGGGATCGCCTTCAGTTTGGTAATTGTGCAGATTGTCGTGGAAGGTGGACGGTGGGAGATGGTTCCCGCCTACTTGACGCCACTCTTATTATCGGCTTATTTTTTCATTGGCAAGCGGAAGGAAGGCGGCAGAAGCCGGATTGCGGTTACGGTTCAAGCGGTGCTATTGACCGTATATTTGTTAGTCTCGGTTGTGCCGCCAGCGGTGTTGCCGGTATTCTCGTTTGATGAACCGACGGGACCCTATGCGGTCGGAACGACGGTTTATCATTGGGTTGATGATGAGCGGCGAGAAACATATTCGGATAACCCTGCCGATAGGCGCGAGCTGATGGCGCAAATTTGGTATCCAGCCGCCCAAGGAAGCGCCGAAAAGAAGAGCCCCTATCTCCTGAACGCGTCGCAAATGACAGAAGCCATATCATCCAAAATGATGGACCTTCCAGCTTTTACGCTATGCCATCTTGGGCTGATCAAA
This sequence comes from Paenibacillus sp. JNUCC 35, assembly GCF_058269095.1. Classification (NCBI taxonomy): domain Bacteria; kingdom Bacillati; phylum Bacillota; class Bacilli; order Caryophanales; family Paenibacillaceae; genus Paenibacillus; species Paenibacillus sp. JNUCC 35. The sequence goes on along the minus strand of NZ_CM177771.1, from coordinate 122,442 downwards.
ACGCATGCTTTGTTGGAAGCCAAGCTTTCGGATTCGGAAAGCCGTTATCCGATTTTGATTTTTTCACACGGGATGAACGGGTATCGCAATCAAAATATGTTCCAGATGGAGGAGCTTGCAAGCCACGGCTATATTGTTCTGGGCATCGATTATGCCTATGAAGCTGCTGCATCCGTATATCCTGACGGAAGGGTAGCCGTGAGCAAAGTGAGCCGCAATCTGACTTCCAATGCCCAGTACGATCAGCATATACCGCTTTGGACCGATGATGCTGCCTTTGTGCTTGATCAAGTGGAGAAGCTTAATCGGAACGATCCTGAAGGCCGTTTTACCGGTAAGATCGATATCGATCGAATCGGTATGCTCGGACATTCATTCGGTGGAGCCGTTACGGTGCAAATGTTAAAGAATGATTCGCGTGTGAAGGCTGTCCTTAGTATGGATGGAGGGTTTTATGGTCCGCCGGTTTCGGACAGAGGATTCGGAAAGCCGTTCTTCATGATGTATTCAGACGAGACGTACAGCAAGGTGATGACTTCTTACGAAGATGTCGCTAAACAGTTAGGCGGGATAAGCAGAGAAGAGTTCGAAGCCCCGAGAAAAGAATATATACAAAAATCGCGCAATGCTTTAGCAGGCGGAGGGTTATCGATCCTTATTCCGGATTCAAAGCATGCAAGCTACTCCGATCTTGCGTTATTCTCTCCGCTGCTAGGCCTCAGCGGCGCAGACCCGCGGCGGGATCACCGCATCGTGAACGAATTCAGTGTTGCCTTTTTCGATCGGTATTTAAAAGGAAAGGACGATTCTGCGCTGCAAGATTTGGCCGCCAAGTACCCGGAAGCGGATTTCAAGGTGAACAACAAATAATTCAATGTGCGGGGTTGAAGACCGTGTCCTCAAGGACGAGACTTACAGGTGCATCTCCTTTTGGTTCTTTCACGCCTTTCATGCCCAATCCCGTAGTCACCCGGCTTGTACTGACGACGAACTTTGGAAGCTCCCCCATCGGCGCCTACTAGGACATCCGCATCAACATGTTCTCCGTTATCGAACCATGCACTGAAGGCCGTCGAAGTAATCGGCGGCCTGAATGGATTTGATTCAACTTTCGTATCCGTTAGTTTAATTTCATCACTGGAACCCTATTGAATTCGACATAATTAATTCTAAAAATTCTTCAAGAGAGTTTGCCACTTTATCAACTTCTTCGAATTCGGGCTCATATCCGTGTACAATAGCCCCTTTATCATTGGTTAAATCAATCGCATAGAAGGAATATCCACCATCAACTGACATAACTATTGGCAAGTAATTATCCCACCACGCAGTTATTTCCGATTTCCAAGTAATATCATCCATTGCCGCTTCTAAACTGAGCAATTCATATTCATTCCATTTAAACGCACTATCCGAGCTATTATTGAATTCATCCTCACAAATAAACCAAGTCTTCTCATTTGGTGCCATACATTTTTCAACTACACTTAAAAAATCCAAATACTCATTTGGGATTTCTTTATATCTAGATAGAATGCTGCTATCTAAATTTAATTGAAACCCCGATTTTTGGGTTATATCCCAACCGTTTTCATTAGCCCAACTAATAAATTCGCCAATTTTTTTGTTCATATTCATCACCTTCTAAAATATTCCACACGTCCGACACATTCTCCTAGGTTTCCACAACATTATTTTCGCCGACACTTATGGTACGGTTCCTGAATTTCATAGGATTGCCTGGCGCAAGCAACATACTAGTTTGCTCTTTCGTCCAGCCGTTCATGTTCATTAGATTCCTTTCACTTAACAAGTATAAGAGATGGAAATGAAGTCCAATCTAAAGCTATCTGTTATGCAAGGAGCTCAGCACATGACGTATGGAGAAATTCTATTTCGTACGGCAACGTCCTTCGTTGCTCTACTCGTTTTGACGCGTCTGCTCGGTAAAAAACAAGTCGGACATCTAACGTTTTTCAATTATGTAACAGGGATCACCTTCGGCTCCACCACTGCCGAGATCATCGTCAACAGACAAATCACGCTGCTGCAAGGAATATCTAGCTTGGTCTTATGGTCGCTCTTGACGTTCATCATCGCATTGACCGGATTGCGCTCCGTCAAAGCTCGTGAGATTCTCGACGGCCAGCCTACGATTCTCATCAAAGATGGAATGATTTTGGAAAAGGCACTGGCTAAACAGCACCTCAACATCGACGATTTAATCATGCTGCTTCGGAACAAGGATGTCTTCTCACCCGAAGAAGTCGAATTTGCAATTCTGGAACCTGACGGTAAACTCAGTGTGTTGAGAAAAGAAGAACTACTGCCTGCAACAAAAAAAGATATAAAAGCAACCATTACGCCTATTCAAAGAATCCCGACCGAGCTTATCGTTGATGGCAAAATCGTAGAAAAAAACCTTATAAAAATGGATGTCTCCGCTGCCTGGCTCAACCAACAATTAAAGAAAGCCAACATTCATTCTTTGGATCAAGTATTTTACGCAGAGCTCCAATTGGACGGGACGCTATATATCGACAAATACCAGGATTCGATGCCATAAAAAGACCCGGCAGCGACTACTTGAGTTCAACCCAACCTTCAACAACCTTAGAATTGGGCCCATTCAACCAAAAAAGCGGAGGGGCTTTTACTTCTGCAAGCATAAGCCCCTTCTCTAGGTACCCCATCATGCTATCGCACAAAACTTGCAACTACTTATGATACGGTTCACCGCGCTGTCTATAACGGCAAGTTTTGGGGCCATCCTTTTGCGGGATGGCCCTTTCTTTGATTCGCTTTGATCACGCCTTTCAGGCTCTTACTTGGATTCGATACGACCTGACGGATTGGCGTTCTCCTCCAGAGCTTTCCGGGCTGCCAGCCAGCTGGAATCGTCGAGATTGAGCGCATCGCGAAGGTAAGACCACGTGAGCTGCCGGAGCAAAGCAACTCGTTCGGGGTTCTCGTCCGTCGTTTCCGCGACGTTGTACCCGGCAATTCCGCCAAGAGAGTGTTCTGCCCCAAAGAGGGTGAGCAGGCTCTTGCTGCCCGGACTCAGGAAATAGGGGTCGGTGAACCAGTCCGGCCCCCGAGTGGACAGCAGGGATTGATCATGATCCCCCGCCACCACCAGGGTCGGCGTCCTCATGTCGGAGAAGCTCGGGTTCATAAACGGGAAGTGCTCTGCCGCGAACGGAGTCAAGTCATCCCCGCCCAGTCCGGTCGTGGCAAGCAATACGCCCGCCTTGATACGCGAGTCGGACATGTTCTCTCCCGGTTCGCCGTGGGCATCGAGGACGCGCGCACCGAGCAGCATGCTGACCGTTTGACCTCCCCACGAGTGTCCGGCTGCGGCAACACGGCTTCGGTCGAGACGTCCGCTGAGTCCTGGAACGGATGATTCAATATGATCAAGTTGGTCAAGGATGCGCTTCAGGTCTTCGACGCGGAAACGCCAGATCAGGGGTGTACGGGGATCGTCAGGAGGAAGATTCAGCGTCCTCGAGTCGAGATGGGTGGGTTGAATGACCACGAAGCCACGAGCAGCCCAGTAGTCGACTAACGGACCGTAGCCATCCGACGACCAACCAAAGCCATGCGAGAAAATAATAATAGGCAATTGGCTCCCCATCGCTGGCGCTGATACCCTCACTTGCAAATCCTCACCGCGGCCCGGGGCTGACAGCACTACCGGCTTTACCGAGATGACTGGAGTAGAAGTACTTACGTTCATTTCCATAATTGATGTTCCTTTCTTTGTCTTCTCAATATCAGCATAGGTTGACATGTCAACCTTTAGCAACTGTAGCATATTGAAGTTGACGCGTCAACCATGCTATTATGTTCCCATGGATAAGAGCGAACTAAACAAAGAAGAATTGAAATTATGGTATATGTGGAAAGGCTCCTTTCACAGCATCTTCGGTCGCGTAATAAAAGAGATGTCCGAGCACACCGGACTATCAGAGGGCGATTATGGGATATTGGACCGGTTAGTCCTTCTAGGGGACGGCAGCCTTCGCCAACAGGAGCTGGCCGAATCAATGGACTGGGATAAGAGTCGATTGTCACATCATCTGACGCGGATGGAAAAACGCAAACTTGTGATGAGGAAACCATTAGACACAGATCGCGGTGTTCAAGTCATCATCACTACCGTTGGAAAATCGGCATTGGATGAGGCCCGTCCCATCGTCTCCCAGGCAATACGCAAACATTTTCTTGATCAATTAACCGATCAAGACATTGAGTCGATTACTAAGCTGGCGGAAAGAACAAAAAACAGGGTCTAAAGCGTCTTGTATTGCCCGCCGGCAGCCGATACTTTTCCTCGAAAAGAATTGCCCAAGTTAGGAGTTAAAACACAGATTTACGTGTTCATCTTAAATGTGCCCAATCATTCCCTTTGCCTCTTACATAAATTGGAGCATTAAAAAGAGGAGTTGATACTGTGGTACGTATCCTTGATAAAGCGGCCGTCCAGCCGCTTAGTCGCTTCAACCCGGCCAAATCGTTTACTATTCGACGTTCCCCGCAAAAATCCGGCATAGCAACAATCCCAATCCGGATTCCGGCGAATTCTCAACCGAACCGGGTAGATTTGGTGGCATCCGTTGGTGTCAAAGGTGTCACAGGCATTGCGCAAATTCTATTTAGAGTCTTTCGCGGTAATACAGAAATTTTCAACACACAGCAAGGTATCGAATCTACGGGTTCAGAGCAAAATTATATCGTTACCTTCCAAGCTGAAGATAGAAATGTAAAAGCAGGTACTCATGCTTACACAGTCACGGCAGAAAACCGCACTGCAAATACAAGAGTAGATGTTGTAGGGCCAATCTCATTTAGCGGGCTAGCTGTTAAAACCAGAAACTAAACTGCGCCTCCTATCATCGACGCACGCGCAAATGGAAGGGCCATGTCCAAAACTGGAGCTAAATGCTGCTGCGGCTCCCTGTCCTTCACGAAGGTGACAGCACCAAGCCTTTGAGTCGCTTTACCGTCGCCTTTGCGATCCGCTACCATTAATTGGCGTGTACGTTCAAGGCATTTTTGACGTTGGTTTCCATTATGGCAGGGTTTCCGCGCTGTCTGTAAAGGCACGTTATACGGCCATCCTTGGCGGGATGGCCTTTTGTAATTTGGACTCGACTTGTCTCCTTCAGAATAATAAAGAAGCCGCGATTTACGCGGCACTTAATGAGAGAAAGTTTAAAACGTGTTATATATATTTTCACATTCTTCCCCGGTCGGTTCATAAAAACAGTGCTTCTTCCATCGTCCCGCGAGCGGCTGATTATACCAAGTCGGCGGACAGGGTCCGGGATTTTCGAACGTTCCCGGACGGAAATACCACAGGGAGAATTTACCTGGCCAATTCCGCTCCCCATTCACAGCCCGCCGCGCCAGACGGCGTTCCCTATCTCTTGCATTTTGATAATACAGACCATGCTGCAAGGCTTCGAACGCATGCGGCTGGTTGATCATTTGGGGAATTGTCCGGATTCCTTTAAAATCGGAGCAATTCGCTCTTACTCGGTTAATGCCAACATTTCCAACAAGGAGCATGCCCATTTCGCCTTCGGTCTCAGCTTCGGCTCGAAGCAACCTTGCCAACATATTAATATCCTGGTCCCTGGCTTTTACGACTGCCATTGGATCACCTCTTTAGATTTCTAGACTCATCATATTGTAGGTGAAGCAGATGTGTTACTCGGGCAGGCAATTTAATAAAATGAACAAGCGCTATTTCACCTAATAGCCGCCTTTTTCGCCTGGGTTAAGAAGCAACCTTTGGCAGGAAGATCCGCCCAAACTGAACGATTACAGGTGTGATATAATAGGCTCTAACGGATGAATTTAGAGAATAGGTGTGTGGACCGATGGAAATAAAGCCGGAACATCTACCCAAAGCCAAAAAACCGCTATACCTTACCGTATACAATGAACTTTTCAAAAAAATCATGAGTGGTGTGTTCCCCTCCAATAGTCAATTGCCTACTGAACCTGAACTTGCCAAAATGTTCGACGTAAGCAGAATGACGTTAAGACAAGCATTAGCTCTCTTGCAGGATGACGGGCTGGTAAAGAGTATTCATGGTAAAGGAAACTTTGTTACCCAATCTCGAATGGTGCAGAGAAATGATGGACTGGATAAAATCGGAAATCCTATTTATAAGTGCCATACAGAGGACATTGACCATGTCGACATCGAGTTCAGACTGGACTTGGAGAGTGAATACACCAAAGAGGTCCTGAAAAGGAAAGCCACGGCTGTGGTAGCCGTTGAGCGTTGGTATATGAGTAAAGGACAGGCGGTGGCTTTCGGATTTACCTTTATGGCAATTGAGGCCGTAACAGAATTGAACCTGGACCTCCAAAATGAAGAGCAACTGTTGGACATGCTTGAGAATAAGGTATATAAGTTGGCTAACTCTGCAACGGTGGAGGTCAAACATTCCACGGTGATGAATACCTCATCTCAAAAATTTGAACTTGATGCCAGCGAGGGGTGTGACTTGCTGCTGGAAAGTCTATATGTAAATGAACAGTACCCTATTGTATACAATAAGTATTATATTCCTAAAGAATTTAGCCAGATTGTGATCAACGCTTCGAAGAAATAGGACCTAATAAAATTGCAGGGCAGTGGTTTCTCCATAAAGGAGGGACCGCTGCCCTTTTTGCATAGGATCGACCTAAAGGATAGAACATTAGAAATTTATCCAGAAAAAATTAGTTGATAAAGGAATGCGATGTATGGTACTTTATCGGTGTACCAATTAGACAACTTATTATACAACTATACCAATTCATAAAGAAAAGGAGTTTTAAAATGAGCACATCCACTAAAGAAACCCCGCATATTCAACCTGGAGGAGCAGAGATCGCCGAGACGATTCTATTGCCGGGCGATCCCTTAAGAGCGAAGTTTATTGCGGAGAACTTTTTGGATAACGTCGTCCAGTTCAATGAAGTCCGCGGTATGCTGGGCTACACGGGAACTTTCAAGGGTAGAAAAATATCCGTGATGGGAACGGGAATGGGAACTCCAAGCATGAGTCTGTATTCATGGGAGTTGATTCATGTATTCGGTGTTAAGAATCTCATTCGAATTGGTTCCGCAGGGGCGATTCAAGATCATTTGAACCTGTATGACATTGTTTTCGCAATGGGTTCTGCAACCGATTCCAATTATGGACACCAGTACAATCTCCCAGGTCACTATTCGATTACGGCATCCTTCGAGCTGTTGGAAAAAGCCAAGAAAATAGCGGATGCGCAGGGGCAGAAGGTTCATGTAGGCAATGTGCTCTCCAGTGATATCTTCTATAATGCGGATCCAACGGCGCTGAAGAGATGGAGTGAAATGGGCATCCTATGCGCCGAGATGGAATCTGCAGGCCTGTATATGAACGCAGCCCATGCGGGCGTTAACGCACTGTGTATCTTGACGATCAGCGATCATATTTTCAGACATGAATCCACGTCCACTGAAGAGAGACAGACTGCTTTCACTAAAATGATGGAAATTGCACTGGAACTTGCTTAATCATTCGATTCCAAGAAAGGAATGTGGCTAATGGCTGCTCTAACTGAACAAACACCGCAAACTACCCCAGCCTTTCAGCCGAAAAGGGCAGTGCCTGTGATTCTGCTCTTTTTCGTTTTTGCCTTGATCGTCGATAACTCATTCAAGTTGGTTTCGGTAGCTATAGCCGATGATCTGGGAATCTCGGCAGCTGCGGTTAGCTGGCAAGCCTCATTAGCGGGACTTGTGATTGGAATTGGCGCTGTCATATATGCTTCTTTGGCCGACACTATCAGTATTAGAAAGCTGCTGAGTGCAGGGATTATCTTAATCTGCATCGGTTCTATTCTTGGTTTTATTTTTCAACACTCTTATCTGCTCGTTATTATTGCTCGTATGATCCAGACAGCAGGCCTGGCCGCGGCTGAAACTTTATATGTTATCTATGTAACGAAACACCTGCCCAAAGAGGAGCAGAAAAAGTTCCTGGGACTCAGCACAAGCAGCTATTCGCTTTCTCTTGTTATCGGTTCCATTACCGGGGGTTACGTGTCCACCTATTTAAATTGGTCCACGTTATTCTTAATCCCGCTGCTGTCCTTAATCCTGCTTCCCTTCATTCTTAAATATTTGCCTAAGGAACAATCCCGGAAGAGTCATGTTGATGTAATCGGTCTGCTTCTAATATCCGCCATTGCTACTTCAGTCATGATGTATTTAACGGATTTCAACTGGATCTTTATTGTGATCTTCGTAGCCGCAGCAGGACTATTTTTTGGCTATATCAGCAAGAGTAAGAAGTCGTTCATCGGGATTTCCTTTTTCCAAAATAAACGGTTTGCAGCCGTTCTTGCCATCGCCTTTGTGATTTATTCCGTTCAACTGGGTTACATCTTTATTTTCCCCTTCCTGCTTCAGAAGATGTATAACCTTCAGCTCGACACGATCTCACTGCTGCTGATACCAGGTTATGTAACGGCGATACTGGTTGGATCGCTGTCTGGAAAAATAGCAAAAGTATTGACCAACAAGCAAGCGGTTTCCATTGCTATGGTCATTATCGTATGCAGCCTGGCTTTGCCCGGCCTTATTGGAGGCTCGGTTATTGTATATGTTCTCTCCATGCTGCTGTTCTCGGGGTCATTCGCATTCATGTACGCACCTATGCTTGATTCATGTATACGTTCCATTCCTGTAGAAAGGTCAGGAACAGCCATTGGATTCTACAACTTGGTGTTGAATGTGGCCGTTTCTATAGGCATCACCTATACCGCATCTCTAATGGATGTAGTATCTTTTGGAACGGTGTTATGGATCCTTGCTGCAATTACCTTGTTCGCTCTATTGATGTACGGGCTGCTTGTAGGCCGACTCACTGAGTCCAAATAAGTAAAAATGCCCGTGGCTTATAACGCCCAAAACGCCTTCTCTTTGGAGGTGTTTTGGGCGTTTTAAATACTGTTTCTCACGTTTCAATTCATGGCCACTTTGTGATCATTTCAATCAGTAATTGCGCGCTGCATCGAACCAGTGTTGAGCCATTTCTTCCGCTATAGGCTGGCCAATCAGGTGATCAGACTGGCTGAGTTGCCAAACCGCTTCACCAAGGTCTTCTCGTTCGGTGGTTTCGATGCCTTTGAGCGTATTAAAACGCAAAGTGAAAGCGGTAATAACCGCCTCGGCATCGGCAAAGCTGCGGGCCTGTGCTAAATTTGCCTGTGCAACGTTGTAAGCTTCGTTAGCCAGCTTAGCCAGACGTTTAGGCCAGGACGAGAACGGGCGTCCGAACTCGGTCGACCACCACTCAGGCTTTCGCAATTGGCTCACTGAAGCATGGCCGGTCCAAGGCCGGGTTTTAGCGCGTGTTTTCATTTGCTGCTTCAGACGCTTACCCGTGAACTCTTCCACATTGTATGCGATAAAACTGTCAAGCAACGGCCACACGTTCAAGGACGGGAGGTCCTCCAGATCAGGCATGAAGCGCAGCTCTAGATTCGTTAACCGGGTATGCCGGGCCAACAAGTCCACGTCACAGAAGTTCCCCCACAAACTCAGTGAGTTTAGGTTCGGGAACCGGTTCAGACACTCTAGCGAGATGGGCTGTCCCAGCGGCGCGTTCTGTAGCGCCAGGCTCGTCACCTGGTGCAATTCACCTAGGTCGGGCATCAAGAAGGGGGCATCATTCTTGCGTCTGCTGGTGCGCGGCGCTAGTGTCAGAGAAGCTGGCATATCGCCAGTGGCCGAGAAACGTGATAGATCGCCGGACACGTTCAAACGGAAAAGCCTCCTCGGAAGCTTCAGACTTAGTCGCCCACCAGACGGACCCAACTCGATAGTCAAGCCATGCAAAATGGACTGGCCGACATCCACCACCGTGTCTTCAGACAGGACCGGAGCCCATGTCATCTCTTCAATGGGACGTTTCAGCGCCCAGTCAAAGAAGCCTGCGTCGCTTCCTGTATAATGCAGAAATCGCGGCCAGGGTGAGCCCGCCGGCGTGGAAAAGGCATCGAATACAGTCCAATCGATGTGTGCATCCGGCGCGACGTGAAGGTCTGTCTTTTTCCCCAAATGCGACGGTCCAATCGATAGACTGCCCACACCGGTTTGTCTAACAAGAGTGTGACTGCTCGGACCTGTCAGGTCGATGGGATAACGTCCAGCTTCTCTAATAGAACCAACGGGAGGACGAGCTTGGTCATCATTTGGCATTGTCTATCATCCTTTCTTCTAAACCATATCAAGCCATTTAAAATACTACATGCCACGCATGGCCCCTTTGAAAATAGTACTCACATAAACGGTTTAGGTTTCGGATGCCCCAATTGTATCATTTCTATCCAAATTGCCCCTATCATTCCTTATGATACGGTTCGGCGTAACATCTACAGGGCGAAATGAAGGACGCCCTGATTGAGCGTCCTTCATTGTCGGGACAGGGGTTTGAAGAGATATCTCTAGCGGACAAGGCCAACCAAACCGGTCGTCTAATTATTTCTTCATCGCTTCGATCGCATATTTCAACTCGACGTCTTGCCCGTCCATCACGCTTTCTTTGAACGTTTCTTCATTTAGGGGGATTTTGATGTCGGGAACCGCGCCCCCCACTCCGGTTTGGTCGGCGTCTCCCTGGACCTTCTTGTCCTGATCGAGCGACCTCCCATCGGGGAACTGGATGACGTAGTCTTCCGGCATCTTGATCTCGATCGGGCTGCTGATGAGTCCGAACGAACCGGCCGTTGAGGTGAACCCTACGATTTTGACATTGGGCACGCCTTTTAGAACAAGAGGCATCCCTTCTCCCGAGCTTCCGGTTCTGCCGTTGATCAAGATGGCCACTGTCCCGTCGAAATAAGGCTTTGCAGGCTTGACCTTGACGACTTCATTCCGGTTCAGTTCAAACTTTCCCGTGTATCTGTTGTAATAACTGACATATTCGTAGTGTTTCATCTCCTTGACGAAGAAACCGGCCAGATTGGCGGCAAGCTGATCGTCCCCGCCGGGATTGTTCCGCAGGTCGATGATCAAGCCTTTTGCGTGCCTATCCTGGAACATTTTCAATAGGTCCGCCAGGCTTTTTTCATGTGAGGCGACGTTTGAATTGGGGAGAAAATGCTTGATTTTCACATATCCATAGCCATTTCCAAGAATTTCCCCTTCAATAGGGGAAGCATCCAGATCGGCTTGGGTGAGTTTGATTTTCGTCTTCTTCAACGTCTCGAATTGATCGTCATAAGCCGTCAGCTTCGTACGGGTAGGCTCGGGCTCCCCCCAATTGCGAAATTCGACCTGTACTTCCTTGCCGATGGGCGCACGCACCATAAATCGTCCCTGATTGAACCTCTTCACCTCATCCGTAGCCATGTTGTTCTCGCTCCAAGTCGTCTGGTCGAACGCTTCCTTCCCCGTTTTTCCGTCCCACGCGATGATTTCCGCACCTAGCTTCATTCCGCTCTTGGCCGCGGGGCTGTTCTCCAAAACCAGACTTACGAGAACTTTGCCGTTATCCAACTGAACGGTGCTTAGTCCAAAACCGCCGCCAACTTCCTTTTTAAATACCGTATTCCCATCGTACACATTATCGTTAACGATTTTGATATGTCCGTCCCGCAGAGAAAACAGATATTCTCTTAGCGTTTTATAGTACAAATCGAAGTCTTTGTCTTTCTCGGCCTGTTTGAAGATTGGCTCGTACTTGCTTCGGCGCTCATTCCAGTCGATTTTCTTCCATTCCCCGAACGGATATTCCCGCGACAATCTTTCATTCATGGCGACGAACGCACTGGAGTAGCTCATGCCGCTAAAATCGCTAACCGGGTTGTACCGCAATACTCCCGCGTTTGCTACCGCAAACACAATGAGAGCAACTCCGCATACGCAGATTACGCTCCTAACGATCCTGAATGCTTTCTTCTTCGGAGCCATCCAGACTTTAGGCTTTAACAGTCTCCTAATTGTACATAAAAACACGAGCAGCATCAGCGACTCGATGATCAGAGCCAGAAGGGTCATGTCCCCTGACAGGACACTTGCAATGGCTGCGAGCACACCCGCACTGGGTAAAAAATCAACCCATCTGTAATACTTCTTGATAGGTACCGCGTAAACCGTCAATACGAATAAACTGATGATGCACATAACCAACTCATAAACCGTCAGCCATTTTACCGAATCGATCGTACCGATAACGCTCATTTTCCGTCTCCTCCGTTCATTTTCTCCTAGCAGCCACCGTTGCGATACATTGGAAAGAGTATGGGAGAAATATGAACGGAGCGTGAACCGATTTACGATTTATCAGGCGGAATGGCAGGCAGATGAACGACGACTTTCGTGCCTTGTCCGACTTTGCTTTCCATATAAATATCGCCTTGGTGAAGAGCGACAATTTTTTTGACGATAGCGAGTCCAAGTCCGTTGCCGCCGCTGCAGTTCCGGGACCGGTCCGTCTTGTAAAAACGCTCGAAAACGCGGCCCAGTTGTTCAGGTGCAATACCGATCCCGGAATCGGATAAAGTCACGGAATATCCGTCCATGCGAGTCCTTATTTGAAAATGGATGAGTCCGCCTTCCGGCGTAAACTTGATGCTGTTGCCGAGCAGGTTCGTCCATACTTGATTGAGCTGATCCTTATCGGCCGTTATTACAGCAGCCTGAGGCAGATCCAGGTCAATATCCATGTTTTTCTCTGACCATAGGGGTTCGCAGTTCACGACAACCCGTCTGATTTGTTCGTCCAGATTAAACGTGGCGTACTCCAGTGGATGGTGATTGGAATCGAGGGACGCGAGCTTGAGTAAATTGTCGCTGAGCCTGGATAATCGGCCGCTTTCCGCCAAGATGATATCCAGATACTGAATGCGCTCGTCTTCGGCAATTGCATTCATGTCCTTCAGCGCTTTCGCAAAACCGGATATAGACGTTAACGGAGACTGAATCTCGTGCGACACATTCGAGACAAAGTCCTGGCGCATCTGCTCCAATTGCTTAAGATCAACCGCCATTTCGTTAAAGCTTCGAGCCAAATTTCCCAGCTCGTCCTTGCGCTTCACTCCCAATCCCACGTCGAAATCGCCCTTCGCAAGTCGTTTAGTCGCGGCAGTAAGCGTCTTGATCGGTTTTACAACATAGATCGCGGCTATGAGAATGCAGATGCTTCCCGTAACCAGAACGAATAAAAGGATGGTTATCATCAAGTGAGTGAGGGTCGATTCGTTTTTGGATGAGGGCCGCAAAAATAAAGCTTGACGCTCACCGCCGATTTGGAACGGAAGCCCGATGAACGTCTCCTTATCCTTGGAGGAAGATCGGTATATCTCGCCTTCCCTTACTTTCCGAATGGATTCCTGCGAAATCGCAAGATCGTCCGCGTCGGAGCTGTACTTGAAGGATTTCATGGCTCCAGAGCCGGCGTATAGTTGAACGGAGTAGGAGGTCAGCTTCACCATGCTTTCCATGAATCGATCCAAATTTGCCGGCCCCGTCTGTTCGTAGACGCGAATGATCTCCTCGCCCGCGGCTGCCAAATCGTTCTGCCCGATTCGGTCTATTTTTTCCTCGAATAGGGCGAGCCCAGCCAGAACGGAGACAAGCAGGCCTATTCCCATGGCAGCCAAAAAAGTTAGCACGACGCGGACGTATAAAGACCTTGTCATTTCTTCACCTCTAACCGGTATCCGAGACTGCGGACCGTCTCGATGCGGAAATGCTCGGCATCCTCGGCGAAACGCTCCCTAATTCTCTTAACATGGACATCGACGGTTCGGTCGTCGCCTTCGTAATCCATCCCCCAAATTTGCACGATTAGCTGTTCTCTGGTCAATATTTGTCCAGGGTGACAGGCCAGTTTGAACAGAAGCTCAAACTCTTTTAACGGCAAAATGAGCTCTTCGCCTTCACGGATCACTTTGTGAGCCCGCCGGTCCAACACGATTCCGCCTAATTGAACGATCTGAGAGGAAACGATTCGATAACGCTTTAGCAGCGCTTTTACTCTCATCACAAGCTCCAAGGGATCGAAAGGTTTAGTCACATAGTCGTCCGTGCCGAGCTGGAAGCCTTTCACCTTTTGCCCCGATTCTCCTTTGGCCGTTACCATAAGCAGCGGAATCTCCGGATAGAGGCGACGAATCTCCCTGCACAATTCCCATCCGTCCATATGCGGCATCATAATATCGAGAATCACGGTATCGACGGTCGAATTCTCCATGATGGAGAGCGCCTCGATCCCATTTGCCGCCTCGACAGTGTCAAACCCTTCGTTCCGCAAATACAAGGTGATGAGCTTGCGAATATGCGCGTCGTCGTCTGCGACAAGAATTTGGGTCATGTCCTGATGGTCCCCTTTCAATCATTCACCTCACTCCAGGAGAGATGATGGGCTTTTGAAGGAATTATAGCATGTAGAAAATGTAAATCGGGGGAATCGAGTTTAAGCGGTTCGATGGGTACCAGAAAAACTTGCTGTTACTTGTGGCATGGCTCAGCTTAACGGAGCTATCGGGGAAAATATAAAAGGAGCATATCGCGACGCGACAGCTCCTAGCAATCCAAGTAATTCACGTAACACGATTCTTTTCTCCGTTCTCATCCGAAGTCCGCATGCATGGCTTCCGCGATGGTCAAAAAATCTTCACGGTCGATCTCGAATTTGATTACCCTTGCTCTGCGCAAAATCGCACACAAAATGACAAAATATAACATTATTCCGCGGTATCGTGCATCCAAGTCTATCACCCCGACCTATACAAAATCTCTACAACTCCTGTAACGGCAAGCAGGCTACTACAAGAAATCAACAGCCCCTGACGTATAAAAGAATCAATCACCGGTTCGTATTGGAAATTCGGGTTTGTTCAGAATATGTAAAGTTTTGTCGTATATAATAAATTAATCAAACTTATGATTTATATGAAGGGGAATACGATGAATCGGAACGTTCTCAACGAAATGCATAAACTTAGCCATGATGATGAGCAGAGATACCGTCTGCTAATGAGATATTTGCGGAGCATCGGGGAGAAAAAAAAACAACGAGGTTTTCTTAGGAGACTCAAAAAACAATGGGAAGCTTACGCATCGACAAAAAAGTCTGCTCCTAAAGAGGTCGACGGATAAGTCCCGGTCTCCTGAAGAGCAACCTTCTATACGCAGCTTCATTCTCAATCTATATTCTACTACACAGCCTCTGACCGTAGAATTGGATCAATCGTCGGTTCGTATCGGGAATGTCGATACATCCGACTTCCACTGTTCTTACCAACGGATGATTTCCCCAGCTGATTCAGAAGCTCCATCTCTCATTCCATTCTCGTTTTCAGTGGCAAATATTGTTCTTCTATGCCGACTTGATTATCAACCGAATAATAAACGTGGAACTTCATATAACACCGTACTCACCCTTCGGGTCATTTGGCTCTCAGTCCGGCGAGAAATTAGTTCGCCAATAAACCATTCTTAAAAAGATTTAAGCAGCCTGCCTCCTAGCCTCGTTCCTCACAACAAAATTTTTCGCCGTTACTTGTGGTATGGCTCAGCTTAACAATAGCGGCAGTACACTAAAATACGCAGATTGTTGCAAGCCATTTAACCAAAAAACAACCACCGCCAGCTTTGAAAGCCGGTAGTGGTTGCTGAACTTGTTTACTTGTCGATCAGATTGGTTGTCTTGAGTAATCTTGCGATCAATGCTGCCACTTCGGCACGTGTCATATTCGACTGCGGGCTCAGAAGCTGCGGGCCGTTGCCTTGTACGATGCCTGCTTCGATCATCCTCGCGACATCCTCTCTCGCCCATGCGGATACGTTTGTGGCATCTCCGTATTGTGCCAGTAGGGACTGAATCTGCTCCTGGCTGAGCGTAGTTTGCTGTGGCACGATCAATTTGTAGGCCCGGGCAATCATGGCGATTCCCTGTTCTCTTGTTATCTGTTGGTTGCCATAGAACTTGCCGTCGTCATATCCGCGCACGATATCGAATTCACTGGCAATCGCTACCGAATTCCGGTACCAAGCGGATCCTGGCACATCTGGGAATTTGTTTTGTGGTGCATTTTGACGCATCAAGCCTAGACCCGTGACAACAATCTCCGAAAACTCGGAGCGCGTTACGTTACGATCTGGCGAGAACGTATTGTTCCCGGTTCCCGCAAGATCAAGCCTTGCGGCGATATTGTTCACATCCGCTTTGCCCCAGTGTTTCTTCACGTCATCGAAATCCTGCGGATTCCAGATGACCGAGTAAGTACCGTGGCTGTGCAGATCGTTAATCAATGCATAATAACGGCTATTGACCTTTGTTACAATTGTCGGCACATGGAACACGCTGCCATCCGGATTAACGATGACGCCTGTCGTAATGCGGTTCGGATCAATGTCTTCCGGAAGAGCGATGTATTTCGCCGCGTATCCGTTCAATTGCTCCGATCTTGCTGTCTTGCCGTCATGCGAGAAGGTCAGGTCAAGATCAACGGGACTGACCAACAGTTCGTAGCCTTCCGCTGCCGCTTTGTTTTTGGCATTGTTAATCAAGGAATCCGAAGAACGCGCGATATCGATATGAACCGCAATATCGCCAAGCGCGGCATTGCCCAATTGGCTGGACACCCCGCCCAAATTCATCTTTCCGCCCGGAACCGGATAAATGGCTAGCGGATTGCTGATTTCTAGGCTCGCACCCTTGTCTGCCAATTGCTTAACGGAAGCCGCTGTCAATCCATCAACCTTCACATCGCCATTGTTCGGGGAGTGAATCGCAAGCTTCTGCCCGTTGCCTTCCGACAAGGTATCATTCAGTTTGTCCAAATCCACTTGAACGGAAGTTTGCTTGCGGTCGCCGCTGGTCGTTGTTTTGCCGGTTGCGAACGTGCCATCCTTGCCGTTTATAGAGGTTTCAATGCCCAATTCTTCCGGTTTTGGCGTTACAGGAGTAGTAGGCGTGGTGGTGCCTCCACTAGTGCCACCGCCGTTATTTCCACCGGAATTTCCGCTACCACTAGATTCCCGAGTTACGGTCAGCGTATACAACGTTATGTTGCCCTTGGAATCCGTCACCTTTACAACGATTGTATTTTGACCCTCTTTCAAGAGCAAATTACCACTTACCTGACCGTTAGGAACTTCTTGGTACACCGCGTTATTGACGGAGACCTCGATCTTCGCGTTCGGATCAAGCGCCGTTGGAAGAAGTGTTGCAGTATAAACATTATTACTTACGGAAGCTGTATACTGGTTCAAACTTCCACCAGAGACTGGAGTCAGTCCGATTGGCGTTCCGTCCCAACTCTTGAGTTGAAGCCCGGTCAGGGAAGAATGGTTTGCAGTATCAACAGTAATCGTCTTCGTTTCTTTTGCAGTTTTCCCATCTTTTGTAGCATTCACTTCAACGGTGTAGCTGCCATCAGCCAGGTCGGCAGTTGGCTTGAAACTCCAAGTACCGTCTGGATTGACGGTAGCTGCCTGGGAATCTACTACGTTACCGTCTTTGTCTTTAATTGTCACAGTTACGGCTGCACCCGCATCGGTTGTTCCTTTAAATTCAGGCTGAGACACGGAAACGGTATTGCTGCTTGGTTCAGTGACGGTCAACGCTGGAAGTGAAGTGTCGACGGTAACAGACTTTGTTTCTTTTGCAGTTTTCCCATCTTTTGTAGCGGTCACCTCAACGGTATAGTTACCATCCGCCAGGTCGGCAGTTGGCTTGAAACCCCAAGTACCGTCTGGATTGACAGTAGCTGCCTGGGAAGCTACTACGTTACCGTCTTTGTCTTTAATTGTCACAGTTACGGCTGCACCCGCATCGGTTGTTCCTTTAAATTCAGGTTGAGACACGGGAACGGTATTGCTGCTTGGTTCAGTGACGGTCAATACTGGCGCTGTTAACGCCACATTTATCCCGACTGACTTTGTTGCTGTCCTGTTATTGTTAGCAGCGGTTGCCTCAATCGTGTAGCTGCCGTCTGTCAAGTTCACATTTGGAATAAACGTCCAGCTTCCGTTGTTATCAACAGTTGCTGTACCGCCTGCGCCTGTTACCGGATTGCCACTTGAATCTTTGATCACTATATTCACCGCAGAGCCCGGTTCGACGGTGCCTTCAATCGTTGGCTTGCCTACGGTTACCGGATTAATGCTGGGTTGAGTAATATTTAAAGCAGCGGCAAATGAATCGATCGTATTCATATTAAATGAATGGGCAGGTACACTATTTGTGCCTTTCAAGGTACCCAATCCATCATAAGATACATTGACTGTTTTACCAGTAACATCCGTTCCGTTGGGCAAAATGAGAATCAACTTTGTAGGGTCCGTGGAATCAACTTTATAGTCCCCAGCATTAATCGTTACTGGATTACCGTCAACTTTAACTTCAAATCCATTCAGATTCGGCAAATCACCTAGATTTTGGTCGAAACTAAGCGTAATTTTATTCCCGCTCCCTACGACTTGCTCAAGCGCGGCATTGTCTAATACTGGTGCTGGAGCAGCGAAGGTAAAGTATGGGTCGTGAGCTAGTGCCACTTTTGTTGTAGTTGTATAATAGGCGACACCATTCGATAAAATTTCAGTGAGTGGATATTCCTTAGCGCCTGTGAAATCTGTCGCGCTATTGCTTACTACTAATGTTGCGCCAGATGGAATGGCACTTTTCGCAATAGTTAGCTGCACTTCACCAACGTTGTTGGTATTTTGCACTTTCCAAATACGGTCTGCATAGTTTTTCCGGGTTGTGCCCAGTGGCGTATTAAATAGTAAGGTCTTGCCATTGTCACCCCAGAGTAAGTATTGTCCATCTGCAAGTGTACCCGTATTTGCCGCATTTGTGTCAGATAGTGTATCTATCCCGATAATGACTTGATCTCCCGTATTGACGCTGCGACTTTGTTTCTGAAGCAAGGCTTCGGCACTATCATTTGCAATACCTGCAATATTGTTTTTGTATACGCCGTCAGCAGTCCATACTACATCGCCACTTGATGCAATATAGTTTGATTTCCCGGTATTTAATGTAATCCCATACTTCACTGCTAGATAGGTTTCAATTTTGGCACGTTCAGTTTTTGTACTACTGTTATAAACAATGACTTCGGCGATGTCGCCGTTGAAATTTTTAAAATTACTCCCATTATTATTAGATACGGTACCACCAATAACAGGCGTTATATTCAATGGACCAAACGCCACTTTTCTAGCCAGGGTTTGATCTTGTCCATTGAATCGACCTTCATGTTCAGAACCACCAATATCGAAATTTGCCATCCCGGGTTGAGTGACGGGAATCGGATAATTAAACGTAGAATATGTACTGTTAATTCCGTTACCCGTGCCATAGAAGGTGCTGCCTTCTTTGCTGAAGATGCCCGGTCCATAATTATTACTGCTGGAAGTGGAACCAACAATAACCCCGTCTGGATTCTTAAAGACCGCATAGGCATCCGCATAGGTGATTTGTTTATCTCCTACAAATTTTGTCTTTTGCCCAGCTTCAAGTGCTCCGCTATTCCCACTTATTGTAACGACAGGGTTGAAATTTACGCCATTCGCTGTAAGCTTCGGTGGTGTTCCTTGCAAATTAAATATGACTGAGCCCGTTTTATCCACCCAATCAGTGATTGTATTCGTTCCATCAGCCGTTGCGCCATCGTTCGCTTTCAACCATAGAACTGGCTTACTGGCTCCGCCCCCTGGAACTGCATCAACTGCGGCTTCTACCTTTGAAGTAAAACCCACCATCGAGAAACTACTTGCCGCAAGTGTCAGTGACAATATCGCCGCAAAAGGACGATTTATCCACTTTTGTTGCTTAAAGATCCTTATCACTCGTATTCCCCCTATTTTTTTGGAGCTGTTGCTTTTAGTCCAAAAAGCATCACCCACGACGAATTCTATCCACACCAATTTACAGAATACGCCACTATTCTACAATTTATCTTTAAAGAGTCTATCACCCCGACCTAGACAAAATCTGTACAACTCCTGTAACGACAAAAAAGGCTGCCGCCAGAGAGAACTGAACGACATTTTCAGCGTTCTCTCTCAAGTGCAACCTTCCGAGCTTAGTTACATTACCGATTTCAAATAAGAAATCTTTTGCAAGATCCCGCTACTTTATCGGGATGGTAAAAGATACCGTCGTTCCTTCTCCGGGCTTGCTGACAATCGACAGGCCCTGACCGTACAATTGGATCAATCGCCGGTTCGTATTGGAAATGCCAATACCACCATTTTCCTTCATAGCCGGACCTAACAGTTTCGCCGCCTTTTCCGCAGTCATGCCGATTCCATTATCCTTCACTTCAACGAAAACACTACAATTCTGACGAGCCACCCTGACAAAGACAGTGCCACCTTTCGTCCTGCTCAGGAGGCCGTGCTTCACGGCATTCTCGACCAACGGCTGAATCGACAGCGGCGGCAACCATAAGCGCATGTCGATAGCAAAACTGAACATCTGGGGCTTAATGGTAATCGAGCTTTGCTTGTATTGTAAAATACTGATAAAATATTTTATACGCCTCATACACCTGATTTGATCATGTTTGTCGAATCACCCCGAAAATAAAGGAGAAAATGAATATGGGAATCATGGCATGTTTCTTATCATTAAACGATGCTTTAGCGGATGAAGTTGCCCAGTTAAACAATGCCCATATCGTCGAGAAGATCGAGGAACTTATGGGAAAACAACGCTGTCCCGTATATGAGATGGATAAATTATGGGACGGATTGCATTGTCTGCTAACCGGAAACTCTGCCTCACAGCCGATCGAGGACCACCCATTAAGCGAGGCCATTGTCGGAGTCCACGTGCTGGATACGGAAGAATTCGTAAGCGCCATTGGTTCTGATGAGCTTCCCCGCATTCTTGAAGCTCTTCATTCTGTGGATAGGACCGTCTTGCAGCAACATTTCAACCCGGCCGATTTTAGATCAAAACAGATTTACCCGGATATTTGGGCGGACGATGAAGCTGAGGAACGTTTCACAGAGCTCATAACGGAACTCAACCAATTAACCCACTTTTATGAACAAAGCCTTGCCCAAGGTCATGACATATTGATCAGCATTTATTAAAACTCCCGCATGCACCCATTGAGACTAAAGACCAATCTGAACTTATACATGTCCCTACCTCCAGCGCTCCTAGTACAGGTCGAGGACTACTTCAACCAACTAAGGGCTGAACAGGAAGACGAAGCGGAAAGCCAAACCTGGTGAACATGAAAAATCAGAAAGTTTATTGAACTAAACTGTACGTTGAGAAAAGGCAGCCTATCACAAGGAGTGGGCTGCCTTCAAATTTTCTTTATTGATTTATCGTCTCGTTCGGCTTAACGGATCTAGCGGCGATAATCACGAAAGGAGCCTGCCGTGGCAGCTCCTTCGGTTGTTTGTATAGAACTCTTTAACCGACTCATAAAAAATGCAATTCATTTGGCACTCGGTGAGGTCTCTCTGTAAACCGTAAGCAGACTCATCATATTACGCTCAATCAAACAGGTTTAATTATATGCTGGACCTGTAGAGACATCCCGCCGTTCCTCCGTTTTCAACTCCACAGGTATATTGACTCTTTTCGCAATCGCAAACAAATGCTGCAGAAACGAATCCCAATCGTCTTTCACCACGCGGCAGGGCAACAATGCGATTGGTTTTTTGGGATCATCATGCTGCAAAAAGGAAATACACAGATTCAACCGCCCTCTCCCGCTAACGGTCGGATCAATCACGATACGGCTGATGGCCGATAGATCGAGTTGCTTCTTTCCCAATCGAATGGAGGGAGGCTGCTGCTCCAGCACAACAGGCTGCCGCTTCGTGCCAAAGGTCACTTTGTCCGACGTACGAAACGCTTGCTCCGCTGCCTGCCATTGACGCACTTTTTCCGTATTGCGCTCCCGATTGCAGTGCAGCAGCCAATTACCCGCGCCATTGTTTCGCTCGTAGGATGACAGATCAATATGGTGCACCCCATCTGCAGTGAAAACCTCATATTCAGCCAACCACGTGATGATATTCCCGTCACGGTTTCGGCGATAATGCTGGTTGACCCCCAGAATACATCTGCTCGTCAGTTCTACTTCCTCACCACCGAGACGAAAGCGCAGCACGCCGTTCTCAAAACACATTTGTTCTGGTTGAAAGCGTTTCTTCCCGCGCCGAAAACCGAGGATCACGCCCAAAACAAAAACGCCAAAGCAAAACGGAACAAGGAAAAGCTGTGCCTCCAACAGGTAGTTTCCATTCCACGATCCGATCGAGGCCAACAGTCCGATCACGAGCAGTACGACATAGAGCATACCCGCAAACAGCATACTCGATTTGCTGACCTCGAGTAAACGTTTGGAAGGTGACTCGTGTTGAAACACTTGGTCGGCCATCCAAGCTTCCTGCTGCCCTTTTCTCCTTTTTTTCTTCATCCGATCCTCCTGTCCGTCAAACCTGCTTCGGAATCCACTGCCGCAGCTGCTGCTCGACGCGGTCAAGCGCCTGTTTTTCTTCCGATGATATGCTGTTGCATGATAGACGGCAGTAAGCCAATCGGCCCTTGTTGTTCCTCCGCTCCACATACTGGATTACTTCATCGCATGCCTCCTCAAGTGAGAGCATTGTTGTTCCGTCAATAAACCGGGCCAAGACAAGTACGTCATCTCCGTTAAGCGAAATAGTAAGAAAAGGAACATAAACCTCTTCGAAACCTGGCGACAGATCTTCTTCAGATACGGTATAGATGCTCAATGAGAGATCGGGTACCGGTTCAAGTTCCTGTTCCTTTTTGTTTCGTCTTCTCCAAAACATACACATCACTCCTCGCCACCGTTGTACATAAAGAATGAAACGAAGCGTTTTTCAACCTTTTGTGTTACTACGCTACTATAGTGCCTACCGTTTTGAATATCTACCATAAACTCAGATTCATATAAAAAGAAAAGCCCCAGCATAAATTTTTCGCCGTCACTTATGGTATGGTTCACCGTATCATCTATAGGGCGAATTCGATTATGAACGGTAACGAAAAGCATGCTCCCCTAGAGGCCGCAAGGCTTACATCCTGCTTAATCTCGACTATCTTATTGAATCGGAACATAGTAGACGGTCGGAGTTCCCGAAAGCGGATGCTTCTATTCCGCCGCTTCCGCCAACCATACTTGCATAGCCGGAGATTCCGCCCGATTCAAACGTAGGGCGATTTCGGTATTGATCTCATCCGGCGGCATGACTTCGACAAGGACGCATACTGACTCTCGCAGTTGATTCAAGGCAAACAAGCCTTCATCATCGAGCATTTTCATCGCCAGCTCCATGGCCTTCAGCCTCAAATCAAACTCACGATTCCCTTCGTCATTCTCAAGATCCGCAATGAAAGGACGCTCGATAAATCGTTGTTTAACGTGATCGAAGTTCTCATCCCCGAAACAACAATAGGGCGAATCGGCATAGGACCATTTGATGAGTTCCGCAATCGTCGATCCCGGTGTGTCACTTTCGTCTCCTTGCCTGGCCGATTCCATCTCCAAAGCTTCCCACGACCAGGCGGAGATGCTTGGCGCATGTCCCTCGCCAGTAGTATATAGCGTACAGTAATAGTAACGTTCGCCATTTTCAAAAAGAGCGCGAAAAGACGTTCTGGCCGCATCGGCGATCTCTATCGCCAGCGTCTCTATTTCTTGCATCGGCTTCATGACAATGGCCCTCCTTTCCGTTAGTCGATCAGCTCAGGCCGTCTTCTAGTTGCTTCAGCCTCCAATATGGAGCCATAAAAATCCGGGTGAGAGAACTGGACAATTACTTGGTTGCCGCCGCTCAAGTCGTGAATCGCATCATGGCTTATACGCACAGAAGGCTTTTGCTCCTTCACAGCATTTCAAAATTCATATTTCTCAAATCGTTCTCTGAGAGTTTCTTCGTGCGGTATCCATTCCGAATCACTCCATAAAGACATTCTTACGAGTTCTGACAGCTTATCTACGGCTTGTGCCGGACTTGTAATGCTAATGAAGCCGTCAAAATCCTCATTACGGATATCCAACGCTTTCCGCAAGTAGTCATCATTAAGACGCTCTTCTTTGAGTTGTTCATATTCATCCCTCGTCCACTGTTCACAAAAGATTCTTTCGGCTTGAATGTCTCCATTCTCGAAAAACGACAACTCGAATATTTCCTCATTCATATATGCGGCGGTCATCACTGGCTCCTCGATAAGCCGGGACAACGTTTTGCCGATCTCCTTCACCGTACCCCATACAAAATAGTCGTGGAGCACGCTGATCCAGTTCTCGTTGCTTTTGCTTACGTACATGACATCTTTGATCTCTTGGGCCTCATTATTTGGCTTGCCTAATACATTGCCATGCGCTTCGCTTAGCTCTCTTAATGCTTCGACAGTCTTCTCAAGGTTTTTCGACTTGATATGCAAATTTGCAAATGATCTTCCCACGAGATGGCCTCCTCTAATCACTTTCTTACTCAGCCTGATTCTTGTTTATATCCTATAGATTGGTTCTATGTTTGTCTCTTATTTCCATTATAGTGATCGTTTGTCCTGAGTCTACCTACTTTTAACCCGAATTTTGGAAATGAGCTTTGCAAGAGTAAAGATATGGCCTTGTCCGTTCAGCACAATCTCCAACTCCTTCCCTGCGCGCTTCGCTCCCTCATTAAAATAAAAGAGGGTGTCCCTCCGTCATTTTATGACTTTTGGGACACCCTCTGTCGAACTATTCATATCTCTCTACAACGCTCTCCAACTTTCCACAGCAACATTTTTCGCCGTCACTTATGGTAATGATTATAGAGTTAGATAGAACATACAAGTGCCAATGTGGATTTGAGAAACATCGTGATATTGTGGGAGCGATGAACATTCGCTACGCACCTGTGGCAGATGGTAACGGTCTGTCAGCCTAAGATGCAACATGCACTGTCTTAGGAGGGGCGATGACAGGTCCTAATCTTGAGAGTTGTCCAAAGCAGAAATGGATTGAGGGCGTTAACTACTCAAGAATCCCAGTCACGTTAGTGAGCTTGCGGCTTTAGCCGTGGGAATGTCAAGTGAACCATTTTCTCATACATTGAGTTCGTACTAGTAACAAACACTAAATCCAAGTATCATTGGCTGCAGTTAATTCGGACTCAGTACCGTCATTGTTTACTATGCTTCTAGGCTCCACCAACATGATATGGCATTCCTTTTCGGCGGAAGGCTTCATTTCGATCCCCTTCGGGAGAACAATCATCTCACCCTTGGAGATTTTAACCTGACCATCACGAAAATCAATGATCATCTCCCCTTCGATCACCATAAATACCTTATCGGTCTCTTCATGACTATGCCATTCAAACTCCCCGGCAATCTTAATGAGTTTAAATTGATAGTCATTCATTTCACCAATGACTTTCAGAGACCAAAGATCGTTAAGTTCAGATAGTTTCTCATTTAGATTAATCGCTTGGTAGTGGATAGTAATCACTCCTTATTTTTTGGCCTTCAAGCTACCGTTACAGAGAACAGGCAAGAGCTAGCCATTATCTACTTACGCAAGGCAGTTAATATATTTTGCATAGCGTATTCAGTAGCTAATGGCCCACCAGTAATAGCGGAATTATCCATTAAATAGACATTGCCTTTCTTTACGGCATTCATAGCATTCCATACATTACTTTGTTTTAAGCCATTCATTAATTTTTCCTCTTTTGTAATGTCACCTATAAGGAAAATATGGTCTGCTTGAACAATTGACATTCCTTCAAACGTAGTAAATTCATTATTAGCACCTGTATATGTATCATCTGGTGTAAGCCCCAGTCCCTTTTCTTTATCAAACGCAATTTTATAGACCGGATTTCCTTCACCTAGAACATTAAAAGTTTTTCCATCCCAAGACAATATAAGTGCTACTGACTCTCCTTCCATCGACTTTAATACTTCACGCCCAGTTGTGATTTCTTTCATCATTTTATCAATTACTTTTTCTGCTTCGTTTTCTTTTCCAATAATCTCGGCTACTGTACGGAGTCCATATTGCCAATCTTCATAGATGTCCTTGTATTTTAACGTAATGACTGGCGCAATTTTATCTAGTGAATCATACACTGCTTCATGATGCTCTGTTGCTAAAATAAAATCAGGCTTAATAGATAAAACTTTTTCAATACTAGGAGATACTTTATTGCCTAATTCTTCAGCTGAATCCAGCTTTCCTTTTAAATAAGATAAAGAAGATAGATACTCTTTTTCAGTCGAAGCAGCAGGTGGCTCACCTAATGCAACTAATATTTCAGGATAAAAATACCATAGTGAGGCTATTTTTTCTGGTTTTTTCTTGATAACAATTTCTTTGCCTAAGGCATCCTTAAATGTTCTTGGCCAATCAGTTGCATCTACATTAACTGCTGATGTAGATGCGCCTTCTTTAGTTGATCCTTTATTTTCAGCAGGTGCTTCATTACAACCTGCTAGTATGCCTGCTAATAATAGCATTGAGACTAGCAGTCCTTTAATCTTTTGCATACGAAATTCCTCCAACATAATCGTTTCTTTGGTTAACCATAATTATAGTAAAGTAATTTTTAGATTAGAATGGATGCTTGCTGAAATCAGCATGGATTATTGGTGAACTTCTCTCTCGATATTCAGTAGGAGAAATGCCACATTGTTTCTTGAACACTCTACTAAAATAAAAGGGGTCAGCTATTCCAACCGTATGCGCAATTTGTTGTACAGGCGCATCACTTGTAAATAGCATTTCTTGTGCCGCGTTTATACGATATTTTAATAAATATTCTGCTGGTCCCATACCTGCATGTCTTCTAAATATGTAAGAAAGTCGATTTCGATTAACGTTATGTTGTTCTGCAAGCGATGCGATTGTAAGGCTTTGATAATAGTATTCATGAATATAATTAGATACCCGTTCGAATAAAGTATGCGATTCACAACTATTTTGCCTATTATCAACACATACTAAGGCTTCATTCAGTACGTCACGAAATAGCATTTCGGTCTGAAACATCGAAATGCCTCCACGCTGATTATACACATGCCAAAGACGCATAATTAATTCAATAAGACGAGGAGATGGTCCTGTTGATAATTCAAAATGCTGATGAGAAAAGCTTGACTCTGCTAGTTTTGAGTTACATATCCGGTATAGAACAAGAATATATTCCCAGTCGGTTTTACCAAACACTTTTTGGGATAGTTTCATTTTTGCACCCCCATGTACAACTTTCCCTGGCGAAAAGATATAAGGCGTTCCATTAAATTCAAATTGCACCTTACCTGTAAGTGGAAACACAAATCCAGGAAAAGAATCTGTATAGTCAGCGTGAGGCACACCTGGATTTCTAGCGTATCGATATACTCCTTGTACTTGAAAAGGAGTGTGTGCCAGATGCTCTGCTAACTGATTAACGTCGATTTTCACATTGCATACCTCATTTTCAATAGTTATTGACCGATAATCCTGAGATCAATCGTTGTACATCCTGTGCAGCTCTTGACCACAAGCAGATCCTTCCCTCCATGTATAAGCATCCAGTAAAATACAATCATAGTGTTCAAGGATGGACCCATTGGCATCAAGAACCGATTTTAAGGTCAGTTTCCCACCACGTAATGCTTGCCATAAGTCAATCTAATAGGGGCCTTAATCCGAATCTCTTCTTTAACCGGGTTATGTAAACTCGGAATCAATCAAAAATCTGCCGTTGGAATAAAGAAAGGTGGACATGAGAACTCTCGTCTATTTTTAGATTATTGATAATGATTTTCATTGTCAATCTATATGGACAATATAAAAGTATAGGATCTAAGGAAGGAACAACAAAATGGCGGTTAGTAAACTGGGGAAAATGCTCAAAGAGAGGTATCGAAGCGCAACTCACAGGAAGCAAGGACAATGTCATATTAGGGCCGACTAAGCAAAAAAACTGACTATAAAGACGAAGTGAAGCAGTTAAGGGAGCAAAGTCCTAAACAAAAGAAAATTATCCGACTGTCTACCTTCTCTGCCGAACTGCCTGAGCTCTGCCCGTTTCTTTACCTTAGAGCCTAAACGACGCCCTCCCTTACAAAGGAAATGTTCATCAATTGTCGAATATGGATATTTATGAAAATAAAGCGGATCTTACTCATTCTCGGCATATACCTACTGATTGTAACTAGCATTCGTCTCATCTGGGTTGCATGGAAATCCCCTCCACCCCATCCCGATGCCGTTCAAGGCACCATCGATCTCACCGCCTGGGACTATTCGTCGAATCAGGTGATTCCTTTGAATGGGGCGTGGGAGTTCTACACGCATGCATTCTATTTGAATGATTATAGCAAGCTTCCGACGCCGCCACAGCCTGATTATATTCACGTGCCAAGCAACTGGGGAAAGACGTTAAACCCGGCAGGGCATTCGCCGATCGGCTACGGCTCTTACCGGCTTCTCATTCACATTCATGCAAACGAGAAGCAGCTGCTCGGCATTCGGGTGCCGCCCATTCCCACCGCTTCCGAGCTGTATATCAATGGACAATTACTGGCTTATTCCGGAACTCCGGGGAAGGACATTGATTCTTTCACAGCGCGCAAAGTGCCTTATTACGCCAATTTCTATCCCGAGGGGGAAACCATAGAAGTTGTCATCCAAGTTGCCAATTATTATGACTATTTCAATGGGGGCCTCATTTCTCCCGTCCTGATCGGCACTCAACAAGCGATTGAGAAGAACGTATGGTACTCCCGCAGCATGCAGATGCTCGTTTGCGCCGTCCTATTGATACACGCCTTCTATGCTTGCCTGCTCCTGTTCATTGGCGGTCGGATTCCTGGACTATTAAGCTTCTTTCTGCTGATCGTCAGCACCATTATCTCGATTCTTATCGATGATGAGCGGCTGCTGCAAATCTGGCTGCCGATAAACTATGATTGGATAAGCCGGCTGTTCCATCTATCCTATCTTGGCGTCTTCTATTTTTTGTTCAAAAATTCCATGCTGCTTACGGTGGAACGCACATCATCCAGCCGTTACCGCTGGTTCAATTACATCTGCTTGCTTTATGCCGGCATTGTCTTGTTTCTGCCTTTGCAACCGCTGTTAAAATTGGGCTATTTTAATATTTATTTATACCTGTTCACGATTGTGGCCGTTCCAACCCTGGCGTTTCGCGCAGCCAAAAAAGGCAACCGGGATGCGATGTTCCTGCTGATTGGAGGAATAACGATTGCCATCAACGCGATATGGGGCATCGTTATCACATTTTACTTTCCCGAATTCGGTTATTATCCGTTTGACCTCATATTCGCCATACTGGCTGTAACCGCCTATTGGTTCAAGCGCCATTTCAACTCCATGACAGCATTGAGGCTCCTCACCGAGAAGCTGCAGAAGGCCGACAAGCGTAAGGACGATTTTCTTGCCCATACGTCCCACGAGCTTCGCAACCCGCTTCACGGCATGCTTAACATTGCCCAAGCGGTGCTCGACGATGAAGCCGACCGGAGAGAGAGCAGACATAAGGAAAGCTTGCGTTTGCTTATTTCCGTCGGCCGCAATATGTCTTTTCTGCTTAACGATCTGCTCGACATCAACCGGCTCAAGGAGAATGCCATTCACATTCATCCTGCTCCCATCCGCGTACAGGCAGTGGCTTCCGGCGTCATCGACATGCTGGGCTTCATGTCGGAGGGCAAGCCGATCCAAATCGTCAACGAAATCCCGGAGTCGCTCCCCCTGGTGCAGGCGGACGAGAATCGGCTGACACAAATTTTATTCAACCTTCTGCATAACGCGGTCAAATTTACGACGCGAGGCCGCATCGAACTCCGCGCCACTATACAGAATGGCTATGCGCACATAACCGTCTCTGATACGGGTATTGGGATTGATAAAGCGACGCTGCAAAGAATCTTTCTCCCCTACGAGCAAGCCGATTCGAGCGTAACTTCGTTAGGCGGCGGCATCGGGCTTGGACTGAGCGTCTGCAAGCAGCTCGTCGAGCTGCAGGGAGGTACCATTTCTGTCGAATCCGTTCCCAATCACGGATCGACCTTCATCTTTACGCTGCCGCTTGCCATGACGGCAGACACAACGAGGAGGGATGACCCTTCGCCGGATGCTGCACCTTTGCACGCGCACACAGTGGACGCAGCTACCGCGGCCTCCAAGGTGGCCGATATTACCGAATTGCCGGCAGTCAGGGAGCCGTCGTCTCCGGCCATTGACAAAATTCGCATACTGGCAGTCGACGACGATCCGGTCAACTTGCGGGTGTTGACTCATGCACTGGCTTCCGAGCCATATATCGTCGGCACAGCAATAAACGGAAACGAAGCTATTGCCCTGTTGGATACGGTCAAGTGGGACATTATGATTATCGACGTCATGATGCCCGGCATGTCCGGCTACGAGCTGACCAAGCGAGTCCGGCAGCGCTATTCGCTAGCTGAGCTCCCCGTGCTGCTGCTTACAGCGCGCAGTCAGCCGGAGGATATTCATTCCGGCTTCCTCGCGGGGGCCAACGACTACATTATTAAGCCAATGAACACGCTGGAGCTAAAATCGAGAATTCGGGCACTTACCGATCTGACGCTGGCTGTCCGCGATCGAATATACATGGAGGCAGCGTGGCTGCAAGCGCAAATCAAGCCGCATTTTTTCTTCAACACACTTAACTCCATCGTTGCGCTCAGCGAGATCGATACGCACCGTATGCGCAAGCTTGCAGATGCATTCAGCTTATATTTGCACGCCAGCTTCGACTTCAAGAACTCGGACAAGCTCGTGTCCTTGAGTAGCGAATTGGAGCTGGTTCAAGCCTACTTGTCGATTGAGAAGGAACGGTTTGATAAACGCCTCGAGGTGCAGTGGGACGTAAAGGCATCCTTGGAGATGCTTGTACCACCTCTATCCATTCAGCCACTGGTTGAGAACGCGGCAAGGCACGGAATTTTGAAACGAGTTCGCGGAGGCACCCTCCTAATCCGGATTGCCGAATATGAGGATAGAGCGGAGGTTTACATCGAGGATGATGGCGTGGGAATGGACGAAACGACCATCCAGCACATTCTGATTCGCAGTTCCGCGAAGCTGCAGCAGGGGATCGGGCTGATCAATACCGACCAGCGGCTGAAGCAGCTTTACGGACAAGGGCTGCGTATTGAGAGCAGACTTAACGAAGGAACAATCGTTTCGTTCCAGATATTGAAGTAGTCGGTCTAATTTCTATTTTGAGGCTTGAGATATCCTTAAAAACCGCATAAATACTGGAATGGATTCTCGTTATGAGTACCAATCCGTGACGATGAATTTTGTGGTTTCCAATGACCAAATCCCTTGGTATTACTGCATTGTGCTTACGCCTCGTTATGTGAACCCGGGAATCCAGGGTTCTTGCCTGCAGGTACTGCATAGTTAAGCATGTATCTGACCACAGCCACCGTATCATTCATAGAACGAAATCTAAAGGCATCCGCTCGGGTGTCTTTTGTTTTGCCCCTTAACCGATATCCAGTCAGAGCTGTTCGTACAAGAAAAAACAACCATCGACGACTTTGAAAGTCGGCAATGGTTGTCGGGTAATTGATGTTACTTGTCGATCAGATTAGTCGTTTTGAGCAATCTTGCGATCAATGCCGTTACTTCGGCACGTGTCATATTGGATTTCGGGCTCAGCAACTCCGTTCCGCTGCCCTTCACGATTCCCGCTCCAACCAGCAGAGCGACATCCTCTCTCGCCCAGCCGGATACGCTCGCTGCGTCTTTGTAACCCGCCAGCAGGGAAGTGATCTGCTCCTCGCTTAGCTCGGTCTTCGGGTCGATGAGGCTGTACGCCCGGGCGATCATCGCCATTCCTTGTTCTCTTGTAATTTGCTGGTCGCCATAGAAGTTGCCGTTGTCATAGCCGCGAACGATATCGAATTCATTCGCGATCGTGACTGCATCCTGGTACCAAGCAGATCTCGGAACGTCCGGGAAAATACTGTTTGGCACGTTCTGGCGCATCAAGCCGAGACCAGCTACGACAATCTCCGAGAACTCCGAGCGCGTGACGTTACGATCCGGCGAGAACGTATTGTTTTCGGTTCCTTCCAGATCGAGCCTGGCGGCGATGTTGTTCACGTCTGCTCTGCCCCAATGATTCTTCACGTCGGCGAAGTCCTGCGGATTCCAGATAACAGAGTAGGAACCGTGGCTACGCAAATCGTTGATCAGAGCATAGTAGCGACTGTTGATCTTCGTAACGACCGTTGGTACATGGAACACAGTACCGTCAGGGTTCACGATAACGCCTGTTGTAATACGGTTCGGATCGATGCCTTCAGGCAGAGCGATGTATTTCGGAGCATATCCGCTTAATTGTCCCGATCTAATCGTCTGACCGTCATGTGTGAAGGTCATGTCAAGATCGACCGGATCAACCAATAACTCGTACCCTGCTGCCTTTGCCTTGCTCCGCGCACTGTCAATCAGTGCTTTCGAAGACCGTCGGATATCAATATGGGCTGCAATATCCTCAAGTGCTGCATTTCCCAATTGCTTGGACACACTGATTAAGTCCATCTTTCCGCCAGGAACAGGGTAGATCGCCAGCAGGTTTCCGATTTCCAGACTCGCACCCTTATCAGCCAATTGCTTGACCGTTGCTGCCGTTAAACCATCCACTTGTACATTGCCTTCATTCGGAGAGTGGATGACCAGGCTCTGTCCATTGCCTTGCGCCAAATTCCCTTTCAACTTATCAACATCGACTTGAACCGACGTGAGCTTTTGGTCTCCCGATGTCGTTAAGCTTCCTGTCGCAAATGGAACATCCGTACCGTTAACAGACGTATTAATACCGGTCTTATCTGGGGTTGTTGGAGTCGGAGTGACACCCCCACTGTTGCTGCCATTACCCCCGCTGTTGCTGCCATTACCACCACTGGATGCTCTTGTCACCGTTAATGTATATTCTTTAACATTGCCAGCTTGATCTGTGATTTTAACAATGATAGTGTTCGTGCCGACATTCAGCAGAAGTTCATCACTTGTTGCACCGCTGGCCACATCCTGCCACGCACCCTTATTTACAGAAATTTCAATTCTCGCGTTCGGGTCAAGCGTCATTGGATTAATAGCTACGCTGTAGACGCTATTCGTTACGGAAGCCCCATAGATCAGTGAATTCCGATCAAAATTTGGCGTTAGCCCGATCGGATTCCCCTTCAAATCCAGCAGTTTCAAATCATTAAGCCCAGATCGGTCTACTGTATCAACAGAGATGTTCTTTGTTGCAGTAGAATTCTTACCATCTTTCGTAGCTGTCACTTCAATTGTGTAGTCGCCATCTACCAAGTCAGCGGATGGAATGAAGCTCCAGTTTCCGCTTCCATCTACCGTTGCTTGTCCTGATCCAACCACTTGGCCTGCTCCATCCTTGATTGCTACAGTTACCGTTGTACCCGGGGCAGTCGCACCTTCGAATTCAGGTTTTGCTACGAATACTGTGCTACCACTAGGCTCAGTGATAGTTAAAGCTGGATTTGTGGTATCTACCGTAATGATTTTGTTTTCTTTAGCTGTCTTACCATCTTTCGTAGACGTCACTTCAATTGTATAAGAGCCATCTACTAAATCAGCCGAAGGGATGAAACTCCACGTACCATCTTGATTTACAGTGACAGTTGGCGTAGCAATTACAGCACCACTTCCATCCTTGATTTCTACGGATACCGTGGCACCTGGAGTGGTCGTGCCCTTGATTTCAGGCTTTTTCACGAATACAGTATCACCACTTGGCTCGGTAATGATTAAAGCTGGTGGTGCAATGAGATAATCAAAGCTGTGAACAGGAGCACCATTTTTTCCTTTTAAGTTTCCAACTGATTTCTCATAAGACACTTTAACAGCATCAACTTGTGTAATCTTCTCACTCGTCTTCAGCTTCAATGTCTTACCATCTACTCCTGTTTCAAAGCTATCAATCGTAACCTCTACACCGTTGATTTCAAGCTTGAAGCCAGTTTGATCAGCTAGACCAATTTCTTGATCAAAGGTAAGAATAATCTCGTCCCCAGCAGCTGTTATTTCTTCAACCTTTGCGCTTTGTATTTCTGGAGCCAATACACCAAATGTGAAAAATTGTCCATTATTTAGTGTTGTTTTAGCCGCGTAATGCGGTACACCGTTAAGATCAATAATTTCTAATTCCGTCTGAGTTGCACTAGTAAAATCCGTATCGTTGCTGCTAACTAGTAGTTTTTTCCCTGCAGGAATAGCGGATGTCGGAATCGCGATTTGAACCTCACCAACGCCATTCGTGTTCTGTACCTTCCAAACGCGCTGTGAATGATACTCGTTCGTGCTGCCAATCTGTTGGTCGAACGTCAAGGCTTGTCCATTGTCGCCCCAGATTAAGTATTGTTGGTCGGACAGTGTCCCCGTATTAAGCGCGTTTGAATACACGAGGTCACTTACACCAATTGCAATTTGCGTTCCAGCATTAACGCTGCGGCTTTGCTTTTGCACCAATGCTTCTGCATCATCTCGGCCTATACCCGCAATGTTGTGTTTGTAGATACTGTCTGCAGTCCACACGGTATAATCATTTGTGGAAATATAATTGTTCGTACCATTGTTAAGCGTAATCCCATACTTCACTGCCAAGTATGTTTCAATTTTAGCGGCATCAGCGCTTGTTTTGCTATCATACAAGATAATCTCAGCAACTTCAGCGCGCAGACCATACCAGTTGCTGCCACTAGTGCCTGCAGTAGCACCAATTACAGGAGTGAATGTAAAGGTACCATAAGTAGGCGCACCTTTAATAGTTTCTGCTTTCCCGTTAACTCTTGCACTATGGTTCGTTGTATTGATTTCATAATTGGCCAATTGGAATCTCTCTCTGTCAGGCACTCCAAAAGCACTCCATGTAGAGTTCGCGCCAGTTCCAACTGCAAAACCGCTCGCATTTCCACCCAAAATCTGACTTCCGTAATTTATTGTTTGAGTCGATCCGACAAGTGATCCGACATTGCCAGTAGCTGGCCATTTATAGACAGCATATCCAGACTGAAATGTAATCTGTTTATCTCCAATCAGCTTCACCGAACTTGCATAGTGATTAGCGGCCATCGTATTATCGAATTTAATGCTTGGGTTAAAATTCACCCCACTTGAATTATACTTGGGTGTCTTCGCTTCTTGCGCCGACGGAACATCAAGAGTAAACTGCACAGGGTCAGTAGATTGATCTGCCCACCCCGTCAATAGCCCATTATTTTCATTTACATCAGAATCTGCTTTAAGCCATAGTACAGGTTGAGATCCACTCAAACCACCTGGAGTAGGACCGCTAGCCGCTGATACCTTAGGTACGAATGTAGTTGAGAAGCTCCCGAATACCAGCACAAAGATAAGCATCACCATAAGCTGCTTTCTCCATTTGAAATAATCCCCTTGTAACAACACGTGTCTCTTCATCCTCTCTATTATAGAAAACTAGTGTTCTAGCGACATCTTCTGGCAAATCTCTACATAATTCCTCCGCTAAGTATTAACGTTTGAAACTAAACAATTTCTGAAAACACCATCCGATTGATCTCAATGGACAAAATCACCCTACGGGTGACTTGGTCTTCTTGCCAACGGTGCACTAGTCCGTTGGTTTTTGCTTTCTTACCAATGTTCCGTTACATTCAGGACATATAAACTCAGGTGATTCACCTGGTTCAAAATCGTAAGCGCACTCTCCAACAACAAACTCCGGTACTGGATCAATGCAACCGCAATCTACACATACGTAATCAATACATACTTCAGGCTCATCATCAAAAAGCGAGAAGTTAATCTCTGGCCCGTTCGTGTAAACCTTATCCGGCTGACTTTTCTCACGCTTAGTACTGTTATACCGCGCTTATTCCCCCCCCCTTCACTCTTGTTATTTAGGGCTTGCTGAACAATGTAATAAACAAGAGAAATCGTGAAATAATCAAAGAAAAATGCAGAAAACTAGGTTCGAAAATTTGGTCAAGTGCAAGGCATTTACGGGATGACATAATACGTCAATTTTCCACAATAAACGCTTATAACTTTAGCACACGCTCCTAGACAACACCTAGATAACACCTAGACAATACCTAGACAACTCCCGAAACGACAAAAAGGCCGCTCGTGGAAGAGGAATCGAATTCCCCCATCGGAGCAGCCTTTAAACATGAAATAATGAGCATTCGCTTCAGATATAGCCTACTTTGATAAAAGCGTCGAATTTCCCTTTAATTCTCTGATGAGCTTGTGTTGGCCCAATCTCCATTGTTCATACCAACGGACGATGTCCTCGCTAATCGGAAGCTCCAGCTCACGTTCCATTCTCGTTTTGAGGAGATAGTATTGTTCCTCTATGCCCATATGATTATCTACCGCATGATAGAGCTTCATCAGCGAAAAATAGCATTCTTCCTCATCCGGACATATCCGTTGAATGTCAAGGTTGATCTGAATGGCTTTGTCTAGGACGCATTGCCCCTCGTAATATTCGCTCAATCTCTTCATCTGGTATAGCCATAGCAACTGCAAGCGTTCCCGTTCGTGCTCCACCCACAAGTAATCGTAATACCCGAGATAGTGGCCCGTGTACATCCTTAGCACGCGTTCATAGACGTCGGCGGTGCCCACATCGAGAGAACCCAATTGCTTTAATTCGCTTTCCCATAGCTCCGTGTCAACCTGCGCTCCCCCGATATCCAATTGATATCCTGCTTGCAGTTCGCCGATGCGTATGGATATCGAATCCATCTTGTAGGATTTCAGAGTTTGACGGATATGATAGATAGCCGTATAGAGGTGTTGAGTCGCTCTCGCCTCCTCTATATTCGGCCATAGCAGCTCGAGGAGTACGCCTCGGCCGACGACCCGCTCTCGATGGTAAAGCAAAAAAGCGAACAATTCCTGCGATTTGCTCGTCCTCCACTTCACAGTCTGTGCTTCCATGCCCGGAGGGTGGAAAAGGATCTGTTCGAAGCACCCTATCAGTGGCGCATTCCGAACCGGAACTTTCCTCAAACCTTTCAAGTTCAGCTTCTCCTGAATCCGCATGACGGTGTTGCGAAGACGACTGTCGTTCACCGGCTTTACTAAATAATCCAAGGCATAAAGCTCGAAAGCACGAACGGCATACTGGTCGTAACCGGTCACGAACACGATATAGATGCCCGGAACGACAGCCTGGATCTGCCTACCAAGCTCCAGCCCGTCAATCTCGGGCATTCCAATATCCAAGAACACCACATCGGGGCGATGCTCTAATACGCCAGCAATCACTTCTGTCGGATTTGAATACGCGGCGACGATCTGTATTTCGCTGACTTCGCGTTCAAGGGCTCCTTGAAGTTCAATAGACGCTAGCGGTTCGTCGTCGACCAATAAAACTCTCATCTAACATCCCTTCTTTCGATTTACTGCTATTTCACTAGCTCTAACCAATACTCAATATCCCGGTAATACTGAGCTGCAAACTCCTGAATGATATCCTGAGGCGGAAAAAATTCTTCTGCCATTAAGAAAGGTCTTTCCTTTTCTGAATCAACTTAAGAATTGTTTCGTCAATCGTTCTGAACTCATCATTGTATTCGTCCGGAATTTATTTTTAAGGTTCTTCGCGCTGTCTATAACAGCAAGTTTAAGGCCATTCTTATGGTATGACCTTTCTTTGCAGCCCACAATGCGAAAAGTTATAATACCGGCTCCAACCGTCAATAGTGTTATTATCGAGCCGTGCGACAGCCCCCACAAATTGGAACAAGGAGTCCGCCCATTGCAAGCATACGTGGAAGTTATTTTTCGAACGATCTCCGCTTTTGTCCTCCTCATGATCACGTCGAGAATTCTCGGCAAGCAGACGATATCCAATATGACCTTCCATGACTTCGTGAGCGGCATCACGCTGGGCGCCATTGCGGCAAATTTGGCGTTTAACGATAAGCTCAACCATTGGCTCATCGTCGTATCGCTGCTGATGTTCTTCGGCATCTCTTTCCTCGTGTCCAAGATCGCGCTCAAAAACCGGGCGTGGAACCGGCTGGTATCCGGCACTCCGACCGTCGTCATCGAGAACGGCAAAATTCTCGAGGACAACATGCGAAAAATCCGTTACACGTTGGACTCCCTGGCCCAATCTTTGCGTGAAAAAGATATTTTCAATATGGCGGAGGTCGAGTACGCTTGCTTGGAGGATCACGGGAAGCTGTCCGTCAAGAAAAAAAGCGAGTATGAGTGGGTGACGCGTAAAGATCTGAAGCTACACGCAGCGGCCGTCCAGTCCTTCCCTGTCGAGCTGATTATGGACGGCATAATCATGGAAGACAATCTCGCCCACAACGGGCTGACCGTCCAATGGCTGGAGCAGGTGCTGCGGCAGCGGAACAAGTCCGTATCCGACGTGTTCTATGCCGTGAGAGGTACGCAAAATCAGTTGTATTTTGACTACTATCGGGACCACATTGACAAACCTATCGATTAGCCCCGGCCTCACTGCGCCCTCCCCTCGCTTGCCGAGTGCTCCTACCACCCCCCATCAGGGGCGCAACCTCTAGGGGGATATCTTATAGCACCTTCCTCCATTACTCCTACAGACCTTTAAGACCCTTCTTGCCACCAAATTTTCGCCGTTACTTATGGTACGGTTCAGCTTAACACCTCTGGGAGCGATTCCAGAAGTACCGGGACAAAGTTTTAAACAAAGCGAAATAGGTGCGGAACGGGAAGATACTTATATTATATAAGCTATTGAAAGTGATTCCATTATATATATATATATTGGGTCCACTCCAACGGTCCGTCTGCTTGTCATAGATAAAGATCATGCTCACCCTAACCACCATTAGGGTGAGCTTTATTTTTTATGGGAATAGCTTATAGAAAGCAACACGACTCCCGCACTCCCTGGCCCCTTCTTTGCTCTCGCTTTATTCACTATCTCCTCGTAAACTTCCCTAATACAGCATTCTTCCAGGGTTTCATCTTGTTCTTTCCCTCCAGACGGCACTGACCATCGTTTCTCTTCTTCTGGTTTACCTTGTAGAACCATGAGTAACTGTCCATCAGAACGCTTTCATAGCTATTGCTCACCTTAGCGATTATGGGGTGAGCATTAGTTTTTATTGAAACAGCCATAAATAGCATCACGAGCCATCTGCTCTGTGTTAATCAAGCCTGTAAAACCACTATAGTTTTACTCCACGTAAAGTCCTCCAATTTAGCATCTCCTGTCAGGGGTTAGTTAATGTTTCCTGATAACGTTTTTATATTATACTTACAGTAATCATAGGGCTTGCGAAAAGTTGATAAAGTCAATACGTTCAAAATAAGAGCATACTCTGTATCTTATAGTACAACAAAGCCTAACGCAGAAAATTTAATATTTTGAGGTGCTTTCTTTTTTATGTCAGAAAAAAGTTATTATAATGAAAAAGCAGGCGTTGTTCTTCAATCCTTTACGGAAGAGGATTTTGCTCTTCTTAAAACACATTCAGAAACAACGAGAGTTCAAATATGGGCTGAAGGGCAAAAACTAACAAACCTAGATTTTCTTTTGGAATGTAGTTGTTTAGAAGAAGTGGATATCTATGGCGGGAAGATTGGTGACTATTCAGCTTTAGGAAAACTTTTAAAGCTGAAAAAACTATTTTTAAATGGAAGGTTGCACAGATGGGTTGATAATCTTGATTTTATTGCTGAACTTCATTGTCTTAACGATTTAGGTATTTGTAATTATCCTCTGATTACTTATTTCCCTAATCTTCAAGATTGCCATAGCTTAGAACGAGTGAATATTGTCGGGTGTAAGCGTTTGACTGATATTTCTAATGTCTCTTTAATTCCAAATCTAAGATCATTTGGAATTTGTGCTACTCCACCAGAGGTTGAAGATTTAGAATTTATTGCGCAAAAACAGGGCATGAAACAAATGAGCGGCGCTTTTGGCAGCAAACGTAAAGATGAGGCGTTTAAGAAATTACTGAAAAAATATAATTTGGCATACGGTTAATAAGCTGTTTTTTTGCAATGTGCATGCGTAATAGGGCGATAAGATGAAAATAAATAAGAAAAGGATGATAGCATGTTTATTTTACAGGGTGTATCATTTCCCCTTCGTACTGACGAAAGGGGTTCGGCATTCTATGTCCATGGCAGTGATGATGGCGACACGATAATGGATGAAAATTCGGGATAAGCGATAATAAGCGGAATTTTGTATGTGTCTATGCCTGCTCGATCTCATAGGATAAAACGCTACCGGTATAACAAGTCTTATTCGTAAGGATGATGAGCATGTTTTTTGATGACCTAAGCCGTTCCTGAATGCGCGCATACAATGTTGCCCGTTTACTTGTATCGCGTACCGCATTGAGTTTTCTCATGACTGTTAGTCAGCGAAAACTCGATGTTCTTGTTCGCACTCCATGCTTGAAGAGTGGCATAGTATTTAAAGTCAGACTTTATAGGGTCTCTTTCTCCTAAACCATCAAAGGTGACATAGGTTCCTGTCCGATTTGCCATGAGTTGATCCTCCCATTATAAAGTTATGTTTTTGCCTGCTATCTCGCTCATTCTTAGATACATCAACCATTTGACTGTGTTGCATCTGAATTTCAATTTTGCTATGGAACTTTTGATAGGCTAGTGTTTCAATAAATTTTGTATAAACTTGCTAACTTCGTGAAACCCCCATTATAGCCCTGCATCCGAAACCAATTACCCTCCTATCACATTCTTGAAAATAATGGGTATATTTCTAGTTTGAAAAAACTAATAAACTCCCGAGCCAAATGGCCTCAGGAGCCCTAATATTCCATTATTCAACATGCTCAACAACAATTCTAGACATAGCGCCATCTAGGTTTTTCGCCGTCACTTATGGTACGGTTCCCCCCAGAATAATCCAAAACGCCAGGTATCTATACTCTTTAGCATAGCTCACTCCGTAGTAGCCTTCTGAATCACATCCGTGATAAATGGATGCTTAGCGTTCGTATAAGCAACCCGATCATTAGGATATTTGTCTGCTAATTCTTTTTTCAATTGATTGTATTGCTGTCGTACATCAGGATGCGTTCTTACATAATCCCTGAATACCAAGTTATTTCTCCACTCTTCGCTTCCATAAACGTAGATATGCAAATGATGCGTTCCTGCTCTCCATTGACCTTTTCTAAAAAATCTCCGGTTCGGAAACTCTTGATGGTAAACATGTTCTTTTATTTTCCTTTCCTCCTGTTGGTACTCTAAAGCCCAGTTTTCGCTGTATGCTTCAATCACGACTGGCTTTTCCATCTAGTCCTCCCGCTATCTATTAGACTTCATTGGCCTGCACAAGCAAAAAGAGGGGCTCACCGCCCCTCTTCATTACGTTCGTTCATCTATTTCCAAATGCCGCAGTTTATCCGGATTCCTTACAAAATACAGATTGCGTATCGCATTGTCCTCAACATGCAGAAGAATAACCGTTTCGATCCCCTCACCCGAATGCACAACAACTCCTGTTTGGCCGTTTAGTTGCGTCATAACGACTTGCACACCTTGTTCGGTGAAAAAAACCTTTTGCACCAATCCCAAAAGGAACCTTGCCACACGTTCACGCGATTCGATCGGATGAAAGGCTGCGACCGCTTTGCCTCCTCCATCGGACACCAGCACAACATCCTCGGCGAGCAAGCTTATAACGGTATCCACATTCCCCTGTTCAAGAGCCGATAACACCCGGCGAATCCACTCTTCGCTCCCTGACTCTGAACGGGCCTGCTTCTCGTCAGCGATCCCCATCTTGGCCTTCGCACGGCTGAACAGCTTACGGCAGTTCGCTTCGTTCTTACCGGTGATCTCCGCAAGATCCGCATAGTCAAAACCAAGCGCCTCACGAAGCACGAACACCGTCCGTTCCACAGGAGATAGCTCTTCCAGCAGCACGATCATGGCGTAGGACAGCAGTTCACCACGAGCGACCGATTCGAACGCTTCATCGTAGGACGTAACAATCGGCTCGGGAAGCCACTCCCCGAAGTACTGTTCCCGCCTTCTCCGCGCCGATTTGAGTAGATCCAGACAGCGATTCGTTACCATTTTGCACAGATAGGCTTTAGGTTCTGCCAGCCGTTGCGGCTTCACATCATGCACCTTCAGGAAGACGTCCTGCACCGCATCCTCCGCATCGGACGCCGAGCCTGTCAGTTGGTAGGCAAGCGTAAACAGTAACCCTTTGTACTGCTTATATAGCTCTAGCATCGTACCACATCCGTCCTGAGCCTAGTGACTCTGTGATTTGACCAGACTTGCCGAGTCCCAGGTAAATTTCCTCAATCGCCAGCCCATTTTTCCTGTGAACATAAAATCCAGCCCCCACGCCCGCGTCCATGCCATTCCTCGCTCCGGACCTAACCCAAAGCAGAAAAAGTCCATAAATCCCTTATGCACAGGAGCAGAACGTCCCTCCGCATCTGCGAGCACAATCTTTCCAAGCCTCGCTGCTTGAGCGGCCGCTTCCTTGCACGTCTTCCCATCCGCCCGTCCCGTGGCAGGATCTACGATTCTCGCGCAGTCACCGATGCTATACACTCCCGGAGCGCCATAAACCCGGTAGCTTTCATCTACGATGATGTACCCATCCTCAGTGACCGGCAAACCAATGCTTCGCAATATGGGGTTCGGTAATAGTCCCAGCGTCCACACGCAAAGTCC
Source organism: Paenibacillus sp. JNUCC 35 (assembly GCF_058269095.1). Classification (NCBI taxonomy): domain Bacteria; kingdom Bacillati; phylum Bacillota; class Bacilli; order Caryophanales; family Paenibacillaceae; genus Paenibacillus; species Paenibacillus sp. JNUCC 35. The sequence continues at coordinate 79,701 of NZ_CM177771.1, read as the reverse complement.
GACAGACATCTTCTCGCCACTAGACAAGGCAAGCTGCCCCTCCTTCTCCTGCTGCACCCGGCTTCCATGGGATACAGTGACTCCGTAATCGTCCAAGATGCGCTCCAGCTTCACCCCTACTTTGGCCGGACCTTCCGGAAAAAGCCTCTTATTCGCATTCAGCAAATGGATTTTGACTGCGTTCGGGTCAAGTCCTACTTGCTCCGCATCTTGCCTGACGTAATAAGTGAGCTCGGTAGAGGTCTCGATGCCGCTTATGCCCGCTCCCGCGATGGCAATGGTCATGAGTCGTTGACGCTCGGCAGCGTCTGGTGCAGTAACGGCTTTGTGCAAATTCGCACGCCACGCTTCCCGAATCTTCTGTGCCGCGCCCAGACTCGCCAGTGCTACGCCTCCCTGATCTGGATCAGGCTGCCGCACGACACTACCTATGCCCACAACGAGAATGTCATAGTTCAATGAACTCTCATTCCCATGGGCGTCCTGATAGAGCAACCTTTTATCCGCTGATTCTACTTTCGTGACCGTAGCCTGAACAAGTTCGACTCCTTCGGGAAATAGCTTTGCTAATGGAATCGTAATGTCTTCCTCTGTGGCCGCAGGCTTAAAAAGCAATACTTTACGAAGGTGATACGGGTTCTTGTCGATCAGAACTAGACGCTGCTTTCGCTTATGCGCTTCGTCCTTCCATGCTTTGCGAATCGCTGTAACGGCTTGAATCCCCGCATATCCTCCGCCAATAACGATACATGTGAATGGTTTCATATCGCTCATCCCTTCTTCTTCGTTTGCACATAGAACGAGGTAAGGGATCAGTTTGTGACACACTTATATTTATTAATTTTGTTACCGCTACATGTGGGCGTCAGGAGCCTTAAGTCTGATAAGCCCGAATACATTGTCTATCGTATTGTGCAAATACCTCTTTTATATATTCCATGGTGTCTAAATTCCGATTTGTCACACTGCGTCTTATGTGCCAAATAACAATAGCCTGGAACTTACTTTGCATCATATCTGAAAAAAGACCGCATTACGTGAGATAAATCAAAAAAATTGAAATTTGTTCATTTATTTTCAATTTATCTCGTTCCAAATATCATGAGTATCCTTCCATCTTCTTTTGCAAGAGCAATATATATGACACCGCCAAAACATCCCGGAGGAAGAGTTCCTTCGATAATCCAAGCTTCTGCAATAGGGTTATAGCTGATAGCGAAGGGAGTTTCCTCCAAAAAATGGGGATAATGCTTTGCTAAATAGGAGAAGATTGCTGTTGCAACTGTATGTACATCTGTAAGCTCACCAAAAGCAATTTCATCTCCAAACCGATTTTTCTGGAGAAGAGTGTCGCGATCGGCGAAATAAAGTTCAAACCTCCCATATAAATTCTCATCATCCAAATCACGTTCTACAAAGCCATATTCGATGACTTTTTCCTTTTGATAAACGTTGCGTTTGCTCTTTTTCTTATAGTCGGCCCGTACGGTAATTTGATTAACTCGAAGCCGGTCACGTTCTTGTTCCTGCTCCGCCATTAATTGCTCCAAAGCATCCATAAAGCTCATTTTGAATCACCCTTAAAGAGATTGTTGAGATCAGGAGGCACCTACGCCTCCATCTCGAAAAAGAACCTCATCCCAACTTGGTAGTGGGATTTGAGGTTCTTTGCATGCCCGGTCATGATCGAGTTTCGGACTGTTCGGTCTAGGTGGTCAGAAAACGAGCCAATCGCTCGATGATCCGCTCATGCGCCTGCAAAAATACCCCATGTCCGGCGTCCGGCACCATGAAGAGCTGGGCATCCGGGATGCGTTGAGCCAAAATTTCTGCGTGGGCGGGGGTGAAAATCCAGTCCGCTTCTCCGTGAATGACCAGCGTTGGAACGGAGATGGCAGGCAAACGATCGTAAGAATCGAAGCTTTGATAGGCAGCGTCATGAATGGATGCGGTTCGCTGATCAATGGGATAACGCTGCATGAGCTTCGTCAATTGTTCCATCAATGCCGGGTTATCTCGAATGAACCACTCCGGGAAAAGGAGACGCAGCGAATCCTGAGGCGAAGAAAGGACAACTTTTCCACTAATGAGCTCAAGCATCTGCGAAGAAAGCGCGGCGCGTGTTACGCCGGAAGTAGTGCAAACCAGCACCAGCTTTTCCACGCGATCCGAGCTCTGAAGCGCGACCTCTTGAGCAATCATGCCCCCCATCGATTGGCCTAGTACGTAGGCTTTCTCTATTTGTAGCTCATCCATTAACCCCACGACATCCGTGGCCATGTCCGCAATCCCGTACTCCTCCGCCGAATTGCCGCTGCGTCCCGAACCCCGATTATCCAGCATAACGAAGTGGTACTTGTCCGCCAGCGCGCTCCTCGTTGCCGGATGCCACCAATCTAGATTGCTGTCCTTACCTTGAATGCCGATCAAAGGAAATCCTTTCCCTTCGGTCTCATAATAAATCGGTATGCCGTTTGACGTAAACATCGCCATTCGATCTCCTCCACCTCGCCGTTTTTTAACAATTATTTCCAGTCTGTAGGTGTGTAACTAATATAATGGAACCGCCTTCGAAAGGAAACGTGCAAAAAAGTTCAACTGGGACGAAGGTCATTCGGGTATGTTCTCTTTTAGGGGTGCAAACGCGCAGGGACGCAAATTTACGTATAACGAATCCCTCGGCATCACTACCAATCACGTTCACGAATGGCTTCTTCTGTATCTATTTCGATACCAAAAAAGGCTAAAATATCTTCAACAGTTTGTGCAATTGATTCTCTCGCAACTGTTTCAATTTCACTGTCATTTTCGTCAAACTCTTCTGCAATATCATTGATTGCATTAATAGCGAAATCAAGCTTTACTTGAATTTCTTCGATATCTTGATGTCAAGTAAAACCTGAATCCTTTTTTTTCAATTATAACCTAATACAAACGCAGGTAATAGATTCACTATTGAATTAATCTACCCATTAGCTTAATCGTTAAGTTCTCCACTTTCATGCAAGCCGTCGGGAAATACGCTTTTATCATAAACCAACCTCCTCATTTTAGTTGACTCAAAAATCATTCCGTTATTCTCCTATCAAAATACAGATGTACTTTTCTTAATAGATTCTTAATGAATTGCAGTAAATATGTATTTCTCTATCTATTATTGATATGATTTGATCGTGATCAAGATTGGCTTTATTTCGCTGAAGTAGGAGGAATGATTCACCATCAATCAAATTTTAATAGTAGACGATGAACCCGAAATTCGTCAGTTAATTAGGATGCATTTAGAACAAGCGGAACTTCAAGTCATAGAAGCCAGTTCAGGACGACAAGCTATTCAATACTTACAGGAATATGCCATAGAATTAGTGATATTGGACCTCATGATGGATGATGGCAACGGGTTCGAGGTACTGCAGTATCTACGGGACGCAAATATGGAATCATTAGTAATTGCGCTTAGTGCAAGACGAGAAGTGCAGGACAAAATCCTGACGCTCGGATTAGGTGCAGACGATTATGTCACAAAGCCTTTTAGCCCAGTGGAATTGGTTGCTCGTGTGCAAGCACAGTTAAGAAGACATCGACCTCATTCTTCTTTTCCTACCAAGATTCTACGTTTAAACAAATTAGTGCTGGATATCGATAATTATTTTTTGCGATATGATGGAAAATCATTTTCTGTAACCCCGGTAGAGTGCCGACTTTTAGAATTGTTCATGCAAAATCCAGACCGCGTTTTAACCAAAAGAGAAATTTACAAGCGGGTATGGAATCATGAAAACTTTGATGATAACAATTTAAGTGTTTTTATAAGCAGACTGCGAAGCATTCTTGAACCCACGGAGGGCTCGCCTCATTACTTTCACACCATACGTGGAATCGGTTACAAATTCTCAGGAGATGGACAATGAAAAGTCAAACAAAGCTTTGGCTATTTATGCTCATTAGTGCAATCATTAGTGTTCTTCTGTTTTCTTCACTTAGTCTCGTTATAGGTAAAATAGGAGATAGCGGTTATGATCTGAAAAGCCTGAACGCCATCTCGCAAGAAGTCCTTGATACGATTGCAACCCGTCAAGCTTTTCATATCGAAGACATAACACCAATACTGGATAATGCTCATAGCAACCATCCTGATATTCGTTATGAATGGATTTCAGCAGATGGATCGACGATCTATGATACCTTCGGAGAAAAGAAAACCTATGATTTTGGGCAGCTTGCGAATCGAATGCTTCATATGCCTCAGAACCTATGGGGGGTCAATAAACCGGTTACGCTTACTTATTCCATTAGCCAAGGGGATCAACCCTATTATTTGCTAATGAGCTTTTCCAGTGACGACATGAAACAAGGGCAAATTTATTTTTTCATGCGCACTTTTAAAGCCATGTCTACTTTTATGCTACCGTTAATCGTTGCTTTATTAATTCCCTATCTGCTAGCTCTATGGTTTTTCTCTTCCATGAACAACCGAATCAATAAGCTCAATCATGCTATTGGGCAGCTTAACCTCCAAAGTGAACTCACTGTACTAGAGGATACGAAAAAGGATGAGATTGGCCAACTCACTACGCATTATAATGCCATGGCTCGCCGTATTCAAAATCAAGGCGAACAAATCAAGCAATTTGACACCAGACGAAATGTGCTGTTATCCAATCTTTCCCATGATCTACGCACCCCGCTAACGATGATTTTAGGTTACGCAGAAACGATTCGCGCTGGTTTGTATAAGGATGAGAAGGAACTGCAAGCGAGTGCCAAAGTTTTGCTGCAGCGCTCTCGTTATATCGATAAGCTATTAGATCAATTGTTAGATATTACTAGGCAGGATGAGGGGAATTTAGAGCTTCTTGTTGAATTGCATAATGTATCTGAAAAGATGCGAAAAATTGCTGCAGAATACCTGATGTTTCTTGAGGGGCAAAACTTCACTGTTGAAGTAAATATCCCGGACGAGGATATCCAAGCCTGGATTGATGCCTCCCTAATCGAACGTGCGCTGCGAAACCTGTTGGACAACGCGATCCGTTACGGATCAGAAGGCCATTATCTTGAGGTCGGGCTTACGGAAAAGGATGATGCCCTATTCATGACGGTTATCGATAAAGGACGCGGCATTCCCTTACAGGATCAAAAGCATGTTTTTGAACGGTTCTACCGTGTCGATGGCAGCAGAAAAGGCGAAGGACTCGGCATTGGACTATCCATTGTCCAAGAAATCATTTCCCTCCATGACGGATCAATTACCTTGACGAGTGTCCCTTTTGAAAGAACAGTATTCGAGGTCCAGCTGCCAAATCTTCAGCGTGAACAATCAAAGTCATAATAGGTAATGTAATAGGGCACCCAAAAGGTGCCCTATTATCTGTTAATCATGTTTCTGATAACGGTGATCGCTTGCTTTAACCCTGCTTACTCTTTTGATTGATCATCTTTAGCAGAATTGTTACGGCCTCCGCTCTAGTTGCCTTATCATTAGGAGCAAATTTATTCGAACCTTTGCCTGATATAAGGCCAAGCTTCTTCAACACTGCTACCTGACCCTTCGCCCAGCTTGGAATATCTGCGTCGTCCACGAAGTCGGTTACCGTATTGGTTTCCACCTTCAGTGCTAGCGCTTTAGTGATCACAGCCATCTCTGTGCGTGTAATTTCTGCATCTGGAGGGAACTGCCATCCGAGTAGCCTCTAACGATGCCCGCTTGAACCGCTTGCTCTATCGCTTTCTGCGACCATGTTCCAATCTTCGCCGAATCGGTGAACGTAACCTTCGCTGCTTCCTCTTGCGGCTTCAACGCCTTCATGAACATCACCACAAATTCGGCCCGAGTGACGACGGCATTCGGCTTAAACGTGCCATCCAAATACCCATTCACGAATCCGTTCTGTACGGCCTTATTGATGTCGGATGTTGCCCAGTGCCCGGAGGAGGATGAGTCTATTTGCTTACAGAATGTGTCCTTACTGAATTCCGCAATGTAATTACTTTCTACGGTATCTGAACGCCTTGTTCCCCGTCGCCCGTAGTTTTACCGGTTGCATGATTAATTGATGCTTCCTGAATATAGCCAAACGCCCAATGCGTCGCAGGGACGTCCGTCCATTTCGGATTCTCACTGCTTAGTGGACCTCTCTCAAGCAGCTTACTAATCATTGTAGTGGCCTCAGCACGGGATAATTCTGACTCCGGACGGAACGTTCCATCCGGATAACCATTAATAATGCCGACTGCTTTCGCACTTACTATCGCTTTTTGCGCCCAATGGTCATCCACATCAGGGAACATACTTCCATTGAAGTTAACTGCAATATCGCCCTTCATTCGGACAACCATACTTGCCATTTCAGCCCGTGTGATGGTTTGCTCGGGTTTAAAGCTGCCGTCCGGATAACCCTCCATCAATCCCATTTTCGTCACACGATCAATTGCATCCTTCGCCCAATGTGCCGCTGGAACATCCGTAAAGGAGATGGATGTTGCCCTCATTTCTTTATCCAGCACCCTTGCGGCTATAGTCGCCATCTCTGCACGGGTAATACGGGCATCAGGTTTAAACAATCCGTCTGAGTATCCGGAAACGAATGCTTTGTGAGATGTCGTATTGGCTGTTGCTGCCTTATTCCAATTTTCCATGTAAACAATCGTAAACGTACTAAATTTATTGATTACAAAGCGAATGCCTAATTTATCTGACTCATCATAGGTGACGATTTCGCCTTTGACAAACTCTTTCGACCCGTCGCTATGCTCGATGAAAACTCCCAAATCGTCTAATTGCTGCTTAGTCAGCGATACTTCGCCTAAAGGCAGTGCCAGTGTAACCGGACGGTTCTGCAGATTCGTTTCAATGATCATCGGACGACCGATCACGTCCGCGCTCTTGCTGCCAGTTCCAAGCTGTACCTTCTGCTCCGCTCTTGCACGCTGCTCAGTTTCCTTGCGCTTTTCCTCTTCTTTCACTGGAACAACACGGAAGTAAATATCATCCTTTAATTCCTGCATGGAATGGCTTGGAATGTTAATTCGCACATGATTAGTGACAAGCTCGATCCCTACGCCACTTCTTCCCAAAAGTTCAGCTGAAGCTTGCGGAAAAGTAACATTCAATTCCGACACTTCATCTTTTGTATCAGGTATCACGATTCGAGCTGATGAAGAACCGGCTGCCGCAAGTTGCTCCACCAGTTTAGCGACTTGCTCCGTTGTGAAATTGAAGTCGTCCTTCTTTTGACCCTTTGCGTCTGTCGTACGTCTGATGATCACTGTTGATACAACGGTTTTATTTGCATTTCCTGCATTTTCAACATTCGCCGTAATGAATTCAATTTGTGAAGAGTTGCCACCCGAGCTAGAAGAGCCAGAAGAAGTTGCCCTTAACTCAATGGCAGCCGAAATCACTTGTGTTGCCACATTACCTGCTTTATCTTTGAGCGCCATATACACGGTCTTTGTACCGCTGCCGCCTGTCAGGGTCCATGCTTTGGTTGCGGCAACAGCTTCCCATGCACTCCAGTCGACATTATCATTGGAAAACCTCATCTGTATATCTCCCGAACCGTTGCCATCTGTACTTGACACCGATAATGCGACTGCTGCCGTGGCGGTCGACGAAGCGCCGCTGTTGATAAGGAGTGTCCCTGATGGCGGTACGTTATCCAAGATCACGCTGCTTCCGTCGGTTGTTGTGCTTACTGTATTTCCAGCATTCCCAACCCTATCCGCATAATCAATTGTAAACGCTACAACTCCTTCAGTTTCAATTCCCCTGAATGTATACTTAGCCGTGTAAACAGAGCTGCCAACACTTACAACGTCTGCAGAATGACCTGCTATTACAACGGTAGGAAGTCCGTTTAAGTCTTTATTCGCCGTAAATGTCAATGTCACCGTGTCTCCAGCTTTAGCTAAATCCGAATGCGGATTATCGCTGGATACGTTAACTGCTGATAGTGTAGGGAGCACAACCGCTTCCGGTGTCACGACCACTTCGTTGGAGTATGTGCTGCTGGTTACTGTACTACCCGCCTTGATTGCAAAATAATAGGTTGTGCCGTTCGTTAGATTTATCGCGTTGTAATGATAAGTAGTGCCCGATACAGTCGCTACTGGTGTGTGACTATAAGTATTGGATGCAGTTCCTTGATAAATATTATAATAAGTAGCTCCGGTCACAGAGCTCCACGATATCATGGCCTGCTGATCCCCAACTATTGCTGTCACATTCGCAGGCGCTGAAAGCGGCAATAACGTCCATTTTGCATATAGCGTAATATCTGTTGTTATTGTCGTTGATTCAAAGTCGAACAGTGACGTCGTCTCAGTATCGGTATACCAACCAGCGAAGGTATAGCCGCTCCTTATCGGCACTTGCGGTTGATTGGCTTTAGTATTAATTGGCACAACTTGGCTGTTCACAGTCGTTCCACCCTTGCTGTCAAAGCTAACTGTTCTGCCTCTTTTGTACACGCCATTACCTGCCACAGCAACGAAAGTATTTTTCCCGAAGATGACGTCCCTATAATTCCCTAGCCCGGGTGTTGCAGTTTCAATTTTCCAATTAATACCATCACTTGAAGTAATAATCGCACCACTCATGCCTACTGCAACATAGAGCCCGCCGTTGCCGCTGTCATAGGCCACTTTATTAAGAGTACTGTTGACAGGAGAGGTTACGGCTACAGTTGGTAGAAGAGGACTTGTATCGTCTGTACGAAAAATTGTTCCGCCATCACCGACCGCAATGACTTGGTTGCCATCCGACGCTATACCATTTAAACCACTCACATTGGTAAGCGATACGTCTGAATCCCATGTGGTTCCCGTATTGTCCATAGACTGTCTAACTACTCCAACTCCGTGGTTTATATTGCCAACTAAAACAAACCGGTTACCAACATATGTAATGTCAGCATAACGGGGAGCACCCAATCCAACTGTCGTATTACTCCAGGCTGCACCTGTGGAAGATTGTACAATCCCTCCGCTATTAGATGAGGTTGCCAGATACTTGTTATTCGCATAAGCAATTGAAGAAAATTCATAGGAATTATAGTTTGTACTGCCGGTCCCGGCACTCCAATTTATGCCGTCACTTGAATAGATGAAAGAAGCTCCCGTCTTGTAATCTTCCCGTCCAGTTGCGGCATAAAATTTTCCATTTAAAAATTTAACGGTATTGAGTCCCTTATTGGTCTGGGCACTCACATCCTGCTGCGTCCAGGTCACTAAGTCCGGTGAGGTGTAGATACGCCCGTTTAGCCCTGCTCCTACATAAAGGTTATTTCCATATGCAATAGCTCTCAAGCTCACTGGACTTGTTAATGTCCAATCGTAGGTTTCTTCGGCCGAACCCGCCTTAGCTGGAGTCGGTGCAAATAGCCCTGAACTAATTAGTAAGGTGACGATTATAAAAATGGACATGCTTCTTCGCAAATAATGCTGCAACTTACTCACCACTTCCTATGTTATTAAGCGTTTCTTCTTTTACACTCCTTGTATTTTAACAAGTATTAAAACGACATTTATTAATGAAATCTTAATGGAATTTCAATACCTTGACATTTTCTCGATGAAAAGTTTGACATTATGCTCTGCATAACTTAATGCGGAAGATCGTAGTGGATTATTAATGGAAGCAGGAGAGGAAGTGTACGGGTCTATCGGCGAAAAATGCGAAAGGAGCTGTCGGGAAACATAAAACATCCCAGGTTCAAGTTAAAAACAAGGATTATTTAGAAGTTGGTACTAGCTTTCCTTCTATAATTCATCAGCAACTAACTCCAACTGTGTAAACAGAAACAATGAGAAAGTTTCAAAGTCCTTGAGGAGCCTGTGGCAATCGTCCATACTCACAAAAATCATATTTGAATCATGATCGAAATTCATATCCACGGCAAATATTTTTTCAAACTGCTTATCTGTCTCCGCAGTTCCGTAATGGTGTGTTAGTAAATTGCTCACTTCTAACCATTCAATTACCCTTTTATACTCAGAGCTCTTGCTTATTTTCAATCTAAAAAGTGCATCAAGATAGTTGGCGACATTTCTAACCCCGCTCCCATTCACATCTTTATGACTGACCCCTATCTCTAAAGCCCTTTGCACCACCTCGCATAGTAAGATAAGGTGGTACTCAAACCTGCCACAAGTCGTAATCATCAGTCCGCTATGGAGAGAGTGGATGATATCAGTCTTCGCAACTGCTTCATCTCCTTCGAACTCGAAATAATCCGCAGTAGTTAGGTTGCTTAGGGAGTTGACAATCCCCATCTGTTCAAACCTATTCTGTAGAAAACTAAGATTCTTCTCTTGTTCAATGAAATTAAGGAACTGATGTTTATAGGTCTCTATGCTCGAAAGAAATTCATCTCTGTCGAAGATCATTTTCGCATCCTCCTACTCAAATTTTTCGCCGTCACTTGTGATACGGTTCAGCTTAACGGGTTTATCGGCGAAAAACGGAAAAAGAGCTGGTCGCGACAGATCAGCTTAAGCTATTCGTTATTCATGATAAGTTCAGCTCACGATGACTTCTCTGGGCAACATATTACCATGATATAATTTATGAAAACTTGTATTTCACATGGAAAGAAGAAACTTCAGTCGGGAGCGTGATGAAATGCCAAGAGGAAACAAGAAAGTAATAACTAAATCGGAAACTTTATTCCCCGCCGTAATTGAGCAGCATATCAGGATAATAGCCAATGCGATATGATCTTAAAAGCGCAAAAGAGTTGGCTATTCGCGTGTGTGTCGCCACTGGTGCAAGCAAAGCGGTAGCCATCTCTCTCGCTGAGGCAACTGTCGCTGCGGAATGTTCCGGTAGGAGTTCGGTTGGATTTGCTCATCTTCCCGACTATCTGGAAGGCTTTTTGTGTGGCCGCATTGCTGGCACAGAAGAACCTGCGCTTTGCTTTCCAGCCCCTGCTCTTATTCAAGTCAATGCTAAAGGAGGGATCGCTCAACTTGGCTTTGATCGTGCATTCGAAGAATTGCTAACACGGGTAAGCACTTATGGTGTAACCGTATTTTCGTTACAAAACAGCTATACGGCTGGAGAGTTGGGCTATTACGTAAGGCGGCTTGCCCGTAAAGGATTGGTAGCGCTGGCTGCGACCAATGGATCCGCTTTAATGGCTGCGGGACAGAGCAGCGAGGCTGTTTATGGCACTAACCCGTTCGCATTCGCCGCGCCTGTCGACAACAGGGCACCCTTGGTTATCGACCAAGCATCTAGCGCCACGGCGTTTGTAAATATTCGGCAGGCGGCAGAACGGGGGGAAGACATCCCTGAAGGCTGGGCCATCGATGAAAAGGGACACAACACAACAGATTCGCGTGAAGCGATCAAGGGAGCTTTACTTGCATTTGGGGGTGCTCGTGGTGCTAATATCGCACTCATGGTTGAAATACTCGCGGCAGGTACGACAGGTGCGAACTGGTCACTTGATGCTCCATCCTTTGAGGAAGGGAGTCACTCGCCTGGTGTAGGCCTGTTCATTGTGGCCCTAAATCCCCAACTACTCGCTCCCGATTTTTCCGCTCGAATGGCATCACAGATCGAACGACTGTCCTCCAAAGGTATTCATATCCCCGGAGACAGCTGTACTGAGGATAAAATTGAAATCGACCTTCCGCCTTCACTTGTTGCGACCCTTGAGAAGTATTGTTTACATTAACGAATATTTAATCTGTCATAACGGCGGGGCTATCGGCGGAAAATGCGCCTAAGTGCACCGCGCGGCGGCATTGCTGGCCTCAAATACAACTTGCGTTTTTGCAGTCCATAAGCTCTGCAAAGTAACCGAATTACTGCCAAAAACCACGAGGGCCGAAGCAGCGGGGCAATTCCTTCATAATCCCTCTCAAATCATTCACCGAAGTCAAGTTTGTAATTAGTCCCGCTCCTCCTCTATGCTTTACTCGAATCCCGAAACTAGGCAGAACATGAATTTAGATTCCCACTTCTCAGCAGGCTCCTACTTTTACTTACGAATTACCACCAATTCCATACACGCCATATTTGAGTAGCCCTAAAGCTGATCATCTCATTCACTCTTGACAAGTACATTACCAAGCCAAGCTTGGTTTCCTATTCCCTTATCGGGACCATTGTATAGCCCGAAATGGACTATCTCCTCTGTACTGCGCTAGCTAAAAGTACTTGCCCTTAGTTAGGAATCAGCTCATGCTGATTCTTCTATATTTTTATAATATAACTTCCAATTACACAATGATTCCCCCGTTTCAGTTTACTTCCCGATGGCCCGTCTCTTCACCCTCTACACCCCAATTTTTCGCCGTCACTTATGATAAGGTTCAGCTTAACACCTCTAACGGCGAAAAATACGAAAGGAGCTGCCGCATCACAGGATTATCGACAGTTTCTGCTCATGAAATGAAATAAAACTCAATTCAAAGCAATGATTCCTGGACGAAGTAATTCAGAAAGGCTTCGGGGCACAAGATCATAAGACGAGCATGTGGAGCGTGATGAGATCGATAACACCTTGTTCATCATTTGCTGAACATGTAACAAAAAGCGTAACCCCATCGAACCGCCCATTCGATAACCGAATAAGCGGTTTTTACATTCTACTTCTCCTATTCCTGCTCCTTTATCACCTGTTCAATTAATATTTATTCAAAATTTGGTATTCACCTTTGTCGAAGGTTTCCTCTAAATAATTCTCTCCCCATTCGCACAATGCAAGTAAGATCGGTGCCATTGACATTCCAAGTTCTGTAGCTGAATACTCAACTTTGGGCGGGACTTGATTGTACATTTTCCGGATAATGATTCCGTCCTCTTCAAGTTCTCTTAATTGCTGGATCAGCATTTTCTGTGTTATCCCCTGAATCATCCGCTTTAGCTCGCTTGTTCTTCTGGGTTCCTTTGTTAAATGATAAACAATGAGCGGTTTCCATTTCCCCCCAATGATACTCATCGCGACTTCAAGAGTACAATAGTACGTTCTCATTCCTCAACTCCCCTTTGTTGGTACAATTATTTCTTTTTGGTGACTATATCACTAAAAAGTCTGTACTTCTATTATTGACATTTTTAATTCATAATAGCAACCACAAGCCAATGAAAGCTGCAAAGTTAAGATATGAATCTCAATTAGGGGGGAGTAAGTTATGGGGATGGGAAAATCAACCGGAGTACCTTTGAGCATACAACAGAAGCTTCTGGTTTTTGCTTTAGTTCTACTGACATTCGTCACGGGAACAAGCGAATTTGTTATTGTCGGATTGCTGTCCAACGTTGCATCCGATTTGGAAGTAACAATCTCGGCGGCAGGAGCGCTTGTATCCGGGTTTGCCTTTGCGGTTGCCGTCGGCACGCCTATTGTGACTGTTCTTGTCAGCCGTTATCCCGCTTATCCGCTAATGCTGACGTGCATGTTGATCTTTATTGCGGGCAATATAACCAGTGCGCTTTCCTCGGTTTATCCTTTGCTTATGGGCGCAAGGGTGGTTACCGCCGTTGCGTGCGGACTGATGCAGACGATAGCAATGACGGTTGCCAGCGAGACAATGCCTGCCGAGAAAAGAAGTACGGTCGTTTCGCTCATATTCGCTGGTTTTACTATTGCAAGTGTGCTGGGAGTTCCGCTGGGAACCTGGATCGGGCAAGCAGGCGGTTGGAACATGGCTTTCTGGTTCACAGCTTGTCTAGGTGTCGTTGCCTTGGCGATGCTCTCGATTACACTTCCAAGAAATCTGAAGGGCACCCAAAACTCATTCAAAAGCCAATTCGAATTATTGACACAATCCCGAATAGTATTGGCTTTTTTCGTCCCAACGCTAACCATTGCCGCCACTTATGTCGTGTATACTTATATCACGCCTCTATTGGAAAATGTGTTGCTTTTCCCCGCCAGATATACAAGCCTTATCTTGCTGATCTATGGAGTCGCCTCAATAATCAGCACATTGTTAGCCGGTAAAATTGCTATTCGCAACGGATTGAGCAAATTACGATTTGTTTTTATCATTCAAGCCATAATTCTTGCCTCTCTTTATTTCACAATACATTTTGCCGTTCTCGGATTGATAAATATCTTAATCATCGGTCTTGTCGTTTACTTATTTAACGTGACATTTCAACTGTACTTGATCGATTTGGCCAGGGAATACTCTCCCGCAGCCAAGGTGTTCGCCGCTTCTTTGTTTCCTGTATCCGTTAATTTAGGCATTGCTGCAGGATCTGCCTTTGGTGGACTGGTTGTGACCAACATTGGGCTTCTCCACACCGGATGGATGGGGAGCGTGCTGGCATTGGCTGCATCGATTCTTACTTTTATTAGCTATCGGTTTTATAGGGCCAAATAACATTATTGTCGGCCATCTTCCTACATCCCAGTTATTACGCCGTTACTTATGGTACGGTTCTCCGTATCACTCTAACGACGAAATTACCATGTACCCAAAATGAAACGACCGTTCCCCAGTAAAATATCGGGAAGCGGTCGTTGCGTTAATATTATCTAAAGTAACTTAATCAGCTCTTCTAGCTCATGAACCAATCCTTTTGCAAGTTCAAAATCAGTATCTTTTAAAGCCAATTCTATTTTCATTTCAACTGATTTTTTACTCTGTTCCGTTTCTAAATAGTCTTTATCAAAATGACTAGCATAAATCATCTGTCTAAATTTTCGAATACTCATTTTTCTAATCGTCTTATCGTCAATGATTAATACATAATCCATACCATTCACAACAGAATAGAAATCATGAGATATCATAAGAATCGCACCCTTATAGTCTTCAATGGCTTTTTCCAGCGCGATTTGTGTATAGGTGTCTAAATGACTTGTCGGTTCATCAAGAAGCAATACGTTTGCTTTACTGGCAGAAACTTTAGCCAATTGAAGCATATTTTTTTCTCCACCGGATAAAGATTCTATCTTTTGATTAACGATTTCTCCTTCAAAGCCATAGTTTGAAATATACGATCTGACCTCATCATAAGTGTTAAACCCAGCATCGATGAATTCTTCTAATATGGTATTAGAATCATTTAGCATTTCACCTTGAAGCTGTGATAAATAAGCCACTTTAGCATCCGCATTTATTTCGATTGAATCATGATTGTTGTTAAAGATTTCTCGAAGTAAAGTCGTTTTTCCGGTACCGTTCGGACCGATAATAGCCACTTTATCCGTAGATTTTATCTCAAAGTTAACATTGTCTAAAAGCAACTCATCAAAGGCAACACTATAATTTCTGACATGTATAACAGTGGTATCTTCAATTTCATTATCGATACCAAAACGAATATGAGGCTGCTTAATCTCAACAAATGGCGCTTTAATTTTACGTGCTTCCAATCTCGCTTGAAAACTAACTCTAGCTTTTAGCGCCCTACCTCTAGAGGCTTCTGCATTATAAGTTGCAATAGCTCTTAGATGATCTATGATTTTCTCGTTTCTCTCAATCTCTTCCTTTTCAGCGACTGCGAGTTCTTGTAACTCAATTTTAGTCTGAAGTAATGAGAAGTTATACTCCATATATCGCCCATCAAACTCTTGGATCTCCGTGTTTTCAAGGTGTATGATTTTGTTGAAACAATGATTCAATAGATATCGGTTGTGCGTAACAACGAGCAGTATTCCTTTGTGAGCATTAATAAGATTTTTAAGCGCATATAGGTTTTCAAAGTCTAAAAATACATCGGGTTCGTCCATAATCATTAAGTCTGGGCTATTAAGCATTTCCTTCATCACTTGAATGAGTTTGAATTCCCCACCGCTCAGGTCGGATACTCTAACATCTTTTAACTTCATGAGGTTTGCTAGATTTAGTTTCTTATTAATGTTGCTTTCAAAATCTTCCCCACCGATCGAATCAAATGCGTCTAAAGCTAATTGATACTTTTCGAGTAGCGGCTCGATATCCGATGATGTTTCCATTTCAGTGCAAATAGATGTTATTTCATTTTGTATCTTAATAAATTTATCTCCGATATATTCAAAAACGGTTGTTTCTTTCGTTCTGTCTAGTGGAGAGAACTGACTTACATACCCAATTGTGCAATCGGGGTCCATCTCTAATTTGCCATCGAAAAGATATCTCTCTGGGTCCATCAGTATATCGATGAATGTACTTTTCCCACTGCCGCTTGTTCCTATAAAAGCGCAATGTTGTGCTTCTTCTAACGTAAATGAAATGTTTGTATATAGTTCTTTTTGCGGAAATGAGAAGGATAAGTTTTCGACTTTTATCATAGTATTACCTTTCTTTATAACCAAAATAGTGACTATTATTGGATGTTTTGCAGAACATAGGTTTTAATTTTTCCTTTGTTAGAGTAACACTGTTTACAACCGATCTCAATCCTTTCATACATAGAAGCGAGGCGGGGCATTAACTTTAATATGAATGGGGTAAGTTATTCCATCAATAAACGAATTCACGATCAGTAGGACATCCCAGGCTCTCGAAAACTTTACGCGCGGCAGCATCGACCGGCAAGAAAACCGTAATTTGCGGATATATACGGCTGCCTGCGGAAATAGATACCTGTCTGTAGCCAATGGGAACTAGCTCGCCGGAGCTTTCGATTTTGGCCAATATGGTTTGCGTATGATCAATTTCTTCCCCTGCATCCCGCGCATTTAAATATTCGCCCGCGTTATATTTCTGGAATTTAAGCAATAGTTCTTGATACCACGCGTCGTAACGGCCAATTCGGTCCGTACGATCTGATCATCGATTCGGTAGGCGGCGATACACTGGCGGCGTTACTGCCGCAACTTGCGCCTCAAGGCATTTGCGTTGCGGCGGGATTTTCCTCTTCAAATACAGCAACGATCGATATAATGAATCTAGTGAGCAGTGGAGGCACCTTGGACCGAAATTGACACCGTCTCTCGAGCTCTGATGGAGCGGAAATTCTCCGGCAAAGCCGTGCTTCACTTGGATTAAACCCTGCCTCCATAAACTGCCGCTTTACATCATTCAGAACCGAGCGTATCTTTGCCTTTTCCTTCTGTTGCAACCAGTACAATCTTGGTATCTAGGCGTCAAACTGCAAGGTGAAATGTGACTGAAGGCGTGACCATTTCACTGGAACTATAGTAATCTTTCTTTTCAATTAGGATTTTAAGGAAGTCATTTTAATTTGGGTGAGGTTTTCTAAGTTGATTTCAATTTGTAATTCGGTATGCTCATTAATAGCGATTAGGATTTTATCTTTAATTTCTAAGCTTTTTATAGGGTTTGAATTTTCAAAAAACATTCCCCATACCAAACGGTTTTCAGCATCCGTACAAGCAATAAATCCTTCATTCCCCATTTGACCATCACCGCCGCAGATTTTCCCGTCTTGATAATCAATACTGACCCATTCATCAACGACCGTCCAATAATCATCATTATACTTTGCTATGCTTTCAATGGTTGTGTCACACAAGGGAGAGCAGAACAATTTTCTTTCTATTGTGTTGGGGTTATATATGCTGTAACAATTTAAAATTGTTATAATGCCGTTCGGAAAGATGATGCAATTAATGCCGGGAAGTTCATGCTTTTCATGATTCCAATGTTCTGCAATAAAAGAATTCATAATGAATCCCCCTATATCCTAATGTACATTTGCTCCAAGCTGTTCACAGACAGTTAAGTCACTACCAGTCACGTTCACGAATAGCTTCTTCTGTGTCTATTCCGATACCAAATTATGAAGACCTTCACTGTAAACCGTTAAAACTACCGTCATTGGAATTAAGGGCGAATTTCGCCCTACTTATGATAAGGTTCAGCTTAACGATACTATCGGCGAAAAATACGAAAGGAACTGCTGCTGCGCGGTGATCTGCTTGTTCCGTTCAACTATCGTACCTGTTAGTTGCTCACGCCATGCTGAAATGCATGTGACTTTGGGGGTATTTACAGCGGACAACCTTATAATGGTAAAATATAGATATGGAATATTGGGGGTGAAGTTGTGTATGGCTGAGTACAAAGATAATAGTAAGTTGAACTTTCTATTACCGCACCTAGAATATCATAACACCTACAAAAAAACGTTCAATAATGAGGAAGAAAAAGTGAAGAAGCTCCTCCATTTTATAGTTGATCGTCCCGGCCGCGTCGCGGGGAATCCCCCTCCGCCGCTCAGGGTGCGAGCATCTTCCACGGGAGGGCGATGCCAATGAGGGATGCTGCGGAGGGCCAGCAGAAGCACGAGCAACAAGCACATATTGAGACACTGCCGCTGTTCTCCACCACGGATAAGAACGGACGGATGACTATGCTCCTGCCGGGACGTCGCGACGGACGCGCGGCTCCGCTGATGCCGTGGTTGCTTACAGCCGCTGCACTGTGGGCGCTGACAGGCTCCGTGCCGTTCGGCGCACTGCTCGGCATGGCGCCGACACTGGCGATCAGCATGCTCCTAGGTCATCCGGTCACAGTGGGGGTCGCCGTTTTGCTGCTGTTCGTCGCGATCGGTGCGACCGGCGGAGTGTACTCGCAATCGATTGAGCAGTTCGGACAGACCAGGGTGGCCGGCCTGTTCGCGACGCTATCGGTAGCAGGAGGGCTCGCAGCAGTCGCGGGAGTCCTCCTGCTCTGGACGCTGACAAGCGACCTGTCGCGCCCCTTTGACCTCGAGGCCATAGTGACATCGCCGACGATCCCGCCAGAGCTCGGCGCCGTCGTCGGAGCTAGCTTCGCCCTCTGGGCCGCCATCGCGCTCCTGCGGTTGCCCGGCTCTATCGCCCACGCCCGGCGGCGTCAGGCGGACATCGAGCGACTCCGCGTGGAGGGTTCGTCATGCACCGGGACGTTGACCGCCGTGAATTTTACTAACAGTTGGCTCTTTAATTTCCCGATGTTAACAGTTGAGGTAAATTATATCATTGACGGTGCTCCTCGTGTCGTCTCAGCACACATGCGCACCAGCGCCGACCGCGTTCCCGTCGTCGGGTCGCGAATGATCGTGCTGACCGACGATCGCGGAACCACCCACGTGGAGCTGGACCTGGTGAGTGGAGCGGCATTCGAGCCGGACGTGGGTAAGTACGCCCCGTCGGACGGTTGATTTTACGGCCCTGATGCAACATGGTTATAAGGAGTTCAAGGCAACACGGAGCTAAAGCTTCGCTTCACCATTTTTAACGCAGGACAAATTGGGCGCTCGCTCGGTATTCCAATGCGCTGCAAGTAGCAGAGAGGCATTGAAAGATCATCCGTACCACAAAAATGAAAAATAATGGATTTCCAAACGTCCCACCAACAAAATTTCGCCGTCACTTATGGTACGGTTCAGCTTAACGGATATAACGGCGAAAAATTCGCCGCAATGTATTGTGTTATCAACATTTTACCCGATTCAAGGACTATGACCAAACTTTCATGACAAACACAAAAGGCTACAGAAGCAATCCGTCGTCTGGTACTACCCGTTGGCTCAACAAGGCTGCCGTTACATGCCGGCAACCTCGTCCGGATGACTCACGGGCTTCTCGTAGACGACCGCATTGGCTTTGGCCTTTGTCACGATGTGCATACGGGCAGCGCCCGAACGGTTCCCTTCGGCTAGCTGCTACATGGATACGGCCTTTTCGGCCGGGAGCGGGGACGTTTATGCCGGAGCGGCGGCCATGTCCGGGAAAATAAAGGCATTAAAAATGAGCTAGCGGAAACGTACCGCCAGCTCATTTTTGTGCCGTAGATTTATTCTCGTTCTCCTGCCGAATATTCACCCGGGCTGACGTCCATCACTTCTCTGGAAGGCTGGATCAGCGCCATTTCGAACCTGCAAGGCCAATGCGCGTCCGGCGCCATCTCCCCGTTCAGCAAACCGGCGATCGTCTCACCGTCGCTTACCGGCACATCCGCTTCAAACAAGTAGGCCGCGACATTGAATGCATGCCGTGACACGTCGTTCGGATCCAATGTATGAAAGTGGTACTGGACATCCGGAAGTCCAATCGCAAAGAGTCCGAGTGAATCGATCAAGCTGTCTTCGGTCCCATGAATGGTAAAATAGCGGATATTCATGCCGAACTGCAAGAACCGCGCGGCTCCTTCGTACGGATTATCCGCAATTTCGGCCGTATGCAGCAATTTCCCGCTCGATGGAATCCAGATCGCTTTGCAGGTCGGGAACAGGCTTACAGCAGCCTCCAGCCAATCCGCCAATAAGGCGCTGCGCGATTTATAGTCCAGCCCCGCTGCCATGAAGTCGCTGATCAGCAGCTTATAGCGGCATTTTTGCAGAACTTCCTCCGCATCCGGCATCGTCCAAAACTGGGTGCGCTCCAAGTCGGTAATCGTCTCCGGTTGAAAAGGAGTAACGTCTGCCATCACCACCTGAGCCGGCAGTTCCCCTTCCTGGTAGGCTACTTTATAAGCCTCTACGGCAAACGACGACAATGCGTCGGCTGCCGACACGGTATCCGTTTTCCCGCATCGGGTTACTAACGCGTTCCGAACGGCTTCCGCATTCGGACGTTCCGCTTTCTCCTCAAACAACAGATACATTTGAAACAACCGCTGAAACTCACTTTTTTCATTTAAATTTTGCTGAAGCACGCGTTCGTTCTCCATTCTCCCCTACCACTCCGTTCGTATGTCGTTCCTTTGAAATAATTCAACAACAACTCTTCAATTCATTAACTGATACTTTGTTTTGGGCTGTAAGAATACTTCTTGCAGCTATTACACAGGAATCACTTAAACCACCGAACCCAGAAACCGCTATGCCAACACCTTTATGAAGTTTCTGAATTTTGAGCGCCTTGTCACCCAAGGAAGTAAAAGTATGGCCAATCGTATCATGCAGCTCACGAGCCATGCGGTAACGTTCTTGGTGACAGCTACGCTGGTATTGCCCCTATTTGGAGCATTCTCGATTTGCCTCGCACATGCAATTAAATAAGATCCCTCCATTACTTTGTTGGGAATACGATTACTAATCTTCCGGCATTTGCCAACCCGTTTCCTCATCCCAAATGGCATCCGTATCATCTAGATGCACATGCCAATCCCCATTAGAAATACTTCTTCTAATATCCGTCAAACAGGTCAACCAATAAAACAGCGCATGCAATGTATCTTCAAAATCATCTGAAAAGGGTAGCTTTGTTGAACCTGCAAAGATCACTGTCGGTTCATCCTGATCATAGTCATAAACACAAAACGTTTCTCCAATATCCTTCATTTCAAAACCCGCATCGTATTTATCAATGATGGCCGTTATCTCTTGCTCCTCACTGTTGGTAAGGTTATAGTTTCTCATACAAGTGTAATAAACAGAAATTCCCATGCTACATTTCTCCTTTTTTCTCAGTATATCAGAACTAACGTTCCCGTGTACAATTAATCCGATGCTCACTTTTTTGATCCCGTACTATTCTACTTACATTTCATTGCTAATGCCTAACACTCCGACACTCTTCGTCAGCGTATGCTCGACCGGATGTATTCGACGCGGTCTTCGATGCTGCAACGCGGAAGCTCGACTAATTCGTATCCAAGTTCGGTGTAAACGGCTGCCATCGTGTCAAAGGTTCGGCAGGCTGTCTTCAGATCCTGTTTTCGTTCGGCGTCATTTCGATAAATGTCCGGCCAGGGCGGGGCGATAAAGACGCGTTTATTGTAGCGAAATAATTCGCCAGCGCGCTGGATATGAAACGGAACATCTAAACCCTCCAGTCGAAGATACCCGATGACGTCAGGCACACCTCGATCAAACAGCACGGGGGCGGTATTTCCTTGCTTCAGTCCTTGTCGGTATGAACGCATTTCCCAAGATAGCATGAGCTCTGCGAAGAGTATTCTGTCTTTCCAAGGCAGAGCGGCACCGCCAATCATCGTTTGCTCCTGGATGATGCTTCGTCCCGCTTCAACCGACCGCATGAAGCCTTGCTGTTCGAGATAATCGAGGAGCGTACTCTTCCCTGAGCCAGGGCCCCCTGTGATGACAAAAAAATGGTGTCCATCTAACTGCATAAAATCCTCCTTAGATAGAGCTTGGATAGGCGAGTTCGGCCCGTCCGTGGTTTCGTTGAACGTAGAATGAATAGAGTAGGTGCGGTCAACTTTCAAGCATGCCGAGGCTATAAGCATCGGATGCGGGACAGATGAGGATTGCAGCGGCGTAGTTGTAGGCACATGCAATCTGTAAGAGGTCACTACGAAGTGATTAAATTCTATGGAGCACTATATCATATAGTCGAAAAACATGCTTCAACAGTTCTCTTTAGTGTGCCGGGGCGGTTGCCGGTCTGACGGGTAGCCGAAATGGTCGAACATGCGGCATGTCCGGTCAATGATGACGCCTAGTTTCCGGATTCGCGTAAACTGCTTTCATTTGCATGCACATGAACGAAAATCCTAAAAGGCCTGTGTTTAGCCTGCCCCTCGGCAAACTACCATTGCCCCCAAACCTGCAAGGAAAGATTCTTATTCCAAACATACGGAGGGCGAAAAAATGTTATCTTGGGAAGACGTTTTACAACTATAACGCATCCTTTGAATCCAACATCAGTGAAGACTCGGCGTATCCTGATAGCCAGTTTATTGAATTATACCAATCAGGACTAATCCAACTATATGACTGTTGGATTCGCTATTGTCACACGGGAAGCAGGACATTGTCCCTTTGCGTCATGCGGCGCTCCTCGTTCATATCGAGGACTACTTCAACCATTTATGGAATGAACTGAACAGGAAGAAGAGAGTTTGGGACGGAGCGGCTACAAACTGTTTGCCAAAAAGTCGATTTTTTTAGAGGCTCAGAATCACTCTATTCCATATGCCAACAATACTCCCTGCAGTTCCCCCCAACATTATTTTTCGCCGTCACTTATGGTATGGTTCAGCTTTTCGGGTCTATCGGCGAACTTGAATGAAAACTTATTATGATACAGTCAAATTTGTAAAATGCCCATTATGTACGCATTTTACCAATAAGCTGAACGTAATGACGATCCGACAAACTGAAATTTAGTTTGTTGTCACATATCCAGCCTTTTTCTAATTTCGTTGTTTTTAATAGGATAAATTCTTTCTATTGGTAAATTTTTAGAATTTAGTTTTCCCTGCTTTCGCTGTACATTCCATTTCTTCACAAGCGGTGTCAAATCCTCAATGCGGTAAATTCCATCGGCCAGAAATTCTTTTAAAGTGGTTCCTTTTAGACCGATTTGAATTGCTGCACGATTTATGGAATTGCCATTCACATTTCTATCGGGATCCCATTGGCAATAAACTGTTGTTTCCTCAAATGCTTTTTCCCATTGAGTTGAACCTTTGTAAATCATTGAGTCTGGTGAAGTTAGCACCGCTTTCCTCAACAATTCATTAAATTTTTCCATATATATATCCAAAGCCAAAATACATTCCTGATTCTTCTTTGTTCCCCAATTAGACCGATACATCATCCACAAAAAGGAAGGTTTTATCCATGTCATGCGATTGAGATTAAAGTTTTCGCCAAAAGTCTGTAAGGCAACTGCTTCTTTTGCAATCACTGGATTATAAGCCTGATAAACCCGAATACATTGTCTATCGTATTGTGCAAATACCTCTTTTATATATTCCATGTTGTCTCCCTAAATTCCGATTTGTCGCACTGCGTCTTATCTGCCTTATATGCCAAATAACAATAACCCGGAACTTACTTTGCACCATATCTGAAAAAGACCGCATAATGTGAGATAAATCAAAATATTGAAATCTGTTCATTTCTTTTGTAATTTATCTCGTTCCAAATATCATGAGTATCCTTCCATTTTCTTTCGCGAGAGCAATATAAATGACACCGCCAAAACATCCCGGAGGAAGAGTTCCTTCGATAATCCAAGCTTCTGCAATAGGGTTATAGCTGATAGCGAAGGGAGTTTCCTCCAAAAAGTGGGGATAATGTTCCGCTAAATAGGAGAAGATTGCCGTTGCAACTGCATGTACATCTGTAAGCTCACCAAAAGCAGTTTCATCTCCAAACCGATCTTTCTGGAGAAGAGTGTCGCGATCAGCGAAATAGAGTTCAAATCTTCCATATAAATTCTCATCATCCAAATCATGTTCTACAAAGCCATATTCAATGACTTTTTGCTTTTGATAAACGTTGCGTTTGCTCTTTTTCTTATAGTCGGCCCGTACGGTGATTTGATTGACTCGAAGCCGGTCACGTTCTTGCTCCTGCTCTGCTATTAATTGCTCCAAAGCATCCATAAAGCTCATTTTGAATCACCCCTAAAGAGATTGTTGAGATCAGGAGAAGTCTACATGCTTCCATCTATATACTCCATCTATATAAGTTGATTAAAGAACAGAAAACATGGTTTCTGCGCGGCAAGCAACGAAATGAGCACCTAATCGGCCATTTTGTTAGCAGTGCCCATTGAACTCCCTTTCAAAAGCATGAATGCACTTGCCCTCTTTGGAAGTGTCCAAGACCGCAAAACGAATTTCCGAAAACAGTAATCCCAAGCCTTCATCCTCCAGCAGCTCCCGCCACCAACCTGCCACCTTCACCGGGTCATTCCGGAAAACACCGCAGCCGTAGGCACCCAAAATGAGGTTCATATCGCCTTTTTGGGCGAATATTGCTAAGGCTAGTCGCATCCGGTCTTTCATCATACATTCCGCCTTCCGGGGGTCCTCTCCCTTTAACAGAACCTGCCCATAATTCACGGCGGGCAGAGTCAATACTGAAGCTGTCACCGGCTGCTCTATTAGGCCGAACCGCTGGTCACGGAAAAACACTACATCCGGCGAATAGATGGCGTGGTTAGTATACATCATCGACTTCCAGGCCCGATTAGCCTTATAATAACGTTCATTACGCAGCTGCGTTTCATATAATCCGCTGGAGGCCGCTAGGCTTTCTTCCTGAGCCATCGCCCCCTTTAAAAATCCACCCCCGGGATTTTTTGCGCTAGCGAAGTTTAACACGCCGACGCGCCCTTTCCCTGTCTCCGCAAAATCAAAAATCGCCTTTACTGTGGTCTCGTTGGCGACAAAATAAGCGGCTTCTTGCGGCAGCTTAGGCAGCTCGGCGATTCCCCGCACCAGTGTCTCTCCATGTTCTGGTGTAATCAGCTCGCTATTTTCCTCCGAATGCTTTTGTGCAGTGGCGAATTCTACCCGCCGCCCCTTATATTCATAGAAGCCTTGCCGCTGTATTCGTAATGTTTCCTCAGCAATTTCTTTTCGCTTCATTTCATACCCTCTTCTTTCATCAATAACAAATCCAGTAGATGTTAATCTCGCAGTAGTTCGTCTCTCGCTTCGGTCAACACAAATCCGAGTAGGTTCTTACCATGCCATTTTAGGGGATTCTCCACATCCGGATTGGACTGCCCCATGCCGATTCCCCAAATGCAATCCCGTGGGCTGGCCTCGACGAGAATACGGTTTTTCGTTACTGCACGCCCGTAGGCTTTCATCTCCTTAGGATGCTTAGCTTTAAGAATCGCGTCCAACATTTCGCCATCTCCAAAAAGTCTTGCTTTCTCGGACATCATAAACTGCTCGACACAGGAATACTCGTATCCCTCTACCACGAAAGGACTCATCCACCATTGGCTGAAGCAGCTTTTGTCGATCCCGCCGTCTTTCTCCACCAATTTTCGTATAAATAATGGTGTCTACAAACTCGGTCGAAATATCATTTGCCTCTCGTTCTTCCATTTCGTCAACGCCTGCTAGAAATTGCTTCAAATTGCTTATAATCTTTTCAAGGTGGTCTGATTCTGAGAAATCCACTTGTTTTTCAAGACACACTAAATTTTTCGCCGTCACTTATGGTATGGTTCCCCGCGTATTGTGTCTCGGTATAACGTTTTGGAGAAGATTGAAGTGCGGTTTGTGATTTAAGGAATAAATAACGTACCGTATTACTGTCTCTTTCTCTAATGCCTTATTCCATATAGATATTAATTCATCAAGCGTAATTAATTCACGTGAAGATTCTGCGTTGCAGAACAAAGTGCCTTAATGGCTAACCAAAGGTACTCTGGGCGCGCGCGCCCGAGCATGCTTCGGCTAGTACAACGAGCATGCAGCTAAAAAGATTTGGCATGGCAGCATTTTTTTCGATTTTTTTGATTCACCGTCAAACGTCGATGAAATTGCCAATTGCGGAACTTCCGCGCGAGCACGACAAAAAAGCTCAAACTTATTGAACTTGAGCTTTTTACCGCGGCAACTCAACGTTCGCGCGCACCGGGATGCGTGCCAATGTAACAGGCAAGCTCTGTCGCAATTGCGTTACAGCCTCTCCCCATAACAAATGTAAACATTTGAACCTTCCTAACGATGGTATTTGCCTCGTTTCTACACCTTGTAGCGGAAGGACAATTTCCCCCTCGACATTCATAAAAAATTTATAATATTCCCCCTTTCATCTTTATAATTTTTTTGTAAGCTGGATCAAGTTCGTATTTATAGTAACGGGAGGTAGAATCGGCATGAGGTTTTGGGAAATAGGCTTGATCGTGGTCAATTTTGGCTTGTTGTACTGGGCGGTAATCGCGAACAAGAAAGGCGGCCGGGGATTGTTCATCCCTTTAGGGACCGCCTACAGTTTGGTAATTGTGCAGATTGTCGTGGAAGGTGGACGGTGGGAGATGGTTCCTGCCTACTTGACGCCACTCTTATTGACGGCTTATTTTTTCATTGGCAAGCGGAGGGAGGGCGGCAGAAGCCGGATTGCGGTTACGGTTCAAGCGGTGCTATTGACCGTATATTTGTTGGTTTCGGTTGCTCCGCCTGCGATATTGCCGGTATTCTCGTTTGAGAAACCGACGGGGCCATATGCGGTCGGAACGACGGTTTATCACTGGGTAGATGAACAGCGGCGGGAAACGTATTCGAGCAACCCTGAAGACCGACGCGAGTTGATGGTGCAAGTTTGGTATCCGGCCGCCGAAGGAAGAGGGGAAAAGAGGAGTCCTTATCTTTTAAACGCGTCAAAAGTGACTGGAGGAATATCGTCCAAAACGCTCGGCCTTCCGGCTTTCACGTTTAGCCATCTGGGACTGATCAAAACGCATTCTTTGTTGGAAGCCAAGCTTTCGGATGCGGAAAGCCGTTATCCGGTATTGATTTTTTCTCACGGAATGAACGGGTATCGCAATCAAAATATGTACCAGGTGGAAGAACTGGCAAGCC
The DNA here is from genome assembly GCF_058269095.1 of Paenibacillus sp. JNUCC 35. Taxonomy (NCBI): domain Bacteria; kingdom Bacillati; phylum Bacillota; class Bacilli; order Caryophanales; family Paenibacillaceae; genus Paenibacillus; species Paenibacillus sp. JNUCC 35. The sequence goes on along the minus strand of NZ_CM177771.1, from coordinate 52,560 downwards.
ACGGCTATATCGTGGTAGGCATCGATTATGCTTATGAAGCTGCCGTTTCAGTGTTTCCCGACGGAAGAGTAGCCCCGAGCAGAACGGACAGCAAATTGACTTCCAATGCCCAGTACGAACAGCATATCCCGCTTTGGACCGACGATGCTACCTTTGTGCTCAATCAAGTGGAGAAGCTTAATCGGAACGATCCTGCAGGCCGTTTTACCGGCAAAATCGATATCGATCGAATCGGCATGCTTGGACATTCGTTCGGGGGAGCCGTTACATTGCAAATGACGAAGAACGATTCGCGCGTGAAGGCTGCCTTGTGCATGGACGGCGGGATTTATGGTCCGCCGGTTTCCGACAAAGGATTGGGGAAACCGTTCTTTCAGATGTATTCCGAGGAGATCTACAATTTGGTGATGGCCTCATACGACGATGTCGCTAAACAGTTAGGTGGGGTAAGCCGCGAAGTGTTTGAAGCCCCGAGAAAAGAATATATACAAAAATCGCGCAATGCTTTGGCAGGCGGGGGGTTATCGATCCTTATTCCGGGTTCAAAGCATGCAAGCTACTCCGATCTTGCATTATTCTCTCCGCTACCGGGCTTGGGCGGCGCAGACCCGCGGCGGGATCACCGCATCGTGAACGAATTCAGTGTTGCCTTCTTCGATCGGTATTTAAAAGGGAAGGACGATTCTGCGCTGAAAGATTTGGAAGCCAAATACCCGGAAGTGAATTATAAGGTGAACGACTAATTTTCATCGTCATGGGCGGCGGTGGTCAAGGGAAGTTCAATGATGAAAGTAAAATGTCCTGATGAATGAACCAGGCTTAAGGTGCCGTTGTGCCGTTCGACGATACTCTTGGCAATGGATAGTCCTAATCCTGAACCGGTCTGGATCGCATTGGCAGTTCTCGAGTGGTCGGCTTTGTAAAACCGCCCAAATAGCAGCTCCTCCTGTTCCTTCGATATCGGAGTTCCTTCATTCTCGATCTTGATGGCAACAAAAGGGGGGCGTGCTTCCAATGAAACGCGTACAACTCCCGGCTTCACGGAGAACTTCAAAGCATTCATCAGAAGGTTGTCGATGGCTCTCCTTATTTTTCCCGGATCCATAGGTATCGGCATCGACTTGAACGCCAAATACGTCTCTACAGTGACCCCAAGTTCTTTGGCGAAGGGTTGAAATTCGGCTGCAATCTGCGTGAGCAGCTCCCGTATATCGAACTGGCCCATTACAAACTTGGCGTCACTGGTTGTGAGACGCGTGTACTCAAATAAGTCATCAATGAGGTTCTTCAGTTGCATGGCTTTATTGTAGGTGATGTCGACGAATCGTTCCTGCTCCTGCTCATTGTGATAGACTCTATTTTTCAACAATTCCAGATATCCAATAATGTTGGTAAGGGGCGTCCGTAAATCGTGGGATACGCCTGTAATCAAGTCCATTTGGGACTTTTGGATTTGCCGTTCCTTTGCGATTTGGCGTTCCAGTTTTTCGGCCATCGCGTTAATGTTTTCCGCAACCCTGCCCAGTTCGTCTTTCCTTAAGAGCGGAACGCGATGGCGCAGATTTCCTCCGGCGATATAATCAAGTCCTTCAGCCAGACTAAGCAAATATTGCACGATGCGCCGGGTCATGAGGGAGAAGCTCAAAATAAAGAGGACGATAAACGAAACGGTAGATAATACGCCATATAGCACGATTGATAAATAGGGGAAGTGTCTAGCAGCAAGAAGACTATTTAACAAAGATTCGTTGAGTAAGGACGATACGTTCATCGCAAGGGTTAAGCTTAGGATAAACGACCAGAACATGCGCACACGAATGCTTCGTTTCCCGAAAATCAGAGAAAGGAGTTTATTCAATTTTGTATCCCACTCCCCAGACTGTCTTGACGTACCGGGGTTCCCGCGGGTTCACCTCAATTTTCTCCCGGAGGTTTCGGATATGAACTACAACCGTATTATCCGAGATGCTGGAAGACTCTTTCCAAACCCGTTCGTAAATTTTATCCACGCTGAACACATGTCCGCGATGGCTTGCCATCAGTTCGAGTATGGAAAATTCAAGAGGTGTCAGGGATATTTCCTTTCCCTTTACGGTTACTTGGTGCATCGCCCCGTCTATGATTAAGTCTCCGACGACAATGACGTCTTGCTCTGGCTTCTTGACGGAGTAGCTTTGCCGGCGTAGTTGCGCCTTGACTCGAGCCGTCAATTCCAAGAGACTGAACGGCTTGGTCATATAATCATCCGCTCCGGTAGTCAACCCGGTTATAATATCAATGTCTTCTTCCTTGGCAGACAGCATGATAATGGGGATCTTCGAGATTTCTCTGATTTTCAGGCATGCCCTAATTCCATCCATATGGGCCATCATCACATCCAGAATGATCAATTGCACGGATGATGTCTTGACAATCTCCAGCGCCTGCAAACCATTCTCCGCTTCCAGTACATGATATCCTTCATTACACAAGAAGATACGTATAAAGTCCCTGATTTCGGAGTCGTCATCCACAACCAATATGGTGATCTTTTCCATCTACAACCTCCTGGTTATCTGCTAAAAATCGGTCTTAGCTCCCAGCATAAGAAAAACATATGAAGATTTCGTTGGGGAAAATCTAAAGAATCTCTGAAGTTACGCGGATTCTCCTTATGAATCCGTCGATCACGTTTGCGGCTGACAATCTGGAATGGTTCCCCTGAACGGCGAAAGGGGGTTTTATGGAAGTCAAAAACCAGCGAAGCATGATACTGGAGCTACCCCCGGTTGTGGGTGATTTTTCGCCGTCACTTATGGTACGGTTCAGCTTAACGGGACTATCGGCGAAAAATGCGCCTAAGTGTGCCGCGCGGCATTGCTGGCCACTAATGTAACTTGCATTTTGAACAGTACTTAGTCGAACCTTTTCAGCGATTCGAATAAACGTCTTAAATTATTCAATAATCCATTTCTTTCCTCCGGAGTCCAATCAGCCAAAGCTTCGCGCATATTGCGCTCACGGGCGAGGCTAATCATTGTACTCACTTCCTCCCCGTATGTCGTCAATTCAGACACACGAATCCGGGAATCGGAACTTGATGGATACGTATGAACCAATCCGGCGGTCTCTAGCTTATCGATTTGCCGACTAACGCTCGAATAGTTTTTCCCCATCATGGCAGCCAATTCACCAACACTAGTCGGTTGGAGATGCGCGATACCAACGAAGACGCGAAAGGTTACTGCTTCCAAATTCACGCCGGCATTATCAATCAATTTCTTATCTCGGTCTGGCCGATTGATAATGGAAACTAAATCGAACAGCGCTTTAAAAATCTCGTTTTCCATTTTTTATTGCACCTTTACAACTGGACGGGGCGTCAGTGGGGCATTCCAAGCCACTTCGATATCTTCTAGAGCAAACTCTTTTATGGCGATTTTTAACTTCCCCTCGGCGGCCATGTCAAAAACACCTTTAACGGCGGATAGCATATCAGCTTTAGAAACACTCTTATCTCCGCTTCCTACGAGTTCGATTGTTGATGAGCGTAAAATAGACGAAGGCAAATGAATATTTTCTTGTCCGGATGAGGTTCCAATGCTTACAAAACGGGTGGTACGATCCGTATGAGCCCTAGCAAGAGCTGACATAATGGCAAGTGCGCTATCGCCCCAAAGGTAATCCAAAACGACATCAACACCTTCAGCAACAACCGACATTAGGGCGTTTTCAAACCTATTTTGTCCGTTGTCAGCTGTCATGTCAAATGCAATGGCCTCATCGGCTTCAAGTACTTGCAGCTTCGATTCATTGCGTCCCGTGACAATGATCTTCTTGGCCCCCAGTCCCTTAGCAATCTGAACTGCTAAACTACCGGATGCACCAGTAGCGCCATTAATCAATACCGTTTGGCCGGGTTTGAAGTCAGCTCGAAATACCAATGCAGCCCATGACGACATAGCTGGGTTGGCAATAGCGGCAGCAGTGAGATCATTAATACCATCCGGTAAGCGGACAGTCAGCTTCTCGTTGACAATAGTTTGCTCAGCCAAACTGCCATACGGTGCAGTTGGCAGTGCAAAGTAAACACGAGTTCCATCCTTCAAAGTTCCAACACCGTCAAGACCGGCTACAATTGGAAAGTTAACCTTAGATGAGTAGTGCATACCCATTGAACGGAACTTGCTAACTCGACTCAAGGCTGTTGCCGAAACGTTAATTACAACTTGTCCATCTGTCGCAACGGGGAAATCAAAATGACCCATTACGGGAATTGTCCCCTTTTCCTTTACGATTGCTGCCTTCATAGTTATAAACCCTTCTTCCACTCAAGATTATGTGCATATTGCACATAATCTAATATATAGCGCAAACTATGTGCATTATGCACTCTTTATTTCGAACTCTTTTCCGAACCATTCCTTAGTGAAGAAGCTAAAGTTTAAGGATTAGCCAAATTCTTGCTTCACCGTTGGGCGAGCTCACTCGTTCAGCTATATTGCGGTATAATCCCCATCCGATTCACTACCACATTCGCCTGCCCCCGGATTTCAAATCCTTTACAACCCTGAAGTGGTTAAGGTGCTCCCTCAACTACAGAAGGCCGAAATCCGTCACTTTACCATTATTTGTAATACGGTTAACCGTATCGGTTGATAGGGTAGACTAATGAAAACAGGGAGCAGCTACAATAGCTGCTCCCAAGAATACTACAATGACTTTTAACCCTATATACTGTTATCTTTTAGTGCGCCCATTTCATAAAGAAACCTTGATGGCACTTTTCTGTAGCCATTGTATCTTATCTCTCCTTTATCGGACACTTCCACTTCTCAAACGCAAATCATTCTAAATTGTTGCAGATTAGGAATCTCATAGTTCAATACCTTAATTAAACAAGTATATCTTCATAACAACGAAAAAAGAGCTGAATGTTCGGCTCTTCACACGTTATCTTCAAAAATCTTGTTAACATCATCAAGCTCAGGAATCGCGGGAATGGCACCTTTTTGGGTTGTGCTGAGACCAGCTGCAATATTGGCAAATGAGATCATTTCTTCAATTATACCCGGTGTCAGCAATTCTAACGTTATTTTTTTTTCTAAAATCTTATGCAATAATGAGCCTAAAAAAATATCACCAGCGCCAGTCGTATCGACAGCATTCACAGATTTGGCTTTGACATAACCTGTTTCATGCTTTAATCGGTAGAAGCAGCCTTTATCGCCCAAAGTGATTAACAGCAGTTTCAAGTGGAATCGCTCTACCAATTCTCTTGATCCCTTTTCGAGGTCCGTCAGACCTGTAATAAATAAAAGTTCTTCTTCAGATATTTTAACAATATCTGCGTACTGCATTCCTTCAATAATCGTCTCTTTAGCACGTTCTAAGCTATCCCAAAGCAGCGGTCTCAGATTCGGATCATAAGACACCAGAATACCTTTCTCATTCGCTGCTGCTACTGCTTTTAAAGTAGCTTTCTTAACCATTTCATGGGTCATGGACAACGAGCCAAAATGTAATACTTTAGCATTATTAAGCAGAGTTAAATCTACTTCGTCTTCACTCAGCATCATGTCGGCTCCTGGTGAACGATAGAAGTGAAAGGATCGATCCCCTGCTTTATCTAAGTGAACAAATGCTAAGGTCGTATTCACATTATTCGCGTAGCTGAGCCCTCTTGCATCGATATGATTATTTTCTAAAACCTTTCCCAAGAAATGACCTAGTTGGTCATCTCCCACTTTGCCGATAAACGCTGTTTTATGCCCATATCTTGATAATACCGCCAACACATTGGCAGGTGCGCCTCCCGGATTCGATTCAAAAAGAGTATTCCCGTTATCAGAAACTCCTACAGGAGTAAAATCAATGAGCAGTTCCCCTAGTGATACTACATCATACATCGTTAGTTCACCCTTCTACTTCCAGCTTGAGTTTAATTTCCATGATTCAAAATTACGGATTTTCAAATGACCGTCACTTGTAAAGATGTTAAATTGTTGGCTTTTCTCATTCGGAAAAAACCGATTCGTTATTACCTGCTCGCCTTCATTTACAAACAGCTCTACCGAGGTCGTATCCATAAATAAGCGAATATGAATGGATCCATCTTTAATATGCAATGGCGCAGTGCTTACTCCTTTTTCACCTGACCCTGAACGGGTACGGTCCATCTTTATTTCATTATTCTTTAGATCAAAAAGAATATCCGTTCTTTCTTCCCCATCTTGAGAACAACGCAGTTGTAAACCAAACGCAGCCGCATCTGTTTCATTGACATCAACTTCGATAATCGTTTCCGAAACCGAATCATAAGTCTCACTTATAACCTTTATACCGTCAATAGCTGAGACATCCCATTTCTGATAATCCGATCTTAGTGAAACGATCTCTTCTATAGGTTTTTGCTTGACTACATGATTGGATTCGAGAACAAGTTCTCGTGGAATGGACATTGCCCCTGCCCAACCATGCTCTTGCGATGGCATTTTAGTTAACCATTTTTCCATCCAGCCGATCACAATTCTTCGTCCTTTATCATCCACTAGTGTTTGAGGAGCATAGAAATCAAAACCATAGTCTAGTATAGAAGATACTTTTTGAGTGAAAATCCCTGCTTCATAATCCATATCTCCGATAACATAAAAAGGATTCTCATTCTGTTTACCATACATCGGTGAAACGATCAGCACATGTCTATGATTTAGCGGAAATAAATCCGGGCATTCCCACATATCGCCCTGGGTGCCGTCACTCTCAGCAGCTATCCCCTTAAACTCCCATTTATGCTGATCTTCTGAAGTATAAAGAGCGGCTTTGCCTTTACCGTCTTTTTTTGTTCCTACGACCATATACCATTTGTCTTCATGTTTCCACACTTTCGGATCTCTAAAATCATGGGTTCCTTCGCTTGGAAATTGATCAATAACCGGATTATGTTCGTACTTTTCAAAATGAACGCCATCCTTGCTAGTAGCAATACATTGAACCTGCTGCGGCGTATTACCGTCCACATGACCTGTGTAAGCAAGTACAAGCTCCCCATTGTTGACAAAGGCACTCCCTGAAAAGCAGCCATACCCTTCAACATCTCCCGAATCATAGGGCTCGGATGGAGCTAATGCCACCGGAAGGTGCTTCCAGTGAATTAAGTCATCACTCTTTGCGTGACCCCAATGCATGGGTCCCCACTTTGAATCGTAAGGATAATGCTGGTAAAACAAATGATACTCACCGCTATACTGAACAAACCCATTTGGATCATTGATCCAGCCGGTCGGTGCCATAAAGTGATAATGCAGGCGATAAGTACTTTGGGCGACATGCTCTTTTTTCTGCTCAATGATCTTGTTGGCTGCATCCAAAGCAACCTGATGTTTCGATGTAAGCATTCGAATAGCCTCCGGTTACAGTTAATAGTTCTTGTTAAGGGAAGGGGAAGAACTAATTATTTGAAGCGAGTTCATTTAATTAGTTCCCGGACGAATCCTTAAAGTGTGCTTTTCACACGTTGAACATGTTCTTTATTTCCGACAGATGATTCTCTTGTTTTATTAAACTTTATTTCCATCTGATTTTTCTTTTCGGTTACATAGGATTGCTCTAATTTTTCGGCAAGCTCATAAGCTTTACGCTGTTCATCATTAAGCTCAGGCTTGGTATCTTGTTTTACTTCCGGCATTACTGCCACGTGAGGCAATCTTTGCTCCACTGGCAAAATATCTAGCTTAGGAGACGGAAGCGTTTGGTACCAGTAGGCTGTTGAGGACCAATCATCCGATAAATGGTTGGCATGGCCATGTTCAATAGTCACTTTTATTTTTTCCGCGAAATGAATGGGATCTGCGATATGAAAGCGGTAGGACACTTGATAACCAGGTTTTTCACTTTCATGAATGATTGAGCCATTGTATAAGAAAGCATTTTTTTGCATACCCCATGCATGTCCGAAATAATCCTCTGTTCCAGTACCATTGATACTTGGCTCTGTTTCGCCATCAATAAAAATCATATCGTCGCCCTCTCCCCACCAGCTGCCTTGAAAATGGTTGACCGATAGATTACAGCCAACATAATGTCCTTTTCCTTCTGTTTCAAGCACGACATAGTTTTCTTCACCCGAAAGGTTTGCCACGCTTTGAACTGCCGGGCTGTTTACTTGAAGATCATTTCCCCAACCTTCACATGGATTTTCACGATGCCAGTTAGCATGGAAGTATACCGTATCTTCAGGCAGTTCTTCTTTATAAAGCTCATAATCGATATAGAAGTACAAACCGAACGGAAGTTCATTTTCATTTACAATTTCAATTTTTGCTTTTTTGTTAAATGGCATTGGGAAATAGCAGTTTAATGCAGCAGGTGCTCCAAATTTGTTCGCCTCTTCAGGCTTTACCGATACGTTAAACGGAGCAGATTGAAAATTCCCCGGTAAGGAGTGACCTACACAGAAAAAGTCACCGAATGGTGCCAGAACGCTTGGTGTATCCTGATCGTCCCATGTAATTTTGATTAGTGCTTTTCGGTAATAGAATGGATCTTGCTCTTCCCAAGTTACACCCAGGGCGTTGTGAATTTCATTTACAGGTGCTACATTACTACCCAAAGCTGGATCTACAATACTAGGACCCATAATTTTCCGACAAAATGAAGTCATCCAGAAATGAGTTAAACAACCCGGACCTTCGATTTCCCCTAAAACAACGGATTCATTCGGCGGAATCAACCAGTAGTCTTGGTTTCTTCCTGTTTGATCAGAGCTCGATACACGCGCCGAACGAACATCCTTATGTGTGGTTAAGTGCTGCATACTGCCGTTAGATAGATTAGTCATTTTTATTTCCTCCAAGTAATCATTTTTGTAATTTTTTTTTATCCTTTAACTGCACCAGCTGTCATTCCTTCAACAATGTGTTTCTGAAAAATTGTAAAGAATATCAGCTGCGGAATAATAAACAACAGGTTTGCCGAAACAATACCGCCATAGTCGATATTGTATCTACCTTTAAATTCTGAAATAGCCATTGAGATGGTCATTAATGATTGATCCGTAATAAGGGTTGCCGCGAATGGAAACTCGTTCCACACGTAAAGAGTATTAAAGATCAAAATAGTCATCATGACCGGTTTTACTATCGGAATAACAACTTTTGCACAGAGTATATAAAGGTTTGCTCCATCAATTAATGCGGCTTCTTCTATTTCTGACGGAAAGTCCTTTAAAAAACCTACAAACAACAAAGTGTTAAACGATAGAGTCGTTGCAATATACGGCAAAATGAGTGATAAATACGTATTTTCAATCCCAAAAAATATCGTGATTTTGTAAATCGGGTATAGCAAGATAAATGGGGGGATGGCTAGTCCCGCTATTAAAAATAAATACAAACCATTCTTCCATTTGTTGCTTTTAAACACCATTCTGCTCAATGCGAATGAACTCATAAAGCTTACAACAAGACCCATAAAGACGGAGACAACTGCAATAAAAAAGGTGTTTTTATAAAGCAGCCCCATATCAAGCGTTTGGAATGCACGGACATAGTTCTCCAGGCTAAATGACTTCGGTATTGAAAGAGGGTCTGTTAGAATAGACTGATTATCTTTAAAGGAAAGCAGAATCATCCACGGAAACGGAATCATCACCAGCGCGGTTATTCCGAAAGTGAGCAATCGGGAAAGCAGCCTGCCGCTTTTCCGCTTGGACACCGCAACTTTTGTTCCTTGAGCCGTTGATATCATTGTCTTCACGCTTTCCTCGCTCCTTCGCTGTTAACCATTCTTTTACCGAAGGTGAACATTCCCAAAATAATACCAGTTAAGAGAATTGTTGCAATGAGGGAAGCTACAGCGATTGCCATTCCATACCCGTATTCTCCAGCATTAAATGTTGTACTATACATGTAGGTAACTAATACATCGGATAGATGATTTGGTCCACCATTCGTTAATTGGAGCACCGTTTCAAAAATTTTAAAACATAAGGTAATCGCTAAGATGATGTTCAGCTTAAAGGTCTCACCCAACAGAGGAACCGTGATGTTTCTCAATTGCTGAAATTTAGTAGCACCATCAATATCAGCTGCCTCATACATCTCTTTTGGGATTAAAGTTAGTCCCGCGAGAAAAATTGTTGCGATATATCCAAGACTTTGCCAACTTTGGACGACAGCTACTGAGAATGGCGTTAGCTTATCACCGCCAATCCATTGTAAAGCCCAGGATTCCAGTCCTATCATATTTAATACGTTGTTAATCAATCCGATTTTAGGATCTAAAATAAATACCCAGATTAACCCCACCATAATTGGCGCAATAATTGAAGGTGAATAATTAATCGCCCGAATCACTCCCAAACCTTTCATCTTCTTATTCAGAAGCAACGATAAAAGAAAGGCTGCCGGTATAAGAATAATAAGAGTAACAACCAGAACTATGAAGGTGTTTTTCAGAGCAACCATAAAAATCGGATCATTAAATAGTCTTAAATAATTGGACATTCCTGTGAATTTAGGCTTACCTATCCCTGTAAAACGTGTTAAACTGTAATACGCTGCAATAATAATTGGTAGTATAATATAGACCATATATAAAAGCATTGTAGGCAATAACATTATTATTTTGTTTGAATTGCTGCTAAACCAACGCATATTCACACCTACTTTTAGTACTTGTCTGCTCTTATATTAATAAGCAGACCAGCTTATTAATTATTTAGTTTCATCTACCTTATTCTGAACAACTTTTGCAGCCTCTTCAGGTGTGTAGGTTCCGTTAATCACACCGTAAATACTGTCATACATTGCGTTGCCAATGGCCTCTGGAACGACAAGGTCTGGCTGATTGGGTTGACTGACCCATCCTTCCAACTGAATCTGGTCAACAAGCTGCTTGAATAACGGGTTCTTCGCTTCGTCAATAGTTACTTTAGTATTTGTCATCGGCGGAACTTGATTTTCTACCATGATTTGTGTACCTTTCTCTCCATAATAAAAGGCAAACAATTTAAGAACTGCTTCTTTCTTAGCTGCATCTTTCTCTACATTTTTACTTACAAGAAGCGGTGCCGCCGGCACTACGGAGCTTATATTCTGATTGCCGACTCCGTCTGCAAACGTTGGACCCCACCAGAAGCCTGCATCTATTCCGCTCTCTTCAATCTTTGGAATATCCCACATTCCAGAATCAAGAAATGCTGCCTGGCCGCCGAGGAATTGTTCAACCGCTTGGAAATACGTTTGAGTAGAAACGTTATCAGGGAATGCACCAGCTTTTCTTAACTCATCGATTTTTTTGTAATAATTAACAAAATCTTCGTTATTGTATTTTTCTTTACCTGCCATAATATTGTCGATTTTCTCAAAATAACCATATCTAGACAGCATAGTTAAGAAGGCCCATACTGAATATTCATCTTTGGCACCTTTAGCAATCGTAGTCACACCGTTTTGTTTAAACACTTTTGCAGCTGCGACCAGATCCTCGATTGTCTTTGGAAGCTCTACTCCGTGTTGCTTAAATAATGCTTTGTTGTAGAATAAACCTGTAACTAGCGGCTGATACGGCAGTCCGTATTGTTCTCCATTTGCCGCATAAGTACTTAACATATTTTCATTTAAAGAATTTTTAATCTCTGGATTTTCTTTAATAAAATCATTTAATCCCATTAGCATACCGGCTTCATATAGCTCCGAAGCGGAAGCCGGAAGCATCCAAAATACATCTGGTAATTTGTTCGATTGAGACATCATTTTTATATTTTTCACATGCTCTTGTTGCTCTTTACCGATTAAATTCACCTTAATATCCGGATTTTCTATCTGAAACTGTTCAATCAGTTTGGAAAATGCCGGTTCTTGTTCCATAGGATTCGCTACATGGATAGCAAAATCAATAGTCGTAATACCATCTTCATTCGAATCTCCACCGCCGCTATTGCAACCTGCAATAACCACGCTGACAACGAGAAGTAAAATTAGTAGGTAGCTGAACTTTTTCATTTTAAGCACCTCTGCCAATTTTAATTTTTTTTACAAAGAGCCTCGAATTACAAGCGTAGAATCAATACAAATTTCAACGGGATCTTTTGACAAATTCTCAAGCTTTTCAAGCATAAGTGCCGCTGCTGCTTGTCCCATTTCAAAAGCAGGCTGTTTGATTGTTGTAATAGGTGGTTCTGTCAAGCTCATCCATTGAAAATCGTCATAGGAAAGAAAGGAAATTTGCTTAGGAACAGAAACTTTCTTTTCTTTGAAGGACTTATATGCTCCCATAGACATCGTGTTATTTACGATAACTAATCCGTCTATCTCCTGATCCAACACCTTTTGGGTAAGCTCGTATCCCGATTCAAATAAAGACTCTCCTACATAAGTGATCTTCTCATCAAAGGGAACCTGGTTATCTTTCAATACATCTTTATAGGCTTGAAAGCGTTCAATCGTACTCGATACATCAATAGGGCCTGATATAAAGGCAATCCTCTTTCTGCCCTTTTGAACCATTAATTGGATGGCTTCGTATGTGATCTGATAGTTATTTGTATAAATCGTATCCACCTTATTCTGTACACTTGGTTTTCGATCCACATAAACAACCGGGTACTGAAGATAAGACAATTCATTTACATTTTTTCCATTCTGAGAAGTCGGCGCAATAATGAGTCCATCCATATAATCCGTAAATTGAGTATTATACATATCTATCTGTTCGAGCTCATTATTAATATTTTCATGAGAATTGCTTATAACTAGGCGATACCCTTTCGTATTTAGTACGCTTTCAATTCCATTTGCCAACGAAATAAAGAAGTCCGCTGATGTATCATTTTGACGTATCGGAATGATCAACCCAATTATTTTTGTATCTTTTCCTTTAAGTGATTTAGCTACAGTGCTTGGTCTATAATTTAACTCTTCCATAGCCTTTAACACTTTTAATTTTGTTTCTTCTTTAACAAATCTTGATGCATTCATTACGTTTGAAACGGTTGCTGTGGATACTTCAGCTTTTTTAGCAACATCCTTTATGCTAGGTTTTTTACCTTCTACTTCGATCTCCCTCTTTCTTCTAATATTACTATCATAAGAATTTAATCGATTAAATAGAGAAATAAAAAAATAATCGATGATAGTTTTTAAATTAAAAGGCATTTAAACGATTAAATGAATACGTACAATATGTAATCGTTTTAATTGAGTTCATATTATAATATATATATTTCTTTGTCAACACTCTTTAAACACATTCTCTTTAAACACATCCAAGTAATGAACATCTCTTTCCATTGATACACCGCACACAAAATATCCGAGTACTGAAGAAATTGCTTGACCAATCCAGCTTCTCTTTCAGATAGTTGGTCAGCTCCTTTACCCAGTAGCCGATAATGATGCTTTAACTGTTGACGCGCACGGGGAGACAGGTCTTTCTGGACCCGTTTTCGAACAATTTGCAAAGCCTCTGTTACGTATCGATTCACATGCAAACGGTCAACGACTTTGTGTTTACTTGTGATACGGTTCCCCCCGGTTTATCTTAAACGCCCGATAAACCTGCTCCACCAGCACCAGCCGCATCAACTGATGCGGCAAGGTCATGCGCCCGAACGACAGCTTCGCGTCGGCGCGGCGCAGCACCTCGCTCGACAGCCCGAGCGAGCCGCCGATGACGAAGGCCACCTGGCTGCGCCCATAGGTGGCCAACCGATCGAGCGAGCCGGCCAGCTGCTCGCTCGTCCACATCTCACCGTCGATGGCCAGCGCCACGACGTAAGCGTCCGGGGCGAGCTTGGCCATCAGCCGCTCGCCCTCTTTCGCCCGCACCTGCTGCTCCTCCGCAGGGCTCATGCTCTCCGGTGCCTTCTCATCCGGCACCTCCACAAGCTGCACCTTGGCATACGGGCCAAGGCGCTTAACGTACTCGTCAATCCCGTTGACGAGGTATTTCTCTTTCAGTTTGCCGACAGAGGCAATCGTGATGTGCATAGCGAAGTCGCTCCTTTTTTTACCGGTCATAGGCTTAATCTTCCCTTACTGTACCCCAAATCCCACCCGAATCCAACCGGTTCCATCCCGAAAAACACCCGTCCGGCCAATTCCCGTATTTTCACGCCGCCCGATCCGAAAAAAACACACTTGACGTTTCCCCCCAAGCAGGTATGATGCCAGTAGGGGGTAATTTCCAGCAGGGCTCCTGCCGTGGAAAAACCCTCTTGGAGTGCGGTTTGCAGCCACCAAACAGATAAAAAGAGCTGCATTTTCGAAAGTCTGCCCGATAAGCCTTATAATGAAGATAAAGATGCTGACCATTGAGGCAAGGAGATCGACCATACCGACGCAGAGGTGAACTAGAATTGACCTATTTCATGGGAATTGACATTGGAACGACGAGCACCAAGACCATCATCACTAACGAAAAAGGAACCCTCCTCGGGGCCGGCGAAGCCGGATATCCGCTGGCCGTACCGCAGCCTTCCTGGGCGGAGCAGGACTCGGACCTGATGTTCGAAGCCGTGCTTCAATCCATTAAGGAAGCGATTCAGCGCGCAGGCATCGACGGCAAGCAGCTTGAAGCGATCGGCTTCAGTACGGCGATGCACAGCGTCATTCCGATGGACGCCGACGGACGTCCCCTGATGAACAGCATCATTTGGGCGGATAACCGCAGTGTGGCCCAAGTAAAGCGTCTGAAAGACGAGAATCTGAGCAGCATGCTTTATCATAAAACCGGCATCCCGATTCACCCGATGACCCCGCTTCCGAAGATCATGTGGCTGAAGGAAGAACGTCCGGATATTTTCGGGAAAGCCGTTAAATACATATCCATCAAAGAATATGTCCTCTACAAATTTTTCGGCCGTTACGTGGTCGATCATTCGGTCGCAGGCGGCACCTGCCTCTTCAACCTGAACACCTTGAGCTGGGACCCGGACGCTCTGCGCATCGCCGGTATCCGTGAGGATCAGCTCAGCGAGCTGGTTCCGACCACCCACATTATGCGCGGCATGAACCAAGAATTCGCCGACCTGCTCGGCCTCGATCCCGAGGTGGCTTTCGTCGTCGGCGCGGCCGACGGAGCGCTTGCCAACCTCGGCGTCGGTGCGGTCGAGCCCGGCGTTGTCGCGCTCACGATCGGGACAAGCGGCGCCGTCCGTACCGTCGTGCCCAAGCCGCTTACCGATTCCAAGGAGCGCACGTTCTGCTACGCGCTCACGGAGAATCACTGGGTCATCGGCGGGGCCACAAGCAACGGCGGCCTTATGCTCCGCTGGTTCCGCGACGAGTTCTCTTGGCCGGAGGTCGAGGAAGCGCGCCGCACGGGCCGCGACCCGTACGACGTCATGATCGCGGCGGCCAAGGAAGTCGCACCGGGTTCCGAAGGCCTGCTCTTCCTGCCGTTCCTATCCGGCGAAAGAGCGCCGTACTGGAACGCGGACGCGCGCGGCAGCTTCTTCGGCATCGGCCTGCACCACAAGCGGCCGCATTTTATCCGCGCCGTGCTCGAAGGCATTCTCTTCGCCGTCTACGGCATCGGCATCGCTCTGCGCGACCTGGCCGGTCCGGCGACGGAAATCCGGGCGTCCGGCGGCTTCGCCCGTTCCCCGGAATGGCGCCAGATCATGTCCGACATGTTCGGCTACCCGGTGCACATTCCGAAGAGCCACGAAAGCTCCAGCTTCGGCGCCGTCGTGCTCGCTATGTACGCCGTAGGCGCGCTGGAACGTCTGGAGGACGTGAACAAGCTCATCCCGATTACCGAGCGCCAGGAGCCGAACATCGAGATTTCGCCTACGTACATCGAGCTCTACTATCTCTATGACCGCGTCTACCGCAAGCTGGAGCAGGAGTTCTCGATTATCGCGGAATATCAGCGCCGCACGACCAAACAATCGAATTAAGCGAGAGTTTTTCTTCTTCCATTCATCCGCATCTCTCCAAACCAAAAAGGCCTCTGCACCAAGCTCGCTTCTCAGCGAACCTTGTGCAGAGGCCTCTTTTCATATCGTCAAACGACCAGATACTCCGGCTTTTCCTTGCAGTGCTCGCAATGAGCGGGAGGCTCCCACTCGGCGAACTTCACTTTGCCCAAATCCACGATGTCCGGTGCGTCCTCGTATTCGTCCACGAATACGTCAATGGCCAGCTCCAGGTGCTCTTTACAGACGGAATACATTGCTCGGCCCCTTCTTCCCTTAATTCTCTCCCGCTTCGGCAAGCGTCAGCTCGGTCTTCTGCTTCTTTCCTTCGCGGTAATACGCAACTTCAATTTTATCCCCTATCTTGCTTTCCTTATACAAAAATTTGCGGAGCTGGACGGTCGTCTCGATCTTCTTCCCGTTGATCGCCACGATCACGTCCTCGCTTTTGAGGCCCGCGCTCTTGGCCGGTCCCGAGGCTTCGATGACGATCAGGCCGCTTTTCACGTCGGCAGGCAGTTTAAGCTCCTCCGTCCCTTGGAAAAGCTGCAGCTCCTGGGTCGACACGCCCATCAGCGGGCGGATGACTTTGTGATTGTCGATCAGCGACCGGATCACGGGCTCGGCATCCTTGATCGGGATAGCGAAGCCCAAGCCCTCCACGCCCATGTCGGAGATTTTCAGCGAGTTAATGCCGACAACCTGGCCGACCAGGTTAACGAGCGCGCCGCCGCTGTTGCCTTGGTTAATGGAGGCGTCCGTCTGGATCAGCTCCATCTCCCAATCGTACTGGCCGTCCATGGCGAACGAGATCGGGATGGATCTTTTGGGCGACGAGACGATGCCCTTGGTGACGGTAGGCGAGAAGCCGAGTCCCAGCGGATTGCCCAGCGCAATGACGGTTTCCCCGGCCTTCAGGCTGGCGGAATCGCCGAATTCCGCAATGGATGTCAAGTTCGACGCGTCCGTCTCCAGCACGGCCAGATCCGTGATCTGGTCTTTGCCGAGCAGCTCGGCTTTTTTCTTCTCGCCGGATGCCGTGTATACCTCGAACTGCTTGCCGCCATCCACCACATGGTAGTTCGTGACGATTCTTACCTTCGAGCCGTTCTTCTCGAACACGATGCCGGACCCGATGCCCGTCTGTTTGAGTTCGTTCTTGTCGTTCGGCTGCAGATTGACGATGCTGACGATGGCCAGCTTCACCCGCTCCGCGGCCTGAACGACAGCGTTGTTGTAGGAGTCCTCCATCTGCTTGGCGGACATGGCAGCCGGCTTCGCGCTGCCGGTCCCGGCCAGCGCCTGCACGAGCAGGACGACGACCAGCATGACAGCGGCTCCCGCTCCCCCAGCCAGCCACACCGTGCGGCTGCGCAGGTCTGGAAGCCCTCTCAGGCCCGCTAACGGCCGGTTCCCCGAGGCGAAAGGCTTTCCCTTCGACCAGCCTCCCTCCTCTTGCTTCCGCCGATCCTTGCGCTGCCTCGTAGAATAGAAATCGTCATCGAACAAACTCACGCGATCACACCTCTCGCTCTATCGGCGGATTATTGTAAATGTTGTACTTCATTTCGGGAAAATACGGAGAAATCAGGAATGTTTCCGGACCAAACCGCCTACAATAATAGTAAATGATTTTATAAGAATGCTAGACCAAGGACAGCCCACTAATCCGTAAAGGAGCTACCCTCCATGAATAACCGTATCCGCACCCACTTGGATGAAGTCCAGCTCATCGGCAAGCTTGCCGATCTCAAGGAAGACCATTACCGCAATTCGCTCATTCTTACCGCTCTCATCGATGTTCTGATCGATAAAGGCGTACTGACCACGCAGGAGCTTCAAAACCGGATGGACAAGCTCGACAGCAGCTTCAGTCCGTACCCAGCTCCTCCCATTTCGTAGGACGGTCAAAATACGTGTCCATCAGCCGGATATTGCGCTCCTTGAGGGAGACGCCCCGGTCTTCTAATACACTATTCAGGGTAAGCCTGGCTAAATCCATCAGGTTATGATTTTGGCTCAAATGCGCCATGTACACGGCTCTCGTACGGGCCGTCATAATATCCAGCAGCGCTTCTCCGGCCGCTTCGTTGGACAAGTGGCCGAGGTCGCTCAGAATCCGGCGTTTGATGTTCCACGGGTAACGCCCCATCCGCAGCATCTCGATGTCGTGATTCGCCTCCAGAATAATGGCGTCCGAGTCCCCGATGACATCCTTGACCTTGGTGCTCATGTAGCCCAGGTCCGTCGCCATGGCGAGCTTTTGGCCTCCGCAGTGAAAGCAGTAGCCGACCGGCTCCGCAGCATCATGGGAAATGCCGTAAGACTCGACCCGGATGTTCCCGAAGTACTCTTCCGTACCCGTCTCCATAATCCGGCGGTTCGGTTCCGCTATCGCCCCGATATGTTTATCAAGCGCTTCCCACGTCTTGGTGTTGGCATAGACGGGAAGATCATATTTCCGCGCAATGGGCCCGAGGCCCTTGATATGGTCGGAATGCTCGTGGGTCACCAGAATCGCATCGATCTGATCCCCGCTGACCTCCCGATCCTTCATGAGCTGTTCGACTCTCCGGGCGCTGAGTCCCGCGTCTACCAGCAGCTTCGTTTCCCCGTCGCAGATGACGGTCGCATTGCCCGTCGATCCGCTGGAGAGCACCGTAAATCGTAAACCCATAAGCGTTAACTCCTCTATCGTAAAATCCCGTCCCGAAAGACCGGATTACTTTTTAGTATCCGCAGCTGCACCTTCCGCCGAGGCCGACTGCATTTCGACCGCCCCGTTAAAAGCATGCACATAATAAATATCGCCGTTATTAATCGTGACACGCCAGTTCGGCACCATATATTGCGTCTGGGAATCAAACAATTGCCCATGGTAACCGAGCCTTACATCCGTAATTACCGAACCGTCGAGCAGAAACTTCTCAACCAGACTGCGCACCGCAATATAAGCCGGAATCACCTTCTGCTCCTTGTCCTCTCCACCTGATTCTACTTCAACATACGCCTGCCGGTAACTGGTAATTTGTGCATCGGTTTCATAGAGCTTTAATTGAACATCGAACATCGGATAATCGTTATACATCTGGTTCAGCACGTACATCCCTTTCTTGCTGAGTATCGGGTCGTGCTTGTACGCGTCCAGTTTGGGAATATCGGTTTTCGGCAAATCGTCCTTCGGAGAAATCCGGTTCAGGAGGCTGGCGATTTTGAACGGGTACTGAAGCTTGAGTGTGACGTTAGGCTGGTAAGACTCCACGAACTTAAACGTGATTTCCTTGAGCTTCGGTGCTTCCTTGGGCAGCTCGTGGCTGAGCTGAATGCTTTTTCCCTTCAAAAGCTTGTTCGTTTCCTCCAGCACGCCCGTCATATCCGTCGCCAGCTCGGTCTGCTTCGCTTTTCCCGTCCATACGAGATACCCCAGCACCACATTCAGAAAGAAAAACGAAAGAATCAGAATGGTTTTGGCTCTTCCCCAGTTCAACTGCGCAGCCTCCTTCCCGTAAAAATAGTAGATACTCGCGTAAACGCCTCATCTGCTTGATTTGATTCTTGAGCTCCTAAAAGCTCCTTGTAAACTCAGCGGAAAAACTCGTAAGTCCCGTCTTTAAATTCGATCGCCCACACGGGGGACAGATTGACGGTTTTGACGCCCAGCGTCGGCCGGTAAGCCGGGAACACGTTCACGATATTGTAGCGCTTCGGATGATTCGTAATCTTCGCGTTCAGCGCTTCACCGCCGATCAGCTCGCTTTTCTGCTGATTGATGATTTTCAAATCGGAATAAACGACGGAGCGCTCATAGTTGGAGACGACTCCTTTTTGCAGGGTAATATGAATGGCCCCGTATCCTTCCTTCTGTTCGGTCAGAATCGGGAACGCATCGTACACCTGCCGGAACACAAACATCTGATTCGAAAAAGCGTGCTGCTGCTGCGGCTTGCTGATCGTATAAGTCCCGTTCCAGCCGCCGTGCTGGTTAATAAACTGCACCCCCGCATCGATGTTTTCCTTGATGCTGTTCTTGCTGTCCGTTACCGCAAGCGGGTCGGTATATTTCATCCACTTCTTTTCCTGGTTGATCTGCAGCCCCCGCTTCGCGTCCGTATAGATCTGCGAGCCGTCCCGATCTTTGAGGTTTCTCGTTAAGGAAGGATCTGCGAAAAGGCTGCTTTTCAGCTGCTCCGTCGGAAATTCCTTATAGCCCAAGTCATAGGAAACCGCCGGTATCGGATTGACCGGCAAATAATACTCTCCGCCGGATGCCGCCGCATAAGGAGGGTTGGTTCCGGCAATCGCCGTAAAGTTCTCTACATCCTTCGCCGTAAAATCGGCTCCGAGCACTTCAAAAGCCGTGTTCGCGGAATCCGTGAACAGGTACGTCTCGGCGGATTTTTTATCGCTGCTCGCGAAAATCCAGATCCGGGTAATCAGCTCCGTGTCGTCCGGGATATCCCCCTTGATCTGGAACGTATTCTGCAGCACGCTCAGCGGAAGACCGTCCCGGAAGCGAACCTCGACGCCTTCCTGCTTCTCGCGGATTTCGTCCCAGTTCGTCCGCTCCTGGTTCATAGTGACTTTGCGGAAACGTTCCATTTTGCGCTGTTTAACACTTTGGAAAATGGTGGAATATGATGTGGAATCCGGATAAAGGACCGTATGCTGCTGATTGCCGAAATGCAGCACAATCTGATCCGGGAACAGCAGATCTTCCAGCTTGGCTTTCGTCCCTTCCAGTTCGCTGGAAATATATTCGGAAGGAGGCAGCGGTTCGTAGTTCGGTGTGCTGTACGCCAGCAGATAGCTGAGCAGCAGACTCAGCAGAATCAGTACGGTCAGCGTGACCGACTTCAGCTTCTCTATCATGACGCATCCTCCTCCTCCGGCAGGACCGGCAGCATAAAGGTGACTTTCGTGCCGGACCCCGGGTCGGACTCCAGAGACATGGCGCCGCCATGGGCTTTTACTATTTCCCGGGCAATCGAGAGCCCGAGGCCGGTGCCGCCCATGTTGCGGGAACGCGCCTTATCGACCCGGTAGAACCGGTCGAAAATGCGCGGCTGATCCTTCTTCGGAATCCCGATGCCCGTATCCTGCACCGAGATTTCGAGCTGATCCCCCTCCGCCATCCGGGCATAGATGGTGATGGCCCCCTCGTCCGGCGTATATTTGATCGCGTTGGAGACCAGGTTGTCCAGCACCTGGTCGATCTTGTCGCGATCCAGCGCCACCGGACGGATTCCCGGCTCCGCCACGATGCGGATCCGGATGCTCTTCTGCCGCAGCTGGAAGGAGAAGCGGTCCGCTACCTCCTCCAGCATGTCGGCAATATCGGTCTGCTCCTTCGTGAGCAGCGCCTGCTTCGAATCCAGGCGCGACAAGTGGAGCAGATCCGTCACGAGCCGGATCATCCGCTCGGTCTCGTTGCGCGTCACGCTCAGGAAGCGCGGAGCAAGCTGCTTGTCTTCCATCGCGCCGTCCTCCAGCGCCTCGAGGTAGCTCTTGATCGTCGTCAGCGGCGTCCGCAGCTCGTGAGACACGTTCGCGACGAACTCCCGGCGCGACTGCTCGAGCTTCTCCTGCTCCGTGACGTCCTGGAGCACCGCAATCGCTCCGGTTACGCCGTCGCCTCTGCGGTGAATCGTCGTGAACGTCACACGCACGGTCTGCACGTCCTCGTCATCCGGCAGAGGCACATCGATCAGCGTCGTGTTGCGCTCGCCGTGCACGTACTGGTCGATTTCCTCGCGGGTGAGGCCGAGCAGCTCCGAAATGTGCCGCTGTGCGGAGTGCTCCTCCTTCACCTGGAGGATCTGCATCGCCCGGCGGTTCATAAGGATGATCTGCCCCGCTTCGTCGGTGGCGACCACCCCGTCGTTCATATTCGTCAGAATCGAGGCCAGCTTCTCCTTCTCTTCCTCATTGATGAAGATGGCTTCCTTGAGCCGGTTCATCATGAAGTTGAACGTATGGCCGAGCTGGCTGATCTCGTCTTTGCCGTAGACTTTTACGCTCTGGTCGAAATTCCCCTCGGCGGCGGCCGTCGCCTGCTGGGTAATTTCCTTGATCGGTTTCGTGATCGTACCGGACAGAATGACGCCCAGCCCGGCCGTGAACGCAAGGGCGATCAGCGTCGCCACAATAAGAATCCGGTTGATACTGGACATCGTTTTGTACAGATCCTCCATCGAGGAGACGATGTACACCGCGCCCAGCACCCGGACGCCGCTGCCGATCGGCTTGGCCGTCGCGAACTTGCGCGTATTGTCCACGTCCGTGAACATGCGGTCGTTATCCCGGATTCCCTGAAGGGCACGGGTCACTTCCGTCTTCGTCGTTTTCTGATTCACAATCTGTTTATTGGCTTCCAGCGACGTGCTGAGCACAACCCCGCCGGCGTCGATAATCTGTATTTCCGTATTTCCCGGCGCGAACAGGCTGTTAACGAAGTAGGTCAGCTCTTCCGACAAGTTCTTCGTATCGCTGTTTCTCGGCTCGTTCAAATACTGGCTTTCCACCAGCCCCGCAATCAGCGTAGCCTGGCTGTTAATGGAATCGCGGAATTCATTCTTATAATGGCTGTCGAGCGTCTGATAGAAATAAGCCGCGATCAGCTGCATCGCGATCAGGATCAGAAGAACGTAAATAATAATCAGCTTCGCCTGAATGGATTGGAAAAACCGGATCACCTTCATCTCAGAAGCCTCCGTTTTTCGTTCCCCGCATCATGTAACCGAGCCCTCTCCGGGTCACGATATACTCCGGTTTGCTCGGATCGGCCTCCAGCTTCTCGCGCAGACGCCGGATCGTGACGTCCACCGTCCGGACATCGCCGTAATAGTCATAGCCCCATACGGCCTGGAGCAGATGCTCGCGCGTCATCACCTTGCCGGGGTGCTTCGCCATATAGTGGATCAGCTCGAACTCCCTGTGGGTCAAATCCAGCGGTTCTCCGTCCCGGTAGACGACATACATGTCACTGTCGATAAAGAGCCCGTGAAGCCGGATTCCGTTGGCTTCCTCCGGTTCCGGGTCCGCTTGTCCGAGCGGCGTGGTTTTGCTTTGGCGGCGCAAATGTGCTTTGACGCGGGCAAGCAGCTCCCGGTTGCCGAAAGGCTTCGTCACATAGTCGTCCGCCCCCATCTCCAGACCGAGCACTTTATCCAGCTCCGTGTCCTTGGCCGTTAACATGATAATAGGCGTATTCAGCCTGGCGCGAATTTCTCGGCACACGTCCATCCCGTCTTTGACCGGCAGCATCAGATCGAGGAGAATAAGATCCGGCCGCTCCGAAAAAGCCAGCTCTACCGCCGCTCCGCCGTCATAAGCGCAGACGACCTGGTAGCCCTCTTTTTCCAAATTAAACTTCAATATATCTGCAATCGGTTGTTCGTCGTCGACCACGAGTATTTTGCCATTTGTGCCGAACATGTCTCTCTCATCACCTGTCCTTCACCTAGAAAACCATACCCTTTTATTGTAACATACCTGTACGCAAAAAGAGACATAGCCCCCCGCCCGGGAGGCCACATCTCTCTTAAAAAACTTGCGTCTATGATAGGCGATTCGCATCGCGATTTACCGGTTCAAATATTTCAGCGGATTTTCCAGGCTGCCGCCTTTGTGGATCTCGAAGTGAAGATGAACACCGGTCGAGTCGCCCGTGCTCCCCATGATACCGATCTGCTCTCCTTTTTCCACGATGGTGCCGGCAGTGGTTTCTACCTTGCTCATGTGAGCATACATCGTTTCGTACCCGTTCATATGATCGATAAGAACATAATTGCCGTAATCCGATTTATAACCGGCCGACACCACTTTCCCGTTGTCCGCCGCCATGATCGTGTGATTGCCTACAATGTCGATGCCTTTGTGCATCTTGCCCCAACGTGTTCCGAACGTAGAGGTGATGGATTGAGAAAGAACCGGCCATGCGAATGTCCCTGTGCCTTCCCCTTTTATAACCTTGGTGCCTTTTCTTACTTTCTCCGTTACCGGCTGTTCAACGATGTCTTCTCCGACGATTTTCTCGTCCGTCAGTTGGCCGTTGATCTTCGTCAGCTCATACGTGACCTGTTTCAATCCGTTCTTGCCCGGAGAGATTGTCTCCACAATGCCTTCTTTCATCGTCGGATCCGTTTCGACTTCGGTTTCGAAGTGGACTTCCTCGTTCTCCACCATCTTCTCGACCGTCTTCACGGACAGAGCCGGCTGGATGACCGTAAGATCGAGCACATCGCCTTCGCGGATCATATCGTCATGAATCCAGGGATTCTTGTCGTAAATCACCTGCTTCGGGATGTTCAGCTTCTGGGCGATGCAGCCCACACAATCTCCGGCTACCACCGTATACTTCGTCGGCTGTACGCCGCCCGTCTTGATCTTGGCGATCAGCTCCTCGGGCTTCATCACATCCTGAGGCTGGATATCGACGGCTTCCTCCGTTTTGACCTGCTGGACGAATTCCACCTTCTCGACCGTGGTCGGAGCCGCAGACGGACTGCCGTCCGTCGACAGAACGGCGACCTTGCTTTCTTTTTCCTTCTGCTCGAAAGGCTTCTTGATCTCCGCCAGCACACGGTCGGCCGTGGCCTGATCTTTGACGATCGCATACGTTTTGCCTTCGATAACCAGTTCTACACCGGATGCGACAGGTTTCAGCTTCTCGTCAAGCAGCGCGAGCACCTGCTGATCGTCCGTTTTCTTCATGAAAGCTTTCTCCGGTTTGGGTTCTTCGATGTCGGGTAATGCCATATGTACATCCGGATACTGCTTTTCCAGCTTTACTTCACGTTCTTGTTTGTACTCCTGCAAAATTTCCTTCGAACTGATATAACCGAGTGTCTCCTGACCGACTTTGACCGGGTAAATGTCCGCGAGATTCGCTTTGACATACTGCTGACCGCTAACGGTTAAAAATCCGATTATTGCTATGGAACTGACGCTATATAGGAAGAACCCTTTTCCCCGCCCTGCCGGATCAGCCGCAAGTTCGGTGGAAGGTTCCGCTTTATTCCCGGTCAAGCTATGCCACTGAGCCCGGCTTTGATTCCACAACTTCCTGGCCCAATCTACTGCTTTAAAACCTTTCATATCCTTCTCCTTATCCGTTTGTTTCTTTACGTGGCAAGAGAATGATAGGCCCAGCCGATCATCTCCAACTCTACCAGCGCATAAAACTTCTTTAATAATTTACCACACCTTCTCTTGCGGTTTCAAGAAAACAGGGGGCTGCCACTATTAGGAACGGTTTGGAAGAAGCTCAAAAATCAGGATTGAAAGGGCTTCAAAAGAGCTTAATCAGCTCCCATATTTTTTCAAAATGCCCGAAAGCTGTTCATATTCGGCCGGGTTCAGGTATTTTTTCAGCTTGCTGTCCACTTCCTTCAGCTCCTCGGCTGTAATGCCGTCTTCCACCATCGCGGAAAGCTTCTGAACTTCTTCCGCAGGCAGCTTCGCGACGAGAATGGAGAAGATTTTCTGCTTGTCGCCGCTCGACAGAGCGTCCTTCTTCTTGGAAAAGTCATCCGTCGACATGACCACGTCCCGCTTCTGCGCATCCTTCAGATCGGGGCTTGCCTTCCCCTCCTTCAACTCGCCCATTACGGCGACGGCATCCGGCATTCCGCTCGGCTCCGGCGAAGAGACGCCTCCCTGTACCGGGGAAGAGGACGGTGACGACGTCCCAGAGCCGTCCAGACTGCCCGTCACGGGCTTTTCCGCTCCTCCGGGGGGTGTGGACGGGGTCGGACTCGGACTCGGACTGGGCTTCGACGAGGAGGCCGCTATGCGCTCCACCCGATCGTTAACCGAGCCTCCCTTGCCTATCGCGCCTATACCGAACTGCTCGCCCAGCTTCCCCGTAATCTGAGAAAAGGAAAGCTTGTTCCCTATCGGCGGCAGTTGAAACTGCTTGAGTACTTCATCTACCATCGTAGTCACAATCACATACGTCGTAAAAATGGACAAAAAAGACATCACAACCGCACCGGCCGTCCACCTGCCTAACCGTCCCAACCATTTCATTCGTTCATCCACCGCCTTGAAACTTCTCGTTTATTCTGGTTTCTCTATAAGCCCAGTATTGACGGTTTAGACCCGGATCAACCCGCTATTCCCCAAAAAAACCTTAGAACCTCCAGCGCGCAGCTCCAAGCGCGGCGCAGCGTCGCATGAATGTGGTCACCCGGCCTCTGTCATTCCTTCCTTCCGGACAATAAAAAAGACCCCGCGCGGCCGGAAGCAAGTCCGGTTGCGTGAGGTCTTAGGGACGATGATTAAGAAATCGTCCTCTCAATATGATCTTGGAAGAACAGATTAAGCGTAAACCGGGCGGACCAGGTTCGTCTGCTCACGGTTGCGGCCAACGGAGAAGATGGCCAGCGGAATTCCGGTCAGCTGGGAAACGCGTTCCAGGTAATGACGCGCATTTTCCGGCAGGTCGCTGAGCGATTTCGCGTTGGAGACGTCTTCGCTCCAGCCCGGAAGCTCTTCGTATACCGCTTCGCACTCGGAAAGCATGTTAAGGCTCGCCGGATAGTGCTCGATGATCTCGCCTTTGTACTTGTAGCCCGTGCAAATCTTAACGGTCTCCAGGCCTGTCAGCACGTCGATGGAGTTCAGGGACAGGCCGGTGATGCCGCTCACGCGGCGGGCGTGACGGACCACGACGCTGTCGAACCAGCCGACGCGGCGAGGACGTCCGGTAACGGTGCCGTATTCGTGGCCCGTTTCGCGGATTTGGTCGCCGATGGCATCGCTTAGCTCCGTCGGGAAAGGACCGTCGCCGACACGGGTCGTGTAGGCTTTCGCTACGCCGATGATCTGGTTGATCTTCGTCGGGCCTACGCCGGAACCGATACATACGCCGCCGGCCGTCGGATTGGACGACGTCACGAACGGGTAGGTGCCTTGGTCGATGTCGAGCATAACGCCCTGCGCGCCTTCGAACAGCACGCGCTTGCCGGCGTCAATCGCATCGTTCAGGACCACGGACGTGTCCGTTACGAACATGCGGATCTGCTCGGCGTAACCGAGGTATTCTTTCAGAATCGAGTCCGCATCCAGACCGTCGCGTCCGTACACCTGCTTCAGCAGCGTGTTCTTGTCTTCGACGATATGGCGGAGTTTGCGCTCGAACTCTTCCGCGTCCATCAGGTCCGCGATACGGATGCCGTTGCGCGCCGCTTTATCCATGTAGCAAGGGCCGATGCCTTTGCGGGTCGTGCCGATTTTGTTAGCGCCTTTGCGGTCTTCTTCCAGCTCGTCCAGAAGCAGATGATAAGGCATAATCACATGGGCGCGGTCGCTGATTTTCAAGTTGTCTACCGAGAATCCGTTATCGCGAATATATTGAAGTTCGTCTACCAGAGCAGCCGGGTTGATGACCATGCCGTTTCCGATGACACACATTTTATCGTGATTGAAAATACCGGACGGTATCATCGTCAGCTTGTACTTCTTGCCTCCGATCAGAATGGTGTGGCCGGCATTGTTGCCGCCTTGGTAGCGGGCGACCACTTCCGCGGACTCCGCCAAATAGTCCGTGATTTTCCCTTTCCCTTCGTCTCCCCATTGGGTTCCGACTACAACCACTGTTGACATTCTGTATTACCTCCGTTAGGCGAATTGCATCGCCACTCATTTTGCTTACTTCTTTTACACACCACTTTAGTGTAGCAGACCGCATGAAGCAAAGTCAACAAAACGCGAACAATCATACTATCTCTAGTATGATTGTTCGGATATTTCAGTCAACCTGTCTGCATCTCCTGATGAGCGCGATCCATGTTGACGAATTTATTAAAGTTTTTGAGAAACGCCAGTTCTACCGTGCCGACCGGGCCGTTACGCTGCTTGGCGATAATGATCTCGATGATGTTCTTTTTCTCGGATTCCTTGTCGTAGTAATCGTCCCGGTACAGGAACGCCACGATGTCGGCATCCTGCTCGATCGATCCGGATTCCCGAAGGTCGGACATCATCGGACGCTTGTCCTGACGCTGCTCCACACCCCGGCTGAGCTGGGAGAGCGCGATGACCGGCACGTTCAGCTCACGCGCGATCTGTTTGAGCGTACGGGAGATCTCGGAGACCTCCTGCTGACGGTTGTCTCCCTTGCCCCTGCCCTGGATAAGCTGCAGGTAGTCGATCAGGATCATGCCGAGCCCCTTCTCCTGCTTGAGACGGCGACACTTCGCCCGGATGTCCGCTACCGTGACGGAAGGTGAATCGTCGATGTAGATGTCCGCTTCGGAAAGCGAACCGATCGCCATCGTCAGTTTCTCCCAGTCGTCGCCTTCGAGGAAGCCGGATCTGAGCCGGGTGGCGTCGACGTTGGCTTCCGCGCAGATCATCCGCTGCACAAGCTGAGCGGCGCCCATCTCGAGCGAGAAGATCGCGACGGTTTCCTTCGCCCTGACGCCGACATTCTGTGCGATGTTAAGGGCAAATGCCGTCTTACCTACGGAAGGACGGGCCGCCACGATGATTAAGTCGGAGCGCTGGAAGCCTGACGTCATTTTGTCGAGATCGTTGAAGCCCGACGGAATCCCGGTGGAGCCGCCTTTATGGGAATAAAGAAACTCCACCCGCTCGAAGACCTCCATCAGAACGTCCCGGATGGAGATGAAGCCGTTGGAAGCCCGGCGCTGCGAAATTTCGAGAATGCGGGCTTCCGCATCGTTGAGCATCATACCCACATCGTCGGCGCTCGCGTAGCCGTCCGATACGATCTCCGAGGCGGTCCGGATGAGCCTACGGAGCAGCGATTTCTCTTCTACGATTTGCCCGTAGTAGTCGATATTCGCTGCCGTCGGAACGGCATTGGCCAGCTCCGACAAATAGGCGACGCCGCCGATTTCCTCCAGCTGCTGCTTGTTCTGCAGCCGGGCGGTCAGCGTCACAAGATCGACCGGCTCGTCTTCCTCCGCCAGCTCGATCATCGCTTCGAAGATGTGCTGATGGGCCGGACGGTAGAAATCGTCCGGATTCATCCGCTCCATCGCCGTGATCAGCGAGTCGCTGTCCAGCAGGATGGCGCCAAGAACGGCCTGTTCGGCTTCTATATTTTGCGGCAGAACACGTCCCATGAACATTTCTTCGTTCATGAACCTTCACCTGTTCTATTGTTAGTTTCTATCCTGTCCAAACTTAGAAGGAATAATAACACCGTCTATTCTTCCGATACTTGCACGCTGATCGTAGCCGTTACTTCCGTATGCAGCTTAACGGGCACTTTCGTTACGCCCAGGGAGCGGATAGGATCGTTCAGCAAAATTTTACGCTTATCGATCTTATAGCCGGCTTTCTCCAACTGCTCTGCAATCTGCTTGCTTGTAATGGCTCCGAACAAACGACCGCCTTCGCCGGCTTTCGTCTTGATGGTCACCGTTGTTTCGTTCAGCTTGCCTGCCAGAACTTCCGCGTCTTCTTTCTCCTGATCTTTACGCTTCTGTTCGGCTTTCTTCTGCTGGTCAACCTGCTTAACCGCCCCGTTCGTTCCTGCTGCGGCCAATCCGCGGGGGATCAGGAAATTCGTTGCGTAGCCCTCGGATACCTCTTTAATTTCCCCTTTTTTGCCTTGCCCTTTAACGTCCTTCAGAAATACGACTTTCATTCGAAAAGCCCCTCCTCTTCCTCTATCTCTTGCAATATTTGTTTCAGCTTCGCCGCCGCTTCCTGCGGAGTCAGCTCAAGCTGGGTCGCTGCGTTCGTCAGGTGGCCGCCGCCGCCCATCCGTTCCATCACGATTTGAACGTTCATCGCGCCAAGCGAGCGCGCGCTGATGCCGGTTAAACCGTCCGGCCGTTCACAGATGACGAAGGAGGCGAAAACGCCGGTCATATTTAATAAGGTATCAGCCACCTGGGCAATCATCAACTGAGAATATTTGTGATTCTGTTCGCCGACCGCCAGAGCAATATGATCATACATCATTTCCGTATACCTCATAATCTCGGCTTTCTCGATATAGGCTTGAAGATCTTCCTTCAGCATCTTCTGAATGAGAGTCGGGTCCGCTCCGTTCCGTCTCAGGAAAGAAGCCGCTTCGAACGTACGGGAGCCCGTACGGAGACTGAACTGCTTCGTGTCGACCACGATCCCGGCAAGCAGCACGGTGGCCTCCAGCGCGTCCAGCGACATCTTCTCGTTGAAGTACTGGAGCAGCTCCGTTACCAGCTCACAGGTCGAAGATGCGTACGGCTCCATGTACACGAGCACGGCGTCGTGGAAAAATTCTTCGCTGCGTCGGTGATGATCCACGACCATGACACGGTGTGTCAGGTTAAACAGCTTCGGCTCGGCGACCATCGAAGCCCGGTGAGTATCCAGCACGACGGCCAGCGTGCGCTGCGTCGTGATCTGCATCGCCTGCGCCGGTGTGATGAACCACCGGTTCAGCTTCTCGTCCTCTTCGATCATCGCCATCAGCTTCTCGATCGAAGGATTGATGCCTTCCAGCACAATGTAGCCTTCCTTGTTGCTGATCTGCACGGCCTTCAGCAGGCCGATCGCCGCGCCGATGGAGTCCATATCCGGAAAGCGGTGTCCCATGATGATGACCTTGTCGCTTTCCTTGATCAGATCTCTCAGCGCATGCGAGATCACGCGGGCACGCACGCGTGTGCGCTTCTCTACGGCGTTGGTGCGCCCGCCATAGAACGAGATGCGCTGGCCCGCCTTAACGGTCACCTGGTCGCCTCCGCGGCCCAGAGACATGTCCAGGCTCGTCTGAGCGACCCGGCCGAGCTCCTCAAGCTCCTCGATGCCGGAGGCGATCCCCACGCTGACCGTTAGCGGCAGCTTGTATTCCATCGTGAGATCGCGCACTTCATCGAGGATATCGAAGCGGTTCTGCTCCAGCTCGCGCAACGCCTTCTGATTCATCAGAATCAGAAAACGGTCGGACGAGGTCCTGCGCAGATACACTCCGTACCGGTGAGCCCATTCCGTGATTTCACCGGTTACCCGGGCGAGCATGATGCTCCGCGTCTGATCGTCCATTCCCTGGGTGACTTCATCCAGGTTATCCATCAGAACGATGCCGATCGCGATTTTTTCCTCGTCATGCTTCTGAACGAGCCGGATGTAATCCGTCACATCGCGGATATACAGAAGACGTTCTTCGGGACGGTGCCATATTTTGTACACCTGGCCGTTCTGCTCGACTTCATGCGTCTCTTCTTTTTCCTTCTCCTTGCCCGGCTTCCAACTTGGAAGCACGTCCTCCAGAGAATCCCCGATCACGGAGTCCTTTTTGGCGAGCTTGGCGACGAACGGATTGTGCCATTCGATTTCTTTTTCTTCATTATATAGAATCATGCCGATCGGCAGCTCCGATATCACGTCACCGGCGGATTTCTTGACCCGGTGCGTGATGGTGCCCAGATAAGCATTCAAATCGTGACGAAAAGCGCTCTCCGCCTTCCACGAGAAGTAAATCACAAGTCCCGAGGCGAGCAGAGCAGCGACACCCAATACCCATTCATACAGAAACAGTACGATCGTTAAAGCGCCGAGCAGCGCAAACGTCCATACCATATGTTGTCCATGCCATCGTTTCGACAAGAATTTCGGCATTTACTCTCCCCTGACCCTTATCTAGATTTGAAGAGCCTTTCCCGCAACGGAAAAGCCACATCGAACACGCCGAGTAAACTGTAGAGCACAAGCAAAAACGGCATAAACACGATCAGAAGAATCGTGCCGGCCACCGGCAGCAGTTTACCCCAACCTTTATAATGGGCCACGAACGCAAGAAACGAAATTGCTTGGATGGCGAACGCGAACATAAGCAGCGGCAGCAGATTGATAAGCAAAGCCGACATCAGCGAATTGGTCGCCGATACGAACAGCATATCCGCCGCGAACGCGATGAGGTAAATCCAGACGAACGCTTTCGGAAGTTTCCACTCTCTCACAGGCGGCATGCCGGGGATGTCCTCTCCCATGGGATTAAGCAGACGGCGTCCGATCAGATGAGTAACTCCGATAAAGTAGAGCGAGAACAGAATCATATCCAGCGGAATGATTTGTACGAGCACATCCACATACCACTGCATGTCGCCCTGGGTCGGCAGCATTCCCTTTACGGCAGGCTGCATGTTGTTTAAGTAATCCAGCATGACCGTTTTGAATTTCTTAATGAAATTCAATTTGAACAGGAACCCGATCACGAGCGTAAGCAGCATTTCGGCCAGAAAAGTAAGCGTACCGTACGTGATGACCAGATGTGCGGGCGCCTTCTTCTTATAAAGCGTGCCGATTACGATGACCGGCGGCAGCAGGAATAGTGAAATGGCCAAGACGACGAATCCCGTCCACCCGAGCAATAAATTCACAACCAGGAGAATTCCCAGATAGAAAGCTGTAAATCGTTTGGCGTCCAGCTTCACGAACAGAATCAAGACCGGAATCATCAGGAAACTGGCCGTAATCACCAAATAGGACGTCATAAAAGATAACAGAAAGAGTATATACAGCAGACCCCATCCGATGAACTGCAAATTTTTCTTTGTCAACGCGTTCACCTCTTACGAAGATGATCTTCCAGTGCCGAGATATCTCCATACCAATCCTCGAGCTGGTGACCTTCTTCTCTATGCTTTTTCATTTTATCCATGATTACTTCATCTAAACTTCGAAAAGAGACCCTAAGCCGGCGGCCAAGTATATATACGCTGGAAATCAGACTGGCAAGGCCATCTATAATTTTAGCTTGATTGCCTTCCCATATCCCTTTCAACAGATGCGCTACCTGATCGACAACCTCGGTTTTGAGCCATTCAATGACCTTGACCCGCTTCGCGAGATCAACCTCTCTTTCCCGATTGGACAACGCCCGCTCCTCCCCTTATCCCTTACAAGCTTTATACACGATTATACCACAAAACAGCTTGAGCTGTGTTTCCTGAACTTGGCGCTTTACGGGCTCCGGGTACGTTAAATTTCAGTCAGGTTTGAGTTCTACCTGGGGGATTCGGTCTCCTTTAGTACCCGGTTTGGAGATAACTAGAAACTCCGCCGCATCATGCGAACGGTTATGAATACAGTGCGGGGTTCCCGGTGCGATCCGAAGCCCATCTTGAGGCCCCAGCTCATGCCATTCGCCGTCCATCTCCATCACAACCTGCCCCGTTAAAATGAAAAAGAACTGCGCCGCGCGCTCATGCAAATGTCTCTCCTCGCTCGTTCCCGGAGGCATTCGTTCGTGAATAATCGTCTCGTCCCCTTTGTGGAGATACCAGCCGTCGCATCTGTCTCCCCATACGTAATGCTCGGCGTTTTGTTTGCTGATTTTCAAATCATCCGACACTCCCCGGTTTTGTAGATAACTCTCGTTCGCTTTCTATCCACATGTGCATAACTTTCCGTCCGGATTTAGTCACCGTGTTTTCCACATGTCCCCAACTCCTATCTCCATTCTATAAAAGTTCTTGTGGACTGTCTAACTTCAGTGGTTATCCACAGACCTGTTCCCCTCCGGAACACAAAAAAAACCGGAAATTTCTCTCCGGCTTCCTACGTTCTATCCTTTTTTTGTTGAATAATTCTTGTTGCTGCCGCTGCTTCCAGCTCTGTTTGCCTTTTTTACCGATAAAAAAAAGACAACCGGCAGAACCGGCTGTCTTCTTCTCTATACAAACTACTCCGTAGTGTATGGAAGCAAAGCAATTGTGCGCGAGCGCTTGATTGCTGTTGTCAGCATACGCTGATACTTCGCGGAAGTACCTGTTACACGACGAGGCAAGATTTTACCTCTTTCGGAGATAAATTTCTTAAGGGTCTCGATATCTTTGTAATCGATATGAGTGATCTTGTTTGCTGTAAAGTAGCAAACTTTACGGCGCTTACCGCCTTTACCGCGGCGTGGAGTGAATTTACGCTCCGAACGCTCCGGACGATCACCGCCTTCCGAACGTTGCGGACGGCTGCTTGTTTGTTGTTCGCTCATTTGAGTCAGTCCTTTCTACTTAGAATGGCAAATCATCATCGGATATGTCGATCGGTTTCCCGTCGTCGAGGAAAGGATCCTGCTGTTGATCCCGCGTATTTCGGCCGCTGCCGCTTCCGCCGCCGCCATATCCACCGCCTGAACCGCCGGAGTAAGAACCCTCTTCACGGTTAGCGGAATTAGCAGATTCCAGGAAGCGCACATTATCGGCAATGACTTCGGTTACGTAAACTTTACGTCCCTCGTTATTGTCGTAAGAGCGTACCTGCATGCGTCCTTCCACAGCCGCCAAACGGCCTTTGCGAAGATAGTTGGCGCAAGTTTCCGCAAGCTGTCTCCAAGTTACGACAGGTATGAAATCGGCTTCCCGTTCCTTCGATTGCGAACTTACGAACGGCCGATCCACCGCCAGTGTAAATTGGGTTACGGCCACACCCGCAGGTGTGTAACGCAGCTCAGGATCTCTTGTCAGTCTGCCGATAAGAATTACACGGTTTAACAACGTTCATCCCTCCGATGCTTCCTTACTTAACACGCTGATTAAGCTACGTCTTTAACGATCAGGTAGCGAATGATTTCGTCGGAAATCTTCATTACACGATCAAGCTCTGCTACAACTGCAGGTTCTGCGTTGAAATGTACGAGTACATAGTGTCCGTCACGGAACTTGTTGATCTCATACGCAAGGCGACGTTTACCCATCAGGTCGTGCTTCGTAATTTCGCCACCACCGTTGGTGATAATGCCTTGGAACTTCTCTACAGTAGATTGAACTTGTTCTTGTTCAATGTCTGTACGAATGATATACATCACTTCGTATTTGCGCATGCTTGTCACCTCCTTTTGGACTAAGCGGCTCCCAATTCTGATCGGGAGCAAGGAGCGAGAATTAGTTGAATTACAAAACTCGCACCTAAATACTATAGCAGATTGCTTTCCCCATTACAAGTCACAACCTGTCCATCCGCCAGAACTGCCAATGTATGCTTACCCGCAGGCTCCCTGCGCGGCACATGCTTTCTTAAGCAAGGGACATACTAACTCCGTAATTAAAAGCTTGGAGGTGAAAAGAATGGGTGAGAAGACGCAGTTCGTGCCTGGCGACAAGGCGCCCAACGAAGGGCGCTACATCGAAATCGGCGAGAATGCCTTTCATATGGGGATCAACAACCCGGAAATCGTTCACTTGAAGAAAGGCGATTCGTTTCCCGATACCAAAAATCACAACCGCAAATGGAAGCGGCTGTACCACTGAAAAGGGGCTCTGCCTTTATGAAGAAATCCTTCACGCTGTACGCGACGGTGTTCGGCCTTTTACTCTGTTTGATTCATTATTTCGGCCATGACCAGGACTCGCTGTATCTGCTCTTTTACTCCCTCAGCGTTCCTGCCTGGTTTGCTCCCATGTTCACGAATGTCTACGAGATCTCCATGGGTAAAATGTTCGTGATCTACGTGCTTACAGTAGCTTCCTGGGCGCTTATCGGTTACATCATCGACCGCTTTTCCGTTGTGCGGAAAGAACGTCAGGGACGTACCGGCGGGGCCGCCTGAAAGCGTACGAAGTCCGCCGCTTCGCAGAACGAACTTTGGGCCTGCTTCGGCAAGCCGATGTAAGCCGGAAACACAATGGCATGCAAAAACCTCCTGCTTCATAACGAAGCAGGAGGTTATCATTGGTAAAGTTATGGCGGAAAGAGTGGGATTCGAACCCACGCACGGCTTGCGCCGCCTAGCTGATTTCGAGTCAGCCCCCTTGGGCCTCTTGGGTACCTTTCCGTATCGAGAACATTTTTTATTGTAGCACAAGCTGTGGTTAGTCTGCAAGAGGGAAATTCGGCAAGAAAAAAAGGAGCGTCAAGAACCTGACACTCCGTTCTCGGAGGCTTCCGCTCCCTTATCTGCAGAGGACCGGAGCACCTTCTTCAGTTTGCTTTCGAACTTGGCGCGCGGCACCAGCACGCTGTGTTTGCAGCCTACGCATTTGATCCGGATGTCCATGCCCATACGAATAATTTCCATTTCGTTCGTTCCGCAGGGATGCTGTTTTTTCATCTGCACGACATCCCCGAGTTCGTACTGCTTCTTCTCCATAGGGCTATATGGCTCCCCTTTCCCCTTTGAAATAGGTCACGGTTTTCGGACACGGAATCTCGATTCCGTGCGCATCCAGCTGTTTTTTCACTTCCGCGAACATTTTACGCTGCACATCTACCTGCATATTCGGTTTGCACTCCGCTGTAATCCGCAGGACAATCTCCGACTGTCCCATAGACTGGACACCGAGCACTTTCGGCTCGCTTACGATGTTCTCGTTGCCTTCCGCCATGCGATCTACCGTGCTCTGCAGAACCCCAATCGTCTTATCGATATCGGATTCATAAGCAATCGAAATATCGACGATCGCCAGCGAATTGTTGATGGAATAGTTCGTAACCTGCTTGATGTTCCCGTTGGGGATAAAGTGAACTTCCCCCGTCCAGCTGCGGAGCCGGGTTACCCGGATACCGATTTGCTCTACGGTTCCCCGGAACGTATCGACTTGTATAACGTCTCCTACGGCAAACTGATCCTCGAAAATGATGAAGAACCCCGTTATGACATCCTTCACCAAGCTTTGGGCTCCGAAACCGATCGCAAGTCCGAGAACCCCCGCTCCGGCGAGTATAGGTCCCAGATTAATGCCTACTTGGGCCAGAATAAGCAGAATCGTTATAAAGTTGACTACATAAGAAATGATATTGTGAATAAGCTTGCCGATTGTAGTCGTGCGCCTGGGATCGAATTTGAGAGGGCTCTTCTCCCTCGTTTCCATCATCCGGTTTACAAGCTTATCGGCTACTTTAATGATTAGACGCGAGAGTACGTATATGACGACAATTTCAACGATCGTTGCACCGTACTTGATCAGCTGTTGGGAATCCAGCAAATATTTTTTGATATCATCCACGAAATGGGTCACCGTTTCTTCAGGATTTTGCAGTCCCGTAATGGCAGCCAGTCTGTTCCCCATGTTAGTCATTTTTCCACCGCCCTTACTTTTCCATCCTAACATATTCGGATTCTTTTTTGAAATAAATGCCTCTGATTTCAACCTGCTCCGTCTCGATGATCCGCTGAACTTCCGTATAGTCCTCTGCCGGAAATTGAATGGAAAGCGCGCAGCCCGCCGTTACGCCTTTGGGAGTCGGGCACAGGTCGATTTCGATATCCGCGTATTCGAGCAGCATTTCGGCCCGCAGCGCCTGCTGGGTAGAGTCGAATGCAATGAGCAGCCATTCCCCCATTCTTCATCCCTCTCTTCACTCTAGTTTCTTCTCTATCGACTACGTATATTTCCCCGGCTTTCTCCGTATACTAGTAAAAACTTCTAAGCGCCCAGCTAATGCCTGCCGAAAGCGTTTTTCCACGATTAAGAAGACAAACCCGGAGGGATCCTCAATGAAACCATTCGGCTTTTCCGCGAAACCGGCTGCCGAGCAGCCCGCTTCTATTAAACTTTCTCATTCGGACAGCAGCACGCCTGCAGCTCTATCCGCATACTTTTCCGAGATTCTAAAAAAGCTGCCCTCCTATCAACCTATTGTGATCGTTTGTGTCGGTACGGACCGTTCCACAGGCGATTCACTAGGCCCCCTGGTTGGCAGCAATTTAAAGAGACGAAGCGGCGCTTCCTACTCCCTGTACGGAACCTTGGATGAGCCGGTACACGCCATGAATTTGTCGGATACGATTACGGCTGTCGAGACAGCCCACCGCTATCCCTTCATCGTGGCGATTGACGCTTGTCTCGGTCAGGTATCCAGTGTCGGCTCTATACAAGTCGGGCATGGCCCGCTTAAGCCGGGAGCAGGCGTAAATAAGGAACTTCCGTCGGTTGGCGATATCCATGTTACCGGTATTGTAAACGTCGGCGGTTTTATGGAGTATTTCGTGCTTCAAAATACCCGCCTCAATCTGGTGATGAATATGGCCGACGTTATCGCCGGCTCCCTCCATCACGCGCTTTGCTCCGTCCGGCGGTCTTCCCCTACTTCTGCGCTAACGTCAGATTGATCGCTTCTTTCTCCTCGGGAGAAAGCGAATATGGAGAACCGCCCTTCTCGACCGGTTTGGCATAGATGTATGTATCTTCCCTGCTGTGAATGCCGGTGATGAGAATCCCATCTTCATACTCGTCCAGAATAGCCACCGTGAAACTCATAAGACTTCCCGTGTCCGAGAAGGCGTTATAGCGGTGAATGCCGACCTTGGATTTCAACCGCTTCATGGATTGGCTGATCCGGTTCAGCCGGTCCGCCGTATCTCCCTGCAGGATGATCTGGTCCTCAATCTGCTGCTGCATGTGAACAAGCAGTTGTTCGATATTAACCTCTCCTGCGCCATTCATGACTTTCTTATATTGTTTGCGAAGCTTGCCCAGTTTAATCCACAACGCAAGCATTCCGATTAACAGCAACAAGACAAGCAAACAAAGAACCGATAAAATCGGTTCAACCGGCAGCCCGATGTTGTTTTCACCCATGTCCTTCTTCCCCTCTGCTATCTTGTCTCGCTGTTTCTTGTTCTTCCAGTCGGCTGCGTTCCTGCTTATAAAATAACGGAGTCCGCTATTTCTTTGACCGCTTCAATTAGAGTATCCACTTCTTCATCTGTCGTAAAATAGCTGACGCTTGCCCGGACGGCACCGGTTTTACCTGTGCCTGCGGTTTCATGCGCCAGCGGCGTGCAGTGATATCCGGCTCTGACCGCGATGCCGTAATGCTGGTCCAGGATGAACGCCACCTCGGACGCATCCATATGCTCCAGGACGAAGGGCACGATACCCGTCCGTTCTTCGCCGATTCCGGGACCGAGAAGCCGGAGATGCGGCACATCCCGAAGTGCTTCCATGATCCGCTGAGTCTGCTCCCACTCCTTCGCGTGGATGTTTTCCACACCCGTCCGGAGGACAAACTTCAGCCCCTCGCTTAACCCGGCTAATCCCGGGGTATTCGGCGTGCCCGCTTCGTACCTGTCCGGTCTTACGGAAGGCTGGTCGATCGCTTCCGACTGGCTGCCTGTTCCGCCGTGCATAAGAGGCTCCAGATCGAGCCGGGGATGGATATACAGACCTCCCGTCCCTTGAGGCCCCAGGAGACCTTTATGGCCCGGAAACGCCAACATGTCGATCCCCATCTGCTCCACGTGAATAGGAAGGATTCCGGCCGTCTGAGCGGCATCTACGAGCAAGCATATCCCCTTCTCTCTGCAGAGCTGCCCAATATCAGCGACAGGCAGGATGCTTC
This sequence comes from Paenibacillus sp. JNUCC 35, assembly GCF_058269095.1. Classification (NCBI taxonomy): domain Bacteria; kingdom Bacillati; phylum Bacillota; class Bacilli; order Caryophanales; family Paenibacillaceae; genus Paenibacillus; species Paenibacillus sp. JNUCC 35. The sequence goes on along the minus strand of NZ_CM177771.1, from coordinate 13,412 downwards.
CGAGCAAATTGGAGCTATGGTTGATAACGACAAGCGAAGTATGGCTCTGAATATTTTCCTTTAAGACGTCTATGTTTATTCTCCCGAATTCATCGGTTTCCAGATAGGTGACCTGCACGTTTTTGGTGCGCCTCAAATATTCAAGGGGTCTTCGGACGGAGTTATGCTCTACTGCTGTACAGATAACATGCTCTCCCTCTTTCACATGGCCTTTGATAGCCAAATTGAGGGCTTCCGTTGTGTTGGAACCGAATGCGAGATCATTTGGATTTCTAAAACCGAACAACTTCGCTGCGTGTTTGCGTGCTTCGAACACAACCCGGCTTGCCTGTACAGCCATGGCATGACTGCCTCTGCCGGGATTAGCCGCATACTCGTTGATGCAGCGCAGCACAGCCTCTCCGACCTGCGGCGGTTTTGGCCACGAGGAAGCGGCATTATCGAAATATAAAAACGGCTTCGTCACTGCCGGTCCCTCCTCACAAAGATAGCATACCTTCTCTCACTTTCTTTACGAACAGAAAGCCAGAGATTTGTATGCTATGTATGGTTTAGTTAGATAAACAATCAGGAAATCTGCCCTTGAAGCATTTCCAGCAATCTTTCCAAATCATCTTTGGAGTAATACATCAGTTCGATCCGTCCTTTATAATTTTGATGCTTGATCCGGACCGTCGTACGATAATGATCCTGAAGCTGCTCTTCCGCCTGATGAAGATAAGGATCTTTCTTCTTGTCTTTCACCTTCGGTTTTTCCTTGTCTTCGGAAGCGAGTTCTTCACGCCGCTTAATCTCTTCCTCTAGCTGGCGAACGCTCCATTGACCGTTAATACAAGCATCCGTCAGTTCTTTCTTCACCTTGTCATCCTTAACCCCTACAATCGCACGGGCATGTCCCATGGACAGTGTTCCACGTGAAACATATTGCTTGATGGACTCAGGCAGATGAAGAAGACGCAGGAAGTTCGCGATATGAGAACGACTCTTGCCTACTTTTACAGACAACTCTTCTTGCGTTAATGAAAACTGATCTATGATGGCTTGATAAGCGATTGCAATCTCCATCGCATTCAAATCTTCCCGCTGAACGTTTTCGATCAATGCGATTTCCATAACCTGTTGATCGGAAAGCTTTTTTACAACCGCTGGAATGGTTGCTAAACCGCTTGCCTGAGAAGCGCGGAATCTTCTCTCCCCGGCAATAATCTCATACCCTTTTAAAACCGTACGAACAATGATCGGCTGAATAACGCCATGTTCCTTGATGGAAGAAGCCAGCTCTTGAATACCGTCTTCGTTAAAATGTTTACGAGGTTGGTATGGATTCGCCCGCAGCTGATTCAGAGGGATTTCAATGACCTTGTCCTCTTCCCCGATCTCCAGCTCCGGAATAAGCGCTCCGAGACCTTTACCTAGTCGTTTGCTCAAGACTAATCACTTCCTTTGCAAGCTCTAAGTATACTTCCGCACCTTTAGACCGCGGGTCATAAGTAATAATGGATTGTCCATGGCTCGGCGCTTCGCTAAGTCGGACATTACGCGGTATAATCGTTTGATACACTTTTTGCTGAAAATATTTCTTCACTTCTTCAATGACCTGGATACCTAGGTTTGTACGGGCGTCAAACATCGTTAGGAGAACGCCTTCAATTTGCAGTGATGTGTTTAAATGCTTCTGCACAAGTCTGACTGTATTCAACAGCTGGCTTAATCCTTCAAGCGCATAATACTCGCACTGGATCGGGATAATCACGGAGTCGGAAGCCGTCAGTGAGTTAATGGTCAAAATTCCTAACGACGGAGGACAATCGATGAGGATATAATCGTACATATGCTCGACAAGCTGAAGCGATTTCTTCAACCGAACTTCACGCGATATCGTTGGAACCAATTCAATTTCGGCACCCGCCAATTGGATAGTAGCCGGAATAATGTTCAAATTTGGAATTTTAGTAGCAATTGTAGCGTCTTTCGGATGAATATCATTAATTAGGACGTCATAAATACAGTATTCTACATCTGCTTTATTGACCCCAATCCCACTCGTCGTATTACCCTGAGGGTCGATGTCCACCAGCAGTACCTTTTTGCCGAGCGAAGCCAAACAAGCACCCAGATTGACAGATGTCGTTGTCTTCCCTACGCCGCCTTTTTGATTCGTTATCGCGATTGTCTTGGACAATTCATTCACCCCACTACCTTAAAACCTCTCATTAAAAATTTAACAAAGAGAATACTACTATATTACCATAATCAAGAGAACGAAACTAATAAAAATGCAGGTTCCGACAACAAAATGAAGAAATTTGGCAGATTGCTCGGCTGTAGTTTCAAATCGGTTTCCAAGTGTCAATTAAACTATACACATGCGGCTCTTTCACACTTACAATGCATACAGTAAATAACGAACAAACCTATGACGTATCTCGCACCTAAAAAGTTTGCACTCTTCCTGATATTTTGCAGCTGAATTTCAAAACTCCGCGTTCCAATCTTCCTAAACAAAAAAACCTCCTGTTACAAATTCAGCTTCCTTTACGGGAGACTGCCTTTGTCATACAGGAGGATTATGCTTTAATCCCTTGATTATTTTGCCGAATGCTGCTTAGGAATTTTAATGATGATTTCGTAGTGATCTTCGTGATCCTGCTCAGCCGTATTAATATTGAGACCCGAGCTGGCCACCATCTCAACGGACTGTCTGATGGTATTTAGCGCCAGACGTACATCTTTCGAATAAGAAACACGTTTGCTTTTCTTAATCTGGGTAGCTTCTTTCAAAAATTGAATGCGTGTTTCCGTCTGCTTCACATTAAGCTCTTTAGCGATAACCTCTTCAAGAATTTTAACCTGAAGCTCTTCTTGATCCAAAGAAAGCAGTGCACGCGCATGCCTCTCCGTGATTTTCCGCCCAATAAGTGCCATTTTAACAGGTTCGCTCAAATTCAACAGACGAATCTTGTTGGCGATAGTCGATTGGCTTTTGCCCAGTCGTTGTGCCAGACTTTCTTGTGTAAGATCATGCATCTCTATAAGCTGCTGATAAGCGGCCGCTTCTTCGATCGCCGTCAAGCCTTCACGCTGCAGATTTTCGATTAAAGCAATAGACGCAGCTTGAGAATCGTTGAATTCCCGCACGATCGCAGGAATGGTTTCCAGACCAAGCTTTTTGACCGCTCTTAATCGGCGTTCCCCTGCTATTAACTCAAAAGTATTATTACGTACCCTTACAACGATAGGCTGAATAACGCCATGTGTACGAATCGTTTGGCAAAGTTCATCAATGCGATCATCATCAAAAATCGTTCTTGGCTGGTACGGACTCGGATTGATGTTTTGTACGGGAATGTTTTTAACTTCATCCATATTGCTTCGCTCCGTAAAACCAAAAAGTTTTGATAGCTGCTCTTTCATGAATATAATACCACCCAACTCTTCCCCGATATTTTACAGGAAGGAGAAAGCAAAGCCTCGGCATTCTACCAACCCGTTTATCTGAAACCAAAGAATTAAAGAAGGGTCGCAGACTCCCCTGTCACGACAATTCTATCCATAGATCTTTAATTGCGTAAAAATCCCCTATATAAGATATTCGTCAGCTGCCCATCTTTTTCCTGCCAATAAAGGTAAGAATTCATGAAATTCCTGGTAAGGATGTTCCACGTGAAACATCCTATTTCACTAAAGGCTGCTTTAAAGGTAATCCAGCTTTACGAGGATATTTACCGGGTGTAGGTGCTGTTTTCTGGATTTGGATAAAATGTCGTACGGACTTCTCGACTGGCAATTCCAAACGATCTACCTGTTTAAGCTGGCCTTTGAGCAAGCCTATACTAAAGGCTGCCTCTTTCATCTCTTCTTCCGCATCCGCGGCCTTCATCGCAACAAACAATCCCCCTACCTTCACAAAAGGCAGGCAAAATTCATTTAGCACGCTGAGCCTAGCGACTGCCCGCGCCGTAACCAGATCATACCGATCACGGTGCTGCTGCAGCCGGGCCGCATCTTCCGCACGGGCATGGACACACGTTACATCCGTCAGTCCAAGCTCTTTTACGAGCTCATTCAGAAAAACAATCCGTTTGTTCAATGAATCCACAATCGTAACTTTCAGATGCGGAAAAGCAATTTTCAAAGGGATGCTGGGGAAACCGGCACCAGAGCCGATATCCGCCAGGGTCTCTACTTTTTCCATATCCACATAAAAAGCAAGCGAAAGCGAATCGTAGAAGTGTTTCAAATAAACCTGGTCGCGCTCTGTGATCGCGGTTAGATTGATTTTCTCGTTCCACTCCACAAGCAAACGGTAATACGTCTCGAACTGCTGGAGCTGTTCATCGGAGAAAGACAGCTGGTGGGGCTGCAAATGACTAACAAACTGCTCTTGTATTAAATCGGTCATAAATTTCTCTATCCCCTTGCAGCGATAACTTGGTTATAATGCTCCAGGTACACGAGCAGGATGGAGATATCCGCCGGTGTTACACCAGAGATCCGGCTCGCCTGTCCGATGGATACGGGACGAATTTTTGCGAGCTTCTGCTTTGCTTCCGTTGCAATTCCGTGAATATCTTCATAGATGATGTCGTCCGGAATCTTTTTCTTTTCCATCTTTTTAAGCCGTTCTACTTGCGCCAGCTGTTTTTCGATATACCCCGCATATTTCACTTGAATTTCAGCCTGCTCTTTTACCTCATCGGAAAGCTCTACCGGCAGAGGAAGCATACCCTCAATGTGAGAGTAATTGATCTCCGGGCGTTTCAGAAGGGTGAGAAGATCCACGGCATTATTCAGCAGGACAGTGCCCGCTTCTTCGAGAATAGCCTGGACGTGAGGTTCCGGACGGACCTTGGTCGTTTTAAGACGATGAAGTTCCTGTTCGATCTGTTCCTTCTTCTCCTGGAAACGCTGGTAACGTTCTTCCGGAATCAGTCCGATTTTATGACCGATCGGAGTAAGCCGAAGATCGGCGTTATCGTGACGTAGCAGCAGTCGATACTCCGCACGCGAAGTGAGCAAACGGTATGGCTCCGGCGTCCCCTTGGTCACCAGGTCATCGATCAGGACGCCGATGTAGCCTTCGGAACGGTCGAGGATGACCGGGTCCTTCCCCTGCACCTTGCAGGCCGCATTAATACCGGCCATGATGCCTTGACCGGCCGCTTCTTCATAACCCGAGGTTCCGTTGATCTGCCCTGCCGTAAACAAACCCTCAACCTGTTTGGTCTCAAGGGTCGGTTTCAGCTGCGTCGGAACAACCGCATCGTATTCGATAGCGTAACCGGTACGCATCATTTCTACCTTCTCCAAGCCTGTAATCGAACGCAAAATTTTGAGCTGCACATCTTCCGGCATGCTTGTAGACAGTCCTTGTACATAGTACTCGGACGTATTGCGTCCTTCCGGCTCAAGGAAAATCTGATGCTTCGGCTTATCGGCAAAACGTACGATTTTATCCTCGATAGACGGACAATAACGGGGACCCGTTCCTTCAATGGCTCCCGAAAACATCGGCGCACGATGCAGATTATCGTTAATAATCTCGTGAGTATTTTCGGTCGTATAAGTCAGCCAGCACGGCAGCTGATCTTGAGTGCCCTCTTTCGTTTCGTAGGAAAAAAATCTTGGATTTTCGTCCCCGGGCTGAATTTCCGTTTTGGAAAAATCAATGGAGTCCTTATGCACACGCGGCGGAGTTCCCGTTTTGAAACGGACAAGTTCCAGACCCAACTCACGCAGAGATTGGGACAACCGGACAGAAGGCTGCTGGTTGTTAGGGCCGCTTTCATACATAAGTTCACCCATAATTACTTTCCCGCGCAAATAAGTGCCTGTCGTCAGAACGACCGCTTTGCCGTAATATTCGGCCCCAGTCTTCGTGACTACGCCTTTGCAGACGCCATCCTCCACAAGCAGTTCTTCCACCATCCCCTGACGTAACGTCAGGTTTGGAGTGCTTTCAATCGTTTCTTTCATCATGTGCTGATACAGAAATTTGTCCGCCTGAGCACGCAGTGCATGAACGGCCGGCCCTTTTCCTGTGTTCAACATCCGCATCTGAATGTACGTTTTATCGATATTGCGTCCCATTTCTCCGCCAAGCGCGTCGATCTCCCGGACAACATGCCCTTTTGCAGGTCCTCCGATAGAGGGATTGCAAGGCATAAAAGCAACCATATCCAGGTTGATGGTAAGCAGAAGCGTTTCACAGCCCATTCTGGCTGCGGCCAGCGCCGACTCTACACCCGCATGGCCCGCTCCGATGACGATAACTTCGTAGTTCCCGGCTGAGTAGCCCATCTTTTCTACCTCCTATACCGTCTTATTTCCCAAGACAGAACTGTGAAAAAATTTGATCAATCAACGATTCGGCAACCGAATCTCCTATAATTTCACCGAGATGCTCCCACGCAGCACGGATATCAATCTGAATCATATCGATTGGCACATAGGTATCATTGGCTTCCATTGCTTCACGAAGCGAGCCTTTGGCCTGCTTCAGCAGTCCGATATGCCGGACATTGCTGACATAGGTTAAATCCGTGGACTCCAAATTGCCTTCGAAGAAAATAGCCGAGATCGCTTTTTCCAGCTCCGAGAGGCCGCTTCCTTCCAGAAGAGATAGAGAAACCACTCGTCCTTGCGGGAATTTGGCTTCGATCTCATTTTTATCTATTTGTAAGGGAAGATCCGTTTTATTCAAAATGACGATAGTCTGACGCTGTCGCAGTTCTTCTATCATGGCCAGTTCTTCGGGCAACAGCGGTTCGCTGCTGTTTAACACCAAGAGAATCAAATCCGCTTCGGACAAGGCCGTCCTGGAACGCTCTACCCCGATTTGCTCTACAAGGTCCGACGTTTCCCGGATACCGGCCGTATCAAGAAGCTTGAGCGGAATACCGCCCACATTGACGTATTCCTCAATCACATCCCGGGTTGTCCCCGGAATATCCGTGACGATAGCGCGGTTCTCCTGCGCCAGCGTATTGAGCAGCGAGGACTTTCCGACGTTCGGCTTGCCGATAATCGCCGTCACAATGCCCTCACGCAAAATTTTCCCGTGTTCGGCCGTTCTTAACAGCTCGTCGATACGGGAACTCACTTGAATGCAGCGTTCGCGGATAAACGCATTGGTCATTTCCTCAACGTCATGCTCCGGATAATCAATGTTCACTTCAATATGGGCCATCAGCTCAACCAGTTGGTAGCGCAGCTCTCCTATCGCTTTGGATAAATTGCCGTCCACCTGCTTCAGCGCAATTTGAAAAGCACGGTCCGATTTGGACCGGATCAGGTCGATGACCGCTTCCGCCTGGGTCAGGTCGATCCGTCCGTTCAGAAAAGCGCGCTTGGTGAACTCACCAGGCTCGGCAACACGTATCCCCTGCTCCAGCAGGAGGTCCATCACCCGTTTGACGGAGACAATCCCCCCGTGACAGTTGATTTCAACGACATCTTCCGTCGTAAAAGAACGTGGTGCACGCATGACGCTGATAAGAACTTCCTCTATTTTATCACCCGATGAAGGGTGAATGATATGCCCGTAATGAATGGTATGTGTCTGAGCCTCGGACAATTTCACTTTAGACCGGAATAACGGCTCCACCAGCTTGACGGCTTCGTCGCCGCTGACTCTCACAACCGCTATACCGCCTTCCCCGAGTGGAGTGGCAATGGCGGCAATTGTATCTGAAATCATAAAATAAACACCCCGTAAGCGGAGCGGTAACCGCTCAAATTATGAAAAAAGCAATGACGCCTAGAAAATACAGGGTCATTGCAGACAGTTATCTTAACGTAATTACAACGCGACGATTCGGCTCGTCGCCTTTGCTGTATGTTTTCACCGACGGATGCGATTGTAGCTCGGCATGAATGATTTTGCGCTCCTGAGCGTTCATCGGCTCCAAAATCAATTCCTTCCGGGAACGGACGACACGGCCCGCAAGCCGGTGTGCCAGTTCCTGCAGCGTCTGCTTCCGTCTGTCTCTAAACTGCTCGGCATCGAGCAGAATGCGGACATGCGCGTTTGAGAACCGATTTGCGACGATATTGACCAAATATTGAAGCGCGTCCAAAGTTTGTCCTCTTTTACCGATCAATATTCCGAGTTCGGATCCGCTTAAGTTAAACAAATGGCCTTCTTTCGTTTGCTTCTGGTCAATGGAGATAGCCAGCCCCATCGTATCGAACAGCTCTTTCAGAAAAGCAACGGCTTCCTCGATCGGATCCGGGATCTTCTCGAGTTCCACCTTCGCTTCCTTCGTGCCGATCAATCCGAGAAAACCTCTGGACGGCTGTTCCAGGACGGTGACATGCACCCGGTCTTGCGTAGTGCTTAACTGCGCAAGACCGGCCTTTATTGCATCATCAATCGTTTTTCCCGTCGCAATCACTTTTTTCATGCAGCCTGTCCACCTTTTGTTTTAGGAGATCGACCGTACAAGAAATAGGTCTGAACGATGGTGAAGACGTTGCTATAAATCCAGTACAGCGGCAAAGCGGATGCGAAGCTCATCGACATCACGAAGATCATCACCGGGAAAATAAACATGATGCTCTGCATCTGTTTGTTCATCGGGTTCTGAGCCGACATCACTTTTTGCTGAATGAACGTTGTAGCCGCCGCTACGATCGGCAGTACATAGAACGGATCGGGTTTACCGAGTTCCATCCATAGAAATTGGTGAGAAAAAATGTGCGGATTCCGCACGATCGCTTGATAAAGCGCCAGCAAGATCGGCATCTGAATCAGAATCGGGAAACATCCGGCAAGCGGATTGACACCATGCTTCTGGAAAAGCTTCATTGTCTCTTCCTGCTGCTTTTGCGGGTTATCTTTAAACTTCTCGCGGATTTTAGCCATTTCCGGCTGCACTTCCTGCATACGCTTGGAGCTCTTGTACTGCTTGAGCGTCAGCGGCAGAACGATCAGGCGGATGATGATAGTCACGATCAGGATAGAGATACCGTACGAATTGCCAATCGAATTGGCAAAGAAATCGAGCAGATCAGACAGAGGGATAATGAAGTATTTGGTAAAAAATCCTGCTGTCGCGGGATCCAATGGAGGATACGAGGTAGGCGACGTGCCGCAACCCGTTAGCACGAACAACAGCAAAAGAAGTGGTGCATATTTGTAGGTTCGACGAATCAATTGAGGTCCTCCCAGTTTTCTATTCCACCATAAACTATACCATAGTTTAATCCGGCAAGGAAATAATTGCTTGGAAATTAAAGCATGTCCAAATCGAGCCGGGATCAGCTGTTTTTTCGCAGCAGCCCCGCCCGTTTGAAAACATGGTAGATGCTCTTCTCCATCTCGTGGAAATCCATTTCGACGGCCGGCTTTCTCACGATGACAATATAATCGTAGCCACCGGGAAACCGTTCCTCGTTCAGCCGGATAATTTCCTTTAAAACGCGGCGCAGCCGGTTGCGGATGACGGCGTTTCCAATCTTTTTGCTGGCCGAGATCCCCAGCCGGAAATGTTCATTCTCACGACGAGGCATATAATATAGAACAAACTGGTGATTCGCTGCCGACTTTCCGTAGCGATACACCTTTTGAAAATCTTCTCTTTTTGCAAGCCTAAGCTTTTTTTCCACAAGCAAGCACTCCAAACAAAACCGCTTCTTTGACCGCCCATTACTTAGTTTTCACCGGTAACGGGCGGTTTAATCGGTCGAAACCCTCACAAGCCTATAAAAATCCAGAAAAAAAGACCACATCAAGTGGCCTGGCAATTAAGCACTCAGTACTTTTCTACCTTTTTGACGGCGTGCTTGCAGCACTTTACGGCCGTTTTTCGTGCTCATTCTTTTACGGAAACCGTGGTTCTTCTTCCGTGTTCTTGTGTTCGGGTTAAACGTAGGACGCATCTATTTGCACCTCCCTGAGGATCTATCTAATCCCAAAAATGTCTTTTTCAATTAAAGCACAAAGAGAGGCTATAAGTCAAGGTGGAAGCTCGATCGGAATAACCTGTGCATAAATTTTTCAGGCCTCTGTGCAGAACTTGTCGAAAACAAACAAATTATCAACAATATCTAGTGGTGTTAATATAAACTTTACACAAGGGGTTGAATATGTGGATAAATTAAAACATTGCGTTGATAATCCCTCTCTCATTTGCTAATATAGTATTGTTTCTGTTGTGGATATTCTCCTGACACCCTTCGTTTATCAACAGCCTGTGGATAACATTGTGAACAATTTTCCCTCTATTCGAGCAAGTCTCTTCTGCATAACCTGACTCGTGTGGATAAGAATCGACAAGATTTTGTGGTAATTGACATGAAGCAAGGCGACATGGCGTTTTCCGCAAGTCTTTTTTATGTTTAAAGGAGTGAACTGTTGTGGATAGCCATACGACCGACTCATGGCAGCAAGTCCTGTCTATCATACAAAAAAAATTAAGCAAGCCGAGCTTCGATACTTGGCTTAAATCCACAAGAGCTACCGTCTTTACGGATACGACTGTCGTCATCAGCGCACCGAACAATTTTGCGAAAGAATGGCTGGAAAGCCGCTACGCGAAAATGATCGGGACCACGATCTATGAATTTCTCGGCAAACAAGTCGAGGTCAAATTCATAAACGAGTCCGACGAGAAATCGCCCGTCGCGGTACAAGCCCCGCCCCCGGAAACTCAGAAGGAGCCTGTCGCTCCCGTTCAAGAAGAAACTTTTCATCATATGATGAATTCGCGGTACACGTTCGATACGTTCGTTATCGGCGCTGGCAACCGGTTCGCCCATGCGGCTTCTCTTGCCGTTGCGGAGGCTCCGGCCAAAGCATACAATCCGCTTTTTCTATACGGAGGCGTAGGACTCGGGAAAACTCACTTGATGCACGCAATCGGACATTATGTGCTCGAACATAATCCGCGGGCGCGCGTTCTCTACATCTCTTCCGAGAAATTTACGAACGAATTCATCAATGCGATTCGGGACAACCGCGGCGAAGGATTCCGCAACAAATACAGAAGCATCGACGTGCTTCTTATAGACGATATTCAATTTCTTGCGGGTAAAGAACAGACGCAGGAAGAATTTTTCCACACATTCAACGCCCTTCATGAAGAAGGCAAGCAGATTATCATTTCCAGCGACCGGCCTCCCAAAGAGATCCCGACGCTCGAAGACCGTCTGCGTTCGCGCTTTGAATGGGGACTCATTACGGATATCCAGCCGCCGGACCTGGAGACGCGTATTGCCATTCTCCGCAAGAAAGCCAAGGCCGAGAATCTTGAAATTCCGAATGAAGCGATGGTGTATATCGCCAATCAGATCGATACGAACATTCGGGAACTCGAGGGTGCATTGATTAGGGTCGTCGCCTATTCCTCCTTGAGCAACCAGGATATTACGACTCATCTGGCTGCGGAAGCGCTGAAAGATATTATCCCTTCAAGCCGGCCCCGGGTCATTACGATGCATGATATCCAGCAGAAAGTCGGAGAGTTCTACGGGTTGAAAATGGAGGACTTCAAAGCGAGGAAACGGACCAAAGCCGTTGCTTTTCCTAGGCAGGTTGCCATGTATTTATCTCGGGAAATGACCGATTTCTCTCTTCCCAAGATTGGCGAGGCTTTCGGCGGACGCGATCACACGACCGTCATCCATGCGCACGAAAAAATTAGCGAGGCCCTGAAGACAGATCAGGAACTTTTCAAAATCATTCATAGCCTGACGGAAAAAATCAAAAATCCGTCCTCTTAATAACTACAAGCCTATGCACAAACTATGCACATGTGGATAGGCTTGTTTTTTGTGACTTTCGTACACATATCCACATATCCACTGCCTCTACTACTATTACTAATAAAAAAAAGGTATTATATAAGGGTATGCAGTCCGGCTAGAATTTAGAACCACAGGAGTGAAAACATGAAATTAACGATATTGAAAGATTATCTTAATGAATCCATTCAGCACGTCTCCAAGGCAATCTCCAGTAAAACGACTATTCCGATTTTGACCGGAATCAAAATAGACGCCACTTCAGAGGGGGTAACACTGACTGCCAGTGATACCGACATTTCCATCCAAAGCTTTATGCCGACCGAAACTGCTGAGCTGAAAGTAATTGAGCTCTTTCAACCGGGAAGCGTTGTGCTCCCCGCTAAATTTTTCATGGAAATGATCCGCAAGCTCCCTTCCCAAACGATCGAGATCGAAGTTAAGGACCATTTTCAAACGACGATTCGTTCGGGATCTTCCGAAGTACAAATTATGGGTCTCGACCCTGAAGAATATCCGCTTCTGCCCCAAATCGAAGAAAGCCGTACGATCCGGATTCCAAGCGATCTGCTCAAAACGATGATCAAGCAGACGTCTTTTTCCGTTTCGACGAATGAAACTACGCCTATTCTGACCGGTGTACTCTGGCAGATTTCGGACAATAAGCTGAAATTTATCGCTTGCGACCGCCACAGACTGGCTTCCCGTGAGATTAACCTCGATCTGGAGCCGGGACAAAAATTCCATCCGATCGTTATTTCCGGACGTACGCTTAACGAGCTGAGCAAAATTTTGCTGGATCAGAATTCCTTGATCGATATCGTTATTGCGGATAACCAGGTGTTGTTCAAAATGAACTCGATTTTGTTCTATACACGCATCCTGGACGGAACTTACCCGGATACATCCAAGCTTATTCCGCAGTCGTTCCAGACAGAACTCGTTGTGGGCACCAAAGAACTGGCCGATGCGATCGACCGCGCCTACCTTCTTTCCAGAGAAGATAAGACCAATATCGTTAAACTCGTGATGAAAGAAGATGAAACCATCGAGGTTTCTTCAAGTTCGTCCGAATTGGGCAAAGTAACGGAACAGCTGCAGCTTCAGAAAATCAACGGCGAGCTGCTGCGGATCTCCTTTAACTCCAAATATATGCTCGATGCGCTTAAAGTCATGGATAGCGACAACATCCACATCGGATTCACCGGCGCTATGCAGCCGATTATTATTCGTCCGGAAGAACAGCAAAATATTTTGCAGCTTATTCTCCCGTACCGCACAACAAACTAAGCCAACTGACAATTAAATCAAACAAACGGAGGAGACTCGATGAAAGAGGTCACCATTCGTACGGAATATATAACCTTGGGTCAATTTTTAAAATTGGCGGACTGCATTCAAACCGGGGGACAGGCCAAATCCTTTCTTCAGGAAGCCCATATCGAAGTAAACGGAGAAATCGAAAATCGCCGCGGGCGGAAGCTGTACTCCGGAGACAAAGTTGCCGTAGAAGGCTGCGGGGAATTCGTCGTGTCCCGGGAATAGGCCCGAGGAAGCACAGGAGGAACGCCATTGTTTGTCAAACGGCTGTTGTTGGATCATTATCGAAATTATCCACATGTGGAAATCTCGACGGATCGGAATGTTAACATCTTTGTAGGTCCAAA